>NZ_JAIRAU010000005.1 GCF_020073745.1 Nannocystis pusilla
TCCTCCGGGCGCTCGGGCCAGGGCCTGTAATTCAGCATCGGGGGGACTACGGACATTGACCGTGGCGCCCCGGACTCATTTTCGCTCGAACGTTTTTCGCGCGCGCTCCATGCTGCGCTCGCCCCATGTCGAGCGCAATCCATTCCGTGAAAGTGAATGCTCTCAAGGGCGCCGAGATCGAGCTGGCCGTTCGCGCGCTCGTCGACGACACTGTCTCGTTCTGCCCGCTCCTCGCGCTGTCGCTGCTCGAGGAGCTCGGCGCGACCGGGCCGGTCGACGAGGCCCGGAGCGAAGACTCGCGCGCGACCCGGGCGACCTCCACGCCCCCATCGCCGCCTACCTCGTCTCGGCCCGCAGCACTCCGCCGAAGAGGAGCGTGACGTATACGCTCGAGGTCCGCGACGTCATGCTCCTCGCCGTCGGCTCGCCGGCGACATCGCAGAGACCCGCGAGTTCAGGGGCACCATCGATCTCGCCGGCGGCTCGCTCGACCATCGGAGCTCCGACGACGCCTTCCTCATCACCGGCGACGTCACCGACATCCGCCAGCTCGGCGGCGGCCCGCCGAGCTCCGACGGCCGTGGCCTCGCGCCCTCCGGCGCGCACGTGTGGAAGCGAGGCGCCTCGGGGTGGCAGGATCGGCCACCGGTCGGGTCGGCGTCACCGGCCGCTTCCAGGGGGCATCAGCCTCGGCGACGGGCCGAACACATCTCGGGGCCGGTCCGATCGGCTCGACGGCGTGTTCGGGCCCTGACGCGCCCCCTCGCGCCTCGCGCAGCCGCACGCGCCACCTCGCCTCGGCCTGCCCGCTCTGCTATGCAGTCTACTCGCCGCGGCCTCGCGCCGCGCGACCTTCCTCGAGAGACAGATTACCCGCGCATGGGGCCGTCCGCCTCGCCCGTCCCCGCCTTCGCCTCGCACATATTTATGACCACCTCGTCGCGCGTCCTCCTCGCCACATCGTTCGCGTCGCTGATGCCCGCCGTCGCCTGCTCCGACCCGGACGCCGAGGTCGACACCGGCCAGCCCGGCACCACCAGCAGCACCGGCACCTCCGACAGCACGACCGGCACCGAGGCCGCCGACCCGACCACGAGCGGCACCACCGGCGCCACCACGACCGAGCCGACCGGCGGCGACGGCGAGGGCAGCAGCACCAGCACCGGCGAGTCGGCCGACCAGCCGGGGCCCGAGCAGTACGACGGCGAGCCGTTCGACTGGAACGGCTTCGGCTGGTGGGACTGGTACGAGTTCCCCGACGCGTTCTGCCGCGACGGCAGCAACGCCGGCGCGTGGGTCCGCTACGGCGAGGGCCCCGGCCTCGTCATCTACCTCGAGGGTGGCGGCGCCTGCTTCAACGCCCTGACCTGCGCCAACAACGAGGCGAGCTACGACCCGTGGGCCCTGCCCTCCGGCGGGGTGCTCGAAGAGGACCCCGAGATCAACCCGGTCGGCGACTGGAACTTCGTCTACGTGCCCTACTGCACCGGCGACGTGCACGCCGGCGCTCGCACCGACGTCGAGATCCCCGGCGTCGAGGGCGTGCAGCAGTTCGTCGGCTACCGCAACATCGGCGCCTACCTCGAGCGGATCGTCCCGACCTTCGGCGCCGCGCCCAACGTGCTCGTCACCGGCTCGAGCGCCGGCGGCTTCGGGGCCGGCGTCAACTTCGACCGGATCGCCCGCGCCTTCCCCAAGGCCCGCGTCACCCTCCTCGACGACTCCGGCCCCCCGCTCCCCGACGACGTGCTCGCCCCGTGCCTGCAGCAGCAATGGAGCGACCTGTGGGGCTTCGACGACACCCTCCCGCAGGACTGCGACGAATGCTTCCCCAGCGAGGGCGGCGGCATGGCCGGCCTGGCCCACTGGCTCGGCAAAAAATACTCCAAGCGCCAGCTCGGCCTCGTCTCCTCCACCGGCGACCTCATCATCCGCTTCTTCTTCGGCTACGGCAACGACGAGTGCATGCCGAAGACCATCAACCTCCCCGCCGCCCAGTTCGAGGCCGGTCTGGTCGACCTGCGCGACAACTACATCGCCGACCCCGCCGGCGCCTGGAGCACCTACCTCGTCGGCGACAACGACCGCCACGTCTTCCTCTTCGGCTCCGAGTTCTCGAACACCATCGTCGACGGGGTCGAGTTCCGCGAGTGGTTCCGCCAGCTGCTCAAGGGCGACGCCAGCCACGTCGGGCCGTGAAGGACGCATCGCGCAGCTCGCCGTCGCGTTTCCGTCACCCGGCCTCCCACGTGGCCGCCGCGAAGCAAATCCTCACAGGCGATGGCAATTCGCCCATGCACTCACGACGCACCGTTATCGGGCTGCTCATGGGCCTGATCTCACTGTCATGTGAGCACAGCATTCCGGACACCAGAGGCCCGACCCTGGCCATTCTCAAGCTCAATTCGAGATCACTCCATTTGAACTACACGGTCAAGGGCCTTTGTCCTCCCGTGGTCGGTGAAAACACATGGGAGATCACCCCCGAAAGCGAGCCATTTCGCACCGACGACGCCTGGGGTCGCCCCCTGGCGCTCAGGAAGGGCTCCTCCAAAGATATGCTCGTCCTGGGTTCTTTGGGGGTGGATGGAATCCCTGGCACACATGACGACATCGAGATCGAGATCGAGATGGCCGAGGGCTGTGGAGCTCGGCTGTTTACGGTAGATTAGCTCGACTCCGACGTCCGTCCTCTATCAAGATCTTCTCTCTAATTTTGAACTTCTGTCCGAGCGCGACATCACCAGCACGGCTCCACGTTCCGCGTCGGCGCGTGCGGCGTCCCGCGGACTCGGGCATCATGCCCTGCGCGCATGACCGCCAAGAAGAAAGCCCCCGAGGGTGACCTGTCGACCTACGCCTGCGAGTCGTTCGCGCGCGGCGGCGTCGTCCACCCCGTGTACCGCAAGGGCAGCGGTCCCGCCGTCCTCGTGATCACCGAGATGCCCGGCATCTCGCCGCAGATGCTGGGTTTCGCCGATCGGCTGGTGGCGCTCGGCTTCAGCGTCGCGCTGCCGCAGCTGTTCGGGGTGCCCGGCTTCGACCTCGCGCGGGCCGCCGCGCCTGCCCGCCTGCGGAGCGCCGCGCGGGTGGTCTACGACGTGTGCGTCAGCCGCGAGTTCACCATGCTGGCGACCGGCCGCAGCTCGCCCGTCGTCGACTGGTTGCGCGCGCTCGCGGTCCACGAGCACGAGCGCTGCGGCGGGCCCGGCGTCGGCGCGATCGGCATGTGCTTCACGGGGGGTTTCGCCCTCGCCATGGCGACCGAGCCGCGCGTGCTCGTGCCGGTGCTGTCGCAGCCCTCCTTGCCGCTCGGGCTCACCGCGCGGCAGCGGCGGACCATCGACTGCGGTCCGCACGAGCTGGCCACGGTCGCCGATCGCTGCGCCCGCGACGGCCTGCGGGTCCTCGGTCTGCGCTTCCACGGCGACCCGCTCGTGCCTGCCGAGCGGTTCGCGTTCCTGCGCGAGCGCCTCGGCGACGGCTTCGTCGCCGTCGAGCTCGACCAGCGCGACGGCCACCCCGAGGAGCTGCTGAAGAAGCACCACTCGGTGCTCACCGGCGGCCTCGTCGACGAGCCCGGCGAGCCGACCCACGCCGCGCTGCAGCAGGTGCTGGCGCTGCTGCAGCGCAAACTCCTGCCCGCGCGCCCGAGCGACGAGCCGAGCTCGGCCTGATGCGCGAGCTCTGCCAGCGCCGCCCAAGCGCACCCGATCGACCGCGCTCTCGTTCTTGCCCCGCTCGGGCCGCCACCGACCGTGTGCTCGCTGCCGGCCGGCGAGCGCCCCGCCGCGCGTGCTACCCTGCCATCACCATGCCCACGAAGCTCGTCCTCGCAGCGCTGCTCGCCGGCCTCTTCACCACCGGCTGCGAAACCCAGTCCTGCACGGCGATCGGCTGCGGCGCCGCGTTTCAGGTCGAGCTCCAGCGCGCCGCCTGGCCGGCGGGCGACTACGAGGTCACCGTGGTGGCCGACGGCGAGACGATCGAGTGCAGCGTCACGATGCCGCTGCAGTGCGACGCGCCGTCCCCGTGTCCCGAGTCCTCGCAGGTGATCCTCGGCCGCGAGGGCTGCGCGCTCGAGCCCTCGGCGCACAAGCTCAACTACGTCGAGCTCGCGCACGGCAAGACCCCGAAGTCGGTCACCGTCAAGGTCCAGCAGGACGACGCGCTGCTCGGCGAGGGCGTGTACGCGCCGGCCTACAGCGAGTCGCAGCCCAACGGCCCCGACTGCGAGCCGACCTGCAAGAGCGCCGAGTCGGTCGTGCTCGCGCTGACCAAGTAACCCATATTCTTTTTAAAAAGGACATGTCCGCTCGGACATGCGCGCTCGCGCTCCACTCTTTCATGTCGGCGTGCTTCATGCGCGCCTGTACGACCCAGACGACCTCGCTACGCAGCCCGATGAACGTGCACGGGCCGTCCGAGGGGATCAAGAGCCGCTTCGAATCGGCGGCGTGCCTGTGATCACGTCGCTCTGGTAACACTCCGCGGCATCGAGCCGAATTGACAGCACACGGCGCACGACCGTCACGCTGACCCTAGCATCCCGAGACACGCGCCGACACATGCCTTGCCTTGCGAAGGGTCACGCCGCGGCGTGAGGGACTCCTCGACGGAGTGCTCGATGCGGCCGCAATCTCGATGGTCTCGGAGCACACCTGAGCTCCTGGTCCTCGAGCCGACCGCCGGTGACCGCGGGACGTCGGCTGCGTCGCGCCGTCTCGCGCGTCGGACTGCGATACATTGCCGCCCGTCATGACCGACGTCGACCCCGTCGCCGACCCCGTCGCCGAGCTCGCGCGCGTACGCGGGCGCTTCGCCGAGCTCGAGCGCGAGGTCGCGACCTTGCGCGCCTCCGAGGCCGAGCTGCGGGCCATGTTCGCCGCCATGACCGACGCCGTGCTGGTCCTCGACCGCGACGGTCGCTACCTGCGGCTGCCCGAGACCGCGCCCGGCATGGCCTACAAGCCCGCGCCCGAGTTCCTCGGCAAGCGCATGCACGACGTCCTGCCGCCCGGCTCCGCCGACGCCTTCCTCGCCGACATCCGCCGCGCGCTCGCCGAGCGCCGGATCGTCAACATGGTCTACAGCCGGCACATCGCCGGCCAGGAGCTGTGGTTCAGCGCCAACGCCTCGCCGATGTCGGACGACGCCGTCGTCGTCGTGTGTCGCGACATCACCGAGCAGATGCGCCACGAGCAGGTGCTGCGCGACAGCATCCGTCAGCAGGAGCTGCTGCGCGAGCAGGAGGCCGCGCTGCTGCAGCTCTCGACCCCGCTGATCCCGATCCGCGACGACATCGTCGTCATGCCGCTCGTCGGTCGGCTCGACGCCGCGCGCATCGACCAGGCCCAGGACACGCTCCTGCAAGGGATCGCGGCCGCGCGCGCGAAGGCTGCGATCGTCGACATCACCGGCGTACCGGCGATCGACGTCGCGGCCGCCGAGGGCCTCGTCCGGATCGCGCGCGCCGTCCAGCTGCTCGGCGCACGCGTGGTGGTGACCGGCATCCGCCCCGACGTCGCCGACACGCTCGCGTCGCTCGGCGAGCTCGGCGGCCTCGTCACGCGCGGCACCCTGCAGGCCGCCATCCGCGACGTCGAGGCGGCGCTCCGGCAGCGCCGCCCCGATCGCCGCGCGACGACCTGAGTCGCTCTGCCGGGCTCGTCGGCGACCGATTGCCCGCACCAATCACCCATGATGTCGTAACTTCGCCCGCATGCGAACGAACTTACTGAACCTACTCCTCGTCGCGGTCGTGCCGGCCGCGTGCGGCCCGGGCAAGGGCGCCACCGACGGGGCGACCGAGTCCACCAGCGAGACCGACGAGACGACCGCGCCCGACCCGACCACGCAGGCCGATCCGACGACCTCGACGACCTCGACCACCTCGACGAACACCACCGAAGCGCCGACCGGCACGACCACCCCGGACACCACCGAGGGCGCCGACCCGCCCTCGTTCTGCGCGCCCAACCCGTGCATCAACGAGATCACGTACGACTGCGAGAGCGAGGTCGGCGGCCCCTGCGTCGACCCGTGCCGCAACCTCGAGCCGACCGACTGCGGCGGCCCCGACCTGTGCCCGCCTATCGAGATCAAGACCCAGGGCTCCGACGACTACGAGGTCGTCGAGAGCGAGGCCGACGCCCTGTGCGTGCTGCAGGCCCTGCGCGACCGCACCCCCGGGCGCCTGAAGATCACCTGGGGTGACCCGCAGGGCTTCTTCGGCGACTCGGGGATCGCCATCCGCGCGACCATCAGCCTCGTCGGCAGCGACGTCGTCCGCATGGACTGGGAGTGGGACTACAAGACCTGCTGCATCGCCACCTACGCGCGGTTCCGCCGCATGCAGCTGCAGCCGGCGCAGTTCTTCGACGACTGCCTCGCCGACCCCACGACCGCGAACTTGATCGCCTGCTTCACCGCCGGCTCGACCCCGTTCCAGCCCAACCCCGAGGGCTGGCTGCCGCCGTGGCTGCAGGACGTCGCCTGCGACCTCGACCTGCCCGACACCTGCGACGAGTGACGCGCGCCCTCACGCCTCGACGAGCGACTCGCGGGTGATCGGCCCCTCGATCGACGTCCCGCCGATCGTCACGTAGAGCTGCCCGTCGGTGCGCACGAGCTCGAGCTTGCACTTGCGGTCGATGCTCGCCTCGAGCGCGTCGAGGAACGCCGGCTCGAGCCGCCACACCGCGATCGTCTCGACCTTGTGGATCGCCGCCGCCTCGCGGCGCAGCTGCGTCAGCGGCGTCGCCGTGAACAGCGACACGCGGCGGGCCGCCTTCGTCGCCTTGTGCAGGCGCTCGGCCGACGGGCTGCCGACGTCGATCCACTCGAGCAGCACGCCGGTCGGGTCGCGCACCGCGATCGGCGCGTCGTCGGTCGAGGCGATGCCGTCCTTGCTGAAGGCGATGCCCTCCGCGAGGCTCAGGCAGTACGCGATCGTCCGCGTCAGCATGAAGCGCAGGCTCTCCGACGGGTGGCGTGCGAGCCGCAGGTCGAGGTCCTCGTACACCCCGCGGTCGACGTCCGAGAGGCTGATCTGCAGGTGGTAGAGCGTCGCCGTGAGGGCCATGCGGATCCCTACCACGGCGCGGGCGCGCGCGCGCAGGCGGCGGGCGCGGCGATGCCTTATCATCGCCGCCACGAGGTCGGCGATGCAGCGAGAACTGACGGGTGCGTGGATGGTCCTGGCCCTGGCGTGCGGTTCACCGGACGGGCGCGACACTTCGGCGACGGGGCTCGCCACCATGTCCGCGGAGACGCTCGGTTCGACGACCGAGCCGGTCACCCCGACCACCGGCACCACCACGAGCACCACCGGCAGCAGCACCGGCGACGACGCCAGCAGCACCAGCACGAGCAGCGGCCCGACCGGCGACGGACCGATCTTCGACCTCGGCGCGCTCCCCGACATGCCGGTCGCTCCGCCGCTCCCGTTGCCGCAGCTGTGGTACTCGGTCGAGGATCTGCTGGTCTACATCGAGCTCGATCCGGCCGACGGCGCCGTCGCGCAGCTCGTCACCAGCACGATCGTCAACGACCCGACGATCGCCGGCGTCGTCAACTCGTGCAGCCTCACCATGCTCGAAGACGGCTCGCTGCTCGGCGGGCGCGGCGTCGACGGGCAGACCCGGCTGTTCCACATCCCGCAGCCGCCGACCGCCGGCGAGGACGTCGAGCTCGTGATGCTCGGCGACATGCCCGACGGCATCTACATCGAGGCGCTCTACACCGACTGCGACGGCCGCGTCTACCTCATGGACACCGGCCTCGACAGCGTCAGCAACACCGGCAACCGCCTGCTGCGCTTCACCGGGGACTACCTCGCCGGCGACCTCGCCTACGAGGTGATCACCGACCTCCAGGTCGCCGTCTCGGCCGACATCGACGACATGGCCCCGGGCATCGACGCCGGCGGCAAGGTGATCGACAACCCCGGCTTCGGCATCGACTCCGGCGCGATCTACAGCCTCGATTACACCACCGGCACCGGCTCGATGCTCGGCACCGGCGGCACCTACGGGATCCACACCCTCGGCGGCCCGCTGTTCGACGACGCCGTCTCGCGCCTCTACGTGCTCAGCGTCGACGCCGAGGTGTACGAGGCCGACCCGCTGACGCTGATGCTCTCGCCCGTGCTCGCCACCGGCCCGACCCTCGCCAGCGGCAACCCGCCCGGCGACACCGGCTTCGCCGGCCCGCTCACCGACTGCCAGACCGGCTTCCCCCAGGGCTAGCTCGCTCCAGGCCCTCGAAGCGTGGGCCGATATCCCATGAGCCGGGTGGCCGTTGCGAGGACACGTGGCGATGGGGCGATGCTACATTCGCCGTGATGCCCGCCGCGCCCCTCGACAGCACGCTCGCCGCGCTTGCGCGAGGGGGGCTGAGCAACGTGCTCGTGCTCGGGCTCCGTCATTCAGAGGAGCTTCCGCTGCCATTCTACCGGCCGTATCTGCTCGCGGGGTTCTGGCTCGAACTCACCGACGGGGTCGTCTGGTTCGAGAACGCTCAGGGCGTCCTGACGGCGACCCCGGCCGCGCGCCTCGAGTTGCCCGTTCGGGTCGATGGCGGCAGCGCCGAAGACATGTGCATCCTCGGCGGCGAGGGCTTCATACTCGACCCCGCCCGCGAGCCCGCCCGGATCTCCGCGCTCGAGCTGGTCGCCCAGGACGAGGACGCCCTGCGCGAGGCCAGGATCGCGGCCGTACTCCTGCGCTGCAGCGACGGCGCCGAGCTGTTCGCGCACGCCTGGTCGTTCGAGGGCGTCGCCTTCGGCCGCGCACCGGAGTACGCGACCTGGCGCGAGGAGCATCCGCACTTCGCGGACTGGGCACGCTTCCGATGGGAGGGGGCGGACACGCCGTGGACGTGGGCCTCGCGGAGGACGCTCGGAATGCGCCCCTGATCGCCCGCGATCAACGGCCGTACGGACGTCAGTCGAGCCCGATCTTGCCGAGCGACCAATAAGCCTTGTTTGCGATCGGTCGCGGCAGCGCGCGCGCCTTGAGTCCGGCGCGCACCTTCTGGATCGCCTGCGCACGTCCGGTCAGCACCAGGCTCGCGCCCGGCTCGCGCGTGAGCTCGGCTTGCAATTGGTCGACGAGCTCGGGCAGGTGCTCCTCGTCGGCTCGCCGCCGCACCAGGATCGCGCGCGAGACATCGGCCCCGAGCGCGCTCCTCAGGTCGTCCTCGGCGCCGGTCTCGAACACACACACGAGCGCTCGCCCGTTCGCCGCCGCCGCGAACGCCCGCGCCACCGCGGCCGAGGTCTCGTCGCCGAACAGCACCACGGGCCCTGCCTCCGGCAGACGGATCGATCGCTGCGGGCCGACGAAGCGGCACGGGTCGCCGACCGCCAGCCCGCGGATCCACTCTCCCGCCGGGCTCGCCGCGTGGTGATACACGAGCAGCTCCGTCGCCCCCGCCTCGGCGTCCCAGCGCAGCGGTGTGAAGGTCCGGACGTCACGGCTCGGCAACAACATTTGGAGCTTGTCGCCGGGATGGAACGTCACGCCACGCAGCCCCGGCCCCACGAGCTCGACCCCGCGGAAGCTGCTCGCGACGTCGCAGATCGCCCGCACCGTGGCGTCGCGCAGCAGCAGACCACCGAGCGCGCCGAGAAGGATGCCTTTTCCGGATGCCATGCTGATTCATAATGAAATTGAAAAGCAAAGTCAAGACAAACACACAAATTCGGGCCCAGACGGCCCGATAGCGCGGGGCACGGCGCTCGCCTCGACCCACGCCGGTCGCCGGCCGGATTTCCCCGGACGACCTCGGGCTCGAGTTCGAGCGCGACCTCGAGATGCAGGTACGCGCCGGCTCCCTACGCCGCGCACAGCCCCGCCGCGGCCGGGCGGATCATCGCATCGAGGCCGCGGCGCCACACCGCCGCGCGCAGCGGCGCGTCGACCACCCCGTGGGCGCGCAGCTCCGGCTCGCCTGCATCTTCGGACATGCCCTGAAGTTCAGCATCCGCCTGCGCGATCGCGGCGGCGAACGCCTGCTGCGCGCGTGCACGGCCGGCCGGGCCAGCCCCCTGCAGGGCCCACTGCACGAACCGCCAGCCGAGCTCCGCGTGGCGCTGCTCGTCGCCGGCGATCCGCGTCAGCACCCGGCGCAGGCCCGGGTCGTGCGCGTGCGCGGCGGCCTCGACCAGCTCGAGTCCCGCCAGCGTCTCGGCCACGCAGGCCTCTGCGATCGCCGCGGCGATCAGCGCGTCGACGTCGCCGTCTCGCGTCGCCGCGGCCGACGCGAGCGGACCAGGCCCGATCCCGGTCCCCGCATAGACACTCGCCAGCGCGTAGCCGATCCGCGCGTGCTCGACCTCGTCGGCGAGCGCCTGCTGGGCCGCGAGCACCAATTCGGGCGGCGCGCCGATCGCCAGCAGCTCGAGGATGAAGCGGGCGAACGACGCCACCGACGCGTGCTCGAAGCTTGCGACCCGGGTCCAGTGGGCCGCCAGGCGCGAGCGCAGCGCGAGCGGGGCCGACGGCGCCGCCACCAGCCCGCGCCAGTCGTCTCGCGGCACCGCCGGCGCGTGCACCGGCGCGTCGTCGACGACGAAGGGTCGCCCGCACGCCCCCTGCTCGCACTGCCAGCGCATCGACTCGAACACGCACGCGACCCCCTGGCAGTCGGAATGCGCGTCGCACTCGTCCTGCGGCGTCTGGCACGCCAGCTCGCCGATTGTCTGCGTGCAAAAGTCCTCCGGCGAGAGGGCGCACAGCAAATCACCGCAGTCGGCGTCGGTCCGGCAGCCCGCGGGGATGCACCGCGTCGCCGTCCCGATCTCGTCGCCGGCGCACTGACACACCATCCCCTCGCCGCAGTCGTCGTCGGTCTCGCAGCCGTACACGCATCCGCACGTCTCGAGCAGGTCGAACGAGAACTGGCACGAGCCGAACGGCTTCTCGGTGCAATCGTCATTGGTCTTGCACGGCCCCGTCGCGTTCTCCGGGCAATTCGACGGCGTCTGCGGCATCACGCACGCGCGGGCCGCGGCGCGGTGGACGAGGCCGTCGTCGCACCGCTGATAGCCGGCGAGCGCCGGCGGATCGCTGTGCCGCTGCATGAGCTCGACCACCTCCCCCGCGCACCCCGCTAACGCCCCCG
Organism: Nannocystis pusilla; assembly: GCF_020073745.1. Lineage (GTDB taxonomy): Bacteria > Myxococcota_A > Polyangia > Nannocystales > Nannocystaceae > Nannocystis > Nannocystis radixulma. The sequence goes on from NZ_JAIRAU010000005.1 coordinate 11,128, forward strand.
TGGTCGGCGTCGTGATCGTCGCTGTCGACGTCGAATTCGTGCCGGTGTCGCTGTCGCCGCCGCCCGGGCTCGGCCCGCACGCGACCAGCAGGCCGAGGAGCGAGAACAGCGAGCGACGCGCAGGTGCGATGTTCGTAAGCAGCAGTTTTGAAGCCATCACGGATGAGAGCACGCGCCGCCGCACCCGTCAAGCGGACCCGGCTCATGCCGCGAGCGGCAGCTCGACGGTGAAGGTCGAGCCTTGACCCGGGATGCTGGCGACCCGGACCCGGCCGCCGTGCGCCTCGACGATCGCGCGGGCGATGAACAGTCCGAGCCCCAGGCCGCCGTAGTGGCGCGTCGAGACCGCCCGACCGAAGCGCTCGAAGATCGCGGCCTGCGCCTCGGACGAGATGCCGATTCCATGGTCGGTCAACGTCAGCAGCGCCGTATCGTCGGTCCGTCCGACCCTGATCTCGATCGGCCGACCCGCGCCGAACTTCAGGGCGTTGGCCAGCAGGTTGATCACGGCCTGCTCCAGCCGCGCGCCGTCCCACGAGCCGACGACCGGCTCCTCCACCTGCACCGTCACCTCGCAGCCCGAGCGCGCGATGTCCTCCGCGAGCTGGCGCGTCACGTCCTCCGCGAGCGCGCCGAGGTCGACCCGACCGCGATGGAGCGCGAGCCGGCCGGCCTGGACGCGGCCGACCTCGAGCAACAGCTCGACCAGGCTGGCCATCCGCTGGCTCTGACGCGTGCAGACCTCCAGCGCGCGCTTCACCAGCGGCGACGCGCCGGTGCTGAGCTGGCGACCGAGCCGCTCGATCGCCAGCTGGAGGCTCGTCAGCGGCGTCCTGAGCTCGTGCGAGGCCACCACCAGGAACTCGTCGCGCAAGCGGACCGCCTCCTCTGCCGCGCCGCGAGAGCGCCGCTCGTCGAGCAGCGCCCGGTCGCGCTCACGCTCGGCGTGGACGCGGGTCGTGACGTCGCGGAAGCTCCAGACGCGCCCGACGGCCCGACCGTCGAGCTTCTGCGGCTGCGAATAGCGCTCGAAGATCCGCCCGTCCTTCAGCTCGATGATGTCGAGGCTGTTCGCGTCGGGGTGCGCGAGCAGCCAGCGGATCCGGGCGAGGTACGCCTCGGGCTCGCGCACCAGCCCCGCCTCGAGGACCGGACGCTCGTGTCCACGGCGCCGCAACATCTCGGCGCAGCTCGGCAGCATGTCCGCCAGCTTGCGGTTGAACTGGATCAGGCGCCCTTCGCGGTCGACGACCAGGATGCCGTCCGCCGTCGAGTCGAAGGTCGCCTCGAGCAGCGAGACGCTGCTGCGCAGCCGCTCCTCGGCCCGCTTCCGTCCGGTGATGTCGGTGGAGATCAGGCAGATCGCGCAGACTCGCCCCGCCGAATCGGCGACCGGGAACTTGAGCGAGAGATACGTCTGGAGCCCCTCGCCGAACTCGAACGTCTCCTCGACCTCGAGCGGACGGTTCTCGCGCAGCACCCTCAGGTCGCTGGCGCGGAAGATGTCGGACTGCTCCCGCGAGAAATAGTCATAGTCCGTCTTGCCGCGCATGCTCTCGACATCGGCGTGCATGAGCTCCGCGAACCTGCGATTGACGAGCAACAGGCGCCCCGCGAGATCCTTCATGCAGATCACCGCCGTCGTGTTGTCGATGATCTGCTGCAGCAGCGCGCAGCGCTCCTCGAGGCAGGCCTCGGCGCGGCGGCGCTCGACGTTCTCTTGCTCGAGGCGTGCGATCAGCTGGACGTTGTCGTACGCGATCGCGCCCTGGGCAGCGATCAGCTCGAGCACGGTCAGCCGCTCGTCGGTGAACCCCCCGCAGTCGCGCTCGTTCTCGAGGTACAGCACCGCGCACACCTCGGCCGCGCGCAGGATCGGCAGACACAGCAGCGACCGGGGGCGGCAGGCGCCGAAGTACTCGTCGTGGGCGAACGAGCCGCTCACGGCGGCGTCGGCGAGCAGCACTCGCTCCCGCGTGCGCCCGACGAATTGCACGACCGACGTCGGCGCCCGCCCCGAACCCGCCAGCGGGAGCGACGGGAGCAGCTCGGTCCGCACGCCGTGCTCGTCGGCCCTCCCGTCCGCCGCGACCACGAGCTCGCCTCGCTCGACGCCGATCAGACAGCCGCGGTCCGCCCCGCTCTGCTCGAGGCCGACCTCGAGCAAGCGACGGGCGAGGCGGTCCCAGGTGACCTCCTTCGAGATCGCCTGCGACGCCTTGACGACCGCGGTCAGCGCCTCCGGGACCGCGGGGGTCGGGGAAGCGACCGTATACGCCGGCTCGCCCACGCCGAAGATATAGCGCAGCAGTCTCGCCAGCCGCAGCGGCGAGACCGCCGGCGAGGCAACGACGCGGTCGCGGAGACCCCGGCCGCCGCGACCGCCTCCCGCGATCGAGCCCGAGCGACCGCCGCCGCTGCCGCCCGCCGCGGCGCATCCCGCGAGGCCCGCGACGATCGACGGAGCGCAGAGATCGCTGCAGGTGTACCGCGAGCGTCATCTCGTCCATGGATCCGGTGTGTAGATTGTCGCCGCGTCGCCGCAGCGCGGCGCCGACGAGGGACATCGTCCCAGGATGCGGAGGATCCCTGCCCGCCGCCGTCGATCTCGACGACCCATGGCGACCGCGCCGGCGGTTATACTCGCCGCGAGGACATCACTGCATGGTATCGCTGCGAGACAGGGTCGCGCTGGTCATCGGGGGTAATTCGGGCATCGGCAAGGCGTCGGCGTTCGCGCTGGCCGAGGCCGGAGCCAGGGTCGTGATCGCGGCGCGCCGCGAGCGGGAGGGCCACGCGGTGGTCGAGGAGCTGCGGGCGCGCGGCGCCGCGGCGCTGTTCGTCGCGCTCGACGTCACCGTCGAGGCCGACATCGTCGCCGGCGTCGCCGCCACCGTCGAGGAGTTCGGCCGCCTGGACTGCGCCGTCAACTCGGCCGGCATCTGCGAGGACTTCGGCCCCGTCAGCGACGTCGACGGCGCCGCCTTCGATCGCATGATGGCCGTCAACGTGCGCGGCACGCTGCTGGGGATGAAGCACCAGATCCGGCAAATGCTGGCCCAGGGCGGCGGCGGCAGCATCGTCAACATGGCCTCGTTCCTGGCCCACGCCGCCACGCCCACCGGCTCCGCCTACGTCGCCACCAAGCACGCCGTCCTCGGCATCACCCGCTCGGCCGCGCTCGGTTACGCGAAGGAGGGCATCCGCGTCAATTGCGTCGCCCCCACCGCGATCACCGGCACGCCGATGGTCGACGACGCGCTGGCCAACTACCCCGCCGTCATGGCCCCGGTGATCGCCGCGATCCCCATGGGCCGGCCGGGCCGCGCCGACGAGGTCGGTCGCGCCGTCGCGTGGCTGTGCAGCGACGAGGCGTCGTTCATCTCCGGCCACTCGCTGGCGATCGACGGCGCCCAGCTGGCCGGTTGAGCTCGGGGGCGTGTCCACCTCGTACCTCCACCGGTCGCGCGGCTGACGAATGCATGGACAGGGCGACAGCGCATTCTCGCCCGCCACGTGTCGACCGCGGCCCCCGATTCGGCGAGAGCGCGGCGAGTGCTCGTTCACGGCGCGACGCCGACTTGACGGGCCCGCGCCCGCTCCCGTAGCGTGGCGGGCATGAAGCCTTGTTCTCGTTGCCGCCGTCACCTCCTGAGCTCCGCGTCGCCCTGCCCGTTCTGCGGTCAGGACAATCGCCAGGTCGGCGAAGGCTCGGTGCTGGCGCTCGGGCTCGGGCTCGTGCTCGCGGCCGGCGGCGGCTGCAGCACCGGCGACAAGACCACCGAGAGCAGCACGAACACGCCGACCACTGACGGCACCATGACCCAGACCACGCAGCCCCCCCCGGACGACACCGACCAGGGCGGGTCGTACTACGCCGGCCCGCCGACCGACTCCAACATCACCCTCGACACCTCGACGACGACCACCACCACCACCGCCACCGACACCGGCAGCAGCACCGGCACCGGCACCGAGACCGACACCAACTCCACCGCCGACGACAGCCTGTCCGACTCCGGCGGCTCGTACTACGCCGGGCCCGCGACCGACACCAACGTGCTGTGGCACGAGGCCGACCCGGCCAAGCGCCCGGCGCCCTGAACTTTCCCTTGCAACATGTCCTCACGGACATGTCGCACGAATCCTCTGTCTCTCACACCTCCGGACGCCCGGGCCCGCTGGGCTCGACGAGGCGGGAGATCCGCGGCTCCTCGGTGGCGACCGGCCCGTGCTGGGCCCGCAGCTCGGGGTCCTTGTGCTCGCGGACCACGCGGAACAGCGCCGTCCCGAACGCGATGTCGGGCGCCTTGCGCACGAACTCGATGCGCTCGCGCAGGCCCATGCGGTCCATCTCGAGCGCCCGGTGGTGGCAGAACGGGTTGTTGCCGGGGCGGCCGAGCACCGGCTCGGACACCGCCGTGCAGCCGGCCATGCACACGCTCGCGTAGTAGCACTCGCGGCAGTAGCCCCACAGGTCGTCGACCGTGCGGGTGCGCAGCGCGGACATCTCGGGGGCGCGGGTCCACAGATCCCACAGCCCGTGGTCGCGCCAGCTGCCGCCGATGTTCGTCGGTCCGCCGAGGCTCGGGCAGTTCTTGATCTGGCCGTCGCTCTCGATCGCGATCGTCGACCTCCCGGCCTCGCAGCCGTTGTAGTGGCCGGTGCGGCGCTTCTGCTGGCCGCGCAGGCGCTCCTCGTGCGGCCCGAAGTAGCCGAGGTTGTTGGCCGGCCAGATCCGGACCTTCAGCGCCTCGGCGCGGGCCATCACCCGGTCGAGCGTCTCGAACAGCTCGAGGTACATGTACGGCTGCAGCAGGATCTCCGGGTGGTCGGCCGCGTTGCCGTGCGGCACCGTGATCTGCAGCTGCCACGAGTGCACGCCCTCGGCCGCGACCCGCTCGAGCAGCGCCTCGAGCTCGCGCAGCGTGAACACGTTGATCTGCGAATTGACGGCCACGCGCGCGCCCGCGGCCCGCAGGTGGCGCAGCGCCGCGAAGGCCCGCTGCCAGCTGCCGGGGCGGTTGCGCACGCGGTCGTGGCTCTCCTCGAGCCCGTCGATCGACACGCTGACGCTGCAGATCCCCGCCTCGACCATCGCCTCGGCGCGCGCCTTGCCGAGGTTGTAGCCGCCGGTGGTCATGGTGGCCTCCATGCCGCGCTCGCGGATCTTGCGGATCACGAGGATGAAGTCGTTGCGCAGGTAGGCCTCGCCGCCGATCAGCACGACCTCACCGACGCCGGCCTCCGCGAGCTCGTCGACGATCTTCAGCGCCTCCTCGGTCGTCAGCTCGCCCTCGCGCGCCTGGCCCGCCCGCGGCCCACAATGGATGCAGGCCTGATCGCACGCCAGCGTGAACTCCCACACCGCGAGCCGCGGGCGCGGCGTCTCGCCGCGCGCCACCGGCAGGATCGCCCGGGTGCGGTGTGCCGGCAGGGATGAGACCACCGGCAATCGCTTTCGCACGTCGTTCAGGCTCATGCGCGTATGATAGTCGCCTTGCCTCCGCTGCGGCAGCCCGGGTATGAGAAGCCGCGCGTGACTCCGGGGCCGTCCCGTCTCGACCGCGGCTGTGACCGCGCGGCCGCGATCCTGCTGCTGGCGGTCCTCGTCGTCGGCCTCGCCACCGTCGGCGACTACGGCGCGACCGTCGACGAACCGCTGCGCATGCGCTCGTCGTGGCTGTGGTGGGACGCGTTCGCGGCCCGCGACCTGTCGCGCGTGCCCGACGACGTGCGCGCGCACTACGGCGTGCTGTTCGACCTGCTCGGTCAGCTGGTGTGGCACGTGCACCGCAACTGGTTCGGCGGCGTCGACGAGTTCCTCGGCCGCCACGCCCTGTGCTTCTTCACCGGCTGGCTCGGGCTGCTCGGCACTTACAAATTGACGCGCCGCCTGGCCCCGCAGCCGGCCCCGCTGGTCGCGCTGCTGCTGCTGGTGCTGGCCCCGCGGTGGTACGGCGCGAGCTTCACCCAGCCGAAGGACATCCCGTTCGCGACCGCGTGGGTGTGGACGATGCTGGCGATGGTGCGGGCGATCGAGCGGCCCGGTGCGCGCGCGACGACGCGGGTCGCCGCGATGACGGCGCTGACCACCGCGGTGCGGCCGTTCGGCGCGCTGCTGCTGCCGCTGTTCGCCGGCGTGCTGGTCCTCGTCGCGCCAGGCCCCGACCGCCGCGACCGCCTGCGCTGGTCTTCGGGACAGGTCGCCCTGCTGTTCGGCGCCGGCGGCCTCTTGACCGTCGCCCTGTGGCCGGTGCTGTGGACCCGCGCCCCGTGGCACGTCGTCCGCTCGATCGCCGCGCTCAGCCAGCACGCCGCCGGCTCGCCGAGCCTGTTCTTCGGGACAGTTTATCCATACGACGCCGCCCCGGCCGCCTACGCCGCGGTGTGGTCGACGATCACCCTGCCGGGACCGACCCTCGTCGGGCTGGCGTGCGGGCTCGTGTTCGCGGCGCTCGCCGCCCGCCGATCGCCGCCGCGCGCGACCTGGCTGCCGTGGGCGCTGATCGGCCTGTGGATCGCCGTGCCGCTGGTCATGCCCGCGCTGCGGCGCACCAGCCTCTACGACACCTCGCGGCAATTGCTGTTCGTGACCCCTGCCCTGTGCGTCGTCGCCGGCGTCGGCCTGACGGCGGCGGTGCGACGATTGGCCCGACGCTCGCGCCGCCTCGCGCTCGCGGCCGGCCTCGCCCTCGCGCTGAGCGGCCTCGAGGTCGTCGCGCGCATGGTCCACCTGCACCCCTACCAGCAGCTGTACTTCGGGCCGCTCGTCGGCGGCCTGCCCGGCGCCCACGGCCGCTTCGACGTCGCCTACCACGCCGAGACCTACCGCGAGGCCCTGACGTGGCTGCGCCAGAATCGGGGCAAGCGGACCCACCTGCACCTCCTCGGCAACGGCAGCAACGTCGGCTCCTATTATTGCTGGCGGCTCAACATGCAGTTCAACACCCCCGTGTTCGATTACTACGTGTCCGAGGTGCGACAGGGCTGGGAGGACATCCTGCCCGGACAGGTGGTGCACACGATCGAGCGCGAGGGCGTGCCGCTCCTGGTCATCAAGAAGGTCGAGCCGATGGCCGAGCTGACGCGCGCCTGGCTGCAGCCCGAGGCGGGCGCCGAATGGCAGGCCCACCCCGCCGCGTGGGGCCGCGTCCCGACCGAGTCGCTGCCGACCTCGCCGACCGGCAAGCTGGCGTTCGCCCTCGACTCGCCCCGGGCCCAGCGCGCCCGCGTGTACCTGCGGATCCAGGGCCGCGTCCGCGTGCGCTGGCAGGGCCAGCCGCTCGTCGACTGGCCCTACGAGCCGTTCGTCTACCGGGCCTCGACGACCTTCCCGAGCCTGATCCCCCTCGACCTCGACCTGCCGGCCGGCCGCAGCTGGCTCGAGGTCGACCTCGAGCGCGTCAACGTCGCCAAGGGCGTCGGCCTCTACTTCCCCGCCGCGCTCGAGCTGACGACCCCGACCGACACGCCGCCGCCGAGTCTTCACATTCCCGCCAGCAGCGAATGAGCGCGGGTCGACGGCCCAGGTGCGTGCTCATGTGGAAGCCGCCAGCACTTTCATCAGCCGGTCGATACGCAATGCGCGGCCTTCTGGCGACAGCCGATCGAGATTTGTCTGCTTCCACCGCACGGCAGGAGCGCTGCCTGGCGCCGGTACTGTTCAAGCAGGGGCATCGAGGTCCTTCGGGACGGTGATCAGGTACTTCGGGTCGAGCTTTCCGCCCTTGACGAGCAAGCGTTTGCCGCTGCCAAGGTCGATGCAGCTCCGGTCGATGTGCTCGAGCCAGGCATGTCGGTGACGCTCGGCGAACCAAAAGAACAACCGCTTGACTTTGATGCTCCGGCAATCGACCAGTAGCTTCTGGAGTCGGCGCGGGCTGAGCGTGCGCAGGCCTTCCACGATCATGTCGACCTGGTGGAAGCTCTCGTGCTGGGGTAGTTCGTCCAGCATTTCCAGCACGGCGCGCTCCGGAGCGGACACGGTCAGGACCCGGTCGTCTCGTTGCGCGATCCCTCGTACCCCGCGGACTGCAGCCGCTCTTCCGGACCCGAGAGGTCCTGCACGACGGCCTCAGGCATGAACAGGACTTGCGCTCTGTGGAACTCGAAGCGCTCGTTCAGCGGCAAGTTGTTGAGCCACCCGGGCGGTGGGTGGGTCCCGTAGAGATGGATCACGGCCAGGCCTCTCGCCGCGGTGTAGTGCGCAAAGCCTTGCAGTTCCAGCGCCGTGCGCCCGCCGACCACGAGGGGCTGCTCCAGCAACGTCTGCAGCGAGAGCACGACGCCCTGCCAGCTCAGGGTACCCAACGGGCGCTTGTAGGTGCCCCGGGCGGGCTGAACCAGCCAGCCTGCCGCGACATATTGGCTCCGTAGGCTCGTCGAGTAGCCGTGCTGCTCCATCCAGCCGGAATCGACGAGCAGCCCTTCGGGAAGTGTCCGCTCGAGGAAGTTCAACTTCCTGCCGATTTGCTCAGCCACACTTAGTATGTGGCGCGCAGCCGAGCGTTCCTCGCTCACGGCTCGAGCTCGATGAGCGCTCCGAGGCTCATCTGTACCAGCTGGGCCAGGAGCGCGCTGTTGTTGTGGTTCCCGGCCGCGTTGGCCGCTACCGCCACCCAGGTGCGTCGCCCTGGCACCTCGCCGACGGCCGCCCCGAAGCCGAAGTCGTTGCGCCCGGAGTACGCGTGGGCCGGCTCCCCGTCGATCGTCAGCGTGCGTGCGCCGAGGACCTCGCTGCGGAACGCGTCGCGCGTGTCCGCGTCGAACAGCACCCCGGCCTCGACCGCCGCGGACCAGCGCACGAGGTCGTCGACGGTCGACACCAACCCGCCGTTGCCCATCAGCGCCCACGACGGCGCCGGCCAGCAGGCGGGCGAGTTGCAGCCGAAGCGGTCCTCGTCGTAGCCGACAGCGACCTGTCCCTCAGGCCATATGTCGTCACCGTACAGCCCTGTGCGCGTCATCATCGCCGGGGCGAACAGGCGCGCCTGCAAGTACTCGGGGAACGGCACGCCTGACGCCTCCTCGACGACCGCGGCGAGCAAGGTGTACCCCGAATTGGAGTACGCCTCCGCCGTGCCCGGCGCGAACCGCAGCTCCTGGGCGAAGATCCGCTGCAGCGCGGTCGCGCGGTCCATCGCCTCGAAGTCGCCCTGCGTGTCGTGGTACTCGTCGAAGCCTGCCCGGTGCGTGAGCACCTGCGCCAGCGTGATCGCGGCCTTGTCGGCCGGCACCCCGTCCAGCAGCTCGCCGAGCCTGTCGTCGCGCGCCAGCAGGGCCTCGGCCTCCAGCTGAAAGATGGCCGCCGCCGTCATCACCTTCATGATCGACCCGCAGTCGAACGCGGTCCGGCTGTCGTTCGCCAGCCCGCGCTCGCGGTCGGCCAGGCCGACGCCGCCGCGCCACACCAGCGCGCCGTCGCGGACGATCGCCACGCTGCCGGAGAAGCCGCGCTCGCCCGCCCGCTCGACCTGCTCGCGCAGCCGCTCCGCGGTCGCCGGTACGCCGACCTCGGTCGTCTCGCAGGCCAGGAGCCCCAGCGCCAGCGCCTCCTCCATCGGCGGCTCACATGTCCTCTGAGCCAGCTCGCCCTTCTCCGGCGTGTACGAGCCGTCGAACTCGACCTCGATGTCGCCCGCCACGCTGATCGTCAGGCGCGAGGCCATGAGCCCGAGCTCGGCGATGCAGTCGCGGTACACGCTCTCGGCCGCCGCGATCGCGCTCGGGCACTGCGGCGGGGGCTCGTTCGCCTCGCAGGCGGCCAGCAGCGCCCACGCGGCGGCGGGCGCCCACCTCGCGCCCCGGTTGTGTCGATTCATGGCACCTCCGCGACGTCAACGAGACCCGCCGCCCGGAAGTTCCGCCCGCGCCGCGATGATCTCCGCCTCGACGCGCTCGCAGTCGACGTCGTCCGTCGCGACGTCGACGCTCAGGAAGCTGCGCGTCACCGCCACGCGACCACACGCCCCGCCCAGGTCCTGCGCCTCGCCGCCGGCGACGACCTCGAGCTCGCCGCCCATCGTCATCCGACGCACCCAGACGACCCCCAGCATCACCTCGACCACGACCCCACCGTCGCCGCGGCGGCGCCACTGCACCTGCGAGCCCGGCTCGCCGACCACCTCGACGACGCCGGGGACCTGCAGGTGCGTGCGACCCGCGGCGCTGGCCGGCGCCGGCGCGGGCGCCTCGGGCCGCAGCGTCGCCGCCCCGCCGACCAGCAGCGCGCCGACCACACCGCCGAGCGCGAACGTCCGCGCCGGGGCCCAGCCCCGGGCAGCGGGCCGTGCGGGCGCGCCGGCGTCGACGCGCTCGAGCACGCGGTCGGCGAAGCCGGGCCGCGGCGCGGGCGCGCCCCAGCCGTCGAGCAGCCGCTCGACATCCTCGGACATGTCCTTCGGGTCAGCCAACCTGCTCCTTGATCAGCAGCTGCTCGAGCCGCGCGCGCGCCCGGTGCAGGCGCGACTTCACCGTCCCGAGATCGATCTGCAGCGCCTCGGCGATCTCCTGGTACTCGAGGCCGTGCAGCTGGCGCAGCACCAGCACGCTGCGCTGCTCGGCCCCGAGCTCGGCGAGCGCGGCCTCGACGCGCTGCCCGAGCCGGCGGAACTGCGCCAGCTCGTCGGCCTCGCGCGACGGCAGGCGGTGCACCGTCTCGTCGAACGACTCGAGCGGCACGCGTTTGCGCCGCAGGTGATCGATGGCCACCCGCGCCGCGATCGTCACGATCCACCGCCGCAGGTGCCCGGGCCCGCGGTCCTCGAAGCGAGGCAGCGCTCGATGCACGCGCAAGAACGTCTCCTGCGCCAGGTCGTCGACGTCCGCGACCGGGCCGCGGAACAGCATCTGCGCCAGCACTGCGTGGACCGCGTGCTGATGCGCGACGACGAGTGCACGAAAGGCCTCGCGGTCTCCCCGCGGGGTTCGCTTCCGCACGCCGGCCTCGGGCTCGTCGGACATCAGGGGCTCGCTCCAGGTTAACGTGACCGCCACGCTCCGAGTTCCGCCGTCTCCCACAACGCGCGGACCACTGCGGCGCCGAGCCCGCAAACGCGTCCTGGGCTACAAGCGCCGCATGCTGCTTATGCATCGCTTCACCATCCTCTCCAGCCTGTGCCTCGTCCTCGCCGCCTGCCCTTCCAACGGCAGCACGACGACCGACGGCGCCTCGACCGGGCCGGCCAGCACCACAGACGGTCCCGCCACCGATTCGACCCCCGGCACGACCGACGACTCCACCACCTCCGCCGCGCCGACGACCTCGAGCACCGGCGAGCCCACCACCACCACCGAGTCGAGCACCGACGCCACCACCGACGCCACCACCGGCGCCGTCGAGTGCGAACCGGTGACCGCGCAGATCGGCCCGGACGGCGGCGAGCTGTCGCTGTGCGGCGCGACCTTGCGGGTGCCGGCCGGGGCCGTCGCTACGGACGTCGAATTCGGCATCGCCGTCGTCGAGCCGCCGGCCGAGCCGCCGTTCGAGCAGGCGTTCGCCTCGCCGGTGTTCGAATTCACCGCCGGCGCCGACGCCTTCACCCAGCCGATCGAGCTGATCCTCCCGCACGAGCCGACCGAAGGCCGGCTCGCGCTCAGCCAGTACGACGCGCTCTCGAATCAGTTCTGGATCATCGAGGCCTGCGCCGTCACCGACACCACGATCTCGCAGAGCGTGTTCCAGCTCGGGGTCTTCGCCGCGCTGCGCGGCACCTACGACTACCCCGACAGCACCAACGGCCTCGGCGGCGGCTCGATCGAGCTCGAGCTGCTCGGCATGCCCGCGAGCTTCTCGCTCGACGAGCCGGGCAACTTCGGCATCTTCTCCGACGCCGAGGACGGCAGCCGGGGCCTCACCCTCAAGGCGATCCGCGAGATCGACGGCGGGCTCGAGTCGCTGCGCATCGACTTCGGCGTCGATGCCTCGGGCGAGACCGCGACGCTGACCGCGGTCGAATGGCTGTCCACCGTCACCAGCGAGGGCTACACCTACATCGCCGATCTGATCGGCTCGGACGGCGTCATCACCCTCGACCTCGTCGACGGCGATCACTACGTCGGTGAGCTCAGCGCCGTCACCTTCGGCGGCAACCCGCAGCACGACGAGATCTTGCACGCCACCTTCGACGTGACCGTCGAGAAGTTCGCCTTCCCGCCCGAGCTCGGCTGCTTCGGCGGGGAGTGAGCGTCCGGGCCGCAGGTGCGGCATCATTCGCGGGTGTCCGACCCCCGCACCGAGTACGAGCGCCGCCTCGCCGCGCGACAGGCGCTCGTCGCCGACGCCGACGCGCAGATCCGCCGGATCGCCAACCTGCGCTTCGTCGTGTTCTCGCTGTTCGCCGTCGCCTTCGGCTTCGGCCTCGCCGATCGACCGATCATGCTCGCCGTCTCGCTGGCGCCGCTGCTCGGGTTCTTCGCCCTCGTGCTCGTCCACGAGACCGCGCATCGCCGCCGCGCTCGCGCGCTGCTGGCCGTCGAGCACTACCGGCGGGCGCTCCGGCGGCTCGCCGGCGACTGGCGCGGCGAGGGCGTGCAACACCGCGAATTCGTGCCGGCCGATCACCCCTACGCGGCCGACCTCGACCTGTTCGGGCCGGCCTCGTTGTTCGCGCTGCTCTGCACCGCACGCACCCGCGGCGGCGAGGCGACGCTGGCGCGGTGGTTGCTGCACCCCGCGGCGCCGCCCGAGATCGCCGCGCGCCAGGCCGCCGTGCTGGCGCTGCGCGAGCGCGTCGACCTGCGCGAAGACCTGGCGCTGCTCGGCGGCGACGTGCGGGCCGCCGTCGCCCCCGAGGCGCTGATCGCCTGGGGCACCGCGCCGCCGCGGATTCCTGGCGAGCGCCTCGCGCCGCTGCGCCTGCTCGCGTGGGGCCTCGCGCTCGCGGCCACCGTCACCGCGGTCCTCGCCTTCACCACCGACCTCGGATTCTTGCCGCTGCTGGCCGTCGTCATGATCGAGGCCCTGGTGATGCGCTCGCTGCGACCGGCCACCGCGGCGATCACCAGCGCGGTCGAGGGCCCGCGCCGCGACCTCGACGTCATCGCCAGGCTGCTCGGCCGCGTCGAGCGCGAGCCGACCGGCGACAGCGCCAAGCTGGCCGCACTGGCCGCGGACTTGCGCGCCGGCGAGGTCACCGGCTCGGCCGCGATCGCCCGCCTCGCCCGCGTCGTCGACTGGCTCGAGGCGCGCAAGAGCGGCCTGTTCGCCCCGATCGCCTTCGCCCTGATGTGGGAGCTGCACGGCGCGATCGCGGTCGAGCGCTGGCGGCGACACCACGGCCCCGCCATCGCCCGCTGGCTGGCCGCGCTCGGCGAGCTCGAGGCCCTCGCCGCCCTCTCCGCCTACGCCTACGAGCGCCCCGCCGACCCGATGCCGACGATCGTCGACGGCTCGCCGCAGGTCCGCGGCGAGGAGCTGCGCCACCCGCTGCTGCCCGGCTGCGTCGCCAACTCGGTCGCGCTCGGCGAGCCGCTGCGCGTGTTGATGATCAGCGGCTCGAACATGTCGGGCAAGAGCACGCTGCTGCGCACGCTCGGGATCAACGTGGTGCTCGCGCTCGCCGGGGCGCCGGTGTCGGCGCGGTCGCTCGCGCTCACGCCGCTGCAGATCGGCGCGACCCTGCGGATCGAGGACTCGCTGCAAAACGCCCGCTCGCGCTTCTACAGCGAGCTGCGGCGGCTGCTGCTGCTGCGCGACCTGGCCCGCGCCGGCGATCCGCCGCTGCTGTTCCTGCTCGACGAGATCTTCCACGGCACCAATTCCCACGACCGCAAGATCGGCGCCGAGGCGGTGCTGCGCATGCTCGTCGACGCCGGCGCGATCGGCCTGTGCACCACCCACGACCTCGCGCTCGCCGAGTCGATCGCCGACCTCGGCGAGCGCGCCCACAACGTCCACTTCGCCGACCACGTCGAGGGCGACCGGCTGGTGTTCGATTATCGCATGCGCCCGGGCATCGTCGCCCGCTCCAACGCGATCGCGCTGATGCGCGCGATCGGCCTGCTCGCGCCGCACGACGAGCCCGCGGCGTGAATCACCCTCAAGGCAGGCCGCAGCTGGACGAATCCGCGATCGAAGCTCGCCAGGGTGCCCTTTCACATCTCGTCGACGCGGTCGGTCCCCAGCGACACGCGCTCGCCGTGCCAGGCGGGCGCCGGCAGATCGTCGCCGAGCAATCCGCTGGCGGGCGGACCGGTCGGCGTCTGCCGCGACAGGTCGTGAGGCGAGCGCCGAGCGAAGCGCGCTGATTCAGCACATGCACATCGAGACATGTCCCGATGTACACCTCACCCGCCGCGGCACAGCCGCGCCACGGTGTCGAGCAGCCGCGCCAGCTTGACCGGCTTCGGGATCAGGATCGCCCCCGCCGGAGCGCGCGCGGGCTCCGACGTCGACACGACCACGGGGATCTGCGCCAGCTGTGGGTCGGCCTGCATCGCCTGGTAGACGCGGCCGCCGTCGAGGACCGGCATCACGAGGTCGAGGATCACCACGTCGGGCCGGGCCTCGTGCATCAGCGTCTGCAGCGCCTCGCCGCCGTCGGCCGCGGTGATCGCCTCGTAGCCCTCGCCGGCGAACGCCTCGCGCAGCGTCTCGCGGATCACCTCGTCGTCGTCGACGACGAGCACGCGCGTGCGTCTCGGCCCGCGGCCTGGGGCCGGCGCCGGCGGCGACATCCGCGGCAGTCGCAGCGTGAACGTCGTGCCCGCGGCCTCGTTCGAGACCACCGACACCGCGCCGGCGTGGGCCTGGGCGATCTGCTGGGCGATGTACAGCCCGAGCCCGAGCCCGCGGGAGCTGGCGCGCGAGCCGGCCTGCGAGCGGCTGCGGAACGGGTCGAACAGCACCGGCAGCAGGTCGGCCGGGATCACGCCGAGGTTCCTGATCTCGACGGCGATCCCGCCCTCGTCGTCGAACACGCGGATCGCCACCGGGCCGCCCGGGAGGCCGTGCTGGAGCGCGTTGCCGATCAGGTTGGAGAGCGCCTGGACCAGGCGGTCGGGGTCGCCGGCGGTCGTCGCGGCGCCGCGGACCTCGACCCGGATGTCGCGCTGGACATGCGTCGTGCGCAGCTCGTCGACCGTGCTGCGCACCAGCGCGGCGACGTCGACCGGCCTCCGCACGCGCGCGAACCCGAGGCCGCCGGCCAGGCGGGCCCGCGTCAGATCGACGAGCTGCTCGATCATCTCGGTCATGCGGCTGCACGACGCCGACATCCGGCGCAGCACCGCCAGCTGCCCCTCGTCGGACACCCACTGCTCGAGCAGCTCGGTGCCGTTGGCGATCGCCGCCAGCGGCGTGCGCAGGTCGTGGCCGAGGATGCCCATGAACATCTCGTTGAGGCGGAGCGCGTGGGCGTAGTCGCGGCGCTGGCGCGACAGCTCGAAGAACACGTCGGCCTTGCTCTTGAGGATCCGCGGGTCGATCGGCTTGTGCAGGAAGTCGACCGCGCCGGACTCGTAGCCCTGGAACACGCGCTCGGCGTCGCGTCCGCCGGCGGTGACGAAGATGATCGGCACGTGCTTGGTGCGCTCCGTGCCGCGCATCAATTCGGCCAGCTCGAAGCCGTCCATCCCGGGCATCTGCACGTCGAGGAACGCCAGCGCGACCTCGTGGACGAGCAGCAGCTCGAGCGCCTCGACGCCCGACCGCGCGGTGAGGATCGTCAACTCGTCGCGGCGGAGCAGCGCCTCGAGCGCGACCAGGTTCTGCTCGATGTCGTCGACGATGAGGAATTTGAGCGGTTCCGCGATCATCGCGCCTCCTGTGAATCGGCCGGCGCCGCCAGGCGCGCGAGCAAGGGACCGAGCGCCGCCGCGGGCGCGACGTGGTCGGCCGGGCCGAGCTGCAGCGCGGCCCTCGGCATCACCGGGACCGCCGCCGTCGCCGGCGACTCGACGAGCGTGAGCCCCCCGCCGCGCCTGACCCGGGCCAGCCCGCGCGCGCCGTCTTCGCTCGCGCCGCTGAGCACGACGCCGGCCAGGCGCGGCCCGTAGGCCTCCGCGGCCGACTCGAACAGCACGTCGATCGACGGCCGCGAGAACAGGACCGGCGGGTCCACCGACAGCGCGAAGGCGCGTCGGCGCTCGACGAGCAGGTGGTAGTTGGGGGGGCCGACGTAGATCGTTCCGGGCACGATGGGCTCTTTGTCGTCGGGCTCGCGCGTGACGAGCCTGGTCTTCGCGCCCAGGACCTCGACGAGGCGGCTGGGCTGGGTCGGCGGCAGGTGCAGGATCACCGCGACGGGGAGCGCGAACGCCGGCGGCAGCGCCGACAGCAGCGCCCCCACGGCGTCGAGCGCCCCGGCCGAGCCGCCGATCACGATCATCTCGATCTCGCCGCCGGACATCGTCGCATCACCGCCTCTGGTAGATCCGGTCCTCGGGCACCAGCTCCGTGAACGCCTGCGCGTGCGCCGAGAACCGCAGCGTCTCCTTGGCGCCCAGGCCGAGGAACCCCTTGCGACGCACGCTGTCGCGCAGCACCCCGAGCGCCCGGTCCTGCAGCGGGCGGTCGAAGTAGATCAGCACGTTGCGGCACGACACCAGCTCGACCTCGGCGAACGCGACGTCGGTCGCCAGGCTGTGGTCGGAGAACAGGATCGCCTGCCGCAGCTTGCGGTCGAGGATCGCCGACGAGTACTGCGCCACGTAGTAATCGGACAGCGAGGCGCGCCCGCCCGCGAGCCGATAGCTCTCGGAGAACTTGGCGAACCGGTCGAGGCCGTAGACCCCCGCCTCGGCGATCCGCAGGCTCTCGGGGTGGATGTCGGTGGCGTAGATCAGCGTGCGCGCGAGCAGGCCCTCCTCGGCGAGGATGATCGCCAGCGAGTACGCCTCCTCCCCCGTCGCGCACCCGGCCACCCAGATCTTGAGCGACGGATAGGTGCGCAGGTACGGCACCACGCGCTCGCGGATCGCCCGGAAGTAGGTCGGGTCGCGGAACAGGTCGCTGACCTGCACGGTCAAGTAGCGCAGCAGCTCGCTGAACATCCGCGGCTCGGCGAGCACCCGCTCGCGCAGCTCGGCCAGGCCGGCGCAGCGCAATTGGCCCACGGCGGCGGCGACCCGGCGCCGCAGCGACGCCTCGGCGTAGCCGCGGAAGTCGTAGTGATAGCGGTGGTAGACCGCCTCGAGCAGCTCCGACAGCGCCGGATCGGACTCGTCGCTCCCCGTCATCTCGGCATCCATACCCGCGCCAGCGACACCAGCTTGTCGACGTCGAGCGGCTTGGCGATGTAGTCGTCGGCGCCGGCGGCCAGGCAGCTGGCGCGGTCGTCGGCCATCGCCTTGGCGGTCAGGGCGATGATCGGGATCCTGGCCGTCGCCGGGTCGGCGCGGATCGCCCGCGTCGCGGTGAGGCCGTCCATCTCCGGCATCATCAGGTCCATCAGGATGAGGTCGACGCCGGGCTTGCTCTGCAGGTGCTGCAGCGCCTCCTTGCCGTTGCGCGCGATCTCCACCCGGGCGCCGCGCGGCTCGAGCACGCTCGTCAGCGCGAACACGTTGCGCACGTCGTCCTCGACCACCAGCACCCGCCGGCCCTCGAACACCGCGTCGCGGTGCCGCGCGTCCCGCAGCATCCGCTGCCGCTCGGGCGGCAGGTCGGTCTCGACCTGGTGGAGGAACAGCGTGACCTCGTCGAGCAGCCGCTCGGGCGAACGCGCCCCCTTGATGATGATCGACTGCGAGAACCGGTGCAGCTGCTGCTCCTCGGCGCGCGAGACCTCGCGGCCGGTGTAGACGATCACGGGCGGGAACCCGTACTGCTCGCCCTGGGCCATCTCCTGCAACAATTCGAGGCCTGACCGATCGGGCAGGCTGAGGTCGACGATCATGCAGTCGAAGGTCGAGGACCTCAGCTCGCGCAGGGCCTCGGCCGCCGTGCCGACCGGCACCGTCTCGACGTCGTCGGCCGCCAGCAGCTTGCAGGTGCTGTCGCGCAGCGCGACGTCGTCCTCGACCACGAGGACGCGCCGCAGCACCTGCGTCGCCTTCGACTCGAGCTTGCGCAGCGCGTCGACCAGCTGCTCACGGACCACCGGCTTGATCGCGTAGGCGACCGCCCCCATCTCGAGCGCGGTGCGGGTGTGGTCGGTGGCGGAGATGACGTGCACGGGGATGTGCCGGGTCGCCGGGTCGTGCTTGAGCGCGTCGAGCACCGACAGGCCCGAGCGGTCGGGCAGCCCGACGTCCAGCACGATCGCGCTCGGGCGCTGCTGCCGGGCGATCCGCAGCCCGTCCTCCGCGGTGGTCGCGATCACCGGGTGGAACTCGAGCTCGCGCGCGAGGCCGGCGAGGACCTCGGCGAACGCCACGTCGTCCTCGACCACGAGGATCGAGCGCGCCGGCGCGGGCACGGGCACCACGGGCGGCCCGGCGCTGCGCGGCGGCGGGGCGACGCGCGGGGCCGCCGGCAGCGGCATCGACGTGCGCGCCGCCGGCTGGGCCGGGAGCGTCAGCGTGAAGGTGCTGCCGCGGCCGGGCGCGCTGGCCAGCGTGAGCTCGCCGCCGAGGAGGCGCGCCAGGTCGCGTGAGATCGACAGGCCGAGCCCCGTGCCGCCGTACTTGCGATTGGTCGTCCCGTCGGCCTGGCGGAACGCCTCGAAGATCAGCTCGTGCTTGTCGGCCGGGATGCCGATGCCGGTGTCGACGACGGCGAACTGGATCATGCCGCTCGCCGCGCGCACCGCCAGCGTCACGCCGCCGCGCTCGGTGAACTTGAGCGCGTTCGACAGCAGGTTGCGGAGGATCTGCGCCAGCCGCGTCGGGTCGGTGTGGATCGTCGTCGGCGCGTCCGGGCGGACCTCGAGGTTCAGCACCAGGCCCTTGTCGCGGGCCAGCGGGCGGAACGCCGCCATCAGCTCGTCGGTGAGCCGCGCCAGCGACACCGGCTCGGGCCGGACCTCGAGCATCCCGGCCTCGATCTTCGACAGGTCGAGGACGTCGTTGATCAGCGTCAGCAGGTCGTTGCCCGCCGAGTAGATCGTCTCGGCGAACTTGACCTGCTCGGCGTCGAGGTTGCCCTGGCGGTTGTCGGCCAGCAGCCGCGCCAGGATCAGCGAGCTGTTGAGCGGCGTGCGCAGCTCGTGCGACATGTTGGCGAGGAACTCCGACTTGAACGCGCTGGTGCGCTTCAGCTGGACCTGCGCCCGCTCGAGGCTGTCGCGCTCGGCCGCCAGCGCCTGCGTCTGCTCCTCGAGGTGCGAGTTGATCTGCTCGAGCTCGGCCTGCTGGCCGGCGAGGCGGCCGCGCGACTCCTCGAGCGCGCGCGTCTGCTGCTCGAGCTCCTCGTTCTGGACCCGCAGCTCTTCTTGCTGGGTCTGCAGCTCCTCGGCCTGGCGCTGGGTCTCCTCGAGCAGCGTCGCCAGCCGCTCCTTGTGCTCGGCCGACTGCACCGCCAGCGCGATCATCTCGCCGACGCGGCCGAGCAGCTCGCGCACCCGCGGCGCCGCGACGCGCACGAAGCCGAGCTCGATGACCGCGCGCGTCGACCCGTCGAGCCGCGCCGGCACCACGATCACGTGCGCGAGCGGCCGCTCGTGCGTGCCCGAGCGCAGGCGCAGGTCGGCCGGTGAATCTTGCACTTGCACGAGCCGGCCGGAGCTCGCGGCGCGGCCGACCATGCCCTCGCCCTCGGCGAACGAGCCCGGCCCGGCGATCCGCGAGTCGAGCCCGAGCGCGGCGCAGCGGACCCAATCACCGCCCGAGCGGACGAAGAACGCGGCGACGTCGGCGCCGACGTGGGCGGCGAGCGCCGCCAGGCAGTCGTGGCCGATCTGCGCCGTGCTCTTCTCGCCTTGCACGATCTCCGCGACCCTGGCGTGGCCCTCGCGGATCCACGCTTCCGCCTCGAGCGTGGCGCGGGCCTGCTGTTCGGCGTCCAGCGCGGCGCCGAAGGTCCTGGCGATCGCGCGCAGCTGGTTGCGCGACAGGAACGCCAGCAGCAGGGCCACACCCGCGAGCAGGGCCACGAACGCGGTCCTCGCGGCCGCAGTCGAGCGCTCCGAGGCGGTGACGCGGGCGCGCCGCAACTCCTCCTCGGCGTCGACCGCGACCTTCATCGCCTCGCGCACGCCGTCCATCTGCAGCCGGCGCTGGCGCATCGCGTCGACGCTGCGCGCCTCGTCGATGTCGCTGGCGTGCAGCGCCGCGTCGAGCGCGGCCGCCCAGCCGTGGTAGCGGCGGCGGACCTCGGCGAAGCGGTCCTGCTGCGCGGGGCTGCCGTCGACCATCTCCAGCAGCCGCTCGAAGCTGCCGAGCGGGTCGGCGCGCTCGAGGGGCGCGAGGAACTGGCGCTCGCCCGCGATCAGATAACCGCGCAGCGCGGTCTCCTGATCGACGATCTGCAGCATCGTCGAGTTGGCGAGCGAGAGGACCTCGTTGGTGTGATTCACCCAGCGGGCGTCCTCCGCCATCACCAAGATCTGGCGGCCGAGCACCACCCCGAGCAGCACGAGCAGCGCGATCGGAGTGGCGATCGCGACCGTCAGTCGCCGGCGCAGCGCGTGCTGGTCTTCTCTCGTGAGGTTCACGCCGCGCTCCGGCCCTGCTGCGGCGCGCCGGCGAGCCCCCTGCCCGTCCGTCCCGTGCGCTCACGATGATTGCGCCACCATGCCGTGTCCAAGGCGCCCGGAGCCCGCGTGCACATACCGGGAGCGTACCTCACCCGTCGATCGACATCGTGATGCTCAATGGTCGAGGCGCCGCGCCCCGCTCCGCGCAGTGGTGACATTCCGCATGACGCGTGGACGCGAGTCCTGCGATTCGTCGCCGTGTCCGCGCCGGGGCGCCGCTGCGGCGGTGAACCCGCGAGCGGGCTCTGCCGTGACGTCTCGCCGTCATGTGCCGCCGCCGACCGGACCACCGGCGCCGCGATCGATACGCACCGCGTCGCCTCGCGCAGCGAGTCGTCGATCGTGCCGGCACGCGCGTCGTCATCGGCTCGAGCTCGCGAGCCGCGTAACGAGTGTCCCGAGACGCAGGTCGCCGTGTTAGATAGAAGCGAGGCTTCATGGGCGCTTCGGCGGCGGACGATTCGGGCCACACCCGACCTCGGCGGGCGCCCGCGGTCGCGCGGTCGTTGCAGGAGTACGGCCGCGGCGTCGCGGGCGGCCTGCTGTTCAGCCTCCCGCTGCTGTACACCGGCGAGCTCTGGCGCGCCGGCGAGGCGCTGCGCCCCGATCGGCTGCTGCTCGGGCTGGCGGGCGTGTTCATCCTCCTGCTCGGCTACAACCGGCACGCCGGGCTGCGCGCCGACGCCGGCGCGCTCGAGGTCGTGATCGACTCGATCGAGGAGCTCGGCCTCGGGCTCGTGCTCGCGGCCGTGCTGCTGGTCTTGCTCGGGCGCATCGATCTCGCCATGCCGGCCTCCGAGGTCCTCGGCAAGGTGCTCGTCGGCGGCTTGGCGGTGGCGATCGGCGTGTCGGTCGGCACGGCGCAGCTCGGCGCCGGCGGCGACGACGACTGCGGAATGAGCGGAGAGCGCGAGGACCCCAGCTTCGTCGGTCAGATGGCGCTGGCGCTGTGCGGCGCCGTGCTGGTCGCCGCCAACATCGCCCCGACCGAGGAGATCCCCGAGATCGGCGGCGCGCTGCGCGAGTGGGCGCTGCTCGGCCTGACCGCGCTCACGCTCGGCGTCGGCGCGCTCGTCCTCCACTTCAGCGACTTCGTCAACACCAGCGCGCCCGGGCGCCCGCGCGTCGACGTCCTCGTCGGCTCGCTGGCGAGCTACGTGGCCGCCATGGCCGCCTCGGCCGCGCTGTTGTGGTTCTTCGGTCGCTTCGACGGCTGCGACCTCGACGCCTGTCTGGCGCAGGTCGTCGTCCTCGGGCTCCCCACCGCCATCGGCGCGTCCGCCGGGCGCCTCCTGTTGCAACCGCGATGACTGTCCACAAAAACTGGCTCGAATGGAGCGTGTTCGCGGCCGGCCTCGCGCTGGTGCTCGCCATCGTCGGCTACCTCGTGGTCCAGCTGGTGCGTCACGGCGACGCGCCGCCGCGGCTGTCGGTCCGGCTCGGCGCCGTGACGCGCTCGGACGACGTCGAGCCGGCCCACTTCGTCGTGCCGGTGACGGTGACCAACCACGGCGACCGGACCGTCGCGGACGTGCACGTCGAGGTGACGCTGATGAAGGACGGCGTGCCGCTCGAGCGCAGCGAGCTGCACCTGGCCGAGGTCCCGCGCCGCTCGAGCCGCGCCGGCGCGTGGACGCTCGAGCACGAGCCCGCGCCTGAGCGGCTGCGCGTGCGCGTGCTCGGCTACAGCGAGCCGTGAATCCGCGCGCCGCCGCAGGATTGCCATGACATGTCCGTTTCGCCATGTCCTTCCGAACACACGCCGTCCGGGCCGGCGCGACCGCGCGTCCGGCCCGCGGCGGTCTCCCACTTCGGACCACCGACCGGTGAGTTAGCGCTCGGCGCGCGCACGAGAGCCGGCGGCCGTGCGAGTCGTCCGGGCGCCGATCGCTCGCGCGCCTGGCGTACCCTTGGCGGCGAAGCCCCTCCGGCCAGCAGGCGCCCCGGGCAGGGAAGGAACCTGTTCATGTCGACATGTCCCCGCACGTCCGCGTGGAGCGCCGCGCTGGCGCTGGTGCTCGGCGCTTGCTTCAATCCGACCGGCCAGAGCACCGACGCGACCTCCGACGCGAGCCCGCTGACCGGCGCCGGGCCGACCGAGGGCCAGACGGCGGACACCGTCGCGCCGACCACCGGCACGACGCGGGAGCCCACGACTTCGACGAGCGGCAGCGAATCGATCACCGGCGAGGTCGACCCGACGGTCGGCCCGTGCGCCTGCGAGCGGCCGACCCCCTACTGCGCCGGCGACGGCTGCGTCGGCTGCCAGGACCTCCCCGCGCACGGTCTGAGCTGCGCCGACGTCGATCCGTCCCGACCGCATTGTGACAGCAGTGGCGAGTGCGTCGCCTGCGTCCTCGACGAGGACTGCGGGCAGTTGTACAAGTGTCACCCCGAGCTGAAGACCTGCGTCGCCTGCGTCACGCACAGCGACTGCGGCGGCTCGCTGACCTGCGACGCCGGCCAGTGCCTCGGCTGCGTCACCGGCGATCAATGCCCGCCCGGGCTGCCGGTCTGCGAGGCCGGCGCGTGCCGGACCTGTCGCGCGCACGGCGAGTGCCCCGTGACCGCGTGCGAGCTCGACGTCGGCACCTGCTTCCCGCCGAACGAGACCGAGCACCACTACGTCGATCCAAAGTTGCCGTGCCTGGACAGCGCGTGCGGCCCCGACTCGCCGTGCTGCGCCGCCTACGAGGCGGTCGAGCAGGCCACCATCGAGGCGGCCGCCTATCACGTCATCCACGTCAAGGGCGGCCTGCAGACCGCGCCGATCCGGCTCTCGGCCCCGGGCAAGCGCGTCGCCATCCTCGGCGAGTTCGACGACTCCGACGTCGAGTTCGCCGTCGAGACCAACCAGGCGATCGCCCTCGGCGACGACATCGGCATGCAGTACATCGACAGCAAGCTGTTCGTCGCCGGCGTGCGCGTCAACGCCGGCCCGACGACCAGCGCCATGGTCTGCTCCAACGCCGCGCACCTGTGGCTCGACGAGGTCACCGTCACCGGCACGCAGGGCCCCGCGCTGCACACCACCGGCTGCACCCTCACGGCCCGCCGCTCGCTGTTCCTCGGCAACAGCTCGGCCGTGAGCTCGGCCGCCGGCGGCGTCGCGCGCCTCGAGAACAGCATCGTCGGCGACACCATCGGCGGCGCGCCGCTGCAGATCGTCGACGGCGGCGCGCTCCACCTCCTCTACACCACCGTCGTCGACAAGGGCAACGTCGGTGAGGGCGTGCTCAAGTGCATCACCGAGGCGCCCGTCTCGATCCGCAACTCCATCCTCGTCGGCGTCGGCGGCGAGATCCAGTGCATGCCCGGCGGCCCCTCGATCTCGCACACCGTGACCACCGTGACCGGCTGGCCCGGCGAGGGCCTCACCGAGGTCGAGGTCGACGCCGTGTCCGACCTCTTCGCCGATTACGCCGGCGGCGACTATCACCTCGGCCTGGGCGCCGCCCAGCTCGGAGCGTCGGCCCTCCGCCTGGCGAGCGACCCGCTCATCGACTTCGACGGCGAGGCCCGGCCGCCCCGCGACGGCGTCCCCGACTTCGCCGGCGCCGACCGCCCGTGAGCCCGCGCAGTCGGGCTCGGCGTCGCACGCCTGCAATATGCAGTCGCACGCCTGCGACGCCCTCCATGCAAAGACGAGCTCATGGCAGTCACGCTGGCGCTCTCGCTGCGGGCCCGGCTTTCACCTGCCCCCCAGGACAGGCGCCCGGCCTCACCGGCCGGCGCGCCGCGGCGCTCGCCCGGCCTCGGCGATCCACCACAGCAGCGGCAGCGCGACCACGATCAGCGACAGCCCCAGCGGCGCCCAGGCGAGGCGGGCCGCCAGCTCGAGGGCGCCGCGCAGGTGGCCGAGCGGCGCGAGGACGACGAACAGCTGCAACCCGACCGCCGCCGCCGCCGCGAACGTGACGATCTCGAGCGCGAGCGCCGGGACCAGCACGCGGCGCTCGCGGGCTCGCAGGTCGGCGAGCGCGTCGACCAGCGGGGCGCGGCGGATCAGCAGCGCCGGATCGACCGCGCGCGGCCGCGGGCACGGGCTGCGGGCGAGGCTGTCCATGAAGACAGCCACCGCGCGGTCGCGCGGGTCGGCGAGCTCGCGGTCAGTCGCGGGAGCCATGGCCGCGGGGTGCGAGGGCGGGAGAGAACGCATGTTGGCCTCGGGTTTCGGGTGGCAAGAGGTCGGCCAGGCGGGCGCGGGCGCGGCTCAGGAGCACGCGCACGCTCGTCGGGCGCACGTCGAGGATCTCGGCGATCTCGCGGTGGTCGTGGCCGTCGACGTAGGCGAGCCACAGCAGCGCCGCGTCGCGGCGCGGCAGCCGGTCGAAGATCGCCTGCAGGTCGCGGCCCTCGCCGGGCTCGCTCGTCCGCGGCGGCGCGGCCTCGTGGACCAGCAGCAGCTCGCGCAGGCGGGCGAGCAGGCGCGTGCGCCCGCGGTGGTGGTCGGTGACCAGGTTGGTGGCGATCCGGTACAGATACGCCCGCTCCGAGCCGGCGGCGACGCGCCCGGCCGGCAGCTGGAACAGCCGGCAATAGCTGTCCTGGACCAGGTCGTCGGCCAGCGCGCGCTCGCCCGTGAGGCGGTAGACGTACGCCCACAGGCGGGCGTGCGTCGCGGCGTAGAGCGCGTGGAATTGGGCTTCGTCCATGAATGCCCCGACTTCACGAGGCCGGCAGATCGCGGTAGGGCCCCGCTCTGCGGCCGCGGCTGCGCTCGCCGAGGAGCTCCCACCGCAGCGCCAGCTTGTGCGCCACGAAGGCGCCGCCCAGCAGCGACCCGCCGAGGCACAGCAGCAGCATCCCGGGGATCACCATGTCGATGTAACCCTCGAGCACGCCGGCCAGCACGAGGAACGCGAGCCCGAGCGCCCCCAGGGCGATGCCGCCCTGGACGCTGCGCAGCAAGCGGCGCTGCAGCGGCGGCTCGCCCTGGTCGAGCAGGCGCAGGAACTCCTGGCCGGCGACGCCGCTGAGGAATTTTTCCAGGGCCTCGGGGTCGCTGAAGCGGTCGAGGGTCCGCACGCCGAGCTCGAACCGCCGCTGGGTCTCGTGCTCGGCCCGCAGCCGGCTCTGGCGAATGATGAACCCGACCAACAAGAAGAAGGTCAGCGGGATCAGGATGGCTTCGAGTTCGACTTCCATGAGGGCTCCGTACCGCCAAGACGCCGGCCGACCCGCCGAGGTTAACAGCGCCCCTCGCGGCGGCGCGCCCGCCGGGCCGCGAAGCGGACCCTGCTCGCACGTCCAGGGGTCCTGACCCGCCCGACGCCCCGGCCCTCCCCCGTGATCCGAGCCGCCATCGCGACCGGCGAATCGCGGATTTCACGAAAATACCGCGACCTCGACGTCCGCGAAGTCCCCACACGGGCCCACGCCCGGCCGCGCGAGCTCACGCGACGGGTCGTCGGAGAGCCTCGCGCGACAGCGGGGCGGGACCAGTCGGGCCGGGGCGGTGGCCACAATGCGCCGCCTCGTTCATGCGCCTCGATCGCGCGACCTCACGGCGCCGGCCCATCCATCACACGAACGATCGCGGCGCGTCATCGCCGATACCCGGCCGCGTGCGGCGGTCCCGTCGCGTCATCGCTCGGGCGCGAGCTCCGGGCCCGCGCAATGGACTCGTCGCGGCGCCTCGGGCACGCTGGCTCGCGACGCTGACCATCTCTGTCACGACGTCGCGCTGCGCCGGCGTCCGCGGCCCGACGGGCTGTTCACACCTATCGGTATCGATCGAAAGCAGTGAGTTCATGAACACGAACGTCCTTCGTCCCATTCGCGCGCTCCGGCGGGCCTTCGCGGCCGCGTTGCCCCTGCTGGTCCTCGCCTGCGACTCCAACGTCGACATCACCGTCAACCTCAACACGTCCACCACGCCGGCTCTCGAGAGCTGCGGCGACGGGGTCCTCGACCCCGGGGAGCAGTGCGACGACGGCGGCGAGAACGGCGACGGGGGCGCCTGTCGCGTCAACTGTATGATCAACGTGTGCGGCGACGGCGACGTCGGCGCCCTCGAGGAGTGCGACGACGCCGGCTTCAACCACGACAACGGCGCCTGCCGACCCGGCTGCATCCTCAACGTGTGCGGCGACGGCCACGTCGGCCCGGCCGAGGGCTGCGACGACGGCAACGAAGACGAGCTCGACGCCTGCGACAACGCCTGCGTCCCGGCCAGCTGCGGCGACGGCATCGTCCAGCAGTTCGAGCAGTGCGACGACGGCAACGACGACGAGACCGACGAGTGCCGCAACAACTGCCTGTGGGCGCAGTGCGGCGACGGCATCGTCAACGGCGACTGGGAGGTGTGCGACGACGGCGCCGACCACGACAACGACGACGAGTGCACCGACTGGTGCACGGTCCCGGCCTGCGGCGACGGCATCACCCAGCCGATGCAGGGCGAGCAGTGCGACCTCGGCATCAACAACGACGACAGCAGCGGCCAGTGCACCGCGTCGTGCAAGCTCCCCCACTGCGGCGACGGCCTCAAGAGCCCGTACGAGCAGTGCGACCTCGGCCTCGCGAACGACGACAACGGCGAGTGCACGACCTGGTGCAGCCTGCCCGTGTGCGGTGACGGCTTCACCCAGCCGGGCGAGGAGTGCGACGACAACGACGGCATCCCGTGGAACGAGTGCACCAACACGTGCACGCTGCCGGCCTGCGGCGACCTGATGGTGTCGATCGGCGAGGCGTGCGACGACGGCAACCTCGTCGACACCGACGCCTGCACCTCGACCTGCCAGCTCGCCGTGTGCGGCGACGGCATCGTCCATGTCGGCGTCGAGACGTGCGACGACGGCAACAGCGACGACGGCGACGGCTGCAGCAACACCTGCCAGGTCGCCGTGTGTGGCGACGGCATCATCCAGCCGGGCGAGCAGTGCGACGACGGCAACGCCTACGAATTCGACGAGTGCAACAACGCCTGCATGCTGGCCCCCTGCGGCGACGGCGTCACGCAGGGCACGGAGGAGTGCGACGACGGCAACGCCAGCGACACCGACGCCTGCACCAGCGCGTGCAAGCTCGCCGCCTGCGGCGACGGCTTCGTCCAGGCGGGCGAGGACTGCGACGACGGCAACTTCAGCAACACCGACGCCTGCACCAACGCCTGCCAACTCGCAACCTGCGGCGACGGCTTCGTCCAGCCCGGCGAGGACTGCGACGACGCCAACCCCGTCGACGACGACGCCTGCACCAACACTTGCCATTCGCCGGTCTGCGGCAACGGCGTGCAGGAGGGCGCCGAGGAGTGCGACGACGGCAACATCAGCAACACCGACGCCTGCACCGAGCAGTGCAAGGACGCCGAGTGCGGCGACGGCTTCGTCCAGCCGGGCGAGCAATGCGACCTCGGCGCGAACAACGGCCAGCCCGGCCAATTCTGCTCCGCCGGGTGCGTCATCCTTCCTCCGTGAGCCGGGCCGTCACCGCGTCACGTGACGGGCGAGTCCCGGCGGAGCGCTCACGGTCCTCCGGGCTCGCCCGAGCAAGCATTCGCACGACCCCACGCCTTGCACCGGGGCGATTGGTCGCGCCTCGGCGATCACGGGCGTGCAGATCGGGGCCGCGAGAAAGCACGCCGCATGAGCGAGAACGTACCCAGGAGCGGCAATCCGCCGGGTCCGGCGCGAAGCCGGCGCAGAAGCGCGCGAGCTCGCAGGACGTGGTTCGCCGGGCCGCAAGTTTGGTGATTTCGCCCCGCCCTACTGTTAGCCTGGCCAGGGAGCCTTCGATGAGCAAAGTCCCGGCCGATCTGAAATATACAAACGAACACGAGTGGGTTCGCACCGAGGCAGACGGGACGTGGACGGTCGGCGTGACCGACCACGCGCAGCAAACCCTCGGCGACATCGTCTTCGTCGACTTGCCCGAGGTCGGCCGGACCGCGTCGACGGGCGACGCCGTCGGCGCCGTCGAGTCGGTGAAGGCGGTGTCCGAGATCTATTCGCCGGTGGCGGGCAAGGTGATCGCGGTGAACGAGGAGGTCTCCGACTCTCCCGAAGAGATCAACGAAGATCCGTACGAGGCCTGGCTCTTCAAGATCAAGCCCGAGGCGGGCGCGTCGACCGACAACCTGCTCGACGCGGCGGCCTACGAAAAGCTGATCGGCTGACCCACGAACCATCGCCGCCACCTGCACGCGGCCGCTCGCGACATCACCCCTTCGCCGCCAGCGTCCGCGCGAGCCGCTGGATGTGCGCGCGGACGAAGCGACA
Organism: Nannocystis pusilla; assembly: GCF_020073745.1. GTDB lineage: Bacteria > Myxococcota_A > Polyangia > Nannocystales > Nannocystaceae > Nannocystis > Nannocystis radixulma. The sequence goes on from NZ_JAIRAU010000005.1 coordinate 39,932, forward strand.
CGGCGGGTCGTCGTCGCTGGTGACCGGCCACAGCAGCTCGATCCACGCGGTCGGAAACGCGAACGGCAGCGGCGTGGTGCGCAGGTGCGGCCGGACCTTGCGGATCTGCGCCGCGACCATCGCCGGGATGGTCGCCAGCATCGCCGTGCCGTCGATCAGCGCCCCGAGGTTGGCGAACGAGGACACCGAGCAGCGGATGTTCCGCGTCTTGCCGAACGAGTCCTCGACGACCCCGCGCAGGTCGCCGTTGTACGACACGATGATGTGCTCGCGCGCGAAGTACTCGCGCTCGCTCAACGGCTTGCGCAGGCGAGCGTGGCGCGGATCGTACAGGCAGGTGAAGCTGCCGGCGATCAGGCGCTCGCGCCGGATCGTCGCCGGCAGCTCGTCGGCGACGGTGACCGCGGCATCGAGCCCCGCGGCGAGGGCGGCGCCCACGGTGCGGAACTGGACGGGGAGCGCCACCACGCGCATGCGCGGGGCCTCGACGGCGAGGACCTGCAGCAGGCGGGGCAGCAACCACAGCTCGGCGGAGTCGGACAGGCCGAGCCGCAGGGTCCGCTCGCTGGTCGACGGGTCGAACACGGGAGCCGCGAGCGCGGCGTCGACGAGCGCTTGCAGGTGCGACGCGATGCCGACCCGCAGCCGCTCGCCGCGGCTCGTCAAGACCAGACCGCGACCGCTGCGCACGAACAGCGGCGCGCCCACGGCGGCGGTCAGCCGCCGCAGCGCCGCGCTGACGGCCGGCTGCGTCAAGTACAGCCGCTTCGCCGCCTCGGTCACGCTGCCGACCTCGGCGACCACCGCGAACACGCGCAGGAGATTGAGGTCGAGGTCCCTTCCATAAATGCCGGGCATGTGTCGCATTCATCCTATTCACTGGGAGGATGCGACGCCAGGGGCTACGTTACGGCCATGACGACTCGCACGACGAAGCTCGGTACCCACGGACCCGAAGTTTTCCCGCTCGCTCTCGGCTGCATGGGCCTCGGCGCCGGCAGCTGGTACGGCAAGCGCGACGACGCCGAGGGCGTCGCCACCATCCACGCCGCCCTCGAGCGCGGCGTGAACCTGCTCGACACCGGCGACTTCTACGGCATGGGCAAGAACGAGCTGCTGGTCGGCCAGGCGATCGCCGGCCGCCGCGACCGCGTGCTGCTCAGCGTGAAGTACGGCGGCCTGCGCGGGCCCGACGGCGCGTTCCTCGGCTTCGACGCCAGCCCGGCCGCGAGCAAGAGCGCCCTCGCCTACAGCCTGACGCGCCTCGGCGTCGACTACATCGACATCTACCGCCCGGCCCGCCTCGACCCGCGCGTGCCGATCGAGGACACGATCGGCGCCCTCGCCGAGATGGTGAAGGCGGGCTACATCCGCTACATCAGCCTGTCCGAGGTGGGCGCCGAGACGATCGCCCGCGCGGCCGCGGTGCACCCGCTGTGCGACCTGCAGATCGAGTACGGCCTGGCCAGCCGCGGGCCCGAGGCGACGATCATCCCGGCGCTGCGCGCCCACGGGATGGCGATGACGGCCTACGGCGTGCTGTCGCGCGGCCTTTTGACCGGCAGCAAGCCGACGGGCGACGACCTGCGCGCGCACCTGCCCCGCTTCAGCGGCGACAACGCCCGCAAGAATCAATCGCTCGTCGACGCCCTGCACCGCCTGGCCGCCGCCCGCGGCGTCTCGCCGGCGCAGCTGGCGATCGCGTGGGCGCGAGCCAAGGGCGCGGCGCAGGGCGTGACGGTGATCCCGACGATCGGCTCGCGCACGCCGCAGCAGATCGACGACGCGATCGCGGCGGTGGCGATCGAGCTGACGCCGGCCGAGGTCGCGGAGCTCGAGACGGCCGTGCCCGCGGCCGCGGTGGCCGGCGAGCGCTACCCGGCGCCGATGATGGCGCACCTCGACAGCGAGCGGTAGCGCCGCTCAGCGGCGGTGCACCACCCCGCCCTTCATGACGAAGCGGACCTGCCGCAGCGCCCCGATCTTCTGCGTCGGGTCGCCCTCGACCGCGACCAGGTCGGCCAGCAGCCCGCGCTTCACCTGCCCGATCCGGTCGGCCATGTGCAGCATCTTCGCGTTGACCGTCGTCGCCGCGCGCAGCGCCTGCGCCGGCGTCATGCCGTAGTCGACCATCAGCTCGAGCTCGCGGACGTTGTCGCCGTGACTGAACACCCCGACGTCGCTGCCGTTGCAGATCGGCACCTTCGCCTTCAGCGCCGCCTGAAAGCTGGCGCGCTTGTCCTTGATCGAAGCCGGCTCGGGCTGCACGCCCTTCTTCCACCCGCCGTACTGCGCCATCGCGTCGCTCGCGGCCAGCGTCGGGCACAGGTACACCCCGTGCTTGGCCATCAATTTGAACACTTCGGCGGTGCCGTGATCGCCGTGCTCGATCGTCTCCGCGCCGGCGAGCACGGCCCGGCGCATGCCCTCGGGGCTGCTCGCGTGGACCACCACCGGGCGCTTGCCGTCGCGCGCGGTCTTGACGATCCGCTGGACCTCCTCGAGCGAGAACGTCGGCAGCTCCTCGCCCTTCGGGCCCCAGCGGTAATCGCCGTAGACCTTGATCCAGTCGGCCCCGCCGGCGATCTGCCCGCGGACGACGCGGATCAGCGAATCGAAGTCGGCCTCCTCGGCACCCTGCGGCACCTGCCATTCCGGCGCGAAGCCCCTGGGCGCGTAGGTCCCGGTGGCCACGATCGCCCGCGTCGTCGCCAGCACCCGCGGCCCCGGGATGATGCCCTGATCGATCGCCTGCTTGACCCCGACGTCGGCCTCCGCCGCGCCCTCCGTGCCGAGGTCGCGCATCGTCGTGAAGCCCGCGAGCAACGTGGCCCGCGCGTGGTTGGTGGCCCGCGCCACGCGCAGCGCCAGCGGCTCGCGCAGCACCTGATCGTTCCACGAGGTCTCGTCGTACGGATGGAGCAGCAGGTGCGAGTGCCCCTCGATGAGCCCCGGCAACAGCGTGGCCCCGGGCAGGTCGACGAGCTCGGCGTCGGCCGGCGCGTGGACCTGCGCCGCGGGGCCGACGTCGGCGATCGTCTCGCCGGTGACGAGCACGACCCAGCCCTCCATCGGCTTGTCGGCGATCCCGTCGAACACGCGGGCCGGCCGCAGCAGGTACGACTTGACGACCTTCGGCGGCTCGGCGTCCGCGCGCGGTGCATGTCCGAACAAACATGTGACGAGGGACAGGACGACGAGGAGGCGCGAGGCGAGCATGGCAGTCCGGGGCGCTCCGAAGGTAGCGCGGATCGGGCGCACCGGAGCGGTCCGCGGCAGCGAGCGCTGTTTCCTCGGCCGCATGGCCCGCCCGCCCGCGACCGGGGCCGGCGACGACCCGCGCCAGGAGTGCGTGGCCGCCTCCTCGAACCCGCCGCCCGGGCTCGAGCACGTGGGCCTGTACCAGCTGCCGGGAACCTGCCCCCGTACGTCCGCCACATCGCGGACGGGCGCGGGCGGCACCGGCGAGACCGGCCCGGACGCGAGCGGTGTGGGCGAGGGCGGCCGCGGCTGCGACGCCCCTCGGCCCCCGGCCCATTCGCCGGTGGTCCAAACGGTGCGCCGCTCAGCCCGCTGGACGGCGGCGATCTGGACGATCTCGAGGTCGGTCACTCCCTTGCGGGGCGACCTGGAGATCGGGAATCAACACACCGCTCCTATCAACGACGCTCGGCGACCGGCACTCGACCCAGCCACGCTCAGCTCATATTCGCGCAAACACGCGTGCGTTTCTTCATATTTGCCATTCACCACCGCACTCAGGGTCCTGCCAAGCTGCGCGAGCGACCATCCCATCTCCGAATTCCTGCTCCGACCCACCTCGCCGCGGGCTGACTCATGGCAGTAGCGACCCGGGCCTTCCTGCCCAACGTCATCAAGTTCTTCCCGTTTCCGGAGCTCGTGCCGGCGGCGCCGCGCGTGCCTCTCGAGGAGGCCGAGCCGTGGCACCCGCCGCCGGACGTCGCCCGCCTGCGCGCCGACCCATCGTTCGTCGCGGACGGCGCGCTGCTCTACGTGCACGTCCCCTACTGCGATTTCTTCTGCCACTATTGCCCGCTCTACAAGACCCTCGCCCCGGACGACTACCGCCCCTCGGAGCAGGCACGCTACGTCGACGCGCTTTGCAAGGAGATCGCCGCGTACGCGCGCCGTGTCGCGCCGGGCCGGGTCTTCCGTGCCGTGTACTTCGGCGGTGGCACCCCGACCTCGCTCCCGGCGCCCCTCTTCCGCCGGATCATGGCCTGCATACGAGACGAGACGAACCTCGCCTCCGACGCGGAGATCACGGTCGAGGGCATCCCCACGCACTTCGCGCGGACCGATTGCGTCGCCGAGCTCGTCGGTCTGGGCGTCAATCGGCTGAGCTTCGGCGCGCAGTCGTTCGAGCCCACGGTCCGCAAGCACCTCGGGCGGCGCGACACCGCCGAGGAATGCGCCGCGGCGATCGAGCGAGCGCGGGCCGCGGGCATCGAGCACGTGAACGTGGACATGATGTATGGCTACCCGGGCCAGACGCTGGAGATGTTCGAGCGCGACGTGCTCGCCGTGAAGGCGCTCGGCCCCGACTCGGTGGACTTTTATTATCAGATGCAGATCATGGGCACGCCCTACCGGCAGATGATCGCGAAGGCGCGCCTCGGCTCCTCGGACGCGGTCATTCCCCTCGCCGGGATGCGCGCGCGCCTCCTCGATCTCTGCTCCGACTGGCTGCAGGTCACCGCCGAGTGCTTCTCCCGCACGAGCCCCGTCGTACCGCGCATCTGGTCGCACACCTTCGGCGGTGAGAGCGGCGCCGCCGAGGTGATCGCGGTCGGTCCGTCCTCGTACGGGCAGGTCGCGGGCCACTACTATTTCAATCACGCGACGCTGGGACCCTGGCAACAGGCGATCGAGGCCGGCCACCTGCCGCTTCGCGGGCGCCTCGCGCTCGGCGGGCGGACCCTCGCGCTCCGCGTCCTCTTCGGCTCCATCCTCCTCGGCCGGATCCCAGCGAGGCTCGCGGCGCTCTTCCCCCGCGATCTGCAGCGACGCATCGCCTCGTGGACGGAGGAGGGCCTGCTCGAAGCGGTGGAGAGCGGACACCGGCTCAGCCGCGCCGGGCAGGAGCGTTTCCAGATGCTCCAGTGCGCCTGCGTCCCGCCGCTCCAGGCATTCGTGATGATGCGGACCTATATGATGACGTTCGAGGAGCAGCGCAAGTTGCTCTTCAAGGATACGGACTTGCTGTATGCGCGCTCCGTCGCCGCCATGGTGCGCGGGTCGGGGCGGACGTTCGGCGGCCTGCGGGGCCTCGCGTACCGGCTCCTTCTCCGGCTCCCGGATCGCGTGCTCGAGCAGCTCGTCGCGCTCGTGCGCCGGCTCGTGGCCGGCCCTGCTCCCGACGAGAGGATCACCCTGAACGATCGGCCCCGCGCGTCGCTCCCCTGAGCCTGCAGGTCGAAGGCGACGCGCTCGCGGCTCTCCACCGCTTCATGGTGTCGGGCCTGCCGTCTTCGAGCTGCGCCACCGAGACGGCACCTCCGTCGCGGGGCCGCGGTCGAGTCGGGCCCGACCGACAGTTCGGGCCGTACGACCACGGGGGCGATTCCCCGCGCGCGCAGGCCCCTGTGCGCGTATACGACCCTCCCCGCGGTTCATGACCCGCTGTCTCGTTCGCCGCGCCTCGCCGGGCAGCGGCGCCGTCAGGTGGGGGGTCAGGCGCCCGTCCCTGTCCGGGCCCGGGCCGGCTCGACCGTGACGGTCTCTCCGTCATGTGAGTGAAACGAGTATTCGCCCTCCGCTCCGCCGGCTCGACCCATCCTTGATCCATCGAGCGGGCTCGCAGCGGCGAATCGCGGCGGAACTCCGTACGATCGCACGCATACACCATTCGCTCGCGCACCGGCGTCCGCGCGGCGGCAGTCGCAATCTTTTCGTGCTCTGCCGCAGTCCGACGGTGTTCACCGGAGTCCCCGCCCGCGCTCGGAAGCGTCCATCCTCTCCGAATGAGCAGAGCGGCCCGAATCTACATCGTTCCCCCATTGTGCCGACACGAAGATGTTCGACGTTCTCCGCGCCTCGCTTACGACGAGGGTTGTTCGCCGCTTTCACGGCAGCGGAGAAATGACTCGAGGATGCGACGTCGAGGCGGGACGGCCTCGGAACGCGACCCGTGTTCATTCCGCGGCCGCGACGACGCCGTATCGCTGCAGCGGCCGGCAGCACGCGACACGATCGGTCAGGCGAATTCGAGCAGAGGGCAATCCCCTGCGGCCTCGCGTCACCGCCTGGTCGTCGCATTCGTATCACCGTCAACAATGGTTAAACCGCTTGACACCGTCGGCGCCGACCTCTATTTACCCAGGTGCGAATCGGCGGTTGGGCCGAGCGCATTCACGGCCCGGCGGCTCGCCGGGCGGGGAGAGATCATCATGGCAGTGTCGAACGTCAGCGTCTTCCGTCCCTTCCTCACCGAGGCGCAGTGGGCCAAAGAGACCATCGGTCAGATCAACGAGTACAAGTCGCGCAATTGGGCGATCGGCCTCAACGGCGACACCGGCAAGCCCGACGGCTTCACGGTCTCGTTCGCCGAGCGCGACATGAACTTCGTCACCTACATCCGCGGCGCCGGCCTCTCGATCGGCAGCCCGGACGCGTACGGGCAGAACATCGCGATGGTGACCGCGTACATCGAGCGCGAGCGGCAGGAGGAGGTCACCCTCGTCAACAGCATCATCGCCCAGCTCGTCGACTACAAGTCGCGCAATTGGGCGGTCGGCCTGTCCTGGCCGGACGGCCAGCCCGACGGGTTCACCCGCTTCTTCGCCGTCCGCAGCCTGCCGATCTCCTACTACCTGCGCGGCAACATCTCGGTCGGCGATCCCTCCGCCTACGACGCCAACATCAAGACCCTTCAGGGCTACCTCGAGACCATCGGCAGCACACGCGTGGCGAGCTGACGCGCCTGCGGTGGCGAGCCGCGGAGATCGGCGAGTGGCGCCGAGTCGAGTAGAAGAAGCGAATGATTGCAGCGACGCTCGGAGCGGTCGATCCGGCGCTGGGAGGGCGTGGGCGAACCGGACGATTCGGCGCATCACGAACTGCCACCGAGCGGTCGCGCATCCGTCACCACGGACGGTGACGGCCAGGTCTCACGCGATGCCTGCATTCGCTATCTAAAGTCTGCGCGCGCAGCTCTCGCCGTGCTCGAGCGGGTGGCCGCCAGGCGAGGAATGCCGAACAGCGCGTCGCAGGACGCGCGAGGCGAGGCCGCCCGCGCAGATTCGCGCACGCGCAAGGCGCAGGAGGCTCGAGAGAGCGCGATGCCGCGCCGTCGCTCACGCCGCCACGGCGATCCGAGCGAACCGCGCAGTAGCGTCATGGCAAGATGCTCGCCGTGAATCACAAGCTAGCGAGCCTCTTTTCCCTGCTCCTCGCCTGCGGCGACGACGGGCCGATGAACACCTCGGCCACCGCGCCCACGACCGCGCCGACCACCAACAATCCGCAGACCACCAGCGACCCGCCGGCCTCGGACACCGACGACGGCACCAGCTCGCCCGCGACCGACGCGACGAGCACGCCGACCAGCACCACGTCCACCGGCGCGAACGCCCCGGTCTTTCTCACCCTCAGCACCAACCCCGGCGAGCTCACCGAGGGCGACAGCCTCATCGTCACCGCCATCCTGACCGACCCGGACGGCGTCGACGACATCGTCGGCGGCACTCTTTTAAACGAGGACGGCTCGACCGAGTTCGGGCCCTTCGTCGCCACCGGCCAGGAGGGCTCGTATTCCTTCATGCTCTCGTGGGCCCAGATCCACGAGGCCGACCCCATCCATTTCGAGAACATGGCGGAGAGCCGCGTCTTCAGCGCCCGCTTCTTCGATCAGGCCGCCAACAGCAGCACCAGGACCGTCGCCGTCACCCTCCAGTGCCCCGGCGGCTCGGCGTGCGGCGGCGCCTGCACCGACCTCGCCGTCGACGCGGGCAATTGCGGGACCTGCGGACACGCGTGCTCGCTCGCCTGCGACGACGGCACGTGCGGTCCGGCGTGGAGCGAGTGCATCTGGTCGGGGGACGGCTTCATGACCTGCGATCAGGTCTGCCAGAGCATCGGCGAGACGTGCGCCGAATCGCAGTGCGGAAAGGCGACCGTACAATCTTTCGGCGACCTGGAGTGGTGCATGAACGACCAGCATGCCATCGAACTCGATGAGCCCTGCGACAAGGCGCAAGATTGGGTGACCTCTGCCATCAAGTGCTGCTGCACCACCTCCGGATGAGATGAGTTCATCCTTCACATCCCGAGCGCCAGCGCGCTGGCCTCGGTGGTCGCGCGGGTCACACCCGCCGCGAACTCGAGGTCGAGGTCGGCGACCTCGTCGGGACCGGCCATGCAGTGATAGTCGAGGTTGCGGAACTCACCGGTGTCGGTGAGGAACACCGCGGGGAAGCCGGCGGCCCAGAACGCCGCGTGGTCGGAGCGGCGCAGGTCGGCGAACAGCTCGGAATTCTCCTGCCCGCCGGGCAGCTCGATGATCGCCTGCGGCAGCGAGATCCGGTCGCTCGCGGCCGCCAGCGCCACCGCGTGGTCGTGCGCCGACGCGCTGGTGACCAGGGCGATGAAGTCGCCGCGGAACATGTTCGCCTCGAGCTGCGCGTACGTCTCCGAGAACACCAGCTCGAAGCCGGCGGGCACCGTCTGGCTGTTGGGCGCGTCGGAGGTGAAGCCGATCATATCGAAGTTGAAGTTGATGACGATGTCGTCGCCGGCCGCCGTCGCGGCGGCCACGTAGGCCTCGGCGCCGATGAGCCCGTCCTCCTCCTCGTCCCAGCAGGCCACGTGCACCGTGCGCTCGAACTCGACCTTGGCCAGCAGCCGCGCGATCTCGAGGGTCGCCGCCACCCCGCTGGCGTTGTCGTCGGCGCCGCGGCAGTCCGTGATATGATCATAGTGAGCCGCCACCACCACGATCTGCTCCGGGTTCGTGGTGCCGAGGCGCCGGCCGACGACGTTGACGCCGGTGCCGTAGTCCATCAACACGACCTCGTAGCCGAGCTCCGCCAGCCGGTCGGCGCACAGGTCCTGCACGGCCTGCCAGTGCGGCGTCCCCGGCGTGCGGATGTCGGCGATGAACTGCAGGTCGTCGGCGTAGGCCTGCGGGTCGACGCAGTCCGCCAGCGCCTGCGGCGACTCGGCGCACGGGTCAGGCTCGCCCGTGGTCGGCTCGCCCGTGGTCGGCTCGGTGGTCGCGTCGCCCGTGGTCGTCGGCGCGGCTGTCGAGCCGCCGGTGGTGGTCGTCATCTCGGCGGTGGTCGACGCGCTCAGCGTGTCGCTCCCGCCCGGCTGGCCGCACGCGAGCCCGCCCAGCAGCAGGAGCCCGCAGATCCGTCGCAGATCGTTCGTCATGGCGGCGCCGAGCGTACCACGCGCGCACGGCCGGCTCCCCGCGGCTTCCCTCACACGAGCGCGAGCGCGACCTGCTCGCTCCGGCGGCCCGCGTGCTCGACGTCATCCACCCGAGGACTTCGACGTGATCGACGTCGGCGGGCCGAAGATGGGCTACGACTGGGTGCGCAACCTCGACCGGTGAGGGCTCACCAGTTCAAGTGGAAGCGCTGGGCGCCGGTGCCGTTGCAGTCGTAGTGCCACAGCTGGACGCCGTCGTCGACGCTGCTGTTCGGCACGTCCATGCAGCGCCCCTTCATCCCGACGAACGACCCGTGCTGGTCCAGGCGCCACTTCTCGCTCTCGCCGCCGTCGCACTTCCAGATGTGGTGCCGGTCCTCGAGGTCGCCGTCGCCGCCCTCGATGTCATAGCAATAGGCCGTGTTGCCCAGCGACCGCAGCTGCGTCTCGCCGGTGTAGATCCACGTCTGGTTCGGGTCGCCGTTGCACGACCACTGGATGATGTCGCTGCCGTTCTGGTACGACCCGTTCCACACGTCGAGGCACTTGTTGCTGTTGTCGTTGACGATCTCGAACTCGACCGGCACCGAGCGCCGCAGGCCGATCAGCGGCAGCTTGCCGCCGAAGGTCTCGGCGTTGCCGCGGCTGATCATCGACGCGCCCCAGCCGATCGCCAGGTACATGCGGTGGAACAGGTCGTGCTCGTAGCTGCTGCTCCACAGGTTCATCAGCTGGCGGTTGTCGTCGGCCCGCGCCGCCACGGCGTGCCAGCCCGACGGCGAGCCGACGTTGCCGCAGATCACCCACTTGTTGGTCCCGTACTCGTCGAAGTCGTTGGCGTTGCCCCACCAGTCGAAGTCGGCCGGGCTGTCGGCGTTGGGACAGACGAAGAAGTTCGCGTTGTAGTTGTAGCGGCGGACGTAATTCTCCTGCATGTCGTTCTTGTCGCCGAGCGGACCGCCCATGATGAGGACGATGACCTTGCCCTGCAGCGCAGCGAGCGACGGCCAGCCCTGGGTGGCCACGCCCTGGCGCAGGCTGTCGTAGCCGGTCCACGCGCGCAGGTCGTTGGGGCGGTACAGCTTGTTACCGAGCACCTGGGCGACCTGCGCGTGCAGCTCGTCGTACTGGGCGTCGCCCCAGGCGTACGGGCTGATCGCCTTCAGATCGATCTGCACCGTGATCGGCAGGTGCCCCGGGTTCCAGTCGCTCCAGTTGCGGATGTCGTTCAGACAGTCGCGCAGGTACCCGCCCGCGCCCCAGCGACAGTTGTTGCCGGTGTCGCTGTTCCACGAGTCGTGCTTGACCGGGAATTGCGGCACCCCGCCGACCAGCTTCGATTCGTGGATGTCGAGCTCGAGCGCGTGGAAGCCGCCCCACAGCGCCCAGTCGAGGCTCCCGAAATGCTCCCTCTGATACGTGTTGTGCGGCCGGGCGAAGTACACGTCGTTGTAAGCGTCGTTCCACGACCAACCGAGCGCAGCGGGAGCGTCCGCGCGAGCGGTCTCGGGGAGAGCGGAGAAGGCGACGGCGCCGGCGAGCAGGGTGAGCGAGACGATCTTCGAGTTCATCATGGTATTTTTGGCTAGGGAAGGAGAAAAGGGGTTCGTCGCGGCGCAGCGCTCCGTGGCGCCCGGCGCCCGACACCGGCGACGACTCGCGGTCGTACGTCGGTCCCGGGCGACGGCAGGGGCGCGTCGCCGAACGGCAAGCTCCGGGCGAGAGGACAGACCTCGCGGACCCGAATGTCGCAGCCGGATGGTGAGCGTCGGTCCCGGCGCCCGCGGATCACGGGAGGCGCGCCAGGCATGCTCCCGAGCACGTGGTGAGCGCGCGCATCCGCCTCACGCCGAAAATCGCGACGCCGGTGAAACCCGCGGCGGAGCGGGGATCTCGCGCCGACAGGCGCGGACCTCGAGGTCGATCCGGGGACACGCGTCGCGACGCCGGGCAATCATCACATCACGCTCACGACCTCCCCGCCGCGATTGTCGACACCGTGCTCACGCGCCATCGTCGGCGACGACGACGAACGGCCGGAACGGATCGGGGTCATGTCCCGCTGAACCTACCACTTCGGCGCTGCGGCTGCGCCCGTGCGCCCGCGCGCGCACATCAAGCGGACCCCGCCAGCGCATGCACGGCCGCGACGGTCGCCTCGACCTCCGCCGGACAGTTCATGACGCCGCCGGCGACGCGCACGAAGGAGACGGCGTAAGGGCTGACGGTCGCGTGGATCCTGCGCTCCCGCAGGCGCGCGACCACGACCTCCGGGGCGAGCCCATCGATTTCGAAGGCGACGATACCGGCAGCGAGCGAGGGATCGCGCGGGGTGTGAACGACGACGCCCGACAACTTCGCCAGCTCGTCGCGGAAGCTCTGGTTGAGCTCGCCGATCCGCCGGGCGACGCGGTCGCGGCCGAGCGCGCGGTGGAAGGCGATCGCCTCGGGCACGGCGAACACGTGCTCGTAGGCCAGGAACCCGCCGGGCGAGACGTGCGAGGCGCGAGTCACCGGCAGCGGCGCGCGATCCAGCCACGCCGCCCACACCGCGGGATCGGCGAAATCGAAGGTCGGCACCGTCGCTCGCACCTCGGGCCACGCGTCGGCGCGACCCCAGATGAAGCCGGTGCCGCGCGGGCCGAGCAACCACTTGTGCGCCCCTGCGATCACGAAGTCGGCGCCGAGGCGCGCCGCGTCGACGTCTTCGACGCCGACGCCGTGCACCGCGTCGACGATCAACAAGCAACGCTCATCGCCGCTGCGGCTCGCATTGACGCGCGCGACCACGCCGGCCATCTCGGCGATCGGCAGCTTCAAGCCGGTCGACGAGTGCACCCACGTCAATCCCACGGCCCGCGTCTCGGGCCGGATCGCCCGCTCGAGCCTGGCGACCAGTTCACCCGCGGAGGTGCGCGAGCTGCCGCGCGGCATCTCGTGCAGCGCCACGAAGCGCACGCCCGCGCCGGTCCGCTCGGCCGCCCTGCGGATCGACTCGTGGTGCGAATAATGGTCGTGCGCGGTGGTCAGCACCTCCTGCCCGGGCCGCAGGCGCAGGCCGGCGTACACGAGCGCGAGGCCGGTGGTGGTGTTCGGCACGAGCGCGAGCTCGTCGGCGCGACCGCCGAGGTAGCCGGCGAGCGCCGCCTTCACGTCCTCGAGCGGGCGCTCGCCTCCGGGGGCCAGCAGCAGATCCTCGATCAGCAGCGGGTTGTCGTCGATGCGCCGGCGCCAGCCCTCGATCGCCGCCCGCACCTGCCGCGGATGCGAGACCAGGAAGAAGCTGCTGAGGTGAATCCACGACGGATCGAGCGCGAACTCGTCGCGCACGGCGGACCAGTCGACGGCGCCGTCGCGCGCGCCCCCGGCGAACGCGGCCGAGCTGTCGCTCGCGGCGGCACCGGCGGCCACGCCGCTGGCGAGGATGCGGAGGAACGAACGACGATCGAGGCTCATGATCGACTCCGGCGACTCTGACGATGCGTCGAGTGTGGCCCGACGCGGGCCGCCGCGCTCGCGCGCCGTCGCGGCCCCCGCGCTCACAGCCCTGCGCGTTTGCTGCGTCCGCTGTGCCGCCGCGCCGGCGCCCCCCGCGAGCCCGTCGACCGGCGTCAGCGGCCGCGGCTGGCCACGGATTGATCGAAGGAATAGCGCGACGTGGCCATCATCCGCATGTTCTTCGTCGAGTTGATGGAAGGGGTATGAAGCACGCGCATGTCCATCAGAAAGACGTCGCCGGCCCGGCCTGACATCTCGACGATGCCAAGACCCATCGCGCGGAGGCTGGCCGCCAGATCGGTCGAGGTTCGCAACACTTCACGCAGCTCGGGGCCCGGTGCTCGGTGCGACCCCGCCAGGGCCAGCGTCGCGCCCCCGCGCGGGGCCACGTCGTCGATCAGGACAAAGGCCTGAATGCCGTGCGCGCGCTCCCCCGGCGCCGCGGCCATGTCGACGTGCCAGTTCAATCCATGCAGGGTCCAGTCGCCCTGCTGGGGCGGCGACAGCAGCAGTTGAATGCCCTGCCCGGGGGACGGCGCGCGCCCCGCCAATTCGATCATGACAGCGAGGAGCTCGCGGGTCATCAGGGCGTCCTGCAGGCCCGGGACCGTGACGAGCGACGAGAGCTTCCCGATCTGCTGAAAGGCGGGCAGGCCCTGCAGTCGATTGGACAGGCTCTTGCCGGCCCCCCAGACCTTCAATCGCTTCAGCTCGTCGAGCACTCGCTGCTTGATCGGCGCCATCCGTTTCCTCGGGTGGAAGCCATCCAGGCGCAGACAGCCTTGCTCACGGAAGATGTCGAATTGCGCTGCTTCCATACGCCTGTCGCGGGCTCGCCGGCCGAGGATAGCGAATGCTCTGCCGGGATGCTCGGCTATCGTCGGCCGCGCCGCAGGATGGGACGCGGCGAACGATTACCGTGAACAAACACACACCGTTCAAACCGCCGATTGTCGCGCCGGAGGCGCATCCTGGCAGCTCCGTCTGGACGCGAGGTTGCGGGCTTCCGGATACTTCGAGAGCGAGGACGCGAGCCACGCCGTCACCATCCCACGCCTCCACGTCACGCGAGCGCGGCGGACTCGCGCGCGCGTGGCCGACGGCGCTCGTCGTCGTCCTGATCGCCGCCTGCCTGTGGTTCTACGGCCTCGGCGCGGGCGGGACCTTCTATTTCAAGGTCGCCCAGGCCCCGCTGCGTCCCGCGGCCGACGCCCCGTACTACCGCGAATCGCTGCTGCACGTCGGCCTCGCGCACCTGCTGGGATTCAGCGGTTCGCTGGTCGCGTTCCGCCTGTTCGTCCTGAGCGCCTTCTGGGCCGCGTGGCTGTACCTCGCCGCGCTCGTGCATCGCCGCCTCTCCCCGGTTCATGCCGCGGTCGTGCTGTGCGTGCTGGCGTTTCATCCCTCGGCGATGATCGCCCACGCGTGGACGTGCCACCCGGACGCGCCGACCTACCTGCTCACCGCCCTGCTGATGTTCGCCCGCCGACCCGCCGGGGCCGCCGCAGTCGCGGCGATCGGGGCGTGGAACCACGCGGCGATGTGGCTGGTGATCTGCGTGCAGACGATCCTGCTGTGGTCCGCGTTCGCCGAGCCGCGAGCGCGCGCGCGGGCGCTGGCCGTGGGCCTCGGATACCTCGTCGGCGTCGCCAGCCTCCGAGGAGCGCTGGCGCTGAGCGGCGTGCAGATCGCCGCCGATCGCCTCGCGCTAGCGACGAGCCAGAGCGTCGCCGCGCTGGCCCGCCAATTCACCGACGCCGGCTGGCCGATCGTCTACACCCTGCACTTCGCCCACCTGCTGTGGCTGCCGTCGTTGATCGTCGTCCTCGCCCGGACCGACCGGCGCGCCGGCCTCGCCGTGCTCGCCGCGCAGGTTCTGGCGCTCGCGGCCGCCTCGGTCACCGAGGACACCACGCGGGTGTTCGCCTTCCTCGCCTGGGGCTCGCTGCTGTACGGCCTCGTGCACGCGCTGGACCGCGAGTCACCCGCCGCTCGCCGGCCGACCCTCCTGCCGTGGCTGCTCGCCGTCGCCGTCGCCGTCACGATCGCCGCGCCGAAGCTCTTCGCCTGGCGAGGCGCCCTCCACGACACCTCCCGCGCGCGCGAGCACCTGCGCGCGCTGCTGTCCGGCGCGCGCGATCGCTAGCGCCAGAGGACATGTCCTCTCAGACATAAGCAAAAGGACATGCCTGGGCAGGCATGTCCCGGAGATCTCTCTACGCCTCGACGCCCGCCCGCTCGGGCTCGTCCTCGATCGCCTCGCCGACCTCGATGCGGATCGTCTGGCCCTTCTTGCCGCGCGCCTGGGTGCGTTGCAGCAGCATCGCGCTGGCGCCCCCGGTGTTGATCCACCCCTTGTCGGACTCACGCACCGTGCCGCCCAGCCCGGTGACGATGCGCAAGGGCATCGGCGGCGTGACCCGCAAACCGTTCAGTTGCCAGTAGAAGAACGGGCTGTACCACAACGTGTCGATCGTCTCCCACTCGCCGTCCGTGCGGAAGGTGTGGGTCGTGATATGGAGCTCCATGGCTGGTCCCTCCGTCGCCGAGTATGTGATTGCGCTCCGACGCTGTCACTGCGACGGCCCGTCGCAGCCGCCTCGCGGGGCCTTCACGCGTTCGCCGCGATCGCGGCGCGGCGGACGATCGACCGGCGTCGGGCTCCGCGGCGGGACAATCGGCGTGCCGGGCGAGCCCGGCGCTTGATCCGCACCAGACCAAGGTCGCGCAGTACAAGGTCGTCATGCCTCAGCTCATCCTCGACACCTTCAATCTCGAAGCCGCTCAGCGCCGCCTCTGCACCGAGGCCCTCGACCACGCCGGCAACATCGTCGGCGCCGCCAGGCTCCTCGGCATCACCCGCCACGCGATGAAGCGCCGCATCATCAAGCTCGGCATCACCCGCACCCGGCCCGCCGAGGCGCCGGCCCCCGCGCCGTCGCTGTCGGCCTCCGCGTAGCGACGTGCAGCTCACGGGGCCCGCGCATTCCTCACCCGCGGGCCTTCGCATCGGCATTCGTCGGCTTACGACCCTGCGCCCTGGACTACTGTCACATTCGTAGAATTTGAAACATGAAGACCGGCGCCGCGCTCGCCGCCTCCGGGCTGCGCGAACGCGAGCGCCCGCGCGTGCGTCTGCGCGCGGCCCGGCGAATACCGCCAGGGCCGCGCCGACGCACCGATCGCGTGACGCGGACGCGGCGGTCCGTCACTATCCTGCCGGGAGTGACGGACCTCGCCGAGAGCGCCGCGCCAGTCGCCTCGCTCGCCGAGGCGAAGACAGTGGCCGCGGCTGCGCTCGCCGACACGGCGACGCCGACCTCGCAGCGGCCCGGCGCCGCCCTGCTCGAGCTGAGCTCGGGCGAGACTGTCGATCGCTACATCGTCCTCGCGCGGGTCGGCGCCGGCGGAATGGGCGTCGTCCACGCCGCCTACGATCCCGAGCTCGATCGCAAGGTCGCGCTCAAGCTGCTGCCCACGCGCAGCGACGAGGCCGACGCCCGCGCCCGCCTGCTGCGCGAGGCCCAGGCGATGGCCCGCCTGCAGCACCCCAACGTCGTCGCCGTGTTCGACGCCGGCGCCATCGCCGGCCACGTGTGGGTGGCGATGGAGTTCGTCGACGGCCAGGTGCTGTCGGCCTGGTCGGCGGCGGCGCGGCGCTCGTGGCGAGATGTCCTCGAGGTCATGTGCGCCGCGGGCCGCGGGCTCGCGGCGGTCCACGCGGCCGCGCTGGTGCACCGCGACGTCAAGCCCGACAACGTCATGGTCGGCGGCGACGGCCGCGTGCGTCTCATGGACTTCGGCCTGGCCCGCAGCGGCGGGCCCGAGCCGGCGTCCACCAGGCCGGGCCGCAGCGATCGCATCGACGACACCCAGGCCGGCGCGATCTTCGGGACCCCCGCGTACATGGCCCCGGAGCAGTTCGCGGGCCTGCCTGCCGACGCGCGCACCGACCAGTTCGGCTGGTGCGCCACCTGCTGGGAGGCGCTCTACGGCCAGCGCCCGTTCGCCGGCGACGACATGATCGAGCTGGCCACGGCCGTCACCGCCGGCGCGATCCGTCCGCCGCCGCCGTCGCCGGTCCCGCGCTGGCTGCGACGCGCGCTCGAGCGCGGCCTGCAGCCCGATCCGCAGGCCCGCTTCGCCTCGATGGACGCCCTGCTCGCCGAGCTCGCGCACGGCCAGAGTCGCGCCCAGCGGTGGCTGCAGCGACTCGCGCTCACGGCCGCGGTCGCGGGTGCGGCCGGGGTCTACGGCGCGCGGCAGCTCGAGTCGGCGCGGGCCGTCGCCGCCTGCGACGCCGCCGGCGGCGCGCTCGAGCGGGTGTGGAACGACGACGTGCACGCCCGGATGAGCGCCGCCTTCACCCGCGCCAGCCCGGGTCTCGCCGACATCGCCGCCTCACGCACCACCGCGTGGCTCGACCGCTACGTCGCCGACTGGCAGCAGATCCGCGTCACGGCCTGCCGCGAGGCCACCATCGAGCACGCGCACGCCCTCGACGTCGCGGCCGGCGTGGCCGCGTGCCTCGACGAGCGGCGCATCGACCTCGAGGCCGTCGTCGGCGTGCTGGTCGAGGCCGACGCCGAGGTCGTGCAACGCGCGGCACACCTCGTGTCGGGATTGACGCCGGCGTCGACCTGTCCGCTCGAGGCCCGGATCGTACGCACGCCCAGCTCGCTCGCCGACGCCGGCCTGCGCACGCGCACCGGCGAGCTGCGGCGTCGCCTCGTCCGCGCGGTCGCGCTCGAGGACACCGGCAATTTCGCCGAGGGTCTCGCCGCCGCGCGCGACGTCCTGTTCGAGGCCGAGCGGTTCGGCCTGCACGCCCTGCGGGCGGAGGCGCAGATGCGGATCGGCAACCTCCACGAGCGGCGCGGCGACTTCGCGGCGGCCGAGCGCGCGCTCGAGGACGCGGTGTGGATCGCCAGCGGCGCCGGGCACGACGAGACCGTCGCCGAGGCCGCCTCGACGCTGGCCTTCACCGTCAGCTACCGCCTGGGCCGCCACGAGGACGCGCTGCGCTGGGCGCGGCTCAGCCAGGCCGCGCTCCATCGCCTCGGCGCCGAGGACTCGCTGCGGGCCGCGCGGCTCTACAGCGTCCTCGGCACCGTGCATCGCCTGCGCGGCGACCTCGAGCGCGCCCGCGAGCTCTCGCTGCGCGCGCTCGCCATCCGCGAGTCGCTCCTCGGGAGCGAGCACCCCGACGTCGCCCGCTCGCTCAACACCCTCGGCAACGTCGCCCTCGCCGACGGCGAGTACGACCTGGCGATCCAGTATCACGAGCGCGCGCTCGCCATCCGAGGCAACGCCTACGGCGTCGACAGCCACGACGTCGCCACCTCGATGAAGAACCTCGGCGACGTCCACCTCGCCCGCGGCGCCGCCGACGACGCGTTCTACTACCACAACGACGCCCTGGCCCTGCGCGAGCGCCTGCTCGGCCCCTCGCACCCCGACGTCGCCTCGGCCCTGATCGACCTCGGCCGCACGCACCGGGCCCGCCGCGACGATCGAGCTGCCCGCGCCGCCTTCATCCGCGCCGCCGAGCTGCGCGAGCGGAGCGCCGTGAGGCCGCTCGTGGTCGCCGAGGCGTGGACCCACGTCGGCGAGGTCGACCTCGCCCTCGGCGACGTCGACGCCGCCGTCGTCGCCCTCGAGCGGGCGCTCGACCTGCAGGGCGCCTCCGGTCCGCCATCCCCGCAACGCGCCGCGACCCTCGCCGCCCTCGCCGAGGCCCTGCGCGCCCGCGGCGACATCACCCGCGCCGACGCCACCGCCCGCCTCGCCGACGACGAGGCCGCCCGCGCCCACCGCGACCGCGGCTGACATTTCTCTCGAAATATAAGCGCTGAATCGTCGGCCCTTCACCCGGCCGACGGACGGGGCACCGATCCGCGAACCGGCGTGAATGCGCCCGGTCGAGCGGACCCCTATCCGAAGCGCCAGCCGATGAACGCCCGCGTGCGAAACAGAATGAGCACACCAGGCCACGTGAAGTCGAAGGACGGCTCGACGCCCAGCAAGAACCGTCGCCGGGGACCGAGCGCCCCCTGGACGCCCGCACCGAGCGAGAGCAGAAAGAACAGCGCCGCCCGCTGGAAGTACACGTCCTTCGGGATCACCGCGATGTCGAGGCCGGTACGTATCAGCCCGTAGCCGAACACGCGCTCGTTGCTCGCGCCGATCCGGAACTCCCCGCCGAGGCGCAGCAGATCGACCGCCGGATCGCGCGGGCCCGCCAGGTGCTCGAAGAAGCCGCCCAGCTGCGCGGCGAATCGGCGGCCGCGAGCGACCGAACGCCCACCGCTCACCCCCCACGCATATTGCCGGTACCCCGGGTCCAGGACGTTGAATGACGCGATGCCCGGAGCGACGTGCAAATACGTGCCCGGCCGGCGAAAGCCCTCCGTGAGCAGGGGCGCCTCGGGCTGGGCCGGCGCGCGGGCAGGACTTGGTTTCTCGTCGTCGGTCGCGCTCGCCACGGGCGGAGGAGACGCGGCGATTTGCGCCGGCTCCCCGGTCGCCGCCGCCTCGGTGGCGTCCGGCGACTCGACGTGCTCCGCCGGCTCGAGCTCCGCAGATTCCCCGCTCTGGACCGCCGAAGGCGCGCTCTCGGCCGGGGGTACGCTGGGCGCCGATTCACCCGGCGCACGGCTCCACACGGCAAGGACGAACAGGATATGCATGTACAGAGCCGCATCGTAATCGATGCCCGGCTTTGCGTCAACGACCCACGGCCTCACGCCAGGCCCTGCCCGGCGTGATCGCATCGGCGCGACAAGGTCTGGCCGGACACCACGCTCGCATGGGTCGAGGCCAACGGGCGCACCGGCGTCCTCGTCTCGCGAGGCGACACCGCGATCGCCCTGCCGACGATCAGCGCCTCGGACGAGGGCATCGATCGGCTGGTGTGGATCCTGAATCCGACCGAGCTCGCCGCGTTCGCCCGCTCGCTGTCTGGCGCGCCGCCCCGCCTGAAGCGCTTCCGTCGCACAACCATGCGGCCGGCGGCCCGCCGCCGCCCATGGGTGCCGGGGAGACGACGCGGTGCGTCCCTCCACGTGCCTACCGCCCGGGCGGCATCGTCGCGCTCGCGGATTGAATCACACCCATCAATCTCCACGACATCGCCGGCGCCCCCTCGCCGGCAGACCCCCCATCGCTCTCACAAGGAAACGCTCCAATGCTCCACTCCAGCCAAAGACTCGGTACTCTCATCGGCCTCGCCGCGCTCCTCGTCGCCTGCGCGGGCAGTGCGAAGCTCGCTCGGCCCGACACGGCTCCTGCGGAGGCCGTCGTCACCGAGCTCATGACGAAGCCGCTCGCCGACATCCCGGGCAAGGAGGCCCTGCTGATCCGGGTCGACTATCCGCCGGGCGCCGTCGACCCCGTGCACCGTCACGACGCCCACGCCTTCGTCTACGTGCTCGAGGGCTCCATCGTGATGGGCGTGAAGGACGGCGAGGACGTCGTGCTGAAGCCGGGGGACACCTTCTACGAGGGCCCCGACGACATCCATACCGTCGGCCGCAACGCCAGCAGCACCGAACCGGCGAAGTTCCTCGTGCTGCTGATCAAGAAGCCGGGCACGCCGGTGTTGATCCCGGTCCAGTGAGCCCCGGCGGAGCGACCAGCCGCGGCCCGACCCAGACGTGGGCAACACCGGGCGCCTGGGAGCTCCGCCGCAGGTCGCTTGCCTGTCGCTTCCACGGTCGGCGCCCCGATCGGCCGGCAGCGGCGCGCTTCAGGAGATACGCGCCGCGGCCACTGCCACGAATTCCGGGTAGGGCGCGAGCGCGGACGCCAGTGCGGCGTCGAGCGCGTCGTTGCGAAACTCTGCGTCGGCGGCGGCCCGGCTCGCCGACGTGAAGAAGGCGTGACCCACGCGCAAGCTGGCGTGACTCGCGGCGACAAACGCGTCGCCGGGCTGCGCGTCGTGGACACCAGCGGCGAGCTGTTCGAGAACGCCGCCGCGTTCACGGTAGCAGCGCGCACCGCCGGTGGCGGCCACGTGCGCGACCGCGTCGAACAGAAGCACGACTGCCACGCCCGCGGCATAGGGCGGCGGTGGTGCCGCTGCTGCGAGCGTCGCGGCGGCGCCGTCGGTCACGCGAGCCAGGCGTGCGAGGGCGCCCTTGACGCTCTCGAGCGAAGGGGTGGCGAGATTGCCCTGCACCGCGACCAGCGCGACGACAGGTCCGCCCTCGATCGGGCGTGTCTCGACGGTGGACGCCACGTCGGTGTCGACGCGCCGCCCGTGCACGATGGCCCCGTACTGTCTTCCCATGGTGCTCCATCGTACCCGGATCAGGGGCCCCGCGGAAGGCGATGCTCCAATTTCTGCCGTGGCGAGCGGCGCGCTGTCACCGTTCGGCGCTCTCCCCAGCGTCGGCATAGCTCGCTTCCATCAGCGCGTCGCCGAGCTGGCCGAGCTTGGCATAATCGTAGCTCGCGTTGGTCATCACGATCACGGTGGCGCGCGGCGAGTATCTCGTTCGGGAGGCCGCTCGAATGGCTCCTCAGCCGCCGCAGCGTGAGCTTCGCCCCGGTGTCGGCGCGGTAGTCGGAAAGGTAGCGACTGATCGGCGCGTCGAGGTCGAGCTTCCCCTGGTCGACCAGCTTCATGACGACGATCGCCGCGATCCATTTCGAGATCGAGCCGACCTCGAACCGCGTGTCCCGCGTCATCGGCACGCCATGAGCGACGTCGGCCGCGCCCCGCGCCTCGAGCGCGTCGATGGTTTTGCCACGCCCCACCAGCGCGACGCCGTTGAAGCCGTCCCCCTCGACCGCCCGGTCGACGATGTCGCGGGCCGGCTCGGCGCCGGCCGGGAGCGGGAGGAGCAGGAAGAGAGCGGCGACCGCCGGGAGAAATCCTCTCATGCTCGGAACTATAATTTACACGGCGCGCGCCCGTCACACCGACCCGCGAGCAGCAGCTCGCGCCTGGGCTCGGGGGGCGCCTCAGAAGGTGCAGATGCCGACCACGACGCCGACCTGCGGCACCGGAGCACCCTCGCGGTGGGCGAAGTCGTAGCCGAGGCGGACCATCCCCGCGACGATGCCGCGGCGGCGCGAGCCGAAGCGGAGGCCCACCCGGCCCTCGGCCTCGACCATGGGCGAGAAGAAGCGGACCGCGAAGCCGCCGCCGACGCTGGCGAAGCCGCGCCCGCGCGCGCCGAAGCTCGTCAGGCCGGTGACGTGATAGCGGTGGGTGAGGAGCCCGGAGAGGTAGCGCTCGGCGAACCCGACCGACACGGTGAACTGGAAGCCCAGCGCCCACGGGCTGTGCTTCAGCCGGGCGCCGAAGAAGAACGGCAGGTTCGCGGAGGGGAAGAAGTGGAGCCCGTACGTCGGCCCCGGCAGGAACGCGAACACGAACCGCGGCTTGTTCGCCGGCGCCGGCGCAGGAGGATAGGCAGGCGGATAGGACATGTCCTGATGGACATACGCAGGCGCGGGCTGCGGGGCGGCCGAGGGATCGGCGGTCCCCGCGAGCGGGGCCGCCCCGGCGGCCGCGGGCGCGGTCCCAGGCGCAGGCGCAGGGGCGGCCGGGCCGGGAGCGGCTGCCGGAGCGGGCGCGGCGGGCGGCGGGACGGCGACGCCGGCGTCGGCCACCGGGGTCGGATCCTGCCCCCAAAGACTTGTCGAAAGAGCCATGTTCAAAAGGACATGAGAAATCATGACGCACCTCCGGCGGCGCGACGGCGGCGGCCCAGCGTGCCGATCCACAGCAGCGGCGCGAACAGCCACAGCGCCAGCGGCGACGCGTGGCCGGTCACGGCGCAGGGCGTGTAGATGAGCTCGCGGTCGTACTCGTCGCGGTCGAAGCGGCGCGTCTCGCCGCGGGTGCCGTCGGCGGCGACCGGCGTGAGCTCGAGGCCGTCGGTGGTCGGCGGCATCTCGATCGTGCCCGACCAATTGCCGGGCTCGCGGACCGCGAACACCTGGCCGTCGTCGTAGAGCACCTCGACGTAGCCGCCCTCGCGCAGCCACGGCTGCTCGAGGTCGAGCCGCAGGTCGAGGTAGCTGCCGGTCTCGCAGCAGCCCTCGTCGCCGCGCTTGAACTCGAGCTCGATGTCGTCCAGCGAGCCCGGCGCCGCGGCTGGCGTGGGGTCGAAACGCGTGCGCACGAACGTGTATTGGCCCTGCTCGTCGTTGGGCGCGGGGCCGTTGTCGTCGCACACGAGCACATAGGACCGGTCGGGGATGAGCGGGCGCTCGGGCACGTAGCGGACGATCGCGTCCGGGTAATTGTCGCCGCCGACGTACGAGGGCTCGACGTTGCAGTGCTCCGCGCCGTCGACCTCGACCGCGACCGGAATGACGTCGTCGCCGCGCTCCAGCCGGCACTCCGAGGGGTGGGCAAAGTCGTACGCGCAGCCGCGCAGCTCCCAGAATTGGGCGTCGACCGGGAACTCGGCGGTCGAGTCGCGCAGCGAGCCGGGCATCGACCACTCCGCCTCCCACGGCGGACCGTCGCACGAGAGCGCCGCCGCGGGTCGCTCCGGCAGGACGAACAGCGCTGCGCCGGCCAGCCCGGCCAGGGCTCGCGCTCGCGTCGTCGAAGAGATGTTCGCTGTGCTGTACATGATGAGCGTCACCGTTCGGACCTGGAGTCGCCGCAGGCCCCCGAAAAATTGCGAGGGCCGAAAATTGGCCACTCGCGCGGCCCTGGCGAGGTTTGGCGGGGTGGCCTGGCGGGATCGCGCACGCCCATCGCGCCCTGCGCGTCGGGGTCTGGCGGAGTTGTCCCCGCCCGCGAAGCCCGGGCAGCTCCTCGAACCTGTCTCGCCAGTCATGAACATTAGAACATGTCGAAATGGACACTCAGGACGCCGACGGCGCGTGGATGGCCGACTCGATCGACACGAGCGATGCGGGCTCTTCGAGCGAGCCGCGCCGTCGAACCCCGCTGACCCGCCGCCTCGCCCTGGCCATGACACCCGGTACACCGCCGCCCCCGCAGGAAGGCATCGGCTCGACGCGCCGCTCCTCGATCGTCGTCGAGCTCGAGCATCTGCGCCGGGCCTCGGCGCTCGCCCCGGACGACGGCGCCGCTCTGTTCATCGTCCGGCTGGGCAAATGTCATGACTGCGGACCTCTCGGGTGAAGGTGCCGCGGCGACCGCCATGGAGAGCGGGACCCCTCTCGTGAATCTCCGGGCGCGCCGGCTGGTGGGGACCCGCCACGAGAGAGCGCGTCGGCCCTGTGTGCATTTGGGTACCTCCTCGTCCGTTCTCACCGTGCACACGAGAGCGGGGCGCCCGCAATCGGGATGGACGAGCCGCTGGTGACTCCGTGGATCCAGGATCCTCATCCGACCGAGCAGCGAACGGCGCCCTCTCCGGCCGACGCGGGGCCTGCCGACGGTGATTGCGCATGGTGTGAAGCAGCCTGCTCCCGCGGTTGTGAACAGCGTACGCCGGGGGCTCCCCGACGGCGACCGAGGAACATCGATCTCCCGGTTCGTGAGGCTACACGCGCCGGGCGGCGATCTCCACCGTCCTCGCCGGCAGCAGTGCACCTGCCGATGCGGCAGGTCAGGCGGAGCGGTCGGCCAAGAGGCTCGACAAGGCTTCTCTCGGGTCGGCCCCGTCGGCATCGGGCTTCGCGCGACGCCGGGCGATTCACTCTACCATCAGCCCGCAGATTCGCGTCGCCTGCGTAGATCGGGCCGTCCCCGCCTCCTCCGCCGGGGGGCCTCGAGGTTGGCATCATGAATGACGCGGCCAGCATCTGCCATCGTGGGGCCCAGGCGGAGCGGGGGGATGCCCCGGCGGAGGACTCTCCAGAACGCGGCACCGAGCATACGAACACCCTCTGAACATTGTTCATAAGACGAATGGTTCCCGCCCTGCGACCCGTCACCTACGATTCTCACCGACGCCGCGGTGTTGGCGCTCGATTCGTGGGACGATAAAAATTGTCGCCGGAGCGTGATCCGTGAGAGCATTTCGGTCACTCTTAAGAGGAGTGACGGCGGTGGGGCGGGCCTCGGGCTCGCGGCTTCGCTGCGCTGGAGTGAAGATTAGCGTTCGGACTGGTTGCTCAACCAACATTGGACTCGCTCGACCACTCAAGCGAATCTGGATCTCACTTGACAGTTCTGAACCACCCATGCGATAGGACCATCTCGTGACAATCAACGCGCGGAGTCCTCGCGTCAGCATCATTCGGCACCAATCTCCTTCCGTCGAAGGGAACGGCGAGGGTTTACAATCATCATCGCAGCTCGTGCACCCCCTGGGTGAGCGGGTCTCGGCGTGCGTGGACCTGGCGGTGGAGCATTGCATCGCCCTGCAGCGACCCGACGGGTCGTGGGAGGTGGCGCCGGACGGACGGATCTTCGAGACTGCGCTGGCGGGATACGCCCTG
This sequence comes from Nannocystis pusilla, assembly GCF_020073745.1. Classification (GTDB taxonomy): domain Bacteria; phylum Myxococcota_A; class Polyangia; order Nannocystales; family Nannocystaceae; genus Nannocystis; species Nannocystis radixulma. The sequence continues at coordinate 65,204 of NZ_JAIRAU010000005.1, forward strand.
GCCCACACGCCCGGGCGGCTCGATCGGGCCGCGGTGGCGCGGGCGCGGGCTTGGGTCGAATCGGCGGCGCCGCAGGATCATCACCCCGTGTCTTTTCTATTGGAGGACACGCTGCGGCGGATCCTCGTCGGCGCCGGCGGGGTCGTCGACCTGACCGCGCCCGAGCTCGACGCGCCGGTGCTGGCCAGTCGGACGATGTTGCTGCACACGCTGGCCTTGCACGCCGGGCTCGAGGTGCGGGCCCGCAGGTCCGAAGAGGAACTGCGGGAGGTGGTCGCCCGGGAGTACGAGCGCTGCACGCAGGCCAAACACAAGCAGTGGAGCAAGGTCGAGCTGATCGCGCTGCACATCCTGCTGCAGGCGCGAGCCGGTCGACAGACCGCGGTCGAGGCGGCGGGCTTCGACCTGGTCCACGTGCAGGCGCCGCGCTCCGGGTTCTTCTTCAACCCGATCAGCACCGCCCTCGCCTACATCGCCCTGTGCATCGCGGGGCCGACCTCGGACCCGTGGTTCGTGCTGCGATCGCAATTGCTCGAGCATCAACAGGCCGACGGCAGCTGGCGCTTTTGTACCAGCGACGTCTGGGACACCTCGCTGCTCGTCCGCGCCTTCGCCGGGCACCCCACATTCGTGGAGACTGCCCTGCAACCCGCGCTCGACTTCTTGCAGGCGACCCAGAACGTCGACGGCGGCTGGCCCTTCCGCTCGGGCGTCGAATCCGACAATGACACCACCGGCGCGGTGATGCTGGCGCTGCGCGGCACGCTGCAGGGGGAGCGCACGCGGGACCGGGCGCTCGCCTATCTCGCGCGGGTGCAGATGGACAACGGCCTGTGGCGCACCTGGCAATTCCGCGACGACCCGCCCGTGGAGGACGTCGTGGCGCACGTGCTGTCGGCGCTCGACGCTTACCGCGGGCGTCACCGGATCGCGGTGACTGCGGCGCGGCGGTGGCTGGCGGCGGAGGTCGAGCGGCGGGGGGTGTGGTCGGCCAGCTGGTACCGCGGGGAGCCGTACGCGGTGGCGGAGATCGGGCGCGCGCTCGGGCCGGACCACCCGCTGGCGCGCCGGGGCGTCGACGCGCTGGCGGCCAGGCAGAACGACGACGGCGGCTGGTCGCCGGAGGACGGCGGCCCGAGCACGGCCAGCGCGACCGGTCTGGCCTTGCAGGCGCTCGTCGATCGCCACCCCGCGCGGGTCGATCGGGCCCTGCAGTACCTCGTCGACACGCAGCGGGCCGACGGGACCTGGCCTGGCACTCCGGACATGTTCGGTCCGCGCCCGCTGCTCAGCCACTTCACCACGCACACCCAGGCCTTCGTGGTCGGCGGGATCATGGCCGTGCTGCGCCGCAATTGGCCGTGGCAGCCGCGGGTCGCCGCGGTCCCGGAAGGAGCGGCGTGACATGAGCCGGATCGCCGCCGCCGTCGACCAGGCCATGTTGGCCCGCATCATGGCCTGGGCCGCCGACTTCGAGGACTTCGCCGTGCACCACGCGGCCGACGGGCTCTACGTCGCCGAGGCCTGCGTCGACCCCGACGTCGACGGCCGCGAGGAGGTGTTCGCCATCGCCCTCGTCAGCGCCTTCTGGTTCTGGTTCGACGATCGCAGCGACAAGTTCCTGCGCGAGGCCGAGACGCCGGTCGACTGGGACACGCTGATCGCCTACGGCGACGACGAGCCGCCGGTCGGCGCCGCAGACACCCCGGAGGTCCGCTTCTTCCAGCGCCTGTGCGACCTGCTCGCGCCGCTCGCCGAGCGCCCCGACGACCACCGGTGGTTCCGCGTCGGCTCGGCCAAGGTGTTCCGGGCCATGTTCGCCGAGGAGCGGATGTCGCGCGACGCCGAGGCGCGCTCGCTGGTCGAGTGCATCGAGACGGGCGCGCACAGCACCACCCTGCCGAGCATCCTCACCGCGGCCTATCTGGTGCGGCGGCTCGATCGGCCGCGGCGCCTCGACGACCCGCGCGTCGCCAACATCGAGCGCTACCTCTACCTCTCGCAGCGGCTGCTCAACGACCTCAAGAGCGCCGAGAAGGAGCGCCGCGAGGGGCACGCCGGGCGCGTGTCGAACTCGGTGCTCCTGCTGGAGCGCGACCTCTCGCCGGCGCAGGCGCGCGCGTTCGTCGAGGCGCAGCGGCGCGGCTACGAGCGACTGCTGCAGCACAACCTCGATCGTCTCGGGACCTGCGATCCGTTCGCGGCCACGCTGTCCCGGCTCGTCCGTTGCATTCAACGTTGGTACGCCACAGGGCCGCTCCGCTTCGAGACCGACCCAGCGAGGTGACATGAATACGATCCTGCATCCACGAGCGGAGCAAGCGCTCCGATTGCCCGGTCCTGTCGGCTACCCGTTGGTCGGCGCGCTCCCTGCCATCCTCCGCGAGGGGATCTTCGAGTACGTCGAGCGCTGCTGGCGAGAGTACGGCGATCTCTTCCAGATCCCCACCGGCGGCCGCAGTCGGATCATCTTCACCGCCCACCCCGACGCGATCGAGCGGATCCTCCACGGCGCTGTCGACAATTACTACAAGGGCAAGGGCTACGACCCGATCCGTCCGCTCCTCGGCAACGGCCTCGTCACCAGCACCGGCGATTTCTGGGTCCGTCAGCGCAAGCTGACCCAGCCGGCCTTCCACATGGACAACCTGCGACGAATGGTGCCGGTGATGGCCCGCTGCGTCGAGGACATGATCGGCGAGTGGGAGGCGCGCGAGCGCGACGATGCGGTGATCGATCTGCACGCCGAGATCATGCACCTCACCCAGCGAATCGTCGGATTTACCCTGTTCGGCATGGACCTCAGCGATCGCGAGGCGGCCTCGTCGCGGGCGGTCACCGACAGCCTCGAGATCGCCGGCCAGCGGATGAACCGCGGGGCGCTGGCCCTGCCGCTGTCGGTCCCGACGCCGGCGAACCTGCGGTTTCGCCGGGCGCTGCGGACCCTCGACGGCATCGTCTACGACATCATCGGGCACGCGCGGAAGGCCGGGCCCGAGTCGCAGCCGACGCTGCTGCGGCTGCTGATGGAGGCCCGCGACGACGGCACCGGCGACGGCATGAGCGACCAGCAGCTGCGCGACGAAATCGTCACCCAGTACGTCGCCGGTCACGAGACGACGGCGCTGATCCTGACCTGGACGCTGTGGTTCCTCGGCTCGCACCCGGACGTGTACGCGAAGGTGTGCGAAGAGATCGCGGGGCTCGGGTTGACGGGCGCACCTACCATCGAGGACCTCGATCGACTCACCTACACGCGAATGGTCTTCGACGAGGTCATGCGCCTGCGGCCGCCGATCTGGGCGCAGACTCGGGTGAGCCGCGAGGACGACATCCTGCTCGGGTACCGGATCCCGGAGGGCAGCTTCGTCATGTTTTCGGCCTATTTCTGCCACCATCACCCCGAGTTCTGGGACGAGCCGAGGGCCTTCCGCCCCGAACGATTCGCGCCGGAGAAGGTGCGGGCTCGCCACCGGTATGCACACATCCCATTCAGTGCGGGGGCGCGCGCGTGCATCGGCAAGCGTTACGCGATTTACGAGCTGAGCACCGCGCTGGCCCTGATCCTCTCGCGATTCCGAATCGACGTGTTACCGGAGCAGAGCGTCGGAATTCGCCCGACCGCAACGGTGCACCCCGATCGCCCGATCTACGCGCGCTTGCGCGGTCGAGGCCGCTGATCGCCGGCCCGGGAGACGGCGATGCGGCAATCATCCGGTCGCAAGCGCGCCGCGCACTGCGACTCACCGCACTCGAGCGCGAGGGTTCGGTGCTTCTCGAGCCCGCGGAACGCTGGTATAGAGGACGGACGTAAGGGAGGCTTCGTTGCCCGACTACTCCGCGCTGTTTGCCCTCGCCCACGAGCCGTTCATCTGCGTCGATAGCGAGGGTCGGATCGCCGCGGTCAATCAGGCCGCCGCGCAATTGTTGGAGGGCACGAGCGCCGAGTTGGTCGGTCAATCCTTCTCCGATCAGGTCCATCCCGAGGATCGGGAGCGGGTCGCTACCGGGCTGAGGACGGCCGGCGAGGGCGGGACGGCGCAAGAGCTGACGTGTCGCCTGCGCTGCGCCGGCATCAGCCCTCGCCCGGCGGTGCTGCGGTGCGGCCGCGACGGTTCCCACGATCTGGTGGTGGTCGCGGTCCGCGAGCTCACCGATCTCGACGAGCTGCGCCACCAGCGGGACGACGCCCGGCGCCGGCTCGCCGCGGTGTTCGAGACGATGCACGACATCGTCTTCACCACCGACGAGCACGGCATCCTCAACGGCGTGAACCGGGTCCCGCCCGGCCTCACGCTGCAGCAGACGCTGGGCACGCCGATGCTGGCGTTCGCCGCCCCGGAGGAGCAGGAGCCGATGCGCGCCCGCTACGACGCGGTGCGCGAGACGGGCAAGCTCATCACGTACGAGACGGTCGCGCTGTACCCCGACGGCCGCAAGGAGAACTACGCCAGCCGCCTCGGTCCGATCATGGACGGCGACCGCTCGATCGGCGTGGTGCTGATCACCCGCAACGTCACCCAGGAGCGGCTGGCCGAGGAAGCCAAGCGCTACGCGGAGCAGCAGCTGCGCGACTACATGCAGCAGCTCGAGCGCAGCAACCGCGAGCTCGAGCGGTTCGCCTCGGTCGCGTCGCACGACCTGCAGGAGCCGCTGCGCAAGATCCAGGCGTTCAGCGACCGCCTGCGCGACAAGTACGAGCCCGAGCTGGGCGAGACCGGCCGCGACTACCTCGAGCGGATCCGCAGCGCCGCCAAGAGGATGCAGGATCTGATCAACGACCTGCTGATGTTCTCGCGGATCTCGGCCAAGGAGCAGGCCTACACGCGGGTCAACCTGGGCAAGATCGCCAAGAGCGTGCTCTCCGACCTCGAGGTGCGCATCGAGGAGAACGAAGCCGAGGTCAAGCTCGGCGAGCTGCCGACGGTCGACGCCGACCCGGTGCACATGCGGCAGCTGCTGCAGAACTTGATCGGCAACGCGCTGAAGTTCACGCGGCCCGACGTGCGACCGGTGGTCGAGGTGACCTCCGAGCCCCTGCCGGACGCCGAGCGCGGCCCCGACGACCCCGAGATGGTGCAGATCCACGTCAAGGACAACGGCATCGGCATCGAGCCGCGCCACCACGACCGGATCTTCAGCATCTTCGAGCGCCTGCACGGGCGCGGCAAGTACGAGGGCACCGGCGTCGGTCTGGCGGTGTGTCGCAAGATCGTCGAGCAGCACCGCGGCTCCATCAAGGTCGCGAGCGTGCCCGGGGAGGGGACCACCTTCACGATCGTGCTGCCGCTCCGGCAGCCCGAAAGGAGCCAGCGGACGTGAGGACGCGTCGACCGATCACCATCCTCATCGCCGACGACGACCCCGAGGATCGCATGCTCGCCGAGGAGGCGCTCCGCGAGAGCCGCCTCGTCAACGACATCCGCTTCGTGGACGACGGCGAGGACCTGCTCGAGTACCTGCAGGGCCGCGGCAACTACGCCGGCGGCGACAACCCGCGGCCCGACATGATCCTGCTCGACCTCAACATGCCGCGCATGGACGGCCGCGAGGCGCTCAAGGTGATCAAGGGCGACCCGGAGCTGCGCCGGATCCCGGTGGTCGTCCTGACGACCTCCAAGGCCGAGGAGGACATCTACCGCACCTACGACCTCGGCGTGAATTCGTTCATTATCAAGCCGGTCACCTTCGACTCGCTGGTCGACACCATGAAGGTGCTCGGCGCTTACTGGTTCCAGATCGTCGAGACGCCCTCGACGTAGCGGCTCCCTCGCCGCCAGGCGGTCGGCCGACTTCATGGGGCCGGCTGTCCACGTCGTGACCTGTCCGCGCCCCGCGGTCGCCGGAACGGGGGTAGTCTGGCGGGCGAGGCCGGCGACTATGAGGCAACGAATTTCGGTGCTGCTCGTCGAGGACGACGAGGACGACTTCATCATGACGCAGGCGCTGCTCTCGGAAATCGACGAACCGGACTGCTCCCTCACGTGGGCGCAGACCTTCGAGGAGGGGCTCCAGCGCCTCGTCGACGGGTCGTTCGACGTCTGTCTCCTCGACTACGCGCTCGGCGACCGGACGGGGATGGAGCTGCTGGCGCAGAGCGCGAGCGCCGGCGTCGAGGTGCCGATCATCTTCCTCACCGCGCAGGACCAGCGCCGGCTCGACGTCGAGGCCACGGGCCTGGGCGCGGCCGACTACCTGGTGAAGAGCCAGATCCGCGCCGACCTGCTCGAGCGCTCGATCCGCTACGCGCTCGAGCGGGCGCGCTCGATCTCGGCGCTCCGACTGTTGAACCGCGAGCTCGAGCTGACCCGCGACCAGGCCGTGCGCGCCAACCAGGCCAAGAACGACCTCCTCACGGCCGTGAGCCAGGCCTACCGCGAGTCGCTCGGGACCATCATCGCCTGCACAGACGCGATCGAGGCCCGCCTCGACGGGCGCGACGCCGTCGCGGAGGGCTACGCCCGCGACGCCCGCGAGGCGTGCAGCACGCTCGCGCGGCTGTTGTCGGACGTCCTCGACCTCAGCACCAGCGCGAGCGAGGAGCCGGCCGTCCAGCTGCGGCCCACGGCGCTGGCGCCGTTCGTCCAGGAGGTGGTGGCGGCGATCCGCCCGCTGGTCGGGCACAACGACAACACGCTCGAGGTCAGCTGCGCCGACGACGTCGGCTCGATCGAGACGGACCCGGCGCACCTGCGGCGAGTCCTGCTCACGCTGCTCGGCAACACCTGCAAGTTCGCGCGCCGCGGCCGCATCCGCCTGTCGATCGCGCGCCAGCCGCAGGACGGGGTCGACGGCGTCGAGCTGGCGATCCGCGCCAGCGGTCTGTGGATGACGTCGGCGCAGCTCGAGCTGTTGTTCGCCAGCATCCCCCAGGCCGACGCCGGCGTGGCGCCGCGGGGCGACTGGGCGGAGTCGGGGATCTCGGGCAGTCGGCGGGTGTGTCGATTGCTCGGCGGCGAGCTGTTCGTCGAGACCGAGGGCGTGCGTCGGTCGGTGCTGCGCGTGTGGGTCCCCGACGGGCGCGCCGTCGGAGGCGAGCATCGGCCCGCGTGACGGGCCGCGGAGGTCATGCGTGCACACATCGGTGTCGGTGTTGCTCGTCGAAGACGATCGGGACGACTATTTGCTGACCTCCGAGCTGCTCGAGGAGATCGGCGAGGGGACCTACGTCCTGCAGTGGGCCGACTCCTACGAGGACGGCGTCGAGGCGCTGTTCTCGGGCGCGCCCGACCTGTGCCTGCTCGATTACCGCCTCGGCGAGAAGACCGGGCTCGAGCTGCTGCGCGAGGTGGTCGCGCGCGGCTGCACGACCCCCATCGTCCTGCTGACCGGGCAGTCCGAGCGCTCGCTCGACGTCGAGGCGATGAAGGCCGGCGCGGTCGATTACCTGGTCAAGGGCGAGTTCGGCCCGCGTCAGCTCGAGCGCTCGATCCGCTACGCCATCGAGCGCAACCGCTCGCTCAAGGCGCTGCGCGAGCTCAACGCCGAGCTGCAGCACGCGCGCAACCAGGCGACCGCGGCCAGCCACGCCAAGAGCATGTTCCTCGCCAGCGTCAGCCATGAGTTCCGCACTCCCCTCAATGCGATCCTCGGCTACAGCGAACTCGTCCACGAGCAGCTGGTCGAGCGCGACGTCCACGAGCTCGCCGAGGACGTCCGGCGGATCCACGCCGCCGGCACGCACCTCCTGTCGCTCGTCAGCGACATCCTCGATCTGAGCAAGATCGAGGCCGGCAAGCTCGACCTGGTCACGCACGCCTTCGACCTCGGGGCGCTGGTCGTCGAGATCAACGAGGCGATCCGGCCGCTCGTCGGGCGCAACGAGAACAACTACCGCTGCCGCTGCGACGGCGTCGGCGAGATGGTGTCCGACGCGACGCGCCTGCGTCAGGTGCTGCTCAACCTGCTCGGCAACGCCTGCAAGTTCACGTCGCGCGGGACCATCGAGCTGGTGGTCGAGCGGAGGCCGGGGTGCGCCCGCGACTTCGATCCGTCGGCCGCCGATGCGCCGCTCCCCAGCGTCGAGTGCGTCGAGTTCACGATCCGCGACACCGGGATCGGCATGACCGCGGCGCAGATGGAGCGCCTGTTCACCGGCTTCTCGCAGGTCGACGCCGACGTCACGCGCCGCTACGGCGGCACCGGCCTGGGCCTGGCGATCAGCCGGCGCCTGTGCCACATGATGGGCGGCGAGATCTTCGTCGACAGCGAGTTCGGCGTCGGTTCGACGATCCGCGTGCGCCTGCCCGCGCGGCTCGTCGCCATCGTGCCCGCCTGACGAGTGGGTCGAGCGGAGCGGGTCGATACCCGCGACGCGCCATCGCCGCTGCCCGGGGAAACGACCCGCCCACGGTCGTCCGACCGTGAGATCTGGAATCCGAGTACACGCCGGCTGGGTGTCGCTCCACGGCGTGATGGAGGACGCCGCGACCGCCGAGATCGCGCGCGCGCAGGTGTAGCATCGATCCACACCGGCCGGAGTAGAGTTCGCGCCGCATGGACACCATCCTCATCGGACACGAGCTCGACTTCCTGATCCGCATCGCCGTGTGCCTGGTCTGCGGCACGATCATCGGCGTCGAGCGCGAGCTCCGCAACAAACCCGCCGGCATCAGCACGAACTGCTTCGTGATCGCCGGCGCGTGTCTGTTCACGTTCATCTCGCAGCAGGCCGACCCGAACAGCCCGGCCCGCATCGCCGCGCAGGTCGTGTCGGGCGTCGGCTTCCTCGGCGCCGGCATGATCCTGAAGGCCGCCGGCGACAAGATCACCAATCTGACCACGGCCGCGTCGGTGTGGTTCGCGGCCGCGATCGGTATGTCCATCGGCATGGGCTGGTACATCGTCGCCGCGGTCGCGACCGTCTACGCCGTCCTTGTACCGCGTATCCCGCACGTCAAGTCGTGGCTGAAGGAGACGCCGGACGAATGATCACGGGTGCAGTCCGGCCGGATCCTCGTCATGATGCCAGCACACGGGATAGCGCCGGTCGACGACTGTCCCGGGGCTGGAGAAGACGGCGGGGCGAAAGCACCCGTCTGTCGTTTGTGTGGGCTCGCGTCGCGCCGACGTTCGTCGGGATCACGCGCACGCCGCTGTGGCACGATCGCCGGGTGCCGCGTCGTCTCCTGCTCGTCGTCGCCCTCGGCGTCGCGTGCACCCGCCCGCTCCAGCCCGCGGCGCCGGTGCCAGCCGTAGGTCTCGAAGAACATGTCCGTGAGGACATTTTACAATCGCAAACCGTGCCCGACGAGGCCCCGTCGCCTGCGACGCCGCCGGCCGAGGCGCCGAAGACCCCGCCGCTCGCGCCGCTCGAGGCCAAGCCGGGCGCCAAGGTCGTGCTCGAGCTGCGCGGCTGGGAGGTCACCGCCCTGCCCGATCGCGTGGTCGTGCTCGACACCGACTTCCTCCACCTGAGCGCCCACGACCCCGTCGGCGGCGCCGAGCTGTGGCGCACCAGGGTCCAGGAGCGGGCCCGCGGCATGCACACGCTCTACAGCGTCGGCGAGCGCGTGCTCCTGCACGCCGGGAGCGACCTGATCGCCGTCGACGGCAAGACCGGCGCGCTCGTCGGTCGTCACCCCGCGGGCGGCTTCAACGGCGGCGACGACAAGTGTCACCTCGGCATCATCCAGGGCCTCGACGACGGCTTGCCCGGGCACACTCCGCTGGCGCCGGCCACCACGGTGTGCGCGACCACCTGCGAGTGCAGCCTGATGCTGTTCCGCTGCGACACCGGCGAGTCGTTCGGCGAGCGCATGAGCGGCAGCGTCACCCACCTCTATCACAGCCTCGGCGAGCCGCACGACAACGTCTGCTGGACCCCGCCGCGCCTGATCGGCCGGGTCAAGGGCCGCACCCTGCTGGCGCTCGAGCAGGACGGCGGCCGTGATTACGTCGCCAGCGCCGCCGACGACGCCGGCAAGACCCTGTGGCGCCGGCCCGAGCTCGGCGACGCGGTGCGTCGCTTCCGCCCGATCGACGGCGACCCCGCCAGCGACACCTGCTGGTCGATCGACGAGGCGGACATGTACGTCTGGACATGCTCGACAGGACAGCTCAAGTGGCGGGCCAGGTACCCCGAGGAGGACGGCCACGTGCGCACCGACGCGCGCAAGCTCGACGGCGATCGCATCCTCGTCCGCCGCCGCTCCCCGCGCGCCACCAGGGTCGAGCTCAAGACGCTCGCCGGCGGCAAGCGCCTGTGGCAGCGCGAATTGCCGGCCGACCGCGTCGCCATCACGCCCGGCGAGGATCCTGCCGGCCTCACCTGGGACAGCCCGATCGTCTACGCCTGGATCGACCCGGTCAGCGGCGCGCCGCTGCGCGAGCAGGCGATCGCCAGGGACCAAGCGCTGCTCCGCGACCCGCGCGGCGGCGGCTACTTGCGGATCGGCGGCGCCGATCACACCGAGCTCGGGCGCGACGGCCGGCTCACGCGAACTGTCCCGAAGGACATCAGCAAGTCCGTTCATCTCGGCGAGCGCCTCATCGCCACGCTCGACGAGCGACGGCTCACCGTGCTGCGCCGTCCGGGCCTGGAGCCCGTGCTCGAGTCGAGCGGCAACTTCTACCCCGACGAGGCCACCGGCGCGCTCGGCCCGGCCGCGCTGCTGCTGGTCGAGCACCGCGGTCGCGAGCCGCTCCGCATCGTCTTGCTGCGCGCGACCGACTCGGCGCCGTAGCAGGTGCCTGTACTTGCATTTGCCCGCCCGGCCGCGACTCGGCGCATGCGCCCGCGGTCAGTCATGGACGCAGCCGTGGCGGCCGTCGAAGCGGGCGTCGGCGGCCCAGAAGCCGAGCGCGACCGCGTGGACGCGCTTGTTCTGGCGGTCGATCGTGGCCCTGGCGACGTTCGGGGAGACGCGGGTCCACGCGGCGCACTCCTGCTCGGTCAGCTCCATCACGAACAGGCAGGAGCACATCTCCTTGGCCTTCTGGCGCACGGCGAGCTCGGCGTCGTTGTTGTCGTAGGCCTCGGCGTTGCACGCGGCGAGGGCGAGGGCGAGGAGGACAGGCACGGCGCGGCGGGTCACGGCGAGTCCTCCGCGGCGAGGGCGAGGGCGAGTTCGAGGTAGCGGTTCTGGTCGAACACCCCCGATTCGCGGTCGTCGGCGGTGCGCACGAGGACGAGGTCGGCGGAGGGGACGACGAAGATCGTCTGACCCCAGTGGCCGAGCCCGGCGAAGGTGTCCGGGGGCGCGGCGGGCCACCGGCGCTCGTGCGCGAGGTCGGGGACCGGCAGGTTGAGCCACCAGTGGCGCCCGGGCACGGCGTCGCCGTCGCGCAGGAAATGTTCGTAGGACTTGCCCATCTGAAACGACGGGTTGGGCTGCGTGCTGGCGGCGACCCAGCCCTCGGGGACGAGCTGCTCGCCGTCCCAGCAGCCGTCGCGCAGGAACAGGTAGCCGAAGCGCGCCAGGTCGCGCGGGGTCGCGTAGACGTAGGACGAGCCGACGTAGGTGCCGGCCTGGTCGCGCTCGAACATCGCGCTCGTCATGCCGATCGGGTCGAAGATGAATTCCCACGGGTAGTCGTCGGCGAGGCCGGGGCCGAGGGCGCCGGCGAGCACCGCGGACAGCAGCACCGAGTCGCCGGAGCTGTAGCGATAGATCGTGCCGGGGGCGTCGACGAGGCCCTGCGCGGTGACGAACGCCGCCATGTCGCCGGAGCCGACGCCGTACAGCATGGCGATCACCGACGACAAATAATAAGGGTCGTCCTCGTAGCCCTCGTTCCAGTAGAGCCCGGAGGCCCAGTCGAGCAGGTCGCCCACGGTGATGTCGCACAGCTCGGTGTCGGCGTCGTAATGATCGCAGATCGAGTCGTCGACCGTGAGGGCGCCGCGGCCGACGCCGACGCCGACCATGGCGTTGAGGAAGCTCTTGGACACCGACCAGGAGAGGTGGCGGTTGTGCCGCGCGTAGCCGCGGGCGTAGCGCTCGTAGATGATGCGGCCGCGGTGGACGATGACGACGCCGTCGGTGCGGAGCCCCTCGCGGTCCTCGTCGCGGCCGGTCAGCGTGAACAGGAACTCGTCCGTCGCCGCGACGGTCGGGCCGCTGGCGAGCGCCTCGGGCCAGTCGGCCGCCGGCCAGGTGACGCCGGCCGGACAGGCCGCGGCGGCCTCGCGGGCGGCCAGGAGGGACGCGACGGTGCAACAGGACAGGATCAGCCGCTGCATCAGAACTTGAACTCCAGGACAGGTACGATCACCTCGGTCGTGGCCGTCGCCGGCGTGGGGCGCGGCCGGCGAGTCAGCTCGGCGGTCATCGTCGCCAGTCCACTGTTGAGGAACGCCTCGCCGAGCACGATCGCGGTCGCGTGGCCGATGTTGCGAAAGTCGGCGCCGCCGACGACCGCGCCGATGAAGATCCCGAGGTGCGAGACCTGGTTGACGAGGAAGCCCGGCCAGAAGCGATCGCGGCCCGGGGCGACCGCGCGCCCGACCGCCCACTGCACGGTGTAGTTGAGGATCGGCGGCAAGAAGGCGCCGAGCACGAGGGCGCCGACCGCCGGGCCGAGGCCGTGGCCGGTCTCGCCGACGCGGGTGGCGATGAAGTAGGTCGCCGGCTGGATGATGATCGTGCTGAACACGCCCGCGCTGAAGTGCGAGAACACGAAGTTGCCGTCGCTCGGGCCGCGCTCGCGGCGGCGTCGCTCGTGACGGGAGGGCGCGGCGGCGGGGGCCGGCTCGCAGGAGGTCGGGGCCGCGGCGGCGACGGCGGTCGGCATCGGCACCGTCGTCTCCGGCTCGCGCAGCTCCCCGGCGCACGCGCCGAGCGCGAGGCAGACGGCGAGGAGAGTGGAACGGTGCCCCTGCATGCGGCCCAGGGTACCGCAGGCCGCCGTGCGCCAGAAGGACCGCCGCGCGCGGGAGGCCTTCGCGTCACCGATCCGCGGCGTCGGCGAGCCCACCGTCTTCGCGCCCGGTCGACCTCGGGCCGAGCCGGGCCCCGGGCGGCGCCGCGGCCCGATCGAGCCGGGGCCGCGGGCCACGCAGTGGACGCCGCGAAGCCGCAGGGTGTACCGTGGGTGCGTGCATCGATGTGACGATCGACTTCGCATGCCTACCGCCGCCTCCTGGCGGGCGCTCTCGCTGGTCTCGGCGCTCGCCGCCGGCTGCTCCGACGACGGCTCGGGGCAGACCGCGACGCAGGGGAGCTCGCCGGGCACCATGACCACCCTCCCGAGCACTTTGTCGGAGGGCACCACGACAGGCACCTCGACGGGCACCCCGACGAGCACCTCGACGACTTCGACGAGCACCACCGGCGACGACACGCCCACGACCACCGACGCGCTCACGACCGTGAACCCCACCGGTCCCAAGTTCGACCTCGGCGGCGCGGACCTCGGCGGCGGCGACACCGACGGGTGCAACTTCAGCCCCGACGCCGAGCTCACGGGCACGGTCTTCGCGCCGAACCTCGAGCTCCCGATCTCCGGCGCGCTGGTCTACGTCACCAGCGATCCGGTCGAGCCGCCCGTCGACGGGGTCTACTGCGCCGAGTGCGTCAAGCTGGCCTGCGACACGCCGAGCACGTTCACGGGGCCCGACGGGAGCTTCTCGTTGCCGGTGGTCTCGGGCCCGAACCAGAAGCTGGTGGTGCAGAAGGGGCAGTTCCTGCGCGTCGTCGATCTCGAGATCGCGCCAGGCGCGACGGCGCTGCCGCCCGAGCAGGTCAACCTGCCCGGGCAATGGAATCCGGCCGCGGGGATGTGGATCCCGCGCATCGCGGTGTACGACACCGACCCGGACAAGGTGAAGAACGTGCTGGCCAAGTTCGGGCTCGGCCAGGTCGCCGCCAACGGGGCCCTGATCGCCGGGACCGAGAACTTCACGCTCATCAGCGACGACACGCCGGCGTTCCTCGAGAACCTGGCGGAGATGAACAAGTACCACATCATCTTCGTGCCGTGCGCGACGACGAAGTACTGGCCGGGCGCGCCGACGGTGCCGGAGTCGCGCCGTGAGAACGTGAAGGCCTACGTCGCCGCCGGCGGCAAGTGGTACGCCACCGACCACTCGAACGAGTACATCGAACAGCCGTTCCCCGACTACCAGGAGTTCCACGCGCCGGGCATGCCGGACATCCAGCCGGCCTACAACTCCAACGGCCTGGTGGTCGACCCCGACATGCTCGCCTGGCTGCAGGCGCTGCCCCCTGCCCTCAAGGACATCGGCGGCGGCAACCCGACGCTGAACAACCTGCCGGGCATCCTGACGCGGCTCAACTACTCGGGCATCGACGTCGTCTCGCCGGTCATCGTCCAGGACATGGAGGGCAAGGACGTCGACGTCGGCCACCACACGTGGGTCGAGGGCCCGTGCGCGAGCTGCTCCGACCCGCAGATGATCCGACCGATGGCGATCACCGGTCAGTACGGCTGCGGCCGGATGATGTACAGCACCTTCGAAAACTCGAGCGACAACCACCCGGGCCTGAACCCGCAGGAGCTGGTGCTGCTCTACATGATCCTCGAGATCGGCGTCTGCTTCGAAAAGCCGCCGCCGCCGCCTCCCCCCGGCTGAAGCCGCAGGGCCCGGTTCCCGGAGGCCGGGCGACCCGTTCGCTCGCACGCCGAACGGCGGTGACCGCGAGCACGCAGTGCGCCGAGTCGGTTGCACCAGCCCGGCGCCCGAGCCATGGTTCGAGCGGGCTGGAGTCCACGGCTCGTCGTCATCGAAGAGGCCGCGATGTCGTCGGTGCCTCGGCTGCATGCGACGACCGGGCGCCGCAGCGCGGCAGAACCGAGATCTGCGATGAATGACAGCAATGCCGCGACCACGCACGTGATCAGGCCGGCGGACATCGTCTGGCACAAGACCGAGCTCGGCCGGGAGTTCTGGCTCAGCCAGGATCTGGTGGCGACCGACTATACCTCGCGCTTCAGCGCCCAGGTGACCCGTTTCGGCCCGGGCGGCGGCTCCCCGCCGCATAGCCATACGTACAACCACGCGTTCTACTTCCTGAGCGGCACCTGCAGCGTGCAGATCGGCGAGCAGACCTGGCACATCGCGCCAGGCACGTTCGTCAAGGTCCCCGCGCACGCGCAGCACCGCGTCACCAACACCGGCACGGAAGACCTCGTCTTCCTCGTCATCTACGACCCCCCCCACAGCGACGGGACGCCCTAATCCTCCGACCGTGACGTAGGGATCTGGTCGAGTTTGAACATCGCTCGGGCTTGCTCCTTGGTAAACCGCCAAGTGATCTTCCGCCGGCGGCCGCCCGATGTTCGAGTACATGCCTTCGAACACCGGCGCGAGGTCCTTCAGCGCCGCATCGACCAGCTTCTTCACCGCGCGCAGCGGGTGCCGCTCGGGGATCCTCGACTCGGGCGAAACGAGGCAGATCATGCTGGACTGAGGGGCCTTGGTGCCGCGCATACGACCAATGTACGAAATCGCGCATCGCTCGCAAGGCCTTCAGTCGGGTCTCCGGCGTGTGGTTACGCCGTCCTTTTTCAGCATCCTGCTAGCGTTCGTCGGAGACCTGCCTGGAGGTTTTGCGCGATAGTGAACCCGCGCGCTGCCAAGCACCAATCGGTCGCGCGCGCGAGCGTGCTTCAGGTCGGCGGCCCGTGCTCGTCGCCGTCAGATCGTCACCTCCGTCGTCGGCTGCCGGGCGTCGAGGTCGAGCTTGCGGCTCCCGAGCACGAGCTTGTACTCGCCGCGATCGATCCGGAAGGCCGTCTTTCCAGAGGCGTCGGTGGTGAATGAGTGCTGGAGCTTGCCCTTCTTGTTGAACAAGGCGCCGGCGGTGCGCACGCCTCCGTCGTCATAATAGACGACGACGTCGCTCCACGGGCGCGGGACCGTGACCCTCACCTTCGCCTGCTTCTTGCCGTCGTACTTGATGAACTCGTTGATCTCGACGCGATCCTCCGCTTCGGCCGGCTCCTTCGGGTAGACGATGTGCAGGTGATATTCGCCGGCCTGCAGATCGTCGAACACCGCCGTCGACTTCTTGCCGACCCGGAGCTCCCCGAATTCGCGGTCCAGGTTTGGCCCCTGGATCGTGACCGCGGCGCCCACGGCCGCGCCGCCGCTCGCCTTGCGCACCCACACCGTGAGCTGGCCGCGCGTCTCTGGTTGGCCCGCGAGCTGGGTCTCGAGCAGGACCTCTCGGTCCCAGTAGCCCCCGACGTGGGTCGGTTGTCCGACCCCCTCGACCTCCTGCAGGTAGACCTCATAATCGCCGACCGGGAGCTTGTCGAAGCGGGCCACGCCGCCCTTGTCGGTCTCCTGCCAGTCGCCGACGCCCTCCTCGTTCGACACGACGACGGTCACGGTCTGCTTCGGCGGCATCCCGTTGGCGCCGGCGACGTGGACGATGAGCTTGCCGTACGTCGCCGGGTCCAGCGGCTTGGCCGGCGGTTCGGATCCCGGCTCCGGCGCCGGCGGCGGCTTCATGCTGTCGAGGATCTCCTGATAGACGCGGAAGAACTCGATCGGGTTGTAGTGCCAGACGTGGTTCACGTCGGGCAGCACATCGCGGGCCCGGTCCCACCATTGATAGGGCTCGAGCGCCTCTGCCAGGCCCATGGTGTTGAATTGTAGCTCGTCGAGCCGGGCGAGCGTCTGGTCGAGGTCGAGGTTCCACTCGCTGCGGAATCGGCACGCGGTGCGCCGGAGCGGGCGGCAGTCCTCGCTCTGATAGAACATGAAGATCTCGGGCGCGGTCACGATCTTGTCGGGCACGAGGTCGACTCGCTCCATCAGCGTCGCCGGGAGGTCGGCGTGGAGGTCGTCGTCCTTGTCGTCGATTACGTCCCAGCCGGAGAGCAGGAGCTCCTCGGAGAAGACCTCCCAGTGGATCTCCTGGCGGAATCCGTCCTCGCCGGCCTCGTTGAAGCTGGCGGCGCGGCCGGACTTCCACAGCGGCTCGCCTCCCGTGACCCGGATGTCGAGGCCCGACACGACCTCCGCGAGCCCGAACCGGTCGAGTTTCGCCACCGCGGCCGCGAACGCCGGGTCGATCGCGTCGGCCTTCTTGGCGCTTGCCGGCGCAGCCTGATCCTGGGCGGCGAGCTCGAACGCGGTCTTGCGCAGGAACTTGTCGGTCTTCCCGCCCCTCGACACGATCCCGTCGCAGTTCGCGGGCTTGGTCGGCCACGGGTGCTCGGCCTGAAACGCCTTGATCGCGGCGTCGAGGTCGCGATCCGCGACGCTCGTCGGCTCGCTGTGCGTCTTCAGGAAGCCGAGGGTGATCAGGCGCCGCTCGACCCATTCGATGTCGGCCGTATCGGTCGACCCGAGCGCCACGTCGTGCTTGATCCGGTGCGATTCGGCCTCCTCGCGGTCGCGCAGGTCCTCCTTCGGCGCCTCCTCCTCGACCGGAGCTTCCGTGGGCGCGTCGGTCGCCAGCTTGACCTTCTCGATCCACTTGATATCGGCCGCGAGCGCCTCCTTCAGCGTGAGCGGCTGGAGGTGCATGAGGAGGACATAAATCGTGCGGTTGGGATCGGTGGCGGGCTTCTGCGGCTCCGCCGGCGCGTCGCTCGCCTCCTCGGGCGGGAAGAGGTGGCTCCACGTGTGGCCCGGGATGTCGATGACACCGTCCGGCCACTTCTCCGGGTATTTTTTATAGGGGTTCGGGATCGTCCGCTGAAACGCCTTGATCGCGTCGCCGAGCGCGGCCTCGACCTTGCCGTCGCTCAGCCGGGCGGGATCGTCAGGGGTGTAGTGCCCGAGCTCGTGCAGCCGCGCCTTGGCCTTGTTGACCGCCGCGGGATCGGTGACCTTGTAACCGACGCCGATCTTCCCGCTGTAGGTCTTCGTCGGCTCCGGGCCCGGCGTCGGCGCGTCGGAGCCCTGCTGCATGCGCTCGAAGACCGACTGCGGGACCTCGTGGCGGATCAAGATGAAGCTCGTGTGCCCGAAGATCCAGGAGCCCGACGCCTCAGTCGGCGCGAGCCGGACGGCGACGATCGTGCCGTCGCACGGGGCGTGGATCAGGCTGCCCTCGGCGGCCGGCAGATGCATCCCGCCGTGCCAGAAGTTGTTCGCTCCCAACGGGAAGTAGCCGCCGTAGGACTCGACCTCGACCTGGTGGTGACGACGCTCGGTGACCTCTGAGTCCAGCTGCTCGCCCAGGGGCTCGAAGACTTGCCGGGGCCCCCAGGGGCCGAGTTGCTCGAGCACTTCGAGGGGATCGAGCCTCGGGCTCTCCTTCTTGCTCCCGAGCTCGCGCTCCCAGGACTCCCCGCCGATGACTCTGGTGTACTTGGGGTCCCCGGTCTTGGGGTCCCGCGGCGAATCAATGACCTCGAAGTGGAGGTGAGGCGCTCCTGCCTTCCCGGTGTTCCCGACCCTGGCAATGATTTGCCCCTCGACGACCTCGTCGCCCGGCTTGACCGTGACGGACCCCTTCTCGCAATGCGCGTACCAGAACAGGCGCTGGCCCGCTCGGTCGTAGATCGCCACGGAGGTCCCGTAGCCGCTGGACTTGTCGTCCCACTCCTGCCGGTATGTGACGAGCCCGCTGGTGACGGACACGATCGGCATGCCCGCCGCGCCTTCCTTCTCCGGGAGGCTCTTGACCCCCGGCTCGAGCCACCCGAGGTCGATGCCCTGATGGAAATGAAAGTACTTGTCGCTGAGCTTGCGCGGATAGAGGAAGGCTCCACCCTCGCACCCGTTGCCCCCCTTGTTGGGGCACGTGAATTTGACCCCCTTCGTCTGGATCGCGCGGTACTTGTTGCGGCAGGTGCTGCCGAGGAGCTTGTCCGGGTCCAGCGTCGTCGGGTCGAGGTCGATGCACGGCAAGGGCCGTTTCATGACGGTCCCCGGCACCGGGTTGCGATAGATGACCCTCTTCGGCGGCATGGTCGTCTCCCCCCGTCACCTTAGCCCTGCGGCGGGACGGCGTTGACGGCGCGCGCGCAGCGGAACCCGCGCTCGTAGGACTGGCTTCTCTTCTCGCAGCCCCGAGGCAAAAACGGCGGAAACCAGGCGTCGTCCCACCCCGACCCGCGAATCACTACGTTGTCTGGGCAATCGCTCTCGTCGTCCCGTCCGGACACGCCCACGTGGGTGGCGAGCTCGCCGACGTTGCTCATCATGTCGCACAGCCCCTGCTCTGTATTGTCGTCCGGGAAGCTACAGACGCTCTTCGTGTCCCTCCCCTGGAAGAACCCGAAGCGGTCACAGACCAGCTTGCGATCGAGCCGGCCGCCCCACGAGCAGGCGTACTCGGGGTTTCGGCTCCTGGCCGCAAATTCCCACTCGACGGCGGTCGGGAGGCGTTTCCCGACCCAATCGCAGTATTTCTTCGCCTCCCAGCCCGCAACGCAATTCGCTGGGTGATTCTCACGACCCGGCTTCGGCGTGTGCAGGCCTTGAGAGAACTCGAGGTTGCACAGATGGCGATAAGCTTTGCTCGGCAACCGAGTGCTCCCCGAGAGCACGGGTTCGTTACCGCAGAATCCGGCCTTGTAGCACGCGTGGTACTGTTCCGCCGTGACCTCGGTGCGGTCGATGTCAAAGGTCTCGACGTCCACCTCGTAGGTCTTGATCTCCGGCCACCCCTCAATGTGCTCGAGGTTTCCGACCTCTGTTTGAAAGTTCGGGTTGTAGTGATCGGGCCCCGGCGGCCCGATGCGGAAGTGGCCGCCGGCGATCCGCACCATGTCGGGCCCGGGCGCCAGGGACAGCTCGCGTACGTACGACTTGCCAGCCTCGAACTCGATGTCCTCCACGAAACCCCCAAGGCCCTCGGGAGGGACGACCCGCAGGCGCAGCTTGCACGCCGGGATCGCGGTCGGCTCGGCGGCCGCGCCCGGCACCTCCCAGTCTCCGAGGAATACGGTCTGGTTCGCGGGCTTCCGCTCGGGCGTCCTGGCGATTACGGTCAGCTGCGCGACCTTCAGTCCCGCGAACTCCTGCGCGCTCACGGTGGTGAGCGCGCCGGCCGCGGCCTCGACCGTGGCGCTCGCCTTCCCGCACGGGCTGTCGACCTCGACCGTGTGCTTGCCGGACGAGACGACGAGCGGCTCCGGCGAGGTGTTGCCCCGCGGCTCGCCGTCGACGGCGATAGCGAGCCCGGACGGAACATCGAGCACGAGTCGCGTCTCAGCGGGGCCCGTCGGCCCGGCGGTGCCGGACTTCGCCTCGCCGGTCGATCCCGCGTCCGAGCGTTGCACGCACCCACTCACGGTCAGGAGCGCGAGGAGAAGGGGGGTTCGAGCGTTGAAATCATGCATGCGTGACCTCCTGGTGCTTCGTGCGCGGGATTGATCGCTTGCGTCGATTGCCAAGACGGGAAATAGTGGCAGGGATGCCGGAGCCGAAAGACCCAGATCCGAGCGAAGATTCGCACGAGCCCGAGCTCACGGAACCCGGGCTCATCGGGACCTTCGCGGCCGCTCGCTCGGACCGCGCGCGTGACACCTTCAATACGCTCGAGGTCGGGCCGCGCTGGACCTTCTCTTCCTGAGCTCGCGTCAGCACCCGTGAGCCTCCTGCAGGGCGGCGCTCGTCGGCCCGTCTAGCGCGCCCGTCACCTCGAGGCGGCGCAACGCCTGAAAGCGGCGCAGGGCCCGGTGGAAGCCCTCGTCCGGCGCCGAGGGCTCGGCGCCGTACAGGCCGAGGCTTCGCAGGCGCTGGGCGGCGCCTCGCCAGTGGTTCGCAGGTTCGAGGTGCCCCAGCGTGAACTCGTCCTTCTCGCCGCGCTCCGGGACCACCAGCGTCGCCCGCGTGACGTCGGCCGGGAGCGCGACCTCGAGGCGTCCCTCGTCGTCCGCCGAGCCCGCGTGCGTCTGGCCGCCTGCCATGAGTTCGTAGCGCGCGCCGGCCAGAGGTTTGCCGTTGGGCTGGAGCCGCAGCCGAAACATCGCCTTCGGGGCGCGTCACGCGGAAACAATGCGCGCCGTCGGTCCCGACCTCGAAGGTGCGCGGATCCGGCTGCGGCAGCGAGACGTCGTCTCCGGACGCGAGGACGTTGGGATCGCGTCCGGCCTCTCGCAGGGCGGCGTTGCCCGGGTCGTTCCAGATCATATCGAAGGGGAGCCACGTTCGCTCGGCGATGGAGCGGATGCACTCTCCTGGCTTGATCTTGTGGGTGAGCATCACTGAACGCTCGAGGTCAGACTGTCATTCGGGCGCGGCGGCGTCACGCGGGCCCGGGCTCGCCATCAGCTCGCAGACGCTGCCGTCGAGGTCCGGAAAGGACACACGACAGACGCCGGGCGGCAGACGTGTAATTCTCGCCGAGCCGAGCGAATCGGTGTAGCCGCGATGCTGGTGCCCGCCGGGGTCGGTGACGAGATAGCGCTGACCGGGGATCACCGCATCCTCGTCGTCGACGAGGCGGATCTCGATCCAGTGGGTCGCGTCGACGGACGGCTCCAGCGGGCGATCGTCGTCATCGTTCTCCGGTCGCTCTGCGCGCCGAGCCGCGGAATAACCCCACTGCCGCGGGGGGTCGACACGGACCAGGACGAGCCGACCGGAGTCGATGGCGGCGACGAGCCGCGCGAGCACCTCGCTATCGCCTCGCGGCGACGCCACGGACGCGAACTCCGCGGCGAGGAGGCGCAGCGTCCTCGCGTCGAACGCGTCAGCGAACAGTGGCGCGAGCAGAGCCGCCGCTCGCGGGCCGCGGACCGCGAGGCGGGGCGCGTCCGCTGCCACCGCGCTCGCAGGCACGAGCAAGAAGCTCGTGCCCTGGCTGCGGAACGGTCGGTGAAGCGGCATATCGTGAAGCTAGCGGGTTCTGACGGGCGTGCCAAGCGGCGGAGCGCTCCGCCGCGCGCCAACTCGGCACGAGCATCGGGACGAAAGAGGACGCGGCTTGCCCGGGTTCGCGCTCACTGCCCCTGCCTCTCGGTTGAGCTTGATCTTCGAACCCTTGATCGCCACCTCGCCGCTCGATGAGCCGCGCGCGGTGCCGCCGAGCCGCTCAGAACTGCGGGATGCGCCGGTGCCCGTGTCTGTGCCAGCGCCTGGTTGGCGCCGTGAGGCGGCGATCGTGATGGTGACGGCTGCGGCGCTGTTCGGAGGGGCGTGGTCCCTGGCGCCGATGGAGAAGCCGGGTCGTGGCGGATCTGGACGGGTGTTGCTGTCCGCCGTGCGACCGACGCCGACGCACCAGATGCTCGTGCGCGAGGCGATGATCGCCGAGGACAGAATGCGTAAGCCCGTCGTGGATGCGGCGGATGAGGGCGCGTGGTGAGGGTGGAGCGCGTCGAGGCCCCGGGCGAAGGTCTGGTGCGTGAGGCTCCGCCAGCGCCCGTGGGAGAGGTGGGGGCTCCGGCCGCGCCGCCGCCCCGCCACGCCAGGGCCGTTGCGAGCGTGGGCACGTCGGCGCAGTCGGCCGACAGCCGCGACGACAGCTGCGTCTGCAGCGGGGATGACAGGACCGCCGCGCCGTTCGCGCTCGAAGCGTTCCCACGGTTCTGCGCGCAGGCTGGCTCCTGGCTGTCACGGCAGGGCCGGACGCTCCGCCGTAGACCCGAGGGCGGCCTGCCGCGGCGTCCGGGCCCACCGCGAGGGCGCCCTGCAACGCGCGTGCGAGCGCCTCGACCTGCGAGGGGCGCGTGGGGTCCAGCCGGTCAGGCGGCTTTGGCAGGTGCCAGCCAGACCGCACGCACGGCACGCAGGCGCCCGCCCCTCGCCAGCGGGTCGCGTCGCGCAGATCGCCGCGGCGCCGCCCGGCGGCCCGACGATCATCAACGATTGTGGGTAGTGCGTCGCCGCGGGTGCCGGCGACCGGCGCGGCGAAGGCAGCTCAAATCGCGGGACGAGCCGTCGCGATCAGGGCCCCTCGTCGTCGAGCGTGCCGGCGATCTCGCGGCCGATCACGAGCCGCTGGATCTCCGAGCTGCCCTCGTAGATCCGCGCCACGCGAGCGTCGCGGTACAGCCGCTCGATCCGGTACTCGCGCGAGTAACCGTAGCCGCCGTGGAGCTGCAACATGCGGTCGACCGTGCGGCCGCAGACCTCGCTGGCGAACAGCTTGGCCATGCTCGTCTCGGCGGGCGCGTGGCCGTCGCGGTCGAGCAGCCGCGCGGCCCGCAAGGCGAGCAGCCAGGCGGCGTCGAGCTCGGTGCGGGTGTCGGCGAGCACGAAGCGCGTGTTCTGAAAGTCGAGGACGCGCTCGCTGAAGGCCCGGCGCTCGCGGGCGTAGGCGGCCCCCTCGGCGAACGCCTCCTCGGCGAGCCCGAGGCAAAGGCCGGCGATTCCGACGCGCCCGCCGCCGAGCGCGGACAGGGCGATCTTGTAGCCGGCGCCCTCGCGGCCGATCCGCTGCGAGACAGGGACCCGGCAGCCGTCGAAGTGCAGGGCGACGGTGCCGCTGGCGCGCTGACCCATCTTGTCCTCGTCGCGGCCGACGGCGAGCCCGGGCGTGCCGCGCTCGACGAGGAAGCAGGAGATCCCGCGCGCGCCGACGTCGGGCCCGGTGCGCGCGAAGACAATGTGAAGACCGGCGTGCGCGCCGCTGGTGATCCACATCTTGCTGCCGTCGAGCACGTAGTCGTCGCGGTCGAGGACCGCGGTGGTGCGCAAGGCCGCGGCGTCGGAGCCGCAGTGCGGCTCGGACAGGGCGAAGCTCGCCGGTCCGAGCTGCCCGTCCGCGTACGGCCGCAGCCAGCGGTCCTTCTGCGCCGGCGAGCCGTGCTGTCCCAGGATCCAGGTGGCCAGATTCGAGGAGGCGAGGATCACCGCGGTCGACGCACACCCGCCGGCGATCGCGGCCATCGCGAGCAAGTAGCCGACGTTGTCGAGGCCCGAGCCGCCGTCCGCGACCGGGACCTTCATCGCCAGCAGCCCGAGAGCCGCGAGCTCGGGGATGAAGGCGAGCGGAAACTCCCCCGTACGGTCACGCTCCGCGGCGCCCGGCAGCAGCCGCTCGCGCGCGAACTGCCGCGCTGTGCGCAGCGTGAGCTCCTGGTCCTCGGTGAGCTCGAAGCCAAGGCGAGCGGGACGGTCGAGCGGGTTCATGGGGACTCCTCGCGAGGGTGCGGCATGCGGGGATCGGTAGCACAAGACGCGGCCCACGGAGCGGCGATCCGCGTCGGGGATCGGCGAGGAGGCCCGCATCGAAGCCAGGCAGATCGCTGCGCCCCCGGCGGCTGGGCGCGGGTCACTCGAGCACGAGCGTCACATCGGTCGTGTCGGGATAGGAGAACGTGACCTCGACCGGCGGTTCGGTCGGTCCGAGGCGAAGCCCGTTTGTTTCGGCGATGATGCACCACCCCTCGCTCGACGCCTCGCACGAACACAAATCGGGGCTGCACGGGATGGACTTGCTATACCGACTGGCGAGCGTGTAGGTCCCGGCAGGCGCCTGCTCCTCGATCTGGCAGGACGTGGCCTCGCACCCGTCGGGGAGGCACGTGGCCGGCAGCATCGCCGTCCCGTGCACGGCCCCGGACCACGCGCTGTCGTACACCCCGCCGGGCGCGATGCGAACCACGGAGACCGGACAGACACCCACGTTCGAGCACTCGCACCCGCCGTTCTCGAGGACGTTCCGGCACGACGCCGGGCAGACGTCGGACTTGGATTGCACCACCGCGTCGTTCGCATCGCGGAGATCGTACGGTGTCGCGCCAGGGCATCCGCTCAGCGCCTCGACGAAGATGTTCGCGTCGCCGTCATTGCGCAGATGCACCGCGACCACGGGCCCGATCCCCACGTCCGACGGATCTTCGCAGACATCGCCGGCCCCTCCGCTCGTCGGCTCGGTCGGGTCCGTCACCTCCGACGTCGCACCGCTCGTCGAGCCTGTGCCGGTCTGGTCCCCGACATCGTCGCCGCACGCGATGGCGAGCGCCACGAACACCCAAATCATGCGCGACGGGAGAGCCATGCGACCATCTTGCCCGAGCCGAACGGATCCGTCACCCGGCTGAAAGCCGGCGTCGGCCCTGGGTCTGCGCCCGCAACTGCTCGTACAGCCGCTCGCCCGGGGTCGGACCCTCGGGCACCGGGTCCGGTTGCCCGGGCAGGACCACAGATACGTTCATGGAGTTGGTCGCTTCGTACCACGCGGGGAAATCGAGGACCTCGATCTGCCCGTCGCGCACGCGGAGCTGGCCCTCGCTGCTGGTGAACCGCTCGTGTCCGCCATCGGCGCTCGTCCCGAGGACCATGACCTCGACCTGAACGTACCCGTCCGGCAGCCGCGGCATGGCGATCTGCCACGGCCGATTGGTGGACTGGGCGCGCACCCGGACCTCGGGGCCGAGGACCGCGGGGAGGAGCTCCTCGCCGCGCCCATCGACGATCATCATGCCCGTGGCGAACACGAGGTCGCTGTCGGTGTTGTTGGTGATCTCGGAGGTCACGGCGGAGGCCGTGAACACGGAGCACATGACGAGATCGGCTCGCGCGCCGGTGCAGGCGTGCGCGAGCTCGAGGCTCGCCGCGCACATCGGCTCATCGACGGGCAGGACCGGCGGGGGCTCCGGCGCCGGTCGCCGCATGCACGCAGCACACGCGACGAGGACGAAGATCGCACGCGTCTCCGGGCGCCACGGCATCGCCGATCAACTTCACACACGGCCGCGCCGCTGGTCAATCGCCGCAGCTCACAGTCTCCGGCGCGCCGGCGCACGGGCGTCGCAGCGGCGGCGGTGGAGCACGGCGTCGCGCACCGTGCTGAGGATGCGGCCGGGCTTGATGCACATCTGGAGCGCGAGATCGATGGCGCGGAAGCTCGGGCCGCGCACGAGCACCTCGCGGCCGGCTGGCGGACGCAGTGCATGAGGCTGTCGAGCTCGTCGCGCTGCGCGTCGGTGACGGCGTAGGCTCCGACCGGGTCGGGCGTGACGAAGGTGGTCGGCCAGTTGCCGGTCCGGCGGTGAACGAGGACCTCGGATCTGCTCAGGGCGCGGCCATGCAGAGGCCCAGGTCGGGCGGGAGACACTCGGCGTGGAAGTCCGGGTTCACGGTGGGCCACGCGGCGCAGACGGTGCCCGGGTAGGCCGCGTCGCACGGGTCGGGTTGGCTCAGGTCGCAGACGGGAGCGCAGCAACTCTCGCCGGCGCAGGACGGGAGCATGTTCGCCGGGAGGCAGGCCGTGCCGGACTCGCAGTCGGACGGACCCACGCAAGGCGCGCCGGCTCCCGGGGCACCTCGCACGAAAGATGAGCAGAAGAACCGCGGCTCGAAGACGTACGTGGTGCAGCCCAAACCTGCAGGGCAGTCGTCGGCGAGCGGATTGCAACGGGCCGGGCACACGCCGAAGAGCTTGTTTCCATACTTCATGCACCCGCTGCAGACATCGGCGCAGGACGACGCTTCGGGCGTGCCCTCGCACAGAGGTGTGCAGCGCAGGCTGTCCTGGCCCTGCAGAAAGCCGAAGCACATGGTGCCGTCGGGGCAATCGTCGAAGAGCGCGAGCTCGTCGCTTTCACACGCCTCGCCGACGCCGGCGGGGTCTTCGTCGATGTCGGCGCACACGGCCTCCCAGCCGTCCCTGTCGTTGGGCTTGCACTTCTGTCCCCGAGGGCAGGTGTCGTTCCACGGGTCGCAGGCGACCGGCGGTGGCAGGTCGGGCTTCATCACGAAGCCCTGAGTGTCCGCGGAGCCCGTGGTGGTGGCCGGACCGGCGTCGCTGGACGCGGAGCTCGTGGTGGTGGTCGTGGCATCGGTGCCGGTGGTCGGCGAGGTGGTGGTCGCAGAGCCAGTGCTCGGGACCGAGGTCGTGGTGGTCGCGCCGGACGCGTCGGTGGTCGCGGTCTGCCCCGGGCTCTCCGGGCCGCACGCGATCACCGCGATGAAGAGGGAACAGAGTGAGATGCGAGGCTCGCGGCTCGGCATGGGTCGAAGGATCCGCCCTGGCCACGGCAAGGGCAATATGCGCGCGCTGCGGGACAAGCCGCGCCTCGTTCCGCGCCTCGGGTATCGCTGTGAGAAGCGCCCGAGCAGTCGAGGGTCCAGGTCCCGGCTGGAGGCCATCAGCATCGCGGCCAGCTCGAGGGCGATTGACGGGGGCCGCGCGCTCGCATAGGGTCGCTCCATGTGGCCTCGCCGACCGCGAACGACGGCCGTGTGCGTGTGGTTGCTCGCTACGGCCTGCGACGCGGCCCCCACGCCCCGGGGTGAACCGCGCAGCTATCCGCTGATCCACATGGAGACGACCGGCCTCACCACCGCCCTCCACGTCGACGGCAAATCGGTGACGATCGCCTGGGACCCCGCCTCGAACGAGCAGGCGCTCGCCGAGCTCGACGCGCTCCAACCCGAGACCTTCCTGGGGCTCACCCGCGGCCGCGCGCTGCACGTGGTCGGCTCGCTGTCGCCGGAGATCCATCAGACGCCGTCCGGCCCGGGCCGGCCGACCAGCGAGCCCTATCACTCGTTCACGCTGCACGACTGGTATGTCGTGCCGCCGTTCCGCCGCCTCGTGCCCGCGAGCGACGACCCGCTGGACGGCATGGTCCCGGGACCGCTCGTCGAGCAGCTCTCCCTCGAGGACTTCAGGGCCTTGCCCGACGGCCGCGCGCTCGACCCCCGAGCCCACGAGCGCGCGACGCGAGACGAGCAGCAACCTGCCGCCGCGGGCTGAGCACCCGGCAGCTCGCAGGCACACGGGCCGCGCGATCGATATCCAAGGTGGCCAGGTACCCACCGAGACAAATCGTGACAGAGGGCGGCCAGCGATGGTCGCGTTGACGGTGAGCCTCAAGAAGTCGATGGCGCCGCTGGTCGGCACTACGCCAGCGACTGCTGTCGGGAGCACTGAAGCTTTGCGAGCTGGAGGGTGATGGTAGCGGAGTCCGCGACCGTGACCTCGACCCGCTCGTTGGCCCCGTTGTCCGTGACGCTGACGGCGCGGTGCTCGGTGTCGAGTAATCAGGGGGCCATCGACGCGGACACGACGATATTACTATCCGGGATAATTTCAGCCCCGGCCACGCGGACGAGAACCACCTGCAACGCTGGCGTCGGGTCTTGCTGCTCGCTCGCATCCCTCTGGGCCGAATGTACCGCGCCGATCCGACCACGTGAGATCGCTGCAGGAACGGCGGGCCACGGCCGCGCTCACACGTCTGGAGGGCTGCGCTCGCTTGACTGCTGCACGCTTTGCGGTGTGCCCGACACGGAGGCCCCGGACCTGTTCGCTGCGGCAGAAAGTCACTGCTACGTCCGCCGCCAGCCGACTACGCCCGAGGAGCTCGAGCGGATGCTGTCGGCGATCAGCTGCGCAGAGTTCAACTGCATCCGCTATGCGGGCGATGACCCGGCGATCCTCGAGCAGCTCGCCCTGTTCGGCGAGGCCGCCGTTTGTGACTCGATGCCCCCGCACATCGCCGCCCTCCGGCGCGACCATGTCAGCTTCGAGCTGACGTCGCCGTCCGGAGCACGCGATATCCTCGCCCGCCTCGTCGACCTCCTCCAGGTGCGCGGGGTCGCCCTGCCCGTGTCCGAGCTCGCGGGCGACGCCGATCGTGCGACGCTGGCGTGTACTTGGTCGTCGGAGCTGCTCGTCCTCGAGCGCGTGCATCCCAGGGGTCGCTGGTTGCTGCGAGGCGCCTGGGGCGAGCTCCACTCCTGGCTGGCGACGCTCCCCGACTGCACCGATATCCGCTGGTACAGTCGCGGTCAGTGGGAGGCCGGTGGTGCCTGGCACGCGGCGCCTTGGTGAGGCCCCGGACATGGGTCGTTGGGGACGACATCGCCGGCTCTCGCCTGCTCTCTACATTTGTAAGCGTCCATTAGATTGCGTCTCGTGGACGCCGTGTGGTTCAGTTAAGCGATGCCGGCCTACTCGCCGAGCGCGATGCGACGGGTCGCTGCCCATCACCTGCTTGACCACCTGCGCCAGCATGTCGAAGCCGCGCCGCATGTCCTGCGGCTCCGTGCGCCGCGGCCGAGGGCAGATGACGACGATGAGCCGGTCGGCCCCGAACGCCACATGCACCGGACCGCCCCTGATCGCGTGACAATCAGTCGGTGTCGGTGCCGGCGAGCACGGCGATCGATCGACCGTCGGCGCGGACGGCCACCAGGCCGAGGTCGGTGATCACGTGATTGAACCACGGCGAGTCGCTGGTGAAGTGCGCGAAGCCGCCGGCCCGCTCGACGGCGCGGGCCTCGGCCTCGATCGCCTCCAGCGGCGCGTCCGCGGGCGCGTCGACCAGCCCGCCGAGCGAGCGCCACGCGTGCAGGCGGCCGTACGCGCCGCTGATGCCGGTGTTGTAGTCGCCGCCGTTGGCGCCGAACGCGAGCAGCAACGCGAAGAACTGCGCGACGGACAGCGCCCGGACGTCGACCCGCGTCGCGCCGGCGAGGACGCCGAGCGGCAGCGATCGCAGCAGCGCCGGACACGGCCCCTGCACCGCGCGATCGAAGCGGAACATCCGCGCCTTGACGCGGCCGTTGGACACCTCGCAGTGGCTGGTGAACACGCTGGCGATCCGCCGCCCGTCGGCTGGCTCGCCGACGGCGACAATTTCGGGGAGCGTCGCCGCCGGCGCGATCGTCGGGCCGGTCGGCGCCGACCAGCCCCAGCAGCCGAGGCCGCCGACGCGGTAGGTCGCCGCCGCGGTCTCGCTCCCGACCTCGAGCGCGAGCCGGTGCATCGGTAACGACGCGAGCGGGTGATCGTGAGCCGCCAGTGTCTTGAGGAGGACGTCGATCTCCGGTCCGGCGAGCGCGGCCCCGCGGATCACTAATTCGTGCGCCCAGCAGGCCAGCAGCGACATCAGGTCGTCGGGCACGCCGAGCGCCTCGATCGCGCGGACGAGCGCCGCCGGTCCGTGACGCGTCGCCAGCGCTCCGGCGAGGGCCCGCGCGCCGGCGTCGTGATGCTGCCGGCCGCTGCCCGCGGGCGGCCCGAGCTTCTCGTGTCGGCGCAGCGCCTCGATCGCACGCACGACCGTCGCGTCGCCGCGCACGAGGACGAGGGCTTGCAGCGTGACATCGAGGTACGTGGATCGCTGGCGCGTGAGCAGCTCGACGAGCTCCGCGAGGAGCTCGAGCTCGCCGTCGTCGACGGCCCGCTCGAGCCGCGCGAGCCACGACGACCAGGCCCGCGGATCGGCGGCGAATCGGGCCAGCGTCTCTGCCTCGGCAGTGACATCCACCGCGCGAGCATACCGGGTGCGTCACGCCTCGGCGAGCGCGCCTCGGCGAGCATGCCCGACTGGCTCGCCGGGCGCAGCTTGGCGCGGCTCGACCTCGCGGCTCAGCGGCGCGCCCTGGGCTGCTCGCCTCGGCACGCGCGCTCGCCGAGGCGCACCAAGCGACGATTCTCGCCCTGCGCTGCGAGGTACCGTTCTCCGACCCGCCGAACCGCTCGCCTGCCTCGCGCGCGAAGGTCTGCGCCCGCCAGCCGAGCCGCTGATCGTCCGTGCGGGGGGCTCGCGCGCTGCGGCTGCCTGTGCGAACCGACCGGTCCGAGCTCGGCTTGTCTCGGACCCATCTTTGAGCCGGAACAACACCCCTCGCGCCGAGAACGCGCTCGGATCTCGAACTAGTGCTCCGACCATAGCGTAGCGATCTGAACGATGAGCGAATTTGCGCTCTGGCCGAAAACCTGATCTACAGGGGTCATGCGGCGGAAGAAGCCAGTCGAATTCGGCGAGCGGCTTGATCGCGGAGAGCTGCGCGTCGCGGAGGCGCCGCTCGTAGTTCCGGCGCTTGCGTTCGACCTCCTCGATCTCGATGAGGCGCTGCAGCCACGGTTCGCGCGCGTGGGTGTGCCAGTGCGTCAGCACGCCGTGCAGCCCGAGCGCGGCGGCGCGGCGGCGGAGAGGGTCATCATGGTTCGTCGTCATCGTTCTCCTGGTCGGTGCCGGTGAGGAGGTCGTAATCGGCCAGCGCGTGCGGTCGCACGACGATGTCGCGGAGCCGCGGATCTTGGGGCTGGGCGCCGGGCAGTCGCGGGACCGCGTGCCGGTCCTGTTGCAGCAGCTGGCGGACGGCGGGGATGTGGACGACATCGCGCTGGACGCACTCGGCGATCGCCTGTTCCAGAGGACAGGCGCCGTATTCGTCGAGCAGGCGCAGGAGCTGGGCGACGGCGGTGCCGAGGTTGTGGCCCCGCTCGGCGACGCGGATCAGAAACGTCCCGGTGCTGGGCGCGGCGACGACGAGGCGATCGGTGCCGCGGTGCTGCTTGGCGGCGGCCTTGTGCTCGAGGAGCGCGCTCTCGTGGCGCGGATCTTCGACCCGCGCGCCGCGGTCGTAGCTGCGTGGGTGATCGGCGACGACGTTCACGCCGTCGACGATTCGGATCCGGTCGATGCCGGTGACGGCGATGAGCTCGCTCTCGACGTGGCGGTGCGGGACCGAGTAGTCGTTGAGGTCGAAGCGGATATAGGGCGTCTTGCCGACCTGCACGGGCACGTGCGTCTCGCACGGGAAGGACGCGTCCGGCAGCGGCAGTAGCCGCGGCTGCTCCTCGGCGAAGGCCTCGCGAACGGTGCGAGTCTGATCCTCGGGCCAGCGCCGATCCATCGCGGGGCCGTCGCAGAAGGCCTCGAGCTGGGCGTTGAGGTCGTCCAGTCCGTCGAAGGGTCGGGCCGCGAAGAAGGCCTCACGAAGGTAGCGGATCGCACGCTCGACGCGCCCCTTCTCGTTGCCTCGCCGCGGCCCGCAGGCCCGCGGGGCGAAGCGATAGTGGGTGGCGAGGTTCAGCAGCGTGGGGTTGAAGCGAATGGCGTCACCCCGTCGCTCGACCACGGCGCTCTTGAGGTTGTCGTAGAGCAGTTCTCGCGGCACCCCGCCGAGACGCTCGAGCACGTAGACGTGGCCGGCGAGGAAGACCGGCATCTGCGACCCGAGGTAGAAGCGCGCGATCAGTCGACGCGACCAGCTCAGGACGACGACGAATGCCATCAGCGGGCGCTCGGCGCGGCCGATCTTCAGCGTCCCGAAGTCAGCCCAGTCGACCTGCGCCTGCTCGCCGGGCAAGGTCCGGAGTCGCAGGTATGCCTCGCCCTTCGGGCGGGCCCGCAGTCGCGCCACGACCTCGCGCAGGCGCGACTTCTGGCCGGGATAGCCGCGCTCCCTGAGCATGACGAGCAGCCGGCTCGAGGACAGGGTCGGGTACGCGGCGAGCGTCTCGCGGATGAAGGGGAGGTACGGATCGACGATCGACGGCCGCTCGCTCAGCGTCGGCCCCATGAGCTCCTTGCGGCCGAGCACGCGACGGACGACGCTGTGATGAATCGTGAGCTGACGAGCAATGGTCCCGATCGGCCAGTGCTCCGCAGAGTGGAGACGCACGATCTCCGCCTCGATCTCGGGGGTCATGCGCTTCATCGCTCACCTCGGTCCGTCACGCGGACGCCGATCGACGCCCGTACCAGGGGACTTGGGGGCACGAGGAGCCCGGGGACGGCGCGGGCGCTGCCGGATCCATCCGTCAGACCCGCGTCCACATCGCACGCAAGCATGAGCGGCGGGCCTTGCCACAAGGCCAGGCCCTCCAGGATGTGCCGCAGCGCCAGCCTCTCCTCGCCCAGGTACGGCAGGTCCGCTTCAAGCAGTCGCCGCGATCGCGAGCTCACGGTCAGCCTCGCTCGGCTGTCCTTCAGGACAAGTTCCGAGCGCCATGGTCTTTCCAGCATGTGGTTCCTCGCTCCTGCGCGCGCCGACCACCTCCGTGGTGGTCTCGGCCGCGTCACCCCGGAGCCTGCCGACGCCCTCGCTTGCGGGAAGACCCTGATGCGTCACTTTCTGCCGGAGCGCTTCGCGGTACCGTCGCTGGCGCGCGGCGTGTCGATGGGCGCCTGCGGTGGTTTGTTGGTATCGGCGACCTGCCAGGCGCACTGACTCCCGCCGCTGCGCCTCGGCACAGACTGGCCCACAGTACACGTCACCTCGATCACACCGGCGGCACAGCACGATAAGCTGTCGGCACCGCCCGCACAGAAATGCTCGGAATCCCCGCTCGTCCTCGTCGATGGCGTCGCCACTCCGCCGCCGACATCCGCTTGCCTTCCTGAAATCGCCGCGGTACCTTCACCCCGTCGATCCTCGTCTGGCCTTTGGGCCATCTTCGACACCGAGCGCTGCGGGCTGCCACACACCGCAGCGCTCACCCTTTTCTGGACGGCTGCACCTCTCTACCCGCAGCGCCGTTCCCGTCCGCGAATTCAACCCAAGGACCAGCTGGTCTGGTTCACCCTCGGCCCGCTTGGTTAGCTGGCTTACACATCAGGCAAGAGCCGCCGAGCCGCTGCGTCACCGGTCGCATGTCTCGTCGGCGAATTCACGCGGATCCTGGCCGGCGCTAACATTACGCGGCCCGCGGTGTTTGTTCGGCGTGCCGCGGGCGAGGTGTTGTTCGCCGTGTGGGTGATCGCCGTGTGTTGCTCGGCGTGGGGGTGTTGCACCAAGCAACACCCGCGTGCCATGCAAATACTACGACCTCGGGCCGGTCGCAGGCGTTATCGTCACCGTGTTCCAGGCCCGTGCGAAGGGTTCGCCGAGCCGCACGCCCTGACAGGCCCCGTCATGGACAAGATCATCCGCTTCGCCCGTTCCTTCCCGACCCTCGCCGACGCTCCGCTCGAGCCGTGGGACCCGTTCAAGTTCGACGCGTGGGCTGCAAGTCGGGGTGGTACGACTGGCTTTCGTCGCGCGGCCTCACTGCAGCACGCGAGCGCGTGCGTGCTCGCGGTCTGGAGTACTCGGCAGGACGTCGTCGAGGCTCTGCAGAGCGCGTTCACGGAATACCGGCAACCCTACGTGCTCGAGGCCATGCATGAGCTCGCTATAGCGAGGAGGAGGTGGCGCGTCGGCGCCTTCCACGTCATCACGGCGCTGGCGGTGTGGGACGACGAACACCGTGCGGCGTTCCTGGCGTGGGCCCGCGAGCCGTGGTGGTGTTGAGCGATGGACTTCCGCACTGCCCACGACGTCCCGCTCGATCCGGCACGGGTCCCCAAGTCGAGATCGAGCCCGGCCGCGGGGCCTTTTCCGCTCCGGGAGAAGAACTGGAACAGCGGCAGAGAACGCGGTTCCACTTGGAACGCGCGGGGCGGCCTACAACCGGGCTTGAGCCACAGTTACGCGAAGAATTTGGTGAAATCATGTACGGGCGGCGCTGGACCCCCCTACGGGCTCCTTTACGGTGGGACGTCTCGAAAAGAGCCAAATTCGCTACGAGATCGAGACGAAATTCGAGACAACCGGGGGATCGCGCCATCGCGCATACGGCCTTGGGAGTACGCAGGGGCCTCCGCCGGACCAAGCCCTCGGGCCGCGGGCCCGGCGGCCGTCGAGACAAGGTCCTCCGTGTTGCGGAGGGGCGATCTGTACTTTGCGACATGCCGCCCTGGGCAACTACTGCGGGGTAACCATGAGCGCGATCCGGTGGCCGAGCAGCGGCTTGATCGCGCCATTGGGCTTCTGGCACAGCGTCGTCATGCCATCGCCGACACCGAGCTCACGATCGGCGTTCCACATGGGGAACGAACGCGCCGAGTTGGTGCCCCCCCGAGGTACGGCATGAACGTGAGCTTGGGCGCGGTCTTCCCCGCGGGGGTGATCATCAAGCCGTAGCCGTCGCCGAGGTCGGTGAGACAGGTCGGGTCCTGCGGGTCGCTCGGCTTGGCGGTCTTGGCAAACAGGTACAGCCGGTCGGTGTTGTTGTTAAGGGAGATCAGCGTGTGCTGCTGAACGGTCCACTGCTGGCTCGCCGGCGACGCGCTGGTCAGGGCGGCGTCGGTGGCCGTCGCCACAGGTGTTCTTGCTGCATGCGTTGGTGCACGCGTCAGCGTCGTCGCCGTTGCCATCGTCGCACTCCTCGACGCCCGCGTGCACGAGCCCGTCGCCGCAGCTCGCCGGCTCGCAGTTCGGCAGGCACGCGTCCGTGTCGATCTGGTTGCCGAAGTCCAAACCTACCCGTAACTCACGTCAGGAGCGTGAATTCCGGGGTGTTGCCACGAGTTGCCTTGGCGTTGCCGAAGGCGTCGGGGTCCGCGAGCGCCGCGACGGCCTGCGCCGCGAGCTCGCCCTGGTTGAGGTGGATGTAGTACTTCATGGTCGTCGCCATCCGTGCGTGGCGGGCGAGCGCCTGAAGCGCGTACGGGCTCACGCCCATGCGAGCGAGCAAGGTCAGCACGCTGTGGCGGATCCGGTGCGGACCGTAGACGGCCAGGCGCGCGAGACCCTGCGCGCGTCGCACTCGCATCCCGAGCGTGCCCTCGAGGACATACTCCCTGCGTTCCCGAGGGAAGCTGTGGGGGCTGTACTCGCCGTCCGGCACGAACACGAAGTCGCCGCGCGGGCGGTAGCCCCGCAGGGCTTCGACGAGTCGGGGCGAGAGGGGTACCACACCGTCCTCGCCCTTCGCCGTGTCTTGCAGGACGCCCCTGGAGACGCACCGCGTGACCTCCATCGTGTGCTCGCTCAGGCTGATGTCCTTCCACATCAACCCGGCGCACTCGCCGATCCGCAGCGCGCCATCCGTGAGCAGCAGGTGCAGGGCCCGTTCCTCCTCGTTCTTGGCGACCGCGATGAAGCGCTCGAGGCCCTCGCGGGAGTAGACCTCGACTTTCGGCTTGCGCTGCTTGGCCCACGTGAGCTCAGGCAGGTCGTGCCCTTTCGGGAGCTCGCCCTCGCTCTGCGCGTAGCGGAGCGCGACGGAGACCGACTCGCAGATCTGGCGCGTGTAGGAGTACGACAAGTTCAACTCCTGCCTCATGCGCTTGCGGAGACGCGAGAGGAGCTTCTCGTCGATCTCGTCCAGCCGGATCGGTCCGAGGACCTCACGAATGTGAAGCGCCCAGGCGGACTCGTAATTGAGCTTCGAGCTGTGTTTGAGCTCGGCGACGTGGCCAGCCAAGAACTGGGGCCAGAACTCCGCGAGGGTCTTGACGGTGTTGTGATTCGGATGCTTGGGACTCTCTCCTTCCTTTCTCTCGACATTGTCGACCTTGGCGGGCTCACGGCACAGCTCCCGATAGAGCTTGAACGCCTCGGCACGCCCCCACTCGGTCGCGGCGACCGCGTCCATCCCGACCGGGGCCACGATGCGGCGACGGACAGGCTGGGCGGGGTCGAGCGGGTGGGTGAGATGGATGTCGACATGCTGGCGGGTTCGGTCTTTGAAGTATGGGCGGCAGGTGACTTCCAGTTCGTCTCGCACGCTGGACTCTTTCCGCCCCCTCGCTTCCTGTTCCGCCAGCCAGCGTACGAGATCGCGCCGCGCGTACGCAATCCTGCGGCCCATGCGCAGCACGGGTGGGCCGGCCCCCTCTGAACGCCATTTCTCCAGGGTCCGCGGGCTCAGTTTGAGAAAATTCGCGGCATCCTCTGCCGTGAGGACTGCATCAGAATCGCATATGTCGAGAGATCTCTCTCGTGCAATACTCCTAACGCCCACAGCCCCCCCTTTCACCTGTTGTGGCCCACCGTCCACTGCGATCATCCGATTCCGAGCGCCATCAAACGCCGAATGCTTCCGGACGCTCGTGCCCGCGGTGGCTATCTCCGCGAGATCTAGCGAGCCGCAGGTTCTCGCGGTCACGTTCGCTCGAACAACCGAATCGGAGGATCCCCGCGACGTAGTCGATCATTACATCAAGCGAACCCAACTCCGGTCATTGTCGGGCACCGTTTGATCACTTCATCATCTCACGGGCACGATGCATCCCGTTCCGACTTCCCAGAAGGTATCCGGCGAGGCCGAAAAACACCCCGGAGATGCCCATGCCGACGAGCGTTGTCTGGGCGTTACTGGCTCGCACTTGCGCTACCGCCTGGGTGCAGCGCACCAGAGACAGCTTCAGGGTCGTTACCTCTCGCTCCAACTCTTCGATTGTCGCCATCGTCGCTTCTCTCCGTTTCTATCGGCGGTATTGTCCGCCGGACAGTACTACCCCCCCAGTGCGATACTCCTCGATGTGTTTGGGATGTGCCTCCTGACTGCTGCTCGAACGAACGCAGCTCGATCCATGGCGAGTATTACCTCCGCAAGACCCATATTCCACCGATGACGACGGCGCCGATGCTGAGGACGCCGACGCCGATCATCAGCGCCCTGCCGACGCCCTCGCCGACGGCGCCGACGCCCTCGCCGAGGCCCTTGCCGATGTGCTCGACGGCACCGAATACATGCTCGCTCGCGGCTCTGCCGGCCTCACCGAGCGCATCGAGGCGCGCACCGAGCCAGGCCTGCCAGCCCTTCGCGTCCGCGGCGACAGCGAGATCGAGCGCGTCGATCTTGTCAACCCACGCGGCGACGGGGTAGCTGCGGGCGATGAGGCTCGGTACCAGCGGGTCGGCGCCGAGGAGCAGCTCACCACGCAGGCCCCACTCGCGGGGCGCCGCCATGATGAAGTTGAGGACCTCGAGCTTGCGCGTATGGGTCAGGAGCTCGTCGATGAAGATGTTGATCTCGCCGCGGAGCGTGCGCGAGGCGTATTCATCGGCGGCGGCCTCGGTCGCGCCGTGCTTGATCGCCGTCTCGCGGCTCTCCTTGTGCTTCTGCTGAAGAAGCTGCCAGAGCTTGAGGCGGTTCGCGCGATAGTTTTTGGTCTGCGGGCTCGTCTCCATCTCCAGCAGGCCCGGCGGATCTTCGGGAGTCGGTTGTGCCATGACATGTACCTTCCGGGGCTAACCCAGCGATTGAGCAATGCAGCGGCAGCGGTCGGTGTCTACCAGGCAGCGCCGAGGCGTGCTCGGATGATGATGACTTCAGAACATCCTGTGCGCGGGCTCGTGCGGCGGCGAACCGCGGGCATCGCTCGCGGGCGAGGAGGCGTCGACGCTCGCCCGCTGCGACGTGTTGGGATCGGGACGGGCCAGTCTGACGACTGCACGGCCATCTGGCTCTTCAGACAACTTCGGCGGTGGCTCGGGGTCAGGGTGCGAGCGCGGCGGTCCCGAGATTTGCTGGCGGAAGAGGTCGCGGAGGCCGCAGAGCGCGGTCTGAAGGATTCGGTGCTGCTCTGCGGCGATCTGTGCGATCTGCTCCTGCACCCGGCTCGCGTCGTCCCTCATCGTCGCCTGGACGACGTCGAGTACCCGGCGCAGCTCCGCGCGGTGTTCGGAGTGGATGCGTTGGAGTTCGGCGCGGTGCTCAGCGTGGACGCGCTGGAGCTCGGCCCGATGCTCGGCCTGCTGGCGCTGGTGTTCCGCGTGGTGCTCGGCCTGGAGGTCGTGGAGGATGGCGTGCAAAGATTCGAGCAGAGCGGCCACCTGTTCGGCCGGGTAGCCCCTGGTGCCCGCGAGCATCTCGACGTGCTGACGAATGGGCTCGGGCGTGGGCGCCGGACGTAGGGGCGTGCTCAAGAGCGAGGCCCTGAGCGCGTCCCGCTGCGCGATGAGGGTGTCGATGTGCGCACTGAGCATATCGAGCTCGCGCTCTCCTGTCGGGTCGCCGGCTGATGGGACGGCAGCTCCATCGGTGCGAGGTGCGGCGGCGGGGCTCGTGGCCGCCGCCCCAAAGGACAGGTTCCCCGCGGTCCAGATCGGGGCGGTCACCTGCGCCGGTGAGCTGTCTCTTGGAGCAGCTCTGTTCGCGGCCTGAGCGGAGGCCGATGATGGAGCCGGGGTCGGTTGAACAGCGGCGGATCCAGGAGATGCGGGACTGGCGAAGAATCCGAGGAACGGCGCGCCAGGCGGATTGCCGGGCGCATGCTGGAATTGTGTCGCCACAGGCGCGGCGGCTGCGGGCGGACCGGGGTGTCCCATGGGCTGCACGACGTACGGATATGCGGGCTGGTGTGCCAGGGCTGGCTGGATCTGGCCGGGCGTGTCCGGGGTGAACCCCGAAGGCGATGGGACGAATGGATGCCCCTGCGTCTGTGCCGGCGCGGGCGGGGCGGCGGCGGGACCCGCGGCCTGGGGCTGCGCGAACGTGATCGGCGCGATGAACCCAAACGGCGACGCCATGTGCGGCGGGACCGGATGCTGCCCGGGCATGAGCGCCGCTGGACCGGGGTGAAACCCGAAGGGAGGGGGCTGCATCGGCCAGGGCTGCAGTGCGCCGGCGAAGCTGAGTGAGCTACCGACAGGAGCGGTCGGCGGCCGCATAACCGGAGCCTGGCCCGAAAGCAAGGCGGTGATCTGCGGCCCGTAGGGCCCGCTGAGCAAGGCGGCCAGGTCCGCGCCGGCGGCCGGCGGTGGGCTCGCGGACGCTTCCTGGCGACGCGCGGGCCTTCGTGCGGCGGCGAGCATGTGGAGGATGTTCTGCACCGAGGACGAGGGTGTCTGTTGGGACATGTCTTCTCCTACATTCGGGCTTGCCGCGCGCCGCGCAGGCCGAGGGTGTTCTGCTCCGCGACGACGGTGTATGTGCCGGGGTTGACGACGAAGATCGGGGCGCTGGGTGTGGCTACGAGCTTGAAGGTGGCGGGCTCGCCGGCTCGCTGCCGGGTGATGAGGATTTGGCCGCGGACGACGATGAACGCGAGCGCCTCACCGGGCTCGACGACCTCGACGCAATGCTCGCCGCGCGCCATGACCAGCGCGCCGAGGTTGTAGCGACCGCCGCGGACATTGGTGAGGCCGAAATGCATGGTCGTCCTTCAGGAGAGGTCTTCGGCCGACGTCGATCCTTGCGCGGGGGTACGCGAGCCTCCGCTGCGCTCGTCGGCGGGTTGTCGGCCCGACGCGGCCTCTTCCCCCGCGCACGAGCTCGTCGCCCCTCTCGCGCTCGTCCCCGCCTTCGCGCGGGCAGCGGGATCCGCCGCGCGCATGAGGCTGTGCATCAGGCTGGCCTCGACCTGGACCCCGTCGCGCATGTGCTGCAGCAGTGCTTGCCTCACCGCCGCTGGATCGGCGTCGCTCGCCAGCGCGAGCTGAGCCGAGCACAGGATGTTCGAGAACGAGGTGATCTTCGTGCAGGCGAGGTCGAGCCACAGATCGAGCGGGCGCTCGACCTGGGACGGGGGAGCCGCCTTGTCGCGGAGGTCCTTGAGATCGCGGAGAGTGATTCGCAGGGTGTGAATGATGTCGTCGAGCTGGATATACATGTTGATTCCTTGTGCCGCCAACGCGGCGTCATCGAGATTCAGAGCTGCTCATGATGAACGCGGCGGCGACACCCGCGAGTGTGAGGCCAGCGACCACGCCGCCGATGATCTTGAGCGAGGCGAAGAGGTCCGTCGATTTCGAGGGCATGCCCTCGGGGACAGCTTCGCTATTGCAGTCTTCCAACGAGCCGCAAGGGGCCTGGGCCTTGAGTGCGGTCTGGATCGCGTCCTCGGTTTCGGGGCCCCACTTGCCGTCGACGCTGATCTTGAGAGCGGTCTGCGCGGCCTTGAGGGCCTCGATCGCGGCTGAGCCCCACGCGGCGCCGACGTCGCCCTTGTAGAAACCGAGGTCGGCGAGCGCCTGGAGGCGCTGGCGCGTCTGCAGCAGCGACATGTTACTGCCGACCATTCGCTCGATGTAGTTGGTGGGGTTCAGTAGACCGGTCGGCGGCGGATCGTCCTTCCACCAGCGCGAGTTCGCGGTGCGGGCCGGCTCGGCCTTGTACGCCTCGAGGTGCAGCATGCCGTAGCCGCCCACGATCCTGCCGAGCTTGTCGCCCTTCTTGACGCGCTGGCCGTGAACGAGCCCGAACTCCTTGTGGGACCCGGCGATGACGCCGCCGAGCACGAGGAAGAGGCCCGAGTCCGTGCGCAAGAAGACGGCACGCGTGCCGTCGGTCCAGCCCTTGTCGAGGCCGGCGATCATGCCGTCCTCGGGCGCGATCACGAGAGCACTGTTCGGCGCGTCGGTGAGGTCGACGCCGGCGTGCCAGCGCTGACAGGTCTGTGTGGTGCAGCCGAAGGGGCGACCGCCGCCGAGACTCCACGTAGCGAACTTTGGCGTTACCGTCGGCAGTGGCCACGCGGGCTTGTCGGCACCGCCGGCCATCGGAATCTTCTCCCAGTCGGGCGAGCGAGCCATGTCAGTGCGTCCTCCCTTGCCCCCGGTCGCCGGCGTAGACAGCCTCCATGTCATCCACGTGGGCGTCGATGTAGACCTCGAGGAGCTCGTCGGCGGCGCGTCGCGGATCCTTCTCGGAGGTGAGGCTGAGGCCAATCGCCTCCAGCGTCTTTTGGGCGACGAGATCCGCGAGCGCGTCGCGGCGGCAGGTTTGAAAGAGGCAGCATGCGAGGACGCGGCGCTCCGGCGAGAGCGCGTCGAGCGCGGCTGCGGCGGCGGCTTTGAGATTTTCTTGCTTCACTGTGATGTCTCCGGATTGCGGTCGCGCACGATGAGCCGTCCGTCTCGAGTGCGAGGTCGGTACCCCGCGGCCATAAGCACGTCGCGCGCGCGATCGAGTTGCTCAGGATCGGTGCAAGCAAGGACTGCGAGATCGCCGATCCGTTGGATAGGAACGCCCGAAATCGGGGGCACAGCGCGCTCCAGGGCACGTACGACGGTCATCGGCTGCTCCTCGGGCACGGTGGCGAAAGCCCCTCGCGCTCGGACCTCCGACAGCATGCGGGCGACGGTGTCGCGCCCGAGTCCACGGGCGTTAAGCGTGCGGAGGCGTCGTGCGGAGACCGGCCTACTCGTGGGCGCTTGCACGATTCCGCCGGGTGGCGAGATGGAGAGCGGGGTGGCGATCGTCGGAGCAGCAATGCTCACCTGTCCTTCGGCGCAGCTTTCGGCGACCTTCGCGGCGGCGGTAGCGACATGGACTGCGACCTGGCGAAGTTGCTCGAGGGCGCGAGCGGGGCGGCCCTCGATGACCTGGCGGCGAGCGTCGTCGTAGACGGCGTACGCCTGGTTGAAGGCCACGAGCGCGTCGTCGCGGGTCGAGCCCTCGCAGAGCGGGGCGTTGAGGAGCTGGCCGGCGAGGTGCAGGAGCCGGCGCGCGTCCTCGAGGAAGGTCGGCGTCTTCTTCAGCGCGGTCTCGAGGGCGTCGACGCGGGCGCGGAGCTCGCCGGCGATGCGCTCGTCCACCTCGGCGTCGTAGACCTGATCGCCGGGGTGCAGGGTCCCGGTGCGGAGCCGTAACCGCGCGTGGTTGGGCTTGCCCCGCTCGGGCGGGAGGAGTTCGATGTCCACGCGCACCGGGCCGAGAGTGCTGTCCTTGACGAGGTAGTGGTCGGGCTCCTCGCCGCGGACGGCATGCGTGGCGACGGAGAGGGACTCGGACTTGCTGTTGCCGGCCACGCGCCAGCGCGGGTAGAACTTGTCGAGCTTCTCTCGAAATTCCTCGAAGAACTCGGTCTGCGGCCGCTCTGGCGAGTAGAGGTAGGCGCCAAGCTCGGCGGCGAGGTCGTAGAGCTGCTGCTCTTCGAGCCAGGCCATGACCTCGCGCGGGGTCGGCGACGGCGGCTCGGCGGAGTCGCGCACGAGCTCCCAGAGCTCGCGCCAGCCGGGTTGTCCGCCTCGCCGCTCGCGACCGCCGAGCTTGGCGACGCGGACGCGGAGCTGGTCGAGCAATGGAGCGAGCTCGCTGGGCTCGGAAGCGACGCGCCCGGCACCCTTGACGGCCTCGATCGCTCGATTCAGGCGAGCGAGGATGACGGACTGTCGCGCCGGACGATTCTCGTACATCAGCCATCGGACATCTTCGATGGTGAAGCCGGGCGAAAGGTCGATCGACACGACGGCGTCCTCGGGCGCGTCGTCGTTGTATGCGACGAGCACGAAGCCCTGGCCTCGGGTGCGCCCCAGGCGAAGTCGCGGATCATCGGGCGACTGGTTGAAGAGGCGGACGATCTCCTGGACGCCATCTTGCGGCCGGATCCGGGCTTGCTCGAGCGCGGGTGCGGGGCGCGCGTCAGAGCTCGACGAGGGCTCCTTGACCCGCACGGGGCGCAGCAGAGCGGCGAGACGCTGCGAGCTGAGCTCGCGCATGAAGCCGAGCGCCACGTCGGATTGACTGAACGCGTGCGTCCTCCGGTCCTTCTCGTTTCTGAGCTCGCCGCGTGCGTGGTAGATCTGCGCGCCCGTGCGAGTGATTTGGATGCGCAGGGTCGGCGAGGCTGCGGCCTTGCGCGGGCGATCGGCCCTGTAGACGACGGTGAGCGCCGGGCCGTCGAAGACGGTCTCGTGGGCGCGGAGGTCGTAGCCCGCGTCTAAGAGGTCGAAGCTCGCGGGGACACCAGCATCGAAGGTCCCGCGGGCGACGTGGGCCTGTGGGTCGGGCACGGGCTGGCCGTTCTCCCGCGGGAACTCGGGCAAGATGTCGGCACCGCGGCTGAGGGCGAGGTCGCGGACGAAGTCGAGGAAATCGGTCGCATCGGTGAGCGAGGCGATGAGTTCGGCGGACGCGATCTCGTCTGCCTTTCCGAACATGTCTCGAAGGCGCTCCTCGAGTTCTTCGACGCGCCCATCCCACGCGCTCTGGTCCTCTCCAGGCGTGACGCCGCGCCAGAAGTCCTCCTCCAGCGCGATGATCTTGTCGGCGAGGATGCGCGCGGCCTTGTCGAGGTCGTCGCCCGGGGGCCACTCGAACGCGGAGAACTTGCGCGCGATGGCGCGGTGGTAGAGCTGGCGGCGGCCCTCGCGGAGGCGCTCGGCTTTGGCGGCGTCGAGAGCCTCCTGCGACGCAGGGGGCGCTGCGCTGGGCCAATCCATCCCCTGCGCAGGCTCGTGGATCCTCTCGAACGACGGCCAGACGCCGACGAACTTCGCGCGACCGCTGTCCACCTCCGCGGCGAGGGTCTTGTTGAGCGCGAGCGGTCCGCCGTCGTGGGTGAGGAGGTAGAGGCTGCCTCGCTGCTGCGGTAGGACCTCTTCCGTGGTCTGACGAGCGACAGAGATTGAGCCGCCGGGCGGGCCGACGAGGTAGTCGATCTTGCCCATCGGCTTCGTCTCGCCGGGGAAGAGCGAGAGGACGGCAGCGTCGGCATAGAGGTGATCGCCGATCCTGTAAATGTGGGCGAGCTCCGGCGATTCGGAGGTCGCATTCGGAGCTTCGGGCGCCGTGGACTGCGAGGGAGGCATCGCGTCGTCGAACACGGACCACGTGCCGACATGCTCGACCGCGCCCGCGCCGACCAACTTTGCGATCCTGTCCGAAAGTACATCCCGGCCGCCGGAGGAGGACAACCTGTGCAACCGACCTTCTTGCTTGGGGACGATCGTGTCGTCGGTGTGGCGGGTGATCGAGAGCTTGCCCTCCGGGAAGTCCACTCCGAAGTCGCCGAAGCCGACGTGGCGAACTCCGGGCAAGACGCGGATGAAGTCGGTGTCGCCGTACCAATCGCCGGCGATCTGGTAGACGTGTCCACGCCGATCCTCGGAAGCTGCCTGCGCCGAAGCCGGCGTCGGTGCCGGAGCGGCCGGTGGCGACGGAGCGCCGGGCGGCAGCGAGGTGGGGCGCAGCGGCGAGGTGGGCGGCGGGGTTGAACCGTGCCCTGCCTCCCGCGCAGCGCGCCACAGAGCCCGGATGCCGTCCTCGGTGACGCCCCGGGCACCCGCCATCGCCATCGCGTCGCCCATGGCGGCGTGCTGCAGGAAGATGTTGTCGAGGACGCGCTGATCGATCTCCTCGTCGGTCCCGGTCGTCGGGGTGGCCGAATCGACGAACTCTTGGAGCCGGCGGGTGGCCTCGGGTGAGAGCACCTGCACGACCGTTCGGGCCGTGGATGCCCCGCGCTCTGCTGTTTCGCCGTCTGCCTCCGCTTCCTCCTCGGCGGCCTCGCGGGCCTCACGGTCCTTGGAGAGGAGGTTCTGGGGGATCTTGCGGCCCCACCAGTGCTGACCCGCCTCGCGCAGTGCGGCGAAGGCGAGGCCGCTGGTCGGGGCGAGTTGCAGGTATTGCTGCC
Source organism: Nannocystis pusilla (assembly GCF_020073745.1). GTDB lineage: Bacteria > Myxococcota_A > Polyangia > Nannocystales > Nannocystaceae > Nannocystis > Nannocystis radixulma. Next base: position 109,844 of record NZ_JAIRAU010000005.1, read on the forward strand.
AGCCGGCGCGCGTGGGCGGGAGCAGCGCGCCCTCGCGGAGCGCTTCGCCTGTCGCAAGGACCAGCTTGCCATCCAGCACGACAGGCGCCTTCTCCCGCGCGTAGGCGCTCGCCATCTTGTCCGCGATGGTCTCGGCGAAGCGGGGCCACCAGCGCTCGAGCCAAGCGTCGGCGGCGCCGCGCCACCCGAGGTTCTCGAACTTGCCGTAGCGGAGCGACGAGTCGATTTTCTTCTCGATCGCCTCGCCGGTCGACAAGTCGTCGTCCGCCGGCCATGCCGGACTGCCCTCGCGGGGGAAGTGCTCGGGCAGGAGCGGTGCGCCGCCGAGGAGGCCGTCCTTGTAGGCGATGACCTGCCAGCTCGGCGAGCCGGCCGCGCGTAGGCCGATGGTGTCGCCCTGCTCGTCGCTCGTCACGCGGCCGAACTCGAGGTGCTCGAACTGGTCGGTGTGGCCGGCTCGCGGCTTGGCGATCCGCAGGCCCTCGTAGACCGGAGCGCCGCCGTTCTCAGGGATCAGGACGTCCTTGTCGCGCACCGCATACATCCACGGCGCCCAGGGCCACGCCTCGGGGTCCATGCGCTCGAGGTCGGCGAGGCGCTGCTCGCCCTCCTCGCGCAGTTTGGCCGCACGCTCGGGCTCCGTGGAGCGGCGTGCGTCTGCGAATCGGCCTGCGGCCTGGCGGAGGAGGCGCGCGGACTCCTTGGCGATCTTCGCGCGAGCCTCGGCGATCTGCCTCGCCTTCTTGTCCTCGAGGAGCTTCTTCGTCTTGGTCTTGTCGCGCGAGATCATCAGCAGGATGTCCTCGGGCGTGAGCTGCTGCTGCGCGGCGGGGTTATTGGTATCGCGCGCCTGGGTCTTGATCAGGTCGGCGAGCCAGGTCGCCTTGCCGTCGATCAGGCTGAAGCGATAGCCGTCAGTCGAGCCGTCGGCGAAGTAGTAGTAGATCTGCACGGTGCCGAGCGTGTTGCCCTGGCGGACGGCGCGACCGTTGCGCTGCTCGAGATCGGCGGGCGTCCACGGCAGATCGAGGTGGTGGATTGTGCAGGTCCGAACTTGCAGGTCGACGCCCTCGTAGGCGACCGAGTTGGCGATGATGACGTCGTACTTCGGGGCCGTCTTGCTGTCGGTCGGTCGGGTGCAAGTGCCGGGCGCGGGTGGCTCGGAAGCCAGGCCGTTGAACTCGCGGGCGATCCGGATCCGGTCGGCCGGCGCGGTCTCCTCGGCGTTAAGGATGGCGATCCGCTCCCGTGGCACCCCGTGGCTGACGAGGACCTCGCGCATCCACAGATGCACCGTCGTGGGCTCGCAGAAGATGATGTGACCGCAGTGCGCGCTCGCAGCGACGCGCTTGGCGCACTCCAGCAGCTTGGGGCTCTCGTAGGTCGGCTTCGAGAGGCGGCGCTCGAGGAGCTCGACGCTGCCGTCGGCGTTCGTGACCTTCTTCTTGACGATGCCGCCCTCGAGCGCGGTCGCGTAGGAGTACCCGTCCTCGAGCGAGGCGTGGAGCGCGACCAGCGAGAGGCGGGCGAGCAGCCCGAGGATGATGTTGCTCGGGCCGTCCGGGCTCGGGTTCTCGAGGATGTACTCGATCTGCGCGACGTACTTGCGGTATCGCCGCTCCTGCTCCTCGTCCATGGCGATCGTGATGGTCTCGACCACGGCTTTGGGAAGCTCGAGGTTTACCTCGGCGGCGGTGCGGAACTCGCCGTAGGTGAAGATGATGGTGCGCAGGTCGTCGAGGTTCTTGAAGCCGGTGACGGCGGGCTTCATCGTCACGTCGAAGGCGGAGTCGAGGACCTCGCGGTACTCGATCTTGAGGAAGCGATCGATGAACTGCTCGGGATCGTGGATGCCGGCGCTGGTGAAGGCGGCCGGATCGATGAACTGGATCAGGTTGTAGAACTCGAGCGGGCTGTTCTTCGCGGGGGTCGCGGTGAGCAGCACGATGCCGGCGCCGCCGGTGTTCTTGCGCACCGCGGCGGCGCGGAAGTCGACCTGCCAGGCACGATCGCTGCCCTCGCCGCCGCCGCCCATGAACTTCGGCACGCCGTCTTCGCGCGCCTGAGGCATGTGCAGGTTCTTGAAGGCCGCTGCCTCGTCGATGACGAGCATGTCGATGCCGAGCTCGTCCCAGGCGACGCCCGGGTCGTACTCGTAGCCCTCGGGCAAGGTGAGGATCTCACGGACCCACGCGCGGACGCCGTGCTCGAGCAGCGCCCGCTCCCGCTCGCTCATCTTCTCGCGGCCCTTGCGGCTCTCGGCCTTCTCCTCGAGGTTGCGCTTGCGCAGCGCGATGGCTCGCTCCACGGACTCGACCTTGGCGATGTAATCGAGCACCGCGTTCTCGTTCATCCGCGTCCGCGCGAGCGCGTCGAAGCTGAGGACGACCACGTCGACCTGACCGCTCTGCAGCGCGATCCACTTGGCGGCGCGCTCCTGCGGCGTATCGGTCTCCGAGGTGAGGACGTCCTTGCGACGACCGCGGGAGATCCGCTTGCGCTTCGAGCCGATCACCGCGACGCGGTAGTCCGGTAACGTGCAAAGGATGTCGTCGTGCCATTTCCACACGAGCGAGCCAGGCACGAGGATGACGGGTCTGCGGACCCAGCCCTCCTGGCGGGCGCGGGCGATGATCGCCAGCGCCGTGTAGGTCTTGCCTACGCCGACGTCGAAGGCGACGAGACCGCCGCGTGCCGCGAGGACACGCCGTGCGCCGGTGATCTGGTGGGCCTTGAGCTTGGGCGCCTGGGCGCCCCAGCGGGCGATCTCGAGGGGCTCGGGGGTGAAGGTCGGGACGATGCGCCCGCGGGCAGCGCGGTTGTAGGCGTGGACGAAGCGGTCTTTGCGGGCGTCGTCAGCGGCGAGCCAGTCGCGGAACGACTTGGCCCACTGGTTCGCCAGCTCCATGCGCCGCTCGGCGAGTCGCTTCTTGTTCTCCTGGCGCTCTTCCTTGCTCGGCGGAGGGTCGTTGCGGTCTCGTTTCTCGCGTGGGGGCTGGAAGAGCGCCGGGTCGTGGTTGTAGTAGCCGAGGAACGCGAGGGTCTCTGGCGAGAGGCCGACCGTGTTCTTGCTGTCGACGTAGTCGACGCCGACCGCCTGGACGAAGCCACCCTGGCGCTCGAGTCGCACGGGGCCGTACTTGCTGTTCAGCGTGGCGGAGAGCCAGCCGGCCAGCAGCTCGACGTCGTCGTAGACGTTCTGCGGGTTGATGTCCTGGATGTCCTCGAAGACAGCAGGCTTGATGGCGTCGAGGAGTCGCCGGGTCTGGATCTTCGCCTGCTCGTCGCCACGCGCGGCGCGAGCCGCGGCGCGATCGTACCTGTCCCAGAGTTGATTGCCGGTGAGATAGGCGTCCTTCGGCAGGAGCTGATCCCAGGCGTCACCGTCGAGGTTCCACTCGGCGGAGAGCAAGGTCTCGACGATCTCTGCGCGGCCAAGTTCGCCGCCGACCTGCTTGTGGAACGCCTCGAGCTGGCCGATCGAGAGGGCGCGCTGCTGCCGGAAGAGTTGCTCGGCCTCGGCGATGACGTCGTCCGGGCGGCCGGTGTACTTCCGCTCGATCTCGGGCGGGGCTTTGAGGGCCGCGACGGTCTCGCCGGTCTTCGTGAACGCGCCGAGGATCTGCTGGGCCGCGACGAGCTCGCGCTTGTCGGCGAGCTCGCGCAGGAGCTTGTGGCGCCAGGGGTTGCCGAAGGAGGCCGTGAAGGACTCCAGCGCCGCGTGGAGCTCGGGCCAGAGCTGGGCGGCGCGCTCGGCCTCGTCGGCGCCGAGAGCGGCGAGGTAGCGGCCCACGCGACGGCCGAGGAGGAGCGCGCCGCGCACGTCCTCGCCGATGTCGTCAGGCAGGCCCTCCTCGGCGCGCGCCAGCGCCTGGTACTGCGGTGCTTCGCGGCGGATGATCGGACCGAGGATGCAGGCGGTGCAGAGCGGCCGCTCGGTGAGCTGCGGCAGCCCCGCGAAATCGCCGATCACCTGGTAGCGCCAGGTCGTCGCCGTGCCGGCCTCGTCGTCGCCGGAGAAGCTGCCCTGCTCGACGCCGAGGAGGCGCTGCGGGAACTCGGCGAAGTAGTTGCCGGCGAGGATGAACTGGTCGTCGGCGTCGACCTCGGCGAGCTCGCCACCGCGGCTGCGCCAGAACAGGATGTCCATGACGACATTCGCGCCAGGGACGAACTCGCGGCGGTCCTTGGTGTGGCTCGGGAGCCGGTAGGCGCCGGCGAGGTGATGACGGCGCAGGAGCTTCTCGCGGATCGTCCGGTTGCTGACGCCGCTCAGGAAGCCCGCGGGGACGAGGAAGACGCCGAGACCGCCGGGGACGAGGAGATCCAGCGCCCGGCGCATGAAGTAGGCGTAGGCCGTCTTCTCGCGGTAGAAGGCGTCGGTGTCCTCGAGCGCGAACTCGCCGCGGTCGCCGTAGGGCGGGTTCGAGAGGATCAGGTTGATCGTGCCGGTGTGGCGCGCGCCGTGGAGGCGGATCCACCGCTCGAATGGCATGTGAAAGTGCGTCGCCGCCGGGAATGTCGCTTCGAGCATGCGCGACGAGACCTGCGAGAACTCGACGGTCGTCCACTGCACCCGCTTGACTTCGGCGGTCGGGAAGATGCAGCGCGGCGGGCCCATCGCGCGGACGAGGCGACCGATGCCGGCGCTCGGCTCGAGTGCGCGGACGATGCCGTCGTTGCCGGCGAGCTGCGCGAGCAAGGGGCAGACGACCTCCGCGATCGCCTCGGCGACGACGGCCGGCGTGTAATATTCGTGGATCAGCCCGAACGTCTCGGGTGCCAGATCCTTGGGAAACTTGTCCTGATTGTCCTTGATCGACAGGCCGCCCCATCCCGAGTACCTGAGGACGGAGCGCCGCTCGTCCGCTGTCATCTCGACCGGCGAGCGGTTGGCGACGATGCGCATCGCCTCGAGGTTGGCGCGCGTGCGCTGGGCCCGAGTCCAGAGATCCGGCGGGAGCTCGTGCGAGCTCGCGGCGGCCTTCTTCTGCGCGCGCCGATCGAGCCAGTCACCAAGCATGGCCTCGAGCGCGCTTCGGTTCCTGCGGACGAAGCCGTCGAAGTAACGGGGCGAGATGTTGGCCGGTAGCTTCGTCCGCCAGACCGGGATGAGCTTGTCGAGGAATGCGCCGGCATGAGTGGTCATGGGGACTCCTTGGGGCTGCCGAGCCGGATGCCGGGCTCAGAGAGGAGCGCTTCGACGACGTCGAGGATGGCGTCGGTGTCCCGGGCGGTGACCCGCAGCTCGAGGACGCGGATCGCCGCGAGTACGGCGCGCTCCAAGCGGAGGAAGAAGAGATCGGTGAGCGGCTCGACCTTGTTCGAGGCCAGGATCTGCGCCACCGCGGCGGCGAGCCTGTCGAGGCTCGCACGAGTCAGTTGTTCGAGATCGTGCTGCTCATAAAGGATCTTGGCGATCAAATGCTCCTGGTCGGCGACAGGTGGAAGGATCCGCGAGCGCTGCCAGGTTCGGCAGGCAGGGCAACGAAGGTTGGTGCCGAGCGCGTACGGGCAGGTCTCGCAGGTGCCGGTCTCCGCGTCGGCGGCGACCTCGGCCGCGGCCCCCCACGCGAATGCACCTGCGCTGCGGTGCGGGGGCGAAACTGGATGCGCGGGGGCGCCTCGGGACGCCTGAGCGGCGAGAGAGACGGCGCGACGCACAAGGTCCTCAAGCAGGTGCGCCCGACGCCGATCGAGCATCGCGGACCACCGGATCGTCGGGCGGCGCTCATGCAGCACGACATGCCCGACCATGGTGCCCGGAGTGAAGTCCGGAAATCGCATGACTTCCCGGATGCACTCGTGGAAGCGCCCCGCGGCCCATTCAGGTGCTACGACGCCCTCGTACGGCACATGAATAGAGAGCGTGCTCTCCCCATCTTGATGCGCGAGGAGAGTGCCGAGGCTCTCGCTCATGATGAGGCGCATGACGTGTCCGAGCACGTCGTGCTGGTCGCCATCCGCGGGGTTCTTTCCGCAAGGGCAAGCGCCTCCGCGGCTGCACGAGCTGCAGCCGCAATCCTCCTTGCTCGCGCGACTGTCGGTCGTCGTGGGTATACCGACTTCGCCGGAGCGAGCGGCCATAGCGACGAGCCTTCCGTCCTCCGGTCCTTTTCCGCAGAAGAAGGCTGGACCGATTTGCTGCGGAAAGGCGCGCTGTACGGGCCGGCAGTGGAGTGTCGCCTGTCCGGCGGTCCTGATTCGATAACCGTCCCCGGAATCCCACACCACGATGCCGGGATCGCGCGAGGCATTGCGGATGAACTGGGCGTCGACGAACCACTCGTCGCCGGATTGGTAGTAATGCCCCTTCTCGTCGTTGGTGGTCATCGTCGGCTCCGTCAGATGTCCATCGCGGCGAGCGCCGACTTGAGCGACTCGGTGATGCCAGCGTCCTTGTCGGGGTCGACGGGTTCGTCGGCGTCCTCATGGACTTGTTCGGCCGGCACGGGCGGAGGCGTTGCCAGCTCGCGCTCGCGCCTGGGCGGACGCCTGGGCTCCGGCTCGGCGGGGGGCGCCTCGGGCTCAGGCGCCCGGGGCGTCGGCGCCGCCGAGGTCGTGCACGCCTGCCGTGCGACCTCTTCGGTCAGGCTGCTCTCCGGCTGGCTCGGGAGGCCCTTCGCGGCGTGCTCGCCGGCGAAGTTCTCGAGGTCCTCGAGCGTGCCGCAGCCGAGGTAGATGTATTTGCCGTTCTTCCATTCGTAGTACAGCGCATAGCGATCGCCCGCCACACGCAGCAGCTTGTACGCGCCGCCGCGGAAGGTGGCGCGGAAGCCCCGGCGGCCCGCGTCCATGACCTCCTCCCACTCGAGCTCGACCGCGGGGGCCTTCAGCTTGGGCGGCGGCGCGGGCTCAGACGTCTTGCCCTTGCGGTCGCTCTTGCGACGGTCGGCCTTCTCGCTGCGCTCCGCCTTCTCGCTGCGCTCCGCCCTCTCGCTGCGCTTTGGCGCCGCGTCCTCGGGCTCCGCCGCAGCGCGGGCGTCCATGGCCTCGCGCGCCCAGTCCGCCGGCGTGTGGTCGCCGCGGGTGCTCGGCGGCTCACCGATCAGGCGCTTGGCCTCGGCCTTCATGTCGGCGAGCGGGCCGCAGGCGATGTCGCGCCATGTCCCGTCGCCCGCGAAGTAGAAGAGGCCCCAGGTGCCCTTGCCGGGGCACTTGGCCTTGAGGAGCTGGAAAGTGCCGTCGCCGTGACGGGCTTCGTAGGCGGGCCTTCCCTCGCGCTCGGTCTTGCCCCATTCGAGCTCTGCGGGCGTGGGCGGCTCGCGAACCGCTGCCGGCGTGGCCTGCGTGCCGACGGCCTTGCCGTTCATCTCGACGGTCCAGGGGCCCGGCCCGCGGAGGTCGAGCTCGTGCAGCTTGCCGGTGTTGTGGTCGCGCAGGCGCAGGTGCCACGCGGTCGGGTGCAGCTCTTCGATGGTGAGTTCGCGTGCCATGGTTCACCTCGTGCGTTCGTCGTCAGAAAATTCGCGCCGCGGTCGCAACGCGACGGTCAAGAGGGCGCCGAGCCCGAGGCCGGCGGTCCCGGAGATCGCGGCGATCCATCGCCAGCGCCGCTGGGCGCGCGAGGCGTACTCGCGGAATTGGGTATAGCTGTCGAGACACTCTTGCAAGGTCGCGTCCGTCATCGCCGGGTCTCCTTCCGGTCGCGCGCGCGCCGGTACATCCAGTAACCTGTCCCGGCGGCCAGGGCCGTGCCGCCGAGGATCCCCGCCGCCCGCAAGCCGTTGCGCTGCGTCCCGCAGTCGCTACCGCACCGCTGCGGGTCGGCGAAAGGCATCGCCAGCGTGGCCTCGGGCACGATCGGCGCAGGGTCCTTGGTGGGCTCGAGCGATCCGGGGCTGAGCTTGAGGCCCAGGACGCCGGGCGGCCGATCCTGAACGCCGGCCTTGCGGAGCAGGTCCTTCCAATCCTGGCCCTGGAACTTCTCGCCGATGGGCACGTCGCTCAGATCGACGAGCCGGCGATCGGGGTGCTCCAGTAGCAGCGCTCGCATCTGATTCAACAGTGTCATCATTTTGCCGTCCTTGAACGCGTCCCAGCTCGACCTGACGTAGGCGCACTGCAAGGAATGGCGGAGGCAGTGGATCTGCCGCGCGCGCACCATGTCGAGCGTCGCCTTGATGTGCGAGTCGTACATGCTGACGAGGCAGAGCTCCCCCTTGCCGATCGCCCGTGTGAGGTTCGGGTGGAGAACACAGCCGTACATCGGGCTGAGGCCGTCGAAGCGGCCCATGTCCCTGCGGACGTGGCCCGGGAGGAGGCGGCCGTACTTGGGAGAATAGGTGGTGCCGCCGGAGACGTAGCATTGCCAGGCGCCCACGGCGCAGCCGATCGAGCTGCCGTACACGTAGCGCAGATCGTCGAAGCGCTTGCCGCCCTCGGCCCACGCCTTCCCGTTGTCGCGCAAGAAGCGGACGCCGCCGTCGCAGTAGCGCTTCCAGCGGGCGTGTAAGTCCGCGACGTGGATCTTGAAGAGGTCGAGGCTCTGCTCCTGCTGAGTGGCGAGCGCCCAGGCGGTGGCGCCGAGCCGGCCGAGGTTGATGTAGAACTGGCCGACGTCGACGACGTGCTCCTGCTTGATCGGCCAGGCGTAGCTGCGGTCGGCGTTGAAGGCGGCGATCTCGGGGCCGAACGGATCGAGGCTGACCTGAATCACGGAGGTGATCTGGTCCATGCCGGGGAGGACCCCGAGGCCCTCGCCGGGCTCGAAGATCGCTACGTCCTCCCCTGCCTCGTCCTTGCCCCCGGTGGACTTACCGGGCGCGAACGCGTAGCCGTGCTTGCGCTTGACGCCGACCCACTCATCGCCGTCGAAGCGTGGGGCGAAGATCTTGGTCCAGGCGCCACCGGCGAGGATCGGTAGGAGCGCGGTGTTGACGAGGTAGTCGTCGGTGTCCTTCGAGGGCTGCTGCAGCGGGGGCATGCGCGCGAACACGGCGCGCCGAGCCTGCTCCTCGCTGATCTTCGCGGCCTTCTGGCGCGCGGCGTGAGCCTGGCCGATGGCGACGCCGAAGCCGACGATCGCGGCGATGACCTTGCCGACCGGGCCGGTCGCGCCGAGGGCCTTCATGCCGGCGCCGAAGGCCGCGTCGGTGAGCGCCTTGAGGACCATCTCCTCGTCCATGAGGTCGGGCAGCGAGAAGCGCGTCATGACGAGGTCGATGGCGCCGTCGAGCCCGCGCAGCACACCGTTGGTCTGGAGCGCGCCGAGGTCGATCGACTCCTTCGCAGCGGTGACGATCCGGTGGACCATGTACTGCGCGCCGAGCTTGAAGTCGCGGGTGCCGATCTGGTTCTGGAGCTTGCCGTTCAGCAGCCGATCGAGGTTGGTGTCGCACGAGCTCGGGTCGCTCAGGCAGGCGACCATGGCCTCGTAGGGCGTGCCGGCGCTGGTGAAGGCGGTCGTGGCGAACGGGTGGTGCCCGAAGATCTTGGCGTAGCGGTCAGAGGTGACGTCGATGATCACGGCCGCACCTCCGCTGTTGCGAGGCCCTTCGGGGCGAAGGCGCGGAGGCATGGATCGGGGTTCTGGGCGACGAGGGCGGCGAGCGCGGGGCTGAGGCGCGTGGCGTCGCGGAGGAGCGCACGCCGCAGCGCGAAGAAGGCGGCGAAGCGGCGGACGATGTAGTTGTGGGCATTGCCCGCGAGCGGCCCGAGCGGCGTCTGCACAGTGGCGAGCTCGAGGCTCGCTTGCTCGACGTGCAGCAAGAGGCCGCGGCGATAGAGGCGGCCGGGGACGAGCCTCCTGGGGTCGTAGAGCGGGAGGTCTCGCAGGACGAGGTCGACCGCTTCGCGGAAGTGCCGGTAGCGGTAGACCACCGTGCGCGCGTCCTGGCGGAGGTTGCCCTCGGGCTGCCACATGCTCGCGCACAGGCGCATCGCCGTGACGGCGGGGTTGTGGGTGGCGGTGGCGTCCCAGTCGAGGGCCGGCGGTGTCCGATACAGCCGCCCGCCGTAGACCCATGGGAATGTCCCAAGGGACAGGAGCACGGGTCCGCCCCATCCGCACGCGGTCGTCGCTTCGACGCTGCGATTCTTGTGGAGGAGGTTCACAGGGGCGTCGTCGAGGAAGGCGCGACCGCTGAGCGTGGTGGCGCCACGGTCGAAGCAGGCGCTGCCGCGCAGCGATGCGGGTTGCTGATCGAGGAACCAGAGCTCGCTGGAATGGGCGGCGGTGTAGCCGACGAGGACGTCGTGGCGGACCTTCGCACGGGCGGAGCGGACAGCAGCCGGGATCGCCGGAGAGAGGTTCCGCGGGCGCTCGCGGTGCCAGGTCTCGAAGGTGGCCAGCGCGGCCGCATGCAGGTTCGCAGGGCCTTGCCGGGCCTTCAGCAATGCACCGGCGGCCGTCTGGAGCTGCGTGACGAACCCGAGCGTTTCGGCGATGTCTGTCCACTGGGACAGGTTGAAGAGCGACAGGGCGTCGGCGGAGCGCGCGTCGAAGTCCGGCACGAGATCGGCGACGGCCTCGAGGTCGGACCCGTAGCAGGTAGTCAGGTGGCTCATACGAGGGCCTTCGGGACGGGGAGCTGGCCGACGAGCTTCTGGAAGACAGCACCGACGCCGGGCCAGTTGTCGGCGCGCATCTTGGTGGGGATGGTGGCGACGTCACCGAGATCGATGCCGACCGTCTTGGCGTCCTCCCAAAACTGCGAGCGGATCTTGTTGTAGGTGTCGCCGTCGCGGCCGGGTGGGATCAGAAGCGAGATGCTGCCCCAGCCGACCTTGATGTCCGCGACGTCGCGGATGTCGTAGTTCTTGAGGAGGCGCTGCAGGTAGACGGTGGCCGCGAAGGCCGCGACGCGCGGGAGGAACATGATCCGCGGATCGGAGGCGAGCAGCGGTGCCTTGTCCTTGAGCTCCTGCACGCCTGTCCACAGGAAGTACGGCGCGAGCGCGCCGAACAGGCCGCCGCTGCCGAACGCGGCCGCCGCGTCGCCGTGCATGAGCGTCGGGTTGCGGCCCTTGTTGTTGTGATAGGCGTTGTAGGAATAGTTGCGCTCGGACTGCTCGCTCTCAGCGTCGCCGTTGTGGGCCGCGGGGATGAAGCGGGACTCGCGGTAGGCGATGACCGCGAGGATCCGCCCGGCGCCGACAATGCCGCTCGCCTCCTCCGCGAGCAGGAAGAGCGGGCGCAGATCGGCGGGCGTCGTGCCCCAGTTGCGACCGAGGTCGCCCTTGATGTCGGCGGCGGTCGGCAGCGGCAGCGCGCCGTCCCAGGCGATCGGGCCCGTGCTGGTGGGCTTGGGCGCCGGGATGGTCTGAGGGTCAGGCGCGGGCGTCTGAGGGGGATCCCCCGCGGGCTGCGTGGCCTGCCGGCGCGCGAAGTAGGCGCCGGCGGCGACGACGAGGCCGCCGGTCACGGCGGTGCCGAGGGCGTATCGGAGGAGTGTGCTCATGGAGTGGCCTCGTGTGGCTTTGGGGACATGCTCGAAGGGGATCAGTCGGAGATCAGGCGTGCGAGGCCGTAGACGGCCGCGCCGGTGGCTGCGGTGCCGGCGACGACACCTGCGACGCGCAGCGCCTTGGCGCTGTGCTCGTCGAGATCGCGGCCGACATCTGCGGCCTTCGTCGGCGCGCCGGCGCCGGCGGGCGTGCCACCGGCCGGAGTCGAGGACCGGGCGATGACGACCTGCGAGGGCGCGAGCTCGACGAGCGCGCCCTGGTCGCGCGGGATGCCGAAGTCGTCGGGCGGGAGGACCCAGCCGCTGGCGTCGATATGGTGCTCGATCACTGCGATGTCCCAGCTATCGAGCGCGGCGTAGAGCAGCCGCCACGGCGCGCCTTCCTTGGCGTCGCGGTCCGGCAGACGGTTGCCGTCCTCCGCGGCGTCGGGGTCGTCGTCGAGCTGCCCGAGGACGAGGAGCAGGACGGGCGGCGCTGAACCGCCGAGCGTGACCTGGATCGGCGCTGCGGGTCGTCGCACGGCCGCCCACGGCTTGCTGCCCGGGGGGACCTGCCCCATGCGAAGCGCGAAGCTCTGGCGCGCCGCCGCCGTCGCGCCGGCGTAGAGGGAGACAAGGAGCGTTTCGAGCGCGTCCTTGTGTGCGACGCGGTCGGCCTCCGAGCCGTCGGCGATCTGCGACAGCCGCAGGAGGTAGGCGATACGGTGGCGATCGAGGAGCATGGCAGGTCCTTCCGATTACTGGCTGTTCGCGTAGCGGCCGCGCAGGCGATCGCCGGGCTCGACGCGCACGACCTCGATGTCGCAGATCAGCTTCTCGCCGACGGCGAATGGGGTCGCCTCGAGCGCGATGTGATCGTCATGGCTCACGTACTGCACCGCCGACCAGCGGACATCGACGTTGTTCGGCTGCGCCATCCAGGCGCGGCGTGTTGTCGCGTCGACGACATGGAGCTTGCCGTCGTTGTTGCTGCCGGCGTAGCGGACGGCGAGGAAGCACCCGAACTGTCGAGGGTACGGGCACAGCGCGGAGAGGGGGATTGGGCCGGAGCCGACGTCGTCGGTGACGTGCAGGATGTGGGTCGACGGGTCCCAGATGAAATTCGGGATCCACGGCGTGCCGGTCAGGTTCGGCACGAAGGCCGCGCCCGCGCTGCGGATGATCCGCAGGCGGATGCGATTCGCCGCGGCGGGGCGAGTCAGCGCCCACTGCATGTGGTCGGACTCGCTGGCCTCGTTGACGACGAGATCGATCAGGCAGCGCCCGCCGTTGCGCGTGAGGATGGCCAGACGATCTTTACCGTCCAGGAGCACGTACTGGGGCCGCGGGTTGAGGCTCAATTCCTCGCGAATGAGCCCGCCCGAGTCGATGATCCGGGCGACCGACCTCGGGTTGTGTCCGCTCGCGGCGATGCCGAGGACCTTCGGGGCCTCCGGCGCGAAGAGGCCGAGGATGTCGGCGCCGACGATGCCGGCGCTTCCGGCGATGTGGCCGGTGTAGTGGCGCTGGCCCTCGACGGTGAGAGCGTCGCGCGTGAGCGTGATCGGGGTGGTGCCGTCGAGGTCGAGGTCGGTGGTCAGGCGGATTTTGATCGGTTCAGCCATGGCGATGCCTCCATTCATGCGGGTTCGTGGCTATCGCCCGCAGGTGGAGCCGTTGCAGTCCGGTTTGCAGCCGGGCTTGCACACCTCGGTGCGGCACATCTCGTAGAAGCGGTTGTTGTCGTAGACGATGACGACCTGCGCCGACTCGAGGTTGACGCCGCCGCTCCTGTTGGTGATCTCGACGGCGAGGCGCTCGAGGCTGCCGACGTCGATCGGGTCGTTCTTGTACTTGGGGAACGGGACGATGATCTGGCCGCCGTCCTTGTTCAGGAACTGGTTGCCGCGGAAGGTCGGGCCGATCTTCTTACCCGGGAGGTCATCGCCCGGCCCGAGGTAGAACTCGACGAAGAAGTCGAGGTAGTTGTTGGCGCCGCCGGCGAGGTTCATGTCGATGCGGATCTGGTTGGGCGTCCAGCCCGGCCGCGAGGGGTGCTGCATGCGGATCGTCTTGCCCGGCGTGACCGGGAAGGCGTTGACGTAGTCGCCGCCCAAGCCGGTGACGATCTGCTCGAGGTTGACCTGCGAGTCGTCGCTGTACTCGTCGATGGTGATCTTGGAGAAGTTGATGTTGGCGCTGCAGCAGACGTGGCGGACGAGACGCATGAGGACCTCGCATTGGCCCTCGAGGGACTTGCAACGCTCCTCGAGGCGGCCGTAGCAGCCGGACAGGCTGTTGGTGGACTCCGCGCAGCGCAGGACCTCGGTCCAGCGCTCGGGGCTGCATCGCAGGGCGCGGAGGAGTTGGTGGAAGACCGCCGGGTCGTCGATGGACATGGACTCGTGAGGCATGGATTCGAACTTGATCAGACTGCCGGACATGGAACTTCTCTTCCTGGGCGTGACACCGCCCGGACCGCGGGCATTGCACGCGGAGGTTGGAGGTCGGATTGTGAAGACAGCGAGCGAATGTAATGAGTGGCGCAGGTTCAGCCGCCGCTGAGCCGGCCGGGCTGGAGGCCGAGCAGCGACTCGAGATGGCGCGCAGCCGTGTCGGTGGTCGAGCTCGTGGCGGAGCTGGCCTCCGGCTGTGTCGTGGGAGCGGCCGGGGACACTTCGGGACCGCTCGGCTCGGTGCTGGCGAGGTCGTCTGGGAGCGCGTGGACAGACCACTGCAGGACGAGCACGTGGCCCGGGACGACGCTGCGAACGGCGTCGACGGGGACCTCGAGCTTGTGCTCGTGGCCGTGCGCGTCGGCGGCGTGCAGCAGCGCGGTCGGCGAGTGGCCGGTCAGCACCCGGAGCACGCGGGCGATCACCGTGTTCACGGTGCGCCTCCGTTCTGGGCGTCGGGCGCGGCCGGCAGCGGGTGCATGTACGCGTAGGCGATCGTGCCGATCGTGAACATGGTGCCGCCGACAGCGAAGAAGGCGCGGGTGGTAAGGCTCTCGTCGATGGCGGCGCCGGCCGCGATGCCGCCGAGGCCGAGCACGCCCATGACGGGGACGCCGGCGACGCGCACGTCGGCGACGCCCTGCGCGACCATGCCGAGGCCGACGCCGGCGACGGCGCTCGTGCAGATGGCGCCGAGCTGGTACCAGCGGCCGCGGCGGAACTCGGCCATCCGCTGCATGCGCTCCTCGAGCGTGCGGGCGCTGCAGATCCGCTCGACCTCGCTGGCGTCCTGGTCCGCGCGGGCGCCCTTGCGGGCGCCTCGCAAACGATCGCCGTAGCTCTGGGCGAAGCCCTGTTCGAGGCCGTTCATGAAGGCGCCGGGGGAGCCTGTTGGTTGTTGCGGTGCATCCATTCGTCTGTCTCCTTATTTGGGGTCTTGATCTTGCGGGACGAAGAAGTCGAGGACGCCGTCGAGGAATTCGCTCCAGCGCGAGCCGCGGTACTGGCGATGGGCCATGGCCATCATCTCGGCGTCGTAGGTGGCCTGCTGGTGCTGGAGCTGGTGCGCGAGCTGCTGGTACTCGAGCATGCGCCGCTCGGCCTCGAGGAGGTCGACGCTCTCCATGGCCTCCTGGAAGCGGTCCTGCAGGTGGCAGGTCTGCTCGGCCAGGCGCTGGTTGTTGGCAAGGAAGCCCTGGACTGCGTCGTTGACCTGGCCGAGGACCTGCGCCTGCACCTGCGCGGCGCGGGCATAGCTGTCGCACAGCATGTGGTGCGCGAGCTGGGCGACGGCGAGGACGTCGCGCGTGTCCTGCGAGACGGGTTGGTTCATGATGGTCTGTAGGGTCGAAGACGACGGGAGCTGCGCAGCGACGACAGCTCGGCTGCTGGGCGGACGTGCTTGGGGCGCCGCCGGGGGTGGCGGTGGCAGGGCCGACCGCGCGGCGGCCGAGGACATCGCCGCCGGACGCTCGACGACCTCGGCCGTGACGGCCTCGCGCGGAGACTCGGCCGGCGGGGCATTATCGGCGTCAGCGGGCTCGTCCTCGGCGGGTTCGGTGTAGAACTCGCCGTCGAACAGATAGCGGTACATCCGCCCGCGGTTCTTACGCGCGTGGATCTTGAGCCTCCTGTAGAACGCGACGAGGCTCGTGAACTGTTCGGTGACGAGCGGGGCGCCATCGCTGCTCAGGATCACGAGCGTGTGGACGCGAGGTTCATCGGTCGATTGTCCAGCCATCACATCCAAGGCTAATGGGCCGACCCTCCGAGGCAAGGCGAGGCGAGAGAAATTTGTCGCCGCGCCGCCCGGCTCCATTGATGGCAGTATGGACAATGCGATGTCATGAGCCTCCGCGCTGTCCCCATTGCTGTCACTGTGATGTCCGGTTCTGCGTGACAGCGACTGTCTTGTGTCGCGTGACAGCGGACTGTCCGCTGTCACCTCCGGGCGCACGCGGCCGTGTAAGCCACCGTGGCTGCATTTCCGCGGGCCGGCGCGAACCTGGGCGGCACAGCGACGGGGCGGAGGCACCACCAGGGGCGACGCGGCAATGCGGACACACGCTGTCCCGTCGAACGCCACGCGCTGGAGCGCACACTCGCGGCACCGGCCGGCAGTGTCGTGGAGGCGCGACGGCGACCTCAGTCAGGCCCCGGCCTGTCCGTTGTCGACCAGACACCTCGCGCTCGCTATGACCGGGCCGGAGCAGTCCCCGGCGGTTGTGCGGGAGGAGTGGACCGCAGTCTGGTCCATTCGAGAAAAATCCCACTTCTGACAGGTGATCGGTGGCGTGGGGTCGGCGACCCGCTAACGTAATCCACCGCATCTGCGTATGCAGGATCCCTCTCCCAGCGCTAGAGCCGAGAGAATCCGCGAGGCGGCGACCCGAGGGCTTGCCGCATGGCGACTACATCGAACCCAGCGGCGCAAGATCGAGCTGACGTGGTCGATCTGCGGCGCGGGGATCGGGGCCGATGTCCCCGAAGGTCGCTTTTGCGTGCTGCCCGTGGAGAGCGAGCCAGGGTGGGTCCTGACCTTCTGCTTCCGCGGCGAGGCTGGGTGGCGGCGGCTCGCGGAGGGACGCCGCGACGCGCTCATGCGGCGGGCCGAGGAGCTGGCGCGGCGGCCGGTGCTCGTGACGGTGCCCGATCCGCAGACCACGCCGCAGAAGTGGCGGCCGGCGGGCCCAGGCTGGTGGCGGTGCGTGGCGACGTGCGGCGAGTTCTGGCTCCGTGAGGCTGCGGACGGGGGCTGCGCGCTATTCCACGTCGACGGCGCCCTGGGCCTCTCGGCGCTCGCGGAGGGACGGCGGGAGGAGCTGATCTTCGACGCTCACTTCCTTCAGCGCACGCACGCAGGACACCGCATGGGACTCGGGCGCGGCGATCAGCGGGTCGGGTTCGAGCCCGTGCTCGTCGACAACGTGGTCGGTGCCGTCCGGATCGAAGAGGACGAGTTTATCCTGATCCACGCGGGCGTCGACGGCTTCGTGATTCTGCGGACGCGCGACGACCTCGTCGTCGTAGCGGATAGGATGGCGCTCGAGGACCTGCGCCGCGTACGGGACCCACCCAAGGTGCGGGCGCCGACAAACACTGATGATTCGCCACGCTCCGCGAGCGCGCACACGATATCGCCAGGGAACGTGGAGATCCTGAAGTGGGCGATGATGGCCCTCTCCAAGCAGTCGGTGGGCCAGAGACGAGGCGCCGGACAGGCGCGCAAGGCCTTCGCGCAGACGCCCATGGCGGCGAGTCGTCGCCCATGCCGACTCGATGGTCGTCGTGGCAGCGTGATCACCGAGCTCGGCGATTTGGCGGGGACGTGCTTGAACGGGTGCGACCGCACGCAACGCACCGCCTACACGCTGATGCACCGGCTCCTCCCGGAGCTGTTCGAGCTCGACCGTCACGTGGCTGCCTTCCGCGGCGATCGGCTCGCGGATCCCGCGGACCCGATCTGGGGACGACTGCGAGCGCTTGCGGCCGAGGCTGGTCACCGCGAGCCCGCCGCAGGGACAGATAGCGAGGAGATGCTGGAGGCCAACCGCGTCCTTCGACGCCGCAACGAGCAGCTCGAGGACGCGCTCGCAGCCGCACTACGCGCGGGCCCCATGTTGGAACTGCCGCCCGAGGCCCGCCCTCCCCACGATGCGCCCCACCGACCGACGACAGTGCCGCCGCAACCAGGATGGACAGCGGCCCGAGCGCCGAGCGCCGGAGCGGAGCCAGGCCCCGCGGGAAGGCGTCCTACAGACCCAACCCTGACGACCTTTGACGATCTGGACGACTCGGTCGCGCTCCCACGAGCGCCGACCGCGAGCCCTGGGCGGTGGGATTCACCGAAGCCAGCGTCATCGACAATGCAGGCACGCGCCTTCGAGCCGAACGCGGATACTCGTCCCTCCGCTCAAGGGTCGGCGAGCGGAACAAGGCCGCGCGATCGAACCCTCACGACCTTTGATGACCTGGACGACGAGTTCGCGCGAGCACAAACTCGACCGTCACGCGACCCGGCGAGCCCCATCACGGGGCCGCCCGCAGCGGGTCCGGCGGTGCGACCACGGGATCGATAGCGCTGTTATGCCAAGCTCGTTTCACGACCTGGCAGCGCAACGCCAAGCGATCGCGGCGGCCTACAACGTTCCATCATCGGTGCACCCCCAGGCTTCCAGACGCAGCGTCCAATCCCAGGCCCAGAAGGTGCCGGAATCCGAGCGGCGCAGGTTCCAGTAGCGTCCCTGGGTGAGCTCCAGCAACAGCTCCTTGTCGATGATCTGCTGGGCGTTGAGGAGGTAGTCGTCGGTATCGAGCGCGAGGAGGCTCATGATCAGCGACGCGACCGCGCTGCCAGGGACGGTCCAACCGCCCTCCAGGCCCGGAATCGGGATACCACCGACCCCCCCGACAAGTTCGGCGGCGGCCTCAGCGAGCTGGTTGAACCCGTCGGCTTGGTCCGACTCGAAGCAATCGTAGTTGATGTGCATGTTGCCTCCTGGGGGAGCGAGCTTGTTGTCGGCACCCCAGATGATGCCGGCCGTGGTGCCGTAGTTCTGGGTGTCCCCTTCGTCCAATTCGTTGGTGGGGGGCAGGAGGTGTAGTTCCGAGGCCGTCTCGGCTTCGGTCGTGATGATGCAGTACACGACATCGTCGGCGACGTCGTCGTAGTCCTCGTTCACGGTGAGCGAGGCGACACGGATCCGCAGGCGCGGGTTGTCGCAGACCGCGGTGGGGGGCGTTGGCTGGCCCAGCGTCCGATCGTCGACGTCCAGGGGATGCTGATCGCGGTACTGCTCCACGGAGTACATGCCGGCCCGGTGTAGAGCGCTGCGTATCCGCATTTCCAGCGCCGGGTGGGCCGATAGGCGCGACCGAAGGCGCGTGACCAGGTTCGGCTCATCCAGGAGCGGCGACGCGAGGGCGTGCGCGAGCAGGCGGACCGACGCATCGGCGCCCTCGATCCGCGCCGAGACGCGACGCAGAATGTCCTGCATCGTCAGTAGCGACATCTCCGTCATCAACTCCGGCATCGGCTCCGTGATCGTGGGCGGCTGGAGGTTCCCCGCGCAAGCCGGTGCCTGATCGCACATCGCACACGCGCCACAATCTTCGGGACAATCGGCGCATCCTTCCCATACGTCGCAGGTACCGTCGCCGCAAGCCCCCCCGGTCCCGCTCTCCCCTTCTTCCGCGCCCTCTCCACCCGTCGGATTCGTGCCCGTGACGGTGTCCGAAGTCCCGGCCGAGCTGCCCACCGAACTGCCCACCGAACTGCCCACCGACGCATCCGAAGTCGCGCCGGGGTCGTCGTTCTGGCAGGCGGCTGCGACCACAAGGATCGCGGTACCGAGGCAGGGCAGCAGTGAGCGTGGCGATGAGAACATGCTTCGATGCTTGCACTTACAGCCAACCAGTACAAGACGGACCGCCCCGCTCGCGTTCCCGTGGCTGAATCGTCGGCCCGGAACCGAAGAACACGAGAACAATGTTTCGGCGCCGAATATCTCGAGAGTCCTGCTGGGCGAAGGCGAGGCGACCGGGACGACGCTGCTCGGCGCTGACGGACCGATACGGTACGCGACTCGACCAACCCATACCTGGCCTCCTTGGCGGGGCGCAGCCTGGCTGGCGGTGTCGCTCAGGTCAGCTCTCTGTGGCGGGCACGAGCTCGTCCCGAACACTCGGCCGAATCAGCACCGGGGGAAGGCGTGAGATGGGTTCGCTGGCACGCATCGGCGGGGCTTTCGACCGTCCACGAGTTCGGGCACGATGACGCCGTGGGATTCATCCAAACCATCCAGAAAGCCCTGCAGGAGTCACTCGCCGCACAACAGCGCGCGGCCCTCGCGCAGATCCTTCGCCAGCGCGCATCGACCATGACCTTCGATGACCTCCGGCAACTCCTCTCGAGCCCGATCGGCCGGGGACTCGGCCCGATGCGGATCGCGGAGGCGTTCGGCGCACCATCGTCGGAACCGTCCGCTGCGCCGGTCGAGCCGACGCATACGTCGAAGCCGACGGCCAAGGCCAAGAAGACAGGGACCAAGCGGAAGCGCGGCAAGGCCGAGGCCGCGGCGGCGAAGGAGCAGCCGGGCGCGAGCGGCGAGCGCAAGCGGAAGCCCACCAGGGCGAAGAAGAAGGCCACACGAAAGGCCGCGCAGAAGAAGGCCGGCCGCGCATCGGCGGCACCGACGAACGCGGCAAAGCCCACCCCTCCGGGCGTGTCCCCGGAGAAGCGGGCAGAAAAGGATCGTTACGAGGCCGCGGTCCTGGCCGTCATTCGCGAGGCTGGCGACTGGATCGCCGCCGGCGATGTGCGCCCGCGCGTCGGGGGGAACGGCGAGGCGCTGCGGCTCGCGCTCAAGCGACTCGCAGAGCGCGGCGCCATCGTGCGAACCGGCGACCGGTCGAAGACGCGGTACAAGATCGCGGATCGGGCGCAGTGATCGTGCTCGAGAGCGGCGGCGGAGTGCGTGCCGCCGCGGTTGCCCCAACGTGTACCGCCGACGACGAGCCTGCGTAGCAAGGGAGTAGCGCCGCCGACCATCGACGAGGCGGCGCCGCCGCGCCCCGCAGTTGTTGTATGTTCACGCTGTGCGGACCCGTCATCACGGCGCCAGCGACGTCGGTCGACGCCGGAGCCAGAACGAGGACGCCTTCTTCGGCGCCGACGATCTCGGCCTCTTCGTCGTGTGCGACGGCGTCGGCGGGCGCGCCTGTGGCGAGGTCGCCTCGCAGATGACGGTCGACCTGATTCGCGAGTGGGTCTGCGACGAGGCCGAGCTCGTCCAGGCGGCCGCCGAGGAGGCCCGCATGGCGCGTCGCATGGTCATGCACGGCCGCTCGAGCGGCGCGTCGCAGGTCCGGCTCGGCGCCGAGACCGTCGCCCGCCTGGGCGCGCTCGTCCGCGGCGCGGTGCAGAACGCCTGCTACATCGTCCACGGCATGGGTGAGGTCGACGCCCGCTTCTCGGGCATGAGCACCACCGCGTCGGTCGTCCTCGTGGCCGGCGATCTGGCGATCGTCGGCCAGGTCGGCGACTCGCGCGTCTACCTCGCGCGCGGCGACGACGTCCGTCAGCTCACCGAGGACCACACGCTGCTCAACATGCAGGTCAAGCAGGGCCTCATCGACGCCGACAAGGCGCGCGGGCGGAAGAGCCTCATCACCCGCGCGGTCGGCCTGCGTGAATTCGTCGAGGTCGACATCACAGCCTTCCCGCTGCAGGCCGGCGACCGCCTCCTGCTCTGCTCCGACGGCCTCCACGAGTACCTCGACCGCGCCGCCGACCCCCTGATCGACCTATTCCGGCTCGACCCCCGCGTCGCCGCGCCGGCGGCGATCCGCTACGCCAACCTCTGCGGCGGCAAGGACAACATCACCGCGCTGTTCGTCGAGCTCCTCGAGGTCACCCTCGGCCGGTGATGTCCAGTTCGGCCTACCGCCGGTGCATCGCTACAGCTTGAAGCGCTCGGGTCGTTTCGGCGGGTGCTTGGCCAGCGCCTCTTCGATACAACGTCCGAGCTCACCACGCGCGGGACCGTCGTTGATCGTCACCGCCTTGCCCGGCGCGACCTCGATATCCAGCCGTGCGCCTGCAGCACTCTTGCACGCTACGAGCGCACGGCGCAGCGCGGATGATGGTGCTGTTGTATTGCGCTTCGGTGACGGCGAGTTGGCGAGGATGGTCTCGTCCGAGGTCTGCCAGGTCGACGGCGCCGTCGGCGGGCTTATGTCTTCCGCGGGGAGGACCGGCGGGGCGGGATCCGGAGCAGGTTGCGGGAGCGCTGGAGCGGATTGTGCGACGGCCGGGGCTGGTTCTGCGAGAATCGGCGGGGCTGTCTCGACGTTCTGCGTCGCCGCCGCCACGAGCGAGGGATCGGGGCAGCGAAGGACCGCAGGCAAGAGCCAGGCCGCGACGACACCGACGGCCAGGGCTGGCGCGAGGACCACGGCCCGCCGCGTCCAAAGCGACCCGCCTCGAGTCTGAGGCTCCTGCGCGTCGATCTGCTGCAACGCGTCGCGGATGGCCCTGAGCATCGAGACCGCGCTGTGGTGCCGCTCCTTGCGTGGGGCCAGCGCTCCGCGCAGCACGGCGACGAGAGGCTCGGGCATCGGCAGGGGCAGGACGATCGGCGTGAACGCCTCGTCGAGGCCGGCCGGATCGAGCGGCGTCCTGCCCATGAGCATCGCGTACCACACCGCGCCCATGGAGAAGATGTCGGCGCGGTAGTCGCCGCGTCCGCCGTTCAGACGCTCGAGCTCGATGTAGCCCTCCGTGCCGTAGATGATCTTGGATTTACTTTTGGGCTGCATCGCGATGTCGAGGCGGCCGCGCTTGTCGAGCAAGCGCGCATAGCCGAGATCGATGAGCCGCCCGCGCTCTCCGTGCGCCGTGTCGACGAGGCAATTGACGGGCGAGATGTCGCGGTGCGCGACGCCGGCCTCGTGCAGCGCGGCGAGCCCCGCGAGCAGGTCGCAGATGAGCGCAGTGGCGCGGCGCCATGGGAGCGGCTCTTCGGTGATCAGGTCGTGGACGGTCGGCCCATCCACGAGCTCGAAGACGATGAAGCGCTTGCCACCGAGCCAGCCGAAGTCCAGGGCGGGGACGAGGTTCTGGTGGCGCACTTGCGACGCGAGGCGTGCTTCTTGCGCGAAGCGCCGCGCGAGGTCGGAGTTCTTGTTGTACTCGGGGTGCAGCACCTTGACCGCGACGGTCGTGCCCAGGCGCCTGTCCTTCGCGCGGTAGAGCGTCGAGACAGTGCCGACCGAGATGCGCTTCTCGAGGAGGTAGCGATGGCCGAGCAACTGGCGGGAGAAGTCGTTGTCGAGCGGCTTGAGGTAGGCGACGTCGTGGCCTCCGTTCTCGTCGATGGTGTCGGCGGCGCCGTCATCGTCGCTGGAGTCGCTGATCCCCGCGGGGTCAGTGCTGCTCGCGGAATCGGCGGTGCCGGCGGTGCCCTCGGTGCTGGTGCCGTCGTGCTTGTCCAACTTCTCGCGCGAGAAGTTGAGGTAGACGACGTGGCCGTCGTCCTTGTCGGAGGGCCCGGCGGCCTTGTCGGTGTCGTCGGTGTCGTCGGACATGGTTAGAACTCCAGCCTGAAGCGAAGGCCAGCGGCGGGGAGGATCGATGGGCTGAGCGCGAACCGGCGGCCGTTCTTGGCGCGATACGCATCCACGGCGAGGAGGGTGCTGCCAGCGATGATGACGGCAGGGCCAGCGATGAGGAGTCCGATCGCAAAGCGATCCGCTCGTTTACCGGCTTCGGGGTCGACGGCTTGGTCTTGGGGGATACCGTTGCTGCCGTAGGTGGCGTTCAGGGCCTCGACGCGCTCGTGCAGGACGGCGCCGTGAGCGAGCGCCCCGACGCCGCCCAGACTAAGGCTGAGTCCGACGCCGAGCGTGGTCCAGCCCGCGATGCGAAGCGGACGGCGGGTCCGAGCCGGGGATGCGGCGGCCGCCCGGGGCGCCGGAACTGGCTCGGAGCTGGGCGGACGCGGCACGGGCTTGACGAGCTCCGGAGACGCCTCGGTTGATCTCGCGGCCGGCGCGTGGTCCGTATCGACAGCCGGCGCGGGTGGCGAGGCCTCGGGCTCGCAGGTCTGAAGCGTGGCGATGTCCTTCAGCGCCTCCTGCACGTCCTCGCGGTCACGCAGGCGCTCTCCCGCGGACAACGTCGCGAGCGACGCCGCGAAGGCTTCGAGCACATGCTTGGCGGCGCAGAGCGGGCGGTCGGCGCCGCCGGCCTCGTGCGCCTTGCGGTAGATCCTCTCGGCCTCGAAGGCGAGGTAGGAGCGCCGGTCAAACGCGTCGACGGGCGTGGCCTCGAATTCCTCCCGACAGGCGTCCGCCGCCGCTGCCAGGGCCCGACCCCGCTCCTGGGGATCGACTCGTCCCGCCGCGGTGTCCCGGGTGTGGCACACGCTCTCGGGCGACGGGGCCATAGCCAGGACCAGGGACAGGGTGACGGGGCTCATACAGGCTCATCCTACCCGAACCCGCCGCCGGAGAGGAGTTAGGCCATGATAATTAGATGTAAGTGGGTAACTGACCACAGATCTAGCCGCAGCGCCTCGACCGCCACCGGCGGATCTTCTGGTACCATGGGTCCATGTCGGTTCGCCGGTCTCTCGCCGCGCTCCCCTTCCTCAGTAGTATCGTTGTCGGCTGCTACGGCGACATCGAGCTGCAGGCGTGCACCTACGTGGACGACCCAACCGGATGCAGCGACGGCCCGGGGGCGCCGACAACGGTAGGGTCGACGAGCGGCGGCACCGAAGGGGGCGACACTGAAGGGGGCGGCGCGAGCGAGGGCCCCGCGCCAACGACCTCCGCGCCGGGCGTAACGACGGGAAACGCCTCGGAGACGTTCGGCACGCCCGAGACTGGCGATCCGGTCGACGATCCGCCGTGGGTCGCGGAGATCGTCTGCGACCCGGAGATCGCCAAAGAGGTCGGGCCGACACTCGTCACCTACACGGCCAGTGCCGACGCGGTCGAGGCGGAGCTGCTCGACGACGGGGTCGTGATAGCGACCGCGCCAGTAGGCGAGCCGCTCGTCTTCCCGGTGATCGGCGCCGCGACCAACAACCCCGGGAGCGAGCTGACGGTCCGCGTGCGCGACGCGGGCGGGCAGACGGCCGAGGCGTCGATCTTCCAGCCGAGCGTGGTCGGCCCGCCTGGTGGTGAGATCTGGAAGACGATCGAGCAGAACGACGGCCAGCAGAGCATGGGCGTCGGCGTGGCTCAGCAGGACGGCCTCGCGCTGTCGGCCGGCGTCGTGTGGGACGGCATGCAAGTCCTTGGCACGCTCCGCCGCTTCGATGAGGGCGGGAAGTGGTTCGGGGTGCCGGGCGCGTGGACCAAGGCACACCCGACCTGGACGGGGATCGCTCCACTCAAGCCGGAGAACGTCGGGCCCACCGCGCTCGCGGTCGACGCGGAAGGCTTCATCGTCTTCGCCGCGACCGCGATCATGCTCGGCGAGCCGCGCATGTACGTCGTGCGGTTCTCGCCCGACGGCGAGTTGGTCTGGGAGCTGCTGCACAACCCGGGCACCGAGGCGCGCGGCGTAGGCGTGATGCCGGACGGGACTATCTACGTCACTGGCGGGATCCGGACGAACGATGCACCCGAACTATGGGACATGGCGACGTGGGTCTACGGCGCCGACAAGACAGCGCATGGGGTCGACGTGTTCCGCGAGTCGAAGGCGTTGGACCCGGCGAACGAGTGGAGCGAGCGCGGCCGCGGCGTCGCCGTGCTGAAAGATGGACGCGTGGGGGTCGTGGGGACGCGCGAGATTTGGGACCCGATCACCAACAAGCTCCTTCTCCGCGGAGTCGTCCTGCTCTACGAGGCCCACGCCATCCGTGTCGGCGAGTGGAGCTCGACCGGCAACCTGGGCCTTCAAGACGCGCTGCTCGCGGTGACAGCGACGGACGACGGTCTCGCCGCCTGCGGCTACGTTCAGGCGGACCCCAACGCGAAGACACAGCTCGTCGTGCGCTGGTTCGACGACGCGCTCCAGGAGCAGGCACCGCGCGTCGAGACCTCGATGGGGGCGTCGACGTGCAACGCGGTCGGCTATGCGCGCGAGGGACGGACGATCGTAGGGGGCTCGCTCGTCGAGACCGGCTTCGGCGCAAACGCCTGGATCTTCGCTGTGGAGGATGCTGCCTCGCCGCTCGTCGAGTACCTGAAGCTGGACGGACCCACGCAGGGCACCGATCAGGTGGCCGCCCTGGCCTGCGACTACACGTGCGCGTGGACCGGCTCGCTGCAGGTCGGCAACCACTTCCAGTGGATCACCGGCATGTTCCGCGGCTGAATTTCACTGAGGGATCAGCAGCGAGCACTGCTCGAGGATCATCGCGGCAGCCTCGTCGAAGTACGGGACGTAGCTGGGGGCGCAGGTGCTGCCGAACACGCCGTGATCGGCCTCCTCTTCCGCGAGGATGCGCAGGTAGTTGGTGCCCCCCACAAGAGGCTTGCAGTGGCCCTCAGGCAACTCGTTGTCGTTCGAGATGACGAGCGTGACGATCGCGTCGCCGTTGCCCTTCTTCGCGTTCTTTATCCTCTTGTACCAGTACCACGGCTCGTAGTTCGGCATGTTCTCCGCGCCCGGCGACAAGACGATGACGGCGAGCAACGCGTCCGGGCGGATGAAGCCCGCGTTGCACCCGTCCAACATCTCCGGCTCGAACGCGGAGATCAGCGCCGTTTCCGTGATCGGCCATTGCGGCCCTGCGCCAAGGGTGGAGATGCAGTTGAATGCGTTGATGAAGTTGTCGCCCTCCTCCGACGTGATGAAGCGGTTGCCCCCCGCGAGCTCGCACCGCTTGTTCGAGCCGTCCCAGTTACCGATGAACGTCACGCCCGCCCCCATCTTCACGTCGCACTCGACGAGCTCCTCATCGCACGGGTAGTCCTCCGGCCCGCCGAAGTCGCCGCAGCCGGGCTTGGCGCAGTCGTCGCACATGTAACAGGGGGCGCAGTACGGGAGATACGCGAGCGACGCGCCGGTGACCATGATGTGGTAGTCGAAGTCGGCGAAGTCGCTCTTGATGGTGTCGATGAAGTGCGGGAACAGCTCCTGGATCGCGGCCTGATAGGGCAGCGTCTCCGCGCCGTTCGAGATGATGAACAGGAAATCGATCTTCCCCTGGCAGCCCGGCGGGTTGCCGCCGAAGTCCGGGATCGGGCCCATGTCCGGCACGCTCGTCCCGCTCGCGCTGGCGGTGCTGTCCTCGCTCGAGCCCGTGCTCGTCGAGCCACCGCCGCTGCCGCCGCTGTCGCCCGAACTGCTCGACGACTGCTCGCCGGTCGAGCTGCTCGCCAGCGGCATCGTCGTCATGGCCGGCGACGATGTGAAGCCCGTCATCGCGGACGCCTGGAGGGCCTGAAGCTGGACGAGATCCTCGAGCTGCTGAAGGCCGAGGATGGCGCCCCGCCGCGGCGCAAGGTAGCCTCGCGCCGTGCTGCTACGACCCCGAGCAAGCGTCGCCGTTGACCGGGTGAGCGCGTCGACATGACCGACCAGAGAATCGTCGATCCGGCCTTCTGCACGACCCAGGACCTCATGGAGGCCGCCGGCGTCACGACCCTCACCGTGCGCAACTGGGTCGAGCGCGGGCTGTTGCCGAAGCCGACGGCGCTTGCGCGGCGCTTGCGATGCGTGTACATGTTCCCATGGACTATACGCTGAGGAGTCAAAACAGATGAACCTTGCCCTCTTGCACACTCTCCCGCCTAACCAATGTTCAGCCCCAAACCCGGCCAGTGCGGGCCCGGCTCTCGCCGACATCGAGTGCGACGTCGTCGAGGTCAAGGCGCGCCAGCGCGGCTTCTACACCGCCGGCTTCCGCCACTACTACGTCGACTCGGCCGGGCACGTCATCCTGATCCGCGGCCCCGGCGGCGCCACCTTCCAGCGCATCGATGACCTGCCGGACGACGCCGAGGTCGACCGCAACGCGCCGGCCGATGACGTCCTGTGGCACTTGGGCACCGTCGCGGAGCTGGAGGCGGAGGGATCGTCATGCAGCCGTTGACCCGAAGCGCCGCCCGGAAGGCCGAGATCAGGCGGGATCACGAGGTCGTCAAGGCCGCGCTGAACGCGGAGCTCAAGCAGATCTTCGACGCCGCGCGCGTCGCACCCGAGATCAGCCTCCAGGACGTGTGGCTGAACGTCCACAGCGCGGCGTCGGCGAGCCAAGACGTTGCCCGGGCCCTGGAGAGCCTGCGCGGGACCCTGCTCGGCAACGGGTCCGTGAAGTACACCGACTCGGTCCCGCTGTCCGAGGTGCTGCGGTGGTTCCGTCACCGGGGGAACTATCACGGCGTCTACGACTCGCTCCGCGAGCTCGGCAACATCCTGCGCCCGGCGCTGCGGATTGTGCTGGGCCTGACGCCAGACGCCCGCATCAACGTCGCCCGCACGCTCCACCTGCGCGGCGAGCTGTGGACCTACGAGCACGACGGGCAGCTCCACGTGTTCGCGCGCCCCGACAGCACCGTCGACAAGTTGCTGGCGAGCGAGCGCCCGCGCGTGGTCGACCCGCCGCTGGAGCTGCCGTCGAAACTGAGGCTGGTCGTCGCGCCGGCTCCCGCGCTACCGAGCGAGCGCGAGCCGGACGCGCCCGTTTGTCGATCCACGCCCCGCTCGCGCGCCGTGTCGGCGCCGGGCTGAGGAGAACTATGTCGCAGCTCATCCTGGAAGACTTGAACCTCGAGGCCGCGGAGCGGCGCCTGTGCTCCGAGGCGCTCAGCACCGCTGGGAATATCACCGGCGCAGCCGGGCTGCTCGGCATCGACCGCCACGCGCTGAGGCGGCGCATCAAGAAGCTCGGCATCGACTGGCCGCCCATACGCGTGGCCGTTGCCGCCAAGCCCACCGTCGGGCAATAGCGCATTCGGGGCTGATGCGCAGCCCTGTCGACGATCGCCGTGGCGTGCTGGTACATGCTGAAGGCCAATAGCGTCAGCAGCGGCAGAACGACGGGCTCGGTCGCAAATGCGAGGTCCGGGCCGGCGAGCTTCCGCTCCTTGGCGCGCGCGTCGTCCATACGAAGGCGGCGGCGCGTCTGAGCGTCCTGCTCAGGATCTGCGGGGGATCTTGTGCCCGAAGAAGTAACGTTCGCCGGGCTCGAAGCGGTCCGGAGCGTCGCTCTCGAGCCAGGCCTCCAGGCGCGCCGCTGCGGTGAGCGGCTTGAGGTCGCCGTTCGTCTCGAAGAAGTCCGAGCAGTCGATGCCTGTGCATGCCTCGAAGCGCTGGCGCAGGTACGGCTTCATCATGTTCTCGTAACTGCTGGTGCCGAGCATCTGCAGGAAGCGCTCCGCAACCCGGCGGACGCTGAAGGGCCCGCCGAAGAAGGAGTAAGCGCTCGGCCCGCCGAGCTCGATGAGCCGGCGCTGCCAGAGCTCGCGGACCCCTGTCTCGTAGGCGAGAAACGCCTCGAGCGTGTCCTTGCGCGGATAGTTTGCGGCCGCCCCGAACTCGGGCTCGAGCATGGTGGTCAGATAGGCGGGGATGCCCTCGGCGCATTGACCGGGGAAGTTGCGATCGTAGGCCCAGAGGATAGCCTTGACTGCGGACAGACGACCCCAAAGGCCGAGTGCGTGGCACAGCTCGCACATGCTGTCGATGTCCCAAACGACCTCGAGAATGAAGGTCTCGACCGCCTGAAGATGTTCGTCGGTCCCGGCGTCGCCGAGCAGGTTGCACGCGAACATGCGAGTGGCGTGACTCTTGAGACTGGGGTAAAGCTCGAGCAGACCGTCGAGGGCCGCGAACTCGCCGCGACGGACGCGTGCGAAGCGCTCGCGGAGGATGCGCCACTCCTCGACCTCGCGTTCGACCTGCGGCGGCAGCGCCTTCCAGAGGACCGGGGTGAAGTAGCACCGCTTGCGCGGCTCCATGAAGGTGGGCACCTCGTACATCTCGTCGATCCTTTACCACGTGTCCGTCATGAACTGATCGATCTCCTGGCAGGCCAGGCAGAGCCGCTGTTGCGGCTGCAGGTTGTCGGGGTTGGTGGGGCAACCACCGTACTCCTTGGGCGTCAGGTGATTGATCCGCTCGAGCTTTCTCGCGTCCGCCTCGATCCGATCGCGCTGCTGAGCCAGCTTGTTGCCGGCGCGCTGTTGCCTCGAGAGCGTGGTGGTCCGCGCCATCGCGGCCTGCGTCGCCTGCGGATACACTGCCAGCATTTTCTGCATGAAATGACGCATCCCGTGAAGTTCGACGTCGTAGGTCTCCTTGTACCACTCCTTGTATTTATCTCGCGCTTTGTCCCACTGGCGTTCGATGTCCGTGTGTCGCACTGGATCGGGCTTGCGGAACACGTCGCAGGGCGGCGAGGGAAAGGTCTTGCCGTCGCAGGTGCACTCGGTCTTCTTCACCGAGCGCAGCAGTTTGTACTCCTCCGCGCGTTTCGGGCTGTAGTTGGGCGCTTTCGGATCGATCCTGAGGGCTTCCCGCATCGACAGGGGCTCCTCGCCCTCCTTGAAGGCGGCGGCGCAATCCCGGGAGCCGCAGCACGGGCACTGCTTGGCGGCGATCCGATCGAGCGCGAGCCGGTGCATCTCGCTCATGTTCGGGATCGGCGGCGTGCCCCCCGGGTAGCTCGCGTGGTTGCTGGTGGTGAGGTCCAGGTGCCGGCAGACGTTCTTCCCCTCGACAAGCACGTCCATCGAGTGCGCCTGGAAATACGTTTTGCCTGAGATCGTGTGCGTCAATACGCTGCCGCCGAAGTTTCGCGTGGCGGCCTCGTCCCCGAGCGGCTTCGAGGTGTAGAAGCTCTGCCCGCGGAGGGCGAGCGGCTTACCGCCGATCACCACCGCGCGGCTGCCCTGCTTGAGATCTCGGGCGAACGAGCTGTCTGGATAGGGCACCGGTATTGGACCCGTCGGAGGCGGAGGCGGGCTCAGACAGACGTCGGGGAATGCCGCCATCACCTTCGCGTCACCGGCCTTGTGCGCGATCTCCATCCCGTTCGCGTAGACCTTCTTGCCCATACCTCCTCCTATCCCGCGCTCTCGATCACCACCGCTGCGCGCCCGCCAGCCTCGTCGCCGGCGAACCCGATCGCCCGCGGTCCCGGGGCGTACTTGCGCGCCCAGCCCGCCATCGCCCACAAAAGGCCGCACAATCCCGCAGCGGCGCCGGTGTCGCCGAGCGTCTCCGCCGGCAGCCACAGCGGGAACTCGGCCTTGCGCTCGCGGAGAAGCCGCGAGACGAGGAGGGCCTGCTCCTTGAAGTAGAAGCTCTCGCCCGCCGCGTCGGAGAGCCGGAAGTCGACCTCGTGGGGGTGCAGGCCGGCCTCGAGCAGCGCCGCGCGGGCCGCTCCGAGCAGGCCCTCGGCACGCAGCGGGACGTCGTTGTCGAGCGACGAGGGCTCTCTGGCGAAGCCGAGCCCGCGGATGCGCGCCAGGGCGTGTCGCCTGTCCCCGGTCAGCAGGACGGCAGCCGCGGCCTCGCTAGGGATCACGCCGTCGGAGTTGCCCTCGACCAGCAGCCTCTGCTTTTGTGACAGGGCGAGCAGCGTGCGAGCGGTGAGTAAGGATTCGGCGGCGGCGACGATGCTCGGTCGCCCGGCACGTACGCATGCGCGGCCCTGCTCAAGGGCGACGTATCCGCCGTAGGCGCCCTCGCGGAGGACATGAACGTCTTCGGGAAGGATCCGCGTGCCGAGCGTCTGCGTCAGGACTTCGGCGAGAGAGCTGGGAGAGCTGCGCTCGAGGGCAAAGCGGCCCAGGGCCAGGAAGACGGACGGGCGCTCGAGCGCAGCGAGGCCGTTCCCCCGTGCGAGATCGGCGAGCGCGTAGATCAGCAGCTCGAGCCAGCGCTGCCCCGGTGGGACATCTTCGCGGATGACGCCCTGGAGACGCGACGTGACGATCTCTCGGCCGTCGTCGTCGTGCTGGCCGGAGAAGCTCTTCCGTGTGATCCCGGCGCGCATGGCAGCGCACGCGGACGGCCACGTCAGGCCCACGGGACAAGCCATTCCGGCCGTGCGGATGAACGTCGGGCGCTCGCTCATGGCTTGCCTCCGCGGCGCAGCCAGTCGAGGGTCGCGGACAGGCCGGCGAAGACCGGCTTACCGTCGCGGTAGCCGACGAGGGAAGCGGCTTCACGTCCCGGTCGCTCACCGACCAGGATCTCGCGGAGCGCCGTGAGCTTCTTGCGAAGCGGCACGCTCGCGCGCCATACGAGCGTGGCGAGCTCGAGGTGTGGTTCGAGCGTCACCGTGTCGAGCACCCCGCTCCGGACGACCGAGTCGTCATCGAAACGAAATTCGACGGGTACGTGCAGCGAGGGGATGACATAGTGGACCGCCTCTCGCTCGGCCATATGGATGCAGCGGATCTTCTCACCGCCCCGAAAATGCGGAAACTGCTGCTCGATCGGCGCGCACTGGAAATAGCGGCTGTCGAAGTCCTCCGGTAGAAAAGGCGCCCGCTCGTCGCGCCAACGCGCGTCGTACGTGCCCGCGAGTGCGACCCGCGGCTCCCAAGCGCGACCGACGCAGCCGAGACCGGCGGGCCCCTGGCGGTCGCGGGGCGAGGACACGGGGCGGCTCAGGAGCTCGATGTTGGGAACGGGCCGGCCCTCGATGTCTCGCGCCCTGCGACGGGGATGGAACCCCAGGCCGACGGGGTTGCGCGTCTCGACGACCACCCGCTCGGGGCCGTCGCTGTCGTCCATACCTCCGAATGCGCGGTCGAAGGTGATCGGCATCTCGGTGAAGGGAATGGCATCATTAGCCCTGATGCCCATGGCGTTCGTCCAGCGCCGATCGCCGTGAATCATGAGATCCTTGACGCGATCGTGCACTTCGAGCCGCACGGGCAACTTCTTTACAGGCCGGCGTCCAGGGACGACGGCCATTCCGACCACGATGACGTCGGTCAGCGGCTTCTCGAGTGCGAAGTCGCATTCATGACGCACACTGGTGGTCGCGGGATCGCCGTGGTGCTCGTCCGCCGCGACGATGGGCCGCTGCTCCTCCGCGAGCGTCAGCTCGCCGCGGTCGTCGGTGAAGAAGGTGCCCTTGACAACGACGACGCAGCGGTCTCTCGCATCCCGGTCGGCCGCCACACACAGGCCGGCGAGCATCCCGGTTGTGTTGGAGGCGATCTGCATCGGGGGCGGCGACAGGCATATCATGCCGTGAATCTTTCCCACACGAGGATTGGCCTCGCGCTTCCGCCCGCTGTCAGCCGCCGCCATCGTCGAGAAGCTCTTGGGCCAGCCCCGCGGCGGGCAACGTTGCCGTCTGGGTCCGCTATTTCTTCGGCCGTCCGCTCTCCCGTGACGAGGGGCGAGCGCGAGAGCTGCGGCTCGCGCCGTCGGGAGACGGCTTGAGGCCAGACCCAGCGCGGGGGTGCCGGAACTGAAGGTCGGGCGGGGCGGCAAGGCGAGCGCGAACACGCCCAGCCGGCCCAAGGGACGGCAGAACCACGCACGCCTGCCCCCTACGAGGCTTTTTCGGTATCCTCCCGGCCATGCACCCCGTCCCCGAGCCCGAGCGGCGTCTCTCGGCGATCACGGGGGCCGTCTTCTTCTGCCTCTTCTCGGTCCTCGGCGTGCTCGTGAGCGGTTTCTTGACCATCGTCAAGTTCCGGTCCGCCGTGCAGTGCGACGAGTCGTTCCTGTCGGCGTGCCAGCTCGGCTCGTGGTTCGACTGTAACACCGTTCTCACCAGCCCATGGTCGACCTGGTTTCAAGTCCCGATTTCGGTGTTCGCCACGGCATTTTACCTCGCCGGTCTCTGGCTGGCGGCCCGGCTCCTGCGCAGTCCGGACGAGCACTTGCCGGCCTCCCGGCCGCTCTTGCTCCTGTTCGGGTGGGTGGGAGTTCTCGTCATCGTCCCGCTCGCCTGGTACGCAGCCTTCGAGATCGGGAGTTTTTGCACGTTCTGCGTCCTGGTGTACCTGGTCAATCTCGCGCTCTTCCTCGCCGCGTGGCTCGCCAACCCTCGCGGTCCGATCCGCGGTCTGACGAGCCTCGCCCCGACGGGAGATGCGCGGCCGCTGCCGGTGTTCGTGACCACGGTACTCTTCTTTTCGGCGGCCCTCGCCGTGCAAATGGCGATTTACCTGCGGAATGAGGTCAACGTCGAAGTCGAGACGCAGTGCATCAAAGAGGGCGGCCGGCTCCCCAATCCTGCGCTCGTGCTCGGAGCTGCCAAGCCCGAGGCCGAGATTGCGCTCTTTGTCGACTTCGCCTGCCCGGCCTGTCGCAATGAATACCTCCACTGGAGGGACGACATCCAAGCCGCCGGCGAGCGCTACCGCCTCTCGCTGTATCACTTCCCGCGGGAGGGCGAATGCCTGGCGGGCGGCACGTCATTCAACCCCAACTCGGTCCACCACCACGCCTGTCGCGCCGCCCGGGCACTCGAGTGCGTGGAGCGCCTGAAGCCTGGCGCCGGCTGGGCCATGGCCGATGCCCTGTTCGCGGCCCACGACCAGTACGACGGCTCGCTCTTCACCGGCGCGCACCTCGCCGAGATCGCAGGCACCGCCGGCCTCGTCGTTGATGCCGACAACAGCCAGGATCCATTCTTCACCTGCATCGAAGATGACGACGCCGTCCTCCCGCGGATTCTCGAGCACGCCCGGTTCGCCCTTGCCCGAGGTCTTACCGAGACCCCGGGCACGTTCTTCATCTTCTTCCACGCCGACGGCCGCCCGTTCGAGAAGATTCCTCTCGTCAAGGGTACCAAGCGCTACCTCGACGTCGACGACTACATCATGCGAACGCGTGAAAAGGTCGAAGACGAAATCGAGAACGGCATGACGCTCTGACCCTCTATTCCCGTGCAGGCTGCCATGGATCCCCGGATCTCGACCTCCATGCCCCAACCGACCCTCTCGCCGGAGGATATGGCTGTCCGACAGCGCAGGCTCGACGAACGCGACGGCCGCCTACTCGTCGGTCTCACGGTACTGAGCGCCCTGAGCGCCGCCCTGGGCCTCGTTCTCGCGTTCCAGGTCTCTCAATACAACGCCGGCCGTCAGAGCAGCGCGGTCCCCCAGGTGTCAGTGGCGGAGTGTACCGAGGGGGAGTTGCCGAGTCGGTGCCAGCCCGGCGAAATCTGCCAGGACGGCCTCTGTGTGCCTCCAGGTGCGCCGACCCGCTGCGAGCCCGGGGCGCTCTGCGGCACCTGCGAGTGCGAGCAGCCGCTCGCGTGCGACGCTCAGAACGTCTGCGTCCTCCCGCGCAACCGGGGCGTCTGCGACGACGCGGACGTGATCAAGTTCCTCAGCGTGCTCAAGGAGAAGTGCGGCAACGCCCGGAAGTGCGAGAGCAAGGACCTCGACAAGTACGCCATCAACTACGGCGACTTCCTCAATCTGATGGTCCAGTTTCCGAGCACCCTGGCGATCCACTTCCCCGACGGCGAGCCCTCGCCGATGTCGACGCGGCGGTGGCCGCGCGCAGCGGAGAGCGAACACTACATCAATCGGATCCGCAGCGCGGCCCTGGAGGAGCTCAAGGAGGCCGATCGGGTGATCCTCGTGGGCCTCGCCAGCAGGGGGCGGAAAATCAAGGATCGCGACGTCAACACGGCGATCACGCTGCAACGCTTGATCGCCACCCAGGATCTGATCCGCAGCGCTGCCGCCTCCGTGCTCACTCCCGCCGAGGTGGACGGGATCGAGGAGAAGATCAGCTTCATCCACCTGGGCGACTGGCGGCCGATCGACGCCCGCTTCTATGGCAAGCAGTACGGCAACCGGCCGATCGCGTGGGACCGCGGCACCGAGGAGCATCTCATGAGCCTGGTGGAGCAGGGCGACGTCGCGGGCTCACCGGAGGATCTCCGCTGGCGCGATCGGCTGCTCAACCAGGTCGTCTTCGTCGTCCCGATCCCGTGCAAGCGCCCGGGGGGCTGAACCGTCATGCCGTCGCACGCTCCGCCCCCGTCCGACGATCAGCCGCGCTCCGCGGAGACGGTCGCCATCGTCGAGCTCGACACTCCGCCGAGCTCGGTCGCGGTCTCCGACGTGCCCCCAGTTCTGCGCGATCCGAGCAGCCGCTCCACGAACGTGCGCCCAGTTCAACCACCACGCGGGCTCCGATCGCGCGCTGTCCGTGCGACCTTCCTGGCCGCCCTCGTCGCCAGCCTGGCATGGGGTGTCCTCGAGATTCGCCACTGGCTCAGCATCAAGCCCAAGCCGCCCCGTGCAGGCACGACGGCGACCACCCCGAGCGCGACCGGCACAGGGCTGGCTTCGCCTTCCCCCGTCGAGGCGACGGACACCGCCGATTTCGACGACGACGATGATGCCACCTATCTGGGCCTGCGTGCCTTCTCCTTCCTTCGCACCCATGTCCGAAAAGATCAGAAGGATGGAGAGGGGCCGAGCGTCGAGCTCGCCAACGCGATTGCTCCGCAAGCGGTCACCGTGGTCAATCTGTGGGCCACCTGGTGCGGCCCCTGTCGCTCCGAGTTCGCCGGCTTCAAGAAGATGTTCGAGCTCAACCAGCGCGATCAGGCGTGGGGCGCCGAGACCCGGTTTGTCCCGATCCTCGTCGACGACGCCGAGAACGTACGCACCGCCTACGCGACGTACAGCGGCGACATGCCGAACATCCACGCCCCTCTGATCGACCTGAAGCTCGACGGCGGCGGCGTTCGCGGCGCGTTCTCCGATCTCAAGCTGCCGGCCGATACCGGACTGCCGGTCACGCTCCTCTTCGACTGCCACCGCCGACTCCGCTGGTCCAAGGCGAGCGCGCTCGACGAGGCCGCCTTCGCGGCTCTCGCCGACGAGATCGACAAACTGCGCGCCGAGCTCCGGCAGGACAAATGCAAGCCCCGGCGACCCGCCCCGGCGGAGGTGCCGAATCCTGAAGCCGCGTCGACCGATCCCCCTCGAAAGTCGTCTTGCAATCAGAACGACAAGTGCGACCCCGGCGAGGACTGCGGTCGCTGTCCTCGAGAGTGCCGCTGCAAAGACGGCGAGAAGTGCAACATCCGCCCTGACGGCCACGGCGTATGCAAAGAGAACATCTAGCCCCCCGAGCTATGCCCAATTTCCGCTCAAGACTCTCCCGCGCTGGCATCGCGCTCGTCACCGCCCTGAGCCTCGGCTCGAGCTCGGTCCAAGCAGCGGAGCCCGCCGCAAACAATCCAGAAGAGGCGCGCCGGTTCGAGGAAGCCCGTCAGCGCTACGCCGACGACCAGTATCTCCCGGCGGCCGAGCTCTTCGAGGCGCTGCATCACGACACCGGCAATTCGCTGTATCTCTATTACGCCGGGCTCGCACGCGAGGGCGCCGGCCATGACGCTCACGCCGCGTTGCACTGGCGGCGCGCCCTCAGTGCGGGTCTCGACGAGACGTTCGCAGCGAAGGCCCAGGGTCGACTCGATCAAGTCAAGGCGCGGACCACGGCATTCACCCTCACCGTGACGCCGGCTCCCCTCACGGATGGCGCCAGTCTCGAGCTGCGCTACCGCGGCGCCGGCGAGCGCCGGCCGCTCGTCGTGACGCAAGGCGACCTCCCGCTCCACCTCGAACCGGGCGACTGGACCGCCACGCTCACCGCGAAGCATCCTGGGTTCGAAAGCCTCGCCGTGCCCCTCAGCGTCGCACGTGGTACGCCGCAACTCGCGCAGGCGTTCGAGCTGCGCCCCATCGAGCACCCCGCGACTTTCGAGCTCGGACCCGAGGAGGCTGTCCGCGCCGGCATCGTGCTGACGCTGCGCGACCCCGACAATCTCGCCCCTGAGCGGCGCGAGACCCTCAGCAACGCCCGATTCACGGCTCCGCTGCGGGCCGGCGTCTGGAACTACACCCTCGAGGCGCCGGGGCATCGGAGTCAGTCCGGCACGCTCACGGTGGGACCGGGTGCCCCGCCTCTCACCATCATGCTGGCCCCTGCGACACCAACACCGCCGATGACGAGCGACGCGCTCCTCGCACCGCCGATGCGCCGCCGCCTCGCACTCGGCTACGGCATCGCCTCGATCGTCCCAGCCGTCGCCGGCGTCACCCTCACGGCGCTGGCGGCGAAGACCGATGTCCCGGCAGATCCGAACGGCAACCTCGCCGAGAACTCGCTCAAGCCCGTCAATGACCGCTTTCTCGGCGGCGGGCTCCTCCTCGGCACCACCGTCGGACTCTGGACCGGCACAGTCCTGACGGCGTTGCCCCTTCGCCGCCGCGCCTGGTACTTCGTCGTCGGGGCGGGCGGGGCGCTCGCTGTCGGCGGTCTGGCCTGGAATCTCGGCACATACGCGGCGTTCCGCGACGAGCACTTCACCGATGGCGGCCAGGGCAGCCCTTGCGATCTCTGCGGCTCGCTCTCCCCGGAGGAGTGGAAACGCGACCGCTCGCACCTCCTCGCGTCCACCCTCGTCCTCGGCCTTGGTGCTGGCCTCCTGCTCACGGCCGCGACCAACCTCATCATCGCCCGTCGCCGTCCCTCGCTCGCCCTCCGACCTGCGCCGACCGGCTTCTCGATTCGCTTCTAACCCCTCCGAGACCTCGATCATGCATCGCTCGTCCCTGTTCTCCCTCGCCGCCCTACTCACGCTGAGTGTCGCCTGCGCCCGCCCCAGGGGCGAGGACTCCTCGACGAGTTCGACCAGCACCACGGATTCGACCGCGTCGGAGACCACCGACACGACCGCGACCACGAACACGACCACGACCACCGAGACGGACACGAGCACCACGTCCACCACGACGCCCCCAGCCGAGTGCGGCAATGCGATCGTCGAGGGCGCCGAGGAGTGCGACGACGGTAACGAAGACGACACCGACGACTGCACGATGTTGTGCAAGAGCGCGAGTTGCGGCGACGGCTTCGTCCAGGCTGGCGTCGAGGACTGCGACGACGGGAACGACGACGACAGCGATACCTGCGCGTTGTGCAAGCCCGCGGCCTGCGGCGACGGCTTCGTCCAGACCGGCGTCGAGGACTGCGACGACGCCAACGCCGACGACACCGACGCCTGCGTGGGCATGTGCAAGAACGCGACCTGCGGCGACGGCTTCGTCCAGACCGGCGTCGAGGACTGCGACGACGAGGACGAGGATGATGCCGACGAGTGTAGCAACGCCTGCGAGGCTCCGCGGGTGATGTTCGTGACGAGCACGAAGTTCGACGGCAACCTCGGCGGTCTCACCGGCGCAGACGCCCTGTGCCAGGCCGCCGCCGACGCTGTCCCCGCCCTGCAAGGTAAGACCTTCAAGGCCTGGCTCAGCGACGACACCGATTCGCCGAGCACCCGACTCGACGTCAATTTCGGCGGCCGCTACGTGCTCGTGAACGATACCACCGTCGCCACCGGCTGGACCGACCTGACGGACGGGATGCTCGCCCATGCCGTTGATATGACGGAGACCGGGATGATGGTGGGTTCAGGACCATGGACCAATACGAAGGCTGACGGAACGGTGCTAGGCGCCGAACACTGCCAGAACTGGACCTTCGGCATGGTTGGACAGAAAGGCGCTTACGGCTTCACCACCGTCACGGACGCGACTTGGACGGACGCGGCGGATTCTAATTCATGCTCTGCGGCTTCACCCCTCTACTGCCTTGAGGACCCCTCGTCATGACTTGTAGCGACCACGCCCGACGACAAGAATGGGAGGACGCGTGATCCACGACTTCTCGGGCCGCACGCTCTCGCGCAAGTTCGTGCTCCACCGCCGGATCGGCTTCGGCGGCATGGCCACGGTCTACGAGGCCACGAACCTGCAGGTCGACAAGCGCGTCGCCGTCAAGGTGCTCAACCCCGAGTTCGTCACGCACGAGACCGTGTTGGTACGCTTCCGCCAGGAGGCGAGGAGCGCCGCGCGGCTCAGTCACCCGAACATCGTACAGATCCACGATTACGACGTCGACGGCGATCTTCCCTATATCGTGATGGAGTACCTCCACGGGTGCTCGCTGAGCGAACTACTCCGCCAGGGGTCCGGTTCGCTCGCCTGGCGACGCGTCGCGCTCATGTGTGCTCAGGTCTGCAGCGCGCTCCAGTATGCCCACGACCGGCAGATCCTGCACCGCGATATCAAGCCGAGCAACGTCTATCACCTGGAGGACTCCGAGCACGCGCCTGACCATGTCAAGCTCCTCGACTTCGGGATCGCCAAGGTACACTCGCTCGACCAGCACGAGCCCCACCCCCTGACCCGCCCATCGCAAGTTCCCGGGACTCCTGAGTACATGGCACCGGAACAGGCCCAGGGGCACCCTTGCGACGCGCGCACGGACATCTATGCCCTCGGCGTGATGATGTATCGAATGCTCGTGGGCCGGCTGCCATTCTATGCTGCCACGCCGACCGAGACCCTCGCGCAGCACGTCCTTCGCGCGCCGACACCACTGCGCCAAATAGCACCGAACATCGATATTCCACTGGAGCTCGAGGCGATCGTGCTCAAGGCTCTGGCGAAGTCCCCTGACCATCGGTGGAATACGGCCCAGGCGCTGCGCGACGCGCTGTTCGCCGTACTCGACGACCCTCACCGGACGCTCGTGCGCATCTCGCAGCCCATGTCGACACGCTCGTCCGCCGAGGCGCCCGCGGTCGAGGGGGTCGCTGTGCCGGCCTGGACCACCCTGCAGACCATCGAATGGCGCGACATGTTTCTGCGCCAGCGCCGAGTCGCGGGGGCCTTCACCGGCATCTCTGTCGGGCTCGGCGCCTTCATGTTCTTCTCGCTCTTTCCGCTGCCCGGCGTCCAGCTCATCGCCGGCGGCGCAGCCCCGCCTCCCTCGCCAGAGCGGCCCCGCACACGTGTCCGCCCGACGCCGCCCCCGCCGCTGGTCGCAGGCTCTCCCGTGGCAGCGCAGTCGATCGTCGCGCCCCCGCCGCCTGAGAGGGAGGCCGTCATCATTCCTGACATTCCTTCGGCCGAAAGTCCTCCCACGCCCCCCGTCACCAAGCAGCCGCCGCCAGCGGCGCGTCCACCTGCACCGCCTCCGGATCCCAAACGAAGCATCGAAGGCTTCCTGCGGCGAAGCCGCGCCAAGTTCCGCGAGTGCAGCGAGATGATCCCCTTCAACGAGCCCACCACGCTCCGGATCGACCTCACCCTCGAGCCGAGTACGGGGCGCGCCTTCGACGCCGTCGTCGCTGGCGACCTCAAGAACAAGCCCTTCGCCGTCTGCGCCGTCAAGGTCCTGCGCGGTCTGAAATATCCGCGCTACGCGGGCGAGGGCCAGCTCAAGAACCTCGAACTCAAGCTCTGAGCCGCCATGAAGCTCCTCTTACCGACGAATCTCGGGGTCGCCGTCGCGTTCGCGTCCTTGTTCCTCGCCTCACCCGCGCGCGCCGCTGCGCCGGCCCTCGGTCGCGAGGACCTGGCCCCGGTGCACAAGCTGGCAAACACGATGAAGGGGCAGCTCGAGTGCAACCCGGTCGAGCCTGGAGTTGCACCGCCCGCCGCGAATGTCGAGGCCGCGGCTGAATATGCACACATCGCCGGCATGTTCGCCTTCGCGGCTCAGCACTACCCCGCCGACGAGAAAGGCGACCGGGTCAGCCAGATCAACGCTCTGATCGACGACGCCAGCCTCGCCTACGAGCGCGCCTACGATTGCGCCCCCAGTCTGTCAAACGCCTTCTATCTCCTCCGCGCGATCGAACTGCTGGGCTCGCGGGTGGTTCACCTCGTTCAGGTCGAGAAGCTCGACGAGAGCGCTCCTCGCGTCCAGGAGCTCGTCGCCCGACGCGACCGGCTCCGCGACAAGCTGCCGTCACCGCCTCAATGTCCCGTCTGCATCAAATGCGAGACCTGCCCGAAGCCGCCCCCACCTCCGTCCGGTTATCGTGGCCTCTACACAGGGCGCCTCGCGCTGAGCCTGGGCCTCGGTGGCGGCCAGGCCCGGCTTGGCGGCGAGAGAGCCGGAGTAATCGGACATTTGACCCTGCGCACCGCCTTCGGGGCTCGATTCGTCCTTGGCAAGCAGGAGCGGCATCTCCTGACCGCTGGCCTGCATTATGCACTACAGGCTGGTCTCAGCTACGCGAGCGATTCCCTTCCAGCCGCCCGTCCGCCACGCCCTTCCGCGATCCACCAGGCCGGCCCATACCTCGAATACGCGTTCGCCCCCCACCCTCACTTCTCGGTCCACGGCCACCTATCCCTATCGATCAGCGCCGGTGTCGTCTGGTTCGAAGCCGCGGGCGGACTGCGCAATTTGGGCTTCAGCTCCCTCACTCCCGGCGGCGGCGGCGCCATCTGCACGCTCCGCGGTGTGTTATGCGCGCGCGGGCACGGCTATGGGAGCGTGCTCCAGAAGAACTCCCTCACTGGCTACGATCTCACCCTCGCTGTCGACCTGTTCCGTGTCACCGACGCGCTCCTCGCACGCCGGGACCGATGATCAAGGTGTCGATTTGCTCCGGCTCGGACTCACGCGTGCGGGTGGTCCGACGCAGAGCCAGCCCTCAAGGCGTTAGAGGGGTGACGAGGACAGGCCACTTCAAAGTGAGTTATGTCTCACAGGCAGGACACTTGGGGGGCGCCGTTGTCGCGGCTTGAGGCCTGGAGTATCCTGCCGCACTCATGGATGTGTTCACCCTGCGAGATCAGGTCCTGGACGACTACCAGGGCTACATCCGCAGCTTTTTGACTGTCCGCGACCAAAAAATCGCCGCCCTGATCGAGCGCGAACTGCGCGAGGGGCATCTGTGGCCGAAACCGCTCCTCCAGATCAACCCCGCCTTTGAGAGCGGGGACAGACTCGACGAGCTGATCGCCGACGGCACGCTGCACGCGGCATGCGACCGCATTTTTCGTGACAAGCCAGACCCTGACGTAGACCGGGGCCCACTTGGCCTCTACCGGCACCAAGTCGACGGAATCCGCGCCGGCCGGGCAGGGGATCCTTTTGTCGTCACGACGGGAACCGGCTCTGGCAAGAGCCTCTCGTACATCGTCCCGATCGTCGACCACGTCCTCCGCGAACGACAGAACGCACCCGAGCGCCGGATCCGCGCGATCATCGTCTACCCAATGAACGCGCTGGCCAACAGTCAGAAGCGCGAGCTTGAGAAGTTCCTCGA
Organism: Nannocystis pusilla; assembly: GCF_020073745.1. GTDB lineage: Bacteria > Myxococcota_A > Polyangia > Nannocystales > Nannocystaceae > Nannocystis > Nannocystis radixulma. The sequence continues at coordinate 152,231 of NZ_JAIRAU010000005.1, forward strand.
ACACGGCTATCCCGACGGCCCACCCGTCACGTTCCGGTGCTACACAGGCCAGGAGAAGCCCGAGAAGCGCAAGGAGATTCTCCAAAACCCTCCCGACATCCTGCTGACGAATTTCGTCATGCTCGAGCTGATCCTCACTCGGCACGACGAACGTCGGTTGATCGACGCCGCCCAGGGTCTCCGCTTCCTGGTCCTCGACGAGCTACACACCTACCGCGGCCGCCAGGGCGCCGATGTCGCCCTTCTCGTGCGGCGCGTTCGTGAGGCGTGCCGGGCGAGCGACCTCGTATGCATCGGCACCTCCGCCACGCTCGCAGCGAGTGGCACTTGGCGCGAACAGCAGACCGAGGTCGCCCGAGTTGCCTCCTTGATCTTCGGCGCCTCAGTCCGCCCGCAGCGCGTCATCGGCGAGCACCTCCGGCGCCGCACGAGCCCGCTCGACCTCGACGACCCGACCACCCGCGCACTTCTCCGAGCCCGCGTCGAGCAAGGCCCGACCCCCAGCCTCGACGCGGAAGACCCGCTAGCCGCCTGGATCGAGAGCGCCCTCGGTCTCGATCTCGCTAGCGACGGCCGTCTCGTTCGCCGCAAACCGCGAACACTCGAGGGCGTCGCCGACGAGCTCGCCCGCGAGCTCGACCTCCCGCCGGCTACCTGCACCCGGACGCTCGCCGCCGCCCTGCTCGCCAAGACCGCCGAGGCCCGCCCGTTCTTCGCCCTGCGCGTCCACCAATTTCTCTCCAAGGGCGACACCGTCTACGCCGTACTGCAACCCCAGCAAGAGCGACACCTGACCCTGTACGCCCAGCAATTCGCCCCCGGCAGCGGCGGAGCCGAGCGGCTCTATCCTCTCGTCTTTTGCCGCGAATGCGGCCAGGAGTATTACGCCGTCATCCGGCGCTCCAATGAACAGGGCGTCACCTATCTTCCACGCCCCCGCGACCTGCCCGACAATCCCGACACAGAGATAGGCTACCTCTACCTCAATACCAGCGATCCTTGGCCTGACCATCCCGACGACCTCCCGCGTCTCCCCGACGCCTGGATCGAGTCCAAGGATGGTAAGCTCCGCCTCCGCCGTGAGCGCCGCGACGACGTCCCGCGCCCCTGCTTCGTCGCCCCCGACGGCCGCGAGGGTCACGGCGACCTCCGCGTCCACTACCTCCGGGCTCCCTTCCGCTTCTGCCTGCAGTGTGGTGTCCAGTACAGCGCCCACGCCCGCTCGGACTTCGGCAAGCTCGCGACCCTCGGCACCGAGGGCCGCAGCACGGCAACCACCCTGCTCAGCCTTTCAACGGTCCGCCGTCTCCGCCGCACGAAGGATCTCGATCCCGTTGCCCAGAAGCTCCTGAGCTTCACCGACAACCGCCAGGACGCCTCGCTTCAGGCCGGCCACTTCAACGACTTCGTCCACATCGCCATCGTTCGCTCCGCCCTGTGGCGCGCGGTCGCGGCCGCCGGCCCCGCGGGTCTCACCCACGAGAACCTCACCGACGCCGTCTTTCGCGCCCTGGGTCTTCCGCTCGCGCTCTACGCCAGCAACCCACAAGTCGAGTACCGCCAGCGCGAGGAGACCGACCGGGCTCTCCGCCGCGTCCTCGGCTACCACGTCTACCGCGACCTCAAGCGCGGCTGGCGACTCGTCGCGCCCAACCTCGAGCAGTCCGGCGTGCTCGTCCTCGACTACAGCTCCCTCGCCGAGTTCAGCGCCGACACGCCGAAGTGGACTCAGCACCACCCGGCGCTAGTCCGGGCCCACCCCGAGCAGCGTCAACAAATCTGCCGGATCCTCCTCGACCACCTGCGCCGCGAGCTGGCGATCCGCGTCGAGTACCTCGACGAGACCCGTCGTGACGCGCTCCTGCAGATGTCGAGCCAGTACCTCAACGACCGCTGGCGGATCGACGACTTCGAGCGTAACCTCGAGCTGGCCAGCGTCGCCTTCCCCTGCGGCGAGCACCCGCGGATCCGCAACCCGCGGGCGCTCTTCGTCTCCCCACGCGGCGGCTTCGCCCGCTTCGTCCGCCACAGCTTGCGGACCGAGCTCAAGACCGACGACCTTGAGCACATCCTCGGCGAGATCTTCGAGGCGTTGCTGATTCCCGGCCTGCTCGACCGCGTGCAGCCAGCCCGCGACGGTGCTCCGCCGGGCTACATGGTCGCGGCTTCGGGCTTGATCTGGCGCGCTGGTGACGGCGAGGAGCGCTCCTGGGATCCCATGCGCGTTCCTCAACCCCCCTCGCACGGTCTGCGACCGAACGAGTTCTTCACGAACTTCTATCGCGGCACAAACCACGACCTTCACACCCTCGAGGCCCGCGAGCACACCGCCCAGGTCAGCAACGCCGAGCGCCAGGAGCGTGAGAACCGCTTCCGCAGCGCCGAGCTCCCGATCCTGTACTGCTCGCCGACGATGGAGCTCGGGGTCGACATCCGCGACCTCAACGTCGTCAACATGCGCAACATCCCGCCGACCCCGGCCAACTACGCCCAGCGGAGCGGCCGGGCAGGGCGCAGCGGCCAACCGGCGTTCATCTACACCTACTGCACCGCCACCAGTCCCCACGACCAATACTTCTTCCGCCGCCCCGAGAAGATGGTCGCGGGCGTCGTCAGCACCCCACGGATCGACCTCGGCAATGAGGATCTCCTGCGAGCCCACGTCCACGCGATCTGGCTCGCCGAGGCCGACCTCGATCTCGGAGACTCGCTCGGCCAGATCCTCGACATCGCCGGCGACCGGCCGACCCTACGCCTTCTGCCCCACGTCGAGGCCAAACTCGCCGATCAGCCCGCGCGCGAACGCGCCCATTGGCGCGCGGCCACTGCCCTGCAGGATGCTCTGCGCGACTACCTCGCGCAGCGTGGCATATCCGTCGACGCCTGGCTCGGCGACATCTTCTCGAACCTACGGGACAACTTCGACGCCGCGTGCGACCGCTGGCGCAGCCTCTTCGCCACCGCGAAGGCTCAGCTCCAGCGGCAGCACAAGATCGCCGAGGATCACTCCAGGCCCGCCTTCGAGCGCGACCAGGCCAAGCGTCTGCGCGAGGAGGCCGACCGCCAGCTCAGCCTGCTCGTCGACCACGACCCGGACCAGCAGCACTCCGACTTCTACCCCTACCGCTATTTCGCCTGCGAGGGCTTCCTCCCCGGTTACAACTTCCCCAGGCTGCCGCTCTCGGCCTATCTGCCCGGCGCTCGAAAGCGCCGCCGTGGCCAGCGCGACGACGAGTACCTGTCCCGGCCGCGCTTCCTGGCAATCTCCGAGTTCGGCCCGCGCGCGTTTCTCTATCACGAGGGTTCGCGCTACGTGATCAACCGCGTACTTCTCTCGGCGGACAGCGCCGAAGGCGCCCGGCGCCTCAAGGTCCGCGCCGCCCTCTGCCAGGCGTGCGGCTACCTCCACCAGCTCACCGACGAGCCCGCGCCCGATCTCTGCGTCCGTTGCCACGCCCGCCTCGGTACGCCCTTCACCAACCTCTTCCGCATGCGCCATGTCGCCGCGCGCAGGCGTGACCGGATCACCTGCGACGAAGAAGAGCGCCAGCGCCTCGGCTACGAGCTCAAGACCGGCGTCCAATTCGCCGGTCAACGAAGCAGCCGCCCCGACGCCCGCGCCGCCGTTCTGTACGGCGAAGACAACGTCCCGCTCGCTGATCTCATCTACGGCCACGCCGCGACCGTCTGGCGGATCAACCTCGGCTGGCGTCGCCGCAAGCCCGATCAACCTCTCGGCTTCGAGCTCGACACCGAACGCGGCTACTGGGCGCGCAGCCGCCCCGACCAGGAAGACGACCCCGATCCTGACGACCCCGCCTCGCCGCAGCAGGAGCGCGTGATCCCCTACGTCGACGACACGCGCAACTGCCTGCTCCTCCGTCCGATCGGAAATGTAGACGACGCCCTGATGGCCTCGCTGCAGGCCGCGCTGAAGACCGCGATCCAGCTCCACTTCCAGCTCGAGGACCGCGAGCTCGCCGCCGAGCCTCTCCCGTCCACCGGCGATCGCCAGCAGCTCCTCTTCTACGAGGCATCCGAGGGCGGTGCCGGCGTCTTGCGCCTACTCGTCGAAGACGAGGGCAAGCGGGCCCTCGCCAAAGTCGCCGAGACCGCCCTCGAGCTGTGCCACTTCGACGTCCACGACGGCGTCGATCAGGGTCATGCCCCCGGCGCCCGCGAGCGATGCGAGGCCGCCTGCTACGATTGCCTCCTGTCGTACTCTAACCAGTACGACCACCCGATCCTCGATCGCAAGCTCCTACCTGAGCTTCTGCTCCGCTGGTCGAAGGGCCATGTCACGGTCGAGGAATCCGCCCCTCCGAGCAGCCAGGGCGAACGTACGACCTCCCTCGCCGGCCAGAGCACCTCCGACCTCGAGCGCCGATTTCTCGACCTCCTCGTCGACCTCGGTCTCGCTCTCCCGGACGCCGCGCAAAAACACCTCGCAGTCGGGCAGTGCACCGCGAGCTTCTTCTACTCGGCCCACGGCCTCGCTGTCTTCATCGACGATGCCAGCCATGACAGCCCCGCACAGGCTCGCCTCGACCAGGCCGCTATCGAGCGCCTCGAGGACGCCGGCTACGGAGTGCTGCGCTTCCACCATGCCGCGGACTGGACCGCCATCCTGCATGCCAACCCGAGCATCTTCGGCACCGGAAGCACGAGCCCGCGACCAACGACTGCACCCGCGCCCGCTGCGCCGCAGGCCCTCACGTCCGACCTCGACCTCGACCTCTACCCCAGCGCCTGGCATCCCGTCCTGCAGGCGCTCGCGGGCAGTCCCGGCGTCACCATCGAGCCCGGCAGCGAGGTTACCGACGCACGCGGTCGCGTCGTCGGCAGCTTCATCGCCACGCTCGCCCGCGGACCCGCCCTCGTCCATCTCGTCGACGGCGCGGACTCCGACTCGTCTCGCGTCAAGAAGGCCCTCGCCACCGCGAGCGCCACCGTCGTCGCCCTCACTGCTGAAGAGGCCAACCGCCTCGGTCCCGACTCACTCCTCGCACGGGTGTTCGCATGACCGCCTTCCTCTTCGCCAACAACTTCTTCCCCGAGCTCGACCACTTGAGCGCCGACGACCGCGGCGCTGTCACGACCTTCATCGGCGAGTTTCAGCGCAACCCCAAAAGTCCCGGCATCAGCCTCGAGCGCCTGCAGAACGACCTCTGGTCCGGTCGCGTCACTCGTGACCTGCGCGCGATCCTCCACAAGGACGGCGACATTTGGGTTTTCCTCCGCGTCGATCACCACGACGACGCCTACCGCTGGGCCGAGCGCCGCCGTGCAGGCCGCCATCCGACCACCGGCGCCCTGCAAGTCGTGGAGACCGTTGTCCGCGAGGTCGAGCGCCCGGTCGAGCCGGCGGCCCCACCGCTCTTTGCCGAGCGCTCCGACAGCTACCTCCTCAGCCTCGGTGTACCGAGCACGTGGCTTCCGACCCTCCGGGAAATCCGCGACGAGCAAACCCTCCTGGGCGTCCTCGCCCATCTCCCACAGGACGTCGCCGAGCTTCTGCTCCGCCTCTCCACTGGCGAGCTCGTCACGCCGCCCGAACCCATCCCCCCATCGACCCCGATCCTCGATGCACCCGCCGCCCGCCGCGATTTCGAAGTCATCGGGGACGAAGCCACCCTGCGTCGCGCCATGGAGGCGCCCTTCGAGCGGTGGATCCACTTCCTCCACCCCTCGCAGCAGGATCTCGTCACCGCAGGCTTCTCAGGCCCTGCGAAGGTCTCCGGCGCGGCCGGCACCGGCAAGACCGTCGTCGCCATGCACCGGGCTCGCCACCTCGCGCGCCAGGGCAAACGTGTCCTTCTGACCAGCTATGTCAATGCCCTCTGTGGCAACCTCGAGCGCCAGCTCCGCCAACTCTGCACCCCCGACGAGCTCGCGCGGATCCGCGTCTCCACCGTCCACAACCAGCTCCTCGTTGTTCTGCGCAAACAGGACCCCGACCTGCACTGGGCCGACGACGGCGCGATCAAGAGTGCGCTCGCCCGTGCCGCCCGTGAGGTCCCCGGAGGTTTCGACGTGGATTTCCTCGCCGCCGAGTGGGCCCATGTGATTCAGCCGCAGGGCATCGTCACGTGGGAGCAGTACCGCGACGTCCGCCGCACCGGCCGCGGCCGGGCGCTCAGCGTCCGGGAGCGCAAACAGATCTGGCAGGTCTTCGTCCGCCTGCGCGAGCACCTCGCCGGCGCACGCAAAGGCGACCGCGCCGCCCTCTGCGCCCGCGCCATCGACCTCCTCGCCTCCGGCAAGGTCGCCAGCGAGTTCGACGCCGTCCTGGTCGACGAGCTCCAGGACTTGCAGGCCGGCGAGCTCCGCCTCCTCAAGGCCCTCTGCAAGAGCCCCGGCGACCTGATGCTCGTCGGCGACGCCGGCCAGCGGATCTACGGCCCTGGCTTTAGCCTTAGTGCCCTCGGCATCGAGGTCCGCGGCCGTTCCTACATCCTCAAGGTCAACTACCGGACCACGGAGCAGATCCGCCAACATGCCGACCGCGTCCTCGGCGACCCGGTCGACAACCTGGACGGCCACACCGAGACCCGCCGCAACACCCGCAGCCTCGTCCAGGGTCCCGTCCCCACCTTCCAGGCCCACCGCAGCAGCAAGGCCGAGGTCGAGGCCGCCGCCGCCTTGGTCCGCCAGTTCATCGCCGACAAGTTCCCTGCCTCCGCGATCGCCATCTTCGCCCGCACCAACAACCAGCTCGACGCCGTCGACGCAGCCCTCGCCGCCCTCCAACTCCCCTCGTACCGCCTCCGCGATGACGACGACCGCGACAACGCAACCGGCGTCCGCCTCGGCACCATGCACGGGGCCAAGGGTCTGGAATTCCGCGCCGTGATCGTCGTGGGCTGCAGCGACAGGTACCTCCCCCACGCCGCGGTGCTCAAGGATATCCAGGACCCCAACGACCGCGAGCACGCGATCCAGAGCGAACGCCAGCTCCTCTACGTCGCCATGACGCGCGCCCGCGAGCGCCTGCTCCTCTCCTGGTCCGGCGCGCCGAGCCGTTTCCTTATTCCTGTCCCAGTGTAGGTGGCCATCTGAGTGCGGCCCTCAGAAGGCTGTCCAAACGCACAGTGTTCAATCCCGCAGATTTCGACCAGAATCCTGATCAGGAGCCAGATGCAGACGAAGAAGTCGATCGCGTTCTTCAACAACAAGGGCGGAGTGGGAAAGACTACGCTGGCCTGTAACTTCGCCGCATATGCGGCAGCGCAAGGCATTAGTGTTGCGATAGTTGACCTAGATCCGCAATGCAACGCGACTCAACTTCTCTTGAGCGACGAGCAATGGGAGGCATTGTTTGAAGACCGGTCTCGCGCTGAATCTCTCACTGTACTCCATGCTCTCAGCCACATCCGTCTCGGCGACTCTGATACCGTCACGGATCTTTCGTCGATGGAGTCGGAGCGTTTCGGAGTCCATGTCATCCCCGGCCATCCTAGCCTTGCAGTTGTTGAAGACAAGTTGAGTTCCTCGTGGTCTGAGTTCGAGCGCAAAGATCTGGGTGGCGCACGTAGAACATGCTGGGCCCGCAACCTCATTCGATCGCTAAATACATCCTTCGATCTCGTCATCATCGATGTAGGACCGAGCCTGGGCGCACTCAATCGATGCGCATTGATCGCCGCCGATACGTTCATCACTCCCATTTCCTCTGACCTGTTCAGTCTCTACGCCCTTGAAAACATTGCACTTTGGCTATCTGACTGGTTAGTAACCTACCGAGATGCCTACGACGGAGTGGCAAGGAAGATGCCCGCAGATCTTGCAAAATTTCCGGAGATCACCCGGCAACTTCCACTGACACGAGGTTATTTGGGATACACAACGCAGCAGTACGTGACCAAGACATCAGCAGGGGAGCGTCGAAAGACTCAGGCATACGAACACTTCAGGGAACAGGTCCCAGAATCAATCGAAAGTCTCACTGCAATGGGGGTCGTAAGGGAACCTGATCTCGATCTTGGCATCATTCCCAACATGTTCTCGATGGTCCCGCTCGCTCAGGCTGCGCATGCGCCTGTAAGCGCCCTGACCAAGGAAGACGGACTGCGCGGTGCACAATTCTCGCAGCAGGAAAAGTACGTCGATGAACTGAATCGCGTTTTCGCAAAGATCCTCGATCGGGCATCTCGATGAACAGCACACAATTCCGACCTGAGTGGCGAGCGGACTTCATCGAGCAAGTCGCCCGCAAGCGTTACGTCGTATTCATAGGAGCAGGCGCATCCGCAAGCTGCAAGAACGACGCCGGCCATTCTCCGCCCACGTGGGGAGAACTTCTCCTTGAATGCGCAGCGCGCCTCGCTGACTCCAACACCAGAACCACCGCAAATCAGCTTATTCATAGCGGAGAATACCTCCTAGCCGCAGAGCACATCTACGCTTCGTATCGTAGACTAGGCCTCCTGACTGATCTCTGGCGCCTGATCGAAGAGAAAGTTGACGGACCCAAGAATGCACGACATCTCCCGTCAAACGTATACAAGCAGCTGCTCAGGCTCGAGCCAGATGTCGTTGTTACCACAAATTTCGATCGCATCTTCGAACGGGCAACAGGGGGAAATGACAATTTCACCGTATTCACATGGGTAAAGAAATCAGGGCAACAAGTTACCCTGGCAGACCGCATTCGTGCAGGAGACCCGGTTCTTATCAAAATCCACGGGTGCATGTCTGAAGCATCATCGATAACCCTAACCCGCAGCCTATATGCTATTACGCGGCGCGAGGGGGCGGACACTTTTGCCGCCGTCAAAGCACTTTGCATGACCAGACCAGTGCTGTTTGTGGGCTATCGGTTGGCCGACCCAGATATTCAGCTCCTTCTGGAAGACTCGGGCGTTGGAACGTATTTTCATGCTGGTCACTATTTGATTACTGAGGAGCAACCCACCGAAGCTCATGCGAGGGCGCTCGAGAGCTCATTCGGGATTCATGTGCATTATTACCCAAAGGGAGCGCATGAAGAGCTGCCGCTCATCCTTGAAGACTTGGCGAACAAGGTAGACAGTTGGCATGCGAGCCGCCGTCTTCCGTGAAAGCAATATGAAGGCCGAGAAATGCACTTCGGGCATTGAACGGCTGGACCGCTCAGCGTTTGCATGGTTGTGGCGGTTCCCCCGCTGGGTTATCGTCTCCCGGACCCGTCCCCATGCCCTTCGCCACCGGCTCCCTAGTCCGCGCCCGCGGCCGCGAGTGGCTCGTCCTCCCCGAGTCCGACCCCGCCGCGCACCTCCTCGTCCTCCGCCCCCTCGGCGGCAGCGATGACGAGGTCGCAGGGCTCGACACCCGCCTCGAGCCCGTCGAGCCGGCGACCTTCGCGCCGCCTGACCCCGCCCGCGAGCTCGGCAACCACCGCGCCCTCACGCTCCTCCGCGACGCTGTCCGGCTGGGCTTCCGCGCCGGCGCTGGCCCCTTTCGCAGCCTCGCGCGGATCGCCGTCGAGCCGCGCCCGTACCAGCTCGTCCCCCTGCTCATGGCCCTGCGCCAGCCGACCGTCCGCCTGCTCGTCGCCGACGACGTCGGCGTCGGCAAGACGATCGAAGCCTGTCTGATCGCCCGCGAGCTCCTGGACCGCGGAGAAGTCCTGCGCACGGCCGTCCTGTGCCCCCCACACCTCGCCGAGCAGTGGCAGCGGGCCCTCCAGCAACAGTTCCACATCGACGCCGCCCTCGTCCTCGCCGGCACCGCGGCCCGCCTCGAGCGTCGCTGCGCCCCCGGCCAGTCGCTCTTCGAGCGCCACCCACACGTCGTCGTCTCCCTCGACTTCATCAAGTCCGAGCGCCGCCGCCACGAGTTCCTCCGCGTCTGCCCCGAGCTCGTCATCGTCGACGAGGCCCACACCTGCGCCGCTGGGGCGGGCGCCTCACAGCGGCGGCACGACCTCCTGCGCGAGCTCGCGCGCGACGCCGAGCGCCACCTGATCCTCGTCACTGCCACCCCGCACTCTGGCGACGAGTCGCAATTTCGCTCCCTGCTGACCCTCCTCGACCCGGCCCTCGCCGAGCTTCCACAGGACCTCTCCGGCGACGCCCACCGCCGCGATCGCGAGCGGCTTGCCACCTACCTCGTCCAGCGCCGTCGCGGCGATCTCACCGCATATCTCGGCGCCGAGTCTCGCTTTCCCGTCCGCGAGACCTCCGAGCGCACCTACCTCCTGACCCCCGCCTATCGCCGCTTCGTCGACCGCGCGCTCGCCTACTGCCGCGAGCGCGTCCGCGACACCGAGGGCAGTCGGCACCGCCAGCGGATCCGCTGGTGGTCCGCGCTCGCCCTGCTGCGCTCGCTCGCCTCGAGCCCGGCCGCCGCCGCCGCCACTCTGCGCAATCGGGCCGCCAGCGCGGACACCGACGACGCCGACGAGGCCGACGTCGTCGGTCGCCGCAGCGTCCTCGACCTCGAGGCGGACAGCGCCGAGACCCTCGACGTCGCCCCCGGCACCGCCACCGAGGAGGGCGACGAACACCCCGAGCGCCGCCGCCTCCTCGACCTCGCCCGCGAGGCCGAGAAGCTCGCCGGCTCCGACGACGCCAAGCTCGCCCGCGCCGCCGAGGTCGTCGACGAGCTCCTCAAGGCTGGTCATTCCCCGATCGTCTTCTGCCGCTTCATCCCGACCGTCGCATATCTCGCCGGCCATCTTCGCAAGCGCCTCAAGGACGTCCACGTCGAGGAGATCACCGGCGAACTCCCGCCCGAGGAGCGCGAAGATCGCGTCGATGGCCTCGACCAGCACGAGCGCCGCGTCCTCGTCTGCACCGACTGCCTGAGCGAGGGCATCAACCTCCAGGACCTCTTCGACGCCGTCGTCCACTACGACCTCTCGTGGAACCCGACGCGCCACGAGCAGCGCGAGGGCAGGGTGGACCGATACGGCCAGCCGAACCCGCAGGTCCGCGCCGTCACCCTCTACGGCAAGGACAACCCGGTCGACGGCATCGTCCTCGACGTCCTCCTGCGCAAGCACCAGGCGATTCGCAGTCAGCTCGGGATTTCCGTACCTGTCCCGATGGACACCGACGCCGTCGTCGACGCGATCTTCGAGGGCCTCCTCCTCCGCAGCGACGCCAGCACCGACCAGATCAACTTCGACTTCGCCGAGCCGCAGCGCCGTGAGGTCGAGCTCGTGTGGGAGCGCGCCCGCGAGCGGGAGAAGCGCTCCCGCAGCGTCTTCGCCCAGGCCAGCATCGACGTCGCCGAGGTCGCCGCCGAACTCGACGCCGTCCGCGAGGCGATCGGCGCCGCCCCCGACGTCGAGCGCTTCGTCCGCACCGCGCTCGCCGGCCTCGGCGCCCACCTCACCACCTTGCCCAAGGGACAGCTCCAAGTCTCCGGCCTGCGTCAGCTCCCGAGCGGCCTGCGCGACGCCCTCGGCGCACAGACCGACCTCACCGCCGTTTTTCAGCCGCCGGCTCCCCGCGGCGCCCAGGTCCTCACGCGCACGAGCCCACTCGTCGAGGGTCTCGCCGGCTTCGTCCTCGAGACCGCCCTCGACGCCGCCCGCGTCGGCGACCCGCGCTTCGCCGAGTCTGCCCGCCGCTGCGCCGCCCTGCGCACCGCCGCCGTCCAGTCGCGCACCGCCCTCTACCTCCTCCGCCTGCGCTTTCACCTCGTCCACCGCGGCCCCGACGGCCAGCTCCACGAGCTCCTCGCCGAGGACACCGCCCTGTGTGGCCTCTCCAATTTCGCGAGCGCCCCCGAGCGACTCGCGGCCGACGACCTACACGCCCTCCTGAACGCCGAGCCGAGCGGTAACATCGCCGCCGACCTCGCCCGCACCAACGTCCAGCGCGCCCTCGCCCCCTTGCCGAACGACCTGTTCGCCATCGTCGCCCGCGAGCACGGCGAGGCCCTCCTCGCCGCCCACCGCCGCGTCCGCAAGGCGGCCGGCCTCGCCCTGCGCGCCCTCAAGGTCGAACCGCACCCGCCCGACCTACTCGCCCTCTGCGTCTACCTCCCTCCGGCCCCGACCTGACCTGAAGTTCCTGTGACCCGCCTCGCGCGCAAGACCAATTTCCAATTCCCCACGCTCCGCAGCGAGGGCAACCTCTTGCCGGACGACCTGCTGCAGCGGGTCGCCGCCCAGGATCCGCGCCTCCCGGGCCTGTCCCCCGAAGCCTATCACCTGCTCCCGGGTGAGACCCTCCGCGAGGCGATCTCCCGCGCCTGGCTGCGCCTTCAGGGCGTCTGGACCAGCTTCCAGGCGGCGCTCGCACGCCTCCCGCCCGACGATCGCGCCACCACCGTCACGCGTGACCGTTGGCTCCTCCCGCTGCTGCAGGAACTCGGCTACGGCCGACTCGTCGCCGCCCGCCCGCTCGAGATCGGTGATCGCAGCTTCCCGATCTCCCACGCCTATCAACATTCCCCGATTCACCTGCTCGGCTGGCGCGTCGACCTCGATCGCCGCACCGAGAAGGTCGCCGGTGCCGCCCATTCTGCCCCCCACAGCCTCGTCCAGGATCTCCTCAATCGCTCCGACGATCACCTGTGGGCCCTGCTGAGCAACGGCCGGACCCTCCGGCTCCTCCGCGACAACATCAGCCTCGTACGCCAAGCGTACCTCGAGTTCGACCTCGAGGCGATGATGACGGGCGAGCACTTCGCTGACTTCGCGCAACTCTGGCTCGTCTGCCACCAGAGTCGCGTCGAGGCTGCGAAGCCGAACGAGTGCTGGCTCGAAAAATGGTTCCTCCACGCCCGCGATGAGGGGATCCGCGCCCTCCACCGCCTGCGAGGCGGCGTGCAGAGGACAATCGAGCTCCTCGGCAGCGGCTTTTTGAAGCACCGCGCCAACGCGCCCCTCCGCGAGTCCCTGCAATCCGGCAACCTCGACGTCCAGGATTTTTACCGCGAGCTGCTCCGCCTCGCATACCAACTAATCTTCCTCTTCGTCGCCGAGGACCGCGGCCTGCTCCTCGACCCCGCCGCGCCCGAGGCGGCCCGCGAACGCTACACCCGCTATTACGCGACCGCCCGCCTGCGCCGCCTCGCCGAGCGCCGGCGAAGCGGTCCGCACGGCGATCTCTGGCAGGGCCTCCGGCTCGTCCTCGGCAAGCTGTATGCCGGATGCCCCGAGCTTGGCCTGCCGGCGCTCGGCTCCTTCCTCTGGAGCACCCGCGCCACCCCGCACCTCGACCGCGCCGAGCTCGCCAACGAGGACCTACTCGCGGCCTTCCATGCCCTCGCGCGCGTCGACGACGAGCGCGGCGTCTCCTACTCCGTGAGCTGGCAAAGCCTCGCCGCCGACGAGCTCGGCAGCGTCTATGAGGCCCTGCTCGAGCTCCACCCCCGCCTGCACACCGAGACCGGCCTCTTCGAGCTGGCGACCGCCGCGGGCAACGAGCGCAAGACCAGTGGCAGCTACTACACCCCCGAGGAGCTGGTCGAGCGCCTACTCGACTCCGCGCTCACGCCCGTCCTCAACGCCGCGACTCTGGGCAAGCCTCGCGACATCGGTATCGCGGCGCTCCTCGACCTCAAGGTCTGCGACCCTGCCTGTGGCTCGGGCCACTTCCTCGTCGCCGCCGCCCGCCGGATCGCCCGCCGCCTCGCCTCGCTGCGCACGGGTGACGACGAACCTGCCCCTTCGGCCATGCAGGCGGCCCTGCGCGAGGTCGTGGGCCGCTGCCTCTTCGGCGTCGACATCAACCCGATGGCCGTCGAGCTCTGCAAGGTCTCCCTGTGGATGGAGGCGCTCGATCCCGGCAAACCGCTGAGCTTCCTCGAGTCCCACATTCAGTGCGGTAATGCCCTCCTCGGCGCGACGCCGGCGCTGCTCGCCCGCGGAATCCCCGAGGACGCCTTTGCCACGGTGCTCGAGGGAGACGACCGCGAGGCCGCCAAGAACTTGCGCAAGCGCGACCGCGACGAGCGCAAGGGCGCGCGCGCGACCCTTGACCTCTTCGCCGCCCAGTCCCCCGCCGCCGCCCCGACGAGCGCCGACGCCGACCTCCTGCGCACCAGGGCCCAGCAGGTCGATCGCGCCGCCGACGGCTCGCTTCCTGCCGTCGAGGCCAAGGAATCCGACTTCGCCACCTGGCAGGCGTCCCCCGAGCAACGCCGCGCCGAGTTCCTTGCCGACCTCTGGTGCGCCTCCCTCGTCTGGCCCAAGACCCCCGAGCTGATCGACGCCGCCCCGACCACCAGCGAGTGGCTGCACCTCTTACGAAAGCCCGACGGCGCCAAGCCCACGACGCTTCAGACCCTCGCCGAAGCCAAGAAGCAGTACAAGTTCTTCCACTGGCACCTGCGCTTCCCCCAGGTCTTCGCCCCTGCGACCGAGAACACGGCGCCCGACGACCCCTGCGGCTGGACCGGGGGCTTCGACGTCATGCTGGGCAACCCGCCTTGGGAGCGCGTCAAGCTGCAAGAAAAAGAATTCTTTGCCGAACGTGCCCCCGAGGTCGCCGCCGCCGACAACGCCGCCCAGCGCAAGCGCCTCATGGCCGAGCTGCCTCGCACACAGCCGGCCTTGTGGGCGGCATGGCGCGCGGCCACGCGGGCGAGCGATGGCGAGTCGTTGATCTACCGCACTTCGGGCCGCTTCCCCCTGTGCGGCCGTGGCGACGTCAACACCTACAGCATCTTCGCCGAGATCAACCTGCAACTGCTTTCACCTTGGGGTCGCTCCGGCTTCATCGTTCCGACAGGGCTGGCGACTGACGCCACCACGAGCCCCTTCATCGCTCATCTCGTCGACCGCGCCGCACTCGCATCTCTGGTCAGCTTCGAGAACTTCGGCACCACCTTCGCCTCGGTCAACAACCGCCAGTCGTTTTGCCTTGTCACGCTCTCGGCTGCACCCGTGGTCGCGATGCGCTTCCAGTTCAACGTCAACCAGCCCGACCGGGAGGTGGATCTCGGGCCCACCGAGTACACGCTCCAGCCGGCCGACTTCCGCCTGCTGAACCCGAATACGCTCAGTTGCCCGACCTTCCGCACAAAGCGCGACGCGGACATCGTGAAAGCGATCTATCGCCGCGTCCCGGTACTTTGGCGCGAAGACGCGGCTGACGGCAACCCCTGGAACCTGTCGTTCCGGGCCATGCTCCACATGGCCAACGAGTCCGGCCTGTTCAGGTCGCGCGAGGAGTTGCTGCACGACGGCTGGCAACTCCGCGGTGCGATCTTCGCCCGCGACGACAAGCAGATGCTGCCCCTTTACGAAGCAAAAATGGTCCAGCATTACGATCACCGCTTCGCGTCACTGATCGAAGGCGATCCCGGCGGCCGTCCCTCGCGCAAGTTCGAGGGCTGGTACGGCGCGGACACCAGAAACCCCGAAGAGTTCATTACTCCCCGCTACTGGGTCGACAGCACCGAAGTTGCCAGCCTCATCCACGAGTTCCCGGCCTCCTGGCACCGGGGATGGTTCATTGGCTTTCGCGACATCACCCGTAGCACTGACGCACGCACCGTCATCGCCAGCGTTGTTCCGCACACGGCTATCGGTCACACTTTGCCACTCGTACTGCTTGGGTCTGACTTCATCCCATCCTCATGCGGTTTCCTGGCATCTCTTCTGAGCTTCGCCCTCGACTACGTCGTGCGGCAGAAACTTGGCGGCACTCACTTAACGTACGGATACCTCAAACAGCTCCCGATTCTCCCTCCAAAAACCTATAATAAGGGTGTAACCTGGGACAATCGCGCGACCAAATTGAACGACTGGCTTCGCCCGCGCGTCCTTGAGCTCGCCTACACCGCCTGGGACCTCGAACATTTCGCCCGAGACCTAGGCCACGAGGGCCCACCGTTCCGCTGGGACGACACTCGCCGCTTCCTCCTCCGCGCGGAGCTCGACGCCGCCTTTTTCCACCTCTACGGAATCACCCGCGACGACGCCGCCTGGATCCTCGACACCTTCTGGGTCATCCGCCAGAAGGACGAGAAGGCCCACGGCGAATACCGCACCAAACGCGTGATCCTCGAGCGCTACGATGCCATGGCCCAGGCGATCGCCACCGGCCATCCGTACCAGACCATCCTAGACCCTCCGCCCGCCCACGCGAGCCTGACACACCCCCCGCGTCCTCCCGGCGCCCCCATCTGGCCGCTCCCACCGGCGCCGCCCGAAGTCGTCGTCGACTTCACCGCCGCCCCCGAAGAGCTCATCCCCAAGGCCACGGCAGCCAAGCCCGAGAAGCCCCGCAAGCAGCGCTCCACCGCAGCCAAGCCCGAGAGACCCGCGAGCAAACCCGCGGACGACTTCCGGCTCACGAACCCGCCGCACACCCCCCAGCTCGGTCTCACCTTCGGCGCCTCGCCGGAGCCCCCTCCGCCTCCCGCATCCGACTTCCAGCTCAGCGCGCCAGCCCCCCAACTCGGTCTCGGATTCGCATCCACAACCCCTCAGCCCGCCCTGCCGGTCACCGCCCAGGCTTCCGCCTCGACGACGACCCCGCAGCCAAGTTCCGCTCTGGATGCCGCTCCAGCAGCCCCCCCAACGTCGGCCCGGACCGACGATGACCCTCCACGCATCCGCGCCCTCCGCGACGCCGGGGGCAAACTCGCGCGTCCCGAGGTTCTCGCGGTCCTCCGCGCCCTCCACCGCGCGACTGATCCGCTCTCCAAGGACCAGATCCTCGTCGCCACCGGCATCGACGACAAAGCCTGGCCCGCCCTGATCAAGTTCCTACTCGAAGCCGACCTCGTCGCCGCCCAAGGCCAGCGCCGCGGCACCCGTTACACCCTCTGCTGACTCCAAAGGCTGCTTCATGATCAAGAGCATCCGCTTCAAGTTCGGGCCCACACCGGATGCGGAGCCCACCAGTTTCCGGCCGAGCCCCATGACCGTCATCGTCGGCCCCAACAACTCCGGCAAGAGCCTCACGCTGCGGGAACTCAAGAAGAGCCTATCCAAGGGCACTCCTGACTGGTCGAACGAGAAATGGCTCGTCCTCGCGGACATCGAGCCCGGCCTGCCCGAATCCGGACCTACACACGAAGGGATGGTGCAGGAGGTCGAGGAGGATTTCGCCTCGCTTCGCAACCTCGACCTCGGAGATCCAGGCCTCGAGTTCCTCTTCAACCTCGTCGGAGGTCGCAGCGAAGATCTCGGCGAGCTGCCACCGCTCCTACTGGACGCCGTCAAGCGAGTGTTGATGCTTCTTTCCAAGCGGAAGATAGCGATGCAGCTAGCCAGCGACGGCAAACTGTCGAACCCGATCGTCTCCATGGAGGCTCTCGTTCCGGATACGCCGATCGTCGAGCCGACGGACATGGACGATATTATCCTGGGGAAGCTCGACGAGGTCGTCGCTCTCCTCAAGCACAGCCACAAGGGTCTTCTGCACCTGCTGAGCAACGTACAACAGCGTCCAGCCGCCGAACTGATCCGTACGGGGATTGTCAACCTCCGCGGCTACTTCGAGCACATCCAGGGCCCAGTCGCTTTCCTGGACGGCAAGACTAGACTATCCTTGATTCAATCCGAGCGGACCGGCAGCCTGCGGACTCGGCGTTCCGAGGAAGGGATGTTGATGTCCCTTCGCAACGATCGCAAACAGCTCGACCGCCTGCGGAAGTATGTTTTCGAGGCCTTTGGTCGGTATGCCGTCCTCGACATCCTGGACCTACACGAGTTAAAGCTCGTACTTTCGGACGCGCCACCGCCGCCGGGTATCGAAGATCGCCTCGACGATGAAGCACGCGCCTTCTTTCAGGAATGCAACGGACTCAGCGAGTTCAGCGATGGCGTGAGAACCTACATCGGACTGCACGCTCACCTGCTGAGCCAGGATTGCAACTATGCCATGATCGATGAGCCGGAGGCGTTCCTGCATCCCCCGCTCGCCCGACGGCTCGGCGCAAACCTGACCTCGCTGGCGGCCGAACGCGGCACGTACATCTTCGCTGCCACTCACAGCCCGGACTTCGTCATGGGGTGCCTCTCGACGGGCCACCCGGTCAACATCATCCGCCTCGGCTACAAGGACGGCCGCGGTAGCGCTCGACTCCTCGACCCCGCGCGCCTTGCGGAGATGATGCAGGATCCCCTTGTACGCTCCACCGGCGCCTTGAGCGCGCTGTTCCATGAGGCGGTCGTCCTCTGCGAGGGTCCCAGCGATAGGGTCTTCTACTCGGAGATCAACGATCGCCTCGTACGGCATGATCCAGCATACCCCCGGCGCATGCAGAGCTGCCTGTTCTTGGAGGTCGGCGGCAAAGAAGCCGTCCCGAAGGTGTTCGAGCCTCTGATCCGCACTGGCGTCCCCGTCGCCTGCGTGATTGACCTCGACCTCCTGAACGCTTCGAATGTTCTCAACAAGTTACTGAAAGCTCGCGGCGCGCACGACACTCTTGTCGGCTCTCTCACCAACATGCGCGGACAGATCCTTACCATCTTCAAGGACCGCAAAGAACTCTTGAAGAGGGGCGGGCTCGCCGCGCTGACCGATCCCGCGGAACGCGAAGCGCTCCAGACCTTCCTCGACAACCTCGCTCGCTTCGGCATCTTCCTCCCCGAACGAGGAGAGGTCGAGACCTGGCTCCCCGCCCTGGAATGTCTGAACGTGGGCAAGAGCGGCTGGTTGCCCACGATCCTGGAGAAGATGGGGATGACCGACGGCGGTTTGACTCCCGCGCGGGACGATGTCTGGGCATTTCTCCGCAAAATCGCCGCATGGCTCGATCAACCACTTGCGTCTTGAAGTGAACGCCGATGCCCCCCGTCGACCTCAGCGCCCCGGCCCCCTCCTACTGGAAGATCGCTCCCGGCGAAAAGGCCGTCAACTGGCCCGATTGCCTCAAGGGCGGCTATATCTCGATCGGCTACTATGAGCTCGGCGACCTCGCCGGCCTGACCAAGGCGCAGTTCGAGGCTCGGCGCGACGATCTCTTGCAGAACGACCCCGGTTATGCGGACTTCTCGAAGTTCGGCATCAACATGGTTTGGCGCTTCGCTCAGATCCCCGTTGGCGCTCGCGTCGTCGCCAACCGCGGCCACTACGAGGTCCTCGGGATCGGCACCGTGATCCGCCCCTACTACTACGAGGAAAGCGCCGAGTTCCCGCATCGACTCGGCGTCCGCTGGGACGACACGACGCGGCGCAGTGTCGCGTTCACGCACTGGAATGCCACGCTCATCGGGCTCAGTCGTGACGATTTCCTCAAGATCCTCGCGGCGCCGCCCAGCGATGGTCAGCAGTCCGCTTCGCTCAGCATGGCGGTCCTTGGCACAGTCATGCGCCCGCGCTCCCGCAGCGCTCCGCCGCTCACCTTCGAGCGAATCACCCAGGCCCTCGCTCGCGGCGGCTACCACTTCCCCGACGAACTCGTCGCCAGCTATCTGCTCGCCCTGCAGACCAAGCGCTTCGTCATCCTCTCCGGCATCTCCGGTACGGGCAAGACCCAGCTGGCCCTTCAGGTCGGCCGGGTAATGACTCCTTCGCGGCTCGCCGCCCTCAGCGAGGACGATCCGCCGCCGAAGCTCGCCTTGACCCGCGACGACCTCGACCGCGCCCGGATCCCGCTTCATCCCGACATTCTGGCGCGTTTCCCTCGCTTCGTCGCCGCCCTCGAGCGCAACGCCGAGGTCATGCTCAGCACCCACGACGACACCCGCGAGCAGAGCACCCTGGTCGACCGACGCGTGCCGCATCGCCCCGTCCTCGTCCTGCAGGACGCCGCCGCCGAGTGGCTGACCTCCACCTTCCGCCCCGGTCAGCTCCTCGCGCTCGACATCGACGAGGACGCGACTCCACCCTCCGTCTTTCTCCTGCCTGCGTCACCTACCGATGCCGCGCGCACCGTCGAGGTCGTCACCGTGCGCCCCGACTGGACCGACCACCGCGGCCTGCTCGGCTTTTACAACCCGCTCACCCAGCGCTACCAGGCGACGCCCTTCCTGCGGCTGCTCCTCGCCGCGCGCGACGAGCTCGACCTCGCCGGCAAGCAGAACCGCCTCCCACGGCCCTTCTTCGCCATCCTCGACGAGATGAACCTCGCCCGCGTCGAGCACTACTTTGCCGACTTCCTGTCGTGCCTCGAGTCTGGCGAACCCTTGCACCTGCACGACGACCCACGCCTCGCCAGCGGCGACATCGATGGCGCTGAGTTACTCCCGACCCACCTCGAGATCCCGCGCAACGTATTCATCACCGGCACCGTCAACGTCGACGAGACCACCTACATGTTCAGCCCGAAGGTGCTCGATCGCGCCTTCGTGTTCGAGTTCAACGCCGTCGATCTCGGCGCCTACGCCCGTCCCAGCTCCCAGACTACGACGCCCCTCCGTCTCACGCGCGCGTTCCCCGATCCCTTCACATTCTCCGGCAACCCCACCCCGGACGACTGGACCAAACTCGTCCGTCTCCACGGCAACATCACGCTTCGCCCGCTTCAGGCCGTTCACGACGCGCTGCGCCGCGACAACCGCCACTTCGGCTTCCGCGTCGCCAACGAGATCGCACGCTTCGTATTGCTCGCCGCCGAACAGGCCAATGACGCAGCGCTGCAGACCGCCCTCGACATCGCGGTCCTCTCCAAGGTCCTCCCTAAGCTCCATGGCACCCAGCAGGAGCTCGGCGAGCTCATGACGCGCCTCTTCGCAATTTGCGTCAACCCCGAGGATCCGAAGTCCGCCCCGCCGATCGACCAATGGGAGCCTCTGCACGATCGGATCATTCCTCGCCAGGCGAACCTCAACCCGCTCCTGGCTAAACTCCCCCGCAGCGCCGCCAAGCTGTGGCGCATGCACCGGCGTCTAAATCAGCAGGGCTTCGTCTCGTTCATCGAGTAGGTGCATGGCCCCGCGACTGTTCAGCCCGGACGACCCGCGCACCCCGCTCGCCCATAGCGACGGCCTTCTGCGCCTCCAGGCCGAGCTGACTTACACCGTCGAGGGAGAGCCCGCCGACCTCGAGGCCATCGCTGACGCCCTCCCCCCCGACCTCACCAGGCGCTGCACCGACCGCACCTTGCAGCTCGCCTTCGGCAACGCTGTCGGCCGCTTCGACCTGCCGCACCTCGGCGCCGTCAACGTCTTCACCGGCAAGTTCGGCGAGGACGACTACACGCGCATGATCGAGCAGCTCGCGGACGAAATTGCCGAGCTCCCCCTCGAGGCCGGCACCGCCGCCCACGGCATGTTCGAACGCGACGAAGATCCCGCCCGACTGCGTTATCTCGCCTTCCTCTACCTGCGCCTGATCACCAGCGACCAGGCCCCCGCGCACCTGCAGCTCGTCCCGGCGCTGCAAGTCATCCTGCATCACCCGCACCGACGGCTCATGCGCGAGGCGCAGTGGGTTCCGCTTGAGCGCACTCGTCACGTCGACCCCGGCAGCCTCCACCAGCTCCTCACCACGCGTGCTGGCCTCGCCCGCAGCCCGAGCAACCTCGCCCTCGCCTCCGCGCTGCGTGGCCACCTCCCGACCTATGTTGAGGAGGCCGTCCCGCGGACCGACCTAGACGTACCGGAAAACCGCTTCGTCCGGCACGTCCTCGACCTCGCGCAGGATCTCGTCCGCACCTTCCGCGCCCTCGCGCGCGATCGCCCGTTGCACTTCCGCCGCCGCCTGGAGGCCGATTGCGACCAGATTGCACGCGCCTTGGCTCCGATCAACTGCCACCCGCTTTGGGCCGGGCTCAGCCCGATGGCACGGCTTCCCTTCGATTCCACAGTCCTTCAGAGCGCCCGCGGCTACAAGGACATCTTCCGCCACTACCTCCGCCTGCGCCAAAGCACCCGAGTTCCGCTTGAGCCAGCCCGCGCCGCCGAACTGCTCGAGCTCAAGGACATCGCCACCCTTTACGAACTCTGGACCTATTTCACCGTCGCTCGGACGCTCGGCGACATCCTGGGACCCCCCAGCTCAGCGAGCGGGTTCATCTGGACCGAGTTTAGCGCCAGCGCCAGGCGTGGCTTCCAGATCACATGGCCCAAGGGCCATGTCCTCTACTACAACTTGACCTTCTCACGACGCTCGGAGCGCTTCTCGTACTCGGTTCCACTCCGGCCCGACATCACCCTCGATCTTGCTAGCGGCCCGAATGCCGGCCTCCACATCTTCGACGCCAAGTTCCGCCTCTACCGCGTCGATGCTCCTCTCGCTGACGACGGCGACGTCGACCAGGCGACCTTCCGCCGCGACGACATCCACAAGATGCACACCTACCGCGATGCCCTCGGCGCCCGCACCGTCTGGATCCTTTACCCGGGCACTGTCTTCAAGTTCTACCCGACAGGCCGCGAGTACCCCCTCGCCAGCACGCCCTCGAAGCTCTCTCCAATCCCTGGGGGTGTCGGCAGCATCCCTCTCATCCCCGCCGAGCTTCTCGCCCCCGACCTAAGTGCGACTCTGCTGCACCTGCTCGGGCCCACCACAACAGCAATTCCATGACCCGTCAGCATTTGTTCGATTTTCCCGGGCACCCATCCTCCCAATTCGACGTACATGCCACGTGGTGTCGTTCGGGAAGCACGAATGCACACAAGTCACTCTGGGGCCCAGTCGAAGGTGCGGAGCATTTCATGCTGATATCCTGTTTTGTCAGCCAGAGCGGGTGGTCGGCCATCGCCCGCTTGCTCCGAGAAGAGGCAGCCCGAACGCCGAGGTTTCACGCACAACTCATCTTTTCTCTGCACGGCTTGGATCGGGTGGGCGGAGCCGGACTCCTCCAAAATTTCAAGGATTTTGCGGAGCGCGACGAACACCGCGAGCGAATCCAAGTGTTCGTCGTCGAGGACTCGCAGAAGGAACTCTTTCACCCGAAAGGACACGCATCCTATGCGGGAAGCATCGAGCGGCACTCGCGCGTCGTCGTTGGCTCGGCCAACCTTACGCGCAGCGGAATGACCCATCACGACGAGATGATGTGCGTGTTCGAAAACGAACCTCGCATTTACAGCCAGTTTTCTCGCGCGTTCGAGGCACTTCGCAAACGAGCCTGCCCTGTCCGTGGGGAGAACATCAACCGTATCGAGCGGAAGCTCCTGTCCAGGCCGGGCAATCCCTCGACTTCATCGAATACCACGCCGCGAGCAGCGACGCCTGACCCTATTCTGAACCTCGATCCCGCGGGCCCCGAGCTGTTCGTGCCGACGACTGCGTCCTTTGAGCGAACGCTGGAGTCTGTGGCCGCGCTCCTGAGACAAGGCGTCCAAGTCATCCGCAATGATCGGTATGAAGAGCTCTCCGTGTCCGTGAGCCTTCGCCGCTTCGTATCGGCCAGAATCATCCCGGGTCTCCGCACGACGGCTATCGCGGACGGTGTTTCACTATCTCGAGGGTCAGGCGTGAACGGGCTGAATGTCCATTTTACACCGGATGTGATGACGGCCAACCTTCACAAGCTCAACCGCGACCTGGGACGCCTCCTCGGGTACTTCTCGCTTGAGGTTGGCGGCCTGCGCTGGATGCCCTCAGAGTGGTGGAATCGTTTCATCGACCTCTGGGACGACTATGTCGCTTTCTACAAAGTGTCTCGAGACCACGACGACGTTGAAAGCCACCTTACGGCGCTGCGTTCGCTCTTCACCGGCAGTTCTCCCAGAACGAGCGCTCTCAAGGCCAAACTTAGGCTATCCTCCCCGGGAGGGTGGGACATTTCGGCAGCGGAGAAACTCCTGGGCACGATCCGCGAATCGGACCTACAGGACGCTGACGCGCTGAAGAGCCGGGCTTTTGGCACAATCTTGCGGCACTGTCAGGAAGACCTCAATCGACATCTAAACCTGGATTTCGTGATCGCTCAGGTCAGCCGAGCCGGGATGAGGGCCCGTCCCGACCATATTGACGCCACCCGTCTATCCCTCGCCATCGACGCTCTCGCCGATCTTGCCATGGCCGGAATCAATCACGCTTTCAAGACGGACAAGGCCGATCGAGTCACCGGCAACGCTGTTACGTCTGTCTTGGCTGCGCGGATCAAACAAGGAGTGGACCCGAGGGACGTATACAATACCGCAGCAACTTGGAAGAATGCCCTACTCAGCGAGCAAACGGAACATGCCACTCGTTCAGAACTATTGATCGCTGCATGGCAGTGTTTTCTCCGGTGGTTCCGTCTCGAGCCGGAGACCACGGACTGGCACCTTAACATTCCTCAATGGCGCCGTCCCTCGGAGAAGAAACAATCCGACATACCGGACAACAAGCGCCCTGAGAAGAGTCCAAAGCGGCGGCCGAGACAGCGGTGACAGAGCCACCCGTGTGTCGATCGGCCTTACATAGCATCCGAGCGGATTCGCTCGATTAACTTTCGAGAAGCGTTCGGACGGCAGGCATGATGGTTACAGGATGACATCCCGTCTCCCGCGGGATATCCTGGCCATGTGGAAGGCTTCGTTGCGGTCACCGACCCCAGCTGGTACGAGCGCCTGTGCAGAAAGCCGGGCCCTTGCGACGCGAACTTTTGGCGCCCTTCGACCCGCCGCTTCAACCTCGCACCTGGTACCCCCTTCTTCTTCAAGCTCAAGGCGCCCCACCACGCGATCGCGGGCTTCGGCTTCTTCGTCAGCTTCACGGTGCTCCCCGACTGGCTCGCCTGGGACACCTTCGGCGACGCGAACGGCGTCGACGATCTCGACGCCCTGCGCGCGCGCCTGCAGCGTATCCGAGAAGGCGCACGCATCGCAGCCGACCCACTCGGGCAGATCGGCTGCTGTCTGATCGCCGAGGCGACGTTTTTCTCACCCGAGACGTGGGTCGTCCCGCCCGACGACTGGTCCCCACGCACTCAGACAGGCGCCACCTACTCGCTTGACGCCGGTGAGGGCCAGCGGATCTGGCACGAGTGCCTCGGTCGCGTCGGCCTCCCCGCGAGACGCACTCTGCCAGGCGTGCCCGAGCGGCCTCGATACGGTGCACCGACGCTGCACCGGCCTCGGCTCGGCCAGGGCATCTTCCGTGTGCAGGTCCTCGACGCCTACGGTCGGGCGTGCGCGGTCACGCACGAGCACTCACTCCCTGTCCTTGAGGCCGCGCACATCCGGCCGTATGCCAAGGGAGGTGAGCATACCGTGGCCAACGGTCTCGCGCTGCGGACCGACCTGCACCGCCTGTTTGACCGCGGATACATCACGGTTGACGACAACCACCGGCTCATCGTCGGCAAACGGCTCCGCGAAGACTTTGCCAACGGACGCTCGTACTATGCGCTCCACGGACAGCCTGTAGAGACGCCCGTTCATCCCGAACTCCGTCCGGCGCCCGTGGCGCTTGCCTGGCACCGTGAGCATACGTTTCTAGGCTGAGGCCAGCGGGCTTCGTGCGGGTGATTTCGCGCGCATTCGACCGCGACGGTCGACTCACGCATTACCTACGCCCTGCCAATCACGAGATCAGCAAGGCGAAGCATGATGCCTGTCTGTTAAGGCAGCGCGGTTAACACGCACTTAACAAAAATGGGGCGCCGAGGGGCACGCAGAACCCCGTTGGAGAGCAAAGGACGGGCGTTTGACGGTTTGCCGGGTTTTAGCGGGAGGTGGCCGGCGGGTCAGAACTTGTTCCACAGGTCGCAGCTTGGCCTAATTCGCCAACGTGGCCGCGTTCTCGGCCATTTGGAGCTTTTTGGGGCAGTTTTGGGGCACGGGGTCACCCCACATGGCGGCGGCCTCCAGAGCCGCCTGCTCCCTCGCCAGGTGGATGTACTTCTGCGTCGTCGACAGTCGGGAGTGACGCGCGTGCGCCTGTAGGCGGTATGGATCCGTCCCGCGTCCGGCGAGGAGCGTCAGGCAGGCGTGACGGAGCCGATGCGGCCCCGACTTCTCCAGCCCAGCCGCCTCCTGCAGCTTGTTGAGCTTGTAGGTGATCGTATTGGGCGTGTGGTACGAGACCTGGCCCTTGAGCGGCCCCTCGCGCACCACGCGGTTCAACACGTGGTCGTCCTTGTGCCCCCGAGGCAGAGCTCGGAGCGCCGCGGACAGCTCGGGTGACATCCCGACCGGAGCGGCGACGCCCCCCTTGGGCGTGGCGTCCTCCCCGTCGCTGTAGTTGTGCTGGATCTTCATGATCCCCTTGCGGAGATCGATGTCGCCCCAACGCAGGGCTCGGGCCTCCGATGATCGGAGGCCGCCGTGGAGCAGGAGAAGCACCAGAACGGGTGCATCCCCTCCCTCCCGCTTCGCGGCATCGATGAGGCGTTCCGCTTCCTCCTCGGTGTACACGACCGGCTCGGCACGCTTCGGGGCCTTCTCCATCTTGATCTTGGGAGCATCCTCGAGCAGGGCCCAGTCCTCCGCCTGTCGCAGCGCCGCCCGGAGCTTTCCGAGCAATTCATTGCGACTCTGCGGCTTCATCTTCCCGAGCTTCGCCCGAAGCTTCCCGATCGCTTCGCGGTCGATTGCATCGAGCGGGAGATCGCCGAGGACGGGGCGTATGTAGCGGCGCCACGCAGTCGAATAGTTCTTCCGCGTGGCCGGCTTCTGCTGCGAGAGGTACTCGGCCTCGAACCTCGTCCAGAACCCTTTCAAGGTCTGGACAACCGTCTGGGTCTTCTTGACGCTCCAGGGCGCGGGAGCGGAAGCCGCAGGGATTGTCTCTTCTGCAGGATTCTCTCCTTTCTGCTCTCACCGCCCATGAGCTCGCTCCACACCTCGCGCTTGAGGGTTTCCGCCCACGCAAACGCGCCAGGCTTGTCCAGGCCCTCAGGCGCGACGCGCTTGTGACGCAGGCGCGGGAGGCCCTTGGACTTGTCGGCGGGGATGGTGAAGGTGACGAGCATTCGGGCGCTGTTCTTGTAGTTGTAGGGGCTGACGTTGATGTTCACGGCGGGGCGCTTTCCGCCGCGGGTCTCCGCCTCCAAGTCCACCAAATCTTGCCTCACCCAGCAAGAGCGGCCCCCGATCCTCCGCAGGGGCGGCAGACGCCCCCGCGAGATGGCCGCCCTGACAGCCTTCTCGCTCCGCCCGAGGATTTGGGCGATATCCTGCACGTAGAGGATCGGCGGCAGGTCCGGGCGCGAACTCACGCTGTCGGAGCAGTGTTCGCCCGCGATCGCTCCACCCATACCGGCAGGGACGTGCCTCGCCGGATGAGCAACTATATTGTAGAGACAGGTGTTATCGACGACCCCACCTTGCCCTTTACCCCTTGCCACGCCCACCTCCTGACGTGTTATTCACATCTTACGAATGCTGAGCCCGATAGCCCAGGCCACACAATGCGGAGCCGATGCAGGTCGGCGCCCGAGTTAGCGCGCGCTCTCCCCGGCCCCTGCAACCTCGAGAGCCCACTCCAAAGTCAAATCGCTATTGCCTTACTTCCATCCGTTCAGGCGATCCACAATCATCGCTCACTGGACCATTCCTATCTTCACCGTTCCATCTCTCGCACCGCGCCGGAGCTCGCGGCATGTACCGGGCATCACCGGAGCTCTTGCACGTAGGATGCAGAACAGCGAGTTCTTCGGCCGTCGAGCGTTGGCGCCTCGGTGGCCAGCCTCTCGGGTGCGGGCGTCCCGAAGTGCCGACGAGCGGTTCAGGGCGCGGCCCGCGATGGGGCCAGCATTTTGTCGCGCCAGGCGATGAGGGTCTCGCGGTGGAAGACCCAGCGATGGATCGCCCGAACGCACGGGATGTCGCCATGCTTGACCCGGCGGTAGAAGGTCGTCCGGGACAAGCCGATGATTGCCATGGCCTCGGCGGACCCGATGTACTCCCGGGTCGATTCAGCCGGCATGGGCCTCTCCTTGCGGCTTCGTGCCGCGGTGCGAGCGCACAAGGGGAGACGATGCCGCCAAGCGCCGCGCCGGTGAGCAGGCCGGCGGCGACGAGGCCGGACGCGCGGCGCAAGGCAGGATCCGCGGCGAACACCGCGATGCCGAGGCTTGCTGCCCCGAGCACACCGCACCCAATGGACGCGGCGCGAGAATCCCCGAACAACTGCGGAAGCAGCGCTGAACCCGCCATGGTCGCACCGAAGGTGCCGACCTGGCCCCAAGCAGCGCCCTCGTCTCCCAACGAGGCCTCGCTGTGCCCCTGGGATCCTTCTTCCACCTTGATGTCATCGAGGTTGCTCGCGGACTGGGAGACGACCTCGAGCGGAAAGTCGAGCCCGATCGCCAGGCGAACGATGGTCTCGAGCATGGGGTTGGCGTCGTCGCCGAGCAACGCGATGATGTGTCCGCGCGACACACCGGATCGCCTCGACAGCTCCTGCTTCGAGACGCCGGTTTGCACTCGCACTTGCTCGAGCAGGTCGATCACGTCGACGAGCGTGTTCCCGCGGGCGCCGCGGAGCTTGCACTTCGACGCTTCCAGCTCAGCCAGAAAGACCGCAAGTGGCTGCCGGCGCAGCCCTTCCAGCATCCGCGCTGTCACCATATCGATGTCAAGGCGCTCGCCCCGGATCACCCCCCGGACGTACTCAGTTAGCGTCTTGAATCCTGCTTCACTCATCATCCCCAACCTCCCGATGTGATGAGCATAGGATCTCGATCGCCGAGGTCCCGATGCCTGCCAGCGTCTATTTTCGCTCGCTGCATTATCTACCGGTCCCAATTTGCCTGAATTCGCGCGATATATGCGCGTTCGAGCGCATGACACGACGAAGCTGGCAGGTAAAAGTTCGAGGATGCTAGAGTTCCTCGATACTTGCCGAAGAGGCGATCTCCGTGTCTCCACTCAACGCCGACGGGAGCGCATCCATCATGCTCGAGATCCAGCAGCGGCTCCGCGAGCTCTTCAGGCTCCCGGCCGAAGAAGAGCCGTTCGCATATCTGCTGCGGTGCTGGCAGGCGTTCACCTCGCAGGCAGTCTCACTCGAGTGGGAACGCCACGGGAGCGACTACTACGCGTGGTGGAAGGACTTCGGCATCAAGATTGAGTCGGGGCGCGCGCGGAGCCGCGAGATGAAGCTGCGGTTTCGATGGCCGCGTGGTGGGTCTCGCATCGTCAGCCGCGGCGAGCTCCAGGCGCTGCAGGCTCGCGCGGCGCTGCTCTGCCGGCGGGGGGGCCCGCACGGCGCGCCGGTCGTCGCCGAGGCCGAGCTCGCTCGACCCGGGCGCCCTCAGCGCCGGCTGCACCTGACGCAGTTCAAAAGGGCGAAGACCCACGAGTATGCGCTCTCGCAAACGTTCGGCGCCGGCTACGAAGCGCGTGTGCGCCCGGTCGGAGCTGACCTGGAAGGCGACCATTGTCTCTTCCTGGTCAGCCCCACGGGGTCGTTTATCCTGGTCGACTTCGGGCCCGACTACAACCTGACACCGCTCGCGAACTTCTGGCGCGCCAACCTGGCCGACGAGTTCGCGGGCGACCTGCACGACGGCGACGAGCCCTTCGCCGTTCGCATCCGCGGCGTCCCGCACCGGCTCGAGTACGTCCGGCTTCCGGGACTCGCCGGATACGTGCAGACGTCGCTCGGCGAGGTTTACCTCTGTCTTTTGGGCCATAACGACGTCGCGCTCCTCCTGGTCGGCGAGGACGGGGCCCCACGGTGCCTGTTCCGAGGGACAGCAAGCCGGGCGAACGGCCTCGAGCTTCTGCCGGACGAGGTCCCTGTCGCGCTTCTGGAGCGGCCGAGACCCTTCACGCCCGAGCACGTCGCCGACGCGGTCGGTCGGCAGCCCAAACTGGACCCAGCGATCCGCGACCACCTCGCAGCGATCGTGCGCGACGCGCGGGACGAGATCGGCACCGAGTACGCGCGGCACCTGGTCTGGGCGCTCGTGGCAGCGCACGCACGGGGCCACCGGACCGCCGTGGTCGGCACCCATACGCAGGTCTTCACCTGGGTCCTCGAGCAGGGCTACATGCGGGCGCCGCCGAAGGACCGCGCCGGCCGCGGCGCATTGCACTGGCTCGCCGCCCGTTCCCCGCTGTTCGAGCGCGCGACTGTCAAGCGGATCGCGTTCTGGAAGAACCACGTCGAGTGGTTCAGCGCTCCGAGCGCGACGTGCCTCACGCGAATCGCGGCAATTTCCGCGAAGCCCGCGGAAGAAGCCCACATTGCCGGCCGTGGCGGTCAGTGAGGGGTGGCGCCCTGCTTGGCGTTCCGCGCCTTTTTTCGGCGAAGGCGCTGCCACTCCGCACGGATCGCCGAGCACACGACGTGCGTCCGCGTGCAGTCGAACGCCGCGGCGAGCGTGTTGAGGCAGTCGTCGATCTCTTCCGGAAACCGGAAGTGATGCGAGCGTGGCCGCCGTTTTTGGGTCCCGCTCGGCGGCAACTTGTAGTTATCGGAGGCTCGCCGCGAGCGTCGTCGGCTCATGTCCCCGGGCGCCTCGCCAGGAGCGCCCGCGTTCGCCCGTGACACGCCCGCCGGCCGCGTCCCGGCCGCTCCCTGTAGAAGCTCCGACTCGATCGTCGGCTCAGGAGTCGTGGCCATGTGCGATCGTTCGGAGACCGCGGTGACAGGTCTCTTCGGGACGTCTGTCGCCGTGGTGTCGAAAACGGGCCCGACGATGGGTGACTCGCCGGCTTGTGGCGCGGCTGGGGCACGAGTCTCCTCGCGGATATTCCCGTCTTCCCTCAAGGCCAGGATGGCCGCGGGATGAGCCCCTGCGGGTTGCCTCGCGTGCGCGAAGCCCGTCATGCCGTAACGAAGGCCGTCGCTCTTGGAGGGTTTCGATGCCATGTCACAGCCTCCCCCCGAAGCCACATGACACCAGCACGTCGCTGCACATCGCCTGCATCGCGCGGTCCCCTTGGGTGTCCTTGCCGTACGGCACCTTCCAAACCGGTCGGAAGTATTCGGACGCCTTGGCGATCGCCGCCGACGAAGGGATCGGCTCGTCCCGCACTGTGGCGTGCGGGATCTGGTGCGCGGCCTCGCGAAGTCCCTCGAGCGCGCGTTTGCCGATGAGGTCGCAGCGGTTCAGCACGATCATGATCGTACCCTCTGCTCGCCGCAGCGTCGTGTAGACGTTCCCCATGTTCTCCATCGCCAGGCGCCCGTCGATCGGGACGAGCCACAGATCCGCGTCCACCTGATCGACGATCTCAACGTGCGGCGGGCAATCCGCGATCACGAGGTCGAAGTTGGTGAGGTCCTGCGGCAGCTCCATCGGGCTGTAGAGGACCTGCAGGTACTCGTTGACGCGAAAGATGTGCCCGTTCATCAGGTGCTCGTCGCCGCCGGAGAGCCAGCGGCAGATGTCGCCCTGTCGATCGAGCCCGACCACGAGGGTCTTGATCCGCCGCTCCGAGGCAAAGAGCGCGAGGTGGACAGAGCAGGTGGTCTTACCGATGCCACCCTTGTTGTTATAGACGATCACACGTTTCATGCCGTCATCCTGATGATGGATACGCCTGTCCGCCAGGATTGTGTGGCCGCTTCGCGATCGCGGACCATCACGGTGCTGCCCAAACGTCCCACGCGCGCGGCATCACGATCGTGCCCAAACGTCCCAGCGAGCGCGCGTTGGGGGCCCGCTGAACGCACTGGTGACACCGCATTTCCTTGCATGGACGCACCACCGCTGTCACCTTGCGAGGTGCAAGGCGCGTTCTGCGCCGAATCTCTGCGCGACGTGACCGATGGCCGCCACGACGTCCCCGCGGCTCGTGCAGCGAAAGCCGCGCTGAGGCGTCCCCAGGAGCCCGTCCTCCTGCCGTGCGACACCCGCCCATGCGCGCCGTGCAGGCGGGTGGCTTCGTCGCTGCGCCGCACCAACTGGCGGATCGCATCCGTCGCTGCGATGCCGCGCGCAGCCGACACCCAGCGTGCGCTCGAAACTTCCAGCCGTACGACGACGAGGCGCCCCTCACCGTGCCGTCAGGTGCGCATCGATCAGCCAGCGATCGCACGTGATTCGCAGCCAGGTGACACTGCTGTTGGTCGGCGTCGTACGGCAAGATCACGCCCGGCAGGGGGGTC
The DNA here is from genome assembly GCF_020073745.1 of Nannocystis pusilla. Lineage (GTDB taxonomy): Bacteria > Myxococcota_A > Polyangia > Nannocystales > Nannocystaceae > Nannocystis > Nannocystis radixulma. The sequence continues at coordinate 184,012 of NZ_JAIRAU010000005.1, forward strand.
AGATGACAGGCAGACGCCGCATGTAGGGCCCCTCCGACGGACTACACCGGTGGCTACTATGGAGGCCACGCGCAGGGCGGCTGAGGATCCACAGGCGTGGCGCCCCCCGTCGCCAGACCGTGGCGGTGACGTTGTCGACGCGGGGGCGCCATCACGATGGCGACGAGCGTGGCCCTCAGCAGGAACCGATCAAGCACCCCTGATACTTCGACAGCCATGCGGCGCGGGCGGGCGTCGCTCTCGACGGCCGATCGCCTGCAGGACCGCCGGACGCACCGACTCGGTCCCAATCGGCAGTTCCGCCCGCAATCCTGCGGTGATCAGCCGCAGACCGTAGCCGAAGCGCGCCTCGAGGTCGCCGTCGATCATGCCCTCGACGCAAGGAAGGCCGCGCTCGAGCCCCAGCGCAGACCGGGACCCGTGCCGTCGAGGCGCGAGGCGTAGCGCGTGCCGAGCTCGCCCCAACAGGACCTCTGTCCGCGCCATGGACCGGATCGGCGTCAGGCGCGGGACAAGGCGCGGGGTCCGGTGTACGCTTGTGCCCATGCGCCGCCTCGCGCTCGCCGTCGCCGCTGCCGCACTCGCCTGCGGCACTGAAACGCCGCCGGCGTTCTCGACGGGGCCCGGCGTGACGTCCGTGACGACGCCGGACGCGTCGACCTCGACGTCCACCAGCTCGGCCGGCTCGTCGTCGTCGACCTCGACGTCCGGCGGCGCCGAGGACAGCGGCGCCGCCAGCACCGCCGGCGTCTCGACCTTCGACATGGACCCCGCGCCAGATCTCGGCGACGTGCAGCCCGAGGGGTGCAAGGGCAAGGTCGATTTCGTGTTCGTGATCTCGGCGCTCTTCACCATGCGCCACGAACAAGATCAACTCGTGGCGAGCTTTCCCGGCTTCATGGAGACCTTAGAGTCGAAGTTCGCCGGCTTCGACAAGCACGTGATCTCCGTGAACACGGACGAGTTTTGGCGGGGCCTCGGCTGTGAAGAGCCCGAGCACTGCGGGAACGAGGGCAACTGCGGCCCGTACGCGATGGACTACGTGTGCGGCTCGTACGCCGACACCGTGTTCAAGTGCGACCGAACGCGGGGCGCCGGCCTGCTCTACAACGCCGGCGCCTACGCCACGAACCACGTGTGCGAGCTCGACGGGGGGAACCGCTACATCATCGAGGGCGAGACCGATCCGGACGCGTTCGCCTGCATCGCACAGGTGGGGACCTTCGGCGCCAATTCGCCGATCGCCGACACGCTCGTCGCGGCTGTGTCCGACGAACTCAACGGCCCGGGCGGCTGCAACGAGGGTTTTCTCCGCGACGACGCCCTGCTCGTGTTCGTCCTCATCATGGACAACGAGGACGAGCAATCGATCCTGAGCGCGAAAAAAGTTCATGACGCGGTGGTGGCCGCCAAGGGTGGCGACGAGCACGCGGTCGTCGGCTTGGTGATCATCCCGCAGCCGCTAGAGGGCGAGCCCGAGCCAGATTGCGTGTACGACGACGGCGTTTGGCAGCAACACCTACGCGAAGTCGCCCAGACCTTCGACTACCACCGCGAAGGCAACATCTGCGCCGACAGCTACGACGGGTTCTTCAGCGAGGCCGCCGATCTCGTTCACGAGGCGTGTAACGCCTTCATCCCTCAGTGAGCCGCGCTCACTGCCGCACGAGCGCCGCCCGGGCGTATTGAACACCAGCGGAGGTCAGCTCGCCGACCGAGAACACTTGATCCCACGGGTCGACCGCGACGCCGTAGACCGCGGACGCCTCCGGGCCGGACGAGACTTTGTGCTCGTACACAAGACCCTTGCGCCCGAGCACGACGCCGCGAAGCACCCCGCCGACCTTCACCACGCCCCCGGCGATCACCCCGCCATGCGCGCTCACGGCGACACCGGTCCCGTACGCGACATCAGCGGCCGCCTCGGGTACCCACCAGATCCGGGCCCCGCTGGCGTCGTAGAGCGCCAGCTCGATCCGCTGCGACGTCCCGTCGCTCGTCGAGCCGTAGCCGACGACGACCACGCCGTCCGGGTGTGCCGCGGCGCCAAGATACATCCCGTGCCGCCAGCCGCCGCTTGCCTCTTGCACGCTCACCGGGTCGAGCCGCGCGCCGGTCTCAAGATCCAGCGGCACGAGGACGCCGCGTGACTCCGTCCAAACCCCGTCGTGTTCCCCAACGCTCGCGCCTGCGACCCATGCGACGCCGTCCTTGATCACCACGTCGAACGCGAGGTCGTCGAACGTGTGTTTCAAGGCTTCATTGCCGTTCGGCGCGTGGTCCCACCCCTTCGCGCTCACGACTGCGACGCCCTCGGCGGTCATGCGCCAGACCTTGATATCCGTGTCGCCGTAGCCCGAGCCCCCGAAGCCGACGGCGATGCAGCCGCCCGCGTCGTCGCTGGCGATGCCCCGCACCGTCGCCCCCGCATCGGTCGGCATCTCGACGCCCGTCGCGTGGCCCTCTGCGTCGAGCAAGAGGATCCGCGGCCGCCACTTGTTGTCCGCCTGGCGGACGTTCATCGCGACCCAGATCTCGCCGGTCGGCGTCAGCGCGACCGCATCGACCGCGCCCTCGCGCGAGTCGAGCACGATCGTTCCCTCGGCCCAGATCTCCGCCCCATCCTCGCCTCGGCGCTTCCGGATCGACGGACGCAGCGCGCCGTCGATCAAGACGGCGCCGACCTCGATCGCGTCCCCCTCGGGGGTGGCGACGACGCGCCGCGAGGTCGAGCCGCTCGGCCCGAGCCTGCCCCACGCGAGATCGCCGGGCGCGGGCGCGGCGACCTCGAACATCACCGGCGGCCACACGTGCGCGAGCGGCCCGCGCGTAGCGGTCACTTCGAGCACGTGCGCGCCGTTGTCCACGGCGCCGAAGCAGGGCGCGACGCCGGTCCACACGCCGCCGCCCTGGTCGGTGAACGGCTCCAGCTCGGCGCCGTCGAGCGTGGCGCGTAGGAGGCTCGCCCCCTCGGTCGTCACCGTCACCGGCACCGGGCCGGCGAGGTGGACTTTCGCCGGCACGTCGACCGCGAGGATCCGCGGCGGGACGAGTTCGGCGTCGCTGGCCGTGCTGCCGGCCTCGCCCGTGCTCGTCGCGTCCGTCGTGTCCTCGGGTTCGCCGGTCGCCGGGCTCGGCTCGTCGATCGTGCTCGCGTAGCCGGTCGTCTCCGCCGCTCCCCCGTCGCTGCTCGTACCTGTCCCGGCGGTCATGTCGTTGGCCACGAAGGCGGCCCACGACGGCGCGTGATCGGCACAGGCGCCGAACACGAAGAGCATGCAGAACGACAAAGCGCGAGCGCGGTTCATGGCGACCTCCGAGCGCAAAGGGGCTCAAAACGAGTATACAAGGCCAGCGCCGCCGGCGCGCGCTCTCGCGCGTGAGCCTGCGCGGGTCGGCGCGAACAGGACTGCCGCGCTTGTAATCACGCTTACACATCCGACCGCGAGCAGGGCCGGCCATGTCGCATCAAGCCGGACATAGCGGTCGTCAGCGTCGCGTGCCGCGGCCCGCTCGGCGGCCGTGTACTCGCGGCCCTGTGTGGCGTCGACGATGGCGGCGAGCTCGGCTTCCGCCTGATCCCGCCGCACGAACGCGCCGGCCATGCCCCCGAGCAGGCCGAGCCCGATTCCGCCGAGCACGGAGGCCGCGATCACGCGGCCGCGAGGTCTCCACGGCGGCCTGTCCTTCGCGCCAGGCTCGGGCCTGCTGTCCTTCGCGCCAGGTTGCGGCGCCGGTCCTTCGGCTCGCGGCCCGGTCGTCGGCGTCGGCTCGGTCGTCGGCTCGGTCGTCGGCGTCGGCTCGGTCGCCTGCGTCGGTTCGCTCGTCGGCGTCGGCTCGGTCGCCTGCGTCGGTTCGCTCGTCGGCGCGGGACACTTCGCGCCGACCTTGCCCACGAGGGCCGCGTCGGTCGCTTCCAGCTCGACCCACGAGACCCGCTCCTTCTCGCTGGCGAAGCCCCCTCGCGCGAGCAGGCCGCTCGCCACCTCGTGAGCCTCGCACAGGTAGGCGACATCGCCCGTCGTGCGGTAAAGAGCGCGCAGGCTGTCGTGGACCCCGTAGAGCGCCTCGGGAGCGTGGACACCCGGAGCGGCGGCCCGCTCGCGGTGCAGCTTCAGCGCGAGCTCGAGCTTGCCCGCGTTGAAGGCCGCGACAGCCTCGGCCTCGGAAGGCGGTGGGGCGAGCATGGTCAACACGAGGACGAGGCGCAGCAACATGGGACCTCCTACCGAGCGAAAAAGGTGTGTTGCCGCTGCCCCTTGACGACCTGGAGATCGTAGTGATCCAGGGCCTCGCGGATGCACCGCGTCTCCGGCGAGTCCGAGGCGACACCTCGAACACTGGCCGGCTCGCCGGCGGCGATAGTCGTCAAGAGCGGTTCTGCATCGAGGCTCGCGCGCTTCAGGCAGGCCCGCGCGCGAGCCTCGGCCCGGCGCATGCGGGTCGCCCACGAGGCCGGCGTGCTCGTCGATCCCGGCAACGCGGGGGGCGACGGCTCGACGGCGGGCAGCAGCTCGGCCCGCGACGGCTCGGGCGGCGGCGGCTCGACGGCGGGCGGCGGCTCGGGCCGCGGTGGCTCGACGGCGGGAGGCGGCGGCTCGAGCCGCCGCGGCTCGACGGCGGGCGGCGACGGCTCGGGCCCCGGCGACTCCACGGCGGGCGGCGCGACGGCTAGCGACGGCTCCACGCCGGCGCTCGCGGCCGCTGGCTCGACCGGCGCCGGCGCCCGCAGCAGGGTGACGGTTGCTCCGACGCCGAGGATGAACGACGCGGCCGACGCGGCGAGGACGAGCGGCAGCGAAGGTCGGCGCGCCGGGCCAGCGAGGCGGGACCGCACGATCTCGAGTGCCCGCACCAGCTCCGCCATGCTGCGGTGACGCTCGCCCACCCGCGAGACCCCGCGCCGAAGCTCGGCCACCAGCGGCCCGAGCTCGGGCGCAAACTCCTCGGCTTGGATCTCTCGGTGCCGGTACACCTCCCGGGCATACAAGGGCCGGCCGGTGATCATCTCGTACAGGACCACGCAGACCGAGAACACGTCCGTCGCCGGCGAGACCTTGCCCTCGTTCATCCATTGCGGGCACATGTAGGCCACGTTTCCGATCCACTCGACCTGTGCGGTTCGCCAGCGCTTGCCGACCGCAGTCACGTCGCGGAGGTGGGGCTGCTCGTAGTAATCCGCTGTCAGCAGGGCCGCCCCGAAGTCGATCAGGCGCACGCGCTCGCCTTCGAGGATCACGTTGTCCGGCTTCACGTCGCGGTGGATCACGCCCGCGGCGTGGACCGCCATCAACACGCGCCCGAGGTCGATCGCCAGCGCAAGCGCTCGCGCTGGCGGGATGGTTTTCTCGCGGTTCAAGCGAGCACGGATCGTCTCGCCCGAAATGATCTGCATGGTGAAGTATGGCTCGCCGGCGGAGGTCTCTCCGATGTCGTAGATCGCCGGGACGCCGGTGTGCTCAATCGCAGCGAGGGCGCGGTATTCCCTCCGAAAACGCTCCGTGAAGCTCGCGTCCGCGTAGCTCGGCCGGATCCGCTTGATCGCCACGTTGCGACGGGCGGTGCGGTCGTACGCGAGCTGAACGACCCCCATTCCCCCGGCGCCGAGTGTGCGCAGCAGCGTGTAACGCTCGGCGAAGGGACCGAGCGGCAGCGACGCCACGACCTCCCCGTCGTCCTTGTCATCCACGTCGAGCGCAGGGCTCACGTCGAGCGGCTCGACCAGGCCGAAACGCAACTCCCGGACCGGAGGGCTGGCGTCGGCGGGATCGAGCGGGGGGAACGGGCTGTCGGCGAGGGCGGTCACGGGAAAGGTCCAGGCCCTCTCAGGGAGGCGGCGGCAGCTTGGGGTAAAGGGACTCGACGTCCTGGTGTGCTTGCCCGATCAGGGGCCGATCGCCGTCGAGGTCGTCGCGGTCGGGCCAGGTGACAAACCCCCGCTCCACTGCCCCGGCCAGCCGGTTTCGACAGCGACAGCCGTTGCCGGGGTCGATGTGTTCGCAGATTGGCGTGAGCGAGTCCCTCAAGTCCCGAAGGGCGCGCCCGCCATTGGTCTTCACCGCCTCTACGGTGCCGAACACCTCGGCGATCTGGTCGTCCGACAGACCCAGGATCCAGCGAAGGACGAAAGCCGCGCGTGGGCCCGCAGCGAGGTTCCCCAGCGTGACGGTCAAGCATTTCCGCTGTAGCTCGCGCTGGAGCACATGCAGCCGACGGACGTCGCCGCGGATCCACGGGTGCTCCATCCCGAGCTGCGTCGTCCCGTCGAAGCGGCCCAGGCCCTCGTCCAAGTCGATCGGCTTCTCACGCGGCGTCATGAACCACCGCACCACCACAGCCAGCCGTGCCGTCAGCGGCGACGTGGGTTCCAGGCGCGGGTTCTTGCCCTTGCCCAGGTGATCGCGCCGGCCCCACACGCCAGACGGCTCCGCGGTACTCTGAAGCATCGCGCGCCCCGCTTGCTGCGAGCCGGCCATCCAGGCGGCGAACAGCACCACAAGCGGGTGTTCGCTGTCTGCGGCGGCCTCGTGAGGGGTTGCGGCGGAGCCCGAGGCTTCAAGGGTCGGGGTTTCCATCGACGTCCGATGTTGCAGCGGAAGCGCGCTTCCGTCCAGCCGGCCGGCCGGCTGGGGAGCGGACGCGCACCATGGCCGGGCCAGGAGCGGCTATCTTCAGTCTATCATCGGTCCATCCTCTGTTCAACCGCTGTTTGCGTGCGCTGCCGCGATGCGCGCACCCGCCCACAGACCGAATAGTTCGCGGTTGCGCGAGGAGCAGGCCGGCACCGTGACCGAGTTTTCGAGGAGCTGGCCTCACGTCCATCACGGGGAACGGACCCGTCGCCGACCGATTCGAGCTGAACGCGGATGCTTTCGGCGTGAGCCGAGCAAGAACGTGTGGCCCCGCGAGTTGGCGCGCCTCTGGCTCGCAAAACTCCACGGACGCCGCCTGCGCCGGGGAGTGATGTCCCAAGTTTGCGGAGGCGTGCCGCGGGCGAAAATCGCAGCGCCCGCCGAGCCGCAGACAACCCCCACGCGAGCCCAAGCACGCCCGCCTGTCGCGTCATCTCACGACCGGCGGCCGCCGGCTCGATCTCCCGGCTCAAGCCGGAACCCTTGCGGCAGCGTCGACGCGTCCGGTACCGTCCGCCCGGTGTCCTTCCCGCTCACAACCGAGGAATTGGCGAAAATGGCCAACCTCACCGTGCCCACCATTCGGGAATGGCGAAAGCTCGGGCTGTTCGTCGGGATCAAGACGACGAAGAAGGGCGGAAGCGGTGGGGTGCGGATCTTGTGGGCGGCCTCGGCTGCGGACAGGGTGGCGGAGATCGTGAAACTCAAGGGCGAGGGTTGGGGTACCGACGCACTGCGCGAGAAGTTCGCGGCAGAGGCGCAGGTGTGACAGAACGGGCTCATCGAGGTCGAGGAGGTAGAGCGCCAGCGCCAGAACTACGAGCGGCGTCTCCGCACGTGAGGCGTCAGCCTCGCAAGAGCCGGCCGCGTCTTTCATGGCCGCAATCGACGCCAGCCCGTGGCTCCGCCGCGACACCCAGCAAGCCCGAGCTCGGACTGGCTCTGCAGCGATGAGCGGTCAGCCGCGCTCGCGCAGCTGGCCCGCCGGTCAGTGGCCCACACGGCTTCGCCAGGCGAGTGGTTGAGGTCGGGCGCCGGGACATCCGAGCGGCCGCCCATGATCTCAGCGAAGCGATCGCGGGCGGGGCCCTGGACAGCCTCACCGAGGAAGAGCGGGTGCGTCGTATCGGCGAGGCCAGCAATACCTACGTGCAGGCGATTTCGGCCGCGGTCGGGCGGGCGCTCGGCGAGGACCTCTCGCCGGCGGTCATGAAGAGCGCCGAACGCGTCGTCTCGGCCGCCGTGGCCGGAGCGCTAGATCCGGAGAACCAGCGGCTCACGCGGCGATTCATCGACGACCTGACGCGGAGCACCATCGCCGGTTTCACGCGGTCAACCGCGCAGGGTCTGCGAGACGACCTCGGGCCAGCGCTCGGCGAGGTCGTCGCCAAGGACCTCGGCCCGGCGGTACAGCGAGTGGTCGAGGATAACCTCGGCCCCGCCATGCGAAAGGTGATTGAGCAGGACCTGCGGCCCGCAATGCTGGCAGCGACGGCTGGGGAGCACGGGGGCGCATCCGGCCTGTTCGCCCGCGTCCTCGCCAAGCAACTCGTGCTCGGGGTCAACGACGGCATGAGCGAGCTCGGCATGTCCCTCAGCCCGAATAAGCAGGACGGCCTCGGGCTCCTGGGGTGGCTGGCGCTCGGCCTCGGCGTTCTGCTGCTGATCGTGAGCGGCCTGCTCGTCCGCATGTTCTACGTCCGCCGGTCCCTCGCGCAGGAGCGCGCACGCAGCGAGGAGCTGCTGCTCAGCGTTCTGCGCGCGATCCAGTCCCCCACCGAGGATCCGAATGTGCTGCCGGACCTCGACACGGTGCTCTCACGCGCCCGCCAGTATATCGAGGAGCGCGACCGCAATGCTTCCTATCTGGCAACCCTGGTGGCTCGCGCACAAGTCCCGTTCCGCAAACCCGGCGCGTGATGCCCAACGGAGCGATGTCGATCGGCTGGTGGCGAGCGTGGAGCCTCAGGTGCGTCCTCGATGGGCGCGTCGTCGGCGAGGAGCATGCCGAGGAGCTGCATCGACAGCCGCCCCATCGCCCCTCGGCGACCTCCGCGACCTCTTCTGCCTGCTGCCGTCCTCGCACTCTGCGCCCCACCCTCGACAACGGCCGTGGAGCTATCAATCTTCGGGGCGCCCCCCGCGCACAGTCCCAGCGACCGCGACAGGTCGCCTCAATTATCGAGATCGGTTGTCCCGCAGACTCTACCGAATCACGCCGTCGTGGTGAAGTCGCCGGCGCGCGAGCGGCGGCTAGCGACCGGCCTCTTGCGGCGCCGCAGTCGCGCTTGCCGGAGCGATGCGACTGCGCCCATGCTCGTAGTCCCATGCGAAGTTTGCCCTCCTTCGCACCAGGGGGCCGTGGCAGCCGCGAGAACGCACCGCGGACCGGGTGCGCCCTGGGTTCGTGATGGGGCGGCCGAGCCGGGTGCCTCGTGGCCCGACGGCGCACTGAACTGGAGGCTCCTGTCATGGTATCGATCTTTGAACACCTGCTCGCGGATCATCGGCGGATCCGACAGACACTGGTCCAGCTCCGCGCCGTGATGCTCGACGGCGATCCACAGGAGCACCTGCACCGGCTCCTGCGCCAGTACACCGCCCACGCGCGGGCCGAGGAGCAAGTCTTCTACAGCTACCTGATCCACGCGAAGGGCTTGCAACAGCGGGCTCTCCGGGGGATCGAGGATCACCTGCGTCTCGAGTCGCTGCTGCGGGAGATCGAGCCGATCGCGCGCGACGATCCGCGCTGGAACACCATCCTGGTCTCGCTGTGCGAGGCGCTCGAGCAGCATCTGCGCGACGAGGAGCGGAACATGTTCTCGCTCGCGCGCAGCGCCCTCAGCGACCGCGAGGCCGCGGAGCTCGGCGCCCGCTTCGTCGCCGAACGGGCCCGTCTGCGCCGCGACCTCGGGGCCCTGGGCGGGCCCGCCGCTCGCGCGGCGGCAGCGGGACGTTGAGCGCAGCGCTCGGGCCGATCGCGGCGCTGGCGTGCGCCCGGCGCAGGACGACCTCGCTCACCATGCGCCCGCGTCCGCCGTGGTCCGCGAAAGTCGCGCCCTCGCGCGGCCGGCGTCCGGCCGCGACTGACGGACCTCGGCGAGGGCACGCTCGATCCGCGGCAGCAGGTCCGCCTCGGTGTAGCGAATCAGGTGCTCGCCCTGGATCGCCTTGACGATCGCCCACGGCACGAATCGCGGCGATCGCCGGAGGGCCTCGGCGACGAGCGACCAGAACATCTGGCGGCGTGGGCTGGCGACGCCCAGAGTCGTGAGCGCGCGGGCGAGGATCGGGATCCAGTTGCGCTGGTGGTAGAGGACCGCCGGCTCCGGCAGCATCGCCAGCGCCGCCCGGCAGCGGCGCAGGTAGCCGTCGACCGAGTAGAGCTCGCGCAGGAGGTCGGCGTAGCCGGCGAGGAGCGCCTCCTCGTCCATCACCGGCACGAAGTTCGGGCGGGTCATCTGATCGCCGCCGGACTCGTGTCGCAGACGGCCCTCGGCCTCGAGGCGTCGCCACAGTTGGGTGTCGGGCAGCGCGGTGAGCAGGCCGACCATCGCCAGCGGGATCGGTGCGTCGGCCAGGAACTGCCGCTGCACCTCGAAGGCCGACGCATCGTCGCTGTCGAACCCGACGATGAAGCCGCCCATGACCTCGAGGCCGGCGCGGGTGAGCGCCTCGACCGCGGCGACCAGATCGACGCGGAGGTTCTGGGTCTTCTGCGTCTCGGTCAGCGCCTCGGCCGACGGCGTCTCGATGCCGAGGAACACCGAGGTGAAGCCGGCCGCGATCATCGCGCTGACCAGGGCAGCATCGCGGGCGAGGTTCAGGCTCGCCTCCGTGTACAGCTCGAACGGGTGGCCGTGGGTCTCCTGCCACGCGCGCAGCTCGGGGAGGAGCTGGCGGACCCGTTTGATGTTGCCGATGAAGTTGTCGTCGACCACGAACACCGCCCCGGTCCAGCCGAGCTTGCGCAGCGTCTCGAGCTCGGCCACGAGCTGGGCGGGCGTCTTCGTCCGCGGCACCCGGCCGAAGATCTCGATGATATCGCAGAACTCGCAGCGGAACGGGCACCCGCGCGAGTACTGCACGCACATCCCGGAGTAGGCCGAAAGCTCGAGGAGGTCGAATCGCGGCACCGGCGACGACGTGACGGACGGACGCGCGTCCTTGCGGAGGGGCACCAGGATCTGCCTCGCCCCGTCGACCGGCCGCCGCGCTGCCCGGGGTGCGATCAGGGCCATCAGTTCGGCCTCGCGGTCCTCAACCTCGCCGCCGAACACGACGTCGGCCTCGGCGAACTCGCCCGGGGACGTGCTCGCTGCCGGACCGCCGACCACAGTGCGACGACCCAGGGCGCGAGCCCGCCCCACCACCGCGCGCATCGACGGCGCCTGGATCAGCATGCCACCAACCAGCACGGCATCCGCCCACATCAGCGCCTCGTCGTCCAGCCGCTCGACGTTCATGTCGACGAGCCGGAGCTCCCACTCCGCCGGCAGATGGCTCGCTACCGTGACGAGCCCGAGCGGCGGCAGCGACGCGCGCTTGCCCACGATGCGGAGGCTGTACTGGAAGCCCCAGTAGGTCCGGGGGAACTCTGCGTAGACGAGGAGGATGCGCATGCTGGCTCCTTGAACGAGAATTCGGAGCGACAAGCCCGGCAGGTGGTCGGCGAATTGGTCAGAACTGGACGGCCAATCCGCCGGGCATGAACCGCAAGCGCGCTACTTCGCGCTCCTTCTTGTGGCGGACGATCAGCGTGATGCATGAGCGAAACAGCATAATGCGCTCTCAGTTGAATGCCGTGTGGTCTTGCGGGGGGATGGGTCTGCCGGGTCGAGCCGCGCGATTCAGGCGAGACTCAGCGCATTGAGCTGCGATAGGACGAAGTGGCCGCCAGCGCTGCGCGCTTCGAGTTGTGTCGGGCGCCCAGCACGACGCCTGCGACTGCCGCCGCCAAGCCGAGCAGCATCGCCAGAGTCAAGCCGAGCAGCCCCTTACCGACGGCGTCGGCAGCCTCGAGCGCCTTCTGGCCTGCGGCTTCGACCCATTCATCGTAACGCTGCTGGATCGACCCCGCAATGTCGGCCGCCTCGGCGGGCGACAGCGCAGTACTCCGCGCCAGCGCGTCGACGACGATCTGGCGATCCATCCGCCCCGCTTGGATCGATGACCGCAGGGCCTCTCGCGTGGCCGTCATCAGTTGTTCGCTCGTGATCGGCGGCATGCCGTCGGCTTTCAGGCGCTGATTCACCGGAGCCAGCAGTTCGTCGGGCGCCAGCCCGAGGACCTCCGGGGTGATCTCGTTCGCCGCCCCGACCGCCCCCATCGCGCCGCTCGCAGTCGCCGATGCCACGGTCGCACCCGCTACGAACGCACCGCCGACGATCGAGCTCAGCATCGTCCACAGGAGACTGATCGACGCGACGGTCGTCAGCGTCCAAATGATGGCACCATGGATGGCGCCGGTCATGCGGTCCAGCGGCCCGGAGAGCCGGCCCGTCGCCAAGCCGCCGACCAACAGGGCGATGATCGGAGCGATCAACGTCCAGATGCCGGCCCCGATCCCGACTCCCCGTAGGGTGCCCATATCCTCGGGGTTGATGGCGATGAGTCCGACGGACATCCCCAGCACGTGAAGAAGGAGCCACATACCCGCCGCCACGAACGTACCGGCAAATATGGCCCCCCAGCGCATTACAGGCGCCACAGGCGCCGGATGCGGCCCCACGGTCGAGATTGCATCGTCGTGGCTCATACGCGAGTCACTAACACGTGAGCACGTAGATGCAAGAACGATGGCAGCAGCGCCGACAGCGCGATTGACTGTGCCAGAGGCTCACCCGACTCATGCGGGCGACTCTCGCCCCGCTCGCCCGCCTGGGAGCGTTGCGATCGCCCGGCGTGCGGGCACGCCGACACGTTCTGCCGGCCGCGCTGCGGACTTCCGGTGTGTCACGCCATCGATGAATCGCCGCGTGAGCAGATGGTTCTCCGGCGCAGCGCGCCGATCATGGCAGCGGCGGCGATGCCTTCGATGCTCTTTGTGACGGCAGGCGAGATGTCCTCGCCGAACGCCCGCCCGACCTGGATGTCTGCTCCTGCGGCAGGCGGCGCAGGCGCTCTTTGGTCAGCGGCTCCGGGGCCATCAAGGATGGTCGGCCGGACGGCTGAACTCGGCGGATGAAGCCGGGGCATCTCCGGGGTGACGAAAGGCTTCAAAGAGCGAGAGGGCGATTGCCAGCACCACCGGCCCGAGCACGAGGCCGATGAGCCCGAAGAGCTGCAAGCCGCCCAGCACCGCGAAGAAAATGAAGAGTTCGTGCAGCTTGGCCCGCTTGCCGACGAGCCGAGGTCGCAAGAAGTTGTCGACCAGGCTGATGACGAAAATGCCCCAAAGGGCGAGCAGGACGGCCTTGATCCAGGCGCCGGACACGGCGAGGTAGATCGCCGCCGGGATCCAGACCACGAACGCGCCGGCTATCGGGATGAGCGACAAGAAGATCATGGCCACGCCCCAGATGATGGCCGAGGGCACGCCCAGCACAGCGAAAGCCACGCCGCCGAGGACGCCCTGAAGGGTCGCTATGACGAGCACGCCGTTGACGCTAGCTCCGACGACTTCGCCGATCCGCCTCAGGATCGCGCGACTCTGGCGGTCGTGCAGCGGGATCGCGCTCGCCAATGCGTCGCGCACCATCCTCCCGTCGCGAAACAGATAGAACATGACGAACACGACGAACAAGGCCCGAACGAACAGGCCGAGCACGTTGCCGAGGACGCCGAGCGTCCTGTTGGCGAGCTCCAAGCCGAGATTTCGCAGCTGTTCGCTGATCTGCTGACGGATCTGCTCGAGGTCGACGTGCCGTCCCAACCACCGCATTGCAGGCCCGGTGAGCTCGGACTCGGGGTCGAGGAGCTGGCCGAACACCGTCTGCAACATCCCGACCGCGGGCATGATCTCGCGGACGATCGCCCAGATCACGAGACTTATCGGCACGCCGATCGCCACGACCACGAACAGGGTCATCAACGCCGCGCTCAGGTTGGGCCGCTTCGTGCGCGCGAGGATTCGCCGGTGCACAGGATCGAAGGTGAGGATCAAGACGCCGGCCCACAGGAGCACGTCGACGAAGGGCTTGAGCATCAACCAACAGAGATAGAGCGCGCCCACCACCGTCGCCAGCAAGATAAGCCAGCGAGCCTGCTCGCGGCGGTCCAGGTTCGTTTCTGCTTCATTCATCGGCACCCGTCGCCTCCTCGGCCTCAAGGGCTCGGATCGGTCGCGGCGGCTGTCGCAGGCCGTGACGGCCGCTCAGCGACCTCGACGCCCGAAGCTGGCGGCGCTGCCGGAGCGGAAGTGGTGAGCGCGAGCGTGGTTGTGATGAGCGCGGCATGATTCTCCACCTCAAGCCCGTTTGGCGGCGCAAGCTCAATCTGGCAAGATCGGTTGGCGAAGCTGGCGCGCCGGGGCTCGGGGGCCCTGGGTACGCTGTGCTGCACGGATCGCCCGAGCTCGCTGGCGAGGCGCCGCGGCGACCGCCGGCGCTCCCGCCGCTGGCGCACGACCTCTCACCGGTCCGGCACGTTTCGCTCCGCCGGGACTGATCTTTTTCGGCGAGTCCGCCTCCCATAACTCGATGACCTCCGCACCCGCGGTCGCGTGAAGCGTCGGCTCAGCACCGATGGGCAGACGCAGACGAGCGAATAGGCGAGACGAGCGGCACGAACTGCTCCGCGACGTCGTCCCACGCGGACAGCGCGCCCGCCCCGATGTCGTAGTACCAGCCGTGCAGCCGCAGCTGCCCGGCGACGAGTCGCTCGCGCACGATAGGGTACGTCCGGAGATGCTCGAGCTGGAGCACGACGTTGGCCATCGCGGCATCGCCCGGCGTCGCGTCGTCGGGCAGCCGGGCGAGCAGTGCCGCGGCCGGGCGGAGCCATTCCGCGACCGACGGCATACCCACCGCAGGATCCCGCGCGAGCAGTGCCGTCATCGCGCCGCACCCCGAGTGCCCGCACACGACGATCTCGGTGATGTGAAGGCGCGTCAGCGCGTACTCCACGGCGGCGCCCTCGGCGGGCATCGCGGCGCCGCCGGACGGCGGCACGATGTTGCCGAGGTTGCGGACTTGGAGCAGTTCGCCCGGGTCCGTCGAGGTGAGCAGCGTCGGGACGACCCGGCTGTCGGCGCAACTGACGAACAGGGTGTGTGGGTCCTGCGCCTTTGCGAGCCGCTCGACGAGCAGGCGGCGCCGGCCGGCGCTCTGCTGGAAGCGGCGCACGCCGGCGATCAGCCGCTCGATCGGTCGAGTCACCCGGCCCGGGTTGAGCAGCCGCAACACGTCGATCTCGGTGGCGGCGATGCGTGCGGCGACGCGACCGCTCGGGTCGGCCGCGACGAGCTGCGCGACGTGCGGCTCCGCCACGCCCACGAGCGCGATCGGCGTCCCGCGCGCCTCGATGTCCGCAAACAACCGCGCGAGCAGCTCCGCGCCCGCTACGTCCAGCGCCGTCACCTGGCGCAGCTCGAAGATCATGGCCTCGCCGGCGGGAAGCAGCTCGATCTTGGCCCGGAGCGCCTTGACGTACAAGGACGACATGCGCGTGAGCGATCCGCGGAGTATCACGCGAGTCGTATCGGGGTGATCGGCGGGTTCGAGCTCCGCCTTGACCTGACTGATTCGGAACGCCGCGATCGCGAGCGCCGCCACGAGGCCCGTCTGGACGCCGAACAGCAGGCCGCCGAGCACGATCGCCGCGAAGGCGATGGCATAGATCGCGGCTTCGGTCCGTGATGTCCGCAGCAGTCCGACGAACTCGCGCGGGTTCAGCATCCGCAGCGCGACGGCGAGGAGCACCCCCGCGAGCGCGGCGAGAGGGATCCTGCCGATCGCCGGCGCGAGCGCAAGGACCGTCGCGAGCAGGGCGACGGAATGCACGACGGACGCCCGACGAGTCCTGGCTCCGGCCTGGACGTTGAGCTCTGTGCGATGATTCCGCTGATCGGGAGTCCGCCGAGGAACGCGGCGGCGAGGTTGCCGAGTCCCTGGCCGATGAGCTCCTGGTCGGGGTCGTGATGTGTGCCGGGGACCAGCTTGTCGGCCGCTGCTGACGAGAAGAGCGTCTCGATCGACGCCAGGGCGTAGATCACCAGCGACGCGGTGAGCAGCGACAACAGGCCCTCGACCGGGAACGCGGGCGATTGTGGCGCGAGGAGCGACGGAGGGAGCGCGTCGATCGTCGGCGCATCGAGGCGCATGCTCGTGGCGAGCAGCGTCGGGATCACGACGGCGACGAGCGCTGCGGGCACCCGCGGCAGCCACCAGGGCAGGAGGACGCTGAGCGCCGCGGCCGTCGTGCTCAGCACGATTGCCGACACCTCCGTGTCGCCGACGTGCCGGCCGATGTGGCGCACGACGTCGACGACATGCGAATCGTCGGGCGGTGGCAGGCCGAGCGCCCGCGGCAATTGCCCGATCAAAATGATCGCGCCAACGCTCGCGGTGAATCCCGCGACGACGGGAATGGGTACGAACCAGACGAGGTGTCCGAGTCGGAACACCCCGGTGACGAGTTGCAGGACGCCGCAGGCGAACACGGCGGCCATCACTCCGCCGACCCCGTGCGTCTCGGCGATCGCGGCGGTCAGCACGGCCGTCACCACGGCCGGACCGCTGACGGAGAGGCGCGTGCCGCCGAACAGGGCACAGATGACGCCTGCGACGATCGCGGTGACGAGCCCGGCGTGGGGCGTGACGCCGGATGCGAGCGCGATTGCGAGGGACAGTGGCGCCGCAGCGCATGCGACGGTCACGCCGGCGACCAGGTCGGCGCGGAGGTGCTCCCGCGAAAACAACGGCGGCCACTCGTGCCGCAGCAGGCTGCGCAGCCCCAGGTCCCAGCGGGGACGCAGCCATTTCATCGCGGGCTCCTCCGGGTGCCGTGACGGCGGAGTGCCTCGTGCAGGCAGCGGCTTCGCGGGGCTTCGGCTCGACGCGTCCTGTGCCGGGCCGAGCTCGTCGCTCGCGCATGGCGGTCGCTCGGCTTCCGTTCGCCCGCGGGAATCATGCTTCGGGGCATTCGTCGTCCGCGAGCAGCGTCATCAAATCGGCTTCGATCGTGCCGCAGATCGCTCGCAGGGGCAAGTGGCTCGCGCGTCCGGTGTCGAAGGGGTTCTCGAGCTCGTGTCCGATCTGGTCGATGGCGAACAGGAGATACGCGACCAGCATCGTGAGCAGCGGCCTCATCCAAAGTTGGGAGATCTCGAGCGCGAGCGGCAAGGCGAGCAAATAGAGGAGGATGAACCTGCGGAGCTTGATGCTGTGAACGCGCGGGAGCGCGGTCCGCAGGATCCGCTCGCAGCTGCCGACGTGGTCGATGAGCGCCGCACGCTCGCGGTCGATCGCAAGCATGGCGAAGCCGTCGAGGCCGCCCTGCTCTCGAGCCTGGCGCAGCTGCCGGGCGAGCCGGCCGGCGACGCGGATCGGCTTGTGTTCGGCGGCGAGCAGCTCGCGGACGGCCCGGGGATCGCCCAATAGCCGCTCGAGCGCCTCTACGTCGCGCTCGCCCGTGAGGTTCTGACGGGCAGCGTGACAGAAGGACGCGGTCCACCGGATGAACTGATGGCGCCAGACGCGATCCTTGGGTCCGTATGCCAACGCGCCGATCGCGAGGTTGCGCGACTGGTTGACGATCCCGCCCCACAGCTTCCGCGCCTCCCACCAGCGGTCGTATCCGGTGCCGGTACGCAGCGTGAGGAGCAGCGCGAGAAATCCGCCGGTGTAGCCGAGATGAATCGGGTCGGCTCCCGCCCAGTGGTACCGTCGGTGGACGAGCGCGACGAGGAACGCGTACGCGCCGAACAGCGCGATCCTCGGCAAGATCTTCACCGTGATCGCTCCCCGCCAGGCGAGCGCGTCCTGCCAGAACGCGAGACTCTTTGTCGGATTGGGCTGGGCCTTCTGCACGAGGAGTAACTCCCCCGGCGAGCGCGGGGAACGGTCGACGACCGCGTCTGCGACTCCAAGTGTGACCAAGCAATCCGATGCGTCCAGCGCCGAGGCACGGAGCGATGCATCCGTTCGTCGCTCCGCCCCGACGTGCAGCACGAGCGAGCAGCGGTCCCGCATCCGCCGCTCGGGCCTTCTCCAGACCTGGACGCAGAGCCCGCCGAGGCCCGCGCGAGCACCTCATGATCCGGGGATCTGCGGCGTGCATGGGAGCCTATCGGCGCAGCAAACGCCGTGGAGCTGGCCGCGCAGCCTGACGGCACGACCGTGTCGCCGTGCCGCGCGGACCCTCGCGCCCATGCAGGGATCGGCCTGCTCTTGCTCTTCGGCGCGTTCGTCGGCTCCCACGAACTCACCGTGCCGCTGGGCCCGTTCGTGGCTGGGTTCGGCCGCCCCACGACGCACGGTCCACGGCCGCGGGTTGGCCCGCCTCGACGGGGGCGGCTGGCAGCGCATCGTCGCCGAGGCCGGCGTGTTCGCCCGGGTCTCACCGCAGCACAAGCTGCGCATCGTCGAGGCCCTGCAGGCCCGCGGCGAGGTCGTGGCGGTGGCCGCCGTCGTCACCTGCGTGGCTCTGCAACTCGCCGCGGTCTACTGGCGGCCGCTGCAAGTCGTCTTGCACACCGTCCCGCTCCGGGGCGTCGACTGGGCGCTGGTGCTCGGCTGGCCCCGGTGGCGACGGTGGAACTCGTCAAGCTGACCGCGCGAGGAGCCGCTCGTCGAGCGCAGGTCGGCGAACGTGACGACGCGGAAAGGTCCTGAGCGACCGGAACAGTCTGCGGCGTGCAAGTGACGCCATGTCTTCGTCGACTCGAGCACAGCTTTTTTCGCCTGGGGCGTGCGAGCCCCGCCTACGGACGCGGGGTCGACCATCCTTCGCGTCTTTGTTGCGGTTGCGCCCCTGTCGACGGGGCTCGCACGCGAAAGCGGCCTGAGCCCTGCGTCCGCGCTTTCGATTGCGTCGGGGGACATCCGCGTGCTATGCGATCGGGTTGCTCTGCTGCACGCAGACGACTGACCCCCTCGAGGAAGTGCACGTGCCGACCTCTATTCGCCTCGGCAGTTCGGAGGAACGCTCGGCTCTCGTCCCCGTCGTCGGTATCGGCGCCTCCGCCGGCGGCCTCGAGGCCCTTGAGCAACTGTTCGCCCACGTGCCGCCCGAGCCAGGCGTGGCCTTCGTCGTCGTCTCGCACCTCGCCCCGCACCTCCCGAGCCTCATGCCCGAACTGCTCGCCAAGCAGACGGCGCTGCCGGTGAGCGCGGCAGAGGACGGAGCGCCCGTCGAGCCCGACCACGTGTACGTCATCCCTCCGAACGCGGCCCTCACCCTCGAGCGCGGCGCGCTTCGACTCGAAGCGCGAGACGACCGCACCAACCTCATCGACACGTTTCTCCGCTCTCTGGCCGAGGAGCGAGGAGAGCGAGCGATCGGCGTCATCCTCTCCGGGACCGGCAGCGACGGCAGCCTCGGCCTCAGGGCGATCAAGGAGCACGGCGGGGTGGCGATGGCACAGGACCTCGCTTCCGCGAAGTACGACACGATGCCCCGCACCGCGATCGACGCCGGCCAGGTCGACTGGATCCTCCCGGTCGAGGCGATGCCCGCCAAGGTGATGGAGTACGTCGCACGCATTCAGAACACCAGCGCACGCCCGGCCGACGGCGCGCACGACCCGACCAGGGCCGGCGAGCACGACATGCTGATGAATCAGCTGTGCGCGCTCATCCACCGCAGAACCGGGCGCGACTTCAGCCGCTACAAGCGTTCGACGATGGAACGACGGGTGCAGCGGCGAATCCACGTGCTCCAGCAGCGCTCGCTGGAAGATTACGTCGACCTGTTGAAGAACACGCCCGCGGAGGTCGATCGGCTGTTTCAGGACCTGCTGATCAGCGTGACCCAATTCTTCCGCGATCCCGAGCTGTTCGAGGCGCTGGCTCGGGACGTTTTGCCGCGGATCCTCGCGGACAGGCCGACCGACGACCCCGTGCGGGTGTGGGTCCCCGGTTGCGCCACCGGCGAGGAAGCCTACTCGATCGCGATGCTCCTGGCGGAGGCGCCGAAGACGGCGGCCCTCGGCGCCAAGATCTTCGCCACCGACATCGACGACGAAGCGCTGGAGATGGCGCGAGCCGGGCGATACCCGGAGACGATCGCGGACCGAGTCTCCCCGGAGCGGCTCGAACGATTCTTCGCTCCCCGACCGAACGGGGGCTGGCAGGTCCGCAAGGAGATCCGGGACATGTGCGTCTTCTCGACGCACAGCATCATCAGCGATCCACCGTTTTCACGGCTCGACCTGATCTCGTGCCGGAACGTGCTGATCTACCTCGAGAGCGATCTGCAGCGGACCGTCATTCCGTTGTTCCACTACGGTCTCCGTCCGGGCGGCTTCCTTTTGCTCGGACCGTCCGAGAACGTCACGGCCCACCCCGAACTGTTCACTGTCGTCGATGCGAAGCAACGGATCTTCCAGCGGAAGGAGGCGAAGGTCTCCGTCAGGTTTCCGGTCGGGGGGCTCGGCCTGTCCGGTCGTCGGATCGCCGAGGCGCCGCAGGGCTATGAGCCGGCGGCCCGGGATCAGAGCCTCACCCGGACGCTCGAGCGCCTGATCCTCGCCGTCTATGCGCCCCCCGCCGTCATCGCCCGCGGTGACGGCCGGATTGTGTTCGTCTCGGGGCAGACGCGAAAGTTCCTCGAGCTCGCGCCGGGCGCGGCGGGGATCAACGTGCTCGAGATGGCCAGCAAGGAGCTCCGGCCGCACTTGCACGTGCTGCTGCGCGAGGCCAACAGCAAGCGCCAGGAGCGGATCCAGCGCGGTGTCTCGCTCCCCGTCGACGGCCGCATTCAGCCGGTCGACATCGTCGTCCGGCCGCTCCTCGAGCTCGGCGCGGACTCCGATCTGTACGCCGTGATCTTTTACGAGGCAGGCGCCTCCCTGAGCTCCGAACAGGCGGAGGCCGATGGCCGCACCCCCGCGATCGGCGACGCGCACGCCGTGGCGCTGGAGACCGAGCTGCGCAGCACCCGGGAGAACCTGCAGACGGCGGTCGAGGAGCTCGAGGTCGCGAACGAGGAGCTGAAGTCGACCAACGAGGAGCTGCAATCGTCCAACGAGGAGCTCCAGTCGGCCAACGAAGAGCTCCAGACCTCGAAGGAGGAGCTGCAATCGATCAACGAGGAGCTCCATACCGTCAACGCCGAGCTGAGCCGCAAGCTCCAGGAGCTCGACAAGGCCAACAGCGACCTGCAAAACCTGTTCACCAGCAGCCGGATCGCCACCGTGTTCCTGGCCGGCGACCTCACCATCAAGCGCTTCTCGCCCGAGGCGAGCCAACTGTTTCGGCTGATCGACAGCGACGTCGGGCGAGAGATCACCGACATCGTCCCGAAGTTCGCCGGCGCGGACCTCGTCGCGGACGCCGAGCGGGTGCTGCAGACCCAGTCCCCGTTGCAACGCGAGGTCCACCTGCTGGACGCGGATGTCTGGTACCTGCAGCGGATCCAGCCCTACCGCACGACCGACGACGTGGTCATCGGGGTGGTCATCACATTCGTCGACATCACCGATCTGAAGTCCGCCAGGGACTCGGCGCGCCGGCTCGCGGCGATTGTGGAGTCGTCCCACGACGCCATCCTGGCGCTCGATGACCGCGCGGCGATCGTGACCTGGAACCACGGCGCCGAGCTGATGTTCGGTCACACTGCGAAGGAAGCCGTCGGGCGAACGATCGACTTCCTCGCCGCTCCCGACGAATCGTCGCCGTTCGCCTCGGCCTTTGGCGCGGCCCTCCGCGGTGAGCGCAGTCCGCCGATCGAGGCGTTCTTGCAGCGAAAAGACGGCTCGCCGGTGCGGGTGCTGGCGAGTCTGTCGCCCATCACTGACACCCAGGGCAGCCGGGCCGCGGTCTCGTGGATCGCGCGCGACATCACCGAGCATGCGCGCGACCGACAGGCCCTCCGCGAGAGCCAGAAGCGCTTTCACGAGGTCAACGCGGCGGACCGGAAGAAGACCGAGTTCCTCGCGCTGCTGGGCCACGAGCTGCGAAACCCGCTCGCGCCGATCCGCAACGCGATTCATTATTTGCGGCGGGCCGTGCCGGCCCCCACCCCCGAGATTCAGCGGGCGGTGGACATGGTCGATCGCCAGGCCGCGCACATGGCCCGGCTGATCGACGATCTGCTGGACGTCTCCCGGATCTCCAGCGGGAAGATCCTCCTCAAGAAGCGGCGCGAAGACCTCGTCGCCGTGGTCCGCACCGTCGTCGAGGATCACCGCGCCGAGGCGGCCCGCGCCGGTGTCTCCGTGCAGTTCACCGCCCGCGAGCCTCTCCCGGTGAACGGAGACGCCGTACGGCTGTCGCAATGCATCAGCAATATCCTCGGCAACGCGTTCAAATTCACCGACCCCGGCGGTCGGATCTCGGTCGTGCTCGAGCGGCGAGGCGACACCGCGGTCGTGCGGGTGAGCGACAACGGCGTCGGCATGGACCCCGAGACCCTGGTCAGGGCCTTCGAGCCCTTCGCGCAGTCCGACGTTCACCTCGCACGAGGGCGGGGCGGCCTCGGCCTCGGCCTGTCGCTCGTCAAGGCGCTGGTCGAGCTGCACGGGGGCACGGT
This sequence comes from Nannocystis pusilla, assembly GCF_020073745.1. Classification (GTDB taxonomy): domain Bacteria; phylum Myxococcota_A; class Polyangia; order Nannocystales; family Nannocystaceae; genus Nannocystis; species Nannocystis radixulma. The sequence goes on from NZ_JAIRAU010000005.1 coordinate 206,277, forward strand.
CACGGCGACGAGCGCGGGCCAGGGTCGTGGTACGGAGGTCTCGATCCGTTTGCCCCTCGTGGCTTCGGCTCCGCCCGACACGGAAGCGGACGCGCCGGAGCTCCCGGGCGGCCCCGACGATCGGCGGCGCGTGCTCGTGATCGAGGACAACGAGGACGCCGCCCAGAGCCTCGGCATGTTGCTCGACATGTGGGGTCATACCGCCGCGATCGCCGACTCGGGCGCAGCAGGGGTGGAGGCGGCGCTCGCAGATCCACCCGACGTGGTCCTGTGCGACCTCAGCCTCTCCGGCTCCATGGACGGCTACCAGGTGTGCCGGGCCCTCCGCGCGGCCTCGTCGACAGCAGGCGCTCTCATCATCGCCATGACCGGCCACGGCCTCGCATCGGACACGGAGAATGTCAAGAAGGCCGGCTTCGATCTGCATTTGATCAAGCCGGTCGACCCCGAAGCGCTCGCGCGAATCATCCATGCCTCGCCGCTCGTGCATGCGCCCGGCTGACATCGGCAGAAAGCGTGGCGCCCCTCCGCGGGCCCGCCGCGCCGGGCCCGACCGCGCGAGGCTCACGACGGCGCCACGCGCTGCCGGGCTCTCGCCCTGCGGACGACGATGTATCTGACGATCATGCCGAGCGCCGAGTACTCGACGCGATGCCACCGCCGAGCTTGCGGTCGGCTGCCTTGCCGCCCACAAGAACCTCATGGCACGCGTGCCAGGAAATCCGGCGCCCCGAGCGCCCTCTGCGGGTCGGGACCCGATCCCAGGAACATACACCTGCACCAGCCATGCGGAGGTGCGCCAGCCGGCCCGGGGGACCTGCCCCAAGTGCGGCGTGCCGCTCGAGCCAGTCGGGTCCTCGGCCGCCCTGAGTCGCCTCGAATGGGTGTGCCCGGTGCATTCGCACATGCTCCGAAGCGAGCCCGGCATCTGTTTCCTCTGCGGCACGGCGCTCGAGCCGCGTGGGGTTCCTCGCCCGGGGATCGAAGAGAGTGGCGATCTGCGGGCGACGAAGCGACGATTGTGGGTCGCCGCGCTGCTGACGATCCCGCTCCTCCTCCTCGCGGTTCATGACCTCTCTTCGACGCGTGCGGCGCTTCAGTGGCCCGGCACCCCGGTGCTTGTCCAGGTCGTGCTGGCGTCGCCGGTGTGCACGTGGGCGGCGTGGCCGTTCTATGCCAGGACGGCGCTGGCGTGGCGCCGCCGCCGCCTCGATGTCTCCACCCTGGCGGGGCTCGGCGCAGCGGTGGCCTATGGCTACAGCCTGGTCGCAGCGTTCGTGCCGCAGATCTTTCCATCCGCGTTCCGGGACCAGGACGGGCAGGTCGCCGTGCACTTCGCGGCCGCGTCTGTCTTTGTCACGCTCGGGCTCCTGGGACGGGTGTTGGAGCTGCTCGCCCGCCACCGGCCCGGGGCTGCGGTCCGCAGGATGCTCGACGTGGCGGCGCAATCGGCCCGCCGGCTCGCCCAGGACGGCCGCGAGGAGGAGGTCCCGCTCGAGGTGGTCCGCGTCGGCGATCGTCTGCGGGTCAGACCCGGCGACAAGGTCCCGGTCGACGGCATCGTGCTCGAGGGGCACAGCTTCGTCGACGAATCGATGGTGAGCGGTGACCCGATTGCGGCCGAAAAGCACGCGGGAGACTTCGTCATCGGCTCCACTCGCAACGGCGGCGGCCCGCTCCTCGTTCGCGCGGAGCGAGTGGGCGCGGACGTGTTGCTCGCGCGCATCGTGGCGATGGTCGCCGAGGGCCGGCGAACTCGCGCGCCCATCCAGCGGCTCGCCGACGTCGTCGCCGCATACCTCGTGCCGGTCCTGGCGGGCCTGGCGGGCCTGACTTTCCTCGTGTGGGGCGCGTGGGGTCCGGAGCCACGAATGACCTACGCCCTGATCCATGCGGCTTCGGTGCTGATCGTCGCCTGTCCGTGCGCGCTGGGACTGGCGACGCCGATGTCGATCATGGTCGCGACCGGACGCGCAGCGACCGCCGGCGTGCTGTTCAAGAACGCCGAGGCGATGGAGATGATGCGGCGCGTCGACACCCTCGTCGTCGACAAGACGGGCACGCTGACCGAGGGGAGGCCGAAGCTCGCCGCGATCGTCGCCACGGCGGAGATGGACGAGGCAGGGATCCTGCGGCTCGCGGCGAGCCTCGAGCGCGGCAGCGAGCACCCGGGGGCGGCGGCGATCGTCGAGGGGGCAGCATCCCGCCGGCTCGAGCTCGCCGCCGCGGAGCAGCTCACGGCCATACCGGGCGAGGGCGTCACAGGCGTCGTCGACGGACGTCGCGTCGCGGTCGGCAACCTGGCGCTGATGCGCCGCCTCGGCGTCGCGCTTGGATCGAACGTCGAGCACGCCCATACGCTCCGCGGCGAGGGACACACCGTCATGCTCGTCGCAGCCGACGGGGCGATCGTCGGCCTCGTCGATGTCAGCGATCCGATCAAGGCGAGCACCCCGGAGGCGATGGCGGAGCTGCGCGCCGAGGGTCTCCGCGTGGTGATGATCACCGGCGACGATTGGACGACCGCCGACGTGCTGGCGCGCGAGCTCGGCATCGATGAAGTCATGGCCGGAGTGGAACCGGATCAAAAGGCAGGCGCAGTCGCCCGACTGCAGGCGCAAGGTCGGCGCGTCGCCATGGCCGGCGACGGCATCGACGACGCGCCTGCGCTGGCACGCGCGCAGGTCGGCGTCGCAATGGGCACAGGTGCGGACCTGGCGAGGGACAGCGCGGACATCACGCTGGTCAAGGGCGACCTCCGCAGCGTCGTGCGTGCGCGTCGGCTCAGTCGGGCAGCCGTCGGCAACGTCAAACAGAACCTGATCCTCGCGTCGGTCTACAACGCCGCGGCCGTCCCGATCGCCGCAGGCATTCTTCACCCGGCGTTCGGACGCTCGCTCGACCCCGGCGTCGTGCTCGCGGTCATGTTGCTGAGCTCGGCCTCGGTGATCGTCAACGCGCTCCGGCTGCGTCGGCTGAAGGTTTGAACAGAGTGGGGCGCCAGGCGCTGGGACGCACGTTACGACGCGTCGCACCTCGCGCCGCTGCTTGACGGCGAGCAACCGTGCGACATGGCCGCCCGCTGGCGCGCGCAGGATTCGCGGCCACACTTCGCCGCGGACGCGTCCGATGCAGCGAATGACCGGACTCGACGCGAGCTTCCTTTACATGGAGTCGCCGTCGGTGTCGATGCACAGCTATTCATGAACCAGGTGCTGCCCCGCCTGCCGCGACCGCCGGTCAACCTCGTGATCTCGAAGGTGCGCGGGGCGAGGGAGACACAATACCTCGTCGGCTCCGCGCTCGACAGCGTCTACCTCGGCGGGCCGCTGCTCGAACAGATCGGACTCAATCTGACGGTTTGGAGCTACCGCGACACGGTGCATCTCGCCGCGGTCGGTTGCCCCGACACCATCCCCGATCCCCGCCTCCTGCTCGCAGAATGCGAGCACGCGCTCGCCGAGCTCGTCGTCGCGGTCCAGCGCTCAGGGCCGGAATGCGGTCATCTCGTCATGTCCCATGAGTGAAGACGAAGATCTCATAGCGATCCTGTTGCTCTCGGTGCTGACGGCGCTCGCCACGGGCACCGGCCTGTCCGTGGCTCAATTTGCGCTGACCCTCGGCAGGCTCACGCCGACCCGGAGCCTTGAGGCACGCCTGGTCGGCGCGCCGACCCGGAGGCGCCGCGACGACGCCTCGAGTCCGCTCGCAGAGGGGCATCGGCGCGATCGGGCGAGGACGAGGCCATGGTCAAGAACTCAGCAGCGTCGCAAGAAGACCGGGCGGCCTTCGCGGCCTGCGGGACCAGCCCTCGAGAGGGAGCCGATAATTCGCGTCGTGAGGATGCGCGGTTTCCAGTATTCTGTGAATAGGGAGCTGATTTCATGCAGTTCACCGCTGGCGGGAGCGCCGCGCGAGCTTTGGGGTTTGACTTTCCATCCTATCCCTCGAAAACTCGCAATGACTCGCGGCCTTGAGACCGCTGCGGCGAAGCGGTCGAACGGGACGAACGATGTGGAATTTTTTCATCCGCGTGCTCATGCGGGTCTGGGCCTCGTTGTGGGCCAGTAAACCTCCGTTGGAAAGCCGGCGAAGCGCTCGGCGCCTGCGGGAAGCCCAGTACGGCCGGGCCCTGCTTGCGGCGGAGTTTGCAAGGCGTCGCATAGGCCGCTACTGACGGCCTACGAAAGTCAGGTCATGTTCGGCAAAATTCGACGCAGGTACAGGCTCGCCGCCGCCGAGCAGAGGATGACGGTCGCCGAGGGCGAGTTGACAGTTGCGATGGCCGAACTCGTCGTCACGGAGCGGGCCGAGAAGCAGATCGTGGGGGAGCGGCTGCGCAACGCGATGGCGGAGCTCAACGCGGCACGAGACGAATTGTCCCAGCTCATGCGATGACGATGCAGCGGTTTCGGCTGTCGGCACAAACGAGCTCGTTCCGGCGACGTTGATGGTGCAGTGCCTGCTCTACTGCGACTTCGTTCGAGCCGGCGCGGGCGGCGAAGCATCGTGAAATCTCCGGCCACCCGCAAGCAGAGTCGCTGACTGCGCTCGGGCCAGCGACTCGCCGGCTGGGCTCGCGGAGGTTGCCCCGACCGGAGCAATCTGTCCTTACGGGCGACAGGCGCAGGTGGTGTTCCTTGTCGCGGCGGCCAGTTGGCTGGCGGCCTCGCGGCTTGGTGCGAGGGGTGTCCGCGTCCGGCTTGGAGCCCCCGATGCGCGGCGGGGAGCGTGGTGCCCCTCCGCGGTTCCGCCGCGCCGGGCCCGACCGCGCGAGGCTCACGACGGCGCCGTGCGTCGCCGCGATCTCGCCCTGCGGACGACGCCGATGTATCTGACGATCACGCCGAATGCCGACCACAGCGCGAGTGCGGCGAGCGGCCAGGCCAGCGCCCGCGGCCAATACAGAGCGACCCCTGCGGTGGCCAACAGCACCAACGCCCCCCCGAGCAAGATCCCCGCCTCCGAGCTCCCGAGGACCCGACGATTCGTGATCGCGGCGCCCACAGTATTCGCCAGGCGCAAGGCACCCGCGGCGGCGCCTCCAGACCCCGCGCTCGGCCCGGACCCCTTGGCCTGACCGCGGCGGCGCGAACGGAGCACGACCTCGGTCGCCCCGCGGAGGTCCTCCTCGTACTGCGCCTCCATGCGCCGCGCGAACGCCTCGTCCTCGAACGCCACGTCGAGCTCGCAGTTTCCCATCCAGCTGGCGATGTTGAGGTTGCTCGAGCCGACCCGCGCCCAGCGGCCGTCGACCACCGCCGACTTCGCGTGAAGCATCGGCCCGTTCCACTCGTAGACGCGGACCCCGGCCGCGAGCAGCGAGCGAAAGCCCGTGCGTGACAGCGCGCCGACGACCGGCAGGTCGCTCGAGCCCGGCACCAGCAGGCGCACGTCCACGCCGTCGCGTGCGGCGGCCGCGAGCCCCTGCACGTACGGTGAAGTGCCGATGAAGTATGCGTCCGTCAGCCACAGCGTCCGCCGGGCCAGGGCCGTGAGCATCTGATCGAGGCGATAGAGCCCAGCCGTGCTCGGTAATGTCGCCACCACGCGCACGGCGGTGTCGCCCGCGATCGGCGGCGTCTCGCAGAGGAGCGACAACCCAGCGGGCAGCCTGTCCCCGAGGCTCGCCCAGTTGTCGGCGAAGGCCACCGCGAGGTCGCGGACCGCCGGCCCGCGCAGGGCGATCCCGGTGTCCCGCCAGGCCGCCATCCCGCGTGCCGGATCGCCGAGCCACTCCTTGCTGATGCACACCCCCGAGACGAAGCCGACCTCGGCGTCGACGACCAGCAGCTTGCGATGATCGCGGGAAACCCATCCGAATGGACTGGCGACGCTGAACGGGTTGTACGTGCGGACCTCGCCCCCGACCATGCGCAGCGCCCTCCAGATGTGATCCCGTGATTTGCCGAGGCATCCCAGCCAGTCGCGGATCACGCACACTCGGACGCCCGCCGCCGCGCGTTCGGCCAGCGCATCGCGGAACTCACGGCACAACGCGTCGTCGTCGAAGATGTAATTCTCGAGGAGGATCGACGTGCGCGCCGCGCGAATCGCCGCCAGCCAGGCGTCGAAGTTGGCCCGGCCGTCGATCAGCAGTTCGACGGCGTTGCCCTCGATCAAGGGCGCACCGGCGACCCGGCTGAAGGTCTGTTGCGCGAGCAGGCGAACTGCCGCCTCTTCGCGAGAGGCAGGCGCCACGGGTCGGTCGGCAGTCATCGTCATGATCATGATGGAGAACCGGCCGAGCGCGCCCCGGTGAGCGGTTCGCGCACGCCGCGAGGCGTGCAGCGGACGCCGTGCGGGACCGCTGCGCTTCACCAGCCATGCGCTCCACTCGATCCGCAGACCGCGGGTTTGGCGCCCCGCTCTCCCTCGAGCGCAAGACCCGCCTTCATGACTACAAACGGCGGGGTCCTGTCTTTCGAATCAGATTTCGACTCAACCAAGTCTTTCTGTCTGCGGCGCCCGCTGCACAACCTCGAATCGGCGACCTCGACGACACAACGGCGACGCGTGGTTACGCAACGACGACGGGCGCGGCAGCGGTGGTGACGCACAGTGAGGGTACTTTGCCGATGCCCGATCAAGCGCTCCCGTCGATATCCATGGACCCGGCCCTGCACCGCGAGCGAGGCTACGACTGGGTGGGCTTTATCCCCTTCATCTCGGTCCACTTGCTCTGCTTCGCCGCGCTGTGGACCGGCGCGCGGCCGATCGACTGGATCGTGTGTGCGGTGCTCTACTTCGTCCGGCTGCTCGGCGTGATGGCGGGTTATCACCGCTATTTCTCGCACCGGACGTTCAAGACCAGCCGGTGGTTCCAGTGCATCCTGGCGATCGTCGCCGAGAGCACGATGCAGAAGGGCGTACTATGGTGGGCCGCGCATCATCGAAACCATCACAAGTACGCCGACGCGCCGCGGGACGTGCACTCGCCGGTGCAGCACGGATTTTGGCACTCGCACGTGCTCTGGCTGGCTGAGCGCGGCAGTGAGGTCCGGGCGCACCATCGGGTCCGCGATCTGGCCAAATTCCCCGAGCTCGTCTGGCTCGACAAGCACTGGCTGGTGCCACCGCTGGGCCTCGGGCTTGTCGTGTGGCTCGCGCTCGGGTGGTCCGGCCTGTTCGTCGGCTTCTTTCTCAGCACCGTCCTCGTCTGGCACGCGACCTTCCTGGTGAACTCGCTCGCCCACGTCGTGGGCAAGCGGCGCTTTGCCACCGCTGACACCAGTCGAAACAACTGGCTCATCGCCCTTTTCACCCTCGGCGAGGGCTGGCACAACAATCATCATCACTACATGGGCGCCGCGCGCCAGGGCTTCTACTGGTGGGAAGTGGACGTGACGTTCTATGTCCTGAAGTGCCTCGAGTGGTGTGGAATCGTCTGGGAGCTCCGACAGGTCCCTGACGCCGTACTCGCAGAAGGGCGCACCTCGAACTTGAACCAAAGGCTCCGCGGTGACGCGATCGGTCGCTAGCCGGTGGCCCCGGGGGACCACTGCCAAGCGCGTATCCGATGAGCCCGGTCGATGCGCGGGCCGGCACACGCTGTCGTTCGACGGCGGCGCGATTTGCGGCGGCCGCCGCAACGGGGCGACTCGCGCGCCGGGGGTGGACTCACGTCGCCGTAGATCGGCATTCGCCGGCAGGGCCGGGCGGTGGGCGCCAGGCTCGAAGAGCGGCGCAGCGGACGCCACGGCTGGTCATGCCGTCGGCGACGGCGTGGCTGCAGATCGGTGGCATCCATCGTATTCACTACACTTCCCCCGGAGCAGTTATGGAACCGAGTTCGAGCATCATCGTCGTCGGGGCGTCCGCCGGCGGCGTCACGAGCCTTGAGCAGCTCGTGTCGGGTCTGCCGACGGACCTCCTGGGCGCCGTCTTCGTCGTCCTGCATATCCCTCCGGATGCAGTCAGCCGTCTGCCCCAGATCCTGAGCCGGAGTGGGCCGCTGTCGGCCGTCCATCCGCAAGACGGGGACAGGATTCGGCCGAGGCAGATCTATGTCGCGCCGCCCGACCACCATCTGCTGATCGACGGCGACCGGATCGGCGTCAAGAAGGGCCCACGGGAGAACCGCTTCCGCCCCTCGATCGACGCCTTGTTCCGTTCGGCTGCGTACACGTATCGCACCCGGGTCATCGGCGTTGTCCTGTCGGGTGTCCTCGATGACGGCACCTCGGGGCTTTGGAGCATCAAGCGGCTCGGCGGCATCACGGTGGTTCAGGACCCCGAGGATGCCGCTCATAATGCGATGCCGCTGAACGCGCTGGAGCAGGTCGAGATCGACCACTCCCTGCCGGCCCGCGACATGGGACCCCTGCTCGCTCGTCTGTCGCGCCAGGGGCCCGCGGCTGCGAGTGAAACTGCCCGCGACCCCGACAGGCAGATGGAGATCGAGGTCGCTGTCGCCGGCGGCGGCAATGCATTCGCGCGAGGTATCATGGAGTGCACGGAGTTGAGCCCGTTCACCTGCCCCGAGTGCCACGGCGCTCTGGTCGAGCTCAAGGAAGGTAACGTGACGCGGTTCCGTTGCCACACCGGGCACGCCTTCAGCAAGAGCGCGCTGCTCGCCGGTGTCACCGAGGCCGTGGACCACAGCCTCTGGCAAGTGACCCGGGCGCTCGAGGAATGCGTGATGTTGCTCGAACAGATGGCTCGGGACCTCCAGGAGCGCGGCCAAACCGCCGAAGCCGACCGGGTGCTCCGGAAGGCACGTGATACCGAGCGGCGTGCAAGCGCGCTACAAGTGATCACGCTGCAACACGAACATCTCAGCGAGGAAGCGTTGCGCGATCCGCCCGAGGCGAAGTGACGGCGCGGGGAGCCGTTCGACGCCGACTGCCTGCGCGCGGCGGATCTGGGCTATGCAGATCGGCAGAGACCACCCCACATGAAGCACACATGGCGGGCGCTTCATCGCCATCCCGGTAATTGTTCGGGCTGGCCCACCTGGCGCGCAGACGCGGGGGGCCGCTGACGCCCCGGTCCACTTCGACGTCGATCAGCCAGCGTTCGTAGCGGGCGAGCTCGGTTTGTTGCGATCGACCTGTAGCGTCTCCGCGGCGGCCTCCGCGAGGTGCTGGGGGGCGCCGAAGCAGTTGAGCGCGTAGCGGATGAACCCGAGCGCGACCTCCCGCTCGGCGACGACCACTCGCGCCACCCCGTTGCGTTCGAGGTAGTCGCGCTCGGCGTCGCTATGCGTGCGCACCACCATGTCGATCCGCGGGTTCTGCCGCAGGGCGTGCTCGACAATAAGCCGAGCCTGCAGCGGATCGGAGGTAGCGACCATGAGGAGTCGGGCGCGCTCGATGTGCGCATGCACGAGGATCTCGACCCGGGTCGCGTCGCCGTAGATCGCCGGTACGCCGCGTCCACGCAGTTCCTCGACCGCTTCGCGGTTTTGCTCGACGACGACGTGCGGAAGCCCCTGGCGCGCGAGCTCCCTGGCGATCGGCTCGCCGACCTTGCCGTATCCGATCAGGACCACATGGTCGTGGAGCGCCTGCGGCTCGACGGCCGGGGGCAGCTCGGCGAGCGGGCCCGCTGGGCGCTCGAGCCACCGTACCAGGCGCGGTCGCTTCTGGATCGCGCGCTCCATCGGGCCGATCGCTGCGAACACGAGCGGGTTGAGGGTGATCGTCAGCAGCGCCCCGGCGAGCAGCAATTGTTGGCCCGCGATCGGGAGCAGTTGGAGCTCGACGCCGAGCCTGGCGAGGATGAACGAGAACTCACCGATCTGAGCCAGGCTAGCCCGGATTTCTCACCACGGATAGGAATTCCGGCCGTACTTCCCGAGTTAGAGCGGGTGTGAAACGAGATGCTCTCACCAAGTGGTACGGCCGGAACGCGACAAGGTGTATCCGCGCCGAGTTCGATTTTCAACCTGCCGGTCGACGCCGTGTCGAGGCGGCGTTCGACGCGGGACGGGTCAGCTCGGACGGCGGTCTGCTGCTGCTGCGCGAGCTGACCAAGAGTTCAGGTGTGTTTCGAAGGTTTGCGTCCTGCTTCCGGGACCACCGCGATCCGAGCCGCATCGAGCACACCGTCGAGGAGCTGCTTGCGCAGCGCGTGCTGGGTCTGCTGTGCGGCTACGAGGATCTGAACGACCACGACACACTCCGCGACGACGCCTTGCTCGCGCTGGCGGTCGGCAAGGCCGATCCGACTGGCGAGCAGCGCAAGCGGGAGCGCGACCGGGGTCACGCGCTGGCGGGCAAGAGCACACTGAACCGCCTGGAGCTGGCGACGCCGAGCGTCGCGGGAGACGAGCGTTACAAGAAGATCAGTTACGACGACCACGCCATCCAGCGCCTCTTCGTCGATACCTTCCTCGCCGCGCACGCTGAACCGCCGGCGGAGATCGTCCTCGATCTCGACGCGACCGACGACCCGGTGCACGGTCAGCAGGAGGGCCGCTTCTTTCACGGCTTCTATGACGGCTACTGCTACCTGCCGCTGTACGTCTTCTGCGGCGACTTCCTCCTCGGTGCCGCGCTGAACACCGCCAACGAGCAGCCGGCCAGCCACGCGGTCGAGGAACTCGAACGGATCGTCGCGCAGATCCTCGCGCGCTGGCCAGGCGCGCGGATCATCGTGCGCGGCGACTCGGGCTTCTGTCGGGACGACATCATGCGCTGGTGCGAGGATAACGGGCTCTTCTTCGTCCTGGGCTTGCAGAAGAACTCTCGCTTAATCGCGGAGATCGACGACGACATGAACGAGGCCCGCGCCATCGCCGAGCGCACCGGCAAGAACGCACGTGTCTTCAAGGATTTCCGATACGAGACGAACCGGTCCTGGTCCTGCGAACGTCGCGTGATCGGCAAGGCCGAATACACGACCGACAAGGAGAACCCGCGCTTCGTCGCCACCAACCTGTCCTGCGACGAGTACGACGCCCGCGGCCTCTACGAGGACCTGTACTGCGCCCGCGGCGACATGGAGAACCGGATCAAGGAGCAGCAACTCGGCCTCTTCGCCGACCGCACCAGCGCGCACACGCTGCGGGCCAATCAACTGCGCCTCTGGCTCTCCTCGGTCGCGTACATGATCCTGAACGAGCTCCGCCGAATCGCCCTCGCCAGCACCGAACTCGCGCACGCCCAGGTCTCCACGATCCGCACGCGGCTGCTCAAGATCGGTGCGATCGTCACGACCTCGGTCCGCCGCATCTGCGTTTCCCTCAGCTCGGTCTTTCCCTTCCAGCATGTCTGGTGGCGAGCCCTCGACAACCTCCGCCGAGCTCACTCATGAAACGCTGACGGCCTCGACAACATCCCGCGTGATGGATGCGCCTCTCTGCGCAGGAGGTCGTCTGTCCTCATGGACATGTCGCTCGGAAGGCGCCCGCCGGACTTGTAAGCCGGCATACAGCTCGATCTCGCGCGCTCGCCGTCCGTCGCTTGCGGCTCATGTCACCGCCGTCCGAGCGCCCCGCGCCAGGTCGACGGCGGCCGCTCAGCAGGCTCCGCTGTGCGTGGTGAGAAATCCGGGCTAGCGGCCACAATCAACGCCGTCCGGAGCGGGTAGCGAAACGCGAGCACGATCCCGAGCGCCACGATCGACTTGCCGAGCAGGACGATCAGCACCACATACAGCACATGGAGGGGCTGCTCGAACACGATCGCCGGGTCGAACAGCATGCCGACGGAGACGAAGAACAGCACCGCGAAGGCATCCTGCATCGGCAGCGCGTCCGCGGCGGCCTGACGGCTGATGTGCGACTCGCTGATCACGACGCCCGCAAAGAACGCTCCGAGAGCGAACGACACGTCGAATAGCGTCGCGGCGCCGACGGCGATGCCGAACGACAGCGCGAGCACGCTGAGCGTGAACAGCTCGCGTGACCCGGTCCGGGCGACGAAAATCAGCAGCCATGGCGCAGCGCGGCGGCCGACATAGAACATGAGCACGAGGAACGCGAGCAGCTTGGCGAAGGTCGTCGCCAACGCGACGAGCAGCCCGACCTCGTCCGGGCCGCCGCTCGCGCCGCCGAGCGGGCCCGAGAGGGCGGGCAGCAACACGAGCGCGAGGACCATCGCCAGATCTTCGACGATAAGCCAGCCGATCGCTATCCGGCCGTCCGCGGACGACAGCAACTCGCGTTCCTCGAAGGCGCGCAGCAGCACGACGGTGCTGGCGACCGAGAGCGCGAGCCCGAACACCAGACCGGCGCCCCACGACCAGCCCCAAGCGAGCGTCAGGCCGACTCCCATCGCGGTGGCGGCGAAGATCTGGACCACCGCGCCGGGTAACGAGATCTTCCGGACGGCCAGCAACTCACGCGGCGAGAAGTGCAGGCCGACCCCGAACATCAGCAGGATCACCCCGATCTCGGCGAACTGATCGGCGACCTCGGCGTTGCCGACGAAACCGGGTGTATACGGGCCGACTGCAATGCCGGCCAGCAGATAACCGACCAACGGCGGGACGCCGACGCGGCGCGCCGCTAGCCCGAGCAAAAAGGCGAGGCCGAAGCCGGCCGCCATCATCGCAATGAGTGTCGTCTCGTGCTCGATGACGTCTTCGTGGGCGACGGCGGCAGATATGCAACCGCTGCGCGGCCCACTCGCGTGTGCTGGCGGCAGCGTCCGCGCCGCCGCCGCGTACAAGCGGAAGATCGTCGGCCAGACCGACCAGGCCAGCGAGGGGCAGATCGGCGCCATCCTGCCCAAGGAGCGCCTGTACAGCTCGCTGTTGTCGACCTGGAGGCGACCGTCAGCGTCCGCACCTGCGATACGCGGTCCGCACGAAACCGAGCTCGAAGTCCCCGCACCCCGCGAAGCCCTCGAGCTCGGCCTTCACGAAGTCCGGCAGCCAACCCTGGCCACGCTCCTCGATGCGCGCGAGAAAGCCTGCCAGGTGCCGGCATACGAGCACCGCCGCATCGCACGCGTGGGTCGGGCGCGGCATGTAGGTGCCAGGCCTCGCGCATGCGGGCATGCCGCCCACCCCTGCATTTCGCTCGGCCGGGCCCGGCAGCTCACCAAGTCGGCGAGATTGAAACGGAAGCGCCTGCGTGGCCGACCTCCCCGGTCAGCGGCCGGCCACCCGGCCCGTGCGCTGGACGGCCCTGCGACCCGCACGGACGTGTCCCCCCCATCCGCCCAGCATGACGACTGCAGGGCTCGCCGGCCGGGACTATTACCCGAAGTCGTCCGGGTTTTGGGGCAGATTTGTGGCAACCAGAGGCACCCAGAGGCAACCCGTGGCAAGTCGCCCTCCCCGCCCAAGCCCCTCCGGGTGGAGATCCGCGGCGTTTTGGCAGCGGAGGGGCTTTTGGCGAGGACGGCTCAGAACTTGTTCCACAGATACTGATTCGATTGTCACGAGCGATTAACGCTAATCACTTGTGATCCCTTCGCTTTTTGGGCCTTCCCTTACCGACGTGTGGCCGGGTCCGAGGCGCCCGTGACGGATCCGTGACAACTGGCGCCGCCGACGCCCGCGCCTTCTGGAGGGCCGTCACCGCCCGCCCCTGCGCGTCGCCGGTGTCGTGGAGGTACGCGGCGACCGTGGTAGCCAGGTGTTGATGGCCGAGCAGCTTCTGGACCGACACGAGATCGGCGCCGCCGGCCAACGCCGAGGTCGCCGCGGAGTGGCGCAGAGCGTGAGCACCCTTCGTCGGAAGCCCGACCATGGCCTGCACGCGCCCGAGTCGGTGGCGGACCCCCGATCGGCTGATCCGACCACCGTCGCGTCCCTCGAACAACGGGGCACCCTTCATGCGTCCCTCGACGAAGGGCACGAGCACGGCCGTCAGCCGTTCGGTCATAGACAGCGTGCGCGTCTCGCCGCTCTTCGGCGGTGTGACCTCCCCAGCCGGACTTACCGATCGCTCGACTCGGAGCGTGCGATGCTCGAGGTCCACGTCACGGATCTCGAGCCCGATGAGCTCACCGACCCGCAGAGCCGTCTCGCCGCCCACGAGGTAGAGCGCCGTGTACTCGGGGCCCAACTCCGTGGCGGCGGCGACGAGGGCTTCGAAGGTCGCGTCGTCGTACGCCTTCGGGATCGGTTGCTGACGATCCCTGATCTTCTCAAGCTCCTCCGGCGGGGTGGTCCGCAAACGCAACGCATGGCAGCGCTTCAGCATCATGCCGAAGACGTTCATCGCCTGATTGATGGTCGTGGCCGCGTAGCCCTTCGCCCGCATCGCCGCGCGGACCCTGCTCGCTTCGGCCTCTCCCGACGCAGCCACCGGCTCATCGCCCACGATAGCGACGACATGCTCGAGCTTGAGCCGCTTCGCCTCGATCGTCGAGGCAGCATTGCCTCGACCTGCACAGTCGGCGAGGTAGGTCTCCACGGCCTCCCGAATGGTGGTGGGCCGCTTCTCCTCCTGCGCCTGCTGAACCGCCGCCTCGCGCTCGACCTTCTCCTCGACGGCCTTCGTCTTGCCGTCTCTGCTCTGCGGGGGCAGCCTCCCGGCTTCGATCTCTCGGCGGACCTGCTCGCCCCACCGTAGGGCCGCCGACTTGCTGGTGATGGATCGCGGCGCCGTGTACCGGTACCGCTTCGCCTTGAGCGCGCCGAGCGGCATGGCCTTGATGTCTACCTGCCAGGCAGGCTCCTTCGTGTCCGTTCGCTGTCGCACCTTGATCATCTGCGCGTCTCTTTCCGCGCAGCCCTGCAACTGAGGTAACTCAGGGCAGGGCCGCAATCAAGCACGAGTTGATCAATCCTGAAAAATCGGTAGAGAATGAACGCGCCGGCAACTCGGCTGCCAACCGAACTGCCGCGCAAGTTTGAGCTTCGTCAGGGCTACTGGAGCCTCGTCCAGCCCCTCCCTCCAGCATCTAACCTACCGCTCCATGCCGCTCCCCGAGCTGGGCGAGCCATTTCTCGAGGTCGGTTCTGCGCCATCGCACGCCGAGTCCCGGGACTTTGATGGGGGGCGGAAGTTGGCCGCGAGCCCGCATGTTCCTCACCTGCGCCTCGGTCGAGCCGATGAGTTCGGCGACCTCCGCGGCTCTCAACAACGCCGAAGAAGAGCCACCCGCTTGCTTTGCGCCCCCTTTTGCGGGAGCGGTCAATAAGCTTCCCGCTCGATCATATCCTGTCTTCACGCCCACCTCCCAATCGCTCACGTGCCGTTCGCGCCTTACTTCCTCCGAACACTCAAGCCGATCCCCACACCACACAGTATGCCGAGAGCACCTGACACAGCGGCGCAGACCAGGGCCCGGTTCTGGTCGGCGATGCCCAGCCGGTGCAGGTCCGCACGGGCCTGGCGGAGCTGATCGGAGAGCGCCCGGGCCTCAGCCCGCGCGAGCTCGAGGGCCTGCTCGATGTTGGAGGTCGTAGCCATGGCCGTCATTTCCGTCCCTTCGGCCAGAACGCGGCCGCGAACGCGAGGCCCAGCGCGCCGGTGACGGCGAGCTTCTCCTCGAGGGCGACCGGCTTCATGTCGACGGCCTGCGCCCCGGCGACATTGCTGACGGTGCCGCGCCAGCGCGCGCCAGGGTACAGGCGCGCGGTCAAAGTCCAGGGCTGCACCGTCACGACGAACACGTTCTCGGCGCTACCGGCAATCCGCGCGATCTCGCGGAGGGCGGCGTGCAGATCCGACACGTACTCGAGGACGCACGAGACGAACACGACCGCCGAGTCGTCGGGGATGTCGGCGACCGGGCCCTTGGTGATGTCGGCGACGATCGTGATCGGGCAGCCCGGGCAGCCGTTCATGTCGATGCACACGTCGCCGCAGCCGTAGGCCCGCATGAGACGGGTGTGCATGCCCGCGTCGGGATCGCCGATGACGACGAGCCGGCGTCCGAGAGCCGTGGCGCGTTCGGCCGCCATTTGGAAGGCCGTCGAGCGCTCCCGGAAGCGGATGAGCGCGGCCGTCCCTTCGACCAGCCCGACGTAGCCGAGGACGACGCGCGCGGCGAGTTTAGGCAGCGACATGGCGGGGCTCCTGGTTGGCGTTGGGAACGGCCTGTGCGCGTGCTAGGGCGGGAAGCGCCGCCTCCCACCGGCGCTTGTCACGGATCGCCATCGAGTCACGGGGGCGCGAGGCGCAGCTCCAGGACCAGCCACGCACCGCGGCGACCTCGCGCCAGCTCGCCGCGCCGAGCGATGCACCTGGCTCGGAGGACAGGGTGTAGGTGACGAGGCGCCGGTAGCCGAGGGCATGCGCTCCCCGGCGGCACGCGGACAGCAGCATCGAGCAGGCGTTACGCGCGCCGTCGGCGCAGACCCGCGTCACCTCGGCGGTGTGGCCATCCTGCAGCTCGCGGGCGCGCCGACGGCGAAGAGCCCGCTGACCGGTGGCGCGAGATGGCGGATCGGGAAGAGCGCGCACAGGTGCACCGCGTCGATCGTCGTGCCGATACCGCTCACAGGGTTTGTAGAACGCGATGACCATCCCCACTCCTCCCTTCGCGCCGCGCCGGCGCATGTCGTCTGTGCTCGTCGTCGTCCCGGGCTCACCGACGCGCGGCGACCAGGACCGCCGTCGTCAGGCCGAGGACGGCGATCCCCGCGACGACGTAAGGGGCCCACTTCAAGATCGTGGCGATGCCCTTCGCCGCTTCGTTGGCTCCCGACGCGACTTCGCCCGCCGTCTCCGCCGCCGTCGCGGCGGCTGATTCCACGGTCAGGTAGAGCTGGCTCAGCGGGTTGTCGCGCAGGAAGTCGACGTCCCAGGTGCGTATCGCGTCGGCCCAGCCGAACTTGATCTTCTCCCAGGTCTCGTCGTCGGACGGGTCGTCGTGCCAACTGCCGTCGTGGGTCGGACCCTGGTTCTCGATCAGGATCGAGACCGGCGGCGGGTTGCCATCGTGGGGCAGCACCGTCAGCCACGGGTCCCGGAACCACTCTTTGGAGATCCCGCGCATCGTCGTGATAAACAGGTCGCGCGCGTCCCCCCGCGCGCCCGCGTACGCATCTGCCTCGAAGGCTCGCACGAGGTCCGTCAGCGGCTCGCGATCGGCGGGCGCGATGAACTGGAGCGTCTGAAGGCGCGCGCGGAGGTCGCGGACCGGGTTGTCCAGCGCGCTCTCGAGAGCGTGTTTGATCGCCGGGGCTTTGCCGTCGTCGGTGCGCAGCAGCCACTTCGGGTGGAGCCTCGACAGGATTCCCTCCTGTTGGATCTGCGCGCCCCAGCGGGCGTCCTTGTCGGCATGGGCCCTGGCGATGCCATCGGGTGAGGCCGAGCTCATCACGGCGTTGACGATCAGCAGCGCCTCCCACTTGCGCGCCTCAAGCTCGTCGGGCGTGAGCGTCGTGAGCTCGTAGACCTTCTTCGCCAGGACGGCGACGTCCTTGTTGTCAGCCATGGACCGCGTCCGCTCCCTCGGGCTGCGCCTCGCCGTCAGTGTCCTCGCCCCCCGCGTCCGTGCGCGCGACCAGGACACGCATCACATGGAGCTCGTGCTCGACCCGGGTGAGACGCGCGGCGCTCTGCCGGTGTTGCGCCTCGTTTTCGTCTCCGAACGCGCCGACGAGTTCGACGGCGCTGGCGACTTCGTCCTCGGTCGCCGCGAGCAGTAGCGGCTCGGCGACATCTTCGATCCGCTCGACAGCGCCTTCGGCCGCGGGCAAGCGCTCGGGCATGTTCGTGTGCGCGGGTGCAACCGGCGGCTCTTCGACCGTGGGCGCATCGATGGCGGCTTGCACGGGCGAAGGGACAGGCTCCATCGTCTGCGGTGGCACCGCGCGCAGGGGCAGCGGCCGTCGGGCGGCGAGAAGCTCGCGAAGCCGCTCCCGCAGGGCATCGAGCTCGAACTCCGCGCGAGCGAGACGTTCGTCGATCTCGGCCTGGTGTGCCACCATCCTGCGGCGCAGCGCGGCGAGCTGGTGCTCGACCATCTCGATCAGCGAGGGGCGGGAGACGGCGGGCTCGGGCGACCTGGGCGCACTCGTGGGCGGAGAAGCGCTCGCGGTGGCCTTGGCGGGCTCGGGCGACCTGGGCGCACTCGTGGGCGGAGAAGCGCTCGCGGTGGCCTTGGCGGCCTCGCGGGCTTCGCGGGTGAAGTCCGCCCGAAACTGTGGCGGGCGCAAGGCGGATGCGTCGGTGGTGTTCGCGGCGGCCTCGCTGGCCTTGCGGGTGAAGTCCGCCCGAAACTGCGGCGGCTCCGTGAGCGCCGGCGCTGTCATCGTCGGTGCGGTCGGCTGTGTCGCCATCCTTGGGGCTGGCGGCGTCGATGCGGCTGGCGGGCGCGTCGGCGACACGGCTGGCGGCGCCGTCGATGGGGCCGGCGAGGACGTCAGCTCCGCCTCGGTGGTGATCTTGAGCCCGAAGTGCTCGGCGAACTTCTGCAAGAGCACCGCGGGGTCGGGGTTGTTTACGAGCAGCTCGGCGGCCTGCTTGGCCTCCTCGGTGCCGCCCATCAGCTGCTCGAGCGCCTCCTCGATCCCCGGGATCCGAAGGCCCGACTGCTGCATCACCTGATCGAGTGTCGTCGGCCTCGTCTTCCCCGCCTCGCTGGCGAGCCGCTCGTCGCGGCTCTTGCCCGCCTCGATCAGCGTGTTGGCGATCAAGAGCGCCCACGAGATCGCACCTTGCATGGTCGGACTCAGAGCCGGCTTCAGCTCGACACCGTCAAAAATTCTCATGACTATCCTCCTTCCCTCCTTGCCCGTCTCCCGCGCGCGCCGGCGGCCGAATTCCTGCGCGCTCGCTCCTCGGGCCCGTTACTCCCTCGTCGCCGCCACGACGATCGTGGTGGCGCTGATCATCGCTGCGGCGCTGGCGAGCCACGGGGCCCACCGTCGCAGCGACCAGGTCTGCTCCTTCGCTTCGGAAATCGTGGAGGTCGCCGGCTCAGGGGTCAGTGCCTTCCCTGCCGCGGCTTCTGTGGCGCCCAGCGCTGCGGCCCAAGATGTCGCCCAAGCCGACCACTGCGCGTCGTCCTCGGCAACTTGCGGGCTCAGGGGCCCGAGCTCGGTCCAGGTTGGTCGCGGGTATGCGCTGTCGATCAGCTCCGTAACCGCGTCGCTCCGCTGAAACAGCCGCTCGCCGGCTGTGCCCCAGTCTCGGCCGGCGGTTAGGAACTCGAGCAGTGCCGGGACCGGCGCGAGCGTCAAGAGCTCCGACATGAAGGCGCGGATGTCCCCGCGGACAGATCTCGCGGCGACCTTGCGTGCCTCCTCGTCCTCGAGGCCGAGCATCCGCGCGCCGGCCACCGCCTCCTCGTACCGAGCGCGGACCACCTGCCACATCCTGCGGCGGGAGTGCCGGAAGCTCGCCGTCTCCGGCGCGGCCTCCATCTCGCTCGCATCGACGGTCAAGGCGTACCTCCCGTCCGCAGCATCCGCAAGCCGACGACCTGATCCTTGGCGACGACGCAGTAGGTCCCCGGGCTCGTCAGCCACACGGGCTCGCCGAGGCGCGGCGTCAGGTGCAGGCCGACCCGCGCCCCGACGCGCTGGCGCGACACTGTCGCGGTACCGCGTAGCACGAGGAACACGGCCATGCCGCCCTCGTCGATCGTCTCGATGAAGGTCTCACCGCGCATCAGCACCAGGGCGCCGACTTGGTGCCGGCCCGTGAGCAGGTTGAGCATCGAAAACTGCACCGCTACTCCCTCCCCCTGCGCAGGCCGAGGACGTAGCCGATGCCCACGCCGACGATCGTGCAGAAGACGCCGGTGGTGATCGCGCCGGCGACGACGGCCTGCCGCAGCTCGGACGCCGAGCATAGCGACTCGCTCAGCACTTCGACACGCGGCTCATCTTCACCCGGCGCCTCGCAAGCCGCCTTCACGACAGATTGATCAATCACGCCCGACATCACCACCACCTCTTTCGAGACGCATCGACCATCTCGGCCCACGAGCGCGCCGCCGGGCCGACCGGAAGACCGAGCGCCTCGACCTCGGGCCGGCGGATCGGCCATTCGTGCGGCGCGTGCTCTCCCATGAACACGCCCATCGCGCGCTCGATCGCGGACTCGCCCGCGCCGGTCAGCCGCGCCGTCAGCGTGTCCCGCACGTAGCCGGCCATGGCGACCTCGTACTCGCGGGCGAGCGCGGCAATTCCGTTCGGCGGTTCGTCGTCGGGCAGGTGCCGGGCCCGCTGGCCGTGGACGATCGGGTCGACCGCCGAGAGCGACGCGCTGCGACCCATCTGGAGCTGCCGTGCGTTGAGGGCGATCAGCGTGCCGCCCGATAGCGCCATGTAGGGGACGATCGCCGTCGAGCGCTCGAACTCCCGCAACGCGTTGGCGATCATCACGCACGACGTCACGCACCCGCCGGCGGTGTGCAGGAGCAGCGTGACTTCGTCTCCGCGGAGCTGCTCCATCACCCCGAGCACGTCCTCCGCCACGCCGACGTCGATCACCGGCGTGACGATCGGGATGATGCTGGACGGCAGCGCTCGTGCTCGCGGCCGGCTGCGCAGGAGATAGCCGGCGCCGACCAGCGCTGAGCCGGTTACGAGGGCGGTGAGGAGGATCGCACGGTTCATGGCCAAGACCTCATTCCCGGCGGATGTCGACGACGACCTCGACTGCGCATTGAGCCGATGCATCGAACCACCACTCCTCGTCGAATCGGTCGAGTGATTCGTTGGCGTCTGGATCATCCGCGGCTACGACGATCTCCACAACTACGCCGTCATCCACGGCGGTGTATGTCCCGGAGCTGGGGCATAGCCGAAGTTGCTTGACCGCGTCTCTCCTGAAGAAGCGCGGGACTTGCTCCGCGATCTGCAGCAGTAGCGGAGCGAGCGTCGGGTGCCTGCTCAAGACGCCGGCGAGGTGCTCGGGTTGCAGGCAGGAGAACGCCGACAGGTCTGTCGAGCAGAGAGGCGTGCGGTGCTGTTCCTCCATGTCTTTTCCTCCATCCATCCGCGAGCCACGCGCTACTGCTCGCGCGCTCGCATCGCTACCGCCAAACCCACGGCGACGCCGACGAAAGTCGCCCCGCCGATGATCCACCAGCCGAGTCGGCCGATGGCGCTCAGAGGATCCGAGCTCGCACCCCCTGTGACCGCGCTGCCGCTCGAGGGGCTGCACTCGTCGGCGGAGCAGCCCTGGAGCTTGGCCAGGGCGCGCTGGATCGCGTCCTCTGTCTCGGGGCCCCACTTGCCGTCGACGCCGATCCCGAGGGCCGCCTGCGCGGCGCGGAGCGCCTCAGTGGAGGTCGCGCCCCACGTCGCGCCGACGTCGCCCTTGTAGTAACCGAGGGTCTTGAGCGCCTCGTGTCGCTGCCGTGTCTGGAGCAGCGATACCTTGTCGCCGACCATCCGCTCGACATAGTTGGTCGGGTTCAGCAGGCCGTCCGGCGGCGGCTCGGTCCTCCACCACACGGAATTCGCGGAGCGCGTCTCGGCGGCGTAGGTCTCGAGGTGGATCATCCCGTAGGAGCCGAGCACGCGCCCGAGCTTGTCGCCCTTGCGCACCTGCTGGCCGGTCGTGATGCCGTACTCCTTGTGCGAGCCGGCCTTGAATCCCCCGAGCACGAGGAACAGGCCCGAACTGGTGCGCAGGAACGCCGCCTTGGATCCCTCGCTCCAGCCGCGATCGATGCCGACGACCAGCGCGTCCTCGGGCGCGAGGATCAGCGCTCCGTCAGGCGCGCCGGTGAGGTCGACGCCCGCGTGCCACCGCTCGCACTTGTCGGTCGCGCAGCCGTAGGGCCTGCCGCCGCCGAGGCTCCAGGTCGCGAACTTCGGCGTCACGGTCGGTAGCGGCCACGCGGGTTTCGGGTCGCCCTGTGCCATCGCCAGCTTCTCCCACTCGGATGAACGGGCCATGGTCAGCGCCTCCTCCGTGATCCGACGAGCGCACCGAGCAGGCCGCCGAGCACGAGGCCGGCCGTCGTGGCGATCGTGGCCTCGTGGACGATCTTGCGACGGATGGTGTAGATCGCGTCCCCGTAGTTGGCATCGAACGTTCGCTGCTGGTCGGTGGCGTCGAACAGCACGTTGTCGAGCTCCGACTGCGACCTTGTGAGTGTATCGGCCATCTCACCGCCTCCCGATCTGGTAGCCGACGCTCAGACCGAGGCCGAGCGCGAGCGTACCCGCGAGGATGTTGAGGCCCATCCGCAGGCCGTGTATCTGCCGGAGGTCCGTCGCCAGCCGCTCATGGAGGCGCCGTTGCTCGCCGCGGAGCTGCTCGAGACGCTCCTGCGTCCGCTGCATGAATTCCTGGTCGGTCATGGTCTCTCCTCCACCTGGCCGCCGGTGATCGCGGCCTTGTCTTCGGGGGTGACGGGCAAGTGCGGCGGCGTGACGGCGATGTCGATCTGGCCCTCGCCGCAGCTCCGGGCGATCTCGGCCGCGGCGGCGCTGATTCGCCGAAGTGCCTCCTGCATGCGGCGGACCGCGTCGACGCTGAGGCCGTCCAAGAGCCGGCGGCGAGCCGTGTCGTAGTACTGCTTCGCCTGCTCGAAGGCGGAGCTCGCCCGTGCCTTGACATCGCCCTGGCACGGAGGCGCGTCGAGCATGACCGCGGTCCAATACAGGAGCATGCGGACGTCCTGAAGCGTCTTCGGCGCAACGACGAGGTTGTGATGGAAGGCGCGGAGCTTCCGGTACAGGTGGTCGAGGACGGCCACGTCGCGGCCGCGGAGGTGAACGAGGGCGCCCGGGGTCAGCCGATCGGTCGGGTCATCAATGGCCACGGTGCCGTGGGCCTCGTCGCCGCGCGTGACCCGGATCGTTCGCATCGAGGCGCGGTCGCCTTCCATGACCCGCTCGAGGATCGTGTCGCGGCCCGAGATGTCATAAATCGCGTTCTCCGGCACGCGCAGCACGCCGTCAACTTCGTCGACCTCGGCGACCTCGAACGTGTCGAGGACACTGTCCCACAGCTCCTGCATCAGCCGAGCGACCGGGACCGGCTCGACGCGGGCGCGAGCGAGGATGTCACCAGCGTCCATCAGGTGATGCGACTCGAGCCAGGTCTGGAGCTCCTCGGCGCTGATCCCGGACGGCACGGCGAATTCCTCGAGGGCGCGTGCGATCTCCTGGTAGCCGTCCGTTCGGCGCAAATCGCGGCTCAGGTCGGGATGCGCCCCGAGGGTATCGAGCGCGGCGTCGAGGATCCGGCGAGGCGGCCGCGCGGCGGGAGCTGCATCGCGCCCCGTCGTCTTGGCGCCTTTACCTGCTGTGAGCTTCTCGGCGGCCTTACGCGCCCGTTCGATGATCGGCAGGTAACTCTTGCCACTGGCGATCGCCTCGTCCACCTGGCGGAGGTACTTGACATGTTGTTTGACGGGCAAGCCGAGCACCTTGATCGCGCTGCGGGCCTCCTCGTGGGTCCGTTCGACCGTCCGCGCCGGCGGCTCAGAGCGCTCGCCCTCATCAGGCGCGTTGGTCGTTCTCGGGTCGAAGACGACGCGCCCCTCGCTCCACACTCGGCCGTTGTACGAAACTTGGTATCGCTGGCCATCCGACAGGATCACCTCTCCAGAAGGAAACGTGGACGCTCCCTCACCGCTGGCATCGACCGCGGCGCGGTACTCGTGGCTCGCCTCGTCGAGCGAACCGACGCGCTTGCGAATGTCGATCGCCCGGATCGTCGACGTTGCGGCACGCTCAATGCGGAGGGTCATCGCCGCATCCCCCGCCTCGGCGGTCTCCTGCGTCAGCGAGCGAGCGCGGCGCCAGATCGCCAGCATCGCCGTGTCGTCGAGCGTCTGTCCTTTTCGCTCCTCTCGCATGATCGCCTGCACGACCTTGTGCGCGTCGACCAGGTCGCGCTCGAGTCGGGTCAGCGTCTCCGCGTCGACCTCCGGCGCGAGGAAGAGTCCGTCCGGCAGGACGACACGAGCCGCGAGGAGCTGGCCGCCGTGTCCGATGACGTTGAACGATCGCGCGCCGTTGCCGGCGAGGCTCACCACGTATCCGCGACCCCGCAGGATGCTCGCCTCGGCGCGCAGGACGGTGATGACTTCGGCAGTCTTGGCTCCCTCCATCGCCTGTTTCTGACGATCGGCCTTCCCGACGCCGCCCATCATCAGGGCATCGGACATGGCGGCCCGCTGGAGGAACAGGTTGTCCACGACCCGCCGGTCGACATCCTCGGGCGGCTCGGAGCGGTCCTGCCTGGCGTCTCGATCGAGCAGCGCCTGCATCTGCTCGCGCTGCTCGTCGGTCAGGCGTGGCCTCTCCGATGAACCCGACGCACGACCCTCGCCACGCTGCTCTTGCTTCTGGTCGTAGGTCGTCGTGAAGGACTGCTCGTGGAGCGAGCGACGAAACGCCTCGTCGTCCGCGTAGCGGCGATACAGCTCGCCGTGCTTCTCGGGGTCCTCGTTGAACAGCGCGAGCATCACGCGGCCGAGGGCCTTGTCGTGTTCGATGCGCGCGTTCTGGGCGTCCGAGTGCTCGCGGGCGTTGCGGTACGCTTGATCCTCGAGCAGGCGCGGCACGATGAGCTCGCGCAGGAGGTTGCGCTCCTTCGAGAGCAGGTCCTGCGGGACCTTGCGGTCCCACCACGCGAGGCCGATGTCCTTCAGGTTCGTAAAACTCTCGCCGCTCGCGGGCGCGAGCTCGAGGAAGCGCTGCCAGCCGGCGCGAGTGGGCGGCAGGATCGTCGCGCCGCGGATCTCCGCGCCCGCGGCGATCGCCAGACCCTCCTCGTCGACCACTGGCACCTTCTCGCGGTGGTGCGACTCGGCGAGGCCCCCGGCGATCTCCCTCTCGAAGCGAGGCCACCACTTCTCCAGCCAGGCGTCGCTGGCGCCGCGCCAGCGCAGGTCCTCAAACTGCATGTAGCGGAAGACCTCACGGATCTTCTTCTCGATCGCCGCGGCGGTGCGCGTGTCGTCGTCGTCGGGCCACATCGGGCCCCCGTCGCGCGGCATCTCGCCGGGCGCGATCGGCGAGCCGTTCAGCGTGCCCGTGTAGGCGACGAGCTGCCAACCCGGCGAGCCTGCGGCGCGCAGGCCGATCTTGTCGCCCTCCTCGGTACTGACGATCTGGCCGAACTCGAGGTAGTCGAACTGGTCCGGCGCGCCGGCGCGGGGCCGGGCGACGCGCAGGCCCTCGTACACGGGCGCGCCCCCGTTCTCGGGCACGATCATGTCGACGTCGCGGGCGGCGTACATCCACGGCGCCCACGGCCACGCGTCGGCGTTGACCGACTCGAGATCGGCGAGGCGCTGCTCGCCCTCGTCGCGTAGGCGGGCTGCCCTCTCGGGGTCGGTGGCCGCTCGGGCGTCGCGGAAGCGGGCGGCGGCCTGGCGGAGCAGCCGCGCGGCCTCCCTGGCGATCTTGGCGCGCGCCTCCTCGACCTGGCGCTTGCGCTTCTCCTCGAGCAGCGCCCGCGTCTTCTCCTTGTTGCGCGAGATCATCAGGACGATGTCCTCGGGCGTGAGCTGCTGCTGCGCGGCGGGGTTGTTCGTGTCGCGGACTTGCGACTTGAGCAGCTCGCCGAGCCAGCCGGCCTTGCCGTCGATCAGGGAGAAGCGGTAGCCGTCGGTGCTGCGGTCGGCGAAGTAGTAGTAGATCTGCACCGTGCCGAGGGTGTTACCCTGGCGCACGGCCCGGCCGTTCCGCTGCTCGAGGTCGGCCGGCGTCCACGGCAGGTCGAGGTGGTGGATCGTGCAGGTCCGAACTTGAAGGTCGATCCCCTCGTAGGCGACCGAGTTGGCGATCACGACGTCGTACTTCGGCGCGATCGCGCTGTCGGTCGGGCGCGCGCAGGTGCCGGGCGCGGGCGGCTCGGAGGACAGGCCGTTGAACTCGCGGGCGATGCGGATCCGGTCGGCCGGGCCGGTCTCCTCGGCGTTGAGGATGGCGATCCGCTCGCGCGGGATTTCGTGCTTCACCAGCACCTCGCGCATCCACTGGTGGACCGCCGTCGGCTCGCAGAAGATGATGTGGCCGCAGTGCGGGCTGGCGGCGACTCGCTTCGCGCACTCGGTCAGCTTCGGACTCTCGTAGACGGGCCGCCCGAGACGGACGGTGACGTCGACCGGCTCACCGTCCTGGTAGACGCGCTTTTGGGCCGTGCCGCCTTCGAGCGCCGTCTTGTAGGAGTAGCCGTCCTCGAGCGCCGCGTGCAGGGCGATGAGCGACAGGCGGGCGAGGAGGCCGAGGATCGCGTAGCTCTCGCTGCCCTCCGGGTTGGGGTTGTCGAGGATCTTTTCGATCTCCGCGACGTAGCGGTCGTACTTCGCCTCCTGGACCTCGTCCATCTGGATCGTGATCGTCTCGACCAGCGGGCGCGGGAGCTGGAGACCGACCTCGGCGGCGGTGCGGAACTCCGCGTAGGTGAACAGGATCGTCCGCAGGTCGTCGAGGTTCTTGAAGCCCGTCACCGCGAGCTTCTTCGTCGGATCGAGCGTCGAGTCGAGCACCTCGCGGTACTCGATCTTGAGGAAGCGGTCGATGAACTGCTCGGGGTCGCGGATCCCAGCCTTGGTGAAGGCGGCCGGGTCGATGAACTGGATCAGATTGTAGAACTCGAGCGGGCTGTTCTTCGCCGGCGTCGCGGTCAGCAGGACGATGCCGGCGCCCCCGGTCTTGCGCCGCACGGCGGCCGCGCGGAAGTCGAGCTGCCACGCGCGGTCGGAGCCCTCGCCACCGCCGCCCATGAACTTCGGCACGCCGTCCTCGCGCGCCTGCGGCTTGTACAGGTTCTTGAAAGCGGCCGCCTCGTCGATGACGAGCATGTCGACGCCGATGTCGTCCCACGAGACGCCGGGGTCGTACTGCCAGTCCGAGGGCAGCGCGAGGATCTCCTCGACCCACGCACGCACGCCGTGCTCGAGCAGCGCCCGCTCGCGCTCGGACAGCTTCTCCTTCTGCTTGGCGTTCTGCGCCTTCTCCTCGAGCGTCCGCTTGCGCAGCGCGATCGATCGTGCGACGGCCTCGACCTGCTCGACGTAGGCCATCACGGCGTCCTCGTTCATCTTCGTCCGCGCGAGCGCGTCGTAGCTGAGGATGGCGACGTCGGCCTGGCCGGTTTGGAGCAGGGTCCACTTCTTCGCGCGCTGCTCCGGCGTGTCAGTCTCGGAGGTGATGACGTCCTTGCGGACGCCGCGAGTGATCCGCTTGCGCTTCGAGCCGATCACGACGACGCGGTAGTCGGGCAGCGTGCAGAGGATGTCGTCGTGCCACTTCCACACGAGCGAGCCCGGCACGAGGATCACGGGGCGGCGGACCCAGCCCTCCTGGCGCGCACGGGCGATGATCGCCAGCGCCGTGTAGGTCTTGCCGACGCCGACGTCGAAGGCGACGAGGCCCCCGCGCTGCGACAGCACACGCCGGGCGCCGGCGAGCTGGTGGGGCTTCAATTTCGGCGCGCCGGAGCCCCAGCGGGCGATGTCGAGCGGCTCGGGCGTGTAGGTCGGGACGATGCGGCCGCGAGCGACACGGTTGTACGCGTGGACGAGCTGCTCGCGCCGGCCCTCGTCGGCGGCGACCCACGCTTTGAATGACTCCTCCCACTGCTTCGCCAGGGCGAGCCGCCGCTCCGCGAGGCTCTGCTTGGCAGCCTTCCGCTCTTCACGACTCCGCGGCCCGGCGTCGCGGTCGCGCTTCTCTTGCGGGGGACGGAACAGCTCGGGATCGTGGTTGTAGTAGCCGAGGAAGGCGAGGGTCGCGGGGGAGATCGCGGGCGCTTTCTCGCTGGTGTAGTCGTGGCCCTTGAGCTGCACGAAGCCGTCCTTGCGCTCGAGCTCGATCGCGCCGTAGCGGCCGTTGAGGGTGGCGGAGATCCAGCCGGCGACGAGGTCGAGCGGGACATAGCCGTGCTGCGGGCTGATGTCGGTGAGGTCGTCGAAGACGGCCGGCGCGATCGCCTCGAGCAGCCGCCGCACCTGCACCTTCGCCTGCTCGTCACCCTGTGCGGCGCGGGCGGTCGCGCGGTCGTGCCGGGCCCACAGATCATTGCCAGTCAGGTACGCGTCGCGCGGGAGGAGTCGGTCCCACGCCTCGCCGTCGAGGTTCCACTCCGCCTCCAGGAGCGCCGCGACTGCGTCCGCCGAGCTGAGCGAGCCGCCCTGCTGCTTGTGGAAGGTCATGAGCTGCGCGAGGGTCAGCGCGCGCTGCTGGCGGAACAGGGCCTCGGCCTGCGCGACGACGTCGTTCGGCTGCCCGGAGAATTTCGGCTGCACCGCGGGCGGCTCGCGCAGCGCGGGGGCGATGCTGCCGGACTTCTCGAAGGCGTTGAGGAGGTGCTGGGCCGCGGCGAGCTGGCGGCGGTCCGCGAGCCCGCGCAGGGCCTTGTCCCGCCAGGGGTTGCCGGCGGTCGCGGCGAAGTCGCGCAGCGCCGCGTGGAGCTCGGGCCAGAGCTGCGCCGCCCGCTCGGCCTCGTCGGCGCCGACCGCCGCGAGGTAGCGACCGACGCGACGGCCGAGCTCGAGCGCCGGCCGCAGGTCGTCCTCGACGTCCGCGGGGATCGCCTCATCCTCGCGTGTGACCTTTTGAACAGGTCCGACCTCGCGCTGGACGATCGACGTGAGCACGCAGGCCGTGCAGATCGGGCGCGGCGTGAGGGCGGGCAGGCCGGCGAAGTCTCCCGTCACGGTGTACCGCCAGCTCCGCGCCATGCCGGCCTCGTCGTCACCGGCGAACGCGCCGTCCTCTCTGCCGAGGATGTGGTCCGGGTGGTGCTTGAAGTAGTCGCCATCGAGGATGAAGTCGTCGGCCTGGTCGACCTCGGTCAGCTCGCCGCCACGGCTGCGCCAGAACACGACGTCCATCACGACCGCTGCGCCGGGCACAGTCTCGCGGCCCTTCTTGTCGTGGCTCGGCAGGCGGAAGGCGCCGAGCAGGTGATGACGGCGCAGCAGCTTCTCGCGCAGGCCGCGGTTGAGGTTGCCGCTGAGGAAGCCCGCCGGGATCAAGAACACACCGACGCCGCCCGGCACGAGCAGGTCGAGCACGCGGCGCATGAAGTAGGCGAAGGCGCGCTTCTCTTTGTAAAATTCGTCGGGGTCCTCGCGGGCCATCGCGCCGCGCTCCCCGTAGGGCGGGTTGGAGACGACGAGCCCGATCGTGCCTCGGTAGCGCGGGCCCTCGCTGACGACCCAGCGCTCGAACGGGCCGTGGTACACGTCGGCGTCGGGCCGAAGCGCGCGCAGCAGCGTCGAGCTGACCGTGGAGAACTCGACCGCGGTCCAGGCGATCTTTTTAATCTGGCCGCCGGCTTCGAGCTCGAGGCAGCGGCGCGGGCTGAATGCGCGGATCAGCCGGCCGATACCGGCGCTGGGCTCGAGCGCCCGGACGACGCCGTCGTTGCCGGCGAGCTCGGGCAGGAGCGGGCACAGGGTCTCGGCGATCGCCTCGGCGATCGCCGTCGGCGTGTAGTACTCGTGGATCAGGCCGAACGACTCCGGCGTCAGTCCGGGCGGGACCAACTTCTTGACGTTCTCGATCGAGAGGCCGCCCCAGCCGGAGTACTGCGCGAGCGCCCGAAGATCCTCGGCCGTGAGTTCGCCTGGCTCTTTGGACAGGGCGAGCCGCATCGCCCGGAGGTTGGCGTCGGTGCGCCACGACTTGTCGCGCAGGTCCGGCGGGGTCTCGATCTCAAAGGGCGCACTTTTAGGTCGGGCGCCGGCGGCCCGCGCACGCGTCCACAGCGCGGCGGCGTAACGATCGAGCCGCGCCGCGTCGGCGATCCCGTCGCGGAGCTGGGCGACCCGCTCCTGCACGGCCTTCAGGTCGGCGCGCAGCCTCTCGTCGGAGCCCTCGGAATAGATCGGGTTGAGATGAAGCTCCCCCGAGGCGTTACGTACGATGAAGGGCGAGCCGGACTCAAGAATCACCAGGGCGGGCCGGCGCAACAGCAGCGGGACAGCGTCCCATCCGATCTGCCGGAGGAGGATCGCCTCGGCGCGGATCTCGGCGAACTCGACGCCGAACGCGACCGCCCCTTCCTGGCCGTCCGGGCCGGGGTCGCGCGCGAGCATCTTGTCCATCCGCTTCATGATCCGCTTGATCACGGCGGCGTCGGGCTCGGCGTCCTTCGGCCGCTCGCGCGCGGCGAGCTTCGCGTAAGCCGCGAACTCCTCGGCAGTCTTCGGCGGCTCGCCGCGCTTCATGCGGCGCAGCATCATCGCGCGGGCGACGACGGCCTCGAGCGCGTCACGGTTGCGCTGGATGAAGCCGTCGATGAACTCGGGCGAATAGCTCGGCGGCAGCTTGGCGCGCCAGCGCGGCAGGAGCTTGTCGAGGATGACAGCAGGGGTCATGGGGATCTCCGTGTGCGAGGAGGAAGGAAGGCGACTGGCCGCCGTCAAGCGGCGCATGCGTGCATCCAGAGGGATTCAGCGAAGCGCTGCAGGCGCTCCTTGGTGTCGGGCTCGGTGTCGATGGTCTCGTGACATTCGATGATTTCTACTCGGCCCGGGTCTCTCCTACGAATGCTCTTCGCCAGCGGCGTGCTTGAGGCGGCAGGGGCCGCAGCCGCAGGTCTTGCCGCAACCGCCGCAGCCGGTCTTCGCCGGCGGTTCGCCGGGCCAGGTGTCGAAGGTGCCGCCGGGCTGGACGAGGCCCTGGGAGAGCCAGGCAGCTCGCTGGGCCTTGAGGCTGGCGCCACCCTCGGCGGACAGCTCGTAGAGAGCGCCGCGCTGGCGCGGGAGCTCGGGGCGGTCCTCGACGCGGGCGCAGTGAACCGCGCCGGCGCCGACCATGACGCGCCAGCCGTCGTGCTGCGCGACGACCTCGTGCGCGTCGGCGAGGTTGAAGACGGCCTGGCTGTCGACGTAGCGCCGGCCGCCGATCTTGTAGATGGAACCTGGCTGATTGGACATGTCAGTCGTCCTCATCCTCGTCGAGCACGGCGTCGAGCTCGCTGCTGAAGCTGCCCATCAGCTCCTTGTCCTGGGCCGCCTTGCTCGGGCCCTCCGGCTCGGGCTTCGGGGCGGCCGGCTTCTCCTCGGTCTTCGGCGCGGGCTTCGAGGGCTTCGGCGCGGCCTGGATCTCCTCGTCCCTCACACGCTCCCTCAGCGGCGCCGGGCAGGCGCGAGCGACCTGACCCGCCGTGACGGGCCCGAACTCGGACTCGGGCCAGCCGGCGTCGTGGAGCTCCTGCGCGCGCTTCTTCGCCATTTCGACCTTGCGGAAGCAGCCGATGTGTTGGGGCCAGGTGCCCTTGAGCTCGTAGAACAGCGCCCACTGCGTATCCTTGGCGATCAGCGCTTTGAACTGACCTGCGGCGGAGGGGGCAGCGAAGCCGTCGTAGTCGTGATCCTTGACGGGCGTCCACTCGAGCGACGTGCCGCGGCCGCCGCTCCGCGATCCCGCCTTGGGTGAGGCGCGGAGCTTCTTCGCGGCGGCTTTGGCCCTCGACTTGTCCTCGGACGCTTGCGCCTCACGATCGCGCCGCTTCTCCGCCGCCGGCTTCGCGGGGGCCTGGATGAGCGCCTCGGACTTGTTCTTGGCCGCGCGCGGCGGCTGGTTCGCCGCGCGTTCGGTCTTGCTCTGCTTCC
Source organism: Nannocystis pusilla (assembly GCF_020073745.1). Classification (GTDB taxonomy): domain Bacteria; phylum Myxococcota_A; class Polyangia; order Nannocystales; family Nannocystaceae; genus Nannocystis; species Nannocystis radixulma. Next base: position 237,623 of record NZ_JAIRAU010000005.1, read on the forward strand.
CGCGTTCACAACTGACGCGGCCGTCCGAGCTCTGCTCGATGACGACGGTCTCCCCTGATTCGCTCTCCTCGAGAGTCACCTTGAACTGCTGAAATCCCCAATTCACATTCCACCTTCCTATCGTGCATTGGTTCTTCTGCTCCGCGCGACGCCGACCGCGACGGCGATCGTCGTGGCGAGCGCGGCGCCGCCGAGCACCGCGGGGCCGAGCCATCCGGGGCCGCCGCGGTCCTGCTCGGGATCCGGGTCAAAGGGTAGTCCGCCCTGCGGCGGCACCGGCCGATCGGGGGCCGGCGCCTTCGGGTCGAGCGCCTCTGCGCCGGCGGAGCCGCGCAGCCCGAATTTGGCCGCTCCGCGCTGGATCGCGTTGGTCGGCACGCCGGCGTCCTTGAGGGCGCTGGCGTACTCCGGGTCGACCTCGCGGGCTGTCTCGTACTCGACCATCATCCGCGACGGATGCTGAAGCAACCGCTTGCGCATCTCGATGCAGTGGGCGCGTAGCGAGGCGTCGCGGAAGGCCGCATAGGCCGGCTTGTCGCCGACGGCGTCGGGGCGGACGTAGGCGCAGTCGAGGCTGCGCGAGAGCCTGCGCCGCTGGAGCTGGGCGACCGCACGAACGGCCGGGAGCACGATCGCGTCGTCGGCCCGCCTGTACTTCGAGAGCAGCAGCTCGCCGGGCGGCCACGGGACGCAGGTCATGCCGGGCCCGCGAGTCTGGGCATAGAGCGGCGGCGCGATGTACTCTTTGGTCTTGGCGTCGCGCGACCACTTTTGCGGCAGATATCCGCTCTGGGTCCGCGGCTTACCCTTGAGCACGAGGTCGCTGTACATGCAGCTCGTCCGCGAGCGCGGGGTCGCCAACGCCCCGTTCTGGAAGGTGCCGCGGGTAACGAGGGGAACGGTCGTGCCGTCCGTGGCCTCGGCGCACAGGACACCGGAGGCGCTGGCCCCGAACCGCCACTCGCCGTGGACCTCGCGCGCGAGGTAGCCGAGGAGCCAGTCTCCGTGGCCCTGGTCCATCGCCGAGGTGTAGAGCGCCGTGAACCAGTCCCGCCACAGCTTCTCGAGCGCGACGCAGTCCACCTTGTAGCTGTCGGGGCCGCCCGCCGCGATCTGCTGCCAGGTCGTGCCGGCGAGCTGCTGCAGCGAGGGGTAGAAGTCGCCGGTCTGCGTGAAGTCGCCGTAGAGATGGATCAGCGTGCCGTCGCTGTAGAAGCGGAGCGCTGAGTGCGGCGGCTGCGGGCGACCCCGGTATTGGAGAATCCCCGCGACGCGAAAGGTGCCGGGCAGGCAGCCGTAGGCGCCGTTCCATGCGACTGACTTGCCCGAGAACGGTGCGAGGACCTGGCCGATGATGTCGCTCTCGTCATCCACGCCGTCAGCGAGAGCCCAAGGGCGAGCGTCGGTCGGCGGCGAAAACATCGGTGTCCAGTCGACGCCGGCGGCCTCAACCTGTACGAAGGCTCGGACCCACTGCTGATCAGTGTCGCTGCTGTACCGCCGCCATGGCAGGATGGCTCGGCGTTCCGGTGGCACGCGATCCCCATCCAGCAATCCCTCGAACAGGGGAATGAGCGCCTGCCCGATGCCCGCCACGATTCCCACGATCCATCCGACCACGGGGACCGCCGTCACCGCGTCGAGCGCTGCATCGAGTGCCACGGAGGCGATCGACGCGACCAGCTTCGCCGGGTCCGTGGTCAACGCGAAGGGCACTTCCGCAAGTACGCCTGCGATGGTGTCCTTCTGAGTGTCGATCCAGGAGACCTTGGACCAGATATCAGAGAGCAGATCGCCTGCCTGCGTCGCCTTTGTCTTCCAAAGGATTTGGGTGGCGCTATTCCATGCCTGCCCTCCCGCCCGAGTGAGAAGCTCGCGGCCGACGGTGCGAGAGCCGCTCCCGGACGCGCGCTTCATCAGCGCCTGAAATGCATCATCGGCGTAGGAGTCAGCGCCCGGAAATGGGCTGACGAAGAGATCTGGAACACGGTCGAAGAGGCGGCTGTTCGGATCGATGAGCATGATCAGTCCGATTTCGTCGCCGCGCACCATTCGGTGATGCATGCGAGCGGCGTGGCCAGGGTTTGGGGGCAGGCGCCCTGATCGTCACATGCGATCTGGCATTGCCCGGCATGACACTCATGCTTCCAACCTTCGATCGGCTGGCAGTCCGAGTCCTCGACGCACTCCTCCTCGCAATAGCCTGCATAGCAGGAGAGGCCGTCGTCGCAGACTTCGGGAGCACATGGCTCGCCAAAACTGTTGCGGTCGTCTTCCTTGCAGCCGATGCTGTCGGCGACGAGGAGCAGGAGGACGGGGACGATGATGTTGCGAGCATTCATAGGCGCAGCGTAGACCAGCGCGCTTCCGCTCGTCGAGCCACCGGGACAGCGTTCAGCCAGCACGCGCCACCTCCTCGACGTGCTGTCGCAGGCATGGGTCGGCCGAGCTCTCGGCGATCCGCTGGACGTCGGACGGCAGCGCGACCAGGGCCCGGAGCGCCGCGCGGCGCACCGCGAAGAAGCAGGCGAAGCGACGCAAAGAGTAGTTGTAGGCCGGCGCGGCGATGCGTCCGCGAGGACCGCTGATTCCCTCGAGGTGCAGGCTGCCTTGATGGACATACAGGAAACCGGCGCGGCGGTAGAGCTGTCCGGCTACGGCGCGGCCGGGCTGGTAGACCGGCAGGCGGGCGACGAGCGGCGCGGTATGGGCGGTGAAGTGCTCGAAGATCGCCGCGACCTGGCGGGCATCCTGGCGGAGGTTTCCGCCGGGCTCGAGCAGCCGCGCCATGGCCCGCATGCCGGTAAGGGCGGGCATGGCCGCGCCCGCGGCCCAACGCGCGCCGACGCCGGGCCCGTCGATCCGCGAGCTGTACACCCACGGGAAGGTGCCGAGGTGCAGCACGAGCGGCGTGGTCCAGCCGCACGCGCTCTCCGCCCGCGGCGGGGGGCCGTTCCAGCCGTCGCCGAAGTAGCCCGGCGCCGTATCGGGGTAGAACGCGCGGCGGAGCTCGTCACCATCGTCGTAGCAGGCGCCCGCGGCGAGGATCGTCGGGTCGGCCGACACGCGCCACAGCTCGCCTCGCTCTTGGCCCGCGGCGAGGAGCTGCGCGAGCACGGCCTCCTGCGTGCGCGCATGGCTGTCGGAAAGGCCAGGTCGCTGCGCGCGGAGCCAGCGTGCGAACGCGTCGACGCCGGCCTGGTTGGTGGCGGTCACCCGGTCGCGGACGACGCGGAGCGGGGCGAGCGTCGCCTCGAGCTCCTGCGAGAAGCCGAGCAGCTCGGCGATCGCCTGCCACTCCACGCGGTACCAGGCATGTACGTCCATCGGCGAGCGCAGGTCGAAGTCGCCGACGAGGTCGGCGACGCCGCGGATGTCGTCGCCGTAGCAGGTGAGGTCGGGGGTCATGCCAAATCCTTCGGGAGAGCGCCGACAAGCCCGGCGAACACGGCCGGCACGCCGGGCCACGCCGAGGCGTCGAGCTTCGGCGGGATCGTCGACGTGTCGAACAGGTCGATGTTGAGAGCGACCGCGTCGGTGAGGAACCGGGCGCGGACGTCGTGGTACTTCGTCCCCCCGCGCCCGCTGCCGAGCAGCGACGGGTTGGCCCAGCCGACCTTGATATCGGCGATGTCGTCGACGCGGTAGTTCCTCAAGATGCGCTGCATGTACACGGCAGCGCCGAAGGCCGCGGCACGTGGCTGAAAGACCAGCTCGGGCGGCGCGTTCAGGAGCGGGGCCTTGCTGCCGACCTCGGGCACGCCCGTCCAGAGGAAGTACGGCGCGAGCGCCCCGAACAGGCCGCCGCTGCCGAACTCTGCGGCCTGCGGGCCGTAGCGCAGCGGCGGGTTCTTCGCCTTGTTGTTGTCGTAGGCGAGGCGCGAGCCGTCGCGCTCGTCCTGCTCGCCGGTCGCGTTGCCGTTGTGCGCCGTCGTGACGAAGCGCGACTCGCGGTAGGAGATCGTCGCGAACACACGGGCCGAGCCCGGGATCTTCGCGACCTCTTCCATCAGGACGTACAGCGGCCGGAGGTCGACCGGCGTCTCGCCCCAGTTGGTCGAGAGGTCGCCCTTGACGTCGGCGGCCCTCGGCAGCGGCGCCAGCTCGATCGCCGGCGCAGGCCCGGGACCGGGACCGGGCGTGGGTGTTGGCAGGCTCGCCGCGCTCGCGCGACGGCTGTAGAGGAGCGCCCCGCCCACGCCCACGACGCCGAGCGCGGTCCCCAGCGTGACCCAGATCCCGCGGTTCACGGCTGCTCCTCCTGTTGCGAGAGCACGTCCTCGAGCTCGCGGCGGCTGCGGCTCTGGCTGACGGCGTAGACCGCCACGCCGGTGGCGACGACGACGGCGGCCCCCGCCGCGAGCACGGCGGGGTGCTTCCACGTGATCTCCGCCGGCGTCGCCGGTGGTTGCGGCGCAGGCAGATCCTTCGTCGCGGGCTCGGTCGGTCCGGGCGACGGCGACGGCGCCGGGGCGCCGCTCGTCGCGCCGTTCGTGTCCTCCGGGACCTGTCCCGAAGTGTTGCCGATCATGCTGACCCACCCCTGCGGGCCGATCGATTTCGTGATCGTCTGCGTGTCCCAGGTATCGAGCGCCCTCTGCAGCGGCTCCCATTCAGCGAACTCGGGCGAGCCCGTCTCGGGGAGCCGATTGCCTGGGTCGAGGTCAGCCGAGTCCGCCTGGCCGCGGATAAGCACGAGCAGCGCCGGGGCCAAGGCGGGCCTCGGTACCGCGACGACGCTCCCGAGGCTGCCGCCCGTGCCCCCACCGCCACCGCGCGGCGTCATCACCTGGACGGCGGACCAGGGCCACGCGCTCGTCGGCACCCTCTGCACGCGAGCCATGAAGTCGGCGCGCGCGGCATCCGTGGCGTCGTCGTAGGCCGCCTTGATGAGCAGCTTGACGTCTTCCTCGCGTAGCAGGCGCTCGGGCCCCTTGAGGGTGCGCTCGGCCGCCGACAGCTCCACGAGCCGGGCGACGCGATGTCGATCGATTACGGCCATGGTGATGCTCCTTGACAAATGGAGGGAGTCTTGGCGCGCGATTGGATCAGTCGGCGACCCAGGTCCACTGCTCGCCGTTGTTCATGATGATCCCGCTGCGCTGAATCGCCTGGCCGATCACGCCGCCGGCGAACGTGTCGCCCGCCGCGGCGAGGAGCGTGGGCATGCCGACACCCTTGCGAGTGACCGTGAGGACCGCGTCGAGAGGCACGATCGAGCGCGTCGGCAGGGTGATGTTGCCGGCGTTGGCGCTGTCGTAGATGAGATGGAGCGTGCCGAGCCATCCGGGCAGCGCAGCGCTGGCGGAGAAGCGCGCGACGCGGACGCCGGTGTCGCGCGCCCTGAACGCCGCATCGGACCACTCGTGCAGGCGCGAGCCGAGCTCGTTGACGCCGCCGATGCTCTCGATCAGCAGCTCGAGCTTGACGATCCCCTGCGGCGGCGTGAACACCCGCAGCTCGTCGCTCGGCCGGACGAGGGTGAGCCGCATGTTGTCGGCGCTGGGGGTGTACTGCGCGCGGATCTGGGTCGGTGCGCCGGTCCTCAACTCGATGAAGGTCTGCGGGTCGATCGGCTGGGTCGTCAGGATGCACGCGTGCAGGACGTAGGGATCGCCGGCGGGTACCTGTCCCCAGAGCCCGGCGGGCAGGATCCCCGCGGGGGCCGACAGCTCGGCCTCGTTCCAGCCTTCGACCAGGCGGAACGTCGGCGCCTGCGTGACCGGCGTCTGCCCGTCGAAGCCGCCGCGGATGATGAGCTTGATCTTGTTCATCGCGGCCTCCTACTTGGCGGTGGCGTTCTTGCACCCGCTCTGGCACCGGTGGCCGGTCGCGCACGCGCTGCAGCACTTGACCGCGTTGGCGTGCTCGACGTGGAGGCGGATGTTCTCGATCTGGTTGGCGTTGCCGGTGTGGGAGATCCGGACGCGCAGGCGGTTGTTGCCGCCGATGCAGCAGTGCTCGCCCAGCGCGAGCGGGATCGGGAGCTTGCCCTCGCCGATCACGGTGTTGTCGTTGTTGTAGATCTCGCTGCCGTACTGGATCGCGTCGAGCGGCTCGGTGTCGACGAACCACTCGATCTTGATCTCGTCGTGGTTATTGCCATTGTTGGCCAGGCGGTAGCGCAGGACGTAGCAGCCCGTGGCCCACGGCGGGTACGCCGCTTGCGACAGCACGATGGACGAGCCGGGGGCGACGGGGACCTTGCCCTCCACGACCTGATCGATGTTGGTGCGGCCGCCGCGGTAGAAGCGGGCCACCGTGATCGGGGCGTACAGCAGGTTCTCGCAGCCGATCTTCGGCACGCCGAGGCCGCAGGCGGGCTGCTCGGTCTGTCCGGCCGGAAGCATGGCCGCGCCGCCCGAGATGCCGAGTCGCCTGCCGAGCTGCTCGGCGAGGTAGTCCAGATTCTCTTGTGTGCTGGTGTCCATCGTGTCTCCTGATTTCTGAGTATGAGCGGTCCTGGCCCTCGCCCGAATGGGTGAGGGAGCGGTTGTGAGATGCCGTAAGGGTCAGGTCAGGTCAGATCAGACGCGCCTCCCGCCGAGCAGTTCGGCGAGCCCCTGTCTGGTGCGATTCGTGGCGGAAACAGGGGTGTTCGAGGTCTCGGCGGCGGACGCGACGGTGGACGTCGAGCCGCGACCCATCAGCTCCATGAACGCCTGGTCGACCGCGCTCGGCGTGGAGCTGCGGGTCGTCGCCGTCGAAGGAGATTCGGCCGGCGTCGGTGCCGTCGCTGGCTCAGCGGCTCGGGGGCTCACCTCGAGCGACCACGAGAGGACGAGGACGTGGCCCTGATCGAGGCTGACCCCGCGGACAGCTTCGACCGGGACCTCGATCTTGTACTCGAGGCCGGCGTCGTCGACTGCGTGGACGAGGGCGCGGCCCTCGGGGCTGGTAGCGACGCGCCGCACGAGCGCGAGGACCGTGCCCTTCACGGTGCGGCCTCCGGCTTCGGCGCCAGCATGCTGTAGATCACCGCGCCGGTGATGTACGACAGGCCGCCCGCCGCGAGCATCGAACGGCCGGACAGGCTGATCGGCGCCGCGAGGCCGGCGATCGTCGGCACGGCGCCGAGGGCGGTCACGGGCGGCACGCCGCCCACCGTCGTGTTGCTCACGGCCTTCTGCGACAGCGCCCCGGCGATCACGCCGAGGGCCGCGCTGGAGGCGACCATCAAGACCTCGTGGACGCGGCCCTGACGGATCGCCGTGACCAGTGCGGCGGCCTCGGTGTCGGTGTCGACCTTGCGGATCGCCTGCGCCGTGCCGAGGTCTTGCCCCTTGTAGTAATTGGCGACGGCGACCCGCAGCGTCGTGCCGATCGAGCCCTCGGCCTGGGCAAGGACCTGTCCTGCGGACCATGATGTCTTTTGAGCCATCTTCGTTCCCTCCCTATTTCTGCTTGTCGCCAGCGACCGCTCGCACGAGCCCCGCGACGTAGTCGGTGAGCGTCGGGCCGCTCTGCGCGAGCGCCCGCGGCTTCATCTCGGCGGCGAAGCCGCTCAGGAGCTGGGTCGTCGTGACGCTCCGCCTCAGCAGGTCGACGTCGGCGAGGCTCTTGTGGGTGAGGGCCCGCTGCTGCGCGACCTCGTCGGCGAACCGCCGCTCGTTGTCGAGGCACATTTCGCGGTAGCGCCGGAAGACGTCGTGCAGGTCGTTCATCGACTGGACGTAGCCCTTGCGCAGATCATCGAAGAGCTGCGCGAGCACCTGGCCGTACTCCTTCAGCCTCTCCGCGTCGGGCGGCGGCGCGGCGACGCGGGCCGGCGCGGGTGCTGCCTCTCCGGACAGGGCTGCGAGGGCCGCCAGACGGGCCTCTTCCGGAACGAGCTGGCCGTCGAGGTAGATGGCGGCGTCAGGTAGCACTCGGTAGCAGTCAACGAGCGCGCCGACGAGCTGAGCCTCCGCGACATCCTTCTCCGTAACGAAATCACCACACGCTGTGCTGACGACCATGCGCCGCATCGACCTCACCCCTCCGCTGCGAACCCAGACAAGCCGATCATCGAACCGCGTGCAACCAGATTTTTTCGATATTCGAATGCTCGGGTGCGAGCATTTCTGGATACGGGTCGACGCGACTGTCCCGATATTGTCCCGATGCTGTCCCGATGTTGTCCCGATGCTGGCTGGCTCTCGGCACGGAGTTGGTCCCAGAAGGGGCCGCTCGTAACCCGTGCAAAACGAGTTATCCGCGCCCTGGGGCAGGTAGGACATCGGGACGAGCTTGGTACAAGCAAACAACTTCGCAAATCCCCGTTGGGGGGCTAACCTCATGAAGCGCCCCGCTGCTCGCGCCCTTTCGCGTGCTATCGTGACAGTGCGAGGGGATGTGAGGGCGGCGGAGGCGGGGCTCGATGAATGGGCGATCGACCAGGCGTTCGCGGAGTACGAGGCGTACTCCGAGGGCGAGCAGCTATCGATCGTGGTCGACGAGTCGACCGTGGCCGCCGGGATGAACCCCCCGGAGCAGCAGGTGCAGCGGTTCAGGTTCGTCTGGCCCGCGGGGGGTGAAGTGCACTTCTGCGGGGCTCCGGCCGACGAGGCCCACTGGCATGCCGCGTATGTCGGCGAGGCCGGTCAGGTTGTCACGCCGCTGGCTGTCGGCGAGCTCGCGGATGTGAAGACGACCTGGGCGCGGATCCGCGACGCCGTCGATCCGCATCAGCTGCCGGCGCCCGCGGTTCGACTCGGTGACGACGTGCGCCGGCACTTCAAGCCGGCTTGCGGACGTTTCCTCGTCGGCGTCGTGCAGGAGGGCCCCACCACGATCTTGCTGGTGGCGCTCGCCCGGCAACTCGCGGTCGTCCTCGTCGAGGGTAAGCGCCGGGTCGTGCTCGACATCAAGTCGCCCCTCGACCTCCGCGACGTGCTCGTCGATCGCATGCGCAGCTTCCAGCGACCTGCATCCGCGAGGAGTTCGCGGCCGCGGGAGGTCGACCAGGCACCTGTCTCATCAGCCACTCGGGCCCACTACATCCGGATCGTCGACGGCCTGCCGACCGAGGTCGCCGGCGGCCCCTCGATCCCTGACGTCGTCTGGCGCTGCTTCAAGGGCCTCGAGCACCGGGCGAAGGCGCTGCGCTCCGCGCCTGCGCTCCCCAGGCCCGAGCGGGTCGATCACGCTGCCGATCCGTTGGTCCAGCCGGAGAGGCCGCTCCGGCGGCTCAAGGGCAAGAAGTACCTCCACCTGCTGCTGCGCGCGCTGTTTCGATGCAGCCTCAAGGGTGCCGACGACCTGGTCGGATTGATAGGCGCGATCCACAGCGAGATCGAGCGTCACGACCCGTCGCTGGTGATTACCCGCGAGGCGCTCGCGGACACACTCAACCTTCTGTGCGCGACAGGCACCTGTCTCGTCACGCGCGCCGAGGGCGAAAGGATCTGGCACGTCCACCTCGTCGGCCTGAACGACCCGTCTTCTGCGCTCCACCGCCGGCTGCTAGCCGAGACGCCGATCCCGTTCCGCTTCCCGGCGTCGGCGACCACCGACGTGTTGGCGGGCGACGAGGAGGCGGCCCCGGCGGCCGACCCGACGTAGCAGGAAGATCGGGGTGAGGTCGGCGCGGTCGCTCAAAGCACGCGCAGTTCGGCGCGCAGGGGATCGACGGCGAGGCGCCAGGCACCAGCGCGGCCCTCCGCAGCGCCCCCGATCCCCCTACTCGAGAACGTCTTTTCGGGCCGCCCACCTTTCCCTAAAATGCGGCTCCGACTCAGAGGTCCGCGCCCCCATGACTCAGCCCCGGCCTAGCACCGCGAGCGTCCTCGGCGCCCTCACCCGCGAACGGCTCTTCGACCTCAGCCGCGTCTTCGGCGCCGGGTTACGCGCCTCGCGGCAGAGCAAGGCGCAGGTCGCCCAGCTCCTTGCTGCGGTGCTCGGTGACCGGCGGATGCTCGACGTCCTCCGCGAGCTCGGTCGCGACGAGCTGCGGACCGTGTGTCGCGCGCATGGCCTGCGCGACGATTTCGCCGCCCGCCAGGAGCTGATCGTCGAGCTCGCGGTCGCCGCCGGGCTCGATCTCTCGCAGGAGGCGGCGCCTGCGCCGACCACTCGCGACGGCGTCCCGCAAGCGGGCCAGGTCCTTTCCGCCCGCGGCCGGCAGTGGCTCGTCGAGGCCGTCGAGCCCGGCGAGCACCAGGAGTCGCCGCTCTTGCGCCTCGCCTGCCTCGACGATGACGCCCCGGGTCGGACCCTCGAGCTCCTCTGGGACCTGGAGATCGGCGCCCGCACGATCGAGCCCGAGGCTCACGGCCTCGGCAAGCCGGCGCGTCTCGACCCGCCCTCGCACTTCGGCGCCTACCTCCACGCGCTCAAGTGGACCGCCGTCAGCGCCGCCGACCCCAACCGCTTCCAGGCTCCGTTCCGCGCCGGCATCAAGCTGATGGCCCACCAGCTCACGCCGTTGATGAAGGCCCTCGAGCTCCCGCGCGCCAACCTCTTCATCGCCGACGACGTGGGCCTCGGGAAGACCATCGAGGCCGGCCTTGTCCTGCAGGAGCTCATCCTGCGCCAGCAGGCCGGCTTCGTCCTGATCGTCTGCCCGGCCTCGGTCAGCCTCCAGTGGCGCGACGAGATGATGCGCCGCTTCGGCCTTCGCTTCGAGGTAATGAGCCGTCAATTCATCGGCAGCCGTCGTCGGGAGCGCGGCTTCGGCATCAATCCCTGGGCCACGCACAATCGTTTCATCGTCAGTCACCCGCTGATTCGCCGCCCCGAGTACCGGGATTCGCTGCTCGCCCACCTCGGCCACCGCGCCGAGAAGGGCCTCCTGATCCTCGACGAGGCTCACGTCGCGGCCCCCGCGTCGGCGACCAAGTACGCGCTCGACAGCGACACCACCCGGGCCATCCGCGACCTCGCGCCGAAGTTCGACAACCGCCTCTTCCTCAGCGCGACGCCCCACAACGGCCATTCCAATTCGTTCAGCGCGCTGCTCGAGATCCTCGACCCGATCCGCTTCACCCGCGGCGTCCCGGTCGAGGGCGCCCAGGCGCTCGCGCCGATCATGGTCCGCCGGCTCAAGCGGGACCTCCGTCAGCTCGGCGTCGAGCGCTTCCCGCGGCGGATCCTCACCAGCATCGCGCTCAAGCACGATGCGCGCGGCTGGTCGGCCAGCGCCGTTCGTTACGACGCCGAGGACAACAGCCGCGAGGCGTCGACGATCCTTGCCGAGGGCACGGGTGGTGAGCCCCACGAGCTCGAGCTCGCCGCTCTTCTCGCGCGCTACACCGAACTGTGCGCTCCGGCGAGCGGGCGCGGCCGACTCGTCTTCATCAACCTGCAGAAGCGCCTGCTCTCGAGCCCGGAGGCCTTCGCCCGCACCCTCGAAGTCCATGCCGGCGCGGTTTACCGCGCCGGCGGCGTCAAGGTCGTCGCGTCCGTACAGACCGAGCTGCTCGCCGACCCCGAGACCCACGGCACCGACGACGAAACCCTGGCCGCCGAGGACGACGCCGAGGTGCGCGCCGCCTCCGCCGCGCTCCCGTCGCCCTCCGTCGAGGCGACCGACCTCCTAAAGCGCATGCGCGCGCTCGCGGACAAGGCCCGCCGTCAGCCCGACGGCAAGGCGCGCGCGCTGCTCGCCTGGATGCGCGCCGCGCTCTGCCCCGGCATCGGCCAGGACGGCGACCTCCCGCAGAAGAGCCGCGCCTGGTCCGACCGCCGGGTCATCCTATTCACCGAATACGGGGACACGAAGCGCTATTTGCAGGAGATCATCACCGAGGCCATCGCCGGCACCGACCGCGCCGACGAGCGGGTCCTCGTCCTCCACGGCGGCATGGGCGACGAGGCGCGCGACGAGGTTCAGCGGGCCTTCAACGCCGACCCCGGCCAGCATCCCGTGCGGATCTTGATCGCCACGGACGCCGCCCGCGAGGGCATCAATCTCCAGGCCCATTGCGCCGACCTGTTCCACGTCGACATCCCGTGGAACCCCGCGCGTCTCGAGCAGCGCAACGGCCGGATCGATCGCACCCTTCAGCCGGCCCCCGAGGTCCGGTGTCATTATTTCGTCTACGAGGATCGCGCCGAGGACCGCGTGCTCGAGACCCTCGTCCGCAAGATCGACACCGTCCAGCGCGAGCTCGGCTCGATCGGCGCGGTCTTGATGGACGAGATGGAGCAGACCCTCGAACCCGGCATCACCACGAAGACCGCCGCGACGCTCGAGGCGATCGGCGCCGACGCTCGCAGCAAGACGGCCGACGCCGAGCTCGAGGGCCAGCGCGAGAACCTCGACCGGCTGCAGGCCGAGGTCCACGCGGCAGGGCAGCGCCTCGAGGAGTCACGCAGGGCCCTCGAGGTCAGCCCCGACGCCCTCCGCGGCGTCGTCGACATCGGCCTCGGCCTCGCCGGCGCCGCCCGGCTCGGAGACGGCCCCGCGACCGCAGGCGGCCGTCGCAGCTTCATCCTCCCCGAGCTCGACCGGTCCTGGCAGTCGACCCTCGACGTGCTGCGTCCACCTCGCGGCCGCGACGAGCCGCTCTGGGAGTGGCGCCAGCGCCCGCCACGGCCCGTCACCTTCGAGCCGCTCGAGCGCCTGAGCGACGACGCCGAGCAACTCCACCTCGCCCACCCCTTCATCAAGAGAATCCTCGACCGCTTCCTCGCCCAGGGCTACGGCGCGCACGACCTCTCGCGCGTCTGCGGGGTCGTCGTCGCCGGCGAGAACGTCGCCCGCGTCCTCGCCTATGCCCGCCTCACCCTCTTCGGCCCCGGCGCCGCCCGACTCCACGACGAGCTGATCGCCGTCAGCGCCCCCTGGCCGAAGACCGACGCCGAGGTCACGCCCTACAAGGACGCGGCCGCCGCCGCTCGCGCCCGCGAAGTCAGCGAGCATGCGCTCGCTACCGGCGGTCGCGCGCTCCCCACCAAGGTCGCCGAGCAGGCGCGGACTCGGGCCCCCGAGCTGTTCGCCGCACTCTGGCTCCACCTCCGCGTCGAAGCCGACGCCCGCGGCGTCGAGGCCCGCAACAGCCTGGCCCGGCGCGCCCGCAAGGAGAGCGACGAACTCCGCGACCTGCTCGAGCGCCAGCGCACCGCCATTCGGGCCGCCCGCACCAGCCTGCGCCAGACCGTCCTCCCCGACGTCGGCGATCAGGCCCAACAGCGGCAGATCGAGCTCGACCTCGAGCACCTCGGCAACCGCGAGGCCCGGATCGCCACCGAGCTCACCGAGGAGCCGAAGGCCATCGAGAACCTCTACGCGGTCCAGATGACCCGCTTGACCCCCGTCGGTCTCGTCATCGCCTGGCCGGAGGCGATGACGTGAAGCCTGCGGCGCGCTATCCGTTGCACGCACAACCGGGCGGCACGTGGCACACCCGGTCGACCGCGATGCATGTGTTCCCGCAGGCCTTCCCCTTGTGGCAGGTCCGACAGCACGATGTCTGTGGCGCCCGTTCGGGACGCGACGGTACACTCCAGGACCTCGGAAGCTCGGATGGGGTCTCCGTCTTGACCTCCGTCTCCCACGAAGTCGAACGGCCTTCGATGACCCACTCCGACTCTCCGGAGCTCACCTCTTGCAACGGCTGGCGCGGTCGCTCCGGCGCGACCGCGGCCGGCTCCACCGGCTCCGGCTCCACCGGCTCCGACTCCACCGGCGCCGACTCCGGCATCGCCGCCTCTCCGCGGCCACGACATCCCGACTCGAGCGCTGTGAGCACAATGACGGTCGTGAATCCTCGCATGACACGCTCGCCGAGCGACCGAACCGAGCCGGGCCGGAACTCGCCGCGCGTGGCGACCTTGGGGAGCGTCCTCACGATGCTCTTATCACTGGCTGCCTGCGGCGGTGTCAACACCGGTCAATCTCTCGAGGTTCCCGCGCCACCCGAGGCCCTGCTCGGACACGGCTTCGACTCCCTCTCCGGCTTGACTCGTGGCGTCTGCATCGACTCCCGGCCCGTGGACCGATTCGAGCGGCGCGGAGCAAACACGGTGACCCAGGTCTTTTACGCCCGGAGCAAGGAGGAGATCATCCGTGAGATCGGCTTCTCGGGCGGCGTCAGCTTCGGGCTCGCCGGTTTCGGGCTCAACCTCGGCTTCGAGGCCCTGGACCGCGACGCCCAGCAGTCGACGACGACCTTCGCCGTGATCCGGATTCAGATCGAGACGCCGAGCGAGACCCTGCGGGACTATCGCCTCGACGACCATGCCGTCCAGACGCTCCGGCGCGAGGGAGCGGGCAAATTCTACGAGAAGTGCGGCGACGGCTTCGTTACGGCGATTCGGCAGGGCGGATTCTTCCTGGGGATCGTCGCTCTCGACACAATCGCGAACGAGGATGTGAAGCGCGTGTCTGGTAACGCCGGCGTCTCGTTCCTGGGTATCGGCGTCCAGGGCGGGGCGAGCTCGGAAGCTCGCGCTTTCCTCGAGAGACACCGCGCCCGCTATTACATCATCCAGAACGGCGGCAAACCGGGCGGATGGGCCTCGGTGAAGCAGCTCGAGACCATCGACCACCTCCTCCAGCGCGCGGAGGACTTCACGCACTCCGTCGCCAGCGGGAGGAGCGTACCCACGCGTCTCGTCGTGCGCCCCTATCAGGTCGCGTCCAACCTGCCGCGCAAGGCGAACCTCTGGAACGTGATCGAGCAGAGCCGCTTCCTCGACGAGCTCGCGGTCAAGTACGGCGAGGTCAAGCGAGCGAGCGCCGAACTGCACGACAAGCTGGCCACGAGCACTTGCACCAACCGCCGTGAGGCCAAGGAGCTCGAGCAGCTGAAGACGCGATACACCGCCCAGATCACGGCCATCCAGCAGCGCGCCCAGGACTGCTTGAACGACCCCCAGCGCAGGTGCACGGATCACAGGTTGGACACCGTCGATGCCCGCGCCCACCAGGCCGCCCTCGAGCTCTGCAAGAGCTCGCCGGGCCTCGCTGGAACCTTCCGCCCCGAACCTCCGCGTCCACGCCAGCAGCCGGGCAAGGACACGGAGTGCAAGCTCTGGCAATTGTCGTCCCTCTCCGCGCAGGCTCCCCCCCGCCCGAGCCGCAACGGCGAGGCGCAGCCGGAGCCGTTCGTCACGCTCATGGTCGATCGGAAGCCAGTGCCGATCGCCGCCAAGGCCCCGGGCGCTACGAGCCGGCAACTGAACGATGTCTACCTCAAGCCCGGTGCGAAGTTCCTGGCCCGAGTGGGACACCACGGCGGGTTCCTGGGCATCGGGGGCTCCTCGGAGACGCTCTCCGGCGAGCTCCCGGCGACGCTCCCCCGCGGCACGTGGACGCTCGAGAAGGGTCAGACCAGGGTCGTCTTCCAGACCAGGTGCGTCGAGTGATGTCCGGATCGATGCAAGACAGGCAGACGCGCTTCCACGAGGAGTGGCTCGGCCTCGCCCAGCCGGTCGAGGGCCTCGTGTTCTCGTTGCCGGTCCTCGTCGACGCCCAGATCGCGCCGGAGGTCGGCTCCGAGCTCACCGCCCGCTTCCGCGAACTCCTCTCCCACGACCCGGACGTCCGCGCCTGGTCCGCCGACCTCCGCCGCCTCCTCGCGGACTTCCTCGGCTACGACCGCGACGGCATGCTCGTCCCGCGTGACCGCCTCCCCGAGACCTTGCGCTTCTACGCCGAGGAGGGCCGGCAGGAGCTGCGCCCCAGCTTCGCCATCGCTCGTGGGCCCTTCACCGCGCCGGCGGACGACCTCTTCGGCGGCTTCGGGCACGACCCGGACGCTGCCCCGACGACTCCGGCCGCCGACGGCGCCCATCCCTACATCGCCCTCGTCTGGGACCTCCGCGACGACGGCGCCCCGGTCGGCCTCTCGCTCGACAAGCCCGAGGATGCCACCGGGACCTGGCGCTATCCGCCGACGGCGAAGTTCGAGCGGCTCCTCCGCCACAGCGGCGTGCCGATCGGCCTCCTCACCAGCGGCCGCGAGCTGCGCCTGATCTACGCCCCCACCGCCGAGTCCACCTCGCACCTGACCTTTCGTTTCAATGACATGGTCGAGCCCGCAGGGCGCCCGATCCTCGCGGCCTTCCAGCTGCTCCTCGGCGCGCGTCGGACCTACGAGGCCGCCCCCGAGCACACCCTCGAGGGCCTCCTGCGCGAGAGCCGGCGCCGCCAGGCCGATGTCACCAAGGAGCTCGCCGCCCAGGTGTTCGAGGCCGTCGAGCTGCTCCTCGAGGGCTTCGAGCAGGCCGCGCTGCGCGACACCGGCGCCGACCGCCCCGACTGGCTGCGCGCCGCCGTCGAGGCCCCGCACGACCACCTCTACCGCGGCGTCCTCAGCGTCATCCTCCGCCTGGTCTTCGTCCTCTACGCCGAGGATCAGGGGCTGTTCCCGATCGGCCACCGCGTCTACGCGGCGCACATGAGCGTCCAGGGCCTGTATTCCGACCTCGTCGAGGACGCCGGGATGCACCCCGAATCGATGCACCACCGCTTTGGCGCCTACGGCCGCCTGCTCGCCCTGTTCCGCGCCGTCTTTCTTGGCGTCCGCCACGGCGACCTCCTGCTCCCGCCGCGCCAGGGCCAGCTCTTCGACCCCTCGAGCTTCCCCTTCCTCGAGGGCGGTCTCCCAGGCAGCACCGCGGCGATCAGCCAGCCCGAGGCTCGCGCCGAGGTCCGCCCGCCCCCCGTCGACGACGGAGTGATCCTCGCCGTCCTCCGCCGCTTGATCCTGTTCAAGGGCCAGCGCCTCAGCTACCGCGCCCTCGACGTCGAGCAGATCGGCTCGGTCTACGAGTCGCTGATGGGCTACCACGTCGTCCGCGCCGGCTCGCCGGCGGTGCGCCTCGGCAAGAGCGCGGTGTGGGTCGAGACCGCCGCGTTGCGCCAGCACAAGCCGGCCGACCGCTCGAAGTGGCTCGACGAAACCTGCGACCTCACCGCGGCGCAAAAATCGAAAGTCGAGGCCGCCCTCGCCGAGCACACCGACGACGAGGCGCTGGCCGAGGCGCTCCTCGGCCTCGCGCCGGGCGGAACACGCGAGCGCGAGCGCCACCGTGCCCCGGCAAGGCGCCTGGTCTTGCAGCCAGGGGACGAGCGCCGCCACTCGGGCAGCCACTATACCCCGCGCACGCTGACCGAGCGGATCGTCCGCCGCACGCTCGAGCCGATCCTCGCCTGCCTCGGCGAGGCGCCGACCGCCGAGCAGCTCCTCGCGCTCAAGGTCTGCGACCCGGCGATGGGCTCGGGCGCCTTCCTGGTCGAGGTCTGCCGCCACCTCGCCGATCAGCTGGTGGCCGCCTGGACCCGCGCCGGCATCGTCGCCGCGCTCACCGAAGCCCACGGCGACGCCCACCTCCATGCCCGCCGCCTGGTCGCCCAGCGCTGCCTCTACGGCGTCGACAAGAACGACGCCGCGGTCGAGCTGGCCAAGCTGTCGCTGTGGCTGGTGACGATGAGCCGCGAGCTGCCGTTCACCTTCGTCGACCACGCGCTCCGCCACGGCGACTCGTTGGTCGGCCTCGACCTCGACCAGATCTCGGCCTTCGACTGGAAGCCCGGCAAGCAGGTCTCCCTGTTCAGCGCGGTTGTCAAGGACGCGCTCGACCAGGCGATCGCCCACCGCCAGGAGATTCACGACCGCGCCGAGCGCGAGGACAACGCCAACCAGCAAGAAAAGCGCCGCCTCCTCGACCACGCGGAACACGCGACCGAGCGCGTGCGCCTGATCGCCGATCTCTGCGTCGGAGCCTTCTTCAAAAATTCCGCCGACAAGGCCCGCGAGGAGGAACGCCAGCGCCGGCAACACCTCGTCGAGCGCTGGCTCGCCGGTGAGGACGCGCTCGAGCCGGACATTCGCGGCCTCGCCGAGGAGATCCGCGAACAACACGCGCCCTTCCACTGGTGGCTCGAGTTCCCTGAAGTCTTTTATCAGGAGCGCCCAGATCCGCTCGACGGCGGGAAGATGAACGGCGCAGCGTACATGGAGGCCTTCGTCGGCAATCCGCCGTTCGCCGGCAAGAATACGATCACCAGAGCTAACGGGGCTGGCTACCTCGACTGGTTGATGGTAAAGCACCCTGAGGTCAAGGGACGGCCGAATACAGACCTCTGCGCCTACTTCTTCCGTCGCGCCGCAGAGCTGATCGGCCCCAACGGTACCCTGGGATTCGTGGCAACGAACACGATCTCGCAGGGCGACTCGCGTTTGATGTCTCTCAAAGCGCTCGTCGACGCGGGTGGAGTGATCTACGATGGCGTCTCGAGCTTCCCCTGGCCCGGCGCCGCGGCTGTCACGACAGCGACCGTCCACCTCGCGCTGGGAGCGCCAAGTGGCGTCGGCGTCGCCCTCGAACTCGATGGACAGCCGGTCACAGCGATTAACACACGCCTGCGACCGAAGCCCGAGCGCCCCGAAGTCAAAAATCTCGCGGCAAATGCTGGTCTGTCGTACATGGGTGGCAAACTCATCGGCATCGGATTGGCCGTATCCATCGAGGAGTACGAGGCCCTCGTCAGGGCTGACCGATCCAATGCCAAGATTCTTCGACCCTATCTTGGCGGTGAGGATCTGAACAGCAACCCGTCCGGGAGTTTCTCTCGATACGTGATTGACTTCACGAAATATGACCTTGAGGAGGCTCGCCGCTGGCCGAAACTGCTCAAAATAGTCGAAGAACGAGTGAAACCGGTCCGAATGCGGGATAACCGGGGCACGTATAAGACCTACTGGTGGAAGCCTGGGGAAAGTGGAGGAGCGCTGCAACAGGCGCTGGCCGGGCTCCAGATGTGCTTGGTGACCGCCCGCGTCACCAAGCACCTGTGCTTCTCTTTTCAGAGCACTGATCAGTTCATGAACGACAAGGTGTATGTGTTTACCTTCGACGCATTCACCTCATTTGCTGTTCTTCAATCGCGCGTACACGCGCCATGGGCCTGGTTGTTGTCATCGACTCTTGACCAACGGCTTAACTACACCGCCTCGGACTGCTTCGACACTTTCCCCTTCCCGCGCCCTAACCCGCGCGAACCGATCCCCGCCGTCGAGGCCGCCGGCAAGGCCTTCTATGAGGCCCGCGCCCGCTTCATGCTCGACACCGAGCAGGGCCTGACCAAGACCTACAACGCCCTCAAGGACCCCGAGAACAGCGACCCCGCCGTCCTCGAGCTCCGCCGCCTCACCGAGGCGATGGACCGCGCCGTCCTCGACGCCTACGGCTGGACCGACATCGTGGTCCCCCCCTACTGCCCGCGCACCGACGCCGAGCGCGAGGCCGTCCAGGCCTTCGAGGATGAGGTCATCGACCGCCTCTACGTCCTCAACGCCGAACGCGCCCGCGAAGAGGAGCGCCTCGGCCTCCGCAAGGACAAGAAGGGCAAGCAGCTCAAGAAAACCCCCGCCCAGCCCGCGGCCGATGCCCCCGATCCGGCCGCACCCGCGCCGAGCAAGAAGGCCGCCAAGAAGCCCCCCGCCGACCCCTCCACAAAGAAGACCGCCAAGAAGGCAACCAACAAGAAGGCCGCCAGGAAGGACACGGACGCCGAGCAGGCGGACCTCTGGCGCAAGGATCCTAAATGACTACCGCGAATATCTCCACGCCGTCCCAACACTTTGTCGACCTGGACGCTCTCCCCGACTTCAACCAAGTGGAAGCCGACGCAAGGCGCGGCGTTAAGGTCATCGACCTCGACACGCTCAAGCATCGCATTAGATTCGCGGCGCTCACCTTGCTCATGAAAGATAGCTACATCCTTGCTGCCGGCGAGAATGGTTCATCGGAGCGCAGCGTCGTCTTCCGCCTGGGCATCTATTTAGACTCACTGTTCCCCGACTGGAACGTCGACGTGGAGTACAACAGGGACCTGGCTAGTCCTAAAGCGCGGGCAACCGGAGACAGAGTTTTTCCCGACGTTATCATTCACAAGCGGGGGCAGCAAGGGAGCAAAGGCAATCTGGCCATCTTGGAGGCCAAGAAACGTTGCCAAATCAACGGCGTGCCTGGAGACATCGAGAGGATGCGAGCTATCATGAATACATCGAGCTTACGGCATCGCTTCGGTTGCTACCTGCTGCTCGACAGGACCTGGGTGGACGTCGCGTTTTGGTCGAACGGTATGAGCGGGGTCCCCGAGCACCCGGAGTTTGCGACCGGCCGTTTGACTACCCTAAGCCCTCCGCGATGACGCCTGATATCACGAAGTCGGTCCAAGGAGCCCACGTGACCCCCGCAGACGTACGCAAGCGCCTCGTCGAGGCCCTCGAGGCCGACCTCGTCGGCCCCTTCACGGCCGAGCACCTGCCCGGCGGCGGCCAGGAGGTCCTCCCGCTCCCGCCCTCGCGCTGGTACCTCACCGGCTTCCTCGCCCCGCAGTTCGACCGCGCCCCCGACGCCGATGACACCGACGCTGTCGGCGAACTCGCGGCTGGCAGCGAGAGCCAGGCCGAGGACGCCGGCAGCGACGAGCCGGAGGCCAAGCGGCCGCACCGCTTCCCGGCCTCGATGGGCCTCTCCGTGTTCCTCCCCGCAGCCGCGCCCGGCAGCGAGGTCGACCACATCGAGGTCGAGATCGCCTACGCCGAATACATCAAGGAAGAGCTCGCCGAGGACAACGAGAAGAAGACCAAGGCCGGCTGGCGACGCGTCCCCCACGGGCCCTACCCGGTCCAGGTCCCCCTCGATCCGCGGGCCCTCGGCGGCCGGGACGGCATCTGCTGGCCCGAGGCGGCGGCCCTGCGGCTCCGCGGCGAGCTCCGCACCACCGACATCGACGGCCTTCCGCCGGGAGCCCGCGTCCTCAGCCTCTTCCTCGTCAACGAGCGGCCGCCGCTCGACCGCGACCGCGACCTCAACTTCATCTTTCAGGTCCGCCTCGTCCTCCGCTACCCGCGCGGCTTCCTCGCCCGCCCCAACCACCGCGGCGAGGACGCCAACGACGACGACCAGCGGGTCCTCGCATTGACCTTCCGCGACCGCTTCGAATGGGCGGTCGGCCACAACACCAGCGTCGAGATGCCGCGCCCCGACGCCGACGGCAAGGTCCGCGAGCTGCGGACCACCCAGCTCCCGCGCTACGAGGTCCGCTCGGTCCGCCACGAGACCGCGAAGGACAAGATCGGCCTCGAGATCACCGAGATGCGCCAGCTCGCCGCGCTCGACGGCCCCGGCCTGGTCGGCGCCCTCTCGCCGCTGGTCGACGCCTACGGCGCCTGGATCGAGCGCCAGCGCGGCAAGCCGATCCGCGGCAAGCTCGAGGACACCCGCACCGAGCTCGTCGACGAGGCAGAGCAAGCCCGCACGCGGATCCGGGCGGGGATCGATCTACTCGGCCGTAACCCCGAGGTCCGCGAGGCCTTCAAGCTCGCCAACCTCGCCATGCACGCGCAGGCGCTGCAGGCCGACCGCTGGCGCGAGGACAGGCGCTACAAGGGCGACGCCCAGCCGCGCTGGCGCCCCTTCCAGCTCGCCTTCGTCCTCATGGCCCTCGCGTCGATCACCGACCCGACGCACGACGATCGCAAGATCGCCGACCTGATCTACTTCCCGACCGGCGGCGGCAAGACCGAGGCCTACCTCGGCCTCATCGCCATCACGCTGATCCTCCGCCGGCTCCGCGGCAAGAACCGCGCGGACGAGGGCCGCGGCGTCGCCGTGGTCCTCCGCTACACCCTCCGCCTCCTCACCCTCGACCAGCTCGGTCGCGCGGCCACGCTGATGTGCGCGCTCGAGGAGATGCGCCGCCGCGACCCCAAGCGCCTCGGCAACGCCCGCTTCGCCGTCGGTTTGTGGGTGGGCCAGAGCGCGACCGCCAACCGCCTCAAGGACGTCCACGCCGCGCTGCACGACTTCACGCCCGGGCGCACCGACTCACCGTTCCCGCTGACCACCTGCCCGTGGTGCGGCGAGGACATCAAGATCCACAACATCAAGCTGGTCGACGACGACGGCAAGCCGAGCAAGACCCGCTTCACGCGCGCGGTCGTCTACTGCGAGGGCCGCGATTGCCTCTACACCGAGAGCAAGCGGCCGGGGCAAGGCCTCCCCGTGCTCTTCGTCGACGAGCAGATCTACAAAGAGCTGCCCGACTTCCTGGTCGCCACCGTCGACAAGTTTGCGATGATGCCATGGCGCGGCGAAGCCGGCATGCTGTTCGGCCGCGCGACCCACCTCGACGACCTCCGCGCCTACGGGGTCATGCACGACCCGCCGAAGGGCGCGCGACCGCTGCCGCAGGGGCTCCACCCGCCGGAGCTAATCGTCCAGGACGAGCTCCACCTGATCTCGGGCCCGCTCGGCACCATGGTCGGACTCTACGAGACCGCCATCGACTACCTCTCGGCGCGCAACGTCGACGGGGTCCTGCGCGCGCCGAAGATCGTCTGCTCGACCGCGACGGCCCGCCGCGCCCGCGAGCAGATCCAGGCGCTGTTCGACCGCGACATGGCGATCTTCCCGCCGCGCGGGATCGACGACGGCGACAACTTCTTCGCCACCGTCGACCAGGACAGCCCCGGGCGGCTCTACGTCGGCGTCGCGGCCCCGGGGCGCGCGCTCCGGGCGGTCATTATCCGCACCTACGCGACCGTCCTGGCCGCCGCCCAGCTCCACTTCGACCCCAAGGGCCCGCTCGACCAGCCGGCCGACCCTTACATGACGCTGGTCGGCTACTTCAACGCCTTGCGCGAGCTCGGCGGCATGCGCCGCCTGGTCGAGGACGAGGTCAAGACCCGCGTCAAGAGCTTCGCGGAAGGCAAGAAGCCGCATCACCACGTCGGCCCGCACCCCTGGGCCGCGTCTCGCAACCTCGGCCTTCCGGCGGAGCTGACCTCGCGCGAACCGACCGAACGCGTCAAGGAGACCAAGCGTCGGTTGGCCACCCGCCGAGCCGCCGCCGACACCGACAAGAGCGCGGAGCCGCTCGACGTCGTCCTCGCCTCGAACATGATCTCCGTGGGCCTCGACGTCGACCGGCTCGGCCTGATGGTCGTCGCCGGCCAACCGAAGACCACCAGCGAATACATCCAGGCGACCAGCCGCGTCGGTCGCTCGTACCCCGGCCTGGTCCTCACCTGCCTCAACGCCTCGCGCCCGCGCGACCGCTCGCACTACGAGCGCTTCGTCGCCTATCACGAGAGTTTCTATCGCGAGGTCGAGGCCACCAGCGTCACGCCATTCTCACTCCAAACCATCGATCGTGGCATCGTCGGCACCCTGATCTCGATGATCCGCCACGGCCTCCTCGACATGGAACCCCCGCGCGGCTTCATGCGCCTCCATCACAACCGGGCGCTCGCCGAAGACGTCCTCGAGGTCCTGGTGACCCGGGCTCGGCGCCACCGCGAGTGGCACGACGAGACCGCCGAGCGGCGGATCCAGGACGAGCTCCGCGCGCGCGGCCGCAGCTTCCTCGACGCCTGGGAGCGCGTGATCTCCCGCGCCGCGAGGCTCGACGCCGACGGAGGCGCCGCCCAGCGGATCTACAGCGACCTCGATCGCGCCAAGCACGAGGGCAAGCCGGTGATGTACTTCGCCACCGACGATCCCCCCCACGACCACGACGAGCGGCGCTTCGTCGCCCCGACTTCGATGCGAGACGTCGAGCCCAGCACGCATATCTGGCTCCGCTTCGCCCACCTGGATGAGAGGCGCTGATGTCCAAGTCGAAGAGCGACGTCCCCAAGCGCGCTGACGGCCAGATCCGCCAGAGCCAGATGATCAGCATGTACGGGCCCGGGGCGATGGTCGACCTCGTCGATCGGGCCGTGGTCATCGGCGGCCTCGAGCACTGGAGCTACGGCAGCGAGGGCTACAGGCGCCTCGACGAGCCCCGGCTCCGCCGCTCGCTGGTCCCCCGTCTCAAGGCGCTGGACCCCAACCTCGACCTCGCCGCCGAGGGCTACTTCCGCCTGGCCCCCGCTTGCGACGCGCGCGACCCCTCGCCGAAGGTCGGAGTGCGCGCGCTGGAGTTCCCGCGGTGGTTCGTCTGCCAGGGCTGCCGCCGCCTCGCCCGCGCCGCCGACGCCTTCGAGACCAAGAACAACCGCTACCGCCACCAGTGCGAGCGCAACCGCTGGGCCCACGCGGTCCCGGTCCGCTTCGTCGCCGCGTGCAGGCGCGGACACCTCACCGACTTCCCGTGGATCCCCTTCGCCCATGAAGAAAAAGCCTGCGACCGCCCCGAGCTCTATTTGCGCGAGGGCGCGACCGGCGACGTCGCCCGTATCATCGTCGAATGCCGCAACTGCGGCTCTTCGCGGCCGCTCAGCCAGGCGACCGTGCTCCCGTTCCCGTGCAACGGCGACCGCCCGTGGCTCGGCGGAAAGGCCACGAACGAGACCTGCGACCAGCAGCTCAAGCTCATGGTCCGCACCGCCTCCGACGCCTACTTCGCCCAGGTGGTGACCGCCCTCCGCCTCCCCGAGCCCGACCCCGACCCGTTGCTCCTGAAGCTGCGCGAAAAGGATGTCTGGGACATCCTCCAGCACGTCACCTCACTCGACCAACTCCGCACATTCGCCGTGATCCCACGGATCGCCAGCGCGATCGAAGGAGTCAGCCTCGACAAGGTGCTGGCGACGGTCGAGGCCGAGCGAAGCGCCGAGCGCGGGAAGGTCGAACGCCCGCTGCGCACCGCCGAGTACGAGCGCCTGACCCACGCGCCCGAGGAGGTCCTCGGCGTGCTCGCTCCACAGGGCGTCGAGTTCGCTGCGTTCGAGATCCCCGATGCTCGCGCAGATCTTCCTCGCGGTGTTTCTCGACTGGTCGTCGTCCCCGAGCTGCGCGAGGTCCGGGTCCAGATCTCGTTCAGCCGCTTCGCCGCCCTCAGCGCCGACCTCCAGGGCGAATACGACTTCAGCCGCGCCAGGGTGCGCCCCGCGGTGTTGACGTTGCCGACCGGCAACGAGAAGTGGCTCCCTGCCGCCGAGGTCCGCGGCGAAGGCATCTTCTTCGAGCTCGACCTCGACGCCGTCCTCGCCTGGGAGGAGCACGACGCCGTGCGCGAGCGCGCCGATGCCCTCCTCCGCGCCTTTCAGGCCGACGGCCAGGGCGGTGAATTCCCCGGGATCCGCTTCTACCTGCTGCACTCGCTGTCTCACCTGCTCCTGACCGCGATCAGCCTCGAGTGCGGCTACGCGGCCAGCTCGATCCGCGAGCGGATCTACTGCGAAGCCGCGCTCTCGAACGACAGGAAGGGCATGGCCGGCGTGCTGCTCTCCACCGGCACCACCGGCGCGGAGGGCACTCTCGGCGGCCTCGTCGAGGAGGGCCGGCGGCTCCGCCACCACCTCCGCGAGGCGTGGGAGCTCGGCCGCCTGTGCTCCAACGACCCGGTCTGCGCCGCCCACAACCCTGTCGCCGAGGGCAGCGACCGCCGCCTCGAGGGCGCAGCCTGCCACGGCTGCCTCTACGTCGCCGAGAGCTCGTGCGAGCGCTTCAATCGCTTCCTCGACCGCGCGTTGGTGGTCCCCACGATCGGGAACGACCCCGCGCTCGCGTTCTTCCGGGAGCGGCCGTGAGCGGCGGGCTCGCCGGCGTCAGCACCACCAGCCTCGAGCGCCTCCGCGCCGGACTGGCCAGCGGCCGTCTGAAGGCGCCTCTCTCGCAGGCCCGGCTGATCGCCTTCGGCTTCCGCGCTCAGCTCGACGTCCTCGCCACCGCCCTCGCGGGCCACTCCCGCGAGGCATGCCTGGCGGTCATCGAGGCCGTGCTCGCGGAGCGCGCCAAGTACGAGCGGCCCGCGCCCGAACTCGTATGGACCGGTCCCGAGGACACCCGCGCGACCGCCCGCGACACCGCCGTGATCCTCCGCGAGCTCTTCGAGAACGCCCAGGAGCGGGTCATCCTCGCCGGCTACAGCTTCAAGAACGCGACCGAGGTCCTCGGCCCGCTACACGCCTCCATGCGCGAGCGCGGCGTCGAGGCCCTCTTCTTCATCGATGTCGCCCAACTCGAGCACTCCGTCGCCGCGCCGGAGGCCGCCCTCCAGAATCAGCTCCAGAGCTTCGTCGACACCAACTGGCGTTTCGGCCCGCCGTTCCCAGCCATCTACTGCGACCGCCGCGCCCTCCGCCCTGGCCCGCCCTGGAGCAGCCTCCACGCCAAGTGCGTCGCCGTCGATGGCAAACGCGCCTTCGTCTCGAGCGCCAACTTCACCAGCCGCGGCCAGGACCGCAACATCGAGGCCGGCGTGCTCCTCCATGACGCGACCTTCGCCGCGCAGCTCGAGCGCCAGTGGCTCGGTCTGATCAAGGCGGGATTGGTCCTGCGCTGGGATGGAGACGGTCAGCGGGCGTCACGCCACTCGACAAGCCAATCGTGACGCGCGGTCGAAAGCCTTGCCCTACTTTGTGAGGTTGCAGACAATGACGAGAAGCACCAGAGATACCAATGCTATACTTACAGTCACCAGCACCCGTGAGAGTTTGGGCGGGGCTGAGTCTTGTTGAACCTGAAGATCCGCCGACAGCAGCGGCGCCCCCTGCGGGCGCTCAAACGCGAGCGTGATGTCGTCGGGCGGGGCCGACTGTACAATTCGTGGTGAGAAAATCGCTTGTGGAAGCGCGAGGGTGGTGTCCTGCGTCGTTCCAGAGGCTATTCTGGGTAGTGCCTCGGTCTTGTCCGCGGGTGGCTCAGCTGGACGGCCGAGCACTTCGATCTTGTCAGCAGAGCGGCGGACAGGAGGACCGAGCACTTCTGTCCGCTCGCCAGGGGGATCGACAGGCGCGCGGAGCGCCTCGGTTCTCTCGATAGACGGATGGACAGGTGAGCGGCGAGTGAGCACCTGGGTCCTCTCGTCGGGCACAGGAGGGTGGAGAACCTCGGCCTTCTCTATCGATGAACGGAGAGGTAGGCGGCGAGTGAGCACCTGGGTCCTCTCGTCGAGCGCATCCGTCTTCTGGTCCTCGCGCAGAAGCGGGGCACGGACGAGAGTCTCGGTCTTGTCCGCCCTGGGCTGAGACGGAGTACGCTCGAGGGGTTCGGTCCTCTCCGCCGGGGAATCGTCACGCCCTCGGCCCACCGCTCCGCCGTTTGACGCAGGAGGGAGCTCCAGGGTGACATCAGCCAAGACGGGCATCTGCGCTCGTGGCTCGCGGCCACTCGCAGACGTTGACTTGGCGGGCAGTGCAGTGGCTCGGATCGGGCCTGGGCGCGCAGGCTCAGCCTCGGGCAAGCGCAGGGTGCTCTCCTCGGGGGGAGGAGAAGTCAGAGAGCGCGCCGATACGCGCGCGCCAACACCGGCCTGTGGGGTCGAACTCGTCGGCGGAGGCTCGCCAGCCGGCTGTGCGTCGCCGGGGCTCCGAGCTGGACCATGAGAGACGGGAATGCTCTTCGCGTGGGTTCCTTGGGGATTGCTGGCCGGCAAACGGTCCGGAGTTGGTCCTGTCTTTGCCGGCTCCGGGCGGGGAACCGGGGCCAGGCCGAGGGCTTCGCGCATCGCGGCCCGCATCGCGTGGTGATCGACGTAGCGATGCTCTGGATCCTGCGCAAGCGCCTTGGCGAGCAGAATATTGACATTGAACGGGACAGGGACCAGAAGGCGCAACTGCGGCAATTCCGTCGTCGACGGGTGCTTCCCTGAGATCAGCTCGAAGAGGATGGCCGCGACGGTGTAAATATCACTACGCGAATCTCCGGGTCCGTGCTGCTGCTCCGGGGCACGGTATCCAATGTCATCGCTGGGCGCTTCTCCGAGTTCGATCTCGGCGACGCCGTAGTCGAGCACCTGCACTTCATCGCGCGCCGAGACGATGCACCTGGACGGCGCCAGCGCGCGGTGCGCCACCTGCGTCGCGGCGTACGTATTGGAGAGAATCTCCAAGATTCGCTCACCGAGTATCAAGGCCCGACGCCACGGAAGCGAACCGTCTTGAGCACGCAGACGCTCGAGGTCTCGCCCGACGTGTGGCGCGGAAACGCACCAGGGAGGATTGGGCCGCGTCGAGCTCACGCCCTGCGGGAGGACCAGGCCGGGGATCTTGGCAGCGGTGGCTACGCCGATGAGGCGGGCGAACGCGCTCCACGCGCTCGAATGCGCGCAATCAGGGTCGAACAGAATGAGCGTAGATTCGCCGCCGGTCTGACGATCGAGCGCGGCGAAGCCCCAGGTCGCCCCGCTGTGGCGCAGCAGCACCTTGAGCTCGAAGCGATCGGCGACATTGTCGCCAACGCGTGGTGAGAATGCCTCGGACACCGACGCAGTCGCAGGGTACACGCGAGGCCACGGGACTGTCCATGGTTGGCCGCATCGGTCGATCTCGCGCAGCCCTTCCATGAGCTCCGAACCCGGCCGTTGACGTGCGAAAAGGCATGCGCTACCGTCGCATCGGGCCTGCCTGGCCAACATTACATGTCCATTCAGGAATCGATCTTGGGCGCCACCGATGCCATTCGAGGAGCGAGCCTCGGTCGACCGATCTTCTCCCTGTCGACCGCCGGTACACCGTTACGGGTAGTCCGCTTCGCCGGCCAGGAGGGGCTATCCAGCCTCTTCGAATTCCGCATCGAGGTCGCCAGCGAGGGCGAGGATCTCGAGGCGCTCCTGGGCCAGCCTGCGCGGTTTCAGATCGAGGGGAGCGAAGCCCCCCGGCTGGTGCATGGGATCGTCTCCGAGGCCGAGTATGTCGGACATACACGAAGCCTGGATCTCTACGAGCTGACGATTATGCCGTGGGCGCATCGCCTGCATCATCGCTCGGGGATGCGGATCTTCCAGGACAAGACGACCGAGCAGATCATCGCAGAGGTGCTGACGAAGGCCGGATTGCCGCGCAGCTGGTTCCGCTTCTCGTTGAACGAGACGTATGCGCCGCGGAATTATTGCGTCCAGTACCGAGAGACGGATCTTGCCTTCTTGTCCCGGCTGATGGAGGAAGACGGGATCTTCTATTTCTTCGAGCACGAAGCAAACAAACATGTCTGGGTGATGGCTGATCATCACCGGGCATGTACTGCGATTCCAGGCGGGCCCGCTCTGCGCTTTCAACCTCCGCTCGGAAGCCTCGTTCAGGATCGCGAGAGCGTGCGCCAGTTCCGCTTCGGTGGACGCACACGGCCGGGCAAGGTGACGCTGCGCGATCTCAACTTGCACAAGCCGGATGAGAACATGGAGGTTTCGGA
Source organism: Nannocystis pusilla (assembly GCF_020073745.1). Taxonomy (GTDB): domain Bacteria; phylum Myxococcota_A; class Polyangia; order Nannocystales; family Nannocystaceae; genus Nannocystis; species Nannocystis radixulma. The sequence continues at coordinate 266,642 of NZ_JAIRAU010000005.1, forward strand.
GGCGAGCAAGCTCGAGGCGGAGCTGGAGTTCTATGATTTTCCGGGAGAGTATCAGAGCCCTGGGCGGAGCGGCCCGCATGAGGGCCAGTCGCTCGCCAAGATCCGGCTCGAAGAGCTGCGGGCGACCCGGCGGTCGGGGCATGGGGAGAGCGATTGCCCGCGACTCGTCCCGGGCGGGGTGATGGAGTTAGTCGGGCATCCACGCGCGGAGCTCAACGCAGCTTATCGGGTGATGCGTGTGAGTCATTCCGGGTCGCAGCCGCAGGTGCTCGACCAGGATGCCTCGGGCGAAAGCACGTACCAAAATTCGTTCGTGTGCATGGAATCGGAGCAGCCTTACCGGCCGGCGCGGGTGACGCCGCGGCCGGTGGTCCGCGGGCTACAGACGGCGACCGTGGTGGGCCCAGACGACGAGGAGATCCACACCGACGAACATGGTCGGGTCCGGGTGCAATTTCATTGGGACCGGGAAGGAAAGCACGACGAGAACAGCACTTGCTGGGTCCGTGTCAGCCAGCTCTGGGCGGGAAACGGCTGGGGTGCGCTGTTCTTGCCGCGGATCGGGCACGAGGTGCTCGTCGACTTCCTCGAGGGAGATCCTGACCGACCGATTGTTACGGGTCGCATCTATCACGGCAATCATCACGCGCCCTACGCGTTGCCGGATCACAAGACCCAGAGCGGGATCAAGACGGAATCCTCGCCGGGCGGCGGCGGCTCGAACGAACTTCGCTTCGAAGACGCGAAGGGCCGCGAGGAGGTCTACCTGCATGCCCAGAGGGACCTCACCGAGAAAGTCGAGAACGTGCATAGCACGAGCGTCGGAGCCGACCAGAGCAACTCAGTCGGGGGGAGTCAGGTCAACGCGGTCACGGGCGACCAGACAGAGTCGGTCGGCGGCAAGCAGACGATGACCATCGACAAGAATCGGAAGGTCACGGTTGCGGGTAGCCAGAGCGTGCAGATCAAGGGTGTCACCCCCGAAGACGGCGTGAGCGGCTCGAAGCTCGACATCACCGGCGATTACAAGATCGACGCGTCGAATACGATCGAGGTACAGGCGCCGACCCACATCAGGCTCACGTGCGGCGGAAGCACGATTACCATCGAGCCCCACAAGATCACGCTGTCCGCCGGCGGCAAGGCGCAGTTGGTGCTCGATGTCGCGGCCCTGCTCAAGTCGGCCGAGAATTCGCACGTCAAGCTGGACGCTGACGCACTGTCGAAGGCGAGCAGCGGCGCTCAGGTGAAGCTCACTGCCGATGTCCTCGCGCAGTCGAAGGCCGGCTCGAAGATGAAGCTCGACGCCGAGGCGTTGATGAGCAGCCCCAAGGGCGCCTCCGTGCAGGCTCCCACCGCGACGCTGGCCGGCGCCGGAGGCATGGTGGAAGCCGCGGCGGCGGGCCTCTCCTGCGCCGGTACGCGGGTCGAGGTCTCTGGCAGCGTGGTCAACGTCGCCGGCAGCGTGGTCAAGATCAACTGAGCCGGTCCCGACTTGATGGGCGGTGGCGGGCGGCAAGGCGGGCTCGCCCTGGGCTGCACCAACGACCCAGGAGTGTTCACCGAGCACGGGCGCGACGCGGGCGCGGCGAGAATCAATAGAGGTAGACCGCGCCGGCGCTGATGGCCGAAAGGTTGGTATGGTCGCCGCCGACACCGACGGCGCCGCTGTCCTCGCCCTCCGCGCCGACGGCGAGGGTGTTCGCGTCGGCCGACAGCGCGAGGCTTCGGCCAAAAAGGCCGTAGGTGCCGGAGTTCTTGGGCTTGACGTAGGCGCGTTGCGCCCAGACGTCCTCGGTCCGGACGAACGCGTAGGCCGCACCGGCGGCTAGGAGGGAGTCGTCGGCCTGCTCGCCGTCGATGCCGGTGGCGTTGCTGGCCTCCTGCAGCGCGCCGACGGCGAGGGTGTGGCCGTCGGCCGACAGCGCGACGCTCTGGCCGAACTCGTCGCCCCCGCCGGGGTTGGAGGCCTTGACGTAGGCCCGCTGGAACCACACGCCCTCGGTGCGGGTGAAGACATAGACGGCACCGGCGGCTGAGCAGGCGTCGTCGGTCTGGTCGCCGCCGACGCCGGTGGCGCAGCTGCTCTCACCGGATGCGCCGACGGCGAGGGTGTGGCCGTCGGCCGACAGCGCCACGCTCTGGCCGAAGAAGTCGTTCTGCTCGGTGTTGGAGGCCTTGACGTAGGCCTGCTGCGACCAGATGGCGTCGGTCTGGACGAACACGTAGACGGCGCCCGCCTCGGTGGCGGAGGTGTCGCCCTGATTGCTGTTGATACCCTTCGCGGCGCTTCTCTCGCACGGGGAGGCGACGGCGAGGGTCTTGCCGTCGCTGGCGAGCGCGAGCGCGCTGCCGAAGCAGTAGAGGGCGCTGGTGTTGGAGGCCTTGATGTACGAATGTTGGTATCCGTCCGACGTAGTGCGTCGTGACCGGCCTCCGCCGAGGCTCTACAAGGGCTCGCGGAGGATCGATGACCTCGAAGAAGAACGACGACTCGGACACGCGCGGCGCGGTCGTGGTGCAGCCCAGAACACCGCCTCGAGGAAGCTTCTCGTTGCTGCTGCCCCCCAACATGGTGTGGGAGGAGCACCCCGTGGCGGGTGGGATCCGACTGGACTTTCGGATTGCGACGGCGAAGGACATCGTAAAGCGGATCCGGGAGCGAGGTGATGGGTGAAGGCGCTCGAGACGAGCTCCGTATGGCGGGAGCGGGTCGAGGCATGGGCCCGGAGCGGCCTGACGTGCAAGGAGTACGCGGCGAAGATCGGCGTCAACCCGCATACGCTCGCAGGCTGGCGGTGGAAGCTGCGACGGCGGACAGCGGCAACCGCATCGACGAAGACTCGCGCGCCGGCCGCTGATCTCGTCGACGTGACGGAGCAGGTCGCGGCTGCGCTGGCGAAAGAGGTCGGAGTCATCGAGGTCGAGCTCGGCGGAGCGCTGGTCCGGGTCCGCGGCGAGGTCGACGCTGAGATGCTCGTACGATTGCTGAGCGCGATCGGAGGTCGTCGATGATCCCCTCAAACGTGCGGGTCTTCGTATGCCCGGAGCCGCAGGACATGCGGCGTGGCTTCGATCGGCTGGCGCTGACGGTCCGTGCAGAGATGGGCGGCGATCCGCGGAACGGTGCATTCTTCGTCTTCGTCAGCCGGCGCGGTGATCGGCTCAAGCTCTTGTGGTGGGACCAGACCGGCTACGCGCTGCTGTACAAGCGGCTGCATCGCGCGACGACGCAGGCGCCGAGAGCCACCGACGCGTCGCAGCGGGCGATCGAGATCGACCAACGCAGCCTCGCCGCGCTGCTCCGGGGCGTCCCGCGAGAGGCGGTGCGAAAACGCTCTTGACGTGGACGCGCGGATCCGTACAACGAGCGCGTGACCGAGGCCGAGGCCGAGCAACTCCGAGGAGAGCTCCACGCGCTGCGCGAGGCGCTTGCGAATGCGACCTCGGACCGAGAGCGGTACCGGGCGCTCTACATGCAGCTCCTGGAGCGCTGCCGGCTGCTCGAGCGAGGCATCGTCGTCGGACAGAAGGCGGAGCGTGACCGCGGTGGCGATGAGGCGCAGCTGTCGATGCAGCTGCTCGGCATGCTGCTGAGCCCGGACGAAGCCGAGGCGGTCGCCGAGGACGACGGTCTGGACGACGCGCTGAGCGACGCGCTCGACGAGGACGACGGCGCCGGCGACGGTGACGGTGACACCGGACCGCGTGACACGTGTGCACCGCGGCGGCCCCGTCGCGGGCGGCGCAAGCTGCCGGAGGCGCTGCCCCGGGTCGAGATCGAGGTCCTGCCGCCGGAGGTGCTGCAGGAGGGCCTGTCGAGCTTCCGGCGGATCGGCGAGGTCGTCAGCGAGGTGGTCGAGCGTCGTCCGGCCTCGCTGGTGGTCGCGCGAATCGTCCGGCCGAAGTTTGCCCGCAAGGACGATCCGGCGGAGACGATCGCAGAGCAGCTGGCCCAAGAGACAGCCGCGAGCCCGACCGTGGTGATCGCGCCGCCGCCGGAGCGGCCGATCGAGCGCGGCCTGGCCGGCCCCGGCCTCCTGGCGCACACGATCGTCCAGCGCTGGCAGGACCACATGCCGAGCAACCGCCAGGAGGCGATCTACGCCCGCGAGGGTCTCGTGCTCTCGCGCCAGACGATCTGCAGCTGGCATCAACAGCTCGCCGACCTCGTCGAACCGCTGGTCGAGGCGATGCTGGCCGACGCCTTCCGGTCGCCCTACCTCTGCGTCGACGCGACGGGGGTGCTCGTGCAGGCGTCCGAGCAGTGCCAGCGAGCTCACTTCTGGGTGCTGATAGCACCCGGCCGGCACGTGCTGTATCGATTCTCGCACAAGCACGACAGCGAGGCCGTCGATCGCCTGCTCGCGGGCTACGAGGGCTACCTCGTCGCCGACGCGCACTCGGTCTACGATCACCTCTACGCCCGTGGCAGCGTCGTCGAAGTCGCGTGCTGGTCCCACTGTCGGCGCTATTTCTACAAGACGCTGGGCACCGAGCCGGAGCTGGCGAGGCACGCGCTCGGGCTGATCCGCAAGCTCTTCAAGGTCGAGGAGAAGCTCGCCGACGAGGCTCGCAAGAAGCGCGAGTCGGTGCGCCGGAAGGTCTCGGCGCCGATCGTCGACGCCTTCTTCGCATGGTGCGACACGCAGGCCGAGGCCGCCCTGGACGGCTCGCCGCTGGCCGCCGCGCTGACCTACGCTCGCAACCAGCGGGCGGCCCTGCGCCGTTTCCTCGACGACGGCCGCCTGCCCCTCGACAACAACATCTCCGAGCGCGCGCTCCGGCGCGAGGCCGTCGGCCGCAAAAACTGGCTCTTCGTCGGCAGCGACGACGGCGCGCGCGCCAACACCGTCTTCGTGTCCCTGCTCGCAAGCTGCCAGATGCACGCCATCGAGCCCCTCAGCTACCTCCGCGACCTCCTCTGCCTGCTGCCCTCCTGGCCGCGCTCCCGCGTCCTCGAGCTCGCCCCCGTCTCCTGGCGCGAGACGCTCCAGAAGCCAGAGGCTCAGCAGCGGCTCGCCGCCAACGTCTTCCGCCGTATCGCGCTCGGCGAGCATCCGCTCCCGGTGTAGCCGACCCGCCCCGCGTAGAGCGAGACGCAGTCAATCGGACGCATACGAATGTTGCGACCAGGTGCCGCTGGAACGGGTGAAGACGTAGACTGCCCCGGCGTCGACGGCGGTTCCGTCGAGCTGGTTGCCGTTGATGCCGGTGGCCCCGCTGTCCTCGTACTGCGCGCCGACGGCGAGGACGTTGCCGTCTCCCGACAGCGCGACGGCCGTCCCGAAGTTGTCGCCTTCGTCGGAGTTGGAGGCCTTGACGTAGGCCTGCTGCGACCAGTCGTCGCCGATGCGCAGGAACACGTAGACGGCGCCCGCACCATAAGCGGAGTCGTCGGTCTCGTCGCCGTTGATGCCGTCGGCGTCGCTGGCCTCCACGCTGGTGCCGACAGCGAGGGTGCTGCCGTCGGCAGACAGAGCGAGCGCCTGACCGAAGCGGTCCCCGATGTCCGGGTTCGAGGCCTTGATGTAGGCCTGCTGAGACCAACTGTCGTCCACGCGGGTGAACACATAGACGGCGCCGGCGGAGTCGAGGCTGTCGTCGGCCTCGTCGCCGTTCACGCCAGTCGCGTCGCTGTCTTCCGACATGGCCGCGACGGCGAGGGTGCGGCCGTCGGCCGAGAGCGCGAGGCTGCGCCCGAACTCGTCCAGCGCGTCGGTGTTGGAGGCCTTGAAGTACCCGACCGCCTCGACCATCGAATCGACGACGTCGACCGGCTCGGAGTCGGTGCAGCCCCCGGCGTTACAGGCCTGCAGGACGTAGCTGGCGCCGATTCTCAGGTGCAGCGGCATCTCCAGCGCGATCGACTCGCCGGCGATGTCCTCGCCGAGCTGGACGTAATCGGCGGACCCGGGCAGGCGCTCGCGCAATCGATAATGCGTGGCCCCGACGGTCGCGGACCAGCTGAAGTCGAAGCGCTTGATCGGCGAGAAGCCGAGCTGCAGCGCGGCAGCCTCGGGGAGGTCGGGGAGCGGCGGGGTGCCCGTGGTGGTGGGGACCGTCGTCGTCATCGTCGTCGTCATCGTCGTCGTCGGAGTGGTCGGGCTGGTCTCGTCGGTCGCGCCCGTGCTCGTGTCGGTGGCAGCGCCCGTCTCGCTCGAACTGGCGTCGGTGGCGACCTGGCCGACCTGCGGATCGGAAGAACACGCGGTGGTGCCGGCGCAGGTCAGCGCGAGGCCGAGCCCGCGCTTCAAAGTCTTCGTGGTGGCCATGTCGGGCGATTGTAGGGCACGAGGCCGACCGGCGCAGCGACGAGCTCGACCTCTCCGCCGCCGCGAACGACAGCGCAGCCCCGCCTGCATCGCCGGCCCGCCCGGCCAAGCGGGGCCCGACAAATCTCACGGTCGGAGGTCCGATTTCGAACGCAGGTTCAGCACGTGATCGCGCCGCGTGGCTGAGGACGGCGGGCGGTGTAGCGGATGAGCGCGGCGACCAACTCGGCGGTCCACGGGATCTCGCCAGGCGACGGCGACCACCTCGTTCGATGAGCTCGGTCAGAGAAGAAGCGAATCGAGGAAGCGAGCACTTCAACCGCCAACTCAGCTTCGGCGAGGCATTACGCGCCGTCTAGGCCGGCGAATTCCCCGACGTCCCGGTCACTGACTGGTACATCGACCCCTCCGTCGACCCGCCCCTGCGCGATGCCCAGGGCCGCCAGGGCTCGACCCTCGTAGAGCGGAGGCGCTGTGCGCGGCGGTTGCCGAGAGAAATCAGATGGCCTAATATTGGAGATCTGCGAACCGCAACCTTGCAGATCGTAAGCGAGACACCCAGCAGGATCACGCCAGGAGCTACAGATGCACGTCGAATGGAATAAGGGCGACCATGCAATTCACATCGACGGGCGTTCCCATCTGCTCCCGGGTCGGGTCGATCAGGTGATGGAGTGGCCGGATCGCCCCCTCATCGCCATCCTGCTCGAAGACAGCGCGGGTCCGCAGCGACTTCTGGTGCTCGATGAACACGGTCAAACGCGGGCGAGGCTTGGCTCGCCCGCCGGGTTCGATCTCTACTATCTCACCCCCAATTCACGCTATGGTATAACGGCCGTATGCACAACCGAGCCGCCGGTCGACGGCTGGCGGGACTGGCAGTTCGCTATCTCGCTCGAACGCGGGGAGCTCGTTCGCGTCAGCCCATCGAGGTGACACGTGTGTCCTGCAGCCGGGACATTTCGGCGCTCCTAAAGGGTCCTCTCACTCACGACCCGAAGGTAGTCCATCCGTTTGTCGCGTGGAACGACCATCTCGATTTGGCTGCCCCCGCCCGGCAAGTAGGCTCCGGTGGCGTGGTCGACCTGGGGTCCAACCGGGCCGACCTTGGCGGGCAAGGGCTGGGTAACCTCGTAGGTGACGACGCGTTCGATGCTTTGCTTCCATTCTTCGGTTACCGCTAGTTGCTGGCGCACGTAGGCCTGATTCGGGATGTGGTCCTGGGTCCCAAATCCGCCCGGCCGAGTCGATTCCTGCCCCTGGCTCACAGCCATGTGGAATTGTGTGCCGACTGGCAGCACCATTGCGTGAGGCGTGTAGCCCTCGGGCCAGGGGCTCTGCCCGTGATAGAGTCTCTTGTACGCGGCGGCCGCTTCGGCGCGGCTGCCGAACTGGCCAGCGGTCGCCCGCTGAAACATGTTCCAGGCGTAGAATTGCAGACGAGAGTTGCAGCCGCCTGCGGTGAGGCCGAGCGGATCGGCGAAGGTGAGCGGATCGCCGCAGTAGGCGTACGGCCGCATGCCGCCGTCGAGGCCGAGCGGATCCGGCGAGACGTACACGCCGGTGTCGGGATCGTAGTAGCGGTAGCGGTTGTAATAGAGGCCCGTCTCCTCGTCGGCGTACTGGCCGGGCCAGCGTAACGGGCAGGCGCCGGGATCACCCTCGACGACGGTGGCGTTGCCGTACGTGTCGAACGCGGCCGACCACACCCGCTCGCCCTCAGCGTCGAGCATGGCTACGGGCATGCCGAGGAAGTCCGTGACGATGCTGAAGCAACGACCACCGACGAACTTGGCGGCCGGCACGAAGCTGTCCGGGTCGAAGACCCAGGTGATGAGCGCGTCCGCGGGCGGGCCGTGGATCGGATGGGCGCGTACGGCAGCCTCGCGCTCGTCGTCGGCGATCGGCTCCTGGTCGGGCGGGTCGTCTGGCTCCCGCGCGGCGTCGTGTCGCTCGTCCTCGACCCACTCGTGGAGCGGCACATGGCCGTCCCACACCCAGCGGGTCAGCTTGCCGCGGTAGCGCTTGCTGATCCGGCGCCCGAGCGGGTCGTAGGTGAACTCGACACAGTCGCCGTCGGGGCGGTCGACGCGCACGAGTTGGCCACGATCGTTCCAGTGGTAACGCCACGTGCCTTTCGGGCCGTGCTTGACGACCAGGTTGCCGTCGGCGTCGTACTCGTGGCGGACCGAGCCGTTCGGGCCGTGGCTCAGCTCGAGCCGACCGCCGGGGCCGTAGTGGCGATCGCTGCGGTCCTCGCTACGATAGACGTTGCCGAGGACGTCGGGCGCTCGAACGTCGAGCCTGCTGCCGTCGCAGGTTTCCGTGCGGGCCCAGGCGAGCCTGCCTCCGAGGTCGTGGCCGTACCGGGTGACGCCGAGCTCGGCGTCGACGACCTCGCGCAGGCGCATGCGGTCCCAGGTGTAACGGCGGTCGTGTAGCGGGGCGTCCGCCGTGGGATGACCGCCAGCGTCGAAGCGGCGAACGAGGTGATGGGTCGGGCGGCCGATCTCATCGCGTTGCCACGAGCTGCGCACATGGCCCGGCAGCATGCGCTCGAGCTCCTGGCCGAGCGCGTCGCGCTCGATCTGGGCCGACCAGGTCGCGGGCCCACCGATGGCGTCGCCGGTCCAGCAGCGAAGGGCTACGACGTCACCGGCCGCACCGCGCTCGATCTTCTGGGCCGCCCCCAGCGAGGACTCGAGGCCGATTCGAAGGCCACGGCGATCGTAACGGGTCTCGACCCAGTGCTCCCCCTGGATCTCGCGGAGCACTCGCCCGCGGACGTCGCGTTCGAAGCTGACGCTGGCGACTTCGTTGTGGGCCTCGATCAACTGGCCGTCCAAACGGTACACGAAAGTCTCGCGCCCGCCGTCCGAGTGCTGCGCGGCGATGAGGCGGTCGACCGGGTCGTACTGGAACTCGGACACGCGCCCCGAGGCGCGACGAATCGCGGTGACACGGCCCTTGGCGTCACGCTTGAGGGTGCGGCGCACGCCGGTGAAGCCGATCTCGGCGACGACCTGCCCCACTGCGTCGAGCTCGAATCGATCGACCTGGCCCTTCTCGTCGATGACCGAGGTGAGCCGCTCTTCGCGGTCGTACTCGAGGCGGATGCTGCGGTCCGCCTCGCGCCGGGACGCCAGGCGACCGGTGCCCTTGTAGGTGAAATGGACCTCCCGCGCGCCGTCTCGAACCCTCACGACGTTGCCCATCGGGTCGTACTCGAGGCGGCGCACGCTGCGATCGGTGTCGTGCACCTCGATGACGCGCCCGAGGGAGTCGAAGCGGCGCCGCTGGACTTGCCCGAATGGATCCGTGGCCGCGATCGCCCGGCCGAGCCCGTCGAAGTCGTAGCGTATGGTCCCGCCGTCGGGGGTACGAATGCTGACCAGGTTCCTGTGCTCGTCGTAGCCGAGGGTGGTGCGCTGGCCGGCGACGTTGACCATCGCGGTGAGCAGGCCGCGCTCCCACACGAAGCCCACGCTGCCGTCCGGCCCGTCGCGCTGGATCAGCCGGCCTGATGGGTCGTGGTGCCACTGCCACCACGCGCCCATCACGTCCGTGGCGCGGACCAGGCGGTCGGATTCGTCGAAATGCAGCGACAGCACGCTGCCATCGGGGCCGACGACGCGGGTCCGGTTGCCGCGCTCATCATAGGCGTAGTAGGTCGTGTGGCCGAGCGCGTCTGTCTCGACCACCAGCTGGTGGAAGTCATTGTAGGTCCAGCGCTCGATGCTTCCGAGCGCGTCGGTACGCGCCAGCGCGAGGCCGTTCTCGCCCCGCAGGTAGACCGTAGGACGGCCGTAGGAGTCGAGGACCGTGGTGGTCCTCGCCAGGTCATCATACGCGAGGCGATGGTCGTGGATGCCGCCGTCGCCCCATGTGTGAATGCAGCGAGCCTCGCTATCCGGGCCGTCGTATTCGAAGTGGAAATTGAGGCCGTTGCGATCGGTCTCACGGACGAGGAGGTGGTTGCTGTAGCGGTAGCGGGTCGGCTGATCGAGGACGTCGCGGACTTCGACGAGATCGCCGTGCCGATCGTAGGTGTAGCGGACCCAGGTCATGCGGCGGTCGCCCTGGGGCGTGGGGCCGTGGATCGCTACGATACGCCCGTCGTCGTCGTTCTCGACGTCGAAGCTGCGTCCGCCCGAGTCGACGATCCGGGTGAGGCGACCGGCGACAGACCAGCTCAGGCGGATCTGCTGACCCGCGACGTCGGCGATCGCCTGCAATGGAACCGCCGCGCCCTCGACCGGCAGTCCGAAGCGATACTCCAGGCCATCCGCGAGGCGCAGGCTGTAGCCGCCACGGTCGCGCACGAGAGTGGCGCGCTCGTCGCGGTCGAAGCTGGTCTGACCGGGGTGTAGGGCGTGGAATGCGAGGCTGCGGCCATCGGCAAGGCGCACGGCCACCGCGCCATCGGCCTCGCACAACGCCATGTCGAAGCTGTGGTGCCAGTTGCGGCCGAGAGGTCCGGCATACGTGTCCGCCGAGTGGTACTCGCGCTCGAAGCGGAACGGCAGCGGGCCCGCGAGGTTGAGGTCGACGTCGGCAGTGAAGACATTCCCGGTGATCACGTCGACCGGGTGACCGGTGACGAAGCAGATCGCGCGAGCGACCTGGCGCCGCACGTTGCGCGAGACGCCAAGCCGCCGCATGGCGGTCGACGCGCGGCGGCGCGCGCTGTTGGATAGCCGCTGCCAGAAGCGACTGTTGCGCTGGAGGTCGCGCAGGCGCTTGAGGCCCTTGGTGATCAGCTTGAGAAGGCCGCCGATCAGCTCGAGCAGGTCGGGCATCGGGAAGCCGCCGATCAGCACCGACGGATTGCCCATCATCACCACGCCGATGCCGGGGGGGATGCCAGGGTCCTTGCCGAGCAGGGCCTTGATCGCCATCGAAGCCGCGTCAGCGGCCGCCTGCGCCGCGGCCATGGCAGCCCCGAGCGCGTTGCCTGCGGTCGCCTGGGCGCCGGCGCCGACCGCTCCCATCGCCACGCCGACGGCGTTCAGCGCCTTGGCGAAGCCGTTCATCGCCGACAGCGGGTTGCAGTGGCGGGTGATGTCGAACATCCGCGCCGCCCGCGAGCCACCGATGAAAGTGTTGCTCGACCCCGTGAAGATCTCGAGGCCCGGCGAGAGCGAGCCGCAGGTGAGGGCCAGGCCGACGTCGCTGGCGCGAGCCGCCGGTACGCCACCGTGCAGCACGCTGACGCATCCCGGCGCCAGGACGGTGCCGATGCTGGGCAACGGGACCGGCGGCGCCGGCGGGATGAGGCTCGGCGGGTGCAAGTGGGCGTGCAATGGCCCGACGTGCGGCATCAAGAGGGTCGCAGCCGGTAGGCCAGGCATCAGCGCCGCCAGCGGCGCGGTGACCATGGCGAAGCCGGTGTCGAGCATTTCAAAGGGCGCGGACAGGAGGCCGAGCGCACCGCCGACGTATTGCTGAATCACCCCGCATGCCCCCTGATTGGGGTCGGGTGCGCTGCGGAATGGCGTGACGGCGCGATTGACGACGTCGGCGACGGCGTCGATCGTCGTATTGCCTGACGGGCCGATCAGCGGCGGCGGTGCCTCCACCGGAGTGTCCACCGGTCGCGGCCGCGGGAGGCCCTTGATCGCGTCGACGGTGTTGCTCATGTCAACGCGACGGGGAGGTGGGTTCGGCCCGACGGCCGACCTGCGTCAGATCGTGTCGGGCTTTCGCGGCGTCAGCTTGACGACCCGCGCGCTCGTGTTGCTCGATGAGCGCGGTCAGGCTCTTGCGCTGACCGTCGTGGTACTCGAACGTCGCGGCGAGGGTGGCCGCTTGCCGCCAGCTCGCCACGGCCTCGGTCGGCTTGCCGCCCCCGAGCTGGGCCCTGCCCTTGTCGTGCAAGGCGTCGCAGCAGGCGGTGTGGTTGAGGCCCTTCCTGGCGAGCTCGGCCGCGTTCCCGAGGTAGACCTCGGCCTCGGCGTAGTCGCCGATCCGCAGCGCCGAGCGACCTGCGCCCAGCATCGGGTTCAGCATCAACGGCAACACGCCGGTCGGAGCGACGAGCGCGAGCGCCTGGCGGTGACGGGCGAGCGCGGCGTGATGGTCGCCCTGCGCGTCAGCGACCTCGCCGGCGCCGCTCAGACACAGCGCCTGCATGCCCGGCTGCTCCTTACCCTCGAAGTACTCGTAGACCGCAGCGTACTTGGCGAGCGCGTCGGCATATCGCTTGTATGCCAGGTCGACAGCAGCGAGCTGGAACAAGCCGAGGATGCGCTGCTGCGGCGGCTTTGAGCGGTCGGCGACCGAGGCGACAAGATCGTCGTGCATGCGCTCGGGGCTGAAGTCGAGGTCCATGGCCAACACGGCCTTGACCTTGAGCTGCTCAAGTCGTGGAACGAGCACGGGCGCGACTCGGTTGTCGCGGATGAACAGCCGATGGCGAGGCGCGAGCTCGGGCTGCAGGAGGCGGACGACGAAGTCGGTGTAGGCGCCCGGATCCAGGAGCTTGAGCGGCATCAACGACCAGACCACCCGATAGTCGCCAGCCGGCACGAGCGCATCGACATGGGTGAGCAAGGCATGGAAGCGCGCGACGGGGTCGCGCCGTGAGTCCGTGACCGCGGGCGGCGGTCGACGCCACGGATCGAGTGCATACACACGATCGGCTTCGAGGTGCTCATCCCCACGCTCGACGCGGACTCGCTTGTCGGCCTGCATCGCCGCTGCGGCCTCGATCTGGCCGAGCAGCCCACGGACGACCTCGTCGACCCAGCTCTGCGACGCGCGAAACTCGTGGGCGAAGGTCAGGTAGATTGCGTGCTCGCTGTCTCGGTCGAGCCCGTCGAGAGCCTTGAGCGGGTAGAGCAGGTCGTCGTCGTCGGCCGAGAGCACCATGGCCCGGTAGTCGTCCTGGCGGACGAACTCCTCCATCGCCTCGGTCATCGCCTCGACACGCTCGGACATCCCCTCACCCTCCCCTAGTTGAGCCGGATCACGTGCGAGCGGACGATCATGTCGCCGTCCGTGCGGATGTCGACGCCGCCATCGCGCGCGTTGAGCTCGATGCGGTCGGCTCCGAAGCGGAGGCAACCGGCGACCTCGACCGCCGTGTTGGCCTGCATCAGCCGCAGCTCGGGCCCGTTCACGGTAGCAGCGATCTGCAGCAACGGCCGGCCGTCCGGGCCCTTGACCGTTAACGACTCGCCGGCGCCGAGGCGCAGCTCCGGGCCCGATTCCGCCGGGAGCGTCGGCCCAGCGCTCGCCGGCTCATGCACTCGGCCCGCGAGCACGCCCACGACGACCGGCTCGGGCCAGTTGAGGGGCTTGCTGACCAGCACCTGTTGGCCCGCTCGGAGCCGCAGGTCCGCGAGGGTCGGGAGCCACGCAGCCGGCGCCTGGCCGTCGGCGCCCTGGAGTTGCACGAATACTCGCCGCGGGAGGTGGGGGTGATGAGTATCGAGGCACTCGCCAATCAGGGTGCCCGCCCCGAAGCCAGCAGCCTGTACCTGGGCCGCGTGCTCGAGGAGCTCTTCGAGCATGGCCGTGTCGGAACCCGCGGATGAGAGAGCCGAAGCCGAGGCGCTCTCGGGCGCGTGCTCAGTGGGTGACTTCACGACAGACGCCTCCAGCACGAGGAGGGAGGCGAGTGCTCTGGACAAGGGCGAGACCAGAAAGGGGGTCGCCTCAATCGGAGCGTCATTGATACGATGGTACGATCGAGCATTTGGCCGCGGCAAGACGCATCCGAGCGCTTAATCGCGCTTGGCCAACTCACGCATTCGAACATGTTGCGCGCTGGATTTCCTGCAGCGCGGAATTGGCCTCTTTTCGGAGCGTCTTTACGGATCGCAGCCGTCGGGCGTTTCGCGCAAGGACAAGTCGGTCTGCCACGGGCCGCGGCCGGCCCGCCGGCCTACTTTACCGGGCGTGGCCTCACGGTTAGCTTCGCCTGGTGAAGTTCACCGAGGAAGAGCTCGGCGAGGTGGAGCGGACGGAGGCGCACGATGCCTCGACCGTGCACCAGCCGTCGCGGGCGGATACGCGGGCCGGGCTCCTGGTGGCCGAGCGCTACCGGATCATGGAGCGCCTGGGCAAGGGCGGCATGGCCGCCGTGTACCGTGCTGTCGACCGCGAGTCGGGCGTGGAGTACGCGGTGAAGTTCCTCGACCGTCGATTCACGGCCGACCCCGACATGGGGCGACGCTGTCAGCGCGAAGCGCGGACGATGGCCGAAATCGAGAGTCGTCACGTCCCACGCGCATTCTTGGTCGGGACGACGCCAGAGAAAGAGATCTACTTCGTGATGGAGTTTCTGCGCGGGCGCGATCTCGAGCAGGTGCTCGCGCGCGAAGGCCCGCTCGCGTGGCGCCGGGCCGCGGCGATCGGACTCCAGCTGTGCGAGGCGCTGGCAGCGGCCCACGCCCGCAACATCATACACCGCGACGTCAAGCCGTCGAACTGCTTCCTCGTCGAAGGCGGCGACGCAGGCGACGATCTCGTGAAGTTGATCGACTTCGGGATCGCCAAGGACCTCGACGCGAGCGGCGAGCAGACCAGCCTCGGGCTGGTGCTCGGGACGCCTGGTTACGTGGCTCCGGAGTTGCTCGCAGGCGAGGTGCGGCCGTCGCCGGGGACCGACGTGTATGGCCTCGGCGTGACGATCTACAAGTTGATGACCGGACGGCTGCCTTGGCGGCCGGGTAGCGCAGGTGAGGTGACGTACGCGCAGATGCACGAGCCGCCGCGGCCGCTCCACGAGCACGTGCGCGGGACGATGCCGCCGAGGGTCGAGGCGGTGGTGATGCAGGCGTTCGAGCGCGATCCGTCGCGGCGCTTCCGCTCGGTCGACGAGGTGATGGCTGCCCTGCGGCTGGCGCTCGATGAGCCGCGCGCGGTGCCGCCAAGCGGCTCGGCGCTGCGGGAGGCGCGGGCGCCGGTGTCTGCGCCAGCGCCTGGGTGGCGTCGTGAGACGGCGATCGTGATGGTGACGGCTGCGGCGCTGTTCGGAGGGGCGTGGTCCCTGGCACCGACGAAGAAGCCGGGACATGGCGGATCTGGACGGGTGCTGCTGTCCGCCGTGCGGCCGACGCCGACGCACCAGTTGCTCGTGCGTGAGGCGACAATCGCCGAAGACAGAATGCGCAGGCACGTCGTGAACGCGACGGATGAGGCGGCGCGTGGTGAGGTGGAGCGCGTCGAGACCCCGGGCGAGGGTCTGGCGCGTGAGGCTCCGCCGTCGCCCGTGGCGGAGGTTGCGGCTCCGGCCGCATCGCCGCCCCGAGAGCCGACGCCGGTGCCGGCGCGGCCGTTCTCTGCCAACAAGGTGCGCGCGCAGCTCGATCGGCGCCTCGCCGATCTGCGGGTGTGCGCGATGCCGGGCACGGACCGACTGCGCTTCACGTTGAAGGTGAGTCCGGAAGGTTCGGCGGACGAGGTGCAGGCATCGCCGGCGTCGTTTCGTCAGTGCGTGCTCGATCAGCTCGACGGGGCGTCGTTTCCGGCGAGTGACGACGGCGGAGAGCTGACGTACACGTTCACGTCCAAGGACGCGCCGAAACCGGCGACGAAGAGCAAGAAACCTTCCAAGAGCGACCCGACGGACGACCTCCTGCCGGTGGGGGGAAAGTGACGGCGCCGACGATGGTCGCTCCTCCCGAGCTCCCTCGACGGGTCCGCGTCGGGGCGGGTTTGACGCTCTTGTCTGGGGTCGTCGGGCTCGGCGTCAGCGCATGGCTGGTGCGGCTCAAATTCGGCGCCGACTACCTGTGCGACGCGAGCGGATGCACCGGCGGCGACGACGGGCCGTCGTGTGCCGAGGCGCTGAGTAGCGCGTGGTCGGAGCTGCTCGGGCTTCCGCTTGGCGTATGGTCGATCGGACATGTTCTCACGACCATGATGCTCGCGGCGGCCCTGCTGCGCGGGCGCGGTCCGCTGGCCGAGGTCGCCCCGCGCGGACTGCTGGGGCTCGGCGCGTTCGGTATCACGGTGTCGGCGGTCCTGGGGACCTACGCGTTCACCCAGTTCACGCACATGTGCCCGTTCTGCATGGCGCTGTACGCGACGCTGACGCTGGCGTTCGTCGGCGCGTGGCTGATCCATGGGCCCTCGGACCAGAGCGCCGGCGGGCAGCGGATCCGCGGGACGTTCTGGGCGGCGATGATCTGGGTGCTGACGACCGGCGGGCTCGCGGTCGGCTATCAGATCGCGGCGCGCAGGGCGAGTTGCCCGCCGCCGCCGCCCAATCCGCCGCCGGTCACGCTCGCAGCGACGGTCGACGCGCCGCGCTCCGCGGTGATGCTGTTCGTCGACCCGACCTGCCCCCTTTGTCGGCGAGAGCTGCACTACTTGCAGCAATCGCTGCCGCGGTTGCACGCGCACGGGGCCGAGCTGTGGGTGTACATGTTCCCGCGCGCGAGCTGTGACGAGCGGTTCCTGCCGTCGCACGAGTTCGTCGACACCGAGGGAAGGCCGCAGGCGCACGGCGAGGCGCGCGGCAACAATGCGTGCCTCGGGGCGCTGGCGGCGTTGTGTGCGGAGCAGTTGGCTCCCGGGCGCGGGCTCGAGGCGCTCGCGGCGCTGTTCGACCTGCAGGACACGGAGGCGCCGCGGTTCACGATCGAGAAGGTGGAGCGAGCGCTCGGCGAGGTCACGGAGACGCTCGGGCCGGGCGGGAAGCTGCGCACCTGCGTCGACGGTGAGGCCGCGGCGGCGACGCTGGCGGCCCAGCAGCGCTACTTGCTCTCGTGGGTGAAGGCGCGAGGCGGACGGGTGAGCGTTCCGCAGGCGTTCGTGGTTCCCATCGTCGATGAGACGCTGCACCTCGACGACGCGATGCCGACAACGAGCGCCGGAAAGATCCTCAAGCTCATTGAGACGCCCGGGTCGAAGTAGATATGGCGATGTCGTTCCATGGGTTGGCCAAGGTCGTGGGCGCGCTGGTGGCGGCGGTCTGGGCGACGGCGCTGTTCGTCGCATACATGGTGGTCGCGCTGCGCGGAACATCTGTCGACACGAGCGACGGGGCACGGGTCTGCGACCCGCGCCAGCCGGACGAGGAGCAATGTCCCGAGGGCAACTGGTGCGTCCATGGGGAGTGCACACCGCGCGAGGAGCCCCAGGTCGCCCAGCGGGGCGAGCAGTGCCGCGATTGTCCGTGCGACGTCGGCTTGCAGTGCGGCGCAGATCTTCGCTGCCGCCCGCGCAACGAGCCAGAGCCCCCCGCGCCCACGTGTGGTGATCCTGCCGTCGAGGCGGCGGTCGCCCGCTTGACCCAAGCGTGCCTACAGCGGCGACACAGCGTGCAGGACCAGGTCGAGAACGGACAAGGGTGCAGCGCCGACGAATGGCGGGCGCTGCTCGCCGACGACGAGCAGATGAATACGCTGCTCGCGGCGTTCCCGGACCGGCTGGCGGTGTTCTTCCCGTCGGGCGAGCCGCGCGCCCGACAGCCGTGGCCGGACGCGCTGACGCGGGCGCACATGGTCGGGGAGTTGGCGCGCCACGCCGAGGCACTGAGCAAGGCGAAGATGTTGTTCGTGCTCGGCCGAGCGAGCCCCGACGGCAACCCGGCCGACGATTACGCGCTGGCGCTGCGGCGGATCAACGCGGTCGAGCGGCTCATCGATGTCGCGCTCGGCCGCGAGAAGCCGAGCGAGCGGGGCGCTGGCCCGATGCTCATCGGCTCGGGTGCGCCGAGCGATCGGCCGATCGCGCTGGAGGCGTTCGTCCGCAACTACGCGGGTACGCAGACCCCGATCGCGACGTCGCGGGCGGAGAGCGAGCGGCTCGCCGCCGCGTTCGCGGCGATCCGCGCGGGTGAGCCAGTGCCGGGGCGGCGCTCGCTGGAACGCGATGTCAATCGCATGGTCCTGGTGATCCCAGTGCCGTGCGCGGGGACGAAGGAGGAGTGATGACTTCAACGACAGTACTACGCTTGTTGCTGGCCGCGGCGCTCGCAGCGACGTTCGCCGTGTTCACAGCGGCAGTCGCTGTTTGGCGCATCATCGGCGTCGAGAACGAGGTCCTGGGGGCGCGCAGCGCCTGCGACTGCTGCGAGGAATCAGGGCGGTGATGACCGCGAAGACACCCGTCGAGCCCGAGGGCCTGCGCGTGTTGCTGCGGTGGACTGTAGTGCTCTTGCTCTCGACGGCAGTGCTCTCTGGTCTGACGTACATGCTGACGTGGCGGTTCCAGGAGCAGGTCGAATTGCTGAGGGACATACGCGCGCGCGCGGCTTCATGCCCCGCGCCCGTGCGCTCGTCCGCGGAGCGCCACGTTGAAGTCGAGGCAGCTCCGCCGCCCCCGAGCGAACCGCTCGGGTCCGGCTCCTACGTCGCGGCGGGCGTCGACATCGGGCCGCTGATGCACCTGCGGCTCGAGCGGGTGCGCCAGAACGCACCCGCAGGGACCGTGCGCTTCGGCTCGTCGGAGGTGCTGTCGCCGCGCTCCGTGCACGTCATCAGCCTGTGGGCGCCGTGGTGCGTCGCCTGCAAGGAGGTCTTGCCGGATCTGCGCGAGCTGTTCGAGCGGCGCGGCGCGAGCTGGGGTGACTCGGTTCGCTTCCTGCCCGTGCAGGTGCTCGACCCGACCGCGCCCGAGGACGCGATCCGGACGTGGGGGCCGCTCATGCCCGCGAGCGCTGTGCAACTCGCCGATCGTTCGCTCGCGGACAGCTTCGTCGCCGCGCTGCGCGACGACTCGCGCCGCCTGTACCAAGGGACGTTGCCCGTGACGCTGGCGCTCGACTGTAATCGCCGTGTCCGATGGGCCAGGATCGGCGTGCCCGGCGAGGCCGAGCTGAAGGAGCTCGAGGACTGGCTCGACACTTTCCGCGCCGAAATGACCGACGGCGATCCGCGTTGCCGCCAGGTCTGGTGCGGCAACGGCCGCTGCGAGGCCGGAGAGTCCGGGCGCTGCGAGGAAGACTGCGGCACGCCCGCTGAAACAGCGCCGAGTGAGCGCCCAGTGTCGGGACCGACCGAGGTCGCGGTCGGGCCGAACGAGATCGTCCCGGACGTTCCTGTTACGCATGCATCCAAGCGCGCGAAACCGTGCCCGCAAGAGTGCTCTCGCTGCGACGAGAAGGGCCGGTGTTTGACGATGTGGGCCGGGTCGGAGCCGCCGGCGACCTCGACAACCGTCTGCGGCGATGGTCGCTGCGAGCGCGGCGAGGACACGAAGACCTGTTGCCGTGACTGCGGGTGTACTGGGTCGCTGCAGTGCCGACGCGGCGAAGATGGGCAGGACGTCTGCGCCCCCGCGAACGAAATGTGGTCGGACTAAAACCGGCCCTCGACGACGAGGGCGCCACCGCCGACGCGGACTTGTGGCCCCGCCGACACGAGGAAGCGGCCGCTTCGATCGAGCATCAGACCCGTGATTGCGCTGGCCAGGCTGCCGGCGCCGAGGCCCAGGAACGTGGCGCCGATCGTGTGTGCGGCGCCGGCGCCGGCGATCGCTCGGCGATCGTCGTCTGTCCAGGGGGATGGGTCGTGGTGCCGGCCCGATGCCTGGGCGCCGAGGCCGAGGGCGACCGCGCCACCGATCGTCGACAGGCCGCCGACCGAGGCGGCGATGATCCAGCCGACCCGACGCTTGCGGGGCTCCTTGACCTGGGCGACAAGACCTCCGATCAGCGCGCCGGCACCGACGCCGAGCACGGCGGCACCCGAGGCTCTCAACGTCTCGGCCGCATCAAGGTCACGGCGGCACGTCTCGACGGAAAAGAGAGGGTCGCCGCACCCCTCGACGGGGCTGTTGAGCCGCGACGACCATCGGCCCTGCCCGATGCCGAGCAGGGTCCCGCCGACGACGATCCCGGCCGCGCCGGCGCCGCTCCAACCGAGCGTGAAACGCCGGAGCGCGCGGGCGTCCTGGCGCGGCCGGAGATCCAGGACCGCCGCGGGCGCCTTGGCTGCCTCGACCCGGATCTCGTCCGTGATGGGCTCGAAGCGTGGATCGTCGACGCGGATCTTCCACCCGCCCGGATCGAGCGCTAGCACGGTGTGCGCGCCCGGGCGGACCGCGACGGTGAGATCCGGTCGAACGTCGGACGCGAAGGCGGAGACGAACGTGAGGGTGACGGAGAGCGGTGCGTCAAGCGGGCGCTGCGTTCGCAGCTCGAGCGGCACCGGCCTGGTCTCCGCGCGGACGGTCCGCAGGAGGGCCGTTGCTTCCTCGCGCTGGGCGGCGGTCAGACCAGGCAGCGCCAGCAGGGCTTCGAGGTGAACGACCGCGTGGGCATGGTGGCTGAGGGCGACACGCGCGAGTGCTGCATTGAATAGGTCGGATGCCGCATGTCCTTCGCGCCACAACGCCTCGAACTCCAGCGCCGCCTCGCCGAAGTGCCCGAGCTTGAACGCTGCGCGGGCACGAGTGCGGCGCTCGTCGGTGTTCCCGGCGTCGCTCACGCCTGCGGCCGGCGATGCGGAGCCGGTGGGGAGGGAGGGCGCCTGGAGCAGGAGCGCGGCCAGGAGGACGCAGACCATGGGCCCGGGAGTGTACGGAAAACGAGCGACGAACGCGAGGCCCAACCGAAGTTGGCGCCCCACCCATGGGCGGGGGCGCAGACGCACGTGTGCGCCGTTGATCGCCCGAGATCCATGTTTTAAAGTCAGCCGATGATGCGCGTCGACGTGCGACTCGGCCTCGTGCTCGCCCTCGGTGGTCTGAGCTGCTTCAAGACCGGCATTCCGCCCGCGGAGGATCCGTACTGGCAGTGCAACGAGGACCACGTGTGCGACGCGGACGAGAATCAGGTGTCCTGTCCGTCGGACTGCGTGTGGAGGGACGAGACGGGCGAGGGCCCCGCGGCGGCGGTGTGCGACGCGCAGGAGAACTGGACCTTCGTCCAGGCGTGCCTCGGCACGTGCGGGAACGGCCAGGAGGACGAGGACGAGACGGCGGAGACGTGCCCGCGCGACTTCCCGGGGCCCGGCTGCGGCGACGGCGTGTGCGCGCCCGACGAGGACCCCGCGCACTGCCCGACCGAGTGCCACGCGGGGAGCTGCGGTGACGGGACGTGCGAGCTGCACGAGAACGCGGCCATCTGCGCCGAGGATTGTGGCGCCGGGTGCGGCAACGGGGTGTGTCAGGCGGGCGAGGAGGTGACGTGCCCGCGAGACTGCACGCCGTGCGACAGTGATTCATGTGTCTGCGGGGACATGGTCTGTGGGACAGGCGAATCGATGACGAGCTGCCCCGAGGACTGCACCGAGGCGTTCTGCGGCAACGGGGCCGTCGAGGACGGCGAGCCGTGCGACGACGGGAACGACGTGGACACCGACGCCTGCACCAACGCATGTGCCGTGGCGACCTGCGGCGACGGCATCGTATGGACCGGCGAGGAGCAGTGCGACGACGGCCCCGACAACGGCCCCGGCAAGGCGTGCAGTGCGGCGTGCGAGCTCAACGGCTGCGGCGACGGCGACATCGGCCCCGGCGAGACGTGCGACGACGGCAACACCGACGACACCGACGACTGCGCGGCCTGCCAGCCGGCGAGCTGCGGCGACGGCTTCGTGTGGACCGGCGAGGAGAACTGCGACGACGGAAACGACATCGACACCGACGACTGCACGAACGCCTGCGAGCCGGCGGACTGCGGCGACGGCATCGTCTGGGAGGGCGAGGAGGAGTGCGACGACGGCAATCAGACCGACACGGACGGGTGCTCGAACGCGTGCCTGAAGCCGCGGCGGGTAATCTTCGTGACGAGCGCGATGTTCCAGGGCAACCTAGGCACCATCGACAGCATCGACCTCAAGTGTCGGACGGCGGCGATGGACGCGGGTCTAGCGAACGCCACAACTTTCAAGGCTTGGATCTCGACCGACGAGACCTGGCCGGCGATGAGGATGGACACCAGCTATCTCGGAAAGTACGTCCTCGTGGACGGGACTCCCGTCGCAGAGAACGGCTGGACGGACCTGACCGACGGGGAGCTCTCACACGCGGTCGACCACACTGAGGTGGGGACGAGCGTGGACTCGGTTCCATGGACAAACACAAAGGCCGACGGGACGCCCGCCGGGTCGGCTCACTGTAACTTCTGGACCAGCCTCGGCGGGATGAACAACGGTCATCACGGATTCACCGTCGCGACCGACGCGACCTGGACCAACGCGATGGGCACGGTTCCGTGTTCTGCCCCGTCCCCCATCTACTGCATCGAGGATCCATGACGCGCCGCCTGCCCCTCCGGACATGTCTCTTCGCGCTGACCCTCACGCAATGCGCCCGCGAGTTCGAGCACCCGCCCTGGCAGTGCAACAACGACTTCGTGTGCGACGCGGACGAGAATCAGGTGTCCTGTCCGTCGGACTGCGTGTGGAGGGACGAGACGGGCGAGGGCCCCGCGGCGGCGGTGTGCGACGCGCAGGAGAACTGGACCTTCGTCCAGGCGTGCCTCGGCACGTGCGGGAACGGCCAGGAGGACGAGGACGAGACGGCGGAGACGTGCCCGCGCGACTTCCCGGGGCCCGGCTGCGGCGACGGCGTGTGCGCGCCCGACGAGGACCCCGCGCACTGCCCGACCGAGTGCCACGCGGGGAGCTGCGGTGACGGGACGTGCGAGCTGCACGAGAACGCGGCCATCTGCGCCGAGGATTGTGGCGCCGGGTGCGGCAACGGGGTGTGTCAGGCGGGCGAGGAGGTGACGTGCCCGCGAGACTGCACGCCGTGCGACAGTGATTCATGTGTCTGCGGGGACATGGTCTGTGGGACAGGCGAATCGATGACGAGCTGCCCCGAGGACTGCACCGAGGCGTTCTGCGGCAACGGGGCCGTCGAGGACGGCGAGCCGTGCGACGACGGGAACGACGTGGACACCGACGCCTGCACCAACGCATGTGCCGTGGCGACCTGCGGCGACGGCATCGTATGGACCGGCGAGGAGCAGTGCGACGACGGCCCCGACAACGGCCCCGGCAAGGCGTGCAGTGCGGCGTGCGAGCTCAACGGCTGCGGCGACGGCGACATCGGCCCCGGCGAGACGTGCGACGACGGCAACACCGACGACACCGACGACTGCGCGGCCTGCCAGCCGGCGAGCTGCGGCGACGGCTTCGTGTGGACCGGCGAGGAGAACTGCGACGACGGAAACGACATCGACACCGACGACTGCACGAACGCCTGCGAGCCGGCGGACTGCGGCGACGGCATCGTCTGGGAGGGCGAGGAGGAGTGCGACGACGGCAATCAGACCGACACGGACGGGTGCTCGAACGCGTGCCTGAAGCCGCGGCGGGTAATCTTCGTGACGAGCGCGATGTTCCAGGGCAACCTAGGCACCATCGACAGCATCGACCTCAAGTGTCGGACGGCGGCGATGGACGCGGGTCTAGCGAACGCCACAACTTTCAAGGCTTGGATCTCGACCGACGAGACCTGGCCGGCGATGAGGATGGACACCAGCTATCTCGGAAAGTACGTCCTCGTGGACGGGACTCCCGTCGCAGAGAACGGCTGGACGGACCTGACCGACGGGGAGCTCTCACACGCGGTCGACCACACTGAGGTGGGGACGAGCGTGGACTCGGTTCCATGGACAAACACAAAGGCCGACGGGACGCCCGCCGGGTCGGCTCACTGTAACTTCTGGACCAGCCTCGGCGGGATGAACAACGGTCACCGCGGGTTCACGGCTGCGACGGACGCGACCTGGACCGACGCGATGAGCGTGAACGCATGCTCTTCTCCGTCGCCCCTCTACTGCATCGAGGACCCGTGACGCCCCGCCTGCCCCTCCGGACATGTCTCTTCGCACTGGCCCTCACGCAATGCGCCCGCGAGTCCGAGCACCCGCCCTGGCAGTGCAACGATGACTTCATGTGCGAATTTACCGCCGTGACGGACGCAACCTGGGCCGACGCGATGAACCCGAACTCGTGCCCCAGTCCCGCCCCCCTCTATTGTGTCGAAGATCCGTGACACGCCGCGGTCGCCACACGCGCCGGCCAACATTCCCCGCGCCGGCTAACACAACACCCGGCTGCCCCAAGCTTGACCGTCTCGGCCCGCTGCAGGGGATGGGCGCACGCCTCGACACAACGGCCGGGCTCACCTGTCGGACCGTCGCCGTCGATCTGGACCCTCTCGCGCGGGTTGATCCTGATCTCGATCCGGGCAGTCGGCTTGCACTTCGCCAGGGCTCCCGGCCGAGATGGCGACGCAGCGAATGACCATGAGTCGGGCCGTGCTGACCTTTGAGGCGCGGTATCGTCCATTGAACCTAAAATGAGCCTGAGATAAGACGCAGATGGGAGGTGTGAGCGAAAATGAAACCCACCACGCGCGAGAATATGTCCAGGCCTCAGTGCGCGGCGTCGCCGCCCGACGACCTCGACGTCGAACTGGACGTCGCTGACCTTCGGAACGCCGATCCGCGGCTGCGCCACGAGTTGTCGGGCGTGATCGAGTGCGACGCCCACCAGACAGAACGTCGCTTCCGGCGGCGCCCGTCCGTGATCCTGGCGGTGGCGGGCGAGCACCGGCCGGCGCCGCGGCGTCCGACTCCTCCCCCGGTCCTTGCACGCCCCGTTCGGCGGCGCTGGAGGCCGCATGCTTAGGCCGGCAGCCTCAAACCCGCTGGGGCCGATGGCCCAGTACGCCGCGGTCTACGCCGATCGCCTCGCGCTGCAGGCGATCCTGGAATGCTGCGTCGGCCCTGGAAACGGCTACGCCCCGGTTGGCGAAGAGCAAGAGCAGGGCTTCGAGTCCCTGCGCGTCCGATACGAGCGTTTGTTCGGCCCGCTCCAGAGCGTTTAGTCTTCCCCGCGTTCGGGGGTCGCGGCGGGTGCAGCCGCGAAGTGCTTGATCAGCGCCTCGCGGTCGTAGCCGTCAGCCTTCAGCCGCACGATCTCGCGGACGCGGTCCGCGGCTTCAGGCTGCCAAAGCCGCCGAACGCCCTTGCGATCCCCGCCTTGCTTCGTCGTGGCGATGCCGTGGAACAGCCCGATCGTGCGCCATTCGAGGATCGTCGCGGGCTCTACCTTGGCGATTTCCGCCAGGTATGCCGTGGTGTGGGGATACTTCACGAGCGCGACCGTACCGAGCAGGCTGCCCTGGTGGCAAGAGCCGATGCTGCTCACTTGGTAAGCTCGCTTACCAAACGTTCGATGATGGGCGCTTGCGCACAAGATCTCATCCCCGGAGGATCATTTGTGAGTTTTCGCGCACCTGGAAGCGTTCGCCGCCGGCCTCGAGAGCGCGTCCGGATCACGATCTGCTCGTGGCCTGGCCGACGCGGGAAGCCCCACGAACGAGGGGCCGCCGCAGAGCTGACGATGATGACCGCGCCTCGATGGCCGGATCGTGAAGGCTTCACCACGCGAGCGCGTGTTCGAGCATCTACGCTCGAATACGCCCGCCAGCATTTGAGCCTCATCACCAGCTTATTTCCGGTCCATCGCTGGACCGCGGCGCGCTTCCGCGGCAAAAATGGGCGCCTATGAGCGCGCATGACCATCCCGACGTGGTCGGGTTCGTCGCCTGGATGACGGGCTCGAAGAGAGCGGGCGCCGATGTGCTCGCCGAGGTTCCGCGCAGGGGTGAGCCCGACGTGGACGCGCGAGTCCGGGAGATCATCCGCTGGTTCATGGATCGCCGCCTTCCCTCGCGAGGGCGCGGTGCTTCGGTCAATTTGGACGCGATCCTGCGTGGAGACACGATCCCCCTCGACATGAGCCACCCGCTGATCCGCGGCGATGCACGCCGCCTGAACGTCTTGCAGCGGGCCTTGCAGTCGAAATGCTTGCTCACGGCGCTGTGCAACGTCGCCCCCGGGCCGCGCGCCGCGTTCATCCTGCGGGAGCTCATGGGGTGGTCCGCCAGGCGCCTTGACGGCGTGTTCGAGACGCCGACCGCCGCGCGGGTGAACCACACGCGCGGGGTCGCCAACCTCGACAAATACCTCGGGGTCCGGTGCGAGCACATGGACCCCGGGAACCCGTGCAGGTGCCACGTTCGCCTCGGTGCAGCGCTGGCCCAGGAGTTCATCACCTGGCCCGGGTACGACCGTTTCGACTCCGAGAAGCCTCTCACCCCCGGCAAGCCCCAGACGATCCACAGCCTCATGCGAAGTCTGCAGCCGCCCGCGTGAGTGAGGTGCGCGATGTCCTCGCCTTCGCCTGAAGTGTCCGCGCAGCAGCCCGCCGACGCCACCGCGACGAAGCTGATCGCCGGTCGCTACGAAGTGATCCGCGAGTTGGGGCACGGCGGCATGGGCGTGGTTCACCTCGCCTACGACAAGACCTTCTGCCGCAACGTCGCTCTCAAGCAGACCAAGGTCAGGCGCGACGGCCACCTCGAGCGCTTCCGCCGGGAGTATCGAGCGCTCGCCGCCGTGCGCCACACCGGCGTGCCCGCCATCTACGACAGCGGCGACGATCACGGGCCGTTCTTCACCATGGAGATCATCACCGGCCCCACGATTGCTGACCTGGTGAAGAGAGGCCCGCTTCCGCCTGCGCGCGCGCTGGCGCTGGCGATCGAGCTCGGTCGTGTGCTGATGGCGGTTCACGCGGCCGGCGTGATCCACCGCGACGTGAAGCCGGCGAATGTGATCGTGGAGCCCGGCGATCGTGTGCGGCTGATCGACTTCGGCGCGTGCTTGCTGACCGACGAGTATTACAAGGCGCCCCACCTGCGCGACGTAACCGCCGAGGGCGAGCGGTGGCACACCTCGGAGCACGAGTTCATCGGGTCGATCGCCTACGTCTGCCCGCAGTACTGGACCGAGGGCCTGGTCGCGCCGCAAACCGATGTCTTTTCCGTGTGCGTGGTCCTGTACGAGATGCTGACCGGCCGCGCCTTGTACGGCGAGGCCGGCGGCTTCCGAAAAATCACCGCGGCAGAGTTTCCGTCCAGGCTCGCGCCGCTCGTGGCGGAGCTTGAAATCGGCTTGGCCGGCGCCGAGGATCGCCACGAGACCATGGCGGACCTCGTCCGCGCCCTCGAAATCGTCCGCTCCAAGCTCGCGGCGCCCCGTCGCATCGGCGTCATGGCGGTCGCGTCGGTCGCGTCCTTCGTGCTCGGTGCCGTGCTGGCGACAGCCGTCCCGAGCGAGCGGTTGAGCGAGGTCGCGGCGACGAACGATGCGGGGAACCCAACCGAGCGGTCGAGCGAAATCGCGGCGGCCGTCCCGAGCGAGTTCGTGGCAGCTGTCCCGAGCGAGGTCGCGGCGGCTGTCCTGAGTGAGAGGTCGAGCGAGGTCGCGGCGGTTGTCCCGAACGGGCGGTCGAGCGAGGTTGCGGCGGCGACCTCCGCGACTGACGAGAGTTCGAGCGAGGTCGCGGCGGCGAGCGACGTGGCTGGCAAGAGGTCAAGCGAGGTCGCGGCGGCGAGCGTGACGCGCCCAAGCCCCCCAACGGCGGCGTCGCCGAAGCCGAAGAAGCCACCGCCATCGACCTGGGACGAGCGCCTGAGCAAGGCGGACACGCACGCACGCCGGTGTCTGGAAAAAGCCGGGCTCAAGGTGTCGCCTCGCTTGACCACGATCCCCGCGGGCGAGCCGGCTCGCGTCCGGGGCGTCGCCTCCGACTCGCGCGAGGCGAGCTGCATCCGCGAAGCGCTCGACCGCTTCGGCGTGCGCGTCGCCGAAGGTCAGCGGCAGCACACCTTTTTCGCCGAGTAGGAGTCGTCATGTTCCTGCGCTGCGTCCTCGTTCTGACGATACTCGCTCCGCCGCCCTCGGAGGCCGACGCGATCGCGGCCTACAACCGCGGCGATCTCGATCTCGCCCTCAAGCTGTATCGCGAGCGGGCCGCATCGCCGGGCGTCTACCTGCCCGACGCGCTGTATGGCGTCCACGACGCCCTGCGCGCGCTCTACGACCGGAGCGAGCGCAAGGATCTCGCGCGGCTCTGCGAGGCCCACGAGCTCGCGCGCGGACTGGTGGCCGGGGGCAAGTTCGCCAGCGAGGCCGAACGCGCGGCCTGGGTCGAGCAAGAAGCCGCCGACGCGAAACTCTTGAGCGAGGCCAGCGCGACGTGCCCGGAGCCGGCGTCCGCGACCGACGATGCTCCGCGCGGCGTGACGCCCGAGCTTCCCGCCCCTGTCCCGAAAGACAGCCCGGCGCGTACCGAGGGCTCGGGCTCGCCAACTGCCCCGAAGGACAGCCCGGAGCCATGGCGCCCGCGCGGGCGTGTCGTCGGGGGCTCGGTCGTTGCCGCCGCGGGCGGGGTCATGCTCGGCGGGATGGCCATCGCGCTCGCCGGTCGGTCGAACGCGAACGACACGATCGCCAGCATCACCGCGGCCGCTCGCACCGAGGATCGCGACTTCACGCCGGACGAAGAGGCGGACGCCCGCGAGGCCGATCGTCGGTTTGGCCAGCTCGGAGGCGTCGCCGTCGTGCTTGGCGTCGCCGGTTTTGTAAGCCTGGTTACAGGTCTTGCAGTGATCCTGGCCCCGCCACGCGACGCCTCACGCGCGCGGGTTCGCGCTCAGGGCGCCGGGTTCGTATATTCGTTCTGAGCAGCTCCGCCGCTTTGGAGGTCCCCATGCTCCGCCGCACCGCCGCCGCCATCACCCTGACCGCCCTCGCAGCGTGCTCCGGTCATGCGCCAGCGTGGGCGGACTTCGCGGCCCATGATGCCGCCCACGATTCGGAGATGTCCGTGGGGACAGGTAGCACCACGGCCGATCCGTCGACGACGGACGGCAGCCAGGGGAGCGCGACCACCGACGCGCTGCCGATGACCGCGACGGGCGAGCCCGAGGATACTGCCACGACGGGCGACCCAACCTCGGACGGCCCGACCTCATCAGGCAGCGAGTCCCTGCTACAGCCAAGGATCCTCGAGGTCGGCATGCCCGCGATCGTTCACCTCGCCGGCCCCGTGGACCTTCAGGTCTCGACGCGGGATGCGAGCCGCGTCCGGGTCAAGCTCGACGGCGTCGAGCTGGACGAACTGGTCGACCAGGGCGCCGGCGTGTTCGCGGGGACCGTCCCGTGCTTCGGCTCGGTCGACAATGGCGCCCACACGCTCGACGTGATCGCGCTGAACGACTCTCTCGCCGATTTGCGCGCCATCGACTTCCAGGTCGCCGCGCCGCCGGCCGGCGATCTGGCATGGGCCGTCCCGTACCCGATCGGCTCCAGGGCGCGCCGCATCGTCGTCACCGCCGAAGGCGACGCGATCGAGGTCGGCGCGATCGAGGTCGACGGCGCGCCGCGTCCGTCGATCCGCAAGCGCTCGGGCAAGAACGGCGCCGAGGTGTGGGCCGAAGGAACGATCGTTCTCGACTCCCGCGAGGGCTCGGTCGACGCGGCCGCCTTGACCCCTGACGGCCGGATCTGGGTCGCCATGAACGTCCGCCAGGCGGACAAGGCATGGCGGCCGCGGATCCTCCTGCTCGATGCCGACGGCCACGAGACCGGCATCGAAATGCCCACGGAGGCGGGCGCGACGGTGGGGGGGATCGCCGCGGACGGCGCGGGCGGGTTCTTCGCGGTCGGCTTCGCCGGAAGCGGGCTCGGCGACATGGACGTGGTGATCTGGCGGATGAACGGCGAGCACGTCGCCGTCTTCAGCGCCAAGCCGTGGGACTACGTCCCGAACGGAGACAAGAATCTAGCGCACAGCTTCAGCGACTTCGCCTTCGACGTGGTGATCAAGGGCGCCGCCGCATGGGTCGTAGGCGCGAGCGCGGGGAAGCACGAGGGCAACGAGACACAGGCACGGGGTCTGCTCGTGCCGCTGGACCTGGAAACCGGCGCGCAGTTCGACCCGGTGATCGTACAGGTGCCGAGCGGCGGCTGGCGGCAAGGAATGTACCTCGGCGCCGCCGCACACCCGGACGGGATCGCCGTCGTCGGCTACGGCGCGACGGCCGACAGCACTTCGCAGCGCATCGAGATAGCGATCTACGACGCCAGCGGCTCGCGGATTTGGTTTCAGCCGGAAGCGGCCGCGGATGTGGCCTACGGCACGGCAGTTGCGGTGAACGCCCACGGCGGAGTCATCGTTACGGGCGTCGTGCGAGACAAAGACGTGCTCCGCGGGGTCCTGCTTGGGCGCAAGAGCACGCTCTACGATCACAAATTCCCGCCGAGCGCCGAGCCATCCGCGGCATTGGGGCTCGCGCTCGACGCATGGGATCAGGTATTCGTGATCGGCGAGGTGACCGCGGGAGGCATGCGTCACGCCCGGGTGGCCTTCGTGCGGCAGTGAGCGAGGCTCACTGCGGGATGAAGCTGCTACACGCCTCATGGACGAGGTCGGCGGCCTCGTCGAAGAACCCGTCGTAACTGTCGGCGCAAATATCGCCTTCGTGGTGATACGGGAACGATTCGATCACCGCGACGAGGTGCTGCGCGATCGGAGGATCGTTGTAGACGCAGTCGGCGATCGGCTCGCCCACAAGCGGCTGCGGGACGATTGCCAGCCCGACGATCGCGTCCTCGTCCCCGCCCTTGGCTGCGACCACCGCATCGTGAACCTTCTTCGCGCTGAGGACTGATTTCTCGTCCTCGTTGTCCATGATGAACACGAACACGAGCAGCGCGTCGTCGCGTAAAAAGCCCTCGTTGCAGCCACCCGGGCCGTTGAGGTCGTCGGACACGGCGGCGACGAGGGTGTCGGCGAGCGGCGGATCGGCGCCGAAGGTGCCCACGCGCGCGATGCACTCGAAGTCGTCGGGGTCGGGCTCGATCATGTAGCGGTGGCCCCCGGCGAGCTCGCACACGTGGTTTGTCGCATAGGGCCCGGCGTTGTAGAGCAGGCCGGCGCCACGCGTCCGGTCGCACTTGAAGACGGTATCGGCGTAGGAGCCGCAGACGTAGTCCATCGCGTACGGGCCGCAGTTGCTTTCGTTCCCACAGTGCTCGGGCGTCTCGCAGCCGATGCCGCGCCAGTGCTCGTCCGTGTTCACGGAGATCACGTGCGTGTCGAAGTCGGCGAACTTCGTCCCGATGGTCTCCGTGAACCCGGGAAAGCTCGCTACAAGCTGATCCTGCTCGTGCCACATCGTCCCAAGCGCCGAGATCACGAACACAAAATCGATCTTCCCCTTGCACCCCTCGGGCTGTGGATCGCCGAAGTCCGGCATGTCGACGGGGCCCGGGTCGGTGCTGGCCGCGCTGTCCTCGCCGCCGCCCGTCGAGGTCGTCCCCGACGTCGAGCTCGACCATGTCGAAGTCGTCCCGGTCGAGCTCGTCGAGGTCGAGCTGTGCGCGACGGACGTAATGCCCGGACCCGTCGACCAGGCGGGCGAGCTGTCGTTGTTGCACCCGGCACCGAGTGCCGCGGCGAGCAGAAGGCGGCGCACGTGCCCATACTAGCGCGTGCGCGCCAGGTGGTTCGCCGGTGTTCCACGAGCGCGGCGGGGAGCGACCGCCTGCCGCTCCCCCGCGTCGATGGTGACGACCAGCGCCCCTCGTCTCGCGTACGCTTCCACACGCGCCGGACCGGCTGCGAGCGCCCGTGCTGGGGAAATGGCGGCGCCATGAGCCGATCTCGGTCTCTCCGCCTGGTAGGTTCGCCGGTCTCGTCGCACTGGCGTTGCCGGCCGGATGCGGGCCCATTCGACGTTCGGCCCCAGGGCGGGAGCAGCAACCCGCGCCACTTGCGCAGAGTCTGTCACAGGTCGAGGCCTGTGACAGACTCTGGGACGAAACGCGACCAGCGCAGATAACCGCAGAACAAACCGAGCATCTTCAACCCCGCGCGCATTTTCGAGAATTCAGGGCTGCGCTGTCTTTGGCGCGGGGTTTGCTGATGCTCAAAACTTGTTCCACAGATACTGATTCGTCACCTCATGGTGAAACTGCACCTCGGCAGCCTTGATGAGTGACCCGAGCGCGCGCGGGCAGCGTTCGGCGGACGCTTGTTTGACCTCGGCGAAGCGGGTCTGGACCTGTTCGCCGAGCAGGTCGGCGACGAACTTGGACGACTTGAACAGGCGGATGGCGTCGTTGATGTTGTCGGGGAGGAAGCGGGTGCGAGCGCGCTTGTTGGCGATCTCGGCCTGGTCGGGCAGCGGGCCTTCGAGGCCGGTGCGGAGCAGGGTGTAGACCGTCATGTAGGGGTTCGCGTCGGGGGCGACGCTGCGGACCTCGATGCGGGCCGAGCGTTCGTTGCCGAGGGGGATCCGGACCATGCTGCCGCGGTCGGTGGCGGACGCCTTGATCTGATTGGGGGCCTCGAAGTGGGGGTCGAGGCGGCGGTAGGCGTTGACGCTGGCGTTGAGGATCAGGCAGATGTCGGGCGCGCTGTTGAGAATGCGCTCGGTGAAGCTCCAGCCGGCGGCGGACAGGCCGCTGTCGCCGCTCTTGTCGTGGAACAGGTTGGTGCCCTTGCGCGCCAGCGAGATGTTGGTGTGCATCCCGTTGCCGTTGATCCCGGTGACCGGCTTCGGCAGAAAGCTCGCGGTCATGTCGTAGTTCTGCGCGACCTGCCGACACAGCAGCTTGTACAGCTGGACCTGGTCGGCGGCCACCAGCGCCTCGGTGTGCATGAAGTTCATCTCGAACTGCGAGGGCGCGACCTCCGGGTGGTCCTTCTCGTTACAGAAGCCCATCGCCCGCTGCACCTCGGCCGCCGAGTCGATGAATCGCCGCAGCGCATCACCCGGCAGCGAATGATAGTAGCCGCCGGTCGAGATGAACTCGAACGCGCCGCGCTCGGGGTAATTGCGCTCGGCGTCGCGGCCGTGGAACAAGAAGCCCTCGATCTCGTGGGCGAACTGGGCCACGAGGCCTTCCTTCTCGTAGAGCCCGGCCGTGTAGTCCTTGAGCCGCGCGCGCATGTCGGCCTGGTACGGCAGCCCGTCCTGCCCGCGCACCTCGGCGAACACCAGCACCTTGCCGGGGCCGAACACGTCGGACGGCAACCAGTAGAACGCCGCCCAGTCGATGCTGAGCCGCAGATCCGACTCGTGCTGCTGCGAGAACCCGCGCACCGAGCTGCCGTCGAAGGTCAGGTTGTCGGCAGAGCGCAGCAGGAACTTCTTGTCGTAGTCGAGCATGTGCAGCCGACCCTCGAGATCGGTGAAGCACACGGTCACGGCCTTGATCCGCTTCTCGTCGGTGAGGTACTTGACCCGCTGTTCGCGCACCTGGTCCGCCGGCACCCGAGCGGTACGCGCGTTTTTGACCTCGAGGTTCAGCTCCTCGAGGCGGTCATAGGGAATCTCCAGGAAGTCGCGGAGAGCGGCGGTCGGCGCTTCAGGGCGGGGCATGAAGGCTAAATAGACCCTGAACTAACCTAATTTCAAGGGTCACTAGCCTAATTCCCGAGCAAGAGGTGTGCGCCAAGTCGCAAAATCGCGCGCCCACCGCGCCCCACTCCACCTTTTTTCGCGTCCCGCTCCAGCTCGAGCCGCGCGCCGCGCCGGCGTGGCGCGCGGCTCTCCTCGCGTCGTGCGGGTCGATGCCGGAGCCGCCGCCGCGTCTTGCGAAGATCGATCTCGGCGCCTCAGGCGAGGAAGCCGTGGAGCTCGTCGCCGCCGAGGATCTCGAGCGTGAGGTCGGAGTACTCCTCCTGCGACAGACCGAGCGCCGCGGCGACCGTGCGCAGATAGATATCCTCGGCGAGGTCGAGCTCCTCGTCGGCCTCGTTGACGCTGGCGACCAGCTCGAGCAGCTTGCGCTTGTCCTCGACCGGCAGGCCGTCGAGCCCGCTGGCAGCCTGTTGCGGGTTGAAGGCCGCCGGGCTGAACGTGTTGACCAATCTAGCGAATATACAGGTCATCGAATGGGCAGAATGGGCAGAACACCGGAACTCGCGCGAGGCTTCGATCAATCGATCGCCCGGGTGCTGATTCGCCCCGCGACGTCGACCGCCTCGATCACCACCCTGCCCTCGCCCGCGATCGCCTGCGAGACCAGCGGCATCACTCCGTCGCGCCCGCGCTGGGTCGACCACCGCGGCGCGAACACGGCTGCGTCGCCGCGGTCGTCGAGGGCCCACTCGACGAGCGCGTCGACGCCGAGCTGGGCCCAGTTGCCGTCGCTGTCGACGGCCGCGTAATTCGTGATGCGGATCGTCCGGCCTGCGGGTGTCGCCTCGACCACGAGCGAGAGCCGGGGCGCGCGCGTCGGCCTGGCCTCCTCGCCCTCCGCGAACGCGCGAGGGATCTCCCACAGCGTCACCGCTGGCGCGTCGACGTCGTGCGCCGACGGGTCGAACGTCCACGCGATCACCTCGAGGGCCGCGGCGCCGGCCGCCCGCGCCGCGCCGAGCCAGCCGGCGATGTCCGCGGCAGTCGGGCGCTCCTCGGGCGCCGCGACGACCACCGCCGCCTCGCCGCGTCGCCCATGCAGCTGTCCTTCGGAGCTCGTCGCCGCCCCATGCAGCTGTCCTTCGGGCCATGTCGTCGCGCCGTCCAACTGGCCCTCGGAGCAGGTCGTCGCGCCGCTGGGCTGGCCTTCGGACCACCTCGTCGCCCCGAGCAGCTGTCCTTCGGACCAGGCCGTCGCCCCATGCAGGGCGAGCACGCGGCGGCGCAGCTCGGCCTCGTCGACGCGCTCCACCAGCCCGCGGCGCATCGCCGGCGCGGCGTCGAGCACCACGAACGGGCCGGCCTCGCCGCTGCGGGTCAGCGCGCGCAGGCGGCGGCGGCTGACCGTGAAGGCCGGCTGCGAGCGATCGATCGCCACCCAGCGTCGGCCGCAGCGGGCCGCGACCGCGGCGGTGGTGCCCGAGCCGCTGAACGCGTCGAGGACGAGGTCGCCCGGGCGCGAACACATGTGCACGATCCGCTCGAGCAGCGCCTCCGGCTTCTGCGTGTCGTAGCCGACGCGCTCGACGTGGGTGCCTTGCAGCGCGCGGATGTCGGCCCACACGTCCTGCAGCGGCACGCCCTCCTGCTCGTCGAGGTAGTGCTTCTGCCGCGGCACCGCGCCCGGGCGGCTCTGGTAGACGCGTCCGCTGCTGTGGAGCGCCTCCATCGTCGCCTGGCCGTAGCGCCAGAAGCGGGGCACCCCGAGGAACTCGTAGTTGGGGTTGCCCTTGGCCGCGCCGCCGGGGGCCGTGAGCGGGCTCGACATGAAGCGCCGACCGGTGCCCGGCTCGACGTGGCGGTACCACTTGGCCACGTAGTCCTTGTCGTAGGGCGCGCGCAGGGTCGTCCACGTGCGCGTCTGGCTCATGCCGTAGAACAGCAACACGTCGTGCACCGCGCCCAGCCGGCGCGCGCCCTGGCTCGCGTCGTTGTGGGCCGAGTAGCGCTTCCACGCGACCTGGTTGATGAAGTTGTCGGCGCCGAAGACCTCGTCCATCACCACGCGCACGTGGTGGCACACCTGGATGCCGACGTGGACCACGATCGTCGCACTCGGCTTCATCAGCGCGCGCAGCAGCGACAGGCGCGGGTACAGCATCGACAGGTAGGCCGGGCCGCCCCACGTGTCGCAGTAGGCGAGCACCTCGACCTCGCCCTTCCTTAAGTAGTGGGACGTGCCGACGTCGAACGGCGGGTCGATGTACACGAGGTCGACCGCTGCGCCGAGCTCGGCGTGCAGCGCGGCCAGGGCGTGCGAGTTGTCGCCCCACACCAGGCGGTCGGCCCACGCGTCCGGCTCGCCGACCCGCTCGCGCACGACGAGCGGCTCCACAGCGACAGGGACGGCGGGAGGCGCGACCTTGCCGGGCCACGTCAGCTCCACGCGCGCCTCGGTCGGGGTCGTCCGCCTGGGCATCGACGGGCATCGTACCCGAGCGCAACCGGGCCCAAAACGCCTTCTGGCCGCGAATTCGGGCTCCTGGTGCGAAACCGCGCCGGCTCTTGGCGGCCCTGGCGAGATCGCGCACACTCTCGGGCGGGCCATGACGACCGCCGCCGCGCCTCGTTATTACTGCGACGCTGCCGAGCACTTCGTCGGCGCCAGCGGGGTCGAGGCCGACCCGGTGTACGCCGGCTCGCGCGGCGCGTCCGGGCGCATCGACGGCCCGCGCCGCAAGGCCCGCTTTCACGGCCCGCGGGCGGTGACCGAGGCCGGCGTCTCGCTGCTGCTGGTCGCCGACACCGGCAACGGCGCGGTCCGCAGCATCGACACCCGCGCCGGCGTGGTCAACACCGTGATCACGCTCGAGGACATCTGTTCGATCGAACATGTCCAGGAGTTCACCCCGAGCGGCCTCGCCTGCGACGGCGAGCTGCTCGTCATCGCCGACCCGCGCAACCACGTGGTGTGGAGCTACGAGCTGCGCAGCTATCGGCTCGCGCTGCTGGCCGGCAGCCCCGGGGCGCACGGCGACGTCGACGGCGCGGCCGGTCAGGCCCGCTTCTGGTTGCCGATCGGGGTCTCGCTTGCGAGCGACGGGCGCGGCTTCATCGTCAGCGAGGCGCGCGGGCACCGGCTCGTCAGCCGCAGCGGCGACGTGCGCACTCTCGGCCGCTGACCTCCTCGCAGGTGCGCGAGCCTGCGCACCTGCGACCGCGGGTTTGACACCCGCGACCGGCCCGTGAAACACGAGGTCATGCACGCGCTTCGCTTCGGCCTCGCCCTCGCCGTCCTCTCCGCCTGCGGCCCCTCCGGTCGCGCCGACGACTCCAGCACCGAGACCACCCCCGCCACGCAGACCGGCGCCACGGTGACGGCCTCGACCTCGAGCAGCAGCGGCGACGTCGCGCCGACCACCACGGGCGACGCGAGCACGACGACCACCAGCGGCACGACAGACGCGCCCGGCACGATCACCGCCGTCACCTCGACGACGGAGCCGGTCACCTCGACGAGCACCGGGCCCGTCGATCCCTCGACCACCACCGACGGGCCCAAGCTCGACCTGCCGCCGGAGATGCCGATCCCGGTGGCCGACATCCCCGGCCTGGTGTCGATCACCTTCTACGAGTCGACCAGCGGCGTGATGGAGTACACCTTCCTCGTCGACGGCCCCGAGCTGAACCAGCTGCTCGTCGACCCGCTGAGCAACGCCAACCGCGACATCGAGGGCACGAGCGTCGAGTTCTACGACGTGTACTACAGCGATGTGGACGGCGTGTTCGACCCGCAGGGCAGCTACCTGACGATCGCGGGCTCGTTCGGGGCCAAGCTGCCCGCCGGCGGCGGGCTCAACCTCGCCGAGATCTCGCTCAACTTCGACAACAACGAGCTCGAGTTCGGCAGCTTCCTGGCCAGCTTCGTCGGCCTCGGCGACAACTACGTCGCCGGCTCCGAGGTCAACGCGATCGACAACAACCTCGACACCCACACGACCATGGGCAACACCGTCGACACCCCCGGCCAGCGGCTGCGGGTCACGCTCGGCTTCAAGTCGTCGCTGATGCCGGGCTGACGCCTGCTCGATCGGGCATGTCCTGACGGGCATGCGCCGACGGCCCACGCGCCCGCCGGTCACATGACCGATCGGGCATGTCCCGATCGCCACCCGCCGGGCGCTCGTGCGGCCCGGGGGCCGGAGCGGCGCTACGTCGCCATGTCGGTGGCGTCGACGGCGAAGTCGGTGAGCTCGACGCCGGTGAGGCGGAGCGAGGTGCTGAGCACCGAGTAGATGAGGAAGGCCGCCAGGGTCGCGCGGCTCTTGACCCACGCCGGCTCGAACCGCGGCGGCGCCAGCGCGCCGGCGCGGAAGAACGGGTCGAGCTCGATCGCGTCGCCGAGAGCCATGCGGCCGGAGAACAGGTGGTGCAGCAGCTCGGGCCGGCCGCTCTGGATCGCCTTGAGGAAGAAGGTGTGCACGCCGAGGAGGCCGCGCAGGTAGACGATGTCCTTGGTGAACACGACCTTGCCGGCGACGTCGCCGCCGCGGAACACCCGCGCCGCCGAGTGGAAGCTCTCGCCCGGGTCCTGGCCGGCGTCGTGGAAGAAGCGGAACAGGTCGATGAAGTCGGCGCCGGACAGCGCGAGGTCGACGGCCTTGACGCGCAGCGCGAGGCGGCGGAGGCGGGACAGGTCGATCGCGTTGGTGATCATCTCGGCGAAGGTCGCCAGGCCCTCCTGAGTGGCGGTGGTCCGCGGCGCCCCGAGGCCGAGGGAGCGCACGTGCGGCTGCTCGCGTCCATTGAGGGCGGTGAGCGAGTGGACGAACACCTCGTGCTCGACGAGCTGGGCGACGTCGTAGGTGCTGAAGGAGGTCGCGCCGCGCAAGCGCACGCGGGTCGGACCGGCCGCGGCCTTGGCCGCCATGTCGGGGTCGACGACGACGGCGAGCGGGAGGTCGCCGAACACCGGGGAGATGCGCTGGCGCAGCGCGTCGGCCGCCTGTTCCGGCGAGACGGAGAAGTCCTGCTCGGGGATGTAGCCCTCGGCGCGGAAGTCGTCGGTGAGCGCCAGGAATTGTTCGGCGGCCGAGAGGTTGCTGACCTGACCGGGCCCGACGGGGTCGCGCGGGCCGCCGTACAGCTCGATCGAGCGGACCGTGAACTCGGGCGTGCCGACCTGCTCGATCATCGCCGCGGCCAGCTTGTAGCTGCGGGCGGTGCGGTAGAGATAGCGGCCGACGGGGTGGTCTCGGTCGCACTCGCGCATGATCGAGGCCAGCGCGCGGATGTTGGAGTCGAAGCGCACGCGCGGCGGCTCCACCGCGGGCAGCCGGGGATCGCCGGCGTGCCAGCCGGCCAGGAATTCGGCGCCGACGTGCGCCGGCCAGGTCAGCTGGCTGAGCACCTTGATGTCCTTGGCGGCGTCGACCAGGCGGCCGTCGAGGTCTGCGAATTGTTCGAGCGCGGTGTCCACGAGCCTCCTCGGTGCTTGAAGATCGCACGCACCGGCTCGCTTCCCAAGGCCGCGAGTCGCGCCGATGACGCACCGGCGCTGCGCCGCACGACGCGGCGACGAGCGCCGTCGACCGTGTCTCGCGGAGCGGGCGCCACCCGCCTGCGGACACGTGTCCTCGCCGAGCGCTCCTCAGCTCACGTGGAGCCCTTGGCCGTCGGCGCGAGGCTGCATTACTCTGCTGCTCGGTCAATCCATGGTTTTCAAAGTCGGCGGAGACATCGACGCTTATTGCACCAAGTGCCGCCTCGACACGATTCACGTCGTCGTCGCGCTCAAGCCCGGCAACGAGGGACCGAAGCGGGTCGAGTGCAAGAGCTGCGGCGGGCAGCACATGTACCACGCGCCCAAGCTGCCCTCTCGGACAGAAGCGCCGAGCCAGCCGGCGGTGGTCAACCGCAGCGCGGCGGCTCGCAACCCGCCGCCGCCCAAGCCGCCCAAGCCGCCCAAGCCCGCGGCGGCCAAGGCCGCGCTCTCCGCTCCGCCGGCCGGCGCCGGCGCGCGCGAGTGGCTGCGTCGCATGGAGGACCTCGCCCACCAGGGCGGCACGCCGATCCGCGCCTACTCGATGCGCGAGACGTTCGCCGCCGGCGATCCCGTGTCGCACCCGAAGTTCGGCAAGGGCGTGGTGCTCGAGGTGATCGAGGCCAAGAAGTGCGCCATCCTGTTCGAGGAGGGCCGCAAGGTCCTCGCCATGGGCGGCACCTAGCCGCTCCTTCGGCCATGTCCTCTGCGACATGGCCGTAAGCACATGTCCCCGCGGACAGCCTCGGCTCCGAGGCGCGGCGCTCGGCTCGCGGACGGCCCGGCGCATCACCCGGGCTCCGGCAGCGCGCGCAGGTGGAGCGCCTGGGCCACGTCGGCCTCGGTCGCCGGGTCGCGCGGGCAGCGGTCGTCTTCGGCGAGGTCCGCCAGGGTGCGGGCGACTCGGCGCAGGCGGTGCTGCGCCCGCAAGCTCCAGCCGCGCCGCTCGGCGGTGGCGGCCAGGAGGCGCTCGGCACTCGGCGTCAGCGCGCACAGGCGTTCGATCGATCCCGCGGCCGCCGGCACCTCGGCGTTGGTGCGCCACGGCGTCCCGCGCAGCCGCGCCGCCTGGCGGGCTCGCGCCGTCGCCACGCGGGCCCGCACCGTCGCGGTGGTCTCGGGCGGGTCGGCCGCCTGCAGCTCCTCGGGCTTGCTCGGGGTGACCGCGACGGCCACGTCGACGCGGTCGAGCAGCGGCCCCGACACGCGCTGCTGGTAGCGCGCGACCGCACTCGGCGCGTCGACGCAGGTGCGGTCGGGGTGGCCGAGGAAGCCGCAGGGACAGGGGTTCATCGCCGCCAGCAGCTGAAAGCGAGCGGGGAAGCCGACGCTCCCGCGCGCGCGCACGATCCGGACCACGCCCTCTTCGAGTGGTTCACGCAGCGCCTCGAGGCAGCCCCGCGAGAACTCGGGCAGCTCGTCGAGGAACAGCACCCCCCGGTGGGCCAGGCTGACCTCGCCGGGGCGGAGGAATGGTCCGCCACCGAGCAAGCCGGGGACGCTCACCGTGTGGTGCGGAGCTCGCAACGGCACCTCGCGCACGAGCCCCTCGACCGCACGCAGACCGGCGACGCCGTGGATCTTCGTCACCTCGAGCGCGGCCTCGTCGTCGAGCGGCGGGTAGAGGCCGATCGCCCGCCGCGCCAGCATCGTCTTGCCGACACCGGGCGGTCCGTGCAGCAGGACGTTGTGGCCACCGGCGGCCATCACCTCGATCGCTCGCCGCGCGAGGATCAATCCCCGCACGTCGCCGAGATCGTACGGCTCACGGCGGGGACGGGGCGCCGGGTCGTCGGCCGAGTATGTATTGATCTCACGATCGCCGCGCAGGTGCGCGACCAACTGCGGCAAGTCGCGCACCGGCAGCACCGCCAGTCCGCCGAGCACCGCCGCCTCCTCCGCGCTGGCCTCGGCGACGGCCAGTGCTGTGAAACCCTGGCGGCGCGCACAATCGGCGATCACCAGAGTACCGGCCGCCGGGCGCAGCGAACCGTCGAGCGACAGTTCACCCCACAACATCAGTCCCTGCAGTCGATCGGCCGGCACGATCTCGTGACTGGCCAGCAGCGCGCATGCGACCGCGAGATCGATCCCCGGGCTGTCCTTGCGCTCGTCGGCAGGCGCGAGATTGACGACCTGCTTGCGCGGGTGCAGCTTGTGCCCGCAGTGGCCGAGCGCGCTGCGGACGCGCTCGCGCGCCTCCATGAGCGCTCCCGTCGCCCGACCGACGAGGGTAAGTCCTGGCAGTCCGAGCCCGACGTCTGCCTCCACGGTGACGACAAAGCCTTCGACGCCGAGGACGCTTGCGGAGTACGAACGAGTCAGCACACCGCGACTGCTTTCATTCGCCGTGCGACCGCCGTGGCCGAGCGATATCAACGACTTGAACGACGCGACGCGACGTTGGCGTCCAGCCGACGGGACACGACGTCCCGCCCGCTGGCCGTGTCCTCGTCGCTCGGCCGCGAGGACGAGCTCGCGGCCGCGACGATGCGCCTCGAGGCCGAGGCGCAGCAGCGGTGATGCGGGCGACGCTCGCGCGCCGCACCGAGCCGCGCCCGCGGAGCGTTCAGCTGAACAGCTTGCCGAGGCGCATGGCGACGCCCATGTCGCCCTCGATCTTGATCTTGCCGGTCATGAACGCGGTCGTCGGGTCGAGCTTCTTCGCCGCCATCTTGGCGAAGTCGTCGAGCGAGACCTTGACGGTGCACTTGGCCGGGCGGTCGGTGTTGTCGACGGTGTTGGGCGTGCTCTCGCCGTCGATGTAGAGCACCTGATTGTCGGCGAACACGAACTTGATCGTCGCCTTCAGGCCCGAGTCGGCGCCGACCTTCGCGCGGATCTCTTCGGTGAACTTTTCCAGGCTGATGTCGCTCATGACGCCTGCCTACCACAATCCTCCGGCGCCTTCGACGCCCCGGACGACCCCGGCGAGGTCCGCGAAAATCTACTCGCCGCGCCGGAGTCGTTCCATCGTCCCCCCACGTCAGCGCATACGCCGTTTGCCGGCGACCCCGCGCAAATTCCTGCTTCCCCTGGTCCCGCGCATGTGTACGATGCGGCGCCATGAGCGGATACCGTTCCGTCTTTCGTCCGGGGCTGTTCGCCGGACAGACGATCGTCGTCACCGGCGGCGGCAGCGGGATCGGTCGCTGCACCGCCCACGAGCTCGCCGCGCTGGGCGCTCACCCGGTGCTCGTCGGCCGCAAGCTCGCCAAGCTCGAGGCCACCGCCGCCGAGATCGTCGCCGACGGCGGCGAGTGCTCGTTCCACGCCTGCGACATCCGCGAGGAGGCGCAGGTGCGCGCCGTGGTGGCGGCGATCGTGGCCGCGCGCGGGCGGATCCACGGGCTCGTCAACAACGCCGGCGGGCAGTTCCCGGCCCCGCTGGCGGCGATCTCGCAGAAGGGCTTCGAGACGGTGGTGCGCACCAACCTCGTCGGCGGCTTTTTGTTCGCCCGCGAGGTCTACACGCAGTGCATGTCCGAGCACGGCGGCGCGATCGTCAACATCGTCGCCGACATGTGGCGGTCGATGCCGGGCATGGGCCACTCCGGGGCCGCGCGGGCCGGCATGGTCAACTTCACCCAGACCGCCGCGGTCGAGTGGGCGCCCTCGGGCGTGCGCGTCAACGCGGTCGCGCCGGGGTGGATCGCCTCGTCGGGCATGGACAACTACGACCCCGCGATGTTGAAGGGCCTGCTCCCGCGGCTCAAGGCGGCGGTCCCCCTGCACCGGCTCGGCACCGAGGCAGAGGTCAGCGCCGCGATCGTCTTCCTGCTCAGCGAGGCCGCCGCGTTCATCAGCGGCGCCACGCTGCGGGTCGACGGCGCCGCCCCCAATTCCAGCGCCGTGTGGCCCGCCAGCGAGCACGACCGCTCGAGCGCGTACGAGGGCTTCCACCGCGCCGAGCTCCCCGACAACCTGCGCTAAAGGCCAGCCAGTCATGCCCGTGCTCTCGTCCAGCATCGACCTCCAAGGCGACCAGTTCCAGGCGAACCGCGCCGCCCAGCTGAAGCTCATCGACGAGTTCCGCGCCGCCGAGAAGCGGGTCCGCGACAACTCCGGCAAGCAGGCCGAGAAGTTCGCCAAGCGCGGTCAGCTGCTGCCGCGCGACCGGGTGGCCCGCCTGCTCGACCGCGGCGCGCCGTTCCTCGAGCTGTCGACGCTGGCCGGCTTCAACATGCACGACGACGACGGCAAGGGCGACGCCAGCGGCGGCGGCTGCATCGTCGGCGTCGGCGTCGTGTCGGGCGTGCGGTGCATCGTCAGCGCCAGCGACAGCGCGATCAAGGGCGGCGCGATCTCGCCGATGGGCCTGCGCAAGAGCCTGCGGGCCCAGGAGATCGCGCTCGAGCACAAGCTGCCGATCATCTCGTGTGTCGAGAGCGCCGGCGCCAACCTCCTCTATCAGGCCGAGATCTTCGTCGACGGCGGGCGCGTGTTCGCCAACATGGCGCGGCTGTCGGCCGCCGGTGTCCCGCAGGTCACGATCGTCCACGGCAGCAGCACCGCCGGCGGCGCCTACCTGCCGGGCCTGTCGGACTACGTGATCGCGGTGCGCGG
This sequence comes from Nannocystis pusilla, assembly GCF_020073745.1. Lineage (GTDB taxonomy): Bacteria > Myxococcota_A > Polyangia > Nannocystales > Nannocystaceae > Nannocystis > Nannocystis radixulma. The sequence goes on from NZ_JAIRAU010000005.1 coordinate 310,163, forward strand.
CCAGGCCAAGGTGTTCCTCGCCGGCCCGCCGCTGGTGGAGGCCGCGCTCGGCGAGATCGCCACCGACGAGGAGCTCGGCGGCGCCGAGCTGCACGCCACCGTCACCGGCACCGCCGAGTACATGGCCGAGAACGACGCCCACGCGCTCCACCTCGCGCGCGAGCTGATGGCCAACCTGCAGCGCGCCCCGCTCGGCCGCTTCACACATGACCTTTCGACCAGGCCGCACCGGCCGCCGCGCTACGACGTCGAGGACCTGCTCGGCATCGTCCCGGTCGACTTCAAGAAGCCGTACGACGTCCGCGAGGTGATCGCGCGCCTGGTCGACGACAGCGAGTTCTTCGAGTTCAAGGCGCTGTACGGCGCGCAGACGGTGTGCGGCCACGCCAGCATCGAGGGCCACGCGGTCGGCGTCCTCGGCAACAACGGCCCGATCAACCCCGACGGCGCCACCAAGGCCGGGCAGTTCATCCAGCTGTGCTGCCAGAGCGGCACGCCCCTGGTCTTCTTGCAGAACACCACCGGCTACATGGTCGGCACCGCCGCCGAGCGGGCCGGTATGGTCAAGCACGGCTCGAAGATGATCCAGGCGGTCGCCAACGCCGACGTCCCCAAGCTCACCGTCATCCTCGGCGGCAGCTTCGGCGCCGGCAACTACGGCATGTGCGGCCGCTCCTACGACCCGCGCTTCGTGTTCGCCTGGCCGGGCAGCCGGATCGCCGTGATGGGCGGCGAGCAGGCGGCCAAGGTCATGGAGATCATCACCACCGCCAAGTTCGCCCGGATGGGCCTGAAGGCCGACCCCGACGCGATGGCGCAGATGGGCAAGTCGATCAAGGACCGCCTCGACGCCGAGTCGACGGCGCTCTACGCCACCGCCCGGCTGTGGGACGACGGCCTCATCGACCCGCGCGACACCCGGCGCGTGCTCGCGCTGGCGCTGGCCGTCTGCCGCGAGGGCGAGGCCCGGCGCGTCCGCCCCAACACCTTCGGCGTCGCCCGCCTGTAACTTCCACGACTCCGTCGTCTCCTGTCCCTTCGAACACCCTGACCCGAGAGCCAGCTCAAGCATGCCGCTGTTCACCGACGAGCACGACCTTCTGCGCGACAGCCTGCGCAAGTTCATCGCCCGGGAGATCAACCCCTTCTGCGACGAGTGGGAGGAGGCGCGGATCTTCCCGGCGCACGAGCTGTTCAAGAAGCTCGGCAACGAGGGCTTCCTCGGCCTGACCAAGCCGACCGAGTACGGCGGCGCCGGCCTCGACTACTCCTACGCGCTGGTGATGGCCGAGGAGCTCGGGCGCGTCGACGCCGGCGGCGTGTCGCTGGCGATCGGCGTGCAGACCGACATGTGCACGCCGGCGCTGGCGCGCTTCGGCTCGGACGAGCTCAAGAAGGAGTGGCTGGCCCCGTCGATCGCCGGCGACCTGGTCGGCTGCATCGGCGTGTCCGAGGTCGGCGCCGGCTCCGACGTCGCCAGCCTCAAGACCTACGCCCGCAAGGACGGCGACGACTACGTCATCACCGGCGGCAAGATGTGGATCACCAACGGCATCCAGGCCGACTGGATGTGCTGCCTGGCCAACACCAGCGACGACAAGCCGCACAAGAACAAGACCCTGATCGTCGTCCCGCTCAACTCCAAGGGCGTCGAGCGGGCCCGCAAGCTGCACAAGCTCGGCATGTGGTCGTCGGACACCGCGCAGATCTTCTTCGACGAGGTCCGCGTCCCGCAGCGCTACGCGATCGGCCCCGAGGGCGCCGGCTTCATGCTGCAGATGCTGCAGTTCCAGGAGGAGCGGCTGTGGGGCGCCGCCAACTCGCTGACGGCGATGGACACCGCGATCGCCGAGACCATCAAGTACACCCGCGAGCGCAAGGCCTTCGGCAAGTCGATCCTCGACAACCAGGTCGTCCACTTCCGCATCGCCGAGCTGCTGACCGAGGTCGAGGCGCTGCGCGCCCTCGTCTACCGCGCCGCCGAGCTGTTCATCTCCGGCAAGGACGTCACCCGCCTCGCCTCGATGGCCAAGCTCAAGTCCGGCCGCCTCGGCCGCGAGGTCGCCGACAGCTGCCTGCAGTACTGGGGCGGCATGGGCTACATGTGGGAGTCGAAGATCTCGCGCATGTTCCGCGACTCGCGCCTGATCTCCGTCGGCGGCGGCGCCGACGAGGTCATGCTCGGCATCATCGCCAAGCTCGACGGCATCCTGCCCGGGAGAGGCTGAAGAGACATGTCTGAAACGACATTGCCCGAGTGCCAGACGCTGCTGCTGCGCCGCGAGGGCTGGCGCCTGCACGTCACCCTCAACCGCCCCGAGGCGCGCAACGCGATGTCGTTCGCGATGGTGCGCGAGCTCGGCGAGGTGTTCGCCGCGATCGCCGGCGACCGCGGGGTGCGGGCGGTGATCCTGCGCGGCGCCGGGGGCAACTTCTGCGCCGGCGGCGACATCAAGGACATGGCCGGCGCCCGCGGGGCCGAACCCGGCCCCGACGGCAAGGACCCGCTGGCGACCACCAACCGGATCTTCGGCGGCATGATGCAGCAGATCGAGGACGCCCCGCAGGCGGTGGTCGCCGTGCTCGAGGGCGCCGTGATGGGCGGCGGCTTCGGCCTGTGCTGCGTCAGCGACGTCGCCGTCGCCGCCGACGACGCCAGGCTGCGCCTGCCCGAGACCGGCCTCGGCGTGCCGCCGGCGCAGATCGCCCCGTTCATCGTCCGCCGCGTCGGCTACAGCGCCGCCCGCCGCCTCGCCGTCACCGGCGGGGCCCTCGACGCCGCCGAGGCGCTGCGCCTCGGGCTCGTCCACCACGTGACCGATCGGGCAGGTCTCGACGGACAGGTCGCCAAGGTCCTGGCCGACATCGCCCGCTGCGCCCCCGAGGCGGTCGCCACCACCAAGCGCCTGGTCCTCGCCGCCAGCGGGGCTCCCCACGGCGCCGCCCTGGCCGCCCTGCTCGACGCCGCCGCCGACGACTTCGCCCGCGCCGCTCGCGGCCCCGAGGGCGTCGAGGGCATGCTCGCATTCATTCAGAAGCGCAACGCCGCCTGGAACGACACATGACCTTCTCCACGATCCTGATCGCCAACCGCGGCGAGATCGCCTGCCGGATCATCCGCACCGCCCACGCCCTCGGCTACCGCACCGTCGCCGTCTACAGCGACGCCGACGCCGGCGCCCCGCACGTCGGCCTGGCCGACCGCGCGGTCCGGATCGGTCCGCCGCCGGTGCGCGAGTCGTACCTCGACGTCGCGGCGCTGATCGCCGCCGCCAGGAAGTCCGGCGCCGACGCGGTCCACCCCGGCTACGGCTTCCTGTCCGAGAACGACGGCTTCGCCCAGGCCTGCCTCGACGCCGGCCTCGTGTTCATCGGCCCCTCGCCGGCCGCGATCCGGGCCATGGGCAACAAGGCCGCCGCCAAGCGGGCGATGATCGCCGCCGGCGTCCCGTGCATCCCTGGCTTTCAGGACAGCAGCCCCGAGGGCCAGGCCGACGCGCGCCTCGTCGCCGAGGCCGAGCGGATCGGCCTGCCGCTCCTGATCAAGGCCGCGGCCGGCGGCGGCGGCCGCGGCATGCGGATGGTCCGCGAGTGGAGCGCCCTGCCGGCCGCGATCACGTCCGCGCGCAGCGAGGCCGAGAGCGCGTTCGGCAGCGGCGAGCTGATCCTCGAGCGCGCGATCACCAGCGGCCGTCACGTCGAGATCCAGGTGTTCGGCGACGGCCACGGCCACGCGATCCACCTCGGCGAGCGCGACTGCTCGGTCCAGCGCCGCCACCAGAAGGTCGTCGAAGAGTCGCCCTCGCCGGCCGTCTCGCCGGCCCTGCGCGCCGAGATGGGCGCCGCCGCCGTGCTCGCCGCGCGCTCGATCGACTACGTCGGCGCCGGCACCGTCGAGTTCATGCTCGATGCCGACGGCAAGTTCTACTTCCTCGAGATGAACACCCGCCTGCAGGTCGAGCACCCGGTCACCGAGCTCGTCACCGGCCTCGACCTCGTCGCCTGGCAGCTGCGCGTCGCCGCCGGCGAGCCGCTGCCGCTCACGCAGGAGCAGGTCGAGCTGCGCGGCCACGCGATCGAGGTCCGCCTCTACGCCGAGGACCCGTACGCCGGCTACCTGCCGCAGGCCGGCGAGATCGTCGCGTGGCGCCCGGCCGGCGGCGACGGCGTCCGCGTCGACCACGGCCTCCACCCCAAGCAGACCATCTCGCCCTACTACGACCCGATGATCGCCAAGGTCATCACCCACGGCCGCACCCGCGACGAGGCCCGCCGCCGCCTCGTCACCGCGCTCGGCCGCAGCGTCCTGCTCGGCCTGCCCAACAACAAGCGCTTCCTCGCCGACATCCTCCAGCACCCCGTGTTCGTCGAGGGCGGCGCCACCACCCGCTTCCTCGACGAGCACCTGCCCGCCCCCGCGCGCCCCGAGCCCGACGCCCGCGCGTGGGCGATCGCCGCCGCGATCTGGACCTTGGGACATGTCCGCGGGGACTACAGCCCGTGGCGCAGCGCCGGCCGGGCCGCCTTCCCCCTGACCCTTCGGACAGGTGAGAAGGAGCGCGAGCTGGCCGTCGACCTCGAGCCCGGCGGCATCACCACGGTCACCGTCGACGGCGCCGCCCTGCCCGTCCGCGTGCTCGCCCGCGCCGGCGTCGAGGTCCGCGTGCTCGTCGGCGACGTCCAGGAGACCGTCCACGCCGCCCTCGTCGGCGACAGGCTGTTCCTCGACGCGCGCGGCGTGCAGGCCGAGTTCGTCGAGCCGCCGCCGAAGGGCGCCGAGGCCGAGGCCAGCGCCGGCGGCGACGGCACGCTGCACGCTCCCACCAGCGGCCGCGTCGTCGCCGTCCACGTGCAGGTCGGCGACCGCGTCCGCCGCGGCCAGACCCTCGTCACCCTCGAGGCGATGAAGATCGAGAACGCCCTCGCGGTCGCGTGCGGCGGCGTCGTCACCGAGGTCAAGGTGAAGCCCGGCGACCAGGTCCCGCAAGGCCGCCTCCTCGCCGTCGTCACCCCCGACGACGGCCCCGAACCCGGCGCCGCCTCCGCCGCCGCGTGAGCGTGCTAGAGTGCCCTCATGGACCCCGCGCGCATCCTCGACGAGCTCCTGAGCCTCCCACAAGCGGAGCGCCTCGTCATCACTCGCGAGCTCTTCGCCAGCATCACCTCTCCGGAGTACGCGGCGCGGATCCTCGCGGCCGCGCTGCCGCTGCCTCCCGAACAACGGCGCGCGGTCGTCGATCAAATGCTCGCAGCATTCGAGACCCCGCTGGAACCCACGCGCGAGGACAAGTGGTTGGCCGAGGTCGAGCGTCGGTGGCACGCCGTCGAAACAGGCGTCGAGGAGACCGTGGAACACGACGAGGCACTCGAGTTCGTGTTCGGATCGCCACACAAAAAGGCCGTGTGAATCGTCGGAGCGCCTACGATGGATGGTCCGCGCACGCAACGAAGCTCGCGCAGCCTCGGACTGGTATCGAGAACAAAACCCGTACGCGGCAGAGCGGTTCGAAGGCACCCTCCGCGCCGCACTCGCAGACATCTGCGAGACGCCGCAGCGGTGGCCCGCCTGGCGCGCCACGCAGTACCGCCGGTACATCGTCCTGAACTTCCCGTACTCGATCATCTATCGCTTGCTCGATGACGGTCGCGTGCTGTGGTGGCGATCCTCCACCACGGCCGCGATCCCGACCGCCGCCTCCCGCCATGACCCACGACAAAGCGATCGTCACCTGCGCCCTCACCGGCGTGCTCACCAACCCCAAGCAGCACCCCGTGCCGGTCACCCCGGAGGAGCTCGCGCGCGCGGCCCGGCAGGCGCGTGACGCCGGCGCCTCGGTCGTGCACGTGCACTTCCGCCGGCAGGAGCCGGGCATGGGCTTCTTGCCGTCGTGGGAGCCCGAGGTCGCGGTCGCCGTGCGCGAGGCGATCCGCGCCGAGTGTCCCGACCTGATCTTCAACATGACCACCGGCGTCGTCGGCGAGGACATCAGCGGCCCCGTCGCCTGCATGCGCGCCATCAAGCCCGAGATCGCCGCCTGCAACGCCGGCAGCCTCAATTACCTCAAGGCCAAGAGCGACGGCACCTGGGCCTGGCCGCCGATGGTGTTCGACAACCCCGTCGAGAAGGTGAAGGCCTTCCTCGACGTCATGGCCGAGTGCGGCACTGCCCCCGAGTTCGAGTGCTTCGACCTCGGCATCGTCCGGTCGGTCGGTCTCTACGTCGACGTCGGTCTGGCCAAGCACCCGCACTACAACTTCGTCACCGGCGTCGCCTCCGGCATGCCCACCGATCCCGACCTCTTGCCGTTCCTGCTCAAGTACATCAAGCCGGGTTCGCGCTGGGAGGTCACCGCCATCGGCCGCGAGGAGATCTGGGCCATCCATCGCCGCGCCGCGGAGCTCGGCGGCGACCTGCGGACCGGCCTCGAGGACACCTTCTATTTGCCCGACGGCAGCCGCGCCACCACCAACGGTCAGCTCATCGACGCCCTCGTCGCCGGCGCTCGCGAGGTCGGCCGCGAGATCGCCTCGCCGGCAGAGGCTCGCGCGCGCATGCATCTGCCCGCGTGAGCCGCTGCGGTCCCACGCGCCGCGGCATCTCGAGTCGTCCTCATGCCGCGAGCGTGCGGCCTGCCCGCAGCATCTCGGCCAATAGGCCGACGAGGTGCTCCGGTCGCGGCAATGGCCCGCGGCGTGATAAAGTCGCCGCAAAATGTCCATGCTCGACGACACCGACCGGGACGCCTTGCGGGGCACCTTGCGCGCCTTCATCGAGCGCGAGGTCATGCCTCACATCGACGCGTGGGAGGAGGCGGGCGGCTTCCCGCGCGAGCTGTACCAGCGGGCCGGCGAGCTCGGGATCCTCGGCCTCGGCTTCCCCGAGGAGCTCGGCGGCACCCCGGGCGACAGCACCTCGATCATCATCCTCTGCGAGGAGTTCGCGCGCACCGGCGCCGGCGGACTGATCGCCGGCCTGTGCTCGCACGGCATCGGCGTCCCGCCCATCCTCAACCTCGGCAGCGACGAGCAGAAGCGGCGCTTCATCCCCGACGTCCTGGCCGGTCGAAAGATCGCCGCGCTCGCCGTCACCGAGCCCTCCGGCGGCTCCGACGTCGCCAACCTCAAGACCGTCGCCCGCCGCGACGGCGACCACTTCGTCGTCCACGGCAGCAAGACCTTCATCACCTCGGGCATGCGCGCCGACTACGTCACCATCGCCGTGCGCACCGGCCCGCCCGGCCTCGGCGGGATCTCGATGCTCGTCGTCGAGGCCGGCACGCCCGGGTTCACCCGCACCGCCCTCGACAAGAAGATGGGCTGGTGGTGCAGCGACACCGCCACCCTCTACTTCGACGAGTGCCGCGTCCCCGCCGCCAACCTGCTCGGCGAGGAGAACCACGGCTTCCTCGGCATCATGCAGAACTTCAACCGCGAGCGCCTCATGCTCGCGGCCATGGCCGTCGCCTTCGCCCAGGTCTGCCTCGACGAGTCGGTCGCCTACGCGCGCCAGCGCGAGACCTTCGGCAAGCCGCTCATCACCCGCCAGGTCATCCGCCACAAGCTCGTCGACATGGCGACGCGGATCCACCCGGTGTGCACCTGGCTGTACGAGCTCGCGCGGCGGGTCGACGCCGGCGAGTGGCCGATCGCCGAGATCTGCATGCTCAAGAACGCGGCGACCCAGTGCGTCGAGTTCTGCGCCAAGGAGGGCGTGCAGATCTTCGGCGGCGCCGGCTATCTCCGCGGCGCCAAGGTCGAGCGGATCTACCGCGAGACCAAGGTCCTCGCCATCGGCGGCGGCGCCGAGGAGATCATGAAGGACCTCGCCGCCAAGCAGCTCGGTTTCTGACGACCTCTCGCTCGGACTCTCACCCGCAGGAGCACCGTGGCCGCCGACACCATCCCCGCTCGTTTCTTCTCCCAGGGCCGGGCCCGTCCCGAGAGCCCGGCGTACTTCGTGCGCAAGGACGGCGCCTGGCGGCCGACCAGCTGGCGCGCGTACAACGACCAGGTCCGCACCGCCGCGCGGGCGCTCATCGCCCTCGGCCTCGAGCCCGGGCAAGGCGTCTGCATCCTCGCCTACAACCGCGCCGAGTGGGCCATCACCGCCTTCGCCGCCATGGCCGCGGGCGGCGTCCCGGCCGGCATCTACACCACCTGCTCGCCCGTCGAGGTGCAGTACATCGTCGACCACGCCGAGGCCCCGGTCGTCGTCGTCGAGGACCGCGTCCAGTACGACAAGCTCCGCGACCAGCGCGAGCGCCTGCCCGGCCTCCGCCACATCGTCCTCATGACCGGCGCCGCGCCTGCGGACGACCCCCGCGCCCTGACGTGGTCCGAATTCCTCGCCCGCGCCGACGCCGTCCCGCACGAGGCGCTCGAGCAGCGCCTGTCGGGCCTGCACGAGGACGACACCACCACGTACATCTACACCTCCGGCACCACCGGCCCGCCGAAGGCCGTCATGCTGACGCACAGGAGCATCCTGTGGACCTCCGAGGTGCTGTCGACGCTCATCGCCATCGCCCCGACCGACCGCCTCTTGTCGTACTTGCCGCTGTCGCACATCGCCGAGCAGATGCTGTCGATGCACGGCCCGGCCTGCTTCGGCCACGCGATCTACTGGGCCGAGGCGCTCGAGCGCGTGCCCGACAACCTCAAGGAGGTCCAGCCGACCGTCTTCTTCGGCGTGCCGCGGATCTGGGAGAAGTTCCACGCCGCCGTCTCGGCTCGCCTGTCCCAGGTGACAGGTACGAAGAGGAAGCTGTTCGACTGGGCCTCCGGGGTCGCCCGCCGCTACCACGCGCTCGCCAGCCGCGGCCGGCCGGTCCCGCTGGCCCTGCGCGCGCAGCACCGCCTCGCCCAGCGCCTGGTGTTCACCAAGCTCAAGGCCGCGCTCGGCCTCGGCAGCGCCCGCGCCTGCGTCTCCGGTGCGGCGCCGATCGCCGCCAACGTGCTCGAGTTCTTCGCCGGCCTCGACGTCGTCGTCGCCGAGGTCTACGGCCAGTCCGAGGACTGCGGCCCGACCACCCTCAACATCCCCGGCGCCACCAAGTTCGGCAGCGTCGGTCGACCGATCCCCGGCCTCGAGGTCAGGCTCGGCGAGGACGGCGAGATCCTGGTCCGCGGCCCCAGCGTGTTCAAGGGCTACTTCAAGGACCCGGCCGCCACCGCCGAGGCGCTGCAGGACGGCTGGCTGCACTCCGGCGACCTCGGCGCCTTCGACGAGGCCGGCTTCCTCCACATCACCGGCCGCAAGAAGGAGATCATCATCACCGCCGGCGGCAAGAACATCGCGCCGAAGAACCTCGAGGCCGCGCTCAAGGACAGCCCGCTGATCGAGGAGGCCGTCGTCATCGGCGACCGCCGCAAGTTCCTCAGCGCCCTGCTGGCGCTCGACCGGGCCGCCGCGACCCGGTGGCTCGCCGCCCAGGGCCACCCCGCCGACGAGCCGCTGCACGAGCACCCCGCGCTCGTGGCGGAGATCGGCCGGTGGGTCGAGAAGTCCGGCGAGCAGTTCGCCCGCGTCGAGCAGGTCCGCAAGTTCAAGCTGCTGCCGCGCAGCCTCAGCACCGACCACGGCGAGCTCACGCCCACGCTCAAGCTCAAGCGCAAGGTGATCGAGAAGCAGTGGGCCTCGCTGATCGAGGCGATGTACGACGGCGCGGACTGACGCCCGCCGCCGCGGCCGGGCTCAGGGCACCGTCACCAGCACGCCCTGGCTCTCGACCCCGTGCTTGCCCGCGGCGCTGATCGCCCATGTCCCCGGGGACAGGTCGATCGTCGCGGTCGCGGCCGGGACGACGCGGTCGATCACGAATTCCTGGCCCGACTGGGCGTACACCACCCACGCGCGCAGGCCCTCGGGCGCCGCGTGCGACAGCGACACCTGCGGCCCGTCGAGCGCCACGTCCGGTGGTTCGACGGCCTGGCCGGCCAGCGCCGCGATCGGCGGCGTCAAGGCCGGCGACTGGTAGAACTCGGCCTTGAACGCGTCGGTGACCCCGAGCAGGTTCTCCTGCAGCGGCGCGATCTGGAAGAAGATGTTGCCCTGCGAGCCCGAGCCGGCGAACTGGCGGCTGAGCACGATCTCCTGCTTGAACTCGTCGAGCGACCACTTCGCCTCGGTGCCGAGCTTGCTGAGGTAGTTGCCGGCGAAGATGTAGCGCCCGCCCGTGGTGATGCTCGACCACCACTCGATCAGCGTCCCGTAGGCCTGGGCCTGCTGCGTCGTCGGCCAGTACAGCTGCGGCGCGAGGTAGTCGAGCCAGCCCTCCTGCATCCACAGCAGCGGGTCGGCGTAGAGCCCCTCGTATTGGTCGAAGCCGGAGATGCCCGCGGGGATCCCGGGGCGGTAGATGCCGAACGGGCTGATGCCGTAGCGGACCCACGGCTTGATGTCCGCCACCGTGATCCCGACCGTCTCGACCATCGCGTTGACGTTGTCGCGGCGCCAGTCGGCGCGCGACAGCTGGCCGCCGCCTGCCTGATAAGCCTCCCACGTCGAATCGTCGGGGAACTCGACCCCGTCGACCGGGTACGGATAGAAGTAATCGTCGAAGTGAATGCCGTCGATGTCGTAGCGGGTCACGAGGTCGGCCACGACCGCGACCAATTGATCCTGCACCTCCACGGCGCCGGGGTCCATCCAAAGCGCGGTCCCGTACTTGTAGGCGTACTGGGGCAGCTCGGCCGCGATATGGCTATCGGCCAGCACGCTGTTGAGGCTGGCCTTGGCCCGGTATGGATTGAGCCACGCGTGGACCTCGATCCCGCGGGCGTGGCCCTCGTCGACCAGAAATTGCAGCGGGTCGACCCCGGGATCCTCCCCCTGGGTGCCTGTGAGGTAACGGCTCCACGGCTCCAGCTGCGACGAATAGACCGCATCGCCCTCCGGCCGCGCCTGGAAGACCACGGCATTGAGGCCGGCCGCCTGCACCGTATCGAGGATCGCCAGCAATTCGTCCTGCATCGCCCCCGCCGACAGCCCTTGTCCGCTGGGGAAGTTGATGTTGGAGACCGTCGCCACCCACACGGCCCGGAGCTCGCGGGCATGTGACACCGGGACCAGCTCCGCCGGCTCGTCGCCGGTTGTGCCAGTGGTTGGATCCATGCTCGTCGGGACGTCGGTCGTCGTCGTCGTCGTCGTCGTCGCCGACGACGTCGTGATCGGCGAATCGCTCGTCGTGGCCGTGGGCGAGCCGGTCGTGCCCGGATCGGTGGACGTCTCGGTGCTCGTCGCCGGGTCCTCGCCGCAGCCGGCGAGCGCCGACAACACGACCACAAATGACAATCCTGTCGAGCGAAACAGCGCCATGGCTCCCTATAACACGAGCACGCCCCGCCGGAGTTATTCAATCCGGGGGGCCTTCGAGCCCCGCCGCAAATGTGGGCGAACGCGCTTGCGCCCCCTGTCACAATTCTCCCCCTTGGTCCCCGGCTTGAGTAGGATGCCGCGCATGCGCAAGTACCCCTCCCGCATCTTCGCGGCCGTCGCGGCCGCCGGCCTCATGGCCTCCCTGAGCGCGTGCCAGGTCAAGCCCGGCGAATACCGGATCTACAAGATCACGTCGCTGCCCGAGCAGCAGGGCGCCGACTGCGGAGCCAATCCGGATCCGCGCGACACGACGACGTTCTTCGGCGCCGAGACGATCGCGCTGTTCGCCACCGACCCCGACGATTACTTCCTCGAGTTCAAGGAGTGGGTGGTCATCGGCGAGCGCTCGGGCACCGACTACACCTTCCACGGCGAGACGGTCGCGGTCGACGATCCCGGCGACGCCACGGTGACCGACAGGATCACCCTCGACGTCGCCATCTCGATCAAGGGCTACAAGATCACCGGCGACTGGGTCGCCTTCCAGTCGAAGCAGTGCCAGGGTGACTGTGACCTGCACCCCGCCTACCAGTGCACGACCACCGGCTCGTTCTTCGGCGCGGAGATCAAGGACGTCGAGCTCGAGCGCGGCGTCTGAGCCCCCCTCTCAGTACAGCCCGTGCAGCGGCCCGCCCGGGGCCGCGAGTTCGAGGACTCGGCGGGTCACCGCCGGGTCCTCGAGCAATTGCGGGGCGTGATGCGGCTTGCGCCGCGCGTCGACCACCAGCGACCCCTCGCAGCCCCAGTGCTTGTGGACCGTGCGCGCGGCGACCCCCTCGATGTCGACCGCCGGGTTCATGCGGGTGAAGGTCACCCACAGGAAGTTGTTCAGCGTCCGCGCCGCGAACTCGCTGTCGTCGACCAGCACCACCAGCGGGAAGCGGTTGATCGCGTCGTCGACCGCGAGCGCCGCGCAGAACCGCTGCGGCGCGCCGTCCCCGGCCTCCGCGCACGCGGGGCTGGCGACCGCCAGCACGCCGGGCAGGCACACCCGCGGCGCCGAGAAGCCGGGCGGCAGCCGCAGGTCGGGCGGCACCTCGACCGGCAGCGCGCGCCGCTTCGGGCCCACCGCGGCGATCACCACCTTGCTGCCGACGTTGAGCCCGGCGCCCGAGTAGTCGAGCGTGTCGATGGTCGTCTCGGTGTGGAAGTGCAGGTCGCGGCGCCAGTCGACGCGCTCGAGGACATGTCCGAAGAAACCTGGCACATCGTGCAGGTCGAGCCCCGGCGCGTCGTCGGCGGCGGCGATCACCAGCACCTTGGCCAGCGACATCTGGCCCTGGCCGAGGATCGCGCTGGCCTGGGTGAGCAGCTCGGCCGGGCGCTCGCGCGGCGCGTAGGGCGTGTAGCGCTCGCTGCCCAGCGCCAGCAGCAGCGGGTGGACGCCGGCCGCGTCGACCGCGTGGACCCCGTGCACGCCGGGGATGACCGCGGGGATCGCCGGCCCCGTGATCTCGTGGATGATCGCGCCGAACTGCGTGTCCTCCTGCGGCGGGCGCCCGACCACCGTGAACGGCCAGATCGCGTCCTCGCGGGCGTAGACCCGCTCGACCCGCAGCACCGGGAAGTCGTGCGCCAGGCTGTAGTAGCCGAGGTGGTCGCCGAACGGCCCCTCGGGCAGGCGCAGCTCGGGATCGACGGTGCCGCAGATGACGAAGTCGGCCTCGCCGGCGAACGGCAGCTCACCTGGCCTTTGGACCATCCGCACGCGACGCCCGGCCAGCGCCCCCGCGAACGCCAGCTCCGGCAGCCCCTCGGGCAGCGGCATCACGGCCGCGAGCGTCATGGCCGGCGGCCCGCCGACGAAGATGTTGACCCGCAGCGGCTCGCCGCGGCGGATCGCCGCCGCGTGGTGGACCCCGATCCCGCGGTGGATCTGGTAGTGCAGCCCGATCTGGCGGTCCTGCGCGTAGCGGCCCCCGGCCAGCTGCACGCGGTACATCCCGAGGTTGCTCTTCATCCACCCGGGCCGCTCGGGGTCCTCGCTGTACACCTGCGGCAGAGTGATGAACGGCCCGCCGTCGAGCGGCCACGACACCTGCTGCGGCAGGTCGGAGATCCGGATCTCCCGCGCCATGACGGGGCCCGAGCGGACGAACTTGGGCCGCGCGTGCCAGCCTGCGCGTACCAGGCCGACGTAACGCCACGGCCGGCGCATCACCGCCCCTGGGTCGCCGCGCAGCGCCACCAGCTGCTTCACCCGCTCCAGCGTGTCGCGGAACAAGAACCGCGTGCGCGTGGCCGTCCCGAACAGGTTGCTGACCATCGGGAAGGCGCTGCCCTTGACCCGCGTGAACAGCAGCGCCGGACCGCCGGCCTCGTAGACGCGGCGCTGGATCTCCGCGGCCTCGAGGTTCGGGTCGATCTCGACGTCGATGCGCGCGAGGTGGCCGTGCCGTTCGAGGTCGGCGACACACTCGCGCAGCGATCGATACACGCTCATTCCGCCGTCGTGGCAGTACGTGGATGCGCAGGCGGCGCCTATCCTTCAGGACAGGCGCCGCGGCGCGCGCCTAGCCCATGCAGACGGAGCCGACCAGCGCGCCCATGTCGAGGTCGACCGAGGGGTCGGTGCAGGTCTGGCCGGGGTCGCAGTCGGAGTCGGCGTTGCACTCGCCGCACACGCCGAGCTTGAGCAGGCCCATGACGCTGGCCTCGCCGCAGAAGCCCGACATGCAGGCCTTGTTGCCCGCCGGGTTGCCGCCGTCGTCCTCGAGCGAGCAGCCGTTGTTGTTGGCGATCGAGGCGTCGGCCACGCAGTCGAGCTTGCCCTTGAAGTTGGGCACGTCGTAGGTCGGCGTGCAGTTGGCGAGGGCCGCGTCGGTGCAGTCGGCGTTGACCTTGCACTGGCCGCAGGTGGCGACGGTGATGATGCCGGGGACCTCGAGCAGCGTGCCGCAGATGCCGTTGGCGGCGTCGACGCAGACATCGTCGCTCATGCAGCCCTCGCCCGGGCCGCCCTCGTTGCAGGTGGCGCCGACGCCGGCGATCGGGTTGGGCACGGAGCAGCCGCCGGGCGAGCAGTCGGCGTCGACGAGGCACTCGCCGCAGAAGCCGCCGAGCGCCGGGACGACGAAGCACTTCTCGGTGTCGCAGCCGCAGCCGGACGGGTCGGTGCACGGGCTGTTGACCGGCTGGCCCTCCATGTCCTGGCAGGCCGGCGGCTCGGTCGTCACCGTGGTGTTCGTCGTCGTCGTCGTCGTCGTCGGCTCCGCCGTCGTCTCCGTCTCGCCCTCGGTCGTCGTCGTCGTCGGCTGCGTCGTCGTCGGCATGTCCGACGTCGTGTCGCCCACGGTCCCCGTGGAGGTCGTGGGCATCTGGCTGGTCGTATCGGTAGCCGAGGCCGAGGTCCCCTTGTCGTCGCCGCAGGCGACCGTGGTCAAGGAAAGCGCCAGCGCGCTGGCGAAGAGGAAGCGCAGGTTGGTACAGGTCATCGCGGTCTCCGTTGGGGTAGGTCCCCGAACTCGATTAGGCTGCTCGTGTCGTGAGGATTCGGTGCAAGGGCGTCTGGCGCGCTCAACCGTGAACTTCAGGCCTGCAGAGGGCCCTCGGGGCCGGCGGGGCCGTGAACGCTTCGTCATGAAACGGGGCCGAGACGGGGCCCTTGTGGGATCTTCGCCTTAGTACTCCGCTCCTCACCGCCGGGCAAGTCCTTCTCCGAAAGCCCCGCGAACCGCGCGCGACCGGAGCCGACTTGAGCTAGAGTTTTGCCGATGAACCCCACCGTCCGCTGCGGCCTCATCCAGTGCAGTAACCCCATCAACGACGAGAGTGTCCCGGTCAAGCAGATCCAGCAGGCCATGCTCGACAAGCACCTGCCCTTCTTGAAAGAGGCCGGAAAGCGCGGCGTGCAGATCCTCTGCCTGCAAGAGATCTTCAACGGGCCGTACTTCTGCCCCGGTCAAGATCGCCGCTGGTACGCGGCCGCCGAGCCGATTCCGGGGCCCACGACCGCGCTGATGCAGGAGTACGCGAAGTCACTCGGCATGGCCATTGTCGTGCCTCTCTACGAAGAGGCGATGCGCGGCGTCTACTACAACACCGCGGCGGTGGTCGACGCCGACGGCACGTACCTCGGCAAGTACCGCAAGCAGCACATCCCGCAGACCTCGGGCTTCTGGGAGAAGTTCTTCTTCAAGCCCGGCGACCTCGGATACCCGGTCTTCCGCACCCAGTTCGCCACCATCGGGGTCTACATTTGCTACGACCGCCACTTCCCGGAGGGGGCGCGAGCCCTCGGTCTCAACGGCGCCGAGATCGTGTTCAACCCGAGCGCGACGGTGGCGGGATTGAGCCAGTACCTGTGGAAGCTGGAGCAGCCGGCCCACGCGGTCGCCAACGGTTATTACGTCGGCGCCATCAACCGCGTCGGCACCGAGGCCCCGTGGAACATCGGCAAGTTCTACGGCCACAGCTACTTCGTCGACCCGCGCGGCCGCTTCCTCGCCGAGGGCAGCGAGGACAACGACGAACTCGTGGTCGCCGACCTCGACCTCGCCGTCATCGACGAGGTCCGGCAAGTCTGGCAGTTCTACCGCGACCGTCGCCCCGAGACCTACGGCGACCTCACGCGCCTGTGAGCCTCGTCGCGTCCCCTGGGCCCGGGCCGTCCGGTTCGCTCCTGCACCGCCCTCGGGCCCGCACCGCCCATCGCAACCCCATCCTCCCCGAGGTCTCGCATGCCCGGCATCGTCATCCGCAACGGTCAAGTCGTCACCGCCCTCGATCAATACGTCGCCGACATCTACTGTGACGGCGGCAAGATCGTCGCCATCGGCGAGCGCCTCGACGTGCCCGCCGGCACCGAGGTCGTCGACGCCTCCGGCCAGTACGTGTTCCCGGGCGGCATCGACGCCCACACGCACATGGAGCTGCCGTTCATGGGCACCGTCAGCTCCGACGACTTCTTCACCGGCACCGCCGCCGGCGTCGCCGGCGGCACCACCACGATCATCGACTTCATCATCCCGAGCCGCAACCAGAGCCTCATCGAGGCCCGCGACTTCTGGATGAACAACGCCAAGAAGGCCTGCGCCGACTACGGCTTCCACATGGCCGTCACCTGGTACGGCGAGCAGGTCGAGCAGGAGATGCGCCGCGTCCACCGCGAGGACGGCATCTCCTCGTTCAAGGTGTTCATGGCCTACACCGGCGCGATCGGGGTCGACGACGACGAGATGATCGGCGTCATCGACACCGCCGCCGACCTCGGCGCGCTGGTCACCGCCCACTGCGAGCACGGCCTCGCCGTGCAGGCCCTGCAGCGCAAGCTGGTCGCCCAGGGCAAGACGGCCCCGCGCTACCACGCCGAGAGCCGCCCGTCGTGGGTCGAGGGCGAGGCGACGAACCGCGCGATCATGCTGGCCAAGTGCTCCGGCCAGCCGATCTACATCGTCCACCTCACCTGCAAGGAGTCGCTCGACGCGGTGGTGCGCGCGCGCCAGGAGGGCCAGCTGGTCTACGTCGAGACCTGCCCGCAGTACCTCCTGCTCGACGACAGCGTCTACGACAAGCCCGACTTCGAGGGCGCGGCCTACGTCATGAGCCCGCCGATCCGCCCGAAGGGCCACCAGGACGCGCTGTGGCACGCGCTGTCGTGCGGCCTCATCCACCACGTCGCCACCGACCACTGCCCGTTCCGCCAACATGACCAAAAGGTCATGGGCCTGCACGACTTCACCAGGATCCCCAACGGCGCCGCCGGCATCGAGAACCGCATGGCGCTGATGTACACCTACGGCGTCGCCGCCGGCCGCCTCACCCTGCAGCAGCTCGTCGACGTGTGCTGCACCCAGCCGGCCAAGATCTTCGGCCTCTACCCGCGCAAGGGCGCGATCCGGGTCGGCTCCGACGCCGACCTGTTCGTCTACGACCCCGCCGCGCGCTCGACCATCAGCGCCAGCACCCACCGCCAGCGGGTCGACCGCAACATCTTCGAGGGCTTCGAGATCCGCGGCGCCGTCACCAGCACCGTGGTCGCCGGCAAGCTCGCGTTCACGAACGGCGACCTCCGGGTCGAGCGCGGCGCCGGTCGCTACCTCCACCGCACCTGAGGCCGCCTGTCCTTCGGGTCCTGCTCTTTAAAGCAGGCCCGATAGGACCTGCGCCTTCAGCCAGTCCCGATCCGTCGCCCGGGCCCGCGCGCTGGCGCGCCTCCGTCGCATGTCCCTCGCAGCAGGTCCGGAGGACCAGCTCGACCGACGAGCGCCGCGCCATCACCACGGCCGCGGCGCTCGTGCGCAGGCGCGGACCGGCGAGCGGATGTCCGTCGCAGCAGGCCCGGAGGGCCAGCTCGGGCGCCGGTCCGAGCGGCGACCGACGAGCGCCGCGCGAAACGCCACGGCCGCGGTGCGCAGGCGCGGACCGGCAGCCGGATGTCCTTCGCGGCAGGTCCGGAGGGACAGCCTCGGTGTGGGCTCGCGCGGGTGCACGACGCCTCGCCGCTCCTGCCGGCCGCAGCAGCGCCCCGCGGCGTGAATTTTGCGGATCGGCGCGTCCTGTCCCCCGGACCATCCTCGTTCATGCCCATCGCGGCTGTCACTTGCGGTATCGTGCTCCGGATGCGTGTCTCGCAAGTCTGGCCTGCTGTCCTGGTATCTCTGCTCTCGTCCGTCGCGCTGGCGCAGCCGTCGCCGGCCATCTCTCCAGGACCGCGGGGCGAGCCGGCGCCTGCGGCGGCGCCCGACGCCGAGCCGGAGCCCGCGCCCGAACCGGCCGCGGTGGAGCCCGAGGGGCCGGCGAGCGAGCCCGCCGACGCCGCTGCCGAGCCCGACCCCGCCCCGGCCTCGTCGCCCGAGGGCGTCGCCGACTCCTCGCGCACCGCCGTGGTCGAGCCGCGGGCCAAGCCGGACGCCGCCGGCCAGCTGCCGCCGCTGCCGGCCCGCTATCGCCTCGTCTACAGCAACCTGCTGGTCCTGCGCGTCAACCCGCTCGGCGCCGAGGACCGCTTCACGCTCGGCTACAACCTCCGCCTCTACAACAACCCCAAGCCGCTGTTCCGCGACGCCTACTTCGGCGTCGGCTTCAGCCCCACCTTCTCGCCGTCGATCACCCGCATCGGCGGCAACATCGACTTCGCCCCGCTGACGATCCTGCGCTTCCGCGGCGCCTACTACCTCGCCACCTGGTACGGCAGCGATCGCTTCAAGGCCCACCCCTACTCGTCGCCCACGGCCGCCTACGGCCCCGAGACGCTCAAGTCGGAGCCCGGCGCCAACGTCCTCGGCGGCCAGGCCGAGCTCAGCGCGCTGTTTCAGGTCCGCGTGAAGATGATCGCGGTCCGCAACGAGGTCACCTTCTATCACAACAACATCCGCCTGCCGACCGGCAGCGACGTCTTCTACGACCTGCGCCACGACGTCATCGTGCCCGGCAAGGGTTGGTTCCTCACCAATGACACCGACCTGCTGTTCATGACCAAGTTCGGCCTCAACGCCGGCGTGCGCAACTCGCTGGTCCACGTGTTCTACCCGTCGACCGTGTACGGCCCCGGCGAGGACGCCGCGGTCAACCCCAACACGCCGATGGACCGCTTCGGCCCGGTGCTCACCTACACCTTCTTCGATCGCCCGGAGAAGCGCTTCAACAAGCCGACGCTGGTGTTCGCCGCGCAGTGGTGGCTCAAGCACCGCTACCGCGCCCAGGGCGGCGCGGACATGTACGACCAGATCCACCAGGGCATCCCCCTCGTCCTGCTCGGCTTCTCGTTCACCGGCGAGCTGGTGAAGAGCAAGCACTGACCGCCGACCTCCGCGACGCCGACGAGCCGTGCTCGCCGGCGTCGTCGCGACCGCGCCGGCCTGCGACCCTCGTCCGCGTCATGACGACCCGCGACTCGCCGGCGAGGCAGCCACGCGAGCGCTCCCCGACCTGCCGCGCTCCGTGCTGACATCGTTCCTGCTCGGCCTCGCCGAACGCAGGGCCCGCGCCCGCGACCCGGCCGACGCGCTGCGACAGTGGGAGAGCGACACCTTCACCGGCCTCGCCGCCGTCGACCTGCGCCGGCTGCTCGCGGCCTCCGCGTTCGCGGCCGTCGAGCCCGGGCCGCTGGCCCCATTGGCGACCTGCGCTTCGGTCGGCCCGACCAGCCAGAACAAGATCGTCACCACCATGCGCGTCCGACTCGAGCGACGTCCTCGCGCTCGAGTGCGCCCGTCGGCTTCGGCGCGGCCCCGTTCGACCTGTCCGATGGGCCACCTGCCAGCGCGTCGTGCCGGGCCACGCGCATCACTTCGAGCTGCGGCCGCGAGACGAGGGATCACGGCTTTCTGGTCGGCGCCGTCGTCGAGCATGTGCGGACCTTGCTGGCCGGCTTCGACGAATTGACCCAGGAAGGCTACACATTCGGACGGCGCCCGATCCATCTGCTCGCGACCGGCGGGCGCCGTCGCCGACCGCATCGCCGAGCAATTGTCACCAGTCGTCGAGGTCGTGCGGGAGCCGCTCGATCACCCGTGTTACGCCGGTCTGCGCTTCATGATCGAGGTTTCGCCGGCTGACGGCAGCGTCGCGCCGATGGTGGCGCCTTCGACTGGGTCGCGCGCCTGACCGCCAACCGTCCTGTCGTTCGGGCGGTGAGTCCGCCCCTTTACACCCGCGAATCCGACAGCCATCATTCGCCGGGCGTGGCGGTGGATCCATCCGACCCCGATCGGCCAGGTTCTCAGGACCGCGCTCCCGACGGTCCCACCCGCTCCGACGGCGCATCGGCGCGCGCCTCGCCGCCGGCGACGGCGCCGCCGGGTCGAGTCAATGGCTCGCAGGACCTGTCCGAACCGCCATCTATCAATATTGCCCACCCGCTGCGCCCGCTGCTGCGATCGGGCGCGGCGCGGGTGGCCCCGCGGCTGTCCGGTCCCGAAGCACATGTCCCCTGGGCCATCCTCCACGCCGACGTGCGCGACGGCCTGGCGGCGCTGGCCGACGACTCGGTCGCCTGCATCGTCACCAGCCCGCCGTACTTCTGGCAGCGCGACTACGGGGTCGCCGGCCAGCTCGGCCACGAGCCGACGATCGCCGCCTACGTCGCATCGATGCGCGAGGTGTTCGCGGCGGCGCGGCGGGTGTTGCGGAAGGACGGCGCGCTGTTCCTCAACCTCGGCGACACCTACTACTCGGCCAAGGGTCGGCCGCACGGGCGCGACGACAAGCACCGCGGGCGCATGCTGGCGCGCAGCACCCTGCGGGCGGTCGACGGTCCCGGCCTCGGCCTCCCGCGCAAGAGCCTGATCGGGATCCCCTGGCGCGTCGCCCTCGCGCTGCAGGACGACGGCTGGACCCTGCGCAGCGACATCATCTGGAAGCGGCCGGCCACCATGCCCGAGCCGACCGCCCGCGACCGCCCGTGGAACACCCACGAGCACGTGTTCCTGTTCTCGCTCGCCCCGCGCTACCACTTCGACCGCGGCGGCCTCCAGGGCGAGGAGGACATCTGGCAGATCACCGCCCGCCCCGACAACCCCGCCGCCCACTTCGCCCCGTTCCCCGCCGCCCTCGCCGAGCGCTGCATCCGCAGCGGCTGTCGCCCCGGCGGCGTCGTCCTCGACCCCTTCGCCGGCTCCGGCACCACCCTCCTCGCCGCCCGCGCGCTCGGGCACCCGTCCGTCGGCATCGAGCTGTCGCCGAGCTACTGCGACGCCATGGCCACCGCCCTCGGCGCCGCCGCGGCGCCGTGGCGCTGAGCGGCAGCCCAAAGAGACATGTCCATCCATACATGTCGAAAAACACATGCTGTTTCAGACATGCCCTGACGTTCATCGCCGGAGCGGGCCGCGCGCCCTACGCCGCCTGGCTCGCCTCGGGCGCCCGCGGCAGGACGCAGCGGAAGCACGTCGTCGCCCCGGGCGTGCTCTCGACCCACAGCCGGCCGTGATGCGCGTCGACGATCCCGTGCGAGATGTAGAGCCCGAGCCCGAGTCCGGAGACGGTCCGCTCCTGGCGCGCGCGGACGAAGCGATTGAACAGCTGCTTCTGCTGCTCCGCGGAGATCCCCACGCCATGGTTGGTCACGCGGATCTCGACCTCGGCGCCGCGGTCGCTCACCTCGACGCAGATCTCCCGGCCCGGCTCGCCGTACTTCACCGCGTTGGACAGCAGGTTGTCGAGCACCTGCTGGATCCGGTCGGGGTCGACCCAGGCCATCTGCGGCCCCTCGGCGACCAGATGGATCACCGCCCCCGGCGCCGAGTCGCGGGTCTGCTCGACCACCGACGCCGTGAGCGCGGCGAGGTCGACCATGCGCGGCATCAGCGTGAGTCGGCGTGACTCGATGCGCGACGCGTCGAGCAGGTCGTCGATCATCCGGGCCAGCCGCTTCGACGCGGTGTGGATCCGCTGCAGCCCGCGTCGCTCGCGTTCGCTGGCGTCCGCGAAGCCGCCGACGCGCAGCAGGCCCTGCGCGGTCAGGGCGATGGTCGCCACCGGCTGCCGCAGGTCGTGGGCGACGATCGACGTCCACTCCTCGCGCCGGCGCTCGAGCTCCTTGAGCGGCGCGATGTCCTGGAACACCACCGCCACGCCCGCCAGCGACCCGTCGACGACGATCGGCGTGGCGCTGACGAGGACCGGGACCCGTCGCTCGCCGGCGGCCATGACGTACTCGGCGCCGACGACGTGCTCGCCGCGGAGCGCCCGCGCGGTGGGCATCTCGCTGAACGGCACCGCCCGGTCGGCGGTGTCGCGCAGGTCGTAGAGCCGCTCTTCGGCCGAGTAGTTCGTCCCCGGTCGCCGCGCAAGCCCGGCCGCCGCGCGGTTCATCAGCTCGACCGTCCCGGTCCGGTCGAGGACCACCACCCCTTCCGGCAGCTGGTCGATGACCGTCTGCAGCCACGCGCGCTGGAACGACTCGCCGGCGTAGAGCGTGGCGATCTCGAGCGCCGCCCCGGCCCGCGCCGCCAGCACCTCGATGAGCCGCTGGTCCTGAGCCGAGAATTCCGCCCCGCCGATCTTCTCGGTCATGAAGATGTTGCCGACCGGTCGGCCGTGGAAGCGGATCGGCACGCCGAGGAAGCTGTGCATGTCCGGATGGCCAGGTGGGAACCCGCGGAACTCGGGGTGGCGCTGCAGGTCCGCGGTGCGGATGGTCCGGCCGTCGCGCGCGACGGCGCCGAGCAGCCCGACGGCCCGCGGCTGGCGGCCGATCTGCCGCTCGACCGCCTCGGGCACGCCGATCGCCACCCACGGGTCCAGCGTCGCGTCGGACTCCCGGCTCAGCCCCACCGCGACGTGGCGCGCCTGCGTCAGCACCTGCGCCTGGCGGGCGATGACTCGCAGCACCGTCGTCACATCCGAGTGCGGCAGATCGGCGACCGCCTCCGAGACCGCCGTCGTCGCCCGCGTCAGCTCCTCGAGCTCGGCGCGCAGCCGCCGTTCGCCGGCGTGCGCCCGCCGCAGCGCCTCGGTCGCGCGCTTGCGCAGGGTGATGTCCTGCGTCGTCCCGATGCACCGCAGCGGTCTGCCGTCCGCGTCGAGGTCGATCTCGGCGCGCTCGCGGACCCACTTCACCTGGCCCTCCACGACCATCCGGTGCTCGACGTCGTAGACCGCGCCGGCGAGGGCCGCTTGCCACGCGCGCTCGACCCGCTCGCGATCGTCGGGATGGACGATCTCGAGGAACGCCTCGTACGGCATCGGCGCCCCGGTCGCGACCCCGAAGATCCGGCAGCACTCCGCGCTCCACTCCACCTCGTCGGCCGCGAAGTCGAGGCGCCAGCTGCCGACGTGCGCGATCGCCTGCGCGCGGTCGAGGTCCGCCCGGTGCTCGTGCAGCGCCTGCTCGAGGCGCGCGCGCTCCCGGTCCCGCTGCGCCGCGGACCCGTCGCTCCGCGCCCGCCTGTGGAGCACGGACAGCGCCACGCCCACCCCGCCGAAGATCATGCACGCGACCACGCCGGTCCGCTCGACCTCGGCGAACCGGTGCCCCGGCGCGACGAAGAACCACCACGCCAGCGCCACCGACCACGCCGTCGCCCCCAGGCCCACGCCCGCCCCGCCGACCCACGAAGCGAAGCTCACCGCCGGGTAGAAGCACAGCGGCCACGCCGTCGGCGAGACCACCGGCCGCAGCAGCCATTGCACCGCGAGCGCCACGAGCGGCGCCAGCGCAGCCACGGCCACCCGCCTCACCCGTACCCGCGCGGCCGCGGCGGTCACGGCGCGTCCTCATTCCCGCGTTGCGGGCCTGGCTCCTCGTCGGCGCCGCTGACATCGCTCGCCATGCCTCAGGTGTGAATCCGAACGCTCTCGGGCGCCGGTCCGCGCCGCCCGGCCTGCGACGCACGTGAAGTCGATCGCAGCCGCAGCGACCTCCGGCCTCTCACGCCGCCGCGCCCGACGGCCGCGTCGACGACCAGCGTCGCGGACGCCGCAGGCACGGCTGCGACCGCGTCCCTCTTGCCCGACGTGCCACCCGCAGCGCCGGTCGCTCGCCTCCCGGCGCGACGACCGACCTCGCCGCCGGGCCCGGCGCTGCTACAGCCCCATCTGCTTGGCGATGATGATCTTCATGACCTCGTTGGTGCCGGCGAAGATCCGCTGCACCCGCGCATCCATGTACGCGCGCGAGATCGGGTACTCGAGCATGTAGCCGTAGCCGCCGAACATCTGCAGGCAGGCGTCGACCACCCGGCCGAGCATCTCGGTCTGCCACAGCTTGGCCATCGAGCACTCCTTCACCAGGTACTCGCCGGCCACGTGCTCGGCGATCAGGCGGTCGAGGAACACCCGGCCGACCTCGACCTCGGTCGCGCACTCGGCCAGCTTGAACTGCGTGTTCTGGAACTTGGAGATCGGCCGCCCGAACGCCTTGCGCTCGTTGACGTAGGCCAGCGTGTCGGCGAGCACCACCTCGGCGCCCGCCTGCGAGCCGATCGCCACCACCAGGCGCTCCTGCTGCAGCTTCTGCATCAACATCAGGAAGCCCGCGCCGGGGCTGCCGAGGATGTTCTCCGCCGGGATCCGGCAGTCCTCGAAGAACAGCTCCGAGGTGTCCTGCGAGTACATCCCCGCCTTCTTGAGCTTCTTGCCGCGGACGAACCCCGGGCGATGGCCCTCGACCACGAACAGCGACAGGTTCTGGTGCGGGTTGTCCGAGCTCTCCGAGCGGGCCGCGACCACGCACAGGTCGCACAGGATCCCGTTGGAGATGAACGTCTTCGCCCCGTTGATCACGTACTCGTCGCCCTCGCGGCGGGCCGTGGTCGCGATCGACGCAAGGTCCGAGCCCGTGCCCGGCTCCGTCATCGCGATCGCCGTCACCAGCTCGCCCGACACGCAGCCCGGCAACCACTTCTTCTTCTGTTCCTCGCTGCCGAACGAGACGATGTAGGGCACCACGATGTCGCTGTGCAGCGGCAGCGCGAAGCCCGACTCGTGCACCCGCGCCAGCTCCTCCATCACGATCACCGAGTGGAGGAAGTCGCCGCCCGGCCCGCCCAGCTCCTCCGGCAGCCACGGGCACAGGAGGCCCGCCGCGCCGGCCTTGTGCCACGCCTCGCGGTCGACGATCCCGGCCTCCATCCACCGCTCCTGGTGAGGCACCACCTCGCGGGCGAAGAACTCGCGCGCCGTCGCGCGGAACAGATCGTATTCGGGGGAGAAGAGGTTGCGCTTCATCGTCGCGCCTTTATCCCACAAATCACAGGAACGGGGCGACCACCGCTTCCAGCTGCGGTCCGAACACCGCACCCGGCTGGCGGAACGCGAGCTCACCGCCCTGGTACACGCACAGCGTGGGGATCGACCGGATCTGCAGCGCCCCCGCCGTCTGCCGGTGCTCCTCCGTGTTGACCTTCAGCACCAACAATTTCCCGGCGTGCCGCGCCGCCAGCTCGGCGATGTGCGGCGCCACCTGCCGGCACGGCCCGCACCACGGGGCCCAGAAGTCGACCAGCACCGGCACCGGCGCGCTGGCCACCGCGCGCTGCAGCTCCGCGTCGCTCACGTCCTGCGGCTGCCCGGTGGTGTCGAGCTTCTGCTTGCAGCGCCCGCACTTCGGGGCGTCGAAGCGGCGCTCGGCCGCGATCTTGTTCAGCTGCCCGCACGCCCCGCATCGGAAGAACAGCGCCTCGCTCATCATCACCCCTTCGCGCGTCTGCGCGCCCGGGAAGCTAGTCACCGCCGCCGTCGCTGGCAACTCGATCGAATCGCCGGAGCCGCGTGCGCGTACCACTCCTTCGTGCCCCGCCTCAGTTCGGTCGTCGCCGTCCTCACCGCGCTCGTCTGCACCGCCCCGCCGTTCGCCGCCTCGGAGGCCCGCGCCGGCGAATTCCTGGCCCGTCAGCGCCGCTACCCGCGGGTCAAGGCCGCGCTCGCGCAGCACCAGGCCACCATCGAGGACAGCTTCCGCGCCGCCGGCGCGGCCTGGCCGCCGCGGGGTCTGTTCATCCGCAGCTTCAAGGACGAGGCGGTCACCGAGCTGTGGGCCGCCGCCGAGCGCAGGAGCGAGCCGCACGTGCTCGTGCGCACCTTCCCGGTCTGCCGCGGCAGCGGCGAGCTCGGACCCAAGCGGCGCGAGGGCGACTCCCAGGTGCCCGAGGGATTCTACCGCGTCAGCCTGTTCAACCCCAACAGCAGCTATCACCTCTCGCTCGGCGTCAGCTACCCCAACGCCGCCGACCGCTTCCACAGCGCCGGCCGGCCGCCCGGCGGCGCCATCATGATCCACGGCAACTGCGTCACGATCGGCTGCATCCCGCTGCAGGACGGCCCGATCGAGGAGCTCTACGTCGCCGCGGTGCTGGCCCGCGACGCCGGCCAGACCGACATCCCGATCCACATCTTCCCCTGCCGCCTCGACGACCCGAACTGCCAGGCGCGCCTGGCCGCCGAGGCCGCCTCGCGGCCCGAGCTCGCCGCGTTCTGGGACGGCCTCGTGGCCGGCTACCTCGCCTTCCTGCAGACCGGCGCCCCGCCGCGCGTCGACGCCAAAAAGGACGGCACCTATCACCTCGACCCGCCGCGCGAGCGCCGGCCCCTGGTCGCGGCCGGCGAGTGATATGCCCCGAGGGACATGTCGCTTGACACATGTCCTCGACCCTTTGTTTCACGCCACACCGCCCTCGCGCGCGTTCAGGAGCCCCCTGACGGCCACGACTGGTGCAGGGACCGGGCTTGCCTCGACCCTCGAATCGGGCCAGCATGCCCACCATGCTTGTTGGCCTCCATACACGTATAGAGCCGCTGCGGCTCTCGATCTTCCTGGCGATGGGTCTGCTCGGCGCGTGCGGCGACAGCGGTGGCAACACCGCTGCCGGCGACACGCAGACCGGCACGACGCAGCAGACCGGCACCGACGGCACCGGCACGCCCACCAGCACCGGCGACACCACCACCGGGCCGACGACCGGCATGACCGGCACCTCCGCCACCGGCACCGACACGACCTCTTCTCCCACCACCTCGACGAGCACCACCGGCGAGACCACCGCCGTCAGCGCCACCACCGGCGATACCGACACCGGCAACACCTCCACCGCCGAGTCGACGACGACGACCACGACCACCACCGGCGACACCGACGGCCCCGAGCCCGAGTGCACCCAGCTCATGCAGGGCTTCACCGACCCGCCCGTGCCCTCGGGGTGGGTCACGTGCGGCGGCAAGCTGCCCCACCGCGTCGAGGCCGAGGTGTGCCTGGTCCCCGCGCCGCCCTCCAACTGCAACGTGCCGGACCAGCCGTGCCAGACCAACGACGACTGCAACGAGTTCCCGTTCGGCTCGTGCCAGCAGATCAACGTCGGCCTCATCGGCTGCGGCTGCAACTACGGCTGTGAGACCGACGCCGACTGCGACCCCGGCTTCGTCTGCCGCTGCGCCGGCGACGTGCTCGGCCCGGTCACCCGCTGCGTCCCCTCCGAGTGCACCGACGACGGCGACTGCGGCGACCAGCTGTGCCAGTTCTCGACGTCTCAGGGCTACGACTGCGGCCCCGAGGTCGTCAACGGCGCCTGCACCACGCCCAACGACCTGTGCGACACCGACCCGCCGTGCGGCGACACGCCGTGCGCCCACAACACGGACAACGACGTGTGGGAGTGCTCGCTGGTCGCCTGCGGCCGCCCCTTCATGGTCGACGAGCACGCCGTCACCGCCCCCCCCGCCGCGCGCGACGACTGGCGCACCCTCGCCGCCGTCCGCGAGGCCCCGGAGGCCGTGCGCGCGGCCCTCGCCGCCCACTGGACGCAGATCGCCCTGGCCGAGCACGCCTCGGTCGCCTCGTTCGCGCGCCACATCCTGCAGCTGCTGGCACTCGGCGCGCCGCCGGAGTTCGTGCTCGACACGCAGCGCGCCCTCGCCGACGAGATCGAGCACGCCCGCCTGTGCTTCGCGCTCGCCAGCGGCTACGGCGGCAGCGGCGTCGGCCCGGGCCCGCTCGCGCAGGCGCACCAGCCCGGCGCGAGCGACCTCGAGTCCGTGGTCGCCGCCGTCATCCGCGAGGCCTGCGTCGGCGAGACGCTCTCGGCCCTCGAGGCCCGCGAGGCCGCCGAGCGCGCCGAGGACCCGGGCCTGCGCCGCGTCCTCGCCCGGATCGCCGACGACGAGCAGCGCCACGCCGAGCTCGGCTGGCGCTTCGTCCGCTGGGCCCGCCAGCAGCTGAGCGCCGACGCCCGCGCCCGCACCGACGCCGCCTTCGCCGCCGCCGTCGCCGACGCGGCCGTTGCCGCAGGTCACATGGCCCAAGAGCCAGGTACCCCCGAGCTCCGCGCCCACGGCGTCGTCGACACCCCCCTGCGCGCCGCCGTGTGGCTGCGCGGCCTCGAAGGCCTGGTCCAACCCGCCGCCACCGCCCTCCGCGCGGCCGCCTGAACGCCCTGCCCAAGAGGACATGTCTTAGAAATCATGTCCTCCACGAACTGGCCGATCAGGCATGTCCTAACGACCAGCCGACTCCCCGCCGGCACCTCGGCCAGCACCGACCGGCCCTCGATCTGCGATCGCGCCGCTCGTCGCGGTGCGGACGTCGTTCCCTGCACAAAGGCCCGCGTTCGCCCGCCGCAGAAACCCGTGCCCGCTGGCCTCGGTGCCGCCGGCGGTGCGATCGGTGCAGCCTGCAAGGGCAGGACGGCGAGGTGCCGGCGGGCGAGCGATCGGCGAAAAATCAGCACTTTCGAGGCCCCCTTCATCGCCCGCGCGATCGGCGGCATCGCCGACATCGCCCCCTGGACCCGCGCGCTGTGGGCATCGACAGCGCCGCCGTGCCCACCACCGACACCCCGCCGCCCGACGGCGAAGATCCCCACGGCGCGCCGCGCCGGCTGCCCGGCGCCGCGGGGATGCTCGGCAGGTCCCCGCGCACCGGCGTCGACGAGACCTTCCGCGACGGCGTCTGCGACCCCGGGTGAGCGCCCGCGAGCGGCGTCACCTGCGAGCTTCATCCTCCCCTGCGATCCATGGCATCCTCGGCCCGACGGATGCTCGTCGCCCAGGCCATCGACCCGCTGAGCGCCTCGACCTCGCTGATCGCGCGATTGTTTCCGGTCGTCTACCTCGGCGGCCTCGTCGCGCTCGGCCTCCTGATCTCGTTCGTGTTGCGCAGGCTCGCCACCGTCGAGACCTTCCGCCAGATCCACCCGTGGATCCCGCTGCTGCACCTCGCGGTGTGGGTCCCGCTGATGTGGCTCCTGCAGCACCGCTTCGTCCCCGCGGCCACCGGCGCCGAGTGGTGGTCGCGCGGCCTGTGGCTGCTGGTGTTCGCCGTCGCCGGCCTGCCGTGGCTGCGCAACGTCTTCCTCGGCGTCGTGTTCGCGCTCGAGGCCCGCTACAAGCTCGGCGACGACCTCCGGGTCGGCGACGTCGAGGGTCGCCTCACCCGCATCGGCCTGCGCGCGATCACCCTGCGCGGCCTCGCCGGCGTCGACACCACCGTCCCCTACGAGCGCCTGCTCCGCGAGCCCGTCGTCCGCCTCAACCTCGGCGAGCACGACAGCCCGTGCGACCTCGTCCTCGACGTCCCCGCCGGCCTCGCCCCTGCGCGCGCCGGCGAGCTCGCGCGCCAGGCCGCCGCGCTGAGCCGCTACGCCTCGCCGCGGCGCCCGCCCGAGGTCTTCCTGGCCCCGCGCGGCGGCGACCCGCTGGCCTTGCAGATGCGGATCCGCGGCTACCTGTACGACCGCGAGCACGACGACCGCTTCCGCAGCGACCTCGTCGAGCGGCTCCACGCCGCCTTCACCGGTGAACTCGACCATGCGGCTCGCCGCGCTCAGTGACTTCCACATCGGCGCCCGTGCCGGCATGGACGAGTTCCGCCACGACGAGCAGCGCTTCCTCGAGCGCCTCGCCCGCGTCGTCGCCAGCCACGACCGCGTCGTCCTCGTCGGCGACATCTACCAGACCGACCACGCCCTGTTCACCGGCCCTCGCGCCGCCGCGCGGCAATTGCAGCTCGCCCGCCGCCGCCTGCCCCGGCTCGCCCGCGCCCTCGACCGCCTCGACTACGTCCACGGCAACCACGACTTCATCGCCCGCGACGAGCTCGGCGCCGCCACCGAGCTGCGCGTCGAGGCCGACGGCTGCCGCGTCCTGTTCACCCACGGCCACCAGTTCGACCCCGTGTTCGCCCGCGCCTACGCGGCCGCCCGCGCCGCCACCTGGTTCACCGGCCGCCTGCGCCGCGCCGGCCTGCGCCCGCTCGCCCACTACTTCGAGCAGAAGGACGTCGCCGTCAAGCACCGCCGCTTCGGCCACGCCGCCGGCCCCTACGCCGCGGCCGCCCGCGCCCTCATGCGCGACCGGGGCGCCGAATTCGTCGTCATGGGCCACACCCACGTCGCCCACGCCCACCGCCTGTCCGAAGGGACAGTCGTCAACACCGGCACCTGCAGCGGCGGCCGCTTCACCGTCGTCACCATCGACACCGCCGCCCGCACCGCCACCATCGCCCACGACCCGCAGTGACATGTCCGCGAGGACATCTCACCCCCGTCGCCGCCCGCGGTGCGCAGTGACATGTCCCGTGGGACATATCGATCCCAGGGCTCGTGACCCGGTCCCGGCGACATCGCACCGGACGCGCCCCGGACGCCGCGGGAAGGTGCTATGGACCAGCCCGTGAACGGCAAGACCACCGTCGTGTTCACGGTCGCCACCGCCGGCATCGGCCGCGGCCGCGACCGGGCCGCCCTCGCCGAGCTGCGCGGCGAGGCCCGGGCTCGCCTCGCCGCCCCGCAGCGGCTCGCGCTCGACCGCCGGCACGACGGCCCCTCCATCACGATCTCCGCCTGACCCGGCATGCAGCTCCCGGTCGTCACTGCCGCCGGCGTGTGGCCCCCCGTGCTCGTGACCACCGGCCCCGGGGCGCGCAGCGAGGCCCACGCCCACCACGCCATGCACCTCGTGCTCGCGCGCAGCGGCACGCTCGCGGTCACCACCGCCGCCGCGCTCGTGCGCGCCGCCGGCATCGTCACCGCCCCCGACGTCGAGCACGCCCTCGACGCCCGCGGCGTCGACATCGTCCTCGTCTTCTTCGACCCCGAGAGCGACGCCGGCGAGCGCCTGCGCGCCGGCCTGTCGGCCCCGATCCGCGCCATCGACCCCGGCGAGCGCGCGGCCCTGCTCGCCGACCTGCCGCTCCGCGCCACTCCGGAGCAGCTCCACGCGTGGGGCCACGCCGCCGCCGATCGGCTGTCCCGAGGGACAGACGCTGCGCGCGTCATCCATCCGCGCGTGCGCCGGCTGCTGCGCGCCCTCCGGAGCGCGCCCCCCGGGTCCGACACCTCGCTGCCCGCCCTGGCGCAGCTCGCCGGCCTGTCGGAGGGCCGGCTCGTCCACGCCTTCCGCGACTCGGTCGGCATCCCGCTGCGCCCCTACCTCCTGTGGCAGAAGCTGCAGCGCGCCGTGATCGCCATGGCCGCCGGCGAGCCCCTGGCCCGCGCCGCCCAGTCGGCCGGCTTCGCCGACGCCGCGCACATGAGCCGGACCTTCCGCCGCATGTTCGGCATGACCGCCTCCGAGCTGCAGCGAAGCATGCCGCGCGCGCCGTAGCGCCGTCCCGCGAGCTGCAGCATCCGATCGAGCTCGCGCGCGATCATCGGCCGCGCGTCGACGGCTGCTCGTCATGGCGCACGCTCGGGGAAGACACAAACGCCGCTGCGTCAGCCGGCCCGGCGCGCGCGGCCGCCCCTCGCCTCTGGGTACTGGCCGAGCCGCCGGCGATCGTTCAACATGAACCTGTCAATGAAGTAACGTTCATTGACGCTGTTCGTCGACCGAGGAGACCGCCATGGCCCGCCTGCTCCGGTTCGCTTCCGTCTCGCTGTGTCTCTGTCTGTCGACGGCCCTGGCGACGCCGGTCCAGGCCTCTCCACACGCGAGGGTCCCGTCCGGCCGCGTGAACGCTCCTTCATCCAAACCCCAGACTTCGAGCGAGACCGCGCCCAACACGACGCCGGGGATCCGGTTCGCGCCGACCGGCTCGCGATGGCTGCAGCCGCGGGTCCGTGTGCATTACGAGGCGATCGATCCCGCGGCCCCGGCGACGCCCTTCCTGGTCGTGCGATCGGCCACCGGCGGCGAGCCGATCGTGCTCGCCGTGACGCCGCCGGGCGAGGGGCTGCCGCCCCCGCCCCGCCGGCAGCGTCGCCTGACGCCGACCGCCGTGTTCGCCGTCGGCCTCGCCATGTTCACCGTCAGCTACATCGCCAGCGGACTGACGGCCGCGTACGTGCGGCGCCACTGCGTCGAGGACAGCCAGGCCACCTGTATCCGGCGTGCGGGCACGCTGACGATCCCGGTCGCCGGTCCGTTCCTCGTCGCCAGCCGAACGCGGGACCCGCGGGACTACGCGCTCGGCGTCGTGCAGGGCGCCGGCCTGCTGCTGGCGGCGATCGGCGGGATCTTCGCCCTGACCGAACACCACCAGCGTGCCGTCGACGAGCGCGGGATCAGGCTCTCGCGCAACACGAGGCTCCGGCCCGAGGGCGGACCGGCCGGCGCACAGCTGACGATCGACGCCCGCTTCTGACGGTGCACACGCGACCGCTCGACTCGCTCCCGACGAACGTCCCCGGCAAACGTCAGTTCGGGCTCGCCGAAGCGTCACCGAAAAACACCGCGACGTGCCCGCACCCCCGCGACGATCGTAGCCAGTCCGTTCAAGCCCCGCTGCCGGGCGCCGCGGTACACCGCCCGCATGCGCACCGACCTCCTCGCCTGGCAGTTCGAGCACTACTCGCAGGGCCACGCCGACCGCACCAACCTGCTCCTGCACGCCGTGTCCGTTCCGCTGTGCGTGCTCGCCCTCGCCGGCGTCCCGCTCGCCCTCGTCGCCCTCCGCCCCGGCCTCGCCG
Organism: Nannocystis pusilla; assembly: GCF_020073745.1. Lineage (GTDB taxonomy): Bacteria > Myxococcota_A > Polyangia > Nannocystales > Nannocystaceae > Nannocystis > Nannocystis radixulma. The sequence continues at coordinate 342,821 of NZ_JAIRAU010000005.1, forward strand.
CCCTCGCGCTCGCCCTCGCGGCCCTCGCCGTGGCCGCCCAGGGCCGCGGCCACCGCCGCGAGCGCCACGCCCCGGCCCCCTTCCTCTCGCGCGGCGACCTGTTCGCCCGCCTCCTGGCCGAGCAGCTCGTCACCTTCCCGCGCTTCGTCCTGTCCGGCGGCTTCGCCCGGGCCTGGCGCGCCGCCGGCCGCCGCGAGTGACCTCGGGATTACCGCATGGCCCTTCGGACATGCTCTGCAGAACAAGCCCTTCCGGCCATGTCCCCGAGGGCATGCCCGAAAGGCCACACCCGCGCTCACGACCCTCGCGCCGGCACCTGGACCACGCGGTCCTCCTCCTGGCACCACGCGGTCAGCTTCCCGCCATACACGCAGCCCGAGTCGAGCCCGATCGTCTTCGCCCCGCGGTAGTGGCCGCGCCAGGCCCAGTGGCCGTGGACCACCAGCGGCTCGCCGCGGTAGAACTCGTCCCACGGGCGGTACGGCGGCGGGCAGTCCTCGGCCTTGCGGTCGAATTTGCTGCGCTCGCCCGCGGCCGTACAGCAGCGCACGCGCGTCATGAACGACAGCTCCTGCGACTCGAGCCACGCGTCGTCGTGGGGCGCCGAGTTGACGCGGGCCGCCAGCGCGTGCAGGTCGGTCCAGCGCGGGTTGAACCCGGCGTGGACCGCCCACGCGTCCTGCCCCTTCGAACCTGGCGCTGCGGGCAGGAACTGCAGGGCCGGCATCGCCCGCAGGCGAGCGAGTAGCTCGGGCCCGTCGGGCGCGGCGAGCAGCGGCCCGAGCGTGTCGTGCTTGCGCGGCCATCGCCCGGAGGCGACCAGCAGCGCGTAGACGTCGTGGTTGCCGATCACCCCGTGCCCGCCGATGTCTCGCCACAAGCGGACGGCCGCGAGCGAATCCGGGCCGCGGTTCACCAGATCGCCGACGCACCACACCTCGTCGGCCTGCGGATCGAAGTCGATCTTCCGCAAGAGGTCGTCGAATTCCCGGGCGCAGCCCTGCAGGTCACCGATGAACCACCGCATCGTCGCGCATTGTAGCCGCCTTCCCCCACCGCGGTCATGCGGCGCCGCGGCAGATGCTTGCCGTCGAACGGGCTCGGCTGTATAGGCCATCGAGGAGGCGAAGACCTGATGCGACCCGTTCGATCGATCCCCGGCGGCCTTGTCCGCGCGTTCGCAGGCCTCGCCGTCGTCCTCGCGGCTTGCGGTGACGACGCCGGGAATTCCGCCACCGCCGGCATGCCGACCAGCGCCCCCACCTCGCTGCCCCCGATTACCACCGACGGCACCGATGGATCGCCCGGCACCACCGACCCGGGCACCGGCAGCGCCACCGAATCGGGCGGCCTGCCCACCTCGACCGGCGTCCCCACCACCACCGGCGCCAGCGACAGCGGCGGCATCAAGCTCGACCTCGGCCAGCCCGACTTCCCGAACGACCCCACGGCCGACACCGACGGCGCCAAGGGCTGCACCGCCGTCGACCTCCTGTTCGTCATCGACAACTCCGCCTCGATGGGCAAGCACCAGGAGGATCTCAGCGCGGTCTTTCCCGACTTCGTCGACGCGATCATCGCCGCGCTGCCGCCGGGCACCGACCTCCACGTCGGCATGACCACCACCTCCTTCTACGACGGCAGCTGCTCCGAGAGCACCGTCAACTGCGTCAGCCAGTCGAGCGAGCAGGAGATCCTCCAGCACTACGTCGCCCCGCCCGCGACCACCGGCGAGAACGGCGGCCAGGGTCGCCTGTTCGAATGGCAAGGTGAGCACTACTTCGCCCTCAACACCGACGACGACCCGGCCGCGCTCAAGGCCTGGTTCACCGCCGCCGCCACCGCCGCGGGCGAGACCGGCTGCTCGTTCGAGATGCCCGCCGCCGCCGCCGGCTGGGCCGCCGACCCCGCCACCGCCCCGACCAACGCCGGCTTCATCCGCGACGCCGGCGCCGTGCTCGTCGTCTTCGTCCTCACCGACGAGCCCGACAAGTCGCCCGAGCCCGTCAGCCAGTGGGTCGACAAGCTCGTCGCCGCCAAGCAAGAGTGCGGCGGCAAGAACTGCATCCTCGCCTCCGGCCTCGTGCCCGACTTCTGCTACGCCAACCCCGGCGACACCACCCTCAAGACCTTCCTCGAGTCGTTCTCCGCCCCGCCCTTCACCGGCAACATCAACGGCGACCCCAGCGACTACGCGATGGTCGTCGGCGACGCCCTCGCCGGCGTGATCCAGGAGAAGTGCGAGGAGATCGAGCCCCCCGCCTGACGCCCTCGCCTGTCCTCACGGACATGTTTTATCATCGGCGCGCACGCCCACCCCCACGCCGAGCAGCGCCGCCGCCAGCACCACGGACGTCCCGCCGCGCCCGAGGTCGTGATGGCCCTCCGCGCCGTCCGGCCGAGACATGTCCCCCGGGACAGACGAAGCCGCCGAGCCCTCCGGAGCCGCGCGCCCGCGGCCGACATGTCCCCGGGGACAGGCATCTCGCTACCCCGCCCGCTCGCGCCTCGCCGCACCGCGCTCCGCCTCGTCGCTCGCGGCGCCGGCCGCATTCGCGCGCACCTCGATCGACACCCCGGGCGTCCGCGCGCCCGCGATCGCCCGGCGCCCAACCATATGGCCCAAAGGACATCTGCTTGCAGAAGAAGCAGGAACAGCGCGTGCGGCCGCGGATCGGCGTGCACTTTCAAGCTGCCGCCGCAGGGCGCCCGCGAGCGGGCCTGCGTCGGCGGTCGCCGGGCGAATGCGCGCTCATGATGTCTGCTTCACGCCCGCGTCACCGGTTTGCAACGATCTCGCCTGACGCACTACGCTCGAGCGTTCCATGAGCACGCTCCGTCCGCCCGGTCTCGGTCCGATCGTCGGCCACACCACCGACCGTTCCTGCCGCCTGTGGATGCAGGCCGCCGCGCTCGACGACCCGCGCAAGGCCGTCGCCGACGAGGACCGGCGCACGGTCGGCGTCCTCGTCGTCATGCAGAAGGGCGATCACGTCATCCCGGCGCCGGTGCGCCCCGTCTTCTACTTCCGCCTGCAGCGCGAGTTCGATCGCACCGGCACCTTCGTCCTCGGCGTCGAGGCCGGCCTCGGCGGCAACCCGGGGCCGTTCGCGCTCGAGCCCGACACCACGTACCGCGTGCGGCTCGCCTCGCTCGCGCTCGACGACGCCGAGGACAACGAGCTGCGGGCCAGCGACGACGAGCTCGCCGCCACCTTGCCGAACCCGCAGGTGTGGGCCGCGCAGATCGAGCGCCTGCCCGAAGTCGCCTGCGAGGCCGTGTTCCGCACCTGCGGCGCGCTCAAGGCCGCCGCGCCGGCGATCTCCTTCCTGCTCGGCTCGTGCCGCTATCCCGGCCTGATGTGGAAGGTCAAGGAGTCCGACCGGATCTTCGGGCCGATGTTCACCGAGCTCGGCGTCGAGAAGCAGGGCGCCCGGCCGAGCCACGTCATCATGTGCGGCGACCAGATCTACGCCGACACCTTCCACCGCGCCGTCCCGGTCGGGCTGGCCGACACCCACGCCGAGTTCACCGAACGCTACCAGCAGGCGTTCGGCTCGTTCAACATGCGCAGGCTCTTGCGACATGTCCCGACGTACATGATCCTCGACGACCACGAGATCGAGGACAACTGGGCCCAGGACCGGATCAAGGCGCCGGGCAAGAAGATGCTGTTCAACCTGGCGATCGGCGCCTACCTCAGCTACCAATGGAGCCACTCGCCGCGCAACTACGGCCGGCGCCTCTACTACAGCTTCTACACCAGCGGCTACCCGTTCTTCGCCCTCGACTGCCGGACGCAGCGCTACATGGACGACGTCCCGGACACGGTCGACGACAACCACCTGCTCGGCCGGCCCTCGCTCGACCCCGACGAGCCGAGCCAGCTCGACGTCTTGTGCCACTGGCTCGCCGACCAGCAGGGCGACCGCGGCAACATCCCCAAGTTCATCATCAGCGCCAGCGTGTTCGCGCCCAACCCCGTGTTCGCGATCAACGGCGCCAGCGTCGCCCACCTCGAGAAGAGCGACGCCTGGCCGGCCTTCCCGCAGACCCGGCGCACGCTCCTGCAGACCATCGTCGACCGCAAGGTCCAGAACGTCGTGTTCCTGTCGGGCGACGTCCACAGCGCCTCGGTCGCGCAGCTCGAGTTCCGCGGCGACGGCAGCGAGGCGCTGCGCGCCTACTCGCTGGTCTCCTCGGCCTTCTACTGGCCGTTCCCGTTCGCCGACGGCGACCCGGCCGAATTCGTCCACGACTCGCGCGACCCCCGGACCCCGGACACCTTCGAGATCCGCCCCGGCGTGACGATGGACTACCGCGCCTGGAACTTCTGCAACGACGACAACTTCGCCCGCGTCACCGTCGACCGCGCCGCGCACTCGCTGACGATGGAGCTGATCGGCCGCGACGGGCAGCCGATCCGCACCCGGGGCCCGTACAAGAAAGACGTCGACCTCACCAGCCGGCTCGACCTCGCCCCGTGGTGACGCGCGCCCGCGGGGCGCGGCCGCGATGGACATGTCCATCAGGACATGTCCAGGCGACCAGCCTAACCTGTCCCGCAGGACAGGCTCAGTGCGCGCCCTTCTTCGGGCGCAGCGTCTTGCCCTCGGACACGAACTCGTTCCAGGTCGCCGGCTTGAAGCCGTTGTCGACCGCCGCCATCGTGATGCAGTCCGGCACCGGGCACACGATCTGGCACAGGTTGCAGCCGACGCACTCCGACTCGTCGACCACCGGCACGCGGGTGCCGGCCTCCTTGGGCGCCGGGTGGATGCACTGATGCGCGCCGTCGTGGCAGGCGACCACGCAGGCGTGGCAGCCGATGCACTTGGCCGGGTCGATCTTCGCCACCGTCTCGTAGTTGAGGTCGAGCTCGCCCCACTCGGAGAACTGCGGCACCGCCTTGCCGCGCATCTCCTCGATCGTCGAGAACCCGTGCGAGCGCATGTACTCGGTCAGGCCCTCGATCATGTCGCCGACCACGCGGTAGCCGCGGAGCATGACCTCGGTGCACACCTGGACCGACGAGCAGCCGAGCAGGATGAACTCGACCGCGTCGCGCCAGTTGGCGACCCCGCCGATGCCGCTGATCGGCAGGCCGAAGTCGGGGTCGCGAGCGAGGCAGCCGATCATGTGCATGGCGATCGGCTTGACGGCCGCGCCGCAGTAGCCGCCGTTGGTCGACAGCCCGCCGACGCGCGGCTCGGGCACGAAGCGGTCGATGTCGACGCCGATGATGCTCTTGATCGTGTTGATGAGCGACACCCCGTGGGCCCCGCCGCGCTTGGCGGCCAGGCCGTGCGGGTTGATCTCGTCGACGTTGGGCGTCAGCTTGACCAGCACGGGCACGGTCGAGAACTCGACCGCCCAGCTGGTGATCTTCTCGTTGAGCGCCGGCTCCTGGCCGACGGCCGAGCCCATGCCGCGCTCGCACATCCCGTGCGGGCAGCCGAAGTTGAGCTCGAGCCCGTCGGCGCCGGCGTCGATGGCCCGCTTGATGATGTCGCGCCACTCGTCGCGCGTCTCGACCATCAGCGACACGATCACGCCGTGCTTGGGGTAGCGCTTCTTGACCTCGGCGATCTCGCGGAAGTTGACCTCGAGCGGGCGGTCGGTGATGAGCTCGATGTTGTTGAAGCCGATCGCGCGGGTGCCCTTGAAGTGGTGCGCGCCGAAGCGGCTCGACACGTTCTGGATCGGCGTGCCGAGCGTCTTCCACACCGCCCCGCCCCAGCCGGCGTCGAACGCCCGCATGATCTGCGCGCCCGAGTTGGCGGGCGGCGCCGAGGCGAGCCAGAACGGGTTGGGGGTGACGATCCCGCCGGTGTTCGAGGTCAGATCGACCGATGTCCCGAAGGCCATGTTGATGTTGATCCTTTCAGAGGGGCCGTGCGGCTACTTGCTCGCGCCCGCCGTGAGCGCCCGATCGATCGCCTGCGCCGCGCGCTTGCCCTCGGCGACGGCGTTGACGACCTCCTTGCCGCCGTTGGCGCAGTCACCCCCCGCGAACACGCGCGAGTGCCCCGTCGCTCCGTCGGCGTCGACCACGATCCGCCCGCCCTCGAGCTGCACGCCCTCGAGCCCCGCCACCAGCTCGCCCAGCCGCGCCTGCCCGATCGCCAGCAGCACCAGCTCCGCCGGCACCTCGAGCACCTCGCCGGGCAGCGGCCGCTTGTCGGCCCCGAGCTTGACGCAGCGCAGCCCCGCGACCCGGCCGCCGCGGCCGAGGTACGCCGTCGGCTGCGTGTGCCACAGCGCCCGCACGCCCTCGACCTTGGCCGCGTTCCACTCGTGTTCGTAGCCGCTCATCGCCGCCTCGTCGCCGCGGTAGAGCATCGTCACCTCGGGCACCCCGAGGCCGACCAGCTCGCGCACCGCGTCGATCGCCGTGTTGCCGCCGCCGACCACCACCGCGCGCTTCACCGCCGCCAGGTCGACGCGGCCGAGCTTGAACTTCTCGATGAACGCGACCGCACCTTCGATGCCCGCGAGGTCCTTGCCGGGGATGTCGAGCGTGCGATCGGCCCCGAGGCCGACGCCGATGAACAGCGCGTCGTGACGGGCCAGCAACGCGTCCCAGCCGACGTCGCGGCCGACCTGCACGCCCGACTCGACGGCGATCCCGCCGATCCCGAGCACGTACGCGACCTCGGCGAGAGCGTCGTCGGCGCGCAGCTTGTACGGCGCCACGCCCGTGGTGTTGAGCCCACCGAGCCAGTGGCCGGCGTCGTAGATCGTGCACGCGTGGCCGCGGCGGCGCAGCTCGTGGGCCGCCGCCAGCGACGCCGGCCCGCCGCCGACGAGGCCGACCGAGCGCCCGCTGTCGGGCCCGGCCTCGAAGTAGCGCCAGTTCTCGGCCAGCGCCGCGTCGGTGGCGTAGCGCTGCAGTCGGCCGATGGCGATCGGCGGCGCGTCCATCTCGTTGTACACGCAGCCGCCGACGCACAGCACCTCGACCGGGCAGACCCGGGCGCAGCTCATGCCGAAGATGTTGGCGTCGAGGATGGTGCGCGCCGAACCCTTGAGGTTGCCGGTGGAGATCTTGCGGATGAACTCCGGGATATCGATGCCGGTCGGGCACTTCTGCACGCACGGCGCGTCGGCGCAGTAGAGGCAACGGTTGGCCTCGGCGAGCGCCTGCGCCGGACCGAGCGCGGGCTTGAAGTCGCCGAAGCCGGCCTCGGAGCGGTCCTCGGGGAGCTTGTGCGGATCGACCATCGGGCCCGCGAGCATACACCCGCTCGCCCGCCGGCGCGCCTTTTCTCGCGCGCCGGCACGCCCGAGGGCCGCCTCCACGCCCGCGGGCCTCCACCGGGGCCTGCGCAGGTCCCCGGCCGCCGCCGCGGCACCGTCCCCGCGCCGGCCCTGAAGCGAACTTCGGCGCCACCGCCGGCCTCGCCGGTCTTTTGCGGCCCGGCAAGTCTTTGCGGCCAGACCGCCGGCCGGGGTATGCTTGTGAACGAGCCTTACGCCCCGCGCGGACGCCCATGAACGACACCGTCAAGATGTTCCTGATCTCGCTGATTACGGCCGTCCTGGTCCAGGTCCTGCTGGGGCCGCAGATCCAGCGGATGCAGCAGCAACAGCAAGGCGTCCCGGTGGCGACGGCGCCCGTGCAGGTGCAGCCGGCCCCGGCCCAGCCGGCCCCGCAGGCCCCGATCCAGCCGGCCCCGCAGGCCGAGGCCGCGATCCCGGCGCCCGAGTTCGTCGGCACCACGATCAAGGACGCCCGCAAGATCGCCGTTTCGCAGAGCATCATCATCATCCAGGACGGCGACCGCGAGACCCCCGACAAGACGCCCGGCGAGATCCTCGAGCAGAACCCGCCCGCCGGCACCATGCTGACCAGCACCCGCGAGATCCGGGTCGTCGTCGCCCGCGCCCGCGAGGCCAAGGTCCCCAACCTGATCGGCAAGCCGATCGGCGAGGCCAAGGCCACCCTCCAGGGCCTCGGCGTCGAGTTCACCGAGCAGCAGAAGGACTCGAGCAAGACCCCGGGCACGGTCCTCAGCCAGAAGCCCGCCGCCGGGGTCAAGGTCCAGCCCGGCACCAGCGTCGAGCTGACGATCGCCGCGCTGCCCCTCATCGAGGTCCCCGCCGTCACCGGCAAGTACCTCAACAAGGCCAAGACGATCCTCAAGGACTCGGGCCTCGACGCCGGCGACATCAAGCGCGTCGAGCACGAGGAGCACGGCGAGAACTACGTCCTCAAGCAGGACCCTGCCGCAGGCGCCAAGGTCCCGTTCGGCACGACGATCACCCTCACCGTGGTCGCCCCGAACTGACGCGCCGCCGGCCCCTGCGACAAAACGCCGCCTCGCTCGCGAGGCGGCGTTCTTCGCGAGGCGGCGTGGCCGAGGACACGCGCGGAAGGGTCGAAATGCCCCGACCGAAGCACTAGTATCGTCAGCCACGCCATGCGCCGCGTCGCCGCCCTCGTCCTCACCCTCGCCGCCGCCTGCGCCGGCGAACCGCAGGTCCGCACCACCCGCTTCAGCGTCGGCGGCATGGTCTGCCACTCGTGCGAGGAGGGCATCTGCGCGTCCGTCCGCAAGCTCGACGGCGTCCTCGAATGCACCGCCGACTTCAAGGCCGGGGCCGCCGAGGTCCGCCACGACCCGGCGCGCGTCCCGGCCGCCGAGATCGCCGGCGCGATCACCAAGCTCGGCTACACGGCCTCCCCCGTCGACGCCCCGCCGGCCACGGACTGACCTTTCAGACCTGTCCCCGGGGACCTGCCCCTCGGGACCTGTCCTTTTCGACCTGGCCTCCACGACATGTCCCTCCCTCTCGAACTGTGCTGCCCGGCCTGCCGCGGCCCGCTCGCCGCCTGGGGCGTCGGCGCGGTCTGCCAGGCGTGCGACCGGCGCTACCCGGGCGACCGCGGCTACCTCGACTTCCTGCCGGAGCTCGGCGCCGCCGCGGGCGACGGCCTCGGCCCGCGGCTGATGCACAGCCGGGCGCTGGCCCGCGTGTACGAGCGGGTGTGGCGGCCGATCTTCATCGCCGCGGCCAGCGGCGGTTTGCCCGACTACCGGGCCGAGTTCGAGCTCGTGCTGTCGGCGCTGGCCACGGCCGAGGGCGGCGCGGTCGTCGACCTCAGCTGCGGCCCGGGCTTCACCGGCCGGCGGCTGGCCGAGTCGGGCCGGTTCGAGCGGGTGTTCGGGCTCGACTGGTCGCTGGCGATGCTGGCCCGCGCCGCCGCCGACAACCGCGGCCTGATGCGGCTCGTCCGCGGCGACGTCGGCCACCTGCCCTTCAAGACAGGTTCGATCGCCGGCGCCCACGCCGGCGCGGCCTTCCACATGTGGCCCGACCCCTCGGCCGCCGTCGCCGAGGTCGCGCGCGTGCTCCGGCCCGGCGGCGGCTTCGTCGCCAGCACCTTCGCGTACACCCGCGGCCTGCGGCGCAAGTTCGAAGCCATGCTGTCGCAGGTCGGCCAATTCCACGTGTTCGAGGCGGACCAGCTGCGCGGCATGCTGTCGGCGCACGGCCTCGTCGACTTCGACAGCGAGCGGCGCGGCTCGCTGATCTTCTTCTGGGCCCGCCGGGCCGGGGCGCCGGCGGCGTGATCGCCGAGCACCGCGTCCGCGCGAGCGACGGCTGGCGCCTCTCGGTGCTCGACCTCCAGCCGACCGCGCCCGCGTGGGGCGTCGTCGTCGCCGGCCACGCGATGATGGTCGACCGCCGCACGCTCCACCGCGAAGGTCGTCCGTGCCTGGCGCGCACCCTGTGCGACGCTGGCCTGCGCGTGCTGCTGCCCGACCTGCGCGGCCACGGCTCGAGCGGCCCCGGGCCCGCGAGCGGCGGCGACTGGTCCTACGATCAACTCGTCGAGGACACCGCCGTCTACCTCGAGCTGGCCCGCCGCCTCGCGCCCGACCTCCCGGTCGCCACCCTCGGTCACTCGCTGTTCGGCCACTCGACCCTCGCCTGGATGACCGGCGCGCTCGGGCGCGACCTCGCCCCGGCCGCGCACGTGGCCCTGTGCTGCGAATTCTGGCTGCGCGCCACCGACGACCGCCGGCTCGTGTGGCCGCTCAAGGCCGGCCTCACCCGCCTGATGGTCGGCCTCACCGCCGCGCTCGGTCACCTGCCCGCGCGCCGCCTCGGCGTCGGCAGCGCCGACGAGGCCTACACCTACTTCGACGACTTCCGCCGCTGCGTCGCCGCCGACGCCTGGCGCGCGCGGGACGGCCGCGACTACCGGGCCGGCCTCGCGGCGGTCGACACCCCGGTCCTGCTGGTCGTCAGCGACGGCGACCGGCTGGCCCCGCCGCGCACCGCCCTGCGCTTCTGGTCGCCCTTGCCGCGGCGCACGACGATCCGCCTCGGCGCCCGCGAGTTCGCCGACCTCACCCCGGGCCGCCGCGCGCCGGGACACATGGCCGCCGTCACCGACCCCGCCAGCGAGCCGGTGTGGCGGGCGATCGCAACCTGGCTCAAAGACCAGCTGGTCGCCTGAACCGCGGCGGCTGTGCTATCTCCGGGGGCACCGATGCTGCCGCGCGACGACCACGGACGGATCTTGCTCAAGGGCGTGCCCCGGCCGCAGCTGCTCGCGTGGGCCGGCGAGCACGGCCTCCGCCCCGGTCAGGCCGACCAGCTGTGGGCCGCGCTGTACCGCACCCTGCGCGGCGAATTCGCCGTCATGCCCGAGCTCGACCGCCCCGCGCGCGAGGGCCTGGCCGCGGTCGCGCGGCTCGACGCCCTCCGCCTCGAGTCGGTCAAGCGCGCCGCCGACGGCACCTGCAAGCTGGTCTTTCAGACAGACGACGGCGCCGCCGTCGAGTCGGTCCTGATCCCCGGCAAGGAGCGCGCCACCCTGTGCGTGTCGAGCCAGGTCGGCTGCGCGATGAACTGTCAGTTCTGCCTGACCGCGACCATGGGCCTCGCGCGCAACCTCGGCGCCGCCGAGATCGTCGACCAGCTGGTGATCGCGCGCCGCCGGTTCCCCGACGTGTGGATCTCCAACGTCGTGTTCATGGGCATGGGCGAGCCGCTGCACAACCTCGACCAGGTGCTGCCGGCGATCGACGTCATGGTCGACGACCACGGCCTCGGCCTGTCGCACCGGCGCGTCACCGTCTCCACCTCGGGGCTGGTGCCGCAGATCCGCCGCCTCGTCGCCGAGAGCCCGGCGCAGCTGGCCGTCAGCGTCAACGCCACCACCGACGAGGTCCGCGACGCGATCATGCCGGTCAACCGCAAGTACCCGCTGGCGGCGCTGTTCGCGGCCCTGCGCGAGCTCCCGCTGGCCCGGCGGGCCCGCGTCACCCTCGAGTACGTCCTGCTCGCCGGCGTCAACGACAGCCTCGCCGACGCCGAGCGGCTGGCCGAGCTGGTGCGCGGGCTGCCGTGCAAGCTCAACCTGATCCCGTGGAACCCGCACCCCGGCAGCGAATTTCGCCGTCCGGAGCCCGAGCAGGTGGCGCGCTTCAAGGCCCGCCTGCAGGAGCTGCGGCTCAACACCTCGATCCGGGCCACCCGCGGCGACGACACCATGGCCGCGTGCGGCCA
>NZ_JAIRAU010000008.1 GCF_020073745.1 Nannocystis pusilla
CCTTCACGACCCCGGCCCGCGCGCCCGATCGCCGCACCGCTCAATCGACCAGGCGCAGCTCGAGCCGCCCGACGCCCAGGCGGACCTGCCGGCTCCCCGGGCGCCGTTCGACCAGCGACGCCGCGTCGGCGACCCCGAGTCGCCCGAGCTGCGTGCGCGCGCGATGGATGCAGATATTCAGGTGATTGTCGTCCATCCGCAGCATCTTGAGCAGCTCGTCCGCGGTCAACCAGCCCTGCTCGGCCAGCGGCACGCCGGAGCGCTCGTCGGCGAGGCGCCGTCGCGCCAGCAGCAGCAGCACGTAGTGATGCGCCCGGCGCTGGAGATCGAGGCGGCGCTCGCCGCAGAGCGCCACCAGCTCGACCCGCTCCTCGTCGCGGCTGTACGCGAAGCACAGCCGGAGGTTGGCCAGGCACAGCCCGCCGTCGCTCTCTTGCCACGTGCACGCGCAGAACCGCGGCAGGTGCACGCGCCACACCTCGCCGCGGACCACCAGCACGGCCCGGTCCTCGATCGGTCCGAGCTCGCCGAGGCGCTCGCACACCCACGTCCCCTGCGGATCCTGGTAGATCGAGCACTCCGGCTCGGCCGGGTCGGGCAGCGCCAGATAGCCGCCCTCGCCGACCTGCCAGGGGCCCGCCGGCAGGCGGTGCGCCATCAGCTGCGGCCCGCCCGCGTCCTCCAGCCGGAACACCGCCGATTCGCGGCCGAAGCGGATCTGCGCCCCCGGATGCAGGACCAGTCGCTCGCCCGCCGCCAGCCGCGCCCCGTCGACGCAGGTCCCGTTGCGGCTGCCGAGGTCGTGCAATTCCCAGCGCGCCCCGTCCCACTGGATCTCCGCGTGCCGCCCCGACACGTCGCGCGCCCCCAGCACCAGGTCGCACGATTTCGAGCGACCTATCAAACATCGATCCGGCAGGACCACGCGCTCCTCGGAGGCCCCCGAGCGGAGAATAGCCATGGCGATCCTCGAAGGTAACCGACCTCGCCGAATCGACCACCGGACCCGGCGTCGCCGGAGCAATCGACACACGAGCGGGCGGCCCGCCCGCCGAGCCGTCTGCTCGCTCGGCTCGAACCGAGTCCACAGCGCGCGCTCCGGCCCGGCGAATATCGCCGCGCCCGCGGTCGTCCGACGCCCCACTGTGCCCGCAGCCGACCGGTCCCCCCGCCCGCAGGTCCGCAGCGTCCCCATGCTGCTCACTCCATTCGCCGCGTTCGCCCGGCAGCTCCGCGAGATCGCCAGCAACTCGACCGCCTTCGTCGGCAGCCTCGTCGGCTCGACCCTGCTGAGCGGCGGCGTGGCCGCGCTCGTCATGTTCGCGCCGACCTTCGAGGTCTCGGCCGACGACGACATCGCGCTCATCGAGTACATCCCCGGCGAGCTGGTGCGCCGCGGCCCGCAGCTCGACCCGCAGGCCATCCCCGAGAAGCCGGTCGTGCGGGCCACCCGCGCGCCCGACCACGCCGCCAGGTCCTCCGTCACCACCGACGACCAGCCCGCGCCCAAGCCCACGCCGCCCAGGCCCACCAGCGACAGGGACACCAGCGCGCCGAGCAAGCCGAGAGACCCCGCCGCCCCCGTGTCCGACCGCGACCGCCCGTCCAACACCCCCTACGACGATTTGCCGACCGTCGACGAGCTGCCCGGCGATCCCTTCGGCTCGGCCGACGGCTGGTCCGACACCTACAAGGCCGGCGACCCGTGGGCCACCGCGGTCATGCGCGCGCTCAACAACATGCGCGTCGGCACCTTCGCCGCCGAGGGCAACGACGTCACCTACAAGTTCCGCCTCGAGGTCTGCCCCGACGGCAGCCTGTCCGCCCAGCTCAAGCAGAGCACCGGCGACCCTGTCCTCGACGCGCGGATCAAGAACGCCATCGACGCTCTCGAGGTCGACGTCCCCGACGAGGTGCTCACCCTCCTGGCCGGCAAGTGCCAGAAGATCAAGTACGAGTTCACCTGGCGCAGCAAGGACGCCGGCCGCGGCACCGTGCAATGACGACGCCCCTCGGCGAGGATCCGCAAGCGGGCTCCGTGGGGCTTCGAGCCGACTGCCCATTCCGCGATCGTGCCACCTCGTGGTAGATCGACGCGGCCACGATGCCCACGACAGCACCGACGGAAGACGAATTTCTGGCCCACCTCGGTGTGGGCCCATTCGATGCCAGCCCCTCGGACGGGTTCTGACGCTACCGATTCCCGTCGGACACCGGCGACGAGCTCCTGTTCTCATTCAACACGCATGAGAGTTCGGTGCAGACCGTGTGGCTCGCCCAGGGGCGGCCGGTATGCACGGTCGTCCACGAGAACGCGCGACAGATTCGCATTGTCGAGTCCGACGATCGTCTCGTGGTGTGACACGAGCGAGCTTGCGCCGCCGAACGACGAATGCCGAAACGCATCGTCGGTCTTCATCGACTTGAACACGCACCGACGCGCGCCCCTTCATCCGCTACTTCAGCCTGGTCCACCTCTACAACTACGGCTGGTGTTCGGAGCAGATCGACATCTACCGCCACGCCCTGTCGGAGCTGGCCAACAGCGTGTCGAGCGAGATCAAGGTCGTGCCGCCGGTCCCGATCGATCCGTAATCACCGGTGCGGACGTCGACGCGCTCGCGGCCAGGCCCGGGCGCGTCGACGCGTTCACGACAGCGGCTCGCGCGCCGCGAGCCAGCGCGCGGGGATCGCCGCCTCGCCGACGCTCATCGCCACCACGCCGCCGACCATCGCGCAGGTCGTATCGCGGTCGCCGAGGCCCGAGACCGTGTCCCAGAACGCCTCCTCATAGCTGTCGAGGTGCCGCGACGCGCACAGCAGCGCGAACGGCACCGTGTCCCACGCCAGCACCCGGTAGCCGCTGCCGAGCCGCTTCGCCGCGATCGCCGTCGGCACCCCCTGCGCGCGCAGCTCGAGCGCCTGCACGAGCCCGTGCCGCGTCAGTCCTTCGGGCGTGTGCTCGATGACCCTCGCCATCAGCCGCTCGCCGTCGGGCGCCTCGCGCATCTGCCACGCCAACGCCGCAGCCACCGCGACCGCGATCGCCCCCGCCTGCGCGTCGGCGTTGGCGTGAGTCGGCAGCGCCGACAGCCGCGCGGCCTCGACCGCACGCGCGACATCATCGGCAAAGTACGCCCCGACCGGTGCCACGCGCATCGCCGCCCCGTTGCCCATCGAGCCCTCGCCGCCGAACACCGCCGCCGACACCTCGCGCCATGGTCTGCCGGACGCGATGTCTTGCAAGATCTCGTGGGCGGTCCCGCCGTAGCCGCGCTGCGGCTCGAGCTCGTAGCGCCGCGCGAACGCGCGGGCCAGGAAGTCGGCGTCGATGTCCCCGTGGCGCTCGAGCGTCGCCACGATCGACAGCGCCATCGCCGTGTCGTCGGTCCACGACCATGGGTCCGGTGGTTCGACGCGCCCGGCGATCGCGCGCTCGACCACCGAGTCGCGGCCGAAGAAGCGCTCGCCGAGGGCGTCGCCGACCGACAGCCCGGCGAGGGCCAGGCGGGCGCGGCTCATGCGTACGTCGTGATCCTTTGGCAGCATCGTCATCACCTCCGACTCACGCGGTCTCGGCCGTCTCGGGCGCCGCGCCCTCGAACAGCACGGCCACGCGATTCTTCACCCGGTTGAGCGGCGGCAGCGGGAGCGCGACGTAGTCGGTGCGCTCGATCATCAACTCCGGGTTCTTGCGCGCCTCGTGCATGGGCGGCAGCTTCTCGAGCTCCTCGGCGTCGAACTTGCGCACGGTCTTGCGCCGCTGGACGTACGTCCCGCGCTTGAAGAAGTCGGGGTACTCGTGCCAGTTCACGCCCTTCTGCAGCAGCATCTCCTGCATCTCGGCGCCGTTCTTGCCGTCGAGCTGCTTGTGGCTGTAGTGGGCCCTGGCGGCCATCGAGATCGAGTTCTTGATCGCGTCGAGCTCGCGCCACAAAAACGCGTTGGCCGCCTCCTCGAGCGACGGCAGGTTCCACATCCGCGCGTCGAAGTGCGGCAACTTCTCCGCGTACTCGGCGGGCAGGAACTGCGGCAGCCGGCGGTTGAAGTGCGCCGTCGTCAAGCTGGCCAGGACCGACACGAGCTTGGAGATCCGCCCGTCGAAGATGATCTGGCTGTCGAAGTTCGGCGTGTACCAGGCCAGCGTGATCTCGTCCGACTGCGTATAACCGCACACCGCATTGGTCTCGCGCACCAGGAACTTGACCGTGTCGATCATCAGCTCCGACAATCGGCGGTCGTACGGGCGCTCGAGCCCCGACGTGAACTTCGAGAACGAGCGCCCGTCGATGCGGGCCACGATGGGGAGGAGCGGCATGCACTTCCGGCCGGCCTCCGCCATCTCGTACATCTTCATTCGGTCCCCGAGATCGTCCTGCATCGGCGCCTCCTGTCGCGCGCCGTCAGGCTCGCACGGGCGGGCCCTGCGGTCGAGGTCCGCCGGCCCGCGCGGTCACGCGCCAGCAGCCCGTGGAGCGCCGGCTCGCACCAAGGCTGCCGGCTAGGCCAGGTCGCCGAAGATCGCGCGCAAACCGAGCAGCGACAGGAACGCGAACCCGGCGCTGGCGGGGATCGTCAGCACCCACGCGAGGACGATGTTGCCGGCCACGCCCCAGCGGACCGCCGACAGGCGCTTGCTCGCGCCGACGCCCATGATGCACGCGCTGATGCAGTGCGTCGTCGACACCGGCACGCCCATCGCGCTCGCGGTGAGGATCGTCGCCGTGCCCGCGGTCTCGGCCGCGAAGCCCTGCAGCGGCGTGATGCGGATGATCTTCGCGCCCATCGTCTTGATGATGCGCTGGCCGCCCGCCATCGTGCCGAAGCCGATCGCCGCCGCGCACGCGAACACCACCCACGTCGGCACATCCTTGCCGACCGGCAGCATCGAGTCGGGCAAGCCGGTGTAGCCGGCCGCGACGAACGACACCAGCGCCAGGGTGATGATGCCCATCGCCTTCTGCGCGTCGTTCGAGCCGTGCGAGAACGCCATCATGCAGGCCGAGACCAGCTGCAGGCGCCGTGAGCCGCGCTGGACGGTCGCCGGACGGAACGCCCGCACCAGCCACAACAGCCCGATCATGAACAGGAACGCGATCGTGAACCCGGCCAGCGGCGACACCACCAGCGGGATGAGCACCTTGTCGACCAGCGTGCTCCAGTTGAACGCCGACAGCCCCGCGTGAGCGACGACCGCCCCCGCGAGCCCGCCGATGAGCGCGTGCGACGAGCTCGACGGGATGCCGTACCACCACGTCAGCAGGTTCCAGATGCACGCGCCGACCAGCGCCGCCAGCACCACCACCTGCGTCACGACCATCGGCTCGGCGAAGCCCGAGGCGATCGTCTTGGCCACCGCCGTGCCCGTGATCGCGCCGACGAAGTTGAGCACGCCGGCGAGGATGACCGCCGTGCGGACCGGCAGCACCCCGGTCGAGACCACCGTGGCGATCGCGTTGGCCGCGTCGTGGAAGCCGTTGATGTAGTCGAACACCAGCGCGACCACGATCACCACGATCACCAGAGTCAGCGCGCTAACCATGTTTCACCGCCAGATTTTTGAGCCGCTCGGCCACCGTCTCGCACTTGTCGATCGCCTTCTCGAGGTCCTCGAGGACCTCCTTGTCGCGCAGCAGCACCTTGGCGTCGATCGCCGGGTCGTGGAACAGCTCCCCGACGGCGTTGCGGAAGATCCGGTCGGCCTCCTTCTCGTGGGTCTTGATCACCCGCCCGACCGCGATCAGCTTGGCGTACTCGTGGCGCCGCAGCGCCGGCAGCTCCGCCTTCAACAGCTCGGTCATCTTCACCAGGATGTTCATCAGCTCGATCATCGGCGGCGACGGCTCCGGCACCGCGTACAGCTCGAAGGTCCGGCCCGTCAGGTTGATCAGGTCGACGATGTCGTCGATCGACGCGGCCAGCAGCTGGATGTCCTCGCGGTCGATCGGCGTCACGAACACTCGCTCCAGCTGATCCTCGATCTCGTAGACGATCGCGTCCGCCTGGTGCTCGAGCTCCTGCACCCGCTCGCGCACCTTCTCCGCCGGGACCCCTCGCGCGAACTCGGCGAGCGCGCGGGCGGCCTGCTCGCACAGCTCGCTCTGCCGCTCGATGAGCCCGTAAAACACATCCTCCCGCGGAAGTAGCCAACGGATTACGTCCTGCAGCGCCATGGGTGCTTCTCCGCGCGCGAAGCTAGCCGGCCTCTGCCGGCGAGTCCATCGCTTGCTCGCGCATTTCACGCAGCGCCGGCCCACCTGTAACATGCCCGTCACATCGACCGCGTGGAGGCCCGGCCGCCGCCGTCTTCGCCGCGACGTCGGGACGCACGTGAGGTACCACCACGCGTAGATCGTCTCGCGCCGCGGGCGCGACGCCTCGCCGCGCGCTCCGAAAGACCTGCGCTTGTCGGCCTCGATCGCCGCGTGTTACCCGGAGAGCTCCGGGCGCGCGGGAGCGTCGCGATGCAGACCCTGGAGACGCGGTTCGAGGAGCTCAAGCGCTACATCGGCTTCACCGCCGAGGACGCCGAGTACCTGCGAGCCGCGCGCGAGCTCGCGGCGCCGCACTTCGAGCGGATCGCCCGCGAGTTCTACGAGCGCATCCGCCTGCACGAGGAGGCCCACGCCGTCTTCACCGGCGAGGAGCAGATCGCCCGCCTGCACCGCTCGCTCGTCCGCTGGCTCGGGCGCCTGTTCGGCGGCGTCTACGACGAGTCCTACTATCAGGACACCGCCACGATCGGCCGCGTGCACGTCAAGGTCGGCCTGCCGCAGCGCTACATGTTCACCGCGATGGCGCGGATCCGCGGCTCGCTGGTCGCCATCGCCGAGGCCGCGCCGAGCGACGGCCCGGGCACCGCCGCCGCGATCTCGCGGCTCCTCGACCTCGAGCTGGCGATCATGCTCGAGAGCTACCGCGACGACTTCGTGCTCCGGATCCAGCAATTCGAGCGGCTCGAGAAGCAGGCGCTCGGGCGGTCGCTCGCGCGCACCGAGCACCGCTACATCAACGCCGTCGAGCTGGCGCGCGTGCTCATCCTCGGGCTCGACGCCGACGGCTGCGTGCGCCTGTTCAACCGCGAGGCCGAGCGCGTCACCGGGCATCAACGCGACGAGGTGCTCGGCCGCGGGTTCGTCGAGGTCCTGCACGTCGACGACAGCGGCGACGGCCGGCGCCTGCGCGAGCGGCTGGACCACTTCGCCGAGCTCCACCGCGCCGGCCCCGAGGCGCACAGGTCCGGGCCCGCCGACGACGACGAGCCGCCGCTCGAGACCACCGTGCAGACCCGCGCCGGCCGCACCCGCGTGGTCCGCTGGCGCCTCACCTACGCGCCGGCCGAGGGCGACGAGGTCTCGGTGTTCGCGCTCGGCATCGACTCGACCGACGAGACCGCGCTGCTGGCCCGCACCCAGCAGCAGGAGAAGCTCGCCGCGATCGGCACCCTCGCCGCCGGGCTCGCCCACGAGATCCGCAACCCCCTCAACGGCGCGCAGCTGCACCTCACCTACCTGCAGCGGGCCCTGGGACGCGGCGACACCGGCCCGCGCGTGCACGACTCGGTCACCGTCGTCGGCGACGAGATGAAGCGCCTCGGCGCCCTCGTCACCGAGTTCCTCGAGTTCGCGCGGCCGCGTCCGCTCAAGCTCGAGACCGTGTGCGTGCAACCATTGCTCGAGCGCGTGGCCCAGCTGGTCGCCGCCCAGGCCGAGGGCGGCGCGGTGAGCCTCGCCCTCGACGTCCCGATCGCCCCGATCGAGCTCGTCGCCGACCGCGCCAAGCTCGAGCAGGTCCTGCTCAACCTCGCCTGCAACGCCATCGAGGCGCTCGCGCCCGGCGGCGGCGGCAAGGTCGTCGTCCGCGCGCGCCGGCAGCCGCGCACCGTCACCCTCGAGGTCGAGGACGACGGCCCCGGCATCGCCCCCGGCAGCCCGATCTTCGACGCCTTCTACTCGAGCAAGCCGCAAGGCACCGGCCTCGGCCTGTCGATCACCCACCGGATCGTCACCGACCACGGCGGCACGATCGACGTCGACAGCGTCCCCGGCCGCTCGCTGTTCCGCGTCGCCCTCCCGCTCGCGCCGGTCGCGGCGCCCCGCGGCAAGCGCTGAACCTCACGACGCCGGCCCCTCGGTCCTCGTCGTCTGCGCGCAGTTGCGGACGCAGGTCCAGCGATCGCCGGTGTTCTTCTCCTCCGTGTCGCAGGCGTCGACGCACTCCTCGAGGCGCCGCAGCGCCTCGGCCGTCAGCGTCTTGTCGGCCGCCCGCGCCCGCCGCTTGCACCGCCGGGCGCACGACCGCGAGTCGCCGCACTCGTGCAGGCACTTCGCCGCCGCGTCGAACACCGGGTCCGCGGCCGTCGGCGTCACCTTGAACGCCATCTCACAATTCCCGCGGCAGCTCGCCTCGTCGGTCGGCTCGAGCTGCTGCCGCTTGCAATCGTCGTAGCAGGCGACGAGCCCGCCGCGGTCGCCGCTGGCGTTGTGCCTGCTCTCCTCGAGCTTCGGCGGCCCCTCGGCGTGGATCATGTCGCAGGCGGCCAGAGCGAGCAGAACGGCGGCGGTTCGCGCGAGGATCGACATACCCATTCATGGCGACGTCTCGCCGACCGGCGACCGCGAAACTCCTGCGCCCCGTGACGGCGCGGCAGGCCACACCGGACCGCGCTGTCCTCGACCGATCGCACACCGCCATCGCGACATTGTCACCTCGCCCCGCGCGGCCGGCGTTATCTTCTCGGTGTGTCGACAGCAAGCCCATGGATCGTCGCCCTCGACCTCCGCGACCGCAGCCGCGGCGCCCTCGCGTTCGCCGGCTGGCTCGGCGCAGCCGGCGAATCAGTCGTCGGCGCCTACGTGCTCGAGGCGTGGAGCCGCCCCTACACCCGCGGCGACGTCGAGGCCGACATCGCCGCCGCCGTCGCGCGCATGGCCCGGGCGCTCGGTTGCCGCCCGCCGGCGCGGCTCGTCACCGAGGAGGCCGAGACCGCCGAGGCCGGGCTGCAGCGCCTGGCCCTCGGCGCCACCGCCCTGATCGTCGGCCGCGCCGCCAGTCAGCCGCGCCGCGCCCTGTTCCGCCTCGGCCCGGTCGCCCGCAGGATGCTGCGCCACCTGCCCGCGCCGGTGGTCGTCGTCCCGCCGACGCTCGTCACCGTCGCCGCCGGACCGATCCTCCTCGCCACCGACCTCGGACCGGCCAGCGACGCGGCCGTCGCGTTCGCCACCGACCTCGCCGCCCGCGTCGGCCGCCCGCTCGAGCTCGTGCACGTCGGCGAAGATTTCTACGAGGAGGAGAACGACGAGCTCCGCGACCCCGTGTGGGTGCACGCGCGCGACACCTACCGCGCCGAGGTCGCCGAAACGACCGAGCGCTGGGCCGTCACGCACCGCCTCGATCACCTGCCGCGGCACATCCGCCACGGCGATCCGGCGCTCGAGCTCGCCGAGCTCGCCGAGGACCGCGACGCCGCGCTCGTGGTCGTCGGCTCGCGCCGGCTCGGGATGCCGGCCCGGATCTTCCTCAGCAGCACCGCCTCGGCGCTGGCCGGCCTCGCCGCCTGCCCGGTCGCCGTCGTCCCGCCGCCCGACTGACGTGTATCGCCCTGCATGTCCCTTCGGAACTGTCCGATAGGACATAGCCTTCAACACATGCTCTTCAGGGCATGTCCTTCGCATCAGCCGCGCATCAGCCGCGCCGGATCGCGCAGGGCCGTCGCCAGCGCCCGGCCGAGACTCGCGGCCGCGTGCGCCGGTCCGGCGGCGAACACGTGGCGGTCGGGGCGGACGATCGCCACGGCCGCGCGGTGGCGGCGAAACCACACCGCCAGCTTGTCGCCGGCGTCGACGACCTCGCTCAGCCCTCGCTCGGCCGCGCCGGCGCCCGCGCGCACGCGGACGAAGCGCGGCGCCAACCTGGCCAAAAGGCCATCCGGGTCGACCGTTCGCGGGTCGACCTCGAAGCCGACCACCGCGAAGCCCGGGCCGAGGAGCTCGTCGGACAGCCCGGCCGCCCCGCGGACCTGCGGGAAGTAGGTCCCCTGGGCCCCGCCGCGCGGCCGCCGGCCGCCGGCGATGAAGCCGCGGGTGTGCAGCGGCGGCGGCTTGAACTCGAAGTCGCGGATGAACCGGCGGACCCGCGCGATCCGCTGGATCGCCCACAGCGCCAGGTCGCGCAGCGCCGCCAGCCGGGGTGCGTCGGTGAGGAACACCAGGCCCATGCGCGCGCTGACGTCGATCATCGCCTGCGTGTGCACCCGCCGCTCGACCTCGTACGTCGCCAGCAGCGCCGGGTCGGCCGTACCCGCCAGCACCGCCGTCAACTTCCACGTCAGGTTGGCCGCGTCGCGCAGCCCCGAGACCAGGCCCTGACCCATGAACGGCGGCATCTGATGGGCCGCGTCGCCGAGCAGGAACACCCGGCCGACCTGCCAGCGCTCGGCCACGTGTTTGCCGAAGCGATAGGTCGCCGCGCGGGTGATGCGATAGCGGTCGGGGTCGACGAACGGCGCCACGAACGCGCGCACCGACTCCGGCCGTTCGAGCGCCGCCGGCGTCTCGCCGCGGAGGATCCTGCGCTCGATGCGGACCTCGTTGGCCGGGCACAGGCTGACGAAGGTCGGCCGCCGCGGGTCGCACACGAATCGGGTGTTGGGCACGCGCAGCGCCCCCGGCTCGGCGAAGCCCGAGATCGCCAGCCACGATTCGTCGCAGCGCGAACCGTGCAGCGCGACTCCCAACATTTGGCGCAACGCGCTGCGGGCCCCGTCGCAGCCGAGCACGTAGCGAGTCGTCAGCGCCTTGCGAGCCCCGTCCTCGCGCAGCGCGAGCGTGACCGCCTCGGCGCCGACCTCCAGGCCCGTCACCTCGCAGCCGAGCCGCAGCGACACCGCCGGGAAGCGGCCGATCCCCGCGCGCAACGTCGCCTCCAGCGTCGGCTGGTGAAAGAAGTGCAGCGGGCTGTAGGCCGAGCCCAAGTCGAGGCGGGCCAGCCGGAACTCGGCGAAATGGCGGCCGGCCACCCCCGTGTAGTCGACCCGGTCGGGCGAGACCATGTCCGCCAGCAGGCGGTCGACCAGGCCGATCTGCTGGTAGATCCGCAGCGCCTCGTCGTCGCAGCTGAACGCGCGCGACTGGCCGTGCGCGCTCGTCTCGCGCTCGAGCACCACGCAGCGCACCCCCGCCATTCCCAAAAAATTGGCCGCCACCGCCCCCACCGGCCCGCAGCCGACGATGGCGACGTCACAGTCGAGTGCCGGGGCTTCGGACATGGCGGGCGCGGCCGGAGAAAGGCGCCGCATCATGGCCGAGAATCATGCACGCGTCGAGACCCCGTGACCTCCGCCGGACGCCGGCCGCGACCTCGACTCACGTGATTTGCGCTGCCACGAATCGAAACGCATTCTACCGCCACGGCGACGCGGTGAATGCCCATTGAAGGTCCGCCCCCAACGCGCGCTTCCGCCCCGGTGACACTTCCCGGGGTGTTGCGCCTCGCTCGTCAACAGCGGCTCGGCGAGACGGTCCAGGCCCGCGGCACCGGCTCCGGCGATCTCGAGCTGCTCGCCGGCGAAGTCGTCGGCCGACCGCGCCGCCCACTGCCGGCTCCGGCGCCGTCGTGTTCCACCGAGCCTCAACATGTCCTCAGAGACATGTGATGCTCGAACACCTCTCGCATTCGCCGCGCCCGCCCGAACCATCGAGCTCTGCATTCGCGTGGACGTGCGCCCCGTCGCTCGCCGCCTTGACAGGCCCGGGACCTGCGAGTAATGTGGAGTCGGCCTCAGCGATGGGGTCGATTATGGACGTCTGAACCCCGAGTCTTCGAGCACACCGACGCGGCGCCCTCACCGGTTCGCCAGCCGCGCTCTGTGTCGATTTTCTCCCGCTTCGCGGCCATGTGCGCCGCGGACGCGGTGCGGGTCGCGCATGCGAACACGCATCGGCACAGCGTCGCCGGCGGTCGGTCGCCGGACTCCTCGCGCAGACGCGAAAGCGTCCCCGCGAGGCCGCAGGGCCGTGATCTCCCGTCGAGGGTGATTCACGCCTGTGGACAATCGTCGTCCGGCGCGCAGGACGTGTGCCGGACCGCGTCGTCGCCTGTTCATCCTCCCGCGCCCCGGCGCGCGGGATCCCCACGCCTGTTCATTCGGACAGGCTCGAAGGATCGCGACCTCATGCCCAAAACGATTCCCGCTCCCAGGACCGCCCCCGAGCTCACCGTCCCCGACCCGCGCACCGACCCCAAACCCGAGCGCGTCCACACCGGCCCGCTCTCATGGGCCCTCGGCGGCGCCGCACCGGCCCGTCAGAAGCCCGGCCACGGCCCCGACGAGCGCCGCCGCGAGCCGGCGCCGAACCGCCAGCACGGCGGCGGCGCCGACGTCCGCCGGCGCCACAACCCGTCGTCGCGCTTCCGCGGCTGAGCGCTCCCGTCAGGCCATTCGCCCCGCCGCCCTCCGCGGCGGCGGGGCCCTCGTGCCCACAATCATGACAGATGTCCCTCCGGACATCTCTCGTGACGCTCTCCTATTTTAATAAAATGTCCCGAAGGACATTCACGCCCGCGCCAGCGCCGCCCGCGTCGCCGCCAGCTGCGGGTGGCGCAGCCATGCCCGCAGCCGCTCCGCCTCCGCCAACAGCTCGCGCGCCGGCGTCCCCGTCGTCAGCGCAGCCATTCCGGCGAGGTGCAGCGCGTCCGCCAGGTTCCACGCCGCCGTCGCTTGCGCCCGCGCCGCCGCCAACGCGAGCGCCGCGGCCTCGGCCACCCCGGCCCCGACCTCGAGCGACCGCGCCAGCGCCAAATTTTTAAAGACTCCGGCGAACAGGCCGAACCCGCACGTCTCGGCCAGCGCCAGCCCGCCGCGGATCGCCCGCTCCGCGTCGGCGAAGCGCCGCTCCGCCAGGCAGATCTGCGCCTCCAGCTCGTGGCAGCGCAGCACCACCTCGATCTCGCCGGTCGCCGTCGTCCACTCGCGTGCGTGCATCAGATGAAGGGTCGCGCGGTCGGGGTCCGGCTCGTCGCCGGCGAGCGCCACCTGTCCTAGGATCGTCTCCGCGTGCGCGCGATGGCCCGCCCAGCCGAGCTCGTGCAATCCGGCCAGGTTGCCCTCGACCTCCGCCTGCGCCGCAGTCACTCGACCGAGCGCCAGCGCGTGTTCGGCGGTCCAGAACGAGCGCCGCGCGAACGGTCGATCGCCCAGCCCGCGCGCCTGCTCGAAGCACGCCTCGGCCGCGTCGACCCGGCCGAGGTCGTGCAGCACGCGGGCCTGCAGCGCCAGCGCCCGCGCCGCGTCCCCCGGCGACTGCGCGCGGATCGCCACCTCCGCCGCCATCTCGGCCAGCTGCAGCGCCTCGGTGAGCGAGCCCGCCAGGCGCTCCGTGTACGCCAGCGCGCGCAGGCTCGTCGTCAGCCCCTCGAGGCTGCCCTCCTCGCGCACCAGCGTCCCGTGGATCCGGAAGCACCGGCTCGCCTGCGCCAGATCTCCGAGCGCGCCCGCGTACAGCCCCCAGTCGTACACCAGCCGCGCGCGCCGACCCCCCCCGAGCGCCGGCAGCATGCGCCCGGGATCGCCGTCGGCCGCGAATTCGCGGACGATCCGGGCCCCCCGGCTCATCGCCCCGAGCTGCAGCCCCAGGTGCGAGAACCCGCCGAGGCCGCGGAAGTAGATCGACGCCGCCTCGCTCACTCGCCCCGCGCGCAGCGTGTGCATCAGCAGCGCCTCGTACGTGTCGAGTCGATCGTGCGCCTGCGGCCCCGGGGCGTGGACCGTGAGGCTCGCGAGCAGGTGTTCGCGCTCGACCTCGTGGATCGCCTCCGGCGGCGCGCCGAGCAGCGAGCGGAAGTACTCGGCCACGAACGGGTGCGCCGTCCAGCGCTGCGGCGCCGCGCGGGCCACCAGCCCGAGCCGCTCGAGCCGCGCCAGGATCGGCACGATCTTCGCCGCCTCGAGCCCCGCCAGCGCCCCCGCCGCAGCGCCCCCCGCCGCCGCGATCCGGGCCAGCAGCGGCGCGTCGGCGCCCGCGGGGAACAGCGCCAGGCGAGCCACCACGTCGCGCTCCTCCGGCGCCAGCGCGCGCGCGTACGCGGCCAGCACCGTCAGCAGCCGCCGCGCCTGCACATCGTCGCGCGCGGCCGGCTCGAGCGCGATCGCCTGCGCTCGCTCGCCGTCGCCGTCGAGGAACGTCCCCGCGTACGACCCGAGCATCGCCAGCGACAGCGCGTGTCCGCCGACGCGATCGACCAGCGGCTGCAGCGTCGCCCCCGCGACCAGCCCCCAGCGCTCGAGCAGCGTCGAGCCCTCCGCCGGCGACAGCCCGCCGAGCCGCACCGTCGTCAGCTCCTGCCCGTCCCACGCCTGCAGGTCCGTCGGTTCGAAGCGCGACGTCAGCAGCACGCGCGTCGCCCCGAGCCCGCGCACCGCCGCCATCAACAGCCGGCGCAGCGCCCCGTCGGCCAGCCGCCCGTACGTCGTCTCGCCCGACCCGCTGCCCTGCACCGCCTCGAGCCCGTCGAGCACCAGCAGGTGCGGCGCGCCCGCGGCCAGCGCCTGCTGCAGCACCTGCGGTCGGTCGCCGGCGGCCACCTCGACCTCCCCCGCGAAGTACCTTGTCGCGCGGGCGAAGAACGCCTCGACCCGCGTGTCGTCATAGAAACTCCACACGAAGATCCCGCCCGCGTGCGGCCCCTCGCCGAGCTCCGCCAGGTAGCGCTCCACCAGCGACGTCTTGCCCGCCCCGCCGATCGCCACCACCGCGATCACCCGCCGCGACCGCTCGCGCAGCAGCGCCAGCACATCCTCGCGGCCGACGAAGTGACGCGCGCGCGGCAGCGTGTGCGCGTGGCACGGACGCCACCCCTCGCGCGCCGGCGCCGGCGCCGGCGCCTCGATCGCCACCACCAGCTCGTCCTCCGCGATCCCCAGCTCGCGGCCCAGCTGCGTCAGCAGCCGACGGCGGCTCGCGTTGCGGACCACGAAGCCCTCGGCCGCCTCGTTGACCGCCCCCGACTCGTAGCGGCGGTACGTGCGGACATCGACCCCGACCGCCGCCGCGGCTGCCTCTTGGGTCAGGTTAAGCTCGGTGCGGATCCGCGCGAGCAACTCGTGATTGAAGCGGAGCACGGGTGCTGGGCCATGCTAACCGGTCTCGCCCGCTCCTGTCCCTGTCCACGCGAGCCCGTCAGGACATGTCCTCCAGGACACATCCTCGCTCCACCCCGATCGGTTGCCGCGGCCCCCCGATCGGGTAGCATCCGCGCGTGTCCGAGCTGTTCGCCGCCGTCGTCTCGATCGCCTCGACGCGACGCCGCCGCTTCCTGTGGGCCGCCTGGTGGACCGCCCCGCCGGCGCGCGAGCCGTTCCGCAAGCCCGACGCCTCGGAGGGCGGCGCCCGCACGCGCGACGAGGCCCTGCGCCGCGCCGAGAAGGCCGCCGGTCGCGCGCTGGTCCAGATCGAGCCGATCTGGGCGCGCGCGTGGGCCCGCGTGCTGATGGGCGAGGCCCCGTTCCCGCAGGCCGCGAAGGACGCGACCGGCGTCGCGCCGCCCGCGAGCCGCGAGCCGCAGGGCGCCTCGATCTGGCAGGTCCTCGGGCTCTCGTCGCAGGCCACGGTCGCGGAGATCCGCGCCGCCTTCCGCCAGCGCGCGCTGCTCACCCACCCCGACCGCGGCGGCGACGCCGAGGCCTTCCGCGCGCTCCGCGAGGCCCACGACCAGGCGCTCGCCCGCCGGAGCCGCGCCGCCAGGCGACCCCGCCGCAAGCGCCCCGAGTCATGACGCCTGACAGACCGGCGCATGACGGCACAGCGCCGCCGCGCGACCGCGACCGGCGGTGAGCGGCCGACGAGCACTGGTTTGCCCCGTGTTCTCCGGTCTTGCCCGGTTCTGCCCGGTCGTGTCCTCGTCCGCCGGGCCTGCGGGCGCCACTGTCCTGGCATGAACACGTTGACCAAGACCGCGATCCGCGGCGACGACATCTTCACCGTCCACGACTTCTGCACCGCCGACGAGTGCGCCGAGCTGCTCCGCCTCGCCCACGGCATCGGCTTCACGGCCGCCCCGATCACGACAGCCCGCGGCTTCGTGATGGCCCCCGAGGTCCGCAACAACACCCGGGTGATCCTCGACGACGAGGAGCGCGCGGCCCGGCTGTGGCAGCGTCTGGCCCCGTTCGTGCCCGAGCGGCAGGGCCGCTGGCGCGCCGTCGGCCTCAACGAGCGGTTCCGCTTCTACCGCTACGAGCCCGGCCAGTACTTCCGCTGGCACCACGATGGCTCGTACTTCCGAGATACCCGGGAGCACAGCCTGCTCACCTTCATGATCTACCTCGACGCCGAGTTCACCGGCGGCAGCACCGACTTCGACCCCGACGGCGAGGTCCTGCGCGTCACCCCGGCGCGCGGCACGGCGCTCCTGTTCGAGCACCCGATCCGCCACCAGGGCGCCCCCGTCCTGCGCGGCGTCAAGCACGTCCTGCGCAGCGACGTCATGTACCGCCGCGAGCACGCATGACCTATCGAGCATGCCTCATGGCACATGCCCTATCAGACATGCCCTATCCAACATATCCTGAAATTCACCCCGGCCGCCGGCGTCGAACAGTCGCTCGAGGTCTACGCTGAATTTTTTAACCGACGTGAGGGGCCGCCGCCTCGTCGTGGCGGATCGAGTACGGCGTCGGCCGCTGTTCACGGCAGGTTCGCCAGCGCTTGCAGCTGCCGCGCGGCCGCCCCGCGGACCTGGGCGTTGTCCGTCAATTCGGCCGCGCGCTCGAAGCAGCCGCGGGCTGCCGTCAGCTCGCCGACGCGCCGCAGCAGCTCGCCGCGCGCCAGGTAGAAGCCGGGGTAATCGACCAGCGCCGCCGCCACCTCCGGCTCTGCCAGCGCGCGCAGCCCCACCTCCGGGCGCCCGGCGAACCCGGCGGCCACCGCCCGGTTGAGCGCCACGATCGGCGTCGGGTGGCGCACCTGCAGCTCCGTGTAGAGCAGGAAGATCTGCAACCAGTCGGTAGCCTCCGCCGAGTCCGCCTCGACGTGCACCGCCGCGATCGCGGCCTGCAACTGATACGGCCCCGGTCGGCCCTGTCGCAGCGCCTGCGCCACCAGCTCGAGGCCCTCCGCGATCTGGCCGCGATCCCAGCGCGACCTGTCCTGCTCCGCCAGCAGGATCAGCGCCCCCTCGTCGTCGGTCCGCGCCTCGCGTCGCGCGTCGTGCAGCAGCATCAACGCCAGCAGCCCCGTCATCTCCGGCTCGTTCGGCAGGATCGTCGCCAGCACGCGGGCCAGCCGGATCGCCTCGCTGCACAGCTCCCGGCGGATCGCCGACGCGCCCGCGCTGGCCAGGTAGCCCTCGTTGAAGATCAAGTAGATCACCGCCAGCACCGCCTCGACGCGCGCGGGCAGGGCGGCCGCGTCGGGCACCGCGTAGGGGATCTTCGCCCGCGCGATCTTCTGCTTCGCCCGCACCAGGCGCTGCGCCATCGTCGACTCGCTCGTCAAGAAGGCGCGGGCGATCTCCGCCGTCGACAGCCCGCCGAGCGTGCGCAGCGTCAGCGCCACCTGGGCCTCGGGCGCCAGCGCCGGGTGACAGCAGGTGAAGATGAGGCGCAGGCGGTCGTCCGCGACCGGCCCGCCCGGTCCGACGTCGGGTCGACCCTCGTCGGCGCGGGTCCGCAGCAGCTCGGCCTCGACGTGTGCGCCGAGCCGGTCCGCGTTGCGACGGCGGCGCAGGCGGTCGAGCGCCTTGCGCTGCGCCGTCGTCGTCAACCACGCCCCGGGCGAGTGCGGCAGCCCGTCGACCGGCCAGCGCTCGAGTGCGGTCGTCAGCGCGTCCTGCAGCGCGTCCTCGGCCAGCTCGAAGCTGCCGGTCAGGCGGATCAGCGTCGCCAGCACCGCGCCCGACTCGGCGCGGAAGATGGCATCGATCGCCCTGGCGACGCCGTTCACCCCGCCGAGGGTCCCACGCCGCCGGCTAGAACACCATCACCGGCCGCACCTCGGCCGACCCCATCCCGTGGACCACCTCGGGGATCCTCGCCGCCCACGCCAGCGCCGCGTCGAGGTCGGCGCAGTCGACGATCCAGAACCCGCCGAGCTGCTCCTTCGTCTCCACGAACGGCCCGTCGACGTGGATTGTCCGGCCCTCCGAGCTGCGCACCGTCGTCGCCGTCGTCGACGGCTGCAGCGCCTCACCGCCGCACAGCACGCCGGCCCGCCTCATCTCCTCGGTGTAGGCTTCGTACTCGCCGAAGATCTGCTGCTGCTTCTGCTCCGGCAGCGCGTTCCAGGCCTGCTCGCTGCTGAAGATCATGATCATGTACTTCATCGTCGTGACTCCTCCCGGTCCGTCATGACCGGCCTCGTCCCGCCGACGATCGAGCCCGACGACGATCGACAGCCCCTCCAACTTTTTTCTCGACCTCGTCTCGCCCCTCGCGCACTCCGCGCCCCGTCGTCATCAAAATCGGCCGCTCAGCACCAGCCCGGCGAGCGTGGGCGCCACCTGAACGCGGCCGCGGGCGGCCCTCATGTCGCGGGCGCCCGTCGCCAGCAGCGTCACCCCGAGCACCGCGCCGAACGCCGCCGTGACCGCGCCGACAGCCAGCATCGTCTCGCCCCGGTCGTGCTGGGCCCGCAGCGGCGCCAGCGCCTCCTCCGAGTAACCTGTCCCTCGGGCCAGCTCGTGCGCCGAGAAGCGCTGGATGTACGACCCGCTCACCATCACCCCGAGTCCGACGACGCCGACCCCGAGCAGGCCCGCGCCCGCGAACATCTGCGCCCGCCCCTTGCGCAGCCGCACCGGGTCGACCTCCGAGGTCGTCGGCACCGGCCCGAGCTCGCAGCGCGCCGCCTCGCTCGCCGATTCCTCCGCGCTCGCCTCCACCGGCCGCACCGGCATGGCCACCTCGGTCGACGCCACCGCGGGCTCGCTCGCAGCGGCGCCCTGCGGCTCGCCCGCCATCCCGTCCGCCACGACCTTGTCGTCCTCGCTCGCGGGGAGCTCGCCCGTCCCCCCCTCTGCCGCGCTCTCGACCTCGTTCGCCCCGCCTACCGGCGGCACCTCCTCGACCGCCGCTCGTCGCGGCGCCCCGGCTCGCGCTTCACTCCTGCCCTTCGCCTTCGCGGCGTTCTTCGCCGGCTTCACCTGCGGCGGCCGAGGCTTCGTCTCGGCGGGAGCCTCGACCGCCGGCGCCTTCGGCTTCACCGTCACGAGCTCCTCCGCCCGCCACGCGTCCGCCGGCGCCTCCGCGGCGGGCGACGGCATCAACAGACCAAAGAGACATGTCCATAAGACCAGCATATTCCTACCCTCGACGCCGACTCGATCCAGTCGATCAATTAAACTCGGCCCCCGAGAGGATCCAGCGCAAGATCACCTGCGCCTCCGCGGCCGCGATCGGGCTGCCGCCGATCGGCATCTGCGCCCCGACGGCCGGTGTGCGCAGCACCAGCTTGTGCATCAGGTAACTGTTCGTCGGCGCGTTCGCCTGCACGCGCGGCATGTCGACCTGCTCTGCCTCGTCCTCGATCAGCTCCTCCCACAGCCGGTCGGGCTCGCGATCGAAGCGCAGGTCGCCGGGCTCGACCCCGTCGACGTGGCAGCCGGAGACCGCGCAGCGTTGGTCCGTCAGCGCGCGCACCTGCGTGAACGTGGCCGCGGGAGGGTCATGGTCGACCACCGCGACCGTCACCGGCGCGCTCGTCACTCCGCCCGCGCTCGCCGTCAGCTCGACTGTCCCCGGGGACACCCCGAGCAGCACCCCCTTGCCGTCGACGTACAGCGTCAGCTCCGCGCTGCTCGTCCACGTCAATGTCACGTCGACCGGCTCGCCCTCCTCGTTCGTCACCAGCGCCGTCAGCGGCGTCGTCTCGCCGACCAGCACCTGCACCGGCCCGTCGACCTCGAGCTCGATCTCCCCGACCTCGCCCTCCTGGCCGCCGGACGAGCACGCGAACACCTCCGTCTCGGGCGCCCCCGCTGCGATCCACGCCGAGATCGTCGCCACCTGTCCTTCGGACAACATCCCGCCGAGCGGCATTTGCTGGCCCACCGACGGCGCCGGCGAGAGCTTTTCCATCAAAAAGCTGCTCGCGGGATCTCCCGGCGCCACCCGCAGCACCCCCGGCGCCTGCGAGCTCTCGACGTTCACCAGCGCCGCGAACGACTCGCCTGTCGCCAGGGACAGCCCGCCCGCCGGTTGACCGCCCGCGTGGCAGCTGCAGCTCCCCGTGAAGATCGGCTGCACCGCGCCCGGGAAGTCGCACTCGCCCGGCGTCCCGCCCGACGGATCGACCGGACCCGTGGTCGGCGCCTCGCCGGTGGTGGGCACCTCCCCCGAGGTGGGACCGGGCTCCGCCGTCGTCCCGTCGGTGTCGCTCATCGCGCCGTCGCTGTCCTGCTCGGGCAGCGAGACCAGCTGGCAGGCGGAGGAGAGCGCGGCGCACAGCACCAGCGCGGAGGAATTGGTTCGATGACGACCTGGCATGCGCGCCTCTGGAGTGCCCGCACCAGGGCGAGCGTTACACCGAGGACTGCATTATTCTCGATCACCCGCGAGCGCTGCCGGCGCCGCCCCGCGAGTCGCCGATTCTGCCTCCAGCGACCACCGACCCCGCGCGAGGCCCGCCGCAGGAGCGAATCGTGACTCACGACACATATGCTCCTGTCTCCAAGGACATCTCGCCGGAGGCACCTCTTCGGGACACGTCCTCACGTCGAGCGCAGCGAGCACGACCGACAGCAACGCCATCGCCGCTATCGCAGCACATGTCTCTCGAGACATCTCGTCACCGCACCACCGCTCGCCCCCCAGGCCGACGCCTCGCCCGGACAGCACGACTTCGCAGCGCGCATCGCCGCCCTCGTAGCGCATGTCTCTCGAGACATCTCGCCACCGCACCGCCGCCCGGCTCACGCCGCCACATCACATGTCTCTCCGGCCATCTCACGACTCACCGCCCGCGCGTCGCCCCGCCGCGGTGCGCAGCCGCGAGCGCATCACCTGTCTCTTCGACCACCTCGCGCATCGATGCGAACGTCCGCATCGAGCACGCGCGCCCGCGCGCCACTCGAACCTCACGGTGCACCTGCGAGCGCGGGTGCACCGCGAGCGCCCGGCCGCGCCCCGATGCGGCGACCAGGCGCCTCGCGGTACGCTCGCCCGATGAATTCTCGCTATTGCCGTCCGATGGCCCTCCTCGCGCTCCTCGCGGCCTGCAGCGACGACGGAGGTCGTGACACCGCCGCGACCGCCACCCAGCCGTCGAGCGCGCCGGCGACGATGACCGACGCTGTCACGATGACCGGCGCCACCGACGGCGAGCCGACCGGCACCACCGCGGGCACCACCACCGGCATCACCGACGGTCCCACCACCGTCCCGACCACCACCGTCGATCCGCCCGTCACCAGCACCACCGACGCCACCACCGAGCCGCCGGGCACCACCACCGACGGCGCCGATTGCCTCCCGCCCGACGCATTGATCGTGCTCGACCGCACGCAATCGATGCACCGCACCCCTGACGGCGCCACGCCCGTCGACGCCCCCGGCTACGCCAGCAGCAAGTGGGCCCTGGCGATCTCCGCCATCGAGACCCTGACCGCCGCGCCGCAGGACGACACCGTCCGTTTCGGCCTCGAGCTGTGGCCGAGGGATCCCGGCGGCGGCGCATGCGTCACGCTGGCCGAGCGCATCGAGCAGAACAAGACGGCCACCAACCCGATGTGCGAGGCCGGCGAGGTCGTCATCGGCCCCGAGCTCGGCAACGGCGCCGCGATCGCCGGCGCCATCGACCCGGCCGCCACCTTGCTGTGCAACACCACCCCCACCGGCCAGGCCCTCGTCACCGCCGGCGAGTACCTCGCCGCCAACAAGGAGCCCGGGCGCGAGCAGTACGCGATCCTCGTCACCGACGGCGCCGACTGGGAATTCAGCTGCCCCGAGCCCTCGCCGCTGGCCGCCGTGCAGGACCTCGCCGAACAGGGCATCAAGACCTTCATCGTCGGCTTCAACGGCGAGGAGGCGGCGATGGGCGCCACCGAGTACCTCAACGACCTCGCCTGCGCCGGCCGCACCGCCAAGGGTTTCCCGGGCCCGTGTGTCCCCACCGCCGACGGCTTCGTCGCCGTCGAGGGTGCGGACATTCCCGTGTACCTGCAGGCCGACAACGCCGACGAGCTCGGCGCCGCCCTCAAGTCCGTCGCCGGTCAGCTGTGCTGCGGCTGCGACAAGACCTGCGACGCCCCCGAGGTGTTGTTCGCCCTCGATCGCACCCTCAGCATGCACCGCACGCCCGACGGCGAGACCCCCGTCGACGCCCCGAACTACGCCAGCAGCAAGTGGGCCCAGGCGATCGGCGCGATCGAGCAGGTCGTCGGCGGCAACGGCCTCGACACCGACCTGCGCTTCGGCCTCGAGCTGTGGCCGCGCGACCCGGGCGGCGGCCTGTGCATCACCCTCGCCGAGCGGATCCTCGACACCAAGCAGGCCACGAACCCCAGCTGTCAGGACGCCGAGATCCTCGTCCCGCCTGCGCTCGCGGCCGGCCCGGCGATCGCCGCCGCCGTCGACCCGCTCACCACCTTGATCTGCAACACCACCCCGACCGGCACCGCGCTCGAGACCGCCTCGACCTGGCTGGTCGACCACGCCGTCCCCGGCCGCGAGCAGTACGTCGTCCTCGTCACCGACGGCGCCGACTGGGACCTCAGCTGCCCCGACCCCTCGCCCCTGCTCGTCACCCAGAAGCTCGCCGCCGCCGGCATCCGCACCTACGTCGTCGGCTTCTTCGGCGCCGAGGCCCAGGCCGGCGCCGTCCAGTTCCTCAACGACGTCGCCTGCGCCGGCCAGACCGCCAAGGACTTCGACGCCAACTGCGCGCAGATGGGCAGCGGCTACCAGGCCAAGGACCCCAACGGCATGGTCCCCCTCTACCTCCAGGCCGGCAACGGCGAGCTGCCGCAGACCCTCACCACCGTCGCCGACGAGATTCTGCAGTACTGCATCCCCGGCTGATCGCGGATCAGTGACATGTCCCGACGGACATATCACGCGGCGCTACGCCGCCCTGGATGAATGCGCCGCCGACTGCGCTGGCGAAATACTGCGGGACTTCCTCCGAAAGCCTTGCAGTCCCCTCGCACCGACACACCTGTCCTCCGGGACATCTCACGCACGCCGGCGCCGGGCCAGCCCGACGAGCACGACCAGCGCGAGCAGCCCCGGCCGCTCGTGCGCGCTGCAGCCCGTCCCCGCCCCTGCGGCCTCCGGCGCACCGGGTTCCTCCGCCGGCTCGCCCGGCGGCGAGTCCTCCGGCGCCACCCCCATGTAGTCCTCGCCGTCCGGCCAGGTCTTGCAGCTGTCGGGGTCCCAGGACATTTGCCCCTCGCATACGTACGCCGGCCCCTCGCATTGCCCCGCCAGCATGTCCGACGGGTCGAGCTCGAGCGGGCCGAGCTGGTCGGCCAGACCGTCGCCGTGACAGCGCTCGTCGACGAACACCTCTCCCCGCGCCAGATCGAGCGACTCGAAGCGCAGGCACCCCGGCGCCCGCAGCCCGGCCAGCTTCCCGGTGTACGCCTGATCGTCCGGCCCGAGCAGGCGGTGAGCGAAGTTACCCGCCGCGAGCGCCGGCAGCATACTGTGCTCGACTTCGTACGCGACGTCGAGCTGCCCGTGCGTGCGCAGGTGCGTGCAAGAACCATCCGCGTATTCCACCCGCTCCGGATCGCTCGCCGGACAGTGCCCCTGGACCTGTTCGAGCCGCGGATACGCCCCGTCGCAGCAGACCAGATCCGCGAGCCGGTCCTTCGTCTCGATCACGTGCGTGCTCGTCACCGCCAGCGGCGGGGCAGCCGGAGGCGGCAGCGGCTCGGCCGCGATCGTCACCGCGTTCTCCCGCTCGTACGTCACGCAGGCCCCCGGCGCTGCCCCGTACACCGCGCTCGCCCACGCGGCGGTGTCGACGTACGTCATCACCGTGTACGTCGCCCCCGCGGTCCACGGTTGCGCGGGGCGCCAGACGAACGTCGAGAACTCCTCGTACAGCTCGAAGCTCCCGGCCACCTCCTCGCCTTGCCCGTCGAGCACCCGCAGCGTGAAGAACTCGAGCGCCGCATCGGCCCGCCCGAACCCGGCGTAAAACGAGAGCACGCCGTCGGCCGCCAGCTCCGCGCTCGCCGGCCACAGCTGCAGCGGCAGCGGGTCGGCGCAATCGTCTCCGCAGTGCGCGCGGGCCGGGGCCGCGCTCGCCATCATCCACCCCACCGCCACGAGCACGCGAATCGCGGTCAAGCCACGCATCTGTCCACTATACCACCCCCCACGGCCGCCGAGTAGCGACCTGGCGATCGCACGTCCGCAGCGCGCCGTCTCCAGGATATGTCCCCGAGGACAGGCGCCCATCGCCACCGCCCCACACACATGTCCCCCAGGACAGCTCACTTCCGACCGCGCCGGCGCCGGCTCGACCGACGAGCACCAGCCGCCCCCGACCACCCATGCGCGCTACCTCCGACGGACAGCATCCTGTTCCTCCGTCCAGGTCTTGCGGTTGCAAGGGTCCCACACCTGATCGCCTGGCCCGCGTGCGCCGCCCCTCGCGGAGCATCGGGTTCGCAGGACCGCGGCCGAATTCACATGACCTCGAGGACATCGACAATCATTGGACGGACCCAGCGGACCCTGCTGCCGGATTCGCCGCCGACGATCGCGCCCGCCGCCGTGTGCGCCGCGTGAAGCGTCCGTCACCTCGGCGGCGTCGCCGACCGCGCTCCGACGGTGCTCGCCGGCTCACGCCGCGTCTTGATTAATTCCAGACGCCGCGTCTTGAACTCCAATTGGCGGCTCCTACTCTCGCCGGTGCGCTCGCGACCTGCGGGCGGCGGAGCCGGCGCCGATGGTGTGGCGACCGCCAGGAGCTCGGATGGCCCGCCTCATCGATCACGCCCGCTGCAGCAAGCCTCGCCGTTATTCGTTCGCCGTCGGCATCACAGCGCTGGCGGCCGGTCTGCGCCTCTTCCTCGCCGTCACGCTCGAGCCCCGGCCGCCGATCCTCCTCCTGTTCACCGGCGCCGCCGGCGTCTCGGCGTGGCTCGGCGGGCTCGGGCCGGCGCTCCTCACCATCGCCCTCTCGTCCGTCCTCGACGTCTGTTGCTTCGACCTCGCCGACTCCGTGCAACAATGGAGCGACCTCGTCGACCTCGGCATCTTCGCCCTCGTCGCGCTCGCCGTCGCGTGGTTGTGTGAATCGCTGCACGCCGCGCGGCGGCTGGCCGAGGCCCGCGCCCGCGAGCTCGCGCTCGTGTCCGCCGGCGAGCGGGCGTGGAAGGACCGCTACGAGGCCGCCGTGCGGGCCAGCGGCCACATCCTCTACGACTTCGACCGCAACAGCGGCCGCGCCATGTTCAGCGGCGCCTGCCTGCCGATCCTCGGCTACAGCGCGCAGGAGCTGGGCGAGCGCATCGACTGGAGCGCCCTCGTGCACCCCGACGACCTGCCGCGCTACCGCGCCTCGCGCGAGGGCGGCAGCCTCGCGGTCGAGTACCGCGTGCGCCACCGCGACGGGCGATACGTCATCCTCCACGACGTCGGCGAGCAGGTCCACGACGCCGGCGGGCAGGTCGTCCGCGTCGTCGGCTTCCTCAAGGACGTCACCGCCCAGCGCCAGGCCGAGGCGCTCGTGCGCGCCAGCGAGGAGCGCCTGCGCCTGGCGGTCGAGGCGACCGGGCTCGGCGTCACCGCCACCGTGTTCGCGCGCGACGGCTCGGTCCGGTTCGAGTGGACGCGCGAGGCCCGGCGCCTGTTCGACGTCCCCGACGACGGCGAGTTGACGGTCGCCGACCTGCGCGCGCGCGTGCACCCCGACGACCTCCCCGCCGTGCGGGCCGCCGTGCAGGCCGCCCTCGATCCGGACGGCGACGGCAGCGACAACCTCGAATTCCGCATCGTCCGCGGCGACGGCAGCGTGCGCTGGCTCGGCTGTCAGGGCCGCACCGTCTTCGACACCGACGTCCGGCCGCCGCGTCCGCTGCGCAACATCGGCATCGTCCGCGACGTCACCGAGCGCAAGGCCACCGCCGCGCAGCTCGCCGAGAGCTTCGCCCTCATCGACGCGCTCGTCATGAGGGCGCCGATCGGCATGGCCTTCATCGACCGCGAGTCCCGCTACGTCCGCGTCAACGACAAGCTCGCCGAGTTCAACGGCCTCCCGCCCGCCGACCACATCGGCCGCACCGTCGCCGAGGTCGTCCCCACCCTGTGGCCCCTCTTCGAGCCCTTGCTGCGCGACGGCCTGCGCGACGGCCTGGAGCGGGTCAACATCGAGATGCAGGGCGACCCGCGGGGCTCCGGCTCGCTGCGCCACTGGTTGCTGAGTCAATACCCGATCCGCGCCGGCGACCGCTTGCTGGGGGTCGGCATCACCGTCATCGAGACCACCGCGCAGAAGCGCATCGAGGCCTCGCTGCGCGAGGCCGATCAGCGCAAGGACACCTTCATCGCCACGCTCGCCCACGAGCTGCGCAACCCGCTGGCGCCGATCCGCAACGCCCTCGCGCTGCTCGCCGTGGCCCGCGACGCGCCCGAGCGGTCCGCCGGCGTGGCCGTCATCGGCCGGCAGGTCGAACAGATGGCGCACCTCCTCGAAGACCTGCTCGACGTCTCGCGGATCACCCGCGGCCGGCTCACCCTGCGCCGCGAGCCGATCACCCTCGCCTCCGTGATGGCGCGCGCCGCCGAGACCGCGGAGCCGTGGATCAACGCGCGCCGTCATCGCTTCGAGGTCGACCTGCCGGCCACCCCGGTCATCCTCGACGCCGACCCGGTGCGGCTGGCGCAGGTGTTCTCCAACCTGTTCACCAACGCCGCCAAGTACACCGAGCCGGGCGGCACGATCCGGGTGACGGCCGCCGTGCTCGGCGAGCGGGTCCGGATCTGCGTCGCCGACACCGGCGTCGGCATCGCCGCCGAGCACCTGCCGCGGCTGTTCGAGATGTTCTCCCAGGTCGGTCCGACCCAGTCGCGCTCGGAGGGCGGGCTCGGCATCGGCCTCGCGCTCGCCCGCGGCCTCGTCGAGATGCACGGCGGCCAGATCTCGGCGCGCAGCGAGGGGCTCGGGCGCGGCAGCGAATTCATCGTCGACCTCCCGCTCGCCGTCGCCGACGCCCCGACCCGCCCGCGCGCCCGCCCCGCCCTCGCCGGGCGCCCGAGCGGCTGGCGGATCGTCGTCGCCGACGACAACGTCGACAACGCCGACACCCTCGCCATGTTGCTCGAGGCGTTCGGCAACGAGGTCCACACCGTCTACGACGGCGAGGCGGCCGTGCGCGCATGTACCGAGTTCCGCCCCGACGTCGTGTTCCTCGACATCGGCATGCCCAAGCTCGACGGCTACGAGGTCTGTCGGTGGATCCGCCAGCAGCCGTGGGGCGCCCGGACGATGCTCGTCGCCCAGACCGGCTGGGGTCAGGACGAGGACCGCCGGCGCGCCGAGGCGGCCGGCTTCGATCACCACCTCACCAAGCCGGCCGACCCGGACCGACTGATCGCCCTGCTGTCGCGCTCTGCCGGGCCTCGCTCGGCCGCATGACATGTCCTTCGGGACATGTTTTGATGGGCTCATCGGTGTGGTGCTTCGCGAAATGCCGACTGCGCCTCCCGGGGGGTCCGGGGAAGGGTCGGCCGCGAGTTCAGCGTGCCGATGACCCCTCCTGCGTCGGGGTCTTCTTGCCCTCGTATTCGCGACCGACCCTTCCCCGGACCCCTGGCACGGCTGCAGCCGTGAGAGGCCGACACGCCGTCGCGGGCTTCGATGCGAGATGTCCCGAGGACAGATCACGAGCGCCCGCTCGACGGCCAGGACTGGCCGCCGAGCGGACGCCATCTCGCATCATTCACGGCGTGTCATTCTCCGCGGCGGACCTCCGCGCGTCGGCCTCGGAAGCCACCGCCTGGCCTCAACCTCCCGCCCACCCGCGCCCGCGGTCGAGCTTCAGAAGCCACCGCCTGGCATCAACTCCCGCCCTCGGCGTGTCATTCTTCGGCGGCCGTGCACGCGCGCCGGCGGTCGAGCTTCAGAAGCCACGCCTGGCCTCAACCTGCCGCCCTCGGCGTGTCATTCTTCGGCGGCCGTGCACGCGCGCCCGCGGTCGAGCTTCAGAAGCCACCGCCTGGCCTCAACCTCCCGCCCTCCGCGTGCCATTCTTCGGCGGCCGTGCACGCGCGCCCGCGGACGTGCACGCGCGCCAACCTCGAGCCTCAGAAGCGGCCGCCGAGCATGAACGTGCCGCCGTCGAGGAACGGCGTCGGCCCGACGTTGGCGCGCAGGCGGGTGCGACCCAGTTTGAAGCCGTCGACATCGGCCACGCGCGGGGACTTGCCGTCGTTGACGAACTGGATGGTGCCGGCGATGCCCATGGCGAGGCCGGCGATCTGGACCAGCGCCGGCATGGCCATGAAGACCTTGGGCGTGATCGCGTCGGTGCGGAGGTACGGGATCGTCAAGAACGGCCCGACCAGCGGGATCAACGAGTAGCCGGCCGCGCGCCGGCAGTTCGGCGCGCTGGCGATGCTGCAGGTGTCGTGGACGATGCCGGCGATCAGCGCGGTGAACAGGTACGACGCGCCGAACATGGTCCAGCCGGCGATCATCAGCCCCTTGCGGCGCGAACGCGGCGGCGAGGGCGGCGGCGCATAGACGGTGCCGGCGGCTGGGCCCTCCGGCGGCGTCCCGGTCGCGCTGGGATCGGCGTAGGGCTGCGGGGCCGGGGGAGGCGCCTCGCTCACCGGCGCGGCCTCGGGTGCGGCCTCGGGTGCGGCCTCGGGCTGGGTCTGCGCCGCGGCTGACCAGGAGGCCAGGGTCGATCGGACAGGCGCGGCCGCGGCCTCGGGACAGACGAGCGACGCGGCGACGACGACGGCGAGGGGCAAGGCGGTGCGGGACATTCGATCTCCTGTCGTCGCAGACTAAATCCCTGGCCTGTGCGCCGTAAACGCGAATCGACGTGCGCAGTGCGCCCGGCCCCGCGTTCGTCGCAAATTCGCACTATTCACAATCTCCGCGCGGGTCGCACATGCACCCTCACGACGAGTATTATCGCGTATTCGCCTGTCTTAAGAGCCAGGCTTCTGAATGGTGTTCTGGCGCCGCTGCGACCCGGCTCGAGCGACGGACGAACCAAACCTGCGCGGATCCGTGATCGCTGCGGCGCGGCCACGCTCCCGCCCAGCGGGCCGGGCAGGCGCTACGCGTGAGTTTTCGAGAGATCCTCGCCACTCGCCCGGAAATCGTAGAACTTGTTCTTCCGGCCCGCTCCCGCGGAGGGGCTGTGCCCGCCCGGGCGGGGGCGTATCGTCGGCGAATGCATGCCTCGAGCTCGCGGCCGGTCGCCGCCACGCGCTCCGGCACCTCATCGACCACTGGCGACACCGACACCTGCTGCTGGCCCGCCCCGTGATCCACCGCCTGCGTCTCCTCTCGCTCGCGCTCCTGCTCGGCTGCCCGCATTTGGTCCCGCCGGCCGAGCCCGCCGAGAACGGCGTGCCCGTGCGCGGCCCGACGACCGGGCAGCCGCTGCCCGACCCGGTACGCGCCGCCTCCGCGCGGGCTCACGGCGGCTGCGACACCGGGGCCCAGTGCTCGGAGCACCTCGACGCGAACTACAAGGTCGAGGACGAGAAGCGCACCTGCGAGGCCGCCGGCGGTCGCTGGCTGCACGGCCCCTGTCCCCACCTCCGGGCCCACGGCGCCTGCATCACGCCGCGCTTCCTCGTGTTCGACTACGACAGGATGCGCGCCGAGTACTTCGGCGCCTCGCTCCACCGCGACCTCGCCGAGGCGCGCGAGGCCTGCCTCACCCACGGCGACGAGTTCTACGAGCTCACCCCGTGATCGTATGACATTCCCTAATGCCATGTCGTCGGCCCGGGTCCCGACATTCGAGATCCGCGATATTCGGCCGCATGCAATCCCCTCTCCGCGGCCGGCCCGCTCGCTCTGTCTTTAACGACATGACTAAACAGACATGCCCGAAAGGGCATGCCCGGACCTCGTCTCGCGCCCTGGCGCGCGGCTCCGCTTGACGCGCGACCGCGCCCATTGTACACCACTGAACGGAAGATCAGCCATGCACGACAGCGAAACCGCCGATCCCGTCTCTCCTGCGCTCCTCGACCTCCTGGCCGTGTTCGAGGGCCCGCTCGCCGAGGTCCAGTTCCCGGGGGTCGACCAGGGGGTCCTCCGGGGCCTCGTCGACCAGGTGCGCGGGCACGCCCACGAGCTCGACCAGCTGCGGGCCCAGCTCGACGCCCTCCACAATCAGCTCACCGAGTCCCGCCTGCGGCTGCTTCGCACGGCCGAGCAGGGTCTGGCCTACGCCCGCGTGTTCGCGGCCGACGACCCCGAGCTCGACGCGCGCCTGGCCGACATCCACCTCGGCGGCGGCAAGGCCGAGCCGCGGCGGCGCAAGCTCGAGGTCGCGTCCGCCGATTCCGGCAACGCCGAGCCCCTGCGCTTGCCGCCGCGTCGTGGCCGCAAGCCGCGCGTGGCCGAGGAGGCACCGACCGGCTCCTGAGGCCCGCGCTGCAGGTGATGATGGTAGAACCGCGGCCGTGACCTACGCCGAGCTGCGCGCCGCACTCCGCCACGAGCACCTCCCGCTCGCCTACTGCGACCTCGACCTGCTGGCCGCCAACGCCCGCAGCCTGGTCGAGCGCGCCGGCAGCCTGCCGATCCGCCTCGCCTCCAAGTCGGTCCGTTGCCGCGAGATCCTCCGCCGCGTCCAGGCCATGAGCCCTGTCTTTCAGGGCATCCTCTGTTACAGCGCCGGTGAGGCCGCCCACCTCGCCGCCGATGGTTTTAAAGATTTGGTCGTCGCCTACCCCACGGTCGACCGCCACGACCTCGACCTCGCCTGCACCGCCATCGCCGGCGGCGCCGAGATCTGCCTGATGGTCGACGACCCCGCCCAGCTGCCCTTCCTCTCCGAGGCGGCCGGCCGCGCCGCTGTCACGTTGCCGGTGGCGATCGACCTCGACATGTCCTCGACCCTGCCAGGCCTGCACTTCGGCGTGCGCCGCTCGCCGGTGGTCGCCGTCGACGGCGCCGTCGCCCTCGCCGACGCCATCGCCGGCACCGCCCACCTCCGCCTCGACGGCCTCATGGGCTACGAGGCCCAGCTGGCCGGCCTGCAGGACCTCGTGCCCGGCCAGCGGCTCAAGAGCGCCGCCGTCCGGGCGCTCAAGCGGCGCTCGCAGCCGGAGGTGTTCGCCCGGCGCGCTGCGGTCGTCGCCGCGATCAAGGCCCGCGGCCACGCCCTGCGGTTCGTCAACGGCGGCGGCACCGGGAGCCTCGACCTGACCCGCACCGACCCCTCGGTCACCGAGCTCGCGGCCGGCTCCGGCCTCTTCGGACCGACCCTGTTCGACGGCTACGACAGCTTCCGGCCGCAACCGGCCGCCGGCTTCGCCTTGCCGATCGTGCGGCGGCCGACTCCGGCCATCTACACCTGCTTCGGCGGCGGCTACATCGCCTCCGGCAGCCCCGGCCGCGATCGGCAACCGACCCCTTACCTGCCGGCCGGCACCGGCCTGCTGGCCAACGAGGGCTGCGGCGAGGTCCAGACCCCGGTCACCTACGCGGGCCCGGAGATCCTCGGCATCGGCGACCCGATCTTCTTCCGCCACGCCAAGGCCGGCGAGCTGTGCGAGCACTTCCCCGAGCTCGTGCTGCTGGCCGGCGCCGCCGTGGTCGGCCGCGTCCCCACCTACCGCGGCGACGGCCGCTGCTTCGTCTGACCGGCGAACCACCGCTCGCCATCCTCGCCCGAGCCCCACGGCCGCTGCTTCGTCGGACCGGCGAACCCCTGCTCGGCGTCGCCGTCCGGACCCCGCACGGCCGCCGGCGAACCACCGCTCGCCGTCCTCGCCCGGACCCCGCACCGCCGCTGCATCGTCCCGCGGCCGGCGGCGATTGTCTCAGTTTCGTCGGCGCCGGCCGCTGACTTCGTCCGGGCGCGCGCGCCTGCTACCATCCGCCGCGATGTTCGCGCGCAAGACTTGGTCCAATTGGTCGGGCGGCGTCACCTGTCGTCCGGGACAGTTCGTGGTCCCGAGCACCGTCGACGCCCTCAGCGACCTGGTCCGAGAGACAGCCACCGCCAACGGCAAGCTGCGGGTGGTCGGCGCCGGTCACTCCTTCACCCCGGTCGTCGCCACCGAGCACACCCTCGTCTCGCTGGCGCGGATCAGCGGCATCGCCGAGATCGACCGCGAGGCGGGGGCCGCGACCGTGCTGGCCGGCACCACGATCCGCGACCTCGGCGGCCTGCTCGGCAAGCACGGCCTCGCGCTCGAGAACCAGGGCGACATCGACAGCCAGGCGATCGCCGGGGCCGTCAGCACCGGCACCCACGGCACGGGCATCGCGTTCGGCAGCATCTCGACCCAGGTCCGCGCCCTCACCCTCGTCCTCGCCACCGGCGAGCTGTTGTCGTGCTCGCCGACGCAGGAGCCCGAGATCTTCAAGGCCGCCCAGGTCTCGCTCGGCAGCCTCGGCGTCCTCGCGCGGGTCCGCCTGCAGTGCGTGCCGAGCTACGTGCTCCGCGACGTCCGCAAGAACGTCGACCTCAATCAATGCCTGGCTGACTTCGAGGACAGCTGCCGGCGCCACCGTCACTTCGAGTTCTGGTGGTTCCCCTACAGCGACCGCGCCGCCACCAAGGCGCTCGACATCGTCGCCTCGCCGCGCCCGCGCTCCGCCGTCAAGCGCGTCCTCGCCGACAAGATGCTCGAGACCGGCCTGTTCTGGGCCGCCTCCGAGGCCGTGCGCCTGTTCCCCGGCCTCTCGCGCCCGGTCGCCCGCTTCGCCTCCCGCGCGATCTCCGAGGCCGACTACGCCGACCACAGCCACCGCGTGTTCCCCAGCCCCCGCGACGTCCGCTTCAACGAGATGGAGTACGCCGTCCCCGTCGAGCGCGGCCCCGACTGCCTGCGCGAGCTCAAGGCCTACATCGAGCGCGACCGCGTCCGCGTCCACTTCCCCATCGAGTACCGCGTGGTCGCCGGCGACGACATCTGGCTGAGCCCGTTCTACCGCCGCGACAGCGCCGTGATCTCCGTCCACATGTACGCCGGCATGCCGTACGCCGACTACTTCGCCGGCTGCGAGGCGATCTTCCGCAACCACCGCGGCCGCCCGCACTGGGGCAAGATCCACAACCTCACCGCACATGAACTTCAGGACATGTACCCGGAGTGGCACCGCTTCCACGCCGTCCGCCGCCGCCTCGACCCCCGCGGCGTGTTCATGAACGACCACCTGGCGAAGATCTTCGGCGCCTGACCCTCCGGAC
Source organism: Nannocystis pusilla (assembly GCF_020073745.1). Classification (GTDB taxonomy): domain Bacteria; phylum Myxococcota_A; class Polyangia; order Nannocystales; family Nannocystaceae; genus Nannocystis; species Nannocystis radixulma. The sequence goes on from NZ_JAIRAU010000008.1 coordinate 33,346, forward strand.
ATCCGCCGAGAGCGACCGCCCGCCGCGGCCTCCGGGCGAAGATCTCGCCGCCTGCTCTTTCAGCCAGGTTCTCATTGCGCCGGCGTCACGACCCCCGGACCTCGCTCATGACCCGAGAGCCAGCCCGGGCTCGTACCAGGAAACGACGGCTGACGCAGGTGCGCCCGGCCGACTCGCCGGGGAGGGTGGCCTCGCAAGGGAGGACGCATGGGCTCTTGCGATTCGCCGCCTGCTCCGCACCAGCATCCCCGCGATCCCGCGCGCCACGTCGCCGCCAGCGCGCGTGAACGTGCGGCGATTCGCCGCAGCGGACCGGTGCACATCGTTCGCGTTTGACGGACCACCGGGGCCGGCGCACCCTCCCTGGCGTGTCGACCCGCAGCGCGCTCCCGCCCGGCTCCAAGCTGACCCTCCTGCAGACCTACCGCTATCTCCGCGACCCCTACGATTACCTGGCCCGCATGCTCGCGGAGAACGGCGACCCGTTCACCGCCCACGTCGTCAACGGCGACGTCGTGATCACCGGCAGCCCGGCCGGCGTGCAGCAGATCTTCTCCGCCGATCCCGACACCTTTGCCCCGTTCGGCGTCGCCGCCGCGCGCCCGCTGGTCGGCGACTTCTCGCTGCTGCTCCTCTCCGGCGAGCGCCATCGCAAGGAGCGCAAGCTGCTGATGCCGGCCTTCCACGGCGAACGCATGCGCGCCTACGGCGAGACGATCCGCGCCGCGGCCCACGCCGCCGCCGCGACATGGTCCAAAGGACAGCCTTTCACGTTCCAGAACAGCTCGCAGTGGATCTCGCTCGAGGTCATCATCCGCGCCGTGTTCGGGGTCGCCGACGCCGCCCGCGTCGAAGCCGTCCGCCAGGCCATCCTCGAGTTCGTCGCCGCCACCGCCCCGAGCATCCTGTTCTTCCCGTTCCTGCAGCGCGAATTCTTCGGCCGCGGCCCGTGGGCGCGCTTCTCACGGGCGCGCGAGAAGCTCGGCTTCCTCATCAGCGCCGAGCTGGCCGCCCGCCGCAGCCGCCCCGACGAGGTCGGCGACGACATCCTGAGCCGTATGCTCGCCGCGCGTCACGACGACGGCGCGGGCATGAGCGACGTCGAGATCCACGACGAGCTGCTCACCCTGCTGTTCGCCGGCCACGAGACCTCCGGCATCGCCCTCGCGTGGGCGATCTACTGGCTCCACCGCGACCGCGACCGTCTCGAGAAATTGCTCGCCGAGCTCGACGCCGCCGGCGAGCACCCCGAGCCCGAGGTGCTCGCGCGCCTGCCGTACCTCGAGGCCGTCGTGCACGAGACCCTGCGCCTCTACCCGATCGCCCCCGACGCGCCGCGGACCCTCGCGCGCCCGTTCGAACTCGGCGGCTATCGATTGCCCGCCGGCGTCTGCGTCGCCGCGGCCACCGCCCTGCTGCACGTGCGCCCCGACATCTACCCCGAGCCGCACGAGTTCCGCCCCGAACGTTTTATCAACAAGAAGTACAGCCCGTTCGAATACACACCGTTCGGCGGCGGCCACCGCCGCTGCCTCGGGGCCGCCTTCGCCCTCTACGAGATGAAGGTCGTGCTCGCCACGCTGCTCCGGCACTACCGCCTCGCGCTCGCCGAGCCGCGCGAGGTCAAGCCGGGCCGCCGCAACGTCGTCCTCGGCCCCGCGACCGGCGTGCGCGTCACCTTTCAGGGCCCCCGCCGCAGCGGCGATTCGCCGGCCTGACGCCTCGACGCTCACGGCTCGCCGGCGCCGGCTCGAACGTGCACCATCGGCTGCCCTCAAGAACATGTCCAAAAGGACAACATCATGCGCCGCTCGTCTGCTCCGTGCTCTCACCGGTTCGCGCGGCCCAGCTGGCGAGCGAGATCGTGCGGGATTGACAGCGAACCAATGACGGCGGGCGGCCGCTCTCGTCGACCGCCCTGCTGTCAGCGGCGTGCGGCTCAGCGGTCCTGCTCGCCCTCGTCGCGACCGCTCGGCGACATCGGCTCGTTGCGGGGCATCTCCGGCCGGTTCTCCGGCGTGGTCGAGGACGTCGACGCCTCGCGCTCCTCCACGACCTGCGGCTCGTCGCTCGTCCCCGTCATCCCCTGCGCTCCGCGCTGGGAGCGGGAGCGGGACGCGGCGCGGTTGCTGTGCGACGCGTGGCCGCCCTTCGCCCCGATCTCCGCCATGTGCTCGCGGTTCTGGCTCACCACCTCACCGCCCTTGCGGCCGGCCGCGCGGGCCTCCTCCGAGTCGAACTCGTGCGCCGTGCCCTTCTCGTGGGCTGCCCGGCCGCCCTTGCGCGCGATCTCCCGCTGCTTCTCCGCCTCCATCCCCGCGAACCCGCGTCCTCCGCGGTGCTCCCCTGATTTCCCGGTGCTGTTCGGCATTGCTGGTACCTCTGTCGCGGACCTGTATCCGCGCCGTGATGGGTTCTTTGTATGGATGTCCTCAAGGACAGAGCGCACATGACGCCGTCAGAGGACGTTTCGAGGGAACCATGGTCGACTGCACCGCCTCGGCAAGGCGGAGCTCGGCGCGCCTGGGGGGCCGTGGACCCCAATTCGAGCCGCGATCTCGCCGCCGGGGCCGCTGCGCCGGGGTTCTCGCTGTTGAGCCCGCTGGAGGAATACGGGAGACCCTGAGTCACTTGCGCATGCGACGACAGCAATTTTCACTCAGCGCAGTGCGCGAAACTGCGCCTCGGCCGCGATGGCGTTGACACCGCACCCTGGGGAGGGAGACGCTGGGGTCACGATGACCCGCAATTTCCCCGTCTTCGCCCTCGCCGGTGCCCTCGCCGGATTCGTCGGATTCGCCTGCAAGAGCGGCGGCGGAGGTTCGCAGGCGCCCGGCGACGTCACGGCGATCGAGGGGCCCTCGTCGTGTCCGCGCGCGGTGCCGGCGGCCGGTGCTCCATGTCCGCGGGGCGAGTCCGAGTTCTGCGTCTACCGCACCACCGGCGGCGATTTCGCCTGTGTCTGCGGCGGCGGCAAGTGGGGCTGCGGCTCCAAGTAGTAGAGGAAAGCACGCACTCGATCGCCGTGAACGCCTCACCGCGCCTGCGTCGGCCGACCGGGCTCGCGCGGCTGCGGCGCTGGCCCGGCGGCGCGCTGCTGCGCTACCCTCCGACGATGCTCCCTTATTCCGTCGCTCGGGTTCGCTGGACCGCGTTCACCCTGCTCCTCGCCTGCAGCTTCGACAGCAGCGGTCTGGTGAGTGTCGGCGAGCCGACCTCCACCACCTCGAGCGGCGACACCTCGACCGTCACCGCCGAGCCGGGGACCGGCACGAACGCCCTGCCGACCACCACCGCCGGCCCCGGGGGCAGCGAGAGCGACGGCGCGACCATGAGCACGACCACGCCGGTCGACCCCTCCAACACGACGACCACGACGACCGACACCACCACCACCGGGCCGGACACCACGACCACCTCGACGGGACCCGACGCCACCGACACGTCGACCACGAGCACGGACACGAGCACCTCGACCGGCCCCGACACCACCACCGGTCCCATGTGCATGGACCCCGGCCCCGAGCCCAACGAGACCGAGGCCGAGTCCTTCGACCTCGGCAACCAGCACTGCAAGGCCCCGCCGAAGAAGTTCTCCGGCGTGCTCGACGGCAACACCGACGTCGATTGGTACCGCTTCTTCGGCGACTTCAGCGGCAACAGCTGCAACGACAACGACCCCGACGGCGTCGCGTCGGTCATGGTGAGCGCCGACGGGCCGCTCGAGGTCTGCATGTACGCCGATTGTGACATCGACGGCGACACCGTCTTCACCTGCCCCAACGGCACCACCAGCACCTTGTCGCTCGAGGGCCGGAAGGGCTGCTGCGGCCCCGGCAGCATGAGCTACAGCATCAATTGCCAGGCCGGCGGCGACGAGAGCGCGATGCTGTACGTGCGCCTGCAGAAGGGCCCGGCCGACGCCTGCCTCGAGTACGAGGTCGAGTACAACTTCCACGTGAACTGAGGCCGCGCGGCCCACGAACATTGACGATGGGACATGTCGTGACGACATGTCCCATCGTGCATAAGGACATCGCGCCGCCTCACCCGCGCGGGCGCGCGGCCAGGTACTGCGGCGGCCACGTCACCCCGGGCCCGCGGTAGCTCTGTTCGGCCGCCGCGCGCAGCGTGAAGTGCGGATCGAGCAGGTGCGGCCGGGCCAGCGCGCACAGGTCGGCGCGGCCGGAGGCGATGATCGTGTTGACCTGGTCCCAGTCCTGGATCGCCCCCACGGCCATCGTCGTCACCCCGGCCTCGTGGCGGATCCGGTCGCTCAGGTGGGTCTGGAACATGCGCCCGTAGATCTCGGGCCGCGACTCCGGCGTCGTCTGGCCGGCCGACACGTCGACGAGGTCGCAGCCGTGGGCCTTGAGCATGCGCGCGATCTCCACCGCGTCCTCCTCGTCGAGGCCGTCGGGGATCCAGTCGGTCGCGGAGATCCGCACCGACACCGGCTTGTGCGCCGGCACGGCCGCGCGCACCGCGTCCAACACCTGCAGCGGGAAGCGCATGCGATTGGCGAGCGAGCCGCCGTACTCGTCGCGCCGCAGGTTCGTCAGCGGCGAGATGAACGACGCCAGCAGGTAGCCGTGGGCCATGTGGACCTCGACCAGATCGAAACCTGCCTCTTCGGCCAGCTGCGCCGCGCCCCGGAATTGCTCGACCACCGCCGCCATGTCGGCGGGCGTCATCGCCTTCGGCACCGCGAACCCGGGCGCGTAGGCCACCGGCGAAGGTCCGAGCAATTCCCAGCCGCCCTCCTGCAGCCCGGTGTCGGCGCCCTCCCACGGGTGCGCCGCCGAGCCCTTGCGCCCGGCGTGGCCGAGCTGGATCCCGATCTTCGCCGTCGAGTGCGCGTGCACGAAGTCGACCACGCGGCGCCACGCCGCCGCGTGCGCCGGCGACCAGATCCCGGTGCAGCCCGGGGTGATCCGGCCCTCCGGCGCGACGTTCGTCATCTCCGTCATCACCAGGCCGGCCCCGCCGACGGCGCACCCGCCGAGGTGGACCAGGTGCCATTCGCCCGGCAGCCCGTCGGCCGCCGAATACTGGCACATCGCCGACACCACCACGCGATTTTGCAGCGTCAGCTCGCGCAGGCGCAGCGGCGTGAACATCGGCGGCGGCGCCGGCTCGTGGGCCTCGCAGCCGTTCTGGCCGGCGAACCACCGGTCGAGCCCGCCGACGTACGCGCGGTCGCGGACGCGCAGGTTCTCGTAGGTCACCCGCTTGCTGCGGGTCATCATGCTGAGGACGAACTGCTGCGGGTCGAGGTGCTTGTAGCGGCGGACCTCCTCGAACCACGTCTGGCTGACCTTGGCGGCCCGCTGCAGCTTGGCGACCTCGAGCCAGCGCGCCTCGTGGTACGCCTGCAGCGCCGCCGGCACCGACGACTCGCGCTGCAGCGCCTCGCACAGCGCGATCGAGTCCTCCATCGCCAGCTTGGTGCCCGAGCCGATCGAGAAGTGGGCCGTGTGCGCGGCGTCGCCGATCAGCACCACGTTGCCCGACCACCAGCGCGCACACTTGACCTCGCGGAACGACAGCCAGCTCGACTTGTTGCTCATCAGCCGGTGTCCGCCGAGCTCCTCGGCGAACAGCCGCTCGCAGTAGGCCACGCTCTCCTCGGTGCTCATCGCGTCGAGCCCGGCCCGCCGCCAGGTCTCCGCGTCGGTCTCGACGATGAACGTGCTGGTCTCGCGGTCGAACGGGTAGGCGTGGACGACGAACAGCCCGTGGTGGTTCTCGCGCACGTAGAACGTGAACGCCGTCAGCTTCTTGGTCGTGCCGAGCCAGATGTACTTCGCCTTGCCCTCGGCGATCGTCGGCGCGAACACCTCGGCGAGCTGGCCGCGGACCTTGCTGTTGATCCCGTCGGCCGCGACCACCAGATCGGCCCCGCGGGTCGCCGGCGACTGCAGCCCCTCGTGCTCCGTCTCGAACTCGATCGCGACCCCGAGCCCCAGCGCGCGGTCTTGCAGGATCTCGAGCAGCCGCACCCGCGCGATCCCGCAGAACCCGTGGCCGCCCGAACGCACCACCTGTCCCTTGAAACAGGTGTCGATATCATCCCAGTGGATGAACGAGCCGGTGATCGCCGCATACGTCTCCGGGTCGGCGCGGCGGAAGTTGCCGAGCGTGCCGTCGGAGAACACCACGCCCCAGCCGAACGTGTCTCTGCGCCGGTTGCGCTCGACGACCACGACCTCGCAGTCGGGCCGCGCTTTCTTCACGAGCACGCTGAAATACAGGCCAGCCGGGCCGCCACCGAGGACCGCGATCTTCACCGCGCAATGCTACCGCGCCGCCGCCCGGGCCCCCAAGTGAGAAGCCTCGCGGCAGTGCGAGCGATCGTCTTCGGATTCGCGCCGACCTCGGGGCTGCCGTGTATGCTCACGCGGCATGTCAGCAACGAACGGCCCGCGCGACGGCCTCCTGCTGGTCGCCGCGTTCGCCTCGGGCGCGGCGGCCCTCGCCTACGAGATGTTGTGGACGCGGATGCTCGCGCTGTCGCTCGGCAGCGAGACCGTCGGCGTGCTCGCCGGGCTCGCCGGCTACTTCGCCGGCCTCGCCCTCGGGGCCGCGCTGCTGCACGACCGCACCCTCCGCGCCCGCGACCCGGCGCGCCTGTTCGTCGCGCTCGAGCTGGTCGCGGCCGGCTTCGCCGTCGTCTCGCCGCACCTCTTACAGCTGCTCGCGCGCGTGCTCCCGGCCTGGCTCGGCCCGCTCGCCGCCGCCGGGGGCACCGCGGCGCTGGCCGCCTCGACCGCCGTCGCCGCGGCTGTCCTCGCTCTCGGCGCCGCCCCGCTCGGCGCCTCGCTCGCCGCGCTCGTCGAGGCCCGCCGTCGCACCTGGCCTTCCGACCACGACGGCCGCGGCCTCGGGCGGATCTACGGCGCGAACACTCTCGGCGCCGCCCTCGCCGCCCTCGTCAGCATCCATGTGGTGTTCCCCGCCCTCGGCTACGCCATCGGCGCTGCGCTCGCCGCCGGCGCCGGCCTCGCCGCCGCCCTGACCCTTCGCGCCTGGTCGGCACGTGTCTCCTCGGACATGTCACGGGCGATCGCGGCACCTGTCTCTCCGGACACGTCCTTATCAGCCCCCGCCGGCGCGAGCGCGAATGCCCCCGAGGACATGTCCCGAGCGCCAGCCCACTCCCCGCTGGCGTCGCCGGCCGCCGCGGCGGTCGTCGACGCCTCGCGCGACCCGGACCCCGACCTGCTGCGCGAGCCGTGGCTGCTCGACCTCGTGTCCTTCGGGACAGGCCTGACCGGCATCGGCCTCCAGGTCGTCGGCGTGCGGGTCCTCGGCCAGCACCTCGAGAACACCATCTACACCTTCGCCCACATCCTCGCCGCCTACCTGCTCGCCACCGGCGTGGGCGCCGTCGTCTACCAGCGCCTGGCCGCGCGCGCCGTCGCCGGTCGCCCGGCCACCGTCACGGCCGCGCTGCTGTGGTTGCTCGGGCTGCTCGTCGTCCCGGCGGCCGTCGCCCTCGCGTACGCCCCCGAGCTGCTGCAGGCGCTCGCGCCCGAGGCCGCCGGGCTCGGGCGCGCCGCGCTGGCCGAGGTCGCGGTGGCGACCCTCGTGTTCGCGCCGACGGCCCTGGTGCTCGGCGCCCTGCTCAGCCACGTCATCGGCCTGGCGGCCGCGACCGGCCGGGGCGTCGGCCGGACCTACGCCTGGAACGCGCTCGGCTGCGCCGCCGCCCCGTTCGTGTTCGGCCTCGTGGCGATCCCCCGCCTCGGCTACGCCGACGCCTTCTACGCCGTGCTCTACGCCTACCTGGCGCTGTTCGCCGCGTTCGGGTGGTTCCGCCGCTTCGCCCCCGTCAAGCTCATCGGCGGCGTGCTCGTCGGCGTCGCCCTCACCGCCGCCGGCCCGCGCTCGCTCGTGCTCGCGGCCAGCGACGACGGGTGGGTCCGCCGCGAGGAGCGGCAGACGCTGCACGGCCTCGTCGCCGTCAGCGAGCGCCCCGGCCCGGGCGGCGCCCCGCTGCGCCGGCTGCAGATCGGCAAGCTGTTCCGCATGGGCGGCGCCGCCGGGTTCGGCGAGCAGCGCATGGGCCAGGTCTGTTCACTCCTGTCTCATGCGTCAGGTCCCGAAGGACCTATCCCAAAGGCCCTGTACCTCGGGCTAGGCACCGGATCGACCATGGGCGGCGCGCTGGCGGTCCCGCACGCCGCCGCCGAGGGCGTCGAGCTGGTGCCGGAGATCGTCGAGCTCCTGCCGCAATTCGCCGACATCAACCACGACCTCGCCAAGCGCCCCGAGGTCGCGCTGCACGCCGCCGACGCCCGCCGCTACCTCGCCGCCGCGCCGACCCGCTACGACCTCGTGGTCGCCGACCTGTTCCACCCCGGCCAGGCCGGCGCCAGCGCCCTGTTCGCCCGCGAGCACTTCGCCGCCGCCCGCGACCACCTGCGCCCCGGCGGCCTGATGTGCCAGTGGCTCCCGCTCTACCAGCTCGACGAGGCCGACGTGCGCACGATCGTCCGCACCTTCCTCGACGTGTTCCCCGAGACCTACGCGTTCCTCGGCATCTACAACGCCCAGAACCCCGCGCTCGCGCTCGTCGGCCGCGCCCCCGACCCGGCCGCGGACCAGCTCCGCCTCGACGTCGCCCGCCTCGCCGCCGACACCGCCGAGCTGCGCAACATCGTCGACCCGCGCGACCTGCTGGCGTCGTACGTCATGGGCCCCGACGAGCTCGCCGCCTGGTCCGACGGCGCCCCGCGCAACACCGACCTCGCGCCCGAGATCGCCTTCCAGGCCGCCCGCGTGGCCTACCGCGACGACCGCACTCTCGGCGCGCACAACCTCGCCGCCATCCTGCAGCGCGCCGTCCCGGCCCCCGCGGCCATCCTCGCCGGCAGCGGCGCCGAGGCCCTCGCCGCCGCGGCCCAGCCGTTCACCGCCGCGGCCCGCCACTACCTCGCCGGCGAGATCGCCCGCGGCGACCTGGCAGATCTTTCAAGCATGTCCTGGGAGACAGCCGAGCAATTCGTCCGCGCCTACGAGGCCGACCCCGAGTTCGCCCCCGCCCGCGGCGCCCTCTACACGATCACGCGCAAGAACCAGGCGCTGGCCGCGAAGATCCTCCCGCGCATGCTGGCCCGGACCCCCGACGAGCCGCGCGTCTACGAGGCCTACCTGCTCCACCTCCGCGCCGCCGGCGACGAATCGGCCTACAAGCAATTGCGCGACGAGGCCGCCGCCAAGTTCCCGGGCGCCCCGCTGCCGTGATCATTCCCCATGAATGGCGAGACCCGCGGATCGCCGCGGGTCCGACTCGCATCATCGACGCCGGGACTCACCCGCGGGTCGCGTCGTAGCGCGGGCTCGCCAGCGACCACTCGATGTTGCCTCGCTGCCACTCGAGCAGCCCCTGCAGGTACGTCTGCACCGCCTGGTCTTCGGGGTGGGCCGCGCTCACCTCGCGCACGCACGCCTCGAGCTCGCGGGCCTCGGCGTTGGCGAGCTCGGTCGCCTCGCGCAGGGCCGTCGCCAGCGAGCAGCCGCGCTCGCACATCAGCACGTGGACCAGGTTGTTGGGGTTCTTGTGGCGCAGCACCTCTTTGGGGAACGACACGATGTCGTTGAAGTAGCCGACGGTGCGGCTGGCCGCGCGGCGGGCTCGCAGCATCATCGGGCAGTCGCGCACCGCCGGGGCCAGACGGATCTGCGCCGCCAGCTCGATGAGGTCGAGCGCCGTCAGCACGCCGCTGTCGTGCTCGCGCTGGGCCAGGTACTCGCGCAGCGGCGGCGTGCGCGAGGTGCCCCAGTTGCGCACGGCCGGCAGCACCCCGAGCGACATGTGATCGGCGGTCACGCACCACAGGCGGTCGAGCCAGGCCCCGCCGGCGAGGTCGAGCGCGCCGCGGCGGAACTCGAGCAGCAGGCGGTCGAGCGGGTCGACCTCGCCGCTCGGCTGACGCGCGCCGGACAGCAGCGCCAGCGCGTGGTCGATCTGCCGCCGCACCCGGCTCTGGTCGTCGCGGCTGCGCAGCTCCTCGTCGTGCATGTCGTCGAAGAAGAACAGCCAGTTACACCACGTCGCGCACAGCACCCCGCGCTCGACCGAGGCCGACGGATACACGTGGCGGCCGAGCGTGTTGAAGCCGTCGAAGCGGCCGCGGTTGTGCGCGTGCACCAGCCCGAGCCGCTCGGCCTGCGCCAGCGCGCGGGCCTCGATCTCGTCGGCGCGCGGGTTCTCGCGCCGCGGCGCCAGCGTCACGAAATCGTCGATGGCCAGCGGCGCGTCGCGGCGTGAGGTCAGAAAGAGGTCGTTCGTCGCGTCCGAAACGGGCGAGAGGGTCGTCATGGGGGTCAGGTCTTGTTGTCCGGGGTCACGCCGCCGGCAAGCGGCGCGGGCCCGGGCCCGCCGCGCCGGAGGCGGTGTCGCGCGCACCATGAGCGACGCCGGAGGCCCGAACGGATCTCGGCGTCGTTCCGCCGAATTCGGGCTCCTTTCGCCAGATGCGCATCTTGCGCGAATCATTTCGCAACCCGCGCGCGCGGCGGCGGGTCCGCGTCGACGTCGTCGCGCGGCGGCGTTCGGGGGGTCGGTGCATGTTCAAGGAACGACGGACGTGGGGGATCGGGGTTCGTCGTCGCGCGCTACTTCGCCTGCGGCTTGCGCTGGCCCATCTGCACGATGCAGTGCTTGAGCGCGTCGCGGAGCTTGGCGAACACCGCCACGCGCGCGAGGTCGACGCCGAGGGCGACGATCGTCTGGGCGATGGTCGGGTGAATGCCCGTCAGGATGCCCTCGGCGCCGAGCAGGCGGATCGCCTGGATCATGCCGATCAGGTGGCCCGCGGTGCCGGTGTCGACGACCTCGACGCCGGTGAGGTCGAGGATCGCGAAGCGGGCCCGCGTCCTGGCCACCGTCGTCAGCAGGTTGTCCATGATCTCGGCGGTGCGGACGCTGTCGACCAGGCCGACGATCGGCAGCGTCAACACGCCGTCCCACACCTCGATGATCGGCGTCGACAGCTCGCGGATCACCTCTTGCTGGCGCTCGATCAGCTCGAGCTTGGCCCGCAGCTCGAGCTCGCTGCGGCGCGCCTCGGTGACGTCGAGCGTGATGCCGACGACCGCCGCGTCGGCCGCGTTCGGGGGCATCGGGATGTACCACGTCTGCCAGTGCATCCCGTGCACCTCGGCCGGCAGCCCCGAGATCGGCTCGCCATGCAGGGCCCGGCGCACGCCGTCGAGGTCACCGCCGCTCTTGTAGACGTCGAAGATGTTCTGCCCGACGAAGTGATGCGACGTCATCCCGGCCGTGCGCACGCCCTTGCCGTCCTGATAGAGGAACGTGCCGCGCCGGTCGATCGCCCACAATGCGACGTCGAGGTACTCCTTGATCGCCTGCAGCATCTGCGACTCGAGCAGCGCGCGCCGCTCGGTGACCACGCGAGCCGTCGCGTCGTGGCCGTAGAGCGTCACGCTCTCGGGTCGATGGTCGGCCCCGCGATTCACCTGCCACCACGATTCGAACAGCATCGGTTCGGACGCGCCGGGCAGCTCCCATACGCGCGTATTCGCGCCGTCCTCGAAGAGGGCACCCCACCCCCCGGACACCGGTAGCAGCTCCCCGAGGGGTCGCCCCACCGCCGCCGCGCGCGGCGTCTTGAAGGTCTGTTCCGCCCGCCGATTCCAGCCGGACACGCGAAGCGCCGGGTCGACGTCGATGACGACGAGGGGCGCGTCCTGCAGCAAGGTCCGTTCGTCCACGTGCCCGTTGTACCGTGTCCGCGGACATCTGTCCGTCTCCACGTACGCAGACCCAAGGGCGGATCCGCGCCTGCCGCGAATGTGCGCAGTTCCGCGATTATGCCTTGCGGGCGGCCTGAATGCAGTGTTTGAGCGCGTCGCGCAGCTTTGCATACACCGCGACGTGGGACAGGTCGACGCCGAGCGCGACGATTGTTTGAGCGATCGTCGGGTGGATGCCGGTGAGGATCCCTTCCGTGCCGAGCAGCCGGATCGCCTGGATCATCCGGATCAGGTGGCTCGCGGTGCCGGTGTCGACGACCTCGACGCCGGTGAGGTCGAGGATGGCGAAGCGGGCCCGCGTCTGCGTGACCGCCTGCAGCAGGCTCTCCATGATCTCGGCGGTGCGAGCGGTGTCGATGAGACCGACGATCGGCATCGTCAGCACGCCGTCCCACACCTCGATGATCGGCGTGGCGAGCTCGCGGATCACCTCTTGCTGGCGCTCGATCAGCTCGAGCTTCTGGCGCATCTCGATCTCGGCGCGCCTCGCCTCGGTGACGTTGAGCGTCACCCCGACCAGGCGCGCCTCGCCCGGCTCGCCCGCCATCGGGATGTAGTAGGTGTCCCAGACGACCCCGTGCGCCTCGGCCCCCTGCGTGCGCGCCGGCTCGCCCTGCAGCGCCCGCTCGATCAGCGGGTTGTTGCCGAGGTCCTTGTACAGCTCGAGCATGTTGAGGCCGACGAACTGGTGCGGCGTGATGCCGGCGTCGACGATCGCCTTGCCGTCCTGGTAGAGGAACACCCCGTGCTCGTCGGTCGCCCACAGCGCGATGTCGAGGTTCTCCTTGATCGCGCGCAGCATCGTCGACTCGAGCGCCGCGCGGGCCTCGTCCGCCGCGCGGGCGCTGGCGTCGTGGCCGTACAGCCGCACGCTGCGCAGCCGGCCGTCGTCGTCGCGGCCGACCTGCGACCACGCCTCGAACGCCAGCGTCGCCTCGCCCTTGCGGACCGGCCACACCCGCGGCGACTCGCCGTCGCCGTCGGTCAGCGCGCGCCAGCTCGCGCCCGCGAGCGGCAGCACCTCGTCGAGCGGGCGGCCCACGGCCGCGGCCGCATCTGTCCCGAAGACCAGCTCGGCGCGGCGGTTCCAGGCGGTCACGATGAGCCCGGGGTCGACCTCGATCACGACCAGGGGGGCGCCCTCCAGCTTGCTGGTTTCGCTCACGAACCATTGTTTATCGCAACACGAGGCCCACTGTCCCCATCTCTTTCGCCCGTCGGGGGTGCGCGCCAGCGCGCGCCGACGATCTGTCCTGAAGGACATGTCGGTCGGCGCACGCAGCGGCGGCGCCGCAGATCCTCTAAAGTGCCTCATGCCTCGCGTTCGACCGGAGCTCGGGCTCATGATCGCGCTCTGCGCCGCGCCACGGCTCGCTCGCGCCGACCAGTTCGTGCCGCCCGTGGACAAGTTCGCCGTCGAGGTGACGATCGCGGTCGAGAACCTCGGCGACTACCCGCAGTATCTGTTCGTGCTGTGGCCCGACGGCTGCTCGCACAACGAGGAATCGCTCGCCAGCTACACGATCTTGAACCTGGAAGAGGACGACGGCCGCAGCGATTTCCTCGCCGAGGGCTGCGTCACGCAGCGCCTGTTCGCCTTCCCCGCCGACACCTACGCGGTCGACGAGGACGTCCTGCCCGAGGCCGCGCGGCGCCAGCTGGGCGACGAGCGGCCGACCGACCCGCGCGTGCTGGTGGAGACGATCGAGGGCGAGCAGCGGTGGTGGCGGCCCTTCGACAGCGACGGGTACCGCATCGAGGACGTGTACCGCGTGCGCATCGACGCCGGCGGCCTCACGCTCACGCCCACCCGCGTCCGCTTCGACTTCGGCGGCGGCCGGATCCTCGACAGGGCCTATTACAAGGGGCGGCGGCCGCGGCTCCCGCGGCCGCAGGACATCCCGCCTGCTCCCCCGCCCGAGGCGGCGAAGCCCGCCGTCGAGGCTCTGCCGGCGCCGGGGGCGGCGGTCGAGGCGACGGCGCCGGACCCGGAGGAGAAGCCGCCTGCAAATGCACCGTCGTCCGACGAGAGCGCCCCATCGACGGTGCGGACCCCTGCCGAGTCGCCGCCCCCCGCGACCGCCGCCGGGGAGATCTCGACAGAGCCGTGGCCGCCGCCGCAGCTCGTCTACGGCGGGCTGTGCCTGCTGGTCGCGCTCGGCGCCGGCCTGGCCCTCCGCCGCCGCTAGTCTCGCGCCGCCGAGCGCGGCCCTCCTTCTGTCCATTCGAGCATGCTCTTTCAAGCATGTCCTGATCGACATGTCTCGACGCGCATCAAACTCGCGTCAGCCGACCCGTTCGACGCGGAAGCGGCACACCGGGTCGCCGCAGGCGATGCACGCCTCCTCGACCGCGTGGAACGTGCCGAACCGCTCGGTCATCGGGCCCTCGCCGTAGATCAGCGCGAAGATCCCCGCGGCCGCGCCCTTGTGGCCGTGGCACAGCGGCGTGCTCGTGATCCCGAGGTACTCGCGGGCCCCGATCGCCTCGTAGCCGTTGACCGACTCGACCCGCATCGACTGCCCCGGATCGAGGCCGGTGATGTGCCAGTGGCCGTAGCCGAGCGCGTTGCTGAAGGCCATCGTCGCGAACAGCGGGTCGTCGGGGCCGCGCAACATCGGCGCCACCAGGCTCTCCCACTCCGGCGAGCTCATCACCCCGCGGAACGTGTTGAGCGCGCAGTACTCGGCCTCTGCGACCAGCAGGCGCTCCCCCGTGGCCCCGCGGCCGACCCGCCGCATCTCCGCGAGGAAGCCGATGCACACGCGATTGTAGAAATCGGCCGGCATGCACGCGAGGTACACGCCGAAGGCGGGGATCAACCCGTCGTCACCGCCTGCGATCGGCATCGCCACCAGCGCGTCGAGGATCGCCTGCTCGTCGATCGCCGGCGAGCGCAACCACTCGCCGCCCTCGCGGGCGCGGAATTCGAGCGGGCGCTTGCTGTTGCGCGCGATCGGGTCGGTGCGCCCGCGCTCGACCGCGAAGCGGCACGCCGGCGCGCCGCGGGCCATGCACTCGAGCTCGCGCGCGTGCACGAGCTCGCCCGTGATCGCGTGCACGGCCCCCTGGATGTAGCCCTCGGCGAAGCTGCAGACCATCCGCTCGGGTCGACCGAGGCTGGCGAACCACCCCTCGACGAAGTGCGACGCCGGGCCGACGACGACGCCCTCGTCGGCGCGCGAGAAGTCGAGGCGCCCGAACCCCAGGTGGGAATACAGCCGCTCGGCCAGGGCCCAGCGCGCCGCCGGGCTGTCGCCCGAGCTCAGCGCCAGGTCGATGTACTCGGCGAACACGCACTCGGCCGCGCCGACGATCAGCCGCTTGCCGTCGACGAGGTCGGCGGACTCCACGGTCCGCTGCAGCCGCGCGTTGTAGTGATGGCAATGGAGCAGCACGTCCTTGCCCGCGATCACCCGCCGGCCGCTCGGCGCGTCGTAATGCATGACCAGCCGTTCCGCGAGCGCAGAGATCTCCGTGACCATGGGGCTATTGTGCCACGCGTGCGCCATCAGCGTCCCCTGTCGCGCGGGCTTGCGGGCTCGTAAGATCGCCGGGTGCGTCGCGTCTTCATCCTCGTCCACGGCGTCGTCTCCTACCTGGTCGTCCTCGGCGTATTCACCTGGTTCGCCGGCTTCGTCGCCGGCTTCGGCGTACCCAGGACGATCGACGACGGCCCGCCGGTCGCGTGGCCGCGGGCGCTGCTGGTCGACGCGGCGCTGCTCGCCAGCTTCGCGCTGCAGCACAGCGTCATGGCGCGACCATGGTTCAAGCGCGTCTGGACGGTGTTCATCCACGAATCCGCCGAGCGCTCGACCTACGTCCTGCTCGCCTCGCTGCAGCTCGCCCTGTTGATGTGGGCCTGGAAGCCGCTGCCGACGCCGATCTGGGACCTCGGCCACGGCTGGCTCGCCGGCCTCGTCCACGGCCTCGCCGCGATCGGCTGGGGTCTCGTGCTGGTCTCGACCTTCGCCATCGACCACTTCCACCTGTTCGGCCTGCGCCAGGCCGTGGACCACTGGCTCGGTCGCCCCGCGCACGAGCCAGACTTCCGCGTCCGTGGTCCCTATCGCCTGGTTCGTCACCCGATCATGCTCGGGTTCTTGATCGCGTTCTGGGCCGCGCCGACGATGAGCGTCGGTCACCTCGGCTTCGCGCTGGCGATGACGCTCTACGTCTTCGTCGCGCTCGAGCTCGAGGAGCGCGACCTCCGCGCCCAGCACGGCGCGCACTACCACGGCTACGAGGCGCAGATCCCCCGCCTGAACCCGTTCGCGCGCCGCTGACGCTTGCGCCGCGCGCACGCGTTGCCCCACACTCGCCGGCCTGGAGGCTCGCATGCATCTGACCGGCCTGATGATGAACTCACCCCTGCTGATCTCCGGGCTCATCCGCCACGCCGCGCGGGTGCACGCCGACCAGACGATGGTGTCGCGCACCGTCGAGGGCCCGATCCACCGCACCACCTGGCGCGAGCTCGAGGGCCGGGCGCAGAAGCTCGCGCAGGCGTTGCAGGCCCTCGGCGTCGGCCCCGGCGACCGCGTCGCCACCCTCGCCTGGAACGGCTTCCGCCACGTCGAGACCTACTTCGCGGTGTCCGGCATCGGCGCGGTCTGCCACACCCTCAACCCGCGCCTGTTCCCCGACCAGCTGCTCTACATCCTCAACCACGCCGAGGACGTCGTCCTCCTGACCGACCTCACCTTCGTGCCCTTGGTGGAGAAGCTGGTCGCGCGCTGCCCGAACCTGCGCGCCGTGGTCGTCATGACCGACCGCGAGCACATGCCCCAGACGACATTGCCGAACGCACATGTCTATGAGGACATCCTATCCGCCCAGCCCGGCGGCCTGCAGTGGCCCGAGTTCCCCGAGGACACCGCCTCCTCGCTGTGCTACACGAGCGGCACGACCGGCGAGCCGAAGGGCGTGCTCTACAGCCACCGCTCGACCGTCCTGCACTCGTTCGGCATCTCGCTGCCCGACGTGTTCCGCCTCGGCGAGCGCGAGACGGTGCTGCCGGTGGTGCCGATGTTCCACGTCAACGCCTGGGGCCTGCCGTACGCGGCCGCGCTGACCGGCACGCGGCTGGTGATGCCCGGCCCGCGGCTCGACGGCGAGAGCCTCTACAACCTGTTCGAGGACGAGGGCGTGACGATGAGCGCCGGCGTGCCGACGGTGTGGATGGGCCTGCTCGCGTACATGCGCCAGCACGGCCGCCGCTTCCGCACCCTGAACCGCGTCGTCATCGGCGGCTCGGCCGCGCCGGAGGCGATGATCCGCGCGTTCCAGGACGACTACGGCGTCGAGGTCCTGCACGCCTGGGGCATGACCGAGACCAGCCCGCTCGGGACCGCCTGCGGCCTGAGCCCGGCGATCCGCACCTGGCCCAAAGACCAGCAGATCGCCGTGCAGCGCAAGCAGGGCCGGCAGGTGTTCGGCGTCGAGCTGCGGATCGTCGGCGACGACGGCCAGGCGCTGGCGCACGACGGCGCGGCCGCGGGCGACCTGCAGATCCGCGGCCCGTGGGTGTGCAGCGCCTACTACAAGGCCGAGTCGACGGCGCACCACGACGGCTGGTTCAGCACCGGCGACGTCGCCACCATCGACGCGGCCGGCTACATGCAGATCACCGACCGCTCGAAGGACGTCATCAAATCGGGCGGCGAGTGGATCTCCTCGATCGCGCTCGAGAACCTGGCCGTCGGCGTGCCCGGCGTGGCCGAGGCGGCGGTGATCGGCGTGCCGCACCCGCGCTGGGCCGAGCGACCGCTGCTCGTCCTCGTCAAGGCGCCGGGCGTCGAGGTCGACCCCGCGGTCGTGCTCGCGCACATCGCCGAGAACGTGCCCAGGTGGTGGTTGCCGGACGCCGTCGAATTCGTCGACGCCCTGCCGCACACCGCCACCGGCAAGATCTCCAAGCTGCAATTGCGCGAGCGCTTCAAGGACTACCGGCTCGCCGCCGACTGCGTCGAGCGCTGAGCCGAGCCGATCCGATCGTGCGTCGCGCGGGCCTCGCCGCCGGGACGGAGCGCATCAGCCCCATCCGTCCCGCCCGGCGGCGCCTCGTGGCCCGCGCGACGCACATCGAAGCTCTCGCTCACGCGCGGGCGCGGGCCAGCTGCGGCGCCGCCTCGGCCTGCACGGGGCGCGCCGAGGGGTTCAGGACCCCGGCGAAGCTGTCGCGGTAGGCCCACGCGAGGTACGCCTCGAGGCCGACGATCAGCGCCAGCAGGCCGTAGCCGCCTGGCGCGAGGGCCAGGTGGTAGGCGACGATGTTGACGATCACCGGCGCGAGCAGGACCAGCGCGAGCGGGACCAGGCGGCCCGACAGCAGCAGCGCGCCGGCCACCACCTCGGTGCCCTTGATCAGCGGGAACATGTAGCCGCTGGCGGCCAGCGCCCCGAGGAACTCGCCGGCGCGGGCCGGGACCGGCGGCATCGGCATGAAGTGGAGGAAGCCGTTGAGCCCGAACACGAGGAAGAGGAGGCCCAGCAGGGTGCGAGCGACGGTGGGAAGCAGGCGGGACATGGAGCCGAGCTTAGGGCTTGCGGAGGCCGCGACCAGGTGGGATAGTCACAACACATCGTTGCTCCCATGACAACAATCGATCCGGTCAAGGTTGCTGCGTTCGTGCGCGTCGTCGAGGCCGAGAGCTTCACCGCCGCCGCGCAGATGCTGGGGTTGCCCAAGTCGTCGGTGAGCCGCAGCGTCGCGCGCCTCGAGGAGGACCTCGGCGTGCGGCTCCTGCAGCGTACCACGCGGCGTCTGCACCTCACCGACGCCGGCACCGCCTTCTATCAAAAGGCGCGCGGCGCCCTGTCGGCGCTGGAGGAGGCGGCGCTGACCGCCGCCGACCTCGGTCACGAGCCGCGCGGCACCGTGCGGCTGACCGCGCCGGTCGACCTCGGCGAGTTCCTCGCCGAGCCGCTGACCCGCTTCGCCCGCGAGTACCCGCAGATCCAGGTCGACCTGGTGTTGACGGCGCGGATCGTCGACATGATCCGCGAGGGCTTCGACCTGGCCCTGCGGGCATCTCGCCTGAAAGACTCGAGCCTGATCGCGCGCAAGCTCGGCACCTTCGCCGACGGCCTCTACGCCGCGCCGGCGTACCTCAAGCGGCGCGGCGCCCCGACCACCCTGGCCGAGCTGGCGAGCCACGAGTGCGTGCTGTTCCGCGCCCGCGCCGGGCGCAGCACCTGGACCTTGCGCGGGCCGAAGGGCGACGAGCACGTCGACGTCACCGGCTCGATCACCGCCGACGACCTCTCCTTCATCGTCCACGCCGCCGAGGCCGGGGCCGGCGTCGCCTACCTGCCCCACGTGCTCGCGGCCCGCTCGGTCGCGGCCAAGCGGCTCGTGCGGGTCCTGCCCGACCATTGCTGGACGCACGCCGACTTCTCGCTGGTGCTGCCCTCGGGTCGGCACATCCCGACCCGCGTGGCCCTGCTGCGCGACCACCTGGCCGAGTCGCTGAAGGCGACCTTCGCCGCCCACCGCCACATGAAGTCGACCTGACGCGACGAGCGGCGCCGACTGTTGCGATAACAGGGCGCTCTGTCGCCCGGACGCGAGCAGATCCATCGCGCCATTTCGCCCGGGTCGCTCGCGCAAAACCAGCGTGCCTTGCATTCCTGCGCTGTTCCGCGCCGCGTCGCCTCCACCGCGTCTCGGCGCGACGTGTTACCGTGAGAGCATCGTGTCGAACCATTTTGGCTGGCGACGCAAGGTCGTCGATCTCGCGCGACGTCTGTGCGTCGCCGCCTGTGCCGTATCGGCGCTGCAGGCACCTGCTGTCATGGCGGCCCCCAGGGGCCCCGACCTGGCGGCGGTCGACGCCGGCGTTCGCCGCGGCCAGGACGCGTACAACCGGGGCGAATACGCCGCCGCGGCTCGCACCTGGCTCGACGCGGCCGAGCTGTTGCCCGAGGTACCCGAGCACCGGGACAACCGCGCCGCGATCTACGAGTACGCCGCGGACGCGCTCATCAAATCCATCGAGGCCCGCGACGAGGACGTCGTGGCTGCTGAATTGATCGCCGCGCTGAAACCCCTCGACAGATATGCCGAGGGTCACGCGGCCGCGTATTCGGGGCAAGCTCTGCCGGCGACGGTGATCAAGGCGCAGGTGTATCTTCGCCGCAAGCTGGCCGCGCGCGAAGCCAAAAAGCCGCCGGTCAAGGTCGCGCCCGTGCATCCGGAGGCGCCCGCCCCCGCCCCCGCGCCGGCCGAGCCCCCCAGGCCGTGGAAGGGCCTGGCGGCCGGCGGCGGTGTGACCCTCGGAGCCGGCGCGGCGATGGCGGTGATGTTCGGCGCCAGCCTGGCGCGCATGAATCAGCACGAGCACGCCTTCAACGACCCGGCGAACGCCTGCGATCCTGCCGAGCTACAGGGAGCCTGCGCGGAGCACTACCGCCGCGGCACGGCCCTCGATCGGGCCGCCGTGTTCGGCATCGTCGCCGCGCCGGTGTTCGTCGCTGCAGGCGCGACGATGCTGGCGCTCGCGCTCCGGCGCAAGTCCGGGCGCTACACCCTCGCACCCACGTTCGGCCCGCAAGCGACCGGCGCGGTGCTGCGATTCGGCTTCTGAGGGAGATCGGGCATGCAAAAGCGATGGGTGGGGTGGGGGTTCCTGCTGTCGGGCTGCTTCTTCGACGCGATCGGCAATCCAGGCGCGGCCACGGACACGACGACGTCGAGCGAGACGTCGACCACCGAGCCGACCCTGTCGACCGGGCCGACGACGACCACCAGCCCCGGCGAGCTGTGCGGCGACTACCAGCTGGACGTCGGCGAGGAGTGCGACCAGGGCCCGAGCGGCAACGGTGTGTGCACCCCTGCATGCAAGTTCAACGTCTGCGGCGACGGCTACACCGGCGCCGGCGAGTCGTGCGAGGGCGACGTCGAGGGCTGCGTCAACTGCAAGCTGACCTCGTGCGGCGACGGCGACCTCGACGCCGGCGAGGACTGCGACGACGGCAACGCCGACGAGACCGACGCCTGCCTCACCACCTGCAAGAACGCCGGCTGCGGCGACAGCTTCGTCCAGGCCGGCGTCGAGGCGTGCGACGACGGCAACAACCTCGACAACGACGGCTGCGTCGCCGGCTGCGTGATGGCGACGTGCGGTGACGGCCACGTGTGGCAGGGCGTCGAGCACTGCGACGACGGCAATCAGGTCGACAGCGACGACTGCCCCAACAGCTGCGGCCCGCCCGGCTGCGGCGACGGCACCGTGTCGCCCGGCGAGGAGTGCGACGACGGCAACGGGGTCAACGACGACGGCTGCAGCAACACGTGCAAGAACCCGGTGTGCGGCGACAACATCGTCAATGGCACCGAGGAGTGCGACAACGGCGCGACGAACAACGCCGACAACGCCGCGTGCACGCTCGCGTGCAAGAACAACATCTGCGGCGACGGCAAGCCGTGGATGGGCATGGAGCAGTGCGACGACGGCAACCAAGTCGACGACGACGGATGCACCACCGCGTGCAGCCTGCCGGTATGCGGCGACATGATCGTCCATGTGGGCGAAGAATGCGACGACGGCAACAAGAGCGAGACCGACAGTTGCCTCAACAATTGCACGAACAACGTCTGCGGCGACGGCAAGCTGCACATGGGCGTCGAACAGTGCGACGACGGCAACACCGACCCGTTCGACGCCTGCCGCGAGAATTGCCAGAACAACGTCTGTGGCGACGGCTACCTCAACCCCGAGGACGAGGCCTGCGACCACGGCGCGCTCAACGACAACGACTCGAGCAAGGGCGTGTGCAAGGACAACTGCACCCGCAACGGCTTCCTCGTGTTCGTCAGCTCGAAGTCCTACAACCCGGGCAGCGCTCAGTTCGACTCGATCGCGGCCGCCGACGCCCGTTGCGCCGAGCTGGCAGCCGCCGACTCGGGCGCGCTCAAGATCAAGGGCAGCGCCTGGAAGGCGTGGCTCGGCGATGGCCAGAACGGGCCGCAGAACAGCTTTTACCCGAGCTCGATCCCCTATTGCACCTTGCACAACGGCTCAACGGCGAAGATCGCCGACGGCTGGGTCGATCTCATCGACGGCGGCATCGACACCGCCATCGACGTCACCGACACCCACCAGGAGCTGCAAGGGACCAACTGCGACGGCAATGTCTTGGTGTGGACCGGCTTGAATGACGACAACACATTCGCCAATCATTGTTCAAAGTGGACGATCAATCTCGGGTCGAGTACCGGCCGCGCCGGCAGTGCCAAGCGCGGCGACGGCGGCTGGACAGATGCTTGTGACGTCACCTGCGACAAGTCGGCGCGGCTCTACTGCTTCGAGCAGCCGTGACGGGCACGTCCCTCACTTGCGCGAGCCGGACATCTGGGCGATGCAGTGGCCGAGGGCCTCGCGCAGCGTCGCGCGCACGGTGAGCGCGGCGGTCTCGAGCCCGAGCGTCACGATCGTCCGGGCGATGTTGGGGTGGATGCCGGTGATCACGCTCTCGGCGCCGAGCAGGCGGACCGCGCGGACCAGGGTCAGCAGGTGGCCGGCGGTGCCGGCGTCGACCTCCTCGACGCCGGTGAGGTCGAGGATGGCGAAGCGGGCGCGGGTCTTCGCCACCGCCTGCAGCAGGTTGTCCATCAGCTCGGAGGCGCGGCCGCCGTCGATCATGCCGATGATCGGCACCGTCAGCACGCGGTCCCACACCTCGATGATCGGCGTCGACAGCTCGCGGATCACCTGCTGTTGGTGCTCGATCTGCAGCAGCTTCTCGCGCAATTCCTTCTCGCCCTCGCGCTGCTCGCTCACGTTGAGCGACAGCCCGACGATCAGCCCGATCGAGCCGTCTTCGCCGCGCACGGGGATCATCCAGTTCTCCCAGCTCTGGCCGTGCACCTCGGTGGTGGAGTTCTGCAGCGTGCCCGCGCAGGCGCCGTCGAGCGGCGCGGGGTCGAGCTGGCGGTACAGCTCGCGGATGTTCTGACCGACCAGCGCGTGCTGCGGCAAGCCGGCGCTCTGCAGCCCCCGGCCCTGGTGGTATGTACATATCCCGTCGGGCTCCATCGTCCAGACGATGATGTTCATGTTCTCGATGATCGCCCGCAGCATCGCGCTCTCGAGCCGGAGCTTCGAGTCGAAGGTGGCCCGCTCGCTGATGTCCTGGCCGTAGCAGGCGGCGGACACCACATTGTCCGCGGCGTCGCGCTCCACCCGGCAGGTCCACTCGCAGGTGACGCGGGCCCCGTCCGCGCGCACGTGCGTGGTCGTGCCCGAGCCGCCCGCCGCCAGCGCGGCCCAGAAGTCGTCCCTCGCGGCCGGGAGCACGCGCTCGACCTCGGCCCCGGGCGCCGCGTCGGGCGGCAGCGCGAACATCCGCGCGGCGGCCTCGTTCCACAGCGTGACGCGCCGCTCGCCGTCGAGCTCGATCACCATGAAGGGCGCGCCACGCAGCAGCCGCGCCTCCCGCTCGCCCGCGGAGTTCGAGGGACTCACCATTTCACGAGTCAAACACGGCGGCGCGCGGGTGTCCACGAGAACCGCGTACGAACCGCGTCCCCGGCGGCGCGCTGGCGCGCGCCGGCGACGGCAATCCTACGACCTCGAATACGCCCGATCGCGCGACCATGCACGATCCGCCCACGTCCTCCCCTGAATAGAACGAGCGCGCGGCCCCGGGGGACCGCGCGCTCAATCATGCGAGTGCGTGCGACGGCGACCTACTCGGTCGGGCGCTTGGCGGGCTGGCCGTCGGTGTCGAGGACGACCACGCCGCCGCCCCCGAACAGCTTCTCGGTGGCGATCGCGTCGAGGTCGCCGAGGACCTTGTTGGCGTCGCCGACGACGAGGACGACGAAGTCCTTGGCGCGCAGGTGCTTCTCGGCGGCCTTGCGGACGGCGGCGATGTCGACCGCGCGCAGGCGCTTCTGGTAGCCGTCGTACCAGTCGAGCGGCAGCCCGTGGAACTTGAGCTGCTGGAACGCGAACAGCGTCGAGGTGGGCGTGTCGAACTCGGCCGGGAGGGCGAGGAGGGCGCCCTCCTGCACGCGGAACAGCTCGTCGGGCTGGGCGTCGGAGGTGCGCATGGTCGCGATCTCCTTGGCGATCTCGCGCAGCGACGGGCCGGTCGCGTCGGTGCGGACCTGGCTGCTGGCGGCGAACGTGCTGCCGGCGCGGCGGTAGCCGAAGCCGGCGCGGCCGCCGTAGGTGTAGCCCTTGTCCTCGCGCAGGTTCATGTTGATCCGGCTGGAGAACGAGCCGCCGAGGATCTCCGCCATCAGGTCGGTGGCCTCGTAGTCGGCCGCGTTGCGCTTGGGGCCGGCGTGGCCGACGTAGACCGACGACTGCGGCGCGTCCTTGACGTGGACGAAGAACACCGAGCCGAGCCGCGGCTTGGCGGCCGCGACGTTCGCCTTGGCCGGCGCCTTGCCCTTCCACTCCGGCATGCGCGACGCCAGCTCTTGCTTGATCTCCTCCGGCGTGATCTGGCCGACCACCCACAGGCGGGCGCCGCCGGGCTTGAGCTTGGCGACCACCTTGCTGCAGTCCTTGAGCTGGATCGCGTCGATCGTCTTCTCGGTCTCGATGCGGCCGTACGGGTGGTCTGCGCCCCACAGCAGCGAGCCGAGCACGCGCCCGGCGATCGCGCCCGGGCTGCCCTTGGCCTGGGCGATCGAGGCCTTGCGGCGGTCCTTGAGGCGCTCGAAGTCGGCCTCGCGCAGGCCCGGCTCGCGCAGCATCTCGGCCAGCAGGTCGAGCGCGGCCGGCAGCTCGCGCTTGAGCGAGCGGACCTGCAGGCCCGCGGTGTCGGAGCCGGCGAACGAGGAGACGGTGGCGGCGTGGTCGGCGAGCTTCTCCTCCCACGCGACCTTGTCGAGGTTCTTGGTGCCCTCGTCGAGCAGGTCGAGGCAGATCGAGTGCAGGCCGATCTGGTTCTTCGGGTCGCTGACGTTGCCGAAGTCGAACTCGAAGTTCATCAGCACCGTCGGCAGCTTGTCGTTGCGGACGAGGTAGACCTCGAGGCCGTTGTCGAGCTTGAACGTCTCGACCTGCGGCAGCTTGAGCTCGGCGACCTGGCCGGCCGTCGGGCGGGTGGCGCGGAACGGCTCGTCGGGCCAGTTCGCCGGCGGCGGCGCGGCCTCGGTCTCGGTCGGCGTGGTCGCGACCGTCGTCGGCGCCTGCTCGGTCGGCGCCTGGGTGGCGGGCTGGGGCTTGCACGCGGCGACGGACGCCGACAGGGCCAGGAGGCTCAGCGAAATCGTGGTCTTCATGGTCTCAGCCCTCCTTCGCGGCGGCGGCGGGGTCGGCCGGCTTGTCGGCTGCGGGCTTCTTCGGCTTGGGCGCCGGCTTGGCGCCCGCGTCGGCCGAGCTGGCCTCCGGAGCAGGTTTCTTCGCGCCTGTCCCCGAGGACAGCCCGGCAGAAGCCGGCCCAGCGGCCGGGGCGGGAGCGGCCGCCGGCTTGGTGAGGATCTCGGCGTGCGGCTTGACGAGGTACTGGTTGGCGACCTCGCGGACGCGCTGCGGCGTGACGGCGCGCAGGCGCTGCAGGTAGGTGTTGGCGTAGCCGGGGTCGCGGGCGTAGTGGTTGAAGTACTGCAGGCGCTCGACGCGGCCCATCACGTCCTCGAGGCCCCACACGAACGACGACTCGGTGCCGACGATGACGCGCTTGAGCTCGGCGTCGCTGATCGGCTCGCGGAGCAGGCGCTCGAGCTCGCGGCGGATCGTCAGCTCGGCCTTGACCGGGTCCTGGCCGGGCTTGAGGTCGACGATCACGTGGAACACGCCGGAGTGGCCGCTGCCGGACTGGTAGGACGAGACCGACTGCGCGCTCTTGTCCTCGAGCACCAGCGCCTTGTAGAGGCGGCCCCAGCCGGACGAGCCGAGCACGTCGGACAGCACCTCGAGCTCGATGTCGCCGCCGCCGAGGCGGGGCGGGCTGTGCCACGCGTAGTGGATGCGGTAGAGGCGGGCGAACGGGTCGTCGAGCTCGCGGCGGACCGTCTGGGTCAGCTGCGGCGCGGAGACCTGCTGGTGGGCCGGCTGCGCCAGCTTGGGGAAGCTGCCGAACCACTTGTCGATCAGCGCCTTGGCCTGCTCCGGCTGGAAGTCGCCGGCGACGGTCAGGGTCGCGTTGCTCGGCACGTACCACTTGCGGAAGAAGCCCTGCACGTCGGCGACGCTGGCGGCCTCGAGGTCTTCGTGGCGGCCGATCGTCAGGTAGCGGTACGGGTGGCCTTCGGGGTACAGCGCCTCGGCGACGGCGAAGCGCTCGCGGCCGTAGGGCACGTTGTCGTAGCGCTGGCGCCGCTCGTTGCGGACCACGTCGCGCTGGTTGGCGAGGCTCTTCTCGTCGAGCAGGTCGAGCATGTAGCCCATGCGGTCCGACTCGAGCCAAAGCGCCGTCTCGAGCTGGTGGCTGGGCACCACCTCGAAGTAATTGGTGCGATCCGAATTGGTGGTACCGTTGATCCCGGTGCCGCCGATCTCTTGCAGGATCTTGAAGTGCACGTCGTTGCCGATGTGCTTGGCGCCCTGGAACATCATGTGTTCGAACAGGTGGGCGAAGCCGCTCTTGCCGGGCGTCTCGTCGCCGCTGCCGACGTGGTACCAGAGATTGGTGACCACCAGCGGCGCGGCCGGGTCGCGGTGCAAGATCACCTCGAGGCCGTTGGGCAGGACGTAGCGTTCGTAGGGGATGTCGACCCCTGGCGAGTCCGCGGCGGGCCTCGCAGGTGCCGCCTGGACGGGAGCCGCCGCGCCCAAAAGCAGCGCGAGGGGCAAGAGCAGGTGCCGTGTGGCCATTTTCGTCTCCTCGGCCTCGCTTTTCGCGCATCGCCGGCCGCTCCGCAAGAGCAAACGCGGCTCACGGGCGGCGCCGCCGCGGCGACCTTCCTCGCGCCGACCTGCGAAGCCGGGATCGGGGTCCGGCGGGTGGCGCCATTCGTACGTTGTTTCGCCGGGGCGTCGGACTCGGTCGGGCCTGCGGCGCGTAGTGGTCTTCGCCATGCGTCGCCGTTCGTTGCTCGCCGCTGCCTGCACTGCGCTGCTCCCCCTGCCTGCCCTGGCGCGGCCGCCCGAGGTCGACGTGGCCGCCAGCAACGCCGAGCTGTTCGCGCGCCTTCGCGCTCCCGGCGCACCTCTGCGGAATTGGCAGTGGATCGTCGTGCATCACACCGCGGCCGAGTGGGCCACGCTGGAGGGCATCGACCGCTACCACCGCAAGCGCTTCGGCGACCCGCTCGGGGCCGAGTACCACTTCGTCATCAACAACGGCAAGAAGCGCGCCGCGGGGTTGGTCGAGGCGGCGCGCTGGCGCTATCAGGAGCCGGCCGCGCACCTGTTCAAGCCGGACAACGCGCCGGCCTCGATCGCCGTGTGTCTGATCGGCAACTTCGAGGAGCGGCCGCTGCCCGCGCCGATGCTGGACGCCCTCGTCGACCTCACCCTCGCGCTCATGCGCGGGTGCTCGATCCCCGCCGGGCGCGTCAGCACCCACCGCGTCGTCGACGAGAAGATGACCCAGTGTCCGGGCAAGCAGTTCCCGCGGGCCGAGTACCTGCGGCGGATCGGCGCGGGGACATGACCCTTCGGACATATCGTTGCTCCCCCGGCTTGTGCTATAGCCAGCGGCGATGCTCGCGTCGCTCCGGACCGTCCTCACTCGCGCCACCGACCGCGCCGTCGTTCACGTGACCGGCGGCGCGCGGCGGCCCGGCGAGCCGCCGATCGTGCGGCCGCGCCTGCCCTTCCTCGGCCACGCGCTCGAGATGGGCCGCGACCTGACCGCGCTGCTGCGCGAGTGCCAGCGCGAGCACGGCGATGTCTTCACCCTGCTGGTGGCGGGTCGGCGGATGCACTTCATCGTCGACCCGCTGAGTTATCCGCTCGTGCTCAAGGCCCAGGACAACCTGACCTTCCACGAGATCGGCGACGAGATCGGCTCGCGCGCGTTCGGCTACCGCTCGATCCCCGCCGGCGCCGACCTCGACGCGCTCGAGGCCCTCTACGGCGAGAACCTCAAGAACGCCGCGCTCGGGCCGTTGACCGCGCGCATGGAGGAGCGCCTGCGGGCCGCGTTCGACCGCCACACCAGCGACGACTGGCGCGACGAGGGCCTGTTCGACTTCAGCGCGCGGGTGATCTTCGCCGCCGGCATGGAGACGCTGTTCGGCGACGGCGTGGCGGAGGACGGCGCGCTCGACGACTTCCGCCGCCAGGACAGGTGGTTCCCGCTGCTGGCCGCGGGCGTGCCGGCGGCCGCGCTGCCGGGGGTGTTGCGGGCGCGCGAGCGGGCGCTGTGGCGCGTCGACCCGATGCGCCCCGACGCCAGCGCCTTCATCCGCGCGCGTGACCTGCTGCTGGCGAAGATCACCGACCGGCGCAACCGGCAACACTTTCAGAACGCGATCGTGTGGGCCTCGCAGGCCAACACCTTGCCGGCGGCCTTCTGGACCCTGGCCCACCTGCTCGACAACCCCCCGGCGCGGGCGGCCGTCACCGCCGAGGTCGACGCGCGCGGGATCGGCGACCTCAAGCAATTGCCGAAGCTCTACAGCAGCATGTGCGAGTCGCTGCGGCTGTGCAGCGAGTCGCTGACGATCCGCCTGGTCCAACGCGACTGCGAGCTGGCGCTCGCCGGCGGCCGGACCATCGCCCTGCGCGCGGGCGACCGCGTGGCCCTGTGCCCGCAGGTCATGCACCGCGACCCCGAGATCTTCGAGGACCCCGAGCGGTTCCGCTTCGACCGCTTCCTGTCCGAGGGCGGCGGCCCGCGCCAGTTCAGCCGCCGCGGCCAGCGCGTCCCGATCCCCCTGATGCCCTACGGCGGCGGCGTCAGCATGTGCCCCGGCCGCTTCCTCGCCAACAACGAGGTCATGCAATTCGCCGGCATCGCCCTCACCCACCTCGACATCGAGCTCACCGAGCCGGCGCTGCCGCCGCTCGACAAGACCCGCGCCGGCCTCGGCGTGCTGTCGCCGACGCGCGAGGTCCAGTGCCGCGTCCGCCGGCGCTCGCGCGCCCGTGCCTGAGCTGACCTTCGGAGCATGTCCGATCGAGCATAACCGATCGAGCATGTCCTGCCGAGCCTGTCCTCACGGTCCTGTCCCGACGGACATCTGGCTGCGCAGGTCGAGCAGCGCGGTGCGCAGCCCCTCCTCGACCACCGGGTGGTAGAACGGCAGGCGCAGCACCTGCTCGACCGTCAGCCCGGACTGGATCGCCCAGGCCAGCAGGTGGGCCAGGTGTTCGCCGGCGGGCGCGGCCAGCTCGGCGCCGAGCAGCGCGCCCGTGGCGCGCGAGCCGTACACGCGCAGCACGCCGTGGTTCTTGGCCATCACGCGCGCGCGGCCCTGGTCGGCGAAGTCGACCTGGCCGATCGCGCAGGTCGACAGGTCGAGCGAGTCGAACCTGCGCCCGACCGCGGCGATCTGCGGGTCGGTGAACACGATCGACAGCGGCACCCGGCGCTCGCCCGGGCGGACCTCCGGGGCCGCGGCGGCGTTGCGGCCGGCGATCTGGCCGTCGTCGATCGCCTCGTGGAGGAGCGGGCGGTGGCCGGCCGCGTCGCCGGCGATGAACAGCGGCAGCTCGCCGCACTGCAGCGTGGCCGAGTCGAAGTCGCGCGGCTTGCCCTTGTCGTCGAGCTTCACGCCCGCGCGCTCGAGCTCGAGCGCGGCCAGCCGCGGCGCGCGGCCGGTAGCGGCCAGGATCAACGGCCATGTCCCTTCGAACACCTCGCCGTCGTCGCCCGAGAACCTGACCCACACCCCGTCGGGGCGGTTCTCCGCGGCCTCGAGCTTCGTCCGGGTGTGCAGCGTCATCTCGCGCGCCAGCGCCGACTTGGCGGCGGCGAGCACCGACGGGTCGCGGATCCCCGCCACCTTGTTGTCGGCGCACGCGAGGGTCACGCGGGCGCCGAGGCGGGCCAGCGCCTGTCCGAGCTCGACCCCGATCGCTCCGGCGCCGATCACCAGCACGCGCTCGGGGAACGCGTCGAGCTCGAACACCTTGTCGGAGTCGATGACGCGGGGCGACTCGAGGCGCGCGAGGATCGGCGGGTGTCGCGGCGCCGAACCCACCGCGACCACGACCGCCCGGCGGGCCGTCACGCGCAGGTCGTCGCCGACCGCGAGCACGTTCGGCCCCTCGAAGCGAGCCCGGCCGTGGATCAGCAGGCCGCGCTCCGCCAGCCCCTGGGCCTCGTCGAGCAGGAAGCCGACGAAGCGGTCGCGCTCGCGGCGGACGCGGCCCATCACCTCGCTCGCCACCACCCGCGGCTCGCCGGCGTGGACCCCGAACTGCCGCGCCTCGCGGACCGCGTGCGCCGCCTCCGCGGCGGCGATCAGCAGCTTCGACGGCATGCATCCGACCCGCGCGCAGGTCGTCCCGAGCGGCCCCGCGTCGATCGCCACCGCGTGCGCCCCCGCCTTCTCGGCGGCCCGCCGGGCGTTGAGGCCCGCCGTGCCGGCGCCGATCACCGCGACATCGACCGTCTGCTCGCGCATGGCCGAAGTATTGCCACATCTCGCGTCCGCCGGCACGCGCGCGGTTCTGCGCCGCGAGCGGGCGCGGTCGACCCGCGCGGGCGCCGACCCCGTGGTGGCGCGGCGCCAGCCGTCGAGCTGTCCGATCGGCCAGTCGGCGGCCCGCCGTGGGCGCGACTCGCTCGGCCGCGCTGTCCGATCGATCCGTCCGCGACCCGCTCGCGGCGCCGGTACGAGCTGTCAAGCGGCGTGCGGGCTCATCTGTCCATCACGACATGGCCGTTTCTACATGTCGTTCGGGACAGCGAGCACCGCACGCACCCATGTCGCACGGGACAGCCCCTTCCGCTCACCCGGCGTGGGCCGCCCGGCCCGCGCCGCGCCCGGCCTTCGCGCCCTGCGCGTCCGGACCTGTCCCTTGCGCAAGATCGCTCAGCGGGCACACGCCGAGCGCCGTGAGGTCGGCCGCGGCCGCCTCGGCCCAGCCCTGGTTGGACATCGGCGAGCGCGGGCTCGGGTGGAGGACGCGTCCGACCTGCACGCGCCCGCCCACGACCTTCTGCGCCCGCTTCTCGGCGAAGCCGCCGATGCCGATCACCCATTTGGGCTCGAGCAGCTCGACGAGGCGCAGCAGGTGGCGGTCGCACGCCGCCTCGAGCGGCGCGCGCTCGGCGGCCGGCAGCTTGTCGGGCGTGAAGTTCGCGCCGCCGGCGGCGATGAACGTCAGCGGGCAGTAGTTGGCGACGTAGTGCCGGTTGAAGAACCGCTCCGCGGTGGCCCAGCGCTGGGCCACCGCGCCCCACAGCCGCGACCCGCTGACCTCGGCGCGCGTGCACGCGAAGCCCTGCACCGGCCGCGCCGGGTGCTCGCGGTCCGGCCGGGCCACCGGCGCCTCGATCTTCAGGAAGTCGCGCACCGCCTTGACCTCGCCGAACGGCACCCCCGTCTGCGTCATCCCGAACGGCCCCGGGTTCATGCCGAGGAACACCACGTCCTTGCGCGTGCGCCCGTAGGCCGCGATGTACGCGGCGTGGGGCGCCCACGCGTAGTCGAGCGGGTGATACACGAACGCGATCGGTTCGGAGAACCGCAGGTCTCGCACCTCGTCGGCGAGGCGGCGCGCTGCGGCCTGCAGCTCGGCGGAGATCGTCATGACAATGGGGCCATACGTCAGGGCGACCGCCCGCGGCAAGGCCCATGCGATTGCCATTTTTGTAGCCGCGCTCGCATTTCTTTCAGCGCTGCGAGCCTCGCGCGGCCCTCGGCGAATCATCACGAGCTCTTGCGTCCGCGGCCCTGCGAGCGCGTCGGGGGCTGCGCGCGGAGGATCTCCGCCAGCGCCGCCGACATGTCGCGGGTCGCCGACAGCGCCGCGAACTCGACCCCGAGCGCCAGCATCTCGGCGGCGACCGCGGGTTGCAGCCCGCAGACGATGCAGCGCGCGCCGAGCAGGCGGGTCGCGCGGGCCAGCGCGACGATGTGCGCCGCGGTGCGGGCGTCGGCCGTCTCGACGCCGGTGACGTCGAGGATCACCCGCCGCTCGCTAGCCTAACCAAAACCGGCCTAGAACCCCGATCTCCACCGGTTAGCGAGCGGCCTTCTGGCACCAACTTGGCACCGCCGTGAACTTCCGTGAACTCGCGTGAAGCTCATCTCGCTCGTTTCCGCTCGCCGGCGACGATTCCGCCACCACAACAAGGTCCCGGTGTCAATCACGGGCCTTCGACTCGAGCCTTTGGTGGAGCAACCCGATCTCGGCGCGCGATCCCGCTGCCGTCCGCGGCCCGGCGGCCGGCGGGTTGAACGGCCCAGATCGGAGACCTCACCTCTTCAACCGCCGACCTGACTCGAACTCAGGGACCGAACCGCGGGAGTACGACCTGTCCAAAGAGGAAGACAAGTTGGTCTTGGACGCGCCTCTTCGGTGCGTCTGGTGCTGGCGCAGTGTGCGCGAGCACGCGTTGAGGGCGGCGCGCGGCGGGGTCGCGATGGTAGAGGCCACGGCACGAAGTTCGCCTCGACATGCCCCGAGTACCCGCGGTAACGTCCACCACTCACCTGGCGATCGTCGACCTTCAGTGAGGACAACGTGGTTGGAGAGCGAAAAAGACGACTTGCAGCGGAGCAAAGGCGACTTGGATTTGCAAGCACCTGGCGAGCAGGACGCAAGCCACTCTCCCGATAGCGGGTGGAAGCTAGCTTTCTTCGGACGACAAATGGACGTTCTAAGCGGCGAGCCCTGGCCCTGTCGTGGCAAGTGGCGAGTGTGCTAGGAGCCCGCGCTTGATTGGCGCAGACGCAATGGGAGACCGCCCAAAGATCTTCATCTGCTACGCCTCGTCCGACCGTGAGTGGCGTGACGCCCTGCGGTTGCACCTGAAGCAATATGAGAGGTTCGTCGATGTCTTCGTCGACGTGGACATCCCTGCCGGAGGCGATTGGAACGCGAGCATCGTCGAGGGGCTCCGGACCTGCGAAGGGGGGGCCTTCCTGGTCAGCCATCACCTGTTCACGCGGACCTTCGTGACCGGCATCGAGATCCCGGCCTTGCTGGAGCGATGGGCCGCGGAACAGGTCGATCTCCGGGTAATCCGCGTGTCCGCGTGCAAGCCTGAGGAGCACGTTTTCAAGGTCGGGGCCCGCACCTTGACGCTGGGGAGCATCCAGGACCAGCTTCACGGCCCGGACCTCGACATATACCGATCGAAGACCCTGGACATGCTCAATCCAGGTGTCCAGAAGGAAGTTCTCGAAAATTTGGCCTTCGATCTCGCGGCTTGCGCGGTCGAGCGCGAGCGCATGCGTGCGCTCAAGCACTTGAGGATGGACCAGGTACTCCGCGCCTGGCGAGCCGCGGTTCCGGAAGGGCGTCCGGAGCCCACGTGGCCGGCACCGAATGATATTCAAGCCGCAGTACGTGCCGCACTGCGGGACATGCGGGACATGCGGGGAGGCCGGAAGCTTGAGCGGATGGCAGCCTTCGGCCAGGCCGAGCCCTTGGAGGGTGGAAGCAGCTCCAGAGGAGCTTCCGCGAAATTGACCGCGCGACCGGACGTCCGGATCCTGATCCGGCGCCGTCCGGACGCTCCTGGAGCGGACTGGCAAGTCGACACGTATGGCCCGGCGAATCGACCGCCATCCCGCGTCGTGCCGGACATGCGGCTCGATACCGTGCTGCTCGATTTAGGCCCGGTCATCGCTGGCCTTCCTGCCCACGAGGCTCACATCGAGATTGTGGCTCCAGTCTTCGAGCGCGAGTTCCCCGCCGATCTGTGGCATCTCCGCGAGGGGGAGGGCGAACTTGCCGAGTTGATCCCTGCTGGCCAGCGCGCCAGGCTCACCCTCCGCTCCCTGGAACGGATCGAGTACCCATCGATGCGAGAAGCGCTCGAACGACGCTCAACCGCAGGTGCAGACGCAACCAGTGGCTACGGGCCCGGCGGCGTTAGTTGCCGTCACGCCAAAGTGCGCATTCAGGCTGCGAGTCGTTCGATCGTTCTGCATGGACACGCGCAGTGTGCGGTCTTCGATCACGTGCCGCCGGACAGGGGCGCGCGCGTAGCCGTCCTGAGAGCTGCGTACAACAACGGCGTCGGCACCCTCCTCTGGTCCCGCCGACCAGAACATGGAAACGCCCTGGCTGCCCTCGCGGAGCCGCATTCGCCGGCTGACCTCCCCGTGGTCGTGCTGAAGGCACGAACCGAAGCGAACCCCCTCGCGAATGAAATCACGCTCGTCGTCGATCACCCCGGCGCCGAGCTGCCTCTGCTCGAGCCGCCCTCGGAGACTTCATGACCCAGCGCATCTTCACCGGCACTGGCTCGGCCACGTCCAGAGCCCCAGAACTGCCTCCCCCTCCACCGTGGCGCGACCTCAAGAACTGGCGGCGTCATCGAGCGAGCACCTGGAAGCCGACCGCCAACGAGCTCGACCTCATCAACGCGGCCATCGTGTTGCGACTACCGCTCCTCGTGAACGGCCCTCCGGGGAGCGGGAAAACCTCGATCGCGTATGCCATCGCTGCGGAGCTCGGTTGGGGCGAAGTCCTGACCTGGAACATCAACTCGCGCGTCGCCCGCAGCGACGGCCTGTATCATTACGACGCTGCGGGCCGCCTGCGAGATGTGGCGCTCGCGCAGCAGAACCGTCCGGGAGGCGACGAAGACATCGGCCAATATCTTCGGCTCGGTCCGCTCGGCACCGCACTCGCCACGTCGAAACCGGACCGCCCGCGCGTGCTGCTCGTCGACGAAATCGACAAGGCCGACATCGATTTCCCCAACGATCTGCTCGATCTCCTCGATGAGGGTCGATTCGAGATTCCGGAGCTCGGGCGGATCGTGAGCAGCCATCCGAAGGTGGACGTGCGAACGGCCTGCCCGAATGAGACCGTGACGATCGCCGCCGGCAGTGTGCAAGCCGAGGCGTTCCCATTCGTCGTGCTGACCAGCAACGGCGAGCGCGACTTTCCGCCCGCGTTCCTCCGGCGGTGCCTGCGGCTCGAGACGAAGATCCCCGAGCGTGCTCGCTTGCAGGAGATCCTTGGGGCCCACCTGAGCTCCGACGGCGCGGCATGGCCGGTCGAGGTCCAGGAGGTCCTCGATCGCTTTAGCGCCGATGCAGGTGCGCAGCGAAAGGTCGCCGTCGACCAACTTCTCAATGCGGTGTTCCTAATCGCCCACGGGGCCTTGCCCGACGAGGAGACGCGGAGGCGAGTCCTCGATGCCGTGCTGCGCGAACTGGAAGACCCGTGACCATGAAGTCGTTCGCGCGGATCCTCGCGAGCCTCGCCGAGAAGAGCGAGGCCCGGCTGCCCCCCGACGTCCTGCTTGATGCCCTGTGGCTGACGGCGTTCTTGACGATCGAGTCGTCGGAGCGGACCGCCGCTCCGGCATCTCGCGCCAGCACACCCTCGGCCTCGTCCGGCTCGCAGCCCGGAGGCGAGGGTGCACTGGCGGCCTCGCTTGCGGTGCCGCTCCACGTCCACGACCCCAGCGGACGGTCCGAGAACGCGCAGGTTCCCGCGCCCGCGCCGCTGGCGAACACGCGGAAGTTGCTGCGTGCTCTCCGTCCGCTGCGACTCAGGCGGCCGACGCCCGGCGAGGGCGTCCTCGATGTCGACGAGACGCTGCGGGCGATGTCGACTGGGGGACCGTGGCAGCCGGTGGTGCGCCCACGGATGGAGCGGCCGTACGCCCTGCAAATCGTCGTCGATCGCGGCGGAGCCTGGCCGGTCCTTGCCAGCGGCATCGCTGCCTTCGTTCAGGTGCTCGTCCGATTGGGCGCGTGGCGTCGGCTGACACTCCTTCATGTGGACGACGGGCCGGATGTGAAGCTGCGCCAGGGCATGCGGCGCGACGCTGCGGTGCCGCCGCGTCGGCTGGCCGATCGCTATGGTCGAACCTTGACGCTAGTCGTGACCGATGCGACCCGCCAGGCATGGCACAACGGACGATTCGCCGAGCTCTTGGCGCATGCGAGTGCGCCCTCGCTGTTTATCACACTTCCCGGGCGACTATGGCCGCGGACCGGCCTGAGCGGATACCTCGATGCGGACGATCCGCTCACTATGCGCCTCTTGCTCGATCTCGGGAAACCCGCAAGTTATAGCCGCCCGATGGCGCTCGTATCGCTCGATCGCATCGACATGTGGGCGAAAGCACAAATAGGAGGCCCCCGATTCCGCCCGCGAGGGCTGCTGCATCGCCGCGCCGCTCGTCCCGCACCACCCGAGGGAGATTCGGAGGAGCGCGTTGTCCGGTATCTTCGTCACGCTTCTGCCCCTGCGGCTCGGCTCGCCCAATTGCTGGCGTGGTCCCCGTCGCCATGGATCGACGTTCAGCTAATCCGCCTCGTTCGCGTCACGATGGTTCCGAACGCCGGGCTGTCCGACGAGGCCGAGCTCGTGCTCGGCGGCCTCCTGTGGTCCTCGAGGGAACAACCGGGGAAGTTCATGTTTCACCCCGGCGTGGCGGCGGCGCTGCGCCAGCGCGGGCGGATCACGGAGGGCCGCTTGGTGACCGAACAGGTGTCCTCGTGGCTCGAGCGACACTGGGATCAGGCCCGGACCTTCACTGCGTTGCTGCGAGATCCGTTCGCCACTGACGAACTGCAGCACATCGAGGGTCCGTTCGCCGAAGTCGCTGCGGAGCTCTTACGCGACCTCGGCGACGCCTGGGCACGGCGTGCCGAGCTCCGCGTGCCGCGCACCTCCCAGGATTCGACGACAATTGTCACGGGTCCCGAGCCCGCGGCATTCTCGGCTGGGCCGAGCCCGGCCACGCGGGAGGCAATCGCCGAGCTGGTTGCAGATGCCGCCCTAGCCGCGGAGATCCTCCAGGAAGAAGCGCTCAGTCAGGAGTTGACGGAGGAGAACGCCCGCGACAACCTCGCCGAGGAACTCCTGGGTCCCGAGATCGCCGAGTACCGAGCCGCCGTCGAGTTTGCCCGACAACTCGAGCTAGACGTTCCGATGGACATCGACCCGCATCGAGTCGATGCGGCGCGCGTCTTCTTCAAGGATATGATTGACCGAGCCCGCGCTACGTTCCCGCTCGGGCACTTGCGGTCTTTGTC
This sequence comes from Nannocystis pusilla, assembly GCF_020073745.1. GTDB lineage: Bacteria > Myxococcota_A > Polyangia > Nannocystales > Nannocystaceae > Nannocystis > Nannocystis radixulma. The sequence goes on from NZ_JAIRAU010000008.1 coordinate 70,166, forward strand.
AGACGACGAGCTCATGGAGGAGTTATACCAATTGGCCGAAGAGAAGAGCCATGAAATCCTGCATTCCAGCGAGTTCGCCTCCGCGGAGGCGGAGACCAACGCCTACGGCTTCGAGATCGAGTGCGAGGTCGGCGACGTTACCTTCTCTGAGGCGGAGTGCCGAGTCGAGGTCTCGTTCACCGCTGTGGGCGAGCAGTCCGAAGACCGAATGTACTTGGGTGACAGAATCTCGGGCACCGCGGTGCTGATCATCGACAGTCACGGCGGGACTGAATATGTGGATATTACTGCTTCTGTCGACCCCGATGATGACGACGAGGAGCTTGCCGACCATCCCGACGACGACGGGCGGGAGGAACTCGCCGCTATTCCCGACGATGATGGGCGGTTCGACGACGATGGCCGGTTCGACTTCGATCCGATCCCCTCGCTGGAGCCGACATCCGGGCTGCGCGAGCTGCCCGAGGGGACCTGCAAGTATTTTCCCGGCGCGGAGGCTCGGATTGTCTCGGGGCGCTGGGACGGAAGTCGCCTGAACATCGACGGCGTCGAGGATCTCCGAGGCACGCTCGAGGACGCACGACTGCGCCGGAACCGGCCCCTCGGCGTCATCATTCTCGGGCTCTTCCGCGCCGACGGCATTCGCTGGGCGCTGGTCCGTCACGACCCCCTTTGTCTGGTTGCCATGCCGGGACCGAGGCCAGGCCTAGATTGGACTGAGGGCGACGAGGACGACGAGACGTAAACTGGACAGGCGAGATGAGTGTTCCTGCGCACAGAACGGAGAGGTGATGATGATGGAGAACGACCTCGCGCAGCGTCAAGGGGCCGAAGAGAAGGCTTGGCGCTCGGCCCTGGAGGCATTGTGGAGGCAACAGAGCAAGTGGTCTCGCCAGGCGGACGAGTTGAAGCGAAGCCACCAGAACTGGACGGGCCCGATCGTCCTGGCGACTTTCCTCGGCGTCGCGCTGGGGACGCTGACACCGCAGATCTCGGCATGGACGACAGCGCTTAACGGACCGGCATACATCCCGCAAGTGTGCAGCGCGTGTGCCAGCGTTCTGTCCGCAGTGGCGGCGTATCTTTCTGTTCAGTTGTTGAGTCCGCGCAAAGTACAGGACTGGGTGGTGGCTCGCAGCGTCTCCGAGGCCCTTAAGTCCGAGGGATACCTTTACGCGGCAGGGGTCTCGCCCTACGACGATAGTCAGGCGGCCGCCGAAAGATTGATGTCACGGATCGAGGAATTGGAGAAGACGGATACGACGTTCACGCTCCCCGACCCGGATGGGAACCGTCCCGAGCTCTGCGAGCGCCTCTCTGTTGAGGACTATATCGAAAAACGTGTCAACGCCCAGCTCAAGTACTACCGGGCCTACTCACAGACGTATTCTAAGCAGCTCGCGTGCTGGCGTAGGACCGGCATCGGGCTGGGAGTGGTCTTGGTGGGCCTGGGGGCGCTGGGAACGTTCCTGGACAAGCAGGCTCTAACGGTGTGGATGGCGGTGGTAACGACGGCAATCGCCACGATGACGGCCTATGTGTACGGCAGCCGGATCGAATCCCTCGCCTCGGCCTACTTCGCGACGGCAGAGCGTCTCGAGCGCTTGACGAGACGCTGGAATACGCTCGTGAACCGCACTGAAGCAGCCCGCAACCAGCTAATCCTGGATTGCGAGGCTGTGCTATCCGCGCAGAACCGTAGCTGGAGCAGCGAATGGGCGTTCCATGATGACGCACGCACGCGTCCCGGACCATGAAAACGACGCCGGTGCGCCGTTGCCATCTCGATCCTCGCGCTTGCCCGGGACATAGCCGCCGATGCGGCTCCGTCGCGCCGGCGCAGCAGCCCCAGCTTCAGGCCGTTCGCTCGTAGCGATCACCGGAGAAGGGCTGAGCTCGTCGAGGAGATCGAACTCGTCGATCGCATCATCCCACTCCGCAAGTTCATCGGCCCGGAAGAGCTGGCGATGTGGGACGAGGATACTCGGGAGCCACGACGCCGCTCCCAAAATGAGCAGCGCCTCCGCCGAGATCGAGACCGAGGCCGCGGCGCGGCGCGGCGCGGCCCGCGGTGGCCGACAACCTCGGCCGCCCTGCCCTGGAGCTGGAGGCCCGCCAGGATCTCGGCCCACGGCGCGAGCGTCCCCAGCGGGCATCCGCTTCGCTGGACGACAGGTCAAATTTCTGGGAAAGCGGCGTGGCGAGCTTCGCCGCGCCGGCGAGCCGGTGACGTACCCCGGGCCCGCGGCTGCCCTCGTCACGTCGCGGGCACCTGTCTGGAAGGCCAGCCCCGTGCGCAAGTCCAAGCTCGACGGCAAAAAAGGCCACCAAGGCCGCCAAGGCCGCGCCGCCCCCGCTCTTCGGCGGAATAGCGCGTGCGTTGTCTCACGTTCCGCTTAGGCTCCGCCGGGGGAGGCGGCCGCAGATGATCTGCGGCGGACCAAGAAACGCGACTAAAATCGAGAGTCAGGAGCCCCGCCTTGGCCACCATCTCCTTTCCAGGCACCCAACAGCAGCTCGAACAACTCGTCAGCAGTCTTGGGATCGATGGCGATTGGACGGATTCGGGTTCAAACCGTCATTTCACAAGCAAGCCGCTCGGCGGGATCATGTGCTACTCCCCGAGCACAAACAACATCTGGTTTCAGGGCAAGGCGGCCGGGAAAGCCGCGCTCGAACAAGCTTTGACGGCGGCGCTCCGTGGCCCGCTGCCGCCGGTAGCCGGAAGTCCGCCTCCGCCACTGGGTAGCGCGGGCCCTGCGCAACCTGTCGCCAACGGAACTCGCATCTTCGTGGTTCACGGCCACGATGAGCAGGCGCGGGACCAACTTGAACTGGTGCTTCACAAGCTCGGGTTGGAGCCTTTTGTGCTCCAGAACAGTGGCGGAGGCGGCTTGACGATCATCGAAGCTCTTGAAAAGGAGATCGCTACTCCTAATCGCACACATTTCGGAATCGTGCTGATGACGCCCGATGACATGGGGTACTCTGCTAAGGATGGGGCCTCTGCTGCCGCCCCGCGAGCTCGGCAGAATGTCGTACTTGAGATGGGCATGATGATTGCGGCATTGACGCGGTCTAAGGTTGCTATCCTGAAGAAGGGGCATCTTGAGACGCCTTCTGATGCCGCCGGCATCCTGTACAAGGGCTTCAACATGCACGTGAAAGAGGTTGTACCTTGGCTGGTCGATCGGCTGCGACATGCCGGCATCAATGTTTCGGCCGATTTGGTCACTCGCGCCTCCGCATAGGAGCGCCGGATGCACGTCGATGAAGTCAATACCGGACGTTCCCAAGTCGAGCTCTTCACAGACGGAGCTTGCTCGGGAAATCCGGGACCGGGGGGATGGGCCTACATCCTTCGGCATTCTCGAACTGGAACGGAGATCGAGGCTTCGGGCGGCGAAGCCGCGACGACCAACCAGCGAATGGAACTCACCGCTGCTCTCAAGGGGTTGGAGGCGTTGAAGTTGCCTTGCGCCGTTACCCTATACTCCGATTCGCAGTATGTCACGAAAGGTATAACGGAATGGCTGCCCAATTGGCAGGCAAATGGGTGGAGATCGGCAAATCGGAAGCCGGTAAAGAATCAAGACTTGTGGATGTCCGTGGCGGGCATGTTGGCCCGCCATATAGTCAAGCCGGTCTGGGTGCGCGGACACTCGGGTCATCCGGAGAACGAACGGTGCGACAAATTAGCCGTCGCGGCGGCCCGCAAATTCGCGCTTTGAAGACAGCTAGGCTTCGGATACTCGGAAGGCGGTTAGGTTGGTATCCCCATGGGCCTTCCCAGTACGGTTCCACGTATCCGTCCGACGTAGTGCGTCGTGACCGGCCTCCGCCGAGGCTCTACAAGGGCTCGCGGAGGATCGATGACCTCGAAGAAGAACGACGACTCGGACACGCGCGGCGCGGTCGTGGTGCAGCCCAGAACACCGCCTCGAGGAAGCTTCTCGTTGCTGCTGCCCCCCAACATGGTGTGGGAGGAGCACCCCGTGGCGGGTGGGATCCGACTGGACTTTCGGATTGCGACGGCGAAGGACATCGTAAAGCGGATCCGGGAGCGAGGTGATGGGTGAAGGCGCTCGAGACGAGCTCCGTATGGCGGGAGCGGGTCGAGGCATGGGCCCGGAGCGGCCTGACGTGCAAGGAGTACGCGGCGAAGATCGGCGTCAACCCGCATACGCTCGCAGGCTGGCGGTGGAAGCTGCGACGGCGGACAGCGGCAACCGCATCGACGAAGACTCGCGCGCCGGCCGCTGATCTCGTCGACGTGACGGAGCAGGTCGCGGCTGCGCTGGCGAAAGAGGTCGGAGTCATCGAGGTCGAGCTCGGCGGAGCGCTGGTCCGGGTCCGCGGCGAGGTCGACGCTGAGATGCTCGTACGATTGCTGAGCGCGATCGGAGGTCGTCGATGATCCCCTCAAACGTGCGGGTCTTCGTATGCCCGGAGCCGCAGGACATGCGGCGTGGCTTCGATCGGCTGGCGCTGACGGTCCGTGCAGAGATGGGCGGCGATCCGCGGAACGGTGCATTCTTCGTCTTCGTCAGCCGGCGCGGTGATCGGCTCAAGCTCTTGTGGTGGGACCAGACCGGCTACGCGCTGCTGTACAAGCGGCTGCATCGCGCGACGACGCAGGCGCCGAGAGCCACCGACGCGTCGCAGCGGGCGATCGAGATCGACCAACGCAGCCTCGCCGCGCTGCTCCGGGGCGTCCCGCGAGAGGCGGTGCGAAAACGCTCTTGACGTGGACGCGCGGATCCGTACAACGAGCGCGTGACCGAGGCCGAGGCCGAGCAACTCCGAGGAGAGCTCCACGCGCTGCGCGAGGCGCTTGCGAATGCGACCTCGGACCGAGAGCGGTACCGGGCGCTCTACATGCAGCTCCTGGAGCGCTGCCGGCTGCTCGAGCGAGGCATCGTCGTCGGACAGAAGGCGGAGCGTGACCGCGGTGGCGATGAGGCGCAGCTGTCGATGCAGCTGCTCGGCATGCTGCTGAGCCCGGACGAAGCCGAGGCGGTCGCCGAGGACGACGGTCTGGACGACGCGCTGAGCGACGCGCTCGACGAGGACGACGGCGCCGGCGACGGTGACGGTGACACCGGACCGCGTGACACGTGTGCACCGCGGCGGCCCCGTCGCGGGCGGCGCAAGCTGCCGGAGGCGCTGCCCCGGGTCGAGATCGAGGTCCTGCCGCCGGAGGTGCTGCAGGAGGGCCTGTCGAGCTTCCGGCGGATCGGCGAGGTCGTCAGCGAGGTGGTCGAGCGTCGTCCGGCCTCGCTGGTGGTCGCGCGAATCGTCCGGCCGAAGTTTGCCCGCAAGGACGATCCGGCGGAGACGATCGCAGAGCAGCTGGCCCAAGAGACAGCCGCGAGCCCGACCGTGGTGATCGCGCCGCCGCCGGAGCGGCCGATCGAGCGCGGCCTGGCCGGCCCCGGCCTCCTGGCGCACACGATCGTCCAGCGCTGGCAGGACCACATGCCGAGCAACCGCCAGGAGGCGATCTACGCCCGCGAGGGTCTCGTGCTCTCGCGCCAGACGATCTGCAGCTGGCATCAACAGCTCGCCGACCTCGTCGAACCGCTGGTCGAGGCGATGCTGGCCGACGCCTTCCGGTCGCCCTACCTCTGCGTCGACGCGACGGGGGTGCTCGTGCAGGCGTCCGAGCAGTGCCAGCGAGCTCACTTCTGGGTGCTGATAGCACCCGGCCGGCACGTGCTGTATCGATTCTCGCACAAGCACGACAGCGAGGCCGTCGATCGCCTGCTCGCGGGCTACGAGGGCTACCTCGTCGCCGACGCGCACTCGGTCTACGATCACCTCTACGCCCGTGACAGCGTCGTCGAAGTCGCGTGCTGGTCCCACTGTCGGCGCTATTTCTACAAGACGCTGGGCACCGAGCCGGAGCTGGCGAGGCACGCGCTCGGGCTGATCCGCAAGCTCTTCAAGGTCGAGGAGAAGCTCGCCGACGAGGCTCGCAAGAAGCGCGAGTCGGTGCGCCGGAAGGTCTCGGCGCCGATCGTCGACGCCTTCTTCGCATGGTGCGACACGCAGGCCGAGGCCGCCCTGGACGGCTCGCCGCTGGCCGCCGCGCTGACCTACGCTCGCAACCAGCGGGCGGCCCTGCGCCGTTTCCTCGACGACGGCCGCCTGCCCCTCGACAACAACATCTCCGAGCGCGCGCTCCGGCGCGAGGCCGTCGGCCGCAAAAACTGGCTCTTCGTCGGCAGCGACGACGGCGCGCGCGCCAACACCGTCTTCGTGTCCCTGCTCGCAAGCTGCCAGATGCACGCCATCGAGCCCCTCAGCTACCTCCGCGACCTCCTCTGCCTGCTGCCCTCCTGGCCGCGCTCCCGCGTCCTCGAGCTCGCCCCCGTCTCCTGGCGCGAGACGCTCCAGAAGCCAGAGGCTCAGCAGCGGCTCGCCGCCAACGTCTTCCGCCGTATCGCGCTCGGCGAGCATCCGCTCCCGGTGTAGCCGACCCGCCCCGCGTAGAGCGAGACGCAGTCAATCGGACGCATACGGTTCCACCACTCCACCAGGCCACCGGGAGCGACGCGAATCAGGGGCACGTCGACTCGTCCTTGTCCCAAGTAGTCGTTGAGCACCGGGAGCGCGTAGATCCGCTCTCGGACCACCATAAAGCCTAGGGGACGCCAGGCGAGCAGATCGCAGAGGGTGCCGACAAACCTCTGCTCGAACTCGAACACAGCGACATCCCGCATCATCCATGCGTCTTTGTCGGGGTGAACCCAGAAGTACACGAAGAGCCCGCCGGTGTCGGTCAACTTCTCGTCAAAGAAGAACGCGCGCATCTTCTCATCGCCCACCGTCCGAGGGGTGTGATCTTTCGCGGCGAGCAGATGCCCAAACACTGCCCTGATTACACGGCCCGCGTCGCATTCCACGCGAAGCGGCCAAGGTAGAGCGAGGATACTGCTCAGAGCGGCTTGGGTGCGCCTGCTGGTGTCGACTAGCTCTCGGTCAAAGCCAAGTCCTAGACGCTGATTGTTGCACGTGCCACACAGGGTTCGGAACTTAGTGCCGTTCTGCGAATACGTCGGTTGTCCGCCTGGGTTCAGGAGATAGACCCCTCGCACGGCGTTCGCCCTCTGCTTGCCTGTGATCTTTTGGAACAGGCTGCCCTGCGGCGGCACATGGTCCAGGCCGAGCTTGGCCGGCCGAGCCAAGCACAGATTACACTCGTCCGTGTCGGACCTCTTCGAGATGATCATGTGGCGCGGCGGCATGGGCCCGAACCTACCCCATCGTCTCGCCTGTGCCAAGCCCGCGGGGTCGGCACGGCGCAGGAGCACGCCCGCCGGAGCCGGGTCTCAGAACTGTCACCCATGTCTTGACTTCCACCCGAGGGTCGCCGGGACGGCCAAGCGGATCGACGGATAGTCACAGGTTTGGATAGACCCGAGGCGCCATGCAGGAATGGCCTCCCGGCGCGCCAGGTCGCCAAGGAGCTGGGGATTGTCAAGGGACGGGCCCGAACACCGAGCGGCGCTACCGGCAGATTCTCGCGGACGCAGGGCTGCTCGGCGGTGAGCCCGGCGCGCTGCCAGCCGCGATGAGGCGGAGTTCACTCGCCGCGCCGGCGCGGCCCGCTCATTGGGCTTCTCGCTTGCGCCCGACGCGCCGCCGAAGTAGACCACGAGCATGAACGAGTTCGACGAGCTTAAGGGGACCATCGACGTGTCCAAGGGAGTAGCGGCCGCGAACCCTCTCACCATCATGAAGGGGCTAGCGACCTTCTTCGGTCTCGAAACCAACGCAGCACACATGCAGAAGCTGGTCGCCCACGAGTACGAAGAGTTCGTCTTCGATACGCTGATGAGTCACACCCGGCGCCTCGACGACCTCGAGGCCAAGCTCCACCGGAACACGTGGACCATGGAAGAGGCACTCCGCGAGCACAACGAAAAGCTAGCCCAGCTTCAGGCGGTCTTCGACCTGTGGAACGAGAAAGTCGGGTCGCTCGGCGCCAAGCCGAGCGACCTCGCAGCGGTTCTGGAGGTGGGGTTTCGTGTGTGGAAGGAGAGCGCCGATGCCAAGAAGCGGAAGCTCCTCGGCAACGCCCTGCGCAACGCCTTCGACAAGGATCGCTACGAAGAGGGGCTGACGCTGCGTCTCATGGACCTTCTCGCCGAGCTTACCTATGGCGACATCCACACGCTCTCGCTTGCGCAGCAGAACCGAGTGACTTGGAAAGAGGCAAGGTCGACTCCCCCGGACGATGCGCCCAAGTGGCCGCTATGGCCTAACCCGGGCAGTCTCCTGGAGGACCACGCAAAGCGATTGGAAGCCCGCGGCCTAGTCATCGGAAGGGATTTTAGTTTAGACTACGCTCGAAACCCTACCCGCAAGGTCGCCAGCATGAACGTCAGGGGGCTGCGAGTTTCCACCGAGCTCGGCGACCGCCTTCTCGATCTCGTAGCCGAGCAAGAGGCCAGCCTCGGCGTCCCGGGTTGACGCTCATACCACGCGGGTGCGCTCCGGCAGGTTGCACGTCGACGGGCACGGCATCGACGCCAGCCGCATCCCGGCCCTGGTTCCTCGTCGTTGTTGCAGGCGGCGAGAGCCGCGAGACCGGCGAGCGCGAGACGGCGCATGATGTTCAGGCTAGCGCGTGCGGCGGTCGATGTCACTCGCCGGGGGCAAGGCCCCACGGCAACCTGCACGACGCCCTATCGATCTAACGCGGTACACCATCGGCCGCGCGTCCCTCCGCGCACGGCGCCGTGATACGTTGCCGACCCCTCGCGGCTCACCGCGCGGAGGAAGGAAGGGTATCGTGGAAACACAGGAAATCCGGGAATTTATGCTCGTAGGCCGGGTTCTGAGCAAGACCGCGGAGGCGGTCGAGATCGAAATCACCGCCGGCCTGGTTGCCGTGCTCAACCCCAAGGCGGCGCTCAAGATCGAGGAGTACACCGATCCAGCGACCGGCATCGGCGTGGCGAACATCTTTTTCAAGGCCGGCGAGGACATCACGGCGGCGCTGAGGCCGAAGGCTGAGAATTTCGTGGTTCGGGATAACCGCGTGCCGTTCGTCCTCGGCAACCTCCCGGTCACGATCCCCGACGCCGGCAACGAGACCGCGGGCAAGAGCGTGAGCAAGACCAAGAGTTGCTACAAGACGAACGAGACCACGGGTGACTGCGGGCCCGATGACCCCGCGCCGCAGCTCTCCGCTGGCTTCTTCTGATCGCATGCGAGTGGGCGGTCCATGCGCCGCCTGCTCGCCATACGCGCCATGACGACCACAGTCTTGATCATCGCCCCCGGCGACGACGTGCATGCGCTCGCCGTTCAGAGGCGGCTCGCGGAGATCACGGGCGGCCAAGGCCGCGCCGAGATCGTCGACCTCGCCACGTATCCGCTCGGGGGCGACCTATCCGTCTGGATCAACGCCGCGGGCGTCAAATCGTCGCTCGGCTGCATTGCACCGCTGCCACTGACCTATGGCCCGGACGTGGAAACACGACTCGTGCAGCGAGCGGCGTCGCGGGTCGATGCGAGCGAGATCCGGGCAGTCTGGTGGCGCCGTGCCCGGATGCCGCTCCCGCACGCGTACGCCGATCCGGCGCTCCGGGAATTCGCGCAGACGAACACGCACGCGCATCTGTGGTCGTTCTTCCTCTCGCTCCCGCCGTCGGTCCGCGTCGTGAACACGCTCGCGGCGGAAGCCCGCGCCGCGTACAAGCCCCTGCAACTACAGCTCGCGCGCGCGAGCGGCCTCGCGGTCCCTTGTACGCTCGTGACCAACAACACCGATCACGCCGCGGCATTCGTGCGCGAACAACAGGAGCACGGTCGCGGGTGCATCGCCAAGCAGCTCCGCACGACGCGAGCCGCCGGCTTTCTGACGCAGGAAGTCAGACCCGAGGACAGCGAGCGACTCGAGCAGGTCCGCGACGCGCCGGTCATCCTTCAGCAACGCTTGCGAGGAACGGACGTCCGCGTCGTCGTCGTGGGCTCCGCGGTGTTCGCCGCCTCTGAGACCGCGCACGCCCCGACGTCTGTCCCGGACATCCGTGCCACCCTGGACACGTCTTGCGCCCGGATCGAAGTCCCCGCCGACGTGAGACGCGCCCTGCTCCGGCTACACGCGGACCTTACCCTGTCCTTTGGGGCATACGACTTCATCCGCACCGACGACGGCGCGTGGTTCTTCCTCGAGGTCAACGCGACGGGGCAGTGGTTGTATGTCGAGGCCGCCGCTTCGCTGCCGATCGCGGAAGCGTTCGCGCGACTCCTGTGGGACGGCGTCGTGGAGGAGTCGGCGCTCCGACTCGCGCCGTACACCGACGCGGATCTCGAGGCGCTCCTGAGCCCGTTCCATGACGGCGTACTCGAGCGGGCTCGCGCCACGGCCCCGTCCAAGACACACCGCCTCGACGCGTAGGCCGAGGCCAGCGGCCCGTTTGCGCGACCTCGCGCTCGGCGCTATCATGCCAACCGTGCGGCCCTGGACGCTCTCTGTGCTGTTCCTGGCGCTCCCGGTGGAGCCTGCATGCAAGTCACCGCTGACGGCTCCGTCCGACGTTGACGGCTGCGCGGCCGAGCCTGTCCTCCCCCGCGACCTGGCGACGCCGGGAACCACGTTGATCTTGGGCGAGACTCACGGCACACGCGAGGTTCCGACCTTCGCCGGCGACCTCGCATGCCATGCACTCGCGCAGGGGCGGGCGCTGGTGCTCGCGCTCGAGATCCCAGCCAGCGAGCAGGCGCGGATCGATCGCTTCCTAGCGTCGTCGGGCGACGCGGCGGCCCACGCCGACCTCGTGTCGGGCGAGTTCTGGGCGTTCCCGATGCAGGACGGGCGGCGCAGTCAGGCGACCGTCGATCTGCTCGCGCGAGCGCAAGCCTGGGCCCGCGACAGGGCTCCGATCACGGTCGTGGCGTTCGATGCGGAAGTGCCACCCGCGGAGCGTGACGCAGCGATGGCGGAGCACCTGGCGGCGGCGCGCCGGGCGAAGCCGGAAGCCCTGTTCTTGGTCGTCACGGGTGGCCTTCATGCCGCGCGCGCCGCGTCGCCGGACTTCGAGCCGATGGCCGCTCGACTCGCGGCGTTAATCGACCCGTCACGGGTCGTGTCGCTGCGGCTCGCGCACGCGGGTGGCGCCGCGTGGCTGTGCACCGAGGAGTGCGGGCCGCACGAGATCGACGGACAGCGTCGGGGCCCCCGCTCGATCGAGCTGTTCGATCGGCTCACCGACGGGTTCGATGGTGAATTCTACGTCGGGCCGATCCACGCGTCCCCTCCGGCGGTCGAGGGGCGCTCCGGGATCGGCGGTTGAGGGGCAGGTCGCAGCCGACCTCGCGGGCACTGGCTGATCAGCATAGCCCACGTCCGCCGCGCGCAGGCCGTCGGCGTCGCCCGCGCGCGCTCGGCGCCAAAGGCTCGCCTCGCGGCTCGGGGGTACATGCCGACACTTGTGAGCGGTTTTGCGCCGTGCAAGAATGCGCATCAGGTCTCCATCCGGAAGTTCGCCATGAGCCGACGAAACCGAAAACTGGCGCTCACGCCGGTTCGACGGGGAAACCGTGTGCTTCCCGCCGCGGACGATCCGAGTTTGCCTGCGCTGGTGCCGCTCGAACGGCTGTCCGGGGCGCCGCACCGCTGGCCAACACCTCACGGGCTGCGAACGCGCTGGGCCGCCGCCACCGATGTCGGCGTGCGGCGTGACCACAACGAGGACGCATTCGCCATCGGTCCGGCGCTTGGGCTGTTTGTCGTATGCGACGGGGTCGGCGGGCGCTTGTCCGGGGAGGTCGCGTCGTCGATTCAGGAGTGGGTCCAGCGCGAAGCACAGACGTTGGCCGCAGCAGCCCGCTCGCCCCGCGATGTGCGAGCTGGAGCGGCTAGACCGGCTGTCCTGGCCAGCCCCGATGGCCCCACGCAGGCCACTGCCCGATGAACAGCGGGTCAGGGGTCGGAGGTCAAGTGCCCGCCGGGGCGCGCTCGTCGACCGCGACTCGCGCCCGCGCCACCTGTCGGAGCTGCCGCAGCGCGTTTGTCGCCGAGTGTTGCACGTGTGGTCGGTCAAAGTTCGGGCGTGGTTGGGCGTGTCCCTGGAGTTCGGTCTGCGCGCTCGAGCAACTCGGTCAGCAGGTCAACCATCGCTGGAAGGTCGTACACGGCCTCGATCGTGCGGCAGTGCGCAAGGCACCAACGCGCGTCGTTGGACGTGCACTCCGCCACGTATCGCTGCGGAAGCAGAACCCTGAGACGAGGGACTTGCTCACCTCCATCCTTGGCGGACGGCTTCAGGGCGGCAGCGTGCGTCTCGACCGCGTCGACAAACAACTCGAGTTCGGCCCGCATACCGTCGTCGAGCGGCGCGAGGGCCAGTGGACGCTTGCGGAGGACGTTCCGGAGCAGTCGTACGCGCGCGCTTCCCGTGTACAGCCTCCCCAGTCGAGCCTTGAGTTCGGCGACGGTGAGGACCGCCGAGCCAGCTCGGCGATAGCCTCGTTCCGTCCAAGCGTCACTGCCGAGCATCAGCGCGACTCGAGCCACGAGGAGCGCGAGCCCGACCCCGACGACGGACAGCGGTGAGACGATGACGAGGACCACCCAGTCAGGCGGGCGTGGCAATGTGGTTTCGGCGTATATGACGAAGCCCAGGAAGACGACGAGCGCGAGCGGGATAAGGGCAAGAACCGGACGCCGGCGGCAGTGTGCTACGAAGATGTGAATTGGCAGCATCGGCCAATCGCGCCGCTCGACGGGGAGTCCATCGCGGACTGCCTGCAGGGCGAGGAACTCCCATGTATACACGTAGGTCGCCACGACGAACCCTATCAAAAATACCACGAGTGCCGCGGCGCTCTGGCCGAGGAGCACGAAGGACATCAACATAGGGAGGACCATCACGGAGAAGGACTCTAGCAGGCCGCGCAGTGCCAGCAGACCGAGGTGCGCTGTGCTAGGAATCATCAGCGCGAACAGTGCCGGCGTCACCAGCAGGCCGACCACAATCGCTAGCTGGAGCGGTACAGGTGAGAATAGGCCGGCCACGATACCTGCGAGCAGACCGAGCAAGATTATCGACCTTCGCGCCGTTCGACCAACCGCGGCCGCTGTCGACGCCATCTCGAACAGGGTCTCTAGTTCGGGGCTATGTAGACGGCGGATGCGCGCTGCCGTGGCCAGGCGTTCTTGCTCGATCTTACCCGTGCGCGCCATGCGGAACAAGAAGCGACTAATATGCCGGCGTGCCGCCTCCGGTACACGGCCGAGCCTCGGGCACTGCTTGAACGCGAGGTCGTGCAGCAACTCGCTGTCGCTGTCGAAAGCAGCGAGACAGAAGCCCTCGGCGAAGCTGTTCGGCAATAGGCCGATGAGCTCCAGCGCGTACTTCCGGTCGATCCGCACGCCCGTCCTGTAGATGTGGACCAGCAAGGTCAAGCACTCACCGCGGATCTGGCGCGGCATGTCGTTGCCGTACGCGAACCCTGCCTCCAACAGACTCATAAGGTGAAAGAGGCGCGGCGGCCAGCGTAACCGTCTCGGAGGGTCCGAGTTCGTCAGGCGTTCCGCGGTCCAGGCGAGGGCCTCCGGTCCCGGTAGGTCGAGCTCTACGTCCGCAACGGGGACATCCAGCTCGAGCCGGCACGTCCGCAGAAACTCCTCAGCACGGGCGAGCAGCGGGTCCAACTCGGCGCGCCGGCTGCCCTGTAGCAGGACCACCGCCGCCTCGCGCCATCGACCGTCGAACAGCAAATCGTTGACAGGAACTCTATCGGGCTCTCGGAGAAGCACACATGTCGCGAAATATTCCTGCAGTCGGCGATGGCGGAAGCACGTACGGACCTCGTGGTCACGTTCCACGAGGAGCGCAAGCTCGAGGCGGGCGATCGCCTCGCTGGCTCGCGCGACGTCGCCAACGGGCAAACCATGACGCTCAAGGGCAGCCCCGATCGCTCGGTTGGTCGGCGCCTGGCCGAGTCCCGGTTCGGCTGACATGACGAAGGCGATATTCTCGGCGGCGAGGCGCAGCGCCTCCGCGCTGCCCTGATAGAGCTCGCGAAGTCTGCCCGCGTCGCGCTGGAACCGGAGCACGAGGTACTTCTTGAACAGCGAATGAATACTCTCTGGGAACTCGCGGTCGTTGCGGGTCACCTCGCAGAGCATCGTCAGCATGAGGGGGTTGTGGGCCCATTGCTGGATCTCGAGCCGGGCGGTCGCCAGCGTGTCCGTCAAGGAGCTCGCCTGCGCGGCCGTCAGCCCGAAGTTAGCGATGAACGTCCGGCGGCGTTCGTCGGACAGGGGCCGCAGGCGGAAGGAGACCAGCAGGCCATTCTTCGGTCCGTGGTAATGCCGTGTTGACACGACCACGCGGCACGTGCGTCTGGGATCGCGGTGGAGCGGGTCACAAAAATCGAGGATGGCCTCCGTGTACGCTCGCACCTCGACGTCTGCTTCGACGGCACCAAGTACCCCCGGGATCTCGTCGAATCCGTCGAGAAGGAGCAGCCAACCACCCCATAGCGTACCGTCATCGAACAAGTGCGCCGCCATGTCCATGTCATCATGGATGGCCTGAAGGACAGTCTCGCGTAGGCGGACGACCGGCTTACGGGCATCGGCCGCCATGTACTTGAGATTGACGTAGAGCGGCATCGGCAACGCACACTTCGGCTCGTGGTGGATCCGCTGCGCGAACGTGCGTTCGACTCTGCGCAGCGATACGGTCTTGCCCGAGCCCGGGTCGCCCTCAAGCAAGATGAAGCGCGCACGACTGGCCTCAAGCGCTGCCGTCAAGGACGACTCGAGGCGCATCTGGCCGTCCCGTGCGCCGCCCTTGCGGGTCCAGAACTTCCAGCGGGAGGCGAAGGGCCCCTCGGCCTCGACTTCCGCCTCGAGCTCGGTGTAGCGCGAACTGAGGCTCACCTCCAACGGCGGCGAGGTATCTCGGCCGAGGACCCTCGCTGCGAGCACCTCCCGCACGCGGACGAACTCGTCGGCCGGGTTGGTGGAGGAGCTGGGCCCAGCAAGGTGTGGCTTTCGAGACATGCGCGCCGCGACGGTGGCAGGGTACCGGAGCACCTCGACGGACGCGAGCTTTGCGATAGCTGTCGCTGGTGGGCGTGCGGCCGCCACGTGCGCCTGCCCGGGGCTCCTGCGCAACGCCGGGACCTGCGGTCGCCGAGCCTACCGGCGGCCTCGGCCAGTGGACGCGCCTCTGCTACCGCACCGCGGGCCCGAGGCAAGCCGCGCCGGCGCGCTCGGCTGCTGGCGCAAGCTGACGAGACCCCCGCGCGCGAGCTCACAGGGGTCCCGCATCTTGTCGGCGGCGCACCGCTGCCGCTGCATGCAGCTCGACGACTCGACGATCAGCGGAGAAGTTGCCAGGTCCGCACCGCACCGCCGTCGACGTCCCAGCGTCCGGGGGTGCGGGATCAGGGCGAGGAACACCCGCCCGGTACAGCGCCTCGCCGCGGGCTCGAGGGTCCGCAGCAGAGCGTCGGGTTCGTGGCCCAGCGAGGCGACGAAGAGCTTGTGTTGAGCTGACCCCAGGACCAGCTTGTTGAAGTCGTGGAGCGCGTCGCGGTGGCGCTGCGCCAGCTCCGACTCGACCTGCCACAGCCCATGCGCGCCTCCTGGCGCAGGCGCTGCCCCTGGCACATAGGACATGTCACTTCGGCCATGAGCTCGGCGATCTCGTCGAGCGTGCCGAAGCAGGAGCGGCGCATTTATGACTGAGAAGATGCGCTGGGCTTCAGCTACTCCTCGCCGCGCCCTGCCTTGATCATCGCTAACAGCCGTCTCCCCTTGTCGGTCCGACGGATTTTGAGCTCGCTCCGTGTTGCCTGCGTCCGATGTGTGATGAAGGCCAGCGGACCACCGACGCTCGGGCTGGGCTGCATCATCTCAACGAAATCGCCGCGGGCGAGCCGCTCGAAGGACTCGAGCTCGGGTCCGTGTGAGATGAGATCGATCTGCCGCATCAGGTTTCCCAACCCCGCGAGCGCCTCAATATCGGCAGGCACGAGCCGCGCGACGACCAGCGCGTCGAGGAGTTCCGGTCCGAAGCCAAAGGTATAGATTTCCGGCGCATAGGAGCCCCGTAAAGCCTGGATATAGAGCCGACGTAAGGGCCCCGTCGTCGACCCGTACGCGGCGGCGATGCTCGTCGCACCGACGACGACGTCCCGCAGGTCCGGCCTCGGATCGGAGCTTGAAGCCCATTTTTCATCGATGCGCGTCATCGCCTGCTGGCTGCCGTTCAGCTCAGCGAGAATCTCGACAACTACGCGGAGCTGCGTCGCGTTATACGCGACCTGCTTCGCCATCTCGAGCACGGCGTCGCGGGTGTCGGCGTCGGTGACCGACTTGAGCTTCTCCTCGGAGCTCTTGAAGAACTCGGCAATATGCCCGCCGCTGGCTTGATCGGCGAGCTCAGCGATCGCCTGCATGTCACCCCTGGTCGCCCGGAGCAGCTTTTGAACGAGGACCGGTAGCACCGCGCGATGATACCACTCTTTCGCCCCCGCGATCGTTCAATTTCTCGTCGTCGTCCATCTGACCCTGGCGAGAACCGCGTAGTGACGAGTTGGCCTCGAGGCGCTACCAGGCATCTCGGAGGCTCGCGAAGCGCGAGCGAGCAAGCTCGAGGAGGTGGTCGACAGCCTCAGCGCGGAGCGCGAGCAGTTGACGGCGGAGCGCGGAGGGGAGGAGGAGGACGAGGACGGGGCGCCTGTGTCGCAGCTCGCGCTGCAGGTCCTGGGTATGCTGCTAAGCTCCGACGATCCCGGGCCGACGACGACCAGCAGCTCCGGCAGTTCGGCGAGGCCGCCGACGCCGACAAGGGGTGTCGCCCGCAGCCGGACCGGATGCAGGCTCGGAACCGCGAGCCACCGCGGGCCGAAGAGCCGACCCTGGCTGACCTCGCGGCGGTCGAGGTTCTCTCTACGAGCGCCCGACGACGAACGAAGGCCATCGTAGGTCCCCGCGGGCCGGTACCGGCGGCTCCAGGGGGCGAGGTGAAGCTCCAGGTCGCTCTGCCGGCCGGTGGTCCGGATTGCGCGCCGATGGGGCACGCATACACGCGGTGCGGGAGCTGTAAGCACTTTTGGTTATCCCTTTGGCTCTTCGTACCGTTCGGCGGTAGCGGTCACAATATTATGCGCTTTGTTCATTCTGGCGACAGCTTCCGGCAGTCCTGGCTGTTCCGCGCGATCTTTTTCGATGTTTGTAAGAGCTTTCAGCAAGGTTATGGTGTCTCTCGCTCCGTCAGTCTTCAGGTTTTCTTCATGAACGTACACGAGATGGCCCCGGAGCGTATTATGCCCCATCGCAGCCATGATTCGCGGGAATCTTGAGAGCATCATCCCCATGTCCATGATGTACTGATAAGCCTCCTCATCGGTCATTGGGCCAATGCTTACACCGGGGTTGTTGAACAGTTCACTGAGCCGCATGGTGGTGGTCCTTTCGTTGGGACGCGGGGTGGTCCTTTTCGCGGGATGCGGTGATGATCCACCAAGAGTGAACAAACTTGAAGAGGTTTCGCGCGTTGCGAGCGAGCGATTTCGAGCACGACGCGGCCCGTGCTGCGGCGTGCACGTGGATCCGGCGCGAGTCCCGGGTGGGATCGCGGCCTCGCACGCCGGCGCCCGGTTCCGGCTTCGTTTCACGACGCGGTCGCCCGTCGTCGCAGGCGTCCTCGCTAGCCGAGCCGACCCGTGTGGCCAAGGCACGCGGTCAACCGGACGAGCAACACGATCGCCCGCGCGGCGCGGGGCAAGACGAAGGCGACGACCGGCCCGTGGGCTCATTCCCAGACGACCCGTGAGTCGGCGCGGCCGGGTACGAACACAACCTGGAGCGCCGATTTACCGCCAAGATGGCGAACACTTGACGACGCATGTGGTTATCGTGTGCACGGCACCGGGGCAAGCGCGCCTGCCCCATGCGGCACGGGACAATCGACTTGCGGGTTCGCAAGATGCGCAGGGGGATGCAAGCCGCGCCCGGGGCCGGCGCGAAGCGGCAGCCCCGGGGCTAGCCTCCTGGTGCCCCGACTGCCCCGCCCTTCGCGGCATTCGGTGTTCCAACCTGCGCAGATCGCCGTTCTGGGACCGAGCGCATTGGTGATAGGATGGCGAACACTTGACGACGCATGTGGTTGCTTGGCGCACGGCACGGGGCAAGGGCATGCCTGCCCTCCGAGTTGCGCGACAGTTGACCCCAGGCGCTGGTACTGTCCGAGTGCCAGGGGACCAGCATGCGGGAGAGGAAACGAGTAGTGCCCGACGATGGGCGCGTCCACGGCAAGGACCACGCCGACATCAAGGACCCCCTAGACGCCGTCGCTGCCAACGGTGACGAGGAGGAGGACGAGGGCGAGGACGCCGACGGCGACGACGCCGACGAGGAGGACGCCGACGAGGAGGACGCCGACGAGGTCGACGACGAGGACGCCGACGAGGAGGACGAGGATGCCGACGACGAGGACGCCGAGGACGACGAAGACGCCGACGCCGAGGACGACGAGGACGCCGACGCCGACGACGACGAGGACGCCGGCGACGATCCGTATCGCTTCCTCCTCGAGGAGGACGAAAACGCTCCGAACCTCGAAGCTATGCCCCTGAACCTGTTAGCGGGCCGGATCGAGATCTTCGACAAGCTCGCGGAGGGGGCCATGGGCGAGGTGTGGCGCGGGCGTCACCTGAAACTCGGGCGGCTCGTCGCGGTCAAGTTGCTCGACCACACGCTGAAGCTCCGCCCAGATGGACGGGCGCGCTTTCTACGCGAGGCGCGGGCACTCGCACAGCTCGACCACCCCAACGTCGTCCGCGTCTACGACTGTGACGAGTTGGCCGACGGGAACCTGTACCTCTGCATGGAGCTGCTCGACGGCGAGACGTTGCGGGACGTGTTCCAGCGCGGCAAGCCGCTCAGCGCGCTCGAGGTGATCGACATCGGTCGACAAGTCTGCGAGGCCGTGGGAGCCGCGCATGAGCAGGGCATCCTCCACCGCGACCTGACCCCGTCCAACATCATCCGCCTGCGCGGCACGGCGAGGACGATCAAGGTGATCGACTGGGGTTTGTGCAAGTACCTAGACCTCGTGTACCTGCGCCCCCTCGTAGAACCGGGGGCGCCGCCAGGGGCGCGCCTCGTGACGCCGCTCGGCGCTCGCTTCGGGACACCGGAGTATTTGGCGCCGGAGATGATCTTGCGGGAGAATCCAGGACCGCCGAGTTACCGCACCGACGTCTTTTCGCTCGGGGTCGTGCTGTACGAGCTACTCACGGGGCGCCACCCGTTTGCGCCTGGCGAGCGCCGGGAGCCGCGACCGATCTCCGAGGCGTTGCCTGACTTCAAGCACCAGGACCTCGAGGCAGCGCTGCGGCAAGCGCTGCGGTTCGAGCCCGAGAAGCGGACGCAGACGATGGCCGAGTTCCGCGAGGCGCTCGAGTTGGCCCGCGAGCGGGTTCTCGCGCATCGGCCGTCGGATGCCACGCTGCATGCGAGCTGCATCGGCGACGGCGAAGCCGCGGCGACGAGTTTCACGTCGCCGACACCCGAGGTCGCCGCGGCGGTGAGTGCTGCGGCACTGAGTCACGACGACGGCGCTCGCGTGCCCCGCCCTTCCGTCGAACAACCGCGGGAGATCGGGCGGCCACGGACAGCGGGGTCGATGACCATGTCCCTGTCGGCGCTCGTCGTGTTCATCGCCGGCGTGGCCACCGGCGTGCTCGGCTTGTTGATCGGGCAGCGACTTGGCGCGGTACAGCCCACGGTCGTGCTCGTGCGGGACACGGCTCCCATGCCACCCCCTCCGGTTGAGCCGAAGGAGGAGGCGCCACGGGTCGCTGCCGCATGCGAGAAGACCGCGGCGATCCCGACCCCGCTCGCGGCGATGCTGACCAAGCCGGTGATGACCCCCGCCGGGGACGAGCCGAGCTCGCGCGCCAGCTCGCCTCCACCGCTGGCGCCGAAGGAAGAGGCACCGCGGGGCGTTGCCGAGTCTGCGGAGCCCTCGGTCTTGGCGACCACCCGCGCCGAGAATACACGGCGCCCGCGCGCCAGCTCGTCGCCGCTGACGCCACCGACGTTCGCTGCCGTGATGGCCCAACAGGAGAAGAAAATCCGCGCCTGCATGAGCGAGACCGGCGTCACGGCGGCGTCCGTCACGGTGCAGATCCGGCACAAGGGCAAGGCGGTCGACGGGGTTCGCGTGCTCAAGATGAGCAAAGAGCATCCCTTTTCGGCCTGCGTCGACGACGTCGTCCGCAAGGCCAAGCCTCCGCCCGGCGCCAACATGATCGAGGACTTCACGTTCTCCGCGAAGTAGAGCTCCCATGCAGACGATGTACCTGTTCTCTGTCTTCCTCCTCGGGCCCGCCGACGCGCCTGCGAGCGACACGGCCCAGGTCGCGGCTCTTGTCGCCGCGGGTGAGGCGCACTTGCGGCGGGCCATGGACGCCGACGATCATCCGCCGGACGAGTTCGAGGGCGCCCACAAGAATTTCGAGGCCGCGTATCTCGCAGCCCAGGATCCGCAGTACCTCTGTCGCGCGCTCGCGGCGGCCGAGCTGGCGCTGCTGTCCGTCAAGTTCAGCGACGACCAGGAGCGGCTCTCGTGGGAGGAGCTCCGGCTCGAGGACCTGAACCGCCTGCAAGAGGACGCAAGGGAGAAGAAGCGCGCGAACTGCCGCTTTGACGCCGAAGGCAATCGGCCGCCGCCTCGGGTGGCGATACTCGACGACGCCGACCTTCCGGAGCCCGACGTGCCCTCGGCAGGCGCGCCGCCGGCACACGCGAGCACGACGCCGACGAGTCCGACGAACTCGAGCTCGACATCCGGCGCGCTCGCTGCCAGTGCGAGTGAGCCGCCGAAGCCAAATCAGGCGACGACGCGCAGCGTTCGGGCCAAGACGGTGTCGGGCTCGATCTTTACGGCGGCCGGCATCGGCTTGCTCGCAGGGAGCGCTGCCGTGGTCGGCTTTGGAGTGCTGCAGCGCGGGTGGGAAATGGAAGAGCTCGTCGGCTCTGCGAACGCCGAGCAACGCAAGTTCACGCCCGCCGAGTACGGGCGCTTCAACGAGCTCAGGGCCGAGCTCCTCCACGGCCGTGACGTCGCGATCGGCGTGGGCGTGGCCGGTCTGGTGAGCTTGGGCACCGGGATCGCGTTGCTCGTGACGCGCAAGAAAGCGCCGAGGGCTCGAGGTTATGCTCTCCACCCCTACGGGGGTCCGCGGGGGGCGGGTGCCGTGCTGCGGCTGGCGTTCTAGGCGAGGGGGGCGAACGATGCGGTTCTTGATGCTCATCCCAATCTTGGCCGCCGCCGTGAGCGGCTGCTATCAGGACCTTTTCGCCGCCGGGGACGGGCTGGCTCCGGACACCGAGCCGAGTTCGAGCTCGACGTCGACCTCCACGGGCGAGGTGATGCCGACGTCGTCCGCCGGCTCGGGCGTCCAAACCGTCACAGGTCCGGTCGATACGACTTCGACGACGCTCCCGGCGCCGGACACGACCTCCGATGTCCCCGAGCAGAACACCCCGCCGAAGATCGAGATGTTCGAGGCGAAGCCCAGCGCGCTCCACGAAGCCGGGACGACGCAGCTCTTCCTCGAGGCGAGCGAGGACGTGGTCAAGGTGCGTCTCTCGCGGAACGGGGTCGAGTTCGTCGAGCTCACGCCCGACGACTTCCCGTACACCTACGAGGTGCTGTCCGCGAAGTACAACGCCGACACGATCGACGTCGTGGTCGAGGATGCCGAAGGGCTGACGGCGAGCGCGGGCACGGAGCTGAAGGTGCTGCTCCCGAATGCAGGTGTGCAGAAGTGCCTCTTCGAGGACAAGACGGCCGCAGCCAGCTCGATCTCGGCGCTGGTCTACACCGAGGATGCGATCGTCGCCGCAGGCGTGCGCGACGACGGGAGCGGTGTCAAGGCGACGATCTGGAAACTCGACCCCGACCACTGCGAGGTCGTGCTGCCCGGATGGCCAAAAACGATGGGAGATTGGGCCGAGGACATGGACCTCGCATCCCTGCCCTCCGGCGCGGCGGCGCTGGCCGTCGATGAGGTCGGCAACCTGGCGCTCGGCATCAACCTGATCAAGGACGCCAAGCCGCAGCGCTACGTCGCTTTCCTGACGAAGGACGGCGCGCGCCTGTGGGAGAAGCTCGGGAAGTTCGGCGAGGAGGTCGCCGGCGTGGCGATCACCCCGAAAGCCGTAGTCGCTGTGGGCTGGGTGAGGACGAGCGAGAATCCGGTGCGCACGGACGCGATGATCTGGCAGCATCTCAACAGCGGCACAAGCGTCTGGCCGCAGACGCTTCGGGCTCCGTTCACGGACGACGAGTTCGACCATGACAAGCAAAACGTGTGGAGCGAGTGGGCCCGCGCTGTGCTTTACGAGCCCACGACCGATCTCCTCTATGTCGTCGGCGAGCGCGAACTCAGAGCCAGCGACGCCAATGTTTACGGCAGGGCCTTCGTCGCGCGTTACGTCTCGGCCGGTGGCCAGTTCGGCAAGCCTTGGACTTCGTCAGGCGCCGCCATTCCCCACGACGGCGCGAATGCAGCCGAGTTTTGCGGCGTCGATTTCTTGCTCGCGGGATGGGCCCGTGACGTGATCCCGGGTGCGACGCCACTACCGCTCACGATGAAGCTCAACCTCGGAGACTTCGGCCTCGGAGATTCACCGGACAGCTACTTCGCCGAGCCCTTGCAGTCGGCACAACTGCACGGCATTTCGTGCGACCGCGAGGGCAAGCTCGTCAACGCTGCGACTCGGACAGTGGGCTTCATGGATGCTCAGGTGTTCGCTTACGAACATCTGGATGGGCCACGAACATGGTATCAGAAAGGCGGCCCTGGCAATGACACCGCCCGGGCGCTGGACTGCGACGAGCGAGGGTTCTGTGGGTGGGGCGGCGCTCGTACCATCGACGGGAAGCTCGTCGCGGTGGTGCGGGTGCATCACCCGTAACGCTGTCACTGCGGGATCACGAGGCCGTCGCAGAGCGCGACGAGCTCGCTGATCGTGCTGGAAAAGAACTCCCCGTACTGTTTTTCACAGATCGAGCCGATCTTCCCATGATCGACGTTCTCGACGAGCGAGCGGAGCGGGTTCTTGTTGGGATTGAATTGGTCCGGGAGGCAGAGTTGACCGTAATCGACGTCAACATCGGTGGTCAGCACGAGAACGGCAAACGCGTCGTCGTCCTCGTGCTTCGCAGCACGAAGGGCCGCGATCCAAGAGTCGACGGTACCTGCCGAAGCCTCGTCGTAACCGTCATTGATGATCGTTACGACGAGAAGCGCATCGTCGCGGAGGAATCCCTCATTGCAGCCGCCTGCGCCGTTGAGCTCCGGGGTGAGAGCTTGGACGACCGCCTCAGCCGTGCGCTCGCCTCCCCCGATTCCCACCTGCGCAATGCACGCGAACGCTTTGCCAATCTCGGCCTCGTCCCTGGTGATGTAGCGGCGTCCCCCAGCGAGTTCGCAACGGCGGTTTGTAGCTTCCTTGCCAGCCGGGAAGGTAACGCCCGCGCCGATGGTCTTTGTGTCGCACGCGTCGAGCATGGCGCTGCACAGCGGGGGCGTCCCCTGCGGGTCACAACTTGTCGTGCACAAGCTACAATCGTCGATCCCCCAATAGCCGTCCTCCGCGACCAAGATATGGACGTCGAAGTTGGGGAACTGCGTCTCGATCGCCTCGATGAAGTCCGGGAAGGCCGCGATGAGCTGGTCCTGGTGATGCTGCATCGTGCCCGAGGCGTTGATCGAGAACAGGAAGTCGATCTTCCCCTGACAACCGATCGGGTGCTGCGGCCCGAAGTCGGGCATGGGCATGTCGAGCAGCGGGCCCGAGCTGCTCGAACTCGAGGAGGCTGCCGAGGTCGAGGTCGACTCGACGCCACGGGTCGAGCTGCCGCCGGAGCTCGTCGAGCTCCCCTCGGTCGTCGCCGATGGCGCCGTCGTGATCGTCGGCGTCCCAAAGCCGAGCGTGTCCGTCTCCCGGGGGGTGCAGGCGCACGCGAGCGCAAGCGCGGAAAGGAAAGGCCGGTGCAGTGGCCGCATGATGGTCAGCGTAGCGCAGACGAGCCGCCGCATCCAGTCCCGGGGGGGCCGTTGGGCGCCCCAGCGCTGGACAGCGTTGGTGTCGGCCTTCCGGGGGCGCGGCACCTCGCCCTTCGATCTCCCGGCGGTCAGTTGGCGAACCTTTACCGACGATCCGAGCGAGAGGCCCTCGGCGGCGAGGTCGTCGCAGGATCTTGGCGAGCTGGCCGCCCTCTGCTGCCCGACGCGCCCGAGCTGCCCCTCGCAGGCAACGAGGCTGACCGCTCGGCTTGGCCGCCATCACCGTCTTGCCCGCCAGATGCTAGAGCCCACCGAGAATTGCGTCAGGCGTTGGGTTCCGTAGCCATCCTGCAACGTCGTCGGCCAGAACATCGACGATC
Source organism: Nannocystis pusilla (assembly GCF_020073745.1). Lineage (GTDB taxonomy): Bacteria > Myxococcota_A > Polyangia > Nannocystales > Nannocystaceae > Nannocystis > Nannocystis radixulma. The sequence goes on from NZ_JAIRAU010000008.1 coordinate 94,609, forward strand.
CGGCCAAGTACCTCGCATGTGTCTCCCGATTGCTCAGAAGAGCGTTGCGCCGTGAAGGCGCCGATAACTTCGCCGTCCTCCAATAGCCGCCCGATCAGCGTGATCGAGCTCGCGCCGGATTCATTGCTGCCCACACCTTCGACTCGCGTGAAACGCATCGCCAGCACGCGGCCGGGGACGCCTGAATGGTCTCCGACTAGGCGAATCGTGATATAGCGACGGGTCTCATCTGCAAGTTCCTCGAGCAATTCTTCCCCCAGGCGACAATCGTTTCGGACTTGCGAAGGTGCGCCGCTGTCAGGCCCGAAGCGGACCGACCGGACCACGGCAAGGCGCGCGCGTTGCTCGGGTGGAATTTTGCCCGCGCAGGCTACAGTGCCGAAGGCACCGACAAGGGCTGTGAGTAGAGCGAGAGATTTCATGGAGTGTCCTGGCTAGGGCCGCCTAACGCGGACGTGGGGGGCCCGTCAAGCGGGATAATGGCGCCGGCGCGGACACATCAGCCCCGCGACCGGCCTCCCGTCGCTGAGCTACCCGATCGACGTCCCACCCGGCCGCGCTGACCATGCCGCCGTCGCGTTCCTCGGCTGGGACGATCGCGCGGTTCGGGTCCTCGTCGTCCTCCTCGCCGAGGAGGAGGAAGAGGACGGCGACGAGGATGAGGGGAGAGGACGGCGACGAAGAGGAGCACGGCGACGAGGACGACCAGTGTTGGGCAGGATCAGGTCGACGGCGGTCGCGGCCTTGCTGCGGCCGGCCGGGCTGGTGCGCAAGCCCGACCTCGTAGGCGCGCCCCGCTAACGAGGCGCAACTCGGCTACCTGACGCGGCACTCGGCCTATGCCAGGGCGACACCGGCACCGACCACCGGCGACACCGAGACAACGGGGACGACGCGGGTGTCGTCCCCGCCCTGGGACATCGGTGTTCGTTGTCAGTGTGGGGACAGCGGTCCGTCGTGGCCAGTCTTGCTGTGAACCTACACCGGCGGTCAGTCTGTGATCACGAATCGGATCCGCGTTCCGTCCGGCAAGCCGTGGATTTCCTGGGCGATCGGGCCCCGGATCTGCATCCCGGTCACGGCGTCCTTCGCCGTCAGGTTGTCGACGGTGTACTCCCCCTGGAGCGTGAACAACAAGGTGGGGATCAAGCGCTGCGTCGGCTCCAGAACGCCATTTTTCTCCTGCCAGGCCGCCCCGAGAGGTCGCCCGGTCCAGTAGTCGCTGTCGTCCAGGATGACCGTGGCCCACCCCTCGAGATCATCGGCGAGCCACTCAAGAGCGGCGGTCTCCGGGTCGAACGCGTAGATCTTGCTGTCCTTGATGCAAAACTGTCCGCCGAAGATATCGTCTGCGAAGAACAGTACCCCTTCTGCCAAGTCACCATAGGTATCGCGCCAAAGCCGAGGATCGTTCCATCGGTTCAGGTTCAGGTCATCAGGCGAGCGCGATGCAGAGAAGACGCGGAGGGCGCGATTAAAGGCGAGCCATCCGTTCTTTCGGAGGTACAGATCTTCGAGTTCACCAAGCCGGTTGCCTGCGTGTCGTTGAACCCACGGGTCGAGGTAGGGAGGTTGTGGGGCGAGCACCTCTTCGGCTTGCTCGAGTAGTTGTTCGAGGCTGGACTTCACGAGTTACTCCGTAACCACGATGCGGATTTTGGTCCCATCCGGCAGGCCGCGGCAAGCGTTGCCGATGCACGCCCCGGCTCCACGGTTGTCGCTGGGGTCGATCGGGCGGACGCTTGCGCCTTCGCCGCCTTCGCGTGTGAACGCCGGTGGATATTCATCGCGGTCCTTGCCCTTGACCTTCTGGTGGCCCTTCATGGACTGAGCGCGACGACCTGACGTGCCAGGGCGCTCGATCGTGAGTACATCTGGGTGCCCAGCCCGCTTTGCGTCAAGAACATGTTGCGACGCCTTGGGGTGACGTGAGAGGCGGAGTTGCACGTCCTTGACCACCTCTAGGGCGTCGTCCAACGCCTTGCGGACGGCCTTGCGGGCCTGCTTGAGCGCCTGCTTGGCACCCAGTTTGCCGCCTTTGCCGATGAGGCCGACCGGGCCGGCGGCGAGAGCGGCGGCGGTGTCGTAGGCATCGGACGCGGTAGTCGCCCAGTCGAGGGTCGTCAGGGCGAGATCGAGGACGCCCAGCGCGGCCGCAGTGAGCTGGGCGGTGCGATACTCCGCGAGGGCGCGGTCGCGGGCAACGGCGGCCATGCGGGCGCCAAACCCGGCATTCGGGCTGCCCGGGTAGTTGTCGAGGACGCCGGGGCGGTTCTCGCTCCCGTGGGCTACGCCCTTGTGCCCGGTCGGGTCGGTGAAGGTGACGGGGTTGCCGCCGACGTAGCTGTAGGGGTTGGCCTCTCCGGGCGTGCTGAGTGCGGCGTCGGGGTTGTCGAGCAGGAAGTGCGGGTCCGGGCTCGCCCAGCGCCCGAGCGCGGGTAGGTAGTGGCGGACGCCGATGGCGACGGCGCCGCTGAGGGGGTCGTCTTCCTTGCTGGTGAAGCGGTAGGTCGGGCCGAGCGCCAGTCCCGAGCGCCAGGCGATCCGCGGCGCCCCGTAGGGGTCGGCAGCGTCGCGGGCGACGACGCGGCCGCGGTAGTCGAGCACGAGCGCCGCGGAGCCGAGGCGGTCGGCGACGTGGAAACGGGTGTGCTCATCGGGGACGAGCGCGTGGTCGGAGCCGCCACCGCGGTGGCAGCTCAGGGTGAGGCCGGCGAGCGCGAGCACAGCAGGGGCGAGGCGCGAGCGAGGACGAGGGACCCGCCGCGCAACTGCGGCGAGCAGCGCGAGGAGACCGAGGAGCACGAGCACGGCCAGGGCGTGGAGCGAGCGCAGGCCCGTCGCGGAGGGGACGGCGGCCTGCAGCTCGCCGAAGCCGCCCGCCGGCAGCGGGACCGGGCTTTCGGCGATCCGCTCGCCGGCGAAGTGGACCCAGCGGACGAGCTGGCGGTCGCGGACCTCAGCGTTCTTCGTGAAGTAGAGGACCTCGTGCTCGAGCTGGCCGCGGGCGTCGTACTCGCGGCGGATCGCCCGCTCGCCGGTGTAGGCGTAGACGTGCTCGACGCGGCGGCCGTCCACGGAGGTAAACGACCGCACGCGACCGAGCGGGTCGTAGCGCCAGGTGCCGGCGGGCAGCGAGCCCTCGTCAGCGACCGCGGCGAGCTGGCCGGCGGCGTCGTAGTCGAGCACCTGGTGATCGAGGGTGACGGCGGCGTGGGGGCGCGCGTCGTCGTAGCCGAGCGTGCGGCCGGCGTGGGCGAGTAGGTTGCCGTCGTCGCTGTAGCGCCAGGTCTGCGTGACCCCGGCGGCCGTGTGGCCGACGAGCCGCCGCAAGTCGTCGTACACGAACGTCTGCGCGAGCGAGAGACCCTCAGCGGCGAGGTCGTCGCGGGTCTCGGCGAGCTGGCCGGCGGCGTCGTAGCGGTGCGCGAGCGACAGCAGCGCGCGCGAGTCGGCGGTGACGTCCTGGCTCAGCACGCGGCCGCCGCGGTCGAGCTCGCGGTGCAGCGCGACGCCGGACGGCAGGCCGATGCGGCGCCAGCGGGCGAGCGCGTCGTACTCGACGTCGTCGGTGAAGTGCTGGAGGGGCCGCTCGAGGCCGCGGGGCGTGTAGTCGTGATCGAGGGTGCTGCCGTCGGGGTAGATGTCGCGGACGACCCGATCTTGCGCGTCGTAGACCTGTCCCAGGGAAAAGGTGACGTCGCCGCGCGCGGCGGCGAAGGTGCGCGTCGTGTTGACGATGCGCCCGCGTGCGTCGTAGGTGAAGGCGACGCGGCCGGCGTCGTCCTCGACCTCGGCGAGCTGGCCGCGCGCGTGCGGACCGGCGCCGTCGTACTTGTAGCGGGCTTCCCCGACCGGCTCGCCCGCGGGGTCATGGGCGCGCTCGTGCAGCAGACGGCCGAGGGGGTCGAAGGTCCACGTCACGCGCGCGCCGGTGGCGTCGGTGCGCTCGCGCAGGCGGCCGGTCCGGTCGAAGCGCTGGCGGATCGCGCCGGCGTCGGGTGAGTCGACCCGCGTCAGGCGGCCGGCGCCGTCGCGAGTGAAGGCGGTTCGGTGGCCGGCCGGGTCCGTGTAGACGGCGAGGCGCCCGGCGGCGTCGTGTTCGTAGCGGTGGGTGATCGTGCGGTCGGCGAGCAGCTCCAGGCGGGCGACCGTGTGGCCGAGGCCGTCGAGCTCGGCGCGCTCGGGCGTGTCCTGGTATGGGGGCTCGGGGTGCACATCTTCGTGATCGCGGCGCTCGCTCCGCAGCGGACCGTAGGTCGTCCGGGTCTCGCGGCCGTCGGCGTCGCGCGTGAAGACGACGCGGCCCAGCGCGTCGGCGTGGGTGATGCTGCGCGGCCAGTCGCCGGGTAGCTCGATCGCGGCGCCGGGATTGAGCGCGGCAGCAGCGAGCGGCTGGCCCTCGACGAGCTCGGCGACGGCGCCGGCGTCCGAGTAGACGCGGGCCTCGTCGAGCACGGCGGCGGTGCCGGTGTCGTCTTGCGTGACGCGGACGCGCGGACGACCGAGACCATCAAGATGATCGGCGATGAGGTCGACGTCCGGCTCGCCGCTGACGCGCCGCAGCTCGGTCACGATCGACGGGCGCGGCGTGCTGCCGTCGAGGAAGTAGCGGTAGCGGGTTGTCGGCAGCTCGGGCGAGTCGCCGGGGAGCGCTTCGGCGACCAGGCGGCCGAGGCCGTCGTACTCGGCGCGCGTCGTCGCGCCGCTCGGACGCGTGACGGACAGCGGATGGCCGTAGCGGGCGTCCCAGACGGCCGTGGTGACGAGATCACCGGCGGGCAGGTGCAGGCGCTCCTCGGCCGGAAAGAGACCCTGCGCGTCGTAGAGGCGCTCGAGCGTGCCGTCCTCGGCGTCGCGGACACGGGTGATGTTGCCGCGGGCGTCGACGGTCTGGCGCAGCGACGCGATCCAGGTCTCGCCCTCGGTCCAGGTCTCGACGCGGGCGACGACGCCGCGCGCGCCGAGCTGGCCGAGCGGGAGCCCCTGTTCGGCTTCGCCGTCGTAGTAGGTGCGCGTGGCGGTGATCGGCGTGCCGTCCGCGTCGGTGACGGTCTGCTCGGCGAGGCGATCGCGCGGGCCGTCCTCGACGGTCGGCTCGGCGTAGACGGAGGTCGTGATCCGCTCGTCGCCAGGGAGGTCGGCGGCGGTCTGGCGGTCGACGCGTCCGAGCGCGCGCTCCTCGAGTACGTTGCCCCATTCGTCGTGGTCCCATTCGGTGCGCACGCGGACGGCCGCGGACTCGGGGCCCGCCTCGATGTGGTAGGTGTCCGTGGCGATGCGGCGGACGGCGCGGACGCCCGGCGCGGGCATGTCGACCTCGAGCGTGTGCTCCTCGTGGACGAGGACGCCACGGGGGCTCGCGGTCTCGGAGGCGAGAAGTTGCAGCGCGCGGGCTTCTTCGGTCTGGCCGAGGTCGTAGCGGCGGACGAGCGTCGCGGGCTCGGTGTAGGCGTCGCCGGTGGTTTCGTCGCGCAACTCGGCGAAGCCGCGGAACTCACCGCGTGCGGGGTCGTACCAGCCATCGCGTAGGCCGCTCCGGAGGGTGCTCGACCAGCCGGCGCCGTCGTCCTCGCGCGTCTCGGCCAGCACGGGCAGCGGCTCGGGCGGCGTCGTCGTCCACGGCGTCCCGGCGTCGGCGTCCTCGGCCGCGAGCGCGGCGGCCGAGCGGTAGCGGTGCTCGCGGACGTAGCCGAGGCCGTTCTCGAACCGTGCGAGCAGGCCGGGGCGCTCGGGGTACAGCGACCAGACGCGCCAGGGTTGTGAGCCGTCGGTGTCGACGCGGAGGACGTCGACGGTGCCGCTGCCGTCGATGTCGGTGACGATCACGACCTCGTCTGCTTCCAGTGCCGGCCAGGTGACGGAGCCGGCGGCGGCGAAGCTGCCGTCGAGTTGATTGATGTGGAGGTCGAGCTGGCTGCCGCCGATCCGCAAGATGTCGGCGGCGCCGTCGCCATTGATATCGGTGAGCTCCCAACGATCCGTCTCCTGCATCGCCGGGACGCCGGCGAGCTCGATCGGCTCGTCGAACAGCCCGAGCCCGGCGCCCGCGGCGACGAGGATCCGGGCGTCGGCCCGGAGGATGCGGACGAGATCGGGGAGCCGGTCGCCGTCGACGTCCGCGAGCTGGACGTCCGGGTCGCCGAGCCGCATGCCGGCGGGCGGCGGGGGGACGGCTTCTGCCGGCTCGTAGCTGGCGAGGTCGCGGTGACGGAGCCAGATCCAGCCGTCGGCGTCGTCGTGGCGCAGGACGTCGATCCGGCCGTCGAGGTTGAGATCGACGAGCGCGACACGCGGGTCGGCGAGCTCGAAGCCGAGATCGAGCGGGATCGGGTCGGCCTTGCCGAAAAGCGACGCGCCGCCGCCGAGATAGCTCCACAGCTCGCCGGGGGTCGGCTGCGCGAGCAGGTCCTGTACGCCGTCGCCGGTGAGGTCGGCGAAGCGCGTCGTGGAGGCCAGCGCGACCGCGGGAGACGGGAGGTCGGTCCAGTTCGGGGCGAGCCGCACGTCGCCGAGGTTTTTGCGGTAGCGCCAGGCGCCCGGTTCACCCTCGAGCAGATCGGGGAGCGCATCTCCGTCGACGTCGAGCCACGCGCGGCCGTCGGCGGTCGGGTCGAGCGCGGGGGCGCCGGCGACCTCGCGCGCGAGCGGGGTCGTGGCCTCGCCGGTGTAGTCGAGCCGCCAGGTCGGCAGCGCAGCGCCGTCCGCGGCGACCGTGGCGATCGAGGTCAGGCGGCTGCTCGGGGTCTCAGTGCTGCGGGTGTAGGTCAACGTCGTCGTCCGCACCGGCTCGCCCGCGGCCTCGGTGCGGATCGCCTTCAGCCGATGCGCGAGGGTGATCCGCAGGCCGAGTGCGCGGCTCGTGATGATGTCCGGGCGCGGCTCGTAGTCGAGCCGGACCTGCGCGCGGCCGTCGTTGTAGGTGATCGCGGACAGCAGCGGCGTGTCGGTGCCGTCCTGGCGCGTGTAGTGGAAGTCGATCCGGTTGCCGTGGACGTCCGTGATCGCCGAGATCTCGAGGCGCAGCACCCCGGCGTCGCCGACAAGGCGGGCGTCGTCCTCGAGGCCGAAAAGGTAGCCGGTGCCATCCGTGGCGAGCGCAGCCATGGCGCCGCCGGGCAGCTCGCGGACGACGATCGGCGCGCCCTGCTCGATCCGTTGGCGGTAGATGCCGGGGGCTGTCTCCGTCAGCTCTTCGCCGTCGCCGAGGTGGCGCAGGATCCACACCGGCGGCTCACCGTCCCGAGGTAGCCCGGCGCGCGGCGAACGTTCGATCGCCGGCAGGCCGAGCGACCAGCCGAGGCCGACGAGGCCCGCGCCGCCGCCAGCGTCGTAGCGCAGCGCGAGGGTTGGCGCATGGCCGGCGCGGCCCGGGGGCACGTCGATCGGGTAGCTCAGCGACGGCAGGCCGGTCGCGGGGCTGACCTCGTAGGCGCGCCCGAAGCCCTCGATCGACGCGGGACCTTTCGGGATGTTGATGGCGGTGGCGAGCGTCGCGCTGGTGTCGGCGCGGGCAGTGCTCGCGAGGAGCGCGAGACCAGTGATGATGAGACCTGTTCGCAGGGACATGGGGAGCCTTTCATTGGCAGGAACAGAAGCCGCGCCATCCATGGCACGTGAGTGACGGCCCAACGGCCCGTGAGACGGTCGAGGCGCGAAGCACGAGGGGGCTACACATTCATCGAGGTCGCTGGGACCAGGTGACCCGAGTACGACTGAGCAGCACCATGGCCAAGCCCCCAGCCAGCGCGAGTGCGCCGGAGATCACCAGCGCGGTCGCGGGCAGGTAATTGGGCTCGTACTCCGGCGTCTGGCCGTCGTCGAACCTCGGTCCGCGGCTGCGTAGGCCCTCCAACAGGAGGAGGATCCCCGCCGTCCCGATGGCCGCGCCTCCGAGCGACATGGTGATGATCCCACCGATCCGGAGCCCGACTCGACCGGGTTTGACTCGCGCCACGATATCGCCGCTGTAGTTGGACAGGGAGAACTCGCGGGACTTGATGATGCCGTCACCGTCGAATATGAACGATTGCCCCTGGCGACCATCGATCACCTGGTCGCAGGGGGCCGCGCAGACCGGGCGAGACGTGACGCCGCTGCTGAACCCCGTCCGGTAGTTCACCATGGTGAATCTTCCCGTGATCTCGAGCAGCCTGACGTTCGCGGGCCGCGTGAGCTCGATGTGCAGGCGTGGCGCGCCCGGGACCGCCTGCGTCGCGGCATCGTTCCCCGCGACCTCGGCGTTCGATCGGACAGCCCAGACATGGGCATTGGCACGGGCCGGCATCCCGGCGAGCGGGATGGACAGCATGAGGATGGTGAGCATGGAATGGCGAGAAAATCTGCGCAGCATGTCGGAACCTCCTGTTCGCGGGGACGTGAAGGGGTCTTCGAGGAACACCGTGCCGTCCGTGGCACGTGGGGGCGCGCACGACGGCGCGCTCGGGGAGGTCTACAACCCCATGAGATTGCCGAGGCTCGAGCCGACGTTCGTCTGCGGCTCGATGCGGGCTGGGTCGGCCTCCTCTACGTCGTGCTCGGCTCCATCCGCCAGGATTGGGGGGCCACACGGCCCCGTGGTTGTCCCGCATCGCACGCGGGGCACGAACCCGAGCTGCGCGGCGCAGCGGTACACGTTCGACCGCTCGGCATCGCAGCACTCGACGAGCATGACGCGACCGGCTCGACTCAAACTCCGAGGCGTGAATGTACCCTGGAGCGCAGCCTCGGCGCCCCGCTTCAGGCTGCGCAGCGACCACCAGCTCCTTTCGAGACTGATCCGCTCGGGCTTCTCGTGGGCGTAGCAGAGGAGGCACACGACGCCGCCTAGCAATCGCTCGATGAGCTCGAGCGGGTCGTCGTCAGGAATCGGCGTGGTCATGGGACCTATCCTCCGCAGCTCGGCGTGAAGACGCCTTGCCCTTCGGGGGCGATCGAGCCGGCGCGGTGGTGTAGGCGCAGCACGACGTCGCTGACGTGGTGAAGGTCGACGTCGCGGTTGGCAGGCGCCTTGTCCGCCGGCGGGATCGTGAGCGTCCACTGCTCGCCATGGACCGGCCATGCGGCATAGCCTGCGTTCGGGCCGGCGGTGCCGAAGTCGCCGACGCCAGCCTGGATCACGATCTGCTCGCGCTCAAAGCTGTAGGGCACGTAGGCCGACCAGGACGGGAGGTCCGCGCCGTCGCAGCGCCGCACGCCCGCGAGGCCCTGGCGGGTGAGCCATACCTCGGCCTCGCGGTCGCCGAGGTAGTCGCCGACGAGCTTGACCTCGACCTTCTCGACCCGGTCGTCGCACAGCGCGGCCGAGAACAGCGCGTGCTCGAAGGCCGACAAGGCGAACGGTAACGCGACCGAGCCGTCCGGCAAGCGGTGTAGCGGGTCGCGCAGGAGCGCGGCGAACTGCTGGCCCGGCGTCACGGCCGTGCCGTCGACGTCGACGACGTCGCGGGTGATGCCGAAGATGTCCGAGCGCAAGCTGACCTCAGTGACGTAGGGCTGCCCGAATCCGTGCTCGAGCCGATAGTCCTCGTAGATGCTATCCAGGCAGGCGAGGAGCGAGGCGAAGTCGGCAGCCGACCGCGCAGCGGCGAGAGTGTCGCGCCCCGTCGGCAGGGGCTGGTTCAGCTCGTACTCGAGGGCGCGGAGCGCGAGGTAGACGCGGCGCGCGGTCTGCTCGCGGACCGGGAGGACGCGGCGAGCCGCCTCGAGCCGCGCTTGCAGGAAGTGCGGCCGCGTGAGCGCGTTGTCGGGGCTGTCCTCGACCATGTGACCGATGGCCTGGGCCTTCTCCTGCAGGAGCGCGCCGACCTCTTGAAAGGCGCTCCACATCGCCGTCCTCGCGGTGTCGCGTGCGAGCTCGGCTTCCTCGACCTCGAGCTGCAAGAGCAGGCCCTCGGCGCGGATGTTCTTCACGAGGGCCACCGACGCGGCGCGCCGAACCTCGAGGTCGCTCGCGCGGATGGCGGCGTCGATCTCCGCGTTGATCGCCGTGATCGCCTGCTGTTCGTTGCGCGCCAGCTCCTCCTGCGCGTTCGTCAGGCCCGCCTGCCCGAGGATGCTCTTGCACTGGTTGTCGGTCTGGACGTTGCGGCTGTTCTCCTGCGCCTGGCACCCCAAGATCGCGCCGGTGAGCTGCATCGGGTTCGGGATGGCAGTCCCGAGGATGCTGGGCCCCGAGAACATCGCGGAGCCGATCTGCTGCAGGCAATCGGCCTGCTGGACGTCGGCCTCGGCGTGGGCGTTCTCGCGGACGCGGCTGCACTCGGCGGCGGCCTCCGCCTGCGCGAGCGCGGAGCGTTCCTTCCCCGCCGCGTCCTGCACCTTGAAGATCTCGCCCTGCGCCGCTTCGATCTCGGCCTGGAGGTCGAGGTGGATCGCTACTTCCTTTCCGAAACGCTCCTCCTCGACCGCGATCGCGTGGAGGTTGTTCTCCACGGCCTGGGCCGCGTGGCGGATGCGCAGGCCCGCCGCGTCGACCGCGGCCTTGAGCTCGGCGATCTGGCCGCCGTGCATGCCGCACTGCTCGAGCGCGGGTCGGGTCTCGCCGGGGAGACTGCCACAGAGCGCGCGCAGCTTGCCGTCGTACTCGACCTCGAGCTGGAATACCGTCGTATCGAGCGCGTAGGTCTTCTGCTCGTAGTCGCGGATCGCCTGCCATGCGTCGCCGAAAACCTGCTCGAGCTGCGCGAGGTCGTCGGTCGCCAGCAAGTGGACCGCCTCAAAGTTGCTACGGTGTTGCTCGAGATCCTGGAGGCTGAGCGCCAGCGGCACGTACGCGGCCGCGTAGCCGAACGAGGTGTCCGCGCGCAGCGCCGCGTGGACCGACGCGAGGGACTGGACGGCGGGCCCGAGCGCGTGGAGGCCGGCCGCCGCGCCCTCGTGGTCGTGCAGCCGCACGTGCAGCTCAGCGCCCGCGGCATGCGTGGCGATCGCGGCGAGGCGCACGGCAGCCCGCACGTCGGCGGCGTTCGTGCCGGAGAGGTCGGCGAGGCGGGCCCATCGGGCCGTGGCGCCGGCGAAGTTCGCGACCTGGGCGAGCGGGGCCAGGGCGACGTGTTCCTCCACGAGGTCGGGGTTCTCGGCCGCGATCACGTCGAGCGCCGCCGCGAAGGCCGGAGTGAGCGTCGGCGCGAGCGCGGCCGCGAGACGCTGGCGATCCGTCGCGAGGAGCTGGAGCTCGCGGGCGAGGACGTCCGAGACGGGTGCGCCGAGCTCGTCCTTGTACGCGAACGCGGCGTCGATCTGGGTCTCGGTGCTGAGCAGCCCGGCGGCGAGCGCCTCGTCCGCGGCGTAGAGGGCTGCGTAGAGCTCGTAGAACTCGCCGGTCTTGCCGGGCGTGTCCTGGGCACCGCGACGGATGAGGGTGTGGGCACAGCGCATCGAGGCGATGTCCAGGCATGCCTGGCCCTCGGCGTAGGGCGGCGCCGTGGCGGTGCAGTCGTCCCAGGTCCAGGCGCTCGGGGGCTTCACCTGGCCGCCGCCGCTCAGCTCCGCCAGGACGACGGGGAGGTTCCATGCGGAAGTCCGGAGCGCGCTGCCGCACTCGAGCTTGTCCTCGGTGGGACAGTTGCCGGTCGCGCACGCGTCGCAGGCTGGCGTCGGTTCGACGAGGGTGTCCGGCGTCCCGTAGACCGTACCGAGACCCTCACAGGCGTCCGTGTCGACGCCGGGCGGGGCGAGCCAGGTCGGCGCGGCCGCCGGGCCCGGCGGATCGTCTGCGGCGTGGACGAGGCCCGTGAGCGGGCCATGACGACGGAGGACGAAGGTCCCCTCGACCTGCACGGGGGTGTCGCGCAGTCCCGTGATCGACTCGACGAGCGTGCCCTCGAGCCCGGATCCGTCCCGAGTTCCCGTGAGGATGAAGGTGCGCCCGAGCTCGCGGGCGAGGGGGCTGTAGCGCCAGTCGTCCGCCGGCAAGCGATCGCGCAGCTCGATCGTCACGTCCCCAGCGGGCGTCCAGGTGCCGGTAACCGCGAGCGGCTGGGGCCACAGGAGGCTCGCGTCGGTGTCGACCCGTCCGGCGATTGTGCCGTCGTCACGGAAGTCGAGGTCGAGGACCAGGTCACTCTCGCCGAGGCCGGCGCCGCCGACGGCGAAAGCCGCGGTGCCGCGGAACTGCCCAGACTCCGGCGCGGCTTCGACCTCGATCGACCATAGGAGCGCGCCATCACTGGTGAGGATCTGCACCGGCAACAGCCGGTCGGTCGCCGCGAGCGCCTCCACGTCAACATCGGCGCGGAGCTCGACCTCGGCCCCCGGGGCCAGCTCGGCGAGCGTGCGATCGAGGTCGACGATGGTATTGGCCGAGTCCAGGCGGTACTTGAGCGCGCCGGGGCCCTCGTTACGGAGCGTCGTGCGTGCGGTCGCCTCGCCGAACCCCAGCACGGTAAAGCGCTCGACGAGCACCGGGGTCCCCGCCAGCTCGGGCTCCTCGCCGCCGTCGGGCAAGCAGCGGCCGTGCGTGTCGCACGACGCACCTGGCGCGCACTCCTCGTCGGCGCTACAGCCGGCGACACAGATCCGCAACTCGCAGAAGCGGCCCGCATCACAGTCCGCGTCGACACGGCAGACCTCCGCGCCTGGATCGATTCCAGGATCTGGCGGCGGTTCAGCGTCGAACACTGGTGCCGTCGTATCGGGCGGCGATTCGTGGGCGACTTCTCGAGTGCAGGCCAGCAAGAACAGCAGGGCCGACCCGGCCCTGGGGATAGCGGACAACTTCACGATGCACCTCACCTGTGGCGCTCCTGCGAGCGCAGTTCGTTGCGCAGAGAATCGGCGGCGAGGGCCGCCGTCGAGCGCCCACGTACGGCGGGCGCGACGTGCTTAGGGGGCGCTTGCCGACGCGAACGAGGTCGACACGCCCGAGGACGCGGACGAGGGTGGCTTCGGCGGTGGGCTCTCCTGAGCGGCCGCACGAAGCCGGTTGAGGTTGGGCACGATGAACTGCCGACGACCCGCACGCACGATGAGGCCCTCGCGCTCGAGACGCGCCAGCTCCAGGGTCACGGTCTCACGCGTGCAGACGACACGCTCTGCAAGCTCTCGCTGGGGCCCCAGCGTGACCTTCCGGCCATCGGCGGTGGCACGGCTGGCTTCTGCAAGGCGGAGAAGCTGGCCGGCGATTCGCGCACGAGCGTCGAGGCTGTGCGCGTCGCACAGGCGAAGCGTGACGGCCTGCCGGCGCGACACCGACTGCGCGACGATGGCGCGCTCCACAGCGGCGTGCTGGTCGAGCACGTCGCGGAAGACGGCCCGCGGCACGAGCGTCACCAGCGCCGGAGACGTGGTGATTGCCATGTCCTCGCGGGTCGCCGAAGAGGTCCAAAGGCAAGCCTCGCCGAAGATGTCCCCCGGAGAGAAGTCGCCCACGTTGATGGTCCGACCCGCTCGGGACTCCCAAAGCGCCGAGACATGACCGCCGTGGAGACAGTACACGTGCTCGGCGTCCGTCCCGGGCGTATGCAAAATGGTACCTCGGGAGACCTGCCGCGTGACGGAAGCGCCTGCAAGCGCCTGCAGCGCCGGGTCCGACAACCCCGACAGGATGGACAGCCCTCGGACACACCACAGCGTGGGAGGAGGCTCAATCTTCATGGCGGCTCCCCCTCCGTCTCCGCGAACCAGGGGCCCAGTTCGCACGGCTCGTCGAGGTAGCTTCCCTCGCTGGCCAACACGCGATCCGCGTCACTGCCGGGCCGTCCGAACACGTGGACGGCGTGCTCATGCATGACCGTCCAGATCTCCCCGCGCGTATCCAACTCGCGGGCGAGCGCGACCCGCTCCGCCGGAGAGAGGCCCCGAGTCACCCCCACCGCGCTCCGGAGGCAGTTGCCGAGCTCGGCTATCGATCGGAATGCGCCGCGGTAGTTACCCCGGTCCCGATGGGGCGCCAGGGATCGCGGCAAAGGCGCGGAGTCACCATACAGTCGCAAGCTGCACCTCCCATGGGGCGCTCGTCCGAGCGCGTTGATGACGCAGCACGGGCGGCGTGGGCGCCAGCCCACGGCGCCGCGAGGCGTCTTACTTCTCTGACGGGCAAATGTTCGCCAAGAGCCCCTTAAACGTGCGTTCAGGACGCCAAAAAAAACTGCAAGCCGCTGGGCGCGCGATAGAATCTGCTCGCCGTGACCGACGAGACCTGGGAGATCAAGCCGCTGGGCAAGGACTACGCGACGACCGAGGAGGTCATGGACGCCGGAGGGGTCGAGCGAGGGGCCATCTACGAATGGATGCGGGAGGGCCTGCTGCCGAAGCCCCGGTCGACCTTGGGCCGCGGCATCATCGCCAAGTGGCCGATGATCGCCCTTGATCTTGCGAAGTTCGTGCGCAGCCAGCGTGACCTCGCGTTCGGCTTGCCCGAGATCCGTCCGCGGATCGTGGCGGCGTTTGGCGAGAAGATTCTCGACGTGTTGGCCAAACCCCGCGGGCCCCGAACACGAGGCGGCGAGAAGTCGACGACGCCGGCGAAGAAGGCCGCGAAGAAGGCCGCGAAGGCGACCGCGAAAACCTCCGCGAAGAAGGGCGCGAAGAAGGGCGCGAAGAAGAAGGCGGCGCAGAAGGCCACGAAGAAGAGGTAGGCGACCTCCTACCCGCGGTCCCTCCTGTTCCGTCACAACACCGTTCGCAGGACAAGGCATCGGTCGCCCGCTTCAAGGCTGAGGTCCACGCACCGCCCGGCTCAGCGCGAAGAGCTCGGAGAGTCGCCCCGAGGCGTCACAGTTGACGCCGGCCTGCGCGAGTTCGGCAACAACGTCGCCAGGGAGTTCCGCTCCGAACTGGCCGTCCCAGAAGACCTCGTCGAGGAGATCGAGCGCGTCGTCTGACAGCCCCCGTAGCCCGGCGGGCACGAGCCCCAAGTGCGCTGCGACGCGCAGGAGCATCGAGGGGAGCTCGTGCTCGACGGGCTCGACGTGGGCGGGCAGCGCGGACACACGAAGTCCGTCCGCCTCGACCTCCCACACGTCCCCGGCAGGGCTGACAAAGAAGATGTGATCCGAGCCCCCGGCGTAGAAGCCGGGCGGGGGGCGGGCGCTGAACATCTGACTCCTCCGCGTCGAGAAAAAGGCCTTCCGTGGCCGTGTGCGCTCCATGCGGGTTCGCCGGCGCGCTCCCTGGCGCCAGCGTGCGTTGGTCGGCAGTGAAAGTGTTCGCCAAGCATATCTTAAAAAATCCGTAAGCACTCTTTAAAATTGTAAAAGACGGTGGCATTGAGTGTAGGATCACGCTGGCCATGACTGAGGACCCCAAACCCCTAGGCAAGGACTACGCCACGACCGACGAGGTGAGCGCGGTGGCCGGCGTCGAGAGGACGGCGCTCTACGAGTGGCTCCGGGAGGGTCTCCTGCCCCGGCCCCGGACCTCCGGCGGGCGCGGCATCATCGCCAAGTGGCCGATGATCACCCTGGAGCTCGCGAAGTTCGTGCGCAGCCAGCGCGAGCTCGCCTTCGGGTTGCCGGAGATCCGACCGCGGATCCTGCAAGCCTTCGGCGAACAGATCCTTGAGGTGCTACCCGAACCCCGCGGCCCGCGGCGACGTGCGCAAGGCGGGGACAAGCGGACCGACCCACGGGGCAACCAGACCGCGCGCACCCCGGGGAAGTGCCGGTCGACGGCCGGTGAGTGATGCAGGTTGCTGGGGCTCTGCGCGCGCTGCATCGGCGAGCGAGGGCGCCGTGCGGTTCCCTTGCGACCGTCCTGGGATCTCCGCGTCCCCGCCATCTCCTCGCCCTGCCTTGGAGCCGGTCCGCGGGCGTGCATCGGCGGCGGGTCCGAGGCCATGCGCGGCTCGCCGATGCCGCCGGGCACGGGATTGTCGAAAAATGTCAGTAAGTTAAAAATAGGCTTGACGTTGAGCCAGCCACCTGCGAGCATTTTGAAATGACCAAAATGCCTGAGCATTCGCCGCAGTTAGTGACCATCCAAAATAGCAAGAGGAAAGCACTAGCTCAAGGCCAAGCCATTGTTAGCGAGGATTTCGTCGCGCTCACGAGACTTGACAATGGAGAAAAGTGGTTGAGTGAGTGGGTAAATTCACCTGCACGATTTGATGCGCAGGAGCTCGTGGTGGTGACCGCAAACAGGGACAAGAACCGTTTGATCGAAGGTTTTCTGTCGCTCTACTATTTCAATGAAGCCGGTGTGATCCCAGCCGCTAAAGGCTGGGAGCGGTTTGTTGCCATTCTGCGCAATAACGACAGGCCGTTTGAAGGAAGCTTTGCATATCGAATCTGGAAAGCGTCGCAGACCGATGAGCCGGTTTGGTATGCCGAGGAATGCCTCATCTACTCTGACGTGTCATTTGCTGGTGAACTGCAGGCCCTTGGACCATTCGACATCAAGAACAATCTCCCGGCAGATGCAGATACGATGGCTTCTTTAACGGTTCGGTACAGACTGTACCGTTCAGCCAACGATTTCGATTATACCTTCCGCCAACTGTTACACACTCATCCCAGGTACGCCGAGTATCGCGAACGAATCCTGATCCCCATTGCGGATGAGCTGGCCTGCTTGATTTCAGTGGCAACGGGCCGTCGTTTGATTGGTGACAGTGTTGCTTCGCGCTGGTTCGGCCTGTCTCCCGATCCTTTGGGCGAAGCTCGGGATCCCGGACCAAGGCCCAAAATCCAGGCACAACGCCATCGTTCTATATTGCCCTACTATTTTTCCCGCGAGCGTGACAACTTGGCGACGGCTGAACCTGTGCTGAGGCAGTATTTTTCGCTGTCAGCACCGCTTGCCGCTAGGTTTCTGCGCGCCGCTGTCCTGTACAAGAAGGCTCTCCTTCAGTCGGATCTTGAACCTGACCTCGCATGGATCTGGGGAGTAGGCGCAATCGAGGCGCTGGCGGAGGTTCCCGGTGATCACGCGGGCGCCCTCAATAGATTCGTCAGGTTCCTCATCGCGCACTTACCTCCTCCTCCTCCGGTTCGTCCGCCTCGCGGTGAACTTACTTGGGATTCCTCCCTCAAAAAGTCATTTGAGCAGATCTATGCCTATCGCTCAGATTTTCTCCACGCCGGGCACCAATTCCCTTCGCCAATGTCGCGCCCGCCTGAGAACCTTTCAGCGTTCTTCAGAAAAGAAGAGATCTCGGGAGCAGAAGTTTTCTCAGAGCGGCCAAGAGGTGGCATTGGCATTGGACCTACGCGGTACGAATCTGAGGCATGCCCCATGCAATTGCATGTGTTCTTGTACATTGTTCAGGGATGTCTCTTGAAATGGCTTGATTTGACGAGCAAGGCGGAGAGCGCAGCAGCACCTACCCTTCCCGTGTCATCACGGCTAGAGGTGACGATCACTCCTGCGGCTGATCGGATTCGGGTCGTGGTCGTCGATGAGGATCAAACGGTAGTTCAGGATGAGAAGCTCCCCAAAGCGGACCTCCTTTCCAGTACGCTGATGAATATCTTGCCCTCGGGATACGAAGTTTCAGAAATCGTGTTGCTAAGAACCTCAGAGGTTCCAGCAGGTGCCCCCGCAAGTGAGAACTTAGCGGAAAGTGTCACTCTTCCAAAAGAGGGAGATGCCCCTGGTGATGGAGGCCGTGAGGGAGCAAGTAACATGTAGAGTTTCAGCGACCTCGCGCCGGCTCGCCGTAGAGCCGGCGCTGACTAGCTAGCTAGCCGGCGTCGGAGATTCCGTTCAGGATTTTTACGGGACCGGGCGGTGCCTCAAGGGTTGTCCCGGGGTTGATCTGGACCTAGGGCCGGAGGATCGGCCACGAGTCGAGCTCGACGCGGCCGAACAGCCTCGCTATCACGCTATGAGGGTTCATCCTTCTTATCTTTCTTTTTTGCCGCGTCTGCTAATTGGATGCGGCGCTGTCTGTCTCGTTCAAAGAGATCGACATGGTACTTGGGAGTGTAGTACAGGAATTTGGGTTTGGGTGGGAGGATGCGCCGAAGCTCCGCGAGGGGATCCGCTTCCCCGTCTCTCGTGTCGTCGTCCGCCACCTCGTCGTCGTTCGCCAGGTCCGGGCTCACTTCGTCGTCGTTCTCGCTCTCGTCGGTGCTTTCGCCGAGCTCAGGGTCGAAATCCGCGTCCTCGTCGGGGTTCACGAACCCGTCTGTCGAGCTATCGTCGGCCTCGGCTAGATCCACGCCACCGCGGAGCCAGCGCATCAGTTCGGAGTCGGGGCGCAGCAGTTCGCTGAAGACGAATACAGTCTGCCGCCCCTCCAGCCGTACAAACTTCGAGTAGAGGCGGTACGCCGCGATCGCGTATCGGAACGACCTGGGCCCCCCCGTGAGCCGATAGCCCAGCACCTTTTCGATCGCCTGGCGGAGCTCGCGACCCACCCCGCGAATGTCGCGGCCGCGTGCGGCGAGAGCGACCATCCCCTCTGCGAGCTCCCGGCGTAGTTTCTTGGACCACCCGGTCGGATCATTGGGTGACATGGGCTGCAAATCTGCGATCTGCTGGGCGCGGAACCTGATGCACTCCAGGACGTCCGCCGGCACTTTGCAACGACAGGAAATCGGGGCCGGACGGCGGACCGGGATCCCGAGGATCGTGTCCGCGGGCTCAGCGACCCGAGCGGGTGCTACGACCGCCGCTTGGCGCGGCGGCGGTGGAGGCGAATGAATGGGCGTACGCATCACTACGCGTGGAGGTTCGTCCGACCAAAGTTCCTCGCGTTGCCCGAGTTCCTGAACCGGGATGACCCGCACGGTCACAGTCGCATCGCCGATGATGGTCAGCTCGACGTGCTCGGCGTCTTCTGTAGGGAGGAGGACGAGATCGTTGGTGGGGTCCAGCCGGCAGTATGCGAGCACGCCGCGGATGCTTGCGACCGTCAGTTCGAGGACCCGGCCGCGATACCGGACGGTAAGTGGTCGAGGGCGCGCTTTCCCGACGCTAGCGAACGCGGAGCGGAGTGCGTCCGTGCGGTCGTCGTGCACGGAGAGCCAAGCGACGCCGCCGTCGGTGAGCACGTGGACCAGCGCGAATTTCGACCCGAAGGGCAGGACGCGCAGCTCGCCCCTGGACGTGATCGCGCGGTAACTTCCGTCCTGCTTGAACTCCTGCCACTGATGCGGCCTGCTCGATGCCAACGGGCCGCAGCCTACGCCATAGCGCCCGCACTCGATCACGCGCTCCATGACGTCCGAGTACGGTCCATAGGCGAGCATGCGCGTCCCGTAGTCGGCCGGCCAGACGAGCTCCGCGCGCGCCATGGGACCGTCGATGTGGAGCTCCAGGCGGGCCTCGTCGAGCTGAAGCGTGGTTGCTGGAGTGATGGTTGCACTCCGGCGTATGCGCCCAACACGCCATGCAGTAATCGCGGGTTTCTCGGACGGTGCGCGCTCCGCGAGTGACATTCGCCCCCTCAGCATTTGGGTATCCCAGGCCGCTCCATGCTGGGCAAGCACGCGGCCGAATTTTCGGCCCTTGGGCCGTAAATGCCAAGACTGCGGCTGAACTGCCCGCCGAGCTCGCCCGACTTGCATTATGAAATGCCCGCTCGAGGCCGCACAGGACACGGCGCTGAACATCTGAGACCCGCGACCGCGAAGCCAAGAATCATGGTCCGGCTGACCGCGCGACGCGGCTGTGGCGATCCGTGACGCGCAGCCTGCGCGGGGCGGTGCTCGCTTCGGCAGATCGCGGCATTGCCGGGCAATTGAGCCCCGTCCCCGGCTGCCAACACCCTCCGGCAGCGCTCCAGGCCGTTCGGCGCCCGAATGCGCTTCAAGGGCGGCAACAGCACAGCTCGCGGCAGATCTCCGGCAGAAGCTCGTGGCAAGCGGCTGGCGAGCCCCTGACGCACCGGGGAGATGGCAAACGACTGCATTGCCGGGCAATTGAGCCAGTCTCCGGCTGCCAGCATCCTCCGGCGGCGCTCCAGGCCGTTCGGGCGCTCGGATGCACCTCAAGGGGCGGCAAGAGCACGGCTCGCGGCGGATCTCGGGTTGAAGCCTCGTGGCAAGCGGCTGGCGGGCGGCCGGCGCACCGGGGGATGGCAAACAACGGCATTGCCGGGCAAGAAAGCCGCCGCCCCGTGTCAAGCGCTCTCTGCGCTCGCCCTCTGTGTCGTTCTCCGGGCTCCGCCCCGCGCGGCGCGGCAAGACAACCCGCTGCCGCGAGACGGCCTCCAGAACTCGCGCTTTGCGACCCACAGAATGGCCAGGGCCATGCTTGCGGCCCGGCAGACGGCGGCATTGCCGGGCATTTGCTCGAGGGCCCGGAGCTCAGCGCTTCGCAGCGACCTGTGAAGGCGCCTCGGCTGCCGACGGCTCTCTGTCGGCCGGCAGATCCCGAAGTTCGTATGCGTCCGATTGACTGCGTCTCGCTCTACGCGGGGCGGGTCGGCTACACCGGGAGCGGATGCTCGCCGAGCGCGATACGGCGGAAGACGTTGGCGGCGAGCCGCTGCTGAGCCTCTGGCTTCTGGAGCGTCTCGCGCCAGGAGACGGGGGCGAGCTCGAGGACGCGGGAGCGCGGCCAGGAGGGCAGCAGGCAGAGGAGGTCGCGGAGGTAGCTGAGGGGCTCGATGGCGTGCATCTGGCAGCTTGCGAGCAGGGACACGAAGACGGTGTTGGCGCGCGCGCCGTCGTCGCTGCCGACGAAGAGCCAGTTTTTGCGGCCGACGGCCTCGCGCCGGAGCGCGCGCTCGGAGATGTTGTTGTCGAGGGGCAGGCGGCCGTCGTCGAGGAAACGGCGCAGGGCCGCCCGCTGGTTGCGAGCGTAGGTCAGCGCGGCGGCCAGCGGCGAGCCGTCCAGGGCGGCCTCGGCCTGCGTGTCGCACCATGCGAAGAAGGCGTCGACGATCGGCGCCGAGACCTTCCGGCGCACCGACTCGCGCTTCTTGCGAGCCTCGTCGGCGAGCTTCTCCTCGACCTTGAAGAGCTTGCGGATCAGCCCGAGCGCGTGCCTCGCCAGCTCCGGCTCGGTGCCCAGCGTCTTGTAGAAATAGCGCCGACAGTGGGACCAGCACGCGACTTCGACGACGCTGCCACGGGCGTAGAGGTGATCGTAGACCGAGTGCGCGTCGGCGACGAGGTAGCCCTCGTAGCCCGCGAGCAGGCGATCGACGGCCTCGCTGTCGTGCTTGTGCGAGAATCGATACAGCACGTGCCGGCCGGGTGCTATCAGCACCCAGAAGTGAGCTCGCTGGCACTGCTCGGACGCCTGCACGAGCACCCCCGTCGCGTCGACGCAGAGGTAGGGCGACCGGAAGGCGTCGGCCAGCATCGCCTCGACCAGCGGTTCGACGAGGTCGGCGAGCTGTTGATGCCAGCTGCAGATCGTCTGGCGCGAGAGCACGAGACCCTCGCGGGCGTAGATCGCCTCCTGGCGGTTGCTCGGCATGTGGTCCTGCCAGCGCTGGACGATCGTGTGCGCCAGGAGGCCGGGGCCGGCCAGGCCGCGCTCGATCGGCCGCTCCGGCGGCGGCGCGATCACCACGGTCGGGCTCGCGGCTGTCTCTTGGGCCAGCTGCTCTGCGATCGTCTCCGCCGGATCGTCCTTGCGGGCAAACTTCGGCCGGACGATTCGCGCGACCACCAGCGAGGCCGGACGACGCTCGACCACCTCGCTGACGACCTCGCCGATCCGCCGGAAGCTCGACAGGCCCTCCTGCAGCACCTCCGGCGGCAGGACCTCGATCTCGACCCGGGGCAGCGCCTCCGGCAGCTTGCGCCGCCCGCGACGGGGCCGCCGCGGTGCACACGTGTCACGCGGTCCGGTGTCACCGTCACCGTCGCCGGCGCCGTCGTCCTCGTCGAGCGCGTCGCTCAGCGCGTCGTCCAGACCGTCGTCCTCGGCGACCGCCTCGGCTTCGTCCGGGCTCAGCAGCATGCCGAGCAGCTGCATCGACAGCTGCGCCTCATCGCCACCGCGGTCACGCTCCGCCTTCTGTCCGACGACGATGCCTCGCTCGAGCAGCCGGCAGCGCTCCAGGAGCTGCATGTAGAGCGCCCGGTACCGCTCTCGGTCCGAGGTCGCATTCGCAAGCGCCTCGCGCAGCGCGTGGAGCTCTCCTCGGAGTTGCTCGGCCTCGGCCTCGGTCACGCGCTCGTTGTACGGATCCGCGCGTCCACGTCAAGAGCGTTTTCGCACCGCCTCTCGCGGGACGCCCCGGAGCAGCGCGGCGAGGCTGCGTTGGTCGATCTCGATCGCCCGCTGCGACGCGTCGGTGGCTCTCGGCGCCTGCGTCGTCGCGCGATGCAGCCGCTTGTACAGCAGCGCGTAGCCGGTCTGGTCCCACCACAAGAGCTTGAGCCGATCACCGCGCCGGCTGACGAAGACGAAGAATGCACCGTTCCGCGGATCGCCGCCCATCTCTGCACGGACCGTCAGCGCCAGCCGATCGAAGCCACGCCGCATGTCCTGCGGCTCCGGGCATACGAAGACCCGCACGTTTGAGGGGATCATCGACGACCTCCGATCGCGCTCAGCAATCGTACGAGCATCTCAGCGTCGACCTCGCCGCGGACCCGGACCAGCGCTCCGCCGAGCTCGACCTCGATGACTCCGACCTCTTTCGCCAGCGCAGCCGCGACCTGCTCCGTCACGTCGACGAGATCAGCGGCCGGCGCGCGAGTCTTCGTCGATGCGGTTGCCGCTGTCCGCCGTCGCAGCTTCCACCGCCAGCCTGCGAGCGTATGCGGGTTGACGCCGATCTTCGCCGCGTACTCCTTGCACGTCAGGCCGCTCCGGGCCCATGCCTCGACCCGCTCCCGCCATACGGAGCTCGTCTCGAGCGCCTTCACCCATCACCTCGCTCCCGGATCCGCTTTACGATGTCCTTCGCCGTCGCAATCCGAAAGTCCAGTCGGATCCCACCCGCCACGGGGTGCTCCTCCCACACCATGTTGGGGGGCAGCAGCAACGAGAAGCTTCCTCGAGGCGGTGTTCTGGGCTGCACCACGACCGCGCCGCGCGTGTCCGAGTCGTCGTTCTTCTTCGAGGTCATCGATCCTCCGCGAGCCCTTGTAGAGCCTCGGCGGAGGCCGGTCACGACGCACTACGTCGGACGGATACCGAAGTTCCAGAGGATAATCCATGCAGGAGCGGCATAGACTGCCCTTACGGCTCGGCTCGTGAAGAGCGCTCGCGGCAGTGGCCGGCAGCTTGGGGCAGAACCGGGTCGCGACGCGGCAAACCGGGATTAGCGCCCACCATGCGAGCAGCGGTCGACGCGAATGCAGCTCCCAGCGGCAACACACGGCAAAGCGCTATGGATAATCTGAATCGGGCTAACCGGCCCTGCAGCGGGGCCGAGGCGCTGCGTATCCTCCGAGGATTGGCTAGAAACTCGGCAATGCCGGCGATTCGTGGGTGCTATGACTAGTAGAGCGATATGCGTGCAGCGCTGTAGAGGATCACGGCACTCGCCCACCGCTGAATGCTCATAGTTGCGCCATCGGCCTCCCTCCGGACTTCCGTAGCTCGGACTGGTGCCCGGCCGCGTTCACTGGTACGATGAAGGTGATGGGTTCCAAGGTTCACAACATCATGGTCACAGCGAATGCCAAGGTCCTCGAGCAACTCGACGGCGTTCCCGCCGGGCGGCTCAAAGAGCTGCTCGTCGAACTCCGCGAGCGGCATGGTCCGGACGCCACGCTGCTCGTGGACGGGAAGGACGTCTCGGCGGCGCTCGTCCCCACCAAGCCGAAGCCCGACCGCGAAGCGCCGCCCCGGCCGAAGCGGGCCCGTGAGGTGACGGTGCGGCAGTCCCCGCTCTCCAAGGGCGAGGCGGCGCCACGGGGAAAGGAGTGGGAGGGCGTCGAGCTGGCCCACCACATGCTGTGGGAGAGCTACGAGCGGGCCGCGTTTATTCAGTCCTACATGCTCGAGCAGATGACGAGCAACGCCCTCGAGATGAATCGCAAGTTCTGCGATCAGGTCCAGGAGCACCAGGACCGCTTCCAGGCGGCCATGCAGAAGCTCGACGTGATGAGCTGGGAGCACAAGATGATCGAGCACGAGACCGCCGGCCGTCGCCTCTCTGCGCACTTCCGGCGGATGGCGGCCGACGAGCGGAAGGAGGACGATAGCCCGCTCGACTGGCTCGAGGGCGTCGCCCGCGGCCTCGGCCGCGCCTTCGCGGCCTTCGGGGACGGGTCGGACGATACCAACTGAAAGGAGTGAGATATGGCAGACAATCCCAACACAGGGTCGGCAGGTTCCCCCGGGGACTTCATGAACGGGGTCCGCACGGCGGTACGCTCTGAGATGGAGCAGGAGTACACCAAGCGTCTCGCCGATGCGCGGAAGCAGATCCGCGTCGAGCAGGACGAGGCCGACGCGGCACGGATCTGCGCCGTCCGGGAGACCATGGGCGTGCGGATGGGCGAGTACCGGCGCGGGAAGATCTCGCACCTCCTCGGGATCGGCGCCGCGGCCGTGGTCAGTTTCGGTGTCGGCTACGCCGCCCAGCGCAGCGCCGATGTGCGGATCAAGGGCGTCCCGGCGCTGGCGATCGCGGGGCTTCCCGGCGTGGCGCTCGGCGTGGCGTTCGACGAGAGCCTGGCATTCCGCGCGTCGCTGGTCGTCGGCGGCGCGATGTTCTCGGTGGGCACCGCGGCCTACGCGCTCGCGCACCCTGAGCCGCCAGCGCCCGCCATCACCCCAGCCCCCCCGATCGACGGAGCGATCGTATGAACACGGTCGTCGCTCGTGTCCTCCGCGTGCTGACGGGCCAATCTCCGATCGCCCTGGTCCACGCGATCGACGAGCTCGGGCATGAGCACAAGCTCGAGCTGCCGGCTGCCACCGTGCGCGGCGTGACGACCGGGCACTTGCTCGTGCTGCAGTGGTCGCTCCACGCGCCCCCCGGCCTCGTGGGACCCACCGCCGACACGACGCCCGCCGAAGTCGCGCCGCGAGCGGAGACGGGCAACACCACGTCCGCGTCGCAGCTCGAGGCGTTGCTCGGCTTGAGTCGCGGTACCTGACGTCCTTCGGGACGAGCCGGCTCTGCCGGCAGTGTCAACATCGAATCGTTGCGAACAGCCGGGCCCATCAGGGCCCAGATTGAGGTGATGCATGTCCGAAGGTCTGGTGAAGTACGAAGGTGCGGAGTATCCGATCGATACTCCCGAGAACTTCCAGAAGATGCTCCGCATCCTCCGGTGCCATCCCGAACGGTGGGCCGAGATGCTCGGCTGCCCCGACAAGGTCAATACGATGACGCGGAGGGTGGAGGAGCGGTGCAAGACCCTCGAGGGGCAGTGCGAGATGCTTATGCGTTTGATGAAGAGGGCCTGCTGCAGCGCGAACATCAACTTCTCGCAGATCACGATCGACGAGTATTCGGATGATTCGCAGGTGAACCTCGATCAGCCGGTCAAGAGCCTCGGCGGCGATTACGTCGACGACTTCCCCGTGGCGCCGGCCCACGTGATCCGCCTCCAGCATTCGAGCCGCCCCGGCTGGACGCCGACGCAGATCCGCATCGACATGAACCTCGCCGGCGGCGCGAACAACTACCTGGATTTCTACATCTCGTTCTACCTGGGGCCGGGCGACGGAGCCGCCGGGGAGCTCGGCAAGAAGATCGGCCCCACGTATCGCGGCAACCAGTTCCTGAACAAGGACGGGGGGCAGATCATCGTGCCCTTTCCGAAGTACAAGGGCGCGCCGATCGACGTCGGCAGCCTCGAGCGGCTGATCGTCGAGATCAGCAACCGGAGCGGCGGCGGCACCAACCTCGAGTCGGCGCAGGTCGTGATCCTCTACGACAACAACAAGTTCTTCGAGATGTGCCGGGTCGACATCTGCAAGCCCGATTGCGGCGGGGCGTGCGGCGGGGGCGGCGGCGGGAGCAGCAGCTCGATCCCGCAGTGACGCGATAGAGCGCATCACCCACGATTTCCGCCGTTGAGGCGAGAGAGCACCAAACATGTCCGAACCGATCCTCATCCGACTCAACTCCGATACCGACTTCGACGGCGCGACCCAGGTCGCGCTCCGTCGAAGCGACCTCACCAACGATGCCCCGCGCCACTACACCGGACGCGTCGCCGGCGCCGGCGTCGTCATGCCCGACTTCTTCGACCTCTTCTCGCCCGAGGCCGTGAAGATGGTCGGCGTCGCCTCGAGCCACAACAACCCGCACTCGGTTCTCCGGGTGATCGACGAGGGCGGGCGGACCCGGGAGCAGGTCTCGCTCACGACCGGATTCCAGTACGTGCTCCTGCACGCCCGCGACCGGCTGGCGCTCCACACGCGGAATGGCGGCCCTACCGTCGTCGAGCTGAGCATCAACGAGGCGTCCGAGGCCGAGCACTTCCGCTGGGCGGTGAGCCGCTCGCCCGGGCTGTCGCCCACCCGCCTCCGGATCGTCCGCCGCAGCGCCTTCGTGCCCACCTTCACCGGCGCGCCCTGGATGCCGAGCTTCGCCTGGGACGACGGCGCGGGCCTCCTGTCCGTCGCCGACGACGTCGGCACCGGCCCGATCCCGCTCTCCGCGATCTGCCCGTTCCCGAGGCACTTCGGCGCCTTCCTCTCCGTGCGCTTCGCGGGCAGCGCGAACGACGGTAGGGTCTATGTCGTCGACGCGTTGACGCGCTCGCACTCCGCGCCTGTCGTCGTGCTCCCCGACGTCACGTGGTCGCGCGTCCAGTACGTCAGCCACGACGACCACATCGTCCTCGAGGCGACGGCTTCGGCCTCGGTGCTGCTCTGCGACATCGAGCTCGTGCGCGTGGCGCCCGGCGATCGCCTGCGCGGCCGCTACGCGCACGAGCTGTAGACCGAGGGGACCCCGCCCATGCTCATCGATCGTCACCGTACCGCCGCGCTGATCCAGCTCTCCGAGGTCGCCACTGCGCCGGCCGAGGTCAGGACCGCCAAGAAGGAGGCGCTGGAGGCGCTTATCGTCGCGCTCTTCCAAGCGGCGACGCCGGAGGCGCGGGCGACGTTCCTCGCTCGGGTGGCGCTGGTCCCTGCGGAGGCCCGCCCCTGGGCCTATGTCCGTCCCAGCCAGGATGGACTCGCTATCGGGCCCCAGGTCCCTCCTGCCCTGGCGCTCCTCCTCGGCCAGCACGACGATGATCCCGACTCGAGCGAGGACGGAAACCGACTCCCGTATCGCACCGCCACGGAAGGCGCGTCATGGCTCCCTCTCTACTCCGCGTTCGATCGCTGGGATACGGCCACCATCTCACAATACATCGGGCCGGTCGGATGGATGCTGCCGCCGGAGAGCCTCAAGATCACACGCGACGCCCAGGCCGTCGAATTCGTCCCTGATCCGCAGCCCAGCCCTGTCATTACGCGCTCAGAAGCCGCGCCGCCGGCGGCTGAGAAGGCGGCCACACCTGGACCTGTGGGACCTTCGCCTGGACCCGTGAATTCTGGCGCGAGCACAATGATCGTCCTCGGGCTCGTCGCCGGCGTGACGCTGGGCGGGCCGACTCTCTACTACGCATTCAAGCGCTGACCCATTCGGAGTTCCTATGCGCAAGCCCATCATCATCGCAGGTTCCGCTCTCGCCGCCGCCGGACTCACCTACGCGGGAATCGCATACTTCCGCCGGAGTCAGGCGTCGCTGCCAGGCTCGGGAGTCCCGTCTCCGCCGGCCCCAACTCCGCCAGCCTCACCGCCAGTTGCGCCTCCGGTCGCGCCTCCCAACGGCAATCCTGGCGTGGCCCCGCCAGTGGCCCCGCCGGTGGCCCCGACGCCGGCCTCCACCGCCCCCCTCGGTTGGGACAACGTCCTGCCGCTTCCCACGGCCGCGGACGTGAAGGGCGACCTCATGCGCAATTGGGGCAAGACGCCCCAGGAGCTCCGCCCGCTGCTCCTGCTCGCGGAGGAGGTCAGCGGGATCGTCGGTGCGGGCCGAATCCTCTCCATCGTCGCCTACCGCGAATCGGGCGGCTGGATCCCGACCGCGCACAACGGAGACGACCCCGCCAAGGAAGCCGCCGAGCGCGACGCCTCGCTACGCGCCTACAACAACAGCAAGGACCGGAACAAGAGCACGCCCCTCGTGTACGCGCAGGCGGCCGCGAACTTCGGATCCGGCGGGCTCTACGGCGCGCTCGCCCCCTACTTCCTGTGGACCGGCGTCCAGGAGATGAAGGACAAGGCGCCGCTCCTGGGCTCGGATCCCCGCATTATGTTCCTGCCACGAGTCGCCACCTTCGGCGCGATCGTTTACTTGCAGCGGCTCCTCGACAACTACACGATCGCCGATCACTACGACATCAAGGCCGGCTGGGCCAGTCCGTCGCTCTTGGTCGGGACGGCACGCGGCAACGCGACGTATAAGGCCGTCCGGCAGCGGTTCGCCGAGGACGTCGCTGCCGTGGGGATCGATCTGAACGACACGACGACGATCCCTGCGCAGCTCAGCGCCGCGAAGTGGCCGGGCGTCGCCACGGTGTTCCAGAAGATCGTCGGCACCCTTCCGACGCCGAGGAAATCGCCATGAGTCACCTGACCACCTGCTACGGCCCCGAAGTGGAAGCCGTCGCCGATCTCGCCGGCGACCTCGGCCCGTTCTCCTCGACCAACTTCGCGAACTTCAACCTCCGGCAGTGGCTCGACGTCGCGGGCACCCTCGGCTTCGGGCCCGCCCTGGTCGCGGCCGTGGACCAGCTCCGCAACCAGCGCGACGGCCTTCT
Source organism: Nannocystis pusilla (assembly GCF_020073745.1). GTDB lineage: Bacteria > Myxococcota_A > Polyangia > Nannocystales > Nannocystaceae > Nannocystis > Nannocystis radixulma. The sequence continues at coordinate 123,190 of NZ_JAIRAU010000008.1, forward strand.
CGCCCTCACCCCGACCGCGCTCTACACGTTCGATCGGTGGTTCAACGCGCTCCCGCGCGCGAGCTCGGCGACCGTCCCTCTCGCCGTCCGTACCGCCCGAGCCAAGGCGCGGCACGACGTCCTCTTCACCTACGCCGCAGCACGACGGACCCGGGGATGGTTCATCGACGAGCGAGCGAGCGACCTGGCTGGCGGCGCCAGCTTCTCGCCCGAGGGGACGACCCTGAGCGGACGCGCCTTCTACAACGACGTCGCCAGCTCGTTCCTCCATCCGCACCGCATCACCGATGAGGCGCCCGTCGGCGCGTGGCAGAGCCGAGTCCTCTTGTCGCTCGGGACGTTTCCGTGGGTGTACGGCACCCGGCTTTACGCCTCGGCCCCTGCGCTCGCATGGGAGCCCGCGGGCGGCTGGAGCCCCGCACTCACCGGCATGGCCCTGTGCGCGGACATGTGGCAGCCCGACACGAACCTCGTGCAGGACGCGCGCGAGGTCGTGGTCCGCTATCAACACTTCCGGAAGACCTGCGACGAGGCGCTCCGCGATGTCCCGAACTATGACGCGAGGATCGCGATCCCCGGCCGCCTGTACCGGGAGGGCCTGCTGCTTCGCGCCGACCAAACGAGCCTGTCCGTCATCACGCTCTCCACCCCCCTCGGCCCCTTGAACGCGGTCGCGTACAACTACGTCACGCGTCGCTTCGCGGCCTTCTTCGCCCTGCGACGGGCCCTTCTCGCGGCCCCGAGGCTCGGGCCCGAGCTCGTAGTGAGCATCGCCAAGAACCCGGACCCGTGCCTCGCGTCCTTCGCACCGAAGTCCGTGGTCTTCCCGGCAGTGACGACCCTGGGGGTGAAGTCATGATCATCGACGTCGCCACGGATCGCTATCAAAAGCTCTTCGGGCATCACCCCTTTGCGACGACGTTGTTCACCAGCGCGGGCATCCCCTACGAGGCGATGGTCGCCGCGCTCTCCGACCCCAGCGCCGCCGAGGGCACGCTCAACAATCTGCTGAAAGGCGAGCTCCAGAACCAGATCGGCACTCGCGACTTCAAGCTCGGGGCGCAGTACATGATCCACCGGATCGTCACGGCCGCGCAGGAGTCGATCGACATGGGCTCGCTCGGTACGAACGGCGTCCTGCGCACGCTCGACGGCGCGATCGAGCTCGTCATGACGCGGTTCTCCCTGCAGGACCTGATGGACGAGGAGATGGTCGCCAAGGCCCTGATCGACGCCGCGTTCGGCGCGGGGATGAAGGCGCTCGGAGCGCTCGGGCCCGTCGGCAAGGTCGTCGCGGCGATCGTCGGCTTTGGCGTCGCCATCGGTCAGGCGTGGATCGCCCGCCAGGAGGCGGCCAAGCAGAGCGAGGAGCAGGCGCGCCGCGCGGTGTTCGCGATGATGCCCCCGCTGCAGCAGCCCTCCAAGGACACCGACGACTATCTCGTGAATACCGTCTTGCTCCCGATCCTCGCAGGCGGCGAATGGACCAAGATCTTCAGCCCGCGCTTCGACAGTGACGAGTGGGTCGGGGTCAAGCGGAAGGGGGGCTACGCGTTCGCGCCGGGAAAGACCACCCAAGGCGAGGATGACGCGGGCGAGGCGGTCTCCGTCTTCAAGCCCGGAGAGGGCCTCGGCCTGCTGCCCGGCATGGACATGATCACCTCCGTTGTCCAGGTGAGCCTCGATCCGTTCGGCCCGGAGATTGCGCGCTTCAACGCGGACCGGAGCTACCACTGGCCGATCAAGCGGGAACACGTCGTCGACGTCGGGCAGTATTACATCAACCTGGGCCGTCTCGGCGCCACCGCTTGGGCGCTCGTGGCCCAGCAGGAGCACAGCCTCGATCTCTACAAGGTCCACGTCGCCGCCCTGCACGAGAAGTGGAAGCGCTACTGCGGCGGGGGGATCCAGTTCCTCCGAGACAACGGGAAGGCATGGCAGGAAGGCGGGTCGCGCTTCGACGATCTCCGGTACGTGTACGGCAGCGCCATCGGCTGCGCCGTGGGGACCTGGCAGTGCTTCCTTTCGGGTGGCACTACCTATTCGCCGAAATACGGGCGCAGCATTCCCGGCAATCCCCGCGGCGAGATGGGCCAGTTCGACGGGCTCTCCCGGGAGTACGGCTGCGTCCTCCACCCGAATCAGACCCGCGCCACGACCAAGGGGGAGCCGTGCCTTATCAGCCTCTACGACTCGCACCTTCGGAAGACCCTCGACGACCTGCGAAAGCGCCAGGTCCACTATTTGCGACATTCGCTCCTGTGCGCCTATGTGCGGTCGAGCTGGGACGCCTTCAAAGACGACAAAATGATGACCTTGCTCAAGCAGATGCGTGCGACCCTGCTCGAGCATCCCGACCGGCGCCTCGTGGATCTCGCGGACGTGCCCATGGGCGAGATGTTCGAGGGCCGGGACTGGCGCGAGCAGCTCAAAGAAAAGGGCGTCCAGTCCCGGCCGCCGGGCCTTCTCGGGCTCAAGCTCTCTGTGGGCACCATCGAGCCGGGCAAGGAGCCGCCACCGAAGGTGGAGGAAGACCCGCGGCCGATGCCCTTCGCGCAAGGCAAGCCGAAGCGCTGCAGCCCTGGCGTGTGCGAGCCCTCGGCCACGCCGGTAGACGACGGGAAGTACATCCGCCTCGCGGCCTATCTCGGCGGTACGGCGCTGACCTCGGCCGCGGGGTACTGGCTCTACCGTCAAACCCAAGCTCGCAAGGATTCACGATACTGAGGAGTGCATCATGACGCGCAAGCTGATCATTGAGGACATCCGTGCGACCGGATGGAGGCTCCACCTCCGCGATGAAGAAACGGGCACGGTCGAGGACGTGGCGTTCGAGCCCAAGGACGCGTGGCGGCTACTCCGAGCGACCGGCGGCGACCGCGAAGCCACGCCGCGGGTCGAGAGCGCCGCGATCACGCTGCACGTCGACAACATGGGCGGCGTCGGAGTCGTGCATGTCACGGCGAAGGGCCCAGGTGCGGCCGCGTGGAGCGAGCGAACCGGAGGAATCTTCGGAACGAGGTGGAAGCGTAACGCCGAGGGCGACCCGAATGTCGTCCTGGACGATTCGCGGGAGTTTATGGACGACCTACGCCGGGAGTTCCCCGACGTCACGATCGACGACAGCCTGTACCTGCCGGGCATCGCGCCCTTCAGCCCGAGCAGCGACGAGACCGCCGCGAACGTGCCCCCGCGGGTGAGCCCGCCGCTACGCAAGAAACAGAAGAGCCGCCGGCGCAAGGGCGGTCGGCGACAGGCGCCCGAGCCGGAGGAGGACGAGGACGAGCTCCCGGACCTGCCTCCCGACGCCGAGATCACGCTCAAGCTCTACAACCTCGACCTCGAGGACGGGACGGTACTCGTGACCGTTCAAGGCGGCCAGGCCGCCACGTGGGCGGAGGCGCAAGGAACCCTCCTCGGGTCCCGGTGGGAACACGGGGACGGCCTTCCCTACGCCCTCGTCATGGACGACGTCGATCTGCCCAAGCAGATCCAGCGAGAGCACCCGGAGGTGCGGCTCGACATCGTCGAGTACGTGCCCCGGACCCGGGAGGAGCTGATCCGCATGGAGGCGCGGAGCGCCCAGAAGGCGCCCTCCGCCGCCCCATCCCCGGAACCGGCTGCCGCGCAGAGTCCGCTGGAGGTCGGGCCTGGAGGGCTCGTATGGGCGCCGATCCAGGACCAAGGAATCGACGGCGCGGCCGCGCGCTGGCTCGACGGCCAGTTCAAGGTCCTCCACGCCGCGGGAAGGCAACACGCCCTGTTTTACGAATACGATCATGGAGGCTATGTGCATATCGCCTGCGGTGAAATGAACGTGCTCAAGCAGCTCGCCGGAGCCACGCCAATGCTGGAGCAGCCGCGCGGGACCATCAATCACGAGCTCGCGCGGCTAGCGTGCCCGATGCCGGCGGAACAGCCCGCCGCCAGGACGGAACCGAAGCCGGAACCCGAGCCCAAGCCCGAACCCGCGCCGGCGAAGCCGGTGGCCAAAGTCTCGCTCTCCACGCTCCAGCGCGAGCTCGAAGAGGAGCGGCACACGGCGCACAAGCCCGAGGCCGACGAGGCCCCGATTCCCCCGCACATCGAAGCTCGACTGCGGCAGGTCGCGGAGCAAGTCCAACTCCCGATGAACTGAGCGAAGTCATGGACACTGCTGCAAATCACCATTGCGATTGCGACGCTTGCACGATCGGGCAGCCGTGCCCTTGTGACTCCGGGACCGCGCAGACCCTCGCGGAGCAGGCAGCGAGAATGCGAGCCGCATCGCCCCCGGACCTGTGGCCCTACATCGACGCGTTCCTGCGCAAACGCGCGGCTGCCCCATCAAGTGGGCGCAGAGCCGCCGACAAGCCGCAAGCTCGAGGCGAAACGCCGCGCGCGCCGGAGGTGCCGGTGGAGCTGCCTCCGGATCTCACGTCGATCTCGGCGCGCACGAAGGCGAACGTGCAGGCGCTCGAGCTCGTCGCCCACAAGCGGGGGCGAGCCCTCTCCGAGGACGAGCGCCGCATCCTGCTCCGCTATTCCGATTGGGGCGGGCTCTCGATCGACAAGATCCGCGACCAGCTCCCGAAGGGGCTCACCCCCGAAGATCTCAACCTGTCACACGGGTACTACACGCCGACGATCGTCGCCGAGGCGATCGGTGATCTGATCTGCCCTCTGCTCCCGGACCTCGCCGGTCGCGACGGCATCGTGCGGGCGCTCGAGCCGAGCGTCGGCACCGGGCGGCTCGTGCGGGCTCTCGGCACGGACCGCTGCGCGCACGCGTCTGGGCCGAAGGGCCCGATGCGCTGGACGACGATCGAGCTCTCCAAGCCCGCCTCGGCGATCTTCACGGCGCTTCATCCGGAGGCCGAGCACCATAATCTGTCCTTTGAGACATGGGTACAGCGGCACGCGGTCAAGATCCGCGGGACTCTCAATCTGGTCGTCAGCAATCCGCCCTATGGGACGCGTGGTGAACTCGTCGACGAGGATCCCGAGCGCGACTATCGCGAGCGCACCGCGTTCGCGTACTTCATGCGGAGGTCGCTGGATCTGCTCGTGCCAGGTGGTCTCGGCGTGTTCTTGGTCCCGGCGGGCTTCCTCACCGGGTCGGTCAACCGCGGCCTGCGGGAGCGACTCCTGCGCCGTCATCATCTCGCCGGGGCCTACCGCCTCCCGAGCCGGAGCACCGCGGGGCGCGAGCTGTTCCCCGGCGCTTCCGTCGTCGTGGACTTGCTCGTCTGGCGCAGCCGCGGCGGCGAGCTCGCCCGCGTCGACGCCGGCGACGCGTTCATCGTCGACGGTCGCTACTTCGAGGAGTTCCCGGGCCACGTACTCGGCCAAGCCGCGGGGGAGGACGCCGGCGACGACGAGACGGGCAAGGCCAAGTCCACCTGGCGCTACGCCGTAGTCGGGGACTTCGCGGGACTTCCGCCGTTTCGCGAGCGTCCGATCTGCGAGACTTGCACGGTTCGGCCGGTTGCGCGGCGGGCCGCGTCCGGGGGCAGCATCGTGCGCAAGCTCGAGGCGATCCCCGAGGACCTGTCCGAGCTGGAGCACCAGGCCGTCCTCCTCGGCCAGCGCGTCTCGCACTACCTGGCTCTTCGCGCGGCCGACGACGACAAGGCCGTGCCGCTGTGGGCCGAGCTCTACGCGGCGCTGGAGAGCTTTTCGGCCCTGGTCGGGAACCCGCACCGCGTTCCGGCACTGCGCGCCCTGGTCGCGCGGCGCATCGCTGCGGCGGAGCAACTTCTCAACGCCTTCGAGCCGGCCGGCGCGCTCATCGCCGCACTTCGGTCCGCGCCGGTCGTCCCTCCGAGGTTCACCGGGCAACCGGACGACGTCGTCGCCCAGGCCGAGGCCCTGTTTCGCAAGCGGCGCCGGCTCACGCTCGACGAGCTCGCCCGGTTCCACGCCGACATCGGCGGCACGCTGGCCACCGATGCGCTCCTCGAGCAGCTCCTCGCCGCGGGATGGTGCCTCGACGGGGTCGGGTGGGACGAGCTCGTCCCGAGGGACGTCTACGCTACGGGCATCGATCTGTGGGCCAAGCACGACCGCGCGCACGCACGCGCCGAGGCCGGCGATCCACAGGCGAAGGTGCAGCTCGCGCTCCTCGTCGACGCCATCGCCCCCGCGGTCCTCGAGGACATCGACGACGTGAGCCCGAATTACGGCTATGTGCCGTTCGACCTGCTGAGTGATTTCGTCAGCACGTTCATCAACGTCGGCACGGGCGAGGCGACGCTCGTGCGTGAAGCTGGGCACATCAAGGTCTCGCAGAGCAAGATCAATGACGCGACACGCATGTTCGTCGGGTGGCTGAATCATGACTGGTCGCTCTTCAAACCGGAGAGCGACCTGGACGAGCCAGACGACGTCTGGGCGCGTCGCCGCATGCGGATCGCCAAGTGGACGCGCGATTTTCGCGAGTGGATCACGGACGACGCGGACAAGCGAGCCCGGCTGGTCGAAGCCTACAACCGCGCCAACCGCGGCCGCATCATCCCGACATATCCGAGCGAGCCGCTGGAATTGGCTCGCTGGGGCGCAGATGCGGTGACGCTCCGTCCGCACCAGATCGCCGGAGCTCGGCGGATCCTGGCCAATTTCGGCGGGATCCTGGCCTTCGACGTGGGCGTGGGCAAGACGCACACGGCGATCGCCGTCATCGCCGCTGCGCGCCAAGAGGGAAGCGTTCGCCGGCCGGTCGTGCTGGTGCCCGGATCGCTCGTGTGGAAGTGGTACGACGACTTCGCCGTCACGCTGCCGGACTATCGGGTCCTCGTCATCGGGTCGAAGCGCAAGCGCGTCACGAAGGGTGTCCGGGAGGGCGTGCTGACCTCCGTCCCCGACACACCCGAAGAGCAGGCGCAGAAGTGGATCACGCTCCAGGCCGGCGGCGCCGACGTCGTGATCCTGAGCTACGAAGCTCTCGCCCTCACGCGGATGAACGAGGCGGCGGTCCTCGAGCACACGCAAAGCATTGAGGCCATCCAACGCTCGATTACGATGGACAAGTACGCCGGTCGCGCTCGGATTCGGCGACTCACGGAGCGGGACCGAAGCGTCCTGCGGGCGAGCACAGCGCAGTGGGTGCGGGAGATGCTGAGCCTCCCGCGCGGCAGGTCCTACGTGCCCGGGATCGCCTGGGACGAGATCGGGATCGATCTGCTCGTCGTGGACGAGGCCGCCTCGTTCAAGAACCTCTACATGCCGGCCGCCCGGGAGGGCGGGATCCCGTTGTTCATGGGCGCGAGTAGAGAGGGCGCCCAGCGGGCTTGGCAGCTCGATTTTCGTGCGGCGGCCGTTCGGAAGCGCAACGGCGGAGGCGGGATCGTTCTGATTTCGGCAACCCCGGCGAAGAATAGTCCGCTGGAGCTGTACAATCTCATTCAGTACGTCGATCCGCGCGCGTTTATCAGCGCAGGGATCTACGACCCCGAGCAATTCATCGATCGGTTCCTGCGCATCGAGAAGATTCCGATCCAGAACTCGGCCTTCCGCCCGGTCGTAAAGCCTGCATGCGTCGGCTTCAAGAACCTCGAAGATCTGCGCACGCTGATTCTCACATATACAGAATTTCGCACCGCGAAGGAGGTCGGGATCGATCTCCCCGAGACCCTCATCGAACGCATCCCCGTCACCATGAACGAAGCGCAGGAGGCGAAGTACAAGCGTTATCTCTCCGAGATGGAAGAGGCGCTCAAGCACGCGAACTTCGGCAGCACCAGCGCCCTCGGTCTGCTCTCGCGTCTCTCCCTGGTGGCGATTCACCCGGCGCTCGACGAGGGCTACGACTATCGGAGCGCGCTCGAGGGAGGCGTCACCGAGCTCGAGATCCCCAGCGAGGAAAAAGAGAAGTGGACCGAGAAAGGGTGGAGCGTCGTCAGCGAGGGCGAAGAAGAGGATGCGATCCTGGTCCGTCGAACGCTCGGCCGTCCTCTCTATGAGAGTCCGAAGATCACGCGCTGCGCCGAGATCATTGCTGCCAGCGCTCACTGCGGGCACATTATCTTTTGCGAACCCACCGCGTCACACCAGTGGATCCGCGAGATCCTCGTGCAACACGGGATTCCGCGGGACCGGATCGCCGTGATGAATGCCGAGGTCACGTCAGGTCAGGATCGGATTCGCATCGCCCGGGAGTTCAACGGCCTTTCCGCCGAGGTCGTGGCGGGGGGGAAGCCCGAGAAGGTAGCTCCGAAGTTTGATGTCGTGATAGCGAACTCCGTCGCCTCGGAAGGAATCGACCTCCAAGTCCGGACCTGCTCGATTCACCACATCGATCTGCCTTGGACGCCGGCGGACCTGGAACAGCGCAACGGTCGCGCCATCAGGCAAGGCAATGTCCTCGGCACTGTGACGATCTATTACTACCTCGCTGAGCGGTCCTCCGACAGTTATCGGTTTGAGATCATCCACGGCAAGGCGCAGTGGCTCGGGGAGATCCTCGCGTCCGCGGTGCGGGACACGAACAACCCTGCGGCCCAGCAGCGCCTCTCCAAGGACGAGATCCTGCTCATGATCTCGCGCAACCCGGAGGCCACGCGCCTGGCGCTCGAGGAGAAGGCCCGTCGAGAGAGCGACGCCCAACGAACCGAGGCGGCTTTCGCCGCCGCTCGGCGGCTCCGGCAGGCGAACGCCCGTTTCCGCGAGGCGCGCGCCACCGGGGACCCCGAGCTGGCCGCGCGCCTGCGGCAGGAGGGCGAGAAGCGCCTGTCCACGCTGAGTCACGAGGAACCGAGCGTGTGGCCGTGGACGCAGTGGATGTACGCGGTTCGAGACACGGAGCTGCTCGTCCCCGAGGACGGCAGCGCGCCGGTTTACGAGGGCCTTCGCGTCATCATGCCGCCCAAAGGTCGCGTTCCCGGCGTGGCGTGGGAATTCGGCGCGATCGTGCAGACGAGCGAAGGGCCGCGCATTGGCCGCCGCGACGCTGGGGGGGCCACGTGGACGTTGGTCGACGTCGACGAGCTCGAGCCTCCGATCCGCCCTGAGCACCTCCCGGGCGACGGTGCCTGGCCACCGGACGACGAGGCGCTGACCGCGAAGGCGCTCGACCTCCACCTCGCCCGTACGTTCCGCGGTGGGGCGACGTATGCGAGCCTGAGCTGGGAAGGGGCGAGCGAGGCTTGGATCGACCGCTGGTGGCCTCGTGTCGGCTCCGTGATCGCCGAGGGCCTGAGCAAGAACCGCACGCGCGACCTCTACCCGACGATCGTCGGCGACTCGTTGACGCTGCGGAGCGGGCCCGACCTCGCCGGCGCCGAACTTCTGCCGCCGACCCGCGCGGGATGGGTCCGCTTCCTCGAGCTGGCGAAGGCGAGCGGGCACTCGTTCCGCGCCCTTCGCATCACGGGTCAACAATGGTGGCGGCGCTCGATCCCCCAGGACTTGCTCTCGCGGCCGGCCCCGCCTTCGCCCGCGGCTCCACCTGTCGAGCGCTTGCCGGCCGCCCAGCCCGCCGCGGCGCGGCGGCCGAGCGCCGCACCCGCGCCCCGGCAGCCGGTCATCGAGCCCGTGTGGGAGAACGCGGACGAGGCTACGCGCCAGGTCTCGCAGGCCGAGGCCGAGCTCGCCGCGTGGAAGCGTCGTCTCGAGGCGCGGCTTCAGGCCGCACGCGTTTCCCACCACAGCCTAAGCCTCGACGCCGCCCGCCTGGCGAAGGAGCTGACGCCGCGCGGGTTGTCACCGCGCGGGATGAAGACCTGGCTTATCGAACAGGGTTGGCGCCGTGCGGCCGAAGTCATCGACGACAGAGCGACTGGAAGCGTGGACGAGCTCATCCCGAAAGTGTGGGCCGTACTGGATGGGTCCTTGCCGCGCTCCAAGGTCGGCGGTAGCGGCCAGCATCGAATCGTCGGGAAGACGGCGATCGCCCACGTCACGGGGCTCCCCATCGTGCTCGTCCGCGACGAGCGCGGCATGCAGCCGCGGGCGGTGAAAGTGGAGATCGTCGGGAGCGAGGCATCTGGCGTCCGAATCCGTCCACAGGACGGTTACGAACTCCGGGTCGGCGAAGAGGTCTTTGACCTCGCGCGGCAGAACCCCATCACGATTGCGCAGCTCCATACCAAGATGCGGATGCTGGAGTCGGAATTGCGCAGGGCACCGATGTACCTGGATTCGCTGCGCGACGTACTCCTGTCGAGCGCTATCTTGATCACTCACTGGAGTTGTCGGGGCGACGCTCGCGACGCGGCGGAACAAGCGTTCGAGCAGGCCAAGGAATACTACTTCAAGGCTCGGCAGCATCTCGACGAGCGGAGGCCATTTGCCCTGCTGAGTCGTGCCTACGTCAGCGCTGAACGGCTCGCCGTGGTCACTGCGCAGCTCGCCGAAGAGTGCCGCGCACCGGAGACGCAGTCATGAAAAACCTGCATTTCGGCATTCACCTCACCGGCCTTCGTCTCCGCGACGACGGTTCGCTCTACCAGCTCCATGCGGGCACGGTCGACGTCCAGGAAGGCGACGGACGATCCGTGCGCCGCGGTCAGCCCCCGTCGAGCACGGAGATCGGGAGATTCGCGCGCGCCCCGCAGAGCGCAGAGGAAGCCCTCGGCACCGACCTGTGGATCTGGCGCCGCGGGACCGCCCCTGACACGCGGCTGTGGGCCAAGCACGCGACCTTCTCGCACCTGGCGAGGCGGCACCACTGGTTCGAGCACGACGGGGTGATCACGCTGATTTTGCATACGCTGCCGCGCGCCGAGCTCGAGCTCGAGCTCCTGGCCCAAGGATTTCGGCCGATGCTGGCCACATGGCGCGCACCGGCGACGGACGAGGTGCGCCAGCTCGCAGCGCGGGTGGTCGAGTACACGCCGGAGACCGAGCTCGTGTTCGAGGCCGCGGCTGCGCGAGCCGAGGAGGTGCGGGTCACGACCGACCCGGAGGGACACCGGCTTTACGAAGCCGCGAATCACGCCTGGGCTCGCTTTCATGCCCTCGACCCGTTCGCGGCTGCGCCGGTTCTCCGCACGCACCGCCGCGCGCTGACTTTCGGCTTCGACGAGGACGGCGAGGCGGCCTGGACGATGGACCTGGGCCTCGTCCCGGGGCGAATCACGTACCCGGCCGTGTTCACGCGCGGGCGGAACCGCCTCGAGGTCGACTCCCTGAGCTGGCGCGACTTCCTTCGCCTCCGCGCGATCGGTCGTGCCCTGCTCCGTCGCGACACCACGCGCGCCATGACGGCGGAGCTCCGGGGAGAGGCCGCGCCGGTGAGGGCTCCCCGCCCGCGCGCGTCCGAGGCGGAGCAGCTCTTCGAGCGCTCCGCCGATGCCGAGTCCGACGCGAATTTCTCGCGCTTGCTCGCGACCCTCCGAGCCCGGCAGCCGGCGCTCGCCGCCGACGCGATCCTGAGCCCGGTCGGGCGCATCAAGACGCTCCTCGAGGAGCTCGCCCCGCCGGACGTGACACCGGATAGCCTCCGCACCTGGCTCGAAGACCAGGCATGGTTCGAGGCGGCCGACGCCCTCGAGCGCCGCGAGGCGGAGTCGGTGGACGGGTTCATGGATCGGCTGTGGGGCGTGCTGTTCGAGAAGCACCTCGTCACCTCGCTCGTCGAGCGCGACGGGTCCAGGATCGTCGTCGCGTGCAGCAGCCTCGTCGGCGATGGGCAGGACGCCGCAGTCCTGCGGCTCACCATGAGCGACGAGGGACCGGAGGTCAGACGGATCCCTGTGCAGGTGATCGACGACTGCGCGCGGGGCCGGTGCTGGGTGACGACTCCGGGCGACGCCCTCCGCGAAGGCGATGAGCTGATCAACTTCCGCCGACACCGTGTCGAACAGATCGAGCTCCTCCGCGTCAAACTGCGCGCGCTCGAGGCCGGTCTGCGGCGAGCGCCCGCGGCGCTCGAGCAACTTCGGGAAGCGCTCACGCTGGCGACCATGCTCGCCCAAGGGCCGCGCTGCCAGGGCGCCGAGCGGGCAGCGGCGCTCGAGACGCTGGAGCGCGCCAAGCACTACTACGACGCCGCGCGCGAGCTCTATGCCGAGGGGAGACCCGCCGAGTCGCTCCAGCACGTCTACGCTGCCACGGAGCGAGTCGCCGCGGCCGCCGCCGAGGCGAGTCTCTTGTGCGCGGAGGGCGTGCAGAACCTCCCCGGCATTGGTGGCGAAGCGGACACCGGCAGCGCTGAGGACGCTCCGCGAGAGGCGCTGCCGGAAGCCGCTCCCATGAGCACGAAGCCGCCCGAGCTCGTAGGTACGGGCGCGGAGCTCCCGAGCGCCGACACGGACGACCCGTCGGACGTGTACAGCTACCGGGCCGACGTGTGGTGCGGGCGCTGCGGGCGCCAGCTCCGGCGGGACCTCGCGGCGAAAGGCCAGGCCCCCGAGCGGCCCGACGACGAGACGACCTACGATTCGGACGAGTTCCCTAAGGGGCCGTACCGGCCCGATGCGTCCGACAAGCCCGACCACTGCGCCGCAGGACCTGACTGCCTCGCCGCCGAGGTCGTGGTCGAGCCGAGCGGCGAGCGCCGCATCGGACACTTTCTGCAGAACCCCCTCACCCGTGAGGGCGAAGCGTACGTCCAGCGGGCCATCGCCGAAGGTTCGCCCGTCGCGGTGCAGATCTGGGCGCCGTTCTACGGGATCGGCCTCGGCCCTGTCGTGGAGGAGGACGGCGACGAGGAGTACCTGCGCGCTGCGATCGGCCACGTCGACGCGTCGCCGACGCGCAAGCCCGTGAAGGTCGATCTTCGCGGCTTCGGCCCACGCATCCAACACATGCTGCTGCGCAGCTTTGCGAGGAGCGTCCGATGATTCCCGCCACTCCGACATCCACCTGCGGCTGCCACGTGAACCGAGCTGAGCTCCGCCGCGCGGTGGGGCGTGAGGACGAGATCCTCGAGGCGCTCGAAGCCAAGGCGAGCGGACGGCCCACCGTCGACGTCGGCAGCGTCTGGTCGATCATGACCAGCTCGGTCTACAAGTCCGGCGACCTTCCGATTATCGGCACTCGCGAGGCGCTCCAGAACGGCGTCGACGCGATCAAGGCCGCCATTCGGGCTCGGAAAACGCGGGCGGGGGACGGGCACTTCGCGGTCACGTGGGACCCGACGCGGCGCGCGATCACCTGGGAGGACAACGGGATCGGCATGGATGCCGATACGATCCTCACGAAGTTCCTGTCCCTCGGCAGTTCTGGGAAGGGCGGAGCTGTCGACAGTGGTGAGGCGGCCGGGGGCTTTGGGGTGGCCAAGGCCGTCATTCTCGGGACTTCGTCGACGTTTCGCTGGGAACTACACACACGCGACAATCTCGCCATCAGCCGCAATGCGAACGAGCCAGTCCAAATCTACGCTGCGGACTACCTGCAGGGAACCGTGATCACCTGCTTTGATGTCTCCACCGAATTCGACGAAGTCTACGACTATGCGCGCGAGACCTACGTGAGCATCACGGATCGTCTGCGTGAGGTGCTCGGGGCGAACGATCTCCCGGAGATCGAGCTGACCCTCAACGGCGAAGTCGTGCGCCCGCTGTTCAGCCGCCGAGGCGGCTCAAAGGTGCAGGTCAACCGATCGTGGGGCGACGGCACCACGGCGACGATCAAGGCGTACCGCCGGCCCCCGGGTGATTGGCAGGGCGCCTACTACATTCGCCTGGGCGGCCTCTACCAGTACAAGGCTTCGAGCCGGCGCGGGAAGCTGAAAGCCGACATCGTCATCGACCTCGTGACGACGGTGCGCCCTGGCGAGCGCGGCTACCCGCTCAATGTCGCCCGGGACGCGCTCCAGGGCCCCGCGCTTTGGGCCTTTGAGGAACTCGCGCGCGAGGTGGAGCGCGAGTCCGAGTCCACGTCGAGCTCCCGCGATTACGACATCTACGACCCGGAGAGCAGCAATTCGGACGAACGCGAGGGGGTCTCCGAGCTCGGGCAACTCGCCGAGGAAGCCTTCGCCGATCCGCTCTTCCAGAAGGCGCTTGCCGCGGCAGCGGGCGGCATCGAGGCGTTCTACGCCGAGCGCGAGAAGCACACGCGCACCGAGGCGCCGATCGAGAGCGGCGCACCCGCCGGATCGCCGGTGGAGGACGGGGACGTACCCACGCGTGGGCCTGTGTTGCCCCCAGGCATGAAGGTCGCGGCGACGGCGCTCCGGTACGAGGACGACATCGAGGCGCCGACGTCCGCTGCGACCTCAGCCGCGGAGCTCCGCGAAGTCATCCGAACCGCCATCACGTCCGTCCTGGGAGACGCTGACGGCACTTCGCTGGGCGTCTCGTACGAGCTCGGGCAAGTCCTCGATCGTGCGGCCTCGGGGGCGCCGCTGAGTGGCGGCGACGTGGAGCTGATTCAGACCGAGGTCGATCGCGCGGCTCGCATGACGCTCGAGCCTGGCGGTGGCGGCCTCTTGCAGGCGGCGACGGTCCTTCGGACCGCCGACCACGCCCTCGCCGGCCTGGCGCTCGACGAGAGCGGCGCCAAGCAACGGCGGGAGCGGAGAAATCCCTTCGGGCAGCTCGCCGGCCTGCGGATCGCCCGGAAGACCTACAACCGCCAGCGCGGCTATCGGTTCCGCAAGAACTTTCAGAAGTGGATCCCGCACCTGACCGCGTGGGACGCGACGCTGCGGCTCGTGGCCGCCGAGGCCCGAATTCGCAGGCGCTTCAAGCCCGGGTTCGTCCTCGACGACGGCACCATCGGCCTCACCGCCGAGACCGCCTCCAACATCGACGTCGTGTATATCAACCCGGACCGCTTCGCCGACGTCGTCAAGGCCCATCGAGACCGCCCGATCGCGATCGCGGCCTTCCTGCACGGCGTCGCCTGCCACGAGCTCACCCACCTGGACGGGCGCATGGGCGACGGCCACGACGAGAGCTTCGTGGTGGCGCGCGAGGATCTGGGCCATGCCACGGGGCACCTTCTCCCGGCGCTCGCGGTGCTCATGCAGCGCGTCCTCGACCTGCCGGTGCGGCCGACCGACGAGGCGAAGGAGATCGCCGCGTTGCGGCGCCAGCTTACCCGAGCGCGGGAGGCCCATCGGAGCAGTCGCCCCAACACGACGGCGGTCGCTCGCCTCGAGCGCGAGCTGGCGGAGGCGCGCGCCGAGCTGGCCCGCGCGCGTGCTGAGAGCGCACGGTGGCGCGAAGCCTGCGACGTGCCGTGTGCGACGTGCGCCTGCGCCGCGAGCGCGGCGCGGGATCTGGGCGAACTCGCCAAGAAGATGCGCGCGTCGCTGCCCGACGACATCCCCCCTGAGTACGTCGACATGTACATCCGCAAGCATCGCGCGTCCCTGCTCGCCAAGCAGGCGCAGCGGGACGCGAGCGAGGAGGGCTCGTCATGAACGTCCACGTTGAGCTTCAGCGGCGGATCGACGCATTCTATGCGGCGGTGCCTCCGGACACGCCCCGGGAGCTCGCGGACGCGTTCGTGGCCAAGCAGCGGGCCGTGTGGCTGGCGAAGCTGACCACGGCCCACGCCGCCCCGTGCGAGGCGCGGCCCGTCGCCCCGCCGGCCGAGCCGAGTCCCGACGATCTCCAGCGCGACGTCCTCGAGGTGGTCTATGACCTTTTGGACATCCGACCCCACGGCCAGGTGGAGATCGCCAAGGCCGTGCGCGCCAAGGGCCTCAAGGTCGGGCCCGAGGTGTTGCGGCGCTGGTTGTACGGCGACCCCTACATCCGATACGACGACCGCGGTGACGAGTTCCACATCATCCCCCGGAGCTCCGAAGGAACAGCGCCGCCCTCGTGGGTGGACCGGGTCATCTACAACGACAGGAACGGCCGCCGTGAGGTCCTCTTCTGCACGGGCTGCCGCGCGGACGTGCCGATTGATAGTGATTGGGCGACGATCCGCCACAGGCCCCTGTGCCCGAACGGGCCGCTGCAATTCGCGGCGCATAAGCTGCCACGGATCGAGAAGCTCCTGGAGGATCTGAACGGGCGCGCGCGCCGGCTCGGCGTCGGCGGGGGGCTCTCGCTGCGCGTCGTTCGAGAGTTCCGCTATCCCGTCCACGTGGGCAAGCATCCCCACGGGGATCCGGGGTACGACTGCACCCCGACGCGCCGGCCGTCCCATTGGGAAGACCTCCCGCACGTCGAGGTGCAGCTCGACGGCGAGGTGCCCAAGGTCCCGGGGTGGAAGGTGCTGGGCGTCTTGGAGCACACCGCCGAGGAGGATCTCGAGGCCGGCGTCGACACCGGCGTGATCGTCCGAGAAGCGCCCGGCGAGACGGTACCGGCTCGATACCGATCTGCAGGGCCCGACTGCGAGCATTGCCAGGTCCGGCGCCGCCGGAAAGACACGGTGATCCTCCAGGACAAGGACGGCAACGTGAAGCAGGTCGGGCGCTCTTGCCTGGCGGACTACACGGGGTCGAGCGACGCCGAGTCGCGGATCAAGGCATTCCTCGCGTGGCAAGAGCATTGGGGGCAGATCCGCGAGCTCATGGACGATCACGGGCTCGACGAGCAGTGGGCGATGGACGCGCCTTCCCGGGTCCTTTCGCTCGCTCGGTTCCTCGCCTGGGTCGCGCGCTGCGTCCATAGCGACGGCTTCGTGTCGGCCAAGGCCGAGGGACAGCGGTCGAGCTCGAGCAACTGCGCCCTGGCGGCTCACGAGGCCAGCAAGCAGCCCGACGCCGACCGGACGGCGCCGGAGCCCGAGTACCTCGCGCAGGGCGAGGAGGCCCGCGCGTGGGCCCGCGAAAACCTCGTCGTGGGCGACGACAAGAGCACGTTCGACCACAACCTGGCCGTCATCGTGAAGCGCGATTACGTCGACTTCCGCACCGCCAGGATGGCGGTGTGGATCTTTCAGAAGTGGCGCCAGGCGAAATTCCCTCGGACCTTCGAGCAGAACCGGAGCGAGTGGCGCCCGGAATCCGTGGGCGAGAAGGTCACGATGCGCCTCGCGGTCAAGCGCGTGCATCCGGAAGCGAGCGAGTCGCAGTACGGTCCGCGCGACCTCTACGTCCTGGCGGACGACGCCGGCCGCGAGGTCGTGCTCTTCACCGCAGCCGCGAACGGTCCAGACGAGGGCGACGTCGTCGAGTTGAAGGCCGAGATCTTGAAGCATGATTCCTACCGCGGTCGCAAACAAACGCTCATCGCCAAACGCAGCCGCGGCTGGACGATCGTGGAGCGCGGCAAGACCGAACGGCCGGCGAGCGCGGAGCCGGCGAGCGCGGAGCCGGCGGAGCTCGATGGCGGCGACATCCGCGACGAGCACGCGGTGCAAGAGCCGGCGGCTGACGGCTTCGATCATGCCGACGAGGACGATCCCACCGACGAGGAGGGCGCTGCAGTCGAGGATGCCGAGGGCGAGTTGGACGAGCCGGACGATGCGACCAGCGCCGCGTCGGTCCGCCCAGCCTGGACAGGCCGGGCCGATTACGCGGAGCGCCGACAGGCACGCGTGAGCGGGCTCGAAGCCGCCGCCCGCGGCCGAGCTGCGCAGGCGGATCGACTCACGCGGGAGTCCAGCGAAGGTCTCCCGGACAACGGACAACCGATCCTCGTGGGTCATCACTCCGAGGGGCGTCACCGCCGGATGATCGAACGGTCACACACGAAGATGCGCAAGAGCATCGAACTCGCCGACGAGGCGGAGAATCTCCAGCGGCGCGCGAACGCGGCCGCGAAGAACAGGGCCATCAGTTCCGACGACCCCGACGCCATCGAGAAGATCCGTGCCAAGATCGACCACCTCGAGGAATCGAGCGCGCAATGGAAGACGATCAATCGGGCGGTACGCTCGAAGGACCCGCATAGCTCGCTCGCGGCCCTGGGAGTGTCACCGCGCCGCATCGACGAGCTCCTGAAACCGGACTTCGCAGGTCGTGTGGGCATTCCCGACTATCAGCTCTCGAACACGCGTGCAGAGATCCGCCGCCTGAAGGAGCGACTCACGGAACTCGAGCAGGCGGCCACGACTGCCGCGCCGGAGCCTGTCGAGATCGACGGGGCAGAGGCGCGATGGGAGACCGAGGAGAACCGCATCATCGTCGAATTGCCGCCAGGAACGGCCGCGCGCCCGCTAACCCGAGACGAAAAGCGACGCCGGTCCGAAATCATGCGCCATTGGGGATTCGTATGGAGCGATAGCCGCGGCGCCTACGTCCGCAAGGCCAACCAGCACGCGTGGCGCGCCGCGATCGAAGCCATGAAATCGCTGGCGAAGTCCGCCGTTGAATCGATCACCCCTGCATCCTCGTGATCAGGCGTATCCGAAGGGAGACACTATGGCACAAATATTCGACATGGAGATCGGGAAGCCGCTCCCACCGACGACCCGCCAGCGCCTCTCACGCGGCGAGTTGGCCGCGCTCGTCGCGGCGGTCGGTGCCAGCGCAATGATGGTGGGGGCCATCGTCGGGTACTCCGCAGGAGTGCTCTCCACCCTGGCTCAGCATCAGAATAAAAGGAATCGTCATGCGGTTTGACTCACCAGAATTTCGGGGAATGCGTCTGAGCGTCCTCGCCATGGCCCGTGGTGAACATGGGGTCGAGGAAGTCGCCGAGGGCGATGTGGTCGCGCTCGTCATCGTCGTCGGGTGCGTACAGGTTACGCGCAGCCGAACGGGGCAGCCCGCGAGCTTCAGCCTGCACGCCACCCGGACGGCGCCGCTCTTCCTCGTCAATCCCGGCCGCTACGTCATCGTCGCCGAGCGCAACGTCCTCGGGTTTCGCGGCAGTCGCCAGAAGGGAGTCATTGTATGAGCCGCTCGATGTGGATCGAGATGCTGCGCGGTGCGAGTCAGGCTGCCCGCACCGTGCGCGACCAGGAGACCGCGAAGCGACGGACGAGGCCGGAGCCTGGGGCCCCGCCGAAGTCACCCGCTCCGGAGGCGCGCGAACCAGCCGAAGAACCGCCGCCGCGTGCGCCGTCGAGGCCGGAGCCCGTCCCGCACGTCGCGCCGCCCCAGCGGCGCGTGTCGACACCGATCTCGGAACTTGCGCTCCGAATACCACCGCCGACCCCGCCCGCACGCCTCCGGCCGCCGCCAGGGCTTCAGCCTTTCGCACAGCGGACCAACCCACGGAGCGCGACCGCGGATGAACTGCCGGCATCGGCTCCTGCGCCGGCGTGCCCACGGACCGCGACCGTGGAGGAGCTGCCGGCATCGGCTCCTGCGTCGGCGTGCGCCGAGGAGGCGCCCGACCCGGACCCGGATGCGGTGGGCGAGTCGACAACACTCGTGCCCGACGCGCCCACCGAGCCGCCTCCAGCGGCGAGCGAACGGCGCGTCGAGGCCCCGCCAACGGCCGAGGTGCGCGAGCTCGTGATGGTCGCAGTCGCCGAGGCCGTGGAAGCGGTCGAAGCACGACGAGTCCGAAGCGCGCTCCATGCTCTCGTGAGCGCCCAGGAGGAGCACTTCGCGGCCATGCTCGCGACCGTCCAGCAGGTCCGCGAGGAGTGCAACGCGACCATGACGCGCCTCGCTGACCGTCTCGCTGGCGCGGTGGAGCGCCTCGCCGGCGCCTTCGAGAGCTACACCGACACCGCCATCCCGGCCGCGCTCGCCGACGTCGGCGAGCAGGTGCGCGTCAGCACCGGCGAGATCGCGGGCACGCTCCGCGCCATCGTCGCCCAAAATCAGCGCGTCACGGCGGCTCTCGAGGCGACCCGCGAGCGCGACGAGCGGCTCACAACCGTCCTCGAGTGCATCCAGGCGGCGATCGAGGGCTCCGCCGAGCCGCAGGACGAGCAGGACCCGGACCCTGAGTCGCTCGAGGAATGCATCGCGCAGCCCGCCGCCCGGGAGCCGGAGGGGTCGATCTACGACCGTATTCCCGACGACATGCACGACGACGAGGACGAGAGCGCCGGCCATGTCCACTGAGATCCACCCCCCAGCAAGATCAACGGACCCCCTCGCTGCTCTGAGGCTCGTCGGGCAGATCGTGATCGGCCTTGCGGCTGCGGGCCTTGCAGTACCGATCGTCCTCTACCTCACCTCCCGCGACGACGACGAACAGGAGCCGGACCATGACCACTAAGAACGTCTTGGAATGCACGGGTCGGTACAACAGCCTTGTCCGCAACGGACTTGGCGGGACCATCGACAAACCGTGCGCCAACAGTTGGAACCTTCAATTCTACTGCGACAAGACCGACGTCGATGCCTGGCTCAACACCGCGGAGAATCTCAAGGCCCGCCTCCGGGCCGAATGGAACGACACGGCCCGCAACTTCGTGATCCCGCCCGAGGTCGTGAACTACGTGACGAACGTCGAGAACGAGTATTGCGAGTCCGACGAGTACGGCGTCTGCACGAAGAAGTGGCTGCCCGAGCCGAGCTGGATCGATGCCGGATGGAACCAGACGGCCTCGGCCACGATCGCAAAGTGGTGTGCCAGGGTCGCATGCGCCCTCGAGATCCTCGACAACGTTCGGAACCTCGAGGGCCCCGTCGAGGCTGCACAGGAGAACACCGCGCCGGAGCTGGACGAGCACATCGCCAAGGGGATCGGCGCCATCGGCGAGGGGCTTGGCGAAGCGATCGGGGAGGTCGGTAAGGGCACAGGGGAAGCGCTCGGCGAGATCGGAAAAGGGACCGGGGACGCCGTTGGCGCCATCGGACAGGGGACCGGGGACGCGGTGGGCGCCATCGGCCAGGGAACCGGCGCGGGACTGAAGGGGCTCGGCGACGCGCTCGCCTGGCTCCCGATCGGACTCGGGATCGCGGGCGCGGCCGGCCTGGTCGTCGGCGGGATCTACCTCGTACGCATGAACAAGTGAGCGAGAGGACCGATATGCCGTCTTTACGAACATGGGTCTGGAGCTCTCTCGCAGCCGCCGGAGTGGCGGGAGGCGCGATTGCATGGACATCTCGACAGGCACGGCGTGGAATGATCCACAAGATCGAGAAGGGCTACTATCTCGACGTGCGCGCCGTCTCTGAGCTCCAGCAGCGTTTGAAGTGGAGCGGAGACCCAAAAGCTCGGGTCGAGTTTGTGGTGCCCTACCGGGGCGTATTCGCTGCGACTCCAACGGATATTGACGAGCCGGCACATGCTCTCATGATGAATTTCGCCAAATCGCGTTACGGGGAGTGCGATCTGATTGACTTCTGGAGGCGCGGTTGGGTACACGCTTCCGTATTCTCGACTGTGCGGATGCTGCCTGAGCAAGTGGGCTCACTCTTCCGTCTCGAGCCACACCTCACGGGAACGACCCTGGAAGAACTCCTGACCGAACTCGTGCATTACGGGCTCGTGGGCTGGGGTGGAGAATGGGAACTGTTTCCGGCGAATATTGAGCCGAGCCTACGGGGCCCGCGTCGCTCCTCGATACGCCACCCCTGCCCCTCCGCGATGGAGTGTATTTCGTTTTCCCGCCTCTGGTTGATATGCTCATGTCGAGGTTAGACGTCACCACGCATGCTGATGGGCGTATCACCCTGCATTGGCGGGGGAACTCCTACACGTTGGATCGCCCGATCGGCGACAGATTCGGTAGCGGGGGTTGGCTCCGGCTGGGGCGCGAGGACGATCGCAGGGTTCAGAAGCTTGTCGACGAGCTGGTGCTGCGCCGCATCGCCGACGTCGACAAGTTCGACTAACGCCTCACTCGATCACGCGAACGGAGGAAGTATGCACGCTGTCAAATCCATCGCACGCCTGGGCCTTGCATCGTTCGCCCTCGCCGAGGGGGCGGCCGCGCTGGTTCGGTTTCAGGAGCGCAAGTGCCTGTTCCGGGCTGCCGCCACACGCGCGGCAGCGACAGGGCGAAAGCTCGTCGTTGTGGGCGACCCGGACGGCGGCTTTCACACTCGATTCATGCGTGCCTACGACTGTGGCGATCTTTGCGTGGACCTCGCCGGGTGCCCGGCCTGCCCCATGAACCTGGTCGCGGACATCACCAAGGGCCAGCTTCCCGGCATCGCCGATGATTCGGTGATCGTTTTTGTGTCCTGCGTTTTTGAGTACGTCGAGGACCTCCATGCAGCCATGGCCGAAGTGCGAAGAATCGCAGGGCATCCGGGCAACATCTTCGTCGTGACGGTGCAGCCGTGGACGCTGACCTCGCGGCTCTACCCGGGCGCGCGATGGCGAGGCCACGTACGCGATGGCACGGTGGAGATGCATCAGGTCTCCAGTCTGGAGATGTTCGCGGCCGCGGCTCTCGTCGGCAGCCTCGCCGCGGCCTCGTGTTGGCCGAGTAGATCGTGAAAGGAGAGGGAAATGGCGACGACTGAGTTTATTAGCGAGGCGCGGGAGAGGCTGGGGACCATTCGGTCTGCGCAACGGGAGTGGTACTCGGCGCTGAGCTTCGACCTCGCTCGAACGCGCAACAGCATGAGGTTGAAAGTCCTGGCGTTGACCGGCGTACTCGCCGTCACCGCCGGCGGCAGCCTTGCCTTTCAGTGGGCGGCGAGGAAGTAAATCATGGCTGAGAAGATGACCTCCGACGAGGGCGCGCTCTACGACCTCATCGCCGAGATCGACATCGATCAGCGAGCCATCATCGGTAACATCGGCGATCCTCGCACGCGTGATCTTCTGTTTGAGGCGACGTTAACAGCCGTTGCTGGTGTCGTTGTCGGCGGCCTGGTCGGCGCGCTCCTCGGTACGCGCAGGCGACTGCGCTATCCGACGTGAGTCGCCCGAAGTTCGGGTGACGACGCGGTGCGCTGCGTCGAGAGGCAGGCTTGCCTGCCTTTGCATTGAGAGTACGCCGGCACGCATGTGCTGTCGGCGTCCCATTCGTTGTTAGCGCTGTTGGTTGATTGGCCACGCGAGGCGTGGTGGTGGGAGGTGCGTGGTGGGAAGGTCCAAACGTGAGCTGTCGTCGCGTCCCGAGATCGTGTCCGCTGAAAACTCACGGGGGAAAGCCGAGGGGGCCCCGGGCCCCAAGAACCCGCTGCTCACGACCTCGGAGGGTTCGGCTCCTTACTGCAGCCCCGAGGAAGCCGCGGAACTCCTCCGCGTGTCGCCAAGGACCTTGGCGAACTGGAGAGCGCGAGCTGAAGGGCCGCCGTACCGGAAGATCGGCGGCCGGGTTGCGTACCTTCGCCAAGATGTGGTCGACTTCGGACCGGAGATCGGGGCTGGCCATAGGAGCAAGCCCGACGTGACCATCACCCTGCGCCCCTACCATAGGGATAAGACGCGCATTCAGGTCGACATCATGATCGCCCACCCCGCTACAGACGAACCCATCCGCACGCGCCCCGTGGCGCCCAAGGGGATGGATGAAGCTGCGGCGCGGGTTTGGGCAGAAAAGAAGGTCCAAGAGATCAACCGCAAGTTGTTCAGGGAGGCGTCCAAGGCCGAAGAGCAGCACAAGCAGGCGGTTGCTACTGACAACAAGAGTACCAACAGCAAGAAATGCCATAAGAAGGCCGCGCCCAAGCCTGACGAGAGCTGCCCCACCCTGGCCGAGCTGTGGGACAGGTACTACACCGAGGTCCTCTCCGATCGTGAGCAGACCAGGCGCACCACGGCGGTGTGCTACGAAAAGGTTTGGCGCAGCATCGAGGCACGCGTCGGGAAGATCCGCTGCGACGCCTGGACCAAGGACGACTCGAAGAGGCTGGCGGCGCAGTTCGCGGACGCGAGCCCGCGACACGCCAACCGAGTGAACACGGTCGTCAGCAACCTCTTCAAGATCGCGATCGAGGATGAGCACATCGAGGATCCCCCGCGGTTCATCCGGCGCAAGGTGAAGAAGACCTTGAAGCCGGCGGCCCACAACCGCGACGACCTCGAGCTTCTCCTGGCGGCGGCGAGGGAGCTCGACATCGAGACCGGAGAGTCGATGGAGGTCATCCTCCTGCTCGGGGTCGATGCCGGACTTCGCCCAGGTGAAGTGGCTGGCCTCCGGTGGAGCGACGTGGACTGGAATGCCAACCACGTCCTCATCCAGAACCAGCGTCCGATGCCGATGCCGGAAGATGAAGAGTACCCGGTCAAGTACGATGAGGTCGGCCGCCTGACCATGACGACTCGCCTCCGAAAGGCGATCGAGCGGCGTCACGCCCGTGGCGACGCGAAGCGCTACGTCTGCGTCACCGCGTCAGGTGATGCTCTCCACACGCACACGGTCAGCGACCGGGTGTACCGCATCCACGAACGCGCGGGACTGCCGCTTAAGAAGCGCGGGCACTTCCTGCGTCTCTGCGCCGCGAGCCGCGTAGCGCACCATCCCAAGGCGGGTGTTGCGGACGCGCAGGGACTCCTGCGGCACAAGAACATGACGACCACGGAGATCTACCTCCAGGAGATCCGTGGCACCGACACGAGCCGCCGTGCGGCCGCCATCCTCAACCTCGTCGAGGAGGAGGAGACTGGCACCGCGTTGGCACCGGCTGGCACCGAGCCGCAGTTCTCGCGTTCGCTGCCGAATTGAGCCAAAACGGGTGATGTCGAGGATCACGTGGCGGGCGCGGGCTCGCGTGACCTCTTCCAGCGTGCGGCTCGTGATCGCCACGGCGCGCTCCTCGTCGACCGCGCCGACCAGCGGCAGCGCCAGCACGCCCGGCCACACGCGCAGGATCGGCGTCGACAATTGCGCCACCAGGTCGCGCAGCCGGACGATGAGCTGGCGGTTGTCCGCCTCGCTGCGCTGCAGCTTCTCATTGTTGACCGCGAGCGCGCGGGCGCGTTCGGCCTCGGCGGCGCGGGCCCGCTCGAGCTCGGCGGTGAGGCGGTCGAGCTCCTCGTTCTTCTGGCGGATCACCTCCATCGCCAGCGCGTGCTGCTGGAAGCTGGCCAGCGCCCGCGTCGCCTTGCGCGCGGTGGCCTCCTTCTCGGCGCGCAGCGCCGCGATCTCGGCGCGCAGCGCCTCGACGTCGGGGGAGAGGTCCACGCTCATAGCGAGGCGCGGGGGTTGGAATCGCCGAACGCCAGCACGGTCAGGGTGGTGTTGATGGCGAAGCCGCGGAACAGCTCGAAGCAGACGTTCATGCCCGCGGGCGTGGGCGCGGCGGTGAACGCCTGCGACAGCTGGTCGACCACCCCGTGGCTGTGCGCCGTCCACATGCGGCCGCCGCAGTGGAACAGCAGGGTCGCGGTGGGCGACCTGACGCGGCGCGGCAATTCGTCGCTGAAGAATTGGCGGGTCGACGCGACCATGTCGACGCGGCGCATCAGCTCGAGCTCGGCGCCCTCGTCGAGCATGTTGGCGAACAGGATCGACCCGTCGGGCAGGACCTTCCACGGCGAGCGGAGGAACACCTCGCGGCCGACGCGGATCCCCGTGGGTCGCTCGGAGAAGCCGTGCGGCTTGCCGAATTCGAGGTCGTCGACGTCGACCCCGAGCAGCTCCGCGTAGCGCTGCGCCGCCGGCTGGCCGTCGATCTCGAGCGCGCGGGTGCACGAATCGTCGACTCTGGTGATTGTCAGGCGCTCGCCGGTCGGCTCGTACCAGTGCGAGCGCAGCGCCGCCCACGGCGCGTCGGTGCGGAACAGGGCGATCAGCGCCGCGTCGGTCGCGACCTCGCCGTCGACGTGGAGCTGCGTCTGTCGGGTCGTCGGGTCGAAGACCGAATTGCTGGCACCGCCGCCGACCAGGACCAGACCCGGGTTGCGGTCGAGCATTCCGATCAGCAGCTCTTCCTTCTTGAAGCGAAAGCCGTCGTCGATCACCAGGCCGACGCAGCGCTCGGTGTCGGCGTCCTCCGGCCGGGTCCCGAGCTCGGCGCAGGCCTGGGCCATCGCGGCTGCCCCTGCCTCGACCGGCGCCTGGCTCAGGTTCTTACCGAGCCCGAGGCCCACCTCGAAATCCCCCGAGAGGCCTGCGAGCACCACGCTGCCGGTGTGGAGCCCGTCGTGATCGATCTCTCCCGCGGTCGTCGCCCCGATCAATCGCGTCGTCGCCGGCAGGCGGGCCCTGACCGCCTCATTGAGCGCGCGCTGGTCTCGTTCGCTCGACGCAAACATTACCGCCAGCCGGGGCGCCGCCCCGAGCCCGCGTACGAGCGCCTCGGCGGCCAGATTCGGGTCCGGGGCCCCGCTGCGCGCGGTCGTCATCACGATCGATGCCATGAACACCTCCGCGCGGACCTTCGACGTCGCGGCCGCAGCGACGAGAGCACACCATCGCAGCGTATGTGCTTTCGTTGCGGATCGGAACGCCCGCAGACGAGGACTGAGACACCCGTGCAAGCCGTCCAGCGGCCTCACAGCGGCCCTTTGCACGCCGGGCGCGGTGTCACTGTTTTGTGCGTTTTCGCGCTTCGATTCGCCATGAGCCTGCGAGGCGGACGCGTCGAGTGGCCGTCGGGCCGGCGCCGCGATGAATCGCGATGAAGCTGCTGTCATGAATCGCGGCGATTCGCGGCAGTGCGTCTACAAGCACCGGGGTCCGAGTTGCACCTGCATCGACCGGCTGCCGCCGCGTTGCGCGGTCTTGCACATCGCTGGTATATTTGAGGCATGCGATGGTCCCCCCACCTCGTCGCCGCCCTGGTCTCGTTCGCGTGCAATTTCGATGAAGACGGTTCATCCGCCTCGCAGGGCGGCGGAGGCGGCGACGGCAGCACCACCACGACCACCGGCGAGCCGACCACGGGCGCCGAATTGCCGCCGGGTTTTTGGCCCGGCGTCGCCTGCGCGCCGGCTGCCGAGGAGCAGGAGGGGACACCGCGCATCTATTTCGACCTCGACGCCGGCAAGGTGGACGGGCGCGATTTCTTTCGCCTGCCGTTTCCGCTCGACGCCCGCCTCAAGGGCGGCGGCGTCGATCTGAGCGGTTTTCCCAGCCCGCCCGCCGACCTCGACCCGGCATTCGGCCACGTCGTCGAGCGGTGGTTGTCGCATCTGCAGTCCGACCTGGCCGGCTTCGCCGTCAACAGCGCCGTCCTCTTTCGCAGCACCCACGGCGTCGACGCGCCGAAGGGCATCGTGTTCGTCAACATCGAGGCCGGCCACCCCGGCTACGGCCAGAAGCTCGAGGGTCTGTCGTACAGCGCCAAGAACGGCGACCACAGCGGCAACAATTACATCTGCCGCAATTGGCTGGCGGTCGAGACGATCGACGGCGTCCCGCTCGAGCCGGGCGTCACCTACGCGGTGCTGCTCACCGACAGCATGGAGCCGCTCGGCGGCGGCCGGTTCAGCCCCGACGCTGACTTTTCGGCCATGCTCCAAGGGACAGCCCCGACCGACCCCGCGCGCAAGGCCGCGTGGGACACCTTCGCGCCGCTGCGGCAATTCCTCGACAGCGCCGAGAACGCGGCCGGCGTGGCGGTCCGGCGCGACAGCCTGATCGGCGGCACCGTGTTCACCACCGCCGCCAACAACGACGTGCTGGCCGGCGCGCGCGAGGCGGTGCGGAGCGCCCCGCTCTGGGTGTTCGACCTGCACGCGTGCACGGCGGCCGGCCCGAGCCCCTGCTCCGAGTTCACCGGCCTCACCGCCGAGGAGCGGGTTGAGCGGGAGTGCGGCGCGGTGAGCAAGGACTACCGCGAGATCCACGGCCGCGTGCGCCTGCCGATCTTCCAGGAGGGCGTCCCGCCGTACGCCGACATCGGCGGGCGCATCGACCTCGAGGGCGGCGCGCCGGTCCAGCGCAGCAGCATCGACGCCTGCTTCAGCGTCACCGTCCCGGCCGGGCAGGCGCCCGAGGCCGGCTGGCCGGTGCTGGTCTACGCGCACGGCACCGGCGGCAGCTTCCGCAGCCCGGTGATCGACGGCACCGCGCGCGCGCTCGCCAGCCGCGGCTTCGCCACCATCGCGCTCGAGGGCGTCATGCACGGCGAGCGGCGCAACGACAGCGACGACGACGGCGAGGTCGGCGGCCTCGACCTCGATCAATTGGTGTTCAACGTCTACAACCCCGAGTCCGCGCGCGACACCCTCGTGCAGGGGGCGATCGATCAATTCACCGCGGTGCGCCTGGCGGAACAATGGCAGGACAGCATCGTGCTCGGCGGCGAGATGCTGCACTTCGACGCCGGCGCGCTGTTCTTCATGGGCCACAGCCAGGGCGCCAATTCCGGCGCGCTGTTCCTGCCGTTCGAGCCGCTGGTGCGCGCCGCGGTGCTGAGCGGCGGCGGGGCCAAGCTGCCGCGCGCGCTGCTCGGCAAGCAGGAGCCCAGGGTCGAGAACCCGGTCACCGGCGATTGGCTGGCGCCGCGCGAATTGTTGCAGCTCGCGTTTCAGGAGCGCCCGGACCGCCCGCTCGACACGCCGCACCCGATGTTGATCTTGCTCAACACATTCGTCAATCGCTCCGACGCCGACAACACCGCGCCGCTGATCCGCCGCCGTCCGCTGGAGGGGATGCCCTATCGCCACGTCCTCAATTACATGGGCCACGTCGACAGCTACAGCCCGCTGCGCGCCGCCGGCAACCTGGCGATCGGCCTCGGCGCCCCGATCGCCGGCGAGAACCTGTTCGATCCGCCATGTGATGATTACGCCGACGAGAACGAGCGCGCCGCCTGCGGCTGGACCTCCGGCAAGTGGCTGCCCGAGGTCGCGCTCCCGGTCACCGGCAACGTCAGCGGCAAGCTCACCGCCGTCACCCGCATGCTGCCCGCTCCCGCCGGCAAGGACGGCCACTACGTCGCCTTCGAGCCGGCCGAGATGGCGCGGATCGCCGGCTTCTTCGCCTCGGCGCTGGCCGACGGCGTTCCGACGGTCGAGTGAGCGCGTCTTCGCGCACGCGGGCCTCGCCAGAGTTAGGTTTTATATTTTCATCTGGCGGTTTTGTGATATTCTAGGCGGGCATGGCCTCGTTACCCGCCCGTCCGCTCCTCCTGCTGTCGCTCGCCTGGGGGCTCGCCTGCGGTCCCAAGACGCCCGCCGAGACCACCGACACCACCGACGGCCCGCCCGGCACCAGCGGGCCCGATCCGGGCAGCACGGCAACGACGAGCCCCACCGGCAGCACCACCTCGGACACACCCGTCCCGGTGACCACGACGGCGAACCCCACCACCGGCATTGTCACCACCGGGGTTCTCACCACCGGCGACAGCGGCGACACGACCGGAGACACCGGCGGTACTTTCATCGTGATCCCGGACGGCGGCGGCGGCCCGGCCTGCGCCGCCGTGGCGAGCAAGGATTGCGATCCATGGACGCAGGATTGCCCGCCCGACTCGAAGTGCAGCCCGTCGTCCGGCAGCTGCGACGAATTTTCTCGCACGATCTGCAGCGAGCTCCCGGCCCAGCCGGTCCCCGTCGGCGGCGCCTGCGTCAGCGAGGACGATCCGCTCAGCGGCCGCAACGACTGTGAAGTGGGCGCCACCTGCTGGTTCGTCGACCCCGACGCCCTCACCGGCACCTGCGTCGGCCTGTGCAAGGGCTCGCCGGACGTCCCCGACTGCTCACACGTCCCCGACAGCGCCTGCGTGTTCGTCCACGACGGCCCCGTCGCGCCGATGTGTCTGCCGACCTGTCACCCGCTCGTACCGACCTGTCCTTCGGGACATCACTGCCACCCGACCGCGCACGCCCCCGACACCTTCGCCTGCATCCCCGCGGGCGCCGACCCGCTGGGCGCCGTGTTCAACATCTGCGCGGGGAAGACCGGGTGCGCCGAGGGGCTCCTCTGCGCCGAGGCGGACACCGCCGCCGTCGAGTGCGAGCCCGGCTCGACCTGCTGCACGCCGCTGTGCGACCTCGACGCGCCCGAGTGCCCCGGCGTCGGTCAGGTGTGTCTCGCCTACTACCCGCCGGGCCAGTCGCCGCCCGGCTTCGAGAACGTCGGCCGCTGCGGATTACCGTGACTCGCGCGCACCGGCGAATCACCACCTCCGACGATTGTCGTGTGACCACGAGGGACGACCCCTCGACTCGCGCCCGTCCTCCTGCTGCCGCTCGCGTGGCCGCTCGCCACAGCGCCGCACACGCGACCGCTCCCGCGAATCGCCCCGGATCGCGAGCGCGCGCCGGACGACCCCGTCCGCGGGCTCCGGCCTGCGAGCCGGCCCGCGCCCGTGATACGACGCCGGGATGCCGCGCCGCCTCGCACTCCTCGTCGTGCCGCTCGCCGTCGCCTGCAACGACGAGCGCCCCCAGTCGTCGGCCACGGCCGCGACCACCGCGCTGACGTCCACCCCGGGGCCCGACCTCACCACCGACGGCGCGCCGACCACCGGCCCGACCGGCACCGGCCCCGCCGACACGACAGGGACCACCGCGGCCACCACCGGCGACCTCAGCGCCTCCGCTACCGGCACCACGGGCACCGCCACCGGCGAGCCCGCCTGCCCCGCGGACACGGTCGTCTGCGACGGCGACACCGCCCAGGTGTGCGACGGCGCCGGCGGCTTCAAGGGCGAGGAGGCGTGCCCGGGCGTGTGCGTCCCCGGCCTCGGCTGCGCCGAATGTGTCCCCGGGGACAGCCAGTGTCAGGGCCTCGACCTCGAGGTGTGCAACGACGCCGGCACCGGCTTCGAGGTCCGCGAGACCTGCGACGAGCTGCAGGGCCTGACCTGCGACGCCCCCTCGGGCGCCTGCGTCGGCGCCTGCGCCGGCCTCGGCCCGTCCTACATCGGCTGCGACTACTTTCCGACGGTCCTGCAGCAGCTCGACCTCTACAACCAGGCCCCCAAGGACATCTTCGCGGTCGCCGTCGCCAACACCGCCGACGAGCCCGCCGACGTCACGATCACCCGCGGCCCCGACCAGGTCGCGCAGTTCACTGTCGCGCCGACCAGCGTGCAGGTCGTCGACCTCCCGTGGATCGCCTCCCTGACCCAAGGGTCAGGTCCCTCCGTCCTCATCAAGGACAGCGCCTATCGCCTGCGCAGCACCCGACCGGTCACCGTCTATCAGTACAACCCGCTGGCCGCGACCACCACCAACGACGCCTCGCTGCTGCTGCCGGTCAACACCTGGACCGGCAACTACGTGGTCGCCAGCTGGCCGGCCTGGGGCGGCCTGGTCGGCTTCTACGCCGTCGTCGCCCGCGAGGACGGCACCACCGTCAGCCTGCTGCCCTCGGCCACCGGCGGCGCGGTCCTGGCCGGCGGCGGCGTCGCGGCCGACGGCACCGGCGTCGTCGCGATGAACGCCGGCGACGTCCTGCAGGTCATGACGGGCAGCGGCGACCTCACCGGCACGATCGTCGAGGCCGACAGGCCGGTGCAGGTGTTCGGCGGCCACGAGTGCACCTACGTCCCGCTCGACGTCGGCGCCTGCGATCACCTCGAGGAGTCGATGTTCCCGCTCGAGACCCTGGCCACCGAGTACGTCGTCGTGCCGCCGGTGCAGGTCCCCAACGACGCCCTCGACAAGGCCCAGGTCGTGCGCGTCATCGCCAGCGAGCCCGGGACCACCCTGACCTTCAGCCCCGACCAGCCGGTGAACAAGTTCCTGGCCGCCGCCGGCGACTTCGTCGAGCTCACCACCACCACCGCCAAGTTCGTCGTCACCGCCGACAAGAAGATCCTCGTCGCCCAGTACATGGTCGGTCAGAGCGGCGGCTACGGCACCAGCGACCCGGCCATGCTCCTGGCCGTGAACCCGATGCAGTGGCGCGACAACTACCTGTTCCACGCCTCGACCACCTGGCTCGCCAATTACGTCGACATCATCGCCCCGCTGAACGCCGCGGTCAGCGTCGACGGCGTCGCCGTCGGCGGCTGGCAGCCGGTCGGCGCCAGCCAGTACCAGGTCGCGCACGTCAAGCTGAGCAACGCCGGCGACGGCAGCCACACCATCACCGGCGACGTCGGCGTGGGGATCGGCGTGTACGGGGTGCAGAACTACGGCAGCTACTGGTACCCGGGCGGCCTCGATCTCGACCTGATCGCGCAGTGACCCCATTGCCCCCGCCGCGGACACGGGCGCACGCTCGCGCGCGACGGCGGCGAAGTTGACGGCGCGCGCCGGCTCACCGACCATGCGCGGATGCATGGCTTACTCCGCCGCGTCTCCTGCTTGCTCCCCTGTTGCGTCCTGATCGGCTGCACCGACCGCGCCACGCCCGGGGACACCGACAAGGACGACACCACGACGGCGACCACCACGACCACCGTGGGCACGCTCGAGCTCCCCTCGACCACCGCGCCGACGACGACCGACCCGACCACGACCGCCGCGCCCACCTCGACCACCGGCGACGGGGTCCCGGGCGTGCACGCCGGCGCGTGCAAGCCGATCGACGGCGACGCCGGCTGTCCCGCGGAGCACGTCTGTTGCTCCGACGACCCGGCGACCAGCCAGGGTCGCCTGCCCAACTACTGGCAGGACGGCAAGGTCGACGACGTGTTCGGCAACCCGCTGTTCTCGTCGATCAACAACGAGCTGAGCCACTGGGGCTTCTGCATCGACGTCGGCGAATTCCCGAGCCCGTTCGCCAACGGCTGCCCGGTCCCGTGCAACCCGACCTGGACCTTCGAGGAGCGCATCATCGTCTGCGGCGGCGACGCCGGGTGCTGCCCGTTCACCGCCGTCGACCCGGCCAAGGACTGCATCCGCGACCCCGACACCGGCCGCTGGCGGACCGCGCGCGGCCAGGACGTCATCGACAAGCTGACCCCATGGGGCGCCGAGCTCGCCACCAACCAGGACCCGTTCGCCAACAGCTGCACCAAGCTGGCCAACGGCGACCAGGCCGCGCTGCTCGACTGCATCCGCCAGCTCGGCGTCGCCGACCAGCGCGGCTACTGCTTCACCGGCGAGTGCCCGTGCGTCGAGGACGTGTGCGACCAGAAGAACCCGGACTACCTCCCGCGCTGTCCGTGACGTTCAGGCCGCGCGGCGCCACCCCAGCGTCAGCAGCGACGCCGACAGCAGCACGAACAGCGCGTACAGGAGCGGCAGCCACAGCATCCGCTCGTGCAGCGCCGCCGGGAAGCTGGCGAGGATGATGCCGAGCGCCAGCGGGCTGTTTTGGATCCCCGTCTCGAACGCGATCGCCCGCCGGCCGGCGCGTTCGACCCGCAGCAGCGCCGCCAGCAGGTAGCCGAGGCCGAAGCCGGCGACCCCGAGCCCGATCGCCGCGAGGTACATCGCCGGCGTGGTCTCGGCCAGCAGCTCGCCGTTGCGCACCAGGCCGGTGACGATCAGCAGCGCCAGCACGCCGATGCCCGCCAGGCTGCCGACCTTCTCGAGCGTCCCCGCCGCCGCGGGCTTGCGCGCGCGCACGAACATCCCGAGCGCCAGCGGCACCAGCATCACCGCCAGCGTCGTCGTGATGTTGCCGTAGGGCACCGCGAGCGTCGCGTCGGAGAACGAGCTGGCGTACACCACGAGCAGGAGCGGCATCACCACCACCGCGACGATCGTCGACAGCGCCGTCATGCTGATGCTCAGCGCCACGTCGGCCTTCGCGTAGTAGGTGAACAGGTTCGACGTCGTGCCGCCCGGCGTGCAACCGACGATGATCAGGCTGATCGCCTGGTCGTTCGGCAGCTCGAGCGCCCTCGCCAGCGCGAGCGCGATCAGCGGCATCCACCCGTACTGCGACGCCAGGCCGATCAGCGGCCCGCGCGGGCGCTGCAGCACCGCGCGGAAGTCGGCCAGGGTCAGCGACGCGCCCATCCCCATCATCAGCACGACGAGGAGCAACGCCAGCAGCGCCTGTTCGGGCCCGGACAGCATCGCCGCATGCTCGCACGCCGGCCTGCCGGCGACAACCGCGGCCGGCCGGCGGCCGCGATCAACCTGTCTTTGTAGACATGTCCGAACGACCCTGTGCCCGCACCGGCGGGCGCTCGTCGGCGTACAGGCGCAGCGCGAACTGACCGGCGGCCGTCGCCCGCATGCCCTCGCCCCACGCCAGAGTGGCCGGCGTCAGCAGCTGCTCCGCCAGCGGATAGCCGTACTGCGGGGCCCTCAGCGCCGGCGCGGCGAGGGCGGCGAAGGTCAGGTCCGCGGCGGTGAAGCGGTCACCGAGCAGATAGCGGCGGCCGTCGGCCAGGGTCTGTGCGACCTCGCCGAAGATCACGTCGAGCAGCGCCTGCGAGCGGGCCACCGGCTCCGGGGACAGCTTGAGCGCGCGTCGCATCATGGCCTGCAGCGGCGACGCCAGCAGGCGGCCGAGGCGACGCTCCCACGCCGGACCGGTCGACGTGATCAGGTCTCGCGTCCTCCCCGGGTCGGAGAACATCAGCGAGTAGACCATGCGCCGCGTGGCCGGCCCGAGCAGCTTGTCGAAGCGAGCGACGAGGCGCTCGACCTCGGCGCGCGGCTCGGGTTCGTCGGGGAACAGCTTGCGCGCGGCGGGCAGGTGTTCGTCGGCGAAGCGGACGATGTCGCTCGACTCGCACAGCACCCCGCGGGGGGTCACCAGGGCCGGCACGGTGCGCCGGGCCCCGGCGGACAGGTTGGCCGCGAAGTGCAAGATCGGCACGTGGTCGTGCTCGACGTAAGCGAGCCCGGCCCGGTCGAGGGCCCAGCGGGCCTTCTCGCAGTAGTGACTGAACCCGATCGTGATCAGGCGCAGCGGCGCGGCCATGGCGACGACTCAGGAGTCGGATGCGGTGAGCTTCTCGAGCTCCTTGCCGAGCGTCTCCTCGATCTTGCCCTTGAGCGGGGTGAGCATGAAGCCGAGGTCGAGGTTGACGTCGACCTTGTTGGCGCTGATGACCAGCTTGCCCTCGACGCCGGTGCCCTTGACGTTGAGCGTGCGATCGTCGGCCCACGACGTCTTGGCCTGGTACTTCTCCTGGAGCTTGTCGCCAAGCTTGCTGATCCGATCCTTGATCACGGCGGGCTCGAGGGAGTGATTGCGGGACAGGTTGATCTTCGGCATGTCGGCGAGCCTTGATACCAAAAAGCGCGCCGGTCCTGCAAACCGGCGGCGGTGCGAGCGCCGCGACGGTCACGGGCTTTCGTCACAAATTTGGCCCGCAGGGTCGCCCCGTGGAAGCTGCGGCCGTGCTCACCAGCGTCAGCGCCACCGAGACCGCACTGCCTCCTTCGGACCTGAGGGTCCCCGGTCCTGCGGACCTGAAGGCCCCTGCGAGCCCCAAGGGCGCGGCGCCGGCCGCCGGCGTGCAGACCCCACAATCGGGCGCGGCCCGGCCCGCGCCCGCGAGCGCGCGCGCGACGGCGCAGAAGCCCGCGCCGCTGCCCGAGCCGATGTGGCGCTCGGCCGACGGTCGCGCGCGCCTCTTCAAGGGCGACTGCCTCGAGATCTTGGAGCGCGTCCCGGCGGAGTCGGTCGACGTGATCTTCGCCGATCCTCCTTACTTCCTGTCGAACGGCGGCACCACCTGCCGCGCCGGCAAGCGGACCAGCGTCGACAAGGGCACGTGGGACAAGTCCAACGGCGTCGAGGAGAACCACGCCTTCAATCACAGGTGGCTGTCGGCCTGTCAGCGCGCGCTCAAGCCCAACGGCACGATGTGGGTCTCGGGCACCGGCCACGTGATCTACTCGGTCGGCTACGCGATGCAGCAGCTCGGCTTCAAGATGCTCAACGAGATCGTGTGGGAGAAGCCGAACCCGCCGCCGAACCTGTCGTGCCGCTACTTCACGCACGCGACCGAGACGCTGCTGTGGGCGGCCAAGAGCCGCAAGAGCCGGCACGTCTTCAACTACGACCGCATGCGCGAGATGAACGACGGCAAGCAGATGAAGACGGTGTGGCGGCTGACCGCGCCCGGCAAGCAGGAGAAGCTGCTCGGCCGCCACCCGACGCAGAAGCCGCTCGCGCTGCTCGAGCGCCTGCTGCTCGCCTCGTGCCCCGAGAACAGCCTGGTGCTCGACCCCTTCAACGGCTCCGGCACCACCGGCGTGGCCGCGGTCACGCTCGGCCACAGCTACATGGGGATCGACCTCGAGCAGGAGTACCTCGACCTCACCCAGGCCCGCCTGCTCGACGCCGTCCCGACGCTGCGCGAGCGGCCTGCGCTGCAAGTGGTGCGCTGAACCCTGCCGGTGGCGCGGGAGGTTCGTCTCCCTCGCGACGGGCCGCACAAAGACCTGCGAGCGCCGCGGGAGGTCCGCCTCTCCGCCGCGCTCGCACGTCGTTCGCCCCTGGCTGTCGCGCGCCGGGCGACCTGTCCTTCAGGACATTCGTCAGACCTCGGTGATCTCGGCCTCTTTCTTGGCCAGGATCTCCTCGACTTGCTTGACGAACTTGTCGTGCATCTCCTGCACCTTCTCGAGCGCCTTCTTGAGCTCGTCCTCGGTGATCTCGCGGCCCTTCTCGGCCTCCTTGAGGTACTCGTTGGCCTCGCGGCGCGACTGCCGGATCGCCACCTTGGCCTCCTCGCCGAGGTCCTTGACCTGCTTGACCAGGGCCTTGCGGCGGTCGCCGGTGAGCGGCGGGATCGCCAGGCGGATCACCACGCCGTCGCTCTGCGGGTTGATGCCGAGGTTGGCGGCGTTGATGGCGCGCTCGATCGGGCCGACCATGTTGCGGTCCCACGGCTTGACGACGAGCAGGCGGGCGTCGCCGATCGAGACGGTGGCGCACTGGTTGAGCGGCATCAGCGTGCCGTAGTTCTCGACGCGGATCTCGTCGAGCATCGCCGGGTTGGCCCGGCCGGCGCGGACCTTGGAGACCGCCTTGCGCAGGTGGTCGAGGGCCTTGTCCATACCGTCTTGGGCGAGTTCGAGTGCCTCGTTCATCGTCGTGCTCCGTCGTGCTCAGTGGATCGTGTGGTTCGAGTTCGCGCGCGGGCTACTCCGCGCAGACCAGCGTGCCGAGCTCCTCGCCGCAGACCACGCGGCGGATATTGTCCCGCCCCAGCATGTTGAACACAAGGATGGGCAGGCTGTTCTCCTTGCACAGGGAGATGGCGGTGCTGTCCATGACGTTCAGCCCGCGGGCCAGCACGTCGAGGTAGGTCAGGCGGGCGTAGCGGACCGCGTCCTTGTGCTTGTGCGGGTCCTTGTCGTAGACCCCGTCGACCTTGGTCGCCTTCATCAGGACGTCGGCGTGGACCTCCATCGCCCGCAGGGCGGCCGCCGTGTCGGTGGTGAAGTAGGGGTTGCCGGTCCCGGCGGCGAAGATCACCACGCGACCCTTCTCGAGGTGCCGGGTCGCGCGCCGGCGGATGTACGGCTCGGCGACCTCCTTCATCTCGATCGCCGACATCACCCGCGTGTACACCCCGCGCTGCTCGAGCGCGTCCTGCAGCGCCAGCGAGTTCATCACCGTGGCCAGCATGCCCATGTAGTCGGCGCTGGCCCGGTCCATGCCGGAGGCCGCGGCCGACAGCCCGCGGAAGATGTTGCCGCCGCCGATGACCAGGGCGACCTCGACGCCGAGCCCGACGACGTCCTTGACCTCCTCGGAGATCGTGCGCAGCACCTCGGCGTCGACGCCGTAGCCCTGCGAGCCCTGCAGGGCCTCGCCGGACAGCTTCAGCAGGATCCTCTTGTAGCGGGGGGCAGCTGCCATGCGGACCGTCTCTCCGGCCCGAGCGGCCGGCGCAAGAAATTCACCTGTCAGGACGCACAAAGCGAGAGAGCGGGGGTCGCCCGCTCTCTCGCTCGCGTGTCACGCCTTGATCTGCGCCGCGACCTCGGCGGCGAAGTCTTCCGACTTCTTCTCGAGGCCCTCGCCGAGCTCGTAGCGGGTGAAGCGGCGGATCTTGATGTTCTCGCCGAGCTTCGCCACCAGCTCCTGCTGCAGCAGCTCGATGGTCTTCTTGTCGTCCTTGACGAACTTCATCTCGAGCAGGACGTTCTCCGAGTAGAACTTGCCGACCTGGCCGTCGACGATCTTGTCGACGATCTTCTCGGGCTTGCCCTCGGCCAGGGCCTTCTCGCGCAGGATGGCGCGCTCGGCCTCGACCTTCGAGGTGTCCATCTCTTCACGCCGGACGCAGACCGGGTTCATGGCCGCGATCTGCATCGCCACGTCGGCGCAGAAGGCCTGGAAGTCGGCGGTCTTGGCGACGAAGTCGGTCTCGCAGTTGACCTCGAGCAGCACGCCCACGCGGTTGTTCATGTGGATGTACGAGGTGACCGCGCCCTCGGTGGCGATCCGGCCGGCCTTCTTGGCCGCGCCCGCGATGCCCTTCTTGCGCAGGTACTCGACCGCTTTCTCGATGTCGGCGTCGACCTCGGTCAGCGCCTTCTTGCAGTCCATCAGCCCCGCGCCGGTCCGCTCGCGGAGGTCCTTGATCATGTCGGAGGTGATCGTGGCCATGTCTCAGTCCTCTTTGGTGCTGGACTCTTCGTCGGGGGTGGCGGCGGCCTCGGGGGCCGGCAGCTGGGTGCGGCGCGAGACGACCTCGACGCGGGGGCCGTCGCCGCCGGTGGTCACGCGGATCGTCTCGGGGACGTTGTGACCCTCGGGCTCGTTGACCGCGCGCGACTTGCCGAGGCGCGCGCCCTCGAGGCAGGCGTCGGCGATCTTGCTGCAGAACAGCTTGATCGCGCGGATGGCGTCGTCGTTGCCGGGGATGACGTGCTGGATGAGGCGCGGGTCGGCGTTGGTGTCGGCGACCGCGACCACCGGGATGCCGAGGCGGTTGGCCTCGACCACGGCGATGTGCTCCTTGACCGGGTCGATCACGAACACCGCGCCCGGCAGCTTCGGCATGTCCTTGATGCCGCCGAGGTTGCGCTCGAGCTTGCCGCGCTTGCGCTCGAACATGAGCGCTTCCTTCTTGGTGATCGCCTCGTACGTGCCGTCCTGGCTCATGCGCTCGATGTTCCGCAGCTTGTCGACCGACTGGCGCACCGTCGTCCAGTTGGTCAGCGTACCGCCGAGCCAGCGGCTGCACACGAAGAACTGGTTGGCGCGCGCGGCCTCCTGGACCATCACGTCCGAGGCCTGCTTCTTGGTGCCGACGAACAGCACCGGCTTGCCCTCGGCGGCGATGCTGCGGATGAACGCGTAGGCGCGGCGGAACATCACCGCGGTCTGCTGCAGGTCGATGATGTGGATGCCGTTGCGGGCCCCGTAGATGTAGGGGCGCATCCGCGGGTTCCAGCGCTCGGTGCGGTGACCGAAGTGCACGCCCGCCTCGAGCAGCTGGCGCACGGTGATGATCCGCTGGCCGTCCGACATGTCGAGCGACTGCTGCAGGTCGCCCTGGGAGATATCTTGAGTGCTCATCGTTCGTACTTTCCTGGCGTTGGGCCGCTGCCCCGTTCCGCGAGCCCCGAACACCGCGAACGCGGTGACGCCACGGGGCCCTCCCGAGGCATGTGTGATCGTTGGGCGGGCCGTGTAGCACGCACCCCGGCCACCCGGCAAGGCGCCGCCCGCACCGCTCACCCGGCGTTCTCACACCCGGACTCGCACCCGGTCCGGCCACCGCAAAGCCCCCCGGGCGGCCCCGGACCTCGCCCACGCGCGTGAGCCTGCTCGTCTCGCCCCGCGACTCCCGTGCGCACCGGCCCCGGTCCAAGCGTGGCGCGCAGCAGTCCGCAGCTCACGCTGCCGACGCGCTCGCTCGCTGCTCTCGGCCCGCCGCGCGCTGATCGCGCAGCATCCACTGTGATATGAGCGCCTTGTCGATGTCGCTTCGTCCGCTCCTCGCCCTCGCGTTCGCTCTCGGCGCCCTCGGCGGTTGCTTCCTCAGCCCCAACGTCCCGCCGTCGTTCCGCTACACCTGCAAGGCGGACTCGGACTGCCGGGTGCTGACGTGCCGCGGCGATCTCGTGGCGATCCCCGAGGCCGACGCCGCCGGCCTGCAGCTCGCCGAGAAGTGCGACGACGTGCCCGAGGCCGACAAGAGCAAGTTCTACGAGGCCCGCCAGACGTGCCTCGACGGCCTGTGCGAGTACCCCTGCGAGCTGACGGCGACCGCCTGCCCGGCCGGCAAGGGCTACAGCCTGTGCTTCAACGGCACCTGCGCGACCGCCTGCGGCCAGGACGACGAGCGCTTCCCCGACCCCGACGCGACCTGCTCCCAGCCGCAGCACTGCGTCCTGTTCGGCGACGAGATCGAGCTCGACCCGATCAAGAAGCTGTTCGGCGGCGGCAGCGGCGGCAGCGGCCAGAGCCAGGGCCAGGGCCAGACCGGCCAGTTCAAGGTCGAAGATCTGCTCGGCACCGGCGTGTGCGGGATCCGCTGCGACGCCGACGACGCCCGCCCCTGCGCGCCCGGAATGTACTGCGGGGGCGCGATGTGCCTGCCCGACTGCGCCAACCCCGAGGCCACCGCCTGCGCCGACGGCTCGACGTGCTTCGCCCCTCCCGGCAGCGACTTCTCGGTCTGCCTGCCGACCTGCGACCCGGCCGCCGAGATGCCGTGCGGCGAGGGCGAGATCTGCGTGCCGGGCATCAACATCTGCCTGCCGACCTGCCTCGGCGAGGACGCAACGCTCTGCGAAGACGGCCAGGTGTGCGACGAGACGCTCGGGATCTGCATCCCCGAGGACCTCTCGACCGGCAGCGACACCGACGCCACCACCACCGACAGCGAAACCGGAACGGGAACCAGCGGATGACCCACCGACCGCTCCACGGCCCCACGGGCCACCACGTCCCCCGCCGCATCCTGGTCGCCGCGCTGGCGCTCACCACCGCCTGCGCCACCACCACGGCCGACCTGCCGCAGCCCGACCGCCGGCTGGCCTCGATCGGCAACCTCGGCACGCGCTCGAACTTCGAGATCCGCACGCTCTACGCCGCGCAGGACCCGGCCCCGCCGGTGCGCGACCAGTCGACCCGCCGCCGTCGCCCGGTCACGCCGGTGCTGTTCTACCTCGGCGTCACCGTCGCCGCGCTCGCCGGCGGCGCCGCGATCGCCACCAGCGCCGCGTCGTACGGCCTGCGCCGCAAGCTCGACGACAACTACTTCGAGAACGGCTTCGACTACGACGAGTACAACCGCACCGTCGACAACGGCAACCGCCTCAGCAAGGCCAGCTGGGGCCTCGGCTTCACCGCCGTCGCCTTCGCCGCGATGGCCCTGATCGCCTACAGCGTCGACTGGTCGCGCTGCGGCCCGCTCGCGCCCAAGCGCCGCCGCGACACCGCCCCGCGCGGCCGCTGCGAGGAGTTCCACCCCGACCACAAGCCGGCCGACCCGTACGCCGAGCCGAGCGAGCCCCAGCCCGCCGGCCCCGGCCTCAATCCCGGCCCGGCCCTCGCCCCCGCCGAGGCCCCCGCGGCCGCGCCCGCTCCCGAGGGCCCCGCGCCCGAGGCACCCGGACGCTAGCCCCCGCGGCCATGTCCTCCGAGCCACCTGGCCTCCGGGACATGCGCGCACCGCCCGGCCCCGCCAGCCCGCTCGCGCCCGGCAAGGGTGTCTCCTCGGACATGTCCTCCGAGCCATCCGGCCCCCGGGGCACCGGCACGGATGCACCTTCGGGCATGTCCTCCGCGTCATCCGGCCTCCGGAACCCCGACGCTCCGCTCGGACCCGCCCCGCCCGCGTCCGGCACGGACGTTCTCTCGGACATGTCCTCCGAGCCATCCAACCTCCGCAACCCGCACGCACCGCCGTCCGGGTCGGGCACGGCTGCCCCTTCGGACATGTCCTCTGAGCCGCCCGACCCACGGGACAGCGGCTTGCTCGCGCCCGTCCCGCCCGCGTCCGGCACGGACGTTCTCTCGGACATGTCCTCCGAGCCGTCCGGTCTCCGGAGCCCCGACGCTCCGCCCGGGCCCGCGCCCTCGCCTGCCCCTTCAGACATGTCCCACGAGCTGCCGCTCCGCCCCACGCCAGCCGCGCCCGACGTCCTCGGCGGCCTGTCGCCGCGCCTCGCCCTGCTCGGCGTGCTCGCGCTGATCGCCCTCGTCCACCTGCCGCTGCTCGGGTTCCAGTTCGTCTACGACGACGGCTGGACTCTGGTCGCCAACGGCTTCTTGCGCGCCCCGGGCGACCTCGCGCTGCTGTTCTCGCCCGAGGCGCTGGCCCGCCACGTGCCCGACGCCTTCCGCCCGGGCCTCGTCGTGTTCGACCTGCTGACCTACCAGCTGCTGGGCCTGTCCTCCCCGCTGCACCACGCCCTCTCGATCGCCCTGCACCTGGGCGTGTGCGCCGTCCTCGCCCGGTGGCTGCGCGTCCTCGGGGCCCCTCTCGACCTGGCTCTCGGGACAGCCGCGCTGTTCGGCCTGCTGGCCCTCCACGCCGAGGCGGTCGCCGTCGTCTCGTACCGCGAGGACCTGCTGGCCGCCCTGCTCGGCCTGGCCGCCGCCCTCGCCGCCTCGCGCGGCCGCTGGCTCGGCGCCGCGCTCCTGTCCCTCGGGGCATGTGCCATGAAGCTCAGCGCCGGCGCGATCCCGGCGCTGTGGCTGCTCGCCGAGGGCCTCTCGCCGTGGCGCCCGCGCCCGCCGGCCGCCCGCCTCGCCCGCGGCGCCCTCGCGCTCGCCCTCGGCGTCGCGGCCGTCCTCGTCTACACTGTCGCCCTCTACGGCGCCCTCGACCCCTACGGCGCCGACAACCTGCGCGTCTACAGCCACCGCGTCGGCCTCGGCCCGGTCCTCGCCGCCTCCCTGCCGATCCACCTGAGCTACCTGCAGCAGATGCTGGTCCCCTGGGGCCTCTCGCCCGAGTACACCGACCACGGCGCCGCCTTCACCGACCCGGCCACCCTGCTCGCCGGCGCCGCCCTGCTCGCGCTCGCCGGCTACGGCCTCGCCTGCGCCCGCCGGCGCCCGCTCGTCGCCCTGGCGATCCTCGGCGCCTTCGCCCTCGCGCTGCCGACCAGCAACCTGTTCCCGATGCCCAACATGCGGGCCGACCGCTTCATGTACCTGCCGAGCGTCCCCGTCTGCCTCGGCCTGGTCGCGCTCCTGCTGGCCGCCGGTCGCCGGCTCTCTCGACATGTCCCCGAGGACATGTGGCTCGTCGCCCGCGTCGCCCCGCTGGCCGCCGTCGTCGTCGTCCAGGGCTCGGTGCGCGTGGCCGCGGCCGCGGTCTACCGCGACAACTCGCACCTGTGGGGCGTCGCCCGCGAGCGGGCCCCCGACTCGGCGCGGGCCCACGCCGCGCTCGGCGAGCTCGTGGTCCGCAACGTCCCGGCCGACGCGCCGCGGGAGGACAAGGCCCTCGCGTTCGCCCGCGCCGAGGCCCACTGCCGCAACGCCGAGCGCCACGACCCGCGCTACGAGCTGCCGCAGCTGTGCTTCGCCCGCCTCGCCGCCGCCCGCGAGGACTGGCCCGCCGCCGAGCGCCGCTACCGGACCGCCCTCGCCGTCAGCCCCGATCGCAACGCCGGGATCTTCGCCGGCCTCGCCGAGGTGAGCCTCGACCTCCCGGCCACGCCCGAGACGACGCGCACGGACCTGGCCCGCCGCCACCTCGCCGAGGGCCTCGCCAGCTACCCGTACAGCCCCGAGCTGCACGCCACCGCCGGGCGGATCTTCCACCGCCTCGGCGACCCGGAGCAGGCCCAGGTCCACTATCGCCGCTCCCTCGACCTCGCCCCCGAGCGGCCCGAAGCCCTGCTCGCCAACATCGACCTGCTCCTCGACCTCGGACGTCCGACCGACGCGACCCGACTCCTCCTGCAGGAGAAAACCGCCTGGCTCGCCGCCCATCCCGACGATCGGACCGCGCTTGTCGCGCGGCACCGCGATGCCTTGCGGCTGTTCGAACCTTCCATGATACTCTCAGCCGACCCTGTCGGAGTCCTCGCCCATGAGCCGTAAGTTCTTCACCTTCCTGCTCCTCACGGCCCTCATGATCGCCGCCGGCAGCATGGCCTGTCTTCAGACCGTCGAGCAGTTCGACAAGTCGGACGAGACCGACAGCGCCACCTGAGCCGCACCGACATCCGCTCGAGCACCTGGCGCTCGGGACAGGTCGCCCTCCCGCGACCCCCGAGCGTCGAGTCATTTAAAATGGGGCCGCGAGCTGCGCGGCCCGGTCGACGCGCCGCCTCGGCGTCGCCACCCGCCGCGCGCGCTCAGTGCGAAGGCCCACGGGTCCCGTCATCGCTACGAGCTGAGCTCGCTCTCCGTCAGTGCCAGCCGTGGGCCGCGAACAGGCCCGGGCCCTGCACGGGGATCGGCTCGCGGCGCTGCTCGTCGCGGTGGCAGTGAGCCGCGCAGCCGCACGCGTCGAGACGCATCCCGTGGCGCTCGGCCAGCCCCTTGAGGCCCTCGACCAGGGCACCGGTCGCCTGCGCCGTCAGGCGCCAGCCGGTGCTCGTGGGGGCCGCGTCGCGGCTCTTCGCGGCCGGCGGCACGCCGTAGCGGCGCAGCACCGAGGTCATCGTGTCGGCGTCGAGGACCCCGGCCAGCGCCTGGATCCGCGCCGGCGTCAGCCGCCCGGGCACGAAGTGGAGGTCGTGCAGCTCG
This sequence comes from Nannocystis pusilla, assembly GCF_020073745.1. Taxonomy (GTDB): domain Bacteria; phylum Myxococcota_A; class Polyangia; order Nannocystales; family Nannocystaceae; genus Nannocystis; species Nannocystis radixulma. Next base: position 167,212 of record NZ_JAIRAU010000008.1, read on the forward strand.
GCCGCGGAGATGTGGCGGAGCAGCGGCTCGAAGTCGGGCCCGAACGGCCGGTCGTGCAGGCCCGCCAGCAGCGGCCCCAGGTGCACCGAGACCGGCACGCCCAGCCGCCGCAGGTACTGCGCCTGGAGCAACAGAGCCGGCGCAGCGTCCGCCTCGGCGCCGAGGAGCGCGCGCTGGATCTCCACCTTCTGGTGCGCGATCTCGAACGCCACCGACGCCCCGCAGTCCTTGGCCCGCAGGACCAGCGAGCGGGCCAGGGTGGCCGGGCTGCGGACGATCACGCGGCGGCCGTGGGCCGTCAGCCAGCGGAGGGCCGGCTCGGCCCAGGTCGAGTCCTCACGCCGGGCCAGGCGCAGGGTCACCACCGTGACGCGCTCGCCCCGCGCCTCGAACTCGCCGAGCAGGCCGGCCAGGGCCAGTTCCGGGTTGGCCGAGGGCACCGGGGCGCCGGCGCGGCTGCCGAGGATCACGTGCAGGCCGGTGCAGGACGACAGGACTTGCAGGGTGGTGAATCCGGAACTCATGGTCAGCTTGCTCGCCTGTTCAGTAAAGTGCGCCTGGCGAGCAGTGGGGTCAATGCAGCGCTTGATCTGGTTCAGATCAAGCGCACGATTTCCGGCCGGAACCGCCCCTGTCGGCCCCCGAGCCATGAGCGAAACCGCGCACCATCGCCTTTCCACCATTCGGGGCCCCCGTGTGGTAGAGGGGCGCAGCAGCACGCGATGCCCGAAGCGAAGGCAAGCAGCCCCACCGTCCCGACGCCGCCGCGCCTTCAGGGGGCCATCTCCATCCGCGATGTCGACCCGGACGCGCTCAAGGTCGTCCGCAAGCTGGTGGCCGGGGGCCACGAGGCCTATCTGGTGGGCGGATGCGTCCGCGACCTGTTCCTCAAGCGGCGGCCGAAGGACTTCGACGTGGCCACCAGCGCCACCCCGGAGACCATCCGCAAGGCGTTTCGCAACTGCCGCATCATCGGTCGCCGCTTCAAGCTCGCGCACGTGTTCTTCGGCCCGAAGATCATCGAGACGAGCACCTTCCGCACCACCCCGATCACGGCCGAAGACGACCCGCTCATCACCCACGACAACGAGTGGGGCACCGTCGAGGACGACGCGCGGCGGCGCGACTTCACCATCAACGGGCTCTTTTACGACACCGACGCCGACGCGATCGTCGACTTCGTCGAGGGTCTGGCCGACCTCGAGCGCGGCGTCATCCGCACGATCGGCGACCCGCTGCTGCGCTTCCAGGAGGACCCGGTGCGCATGCTGCGGGCGGTCAAGTTCGCCGCGCGGCTCGACTTCACCATCGAGGAGGCCACCTGGCGGGCCTTGCTCGACACCGTCGGTCACATCGGCAAGTGCTCGCGCGCCCGCGTGCTCGAGGAGATCTACAAGCTCCTGCGCGGCGGCGCGGCGCGGCGCAGCTTCGAGCTGTTGCTCGAGTCGCGGCTGATGACCGAGCTCATGCCGAGCTACGTCGACCTCTACCGCAAGCTGAGCCCCGGCGGCCTGTCGGGCCCGGCCAGCAAGACCCGCCCGGGCGAGCCCTCGCGGGTGATGTGGAACCTGCTCGAGGCGCTCGACGAGTACACCAGCGCCACCAGCCAGGTCGCCAGCAACGGCGTCCTTTTGGCCGTGCTGTTCGCCCCGCTGCTCGACGAGCAGTGGATGACCGCCAGCCGCCAGGGCCTCGACCGGCTGATCGACGACCTCATGGGCCCCGTGTGCGTCAGCCTCGGCGTGGCCCGCCGCGACCGCGAGCTCGCGCGCCAGATCTTGATGGCCCACCGGCGCATGGTCGAGTCGCTCACGCGCAAGAAGCGGCGGCCCTCGCTGGTCCAGCGGCAGTACTTCCACGACGCCCTCGTGTTCCTCGGCCTCACCGTCAAGGCGCGCGGCGGCGACGGCAGCGAGCTCGGGCACTGGCAGCGCCTCGCCGCCGTCACCCAGCCGCTGCGCATCGAGTCCGGCGACGAATTCGACGGCGGCCCGCGGCGCAAGCGGCGGCGGCGGACCCGGCACGGCGGCGGGGCCGACGGCCGCCGTCACTCCCCCGAGCCGGGGACCCCGTGACGCGCCGGGGCAGGGGCCCGCTCGACCCGGAGGCCCTGCTGCGACTGGGCACCAGCGAGCACTACGAAGACCCCGAGCTGTACGACTTCGAGTACCGCGACCACCGCCACGACGTCGCCTGGTACCGCGGCCTCGCGCGCGACCGCGGCCCGCGCCAGCGGATCGTCGAGCTCGGCGCCGGGACCGGGCGGATCAGCCTGCCGCTGTGTCACGACGGCCACAGCGTCGTCGCCGTCGACCGCATGCCGACCATGCTCGACCACCTGCGGCGCAAGGCCGGCGGTCTCGCCGGCGACGTCGCCGCCCGCCTCGAACCTGTCCTCGGGGACATCATGGCGCTGCCGCTGCCAGACGCCTCGGCCGACCTGGTGTTCGCCCCCTTCAACGTGCTCATGCACCTCTACTCGTGGGCCGACCTGCTGCGCTGCTTCCGCGAGGCCGCGCGCGTGCTCGTCCCCGGCGGCCGGTTCGCCTTCGACGTCCTCCTGCCCGACCTCGAGTGGCTGACCTGGGACCCGGACGAGCGCCACAGCGTCACCCACTTCACCCACCCGCGCACCGGCGCGGCGATGGTCTACTCGACCAATCACACCTACGACCCGCACACCCAGGTGTGCCACGTCCGGATCTTCTACGACGAGGCCCCGAGGCGCCCGCGGGCCTTCAAACCGCCGCCCGAGCCGCTGCAGGTCGTCCACCTCGCCCACCGCCAGATCTTCCCCGAGGAGCTGCGCCACCTCGTCGCCGCCGCCGGCCTCGCGCTCGACAGCCTCGGCGGCAACTTCCGCGGCACCCGCCTGGCCACCGGCATCGACTCCCAGTGCGGCCTGTGCACCAAGCCCGACGGACATGTTTTGAAAGACATGTCCTGAAGCACCTTTTCTTTTATAGATCGTCGCCCGGGCGCCGCGCCCCACCGCCCGAGCCTGTCAACCCGCCTCCCGTCGGCTCCTCTTGCGACCGCTGTCGCCACTCGACCCGCCTCCGTCGGCTCGCGACCGCCTCCCGTGAGCTCCCCTCGCCGCCGTCTTGTCGGCGTCCTCGCTTACCGCTGCCTCGCCGGTCGACCTCCCCCTCGTCGGTTCCCTTCGTGACCACCGCCTCCGCCGACCTGCCTCTCGTCAGCGTTCCTCGCCACCGCGACCTCGCCAGTCGACCTCTCGTCGGGTTCCCTTCGCCACCGCCGCCGCCCCCTCGCCCTGCCTCGCGTCGGGTCGCCCTTCTCGCGATACTCGGGGCCTCGCATGTCTCGGCCGCGTCGCCTCTCGAACCTCCTCGGCGTCGACGACGCTCCGTTTTTGCGCGAGCACCGGGGCGACGTCGCCATCATCGGCACGATCTGCACGGCGGGTCGGCTCGACGGCGTCCTGCGCGGCAAGGTCCGCCGCGACGGTGCCGACGCCGCGCGGCGGATCGCCGGCATGTTGTTGGGCTCGCCGTTCGCGGACGCCGTACAGGCCGTGGTGTTGCAGGGAATCGCCCTGGCCGGCTTCAACGTCGTCGACCTCGACGAGCTGCACGAGGCGATCGCTCGTCCGATCCTGGTCGTCGCTCGGCGACCGCCCGACCTCGCGAAGATCCGCGCTGCCCTCGCACGTCTCCGGGGCGGCGCCCGCAAGTGGTCACTTATCGAGCGGGCCGGCGCGATGGAGCCGCTCGCCGGCGTATGGGTCCAGCGCAAGGGTCTCAGCGCCGCCGAGGCCGCCGTTCTGCTCGAGCGCGGTCGTGTGCACGGGGCCTTGCCCGAGGCGTTGCGGCTGGCGCACCTGATCGCCGGCGCTTTCGGGCGCGGCTACAGCAAGGGCCGCGCCTGAACGCCGCTTGCGGGCCTGTCTGAAAAGACAGGTGCAAATATTTCACTCCATCCCCCTGCGGGGGCGACAGGACGGCGCCGAGAAATTCCAAACCGTCGCGTCCAACCGTCGCCAAAAAATTCGGGTGTGTTGCGATCGCAGGTCGGAGCCCGCCCGAGTCGTTGCAGGTCCACGTTCTGCGAGCGCCACCGCAAGCACGAGGGGACAACTCGGCGAGTGCCCGAGACGAACGTGCGGCCTGACCTTGACGACATGTCCGAGAAGTTGATTGCGCGGATCTGTGCCCCTCGCAGCCTGGCGCGCCGCGGTGCTAGGCTTGGGATCGTGCCGCCCAAGGTCATCTTCCTCGACATCGACGGCGTCATGAACAACCTCGGCACGCGCGCCGAGCCGCAGCGGAGCGGCGTCGTCGCGTGGCTCGATCCTGACAACGTCGCGGTCCTCAACCAGATCGTGCGGGCCACGGGCGCGGTCGTGGTGGTCTCATCGTCGTGGCGCTTGACGGTGCCGCTCTCCGAGCTGCGCGCCAGCTTCGCCGCCGCCGGCTGCGAGGCCCAGGTCGTCGGCATCACGCCCGACGTCGACGGCCCGCGCCGCGGTCGGGAGATCCGCGCCTGGCTGGACGCCCAGACCGAACCGCCGACCCGCTACGTCGCCATCGACGACCAGTTCGACATGCCCGAGCTGCCCGGCCGCCTGGTCAAGACCTGCCGCGTCAACGGACTCACCACCCGCGAGCTGCCGCAGGTGCTCGAACAGCTCGCCGACTGAGCGCGCGGCGCTGCGCCGTTCCAGTCGCCCCGCCGGCCGCGCGAGCGGTCTTCGCTGCTCGAGACCTTCGCCGACTCGCCGACCGCGAACCCACTCGCTGGCGCTGCGCGGCTCACGGTGAAGTGGCGCGCCAAGGTATAACCTCCGCGACATGCTGAAGTACCGCGAAGCCGGGCTGGCCGACATCCCCCGCCTGCAGGTGATCCGCGCGGCCGTCCGCGAGAACGTCCTCTCGAACCCCGGCCTCGTGACCGTCCCCGACTACGAGGAGCACATCGCCGGCCCCGGGAGGTCGTGGGTGTGCGAAGAGGGCGGCGTCATCCTCGGCTTCTCCTCGGCCCACCCGCAGCACAAGTCGATCTGGGCCCTCTTCATCGACCCCGCGCACGAGCGCCGCGGCATCGGCCGCGAGCTGCTGGACCGCGCGGTCGCCTGGTTGTGGTCCCACCCCGAGCTCGACGCCATCCGGCTCACCACCGCCGTCGGCACCCGCGCCGACCGCTTCTACCGCGCCGCCGGCTGGACCGACGTCGGCCGCTCCCGCAGCGGCGAGGTGATCTTCAGCCTGCCCCGCCCCTGACCGACCTATCTATTAATTTTCTCTCTTATTAAAATGGCCATGTCCAAACAGACATGGTCTTTCGAACATGCCGGTTCCCGATGCTCCGGCCGCGGCGGAGCCGCTCGAGCTCCGCCGCGGAGCTCGAGCGCGGCCCTGAATCCCACCCGGCATCCTCTGCCGCGCCACCTCGTCACATCGGCTTCGGTCCGGACGCCTCGTCGAGCGCGTCCAGCACTGAATCCCACTCGGCATCGTCTGCCGACCCGACCGACGGCGCGACCTGCGGAGCGTCCCCGGACACGACCACGGGCCTCGCCACACCCGGCGCCGCGACCACGCGAGCCGGCACGGCCCCGACGACCGGCGCCGCGACCACAGGCACCCCGACGACCGGCGCCGCGATCCCAGGCACCGCTGGCCTGCCCACCACCGGCGCCCCAATCCCAGGCACCGCTGGCCCGCCCACCACCGGAGCCCCGACCGTGGGCACCACGGGCACGCCGGGAGGCGTCACTCCCGGTGCTTGCAGGCCTCCGAGCGTCGGCACCGCCGGCGCTCTCGATGCACTCGTCGGCAGAGCTCCGATCGACGGCACGGATGGCACCGCGGCGCTCGTCGGCGTCGAGCCGGGACTCTTCACCGCGGGCGGCGCGAAGGCGACAGGCGAGCGTGCCGGCCCGCTGGACACCAGCGGGGGCGGCGGGGTCACGGCACCCGTCCCGGGCGGCTTTGCCAGCGGCACCGAGAACGCGGGCGGCTTCGGTCCCGGGGCGGCAGGCACGGGCCCCGACGTCCCCGGCCGCGACGGCCCCACACCGAACCCCGGCGCCCCCACGCGCGGGCCCGACGACGCTCCGAGGTGCCCGAACAGCGCCCCCGCGGGCGGAGCCGCAGCGGGCGGGCGAGCGACAGGCGCACCGCTCTCGCCCGCCGACCTGTCCTCTCGGACAGCCTCCGCGCTCACCGACCTGTCCTCCCGGACAGCCTCCAAAACCACCGCGCTCTCCGACTTGTCCTCCCGAACGGCTCCAATCGGCCCGCTCGTCGACCTGTCCTCTCGGACAGCCGCCGTCTTCGCCGACCCGTCCTCCCGGACAGCCGCCGCCCTGGCCGACCCGTCCTCCCGGACAGCCCCCGCGCTCGCCGACCCGTCCTCCCGGACAGCCCCCGCGCTCGCCAGCTCCTCGCCCCTCGCCGAACCCGCCTCGGCGCTCCTGTCCCCGAGGACAGCTGCGACCGACGCCCCTTCTCCGCGCAGCGCCGCCGCCACGCCTCCGGGCTTGATCGCGGGCGTCGCCAGCCGCTCGGCCCCTGGCGCCGCCGCTGTCTTTTCCGCCATGCCCCCGGGGACAGCCGCCCCGGCAGCCGGCGAACCCTTCACCCCTTGCTCGGCCTGCTCCTCGCGCTGCCCCGGCCGGACCGCCGCTTGCGTCGCGCCCGCCTGCTCCGCGCGCGCCGGCGAGCTCTTCACCGCCTGCTCGACCCGCTCCTCGCGCCCCTTCGCCTCGGCTTTGGCGGCCGGACGCGCCACGCTGCGGCTCGGCGGGTTGCTCGCGCGTTGCGTCGCCCGGCGCTCGGCCTTCGCGGTTCGTCGGGCCGCTCGCCGCTCCTCGCGGCGGACGTTCCGCTTCCCGCGCGGCTTTCCCTGCTCCTCGCGGTCCGCCGGCCGCTCGTCGCCGCTCTCGGACGTCCCGACCGGCAGCGCCAGCACCACGCCGCCCTCGCCCGCCGGACCGGCGGGCACGCTCGTGTCCGGCCCGCTCGCGCCCGCCTGCCCGCCTGCCGGACCCGCGACCGCGCCCGCTGCGACCTCGCGCGTCTTCGCGGAAGTCCCCTTGCTCGCGTCGACCTTGCCGGCCTTGCGGCTCGCCGCCTGCCCCTTCGACCCTGTCTCCAGGGACATGCCCTTCGCGCCATCCTTGCGCTCGGCCGCCCGCGCCTCGAGCTTGCGCGCCCGCTTCTCGCTCGCCTTCACCGCCGGCCGCAGCAGCCGCCGCGCCCGCTCGACCAGCGCCTGCGCCAGCTTGTCGGGCCCCGCCTCGAGCCCCGCCTCCGCCCCGCGCAGGGCCGACAGCGCCACCTCCGACGCCCCCGCGCGCTGCTCGAGCAGCGCCCGCGTCGCCAGCACCCGCGGCGTCGCCCCGAGCGCCGCCTCGGCCGCGTCGAGCTGGGCCCGGACCTCCTCCGCGCGCGGCTTCCCGGCCAGCAGCTGCGCCGCGGCCAGGTGCAGCTGCTCCCACGGCCCGACCGCCTCGCGCTTCACCAGCGACTGCAGCAGGTCACGCGCCTGCTCCGGCGCCTCGGCGATCAGCAGCGCATGCGCCTGCGCCGACACCACCACCGCCGGCGGCTGTCCTGTCGTCCCCGCCAGCCGCACCGCCTCGGTCAACGCCTTCGCCGACGCTCGACCCTCTCCGCGCACCAGGTGGAGCCGGCCCTCCTGCAGGGCCGTCCACGCGTACGGCGCCAACCACCGCACCCGTCGCCGGCTGCGGATCGCGTCGATCAGCCCCGGCGCACTGCTCGGCGTCGCCGCCAGCACCGCTCGCTCGAGCGGCCCGAGCAGCGCCTGCACGATCGCCGGGAACAGCGCGAACCACAGCAGCGCGACCGCCAGCAGCCCCCAGAACACCGGCCCGCGCGGCGCGAAGATCAGCGCCCCCGCGATCACCGCGAAGGGCACGTAGATCCGCGCCACGGCCGACGCGACCGGACGCTTCGAGCGGAGCAGCAGCGTCGCGGGCAGAGGAGCCCGCACGGGCTCGGGCGGAGCAGCGGAGGACGGAGCAAGATCGCGCACGGGAGCCAATTCCAGGGCGAACTTGCCCCAACACCCCCGGCGGACGCAAGCGCGCGTCTACCGTCCGTTTGCGCCATCACCACCGTCCACGCCGGCCCCCGCGACACCGCATTCACCTCGCACCACCTGCTTCGCACGCACTCACCGGTTCGAGCCCTTCCGCTCCAGCGACATCGGTTCATCGCGCACCGACCCGCATCGCATCCTCCGCATCGATCGCTCGCTCCGCGATTCATCGCATCGACGCAGCTGCATCGTCCCGCGCCGATCGCATCGACCTCCACGCCGTCGACCCCTCCGCGCCCCATCGACCTCCACGACGCCATCAACCACCTCCGCGCGACGCTCGTGAATCCCGAAGCTCGCCCGCGCACCTGTCGTCTCCCTCCCCCGCGCCGGGCCTTCGCCCCGCGGGTACCCTCGCCGCATGCAGCAGCACAGGGTTTGCGCCGCGCTCCTCGCCGCTCTCGCGGCCTGCGGCGACAGCGGCGCCATCATGACCGAAGGGACAGGTTCCGACCCGACCGGTGATCCGACCGGCGGAGATCCGACCGGCAGCCCCACGAGCGCCCCCACCGGCAGCGACAGCACCACGACCGATCCGTCTGACACCGGCGGCGATCCGACCGGCCCCACCGGCACCAGCGAGCCCACCACCGGCGACCCGACCGACACCGGCGATCCGCCGCCGCCTCCGCCCGCGGGCACCTGCGAGGTCCCGGTCGAGCTCGTCGACACCGCGAACTCGACCGCCGTCGTCGGCGACGGCACCCCCGGGAGCTGCAACGAATCGGCGCTGGCCGCCGCGCTCGCCGGCGGCGGCGTCGTCACCTTCGCCTGCGGCGGCCCCGTCACCATCACTCTCGGGCAGGCGATCGCCATCACCAGCGACCTCGTGATCGACGGCAACCACGAGGTCACCCTCTCGGGCGGCGGCGTCACGCGGATCCTCGACATGGACACCGGCAACTTCGAGTCACAGGGGCCGCACCTCACCGTCCAGCGCCTGCGCTTCATCGACGGCAAGGCCAGCGGCACCGAGGGTCCGCTCGGCACCGACGTCGACGGCGGCGGCGGTGCCATCTTCCACCTCGGCGGCAGCGTCACCGCCATCGACAGCGTGTTCGAGAACAACGAGGCCGCCACCTGGGGCCCCGACGTCGCCGGCGGCGCGATCTACGGCATCGGCGTCGGCGCCACCACCGTCGTCGGCTGCACCTTTCACAACAACCGCGCGGCCAACGGCGGCGCGATCGGGGCCTTGCACACCGCGCTCACGATCGTCAATTCCACCTTCACCGACAACGAGGCCACCGGGCGCGACGCCAACTACATCGACATGATGGGCGAGCAGGCCGGCCACGGCGGCAACGGCGGCGCGATCGTCATGGACGGCAGCGGCCGCGAGCTGACGATCTGCGGCAGCACCGTCCAGGGCAACCGGGGCGGCGCCTTCGGGGCCGCGCTGTTTCGCACCGGCTACGAGGGCGAGCCCACCGTCATCGACCGCAGCACCTTCGCCGACAACGAGATCCCCGACCACGACGACGACGACTCACCGAGCAGCGGCGCGCTCTACATTCAGGGCACCGCCGTCACGCTCACCAATTCGACGATCTCCGGCAACAAGGCGCGCAGCTCGGCCGGCGTGTGGATCCTCGGCCACGGGGCCCAGCCCGCCGTCGCCGACCTCACCAACGTCACCATCACCGGCAACTCGACCTGGCCGCAGGACGACTTCACCATGCGCGGGATCGGGGCCGGCATCACCATCGGCGACGACACCACCGGCACGATCCTCAATTGCACGATCGCCGGCAACGACGCGCAATTCGGCGCGGGCATCCTGCGCGTCACCCCGCTCGTGGTCCGCAACACCATCATCAGCAACAACGCCGAGAATCAGTACACCCCGCTCAATTGCACGGGGGCGATGTTCGCCAGCCCGCCGGGCAGCGGCGACCACAACATCCAGTGGCCGAACGGCGTGCAGGACGACATGGACTGCACCCCGGGCATCTCGCGCGCCGACCCGCTGCTCGGCGCGCTCGCCGACAACGGCGGCCCGACGCGCACGATCATGCCGCTCGCCGGCAGCCCCGCGCTCGCGGCCGGCAGCGACTGCCCGCCGACCGATCAGCGCGGCGAGCCGCGCGGCGACCCGTGCACGCTCGGCGCGCTCGAGTCGCCCTGACGACGAGCCGCCGCCCCGCTCGTCCTCGCGACCGGCACGCACACGAATCACACGAGCACCGCGAGCTCCTGCTCGCGACGCAGCGCGGAGATCACAGGTCCCGCTCCTCCTCGCGAGGGCGAGCACGAATCACACGAGCACCGCGAGCTCCTGCTCGCGACACAGCGCGGAGATCACACGTCCCGCTCGTTTCTAGCGATCGGCGCACGAATCACACGAACGCCGCAAGCTCCCGCTCGCTGCGCCCGACGAGAATCACACGTCCCGCGCGTCTTTGGCGAAAGCACGAATCACAGCAGCGCCGCGAGCTCCTCGCTCGCCGCGCCGAGGTCTCCGCAAGATCCCACCGCGCGGCCTCGGAGGCCGCCGCGTTGCGAATCGTCACGGCGCGCGACTCACAGCCGAACGAGGCCGGTGCGCAGCATGTAGACGAAGCGGCGCCGCTGTTCCTCGCCGAGCAGGCCGTGGATCTTGCCCACGGCCACCTGCACCGCCTTCTGCACCCGCTCCGCCGAGCGCGTGCGTTCCGCGGCGATCTGGGCCGCCGCGGCCTCGTCGAACGTGTCGGCCGCCAGCAGGTCGGCGTAGCCGCCGCTGGTGCGGCGCAGGTCGAGTTCGGCCTGGGCGCGCTCGACCTTGAGGCCGTCGAGGATCACCGCCAGTTCGCTGACCTGACGCTCGTCGAGCCCGAGCTTGTAGGCCAGGAAGCGCAGCGGCCGGCGCACGCCGAACGGACCGCCGCCCCAGAAGAAGCTCTCGGGGCCGCCTCCGGGCTCGCCGCCGCCGCCGCTCCCGTCTCCGTCGCCGCAGCGACCTCTACCAAAACCACCACAATGGGCATGCTCGTGCCCGAAATGCCGCGACGCGGCCACCCGGCGCGCGAACCCGCGCCACGCAGAGAACCAGGGATGCATGATTGTCGCTTTCTGCCGGGGCTCTCGCTCCCGGCGCTGTCCGGACCGCGCGGGCGACCTGCCTCGCGCGTCCTCGGAGTATTCGGTCCGGGCCGGCGGCTGTCAACCGCCGCCGCCGCGGATCGCCGCAGCATCGCCGCCGAGCTCGTCCGCGCCCGCAGTGCCCGGTCCGCGCGCGGGCGGCGAATCGCCGCGGCCTCACCCTGGCGCGCCGGGTTTGTACCACTCGAACTGGTTGGGCCACACGAAGTTGTTGAACGCCACGCTGATGCTGAGGTCGAGCGCACGCACGTGGTGCCACCAGCCGACCGGCAGGAACAGCGCCTCACCCGGCAGCAGCACCTCGTCGAGGCCGAACGCGCCCGCGAGCTCGTCGCGCTCCGGGTCGAGCGTGCTGTACACCCCGCGCGCCGCGGCCAGCAGGCGCGGCTCGTCGGGCGGGTACAGGCGGAAGCGTTTGCGGCCCACCACCTGGAAGAACAGGATGTTCGACGTGTCGTGGTGCAGCGACGTCACCGTCCCGGCCGGCCCGAACCACAGCGCCCCGCACCGGGCGCTGCGCGACTCGTCGAAGTAGCCCGGCGGCAGCGCGATGTCGGCGAGCAGCCCCTGCAGCTGCGGGCGCGCCAGGTTGCGATTGTTGGCGATCAGATAGACATCATTCGTCTCGCCGGCCGCGAGCACGCGATCGATGTACTCGCCCAGCGTCGTCGCCCGGCAGTGCTCCTTGAAGCGCACGTCGGGGTCGTCGTCGGCGGCGCGCCCGATCGACATCTCGATCTCCGCCGCCCCGAAGCGGTCGCGCAGGTCCGCCGGGCTCCAGCGCGAGAACGCCGGCCAGCGCGGCACCACGTCGGTCAGGATCACCGGCGTCCCCGTCGCCCAGTAGCGGGCCACGAACTCGCCCGGCGACGGCGCCGTCCGGCGCTCGATCGCCGGCGCCGTGGCCCGCAGCGTGCGCCGCAGGCGGCCCACCAGCGCCTCGCGCTGCAGCCCGCGGATCGCCGCCCGCGCCCCCGCCAGCTCCGCCGACCCGCGCGCCCGCGCCAGCGCCTCGTCGATCACCGCCGCCGGCACCGCCCGCTCCGCCAGCGCCGCCCGGATCGCCGCCTCGTCGGCCCCGCGCAGCAGGTTCTCCGCCAGCCACGCCCGGTACGCCGGGCTCAGCGTCGGCCCCCGCCGCCGCCGCGACGCTCTCACAAACCTGTCCCTTCGGTCATGGACCCCGAACCTTCATCTGTCCTCCAGGGCATGTCCCCCATCACATGTCCCTTCAGCCATTGGTGTCGGGGGGCGGCATCGGCGGGATCGCCGTCGTGCCGGCGTCCTCGGTCGTCGCGCCGGTCGTGTCGGGCGGCGGCATCGGCGGGATCGCCGTCGTGCCGGTGTCCTCGGTCGTCGAGCCGGTCGTGCCCTCCGTGGTGGGATCCGGCATCGGCGCCGTCGACGTCGGCGGAGGCATCGGCACCACCGTCGTCGCATCGCTGCCCGACTCGCTCCCGGTCGGCGGCACCATCGGCGGGATCAGCGTCGTCTCCCCCTGGGTGGTCGGGGCCTCGGTGGTGAACATCGGCGCGATCGTCGGGTCGACCTCCGTCGTCATCGGGCCCGGCATCGGCGACTTCTCCGTCGCGCTGGTCTTGTCCTCCTCGCCGCAGGCCGCGGCTCCGAGCGTCACCGCGATCACCGTCCTGCACACCAGCGCCGGGCCCGGCGGCAGCGGCGTGAGGCCTCGACCTTTCGCGTCGGTCATGACCTCATGAACGCCCGGCGGGCCCGCGGCTGTCAAGCCTCGCCGCGCCGGGCCGCCAGCGCGGCCGCGACTACCATCAATCCGCCGCCGACCGCCAGGCGCAGCAGATCGGCCTGCTCGCCGAAGATCGTCAGCGCCGCGAGGACCCCGAGCGGCACCTTGAGGTTGTTGGCCACCGCCAGCGCCCCGGCGCCGACCTGCACCGCCCCGCGGTTCCACAGATAGAAGCCGAGGCCCGTCGCCAGCAGCCCGAGGTACGCGAACACCAGCCACTGCGTCCCGGTCAGCGCCGCCAGCGTGCCCCAGCTGCCGCTCCACGTCGCCGCGATCGCCGTCACCCCGACCCCGCCGAGGTACAAGAGCGCGATCACCTCGCGGTCGCGCAGCGCCGGTCGGTCGCGCCGCAGGCGGCGATACGCCGTCTGCCCCCAGGCGAAGCACAGGCTCGACAGCTGCACCAGCACGAAGCCGACCCACGCCACCCCCGCGCCCTCGCGGTGCTGGATCACCGCCGCCCCGAGCACCGCCAGCCCCGCCAGCCCGACGTTGACGACGTCGAACCGGCGCGCCTGCGCGTCGCAGATCAGCGCCACGTACAGCGGCGTCAGCACCGTGTACAGCACCACCTCGTGCGCCGCCGCGAACTGGAACGCGGTGATGTAGCCGACGTACATCAGGCCGTACTGCACCGCGCCGATGACGAGCAGGCGCGCCACGATCGCCGGCTCGAGCCCGCGCACGCGCAGCAGCGGCAGGAACAGCGGCAGCGTCAGCAGGAGCCGCACGGCCGCGACGAAGTTCGGATCGAGCACGCTCAGGTGGCGCTTGATGAGCCCGAAGGAGAACGCCCAGAGCAGGGTCGCCGCGAGCAGGGAGCGCATGGCCTCGCCGCCATCTCGCAGTTCCGCTCGCCGTGCAAGGCCGGCCCACGCGCGCAATTGCACGCCGCCCACCGCTCGCCTGCGTGGCAGCATGGCGCATGACCGCGACGGTCCCCGGCCTCACGCTCGTCCCCGAGTGGATCTCCGCCGCGCTCGAGCGGGACATCGTCGCCGCCGTCGACGCCCACCCGTGGGACGACAGCCTGCGCCGCCGCGTCCAGCACCACGGCTACCGCTACGCCTACCGCGGCCGCAAGGTCGACGCCGCCGAGCCGCTCGGGCCCTTGCCCGCGTGGGCCGCCGAGCTGGCCGCGCGGCTTTGCGGTGAATCCGTCTTCACCTGTCCTCCGGACCAGGTCATCGTCAACGAGTATGTACCCGGCCAGGGGATCTCCGCCCACATCGACTGCGTCCCCTGCTTCGGCCCGGTGGTCGCTTCCCTGAGCCTCGGCAGCGGCGCGATGATGGAGCTGTCGCCCCCGGAGCCGGGCCCGCGGGCCGTCGTGTGGCTGCCGCCGCGCAGCCTGCTGGTCCTCGCCGGCGACGCGCGCTACCGCTGGCGCCACGCCATCCCGGCGCGCAGGAGCGACCCCGATCGCGGCCCGCGCGGGCGCCGGTTGTCGCTGACCTTCCGCACCGTCGTCCGCCGCCAGTGACTGCGGTCCGGAGCTCGCCCGCGGGCTCTCGCGTTACACTGACTCACCGTGCCTGCCACGCCCCGGATCGTCGCCGCCGCTGCGGCCCTCGTCCTCGGCGCCGCCGCGACCGCGCGCGCCGACAGCCTGCACATCGACGTGCAGGCCAACCCCGAGCGCAACTTCACCCCGGTGCAGGAGCTGTCCTACGAGGCGATCGTCGCCGGCGTCGACGGCTACAAGGTCGACCTGCGCCTGCGCGTCGCCCTGCACAACGCCAGCAAGCGCCGCCAGGACGCCGTCCTCTCGCTCGCCATGCCCCGCGACGCCGAGCTCGTCGGCCTCGCGGTCGCCCGTGACGGCGTCTGGAGCCCCGGCAAGCCCGCGGGCGTCGCCGCCGAGCCCGGCCACCGCGCCTCCGGCACCGCCTTCGCCCGCGCCCTCGCGCCCGCGATCGCCGGCGACCTCCCGGCCGCCGAGGTCGTCGTCTTCAACCTCGACCCCGAGACGAACATCCAGCTCGAGCTGCAGCTCAAGGTCCCGCCGCGCCTGCGGGCCGACCGCTGGGAGCTCGAGCTGCCGAGCCGCGGCGACGACCGCTGGGCCCTCGCCCCCGAGCGCCGCGTCGTCGTCCAGGCCGCCCCGCGCTTCTGGCTCGACGACGTCGCCAGCGACGGCGCCGCCTACCTCGCATCGCGCCCCGAGGACAGGTCCGTTGTTTCATGGCCCTATAAACATGTCTCAAAAGACAGAGGCATCCTCGACGGCCACCTCGAGGTCTTGCCCGATCCGGCGCCGCCCGGCAAAAAGGCCGGCAGCGGCCGCTTCCGCGCCTACCTGCGCCTCGGTGCCGCCCCGCCGCCGCGGCCCGACCACGTCGTCGTCGTCCTCGACCGCTCGCGCAGCACCGCCCCCGACCTCCACCGCGACGCCTTCGCCGCGCTGACCGGCCTGTTCGACGAGCTCCCGCCCGCGCTCACCTTCGACGCCATCAGCTTCGCCCGCACCGCCCGGCCGCTGCTCGGCGACAATGAGTTCCCCGGCGTCCGCGACCGCGCCGCCCGCGACCGCGTCGCCGCCGCCCTCGACGCCGGCGCGCGCGAGCAGGGCACCGACCTCGCCGCCGCCCTCGCCCTCGCCGGCCGCCGGATCGCCGCCCGCGGGGCCCGTCGCCCGCTCGTCGTCGTCATCACCGACGGCATGCTGCCGGCGGGGATCGACGCGCAGCAGATCGGGCATGTCTTTTCGGACAGCCTCACCAGGACCACCCGCCCCGAGCTGCTGTTCATCGTCGACGAGCCGATGATGCTGCGCGGCGGGATCACCCCCGAGCACCCGATCGCCGGCATCGCCACCGCGCTCGGCGCCCGGATCAGCCTCGAGTCGCTCGCCCAGCACGCGCGCCGCAGCGGCGGCGAGCCGCCCGAGGGCCTCACCGAGGCGCTGCTGGCCGCCCCCGCCGTCCTCTCCGACCTCGAGCTGCAGCTGCCGCGCCGCGTCACCCTCGACGTCCCCGCCCCCGACGGCCTCGTCGCCGGCAACGTCCTCGTCGTCCGCGGCAGCTACACCGGCGCCCCGCCGAGCATCGGCGTGCGCGGCAAGCTGGCCGGCGTCCGCACCAGCCGCACCCTGCGGGCCGTCGCCTCGCCGCCGCCGCCCAGCGCGCTCGTCGCCTCGTTCGGCGTGTCCGACCTCGACCGCGCCGCCGCCGACGGCTTCGCCCTGCCGCCGTGGTTCGGCCTCAATCAACAGCGCGTCGCCCGGCTCGGCATCACCTGGGCCGGCCGCGGCAACGGCGACGAGCGCGGCTTCCTCGACGAGAAGATCTTCCGCAACTACCTCGGGATCCGCGTCTTCCCGCGCGCCCGCGCCTGCTTTAATAAGGCCCTCACCCGCGACCAGCAGCTCGGCGGCAAGGTCGTGTTCGAGGTCGAGGTCGGCAAGGGCGAAGTCATGCTCGCCCGCGTCGACACCGCCGGCCTCAACCACCGCGAGCCCGGCTTCGAGGCATGCCTGCTCGAGGCCGCCTGGGCCCTGGAGATCCCCGCCGGCCGCCTCGACGACCAGATCTACCGCCTCCGCTACCCCGTCGTCTTCAACGCGCCCGCCGGCGGCCGCCCGGCCATGGAGGACGACCCGCTCGGCCCCGGCACCGTCGAGCGCCTGCTCGCCCTCCCGCGCTGAAGAACATGTTTTTAAAGACATGCCCGATCGGGCATGCTCATCAGAGCATGCCCGATCGGTCACTCGGCTGCGCGGACCCTGAGCGCGCGCTCGATGTCGCGGACGCGGATCTCCTGCAGCTCCTGCTCGACGCGGCCGCGCTGCTCGTGGACCGAGTAGTCGCCGTCGCGGCCGCTGGTCGTCAGGCCCTCGATCACGCGCTCGATCGTGCGGGCCAGCCCGCCGGGGCCGAAGTACTGCCCGCCCTCGGTCATCAGCCCGTCGTCGGTCTCGCGCACGTGCAGCGCGATCGACCCCAGGCTGTCGGCCGCGGCGACCGCGAGCGCCATCCGCTCGCGCGCCTGCGCCTTCTCGGCCCGATCGATCTTCGCGTCGAGCCGCTGCCACTCCTTGAGCCGCGCCCTGTAGGCCGCCGACTCCGGCACCCCCTCGATCGCCGCGTGCGCCACCGCCGGGAAGCGCCAGTACGGCTGGTTCTGCGCCGGCGTGTAGCGCTCGCCAGCGGCGCCGGCCATGAACGTCGCCAGCAGCAGCGCGTGGTCGAGCAGCAGCGTCGCCCCCGCCGGCGCGGTCACGACGGGCGCCGCCTGGGCCTGCCGCGGCGCCCACGGTTTCGCCGGCGCGCGCTCGACGTTCGCCGCGAACTTCGGGTCGGTCGAGATCGTCAGCGTCGAGCCGACCAGCGCCACGTGGACGTCGCGCCATTGCGGCCACGTCACCACATGGCTGCGGCCCTTCCCGCGCTTCACCTTCAGCCCCGCGAGGCCGAGCGGCGAGCCCGGGAGCTTCGCCATCGTCACCGCCACCAGCGCCTCGGCCGCGACGACGTTGGTAAATCCGAGCGTGAGGTTGAAGCCGAGCGACGACCTGCCCTCGGCGGTCACCAGCGCGCTCACGTCGCGGGTCGTCACCGCGAAGCTCACCGTCCCGTCGAGCATCTCGACGGCGGCCCGCGGCTCGCCGCCGAGGTTGCGCTGGATGTCGGCGAACAGCGCCTCGACGCTCTTGCCGTCGGCCCGCAGCAACGCGTCGAGCGCCGCGATCCCCTCGGCCACGTCGAACCTGCCGCCTGTCCCGAAGAGCACCCGCTCGCTCGCGGCCATCAGCGCCGGCGGCGGCGCCCCGCTGGGCCCGAGCGCCCGCCGCAGCAGCGACGACTCCGGCGCCTGCGCCCGCGCCGTCCCGGCGATCGCCTGCGGCCCGAGCGACAGCTCGAACACGATCGGCCCCAGCGGTCCGAACACCGCGCTCCACAGCTCCCGCTCGCGCTGCCGGCGTTCGCGGTGCTGCGCCTCCGCGGCGCGCTGCTCGTCGGCCACCTGCTGCCAGCGCGCGATCTCCTCGGCCGAGCCGCCCTGCTCGCGCAGCCGCTGCAGCTCCTGCTCGGCCCAGCTCGGCGACGGCTCGCCCTGCCGCCTCTGCGCCTCGAGCTCCGCCCGCATCATCCGCGCGACGTCGACGAACGCCACCACGTCGCGCGCCGCCGGCCCGAGCGCCTGCTGCCAGCGGGGCGACGCCGTCAGGCCGCGGGCCGGGTCGACGCTCGCCAGCTCGCGGGCGAAGTCGTGGGGCGCGAGGCTCGGGTTGTCGACCATCACGATGAACGCGAAGTCGTCGCGCAGCACCAGCGACGTCTTCGCGTTCGACTCCTGCCCCAGCACGATCCCGCGGTCCTCGTAGACCGACTCGAGGTCGCCGCCGAGCTTCATGCCGACGCGGTCGAGGAATTGGCGGAACCGCTGCGGGTCGCTCAGCGTGATGAACAGGCACATCGAGCCGCTGCCCGCGTCGAGCAGCGCCCCGCCGACCGGTCGGTCCGGGTCGACGCCGATCTCGGGCCACCGCCCGGGGTCGAGCAGGTTGTGGCCGAGGCCCTGCTCGAGGTACGCCGCCGCCTGATCGTAATAGGGGCGGTACGTCCCGATCAGCGCCGCCACGTCGACCACGCGCAGCACGTGGCGGACGCTCGCCGCGCTCACCACCACACCTGTCCCTTCAGGCAGGAGGTCGATCGGCGCGCGCGCCGGCGCCACCGCCGGTGGAGGCGCCGCGCGGGGCGAGGTCGCCACGGCCGGCGCCGATGTCGACGCCATCGGCGAGGCGTTCGCCGTCTCCGGCTTGGGTCGACAACCGGCAGCGACGAGCCCCGTCGCCAGCACCGCGGACCACACAGGCGAATGCGAGCGCATGTCCCATCGTAGCACCGGGTCCACGCGCCGGTGTTCGCCCGCGCGCCCCGGCGCTACGGCGATGACGGCACCCGCTCCCACGCGTCGTACTTGGCAGCCGGCTCCGGCCCCGCGAACACCTGGATCGCCACCAGCGGCTCGGGCCCGTTCTCGAAGCTGACGAGCGCGCCCGGCGGCATGTAGATCGTCGTCCCCGGGCCCACCTCGTGCGATTGCCCGTCGATCGTGAATTTGCCCGCGCCGCTCAGGATGTGAATGTACTCCTCGGTCGGGTCGCGGTGCTCCGGCACCGTACCCCCCGGTGCCATCTCGAGCTTGCCGAGGAACGCGTTCTGCCCGCGCGCCAGGGCCCAGATCTGCGCCGCCCCGCCGCTTTTCTGCCGGTGCTCCGCCTGCGCCAGCGACGTCACCGCCGCCGGCAGCGACGGCTTCGGCGCATCGGCCGGCCTGGCGTCCTCCGCCCTGGTCTCGCCTTTCGTGTCCTTCTTCTTCCCCGGCTCCGCCTTCGCCAATTCGGAGCGCGTCTCGACCTTCACCGGTTCGGGCGCGCGCTCGCAGCCTGTGGTCGCCACAATCGAGAAGAGGAGCACGAAGCCGGCGCGTGACATCGCGCCGCAACGTACATCACGACCTGCGCGCCGCGCAACGGCTCACAGGACCGGGAAGTCGAACTCGAGGTTCTCGCGGCGCGACGTCGGCGTCTGGGCCCCGCGGGTGAGGCGATGGACCTCGCCGACCACGTACTCGCGCAGCTCGGACACGCGGATCGTGCCGTCGCGGTCGAGGTCGGCCGAGCCCGACATCAGCCCTTGCAGCACGCTGAACGTGAACACCCCGTTTTGCCATTGCGCCGACTCGAGCGCGAACTCGGCCCCGCTGGCCGACGAGATCACCGCCGCACCTGACCCTCGGCGCAGGTCGGCGAACAGCTGCGCCAGCACCTCGTGCGAGCGGTCCGGGCTCTGGATCGCCCCGCCGTAGCTGAACGTGCGGAAGTCCGAGGCCAGCTTCACCTCCTCGGCCCGCGCCCCCGTGCCCGCGCCCGGCAGCGGCGGCGGCGTGCGGATCGCGTCCTCGTCGACCTCGCCCGAATGGCAGGTGTCCATCATCATCAGCTTGCGCCGCGCCGGGATCCCGTCGAGCAGGCTCTCGAGCTGCTCGTACGACAGCCCGCGCGCGCTCGGCCGCTCGCGCTCGAAGTCGTGGGTCACGAAGTAGTAATCGAGGTTGGTGTCGAGCATCCCGTGCCCGGCCACGAACACCACCACCTGGTCGTCGATCTTCGTGCCGAGCAGCCGCTCGCGGGCCGCCAGGATGTTCTCGCGCCGCGCCTCGCCGTCGAGGATCTGCAGCACCTCCACCTTGCCGAACCGCGACCCGCGCGACTTGAACAGCCCGGCGATGTCGCGCGCGTCCTTGGCCGCGTACTTGAGGTTCATCTTCACGTCGGCGTACTTCGACACCCCGATCGCCACCACGTAGAGGTCCGACGCCGGCGCCGGCGCCGTCGACACCACCTCGACCGTGTCCTTGCGCGACTCGGTGCCCGCCGCGTTCAGCGTCGACACCTGGATCTTGTTGCGCCCCGGCAGCAGCTCGACCGCCAGCGTGCGCTCGTGGTGGCGCGACTTCTCGCCGCGCAGGTCGAGGCCCGCCGAGCCGTGGATCGGCACGTCGTTGACGTACACCAGCAGGCGGTCGAGCGCGAAGCGGTCGTCGTCGGCCGTCACGTGCAGCTGCAACGTCCGCTCCGGCGTGCTGACCGGCAGCTCGCCCGCGATCTTCGCCGTCGGCAGGTGATACTCCGGCCGCAGCGCCGCCTCGTCGATGCGCATCTTCTTCAGGCGCTTCTTGTAGGCCTTCTCGTACAGCGCCAGCAGCTCCGCCGGCGCGTAGCCGAACCGCTTCAATACCAGGTCGGGCCGGTTGAGCCGCAGGTCGAACAGCTCGACCGGCACGATCGTCTCGCCGAGGCGGAACGACACCGACTCGAACCCCTGCCGCGACGCCGTGTAGTAGTGATCGGGCGTCTCGATCACGTAGCCGTCGGCCCCGATCGTCACGATCGTCGCCACCTCGGCGTGCGTCGCCAGGTCCCACACCTTCACCGTCAGGTCGTAGCTCGCCGTGGCGACGTAGCGGTTGTCGTGGCTGAACGCCACCGAGTCGACCTCCGCCGCGTGCCCCGCCAGCGTCGTCACCAGCGAGCCCGTGCGCATGTCCCACAGCCGCGCCGTGCGGTCGGCGCTGGCCGTCGCCAGCAGGTTGCCGTCGGGGCTGAAGTCGGCGCCGAGCACCGCCAGCGAGTGGCCCTCGAGCCGGTGGAGCAGCGGCATCTCGCCCGCGAGCCCGAACACGTGGACCGAGTTGTCGCCGAAGCTGATCTCGCTGATCGTCTGCGCCAACATGTGCGTGCCGGCCCCGATCGCCACCCTGTCGCGCGCGTCGGACCACGCCACCGCGTTGGTGCGCGTGCGGTGGGCGCAGCCGCCCTGGCCGAGCGCGAACGTCTGCGCGTCGAACTCGACGAACGTCGCCGTCTCGCGGAACAGCACGTAGAGCTTCTTCGCGTCGGCCGACCACCCGAGCCCCGTGATCACCGGCGCTCCCATCGAGATCGTCGTCTCCCCCATCCCCTTCTGACAGTCGGCGTCGAGCCCGCCGCCCTTGCTGCTGCGCAGCCGGGTCCCGGTCGCCACGTCGAACACCGACACCACCGCCTCCCCGTGGGCGATCGCCAGCGTCTTGCCGTCGGGCGCCAGCGACTCCGCCGACGCCCCCGGCGCCGCGAACCGCCGCGTCAGCGCCAGCGTGCGCGCGTCCCACAGCGACACGCCCTCGCCGTCGCGCGTCAGCAGCGACGCCCCGTCGCGCGAGAACTGCACGTCGCTCACCAGCCCGACCTTCGCGTAGGCCCAGCCGAGGAAGTTCTTGCCGTCGTCGCCCGCCCCGACCTCGACCTTCGGCCCCGCCGACACCGCCTTCGGCGCCGCCCCGCGCCGCAGGTCGAGCACCCGCAACATCCCGTCGAAGCCCGCCGTCGCGATCACCGGCGCCGTCGGGCTCCAGGCCACGTGCAAGAGCTCCGTGTCGTTGCCGAACGCCCCGCCGACCAGGTTCCAGAACGTGCTCCGCAGCGTCCGCACCCGCGCCCCGGATGTCCCGTCGAACAGGTCGACCTGCATGTCCGAGATCGTCGCCGCCAGCCGCCCACCCGGCGACAGCTCCGCCCGCGGCAGGCCCGCCGCGTCGCCCGCCGCGAACCCGCCGAGCCTCCGCCCGCTGCGCGGCTCGACCCGCACCACCTCGCGCCCGCGGTGCACCGTCAATTCACCGTCCGACGCCCAGCCGACCAGCGTCCCCGGCATCCGCGACGCCTCCGCCCACGAGCCCGCGTCGTACACGTGCACCGACTCGCCGGCGTCGATCGCCAGCATTTTCCCGTCGGGGCTGAAGCGCAACGGCTTGCCGCCGGCCCCGTTCGGCGCGACCGCGATCGTCCCGAGCAGCCCGCCCGCCTCCGCGTTCCACACGTTGATCTCGTCGGTCGCCGTCAGCAGCACCTTGCCGTCGCGCGACCACGCGAGGTCCTTGACGTCCTTCGCGTGCATCAGCGCGTGCTTGACCGCCCGCTGCTCGAGGTCCCAGATCGCCACCACCTGGTCTTGCATGCTCGCCGCGCTGGCCAGCCGCTTGCCGTCGGGCGAAAACTCGATGCTGCCGACCCACCCGCTGTGACCCGGCAACGTCGCCACCTCCGCGCCGCTGGCCACGTCCCACACGTGCACGCTCTTGTCGAACCCCGCCGCCGCCAGCCGCTCGCCGTCGGCGCTCCACGTCGTCACGTAGACCGGCCCGGCCGCGCCGGTGAACGTGCGCCACTCCTTGCCCATGCGCACGTCGTAGAGCTTGACCAGTCCGTCGACGCTGGCGACCGCCAGCCAGCGCCCGTCGGGCGAGAACTTGGTGTCCTTCACCCAGTGCGAGGACCCGGCCTGCACCACCAGCTCCGGCTGCGGCCCGCTCCCCACATTCGCGCTCGCCGCCTCGTCGGGCGCGCGCACCGACTGCCGCTTGCACCCGGGCGCGCCGAGCGTCGCACCCACGAAGCCCGCGAGCACCAGCCCGCGTATCGCCGCCGCTCTCATCCCGGACCCCCGAACCCGATCTTCAAGCCCGCGTGCCAGCGCCACGCGCGACCGAACCCGCGCTCGCCCTCGATGTGGCGCTCCGCCGCCGGGAAGTCGTTGGTATACGCATAGGCCGGCATCGTGATGCCCGCGTACGGCGCCAGCTCGAACTTCCGCGTCACGCGAATGTGCAGCGCGAAGTCGGCCCCGATGATGCCGCCGATGCCGATCCCCCGCCCCTCGTCGACCTGCGGCAGCGGCATCGGCATCGGCTCGTTTGGATCTGGCGTCCCCACCAGCGAATCGATGCGCCCGAACCCGAACCCGAACCCGAGCAACGCCATCAGCGCCGGCCGCACCCGCCAATCCGGCGGCAGCGCCAGCAGGTCGAGCCCGTAGATGAATTCGAGGCGCCGCACCAGCACCTCCTCCACCTTCGGCACCTGCCACACGTCGCGGTGGAACATGACCTGGAAGTAGACCCGCGGGTGCAGCAAGAACCCGAGCGAGATGTCGAACGCGTTCTTCTCGCTCAACTTCAGCCCGCCCGGCAGCGTGTAGCTGCCGATCGCCCTGCTGTAAGCGCCGCCGACGAAGATGTACGGCTTGCTCACCCCCGAGCGCCAGTAATCCTTGATCTCGCCGGCGAGCCGTCCGCTCGACCGCCGCCGCGGCTCGGGCTCCGGCTCGGGCTCCGGCGTCGGCTCGACCGGCGTCGCAGCATTCGCCGCCGGCTCCACCGGCACCGGCTCGACCGGCGTCGCCGGCACCGGCTCGCTCACCGGCACCGGCGCGACCGCGACGCCGCGCGGCTCGGCGGCCCGGATCCGCTCGACCGCCTTCTGTCCCAGCGCCGCCACCATCAGCGGCGTCAAGACCTTGCGCTGCTTCGCCTCCGGCCCCTGGGCCACGAACAGCTTGACCACCACGTTGTCGACCCGGAACACGAGGTTGTACATGATGACCTCGATGCCGATGCCGTAGGTGTCACCCTGCGCGGTGAACATCTTCGTATCGGCGCCGACCGCCGGCGGGGTCGTCACCGCCGGCAGGCCCTCGGCCATCTCGTCCATCGACGACTGCAAGAACCGCTGGGCCGCGTCCGCATTGGGGAACACCCACCGCAGATCGTGGACCTGCCACATCGCCACCGACGCGTCCTTGGCCGTCCACAGCTTCTTTCCCCAGTGCGTGCAGCCGAACTGCGCCGCCCCGGGCTCGCACCCGGCCCTGGCCCAGTCGCCTGACAGATCCGACACGCTCGTCAGATCGCCCGGCTGCAGGTACGTCGCCTGAAAGCTGGCGTCGTCGGTGCCCCACGGCGGCCCCGCGTGGGCCACCCCCGCGAACGCCAGCGCGACTACGAATATGCACACGATCCGGATACCCACTGGCCCTATCATTCCACGCATCCTATCAACCCCCCTCGCGCCGGTGAGACCGCCGCGGACGTATACCCCGCCCGGCCGTGGATCACGGCGTGTGCTGGAACGCGAAGATCTGGTGGATGCTCTTCGCACCCGCCGTGTTGGCGGCCTTCATCGACACACCCGGCGCGTCTCCGGGCTGGGCGAGGCCGAACGTGCGCGCCTGGACGTCGCCGCACTGCGTACCTGGATTGTATGACAGGTCGCGCGCCCCGCAGGCCAGCTCGTCGGCGGTCGTCTGCCCCTTGCCGAGCGACGTCTCGAGCTTCGCCAGCGGCTCGATCGACGCGACGATGTGGACCTGCTCGAGCCCGACGCCCTCGGCCTCGAGCGTGAAGAAGCCCGGCTTCGGCGGGATCCGCAGGTCCTGCCCGGCCGGCAGCGGATTGACCATGGGCATCTGCGGATGCGGGAACATCACGTTGATGCCGCCTGCAGGCGTCTCCTGATAGAGATAGACGTGGGCCTGCTCGCTGGTGCGGATCGTGAAATACACGTTCGTACCGGTGGCTATCGACCCATTCGGTGGCACCACCGACCAACTCGTCTCACCTGGCTTTTGCGCCAGCACGCCGAACTCGACCTGGAGGTCGACCGCCTGCTCGGGCGGGACCATGGCCACGTAGATCTCCTTCAGCGCCTTCTGATACGACTCGGCGTCGGGCGCGTGCTCGAGGACCAGCATCAGGCTCTCGAGCTTCTCGGTCCGCTCGCGCAGCAGCCGCGCCTCGCCGCGGTACTCGTCCGGCGACATCGCGCCGTTCTTGTAATCCATACACAGCGTGCGCCAGCGCGACAGGTAGCGCTCGACCGCCTGGTCGACCTCGCGGACCGCCGCGACCGAGGTCGTCGCCTCGACCCCGAATTTTCCGGCGTCGACGCGGCCCTCGACCTTGCGCGCGTCGTAGCGGATCTCGGTATCACAATCGGGGCTGCCGCTGCTGCCGCCCTTTTTGCAGCTCCCGAGCGCGAACCCGAGCGTGAGCGTAAATATTGCGACCCCCACCTTCGAGCGCGCGCGCATGTGCGGGGGAAACTGCCCGCTTTGTCGCGGGCGTGTCAATGCTCATGTTTGCCCGACGCGCTTATGCGGACAGTGCCCGCTCGACGGCCTGCATCACCTCGGGCGCGAGCGGCTCGATCTGCGGCTCGAAGCGGTGCGACACGCGGCCGTCCTTGCCGACCAGGAACTTGGTGAAGTTCCACTTGATCTCGCCGCGCAGGCCCTCCGGGAGCTCCTCGGTCAAGGTGCGATACAGCGGCGACTTGTCGCCCTTGGCCCGGACCTTCTCGAACAGCGGAAAGCTGGCCGAGAACCGCGTGGTGCAGAACGTCTGGATCTCCTCGGGCGTGCCCGGCTCCTGCGCGCCGAAGTCGTTGCACGGGAACCCGAGCACCGAGAAGCCGCGGCCCTTGAAACGCTGGTGCAGCGCCTCGAGCGCGTGGTACTGCGGGGTCAGCCCGCACTGCGAGGCGGTGTTCACAATCAGGAGCACCTGACCGCGATAATCGGCGAGCGAGCGGGGCGCGCCGGCGAGGGTCCGGACTTCGTGGTCGAGGGCGGGGCCTTGCATGGCCGGCACCCTACCACGCCGCCGCACGCGCGCGCACCTCCTCGCGTGCGCGCCGCCCGACGTGTGGCACGCTGCTGGTCATGCCCGCAGCTCCTGCCCGCGTCCACAACCTCCCGGCCGCGCGCGCCCAGTACGGCGACCTCATCGGCCGACTCCTGCCCGCCTTCGAGCGCACCGACCCGCTCGCCGACGCCGCCGCCGCCTGGCTCTCGACCTGTCCCGAAGGACATGCCGTCTTCGCCGCCGCGCTGCGCGACCCGGCCGGCGCGCCGGAGCCGGTGGCGGCGCTGCTGGAGTCCGTGGCCGGGCTGCCGGCGTGGGCCCGACCGGCGCGGCTGGAGCGCGCCGCTCACCTGTTCTCGCGGGCAGGTGTGGTCGGCGGCTTCGTCCTCGGTCTGCGCTCGCTGGTGCTCGGCTACGCCGCCCCGGCCGGCAACAAGCCGCTGGCCTTCAGCGGCCGCCTGCGCGAGGCCGCCCCGCGCCGGCTCGCCGAGACCGCCCGCTTCGTCACCGCCGTGTGCGAGCCGGGCGGGCTCTTGCCCGGCGGCGAGGGGCGGGCGATCGCCCTGCACGTGCGCCTGATGCACGCCCAGGTGCGCCGCCTCTTGCTGGCCAGCGGCCGCTGGGACCGCGCCGCCTGGGCGGTGCCGATCAACCAGCACGACATGCTCGCCACCAGCCTGCTGTTCAGCCACGTCTACCTCGACGGCCTGCGTCTGTTCGGCCTCCGGGTCGACGCCGACGAGGCCGACGACTACGTGCACCTGTGGCGCCTGGCCAGCTGGCTGCTCGGGGTCGACCCCGAGCTCGTGCCCGACCGCGAGCCCGAGGCGCGCCGCCTGGCCGAGTGCATCTTCCTCACCCAGGGTCCGCCCGACGCCGATTCGCGGGCCCTCACCGCCGCGCTCTTGCAGGCCCCGCTGCAGGCCGCGCGCACCCCGGCCGAGCGCCGCGTCGCCGCCGCCCGCGTCCGCCTCAGCACCAGCATCTGCCGTCACCTCGTCGGCAACGGCCTCGGCGACGCCCTCGGCGTCCCGGCCGAGCGCCACCCGTTCTCCGTCCCGCTGCTCGCCTCGCTGCTCGGCGGCCTCGACCGCCTGCGCGCCGCCCTCCCGCCGATCGACGCCTCCGCGGTCGCCCTCGGCCGCCGCTACTGGGACCTCGTCGTCGACGTCGGCATGAACGGCGAGACCCCCACCTATCCCATGCCCGCCAAGCTCGGCCGCCACATCGACGCCGCCTGACCCATTCGACATGTCCTTCAAGGCATTTTATTGAAGATGCCCGAAGGACATATCCTTCCAGGCACAATCATCTGTCCACCGACGCTCCCGCCCACGCGGCCTCCAACTTCTTTTTTAAAGATTATCGGAACATGTCCTTCTGGACATGCGACGCAGCCTCTCCCCACCCGTCCCCGTCCGCCCCATGACGACCCCGTCCGACCTGCCCGACCCGCGCGTCGCTGCCGTCAACGACGCCCCCGTGCGCGCGGGCGGCGACTACGTCCTCTACTGGATGATCGCCTATCGCCGCACCACCGGCAACCACAGCCTCGACCGGGCGCTCCGCTGGGCCCGCGAATTGGCCCGCCCGCTCCTCGTGCTCGAGCCGCTGCGCTGCGACTACCCGTGGGCCTCCGACCGCCTGCACGCGTTCGTCCTCGCCGGCATGCGCGACAACCAGCGCCGCTGCCAGCAGGCCGGCGTCGCCTACTATCCATACGTCGAGCCGGGCAAGCGGGCCGGCGCCGGCCTGCTCGCCGCCCTCGCCGCGCGCGCCTGCGTGGTCGTCACCGACGATTGGCCGTGCCTCTTCCTCCCGCGCATGGTCGCCGCCGCCGGCGCGCAGCTCGACGTCCGCCTCGAGAAGGTCGACGGCAACGGCCTCCTGCCGGTCCGCGCCGCCGGCCGCGTGTTCCCGACCGCCTTCGCCTTCCGCCGCTACCTGCAATCCACATTATCAAAGCATGTCGACGAGGGGCCGCGGGCCGACCCGTTCGCGCGCCTGCGACTGCCGTCATTGCCCGCGCTTCCGACGAGCGTCACCCGCCGCTGGCCCGCCGTCATTCCGGACGACTTTTCCCAATTACCCATCGATCACCACGTCGCCCCCGCCGGCCGCGGCGGCAGCGTCGCCGCCCGCGAGCGCCTGGCCGCGTTCGTCGCCGACACCTTGCCCGCCTACGAGACCAGCCACAACACCCTCGACGCCCACGGCACCAGCGGCCTCTCGCCCTACCTGCACTTCGGCCACGTCGGCGCCCACGAGGTGTTCGACGCCGTCATGCGCCCGGCCGGCTGGAGCCCCGGGCGGCTCAACAAGAAGGCCGGCGGCCACCGCCACGGCTTCTGGGGCGTCGCCCCCGACACCGAGGCTTTCCTCGATCAGCTCGTCACCTGGCGCGAGCTCGGCTTCAACATGTGCGCCCACCGCGACGACTACGCCGAATACGACAGCCTGCCGGGCTGGGCCCGCCAGACCCTCGCCGACCACGCCGGCGACGCGCGCCCGCACCTCTACAGCGTCGAGCAGCTCGAGCGGGCCGCCACCGCCGACCCGCTATGGAACGCCGCCCAGACCCAGCTGCTGCGCGACGGCGTCATCACCAATTATCTGCGCATGCTGTGGGGCAAGAAGGTCCTCGAGTGGAGCCCGAGCCCGCAGCAGGCGCTGGCCCGCCTGCTCCGCCTCAACGACAAATACGCCCTCGACGGCCGCGACCCCAACTCGTACAGCAACATCCTGTGGATCTTCGGCCGCTACGACCGCCCCTGGGGCCCCGAGCGGCCGGTCTACGGCAAGGTCCGCTACATGAGCAGCGACAACACCGCGCGCAAGATGCCGACTCGCGACTACCTGCGGCGCTACGGCGCCTGATCGCCGGCTCGCGCATGTTTGAAGAGACATGTCCGCTTCGACATGCCTCTTCACTCATGCGGTGACGCGCCATCCCGCTCGATGGATCACGCCCCATCGGTTCGCGCGATGGGGCGAGCGCGAGCGGTCACCGCGGGCACTCGAGGAACAGCAGCCGGCGCGAGTCGAGCTGCTCGTACTGCGTCTGCAGGCGGACGTAGGTGAGCGCCAGCTTGCCGTTCTTGTACGCGAGCCGCGGGCTGTGGCCGGCGGGGGTCGGCTCGAAGGTGCCGCGGATCGTCCCGTCGTGGGCGACGTTCCACACGCGGGCGTGCACGGTGCGGAAGTCGTCGGGGATCTTATGGAGAGCCCCGGGGACGCTGCTGGCGGCGATGGCGTAGCCGTCGTCGGTCGGGATGATCGTCGGCTCGTGGTACATCTCGGTCCCCCCGAGCAGGCTCTTGTCCTGGCCGGTCCAGCCGGCGCCCGGGGACAGCGTGTTGGTGTGGAAGACCGAGCCCTGCATTGCCGTGTACGGGACCGACGTCGCGAAGTAGGAGGTGCCCTGGCGCCAGAGCATCGCGCTCGGGCTGTATCCGCCGTACGCTCCCTCCGCGATTTTGATCGGTGCGCCCACCGCCTGATTGGCGACGAGGTCGAGCTCCTGCATGTAGAGTCCACTCCAATAGTAGATCGCGAGGCCCTTCTTGCACGTGGCGTCGCAGGCGACCGCGCTGTGGGTCCAACCGGAATCGACCGAGACCGTCTTGGCGAGGAACTTGCCGTCGACCGCGCTGTACACATAGACTGCGGGCCCGTCGAGGTTGACGGCGTCGTAGTGACCCAGGACGAACACCTTGTCGTCGACCACGCGGAGCTGCGAAACGACGCCGCTGTAGCTTCGGCCGGGCCGGTGCTCGCCGCTGCCGACCCACACCAGCTCTCCCGCCGGGGTGATCGCCACCGGCGTGTTGCGAATGTTGCCGGACTTGCCCTGCGGATGGATGAAGATGTAGCGCTGGCGGACGTGGTCCCAGCCGAGGTCGCCGACCATCTGGCAGGTGTAATGGTCGCTCGGGGTCGACATCGCGATGTCGACGGGCGGCGCGACGAGCTGGCCGGATGCGTCGCGGCGCTCCCAGTGGATGTTGCAGGTATCGGCCGGACCAGGCCGGGCGTTGGCGAGCACGAGCTCGTCACGCCACGTCATCGCAGTCGGCGGGTACTCGACGGGGCCGCCGCCGTTGAACTGCTCGAGGATGATCGGCTCGCTGGCCTGGAGGTCCGCGCAATCGAGCGAGCCCGTCGGCTTCAAGCAGGTCGACGAGCAGCCGTCGCCGTCGACCAGGTTGCCGTCGTCGCACTCCTCGCCGGGGCCCTCTTCGCCGTCGCCGCAGACGTTGGCCGTGCAATTGGCCTTGCACGCCGCGCCGGGCCCGTTGCCGGCGCCGAGGTCGCACTGCTCGACGCCCTGATGAACGAAGCCGTCGCCGCAGGCCGCCGGCACGCAGGTGGCCAGGCAGGCATCGGTGCTCGAGGCGTTGCCGTCGTCGCAGCTCTCGCCGGGACCGACGTGGCCGTCGCCGCAGACGGGTAGCAGGCAGGCGAGGGTACAGGCGCCGGCGTTGCTGTTGCTCGCACCGAGGTCGCACTGCTCGCCGGGCTGGACGAAGCCGTCGCCGCAGGTCGCGAGCTTGCAGACATTGGTGCAGCCGTCGTCGTTGCTCGCGTTGCCGTCGTCGCAGGCCTCGCCCGGGCCCTTGTCGCCGTCGCCGCAGACGTTGAGCTTGCACAGGGCGTTGCAGGCCTTGCCGGGGCCGTTGTTCGCGCCGTCGTCGCACTGCTCGGCCTGCGCGTGGACGAGGCCGTCGCCGCAAGCCGCGGACTTGCAGGCGAGCGTGCACGCGCCGCTGTCGCTGTTGGCCCCGCCCTGGTCGCACTGCTCGGCGAGGCTCGGCTGCAGCAGGCCATCGCCGCACGCCGGGAACTTGCAGGCGTCGGTGCAGCCGTCGTCGTCGTCGCCGTCCTGGCCGTCGTCGCACTGCTCGCCGGCGTCGACGACGTCGTTGCCGCATTCCTCGAGCTGACAGGTCGCGCTGCAGCCGTCGCCGGGCGCGAGGTTGCCGTCGTCGCACGCTTCCGCGGGGCCCTGATCGCCGTCGCCGCAGACGTTGAGCTGGCACAGGGCGTTGCAGGCCTTGCCGGCGCCGTTGTCGACCCCGTTGTCGCACTGCTCGCCGCCGCTCCACACGTGGCCGTCGCCGCAGATCGCCGTCTGACAGGAGGTCGTGCACGCGGCGTCGTCGGCGTTGCCCGGGCCGTCGTCACACTGCTCGCCGGCGCCGGGCTGGACGAAGCCGTCGCTGCAGGTCGCCTCGGTGCAGGCGGCGGTGCAGTCGTCGGTGTCGTCGGCGTCGCCGTCGTCGCACTGCTCGGTCGGCGCGACGACACCGTCGCCGCACGACGCCGGCGCGCACGCGTTCGTACAGTTGTCGCCGTCGACGTCGTTCCCGTCGTCGCAGCCCTCGCCGGGGCCGACAAGGCCGTCGCCGCAGACGTTGTGCTTGCAATCACCGGTGCAGCTGTTGCCGCCGCCGTTGTCGGCCCCATCGTCGCACTGCTCGCCGGGACCGACGACCCCGTCACCGCAGGCCGCCGGCTGGCAGCTGTCACTGCACGGCTGCCCGGACCCGTTGTCCGGGCCGTCGTCGCAGCCCTCGCCGGGATCGACGACGCCGTTGCCACACGCCGGCTCGGGACCGGTGGTGTCGACGGGGCCGGTGGTGGTATCGGAGGGGTCGCTCGGGCCCGTGGTCGGGAGAGATGTCGTCGGTTCCCCGCTCGAGCTCGCGTCGGCGCTCGACATCGAGGACGTCGCGGCGGTGTCGGTCGCGTCTGGATCGACGCCTCCCGTGCTCGTCGCGGTCGAATCCGGACAGCCCATCAGCAGCAGGGTCGTCATCGACCCGAGAGTCAGCGAGAGTTTCTTCATGGTGGACGACTTTCCCGTGTGCAGGGGGAGCGGCCTCGGTTAAGTCGTCGGACCCCACGGGTTGATCCCGACTTTTTTAAAAAAAAGAGTGAGCGCCGGGACGCCGCTCGCACATGTAGGAGGCGAGCGCGAGCGCGAGCGCCGCGTCGCTCGGCATGGTTTCCGTGGAGGCCGTGTCGACGGCGACCCGCTCAGCCCGCGCTCCGACTTCGGAACAGAGACTCCGCGCAACGCTCTCGCTCTCTCGTCATTTCCTTTCGACTACTATCCAAACATCAGGCCCCTCGACCGCCTGCGTTCATCGCCGTCCTGCGATCAACCTGACGCTGCTTCCACGCGCGAGATCGAGGCGCAGCTCCGTCCCCACCGGCACACGTGTCAGGGCCTCGAAGCGGTGCACGTGATCGCCGGTGACGTCGTGCCCGTCGACCGCCATGATCGCATCACCGACTCGCAGCCCGGCACGCGCCGCTGGGCCGTCCGGTTGCACGGACGCGACTGTCGGCCGCCGCGCCTCCGGAGCCTCCGTCGAGTCCTCCCGCTGGATCGTCATCCCCAGCTCCGCGGCCGGGTCGCCGGCCTGCAGGCGACGTCGCGGCACCCGGAGCGGCGCCAGCTCGACCGCGCCGCTGCCCGCGATCGCCGCTCGCGTCCAGATGGTCTCGTGGTCGCTCGTCGCTCCGAAGGCCCCGGCCGTGACGATGACCGTCGCACGGCCGACCGGCACGCCCGTAACTTCGAAGCGGCCCTCCGCGTCCGAGACCGCGCGCTCGTCGACATGGTCTGCCGAGCTGATGAACGCCTCTTTTCCCTCTGCGCCGAACTTCACGCGCATCCCCGGCACCGGCTCGCCGGTGTCGAGGTCGAGCACACGTCCACGGACGGTCACGCGACCCGCGAGGGCGACCTCGACCTGTCCGCGCTCGCCCGCTGCCAGCGCGACCTCGGCCGTGCCCGCGCCCTCGGGCGCTTCGACTGCGACCACGAACTTTCCGGCCGGCACCTGCGGGAACGAGAAGGTCCCGTCCGTGCGGAAGAAGCTGGCGCGTAATTCGTAGCCGGTCGCCGGATCGCGGAGCTCCACCGAGAACCGCTCCGGCCCGACGCCACCGGGCAAGCGCACGCGCCCGACCAGCGACCCCGGCGCGGCGATCTTCACGAGGACCTCGCTGCCGAGCGCCACGCGCTCGAGGACCCCTTCGCCGCCGCCGCGCCGGTGGGCCACCAGCGTGTATGTCCCATCGGGCAGCTCACCGAATTCGAAGCGCCCGTCGAGGTCGGTCATCCGTGGCCGCAGGCCGCGGTCCATGCTCCATCGCATGTCGCGCAATGCGCTCCCCGGCGGCCCCTCCTCCGGCTCGCGCAACACCTCGACAAAAACGTCCGTCAGCGCTTCACCGTCACCATCGACGACCCGCCCGGAGATCTTCCCGTCCTGGGCCTCGGCGACGAGGTTCAGGACGGCGACCTCGCCGGTCTCGACCTCGACGCGCGGCTCTGCGTCGCCCTCTCCGCTCTGCACGCGCATCGGCTGATAGCTCCTGCTCACGCTCGCCTGGTATGCGCCGGCGGCCACGCCCGTGAGGCGAAAGCTCCCGTCGTCGAGGCTGGTCGTCTGCACGTACGTCGACCCGCGCAGCAAGACTCGCGCGCCGGGGACGGCCCGGCCCCGGGCGTCGCGGATCGTGCCACGGACCTCGCCGGCCGCCGGAAGCTCGATGCGGATGTCCTCGAGGTCATGCCCTTCACGAACCTCGATCTCGGGTCCGTCACGCAGCTGCGGCGGGTCACCTCCATACACGCGCAACTGATAGCGCCCCGGCAGCAGCCCCACGATTTCGAACTGTCCGTCGCCGCCGGCCCGCGCGCTCCCGCTGGTCGACTGCGCCTTCGGACGGCTTGGGTCGAGCTGTGGGCTCGCCATGACCGTCAGCGCCGTGACGGGCTCCCGGGTCGCTGCGACGACCGAGCCGCGAAGCGCCTGGCCCCGTCGCACCTCCCACCGTTGCTCGCGCAGGCTGCGGTCGACGATCGCCAGGGGCGAGTAGCTCGGATTTGGCACAAACCCCTCGCATCGGACGTCGACCGCGTAATTCCCGGGCAGCAGCCCACGCGCCCTCACCCGCCCGTCGGGCGCGATCTTCACGCGGCGCTGGCCTTGTGGGTCCGAGAGCGTGACCGAGCCGCGATCGCACGTGTCCCCGCCGGCGACCACGACTGTCCCTTCGACCAGGAAAGCCGGGTGCATGCGGATCTCCACCGGCGCCGATGTCTCGGCGAGGCCGAGCATCACCAGCCCCTCCGACGCGCCGTATCCCTCGTCGTCCAGCGCCCGCGCTTTGTACGTGCCGGGCCGCAGCGCGTCGATCCTGAAGTTGCCGGACGCGTCGGTGAACGTGGATCCCTGGCGGCCCCCGCCGCCGCCGTCGAGCGCACTCACCTCGGCGCCCGCGACCGGCGAGCCATCGTCGGCGCGCACCACTCGGCCCAGGAACACCGACTCCGGCGTCATGAGGACCTCGAGCGTCAGTCCCGGTGCGCGCCCGCCGGTCTGCATGTCCGCGTAGCCCTCCGCCGTCGCCGTGACCAGCACCTCGCCCGGCGGGACCCACAGCGAGAACGCTCCATCCGCGCCCGAGCGTCCGGTCGCGTCGCCCGCCTCGACGATCGCCCCCTCGAGCTCTCCCCCGCTCAGGTCGCGCACGATCCCGACGAGCTCCACCCCGCCGGGCAGCAGCGTGATGTCGACGCCACGCTCTTCCTCTCCGAAGCGCGGCGAGACCAGCTCGCGCGAGAGAGCCCCTGCGCCGCGCCGGTGCGCCTGCGGGATGAAGTGTGGCGCGCCGGCGGTGACCCGATGCGGCACCGGCAGCAGGTCGTCCAGGCGGTACGAGCCGTCGGCCCGCGTGCTCGTGCAGGGCCTCGCGCGCCGCTCGGACGCGCCGAGCTCCTCCGAAGCCGACGCCCCGCACACCGTCGCGCCGGCGATCGGGCGACCCTCTCCATCGCGCACGTGCCCGGAGATGGCGGCCCGCTCCGCAGGGCGGGGGTCGAACGCCGCCGCCGCCGGTCCCTCGACGTGAGGCTGCGGGATGGGCTGTGACGCACCGAACCTCTCCGGGGTGAGCCCCGCCGGGGTCGGTTCGGCGAGCGCGAGCCAGCCGGCCGCGCCGAGGATGCCGGTGCTCGTCACGAGCACGAGTTTCGCGGCGATGCTCATGGAACTGCTCTCTCTCGCCACGCTCGCGGGTGGTGTCGCCGCGCCGGGAGGCGCGAGGAAGACCACGGCAGACCAGGCCGCGCGGCCTCCGAACCGCTCGTCCAGACGAGCGCGCAGCCGCTGGAGCGAGCGATGGAGGCGAGAACGGACCGTCGCCGCGGGGATGGCGAGCGCGCGGGCGATCTCGGCCGGGCTCTCGTCCTCGAAGAATCGTCGAACGACCAGCTTCCGGTCCTCGAGCGCGAGCTGCTCCATTTCGGCGAGGAGCACGCGGAGCAATTCCAGGCGCAGCAGCTCCCGGTCGGGCCCGGCGGCGGTCGTCGACGCGGACACGGCAGTCTGCTCGCGACGCTCGCGCCGACCATCCGCACGGCGCTTCATGCGAAAACGGTTGCGAAGGACCGTCGCCAGCCATGGGCGCAGCGGCTGGTCGCTGTCGGCCGGTGGGTGCGACCATGCGGCCACGAGCGTGTCCTGCACGAGGTCGGCGGCATCCTCGACGTCTCGTACGAGAGCGGTGGCCAGGCGTTGCAGCCACTTCAGGTCCGCGAGGGCGGTGGCGGTCACTCCAGAGTGGGTCATCGTTCACTGCCGACATGCCGCCGCGCAGGCGAGCGTTGCAAGGACGAGACGGAATTTCCGGCGCCTCCGAGCCCGGCCCCGGCGCGCGCACCCGTCATGCCGCGCGCGCCTGGCGTGCCCCGGCCCAGTCGCCACCGATCTCCGAGGAGCGTTCATCCTCGATCTTCGCGCCTTCCACCTTCTCGGCCGGTCGCGCACTCGAGCTCCATCAAAGTCGGTGGCCGAGACTGCGTCAGCAGCCGGGCGCGAGGCCCTCGGGGCCGAGGCTCCACGTGCCCTTCAGGCTCGCCATCGGCAGACGCAGCGGGGACTCCCGCCGGGTGCGCCCGAAGTCGCTGGTCAGCCAGTAGAGGCTACGCGCGAGGCTGACGGCGAGGCAGCGCGGCGGTCTGGGTGCGAGCGAATACTCGTACTCCCAGCCGCCCTCGCTGCGCAGCATGGCCATGCCTCGCACCGGCAGCGGGAGCTGACCGGCGGGTCGCAGCCACTCGTCTTCGGCCACGAAGACGATCAGGCGGCCGTCGGCGTAGGCGAGCCCGTCGCCGCCCGGGCGCTCGTGTGAGCCGAGCACCAGGCCAATCGTCTGTCCGTCAGGCCATATGAGGTGATGGCGAACATCGTCGCCGTCGAGCGCGCCGAACTGCCAGCCGGACGGGCGCCGGCGGAAGATCCACCGCGCGTCGGGCACCTGGCCCTGAGAGCCGTCGCCATACTCGCCGGCGACGATCCATTCGGCCGTCAGAGAGCGGACCCACAGCCCCGGGAACTCGCCGCGGAACGGCGCGAGCGCGGCGGGCTCGAAGCGGCGGTCGGCAGCGATCGGTCGCGGACGCCCGCGCCGGCTGTTCGCGCCGCCGACGACCTTCCAGCGGCCCGCCGCGTCGAGGTGCCACACCTCGCGCCGGCGACCTGTCCATACGGCCAGCTCGATCGGGACGAACGCGTCGGCCAGATCGCCTGCGGCGTCGTCGTCCGCGGGTTCGTCGTCATCCCCGCCGAGGCGCAGGTTCGGCGCGGCCTCGTCGATCTCGACCGGCGACGTCGTCCAGCAGCCGCGCCTCGACGCAGCTTCGACGCACAGCACGCTCGCCGTCGCGCTGCGCAGGTGGACGAGCCGCGACAGCGTCACCAACTCCTCGTCGTCGATCGGGTAGCTCTCGACCGAGCTCTCGGCCGGCAGTTCGGCGAGCCACGCGCGCAGCTTCCGGGCCGTCGCCGCCGGACGGGCCGCAAAGCTCAGGCCGCGCCACGGGCCGTCGAGGCGCCGCTCGTCCTTCTCGAAGTCGGGATCGACGTCCCCCGCGAGGTTGCCGGCGAGCCGCTGCTTCGTCGCGGCCCAGCTCGCCTCGTCGAGGCGCGCGAGCGAGACCGTCAGCGAGTCACCGGAGGCCGGATCGACGCCCCAGAAGACCACGCGCTCACCGAGGACGGTGCGCCGCGTCGGGCCGGGGACATCGTCGGTCGCTCCGGGCACGAGGTCGTGCTCGGAGACGTGCCACGGCTCCCGCTGGACCACGCGCAGCGCCGGCGGGCAGGTGAACCCCTCGGGCGCCGGGTTGCGCGCCAACCAGACCGCGAGCGCGCGTTGCTCGTCGCTTGCGCCGCCGGGGATCGCGCAACGGCGCGGCGCTGCGTCCGCTGGCGGTTCGGTCGCGGCCACAGGCGCAGGTGTGGCCGTCACCTCGGGCCGATGCTCCGGTCGTTCTGGCACAAGCTGCAGCGGACTGGTACAGGTCGAGAGCAGTATTGCGAGCAAGGCGAACGACAGGTGAGCGGCGCGGGGCACCGCCGTTGAGCGTATCACGTCCGCGTCGTCCTTGACCGCGAGCGTCCCCCCTTCTCGCGGCCTGGAGAACATCGGATGCCCCCGCCCACAGCACCCGCCAGATGCTGGCGGGCGAGGTGGAGGTGTCGGCCGGCGCGCCGACTGTCACTGGCACGGTCCGTCGAGCTCGAACGCGCCGATCGTCCACGGCGCGGTCCGGGGCGCGCCGTCGTGATCCTCGGTGAAGAACTGCGATTGATCGAGCCCGCCCTGGGCCAACTCGCACACGGTCTGCCCCATGCCCTGGAGGCGGTAATCACCGTTCCCGACGAAGGTCGGCGCGACCTTCACGTTGCCCGAGGCGAGCGTGCCGTTGGCGTTCAGCAGGGTCTCCAGCGGCAGCAGCTCGTTGTAGGTCATGCCGCCGGACTCGTAGGCTTGGGTGCAGTGGAAGGCGTTGTTGCGGATCGACGCGGCCTTGAAGGGCGGGTCGTCCTCGATCACGCAGCGCCCGGACCTCGTGATGATGTTGCCGTCGATCGTCGGGTTGGCGTCGTCCCAGAGGTAGATGCCGACGCCGTTGGTCGGCGACTGCGTCACGATGGTGTTGCCGGCGACGACCGGCGCCGCATTGATGATGCTGAGGGCATGGGCATACCCGGCGTTGTTGAAGTTGGTCGAGGTGCCGCCGTCGAGGACGTTGTTGTAGAAGACCAAATCGGAGCCGTTGACGCTGACGCCGCGGGTGTAGCGGGCCTTGCCGGCCTTGAACGTGTTACCCTCGACGCGGGCGCTGGACTCGCCGAAGTAAGCGGCCGCCGTATAGCTCAGGCTGTTGTGGTCGCCGCCCTCGATACGGTTGCGCTTGACGGTCGGCGACGCCGCGCGGACGTAGAGGCCGTAGGAGTTGAGGAACGCGGCGGAGCCGCCCAGGATCACGTTGCCGGTGAGGGTGGGGTTCGAGCCCTCGATGAAGACCGCGGCCGAGAGGTCGCCGGTGCCGCCCTGGAGCGTCAGGCCGTCGACGACGGTGTCGGGGCCGACCCCGGTGCCGCCGTCCAGCGCGCGGTTGGGCTGCGAGGCGGTCCCGCCGGTGTCGCTCTTGTCGACGATGACGCTCGGGTGGAGCGCGGGGTCGCGGACGCCCCAGTCGTCGGCCTTGAAGCCGCCGAACAGGGAGACGCCGTCCTGCAAGACGATGACCTTGTTGTCCTGGTAATCGACGTCGTAGGCGCCCTCGGCGATGTAGACGGCGCTCGCGCCGGTCATCACCGCGGCGCTGATGCCGGCCTGGATCGTCCGCTTGGGCGCGTCCTGGGTGCCGGGATCGGAGTCGAGCCCGACGCCGATGTTCACGAAGATGGCGTCGTCGGGGAGGCCCATGCCATCGGTAGTCGTGTCGTCGGTGTCGCCGGTGGTGTCGTCGGTGGTCGTGCCGGTGGTGTCGTCGGTGGTCGTGCCGGTGGTGTCGTCGGTGGTCGTGCCGGTGGTGTCGTCGGTGGTCGTGCCGGTGGGGTCCGTGCTGCCCTCGGTGACGGCGCCGGTGCCATCCGTGTCGGGGCCGTCCGTGCTCGTCACGGTGGAGCCGGGCCCGGTGGTGCCGCTCGTCGGATCGCCGGCGGTGGTCGAGGTCGTGGGCTGGTCCACCCCGCTGCCGTCGCCGGTGGTGCCGCTCGTCGGGTCGGTGCCGGCGGTGGCCTCCGGGTCGGTGTTCGGATCGACGTCCAGCGTGCTGCAGGCGGTGAGGGTGGCGAGGATGAAGGGGGCGACAGAGATTCGGAATGACATGATATGGCGCAGGTCCTTGGTGATGCAGGAGGTCGGCGTGCGCGAGTGGAGGGCGGCGCTCCATCATTCGAGCGCCGCCCGGAGGTCGGTGCGCGGCTCTCCTGTCGAGCCGCGGCGGCGTGAGTGGAGCGCGTCGCTTTGATGATTCGAGCGCCGCCCGGGAGGTCGGCCCGCGCGAGCTTCGAGTCGAGCGCTACGGGGGGTCGGCGCGCGAGCTTCCTATCGAGCTGCGGCGCCGGCGCTCCTACGATTCGAGCACTGCCCAGCGGCCGCCGGCCGCATACGTCCATGAATTCCGGGCGTTCGTCCAGCGGCCCCAACCCGCCGTCGGCGGCGGGCTACTTCGCGGCGGCGGGGACGGCGATGTCCGCGATTTTGGTCGGGACATAGATGTCGAACTTCACCTTCCCGCCGTCGAGGAAGTCCTTGCGCGGCGTGAACTCCCACACCTCGCCCTTCCCCGCGTCGCCTTCCACCACGACGAACCCGCGCAAGAACCCGTTATCGTACTTGACCATGGTGTCGCCCTTCCAGTTGCTGCCCGTTTTGCGGTCCCAGTCCTCCTTCAGCAGGACGACGTCGACCACGCGCTTCTTGGTGAAGCTCGCGGCGTAGTCGCTGAAGGTGTCCCTGACCTTCTTCGCGTCCTTGCCCTTGTAGACGTCCTTCGGCAGGCGGACCGCGGCGGCCAGCGCGTCCTCGAGCTCCTTGTATTTGGCCTCCACGGCCTGCCACTCGGGCGTCTCCTTGTCGCCTCCCCGCACGAACTTCTTCGAGTAGGCCGCCTTGTACTCGTTGATGAACGGGTCACTCGGGTACTTCGCGGTCCTCTGCAGCAGGAATTCCTCGCCCTGGCAGCATTGCGGCAGTTGCTGCAACAGAGCATCCACCCTGTCGATTTGGGGCTGGTAGTGGGCGCGCCGCTCGGCGCCCGGATCGGCCTCCGCCTCCGCCTCGGCCGCGGCGGGCGGGTCCGCCGTGGCGGTGTCGCTCGCGCCCGACC
Source organism: Nannocystis pusilla (assembly GCF_020073745.1). Lineage (GTDB taxonomy): Bacteria > Myxococcota_A > Polyangia > Nannocystales > Nannocystaceae > Nannocystis > Nannocystis radixulma. Next base: position 207,324 of record NZ_JAIRAU010000008.1, read on the forward strand.
CGGCCCCGTTCGACGAACCCGCGGCCGCCTCGGACGGGCCGGCCGATGCGTCCTCCGTCTTCCGCGAGAGCAAAGAATTGGTGTCCAGTTTCAGGGTCCCCGCGCATCCGAGAGCCAGCGAGAGGAATGTGGAGATGACGACGATCTTGTTCATGAGCGACCTTGCAAGGGGGGAGCGCGAGGGATGTCCGCAACCATGAACACGCGCGGACTCCCCCGACGCCCGCGAACACTAGAAAGGCGGCCCGGGGGAGCCATCCGACGAATTGCGTACGCCGCCCGGTTGTGGATCGTGAGCTGACGCGCGGCGACCTCGGCGATGGATCCAGGTAGATCCAGGACGGAGCAGCTCGCAGGAACCCCTGGAGAACTTCGGGCCGGCTGTACTAGCGACCGCGCCGGCGCGCGATCCAGGCCGGGACCGTGGTGCCCGGCGGGACGTCGTCGCCGTCGAAGGCGAAGCGCCGGGCGAGGTCGTCGGGCGCGAACTCGGGGCTCGACCACGTCGCGCCGAAGTCGCTCGTGCGGTAGGTGTAGCGCCCGGGCGCGGTGCCGCTGATCGGCGCCGCCGGGTCGTCGTCCCAGCGCACGACCAGCGCGCCGCGGCCGGCGGCATCCATCTGCAGCCCCTCGACGCCGGCCATGTAATACGGCTTGCGCACGTGGCCGCGGAGCCTCCAGCTGCGCCCGCCGTCCTCGCTGGTGACGATCGCCAGCGCCCACGACGGACCCTCGACGGCCGAGTCCGCGACCAGCCAGATCCGCCGGCGATCGTGCGATGTCTCGACGACGATCCACCGCGCCTGCGCGAGTTCGTCGACACGCTCGAGGTCGATCAGGTTCGGTCGCGCCTCGCTCGCCGGATCGAACCACACGATCGCGGGACGGGTGGCGGTCGGTAGCGACGGGCCGTACGAGGCGAACACGACCCCGGGGAGCGTGTCCGTCGGCTGTAGCGAATCGACGGCGATCCACGGCTGCAGCTCCTCGACACTCGCGGGACGGCTCGCCAGGGCGACGTCGGCGGCGACGAACCACGGCTCGACCACGGGTGGTGGAGGAGTCGGCTGCGGCCGTGGCCCGGCGTCGACGGGAGGTTGCCCGGTACACGCCGCGAGGACGAGCGTCAGCAGGCATGCGCGCATGCGCGGACCGTATCGGGCCACGCCTCGCCGGTCAAACCGCGAGGATCAGCGCACGCGCACGGCGACGGCCGAGTGATCGTCGGTGTGGTCGCGCCGCGAGACCGCATGCATCAGCGCGGCCACGCGCGAGACGTGAGGTCGCCCCGGCGTCGTCGCTCAGGGGATGTCGACGCCGAGCTCCGCCGCGAGGAAGGCGGTGAGCGCGGTCTGGTCGGGCTCCGAGAGCGAGGAGAAGGTCGCGAGGTGGTTGCCGTCGGTGACGTCGAAGCGGACGTTGCCGCTCATCGCCGCGGGGGTGACGGCGGCGGCGGCCCAGGGGTCGTTGGTCGAGTAGACCAGGGCGACGCCGTCCCCGAGGCGGGCGAACTCCTCGAGCGCGGAGTTCTCGGCGAGGTCGAACTCCGGCGGGGTCACGCCCTCCGGCACGAGCCCGCGCTCCATATCGACGAGGTCGGCCGGGATCAGTCCCTCCGCGACGAGTTCGGCGCGCGGCAGCGCGGGCCAGCCGGCGCTCTCCTGCACCTCGTAGAAGTAGGCGCCGAAGAACGACAGGTACGCGTCGGACATCGGATAGGCGCCGAAGATGCTGGTGACGCCGAAGAGCGCCGTCGTCAGCTCCTCGGCCGTCGCCACCGCCGGGTCGGGCAGGTCGGCGCAGTCGTCCGCGGTGCCGAAGTACTGCCAGAACAGCCACGGGTACGAGAGCGCGGCGGCCTCGAAGGCGCGAGCGGCCTCGACGCGGGCGAAGGTGGCGCCGAGCTCGTCGGCCGCCGACGTCAGCACGGCGGGCTCGACGGCCGCCCGCTGAGCGCCGAGGACGGCGCGCTGGATGCCCTCGAGCCGGTCCTGGCAGGCGGCGTCGACGGCGTCGAAGAAGTCCAGGAAGCGCTCGTCCCCGGGCCGCATGAAGGGGGCGCCGAAGGCGACGGTGGCGTCGACGTCGTCGGGGTAGTGCCGGCGGAAGCTCACCATGTCGACGCCGCCGTTGCTGAAGCCGGAGCCGAGCCACGCGCTCGTGTACACGTCGCGCAGGCGCACGACGACGTCATGAGCGTCGTCGGCGACCTGCTTGCGCGTGAAGGTCGAGTAGTCGTCGCCGTTGCCGTTGTGGAAGCGCTTGTCCAGCACGAGCTGGTTGCCCCCGAGGAGAGTCGTCAGCTCGTCCTCCTCGAACCCGAGGTAATTGCTGTACCCCGTGGAGATCAGGTTCATCGGCAGGTCGAAGCCCCGGTGAACGAGCGTCAGGTGGTGCTCGTGGGTGCCCGCCATCGGGTCCTGGTGGTCGGTCTGCTGCAGGAGCGTGAGCTCGTAGAGCTCGGCGCCGTCGTCGCTGGTGCCGGCCGGACTGACGACGAAGCCGGCCGCCTCGAGCAGCTCGGCCACGGTGGGGCAATCCTCCTCGCCAGCGACGCAGGTGCCGCATCGTCCGTCGGCGCCGCAGTCCGGATCGTGGGGGGTTCCCCCGTCATGGCAGCCGGAGGGGAGGGTCTGAAGGAGCAGGGGAGCCAGCAAGGTGAGCGACTTCATGGGATAGGTCCTTGACGAGTGAATCCGTGGAGGAGTTCGCCGCGCGCGGCGAAGCAGAAGATGCAGGGGTCGGCGGGACGCGCGACATCGTCGGGGCGAGCGACGCCCGAGAGCGTTCCGCGCGCCCCACTTCGTACACACAAAAGGCCGCGATCACGCGGCGTCGAGGCGGCCCCGGAGGGCCGGCGACGGGCTCAGTGTTCCTCGCAGATGCCGTTCTGGCAGACGCGGACCAACTGCCAGACCGAGTCGCAGACGTAGGTCTCCTGGCGCGTGTGCTTGTTGTTCCACGTGATAGCGACCTCTCCCGCGTTGCTGGCGGTGCAGGCCTTCGTCGGTGGGGCGGCGAGGGCGGTGTTGGCGAGGAGGCCGGCGACGACGGCCAGGATGAACGCGAGCTTTTTCATGGTAGTTGTCCTCGGGCGGTTCGGCGCGTCACTCGACGCGCCAGGGGTTCACCGCGCATGTCTCCGGTCGGTCGACCATCCGTCACCGCGTACAAAATTCCGCTCCGATCTCTCGGCGCGCGCGGACGGTGACGACCTCGAGCGCTCCGCGCAGACGCGCACCGGAGCCGGCTGCATCGCCATTTCAAGCGGATCGTCGGGGACACGCCCGGCGCGGTTCCACTCCGCCCCCGATTCCGTTAGTCCCCGAGTATGAGTTATCCTCGCCGACGTGTGAGTTCGGGCCGGATGCGATTTCAGTGAGGCCCAATTGACCCACTGCAGCGGTACCATGATTGCATTGCAGGGGGTCATACGCCCCCGCGTTGACCCAAAGCGTCGCGCCCCAAGCGCGTGTGGCTTCGGCTAGAGTCCGCCGCATGACGAATAGAACGAAGAGGCGCGCGCGCGGCCTGGTCCTGGTGCTGGTCGCTGCGTGCGGTGGAGGCAGCGAGGGCTCGAACGGCACGACCGACGGGGGCCCGTCGACGTCGAGCACGTCGAGCGGCAGCGGCGGCGAGGCGACGGGCGACGTGCCGACCAGCCCGACCAGCGGAACGACCGCGAGCCCGACCACGAGCACGACCGAGGGCGCTCACGAGGCCCAGCTGCTCTACCGCCAGGACTTCGAGGCCGACGGCTGGGAGGACGATTTCACCGGGCGCCAGACCTGGGAAGATCGGGTCGCCGTCGTCACGCACGAGCCGCACGGCGGCACCCGGTCGCTGCGCGGCAACCAGTTCGCCAGCATCGTCGATCCGATCACCGGGCTGTCGGGCACCGGCAACGCGCTGCTCGACTGGCGCGGAGCGGGGCACGACATCGCCGAGCGCACGCCGCGCCAGATGTACTTCTCGTACTGGTTCCGCCACGACGATTATACGTACGGCGAGGGCAATGAGGGCAAGCTGCTCTACTTCTTCGACGCCAACGGCTGCGCCCTCGACGCGTACTTCGGCGGGCAGCTCCACAGCCGAGGCCTGGCGATCGCGTACAACAACGGATGCCAGTCGAACCACTGGGCCCACTGCACCGGCTCGGACGAGGTGTGCGAGGCGTGCCGCGAGGACGGGACGTGCGACAATTGGGGCTACTCGGCGCTATGGCTCGAGCACCCGGAGGTGAGCCCGGGCACCGGGAGTTGGCGGCGTTTCGAGTACTTCATCGACTACGACGAGCGCTACTTCACGGTCTGGGTCGACGGCCACCTCGTCACCGACGAGCGCTTCCTGGACGGCCGGATCCCCTACGGGCCCGAGCGTGAATTCCACTGGACGGGTTTTCAGCTGTTCTATGCGTCGACGGGCGACGGGCGGGACTACGCGCAATGCGTCGACGGCGAGGGGGTGTGCGGCGGCTGGCAGATCGACGACCTGGAGGTCTGGGACGGGCTGCCGCCGAAGTGACCGCACCGCGCCGCTCGGGGTCGGCGAGCAGTGGCCCGCGGACCTGGTCGCAGAATGCTGCCACCCGAGGACCTGCGTACCGGCAAACAAGGGCCTTGAGTGCGCTGGTACGGCATGCGAGGACAGCTGCGCGACTTGGCCGCAGGTCGTAGGGCTGGCCGTACAGCGGCCCGGTCACCGGCCTGCCCCGAAGTGCAGGTCTCACGTGCTCGAGCGCGGCGAACTCGCCGAGGCCGAGCAATTGCTCGAGCGGTGTCTGGCGGTCGAGCTCCGGCTGGCCGGCTCCGACTCGCCCGGGGCCGCCGGGGCCCTCAACAACCTCGGCCACCTGTACCGCCGCAGCGAGCGCTACGAGGACGCGCGGCTGGCCTATCAGCGGTCGCTGCCGGCGTTCGAGCGGAACTTCGGCCCCGACCACCCTGGCGAGCATGGCGAGCTTCCGCGGCGAGCTCGACGAGGCCGAGCGCCTGAGCCTGCGGGCGCTGGCGATCCGCGAGCGCACGGCCGGACCCGAGGGCCTCGAGACGGCGCGCGCAGCAGGCCCTCGGCGCGGTGTACCTCGACCGCCAGCAGACGGCGATGGCGCTCGAGCCGTACGAGCGCGCGGCGATCACGATCGAGAAGGCCCTCGACCCGAAGCACCCGGGGGTCGCCGGCGCGATGGTCCACCTCGGCGACCTCCACCTCGAGCGCAACGACCTCGAGAGGGCCGAGCACTACTTCACGCGCGCCCTCGAGATCACCGAGGCGGCCCGCGGCCCCGACCACCTCGACAACGCGTGGTCGCTCGGTGGCCTCGGCGAGATCGCCGAGCACCGCGGCCGCAGCGACGAGGCGGTTCGACGCATCTGGAACCGTTCCACTTGGAACGCCACGCAGGGATGCGCTGAACACCGCCGACAAGCAGCCGGTCAGCGGCGCGATCGAAGAGCTCGAGCGGATCGTCGGGCAGATCCTCGCGCTGGCCGGACGTCCGGATCATCGTGCGCGGGGACTCCGGCTTCTGCCGCGACGAGGTCATGCGCTGGTACGAGGACAACGGCCTCTTCTTCGTCCTCGGCCTGCAGAAGAACTCGCGCCTGATCGCCGAGATCGAGGACGAGATGAAGCAGGCCCGCGCCCTCTCCGAGCAGACCGGCAAGAACGCGCCCTCTGGCGACTCAAGCGCTGGATCCGGCGCGAGAATTGGGGCTTGCACCTCCCGAGCGCGAAGCCGACACAGATCGATCTGCCGGGCGTCTGACCGCGATGGCTCGCCCCGTGCTGTTGACCTCGCACGGGCGCTTTTCTATGATCCGCTCGAGTTCGAAGCATGCAAGCACGTCGTCTCCTCTTGATCCTCTCTCTCGCGCCGGCCGCCTGCGGCACCAAAGGAGCGACCTCGACGGACGGCACCGGCGCGAGCGACGGCGGCTCCGCGAGCGACGGCGGCTCCGCGAGCGACGGCGGCTCCGCGAGCGACGACGGACCGACGAGCGAGGGCAGCACGACCGACGGTGGTCCGGTCGACAGCAGCACGTCGGGCGGCGGTTCGAGCGACGCCGGCACGTCCGACGAGGACACGACCGACGACGGCACGACCGATGACGGCACGACCGGCTCCGACGGCACGACCGGCCCCGACGGCTGCGAGCCGCCCCAGGGAACGCTGAGCTTCGCCCCCGATCTCCGTCTCGAAGCGCTGGTCGGCGGCAGCTACTTCTCGGTGATGCTGGCCGACTTCACCGGCGACCAGCGCGCCGACGTCATCATCACCGACCACGGCGGCGGCGAGACCAACTACTATTGGCGCGGCGAGGCCGGTGGCGGCTTCGAGCTGCTCGACGGCGAGGCGCATGGCGTCGGCGAGGGGCCCAACACCAACGCCCGCGGCGCGCTGTGGACGCGCGTCCTGGACTTCGACGGCGACGGCGACCTGGACTGGTGGTGGGACGACGTGAGCCCGGGATCGCTGCGGCTGAACGACGGCAGCGGCGTCTTCACCGAGCTCGATTTCTCCCCGGGGGGCTGGAACCGCGTCAAGGGCGTGTGGGACTACAACGGTGACGGCATCCTCGATCTCGTCGACGAGACGGGGGCGATCTACGACGGCCAGCTGGTGCTCGACGGCTCGATCGGAAGCAATCCGCCGACGCTCGGGACGGTCGGCTGTACCCCGATCGAATTCCACGTCGAGCCGCTGTGTCCCTCCGCCTACGGCGATGGCGACGAGAGCTTCCACAATGGCATCCTGCGCGCGGATTTCGACGGCGACGGCGACGCCGATCTGTTGATCCCGGTCGGGGAGGATTTCAGCAACGACAACGAGCTGCGCCTCTATCGCAACGACGGCGGCGCCCTGGTCGATGTGGGCCAGCTCCCGGTCGCTATGAAGGGCAACCAGCTGTCGTACGCCAACTCGGTCGCGGGCGACTTCGACGGCGACGGCGACCTCGACATCGCCGCGGCGGGGACGGCCGGCGCCGGCGACTACATCGTCTTCGAGAACCACGGCGACTTCGAGTTCACCGTCGCGGTCGAGCTCCCCGACTCCGGCTCTCCCGCGGGCAAGGCCGGTATCGCCGCCGCCGACTTCGATGGCGACTGCGCGATCGATCTCGCGGTGATCAGTGGAGACGGCGTGCAGCTCTACCGCAACGCGGGGCGCTGACGCGCCATCGCGCCGCTCGACGAGCTCAGCGCGGCCGCTCCGTCGCGATCGCGGACGTACGGCACCCACCACGTCTGGGTCATCACTGCGCTCTCCGCCCCCAGCCGGTCGGCGAGCCCTTCGTCGTCGACGGGAACGAGGAGTACTACGACGGCCTGCTCGACATCAGGCGCGGCTGCGACTTCGTCACCGTCTCGTGGACGAAATTCACCGACAGCTGGAAGGCCGTGCTCGTCGGCGGCGGCTCCGGCGAGGTCGAGAGCATCGGGAAACAGCGCCTGACGAGGTACAACAATTACTTCCTCGACTGCGATCACACCCTGCTCATGGGCGAGGGGATGAGCCCGTCGATCCCGGTCATCACCGGCTACTCGAGCGCGATCTTCGTCCAGACGGTGGAGCCCCTGATCGAGACGCCGCCCGGGGACTTCACTCCGCCGTATTCCTACTCGCCGATCCCCGCGGAGGACGTGCCTGCGGTCGTCTCCGCCGGCGCGGGCGCGACCCTGCAGATCGAATGATTCGCGGCGCGCCGGAACCGGGCCGGGCGCGCGACGGTCCGCGCGCCTGGCGCGAGCGAGACGAGCGCCGCGCGAGCGAGCGCTTGACCGGGCGTATAGCTGCGGGCACGGTCGACGCATGCGTGATTTGAAATTCTCGGTCTGTCTGATCGCTGCCCTGATCGGTGCGTGCGGCGACAGCGGCCGCCCGATGGACAGTGCCGGGGCCACGGACGGGCCCGGCATCTCGACGGCCGCCCCTGGGGGCTCGACCGGCCCCACGCCCACGACCTCCGACGGCTCGACCGTCGGCCAGGGGGGCGACGTCTCGACCTCGACCTCGACCACCGGCAGCGTCGACGAGCCGACCGCCGCGAGCACGACGCCCGAGCCCGCGACGAGCAGCACCGGGCCGGTGAGCGCCGGCGAGTCGAGCGGATCGAGCGACACCGGCGAAAGCGGGTGCGTCATCGGCGACGTCGAGGACACGCTCGCCTTCACGTACACCAAGTCGATCGACCTCGCGCCGATCGACACGATCCAGGCCTCGTTTTACAACCAGGACGCCCAGGAAATCGTGTTCTTCTCGTACTTCGGGCCGGGCCGCCGCTACAGCCTCGACGGCACGCCGCTCGGCGACGTCATGGCCCCGCCCGAGGCCCTGCCCGCCCTCGACGGGGCCAGCTTCGACCAGATCAAGCGCGTCGGCATGCTCATCACCCAGGGCTGCGCGGTCGTCGACATCGACCCGGTGACGATGGAGACGCTCGAGGTCCTCCAGCTCGACGTGGTCAAGTTCGGCCTCCAGACCTGCGCCGGGGTCGCGATCGGCGTCGACGGCAGCATGTATGTGACCAGCTTCTTCACCGACGAGGTCGTCGTGATGACCCGCGACGGCCAGACCGAGCTCGACCGCATCGACCTCGCGGCCGTCGGCCTGCCGCGCCCCGACGGCATCAGCCTGATCGCGGGCAGCGACAACTTCCTGATCCTCAGCACGACGGGGATCCAGTCCGCGATCCTCACACCGAAGGGCGAGGTCATCGTCGGCCCGGCCCCGACGGGTCAGGACCTGCCGCCGATGATCGGCGGCGGGATCACCAACCCCGACGCGGTCCTGACCGTCTGCGGCAACGGCCACGCCTGGCTGTGCGACGAGTACGGCACCCTGTGCCACGACTACGTGCCGATGGACGGCGACAAGGATGCGTGCGCCTGCACGATCCCGCAGTGACCTCCGCGCCGGCGGCGCCGACGGGTCGCTGCAATACTCCCAGCCGAGCGGCGGCGCGGTGTAGGTCGCGCTGAAGACCATGACCTCACCGGTCTCTGGCAACAAGCGGGCTATCGCTCAAGGAGGCGTGCCCGGGTGTGGCGGGCGACCTCGAACGAGCAAGTGGCCGCGATCAAGCTGCAGAACAAGGCGGGCGACGAGGCGAAAGGACAACATCTTGATCTCACAACCCGGGCACGTACCAATTGTGCTCGCCCTCGCGCTGCGGGACGTTGCACTGGCCGAGGTGATTGCTACCCCAGCACACGACGCCCCCTTCCGCTCGCACGGCGCACGAGTGCTCGACCGCCGCCATGACGGCACTGAATTGCCCTGCCGGTGGCGAGGCGCGGCCGTCCTCGTCGTTCCCCCAGCAGGCGAGCGTGTCCTCCACCTTGATCGCGCAGCAGTGCCAATTCCCGCAGCTGACGGCCTTGAACGCCCCTCCCGGCGCCCGCTCGAAGGCGCGCTCGTCCCAGCAGCGCAACGTCTCATCCTCCCGCAGCCCGCATGCGCCGGACAGACCACCGGACAGCGCGCGGAACGCCCCCTCCGGCGTGGTTGTCGAGGCCCGCGGACCGAAGCAGCGTACGGCCCCCCCTCCGCGAGGGCGCAGCTGTAGCCGAGCCCTGACACGACTGAGGTGGAGGTTTCACGGCTGCGGTGTACGGCGCAGCGACGGCTCGCTCTCCCGCCGGAGCCGGCCAGCGCACGGAAGCGAAGTGCGCTCTCCCGCGGCCCGTCGGGGGGACTCATCCGCGCCTCCAAGAACCCGCAGAATGAACCCGGGGAGCGCGTCGCCGGTGACTTCGTACTTCATCGCGCGAGGCTTGCACTCGCGGACGAACGCAGCAGTGATCACGACCCTTCCTCCTACCCCCAGATTTTCGAGACAAAATCGAGCCAAGCTAGAGCGACTTAATACCTGTCCTTTCTACCAGATTCTCGCGCTCAAGGGCGCGCCGGGCGGCGCTAGGCCACGCGTACCGTATGGGTGAAGTGGTAGGCGTCCTGGTTCCATATCTGGCGCGCCTGGCCGCGACGAACGCAACACGCAATGCTCTCCCCCGGCGCATGCCCGGGTCGATTCACATCTCGCACGCGACCGTCACCTGCGCCGCCTCGCCGACGATCTCCGGCGGCGCCGCGCTCGTGCACACCGTGACCGTCGCCGACGCGCCCTCCACGTTCACATGAGCGGCCTCGGCGACGAGCCGCGACGCATCGACCTCGGCCATGTCGTGGACGGAGATCCGCACCTCCGGCCCGGCTCCCGCGAGCTTGACCCGGCCCAGGTCGCGGGCGACCACCTCCGCCGCGATCGCCGTCAACTCGGTCGCCTCCACGGTGCTCTTCAGCTCGGCCTCGATCGCCAGCGCCTCGCTGGCGCCGATGACCCTGACCACCGTCCTGTCGCTCGCGAACACGCTGCGCAGCGCGGGCACCTCGAGCGTCACCGTCGGCTTCAGTTTCAGCTCGGTCAGCAGGTTGGGGTTGACCGCGATCGACAGCACGCCCTCCCCGTGGACCTCGGTGAACAGGCGGTCGAGCGCATTCGCCTCGCCCGTCACGCGCAACGTCACGTCGGCCTCCGGGTCGAGCTCGGGTCGCACCGTCACCGCGACCTCGAAGTCGTCGAACACCTCGATGGCGTGCAGCGGCGGCACCTCGCGCACCACCTCTGCGGGCACGCCGTCGCCGTTCAGCTCACAGCCCGCCAGCAGCGCGAGCGTTGCGATCGTCCTGCGCACGACGGGCACGGTAGCGCGTCCTGGCCCCCGCCGGGCGCGCGGCGTGCTCGTGCGAAAGCGCCCGCCGCCCGCCACGGCAGGCATGGACGGCCTCGCCACGCGCTGGCAGCATCGTGAAATGGTCTCCGCCTCGCGTCCCCTGCTCCTCACCTCGCTCGTCCTGTTCGCCTGCGGCGAGTCCGGCGACGGCACCGACGGCACCGCCGCCGCCGAGGCCAGCACGACCGCGGGCGCTCCGACCGGCGGCAGCGACGGCGACCCGACCACCACCGGGTCCGTCCCGACCACCGGCGGCACCACCGAGGGCGGCGAGGACGTGCGGCCCAACTGGCATCAGGACATCGCCCCGCTGGTCACCGCCAGCTGTCAGACCTGCCACGTCCCCGGCGGGATCGCCCCGTTCTCGCTCATGACCTACGACGAGGCCAAGCCGTGGGCCGCGCTCATGGCCGCCGACGTCGAGCAAGGATTGATGCCGCCGTGGCACGCGCTCGAGACCGACGTGTGTCAGCCGCCGCTGCCCTACCTCCACGACCCTCGGCTGTCGGATGACCAAAAGGCCATGTTCCAGGACTGGGCCGATCTCGGCGCGCCACAAGGAGATCCGGCACTCGCGGCGCCGCTGCCTCCGGCGCCCTCGCTCGACCTCGAGAACCCGACCACATCGATCACGATGGCCACCCCGGTCGACATCGACAAGGTCGGCAACAGCCTCGACTTCTTCCACTGCCTCAGCCTCGACCCCGGCAACGCCGCCCCGGTGTACGTCGACGGGATCCAGGTCCTCGCCGGCAACCCGAAGATCGTCCATCACGTCCTCATCTACGTCGACGCCGGCGCCGACTCGGCCAGCTGGCCCGGCGGCGTCAAGCATAACTGCGGCGGCGGGGCCGGTATCGGCAACGCCCAGCTGATCGGCGGCTGGGTCCCCGGCGGCATGCCGATGGTCGCGCCCGCGGGCGTCTCGACCGAACTCCCGGCCGGCGCGCGCCTGATCCTCAACGTCCACTACCACGCCACCGGCGGCGGACCCGAGACCGACAGCGCCACCGGCCTCGCCCTGCGCTGGACCGACGCGCCCGCGGAGTGGTCCACCTTCTTCACCCTCATCGGCGCCCCCGGCGTCGGCGAGTCGCTCGCCGGCCCGCTGCAGATCCCCGCCGGCGAGGAGGCGCACGTCGAGGAGTACGAGTACGTCGTCCCCAACAACATCCCGGCCCTCGCCGACGTGCGCGTCTGGACCGTCCTCAATCACATGCACAAGGTCGGCGTCGACATGCGCGTGTGGGTCGAGGCCGCCGGCGGCGACACCTGCCTGCTGCACACCCCCAAGTGGGACTTCAACTGGCAGCGCTCCTATCAATACGACGCCCCGATCGACCAGAGCTTCCGCGTCCGCGCCGGCGACCGCGTCCGCCTGCGTTGCGTCTACAACAACACCATGTCGAACCCCGGCGTGGTCGAGATGCTGGCCGAGGCCGGCCTCGACGCCCCCGTCGACGTCGGCCTCGGCGAGGGCACCCTCGACGAGATGTGCCTCGCCGGCGTCGGCGTGGCGATCAAGGGCTTCAGCCTCTGAACATTCTTCCTCGCCTCCGAGCTCGCGCGCCACATCACCGGCGAGCTCCTCAACGTCAACGGCGGCAACGTCCTGTGCGGCCGAGCCACCCTGTCGCGCCAATCCCTGAATGTAGGCACGCAGGCTGTCAGCCTCGTTCGGAGCACTCTACCGAGAGAGGTCGATGACGACCTTGCCCTTCACGTGCCGGCCGGCCTGGAGCTCGACCGCGGTGCAGATTTGCTCGATCGGGAAGCTCGCGGCGATGGGCACCCGGAGTCGGCCGGTCGCTCGCCGTAGGCGACCGGCTCGGCGCCGAGCTCGCGCAGGAAATCGGCCGATGTCGCCGATCCCGTCCCGATCACGCGCGCCCCTGCGATCCGGGCCAGCTGGACGGCGAACACCCCGACTCCGCCCGCCGCGCCGCCGATCAGCACGGTGTCGTCCGGCCCGGGCTGGACCACGGCCAGGGCGGCGTATGCCGTGCGTCCGGCGATCGTGAGGGTGGCGGCGGTGCGATCGTCGACGCCTTCGGGGGTGTGATGGGCCTCGTTCGCCGCGGTGCCTCCGATCGCGTCGATCACCACGAAGTCGGCGACCGCGCGGCGAGCATGGAGGACGACAGGAGGCGTCGAGGTCCACGACATGCACCGGTGAATCGCTGCCGATGTTGAGTGTCGCGGTGGTGATGAGAGAATAGATGAACGGCGAAAGCAGATCGGCGAGACTCGCCTGTCTGCCGCGATCGTCGAGCGGCTGCCCTGCCCGCGCCCGGGGCGCAAGTCGGCGCGGGCCTCCCGATTGACAATCCCTGCGTGCTCACCGGACCATCCCGCGCATGAGCCCCCCGATCTCGCGGCGAGGCATCCTGCGCGGAACTCTCGGCGGCACCGTCCTCGTCAGCGAGAGCTGCGCTCCGCCGAAGATCGTCGGTGAGCGCGCCGAGGCGCCGGGCCTCGCGCCGCCCGACGCGGGCGCCGACACTGTTGCGAGCCCACGCCTCGAGTTCACCGTCAACGGCGCCGCCAGGTCACTCGAGGTCGACCCCGAGCACACCGCCCTCGAGCTCGTGCGCAACGACCTCGGCCTCACCGGTTGCAAGGAGAGCTGCGGCCACGGGGCGTGCGGCGCCTGCACCGTCCTCCTCGACGACGCCCCGGTCGTCGCCTGCCTGTTGCCCGCGGTCGCGCTGCACCGCCGCAAGCTGACCACCGTCGAGGGCCTCGCGCCGGCCGGCGAGCTGCACCCGGTCCAGCGCGCCTTCATGGCCGAGGACGCGCTGCAATGCGGCTTCTGCACGCCCGGCTTCGTCGTCGCCGCCAGCGCCTTCTACCGCCGCTGGCGGGCCGAACACGCCGATCGGGAGCCCGACCGCGACACCGTCGCCGCCGCCCTGGCCGGCAACCTGTGCCGCTGCGGCGCCTACGACGGCATCATCCGGGCTGTCCAAAAGGCCAGCGCCGGCGCCTACGAAAAACCGCTCGGCCCCGAGCCTGCGGCCCCGCGCTACGACGCGCGCGACAAGGTCACCGGCGCCGCCAGGTACACCGTCGACGTCCGCCTCCCCGATCAGCTCGAGGGCAAGATCTTGCGCTCCCCGCACGCCCACGCGCGCGTGCGCAAGGTCGACTGGTCGAAGGCGCTGAAGCTGCCCGGCGTGGCCGGCGTCGTCGACCTGCTGCACGGCAGCACCACCCTGCACTTCGCCGGCCAGGAGATCGCAGCGGTCGCCGCCGTCGACGCGCGCACCGCCGAGGCCGCCCTCGCCGCGATCGAGCTCGACCTCGAGGTCCTGCCCGCGCTCGTCGGCATGGACGCCGCGCGGGCCCCCGGCGCCGCGCCGGTCTACCCGACCCGCAACACCCGCAAGTCGGCCCCCAACAGCAGCGAGGGCCCGCTGCTCCCGCTCGGCTGGGACGGCAACGTGCGCGGCCCGTTCAAGCTGTTCAGCACCCACAAGCTCAAGGCCCGCGGCGCCGTCGACAAGCTGCGCGAGCAACCCGCCGAGGGCGTCCTGGTCGAAGGGACATACAAGACCCAGGTCCAGTGCCACTCCTCGCACGAGCCGCACGCCTGCGTCGCCCACTGGACCGCCGCCGACGCCGTCACCGTCCACCTCTCGACCCAGGCGGTCCACGCCGTCGCCGAGGACATCGCCGAGCGCTGGGGCCTGAAGCGCGCCAACGTCCGCGTGCTGGCGCCCTACGTCGGCGGCGGCTTCGGCAGCAAGGCCGCCCTGCAGCTCGAGTGCGTCGCCGCCGTCGCGCTGGCGAAGATCACCGGCAAGCCGGTGCGCGTCGCGCTCGATCGGCGCGAGGAGCTCGTGACCGGCGGCCTGCGCCCGGCGCAGGAGATCGAGCTCGCGGTCGCGACCGACCGCGACGGCTACCTGCAGGGAGTCACCGCCCGCGCCTTCGCCGACGCCGGCTGCGGGATCGGGGCGACCAGCACCGTCCTGCTGCGATTGATGTACGCCAAGGCGCCCAAGGACATCGCCGACTGGGACGTCGTCAACCACGCCCCGCCCGGCAAGCCGTTCCGCGGCCCCGGCGGCCCGCCGATCTTCTGGGCCCTCGAGCAGGCCGTCGACGTCGCCGCCGACCGCCTCGGCCTCGACCCGGTGCTCCTGCGCAAGCGCTGGGACCCCAACCCCGCCCGCAATCAGCTGTACGACTGGGCCCTGTCCCTCAAGACATGGCGCGAGAGACAGCCCGCGCAGAGCGACCGCGGCCGCCACCGCCGCGGCCTCGGCCTCGCCGTCGGCGGGTGGTTCTACTTCGTCCAGCCGAGCGCGCGCGTGCAGCTCGACGCCGGCCCCGACGGCATCGTCGTCTCGACGGCCTGCCAGGACATCGGCAACGGCACGCGCACCGTGCTCGCCGAGACCGTCGCGCGCGTGCTGGGCATCGCCCCCGCCGAGGTCGTGGTCCAGATCGGCGACTCCTCGTTCGTCCCGGGCCCGACGTCGGGCGGCAGCCGGACCACCGCCTCGCTGGTGCCCGCCGCCACCATGGCCGCCGAGCAGCTGCGTGACGAGCTCCTGGAGCGCGCCCAGGCCCTCGCCGGCGCCCGCGGCGTGGCCGTCGCCGGCGGCGTGCGCCACCCCGGCGGCCTCGTCACGTGGCAGCAATTGTTGGCCGGCTCGCCGCCGCTGCGGTTCGTCGGCACGCGCAAGCGCGACCAGGGCGGCTACTTCCTGCCGCCGATGTCCGACCTCGCCCCGGGCCGCTACGTCGCCGGCGCGCTGCAGATCGTCGAGGTCGAGGTCGACACCCGGCTCGGGCGGATCCGCGTGCTCCGCTCGCACACCGGCGTCGCCGCCGGACGGATCGTCGCCCCCGCGCTCGCGCGCAGCCAGGTGCTGGGCGGCGTGATCCAGGGCATCGGCTACGCCCTCTACGAGGAGCGCCGGCTCGACCCGAGGTCCGGCGCGCTCCTCACCGCCGGCCTCGAGGACTACCGAATCACCGGCATCGGCGACATCGGCGAGCTCGACGTCCACTTCGTCGAGGACGGCTACGAGCGCGTCAACGGCCGCAGCGTCGGTTTCGCCGAGCTCGTCACCCTCGCGCCCGCCGCCGCCATCGGCAACGCCGTCGCCCACGCCACCGGCTTCCGCCCCCGCGAGCTGCCGCTGCGCCCCGACCGCGTCCTGCAAGGAGTCCGCGGATGACCACGCTCGAGCTCCCCGCCACCCTCGACGCCGCGCTCGGTCGCCCCGGTGAACCGCGCGCCGGCGGCACCGATCTCACCGAGCGGCGCAGGCTCCACCTGTCCCGAGGGACAGTCGTCGACCTGCGCGACGTCCCCGGCCTCGACGCCGTCACCTGGCGCGAGGGACAGCTGCACATCGGCGCCCTCGTCACCCTCGCCGCCGTCGCCGAGCACCCCGACGTGCGCGCCCGCTACCCGGCGATCGCCGCCACCGCCGCCGCCGTGGCGACCCCGCAGATCCGCGCCCGCGCGACCGTCGGCGGCAACCTCCTGCAGCACGTCCGCTGCTGGTACTACCGCCGCCCCGGCGCCGACTGCCTCAAGGCCGGCGGCACCGGCTGCCCCGCGCGCAGCGGCGACCACCTGTTCCACGCCTGCTTCGACCTCGGCCCGTGCGTCGCCCCGCACCCGTCGTCGCTGGCCACCGCCCTGCTCGCCCACGACGTCCGCATCGAGGTCGCCGGCGACCGCGAGCACACCCTCGCCAGCCTCTACGGCGACGGCTCCGACGCCCGCCGCCAGCACCTGCTCCCGCCCGGCGCGATCCTCACCGGCGTCGCGCTCGGCCCCCCGCTCGCCGGCGAGCAGGCCGCCTACGTGCGCGCGATCAGCCGCGCCCGCGCCGAGTGGCCGCTGGTCGAGGTGGTCGCCCGCCTCGTCGTCGCCGACACGCAGATCCAGACCGCGATCGTCACCGTCGGCGGGGTCGCCAACCTGCCGCTGCGCCTCGGCGCGGTCGAGCAGCTGCTCACCGGCAAGCCCGCGACCGAGGAGACCCTGCGCCTCGCCTCCGCCGTCGCGGCCGACGGCGCCAAACCACTGGCCGGCACCGCCTACAAGCTCGACCTCCTCCGCGGCGCCGTCCTCGACGCGCTCGAGCGCGCCCTCGCCGACAAACCCACCGCTGCCCCCGCGGCCGCCCCCGCGCCCACCTGACCCGAAGGACAGCCCATGCAACTGTGCCGCCACCTGCGCTGGAAGGGCCACGCCCACGACGCCGCCGAGCTGGCCGAATTCCAGCTCACCTTCGCCCGCAACCAGGTCCCCTACTCGTGCCTGCACACCTGCCAGCCGTGGGGCCCCGACGACGAGCTCGCCGCCCCCGAGGCCTGCAACGACAGCCGCCCGTGCTACGTCGCCTCGCCCCTGGTCGCCCTCCGCCTGAGCTGATGCACAAGGAGGGCCTCACGCCCCGCTCCGTGTTGGTTCACCGAGATGCGCAGAGAGGGATTCGAACCCTCAAGCCCGCGAGGGCCTGGCCACATGGGCCCACGTATACCACTTCCGCCACCTGCGCGTGTCTTCTGCTCGCTAGACTTCCTTTAAAAATAGGAACTAAAGAATCAAGGATGCGCAGGGAGGGACTCGAACCCTCACGCCCCGTCCGGGGCCTGGCGTTCTGAGCGCCAGTCGTCTACCAATTCCGTCACCTGCGCGTACGTACGTCCTCGTCTCGATGCCATGCCCCACCATCGAGGCGTCTCGTTCTTCCGCTCGCAATCATGCGCAGGGAGGGATTCGAACCCTCACGCCCCATCCGGGGCCTGGCGTTCTGAGCGCCAGCCGTCTACCAGGTTCCGTCACCTGCGCCTGTCTCTCTCGTCCATCATCCAAAAAAGTCCGCGGGGCAGGAATCGAACCCGCCTGCGCCGAAGCGCCCCCGGTGTACAGCCGGCTGTCCCCCATTGAGACGTCCCGCGGGAAATTCTCCCGGTCTTCTCTCTTCATTCTCTTCAAAAAAGCCATGCGCAGGGAGGGACTCGAACCCTCACGCCCCCAGCGGGACCTGGCGAACTCAACGCCAGCCGTCTACCAATTCCGTCACCTGCGCGTATTTTCGTTCATTTTCAAAAAGTCCACGGGGCAGGGATCGAACCTGCCTGCGCCGAAGCGCCGTCGGGTTACAGCCGACTGCCCCACCATTGAGGCGTCCCGTGGGATTTTCCCAATCGGATCCTCGCACCATGCGCAGGGAGGGACTCGAACCCTCACGCCCCTCCCGGAGCCCGGCGTTTTGAATGCCGGTTGTCTGCCGATTCCAGCACCTGCGCGAACAGCCCTGTGTCTCTCTTTCTTTTATAAGATCGATCTCTCGTGACTCATGCGCAGAGAGGGACTCGAACCCTCACGCCCGCCGGGCCTGGCGCTCTCATCGCCAGTTGTCTACCAGTTCCAGCACCTGCGCGAATTGTCGTCCTCGCCCCTCAGGCCTTCCGTGGCCCGAGTACGGGGGATCGGGGCAGCGGGATTCGAACCCACGACCTTCTGTGCCCAAGACAGACGCTCTGACCAGGCTGAGCCATGCCCCGAGACGATTGATGGGACCTCGCGCGAGTGGCACTGTCACATGCCCGCCCGACACGACCCCGCGGAGGTGCGACGATTCGGATGTCTCCCGCGCCCGTCGCGGCGCACGCCCGCACCCCCGACCGGGGCGCCCTGCGTCACAGGGGTAGATACGGGCCCGAATACGGCAAATACGGCTGTGGGAGGACCAACAGCGCGGGGAGCGGCAGGAGCTTCGCCGTGAGCGGCTGGCCCTGGAGCTTCGACCCGGTGATGTGCTGATGGTTCGCCACGACGTTCACCCTGACTCGGTCCGCGGTTTGTACAGCACGCCGAATCGCGGGTCAAGCCCCTCGCACGATTTTTCTCGCGATGCGGTGATTGGCCGGGCCTTCTATGATGATACGCGCCCCTGACCGCTCCCGCGGCGCGCCGAGCCCGGCGAATCCGCGCACCGTCCTCTCGTCATTGCGCCGCTCGTCGTCCCCCGCGCCCGACGTCCGTGCGGGAACATCCGGGGCAGCCGGGGCCGAGCTCTCGTCCCCGCGCGTCGCTCGTGTATGCTCGCGGCCGCGTGTCCGAACGCCGCTCGCCGACCTCCCCGACCTCCTCGGTCCTGCGCCCGCGCCTGCGCGGGGTCGCCGACATCTACGCGGCCACCACCGCCGTCCCGGCGGCGATCGCCCTCGTCCTGTGCGCCCGCGAGGGCGCCGCCACCCTCGCCGCCCTCGTCTACGGCGTCTCCCTGGTCGTCCTGCTGGTCGGCAGCGCGGTCTACCACCTCCCGGGCTGGCCGCTGCGCACCGCCCTGTGGCTGCGGAAGCTCGATCACGCCAACATCTACCTCCTCATCGCCGGCACCGCGACCCCGCTCGCGCTCGCGCTCGACGGCTCCGCCACCGTGTGGCTCCTGGCCGCCATGTGGGCCGCCGCCGCCCTCGGGATCGTCAAGACGTTCGCCTGGCCCCACGCCCCGCGCAAGCTCAGCGCGGCGCTCTACGTGGCGATGGGCTGCGTCACCCTGCCGACCGCCCCGGCCCTCCGCGCCGCTGCCGACGAGGTGTTCCTCCTGTTCGTCGCCGGCGGGTTGCTCTATGTCGTCGGGGCCGTGGTCTACGCCCTCCGCTGGCCCAATCCGGCGCCCCTCGTGTTCGGTTATCACGAGCTCTTTCACGTATTTGTGTTCAGCGCCGCCCTGGTCCACTACCTGGCGATCTGGACTCTGGTCACCTGAGGCCGCCAGCGCTGGCCACGCAGGGCCGCGCGCATCCGGCCGGAACACCGTCGATCCGGGCCTCGACGATCCATGTCACGAGCCTGCTCCCGACGGGGCGCGGCCGACTCGCCGACGTTCTGTGGCCGGTCGCACTGGTCGCAGTTTTTCCAAACCCTCCGCGACTTCGACAGACCTTGACTCCGCCGCTGGATCAGGCCCTCTTAGCATAGAGCCTTGTCGAGTCCGCATCCGACTGTGCGCGCACCCGAACGGGGCGGCCGGAATGGCCGTCACGCCTCGAACGCGATCATGGTGACCGGGTCCACAAGGACGACCATTGTCCCACATACGCTGCCCGACCCGATCGCCCTCGAACCGGGCCACGAGATCGGCCGCTTCACGGTCCTGTCATACCTCGGGGCCGGGGCGATGGGCATCGTCTACGCCGCCTACGACCCCGAGCTCGACCGCAAGGTCGCGCTCAAGGTCCTGCGACCGCAGGCCGCCCGCCCCGACAGCCACGGCCGCGTGCGCCTGCACGACGAGGCCCAGGCGATGGCCAAGGTCTCGCACCCCAACGTCGCCGTGGTCCACGAGGTCGGCCTCCACGACGACGGCATCTTCATCGCCCTGGAATTCATCCGCGGCGCCACGCTCCAGGCCTGGCTGTCCAAACAGCCGCGCAGCTGGACCGACATCCTCGACGCGTTCATCCAGGCCGGCCGCGGCCTCGCGGCCGCCCACGCGGCCGGCCTCATTCACCGCGACTTCAAGCCGAGCAACGCGATGATCGGCGACGACGGCCGCGTCCGCGTCCTCGACTTCGGCCTGTCCTGCACGCCCGCCAAGGCCGGCCGCGAGGTCGTCGGCACCCCGGCGTACATGCCCCCGGAGCAGTTCCTCGGCCAGCACGTCGGCCCGGCCTCCGATCAGTTCAGCTTCTGCGCCTCGCTGTACCAGGCGCTGTTCGGTCAGCTGCCGTTCCCCGGCGACAGCGCCGACGAGCTGCGCCTCACGATCACCAGCGGCCAGGTCCGCAGCCCGCCGCGTCACGTCCGCGTGCCCTCGTGGCTCAGCGCCGCGATCCTGCGAGGATTGCGACAGGACCCGAAGGACAGGTTCGCCAGCATGGAGGAGCTGCTGCGGACCCTCGATCACAACCGCACCCGCGCCCGCCGCACCCTGCTCGCCGCCGTCGCCGGGGCCGCGATCCTCGGGCTCGGCGGCGGCTACGTCGGCGCCCGCACGCCGCCTCCGGTCGATGTCTGCGGCGGCGGCGACGCGCACCTCGAGCAGGTGTGGAACAGCGAGTCGCAGGCGGACATCCAGCGCACGTTCGACGACCTGCCGCCGGCGTTCGCGATCAACCTCTGGCCGCAGGCCCGCCGCGAGCTCGACGAGTACGGCGAGCGCTGGAAGACCGACTTCCGCCGCGCCTGCGAGGCGCGCCGGCGCGGCGAGTTCTCCGAGGAGCTGGCGACCCGCAGCGCGGTCTGCTTCGAGCGGGCCCGCGCCGCGCTGGCGGCCGCGGTGGTCGTGCTGCGCGAGGCCGACGCCGACGTGGCCCTGCACGCGCTCGAGGTCGCGACGTCGCTGCCCGACCCCGCCGAGTGTGGCAGCAGCGCCGGCCTCGTCGCCCACACCGGGGTCTCGCGGGACATCGGCACGGCGCTGCGCCGCGAGCGGGTCATGGCCGAGCTCGAGGTCGTGAAGGTGCACGCGCGGGCCGGCCGGACCCCGACGGCGATCGAGCTGGCCGACGCCGTGATCGCCGAGGCCCACGCCCTCGGCGACCGGCCGACGCTCGCGCAGGCGTACCTCCACCGCGGCCGCCTCGACCTCGAGAGCGACCCGAGCCGCGCCGAACCATTCCTCACCCGCGCCTTCGTCGTCGCCATCGGCGCCGGCGAGGACAGCCGCGTCGCCGAGGCCCTGACCCTGCGCCTCTACGCCCGCAGCCGCATCCCGGGCGGCCTGCAGGGCGCCTTCGAAGACCTCGAGGTCGTCAAGGCGCTGCTGCCTCGCCTCGGCATGCCGCCCAACCTGCGCGCCCTCATGGCCAACAACGCCGGCGCGCTCCACCTCGTCGCCGGCGACGCCGAGCGCAGCCAGACCCTCCTGCAAGAGTCGCTGGTGCTGCGCCGCGCCGCCGGCGGGGACGACCTCGAGGTCGGCAAGACGCTCGGCAACCTCGCCCTGCAGGCGGCCGACCCGGCGCGCAGCCGGCAGTACATCGGCGACGCGCTCGACATCTTCGAGGACAACCTCGGGCCCGCCCACCCCGACACCATGGGCGTACGGATCCTCGCCGGCGCGCTCGCGCAGGACCCCCAGGACGCCATGCTGCTGCTCGAGCGCGGCTGCGACGCCCTCGACGAGTACCGCCCCGACGACCTGCGCGAGCGCGCCGAATGTCTACAGCACCTCGCCGCGCACGCGCGCGACGCCGGCGAGGTCGCGATCGCCGACGCGGCGATCCTGCGCGCCCGCGCGTTGCTCGAGCAGCTGCCCGAGCCCGATCCGCGCTCGCCCTATCGCGCCGACCACGCGCTCATCCGCGGCCACGCGGGCCTGGTCGACGGCACCCACACCGACGTGCTGCCATACCTCGAGGCCACGGTCGACGAGCTGCGCGGCCCGGAATGGTGGCAGCGCCGCAAGGTCGCCGAGATCGAGCTCTGCATCGGCCTTCACCGGCTGGCCCTCGGGGACGTCCCAGGGGCCCGGCGCGCCCTCGAGGCCAGCGTCGACACATTCGCGCAGATCGCCGACAAGGCGCACGACAACCTGTTGCCGCGCAACCTCGCCGGCTCGCGGCTCGCGCTCGTGGACGCCCTGATCGCCGACGACGAGCGCGAGAAGGCCGCGCAGGTGCTCGCAGACGCGGAATCATGGTACCGCGGCGCGGGGGGCGAATTCGCCTGGCGACTACCCGCAATCATCGCGCGCCGTCAATTGCTAGAGTGATTCAATCGCGGCATCCTCGCACTCGCGCGGGGACGCCGCCGCCGCCGCCGCTGCGGCCGAATGCGATTCAATAACGGCACCTCGAGTCCGTCTCGAGTGGCGCATCGCACAATCGATAACCCGGAGGATATATGCCCCACCGTCGAATGTTCAGCGTTATCGTGTCTCTGTTCGCCCTCATCGCGGGGTGCGACGACCCCGAGGTCGACGATACACAATTCCGCCCCTACAATTGCCCGACGTGGCAGTGCGGCTTCAATTCCGCCGAGGTCAACGGGCGCTCGATCGGCGAGCTCAACCTCGACGGCGAGGCCAACGGCGACGGCGTGCGGATCGTCGGCTTCCTGGCGCCGCAGGGGCTACTCGGCAATTTCAGCCTCGCCACCGAGGGCGACGCGCTGGTGGCTCGCAACCCCGCCGGCCAGGTCCTGCGGGGCGCGCAGCTGATCGGCGCGATCATCCTCGTCAAACGGGACGGCTTGCTCGAGCTGCCGCTCCCGATCACCGTGCTCGGCTATGAGGAGATCGACTCGTGGGCCGAGGGCGCGGCCAAGGTCCCGACCTACGCGCTGCTCTATCCCGACCTGTCGTCTTTGTTGGGAGTGCGTAATGTCTGCAACGGCGACCTTCTCGACACGCTGGCGACCGCCGTGACGGTGATCGGCGGCGAGACCTATGACCTCGCCGGCAAGACCGTCCAGCCGAACAGGCCGCGCTGGCTGACCCTCGCGTGCGCCGGCTCGGCCGCGGCCAAGCTGCGGCTGATGAACTACGGCCCGCACGCCGACTTCGACGGGGCCGGCCACCCCTCGACCGTGGCCCAGCGGCAGGCGACGATCAAGATGATCACCGCCGACTATTGCGGCACGGGTCACAGTTACACCGCGAACGGCACCGCGGTACAATGGGAGAACTACGGCGGCACGGTGGTGTCGCCGGGCAGCCACGGCGACACCGAGGCGATCTGGACCGGCGCCGGAGCAGTCTGCCTCGACGCCACGCGCGTGCCCGACGCCGCCGTCGAGTGCTCCTTGCCCTCGTGTTCGAGCTACGACGGTCCGCTCGGCGAATGGTCGACCTACGTGCCTCACTGATCGTCACCAGGGGCGTGGCACGTGCCTATCATCAGACGCCGCCGCATCGCTCATTCACGTGTGTCGAGAGCGGCGGCGGCCTCGCACCTCCACGCCTCGATCCGCGCCGGTCGGCCGCGGCGTCGCCATAAACACGATTATGTCGACCGCCTTCCTCCGGCCGCGCGACGGGCCTCACAGTGGGGATATGACAGGAGGAATCATACCATCCAGGCGACCACACACATTCTTCACGGCGGCCGCGGCGCTCGTCGTGGGGTGCGCCGACCTCGCGGGTGAGGACAGCGAGATGCGGCCCTACAATTGCCCGACCTGGCAATGCGGCTTCAACGCCGCCGAGGTCAACGGCCGGGCGATCCGCGAGCTCAACCTCGACGGCCTGGCCAACGACGACGGCCTGCGGATCGTCGGCTTCGTCGCCCCGGCCGGCCTCCTCGGCGGTTACGAGCTCGACGTCGACGGCGACGAGTGGGTCGCGCGCAGCCCCCAGGGAAAGCTCCTGCGCGGCCCTCAATTGATCGGAGCGACGCTCCTGGTCGACGGGCCGGGCCTGCTCGCGCCCCCCGTGCCGCTCACGATCGCCGGCTATCAGGAGATCGACAGCTGGGCCGCGGGCGCGGCCAGGGTCCCGACCTACGCGCTCCTCTACCCCGACCTCGACGCCCTGCTCGGGGTCCGCAACGTGTGCACCGGCGACCTGCTCGACGTATTCGCCACCGCCGCGACCGTCCTCGCCGGCGAGACCTACGACCTCGACGCCAAGACCGTCGAGCCCGGGCGCGACCGCTGGTTCACGATCGCCTGCGCCGGCTCGGCCGCGGCCAAGCTGCGGCTGATGAACTACGGCCCGCACGCCGACTTCGACGGCGAGGGCCACCCCGCCAGCGCGGAGCAGCGCCAGGCCACGCTCAAGATGCTGACCGCCGACTACTGCGGCGACGGCGACGGCTACACCCACAACCACGTGGCCCTGCAGTGGCAGAACAGCGGCGGCACGGTCGTCTCGCCCGGGCCCTGGGGCGTCCCCGAGGCGATCTGGGGCCCAGACGGCGCGCTGTGCCTCGACGCGACCCGGCTCGCCGACGCCGACGTGGCCTGCGCCCTCCCGGCCTGCGAAGACCTCTCGCTGGCCGACGGCGAGTGGGCGACCTACGTCCCCGGGTGAGCGGGCGAGCGAGCAGGCCGATTGTCGTGACATGACCTCGAGGACATTGTCCGGAGCTCGGTGGCGCCCGCGCAGATCGGTCCACCCCGGCGCCGCGCGGCCCGCCCGCCCGCGCCAGGCGGGCTGGGCGGCGCGCTGAAGCGCCTGCGATCGACAGCACGTGGCACCGCGCCGCGAATGCGCCCACCCCTGCGCCATGCACAACCGCACGACTCCCCTGGTCACGCTCACGCTCGTGCTCGCCGCGGCGTGCTCGCGCACGAGCCCCGACACCAGCCCCCCGAGCCAGGTCTCGACCGACCTGCCGGCCACCAGCGGCAAGACCGACGACCCGGCAGCCGTGGCCGTCGCCGCGATGCCCGAGGACGCCAAGGTCAAGGCGCCGCCCGAGTACATGACGAACGACGACGAGATCTTCGGCGTCCTCAACGTCATGAACGAGGAGGAGATCAAGATGGCGGAGTTCGCCAAGAAGTGGGCCAAGGGCACCCGCGTCAAGGAGTACGCCGCGCTGATGATGACCGACCACGAGGCCTTCAAGTCGCGCGAGGGCGAGACCCGCGACCGGCTCGGCCTGCGCAAGACCGACAGCCGCCTGCGCGACGACATCAAGAACGACTCCAAGCAGAAGATGGAGGTGCTCGAGAAGGTCGAGAAGGGCGACCCGTTCGACAAGACGTACATCGACATCCAGGTCGACACCCACGCGATGTGGATCAACTTCATCGACACCAAGCTGATGCCGCACGCGCAGATGCCCGAGCTCCGCGTCGAGCTCAACAACTTCCGCTCGACCCTCGAGCGGCACTACAACCAGGCCAAGGAGCTCCAGGCCTCCCTCACCGCGCCGAAGAGCTAGGAGCCTGACCGAGAGAAACGCGCGACCGAAGACGCGGGGTCGAAGACGCGGGGCCGAAGACGCGTGACCGAAGACGCGTGACCGAAGGCGCGGGGCCGAAGGCGCGGGGCCGAAGGCGCGGGGCCGTGAAGATCCGGGTGACGGCGGGCACGGAGCGGCGGAGCGGGTCCCTCGCGACGGCGGGGCCCTCCCAGGCGACGTGCTCGGCGCCCGCGGGCTTCGATGGTGATATGTCTTCGAGGACATGTTCGTTCGTGCCTCGCGGACGATGGCGCCTGCGCGCGGTCGCCTGCGGCCCCTCCCGCCTGCGTCCCACTCCGCCGCTCCGCGCCCGCCTGCAGCGAGCGTCGCCGGCCCCGCTCATCGCCGTGCGGGTGGCTCACCGAGCCCCTGCCGACGGCTCACCGAGCCCCTGCCGACGACTCACCGAGCCCCTGCCAACGGCTCACCGAGCGCCTGCCGGCGATTCAACGAGCGCCTGCCGACGATTCACCGAGCCCCCTGCCGACGATTCACCGAGCGCCCTGCGGACGACTCACCGAGCCCCTGCCGACCGCTCACCGAGCCCCTGCCGACGACTCACCGAGCGCCTGCCGACGGCTCACCGAGCGCCCTGCGGACGACTCACCGAGCCCCTGCGGACGGCTCACCGAGCCCCCTGCCGAGGGCTCACCGAGCCCCTGCGGACGGCTCACCGAGCAGACGAGAGCGAGCGGGCGGAGAGCGAGCCACGGCGGGGCTGGATGCTGCCCTTGCGGTACCAGGCCGGGCCCGTGTGGTTTGCCCGGCGGCGGGCCGGCGTGGCATCATCGCCGGGCATGCAAGCCGTCCGCGACATCGAGGTCCCCGTCGTCCCCGCGTCCGCCGCGGCCGTGGCGGACTACGGCCTCTTCATCGGCACCGAAGTCCCCCAGGCCGGCCTCGGCATCCCGTTCTACAAGGGCGCGGTCGAGGAGGGCCACAACTTCGCGTTCCGCTGCAACGGCCGCGCCGTCATCCGCTCGGCCCGCATCCACCGCCGCCCGCCCGAGGTCACCTGGCTCGAACGCCACATGAACATGACCCAGCTGTTCATCGGCCTCGGCGACCAGCCGTTCGCCATGGTGCTCGGCAAGCCGACGCACGCCCGCGGCATGGACACCCCCGACCTCGACGACGTGCGCTGCTTCGTGGTCCCCGCCGGACACGGCATCATGATCCACGAGGGCACCTGGCACGACTTCCCGCTCGCGGTCGAGGGCCCCGTCACCGTCCTCACCGCCAACTCCGAGGAGGTCGTCGAGGCGCTCGCCAGCATGCGCGAGCCGGCCGAGATGGCCCACGGCGACGTGTTCAAGATCGACATCCGCAAGCGCCTCGGCGCCCAGCTGCGCGCGGTGCTGTTCTGATGCGCGTCGACGCCTTCAAGCTGCCCACCGAGGGCCCCGCCGACGTCCGCGGCCTGCAGGCCCTGCTCGACGACGGGGTCGTCCGCGCCGACCAGCTCGTGTGCGTCCTCGGCAAGACCGAGGGCAACGGCGGCCGCAACGACTTCACCCGCGACCTCGCGATGCGCGCGCTCGAGGACCTGCTGGCCCCGCGCCTGGGCCTGCCGCCGCCGCGCGTCCAGGACCGCGTGGTGTTCTCGCTGTCGGGCGGCACCGAGGGGGTCGTCTCGCCGCACGTGATCGCGTTCGCCCGCTCGGGCACCTGGTCTGAAGAACCTGGTCCCAAGCGCCTGGTCGTCGGGACAGCTCACACCCGACCGTTCACGCCGGCCGAGATCGGGCGCATGCCGCAGATCGTCGAGACCGCCCGCGCGGTCGCCGAGCTGGCCCGCGAGCTCCGCCTCGACCCGGCCGACGTCCACCTCGTGCAGATGAAGGGCGCGATCCCCCGCGCCGACCACGAGGCCGCCCAGGCGGCCCGCCGCGCCGGCGCGCCGCTGCGCAACGACATGGTCCACTCGCGGGCCGCCAGCGCCCTCGGCGTCGCCCTCGCCCTCGGCGAGGTCGCCCGCGGCGACCTGTCCGACGCCGTCGTCTGCGACGACTGGTCGCTGTGGTCCGGCGTCGCCTCGTGCTCCGCCAAGCCCGGCCTCCAGCGCACCGAGATCCTCATGTTCGGCAACAGCGCCCACGCCGGCGGCGACCTGGTCGTCGGCCACACTGTCCTCCAGGACATCCTCGACGTCGCCGCCGTCCGCGACCTGCTCGCCCGCCTCGGCCTGCCCGTCGCCGGCGGCCAGCTGTCCCCCGAGCAGCGCGCCCACGTCGTCGGCGTGTTCGCCAAGAGCGAGGCCGACCCCCGCGGCAGCATCCGCGGCCGCCGCCACACCATGCTGACCGACGACGACATCGACGACACCCGCCACTCGCGCGCCGCCCTCGCCGCGGTGCTCGCCAGCGTCGTCGGCGACCCCTGCGTCTACGTCAGCACCCGCGCCGAGCACCACGGCCCGCTCGGCGGCGGGCCGCTGGCGATCATCGCCCGCGCCCCGTGAACCGACCGACTGTCTCTCACGCCATATCCTTCGAGACATGCCCGAAAGGGCATGTCTTGAAGGCCATCATAGCGCCACGGCGTAGGTGATCCACTCGCCGTCGGCGACCGACAGCCGGTCGCACCGCGGCAGGCTACAGTCGACGACCGTCCCGGCGATCCGCGGGGTGCCGAGACACAGCGCGCCGCCCTCGTTCCACACCGCCTCGACGTCGCCGAGGGCGCCCGCGTCGGGCGCGACGGTGCCGCTCTCGTTGGCCCAGTCGACCTGGGTGCCGTTCTGGGTGTAGCTCACGCCGTCGCCGCAGTAGTCGGCCGTGACCATCTTCAGGGTCGCCTGCCGCTGCGCCGGCGTGGTCGCGCTCGACTGCGGGCCGTAGCCGAGCAGGCGCATCTTCGCCGCCGCCGAGCCGGCGCAGGCGATCGTCAGCCACCGGCTCTGCCCGGCGTTCACCGTCTTGTCGTCGAGGTCGTAGGTCTCGCCGCCGATCACCGTCGCCGCGCTCGCCAGCGTGTCGAGCAGGCTGCCGCTGCACACGTTGCGCACGCCGAGCAGCGCCGCCACGTCGGGGTACAGCAGCGCGTAGGTCGGGACCTTCGGCGCGCCCGCGGCCCACGAGTCGATCTCCTGGTAGCCCAGCACCGTGATCGGCACCGGCAGCGACAACAGCCCCGGCTTCTGGACCAGGATCGTCGCCCCGATCAGCTGGGCCCCGCGCAGCGTGCCGCCGCTGGGGTTGCGGGCGATCAGCTCGTCGCCCTCGACGTCGAGCTGATAGTTGCCGAGTAGCCCGAGCGGCGCCACGAAGCCGGTGATCTTCATACCGTCGGCGTTGGCCACGCCGTCGAGGTTGAGCTCGCGGATCGATCTCCCGTTGACCTCGGCCGAATTGAAGCCGCACTTCCAGTGCGGGCACGAATACGGGCGCAGCGTGACGTCGTCGTCCGCCTCCGCGAGCTCGTCGCCGTCGCACCCGGCGGCCAGCGCCAGCGCCCCGCCGATGATCCAGTGATATGTCTTTTTGTACATGTCCCTTCCGCCTCTCTGTAAGCCGCCCATTTTACGGACGGGCCTCGGGCTCGACCCCGGTCTCCGCCATCAGCCGCTCCGTACGGGCCAACTGTCGCGCAAAGCTGGGCCCTGCGTCGCGATAAAATTCGAGCGAGGCCGCGAGGTTTGTCCGGGTGTCTGCATCCCCGCCGAGGCTCAACGCCACCAGGGCCTCCGCCAGCCCCCGACGCGCCCGCGCCAGCGCGGGCTTCAGATGCGGCTCCGCCTCGATGACCGCGACGTAATCCCCGATCGACGCGGTGAAGCTGTCGCGAGCGCGGGCCGCCTGGCCGCTCGCCAGCAGGTTGTGCCCGAGGAGCAGCCGCAGCTCCGCGGCATCCCCTCGCGACCACCACGCTTGCGGGAGCTTCACCAGCGCGGCCTCGATGCGCCGGATCGCGGCCTCGTGCGCCCCCGTGCTGAGCGCGGCGTAGCCGACCAGCGCCGCGTACTCGAAGTCGGTCAGCCCGGCGCCCGCGGACGCGACGGCCCGCTCGCCGAGTTGGGCCCCGGCGACGAAGGCGAAGTCCGCCTCGTCGTCGTCGCCCAGCTCGAGCGCGAGGCGCCCGAGATAAAGGAGGCAGCGGGAGCGCCGGACCACGTCGCCCGTGAGAAAGCGGTCGAGCGCGGCGCAGCCGGGGCGCACGAGCCCCGGCCCGGCCCCGGGGTCGACGAGGTGCGCCGCCGTCAGGCGGACCTCGATCGTCTCCGGATGCGCCGGCCCCAGCGCGAGCTCGAAGATCGCCAGCGCACGCTCGAGCAGCCGCTGTTGCTCGCGCCCCGGCTCGCTCGCGAGCGCCAGGTTGACCAGCGTGTACGCGACCTCGCGGTCCTCGCTGCCGAGCGCCGCCTCGCGCACCGCCAGCGCCTCGGTGAAGTAGCGCCGCGCCTGCGCCGGATCTTGCTTGGCCAGGTACGCGGTGCCGATGTTGTTGAGCACGAGCCCGCGCAGCGCCTCGGGCGTCGCGCTGCGCTCGGCCAGCGCCAGCGCCAGCGGCTCGTCGGCCAGCGCCCGCTCGGGCTCGTCGGCCTGGCGGGCCAGCGCGTAGATCCGCAGCGCCATCGCCTCGGCCGCGATGCCGTCGACGCGGGCCTGGAAGCCGAGGCCGATCGCCCGCGTCAGCCGGGCGATCTTCTCGTCTGTCTGTTCGGTCAGGTGCAGGTCGAGCTTGCTGCGCAGCAGCAGCGCCTCGGCGCGGACCGGCGGGTAATCGACCGACTCGCTGGCCGCGACCACCTCGGTCGCCAGCGCCAGCGCGTCCTGCTGCCGGCCCGAGCGCGCCAGCACCTGCGCCTGCGTCATCTGCCCGCGCAGCTCGGCGATCTTGGCCGCGCTGTCGGGGTCGTCGGGCGGCGGCAGCTCGGACGCCAGCGCCTCGAGGTTGCGACAGCCCGCGAGCGGCGGCAGGTCGCCGGCGACATCGAGCGCGCGCAGGGCCACGTCGGCGTCGGCGGCCGCCAGGGTCGTGACGGTCTCGTCGAGCGCGCGCAGCCGCTGGTCGAGGCAGCGCATCTGGTGATCGAGCAGCGCGCCCGAGCGCTGGCCGCGGCGGTGGGCCACGCAGGCGTCGCGATGGGTCGCGCGCCAGTCGGCGGCGTAGCGGTCGAGCTCCTCCTGCACGCGCGGCCACACCACCGACGCGTAGCCCGGGGCGGCGGCCCCGAGCGCGGTGGCCACGGCGTCGCGCCGCGCCTGCCCCCACACCCGCGCGAGCTCCTCGGGCGCGCCGGTGCACGTGCGGCCCTCGCTGTTCGAGCGCGCCAGCAGCGACCCGGTCGCCACCGCCGTCGCCGCCAGCGCTGCGGCCACCACCCAGCGCCTGCGCCCGCGCGCCCGCCCGCGGTCGAGCGCGGCCAGCAGCGCCGGCATCCCGGGGTACCTGTCCTTTGGGGCAGCCTTGAGCCCGCGCATCACCACCTGGGCCAGCCACGCCGGCAGCCCGCGCTTGCGCGGCGGCTCGTCCGCCTGGCCCTTCAGCACCTTGTGGACCAGCTCGGCGACGTCGACGTAGCGGAACGGCGGCGCGTCGTAGAGCGCCTCGTACAGCGCGACGCAGAAGCTGAACTGGTCCGCGGCTGGCTCGGGGGACAGGCCGCGCCAGTGCTCCGGCGCCATGTAAGCCGGCGTGCCGACGATCTGGTCGTCGTGCGTCAGCTGCATGTCGAGCTTGCTGCTGCTGTTGATGCTGCCCGTCACCGAGTTCTTGGCGCGCGGCAGCTCCGGCGTGGCCGCCCGCACCAGCCCGAAGTCGAGCACCCGCGCCCGCCCGGCCTCGTCGACCATCACGTTGCTGGGCTTGAAGTCGCGGTGCACGAGGCCCGCCGCGTGCGCCGCCGCCAGCCCGCGCCCGGCCTGCGCGAACACCTCGACGATCTCCTGCCAGCTGCGCGGCTGGGCCTTCAGCCACGCCGCGAGCGTCATCCCGCGGATGAACTCCATCGCCACGTAGACCTGGCCGCCGGCCACACCGGCCTCGAGCACGGTGACGACGTTGGGATGCGACACGCGCGCCATCGCCTGCGCCTCGCGCAGCAGCCGGCTCTGCGCGCTCGCCCCGGTGTCGCGCAGGACCTTGACCGCGACCTTGCGGTCGAGGGTCTCGTCGTAGGCGGTGTAGACCACCCCCATCGCCCCCGACCCGAGCGGCTCCAGGATCATGAAGCGGCCGAGCTTGCCGCCCGCGACCGTGGTCGACGGCTCGATCGCCGACGTCAGCGCGGGAACGTCCGACCGGGGGGCGACGGCCAGACCGGTGGTCTGGAGCGCGGTGTCGTGCATCCCCGGATTCATGAAAAACGCCGTTTCGCAGCCGTCTCGCGGGCTGCGCCATCCTCGCATGGTTTGCCCACCTGCGCCTACCGCATTACCCTGGGTTGACCTATGCCCCGGATCCACACCGCGCTCACTCAGGGCGGCGACGAGCTCGTCGTGTTCCTCCACGCCGTCGGGGGCGACCACAGTTCGTGGCGCCCACAGGTCGAAGCCCTGCGCGCGCGCTACAGCACGCTGACCTTCGACATGCGCGGTCACGCCCGCAGCTTCACGCCGGATCGACCGGAGATCTCGATCCAGAACTTCGCCGACGACGCGATCGACCTGGTCGAAGAGGCAGGTTTTTACCGCGCGCATTTCGTCGGCCTGTCCATGGGTGGCGTCGTGGCCCAGGAGATCTTCTCTCGGGCTCCCGAGCGGGTTCAGTCACTCACACTTGCGGCCACATGGTGTTTTCAACCAGAGGCGGCGGGCCGAAGTGCGTGGATGCAGGACAAGCTCGCCCGCATGTCGATGGCCGAGAGCGCCGCGATGGACATGCCCGACCTGTACGCGCGGGACGCGCCGCCCGAGATGATCGAAGCGGCGGTCGCCATCGAGGGCGGCAAGGACAAGCAGGTGTTCCTGCAATCGTGGCACGCGATGCTGCACGTCGATTACCGCGAGCTGTTGCCGCGCATCGACGTGCCGGTGCTGCTGCTCGGCGGCAGCGACGATCGCATCACCCCCGTCGACCCGCTGCTGCTCGACATCCTCGCCCGCACGCCGATGGCCGAACTGCGGGTCATCTCCGGCGGCGGACACTTTTGCAACCTCGACCGCGCCGAGGCCTTCAACGCCGCGCTGGTGCCGTTCCTCCGCCGCGCCCGCGCCCGCGCCCCGCAGGCGCTGACGCTGCCGGCCAACCCCCCGGTGCAGAGCGGCGCCGCCACCGTCGCCGAGGCGTTGCTCGACCAGCTGCACCGCCGCGACGTCCCGGTGCTCTTCAGCAACTCGGGCACCGACTTCACCCCGCTCATCGAGGCCCTGGCCCGGCCCGGCGCCGCCGCCCCGCAGGTGGTCGCCGCCGCCCACGAGAACACGGCCATCGCCATGGCCCACGGCTACAACTTGCTCTCGGGACATGTCCCTGCGGTCATGGCCCACGTCAACGTCGGCACCGCCAACTCCGGGCTCGGCATCATCAACGCCCGCCGCGCGCGCGTGCCGATGCTGGTCATGGCCGGCCTCACGCCCTACACCGACGCGGCGACGGTCCCCGGCCACCGCACCAACTTCGTGCAATGGGGCCAGGACAGCTTCGACCAGGCCGCCTACTTCCGCGAGTTCACCAAGTGGGACTACCGCCTGGCGACCGCCGAGCACCTCGAGGTCGCGGTCGACCGGGCCCTCGCCGTCGCCGACAGCGACCCCGCCGGCCCGGTCTACCTGACGCTGCCGAAGGAGGTGCTGTGCGCCCCGGCCAGCGCCGCCGCCGTGTCGTCGCGCCCGCGCCTGCGCCCGACCCCGCCGGCCCGGCCCGACGCGGTGGCCCTCGCCCGCGTGGCCCAGGCGATCCGCAACGCCCGGCGGCCGCTCATCCTCACCGCCGAGCTCGGGCGCTACCGCGGCGGCCCCGAGGCGCTGTGGCAGCTGGCCACCCGCCACGGCATCGGCGTGGTCGAGTTCGGCAAGCGCAACTTCTTCAACCTCGCCACCGACTGCCCGGCCCACCTCGGCTTCGACCCCGCGCTGCAGGTCCCGCAGGCCGACCTGATCCTGGCGATCGAGGACCCGGTGCCGTTCATCCCCGCGTTCGTCGCCTTGCCCCAAGGACAGGTGCCGCCGATCGTGCAGATCGGCGTCGACCCGCTGTTCTCCGACCTGCCGCTGCGCGGCTTCCCGAGCGACCTGGCGCTGCCGGGCGACCCGGCCGAGAGCCTGCGCCTGCTCACCCGCCTGCTCGACGCCGACCCGCCCGAGGGCGTCGCCGCCCGCCGCGACGCCCTCCGCATCGAGCACGACGTCGCGTTCGCCGGCGCCCGCGCGGCCGCCGACGCCGACGCCCACAGGCCCGCGATCACCAAGCGCTGGCTGTCGCGCTGCGTCGGCCAGGCCGTCGACGACGAGGTCGTCGTCTTCAACGAGTACCCGCTCGACCCGATGCTGGTGCCGCGCCGCCTGCCCGACAGCTGGTTCGAGAACTCGATCGCCAGCGGCCTCGGTTGGGCCCTCGGCGCGGCGCTCGGCGGCAAGCTGGCCCGCCCCGACCGCACGATCGTCGCCACCGTCGGCGACGGCAGCTTCCTGTTCAACACCCCGCTCTCGGCCCTCCACGCCGCCGCCGCCCACCGCCTGCCGATCCTCGTGGTCGTGTTTAACGACTGCGCCTGGAGCACCATCCGCAAGTCGACCCGCGGCGACTTCCCCGGCGGCCACGCCCAGGCCACCGGCAACTTCGCCCTCTGCGACCTCGGGGCCGACCCCGCCTACGACCAGATCGCCAGCGCCTGCGGCGGCGTCGGCGTGCGCGTCGATCGCCCCGACGCCGTGCCCGACGCGCTCCGCCGCGGCCTCGAGCTGATCCGCGGCGGCGACCGCTTCGTCCTCCTCGACGTCCGCTGCGAGCGCGACGCGTAGAGGTTCACTTCGGGACATGTCCTGAAGTTCATGCGTGGGTGCGTGCGGCCGTCGGCGCGCACGCGCGCCAAGCGTCCCATCACCGCCTGCAGCGTCGCGCCCTCGCTACGTTCTCAAGCGTGCGAACCGCCCTCGCACGCTTGAAACCGGGCTCCGGCCACCCGCATGAAGAAGGTGTAGTAGAAGACGATCATGCACTTCGATCGCCTCCGACCCCGCGCTCTGGCCCTCGCGTTCGCATGGCTCGCAACGCCCGGCTGCGGGGCAGGCGGCAGCGATCCGACCGCCGCGAGCAGCGAGTCCGACGGCGGCCCGACCACCTCCTCGACGAGCAGCGAGAGCAGCAGCCCGACCACCTCCTCGACGAGCAGCGAGAGCAGCAGTTCGACCTCCTCGTCGACCGGTGACGACGGTCCGACGACCTCCTCGTCGACCGGCGACGACGGGCCCGTGATCTACCGCCACGGCGACATGGTGACCATCGAGGGCGACTTCGGCAGCAACGACGTGATCAAGACCTTCCTCGGCGGGGCCGACGGGAAGATCGAGTCGCTGTCGCCGGGGCAGAGCATGGAGAGCGGCGACGGTTGGTCGTTCAACGACCTGGGCGGGCCCACCAGCGTGGAGATCGACGCCGAGCGCGGCAAGGTGCTGTTCACCCCCGAGGACAGCGACCACTACAACGCCACCCGGCGCTTCGATCCGGGCTTCGCCATCGAGGAGCAGCGGTACTTCTACAAGGCCCACTGGGTGCGCAACGTGATGCTCCTCGACGGGATGCCGTACGCGAAGAGCTACCAGTGGAAGCACGAGCGGGTGAACTGGGAGAACTCGGTGGTCGACGGCGACTGCGAGATCAAGGTGCACAACTGGTTCGCGGGCGGCGGCGGCGTCCTCACCTTCGTCAACCGCTCGGCGGACGACCAGTCCGTCTACTACGGCGGACAGGCGGCCGACAGCAACGGAGGCTGGGCGCTGCTGGAGATCCTGGTCTTCACCGGCACGGAGGGGCTGGAGGACGGCAAGCTGATCACCCGCGTGCACAAGGACGGGAAGACGGTGATCAGCCAGAACAGGCAGGCCGAGCGGATCTACGCCGACCCGTCGCTGCGGCTGCGTCACTTCGTCGAGCAGAACTACTTCGGCAACTTCGGCCAGGTCGAGGACGGCGTGGACAATCCCTTGCCGAAGCCGGAAGTGCGCGAGCTCTGGTCGGACGACAGCCGCGTCCTCGTCGGCAACACGGCCGAGACGGGCTGGAGGCGCGTCGAGCTGCGCGACAGCGTCGACCTCGCCGGCGCCGCGCTGCGCGAGGTGCAGGACTGGGTCAGCTGGGACGGCAGCATCACCCTGCGTTTGAACGCCGGCGGTCTCCCCGCCGGTGAGCACGACCTGTTCCTGGTCGTCATCGGCGGCGTCGACGCCGATGGCTGGGACGTCGTCACCCACTCCGTGCCGATCCGCGTCGGCGTCGATTGAGGAGAGTGCGACGCCCTCCTCGGAGGCGGTCGACAGCCGCAGACCATGGCTACCTCCCGCGAAGGGAGGCCGGTCGCTGGTCGCGCTCCACGGGATGTAGGCCGGAGTCGTCGGCGGAAACGTCGCCGTGAATGCCAGATCCGCAATTCGTCGGAGCGACAACGATCATTGTTCGCGTCCACCGACGTCCCGATAATCGAGGCGATGGAGAGCCGAATGGATTCGAGGACGAGATGGGTGGCGATAGGATTGTGGATGGGACTCGCGGGCTGTAGCGACGACGGCACGGCGAGCGCGACGGCGCAGCCGACCGGCAGCACCACGGAAGAGGAGACCGGCACCACCGGGCCGACCTCCGGCGCGCCGACCACGGGCGTGCCGACCACGACGGTGACGACCGAGACGGGCACGGACTCGACGACGACGACGAGCACGAGCGGGCCGACCACGGAGACGACGAGCGAGCCGGGCACGACGACGACGACGACGACGACGACGGAGCCGGAGACCTCGACGGGGCCGGCGCCCGTGTGCGGCGACGGCCAGCAGGACGCCGACGAGGAGTGCGACGACGGCAACGACGACGACACCGACGCGTGCACGAACGCGTGTACGAACGCGAGCTGCGGCGACGCGATCGTGCAGGCCGGGGTCGAGGAGTGCGACGACGGCAACGCGGAGGACACCGACGCGTGCACGAACGCGTGCAAGAACGCGGTCTGCGGCGACGGCATCGTCGGGCCCGGCGAGATGTGCGACGACGGCGACCAGGTCGACGACGACGAGTGCTCGAACGCCTGCGCGCCGGCCAGCTGCGGCGACGGGGTGGTCCAGGCGCCCGAGGAGTGCGACGACGGCAACGACGACGACACCGACGCGTGCCTCGCCACCTGCGTGGCGGCCAAGTGCGGCGACTCGGTGGTGCAGGCGGGCGCCGAGGAGTGCGACGACGGCAACATCGACGACACCGACGCGTGCCTCGCCACTTGCAAGGCGGCCAAGTGCGGCGACGGGGCGGTGCAGGCGGGCGCCGAGGAGTGCGACGACGGCAACATCGACGACACCGACGCGTGCCTCGCCACCTGCGTCACGGCCAAGTGCGGCGACGGGGCGGTGCAGGCGGGCGTCGAGGAGTGCGACGACGGCAACATGGTCGACGACGACGCGTGCAGCAACAGCTGCAAGTCGGGCCAGCGGATCGTGTTCGTCACCAGCACGACCTACAGCGGCAACCTCGGCGGCCTCGCCGGCGCCGACGCGCAGTGCAACCTCCGCGCGGCCGCGGGCGGGCTGCCGGGCACGTACATGGCCTGGCTCAGCGACGACACCGGCTCGCCGTCGACGCGCATGACCAAATCGACGGTGCCCTACGTGCTGCCCAACGGGGTCAAGGTCGCCAACAACTGGGCCGACCTGACCGACGGCAACCTCCTCGGGGCGATCACGGTCACCGAGCTCGGCGGCCCGGTGTCCACCACCAGCTTCTGCGGCGCCAACGAGGCGACGGTCTGGACCAACACGACGCCCGCCGGCACTCAGATCAATTCGCAGGGCAACTGCGCCAACTGGACGGGCGGCGCCGGCGGCTCGAACTGGGGCTTCGCCACCCGCGTCGACAACGGCTGGACGCAGTGGTGCTCCGGCGGCGCCTGCATCCACCCGTCCTTCCTCGCGCCGATCTATTGCTTCCAGCAGTAGGAGTGAGTGCGTCTCCCGAGCTATCTGCTCGCTACCGGGTCATTTCGAGTCGTCCTCGCGCCGGGCTCCGACAGGCGGGCAAGGCGCGAGGAGGGGGCCTGTCCGGCGAATATGTGATCGACGAGCAACACAGCCGGCGTGGCGGACAACTGGCGAGGGCTGCTCGCAATGGCCCGATCGCCGCACTGGCTAGCTGCTCGCGCTCGTCGACCCCACCAGGCGGGCCCGCGGCCAGTCGATACCCAGCTTGATGATGCGGCGCTTCATCGCGTGGCGGGTGATGCCGAGCAGCTTTGCGGCGCCGACGATGTTGCCGGCCCGCTCGAGGGCGGTGGTGCAGAGGCGACGCTCGGCGGCGCCGAGGTTGAAGTCTTCGAGGACGAGTTGTTGTTGCATGCCAAGGCTTGTACGACACGCGCTTGTTCCAGCGCGGATCAGCCCCGGTTGAATAACGCTCGAAAGGCCGCTGGCCCGCCTCCTGACCGCGGGGCCACCGATCCCGCGGCCGGCTGGCCGGCTGCCGTGGTGGCTCGGCCCCTCATGAATGCATGATCCAGGCACATGCTCTTTCGAGCATGTCCTTGTGAAAACCTCGCTTATTCCGTCACGACGCGATCGCGCGCGGCTTGGCGTGGTCGTGGAATTGCTGGGCCTCGGTGCTGCCCTCGAGCGCGAGGGTCGAGGTGGTGCCGCCGGAGATGATCTCGGCGACCGCGTCGAAGTAGCCGGTGCCGACCTCGCGCTGGTGGCGGGTCGCCGTGTAGCCGTGGACCTCGGCGGCGAACTCGGCCTCCTGCAGCGCGGCGTAGGCGGCCATGCCCTCGTCGCGGTAGCGGCGGGCCAGCTCGAACACGCCGTGGTTCATGGCGTGGAAGCCGGCCAGCGTGACGAACTGGAACTTGTAGCCCATCGCTCCGAGCTCGCGCTGGAAGCTGCGGAGGGCCGATTCGCCGAGGTGTTTCTTCCAGTTGAACGACGGCGAGCAGTTGTAGGCCAGCCACTTGCCGGGGTGCTCGGCGAGCACGGCCTCGGCGAAGCGGCGCGCCTGGTCGAGGTCGGGGGTCGAGGTCTCGCACCACACCAGGTCGGCGTGCGGCGCGTAGGCGCGGGCGCGGGCGATCGCGGCCTCGATGCCGCCGCGGATCCGGAAGAAGCCCTCGGGCGTGCGCTCGGCCGAGGTGATGAACTCGCGGTCGCGCGGGTCGACGTCGGAGGTGATGAGCTTGGCCGCGTCGGCGTCGGTGCGCGCGACGATCAGGGTCGGCACGTCGAGCACGTCGGCGGCCAGGCGCGCCGCCGTCAGCGTGCGCACGAACTGGCTGGTCGGCACCAGCACCTTGCCGCCGAGGTGGCCGCACTTCTTCTCCGACGCCAGCTGGTCCTCGAAGTGCACCGCCGCCGCGCCGGCGGCGATCATCGCCTTCGTCAGCTCGTAGGCGTGCAGCGGTCCGCCGAAGCCGGCCTCGGCGTCGGCGACGATCGGCGCCAGCCAGTAGCGCCGCGCCTGCCCGCTCTCGGCGGTCTCGATCTGGTCGGCGCGCAGCAGCGCCTGGTTGATCCGCTCGACCAGCGCCGGCACGCTGTTGCACGGGTAGAGGCTCTGGTCGGGGTAGGTCTGGCCGGCCAGGTTGGCGTCGGCCGCCACCTGCCAGCCCGAGACGTAGATCGCCTCGAGGCCGGCCTTGACGTGCTGCACCGCCATGTTGCCGGTCATCGCCCCGAGCGCGGGCACGAACGGGCGGCCGGCCAGGAGCTCGCGCAGCCGCGCGGCGCCGAGCTCGGCGAGGGTGTGGCGGATGGTGAACGAGCCGCGCAGGCGCTCGACGTCGGCGCGGCTGTAAGGGCGAAGGATCGGGCTCGATTGCGGGTGCACGATTTCCATGGCTGTCCTCTTCCTCGGCGGTGGCGTCGCCGAAGCTGTCGCGATCTTTTTGTGAACAGGTCGCGCCGCGCCGGCGCGCGCGCGAAGGTCGTCAATGGTCCGGTCGAACGGCGGCCGCGAGCGGCGCTGTCTCGAAGGTCATGTCGCGCCGCTGCTGGCGCTCACCTGTCTCGAAGGTCATCTAGCGCCGCTGTCGGGCTCGGATGTCTTGAAGGTCATGTCGCCGTCTCCTCGGCGAGGAGCGCCTCGTAGGCCGGCAGCGTCAAGAATTCTTCGCAGCGTTCGGCGGCGACGAGGCGCTCGAACAGCGCGCGGGCGGCGGCGAAGCGGCCGGCGGCGAAGCGGGCCTCGCCGACCTCGGCGCGGAGCTCCGCCGCCACCGCCTCGATCGCCGCGCGCACGCGCGGGAGGTCGAGCGCGGCGCCGTCGTCGAGGGTGGCCGAGTGCTTGAGCCACTGCCACACCTGCGCGCGCGAGATCTCGGCGGTCGCGGCGTCCTCCATCAGGTCGTAGAGCGGCACGCAGCCGACGCCGCGCAGCCAGGCCTCGATGTACTGCAGGCCGACGGCGATGTTGCGGCGCAGGCCCTCGGCGGTGCGCGGGCCGTAGGGCACGGCCAGCAGGTCGGCGGCGGCGACCTGGACGTCGTCGCGGCTGCGGGCGATCTGGTGCGGCCCGGGCATGTGGGCGTCGAACACCTCGCGGGCGATCGGCACGAGGCCGGGGTGCGCGACCCAGGTGCCGTCGTGGCCGTCTCGCACCTCGCGCTCCTTGTCGGCGCGGACCCTGGCGAGCGCCTCGGCGTTGCGGGCCGCGTCGTGCTTCACGGGGATGTAGGCGGCCATGCCGCCGATCGCGTGCACGCCGCGGCGGTGGCAGGTCTGGATCAGCAGCTGCGAGTAGGCGCGGAGGAAGCCGCGGTCCATGGTGACGAGCGCGCGGTCGGGCAGCACCGCGGCGCTGTCGGCCTGGCGGCGCTTGATGAAGCTGAAGATGTAGTCCCAGCGGCCGCAGTTGAGCCCGGCCGAGTGTTCGCGCAGGGCGTGGAGGATCTCGTGCATCTGAAACGCGGCCGGCAGGGTCTCGATCAGCACGGTGGCGCGGATCGTGCCGGTCGGCAGGCCGAGGCGCTCCTCGCCGGCGCGCAGCACGTCGGCCCACACGCGCGCCTCGGCGGCGCTCTCGAGCTTGGGCAGGTAGAGGTACGTGCCGAGGCCGCGGCGCAGCCGCTCGGCGGCGTTGTGAAAGGCGTAGAGGCCGAAGTCGACCAGGCAGCCGCGCGCCGGCGCGTCGTCGACGAGCACGTGCGCCTCGGGCAGGTGGATCCCGCGCGGGCGGACGAACAGCGCGGCTGTCTCTTCGGCCAGCTCATACGATTTGCCGCCGGACTCGAGCCGGATCTCCCGCCGCACCGCGTCGATCAGGTTGCGCTGGCCCTCGACCAGGTTGACGAGCGTCGGCGCGGTCGAGTCCTCGAAGTCGGCCATGAACACGCGCGCGCCGGAGTTCAGGGCGTTGATGATCATCTTGCGGTCGACCGGGCCGGTGATCTCGACGCGCCGGTCCTGGATGTCCTCGGGGACAGGTGAGCAGGTCCACGCGGCCTCGCGCAGGTCTCGCGTCTCGGGCGCGAAATCGAGCCTCTCTCCCTGGTCGAGGCGGGACTGACGGGCCTGCCGGGCCGCCAATTCTCCGGCGAACCGCGGGCCGAACCGCCGCTGCAGCTCGGCCACGAAGACGAGGGCTTCATGGCTCAGGACGGCAGAATCGCCGCCGACGCGCTGGCCGCGCAGAGTGACACCGGGGGGAGTGGAGAGCCGCTGCATCGACGCCGTGACAATATACCGGGTCGGCCTATCTCTCAAACGAACGGCGCTGTAAGGGTTGAAACGGCATTCTAGCGCTGTCAACGCATGGCTGTCATGCTGTAAATCGTGTCAATGGCAGCCGCCAAGAAGACCGCCTCCGAGGCCCGCGACACCCCGCGCTTCGGCGCGAAGATCCGGACCCTGCGCCGCTGCGCCGGCCTCTCGCAGGCCGAGCTGGCGCAGCGGCTCGATGTCTCGCCCTCGTATTTGAACCTGCTCGAGCACGACAAGCGGGCCCTGCCGGCGCCGCTGCTGATCAAGCTGGCGCGGGTGCTCGAGGTCGACCTGGCGTCGTTCGCCGGCGAGGATGACGCCCGCCTCGTGCACGACCTGCTCGAGGTGTTCTCCGACCCGCTGTTCGAGGACGCGCCGCTGACGAACACGGAGGTGCGCGAGGTGGCGTCGGCCAGCCCGGCGGCGGCGCGGGCGGTGCTGCAGTTGTACCGGGCCTATCGCGGGGCGCAGGTCGCGACCGACGCGCTGTCGTCGCGACTCGAGGCGGGCGACGACGCGGGCGGCGCGTCGCGCTCGTCGCTGCCGAGCGAGGAGGTCAGCGACCTGTTGCAGCAGCACATGAATTACTTCCCGGCGCTCGAGGAGCGGGCGGAGCAGCTGCGGCGCGAGGCCGGGCTCGGCGAGCTCGACCGCTTCGGCGCGCTGGTCCGTCACCTCGCGCGCGCCTGCGACGTGCGGGTGGAGATCGCCCGCAGCGGCCAGCCCGGCGCCGCGCTGCGGCGGTTCGACCCGCGCAGTCGCGTGCTCGCGCTGTCGGAGCTGCTGCCGACGCGCTCACGCCTGTTCCAGCTGGCGGCCCAGGTCGCGCTCATCGCCCACGCCGACGTGCTCGACGGCCTCGGCCGCGACCCGCTCCTCACCAGCGCGGAGAGCCGCGCGCTGGCCCGCGTCGCGCTCGCCAACTACTTCGCCGCCGCCGTGTGGATGCCCTACGCCGAGTTCCTCCGCGCCGCCGAGGAGCTGCGCTACGACATCGACG
Source organism: Nannocystis pusilla (assembly GCF_020073745.1). Lineage (GTDB taxonomy): Bacteria > Myxococcota_A > Polyangia > Nannocystales > Nannocystaceae > Nannocystis > Nannocystis radixulma. The sequence continues at coordinate 249,726 of NZ_JAIRAU010000008.1, forward strand.
TGCTCGGCCGCCGCTTCGGCGTCGGCTTCGAGCAGACCTGCCACCGCCTGACGACGCTGCGCCGCCCGGGCCAGGAGGGCGTGCCGTTCCACATGGTCCGCATCGACGTCGCCGGCAACATCTCCAAGCGCTTCTCCGCCAGCGGGATCCGCTTCGCCCGCTACGCCGGCGTGTGCCCGCGCTGGAACATCTTCAGCGCGTTCCAGACCCCCAACATGATCCGCGTGCAGGTCTCGCGCATGCCCGAGGGCGCCAGCTTCTTCTGCATCGCCCGCACGATCCAGAAGGACTCCGGGGGCTACCACGCGCAGCAGCCGGTGCAGGCGATCGGGCTCGGCTGCGCCGTCGAGCACGGGCCGCGCCTCGTCTACTCCGACGGCATCGACCTGCACAGCCCGGGGCAGGTGACGCCCGTCGGCGTCACCTGCCGCCTGTGCGAGCGCACGGCCTGCGAGCAGCGGGCGCTGCCCTCCTTGAAGGTGCCGCTGCGCGTCGACCCGAACTACCGCGGGCTCTCGCTCTACGCGCCGCCGCCGGGCGAGTGAGCGGCGCGAGCGGCAGCGAGGTCGACCGCGCCGGGCGCGGCATCGGGCGGCCACTCGCCGGCGGCCGGCCGAGGTCGCTGCGGGCTGTTGCGCCGCGCGGAGGATCGCCTACGGAGAGGGCCTCCATGGCGCTGCATCCCTCCCTCGGGGGTCACCGGCAGGAACTTCTGTTCGACACCCTGACGCGCCTGCTGGCGCTGCCCGCGACCACCGTCGAGGACACGCTGAAGTCGGTGAGCAACCTCGTCGGCTCGGTGCTCGAGAGCGACAAGGTGGACACCTTCCTGTTGGAGGCCGCGAGCAGCACGCTGGTCGCGGTCGGGACCAGCGACACGGCGACGGGCCGGCGGCAGAAGGCGCTCGGGCTCGACCGCCTCCCGCTCGCCAACGGCGGCCGCACGGTCGCGGTGTTCCGCGGCGGCGAGCCTCACGCGTGCAACGACGTCGCGGGCGACGGCGAGGAGCTGCCGGGGATCCGCGACGCGCTGCAGATCCGCTCGACGATCGCCGTCCCGCTCGACGTGCGCGGGCAACGGCGCGGCGTCCTCCAGGTCGCCTCGCTCGCGCCGGACAAGTACGAGCCGGCCGACCTGCCGTTCCTGGTCGCGGTGGCCGGCTGGGTCGGCGTCGTGACCCACCGCGCCGAGATCGTCCAGGAAGCGACCGAGTCCGCCGCCCAGCGCGCGCGCCAGCGGACGGCCGAGGAGCTGGTGGCGGTCGTCGCCCACGACCTGCGCAACCACCTCGCGCCCCTCACGACCCGCCTGTTCGCGTTGTTGATGCGGGCCGAGCGAGACGGCCGCGACCGCGACCTCGGCGACCTGAAGAAATTCCAGGCGTCGCTCGAGCGGCTCGAGCGGGTGATCACCAACCTCCTCGACGTCGAACGCATCGAGCGCGGCCTGTTCCTGCTGAAGCCGGAGCCGATCGACCTCGCGCGCCTCGTCGGCGAGACCGCGGCCCTCCTGAGCACGCCGGAGCACCCTGTCCAGGTGGAGGCGGCGGCGAGCGCCCCGGTCGAGGCCGACCCCGACGCGATCCGCCAGGTGCTCGAGAACCTGCTGCACAACGCCGGCAAGCACGCGCCGGGGGGATCGGGCACCACGATCTCGGTCGCCTGGGAGCACCGCGAGGACGGCGAGTGGGTCACCGTCCGCGTCCACGACGCCGGCCCCGGCGTCGCCCCGGAGCTGGTGCCCAGGCTGTTCGAACGCTTCAGCACGGGGCCCGCCTCTCCCGGCCTCGGCCTCGGCCTGTACCTCGCGCGCAGCATCGCCCAGGCGCACGGCGGGACGCTGACACTCGAGGACCTCGAGACGTCCGGCGCCTGCTTCTGCCTGGCCCTGCCGCTGCGCGAGGCCGGGCAGGACGACGAGACGGATCGCTGACCGGGCTATAGTCGGCGCATGCGAGCCTACGCTGGGAGCGGCTGGCCCGCGCGTTCGCGCCGCCGACCCCGGCGATCGCGGCGCGGCTGGCCGGGCTCGACGCGAACCGCAGCGCGGGCCCGTGACGGGCAGCTCTTAAGAGCATGCTTGAATAGTCATGTCTGATCGTCCATGCCCTCAGGAACATGTTCCCGAGAGCATGCCTCGAAGAGCAGACAGGGACGCCTCAGGTCGCGGGCGCGAGCGGCAGGGTCAGGGTGAAGGTCGAGCCGCGGCCGGGCTCGCTCTCGGCGACGATGTCGCCGCCCATCAGGCGGGCGTAGCGGCGGCTGATCGCCAGGCCGAGGCCGGTGCCGCGCAGCTCGGCCTCGTGGTCGCCGTGGACCTGGGAGAAGTCGCGGAACAGCAGGGCCAGCTTCTCGCGGGGGATGCCGACGCCGGTGTCGCGCACGCGCACGGCGAGCGTGTCGCCCTCGCGCGCGACGGTGACGTCGACCGAGCCGCGCTCGGTGAAGCGGATCGCGTTGGCGACCAGGTTGTAGACGATCTGGCGCACGCGGGTCGGGTCGGCCTCCACCGGCGTGGGGCTGCGACCGACGTTGAGCGCGACGGCGCGGCCGCGCAGCAGCGGGCGCACGGTCGCCTCGACGTCGGCGAGCAGCTCGTCGAGGTCGAACCGGCGCGGGCGCAGGCGCGGCTGGTCGAGCTCGAGCTGGGCGAGGCCGAGGATGTCTTCGACGACCTCGAGCAGGTGCGAGCCGGCGCGCTGGATCGCGCGGAGGTCGTCGGCGACGCCGTCCTGGCCGCCGGCGGGGCCCTCGAGCAGGAGCTCGCTGAGGCCGAGGATCCCGCCGAGCGGGGTCCGCAGCTCGTGGCCCATGGTGGCGAGGAACACGTCCTTGGCGCGCACGCCGGCGAGCGCCTGGTCGCGCGCGCGCGCGAGGTCGGCGAGCTTGCGGCGCAGCTCGAGCTGGGCGATGACCTGGCGCCCGAGCACCTCGAGGCCGTGGCGCTGCAGCGCGTCGAGGCTGCGGGGCACGCGGTCGATCACGCACAGCGTGCCGAGCGGGAAGCCGTCGGCGTTGACCAGCGGCGCCCCGGCGTAGAAGCGGATGCTCGGCGCGGCGGCCACCAGCGGGTTGTCGGCGAAGCGCGGGTCGGCGCTCGCGTCCTCGACCTCGAACACCCCGCGCTGCAAGATCGCGTGGGCGCAGAACGCCACGTCGCGCGGCGTCTCGGCGGCGTCGAGCCCGACCCGCGACTTGAACCACTGCCGCCCGGCGTCGACCAGGCTGACGAGCGCGATCGGGGTGCCGCACAGCTCGGAGGCGAACCGCGTCAGCTCGTCGAAGTCGGCCTCGGGCTCGCTGTCGAGGACGCCGTAGCCGCGCAGCGCGGCCAGTCGCTGGGCCTCGTCGTCCGGGAGCGGTGCGACCTTCATGGTTTGAGCGTAGGCCACGCCCGCCGATCGCAGCAACAACGTTCGCCGCGGCCGCGCGTCGCGCCGTCTGCGCCTGCGCTTCGGGGCGGGCCGGAGCGGGTTTGCAGCTCGTCTGGAGCATGTCCTCACGGACAGGCGTCCGACCTGTCCGTGAGGACAGGCCGATCGCGGGCCTCACGGACAGCCGTCCGAAGATGTCCGCCAGGACATGTCCGAACGATCAGCCGCTCCGGCGCTCGACCAGCCAGGCGTCGACGGTGGCGACGGTGCGGACGTCGCTGGCGGCGGCGGCCAGGGCGCGGGCCTCCTCGGCCAGGTGTTCGGCGCGCTCGCTCTCGCCGGCGCCGGCGAGGGTGCGGGCCAGGCGGAACGCGCTGGTGTAGCGGAGCGACGGCTGCACCCGGTCGCCGCGGGCGCCGGCGACGGTGTATGCGCGCTCGGCGACGGTGACGGCCTCGGCGGTGTGGCCGGCGGCGCCGAGGATCCCGGCGAGGACCTCGAGGGCGCTGGCGATGTAGGGCTCGTCCTCGCCCCAGGCGCGCTCGGCGTCGATCACCGTCGCGCGGATCTCCGCCTCGGCGGCGGCGAGATCGCCCTGGCGCTGCAGCACCTGCGCCAGCCACACGCGCAGACGGAACAGCTCGGGGTGCAGCGGGCGGGCGTCGACCGGCAGGCCGATGCTCTCCTGGTTGGCGCCGGCGAGCGCCCGGCGGATCGCCGCCTCGGCGCGCGTGAGGTCGCCGCGCTGCATCAGCGCCTCGACGGCGCCGGTGGTCAGCTGCAGCGAGAGGTGGCTGCCGTCGGGCACGAGGTCGACGATGCCCTGCTGCGCGCGCTCGAAGATCGCCAGGGCGGCGTCGCCGTCGCCGTGGCGCAGCGCCAGCATGCCGGCGACGCGCAGGGTCGCGGCGAAGTCGGGGTGGCGCTCGCAGCAGCCGGTGAACTCGGGCTCGGCGCGGCGGCCCGCGACCAGCGTCTTGTAGTCGGCGGCCGAGGCGATCGTCATGCCCGGGTCGCACAGGCGGTCGCGCAGGGTCGTCAGGGCGCGGTCGACGTGCTGCTCGGCCCTGTCGAGCAGGCCGAGGCTGGTGGCCGCGTCGGAGGCGAGGCGGAACAGCGCGCTCGTCTCGGCCAGGTCCTCGATGTCGGCGTGGTCGTGCATGCCGAGCGCGCGCTCGAAGTGGGTGTGGGCCTCGGCGTAGCGGCCGGTGGCCAGCGCGACCTGGCCCTGGGCGTCGGCCAGGGCGGCGCGCTGGTCGAGCGGGCCGCCGCGGGCCAGCAGGGCCTCGGCGTGGCGGACCCACCGCTCGGCGGTGGTGAAGTCGGCCAGGTGCACGCCGGTGACGCGCACCAGCTCGACCGCCGCGGCGATCGCCCCGCGGTCGTGGGCCGCCTCGAGGGCCGCGAAGTAAGCTGTCTGGAGGGACAGCAGCGCCTCCTTCGGCTTGCCGGAGCCGGCGAGCACGCGGCCGCGGGTCAGCTCGTAGTCGGCGCGCAGCGTCTGCTGGTCTTGCGGCAGCTGCAGCGCGTCGAGCACGGCGAGGGCGTCGGGGAACTTGCCGGCGTTGCGGAGCGCCTCGGCGCGGGCGATGACGGCGTGCTGCTCGGCCAGGGCGCGCGCCTGCTCGGGGTCGTCGGGCGGCGGCGCGCGGCGCTGCAGCTCGGCCGGGTCGGCGCACGACAGCGGCGACTCGAGCCCGGCGACGAGGTCGGTCGCGTGCACGCCGACGGCCACGTCGGGCTGGACGAACAGGTCGAGCGCGGCGGCGAAGCTGCTCAGGCGGTCGGCCAGGCAGGCGCGGCGCAGGCGGTACAGCGCCGGCGACTGCTCGTGCCGCACCTCGGCGGCCACGCACGCGTCGGCGGCGACCTCGGTCCAGACCGCGGCGTAGGCGTCGTACTGCCGGCGCGCCGCCTCCCACGACGGACCTATCGCCGGGTCGAGCGCGCGCAGCGACGCGCCGATCGCCTCGAAGCGGGCCGGGCCCCACACCGCCGCCATCTCCTGCGCGGCCCTGTCCTCACAGACCTGTCCGTTGACACCTGCCTGATAGGACAGGCCAAAGCCGACGCCGAGCGCCGCGGTCAGGCCGGCGGCGGCGAGCCACGCGCCGCGGCGGGGCTCGACCACGCGGTCGATCGCGGCGATGAAGGCGTCCATCGACGGGTAGCGGTGCTCGGGTCGGGTCTGCAGGCCGCGCATGACCGCGGCTCGCAGCGCGCGCGGGACCTTGGCGCCGCCGGGCTCGCGCAGCTGGCCGGCGAGGACGGCCCGCATCAATTCGGCCAGGCTGTCGCCGGGGAACGGGCGGCCGCGGAACAGCGCCTCGTAGAGGGCGACGCACAGGGCGAACTGGTCGGAGCGGGCGTCGGCCTTGTCGCCGCGGAACTGCTCCGGGGCCATGTACGCCGGCGTGCCGATCAGCGAGCCGGTGATCGTCAGCGAGGCGTCGAGGGGGCGCAGGGCGGCGGCCGCCGACGAGCCCGAGAGCGCGGCGTCGCGGGTCCGCTCGAGGTCGGCGAACAGCTGCGGGTCGCCCTCGGCGCGGGCCAGGCCGAAGTCGAGCACGCGGACGCGGCCGTCGTCGCCGACCATCGCGTTCTGCGGCTTGAAGTCGCGGTGGACCAGGCCGGCCTCGTGGGCGGCGGCCAGGCCCGAGGCCGCCTGGCGGAACACGTCGACGACCTCGCGCCACGACCGCTGCTGTCTCTTGAGCCAGGTACTCATGGTCACGCCGTGGACGAACTCCATGGCGACGTAGACCTGCTCCTGGTGGGTGCCGACCTCGTGGACGCTGACGATGTTGGGGTGCGACAGGCGGGCCATCGCCTGCGCCTCGCGGAGCAGGCGGGTGCGCGCCTCGACCGGGGAGTCGGCGGTCGCCTCGGGGTGGAGCAGCTTGACCGCGACCTTGCGCTCGAGCTCCTCGTCGTAGGCGGCGTAGACCACCCCGGTGCCGCCGCGGCCGAGCTCGCGCAGCACGGTGAAGCGGCCGATCTTGGCCGGCGCGAGCGGCTCGTCGAACAGGCTCGCCATGATCTGCTGCTTGACGCGCTCGTTGGCGAAGTCGCCCTCGACCTGCGGGCGCAGGGCCTCGGGCGCGATCGTCGGGGGGAGCGACGGGTTCATCGCAGGCCTCCGCGCCTGGCCGCGTGCAGCGTCAGGAATTGGTCGATCTCCATCACCCACTGCTTGGGGTCCTTGGGCCGGAGGACCGCGAACTCGCGGGCCTGGCGGGCCAGCGCGAGCGCGCGGTCGACCTCGCCGGTGCCCGCGAGCGCCTGCGCCAGGTGCCACATCGCGTAGTAGTGCCAGTGCTCGTTGTTCGGGTTGGGGTCGCGCTGGCTCAGCGCGAGCGCCCGCTCGGCCTGGGCGACCGCCGGCGCGGGCCGGCCGGTGAGCACGTTGAGCTCGGCGAGGTTGAGCAGCACCTGCGACAGCCGCGGGTCGCCGGTGCCCCAGCTCTTCTCGGCGCGCGCGAGCGTGGCGGTGAGCTCGGCCTCGGCCTCCTCGGCGCGGCCCGTCTTGCGCAGCAGCATCGCCAGGGTGTTGTGCATGTCGTAGGTGTCGCCGAGCAGGCGGTCGCTCGACCGCTCGAGCACGGCGAGCGCCTCGCGCATCGGCTCCTCGGCCAGCTCGGGGTGGTGCATCGACTCGTGGGTGAAGGCGGTGTTGGCCCACAGGGTCATGTAGATGTGATTGCGCTGGTTCTCGAGGTCGACCGCGGCGTCGAGCGCCTCCCGGAACACCTGCAGCGCGCGCTCGTACTGCTTGTCCATGCGCAGCACCAGGCCGAGGCTGTTGTGGACCATCGCCACGTCCGGGTGGTGCGGGCCGAGCTTGGCGCGCATCAGCGCGAGCGCCCGCTCCTGCGTGCGGATGCCGTTCTTGTACTCGCCGGTGTTGGCGAGGTAGTCGCCGTAGAAGCGGAGCGCGCGGGCGAACTCGATCCCGTCTTTCTGGCCCGCCTCGTGGAACAGGCGCATCGCCTCGGTGAGGGCCTTGCGGGCCTCCTTGTGCTCGTTCACCAGGTTGGCGATCGCGCCGCGGACCGTCAGCGCGCGGGCGCGGCGGATCGGGTCGCCGTGGCGGGCCGCGTAGATCTCGGCGTGCTGCAGCCAGTCGCGGCTGGCGAACGCGTCGTGGAGGCGGCGGCCGACCACGTAGGCCAGGCGGATCGCGGCGTCGATCGCGATCTCCTGGTGGTTCGACGCGATCGCGTGGAAGAACGCGTCCTCGAAGGCCGCGCGGGCGTCGAGGTAGGCGCCGTCGTTCTCGTGGACCGAGCCGCGGCGGAACGCCAGCTCGGCCTGCAGCGGCTGGTAGCCGGCCTTGGCCGCGCCGGCCTCGACCGCCTTCAGGACCTCCAGCGCCTCGCCGAAGCGGCCGCCGAGCTCGAGCGTCTCGGCGCGGCCGAGCTCGGAGCGGGCCGCGGTGACGAGCTCGTTGACCTCGCCGTCCTCCGGCGGCCGCACCTTCGCCCGCAGGTACTTCTCGTTGCTGCAGGCGTCGATGCGCGGCAGGCTGGCCGTCAGCTCGTCGGCGCGGGCGACCAATTGGTCGTCGGGGTGCTCGAACATGTCGATCGCCGCGGCCAGGCGGTCGCGCCGCTCGGCGAGGCAGGTCATGCGCAGGTCGAGCTGCTCGGCCGACTCCTGCCGGCACGCCTCGCCGTAGGCGCCCACCCACTCGGCGCCGTAGGCGTCGAACTCGGCGGCCGCGCGCGCCCATGCCGCCTCGGCCTGGGCCACCCCCGAGGTCCGCGCGACCTCGGCGAGGCGGCCCTCGACCTCGTCGTTCCACACCGCCGCCAGGCGGGCGTCGGCGCCGCTGCACGGGCCGTCGAACGCACCTGTCTGATAGGCCATGCCGACGCCGCCGCCGAGCAGCACCGCGGCGACGCCGGCGGCGATCGTCCAGGTGCGGCGCGCCGGCGGGCGGGCGAACCGGGCCAGCTCGGCCAGCAGCGGGCGCATGCTCGGCCAGCGGCCGTCCGGGTCGCGGGCCAGGCCGCGCAGCAAGAGGGCGCGGACCGCCCGCGGCACCCCTGGGGGCGCCGGCACGTCGCGGACCTGGCCGGCCAGCACGCTCGACATCAGCTCGGCCAGGGTGTCGCCCTTGAACGGGCGCTCGCGGTAGGCCGCCTCGAACAGGGCGACGCAGAACGCGAACTGGTCGGCGCGGGCGTCGACGCGGCCGCCGAGGAACTGCTCGGGCGACATGTACGCCGGCGTGCCGAGCATCACCCCGGTGACGGTGATCGAGGCGTCGAGCGAGCGCAGGTTGGCGACCGCGGACGCGTGCTCCGCGGCCGGCCGCATGTCCCCGAGGCCAGGTGCCGGCCCGGCCTCGAGCTCGGCGCGGGCCAGGCCGAAGTCGAGCACGCGCGCGCGCCCGTCGCTGCCGACCATCACGTTGGCCGGCTTGAAGTCGCGGTGGACCAGCCCGGCCTCGTGCGCCGCCTGCAAGCCCGCGCCGGCCTGGACGAACATCGCCGCGATCTCGGCGAAGCTCCGGCGCTGTCTTTTGAGCCATGTATGAAGGGTCATCCCGTGGACGAACTCCATCGCCACGTAGACCTGGCGGCCGAACGTCCCGACCTCGTGGACGCCGACGATGTTGGCGTGCGACACCCGGGCCATCGCCTGCGCCTCGCGCATCAGGCGGGCGCGCGCGACGTCCTCGCGGGTCTCGGAGTGCAGCAGCTTGACCGCGACCTTGCGGTCGAGCTGCTCGTCGAAGGCGGCGTAGACCACCCCGGTCCCGCCGCGCCCGAGCTCGCGCAGGACGATGAAGCGGCCGATCTTGGCCGGCGGCGGCATCTCCTCCATGCGCGGCGGACGGGCCACCGCCCGCGTGTCGGCCGGGGCGATCGGGATCAGCGTCGGCGCGTTCGGGTCGACGTTGCGCGCGTCAGGGGTGGCGCCCGCCGGCGTGTTCTGCAGCGTCTGCTCCCCCGACGAGGAGGACGACAACGCGCGGATTCGGTCACGAAGCGCTGGCATGGCGGCCGCTTTCAGGGTGCTGTCCCGGTCGAGGGCTCGTGGATCGCGGCCCGCGGGAACTTTCTTCGCTACGGCAGACCCCGAGGATGGTGACGGGGGTGATCCTCACAGAGGAAGTCCGCATTCGCGGATAATCTGCCCGGCACGCGCGAGTGTACGCGCAAGAGCGCGCCGATCTTCCTGAGCTCCGCGACGTGCCAGCGACGATTGTTGTCGACCGCGGGCGATCGGCCAGCCCGGCCGGCGCCGTCGCGGCCGAACCGGCCTTGCCCGCTCGCTGCACCGCGAACCGGCGGGGCGCAGATCGGCCAGCCCGACCGGGCGCTCGGACCCCGCTCGCTGCGCCGCGGCCGTGGCGGATCCCCGTCGTCGCTGTCCGGCGTCCACCGCGTGCCGGCAGCCTCGACAGGATCGCCCCGGTGACCGGTCAGCGCCCTCCCTGCTCCGTCTGTTAACATCGCCCGCGGTGGTGGAGGACAGCGACACCGCGCTCGTGGACGCCTGGCGCGGCGGCGATCGGGAGGCCGGAAAGCGCCTGTTCTCGCGCCACTACGCCGCGATCGCGCGCTTCTTCCGCAACAAGGTGGGCGAGGCCGGGCCGGACCTGATCCAGCGGACCTTCCTGGCCTGCCTCGAGGGCCGCGAACGGTTCCGCCACGAGGCGGCCTTCCGCAGCTACCTGTTTTCGATCGCCTACAAGATGCTGTGCAAGCACTACCGCGAGGTGCGGCGCGCCGAGGCCCGCGTCGACTTCGAGGCAGACTCGGCGCATCAGCTGTCGTCGCCGATCAGCGCGGTCGCGGCCCGCCAGGAGCAGCGCCTGCTGCTCGAGGGGCTGCGGCGGCTGCCGGTCGACTACCAGGTGGTGCTCGAGCTGCACTACTGGGAGGGCATCACCGCGGCCGAGCTGGCCGAGGTGCTGTCGATCCCCGTCGGCACCGCCAAGACCCGCCTCCGCCGCGGCCGCGAGCTGCTCGAGGAGCGCCTGCGCGAGCTCAGCACCTCGGCCGTGCTCCTCCGCAGCACGCTCGCCAACCTCGACGCGTGGGCCGCCCAGCTGCGCGTGCAGGTGCTCGGCAGCGCGGACGAGTGAGTTCTCGGCACGAACCTGTCCCCCAGGACATCTCTTATAAATTCACCACGGAGTGAGCGCCGCGGCCGGCGAGTGCTGTCACGCCCGCCTCCCCGGCGGTTCAGCGGCGCCTGTGCCCGATGACGACGGGTTCGTCGGCCGTCCGGGCCGGGAGCTCGGTGGGAGCGCTCCTTGCTCGCGTCCGAGTGACCGGCGTTCCCACGATCCGACGCAACGCGCAGCGCCAAGCAGCGACAGAATTCCCAGCAGCTTGACGATCCAGCTCGGGTAGAAGATCGCCAGCCCGAACGCGAGGTTGAACGCGAACTGGGCCGCTCCTGCGCCGCGTCCGAACAGCCTTTCGTACGCGAGATCCCAGGACTCGACCCGCTGTACCAACACCAGCCTCGACCCCGGCGTTCGTGACGGCGCATAAGCGTGCGACGGCAGATCGGGCGGTTCCGGGACGGGCGTCAGCCCGCTCGGAGGAGCCACGACGGTCGCATCCTCGAGGCCCTCCGGTGGGTCCGTACGTGGACCTGCAAGCGCACGCATACGCCGGCGAGCCAGGTATCTCCTGGTATATCGCTCCACCAATCCGGCCCAGACCCACCAGAACACCATCCACACGAGTGACTGCTGCCACCACACCAGGGCGAAGAAGTCGAAGAAGGTGAAGACGACGGCGGCGCCGACCCAGAAAACGATGGAGATGGGCGTGAGCGCCGCATGATGCCAGAATTGACTCGTCGGCAGGAAGCCCACCGCTGCGGCGGCAGGGGCCGGTACGGCGCAATATCTTGCGAATCCAAGGCCCCCTCACTCTCAATGATTCTGCGCGCCGGCCCGCCGCGCGTGGCGCGGGCAACCCAAAGCAGCCGCCGCCGCAGAGCAACGGATAACGCTGGAAGAGCCGCGCTCAGGCGAGGGACGCGGCCGAAGAGATGAGCAAGAATTGTAGGGAGCCTCGCGTAAATTGCAGCGACCGCTGTCACACTGCGCTCGCCGAGCGTTGCAGCTGCGGGGATTCGTGGGCATCGCGCGCCGCCGACCTCGCGCCGCCCGCCGGTGCTCCATGGGCCCGCGGCTGCCGCTCGCAGACCGCTACGGGTAGGCGCTCGCCATCGGGGACACCCAAGCAGTTCCGTCTCGGGACGGCCAAGCGGATCGACGGCGAGGCCGCCGGGCGCACGGATGATCCTGCCGCGCGCGCGAGCGACATCTTCGCTCCTGGCGTACATCCTCGGCGACAAGTTCTGCGACGGCCTGCCGTTCCATCGCCAGGAGTGTATGGCTTAGACTCGCCGCATGGGACTCTTGACCTTCAGCATCAACGTCACCCTGGACGGCTGCGTCGACCACCAGGAGGGAATCGCCGACGACGAGACACACGCCTTCTTCACCCGCCTCCTGGACGAGGGCGGGGCGATGCTGTGGGGCCGCGTCACCTACGAGATGATGGAGAGCTACTGGCCGGCGGTCGCCCGCGGCGACGAGGAGGCGCCGCCGGCGATGCGCGAGTGGGCGGTCAAGCTGGAGGCCAAGCCCAAGTACGTGGTGTCGTCGACGCGAAAGGACTTCCCGTGGACCAACAGCCACCACATCGCCGGCGACCTGCAAACGGGCGTGCAGAGGCTCAAGGACGCGACCCCGGCCGGCGTGCTCCTCGGTAGCGGCAAGCTCGCGACCGAGCTGGACCGGCTGGATCTGATCGACGAGTACAAGTTCCTCGTCCACCCCAGGATCGCCGGCCACGGCCCCACCCTGTACCAGAGCGGGCTGCCCAGCACGCGACGGCTCGAGCTGGTCTCGGCGAAGCCGCTCCGCAGCGGCGCGGTCGCCATGCACTACCGGCGCGCGCCATGACTCAGAGCAGCCCCATCGCGCCCAGCTCGCGGGCCAGCGCGTCGAAGCCGCCGGCTTTCGCCGCGGATGGGTTCGGGACGGGCAAGCGGACCTCCTCGAGCGGAGCATCCAGATCGGCGTGGCCCGTGGCTCGCCAGTCGATTCGTGTCACCGGCCCCACGCTCTCGAGCAGGTCTCAGGCGTCGGCGCCTGCGACAATACCAGGAACATTCGCCGAAGCGTTCGCTGCTGGATCTCCCGCATCATGCCCTATTGTCCGTGACGCAGCGCCTCCGCGGTCGCAGGGTCGGCGGGGAAGAACGACTCGATAGCGAGCTCCGACAGCGTGACGTCGACGGGACTGCCGAAGATGGTCGTCGTGCTGAGGAACGACAGCACGGCGTCGCCGATGCGCAGGCGCAGCGTCGCGACGAGATCGGTCCCGTGGCCGGCGACCGCCTGATCGCCGCCGAGCTCGGCGCGCAGCGCGACGAGCACCGGATCGGCGCTCGCGTCGATCTGCTGCTGCAGGCGCTGCAGGACGTGCGCGCGCCACTCCGCGGCGTTGACGATCCGCGGCCACAGCCCGTCGGGCGCCAGGCTCGCGCGCAGCACGTTCATCGGCGGCTCGCGCAGGCGCGCCGGCAGGTCGCTGACGAGGGGCGCGAACGCGCGGTTGGCCGCGACGAGGTTCCAGTGGCGATCGATCGCTATCGCCGGGTATGGCTCGTGACCCGCGAGCAGCAGGTCGATCGCCCGGCGCGCGCTCGCCAGCTCGGGCGCGTCGAGCGGGTGCTGTGAGTACATCGGCGCGTGCCCGGCGGCGAGCAGCAGCGCGTTGCGGGCACGCAGCGGGATCGACAGGACGTCGGCGAGCTTGAGCACCATGTCGCGGCTCGGCGTGGCGCGTCCGGACTCGAGGAAGCTGACGTGCTTGGTCGAGATGTTGGCCGTGGCGGCGAGCGCCAGCTGGCTCATGTGCCGTTGCTCGCGCCACTGCCGCAGGAGGGTGCCGATCGGCCGGGTTGGACTCTGCATGGCCCGGCGAGTGTAGTCGTCCCGCGCCGGCGCTCCATTACCTCGCGGGTAATCCGATCGTTACCCCGCAGGTAATCGACCCGACGGCGGCGCGGGCCCAACCTCGGTGCATGACCACGACCACCGAGCCCCAGCACCTCGTCGACCGCTACCTCGCCGCCTGGAACGAGCGCGACGACGCCCGGCGCGCCGCGCTGATCGCCGCGACCTTCACCGCCGACGCGCGCTACGTCGATCCGCTCGCCGCGAGCGAGGGGCACGTCGGCATCGACGCGATGATCGGCGCGATCCAGGCGAAGTTCCCCGGCTTCGCGTTCGTGCCGCGCGGCGCCGCCGACCGCCACGGCGACAACCTGCGCTTCGCGTGGTCGCTCGCGCCCGCGGGCGGGCCGGCGGTCGCCGGCGGCACCGACTTCGCTACGGTCGCGCCCGACGGCCGGTTCGCCAGCGTCACCGGCTTCCTCGACGCGCTGCCGCCCCGGCCGCGCGGCAACACCGTGACGCTGCCCGACGGCGAGACCCTGTTCTATCGTGACAGCGGCGGCGACGGCCCGGCGGCCGTGTTCGTGCACAGCTGGGGGCTGTCGAGCTCGATGTGGCAGTACCAGGTGCATGCCCTGCGCGCGGCCGGCCTGCGCTGCGTCACCTTCGATCGCCGCGGTCACGGGCGCTCGAGCCCGGCGACCGCGGGCTACGAGCTCGACACGCTGGCCGACGACCTCGCGGCCGTGCTCGCGCACCTCGACCTGCGCGGCGTGACGTTGATCGGTCACTCGCTCGGCTGCGCGGAGATCCTGCGCTACGTCGCCCGCCACGGCTCGTCGCGCGTCGCACGGATCGCCCTGCTCGGGCCGCTGACGCCGGTGCTGCGCCGGCTCCCCGACAACCTCGAGGGGATCCCCGACGTCGTGTTCGAGGCGGTGTTTGCGGGCTGGGCGCGCGACTTCCCGCGCTGGGCCGCCGAGAACGAGGCGCCGTTCTTCGTCCCCGAGACGTCGGCGGCGATGCGCTCATGGCTGGTGTCCGAACTGCTGAGTACGCCCGTCGACGTGGCGATCGCCACGCAGCGTGCGGTGGCGTTCTCCGACCAGCGCCCCGACCTCGCGGCGATCGATCGCCCGACGCTGATCCTCCACGGCGACCGCGACGTGTCCACGCCGCTCGCGCTCGGCCGTCGCACGGCGGCCGGCATCGCCGGCGCGCGCCTCGAGGTTTATGAAGGGGCGCCGCACGGGCTGTTCATCACACACATCGATCGCGTGAACCGCGACCTGCTCGCGTTCATCCGCGGGTGAGCCGCAGGGCGTCGAACTTCATGAACAGTGCGGCGGTGTCCGTGTGCAGGCCTGGCGGCTCCTCGGCCTCCGCGTGGGCTGAGATTCCCCGCCCGCTCGACGGCTCGTGCTCCGCGTCGCCGGGCGACGTCCGGCGCACGTCTCACTCTTCTGTCGGCGATTCTTCCGGAGCCGCGACGGCCTCGTCGCCGAGCGCGGCGGCCACGAGGGCGTCGGTCTGCTCCGGGGTGAGCTGCACGGGCGGCAGGGTGCGGTACAGCTCGGCGATGTCGCGGTGTTCGGGCTCGTCGTTGTAGGCGGCGGCCGGGATGTCGGCGGTGTGGGGCGGGAGCTTGACGAAATCTGTCTCGAGGGCCAGGGTCAGGCGGCCCTCGCAATAGCAGGGGTTGTGGCGGTCGATGTGGCCGCAGCGGGGGGCCAGGTAGTCTTCGAGGCGGCGGCGCGCGCGGGTGAGGCGGACGCGGAAGGCGCTCTCCTTGATCCCCAGCAGTTCGGCGGCGGCGGCGGGCGGGAAGCCGAGCAGGTCGGTGACGACGAACGACACGCGCACGCCCGGCGGCAGCGCCCCGAGCACCGAGGCCAGGCAGGTGCGCTTGAGCTCCCACAGCAGCACCGGCACGCGCGACAGATCGCCATCGATCGGCGACTTGCCGGGGTCGATCGGCTGGGTCTCGTCGCTGCGCAGCAGGTTGTCGAGGATCACGAAGCTGTGGTCGGCCTTGCGCCCGAGCGCGTCCTCGATGCCGCGCGCGAGGCGGCCGAGCAGCCAGTCCGCGGGGCGCGCGGCGCCGGTCAGCGCCTCGACGTCGACGTTGCGGATGGCCTCTCGGACATGTACGAAAGCCCCTTCGCGCGCGCCGCACATCACGTACGCGAATGCGTAGAGGCGCGGGATCGCGGCGCGCACCAGGGACGCGAGCTCGGTCGGGCTGGTCATCGGAAGGGGGGACACCAATCTAGCATCATTCGCGCGGCTTGGGTCGTGCGGCGGTGCTAGCGCAGCCGCGGCTCGAGGGCGGCCCAGAACCTCGCCTGCATGGTCTCCTCGCCGGTCAGCCCGCCGAGGCGATTGATCTCCTGCATCCCCGTCGGGCTGGTCACATTGATCTCGGTGAGGAACTCGCCGAGGACATCGATACCGACGAAGAACTGCCCGCGCTCGCGGAGGAAGGGCCCCAGGCGCGCGCAGATCTCCCGGTCGCGGGCGGTCAGCTGGGTCAGCGCCGCGCTGCCGCCGGCGTGGAAGTTGTTGCGCAGCTCGCCCTCGGCCGGCACCCGCATCACCGCCCCGATCGGCTCGCCGTCGACCAGCAAGATCCGCTTGTCACCGTTCTTGGCCGCCGGCACGAACTCCTGCGCGATCGTCCAGGTCGAACCGTCGCGGGTCGCCAGCTCGAACAGCGTGCTGAGGTTGGGGTCGCCCTCGCGGGCGATCAGCACCTCGCGTCCGCCGAATCCGAACACCGGCTTGATGATCATCTGCCCGCCGAGTTCGTCGAGAGCGTCACGCAGATCACCAAGATTTCTCAGCAAGAACGTCCGCGGGATGAACTCCGGGAAATCGAGGATCGCCAGCTTCTCGCTCAGGTCACGCAGCCCTTGCGGCTGGTTGATCACGAGCGTGTGGCTCACCGCGCGGTCGAGGCACCAGGTCGCCGTCACGAAGTCGGGGTCGACCGGCGGGTCCTTGCGCATCACCACCACGCGGAAGCTCGCCAGGCTGCGCACCTGCGGGTCGCCGGTCGGGGCGAGCGGCGCGCCGGGTTCATGCAACCCAAGAGGATAGGCCCGCGCCACCGCCTCGGCCCCGCGGAGCAGCAGCCCCGGCAATTCGACCGACCACGGCTGGTAACCTCGCCGCAGCGCCTCGGCGATCATCAAGTACGAGCTGTCCTTCTTCGGGTGGATCGTCTCCAGCGGGTCGAGGACGAACAGCACGTCCCCACGGGCATGCTTGGCGGTCGGCATGGCCGCAGGATACTCGTTCGCGGGCGGTCCCGCGCCCGCCTGAAATTTGGAGGATGTTATCCTACATGAGCATACTAGTAGACCCATGGCCGCCCGACGACCCCGAGCTTCCGCCGCGCCCAAGGCGCAATTGCCCGAACCGGGCTGGGCGAAGGTCCAGAAGGTCCAGCTCATCCGGCGAGAGGTCCGCGAGGTCCTCGCCCCCAGCGCCCTCGAGCTGCTGTTCAAGTACGGCGAGCACGTGATCGAGGCGGGCCCCGAGCTCGGCCGCGGGCGCCGCGCGCCGGGCCAGCGGTTCTACGCCACGGTGATGGTGACGATCGACCTCCGGCGCTGCGCCGCCCACTTCTGCGAGCCGGCCGACGTGGCGACCGCGGACAAGCTGGCGGAGTTGATGCTGGGCAGCGCGCGCGTGCGGCACAAGCTGATCACGCTGGCGCGGCCGGAGCTGGCGCGGCTCGCGGGTGTGCCGGCCGCGCAGCTGCACGTGGAGATCGATCATCACGTGCGCAGCGAGGGGACGCGCATCTTCATCGACGGCGATGCCATGGTATCGCTGGGGGCGACACGCGAGGCGAGCAACCGATGAGCGAGACGAACGAGACCAGCATCGCCGACGCCGAGACGTCGGCGCAGTCGGCCTACGCCGTGCGCGACGTGTCGCGGCTGTTCGAGCTGCCGGAGAGCCGGCTGCGCTACTGGGCCCAGACCGGCTTCATCTGCCCGTCGATCCGCGTCCGCGGGCGCACCTTCTACAGCTTCCGCGACCTCATCGCCATCAAGGTCGCGCGCGAGCTGCTCGGCGCCGGCATGCCGCTGCAACGCGTGCGCCGCAGCCTCGACTCGCTGCGCGTCAAGCTGCCCGAGGTCGACCAACCGCTGGCCCGCCTGCGCGTCCGCTGCGAACACGAGCGCGTGGTCGTCGAGGACCACACCCACAGCTTCGAGGCCGCGACCGGCCAGGTGCTGCTCGACCTCGAGGTGCAGGCGCTCCACCAGGAGGTCGCGCAGGTGCTGGCGATGCCGCGCCCGCAAGGCCCGGCGCCCGAGCGCAGCGCCTACGAGTGGTTCCTGTACGCCTGCGACCGGGAGGCCGCGTGGACCGGCGACGACCCCGACGACCCCGCGTTCACCGAGGCCCGCGAGGCCTACGACCGCGCCCTCGACCTCGACCCCGAGTTCGCCGCGGCCTACACCAACCTCGGCGCGCTGCTGGCCGCCGTCGGCGACCTCGACGGCGCCCGCGACCACTTCGACCAGGCGCTGCGCTGCGACCCCGGCCAGCACGAGGCCCAGGCCAACCTCGCCGCCCTGGCCCTTCGGTCAGGTGACCCCGAGACGGCGATCGCCGGCTACCGCCAGCTGCTGCGCGCCGTGCCCGACTCGCTCGAGGGCCACTACGGCCTCGCCCGCGCGCTGCTGGCCGTCGGCGGCAAGGGCCAGGCGCTCGCCCACCTCGAGCGCTTCATCGCCGGCGTCGACGGCCTCGCCGTCGCCCAGCAGGCCGGGTCGCTCCGCGAGCGCCGCCAGCACGCCACCCGCGTCGTCGCCGCCCTCCGCCGCGAGCTCGGCACGGGCTGACCGGAGCGCCATGTCCGACACGCCGCGGCCGCTGCGCGCACCGGGACGCGAGCGCTGCCTCGAGCGCCTCGTCGACCAGCTCGGCGGCGGTGAGCTCGGCCGCACGTTCGGCCTGCACCGCCTCGCCGGCCTGCCCGACCTGCGCGCCCAGGTCCCCCTCCTCGACGCCCGCGCCCACGCCGCCCGCGTCGACTCGCTCCTCGACCTGGCCCCCTCCGGCCCTGGAGGCGCCGACCCGGCCGACGCCGGCGCCGCGGCCGAGCGCGACGAGGTCGTCATGGTCTGGAGGACATGGCTCTCCGAACATGTCGGATCGGGCATGTCCGGAGAGACCCCCCTGCGCGCCGGCCTGCTGCAGGCCCGGCGGGCCGACCCCGCAGTCGACGCGATCGCCGAGGACGACCTCGCCGCGCTCGGGGCCGAGGTGCTGCGGCTGCACGCGCTCGACGACCCGGCCCACGCGCTCGAGCGCCTGGCCGCGTTCGAGCCGGGCCTGCTGCTCAGCCCGAGCGCGGCCGCGTTCGCCTGCCTCGAGGAGCAGGCCCGCGGACCGCTCGAGCGGCGCCTGCCCGGCCTGCGCCTGCTGCTCGCCAGCTTCGACGTGCGCCTGCGCCTGCGCGCCCGCGCCGAGCTGCACGCCGCCGGGTGGATCGACCCGCGCGCCGGCCGGCTCGGGCTGCCCTCGCTGCGCCCGCCGGCCCGCAGCTTCACCCTCGCCCTGGCGAGCGCGATCGTCGAGCTGCTGCCGCCCGCCGACGAGCGCCGCGGCTCGGCCGAGGCGCCCGCGCTGTGGCCCGAGCACGCGATCGTCGGCGACCGCTACGAGCTCGTGGTGTCCTCGGGGACAGGTTGCCTGCGGCTCCGCACCGGCGAGTTCGTGCGCGTGGTCGGCTTCGACCCGCCGACCGCGCTGGTGCCGTTCCCCCGCCCCCGCGTGGTCCGCCTGCCCGCGCCCGACCCCGCGGTCCCGCTCGCCGGCCTGTCGCTGCCCGGCGCCGAGCTGGCCGCCAGCGTGCGCGCGGCGTTCCGCCCGGAGGACCCCGCGCTGGTCGCCGCGACCGTCGGCCCCGACCCCCAGAGCGTGGCCGACGCCCCGTCGCCCGCCGACTCGCGCCCCAACCACTTCGTCGACACCGAGCTCGGCTCCGCCGACGTGTCCGGCGTCCGCCAGCCGCTGCGCGCGACCGGACTGCACGTCCAGGTCGAGGTCCAGGGCGTGGCCCGGGCCGACTTCCGCGCCCGCCTCGGCCGCTCGATCGACGACGACCTGGCCCGCCGCAGCCCCGCCTACGCCCACCTCCGCGCGCAACGCCTGCTGCGCCCGCCGCGGATCGAGCTCGTGCCTCACGGGGCGTTCAAGGCCGAGTGGGACCTCGCCGCCCGCCGGCTCGATCACAAGGTCGCCGGGGCGGTCGTGCGCGTGCTGCCGAGCTGACCTGGCTCTTCGCGCATGTCCTCGAGCCGAGGTCTCATGGCTTCTCGGACATGTCGTTTGTGAGTAGCGGACCCAAGCCGTATCCCGAAGTCGAGCGACCCGTCGCCGACCCGCCACCGCGCGCGCGACCTCGCCGGTTGCGACGGAAGTGGCGTCGGCAGGCTCTTGTCACCAGCCCGTGTGCACATCGCTTCTTCGCCGAGCGTTTGCTCGGCGCCGTCGACTGCCCGTGCCCATCGAGCCTCGCTTCCCACGGCACCACGCACTCTCTCGATCATGCTGAGCATGAGTGATGAGGCCGACCCTTGACAGCTACCCCTGAGGCTGGGACGCGATGCGTCGGATTGTCACCCTCACCGACGAGTCGAAGGCATGCACGCGAATGTAGTGGAGTCCGGCTGCGAGTTGCCTCGGGACCTGGCTGTCGTCGGGATCAAAATTGCCCGAAAAACTCTCGGGGCACGCGAAGCAGGGTCCAAAGTTGATCTCTGGCTCGACCTCGGAGTCTGCTGTTTCGACCTGTACGTAGTGCCGTCCGGGAACATCAATGTTCACCGTATAGTCCATCCATCCCTCCAGGCGCTCGTGCGCCACCCCGCCCACAAAATGAGTGGAGTCGCAATCCATGTCGGCGTCGATGGTCCAGGCGTTGCCCTCCCGCGCGACGACAGGTCCGAGGCATGCGAACGGTACGACGTCGTGCCGAATCGAATCACACGAAGCCGTCTGGCTCACACGGTATTCGTCGACTTCATCATCGAGGGATCTCCCGTAAGCCCGGGCAAAATTAGCGCGGATTTTGCGCATTGTATGCGGCGGATACCCCATGTGGTAGAAGCGCATGAAGGGGTTAGGGCCGTGGCGCAACAGCAAGAACTTTACGAAGCGGCCCGCCGTAAGATAGTCGACCTCGATCGTGCTGGATGCTGCCATGTTCGGCCTCGGATCGCTATCCCCCAGCAAGCCACCTAGTGTCGGATTATCATCGAAGCCGGAGAGGGCCACGGCCAGCCCTTCAAGAAAAAAGGGTGGGGCGTTGTCACCCTGTGCGACCAGATGCACAAGTTCGTGGACTTCGGCGGGCGCGAGGGCCCATGCGTGAAGCCCGAGGCCCTCGCCTTCGAGCCCTTGAGCCACCCACTTCCGGCGCGATCTCGGGATGTCTTCCTTGGCGAGCCATGAATAGCGCAGAGGAGCCGGGGCACGAACTCCCAGCATTGTCTCCGTCAGTGCTACGGCCGCGTCCATGTGGTCAACATTGCCCGCGCACGCCTGAAGACTCGCGCTGTGCTCATAGAGGACCCGCTCACCCTCAATCTGCTCAAACTGAGGCAGGCACGCCGCCTGAGAGAGAAACGCCCCGGCAACTACGGTAAGGGCGGGCGTCCATCGACGCGTCGGGGGAAGCCCTTCCGGCCCCCGGCGCCAGCCTTCTCGATCTGCCCGTTCGTGCTTCATACGCTCACTTGTACGTTATCGCAGTCTTGGCCCCGAATCTGTGAGCATGAATGACCCTGGGCCTTCCACGAGACCTGTCTGAGATGAGTTTGCGCACCATTCTTTCGGCCCGGAGTCTGCCCCGAGAGCGGACAACCATGTCCGCGGAGTCTTGCGTGGAAGCCGCAGGAATATGATGCTTGTCACATCGGACATGTCTTGACCTCCGGGTGACTGCATGGAATTTAGCATTCCATGCAAGACTCGTGTACCGTTCGTGAGTGTACTGTTCGTGTTTATCGCACTGCTCTGCGTGTTGTCGCGGCGATCGCGTCAAAACGAGCGCTGTCGGCACCGCTCGTCATTCCAGCTAGCGGGGCATTGCTCGGCTTCCTTGCGGCCTGTCCTCCCGGCGCAAGTCTGTACGGCCAGAAGTACCTATTCAAATGTGTGAACACCGTGGAGCACACTACTAAGTAGTACTGCACCAAAATGCCGAAGACCTGTCCGCTACCGGACATTGAAGACTACTGTTCACAAAGTTGGTATGACGACATTGACCACGACCAAAACTTCAGTCCGGATGAGTCGACCGTCACACAGTCCGATTGCAACCATCTTGTGGGAACCCTGTACAACGGCTTTATGGTCTACGGTGGTTCCGCGGTCAGCGAGGTTGAGGGATACGTATGCGGTGACTCAGACGATAACGATAGCGCGAGCGCGAGCGCGAGCGCGAGCGCGAGCGCGGGCAGCGCCAGCGCAGGCAGCGCCAGTGCGGGGGCTACCGACGGCACTGGAGGTAGCGAATCCGGCACTCCGACGACCGGGGACACCGGGGGCGGGCCCGGCGACTACTATTGTAGTCGCAGGTCCCGGGAAAAGTGCGCGGACGTGGACCCCGACCTCTATGCTTACGGTGGTGATAAATACAATCGCAACCTCCTCGATCATCCCGAAGACGCACAGTACGACGCCTGCTGGACTTCTGTGGTGGAGCTGGACATGGCGAAGCCGCAGTACTCCGTGTGCGTAGCGAACGCGATTGATGAAGACGACGCTGCGAGCGATTGTGAAACCTTGTGTAACGACTTCAACACCCTCGTAAAGGACGCGTGCACCGAACCCGACTGCGATGTACTGGAGTTGGTCGACTGCGTGCTGTCAGACGGAGCCTGGACGGATGCGTCCGGAATGTCGTACACGAACGACACCTTGGAGCATCCTGCCAAGGTGGGATCGGATCCGGACATGACATGCGACGGCGAACCGATCGTGGTGCAGGATGGTGACAAGGATCCGTTCGTGGGAGGTGTGTCATTCACGACCCCGGAGGGCATGACCGCGAGCATCGGCGAGTTCCGCGGATTGATCGGACACTCGTTGTCCAACTGCAATACGACGACGTGTGACATCGTCATCCACACGCTCGTGACGCCCACTACGAATCTCTCCGGAGCCTATGCCGATGCCACTGGCAATGGAGGTCTGTTCACGCTTGGGGGGGTGGGATTCCAGGCGCTCGAGCCGTTCTCCGGCGTTTACTACAACACGCGCGGCTCGCTCGTCTTCCCGACCGCGGAGATGAATGGCCAGGCCTGGTATCGGTCGCTCACTCTGGATGGAATGCCGATCTCCAGCGGCCACGAGACCATTCCGGCGCCGATCACGCAGATCGTTGGTAGTCGGACCTCGAGCGGTGCCATCGTGCTGAATCTCACGTATAATCTTTCATCTATGGGCACGATCCATCTTTCGCTGCGGAGTATTCCGAACTAGTAGCATGGCGCTCCATGCTGCTCGGTCTTTCCCTCAGCTTGCTATTGTTCCATACTGCTCCTGCGATGAGGGAGGGGCCAGCTGCCCAGGACAAGGGAGAGCGTCATCTCGTCCTGGCTGCTCTGTTTGGCTTGCAATGGAGCACGCTGTCGGGAGTGCCCAGCGGGGAGGTGACCCTCTTTGTGGGCTCGTCCCTGCGGCCGCGCACGGGCCGGCTCGGTCGTCGCTGGAAGACCGCCCTCGGATATGCGCCGAGCTTGAGCCTGGGTGGGGCCGAGCGCGCGACGGCGTTTTTCAGTTGGGGTGGTGATTACGGTATCCTGTACCATCGCCATCATCTCGCAGCGCTCGGTCATGGGGGTCCCGGCGATCGGCTGTACTACCAATTTAGTGGCGGGCTCCTGATGTGGCGAAGCACGCCGAATGCCCTTGAGGCCGAGGTGCGCCTTGGCGTGGTGCTCGGAGTTCGGCGACCTGGACGGGTGAAGGGCGTAGTCGGCGGCGAAGCTCGGGTGGTCGCAATTCTCTCGGGGCTTGCCTTTCCGCACTTTGGTGTGTTCGCCGGACTCGCCGCATTCTGATGTACCCCCGGCGAGCTGCCTTCCCGTTTGAGCCGCTGTTCGGCTACACCTCGCTCGTATGCTTCCCGAGCGACATGCGGTGGAAGACGTTGGTGGCCAAGCGCTGCTGAGCGTCACCTGTTGAGAGTCTCCTGCCAGAAGGCCGGGCGAGCTCGAGGACGCGGCGCCGCGGCCAGGGCGGGAGCGGCCAGGGCGGGAGCGGCCAGGGCGGGAGCAGACAGAGCAGGTCGCGGAGGTAGGCCGCGGGCTCGATCCAATGGAGCTGATAACTGGCCAGTTAGCGACACGAAAAGCGGGTTAACCCCGCTCGCGCGCTGCGTCCTCGTCGCGCTCGTCGGCGCGGTTGCGCTCGCGCTCTTGATCGGCCTCGATCTCGGCGACCAGGCGCGGGGCGCGGGCGGATGCGGGCCCGCTGGACCGAACGCGCGGCAGTCGACCTCGAGGACTTGCTCGCTCCGCCCGAACGCGGGCGTTCATCCGCCGCTCAAGACCTCGTCCACATATTGGCCCAAATCCCACGACCACTCGCAAAACGCCCCGATCTCCGGCCCCCTCGTTTCCTGGCTCACGTCGGCGTTCTGCGAGTGGATCGGTAAGCCCTCCTGCCCTCCCGAGCCCGCTCTGGGTCTCGCAACGGGTTGCAACGCAGCGCGGCGCGCACCTCTACTAGCACGCGCCCTCGCGGAGCGTGATGCCCCGGCGCGCCGCGCTGCTCAGACCCGGCCCCGGTAGATCCTGCTCGCAGAGCGCCTGCTCGTCGAGCGCTTCAAGGCCGGCGCCGCGTGAATGAGACCCCGCGCCAGCATGTCGCCGCCGAGCGCGCAGAAGTACAGGTAGCCGCGGCGATCGCCGAAGCCCTCGACGTCCAGCGGAGCGTCCGCGGCGAGGCCCATCAGCGGGCGCAGCCCGCGGGCCACCCCGACATCGCCCGGCGGAAACACGTCGAGGCGGCCGAGGCCGCGCAGCAGCACCAGGGCCGCGCTCCACGGGCCGATGCCGGGCAGCTCGGCGAGGGCCGCGAGCGCGTCGGGCGTGGCCAGGCCGGCGATCGTCGCCTCCGCCAGCTCGCCGGAGGCGATCGCCCGGGCCAGCCGGCGCAGCACCTCGGCCTTGCGCGCACTCAAACCACACGCCCGCAATGTCGTGAGGCGCGCCGAGGCGACCGCCGCCGCGGTCGGGAAGGCGTGAAAGCGGCGACCGCCGTGCGCGATGGATTCGCCGAGGCGCTCGACGAGCCGGGCGACGACCGCGGCGCCGGCGTCGAGGCTCACCTGCTGAAACGGCACGACGTTGGCGAACACCTCGAACCACTCCGCGAAGCGCGGCGGTCGCATCCCCCGCAGCGCCAGGGCGGTGGGGCGGAGCTTGCGATCGGCGGTGGTGAGCCGCAGCAGCGGAGCGGGATCGACGTCGAGGCCGAGCACCTTGCGCAAGGTGGCCGCGAGCTGCGGATGCGCCGCCCGCGAGACCTCGCCGTGGACCACCACGCAGCGCAGGTCGGGCGCGTCGACCGTGCCGCGATCCTCGACCTCGACCAACACGAGCCGGTCGGCGATCCGGAGCACCCGCCGGTAGCGGCCGTCGTCCCACACGTCGACGCGATTGCTCGGCCGGCGCTGCAGCACCCGGACCGTCGCCTCGAGGTGGAACGGAGCGGACGTGGCGAGCGACTCGCCGCCGTCGCCGTCGCCCGGGTAGGTCACCCGCCCGCCCTCGACCACCGCGAAGGCGGTCATGCGATGCGGAGACGAGCGCGACAGCCCGGTGATGTGCTCGACCCGCGCGCCCCGAGCCGTGAGCGCGTCGGCGACGAGCGAGCGGTGGCAACGCCACGGCACCGCCTCCGCGCACATCAACGCGACCCGACCCTTCGCCGCCCAGGCGCGGAGCTCGGCCAGCCCGTCCGCGAATTCGTCGGTCTGCATATAATCGGCGAACCCCTTGAAGCTCCGATTGCGCCACGCGCTGTTCGTCGCGTCCTTGTTGGGACGGCGCAGGCCGCCGAGGTGCGGGAGGTGCACGTATTTCAGGCGCCGGCGGCGAAGGGCCGCCGGCAGCGTGTCGCCGTTGAATTGCGGGTTGTGCCGCGAGCGAGGGACCGTGCGGATGTCCGCGAGCACGGCGACGTCGAACGAGCACAGCAGCGCGACCAGCTCGTCGAGGGTCCGCGTCGAGTGGCCGATCGTGTAGATCTGGACGCCTCTCCAGCGATTGCTCACACTCGCAGGCATCACTCCTGGCCCGAGTTTTAATGAACCGAAGCAGCGCCCGACGCCGGCACACCCGGCCGTGCAGCCGTTCACGGGGAGCGGCGCGCCATCCCACGATTCGCCGCAGCGAATCGGCGCAGGGTGCGCAATCGCGCACCGGGCGACAGCACCTATCGCACCCGGGCTGGCTCGCGCGCCATTCGTACGAGCCGGGCTCGCGTACCCCACAGCACGATGGCGGCCAGCGCCGGCCCGATGCACGCCACGGCGATCACGAGGCCGTCGACCCAGCCGCGGATCTGCCGCAGGTTCCACACCACGGCCTCGACGGGGGTCACGAGCGCGTCGACCGTGACGGCCAGCGCGAGCACGGTGGCGAGCCGCGGCGAGCGACGCCGCTGCAGGACGACGAGGCCGACCAGCAGGAGCACGTCGAAGCCGACCCACGCCCATTTCACGCCCGCACGGCCGGCGAACCACTGCTCGGTCGACGCGCTCGCCATGAGGACAATCCACGGCACCAACAGCGCCCCGAGCCCGACCAGCACCACCGACGGCCCGCGCGCGAGGCAGCGGGCGCCGAAGCGCAGGAGCCCGCCCGGCACGAACGCCGCGAGCACGTCGACGAACGTGACGATGACGCCCTGCGACGGCGGATACGACAAGAACGTCGGGCACCACTCGGCCGGCCGCAGCTTGGCCTTGAAGCGCTGCAGGCCCTCGAAGTCGTAGAGAAAGCGCAGGCGGCTGCGAGCGAAGCGCAACGGCCGGGGGACCGCGCCGGCCAGCGGCGCGGTCCCGAGAGTGAGCCACGAGCAGCCCTCCTCCGTCGCCCGGCGCATGACCGCGTCCACGAGGACCTCGACGGTCCCGTTCGGCGCCTGCGGGTCACGCAGCAGGTGCTCGACGAACCACCCGCGGCGGCGCGGGACCGGGATCACGTGGGCGACGCCGACGACGTGGCCGTCGCGCTCGGCCACGAAGCACCGCCGCAGCTCCGGGAACGTGAACGGGCCGAGGCCGACGAGGAACCGCATCGGCGGCATCGCGCGCGTGGCGAGCCACCGCCGGGTCAGCTCCGCCGCCGCGTCCGCGAGCGGACCGGCGTCGAGCTCGGCCGGATCGATCCGGCGCACCCGCACCCCCTTCGCCCGCGCGCGGCGCAGCTGCTCGCGCAGCCCGGAGTGGCGCCGGAGCGTGCCGGGCCAGGTCTGTGGATCCCACACGGGCTGCTCGCCGATCGCCAGCGCACGCAGGGCGGCCGACGTCGCGTCGAGGAAGCGATCCTCGGTGGCGACGAAGCAACAGCGACGGCGCGCCTCCCGGGCCGCACGCACGAACGCGTCGGCGATCGCGGCGAGCTCGTCGGTCGGCGCGATCGGGGCCCCGGCCGCCACCCACGCCGACCCGGTATCGACATAGGCCACGCAGCCGTCCCCGTGGAAGAAGTAGGTGAACTCCGCGCCGAAGGTCTGGAACGCAGTCACGTTCCAGCCGTGCCGCTCCACCAGCTGCAGCACACGCCGCTGCGTCGCGCCGGGACCGGTGGGAGCGTCGGACATCGCCAGGAGTCTACGACTTCCCCGGCGCCGCGCTGCCTGGCGTGGCGCAGGGACGCTCTCCCGGTCGGCGCCAGACACGGCGCGACCCGAAGTCGAGTGCGCTTGACGGAGCCCCGATCATGAGCCCGTCTGACGCGGACGGTCGGGACGACATGCCCAAGAGGACATGTCCCGAAAGTCTCTGTCACCAAAGACCTCGGCGCGCCGCCCGCGAGGGCCGGCGCGCCGGAGTCGGAGCAGCGAGGGGCCTCAGGAGGTCGGCTTCTGCTTGGCCATCTCGGCCTGCATGCGCTCGGCCATCTGCTCGGGCGTGACGTCCTCCTTGTGCGTGGCGATGCCCCACGCCATGCCGGAGGGGTCGGCGACCATGCCGTAGCGGTCGCCCCAGAACATGTCGCCGACCGGCATGAGCGCCGTGGCGCCGGCCGCCGTCGCCTTGGCGAACACGGCGTCGGCGTCGGTCACGTAGTGGTGGAACGACATCGGCGTGCCGTTGTAGTCGGCGATCGACTTGCTGCCCATCTCGGGGAACGCGTCGGACAGCATCAGCGTGCTGTCGCCGATCACGATCTCCGCGTGCATGACCTTCTTGCCGTCGAGCGCCAGCATGCGCGACTTCTCGGTCGCCCCGAACGCGTTCTTGTAGAACTCGATCGCCGCGTTGGCGTCGGCCACCACGAAGCTCGGCGTGATCGTGTGGTAGTCCTTGGCGACCTTCTCGGTCGCGGGCGTGCCCTCGATCTTCTTCCACGCCGGCGCGGCGCCCTTCTTCGGCTTCTTCTTGCTCGGCGCCAGCGCGATCTTGGCCCGCTCCGCCATCTGCTCGGGCGTCAGGTCCTCGACGTGCGTGGCGATCTCCCAGCGGTGGCCGAACGGGTCGGTGACCTCGGCCCAGCGGTCGCCCCAGAACTGGTCCTCGGCCGGCATCGTCACCTTCGCGCCGGCGGCGGCCAGCGCGGCGACGGTGGCGTCGACGTCGGGCGAGTAGATGAGCAGCGCCGTCGGCGAGCCGCCGAGCGTCAGCGGGCCCTTCATGTCGTTGCCTTCCTCGTCGATCATCAGGATCGAGTCACCGATCTTGACCTCGGCGTGGATCGACTTGCCGCCCTCGCCGGGGATCGCCAGCACCTTGCTGGCGCCGAGGTTCTTGACGTAGAAGTCGACGGCCTCGTCGACGCCCTTGACGACGATCTGCGGCGTCACGGCGAAGAAGCCCTCGGGGATCGGCTTGACCTCCGGCTTCGGCGGCTCGGGTGCGGGCGTCGGCGGGGCCGACGCGGTCGGCTCCGGCGTCGCGGTGTCGGTCTTGGGCGAGCTGCTGCACGCGAGGGGGAGGAGCGTGAGCGCGACGAACAGGACTGTGGGGTGGGTCTTGGTCATGGGGCGGCGATACTTGGCAAACGAGTGCGGAATTGTCCAGCGAGCTGATCCGTGTTCTCACGATTTTCGCCTGATATTCGCCTCTCGACCCCAGATGCTGGGGGTAGAATTTCCCACTCGACAGCGGCGATTGTCCTGAGTGTTGGATCCATCTCCACCGCTCGCGATCACCCAGTCCGGAGCCGCGGCTCCGCTGCCATGATATGTTCTTTGAGACATATCATGAATGCACGTGCTACCCACCGATCCGCGATCATGCTCGCGGCGCGCGAGATCCAGGACCGCCCCGATGCACAGCGCGACCGCGCGCCGCAGCGCCCTGCAGGTCTCCACACGCGACCGCGCGACCGTGGCGATCGCGCGGCGATGCGGACACCTGCACGCGCAGCGCTCGCGCGCAGTTGTCCGGCTTGACGCGCGCGCACGCCGGCACGTAGCGTGACCGTGGAGGCTCCTCCTTGTTGCGCAGCTCGCCGCGTCCGCTCATCTCGTT
This sequence comes from Nannocystis pusilla, assembly GCF_020073745.1. Classification (GTDB taxonomy): domain Bacteria; phylum Myxococcota_A; class Polyangia; order Nannocystales; family Nannocystaceae; genus Nannocystis; species Nannocystis radixulma. The sequence goes on from NZ_JAIRAU010000008.1 coordinate 278,782, forward strand.
CGGCTCCCTCGCGCTCGCCCTCGCCGGCTGCAGCGGCCCCGGCGGCCGCGCCGACTCGGGCACCGAGACGTCCATCACCTCGGCCGGAAACACCGACCCGACCCTGCCGACCACCGCCTCGCCGACCAGCGAGACCGGCACCGACTCGAGCGCCAGCGAGTCGGGCACCGGCACCGAGGGCGCGCCCACCACGACCGACAGCGTCGTCACCACCGACCACCAGCCCAAGCTCGACATCGGCGGCCCGCCCGACTTCGGCGGCGGCGACACCGACGACCCGGTGCCGCTGCCGCTGACCTGCGACAACATCGCCATGCATCCCGCGACCAGCGTCGGCTGCGAGTTCTGGGCCGTCGACCTGCCGATGCTGCAGTCCAACGAGCTGGCCTACGGCATCAGCGTCGGTAACATGTCCGAAGGGCCAGCCATGGTCACGATCGAGGACCTGCGCGGGCCCGGCGGCACCCTGCGCGTGGTCACGCAGTTCGAGGTCGCGCCCAAGCACAGCCAGCTGATCAAGATCAACGGGGCTGGCGGCGTGATCCCGGGCGACCACATGGTCGGCGTCAGCGGCCTCACCCCCGCGGCGGCGTTCCGCGTGACGTCGACGGTCCCGGTCACGGCGATGCAGATCAACCCGGTCGGCGGCGGCCCGTCGCACGTCGCCGAGGCCAGCCTGCTGCTGCCGCGCCAGGCGCTGGCGACCTCGCACTTCGCGGCCTCGTACCCGTCGATGTGGAACAAGTGGGCGGTCGTCGTCGCGGTCGAGGACGGCACGACGATCACCACCACCACCGGCGACGCCGCCCTCGACGCCTTCGACGCCTGGACCTTCGTCCCCAACAGCGACACCAGCGCCTTCTTCATCGGCTCCGACAAGCCGGTGGCCGTGTTCTCCGGCACCGACTGCGTGCTGATCCCCGGCAGCCCGTGGTACGCCTGCGACCACCTCGAGGAGCAGATGGTGCCGCTGGCCTCGTGGGGCACCAGCTACGTCGGCGCCCGCCACCCGCAGCGCGTGCCCGAGATCAACCCCGCCCCGGAGGAAGTGCGCTGGCGGATCGTCGGCGCGGTCGCGGGCAGCACCGTGCAATTGCAGCCGCCGCAGCCCGGCGTCGGCGGGTCGATCAACATCACCCAGGCCGGCCAGATCGTCGAATTCGCCAGCACCGAGAGCTTCGTCGCCACCGGCGATCAGCCGTTCATGCTCATGCAGTTCATGACCGGCTGCTACAACGTGATCACGCAGACCGGCAACCCCAGCAACTGCAGCCAGGGCCCGACCGGCGACCCCTACATGATCCAGGTGCCGCCGATCGAGCAGTGGATGACGCAGCTCCCGTTCCTCACCGACACCTCGTACCCCCGCGACTTCGCCATCATCATGCGCGAGGCCGGCACCACCGTCGAGCTCGACTGCGTCGGCGTGGTCACCCCCGATCACTTCACCGCGATCGCCGGCACCAACTACGAGGTCGGCTACGTCGAGCTCGACGACAACACCGGCGAGGGCACCTGCGTCGACGGGGCCCACTTCATCAGCGCCGACGCTCCGATCGGCGTGATGGTCGCCGGCCTCGATTGGGCCACCTCCTACGGCTACCCCGGCGGCCTCAACTTCAAGTCGCTGTGGGTCCCGCCCGACGAGCCGCCGATGTGATCGCCATTGCTTGCACATGACCTTTCGGTCATGTGCATCGTGTCGCGGGCATCCTGCTCCGCGAGACGGGCTTCCACCCGAATTCGGCGCCCTCCCGGCCGGCGACGCGGGGGCCTTTGCCCACGCATGGACCGCGCGGGCGGTCCCGCAGCGGCTCCGCTCCGCAGGGCGCGCCGCGAGCAGATCCGCCCCGCGCCTCGCGGGAGCGCCGGTGGATCGCGGCGTGGTGTAGGCGACGTGCTCGCCGGCCGTCGTCGATTATGTTGGGTCGTTAGATCGATGTCGTGGACACGAGCACCCTTCGCACTCTGTCTCGCCCTCGCGCTCGGGGCGGCGGCCTGCGGCCTCGGGCCCGAGGTCGATCGATCCGGCGCGAGCGCCGGCACGTTGACTGCGCCCGGGGGGGAGAGCATCGGTCCGTGCGCGGCGCCACAGTTCGCCGATGGCGGCGGCCCGGGCACGCTCGTGCAGTGCGAGGGCCAGCTCGCCGAATCTTACTTCTACTACGACCAGTGCAAGCTCGCCTGCGGCCACCCGGTCAAGCAGACGATCGAGCCGGTGGTCTTCCCCGGGGACGACGAGGTGGGAGCCTGCTGCGAGGCGGGAGCGTCGGCCGAGGCCCTGAAGGCGACCTGCAAGAGCGACTGCGCCCACGGGGCCTGCCTCGGCGCGATCGCGCGGTTCGACGAGCTGCTCGCCGACCCCGCGACGACCGCCCCCTGCGGCGGCCTCGCCGGCTGCAAGGCCCGCGTGATCGAGTCGCTCACGCACTATAAAAATTACCTCGTCGCCCACTTCGCCGCCTGCGTCCAGGCCGTCGTCGACGACGAGCTGTTCACCCTCGGCGAGCCGCCGTGCGGCCCCTTCGCCGGCTGCCTCAAGACCGGCAGCCTCGAGCTGCATTGCCAGATCTCCGCGGTCCACGCCGACGTCGTCCCCGCCCCCGTGTGCGAGGAGGCGCCGAACCAACCGCCGGGTTGAGGACACGACCTTTCGCGCATGTCCTCGCGTTCATCTTACGATCACAGCGAGACGCCGACCACGAAGCCGGGCCACATCCGCAGCTCGTGCGCCTCGATCGGCACGCGCTGGACCACCCAGCCGTAGCCCATGCGCTGGCGCCCGCCCTCGAAGTCGATGTCCATGTTGAGGGTCGGGCCGCCCCACACGGCGAACCGGCGGTTCTCCTGCCAGCCGAACATCACCCGCAGGGAGTTGATGAGCGACGGGTTGTTGCGGAACCTGAACTGCGGCTGCGCCCAGTAGGTGGCGAGGTCGACGTCGAGGTAGAAGCGCTGCTTGATCGGGATGTGCCCGCCGAAGCCGACGCCCGACATGAAGCCGCGGCCCTGGCCGGCCGGGTGCAGGCCGACGGCCAGGAACGAATAGGTGTACTTGGCGCGGAACTTGACCGCGAGGTTGATCGCCGCGATGTCCGAGGTCCAGATGTCGGCGTAGATACCGCCCTTGCGGGTGATGTTGAGGACGCCGACCTGCGCGTCGGCCTCGTCGGCGTAGTTGATCACGCCGACCTGCGCCCCGCTGACCTTGCCGGCCGCCACGCCGACGACGCCGACCTGCGCGCCTCGGACATCGCGGGTGACGCTGATCGGGGCGATCTGCGCGCCGGCGATCGAGCGGGCCCAGTTGACGCCGCCGGCCGCCTGGATCCCGCGCATGTGCCCGCGCACCACGTTGACGCCGGCGACCGCCTGCACCCCGGAGGCGTCGCCGCCGACGACGTTGACGCCGGCCGCGCCCTGAACGCCGCGCATGCTGCCGCCGACGACGTTGACGCCGGCGGTCGACTGGAAGCCGTGCACGTCGCCGCCGACGTAGTTGGCGCCCGGCGACAGCTGGACGCCGCGCACGTTCTCGTCGACCCAGTTGCCGCCGCTCGACACCTCGACCCCGTCGATCATCGCCGCGCGCCCGAGGATCAGGTTGAGGCTGAAGCGGTTGATGACCTTGCGCTCGCGCTCGATCTTGTTGGTCGTCAGCGGGTACACGAACCCGAACTGGACCGGGATCTTGCGGTACTGCGACGGGTCGATCGGCACCTCGCTGCCGCGCATGGTCGTCATCTCGGTGCCGACCTGCGACAGCGCCGAGCGCGTCAATTCGTTCTGCACCCCCGGCCGCACGTCGACGGTGCCGCGCCACATCGTCGCGCCGTCGTCGATCACCACCGAATAGCGCCCGGGCTCGAGCGCCAGCGACACCGCGCCCGCGCCGACGCCCTTGTACAATTCGGCCGCCAGCCGCCCGTCGCTGTCGCGCACGTACACGCGCCCGCCGACGGTCGGGTGAATCTCGAGCGTCGCCGTCGTCTCGCGCAGGTCGGTCATCACCAGGTCGCCGGTGCCGACCAATTGAATGTCGTACACCGGGTGCTGCGCGCGCCCGAGGGTCGTCTCGGTGCCGGCCAGCGTCTCGTCGAACGCGAAGCGATAGGCCTCGTGCAGCGTGACCCGGCGGTCGCGGTTGACGTCGGCCGCGCCGCGCAGGCCCGACACCAGGTAATGCGTGAAGTACGACCCGCCGATCCGGTCCGACTCCTGCGCCGCCTCCTCGGCCGAGCTCGAGGTCAAGAACGCGTGGCCCTGGATGTTGGCGTCGCCGGTGCTCAGCGGCGGCCGCATCTTCCCGCCCTTGCTCCGCACGAACGCGCCCGACGAGCACGAGTCGAGCAGGCCGAGCCGCACCTGCGCGTCGACCCCGTGGATCAGCGCGCGCAGCCTGGGATAGTCGATCTGCGACGTCCCCAGGTGGACCCCGCGGTCGTCGGCGTGCCCCGAATAATAGAACAGGAATTGCACCCGCTCGCCGCTCGCCCGGGCCTTCTGCACCCGATCTTGCGCCCAGCGGAACCCGTCGAGGAGCTGCGTCGGGCTCGGGTCGATCAGCACGAACGCGTCGCGGCGCTCGATGCCGCCGACCTCGGCCAGCACCCGCGACAGCGCCTTGGCGTCGCTGCCGGCGTAGCGCAGCTTGACGCGCCCGGGCCCGCCGTCGTTGGCGCCGACGATCAGGGCCACCCGCCGCGTCTGCACCACCGGGACCGGGACCGCGGCCGCGTCGTCGTGGGCCGGTTCGCGGGGAGCCAGGCCCAGCGCGGTGCTCAGGGCGACCGCGGCCAGCGTGAGCGACGTGATCATGGCACCACCTTCTCGACCAAAAACGACGACTGGGCCCAGCCCGCCGGCAACGCCAGCGGGCGCGTGGTGGCGTCGGCGAACGGCGCCAGCATCTTCAAAGCCGCCACCACCCGCGACGCGTCGATCGGCGCCTCGGCGGTCACGAACACGAAGCGCTCGAACCGCGGCGCCGCGTCGAGCTCGTACGATTGCGCCAGCCGGACCGCCCCGCTCTGCTGCAGCGCCGTCGAGCCGCCGGCCTCGGCCGGGAAGTGCAGCGTCACGACGCCGGCCCCGTCGAGCGACGCGACCACCCCGTGCCTGGCCCCGGCCGCGACGTAGCTGACCTGAAGGACATCTCCGGCCCCGGCCCGCGCCGGCGCGCGCAGCAGCTCGGCCGTCTCGCCGACCTGGCGGTGCAGCACCAGGTGCGACGCCAACCCCTTGATCCGCACGCCGTCCTTGGATTCCCCCGGGGACATGTCCCCGAAGACAGACGGCTCCGGCGTGGTCGTCACCTCCGGGCCCTGGCGCATCAGCACGACCGTCGCCGCCGCCGCCGCCGCCAGCGTCGGCGCGCCGTACCACGCCATCCGCTGCCGCCGCGCCCGCCGCTCGGCCATCCGCTGGCCCGCGCGGCGCCCGACCTCGGCGGCCACCGCCGCGGCCGGGTGCGCCGCCAGGATCGCCGCGTTCGAGGCCCGGATCGCCGCCAGCTCGGCCTCGTCGAGCGCGCCGGCGCGCTCGCCCGCCGCGATCTCCTCGACATGCAGCGCCGGTCGCTTCCTCGTGCCCGTCTCGCTCATGCGGCCCCCTCTCGCGCCATCACGCCGGCGCGCAGCGTCCGGAGCCGCTTGCGGACCCCGGAGACCGAGAGGCCGACGCTCTCGGCGACCTCCTCGAGCGTCATCCCGTCGACGAGGTGCATCACCGCCATCGTCCCGGTCGACACCGGCTCGCGCGCGAACAACCTGTCGAGCACCACGCGGGCCACGCCGCGCGACTCGGCGTCGTCGTGCGCGGCGATCTCCGCCAGCAGCTCCGACTGCGGGTCCTCGGGCCGCCGCCGCCGCGAGCGGATCTTGTTGAGGCACACGTTGGTGGCGATCCGCCACAATAGGCTGCACGCGCCCTTGTCGACCAGGCGCTCGCGGTGCACCAGAAGCTGTACGAAGACATCGTGCATGGCATCCACCGCCTGCTGCTCGTCGTGCAGCAAGCTCCGGCAGCGGCGCAGGACCATCGGTCCGTGGCGCTTGTAGGTCTCCTGGACGTCGATGGCCATCAGCCCCCGCTCGCCTCGACCCTCCAACACCGCCCGCGGCTCCGCCCGTCACTGCATCGGCGAATTTTTTTTGCGCCGCGCCGAGGCCTCACGCGCGATGCCGCGCCGGGCCCCTCGGGGCGGCCCCCGCGGACCGTCCGGGCGTCCGCGCAGGACAGCCCGTCGACTCCGATCGCGGCGCGCGGCATGGCCGGATGATCGTCCAGGCGCACACCGCCTCGCAAGGGCGCCGCGCGCGGTGACACTTCTTCCGGGTCGCGGTGTTCCAGCGCGTATGCTTCGAGACCTCCGGAAACTCACCCCGGCGTTGCTCCTGCTCGCGAGCGCGTGCAAGGACGAGGAGCCGCCGCCTGCCGACGAGACCGAGACTACTTATTGGCAGCACGTCGCGCCCATCTTCTTCAACAGCTGCGTCGGTTGTCACACCGAGGGGGGGATCGCGCCGTTCCGCCTCGACAACTACGAGGACGCGCGCACGTGGGCCCAGGCCAGCGCCGCCGCGGTGGCGGCGCGCACCATGCCGCCGTGGCTCATGACCTCCGACGACAGCTGCGGCGAATTCCGCGACTCGCTGGCGCTCACGCAGGAGCAGATCGACACCATCGCCGCGTGGGCCGACGCGGACGCGCCCGAGGGCGAGCCGCGCGACGACCTCGCGCCGATGGCCCTGCCGACGCTCGAGTCCGGCCTCGACCTGCAGACCCCCGAATTCGTGCCCGAGGCCCAGGGCGGCCCGCTCACCGCCTTCGACGAGTACCGCTGCTTCCTCATCGAGCCCGGCCTCGACCGCGACCGGTTCATCACCGGCTACGAGATCACCGCCGGCAACCCCAAGCTCGTGCACCACGTCATCGCCATGCCGGTCGACCTCGACGCCGAGTCGTGGATCGGCGACGGCAGCACCAACCGCGAGGTCATCGAGAAGCTCGACGCCGAGTCGCCCGACCGCGACGGCTGGCCCTGCTTCAGCGCGGCCGGCGACGGCGTGGCCGTCGCGCAGCAGCCCGTCACCTGGGCCCCGGGCATGGGCGCCGTCGAATTCCCCGAGGGCACCGGCGTGCGCCTGCGCAAGAGCGAGGTCGTCGTCGTGCAGCTGCACTACAACCTCCACGACGGCCCCGGCAACACCGAGTCCGACAGCACGCAGGTGCGCCTCCGCCTCGCCGACGAGGTCGAGCGCGAGGGCATGTTCATGCTCGTCGACCTGTTCATCGACTCGCTGTTCGACGAGAAGCCCGCCTCGATCGCCGCCGGCCAGGCCGACGCGCGCTACGAGTGGGAGGTCGCCATCGGCGAGTGGCTGTTCGACGAGCTCGGCCTCGACCGGATCGAGCTCCACGGGATCTTCCCGCACATGCACGAGCGCGGCACCAAGTGGCGCGCGTCCCTCGTGACCGACACCGACGATCAGTGCCTCGGCGACGTCCAGCGCTGGGACTTCGGCTGGCAGTTCTACTACTTCTACGACGAGCTGCCGGTCATCGACCGGAGCTCGCGCCTCAAGGTCACCTGCCAGTACGACACCCGCGCCGACAAGGAGCCGATCACGCCCGGCTGGGGCACGCAGAACGAGATGTGCCTGGCCGGCCTGTTCGTCGTGCCGCCGAAGTGACCCTCGACGCGCCGCTCGTCGCCCGCCGACACATCGGCGGACGACGAGCTCCGGCGGTTCAACTTCATGTCCGTGAGGACATGTCCTCACGTGCACTTTCCCTCTGCGAGGTTGTCGCGGCTCGTCAGAGCGGGAGAGTGTTGTCCTTGACGTTCTCGTTCTTCACGCAGACGAAGCGGTCCTGGTTGAAGTCGGCGTCCCTCTCCGCCTGCCTCTGGGCCCTGGACAGGTCCCAACCGCTCGGGCAGCGGCGAATGGGAGCCGGGGGGGCGGCGTGAGCCACGGACATCACTGCGCCGATTGCCAGCGCGATTCCTGCGAGGGTACAAAAGCTCTTGTGCATGGAAGTCATCCCTTCGTTTCGTATGGCGATGCGTCGTGCAGCGCCCTTCGTGTGTAAGCCCGATCGGGTGCCACACCGTTGACCCCAAGCACAGGCGCTTCTCCGGCGAAACGACCGGGAGCCCGGCTGGCGGAGCGGACCGGCTCGCGGTTCGTCGCTGACGGACAGATCCGGCATACGACCTCGCGGGCGAGCGGGCCGGATCGGCAGAGGTCGAGCGCACACGCTATCGGGGCACTCGCCGGCGATGCACCCGCCTCATCAGGGCGGCCCGGGCGCCCGCCCATGCGCTCGGTGAATGACGGCAGTCGTCGCCGCGGCCGCCGCGCGACGATCGCTCCTGCGAGCCGAGGGCAGCGCCCGTGCGATGATTCGCGCCTCAGCGCCGGCGCTCGAGGCGGACGCGCGTGGTCCCGTGGATCGCCATCGTCACGCCGGCCGCCAGCAGCGCCAGGCCGACGCCGAGCGCCGTCGCCCCGGCCGTGCGCAGAGTGTCGCCGCGCCCGACCGCCAGCAGCCCGCCGCCCGCCAGCGTGCCGGCGGTGCCGTAGCCCGCCAGCAACACCCCGCCGAACAGCAGGCCGCGGCGCCCCGGCTTGACGCGCGCGACGTACTCGCCTTCCATATCCTTTAAAATGAACTGCCGCGACGAGGCGACCCTCTCGCCGCCGATGAAGAACGGGTAGCCCGCGCTGCCGTCGATGACCTTGCCGCACGGCGCGCGACAGACCGACCGCGAGGCCGAGTACGCCGGCGTGCTGCGGCTGTTCCGCAGCTCCGGCGGCGTGCCCTCGAACAGGTGGACGTCGGCCGGGCGCTCGAGCTCGATGAAGATCCGCGGCCGGCTCGGGCCCGGCGCCGGCTCGTCCGCCGCGGGCGCGCCGTTGCTGTCCTGAGCGACCTGTCCTGAAGGACCGGCGGTGGATGCCTCGGGGCCGACCGCCGCCGCGCCGGCGAACTGGGCCCACGAGAGCTCGTGCCAGGCGATGATCCGCGTGCCGCTGGCCAGGGCGATGATGACCTCGCGCTCGGGGTGCAGCTCGAGGATCGTCCCGCGCAGCACGCTGCCGTCTCGCAGCACCACGGTGTCGTACGCGACCGGGGTCACGGGGTTCTGCACCGGCGCGACCGGGGACGGCTGCTTCACGGTCTCCTGCGCGGGCGGAGGCGGCGGCGCGGGCTCCTGCGCGCGCGCGGGGATGGGCGCGCCGGCCAACGCGAGCGCGACGATCGCTACGACGACAGGACGACGACCCGACACCCGCGGATGGTACGCGGCGGACGGCCTCGACGCCACTCGCCACCGTCACTCCGCCGCGACCCGACCTTCGAATGCGACCGGCGGAGCGGCGGTCGGACGCCCCCGTCGAGCCTCACCACCGCCGGCGCCACGAAACGGCGAACCGCGGGGAATGTCGGGGCGCTCGCCGAGGTAGCAGGCGAGTCGGCCGCCTTCGTGCGCTCGCGAGCACGCCTGTCCTTCGAGACACATCAACATGTCCCTCAAGAGAGGCGTGGCTCGAATCCCCCTTCAGACACGTCCTTCAGGCCACGTACTCGGGCGAGCCGACGCCGCCGAAGCGGGTCGCCAGCGTGCGCACGAACGCGGCCAGCCACGGCTGCATCGCGTCGAGCTCGCGCTCGATCGTCTTCCTCGTCACCACCACCAGCTCGCTGTCGGTCAGCGCGACCACGCTGGCGGTGCGCGGCGAGGCGGCGAAGATGGCGGTCTCGCCGAACACGTCGCCGGGGCCGAGCTGGCGCAGCACCACCTTCGCGCTGCCCATATTTTTGAACACCTGCAGCTTGCCGGCGCGGACGATGTAGGCCGCCTCGCCGACCTCGCCCTCGCGGATCACGAGCTCGCCCCTGGGCACCGGCGTGACCGCGAAGCTGCCGCCGCCGCGCAGCAGCGCCTTGATGTCGTCGATCAGGTCGTCGACGCGGCGGTAGCGGTCGTCGGGCTTGACCGCCAGCGCCTTCATGCAGATCCGCACCAGCTCGGGCGGGAAGCTGACCTCGGGGCCGACGACGACGTCGGGCGGCGTGACCTCGCCGCGCTGGGCCATCTTGAGCACGCGCTTGGGGTCGGCGTCCTGGTAGAGCGGGCGGCCGGTGAGCAGCTCGAACAGCAGGCCGCCGAGCAGGAACACGTCGGAGCGCTCGTCGAGCGACTTGCGGCGGCCGAGCGCCTGCTCGGGCGACATGTACTCGGGCGTGCCCCAGACGATGTTGTCGGCCTCCTCGGGGCGCAGCGGCGGCAGGCTCTCGCGCGCCCACGCCTCCTCGGAGCCGGGGCGCGGCGGCAGCAGGAACGCGTTGCCCCAGTCCATCACGAACACCTGGCCGTACGCGCCGACCATGATGTTGGCGGTCTTGATGTCGCAGTGGAGCACGCCGCGGCTGTGGGCGAACGCGACGCCGTCGCACACCTTGACGAACGCGTCGAGGCGGCGCTGCAGCTGGTCGGGCGTGCGGGCCGGGCGGCCGCCGACGAGCGAGTAGAGCGAGCGGCCCTCGATCAGCTTCATCGTGAAGAAGATGCCGCCCTCCGGGTCGCGCCCGAGCTCGTAGATCGGGGCGATGTTGGGGTGGTCGAGCTGGCCCGACACCTGGGCCTCGCGGATGAACGCGTGCACCAGCAAGTAATAATTGTAGGAGCCCGCCTGCAGGGTCTTGAGCGCCATGCGCCGCTGCAGCGACTTGTCGAACGCGACCCGCACCGAGCCGACGCCGCCGGCCGCGATCACCTCGCCGATCCGCAGGTGGCTCATCGCCGTCGGCAGCACCGACTGGACCAGCGCGCGCGTGCGGTCGTCGAGCGTGATCACCTCGCCGTCGAGGCCCACGACGGTGAGCGGGATCTCCAGGGTCTCCTCGGGCATCGGAGGCGACCGTACCACGCGGCCGCGCTCATCGCATCCGCTGCAGCTGGTACCGCAGCTGCCGCAGACCCCCCCGCAGGCGCGCGCGCAGGTGATTCAGGTTGCGCCGCGTCAGCAACTCGCGCGGCCGCAGGTAGACCTCGGCGTTGTACATCGACAGGAGGATCCGGTGGCGGCGCCAGTTCTTCAGCCCGCGCCGGACGACCAGCCGCGCGGAGACCCCGAGCGTCTGCAGCCCGAACGGCTGCGACAGCGCGAACAGCAGCGGCTGCCCGCACACCTCGACGTCGACCGGCGCGCCGGGGGCCGGCTCGCAGCGGCCGCGCGCGAGGTCGAGGCGCAGCGTGACGTCGAGGTCAGGCACGCGGATCGCCACCGGCTTCAACCACGCGTGCAACAGCCAGGGCGGGTAGTGCTCGGCGAGGCGAGCGGCGAGCGCCTGGGCGGCGGCGACGATCGCCGCCGGCTCGACCGGCGCCGGCCGATCGAGCGGGGCCGCGGCGGCCGCGGCGAACGCCTGGTCCCAGAACGCGAGCCCCGGCCTCGAGTCCCACGCGCCGCCGACCGCGTACGCGTCGCCGGGCGCGAGCACGTCGAGGCGCAGGCCGAGGTGCTCGAACGCCGCCGCGACGCGCCGCGGGGTGTTGGCGTACGCGTTCATGTACGCGTTGTCCTCGCACGAGAAGCGGACGAAGCTGGCGATCGGGATCGTCGTCTCGGCGCCGAGGTCGCGATGGTTGGCGATCATGCTGTCGACGATCGCCCGGGCCTTCCGCGGCAGGCGCTGCTCGCGGTCGGCCTCGCCGCCGTAGCCCGCCAGCGAGAACTGGTTCAGCACCACCTGCGCCGGCCCGAGGTCGCCGCGGATGATCCGGCAGTCGCCGGCGTCGGCCTCGGCGTCGTTGACGTTCACGAGACATGTCCCCTCGGACATGACCGCGAGGACAGAGTCCATCTGCCCGACCTGGTAGCAGTAGACCTGCAGCCCGGGCCGCAGGTCGACGAGCGCGCGGTGCGGCAGCAGGCGGACCTTGTCGTAGCCGAGGCGGGCGAACGCCTGCGGCAGCTTGTCGGTCGGCAGCTGCTGGAACAGCACGGTGACGCGGCGCTTGAACGCGGCCGGCAGGTCGCGCAGCGTCGGCAGGTGGAAGTGGTCCGGGTGCTCGTGCGAGACCCACAGGTAATCGACCTGCTCGAGCCACGCCGCGTCCCACGCCGGCGGCACCAGCAGCGACCACGAATTGTTGAAGACCTTGCCGCCGAGCCACGGGTCGGTCCAGATCGTCGCGCCGCCGGCCTCGATCAGCAGCGACGCGTGGGCGACCAGGCGGAGCTTCATCGGTCCCCGCTCGCGGTCCGTGAACGAGCGGCCGCGCTCCTCTCCATTCGCGTCACCGTAGCACGCAGTCGGCTCGCCCGCGACCCGCGCGCCCGTGGGGTCTTTCGCCCTCACCCGCCGAGATCGAGCTCGCCGAGGTGTTCGGTGGCGTTCTGGACCTGGATGTCCCATCGGCCATCCGGGCGGTGGCGCAGGCGATAGACGCCGGCCAGCGAGACCGGCAGGACCGCGGCCTCGGCCTGCGACATGCCGGTGAGCGCGGCGATCACCGCCTTGATCACGCCCTTGTGCAGCACGGCGACGGTGCGCGGGCACGCGGGCGCGGCCAGGACCCGGCGCGCACCGGCCTGCACGCGGTCCCAGAAGGCCTGGCGCGACTCGCCGCCGGGGTAGGCGAACGCGAGGCCCTCGGCGTGGTAGCGGGCGTAGCCTGCGGGGTCGCGGCCGGCGACCTCGTCGAAGGTGAGGCCCTCCCACGCGCCGAAGTCGACCTCGGCGAACTCGGGCACCACCGTGACCTCCGGCGGCGGCCGCTGCCCGCCGGCCACCAGCGCCGCCGCGGCCCGCGAGCGCTGCAGCGGCGACGCCAGCACCGCCTCGAAGCCCGCCTCGGCCGCCAGCGCCGCCGCCACGCGCTCGATCTGCGACAGCCCGAGCGAGCTGAGCGCCACGTCCGTGGCCCCGTAGAGGCGGATCGACGACTGGCCCACGGTCTCGCCGTGGCGGACCAGCACGAGCTCGGGCGGGGTCGGGGCAGCGGGGCGCAGGCCGCCTGGCCTACGCGAGGTCGCCGCGATCGTCAACGGCCGCGCTTGCGCGGCAATCCCGGGGCCACGCCGCGCTTGCGGACGCGACGGGCTCTGACATATAAGGAACCCGCGAAATGGCCGCAAGAACGCCACGCCGCCCGGCTTCGGAGGCTGTTTCCGGGTCGCGCCCCTCGGGGTCCGAGAGCGGCCGGCCGGAGCCCGAGTCCGGGGCCGCCGCCTCCGAGATCGCGCTGCTGGGCGAGGGCGACATCGGCGCGGCCGAATTGACGCGGCGGCTGGCCGACAACATCCGCAGCCTCCGCAAGGCCCGCGGCTACTCGCTCGACGACATGGCCCGAAGGTCGGGTGTCTCGCGGGCCAGCCTGTCGCAGGTCGAGACCGCCAAGACCAACCCGACGATCGCCATCCTGTGGAAGATCGCCGCCGGGCTCGAGGTGCCGTTCTCGGCCCTGCTCGGCGCCGACAAGACCGAGCGCGTCAGCGTGCTGCGCCGGCCCGACCAGCGGGTCCTGCGGTCGGCCGACGGCCAGCTCGAGAGCCGCCCGCTCACCCCCGCCGGCACGCTCGGCGGCGTCGAGGTCTACGAGCTGCGCCTGGCCCCGCGCGCGGTCCACAGCTCCGAGCCGCACGCGCCCGGCACCGGCGAGAGCGTCACCGTGCTGGTCGGCCAGCTGCGCCTGCGCGTCGCCGAGGAGGTCCACGACCTCGCCGCCGGCGACACGGCCAGCTTCGCCGCCGACGTGCCGCACAGCTACGAGAACCCGGGCCGGACCCACACGCTGGTCCACAACGTCATCGTCTACCAGCGCTGACGCGGCCTGTCCTGCGGGACAGCCGGGCCTCAGCGCTTGGCCGCGGCGAAGCCGGCCGGCGCGTCGCCGACCGTCAACCTGTCCTTCGGGGCATAGCCGCTGCGGGCCGCGTCGCGCGCGGCCACGGCCAGACGGTCGCAGCGCTCGTTCTGCGGGTGGCCGCTGTGGCCGCGGACCCAGTGGAAGCGGATCTGGTGCGTGCTCAGGAACCCGTCGAGGGTCTGCCACAGGTCCTGGTTCTTGACCGGCTGGCGGTCGGCGGTGCGCCAGCCGGCGCGCTTCCACCCGGCTAGCCATTCGGACATGCCCTTCAGGACATACTGTGAATCGGAGTAGAGGTCGACGGTCATCGGCCGGCGCAGCGCCCCGAGCCCGCGGATGACCGCCATCAGCTCCATGCGGTTGTTGGTGGTGTGCGTCTCGCCGCCGGACTCCTCGCGCTGCTTGCCGCTGGCCGGGTGGATGAGCACGTAGGCCCACCCGCCGGGCCCCGGGTTCCCGGCGCACGCGCCGTCGGTGTACAAGAGGACATACGCGAGACGCGGGTCGTCCGGCTGCATGGCGCCGCACGCTACCCGACCCGCGCCCGCCTGCCAACACCTACAGTTCGAAGCCGCAGCACTCGAACGCGGCCTGCGCCTGCTCCGCGAACTCCGCCTCGCAGAAGCCGGGGGGCGCGGGGCACTCGCTCTCGGCCGCGTCGTTGACGAGGCAGGTGCAGGTGTCGCCCTCGCACTTGAACTCCTGGGGCGGCTGGCCCTCGCACTGCTGGCCGATCGAGCAGGCGTCGGCGCCGTTGTTCGAGCCGAAGCCCTCGCACAGGCTGCTGACGCAGGTGGTCTGCATCGCCTCGAACTCGTCGGCGCAGGGTCCGAACTCCTCTGCGCCCAGCGCGGTGTCCAGCTGCTCGCAGGTGAAGGTGCCGACGCAGTTGTTGAACGCGACCGTGGCCGCGAGGCAGCCCTCGCCTTCGCCGAGCGAGTCGGCGCAGTCGCCGGTGCAGGTGGCGAAGTCGGGGAACGGCGGCATCTCGATGCACTCGTAGAACTTGTCGCAGGCCGCCGTGCAGCTCGCCTCGAGCTCGGGCGGGACGACGTCGGTGTCGCCCTCGGTCTCGGTGTCGACAGCGGTGGTCTCGCCGCCCATCGTGTCGCTGGTGCCCGCGGTCTCGGTCGAGCCGTCGACCGTCGTCGAGTCCGTCATCCCCGCGGTCATCGTGCCCGCGGTCATCGTGCCCTCGGTCGGCCCGCCGTCGGTCGGCGTCATCGTGCTCGACACCGACTCGGTCCCGGTCTCGCTGGCCGCCTCGGTCGTCGGCTCGGTCGCCGTGCCGGTCTCGGTCTCTTTCCCGCCCTCGGGACAGGCCGCCAGCGTCAGCGTGCAGGCGGCGAGGAGGACGGCGCGAAGGTTCGTGTGAAGCGTAAGGCTCATGCGGCGAAGGGTGCAGCGTGCGACCCGCCAAGTCCAGGCGCGATGTCGTGCGGTCCTCAACCGACGCGGTGCAGCTTCTCGTACAGCCCCGGGAACACGCCGTGCGGATCGAGGCGCCGCTTCGCCGCGCTGTAGTTGGCCTCGTCGTAGATCGAGAAGAAGCGCTCGCGGGTGTAGTGGTTGCGCGAGATCAGCGTCTTCACGCCGTCGCACGCGTACGTCTGCTCCTCGAACACCTGCGACCAGTCGCGCCCGGGCTCGCCGTTGGGCATGCCGTAGATGGCGCAATCGACCAGCAGCGGATCGCCGATCTTGTCGACCATCGCAGGGCTCAGCCATGGGTACCACCTCGGCAGACGGTAAGGGATCACCCAAAGCGGATAGAAGCGCGGCTCGCAGGCGTACCACCCGTAGAAGTCGAGGATCCGCCGGTGCGGCACGAACAGGTCGACGACGACGTCGGGCCGCCGCTTGAGCGCGCCGAGCAGCGGCCCGAGCCGGTTCGACCAGCGGATCAGGTTGGTCGAGCCGAGCACGTGCTTGCCCACGAGCGCACGCACGAGCCTGTTCTCGAGGCCGGGCACGGTGCGCGTCAGCCAGTGACACTCGGTGTCGTAGCGGAAGAAGTAGTCGCGCGTCCGCAGGTAGTCGACCGCGCGCGTGCGCGTGCTCTTGTAATAGATGTGGCGCCGGCGGTAGTCGCTGACGTGCGGCGCGCGGGCGACGAAGCGCCCGAGGCACAGCACCAGCTCGTCCGGCCCGTGGACGATGCCGTCGATGAACGCGTACTCGCCGGCCTCGCAGTGGGCCCGCATCGCCGCGAAGTAGCGCGCCGGGTCGCGGTGGTGCTCGTAGCTCAGCTCGACGAACGGCTCGGCCGGCACCAGGTCGAACTCGAGGCGCGTCACGATCGCCAGCGTGCCGTACGAGCCGTGGACCATGTCGTAGGCCAGCGACTCGCGCTCGCGCGAGCAGGTGATGACCTCGCCCGCGCCGCTCACCAGCTCGAGCTCGCGGCAGGTGTCGTGGAACCCGCCGACCCGGAACGAGCTCGACTCGACCGCGCAGCCGGCCACCGCCCCGCCGACGGTGATGCCCTCGAGCTCGGGCACCACCGCGGGCACCAGTCCCATGGGCAATGTCACATCGACCAGGTCGGCGAACGTCACGCCCGGCTCGGCGACGCAGCGCCGGGCCTCGCGGTCGACGTGCAGCACCCGGCGCAGCGCCGACACGTCGATCGCCGGGCTGCGGAAGCGGCGGTCGCCCGGGAGCGGCACCACGTGGTGGACCCCGCCCTTGTCGATGTGGACCGGCTCTCCGCGGCCGATCCGCTCGCGGACCTCCGCGGCGATGGCATGGACGCGGGCCTCGTGCTCGGCGGCGGCGATCATGCCCGCAAGTGTTTTGGCTTTTGCCGCGAGCGAGCAACCCCCGGGCGAGAAAACCGGCTTGCGAGGCCGCAAGCGGAACGGCGTGACGCGGGCGGCGGCGGTCGGCCGCACCGACGAGGTAGACCGACGGCCTCGAGGCGGCCCGCGGCCGGATTTTTTAACGCGAACAGCCCCGCGGCGCGAGGCGCCGGGGGCCGTCGGGAGCGGGGCGGGCTGCCGCCCAAGAACGGAGCCAGAACGGAGCCGGTCGGCCCCGACTCACTTGTGGACGCGGATCAGCTGGCGCTCGAGGGTGACGAACTTGTGGCCGCTGCAGCGGGTCGCGACCTCGATGGTGACGCTCGTGCCCGACGGGCCGCGGAGGGCGGCCGCCCAGTCCTCGACGCTGACCGGGTACATGCCGTCGACCGACACGAGGTGCATGCCCTCGCGCAGAACGCCGTCCGCCGGGGCGCCGGGGAGCACATCGCGGACCACCACGAACTCGCCGCGCTGCTGGATCACCGCGCCGATGCCGGAGTAGGTGTATCCGCGTTCGGCGACGCGCTGCTGCTGGGCCTTGCAGTTGGTGCCGGCGTAGCGCTGAAGCAGGGCGGCCGAGGTGGCCATCGAGCCGGCGAGGATGATCGAGCCGAGGATGATCTTTCGCGCTGTCCGCCAGCGGGAGATCGAAGTGGCCAGGTTGGTGTCGGTCTCTGAATTCTGCATGACCATCGCTCCTGTGCCTGCCGCCTCGAGGTCGTGGATGCGCAGGCTTGACGAGTGTTTCACAGCTTCGCGGGGGTTGCCAGCGGCGCAAATACCGGCCTTTCGGCGGCGCCATTCCCGGCCCCTGCTCGGGTTCGCCCCGGCAATCTGCCAGCTTCTTCCCTCGAGCGGTCCGTTCGGGCTATAGGCGTGTCCCCATGCCCCTCCTGCGGCTGTTCGTCCCTCTGACCCTGGTGTTGGCCCTCGCCTGCGACAAGCCCACGCCGGGGACCCCGGCGCTGACGCCCCCGCCTGCGGCGATCCCTTCGGACGAGCCGCCGGCCCCTGAGCCTGCTCCTGCGGCTGCTGCGGCTCCCCAGGAGCCCGCGATCGCGCCGGCGACTCCGGAGCCGGCGCCCGCCGAGGTCGCCGCGGCCCCCAGCGGCCCGCGCAAGGTGCTCGTCCTCGGCGACAGCCTGGCTGCGACCGGTTTCGGGGCGATGTTGGAGAAGCGGCTCGACGAGCACCCCGACATCGAGTGCTTCCGCAAGGCCAAGAGCGCGACCGGCCTCGCCCGGCCCGACTTCTATGACTGGGAGTCGGAGGCCAAGAAGGCCGTCGACCAGCGCAAACCCGACCTCGTCGTCGTCATCATGGGCGGCAACGACGGCCAGGACCTCACCAGCAAGACCGGCAAGGGCAAGCGCGTGGCCTGGAAGTCCGACGGCTGGAACGACGCCTACAAGGCGCGGGTCGCTGACTTTCTCAGCGAGATCTCCGCCGACGGCCGCAAGGTCCTGTGGCTCGGCCTGCCGCGCACCGGCACCACCAGCTTCGAGCAGAAGCTGACCACCATTCGCGAGGTGCAGAGCCAGGCGCTCGCCGACTTCGGCGAGGCCGGGGTCTACCTCGACACCACGCCCTTCATCACCACCGCGGCCGGCGAACTCATCGACTCCGCCACCATCGGCAAGCGCAAGGCCCAGGCCCTCCGCGAAGAGGACGGTATCCACTTCACCATGGCCGGCAGCGAGTTCTTCGCCGACAAGGTCTATCCCGAGGTCCTGAAGGTCCTCGGCGTCGAAGACGCCAAGACTGAGGGCAAGAAGCCCCAGAAGTGACGCGGGAAGATCTCCGCAAGCGACGGACCGCGCGCCGCGCCCTCGACGCGTTTCGCAATCCGATTGCAGCTGTAAATTCGCGTCCAGAGCCTCGTGCGTGCGGTCGTTCGGCCGCACGGCGCGGGAACAAGCTCGAGGTCCGCGGCCCGCGCCGCCGCCGGCGACCGCCGCGCGGCGCCCATGCCCGCAACGGACGGCCTCTGCTAGCTTGTCCGGTGCTCCTGACGGCATGACCCTGGCCTCGTCCGCACGCCCTCCCCGACCCGCTTTCGCGCCGCGCTGGTCCGCCTGGTGGGTGCTGCTCGTGGTGTTGTGCGGCGGCCTGGCGACGCCGCTCGTGCGCGAGGCCGCGGCCGCGGGCACGAGCGCGAAGAAGAAGTCGGGCAGCAGCAAGGGCAAGAAGAAGCCGACCTCCAAGAATTCCGCGGCGAGCAAGCCGGCCGCGGTCAAGCCGGTGCAGCGGGACGTGTGGGGCCCGTCGTCGGTGCCGGACGGCGAGTTCGCCGACACCGACACCGACGGCGAGGGCGACCTCGACGACGAGAGCGCCGCCGACACGGACGACCCGACCTCCGAGCTCGAGGCGATCGAGCGCGAGCTGTTGTCGCAGCCGGCCGGGCCCGAGCCCGAGATCGTCTACGCCGAGGGCCCGCCGCCCCCGCCTCCGCCGCCGGTCAAGCCGAAGTCGCTCAAGCACGAGCTGATCCCCGGCGAGACGCTCGAGGACGTCGCCAGGCGCTATCAGGTCGCACTCGGCGACCTCGAGAAGTGGAACGCGATCAAGGCCGGCGCGCCGATCCCCAGGCAGAAGAAGGACCTGCGGGTCATCACCACCCACAGCCCGCCGCCGCGCGAGAAGCTCGAGCACATCGTCAAGCGCGGCGACACCTGGGACTCGATCGCCGCCGGCTTCGGGGTCGAGGTCGCCAAGCTGCGGCAGCAGAACCCGCGCCTCGGCGACAAGTTCAAGCTCGATCCCAAGAAGAAGCTCAAGGTCGTCTGCTGGAAGGACCTCGACCTCTCGCCGCTGGCCGAGCTGGGCACCAAGCTGGCGCAGATCCGCGTGCGCGCCGGCGGCATCAGCATCGGCAAGCCGAACCGCGGCAAGCTGGTCCGCGGCGTCGAGCTGCCCGACCGCCCCGACCTCTACGTCAAGCGCAAGCCCGACGAGGCGTACGGCTCGACGCACACGGTGATGCAGACGCTGGCGGCGATCACCCGCTTCCGCCACGAGAGCCGGTTCAAGGGCCAGGTCGTGATCGGCGGGATGAGTCGGCCCCGCGGCGGCCGGTTCCGGCCGCACAAGTCGCACCAGAGCGGCCGCGACGTCGACATCCGCCTGCCGCTCCTGCGCACCTCCGAGGGCAAGAAGCACACGACCTCGGCCGACGTCGACTGGAAGGCGACCTGGGAGCTGATGCGCGCCTTCCTCGACACCGGCGAGGTCGAGTACATCTTCCTCGAGTACAACCTGCAGAAGCGGATCTACAAGGCCGCCCGCGAGTCGGGCGTGTCGCGCGAGCAGCTCGACGCGTGGCTCGAGTGGCCGGTGAAGGTCAAGAAGCGCAGCAACAAGCGGGTGGTGATCCGCCACGTCGAGGGTCACACCACGCACATGCACGTGCGGATCCGCTGTGGCGCGCAGGAGAAGCACTGCTACTCCTCGCGCTGATCCCCGCGCGATGTCCCTCGCCACGCTCTGTCAGCGCTGCGCCCTCTGCTGCGACGGCGCCCTGTTCGCCGCCGTCCCGCTCGCGCCCGCCGAGGTCGACGCGGTGCAGCGGCGCGGCCTCGTCGTCCTCGGCCGCGACGACGGCGCCGTCCTGCCCCAGCCGTGCGCGGCCCTGCACGCCCGGCAGTGCACGATCTACGCCGATCGGCCCGGCCCCTGCCGCAGCTACCGGTGCATGCTGTACGCCGCCCTCGAGGCCGACGAGGTCGGCCTCGACGACGCCCTCGCGGTGGTCGCCGAGGCGCGCGCGCGGCTCGACGCGCTCGCGCTCGCGGTGCCCGGCGAGGGTCCTCCGCTGGTGCGGGCCCGCGTCGCCGCGCGCGCAGGTCACCTGTCCCCGGAGACACACGCGCTCATGACCCGCGCGAGCGAGTTCCTCGAGCGACGTTTCCGCGGGCACACCCGCCGCTGAAGGCCTGCGACGGCCCGCGCGGGAGTGCGCAAACCCACGACCTGGGCCGCTGGCGCCGCTGATATGCTCCTGCGCCATGGACAGCGGCAAGCCCAAGCTGTGGAACTTCTCGGCCGGTCCGGCCATCCTCCCGCCGGTGGTGCTCGAGCGCGCGGCCGAGGCCGTGCACGAGCTGCGTCAGAACGGCCACGCCAGGGAGGCCGCCGGCGTGGGTCTGTCGATCCTCGAGATCTCGCACCGCAGCGGGCCCTACGAGGCGATCACGTTCGGCGCCGAGAAGCTGGTCCACGAGGTCCTGGGGGTGCCCGAGACGCACCAGGTGCTGTTCCTGCAGGGGGGAGCCAGCCTGCAGTTCGTGATGGTCCCGCTCAACCTGCGCGAGGCCGACAAGTTCGCCGCGTACGTCGACACCGGCGTGTGGTCGAACCGGGCGATCGCCGAGAGCGAGGGCCTCGGGCCCACCCGCGTGATCGCCGGCTCGAAGGCCACCAACTACGACCGGATCCCCGAGTTCCCGGCCGCCGACACCTACGCCGGCGCCAGCTACCTCCACATCACCACCAACAACACGATCTACGGCACCGAGTACCCCGAGATCCCCGCGGCCCAGGGCGGCGTCCCGCTGGTGATCGACTTCTCGAGCCACGCCGGCGCGCGGCCGATGGCGTTAGAGCGGGCCGCGCTCGGCTACGCCGGCGCGCAGAAGAACCTCGGGCCCTCGGGCGTCACGCTGGTCTACGTGCGCAAGGACCTGCTCGCCAGGAAGCCCGCGGGACATGTCCCTGTGTACCTGCGCTATGGGACACACGCGAAGGAGCCCAGCCTCTACAACACGCCGAACACCTTCGGGGTGCTGGTGCTCAAGCTGGTGCTCGAGTGGATGCGCGACGAGGGCGGCCTGGCGGCGATCGGCGCCCGCAACGAGCGCAAGGCCCGGCGGCTCTACGACGTGCTCGACAACAGCAAGGTGTTCCAGCCGCA
Source organism: Nannocystis pusilla (assembly GCF_020073745.1). GTDB lineage: Bacteria > Myxococcota_A > Polyangia > Nannocystales > Nannocystaceae > Nannocystis > Nannocystis radixulma. The sequence continues at coordinate 300,383 of NZ_JAIRAU010000008.1, forward strand.
CGCCCAGCCGGGCAGCCGCTCGCTGATGAACGTGACCTGGACCTGCGCCCGCGCGCCCGAGGCCCAGCGCGAGGGCCTCGCCAAGAAGTTCCTGACCGAGGCCCAGGCGCTCGGCTTCGACGGCCTCAAGGGCCACCGCTCCGTCGGCGGCTTCCGCGCCTCGATCTACAACGCCTTCCCCGAGGCCGGCGTCGCCGCCCTCTGCGAGTTCATCACCGAGTTCGAGCGCAAGCTGTAGCCCCGACCTCGCCAGAATTTCGTCGCATGTCCGAGACGCTCAAGGCCCCCGGCTGGGCCGCGATCGACGCCGCCTGCCAGCGGCTCTACCCGCGCCAGGTCCCCCACCAGTACACCAGCAAGACCGCCTACGAGCTCGAGTCGTCGAGCCCGTTGCCGGCCGTCACCGTGTGGGAGGGCCAGCGCCCGGCCCACTGGCACTACGTCACCTACGGCCTCACCGAGCTGTTCGAAAAGACATCTCACGACCCCGACGTGTCCGGCTTCGGCTTCGAGCTGACGATGCGCGTGCCCCGGGCCGAGGGCGAGGACCAACCCCCCGCCTGGCCGCTGCGCGCGCTGCAGAGCCTCGGCCGCTACGTCCTCGGCAGCCGCCGCGGCTTCGACACCGGCCACCGCGCCGACCTCGGCGGCCCGATCGCCGTCGGCCAGCCCACCGAGCTCACCGCCCTCGTCTGCGTCCCCGACCCGCTGCTCGGCAAGATCACCGGCCCGTTCGGCTCCCTGCTGTTCCTCCAGGTCATCGGCGTCACCGCCGACGAGCTCGCGGCGATGGAGCGCCTCGACCACGAGGGCGTCGTCCACATGATGGGCGAGATCGACTTCCACGGCCTCACCGACCTGTCCCGCGGCTCGTGGCTCAAGAACCCGCAAAAGGCCCCGGTGGTCCGCCGCTACCAGCTCGGGATCTTGCGCGACTGATCCTCAGATGTCCGAACGGGCATGTCGCTGCGGACATGCCCTCGCGGACATGCACGGCGCGAGACCTCAGAGGCTCGGGTCGTCCGGGTGGACGCAGGCCCTGAACTCCCCGCAGGTCTGCTTCTCCATGCACCGGCGCAGCTGCGGTCGAGTCCAGTCGGTCGCGCCGAACTCGCACAGCCGCTGGCACGTCCGCATGTAGCGCTCGCGGGCCTTGCCCTCCGGCGGGGCCATGTCCTTCTCCTCCGCCTCGCACACGAGGTCGCGGTCGCACAACTTCTGGCACAGCACGACCTCGTCGTCGACCGGCCTCGGCGCGCTCGCCGGCGTCGTCGTCGCCGGCGTCGGCGTGTTCGTGACGGGCGGCGTGGTCACCGGCGCCGGCGTGCTCGCGGCGACGCAGGCACCATCTGGCTTTCGGGACATGCCTACAGGGCAAGGTTCCATCGCGCAGGTCTGGCCGTCCCACCGGCTGCCGACCGGGCACGGCGTGCGCTGGGCCACCGCCACCCCGGGCAGCGCGCTCAGCTCGATGCGGATCAGCGCCCCGCAGCCCTCGGGCGGCTTCGCGTCGGCGGTCGTCGACGCGTCGCAGCTCGCGGGCTGACCGTCGGCCGACAGCGTCTCGCGCTCGGCCGTCGAGCCCCCGCCCGCGCCGATCTGATTGAACCCCGCGCCGACCTTGATCTCGCCGGCCCCGCCGGCGAAGAAGTGGAACGCGCCGACCTGCACGCCCGTGATCACGTGCGTGGCCGCCTCGCAGTCGCCCGTCAGCAGGTCGCGCCCGGGCCGGCCTTCCGGCGCCTCGAGCATGCCGACCAGCGCGATCTCGACGTCGAGCTCGCCCGAGCGCGCCAGCTTGCCCTCGAGCCGCGCCGCCCCGAGCGGCAGCTGGGCGTAGAGCTCGTCGGCGCTGCGGATCTTCACGCGATCGTTCTTGCGCGTGAGCCCGAGGTACGAGTACTCGCCCTTCACGTCGCACTGCCGCTGGACCTCGATCGCACAGCCGTCGACGCGCACCGCCACCAGCCCGCGCTTGAGTCGCGCCTCGAGCGAGGCCCGCTCGGCCGCCGCCCACTCGACCACCAGCGGATGCGACGCCGCGCCACCGACCACGCACTTGCCCTGCCCGGGGATCTCGAGCTCCGGCGGCTTGGCCAACCGCTCGGCCGGACTGCGACAGGACAACAACGACAGCACGACCGCGAACCCGAGCCCGAAGCGCGTCACGACGACGAGTCTAACAGACCGCCCCCGCCGACGCGGTCCGGGCCCGGCGCGAGGACGCCCGCTCCGGGGCGGCTGCGCGAACATCGCTCGATGGCCTCATCACGACCGCGTGGCGACCGAACAGTCGCGCCAGCGCTGCATCGACTGCATGTGCTCGAGCGTGAGGTGTGGCGTCTCGCTGTCCGCCGGGATCCGTTCGATCCACCGCATCGCCGCCTCGCGGTCGCCCATGGCCGCCGCGACATCGAGTTGATCGGCGAGCAAACGCGCGTGCAGCTGCTCGCGCCCGGGAAACACCCCGTCGGCGTCGACGCGGGCGAACGCGGCCGCCAGCCGGCCCGCGTGCACGAGCGCCTGACCGCGCGCGAGCAGGCCGCGCGCCCGCTGTCCTTCAGGACAGCGAGGGCCCCGCGTTCAGATCCCGCACGACCACTTGGCCAGCGGCTCGGCGCCGCCGCCGGGCTTGAGCTTGAAGATCCGGTCACCGCCGCCGCCGTCGGTGAGGACCGCGTTGACCCACACCTCCTGCGAGCGGTCGCCGTCGAGGTCGACGAACGCGCGGACCGTGTAGGTCTCGGTGTCGTTGCGCGACTCGAGCAGCGGCACCCACTTGCCGGGCTCGCTGCCGCGCTGCAGCAGCACGCCGCTGTACGACAGCTTCTCGCTGTCCTTGGGGTTGACGACGTAGACCGAGAACAGCTTGTCGGGCTTGGTGTCGCCGTCGACGTCGAAGGTCACCGACTGGTTGATCTGCAGCTCGGCGTCGGGCTTGATGAGCTCCGACAGCGCCTTCTTCTCGTCCTCGCTGGCCACCCGGCCCTTCTCGCTGTAGCTCTCGGGGTCGACGGCGTTGACCAGCTTGCCCATCGACTTGGGGAACACCGCGTAGTCGAACGTCTCGCCGGAGTCGACCGAGGGGATGCCGAGGCTGGTCGGCTTGTCCTCGCCCGGCTGGCACATCGCGCTCTTGGGCGCGCCGGCCTTGTCGAGCTTCTCGACGCTGTTCGAGCGCAGGTACACGTCGTCGCCGGCCTTGACCAGCGCCAGGCAGTCCTTGCCGCCGGACAGCTTCTTCTTGGCGCTGTCGTAGCAGCCGATCGGGATCAGCGCGCCGTCGACGGTGAAGAACACCGTGGTGGCCTCGGGCGGCACCGGCCCGCTGAGGTCGAGCGCCTGCACGGCCTTGTCGAGGCTGGTCTCGTCGTTGCGCTTGGTGTCGCTGGGATCGGTCTTGGCGTCGACCTTGGTGTCCTTGGCGTCGGCCTTGGCGCCCTTGGTGGGGTCGCCGGCGCCGCCGCAAGCGGCGAGGACGAGGGCGAACGTGAGGGGGTAGACGGCCTGGCGTGCGGTCATGGCGGGCGCACGATAGCAACAGGACTGTCCACCGCCAAGCCGCTGGCCTACGCTGCGGCGCGCATGGTCCGGCCGTTCAGCCCCGAACTTCAGCTCGTGATCGGCGACAAGCGCAAGTCGTCGTGGAGCCTCCGCCCGTGGCTCGCGCTGCGTGCCACCGGCTATCCCTTCCGCGAGCGCAAGATCCTCCTCGATCGCTCGACCACGCGGGACGAGCTGGAGGCCGCCTCGCCCACCGGCAAGGTGCCGGTCCTCCTCGACGGCGAGCTGGCGATCTGGGAGTCGCTGGCGATCTGCGAGACGCTCGCCGAGTGGTTCCCGGGGGCCCGCCTGTGGCCCGAAGATCCGGGCGTGCGCGCGCGGGCGCGCGGCGCGGCGACCGAGATGCACGGCGGCTTCGCCGACCTGCGCCGCGAGCTGCCGATGGACCTGACGCTGCGCACGCAGGTCACGCCGTCGGCCGCGTCGCAGGCCGACATCGACCGGATCTGCGCGCTGTGGCGCGACTGTCGGGCTCGCTTCGGGGCCGCAGGCGACATGCTCTTCGGGACATGGTCGATCGTCGATTGCATGTACGCGCCGGTCGCGACCCGCTTCCGCAGCTACGGCATCCGCCTCGACCCGGTCTGCGCCGCCTACGTCGACGCGGTCCTCGCCACCCCCGACATGCGTACGTGGACCGAGGAGGCCCTGCTCGAGCCGCGCGACCCCGGGTGAACGCAGGCGGGCGGGCGGGCCTCGAGGGCCCGGCGCGCGGTGCTCACCGGCCTCGGCTTCAGGTCGCGCCTTGCACCGCGCGGCGACCAGGACCATGACCTCTGCGCCGCGCTGCGGGAAGAGGTGTCATGTTCGACAAGCTCCGTGAACTCCGTCGCCACCTCGGCGACCGCCCCGATTGGCCCGATGAAGTCAACGTGCATCCGCTCGAGCGCGCCGCGTCGCTGGCCGGCGCGGTCGGCTGCTTCGCCCTCGCGGCCGTGCGCCGCACCTGGGGCAGCATCCCGGTCATCGCGGTCGGCGGCGCCCTGCTCCACCGCGCGCTGACCGGCCACAGCGCGCTGTACTCCCGCCTCAAGGTCAGCACGGCCCACGGCGTGCGCGGCCCCTCGGCCAGCGTGCCGCACGGCCAGGGCGTCAAGCTGCTCCACTCCCTGACGGTGCGCCAGCCGCCCGAGCGCGTGTACAAGTTCTGGCGCGAGCTCGACAACCTGCCTCGCTTCATGCGGCACCTCGAGTCGGTCACCGTGCTCGACGAACGGCGCTCGCGCTGGCGCGTGCGCGGCCCGGCCGACATCTCGGTCTCGTGGGACGCGGAGATCATCAACGATGTCCCCGGCGAGCTGATCGCCTGGCGCTCGCTCGAGAACGCCGAGCTGCCCAACGCCGGCTCGGTCCGCTTCGAGCGCGGCGTCGGCGGCCACGCCACGCGGATCACCGTCAACCTCGAGTACCACCCGCCGGCCGGCCGGCTCGGCTCGCTGGTGGCCAGCATCCTCGGGGCCAACCCGCAGCGGCAGATCGAAGAGGACCTGCAGCGCTTCAAGGAGCTGCTCGAGACCAACGTGCCGCACGCCGACGCGCCCCAGCGCGGCCGCCTGCGCGACGTCAAGGACCTCGAGACCGCCCGCCAGGTGCTCCAGCTCGACGACCTCACCAAGAACGACATCGTGTGACCTGCGCGCGGCCCGGCTCCCCCGTCTGGTCTGGCCGCGTGCGATGAATTCCATCGGCAGCGCGGCCCGTGAACCCTCACCGCGCGCCGCGGTCGAGCGCCTTGCGCCCGAGGTGGCCGCGTGATGTCGTCGAGACATGGGTAGACCCGCCGGGACGAGGTGGCACGCGTGGTGTTGGCTGGCGACGCTCGCCGCGTGCGGGCCCACGCCCTCGGCCACCACCACCGAGGACGACGCGTCCACCAGTTCGAGCACGACCGCGGCGACGTCCGACACGTCAGGCACCACCGCGGCGCCGACCACCACCGACGCGCCGGGCACCACAGTCGAGCCGACCACCACCGACGCGCCCGGCACCACAGCCGGGCCGACGACGTCCGACCTGCCCGCGAATTGCCTCGAGGGCGACGCCGACATCAACGAGCACGACACCGAGGCCAAGTTCGCCGCGCTGGCCGGCGTCGAGTGCATCACCGGCCACCTCTCGATCCTCAACGTCGACCGCCCCGACCTCAAGGGCCTCGAGTCGCTGCGGGTCGTCGGCGACTACGTCGGCATCACCCAGAGCGAGTTCGTCTCGCTCGCCGGGCTCGAGAACCTCGAGCGCGTCGGCCACCTCGGGCTCACCACTCTCCCCAACCTCACCGACATCAGCGCGCTGGCCAACCTGCAGGCGATCACGAACGGCGGGCTCAACCTGGCCAAGATCCCGATCACCAGCCTGCTGCCCTTTCACCAGCTCACCCACGTCGACGGGGCGCTCTCGATCGACTCCACCGGCGTCGCCTCGCTCGCGGGCCTCGACGCGCTCGCCTCGGTCGGGACCTTCGTCAGCATCACCTTCAACGACGATCTCACCTCTCTCGCCGGCCTCGACGACCTCACCACCATCGGCGACTTCCTGCTGATCCGCCACAACCCCGGCCTCCTCGACCTGACGGGCCTCGGCGGGCTCGTCAGCATCGGCGAGCGCGTCGAGATCGACGACAACGACGCGCTCCAGACCATCGGCCCGCTCGCGCCGGCGACGATCGGCGGCGACCTGCGGATCTTCGGCAACGAGGTCCTCGCCGACCTCGCCGGCCTCGAGTCGCTCACCAGCATCGGCGGGAAGCTCGAGATCCTCGTCAACCCCGCCCTCACCGCGATCACGAGCCTCACTGCCCTGCAGTCCGCCGACGAGATCACGATCGAGCACAACGACGCGCTCGTCGAGATCACCGGGTTCGGCGCCCTGGCCAGCACGAACCTCGTGCAGATCGCCGAAAACCCCGCGCTGAGCCACGTCACCGGGTTCGGCGCCCTGGGCGGCACGAGCCTGGTGCGGATCGCCAACAACCCCGCGCTGGACCACGTCGCCGGCTTCGACGCTCTGACGTTCGTCGACACGCTCGAGGTCTGGGACAATCACTCGCTGGCCACGCTCGCGGCGTTCCCCGCGTTGACGCAGGCCGTGACGGTCATCCTGGCCAGGAACCCCGCGCTGACCTCCGTGACCGGCCTCGTCAAGCTCGCCTCGGCCAACTGGGTCGGGTTCTCCGAGCTCGGCGTCACCGACCTGTCCGCGCTCGCCTCGCTGACCGACACGAGCCTCGGCATCTCCTCCAACCCTGCCCTGACGAGCCTCGCGGGGCTCGAGAACTTCGCCACCACGGAGTGGCTGGAGATCGACGGCAACCCGGCGCTGACGTCGCTGACCGCCATCCAGCCCGGCGCCGGTGGCTCGCTCACGACCGCGCTGTCGCTCCGCATCGTCGACAACGCCGCCCTGCCGTCCTGCGGCGCGCAGGCCCTGCTCGACGCGATCGGCCCGGGGCCGTTCGTCTGCGTCAAGGACAACCTGGTCGACGCCTGCACCGCCCAGCTGCCGCCGTGCGAGCCGCCGCCGATGCCGTGACACCTGTCCATCCGGACATGCCCGATCGAGCATGTCCGCTGCGCCACCGTGATCATTCACCTTCGGACATGCCCCAAGGAGCATGTCCGCTGCGCTCCCTCAGTACTCGCGTCGGGCCCCGATCGCGCCGCCGAACCAGCCGGGGATCAGGCAGGCGAACGGGGTGGCGAGGACGAGCCACGCGGGGTGCGGGATGACCCACAGGTTCATCGCGCCGGCGACCAGCAGCACGGCGCCGACGATCAGGCCGAAGCGCTGCGTGCGGCGGCCGGCCGCGATGAGGGCCGCCACGGCGCCGCCGCAGAAGGCGCCGGCGGCCCAGGCGACCGGCACGAACGCGAGGGCGAGGAACGGGGCGTTCTCGACGTAGTCGCGGATGGCCTTCGGGTCATCCAACCGGAGGTTGGCGGGGGGCGGGTACATGGCGTGGCCGACCAGCTCGACGATCATGATCGCGAACACCGCGACCGCGACGCCGAGGACCACTGCGAACACGTTGCGCATGGCCGGGAAGGTACTCCCCGGCGCCTGGCGCGGCAACGACCCGATGAGTGCGGTGGAGCCGGCGTTGCGCCGGCCCACTCAGGCCGCGACTTCCTTGCCGTGGCACTTGCGGTACAGCTTGCCGGATCCGCAGGGGCACGGGTCGTTCTTGCCGACCTTCGGCAGCTTCTTCTCGGCCGCCGGCGCCGCGGCCTCGGCGGCGGCGGCGGCGGCGGACGCCGCCGCCGCCTGTCCGCCCGGCTGGGCCACGCGCTCACGCACGGCGCGGGACACCTCCTGGAGCTTGGCGAGCTCGGCGCGGGCCTGGGCCATCTGCCGCTGGGCGGAGGACACCTTGTCCTGGGCCTGGCGAGTGGCGCGGGTGACGGCCGTCTCGTATTCGGCGCCCTCCTCGGCCTGCCGCTTCTGGGCCGCGGTGAGCTGCATCGACATCACCTTGCCGAGCACGGTGTTCTCGATGCCCTCCCACATGTCCTTGAAGAGGTTGAAGCCGCGGATCTTGTACTCGTTCTTGGGGTTGCGCGTGGCGTAGCCGACGAGGCCGATGCCGGTGCGCAGGTGCTCGATGTTCTTGAGGTGGGCGATCCACTGCTCGTCGATCTCGCCGAGGTAAAACTGGCGGACGTAGAACAGGAACGTGTAGAGGTCGAACTCTCGCTCGGGCCGGGTGAGCAGGGCCTCGACGGAGCGCCACACGCGGTCGACCAGCTTGTCGACGCTGTCCTCGACCTGGCTGAGGTCGGTCTTGACGCGGAAGCGCTCGAGCATGGCCTTCTCGAGGCCGGGGAGGTCCCACTCGTCGGGGTGGACGTCCTCGGGGCACAGCTCGAGCACGGTCTGCTCGACCAGCTTGAACGCGAGGTCGTGGACGCGCTCGCGCTGCTGGATGAGCGAGCGGGCGACCACGTCGATCATGCGCGCGAGGATCTTGTCGCGGTCGTGCTTGACGTCCTCGAGGCTGACCATCGCGCCGTAGTGGCGGTAGATCTCGTGGGTCAGCTTGTCCGGGACGATGCCGCCGGGCGGCAGCGCGTTGGGGACGATCGGCTGGCCCTGGGCCTCGAACAGCGCGGCGCAGTGGTTGTTGAAGATCTGGGTGATGCGGGTGCGGACCGTCTCGGACAGCGACTGGATCGTGTGCGGGCCCGACTTCTCCGGCGGCGGCGGCAGGCTCTTGGCCTGCTCCTTGCGCGCCTGCTCGTCGAGGATCTCCGGCTGGTAGCGGCCCTCGAGGATCTGCTTGCGCAGGGCGTAGATCGCCTTGCGCTGGTCGTTCATGACGTTGTCGTACTCGAACAGGTTCTTGCGCGTGTCGAAGTGCATCGCCTCGACGCGCGACTGGGCGTTGGCGATGGCCCGGTTGACCAGCGGCGCCTCGATCGGCACGTCCTCCTCCATGCCGAGGCGCTCCATCAGGCCGGTGATCCGGTCGGCGCCGAAGATGCGCATGAGGTCGTCCTCGAGGCTGAGGAAGAAGCGCGAGCGGCCCGGGTCGCCCTGGCGGCCGGAGCGGCCGCGCAGCTGGTTGTCGATGCGCCGGCTCTCGTGGCGCTCGGTGCCGATGACGTAGAGGCCGCCGGCGGCGAGGACCTCCTTCTTCTCCTCGTCGCACTGGGCTTTGATCTGCGTGAAGAGGGCCTGGTACTTGTCGGGCTCCTTGTCGGGGTCGAAGCGGGCCCGCGCCATCATCTCCGGGTTGCCGCCGAGGAGGATGTCGGTGCCGCGGCCGGCCATGTTGGTGGCGACGGTGACGGCGAACTTCCGCCCGGCCTGGGCGATGATGTAGGCCTCGCGCTCGTGGTTCTTGGCGTTGAGGACCTCGTGCGGGATGCCGGCGCGCTCGAGCATCGCGTGCAGGACCTGCGACTTCTCGACGCTCGCGGTGCCGAGGAGGATCGGCTGGCCGCGCTTGTTGGCCTCGATGATCTCGTTGACGACCGCGCGGAACTTGCCGCGCTCGTTCTTGAAGACCAGGTCGTCCTCGTCCTTGCGCTGGATGGTGCGGTTCGGCGGGATGACGATGACGTCGAGGTTGTAGATCTTGTGGAACTCCTCGGCCTCGGTGTCGGCGGTGCCGGTCATGCCCGCCAACTTGTCGTACATGCGGAAGTAGTTCTGGTACGTGATCGTCGCCAGCGTCTGGCTCTCGGGCTGGATCTCCACGCCCTCCTTGGCCTCGACCGCCTGGTGCAGGCCGTCGCTCCACCGCCGGCCCTCCATCTTGCGCCCGCGGAACTCGTCGATGATGACGACCTGGCCCTTCTCGACGATGTAGTTGACGTCCTTCTTGTAGAGGACGTGGGCCCGCAGCGCCTGGAACACGTGATGCAGCAGCTCGTTGTTCTCGGGCGAGTAGAGGTTCTTGCAGCCGAGCAGCCGCTCGATGCGGTCGACGCCGGCGTCGGTCAGCTGCACGCTGTGGGCCTTCTCGTCGACGGTGTAGTCGAGGTCGCGGCGCAGCGACGGGACCACCTTGTTGACGGTGATGTACGTCTCCGGCGGCTTGTCGCTCTCGCCGGAGATGATGAGCGGCGTGCGGGCCTCGTCGATCAGGATCGAGTCGACCTCGTCGACGATCGCGTAGTACAGGTCGCGCTGCACGTACTTCTCGATCGTCTCCTTCATGTTGTCGCGGAGATAATCGAAGCCGAACTCGTTGTTCGTGCCGTACGTGATGTCGGCGCGGTAGTTCTTCTGCCGCTCCGTGTGATACATGCCGTTGACGATCACGCCGGTCGACATGCCGAGGAAGCCGTAGATCTGGCCCATCCACTCGGCGTCGCGGCTGGCGAGGTAGTCGTTGACGGTGATCAGGTGGGCGCCGCGGCCGACCAGCGCGTTGAGGTAGAGCGCGGAGGTGGCGGTGAGGGTCTTGCCCTCGCCGGTGCGCATCTCGGTGATCTTGCCCTGGTGCAGGCCGATGCCGCCGATCATCTGCACGTCGTAGTGGCGCATGCCCAGGGTGCGCCGCGAGGCCTCGCGCACGGCGGCGAACGCCTCGGGGATGAGGTCGTCGAGCGGCTTGCCGTTGGCGATCTGCTGCTTGAACTCGGCCGTGAGCGCCTTGAGCTCGGCGTCGCTCCGGGCCTGCATCTTGGGCTCCAGGCCGGCGATCGCGGACACGAGCGGCTGCAGCTTTTTCATCTGCCGCTCGTGCTTGGTGCCGAAGATCTTCTTGATGAGTCCGTTGAACATGGCGGGCCGTGCGCGGGGCAAAGGGTACGGGCGAGGCGCGCCCGTGTCCACGCGCCATGATCGCAGAAGAAGGGCGATCTCTGACACGCCCGCCTGGTACTGTCGCGGCCGTGAAGGCCGCTATCGTGCGTCCGCCCCCGTCTGGCCCCAGCGGCCGCGTCGTCGTCGCCGCGCCTTCGGGCCCGGTCCCCGAGGCCAGGCTCGCCGAGGGCCTCGCCGTACTGCGCGACTTGCAGATCGGTGAGATCTCGCTCGCGGCCAATCTGGGCGCGCGGACCGGCTATTTCGCCGGTGAGGACGGCGTACGCCTGGCCGCGCTGCAAGCGGCGCTGGACGACCCCGAGGTCACGGCGATCGTGTGCGCGCGCGGCGGCTACGGCCTGACCCGCCTGTTGCCGCTGCTGCGCCCCGCCGGGTTCGTGGCCGCGCCCAAGCTGCTGGTCGGCTTCTCCGACGCGACGGCGCTGCTCTGCTGGGCGCTCCGCGCCGGCGTGTGCGGCGTGCACGGCCCGGTGGTGACGCAGCTCGGCGCGCTGCCGGCGGCCGATGCCCAGCGCCTCGCGCTGCTGATGCGCGGCGAGCTCCCCGCCCCGCTCGCCGGCGATGAAGGCGTCGGCGCCGCGCGCGTGGTGGCGCCGCTCGTGCCGGCCAACCTCGAGGTGCTGCGCTCGCTGGTCGGCACGCCGTGGCTGCCCGACCTCGCCGGCACGATCGTCGCGCTCGAGGAGATCGGCGAGCGGCCCTATCGCATCGACCGCGCGCTGACGCAGCTCATCACCAGCGGGGCGCTCGCGGGGGTGCGCGGGTTCGCCGTCGGCCAGCTGTACGCCTGCGAGGAGCCGCCCGCCGGCAACCCCGACAGCCCGAGCGCCCGCGCGGTGGTGCGCGAGCGGCTGGCGGGGCTCGACGTCCCCGTGGTGCTCGGCTTGCCTTTCGGACATCTGCCGCACGAGCACGCGGCGCTGCCGTGCGGCGCTCGCGTCGAGCTCGACCCGTCGCGCGCGACGCTGACGATGCTCGAGCCGGTCACCGCCTGAGCCGTTCGAGGCGTCACGGGCTCAGTCGCGCGGCTGCCGGCCGAGCAGCTGATGGAGCGCGGCCTCGGCCTCGCCGCGGGTGGTCACGGCGCCGAGGCTGATCTCGAAGGTGCCGGCGGTCAGCGGCTCGTGGATCACGGGCGCCATCAGGACCTCCTCGTCCTGGATCGCGGCGAGCCGCCGCCCGACCGCCCGGGTGGTGAGGGCGGCGAGGCTGCGCCCGTCCTCCGCCCCGAGGCGCACGCGGAGCCGCGGCCGGTCGTCGTCGCCGTCGACGAGGCTCGCCGAGGCCAGCTTGCGCAGCGTCAGGCCCCCGGCCTCGACGCAGTGCATGCGCCAGTAGGTCCGGCCGTCGGGGCCGCGCAGGCGCTCGTAGGCGAACTGGTGCTCGGCCGGCGGCGCGAGCTCGGGGTGGGTCCGGATGTAGTCCTCGAGGACATGTTTCTCGGGACCTGTCACAAAGACCTCGTGCATACTGGGCCCGTCGGGGCGGACGACCACCGCGTCGGCGACGTCGAGGCCCGACTGCCCGTCGGCCTGCACGGCCTCGACGACCCGCTTGAGCGCGCCCCCGGGGTCGTCGACGGTCGTGAGGATCAACGGCCGACCGAGCTCGACCTCGACATTCGCCGGACCGGTGCAGCCGACGACGCCGACGGGCGCGAGCGCGAGCACGAGCACGAACAGCGAGCGGAGCATGCCGCACCATAGCGGTCCCGGACGCGGAGGTGACGAAGGCCGGCGGCGAAAAGAGCGCCCGGCGACGCGCGAGGACGGCGAGGTCCTGCTGTCACACCGGGCCGCTCGCGGATGCGCGTGCGGGTGAGCAGGCGCGGCGCGAGCCCCCGATCACGGACCGGGCAGCAGGCCGACGTCGCGGAGCAGGCCGGCGACGGCGATGAGCGGCAGACCGATGATGCCGGTGAAGTCGGCGCCGTCGATGCGAGTGAAGAGCTTGATGCCGGCGTCCTCGATGCGGAAGCTGCCGGCGCAGTCGAGCGGGCGGTGGCGGCGGACGTAAGTGGCAGCCTCTTCCTCGCCGTAAGACCGCATGGTCAAGGTCTGGACGTCGACGGCGGTGCGGGCGTCGCCGCCGCTGGCGTCGAGCAGGACGACGCCGGTGACGAGCCGGAAGACGGCGCCCGACAGACGCATGAGCTGGGCGATCGCCCGCTCCTCGCTGCCCGGTTTGTGGAGCAGCTCGCCACCGGGCCCGACCGCGACCTGGTCGGCGCCGAGGATCCACGCGTCCGGGTGCTCGTCGCGCAGACTCCGGGCCTTCCCCATGGCGAGCCGGAGAGCGAAGGCCTCGGCGCCGAGTTCGCCGAAACGTGCGTCTTCAGCGCGCTCGTCGAACGCAGGAGCCGCGGAGATGAAGGGCACTTCAAGTCGCGCGAGCAAATCGCGCCGATAGCGCGAGGTCGAGGCCAGAACGAGGTTCTGCATGGGCTTCCAGGTTCCTCCTCAGACGATGACCGTCCGTCGTAACGCGATCCGGTTGACCAAAGGTGATGATTTCTTCATGATCGGAGACGGAGATCCATTGTGCCCGATAGGCCCTCGGAGTGGACGTTTCTGACCAATCACGCGCACGTGCTGTTCTGCGTCGCGCAAGACCCGGAGATCCGTCTGCGCGACGTGGCAGAGGCGGTAGGCATCACCGAACGGGCGGTCCAGCGGATCGTCACTGAGCTGGAAGAGTCGGGGTACATCACCCGCCAGCGAAGCGGACGGCGCAACCTGTACATCGTCCACAGGAACCTGCCGCTGCGTCACCGCATCGAGTCGCACCGCCAGGTCAATGACCTGATCGGGCTCATCGTGCCCGAGCTCATTTCCCGCGCTTCTTCTTCTTCACAGGCTTCTTCTTGACCGGCTTGGCCGGAGCGAAGGCCTCGGGGAAGCGGCGGGCGTAGTCGGTCCGCACGGTGGCGAGCAGCGCGGCGGCCTCGTCGCAGACCGGCGTGGGAGCCGCCTCCGCGGGCGGAGCCGGCGCCTGGGCGGCCTTGAGCGCCGGGACGTAGTCGGCCAGCGGCTCGTCCTTGATCGGCTGCAGCGCCGCCAGGGCGGCGACGCACGGGTCGGGCGCGTCGCCGTACTGCTCGAGGTCGCGACGGCGATTGAGCACGACGTCGACCTGCGCCGCGGCGTCGGCGGGCAGCGCGTCGCGGATCTGCCGGCGCTGCGCCCACGTGGCCCAAGGCTTGGCGTCGTTGATGTAGTGGACGAGGATCGGCACGCCGGCCGCGCCGAGGTCGACGGCCAGGGCGATCGCGGCGTCGGTGTAGGGCCGCTTGCGCAGCAGCGCGTCGACCTCGTCGATGAAGCCGAGGTCGCGCTCCAGGCCCGGCGACTTCTTCAGCACCTCGCCGTAGCGCCGCACCGCCGCCTCGTGCATCGTCGGCCGCTTGCCGAGCTGCCGGGCGTCGCGCCACACCAGCTGCGCGTGCCCGGGGTGGCGCTCGAGCAGGGCGTCGATCTGCGCCTGCGCCTCGTCGAGCTTGCCCTGCTTGATCAGGTCGTCGAGCGCGGCCAGCTCCTGCTCCGACGGACCTGCCCCCGGGGACATGGCCGAAGGACCAGGCCCGCCCGTGTCGACCGCGCTGTCCGATGCGTCGGTGCGGGCCTCGGCCGGTGGATCGGCCGCGGGCTGCTGGCCGCCGCCGCCGAAGAACAGGAGGTAGATCAGGCCGACCGAGACGAGCGCGAGCACGACGCAGCCGGCGATCAGCGCCTTGAACCAGGTGCGGCGGGTCCAGCGGTCGGTGTCGAGGACCGACTCGACGAAGTCGATCTGGCGCGGGCGCAGGGCCTCGGGCAGCGGGCGGTTGGCGGTGTCGGCCACGGCGCCCACGCCCCCGATGTCGAGCAGCGGGTTGGAGGTGTCGCCGCGGCCCTTGTGCGACATGTTGCTGCGGTAGCGCTCGAGCGCGGCGCGGACGGTGCGGGCGTCGGGGAACCGCTGCTCGCGCTGCTTCGCCAGCAGGCGGTAGACGATCGCGGCCAGCTCCTGCGGCACGTTGTCGGGCAGCTGCGGCGTCTCGGTGCTGACCTGCATGCGGATCAGCGCGATCGCGTCCTCGTGGTTGAAGGGCAGCCGCCCGGTCAGCATCTGGAACATCAGGATGCCGACGGCGTAGAGGTCGGCGCGCGGGTCGATCTCGACGCCGAGGGCCTGCTCCGGGCTCATGTACTGAGGTGTCCCGAAGACCATGCCGGCGCGCGTGAGCGGGTCGCCGGCGTCGCTGCCGACCAGCTTGGCGATGCCGAAGTCGACCAGCTTGAGCAGCTGATTGCCGTGCTGGTCGCGGGTGAGGAACACGTTCTGCGGCTTGAGGTCGCGGTGGATCACGCCCTGGCTGTGGGCGTGCTCGAGGCCCCGCAAGATCTGGATCGACCACTCCACCACCCGCTTCGGCGCCGTCGGCTCGGTCAGCAGGTCGGCCAGCTCGACGCCCTCGAGCAGCTGCATCACGAGGTAGCGCATGCCGTCCTCGGTCGTGCCGTAGGCCGAGACGTGGATGCAGTTGGGGTGGTCGAGCCGGGCCGCGCTCTGGGCCTCGCGGTCGAAGCGACGCACGAGCTCGGGGTCGCGGTTGAAGTCGGGGTGCAGGACCTTGATCGCGACGTCCCGCATCATGATGACGTGGCGGCCGCGGAACACCGCTCCCATGCCGCCCTCACCGATGAGCTGGTCGAGCCGGTAGGTACCGTCGAGGACGGTGCCGACCAGCGCCGAGAGGTCGCGAGTGGTGCCAGCCGCGGTCATGTCTGCGCCTGGACTCGAACGCGGCCGCGTAGTCTAAGGTTGGGGGTCATGAGACGGCCTCGAGGGCTCGAGGCAACACGGACATTAATTCAGGCCCGCAGGGCCGGGAAGTACAATCATCAGGCCCGGCGACGACGCGGAAATCAAATTCGCGGGGCCGGGAAGCGGTTTCAGACGCGCGCGGCTGCGTGGCGATTTCAGGCGCGCGGCAAGCCGCGTCTGGCGCGGAGCGCCGGGGAGCCGGTTCAGGCGTGGACGGCCGTGAAAGCAGCTCGGGCCGTGAAGTCCGTGCGCGCGGCGTGCGGGCGTCAGCGCAGGGGCTTGGTGCGCACGGTGTCCTGGTCGGGGGAGACGGTCTGCGAGTCGGTCTCGTCGGGGGTCTCGATGAAGCTAGTGCCGCGGTCGCGTTCGATGCGGCTGAGCGCCTCCTGAGCCCACTGGGCGAGGCTGAGCTCGTTGGTCGAGTGGAAGTCGGCGAGCATCTCTTCGAGCTCGCGGCGCGCTCTCGGGCTCTGCCCGAGCATGTGCGCGACTTCGGCGTCGAGGAGGCGCAGCTGGTGATGGGCGAACTGCTCGTTTTGGATCGTCTGGATGCCGCGACGGGCCTCGGCGAGCATCGCGGCGCCCTCCTCCACCTCGCCCATGCGCGCGAGCGTGTAGCCGAGGAAGCCGCGGTTGAGGTGGAGGTGGTAGGCAAAGCCGTGCAGGCCGGCGAAGCGCAGGGCCTCGCGGAAGCTCTCGGACGCGCCCTCGAGGTCGCCGCCGCGGAGGAGCAGGTCGCCGAGATTGTGGAGCGGGTTGATGAGCATGCGCGTGACGCCCGCAGCGCGCAATTGCTCCAGAGCGGCGCGGGTCTCCGGAATCGCTCTCTCGGGTTCGTTGCCGAGCACCGCGAGGTAGGCGATGCCGGAGATGTACGCCTGCCGCTGCAGCACCGACACGCGCGCGGCGAGGGGCTTGGCTTGGTCGTGGAGGCGGCGCGCTTCGGCCAGCTGTCCGGCGAGCGACAGGCAGCGCAGGCGCGTGCCGACGACGTGACAGACGTAGTGGTCCTGCGCCTCGGGGAGGTCGAGGATCTCCATCGCGTCCTTCGAGCAGCGGACCGCGCCGTCGATCTCGCCGGCGCCGAGCAAGATCTCTGCGCGGCGGTTGGCGATCCGCAGCTCGAGGATCCGGTCGCGGGCCTGCTTGGCCGCGACCGCGGCGTGCTGCAGGCGGCCGAGCGCCATCTCGGCGTCGGCGCCGCCGTCGAGGGTGTAGCGGTCGACGAGGCCGAGCCAGAAGACCGCCTGGGCGCGGTAATCGCCGAGCAGCTCGGCGACGAGGATGCCGGCCTCGTGCTGCGCGGCCTCGCGGCGCGGGTCGTTGAGCGCACCGGGGGCGCGCTCGACGAGGTTGAGCTGGGCCTTGAGCAGGCGCGGCAGGCCTTGCACGCGGCCGAACTTGCGCAGGCGGGCGATCACGCGCTCGAGCACCTGAGCGGCCAGCGCCGGCTGCCCGGTGGCGAACAGATCTTCGGCGGCCTTCTCGAGCTCGCTGAGGTACTCGAGGCCATCGGCGGCGGCGTCGAGCAGGCGCGCGCGCAGGAACACGAACTGCGGGTCGACGGCGGTCTGCTCGGCGATCCGCTCGGCCAGCTCGAGGCGCGTCTCGGACAGCGAGTCTTCGTAGCGGATCCGGACCGCCTCGCGCACGCTCGCGTGGGCCAGCACGACCTGCGAGGCGCCGGTGATGGCGCTGCGGAGGATGAGGCCCTCGCCCTCGAGCCGCTCGAGCGTGCGGCGGAAGCGTTCGCGCCGCAGGTCGGTGAGGTGCGCCAGGCGCTCCTCGTCGATCGGGGCCTCGATCAGGTAGAGGATGCTGGCGACCTCCCAGGCCGACACGCCGAGCGCGTCGAGGCGGGCCTCGCTGCGCTGGGCCAGCGTCTTGTGCAGCTGCTCGGCGGCGGCCGAGGCGGAGCGCAGGACCCAGGTGTCGTTGTCGCGGACGAGGATCGACTCCTCGATGAGCACGCGCAGGGTCTCGCGGAAGCTCAGCGGGTGGCCGCCGGTGAGCTTGTCGAGCATGGTGACGAGCTCGCGCAGGGCCGGCGCGTCGCCGAGGATGCCCTTGAGGACATCCATCATCTCCTTCTGCGTGAACGGGCGCAGGTTCCACAGCTCGACCAGCTGCTCGCGGCTCAGCGCGACCAACTGCGGGCGGAACTTGGGGTGCGGCTCCGTCGTGATGCAGAGCAGCGCGCGGGCCTCGTTGTGGTCGATGGCGCGGGTGAGCTGCTCGACCAGGGCGCGGGTGGTCTCTGTCCCTCGGGCCAGGTCGCTGAGGTAGAGGACGTAGGGGTGCTCGCCGGCGCAGCGGACCAGGAACTCGGTCAGCTGGGCGGCCGCCGCCGACTCGTGGCTGCGGTCGCGGGCGGCGCGGATCAGCTCGGGGTACTTGCGGACGGCCTCGCTGCGCTCGCCGAGCGCGGTGGCCAGCTGCAGCACCACCGGCGCGAACGGGCCGAGGCCCTCGCCGTCGCCGGTCCAGCACGAGCCCTCGACGAACAGCCCGTCGCCGAGCTGGATCTCCCGCCGCAGCTCGCTGAGGAGGCGGGTCTTGCCCATGCCCTCGGGGGCCTCGACGATCACGGTGCGGATGACCCGGCTGCCGCGGTTGCGCGCGGTGTCGGGGCGCAGGACGTCGTGGGCGCGCAGGAGCAGGATGTCGAGGTAGTCGGCGCGGTCGACGAAGGGCAGCAGCTCGACCAACACGCGGGCGAACTCGCGGCGGTCCTGGGCCGACTTCTGGCGGTCGCGGATGTGGCTCGACTCGCGGCGCAGCAGCTCGAGCACGATGCTGCGGGCGCTCTGCGGCCGGAGCTCGGGGTCGGGCGAGAGCATGCGGCCGACCAGCTCGGCGACCACGGGGCCGCACTGCTGCAGCAGCGCGCCGGCCAGCTCGGGGCGCCAATCGATCGCGTTGCGCAGCGCCTCCTTGAAGGTGCGCGAGGGGAACGGACGCACGCCGCGGACCGCCGTGTAGATCGTGGCGGCGAGCGAGTAGATGTCGGCGCGGCTGTCGATGACCTCGCCGCGGACCTTCTCCGGGGCGCTGAAGCCGGGGGTGCCGCGGACCTTGATCAGCTCCTCGTTCTCGTCGAGCTGGTCGAGCGCGAGGTCCTTGAGCTTGCGGTGGTGCCGGAACAGGCGCGCGAGGCCGAAGTCGATCAGCTTGGCCTGCGGCTGGCCGCCGTCGACGTCGGGCTGGCAGACGATGACGTTGCTCGGCTTGATGTCGCCGTGGACGAACCCGACGGCGTGGATGTAGTCGAGCGCGCGCGCCAGCTGGACGAACAGCTCGACGATGGTCTCGCGCGGGGCGGTGCGCAGGCACTCCTGCAGCGACACGCCGGCCAGCAGCTCCTGCGTGAAGTAGACGCCGCCGTCCTCACAGCGGCCGAAGTCGTAGACGGCGGCGAGGTTGGGGTGGTGGAGCTGGGTCAGCAGGCGAAACTCGGCCTTGAACTCGGCGATGTCGTCGCTGACCGCGCCCTGGGTGGCGCCGAAGCTGCGGGTGATCGGGGCCCGGCGCGCGCCCTCGAGGAGCCGCGCGCTCGAGCTGGCGGCGGCGGCGGTGGTCTGCGGCTGGACCACCGAGCTCGCGGGCGCGGCCTCGCTCGAGCGCGAGCCGGGGACGTCGAGGCTGGCGTCGCGGCGGATCAGCTTGAGCGCGACAGGGCGCTCTTCGAGCTCGTCGTAGGCCTCGTACACGGCGCCGAAACCGCCGCGCCCCAGCAACCCGCGGACCTGATAGCGCCCGGCGATCTTGTCCGGCATCGGCGGCTCCGCCCCGTCCGCCGTGGGCTTCGATGGCTGCGCGTCGGGCTGGTTCATGGCGCGGGGGGAGCGGGGCGGCGAGCGAGGCGGCGCTCGCGGTGCGCGAACAACGGACCTGCCGTCGCCCGAAACCGGCCGAACGCGAGGGACGAGTATTCCACAGCAACGTCCCAGTGACGTATCAAATTGAAATATTCACAGGCAGACGGGTTTTTCGGGCAGGGTCGCTCAGGCCCGGCGGGGACCCCACGGTGGCACTTCTCCCGCGCGAATCGCGCTGAACGAAGCGCGCCCGATCGCGGCCTGACCGGTATCGATACAGCGTTCGTACGCGGCGGCCTCGATGCACAGGCGCTCCGCCTCGGCGTGACCGGTGGCCGCCAAAAGGCCACGCTTGAACACCGCGACGGCCGTCGGGGAGCGTCGTCGCAGGAGTTCGGCGAAGGTGCGCACGCGGGCGAGACCTGCGTCGATCTCCGGCACCAATTCGTGGCACAGACCGATCCGCAGCGCCTCGTCGGCGCCGATCTCCTCGCCGGTGCAGCCGAGTCGCAGCGCGTGCGCCGGGCCCACCGCCAGCGCCAGCTCCGCGGTGCCGCGGGCGCCGGGGATGATGCCCAGGCCCGTCTCCGGCAGGCCGAAGCGGGCTGTCGGCGTGGCCAGGCAGTAGTCGGCGGTGAGCAGGAATTCGAGGCCCCAGCCGAGCGTGACGCCGTGGGTGAGCGCGACGGTGAAGAGCGGGACGTGGCGCAGTCGCTGGAGGATCGAGCGCTGGCGGCGGACGTGGGCCTTGACGCGCTCGTCGGGCCAGCCGACGCGTTCGGTGACGTCGGCGCCGGCGACGAAGATCGGGTTGCCCGACTTGCTGGTGCGCCGGCTGGTGGTGCACAGGCAGGCGACCTCGCCGTGCTCGAGCAGCTCGCACAGCGCCTCGAAGGCGTCGAGGATGCCGCTGCCGACCTCGTTGGCCTTGCCGTGGTCGAGGGTCAAGGTGAGGAGCCGGAGCTCCGGGTCGTAGTGCGGATGCAGGGCCTCGATGCGCTCGAACATGTCTGCGCGGGACCATACGAGGGCCCCGCGCCGAGTGCCAGCGGGTATTCGAACCCACCTCGGCTCACGGTAGTCGCGCGAGATCGGCGGGGCGGTCGAGGTTGTCGAGCACGGCGGGATCGTCGACCTCGACGCTGCGGCGCAGCAGGGTGACCGCGGGACGTCCCAGCAAGTCGCGCGGGCTGGCGTCGGGTCCGAGCGCCAGCAGTTCGGGCACCAGCGCGGCCGGCCACACCAGCGGATGACCCCGCTTGCCCGCGAACGACGGCTGCCAGATCTGCGTGGGCGCCGCGCGGAACGCCGCGGCCAGCGCCTGCGCCGTGGCCGGGCGGACGTGCGGGCGGTCGACGGTCAGCACCAACACGGCGCAGCCGGGGGCCAGGCGCGCGAGCTCGGCGAGGCCGCGGCGCAGGCTGCTCGTCTGTCCCTCGGACCATGTCTCATTGGTCACCTTGATCGCGGGGCCGAGGGCCGCCGGCGGGATGGTCACCGCGCCCTCGACGACGACGATCGGGTCGGCCCGTGCCGCCTCGGCGAGGGCGACGACGTGGCGCACGAACGGCAGGCCGCGCCAGTCGAGCAGCGCCTTGGGCCGACCCATGCGCGCGCCGGCGCCGGCGGCCAGGATCACGGCGGCGAGGGTCGCGGGCGCGGCGGCGCGGTCGGGCGAGCTGGTCGTAAGGACCTGTCCGTTCAGGCAGGTGGGGTGTGAGAGCGCGGGGCGGCGGGCGAGCTGTCCGCAAGAGCCTGTCCGTTCAGACAGGCGATGGAGCTGCCCTCAAGGACCTGTCCGTTCAGGCAGGCGGGAGCGCGGGCGAGGTCTCGCGCGCGGCCGCCTTGCCGGACAGCGGCTTGTCGGCGGGGCGGTTCGGCTCGGCCTTGTCGCCGAACAGCTCGCCGAGCTGGGCGGCGTCGGCCGGCGAGGGCACGAGCACGGCCTTCGGCACGCCGACGGCCACGCTGCCGAGGTTGGGGTCGAGCTTGACGCCGACGCCGACGGCCCCGCCGATGCGCTGGAAGGCGGCCACGCCGGCGTCGATCTTCTTCATGCGCGCCTTGTCGGCCCGGGCCTCGGCGTCGCTCAGGACCGACAGGCGCAGCAGCGCGGTCGGGTCGAGGCTGATGCAGAAGTGGCAGCCCTGGCTGGCGGCCCGGGCCAGGCGCAGGCCGGCGTCGGCGCCGAGGCTGGTCTTGCGGCCGGCCTTGAGCTCGCCCGAGACGTCGCCGGCGAGCTTGGTCGCACCGGCGCCGATGGTGAACACCGCGAGGTTGCCGCTGACGAACGAGACGGCCTCGAGCTTCTTCTTGGCGACGAGGAACGGCTCGAGATCGGCCGCCTCCTTGGCCATGTTCTTCGGGACAGGGACCGTCAACAGGTCGCCCTTGACCGCGCCGGCCTTGACGCCGTCGGTCTTGAGCGTGAAGTTGATCTTGGCCGACTTGTCCTCGCCGGTGAGGCTGTCGAACGCGGCGAAGCCCTTGGCGAGGGCCTGCTCGAGGCCGCGGACGGCGGCGCGGGCGGCGGCCTCGTCCTTGACGTTGGCGGCCAGCACCGCGGTCGCCTCGCCCTTCGGCGAGAGGTAGACGGCGAACACGACGTCGCTCTGGACCTGGTCGAGGACGGCGTGGACGGCGGCGATGGCGTCCTTGGCGACGACGTCGAAGGGCGCGGGGATCTGGCTCAGCGGCACGCCCTTGTCGAGGGCGCCGTGGAGCGCCTCGGGGGTGCCCCACGGGAGCGCGACGACCAGCGCGGGGCTGGCCGGAAGGACAGCTTCGAGCGGGGTCGCGGCGGTGCGCGCCGGGCCGAGCGGCGACAGGCCGAGGCGCGAGAACGGGGCCTCGGCCGACAGCTGCAGCACGAGGTCGCGGTCGGTGCCGGCGTCGAGCTCGAGCGCGCCGGCGGTGGCCTCGCGCAGGACCGCGAGCACCTGCTTGCGCAGGCCGGCGGGCAGGCTGCCGAGCGCGCTGGTCTCGAGCACGCCGGGCGGCAGGTCGGTGCCGCGCAGGCGCAGCCGCCGGCCCTGCCCCGCCTCGCCGGCGAGCCCGGCGGCGCGGTCGAGGTCGGCGTTGCTGAGCGCGAACTCGAGGGCCTTCGGCTGCTCGCGCAGGAGCACCCGCAGCTCGCCCTGGACCAGCTCCCACAGGCCGTTGCCGAGCGGCTGGGGCCGCTGCGCCGAGGGCAGGCCGTCCATCACGCCCTTGGCGCTGACGGCCGCGAGGGTGCCGGCGAGCTTGAGGTCGTAGCTCGGGTCCTGGGCGAAGAAGGCGGCGTCGACGGCGAACGGGCCGGCCAGATCGAGGCTGGCCCAAAGACCAGGTCCGAAGCCCATCTGCAGGAGCATCGCCTGGATCTGGGCCGCCGGATCGATCGGCGACTTCGGGGTCCACGCGGTCGTGGTCTGCTTGACCAGCGCCATCAGGTCGCCGGCGCCGTGGAGACTCGCCCGCAGCTTGAGCGGCTTGCCCGGCGGGGCCTTGCGCGCCGGCCGCCCTGGCTGCCCGGCCTGCCCCTCGACGGTCCCGGCGCCGTCGGACTGCGGTTCGTCGACCACAACGACGTTGGGCGGCGGTGTCTTCTTGGCGCAGCCGAGAGAGGCAGGGGCGACGACGAGGGCGGCCGTCACGAGCGCGACGCGGGCGGTGAACATCGCGCGGAGTGTATCAGCCGTCGTCGCGCGCGTCGCCTTCACGGCCCGCGAGCGGGCCCGCCGGGCCTCCGCCGAGCCGCGCGATCGCCTGCGGTACGACGTTCATGGGCGCGCCGGAGCCGCCGTGGCGGTCGGCGACGAGCTCGGCGACGATGCTGACGGCGATTTCCGCGGGAGTCCGCCCGCCCAGCGCAATCCCCACCGGGGCGCGCACCCGGGTCAGGTCGGGCGCCGGGCGGCCGAGCTCGTGTTCGCGGCGCAGGACGCGAGCGACGATCGCATGCACCTTGCGGACGCTGCCGATCATGCCGAGGTAGCGGTGGGGGCGGCGGACCAGATGCGCGAGGGCCCGCTCGTCGCGGGCGTGGTCGCGGGTGAGGATGACGATGTAGTCGCGCTCGCCGAGGTCGGGCACGGCGACGTCGAGCTCGTCGACGTCGCAGGCGTGCCGCTCGGCCGCGGCGAAGGCAGGATGGCCGAGCAGGTCCTCGCGGTCGTCGACGACGACGACGCGGAAACCGACCCCGGCCGCCACCGGGGCGACGGCCTGGGCGACGTGACCGGCGCCGACGAGGACGAGGCGCGCTTCCGGGGCGAGATACTCCACGAACACCTCCATGGCGCCGCCACAACACATGCCGAGGTCGCGGACGAGGTGCGCCTTGACGACCCGCGGGCTGCCGTCGCGCAGGCAGGCGCGACAGGCGTCGAGGACCTGCTCCTCGATCGCCCCGCCGCCCACCGTGCCGACCTGAACGCCGTCCTCGCGCAGCAGGAGGCGCGCGCCGACGACCTGCGGCGCCGAGCCCGAGCGGCCGACGACGGTCGCCAGAGCCGCGGGACCGCCCGCCTTTCCGGACAGGACGTCGACGACGGCGCGGGCGACCGGGAGCACCGCCGCGAAGTGTAGCCCGGGGCTTGTTCGCGGCGCCGGGCAATTTTACAAGGTCAACCGGACGAGATGCGCAAGGTCGCAGCGGTCGCGCTGGTGTTCGGGGCGTGCGGGGAGCCGGAGTCGGCGCCGCGGGCGGAGCCAGCACCGGTGCATCCGCCGGCCGCCGCGGCGCCGGCCTCGATGACCCCGGACGAGCTGGCCGAGACCCGGCGCAAGGCCGGCTTCCAGGACAGCGCGACGCTCGAGGCGGAGCGCGCCGAGGCCCGCGAGCGGGTCGCGCGGAGCTACGTGCGGGGCCACCTGGCGGCCTACCGCGAGGTGGTGAAGGCGCTCCGCGGCAACGTGGCGGAGATCGAGCGGGCATCACGGCGATGGTTGCGCACGAACGATCCGCAGCGAGCCTACGAGCGCTGGCGCGGGGTCTCGAGACGACGGGCCGATCGCGTCGCGGGGTTGTATCAGCATCTGGCCGATGACGGCTTCGACGGCGGCCAGGTCCAGCGCCTGCTCGCCGACGCGTATCGCCGGTGGGAAGAGCTGCGAGAAGATCTCGGCGGTGAGGTCGCTGCCGACGCGCGCTTCTCCGCCCTCGTCGTCGATCTCCGCGACGCTCTCACCGCCGTGTCACGCTTGCTCGACGAGATCGAGCACGACGAAGAACTGGCCGCGGAGCCATGAATTCAGGCGTCTGACGGCCATTTTGCGCGCATTGCGCGTTCGGCGTTCAAGATCCTGGTAATTGGCCAAGTTTTGCGGTACCTGGCTAAAGCACCGTCCACGACGACTGCCCCTCGCAAGGGGCCGTGCACTCGCCCCGCGAGGGGAAGCCAGGAGAACTCATGAAGAAGACGATCGCAATCGTGTTCGCCGCCCTCTCGGTGGCGACCTTTGGATGCAACAAGGGCAAGACCGACACCGCCAACCCCGAAGAGGCGAAGACCGACGCCCCGGCGGAGACCCCCGCCGAGGGCGAGGGCGAGGGTGACAAGACCGCCGAGGAGACTCCGGCCGAGGGTACCCCGGCCGAGGGTGGCGACGCCCCCAGCGCGTAAGCCGAATCTCCTGCGGGAGATCTCTGCTTGCTGTTCCATGGGCCAGACTGGCGATTCGCCGGTCTGGCCCATGCTTAATTCTGCAGTGTAGTGCACGACCCCCGGGGGTGGATTTCTGCTATAGGCCCCGGACCCCGGGCCGCTCGTCGTGTCGCTCGCCACCCGCTTCTTCCACCGGCACGTCCGGCGCAACCTGCCGCAGTACGCGCTGGGCTTCGCGATGTTGGTCGCCACCAACTACGCGGTGGTGCGGATCCCGACGCTCATCGGCAACGCCCTCGACGCGCTCGGGGGCGGCCAGGCCGACGCCCTCGCCGTCGGCCAGGGCATCGCCCTCGAGCTGATCGTCTGGGCGCTCGCGGTGGTGGTGGTGCGCACGCTGTCTCGCGTGCTGTTCTTCAACCCCGGGCGCGAGGTCGAGTACCGCGTCAGCGTCGACCTGTTCTCGCACCTGCTGGCGCTGCAGCGGCCGTTCTTCCTCAAGCGCAAGGTCGGCGAGCTCGTCAGCATGGCGACCAACGACACCATGTCGATCCGCCTGCTCATCGGCTTCGCCGGCCTGCAGGTGTGCAACGTGGTCGTCGCGGTGCCGCTGCACCTCGGCCAGATGCTCCTCACCGACGCCTGGCTGACGCTGTGGTGCCTGTTGCCGATCGCCGTCGGCAGCGCCTACACGATGGCGGTGGTGCGCCGCTTCTACTCGCTGATCCGCGTGTCGTTCGAGGAGCTCGGGCGGCTGTCGGACCGCGTGCTCGAGTCGTACGCCGGCATCGGCACGGTGCGCGCGCACGCGGCCGAGGCGGCGATCTTGCGCCACTTCGACGAGCGCAACCAGGCCTACCTCGACCTGCAGCTGCGGCTGGCGTCGATGCGCGCGTTCTCGATGCCGGTGCTCGGGCTGTCGGGCCAGGTCGCGGCGGCGATCGTGCTGTGGGTCGGGGGCGCGCGGGTGATCGCCGGCGAGCTGCCGGTCGGCGCGCTTGTCACGTTCACGACCCTGCTCGCCAGCCTGGTCGCGCTGCTGATGGCGGTCGCGTGGGTGCTGGCCTCGGTGTCGCGCGGGATCGTGGCGATCAAGCGCGTCGACGAGGTCGTGGCCACCCCGGACGGGTTACCTGTCCCGACGGACAGCTTCACGCCCGGCCCGCCGCCGGCGCTCGAGCTGCGCGGCCTGACGTTCACCTACCCCGGCGCCGACGAGCCGTCGCTGCGCGACATCTCGTTCGCGCTCGCGCCGGGCAAGACGCTCGGGATCTTCGGCCGCACCGGGGCCGGCAAGTCGACGCTGATCCACCTGCTGTCGCGCGTGTACACCCCGCCGAACGCGAGCGTGTTCGTCGCCGGCAAGGACGTCACGACCTTGCCTTTGGACCAGCTGCGCGCCGGCCTGGCGGTCGTGCCGCAGGACCCGTTCCTGTTCTCGACGACGCTGCGCGACAACATCCGCCTGCGCGGCGAGCGGACCGGGCACGTGCGCGGCGAGGACGCCGCCGGCTCGGCCTCGTCGTCGCAGCTGCGCCCCGAGGAGGCCGACGACCCGCGGCTGCAGCAGGTGCTGCGCGCGGCCTGCCTCGTCGACGACGTCCGCTCGCTGCCCGAGGGCCTCGACACCGTCGTCGGCGAGCGCGGGGTCATGCTGTCGGGCGGGCAGCGCCAGCGGACCGCGCTGGCGCGGGCGCTCTACCGCGGGCCGGGGCTGCTGCTGCTCGACGACGTGCTGTCGGCGGTCGACCAGGGCACCGAGGTGCGGCTGGTGGCGGCGATCCGCGGGCTCCACGACGAGGGCGGCGCCGGCCTGATGAAGGAGCCGGCGACCACGGTGATCGTGTCGCACCGCACCAGCGTGCTCGAGCACGCCGACGAGATCCTCGTGCTCGAGCGCGGCGCGGTCGTCGAGCGCGGGACGCACGCGCAGCTGATCGCGCTCGACGGCGTCTACGCCGAGACCCACCGCCATCAGGAGGCCGCCCACCATGGCTGACCCGAAGGACAGGCGGAAAATCACCCAGCCCGGCGCGCCGCAGGGCAGCACCTGGGCCGCGCTGCGCCGCTTCTGGCCGTACGCGCGCGCGCACAAGCGCTGGCTGTGGCTCGGCCTGTGGATGATCCCGGTGGTCGCGGCGATGTCGGCGCTGCGGCCGCTGCTGGTCAAGCAGGCCGTCGACACCGAGATCGCCGCCGGCGACCTGGTCGCGCTGCGCGTCACCGGCGTCCTGTTCCTCGCCGCGGTGATGGCCGAGTTCCTGGCCACCGCGGTCCAGGTCTACGCGCTGTCGCGGGCCGGCCACGCCACCATCACCGACCTGCGGCGCTCGATCTTCGGCCACGTGCTCAAGCTGCCGGCCCGCTTCTACGACAAGACGCCGATCGGCAACCTGCTGGCGCGCAGCACCAGCGACATCGAGGCGCTGAGCGAGACGCTCGCGTTCGGGGTGTTCACGATCCTCACCGACGTCGCGGTGATCGTCTCGATCCTGGTGGCGATGTTCGTGCTCGACTGGCGGCTCACGCTGGTGTCGCTGGCGGCCGCGCCGCTGTTGTGGGTCATCGTGGTCCACTTCTCGGCCCGGCTGCGGGCGCTGCAGCTCGAGATCCGGCGCGCACAGTCGGTCCAGAGCGGGTACCTGGCGGAGCAGCTGGCGGGCGTCACGGTGCTGCAGCTGTTCGGACGCGAGAAGGCCGCGGTGCAGGAGTTCGAGCGGCTCGGCGACCGCTTCCTGCGCGCGGTCAAGACCGCCAACTGGTACGACGCCGGCCTCTACTCGGTGATGGACGGCGTCAGCGCGATGTGCGTGGCGCTGCTGATCTACTTCGCCGCGCCCTACCTGTTCGAGGACGTCGCGCGCAGCGGCGTGACCCTCGGCCTGCTGTTCGCGTTCATCGACTACCTGCAGCGGGTGTTCATCCCGATCCGCGAGTTCTCGGCCAAGCTCGCCACCATCCAGCGCGCGGTCGCCTCGCTCGAGCGGATCTACGGGCTCATCGACGAGCGGCCGGAGGCCCGCCACGGCGCCGGCGAGGTCGACCCGCTGCACGGCTGGACCGGCGGGCTGCAGGTCCGCGACCTCCGCTTCGGCTACCGCGACGACGGGCCCGACGTGCTCAAGGGCATCGACTTCGACATCGCCCCCGGCGAGGTCGTGGCGGTGGTCGGCCGCACCGGCTCGGGCAAGACCAGCCTCGGGCGGATCTTGACCCGCACCTACGACGGCTACCGCGGCAGCGTGTCGCTGCAGGCGCCGGCCGGCGCGGTCGAGGTCCGCGACGTCGTCCCCGACTGTCTCCGAGGACATGTCCTCATGGTCCAGCAGGACGTGTTCCTGTTCAACGACGACGTCGCGTTCAACGTCAGCCTCGGCGACCCGGCGCTGGCGAGCGACCCGGCGCGCCTCGAGGCGGCGCTGCGCACGGTGCAGGCGTGGGAGTTCGTGCAGGAGCGGGGCGGGCTGCAGTTCGTGGTCGGCGAGCGCGGCCGCAACCTCTCGGCCGGCGAGGCCCAGCTGCTGGCGTTCGCGCGGGTGGCCGCGCGCCAGCCGACGCTGCTCATCCTCGACGAGGCGACGGCGAGCGTCGACAGCATGACCGAGCACAAGGTGCAGGCGGCGATCGAACGCCTGCTGCGCGGGCGCAGCGTCCTGGTGATCGCGCATCGGTTAAGCACGGTCCGCCGGGCCGACAAGATCCTCGTGCTGCAAGACGGCGTGATCGTCGAGCAGGGACCGCACGACGTCCTCCTCGCGCGCGGCGGCGTGTACGCCGAGCTCTACCGCATGGGCTTCAAAGAGGAAGAGGGCGACGGGAATAGCGGCGCGGGTGCGCCGGTTCCCGCGGCATGAGCTCTTCCACGATCCGGTCCCGACGACTCCGTTCGCCGCAGGCGTTGCTCGCCTTCCTCGGGCTGACGACGCTCGGCGGCGCAGCGGTCGCACTCAGCACCAACCACGCCGAGGCCGCCGGCGAGGTCGCCGCCGCGAACTCGCTGTGGCGCGAGGGCAGCGGCGCGCCGGTGGTCGGCGGCGAATTCGACCCGCGCCGCAGCCTGGCCCCACTCGTCAAGGAGCTGGCGCCCGCGGTCGTCAATATCCGCGCCTACGGCAAGCGCCAGCAGTTCGACGCCCAGGGCATCGACCCGCGCATGCTCCCGTTCCTCGAGCAATTCAACATGGGCCCCGGCATGGAGGCCCCGCCGCAGCAAGGCATCGGCTCCGGCTTCGTGCTGACGGCCGACGGGCTGGTGGTCACCAACCATCACGTGGTGAACGGCACCGAGCGGCTCGAGGTCAAGCTCCACGACGGCCGCATGTTCAAGGGCAAGGTGCTCGGCTCCGACCCGCTGACCGACATCGCCCTGGTCCAGCTCGAGGGCGCGAGCGGGCTCAAGACCGCCACGCTCGGCAACAGCACCTCGCTGTCGGTCGGCGACTGGGTCATGGCGATCGGCTCGCCGATGGGCCTGGAGCAGACCGCCACCGCCGGCATCGTCTCGGCCAAGGGCCGCGGCAGCCTCGGGCTCTACGCCAACAGCTACATCGACTTCCTGCAGACCGACGCCTCGATCGCCCCGGGCAGCAGCGGCGGGCCGCTGTTCAACATGGCCGGCGAGGTGGTCGGCATCAACACGGCGGTCGGCGGGGTCGGCCGCGGCCTCGGCTTCGCGGTCCCGATCGATCAGGCCAAGACGGTCATCCCGCAGCTCAAGGCCGGCGGCAAGGTGGTGCGCGGCTGGCTGGGGATCTCCGGCCGCGAGATCGAGCCGGCCGTCGGCCGCGCGCCCGAGCCGGGCGCGGTGGTCGGCGCGGTCCAGGAGGGCACGCCGGCCGCCCAGGCCGGTCTGCGCGCGGGCGACCGCGTGGTCGCCGTCAACGGCCGCGAGGTCGTCAACTTCAGCGACCTGCGCGGCCGGATCGCCGACACCCAACCTGGCTCGAAGGTCATCCTGTCGGTCGACCGCGGCGGCAAGAAGCTCGACCTCGACGCGACGATCGGCAAGCTGCCGAGCGAGGAGGAGCTGATGCGCTCGGCCCGTCGCATGAGCGGCGACAGGGGCAAGCTGTTCCCCGACGGCCAGCCGCGCCTCGGCGCCCAGGTCGAGGCGAAGGACGGGCGCCTCACCGTCCGCGGCGTCGCCCCCGGCTCGCTCGCCGACGAGCTCGGCCTGCGCGAGGGCGACGTGCTGAAGACCATCAACGGCCAGCCGGTCAAGCAGGTCGGCGACGTCGCCAGCGCGCTCGCCAGCGACGACGGCAAGGTCGCCGTCGAGGTCCAGCGCGGCGGGTCGACCCACTCGGCGATGATCGAGCGCCGCTGAGCAGGGCGCTCCGACAGGGAGCCCGGACGCCGCGACCTGCGGCGCCCGGGCTTCTCGCGTCGAGGCCCGGCGAACGCGCGCAGGCCGACGCGCATCACATGTCCCAAAGGGCAGCCGACGAGCGCACCTGTGCTCGCGAACAGACGAGCGCCCGCGCCCCCGCGCGTCGCGCTCGTCCGCTCGCGCCGTCGCGGCCTACAGGTGCTCGGCGAGCCAGCGCTCGGCGTCGATCGCCGCCATGCAGCCGGTGCCGGCGGCGCTGACGGCCTGGCGGTAGACCTTGTCGGCCACGTCGCCGCAGGCGAACACGCCGGGGACGTTGGTGTAGGTCGAGCCGGGGCGGACCTTGAGGTAGCCGGTCTCGTCCATGTCGAGCACGCCCGTGAACAGCTGGCTGTTGGGCTGGTGGCCGATGGCGAGGAACAGGCCGGTCACGGCGAGCTCGCTGGGGGCACCGGTGACGGTGTCGCGCAGGGCCAGACCGGTGACCCGGTCGCCGCCGAGCACGTCCGCGACCTCCTTGTTGTAGTGCACCGTGATCTTCGGGTTCTCGATCGCGCGCGTCTGCATGATCTTGCTGGCGCGGAAGGTGTCGCGGCGGTGGATCAGGTGGACGCTCCGGCACATGCGCGTCAGGAAGGTCGCCTCCTCCATCGCCGTGTCGCCGCCGCCGATCACCGCGACGTCCTGGTTGCGATAGAACGCGCCGTCACAGGTCGCGCAGGCCGTCACGCCGCCGCCCGACAGGCGTAGCCGCTGCTCGTTGGGCAGGCCGAGCCACTTGGCCGAGGCGCCGGTGGCGATGATCAGCGCGTCGCCGTGGTAGGTGTCGGCCTCGCCCTCGACCACGAAGGGCCGGCGGGACAGGTCGACGCGCACGCCCATGTCGTAGTGGACCTGGGTGCCGAAGCGCTCGGCCTGCTGGCGAAACTCCTCCATCATGTCGGGCCCGGTGATGCCCTTGGGGAAGCCGGGGTAGTTCTCGACCTCGGTGGTCGTGGTGAGCTGACCGCCGGGCTCGGGGCCGGCGACCATCACGGGCTCCAGGCTCGCGCGCGCGGCGTAGATCGCGGCGGTGTAGCCCGCGGGGCCCGAACCGAGGATGAGGACTCTGCTGTGCGTCGGCATGCGGCGGACAGGATAGCTGCTAACGCCGGGCCACATGACGGCGCCCGGGCGCCCAGGGCCCCTGAGAGACATCACGCTCGCCGCGCCGATCCGGCCGCCCGTGAGCGCCTGGGCGGCGAGGACGGCGATCCGCCGCGACCTCGACGCGGGCCGGGGCCGCGCGGGCGATCCGGCACGAGCGGCGCGCCCGGCTCCTCCTTCGAGACCGGATGGAACGACGGCTCCGACGCGCGGGCTGGCCGAGCGAGCCGGAGTCCCCTGCCCCAAAGGACAGCTCACTGCGCGCGATCGACGGTGACGAGCGGCGAGCCGTCGCGGCGGCGGCGGACCAACAGCCGCCACGGCCGGCAGCAGACCTCGCAGTCTTGAATCAGCTCGCCGCGGGTGGCCGGGTCGACCACGATCTCGACCCACTCGAAGCAGTACGGGCACTGGACCTGGGCGACGTCGTCCATGCCGGCCGACATAGCACGGGCCGCGCGGCCGGTCCGGCCCAGCCGCGCACGAGGGCCTCCGCCGGGCCTTCCAGCGGTCGTCTGCTATGCTGCCGCGCCATGTCCCTCGGCGACCGTGCGAAAGATTGGGCCAAGCAGCAGACCGACCAGCTCCGCAGCGACCCGAAAGGGTGGGCCAAGGCCCAGGGCCAGCGCCTGAAGGAGATCGTCGACGTGGCCCCGTTCAGCGACGCGGCGCTCGAACGCGAGCTGACCTCCCTGCGCGAGCGCACGGCCCGCCTCGGCGAGCTGACCGCGGACGAGCGCCAGAAGCTGGCCGACGAGCTGCTGGCCCTCCACCAGCGCCTCACCCCCGGCGGGGCGCTGATCAGCGGCGCCAAGATCGGCCTGGCCGCCTCGGTCCTGCCGGTGGTCGGCATGATCACCGGCCCGGTCATCGGCAGCGCCTACGGCGTCTACCGCTCGCAGCGCCTCGGCGAGGCCCGCGAGGAGGTCCAGGCCATGCTGCGTAAGCTGGCCCGCGGCTGACGCGAGAGGGCATGTCCCGGGCGCCATGTCCCTGGTGACATGTCCTCCTCCACATGTCCTCGCGTTCACTCGGGCTACAGCCCGAACATGTGCTGCAGCTTGAGGAACAGGATGTCCTCGTTGGCGACCCCGGGCGTGACGAGGTTGCTGAAGCCGCCGATCGGCCGGTAGCTGAAGCGCGGGCTGAAGTCGGTCAGCACGGTGCGGTGGGTGTAGACGAAGAACAGGAAGCTGCCGGGGCGGTACTCCCAGCGGAGGATCGAGTTGGAGATGAAGCTGGTGAGGCCCTGGTCGACCTCGCCGGCGTAGGGCGCGGGGTC
Organism: Nannocystis pusilla; assembly: GCF_020073745.1. Taxonomy (GTDB): domain Bacteria; phylum Myxococcota_A; class Polyangia; order Nannocystales; family Nannocystaceae; genus Nannocystis; species Nannocystis radixulma. Next base: position 333,185 of record NZ_JAIRAU010000008.1, read on the forward strand.
GGTCGGCACGAGCACGTCGGGGCGCTGCAGGACGAAGAAGTCGGTGTGGCGGGCCGAGAGGAAGTACAGCTGGTTGAAGGTCTGCAGCGTCAGGTTGGGCAGGATGCCGAGGGTGCCGCGCAGCACGCCGATGTACTGGGTGACGTAGGCGCGGCCGAACACGGCCTCGCCGAGGTCGTTGGTGGTGGTCCAGCGCGGGCGGCCGAAGCTGAGGTTGAGGTCGCCGCGCAGGGTGAGCTCGAGCCGCGAGACCGGGCGCAGGCGCAGCTCGAGCCCGTAGTCGGGCCCGGGACGGCCGTTCTGCTCGCCGTAGGCCCAGTTGAACACCGCGACGACCTTCTTGTTGTCGGGCGTGAAGGAGGTGCCGCCGATCCACCAGTGGAACGGCACGAGGTAGGGGATCCCGCCGCGCGTCTCGAACAGGTCGTACTGCGGCAGGTGACCGCCGACCCACAAGTTGGTGCCCCACAGCTTCAGCGTGGTCAGGTTGAGGTCGAGGTGCAGCTGCTTCTGCAGCAGGTAGCCCTGGTACGACGAGGCGACCTGCGACGACAGCGTGGCGGCCATGCGGCGCACGTTGCCGACCGGCTGGGCGTTGAACACACCGACGTTGGCCTTGCCGTCGATGTAGTTGTTGAAGCGCATGAAGCCGAGGTCGTTGAAGTCGGCGTGCGGCGTCAGGGTCTCGAACACCGCGCCCATCGTCAGGTTCTTGCTCGTGCGCGTGAGGTCGGCGACCGCGCCCATGCCCTCGCGGCGGCCGTTGTGGGTGCCGATGATCTGGGCCGAGTGGCGCCAGCGCTCGCGGAAGCGGATCCGGTAGTCGAAGCCGCCGGTGAACGCCGAGGGCTCGCCGCCGCCGCGCACGACGCCGGTGACGAGCGCGCCGATGCTGGTCTGGCCGTCGTACTCGCGGCGCACACGGAGCACCGAGTACTGGCTGATCGGGTCGAGCGTCACCCTGCGCTCGAGGCCGTCGGAGAAGCGCTCGACGCCGAAGGTCGCGCCGGTGTTGGCCGTCAGCACGCCGAGGCTCCAGCCCGGCTTGACCTGGCCGGTGACCCGCAGCGCGCCGAAGATCCGCGTCAGCGGGTCGAGCGCGACGATCTCGCCGTCCTCCTGCCCGCGCGGCCTCTGGTCGGCCAGCTCGGCCCGCGGGATGCGCCCGATCCGGCGGGAGTAGAACAGCTGGAAGCGGGTCTCGAAGATCTCCTTGGACTCGAGGAAGAACGTGCGCCGCTCGGGGAAGTAGACCTCGAACGGCCCGAGGTTCAGCACCGCCGGGTCGACCTCGGCCTGACCGAAGTCCGGGTTGACCGCGAGGTCGAGCGTGAGGTTGCCGCGCAGGCCGTACTTGAGGTCGAAGCCGCCGTTGGGCAGCAGCGGGAACGAGCGGTCGAGGCTGTCGTCGCCGCGCCGCGGCACGCCGCGCAGCGAGAAGAACGGGCGCAGCTCGAGGTTGAGTCCGGGGTGGATGTCCTTGACGCCGGTGTAGTCGAGCGCCCAGCTGATGCGCCCGGGCAGCCCCTGCGGCGCGGGCGAGAGGAGCTGCGTCTCGCCGTCGTGGTTGATCCACCGGCCGACGTTGATGCCGAAGGTGTACTCGTCGCGCGCGGTGAAGCGGATCGTCGACCACGGGATGAACATCTCGGCGGTCCAGCCGGTGTCCGTGACCTTGGCCGCGCCCTTCCACACGCCGTCCCACAGGAACTCCTCGGAGTCGTCGCGGAACAGCTGCGAGTCCTCCTGCGAGCCGGAGGCGTTGAGCGCGAACGAGTAGCCGGTGGTGTCGTTGTTGTTGGGGTCGAGCTCGATCCAGACGATGTCCGAGGGGCCCAGCTGGTCCTTGCGGAACACGCCGGTGCGCACGTGCTCGGGGTCGTCCTTGCAGTCGAACGCGACGTAGATGCCCTTGCTGCCGTAGGCGACCCGCACCCGCGTCTCGTGCGTCGGCGCGTGGCCGTAGCGCGGCTCGAACTGGACCAGCTCCGGCAGCAGCGGCACCGCCAGCCACGCCGCCTCGTTCGGCCGCCCGTCGATCTCGATCGCCGTGTCGTCGACGCGCGCCGACCTGAGCTTGAAGTCGCGGACGCGCGCCTTGCCGACCACCGGCCGCAGCTGCGGCGGGCCGCTGGTCCGACTCCAGGCTGGCACTTTGGACATGTCCTGAGCGCCAGGCGACCCGGGCGCCGGCGGCTCGGGCAGCGGCGCGGCCGCGCCGGGCGCGAACTTGCCGACAGCGGGCTCGTCGGCCGTCTTGACCGGCTCGGCGGGGCCTGCGGCCGGCGCCCACGCGGACATGCCCCACGCGGACAGGACCGAGACAGGCAAGAGCTGCGCGAGCACGTCGAGATCCCAGAGGGCCGCGCATACGCTCGCGGCGGGCAGCAGTGTATACCGCGTCGCCCGCGCGAATCGGGTGAGGTTCCACACCGGCGCTGCGAGCGAGGCGTCGGTCGATCGCGGCAACGCGCGTGTACACCGATGCCATGGCGTACAAGCTGGTGACCCTTGGCGGAGACGGGACCGGACCGGAAGTGATGCGCGAGGGACTGCGCGTGCTGTCGGCGCTGTCCAAGGTGCTGGATGTCGCGTGGGAGGTCGAGGACATCCCGTGCGGCGGGCAGTTCTATCTCGAGCACGGCAGCCGCGACTGGCCGGAGGGGGCCGAGGAGCGCTGCGACGCGGCCGACCTGATCCTCCTCGGCGCGGTCGGCTGGCCGTCGCCCACCGGCCCGGGCCCGGTGCTGATGAAGGACGGCAAGATGGCGGGCTACTCGCCGGTGATCGGCAACCGGATCCGCCTCAACCTGTTCGCCAACGTCCGCCCGGTCAAGCTGTACGAGGGCGTGCAGCACCGGATCCACGGCGCCAACAAGCTGGTGTGGCAGCCGGGCCAGGTCGACATGGTGATCCTCCGCGAGAACACCGAGGGCCTGTACTCGCAGGTCGGCGGCAAGCTCGCCCCCGGCGGCACCACCGAGCTGGCGATCGACACCCGCGTGATCACCCGCCGCGCCAGCGAGCAGGTCATCCGCAAGGCGTTCGAGCTGTGCAAGAAGCGCAACAAGGGCGCGCCGAAGGACGGCAAGCTGCGCGTCACCGCGGTCGTCAAGGACAACGTGCTGCACGGCTGCCGCCTGTTCGCCGAGGTGTTCCAGCAGGTCGGCGAGGAGTACCCGCAGATCGAGAAGGACTCGGCGATCGTCGACGCGTTCACGCAGTGGCTGATCGGCCAGCCCGAGTACTACGACGTCGTCGTCACCACCAACATGTTCGGCGACATCGTCACCGACCTGGCCTCGGTGCTGCAGGGCGGCATGGGCATGGCCGTCGGCGCCAACGTCGGCGACAGGCACGGCATGTTCGAGCCGATCCACGGCAGCGCGCCCAAGCACGCCGGCAAGGACAAGGTCAACCCGATCGCCATGATCCTCGCCGTCAAGGAGGGCCTCGACTGGCTCGGCGAGCGCAAGAACGACGACCGCCTGACCCGCGCCGCCGCCGCCATCGAGGCCGCGGTCGTCGACGTGCTCCGCGACGGCCACCCCCTCACCTACGACCTCGTCGGCGAGGCCAAGGCGGCCCGCTGCTCCGAGGTCGGCCAGGCGATCGCCGACCTGGCGCTGCAGAAGCTGGCGCGGGCGGCCGGCTGAGGTTTCTTCAAAGGACATGCCCGGATGGGCATGTCCTTCACGACATGGGAAGAGGGACATGCCCCGGCGGGCATGTCCCTCGCTCGCTCTCGGCGGCGCCTACTCGAGGCTGGCGACGATCAGGTCCTCGGGGACGAGCTTGCTCGGCGGACCGGAGCAGACCAGCCACAGCTGGTGGGCGGCGCGGGTGGCCGCGATGTGCATGAGGTGGCGCGACTCGACGACCTCGGGGTAGTTCTGGATGGTCGGGTCGAGGATGACGACGTAGTCGAACTCGAGGCCCTTGACCTGGCGGACGTCGGTGACGTCGATGCCCGGGGTGAAGCTGAAGTCCTGGCGGCCGACGCGGCGCAGCTTGGGCACCTCGGCGATCCGCAGGGCGTCGTGGTACACGTCGGCCTGCTGCGGGTAGCGGGTGACGAGCGCGCAGCTGGCGGTCGGCTCGCGCTGCATCAGCGCGCGCAGGGCCTCCGCCAGGAAGGCGACCGCCTCGCCGGTGTCGCCGAACTGGTAGTAGCCGACCGGCGCGCCCTCGCGGGCGATCAGCGCGTCCTCGGGGCTGTGCAGCGGGCCGAGCACGTGGCGCGACAGCTCCATCACCTGGCGCGTCGAGCGGTAGGTGATCTTGAGCGGCTGGATCGCCACGTGCGGCAGGCCGGCGTCGCCGAGCAGCTGCGGCCAGTCGACGAAGCCGTTGTCGAAGATCATCTTCTGCGCGCGGTCGCCGGCGATGGTGACGCTCTGGCCGTCGGTGGCGCAGTCGAGCAGCACGCGGACCTCGATCGGCGCCAGGTCCTGGGCCTCGTCGATGACGATGTGCTCGTACTCGAAGCGCTTGCCGCCGAGGAACAGGCCGCCGTACTTGCGCTGCAGGAGGCGCAGCAGGATCGCGTCGTCTTCGGGGTCGAGGCCGACGGTGTGACCGGTCGACAGCGTGCGCACGCGCGGCGGCGGCGTCGCCTCGGCCTCGCCGTCCTCGCCGTCGCCGTCGGCCTCGCCCTTCGGCGCGACCGGCTCGGCGTCGATGCTCGGCTCGCTGCGCTCCTCGGCCTCGTCCTCGTCGCGCTCCTCGTCGGCCTCGGGCTCCTCGTCGAGGACGGCCTTGGCGGCGCACCAGCGGACGATCGTCGCGGTGTCGGCGTCGTTGAAGACGCCCGGGGCGTACTCACGCAGCGCGGTGCGCAGCGCGTCGCTGTCGGTCATGAGCTCGAGCCAGTCGTCGCAGACGTCGCGCAGGTCGTCGCGGATGCTCCGCAGCGCGGTCTCGGCGGCGGCGCGCGCGGGCCCGGGGAGGCTGACGTCGGCCTTGATCTGGTCGAGCGTGCGCTCGGCGCGGACCACCGGCGGGAGGTCGGCGTTGCGCTGCCACACCGCCAGCGCCGCGTCGGCGCCGGCGCGCTCGCCGAGCCGCTTCTTGAGCAGCTCCTCGGCCTCCTCGAGCTGCCAGCCGATGCGGTCGTCGATCATGCGCAGCACCACCGGGTGCTTCTTGAAGCGGCTGACCGCGTCGGGGACGCCGTCGACGTGGCTGATGGGGATCCGCAGCTTGAGCTTGCGCAGCAGCTGGGTGCTCCAGCGCCGGTAGGTGGTGACCGGCACGCCGTCGATGCCGAGCGACGGCAGCACGTGGCGGATGTACTCGACCAGGGCCTCGTTGAAGACCATGATCAGCATCTTGCCGGGGGCGAACCGGCGCCGGTCCTGGTAGGCGAGGTAGGCGACGCGGTGCAGCGCGACGGTCGTCTTGCCCGAGCCGGCGCCGCCCTGGATCAGCACGATGCCCGACTCGGGCTGCGTGATGAGGTTGAACTGCTCCTTGTCGATGAGCGCCGTGATCTCTTGCAGGTGCTTGTCGGCGCGCGGCTGGTCGTCGTCGCTGTGGACGCCGAGCTGACCGGTGGGCACGCGCGCGGCGGTGCCGACCCCGCCCTCGAGCGAGGGCTTGGCGGCGCCGACGGCGTCGCGCCAGCGGCCGCGGCGGTCGCTGACGAAGGTGCCCTGCGGGGCCGACACGCGGCGCAGGCTGGCGTCCATCACCGCGACCGAGCGGCGGACCATGACGGTGCCCTCGAGCGAGCGAGCGTCGAACTCCTCCTCGTACTCGTCGTCCTCCTCGTAGCGGTAGTAGAGGCGCGAGACCGGGGCGTTGCGCCAGTCGACGATCGACAGGCCGTCGCCGTCGTCGAGGAGGGTGCGCTTGCCGACCAGGACGTCGCGCTGCCGCGACGACTTGGCCTCGCGCAGGCGCAGGTGACCGAAGTAGGGGTTCTTCGGGTCGACCGGGGCGTCGCGCCCCTGCCCGCGGGTGCGGCTCAGGGCCGCGACCTGGTGCATCTGCTCGACCAGCGAGGCCTGGTCCTCCTCCTTCGCCTCGGCCAAGGCGTCGCGCAACTCGATGAGCTGGGCGTCGAGATCCTCGATCTGCCCGGGCGCGTTCTGGGCCTCGCGATCGAGGCGCTCCTGGATCCGGCGCAAGATGTCGAGCTCTTCGGCGACGATCCGGCCGCCCTGGTCGGACAGCGCGTTGAGGTCGGGGTCCTGGTGCTCCTGCGACACGATCGGTGTGCATAGCAAAAGGGCCGCAAGCCGGCCAGTAGCGAAGACCGTGTCCGTGTGAGACGACCCATACATGTTCGGACCGGCCCTCGCGGCCGCCCCGCGCCGTTCCGGGGCCGCAGGCCGACCCCCGCGAGGCCCGGCCGCGATCGGGTCGACCGCGAAAATTGGCGGAGGCCGCCTCCGAAATCGGAGGCGGCCCCTGCGTGCGGGTCGACCGCGAGGCCCTCACGGACCCCGATGATCCGCTCAGGCGCGGCGGCGGCGGCGGATGAAGCCGGCCAGGCCGAAGGTGAAGAGCGAGGCGAGCAGGCCGCGGGTCTGACCCTCGGCGTCGTCGACCTTGCATCCGCAACCACCCTCGTCGGTGCTGGGCTGGCCGCTGTCGCTGTCGGTGTCGCCCCCGGTGCCGCCCTCGGTCTCGCCGTCGGTCGCCGTCACGTTGCCCATGGAGGTCTGGGTCGTGTTGGTCGTGGTCGGCGTGTCGGTGTCCGAGTCGGTGCCGGCGCTGGTGGTCGGCGGCTCCTCGGTGGTGGTCGGCGGCTCGTCGGTGGTCGGGCCGGCCGTCGCGGTGCCGTCGGTCGTATCGGTCGCCGAGGCGTTGGTGTCGGTCGCGTCGGTGTCCGTCGCGGTGACGGCGGTGTCGGTCGCGTCGGTGTCCGTCGCGGTGTCGCTGTCGGAGTCGGAGTCGCTCTCGGACGGATTCTGCGGCAGCGGGTCGGGCTCGTTGGTGGTCGGCTCCGGCACGTTGGCGCAGTTGACGAAGCCGCAGCACGGGTCGAACGTGATCTGCTCGATGATGTTGGCGAGCGCCGCCTCGAGGTCCGCCTGGTTGTCGGCCTGGAAGTGGTCGATCTGGCCGCCCGAGCCCCAGTCGGCCATCTTGGCCAGCTTCATCTGCGACGCCGGGGTGTTGACCACGTCGCCGAAGCCGATCACGTAGGTCGAGACGCCCGAGTTGTACATCGCCTCGAGCGGCATCTGGACCTGGGCGTCGGTCGAGTCGTAGGCGCCGTCGGTCACCAGGATGTTGATGTACTTCGTGTTGGCGTCACACGGGTACGGGAACATCGGGTTGACGCAAGCGGCCTTGTAGTCGGTGATGTTCTGCTGGATGAGCTGGAGGCCGAGGTGGGTGCTCGTGCCCGAGCCGCTGCAGTAGGCCTGGTTCGGGTTGGGGCCGTCGCACTTCGGCATGTGGCTCAGGGTCTGGGAGTCGAAGCCCGGCGGGTCGTTGGCCGAGCCGTCCTTGAACGTCCAGGTGATCGGCGGGCCGCCCCACGGGTCGGTGCAGCCGGGCGCCTCGCACGAGCTCGCCGGGTCGAGGGCCCACGCGAAGTTGTCCTTGCGGCACGGGCCGTAGTCGACGAGCAGCTTCTGCTCGCCGGGCGCCGGCATGTTGTAGCCGAACACCGCGAGGCCGAGGTGGACCAGGTTCTCGACCGCCTGGTCGCCCATGACGACCTGGTCGAACAGCGAGTTGGCGCCGGACAGCGCGTCGCGGGCCTGGTCCCAGCCGGTCTCGCCCTGCTTGCCGGCCAGGGTGCCGTTGTTGATGTTGAGCATCGACGACGAGGCGTCGAGGAGCACCATGATGCGCGGCAGACCGGGCGAGCAGACCGGCTGGATGACGTCGTTGATGATCGCCTGGACGACCATCTTGAGCGCGTCGATCAGCTGGGCCGGGTTGGCGGCGTCGTACGCGGTGCCGGTGCCGCCGGCCATGGCGATCTCGTCGGCGAACATCTTGCCCATCGCCTCGCCGATGGCGACGACGTAGGTCGGGACCTGGTTCTGCGTGAACAGGTTGCCGGCGGTGATCGACGGGTTCTGGTTGGCCGGGCCGGGCGACTGGGTGCCGCTCGGGTCGGTCCACTGACCGTCGGTGAGGAGCACGATCGCGGCCTTGCGCTTCTGCTTGTCGTCCGGGTGCTCGTCCCAGGTCTGCTGGATGTAGGCCGCGGCCTTGTCCATCGCGCCCTTGGTCCACGTGCCGATGCCGGTCATGCTGCCGTTGATCGGCGCGCCCACGGACATGATGGCGTTCTTGATCGCCTCGCCGTTACACTGGAAGTAGGCCTTCTCGGGGTCCTGCTCGTCGTAGAAGCCGACGTCGATCTTCTGGCCGTCGACGATGCCCGAGGAGTCGTCGGGGATCAGCGTGCCCGGCTGGCCGACGGCGGGGTCGTGGCCGAAGCGCATCAGGCCGAGCAGGACGTTGCCCTGCAGGTAGCCGTTGTCGGCGTCGACCATCGCCACGATGGCGCTCACGGCCGCCTCCCAGCGCGTCTGGTTGGCGTCGAACATGGTGTTCATCGACGTCGAGTAGTCGGCGATGATCATGAACAGCGGCTTGACGAAGGTGCACTCGCCCTCCGACGTACAGACCGGCGCGGCGACCGCGGGGGGCGGCTCGGAGCCGCCGATGAAGGCGATGCCGACGCCGGCGAGGAGGCCGACCTGCACGCCGAGGCGCTTCCAACTTCCAATCAGACTGAGTCGCTTCATTGCTGGTAATCCTTGTGGGGCTTAGGACCGGTGTCGACGCTCTACGCGTGTACGCGCAGCGTTTCGCGGGTTCGAGACAACGCGGGGCACGGTACGCCAGAGTCCGTGAGGGCGTCAATACACCGGAGCGATGCCGTGCAACCAACTTTGCACGTCGCTGCTCGCTGCGCCTCGAGCACGGCGAGTACGCGATGAACGTCAGGTTCGGTCGAAGAGTGGGCCGCCAATTTGCGTGAAGCAACGCACGCACCGCGAGCCCGAGGTTGCGGGCAAAAGGGCGCTAAGAGTCGCTGGTGCGCACGCCGTTCTCGTCCACGTCGCTCATGTTGTCGGCGGCCCTGATGCTGGCGCCAGGCTGCACACGGCCGGCCGCCACGACCACCGCACCGGCCGAGCGACCTGAAGCATCGACTCCCACGACATCGATGGCGTGGACGCCGGACCGCGACCGTCTGCAAGCGGACATCGCTGCGCTCGCGCGCGACGAGTTGCGCGGTCGCTTCACCTTGAGTCCGGAGCTCGCCGAGGCCGCGCAGTACCTGGCGCAGCGACACCGAGAGCTCGGCCTCGAGCCGCTCGCCGGCGATTCGTTCCTGGCCGACTTTCCGATTTCCGTCGGCGTGCGCGCGAGCCAGCCCGTGAGCTTGCAGGTCGTACGCGGCCGGAAGACGACCGCGATCGCGAGCGCCGAATTCTCGATCGCGCCCCAGACCGCCAGCGGTGAGGTGCGCGGCGCTGCTGTGTTCGTCGGCTACGCCGCTGCGGCGGAGCCGGCGCCCGGCGGCGACGACGACAAAGCCGACAAGTCCGACGCGCCGACCTACGACGACCTCGCCGGCGTCGACGTCAAAGGAAAGATCGCGGTCGTGCTGCTCGACGCTCCGGGTCGGCCCGACACGATGACCTTCTTTCGCAGGCTGCAGCGCGAGGCGAGCGATTTCGCGGCGGCCGCGGCGCCGCTCAAGCAGAGCGGCGATGTCGCCGGGCTGCGGGCGCTGCACGAGCGCACCCGCGGGCAGGTGATCGCCATGCTCCAGCGGTTCATGCCCGGAGCTGACCTGAAGGACATGTGGCCCCTGCCCGCCGATCCGCTGACGGTCGAGTTCGACCTGCAGGCGATCGTCGCGCCGGTGATGCGCGAGGCCGGCAAGCGCAAGGGCCCGCAGTTCGCCATGGGCGCGGGTTCGCTGCGGACCAAGGTCGAGCGTCTGGCCAAGGCGGGCGCGATCGGTGTGGTCGCCGTGCGCGGACCTCGGAGCTTCCTCGACGACGCGGAGCGCGAGGCGGACGCGTTCGCGCCGCTGCAGCGGGAGGACGGCGCGCTCGGCGAGCCGGTGGCGCTGCCGGTCGTGCAGCTCAAGTGGAAGGCGGCCGACTCGCTGCTGCGCGTCGGCAAGGGCAAGCAGAAGATCTCCGCGCTGCAGGCCGCGATCGACGGCGACTTCGTGCCGCGCTCGGCCGACATCCCCGGCGTCGAGCTGCAGCTGTCGGCGGTCGTCGAGCCGGTCCAGGTGCAGACGCCGAACGTGCTGGCGCGCGTGCCCGGCGGCGACCTGCGCGACGAGATCGTCGTGATCGGCGCGCACTACGATCACATCGGCGTGGTCGGCCGCGGCGAGTGCGGCGAGAGCCGCAAGGACGGGGTGGTCGACGGCATCTGCAACGGGGCCGACGACAACGCCAGCGGCACGGCGATGCTGCTCGAGCTGGCGCGTCACTTCCAGCAGCAGCGGCCGCGGCGCACCGTGGTGTTCGCCCACTTCGCGGGCGAGGAGCTGGGCCTGCTCGGCTCGAAGGCGCTGGCGGAGCGGCCGCCGTTTGCGCTCGACAAGGTGGTCGCCATGGTCAACCTCGACATGATCGGGCGACTCGGACCGAAGGGGCTGGCGATCGGGGGGCTGGTGTCGTCCGACGCCTGGATGCCGCTGCTCGACAGGATCGGCAACGCCGGCCTGTCGGTGCTCTACGAGGGCAGCGTGGCGACCCGCAGCGACCACGCCAGCTTCTACCGGAAGAACCTGCCCGTGCTGTTCTTCTTCACCGGCACCCACGCCGACTACCACCGGCCGGGCGACCACTCCGACAAGATCAACTACGACGGGCTGGTGGCGATCGGCACGCTCGTCCACGGCGTCACGCGCGCGGTGGCCGACGGCCTGGCGGTGCCCTACAAGGCCCCGCCGGCCGGCGGCGGCCTCGCCTCCGGCCTGCCCGGCCAGAACCCCGAAACCGTCGTCAAGCGGGTGCAGGGCTCGTCGAGCCCGGTGACCGCCCCCGCCGCGGAGTGAGCGCCGTGCCGTCTGCGCCGCAGCGGGTGCGCGTCGACCTCCACCCCGACGCACTCCTCGACGACGCCGCCCTGCGCCGCGCCGCGGCCCAGGCGGCCGGCCTGCGCGAGGCCGACGTCCGCCACGTCGCCGTCGCCCACCGCTCGATCGACGCCCGCCGCGGCCGCGTGCGCGTCCACGCCGAGCTGCTCGTGTATGTCGGCAAGGACATGCCCGAAGAACCATGCTTCTTGCCGCATGTCCTGCCGAACATGTCCGAAGAGCCCGCCGTGGTGATCGTCGGCGCCGGGCCGGCGGGGATGTTCTGCGCCTGGGGCCTGGCGCGCGCGGGCGTGCGGGCGGTCGTGCTCGAGCGCGGGCGCGAGGTGCGGGCGCGGCGGCACGACCTGGCCGGGCTGAGCCAGCGCGGCGAGCTCGACCCCGAGAGCAACTACTGCTTCGGCGAGGGCGGCGCGGGCACCTTCTCCGACGGCAAGCTGTACACGCGGGCGACCAAGCGCGGGCCGGTCGACCTGGTCCTGCGGGCCTTCGCCGGCTACGGGGCGCCGCCGGAGATCCTCGTCGACGCGCGCCCGCACATCGGCACCAACCGGCTGCCGCGCGTGATCACGGCGATGCGCGAGCACCTGATCGGCGCCGGCGTGGTGTTCCGCTTCGCCGCCCGCGCCGACGCGCTGGTCGTGCGCGACGGGGCGGCCGCGGGCGTGCGCCTGCGCGGCGGCGAGGTCGTGCCGGCCCGCGCCGTCGTCGTCGCGCCCGGGCACTCGGCCCGCGACGTCCAGGCCTGGCTGCGCGCGGCCGGGGTCAAGCTGTCGTTCAAGCCGTTCGCGCTCGGGGTCCGCATCGAGCACCCGCAGGCGCTCGTCGACCGCCTACAGTACGGCGCGCTGGCCGGGCACCCGGCGCTCGGGGCGGCCTCGTATCGCCTGGTCGAACAGACAGGCGCGGGCGCGGCCTTCTCGTTCTGCATGTGCCCCGGCGGCTACATCGTCCCTGCCGCCACCGACCCCGGCATGCAGGTCGTCAACGGCATGAGCCCGCACAGCCGGCGCGGCCGGTTCGCCAACTCCGGCCTCGTCACCGAGGTCGGCCCGCAGCACCTCGCCGCCGCCGGTCTGTCGCCCGACGACCCGCTCGCCGGGGTCGAGTACCAGGCCCGCTTCGAGGCCGAGGCCTACAGAGCCGGCGGCGGCGCCTTCGTCGCTCCGGCCCAGCGCCTCGCCGACCTCGTCCACGGCGCCGTCTCGCGCGAGCTGCCGCCGACCAGCTATCACCGCGGCCTGCAGTCGGCCCGCCTCGACCGCCTGCTCGGCCCGCTCGCGCCGCCGCTCCAGGCCGCGCTCCAGGCCCTCGGCGCGCGCATGCCCGGCTTCCTCGGCGACGACGCGATCGCCGTGGGTGTCGAAAGCCGCACCAGCTGCCCCGTCCGCATCGACCGCGACGGCGAGACGCTCGAGTCGCCGAGCACGCCGCACCTCTACCCGTGCGGCGAGGGGGCCGGATTCGCCGGCGGCATCGTCTCCGCCGCGCTCGACGGCCTTCGCGTGGCCGTCGCGATCGCGCGCCGCCTCGGGGCCCCGCACGAGCGAATTACGAGCTGACCTTCAGGACAGGTCACGAACGTCCTGCGTCTGCGTGACGTTTTTCACTCCTACACCCGGCGAGGGAGGACTGTCTTCACGCGAAAGGTTGCGCTTGCATGTGCGCAT
>NZ_JAIRAU010000011.1 GCF_020073745.1 Nannocystis pusilla
GTTCGCCGCCGAGCGAGCCCCCCACGCCGCCTGAGCCGGGACTCACGGGTGGGGATCTCCCGGTAGCGGCGGTGCAGCGTATCATAGCAGTGCCGCCATCCCGGCTTCCGCAGTCGATCCTCGCTGCGCGTCCGCACCCCCCGTCCCGTCGGCGGCGAAGCGCCGCAGGTCGAACGGCCACGATTTATCGCCGCGGGTCACCCGGAGTCGCGTGCGCATGCGCGCATGCGTGCGGCGCGGCGCGTGTGGCATAGTCGGCCGGATGCGACGAACGTCTGCGCGCGCGGCCTGCCTAGGGTCTGTCCTTTGGCTCCTGTCTCTCGGAGCATGTGAGAAGTCGGCCACGACCGCCCCCGCCGGCGCGAGCGGCGACGGCCCGGCGACCAGCGACGGCACCCCGACGGGCAAGCCGGTCGAGAAGGGCAGCTACGCCGACCTTGCCGGCCGCTTCGAGCGGGCCGCGGCCCAGCCGGGCGGCGCGGGCAAGCCCGAGCTCGACGGCCTCACGCCGCAGCTGCTCGACGTCGCCTCGAAGCGCCTCAGCGAATTGTCGATCGTCCACGACGTCGAGCGCGGCGACAAGGTCGCCGCGCTGTGGATCAGCGCCGAGAGCGGCTCGCCTCTCGGGAGGCTGTCGGAGTCGCTGCGGGCCGGCGGCGACACCCGCACGGTCTACGACCTCGGCTGGATGCGCGACCACCCCGGTCGCCCCGCCGGCTACGATCCCCAGGCCAACGTGCTGCGCCTCGAGCACGCGGTGATCCAGCGCGGCGGCGATCCGGACGAGCCGCGCCTGCGCCACGAGCAGGGCCGGGCCGAGGTGTGGGGCCTGCTTCGCCGCGGCCAGCCGTCGCCGTACCACTTCCGTCTGCTCGCCGGCAGCGGCGACGACGAGGTCGTGCGCGGCGACGAGGTCCACGCCCGCGCCCGTGACCTCGTGCGCGAGCTGCAGGGCGTGCAGGACCTGCTGATCAGCCCCGACGACGCCCCCGTCACCCAGGCCGATCTCGCCGCCGTGCTCGCGGCGCAGGAGGGCGGCCCGGCGCTCGCCCGCCCGCTCACCGAGCTCGAGCTGCGCTTCGATCGCCTGGCCGCCGCCGCCGTGCGCGGCGCGACCGACACCGCCAGGCTCGCGCCGCAGCTCAAGCAGGCGCAGACCCGGGCCAGGGGCAAGAACGCCGCGCAGCTGTCGACCGGCCCGCGCGGCGCGACGGCGCTGCTGCAGCTCGAGCCGGTCAAGGGCGACCCTTCGGCGATCGCCCACGCGCTGATGGTCGACCTGGCCGAAAGTACAGGCCCCGAGGACCCCAAGAACCCGGCCCTGCTCAAGGCCCAGCTGACCAGCAGCGGCAAGACCGTCGAGCGCCACGCCGCCCACTTCGCCGCCGTCGTCGAGCTGCTCAAGCGCATCACGGCGACCCCGTCCGGCAGCGAGCGCCGGGCTTTGTTCAAGGCGCTGGCCAGCGTCATCCAGCCAGTCGCCGAGGACGCGCCGGCCAAGACCCAGGCCCAGGCCGCCTACGTCAAGCGCTTCGACGAAGCTCTGAAGGGCCCCGCCCCGATCAAGTAGTTCGGCCCGCTGCAGCCACCGCGAGCCCGTCCTCGCGGTGGTTTCTGTTCTTGACAATGATTCTCTCTCGGGTTAACTATTCACCAACCCCGCAACGAACGGAGCACTCATGAAGAGCACGCCGGCCGGATGGCCCCGCATCTCCTCCTGCATCTTTTACGACGACCCCGCCGCCGCCATCGACTGGCTGTGCCGCGCGTTCGGCTTCGAGGTCCGCCTCAAGGTCGAGGGCGAGGGCGGCAGCATCGAGCACTCCGAGCTGGTGTTCGGCGAGGGCCTCATCATGGTCGGCGGCACCCAGCGCCGCGACCCCGGCCGCGAGGGCTACCAGGCCAAGCACATCAGCCCGCGCGCGGCCGACGGCGGCAACACCCAGACGCTGTGCGTCTTCGTCGACGACGTCGACGCCCACTGCGCGCGCGCGCGGGCCAGCGGCGCCCGGGTGTTCCGCGAGCCCAACACCGAGGACTACGGCGAGGACTACTGGGCCGACCGCTCGTACGGCGCCCTCGACCCCGAAGGCCATCAGTGGTGGTTCATGCAGCGCGTGCGCGACCCGAGGCCGAGTGGCGGCTGACCTCGACCGCACCCTCGCCGCGCTCGCCGACCCCACCCGCCGCGGGGTCGTCGAGCTGCTGCGCCACCAGCCCCGGCGCGCCAGCGAGATCGCCGACGCCCTGGCGATGACGCGCCCGGCCATGAGCCGCCACCTCCGCGTGCTGCGCAAGGCCGGGCTGGTCCGCGAGGACACGCAGGACGACGACGCCCGCGTCCGCGTTTATCGCCTCGAGCGCGAACCATTCGCCGGACTGCGCGGCTGGCTCGACGAGGTCGAGGCGTTCTGGTCCGACCAACTGCAAGCATTCAAGGCCCACGCCGAGCGCCGCGCTCGCGGGAGGAAAGCATGAACGCGCCGATCCCCGGCGACGCGGCCAACGTGTCGGTCGCGGTCGCGGTCCCGCCCGACCTGGCCTTCGAGATCTTCACCGAGGAGATCGATCAATGGTGGCGCCGCGGCAGCAAGTACCGCGTGGCCGGGCGAAACCGCGGCATCATCCGCCTCGAGCCCGAGGTCGGCGGCCGCCTGTTCGAGTCGTTCGACACCGACGCCGGCCCGCGCGTGGTCGAGACCGGCCGCGTGCTCGTGTGGCAGCCGCCGAGCCGCCTGGTGTTCGAGTGGCGCGCCAGCAACTTCGCCGCCGGCGAGAAGACCGAGGTCGACGTCGTGTTCACGCCGAGCGGCGACGGCACCCTCGTCCGCGTGCAACACCGCGGCTTCGCCAGCCTGCGCCCCGACCACCCGGTCCGCCACGGCCAGCCGGTCGCCGCGTTCATCCGCGCCATGGGCCTGTGGTGGGGCGATTTGATGACGAGCCTGCGCGAACACGCAGCCGCCCGCCCGCCGCGGGCGTGAGCGCGCGGGCGACAGGCTGCACTCATGCGCCCCGGTCACGGCGCCTTGATCGTGTAGCGCACCCGCACCCGCGACGTGATCTCGAGCTGCCCCGGCACGATCGGCGTCGCCGCCAGCTCGTGGTCCATGGCGAAGAACTGCGACTCGTACAGCGGCGGCTCGATCGCCTCCACCACCTCCGCCTGCACCACCGCGGCGAGGTTCACCCCGAGCGCCTTGGCGACCGCCTCGATGTCCTCGACCGCGACCTTGGTCGCCTGCGCCAGCGCCTCGCGGCGGTACTTCTTCTCGTCGTTGACCGCGAAGGCCAGCCCGCCCGCCGTGTTCGCCCCGGCCGCCACGCCGGCGTCGAACACCTTGACCGCGGTGTCCACCGGCGACCGCACCGTGATCACGTTGGTCGCGCGATAGCCGACCAGCACGTCGGTCTGCAGGTCCTCGTCCCATTTCGTCACCCGGTCGAGCTGCAGCTCCGACGTCTGGATCGCCGTGTCCGGGATGCCCTGCGCCTTGACGGCCGCGATCACCTTCGACATCCGCTTGGCGTTCTGGTCCACCGCCTCGGCCGGCTGCTCCGCCTGCGTGGTCACGCCGAGCTTCAGGACCGCCAGGTCCGGCTTCGCGCGCACGACGCCCTTTCCGGTCGCCTCGATCGTCCTCGTGTCTGTCGCTTCTCGTGGTTGCATACGGGTGAGCGTGGGACGTGCGCCGCCCGCCGGCGGGCGATCGACGATTGGCGGCGAATCATCGCCGCACGCCCGCGCGCTCGCTCGCGGCCGCCAATGTGCGGACCGGGCGCCCCGGAGCTGCGCGCACTGCCGCGCCCGCGCGCGCGAGCGCCCGCGCGCGGCCGCCCCCGGGGCATTGGCCGGGCTGTCCCCCATGACATGTCTGCAAGGACATCCCCCAATTGCGTCGGCTTGCGCCGACCCGCGAACCGATCGATCGTGGGCCGTGCCCGTCCGCGCCCCGCACCCGCTCGTCCTCGTCCTCCTGTGCGCCTGTGGCGGCGGCGCCGGCACGAACACCGGGGGCACCGGCGGCCCGACCACCGGAGGTCCGAGCCCCGGCGGCCCCACGGCGACCGGCGAGCCGACCTCGACCGGCGGCACCGGCGAACCGGCGACCAGCGGGGGCTGCCCCGCCCCGCTGGCCGCGTGCGCCGGCGCCTGCGTCGACCTCGACCACGACCCGGCCCACTGCGGCGGCTGCGACCGGCCGTGCGGGCCGGGCCTCGCCTGTCTCGAAGGACAGTGCGGCGTCGCCTGCGGCGACGGCTCCGTCGTGTGCGACGGCGCCTGCGTCGACCTCGACCTCGACCCCGCGCACTGCGGCGGCTGCGGACGCGCCTGCGACCCCGGCGTCGCCTGCATCGCCGGCGCCTGCGTCCCCGACTGCGCCGCCGGGCAGGCGCTGTGCGGCGAGGCCTGCGTCGACCCGAGCAACGACGAGGCCCACTGCGGCGGCTGCGAGGCGACCTGTCCCGCGGGACAGCCGTGCGTCCACGGCGAGTGCGTCGGCGTCGGCCTGCACCACCTGCTCATCAGCGGTCAGAGCCTGTCGACCGGCTCCGGCGCGCTGGTCGTCAGCGCCGAGCAGCCGTACCAGAACGTCTCGTTCAACACCGGCGTGCGGGCCGGCGGCGCCGGCCTGACCGGCTTCATCCCGCTGGTCGAGACGTGGAACGGCAGCGAGGGCGAGACCATCGCCTCGGGCGCCGCCAACCTCGTCGCCGAGCTCGAGCAGGCCCGCGGCCGCGCCCACCGGATCCTCGCCTCGGCCCACGGCGTCGGCGGGCAGCCGTACGCCGCGCTGAAGAAGGGCACCGTCCCGTACGCCACCGGCCTGGCCCAGGTCACCGCCGGCGTCATGCTGGCCGCCGCGATGGGCGAGTCGTACGCCGTGCGGGCGGTCGCCATCGTCCACGGCGAGAGCGACCACCTCGGCGGCAACCTGGCCTACGCCGAGGACCTGCTGGCGTGGCAGAGCGACTACGAGGCCGACGTCAGGGCGCTCACCGGCCAGACGCTGCCCGTGCCGATGTTCCTGTGTCAGATGTCGAGCTGGACCATGTACGGCAGCGCCGTCTCGCGGATCCCCGGCGAGCAGCTGGCGGCCGCGCGCGCCCGGCCGGACCGGATCTTCGTCGTCGGCCCGAAATACATCTTCCCCTACGTCGACGGCGTCCACCTCACCGGCGACGGCTCGCGCTGGCTCGGCGAGTACTACGCCAAGGCCTACCGCCGCGTGCTCGTCGACGGCCTGCCGTGGCAGCCGCTCGCGCCGCGCGCGATCACCCGCGAGGGCGCCGTCGTCACCGTCGATTTCGCCGTGCCCACCCCGCCGCTCGTCCTCGACACCGCCCTCGTCGTCGACCCCGGCAACTTCGGCTTCGAGTTCACCGACAGCAGCGGCGCCGCCCCGGCGATCACCGAGGTCGCGCTGGCCGGCGACACCAGCGTGCGGCTCACCCTCGCCGCCGTGCCGGTCGGCGGCAACCAGCGCGTCCGCTACGCCGCCACCGGCGCCCCCGGTCAGAGCGCCGGCCCGACGACCGGCGCGCGCGGCAACCTGCGCGACTCCGACCCCACCCCCAGCCGCCACGGCTACACCCTCTACAACTGGGCGGTCCACTTCGACGAGCCGGTGCCGTGATCGCGGCGCATGCACCGCGGATCTTGCGCGCGCCCCCCGCGCCACGACCCCGGCGGGGCGGCCGTCGCCTCGTGGCCCCACCCTCCCGGGCGAACGGCGGCCGCGAGCATAAAACTCACCTTGCGCCCCCTGACCAGCCGCCTATCCCCAGAGACATGCCGCGAGTGCTCCTCATCGACGACGAAGAGCCGCTGCGCGTCAGCCTCACGTATGCGCTGACGCGCGAGGGCTACAGCGTCACCACCGCCGCCGACGGGCCGAGCGCGCTCGAGCGGGCGCGCGACTCGCAGCCCGACGTCGTCATCCTCGACCTCATGTTGCCCGGCCTCGACGGCATGGAGGTGTGTCGCCGCCTGCGCGCCGAGTCGGACGTCCCGGTGGTGATGTTGACCGCGCGCGACCGCGGCCAGGACAAGATCGACGGGCTCTCGCTCGGCGCCGACGACTACGTCACCAAGCCGTTCGACACCCCCGAGCTGCTGGCGCGGGTCGGCGCGGTGCTGCGGCGGCGCGTCAGCGCCCGCCGCCTGCTCGAGGAGGACCGCCTGCTCGTCCAGCGCATGGAGGAGCTGCTGCGCCAGGCCCCCATCCCGCGGATCACCGCCCGCGAGCCGCAGCTGCGCACCCCGCCCGACGGCCGGCTCCACGGCGGGCGCGTGGTCGTCGACCTCGACAGCGCCAGCGTCGTGGTCGCCGGCCAGCCGATCACCTGCTCGGCCGCCGAGTACGCGCTCCTGCGGATCCTCCTCTCCTATCCCAACCGCGTCGTCACCCGCACCGAGCTCATCGAGCGCACCTGGGGCCCCGGCGCGCCCGACGGCCACACCTTGCTGGCGGTGCACATCCGCTGCCTGCGCGAGAAGATCGAGGAGGACCCGGCCCACCCGCGCCTCGTCACCACCGTCCCCGGGATCGGCTTCCGCTACGACCTGCCGTCGTGACGCGAGGGGACATGCCCGCGAGCGTACGCTTCCGACTGCGCCCCCTCGACGTCCGCCAGCGCCTGTTCGCCACCACTCTCGGCCTGCTCGTGCTCGGCGCCGGCAGCCTCGCCTCGGTGGTGCTGTGGTCCTTCGCGCGCTTCTTCCTCGCCTCCGCCGAGGCCGACCTCGCCGCCCGCACCCAGGCGATCGCCGAGACCGCCGCGGAGCTGCTCGAGCACCGCGACGACGAGCGCCTGCGCGTCCTCGTCGAGCGCTACGGCGCCCAGGAGAGCATCGCCTTGCGGGTGCTCGCGCCCGACGGGCGCCTGCTGGCGACCTCGCAGAAAGACCCGCGCGAGCACGCGATCGACTGGACCGCCGTCCCCGGGGTCGCCGGGGCGCTCGCCGGTCATGAGCAATCCGGCACCGCCAAGGGCACGCACGGCTACGACGACCGGATCTACGACAACGTCCCGATCGTCCGCGACGGCCAGCTGCTCGGCGTCGTCCGCATGTCGCGCTCGCTGGCCCAGCTGCAGGCCCACACGCGCGAGACCGTGTTCACCGTGCTCGTCGCGCTCGGCGTGATCCTCGCCGTCGGCTCCGGCTTCATCGCCTGGTTCGCGCGCGGCCTCGGGCGGCCGATCGCGCAGATGCGCGACTTCGCGGTCGCGCTCGGGCGCGGCGAGCTCGGCACTCGCCTGGCGATCGCCCGGCCGGACGAGCTCGGCGAGCTGGCGGCCGAGCTCAATCGCATGGCCGAGCGGCTCGGCGCGCTCGAGCAGGAGCGCCGCAGCTTCCTCGCCAACGCCTCGCACGAGCTGCGCACCCCGGTCTCCAACCTCCGCGTCACCTTGCAGGCGCTCGACGACGGCGCCGGCGACGACCCCGAGCTGCGCGCTCGCTTCCTCCGCACCGCCGTCGACGAGACCACCCGGCTCGGCTCCCTGATCCAGGACCTCCTCGACCTCGGCCACCTCGAGGCCGGCGCCGCCCGCCTCGACCGCCACGACGTCCCGCTGCGGCCCGTGCTCGAGCGCGCCACCCGGGCCATCGAGGGCCGCGCGCTCGACCGCCGCGTCTCGCTGCTCCTCGACCTCGACGAGGACCTCACCGTCAACATCGACCCCGAGCGGATCGCCCAGGCGCTGCTGTGCGTCCTCGACAATGCGCTCAAGTTCTCGCCGCCGGGCGGCCTCATCGAGGTCGTCGCCCGCCGCCGCGGCACCCACGCCGAGCTCGCCGTCCGCGACCAGGGCCCCGGCATCGCCGACGCCGATCGCCCCCACGTGTTCGAGCAGTTCTACACCGCCGACCGCTCGCGCCGGCGCGGCGGCACCGGCCTCGGGCTGGCCATCGCGCGGCGGATCGTCGACGCCCACGGCGGCACGATCACCGTCGCGGACGAACCGAGCCCCGGCGCCACCTTCGTGCTCCGCCTCCCGCTCGCGGCCGCCGCGGTCTGATCATGGCTGTCCTCGCGTGCATGTCCGAATGGACATGTGATGCCCGCCAGGACGTCACGACGGACCGCTCACAGCTTCATCGTCAGCTCGACGTCGCCGGCGAACGGGATCGACAGGTAGCCGGAGCCTGGCGCGCGCACCAGGGCCGTGTAGTCGGGGCAGGCGTCGGTGTTGTCGGCGACCACGAACGAGCCGGCGCGCAGGTGCGGCGCGAGCCCGGCGAAGATCCTGGCGTAGAGCGGCTTGTGCCCGTCGAGCAGCACCACGTCGATGGTCGCGGGCAGGTCGCGCGCCAGCGTCTCGAGCGCGTCGCCTTCGCGGATCTCGACGAGATCTGCGAGCCCGGCCGCCTCGAGGTTGGCGCGCGCCTGCGCCAGCTTGTTGGGCTCGAAGTCGCTGCCGATCAGCCTGCCGCCGCCGTTGTCGCGCAGCGCCGCCGCCAGGTGCAGCGTCGAGATGCCGAACGAGGTCCCGAACTCGACGATCGCGCGGGCGCCGTTCGCTCGCGCCAGCATGTAGAGCAGCGCGCCGGTGGCCGGTGAGACCGGCATGTGAATCTCCTTGGCCCTGCTGTAGAAGGCGCGGTAGTCCACGCCGGGGTCGGACATGCGGGCCGCGCGCTCCTCGGGCGAGAGCTGGCCGAACAGCTCGCCGAGCAATTGGCGGGACCGGGCGGCGTCCGCGAACAGCCGCTCGAGCAGCGGCGCGACGGGTGGAGTCGTGAGTGTGTTCGTCATGGTTCCTCTTCGGGTGGCGCTGCGTCGCGCCCTTCGATAAAATACGAATGATCATTCGCCTTCACAATTCGCATTCGCAGCGCAGCCATGCCGAGACGCCCCAGCCCGCCCCTCGCCCCGCGAAAGACCCCGAAACAGGCCCGTTCGTCGCGCCTGGTCGAGGCCATCCTGCAGGCCGCGATTCGCGTTCTCGAGCGCGACGGCGCGGCCGCGTTCACCACCATTCGCGTGGCCGAGCGGGCCGGCGTCAGCGTCGGCTCTCTCTACCAGTACTTCCCCAACAAGGAGTCGATCCTGTTCCGCCTGCAAGAGGAGGAGTGGGCGGCCACCAGTCGGCTCCTCGACGGCATCTTCAACGACACCCGCCTCGACGCCGCCGAGCGACTGCGGGCTGCGATGCGAGCCTTCTTCCGCACCGAGTGCGACGAGGCGCCGCTCCGGCGCGCGCTCGGCGACGCGGCGCCGCTCTACCGCGACTCGCCGCAGGCCCACGAGAAGCGCGAGCGCGGCCTGCCGGCGCTCGCCGCCCTCATCGACGCGGCCGCGCCGGGTCTCACGCCCCGCAAGCGCGCCTTCGCGGCCGAGCTCTACATCACCGCCATGACCGCGATCGGCAAGCAGGTCTCGGAGGCGGACCGCACGCCGGCCGAGGTGGACGCGTGGGCGACGGCCACCGCCGACATGTTCCTCGCCTACCTGCGCGAGTCGAAGCGGCGCTGACCGCTCGCCGCTCCGCGCGGCCGCAAGCGACCGGGCGCGCCGAACCGCGCGGCGACAGACGGCGCAGGCATCACCAGCTCGCGCCGTCGCTGCACACCTGCAGCGGGTCGCCGGGGGCGGCCCACTCGAACAGACAGCGCAGTTGGTCCTCGCCCTCGACCGCGTTCTTGCAGGCTTCGTAGTAGGCGGGCGGCTGCAACGCGGCGACGACGGCTGCGCTCCGCTCGCCGAACCCGGGCTCGACCTGCTCCCAGGTCTGGCCGAGCGCCTTCCGGTCGGCCTGCACGACGATGAATCCGCCGTGCTTGTCGAGGTTGTCGCCGTCGTGCTGGAAGCTGATGACGCCGGGCGTGCCGGCGATCAGTTGATCGAGGGCGCAAGCGAGGGCGTCGGGGCCGTCGATCTGGACGGACGCGTTGAAGATGCAGCCGACGAACTCGCGCGGGGCATCGTCGGGCCCGAAAGCGCCGCCGGTGTCGCCGTCGCTTTCACAGTGCGAGGTGATCGCGGGGCACGGGCCGGGCTCGCAGGCGAGCGTCGAGAACTCCTCGATGCTCGGATCGCTGCACGCGCACGCGGGCTCGGGCAGACCCCCGGTCGAAGTGCTCGCGACGTCGGTCGTGGCGCCGGTCGTGGTGCTCGTGCTGTCGGTCGTGGCCGTGGTCGTCGTCGGCGGCGCGGCCGTCGTGGTCGTGCTCGTGCCGTCCGTGGAGGGGCTCGGGTCGCCGTCGGTCGTCTCGGTGGTCGGGTCGGCCCCGGGCGACTTGCAGGCGAACACGAGGGCGAGGAAGCACGCGGGAGTCAGGACACGGACGGATCGTCTCATCGCTGGAGCCTCCCCCGGGACAATGGCCGGAACAGCGGGGATTCTATCACGCACACGCGCGCGCGCCGCGATTCGTCGCGGATCACAGGAGAGCGCCACGCACGACGAATGGTTCGCTCCCGAACGTGCGTCCTCAGCATCTCGGCGGCAACAGCGACGGACAGCGACTCCACGTAGACCGGCGGGGCCGCGCCGGCCGTTCCAGGCCGCGCATGCTCCGTCCCGGCCTCGTCGTCACGCTGTTCGCCGGCCTGTTCGGCTGCCGGCCGGCCGCGCCCGCGGCGTCACCGTCGGCGCCGCTCCGCGCCATCGTCGACGCCGGCCCCGAGGTCACGCTCGACGCCGGTGACACGTTGATCCTCGAGGACGACGCGCGTCGTCACAGCCCGCCGCCCGAGGCGTTGCGCCGGCGGGTCTATCGGCTCGAGCGTGGCCTCTTCCGCTGGCACCCGCCTGCTCCCGCGGTGACGCGCCCGGCCTCGTTTGTCGCGGCGCCGTACGTCGCGAGCTACCCGGCCGATCGCGTCGCCCTGCTCGGCGTCCCTGCGCCCGCCCCCGGCGATCGGTTCGTCGCGTTCGGCGCGGCCGGCAGGCTCGCCGTCCTCGAGGCGACCGGCGAGACCTGTCCGCCGGACGTCGAGGGCTGCATCGTGTGCGCCGGCGATGACCCCGAGCGCCGCCACTGGGCCCGCATCGTCGACGGCTCGCTGGCCGACCTCGAGTACGCCGACGCGCTCGGTCCGTTCGCCGCGGACGAACCGCTGCCCTCGCCGCGCGCGTTCGACAGCGATGGGCATGCACGCGGACGCTGGCTGCTGTCGGACGCGATGGACCTCGACGGCGACGGCGCGATCGATCGACTGCGCGCGCGCGGCAACTGTCACCCGCACCGGCGCTGCGAGCTGCACGAGGCCTGGCGGCGCCACGACGGTCGGTGGTACGCCGAGCCGGCGCCTCGCCCTCCGGAGCCGCCGCCGATGCACACCCTCGAATTGCTCAGCTGGGGCGACGCCCGACTGAGCTCGCACCGCTCGTCCGAGGAGCCGATCGGAGGCCACGACCGCGTCGTGGCCATCCCCTCCGAGTTCGACGACATCGCGCCCGTCCCCGGCGACTACTGGATCCTCGCCGCCGGCGGAGTCGTCGGCCGGATCCGCTTCTCCGACGAGCACGCGGGCTCCTGGTGCCTCGCCCACGGACCGCTCTGTCACGAGGCCGAGTTGATCGACATTCGGCGGTTCAAGGGCAGCTCGCAGATCCTGTTCGCCGGACCCATCCCCGGCGAGCTCGCGGTCCGCGACCTCACGCTCCCGCGGCGCCCCCGTCACGCGACGCGCTGGGATCCCAACCGCGCCGCCCGCGAGTTCGACCTCGCGCTGAGCGACGGCACCCGCTGGACCGTCACCAGCCGCCCCTGCATCGAAGAGACACCCGGGAGCACCCACCACGGCATCTGCTTCGAGACCCGCATCGAACGCCCCGGCGCGGCGCCCCATCGCCACCTCACCGGCAGCTTCCGCTTCGGCGGCCCGCCGGTGACCACGATTTGCCGCGCGCTGTGACGCTCTGAACGCCCGGCGTCGTTGCGCCACTCGAACATCGCGCCCCTCGAATTCCGGAATCGCGGCAACCGAGCCCGGATGGATTGACGGGACGCGCGATCTCGCTCAGACTGCCGCCGCAGGGTCGACCCCCCAACCATCCACATGGACGACCCGGCGAGGAGGATCGAATGATCACGCTCTACGGCTTCGGCCGAGTCATCCGAATAGTCATCGGCGAGACGCGCGACCTGCGGGTGCAGTGGGCGCTCGAGGAGCTCGGGCTGCCGTACCGCGTGCACCCGCTCGACCACACCGGCGGCGAGCACAACGGTCCGGCGTACGCGGCGATCAGCCCGTTCAATCAGCTGCCGGTGATCGACGACGACGGCGTCGTCGTCGCCGAGACGGGCGCCATCCTGCTCTACCTGGCGGAGAAGGCCGGCGCGCTGCCGGCCGACGCCGCCGGCCGGGCCGCGGTCGTCCAGTGGTGCTTCGCCGCGCTCACCACGGTCGAGCCGCCGGTCGCGATGATCCTGCTGATGGACCTCGGCGGCCTGCCGGGCGGCGACGAGCAGCGGGCCGCGCTGGTCGCCTGGTCCCGCCGCGCTCTCGGCGGGCTCGAGCGCCGGCTCGAAGGGCGGACGTGGATCGCCACGGACGAGTTCACGGTCGCCGATATCCTGCTAGCGACCGTCCTGCGCCAGATCCGGCACACCGATCTCCTCACCGACTACCCGCGGCTGCAAGCGTACTACGATCGGGCCCTGGCGCGCCCGGCCTGGCAGCGGACGCTCGAGCGCTACACCGAGCGATTCGGCCTGACCGCCGCGGACATCCGCTGAGCGCGGGAATCGTCCCGTCGCTCGCGCGCAGGACAGCGACGGCCGCGCAAGATCCGTTCGCGGGACGCTCGCCGCGGTCGTATGATTGCGCGGTCGTCTCGCAAAAGCGAAGGCCCCGTCGTCCGGGAGGTATGTCGAGGGTCGCCCGACTGCACGGATTCCTGGTCGTCGAGGAATGGGGCGACTCCCGGGGCAGCGAGGCGACGGGGCGCTACGTCCGCGGGCAGACGATCTCGATCCGGCCGGTGTGGATCTCGAACTTGACCTGGTTCGTGGTCTCTCCGCCCTCGAGGACGTACTCGGCCGGCTCGCAGCCGGGGAGTTCGATGCTGAACGTGACCGTGGGGAGCTCGCAGCGCCGTCGGTCGGGGTACGCGAGGTCGGAGCGCGTCAGCTCGAACACCCTCTTCTCGCGGAGAAACTCGATCGACGGGTTTGTGTGACAGAAGCTCTCGAGCCCGTCGACGCAGATCTCGATCTCCCCGGCGTCGAGCGCGGCCTCGAGCGCCTGGATGGGCAGGTGCACCCCGTCCCCGTCGACGGGCTCCACGGTCAGGACGAAGTCGCGATCCATGTCACACTCGGGGCCGCAGCCGGACGCGTGCGTCAGCGCGGCGAGGACGAGGCCGAGGCATGTCGCGCGCCGGATCGCGGATCCACGGATCGAGCCACGGACTGCTGCCTTCGTCATGAGCCCGTCGAGCCCGCGCGCTGCGTCGCCCTGCACCTCGCAGCGCTCGCCGCGGGACTCGAAGCGCGCCGCGACCTGGTGGCGCCCCGCGAGGCCGGTCCCCTCGGGGTCGGCAGACACCGGGTCGGAGGACGCGGCGTCGTCGGCGTCCCTGCGCTCGTCGTCCCGACCGGCGAAGCGGCCGGGGAATTCACGGCGGGGTTTCAGGAGCTCGCGGTGCATGAGGTCGCGTCCACGGTAGGAGTAGCCGCGGCCGCCGGAAAAATTGCGGCGGCGCGAATTCGACGGCGGCCCGCGCCGGTGCGCGTGAATCCCCGCGTGAACATCCGACCCCCGTCGAGGATACGTCCCCACATCCGCGTTCGACAACCCGCCGTCGATCGTCGTTTGCTCCGACCACGCGTGTCCGAACATCGTGCGGCCCGCTGTGCAGAATACTGTTAGCTATGACCCGGACGATCTCCAGGCGCCTCGTCACCCGCGAGAGTGACTCCGGTGAAACGTCGTCTGCAGCGACGAATCAGCGACCGGGGAGCCCGCCTGCGTGCGCCGATCTGGCGACAATTCGCGGGCGAACGCCGCCGATCGATCTCGGCGGCATCCTCACCTGCAGCACGCTGCAACGCGGCGTCGCGCTGGCCATGGCCGCGGGGCGGTGACGGACGAGGCCGCGTCCGGCGTCCCTCGCACGCCTGGCGCTCCGCCGTGAACGTCGCGGCCCTGCGCGTATACTGCCACCGCGGCCGCAATTCGCCGCGTGGCCGTTCGACATGATCGAAGGGACATGTTGCCTCATCGCCTGCGCCGAGCCAGGCGGCGAGTTCAGCTCGAACTCGGGCGCCGCCTCGTCCCCGGGACGACCGCCATCGTCCGATCGGGCCGTTCCTGAAGACACCGACGCGGCGCGCGAGACCTGCTGCGTGCGGCCCTCCGGCTGCATTGAGATTGTCCTGAGACAATCTTCGATCCTATCCTGGTACATACACACCGTGCCCGCCACAGCGCCGCGCCCTCGAGCTGGTCGAGCAGGCGCACGCCCGCGACGTCCTGCTCGGCCCCTCGCACGTGTTCGCCGCCCGCCCCGGCAATGCCCCCCAACGCGATCCGCGTCTCGCTCGCCGCCGCCCACTCGCGCGCCGAGCTCGATCGCGGACTCGCCATCCTCGCCGACCTGCTCGACAACCCGGCATGGAGCGCCCTGCAATGATTCACCGCATCCTCTTCCTCGCCGCCGCGCTCACCGGGGCGGCCGCGTGCGACGCAGGCAAGCCCGAGCCGGCCTCGCCTGCCGCGCCCGTCGACCTCGAGCCGCTGCAAGCCCGCCTCGATTACGCCGAGCAATTCTTCCTCCGGCCGGAACGGATCCGCGACAGCCTCAGCGGACAGGTCTGGCTCCCGGACGACCGCTTCGTGCACTGGCCCGGCGTCGGTCCGAACCGCGGCACCTTCGAGATCGTCGACCCGAAGGCCCGCACCGTCGCCCCGTTGCTGTCCCCCGACGAATTGAGCGCCCAGCTCGCCGGCGCGACGGTGCCCGGGGACTACCTGCAATTCGCGCTCGCCCCGGACAGCACGCGGCTCGTGTTCCGGATCGGCGACCGGACCTTCGCGCTCGGCCTCGACGATCGCCGGGTCGTCGCCCTCGCCGCGGACGACCCCGCCAATCACGTGCTGGCGCCCGACACGGTGCTCGCGCCCGATCGCCGCGCGCTCCTCGTCCGGCGCGGCCACGGATTCGCGGTCGTGGCCGCCGACGGCCGCGCCCTCGTCGAACGCGACGGCGAGCCCGACGCCGCGTGGAAGCTCCCGCGCACCGCCTGGTCGCCCGACAGCCGCCACCTCGCAGTCTGGAGTCGCGACGCCCGGGCCGTCCACAAGCTCCCGATCGTCGACTACACCACCGCGCTCGAGGAGGTGAGGCAGGTGCCGTACGTGAAGACCGGCACGCCGCTGGTGCGCGCCGAGCTCCACCTCGTCGAGCCCGCGACCGGGCGCGTCGTGGAGGCCGCGCTGCCCGGCGACGAATCGTACACCTGGCTCGCCGGCTGGCGACCCGACGGGAGCGAGGCCCTCGTGCTGCGTCTGGCGCGGGACGGCAAGCGGCTCGATCTGCTCGCCGTCGCTCCCGCGACCGGCGACGTGCGCCTGATCGTCCGCGAGGAGCGGCCGGACAGCTTCGTCGCCGACGTCGGGTTCGACGAGGGCGGATGGCAGCAGCAGGTCATGCCATTGTCGGACGGCCTGTTGTGGATCTCGGAGCGCGACGGCTGGCGCCACGTCTACCGCTATGATTACAGCGGCGAGCTCGAGGCCCAGCTCACCCGCGGCTCGTTCCCCGTCCATCAGGTCCTCGCGGTCACGCCGGAGCGCGACGCCTTGCTCGTCCTCGCGTCCGCCGAGCCGGACGCGCCCTACGATCGCCTCGTCTATCGCCTGCCGATCGCCGGGGGCGCGCTGACCCGGCTGTCGGGCGACGCCGGCATGCATCGCCCCAGCGTCTCGCCGTCCGGGCGTTATTACATCGACGGCCACTCCGCGCGCGCCCGCCCGCGCGCGTGGGACGTGGTCGCCGTGGACGGCGGCGCCGCGCTTCGTTACGCTGAGGCCGACGCGAGCGCCGTCACCGCGCTCGGCTACCAGCCGCCCGAAGCCATCGTCACGACCGCCGCCGACGGCGTGACTCCACTCCACGGCACTCTCTTCAAACCCGTCGCATTCGACCCGAGCCGGCGCTACGCCGTCATCGACCTGATCTACGCCGGTCCGTTCGTCTCCGTCGTGCCGTGGACCTACGTCGGCACCTCCGAGAGCCGGATCGCCGAGGGCCTGGCCCAGATGGGCTTCGTCGTCATGGTCCTCGACGCGCGCGGCACCCCCGGGCGCGGCAAGGCGTTTCAGGACGCCACCTACGGCCGCTTCGGCCAGATCGAGATCCCCGACCACCTCGCCGCCCTCGACCAGGCCGCCGCGACGCGCCCGTACATGGACCTCGAGCGCCTCGGCGTCTACGGCCATTCCTGGGGCGGCTACTTCGCGCTGCGGGCCATGCTCACCGCGCCCGATCGATTCGTCGCCGGCTACGCCGGTGCCCCCGGCGACCTCACCGAGGACGCGCTCTGCAACGAGCCCAACCTCGGCCTGCCCGCCGCCAACCCTGCCGCCTACGAGGCCGCCTCGAACCTCCCGCTCGCCGGCAACCTGCGCGGGGCTCTCAAGCTCATGCACGGCACCAGCGACGACCAGGCCCCGCTCTCCACCACCATGCGCATGGCCGACGCGCTGATCCGGGCCGACAAGCGCTTCGAGCTCCTCATCATGCCCGGCACCGGCCACAACCCCGAGCCGCGCCGCTACTACTACGATGACGTCCGGCGCTTCTTCGCCGACAAGCTCGGCCCGCCGGGCTAGGCCGACCAATCCTCCGCGCTCATGACAACAGCCCGCCACGTCGCCGTTCACGCCCCCGAAGCCGCCCGAGCCGCCGTCATCGACGCCGTCTGGCGCGCAGGCCTTGTCCCCCTGGACATGTCCTCGAGGACAGTCACCATCGCCGACGCGCTCGTCGTCCGCGTCGGCGACGATCCAGGCCCGGCCGACCTGAGGCTGCCCGACGGCCCGCCCGCGGACCTCGGCCCTGCCGCCTACGCCGAGCTGCGCCTGCTCGCCCTGCCCCCCGAGGCGACCTTCGACGACGCGGACCAGGACGCCGAGCCGGCCCACGAGCCCATCTCCTACGAGCACCCGTACGCGACGCCGGTCCCGCCCGCGCCGCACCTCGTACACCCGTACTTCAAGCCCAACAGCTTCACCGGGCGCACCGCCGACCTCGCGGAGCTCGACGCCTGGCTCGCGCACGGTCGGCCCGCGCGGGTGCTCGTCGCGCCCGGCGGGGTCGGCAAGAGCGCGCTGGCGTGGGCGTGGGTCGAGCGGCGGCTCGCCGACGCCCCGCCGTGGGCCGGCTGCCTGTGGTTCAGCTTCTACCGGCGCGGCGCGAACTTCGACGGCCTGCTCCGCACCCTCGCGGCCTACACGGCCGGGGTCTCGCCCTCGCACGCGTTTCACGGCCAGCGGGAGCAGCTCGAGCTCGAGGTGCTCGAGGCCGCGCGGGCGCGACCGTTCCTGCTCGTCGTCGACGGCCTCGAGCGGGCCCTGATCGCGCATCACCGGCTCGACGCGACGCGCCTCGGCGACGAGGCCGTCGACCCGCACTCGTTCACCGATCCGCGCGACGGCGAGTTCCTGCGCGCGCTGGCCCAGGCGGGCCCGACGCGGCTGCTGGCGACCTCGCGGATCTTCCCGACCGACCTGCGCGACGGCGAGGGCCTCGCGCCCGGCTTCGAGCTGCGCCAGCTCGACGGCCTCGATCCGGCGGAGCTCCCCGCGCTGCTGCGCGCGCTCGGCCTCGATCCCGCCGCCGCATGGGTCGCCCCCGCGACGAGGGCCATGGCGACGCTCGATCACCACGCCCTGCTGTGGCGCCTCCTCGCCGGCGTCATGAAGGACGACCCCGGATTGCTCGCCGACATCCTCGGCGACGACGCGAAGCCCGACGAGCTGCGCAGGAACATCCTCGAGACCGCCTTCGACGTCCTGGCGATTCGCCCCGAGGACCTGCTGTGGCGGCTCGCCCGGCTGCACTTCGCGGCCGAGCACGACGACGTGCTCGGGTTCGTGAGACCGCCGCTCGGCCTGCGCCGTCCGTCGCCGCCGCCGCGCGCCCGGCTGCGCGAGGTCGAGGATAAGCTCGCCGGCGAGCCCGAATTCGACGCCCGGCGCAGGCTCAGGGATCGACGCGACCGGCTGCGCGCCCGCTGCGACGCGTGGGACATCTATCGCGCGCTCGCGGACGCGTACGAGCGCCTGCCCGGGGTCCGCGCCCACTACGCCGCCGTCCACGCCGACCTGTGCGAGCTCGAGACGCGCGGCTTCTTGACGTGGGACCGCAGCAGCAACCGCTACGACCTCCACCCGATCGTCCGCGCCCACGCGCTCGAGCGCCTCGACGGCCACAGCGAGAGCAACCCCGCGTTCGCGGCGGTCTGCCGCCACTTCGGCCCCGGCCCGCGCGAGCGCGACGACGTCACTTGCATCGCCGACCTGCGGCGCTCGCTCGAGCTCCACCGCGCGCACATCGGCCTCGGCGAGCTCGACGAGGCCTCGGACGTCTACGAGCAGCGCCTGGATGCCGCGCTCAAGGAGCGCCTCTCGGCCTATCCGGTGGTGATCGAGCTCCTCACCCCGCTGTTCCCCGACGGCCTGCGCGAGCCCCCGGACCTCGACGACCCTACGGCCCAGAGCCGGCGGATCTCCGATCTCTCGTACGCGCTCGCGCAGGTCGGGCGCGAACCCGAGGCCGCGGCCCTGCGCGAGGTGGCGGTCCGGCTCGACCTCGAGCGCCGCCGCCCCGTCAGCCTGCAGATCAGCCTCGACGGCCGGATGCAGTCGCTCGCGGCCGCCAACCGCACCCACGCGGCGATGCACACCTGCGCCCTCGTCCACCGATTGATGCTCGCCCACGGCAAGGAGCAGACCGGCCGGCTCACCCGCCGCGCCGAGATCGCGACCGACCTCGGTCGCTGGGACGAGGCCGAGGCCGACATGGCGGCGCTCGGCGAGGAGCACGACAACATCCTCCTCGACCTCTGCCGCGCCGCCATCGCGTTCGGCCGCGGCCACGACCCGGAGCCGTTCCTCGAGGAAGCGTCGGTCTATCTCACGATCGGCTGGCACGCGTATATCGCCGCCCGCTGGAATCTGCTCTCCGGCCGCATCAAGGCGGAACGCGGCGCGTTCGCGGCGGCTCTGTCGCACTTGAACGCGGCGATGCAACTCTCGCGGCGGATGGGCTGCGACGGCTCGCGCGCCCACGCCTGGCGCGCGGTCTGCCTCGCCAGGCTCGGCCGCCTCGCCGAGGCCCGCCAGGCGCTCGCCCACGCCCACGTCGCCGCCAGGCGCCACGACAATCGCCGCGTCGCCGGCATCCTCGCCGCCGCCCACCTCGCGCTCGGCGAGCGCGAGCTCGCCGCACCGCTGGCGCTCGCCGGCTACCGCGAGGCCTGGGCCGACGGCCCGCAGTTCTCGTGGGTCGACGACCTGCGCGTGTGCACCGGCGTGCTCGCCGACCTCGGCCTGCCGCCGCCCGAGCTGCCGGCCTTCGATCCCGCCAGCGCGCCGCGACTGCCGCTCGAGGACGAGATCGAGGCGTTCATCGCCGAGCTCGCGGCGGCGCAGCGCACCCCCGTCGCGTCGCGTCTCGTCCAGCTTGACCCGATGTTGTGCGAGCCTCCCGCGAAGCCGGGCCAGGGCCCGCCTCCCCCGCCCGGACCGCCGGCGTTCGCCGTGAACGGGCGGGTGAAGCTCGTCACCGACGAGCCGTGGCACAAAGACGTGAACGAGCTGGAGGGCGTCGTCTTCTGGCGCGAGCCGATGCAGGACCACACGGCCGTGGCCGAGACGCAGCGCTGGAAGTACGTCGTGTACTTCCCGACGAAGCACGTGTACCGCACGGTGATCGAACGTCACCTCACCGCGCTCGAAGGCAGCGTCGAGCCCTCGTACTTCTTCGCCGAGCGAGCGGAGATCTCGTACGACGTAGTGGTGGACGACGACAGCCGGATCGTGGAGGGATGCGTGCGACTCCCGGGTGAGACCTGGCGGACGTTCCACGCCTCGAAGGAAGACGACCTGACCGAGCCTCGCTTCTGGACCTTCGACTGGGAGAACGGGATCCTCGGCATGGCGCTCGAGCTGCCCGCGGCCACGACGATGAACAAGGCCGCGCTCCAGCAGGCGTTCGCCTCGTTCCTCGGCGTGGAGCAGATCGTCGAGGCCCCGGGCCCGGACTCGATGATGATGCGACCGTAGCGCGTTCACGGGGTGGCTTGCTCCTATCGCCGGCCGGGCCGGCGATCGAATCGCCGCAGCGCAATCCGACGCACGTGCCAATGCGGCCACCGCATCGTCGACAGCGGATGACTGCTCCGGCGAGCTCGCCGTGCTATGGTGACCGGGCTTCCGCTACTTCCTGGCGGCATTCGGGCTGGTGGTCCTCGCCGTTTCCCTCGTGCTCTCGGGCCATGACATGTCCGCGAACTCGTCCCCGCACAGCGGGCGATTCGCGGGAGTGGACGGCGTGGTGGGCGAGCTCGCCATGATCGCCGGGGTCGTTCTCTTGTTCTTCGGGTTGCTCCTCGGAGCGGTCGGCTACCAGCTGGAGAAGCAGGCCGCCCTCCCCCCGCCGACCGACACCTCGGAGCAAGCGCCCGCCGGACAATCGCCGTACCGCCGCGCGGATGTCACGATTCCGCGACCGCGCCGCGTGAGCGCGAGCGCGAGGCTGGCGGCCGCGCGCCGCGTCGGCGTCTGCAGCTTCGCGGCGACGCTGCTGCCATGGCTCGTCGCGCTCGTAGACCCCCAGGGCAAGGCCCTGTCGGTCCTCTCCACTGCGATCGCGGCGATGCTGTGGATCGTCGCCGCAGTGATGCGGTCGATCGCCTGGGCCCGCCACGACGCTCATTCCGACCCCTCCGAACTCCGCGACGGCCGACACGCCGAGGGCTGGGTGATCGCCGGCATGGTCTCGCTCGGGCTCCTGTTCGTGCTCTTCTGGGATGTCCTCACCAGCGGCCCCACGCCCACCGGCCGGTGACCACCCGCATGCCCCGGCGCCGCTCGTCCGCGACGACTCCTCAATCCCGGCGCGACGGCCGTCGCCGGCCTTCTTGCCGGGACAGTGAACGCTGGCCCGCGATCAATTGCGCCTCGTCACGGGTGCCCGCGAGAAGGCGATCGGGCTCCGCGAGACGCGCGACAGCTCGCTCGACGGGCGCTTCGGCGCCGCTGCCGTCCTGCATCGCGCGTGAACGGCCCCGCGGCCCGGCGCGAACGCGCCCGCGAGGGCCCTGTGTTATGCCTGTCTCCGTGGCCCAGGCGCAGCCCCGCATCGCCGACTACCTCAGCGCCGACGACGAGCGCCCCTTCATCCACAAGGCCTACGGCGGCGCGCTGAACGACGCCGACCGGCTCGCGTACGCCAGGCTGGTCGAGGGCAGGGATCCCGCGCGCGCCGAGTGGCTGCGACTCGAGGTCGCCCTGCATTCGCGCGCGGCCGACGACCCCGCCGTGATCGCGCGATTCATCGAGCTGTCGCGGACGATCGGGTTCGACTTCGCGAACGCGCTGCTCCGCGACACGATCATGAACTGCGGCAGCGACGGCGCCCGGCTGGAGGCTCGGCGGGTCCGCTTCGCCTTCGTCTGCACCAAGCGCTGGGAGACGCTCGCGCCGACCGACACCGAGTCCGTCCGCTTCTGCCAGCAATGCAAGGAGCGCGTCTATTACTGCGACACCGTCGCCGCCGCGGAGTCCCGCGCGCTCGCCGGGCAGTGCATCGCCATCCCGAAGCGCCTGTCGAACGGCGGCGTCGAGAGCGACGCTGTGCTCGGCAGGCCCGACCCCGTCGGGGATTGGGCCGCTCGCCTGTTCGCTAGCGGTCGCCGCAGCACGACATCGGGCGCGCTGGAGCAGGCGGAGTGCTTCCTCCTCGTCATCTACTCGCGCGACGCCGAGATGCTCGGCCATTGCCACGCGCTGGCGTCAGCCGCGAGCCCCAGCACCGTCGGGCGCGGCGACCACAACTCCCTCGTGCTCGGCGGCAACGCCGTCTCGCGCACCCATGCGCGCTTCGAGCGGCGCGTCGACGGCTGGTGGGTGATCGACGACGGCAGCGTCAATGGCACCTACGTCAACGACGAGCCGGTGCGGGAGGCCCGGCTGCACTACGGCGATCGCCTCCAGATCGGTCACACGATCTTCAAGCTGGTCAAGGCGCCATCGATCGTCGAGACGTCGTATAGCCCGGCGCAGCTCGACGGCCTGACGGGGCTGCACAACCGCCGCCATCTCGTCGATCATCTCGACCGCCAACTGGGGGGCGCTGGCAGCACCGGAGGACCGCTCGCGCTGGTGATGTTCGACATCGATCGCTTCAAGCAGATCAACGACACGTATGGACACCCGGCGGGGGACCAGGTACTGCGGGAGCTCGCGGCGATCCTGCGCCAGCACGCGCGCCCAGGCGACATCCTGGCGCGCCACGGCGGCGAAGAGTTCGTGTTGTTGCTGCCGGGGACCGATCGCGAGGGCGCCGCGGCGCTCGCGGAGCAGGTCCGCACGGAGGTCGCGGCCCACACCTTCACCGTCGACGCGCACACGATCTCGGTGACCCTCTCCGCCGGGATCGCCCAAGCAGACGAGGACAGCGGCACCGCCCATCGCTTGATCGCAGCTGCGGACCAGCACCTGCTCGCCGTGCGGCGAGACAGCCGCCGTCGTCGTCCATGACCGACGCCACCTGCGTCCGGACGCCGCGTCCTGCTCACTCGCTGAGCAGCTTCATCAGCGTCTTGATGTCGACCCCGAGCGCGCGGGCGGCGTGGGCCTTCACCCCGCCGTGCCGGGCGACCGCCCAGCGCGCGTATCGCCGCTGGATCTCCCGCAGCGGCAGCACCGCGTCGCCGAACGGCGCGTGCTCGCTCTCGGCGACGTCCCGGTCCTCGCTGCCGAAGCCGCGGGGCAGGTCCGCCGGCACGATCACCTCGTTGCGCGACAACAGCACCAGGCGCTCGATCAGGTGGGCCAGCTCGCGCACGTTCCCCGGCCAGGGGTAGGCGAGGAACGCCGCCATCACCTCGTCGCCGACCCGGCGCGGCGCGGCGGTCGGATGGCGGCGGCGGGCCGACTCGAGGCACTGCTCGACGAGCAGCGGGATGTCCTCGCGGCGGTCGCGGAGCGGCGGGATCTCGAGCACGATCAGGGCGAGGCGATAGTAGAGGTCCTCGCGGAACTCGCCGGCGCGCACGGCGGCCGCGAGGTCGAGGTTGGTCGCCGCGAGGATCCGCGTGTGGACGCGGCGCTCGCGGGTCCCGCCGATCGGCCGGACCACCCCGCGCTCGATCACGTGCAGCAGCTTGGCCTGCAGCGCGGGCTGGAGCTCGCCGATCTCGTCGAGGAACAGGGTGCCCTGGTCGGCCTCCGCGAACAGCCCCTGGCTCGCCTGCGTCGCGCCGGTGAAGGCGCCGCGCGTGTGGCCGAACAGCTCGCTCTCGAGCAGCTGTTCGGGGATCGCGGCGCAGTTGACGGCGACGAACGGCGCCGACGCGCGCTGGCTGCGGGCGTGCAGCGCCGCCGCGATCGTCGTCTTCCCGGTGCCGGTCTCGCCGGTGAGGAGGACCGGCACGTCGGCGTCGGCGATCCGGGCGACCATCTCGAACACCGCGCGCATCGCCGTGCTGCGGCCGACCAGGCCTCCGGGCGCCGCGTCGTTCAGGCGCCGGCGCAGCTCGCCGGTCTCGCGGCGGAGCCGGCGGTCGTCGAGCGCGCGGCGCAGGAACAGCACCAGCTCGTCGACCCCGAACGGCTTGGTCAGGTAGTGGAACGCTCCGCGCCGGATCGCCTCGACCGCGGTGTCGATCGCCCCGTACGCGGTCATCACGATCGTCGGCAGCTGCGGCACGAGCTCCTGCGCCTGCACCATCAGCGACACGCCGTCGCCCCGCTCCAGCCGCAGGTCGGTGACCAGCGCGTCGATCTCCTGCGACTCGAGCAGCGCGAGCGCGGCGGCCGCGTCGCGCACCACGTGCACCTTGAAGCCGCGGCGGCCGAGCTGCTCGCCGAGCGCGTCGCCCCACTCGGGCTCGTCGTCGACCAGCAGCACGTGGGGGCGCAGGACCTTGTGTTCGCTCGTCATGGGACCTCCCTGGGCAGGCGCAGCGTGGCGATCGCGCCGCGAGGCGACCGGGCCGTGAGGGTGACCGACCCGCGGCTCATGCGGGCGATCTCGTTGGTGAGCGCGAGCCCGAGGCCGGTGCCTTGCGCCTTGCGGGAGAAGAACGGCTTGAGGAGGCGCTCGCGGTCCTCCTCGCGCACGCCCTCGCCCTCGTCGAGCACCTCGAACACCACGTCTTCCCCCTCCTGGCGCACGCGCAGCGTGACGCAGGCGCCCTTGGGGGACGCGTCGCAGGCGTTGACCAGCAGGTTGACCAGCGCGTGCTCGACGAGCAGCGCGTTGACCCGGACCTCCGGCATCTCGGGCGCGATCTCCACCTGCAGCTCGACCTCGGCGGCCTGGAACCGGTGCGCGATCAGGTCGCGGACCGACTGCACCAGCGTCGCGGGGGCCGAGCGCGTCTGCTCGGGCATTCGCCCGCGAGCGGCGCGGAGGAAGCCCTGGACCACGTCGCGGAGGCGGTCGACCTGGCCGAGGATCGTCCGCACGTCCTCCTCCTCGGGCGAGTCCTGCAGGGCGTCGAGCAGCGCCTCCGCCTTGACGCGGATCAGCCCGAGCGGCGTGCCGACCTCGTGGGCGACCCCGGACGCGAGCGTCAACATCGTCGCCGTGCGGTTCTCGCGGGCGAGCACCTCTTCACCGGCGCGCCGCTGCTCCGCCAGCTCGAGCTGGTGGCGGGCCATCACCTGCGCGCGGAACTCCCGGAACGCGAAGTAGCCGAACGCCACCGTCGAGATCCCGGTCAGCAGCACCTTGACGATCACGCGCAGCATGCCCCGGCGGTCGCGCTCGATCTCCTCGTGGGTGCTGCCGACGACGGCGACGCGCCACGTCCCGAGCACCCCGCCGTCGGCCGCGGCGACGCTGACGAACGCCGGGTACGCCGGCAGCCCGAGCTGCAGCGCCTGCTCGTCGGACAGCATGCCGGTGTCCTCGCCGCTGGCGACCAGCTCCGCGAGCACACCTGGCCCTGCGGACAGGCCGTGCAGGTCGAAGAACTTCGTCGCGCCGGGCGGCAGCACGAACACCCGCTCGTCCGTCGAATCGAGGTGGTCGGCCGCGTGGAACAGCTCCCCGATCTGCACCCGCACGTCGAGCTCGCGGCCGTCGCCGGCTGTGACCCGCGCGGTCCAGGTACCGGACTCCGCCGCCGCCGGACCCGCGGCCTGCGGCGGATCGCGGGCGATGTTCGCCAGCTGCCCTGCGAGCTCCACGGACAGCAGCGCCGCGAGGTCCCCCAGGCGCCGCTGCTCGCGCTCCATCGCCAGCTCGGACTCCGCGTCCTCGAACCAGATCCCGACCAGCGCGACCGTCGCGACGCTGAGCACTGCGCCGAGCAGCAGCACGAGGCCGCTGATCCGTACACGGCTGCGCTCGGCGGGGGCGAAGGGTCGTCGGGTCATGAAGAGGTGCTCCACGGCGAGGTTACCGCGGTTCGTTCCGCCGGCTGCAATCCTTGCGCCACCGCGGAGCGCTGCCGAGAAACTCTCGTCGCCCGCGCAACCGGCGAAGCTGCCGCCCTGTCGCGGAGGTTGCGGCGTGGCCTGCCGCGGGGACGGCGATGGGACAGGCTCCCAGCGATCGCTGGGAATTTATCCAATCGGGCCGCGCCCAATCATGATTTCCTCAAAAATTTCCAACGGATACGACCCCGGCATCGGGCGTGTAACGGCGTGAACCAGGCCGAAGGCGTGGCCCCTCGACGGAGGTGGCCGCGCCTGAGCCCGTGCGCGACGAGAGCTCGCGCGCGACAGGCGGACCTCGATGAACGACATCATCCACATCGCGCTGCGGCCCCTCGTCTTCCTCGTCTTCGCGCTCCGGCGCGCGCTGCTCGAGCGCACGGACACGAAACGATCGCCGCCGCGGCTCCTCGCATTGTCGGCCGCGCTCGCCCTGTGCGTCTCGGCGTGTCAGCACCCGCACGAGAAGCACGAGGAGGCCGGCGTCTTCGCAGTCACGACCCCGCTGCGCCAGGACGTCGAGCTCACCCGCGAATACGTCGCCACGGTCCACGCGATCCAGCACATCGAGGTGCGCGCCCAGGAGCGCGGCTATCTGACGGGCATCTTCGTCGACGAGGGCCAGCTCGTCGAAGAGGACACGAAGATGTTCCAGATCATGCCGCTCATCTACCGGGCGGACCTCCACCGCGCGGAGGCGGAGGCCGACATGGCCTCGATCGAATACAAGAACACCAAGATGCTGGCCGACAAGGACATCGTGTCGCAGGCCGAGCTCGCGCTGGCCGGCGCCAAGCTCAATCGAGCCAGGGCCGAGCTCGAGCTCGCGCAGACCCACATGCGCCTGACCGAGATCCGCGCCCCGTTCACCGGCCTGATGGATCGGTTCATGGTGCGGCTGGGCAGCCTCGTGGAGGAGGGCGACCT
Source organism: Nannocystis pusilla (assembly GCF_020073745.1). Classification (GTDB taxonomy): domain Bacteria; phylum Myxococcota_A; class Polyangia; order Nannocystales; family Nannocystaceae; genus Nannocystis; species Nannocystis radixulma. The sequence continues at coordinate 26,565 of NZ_JAIRAU010000011.1, forward strand.
GCTGACGACGCTGTCCGACAACCGCATGCTGTGGATCTACTTCAACGTGCCCGAGGCCGAGTACCTCGACTACAAGGCCGACCCCGAGCAGAAGATGGCCGTCAAGTTCAGGATGGCGAACGACAAGATGTTCGACCAGGAGGGCAAGGTCGAGACCATCGAGGCCGACTTCGACAACACGACCGGCAACATCGCCTTCCGCGCCACCTTCCCCAACCCCACCGGCCTCCTGCGGCACGGCGAGACGGGGAACGTCGTCGTCACGACGAAGTACCCCGACGCCCAGCTGATCCCGCAGAAGGCGACCTTCGAGATCCTCGATCGCCGCTACGTCTTCGTGGTCGACGACGAGGGCATCGTCAAGCAGCGCCCGATCTCGGTCGCCGCCGAGCTCCCGCACGCCTTCATCCTCGAAGGCGGCCTCGAGGACACCGACCACGTCCTGTTGGAGGGCCTGCGCAAGGTCCAGGACGGCAAGCACGTCGACGTGAAGTTCGAGGAGCCCGCCGAGGTGTTCGCGCAGCTGAATTACCACGCGGAATAGGAGGACCCCGCCATGTTCGCCCAGATTCTCCGCCGCCCGGTCCTGGCGATCGTCATCTCGATCCTGATCGTCCTCCTCGGCCTGCTGTCGATGGTGACGCGCCCGATCTCTCAGTTCCCCGAGATCGCGCCGCCGCAGGTCCAGATCACCGTCTCCTATCCGGGCGCCAGCGCCGACGTCCTGATCCAGTCGACGCTCATCCCGCTCGAACGCGCCATCAACGGCGTGCAGGGCATGCGCTACATGATCACCGACGCGACCAGCGCCGGCGAGGCGACGATCCAGGTCATCTTCGACCTCGACACCGATCCCAACCAGGCGATCATCAACGTCAAGACCAGGATCGACCAGGTCATGCCCCAGATGCCGAAGCTGGTGCAGCTCGAGGGCGTCATCCTGATGCGGGTCATGCCGAGCATGTTGATGTACGTCAACCTGTACAGCACGGCCGAGGGCGCGGACGAGAAGTTCCTGTTCAACTTCGCAAGCGTCAACGTCCTGCCGGAGATCATGCGCGTCAAGGGGATCGGGCAGGCGCGCATCCTCGGCAGCCGGCAGTACGCCATGCGGGTCTGGCTCAACCCGGACCGGATGCGGGCCTACAACGTCTCGCCCGAGGAGGTGCAGGAGGCGATGCTCGACCAGAGCATCATCGGTCGCCCCGGCCGCGTCGGACAGGCCACCGGCAAGACGGCGCAGTCGCTCGAGTACGTGCTCGTGTGGGAGGGCCGCTACAACAAGCCCGAGCAGTACGAGGACATCATCATCCGGGCCACGCCGGACGGCCAGGTCCTGCGCCTCAAGGACATCGCCAAGGTCGAGCTCGGGAGCGAGTTCTTCAACATCTACTCCAACCTCGACGGTCACCCCTCGGCCGCCATCGTGCTGAAGCAGACGCTCGGGAGCAACGCCCAGGAGGTCATCGAGAACGTCAAACAAACGCTGGAGGAGATCAAGCAGACCACCTTCCCCCCGGGGATGGACTACGCGATCAGCTACGACGTCTCGCGCTTCGTCGACGCCTCCATCGAGCAGGTCACGCACACGCTCGTCGAGGCGTTCGTGCTGGTGGCGCTGGTCGTGTTCGTGTTCCTCGGCGACTGGCGCTCGACGCTGATCCCGACGCTCGCCGTGCCGGTGTCGCTGGTCGGGGCGTTCATCTTCATGGCGGTGCTGGGCATCAGCATCAACCTCATCACCCTGTTCGCGCTGGTCCTGGCGATCGGCATCGTGGTGGACGACGCCATCGTCGTCGTCGAGGCCGTGCACGCCAAGATGGAGGCGACGCACCTGTCGACCTACGAGGCGATGAAGCAGGTGCTGCACGAGATCAGCGGCGCCATCATCGCCATCACCCTGGTGATGACCTCGGTGTTCGTGCCGGTGGCCTTCATGCCCGGACCGGTCGGCGTGTTCTACCGCCAGTTCTCGGTGACGATGGCCTCGTCGATCGTGCTGTCCGGCTTCATCGCGCTGACGCTCACGCCGGTGCTGTCGGTCCTGATCCTCAAGCCGGTGCACGACCACGGCGAGAAGACCCGCAACCCGATCACCCTGTTCATCCGCGGCTTCAACCGCGTCTTCAACTGGGTCACGTCGGTCTACGTCCGGGTGATCCGGGCGCTCCTCGGGAGGTTCTACCTGACGATCCTGGCGCTCGGCCTGTTCGTGTTCGGCATCTTCCAGGTCAACAAGGTGCTCCCGGCCGGCTTCGTACCCAACGAGGACCAGGGCATCATCTACGCGATCATCCAGACCCCGCCGGGCACCACGCTCGAGCGGACGAACGCGGTCTCGCGGGAGCTGCAGGAGATCGCCGAGGAGATGGACGAGGTCGCGTCGGTGTCCGCCCTCGCCGGCTACGAGATCCTCACCGAGGGGCGCGCCTCCAACGCCGGCACCTGCCTCATCAATCTGAAGGACTGGTCCGAGCGCGACAAGTCGGTCAACGAGGTCATCGAGGAGCTCGAGGAGAAGGCGAAGGACATCGGCGCGGTCGTCGAGTTCTTCGAGCCGCCGGCGGTCCCCGGCTACGGCGCGGCCGGCGGCGTCTCCTTCCGCATGCTCGAGAAGACCGGCAGCACCGACTACTACGAGTTCGATCGCATCAACCAGGAGTTCATGGCCGCGCTGGGCGAGCGGCCCGAGCTGACCGGCCTCTTCACGTTCTACGCCGCCAACTACCCCCAGTACGAGCTCGTCATCGACGCCAAGAAGGCGATGCAGAAGGGCGTCTCCATCCGCAAGGCCATGGAGAACCTCGATGTCATGATCGGCAGCAACTACGAGCAGGGCTTCACCCGCTTCAACTTCTTCTACCGCGTCTACGTGCAGTCGTTGCCCGAGTACCGGGCGCTGCCGCCGGACGTCCTGAAGATGTACGTCAAGAACGACGCCGGCGAGATGGTCCCCTATTCGTCGTTCATGACGCTCAAGAAGCGCCAGGGCCCGAACGAGATCACCCGCTACAACATGTACAACTCGTCGGCCATCCGCGGCAACAACGCCCCCGGCTACACCACCGGCGACGCCGTCAACGCCATCAAGGAGGTCGCGGCGGAGGTCCTGCCGCGCGGCTACGACATCGCCTGGGAGGGCCTGTCGTACGACGAGGCGCGGCGCGGCAACGAGGCGATCTACATCTTCGCCATCGTGCTGGTGTTCGTCTATCTCGTGCTGGCGGCCCAGTACGAGAGCTTCGTCCTGCCGCTGGCCGTGATCACGTCACTCCCCGCGGGCGCGTTCGGCTCGTTCCTGTTCCTCCAGCTCATGGGCCTGGCGAACGACATCTACGCCCAGGTCGGCCTGGTCATGCTGGTGGGCCTGCTCGGGAAGAACGCGGTGCTGATCGTCGAGTTCGCCGTCCAGACCCGGCGCGAGGGCGCCACCGTGTTCGAAGCGGCCGTCGCGGGCGCCAAGGCGCGCTTCCGGGCGATCTTGATGACCTCGTTCGCGTTCGTCGCCGGCCTGTACCCGCTGGTCGTCGCCAGGGGCGCCGGGGCCGTCGGCAACAACACCATCGGCTCGTCCGCGCTCGGCGGCATGGTCATGGGCACGGTGTTCGGCGTGGTCCTGATCCCGGGGCTGTACTTCATCTTCGGTCACATCGAGCGGCTCGAGAAGTTCCTGCGGATCGGCGCACCGACCGAGCCGACCGAGCCGCTGCCGCTCTCCGAGTTGTCGCTGGCGTCGGTCCTGGTGGAGACGCTGGCGGACGCCGAGTCGATGTCGACGACGCAGGCGCCCATCCCCGACGAACCGCAGGACGTGACCCCTCACCCGACCCGAGAGGCGGCGCCGGTGGACCCGGACCGGGCGCTCGCGCAGGAGGAGTCCCGTGATTAGGCGCTGGAACCCGATCGTCGCCGCGACGGCCGCCTGCGCCCTGTCGCTCGTGGCCGGCTGCGCGAGCCTCCTCGGCGACAACAAGGCCAGGGAGGCCGACAGGGCGGTCCCCGAGTCGTTCGGCGCCCTCGCTTCGGACTCCGGCCCGAGCGTCGCGGTGCAGAAGCAATGGGACGAGTTCTTCGCCGACCCCGACCTCAGGAACCTGATCGCGGAGGCGCTGGAGAACAACCAGCAGCTGAACATCCAGCTGCAGGAGATCATCATCACCCAGAACAACGTCGCGGCGATGCGCGGCGAGTACCTGCCGCGGCTGGACGCGGGCGTCGGCGCGGGCCTCGAGAAGCCCGGCGAGCACACCGCCCATGGCGTCGAGCACGAGGCCCACGGCTTGCCGAAGCCGCTGGCGGACTTCCGCTTCGGCTTCGTGGCCTCGTGGGAGACCGACATCTGGAGCAGCTTGCGCAACGCCAGGAAGGCCGCCGCGTTCCACTACGAGGCGACGATCCAGGAGCGGAACTTCCTGGTCACCGAGATCGTGGCCGAGATCGCCAACTCGTACTACGACCTCGTCGCGCTCGACCTCCAGATCGAGATCCTCGACAAGAACATCGAGCTGCAGAAGAACGCCCTCGAGGTCGTCAAGCTCAAGAAGCTGGCCGCGCGCGGCACGGAGCTCGGCGTCCAGCGCTTCCAGGCCGAAGTGCTCAAGAACCAGGGCCTCAGATACTCCCTCGAGCAGCAGCGGATCATCGTCGAGAACCGCATCAACTTCCTGGTCGGGCGCTTCCCGCAGCCCGTCGCGCGCAACTCCCGGAACTTCATGGCCGCGAAGCCCGACGTCGTGGCCACCGGCCTGCCCTCCGATCTGCTGGAGAACCGCCCCGACGTGAAGGCGGCCGAGCTGCGGCTGGAGGCGTCGAAGCTCGACACCAGGAGCGCCAAGGCGCGGTTTTACCCGTCGCTCCGCCTCGACGCCGGCATCGGCTTCGAGTCCTTCAACCTGGCTCACCTCATCGACCCCCGCTCGCTGGCCTTCAACGTCGCCGGCGGCCTGATCGCGCCGCTGCTGAACCGGGCGGCGATCAAGGCCGACTACCGGTCCGCCAACGCCAGGCAGGTCCAGGCGGTGTTCGACTACGAACGGTCGATCCTGCAGGCGTACACCGACGTGTACAACCAGCTGACGGCGATCTCGAACATGAGGCAGCGCTATGAGCAATTGAACGAGCAAGTCGCGGCGCTCCACGCCGCCATCGAGACGTCGAAGGCCCTCTATCAGTCGGCGCAGGCGGATTACAACGAGGTCCTGATGACGACGCGCGACTCCCTCGAGGCCGAGATGGATCTCGTCGAGGCGAAGAAGAGCCAGATGCAGGCCGTCGTCTCGATCTACCAGGCGCTCGGCGGCGGCTGGCGACAGGGCCAGTGATCGGGGCCTCGGGGCCGGCTGCGCCGCGAGCGGATACGCCCGAGGCAGGCCCGACTGCCGGTGAACTGCGCCGCCGCGGTCGCCCCTTGAAGTCGCCGATCCGGCGCATGTACGCTCGCGGGTCGATGACGGAGCGCCCCGCATTCGCTTTCTTCTCGCCCGAGGTGCAGCAGGACCCGTATTCGCGGTACGCGCTGGCGCGCGCCGAGGAGCCGATCTTCTTCTGCGAAGATCTGGGCATGTGGGTGGTCACACGGCACGCCGACGTCGCGGCCATCCTCCGCGACACCGACCGCTTCTCCTCGAAGGTCACCACCACGAACATCAAGGAGCCGCCGCCCGAGGTGCTGGCGGTGATGCGAAAGGGGTTCCCGCGGACCGGCTCGATCGTCCAGCTCGACGCCCCGGAGCACACCGCCGTGCGGCGCAAGCTCAACGCCGCCTTCACCGCCGAGCGAATCGCCGCGCTCGAGGGCACCGTCGTCGCGCTGGCCAGCGAGCTCGTCGACGCCTTCGCCGCCGACGGTCGGGCCGAGCTCATGGCCCGCTTCTGCGGCCCGCTGCCGGTGGCGGTGATCGCCGGGGTCCTGGGCGTCTCGCGGGCCGACGCCAGCGAGTTCGGGCAATGGGCGGACGACGCGGCGCGCCTGTTCATGGGCGGCCGGCTGCCCACCGACGAGTGGGTGCGAGCGGCCGAGAGCGTGGTCGCGATGCAGCATCACCTCGCGGGGCTGATCACCGCGCGGGCGAGCGCGCCGGCGGCCGACCTGCTGACGACCATCATTCAGGCGGCGACGGACCCCGACGGTCGACTCGACCTGGTCAAGGCGGTCACCCACGCGACCACCTTCGTGTTCGCGGGTCACAAGACCACCACCGACCTGCTCGGCAACGCCGTGCGGCTGCTCCTCCTGCACCCTGACCGGCTCGCGGCGCTGGTGCGCGATCCGTCGCTCGCCGCCGCGGTGGTCGAGGAGACCCTCCGCCGCGACTGCCCGGTCCCGGGGACCACCCGCGTCGCCCGGGTCGAGGTGAAGCTCGGCGACGTCACGATCCCGCAGGACGCGCGGGTGTTCCTGGCCCTCGGCTCAGCCAATCACGACGAGCGCGTGATCGCGGACCCCCTGCGGTTCGACCCCGGGCGCGCCGACGTCGGCGAGCACCTCGGCTTCGGTCGGGGCGTCCACTTTTGCCTCGGCGCCGCGCTCGCGCGCCTGCAGGGGCGCGTGGGCCTCGCCGTGCTCACCTCGCGCCTGCCGGGGCTACGCCTCGCCGGCGACCCGCCGCTGAAGTTCCGGCAGGTCGTGATGTTCCGCGGCCTCGTCTCGCTCGAGGTCGCCTGGGACGCACCGGAGCGCAGCTCCGCGTCCTCGGTGATACCGACCCGCGCCACGTAGCGGCGCCGCTCACCGCCCCTTCACACGGCGACGCAGCGTGTCCGCGGCCTCCGGGAAGCGCTCGGCCCAGCGCTGCAGGGCGGTCGCCGTCGCCTCCTGCACCGCGGAGAACAGGCCCGTGTCGGCGAGCCTGGTCATCGTCTGGCGGTAGCGAGCGTCGGGCTGCAGCACGGCGACCGCAGCCACGAGTCCCTCGAGGTCGCGACCGGGGCGGAGCTTCAGGAAGTTGCGGACGCCCGCGCGCAGGCCGGTGACATGCGGCCCGTCCTCGCTGCGCCGGAGGTTGGCGAAGCCGAGGATCTGCGCCGGCTGTTCGTACTGCTCCGTGCGCCAGGCCAGGGCGACCTCGACGACCGCCGGGCCGTCGTCCGTCGCGACCTCGCCCTGGTGGTGCGCGACGTCGCCGAGCGGTCCGCCGGCCTCGACCCGGACGCGTTCGACGAGACCCGTCGCGCGCTCGCCCGCGAAGCTCCACGACAGCGCCATCGTCGGCAGCAGGAACGCGAGGTCCTCGAGGCGCTGCGTCAGTTCGACCCGTGGCAGCCGCGTGCGCGGGAAGATCTGCGGATCGGGACGAAACCGGACGCGCGTGCCGGACGGCCGCGACGCCGCGGTCACGCGCAGGGCGACGCGCTGCAGGCCGCCGGCGTACGCGACCGTGGCCTGCTCGTCGGCGTGGACGGTGTCGACCTCGAACGGATCGCTCAGCGCGCTGGCGACCGGCAGCCCGAGGCCATCGAGCCCGCCGTGGACCCGGCCGCCGGCTGTCGGGGAATTCGTCCCGTGCTCGAGAAATTCGACCAGCGAGCCCGCCGGGATCCCCGGTCCGTCGTCGGTGACGGTGACGAAGTCGTCGGCCTCGACCCGCACATCGACGCGGGTGCAGCGGCCGCGCTGGATCTGCCGGATCGCGTTGGCGACGACCTCGAGCAGCAGGCGCAGCGGCGCCGTGCCGTCGTCGAGCGGGCCGATGTACATGCCCGGCCGCTTGCGCACCGCCTCGCGCACCGAGAGGACCTGGATCATGTCCGCCGTGTACTCGCTCGCCATGCGTCGACGTTAGCGCAGGACGTCGCCGGCCCGTCACGACATTCCGCGCCGCCGCAGCGTCCAGTTTCACCTGATGCCCCAGGCAGGAGTAACCGGCAACATTGCGGCCGTGACGAACGAGGCGCCGGCTACGGCTCGGGCTCGATCGTGATCGAGATCGTCGCGTCCTCCGCGACGGTGTGCTCGGTGCGATCGATCGCGGCGCGGACGCTCCACGTCACCCCGATCTCGCCGCCCTCGCCCTCGTCGGCGCGGTGGAAGTTGAACAGGACGCCCTCACTGCACTCCTTGTTGTTGCCGAGCTCGTAATCGACCTTGTCGTCGAAGGGCACGGCCGCGGTACCGGTGGTGCTGCCGTGCACCGTCTCGACGGTGATGCCGAGGCTGAACGGCACGTTGTCGGTCGGCACGACCAGCGTCCTCGCCTCGACCTGGGCCGTGACCCAGAGGTCGCCGTCAGTCCCGTCCAGGCAGGCGCGGACGCGATACGCGACCTCCTCGCCGGCGCCGAGCTCGATGTCCGGCCCGTCCTCCTCCGCCTCGAGGAAATCGGGCGCGGGGCTCTTGTTGTGGACGACCACCCCCGCGGCGACGAAGTTGTGCGGCTCGACGTCGAGCGTGAGGTCGACGACCTCGTGGAGCCCGGCATACACCTCGATGGCCGTCACCGCGACCGTCCGGACGCCCTCGTCGGTCGCCAGGAGCAGCCCGCGCGCCGGCGTCCACCCGCCCGCGGGGCGATAGTCGCCGGTCTCCGGCGCGTACACCGGGTGGTCGGGCGTGCAGATCAACGCGCCGTCGCGCCAGTGCAGGGCCATGCACTCGCGCGTCGCCCGGCGCACCTGCAGCACGGTCGCCTCGATCCGCCGGCCGGTCGCCACGTCGATCGACCACACCCGATCGCCGACCCCCAGCGCTCCCACCGGCACCTCGCCCCGCGGCGTGTGCACCCGCATGCTGGCTGCGACGCAACAGGCCGGCGCACCGAGGAGCGCGGACAGACACGCCCGACGAATTGTTTCTCCCATGACCTCATCAGTCGCACGCCGCCGGCCGGGCCACAACCCCCTGCCCGCCCACGTGCGCCGTCGCGCGGATCGTGAGCCGGGCCGTGGCGCACGGCTCCCTCCTCGTCGCCGTGAAGCACGCTCAGACTTCGAGGCCCGCTCGCATGACTTTTCAGACATGTCCCTTTGGACATCGGCCGCAGGCTCCGACCCTGCCCGGCCCCTGCTGTCACGGGCGCGCCGGCGACGGCGGGGTCATGCGCACTCGTGGCCCCACGTGAGGGCGCCGCAATACGCCGCGTCGAAATCGCCGGCGAGGTCCCAGCCGTCGCCCTCGATGATCACGGACCCGACGAGCCGCGGGATCTCGCCCGGGTCGATCGTGTCCGCGACCGAGGTGCTCATCGTGATGGTGATCGTCACCGAATGCCCGCCGTCCTCCATGAACTCGGGTGTGCTGTAGAACCACGCGAACTGCGTCGTCTCCCCCGTCCACCCGGTCTCGTGCCAGGCGCCGCCCATGAAAGCGAGCGGGATCCGGAGCACCGGGAACGGCCGGGCCCCGCCGTCATAATAGGAATACTCCTGCGCGATCGCGTCCACGAGCGCCTGCTCGTCGCCCATCAGCACGATCTCGGGCACGTCCGCGCTGCCGGCACATCCGACCCAGCCGAAGCGGGCGTACGCGGCCGTGAATGCGCCGAACGGGGTCGTCCCGCTGATGTCGCTCGTCGCCAGCCCACCGAGCGGGCAGTACTCGAGATTCGGTTCAGGGTCGAACACGTCCGTCGTGGCGCTCTCGGTGCTTTCGCCCGAGGTCGTCGGCGCGCTCTCGGTGCCCCCGCCCGAAGTCGTCGACGCTGCGGTCTCGCCTCCCTGCGTCGACGCATCGCCCACCGTCGCCCCCGAGGACGTCGAATTCCCCGCGGTCCCTCCGGTCTCCGTCGTGCTCATGGGTTGGCCGGGTCCGCACGCCACCGCGACGACCGACGACAGGATCAGGGCACGACGCGTCATGAATTTGCTCCGCCGGAGATCCTAACCCCGGTCGGCGCTCAGAATCGAGAGCCTCCGAGCTCCCGTACGGATTGGACGCGGCAGCCCTCGATCGCACGTATCGAGAGCGGCCGCGTCCTGCCGCGAATCGACATGCTGTGCCGCAGCGCGACCGTACTCTCCCGCCGGACCGCCCCTCGCGCGGTCGCTGACGCGTCGCCACGGATCGCACACGCCGCTCGGGTCGCCCGTTCGCGGCGGCATCGCCGACCCCCGCGTGCGCTGCGCAATGACCATGGCGGCGAGGCCGGCGCTCTCGTCGGTCTCAGCCATATGTTCACCGCCTCAGGTCGTCCTGCGCGGGGGCGCCTTGACGCATTCTCGCGGCCGGCGCAGACCGAACGGACCGTCATTTGCCGACCTCGAGGAATTCGCGTCCATGTCTGCTCCGGATCTCCGCGCGACGGCTCCCACCAAGTCGCGAACCCGCGCCGGCAAGCGGTCGGGCCACGGTGCAGTGGACGCGCGCGGCGAGGGCTTGAGGTCGCTGCGGGACGCCCTGCGGGCCGCCCGGCTCGGCGATTTCTCGGTGCGGCTGCCGGCGGCGGGGTCGGGCGTCGACCCGCAGGTCGCCGAGGTCGCGCTGGCCTTCAACGGCTTGATGGAGATGAACGGGCGGCTCGTGCAGGAGCTCGTGCACGCGGCCGATCGGGCCGGTGACGGCGACATCGTCGTGCGCGCCACGCTCGGCGCCGAGAGCGGCGCCTGGCGGGTCGGCGTCGAGGCCATCAATCGCCTCGTCGACACTCTGGTGAATCCGACCCTCCACGCCACGCGGATCCTCGCCGCCGTCGCGGCCGGCGATCTGTCCGACACCATGCCGCTGCGGGCCGACGGTCAGCCGCTGCACGGTCACCGCCTGCGCCTCGGCGAGGCCGTCAACAGCGTCGTGCTGCGGCTGCGAGGCGTCAGCGCCAGCATCTCCTCCGTGTTGCGCGAGATCGCCACCGAGGGGCGGCTGGGCGTGCAGGCGGCCGACCACGACCTCGGGGGGACATGGCGCGCGCTCGTCGACGACGTCAACCTGCTCGCCTCCAACCTCGCCGCGCAGATGCGGGACATCGCCCAGGTCTCGACCGCGATCGCCGAGGGCGACCTGTCGCAGAAGATCACCGTCGAGACGCGCGGCGAGCTGCTCGCGCTCAAGGCCACCATCAACGCCACCGTCGACCAGCTGCGCTCGTTCTCCGCCGAGGTCATCCGCGTCGCCCGCGAGGTCGGCAGCGAGGGCAAGCTCGGCGTCCAGGCCGAGGTGCGCGGCGGCTCGGGCGTGTGGCGCGAGCTGACCGACAGCGTCAACCGCCTCGCCGGCAACCTCACCTCGCAGGTCCGCAACATCGCCCTCATCGCCACCGCGATCGCCAACGGCGACCTGTCGCAGAAGATCACCGTCGAGGCCCAGGGCGAGATCAGCGAGCTCAAGAACACCATCAATTCGATGGTCGATCGCTTACAGACCTTCGCCGCCGAGGTCACGCGCGTCGCCAAGGAGGTCGGCACCGAGGGCAAGCTCGGCGGGCAGGCCGACGTCAAGGGCGTCTCGGGCGTGTGGAAGGACCTGACCGACAACGTCAATCAGATGGCCTACAACCTGACCGACCAGGTGCGAGGGATCGCCAAGGTCATGACCGCGGTCGCGGCCGGCGACCTGTCGCAGAAGTTCGTCATCGCCGCCAAGGGCGAGATCGCCGTCCTCGCCGACAGCATCAACGCTCTCACCGACACCTTGCGCACCTTCGCCGAGCAGGTCACCACCGTCGCGCGCGAGGTCGGCATCGAGGGCAAGCTCGGCGGCCAGGCCCGGGTGCCCGGCGTCTCGGGCACCTGGCGCGAGCTGACCGAGAACGTCAACCTGCTCGCCGGCAACCTCACCGATCAGGTCCGCAACATCGCCCTCGTCACCACCGCCGTGGCCAACGGCGACCTCTCGCAGAAGATCACCGTCGAGGCGCAGGGCGAGATCCTCGAGCTCAAGGAGACCGTGAACGTCATGGTCGACACCTTGCGCAACTTCGCCGCCGAGGTCACGCGGATCGCCCGCGAGGTCGGCACCGAGGGCAAGCTCGGCGCGCAGGCCGACATCCAGGGCGTCGCCGGCACCTGGAAGGGCCTCACCGACAACGTCAACCTGCTGGCCGGCAACCTCACCGCGCAGGTCCGCAACATCGCCCTCGTCACCACCGCCGTGGCCAACGGCGACCTCTCGAAGAAGATCACCGTCGAGGCCAAGGGCGAGATCCTCGAGCTCAAGAACACGGTCAACGGCATGGTCGATCAGCTGCGCACCTTCGCCAGCGAGGTCACGCGGGTCGCCCTCGAGGTGGGCACCGAGGGTCGGCTCGGCGGACAGGCGCAGGTGCCGGGCGTCGCCGGCACCTGGAAGGACCTCAGCGACAGCGTCAACTTGATGGCCTCGAACCTCACCACCCAGGTGCGGGGCATCGCCAAGGTCGTCACCGCGGTGGCCGACGGCGACCTGTCGCAGAAGTTCGTCGTCGAGGCCAAGGGTGAGATCGCCGCGCTGGCCGACACCATCAACGACATGACCGACACCCTGCGGACCTTCGCGCAGCAGGTCACCACCGTCGCGCGCGAGGTCGGCATCGAGGGCAAGCTCGGCGGACAGGCCACCGTGCCGGGCGTCTCGGGCACCTGGCGCGAGCTGACCGAGAACGTCAATTTGCTGGCCGGCAACCTCACCGACCAGGTCCGCAACATCGCCCTCGTCACCACCGCGCTGGCCAACGGCGACCTCTCGCAGCAGATCACCGTCACCGCGCAGGGCGAGATCCTCGAGCTCAAGGACACCATCAACGCGATGGTCGAGAAGCTGCGGACCTTCGCGCGCGAGGTCACCCGCGTCGCGCGCGAGGTCGGCACCGAGGGCAAGCTCGGCGGTCAGGCCGAGGTGCCCGGGGTCGCCGGCACCTGGCAGGAGCTGACCGAGAGCGTCAACGTCATGGCCGGCAACCTCACCAACCAGGTCCGCGGGATCGCCCGCGTCGTCACCTCGGTGGCCGGCGGCGAGCTGGCGCAGAAGCTCGTGCTCGAGGCGCGCGGCGAGATCGCGGCGCTCGCCGACACCATCAACGCCATGACCGACACCCTCCGCACCTTCGCCGAGCAGGTCACCACCGTCGCGCGCGAGGTCGGCAACGAGGGCAAGCTCGGCGGTCAGGCGCGCGTGCCCGGGGCCGCGGGCACCTGGAAGGACCTCACCGACAGCGTCAACATGCTGGCGGGCAACCTCACCGCGCAGGTCCGCAACATCGCCCTCGTCACCACCGCCGTGGCCAACGGCGACCTCTCGCGCAAGATCACCGTCGCCGCCGAGGGCGAGATCCTCGAGCTCAAGAACACGGTCAACGGCATGGTCGAGCAGCTGCGCACCTTCGCCAGCGAGGTCACCCGCGTCGCCCGCGAGGTCGGCACCGAGGGCCAGCTCGGCGGTCAGGCCCAGGTCCCCGGCGTCTCGGGCACCTGGAAGGACCTCACCGACAACGTCAACCTGATGGCCTCGAACCTGACCGACCAGGTGCGCGGGATCAGCAGCATCGTCACCGCGGTCGCCAACGGCCAGCTGACCAAGCGCCTGCAGCTGGTCGCCAAGGGCGAGATCGCGGCGCTCGCCGACACCATCAACGACATGACCGACACCCTCCGCACCTTCGCCGATCAGGTCACCACCGTCGCGCGCGAGGTCGGCATCGAGGGCAAGCTCGGCGGTCAGGCCAAGGTCCCCGGCGCCGCCGGCACCTGGCGCGACCTCACCGACAACGTCAATCAGCTGGCCGCCAACCTCACCACCCAGGTGCGGGCGATCTCCGAGGTCGCGACCGCCGTCATTCAGGGTGACCTCAGCCGCACGATCGCCGTCGAGGCCCGCGGCGAGGTCCAGGGCCTGAAGGACACCATCAACCAGATGATCACCAACCTCCGGGACACCACCCGGACCAACAAGGAGCAGGACTGGCTCAAGACCAACCTCGCCCGCTTCTTCGGCCTCATGCAGGGCCAGCGCAGCCTCGAGTCGCTGGCGCGGCTCGTCATGTCCGAGCTGACCCCGAGCGTCGACGCCCAGCACGGCGCGATCTACCTCATGAGCGACCCCGGCGGCGCCCCCAAGCTGCAGCTGACCTCCTCGTACGCGTTCATCAAGCGCAAGCACCTGGCGAACACCTTCGGGCTCGGCGAGGGCCTCGTGGGTCAGTGCGCGCTCGAGCGCAAGCCGATCATCGTGACCCGGGCGCCGGCCGACTACATCCAGGTCAGCTCGGGCCTGGGCGAGGCCCCGCCGCGCAACATCGCCGTGTTCCCGGTGCTGTTCGAGGAGCAGGTGCGCGGCGTCATCGAGCTGGCCAGCTTCCACGAGTTCACCCCGATCCAGCTGACCTTCATCGAGCAGCTGATGCTCAACATCGGCCTCGCCATCAACCTGATCGGCACCAGCATGCGCACCGAGGAGCTGCTGCAGCAGCTGCAGGGCTCGAACCAGGAGCTCGAGCGCCGGCGCAAGGAGCTCGAGGAGAAGGCCCAGCTGCTCGAGACGAGGAACCGCGAGATCGCCGAGGCCGGAGCCTCGCTCGAGAGCAAGGCGCGCGAGCTCGCCAAGGTCTCGCAGTACAAGTCGCAGTTCCTCGCCAACATGTCGCACGAGATCCGCACCCCGCTCAACAGCATGATGATCCTGGCGCAGATGCTGGCGGCCAACGAGGAGCGCACGCTGACCCCCAAGCAGCAGGAGTACGCCGAGACCATCCACTCGTCGGGGCGCGACCTGCTGGCGCTCATCAACCAGATCCTCGACCTGTCGAAGGTCGAGGCCGGGCGGATCGAGACCCACTACGAGGTCTATCCGCTGGCCGAGCTCAAGCGATTCGCCGAGCGCACCTTCCGGCCCGTCGCGCTCCAGCGCGGCCTCGAATTCGCCATCCACATCGAGCCGGGCGCCCCGTCGACCCTCGTCACCGATCGTCACCTGCTCGAGCAGATCCTGAAGAACCTGCTGTCGAACGCCTTCAAGTTCACCGAGCGGGGCCGCGTCGACCTGCGCATCGACACCGCCCCCCCGGGCCTGCCCGTGCGCGCCGACAAGCTGCGCGCCGCCCCCGGGATCATCGCGTTCGCCGTGTCCGACACCGGCATCGGCATCTCGCTCGAGAAGCACGGCCTGGTGTTCGAGGCGTTCCAGCAGGCCGACCCGACGGTGATCCGCAAGTACGGCGGCACCGGCCTCGGGCTGACGATCAGCCGCGAGTACGCGCGCGTGCTCGGCGGGGAGATCCAGCTCGAGAGCGTCGCCGAGCGCGGCAGCACCTTCACGCTGCTGCTGCCGATCCTGCGGCTCGACGAGGCCTCGCTGCCGCCGTCGCACGGCGCCGGCCAGCTCGAGGCTGCGCCGGCCGAGCGCGGCGACGACGACGCCCGCGACAGGGTGATCCTGGTCGACCGCACGATCCTGGTCGTCGACGACGACGCCCGCAACCTCTACGCCCTCGTCGGCCTGCTCGAGCGCGCGAGCGCCCGCGTCCTCGCCGCCGCGAGCGCGCGCGAGGCCTTCACCGCGATCAAGGAGCACCCCGAGGTCGACCTCGTGCTGATGGACGTCATGATGCCCGACATCGACGGCCTGCAGGCCACCCGGATGCTGCGGGCCAAGCCCGAGCTGGCCGACCTGCCGATCGTCGCCCTCACCGCCAAGGCCAGCGAGGCCGACCGGCTCGCCTGCTTCGCCGCCGGGTGCAACGAATACGTGGTCAAGCCGATCGAGGTCCGCCAGCTGCTCTCGGTCATCGCCCGCTGCATGCGGCCGCTCGCGCATTGAGGTCGTCCGGTGAGCAACGAGCCGCACGCGTCGCCGGTCGGCATCCTCGTCGTCGACGACCGGCCGCAGAACCGCCTCGCGCTGCGGGCCATCCTCGCCCGCCCGGACTACGAGATCGTCGAGGCCGAGTCCGGCGCCGCCGCGCTGCTGCTGCTGCTGCGCCGGCAATTCGCGGTGCTCCTGCTCGACGTCCTCATGCCCGGGATGTCGGGCCTCGAGCTCGCGGCGACCATCCGCGCGCGCCCGCAGACCGCCGCCGTGCCGATCCTCTTCCTCACCGCCGAGGCCACCGACCTCGAGCAGGTCTACCGCGCCTACGACCTCGGCGCCGTCGACTACCTGATCAAGCCGCTCGTGCCCGCGGTGGTGCGCGCCAAGGTCGGCACCTTCGTCGAGCTGCACCGCCAGCGCCTCCGCGTCGAGGCCCAGGCCGCGCTCCTGGTCGACGCCGCCCGCAAGGAGACCGAGCTCGAGCTCCTCCAGCTCCGCCTCGCCACCGAGCGCCGCTTCCGCAGCCTCGCGGACGCCATCCCGCACATCGTCTTCACCGCCTGCCCCGAGGGCACCGTCGACTACTTCAACCGCCGGTGGTTCGAGTACACCGGGATCTCCGCCGAGAGCGCCGCCGGCAGCTGGAGCGGCGCCGTCCACCCCGGCGACCGCGAGGCGTCACTGGCCGTGTGGAAGCGCGGCCTCGCCGGCGTCGAGCCGGTCGAGTTCCAGTGCCGACTTTACGGCGCCGCCGACCACCTGCACCGCTGGCACTTGTGCCGCGTCGTCCCCCAGCGCGACCCCGGCGACCGGATCGCCGGCTGGCTCGGCACCTTCACCGACATCGAGGAGCAACGGCGCGAGCGCGCCGTCCTGGCCGAGTTCAAGGGCACGCTCGACGCCGTCCAGGACGTCGTCCTCATCTTCGACCCGGCCACCCTGCAGATCCTCTACGCCAGCCAGGGCGCCAGCGACATCCTCGGCCACTCGCGCGCCGCCCTCCTGCACATGAGCCCGCGCGACATCATGCCCGAGTTCGACGAGCACAACTTGCACGATTTGTTCGCCGCCGGCCCGCTCGCCCCCGACAGCCTGACCCGCCTGCAGACCCGCTATCGTCGCAGCGACGGCAGCGACATCCCGATCGAGATCTCGCTGCAGCGCATCGAGATCAACGGCGGGCGGATCGTCTCGATCGGCCGCGACATCCGCGAACGCCTGCGCGCCGAGGCCGAGCGCCAGCACCTGTACGACCAGGCCGTCAGCGCCGTGCGCCTGCGCGACGACTTCCTCTCGATCGCCTCGCACGAGCTGCGCACGCCGCTCGGCGCCCTGCGCCTCCACATCGAGTCGCTGATGCGCAAGCTGCGGCGCGACGCCCCGCAGCCCGAGCCGTCCGACTCGACCCCGGAGAAGCTCGAGCAGGCGGTCCGTCAGGTCGACCGCCTCGCCCGCCTCGTCGACGACCTCCTCGACGTCTCGCGCATGACCACCGGCCGCCTGCGCATCGAGCCCGAGAGCGTCGACCTCGTCGCGCTCGTCCGCGACATCCTCGGCCGCTTCGAATCCGAGGCCCTGCGCCGCGGCTGCCCCGTGGAGCTGTCCGCCACGTGCGACCTGCGCGGCCGCTGGGACCCTGTCCGCCTCGAGCAGATGTTCGTCAACTTGCTGTCGAACGCGTTCAAGTTCGGCGCCGGCGAGCCGATCGAGGTCCGGGTGTGGGGCGACGCGACGTCGGTCTTCCTGTCCGTGCGCGACCACGGGATCGGCATCGCCCCCGAGGCGCGCGAGCGGATCTTCCAGCGCTACGAACGGGCGGTGCCGGACTCTCACTCGCGCGGCTTCGGCCTCGGCCTCTACATCGTCGAGCGGGTCGTCGCCGCCCACGGCGGCACGATCTCGGTCGACAGCGAACCCGGCGCCGGCTCGACGTTCACGGTGGTCCTGCCGCGCAGCGGCCCGGCGAGCAGCGACGACTCCCCCGATCGCTGATCGGCGCGCCCGACCGCTATTCGTCGGCGGGCCAGCGGACCGCCCGGCTGGTGTGCGCCACCGCCGGCTGCGGCGCCGGACCCGACAATGTCCGAAAGGTCAGGTTGACGCGCGGCGCCGTGACCTCCGGCTCGCGCGGGACCTTGTGCTGGTGCGTGTGCTGCAGGTCGCCGCGCATGACCAGCAGGTCGCCGGCGTGCAGCTCGAGCTCGAGGCAGGGCTCGCGCTCGCCCTTGCGCCGGACCTGGAACCGGCGCGTCGCCCCGAACGACAGCGAGGCGATGATCGGATCGGCGCCGACGCCCGGGCTGTCGTCGCTGTGCCAGTTGACCCCGTCGGCGCCGTCGCGGTACAGCTGCACGATCAGCGCGTTGAAGCGCGTCTCGGCCTGCGCCTCCGCCAGGTCGCGCAGCCCGGCCAGGAGCGGCGTCCACGGCAACGGCGTGAACACCAGCCCCGAATAATCATAGGACCGCTCGCCGTAGTTGACCGTCCAGCGCGGCAGCTCCTGCGGGCGCCCCGCGTTCTCGTAGCGGACCGCCAGCCACGGCGTGTCGCCCAGCAGCGCGGCCAGCAGCTCGGCCGCGCGCGCCGGGGCGAAGAACCCGCGGGTCAGGCGGATCCGATCGTCGAGCAGCGGGATCACGGCGAGGGCGCCAGCCCCGGCCCCGGCCGCACGAGCACGACCTTGTGATAGACCAGCGCGAACCCGAGGCGCGCCGCGTTGCGCTCGGTCGGGATGCCCGGGCGCGAGTGGATGCACGCGACCTTGCACCCGCGGCCCTGCGCCGCGCGCAGGCGCAGCGCGATCAGGGCTTGCTGGATCCCCCGACCGCGGTGGGACGGGCGCACCGACGTCCCCAGGAGCGCCGCCACGCCCGCCCCGGCGTCGAGCGAGCCGCCGCCGACCGCGACCTCGCCGTCGAGGGCGAGGAACGCCTCCGTGCGCGGCTGCGCCAGCATCCGCCGCACCGACGCCGCCAGCTCCTCGGGCACCGGCGCACCCTCCGGGCGGAAGCCGCAGGTCGACGCGTCGATGTACGCCTCGACCTGGGCCGCGTCGCCCGGGTCGACGCGCGCGAACGAGATCCCCTGCGGCCACCCGTGCAGCGGCGCGAACGCCTCGTCGGGCGCGAGCGGCCGCGCCAGCACCGCCTCGAACTCGCGCAGCACGAAGCCGCGCGCCGCCAGCCCGGCGAGCAGCGACTCGTCGGCGAACGCGCACACCTCGAGCTTCGGCTCGATGCCGCGGCCGGCGTAGAACGCGATCAGGCGGTCGAGCTCGGCCTTGTCGACCGGCCCCGCGAGGCCGAGCCCGCACGCCTGATTGGTCCACGAGCCGACCCCGCTGGCCGACATGAAGCCGCCGGCGACCGGCTCGGACGTCTCGGCCGCCAGCACGGTGCACTCGGCCTGGCGGCGCTCTTCCAGCACGGCGATGTCTCGCGGCGTCAGCTCGGACATGACGCGCGAGGGTACGCCAGATCGACCCCCCGGCCAAGCCCCGGCGGGCGCTCACATGTCCCTCAGAACAGGTCGGCGAAGCCGCTCCACATGCCCTCGATCCGGTCGAACACGTCCCGCGGAGGATCGTCGACGTGCACGCGCGCGCGATCTCCGGACTGGCGTCGCACCCTCGATCCGGCGATCCTCGTCGACGCGACATGCCCGACGTGATCGAGTTCTACCTGCCCGCCGATCCGTACGGCGAGCTGTCCAACTTCGCGCCGTTCTCGATCAAGCTCGGCGGCAAGCGCTGGCCGACCAGCGAGCACTACTTTCAGGCCCAGAAGTTCGCCGGCACCGCGCACGAGGAGGAGATTCGGCGCGCCAAGAAGCCGAAGCTCGCCGCCGAGATGGGCCGCGATCGCAAGCGGCCGCTGCGGCGCGACTGGGAGTCCGTCAAGGAGAGCGTCATGCTCGCGGCCCTGCGCGCCAAGTTCACCCAGCACGACGACCTGCGCGCCCTCCTGCTCGGCACCGGCGACGCCCGCCTCGTCGAGCACACCACCAACGACGCCTACTGGGGCGACGGCGGCGACGGCAGCGGCAAGAACCGCCTCGGCCACCTGCTCATGCAGCTCCGCGCCGAGCTCCGCAACCGCTGATCGTCACATCCCGGCCCGCCCATGACCTCGGCGACCTCGTCGCTCGGGTCTGCCGACCGCTCGATCGCCGTCCGCGAGCAGGCACGCGCTCGCCGTCCTCAGCGCGTGGGCGACTCGGCTCGCCTTCCTTGCCGAGCCGGTCGCGCCAGAACGCGCGGCGCGCACCGTCCTCGGGTCGCACCTCGAGCCGGCTCGTTGCTATCGTCGCCGGGCGATGCGACCCGACGACTTCGATGGTTCACAGGTGATCGAGACGGAGACGATGGTCCTGTTCTGGCAGCCGCCAGGCGTGTTCGGGCAGTGGACCTCGTCGCGCTTCGTCGTCGACGGGGTCACCTACGGCTGCGCCGAACAGTTCATGATGGCCGAGAAGGCGCGGCTGTTCGGCGACGAGGCGACGCGCGCGAAGATCCTCGCGACCGACTCGCCACGGCAGCACAAGGCGCTCGGGCGCGAGGTCGCCGGCTTCGTGCAAGCGGTGTGGGAGCGCGAGTGCCTCGAGATCGTGGTGCGCGGCAACCGGGCGAAGTTCGGGCAGGACCCCGACCTGCGCGCCGCCCTGCTGGCGACCGGCGACAAGCTGCTCGTCGAGGCGAGCCCGCTCGACCGGATCTGGGGCGTCGGGCTGCGGGCTGACGACCCTCGCATTCACGACACCAGCCGGTGGCGCGGCAAGAATTTGCTCGGCGAGGCGCTGATGCGCGTGCGCGCCGAGCTTCGCGCGGCGGCCGACAAGACCTGACGGCGCCCCGACACGTCCGGCGCGCGGGCGGGGCCGGTGCTTCGCCGACCATCGCACCTCCGCGGCTGCATGGATATGTCTCTAAAGACATGTCCGAATGGTCGGACACGCATCGCGTGCCTCTGCGGCACAGAAGCGATCTCGTCGTCGCGTCGGCACGGCCACCGCCCGCGCCTCACGCGATCTCCGGCCCGCCGACCCCCATGGCCGCACCGATCGCCTCGCCAACCGCGACGGCGACCACCTCACCCTCCACTCTCCGAACCATAGCACCGCGCCTCGCCGCCTCCGCCTCTCTCGGCCGCGCCGCCGCGGAGGAACCGCACCTCCCCGGTCGTCCCGCGCGCTCGCGTGGTCCGGGCCTGGTGTCATGTTTCGCCCATGACTCGACCGCTCACCCCGCAGGAGGCCGAACTCGTGGCCGAGGAGACGCGCGCGCTCGCCGGGCTGGCCGCCGCGCTGCCGCAGGTGCCCTACTTCGGGCGCCTGCGCGTGCGCACGGCCGCGGGCGAGCGCGACGTCTTGTTGGCCGATCGCTCGTGGACGGAAGGCGACGTCGCGCTGATCGACTGGCGCACCGCCCCGCTCGCCGAGGTCTTCTTCACCTGCGACGTCGGCGACGACTACGAGCTCGAGCGCGACGATCGCCTGCTCACCGGCGCCGTCGTGCGCCGGCACCTCGTGCACCTCCACGCCGGCGAGCTCGTCGGCATCGACCTCGCCGACCGCCGGCTCCGGCGCGACCACGACGGCAGGTGGTACGCCGACCACCGCACCGGCCCGCGCGTCGCCCCGCGGCCGCCGCGGCAGCGGACGCGCCCGCTCTCGCCCGCGCGCGTCGAGCTCGACCCGGCCCAGCGCGCCGCCGTCGAGCTGGCCGTCGAGCGCTCGCTCCTCGTGCTCGGCGAGGCCGGCTTCGGCAAGACCACCGTCGCCCTGCACCGCCTCGCCTTCCTCGCCCACGCCGCGCACGCGGCCCGGCGGCCGTTCCGCGCCCTCATGCTCGTGCCGACGCCCGGCCTGCAGCGGCTCGCCACCCGCATGCTCGCCGAGCTCGGCGTCGAGCGCGTCCTCGTCGACACCTTCGAGCGGTGGGTCACCGGCCAGGCGCGGCGGCTGTTCCCCGGGTTGCCGCGCCGGCTCAGCGAGACCGCCGGTCCCGGCGTCCGCACCTTCAAGCGCCACCCCGCGCTGCGCGACGTGCTGCCGCGGATCGTCGCCGGCACCCCGGCCATGCGCGACCTCGCGGCCGGCTACCGCGAGCACGCCACCAGCCTGCGCGACCTCCTGCTGCACCTGTTCGGCGACCGCGAGCTGCTGGCCGAGGCCGCCGCTGCCGCCCCGCACGAGCTCGGTCCCTCGGTGCTGCGCGACGTCCTCGCCCACACCAAGATCCAGTTCAGCGCCACCACCGAGCGGGCCATGGCCCACGTCGACGCCGGGCGGCTGCAGACCCTCGACGGGCGGCCGATCGACGCCGGCACTCCCAACGCCGACGCCGACACCCTCGACGTCGAGGACTTCGCCGTCCTGTTCGCGTTGCACCGCCGGATCTCCGGCGGCGATCGCACCGCCCACGGCGCCCTCTCGCATTATCAACACATCCTCCTCGACGAAGCCCAGGAGCTGGCGCCGATCGAGCTCGAGCTGCTCGGCCGCGCCGTCGCCCCCGGCGGCACCGTCACGATCGCCGGCGACGAGCGGCAGCAGGTCGACGCCTCGACCGCGTTCCCCGGCTGGCCCGCCGTGCTCGCCGAGCTCGGGCGCAGCGACGCGACCACCGCGACCCTCACCGTCAGCTACCGCTGCCCGCCGCCGATCGAGGACGTCGCGCGCGCCGTCCTCGACCCGGCGCAGCGGCCCCGCGACCTCGCCCACCGCGAGCACGTCCTCGTCACGCGTCACGACAGCGCCTGTCACCTCGTCGCGGCCCTCGCCGACGCCCTCCTCGCGCTGCAGCAGGACGACCCGCACGTCCACGTCGCCGTCGTCTGCCGCCACGTCGAGACCGCGCGGCGCCTGCACGACAGCCTCGAGCGGGTCGTCGCGGCCCGCCTCGTCGTCGAGGACGGCGAATTCCGCTTCGCCCCCGGCGTCGAGGTCACCACCGTGCAGGACGTCAAGGGCCTCGAGTTCGACCTCGTCGTCGTCCCCGACCTCGACGTCGCCACCTACCCCGACCGCGCCGACGCCCGCCGCGCCCTCTACGTCGCCGTCACCCGCCCGCTCCACCGGCTGTGGCTGGCCAGCGCCGGCCCGCCCTCCCCGCTGCTTCCGGCATGGCTCACGGGACATGTCCACAAGGACATCGACGAATCGTCGCACCCGGCGCCGCGTCGGCACGCCTCTTGAGCCTGTCCGTTCACGAACCACGCCGCCGGGAGCAGGCGTTCTCGTACGACGGCGGCGCCTGGGAGACCAACCTGGACCGCCGAACTCACCCGCGCCGACCCGGCGGCGGCGTGCGAGGCCGGCCGCCCCAGGCGCCAGTGACCCGCGACCGCGCGGTCTTCACTCACCGACCGCGGTTGACGCCCCCTGGCGCACGTCGTACACCGAAACGGTGGTCGTTCGTCCCGCATGCCTCGGAGCCCTGATCTTCGCGTCGGCCTGTGCCGCGGAGAGCGACCCCTGCGGTCCGGCTCCGGAGCCCACCCCCTGCACGCCCGACGAGGTGACCGATCCCCGCGCGGAGATCTGCGCGAAACGTACGGCCGAGGATTGCGACGGCCCGATCGGCCTCGCCGACAACAATGATACATGCCAGTGGGTCTCGACGACCTCGTATCCGAAAGATGCGAGCGAGTGCGGCGCCGCGAAGGAGGGCGGAGCGTGCGTCGCGCTCAGCGCTTTCGGAGACGGCTGCGAGGTCGCCACGGCCTGCGCCGGCGCAGTGGAAGGCACCGTTTACTTTCGCACGACGGCCACCTGCGAGACCGAGATGTTCCTCGGCAATTTCTGTGGATCCACCCTCGTGGGCTGGAATTCGTGCGCCTGGACCGAGCCGGCTGCTGATATGTGCGCACTGCCGTATCCGGACGCCGGGCCCGCGCTCTGCAACTGCCACTGCTGAGCACGAGCAGTGTCCTCCGAAGCCCGGGAGTTCTCCGTCGCAGGAGGAGCGAACCCGACAGGACGAGGTCGATCGCCGATCTGCAGGTCACCGGCGTCACTGCGGCCAGTCGCGCCCGGTCGGGATCGTGAACTCGATCCCGCCCGAGACCCCGCCGACGAAGTACGGCCGGGCCGTCATCGCCCCCGCGAAGCCCTGGGCCACCAGCGACAGCCACGGCGTCAGCGACACGCGGGCCCCGCCGTTGAGCGTCATCACCCCGGCCGGCGACGCGCACATCCGCGGCGACTCGGCGCAGATCTGCCGGCCGATCGGGATCAGGGCCCCGAACGACGCGCCGACGTACGGGCGAAACACCTTGTGCGGCCGGTACACCCGCTCGTAGCGGGCCATCGCCAGGATGTAGCGCCAGCGCGGGCCGTAGCCGGCGTATTGCGCATAGGCGACCTCGAAGCCGACCTCGTGCACATAATTGACGCGACCGAGCAGCGTGCCGCCGAGCCCGTAGCCCTGCGGGACCCACCGCGGGGCGAAGCCGACGCTGATCGCCTTGCGGTACGTGCGGCGATCGATCAGGCTGGCGCCGATCTGGCTGTCGATCGGCGGCGGCTCGCCGGCGGCCGCGACCGAGAACGACGGCAGGCTGGTGCGGTCGCCGCGGCTGAGTCGCCGCTTGGCCCGCTCGACCGCGCGGATCCGCGGATACTGCTCGGCGGACAGCCCCGCGTGCGTGACCAGGAAGCTGGCCGCCGCGCGCTCCTGGACCGCCACCGGCACCCCGCGCAGCTCGAGCATCACGCGCAGGTTGTCGTAGTCGTGGACCATCCGCGCCTCGCTCGCGCGCAGCGCCGTGGTGTGGTCGCGCCAGCGGTCGCACAATTCGCGGGCTTGCGCCAAATAGGGGTTGTCCTGCTCGATCGCCGCCAGCCCGCACCACGCCTCGGTGCGGCGCTCCGGCGTCGCCCGGCCGTCGGCCTGCACCTTGACCGCCACGTCGTAGGCCTGGTGCGCCAGCAGGCTGCCCGCCGTGTCCATCGATTGCACCTCGCGGCGGTCGAGGTCGGGCGGTCGGAGGAATTGTTGTGACCCGGCCAGCGCCTCCGCGTGGGCCGAGATCGGCGCCACCTCGAGGCGGATCGGCGCGGTACAGACATTGCGCCGCGGGTCGTCGGCCAGCGACACCTGGGCGCACGCCTCGAGCATGTTCGGCGGCGACTCCTTGAGGATCTCGATCGTGTCCTCCGCCGCGCCGGCGAGCGCCGGCCCGGACCCGCTGCGCGCGCTGTCGGCCACCGACGACAGGCGGAACGCGCCGAGGCTGACCCCCGTGACGACGTGGGTCGCGCGCGCGCACTCGGGCCCGCCGCTCAGCTCCGCCGCCGTGTACGCCGGCTGCGGCGCCTCGTAGCGGCCGACCACCACCATGTCGAGCTCGAGCGCCTCGCCGCGCTCGATCCGCCCGCCGAGCTGCGCCAGCCCGAGCGGGATGTTGATCAGCAGATCGTCGAGCGAGCCGATGTGAATGCTCTGCGACCCGGTGGTGGTCTGCGCATACGCGTAGCGCCCCGGCGCGGTACAGCCGCGCAGCACCTCCATCTCGCAATCCTCGTAGCGGACCGCCACCACCCCGCGGAGCAGCCGCGACTCGAGCTCCGCCGCGTCCATGCCCGACCACTCGACGATCAGCGGCTTGTCCGGGTCCTTCACCACGCTGCAGCGCGACTGCCCCGCCGCCTCGAGCTGCTCCGCCGTCAGGTCGCTCGCGTCCCGCAGCCCGCTCCGCGAACACCCGGCGGCGAACAGGAGCAGGACGGCGAGGCGACAGCCGAGGCGTGTCATGGCGCGGTGGGACAGTATTCACCAGGCCCGGCCCCGGCGCACCCGCAACCGCGCCCGACCGCGACGCGGCGCACGTCTTCCCGCCCGAACACGCCCCGCCCGCCTCGGCCCTCGGCGCGGCCACGCGCGTCGGCCGCGATCCATGATAGAGTCCCTGCATGCCCGCCTGCGCCCACTGCGGGGCCGCCTTCGAGCCGCACGACGGCCTGTTCTGCCGCTGGTGCGGCCGCGCCGGAGAGCTCGCGGTCCCGCGGCTCGCCGAGGCGGTGACGATCGAGACCGCGGGCGACATCGCCACCGCGATCGTCCCGTACGGCGCGGCGCTCCCGACCAGCTTCTCCGAGGTCTTCACCACCGCGGAGGACGACCAGCCCACGGTCATGGTCCGCCTCGTCGTCGGCAACAGCCCACGCGCGAGCGCCTGCCGCCCGCTCATGACCGTCACGCTCGCGCTCCGCCGCCCGGGCCCGCGCGGCGTGCCGCGCGTGCGCCTGACCCTGACGATCGAGGCCGACGGCCGCGGCCGCGTCCTCGCCGAGGAGGAGGGCCAGGCCGACAACCGCCTCGTCTTCGCCGACCTGCGCCTCGCCGCCGCCCAGCCGCGCGGCCAGCCCTGAACACCCTCTTCAGGACATGTCTTGAAAAACATGTCCTTCCAAACACACACGTCCTCCCGGACAGGTCGTGGTCGCCGCGCGGGCGCGTCGAACGGCGCGCCGATCGAAGCGCCGCCCGGCCCGCCGGCGGTCGCGCCAATGTCGAATGTCGGAGCGCCCGCGACTTGTAAGGCGATATATCACAATGTACATAGCCCAAGGTGCCTACGCGGCCGTCATCGACTCGTAGGTGCGCGGAGCCCTCCGGAGGCCGCCGCGACCGCCCCGCACCGTCAATGATCATAGTACCTTGCGCCGAGCCGCGAACGGCCTCGATATTGCCACGCCGCCGCGCAAGACTATGCACATTGGAGGAGCGCGGCGGGCGACGGCGCCAATCGCCAATGGACGCCGCAGAACGCCGCAAACGCCGCCGGCGCCGGGCCCCTGCCCGCCCGCGACGAAAACCGCGAATTCGTCGAGACAAGCGGGCGAACTCCGGCGTTCAGGCGAGGTCGAGCCGCGGCCGGGCATGCGACGGGGCACATTTCGACATTGCCCACGTTCTGGATGCGCTGAACATTCCCACACAGTGCGACGGAGGGAATCATCCCACGCCGCGCCCGAGAGAAGAGAAGAAAGGAACTCCCCATGTTGCGTAACATCCTGAAGGTTTGCTCTGTCCTCGCCGTGTCGGCGCTCGTGTCCACTCCGGCGCTCGCCGGCCCCGGCCAGTGGGAGCCGATCCAGCAGCTGGACCAGAACCTGGACACCGACGTGCTGCTCAATGCGTGCGTCCAGACCCAGATCTTCGTCGGCACGGGCAGCGACTACAATCGCGCGTACGACTGCGACACGCTGACCGGCCCGGCCTGCCTCGCGCAGTGCGCCCAGGACGCCACCTGCCGCAGCCAGTGTGACGACGGTGGCGCCCTGTTCTGCGGGCCCAGCGACCTCGTGGCCCGCCTGGGCGGCTGGGACGACGCGTTCTACAACATCAACCCGTGGGACGACGACGACATCGGCTCCGACGTCGTCCTCGAGGAGGTCGTGTTCATCGACACCTCGACCTGCCTCCAGCTGGACCTGGCGAGCGTGTGACCGCCCGCGGGCCGATCGGCACGCGCATCCCCGGCGCCGCCACGCCGGCCGATGAGCGGCCCATCGCTCGCCCGCGAGGCAGGGACGTCGAAACGATGAGGGGTGGAAGGGGCACGTCGCCAGAGCCCTGATCGTCTCCGCCGCCTGTCTGTCCTGGCTGTCCTGGGAGGGGTGTGTCAGGGCGCAGACGGCGGGAGCATCCGGCTCGGGCGCCGGCTCCGGACGGTGCGCCACGAATGGCCCCACGAGCGCCATTCGCCGGCCGCAGCAGCGAATTTTCATTATAAAAAGAATATCGAGCCCGCTCGCCGCGGCGCGGGCTCGAGTTACGATTAGTCATAACCCCATGTCGACCTGGACATGCCCCTTCAAGCATGTCCAGGTCGACATGTCCCGTGCGCGTGCGACTCGCACCGCATGCCTCGCCCGCGTATGCCACGACACGTCGCTCCGAGGCGCCACGGCCGAACGCGACGACCTTTGCGCATCCAGGCCCGGACCGGCGAATACGTCGACAGGTCCAAAGCGCGGACCACGGCGTCAGGCGGCCTCTGCGGTGCCCCGTCGACGCTCGACGAACCCGTGATGCGGCCGCCTCCGCGCGCCCTGGGGGCCGGAACGGACACAAGTTTCGCCCCGACCCTCCCGCATGCGGACCCGTCCGCGTCTGCACGCGGCAAGACCGCCCGCGCGGCGGCGCGGCCGGCTCGATATAATGGCGTGCTGGTGACGGACCGCGCTTACGCCGATACGCTCGCGCTGTCGCGCACCGCGGTCGCCGAGGACCGGATCACGCCGGCCCCGCACGACCTCACCGACGCGCCGCTCGAGCCCGGCCACCTGCTCGGGCGCTACATCATCCTCGAGCGCCTCGGCGCCGGCGGCATGGGGGTCGTCTACGCCGCCTTCGACCCCGGCCTCGACCGCAAGGTCGCGCTCAAGCTGCTGGGCCGGCCCGACGAGGCGCCCGAGGGCGCCAGCCTCGGCCCCGGCGCCCGCCTGCTGCGCGAGGCCAAGGCGCTGGCCCGGCTCGCCCACCCCAACGTCGTCGCCGTCCACGACGCCGGCCAGATCGACGGCCGCGTGTTCGTCGCCATGGAGTTCGTCCCCGGCGTCACCCTGCGCCACTACCTGTCCCAGAGGACACTTCACTGGCGCGACATCCTCGCCCTCTTCGTCGCGGCCGGCCGCGGCCTCCAGGCCGCCCACGCCGCCGGCCTGATCCACCGCGACTTCAAGCCCGAGAACGTGCTGGTCGGCGACGACGGCCGCGTGCGCGTGCTCGACTTCGGCCTGGCGCGCGCCAGCGTGTCCGAAGACTCAGGTATTTTAGAGCAGGTCCTCAAGGCCAGCAGCGACTCCGCGTCGGCGCGCGAGCGGCCGCCCGACGGCTCCGGCGCCGACTTCCTGCTCGGCTCGCTGGTCAGCGTCGACAGCCGGCTGACCCGCGTCGGCGCGCTGATCGGCACCCCGGCGTACATGGCCCCGGAGCAGTACATGGGCCTGGAGACCTCGGCGCGCAGCGACCAGTTCAGCTTCTGCGTCTCGCTGTGGGAGGCGATCCACGGCGCCCACCCGTTCGGCGACGGCGGGGCGATGGCGCTGCTGCAGGCGATCTCGCGCGGCAAGCTGCGTGCTGTCCCTCGGGACAGGCGGACCCCGACCTGGCTGACGCGCGCGCTGGCCCGCGGCCTCGCCGTCGACCCGCTGGCGCGCTGGCCCGACGTCGGCGCGCTGCTCGACGTGCTCGAGCGCCGGGCCCTGCGCTCGCGGCGGGCCCGGGCCGCCGGCGCCGCCGGCCTCGCCCTCGGCCTGCTCCTCGGCGCCGGGGTGTGGGGATATGTCCGTTCGGACAGCCGCGACCAGCTCTGCCGCGACGGCGCGCTCGGCCTCGTCGGCGCGTGGGACCCGGCCCGCCGCGCCGAGGTCCACGCGGCCCTGGCGACCACCGGCCGCGCCCACGCCCGCGCCACCGCCGACCGCGTGGTCGCCACCCTCGACGCCTACGCCGCCGCCTGGGCCGCCGGCCACGCCGACGCCTGCCGGGCCACCCACGTGCGCCACGAGCAGTCGCCCGAGCTGCTCGACCTGCGCATGACCTGCCTCGGCGAGCGCCGGCGCGAGCTCGCGGCCCTCACCGACCTGTTCGTTCAGACAGGTCCCGAGGTCGTCGACCGCGCCTTGCAGGCCGCCGCGGCCCTGACCCCCGTGCGCCGCTGCTCCGACCCCGCCGCCCTGATCGCCCCGGCCGCCCCGCCCGACGATCCGGCCGCGCGCGCGCAGCTGCAGGCCGTGCGCCAGCAGCTCGCCGAGGCCAAGGCGCTGTTCGACGCCGGTCGTCTGCCCGACGGCCTCGCCCGCGCCGAGGAGGCCGCCGCGGAGGCCGAGCGGGTCGCCCACCCGCCCACGCAGGCCGAGGCGCTGTACATCCTCGGCCTGCTGCAGAACCGCGCCGCCGAGCCGCGCACCGCCGGCGCCACGCTGACGCGGGCGGCACTGGTCGCCACCGCGAGCAAGCTCGACGAGCTGGCCGCGCGGGCCATGGTCGAGCTCATCGCCTGCGTCGGCGTCTATCAGACCGACACCGACCAGGCCCTGCGCTGGTCCGACCTCGCCGGCGCCATGGTCCAGCGGCTAGGTCCCGAGGGACAGGTGGTCGAGGCCAAGCGGCTCGGCCACACCGGCATCGTCCGCCAGATCCGCGGCGAGTTCGCCGGGGCGCGCGAGCTCCACGAGCGCGCCCTCGACCTCCTCGACCGGCCCGACCAGCCCGACGCCTCCGCGCTGATCGGCACCCTGAGCAACCTCGGCAACACCCTCTCCGACCTCGGCCTCCACGCCGAGGCCGAGGCCAGCCACCGCCGCGCCGTCGCCCTCGCCGAGGAGTTCTTCGGCCCCGACCACCCGCAGACCGCCGCGCTCGCCAACAACCTCGGCGCCGCGCTGGCCGACACCGGCCGCGACGACGAGGCCGCCGCGCTGCACGAGCGCTCGCTGGCGATCAAGGAGCGCACCTACGGCCCGAACCATCTGTCCGTCGCCGCGTCGCTCCGCAACATCGCCCACATCCGCCTGCGCCAGGGCGCGCTCGGCGAGGCCCAGGCGATCCTCCGCCGCGCGTTGGCGATCCGCGAGCGCACCCTCGGCCCCGACCACCCCGAGCTCGCCGAGCTGCTGCACGACCTCGGCGAGGTCGCCCGCCGCGAGCGCCGCTTCCCCGCCGCGCAGGCGCTGTTCCGCCGCGCCCTCCAGCTCGCCGAGCCCGCCGGCCTCGGCAACCCGCACGTGCTGCCGCTGCTGCTCGGCCTCGGCCAGACCGCCCTCGACGCCGGCGACCCCGTGGCCGCGCGCGAGCCCCTGCGCCGGGCGCTCGCGGCCGAACCGCCGGGCCAGGCGCCCGCGCGGCCGCACGTGTCGGCGCGCCTGCGCCTGGCGCTCGCCGAGGCGCTGTGGATCGACCCCTCGCTGCGCGCCGAGGCCCGCGCGCTGGCCGAGCAGGGCCGCGACATGCTGAGCGCGAGCGCCAGCTTCGTGGCGCTGCACGGCGATCTCGAAGCCTGGCTCTCGGGACATGTCTTGAAGTGACCTCCCGGGCGAGCCCAGCTGCGCGCCTTCGAGAGGTTGGCCGGGCGATGCGAGCAGGGTACCGGCGCGCCCTCACACCAAAACGCGACAGGCTCACGCCCTGTGCCGGGCCGGCACGTCGGTGCATTCCCTGTCCAGCGCCGCGGTCGTGAGCGCTCGCAGCACGTCTGCTGCCATTGAGGCCACGCCGGGGCGACGACGGAGCGTCGTCGCCCCGGACGAGTGGCGGATCAGCAGCGATCAGTGTTTGGGATTGTTGTTGTCCTTGACGTTCTTGCCCGCGCCGGTGTTGCCCTTGCCCTGGCCGGGGATGATCTTGACGCAGACGCAGCCGTCGTCGTTCTTGTCGAACGACTCGGTCGCCTCGGTGACGTCTTTCAGCTCCCAGAAGGTCGGACAGCCACCTTCGGCTTTGCTGGGCTCGCACTTGTCCTTGGGCGGCCACGGGTGCTTGGGATCCTCCGGCCACGGGTCCGGGTGCTTGGGATCCTCCTTGGGATCCTCCTTGGGCTCCTCCTTGGGATCCTCCGGCCACGATTCCGGGTCCTTGGGATCGCTCGGCCACGAGTCCTTGGGATCGCTCGGGTACGATTCCGGGTCCTTGGGATCGCTCGGCCACGGGTCGTTGGTGCTGCCGGCATGGACCGCGGGGGCCACGGCGCCGACGAGGAGCGCGATTCCTGCGAGAATGTTGAGTGCGTTGCGCATAAGCTGTTCCTTCTGTATTTCGATTGGCGATGCGTTCTGCAGCGCCAACGGTTTGTATGACCAAGCCGGCGCTCTACCTTTGACGCCCCGCACGGATCCCCGCCGATCGCCCGCCGCAGGTTCCGTCGCGGTCGCCAAGGCGGCCGGCAATTCGCCGCCACGTGGCGAGACCGACGGCGTAACGGCCCGGAGAGCGAGTCAGCGTATTGAGGGCGGTCGAGCGCACACATCGTCGGCACGGCTCTCGGCGACGCACCCGCCCATTCAGGGCGGCCCGGGCGCATGATTAAGCGTACGCCTGATGCCCCACCTTGTGCTCTCCCCGGCAGAGTCACCGCCACTGTCCTCCGATGTATCCGCACCGGATGCGTGGGCGTCGATCGGGCTCGCGCAGACGTGAACGCGTCTTTCCATCGTGCGTGCGTGGCGCCCGGCGGAGTGTGACCTCGAGTCTTGTGCTCGAGCGAATGGCGCTCCCCCGAAATACTGAGGGAGAGCAGACAATCAGGCGTCGACAGAACAAACGTCGGCACAACGGAAGTTTGTTGGCCAGGTCGACCCAAGGTCCGATCGATTCACATTTTTTGACAAACTACACAATCTTCGGAGTCCTCTCGATCGATGTGCAAGGCAGCCAGAGAATGTCAGTCGCTACGTGTGCCATGCGACTCGCCCGTGCGGAGCGCGGATACGAGTGCACGGCCCTCGCTCCGCGTGACGCGCGCGTACCTCTTCGGCTCGGGCAGCGACGGCCGAGCGCGCGACGCGCCTCGACGCCTCGTGTATATGAGGCTAGCATGACCAGCCTGGAGGTATAACTTAGCATGTCGATCATGAATCATGGAGGCGGGCGGTGGCGCCATTGCTTGTTCGTCGGTGGCGTACTCGGTGCGATGACCGGCTGCGGCCCGTGTACGGCGGGCGGAACCGACACGACGGTCGGGATGACGGAGACCGTGAGCGCGACGATGACGGACGGGACCGAGACCAGCACGCCGACCGAGAGCGCGACGGCGACGGTCGGGGCGACCGAGCCCGGCAGCTCGACGACGACGGAAGCTGCGACGGAGCCCAGCAGCTCGTCGACGACGACGGAAGGTGCGACGGAGCCCGGCAGTTCGACGGCCACGGAGAGCACGGCCGAGACCGACGAGCCGCCCGTCTGCCCGTGCATCCTGCCTGAAGAAGAGGGCGGATGGGGCGATGAGCCGTCTCTGCCGATCTGTGGCGAGCCGCTGTGCCCGACCGTCGAGGTCGGGGGCGACCATATCTCCGCCTGCGACGACCCCGACGAGGGCGATGCGATTCCGCTCATGAATCCCGAGGCGCTGGCGTGCGCACTGACGGCGCTCCGCGACCGCACGCCCGGCATCATCGGCTGGAACTGCGGGGAGCACTCCGGCGATATGTTCTCGGATTCGGGCTACGTGCTGATCGGCGCCGATGGCACCGCGATCCGCCGGCACTGGGGCGCGTACGACCTCTCCTGGACGGTGTGGCGGGCGGAGCAAGGCGCGCTGCCCGACCCAGACGTGTTCGAGCAATGCCTCGCCGACGCGGACGACGCGAACCGCTACGAGTGCCTGCGGAAGTTCGTCATGGGCGAGCCCCTCCTCGTCTGCGACGAGCTGTGGGGCGTGGGCTTCGACTGAGCGCTCGCGGGTCCGGCAGGCCCTCCGTGTCGCCGTTCCACAGCCGCTCCTCGACCTCGCGCGCGATCGTCGGCTCGTCGCCCGCCGGGCCCTCGGCAGGTCGACGGCCGGCGGGCGGTTTCTCTGCGCGGTCGCGGCCTACGACAGCGCCGCGGCGCCGGGCGGCGGGCGCACCTGGCCGAGCGCGCAGATCGTGAGGTCGCCGGCGAACGGGAAGCGAAACACCGCCTCGACCAGGTACACGTGCGGCGGCGGCTTCAGGCCCGGCGGCCACACCACCTGGCCGTCCTCCTTCGGGTCGCCCGGCGGCGGGAAGTCGATCACGCCGTAGCCGAGCGCCGTCGCGACCTCGCTGTCGCTGCCGACGGCGAGCTGGGTGACGCCGACCACCGGCACCCCGGCCCGCGCCGGCGCGGCCCCGGACGGCAACGGCGGGTCGACCTGGCGGATGTCCTCGCGGACATGTTCGTAGAGATAGGCGCTCTGCCGCCTCGACGGGTCGTCGTCGACGCTGTTGTCGAGGCACCTGGTGATCCTCTCGAGCGGCCCGGCCGACAGCCGGATCTGTTCGAGCAGCGCCCCCGCCGGCGTCGGCACGCCCGCCTCGGCGCTCGCCGGCCGCGGCAGGCCGAGCCCGCGCTCGGCCTGCAGCCGCACCTTCGCGGCCTCGTAGCCGCCCTCCGCCGGCGGCTCGTAGCCCTGCGGGACTTCGGTGTCGTAGACGTGCGGCGGCAGCGAGCCCCTGTCGTACGGCAGGCCGACGACGGCGATCCGCTGCCACCCGGCCGCGTCGGCGAGCGACGAGCCGGTCATGCCGCGGAGGTCGTGGATCTGGCCGGTGCCGGTCAGGCGCAGCGCGCAGATGCCGGGGCAGCGCATGGCCCCGGTGGCCGCGGCGTCGAAGGCGATTCGCTGGCCGGGGATCGGGCGCCCGTGACCGTCGAGCGCCTCGGCGACCAGCGTGGTCCCGGCCGTCGGGGTGACGGCGAAGCGGATCTCGTACAGCTCGTCGCCGGCGATCGCAAGCTCGTCGAGCCCGCTCGCCAGCGTCTTCGGCTTGTCGAGCGCCGAGCGGTCCGGCTTCCACTCCGCGAGCCGCCGCCACACCGCGAACGGCCGGCGCGGGAAGCCCAGCGCCGGGTGCGTCGACCAGCGCAGCGCGACCGCCGGGCCGTGGCTCTCCTGGCCCTCGGGCCAGATCTTCCCGGCTGTCTCGGAGGTCAACCCCTTCTCGTGCGCCGCGAGCAGCTCGGCGCAGTGGAGCAGGCTGGCGTGGGGCCACACGTGGCGCATCATGGCTGTTCCTCCCACGGGGCGACCGGCTGCAGCGTGAGCTGGAGCAGGGTTCGGGTGTCGGCGGCGATGTCGTACAGCGCGCTCGGCAGGACCTCGGCGACGATCTCGATCGTCGTGCCGCCGGCGGCCGGGACGAAGCTGTCCGCAAAGACAGCCACGGTGCGGGTCCCCGCCGGCGAGCGGACGAACCGGGCGATCTGCGCGCCGCCGAACTGCGCCAGCCGCAACGCCTGTCGGGTCGCCGGGACCAGCCGCTTGCACGCCGGGTCGGGCTGGTTCGGCGCCTGCTCGAGCGCGGGCTCGTCGCGCAGGCGCCACAGCGGCTCGGCGGCGTCGATGAGGATCGCGTGCGGGACCCACTTGCTCAGCGCCGGCCGGAACACCCAGTAGATCGTGAAGCCGGTGTCGCTCCCGGCCGGCAACGCCTGCTCGCCGGCGCGGGTGAGCGCCTCCTCGATGCTGCGGACGGGCAGGACGACCTCGCCGGCGCCGGTGAACCCGAGCGGGGCCGCGAGCGCGCGGTGGAGGATCCGCCGCCCGCGCGTGGCCTCGATCAGGGCCGCCAGCGAGGCGAAGCGCGAGGTCGTGAAGCTGCGGCGGAACAGCGGCACCACCGGCTTCTGCTCGTCCCCCGGCGGCACCGGGTACGGCGGATCGAGCTCGATGTCGAAGGTGTAGTGCATGCACGGCAAGAGCGGCACCGGCGAGGTCCATGAGGCGTGGCGGCCGACGCTGAAGCTGCCGCCGACGCAATTGAACCGGTCGGGGTAATTCCTCATCAACACGAGCAGCGCCTCGCGGTACGGCGCGCCGAACTCGGCCGCGACCGCGTCGAGGTCGACGACCTCGGCGCTCGGCAGCGGCACGCCGTCGGCCCCCCGGACGACGAACCGCAGCTGCTTGCCGTACTGCGCGTACAGCCGCACGATCGCCTCGTCGTCGAACACCAGCTTGACCGGGTCCTCGTAGAAGTGGAACTTCTCGCCCTGCTGCGGCGTGCTGCCGTACACGTGGGCGTCGAGCCGCGCCGGCGGGCGGTCGTCGGTGCGGAACTGGAACGCCTGCGACCGGCCGGCGTAGTCGGTGAGGTTGCCGTCCTTGTCGCGCGCGACGGCGTCGTAGTCGACGGTGAGCGTGTAGACGGTGTCGTTCGCCAATAGCGGCACCCGAGCGCCGCCACCGAGGTAACCAATCAGGGTCTTGAGCTC
This sequence comes from Nannocystis pusilla, assembly GCF_020073745.1. Taxonomy (GTDB): domain Bacteria; phylum Myxococcota_A; class Polyangia; order Nannocystales; family Nannocystaceae; genus Nannocystis; species Nannocystis radixulma. The sequence continues at coordinate 62,111 of NZ_JAIRAU010000011.1, forward strand.
GCCGTCGGCGACCGCCGTCTCGGACTGCCAGCGGATCTTCTCGCTCTGCGGGCACACCTCGATCACGCCGACGATCGCCCGCGCCGGGACGTCGTAATCCTTGAACTGCGCCGGGATCGCCAGCTGCAGCCGCTCGCCCTGGTTCTTGACCGTGAACAGGATCTTCTTCAGCGCGGCGAACTGCGCCTCGGCGAGGAACTGCGCGACCGGCAGGACGTCGGCCGCCCACGGGCCGTTGGGGTCCAGCCAGTCGGCGGGCAGGCCGGTGATGCCGGAGATCGGCAGCGTCGGGATGTCCTCGAGCTCCTCCTCGACCAGGATCTGGCCGGTGGCGTCGAGCTGGCGCACCCGCAGGCCGCCGGCCCTGGTCAGGCGCGCGTCGACGGCCATGAACACGCGGGCGTTGCCGGCGCCGGTGCGGAAGGTGATCCAGCGGTCGTCACCTGTCTCTTGCAGCAGGTTTTCGAGCTGCCAGTCGAGCTCGATCGGGTTGTCGAGCCGGCGCTGGCGCGCGAGCGGCAGCTGCAGCGCGCGGGTGCACGCGCCGGCGGGCAGCTGGCCCTTCTTGCCGCCCTGCTTGCCGCCGGGCTTGTCGAGCTCGACGGGGTCGCGGCCGAGCACCAGCGCCGGGTCGCGGTAGGGCCCACCTGCCCCTCGGGACAGGATGTCGAGAAACCCGAGCCCGGCCGCCCGCACCGGCTCGTCGACGCGCATCGCCGTCGGCGGCGGGGTGGTGCGGCGGGTGCCCGGCGCGTCGGGCTGGGCGCGGCCGGCGAGCGTCCAGCCGCTCCCGGACGGGCCGATGGCCTGGCCGCAGCAGCTGAACAGCACGCACACCGGCCTGGCGATGGGCGTGCACAGCCCGCCCCAGCGCTGCTCGACCTGCAGGTCGAGGTCGTGCGAGCGCTCGAGCGCGTGCTCGCCGGGCGTCGGCACGCGGCTCATCAACGCCAGGTCGATGCGCGTCTCACTGCCCTGCGGGCCGGACCCCTGCCCGGGCCGCCAGGTCGCGGGAATCGGGCCGGCGCCGGCCACCGGCGGGGAGATCGCGATCGAGGTGATCGTGTACTTCACCTGGCGACCGCCGCCGACGTCGATGAATTCGTCGGGCGTCTTGTTCGGCGGGACCGCCAGCGGCGCGGTGAAGGTCGACGCGCCGCTGACCACCGGCGGGGCGTGCAGCTGGAGCACCGGCACGCTGTCGACCGGGACCTCGGGCAGCTCGCCGGCGCCGCCGAGCGGGCGCGCGTCGCCGAGGCTGGCGTCGATCGGCCGCTCGCCGCCCTGCCCGGCCACCAGCACCGGCGCGCGGCTCTGCAAGTAGACGTTGCGGACCAGCGGCGGCGGCTCGAGGTCGTGCGAGCCCGAGCCGACGTGGAATTCGACGCAGCCCTCGACGCTGAAGAAGAACAGGTCGATCTTGCCGCACACGTGGCGGTCGAGCGGCGTCGGCTCCGAGCCGACGAGCGTCGACAGGTAGCGGTCGATGTGCGCCGGGAAGACGAAGCCCGCCAGAGACGACGGCGAGAGCAGCTCATACGGTCCGAAGCGCGTCGCTGGCATGCCTGTTCCCTCCTCGGGCTCGCGGGGAGCGAACGATAGAAAGAGGGTTGTTGCGAGATCAAGGATCGTTATCGGACCCGTGGTCTCGCGGCCCCGATCGCGGGCGCTGCGGCGATGACGTGACGCCACGCGACGAATGTCAGCACTCGGCAGCGATCGTCAAAGACGCGGTCTCCGCCGCGCTGGGGCCCGTGGGGCCCGAGGCGGGTCCCCGGCGGCCCCACGTTCGGGAGGCGGCGGCGATCTCGGCGCCACGCCTCGGGAATCCACGGAGGCACCGATGAACGCGCATTCATGACAGGGCGTGACGTGAATGCTCCTCAAAACATATCCTCTTGGACAGATCCTGCCCGCCAGGACAGGCACCGCGACCCGATCGGTCGGGCCGGTGCAGTGACGCGTCGGTCGCGGCGCGCTAATCGACGAAGTTCGGCGGACCGGTGCGCTCGAGGTAGGCGTCGAGCGCCTCCTGCAGGCGCTCGATCCTCGGCTCGCCGTACGGCAGCGGCTTGTCGCCCTGCTGCTTGCGCGCGGCGAGGCCCTCGTCGAGCAGGTTGCACACCAGCTTGAAGGTGCCGTCGAACACCGCGATCATGTTGTGGGTGGCGTCGCCGTTGGCGGTGAAGCGCCAGGTCTCGGCGACGAGGGTGCGGTTCTTGTTGGAGGCCGGGTTCGACAGGATGCCGGCGAGGTCGCGCCCGTCGAGGCCCTCGGGCGCGGGGGTCTCGGTCCACCTGAGGATCGTCGGCATGACGTCGACGGTGCTGACGAGCTGCTTCGAGGTGGTGCCGGGGGCGAAGCCGGGGCCGCGGACGACCAGCGGCACGCGGATGTCGTCCTCGCCGACGCCGACGCCGTGGGTGCGCCGCTTGGCGCCGAGGCTCTCGCCGTGGTCGGCGGTGATGACGACGGCGATCTCGCGCTCCTTGGCCAGCTCGTCGATGCGGGCGAGCAGGCGGCCGACGTGCTTGTCGGTCCAGGCGATCTCGTGGTCGTACTTGCCGGCGACGCTGTTGCCCCAGCGCGGCACGCCGCGGTGCCACGAGTGGCCGCCGTGCGGGCCGAAGTAATGCGCCCACAGGAAGAACGGGCGGTCCTTGGGCTGGGCGTCGAGGATCTTGATCGCGGCGTCGGTGACGGCCACGTCGAGCGCCTTGCCCGAGACCTCGTGGTACTCGTCGAAGTCGGGGTAGGCGCCGGTCGACAGGTCGAGGAAGCCGGTCGAGCCGTCGTCGATGACCGCGGCGGTGTACATGCCGCGGCGCTTCAAGTAGGTCTGCAGCGGGACGTACTTCTCGGGCGCCGGCAGGCCGAACTTGAGCTTCAGCATCTCGTTGTCGTCGAGCTGGTCCATCTCGCTGCTGCGCAGCAGGCGGAACCGGTTGGTCTCGTAGAAGGGGTTCCACACCAGCCGCCGCGGGTACACCCCGCGGAACAGCGAGGACAGCGCGAGGCTGGTCCACGAGCCGCCGGTGTAGGCGCGGATGAAGCGGGTCCCGCTCTCGGACCACTTCTTCATCTCGGGGGTGGTGTTGCGCTTGCCGCCCCAGCTGACGTGATCGGCCCGCAGGGTGTCGATCGTGATGAGGATGACGCTGGTCGGCGGCGGCGTGTCGGGGATCGGCGGGTCGACCCGCGGCGGGTCGACCGGCGCGTCGCCGAGGCTGCAATTGTCGTCGATGCCGTTGCCCGGCTCCTCGCGCGCGAACGGGTGGACCGCGGCGTTGAACGGGGCGCAGTCGCCTCCGCCGAGGATGAACGAGTAGCCGTCGCGGTCGATGTCGCCGAGCGACCGCAGCGTCCGCAGCGAGAGGCTGGAGAACGGCCGCCCGAGCAGACCGGCGAGCACGTCGCGATCGCCGCCGACGACCACGAGGGCCCACACGAACGGCAGCGCGAGCAGCCCGGCGAGCACGCGACGACCCCACACCGGCGGCCGCAGGCGCCGCGGCCAGTAGCGGATCCACGCCACCCCGGTGATGGCGAGCATCAACACGGCCATGACCCGCAGGGCCGTGTGCGCGGCCGCGTAGTTGTCGACCGCGACCTGACGGTCGGCGACGATGAGCCCGATCGCCAGCAGCACCAGCCCCGGGCCGGCCCACAGCGGGCGCCTCCTGGTCCACGACAGCCACGCCGGCCTGTCCATCGACGGCTGGGCGATGAGCCCGAGGACCGCCAGACCGAGGCCCGCGCCCAGGCCGGCCACCGCCGCGACGACGGCGTCGGCGTGATCCTTGCCGCCGAAGCGGGCGATCACCCCGAGCTGGTCCATGAGCCAGGCGGTGAGGCCCCCGCCGATCACCAGCCACGCGAGCACACGGGCCCAGCCCGGCAGCCGCTGCAGCCCGCGCAGCGCCCCCGCGAACAGGCCGCCGAGCACGGCCCCGGCGCCCACCCCCACGCCGAGCGCGGAGATCGCCGCAGAGACGCCGACACCGTGCCCGCCGCTGAGGAAATCGATCAGGGCAGCCAGGCCTGCCACCCCGGCAGCGAACGGAATATGGGCCAAAAACGCCGTTCTGGGCGGATCTTCGACGGACATCGCGTGAGCGCCGCATTGTGCCCGACGTCGCGGCGTGACGGAAGCGTGACGATGTTTGCCGCGCCTCACGTATGCAGACGTCACCCTCGCTGAAAGCCCGTCTGGGACCGCTTACGCGCCGATCGGGGCCAAGTGCGGCGGCCCACCCGCCGAGGCATGAAGTAGCGCACGACCGCCGCGATCGCCCGCCGCCGATGCGCCCTCGCGCGCGGCGCGCGGCGCGCTGCTCGACCGCGGCACCCCGACCAGGCCTTTCAGACATGCTTAAAACGACATGCCCGAAGGCGCAGCCTGGCTGCGAGGCCACGTCGCTCAGTCGGCCTCGTCCTCGTCGTCGTCCTCGTCCTCCTCGTCGCCGTACGGATCGTAGTCGTCCTCGATGCCGGCGATCTCCCGCATCTCCGCGATCTCCTCGTCGCTGACGCCGAGCACCTCGGCGAGGCTGGGCCACGGGAAGCCGCCGTCCTGGGCGATCGCGAGGTACTTGGTGATGATCTCCGCGTCGCGGTCGTGACCGCGGCCCTGGAAGCACTTGATCCCGACCAGCGCGCCCGCCTTGACGTGACCGAGGTCGGCGGCCTTGCGGTACCAGTCGAACGCGACCGCGTCGTCCTGGGCCACGCGGTCGCCGGTCTCCGCGTAGTAGCCCTCGTTGAACATCGCCCGCGGCTGGCCGAGCGCCGCCGCCCTGGCGTTGTAGGCCCGGCCGGCCTCGGGGTCGCTGCGGCCGACCAGTACCGCCGCCTCGAACAGGCCGTCGGGGTCGCCCTTCTCGGCCGAGCGGACGGCGGCCGCGCGCGCCTCGTCCTCGTCGCCGTCACTGCCCTCGGGACCGGCGAGCCCGCGCGTCCACATGTAGCTGAGCAGCACGTCGAGCGCCCCGGTCTCGTCGGCGGCCGCCTGCCGCGTCAGCGCCGGCCAGGCGCCGGCCGCGAGCTCGGAGTCGTCGCTCTGCAGCACGCGCCGCGCCAGATCGATCGCCGCCTGACCGTGGCCCTCCGCGGCCCGCGTCAGCGCTCGCAGCGACAGCGCGCGCAGCTCGTCGACCAGCTCCTCGTCGACCTCCGGCAGCCCGGCGATCCCGTCCGCCTCGCGGAACTCGATGGCGACCTCCGCGGTGCGGTGGTGGTCGTACAGCTCCTCGGCGGTGGCCTCGCCGGCCAGCGCCGCCTTCAGGGCCCCGATCTTGTCGCGCGTGTCCTGCTCGCGTGCGTCATCCATGACGCGACGCTACTGGAGCCCGGCTCGCTCGTGTTCGGATTTCGCGGCCGCAGGCGTGTGAGGAAGTGCCTCCTCGTGCTCCGGCGCTCGTGCCGTCGGCGGCCCGCATCGGCGACCGCCCGAGCCAGCGTCTGTCTCTCGGACCAGGCTGTGGAGGTAATGGTATGACATGTCCTTTTGGACATCTCCGGCCACGCCCGACGCCGGGCCGCGCCGAACGGAGCCGCGACTCGTCGGCGAGCCGCGGCGCGACGAGGACCGCGAGCGTCACGACGACCGCCGGTGCAGCCCTGGCCCCGCTCGACGATCTCCGCCGGCGCCTCGCCGGCGCCGCCGACCCGCGCCCGGGCGAACGCGCGCACCGGCGCCAAAAGCCATGAATTCGCCGCTCCCGGGCCGATCCGGACGGCGATGTCCGCGTCCACGCGGCCGCATCCTGTCCTGCGGGACAGGGTGCTTCTACCTATGATTCGCGCGATGTCCCCTGCCGACCCCACTCGAAGCCCCTTAGCAGGTGCGGCGCTTACGGATAGTCTGGACGCGCCGCCGACCTGTGTGTCTCGGCGGCAGATTGGATAGAGGAGCAGCATGCACTGGATGGCTTGGATCACGACCTCCGCCCACGGACCGCCGCGTCCGTGGCCGGCCCTCGGCGTCGTCGCGCTGCTGGCCGCGGCGTGTGCCGACGACACGACCACGGTCACCGACACGGCGCAGGGCACGACCACGCAGACGACGGACGACACGCCGACGACCGCGGAGCCGCCGACGACGACCGTGCCGACGACCACGGACCCGCCGACGACCTCGAACACCGGCACCGACTCGACCACCGCGGTCGAGCCGACCACCACGATCGAGCCGACGACGACGGAGACCACGACCGACACGACGACGACCACGACCACGGCCACGGACACCACCGACACGACGGACACCGACACCACCACCGGCGATCCGGTCAGCGGCAAGTCGATCACCCAGACCGTCAACAGCGGGACCGTCGCTGCGAGCCCCAACTTCCGCATGGTCTTCACGCTGGGTCAGCCGACCCAGAACCAGGGCGTCTACACCTCGAGCAACTTTCGCCTGCAGGGCGGCCTGATCGGCGCCAACGGGAACCCTCCATGACGATGCAACGACTCCGACTCATGACCAGGGGCGCGGCCCTCGCGGCCGCGTGGATGCTCCCGCTGGAGGCCGACGCGCTCGCCGTGCCCGCGCTCGTCACCCACCAGGGCCGCCTCTTCGACGCCAACGGCTCGCTGGTCGACGGCACCCACGATCTCACCTTCAAGATCTACGACGCCGAGGTCGACGGCAACGAGATCTGGTCCGAGACCATCGCCGTCGACTTCGACGACGGCTTCTTCTCGGTCCGGCTCGGCGAGCAATTGGTGCTCGACGAGAACGTCTTCGACGGCTCGACCCGCTGGCTCGGGATCGCCGTCGACGCGGACGCCGAGATGACCCCGCGGGCCGCGATCGTCAGCGTCCCCTATGCCATGTTCGCCGGCGACGTCCGCGGCGAGATCAACCCGACGAATGTCAACATCCAGGGCTTCGGCCCCGTGATCGACCAGGACGGCAAGTGGGTCGGCGATCCGTCCGGCCTCATCGGACCGGCGGGCCCGCCCGGCCCTGCCGGTCCCGCGGGCCCTGCCGGCCCCGCCGGCCCGGCCGGTCCCGCAGGTCCCGAAGGTCCTGCGGGCCCCGCCGGTCCCGCCGGCGTCGACGGCACGCCGGGTCCCGCCGGTCCGGCAGGTCCTGCAGGTCCTGCGGGCGTCGCCGGCCCGCAAGGTCCCGTCGGTCCTGCCGGCCCCGCCGGCCCCGCCGGTCCCGCCGGTGCGGCCGGGCCGCAGGGTCCCGCGGGCGCGGCCGGTCCGGTCGGCCCCGCCGGTCCTGCGGGCCCGACCGGCATCGTCACCACCGGCAGGTTCGCCGGCGCGGTGCAGGCCAACATCGCGCTCAACAGCGGCTGGGTGTTCGTCGGTCCGACCGTCTCGATCACGATCGCGTTCGGCCAGCGCTTGACCGGAGCTGCCACCGCGGGCCTGTCCCACGGCCAGGTGCTCTACTGGCAAAGGGTGGACCTCGACCTCTGCTACCGCCTCGACAACGGGCCGTTCGTCCCCTTCTCCGGCGCCAACCTCGTCCAGCCGCGGGTCGAGCAGTACGCCAACAACATGACCGCCGTCGGCACCGTCGTGCCCCCGGCCGGCGGCACCTACACCGTCGGTATGTGCATCCGCAACGACTACGGCCAGTACGACATCAACATCAACAACCGCGTCAACGGTTGGGTGCAGGTCACGAATTGAGCCGACCCTGCCGGCACCGGCAGGCCGCGCGGACGACGAGGCCCCGCTGGGGCTCCCCGTCGGCCTCGTCGCATTCGTGAGCGAGCGTGGGGCCACCGCGCTCCGTGACGACCGCGCAAGGTTCGGCCTTCGCTCGCCCGCGCCCATCCGCGGCGAGCGGGCGCCCGATCGCCGTCGTTCGACAGCTCCGGGGCGGCCGCGGGCGCGCCTCGAACCGGCGCATTCGCCCCGAACAGGTGTTTTCGCGCCGTCTCGGCGCGCCGCGGTCGGCCGGTGACCGCACTCGGGGACCTTCAGCGACCGCGACGTTCGTCGGTAGCGTGGCTCCCGGCGACGGCTCTGCGTCGTCGGCAGAATGGATAGAGGAGCCGGGACGCTGGGTCCGCCGACCCGGAACCCGGGCGCCTACACCTCCGACAACTTTCGCCTCCAGGGCGGCCTCTTCGCGCCAACGGGAATCCTCCATGACGATCGAACGACTCCTATCCTTGACGAAAAAGTGCTGCCTCGGCGTCGCCCTCGCTACCGCGTGGATGCTGCCCCTCGAGGCCAGCGCTCTCGCCGTGCCCGCCCTCGTCACCCACCAGGGCCGGCTCTTCGACGCCAACGGTGAGCCCGTCAGCGGCACCCAGGACCTCACCTTCGCCATCTACGACGCCGAGGTCGACGGCAACGAGATCTGGTCCGAGACCATCTCCGTCGACTTCGACGAGGGTTTTTTCTCGGTCCGCCTCGGCGAACAATTGGTGCTCGACGAGAACGTCTTCGACGGTTCGACTCGCTGGCTCGGCATCACCGTCGGCGCCGATCCGGAGATGACCCCGCGGGCCGCCGTCGTCAGCGTCCCTTATGCCATGTTCGCCGGCGACGTCCGCGGCGAGATCAACCCGACGAATGTCAACATTCAGGGCTTCGGTCAGGTCATCGACGAGAATGGTCAATGGGTCGGCGATCCCTCCGGTTTGATCGGACCCGCCGGCCCGCCCGGACCTGCCGGTCCCGCGGGCCCCGCCGGCGCGGAAGGTCCTGCCGGCGCGGAAGGCCCCGCCGGCCCCGCCGGTCCTGCCGGCCCCGAGGGCCCCGAAGGCCCCGCCGGTCCCGAAGGCCCCGTCGGTCCCGCCGGTCCCGCCGGTCCCGCCGGTCCCGCCGGTCCCGAAGGCCCGCAGGGTCCCGCCGGCGACGTCGGCCAGGCCGGCCCCGCCGGTCCTGCCGGCCCTGCCGGTCCCGAAGGCCCCCAGGGCGCCCAGGGCCCGCAAGGCGACATCGGTCCCGCCGGCCCGCAGGGCCCGCAAGGCGACCCCGGTCCCGCCGGCCCGCAGGGCCCACAAGGCGACCCCGGTCCTGCAGGCCCCGCTGGACCGCAAGGAGATGCAGGCCCTGCGGGCGCCCAGGGCCCGCAAGGCGACCCCGGTCCGGCAGGCCCCGCAGGCCCGCAAGGCGACCCCGGTCCGGCAGGCCCCGCGGGCCCGCAAGGCGACCCCGGCCCGGCAGGTCCTGCCGGAGCCGAGGGCCCACAAGGTCCGCAGGGTCCGCAAGGCGACGCCGGTCCTGCCGGTCCTGCAGGTCCTGCCGGGCCCGCCGGGCCTGTCGGACCCGCCGGCGCCCAGGGCCCGATCGGTCCCATCGGTCCCGCCGGTCCCGCCGGAGCGGTCGGTCCCCAGGGTCCCGCCGGCCCTGCCGGCCCTGCCGGAGCGGCCGGCCCCCAGGGTCCCGCCGGCGCCCAGGGCCCCGTCGGCCCCGCGGGGCCGTCCGGCATCGTCACCACTGGCAGTTACGCCGGAGCCATCGGCAACATCGCGCAGAACGGCGCCAATTGGATCTTCGCCGGCCCGACCACGATGGTCACGGTCGCAGCCGGCCAGCGTCTCACCGGATCGGCGGCAGCGAGCCTCGGCAAGCTCGCCGGGGCCACGCAGCTCGTCGACACCGACCTCTGTTACCGGCCCATCGCCGGGATGACCTTGACCAACTTCTCGGGCGCGAACCACGGCCGGGTCTGGATCTCCCTCAATGTCGCCACGGCCGCCGCGGCCGCGACGGTGACCCCCGCGGCCGGCACCTACGTCGTCGGCATGTGCGTCCGCCCCGGCGCCTCGGGCCTCAACGACCCGCTGATGCGCGTCACCGGCTGGATCCTCGTCACCAACTGAGACCGCGCGCGCCGCTGCCTCTGGCGGCGGCGCGCCTGCTCCGGCACTCTTGCCCTCCGCGTGTCGACTCCCACGGCCATCCTCCTCGCCGGCGTGCTCATCGCCGTGGCCCTGTTCCTCGGCCTCCGCGCGACGAACACGCCCCCGACGCCCGCGCCAGCACCCGCCGCCGCGCCCGACCCTTCACCTCCGCCCGCTCCGCCGCCGGTCGACCTCGCCGTCTCGCGGCAGCACGCCACCAACGCCCTCGCCTATCACCGCGGCACCCTGCGCCAGGACTGCTACCTCCCCGTCGTCGCGAGCGAGGCCGTCCCGCCGGCGCTCGACATCGAGTTCACCTTCACCTTCGACGCCGCCGGCGTGCAGGCCATGCGGGGCGTCGTCGAGACCAGCGCCGAGTCGCGGCCCACGGTCACGCAGTGCGTCCTCGACAAGCTGCCCCCGCTGCGGATCCCCGCGCCCGGCCAGGTCGTGACCGCCGTCGTCGTCCTGTCCTTTCCATAATGTCCCTTTCAACATGTCCCGGGGAGCATTCATGGCACCACGCCCCGCCGCCCTGATGCTCGCGCTCGCCGGCGGCGCCGCGATCCTCCTGTGGATCGGCCTGCGTTCGCGGGCCCAACCCGAGCCCGCCCCGGCGCCCGCGAGCGCCGGAGCCGCCGCGCTCGGCGTCGCCGCCGCCGACCACGACCCCGCGCGAGCGCTGCGGCCCGAGCTCGACGCCATCCCGCCCGCCGATCCGCCCGCGCAGCAGCGACCCGCCGACCCGCCGCCCGCCGCCGCGACGCGACCCGAGTCCGCAGATCCGCCCGCCGCGCCGATCGCCACCAGCCCCGAGCAAGCCGCGGCGGCCGCCGCCGGCGTCGCCGAGCAGCCGAAGATCGTCGCGGCCCTCCGCGCCGACTTCGACGCCCGCCGCGACGCCCTGCGCCGCAGCTGCTTCCCGCCGGGCTCGGACGTCGGGGCGACGTTCACGGTCGAGGCCTCCTACGCGCCCGACGGCACCATGTTGTCGCTCGGCGTCGGCGACGTGCCCGGCCTGCCGCGCGTCTCGACCTGTCTCATGGAACAGATCGTCCAAAAGCCCCCGGCGCTGCGCGAGCTCCCGGCCGTCCCCGTGACCGTCGCCGTGCCGATCGAATTCGCCGGTGCGAGGCTGCCCGAGCCGCCCTCGGGTCCCGACCCGAGCGACGACGGCCGGGTCGAGTCGTCCGTCGCGCCGCGCGGGTGACCTGGAGATCGTCGCTCCCCGCCCCCAAACGCATGTGAGGCGTTCTCGCCGAGAGGCGGGACCGCGAGCACATCGAGCGTCTCGCGGCCCAATTCGCGCCGCCCCGCCGAAGCCGCTCCGTTCGGCCGTTTTTGCCGTTTCCCTGACCTCGCGCGATTCCGCCGCGGCGAATCTCGCCCGTCGCCTCTGGCGAATCCGCGCTCGCCGGGGCCCGGTGTGGAGGCGTCGGACCACACTCGGGGACCTTCAAGCGGTGCGGTGGTTGTGAATAGCCTGTCTTCCGCTGGCGGGCCCCTGCGCGCCGCCTGGGATTGCATAGAGGAGAGATCATGCATTGGATGTCATGGATAGGAATTTCGGCCCACGGGCCGCCGCGGCCGTGGGCGACCCTCGGCGTCATCGCGCTGTTCGTCGCCGCGTGCGCCGACGACACGACGACCGTCACCGACACGGCGCAGGGGACGACCACGCAGACGACGGACGAGCCGACCTCGACGACCGACGAGCCGCCGACGACGACCGTCCCGACCACCACCGAGCCGCCGACCACCTCGAATACGGGCACCGACTCGACCACCGCCGTCGATCCGACGGCGACCACGATCGAGCCGACGACCACGACCGAGACCACCACCGACACGACGACCACCACGACGACGGACACCACCGACACCACCGACACCGACACCACCACCGGCGATCCGGTCAGCGGCAAGTCGATCACCCAGACCGTCAACAGCGGGACCATCGCCTCGAGCCCCAACTTCCGCATGGTCTTCACGCTGGGTCAGCCGACCCAGAACCAGGGCGTCTACACCTCCAACAACTTTCGCCTCCAGGGCGGCCTCATCGGCGCCAACGGGAATCCTCCATGACGTTCCAACGACTCCTATCCGTGACGAAAAAGTGCTGTCTCGGCGTCGTCCTCGCGACCGCGTGGATGACGCCCCTCGAGGCCAGCGCTCTCGCCGTGCCCGCCCTCGTCACCCACCAGGGCCGCCTCTTCGACGCCAACGGCTCGCCGGTCACCGGCACCCAGGACCTCACCTTCGCCATCTACGACGCCGAGGTCGACGGCAACGAGATCTGGTCCGAGACCATCTCCGTCGACTTCGACGAGGGTTTCTTCTCCGTCCGCCTCGGCGAACAATTGGTGCTCGACGAGAACGTCTTCGACGGCTCGACTCGCTGGCTCGGCATCACCGTCGGCGCCGATCCGGAGATGACCCCCCGGGCCGCCGTCGTCAGCGTCCCCTATGCCATGTTCGCCGGCGACGTCCGCGGCGAGATCAACCCGACGAATGTCAACATCCAGGGCTTCGGTCAGGTCATCGACGAGAATGGTCAATGGGTCGGCGATCCCTCCGGATTGATCGGACCCGCCGGTCCGCCCGGACCTGCCGGTCCCGCGGGCCCCGCGGGTGCGGAAGGCCCCGCCGGTCCTGAAGGCCCCGCCGGCCCCGCCGGTCCTGCCGGCCCCGAGGGTCCCGAGGGCCCCGAAGGCGCCGCCGGTCCCGAAGGCCCCGCCGGTCCCGCCGGTCCCGCCGGCCCCGCCGGTCCCGAAGGCCCGCAAGGTCCCCCCGGCGACGTCGGCCAGGCCGGCCCCGCCGGTCCTGCCGGCCCTGCCGGTCCCGAAGGCCCCCAGGGCGCCCAGGGCCCGCAAGGCGACCCCGGCCCTGCCGGTCCCCAGGGCCCGCAGGGTGACATCGGTCCCGCCGGCCCGCAGGGCCCGCAAGGCGATGTCGGCCCCGCCGGCCCGCAGGGCCCGCAGGGCGACCCCGGCCCCGCCGGCGCCCAGGGCCCGCAAGGCGACCCCGGCCCCGCCGGCGCCCAGGGCCCGCAAGGTGACGCCGGTCCGGCCGGTCCTGCCGGTCCGCAAGGCGACGCCGGTCCGGCCGGTCCTGCCGGCGCCGAGGGCCCACAAGGCCCCCCGGGCCCCCAGGGCGACGCGGGTCCTGCCGGTCCCGCCGGTCCCGCCGGCCCCGCCGGCCCTGCTGGGCCCGCCGGTGCCCAGGGTCCCATCGGTCCCGTCGGCCCCATCGGCCCCATCGGTCCTGCCGGTCCCGCCGGTCCTGCCGGCGCCGCCGGTCCCCAGGGCCCCGCCGGCCCGGTCGGTCCTGCCGGTCCCCAGGGGCCGGCCGGCGCGCAGGGTCCCCCGGGCCCGCAAGGTCCCACCGGCATCGTCGCCACGGCGTCCCTGGCCGGCGGCATCGCCAGCATCCCGGCCAACGCCAACTGGCAGTTCGCCGGTCCGACCGTGGACGTGAACATCGCTGCGGGGCAACGCCTCACCGGCACCGTCACCGCGGGCCTGGGCACGGGGATCTGGGATCAGGACATCTACGCCGATCTCTGTTATCGGCCCGTGGGCAACGGCGCCTTGACGAATTTCTCGGGTGCGAACTTCGTCCAGGTCGAGGTCACCTACTATCCCAGCAGCATCACCGCAGCGGGTACCGTCGTCCCGGGCGCCGGCACCTGGCAGGTCGGCATGTGCGTCCGCAACAGCCTCGGCGGCAACGCCTCGCTCGCGTTCAACAGCCGGGCCAACGGCTGGATCCAGGTCACCAACTGAGACCCGAGGCGTCCCGCTGCCGGCGGCGGCGGGACGCCTGTCTGGTCGACAGTCCACGTGTCCCCCATCCGCAACCCTCTTCGCCGGGGCGAGAGCCTCGGCCCGTTCCGCCGTCTTCTCGACCGCGGGCCGGACGAGCTCGCGGCTTCGGCATACGATCGGCCCGCGACCGACCCGTCCCCGGGCGCGTCCTCGATCAACCGCCTTTCCGCCGGCCCGCGTGAGCGCGACCTGGCGCTCGTCCTCTCCCTGAACATGCCGACCTGTCCCAAGGAACACTCATGGCGTCACGCGGCTTCTACCTCCTGAGCGCGCTTTTGGTCGGCAGCACCGGCTTCCTCGTGTGGCTCGTGTTCGACCACGGTGCCGCGAGCGATCCGCCGCGAGCCGCCGCCGCCGCCGACGCCGACGCCGACGCCGCGCTTGCGCTCGGTGTTCGCGCTGCCGACCACGACCCCGCGGGCGGCGTCGTCGAGCTGCCGACGGTCGGACCCCGGCTCGCCGACAGACAACCCCGCGTGCAGCCGCCGTCCGTACTCCCGGAATTGCCGCCGCAACCGCCCGCTCCGCCGCTGGTCGCCGATCCCGGCCTCAACGCCCTCAGCGCGGCGAGCATGGCCGCGCAGCCGAAGGTCGTCGCCGCCCTGCGCGCCGACCTCGACGCCCGCCGCAACGCCCTGCGCCAGGCCTGCTGGCCGCCGGGCTCCGACTACGCCGCGACCTTCACCGTCGAGACCACCTTCCTCGAGGACGGCACCATGGTCGCGCTCGGCATCTCCGACGTCCCCGGCATGCCCGGCGTCGGCAGCTGTATCATCGGACAGATCGGCCAGAAGCCGCCCGTGCTCCCCGAGGCCCCCGGCGTCAGCGTCACGGCCGCCGTCCCGATCGCCTTCGCCGGCGCCGGGCCGCCGCCGGCGGACGAATTGCCCGAGAGTCGGCCGCGCGATCCTCGAGGCTGACGCGAGCCCATCCCTGTCGCGGTGATTCGGCGACTGTTCGTGCGAGGCGCGGTCGCCCAAACACGATTTCCTCGTCCTGTGTCGCCTCGCGGCGCAGAGCCCCTCGCGATCGACGAGCGTCGCCAGACGGAGATCGCCGCCGCGAGGCCCCACGCGAGATGTGCGGAGCGCTCGCCCTTCCGTGCACCCGTCGGGGCGTCGCCCAGCATCCGATGGGAGGTGCCATTTGCCGGCGCGATGCGTCGCAGCGGCAGCCTCGACGCAATCGTCGTTCTTGCCCTATTTGCATTGACAAACACTGTTAACATGGCGAGTCGACAAAACGCGTTCGTCTCCTCACGAGCAGTCTCCGGTTGACCACGCTCGCAGGCCCTTCTGCAGGTCGGGGACTTGTGGATAGTCTCCGCGCACCGACGAGCCTGAGTGTGTCGTCGGCAGAATGGATAGAGGAGCCAGGATGCAATGATGATATGGATAGGAACATCGGCCCATGGGCCGCCGCGCCCGTGGCTGGCGCTCGGGCTCGTCGCGCTGCTCGGCGCGGCGTGTGCCGACGACAGCACCACGGTCACCGAAACGACGCCCACGACCACGGATAGCACGTCGACGACGGACGAACCGCCGACGACCGTGCCGACCACCACGGAGCCGCCGACGACGACGACGACGGGCACGGACTCGACCACCTCGGTCGAGCCGCCGACGACCACGATCGAGCCGACGACGGAGACCACGACCGACACGACGACGACGACGACGTCGACGACGTCGACGACGGACACCACCGACACCACCGACACCGACAGCACGACCGGCGACCCGGTCAGCGGCAAGTCGATCACCCAGACCGTCAACAGCGGGACCGTGGCCGCGAGCCCCAACTTCCGCATGGTCTTCACCCTGGGTCAGCCGACCCAGAACCAGGGCGTCTACACCTCGAGCAACTTTCGACTGCAAGGCGGCCTCATCGGCGCCAACGGGAACCCTCCATGACGATGCAACGATCCGGAATTATCACGAAGAAATGGTGGTTGGGCACGCTCCTCGCGGCCGCGTGGATGATGCCGCTCGAGGCCAGCGCGCTCGCGGTCCCCGAGCTCGTCACGCACCAGGGTCGCCTGTTCGACGCCAACGGCGAGCCCATCTCCGGCACCCAGGATCTCACCTTCAGGATCTACGACGCAGAGGTCGACGGCAACGAGATCTGGTCCGAGACAATCTCGATCGACTTCGACGAGGGTTTCTTCTCGGTGCGCCTCGGCGAGCAGCTCGCGCTCGACGAGAACGTGTTCGACGGCTCGACCCGCTGGCTCGGGATCACCGTCGGCGCCGACCCGGAGATGACGCCCCGCGCCGCGATCGCCAGCGTCCCCTATGCCATGTTCGCCGGCGACGTCCGCGGTGAGATCAACCCGACGAATGTCAACATCCAGGGCTTCGGCGCGGTCATCGACCAGGAAGGCAAGTGGGTCGGCGATCCGAGCGGTCTCGTCGGACCCGCCGGTCCGCCCGGACCCGCGGGTGCTGCAGGACCCGCCGGCGCGGTCGGTCCTGCCGGTCCCGAGGGCCCCGCCGGTCCCGCCGGCCCCGCCGGTCCCGTGGGCCCCGAGGGTCCCGCGGGTGCCGCCGGCCCCGCCGGCGCCGATGGTGCCGCCGGCCCCGCCGGCCCCCCCGGTGAACCCGGCCCCGCCGGTCCCGCCGGCGCCGATGGTGCGCCGGGCCCCGCCGGCCCGCCGGGACCGCAGGGCCCGCAGGGTCTCCAGGGCCTCCAGGGCCCGATGGGTCCCGCCGGTCCCGCCGGCGCCGTCGGCCCGCAGGGTCCCGAAGGTCCGGCCGGCGCCGTCGGTCCGCAGGGCCCCGAAGGCCCGGCTGGCGCCGTCGGTCCTGCCGGTCCGGTCGGCCCGCAGGGTCCCACCGGCATCGTCGCCACCGCGACCTTCGCCGGGCAGACCGCAGGATACGCGGCCGGCAGCAACACGTGGCTCTTCGTCGGCCCGACCGCCGTGGTCAACACGCAGGCGGGACAGCGGATCACCGGCACGGCCGAGGCGTCGCTCGGGCTCGACCTCACCAACACGTTCGCGAGCTACGCCGACATCGACCTCTGTTATCAGGACGTCAACGCGGCCGCGCTCACGTCGTTCAACGGTGACCTCGCCGTGAACCACATGTTCCTCGGCGCTGGACTCGCGTATGTGGGGACCGGCAGCGTCGTCCCGGGCGCGGGCAGCTGGAACGTCGGACTGTGTATCCGCAACTCCGGCACCGAGGACATCGTCTGGAACGATCGCGTCAACGGCTGGGTGATGGTCACGAACTGAGGACCGGCACTCCGAAGCCCCGACGCCGCTGGCGTCGGGGCGCCCTTTTTGGCACCCTCCACCCTCCTTGTCGACCTCGACGGCCATCCTCCTGGCAGGAGCCATGATCGCCCTCGGCCTGTTCTTCGGGCTCCGGGGCCTGACGGCGAGCGCGCCGGAGCCGACTCCGACGAGCGCGCCCGCGCCTCCGCCCGCAGAGGCGGCCCCCGTCGCCGTGGTCGTCGACCTCGAGACCTCGCGCCGGCACGTCGCCAACGCCCTCGCGTATCACCGCGCCACGCTGCGCCAGGACTGCTACCTGCCTGGAGTCGCAGGGCAGCAGCCGCCGCCGGCGCTCGAATTCGAGTTCAACTTCACCTTCGACGCCGGGGGCTTCCAGGTCACGCGAGGCCTGGTCGAGAAGGGCCGCAAGTATCCCCCGGAGATCACGGCGTGCATGCTGGCCAAGCTGCCGCCCCTGCGGATCCCGCGGCCCGGCCAGGTCGTGACTGCGACGATCCCCCTGTCATTCCCCTGATGGCCTTCAAGACATGTCCGGAGGATCTTCATGGCCTCGCGTAGCTTCTACCTGACGGGTGGCGCCCTGCTCGCCGGCACCGCGACCGCGCTCGTGTTGTGGAGCCGCCACGCGCCCGCGCCATCGGCCGAGCCGTCTCCTTCCGCCTCGGGCCCGTCCGACTCCCGCGATCCCGGGGCGCTCGGCGTCCGCGCCGCGGACCACGACCCCGCCAATCTCCCGGCCGACCCGCCCAGCGAGCGGTCCCGCGACACGCGCCGGATCGGCAATCCGTTCCAATTGAGCCAGCGAGTGGAGCGGCCCGCCCGTCCAGATGCGCCGCCTGGCCCGCCCGCGCCGCCGGTCGCCGCCAGCCCGGGCCTGAACGCCGAGAGCGAGGCCAGCGTGGCCGCTCAACCCAAGGTCGTCGCCGCCCTGCGCGCCGACCTCGACCGCCGTCGCGACGCCTTGCGCAAGTCGTGCTGGCCGCAGGGTTCGGACGCCGCGGCCACCTTCACCGTCGAGGCCACCTACGCCGCCGACGGCACGCTCGTCGCCCTCGGAACCTCCGACGTCGCGGGCATGCCCGGCGTTGGCACCTGTCTGACAGGACAGATCGCGCAAAAGCCCCCCACCCTCCCCGAGCCCCCTGGCGTCCCCGTCACCGTCGCCGTCCCCATCGCCTTCGCCGGATCGGGGCCGCCGCCAGCGCCACCCACTCGCGCGGCGTTGATGCCGACGCCGAGTACCGGGTCTCGCTGATCGGACTCCGGCGAAGACACCGAGCCGAGGATCGCTCCATTCGCAGGTCGCTGCGACATCGATCGCTCGCCCCGACGATGTCCGGTACCGCTCGGAGCGACGCGCAGTTCCCAGGAGCTGCTCATTCGCAGGTTCCACCGAGCTCGATCTCACCTCCGGCGATATCGCGTACAGCTCGGAGCGGCGCGCAGTTCCGAGGCGCTGCTCATTCGCAAGTTCCTGCCCCGAGCTCGATCTCACCCCGGCGATATCGCGTAGCCGCCCGAGCCGGGCGCCGCTGCGGGGCTTTCCGCCCGGGGAAGGCCGATATCCAGGTCGCCGACTCACGCGCAGCGACTGCGCCGCGTGAGCCTCGCTGTCGCCGCGCGCCCTCCGGTTTACGTTGATAATCACCGCCGATTGGGGCG
The DNA here is from genome assembly GCF_020073745.1 of Nannocystis pusilla. Lineage (GTDB taxonomy): Bacteria > Myxococcota_A > Polyangia > Nannocystales > Nannocystaceae > Nannocystis > Nannocystis radixulma. The sequence goes on from NZ_JAIRAU010000011.1 coordinate 80,665, forward strand.
CGCTCACCTCGAGCAACCTCGGCCGCGCGTGCTTGCCGGTTCGGCCCTGGCGCAAGACGATGGCCGGCATGCACAACGACCCTGGTCCTCATCTTCAGCGCGCGCGGCGGATCCGCGAGGAAGTCATCGTTCCGCACGCCTGCGACGTCGATCGCGGCGTGTTTCCGCGGGCCGGCATGCGGGCGCTGGGCGCCGCCGGGCTGCTCGGGCTCCTGAGCGCCGAGGAGGTCGGGGGCGCCGGCCTCGGTTTGCGCGCCGCCGCGGAGGTCGTCGAGCTGATGGCCGGCGCCTGTGGTTCGACGGCCATGGTCTTGTGTATGCATTATTGTGGCGCCGTGGTGATCGAGCGCCACGGGCCGCGGGCCGTCCGCGCCGCCATCGCCGCCGGCGATCACATCACCACCCTCGCCTTCTCGGAGGCCGGCTCGCGCAGTCACTTTTGGGCCCCGCAGGGCACCGCGCGGGCCGTCGGCGGCAAGATCCGCCTCGACGCCGACAAGAGCTGGTCGACCTCCGCGGGCCAGGCCGACAGCTACGTGTGGTCGAGCCAGCCGCTGGCCGTCCAGGAGCTCAGCACATTGTGGCTGGTCCCCGCCACCGCGCCGGGTCTCACCATTCCGCGCCCGTTCGACGGCCTCGGGCTGCGCGGCAATTCGTCGGCGCCGATCCGCGCCGAGAACGTCCTCGTCGACGAGTCGGCCATGCTCGGCCCCGACGGCGGCGGGCTCGACATCATGATGGCCACCATCCTCCCCCACTTTCAGGTCCTCTCCGCCGCCTGCTACATCGGCATCGCCGGCGCCGCCGTGGCCGGCGCCATCGCCCACACCACGCGCGCCCGCTTCTCGCACATCGATCAGACCCTCGCCGACCTGCCGACGATCCGCGCCTTCGTCGCTCGTTGCATCGTCAAGCGCGACATGGCCCGCGCCCTGCTCGCCGACACCCTCGCCGCCCTCGAGACCAACCACCCCGACGCCCAGTTGCGCGTGCTCGAGGTCAAGGCCGCCGCCGCCGAGGTCGCCACCGAGGTCACCGATCTCGCCATGCGGATCTGCGGCGGCGCGGCCTATCGCAAGGACGTCGGCATCGAGCGCCACTTCCGCGACGCCCACGCCGCGACGGTGATGTCCCCGACCACCGACTTGCTGTACGACTTCATCGGCAAGCACGCATGCGGCATGCCGATGCTTTGAAGCGAACCCCGTTCCCGGCTTCCTGGGTCCCCTGTGCATCAAGACGGTGTTCCGAGCGGGGGAGCGAATTCACAAATCGATGGAGCTTCGCGCTCGGCCGCGGCAGGCCTCCGCTCGGGCCCCTTGACGAGGCCGACACGTCGCGACGGCGCAGGTGCGGGTCAATCGATGGAGGGATATCGAGCGCGCCTACGCGCACGTGGCGGCGTCCCTCGAGCGGTAGGCGGGCGAGAGCGGCGGCTGACGGCGATCGGAGTCGGGTCTTGAGCTGCGCGTCGAGCTCGACGTCTCGGCAACGACGCCGCTGTCGGTGAGGAGCCGGAGCCCTCGAACGCTGGGGCGCAAGATCGGTGTGCGGCAGATTGCTTGCGCGGGCCAGGCAATGAACAACTTTTGGGTCCCGCTACGGGAGGAAGGGACAAGAAGAGACCGTGAGACGCGGAGATCGTGAAACGCTACGCCGAATCTCATTCGAGCCCGCGCTGCTCGTCGTGGTTGCCACCGTCCTCGGGAGCGGCTGCGACCCCTATCATTCGTGTACAGCCAAGGAAGGTGCGCTCGGCCAGGCCTGCGAGGGGGAGGGCTGCGCGGTCGCCGTCGACATCGAGGTCACCTGTCCGGACGACGCGATCGCCGAACAGGTCGAGCTAGCGATCGATGATCAGGGCGTCTGGGGCAACTTCTATGTCGGTCCCGAGGGCGGCTGGCGCTCGTTCCGGAGCCAGCAAGCGGGGTTCTCGTGGACCCAGCCCGCGCCGGGCCTCGGTTTCGCCGGCCAGGAGGCCGACGGGACCGTGTATCGCTATCTCGACAGCCCGGGGTACCTGCGGTCGACGGCGAGCGGCTGGGAGGAGGTCGCGGTCCCGGATCTGCCGGTCAACTTCGTCGGCAGCGAGGGCTTCCGCGTCCGGCCCGACAGCGCCGGCAACCTCTACGCGTCGTTCCGGACCGGCGACGAGTCCGGGCAGCTTCGATTTGCCAGCAAGGCCGGCGACGTGTGGTCCTGGACGTCGCTGGGATCCTGGGATCCCAATACGATCGGGGAATACGTCGGCAAGGACGCGTGGGACCGGGCCTTCTCGCTGATCCACACCGGCGACTGGGACGGCGGCCCGCAGGTCCTCCTGAACTTCGCGCATTTCGACAGCATGCCGGTCGGCGAGAGCGGTGAGCTGGGCCGGGTGGCCAATCCGCCCCGGCCCGCGTCCGGCGGCGACGCTCCGATCGCCACGCTGCGGCGAGCGCAGGGCGCCCACAAGCTGCTGTCGGTCGTCGACGGCGATAATTGGACAGAGACGGCGATCCCCGGCACCGCGCCGATCAGCGGCGGCTGTCCCGCTGTATACAACGCCGCTGACCCGACGTGCCCGCCCTGCCACGCCGAGCTGGAGGGCATCGAGGACGGCGCGTACCAGCTCGCGCGCATCAGCGGGGGGCAGCTGTGGGGCGCGTGGTTCGTGACCCGGGCCGCGATCGACGTGACCTACACCCCCGAGCCGCGCGCCTCCGGGTGGCGATGCGTGGGCACCAGCAGCGCGAGCGCCTCGGGCACGCTCCACCTCGCCGAGCTGGGCGCGGACGGCTCGTTGGGGCGGACCCTCGCGTACGAATTCGAGGATGTCGGATTCGTCGGCACCTTCGGCGGGCGCGAGATGGCGATCGCGGCGTTCGGCCAACGAGTCGCGGTGATGTTCGGGTCCCGTCAGGCCTCCAGCAGCGGCCTGGGCCTGCGTCTGCTGGTGTTCGACACCAGCAAGATCCCGTGAGACACTGCGCGACGTGTATCGGGCTCGCACCTCGGCTCGCACTCGGTCCCCTCACATTCGCAGTTGTGGCCGGGGATGAATCATGTCGGAGATACCGCCCGAGGCTGCCGATCTGCTGTTTCCGGCCACCCTCGATTTGTATTACTCGTGGAACCATACATGGGGCGTCGACGAGAACATCTCCGAGATTTTGCGCGCATTTCCGCAGTTCTCGTCGAGCCGCGATCGGCTGGTGGAGGAGGCAAAGCGATTGCTTCGCAACAGGAGGCGGCCGTTCAACGGAGAGTTTCATCTCTTCAGAGAGGAAGAGGACGCGATGATCGGGCGTGTGCGCCGGGCCCAGGCGGTCGACCTGGCCCACGTGGTCCGCTGGACCGGCTCGAATACGCCCTGGGGCGGCGAGGCGGAGCCGGGTGATGGGTCCTAGCTAGGTCGCGTCCTGCCGTTTGGCTGCCTGCGGCGGCTCCGCCGCCGGCTGGAGCGCGGCGGGCCGCGGCGTGTCCAGCCACGAGCTCCCTCCCGCGCGGGCGCACGCGCCCAACCTTTCCTGGATCCATGGCGGAACCGGCCGGCGAGCATTATGTGTCGCCCGTGACCAGCACAACGGACCACGAACTCGGGCTCCTCATCGGGGTCCTGCCCGCCGAGCTGCAGAGCGCCGTGCACGCGCTCCCGCCGGCGCAGTTGCTCGAGGTGGTGATGGACCTCGGTCGCACGCCCGAGGCCCGGCTCGAGGGCCGTGCCGAACGCCTCGCTGGCACGCCGGTCAGCCGCGCGGATATCGACGCTGTGCTCAGGGGGTTGAGCCCCGTGGGCGAGGACAACCGCACCGGCATCGAGGGCACGCTGCACCGGATCTCGGTCATCCGGAACCGGCGCGGCGACGTCGTGGGGCTGACCCTCCGCGTCGGGCGCGCGGTGGTCGGCGCGATCGAGCTGCTGCGGGACCTGGTCGAGACCGGGCAGAACGTGCTGCTGCTGGGCCGGCCGGGCGTCGGCAAGACGACCAAGCTGCGGGAGATCGCGCGCGTGCTGGCCGACGACCTGGGCCGGCGCGTCGTCGTGGTCGACACCTCCAACGAGATCGGCGGCGACGGCGACGTGCCGCACTCCGGCATCGGTGCCGCGCGGCGGATGCAGGTGCCGCGGCCCGACCGCCAGCACGCAGTGATGATCGAAGCGGTCGAGAACCACATGCCCGAGGTGATCATCGTCGACGAGATCGGCACCGCGGCCGAGGCCGCCGCCGCGCGCACCATCGCCGAGCGCGGGGTGCAGCTCATCGGTACGGCGCACGGCAACACGCTCGAGAACCTGATTTTGAACCCGACCCTCTCGGACCTGGTCGGCGGCGTGCACACCGTCACGCTCGGAGACGAGGAGGCGCGGCGGCGACGCTCCGCAAAGACGGTGACCGAGCGCCGAGGCGCTCCCACCTTCGACGTCGTGATCGAGATGGTCGGGCGCGACGAGATCGTGGTCCACCACGACGCGGGCGCCGCGGTCGACCGGTTGCTCGCCGGCGAGGCCGTGAGGGGCGAGCGCCGGCAACCGGGCCGCGCGCTCGCGTCCGCCGTCCCCGCGGCCGCGCCCGAGGCCCCTGCCGCGCCCGCCACCCGCGCTCGCGTGGGGCACCCGGCCACGTGGGAGGGCCCGGTGCGGATCTACCTGCACGCGATCAGCCGCGACCTCCTGGTCCGCGCGCTGCGAGACGTCGCCGCGGACGCGCGGATCGTGAACAACCCCGAGCACGCGGACATGATCTTCGCGCTGCGCGCCCGGGCGGACGACCAGAAGATCCGCCGGCTGGCGGAGGACGGTCGGCCGGTGCACACGGTCAAGCGCAACAGCGGTTCGGAGCTGCGACGCGCGCTGCAGGCCGCCTTCCCGACCGTGCCGGGCATCGATGACGAGCTCGTCCGCGAGGCCATCGTCGAGCTCGAGCAGGCGATCGAGCGAGCCGTGCGCGAGAACATCACCGTGGCGCTGCGGGCTCAGCCGCCGCCACTGCGCAAGGTGCAGCACCGATTCGCGGCCCGGCACCACCTCATCGAGGTCTACTCCGAGGGCAACGAACCCTTCCGCCACCTGGTCGTTCGCCCCGCCGAGGGCGACGATTTCGACGAAGACGAGGCGGTCGCGCCCTGACCCTCGCCCTGGAACCGTCCGGTCTGTCGCGCCCGAAACGTGCAGCAGTTCACGGAGCGCTATCGGCAGCGCCCGGCCGGCTCCCTGTCGCCCTCGCGGCCGTGCTCGTGGGGATCATGACGCCGCGGCACCTGCCCCGGCTTCATGTGATTCGATCTGTCCTTCATCGGCAACATGCGTGCGGCCTGCCGAGGCTGCGTCGACCGATGCGCGGATACGCCGGCGTTGCGGTTCGTCGTCGGTGGCGATAGCTTGGCGTTCATGCTCGAGCCACACGAGGTCGTCTCGCCGATGGAGCACGGATGTCGCCGGCGCGACGCGTTCACCGGTGAGCCGGCATGACGGCCCCTCGCATCGAACCCGGCGGCCTCGAGGAGCTCGGTCTCGTCAACTGGCTGCTGTGCCGCGTACTCTCGCGGGCGGCCGGCGTCCGCGACGCTCGCCTCTTTAGCACCCTCGGGCGCCAGCGCGGGCTCTTCCGCGCCTGGCTGCGCTTTGCCGGGCGCTTGATGCCCGGCGGCACGCTGTCGCGTCACGAGGCCGAGCTCGTGATCTTGCGGGTCGCCCACCTGCGACAGTGCGCCTACGAGTTCGATCATCACCTGCGGCTCGGTCGCCGCGTCGGCGTCGGCCCCGAGCAGGTCGAGCGGCTCCTCGCCGGCCCGACGGACCCGGGCTGGAGCGACCGCCACCGCGCCCTCCTCGCCGCCGTCGACGCCCTCGTCACGACGAAGAACATCGGCGACCCCGAGTGGGCGGCGCTCTCGTCCCACTACAGCGAGCCGCAGCGGATCGAGCTGTGCATGCTGGTCGGCCACTACGAGCTGCTCGCCACCACGATCGCCACCCTCCGGATCGACCGCGACTTCTGAGCGGCCTTTATTCGGCCGACGGCAGCGGCGACACGCCCGGGCCCGCGCCGGCGAGCGTCGCCGTGGCGATCCGCAGCATCACACGCCGTGCCCGGGCGAGGCTCGCGTCGCTCACCCGGCGCCCCTCGTCGCCCTCCTCGAGCACGAGCCGCACCACGCCCTCGAGCGCGAGCAAGAGCCCGCGGACGAGCAGCGGATCGACCTGCTCGCGCCGGCCGTCGCCCGCGCCGATCAGTAGCTCGACGAGCGCCGCGTGGGTCTCCATCCTCCGCGCGTGCAGGGGCGACTCGTGTCGCTGCGCCTCGCCGCCGAGGACGAAGATCAGGCGCCCGAACTCACGCGCGTTGTCGAGGTGCGCGTCGACGCAGCGCTCGAGCTGACGCAGCGGGGCGGGCTCCTCCCGGACCGCCTGGCGACAGGCCGCCACCAGCTGCTCCGTCCCGAACTCGTACAGCGCAGCCGCGACGTCCTCCTTGCTCCCGTACAGGCGATAGAACGTCCGCCGCGACACGCCCGCTGCGACCAGCAGGTGCTCGACCGAGGTCGCTCGCAGCCCGCGCTCCGCGAACGTCAGCGCGGCCCCGGCGAGGATCATCAGACGCGCCTGGTCCTCGCCGAGCTGCATGCCCGGCGCCCGGGTGGACTTCGACTCGTGAACGCGGGGCGGCATGTCGTGGGGCCGCAGCGTAACCCTCCGATCGTCCGCTGCCGAGGACTTGACTCATGGTATACACGATGTTTACTGTCCTCTCCCCGTGCAGCTCGCCACCTCGCCGATCCCGCGCGGCCTCGCGCTGACGGCCCCCGCCTCGTTCACGCGGCTCGCCTGCGGCCCGCCGGGCGTCGACACGGCCGGTGCGTCGGGCTCGTCCGGCGGAGACTGGTCCGGCGTGCGCCCATGAAGGTCCGCGGCAAGAAGTGCCTGATCACCGGAGCCGCCAGCGGCATCGGCCGCGCGACTGCCCTCGCCGCGGCCGCGCGGGGCGCCGACCTGTTCCTGACCGACATCGACGGCGCAAAGCTGGCGGCGGTCGTCGGCGAGGTCCAGCGCGCAGGCGGACGGGTGAGCGCACACGCGGCGTTCGACATCGCCGACCTCGCGGCCGTGCGCCGCTTCGCCGACGCCGTCCACGCCGCGCACCGCAGCCTCGACGTCGTGATGAACATCGCCGGCATCTCGGTGTGGGGCCTCGTCGAGGAGCTCGAGCCTGCGCACTGGCAGCGCGTCGTCGACGTCAACCTGATGGGGCCGATCCACGTGATCCAGTGCTTCATCCCGCCGATGATCGCCGCCGGTCGCGGCGGCCACCTCGTCAACGTCGCCTCGGCCGCGGCCTTGTTCGGTCTGCCGTGGCACGCGGCCTACAGCGCCAGCAAATTCGGGCTACGCGGCCTGTCCGAGGTCCTGCGCTTCGACCTGCGACGCCATGGCATCGGCGTCAGTCTCGTCTGTCCCGGCGCCGTCGATACGCCGCTCGTCGACAGCGTGCAGATCTTCGGCGTCGACACCTCCCGGCCCGACATGGTCGAGCTGCGGCGCCGCTTCCGTCGCCACGCGGTGACGCCCGCGGCGGTCGCCGAGGCGATCCTCCGCGGGGTCGAGCGCGACCAATACATGGTCTTCACCTCGCTCGATATCCGCGTCGGCCACTGGTTCCAGCAGAAATTCGCGCTCCCCTACGAGTGGCTCATGCGTCGCCTCAACGACCGCCTCCACCGCCTCCGGTCGATGTGAGGCGGCGAGGGTCGCGGAAGGACGCGCGCGCTCAGGGCACCCGGAGCGTGCAGCTCGCCGGGTAGCCCTCGAGACCGTCGCTCAGGTACGGAGATGGTTGCCCGGCCCGGTGGGCCGAGAGGAACACGCCGATGAGCTCGGGCGGGACCTCGGGGTGCAGCGTGTGACCTTGCATGTGCGCGCAATCGACGACGGTGCGGCCGCCGGCGGCGAGGAACGGGAGGGCCGCCTGGGCCGAGGCCTCCAGATCGAGGATGTTCAGGACGGTGACGTCGGTCGGCCCGCCGTGGGTGAGGAGCACGGTGCCGCCGACCGCCGGGTCGAGGGCGGGCCAGTCCCAGTCGATGTCGAAGATGTTGACGAGGTCGGCCTGGGACGGGTCGTTGAACCAGGCGCCGGACTCCGAGACGATCGTGGTGATCAGCTCCGGGTAGCTCGAGTGCAGCAGGTTGGTCATGACCGAGCCGGCCGAGAAGCCGAAGGAGTAGATCCGCGCCGCGTCGATCTCGTACTGCGCGTCGAGGCAACCGAGCACCGCCTCGAACAGGGCGAGGTCGACGTTGTCCGGAGCCGCGCCGCCGGCGATATCCCAGTCGAGCCCCAGCGGCGGCGGCAGGCCCGAATCCTCCGGGGTGATCACGACCACCGGCAGCGCTGGATCGGCATCGGGGTCGAGGCCCACCGCGGCCCTGAAGTTCATCGCCGAGTCGCCGTAGCCGTGCCACGAGAACACCACGCCGAGCGGCCGATCGACATCGGCCGGGAAGTCGGCGAGAAAGGTACGGCTCGCGCCGCCGACGTCGATGCTGTTCATGCCAGAGCCGATCGCACCGCCGGGGCAGACGAACGGGATCGCCGGCGCCTCGCCGCCCGTCGTCGAGGCCTCGCCGTCCGTCGTCGAAGCCTCGCCGTCCGTCGTCGAGGCCTCGCCGTCCGTCGTCGGCTCGGCGGTGTCGTCGGTCGTGCCGCTCGTGGTGGGCTGGATCTCGCCGCTCGTGCCGCTGCCGCTCTCCGTGGTCCCGGCGGCCCCGGCGGTCCCGGTGGTGCTCGAGTCGCTCGCCTCACCGAAGGTCGCGGAGGTCCCGGGTTCGCTCGCGCACGCGGATGCGAACGAGACGGTCAAGCATCCGATGCGGAGCGCCGGGTGGACGAGGGGGCGTGAGATCATATCCATTCGTCATGGATACCATGAAACCGGCGCGTGTACACAATTCTTCTCGACGCCGGTGACAGCACCATTGCGCGGTGCGGTCAATCGGCCCCGGCATTCCACCGAGACACGATCAGGGGCAGCTCGTGCAGGTTCGAGTCGGGTGGATGTACGCGCCGCACCAGGGGACATGTCCTCATTAACATGTCTCGGGAGACAGTTCGATCACGGCCCGCCGTTCGCGGTCCAGCCGGCCAGGATCCCGTGGTCCTCGAGCGCGGTCGAGCGGTAGATGGCGACGTGCGTGTGCGTGTCGTGGCCGACGCCGTCGTAGGGCACGCCGTCGACGCTCCAGCCGCTCGAGTCCGACCAGTAGCGGACGTTGATGCCGTCGTAGGAGCCGATGACCTCGGCGATGCCGGTGATGTCGTCGTTGGCGATCCTGGGGATCAGCCACTTGAGCCAGTCGCGCGAGGCCGGCCAGTCCATGCCGATGTCGATCGCCGCCGCGTGCCACTGGCACACCGGGGCGTTGGCCGCGCCCTGCATCGAGTAGTCGTCGTCCGGGAGGTTGGCCGCCGGGACGTGATAGCCGTAGGTGTGATTCGCGTCGCCGCAGATGCCGAGGAAGGTGCCGCCGATGCCGGCCAACCGCTGCTTCTCGATCACCAGCGCCGGCGGCTGGGTGCACGGCGCGGCACATTCGTCGCCGCCGCCGTCGTAGCCGCACACCCCGCCGATGCACAGCAGGTTGCCGCAGCAGTCCTCGCCGTTGGGGGTGACGCACGAGACCCCCTCGCCGCCGCAGCACACCTGGCCGAGCGTGGTCGTGCTGCACTCGAGCCCCGGGCAGCACTGCGCGACGTCGGTGCACGCCTCCGTCTGCGCCAGGCACATCGTCCCGCTGTCGCCCGAGCTGCCGGTATCGGCCATCATCGTCGTGGCGTCGGCGCCGGTGGTCGGGTTCGCGGTCGACATGCCGCCGGAGTCGGCATCGCTCGAGCTGCCAGGGCCGCTGTCCTCGCTACTGCTGCCGCTCGCCGAGCTGGTCGCCGACGTGCCAGACGCCGAGACCGGAGTCGTGGTCGCGTTCGTCAGATCGACGTCTCTGCCGTCATTGCACGCACTCACCAACGCCATGACGCCCAGGAGTCTTCGCATCGGACACCTCCATGCGCAGGAGACCACGAATCGGGCCCTGATACCACCGAAAGATCACCGGCGGAGTCGATATTTCGAGTTGGGTGCCACGAGCCCCGCGAGCCCACCACAACCGCCTGCGCACCCGCTCGCGTCGACGGCGCTCACGACCCTGTCGATGTGTCGCCTCGCCGGCGACGCCGCGACAGCAGGAGCGCGAGGGCAGCCATCATCCCCGCCCCGCCGCCGCGCGAATGCGTGCACCCGCAACCGTCCTCCTGCTCCAAGCCCGGCGGCAGCCCGTCGGTATTGGTGGCAGGGCCCGGCCACGAATCAGGCCCGCCGCCGCTGCTGCTGTCGAGCCCGGTGCTCCCCGGCCAGCCGCCCGTCGGCTGCTCGCCGGTGAGCTCGCCGTCGCTGTCGCCGGGGCCGGTGGTCTCGCCGCCGTCGATCCGTTCGATGCGCAACGCGTCGCACGCGATCGCCACCTCGAGCGATTCGAGCTCACCGGTGTTGTCGTTGATGCGGACCCAGTGATCCGCGCCGGCGTTGAACGAGAATTCGCCGAGGTCGAGCCAGCCGCTCGCCAGCGACTGATTGCCGGGCACCGCGGACTCCCCGCCGGCGTGGTTGACGCGATACGTCAATTGTTGCGTCTCGCCGTAGGGCTGCTCGATCCACGTCGACAGCCGGTAGGTCCCGGACTCGGCGAAGTACATGCGCCAGACCGCGTAGTTCGCCGGCTCGGCCCACTCGGTGGCGGCCGTCCAGCGCAGCGAGCCGCCGTGGCCGACGGCCACGTCGCGCCAGTACTCGAGCGGGCCGTACAGCTCGAGGCAGGCCGCGTCGTTGTCGATGGTCCCGCCCTCGGGGCCGATCACCCCGCACGGCGGGCAGTCCTCCGGGCAGTTGTACGGCGTCTCGGCGATGCACTTGCCGTCGCCGCACACCGCGGCGCCGACCGCGTGCCCGAGCAGCGCATCGACGTTGCCGTTGAACAGGTCGGTGTCGACCGCGCCGTCGATGCCGGCGACGGTGCCGCAGTCGCAGGTCTGGTGGACCGTCCAGCTCGGCCACGCGTCGGGCACCAGCGGGCAGCCGGGGTTGTAGTTGGCGATCCACAGCGGGTGGTCGGCGAACTCGCCGCTGCCCACATTGTCGTTCCAATAGTAATATCCGGTGTAGATGAACGGCACCGTGCCGGTGGCCGCCTCGACGTGATCGAGCCACGCGCGGATGGCGTCGACGTACTGCCCCTGCGGCACGGTATTGGCGCTCTCGACGTCGATCATCGGCGGCATGTCGCCCGGCTGCAGCGGCCCGAGGTTGTCGAGCAGGAGCTGGGCCTGGGCGATCGGGTCCTCGCCGGGCTCGAAGTATTGATAGACCCCGGTGTGGATCCCGGCCGCGCGCGCCCCGGCGAGGTTGGCGGCGAATTGCGAGTCGAGGACGGCCGTGCTGTGCGACACACGGACCCACGCGAACATCACGCCGTCGGCCGCGACCGCGTTCCAGTCGATCGTGCCCTGGTAGACCGACACGTCGATCCCGAAGAGCGTCTCGCCGGCGGCGCACACCTGGCCCTCGCTCGCCGCGGGCGGGCGGTCGGCGAGGCCGAGCCCGTCGCCGAGAGCATTGCCGTACGGACGCGCGCTCAGGCCGGCGAGTACGAGGATCAGGGTCGGGGAAAGCGAGGGCATGGCGGATGATCGTACCCCGCGGCGCGGGGCTCGAGCGTGTTCCGGCGCCGTCACCTTCGTGGGGCCCTCGCGTGACGAGGAGGGCTGAACCCGCGGAGATCGGAGGTGGCCGTGCACTGATGGTATATGTGTCGTATACCATCAGTCAACCCCGTTCGCAGAGAGCTGACGCGGGGTCCGATCAGGTCATACTGTCGCGGCGAACATGGTGACTCGCAACGACAGGCCCGCGAAGGCCGTCCGTGAACCGCTCGGCTCGGGCGTTCGCCGAGCGCGTCCGATCAGGGGATCGAGACATCGACGAAACCCTGCACACCGTCGTAGGGGACGGAGGCGCAGATCGCGTTCGCCCAGTCGTTGCCCACGGCCGAGCAGATCCGCAGCTCCTTGACGTCCTGCAGGGCGACGTTGTTGCCGGCGGTCGGGCACGCGCCGGTGAAGACGTACGAGATGTCGGTGCCGAGGACCGACTCGCCGGCGCAGGGGGCGACCCACGTATCGTCGGTGCGGCGGACGTCGAGCGAATACTCGGTGCCGGTGACCTTCTCGTTCCAGTGCAGCTCGACGGCCGCCGCGGTGCCGCCGGGGATCGGCAGGAACAGCTGATCGCTGAACCCGTCGTACGGTTGCTCGACGGGATCTTGCCAGATGCCGTCGTCGGAGTAGTACAGGCGGAAGGCGGCGACGTCGCTCTTGGCGACCCTCACGTCGCCGGCGCTCGGACAGATCCCGGCGAAGCGGACGCTGGTCGCCGAGCCGAGCAGGGCGTCGGCGATGCACGGCCCGTAAACGCCGCCGTCGCGCGTGACGACGTCGAGCGAGTATTCGTGGCCCGGCAGGCGGGGCCAGCGGAGATCGACGAAATTGAGGCCGTGGATCGAGCCGTCCGGCTTGAAGGCGATCCGCTGCTTGTGGGTGCTCCGGTCGGTGAGGTTGCCGCCGCCATCGAACGAACCGACATGGAACACGTTGAAGAACTCGCCGCGACGCTCGACGATCGAGTTGTGGCCGTGGGTCTCGACGAGGATGTCGGCGGACGTGCGGATCGGGACCGAGTGGCGACGGACAGCCCGGCTCCGCGTCAGGTCGCCGACGGCGTCGGAGACGACGTGGAACATCGCGTACTGGCTGTTGAAAAAGCCGGTGCTGAAGCTGAGGTAGTGCTTGCCGGCCCGCGCGAACACGTCGGGGGCCTCGTTGATCTGCTCCTCGAACGGCTGGACCGCGAACAGCGCCGGACCGGCGTGGTGGGTGACGGCGTCGGGGTTGGAGAACGGGAACGAGGAGATGTTGTTGCCGCCCTGGAACCACACGTAGAAGAGCCAGCGCTCGGCGCCGTCGTCGAAGGCGGCGGCGTCGATGCGGATCGCCCGGCTGCAGCCCTCGGGCGGGCAGCCGGAGGCGATCCGCGTGCGCGGCCACGGGGTGCCGTCGTGGATGAGCTCGGGGACCCCGAACTCGAGATCGAGGGTCGGGGCGGAGGTGTGAAACGTGGCGACGTCCTGGGCAGCGCCGGGCGGACAAGCCGCGCCGCTGGCCACCCGATGGGCCGAGAAATAGAGGTGATAGGCGCCGTCGTGCCGGGTCAGATCGGGGGCCCAGATGTAACAATAATCGTGGGCCGGATCGAGCGCGGCCGGGTCGTAGATCTTCTTCTCGTGGAATTCGAGGAGGTCGGTCGACTCGTAGATCGGGAGAGTGAGGCTGCTGCCGGTGCCGGTCAACAGGAACAGGTCGTCGTGCTCCTTGTAGATGTCGGGGTCGGCGAGGCCGGGCATCAGCAGGGTGCGGCTGTAGAAGTCGGCACCCCGGCCGTCGCAGCGGCCGCCGGTGAAGCCCTCGTCGCAGGCGCAGGTGACCCCGTCGGGCCCTTCGGCGCACACGCCGTGGCCGTGGCAGGTGTCGGCGGCGCAGGTCTCGTGGACGCATACGCTGTCCTTCAGGACCTGTCCTGGCGGACATGGACAATCGGGGCTGGTGACGTCCGGACAGCCCGGCTCGTCGCCGGTCGGCCCGGTCGTGTCGCCGGTGGAGGTCGGAGGCGAGGTCGAGGTCGAGGTCGGCAGGCCGCCGGTCGAGCCGCCCGTGGCCTCGCCGGGGCTGCCGGTGCCCGGATCGCCGACGGGGCCGGCGATGACGCCACCATCATCGAAGCAGGCGGCGGAGGCGAGGATACACGCCAGCGGGGCCAAGCGCAGGCGCATGCGGCTTACTCTACCCCGGTGACGAATTGCATCGCACGGTACGGCCAGTCGGTGTCGGTGTTCCATTGCGAGACGATCAGGTGGAGGTTGTGAAGGGTCGAATCGGGGTGAATATAGCCGCCGTAGAGCTGGGCGACGGTGGTGTCGTTCTCGAAGCCCCAGGCGCCGCCCTTGATCGGCTTGTAGGTGGTGGCGCGGTAGAGGTTGGAGACCGGGCTGTCGAACACCTTGATCGTGATGTCGTAGTCGGCGGCGTTGAACCACGACAGCACCCACTTGTCCTCGACGCGGCGCAGGCACAGCTCGCCGAACTTGCCGGTCAGGACCTCGGTGGCGGGGTTGCCCCAGCCCCAGGCCCCGTCCAGGTACCCCCACGGCTCGTAGGCGCCCTTGTCGAGCAGCTTGTCGTCGGGGACGCGGTGGAGGATGATGCCGCGGTCGCGGGTGAACGCGGTCGACAGGGTGTAGACGAAGCCGTCGTCGCCGCGCTCCCAGGTCCACAGCTGGCGCAGGCCGTTGTTCTCGTCCCCGGCCCAGCTCGTGCCGGTCGACGTCCAGTTCTCGCCGTTGTCGTCGGACACGGCGATCTCCGACCAGAGCACGTTGCCGAGGCCCGCGTTGACCATGTAATGCAGATACATGCGCGAGCCGATCGTGATCGCGTCCGAGGGCAGCCAGGTGGAGTAGCCGTTGGTGTTGTGCGCGTAATCGAGGATCTGCTTGGCATACGGGCCGCCGGCGGCGCCGGTGAATTCGATGCCTGCCTCGAGGTCCCCGGGCTCGGAGCGCAGGAGCACGGGCGCACGCCAGCCGGGACCGCCGACGCCGTCGTTCTCGAAGGTGTCGCCGAAGATGTACGCGATCTTGCCGTCGGGCTGGCGCACCGGGATGCCCAGATCGGTGCCGCCGACCCCGAATTGCTTGCTGCTGGTGCCGGGGCCGGTGAGGTCGCGGATCTTGCGGGTCTCGGCGCTCGGGTCGTCCGGCGTCGAGGTGGTGCCAGGGCCGGTGTCGTCGCTGGTGCCCGTGGTGCCTCCGGGCGGATCGCCGGCAGTGCCGGGCGGCTCGCCGGTGGTCGTCGGGCCCGTGGTCGTCGCTGCGGTGCCGCTCGTGTCGCCGGCGGTCATCGGATCGTCGCCCGTCGAGCCGAGTGTGGTCACCGGATCGGCGCTCGCCGGGCCGGCGCCGGCGGACGCATCGGACATGTTGGCACCGGCGGAACAGCCGGCGCCGACGAGGCTCACGGACAGGATGCACACCACGCGCGACATGGATCGCACACTATCACGATCACTCGGTCATGGCAACAATCGAGGGCCGCGTGTGGCGAGCGTCACCGTCGATGTGACGCTTGCGATCGGGGGCACGGCCCCTCGCCGTGCATGGCAGCGATGCTGCGACGCGGCGGCCGTCGCGAGGGTTCACATTGTCCGCGAACGCGAATGCTCGTACTCGCGGACGTCGCACTGGCGTCAATCCGCGCGGCCCGGCTGACCGAGCCCGGCGATTCACCGGCGACGCCGTCGCACCAGCGACCCCAGCGCGAGCGCGCCGAGGAGACCCGACAGCGCGCCATCACTCCGCGACGTGCACCCGCAACCTGCGTCGTCGCCATCGGCACCACCGGTCGACCCGCCTGTCGCGGCGCCGGGGCTCGGCGGACCGTCGCCGCTGCTCGTGTCGGAGGGCCCGGAGCCGCCGCTGCTGCCGTCGCTGGTCGGAGCGGTGCCGGTGTCGCCATCGCCGTCGCTGTCGCTGTCGCTGCCGCCGCTGCTGTCGCCGCTCTCATTGCCCTCAGCTCCGGTCGTCGGCGCCCCCGTGGTGCCCTCGCCGGTCTCGCTGCCGCCGGTGTCGTCGGGCGGCGCCGCCGGCGTGCACGGGGTCCCGAGCGCGGTGAGCGTCTTGGCGATGGCGACCGGGTCGGCGAGGATCTGGCTGTGATCCGCCAGCGAGAGGAGCAGGAAGTTGTCGACGTTGGGCGCGGGATCCTGGTACCCCGCCGAGACGCCCGTGACGAGGTCGGCGGCGCCGACGATGTTCGTGTAGCAGATGTAATGCACCGCGTCCGCCGTCGGCAGCGAGTGCCCGGCGCCGAACGGCTTGAGGAGCACGTCCGGCGGCTCCGAGAGCCCGCCGTGGAGCATCGTCCAGTAGTTCGGCTCGAACAGATCGGCGGCAAAGTTGGACTCGGCCGTCTCGGCGTCGATGCCCGCGAGTGAACCGCCGGCGCCGGCGTAGAGGTCGAGCGCCCCGATGATGATCTCCTGCATCGTGATGTCCGGGTCGACGAGCCGCGCCGCGAGCGTCACGTTGGGCAGGAACAGGTCGCTGTCGGCCGGCGGCACGCCGACGTGGGCGTACGGGTGGTGCAGCCCGCCGAACGACACCAGGCGGTGGATCGACCCGCCGCCGTCCTTCTCGAGGATCACATTGTTGAGCACGCCGGTGCCGGCCGAGTGCCCGATGACGTCGACCTTTTCCGCGCCGGTGGACGCGAGCACGTGCTGGATGAACCCGTGGATCTGTCCGCCGGAGACGGTGAGGTGGTCGTGCCCGTTCGGCCCGACGCCGTTCGTCTGGCCGTAATTCGTGCCGTACACGCAGTGTCCGGCGGCGTTCAGGGCGTTGACGAGCGCCCCGAAGCCGTTGACGTCACCGCCGCGACCGTGCACCAGCACGACCGGGTACGGCCGCTCGGGCGTCAGCGGGCAGGCATAGTCGTTGAGCCCGCCCGCTTGCGCCGAGGACGCAATCATCGCAGTCGCGGCGATCGCCAGCGACATGGTCGTGCCATCAATGCGCATCAGGCCCTCATCTTTCGACCGACGAGGTAAACACGGTGTCTACCACCTGTCAAGACCCCGCGCGATCGTCGCTCGTGCCAGCAATCTCAAGCATACGAATGAGCGAATTTCTCGACAGGGGGCCCCGAGCCGCCGATTCGCGGGTCGGGTCGTCGTCATTTGTACTTCTCGGGAGTATGCACGCAGCCCTTCAATATAGGACGGCTCCGATAACCCGCCGACGCCTCGAGCATGGAGGCCCGGGACCACGCCGAAGCCCCGGCTCGAGGTCGACAGCACCCGGTCATGTTGTGCACATCGTGCGCCTCCGGTTCCTGGCATCACACGCAGATGCGAATCTGCCTGCACGCAATGCGCTCCGCGCTTTGCCCGGCGCTGCCTTGCTCGCGCGCGCCGAGGAGCTCGAGCGCCGCGACCAGGCTCTGAAGCGCGACGATCAGGGCGCGCTCGCGGCGCTCTTGAAGGGGCGAGCGCGAACGGCTACGACGCCAGGCCATGACCACGCGGCGCGCCTCCTGTACCTGCGGCCAGCTCGGTGTCACCTGCGAGGGCGACCCCGTGCGCGTCTCGATCTGTCACTGCCTCGCCTGCCAGCAGCGAACCGGGAGCGCCTTCGGCGTCCAGGCGCGCTTCGCTCGCGAGCAGGTGACGTTCTCCGGCGCCGCGACCGAGTTCGTGCGCACGGGAGACAGCGGCGGCCGTGCGACCTTCCGCTTCTGTCCGACCTGCGGCTCGACCGTGTTCTGGGAGCTCGACGGTTTACCCGGCTTCGTCGCGGTCGCCGTCGGCGCGTTCGCAGATCCGGGCTTCATGACGCCGAGCGTGTCGATCTACGAGGTTCGCCGCCACGCCTGGGCGATCGCGCCGGACCTCGACATCGAGCACCTGGACTGACCGGCTCCGGAGCCGAGCCGCCGGCGCGGGTCGTGGGCGAAGACCCGTTCGTCACCCGCCTGCCGGGCGCGCTGGAGGTCGTGGCCCTCGTCCATGCCGGGCATGGTTGCAGCTCGGGGAGACGAACGTCCTACAATGCCCGCGCCGGGGGGAAGCGCCGCATGGATCCGAGCCGTTCGCAGACGCAGTACATGGGGTGGAAGATCGACTACGCGAACCCGCCGGGGGAGCCGGGCTTCATCGGGCCGGACTCGGTCCACTGGCGCATCTACAAGAACCCGATCGCGCTCGGGGTGGGCGGTGTGGCGGCCGTGCTGCTCGAGTTCGCGGATGCGCGGATCCGCAGCGGGGTGTGGGATCATTCGACCTACAAGGCCGATCCGGTCGGCCGCTCGCGGCGCACGGCCATCGCCGCGATGGTGGGCGCCTACGGGCCGCAGAGCGCGGCGCGGCGGGTGATCGCCGGCGTCAACAAGATGCACGCCAGGGTCGTCGGCCAGACGCCGGGCGGTGAACCGTACCGCGCCCTCGACCCCGAGCTGCTCGACTGGGTCAGCGCCACCGCCGTGTACGGGTTCCTCACCGCGTACGACCGCTTCGTCGCGCCGGTGTCGGCGGAGGACCGGCGCCGCTACTTCGTCGAGAGCGGGCCGGTGGCGCGACTCTACGGGGTACAGACGGTGCTGACCTGTGAGGCCGACTTCACGGCGATGATGGAGCGGCTGGCGCCGCGCTTCGAGCCGCACCCGATCGTCGACGAGTTTCTCACCATCATCAAGACCGGCAAGGGCCAGGCCGGCGCGCTCGGCTTCTTCTACCGCGCGATCGCGCGGGCGGCCGTGTCGATCCTGCCGCCGATGGTGCGCGCGAGGCTGCAGCTCGGCCCGGAGTACGACCTGCGAGGAGTCGACCGCGCGCTGGTGCGGGCCGCCGCCGCGGTGGCCGAGCGCTTCCCGGCGAAGAACTCGCCCGCGACCCGGGCCCCGCTGCGCTTCGGCTTGCCGGCGAATTTCCTCTACCTGAGCCGCGAGCGGCAGGCCGAGCTGCTCACGGCCCGCCTCCGCCAGTGCCCATGATCTTCAGGCCGCGGGACGCGAAGGGATGGGCGACGATCGCCGGCGGCCTGTCGCACGAGACATGGGACAGCATCTCGCTGTCAGTCTTGCGTGACGGCCGCGAACGGGGGCGGGTGATGTCGCGCGACCCGGCCGGAAAAAGTCGGGAACCTGGCGGGGGCGAGGTTGTCGAGGGCCCTGCGCGCGTCCCGATCGTTCGATCGCCGCGCCGGAGGATCTTGTCATGGGTCGAGTGTCGATCGCGGTGTCGTGCGCCTTGCTGGCCCTCGGCGCGTCCCTGTCCACCAGCCATGCCGCGCAGGCGGTGTCCGAATGCGTGAAGGTCGAGCCCGAGGCGAGCGCGCGAGGCATGGCGCTGCGGGTGCGCAATCAGTGTGAATTCACGGTCCGCTGCGAGCTCCGCTGGAGCGTGCGCTGCGAGGACGACACGGCGGAGACGCCGGAGAGGCCGATGAGCCTGGAGGTCCGCCTCGCGCCCAGCCACGCGCGCGAGGTCCTGGCCTCCGGGGAGGCCTGCGGCGAGCGGTTGTGGGAGATCGCCGACGACGTGTGGGAATGCAAAGAGGTGCGGTGAGCTCGGCTCCCGCCGACGCAGCGTCACGCCGTCGCGCACAGCGCCAGGCCTGACGCGATCGACATCAACTCGTCGCCGCTGCGCAGCTTCGCGGCGCCGAAGCGCGCCTCGAACAGCGCGCGCACGGCCGGCACGAACGCGGTGCCGCCGGTCATGAACACGCAATCGACCTCGTCCGCGCTCACGCCGGAGCGGGCGAGCGTGTCGTCGAGGCACGCCGCGATCGCGGCCGTCACCGGGGCGATCCAGCCCTCGAAGGCGCGGCGGGACACCGAGGTGTGGAGCTCGATCTCGCCGTCGCTGAAGTCGAAGCTCGCCTGCGGTCGGCGCGACAGCTCGACCTTGGTGCGCTCGACCGCCTTGTGCAGGTGGAACGCCCCGTTCGTCTCGATGATGTGCATCAACGCGGCGATCCGCTCGGGGTGACGCGCGCCGCGGCGCAGGCGCTCGAGCTCGGCGCGCACGCGCGAGCCGGCGAGGAACGGCAGGTGATGCCAGCGCGCCAGCTTGTAATAATAGGAGCCCGGGATCGGCCGCTCGGTGCCCATCTCGACGTAGGTGCTGCCCTTGCCGAGCGCCGGACACACCAGGTTCTCGATCAGCGCCGCGTCGAGGTCGTCGCCGGCCGCCCCGACGCCGCCGGTGCCGACGATGTCGCGGGCGCGCGCGCTGCCGTGACCCGTCGGGCCCATGCGCATCAAGCAGAAGTCGGTGGTGCCCGCGCCGAAGTCGGCGACCAGGGCCAGCTCGGGCCGCGTCAGCGTGCGCTCGTAGTGATGCGCGGCCGCGACCGGCTCGAGCTCGAGGCGCGCGTCGTGGAAGCCGGCCACGCGGGCCGCCGCCAGCAGGCGCGCGGCCGCGAGGGCGTCGTCGTTCGCGGTGCGCCCGCCCGCGAAGCGGACCGGCCGGCCGATCGTGACGGCGCCGATCGGCCTGCCGAGGCTCTCCTCGGCGCGCTGGCGCAGCCGCAGCAGGTACAGCGCGATCATGTCGTCGAGCCCGATCGTGTGCTGGGCGATCGTCGTGCGCCCCAGCGACTCGGTGGTCAGGTGGGTCTTGAACGACTGCATCAGGCGGCCCTCGCCCATGCACTCGAGGTAGGCCGCGATCGCCTCGCCGCCTGCGGTGTACTGAATCGGTTGCCCGCGCGGCTGCTCGTCGGGCTCGAAGAACAGCAGCGTGCGCCAGCTGGGTCCGAGCACCCCGAGCGTCGGCAGCTGGGCGAAGCGAACGCGACCGTCCGTGTCGGCGATCGCCAGCGCCGAACTCGACGTGCCGAAGTCGATCCCGACCCTGGGGCTGTTGGCGGGCGTCATGGGGGGCGCGTTGTACCGTGAACGTGGCTCCTTGGCGCGCGCGGCTTCGGCGCCGGTGGCCGTACCGGCCCCTGGGGCCCGGCAGAACGGCCCGCTGGGGCGCATGCGCGCAGATCTGTGAGGGACCCGTCCTGCTCGCGCTGACGGCGCTGATGGGTGCGCCGCTCCAGGTGGTGACGCGATCGTCGAGGCCACGCGCGTCCGTCCTCGCGTCCACGGGCCCACGGCGCGGCGCACCGCGCATCATCTGTTCGCAGGTCGAACGCGAGGTCGCGCCGACTCGAACCGTCGCCGAGGATCGAGCCGCACCGTCTCGGGCTCAGCTTCATCGGCACCGTGTCTTATTCGTCGATCGCCTCGAGCGTGTGGCACCTCGGGCCATGGCGGAGAACTGCCCGGAGAGGCGCTGAGGCGTGGTGCGCCCCGTCGCATTCGACGCTTCGGCGGCGAGAGCTACGGCGGCCTCGATCTCGGCGACGGACCGCTCGCGCCGAATCTGTACCAATACGTCGCCGAGGTCGACGGCGACGGTGCGCCGCAGTGGAGCCGGCGCGTCAGCCCCGGCCAGACGGGGCTGCAGGCGGTCGCCTACGACGGCGCCGGCGCGCTCTTCGTGACCGGCGGGCTCTACGGCGGCGGCAACGACTTCGGCGGCGGTCCGCTCGTATCGCAGGGCCAGGGCGACATCTTCCTGGTCAAGCTCGACGGCGACGGCCAACACGTGTGGAGCCGCGGCTTCGGCGATCCGAAGCACCAGGCGCCCGCCGCCGTCGCGGCCGCGGCGACGGCGGTCGTGGCGATCAGCGGCGAGCCGAGCGGCGCCGTCGATTTCGGCGACGGACTGCACATGGTCGCGGGCAACTTCCCGCAGGCGTTCGTCGCCGTGTTCGGCCCCTGACTCGCGGCGCGAGCACGGGCCGCGACGCGGCCGCGGTCGCCCGCGCGCATGGGTTCGGACGGGCGCGACGAGACGCGCCGGAGGTCGTGACTCCGAAGTCACGCGTCGGCGCTGGCGAGCGCTGCGGCCGCGCGAGAATGTCGAGACGAGCGCACGCGCGACGCGCGGGCCATCGGCGCGCGACAGCGAGACCCAGGGGCTCCGATATCGCGCTTCACGATCGCCGCGCTCCGGAGCGAACGAGCATTCACGGGACCTTTCGGCTCGAAACCGAACCTGTGGCCGCCTTGACACGGTTTTTCGGCGCACGCTACGTTGCAGCGGCAATGGATGGCCTCGCTCTCACCGAAGCACCCGAGCGAGGCGTCGCGCGCGGTGATCACTCATGAACAGCAATGACAGCCTCGTCAACGCCGGTGAGGGCGTCAAACTCGCCATTCCGCCGACCTGGAAGCGCAACGCCATGGTCGTGTTCTCGAACGGTCAGCAGGGCGAGGGGGGCGCGTCGGTGGTGGTCCGCCGCGAGACGCTCGAACCCCGGATCACCCTGCAGCACTACATGGACGGGCTGCTCGTCGAGCTCGCGCGCAGCGTGCCCGAATTCGCGCTCATCGAGCGGCGCAGCCGCACGCTCGGCGGGCAGCCGGCCGGCGAGTTCGTCTACACCTTCACCGCCAAGGGCGAGGCCTACGAGCAGCGCCAGATCGTCACTCTCGACATTCCGGGCAGCGTCCTCTCGATCGTGATGACCTCGACCCTGAAGAAGTCGTCCGACTTCTACGATCAATGGGAGAAGATCCTCGGCAGGGCGGTCCTCACGCCGCCCGCCGAGGTCCGCCGCCCCTGACCCGAGGAGACGCGTATGACCGCCGCACTCGCCGCGCGAGAGACCGACATCATCAAGCACTCCTCGAAGCTGCTCGGCTTCTTCGCCGGGGCCGTGGCGGCCGCGGTGCTCGCGGCCGTCTTCATCGGCACGGGCGGCGTCGGGTTCTTCGTGGCGGTCGGCGTCGGCGGCGCGCTCGGCTACGGGGGAGGCGCGCTGGCCGACATGTTCATGGAGAACCCGGGCATCGAGACCGGCATGCTCCTCCCGTCCGACGGCCTGTTCATCGAGATCAACGGCCTCGACGCGGCGGCCGTCCTCGACAAGGGCGAGTGTTACGTCCCGGTCGTCTACAGCCACGGCACCAAGCCCATCGTCGAGGGCAGCCAGACGGTCCTCTTCAAGTGCTGCCCGGCGGCCCGCAAGGGCGACAAGCTGATCTGCGACGCGGTGATCTCGAGCGGCTCGCCCGACGTCTTGATCGGCGGCGCCCGGGTCCGCATCGCCGGGACCCGGCGCACGTGGGTCGACGAGGCCCTCGACATCGGCAGCGCCTACCTCACGGTCGCGTTCATGGGGTCGAACCTCGCCAGCATGGCCGCCGGCGCGGTGATGGTCGGCGTCGGTGATATCGCGCAGTACGTCGCAGGCAAACTCGGGGCGGATTCCATCGAGCAGTGGGGAGCATCGGCCGTCTCGGGCTTCCTCTTCGAGCCGCTCGTGGCACCGATCGACGAGTGGGGTGAGCGCGGCGCCACCCGCAGGGGGATGTTCCGCGACTACGTCCGCCGGAAACGAGCGGCCGGTCAGACACCGCTCTCGCGGAGAGCCTACGCCCGCAACAACTTCGTCCGGCAGGGCGTCGAGCGACGGATGGCGGCGCGCCCCCGCTGGCACAGTACGGCCAAGACGGGCGTCTCGCTGGCCGTCGACTTCGCGCGGGCCTATCGCGATTTTCAGCGCGACCAGCGTGTCCCCGAGGGACGCAGTCCCGCCCTGTGCGGCGATCAGTCCTGGCTCGAGCCGGCGTGAATGGTGGCACCGTGGCCGACGAGATCGACGACGACCTCGAGCTGTTCGCCATCCAGGCGAAGCGCGCCTGGGAGCTGCTGCAGCAGCGGGTCTGGGGCGCGCACTGGGACTATTCGCAGCCCTGCCTCGATTACTCGCGCGCCTCGCTCCTGCGCCTGTCGGACTGGCTGCTGCTGGCGGCGCGCGGCGAGGGGGTGAGCGACTTCCAGGCGCTGGTGATCCCCGCCTGGCAGTACCTCGGCGAGACGGTGCTCGAGCACGCGCGCGGGGACTGGGAGCGCCGTCCGGACGGATTGCCCGGCGTCGCGGTGGAGTGCACGAGCGGCGACGTGCGGCGCGTCGACATCACCGCGATGATCGCGGCCTGGGTCGCCGCGGTGCGCGGCGGCAAGGGGGCCGAGCGGCCGGTGCTGGTCGAGCAGTTCGACCGCGCCGTCGCGGGAGCGCTGCCGCCGATTCGCCTGCCCGACTGAGGGCCCGCGGCGCGCCGCTCACCGCAGTGCCAGCACGAGCAGGATCACGAGCAACAGCACGAGGTTGGCGACCACCAGCACGACCTTGAGCGGCAGCTTCGCGCCCGTCGCGGGCGGGACGTCGCCCGGCTCTTTTGCCGGCACCGGCGGCCGCGCGGGGGCGGCGGGAGCAGCCGCCGCGCGCCCGGGACGCGGTTGTTCGACCGCGGGGACGATGAATTCCGGCTCGCGCGGCGAGACGGCGAACGACGGCGTCGGTTGCAAGATCTCCGTGCGCTCGTTCCGGCCGCCGAGCGCGGCGCGGTTGTCGACGAAGATCTCCGTACGGTCGGCTCGACCGGACGATCTGTTGTCGACGAAGATCTCCGTGCGGTCGATTCGACCGGACGACGATGATTTGTTGTCGACGAAGATCTCCGTGCGGTCGACTCGACCGGACGACGATGATTTGTTGTCGACGAAGATCTCCGTGCGGTCGACTCGACCGGACGACGATGATTTGTCGGCGACAAAGATCTCCGTGCGGTCGGCCCGGCCGGACGACGCTGAGCGGTCGTCGACGAAGATCTCCGTGCGGTCGGCCCGCGCCGACGACGATGATTTGTTGTCGACGAAGATCTCCGTGCGGTCGGCCCGGGCCATGGAGTCGCTCGCGGCCGCGAGAGCGCCGAGCCTGGCCGAGCCCGTGTCGAGCAGGCGCAGCGCCGCCGCGCCGCGGGCGGCCGGAGGCAAGATCTCCGTCCTGGTCGGGTCCGGCGCGGCCGGGCGGCTCGGGAGCCTCGTCGACCTGAGGTGAGCCAGGAGCGTCGGCTTCGAGCCGCGGGGGAACGCCACCGTGCGATCGACCGGCTGGTCGGCCGTGCTCCCGCCGGGCATCGACAATGTCGCGCTCGGCGGCGGCACGATCGGGAGCGGCGCCATGGCGGCGGCCGGGGGTGACGACTGCACGACGGACGGCGCGAGGCCGGCGAGCGCGCTGCTGCTCGGCCTCACCGGCTCGACCGGCGCCTTCGCCGGCGAAGGCGTCAGGGAATTCGTAAGGCCCGGCGGGCGCACGCTCGTCGGCGAAGGGGTCATGCCATTCGCCGGACCCGGCACGCGTACGAGCTCCGCCGGCGAAGGGGCCATGCCATTCGTCGAACCCGGCGCGCGCGGCAGCTCCGGCGGCGACGGAGCGGCGGTGGACGCGGGGACCGCCGCGGGCGGCGGCGCGGGCGACTGTGACGCTTCCACGGCGGGCGCGGGGCCGAGTCCGAGGAGCTCGCGCAGGGCAGCCCGCATCGTCGAAACATCGGGCAGACGCAGCTCGGGGTCGCGGGCCAGCGCCGCGGCGAAGAAGTCGTCGACGGCCTGCGGGGCCTCGGGGACGAGCGAGCGCAGGCGCGGTGCCATCGTCGTCGGCGGCCGCACGCCCGCGACGAGCTCGAACAGGATCAGCGCCAGCGAGAAGATGTCGCTCGCCGCGTCGCCCGGCCCGCTCGCCTGCTCGGGCGCGCGATAGCCCGACTCGTCGGGTCGGCCCTCGAGGGGCTCGAACTCGGCGATCCCGTAGTCGAGGAGCTTGACCTGCCCCTGCGCGTCGACGGTGCAACGGGCGGGGATCAGGGCGCGGTGAGCCAGGCCGATCGTCGCGTCGACGGCCTCGAGGATCGCGGCGACCTGCTCGCCGAGGGCGAGCCCGCGCTGCCACGGGAGCGGGCCCTCGTCGGCGCGCAGGCGATCGAAGCCGCGGCCGACCTGGGCCTCGGCGAGGCAGTGCGGCGGCGTCGGCGGGGCTTCGGTGATGCCGTGGAGCGGCGAGAGGCCGGGGATCTGCGCCGCGGTCGTGAACTCGACGAGCTGCGCGAACGAGGCCCAGGCCTCGGGTTCGCAGCGGGCGGGATCGATGAGCACGAGGTCGACCTCGCTGCCGCCGTCCTGCGCGCGGAACACCTGGGCCGCCCCCCCGCCGCGGAGGAGGGCCGTGAGCTTGTAGCGATTGGCGACGCGGTCGCCGACGCGTGGTGCGAAGCTGGCGGACAAGGGACGCTCAGCAGTTGATCTTCACCAACGGCCCACCCTGGAGCTCCAGCGGGCCGCTACCCGCCTCCACGCGGCTCGGGCCGCCGCTGGCGACGCCGATCGAGCCGGCGGCCCGCATGGAGATGTTGCCGCCGGCCTGAATCGAGATGTTACCGGCGGCCTCGATGAAGATGTCGGGGCCGTTGAGGGTGATGCGCGCGCTGCCGCTGGTGACGGTGAAGAACGTGTCCTGCATCTTGGTGCCCGTCGGCGGGATCGACGGCGCCGGCGCGCCCTGGGCGATGGTCACGGTGTGCACGGTGCCGACGAGGGTGGAGTCGCTGGCGCCGATCGTCGCGTTGCGGTGGGCGCCGACGGTCTCGGTCAGGTTGTTGAGGATGTTGGTGTTCCAGTCCTTCTGGGCGTGCAGGAACACCTCCTCGGAGCCCTTGCGGTCCTCGAAGCGCAGCTCGTTGAAGCCGTCGCCGCCGAGGGAGCTGTCGGACTTGATGGTGCTCTTCGTCTTCTCGTCGGGCAGCGGATACGGCGTGTGGTTGTTGCCGTGGTAGATCCGCCCGGTGATGATCGGCCGGTCGGGGTCACCCTCGATGAAGTCGACCAGCACCTCGTGGCCGATCCGCGGCAGGAACATCGCGCCGTAGCCGTTGCCGGCCCACAGCTGGCTGACGCGCACCCACGTCGCGCTGTTCTCGTCGTGCCCGCCCTCGCGGTCCCAGTGGAACTGCACGCGAACGCGGCCCCACTGATCGGTGTGCACCTCCTCGCCGTCGGGCCCGACGACGGTCGCCGTCTGCACGCCGCGCATCATCGGCCGGGGCGTCTGCCGCGGCGGCCGGAACGGCACCTTGAGCTCGGTGACGGTGAAGACGTTGGTGTAGTTGTTCTCGCCCGAGGCGTCCTGGTCGAGCACCTGCGGCTGCTGGCCGGAGTGGCGGACGTGGATCAGTCGGTACTCGGCGTTGAGCTCGTGCCTGGGGTGCCCGGCGAGCGTGATGGTGCGGCCGGGGACCAGGCGCGGGCAGTCGCTGTCGCCCATGCCGGCGCGCCGCGTGGCCTGCAGCGCCTCGAGCCGGATCTTCGCCAGCGATTGCCCCTGGTGCGGACCGCCGCGCTTCGGGTCTTGATACTCGCCGGGGAACTCGTAGACCTCGAGGTCGGCGTCGACCTTGGCGACCTCCTTGACCTCGAGGTCGAGGTCGGGCTTGTGCAGGTTGAAGTCGCGGAGCGTCACCTTGCCCGAGCGCATGCGCCCGCCGAAGCGGAACGTGCGGATGTGCTCGCGGTCCTGGATGGTCCCGCGCGGCGGGTCGAACCACATCGTCGAGGTGCCGTCGATCGGCGAGTGGGCCTGGACCTGATCGGCCATCACCCACACGTGGCGCGACTGCTCGTGCTCGAAGAAGTAGAAGATCCCGTCCTCCTCGAGCAGGCGGCTGACGAATGCGAGGTCCGTCTCGCGGTATTGCACGCAGTAGTTGCGCGGGGCGTACGTCTCGCCGAGCGAGAAGCGGAACCAGTCGCGCCGCAGGCCGGCCCGCGTCAGCACGTCGGTGACGATCTGCTCGGTCGTCTTGTCCTGGAACACGCGGCAGTCCTCGCGCAGGCTGAGCCGGTGGGCCCACGGGACGATCGTCAGCTCGTACAGCTGCAGGCCGCGGGTGTAGCCGACGTACTCGGCCTCGGAGACGATGCCGTGGATCGGCCTCGGCGACTCGGCGCCGTTCAGCGACAGCAGGGCCGGCTGCCCGAGCAAGGCCTCGGCGTCGAAGTCGAGCCCCGCGGCCTCGACGCGGAACTCGTACAGCTGCGACAGGCCCTCGGTCCCGGTGAATCGGACCACCCGAAGCGGTGAGCCGCCGACGGTGAGGTCGAAGACCGGCTTGTCGGAGGTGAGGCCGGACGCGGTCGATACGAGTTCGGAAATGGACATCGGTCGGACCGGAGCCGCGTACAGGCCCCCCTGCGCGCGCCAAGATACGGCGCGGCCCGTCTTGGCGTCAACGCGAGGCCGCCGCGCTGCTTCGAGCATTCCCGCGCCCGCCGGCCTGCTGCTGTGAATCGCCGGACCTGGCGCGGGCGACGCGGCCCTCGAATCGTGATTGAACCCCTGCGCTTCGCGCTGCACACCGGGGGCGCCCTGCGCGGTTGCGATCGAGCGCGCTCGCGCGAGCGCCCGACAGATGACGTGGGAGTCCCGAGTCAGGGTGCCTCGCGGATTGCCGACTGCGCCGCGACGCCCGGCGAAGGTCCGCGGCGAGTTCAGGTCTCATCGCCCGTCGCCGAGCACGCACGACATCCGCCGGTCGTCTCGCGGCACACCATTCAATGTGGTGACTCGCGCATCTGAAGTGCGGCCAATCCCTCCCTCTCGATCATCGACGATGCTCGAGTCGCCTCGCGTCCCCAACCCCGAATCGATACACGAGATCGGTGCGACGAACGGGCGAGCGCCCGCTCCTGGCCGCGCCGTCGCCCCGCGCGCCTTGAATCACGCGGTGCGGAATGCTATAGGGTCACGCGTCACACCGCGAGGAGATGATGATGAACGTTCTCGTTCATGTCGTGCGCTCGTTCGCTACACTGGACCAAATGGAGCTCTCGGCGGCGGACGCCGGGCCCGACGGCGGCGACCCGCACTCCGAGCTCCTCCACAACGCCGACGGATCGAACGATCGCTACAACGGCATTGGTCGTACGCGCGTTCCGGGCGCGTGCACCGCGACGTTGCTCGACGTCGGCGGCGCCGACGAAGCCCCCGCCTACGCGCTGACCTCCGCTCACTGCACGAATTGGTGGGAGAACGACCGCTCGTTCGAGGAGCGGCCGCTCGACCACCCGGGCGAGGTGACGTTCCGCTTCTTCACCGACACCGTCGATCGGTACCGAACCGTCGCAGTGACCGTCGCAGCGTTCTCGAGCATGAGGGGCACCGATCTCGCGCTCCTCCGCCTCGACGAGCCCGTCGGCGCGCTGCGTGCCGACGGCATCGAGGGCGTACCGATCGCGACCGCGCTCCCCGCCGAGGGTGCGCCGATCGTCAACGTCGGCGCGCCCCAGGGCACGAGCGAGGATCCATACGAGGAGCACCTCCGGCTGGGGCGCTGTTCGCTCGGCGAACGGACTCCGGTCGTCGAGTTCGAATGGTTGTGGCCCGACGCCGTGGCGAACGACTGCCCCGACGTCTTCGGGGGCAGCTCGGGCTCGCCGCTGCTCGACGCGTCGGGCGCGATCTTCGCGGTACTCAACACGGGAGCGGCTGAACCCCGACACGCGCTCTGTCATCTCGACCACCCGTGCGAGCTCGAGCCCTGCGGGCC
Organism: Nannocystis pusilla; assembly: GCF_020073745.1. Classification (GTDB taxonomy): domain Bacteria; phylum Myxococcota_A; class Polyangia; order Nannocystales; family Nannocystaceae; genus Nannocystis; species Nannocystis radixulma. The sequence continues at coordinate 109,808 of NZ_JAIRAU010000011.1, forward strand.
CGCGATCGACATCGGACGCAACTACGCCATGCCGGTCGCCGGCCTCGGCGCGTGCTTCGTCGACGGCGCGCTCGACCTCGCCGCGGCCGGCTGCCCGCTGGCCTCGGGGCCCGTGGTGACGTCGAGGCGCCTGACCGAGCGATACGAGCGACCGAGCGCCACCGACGCGGCGATCCGCGTCTCGCTCGCCGAGGACCACGGATGGACGCACTACCGGGCGAAGTTCGGCCTGGCGCAGGACACGGACTGCTACGTCGACGCGGGCTACGGGGCCGCGGTCGCGATCGCGGAGGTGCCGGTGTTCGCGGCGCCGCTGCCGACCACCGACGGGCTCACCGTCGTCTGCTTGCGCGGCGGCACCTCCGCCGCGTCGATTCAGCCGCCCTCGCACGCGGTCGCGTGGCTCACCGCGAGCGACTCGACGCCTCCGCCGCTCCCGCTTCCGGTCTGGCACGACCCGCCGCAAGCGAACCGCGTGCGCTTTTGGGTGGAGGTCGAGGACCCCACGTACGCCGGCTTCGACCAGAAGTCGGGCCCGGCCGACACCACCGACTGCGACGAGCCCGCGGACTATCATTTCGTCAACGTGCTGTTCGGTCAGTTCACCGTGGAGTCGACCGGCGGGCCGACCCGCGTCTGCGTCGCCGCCCACGACCGGGCGAACAATCGCAGCGAGCCCATGGAATGGACCTTCTTCGAGTGAAGCTCAGGAGCGCCGGCTCGCGGACGGCGAGCAGGCGCTCCTGTGATTCATCGCAGTTTTTCAGTTCGGCTTCTTGATCCACACCTTGTACGCGCCGCTGCCGCTGTACGACTCGACGAGCCAGGCGTAGTAGCCGGCGGTGCCGTTGTACTTGATGGTCTCGTTGGTCGAGGCGGTCTCGGCCTTGGCGACCAGGGCCCAGGCGCTGCCGTTCCACTTGTACAGGTAGAGGTCGTAGTCGGTGCCCGCGGGGCCGACCAGGTAGCCCTCGTGCGCGCCGGAGGTGGTGCTCTGGTAGTAGCTGCCGTTCGGGTGCTGGTCGGCGTCGCCGGGGCCCGAGAGCGAGCCGCTGTACTCGGTGCACCCGGTGCACGGGGCGCCGTTGTCCGGCGGAGGCGGTGGCGGCGGGTTCGGGTTGCCCGAATAGGGCGAGCCGCAGGTCTGGCTGTAGGCGCCGCTCGGGGCGCCGGCGTTGCAGCCACCCGACCAGGTGTCATTGACGCTGCCGGGATTGGTCTGGAAGTTGTAGCAGCCGGGGCCCGGGTTCCAGGTGCCGTTGGCGTCGTGGCACGGGGTCAGGTCGAGCGCGGTCTGCTGCTCGAACCACTGGATGCCCTTGTGCATCATCGAGTACATGCCGCCGGTGCCGCACGCGCCGCCGTACGAGGTGATGCCGAACACGCGCCAGGTGCCGTCGGCCAGCTTGATGAACGCCGGCCCGCCGGAGTCGCCCTGACAGGTGTCCTTGCCGTTGCCGCCGATCGAGATTTCGTCGCCGTTGAAGCCGTTGATGGTGGTGGTCACCTGGCGCTTGATGCCGTAGGGCCCGTTGTCGGCGTTGCCGAAGCCGACCAGCGTGACCTGCTTGCCGGGCTGCAGGTTGCTCGTCTCGCAGCCCATCAGGATCGGCACGATCGGCACGTCGTTGACCGCCTGCGACAGCTTGCACACCGCGAAGTCGTTGCCGTTGCCGGGCTGGCCGCCGGGGTAGACCTTGCACCACTGCGGCGTGACGCTCTTCGCCGCCGACTTGTAGTTCTCGCCGAAGTAGATCTTGCTGTAGCTGGCGCCGCAGTGGGCGGCGTAGATGACCACCTGCGGGTGGACCAGCGTGCCGGTGCACGAGCCGCCCAGCTCGACCGTGGAGGCCCAGCCGCACGCCGGCACCGTGGTGCCGCCGTAGATCGCGTCGCCCTCGTCGTCCTCCTCGATCGAGAACTCGTCGCTCGCCCCCTCGTCGATGCTCGGCGGCGCCGGCGGCGGGTCGGCGAGGTCGGCGAACAGCTCGTCGTGGCGGACCAGCCCGGGCCGGCCGGCGTCGGTGATGTCGCCCCTGGCGACCGCCTCGTCCGCGCTGTCGACCTCGACGTCGAGCGGTTCGGTCTCGGGGTCGCAGGCCGCGGTGGCCAGCGCGAGCAGCGAGAGCGGCGTGAGCAGGACAATGCGATGGATCTTCCGTCGATGCGTCATGGCGAGCTTCCTTGTCGTTGGTCGTGCGAACGGGGCGCGGCCGCGGCCTCAGGCGGCCGCCCGCGCCCCGAACCGGATCGAATGTGCCAGTGCCGCCAATGCCCGGGCGCCGGATCTGGGGCGGCGCCGGGTCGGCGGCGAATCGGTGATCGGTTCGGTGGGCACTCGAATCCTAGTTCATCCTCTCGATACCCAGACGACCTACATCGCGTCAAGCGCGAACGCGACGACTCAGGGCCGCGGCCCCCATATTGGGGCCTGTCGGACGCACTCACACGCGACTCTGCTGAATCGTCGAATCAGCGGAGTCAACCGTACCCGATACGCGCACTGCAGATCATGATTTGCCGGAGCGCCGCGCCGGGTCGAGGCCGAGCGCGGGGAGAATCGCCTGGTCCACGATTGCGACGAGTTGCTCCTCGCTCGGCGGCGCGTCGGCGTCGAGCGCCAGCTTGAACACCAGCGCCTCCCCGAGGTCGGCGACGATCGGGGTGATCCGCGCCGGGTCGATGTGGCCGCGGGCGGCGTAGAAGCGCAGCACCGTGAGGGTGAAGCGGCCGCCGCGGGCGTCGAACACCCGCTCGTAGAGGGCCCGGGCCAGCTCGGGGTAGCGCCGGCGCTCGGCCATGATCGCGGCCACGGCCGCGGCCGTCGGGGTGCCGAGCCACGCGACCAGCTGCCGCAGCGCGCGCAACAGGTCGCCGCGCAGGTCGTCCGCCGCGGGTGACGCCACCTCCTGCGGGTGCTCGTCGCGGATCGCGTCGAGCAGCACGTCGTGCGGCGCCGACCAGCGGCGGTACAGCGAGGTCTTGGCCGTCCCCGCCCGCCTGGCGATGCCCTCCATCGTCAGCCGCCCGAGCCCCACGGCCGCCAGCTCGGCGAGCGCGGCCTCGTGGATGCTTTGCACCAGCGCATCGCCGCGTCGGCGGGTCTGGGGAGATGCGCGCTTTTGCTCCTGCCGGGTCATGAACCTCCTCTTTTAAGATACGTGTCCGTATCTTAATCGCGTGCCTTTAGATACGCTGGCGTAGCCAAAAACGCCGGCCGACGCAACGGCCGCGAGAAGGAAGGTCTCCGATGTCCCCTGCCGCCGAACTGCCGCCGCGCTCGCTGGCCCCCGACCTCGCCCGCGGGGCCATGCTCCTCGTGATCGCCCTCGCCCACGCCCAGGTGTTGCGCGCCCCGGGCAGCGGCGGGGCGCTCGGGCAGGCGGTGGCCGCGTTTCACACGCTGTTCGTCGACAGCCGCGGCTACCCCATGTTCGCCGCGCTGTTCGGCCACGGCCTCGTGCAGCTGCAGCAGCGCCGCGGCGCCGAGCCGCTGCGCCGGCGCGGCCGCTGGCTGGTCGTGTTCGGCCTGCTCCATGCGCTGCTGCTGTTCCACGGCGACATCCTCGGCGCCTACGGCCTGCTCTCGCTCGGCCTGCTGGCCGCGCTGGGGCGCCCCGACGGCCCGCTGCTGGTCCGCGCCGGCGTGTGGGCGGTGCTCGGCGCGGTCGCCTTCGGCCTGGCCTCGCTCGCCATCCCCGACGGCGCCGACGCGGTCGCCGATCCGCTGGTCTCCGCGGGCTATCGCGTGCTCGGCTGGATCGTCGCCACCCCGCTGTTCGCGATCATGGCGGCCGGTCCGGTGCTGTTCGGGGTCTGGGCCGCGCGCCGGCGCCTGCTCGAGCAGCCCGGGCGCCACCTGCCGGCGCTGCGTCGGGTCGCCGTCCTCGGGATCGCCGTCGCGGTGGTCGGCGCGCTGCCGCTGGCGCTGCTCAAGGCCGGACCGCCCGCCTCCGCGGCCGCGCTGGCGAGCGCCACGGCCCTCCACACCCTGACCGGCTACGCGGGCGGCCTCGGCTACGCCGCGCTCGTCGCCGTGCTGGCGGCGCGGATCGGCGAGCGCCGAGGACTCCTGACGCGAGCGCTGATCGCCTGCGGCCAGCGCTCGCTGAGCTGCTACCTGGCGCAGTCGCTGGCGTGGCTGCTGCTGTTCGAGCCGTACTTCGCCGACCTCGGCGGCGAGCTCGCGCCCCAGACGGCCGCGGCGGTCGGCTTCGGCGTCTGGGCGCTCACCGTCGTGCTGGCCGACGTCCTGCGCCGACTCGATCGCCGCGGCCCGGCCGAGGCGCTGCTGCGCCGCCTCACCCACGGCCCGGCCTGACGCCATGCGCATTCGCGCCGCCCGGCAGTGTGGACATTGGGTCCAATCGATGATTTCGCCGGCGGGCGAACTCGGCGCGCCGTCGTGCACGAGACATCGGCCGACGGTACCGCGGAGCGTGGCGCACTCGCCCGTGTCCATGACGCGGCGCGAGCGACGTCCCGGGGCGGCGAAAGATCGGCCAGGATCGTCGAAAACGGCGCCCTGGCGGCCTCCTGCGCCCGCTTTTACGTTGACCGGGCGATGCGACTCCGACCTCACCTCTCTCGCCGCCGCTGGCTCGCCGTCCTCGGCGCCGCCGCGGCCGGACTCGGTTGTGTGCGGCGCGCGTCGACGAGGAGCCTCATGCCATACGACGTCATCATCATCGGCGGCGGTCCTGCGGGACTCAGCGCCGCCCTCGTCCTCGGCCGCGCGCGCAAGCGGGTGCTGCTGTGCGACGCCGGCGAGCCGCGCAACGCCCGGGCCGAGCAGATCCACACCTTCGTCACCCGCGACGGCACCCCGCCGGCCGAGTTCCGCCGGATCGGCCGCGAGCAGCTGCGGGCCTATCCGGGCGTCGAGGTCCGCGACGTCCGCGTCGCCGCGCTCTCGCGGGAGGGCGACGGGTTCGTCGCCGCCTTCGCCGACGGCACCCGCGCCGCCGCGCGCCGCGTCCTGCTGGCCGTCGGCGTGCGCGACATCCTCTCCGACGACCTCCCGGGCCTGCGCGAGCTGTGGGGCCGCAGCGTGTTTCAATGCCCGTACTGCCACGGCTGGGAGGTCCAGGACCGGCGCTTCGCGTACCTGTCCCCGGGGCCAGAATGGGTCCGCTGGGGCGTGTTCCTCACCGGCTGGTCGCGCGACGTCGTCGTCCTCACCAGCGGCGCCTACGCGGTCGACGACGCCGCGCGCGACGAGCTGCGGCGGGCCGGCGTCGGCCTCGACGAGCGGCCGCTGCGGCGGCTCGTGGCCGAGGGCGGCGAGCTCGTCGCGCTCGAGTTCGCCGACGGCGGCACGCTCGCGCGCGAGGTCTTGTTCGCCCGTCCGGCGCAGCAGCAGACCGAGCTGGTCCAGCGCCTCGGCCTCGAGCTCGACGAGCACGGCTTCGTCCGCGTCGACGCGCTCGGGCGCACCTCGGTCGCCGGCGTCTTCGCGGCCGGCGACCTCACGACGCCGGTCCAGGGGGCGCTGCTCGCCGCGGCCGCGGGCATGCAGGCCGCCGCGGGGCTGAACCACGAGCTGACCGTCGAGCACGCGCTCAGCGGCGATGCAGCGCCCGCCAGGCCGCCGGCGGCATCGCGTGCTCCCGGCGGAACAGGCGGATGAAGTGCGACGCGTCGGCGTAGCCGACCCGCCCGGCGATGTCCTCGACCGACTCGTCGGTCGCGAGCAGCCGGCGCCGCGCCTCGGCCAGCCGCCCGGCGATGATCCACGCCTGCGCGGTGCGCCCCGTGGCCTGGCGCAGCGCGGTGGTCACGTGGGCGGGCGAGCGGCCGATCGCGGCCGCGACGTCGCGCAAGGAGATCGGCGCGAAGCAGTGGCGTTCGATGTAGTTCAGCGCCGCCGCCACCAGCGGCGGGCGGCTCCCGGCCACCGCGGCCGGGATGGTCGCGCGCGCCAGCTCGGCGAGGATCAGCGCGAACAGGCTGCGCTCGACCAGCGCGTGCGCCGGCTCGCCGCCGCGGCTCGACTCGCGCGCGAGCTCCTCGAACAGCCGCTGCATGTGGGGCCGCCGCTCCGTCGCCAGCTGCAGCGCCGCCGCGGCGCCCATGCGCACGCGCTCGAACGGCGCCAGCAGCTCGGCCAGCTCGGTGCGCATGAAGCAGGACGGACAGAAGCCGAGCCCCCAGCCCTCGACCCCCTCGGCCCGCACCAGCCGGTGCGGCTCGCCTGCCGGCAGCAGCAGCACGTCGCCGGCCGCGAGCCGGAGCAGCTGCTGCAGCTCGATCTCGACCGCGCCCGCCGTGTAGAACAGCAGCACCACGTGGTCGTGCGTGACCGCCCGCCGCTGCGGCACGAACGGGCGCCCGCCGAGCGGGGTGAGGAACAGCGCCCCGTGGCGGCGCGCCGCCTCGTCCATCCGCGTCCCCTCGCAGCGGTCCATGGCGCTCAGCCTACGCCGGCGCGAGCCCGCGGTCCACCCTGTCCTTCGGGACAGCACATCATTGCGCCGACGCGCCCGCTGCGCCCCTCCGATTCGTCGACATCGGCCGCGCCGCGCCGCGGCCGCGCCGTCGACATCCCCTGCCGCTGCCACGCGCGCCCGACCCCGGGCGACGGCGACAGGCGGCCGTCACAGCGGGGCGCCGCACAACCCGAGCCCGTCGAGCAGGCAAGACAGCTCGAACTCGGGGTTCCACAGCGGCCAGGGGTTGCACACCGCGTCCGGGACGCTCGTCGAGCAGGTGTCGGGCCCGTTCAGGTCGCACACCGGAGCGCAACAATTGTCGGCGTCGCAAGCCGGCAGGAACATCGCGGGCATGCAGGCCGCGCCCTCGACACAGTCGAAGACGCCAGCGCAGGGCATCCCCGCCGGGACCGACAGCTCGTCGCTGGCCGCGCAGAGGAAGTGCGGAGCGAACGGGAAGGTCACGCACGACAGGTGCTCCGGGCAGGCCGGCGCGCGCGGGTCGCAGAGGACCGGGCACACGCCGTGGGTCTTGACGGCGTCGATGAAGCAGTTCGAGCACACGTCGGCGCACTCGGCCTCGTCCGGGCCGCCCTCGCAGGTCGCCAGGCAACGCCCGCTGTCGCCGCCCTGGCTGAAGCCGTAGCACAGCGTGCCCGCCTCGCACGAGTCCAGCAACGCCTCCGAGTCGCACGGCTCGCCGAGGCCGACCGGCTCGTCGGCGACGTCGACGCAGCCCGGCTGCTCCAGCGGCCCGGCGTAGGGCACACACTTCTGTCCCCGAGGACAGGTATCGTTCCACACGTCGCATGCGGCCACCGGCGGCAGGTCCGGCATCACCGTGAAGCCGCCGCTGTCGCTGCTGGACGTCCCTCCGGTGCTCGTCGACACGCCCGCGGTCGAGGTCGTCGGCGAGGTCGACGTCGTCGAAGCAGTCGTCGAAGACGTCGCCGGCTCACCGGTCGTCGTGCCACCGGTGGTGCTCGCCGGACCGGCGTCCTTGCAGGCGACCGCCGCGACGAGCAGCACTGCGTGGAGGGGAATGAACGACGCCCGAAACCTCATCGCGGTGTCCTCCCGTCGGATCGCGGGCAGTCTGCACGCGCGTGCGTCCGACGTCCACGTGCGCGGTTTACGACGCCCCGGCGCTCCCGGGACGTCACGTCGAGACCCAGCGCGCGACGATGATGGCGACGTCGCCCGGCAGCGCCCCGAAACGCAGGTGCACGCGGTCGTCGCTGCCTATCGTGGTAGGCCGAGCGCAGGAGCGCGAAGCGTATGCATGTCCGATGAATCCGGACGGGACAGCTCGCGCTCGTGAGCTCGGCCCGCGTGGTAACTTCACAGAGCATGTCGCCGCGCCGCCTGCTCCTCGCCGCCTGTCTCGTCTCCGCCTGCGGCGAGCGTGCCGGTCCCGCGCAGGCGCCTCCCGTCGCCGCGACCCCGCCCCGCCCCGCGACCACGCCCGCCCCTGCCCCGACCTCGTGCGCCGGCGAGACCGACGAGCCCGCCGCCCTGCGCTGCTGGGTCGAGCTGCTCGCCGGCCCTGCCCTCGCCGGCCGCGACAACGGCAGCCCGGGCGGCCAGGCCGCGCGCGCCGCCATCATCACCGGCCTGCAGGCTTACGGCCTGCACCCGGCCGGAGAGACAGGAACCTTCGAACAGCCGCTCCCACGCGGCGCCAACGTGCTCGCTCGCATCCCCGGCCGCGACCCCGCGCGGGCGGGCGAGCACGTCGTGCTCGCGGCGCACTACGATCACCTCGGCGAGCACGACGGCGTCGTCCATGCCGGCGCCGACGACAACGCCAGCGGCGTCGCGGTCGCGCTCGCGGTGGCGAGGCGCCTGGCGGCCGATCCGCCGGCGCGCAGCGTCCTGTTCGCGGGCTTCGACGCCGAGGAGCCGCCCGACTATCTCACGCCGACGATGGGCTCGAACCACTTCCTCGCCCGGCCCACGCTCCCGCGCGAGCAGTTGGTCGCCGTCGTCTGCCTCGACCTGATGGGCGGCGATCTTTGGCCGGGTCATCGCACGCCGCTCTACGTGATGGGGCGCGAGACCTTCGCCGTGCGACCCGAGCCGGGCCTCGCCGACGACCCGCGGCTGCCCGTGCGGGCGATGCACCTGCGCCTCGTCGAGGATCTGCCGCACGGGCGCCAGGCCTTCAGCGATCACGCCGGCTTCTTTGCCCGCGAGATCCCCTCGCTGTTCGTCTCGACCGGCCGCTCGCCGCACTACCACCAGCCGACCGACACCCCCGACACCCTCGCGTACGACAAGCTGCACGCCGCGGTCGCCGTCGTCGAGGCGCACGTACGTGTCCTCGCGGACATGCCCGATCGGCCAGCGTGGTCGTCATCGCAGCCGCTCGCCGCGGCCGACGCTGCCGTGCTGGCCGAGCTGCTGGCCGCCGCGCTGGGCGAGGGCGGCGCGCGCGGTTCCGCCGAGTTCGGCGGGCTGGCCCGGGGGCGCGCCGAGGCCGATCTCGCTCGCGCCCGCGCGCTCGCGGCCGCCGACCGGCCGCCGACCGCCGACGAGGCGCGCGAGCTGGTGCGCATCAGCCTGCGCGCGCAGTGCCTGCTCGCGCCCGATCACGAGATGCCGACGGCCGCGTGTCTTCTCCTGTGAAGACCGGGCCGCCCGCTCGCGCCGATCACGACATACCGGGCTGCGTGTCTGCTGCTGTGAGCACCACGTGTGCCCACATTCGTGCCTGCACCGAGTAACGACCCCCGGGCTTTCGATCACAAGATTGTCGCGAGCTCGGAGTGAGGTCGCGGCAGCGGCGGCCGTGATCCTCGGTATATGCGGGCTTTCGCGGCCCTTCGCCGCGCTCTCGGCCTTCCGCGCAGATTACGCCCGGTTGCGCTGCGTCGGCGACCCGATTTATAGCGACCACACGGTTGGCTGGCCGCTCTCGACCCGCGGGGTGCTCCGCGAGTGCGGACGCGTGTCGCCCGGACCCTGGCGTTTGTGCGCAGCAAAGGATTGACCATGACCCGACTCTCCGACCTCCGTGTGTCCGCGAACTTGAAGCTCGTCGCGCTGGCGTTGACCAGCATCAGCATGAGCGCCTGTGTCGAGGAGATGACCGAAGAGCAGATCGAGAACGACCCGGCCGCCTTCCTCGGGCCCGACGAGTGGTGGGACGAGGGCCCGCCGGCGGGCGAGGAGTCGCTCGACCTCGACGACGAGCTCGACGACCTCCGCGCCGAGCAGGTGATCTCGGCGGCGCCGGCGTTCCAGCTGCCGTTTCCGTGCGGACAGGTGTGGGCCGGCCAGACGCGCTCGAACCACAGCCCGGTCAACTCAATCGACTTCAACCGCGCCGACGACATCGGCGACACGGTGGTGGCGGCCGCCGGCGGCACGGTCACGCGCGTGGCCAACGAGGGCAACGTCAGCTACGGCCGCTGGGTCGAGATCGATCACGGCAGCGGCTACCGCACCCGCTACGCGCACCTGAACTCGCAGTCGGTGTCGGTCGGGCAGAAGGTCAGCCAGGGCCAGAAGATCGGCACGGTCGGCAGCACCGGCGGCTCGACGGGCCCGCACCTCCACTACGAGCAGCGCCTCAACGGCACCGCGGTCAAGCCGGTGTTCAACGGCAGCACCGCCCTCTTCTACGGCACCAAGAACTACACCAGCAAGAACAAGTGCGGCAGCGGCGGCAGCGGCGTCACCGGCACCGTCAACACCGCCGGCGCGCCGCTGACCGTGCGCTCGGGCCCGAGCACCGGCTCGACCGCGGTCGGCTCGGTCCAGGACGGCGCCAAGGTGACGATCACCTGTCAGAAGCACGGCACCTCGGTGAGCGGCACCTACGGCACCACGACGCTGTGGGACTTCATCGGCACCGGCTACGTCTCCGACGCGTACATCCTCACCGGCTCCGACGGCCAGGTCGCGCCGACCTGCAACTGAGCCCGCCCCGCGAGCCCACGTGCGCCCCGCAGGGGCGCGCGGCCGGTATACTCGCGGCATGCCGACGATCGACCACGAGGCCCGCCGGATCACCGCGAAGATCGTGTACTGGGGTCCGCCCGGCAGCGGCAAGTGGACCAACCTCGAGCACGTGCACCGCAAGACGAGCCCGCCCGACCGCCCACCCGCGGTCAAGGCGGGCTCGGTCGGTTTCCCGCTGACGCTCGCCGAGATCCGCGGCTACCAGGTCGTGCTCAGCCTGCTGCGCTGCCCGAGCGACGGCTCCTGGACCCGCCACGTGTTCGACGAGCTCGGCGGCGCCCCGGTCGACGGCGTCGTGTTCGTCGCCGACTCGAGCCCCCCGGCCCAGCTCACCAACATCGCCTGGCTGCACAAGCTGACCGGCGAGCTCGGCGCCCGCGGCTTCGACCTCGGCAAGCTGCCGGCCGCCTTCCAGTACAACAAGCGCGACGTCCCCGGCGCGCAGACCGTCGAGCAGCTGCGCCGCCAGCTGAACGCCTGGGGCCTGCCCGACGGCGAGGCCGTCGCCGCCCAGGGCGCCGGCGTGTTCGAGACCGTCAAGCTGGTCGCGCGCGGGATCCTGGCCAGCCTGCGCGGCTGAGCGAGATAGCATGTCCACAAGGACTTGTTCGTGGGAGCATGCTCCTTCGGGCATGTCCCCGAGTGCGCGTCACGGCACCAGCCCCTGCTCGAGGCAGTAGAGGCGCGCGGTCATGATGCACCCCAGCGTCCCGCAGCCGTCGGTCCAGCGCGCGTCCTTGAGCGAGCACTCGCCGACGCGGCCCTGGAGGATGGCGGAGATGCCCCAGCCGTTGCAATCGTCGGAGTAGTCGCCGTCGCCGTTCGTCTTCGAGGCGGTCCACACCTCGCAGGTCCCGCAGCCGGTCATCTGGGCCGCCGACTCGCCGTTCTCGTCGACGTCGATCTCGTTCTGCAGCGTCCCGTCGGTCAGGTCCAACCACGAGTCGGCGACCACGGCCCCGTCGAGCCGCTTGTACTGGCGCGTCGAATGCTGCAGCCGCGCCCCCGCCGACTGCGTGTCGGTGCTGACCCAGGCCTTGAAGCGCCCCTGGATCCCGGCGTCCGCGGCCCGCTGCTGGCAGACCTTGTCGGCGCCGTCGAGCCCGCCGAGGTCGCCGTCCATCTGCGTGCTCGTCACGAACACCTGCATCCACTGGCGCTGGCAGCTCATGCAGTTCTCGCCCACCTCGTCGCACTCCTCATTGATGTGGAGCAGCCCGTCGCCGCACTTCGGGGGCTTGCAGAGGCTCGTGCACGCGTCGGTCTCGATGTCGTTGCCGTCGTCGCACATCTCGCCGAAATCGACCATGCCGTCGCCGCACTCGGGCATCGGCCCCATCGTCGTCGTCGTCGTCGTCGACGACGTCGTCCCCGGCTCGGTGGTCTCGTCGCCCGTCGTCGTCGTCGTCGTCGTCGCCTCGTCGAGGCTCGTCGTCGCCGTCGGGTCGACCGGCGTCGTCGTCGACGTGCCCGTGCTCGTGCCCTCGCTCGTCGACGTCGGCTCCGGCGTGGTCGTCGAGGTCGACGTCGTCGGCCCGCTCGACGTCGCCGTCGACGTCGACGTCGAGGTCGACGTCGGGTCGGTCGCCCCGGCCGGTCCGCCCGAGGGCGAGAAGCAGGCCGCTGCCGGCAGGACGAGCAGGACCACGAACACGCGCGCACCGATCATCGGCGCCATCTTTCAGCAAGCCGACCCGCCCGTCAAAGTCCAGCCGCGAACCCTCGCGCCTCGCGGGTCAATTCGTACGAGTGTCCGACCTGCTCCGAGCGCCAGCTTGCACCTGCGCCGGCCGGCGCGCCCGCGAGCCCGGGGCGAACTCGACCCCTCGCCCGCGAACTCAGACGTCGTCGCTGAGCACACACACGTTGTCGGCGGCGATGAACATGCCGCAAAACGGGGACAGCCCCTCGCACTGCTCGTCGGTGCAGCAGCCCTGGATCACGATCACGTCGTTGAAGCACGGGAATTGGCCGTCACAGTCGGGCTCCTGCCCGCACGGGATCCCCTGGCACTTCATACATGTCTCCATGGTCAGATCCGCGGACACCGCGACGAGCTCGGCGCAGTCCAGCGAGCCGACGATGTCGTCGCACACCAGCGGTCCGCCGGTGGTGGGCGACGTCGTCGCGCCGGTGGTGCCCGTCGTCGGCGCGCCGGTCGTCGTCGTGTCGTCGCTCGTGGCGGTGGCGCCGGTCGTCGGCGTCGTCGCGCCGGAGGTGCCCGTCGTCGTGTCGCCGGTCGCGCCGCCGGTCGAGGTCGCCCCGGAGGTCGTCGGGTCGGTGCTCGTGACTGTGTCGGTCGAACTACCGGGGCCGGGGCCGCAGGCGCCCAGGAGGATGCATGAGAAGACGATCGTCGCGCGGATGTCCAAGGGGCCGCTCCTGGCGCCGATACTCCCACGCGCCGCGCGGCCGCACGGGCGCCCGCCCCGGAGATCGATCACACCTGCGCGCCGGCGCGCACCGCATCCGCCGATGCGGTAGCCTCTCGCGCCGCGCATGGACTGGACCCCCGAACAGACCGCGATCCTCGGCCACCCGCTCGACGCGCACGCGCTCGTGCACGCGGCCCCGGGCGCCGGCAAGACGACCACGCTGGTCGGCCGCGTCGCTCGCCTCGCCGAGCGCGTCGACGGCGAGCGCATGCGCGTCGTCATGTTCAACAAGGCCATCCAGGAGACCTTCAGCGCGCGGCTCGAGCGGGCCGGGATCTCGGGGGTCAAGGTCACCACCTTCGACGCCCTCGGCCTCGAGGTGCTGGGCCGCGCCGAGCGTCAAGGCATGCTCTCGCGCCCGCTCGAGGTCGCTGCCCACCGCACCCGGGAATGGGCGCAGCTGGTCCACCGCAAGTTCGCGCGCAAGATCGAGACCGCCGACGAGATCGCCGGCGCGGTCGGCTTCTGGAAGGCCCACCTCGTGACCCCGGCCCGCGCCGCCTGCGAGGACCTGCCCGAGCTCGCCGAGGCCTACCGCGAGCTCGAAGCGCTGCGGATCGCCGGCGGCACCCTGCGCGTCGACTTCCCCGACATGGTCTACACCGCGGTCGCCGTGCTGCGCCGCCGGCCGCGGCTGCTCGGCACCATCGATCACTTCCTCGTCGACGAGTTCCAGGACGTGAACCCCGCGCGCGTCGAGCTGCTGCGCCTGCTCATGCACGAGCGGTCCACGCTCATGGCCGTCGGCGACGCCGACCAGGCCATCTACGAGTTCTCGGGCGCGAGCCCGCGGTTCTTCCGCGAGTTCGCCGGCACGTTCTCCCACCGGCCGACCCGCACCTATCCGCTGTCGCACAGCTTCCGCTTCGGCCCGACGATCGCCGCGGCCGCGCGCTCGCTGATCGCCCACAACGAGGAGCGCTTCCCGATCGAGGTCGTCGGCCGCGGCGCGCATCCGGGGAAGATCGAGCGCACCGACGACGTCGCCGCGACGATCCAGCGCCTGCTCGCCGCCGGCCACCCCGCCGACGAGCTGGCCGTGCTGTACCGCGGGCGCGTACAGGGCACCAGCGTGCTCGCCGAGCTGGCCGCGCGCCGGATCGGCATGGAGACCGAGGACCTCGACTTCGTCCGCAAGGGTCGCGGCCCCGAGCTCGCGCTCCACTACCTGCGCTTCGCCACCAGCGACGCGCCGGTCGGCTTCGACGAGGCGTGGGCCGTCGTGTTCGCGCCCGATCGCTACATCCGCAAGGAGGCGTTCGCCGCCCAGATCCGCCGGCTCGGCGCGCGCGGCCTGCGGGCGGTCCTCGGCAACGCCAAGGTCGCGCGCGAGGTCGATCAGCCGCGCGGCGCGATCGAGACAATGGGCGAGCTCGCCGACCTGCTGACGCGCATGGGCCGGTCTCGCAGCGCCGGCGCGGCGCTCGACCTGCTCGTCCGCGAGGTCGACATCGAGGCCCAGCTGGCCGCGCGCAAGCGGACCGAGGCCGAGCTCGAGCAGGCCGTGGCCGGCTTCGAGGCGGTGCACGCATTGTTGAAGGCGCTCGCCGTCGGCCCGGCCGAGGCCGCGCAGGCGCTCGCCGGGCTCGATCCGCGCGCCGGCCAGCCGCCCGAGAATTGCGTGTGGGTCTCGACGATCCACAAGGCCAAGGGCAAGGAGTGGCGCACCGTGCTGCTGCCGCGCCTGCAGGACGGCCTGTGCCCCGGCGGCCGCCAGGAGCAGGTGCTCGGGACGGTCGATGCGCCCGCGGGCGACGATCCGAGCGACCGGCTCGAGCAGGAGCGGCGGATCTTCTACGTCGGCCTCACCCGCGCCGCCGAGACCGTCTACCTCGAGGCGCCGCCGCACGCGCCGAGCCCATTCCTCGCCGAGCTCGGCGAGGCCCTCGCCGCCCCGGCGGTGAAGAAGAGCAAGCCGATCGTGCGCAAGCCCGCGGCCGCCGAGAAGAAGCCGGCGCCGTGGAGCTCGGCCGAGGACGCCGCGCTGCAGGAGGCCCACGCGGCCGGCGAATCGCTGGCCGAGCTGGCCGACCGATTCGACCGCAGCGAGAGCGCCGTCGCGGCCCGGCTGGACGTCCTCGACGCCGTCCGCCGGCGCACCGAGGCCCGCCGGCGCCGCCTCGAAGAAGAGGAGTGAGCGGTGATTCGTCGCGCGTGAGCCCGGCGAGTCATGACAATGCGCGCTACTCACATATCTCTTCGGACATGTCCATGTCGACATGCTTCAAAAGACGTGCATGCATCGCCGAGCCGCCGCCCGTCCGGCGCCCTGCCCGCTCGATCGATCCGGCACTCTCCCATGAGGTGAAGCCGGACGTCGCCTTGCAGGGCTCGCGGCCGATGCTACAAACGAGGCTCTCGAAGGAGTCGACATGAAGATCGGTATCATCGGCGCAGGGCACATCGGTGGCGCTTTGGCGGGTCATCTGACGCAGCGCGGTCACCAGGTGAAGGTCGCGAACTCGCGCGGCCCTGAGAGCCTCGGCAAGCTCGCCGCGGAGACCGGCGCCACGCCGGTCGACGTGCGCGAGGCGGTCCAGGGCGTCGACGTCGTCGTCATCTCGATCCCCCAGCGGGCGATCGTCGATCTGCCCGCCGATCTGTTCGCCGGCGTGCCGCCGTCGGTCGTGGTGATCGACACCGGCAATTACTACCCCGAGCTGCGCGACGGCCGGATCGCCGAGCTCGACGCCGGCACCCTCGACAGCGAGTGGGTGGCGCAGAAGCTGGGCCGCCCGGTGGTCAAGGCCTTCAACAACATCATGGCCCGGAGCCTGCGCGAGCGGGGTGGGCCGGCCGGCACCCCGAGCCGGATCGCCCTGTCCGTCGCCGGCGACTCGCAGGAGGCCAAGGCCGTCGTGCTCCGCCTCATCGACGAGATCGGCTTCGACGGCGTCGACGCCGGCAGCCTGGCCGACTCGTGGCGCCAGCAGCCCGGGACCCCCGCCTACTGCAAGGACCTCGACCGCGAGGCGCTCACGCGGGCGCTCGCCGCGGCCGACCGCAGCCGGGTGAATGAGTACCGCGCCGAGCAAGATGCGGCGGCGAAGAAATTCTTCGCCGAGCAGGCGGCCGCGGCGAAGCAAGCCGCCGGCTGAGCGACGCGCGACGAGCGGCGCGTCCACTGCTGGCAGCAGATCGGACAGCTCTCGGCGCGGACGCGTCGCACGACCATGGTGCCAGCGGCAGAGGCGTCGCGCGCTCGCCGCGGCAGCTCCCACGCGCCTGCCTGCATCGCCCTCCCGCGCATCGGCGGGCGCTGCGACCGCGCACGCAGGTGTCCCGGTCCTCGCGTGATAGGTTGCCGCCGACATGCGCGCGCCGCTCCTCGCCCTCGTGCTGCTGCCGTTGCTCGGCGCAGCCGCGTGCGCCGGCCGCTACCCGAGCGCGCACGCTCGCGTGCGCGAGCTGAGCGCGACCGCCGGGGTTCCGGCGGCGCCGCGCGACTGCCTGGTCGCCAACCACGTGCACACGCTGGTCTCCGACCGCTACAGCCACGCCCCGACGGCCGCCAACGAGGCCCGCGCCTACGATCCGGCCGGCCTGCGCGCGGCGATCGCCGCGTTCGCCGGCGACGGCGTCGACGCGATCGTCGTCACCGATCACAACAGCACTTACGCCCGCTTCGACCCCGCGATCGCCGGCGCGCCGCTGACCGTGATCCCCGGCATGGAGTGGACGACGCGCCGCGGACACGCGCTGCAGATCGGCTTCGCCGCGACCAGCCCCGCCGACGCCGCCATGCCCCCGGCGTGGCGCGCCCGCGTCGTCGCCGACGATTTCCGCCGCATGGTCGTCGAGACGCACCGGCGCGGCGGCCTCGTGATCATCGCGCACCCGCGGGTCCCGTTCCGCACCTGGCCCGACGACACCTTCGGCGCCGACGGCGTCGAGGTGTGGGGTCTCGACAGTGTGGTGATTCGCAACCGCCAGGCCGTGCGCTGGTGGCACGATCGGCTGCGCCGCGGCGAACGGCTCGTCGCCGTCGCCGGCACCGACCTGCACCCGGGCGCCTGGCTGCGAGCTCATCGCCGTCCGCTCAATCGCGTGACCGCGGCGACCTGCGGCGAGGCCGACGTGCTCGCCGGCCTGCGCGCCGGGCACGTCCTGCTGGTCGACGATCGCGACGCGCCGCGGGTCGTGCTCGAGGCTGACGGCGGCGCCCGGCCCGGCGACACCGTCGAGCTCGCGGGTCGCGCGGAGGTCGAATTGCAGCTGCGCGTGCTCGCCGGCGCCGGGGCTCGCGTCCGCCTGCTCGGCCCGGCCGGCGAACTGTTCACGCGCACCCTCGCCGAGCCGGACGCGGCGGTGCGATTGCGGCTGCGCGTGCGTCCCGGCGAGTTCGTGCGCGCCGAGCTGCACCGCGGGCGCAGGCCGATCGCGCTGACCAACCCGGTGTACTTCCGCTGACCCGCGGGCATCGCCGCGCTGGGCCGGCATGTCCTCGAGGACATGTCCTTCAGGCCCGCAGGCGGAAGCGCTGGATCTTCCCCGTCGCGGTCTTCGGCAGCTCGGCGACGAACTCGATCCAGCGCGGGTACTTGTAGGGCGCCAGGCGGGCCTTGACGAACTGCTGCAGCGCCGCCACGAGCTCCGGCCCGGCCCGGCCGGGGTCACGGGCGACCACGAAGGCCTTCGGCTTTATTAAACCGTCGGCGTCGGCGTGGCCGACGACCGCGGCCTCGAGCACCTCGGGGTGGGCGGCGAGCGCCGACTCGACCTCGAACGGAGAGACCCAGATCCCGCCGACCTTGAGCATGTCGTCGGCGCGCCCGCAGTAGGTGTAATAGCCCTCGGCGTCGCGGGCGTAGCGGTCGCCGGTGCGCGTCCACGGGCCGTGGAACGTGTGCAGGCTGCGCTCGCGGTCGTTGAAGTAGCCGGCCGCCGCCGTCGGCCCGTTCACCCACAGCGCCCCCTCGACCGCGCCGGTGAGCGTTTGGCCGTCGTCGTCGACCAGCCGCAGCTCGTAGCCGGGCACCGGCAGGCCGGTGGTGCCGTAGCGGACGTCGCCTGGCCGATTGGACAGGAAGATGTGCAGCATCTCGGTCGAGCCGATCCCGTCGAGGATGTCGCTGCCGAAGCGGGCCCGCCAGCGCTCGCCCACGTGGCGCGGCAGCGCCTCGCCGGCCGAGGTGCTGACGCGCAGCGCCGGCAGTGCGACGTCGGCGTGGGCCGGGTCGGCCAGCATCGACGCGAACAGCGTCGGCACCCCGCCGAACACCGAGCACGCGTGCTGCTGCAGCGCCGCGAACACGGCCGCCGGCGTCGGCCGCTCGGCCAGCAGCACGGCCGTGGCCCCGAACGCCAGCGGGAACGTCAGCGCGTTGCCGAGGCCGTAGGCGAAGAACAGCTTGGCCGCCGACAGCACGACATCGTCCTCGCGCAGCCCGAGCACCGCGCCGGCGTACAGCGTCGCCGTGCGCACGAGGTGCGCGTGCAGGTGCACCGCCGCCTTCGGCTTGCCGGTCGAGCCCGACGAGTACAGCCAGAACGCCACGTCGTCGGGCCCGGTGGCCGCGGGCGCCAGCCTCGGCGCCGCCTCGGCGAGCAGCGCCGTGAGCCGCGGGTGCCCGTCGTCGGGGCCGCCGGCGGGGCTGTCGGCCACCACCGTCGCCACCAGCCACGGGCTGCGCTCCCGCGCCTGGCGCAGCTTCGGCAGCAGCGCGTCGCTCACCACCAGCACGCGCGCCCGGCTGTCGCGCAGCAGGTGCTCGTAGTCGGCCGCGGCCAGCAGCGTGTTGACCGGCACCGGCACGGCACCGATCTTCATCGCCCCGAGGAACACCGCCACGAAGTCGACCGTGTCGACCAGCGCCAGCAGCACCCGCTGCTCGATCTGCACCCCGAGCCCGCGCAGCAGGTCGCCCGCGCGATCGACCCGCTCGGCCAGCTCCGCGTAGGTCACCGGCCCGAACGCGTCGACGTAGGCGATCTTGGCGGCGCGCCCGCCGGCCAGGTTGCGCTCGATCAGGTCGGCGGCGGCGTTGTACTCGCGCGGGAAGATCGGGGGCGACCCGGCCATTCGCGCAGCGTATCAGGTCGCGGGCGTCCCGTCAGGAGCCTCGTCGCCGCGGCCGGGCCCGCGTCGACCGGCCGCGCTCGCCGACGCGGCCACCGACGCTCGTGCCCCGGAGACACGGCCGACGTGCGATTGGCCGGTTGCCGTGTTCGACGGAAATGCCCGGCGCCGAGCTGTCCGCTGGCGCCTCACTCCGTGTCGTCCTCACATGGCGGTGGCGGAGCGTCGCACCATACTGTCTTGAACTGCTCGCATTGTGAGCCCACCGGGCCGGGACACGTTTCCAGGTCGTGGACGCAGACGGCCCCGCGGACATAGGTGAATGGTGCCCCGACGGGTTCGCCCAATTGGATGTCCTGAACAAGGATCTCGTTGCAGCGCTCGCCCGGAGCGATGCGCCAGGCCTCGATACCGCCCTGCCCGGCGTTCGGGAAGCTGACCTCGATCGATTCGTCGGGTCCACGCTCCCATGCGTACTCTTGCGACTCGAGCGGATTGTTGTCGACCCCGACCCCGCCGAGAAGGAACGCCCCGTCGGCGAGGATCTCGATCTGACTCACGCCCCAATCGCCCTGGACGTATCCCACGGGCTGCTCCGAGAACGTCCCGAGCATCCACGTGCTCTCGGCGGGCGTGTCCGGCCCGCACGACGCGGCGATGGACACCGACAGGATGATGGACCGCGCGCACTTTTTCAGATGCATGAGACTACCTTCGTCGACGTCGTGGTGGCTCCGCGGCTGCCACGCAAGACGGCGTCAACCTGGTGAGATCCGCTCACCACCCTAGCGTTGGTGCCGGCAGCCATCAAGACGCCATCGACGCGCTGCCGGACTGAGCCGGCGTCTCCGTCCGGATCGCCAACAGCGCGCACGAAGTGCCGCACGACCCCGTCGCGGCCGTCGTATTGGTGACGACCGGCGGCTTGCCAAGCGCGATCGTCGTGCTGCGGCAATCACGGCAGCATCGATTGACGCCGCGCCGGGCTCAATGCGCATACTCGGGGCCAATGATGTCACCGCCCGCGCCCGTCGAGCCCGGCCGCGCAGCCGTTTGCCACCCCACGCCCGCGTGAACTCGCTCACAGGGCATCCCCGCGAATGGGCGCCCTGGGCCCGCCCGCGCGTGTGTGCGAGACTGCGGCGAATGACCTCGAGGGCCCCCTTCGCCACCTTCGACCGCGGCGCGTGGGCACGGCTGCGCGACCAGACCCCGCTCACGCTGAGCGAGGCCGACCTCGACGCGTTGCGCGGCATCAACGAGGCGCTGTCGCTGGCGGAGGTGCAGGAGATCTGGCTGCCGGTGACGCGCCTGCTCAACCTGCGCTTCGCGGCCCTGCGCGAGCTCCGGCGCGTCACCCAGACCTTCCTCGGCCAGGCCACCGACGGCCCGCCCTCGCCGTTCATCCTCGGGCTCGCGGGCAGCGTCGCCGTCGGCAAGAGCACCGCCGGGCGCGTGCTGCAGACGATCCTCTCGCGCTGGCCCGAGCACCCGCGGGTCGACCTCGTCACCACCGACGGCTTTCTCTACCCCAACGCCGAGCTGGCCGCGCGCGGGATCCTCCAGCGCAAGGGCTTCCCCGAGAGCTACGACCTGCGCCGGCTCATGCGCTTCGTCGCCGACGTCCGCGAGGGCGCCGAGGAGGTGGCCGCGCCGGTCTACTCGCACCTGATCTACGACATCGTCCCCGACGAGCGGCAGCGCGTGCGTCGGCCCGACATCCTCATCCTCGAGGGCCTCAACGTGCTCCAGCGCGGCCACCACGCCACCGGCCGCAAGGGCGTGTACATCTCCGACTACTTCGACTTCTCGATCTACATCGACGCCGACGAGTCGGCGATCCGCGAGTGGTTCTTCCAGCGGTTCCGCCGCCTGCGCGAGACCGCCTTCCGCGACCCGCACTCGTACTTCCACAAGTACGCCGGCATGCCCGAGGCCAGCGCGATGCAGCTGGCCCACACGGTGTGGGACACGATCAACGGCGTCAACCTGCGCCAGAACATCGCCCCCACCCGCGATCGCGCCGACCTCATCCTCGAGAAGGCCGCCGACCACACGGTCCAGCGCGTCCGCCTGCGCGTCGGCTGACCGGCCCCGACGGCCGTCACCGACCCGGAGCTACGGTTGGCCCGTGATCGACGTCGGCCGCACAGTCCATAGCGCGAGGCTGTCGAGCTGGATTTGCTGTTCAGGGGTCGAGGCCATGGTCAACGACCTGGTGGCCTTCTTCGGCTGGGAAGAGCTACCCGATCACGCCGCCGGTGAGCTCGGAGATGCTCTTGCCGGTCACGACGGAGACCAGGCTGAGGCCCCAGAGCACGACCAGCGCCAGCAGCAGCAGCGGCTTGTAGACGATGTATTCGCCGCGACGCTTGCGCATGATGGCGATCTGCAAGCCAAACCCCAGCAGCATCAACGTGGTGAACCCAAGCAACAAGTACGAGACATCGGCGGACATGGCTCGGTGAGTAGCACGTCGCAGCGTGCGCGAAGGCATCCGCAGCGGTGATCTTCTTCACGACTCAAATCAGCACAGACAGCGCGACTGACCCCCGCCTGATCCGTCTGGGTATCCCTCTCACACTCTCGCCGAACGCCGGAGCGCGGCAGCACGAGGCTGACGGCCCCGCTACCGCGGCGCGGCCCACATGCGGTGCATCGTCGGTCCGACCGCGACCACGTAGATGCAACAATAGGCGAGGCCCGCCGCGTAGGCCGCGAGCTCGCGCCAGTCGATCCCCTCCTGGCCTGCCGCCATGAACGACGGCAGGCCGAGGCACACGAATCCCGGGTCGTCCCCGCTTGCGGGCGCGCTCAGCCACAGCGCCGCGACCGGCAGCAGCGGCGCCACGATCAGCGCGGTGGCGAATGTGAACAGCACCAATTGCGGCGGCGCCTTGCGCCACGCGGCCAGCGGCGCGCCGACGATCGCCACGACCGACACGACCAGCAGGCTCCACACCCACGGGCCGCGCGCGAGCCAGCCGCCGGGCACCCAGCCGACGGCCGTCAGCGAGTGGACGACGAAGAACAGCCCGAGCCAGATGGCAGGGCGCACGGCGATCCGCCGCGCCCCGGCCCATAGCGCCAGGAACGGCACCACCACCGCGCCGCAGGTCAGCAGGTACATCAACGCGCGCAGCGACGGGCGGGGGAACACGCGCTCGATCGCGTAGAGGTGGAGCTGCTCGATGCGGCGGATGTCCTCGTTCGGGCTGCTCGCCGCCGCGTCGTGGCAATGGACGCCGATCCACCGCTCGCTGCGCGCCGCCGCCGGCCAGCTCGCGCGCGCCGGCCGGCTCGCCGCGTCGCCGCGCTCGCGCGTCCTCGCGGCCTCGACCAGGCGCGACGCTCGCTCGCGCAGGCGCGCGATCGGCGGCGCGTCGGCGCTCGGCTCGGCCAGGCAGCGCTCGCTCGCGTGGACGATCGCCGTCGCCACGCCGACGTTCTCCGCCGCGGCCGCGATCCGGACCGCGCGCGCGCGCAGGCCGGCGTCGACGACGACCGACGGGAGCAGCACGGCGACCGCGCACAGCAGGCGGAGCAGCGCGAGCGAGGCGATCCAGCGCCGCGACGGCGCGGCGAACGACACCAGCACGCCTCGCTGGTCGCGGACCCACAGCACGATCACCAGCACCGACGCGAACACCAGCGGCGACACGAGGGCGTCGAGCGAGCGCACCGGGGCGTCGGCGTCGATCCGCGACAGCTCGACGATCGCCGCCCCCGCCAGGCACGTCGCCAGGCTCACCGGCGCGATCCAGTGCGCCCGCGTCTGCCACAGCTCGAGGTGGCAGACGAGGAAGTGGCGGTCGTATCGCCGCAGGGCGCGACGCGCCGCCCCGGCCGCGTCTCCCAGTCGCTGCGCCGCGGCCCTCACGGTCGGTCTCCCCAGAACATGCGAAGGTGCGACGCGCTGATGTCGCGGAAGTAACTCGGCGGCTGACCGCCCGCGGACAGCAGCTCGAGCACCGCCCCGCGCGAGACGTCGCGGCCGACGCGGAGCAGCGTCACGCTCTCGCGCTGGCGCAGGCACCCGGGCCCGAACGCCGCGGTCAGACGGTCGCAGGTGGCGTCGTCGAGCCGGCCGCCGATCTCGAACAGCGCGCCGCGGCGCGCCTGCTCGAGGTCGAGGACCGCGCCGTGGAACCACACCCCGCCGTCGTCGCGCAGGCCGACCACGTCGTCGGCGATCGCCTCGAGCTCGGGGATGTGCTGCGAGCTCACCACCGCCGCGAGGCACAGCGACGAGCTCGAGACGATGTCGCGCAGGTCCTGCAGCAGCCACTGCTGCGCCCGCGGGTCGAGGGCGACCAGCGGCTCGTCGATCAGCAGGAGGCGCGGCCGGCCGACCAGCGCCCGCGCCAGCGCGACCCGCGCCTGCAAGCTGCGCGACAGCTCGCCCCAGCGGGCCGTGCGGCGATTCGCCAGACCGAGCCGCTCGAGCCAGAAGTCGACCGCGTCGCGGTTCTCGTCGCCCTCGATGCCACAAGCGCCGGCCCACGCGTGCAGGTGATCGGCCAGCTGCTCGCGCCACTGCGGCAGGCGTTGCGGCACGTGGGCGACCTGCGAGCGCACCGCGGGCCAGTCGATCTCGCGGCCCTGCGCCGGGTCGAGCTGGGGGTACGCGAGCATGCCGTCGTCGACGCGCCGCTCGCCGGCGAGGACGCGCAGGAGGCTGGTCTTGCCGGCCCCGTTGCCGCCGACCACCCCGACGATGGTCCGCGGAAACACCGTCAGCGACACGTCCCTGAGCACCTGCGGGCCGCCCCGGCGATAGCGCAGCGACAGCGACGCGGCGCGGACCAGCGGCTCGTACTCCCGCGCGGCCTCGGCCTCCGGCACCGGCCGGCCCGCGCCGTCGAGCGGGGCCGTCAGCCACAGCCCGCCCGAGCCCGGCGCCGCGCCGGCGACGATGTCGTCGGTGAGCGCCAGGATCGCCTGCAGCAAGTCCGTCCACTCGCGCTGCTCGCCGACTTCGAGCCTGCCCCCGAGGACATGTCTCGAACGCCATATGCCGGCGCGGACCGACAGCTCGATCGCCCGCCGCCGCACCGCCGGGCCGGCGAACCGCTCGGCCAGGTCGAGCAGGCGCAGCGCCGCGCGCTTGCCGTCGGCCCGGCGCACGTGCGCCTCGATCTCCTCGCGCAGCCGGCCCGCCTCGGGGTGGACCGCCGCGGCCTCGCCGATCTCGGCGGCGTCGAGGCTGCGCGCGCTCATCGACGCGGCGACGCTGGTGAGCCGGCGCGTGATCGCGTCGCGGCCCGCCTCGCTCGGCTCGGCCCGCTCGCCGGCCTCGCGCTGCCAGCGGTGGAGGTCGGCCACCGCCAGGTTGAGCTCGTGGCGGTCGCCCGCGGTCGACGGGCGCGCGCGCTCGAGCTCCGTCAATTTGCGCTCCGCCGCGGCGTCCTGGCCGGCGGACAGCAGGCTGGCGACCGCGAACGCCTCCGGCGCGCCGCTCGGCCCCGCGACCTCGCGGAGCGGCTCGGCGAGGTCGGGCCGGGCCGCTGCCAGGTGGACGAGGAACGCCGGGCCGAGCGAGCCGCGCTCCAGCACCGCCAGCGCGTCGTCGATCAGCGCCTCGCCGTCGCCGGCCGGATCGCGCGCGCGGGCCCGCAGCACGCCGTCGGCGGCCGGGAATTCCGCGAGCACGCGCCGCAGCTCCTCCGGCGCCAGCGCGTCGCGCAGCAGCACCCGCAGCAGCTCGACGTTCACGGCGCGCCTCCGCGGGCGCGACGACGCCCGACGACGGGGCCCATCGCCCGACGTCGCCGCGCGCACGCCGGATGGTTCACGCGCATCTCTCGCCGTGAGAACGGAAGCATGCCATTTCGCCCGACTCGCCTCGAATGGGCCGACTTCGTGGCCGCGCAAGCCGATCGCTCGCGCCTCGGCGCCGGGCGTATCCGCGCCGGCGCTCGCCGCCGCCGCGAGATCCGGGCCGCAGCGAGCGCCGGCAGGCCCTCCTGGCGGCGAGGACCACGCGATCATCGACCGGTATGTTGCTTGATCTCGTCGATCTCCCGCATCAATTCGTCATTCTGCAGGCGCAACTGCTCGTAATCGTCGATCAGCCGATCGACGCCGGTCGCGAGCTCGGCGGCCGCCGCCGGACCGGCGGGACGAGGCCCCGGAGGCGGCGGAGGAGGCTCCTCCGCCCGCGGCCGCGCGAGCGCCGTCCACACCGCCGCGCGCACCCAGTCACTCGCATTGTTCGCTCTCATGGCAGTCCCTCATTGCTGTGATCGTCACGATCGGTCGCCGCGATCCGGGTGCTCCCGCAACCACGCGGTCAGGCCGTCGAGCTCCGCCTGCGACGGCGGGCGCTGGAGCGTCCACAGGTCGCGAGCCCGCAGCGCGTGCCGGCGCGCCTCCGCCGGCGCCTCCGCCTGCAGCGCGAGGAACAGCGCGTGGTGCAGCGCCGCGGCGCGCGGGTCGGTGGCGGTGTCGTCGAGATCCCACGTCTCCAGCGCCGAGCGAATCACCAGAGTCGCCGCCGCGACGCGACCGCTGCGCAGCAGCGCGTGGCCCTCGGCGAGCGCCAGGTCGACCGCGAGCTCGCGCGCCTCCGCCGGCTCGAGCACGGCGAGGAACGGCCGCGCCGCGGCGACGAAGCGGAGCGCCAGCTCGTCGGCCCCGGCGCGGTCGGCCAGCCCGGCGGCGCGCGTGTAGGCCTCCGCCAGCGCGACCCCCTGCCCCGGATCGTCGGCCGACGACGAGCCGAGGAGCTCGAGGTACGGCGCCAGCGCGGCCGACGCCTCACCTGTCCTGAAGGCCATCTCACCGACGAGGTCGAGGACGACCGCGCGATACGAGCGCTGCTCGGGCGTCAGCTCGCGCGCCCGCAGCTCGGCGCGCGCGTGCTCGGCCAGCGCGAGCGCCCGCGCGAACTCGCCGCGCTCCCTGGCGACCAGCGCCGCGTAGTAGTACGCCACGGCGATCCGCGGCGAGCGGGGGTTCGCCTTGGCGATGGCGAGGGCCCGCTGCGCGGCCGTCTCGGCGTCCACCAGCCGGCCCTGGGACAGCATCACGTCGGCCGAATTGATGAGCACGGGCACCAGCCTGGGATGCTCCTCGCCCCATTCGGCCTCGATCAGCGCCTGCGCCTCGGCCAGCCGCGCGTGCGCCTCGGCGACGTCGCCGCGGCCGAAGGCCACGCGCCCGAGGCCGAGCAGCGCCGGCCCGCGCAGCAGCGTCGCCGTGCCGGCGGCGTGGTCGAGCACCGAGCGGAACTCGCGCTCGGCGGGCGCCCACTCGCGGTGGACCAGCGCGATCTCGCCGAGGTAGTTGTGCGCCTCGAGCTGGCGCGGATCGTCGGCCGCGGCGACGCGCGCGAGCCGGCCGCGCAGCACCTCGTACCAGACGCGGCCGACCTGCGCCGGCTCGCGGTGGTAGGCGGCGAAGCGGAGCCGACGCAGGGCGATGTTGGCGGCCAGGTCGTGCAGGTCGTGCTCGACAGCCAGCAGATCGGCGGCCGCGAGCGTGTCCGGGGCCGCCGCCGCGCGCAGGCCGAAGTCCTGCGCCCGCCCCAGATGGTACAGCGCGGCCGCCAGCGTCGGCGCGTGGCCGAGCTCCTCCGCGGCGCGGACCGCCGAGTCCGCCAGCGCCTCGCTGTCGCGGTAGCGGCCGGTGATGAACGCCACCTCGGCCTCCGTGATCACCTCCTCGATCCGCCGGGCGGCCGCCTGATCGCCGGCGCTCCCGTGAAATGTCTGAAGAGACATGTCCGATGGGTCAGCGCACGCGGCGATCCGCGTTGGGTCGGGCAGCTCGGCGGGGTTGACGTCGCCGGCGCCGTCGGCGAGCCGCTCGCCGAGTCGGACGAACAGCCGGCGATACGGCTCGAGGCACTCGATGCCGCGCCGGTACTCCGCGGCGGAGAAGCTGCCCATGTGCCGGGTCGCGCACAGCTCGCTGCGGATCGTCCGCCAGGTCCTGATCAGGCCCTCGACGCGCACCCTCGCCGCGGGACCGAGCGCCGCGGCGGTGCGCTCGTCCCAGGCGCTGCCGAGCGCCTCGTTCAGCTCCGCCTCGCACTCCTCGGCGGTGGTCGGGGCCTCGGCCGCGCTGAACCACAGGCCGACCGACGCGACGAGGGCGACGGCGCCGGCGCGGGTGCGCACCGGGGCCCGGCGGTCGCGCTCCAGCTCGGCGAGCAGCGCCGTCATCGACGGCCAGCGCGCCGCCGGGTCGGGCGACAGCCCGCGGACCACCGCCGCCTGCAGCCACGCCGGCACCCGCGAGCCCGGCGGCGGCGGCTGGATCTCCCCGCGCTCGCTGGCCTCGAGGGCCTCCCACGGGGTCGCACCGGCGAACGGACGCCGGCTGTGGAGCGCCTCGAACAGCGCCACGCAGAAGCTGAATTGATCGGCGCGCGCGTCGCAGCGGCGCCCGTTGTACTGCTCGGGCGCCATGTACGCCGGCGTGCCGAGGATGTCGCCCGTCATCGTCAGCGGCGTGTGCAGCACCGGCAGCGTCGGCCCCTCGCGCGTCGGCGGGGGCCGCGGCGGCGCCGACGGGTCGACGCTGCAGTCGAGCAGCGAGCCGACGAGGCCGAAGTCGAGCACGCGCACGCGCCCGTCGGCGCCGATCATCACGTTGCTCGGCTTGAAGTCGCGGTGGACCAGACCGACGTGGTGGGCCGCGGCCAGCCCGTGGCCGGCGGCGAGGAACACGTCGAGGATCTGTCGCCACGTCCGCGGCCCGTCGGGCCCGCGCAGCCACGCCTGCAGCGTCTTGCCGTGGACGTACTCCATGGCGACGAACAGGCGGCCCTCGTGACGGCCGACCTCGAAGATCTGGACGACGTTGGGGTGCGACAGGCGGGCCAGCGCCTGCGCCTCGCGCAGCAGACGCGGCCGCGTCTCGAGGTCGGCGTCGAGCGCCGCGTGCATCAGCTTGATGGCGACCGAGCGGCCGAGATCGTCGTCGTAGCCGGAGTACACCACGCCCATGCCGCCCTCGCCGAGGCGGCCGTGGATGTGGAAGCGCCCGATCCGCTCGGGGTCGGGCGCGTCGCCCCGCCCGAAGTCGGCGAGCGTCTCGTCGTGGAGCGACGGCCATTCGCCGCCGCTGTCGTACACGGTCGGGCTCGCCGGCCTGAATTGCTCCTGACGTCTGTCGCGCATGTCGGCGTCGTCTCCGCGCCCGAGCCGGTCCATGAAATGTGCAGAGCGACCGCGGCGCGGTCAACCTCAGCGATGGCCGCCGCGGGTGCACGCGATCGCCTGAACGATCGCGCGGGGCGACGCGCGGCCGCGTGCGCGGCGGTTTTTTTCGCCGGCGACCGCGATCGTTCGCGCCGCTGCGGCCACTGGTGAAATGACGGTCGGCCCGCGTGCGCGCGGTGCCCGGCCGCCGACGGCTCATGACGGGCCGATGACAACTGCAACCAGCGCGCCGGGGCGCGCGACAGGAGGGACACGTGACGCGAATGAACGCAATACGAGCACACAATCGACGAGTCGGCCTCGGGTCCGTGGTCGCCGCGCTGGCGACCGCGCTGACGGCCGCACCGGCGCGGGCCGCGTGCGACCAGCCGCTGTATATCATCGCCCACCGGTGCAACGATCCGGCCGACGTGCCCAACGTCGTGCTCGCGCAGGAGGTGAACGCGATCGAGGCCGACTTCTCGTGGGGCAGCCCGACCGAGTTCGTGCCCGACCGGTGGGTCGTCGATCACGACGGCGTGTTCGCCTGGTCGACCGATATCGATGATTGGCTCGACGGCGTGATCTTGACCCTGAGCCTGCCCGACTCGCCGCTCGGCCTCGTCATCCTCGACATCAAGGACCCCGACGGCCCGCTGCTCGACCTCTACAGCCACGTGCGCGGCAGCCTCGGCCCCGACATCAACCTCCTGCTGTCGATCCCCGACTTCGAGGAGAAGGAGCAGTTCGAGGCGATCCTGAGCCAGATCAACGCCGACCCGCGCGCCGCCGTGGCCGTCGACTACCTGTCGGGCGACGAGCAGACCATGTCCGCCGTCGACAACTACTTCAACGCGACCGGCTTCACCAAGTACTGGTTCGGCGACGGCTACAACGTCACCGTCGCGACGCCGCAGAGCGTCGAGGACAACGTCGCCGACGCGATCGACATCCGCGACTCGGGCGCCGACTGCGACGCCTTCCACGGCGTGTACACCTGGACCTACGAGAAGCAGTCCACCATCACCGGCTTCTTGCTCGAGGGCGTCAACGGCGTGATGATGAACGCCGACGAGTGCCACGACATCGTCGGCGCCATCGACATCTGGACCCCGCTCGAGGCGGTGAACTTCGCCAGGACGCTGACCGGGACCGTGTTCGCCGCCCCTGAGGCCAACCCGTTCCGCCACGCCACCCCGAACATCGCATGTCCCTCCGACCAGGTCGTCGAGTGCACCGCGCCCGGCGGGACCTGGGGCGGCGACCCGCAGCTCGCCGAGTTCTACGCCGCCGCCGGCGCGTCGATCGACAACTGCGACGAGGTCACCGTGGTCGACGACCGCCCGCTGTTCTACGGCGTCGGCCCGGCCACCGAGGTCACCTTCACCGCCACCGACGCCGGCGTGTGCAGCCCGACCGACTCGTGCACCGCCACCGTGACCGTGCAGGACACCCAGGCGCCGCAGATCGTCTGTCCGGCCGACATCGCCGTCGACCCCGAGAGCCCCGCGGGCACCGTGGTCACCTTCACCGCCGCCGCGTCCGACCTGTGTGACGGCGCGCCCGCGGTCGTCTGCCCCGCGTCCGGCGACACCTTCCCGATCGGCAGCGAGACCGTGGTGACGTGCACCGCCACCGACGCCGCCGGCCATCAGGACGTCTGCGACCTGCAGATCAAGGTGTACACGCCCGAAGAGGTGGTCGAGAACATGGAGTCCGCCGCGGCCGCGCTGGCCGGCAGCCTCAACCCCGGCCAGCTCAACAGCCTGCTCGTGCACCTCGAGATCGTCGCCGCGGCGATCGAGAAGGACAAGCACAACCAGCTGTGCAACAAGCTCGAGGACATCGTCGATCAGGTCGACGGGTGGCTCGACGTCGGCACGGTGACGCCGCAGCAGGGCCAGCCGCTGATCGACTCGGCGCTCGACCTGCGGGCGACCTTCGTCTGCCAGTGAGCGGCGGCCCAATGATGGCACGATCGATCGCGCACGTGCCATCATTGCCGCGCGGCGCGTGCACCCTGCGGCGGCGGCGCGCTCGAATTCGCCGGCCGCCGCCGCCCTCGCCTCGCGTACAATGACGGGATGCCCGAGTTCACCGCCAGCGAGCGCGTCGTCGGCCGCAATTCGGAGTACGTCGTCGGCGAGCGGCTCGGCGAGGGCGGCTTCGGGCTCGCGTTCGTGGCGACCGCGGCGGACGGCCGGCGGGTCGTGCTCAAGCAGCTCCGGGTCGCGCGCATGGGCGACTGGAAGGCCATGGAGCTGTTCGAGCGCGAGGCGCGGGTGCTGGCCTCGCTCGCGCACCCGAACATCCCGCGCTGCCACGAGTTCTTCGCCACCGACGGCGCGCGCGCGGTCGACCCCGCCGACATCGCCCAGCTCGGCGGCGACGCCTCGCTGGTGCTCGTGCAGGACCACGTCGACGGCGCCTCGCTGGCGGCCCGGATCGCCGCCGGCGAGCGCATGACGGCGGCCCAGGCCGAGGCGCTGCTGCGCGAGCTGCTCGGCGTGCTCGACTACTTGCACGGGCTGCATCCGCCGGTGGTGCACCGCGACATCAAGCCCGCCAACATCGTCGTCACGCCGGCGGGCGAGCCGATGCTGATCGACTTCGGCGCGATCCAGGAGCGCCTGCGCCGCGACTCCGAGGTCGGCTCGACCACCGTCGGCACCTTCGGCTTCTTCCCGATGGAGCAGGTCCTGGGCAAGGCGCGGCCGGCCTCCGATTTGTACGCCCTGGCGATGACGATGGTCGTCGCCCTCACCCACCGCCAGCCCGACGAGCTGCCGATCGATCCCGAGACCAGCAAGGTCGTCGTCCGCAGCGCCTGCCCCGGGCTGCCCGAGCGGCTGGCGCGGGCGCTCGACGGCATGCTCGAGCCGGCCGTCGGCCGCCGCCTGGCCAGCGCGCGCGACGTGCTGGTCGTGCTCGCCGGCGACGCGCTGCAGCGGCGCGAGAACTCGTTGCCTGTCCCCGCGGCCAGGTCGCTGCCGCCGGCCGTCTACAAGGCCCCGCTGTACACCGGCGGGGCCGCGGCGCTGCTGCTCTACGGGTTCTTCTTCGACGCCTTCTCCGAGACCGACCTCGTCGCGCTCAGCTTCGTCTGGCTGCCGCTGGTCCTGTTCGGGCTCGGCGCCCGCCTCAACGACTCGATCGCCGGCGGGCTGCGCTGGGCGGTCCTCGGCACCCTGCTGCTCGGGGTGTTTATTCTCGGCGTGTTCCCGGCCCTGTAAACCGGCCGCAGGTGCGTGGCTGGCGAATCGGCCATGACCATCAGGACATGTCCTTCTGGCCATGCTCGCGTCGCGCATCGCGCTCTTGACTGCTCACGCAATCGGCGTCCAGGCGTGACCGGACGGCCGAATCAGCGCACCGACGATCGCTCCGGCGCGAGCGCTCGCTCGAGCGTGGGCAGCAGGCGTTCACCCCGGAGCGCACGGCCGACCTCCACGATGGTCCCGGCGCCGTCGACGAGGACCGCGGTGGGAACGCCGGCGAAGCCGTAGCGCTCCATGGCCTCCTTCTCGCCCGCGCGTCCGACGAACGCGTGCGTCCACGGCATCGACCAGTGTGCCTCGCGGAAAGCCTGGGCGTCGTCAGGGCTCTCGTCGAGCGAGACGGACACGAACTCGATCTTCGGCCGCTCGACCGGCCCGAGCCGGCGCAGGCCGTCCTTCCCCTCGCCGGGCCCCGCGCCGTTCACCTTCGCGTAGGTGGCGTGCAGGTACGGCATCTCGCCCACGCAGGGGGCGCACCAGGTCGCCCAGAACTCGACGAGGTAGAGCTTGCCCTCGCGCTCGGCCTGCGTGATCGGGCGGCCACCCGCGGCGAGCGCCGGGAACTCGAAGCCGGGGAACGGCTTCCCCCGCTGGAGGATGCGGCCGGGGTCGAAGCGCTGCGCGAGGGTCTTCGCCGTGTGCATGCCGGCGAAGCGCGGCTCGCGAGTGAGCGCGTACAGTTCGGCGACCCGCGCGTCGTCGCTCCGCTCGTCGGCGGGGTAGATGAGGAAGGCGATCGCACCGAGGGCCGTGTTCGGGTCGGGGTTCGCCTGCATGCGGCCGTACCACGCCTCCACCCGAGCGCTGAAGGCCTCGTCGGCGGACTCCAGCGCGCGACGGAGCGTGGAGCCCACGTTCCAGAACATTCCGAGGCGCGGATCCACCGGATCCACGCGCCCCAGGAGCCACTCGGCGCGCGTCCGTACGGCTGCGTCGTCGTCGTACATCGTGAACAGTTCGAGGTGCGCGAGGCGCAGCAGCATCCGCGCGTCGTCGGACTCCGCGGCGTCGGCCTCGGCGAGCGCCTCGGCCGCGAGCGCAGCCATCTCCGCCTTCTCCCCCTCGCTCGGCGCGAGGAGCTTGCCGTCCTCGTGCGACATGCTGTCGCGCAGCCTCGCCTCACGAACACGCCAGCGGTCGCGGTACGCCCGCATTGCGACGATCTCGGGCGGCTCGCCGCGCCACTTCAGCTCTGCCGCCTTGCCGGCGGGCGGCAATGCGGCGAGATCGAGCTCGATCGCGTCGCGCCCCTCGATCGTTACCACCGACCAGTAATCACCGCCGCCATCGCTCTCGTAGGTATCCGCGAGCGGCCCGTTGTAGGTCCGCCCGCTGCCGCTCTGGAGCTGGTACCGCAGCTTCACGGCGTGCTTCGGCCTGTCCGACAGATCCACCAGATAAGTGCCGTCGGCCGTGCGTGCGGCGGTCTTGTCCCCCGCGACGATCGGCTCGCCGTCGGCCGCGAGCAGCTCCGTCTTCAGCAGCAACGCCTCGCCGGGCTCCGCGCGCCCGTACGTGCCGAGGTTGCCGCGAACCTCGACGGCACGCTCGACCAGGATCGTTTGTGCGAGCTGTGCGTGGTCGACCGCGGCGATGCTGATCGTGTAGATGCCGGGCTCGACCTCCACGCGGAAGCTACCGTCCTCCGCCAGCGTCCCCTTCGCGGTCGGCTCGATGAAGCCCGTGCGATGAAGGGTGAACTCGGCCGCCCGCAACGGCTCGCCGTCGTGGGCGCGCAGGCGTCCGCCGACCGTGACGGCGGCCTGCGCCTCGCCGACGGCCCTCGTCGGTGCAGCGACCACCGACGGCGTCGGGCCGACCGACGAGTCGGCCGTCGCGCCGCACCCCACGAGTACGAGCACGCATGCAGCGATGCGAATGCGTCCCCGGCTCGGAGAGCTGAACGCGGCGAAAGCGAGGCTCACGGAGCCGACCATGCGGACCGCATAAGCACGCGGCGTGCCAGCGCGAGGCCGGGTCAAAGGGGCAAGAAATCGCATGCTGTCGCGACCGGGGCGGGCCCTGATGACGCCAGCGCCGTCTCGACCATGCCAAGTTGGCACGGCCTCGCAGCTGCGACGGCCGTGAGTGGCGCCCTCAGCGGAGCGCCTCCGCCGTGACCGCGATCGACTCGCCGCGGCCGAGCGTCAGCTGCAGCGTGCGACCGCTCGCCACCGTCGTCAGCGGGCGGAACAGATGGTGCGTCGGCCCCACCACCGAGTGCCCGTCGACCGCCACGATCTCGTCGCCGGCGCGCAGTCCGGCGCGGCCTGCCGGGCCGTCGGGGCGCACCAGCGCCACCACCACGCGCGCCGTGCCGGGCGCCTGCTCGCCGGGCACGGGCAGCACCGAGAACCCGAGGTCCGCCGCGGGCTGGTCGGCCGGCGCGCGGCGGCGGGCGACCGCGATCGGCGTCAGCTCCACCGTACCTGTCCCTTCGAGCAGCACCGTCGCCGATGTCGCCGCGTAGTCGCCGCTCGCGTAGTCGCGATTGGCCGGAGACGCCGAAACAATCACTGGCCCGACCGCCACGCCCGCGACCTCGAAGCGCCCCTGCGCGTCGGTCACGTGGCGAGAGCCCGTGCGGTCGCCGCCCAGCCCGCCTTGCGGGGCCTGCACGCGCACGTCCATCCCGACCACCGGCGCGCCGGTCTCGACGTCGACCAGGCGACCGCGCACCGTCACCCGCGGCGCCAGCACCAGCTCGACGTCGCGGCGCACCTCGCCCTCGCCCAGCCTCACCGTCGCCTCCGCCGCGCCCTCGCCCGACTCGGCGCGCACCACGTACGTCCCCGGCCCCAGGCCCGCCAGGGTGAAGCGCCCGCCGGTGCGGAAGAATTCGTCATCGACCCAGAGGTGTCGGCTCGCCTCGTTCGCCATCACCTTGACCCACTCCGGCGCCCCGCCGCCGGCGATCCGCACACTCCCGCCGATCTCGCCGGTCTCGGGGATCGTCACGACCGTGGTCGCGCCGACGGCCACGTGCTCCACCGTGCCCTGCCCCGGTGATCCGCGGCGCGACGCCGTGATCGCATATGTCCCCGGGGACAGCCCCGAGATCTCGAAGCGACCCTCGCCGTCGCTCAGCTTCGGCTGCGGCGGCGCCACCGCCCAGCTCCCCATGGTCCCCGGCTCGGCCTCGCGGGTCCAGTCGAGGAACGCGTCGGCGATCGGCCCGCCGGCAGCGTCGACCACCTGGCCGGTGATCCGTCCGTCGCGCGCCTCGACCACGATCTCCACCTCCGTCGCCGCGCCGGCCCGGACCTCGACCGGCACCCCCGGCACCTCCTCGGGCCGCTGCCCCGGCCGCTTCAGCACCACGAAATCGATCGACGCCGTCGCCCGGTACTGCCCCGGCTGCACGCCCTGCAGCGCGAAGCGCCCGTCGTCGTCGGACTCCTGGCTGCCGCCGGTCTGCGCGCCGCGCAGGCGCACGCTCGCCCGCGCGACCGGCCGGCCCGCCCCGTCGATCACCCGCCCGCGCACCTCGCTGCCGTCCGGCAGGCGGATCTCCACCCCCTCGACGTCGCGCCCCTCCGGCACCTCGACCGGCACCCGCGGCGGCGGCGGTCGACCTGGCCCCGGGGACACCTCGATCGAGTACGCGCCCGGCCTGGCCCCGATCAGGTGAAAGCTGCCGTCCGGCCCCACCCTGCCGTCGAGCGCCCGGCCCGCGCCGCCCGCCGCCGCTTGTGGGTGCGCCAGCACGGCCTCGACCAGCGCCGCCCCGCCGCGCGCGTCGACCACCTTGCCGCGGATCGCCTGCCCGGCGCGGACCTTCCACGTCAGCCCTTCGATCGGCGCCTCGCCGACCGTGATCGCCTCGTAGCTGTCCTCGGGGACATATCCTGCGCAAGCCACGGTCACCGCGTACGTCCCCGGCAGCAGCCCGCGGACCGTCACCTCGCCGTCGGCCTCGACCGTCGCCCAGGCCATGCGTCGCGTCGTCGGCTCGGTCAGCGACACCGAGCCCTCGGCGCAGCTCGCCCCGCCCGGCCCCACGATCTTGCCGCGCACCAGCGTCGCCGGGTGCACGCGCACGATCACCGGCGTCGACGTCTCGCCGATCCCGATGTGCACCTGGCCCTCGGCCATCCC
Organism: Nannocystis pusilla; assembly: GCF_020073745.1. Taxonomy (GTDB): domain Bacteria; phylum Myxococcota_A; class Polyangia; order Nannocystales; family Nannocystaceae; genus Nannocystis; species Nannocystis radixulma. The sequence goes on from NZ_JAIRAU010000011.1 coordinate 145,184, forward strand.
CGTGTAGGCGTCGGCCTCGACGCGCGGCTTGAACAGCCCCGGGCGCAGCTGGCCGATGCGGAAGTTGCCGTCGGCGTCGGTGACCGTCACCTGCGGGGAGCCGCGCCGGGCCGCCACCGTCGCGTCGGCCACCGGCAGGCCGTCGGACGCGCGCACCACCCGGCCGACCAGCACCGCCTCGGGCAACAGTTGCATCTGCGCCGTCTGCCCCGGCACGGTGGCCCACACCCCGCCGGGCGCGTAGCCCTCGGCCAGCGCTTGCACGCCGTGCTTGCCCGGCCGCACGTGCAGCACGAAGCTCCCGTCCGGCCCCGTGAAGTCGGTGCTCCCGCCCGCGCTGACGATCGCCCCCTCGATCTCCCCGCCCGACGCGTCGAACACCGACCCGCGCAGCGCCACCCCACCTGGCCACAAGACCACGTCGATCCCGCTCGCCTCGCCCCCGGCCGCCACCGTCACCAGGCTCTCCGGCCCCTGCGCCTCGCCAGGGCGCCCCGGCAGGTAGCCGCGCGCGCTGGCCTCGATCGCGTAGCGCCCCGGGAGCAGGCCTGCGAGGCGATAGTCGCCGTCGCGCCCGGACACCCCGCAGTTCGGCACCCATTCGCCGGCCCACGCCGGGCCGCCGCCGCGGACCCGCGCGCACACGCTTGCTCCTGCGATCGCCTGCCCTTGCCGGTCGCGCACGCGCCCGGCGATGGCCGCGGGTCCGACGACCGGCCGCTCCGCCGTCGCCTCGTTGAACCTGAAGGACATGTCCGTACGGACCTGTCCCTCGTTCTCGCCGCCGCGCACCGGCGCCTCCGCCTCACCGCGCCGCCACGCCCACACCGCCACGATCGCCGCCGTCGCCAGGATCAGACTCCGCTTGCGCACCCGCACCTCCGCGTGCCGAGCAGTCTATGAGCTCGCCGGCGCGCGCGCCACCACGATTCACGGCCGGACGCGACGGGTGATGGGGAATCCACTGACCCCCTCGACGCGGCGCGCCGGGCACCTGTCTCTTCGAACATCTCGATTCACGGGTGCAGCACGACCTTGATGCAGCCGTCCTGCTTGTCGCGGAAGGTCCGGTACGCCGCGGGCGCCTGCTCGAGCGGCAGGCGGTGGGTGATGACGAACGACGGGTCGATGATACCGGCCTCGATCTTCTCGAGCAGCGGCTGCATATAGCGCTGGACGGGGGTCTGGCCCATGCGGAAGGTCAGGCCCTTGTTCATGGCCGGGCCGATCGGCAGCTTGTCGACCGCGCCGACGTAGACCCCGGGGATCGACACGGTGCCGAACTTGCGGCAGCACAAAATCGCCTCGCGCAGCACGTGCGCGCGGTCGGTCGCCAGCCTCACCGGGGTCTTCACCTGGTCGAGCACCGTGTCCGGGCTGCCGAGCCCGTGCGCCTCGCAGCCGACGGCGTCGATGCAGCGATCCGGGCCGCGACCGCCCGTCATCTCCATCAGCCGGTCGTAGACCCTCTCGTCCTCGAAGTCGATCACCTCGGCCTTGCCGGCCGCGGCCATGGCGAGGCGCTCGGGCACGCAGTCGATGCCCACGACCCGGCCGGCGCCGAGCATCCAGGCGCTGCGGATCGCCATCTGCCCGACCGGGCCGCAGCCCCACACCGCCACGGTGTCGCCCGGCTCGATGCCGCAGATGTCCGCCGCGAAGTAGCCGGTCGGAAAGATGTCGGACAGGAACAGCACCTGCTCGTCGGTGAGCTCCGACTCGATCCTGATCGGGCCGACGTCGGCGAACGGCACCCGCAGGTACTCGGCCTGTCCGCCCGGGAATCCGCCCGTCATGTGTGAATAGCCGAACAGGCCCGCGGGCGCCTCGCCCATGAGCTCGCGGGCCATCGCCGCCTCCGGGTTGCTGACGTCGCAGCCGCTGTACTCGCCGCGCTGGCAGAAGTAACACACGCCGCAGGCGATCACGAACGGGACGACCACGCGGTCGCCCTTCCTCAGCCGCGTGACCGCCTTGCCGACCTCGACGACCTCGCCCATCGCCTCGTGACCGAGGATGTCGCCGGGCTCCATCGTCGGCACGAAGCCGTCGAACAGGTGGAGGTCCGACCCGCAGATCGCGGTCGACGTGATCCGGACGATCACGTCGGTCGGGTCGAGGATGGACGGATCGGGGACGGTGTCGACGCGGACGTCGCCCGTACCGTGCCAGCACAGTGCTCGCATGAATGCTCCTCCGCTGCAGTGGATCGATTCGCGTCGACCGCCCGGCCGCCCCCGGCCGCCGCCCCGGCGCTGCGCTACCCTGAGCGATCGCGCCGCGATCGCAAACACCCTGCGCTCGTCCCCGGCGCGCCTGCTCCGCCGCGACGGCGTCGCGTCCGTGCTCGCCGCACGCGACGCACCCCGGCGACGAGCGCCGGCGCCGCGCTCGCAGCTCGTCCCGCGGACCAGCTGCGAGCGCGCGAGCGTCGGCCGGCGATCAGCGGATCCAGATATGGCCGGCGGTGTTGTAAATATTCGGACCGCCGGCGAAGCCGCACGGCGTCCGCCACGGCGCGTCGACCCCGGGGGCGACGTCGCAGGCGACCGTGTAGTGCGACTGCGCGCCGAACCCGGCGGCGTCGTTGAGCGTGCTGCTGTTGACCTCGTTGTTGAGCACCAGGCCGAAGCGGACGCGCGCGTCGTAGCAGGATTGGTCGTCGTCGATGTTGATGCCGACGGCCATGTAGTTCGGCGCGATCGAGGCGTCGGCCAGGCTGCGGCCCTGGATCGTCAGCCAATTCACCATGTCCGCCTGGTCCTCCTGGAAGTACAGGCCCTTCATGGCGATGTCCGAGCCGACCGGGGTGTTCGTGAACAGATCGAGCAGGGTCGTGGTCGCCGGCAGCGAGTACGACTTGCAGCCGTAGGCCTTGGTGATCGGGTGCTGCATGCAGCCGCGGATCTCGCCGCCCGGGAGCACGTTGTAGGCCTTGAACTTGCCGTCGGTGGTGTCGGTCGGGGAATTGAGCGCCTCGTTGACCACCGAGACCGTGGTCCAGTGCGGCGAGTAGAAGTCGAAGATCCCCTGCGACGGGGCGAAGCGGATCGCCAGGGCCCAGCCGCCGCCGTCGGTCGTCATGTCGCACCAGACCTTGAACGGCGCCTGCGGGCCGGCGCCGTCGGCGTCGATGTCGTAGAGGCCGTCGGGCGCGTTCGGTTGGGCCTGCTTGATCGCCTTGCAGCTGGCCGAGACGACGCACTGGCCGCCGTCGCAGCTGCCGCTCTCGCAGTCGGTCGGCTCGGTGCAGCCCTCGGCCAGCTCGCACGGCGGGCACTCGGGGCCGCCGCAGTCGACGTCGGACTCGCCGCCGCTCTGGATGCCGTCGCTGCAGCTGGGCGCGGCGCAGAGGGTCGTGCACGCGTCGGTCTCGTCGGCGTTGGCGTCGTCGCAGGTCTCGACGCCCTCGTGGACGAACCCGTCGCCGCAGCTCGCCGCGGCGCAGGTGCTCAGGCACTCGTCGGTCTCGATGGCGTTGCCGTCGTCGCACGCCTCGCCCATCTGCAGCACGCCGTCGCCGCACGAGGGCGGCGCGCAGTCGTTGTTGCAGGCGTCGTCGTCGACCTCGTTGCCGTCGTCACAGGCCTCGCCGGGCCCGACGAACCCGTCGCCGCAGCTCGCCTCGAGGCAGCCCTCGACGCAGGTGTCGGTGTTGTCGTCGTTGCCGTCGTCGCACTGCTCGGCGCCCTCGACCTGACCGTCGCCGCACACCGGCTCGGGCTCGCCGGTGGTGCCCGTCGTCTCCGCCTCGGTGGTCCCGGTCGTGCCCGTGGTGGTGGTGTCGGTCGTGGTGGTGCCGGTCGTCGGCTCGACGGTCGTCGTCGGCAGCGAGGTCGCGTCGCCGGAGGCGCTCCCCTCGGTCGGCTGTGTGGTGGTCCCGGTGGTCGTCGGCGTCCCCGTCGTCGGCGTCCCCGTCGTCGTCTCGACCGAGGTGGTCCCGGTGCCGGTGCCGGTCTCGGTCGCGCTCGTCGTCGCGCTGTCCCCGTTGCACGCGACCAGCACACAGATCCCCCACGCCGCCGCATTCCAGAGCTGAATTCTCATCGATCCTCGCCTCCACACATCGCGCACGACGGGTATCCGACGCCCCCTACCCTGTCAAGCTCAGCCGCGCGCGCGGTTTCTGTCGGGCGCGACATCAGCCACGGCCACGCGTCGACCGCTCGCTGTCTGCCCCGCCGCGACGCGTGCGCGGGTGCGCCGTCGCCAGCGCCGGCCTCGGCGGCCGCGCGATTCCTGCCTGCGGCGGGCGAACGAGAAAGGCGACGGCGCTCCGCAGCGCCGCCGCCTTCAATCCGCGATATCGGGCGGATCAGCCGCCGCACTGGGCGCCGCACTGCTCGACGGCGATTGTGACGCACGCGCTCGACCACCCCACATCGCAGCAGTTCGAGTCGGCCGCGCACACGCACGCCTCGACCGCGTCGAGCTCGCAGCCGAGGGAGGGGCCGGCCATGCAGCAATCGCCGGAGATGCAGAGCGCGGTGTCGAGGGTGCAATCGTCCTTGCAACCCAGGTCACCGCCGCTGAACAGGCCGCCCGGCTGATCGGCGCAGGTCGCCCCGCCCGCGATCTGGTCGCCGTCGCAGGCCTCGTCGCCGTCGAGCTGGCCGTTGCCGCAGGTGGGGATCGGGTCGCAGCCGGAGGTGTCGAAGGCGCCGCAGCCGTCGGCCGCGCAGGCCAGCGTGCCGCCGGGGAAGCCGAGCGACTCGCAGGTCGCGCCGCCGAGATCGGTGCCGTCGCAGGTCTCGCCCGGATCGACCTCGTCGTTGCCGCAGGCGTCGCACTGCGAGGTGTCGAAGTCGTCGCAGGTGGCGTTGCAGGCCAGCGTGCCGCCGCCGAAGCCGAGCGACTCGCAGCTCGCGTTGCCGAGCGCGGCGCCGTCGCAGGTCTCGAGGGCGTCGATCGTGTCGTTGCCGCACGGGTCGCACTGCGAGGTGTCGAACCCGCTGCAGCTGTCGTTGCAGCCCAGCGTGCCGCCGCCGAAGCCCTGCGACTCGCAGGTCTCGCCGTCGAGCGCGGCGCCGTCGCAGGTCTCGCCGTCCTGCAGCTCGTCGTCGCCGCAGGTGAGGCACTGCGAGGTGTCGAAGGCGGTGCACAGGTCGTTGCAGCCCAGCGTGCCGCCGACGAAGCCCTCCGACTCACAGGTCGCGCCGCCGAGTTGGTCGCCGTCGCAGACCTCCTTGTCCTGGTCGAGCTCGCCGTTGCCGCACGACTCCATCAGGCACAGGCTGGTGTCGAAGGTGCAGTCGGCGGCGCACGCCAGCGTGCCGCTGTCGAAGCCGAGGCTCACGCAGTCCTTGGCGTTCAGGTTGTCCAGATCGCAGTCCTCGCCGGCGTCGAGGATCGCGTCGCCGCAGGTCTCACCGGCGGTCGTGGTCGTGTCGGTGTCGGTGCCCGTGTCCGTGTCGGTGCCACCCGTCGAATCCGTCGTGTCGCCCGTCGTCGTCGTCGTCGACGTCTCGGTGTCGCCCGTCGTCGTCGTCGTCGACGTGTCCGTCGTCTCTCCCGTCGTCGTCGTCGTCGACGTGTCCGTCTCTCCCGTCGTCGTCGTCGTCGACGTGTCCGTCGTCGGCTCGGGCGTCGAGGTCGACGTCGGCTCCATCGTGGTCGTCGGCGGCTCCAGGGTGGTCCCAGGCTCGGTCGTCGACGTGTTCTGCTCCGTGGTCGACGACGTATCCGTCGTCGTGTCGGTGTCAGAACCCATCACGGCGTCGCCGGGGCAACCAGTCAGCGCGGTCAGAAGGAACAATCCGGGGAAAATTGCGGAATAGCGCATCGAAAAATCCGAGCTTTCTGCTGAAGTCAGCGCCTGCATCCTGCGCTCAACCGTCCTCGCATTACAGCGAGTGCAGACGTCGCCCGGCGTGAGCGTCCGCTCGCGCATGCCCGTGACGGATCCGCCGAGTCCCGCCACTCGCCCCATGGAGAAAAAATGCGAGTACCAGGCTCAACAGGCTTCTGTCACGAACAGCACCGCGACGAGCTCATCGAGCTCGACGATGTCGAAAGGCTCGCAGCTCCGCGGCTCCGAGCCGCCAGACTCGCCGATCCCCAGCGACGCCGCCGTGCGGTCGTTGGCCAGACGAAAGCGGGCACCCGGCGCATTGGCGAAGTCGATGCCGTAAATTGGGGCCTCGCGCGCGAGCCAGATGTGCATCGAGATCGGCTCGACGTCGGGTGCGGCGATCTCGATGCGGCGAAAATCGATGGCCCCGCCCCGGCCGTCGAACTCGAACACCGTCGGATAGACCCCGTCGAGCTCGACCCGCAGCGATTCGCCGGGGTCCAGATCCCGCACGTCGCGCGCCGTGATGCTGGCGAACAGCGGCGTCACCGTGGTCACACCGCCCGCCGTAAAAACCTCGTCGCAGCCTGCCACCATCACGCTGGAGGCCGCGAGCCCCAATACCACCAGGACCCGTGCCATGATTGCCTCCCGCGACGCCTTCAGCTCTCGTCGACCACCGTGTCCTGCGGCAACAGGTACAGCTCCACGTTGCCCTTGCCGTCAGGCCGCACGAGGTCGGGGCGAATGCCGGCCTCACGCAATTGGGCCCGCAGCCGCCGCAGATTGCGGTCCCAGTTTTGCCGCATGATCCCGCGGTCCGATTCGTCGCCCCAGATCTCGCGCGCGACGGCCTCCCACGAGACGAGGCGATTGATGGTGGCCAGCTCGCTGACGATCCGTGCCAGGAGGCCGGCGATCACACATTCGGGTCGACCGGGCATTCTCACGTAGACTGTGTCGTACCTGGCGACGATGGTGAGCGGTGGGTCGTTCTGGCCGATGCTGCGGGTGCTGAGGGCCCCATCACCGAGCGGTCTGGCCTGGGTCGCGAAGTGATGCCCGCGCAGCTCCCACGAGGTGCCGGCCTCCAGCTCGACCGGCTCGCGGTCGCCGACCCGCAGGGTGAAGCCGTCGGAGGTGCCCCAGATGTACGCCTCGGCGCCGGGCAGATACTCCGGGTGGAGCTTGTAGCTCGGGGTCTGCGACGGCCCGCTGCTGGCGGTGACGATCGAGTAGACCGACTCGCTGAGGGTGCACAGCTCCTGACCGTCGCCGTAGAGCACCATCACGCGGTCCGGCAGCTCGACCGCCTCGACGTCGAGCGTCACGTTCTGCGACAGCCGGATCCGCTGGCCCGGCGCGAGGACGATCGACGACTTGCGCTCGCCGTCGAGGATGATCCAGCGCCGCAGCGAGAGGATCTGCAGGTGCCGCCCGCGCATGCTGATGAACGCGTGCGCCTCCGACACCTCCGGGCTCTCGATCCGCAGCTCGGCCGTCGACGCGCGGCCGATGAGCCCGCCGGCGGCGACCTGCGCGGTCCGCCCGTCGGGCAGGCGGAAGCGGACAAACGGAGTGTAGCGACCTTGCAGCACGACAGGCCTCCTCGGTGAGTCAGTGATACTACCAGCGGACCTGCGGCCCGCGGACACCCAAACAAGCGCGGTTCACAGCGACGGCGGGGCGTTGATGCCCGACGGCGGCCGCGCGCGGAACTTCGCGCGAGTGCCGCCTTCGGCGTTGCCTTCCATGGAGCCCGCGTTCTGCTTGAGCGCGCTCGGCCCGGCGTGCGCCTCGGCGGCGCGTTGGACCACCTCGTCGCAACCGGACACGGCGGTGAGGGCGAGGGCGGCGAGGGCGAGAGTGACGGTGCGGGACATGACTACCTCCAGACAGGTTTGATGAGACATGTTCTTTGGGCTAGGAAGGTGGACGGAGCCAGCCGGCCAGCTCGGCGGCGCGACGCGCCCCGGCCTCGCCGAAGCGGGCGTAGAAGCGCCCGGCGGCGGCCCGCCGCTCGTCGGCGGCCGCGGTCTCGCCGAGCGCGGTGAGGGCCTCGGCGAGGCACCACTGAGTGTCGGCGACCTCGCGGAAGTCGCTGCCGGCGCTGGACCACACGACCGAGGCCTGGCGCAGCAGCTGCGCGGCCCCGGCGTGGTCGCCCCGGATCAGCCGGGTCTGACCGAGACCCTTGAGCACGAAGCCCTGGGCGTCGCTGTCGGCGTCGGGGATCCGCGCCAGCAGCGTCTGCGCCTGGACGAACCGCGCCTCGGCCTCGTCGGGCAGGTGCAGGCCGAGCAGCGCCTCGCCGGCCTTGGCGTGGGCGCGGGCGACGACCTCGCCGTCGGCCCCGTGCAGGGCGGCGGCCAGGGTCAGCTCGCGCTCGGCGGCCGCGAGCGCCTCGGCGTAGCCGCCGAGCAGGAACTGGGCCTCGCCGACGACCGCGAACACCTCGTCGTCGGCGCTGCCGGTGGCGTCGAAGATCGCCCGCGCGGCCTCGCCGTGGGCCAGCGCCGACGAGGCGAGGCCCTCGTAAAGGTCGACGCGGGCGAGCGCGAGGTGCAGCTCGAGGACCTTGCCGTGGCTGTCCCCGAAGACATATCGCGCCACCGCCAGCGCGCGCTCGAAGGCGGCCCGCGCGGCGTCGAGGCGCCCGCGCTGCTCCTCGAGCAGGCCGAGGTTGTACAGCGCGACCAGCACGTACGGGTGCCGCGGCCCGAGCGCGGCGACGAAGCCCTGCTCGGCCTCGGTGTAGAGGACGGCCGCGTCGGCCTCGCGCTCCTGGTCGACCAGCGCGGTGGCGAGGTTGAGCTTGAGCTTGGCGATCGCTACCGCGTCGGGCGCGGGGCTCTGGGCCCACAGCGACAAGGCCTTGCGGAACGCGGACTCGGCGGCGCGCGGCTGCTCGCGCCCGCGCGCGACCAGACCCTCGGCCTGCAGCCCGCGCGCCCGCGCGTCGGCGGCCGGACGCCCGAGCCGCTCGGCGCTGGCCCGCGCCCGCCGCACCCACTCGAGCACCGGCAGCCCGGGCCGCCAGTGCAGCGCGCCGACCTCGACCAGGTACTGCCACACCTCGGCGACCAGCACCTCGTGCCGGCTGGCCTCGGCGAGGTCGACCGCCTCGCTCAGGCTGGCCACCGCGGCCTCGCTGCGCCCGAGGTAGTGCTCGACGCGGCCGCGCTGGTACAGCGCCTCGGCCAGCACCGGCGGGTAGTCGAGCCCGCGCGCCGCCCCGACCGCCGCCTCGGCCATCGCCAGGCTCTGCGCGTACTCGCCGGACACCTCGCGCACGCGCGCCCGCTCGAGCGCGGCCCGCAGCGACGACACCCGCGGCCGCTCGTGCGCGTCCGGCGGACGCAGCCCGAGCGCCAGCAGCTGGCGGTCGTCGCAGTCGGCCAGCGCCGGCAGCTGCGCGGCCGCCCGCGCCGCGTCGTCGACGTCGATCCGCGACGAGCTCACCAGCAGCTCGACCAGCGCCGTGAAGCGCATGCGCGGGTGCTCGAGGCAGCTGGCCCGCGCCCGCAGCTCCTCCGAGCCGGCCGCGTCGGCCCGCGCCGCGGCTGTGCACACCGCTTCGCGCCGGACCTGCCAGCCGGTCACGTAGTCGTCGAGCGTCGACTCGACCCGCGCCCACCGACCGGCCGCGCCGACGAACTTCTCCTGCAGCTCGGCCCGCACCGCCGGGGTCCACTCGACCGCCAGCGCCTCGCCGGCCGCGCCGCAGCGGTCGGCCTGACCTGCCCCATAGGACAGGGCCCCGAGGACACCCGCGAGCGAGCCGGCGGCGGCCAGCCAGCGCCACGGCCGCAGCGGCCGCTCGGCGGCGATCGCCGACAGCTCGGCGAGCAGCGCGTCCATGCCGGGGTAGCGCGCCGCCGGGTCGCGCGCGAGGCCGCGGCGCAGGACCTTCCACAGCCTCGGCGGCACGACCGAGCCGCGCGGCGGCTCCTGCGGCCGATCCTGCAGCAGCGCCCGCTTGAGCGCGAACGCGTCCTCGCCGACGAACGGCCGCCGGCCGTACACGCCCTCGTACAGCGCGACGCAGAAGCTGAATTGATCGGAGCGGGCGTCCGAGGGCTGCAGCTTGAGCCGCTCGGGCGCCATGTACGCCAGGGTGCCGACCGGGCCGCGGCTCGAGGCGACGGTGCTGCTGCCGTTGCTGACGCCGCCGCTGCCGCGCCGGGTGGCGCCGGCGTCGGAGATCTCGCCGCTCATGTCGGCGCCGGCGGCCTCGTGCACGCGCGCCAGCCCGAAGTCGCTGACCATCGCCCGCCCGCGCGCGCCGACCAGCACGTTGTCGGGCTTGAAGTCGTGATGGACGAGGCCGGCCTCGTGCGCCGCCGCCAGCCCGCTGCCGGCCTGGATGAACAGCCCCAGGACCTCGCGCCAGCCTCGCGGCTGCTCCTTGAGCCATGTCCGAAGGGTCACGCCCTCGACCAGCTCCATGGCGACGTAGACGCCGCGGTCGCACACGCCGACGTCGAACACGCCGACCACGTTGGGGTGGGTCAGCCGCGCCATCGCCTTGGCCTCGCGCACCAGCGAGGCCGGGACCAGCGCGCGCGACGACTCGCGCAGCATCTTCACCGCGACCTTGCGGTCGAGGTCGGGGTCGTAGGCGAGGAACACGTTGCCCATCGCCCCGTGCCCGAGGTGCCGCATGATGACGTAACGACCGGCCCGGAACGGCTCGAGCTCGGCCTCGACCGCCCGCGTCGCCGCCTCGTAGGCGACCGCGCCGCGGGCCGCGTCGACGTACATGCGCCCGAAGTCCCCGCCCTCGCTGCTCCCGACCGCCTCGAAATCCCCCGAATCCCGACTGGCGTCGGGGTCTGTGCGCATCCGCGCAGAGTTCGGGGTGGCGTCGAGGGAGGGCATGAGACTTCGCACCGAAACTGAAGCCACAATACCAACATTCACGCCGTTACGAGATCCGACCCCGATCGGAACGAGAGAAACATCCTCACACGCGGACCCGCCGGCCATTCCCGGCGCTCGCCCCGCCAGCTCGGACAGGCCGAGAAAGCGCGACGAGGGCGCCCTGCGGGCCGACCTGAAACGCAAACCGGCGGGCGGAGAACAAGCGAGGTCACGGCCCGAGCATCGGCCGATGCCGCCCCTGCCGATCGCCCAGATGGAGACCGCTGGCTCCGGCTCGTCGGCGCGGCCGGCACGCGCGAGCCGCCGCCGCCCTCCCGCTCGGCCACGGCGAGGTCCCGACCGACCTGCCGGGGGCGTGCCCGCCGACTCCCGACTGCCTGGCCCCGACGAGGGCGCGGCGGCCGAGCGCAGCTCTGTCCCGAAGGACAGGCCCCCGCATCGCCGCCGCGGTCGAGCGCAGCCCTGTCCCGAAGGACAGGCCCGTGCATCGCCGCCGCGCGGCTCGCCCCGCCGCACCTGTCCTCTCGCGCATGCTTCGGCAGCACAAATAAAATGTCCCTTGCGACATGTCCACGAAGACATGCCGCCGTGCCCGCTCCTGTCACATGCCTCGAGGGGCATGTCCCTCGCGTCCTCGCCGCCGCTCCATGCCTCGAGGACATGTCCCTGGGGTCAGTCACCCTCGCGCGCCTCTGCGCGGCCCCGCGGCGCGCCCTCGCGCGTGACGGAGCCGCCCGCGCTGTGGCATCCTGGCGGCGATGCGCACCCTCGCCGCCGCCCTCGCCGTCCTCCTCGTCCCGCTCGCCGCCCGCGCCGACCTGCTGCCCGAGGGGCACAAGGGCGTGAAGCTGTCGCTGCACGTCGACGCCGAGGTCCCGGCCGGCAAGGCGCTGGTGCTGGCCAACACCTTCGAGGGCGGGACCCTGATCGTCCCCGGCACCGACCAGCCGATCTCCTGGCACCCGCTCGGCGGCGAGATGCAGCTGCGCCTGGTCGCCGCCGCCGACGGCGAGGCGATCAAGGCGGCCGGGGCCAACCTCGACCGCGACAAGAGCAAGCCGCTCGTCGCCGCCGGCGTCGTGTGTGCCCCGCCGTTCGCCGGCGTGCGCACGATCGTCGACACCTCGCCGGCCGTCGAGGTCCGCTGGACCTACCGCGCCAGCGTCAACGACAGCAAGTGCAGCGCCGAGCTGGTCAAGCAGGAGTACCTCGACGCCGCCGGCAAGGCCGTGCCCGCCCCGCCGCCGCTCGGAGAGCCGGCGCCCACCAACGCCCCGCTCGCCGACCCGCCCAGGACCGCGCCCCCGAGCCCCGCGCCCGCGCCGGCCGAGCCCGCGCCGGTCAAGGCCGCCGAGGCCCCGCCGACCAAGGCCGCCGCGCCCGAATCCGCCGGCGGCTGCGACCTCGGCGGCTCCGCGGCGGGCGGCCTCGCCGGCCTGGCGCTGCTCGGCCTGCGCCGCCGCCGGCGCGCCTGAGACAGCTCCGAGGACATGTCCGAACGGACATGTCCTCGTCGAGGGCGCCGCCGCGTCAGTCGCAGGTCGGCCCGTACGACAGGTCGTTGATGCTCTGCTCCAGTTCGGGCAGCTGCATGTAGTTGTTCGAGCCGTCGAGCGCGATCTGGAACAGCCGGTCGCCGTTGTTGGAGAACGCCTGCTTGCTGACCGGGTCGAACTCGAGGCCGACCGAGTTCCACTGGCCCTCCTCGATGTCGGCGACCACGGTGCCCTCGCCGGTCTCCGGGTCGATGCTGAGGATCCGGCTGTTCTGGCCGTCGGTGACGAGCATGCGCTCGCCGACGCAGTCGACCGCCATGCCGCAGGCCTGGATGTTGACGCCGTTGCCGTCGACGGTCAGCGGCTTGGCGCCGAGGACCTCGCCGGTGCCCGGGTCGAAGGTGACGAGCTCGTCGCCGTCGGAGTCGACGCCGTAGAGCGTGCCGTCGTCGAGGAAGCCGAGGCCGCAGATCGATCGCCCGTGGTCGGCCAGCTCGATCGGCGTGTCGCCGCTGCAGTAGTCGACGACGATGAGGATCTGCTTGGCCGACTGCGAGCAGTAGATCGTGGCGTCGATCGGCGAGATCGCGCAGGTGATCACCGCGTAGGGCGGCGCCAGCGGGCCGATGTCGACGCTGGCGAACACGTCGAGGTCGCCGGTGGCGGTGTCGATCGCGAGGAACTCGCCGTTGTCGGTCGCGGTGTAGAGCACGCGGTCGCCGGGGTTGATGTCCGCGTTCGAATCATAGCAGTCGGAGCCGCCGTCGACCCCGTCGTCGACGCTGCTGTCGCCCCAGCCGTCGCCGTCCTCGTCCTTCATGCATTTGCTCGGGTCCTCGACCTCGGCCGAGCCGGGGAAGGTGCTCGCGTCGTCGTCGTCGCAGTCGGTGCCGGGGACCGCGTCGGGGTCAGTCGGCGTGTTGTCGCCCCAGTCGTCGCCGTCGGCGTCGGTCATGCACGCCTCCGGATCGTCGTTGGGCGCGGCCCCGGGGAAGGTGTGCTCGTCGCCGTCGTCGCAGTCGTCGTCGTTGGGCACGAAGCCGGCCGGCGGGTCCTCACCGGGCTCGGACGGGACGCAGTTCGCCGGGTCGCCGAACCCGTCCCCGTCCTTGTCCTCGCACCACGACCCGCCGTCGCCGCCGGTGATCGTCGCGGACTCGCTGTTCGAGTTCGAGTTCGAGTTCGAGTTGCTGTTGCTGCCCTCCGTCGCGCTGCCCTCCGTCGCGCTGCCCTCCGTCGGCGCCGTCATCGTCGGCCCGTCCGACTCCGACTCGGACGCGTCGGTCTCGCTGCCCTCGGTCGCGCTGGCGGTGATGCCGGCGGTCATGCACGCCTCGAGCGACTGGTTGAACACCGCGCCGTCGTCGACGCACGTGCTCGAACAAGCGGGAGCGTGGCAGAGCCCTGCCGCGAACAACCAACCGAAGCGACGCATGGAGACCATGCGCCCACGGTATCGGGCCCACCGTGAGCCCGCAAGAGCGCGCCGCGCGGGGTCGATCGATAGCGCGCCTACAGCAGCGAGCTCGGCGTCGACGCGTCCCGACGGCCTCTCGCCTCGCGCAGACCGCCGGGGTTCACGCTCGACACGCCTCAAGATGGAGACGCCGCCGAACCCGAGCCCGGATGCCATCCGCGGATCGACGGCGAGTCCGAGGCCGGTCGTACTGTCGCGCCGGGCCCCCGAGAGGCGGACGCGCCGGCGAGAGTTCGACCTGTCCCCGAGGTCATGTCACGGGCACATCGGCGGATCGAGGCAGTCGAACAGCGGGTCCACCCCCTCGAACGTGCTGTCGCACCACGCCGGGTTGCACGCGTCGCCGCTGTGGATCGCCGCGCCGGCGAGCTCGCGGAACGTCACCCCCGTCAGCGCCATCGTCCCCGGCCCGGCCAGCGCGACCTTGTGCGCCGCGCCCGTGCAGCCCTGGCCGTTGCCCGCGTACTCGAAGATCGCGTGCTCGATCTGCGGCGGCCCCCCCACCGACGTGAACACCACGCAGCCCCAGTCGCCCGCCTGCGGCGCGTCCCGGGCCGACGTGAAGCGCACCGGCGCCGCCTCCGTCCCCGCCACCCGCAGCTTGCCGGCGAACACCTCGAGGCTGCTGCCGTCGAGCTGCACCACCGTCCCGGCCGCGAGCGTCACGTCGCCGTCGCTCGCGACCTGCACGTAGCCGAGCAGGCGGTACGGCACGGTCTGCGCCGACCAGGTCCCGGGCTCCTCGATCGCGTCGAAGGTGCCCTCGACCTCGACGACGTCGTCGACGTCGACGAACACCTGCCCGCCGGGCACGCGCAGCAGCGCCGCCGGGGCCACCCGCAGCGACGCCCGCGCGTTGTCGGCGAAGGTGTTCGCCTCGAATTCGCGGATCAGCGCGTTGTCGCCGAGGATCACCCCGTGGCTCGCGCTGGCGCGGACCTCGTTGAACGAGAACGCCTCGGCCGGCGCGTGGATGTCGAGCGTCGTCTCGGGCTTGTTGCCGATCGCGTCGCAGGCCTGGCCGCCGTGCTCGAACCGCGCGTGCACGATCCGGCTCGCCGAGCTGCCGCCGCCGATCCGCACGCACTGCCAGTCGCCCGCCTGCGGCGCCTCCGCGGCCGAACGGAAGTGCACCGGCTCGGCCTCGGTGCCCTCGATCACCAGCGCCGAGTTGTCGTTGAAGGGTCCGGCGTGGAGGAAGCCGCCGGCGTCGACGTGGACGGTCGTGCCGGCCACGAGGGTCAGCGTCGCCCCGTCGACCACGCTGGTCCGGTACATCTGGACGCAACCTGGCCCGAACGTCATGTCGGTGTCGACCGTCTCCGGCAGCATCGGGCACGGGTCGCCGGTCGTCGGCTCGGTGGTCGTCGGCACGTCGGTGGTCGTGCCCGTCCCGCTGCTCGTGTCGGTGGTCCCGGTCCCGCCGCCCTCGGCTCCGCCGCTGTCACCGCAGCCCGCCAGCGCCCACAGAATCATCACAGTCGCGCTCGTCCCTCGCATCGCCCCCTCCTCGCCGCGTCCGCGACCGAAGTCGAATCGCTCGAGCGCGACGCGGGCGTCAACTGTCGCGGCGACCCCCCAGGCGCGATCGAAGGCATCGCGCGCGCATGCCCGTCGGCGCCCCGAATCTACGGCTCCTCGACGCCATATCAACATGACTCTTCAGACATATGTGCACCATCCACCGCCCGCCCCGGCGCGTCATCGCGAAGGGCGGTGTATGAGGAAAGCTATCTGCTCAGTTCGAGTCGGTGCAGCAGCACCTGATGGCGGGCTTCCCCCGGTTCTGAATGTCGTCGCAAGGCTGATTCGAACCGAGAGCGCTCTCGTCTTTCATGCACAGCGTGGGACTACCGTAAACAAACACGGTCTTTCCGTCGCACTGCGCCTCTGCGCACGTCTCCCCGAAGCTTTGGCAGATCTGGGAACAAGTCGCAAACCCGGAGTCGGACGTGACGCACTCGCTCCAGGTCTGGCTGCACCCGCCTCCCTCACAGCCCATCGACGTGCATGCATGGCCGCACGTCCCGCAGTTCGCCCCGTCGCTGGCGAGATCCGTGCAAGCCCCGTCGCAGGCCGAGCCGCGAGCGTGCCACGTCGACGGCCTCGTCGCTACCGGTTCACCGGCGAGGTCCACCACGCCCCCACGCCCCGGCTCGCCTCTCCCGCTGCCACGGACCGTGATGACCCCCACGGGCGCCCGCGTTGACGCGCGCGGAGGCGTACGCGAGCCTGCTCGAAGATGCCCCGCCCTCAGCACGCCGTCCTCCCGCTCCTCGTCCTCGGAATCGTGCCTCTGGCCTGCGGTGACTCGACTGCCGGCAGCAGCGACTCTCTGAGCTCGACGAGCGTGACCACCGCGACGACGCCGTCCGGCTCGGCGACCGATTCACCGACGGGCGTGCCGACCACCAGCGCCGGCAGCGACAGCGCCACGGGCTCCACCTCGACCTCCGCGGGCACCACCGACGACGTGTCGGCCAGCGGCAGCTCGGGCTTCAAGTTCGACACCCCCCAGGGTGGAGACGCCGCCGACCCCGACACCGAAGGCCCTGCGCCGACCTGTCACGTCGTCGACGACATGGACGCGATCGGCGATTGCAACAAGGAGGCCCCGCCCGACAGCTTCGAGCCCGAGGTGCAGTGGTCCTGGGGCAACCAGAACGGCAGCGGCGGCAGCTCCTCGACCCCGCTGGTCGCCAACCTCACCGACGACAACGGCGACGGCGCGATCGACCTGTGCGACGTGCCCGACATCGTCGTCGTCACCGGCAGCGCCTTCGGCGGCCAGATCCACGTGCTCGACGGCGCCACCGGCGTCGAGCACTTTGCGATCCCCACGCCCGTCGACGGCTGGGTCACCCCGGCGATCGGCGACATCGACAACGACGGCCTGCCCGAGATCGTCGCCGCCACCCCCGGCGGCACCTTCCTCGGCCCGAGCGCCCTGATGGCCTTCGAGCACGACGGCGCGCTCAAGTGGACCACCACCGACAAGTTCAACCACGACCAGGGCGGCGCGGTCGCCCTCGGCGACCTCGACAACGACGGCGACGTCGAGATCGTGTGCGACGACCTCGTCGTCGACCACGAGGGCAAGACCCTGTTCATCGCCCCCGAGCAGGCGCAGTGGGACTTCGCGTTCCACTGCACCGCCACCACCCTCGCCGACCTCGACGGCGACTTCGACCTCGAGATCGTGCTCGGCCAGGCCGCCTACCACCACGACGGCAGCGTCTACTACAACGACGTCTCGCTCAAGCCCGGCTTCCCCTCGGTCGCCAACCTCGACCCGGACCCGCAGCCGGAGATCCTCCTCACCAACAACAACGGCATCACCGTGCTCGAGCACGACGGCACCGTGAAGTTCAAGGACATCAAGCCGACCGGCGACAACGGCCTCGGCGCGTGGTTCCGGCCGTCGACGATCCACGACTTCGACGGCGACAAGCAGAGCGAGTTCGCCACCAGCTCGGCCGCGCACTACTCGATGTTCGAGCCCGGCGGCAAGGTCGAGTGGACCGCGAACGTCGACGACGGCAGCGGCTGGGCCGCCGGCACCGCCTTCGACTTCCTCGGCGACGGCATCGCCGAGGCGATGTACGCCGACGAGGTCAACCTGTACGTCTTCGACGGCAACGGCGTCCCGCTGCTGTCGGTGCCGCGCAGCTCGAAGACCCTCATCGAGTACCCCGTGGTCGCCGACGTCGACAACGATGGTTCGGCCGAGATCGTGGTCGTGTCCGACGTCGGCTACGACGACCAGCAGACCGCCCCGACCGTGCAGGTCATCCGCGACAAACAGGACCGGTGGATCCAGGCCCGCCGGATCTGGAATCAACACACCTATCACGTCACCAACGTGCGCGAGGACTCGACCATCCCGCAGTACGAGCCGCACTCGTGGGAGCTGCTCAACACATTCCGCACCAACGCGCAGATCGAAGGCGGCTCGCTGTGCAAGCCCGAGCCGCCGATGTGACGCGCGGACCCGATCGGCGGGGGCGGGTCGCGCATCGCCTGGGCCCTCCCAGTACATCCCATGGCTCGAGGCCCGGCGCAGCGGCATGTCGGGGCCCTCGCGCAGCGTGACGCGCGGCAACGCCCCTCATCGACGGCTTCGCCGCGAACTCGATCCGTGTAAGCTCGGGCCGATGCGCACGCTCGTGACCGTTGCGATCGGACTCGTGCTGGGTTGTGGCAGCTCGGGCCCCATCACGTCACCCGAGCCGGTCGCCCCCGCGGAAGCCCCGGTCATCAAGGTGTATGTCGCATGGGTCCTGACCGCCGCCCCGACGGAACTCGACGTGATCGAATGCATGCTGACGCTGCTCGTCATCGACGAGCACGGCAAGGAGACCCTGCATCAGGTCGGCCGCTGGTGGCGGCTGCAAACCACGTTATACGAACCGGTCGAGCCCACGCCGCCTGGCGAGCCGGCGTTGTTTCGTACCGCGGCGGTCATGGGCTCGGGCGGCCAGCTGACGGACGAGCCGCAGTTCGAGGTGCTGCGCGAGCCCGCCGGCGCGCTCGTCGTGCGCGGCCGCGACAAGGACACGCCGTGGCAGGAGCTCGCGCACGTCAGCCTCCCGGCGAGCACGCGCGTGCGGCCGCAGATGCCACACTGACTGTCAGTCGGGCCCACGTCGCCGCGCCGCGCTGTCCCCGACAATTCGGAGGCGGCGCCGGGCGAGCGACTCGCCGCATTCCGCGGGCGAGCCGTCGCCCACGAGGACGTGCGAGCGCGGCGCCCTCGCCCGGACTCATTCCAGATCGACCTCATCCGCGACCAGCCTGCCGTCCTCGATGCGGCCCTCGATCTCGACGCGATCCCCGTTGCGGATGCTGTCGCAGGTCCCGTCGTCGAACTCCGTCTGCTCGTCGGTGATGATCGTCTCCCCCTTGACGGTGAAGCTGAGGTCGGGGCACGTGCCCTTGAGGCTCTCCACGGGGCCCACGACCTCGACCTCGTCCCTGTCGTCGTTGTCCCGATCGCGCGCCTGAGCCTCCTGGGCGACCATGGCGAAGCCGAGCGAACCGCCGATCGCCAGCGCCGCCGCGAGGATGTGGATGTTTGTCTGTACGGATTTCATGCGGCGAAAGGTGCCCCGCTGCGTCGTCCTGTCAAGCGTGCTCTGATATGGCGCCACCGCGGCTCGGCTGCTCGGAGCCATCGACGATGGATGCGCCGGCGATGCTGTTGGTGATCGCGACGCGCCGCAATCCGCGATGTAGCCGGGCCGGCTCAGCTGCGATACGTGCGAAGCTGGTGCTGGCCCCGCCGCACCATGTCGAGCGCGCGGCGCTCGGCCTCGTACAGGATGCGCTCCTCGTCCAGCGTGCACAGCGTACGCCTGCGCATCAGCCAGCGGCCGTCGACCATCACGTCGGTGACGTCCGCCGCCTTGGCCGCGTGCACGAGGTTGGCCACCAGGTCGTGGCGGGGGCGCATGTGCGGCGCGTCGAGGTTCACCAGGATCAGGTCCGCGGCCGCGCCGACCTCGATGCTGCCGCTGCGCCCGAACCCGAGGGCGAGCGCGCCGTCGCGGGTGGCCATGCGCAGCGCCGCGTCACCGGCGAGGCGCGCGGGATCGCCGGTCTGGTACTTCTCCATCAGCACGGTCTGGCGCATGACCGCGAACATGTCGAGATCCGAGTTCGAGGCCGGACCGTCCGTGCCGAGGCACACCCGCACGCCGGCGTCCAGGCGCGCGGCCAGCGGGGGGAACGGCATGGCCAGCTTCATGTACGTGATCGGACAGTGAGCGACGTGCACGCCCCTGGCCGCGAGCACGGCGGTGTCGTCCGCATCGAGGGCCAGACCGTGCGCGACCACGCAGCCGCCGGGCGCGTCGAGGAGGCCGAGCGCGTCGACGTGCTGGACCGGTCGCCGCCCGTGACGCGCAAGCGACTGCGCCACCTGCTCCTCGCTCTCGGCCACGTGCAGGTGGACGCCCAGCCCGCGCTCGTGCGCGACCTCGGCGACGCGGCGCAGGAACTCGGGCGGACACACGTATGGTGAATGCGGGCCGAGCAACGCGCGGACGCGGCCCTGCTCCTCACCCAGTTCGTTCACGGCCGCGATCCACTCGAGCGTGCCCTCGAAGCCGGGACCCACCTCGGACTGCGGTCCGATGCCGAACACGCACCAGGCCAGCGCTGCCCGCATACCGCTCTCGTGCACGACCGCGGCCACGCGGTCCATGTGGAAGTAGTGGTCGTTGTAGCCGACGATGCCGCCGCGGATCATCTCGCAGGCGGCGAGTCGCGCGCCCCACTCGACGTCGTCGGGCGTCAGCGCGCTCTCGGCCACCCACATCTTCTCGTTGAGCCAGCGGTCGAACGGCAGATCCTCGGCCCAGCCGCGCTCGAAGGTCATGGGGCTGTGACAGTGACCATTGAAGAACCCGGGCAGGAGCGCCCGGCCGCGGCCGTCGACGACCTCGTCCGCCGCCTCGAGCGGCATGTCCGTGGCACCAGGCCCCACGTACGCGATCCGGCCGTCTCGCACCACCACCGTGCCACCGGGCACGATGGTGCCCGCGGCGTCGAGGGTCACGATATCGACGTTGCGGATGTGCACGACGGTCATGGCCGCAGAGTATCTCACTGCATCGAGATATCCGCGAGGTGCCCAAACCGGCCTCGTCCATGGGCGAGGCTCGAAAAATTTTCGCAAAAACCAGGAAAACCACCGCGCGAGCGACTCTCCGCCCCTCGCCACCTTCAGGTTATATCAGGCACGGGGGCTTGCCACAAGCCCCCGGTCATGCCGCAGAGTCCTCGGCCATGACGAAGACGAGGCATGAAGTGGTGATCGCTGGAGGAGCGCCGACCGGGATGATGCCGACCTACGTGCTGGGTCTCCGGGAGGTCGATCGAACGCAGGCCAGGCTGGTCGGGGGGAAAGGCGCGAACCTGGGGGAGCTGTCCAGGATCGAGGGGATCCGCGTGCCCGCCGGCTTCTGCGTCACGACCGGGGCCTTCCAGCGGATCATGGGAGAAGCGCCGGCGATCGGCGAGCTGCTCGATCGGTTGTCGTCGCTCGCGGCGAACGACCGGGACGAGCTGCGACGGCTCAGCGGCGAGCTGCGCCGGCTCATCGAAGCGACGGCCGTCCCTGACGACCTGCAGGCGGCGCTCACCCGGGCCCTCTCCCGGCTCGGCGCGGACGAGGCCCACGCCGTGCGCTCCAGCGCGACGGCGGAGGACCTGCCGGGAGCGTCCTTCGCAGGCCAGCAGGACACGTATCTGAACGTCCGCGGGACGCAGGCGATCCTGACGCACGTCCGCCGCTGCTGGGCCTCGCTGTTCAGCGAGCGGGCGGTGACGTACCGGATCCAGCACGCGTTCGACCACCGCAAGGTCCACATGGCGGTGGTGGTGCAGAAGATGGTCTTCCCGCAAGCGGCGGGGATCCTGTTCACGGCCGATCCCGTCACGTCGAATCGCAAGGTCGCGTCGATCGAGGCCGGCTTCGGCCTGGGCGAGGCGCTGGTCGCCGGCCTGGCGCGGACCGATCGCTACAAGCTGCGGGACGGTCAGATCGCCGAGAGGGCGATCGCCACCAAGACGCTGGCCACCTGCGCCGCGGCGGAGGGCGGTACGGAAGAGCGGGCGATCGAGCCCGAGCGGCAGAACGAGCCGGTGCTGACGGTCGCGCAGGTCCTGCAGCTCGAGCGCCTGGGCCGGCAGATCGAGCGGCATTTCGCCCACCCGCAGGACATCGAATGGTGCCTGGCCGAGGACGGGTTCCACATCGTCCAGAGCCGGCCGATCACGACCGTGTATCCCGTCCCTGAATCGAATGATCGCGGCAACCGCGTCTACATCTCCGTCGGCCACCAACAGATGATGACCGACGCCATGAAGCCCCTGGGACTGTCATTCTTCCAATTGACCGCCGGTGGGCCCATGCACGCGGCGGGTGGTCGATTGTTCGTCGATGTCACGCCGCAACTGGCCTCACCGGCCAGCCGGGACGCCTTCCTGAAGCTCCTGGAGCGCTCCGATCCGCTCATCCAGGGCGCCATCGTGAGCATCGTCGAGCGGGGAGATTTCATCCCACAATTGCCCGACGAGGCGCCGGCCTCGCAGCCCGGCAAGCAAGCCATGGCGCGCTTCGACGCGCAGGTCGAAGACGATCCGGCGATCGTCGCGGCGTTGATCGAGCGCAGCCAGACCGCGCTCGCGGAGCTGAAGAGTGAGATCCGGACCAGGGCCGGCACGGAGCTGTTCGACTTCATCCTCGCGGACATCCCGCGATTCAAGCAGCTCATGTTCGGTCCGACCAACATGGGCGTGATCATGGCGGGCATGAACGCGGCCTGGTGGCTCAATGAGATGATGATGACGTGGCTGGGCGAGAAGAACGCCGCGGACACGCTGTCCCAGTCGGTGGCGAACAACATCACGTCGGAGATGGGCCTCGACCTGTTGCACGTCGCCGACGTGATCCGCCCGTATCCGGCCGTGGTCGCCTATTTGCAGCAGGTCGAGCATGACGGCTTCCTGGACGAGATGGCCGGGCTCGACGGCGGGCCGGAGGCCCGGGACGCCATTGTGGCTTACCTCGACAAATACGGCATGCGCTGCGCCGGGGAGATCGACATCACGAGGGCCCGCTGGAGCGAGAAGCCGACGACGCTCGTCCCCTTGCTTTTGAGCAACATCAAGAACTTCGAGCCTCACGCCGGCGCGCGGAAGTTCGCGCAGGGGCAGCAGGAGGCCTCGCAGCACGCGCAGGCGTTGCTGGAGCGGTTGAGGCAGCTGCCGGACGGGGAGCAGAAGGCCAGCGAAGCCCGGCGGATGATCGAGCGCCTGCGGAACTTCAGCGGCTATCGCGAGTATCCGAAGTACAGCATCATCAATCGCTATTTCGTGTACAAGCAGGCCTTGCTGCGAGAGGCCGAGCGGCTCGTGCAGGCCGACGTGATCCACGACGTGGAAGACATCGACTACCTCACGTTCGCCGAGCTCCGCGAGGTCGTGCGCACGCATCAGCTGGACGACCAGATCGTCCGCACACGGAAGGCCGAGCACGAGCTCCACAAGAAGCTGACGCCGCCGCGCGTCATCACGTCCGACGGGGAAATCGTGGCATGCGCCCCCAGGCGCGCCGATCTGCCCGCCGGAGCCATCGCCGGCCTACCGGTCTCCTCCGGCGTCGTCGAGGGACGGGCCCGCGTCCTCCTCGACATGGCCGACGCAGAGCTGGAGGCGGGCGACATCCTCGTCACCACCTTCACCGACCCCAGCTGGACGCCCCTGTTCGTGTCGATCAAGGGCCTGGTGACCGAGGTGGGCGGCCTGATGACGCACGGGGCGGTGATCGCCCGCGAATACGGCTTGCCGGCCGTGGTCAGCGTGGAACATGCGACCCGGCTGATCCGGGACGGGCAACGCATCCGCGTGCACGGGACGGACGGGTACGTCGAAATCCTGACATGACGGCGGCCGACGGGGAGCCGCCCTCACGGTGGCTCGCCGGTCGGAGCGAGCGTCCCGTAGACCGTATCGACGACGAATTGCCGGTACGCGTGGTTGTCGGGGCCGTCGAAGCCCTGACCCGAGAGGTGTTGATAAAACGGCCGAAACTGCAGCGCGCCGAGGAACAGGTCGGTCGCGTGCTCCGGCCGGACCGGGCGCAGCAGCCCGCGCTCGATCGCGCGGGTGAACCACGCCGTGACCTCGCGCCGCGCACGGACCGGCGGCAACTCCTCCCGCCGCTCAGCCAGCGACTCGACCTGCACGCCCGCCGAGCGCAGCAC
The DNA here is from genome assembly GCF_020073745.1 of Nannocystis pusilla. Lineage (GTDB taxonomy): Bacteria > Myxococcota_A > Polyangia > Nannocystales > Nannocystaceae > Nannocystis > Nannocystis radixulma. The sequence goes on from NZ_JAIRAU010000011.1 coordinate 168,602, forward strand.
GGCGAGGGCCGGGACGATGCGCTCGAGATACGTCGAGATTTCTTCGGCGAGCTCGAGGAGCTGGGTCCGCGCGTCCCGCTCGTCGGGGCCCGCTCGCACCTGCGCGATCCATGGCTGCGCCGGCGAGGGCAGCAGCGCGGCTCGCAGCAGCTGCTCCTTGGTGCCGAAGCGTTGAAACAGCACGCCGTGCGAGATGCCGAGCCGCTCCGCGATCAGGGTCGTCGACGCCCCCGCGCCGTGCTCCAAAAAGCACGCGCGCGCCTCCTCGAGAATTTGTGCGTCGGTGGTGTTCCTCGGCCTTGCCATTTAATAAGTGTCATGTCACTAACTTTCCAGCAGCGCAAGCAGGCCTGGGTTTAGCCCCCGAAACGCGCGCATGGCGCGAGTTCAATGAGGGCTCGACACCCCACCGAGGGAGGACACGCAGATGGAACTTGATGTGATGGATCTGTTCGCAGCGGCATCGATCGTCACCGCGGCCCAGCAGACGGGTCTCTTCCGCGAGCTGTTGGCGGCGCCGCAGGCCGCGTCGGCCTTCGCCGAGAAGCTCGGCCTCGATCGGCGGGCCGCCACGCTGGTGCTCGACGCGCTCGTGACGCTCGACCTCGCCAGCCGCGAGGGCGACTTCTACGAGGCGAGCCCGCAGCTGCGGTCGTGGCTGCGGCCCTGGGTCGGCGGCAACGATCCGCGGCCGCACCTGTGGGAGCACACTGTCGCGTTCCTCCGCTCCGGCGAACCCCGCGCGCACATGGACGGGACCCCGGCCGAGCGCGAGGCGAGCTACCGCGCCGGGGTCGCGTGGCTCGGCGAGCACTTCGAGCCGTTCGCGCGCGAGCTGGCCGGCAAGCTGGCGCAGGCGCCCGCGCGCGTGCTCGACGTCGGGTGCGGCTCGGGCGTGTGGAGCCTGGCGATCGCGGAGCGTTCTCCGACCACGCACGTCACCGGCCAGGACTTTCCGCAGGTGCTCGAGTCGTTCACGGCGCGCGCGCAGCAGCTGGACCTCGGCGAACGCGTGGCGACGATCCCCGGTGACATGCACGCGGTCGAGCTGCCCGCCGGCGCCTTCGATCTGGTGGTGATCGCCAACGTGCTCCGCCTCGAGACGCCGGAGCGCGCGGCGTCGCTGCTCGCCCGACTGGCGCGGGCCGTCGCGCCCGGAGGCGCGCTGCTCGTCGTCGACGCGCTCGCAGGCGGCACGCCGGAGCGCGAGCGCGCCCGGGCGCTCTACGCCCTCAACCTGGCCCTTCGGACACGGGCCGGACGGGTCCACAGCCCCGCCGAGTTCGCGTCGTGGCTCGCGGCCGCCGGGCTCGGCGCGGTCGAGACGATCGCGCTCGGCGGGCGCACCGGGCCGATGGGGGCCGTCGGCGCCTTGCTGGCGCGGCGGTAGTCGACGCAATGCGAGCGTGACCGAAGGAGACGTTTCATGATCACCCGTCAATTGAGCGAGCTGTCGCGCGCCGATCTGCCGATCGCGGGCGGCAAGGGAGCGAACCTCGGAGAGCTGATCGGGCTCGGGCTGGCGGTCCCGCCCGGCTTCGTCGTCACCGCCGGGACCTACGCCGAGCAGGCGCGCGCGTGGCAGTTCGCCGAGCACCTGACGGCGCCGATCGCCGCGAGGAATTGGGAGGCCGCGGCGGCGACGGCCGCGGAGCTGTGCCTCCACGGGGCGCTGCTCCCTGCGGTCGAGCTCGCGGTGCGTGACGCCTACCGTGAGCTGGGCGCACCACTCGTGGCAGTACGGTCCTCCGCGACGGCCGAAGATCTGGCAGACGCGTCGTTCGCGGGGCAGCACGACACGTACCTCGAGGTGGCGGGCGAATCCGCGTTGCTCCTGTCGCTGCGGCGCTGCTGGGCGTCCCTGTGGACGCCGCGGGCGCTCGACTACCGCGCGGCTCGGGGCATCGATCACCTCGGCGTCGCCATCGCAGTCGTCGTTCAGCGCATGGTGCAGTCCGAATTCGCCGGCGTCCTGTTCACCGTCGACCCGGTCGACCAGCGCACCGATCGCATGCTCGTCGAGCTGGCCCCGGGCCTCGGCGAGGCCATCGTGTCCGGGCACACGAGCGGCGACCTCTATCACCTGAGTCGCCCGCTCGACGCGGGAAAGCCGGGCGCGGGAGCCCCGGCGATCACCGCGCGCGAACGCCGGGGGGCCGGCCGCCCGGCCCCGAGCGACGCGCTGGTCCACGAGCTGGCTCGCATCGGGCTGCGCCTCGAGGCGCACTTCGGGTGCCCGCAGGACGTCGAGTTCGCGTTCGCCGGCGGCGTCGTCCACCTCCTGCAGTCGCGGCCGATCACCACGCTCCGCGACGTCGAGCTCGAGGCGATCCCGCCGCTGCCGCCGCTCAACCGGATGCAGCGACGGCTGCTCGAGTCGAACGACAACGACCGCTTCCCCGTCGCGCCCAAGCCGCTCGATCAGTGGGGGTTCGGGATCGTGCTGCCTGCGGTGGCTCACACGCTGCAGTTCGCCGGCTTCGCGGTCGACGAGGCCGAGCTGCGCGCGTCGGCCGAGCAGGTCTGGCGCGAGGCCCTGGTCCCGCCGCGGGCACGACCGACGCTCCGGCTGCTCGCCTTGCCGCGGACGGTCGCGGCCAGCCTGGGCCACGACTGGATGGGATGGTGGGAGAACGAGGCCCTCCCGCGGATCCTGGACGCCTGCGACCTGACCGACCTGGGCGCCATGGACGACGCCGCGCTGCTCCGCCGCGCCGACCGGATCGCCGGCGTGCTGACCGAGACGCTGGGCAAGCGGTTCGAAGGGATCGTCGGTCAGGCGGCGACGCTGCTCGTGCGCATCCCCGTCGTCTTCGCCGTCGGCAGGAAGCGAGCGCCCGTGATCATGGGCGACCTCGTGTCGGGGCTCCGCACCCGGACCTCCGAGGTCAACGAGGCGCTGTTCGACCTCTCGCGCAAGGCGGTCGGCGCCGGGCCGGAGGTCACGGGCCCGCTCCGCGACGGGCGCCCCGACGAGCTGCGGGAGACGGAGGCGGGTCGCGCCTTCCTCGCCGAGGTCGACGCCTTCCTCGCCGAGCACGGGTATCGCGAGAGCACCGGCCTGTTCCTCTCGGCCTCGATGTGGCGGCGCGATCCCACGCCGATGTGGGGGCTGCTGCGCGGGCTGCTCGACGTGAGCGAGCCGCCCTCCGAGGCGGCCGGGCAGCGGCGCTACCGGGCCGCCCTCGCCGAGGTCACCCGCGCGGTGCGCTTCATCCCCGGGCTCGGCGCCGCGTTCGCGCAGGTCGTCGAACGACTCCGCACGGCGATCGTCTTCCGCGAGCGCTCCCACTTCGACCTGGCGCGCCTGTTCTCGGCGCTGCAGGACATCATCGCCGCGCTCGCGCGGCGCCTGCACGAGCGCGGGCATTTACCTGTCCCCGAGGACATCTTCTATCTGACCCGGGCCGAGCTGAGGAGCTGGCTCGAGGGACAGGTGCCGTCACGCGGCGAGGTCGAGCGGCTCGTGCGGCGGCGGCGGGCGACCTATGCGGTCGTCAACGGGCGCTGGCAGAAGTGGGCCTTCGCGGCCGGTAGCCAGGGCGGCGCGGCCGACGTGCTGCGGGGCGTCGGGGCCTCCTCCGGGGTCGTCCGCGGGAGGGCGCGCGTCATTTGTGACGAGCACGGGTTCGAGCGGCTCCGGGCCGGCGAGATCCTGGTGTGCCGGTATACCAACCCCGCCTGGACGCCGCTGTTCACGCTCGCGGCCGGCGTCGTGACGAACACCGGCGGCGCCGTGTCCCACGCGGCGATCGTCGCGCGCGAGTACGGGATCCCGGCGGTGCTCGGAGCCGCCGGTGCGACCGAGCGGATCGCCGACGGGCAGGAGATCCTGGTCGACGGCAACGAGGGCCTGGTGACGCTCCTGCGCCCCGCGAACGCCGGCGAGGTCGCGCATGGCTGAAGCGAATTCGGGCCCCCAGGCCCGGCTGCTCGTCGCCATCGCCGTCTCGGCCGCGCTCGCGCCGCTCAACTCGACGATGGTGGCGGTGGCCCTCCCGGAGATGGCGCGCACCCTCCACGAGGAGTCCGGCGTGCTGCGACAGGCGCTCGTCACCAGCTATTTGCTGACGAACATCGTCCTGCAGAGCCCCGGCGGGAAGCTCGGCGACCGGCTCGGCCACCGCCGGGCGCTGGGACTCGGCCAGCTCTTGCTCGCGGCCGGGTCGATGCTCGCGTGGTTCTGGCCGGAGCTGGTCGGTCTGACGGTCGCGCGGATGTTGATGGCGACCGGCGGGGCCATCATGGTCCCGAGCGCGACTGCGCTGCTGCGCACCGAGCTGCCGCCCGAGGTCCGCGGGCGCGCGTTCGGGGCCTTCGGCGCGGTGATGGGGCTGTCTGCCGGTCTCGGGCCGACGCTCGGCGCGGCGCTCGTCGGGCGCTTCGGGTGGACGTCGATCTTCCTCGCCAACGTCCCGCTCCTGGCGCTGTCCGCCGCGCTCGCGCACGTCGGCCCGGCCGCCCGCAGGTCCGCCGTGACGCAGCCTCGCTTCGACCTCGTCGGCTCGCTGCTGCTGGGCGCCTCGCTGCTCGGGCTCGCGCTGGGGCTCGAGCACGCCGACCTGCGCTGGGCCGCCGGGCTCGGGATCGTCGGCCTCGGTCTGTTCGCCGGGTGGGAGCGACGAGCCGCCGATCCGGTGGTCGACTTCTCGCTGTTCAGGCGGCCCGCGTTCGTCGGCGGCAGCCTGATCATCGCCCTGCAGAACTTCGCGATGTACTCGACGATCTTCGAGCTGCCCCAGGTGGCGGGCCGACTGTTCCACGTCGGGCCGCGCGACGTCGGCACCACGCTGCTGGCGATGATGGGGATGATGGTGGTCGCATCGCCGTTCGCCGGGCGCTTCACCGACCGCTTCGGCCCGCGCCGGGTGGCCTTGATCGGCTGCTCGCTGGCCCTCGCCGGCATGCTGCTGCTGACGATGCTGCCGCTCCACTCGCTGAGTGACGCGATCCCGCCGCTGGTGCTGCTCGGCGCGGGGCTCGGGCTCACCTCCGCGCCCTCGCAATCCGCCGCGATGAGCGACGTCCCCGGCGACAAGAGCGGCATGGCCGCGGGTCTGACCTCGACGATGCGCTACATCGGCGGCATCGCCGGCCTGACGGTGCTCGGCGTGGTGTTGACCGACGAGCCCGCGGCCGAGGTCGTCATGCACGAGCACGCCGTGGTCCTCTCGATCTTCGCCGGGGCGTTGTTCATGACGCTCGGCCTCGCCTTGCTGCTCCCGGGCCGGATGCCGGCGGTCGTGCACGGCGAACGCCGGCGCTGACACCAGCCGCCGGCGCGCCGGGCCGCGTCAGGTCGGCTGGTACAGCTGGATCAGGTTGCCGCAGGTGTCCGAGAAGACGGCGATGCTCACCGCGCCCACCGGCGTCGGCTCCTGCGTGAACGCGACCCCGAGGCCCTTCAGCCGCCGGACCTCGGCCGCGAGGTCGTCGACCTCGAACGCGGTCAGCGGGATGCCCTGATCGAAGAGCGCCTTCTGGTAGGTCTGCGCCGCGGGGTTGGCGTTCGGCTCGAGCACGAGCTCGAGGTCGTCCGGGCCCTCCGCCGACACGACGGTGATCCACCGGTACACGCCGACCGGGAGGTCGTGCTTCTTCCGGAAGCCGAGCACCTCCGTGTAAAACTTCAGCGCCTTGTCCTGATCGTCGACGACGATGCTGTTGAGCTTGATCCGCATGTCTCTCCTCCGTGGGAAACCGGCGGGAGTCTGGCAGGGGCGGGCCGGTCAGGCTTCTCGAAAACTGCGGAGCGCGCCCGGCGGCAGACCGCCCATCAGCCAGAAGCAGCCGGGGAACAGCTGCCGCCGGAGCGCGCCCGGGACCTGGACGAGGCCCCGCAAGCGCCGCTGGTAGGCCGACGGCGTGGCGCCGGTGCGTCGCGTGAACAGCGCGCTGAAGCTCCCGAGGCTCGAGAAGCCGATCTCCATGCACACCTCGGTGACCGAGTGGTGGCCGCCGGCGAGCAGGTGTCGGGCCCGTTCGAGGCGCGACTCGATGCGGTACTGGTGCGGGGTGCGGCCGAACACGGCCTCGAACTGGCGGATGAATTGAAACGGCGAGAGGTCGACCTCGCCGGCGATGTCCGCGATCGTGACGGGGTCGACCGGGACCTCGCGCAGCAGGTCGCGGGCGCGGCACAGGCGCCGGAAGCGGTCGGGCTTGAGCAGCATCTCGGCGCGCAGTGTATCAGGCGCGCCGGCCCTCGGGGCCTGATGGCGCCAGGTCTTCGGGACAGGTGAACGCGATCGCTCGCCCGGGCGATCGGCCTTCGGCTCGGACGGCGCGTCGGCGTGGCGAGCTATGCAATTTGCCAGGCTAGGTTGCGGGAACGCGACTGGCACAAGATGTGGACGCGGCGGACGCGGCCGCCGCGGTTGCACGCCCGGCGAAGCGTGGTAAGAGCTCCTCGCTTTCGCCGGAAACGGGGGTCTTCCATGAGCCGATACAACATCGCGGTCCTCGTCGGCAGCCTGCGCCGGGAGTCGTTCAATCGCAGGTTGGCGACCGCCATCGCCGGGCTCGCGCCGCCAGAGTTCACGTTCAAGCAGCTCGAGATCGGCGACCTGCCGCTCTACAACCAGGACGACGACGCCGATCAACCGGCGCCGGTGAAGCGGCTCAAGGCGGAGATCCAGGCCGCGAGCGGCCTGCTGTTCGTCACCCCGGAGTACAACCGCTCGATCCCGGGCGTGCTGAAGAACGCGATCGACCACGCCTCCCGGCCGTACGGACAGAGCGCGTTCACCGGCAAGTCGGCGGGGGTGATCGGCGTGTCGCCCGGGGCCATCGGCACCGCCGTCGCCCAGCAGCACCTCCGCGGCGTGCTCGCCTACCTCGACGTGGCGACGCTCGGCCAGCCGGAGGCGTTCATTCAGGCCAAAGAGGGCCTGTTCGACGAGGCCGGCCAGATCGGCCCGGGCAGCCGAAAATTCTTGCAGAATTGGATGGACCGCTACGTCGCGTGGATCCGCCGCCACGCGACGTGAGCCGGCCGGCGCCGCCGACTACGCGCCCTGATTGCCGGTCTTGACCTGCAGGACCCGTGTTGCACGGCGGCGGCCGCTTTCGTCGCGCCCGTGAGCGGCGCAGCGAGCGAGTCGCTGCGAATCGCAGGAAACATTCGTGGCGCTCGCGGGTGGATCTCACGCGTGCCCCGGTCGGGCCGCGAGAAAGAGATTTCGATGCGCACCCACGCTCCGATCCCCGCAATCATCACAGCCGCCGCGCTCGCGGCCTGTGAACCGTACGTCAACGCGCAGTTCTTCCTCTACTCGGTCGACACCTGGACGCCCGAAGGACAGCAAGTGGTTCATCGCCGATTCGTCGACGACGTCGACTTCCCCGGCGTCCCTCCGGGCGAGCCGCGGCTCACCTACGGCCACTTTCTCAAGCTCGCCGTCGACGAGGGGGCGACCCGGCGCGCGATCACCTGCGACGGCGCCTCGCTGGTGGTCCGCGACTCCGAGGTCCCCTGGTCGCATTTCTGGACCGGCGATCTCGAGCTGTGGGCCGAGACCGAATCCGGTCACTCGCAGCAGCTCGGCGCGGCGGCGATCGTCGACGGCGTGGAGATGAAGGACTCGCTGGTCTTCGCGGTGCAGGCGGTCGACCTGATGGAGGTCAGCGGCGACTTCGAGACCGGGGCGTTCGACATCGTGTTGCGGGGGACCCCGGCAGGGCCGCTCGACGAGCTCCCCCCGCTCGAGCTGCTGGTCTCGTTCGAGTCCGAGGCCTACCGCCCGGCCCCGTGACTGTCACGATCGTCGCTCGCGCCGTCCACCGCTTCCGCAGCGAACTGGCGAGCGGACGCGTGGTGCGGCGGCTGGAGTGCGGTATCTCGCGGCCTCGCAACGACTCGCCCCGCGCGCTCGCAAGCGTGTTTCCGGCGCGGCGCCTGGCGCTCCGCCGCAGTCGCCGCGTGCTCATCAGCACGCCGCCGCCGCCCCTGCGCCCGGGCAAAACGGGTAGACGTTCCTGCTCATGCGCGAAGACGAAGACAGCGCCACGCCCACCGGATTCTCCGCGCTCGACCTGCCCGAGCCGCTGCTGCGAGCGCTGCGCGACCTCGGCTACGAGTCGCCGACGCCGATCCAGGAGGAGACCATCCCGCACCTGCTCGCCGGCCACGACCTGCTCGGCCAGGCCCAGACCGGCACCGGCAAGACGGCGGCGTTCGCCCTGCCGATCCTCGCCCGCCTCGATCGCGCGCGCCCGAGCCTGCAGGCGCTGGTGCTCACGCCCACGCGCGAGCTGGCGATCCAGGTCGCCGAGGCGCTGCAGCGCTACGCCACGCACCTGCCCGGCTTCCGCGTGCTGCCGATCTACGGCGGCCAGAGCTACGGCCCGCAGCTGAACGCCCTCGCGCGCGGCGTGCACGTCGTCGTCGGCACTCCGGGGCGGATCATCGATCACCTCGAGCGCGGCTCGCTCGACCTCTCGCACGTGCGCCACCTCGTGCTCGACGAGGCCGACGAGATGCTGCGCATGGGCTTCATCGACGACGTCGAGACGATCCTGCGCCGGACCCCGGACACGCGGCAGACCGCGCTGTTCTCGGCCACCCTGCCGCCGCCGATCCGGCGGATCGCCCAGACCCACCTGCGCAAGCCGGTCGAGGTCACGATCGCCAGCAAGACCCGCACCGCCGACAACATCCGCCAGCGCTACTGGGTCGTGAGCGGCATGCACAAGCTCGACGCGCTGACGCGGATCCTCGAGGCCGAGCCGTTCGAGGCGATGATCGTGTTCACCCGCACCAAGCTGGCCACCGACGAGCTGGCCGAGCGGCTGCAGGCGCGCGGGTTCGCGGCCGCGGCGATCAGCGGCGACGTCCCGCAGGCCCAGCGCGAGCGCTCGATCGCCATGCTGCGCGACGGCGCGATCGACATCCTCGTCGCCACCGACGTCGCCGCCCGCGGCCTCGACGTCGAGCGGATCAGCCACGTCATGAACTACGACGTGCCGACCGACCCCGAGAGCTACGTCCACCGGATCGGCCGCACCGGCCGGGCCGGTCGCAGCGGCGAGGCGATCGTGTTCGTCGCCCCGCGCGAGCGCAACCTGCTGCGGATGATCGAGCGGGCCACGCGCCAGCCGATCGCGCGCATGGAGCTGCCGACGGTCAAGATGGTCAACGACGTCCGCCTGGCCAAGTTCAAGCAGCAGATCCGCGACAGCATCGCCGGCGGCGGGCTCGAGCAGTTTCAGGCCGTCATCGAGGACCTCGAGCGCGAGGACAACATCCCCGCGCTCGAGATCGCCGCCGGCCTGGCCAAGCTGGTCCGCCGCGGCGAACCGTTCCTGCTCGCGCCGGAGCGCACCGAGCCCGCCCGCGAGCCGCTCGCCGAGCGCGGCCCCGAGCCCGGCATGGCCGCCTACCGCGTCGAGGTCGGCTTCGTCCACGGCCTCAAGCCCGGCAACCTGGTCGGCGCGATCGCCAACGAGGCGCGGCTGACGAGCAAGCAGATCGGCCGCATCGAAATTTATAAAGAGTACACGATGGTCGAGCTGCCGGCCGAGCTGCCCGACGAGCTGCTGGCGCACCTCAAGAAGGTGTGGGTCGCCGGCGGCCAGCTGCGGATCACCCGCGACGGCGAGCCCCCGGACGACGCCGGCAAGCAGCCCGTCAAGCGCTCGCTGCTGCGCCGGCGCCTGTTCGGCAAGCCGCGCAAGTGAGCCGGCGACGAATCATCACGGCGCCGCCCACCACTCGTCGCAGTCGCCGCGCGCTCGTCCGGTCGCTCGCGGACGAATCATCACGCCCCCGCGATCACGGCGCGAACGAGCCGAGCCACAGCTCCTCGAACTCGCCGGACAGGAGCACCAGTTCGTCGCAGTTGCCGCGCACGCTGACGGTGGTCCAGCCGCGCGACGGGCGAGCCGGGACGTCGAGCGGCACGACCTCGAGCAATTTCCCGCCGAAGCTGACGCGCTGGACGGCGATCGAGCGCAGCGCGCTGAATTCATGCTCGCTGCGCATCACCGGGATCGACAGCGCGTCGGCGTCGACCAGCAGCGCGCGCGCGTAGGGCTCCTCGGACGCGTCGGGCGCGGCGAGCGGGAGTTCCCACGCCGGCGACCCATCGGCGGCGTCGACCGCCAGCAGCTCGATGGTCTGGTCGTCGTCCGGGCCGCGCCGCAGCACCGCCAGCTGTCCGTTGGGCAGGCGCTCGAACGCGGTGAGGAGGCCGAACGGCGGCCTGGCCAGCGAGCTGGCCCACTCGATCTGGCCGTCGCCGCGGATCTTCCACAGGCGCACGACCGTGAAGCTGGCATCGACGTCCCGGTCGCCGCCGCCGGCCACGAAGATGTCGCCCTCGGGCGTGACCACGACCTCGCTGGGCACCACCACGTCCGGCTCGTCGAGCGCGACGCGCCACACCATCGCGCCGGTCTCGATCGCGAACTTCGCCACCGTCGGGATCGACGTCAACCGATCGCGACCGGCGATGACCGCCGTGTCGTCGGCCAGCTCGAAGCCCGCGCCGACGACCGACTCCGCCAGCGGGACCTCGCCGAGCACCGAACCATCGGGGGCGAGGCGCAGCACACCCGGCGCCAGCATCATCGGATCGAGGCGGGTCAGCCAGAGCACGAGGCTGTCGTCGGCGGCGCGCCGCAGCGCCGACACCGAGACGATCTGGCTCGGCTCGGCGGTGGTCATCCCGAGCACCTCGCCCGCGGGCGACAGGAACAGCACCGCCGGCGCCTCCATCACCCCCGGCATGCTCTCGAGCACCCCGGCGACGGCGATCCGCCCGTCGGCCAGGACCACCATGTTGTCCGCGAACGTGCTCGCCGCGAAGCCCTCCGGCACGCCGAGCACGCTCGACCCGAGCGGGCTCCACGGCTGTCCTTCGGGACAGCCTGACGGCTCGCCGCCGCTCGTGGTCGGCAGGGCCGTGGTCGCCGGTGGGTCCGCCGTGGTCGTCGGCTCCCCCGGCCCTTCGGTGCCGCTGCTCGACCCCGGGCCGGACCCGCCGGTCGAGCTCGAACTGCCCTCGGTGTCGCCGTCGAGCACCCCGGGCCCGCACGCGAGCGACAGGACGAGGGAGGGAGCCAACAGGAGCCGGCGATGGTGCATGAGACAACCGTGCCGGATCGGGGGCACGCGCGGATGAGACCGCGATCGGACGCGCGGAGAAGATGTGTCCTCGGGGACATATCCGGACAGCCCGCGAGGAACGGCCGGATCAAGACATTCACTATAATAGACTACTCGGTAGTGAACTGGAGTCTGCACGCTGCCGGCCAGTCGCAATCTGCCGCGCCCCTGCCTGCTCAGCGTGAAATGATGCGCGATACCGCCCCGCACGGTCCGCAACGCCTTCGCTTGCAATTTTTCATCTTAATGGAATTCTCTTCACCAGATGCACGGCGGCACAGACAGGCTCGATGCGGGTGAAGGGTCCGCGGCGCTCGCTCGCCGCCTGACCTCCGGCGCAGCGCGGGCGTGTTGTCGTCGCTGTCGCTGTCGGCGTGCGGCCTGATCGGCGTCGACCGGCGGCGGACGTCGACGGCGCGGCCACTCCGCCGCGCGGCGATCGTCCGTCCGGACTCATGACATTCGAACCGCCCGGACCCGGGCGAGTGCGCGAGGGATTCATGTTGACCATTCTCATTCTCGGCTGGCTCGCGTCCGCGCGGCGGCGGGCCCTGACGGCGGGCAGGCAGCGCAGCGGCCGTGACGCCTGGCTGGCTGTGAGGACATGTCGCCAGGGACATGCCTCGCCGCCACCGCGCCCTTCGCGCCATCCGACATCAAACTCGACCGGGACCCGCGCGGCGGTCTATCCTCGCCGGCGATGACCCCGTTCTCCGCCGAGCTCCTCGGGACCGCGATCCTCATCGTCCTCGGCGACGGCGTGGTCGCCAACGTCACGCTCGCGCGCACGCACGGGCACGGGGGCGGGCTCATCGCGATCACGACCGGCTGGGCGACGGCGGTGTTCGTGGCGGTCTACGCGGTCGCGGCGGTCAGCGGGGCCCACCTGAACCCGGCCGTCACCCTGGCGCTGGCGCTGCGCGGCAAGTTCGCGTGGGCGGCTGTCCCTTCGTACATGTGCGCGCAATTGCTGGGCGCCTTCGCCGGCGCGGTGGTGGTGTGGCTGGCGTACCGGCGGCAGTTCGAGGCGACCGCCGAGCCGGCGACGATCCGCGGGGTGTTCTGCACCGCGCCGGCGATCCGCGACCCCGGCCACAACCTCCTGACCGAGGCGATCGCCACCTTCGTGTTCGTGCTCGGGGTGCTGCAGATCGCCGCGCCGACGCACGGGCTCGGGGCGCTCGACGCCCTGCCGGTGGCGCTGCTGGTGCTGGCGATCGGGCTGTCGCTCGGCGGGCCGACCGGCTACGCGATAAACCCTGCGCGCGACCTCGGCCCGCGGCTCGCCCACGCGGTCCTGCCGATCCGCGGCAAGGGCGACGGCGATTGGGGCTACGCGTGGGTGCCGATCGTCGGGCCGCTGGTCGGCGCGGCCGCGGCGGCGCTGCTGCACGCGGCCTGGCTCGGTTGACGCCCTCCGCGCCCGCGCCGCCGCGGGCTCCGGCGACGCGGACGCGGCGGTGCATCACTTCGCGGCGTAGGTCTTGTGGGTCATGGTGACGGCCAGCCGGGTCGCGCCGGCCGCGATGTCGGAGAAGCGCAAGTACGAGTAGTTGTTGGGCCCGGGCAGCGCGAGGCCGGCCTTGCCGTCGGCGGGCTTCGGGTCCCACTGGATCAGCGCGAGGTCGTCGACGTACACCCGGCCCTCGCCGTCCTCGGGCGGCGACTGCTTGAGCGACACGCGGATCGAGGCGGCGCCGGCCGGGGCGGTGAACGAGGCGGTGAATTGCGTCCAGTCGTAGGTGCCGCCGGAATGGGTATAGCGCTCGCTGGTGCCGAGCGAGTCGCCGTCGGCGTCGTAGAACTGGGTCATCACCTTGAAGGTGCCGCCGGTGTCGGCGCGGACGTGGCCGCGCAGGGTCAGCTTGGCGCCGCCGGGGATCGGGATCGTGCGCCGGACCGGCATCTCGGTGTCGTTCTTGTGGTCGTCGCGGCGGATCAGCACGGCCGCGCCGACGCCGCTGTAGACCTGCGAGCTCTGCACGTGGCGGTACTCGCTCTGGTCCCAGGCGAAGCCCTCGAGCCAGTCGCCGTCGACGTCGACGTCCTCGAAGTCGCCGTACAGCAAGATGTCGCGGCCGACCTCCACCTTGGCCGCGGCGCCGGTCTTGACGCCGACGAGCGCGTCGGTGGCGTTCTTGCGGGTGAACGCGATCGGGCCGGCGCTGCCGGACTTGACCGTCAGGCTGACCGACTCGGCGGTGGCGTGGGTGAGGTACTGCGAGGCGTCGCGCAGGGCGACCACGCGCTGCCGCCACGGGAACACCACCGCGCCGCGCAGACCGTCGGGCTGGCTGCTGCCGCTCGGCGTGAGCGGCAGCGTCGACGACAGGTGGCCGAGCTGCCGCGCGTGGCGCTCGAGCGCGCGGCCGGCCAGCAGCTTGGGCACGTAGTTCTCGACGTGCACGGGGATCAGCTCGAGGCGGGCGACGTCGAAGCCGTTCGCGGTCTGGTCGACGTCGGCGACGGCGATCAGCGACTGCGTGGTGACGAAGGTGCTCTGGTCGAAGATGAAGTTGCCGAGCGACATGAGCACGAACTTCGGGCCGTCGCCGGGGTCGACGAGGCCGATGCCGTGCATCGTGTGGGTGTGGTGGGCGACGACCAGGCCGGCGCCGCGGTCGACGAGGTCGACGAAGTGCGCGCGCATGTTGTCGATCGGGTAGCTGCTGTACTCCGCGCCGCCGTGGATCATGGGCACGCGGAAGCGGCCCTCCTCCCCGGCGAAGAACGACTCGAAGTTGTCGGCGTGGGCGTAGAGCGCCCCCGGCTTGTCGGGGTCGAGCGCGACCAGCAGGTAGTCCGTCAGGCTGGTGCCGTCGGCCCGCAGGTTCGTGTAGCCCTGCAGCGACAGCGGGACGCCGGAGATGGTGCGACGAATGACGGTGTCGAGCGCCGCGGACTCGCTCATCTCGGCGCCGGTGAAGTCGAGGTCGTGGTCGGCGACGGCGTTGATCGTGTCGTAGAGCCCGTCGTCCATGTAGTCGAAGACGTGGTTGTTGCCGAGGCTGACGCCGTCGATCCCGGCGGTGTTGAGGCCGGCGAGCGTGTCGGGGTGCGAATAGAAGGTATAGGACTTGTAGGGGTGCTCCGACACGGGGTCGGCCGACACGGCGCACTCGAGGTTGGCCAGCGCGTAATCGGCGGACTTCAGGGCGTCGGCGACGTAGCTGACCACCTTCTGCGCGTCGGCGACGCGCGAGTTGGCGCGGATCAGGTCGCCGGCCTCCTGCAGGCCGTCCTGGTCCTCGTCGGTGAAGCGGCGGCCGAACATCGTGTCGCCGACGAACATCAGGCGCACGCGGCCGGTCTTCTTCGCGGTGAGCGTAAGGTTGCCGACGCTGCTCGACGCCTCGCTCAAGGGTCGATGCAGGTCGGCGGGTATGATCTCCGTATAATATCCGGCGCGCGTGATCTTGAGGAGCACGGAGCGCCGGTCGAGGTCTTGCAGTTCGAACCCGCCCGTAGCGCCTGTCGAGGCGGTGCGGCCGGCGTTGGCGGCCCCGGCCCCGAATGCGAGGACCTGGACCGTCGCGCCGCTGACCGGTTGACCCTGGCGGTCGACCACGGTGCCAGCGAGCGCGATCTTGGTCGTGATATGGGCTGTTTTGATAGGGAGGTCGTTCGCCTCCGCGTCGGAGATAGTGGCGACGGAGAGGCCTGCATATAACGCGGGCCCGAGCATCCGCGGACGGACGATAAAGATACTGCGCATGGACAGACCCTCGGTACCGCCAATGATGAACAGCCTGCGGCGGACCGCCACCGCCTCTGCCCTACCTGTGTGATACCGACCGCCCTGGGGTCCAGGGTCCGTACAGCGTTGACCCGCGGTCGTCAGCGCGCTTGTTCCAGCACGAATTCGGCGGGGAGCCTCGGCGCACCCACGACGCGGATGAACCCTGTTTCGTCGCCCTCGACCGGCTCGCGCTCGAGCCGACAATCGACGTTCTGAACGGCGCTGCGGCAGGTCAGTTCGCGCAACCAGTGGTATCGCAGCACCAGCTCCTCCGTCCCGGGCGCCGGCTCGGCGGCGGAGACCTCGATCCGCCCGAGCCCCGCGCGCACCTGCGCGCTGCCGCGGGCGACCCAGCCCGCCGGCTTGCGCACGCGATAGGCGCGGTAGCTGCTGCCGACGATGCCGCGCGGCTCCAGCAGGTCGAGGCGGCGCTCGATCGCCGGGATGTGCGGCACGGACATGAGAATGTAGGCGACGTTGAAGGTCTGTAGATAGCGCTCCAGGCCCTCGTTGTAGCGCTCGTCGCTGTCGAGGAAGTGGAACAGGTTGCTCTGCTCGTGCGTGGTGCGCCGGTCCGGGAATCCGCCGAGGATCGGGCGGTCGGTGGCCCAGCGCAGGTACTCGCCGAGGGCCCAGTAATGCACCAGGAAGCGGCCCTCGTCGGGCTGGGCCGCGACCCACGCGGCGACCTCCTGGAACTCGTCGCTGATCGGCTTGAGCCGCATGCTGGGGAAGAACTGCTCCTCCTGCACGGCGCTCTTGAGGAAGCCCATCGACGAGACGTCGAGGCCGGGGACGAAGGTGGCGAGCTGGGCGTAGACCCGCGGGGCCAGCAGGATCAACAGGCCGACGGCGAGCCCGCGCAGGCTCGCCGGCACTTGCGACCATGTCCTTCGGGTCAGGTTGTCGGCGAGCCACGGACCGGCCAGCACCGCCGCCCAGCAGGCCATCGGCGCGGCGAACCGGTACGGCTCGGTGGCCGGCACCAGCGGCAGCAGGGCGCCGGCGTAGGTGAGTCCGAACAGCCACAGCAGGGTGCCGCCCGCGTAGCGCAGGGCCGGCTCGCGCGCGCGTCGCCAGGCGACGAGGGTGCCGATGGCCGCGAGCACGGCGACGGTGCGGACCAGCGTGCGCTGGCGGACGAACCCGGTCGTGAGCGGATCGACGAACACCTCGAGCAGGTCGTAGAGCGCGAAGTCGGGGGTGGCTTGCCCGAGCTTGTGCGACGGCGCCATCAGCTCCATGTGCGTCAGCGCCGGCACCAGCCAGTACGAATTGACGGCGACCGTGACGACCGCCAGCGCCCACACGCGCGCGTGGGCGGCGAGCGGCAGGACGCGCGCGCGCGCGAGGTAGAGCCCGATCATCGGCCCGGCCAGCGCGGCGAAGCTCCACACGTGCGTGAGCAGGGCCAGCGGCAGCAGCACGAGCAGCGCCGCGTAACCGCCGCGGACCGGCGGGCCGCACAGCTGGCGGTAGAACAGCGCGAGCACGAGGACGCACAGGTGCGTCGCGGTCGCGAACGAGATCATGCCGCCACCCCAGAAGAAGCGGATCAGCGACTCGAAGTGCCACAGCAGCACGCCGAGCCCGAAGCTCCACGCCTGCGCCCGCGCGGACACGCCGAGCAGCCGCGCGGCCAGCCACAGCGAGATCGGCATGGCGATCGCCGAGGCCAGCGTGAAGAGGTTGAAGGCCACGTGCAGCGGCAGGCCCAGCCGGTGCAACACGGTGCAGAACAGGAAGTGGGCCTTGTTGTCGACGTCGAAGAACAGGCCCGCCGGGTAGCCGGCCAGCATCATCGGGTCGTAGACCCACAGCCGGCCCTCGGCGAGCGCGCGCGTCAGCGTGTGCGTGTGCTGGAAGTGGGTCTGGTAGTCGGGCCCGCTGAACGGCTGCGCGCCGAATACCACGCGCAGCGGGATGGCGTTCAGCACCAGACCGGCGTGGATCGCCGCGAACACGACGAACATGCCCCGGTGGCCGCGCAGCCAGCCCCAGCGCGTGCTCCCGGCCGTTGCGGTGGGGTCGGTCATCCGGCGCGCGACGATACGCCGGGCCCGGGCGCGACGTCAAAGGCGAGCCCGGGCGCGCCCGACGCGGCGCCCTCCCCTGCCCGGTCCACGGGGGCACGACCGCCCGGCCCCGCGCGCCTCGCGCCTCGCGCCGGGGTGCCGATGCTCTTCGTCGATATGTCTCGAGAGACATATGCCAGCACCCCCGTGAGGATCGTACGATCCGCTGGTCGATGGACGGTACGCCTGGTCGAGGGTCAAGGGTTGCCGCACGCGTGAGGGCAAGGCGCCCCATCTTGTAGGCGCGGCCACCCACGAAGCCGGGGTCGCCGCGTGTGTGCGTTCGATCGAATATCGAACACGCATAATATCATGGGGACCACTACCCCGCGTGCGGGCTCCGCATGACGGGCTCGCGCAAGATCTTCGTTCTGAGCCGGTGTACTGTGATTCGCGCGAGCGGTATCGGCAGCACGGACTCGGCATCGCTGTGGCATGACGCAATCCATGCGGTTGCGAGGCGGAGTCACCTTCGCACAATGGGGGTCCGAGGTTATCTCGGTACGCCTCTATCGACGAACCCACGAGAACGGAGCACCTATGATCCTCCACAACACAACTATCCTCTGCACGAGCCTGGCGCTCGCCGTCCCCGCCCTCCGCGACTGCGATGTCGATGTCGATGTCGATGTCGTCGATATCGACAAGCACGACGAGCACGACAAGCCCGACTACAAGCCGCCGGCGTTCGATCTGTGCGTCAACCCGGGCGGCACCAAGCACTGCTATCCCAGTGTCCAGGAGGCCGTGGACGACGCCGAGCCAGGCGACGTCATCTTCGTGTTCGCCGGCGAGTACGTGGAGGACGTGACCATTCCGATTCCGCTCACCCTCCGCGGCGAGGGCGCCGGGACATGTGGGCCCGAACGGGACTTCGCTTCAGCCTACGAGTCGCTTATCAATGGCAGAGTCACCATCACGGCGCCCGACGTCACCCTCGACGGCTTCTCGCTGACGGTCGAGCCGTCCGGCTCGGGCTTCCGAGTCGGGGTGCGGGTCCAGATCGACGGCGACAACGCGGCGATCGTCAACAACATCATTCATGGCATCGTGTCCGACGGCAGCACCACGAGTGACAACGCCCAGGGGATCTACCTCGAGAACGGACCCGACGACGTCGCCATCGTCTGCAACGACATCTCACGCATCGAAGGCTTCGGCTCGACCAAGGGCATCTTCATCGGCGATTCCAGCTCCGTCGACGGGAGCGTGGGCATCCTGATCAAGAGGAACGAGATCCACGACATCGAGAGCAGAGGCCGCGGCGGGTACGCGATCCTCGCCAACAACGGCGCCGGGGTCGTCAACGGCGGGGGCGCGTCCATCGAGATCCTCGACAACAAGATCCAGGACATCATCGGCGGTAGCGATCCGCTGGTGACGACCGGCTGGGCCCACGCGATCGGCCTCGAGTGCGACACGCCGGCCTCGAAGGTGCTCCACAACCAGATCTCCGACATCCGGGATCTGACGGCGCCGCTCGACGAGGTGGCGGTGTTCTTCGAAGCCAACCCCTCGTTCACTCAAGTCCCGGTCAACAAGAACCAGTTCGAGATGGTCGCTCTCGGCATCGCCTTGCATTCGAACCTCAACCCGGTGCCCGGGTGGGTCGACGGCACTTGCAACTGGTGGGGCGCCGCCAACGGCCCCGGCTTCGTCGGGGGAGGCAACGGGGTCGGCGTCGGCCCCAAGGTCGACTTCGATCCGTGGCTCATCAGCCCGAACGGTCCCTGCAGCGGAACCTGATGCGCGCAGGACCGGCGGTCCCAGAGGACAGCCGACATCACTCGGCTCTGGACTGCGAGGTCCCGGGCTGTCGGTGCTGGGAACCGCTGCTGTCCTGCGGGACAGTTGCCCGCCGGCGCTGACGTGGCGGACCGGGCCCGCCTGCGCTCGAGCGACGAGCGCACTCGTCGAGGTCGCCGCGATTGTCGCTCGCGTCTGCGGTGGACTGCGATCGTGCCGCGCAAGGTCGCATCGCGCCCGGCCACGCGGCTGCCGTCGAAGCCAGGAGCGCGTCATGCTGGGGCCGATCGTGTAGGATGCGCTCCGTGACGCGCCCCGAATCGATGCCACTCCAGCTGCTCGCCGAGAGCATGATCGAGCTCCCCGCCGGGGCGATCGTGCTGCGCGACGAGGGCACGAAGACCAACTGGCGGGTCGAGCTGGCGGCGTTTCGCCTGGCCGCGGTTCCGGTGACCCGTGAGCTCTATGCGGCCATCGCCGGCGAGGCGCCCGCGAGCGCGGCGGGTCCGCGCACGCCGGTGACGGAGGTGTCGTGGAACGAGGCGGTGCGGTGCTGCAACGCGCTCTCGCGCGCGGTCGGGCTGCAGCCCTGCTACACGCTCGGCGACGACCCCGAGGGGCGCGACGTGGTGTGCGACTGGCGGGCCGACGGGTATCGCCTGCCGTCCGAGGCGGAGTGGGAGTACGCGTGCCGGGCCGGGAGCGCCGACGTGCGTTACGGCGAGCTCGACGAGATTGCCTGGTACCACGACAACTCCGGCGGTCGGGTGCACGACGTCGCGACCCGGGCCCCGAACGCGTGGGGCCTGTACGACACGATCGGCAACGTGTGGGAGTGGTGCTGGGACGTCTACGACCCCTCGGTCTACGGACCCTACCGCGTGTTCCGCGGCGGCGGCTGGAACGACCCACCGCGCGGCTGCCGGGCCTCGTGCCGCCGCAAGAGCCACCCGACCTTCCGCATCGACGACCTCGGGTTCCGCCTCGCCCGCTCGCGCTGACTACGATGATTCGCGGGACGGCTGCGAAGCTGTCCCGCGAGACAGGTTCGCTCAGGCGCCGGCGACCTTGAGGCGGATCCGGTAGACCCGCGCCTGCGCGGTGATGAACAGAGCCTTGCCGTCGGGGTCGCCGAACTTGCAATTGGTCACCTGCTCCGGGACCTCGATCGTGCCGAGCACGGTCGCGTCGGGCGTGACCACGCGGACGCCGCCGCCGCCGCTCACATAGAGGTCGCCGAAGGCGTCCACGGCCATGCCGTCGGGGTTGCCCGGCAGGTCGCTCTGGAGATCGACGAACACCTCGCCGCCGACGGCGTGGCCGTCAGCCTCGACGGTGAACACGCGGACGTGCTCGCCGTTGGTGTCGGCGACGTACAGGAGGCTCTCGTCGGGCGACAGGGCGATGCCGTTGGGGCGGTCGAAGTCGTCGGCGACCAGCGAAATCTGGCCCTGCGGGTCGACGCGGAACACGCCCTGAAAGTCGAGCTCCTGCTGGTTGGGCTGGATCCCGTAGGGCGGGTCGGTGAAGTAGATCGTGCCGTCGGAGCGGATCGCCAGGTCGTTGGGGCTGTTCAAGCGCTGGCCCTCGAACTCGTCGACGACGGTCTCGGCGTCCGGGTCGCCGATCGTGCGGCGGGAGATCCGTCGCCCGCCGTGCTCGCCGGCCACCAGGCGCCCCATGGCGTCGAAGGCCAGGCCGTTGGAGTTGCCGCTCGGCGTGATGAAGGCGCTCGGCTGCTCGCCCTCGGCCCAGCGGAAGATCGTGTTGGCCGGGATGTCGCTGTAGAGCAGGTAACCCTCGGGGTTCCAGATCGGGCCCTCGGTGAACATGTGGCCGTCGGCGATGAGCTCGAGCTCGCCGTCGACGATGTCGGCGAGCGACATCGGCGGGTCGACCGCGCCGGTGGTGCTGGTGCCGGTCGGATCGGTGGTCGTGCTGGTCGTGGCGGTGGTCGGCGGCTCGCCGGTGGTCGGGTCCGCGGTGCTCGTCGGCGCGGTCGACGTCGGCGTGTCGGTGGCGCCGGTCGTCGTCGTCGTCGTGTCGCTGCCGGTCGCGTCGGTCTCGCTCGCGTCGGTGCTCGTGCTCGTCCCGGTGCCGGTGTCGGTCTCGCCGGAACTGCCGCCGCACGCGAGCGCGAGCGAAAACATCCATGATACGCGCTTCATCATGACGACCCAGGTATCACGCCGGCGCCGCGGACGAAAGCCGCGTGGCGCTCGCGCGAGCCGCGGGCTACAGTGCGCTCATGGCGAAGGTCGGGCTGGTCGCGCTCATCGACATGGACGGTACCCTCTGCGATTACCAGGGCGCGCTGGTGCGCGACCTGGAGACCCTGCGGGGGCCCGCCGATCCGCCGCTGGGTGGCGAGGACGACAGCCCGCCGTGGCTGCGCGCGCGCGAGACGGTGATCCGGCGTCAGCCCGGCTGGTGGCGCTCGCTGCCGCGGCACCAGCTCGGCTTCGACGTACTCGCCGAATTGCAGGCGCTGCGCTTCGAGATCCACGTGCTGACGAAGGGCCCGGTCAACACGCCGAGCGCCTGGACCGAGAAGCTCGAGTGGTGCCAGCAGCACCTGCCCGGCGTACCGGTGACGATCACGATGGACAAGGGCCTCGTCTACGGCAAGGTCCTGGTCGACGACTACCCGCCCTACGTCGAGCGCTGGCTGGAGTGGCGACCGCGCGGGCTGGTGGTGCTGCCGGCCCAGCCGTGGAACCGCGGCTTCTCCCACCCCAACGCGATCCGCTACGACGGCAGCAACCTGCACGAGATCCGCGCGGCGCTGCGGCGGCTGTGCGAGGCCGAGTGATGCATGGTCCTCAAGACATGTTTAATTCGACATATCTTATGATAGGCGCGCATCAGAGCTCCGCTGCGACGCCGGCGATCGCTACACGGGCGTGATCGAGCTGGATGCACGACGGCATCGAATCCTCCAGCCCGTGCCGCCTCGGCGACGCCCCAGCGGGGACCCCGAAAAGCCCGTCCGGGTCCCCGGGAGCGGACCGCGCGAATCGCTCGCGCCGGGCCCGGAGCAGCTCGCCAAAAATTCTCGGGATCAACTTCGCCTCACCGACGACTCCTGTCTTGCTCGCCCCGCTCTCCGGCGCGAGACGCACGAGAAGCGTCTGATGAGGATTCGTTCGATCGCCACGAAGATCTTCTTGAGCGCCAATCTGCACGGCCGGCACGTCGACCGCGATCACGGGAGCCGCGATCCCCGCGTCGTTCGGCCCCGCGCTGTATGCGCTAGACGGCGAGCGAGGATCCTCGCGCGCCTTGCCCGGGCGACGTCCGAACCAGCCTGATACGGCCCACGTTCGGCTGCGCCGACGGCGGCCGCGAGCGGACCTCGGCGCCGCGAAGTTCTCCACTGTGACCATTCCGAATTGAACGACACCACGAGAAACGACACCATGTCCACGAAGTTCAGCATTCATCACTCCTTCCACGCCGGTCTCCTCGCGGCTGCGCTGCAGTTCGTCACCCCCGGTTGCGACGGCGAGGTCGCCGTCTCGATCAACGTCGACGGGCCGTCCGGCCCGTCTTGGGGCACCTGCGGCAACGGCCTGCTCGAAGCCGGCGAGCAATGCGACGACGGCGCGGCCAACGGCCCCGGCCAGGTCTGTCGCACCAACTGCCAGTTCAACACCTGCGGCGACGGCGAGCTCAGCCCGCACGAGGAGTGCGACGACGGACAGGGCAACGGCAACGACGCCGCCTGCACCGCCCAATGTAAGCACAACGTCTGCGGCGACGGCCTCGTCGGTCCGGACGAGGTCTGCGACGACGGCAACGACGACGAAGACGACTGGTGCAGCAACACCTGCGCGCTGCCGACCTGCGGCGACGGCGTCGTCCAGGCCGAGGAGGACTGCGACGACGGCAACGCCGTCGACGACGACGAATGCCGCAACGACTGCACCGCCCCCGTCTGCGGCGACGGGCTCGTCCAGCCCGGCGAGGCCTGCGACGCCGGCCCTGGCAACAGCGACGCCGGCGATTGCACCCTCGCCTGCGCCCTCGCCACCTGCGGCGACGGCCGCGTCCACATCGAGGGCAGCGGCGTCGAGGAGTGCGACGACGGCGTCGACAACGGCCCCGGCCACGCCTGCCTCGCCGGGTGCGTCCTCAACGTGTGCGGCGACGGCGACCTCGGCCCGGACGAGGAGTGCGACGACGGCAACGCCGTCAGCGGCGACGACTGCAGCCCCCTGTGTGCATTCGAGGAGTGCGGCAACGGCGTCCTCGATCCCGGCGAGCAATGCGACGACGGCGAGGACAACGGCCCCAATGGGGCCTGCCGCATCAACTGCACCCCCGCGTTGTGCGGCGACGGCATCCTCGCGGTCGTCGAGGCCTGCGACGACGGCAACAACGTCAGCGGCGACGGTTGCAACGCCAATTGCACGCTGCCCAAGCGCGTGTTCGTCTCCAGCACCGTGTACACCGGCAACATGGGCGGGCTCGCCGGCGCCGCGGCGGCCTGCAACGCTCGCGCCGCCGCGGCAGGCCTCGGCGGCACCTGGGACGCCTGGCTCAGCAGCGCCACGAGCACCCCGCAGACGCGCTTCACCCCGACGACCACCGGTTACGCGCGGGTCGACGGCGTGATCATCGCCGACGACTGGGCGGACCTCCTCGACGGCACGCTCGACGCGCCCATCAGCCTCACCGAGTTCGGCGTCACTGTCTCCTCCAGCGTGTGGACCGGCACCAACCCCGACGGCACCGCGGGCCTCTACATGTGCCAGGGCTTCACCACGACCGAGACCTACCACGGCGATGTCGGCACCTCCTCCTCGGCCCTTTCGACCTGGTCGAAGAGCGCGAGTCCTAATCCGTGCTCCTCTTCGCGGCGCATCTACTGCTTCGAGCAGTAGGAGAGAGTCGACTTCCGGCAGAGATTCCCAGCACTCACGAGCGCTCGGAGTCGCTGCCGCCCACGAGGTTGACGGGGATGTCGGCACCGCTGCCGGCGTCGGCCTCGCTCAGAAGACGTATTGCAGCGCCGGGTCCCAGCCGAGCAGCTGGATGTCGACCGGTGAGGGGCCGAAGCTCTGCGTCGGCGTCAGGTCGAACGCGCGCTCCTCGCTGATGAATGCCAGGCAGGCGTCGCCGTGGGCGTCGTGGTGGACGGCGAGCTTGATGAAGTCGGTGTCGAGGACGACCCCGTCGAAGCACAGGGTGAATTCGTGGATCTCGCACCCGCCGCCGTAGGCGACCTCGAGCACCAGCTCATCCCCGACGATTTTCGCCGTGTTGATGTCGAACGGGTCACCCGCCCCGAGGTCGGTGCAATTGGGCAAGGCATCACCGCCGGTGTCGCCGGTGGTCGACGTGCCGTCGGTGGTCGTGCTCGTCGTGTCGGCCGTGTCCGAGCCCGTGGCGGTCGTGTCGCCGGTGTCGGCGCTGGTCGTGCTCGTCGTGTCGCCGGTGTCGCCGGTGTCGCTGGTCGTCGCCAGCGTCGTCTCGAAGGTCGTCTCGGGCCCGCTGGTCGGAGCGCAGCGGTTGCACTCCCACTGGCCCGCGTCGGAGCAGACGCAGAAGTCGCAGCCGCCGTCGCCCTCGTTGGTTTCGCCTGGGGTGCACTCCGGCGTGGTGGTGGTCGAGCCGGTGTCCGTCGAGGTGCTCGTGGTCGCGGTGCCGGTCGAGCCGGTGTCGCCGCCGCCGGGCTCGGGTCCGCACGCGAGGGTGACGAGTGCGACGAGGACCGCCGCGGGGAGATGGCGAGGAAGGCAAGCCAAATGCATCCGCGGAGCATAGCCTGTCGGGGCGAGGCCAGCCCAGCGCACCCGCACGCGCCGGTCACTCACGCGCCGGAGCGGCTCAACGGGCCGCGCCGGTGAAGCGCAGGGCGACCAGGCTGTGCGGCGGCAGGGTCACCTGCACGCGCCCGCCGTCCTGCGCGAACTCGGTCGGCTCGACGTCGATCGGGTGGGCGTGCGTGTCGTGGTCGGCGGCCGGGGGGGCCCACCGGACGGCGGAGGAGGCGGTCCAGCCGGGCGGGAGGTCGAGCGAGAGGGTGTGGCTGCGCTCGAGGTCGCGGTGGAGGGCGACCAGGGTGCCAGCCTCGCCGGCGGGGTCGACGAACGCGGCGGCGTGGACCAGCGGGACGGAGAGCTTGCCTGACCCGACGGACATGTCCTGATGGACCTGTTTGTTGAACTCGAGCGGGGCGGTGCGCTCGAGCAGGTGCTCGCCGACGAGGCGGGTGGCCACGTAGCTGGCCTGTGGCGCGGCGGCGCCGTTCGGGCCGCGGCGGAACGGGTTGTACCAGGGCTCGAGCAGCGGGTCGCGGTCGGGCGCGTCGAGGGTCTCGAACTCGAGCGCGGCGTGCTGGCACGCGGCCTCGACGCCGAGCTGGGCGTAGAACAGCAGCATGCCGGCGACGCCGAGGCCGACGACCGCCTCCCGACCGCGGGTGAACCGACCGCGGAAGGCGGCGCCGGCGAGGTGGTACTCGGTGACGACGAGCTCGAGGCCGGGCCGGACCGCGTCGAGGGCTGCACGCGCGCGCGCGAAGCCGGGGCGGAACGCCTCGACGCCGGCGAGCGCGAAGAACAGGTCGTCGGGGTCGTCCCAGCCGAGCGGCCTGGCGTCGTCGAGGAGGTATTGATGGATCGCCGCGCCGGCGACCGCGGGTTCCTGCAGCAGCGGCGCGAGCGCCTGCACGGCCGCCTCGACCCCGCCCCACGCGTCCATCGACGCCTGCGACAGCGGGACCCAGAAGCGCGCCTCGGGCTCGACGGCCCGCACGGCGGCGACGTACTCGAGCGCGCGCGCGGCGTAGTCGGCCGCCGAGGAGCTGGGCCGATTGTGCCACCCGGGATCGCCGACGTGCGCCGCCGCGGGGTTGGCGTACGAATAGGGGGCGTCGGCGGCGTCATAGCCGGTGGTCCACGGCGCGTAGCTCTCGCTGCCGATCTCGAACTGGGTCTGCCGATACGGCTGGTCCTGCCCCCAGTGGTGGCGGGCGGCGACGTTGACGTCGGCGGCGTCGCTGCCGTTGAGGTGCGTGACGTAGGCGGCGGCCTCGCTGGCGGTACCTGACCCGAAGTTCAGGCCGACGATCGGCGCGGCGTCGGCGTCCTGCATCAGCGCGAAGTACTCGAAGGTCGCCATCGCATCGCCGGCCGCGGGCGCGTGGCCGGGCTCGACGTAGCGGTAGAAGTGATAGCCGTCGCCGCCGCCGACGCCGTCGATCTGATCGGAGAAGCGCATCAGCGGCGCGCGCCCGTGGCCGGGCCGCGCGTCGGCCAACGCCTGCGCCGCCGCGACCACGACCGGCGTGCGCCACTCGGGGTGCAGCGGGTCGCCCTCCGGCGCGTAGGTGGTCCCGCGGCCGAGGTCCCAGCCGATGAGGTCGCCGACCGGCTCGCCGGGCCGGGTGAAGCCGAGCGTGGCGTGGACGTCGCCCATCGTCACCGGACCGTTGCCCGTCGAGCTGCTCAACGCGCCGAGGGTGGTCACCGACGGCGCGATCGAGTTGCACGCGAGCAAGAGCGCAGGGACAAGCGACGCGGCGCGACGCACGGGCATCGCCCGGAAATACCACGATCAGGGATCGCCGGAGAAGGGCTTTCGCGCGACCGCAGGACGGGCCGCCCGCCGCGCGGGAGGTCGGGCCCCGGGGCCCATGCGCCCTCGCCTGCCCGCACGGTCCTCACATTCTCCGGCCTGGCCCTGCCCGCCTGTCCCGGACCGCAGACGGGCCCGGTCCCGCCGGAGCCGGCGGCGATCGCCGCCACGCCGGTCAGCGCCGACGTGCGACTGTTCGACGGCGAGGAGCTGGTCGAGCGCACGTCGGTGGCTGTCGGGGGCGACACGATCGTCGCCGTCGATCCCGACGTCCGCGTGGTCGACCCGGCGACGCGGGTCGACGGCCGCGACCTGAGCTCGCTGCCCGGCCTGATCGCCGCGCACACGCACAGGCGACCTCGAGCCCACGGCCTCGGCGCACCGTTCTTCGGCGCGATCGACGACGTGCGGCTCGAGTCGACGCAGGTCCGGCGAGCCCAATCCGCGCTTGATCGGACCCTGGCATGATCGGCCGCGGCGATTCGATCGTCGACCCGGACGTGCGTCACATTCGCGCGGCAGCTTGACTTCCGCGCTGGCGTCATTTAGACGTTCATCTAGGCGTCGAAATGTCAGGAAACGGACGATGGGCGGGCCTGGGTCGCCGGCGGGGCTCACAGTTCGCCGAGGCGCGCGAGGTAGGCGCGCCAGACGTCGCGGCGGAACACCACGCTGGCGGACCGGCCCTCGCGGACGATCTCGATCAGGCCGGCGGTCTCGAGCTCCTTGAGGTGGTGCGAGATCGTGGCCTGGCTGACGGCGTGGCACTCGACGATCGCGGCGCACGCCATCGGCACGCTGCCGGCCGCCGCCAGGTCTTGCAAGATCTTGAAGCGGCGCGGCTCGGCCAGGGCGCTGGAGATTCGCTGGAACTCGCGGTCTGTCAAGCGAGTCATCGGGCTCAGCGTAGCACGGACGGCGCCGGGGGGGCAGCCGGCCGCGGGGCGTGTGGGTGGTCACGCGCCGGCCGCGCTGACGAGAAATTCGCGACCCCGGAATTGACTTCGCCTGGTTCACATTTAGATTCTTGTCGAACTGTCTAACTGAAGACAGCGAGGAGAACGAACATGGTGGATGTATTGAAGGGCAAGGTCGCCATCGTCACGGGCGCGTCGAAGGGCATCGGCGCGGGGATCGCCAGGGCGCTGGCCGGGGCCGGCGCCGCGGTCATCGTCAATTACGCCGGCGACAAGGCGGGCGCCGAGCGGGTGGTCGCCGACATCGTGCGGACCGACGGCAAGGCGTTCGCGGTGCAGGCCGACGTGTCGAAGGCGGCCGACGTGAAGCGGCTGTTCGCCGAGACGAAGCGGCTGTTCGGCCGCCTGGACGTGCTGGTCAACAACGCGGGGGTGTTCCGCTTCGAGCCGCTGACGGAGTTCAGCGAGGCCGAGTTCCACCGCCAATTCGGCACCAACGTGCTCGCGCCGCTGCTGACGACCCAGGAGGCGCTGAAGCACTTCGGGCCCGAGGGCGGCAGCGTGATCAACATCGGCTCCTCGGTCACCCGCAAAGCGCCGCCGCAGTCGGTCGTCTACACCGCCACCAAGCACGCCCTCGACGGGATCACGGCCGCCCTCGCCGGGGAGCTGGGGCCGCGGAAGATCCGCGTCAACTCGATCAACCCGGGCGCGGTCGACACCGAGGGCGCGCGCTCGCTCGGCGTGATCGGCAGCGAGTGGGGCGATCAGATCGCCGCCCAGACGCCGCTCGGTCGCCTGGGCCAGCCCGACGACATCGCCCAGATCGCGGTGTTCCTCGCGTCGCCCGCGTCGGGGTGGCTGACCGGCGAGGTGATCGGGGCCGCCGGCGGGTACCGCTGATCCGCGCTGCTCGGGGCAAGTCGGGCGGCCCGCACAGACGCGCCGGCCCGCGACCGATGTCGGCGCCTGCGCGGGGTGTGAACATTCGGAGCTCGCCGCGATTGCGCGGCGGGCTCACGGCCAGACGTTGGTGCCCGGCGCTCCGGCGAGCGGACGGCGGGCGTTGATGACGCAGAAGCGCTGGCCGGTCGGCGCCTCCATCACCACCCAGCGCGCGCCCTTCGCGACCTGGCGCGCGCCCAGGCGCTCGAGCCGGGCGACCTCGGCCGGCTGATCGTCGGTCTCGATGTCGAGGTGGACGCGGCTCGGGTGCGTGACCCGCTGGACCTCGATGTGCAAGTCGCGGGCGCTGGCGTCGAGCACGGCGTACCCGTGGCCGTCGTCGCCCTCCGAATTCATGCCGAGGGCGCGGCTCCAGAAGGCGGCGGCGTCGTCGGGCGGGGTGTCCTGACAGTCGATGATGAAGCCGGCGAGGCGACTGTGGTGCATGGCCGAGGTGTACCACTTCCCGCTCGTTGCATCACCACGGACACGGCGCCTCGGCGAGCTCGACGGGTCGCCCCGGCGACCCGCGCACAGATCATGTCCGTTTGGACATACTTTAAAAAGACACATCGATGGCGCCGGGACGTCAGCGCCGGGCGCCGTAGTAGAACTGCGGGAACGAACGCGCCTGGAACTCGGCGATGAGGCCGCGGGGGAAGAACGGCAAGGTGTGGAGCTCGGCGAGCGGGACCCAGACGAGGCCCACCTGCGAGGGGTCGGGGTCGATCATGCGCAGCTCCTGTCCGGGCAGCAGGCGGCCGTGCACGAAGATCTCGACCTGGTGGAAGCCGGCGGGCAGGTTGGTCGCCTCGAGGCGGTCGGCGATGATCTCGCGGATGCAGGCGACGGCGCCGAACTCGGCGCGCGC
Source organism: Nannocystis pusilla (assembly GCF_020073745.1). Lineage (GTDB taxonomy): Bacteria > Myxococcota_A > Polyangia > Nannocystales > Nannocystaceae > Nannocystis > Nannocystis radixulma. The sequence continues at coordinate 197,586 of NZ_JAIRAU010000011.1, forward strand.
GCCGAGCTCCTCGTGGAGTTCGCGGTGGAACGCCTCCTCGATGGTCTCGCCGTGCTGCACGCCGCCGCCGGGGGTCACGTACCAGGGGCCGCCGGCGTCGACGAAGTGGGCGAGGAGGATCCGGTCGTCCTCGATGAGGATCGCGCGCACGGCGAGACGTGGCATACGACAGATCCTACAACAACTGCGCGGCGGACGAATCGTCTCGCCCTTCCCCGCCCTCGCCCGCTATTTCACGGCCCGGACGTCGCGCGACGGGGCGACGGCCAGCGGGAGGCGCGGGTCCGGCGACTCTCGGTACCAGGTGCTGCAGTGCGGTTCGCCGCCGACGAACGACTCGTTGATCCGCGTGGCGCAGACGTTGGCCTCCTCCGGCGTCAGGCTCGAGTCGCAGCCGCCGAGCGTGTGGTTGACCTCGTCGAGCACGTCCTGCACCGACATGCCGCGGCACGGGCTGTCCTCGTCGGCGATGACGAGCGAGGGGAACGGCGCGCGGTCCTGGGACACGAACTCGTGCACAGCGCTGAAGCGGACGTTGAGGCTGAGCGCCAGCGCCTGCCCGGCGAGCACCGTACCCAGCGGCGGGTCGTTCACGCCGTGAAAGATCTTCATCTCCTCCTTCTTGAGCGGGCGCGCGTCGCCGCCGGCCGGCAGCGCCTTGCGGACGGCCTCCGAGCTGGTGAAGGTCGCCGTATTCGAACCGCAGCCGATCACGAGATAGTCGGGATAGGGGCATACGTCGTCGAAGTACTCGTCCCGCTCGCACCCCGGATTGCCGCCGCTGCACGTGCTCGACCAGCCGCCCTGGGTATGCGTGTGGTAGCCGCACACGGACTCCCCGCCGCCGTCCTTCGTGCCACCGCCCTTCCCGGGGTGCTCGTCGCCGCTGTCCCCGGGGTCCTCCTCGCCGCTGCCCTCGGGCTCCTCCTCGCCGTCGCCCTCGGGACTCGACGAGGTGAGGTAGCGGAGCTCCGCGGAATCGTCCTCGTGGTGACAGCCACCGGCGCCGACAATGAGCGCGGCGATACAGAGCCTACGAATTACGCTCGCCATATCGATCGTCCTTTTGCCGCGATACCCGCGGCGATCCCAGCTTGTGTCGATGCCTCGGGCGCGACCGGGGCACGCGGCGGTCGCGTCACGAGGCGGCGCGCGAGGGCTTGCGGCGGATCGAGCGCCACGACCCCCCGCGCGGCCTCCACGACGGTCTTCCGGCCGACCGAGCCCAGCGGACGCCGCGCAGGGCGGGCGTGATCTGCCTCCCCGATCCGGTGGCGCGCGCGCCTCGCCGCAATGCGAGGGGTCGGCCGAAGCGCCGGCGCATCGAGCGGACACTTGACACCGGCGATATTTCATTGCCCACACCTACACTGGCCACATGGCCATTGAGACATGTGGTGGGATATTGTCACTCTCCACTCGCTCCAGCAGAGGGGTCAAGGGCGAGCGTCCGTGGCCCGCGCTCCCCGCCGCCCCGGGCGCGTTCACCCGGCGGTCTCGTCGGGCACGCGCGCCAGCACGCGGTGGTACACCATCCCGTAATAACACTCGCCCTCGGCGTCGAGCGCCTCGAGGCCGGCGATGAAGCGCGCGGCCTCGGCGGGCGGGAGGCCGTCGAGCACGGCGTCGTCGGCGTAGCGGGTCATGAGGTCGCGCAGGTAGGGGCTGAAGCGCTCGTCGGTCCACAGGAACGACTGCCGCGGCAGCAGCGAGAAGCCGGCCTCGCGCACGTAGCGGCGCAGGCCGAGGCCCTGCCACGGCCGCTTGACGCGCACGTGCTCGCTCGAGATCCGCTCCGCGAGGTTGGGATCGGGGTGCGCGACGGTGGCGCTGGCGAGGTCCTGCTCCAGGAACAGGACATGTCCGCCGGGACATGTCCTCTGACGCAGCTCGGCGAGCAGCCGGCGCAGCGCCGGTTCGTCGAGGTACGGGGTGGTCACGGCGGAGACGACGAGGTCGGCGCGCGCGGGCAGCTCGGCCGGCCACGGGGTGCCGGCCTCCCACTGTGAGAAGCGCAGGCGCGCGGGCGCGTCGGCGGCGGCCCGGCGCGCGAACGCCAGCATGCCGGCGCTCTTGTCGGTGGCCCACACCTCGAGGTCGTCGTGCGCAGCGACGATCCGGCGCGCGAGCCCGCCGCTGCCGCACCCGACCTCGACCACGACCTGACCGGGGCGCAACAGCGGCAGCACCAGCGCGGCGAACATCGCCGCCGAGGCCGGCCGCTCGGCGCGCGCCTCCATGCGCCGGGCCGCCTGCTCGGCCTCTCCGGCGGCGTCGAGGCTGGCGTAGGCGTAGAGTCCGCGCGGCGACGACATGCGCCGACGATAACGCAGCCGCGCGCGGCCCGTCACGCGCGGAACATGCCCTCGCCGCTCACGCGCGGGCGCGCGGGCCTCGCTTGCTCGCCGCGCGTGGGGGCGAGAGCGCGGCGATCACCAGCTCGCGGAAGGCGCGGGCGCCCGCGTCGCGGTGGGTGCGCTCGTGCCACACGAGCTCGATCGAGAACGCCATCGGCGGGCCTTGCACGGCCAGCGGCACCAGCGGCGTGACGGGGGCCAGAGCCTCGACGACGCGGCGCGGCAGGCCGGCGACGTAGTCGCTGTTGGCGGCGACCACCGCGGCGGCGAGGAAGCTCGGCACGACCACGGCGATGTCGAGCGAGAGGCGCTCGGCGGCCAGCCAGGCCCGCGCCGCGCGGTGGCCGATGCCGCCGCGGCCGAGCGCGAGGTGGATGTCGACGAAGCGCAGCGCGGCCCACAGCTCGCGGGTGATCGGCTTGCCGGCGGCCGGGTGGTCGCGGCGGACCGTCATCACACCTGCCTCTTCGTACAGGTGCTGAGAATGCTGCCCGGGCCGCGGCTCGCTCACCGGGGCGATCGCCGCGTCGACCTCGCCGCCGGCCAGGCCGCCGACGGCCTCGAAGTGATCGACGCTGATCACCCGCAGCTGGGCCCGCGGCATCGCCCGCGCGAACACCCGCGCCACCCGCGGCAGATCGGTGATCTGGTGGGCGTCGGACAGCGCGAGCGCGAAGCTGCGGGTGGTGGTCCGCGGGTCGAAGCGCTCGGCGCCGGCGACCACCCGCTCGAGCTCGCGGATCGCCGCGCGCAGGTGGGGCTCGAGCTCGAGCGCCCGCGGCGTGGGGGTCAGCCCGCGGCCGCTGCGGACCACCAACGGGTCGCCCAGCTGCGCGCGCAGCTTGGCCAGCGAGTTGCTGACGGCCGAGGGCGTGACGTGCAGCCGCCGCGCCGCCGCGGCCGCGCTGCGCTCGGCAAGCACGGTGTGGAGCACGAGCAGCAGGTTGAGGTCGAGCGCCGAGATGTTCACTGCAAGTGATGTTTACCGTCACACATCATCACTTGCAATGAATGTCGCGTGGGCGAATCCTGCCGGCCAGGAGGTTACGATTTGACGAATTCGAACGGTCTCGCGGGCGCGCCGCGGTCGCGGGTGCGACGGGCGCTGGTGGTGGGCGGCGGGGTGGCCGGGCCGACGCTGGCGCTGTTCCTGCGCCGGCTCGGGGTCGCGACCACGGTGCTCGAGGCGCGCACGAGCGAGCGCGGCGACGTCGGGGCGTTCCTCGGCCTGGCGCCGAACGGGCTGCAGGTGCTGGCCGAGCTCGGGCTCGCCGGGGCGATCGCCGCGCGCGGAGCGGCGTGCCAGGGCATGCGCTTCGAGAACGCGCGCGGCCGCTGCATCGGCGTGATCGACCACCGCGACCACGTGCAGCGCTACGGGGCGCAGATGATGATGATCCGGCGCGCCGCGCTGCACACGGCGCTGATCGAGGCGGCGGCCGGGCGCGCGGCGGAGTGCCGCTTCGGCGCGCGCGTGGTCGCGCTCGACGAGCGGCCGGGCGAGGTGGTCGCGCGGCTCGACAGCGGCGAGGAGCTGGCGGCCGACGTGCTGTTCGGCTGCGACGGGGTCCGCTCGCAGGTGCGGGCGCTGACCCTGCCGGACGCGCCGGCGCCGGCCTACACCGGCCTGTGCGACGTCGGCGGCTTCGCGCGCTGCCCCCAGGCGCCGCTCGAGCCCGGCTGGACGGTGATGACCTTCGGCCGGCGCGCCTTCTTCGGCGCGTTCGCGGCGCCCGGCGGCGAGGTGTGGTGGTTCCACAACAACGGCGCGCGCGCGGCGATGCAGGCGCCAGACCCGGAGCAGCGGCGCGCGTCGATCCTCGCGCTCCACCGCGACGACTCGCCGTGGATCGCCGACGTCGTGCGCGCGACGCCGACGCTGCTCGGGCCGTGGGCGCTGCACGACATCATGACGATGCCGCGCTGGCACGCCGGGCGCGTGTGCCTGCTCGGCGACGCGGCCCACGCGACGTCGCCGAGCGCCGGCCAGGGCGCGTCGCTGGCGCTCGAGGACGCGCTGGTGCTGTCCCGCTGCCTGCGCGACGCCGACGCGCCGCAGGAGGCGTTCGCCCGCTTCGAGGCTGAACGCCGCGGCCGCGTCGAGGCGATCGTCCGCCAGGCGCGCAAGAACGGCGACGGCAAGGCGCCAGCCGGGCCCGTGGCCGCATGGTTCCGCGACCGCATGCTGCCGCTGTTCCTCCGCCTCGGCGCCAAGGCCCAGGCCGAGGCCTTCGCGCACCGGATCGAGTGGGCGGCGCCGGGGGCATGAGCGCGTCCGACTTCACTCGCATGACCGCCGTCAGAACGACGCCGGCAGGTCCCAGCTGGTGACCATGCCCTCCTGGACCTGCAGGTACTTGGCCGGCACGTAGTACAGCTTGCCGCTCGGGCTCACGGCCACGCGGCCGCGGTCGGGCATCATCGCGAACACCTCGAAGGTGCCGGTGAACGGCTCGATCGCCAGGACCTCGAGCGACGACATCGACGCGTACACGAGCCCGGAGAACGAGTCGTGACTGAGACCGGTGACGTGCGCGCCGAGCTCGGTCACGAGCTCCGACTGCTTGGTGAACACGTTGTAGCGGTACAGCGCACCGCCCTCGAGGGCGACCAGCAGGTGCGCCGGGCTGACCGCCGCCGAGGCGGTCACGCGGGCCGGGAAGTTGTGCACCACGTCGACCGTCGCCAGCTCGAGGTCGGCCGTGTTGTACTCGCCGTTCGCGGTGCTGTTGCCCACGTAGAGCACGCGGTCCTCGCCCCACGTCAGGCCCTGCGGCCCGGCGTCGGCGACGGCCGCCATGAACGGCCCGTCGCCGGTGGTCGTCATCGCCGGGATGACGATCGGCAGCGGGTCGACGGGGTCGTCCTCGACCAGCCGCGCGACGCCCTGCGGGACGTCGCCGAAGCAGCCGCCGATGCACGTGTACGTGACCGCGACCTCGCCCAGGCCCTCGACCGGCTGCGGCGGCTCGACCGGTCCTCCGGCCACCGGCGGGACCTCGTGCAATTGCGGGATCGTCAATCGCCGCAGCACCTTGACCTCGCCCATGTCGAGGTTGGACACACCTGCCCATTCGGTCAGCTCGCCATCGGGCCGCAGGCGCCGCAGGTAGTCGGTGCCGCTGCGCAGCGTCACCATCCACGCGGTGCAGTCGTCGGCGAAGTCGATGCCCATGATCTTCTCGGCGAACGGCCCGTTGAGCAGGTCGAGCCCCGGGTCGGCGCACTGCACCGGTCGATCGCAGGCGCAGGCGACCCCCCAGCACGCCTCGTCGCCGGTGCACGCCACCCCGGCGCACGGCGCCACCGGCACGCAGGCGCCCTGGCCGTCGCACACGCTGCCGGGCCCGCACTTCTGCGCGCCGCACGGCTCGCTCGCGCCGGCGAGGGTGCACGCGTCGGCCGGCGCGTGACAGCTGCCGGAGATGACGTCGCAGACCTGTCCCATCGGACATGGGTCCGGATCTCGCCCCTGGCAGGTCGTGACGCACTCGCCGTCGACGCACTGCTGATTGGGCTCGCTGCACGGGCCGCAGCCGGCCGGCTCGGTGGTGGACGTCGGTTCGCTCGCGGTCCCCGCGGTCGGGCCGGTCGTCGAGGCGGTCGCGCTCGCCTCGGAGCCGCCCTCGGTGGTGCTCGTCGTCGGCTGCGCCGTCGCGCCCGTCGTGGTCGTCTCGTCGGTCGTGCCCGGCGCCGTCATCGTCGCGCCCGGGCCCTGCGTCGCCGCGCCGGTGTCCCGCCCGTCATCACCGCAGCCGAACCCGCCCAGCACACCCACCAGCACGCCCCATCCCCATCGCCGCATCGTCGTCGAGCCCTCGCCCGGCGCACGCTATCACGTCGCCGCGTGCGAGGGCGCGCCCGACCCGGACGCGCGTGCGGACTCCGAGAACCTCCGAGGAACTCGCCGTCGTACCCGCGCGTCACGGCGACAGATCGAGCCACAGCACGTTCACGCGGCCGCTCGCGTCGATCGCCAGCGACGCCAGCCGCGTCGGGCTGTGCCAGGTCGGCCGCGTGATCGCGGCCCCGCCCGGAAACACCGCCGCGCCGAATGCCCCCACTCGCCATTGTGGCGACTGCTGGTTCAGATCGAGCCACAGCACATTGGCCAGGCCCTGGGCGTCGATCGCCAGCGCCGCGAGGATCTCGCTCGTCTGCCATGCGAGCTCCGAGACCCTCGTGCCCGGCGAAAAGCTCGCCGGCCCGAACGCGGCCGCGCGCCATTGTTGCGGCTGCTGTCCGCTGTCGGTCCAGGCGACGTTGGCCTGGCCATTGACGTCGATCGCCAGCGCCGCGACGACCGTCGGCGACTGTTGCACGAGATCGGTGACCGGCGCGCCCGCCGGGAAGGTCGGCGCCCCGAACGTCGCGGCCTGCCAGCCCTGAGCCTGATGAAGATCGAGCCAGAGGACCGCAGGACTGCCGCTCGCGTCGATCGCCAGCGCCGCGAGCACCCCGCTGGCTTGCCCCCCCAGCCCGCTGATCGGCCCGCCGGCGACGAACGTCCCCTGCTCGAAGGGATGGATCCGCCACCCCTGCGCCTGCGCCAGGTCGAGCCAGATCACGCTCCCGCGCCCGCCGATGTCGACCGCCAGCGCCGCGAGGATCGTCGGCGTCTGCCACACCGGATCCGTCACGTACGCGCCCGCCGGAAACACGGGCAGCCCGAACGGCGACACCCGCCACGGGGGGTTGTCCACGTCGAGCCAGACGACGTTGGCGTAGCCGTTGACGTCGACCGCCAGCGCCGCCAGCACCGTCGGCGTCTGGCGCACGAGCGCGGTGATCCGCCCGGCCGACGAGAACACCGCGGGCCCGAACGCCGCGACCTGCCATCTCTGCGGCTGCTGCTCCAGATCGAGCCAGACGACGTTGACGAACCCCTGACCGTCGACCACCAGCGCCGCGAGGATCGTCGGCGTCTGCCACACCAAATTGGTGATCCGCGTCCCGGGCACGAACGTCGCGGGGCCGAAGCCGGCGACCGCCCACTGCTGCGGATGGATGCTCGTGTCGAGCCAGATGACGGTGATGCGCCCGTCGCTCCCGACCGCCAGCGCCACCAGGATCGTCGGTGTCTGCCACACCACATCGGTGATCGGCGCGCCGGGCGGGAACACCGTGAATTCGATGGGAGCGACCTGCCAGCCCCCGGCCCGCGTCGCCGTCGCCTCCCCGTGTCCGCCCTCGCCCCGACCCATGACGTGCCTCCTGCTCCCGCGCGCAGGCTCTAACGGTGAACCCGCCGCACGAGATGTCGATGAAGCAAGCACAGCGCTGCGGCGGGAATCACAGCACGACAGGACCGCGCTCCTCCGCTCCGCGCCCGCTTCCGCCCGGCGCGGACGCGATGAACAGCGAACGCGTCGCCGCAATCACGACAGCCTGCGCGACGCACGAATTCACCCGACTCGCCGGCGCTGCCTCGCAAGCTCGCCGACGCGCCCCATCGCTCATGGAGCGAAGTAGCTCCCGGGACCCGGCGTCAGGATGTCGCTCCTTGACACCCGTAACGGGAGTCGTCCTGTCTCGAGTGAGACGCGTCGGCGGGCCGCCGCGGCCCACCGAACGAAGGCAATCACATGTCCCGAGAGACAGCCATCCTACGCCGCCTCGACGAGGTGGGGCGGCCACAGCTCGCGCAGCTCTTCCGGCAGCGTGCGGAGGATCGACGTCGTCTCGTCGAGGTCGACGTTGCGGCTCAGGGTCGCGAGCACCGCCCGCACGCCGGGCTCGAGGTCCTCGATCGGCCGCGCGTGGTAGCGGGTGGCGACGTGGGCGATGAACTCCTTGCGGGTGCGGATCCGCATCGGCACGTCGGACAGGCGCCAGCCGTCGTAGTAGAGCCCGCGGATCAGCACCGGCAGCTGCGCCGCCAGGTGGATCGCGTCGTCGGGTCGGAGCCGGTCGCGCAGCGTCCGCAGCGTCGCGCACAGCAGATGATACGCCTGCTGCTCGTCGGCCGACGGGAGCGCCGCGGTGATCTCGCGGATCCACTTGCTCGACGTCTGCAGGGTCTCCTGGAACAGGGTGAAGCGGTCGCTACTCATCGGAATCCCTCGGTGCAGACGGTCAACATACCCACGATCGTGCGCGGGTCGAGCGCGCTCGGCCGTGCCCCGCCGGCGGGTGCCGACATTCATCGCGCCAGCCGCGTGCGCACCGGCTCAGCCCGACCCGCCGCGGGCCTGTGGCGGCGCGCGCCGACGAGCCCGGCGAACCGGCGCTCGTGCCGCGGTACGATTTTCGGTCACGAGCCTGGCGGGCCGGCGGTCTAATCCGCGGCCACCATGAAGCGCCCCGCTCGTGCGCCTGTCACCGCGCCTCGACCGCGCCCGCGCGCTCGGCCGCGTGGCCCCCCGGCCGCGACGTGCCCGCCGATGAATCGCTGGTCCAGCTGCGCAGCCACATCGCCTCCGTGTCCGAGGCGCGCAAGGTCACCGCTTTCTACCGGCGCGAGCCCGAGGTTCGCAGCCGCCGCGACTTCGTCGCGGACCTGCGCCGGATCCTCGGGACCCTCCACCAACCCTGCACTTCGTGCATGAAGATCATCCGCACGCGATCGGTCGCGGCCTGGCGCAGTGGCTGGCGCGGCTGCCCGCCTGATGTGAATACCCGTTCGCACGCGCCGCGCTGCGGACAATGAGCTCACCTCGACGAGGACGTTCTCCGCCGTCAGGGATCCCGAGTCTCACTGGGGAATTCCATGACTCCTCCGCCTCGCGCGGCCTGCTCGCGGCCGCTTCACGCAATTTTGCGGCGCGAGCAATTGATCGGCCGCCAGGCGACACTTCCCGGTCGAGGCCGGCGACAAAGCCGGCCTCCGCGCGCCGGACCACGCTCGCATCTATCGTCCCCGATCGCTCCGCCGCTGACCTATTCATATTCCTGTATCTTCGGACATATCAATCGTCCCTCGTCCCGACCTGTCGCGCGCGGCTGCGCGTGGCTCCTGCGCCGTTCGTCGCCCGACGAACGCGCGGCAGCCCGTGCAGCCGCGGCCTTTTTCAGCGCAGCAGCAGGGCCGCGCAGACGACCACCGCCACCGCCACCAGGACCGCGAGCCTGACGCGCCGCGACGCCTCCGCCTGCGACCGACGCCGGGCGAACGACTGGTCGATGCGCGCCTTGCGGGCCGCGGGCATGAACGCTTCCACGTCGTCGACCAGCCAGCGCTCGTCTGCGGGCACGGCGATCGGTCCACCCGAGACCGTCAGCACCCCGCGCGGGCGCAGCGTGAAGGCCGGCTCGCGCACACGCCGGGCCACGTAGCCGCCCGGCAGCGCGACCTCGTCCTCGGTCGCCGCGTCGAGCGCCGCCAGCAGCGACTCTGCCAGCGGCCGCCGCTCGGCCCCCTGCGCCTCGATCTCCGCCAGCTCCGCCTCGAGCGCCGCGAACTCCGGCGCTCGCAGGTGGGCCGCGAGGTCGGCGAAGCCGACATCGTACAGCGACAGCGCCCCGCCGGTCAGCGCTCGCAGCACGCGGTCGAACGCCCGCTCGAGCGCGCGGTAGTCCCGGCGCTCGTCGTCGACCTCGTCACCGTCACCGGCGACCTGCCCCAGCAGGTCGCCGTATTCACCCGAGAAGCCGCGCACCCCCTCGCCGTCGTGGACCTCGACGCTGCCGCCCGAGGCGACCCGGTGGTACGACACCGAGATCGTCATGTAGCCGGCGAACGCCGCCTTGCCGGCGGTCGCCTCGTCGACCACGACGAGGGCCGCCTCCGCCAGCCGAGCCTGCAGCCGCGGGCATGACGACAGATCGGCGCGTTCCTCCGGCGGGCGCACCGCGAGGCGCCGCGCGACCTCGCGGGGGATCAGCCACAGCTCGCGCTTCCAGTCGGACAGCTCGGGCAGATCGGTCTTGCCCGCCAGGGCCCCGCGGACGAGCTCCGCCTGCCCGCGCCCGTCCCACCGGTGGGGGTCGATGGCGATGAGTCCAGGGATCACGAGCGCTTCGGGCATGGCAACTCCGGCCGCACCCTAGCACGGCGCCGCGCGGCCCTCCACCGGCCAGCCAGCGGCCTCGGCCTTCCTGTCGCCGAGGACATGCCCGATCGGGCATGTCGGGCCGCTCGATCTGCCCCGCCCCCGGCGCCTGCGTCAGCCCGCGCAGCAGCGCGTCGCCCAGCTCGCCCCCGCGGCCGAGTGCACCGCGAGATCGGCGAGGCCGCCACCGAGCTCGCCGCCGCCGGCACGCGCCACCTTGCCGGCCGGCTGCAGCTCGCCTGGCCCGAGGTCGCCGCCCTCGACGCCCTCGCCCCGCGAGCTGCGCCGGGCCGGGATGTCCCTGGTACATGTCTCAAAAGACATACCCTTTAAAACATGCCTCGATAGACATCTCCAGCGATACGGCAAGGCGGCCTCGGCGACCGGGCCCGACGATTCACGCCGCAGTCGCCGCGCGCTGCAGCTCCACCACCACGTCTTCCATGCGGTTGTACGACACCTGCATGCCGCCCTCCATGCCCGAGTTGATGTGGCCGTCGCGGTGCTCCTTGCACGAGTGGTGGATTAGCGTCGTCATCGTCGTCACGCCGTCGACCTCGGTGAGCGTCATGATGTTGACCGCCTCGCCGTCGGGGAAGCCCTCGTACACCTCGGTCGACACCAGCCGGTGCGGCCGTTCGATCTCGCGGTATTCGCCGTGGAAGCCGACCTCCATCTCGCGCTCGCGGATCACCCAGCGCCAGCGCCCGCCCACGCGCAGGTCGACCTCGCAGACCAGCCACTCGGACGTCTCGAAGCCCCACCAGCGCTTGACCAGCTCGGGCGTGGTCCAGGCCTTGAAGATGAGCGCCGCCGGGGCATCGAAGGCGCGGGTGATGAGAATCTCGGTGTCCGACGGCAAGGTGACGACGGCCGATCCATGGCGATTGCTGACGATCTTGTTGCTGTTCATGACTGCTCTTCCTCCTGGTTCTTGAGCTCGGCGAGCAGGTCGTCGAGCCGGTCGAGACGTGTGTTCCAGGTGCGCTCGAACGTCCGCACCCAGTCGTGGATGGGCTTCAGCGCCGGCCCGTTGAGCCGGTACCAGCGATGCCGCCCGTCGACGCGCACGAGCACCAGATCCACCGCCCGCAGCACGCCGAGGTGCTTGGACACCGTCGGCTGACTGACGCCGAGCCGCTCGGCCAGCTCGCCGACGGTCGCCTCCCCGCTGCCCAGAGCATCGAGGAGCTCGCGCCGACTCGCCTCGGCGACGGCGTTGAAGACATCGGTGGTCGTGGGCGTGCGAGCCACTCCGCCATCATATTCCGATATGGGAATGTGTCAAGCGCGGGGCCTCCCGAATTCGCACGCCCCGGAAAATCAGGCTCACCCCGAGCGCGCATGCAGATGCATGCCCGCGCGACCCATCGCGGCGCTGCATGACCGGCGACGCGAGCATCGCCCGCGCAGCTCGCCGGCTCACGGCACGCTCAGCGTCGACCGCAGCGACCGGCCGCCCTCGGACATCGCACCTGCATCATCCTGCCAGCGAACCGCGAGCGCGCGCTCGCGGTCACTGCTCCAACCACCGCGCGCGCCCCAGCGACGCGCGCCGCGAATCACACCTCAGCTCCAGCGGACGCGCGCGCGCAGGCCCGCGAGACTGCCGTCGGGCGCCACGCCGACGATGTAGACCGGGTGGATCGGCCCGCCCTCCGGGTCCTGGCCGAGGATGTACACGTGCAGGTCGGCCAGCGTCGATTGCATCGCCTGCGCCAGCGCCACCGCCTGGGCCGTCTGACCGGGCGTGTGGTGATCGACGAGGCGGCGGAAGAAGTCGGCCGCCGACTCGATGCGGGCGATCCGGTCCTTCGGGTCGTCCGTCTTCAGGCCCAGCGTGGCGATGAAGCTGTGCGCGTTGAGGCTCTCGAGCTGCGCCGGCGCGTGGAAGCTCAGGAAGTGCTCGTTCGTCAGCTCGGTGCCGAAGTCGTCGAGCACCAGGTTGAACGCCAGCGCCTCGAAGTGCAGCGACAGCTCCTCGCCGCTGCGCTGGCGGTGGCGCGCCACCTTCACCGCGAGGCGACCGAGCGGCGGCATGGCCGCGACCTCGTCGGCGGACAGCCCGTTGTCGTTGGTATCGAACGCCGCCACCAGCTGCTCGCGGGCCGCCTTCAGGGCCGCCTCGATGTCGCCCCGGTCGACGCGCTCGCTCGGGTTGCCGTCGCGGCGGACGATGAAGCGGTAGAAGAAGTCGACGAGATCGCGCTCGGCTCCGGTGAGCTCGGCGATCTTGCGCCGGATCTCCGCACGACTGGTGATCCCGTCGCGGCCCCCGGCCTCGGTGATCTGGGCGGCCGCCCACTCGAACGCTGCGTTGACCTCGGACTTGGCGATGCGTGACACGGCGCGAGTGTGCCGGGGAACCCGCGGCGGGCCAAGCGAATTCGCCATCGTGCGCCCCCCTCCGGGCCCCGTCGGCGCTCCCGCACGCGCATGCCTCGCGCACTTCGGCGCCGCGAGCCACTGGCACATGCCCCCCGCGTCGGGTCCGCGCGCGGCACGCTCACCACTCGCGGCCTCAACACCGACACGTCGGCTTCACCAGCAACCCGCGGATCGCCGGCTCGAGGTCGGCGAGGATCGCCTTGAGCGGAACGCCCTGGTTGTTGACCACGCGGCCGTCGGAAGTCCCGACCGGCTGACCGCGGCTGCTGTGCAACGCCACCAGGCGCAGCCGCTCGTCGAACACCGCCGACCCCGACGAACCGGGCAGCGTGTTCACGCGGTAGCGCAGCCGCGTGCCGTTGCCGTTGTAGCCGTCGAAGCCCGGCAGCCCGAGCGCGACGCGCAGCGGCTGCTGGCGCGGCTCCCCGGGCCGCCACATCTCTTTCCGCGGGTGTTGCAGCACGAACGCCAGGCGCTCGCGCACCGGCTCCGGCGGCGGCTGCGACAGATCGAACCAGCACCGCGGCGTGTCCTCGCCTGCCGGCCGCCGGTCGCCGATCTTCTGCTCCAGGCGCAACAACGCATAATCGAGCTCGGTCGCCGCGGGCAGCTCCTTCGTCTCGTGCGGGCGATGCGGGATCGACCAGTCCGGATCGAGGCGGACGCGCACCGGAGCTTTCGCCGCGCCATCGAGCCCCATCCGATAATCGAACAGACACGCCACGTCGTCGGCGCCGACCGACCCCGCGATCAGGTCCGCGGCCACATGGTAATTCGTCAACACCAGGTCGCTCGCTACCAACAGCCCCGTGCCAGCCTTCTCGCCGACCTCGACGGCGCATACGTGGCGCTCGTGGCACACCAGCTTGGTGGCGAGCTCCGTCGGATCGAGGAAGCCTGCAAATGGATGCACCACCTCCTCGAGCGACCTCCCATACGCCTGTGCCGCCGCCATTCGCCCGGGCTGGCGTTCGCACAGCTCGATCACGAGGGACAATAACTCGGGCCGACTCCCGCGCTCCTTCGCCGCGGCCAGCAGCAGCTCGCTGGTCGCGCCGAACCGCTCCGCCTGCTCGACCACCGCGTGGAACAGGTACGCGACGGGCTGCCCCCATCGGACCCGACCCGCGATCTCGGGAACCTCGCGCTCTACCAACAACTTTAGGTCCTCACCGCCGTGCGTCGTCAGCAACACATCGACGAGCCGCTGGCGCTCCGCGCCGGACAACTTCAGAAAGGTCATCGTTCACTCCTAGAAAGGAGGACCTTACCACTTCGCGTCGGCCGCGTCTCGCCCGGCGCGGAGGTCATCGGTCTTTTCGCCGCCCGGGCCACGTGGTACTCGTCGAGGGTGAGTGGCGACGACCGATTCGACGACAGGTTTGTGCATGACCAAGATCTCGAGCGCGACGAGGGCGGCGCGGCCCGGGCGGCGCGTCAGTCGCTCGAGCGGTCCGAGCTCGACCTGATGGCCGCGTGGGTCGCCGGCGACCGCAAGGCCGGCAACCTCCTCGTGAGGACGTACCTCAAGCCGGTAACCCGGTTCTTCCAGGCCAAGGTCCACGATACCACCCGCGTCGAGCAGCTCGTCAGCGATTTCCTCGAGGAGCTCACCAAGGCGCCCAAGAAGGTCCATACCACCGTGCGAGCCTACATCTTCGGCGTCGCCAAGTTTACGCTGTTCCGCCACTACCGCGAGCGTCATCACAACCTCGAGGACCCCATGGACAGCACCCTCATCGCCCTCGACACGAACGAGTCTTCGTTCATCGCCAACCAGCGGGTGGAGACCCGCCTGGTCCTCCGGGCGATGCGCAAGCTCGAGCTCCGGCGGGCCATGGCGCTCGAGATGCACTACTTCGAGGGCATGAGCGGGCGGGAGATCGCCGAAATTCTCGGGGAGCCCGAGGGCACGGTGCGCGGCCTCCTGCGCCTCGGGCTCGTCGAGCTACAGCGCGAGATCGTGGCCCAGGAGCGCGACCCGCAGGTCCTGGCGGCCTCGCAGACCACGCACACCTGGCTCAAGGGACTCATCCGCTATATCGAGTCCCTGCGCCTCAAGCGCACCTAGCTGAAACCTTTTTGAGGCATCGTGATCGACAGCCCGGCGCGCCGGCACCTCGTATTTTGCTCGGCTCGATGGCCCATGCTCGACATACCCGCGACCGATCCCCCGCTCCCGCACCCCGTCGACGATGAGGAGACCGATCGGATCACCGTCAAGTTCGCCGCCCAGCTGACGGGCGACGCACTCGACAGCTCTGGCGACGGCCTGAGGATCGATCGTTACATCAACGCCGAGGTCCGCGCCCGCGGCGGCATGGGTCGCGTATTCGTCGCCTACGATCCGGGCCTCGACCGCACCGTCGCCCTCAAGGCCCTGCCCGTCGGCTTGCTCCCGCACGAACCGGGCGCGGACACCCCGCGGCGCGAGGGCATGGCGCTCGCGCACATCGACCATTCCAACGTCGTGCGGGTGCTCGAGCTCGTCGAGCACCGCGGCCTCGCCTGTCTCGTGCTCGAGCACGTCGACGGCCCGCACCTCGGCGACTGGCTCAAGGCCCCGCGCGACTTCCGCGACATCCTGCACAAGTTCATCCAGGCCGGCGAGGGCCTCGCCGCGGTCCACCGCGCCGGCCTCGTCCACCGCGACTTCAAGCCGGCCAACGCCGTCGTCGGCCCCGGCGGCGTCGTCAAGTTGATCGACTTCGGCCTCGCCGTGCGGCCCGAGTCGCGTCGTCCCGACGATCCCGACGACCGCCCCGGCACCCCGCGCTACATGGCCCCGGAGCAGATCGACGGCCGCCAGGTCGACGCCCGCTGCGATCAATTCAGCTTCTGCGTCGCCCTCTACGAGGCCCTGTTCCGCGCCCATCCTTATTTGTCGCGCGACGACACCCCGAACGCCGACCAGAACCCCAACGCCTTCGACGCCGACGCCGAGCAGGCCTCCCGCGCCACCATCTTCGACCAGATCCTCGTCGGCGCGCCCCGCCGCCCCGAGCGCGTCCCCCCCGGCCTCCCGCCCAACGTCGTCCCCGCGCTCCTCCGCGGCCTGTCCCCCGCGCCCGAGGACCGCTTCGACTGCATGGACCCGCTCCTCGCCGAGCTCCGCCGCGACCCCCGTCGCAGCCGACGCCGCGCGTTCCTCGGCATCGCCGGCGTGCTGGCCTTCACCACCGGCATGTACGCCGCGCTCCGCCCCGAGCGCTGCCCCCCTCAAGACGAGTATGAGGCGCAGATCTGGGATGATAGAATGCGAGCTCAAGTCAAAGCCAATCTCAGTGCATTCGGGGACGGGCCTGGCAAGGCTCTCAATGCGGCAGTCACAGGTCTGGCGACAGCCCAACACAACGCATGTAAGGAGGATGCTCGCGGTCAAGTGCGGGAGACCGATGACGTCCGCGACGAGTGCTTTCAACTCCGAAAGGGCGAGCTCGCCACGCTCATCCAGCAGATCGAGCGCAGCGATCAGAAGCACATCTCCGAACTTCTGAAGAACCTCAAAGATCTGCCGCCCGTCAGTTCCTGCGACGACTTCATCCGGCTCCGCTTCAACTGTGCCGAAAGCGGCTTCTCCGCGCAAGCGCGCATCGACAGTACAACTGCTCTTTTGGTCGGAGACACCGACCGCGCCCTCGCACGAGCGAAAGACGCCTTACGAGAAGCAGAGAGCAGCGGCACGATGGGCTCGCGCGCTCGGGCAAACATCCTCCTCGGACGGATCGCCTACGCGCGAGGCGACAAGCCTCGCGCCCTGCATCACCTCACACAGGCTATCGACCTCGCGGAGCACAACGCTTGCTTGACCGCCACCGCCGAGGCGTACCACTGGTTCGTGAAGCTGGCCGCGTTCGAGGAGCAGATCCCTCTCTCGCGTGCCGAATGGTACTCTCAATATCACCGGTATCGTATCTCCGACGGAGACCGGGCCGCTCAGGCCAACGTCCTGAACAACCGCGCCCTGCTCGCCGAGCGTCGCATCGGCGATCTCCCCCGCGCCGAACGGCTTCTACGCGAAGCCATCAAGCTCCGTCAGCCCGAAAGCGACCAAACCGCCGAACAGGCCGACAGCTATCTCAACCTCTCCAGCGTCCTCTACAAGCTTGAGAGGTACGATGAGGCCTTGGATGCGCTCGCCAAGGCCGACACTCGTCGCTCCACAGCAGTCGGACCGGAACACCCCGATCATGCCAAGCACCTGCGTAACCGCGGCCTCATTGCAATGAGCCTCGGTGACGCCGCCAGGGGCCTTGGCCACCTCAAGGACGCTCTGGAGCGGGCCAAAAAAGGACTAGACGCCAGCGCCCCGTATCTCGGCGAATATTACGCCACACTTGTCATGGCATATGATCACGTGGGTGACTTCAAAAGCGCCGTGAAAGCAGCCGAGGGCGCCGTGTATGTATACACGGATGAAAACGAGCGCAGCGAAGCCTTCCAGAACCTCGCTCAGGCTCTGCTCGCCGCCGAGCGCTTCGCCGAAGCTCTCCCCGCCCTCGACGAGTCCGAACGATTGCTCGGTGCAGCCGAGCACCGAGCCGAGCGACGAGGTTCCATCGCGCTCAAACGCGGGGAAGCCCTCCGTGGACTAGGGCGCCATCAAGACGCCGAGCGCCACGCGCGTCAATCTCTCGTCTTTTTTGACGAGGCCGGCCTGACGCCGGACCACTTGTTGAGGGCCAATGCGAATCTCGTCCTCGGCGAGACGCTGAACGATCAGCGTCGCTGGCGTGAGGCCATACTCCCATTCGAGCAGGCCGTCGCCATTTGGGGATGGCGTGACAATGGATTCGATCTCCTACCTTACGCCTGGACGGGACTCGCCGAGAGTCTCGTTCACCTCCCCGGTCGTGAAGACGAGGCTCGTCGAGTGGTTGATGAGGCACGGCGTTCGCTCTCCGTGATCGACGATGCCGGCGAGCGGCACTCTCTGGAGCAGCGGCTGGCCGCATGCCGGCTGCGTTGAGTTACCAGGAGGTATACCGATCATGCCCACCGTTCATAATGCCGACGTGCTCCTCTCCCTCGAGACGGGATCCACCGCTTGGACCGTCCCCATGCAACCCGGAACCGACGCACGCTGGAGCACCCAGACCGCCAATTATGCGTGGGATTTCACGCTCACGGAGGCCCAGGGCCGGGATCAAGTCCAGTTTCGCGTGCCGACTCAGGTCGTCCATCCCGTGCACGGTCCGTTCAACGTCACCGCCACGCACACGATCGGCGGGACGACCAGCAGCCCGTGGTCGGCCTCCGGCAGCTATCTCTGCTCGGTGCCGTTCGCGTCCGGAAGCCAGCTCTACATCGAGGTCGAGCTGACCCCGGTCGACGAAGACCTGCCGCTGACTGAGCCCCTGTGCGTCAACCTGCGTCGGGGCGGACACTACATCGTCAAGACCGCCGGAGGCCCCGATCCGGACGGCCGGCGCCGATGACCCACCGGGCGCTCCTGCTCGGTGCGGCGTATGGTTCGCTGCTGCACGTCCCGCGCAGCCTCGATCGTCTCGAGGCTGCGCTGGGCAAGCACGGCTTTCGCCCCATCGAGCGCCACCTCGACCTCGCCCCCGAAGCGCTCCTCGCCAGGCTGGAGCGCTTCGCGGCGACCGTCGAAGTCGGTGACGCCGTGGCCGTCGTCTACGTCGGCCACGGCGGTCACCGCCATGGCCTCGGCTATCTCCGGCCGAGCCCCGGCCTGCGGCCCGTCGTCGGTCTCGAGCTCGGCGCCCGGCTCGCCGCTCTTCTCCCCACGACGAGCAACGTCACCCTCGTGCTCGACTGCTGCCACGCCGCCGGCGTGCTCGAAGATCCCTCGCACCTCGACGCCACTGCCCTGTGCCGGATGGTCGCCGCCCAGTGTGAGCGGATCGACCGCTTCGAGGCCCTTCCCGACGAAGCTCCGCTCGAGCACGTCGTCCAGCTGCTCGCCGCCGCGGCGCCGGAGAACGCCCTCGAGGATCACGAGCGGGCCTGCGGCCTGTTCTCCAGCGCCCTCGCCGACGTCCTCGAGCACTGCGTCGGCTCGGAGGTGGCCTGGCACGAGGTGCTCGACGAGATGCGCCTGCGCATGCGCACGCGCCCGGGCGGACGCGAGCAGTCCCCGACCCTCGGCGGCCGTCACGCTCGCCGCGTCCCGTTCAGCGAGCGAGAATCCTCGCTGAACTACGACGATTTCGCCTGCACGCTCCTCCGCTCAGGTATTCACGTCGAGGCCGGCGCACTCGCCGGAATTACCCCCACCGACCGATTCGCCATGCGAGCCCTCGGAACTCCGCTCGGTGCCGCCGCTCCGCTGGCGAGCGTCACCGAGCTGGGCCCCGACCATGCAGTCTTGACCCCCGACGGAGACTCACCACCCTTGCCTCTCGGCCTCCCGCTGCGAGCCGTGCGAACGATGCCGACCCGGCATCCCCCGCCTTCGCGCTGGCAGCAGCTCCTCGACGCCATCGCTCTCTCCCCCCGGCTGCCTCCCGCAGCGTTCGCCCTCCGCTGGGGTCACATCGACCACGACACCCTGACCCAGCTCCCCGAGGAGGGCGGCCGAATCGGCTCCGACGACGACCTGTGGATCGCCTTCGGCACGAGGAGGAGCAAGTACGCCTACCGGCTGTACTTCGCCGTCTTTCACCTCGGTCCGGACGGCCGCCTGACGCCGCTGAGTCCGGCTCATCCCCAGGGCCTGATGCTACCCTGCGATCACGACTTCCTGCTCGCCTCCCGGCTCGCGCACGGCCTGGCACACGCCGACACCCTCGCATGGTCCAAGGGACAGCCGCCCGGCGCGCACGCGCTGGTCGTTCTCATCAGCGACAGGCCGATCGCCGTGGACACGATCGCGCGCTCGATCCACGAGGCCTTCGCCGACCCGCTCGCTCCCCCGACCACGCTCTACGCTCTGGCCCGGATGAATTTTTCCGTGATCCGCGGCAGGGTCCGTGATCTATCCTGTCATCTCCGGGCACCATAAACCGCGAATGTCCCTCTACTATATCACCAACGCCACCAAGGACTCCTCCGGCGCCATCGTCAGGCTCAAGGCCTCGGAGGCTTCGCCGACCGTCAGCGGCCTGGTCATGTCCAAGGCCGACATGATTCGGCTGCTCGATCCGCCCGGGCGCAACACCGCCAAGACTTACAAGGACGGCCGTACCGCCGACGTCCGCGTCAACGACGGGCGCTACCTCCGCTCCGACGCCAACGACACCAGGGCCGACAACCTCGGTGATCTCCCTCCTGTCTGATCGGCCACGGAATTAGCCCTCGCCTAGCTTACCGGTCCTGCTCCCAACCCGCTGACAAACCTCCGGCGGCGTCGACCGATCGTGAATATCGCGTCAAGGATGACGCCGGCGCTGCGGCGCCGTCTATCGATCACGACGGTCGGCGCCGCCGCCGAGCTGCACGTACGCAGCTCTCGAACACCAAGGAATGGTGTCTATATGTCGGTAGACTACGACCTCGCCAGGCCTTATTGTGTCGCCGCGCTCACGGCCCTGCGCTTCCTCGACGAGCGCACCGGCCGCCGCCGCTTCGGACCTGACGCCGACGCCCGGTGGCGCGCCTTCGCCGGGGAAGACCTCGGGGAGGTCCGGCATCCCGGCACGCGTGTCCGCGTGCTCGACGACGCCGACCGCATCGAGCTCCTCCTGCGCGACGCTGACGCCCAGTGGCCTGGCGCCTTTGGTGCGAGGGTCGTCTTCGACCTCCCGGCCGTCGCCCGGGACGACGCCTTCGGTCCCGAATGGACCCCGATCGCCGAGGCCCACGCCTTGTGGCGCGACGTCGCCGCCACGAAGCACCCCGATCTCGCCCGGCTCGTCGCGCGCCTCTTCGCCGTCTGGGACGTCGCATTCGTCCCCCCGCGGCTCCCCGCACTGCAGTTGAGCTCCCGCTGGCTCCTGCACGGCCCGAACGCCGTCGCGGCCGCGCTCCTGGCGTTCTCCGCCAGCCAGGGCGCAGTCTGGCACACGCAGGTCGTGGTCATCGCCGAGCCCCCGCTCGTCGACGGCCTGCGCCCCCACCAGCGCCGCGTCCGTGCCCTCGCGCGCCAGCTCGCCACCCTGGCCGGCGGCCTCTTGAGCCAGCAGGGTCCCACCCAGCTCTTGGGGCATGTCCCCGAGGACAGCGAGCACCCCGGCTACCAGCGGATCACCTCGGACCTCACGGAGCGCTGAATGTCCAGTCGACGCTTCGCAGTGACCGGCACCGTGGCCTCGGCCTGGGAGCTCGAGACGATCGAGTTCGTCTTCTCTCAGCTCCCCGACCAGGATCCATTCCACGCGCGCGCGCTCGTCGAGCTCCGCGACCCCGCCACCGGCTCCGTCCACGATATCGACATCCTGGTCCTGGGCGACTCTGCGCTCTACCTGATCGCGCTCCGCGACTGCCCGGGCAGCATCGAGGGCGACGATCTCGCCTGGTGCTGGACCTCACCGCAGGGTCAGGTCCGTCACCTCGAGCATCCCTTGCGAGCGCTGCACGCCAGGGCCCACGCCCTCGCCGCGCGCCTCGACACGGCTCTGCGCAAGCGAGGCAGCCTGCGCCGGGGCGAGCGGCTGCCCCCGATTCAGCCGCTCGTGCTCCTCGGCAACGCCGAGCCGAGCGACCTTCGTCTCAACGTCCCCGGCCGCGCGTGCGTCGTCCAGCGCAACGAAATCGCCGCTGCGCTTCGCCGCCACGAATTCCCGGGCGCGACCGCCGAACGCCGCGAGCGCGTCACAGCGATCCGCGCGCATGCCATTCAAGCGGGGCTCGACACGATCGGTCTCCGTCCCCGGCGCGGCCCGATCCGCATCGGAGCCTATGTGCTCGGCCCTGCGCTCGCCGAAGGTCGCGGATACCAGGATCGCGAGGCCATCCATAGCGAGCAGCCGAACGTGCGCCGGCGCGCGCGCATCTACCTCGTCCCCGACCAGACCGATCAGGCCGCCCGGCTCGCCCTGCGCCGCGAGGCCGACCGCGACCACAGCCTGTTGTGGAGCGTGCGCGAGCACCCCGCCGTCCTCGCCCTCCACGAGTACGTCGGCGACGCCGCGCTCGGTCCCGTCCTCATGCTCGACGCATTCGAAGGAGGCGTCTCGCTGCGCGAATTCCTCGAGCGGCGGCCGACCCTCTCCTTCGCCGATCGCATGGCGATCCTCGAGCAGATCGCGCTCGCGCTTGCGCACTGTCACCGGCGGATCGTCTATCACGGCAGCCTCGGCCCCGACGCCGTGCTCGTGCGCCAGCTGGCGCCCGACCTGCCGCCGGAAGTCCGCCTGTACAACTTCCAGGCCGGACGCAGCCTCGACGTCTCGCCGACCGCCCATCGCTCGCGCTTCGCGTCCGAGCCCGGAGGCGCCTACCAAGCCCCCGAGCTGTTCAGCGCCGCCGACGCCATCGGTGCAGACACGGATCATTTCAGCCTCGGCGCGCTCTCCTATTATCTATTCACCAATCAAGCGCCCGCTCAGAGCGGGATCGAGTTGCAGCAGCGCCTGGTCCGCGACGGCGCCCTCGACCCGCGCAGCGTCACCGACAGCGTGCCCGACGTCGTCGCCCGAGCGATCGTCCAGGCCACCCGCCTGTCCCGCAGCGCCCGCGGCTCGACCGCTCACGGCGCCGACCTCGGCGCCTGGATCGAGGGCATCAAGGCGGGGCTGTGCCCGACGCGGGCCGAGGACGGGTTCGTGCCGCCGCTCCAGGCCCGCGCCGGCGATCGGCTGCGCGACGATCTCGAGGTCGTCGGTGTGCTCGGCCGCGGTGCGAGCGCCTGCGTCCTCGAGGTCTCGCGCGCCGGCCAGCGCTTCGCCCTCAAGGTCAGCCTCGGCCCGGCTCAGGACCAGCGCCTCCTCAACGAGGCGCGCGCGCTGCAGCGGGTCCGTCATCCCCGCATCGTCCAGCTCCACGAATCCTTCGTCCTCGGCGAGCGCCAGTGCCTGCTGATCTCTCTCGCGGGCACTCGCACCCTGCAGCAAGCGATCGACCAACAAGGCAGCATCGACCTCGACCTCGCGCTCCGCTACGGCTCCGATCTCCTGTCCGCGCTCGAGCACATCGAGGCCAAGAACATCGCCCATCGCGACATCAAGCCGGCCAATTTGGGCGAGGGCTCTCTCGGCAAGCAGAGCAAGAGACTCTCGCTGTTCGACTTCTCGCTCGTCGGCGCCGATGCGACGCAGGTTGATGTCGGCACCGAGCCTTACCGCGATCCCTACCTCCCGCTCCGCGGCCAGTGGGACAGCGCCGCCGACCGGTGGAGCGCCGCCATTGTCCTGCACGAGATGCTCACCGGCGTCCGTCCCGCATGGAAGCCGCGCGGGATCTCCCCGCTCGCCCACGACGCGATCCTCATGATCGCCAGCGAACGATTCGAGCCCGCCGTCCGCGATCGACTCACCACATTCTTCGCCACGGCCCTCGCGCGCGAGCTACCGCAGCGGTTCGCATCGGCCAAAGCGATGCGCAGCGCCTGGGAGGAGCTCGGCTCCCCCCCGCCTTCCCCGCGCCGGCCCGAGCGCCTCTGTGAGACCGAGGAGGCTCGTCGGCAGGTGCTCGCCGCTCTACCCGTCGACGCTCCGCTCGACGCTTTGCCGCTCGGAGTGCGTGCCCGCAACGCCCTCGACCGCGCCGGACTCACCCGCGCCATCGACCTGCTCTCGCTCCCCGACAATCGCCTGTCCGCGATCCGCGGCGCCGGCAGCAAGGTCGCCCGCGAGATCGACGAGCTCCGCAAGTTGTGGTTGCGTGAGCGCGCCGCTCCGAATACGCCGAGTTTCTTTCCGCAGTACCGCGGCGCCGATCTGCGGATCGACCTCGCCGACCTGCCGACCGTCGCCGCCCAGGCGCTCGCCGACGCCGGCCTCGATCGTCTAGCGGCCGTCGCTTCGGCTCCCGAGGAGCACCTCCTCACCCTCGCGCGGCGCCACGGGTTCGACCTCGCCGACATCCGCGCCGAGCTCCAGGCTCGCCACAGCAGCGCCGATACCCGCGAACGTCCGACCACCAGCCGCAGCTGGATCGACGCGCTCCTCCCGAATGCTCCGCTGGTCCGCCGCTGGCTCGGGCTCGACGGCGCTCCCGTCGCTCCCGGCGCGGTCTCCGGCGCCGTCCACAAAGAGCTCGCTCGCGCCCGCGAGCGCACCCTGCAGCACCCCGCGCTCGCCGAGCTCACGGAGCTCGTCTGCGGCGTCGTCGACGACCTCGGCGGCATCGCACCCCTGTGGCGCGCCGCCGAGGCCCTGCGAGCCGGCCTCGGGGAGTCGACCGACGACCGCGACGCCCTCGCCCGCTCCTCTGCCCTCGTTCGCTGGGCAGCCGAATTGTCGCAACACAGCCTCGACGCGAGCGCCCCGCCGCGCAGCCTCTGGATCGTGCGCCTCGGCGACGATCGACCGGAGGCCGCGGCGTGGGTCAGCCGGGATCACGAGCGCAGCGAATTGGTGCGTCGCCTCGGGCACGCCGCCGACGGTCTGGCCGCCCGCGACGTCCTCGCCGCTCCCAGCGAGGCCGAGGTCGCCCTCCACGAGATCGTCCGCGGCACCCCGCTCGAGCAGCTCCCACAGAGTCGGCTCATCGATCTCGCCGCGCAGGCGAGCAGCACCGCCGTCTGCTCGAGCCGCCTCGAATTGTATCACCGGCAGCTTCCTGCCGACCGCGCGATCCTCCACGCCGCGCCCGCGCTCACCGGCGACCTCACCCCTGACGAAGTCCATCAACGCGTACGCGCTCGCTACCCCGAAGCCGCACCGTTGCCGTGTCGCCCCGAGCTCGACGCGTTGCTCGCTCCGCTCGGCCTGTTGTGGACCGGCGATCGCTACCGCCGGCGCGGCGACGAACCCCGCAGCTCGCTGAACACCCACGCGCGCCTCACCACGCGCCGCCCGACGGCGCACCCGCACCAGCTCCCCGCCGCGACCCACGAGGCCGTCCACAGCCGCGAGTTCGAGGCACGCCTCGAGTTCGCCATCCGCGGCCGCGAGACGCTCCTGCTCGCCGTCAGCCCGCGCCTCGCCGATCGCGCCGCCGCCGAGCTGTCCCGCGTCGTCCGGCGTCCGCCCTGCCTCCTCGATCGCCGCCTCATCGCCGCGATCGAGGCGCTCGCCCGCACCTACGAGATCGATCGCGCGGTCCTCGAAGAGACCGATCGCGCCGGCGAGTCGAGCCCGGAGTGGCCGAACCTGTGCCGCCTCGCCGCCGAGGCCGCCGATCATGTCGCCGACGAGCTGTTCCCGAACCGCGAGCCGCTGCTGCTCGCGCGACCTGGTCTTTTGGCCAGATACCGCCTCAGCGCGTTCCTTCACCGCGCCGTCCAGGGCACCCGAGACCGCGACGCGGCGTCTCTGCTGTTCCTCGTACCATGTCATCGCTCCCACATGATCGAGGACATCTTGCCCGTCCCCGGTCTCGCCGCAGCCCAACGACTTCACATCCCCGAGCCGTGGCTCCTCAACGAGGGCCGCAGGGCCCGGACCGATCATTCGTCATCCTCCAACACTTGACCTCGAGACCATACGGTGGGCTCGAGGCTCTCTTGCCAGCGCGAGTCCCCACCGGTCACCTCGGGTCCCCTCCGAAAGCCGCCCGTGACCGTATGTCCCGCCCGCGCAAACTCCGTCTGGACGACCTCCCCGCTCAGCCCGACCCTCGCACTCCGCTGGACACCGCCGCGTTCCTGAGCGTCGCGCGCCCGGTCCTCGCCAGCCTCACCGCCGACCTGCTGCATCGCGCCGACGCCGACCCCGGCATCCGCAACGCGCTCGAGCGGCATCATCAGGCCGACCTCGCCGACTCGCGCACCGCCGACGATTATGCAGTGTGGCGCCGCGGCGTCGTCGTTCAGGTCGCCGCCGCCTGGCTGCTGTCCTGCGTGTTCGTGCGCGTGCTCGAGGATCGCGGCCTCGTCGGAGCGCGGATCGCCGGGCCCGGCGCGCTCGACGGCCAGTCTTCGTTCTTCCGGATCGCCCCCTCGCTGGGCGAGCGCGAGTACTTGTGGATCGTGTTCCGCGAGCTCACGTATCTGCCGGCCGCGACCGCCCTGTTCGACCCCGCTCACAACCTCGTCTGGCGCCTCGGCCCGTCGGCCGAGGGCTGCAAGCAGCTGCTCCAGCTGTTCCGCTCCCCTCATCCCGAAGCTCCGGCCTTCCGCTTCGGCCAACCCGACACCCGCTTCCTCGGCGACCTCTATCAGGACCTCGACGACGGCGTCCGCGAACGATTCGCCCTCCTCCAGACCCCCGACTTCGTCGAGCGCTTCATCCTCGACCGCACGCTCGAGCCTGCGATCCGCGAGTACGGCGTCGACGACGCCGACGTCATCGATCCGACCTGCGGCAGCGGACACTTCCTGCTCGGCGCCTTCGAACGGATCTTCGACCACCTCCGCCTCGCCCACCCCGGCCTCCATGACCGCGAACTCGCCGCGAGGACCCTCGAACGGATCTACGGCGTCGACATCAACCCCTACGCCGTCAGCATCGCCCGCTTCCGCCTCACCCTGCGGTTCCTCGAGCGCGGCGAGTACACCCGTCTCCTCGGCGCCCCTGCCCCCGTCCTCCATGTCATCGTCGCCGACTCGCTGTATTACGGCTTCGCCGGCGGCCAGGGCGACCTCGGCGAACGCCCCCACCAGACCCGCGAACAGACCGCCGCCTGGTACGGCGCCAATTTCTCCCTCGAAGACCCCGCCGCCGCCCGCCGCGTCCTCGTCGAGCGCTCCTACGCCGCCGTCGTCGGCAATCCTCCGTACATCACCTGCAAGGACCCAGCGCTCCGGGAATACTATCGCAAGCGCTACACATCTGCGTCCGGCAAGTACGCCCTCTCGGCCCCGTTCATGGAGCGCTTCTTCCAGCTCGCCAAGCGCGGAGGCGGCTACGTCGGGCAGATCACCTCCAACTCGTTCACCAAGCGCGAGTTCGGAGCTGCCCTCATCGAGAAGGTCCTTCCGACCGTCGATCTCGAGCTCATCGTCAACACCGCGGGGGCTTTCATCCCTGGCCACGGCACGCCGACGATCCTCATCTTCGGCCGCAATCGCCCCCCGAGCGGCGACCACGTCGACGCGGTACTCGCAAAACGCGGCGAACCAGGCGTGCCCGCAGAACCGGCACGGGGCCATGTCTGGCGCAGCATCGCAGATCACTACGCCGAACACAACTTTGAGAACGATTTTATTTCAGTTGAAACAATATTACAATCCATTCTCCGTTTTCATCCATGGCCTCTTGAGGGTGGCGGAGCGGCCCCTCTTAAGGCTCGCATCGAACGCAAAGCTCGCACCTCTCTACGAAAAATGTCACACAGCATCGGGATATCTTGCGTCACCGGAGAGGACTCACTCTACGTAATGTCCGAAGCTGTCGCCAATCGCCTCAACGTCGGAGGGCGAATGCCATTGGTCACGGGAGAGAATCTCAGAGATTGGAGCATGAGCATAAACGACGCCGTGCTTTTCCTCTACAATCCCGACACTCATCTTCTTCGCCCCGAAATCGAACTAGCGCTTGAAATCAAATTCCTCTGGCCCTACCGAGCGGCGGTTATTCATGGCAAGCGTCATGGCGTCTGGTACGAATTATACGAGCTGGCAGCCTCAAAGCTCGCTTTTTGGCTGACGATAACATATGCAGAAGTGGCATCTCATAATCATTTTGTTCTCGATCGAGGGGGCAAAGTTTTCAACCGGACCGCACCGATCATCAAACTCCCACAAACCACAACCGAGGAAGAGCACTTAGCCCTTCTCGCCTATCTCAATAGCTCAACAGTCTGTTTCTGGATAAAGCAAGTGGCCTACCCGAAGGGCACCCATTCTGAATCAAGGCCCGAAAAAGGGGACCCTGAGGGCAATCGCTACGCATTTTCGGCGACAGCAATCAGCGAGCTCCCGATAACAGCAACAGAGGATTTCACCCCACTCATCCCCTACGCCCGCCAGTTGGAGCACCTCCAGGCTCAGCGCGACCGCCTCGCCCCCCACCCTCTCATTAAAACCGCCCTCGCCAGCGGCGAGGATCTCGCCGCCGCCACGGCCCGCGCCGAGCGCGAGGACGCGGCCTTGCTCGCGCGCATGGTCGGCGTGCAGGAGGACCTCGACTGGGCCGTCTACGCCATCTTCGAGCTCGCCCCGCCCGCCACGGCCGGCCGCTGGACTCCCGACCTCGAGCTGACCCCCGAGCAGCGCCCTTTCAAGTCTCCGACCCCGCCTGACCACCTCGGCGAGGCCGATCGCGCCCTCTGGCACGCTCGCGCCGCAGCGATCGCCGCCTCCCGCGATCTTCGTCTGATCGAGAACCCCGTCAACAAGCGGCGCTGGTGGGGTGCTCGTGGCGTGTTTGCGCACAAGGTCGCCTCCTTCGGCGAGCGCGTCGCAGATGCTGCGGCCGAGCAGCTCGCCGATCTCGCCGAGCAGCTCTTGCGCGCCCGCTGCGAGCGTGGCCTGCCCACCGTCTTCACCGCCCGCGACCTCGAGCGCGAGCTCGACGCCGAGCCGCGCTATCAAGCCCTCCGCGAATTCCTCGTCGCCCGTGACCCGCGCCTCGACCCGCTGCGCGATCGACTCGAGCGCGAGTCCGTCCCGTTCCTCGCCGGCTATCGTTACAGTCCCTCCGGCCGCGAGCGTCACGCCCGCTGGCGCGAGGTCTGGGACCTCCAGCGGATCGCCGACGTCAGCGAGGCTGCCCTGCCCGGATTACGCGACGCCCTCGCTGCTGCCAGCGAGGCCGCCCGGATCGCCAGCGATCAGGCCGTCGCGGAGCGCAGCAAACTCGCCGGAGCCCCTGTCCGCGGCGGTCGGACTCGGAAGACCTCCAGCGACGAGTCGCCGCCCAGCCCTCCCGCTCCGACCTCCCCCGCCTTGCAGGCCGCCGAGGCCCGCTCCGCTGCCGCTCAAGCCGCCCAGAAGGCCGCACGGGACGAGCTCGAGTGGGCCGAGAACCACCACCGCAAGGTCCGCAAGCTGATCCCCGTCCCCAGCAAGTACGAGCCCGGTGACTTCCGCAGCCCTGCCTACTTTCGCCTGCGCGGCAAGCTCGACGTCCCTCACGAGCGATTCATCAGCTATCCCGACGCCGCCAGCGCCGTCGATCGCCACCCCGTCTACGGGTGGGCCGGCTGGAATCACCTCCAGCGCGCCCTCGCGTTGTTGCAGCTCTACTATCACCGCAAGCTCGACGAGGGCTGGCCGCCCGATCGGCTCGTCCCGCTCCTCGCCGGTTTGGACGAGCTGTTCCCGTGGATCAAGCAATGGCACGCGGACGAGCGTCACCCCGACACCGGCGAGCGCTACCTCGACGCCCTCGACGCCCACATCGCCGCCGGCTGCATCGAACTCGGCGTCAGCCGCGGCCAGCTGCAGACCTGGGCCCCGCCCGACCATCGCCGGACCCGCGCCGCGCCGCCTGCGAATGTCAATTCTCGGCGCGCGCCCGCTCCCGCCAATGTCATGACCCCTGACGGACCCCTCGCCAACAAGACACGTCGTCGCACGCACGAGACCGCGAACACCCCCGTCCCCGATTCGTCCCGCGCCCCCACCTCCACCACCCCACTCGACGACCCTGCCAAGAAGCGCCGCGGACGGCCGAGCAAGTCCGAGATTGGATAAACCATGTCGACCCAGATCCGCGACCTCTTCCAGCTCCCGGCGGAGATCCGCCCGATGGACTTCACCGTCGTCCTCGCCGACGGCATCAGCCGGCCCGAGGACACCGTCGCCACCTATCGGGTCACGCCTGCGCTCCAGCGGGCCTTCACCCAGAGCCTCGACCTCGTCGCCACCGCGCTGCGCGACGGTCGCAGCCAGGCCGCCTATCTGCACGGCAGCTTCGGAACCGGCAAGTCGCACTTCATGGCCCTCCTCAGCCTCCTGCTCGCCGGCGACCGCCACGCCTGGTCGTTGCCGGAGCTCGCCTCCCTGCGCAGCGGCCACCCGTGGACCGGCGAGCGCGAGCTCCTGCAGCTGCGGCTGCACATGCTCGACCAGCCCAGCTTCGAGGGCGCCATCTTCGGCGCCTACCTCGGCCATCTCCGCGTCCATCACCCCGACGCACCTCTCCCGCTGCTGTTCGCCGACACCGGCCTGTTCAACGACGCCGACGCGCTGCGCGAGCAACTCGGCGACGCCGCCTTCTTCGCCGCGCTCGGCCCTCCGCAGAAGACGGGGCGGTGGGGCAAGCTGGCGAACAGCACCTGGGACCGCGCGCGCTTCGACGCCGCCCGCACCTCCGGTTCGCCGCAGGAGCGGGCCGACCTCCTCACCGCCCTCGCGCGCACTCCCTTCTTTCGCAGCATCGCCGACGAGCACCGCCGTACCTACGTCGACTTCGACACCGGCCTGCAGGAGCTCACCCGCCACGCGCAGGCGCTGGGATACGCCGCCGTCGTCCTGTTCCTCGACGAGCTGATCCTCTGGCTCAGCATGAACGCCGGCAGCCCCGACTTCATCAGCACCTGGGTCGGGCGCATGGTCAAGCTCGTCCAGGGCGACCACGCCCGCCGTCACATCCCGCTCGTCAGCTTCGTCGCCCGGCAAAAAGAGCTGCGCTTCATGATCGGCGAGGAGAACGTCGGGCCCGAGCAGGCCCACGCCGAGGAGGTCCTGAAGCTGGCCAAGGGGCGCTTCGGCGAGATCAGGCTCGAGGACGAGAACCTGCCCGCGATCGTCGAGAAGCGGGTCCTCATCCCACGAGACGCAGCCGCCGTCGCGGCGATCGACCGCACCTTCGCCGCGCTCGAGAAGAGCGCCGGCGCCAGCTGGAACACTTTGCTCGGCGGCGGCCACGATCGCCACGCGTTCCGCCAGGTCTACCCTTTCAGCCCCGTCCTCGTCGACGCGCTCATCCGCCTCTCGCAGCTGTTGCAGCGGCAGCGCACCGCCCTGCGCCTCCTCGTCGAGCTCTTGCACGGCCACATGGACGACGTCGAGCTCGGCGATCTGGTCGGCGTCGGCGACCTGTTCGACCCGCTGCTCTTCGGCCCCCCGCCCGACGACAACTTGCAGGCCGCGCGCTTCCGGGCAGCGCGCCAGATCTACACCGACGACCTCCTGCCGCGCCTGCGCGAGGCCAACGGCACCACTACCCCCGACCGCTGCCAGCGCGCCCGCGACGGCGCGCGTCAGGATCTCGGCTGCTCCGGCTGTCCGGTGCGGGCGTGCCGCAACGACAACCGTATCGTCAAGACCCTCCTGATCAGCGCGCTGATCCCCGCGCTCCCGGCCTTCCAGGCGTTGACCGTCAAGCGCCTGATCCAGCTCAACCACGGCCACATCCGCAGCCTGATCCCCGGCCTCGAGATCCAGGACGTCGCCACCCGATTGCGCCGCCTCGGCCAGGCCACCGGCCACATCGAGGTCGGCCGCGAGTCGGACCCCTCCATCTCGATCGTCCTCGATCAGGTCGACGTGCAGTCGATCGTCAACCGCGCCCGCGAGGGCGTGAAGACGGGTCTGTGCCAGAGCGTCCTCGGCGCGCTGTTGTTCGAGGCGCTGGCGCTCCCCGACGACTTCCGCCCCGTCGTCGACTACAAGCTCGACTGGCGCAACACCCGACGCAGCGGCGAGCTGGTCTTCGGCAACGTCCGGCGCATGTCGCCCGAGCAACTGCGCTGCCCCGACGAGCACGACTTCCGCGTCGTCATCGACTACCCGTTCGACGAAGGCAGCTACGGGCCGCTCCACGACATCAACGCGCTCGAGGAGTTCACCGCCCGCGGGCCCGGCTCGTGGACACTCGTGTGGCTGCCGAGCTTCTTCTCCGGCGAGACCTACCGCGCGCTCGAGGACCTCGTGGCGATCGACATCGTCCAGAGCGAGCCGCTCATCTACCTGCAACACCTCAGCGTCGAGAAGCAGGCGGCCGCCCGCAACCTCCTGCTCAACCTCCAACGCGAGAAGCGGTCGCTCCTCCTCGACGCGCTCGAGAAGGCTTACGGCCTCGCCCCGGTCAAGGACAGCGACCCGGCCCTCGACCGCGCCCGCTGCGTCCCCGAGCCGCTCCGCCTGCTGGTCCCCGGCGAGCGGCTCGCCCCGTCCTTGTTCGCCCCCAACCTCAAGGCCGCGCTCGCCAGCTACATCCCGGCGCTGCTCGAGACCCGCTGGCCGCACCATCCTCACTTCGGGCTCCGCCTCGCCAACAAGTCGGTGATCGAGTCGGTGCTGCACTGGTTCGACGTCCTGTGTGACCAGCCCGACCACCGCCTCGCCGAGCTCAAGCGCGACGAGCTCGACGTGTTGCGCGGGACTCTCGGTCCACTCGGCGTGGTGCGCGTGAACGAGTCGGCCGTCAACCTCGTCACCGACGGCCCGCTGCAGCGTGTCGAGCGGCGGCGCGACCAGGCCGCGGTCGACAACCCGACCGTCGACGAGGTCGCCGCCTGGCACGGCGAGGGCTTTCGCTTCGGCCTCCAGCCCGAGGCCCTCGCCGTGCTGGTCCGCTGCTACGCCCGCTTGCACGCGCGGACCCTGGTCTCCGGCGGTCGCCCGTGGACGCCCGGTCCCACGCTCCCCGGTCTCGTCGTCCTCGAGAAGCCGGAGCTCCCGCGCGACGAACCATGGAGCCGCGCCCTCCGGCTGGCCGGCGCCGCCTTCGGCTTGCAGGTCCGCGCCTCCAACACCGCCGACAACCTGCAGGCTTTCGGCTCCGCGCTCGAGCAGCGCCTCCGCGAGCTCGGCCCCGCCGCGCTCGCGCTCCCCGACCTCCTCGCCGGTTGGTCGACCGCCCTCGGCCTCCCGGACGACGCGCCGCGCCTGCACATCGCCCGCTCGGCCTCCGACCTGGTCCGCGCCCTCACCGGCCGGCGCCCGCTCGAGCAAGTCGAGGTCCTGGCGAGCTTCACCCCGCATGTCAGCGCCAGAGCCGTGGGCGCCAGCCTCGCCACCGCCGGCCGGCTCGTCGAGCAGCTCGGCTCCGCCCTCGTACGCGCCAGCTTCGAACAGCTGCACCTGCGTCCGGACCCGCCGCCGCAGACCGCAGCGCTGCTCGACGAGCTCGCCGAGCTCCTCCACGCCGGCGAACACGAGCGTTCGCTCGTCGGGCAGCTGCAACAGCTCGCCGAGCGGGCCACCCGACTCAACCTGCAGGCGGTGCAGCCACCCGGCGAGCGCGCCCCACCACGACCTGTCCCTCCGGACATCTCGCGATCGACGTCCGGTACCCGCCGCTGGGACCCCGGCGTCGATGCCGAGCCGCCGGAGCCGGCGGCGCCGAACTCGGGGCTCGTCCCGCGCCGCTGGGACCTCGTCACCGTCGGCGCGAACGAACTCGACGCCCTGCTCGCCGAGCTGCGCGCCGCCGGTCTCGCCGCGCCCGGTCCGCTGCGCTGGCAGGTGCAGGTCCAGCAGAAAGGTCGGTAGCATGCAGCCGCCCAGCCTCACCCTCTCCGCCCTCAGTCACCAGCTCGCGCGGATGTTCGCCGGCGGCCGCGAGCATCGGCCGCTGATAGCGATCCACGGCGTGTGCGACGACCCGCGCCCCATCGATCTCCCCGGCGTCGGTCGCTTCGAGGTCGTCCTCGCCGACTGCGAGCTCGGCCTGCGCCGGCTGCTCCACGAGCCGGGGCAGGCCGCGCCTCGGCGCACCGTGTACCTGGTGCCCTGGACCGCGCGGATCCCGCTCGACGTCGCCGGCTACTTCGCCCACGACGGCCGCGTCTTCCGCATCGACACCGAGGTCCGCGTCTCGCACCTCTTCACCGCCCCGTTCGAATCGATCGACCCCGAGGTGCTGTCGAGCAAGCTCGTCGCCTGGCTCCTCCGCGTGCCGCCGCCCGCCCCGCTGCCGAGCCCCGGCGGTCGCCTGACGTTCAAGGGCCTGTGGGACGCCTGGCTTCAGCACGAATGCGGCCTCGACCTCGACACCTCGGGCCTGAGCACCTTGCTCGCCTGGGCCGCCGGCAACGGTCTCGGACCTCGCCTCGCCGCCGCCCTCGCCCACGAGGCCGCGACGGGCGTGCAGTCCGAGCTCGAGGCCGTCCTCGCCCGCCGCCTCGGCGAGCCGGCCACCGCGATCCTTCGCGCCTGGCTGGCCGATCGCGGCGCGATGCTGCTCGGCTTCGCCATCCTCTGCGAGACCCTGGTCCCCAAGTCAAACCACGATCAATCGCTCCGGACCTGGCTCGCGCTCAAGGCCGAGGCGTTCCTCGGCGCCAAGGGCAAGGCCCAACAGCGCAGCGAGCTGCTGCACCGACTCGGCGAGCTCGCCGCGCCGACCCTCGGCGAGCTCCGCCGCGGCTCGCAACGCATCGCCCTGCGCACCGCCCTCGACGCCGCCGAGGCCCTCGCCGACGATCACGTCCGCCACGCGCTGATCGACAGCCGGCGCCTGCTCTCCTCCTGGCAGCAGCGCCTCGCCGCTCTCGGCCGGCTCTTGAGCCGCGCCGCCGCGGCACCGACCCACCAGCAGCTCGACCAGGCCATCGCCGTCCTGCGCAACCTCGAGCACCACGACCGCCCGCGCTACAGCCCCGACGGCCGCGCCGCCGGCGAGCTCGCGCGCGCCGAGGCCGGGGTCCGCCTCCTCGCCTGGCTGGTCGCGCGCGGCGAATCTCCGCATGTCCTCAAGGCCAGCCGCGCCGACGCGCTCGCGCGCTGGTACGTCGACGAGGGCGGCTACCTCGACAGCGCTCGCCAGACCGCGCGCGGCTCCGCCGGCGATCCGTTCGGCACTGGCGTCGCCGCCGTGGCCGCCCGTGTCGACGACGAGCGCCGCGAGCTCGACCACCGGTTCGCCCGCGCCCTCGTCGACAACACCGTCGGCGACGCCGCGATCCCGATCGTCGACGCCCTCGACGTCCTCGCCGTCCGCTTCCTCCACGATCGTCCCGCGCGCCGCCTGCTCGTCGTCCTGCTCCCTGCGATGGCGTGGACGCAGACGCTCGAGCTGCTCGCCTCGCTCGACGAGGACGCCTCGCGCTGGGGGCCGCTCGCGTGGCACGGCTTGCCCGAGGCGAGGTCAGGCGTGCCGTGTCCCGCGGTCCTCGCCGCGATCCCGTCCGTCGCCGCGATCTCCCGCAGCGCCCTGCTCACCGGCAAACCGGTGCCTGCAGGTTTCAATCCCGACCCCGGGGGCGACCGCAAGCGTCTCGCCGAACACCGCGGCCTCGCCCGCCTCTCGCCTGGCGGACCGCCGCCGCTGTTCCATCGCCGCGCCCTCGACGACTCCGCCGGCACCGAGGTGCTGGCGCAGATCCGCGACCCCCACGCGCGACTGGTCGGCGTGATCCTCGACGCCACCGACAGCGCGCGTGACCTCGAAGCGCCGCAGACCTCCGTCTGGCGCGCTCGCAGCATTCGGCCCCTGTTCGAGCTCCTCGACGCCGCGCAGGCCGCCGGCCGCGCGGTGCTCCTCGCCAGCGACCACGGGCACGTCCCCGCCGGCCGCCTGCAACCGACCGGAGAACGCAACCCGCGGGCCAGCTCGCGCTGGCGTCCGCGGCTGGCGGGCGCCGCTGTCCACGCATACGAGACCGCCTTCTCCGCCGACGATGCCTGGAGCCCGCGCGGCGCCCAGGGCGTCATCGTCGTGCACGACGAGGAGCACCGCCACACCCCGGCGAGCGCCTCGCCTGGCGAGAGCGGCGGCGCCACGCTCGCCGAGGTCGTCACTCCGATGTGCCTCCTCGGGTGGGAGGGCATGGACAGCGATCATGACGATCCCGCGCTGTCGATCCGCCCAGCCGTGCCGCCGCCGTGGTGGCACCTTCACCTCGAGCCGCAGCCGCCGCGAGAGACCCGTCGTTCGCGGCCGACCTCCAAGGACGTCGGCCCACAACTGCCACTATTGCCCGAAACGCCCGCCGCGCCGGCCTCGACCGGTGATTCGAATCACCCCACTCTCCGCCAATTGCTCGCATCGCCGATCTTCGCCGCCCGCGCCACCGAGCCGCGCCAGCGCGACCTCGCCAGGCGCGCCGTCGAGGCCCTGCTGGCCCTCGGCAACTCGGCGGAGGACAACGCCCTCGCGTCCGCGCTCGGCCTGCCCGCGCGGCGCGTCGCCGGCTTCATCGTCACGGCGAGCGAGGTCCTCAACGTCGACGGCTACGCGGTCCTGCAATACGACTCTCACAACCGCCGCGCCGAGCTCCACCTCGGGCGCCTGCGCCACTGCTTCGAGCTCGCGGGCGCGTGAATTTGGAGGCATCCGTGACCGAGATCAGCCTGCTCAAACGCCGCGAGATCATCGACGCGCTGCGGCGCGGCACCGTCCCCCACCACGGCCTCGAGACCTTCGCCGTCGGCCTCGATCGCTTCGTCGCCGTCCTCGACGAGGAGCTCGCCGACGTGGCGACCGGCGGCGCCGGCTTCAAGGCCATCCGCGGCGACTACGGCACCGGCAAGACCTTCTTCGCCCGCTGGCTCGAGCACCGCGCGCGCGAGCGCGGCTACGCCACCGCGCTGGTCCAGATCTCCGAGACCGACACCCCGCTCTACCGCTTCGAGACGCTCTACCGGCGGGCCCTCGAGTCGCTGCAGACCCGCGAGTGGACCACCGGCGCGTTTCGCTGCCTCATCGACCGGTGGTTCTTCGACCTCGAGGAAGAGGCTGCCCCCGGCATCGCCGACGACGACCTCGAGGGCATCGCTCGCGCGGTCGGCGAATTGCTCGAGCGGCGACTCGCCAGCATCAGCGCCACCCAGCCGCTGTTCGCCGCCGCCCTGCGGGCCATCCACCGCGCCCGCATCGCCGGCGAGCAGACCGTCGCCGAGGGCTTGCTCGCCTGGCTCATGGGACAGCCCAACGTCGGCGCCGACATCAAGCGCACCGCCGGTATCAAGGGCGACCTCGACCACCGCGGCGCCTCCGGCTTCTTCCGCGGCCTGCTCGCCGTCCTCCATCAGACCGACCGCAGCGGCCTCCTGCTCGTCCTCGACGAGGTCGAGACCATCCAGCGCGTCCGCGCCGACAGCCGCGAGAAGAGCCTCAACGCCCTCCGCCAGCTCGTCGACGACCTCGACTCGCGCGTCTACCCCGGGCTCTACGTCGTCGTCACCGGCACCCCACAGTTCTTCGACGGCCCGCAGGGCATCCGCCGCCTCCCCCCGCTCGAGCAACGGCTCCACACCGACTTCAGCGGCCCCGAGCGGTTCGACACCGGCCGCGGCACCCAGCTCCGCCTCGGCACCTTCGACGACACCAAGCTGCTCGAGGTCGGCCGCCGCGTCCGTGCCCTCTACCCCGCCAGGCACCCCGAACGCGTCGCCGCGCGCGTCACCGACGACACCCTGCGGCGGCTCGCGCACGGCATCACCGGCCAACTCGGCGGCAAGATCGGCGTCGCCCCGCGAGTCTTCCTCCGCAAGCTCGTCCTCGACCTCCTCGACAAGGTCGACGCCCACCCCGACTACGACCCCGCCCAGCACTTCCACCTCGTCGTCAGCGCCGGCGAGCTCACCGCGGAGGAGCGCGCCGCCGCGGGAATCGCCGCCCCCACGGTGGACGACATCCACCTCGAGCTGCCTTGACCGCCGCAATCGAGTGAGTTCACGCAGCCGCCCTGTTGCGCTCGCCTTGATCGTCCTCCGCGCGGAACGGCACCGAACCTAACGACAATGCCGCGACGACTCTCCGAAGATCAACGCCAACTCCTCGCATTCTTGCCCGACGATGGCTCCGCGATCAGCGGTTACGGCCTCATGGCCCAGCTCCAGGAGGCCGGCTGGCGTACCCGAGAGATCGAGCACGTCATGGGCGAGCTCCGCGAGCTCGGCGAGATCATCGTCGGCCGCGGCGGCTCCGGCGGCAGCATCCGCCACGTCCGCAACGACCGACGCGCCCTCCTCGACGCCATCGACGAGTTCGAGGCCGAGGGGACCGCGTGCACCCGCGCCACCTTGCAGAGCTACATGGAGTGGCACCCCGACTACCTCGAGCAGGTGCTCGACGCCCTGCTCGAGCAGGGCCGGCTCGAGGTCGGTCCCGGCCGCCGCGGCGCGATCGCTCGCGCTCAGAATGAAGACGCCGACGACGACCCGGCCCGCGACGCCCCCGCCGCGCAGGGCGACCCCGCGGAGGACGAGCGCCACTTGCTCGAGCTCATCCCCGAGACCGGCGCGATCGGCAACACCCGGCTGCGCAACGAGCTCGTCAATCGTTACGGCTGGGACGACGAGCGCTACTGGGAGACCCGCAAGCGCCTGCGCCAGCGCGGCCTCGTCGAGGTCGGACGTGGCCGCGGCGGCAGCCTGCGCCGCGTCCGCCTCGACACCGTCGTCCTCACCGACGAGGTGCCCGCTCCGGTCGAGCCCCGGCCGCCCGAGGTCCTGCGCGACGAGGAGATGCTGTGGCGCCGCCTGCCCGAGAACGGCGACGACGTCGAGCTCGGCAGCTTGCAAGGCCACTTCCAGTGGACCTCCACGCGCTTCTTCGCCGTCCTCGAGCAGTTGGTCGCCGATCAGAAGATCCATTGGCACAACTCCAAGATCAAGCGCCTCATCCCGACCCCCGCTCCGACCGAGGCCAGCGTCTCGCTGCCGGTACCTCCCGCCCAGAACCAGCGCAACGCCCTCTACGTGTTCGTCCTCGAGCGATTCGAGTCGACCTCGCTCAAGCGCTTCGTCGAGACCGCCCTCGACGCCGAGCGCGTCGCGCAGAACATCGTGTGGGAGAGCAACTACGCCGACGTCGTCCATCAGGTCTGCGACCAGCTGCGCCGCGCCGGCTACATCGATCCGCAGTTCTTTCACCTCCTCCGCGACCACTTCCGCCGCCTCCACCCCGAGATCGACGCGCTCGAACGGCTATGGCACACCCCCTCGCCGCCCGGACCGCGATGACCGCCTTCGACCGGCTCAGCGCCACACTCCAGCACCAGATCGTGCACCAACTCGGCTTTCGCCAGCTCCGACCCGTCCAGGACCTGGCGATCGACGCGATCCTGGACGGTCACAATTGCGTGGTGCTCGCCCCGACCGCCGGCGGCAAGACCGAGGCCGCGTTCTTCCCCGCGCTGTCGGCGATGGACAGCGACGATTGGCGCCCCGTCTCGCTGCTCTACCTGTCCCCGATCCGTGCTCTCCTCAACAACCAGGAGGCCCGCGTCCAGCGCTATGCCGGGCTCCTCGGCCGGCGCGCCTTCGTGTGGCACGGCGACGTCGGCCCCGCTCCGCGGCGGCGATTCCTCGCCGACCCCGGCGACGTCCTCCTCACCACCCCCGAATCGATCGAGGCCATGCTGATGAGCCCGCGAATCTCCACCGGCCGCCTCCTGTCGAGCCTCCGGTGCATCATCATCGACGAGGTCCACGCCTTCGCCGACGACGATCGCGGCGCGCACCTCTCGGCCCTGCTCGAGCGCCTCACCCGCCTCGCCGGCCGCGACCTCCAGCGCGTCGGCCTGTCGGCCACCATCGGCAACCCCGACGAGCTCCTCGTCTGGCTGCAAGGCAGCTCGCGCCGGCCCGCGCAGGTCATCCGCCCGCCCTCGGCCGCCGGCCAGCCGCAGCTCACCCTCGATTACGTCGGCGGCCTGACCAACGCCGCCCACGTGATCGAGCAGCTCCACCGAGGCCGCAAGCGCCTCGTGTTCGCCGACTCGCGTCGCACCGTCGAGGAGCTGGCGCAGCACCTCTTGCAGCTCGGGGTCACCGCCCACGTCGCCCACGGGTCGCTTTCGGCGGCCGCGCGACGGGAGGCCGAGCGCGCCTTCGAGAGCGCCCAGGACTGCGTCATCGTCGCCACGAGCGCCCTCGAGCTCGGCATCGACGTCGGCGACCTCGATCACGTGTTGCAGATCGACAGCCCCGCCCGCGTGGCCAGCTTCCTCCAGCGAATGGGCCGCACGGGCCGGCGCGCGGGGACCGTCGCCAATTGCACCTTCCTGACCACCAGCGAGGCCGCCACCTTGCAAGCCGCCGCCCTGCTCGACCTGCACGCTCGCGGGTGTGTCGAACCGGTGCGGCCGAGTCGGCGCGCCTTTCACATCCTCGCCCATCAGCTCCTCGCCCTCGCGCTCCAGCTCGGGGGCGCTCCCGCCACCGACCTGCTCGCCTTCCTCGGCCTTGCCGGTGACGATCCGCGCCGGGTCCCGTACGCCTTCGCCGACATCACCCCCGGCGAGGCCGCCGAGCTCGTCACCACCATGCTCGCGCGCGACATCCTCGCCGACCACGGCGGTCGCCTGTGGCTCGGACCGCGCGGGGAGCGGCTCTACGGTCGCCGTCACTTCGCCGAGCTGTACGCCGTCTTCAGCACACCGCGCCTCATCCGCGTCCACGCCCACGATCGCGAACTGGGCACCGTCGATGCCAGATTCCTCGAAACGCTCGGAGAATCGGGCGACCCCGCGACCTTCACACTGAACGGCCGCGCCTGGCAAATCACGAGCATCGACTGGTCGCGCGCGATCTGCCGGGTCGTCCCTGCCGATCGCGGCGGTCAAACGCGCTGGAGCGGCAGCCCTCGCCCATTGTCTGCCGCCCTCTGTCAATCGATGCGGCGGATCCTCTGCGACGACTCGGTGCCTCCGATCTGGTCGACGAGAGCTCGCAAGATCCTGGGAGAGCAGCGAGCGCTCCACGCATTCCTCCGCGACGAAGACGCGCCACTCCTGCGCGACGGGTCGGAGCTGTGCTGGTGGAACTTCGCCGGAGGCCGCACCAACCTCCTCCTCGCGCGGCTCCTCGAGGCGGAGCTCGGCGGCAAGGTGGTCGCTCGCGACGTCTCCCTGAGTTTTCGTCAGGAGGCCGGCGCCAGCGAGGCGGCCGTCCGCGAGCTGCTGACCCGCTGTACGGCTCAGGGGCGCCCGACCTTTGCGGACGCCCTCCGCTACGCCCCCAGCGCGATGTGCGGCCGGCTCTCCAAGTTCGAGCCGTGCCTGCCCGAACCGCACCTGACCTCCCTGCAGGCCGAGGCCCTCCTGGCCGACGCCCGGGCGTCCGCGAAAAAATTCTGAGCGACCCCGCGCGCGAGTGGGTCCTCGGGGCCCAGCCCCGCTCCCACTGCGACGACGCCACCCTCAAGGCCTGGCTCGTGCAGGCCTTCGACGTGCTCGACACCGCGGCCCTCGCCGGCCGCTGCCAGCACCTGCGGGCCCGCCTGCTCGCGCTGCGGCCCGACTTCGCCGCTCTGTGGCACCACCGGCAGCACCCGCGGCTCCACGCCCCCCGTTCCGCCTCGTGAGTCGATGAGGACATGTCCCATCGAACACATCGTCATTGCGCCTGCTCACGCCTATGCGCGGAATCGAACATTCATCGGTGTGCCTCTCGCCCGCGTCGTGGTGCGGCGAATGCGAGCGCCGCGCGCAACGCCGCACCCGCGCCATCGACGCCTCACGAAGGCGACCCGAGGACCGCAGGATCGGCGCACCACGTCGACGTTGCGGGTGGCGCCGACCTCGGAGCTCGCCGTGCGAGCGAGCCCGCCGCGGGCACGAGTTCGCGACATGCGAGGGCGGGCCGCGGCGATGCTCGCGCGCAGGCCGTGTTGTATCTTCCCCCGCGTGCGCACCCGTCATCACGGGGCCACCGACGTCGGGCGGCGTCGGAGCCAGAACGAGGACGCCTTCTTTGCCACCGACGAGCTCGGTCTGTTCGTCGTGTGCGACGGCGTCGGCGGGCGCGCGTGCGGCGAGGTCGCCTCGCAGGTGACGGTCGATCTCATCCGCGACTGGGTCGACCGCGAGGCCGCGCTGATCCAGGCCGCCGCCGACGAGGCCCGCATGGCGCGGCGCATGGTCGTGCACGGCCACGCGCACGACGGCCCGCAGATCCGCCTCGGGGCCGACACCGTCGCTCGCCTCGGCGCCCTCGTCCGCGGCGGCCTGCAGAACGCCTGCTACATGGTCCACAGCATGGCCGAGGTCGACGCGCGTTACTCCGGCATGAGCACCACCGCCTCGGTGGTGCTCGTCGCCGGCGAGCTGGCGATCGTCGGCCAGGTCGGCGATTCGCGGGTCTACCTCGGGCGCGGCGAAGACGTCCGCCAGCTCACCGAAGATCACACCCTGCTCAACATGCAGGTCAAGCAGGGCCTCGTCGAGGCCGACAAGGTCCGCGGGCGCAAGAGCTCGATCACCCGCGCGATCGGCCTGCGCGATCACGTCGAGGTCGACATCATGGCCTTCCCGCTGCAGCCCGGCGATCGCCTGCTGCTCTGCTCGGACGGTCTGCACGAGTACCTCGACCAGGCCGCCGACACCCTGATCGACCTGTTCCGGCTCGACCCGCGCGTCGCGGCCCCGGCGGCGATCCGCTACGCCAACCTCTGCGGCGGCAAGGACAACATCACCGCCCTGTTCGTCGAGATCGTCGAGAGCAGCCGCGGCCGTTGAGGCGCCGGCCGCTGCGAGACGGGCTGCCCCGAGGGACAGCCCGTCATTGACCGCTCACGGCCCGACGTGCCTCACCTCGCCGGCGATGACCTGGCCGACCCACTCCGACACCTGCACGCCGTCGACCGCGGTCGTCCAGAACGTCGGCGAGCGCAGCACCGTGTGGCCCAGGCCGAAGTTGTAGAGCACCTGCGTCTGGCCGACGTAGTACGTCGAAGCCGTGCTCTCGTGGTCGGCGCGCAGCGACAGCAGCCCGTCCTCGTAGACGTCGGCCGGGACGATGAGCGGCACCCCGCCGCAATTGTCGTGTTCGCCGTTGCCCCAGCCGAACGACATGAACGCGCGGATGATCGTGTCGGCGGTGTTGGAGAACAGGCCGAAGCGGATGTCGGGGTGCTTCTTGAGCGTGTGCGCGAGCACCCCGGTGGCGAAGTCGTCGGGGTCGGAGCAGTCGCCGCCGCACTCGGCGAGGATCGTCTGATCGAGGCCCCAGACCGCGCGGAACGTCTGCTGCAGGCACGGTGGGATGACCTGATTGCCGACCGGCGGCCCCGAGTCGTCGATCACGATCATCTGCGGCCCGGGGCCGAACGCCTCGGCCACCTGCACCGCGTTGAGCCCGGCCCCGAAGCCCCCGGCGCTGATCCCCGTCAGCAGCACGTTCTCGGCGTCGGCGAAGGTCGGCACCCACTGCTGCAGGTACTTCGTGATGTTGGTGTAGCCGCGGAAGTGCCGGACCTGGCCGCCGAGCATCGTGTCCTTGTCGCCGCCGTGGATGTCGCCCGTGCAGTACGGCACGTAGATCATGCTCCAGTCGGCGACCGGGTTGCCCGGGTTCGCGCGGTTGAAGATCCCGTCAGGCGGGGGGATGAACGGGATGTTGAACGCGCTGAAGTCACACGCGTCGTTGAAGCAGGCCCCGCCGCCCTCGAGGTAGATCATCACGTTCTTCGAGTCGGGGTTCAGGCTGATGCCGAAGCCCGCCGTGTCGCCGTTCATGCACCGGGTGCCCGGCACGGGGACGTACTTCCATTCGAGCGGCGGCACGTCGAGCGCGGGCACCTCGGTGCAATCGGCCAGGCAGCCGTCGAACTCGTCGTCGTTGCCGTCGTCGCACGCCTCGCCCGGCTCGACCGTACCGTTGCCGCAGCCCGGCGGCGGCGGCTCGATCGCCCCCGTGCTGCTCGAGTTCGAGTCCTGGCCGTGCGAACCGCTGCCGTCCTCCTCGGTCGTCGCGCCCTCGGTCGGCACCTGCCCGCTCGCCTCGCCGCTGCTGCCCGTGCTCGTGCTCGTGGCCGCCGTGTCGGAGTCCGACGAGCTCGCGCCGGGCGTCCCCGACGGATCTCCACAGCCGTGAACGACGAGGATGGTCGCCCCGCACAGCACGCGCGCGACCGGGGATGCGAGCCTTGTCATGTCGAACTCTCCTGGGCAGCCGGTTGACTGGTCACGACAGACCATCGTCCGCCCGCCGCGAGATTTCAAGGCGCGTCCGGCTCCTCCGCAAATGTCGGCACCCCCGGCGGCCGGGACCGGGCCTCCGCACGATAGATGTCTCTTGGGACATGTCCTCGGGGACTCGCCACGAGGCCGGCGAGGCGCCGCGGCCCCGTGGTCGCGCCGCCACAACGGATCTACGGGCTGAGGCGTGCGACCCACACGTCGCGACCGTCGACGCCCCCGTCGACCCCGCCGGCCGCGACCAGCGTGCCGTCGGGCGCCTGCCGCAGGCACCGCGCGTGACTGCTCCCCGCGCCGGCCCCGGCGATCGGCGTCGACCAGCGCGGCGTCCCGTCGGGCGCGAGGCGGCGCAGCCACGGCTCGCGCTGACCGGCGACGATCGTCGCGCCCGCGAACAGGAGGTCGCCGTCGTCGGCGCGGCTCAGCCCGTAGCACAGCGCG
The DNA here is from genome assembly GCF_020073745.1 of Nannocystis pusilla. Lineage (GTDB taxonomy): Bacteria > Myxococcota_A > Polyangia > Nannocystales > Nannocystaceae > Nannocystis > Nannocystis radixulma. The sequence continues at coordinate 241,471 of NZ_JAIRAU010000011.1, forward strand.
CCCGCGGCCTCGGGGCCCGCCTCGACCTCGGTCCACACCGTCAGGCCGTCGACGTCGTAGCGGCGGACGAAGCTCTTCCACGGCACGCTCTCGGCCGTCTCGTAACCGCACACGACCACCCCGCCGTCGTCCATCGCCACCACGCCGTGCAGATAATCGGCCTTGCTGTCGGCCCCGTTGTACAGGCGCGACCACAGCAGGTTGCCATCGGCGTCGTAGCGGGCGATCCACACGTTGTTGCTCTCGCCGGGCGCCGCCTCGTAGCCGGCGGCGTAGATGTAGCCGTCCTCGGTCACCGCGACCGCCTGCGTCGCGTCGTTGCTGCCGGCCGCCCCGTTGTAGGTCCGCGTCCACGACACGTCGCCGTTCGGCGCGTACTTGCGCAGCCACGTGTCGTTGCCCGCGTCGACCACCGCCGTCGACCCACCGACCAGCAGCCCGCCGTCGGGCGTGAGCACCGCCCCGCTGGCGACGTCGTTCAGCATCGCCGCGCCGGCGAACGTGCGCGTCCACAGCGGGCTGCCGTCGGCCGCGTGCTTGCGCACCACCACGTCGTTGCCCTCCATCGGCTCCTGGGCCAGGCCCGCGACGTAGACCGTCTCGGCGGCGTCGACCACGATCGCCCGCCCCTGATCGGCGAGCATCGCCGAGCCGGCGTAGCTCTGCGTCCACAGCTCCGCGCCGTCGGCCGCGTACTTGCGGATCCACCAATCGGTGTCGTCGGCGCCGACACCGACGAAGCCGATCACGTAGATCGAGTTGTTGCCGTCGACCGCACAGCCGAGCGCCTCGTCGGCGAGGCCGAGCATGCCGCCGTGCGTGGCCGACCACAGCACCTCGGCGGCCGGGTGACAGTCGGCGTTGCAGCCGTCGCCGTCGACGAGGTTGCCGTCGTCGCACAGCTCGGGCGCCTGCACAACGCCGTCGCCGCAGCCCGCGACGGGCCCGGTCGTGTCGGCGGTCTCGCTGTCCGGACCGGTCAGCGCCCCGCTCGTCGTCGTCGTGTCCGTCGAGGTCGTCGCGTCGCCCGGGCCGGTCGACGGCGCCCCGGTGCTCGTCGTGCCCGTCGGCTCGCCCGTCGTCGCCCCGTCGCCCGTCTCGCCCGTCGTCGTCGCCTCCGACGGCAACGTGCCCTCGTCGTCACGGCCCTGCCCGCTCGCACACGCGCCCACGAGCACGAGCGCGACGAGCCCCCCCTTCGTCCCCGGCATGGCCCATCCTACCGCGCACCGCCGGTCGATCGCACCGGGCGCGCATGTGCAGGCCACCCGAAGCGATGGGGCCGCGCCCGAGGCCGGCGCGCGGCCTCTCGCCGTCCCGCACGCGCCTTCTTAAAATTCGTCGAGGCCGGCGCCCGACCTCTCGCCGTCGCGCACGCGACTCCACGGAAGTCGTCGAGGCCGGCGCCCGACCTCTCGCCGTCGCGCAGCCACGACGCCATGGAAATCGCCGTCGCGCCTCGCCAGCCTGGCCGCGTGCCTCGCCGATGTCGCCACTCGGCGCGGGCGGCCCCTCGCCGCCGTTCACCCACACGTCATCGCGGACCTCGCCGAGGCCGCCGCCGTCGCACGCATCCGCGAACTCGCCTGCGCGATCGAGACCGCCCCTGCCTCGACCTCCTCCACGGGCGCGCACCCGCGATCACATGCCTGGACCGACATGTTTTTAAGGACATGCTGTTTCGTACCGCGACCGCACTCCGACCATTGCGACCGACCACGCGTCGAACCGGCAGTCTTGCGATTCGCCGGTCACCTGTATCATTTTGATACACCACGCCGCTTCAGCCGCGCGATCAGATAGAGCACGACCGCGAGGTTCAGCGCCAGCGCCGACACGCCCGGCGCGCTCGGGTAGCGCAGCAGGTGATGCGCCTCGAGCGGGACGAACGACAGCGTCGTCACCACCGTGATGTACTCGGCCCAGCGGCGCGCGCGCCACAGCCCCACGCCCTCGACCGCGAACACCGTCGCGTAGACGAACGACGCCGCAGCGAGCGCCGCCAGGCGCGAGGGGGCGACGTCGTCGAGCCGCCCGAGCAGATCCTGGGCGGCCACCCGCTCCGAGCGCAGCGACAGCGCCGCGACCCATTCCTGGGCCTGCTCGGCCACCTCCGGCCGCAGCAGCTCGCGCGCGCCGAGGCCGACGGTCACGAGCAGGGCCGTCTTGAAGAACTTGAACAGCGCGATCGCCCGCAGCATGCGGTCGTGGGCGCCGTGCTTCGGCCGGCTCGCCGCGGTCATCGTCCGCGAGCTTATGGCACGGGGCGCCGCGCCGCCGCGCTCCGCCGCACCGCCCCACCGGCCGCGCCCGCCCGCACATGCGCCGGATCACGCCGCCCCCGCCCCCACGCGCCGCCCCCGCCGCTCTTGCCCTCCGCCGCCCCCGCCTCATGTTGATCGGGCAATGTGGGCCTTCGATCCACAATACATGCTCTACATGGTACCCGGCCTGCTCCTGTCGCTGCTGGCCTCGTGGTACGTCAATTCCACTTTCCGCCGCTACTCGCAGGTCCCGCTGCAGGGCGGCCGGGGCGTCACGGGCGCGCAGGCGGCCGCCGCCGTGCTGGCGCAGGCCGGCGTCCGCGACGTCCGCATCGAGCCGATCGGCGGCGCGCTGTCCGATCATTACGACCCGGCGCACAAGGTCCTGCGCCTGTCGCCCGAGGTCTACGCCGGCCGCTCGGTCAGCGCCGCCGGCGTGGCCGCGCACGAGGCCGGGCACGCCATTCAGCACGCCGAGGGCTACGGGCTCATGCGCGTGCGCCAGGCCCTGGTGCTGCCGGCGCGGATCGGCTCGCAGCTGTCGTACATCGTCATCATCGCCGGCCTCGCGCTGCACATGCTCGGCCTGGCGTGGTTCGGCGTGTTCCTGTTCGCCGGCATCTTCCTGTTCGAGCTCGTCACCCTGCCCGTCGAGCTCGACGCCTCGGCCCGGGCGCGCCGGCGGCTGATGGCCGCCGGCCTGGTCAGCCGCGCCGACGACGAGGGCGTGAAGAAGGTGCTCGGCGCCGCCGCGCTCACCTACGTGGCCGCCCTGGTCGCCACCGCGCTGCAGATGCTGTACTTCGTCACTCGCGTCCGCGAAGCCGACCGCTGAGCCGCGACCCGAATCAGCAGACCCGGCCGCCGCGGCGGATTTCGCGGTGGAGACAATCCTGGCGCGCCGCCGCCGGCGATGCGACGCTTGCCATTGCGAGGCGGCCCTCATGTCATTGTCCCCCCTGCGAATCGCCTGGCTCGGCGCGACCGCGCTGGCCTGTGATCCGCTCGAGCCCGTCGCCGTCCGCGCCGACGCATCGCCGGCCACCGAGCGCGTCAGCGACGTCGTCTTCTCGCCCCAGCCCGCGGCCGACAGCCACAATCGCCGCGTCGAGCAGCTGATCGGCGAGGCCGAGCGCACCCTCGACATCGCCATGTACTCGCTGTCCGACGCCGGCATCCAGGCGGCGCTCGCGGCCGCGGTCGCGCGCGGCGTCGAGGTGCGGTTCCTGTTCGAGACCGCCAGCGCCGACCGCAAGCTCACCGGCGAGGCCCGCCAGCGCTCGAAGTCCGGCAAGCTCGAGCAGGACGGCGTCGACGTGCGCTGGGTGAACAAGATCATGCACCACAAGTTCATGATCGTCGACGGCCCGCGCGACGCCCTCGACGCCGCGGACCTCGGCTTCCTCGTCACCGGCAGCGCCAACTGGTCGCCGGGGGCCGCCACGTTCTACGACGAGAACACCCTGTTCCTGCGCGGCCATTCCGAGCTGATGCTGCGCATGCAGCGGGAGTTCGAGCACCTCTGGACCCACTCCCGCGATTTCGTCGGCGACCCCGGGCTCGCCAGCCGGCCGTCGACCTTGACGATCGACGACGCCACGATCGCCGACGAGCCCGACACCCACGTCCACTTCACCTCGGCCAACTTCGACGTGCGCGGCGGCGACACCTTCGTCGTCAACGGCGGCGAGGAGATCGGCGACGCCCTCGTCGCCGCCATCGCCGGCGCCCGCCGATCGATCCACCTGGCCTCGGGCCATTTGCGGCTGCGCGCCGTCGCCGAGGCGCTGATCGCCCGGGCCGCGGAGGACCCACCGCTCGACGTCCGCGTCTACCTCGACGGCCAGGAGTTCATCGCCGCCTCGACCCACGAGAAGCAGGTCGACGCGCTCGCGGAGTGCCTCGCGGCCGCCGGCGACGACCCCGCGGAGCGGCGCGAATGCAACGACCGCGGGTTCCTCTACGGCTACCTCGTCGGCGCGGCGGGCGTGGCCGTCCGCTACAAGTATTACGCCTACCGCTGGCACGCCAGCTACGCCGAGCAGATGCACCACAAGTACATGATCGTCGACGGCGACGAGCTGTGGACCGGCAGCTACAACCTGTCGAGCAACGCCGAGCACAACACCTTCGAGAACATGCTGGTGTTCCGCGGCCCCGCCGCCGCGGAGCTCGTCGACCGCTACGAGGACAACTTCGCCGCGATCTGGGACACCGGCCGCGACGACGGCGCGCTCGCGGCCCTCCACGCGGAGCTCGCCGCCGGCGGCGCGGTCCCGCTGGTGTTCCCGGCGATGGCCCTGACGCACCCCGAGGTCGACGACCTCAAGCGGCAGATCCGCGACGCGTGCCCCGCCGTCGACAGCCCCGACTTCCGCGCCCGCCCCGAGGCCCACCGCCGCTGCGAGTGAGCGGATCACGTTGGTCTTTTGGACATGCTCCTGTAGACATGTCCTTCCGGGCATGTCTCATTCGACATGTCCTCAAGTCTCTACCCGGCACCGCGTGTCTTCGTGGACCACGTGGGGGGTCGCGAAGATCCGGCGCAGCCTCGTCACCTCCGCGATCAGCTCGGCGGCGAAGTCCGCGTTCCCCACCGCCGCCGCCGCCAGCCGGGCCGCGACGGCCCCCGCGGCCTCGCTCCCTTCGGCGCGCGGCGGGTCGGCGACGCGCGCCCGGAGCGTCGAGAACAGCTCCGGCATGTCCAGCCGCAGCGGGCCCCCGCGTGCCCCGGCCCGCGTCGCGCCCCCGTCCCGATACGGCGTCCCGCTCGTGCGCTGCGACGAGCCATCGTCCGCCACGAGCATCGCGCGCCAGACCATCGACTCGACGGTGTGCGGCGCCGGCCAGCCCTCGCCGGGGCGCACGTGCCAGACGTCCCGCGTTTTTGCCAGGACGTCCTGCGCCTCGTCGTGCCCCTTGGGGCGGCACCAGGACTGCAACGTCACGCGTTCGAGCTGAACCACGCCTCCCCCCGCGAGGTGCAGCACCGCGGCGAGCACGAGCACCGCCTCGCCGGCGAGCGACCCGGGTTTGTCCACGGTCCCCGGCGGCAGCAGCGGCTCGAGCGCCCGCGCCACCGCCGACGCCCCGGCCGCCTCGACCTCCACCGCGCTCGGGGCGGTCCCCGCGAGCGTCAGCGGCGTGATGCTCACCACCCGCGTGCCGTGGCTGGCGATCACCCGTCCGAACAACGACTCGACCCGCCCGAGCAACGACTCGTCGGCGCCGCAGAACGCCCACTCGCGCCCGAACGACTGCACTCCCCCCTTGAGGAACACGCCGATGAGCACCATCACGAGCGCGAGGACGACGCTCATCAGCGCCATCGCGATGGCCTCGTCCACCGTCCGCGAGTCGTCCAGCGCCGTCGTGACGATGAACCACACCAGGGCCGCGCCGCAGAACACGAAGACGCTCGCGCTCCACAGCGTCACGAACACGAGGAACAGCCAGCCGAGTACGCTGCTCGGCCCCGGCGATTCAGCGGCCTCCCACGCCAGCGCGACCATGCTGCCCCCGCAATGGCGGCAGAGTGGCCGCTCGGACAGTCCGCCGCAGCGCGCGCAGAAATTGCCAGCCCACGCCGGCGGCCCCACCGGGACGAAACGCCTCTCGAACTCGCGCCGGGCTCGTGGCACCGCGCGACGATACCGCGTCACGCGCGACCCGTCGACCGCGCACCCCCGGCCCGCCGACCTCACCTCGCCTGACGTCGCCGACGATTCGCCGGCGTCACCAGCACCCCTTCGCCGAGCCGGGCCTGGCGCGCGAGCGACTCGTCGACCGCCTCGTGCCGGCGACGCCGACGAGCGCCTCGCCGTCGTCCGGCAGAGCGCCGGCCGGGCGGCGAGATCGCCGAGACCATCGTCCTCGCCGGCGACGACCACACCCTCGTCGCGCACGAGTCGCTGTTCCCCGCCCCCCGAGCGCGCGCCGGCACACGTCGCCGTCCCCGCGCTCGGCTATCCTCGGGGCCGATGCCCCTGCTCCGCCGCCGGCCGCAGATCCAGCTGTACACGCCGCGCGTGGTGGTGCCGGAGCGGCTGTTCGTCGCGCGGGTGGTGCTGCGCTGCCACGAGCCGGTGCCGCTCGACTTCGTCGACATCGAGCTGCGCGGCGTGGTCGAGCCGTTCCAGGCCGACAGCGAGTTCGGCACCACCCACAAGCCGCGGGTGTTCCTGCGCCGGCGCGCCCGCGTGCGCGAGGCAGGCCGGCTCGACGTCGGCGAGCACCACGCCAGCGTCACCTTCCAGCTGCCCGCCGGCGCGCCCGTCAGCTACGTCGGCGCCTCGTACCGGATCGCCTACACCTACCACGTGCACGCCAGCGTGCCGTGGTGGCCCGACGCCCGCGCCGAGTTCGTCGCCCTGGTCGAGAGCGCCCCGCCGCTCGCCTCGAGCCCGCCGGCCACCCGCGTGTTCGCCTCCGGCCCCGCGCAGGGCACCGCGCCGCAGTTCGAGCTGTCGCTCGGCACCAACGTCGTCGGCCCCGGCGAGTCGCTGCGCGGCGCGATCGCCCTCGCCAACACCCGCCACCACGCCTACGGCCAGGCCACCCTGGCCCTCGTCGCCTTCGAGAGCACCGACAGCTTCCTCGGCCGCACCGTCCGCCAGCACGAGGTCTGCCGCTGGACCCTCCCCGCCGACCGCCTGCGCGACGCCGAGTCGCTCGCCTTCTCCTTGCAGCTGCCGACCGACCTCGTCGCCGGCTTCGACCACGGCGGCGTCGCCCTCTCGTGGTACCTCCACGCCCGGGTCGACGTCCCGCGCGCGCGCGACCCCGAGGTGTGGATCGCCCTCACCGTGGTCGGCCGCCGCGAGTCCGCGCTGGTCGAGGAGCACGCCCCCCTCGCCGTCGGCACCCGCCGCGTCGAGGCCCTCTGGCGCGAGGTCGCCGCCCGCAGCGGCCTCGCCTGGGAGGCCGGCGCGATGCACGGCGGCCTCGCCGGCGCCCGCCTGCGGATCTCCCGCGAGCACGTCGACGGCCGCGGCGCCGTCGCCGTCGCCCGCCTGAGCGTCCCCGACCTCGGCCTCGGCCTCGCGCTGGTCGCCGGACGACTTGTCTCCCGGGACATGTCGCAAACGACATGCCTCGAAGAACACGTCGGAAAGTTGCTGCTGCAGCGCCCGCCGAGCGCCGCCACCGACCACGGGCTGGTGTTCGCGGTCGACGACTCGGGCCGCGACGCCGGGCAGCTGCAGCGCTTCGTCGAGGAGGTCAAGGCCGTCGCGGTCGCGCTCGCGGCGGCGCGCGAGGCGATCCCGGCCCCGGCGGTGATGGCCGCGCTGGTGCCCGCGTGGGAGCGCGCCGCCGGCCGGCTCGGCGGTCGCCTGCAGCGCGCGGGCATGGCGATCGCCGGCAGCTTCGACGGCCTCCCCGTCGCCGTGCGCACCGAGTGGGACGGCCCCGGCCGGCCGCGTCGCACCGTGTTCGAGGTCCGCCCCGCGGTCGCGATCGACCGCCGGCACCACCTCGTGTGGCGCGCCGACGAGGGCCCGGCGCCGACCAGCGAGCTCCCGCTCGCGCCGCTGTGCGCCGGCGCGAGCGAGATCGAGATCGACGGCGCCGCGATCCGCCTCGCCCTCGACGCCCCCCTCGCCGATCCGCTCGCGCACCTCGACCGGCTCGCCGCGCTCGTGGTCGTCGGCAAGCACGTCGAGGGCCGCCGCGGCCACTATCGCTGACGCGCCGGCGGCCTCCCGGCCCGGGAAACCCCGGCGCCGGCATCGCGCTCCAAGGCCATTTGCGCGCACATAAACGGCGTTCCCGGCTACCTGCGGCCTTGTTCCCCCGGCGCCCCTTCGGCTACCGTCGCCGCCTCGTTCGCCGCGCTGGTCGGGGAGGGGTCGGATGGCAGGGCTCGCGTCAATTCTCGCGCTGATCGGCAACCGGCCGGTCTACACCTTCACCGTCGACGGCGCCGACGCGCCGCTGCGGGTGCTGCGGTTCACCGGCCACGAGGGCGTGAGCGCCCTCTACGAGTTCCGCGTCGAGCTCGCCTGCCCGCACATGCTCGAGGTGCAGCAGCTCGTCGGCCGCACCGCGGTGCTCACGATCGAGGGCGTCGACGAGCCGCGGTTCGTCCACGGCATCGTCGCGCAGTGCGAGTACGTCGGCGAGAGCCGCGAGTTCGCGCTGTTCGCCGTCACCCTGGTGCCGCGGATGTGGCGGCTGACGCTGCGCCAGGACTGCCGGATCTTCCAGGAGCAGCGCACGCCCGACATCATCCGCGGCGTGCTCGAGGTGGCCGGCTTCAAGCAGAGCATGTTCCGCTTCGACATCGTCGGCGCGTACCAGCCGCGCAACTACTGCGTGCAGTACCGCGAGAGCGACTGGGACTTCATCAGCCGGCTGCTCGAGGAGGACGGCCTCTTCTACTACTTCGAGCACGAGGAGGACCGCCACGTCCTCGTCATGTCCGACCACAAGGGCACCCACCGCCCGATCGCCGGCGACGCCGAGGTGTGGTGGAACCTCGCCGACGGCGCCGTCGAGGACCGCGAGCACATCCACGAGTTCCGCTTCGGCGAGCAGATCCGGTCGGGCAAGGCCAGCCTGCGCGACTTCTACTTCCCGACGCCCGACGCCGCGATGGAGGTCCGCGCCGAGGCCAAGCAGGACCCCGACCTCGAGGTCTACGACTACCCGGGCGAGTACCGCTTCGCCTCCGGCAACGACCCCGACCGCGGCGCCGGCATCGCCAAAAACCGGCTCGAGGCGATGCAGGCCACCCGGCGCAGCGGCGCCGGCAAGGGCGACTGCATGCGCCTCGTCCCCGGCTACGCGTTCACGCTGGCCAATCACCGGCGCAGTGAGCTCAACGGCGACTACACCCTGCTCACCGTGCACCACCGCGCCGAGCAGCCGCAGGTGCTCGACCAGGACGCCAGCGCCAGCGCCGGCGCCTTCGTCTACGAGTCGCGCTTCACCTGCATCGAGCGCGCCGTCGTCTACCGCCCGCCGCGGACCACCCCGCGGCCGTTCGTGCGCGGCCTGCAGTCGGCCGTCGTCGTCGGCCCGCCCGGCGAGGAGGTCCACGTCGACGATCAGGGCCGCGTCATGGTCCAGTTTCACTGGGACCGGCAGGGTCGGTTCGACGATCACAGCAGCTGCTGGATCCGCGTCAGCCAGCTGTGGGCCGGCGCCGGCTGGGGCGCCATGTTCATCCCGCGGATCGGCCACGAGGTCCTGGTCGACTTCCTCGAGGGCGACCCCGACAAGCCGATCATCACCGGCCGCGTCTACCACGGCAACAACCACGTCCCCTACCCGCTGCCGGCCGAGAAGACCAAGAGCACGATCAAGTCGGAGAGCTCGCTCGGCGGCGGCGGCTACAACGAGTTCCGCTACGAGGACCTCAAGGGCTCGGAGCAGATCTTCATGCACGCCGAGCGCGACCTCGACATCCACGTCAACCACGACCGGATGGAGAACGTGCTGCACGACCGCCACCTGCGGGTCGGCGACGCCGTCAACGGCGAGAAGGTCGGCGACTTCAACGAGCTGGTGATGCGCGACCGTCACATCCGCATCGACCGCCACCGCCACGAGCACGTCGGCGGCGACGCCTACGTCCACGTCGGCGGCATCGACGGCGACGGCAACCAGCACGTCATCATCGACAAGAACCAGTACACCCTCGTCCACGTCGACCGCCACGACCACGTCGAGGGCTCGGCGATGGCCAGGGTCGACAAGACCACCTCGCTGACCGTCGGCGACGAGGCGCACCTCAAGGTCGGCAGCAAGACCGCGATCGAGTCGGGCGCCGAGGTCCACGTCAAGGCGCCGACGATCGTCATCGAGGCCGGCCAGGGCATCACCGTCAAGGGCCCCGGCGGCTTCATCACCATCGACGCCTCGGGCGTGGTCATCCAGGGCCGCCTGGTCAAGGTCAACAGCGGCGGCGCGGCGCTGTCGGGCAGCGGCTGCAGCCCCGTCGAGCCCGAGGACGCGCGCCCGGCCGAGCCGCTCTCGCCGCGCCCGGCCGACCGCGGAGCGGAGACCTGAGCCATGCCGCCGAGCGCACGCATCACGGACGGACACACCTGCCCCGTGCACGGCGGCGGGCCGGTCTGCGTCGGCGACGCCACGATCATCGTCGGCAACGTCCCGGCCGCGCGGCTCGGCGACGGGCTCATCTGCCCGTGCGGCCCCGACCTCATCTCGCAGGGCGAGAACACGGTGATCTTCGGCAACATGCCGGCCGCGCGCCTCGGCGACGCCACCGCCCACGGCGGCGCGCTGGCGCAGGGCTGCCCGACGGTGCTCATCGGCTCGACCGCGCAGACCGAGGCGCTGAAGACCGACAAGCCGTTCTGCGAGAAGTGCCCGTACGAGGACCTGCCGCCGGAGCTCGAGGGCTTCCCGCCGGTCATCATCGACGCGCACATGCACATCCAGAGCGGCAACTGCGCCCCGCTGCCGCCGCTGCGGGCCAAGGCCATGGGGATCCGCATCGACCGCGGCACCGTCAACTTCATGGCCGGCGTGCCGATCCTCAGCTCATTGATGGTCGGCGACATGGGGGAGGTCGCGCCCGAGCCGACCCACGTGGTCGGCGAGCGCCTCATCAGCGAGAACAACGGCGTCGACTTCCTCGCCGGCGGCGCCGGCGGCTACTTCGTCGGCATCTCGATCGTCCTGACGATGGACATGGACTTCTGCCACCTCGACGGCTACGACGGCCTGCACATCTATCAGGAGGACGAAGAGGGCCGCCGCTGGTACGCCAACCGCAAGAACGCCACCCAGCGCTACGAGGATTGCTCGCGCGTCTACCTCGACTCCAACGAGGACCTGCCGATGGACGCCGAGGAGAAGGACCCGCAGGCGCAGGAGGAGCCGCTCGAGAGCTCGCGCCAGTTCGACCGCTACCTCAAGGACCAGCGCTCCAATTGCTACGAGACGTGGCGCCAGCAGCGGCGCCGCACCGAGATGGTCGCCGCGCAGAACCCCCTGCGCCTGCTCCCGCTCTACCACTACGAGCCGCGCCGCTACATCACGCTCGAGGCCCCCGACGCCCCGTTCAAGCACCTGGTCGAGAACGGCGGCATCTACGTCGGCCTCAAGATGTACACCTCGCAGGGCTACATGCCGAAGGAGTCGACCGAGCGCGGCAAGAAGACCGGCGACGTCACCCGCGCCTTCTTCAGCCGCCTCGCCGGCGAGGGCCTGCCGCTCCAGACCCACTGCACCCCGGAGGGCTGGTACACCCACCACCGCAAGCTCTACGTCGACCTCGCCACCGACGCCGTGCGCGACCAGTACAGGCACCCGATCTCCGGCGACCTCGACGACGACGAGCGCATGCAATACTTCCAGGAGCACTTCGTGCACCCGGAGGCGTGGCGCTTCGTCATGCAGGACAACCCGTCGCTGCGGCTGTGCCTGGCCCACTGGGCCTCCGACGACAAGCTGTGGCGCGACTCCGTCGCCGACTTCAAGAAGCCGGCCATGACCCGTGCCGAGCTGCGCGAGTTCCAGAAGTGGGCGATCGGCCGCGCCGGCAACCGCTACCACCGCAACCTCCACGAGCTGTGGCCCGAGTCGCCCTACGGCAAGAGCCACGCCATGCCGTCCGTCGACGCCAACGGCAACGTCTACGCCAAGAGCTGGATCCGCAGCATCGTCGAGATGTGCGGCGAATACACCAACTTCTACACCGACCTCTCGTACCTGCCGATCTTCAAGGAGTTCGCGGCGTGGGGCGGCGAGAAGACGCCCTACTGGCACACGCTCGTCGAGATCTTGCGCGACCACCCGCACATGGTCGACAAGCTGATGTTCGGCACCGACTGGTACATGATCCTGATGGACAAGCTCGGCTACCGCAAATGGTACGAGGACACCATCAAGGCGCTCGAGGAGGTCTCGAAGGCGCTCGAGGGCCAGTTCAGCGCCCACTTCCTGTTCCACCAGTTCGCGCTCATCAACCCGATCAAGTTCTACCGGCTCGACAAGATCGTCGACAAGCTCAAGGACAACTTCACCGCCGCGATCGGCCGGCTCGACGGCGGCGACAAGGCCAAGATGCTGTCCGACCTCGAGCGGCGCCACCAGGTGCTCGCCGCCGCCTGCGACCAGGCGCGCATGACCAAGATGCAGACCGCGGTCAAGCAGGGCCCGCTGCGCTTCACCGGACCGGAGGGCTGGCTGTGATCGTCAGCCCCGGCCCCGAGGTCGAGCGCCGCGAGCTGCTCGCCGTCGCCTTCCACAACTACCCGCTCGACGACGCCCTCGTCGCCTGCGTCGTCCCCGTCGGCACCCCCGGCGGCGCGGCCGTGATCTCCTATGAGAACGCCCTGTGCTCGCTCCACGTCGACGAGCACGGCGCCGCCATCCGCGAGCTCGTCACCGACGTCGTCCCCGCGATCGCCAGCGGCGACCTCGCGCCGATCCGCCCGGCCGCGCCCGGCCGCGCCTGCACGTATCTGCAGAGCCGGCGGATGGTCCGCTACGACCTCGACCAGCGGGCCACCCAGCAGCTCCGCATGGTCAGCGGCGACAACGTCGTCATCGCCGGCATCTGGCTCTCGGGACAGGAGAACCGCCTCGCCGTCCAGGTCGAGGACACCAGCCGCTACGACGACGGCGGCCTGGTGCTCGGGCGCGTCGAGGTGTTCGAGCGCGCGAGCGGCCGCCGCCTCGGCGCCGCCTCGCTGCCGAAGGCCCGCGCCGCCGGCCAGGGCTGGGCCGCCGGCGCCGGCGTGGTGGCGATCGCCGAGCGCGGCGGCCTCACGGTGTTCGGCGCCGACATGAGCCCGATCGCCGATCACCCGCTCACCCGCGCCGCCCGGGCCGCGCTCGCCGAGGCCGGCGCCAGCGAGGTCCACGCGCTGCGGATCCATCCGACGCTACCGATCGCCATGCTCGCCGCCGGCACCGCCGACATGATGGGCGTCCGCGACTTCGTCCTGCACCGGATCACCTGGACCGAGACCGGCGCGTTCGAGGTGCGGCGATTCGCCAAGCTGCACGCCGTCGGCGACCTCGCCTTCGGCGCCCACGCCCCCGCCGGCGACGCCCTCGACGTCCGGATCAGCACCGGCGGCGTCACCTGGATGATGCTCGCCGTCGGCCCGCGCACCCTGCTCGACCTCGGCCCCTCGCGCGGGCTGCAGGGCGCGGTCTGGTCGGGCCCCTCGCGCTTCCTCGCGTTCGAGCGCGCCGGGGCGCAGATCGTCGTCTTCACGCTGCCCCAGGGAATCGCATGAGTCGGCCGCGCCGCGGCATCGTCGAGCTGTGCTGGGGCCCGCAGCAGGGCTCCAAGGCCGTCATCACCCCCGGGCAGCGCTGGACGATCGGGCGCGACCCGTCGGCCACGCTCTCGCTCGCCGACGAGTCGCTCGCCCCGACCCACGCCGCGATCGAGTGGGACGGCGAGCGCGCGCGGCTCTACCACCTCGGCGGCGAGGCGCTGACCTTGCTCTCGGGACAGGCGGTCACCACCGCCGCGCCGATCGAGCACGGCGAGTGGATCCGCGTCGGCGCCGTCGATCTGCTGTTCCACGTCGAGGCCCTCACGCCGACCCCGTGGTCGCGCGAGCCGGACGACGAGGCCGCGGCCGCGCGGGCCCTCGCCGGGCTGCAGCGCGTCCCGGGCCAGCTGTTCGCCGTGCTCGACACCGGCAGCGAGCCGCGGATCGCCGAGCTCGTGCGCGAGTCGGTCGCCCCGTGGCGCTCCCTGTTCGACGGCGTCGAGGGCGCCCGCCTGCAAGAGGCCGCCCCGCACGTGGTCAACGTGTCCGCCGACCCCCGCCTGCGCGACGACCTCGTGCGCGAGGGCTGGGGCTATCGCTGGGGCGTGTGGCTCGTCAGCGACAAGTCGCTCCACGAGGTGCGGCAGCACCTGCGAAAGTTCCTGCTGGTCCAGCGCGAGGGCACCCCCGAGCCGACCTACTTCCGCTTCTACGATCCGGGCGTGCTGCGCGTGTTCCTCGAGTCGTGCACCCCGGCCGAGCTGACGCAGTGGTTCGGCACCGTGATCCGCTGTCACATCTGCGAGGACATCGACGACCCATCCGGCTGGTGGCGCCTCGACGCGCGCTGAGCCGGCGAGGACCTCCGCGGCGCGCGCGAGCGACAGCGCAGGTCGGGTCGCTCGGATGGAACGCTCGAGTGGGGCCGTCCAATCCTCGGCGGGCCGCTCGATGGGAGCGGTCCGGCCCTCGCGTCGAGTCCGCCGAGGGCGTGCGACCCCGAGCTGCCTCGCGCATTCGTCCGCTGCGAGGCCTCGCGGCGTGACACCGATCCGGCGCGCCGGTACGATGCCCGCATGCGCTCGCTTATCCTTCTCACCACGCTCTCTGCCGCGCTCGCGTGCGGCCCCGCCGACGGCGGCACGGCCTCGGGCAGCGAGACGTCGACCGCCGCGACCGGCGACCCGCAGACCGCCTCCACGCAGCCCACCAGCACCGGCGACAGCACCGGCGGCGTCCCCACCGCGCCCGAATGCCAGGAGGACGCCGACTGCGCGCTCTTCAACGACTGTTGCCGGTGCACCGCCGCGCCCAAGAGCGCCCAATTCCCCGAGTGCGACGCGACCTGCCTGCAATCGACCTGCGACGCCCTCGGCCTGCGGGACGTCCAGGTCGCGTGCCTCTCGGGCAGGTGCGAGTTCGCCAGGGTGACCTGCAGCGACGGCCCGGTCGCCTGCGACGAGGCGAAGCCCCAGTGCGCCGAGGGTACCGTCAACTCCGTGAAGGACAGCTGCTGGGGCCCGTGCATGGACCCGCGCTACTGCGAAGGCGGCCCCTGCACCGCCGACTCCTGCGGCGACGGCTGGACCTGCGTCGACTCCCAGTCCGGCGCGAGCACCTGCGCGCCGGTCCCGTTCGAGTGCAGCGGCGGCACGCCGACCTGCGCCTGCCTGCAGCCCTACCTCGACGAGTTCTGCGGCGGCGCGTGCAGCGACGCCGCGGGCGGCGTCCTCTGCGAAGACGGCGGGTGACACCGACGCTCCGTCCCTGCGCACGACCAGTCCGGTCGGAGGTCCAGAACGGGCTGCGACACCTTCGCGGGAGGACGGCGGTCGCTCGTCGATCAAGAGTTGGCTCTGCCGCTTTCGTTCTTCGGCGACGAACACGAGCGACATGGGCGTTGTGGAATGACACCTGCCCAAGCTCGGTTCGTAGTTCGCTAGTGCGAGGGCCGACTGAGTCTCCCACTGCGGGCTGCTTGCAGCTATTAAGCGCGCAAAGCGCCACGGCGCCTTCCCCTGGAAAGACGCGGGCGAGGCGCCGTTATTGGGAAACCTACATATGTGCGGTATATCATCATCGCCGTTACACCGGGCTGAGGCACTATCGCCGCGCGAAAACAAACGGCGCGGTTTGGAACGGCCGTCCCAATACCATCATCGACAGCCTTTTCTGTATTGTAGATTACAGGAATTTCGCTGTACTACTGCGCTACCTCGGATATCCTGTCCGTACCAGCAACGACGAGAAGGCCGCCCGTCGGCGGGGGTCGTAGGTCACTATGACTGTGCTTCCTGCTATTGTGCAACTTCGCCCTCCGTCTCGCCGAGACAGCCGGGGCGTGGTGAAAGCCGAGACCTCTGGCGAACTCGTGTTCGCAGTTGTCGGCCACATCGGCTCGGGGACGAGTACTATTGCCCGCCGCCTAGTGGCCGTGCTTGAAGGCGAAAAGTACCACGTCAGCTATATCAAGGCGAGCGACTGTATCCGCGAGTGGGCGAAATCTCAGGACAAAGCGGTCGATGGGCACGCCTCCCGGAGTCGTGCTCGCCTACGCGCGATGCAGGATCTCGGGGACGAGATTCGAGTGCGGGATCACGGTGCAGTCGCCCGCCAGCTCGTGCGAGCGATCAAGAGCGAGCGTGCACAACGGCTGGGTCAGGGCTCCGCGAAGGGACCAGTGCATCCGGACGGCAAGCGACACGCATATGTGCTCGACAGCGTACGGCACCCGGCTGAGGTGCATCTCTTGCGTGCGGTGTACGGTAATGCCTTCGCGTTGATCGGTGTGGTCTGTGACGAGCAGGTGCGCCGTCAACGCATCGTCCGCAAGTATGAGGATATCGGTGAGCCAGCCGTCGACGAGATCATGGAGTATGACGCCCGTGCCGGCGCCAAGCACAGCCAGAGCGTTCGGGACGCGTTCTTCCTCTCCGACGTATTTCTGGATAATACAGTCGAATCCGAGCGTGCGGACGAGCAACAGCGGCGCAAGGTCCCCAACGAGGCATGGGATATCCCCGACCAATTGCGGCGCACAGTCAACATCGTTGCTCGCACGGAGGTCGTCCGCCCGACGATCGAGGAACACGCCATGTTCGTCGCCTACGGGGCACAGCAGCGGAGCGCGTGCCTGTCACGGCAGGTTGGCGCGGCGGTGGTCGATCGCGGCGGCAACGTACTCGCCTCCGGCACCAATGAAGTGCCTCAGGCCGGCGGCGGAGTGTATGGACAAACCCTCGTGTCCTCGGCCCGGGATGACCACCGATGTGCCAATCGGCCCGGTTCTTGGCAAGGCTGCTGGAACACGAAGAAGCAGTCGGAGATCATTGACGACCTGATCGACCATCTGCCCACAGAGGCCAAACTGCCCCCCAATGCCGTGGCCGAACTGAAAAACCTCTCTCCGGAAACGCAGGCAGCACTACGTTTAATCTTCACCGACGCGAAAGATGATCTACGCGAGCAAATTCGAAAGACCCGCGTGGGGAGCTTATTGGAGTTTAGTCGTGCCGTTCACGCCGAGATGGACGCCCTGTTATCCGTCGCGCGGCAAGGTATCTCGACGCTCGGCACGCGGATTTTCGTGACGACCTTTCCGTGCCACTACTGTGCCCGGCACATTGTCGGCGCAGGCGTCGATGAGGTCCAATTCATCGAACCATATCCAAAGAGCCTGGCACTTGATCTACATTCGGATTCGATCACGACGAATCGTCAGGGCTGGGTACGCCCGAGCGAAAGCAAAGGTGGATCGAAGCAGGTCTTGTTTCGTCCGTTCACGGGGGTAGCCCCGCGCCTCTACGAGCGCGCGTTTCTAAAGGACCGTCCGCTCAAGGATGACCGGACCGGCGAGAAGCGACTGGGCGAGGCGGAATGGACCGACGGATGGGACATCTTCCGCAAGAGTTATGTCGAGCTCGAGGCCCAACTCGCCGAGGAAGAGGTTGCCGAAACGTGAGGCGATCGACACCAAATTTGCGCCTCGTCCCGGATGCGCTCGATCCACCACCAATCATCGGTGATGGAGAGCAATTGACGCTGTTCTCCGAACAGCGAACGAGCGATTTCGTTGGACTGGTCGACGTATCACGGTTGACGGACACGCAATTCGCCGAAATCCTAGTGACGTACCATCCACGGTTTGTGTTCGACGCCCGACTGGCTCCGTACCTGAACATCGGCCGGCTTCACCGCCATGATGTCTTCGAGTTATTCGCATCTGTGGGGGCAACCTATCTGTATGCGTTGCCGCGTGAGGCAGACGGACGCTCGGAGGGTGCAGCGCGCGAAGTCTCGACACGACTACTCGAGGAATGGAACACTGGCCGGGGTTCCCGGGGCGTCGCGTTAGTGTTTCTGCAAGCGACGGACGGAGCACGAGAGTTGCGACAGAGCATACGGAGGCAGTTCGCTGCGCACGCTCTTCGACCGCCCAGCATTCGGATTCTTAATCCAGGCTGAGTACGCTGCCGTAGTTCAAACTCGCCCGGACATCAGCAGCCAAGCGTAACGGGAATTGTGCATCGGCCCCGAAAGGGCTACCGCAGGGTTACTCTGTCGTAGGGTTCTTCCCCTACCGCACCACCTCGAACATCCCGTCGATCCTGCTGATGAACACCGGAAGCGACCACGCGTTGCCGTCGGCTGCCAGCCCGCGGAACACCGGCCCGTCGTCGCGGGCGCTTCGCGGCTCGATCACCCGCCCACCGCAGCACAGGTGCAGGCGCACCTCCTCGTGCCGCAGCGGCGCCACCGTCCACGCCCCGTCCTTCGCCAGCTCCGAGAATTGCTGCTCGAGCGCCGCGCGAGCCGCCTCGGGCGTCGTCCCGTAGAGGGGAGCCAGCTCGGCGAATTTGATCTTTTGCCGCGACAGGAGCCCCGGGATGTCGCCCTCGACCAGGTCGGCGTGGAGCGCGTCGAGGAACATGAACAGCTCGGCGGTCGTCGCCATGTCGAGCGACAGCACCGCCGCCGTCTGCCAGGCCCACGTCGGCCCCGGCGGCAATCTGAAGTTGTAGGCCACGCGGTGCGGCAGCGTCGGCGGTGGGTCGTCGGGCAGCGGCGCGAACGTCAGGCCGTCGACGACCTGGTCCTCGCCGGCGGGCACGACCTCGCCGAGCGGGCCGACGCAGCGCTGGACGATCAGCCGACGCGGCGACAGCGGATCGACGATGGCGGTCGGCGGCGCGATCGCGTCGATGCGCACCGCGATCTCGTTGTCGCCGCTGACCAGCCACTCGCCGACCGAGGGGATCGCGGTGTAGGGCGTGTCGACGGGCGTGCGGAGGATCGGCGCGCCGTTGACGAACAGCTCGCAGGCGTAGCCGTGGATCGAGACGTTGAGGTAATCGACGGTGGTCACGGTGCTATCGCATCACAGGATGGTCTTGGCCCAGATCGGCCGCTTGTCCCACAGGGTCGCGGACTTCGTCACGCTGAACAGCAGCTTGCTCTTGGCCGTGAAGGTACCTTTCCCTTCGGACAGGTCGAGGTTGGCCTTGAGGGAGAACGGGGCCAGCTCGATCACCGCCGCGCCCTCGAAGCCGGCGTTGATCTTGCCGACCACCTCGACCCAGTCGCCGAGCGCGCCGCGGACCCCGATCTCGCCGCCGACCGTCGGCGGGACCGAGATGGTCGCGGCCGGGCCGGTGCGGTCGGGGTTGGCCTCGCGGGTGCCGGTGATCTTGAGCTCGCCCGTCACGGCCCCGTAGACCTGGGCCTTGGCGCTCAGCAGCTCGAGGCCGAACGCGATCTCGGCCTTGGCCGACACCACCGTCAGCGACACCTCGAGCTTGTAGTAGCGATAGACGGTGTGATTCTTCGGCCACTCCTTGTAGCCCCACTCGTACTCGAGGCTGCCGGCGCACACGTCGACCTCGACCGAGAAGCTCCAGCCGATCTTCGGCATCTTGCGGCCGAGCGCCTTGAAGAACTCGATGAGGCCCAGGACCTGCTTGCGGATGGTGAAGACGAACTCGATGAACTCCGCCGCCTTGAACGACGACGTCCAGTCCTTGCCGTTGCGCGTGAACGTGAAGCTCTTGGCGGTGGCGAGCTTGCGGCTGTCGGGCGCGTCGCTGCCCTCGTAGCGGTCGGAACTGTAGTCGCGGCCGCGGATCGTCCCGAGCTGCTGGGTCTGCGTCACCGTGCCCCTGCTGTTGCCGACGGACTCGGTGCGGCGATACAGCTCGGTGTTGCTCGACGTCCGCATCTCCTCCTTGACCGAGTGGGACGTGCGCGCCATGCCGCGCGTGTCGGTGACCGAGCTGTTGTCGTAGCGGACCTTGCCCTCGGTGCCCGACGAGTTGGCCCTCTCCTTCTTCCTGACCGACGGCAGGCTGAGGCCGATCTTGAAGATGTCGGGCGGGTAGACCGCGACCTTGTGCTTCCAGCCGTAGAACGCCTTGCGCTGCGGCGCCGGGCGGGCGCCGCAGGCCGCGAACGCGAACTGCCACACCGCGGCCGGCGGGAAGAAGAACTGGCGCAGGCCGACGAAGAACCCGAGCTGGTTGACCTTGTTGAGGCGGGTCTGGAACCAGTTCGGCTCGTACTTGACCGCGACCTGATGGCTCGGCCCGCGCAGCACCCTCGTCGTGCCGAGGCTGGCCGGGGGCACGACCGTCAGCGTCGGGTGCCCGGGCGAGTAGCCGGGGCCGCCCGACGCCTTGACCGTGATCGTGTCGGGGTCGATGACCTCGAACCGGTCGGTCACCTTCGGCTGGCGCGGGTTCGGCGAGTTGACCCGGTTGGTCATGATCATGCCGCGCCCCTGGTCGAGCCAGAACGCGAGGCTGACGATCTCCCGCTTGCCCGGCTTGCCGCAGTGCGAGCAGCTGAACTCGAGCTTGTCGAAGTCGCACGGCGGCACCTTGCGCGGCTGCTGCTTCTGGCAGGTCGCGCACGGCTTGTTGGCCGGCTGGCCGGCGTTGCTCCTCAGCGCCGCCGGCGGGGTCTTGCCCGGGGCGGGTCGTGGCGCGGGTCGTGGAGCTGGTCTTTGGGTCATGTCTCTGCCGGGCTCCCGTAAAGGCTCGCGAGCAGGTCCATCGGCTCGGGCCAGGATTGCAGCTCCTCGAGGTTGTGGAGCACGCCGATCGCGTCGTCGCTGTCGGCGAAGCGCTCGTCGAATTGCGACGCGACCTCGAGGTGCCGCAGCAACGAGACCTCCTCGACCAAACCGAGCTCGAGGCCGCGAGCCACGCGTCGCTCGACCCACGCGCCCGTGACGTCGTCGGGCGCCTCGGCCCAGCGCTCCGGGTGCGCGTCGCGGAGATGCACGATCGCCGAGGCGATGAATCGCCGCCGCGACAGGTTCGCAAGGGCCTCGATCTGCGGACGACGGATCTTGAGCATACGCAGGCGACCGGTGCGGCGGCCGTAGACATTAGCGAATGGCCGGCCGGTCGCCTACGCCGTTCTGCGGCCCTCACGAGCGCGATACCGCGACTCGCGCGCTCCACGCTGGAGCGCCAGGCGCCGCCTCTCGCGTCGGCCGTCGCGGAAGTCGCGAGACGAATGTCCGCGACACGCCGACGACGAGCGCGAGTCGCCGCCATCGCCTCTCGCAAGACCTGCTGCTCCTCCGTCTGCCATCGACTTGCGACCTCGCCACGCAGCATCGCTCGCGCTCCGCCCGCGCGCGGCCGCCTGTCCGCCGACGCGTCGATGCGGCGCTTCATCGCCGTGCCCGGCGCTCGTTCGCCGCCGCTGACGTCGGCGAGCGCGCTCCCTGAGCGTGCTTGCGAGCCACCGCGCGTCGCCCACGTTTCGTCGATGCATGGATCTCACTCGCGTGTGTCTCCGCGCCCTGGCGCGCACGCGCGACGCTGTTGCTGCGACCTCGCGCTCGCGCGGCCTGCCGACGAGGTGATCGAGCTGCCGACGCTCGCCGGGCGTGGGATGACGATCGAAGAGATGAGCCATCGCGGGGAGATCGTGGGCGTGGTTCTCAGCGGCGGCGGCCAGGTCCCGACGCGCTGCCACGGCGGCGACGAGCGCGTCGTCGATGCGCTCCCGTCGGACGCTCTCGGCGGCGAGCCCGGCGACATCGACGAACACGGCCGGCTCCTCGGCGCCTACCGGCGTGCCGCGTGAGCATCGCACGCCGCCGGCTTGCGCTCCATCCCCTGCGTCGCGGAGCCGCGCGTGCGAGGGCCATGAGCCTCGCGTGCGCACTCGCTTGCGCTCGCCCGTCGGACCCGCGACCTGATAGCCTCGCCGCCACCATCGTTCCCGATGCCGACGCACGCCGATCAGCCGCCGCAGCTCCGCCCGCCAGGCGCCTCTCAGCGCATGAGCGAGGCGGCGGCGCTGGAGCGGTGGATCGAGCACGGACCGCGACCGCTGCCGCGGCGGCGCGAGAGCGTGTGGACGTGGAGCGTGCCGCTCGCGGCGATCGCCGCGACCGTCGGGCTGCTGGTGTTCGTGCCCGACGCGCGGAGCTTCGCGCCGCTGTGGATCCTCGCGGTCGGCCTGGCGATCCGTCACTACCTGCGCGTGCGTTCGATCGCCCGCCACCAGCGCGCCCTCGAGGCGCTCAGCGCCGAGGTCGCGCGCCTGCCGTTCCCCGTGCGCGAGTTCCACGGCTGGCTCGGCCCTCGCGGCGGCCGACTCGGCCCGCTCGTGATCCGCCTGCGCGGCGCCCTGCCCCGGGCCGAGCGAGCCGTCCTCGTCGCCGAACCGACCGCGCACGTCGAGTGGCCCGCGAGCGAGTGGATGATCGTCACCGTCGAGTGGCGCAACACGACGACGGACCTCCGACGGGTGCGCCGGGTGTTGGTCGAGATGTTGCCGCTGGTGCACGCGGTGCGCCGCGTCGTCGACGTCGAGTGCCAGCGGCAAGCCGCGCGACCGGCATGACAGCCGGCGAGCCGCGACGAGACCGCATGTACCTTAATTAACCGACTCCCCACAATCGCCAGGCTCGGCGATTTGCGTCGCCCCCCGGGCACGGGCCACGTTCCTGGCGATCCAGGGCGTTTGGTGAGCTGACGCTCACCCGGCGATCCCGCAGCCCTCGACGGATCGAGGAGGCGCTGCGCACCGTCGGCCCGCGGGCTCTCCATCCGGAACGGAATCGCAGCAGTCGGCAATCCACTTCACAGCGATCTCCTTAATCATCTTTCGCCCCGGCTGTATCCGTCGCTCCCACCGAGCACGGACGCGACTCTCGAGCGTGAGAGAATGCATGGCGGCGGGACCGCCGGCACTCGTAAAAACGACACGTCCACGCGAGCGCGGCCCAACGGGCCGACAGGAGCCGTCCAGACGCGAACGGCGAGCGACGACGCGGCGAGCGATTCTCCGGAGACGATAGGTCGAGCTGCAGCGACCGGGTCCGCGCGTGCTAGCGCTGCTCGTGGCTGCCCGCTATCCTCGGCCCGATGCTAGATAACAGGTTCCAGACTGTTCTTGTGCGAATGATGGCGAGCCTCGGGCTGATCGCGATGGCCTGCAACCCCGGCGGCAACGACACGGCCGGCGTGACCGACGGCGCGACCAGCACGTCCACCGACACGAGCGAGACCGGGACGCCGACGGCGACCGAGCCCACGAGCACCCCGACGAGCACGACCGACGGCTCCGTCTCGGGCACCGAGAGCTCCACGACGACCGGCGAGCCGACGACGACCGACAGCGAGACGCAGAGCGTCGACCCGACCGACGGCACCAGCACGACCGACGGCACCGCCACGAGCGAGGGAACGAGCACGACCGACGGCACCAGCACGACCACGACCGACGGCACCAGCACCACCACGACCGACGACACCACGACCGGCTCGACCAGCGACAGCAGCTCGAGCACGACGAACGAGCCGCCGGACTGCGTGCCGACCGAGGACTTCGAGGTCACGTGCGACCTCATCGACAACGACTGCGACGGCGAGATCGACGACGTCGACGTCGGCGCCGACGGCATCTGCGACTGTCTGAGCATCGGCATCCTCGGCGACACCGGCTACGCGCCGAGCGCGAACTTCGAGGCCTGGCTCGAGGCGCAGGGCTCCGCCGTCACCCGCACGCTGCTGGCTGGCAACCCCGGCGCGGTCACGCCGGCGCTGCTCGCCAACTACGACCTCCTGATCATCGACCGCATCGAGCGCCAGCTCAGCCCCGAGGAGGCGGCGGCGATCGAGGCGTTCGTCAAGGAGGACGGCCGCGGCCTCATCACGCTCATCGGCTACAACTTCGACAACCTCAACCCGGCCCCCGAGCGCGACCGGGCCAACAGCGTGCTCACGCCGTTCGGCCTCGCCTACCAGGGCGGCTACTTCGGCAACGGGGTCACGCCGACGTTCGATCAGAACCACCCGATCTCGATGGGCATCATCGACGTCAACTTCGCGGGCGGCATCTCGCCGGCCGACACCGGCAACCAGGGCACGTCGGAGGTGTTCGCGACGATCCAGGGGACGAACGCGGGCATCGCCCATCAGACCGCGGATCAGGGCGGCCGCGTGATCGTGTGGGGCGACGAGTGGATCACGTTCGACAGCGACTGGCTCGGCTACGCCGACGTCCAGGACTTCTGGGTGAACATGTTCGCCTGGGCCAAGCCGAAGGACTTCTGCGGCCAGCCGATGTAGTGCGCGCCCGGGGGCCGCGGCGCTCTCGGCCCCCGTCGCCGGCGTTTCGCCGCAATTCGGCGATCTCGCGGCGACGTCCGAAAACGGCGAGACTGCCGTCCGCCGCCGCGCTAGATCGTCCGCGTGCAGCTCGACCCCGACGCCTGCTACGACGCCCTCTGCGCCCGCGACCGCCGCTTCGACGGCGTCTTCTTCGTCGGCGTCACCACCACCGGCATCTACTGCCGCCCCGTCTGCCCGGCGCGCACGCCCGGGCGCGGGCGCTGCGAGTTCTTCCGCCGCGCCGCCGAGGCCGAGCGGGCCGGGTTTCGCGCCTGCTTCCGCTGCCGGCCCGAGCTCGCGCCGGGGCGCGCCGCCGTCGACTCGCTGTCGCGGCTCGCGGCCGCCGCGCTCGCGCGCATCGACGCCGGCGACCTCAACGACGGTTCGGTCGACGCGCTCGCGCAGCGGCTCGGCGTCAGCGGGCGTCATCTGCGGCGCGCGCTCGAGGCGGAGCTCGGGGCCACGCCGGTCGAGCTGGCGCAGACGCGGCGGCTCGCGCTCGCCAAGCAGCTGCTTCAGGACACCGCGCTCCCGCCGGCCGAGGTCGCGTTCGCGGCCGGCTTCGCCAGCGTGCGCCGCTTCAACGCGCTGGTGCAGCAGCGCTTCGGTCGGCCGCCCTCGGCGCTGCGGCGCGAGGCCGGCGAGGTCGACGGCGGCGACGCGATCGACCTGCGCCTCGACTACCGCCCGCCGTTCGACTGGCCGGCGCTGCTCCAATTCATGCGCGGCCGCGAGGTCGCCGGCGTCGAGCGCGTCGACGACGACGGCTACGCCCGCGCCGTCGCGCTCGGCGATCGCGTCGGCTGGTTGCAGGTCACGCCCGACCCGACGCGCCCGGCGCTGCGCGTGCGCGTGTCGCTGTCGCTCGCGCCGCACCTCATGCCGATCGTCGCCCGCCTGCGCGGCCTGTTCGACCTCGACGCCCACCCCGACACCATCGCCGCCCACCTCCGCCGCGATCCTGTCCTTCAGGACAGTGTCGACGCGCGCCCCGGCCTGCGCGTCCCGGGCGCGTTCGACGGCTTCGAGCTGGCCGCGCGCGCCGTCCTCGGCCAGCAGGTCTCGGTCCGCGCCGCCACCACGCTGTGCGCCCGGCTGGTCGCGCGCTTCGGTGGACCTGTCCCGAAGTTACTGCCGGGCCTGACCGCCGTGTTCCCGGCGCCCGCCGTCCTCGCGCGCGCCGAGCTGGCCGACGTGCGGGCGATCGGCCTGCCCGAGCAGCGCGCCCGCACCTTGATCACGCTCGCCGGCGCGGTCGCGGACGGCCGGGTCGACCTGTCCATCGGGGCAGATCCGGACCGGGCCGTCGCCGCGCTCGAGTCGCTGCCGGGGATCGGGCCGTGGACCGCGCAGTACGTGGCCATGCGGGCGCTCCGCTGGCCCGACGGGTTCCCCGGCGGCGACCTCGTGGTCCGCCGCGCCCTGAACGTCACCACCACCCGCGCCGCCGAGGCCCGCACCGCTGCGTGGCGACCGTGGCGCGCCTACGGCGTGATGCACCTGTGGCGCGCCGCGTCCTCCGGAGGATGAACCCATGACCCGCCTCGTCCAGCGCATCCTGCCCTCGCCGCTCGGCCCGCTGCGCCTCGTCGCCAGCGACCTCGCCCTCGTCGGCATCTACTTCCCCGAGCACCGCCCCGCCCCCGCGCACGCCGGCGACGACGTCGCCCGGCATCCGCTGCTCGACCACGCGGCGCGCGAGCTCGACGAGTACTTCATTGGCCGCCGCCGCCAGTTCACCGTCGCCCTCGATCCGCGCGGCACCGCGTTTCAGCGCGCCGTCTGGCGCGCGCTCGCGGACATTCGCTTCGGCGAGCAGCGCAGCTACGCCGACCTCGCCCGCGCGATCGGCAACCCCCGGGCCGTGCGCGCCGTCGGTGCAGCGAACGGCCGCAACCCGCTGTCGATCGTGCTCCCGTGTCATCGCGTCGTCGCGACCGGCGGCGCGCTGACCGGCTACGCCGGAGGCCTCCCCGCCAAGAAGTGGTTGCTCGCGCACGAGGCCGGTCAGATGCCCGGACTTTCGGCGTAGGGTCCCGGCATGCCCAAGCTGACCTACTTCGACTTCCCCGCCAGCCGCGGGGAGGAGTGTCGTCTCGCCCTCCACATCGCCGGCGTCGCCTTCGAAGACGAGCGCCTCAAAGGCGACGACTGGCCCGCGCGCAAGGAGCAGACGCCGTACGGCGCGCTGCCGACCCTGGAGGTCGAGGGCCGCGGCGTGCTCGCCCAGTCCAACGCGATCCTCGTCTACATCGGCCGCGAGCACGGCCTGCACCCGCGCGACAACTGGCTGGCCGCCCGCCACGAGGAGCTCATGCAGGCGGTCGAGGAGCTGCGGCACACGGTCGGGCCGGTGCTGCGGATCCAGGACCCCGCCGAGAAGCTCAAGGCGCGCGAAGAGCTGGCCGGCGGCTTCCTCAAGCGCTGGGGCCGGAGCGTCGAGCGGCGGTTGCAGGAGCTCAGCGCCGGGCCGTTCGTCGCCGGCGACGCGATCCACGTCGCCGACCTCAAGCTCTACCTGGCCGCGCGGTGGTTCTCGTCCGGCGTCGTCGACCACGTGCCGCGCGACGTGTTCGCCGAGTTCCCGCGCCTCGTCGGGCTCGAGCAGGCGGTCGCGGCCCACCCGAAGGTCGTCGCCTGGCGCAACCGCTGACGCTCCCGCGCCGGCTCGTCGCGCTGCTCCCGACCGCCCGGCGATCCGCAGCAGCGCGATCGCGACGTCGAGCCGACGTCGACGACGAGGCGCGGCTCGACCACGACCTCGTCCCACAGCGCGAGCGCGGCGCTCGCCCTGGAGTATTTGCGCGTCGATGACAGCACGGCGAGCCCGACCGCCCCGGCGAGCGCAGAGCGGCGGCGGCGAGGCAGGCGCAGGCCGCTGGCGAGTAGCGACGTGTGATGGAGCACCGTCCACGCCCTCTGCTCGCTTGCCGGAGCCGCACAGCTCGGCACATCGTGGAACCATGCTCAGCAATCTCGCCGTCATGTTCTCGCTCCTGGTCACGCCATTTCCGGCCACGCCGCCCGGCGTCTGTCGCGCCCGGCGGCGATTTCCTCGGGAGCCTGCTGCAGGCGCCAGTGGCACTCGAGAATCTCGAGGTCTCCCTGGATCTGAGCGACGGCGTTCGCCTCGAGATCGCGTACGAATTGCCGGCGGTCGGGCTCGTTTCCCTGGACGTGTCCGGCGAGGAGGACGGCCCCGGGTACGGCGCAGTGATGCTCGGCGATGCTGTCCTCGCCGAGGTATGGTTTCGCGATGGGCACCTGGCCGCGGAGGCGACGGATCTCGCAGGTCTGGAGCCCGCTCAGGCCCTTGCCGTCGCCGCGAGCGTCGCGCAGGTCTGGCAAGAGGCCAACTTCACGGGCACGTTCGACGATTCCCGTGATCTAAAGTGTACGGTGGCCGGCGGGATCGCTGGCGCTACCGCCGCCACTCTGGTTGGAGGAAGCTGCTTCCTTCTCACCAAGAAGAAG
This sequence comes from Nannocystis pusilla, assembly GCF_020073745.1. GTDB lineage: Bacteria > Myxococcota_A > Polyangia > Nannocystales > Nannocystaceae > Nannocystis > Nannocystis radixulma. The sequence goes on from NZ_JAIRAU010000011.1 coordinate 269,044, forward strand.
CAGTGCGGGAGCGCCGGTACCTTTGTGGCCCAAAAGGTGTTCGGCTGGATTACTGACAAGTGCAACGGAGCGCAGAACAAGTGACGCAGACGCTGGCGACCTCCACGCCCAAGCCCTTGCCGCCGCAGCGGTGGGGCATCTTGCCGACGAATCAGTTCTGGGGCCTCGCCGCGCTGACGCCGATTGCATTGATTTATTACCTCGGCTTGCTCGTGTACTTCCCGCTGCTTGATCACCTCGGCCTGGTCTGGTGGCAGGTCGCGCTGGCGCTCTGGCTGTACCATGAAATATGGGGCGGCCTTGTGGAGCGCTACGCCAGAGGCTACCTCGCCAGGCGGCAGCGACTCCAGGCGGCCGCCGTCGCGGCCCCGGCTCTGAATTCAAGCCCGGGCGTCAACAGACGACCCCGAGTCCCAGCTTTTGCCGCAGAAGATTGGGACGTTTACTATGCTCGCATATATGGCCGGTTTTCAGGCGTCGTCCAATTGACGTCCGAACTGGAGTTCCTTCTCCTGCTGTTTTACCCGGGATGGGTCAGCAAGGCACTGGCCGCCGCGTGGCTAATTGGCTCGTTCCTGATCGCGCGGGCCGTCACACACAGGTGGAAGGCTGCGGCGCTCGTAGCCCGCTCATACCTCGACGCCGCCGACCGCGACGGCTCACGGGTGCGGGCGCTCGATCCTGAGTTTGAGCATTCGGCGCCGCAGCGCGTGACGCGCGAGGTCCAGCGACGGGGCGGCGCCGACGAGGGAGCCGGCGCGCTCGAGCAGGCGGTCGCGGCCCACCCGAAGGTCGTCGCCTGGCGCAACCGCTGACGCTCCCGCGCCGGCGCGGACAGCGACGCCTCGGCCCTGTCCCGAAGTTCCAATGATGACACCGTGAATCGGGCCCGACTCACGGCAATGCGAGCACCAGCCGCGCTCCGTGCTTCAGCCCGAGCGCGGCCGGCGTCACCCCGCCCTCGAGCTCCGCGCGCGCCAGCGTCCGGCCCGTCTGCACCACCCGGAAGCTCCAGCGCTCGCCGTACTCGTCGGCCCGCAGCTCGCGCGGCACGGCGGCCCGCAGCGCCGCGCCGAGCTCGTGCATCGCCCGATAGCGGCCGAGCACGAACCGCTGCGTCCGCTCGAGCGGCGCCGGCGACAGCGGCGACAGGTCGAGCGACAGCTCGCCGCCCGCCCGCACCAGCGCCTCGCCGCCGTCGGGGATGACGAGCCGCAGCGTCGCCAGGCCCGGGCACGGCGCCGCCAGCAGCACGCGCGCGAACGCCTCGACCACGGCGACGATCCCCGACCGTCGCCCCGCCCCGGGCGCGCCCCAGAACAGCGCCGGCACGGCCAGCGCCGCGATCTGCAGGCGCTCGACCAGCGCGAGCGTGTTGGCGGCGAACACCTCGCTCCACTCGCGCATGCGCAGCACCCCGATCGCCTCGCTCGCCATCGCCGCGAACAGCACGCGCCCGGCCGCCAGCCGCCCCCCGTCGAGCGGATACAGGTGCCCGGGCGAGCGCGCCCGCAGCGACATCACCGCGGCCGCGACCTGCGGCCCGGCGAATTCACAGACCCGCTGCGCCATCGATCGCGGGCTCGGCCCCACCCCGGCGATCGGGCAGACGATCGCCTGCTCCTGCGCCACGCACAGCTCGCCGAGGCCGATCACCAGCGTCGTGCCGCCCGGCAGCGGGTAGCGCTCGTCGTCCCAGCTCTGGCGCGCGTCGACATAGATCGCCGTCATGGCCGCGATCTCCCGGCACGTGTCGGCCACCGCGCGGGCGGACGCCGGCTCGCGCCGCGACGGCGCAGCCAGCTCGGTCGGCGCGAACGCCTCGTCGTCGCGCGCGGCCCCGACGATCGGCAGCGGCGCCACGCCCCCGGGCGCGGCGGCCAGCAGCGCGGCCGCGAAGCTGCGCGCGTCGGCGAAGCGCTCCTCGGGCCGCCGGGCCAGCGCCGTGCGGAAGAACCCCTCGAGCGCCTCCGGCCACGCGAAGCCCGGCGCCGCCTCGGCCAGCGCGCGCGCCGGCGCGTGCAGCAGGTTGTTGAGGAAGTGCAGCTCGTTGTCCCCCTGCACCGGCGCCGCGCCGGTGAGCAGGCGAAAGACGATGACCGCGAGCGAGTACAGGTCGGCGCGCCCGTCGACGCTCGCCGGGTCGTGCGCCTGCTCGGGCGCCATGTAGCGCAGCGTGCCGAGCCACGCCCCGGTCGCCGTCAGCTCGCGCACCCCCTCGGGCCCGCCGCGCAGCTTGGCCAGGCCGAAGTCGACGATCTTGATCACCTGGGCCTCGCCGTCGCCGGTGCGGAAGCAATTCGACGGCTTGAGATCGCGGTGCACGACCCCGAGGTCGTGCGCGGCCTGCAGCCCCGCCGCCACCTGCCCGGCGATCGTCGTCACCGCCGGCCACGGCAGCCGGACCTCGCGCTCGAGCGTGCAGTCGAGGCTCTCGCCGGCCAGCAGCTCCATCACGAGGTAGGGCAGCCCGCCCGGCTCGGCCCCGAAGTCGAGCAGCTTCACCACGTGCGGGTGGTCGATGCGCGCGGCCGCCTGCGCCTCGCGGCGGAACCGCTCGCGCGCCTCCGGCCGCTCGCGGTGGCGCTCGTTCAGCAGCTTGATCGCCACGCGCCCGCCGGTCGCCGCGTCCTCGGCCGCGTACACGTCGCCCATCGCCCCGCCGCCGAGCCACGCGTCGAGCCGGTAGCGGCCTGCGAGCAGCCCTCGATCGTCGCGCGGTGCGTCCCTCACGGGTTCCAGGATACCCGGTCGCGCGGCGCCGAACGAATCTGTCCCTCGGGACATCTTATGCACCGACCCACGCGCAGTTTCGCCCGCCGGGCGACCGCCACTCCTCGCATTCGCGATCGCCCGCCCGCTCGCACACTCGGCGCAGCGTTCGCCGTGGCGCCTGCCTCATGCGCCGGAGCACGTGCAACCCGCAGCGGCTCCGCTATGGACAGCGCGCAATGACGACGCTGGGGCGCAGACAATTCGGCAAGCTGAGTGGATGGTTGGCGCTGGGCGTCGCCTGCGACTTCGAGCAGCGGGGGGCCGAGCCGCAGCTGGACGGCGATCGCTGGGACACTGCGATGAAGGTCGCGCGCGACCTGCTGCTCGTCGGTCCGGACGGGCGCGACCTCAAGCTCGAGTATCTCAAGATCTTGATCGACGACGGCCTGCCGCCGGCCGAGCGGCCGCGCAAGGTGCTCGTCCTCGGCGCCGGGATCGCCGGCCTCGCCGCGGCGACGCTGCTCAAGCGCGCCGGCCACGACGTCACCATCCTCGAGGCCAACGCCAACCGGATCGGCGGGCGGATCAAGACCTTCCGCGCCACCGACCCGCACGACCCGCCGTTCGCCGACCCGGAGCAGTACGCCGAGGCCGGGGCGATGCGCCTGCCCGACTTCCACCCGCTGACGATCGCCCTGATCGACAAGCTCGGCCTGCCGCGGCGCCTGTTCTACTACGTCGACGTCGTCGCGCCGACCCCCACCTCGGTGCCGCCGGTCGTCTACAAGTCGTTCACCGGCGAGGTGTGGCAAAACGGCCCGCTCGCCCCCGCCTTCGCCCCGCCCGACCAGGCGCTGCGCACCTGGATCGCCGTCAACGGCGAGCGCGTGCGCCGCCGCGACTACGCCGACGACCCGGAGGCGATCAACGACAGCTTCGGCGTCATGGGCACCGACGCCGGGCGCACCGCCGCCGAGCTGTTCAACGCCGCGCTCGACCCGGTCCGCGACTACTTCTCGGACGAGCTGCCCGACGGCACGCGGGAGAACAAGCCGACCGCCGAGTGGATCGAGGGCTGGGCCCAGGCGCTGTACGACTTCGACGGCTGGTCGATGTACCGCTACCTCACCGAGTACGCCATGCTCGACACCAGCGCCGTCGACGCCATCGGCACCATCGAGAACGCGACCTCGCGGCTCCCGCTCGGGTTCATGCACACCTTCATCGGCCGCAGCGACATCAACCCCGGCGCGCGCTACTGGGAGATCGACGGCGGCTGCTGGCGGCTGCCGTACGCGCTGGAGCCCGAGCTGCGCGACCAGCTGGTGATGAACCGCCGGGTCGTGCGCATCGAGACCGGCGACGGCGTCGCCGGGCCGGCCGTGCGCGTCGAGACCGTCGACGAGGCCGGCGACCCGACCGGCGAGTACACCGCCGACCTGGCGATCGTGACGATCCCGTTCTCGGCCCTGCGCCACGTCGAGATCGAGCCGCCGCTGTCGTACGGCAAGCGCCGCGCGATCATCGAGATGCACTACGACTCGGCCACCAAGATCGTGCTCGAGTTCAGCCGCCGCTGGTGGGAGTTCACCGAGGACGACTGGCACAAGGAGCTCGAGGCGATCCAGCCCGGCCTCTACGACGAGTACGAGAAGGGCCTGGTCACCCGCGTGTTCGGCGGCGGCTCGGTCACCGACAACCCCAACCGCACGATCTACTACCCCTCGCACGCGATCCCCGGCGCCCAGGGCGGCGTCCTCCTCGCCTCCTACACCTGGGCCGACGACGCCTCGCGCTGGGACGCGATGGACGACGACGACCGCTACGCCTACGCCCTGCGCGGCGTGCAGGACGTCCACGGCGACCGCGTCGAGGCGTTCTTCACCGGCCGCGGCCAGACCCAGAGCTGGATGCGCGACCCCTACGCCTTCGGCGAGGCCGCCGTGTTCATCCCCGGCCAGATGCTCGAGCTCCACCCCTTCGTGGCCACCCCCGAGGGTCCCCTGCACTTCGCCGGCGAGCACACCTCGCTCAAGCATGCGTGGGTCGAGGGCGCGCTCGAGTCGGCCGTCCGCGCCGCCATCGAGGTCAACCAGCGCGGGTAAGACATGCTCGACAGGACATGCTTCTTTGAACATGTCCCATCAAACACATCACTCCCCCGCCGGGAACTCCCCGAACGAGAACAGGCTCGCCGGCTCGACCTCGACGATCGCCGCGAGCCGGCGCAGGCCGTCGAGGTCGACGCGGTCGCGGTTGCCGACCAGGCTGACCACCGGCGGGCGCTCGGCGTAGCTGCCGGCGAACGCCTGCAGCGCCTCCGGCGTCAGCCGGTCGAGCTGCTCGCGGAGCCACGGGCGCGGGTCGCGGCGCTCGCCGAGGTCGTCCCAGCGGGCCACCATCCACACGCTGTGGCGCGGGTCGACGCGAGCGCCGCGGAGCTCCTCCTCGACGGCGATCCGCGCGCTGCCGAGGCGGTGCTCGTCGAGCGGCCGGCGCAGCAGCTCGAGGAACGTCTGCAGCGCCTCGGTCGCCTTCTCCGACTGCGTCTCGAAGCCGCCGCGCAGCAGCCACGCGTCGCGCGGGCGCTCGCCGGGGAACAGCCGCACCGACGCGTCGTAGACCAGCCCCCGGGCCTCGCGCAGCTCCTGGAACAGCAGCCCGTTCATGCTGCCGTCGAGGTACTCGTTGAGCAGCCGGGCCGACGGCCTGCGCTCGCGCGACTGCGGCGCGGTCGGGATGCCGACGACGATCGACGACTTGGCGACCTCGCGGTGGGTGAAGTACAGCGTCGGCGCCGCCACCTCGCGGAAGCGCCACGCCGCGCGCGCACGGACCGTGCGGTGGCGGTCGCCGAGGGCCAGCGCCTTCGCGGCCGCCGCCGCCGTGCGCGGCCCGAAGTAGAACGTGCGGTGGCGATGGTCGGGGAACTCGCGCAACAGCTCGGCCAGCCGCGCGGGCGTCGCCTCGACCAGCCGCGCGTTGCTCGGCTCGAGCAGGTACGGGCTGTCGGCGCCGAGCAGCGCGTAGTCGGCGAGCGCGTCGGCCAGCACCGCCGGGTCCGCGAGCGCGTGCCGGCGGGTCGACAGCGCGTTGTCGACGATCGCCCGCAGCCGCTCCGCGTCGACGTGCACCTCGCGGAACCACCGCTCGACCAGGCGCACGCTCGCGTCCATGTTGGCGTCGACCCCGTCGATCGTGACCGTCGAGCCGAGCGAGCTGCAGGCGAACCGCACCCGGGTCCCGAGCGCGTACAGCCGCTTCTTCAGCGCCTCCGCCGGCGTCCCGGCGGTGCCCGACTCCGCCAGCACGGCGAGCGCGTGGCACAGCAGCGGCTCGCGCCGCAGGCCGCGCTCGAACAGGTACGTCACCTCGAACAGGTCGTTGCGGGCGTTGCGGGCCGCCACCAGCGGGCCGGCCGGCAGCTGCACGCGGCCGTAGTGCGTACCCTCGACCAGCCACTCCGGCGCCAGCGTCGCGCCCGGCATCGCCAGGATCTGCTCCGCGAAGCGGCTGCGGCGCGTCGTGTCGATCGCGAACGGCGTGATCGCCGGCGTCTCGATGCGCGCGACCTCCGGCGTGCCGCTCCGGCGGTACACCGCGCTGAAGCCCCGCCCGAGGTACTTGTTCGCCGCCCGGATCACGTCCGCGCGGGTCACCTCGCGCAGCCGCCGGTCGCGCGCCAGCACGTCGGCCCACGCGCGGCGCTCGACGAACGCGTCGCGCAGCTTGCCCATGCGCCCCGAGGCCCGCTCGAGCCGGCGCTTCTCGGCCAGCCCGTGGTGCAGCACGATCGCGTCGACGTCGGCCTGCGTGAACTCGCCGCGCTTCAGCCCGGCGATCACCTCGAGCAGCAGCGCCTCGACCTCCGCGTGCGTCTGGCCGGCGCGCAGCGCCGCGTAGGTGACCAGCAGCCCCGCCTCGCGCATCCCGTGCGACCACCCCCCGGCCGCCGGGACCTTCTGGCTCAGCTCGAGCTCGACGTCGACCAGCCCCGTGGTGTCGTCGAACAGCAGGCCCGCCATCACCGCGAGCGCCGGCTCGTCGGGGTGGCCCGCCGCGACCGTCTGCCAGCCGAGCACGACCTCCTCCTGGCCGTCGGCCACGAACTCCGACTGCACGCGCCCCGCGATCGGCGTCAGCGACGCGGCCGGAGGCGGCTGCAGCGGCGCCGGCTGCAGCCGCCCGAGCGTCCGCTCCAGCACCGGCAGCGCCACCGCCGCGTCGATGTCGCCCGCCAGCAGCACCGCCATGTTGTTCGGCACGTACCACCGCTCGTAGTACGCCGCCATGTCGTGATAGGCCGGCAGCTTGAGGTGCTCGGTCTCGCCGAAGATCGTCTGCGTGCCGTACGGGTGGCGCGGGAACAGGTTGCGCAGCGTCGCGTCGAGCTCGCGCTCCCCCGGGTCGTCGAGCGAGTCGTTCTTCTCCTGATAGACCACCTCGAGCTCGGGGTAGAACAGGCGGAAGATCGGGTCCTCGAACCGCTCGGCCTCGAGGGCCGCCCACGCCTCCAGGCGGGTCGCCGGCACGTCGGCGACGAACTCCGTATAATCATGGGAGGTATAGGCATTGATCCCGCGCATGCCGAGCTCGGCCTGCACGCGGTCGAACTCGCCCGGGATCGCCGCCGCCGCGACCTCGACGTTGGCCCGGTCGATCGCCGCCAGGATCTCCTGCCGCTGCTCCGGCGCGCTCGCGCCGCGCAGCTCGCGGTACAGCCCCGCGATCGCGTCGAGGTGCACCCGCTCGGCCGCGTGGTCGAGCGTGCCGAGCTCGTCGGTGCCTTTAAAGAGCATGTGCTCGAGGTAGTGCGCCAGCCCGGTCGAGTCCGCCGGATCGTTGCGGCTGCCGGTGCGCACCACGATGCTGGCCGAGAAGCGCGGCTGCTGGCGATCGGTGCTGACATACACGGTGAGCCCGTTGGCCAGCCGGTGCACCGAGACCTCCATCGGATCGCCGGGCAGCGCCGCGTGCGTCGGCGGCAGCTCGGACCCGGCGAACACGTCGACGGGCTCGCTCGCGGCGACGGCGACCTCGGGCGCCCGCGTCGCGGCGTCGCGGCCACAGGCGACGACGCCGAACAGCACCCCGAAGACCAGCGCCCGGTGAATCATGCGTGCGTCGAGAGAGGGCGTGTGATGACTCGCCGGGTCGTGTTCGTATTCCACCACCGCGCCAACGATCGGCGCGGGGCTTCGCTCCGCGGCATTGAGGGCACCGCTCCCGCGCCGGACATCGCGGCCACTCCTGCAGAGATACACGGATCTCGCCGCACCCAGCAATACGTCCGGAGCCGGCGGTCGCCGCGCCGACCGGCGCCGTACTCGCATTTCGTCGCGTGACCTCGGTCGCGCCGCGGCCTGCCGCTGGAGACATTCGCCGTATCTTCGAAGGTCGTGCTCTCGCTCGATCCGCTCGGCCCCGACGACCTCGGCGAATCACGCGAGCAGGCGCTGCTCGCCGCCCACGGCGGCCGCGGCGTGCTCGCGCCCTACGGCCGCGTCAACCCGCGGATGCGGCCGCTCGTGCTCGTCCACGGCATCAAGGGCCACCCGGGGGAGCTGCGCGCGCTCGCCGAGCGTGCGCGGAGCGGCGGCGAGGTGCAGCCGTATCTGTTCGTGTACGACGACATCGGCCGCTACCTCGACCGCAGCGGCGACGATCTCGCCCGCGCGCTCGCCGAGCTCGCCTGTCACGCGCCGCGGCCGGAGGTCGTGATCGTGGCCCACTCGATGGGCGGCATCGTCGCTCGCTGCGCCCTCAACTCGCTCACCGACCCGCGGTGGTTCCCGCTGTTTTCGCACCGCCGCCTGCGCCGCGGGAAGATCCGCGTGCGCGGCAGCGCCGAGGCCGTGCGCGACGGTCTCCGGCTCGAGGCCGCCTGCGTGGCCGACTTCGCCGCCGTCGATCTGCTCGCCGTCGACACCCCGTGGGCCGGGTTCGCCGATCCCCGCCTCGACCTGCGTCAGCTCTGGCGGCGCGAGCGGGCCTGGGTCGACATGGTCTCGAACAGCGTCGTGTTGACGCGGCTGCACGCCACCGCCCTGCCCGCGCACGTCCGCATTCATCACGTCGAGGCCGACCAGCGCGCCGCCGGCCTCGCCGACGACAAGATCCGCACCCTCGGCGACCTCGACGACGTCGACCTCCTCCGCCTGCAGCGCGCCATCCTCGGCGATCGCTCGGCCCTCGGCGACGACCCGCGCCACCGCAACCTGTTCGCCGCCCTCGCCGCGGAGCGCAGCTTCGCCGCCCTCGCCGCCGACCTGCGCGCGCGCGGCACTCTCGGCCCCGCAGCGTTCCGCGCCGAGCTGCGGCGCGCGGTCCCGCGGCTCGCCGGCAGCCACGGCTCCGTGCTCCGCAACACGGCCCTGTTCGCGCTGCTCGACGAGCTCGTGCGCCGCGGCGCCACCGAAGCGCGCCGGCAGGCGTGAGGCATGGCCGCCCTCGTCCCGTTCCGTCGCGCACGCGAAATCAGCACCTCGCCGACGACCCGGGGACGTCCACGCCTCACAATCTGGCCGCCCTCGTCCCGTTCCGTCGCGCGCCCGAAATGAGTATTCCACCGCCGGCCTGTCGACGTCTCGCTCCGCGTGGTCACAATCTGGCCGCCGTCGCCTCGATCCGTCCCTCCTGCGAAATGAGGATCCCGCCGGCGACCGCGCTTGCGAGCCGCGACGCGCCGGCCAACACTCCCGGGCCGATGCAACTGAAGTCGACGTATACCCACACCCTCGGATGGCTCGTCCTCACCCTGTGCGCCTGTCCGCCGCCCGACGGCGGCGAGCCGGCGACCTCGACCACCACCACCAGTTCGTCCGCCACCAGCGCGTCCTGCCATTCGAGCAGCGGAGAAACGAGCTCCACCACCGGCGACACGAGCTCCACCACCAGCGACAGCACCAGCTCGACCTCCGCGGACTCGAGCACCACCGCCGGCGAGAGCAGCACGAGCACCTCCACCTCTGGTGATTCGACCACCTCGACCTCCGGTGATTCCACCACCGGTGATTCCACCACCACCGGCGGCGCTCCGCCATGCGAGCAGAACTTCGCCTGGGACGACCTGCGCACCTGCTACACCGCCCCGATCGTCTACGACCCCGTCCCCGGCGCCGGCCTGCTGCTCGCCGGCGACGTCGATCAGGACGGCCACGCCGACCTGATCGTCCCCGGCGCGACCGGCGGGATCGCCGTCCTGCGGGGCGACGGCAGCGGTGCCCTCGCCACGCCGGTGCTGACCCCCGTCGATCCGCCGACCGGCGCCGCGGCCGGCGACTTCGACGGCGACGGCAAGCTCGACCTCGTGGTCAGCTTCGCCGGCCCGGTGCCGCGGATCGATCTGCTGCTCGGCGACGGCCTCGGCGGGTTCGTGCTCGAGGACTCGTTCCCGAGCGGTCCCACCGTCGGCACCCACCTGGCCGCCGCCGACTTCGACAACGACGGCGACCTCGACGCCGTCGCCATTCATCAAGGCGTCAGCAACACCGTCCACAAGCGGCTGAGCAGCATCACCTCGAATGCGGGCACCTCCTGGACCTACTCCGATCAGCCGCTGACGATGTTCGTCGCCGACGTCCTGTACAGCGCCTGGGTCCCGTGGTTGGGGATCGGCAGCGTCGACGGCGTGCACACCGACGTGATCGTCGCCACCGACCGCAGCGTCGAGTCGCCCCGTCAGCTGCGCAGCGACGGCCTCGGCGGCTTCACCTACCTGGGCCCGCTGCACCCCGGCAACGGCCTCGTCGGCGGCGGCCCGGTCGTCTTCGTCGACTTCGAGGGCGACGGCGACAACGACGTCGTCTCCGCCGACCGCTACGGCACCCTCCAGATGCGCTCCGCCGTGAACCTCGGCGGCGGGGCCTGGAGCCCGGTCGTCCTCAGCCCGCTGTTCGAGACCGGCAAGCGGCAGATGGCCCTCGGCGACCTGATCCACGATACCCGCCCCGACGTCGTCTACACCGCCACCGACGGCCAGACCATGGCCCGCACGATCGAGGTCGACGGCACGATCGTGTCCCCGGGACCGCCCGGCTTCCAGCTCGGCTACGCCCGCGGCTTCGTGCTGACCGACCTCAACGAGGACGGCCTCTCCGACTTCGTCTTCATCTCCATCCCCGCCGGCGACGCGCTGTCGGTGCGCCTGTCCGAATAGCCAGGTTCACTCGCGATCGAGGCGACCGCAGTCACATGCCCGAACGGACATGTCCCAAAAAAACATGTCCCGTCGGCACATACCGACGCCCGCTGCGCGATTCGACGAGCGCCGCGCTCTCGGTTAATCATCACACGTGAAGGCGACCCCTTCGCCCGTGCCGGCGATGGCGTCGCGGGCGGACCGCGGGCGCCCCGTCTCCGACGACACCGCGGCCGCGGGCGAGGGCGCCGCGTCTGTCCCGCCTCGTCGAGGTCGACGGGCTGAGCCGCGCCGGACGCCTCACCGTTGCCGCCCACGCCGGCCAGGAGGTGCTCGCGCGGGCCGTCGCCTTCACGCCGGCGATCGCCGCTGCGGCGGCGGCGCTCGCCGTCATCGACCGCGAGCCGCGGAGCCGAGCGGCGATTGCACCGACCCGAACGCGCCTTCGACTCGCGCGCCGCGGCGCGGCTTGCAAAGCTCTCCTGGCATGCAACAGTCATCCGGCACCGCAGGTCCGGTCATGCCGAGGGCGCGCGACATCATGGCCCGTGCAGTCCTGGCGCCGCCCGACCCGCCGGACGAGGCCGCCGAGCCCAACCGTCATCGGGCAGAGCCCGGCGAGCGTCTCGCTCGTCTCGGATCCGCGCGATGACCTCGCCCCCTCCGTACACCATCACGAGCTCTCTCTCCCACGGCGGCAGAGCCGTCGTCTATCGCGCGATCAGGAACGCCGACGGCTGCCCCGTCGTGATCAAGGTGCTCGATCCGCGGCGCCGCCGACCGCAGGACCTCGAGCAGCTCAAGCACGAATTCGAGATCGGCACGCGGCTCGCCTCCCCGGCCGTCGTCAAGCCGCTCGCCCTCGAGACGTACGAGGGCATGCCGGCCCTCGTCCTGGAGGACTTCGGGGGAGTGGCGCTCGACGCCTTGCTCGGCGCGCCGATGGCGGTGGACCGCTTTCTCTCGCTGGCGATCGGCATCGCGCGGGCCGTCGCGGACGTCCACCGGCGGGACGTCGTCCACCGGGACCTCAAGCCCGCCAACATCCTCGTCAATCCCGCGACGAGCGAGGTCAAGCTCGCCGACTTCGGGCTCGCGTCCCGCCTCCCGCGCGAGCAGCAGCCCGTGCGCCTCATCGAGGGTTCGTTGCCCTACCTGTCGCCGGAACAGACGGGACGAATGAACCGGGCGATCGACAACCGCGCCGATCTCTACTCTCTCGGCGTCACCTTCTATCAGATGCTCACCGGAGAGCTCCCCTTCGCCGCGGAAGATCCGCTGGAGTGGGTCCATTGTCACGTGGCCCGCGCTCCTCCGTCCCCCGCCGAGCTCGTCCCCGGGCTGCCCGAGCCCCTCACGCGCGTCGTGCTCAAGCTCCTCGCCAAGACGCCCGAGGAGCGCTACCAGAGCGCCGGCGGTCTCGCGGCCGATCTGGAGCGCTGCCGGACCCAGTGGCAGGCGTGCCGGCGGATCGAGCCGTTCCCGCTCGGTCGCGACGACGTCTCGGACCGCTTGCTGATCCCGCACAAGCTCTACGGACGCGAGCGGGAGACCGCCGCGCTGCTGGCCGCATTCGACGCCGTGGCGGCGACGGGCGCGTCGGCGCTGGTGACCGTGTCCGGCTATTCGGGGGTCGGCAAGAGCGCCCTGGTCACGGCCTTGCACAAGCCCATCGTCGAAAAGCGCGGGTATTTCATCGCCGGCAAGTTCGACCAGTACAAACGCGACATCCCCTACGCCACGCTGGCCCAGGCCTTCCAGGGTCTGGTCCGCCAGATCCTGGGCGAGAGCGAGGCGAGGATCGGGCGCTGGCGAGACGCCCTGCGCGAGGCGCTGGGCGCGAGCGGTCAGCTCATGGTGAACCTCGTCCCCGAGCTCGAGCTCGTGATCGGGCCCCAGCCCGAGGTCGAGGAGCTGCCGCCCCAGGAGGCGCAGCACCGGTTTCAGACGGTGTTCCGGCGGCTCATCGGCGTGTTCGCCCGGGCCGCGCATCCGCTGGTGCTCTTCCTCGACGACCTGCAATGGTTGGACGCCGGGACGCTGGCCCTGCTCGCCGATCTGGCGACCCACCCGGACGTGCATCACCTCCTCCTGGTCGGGGCCTACCGCGACAACGAGGTCGACCGCAGCCACCCGCTGACGCGCAGCCTCGCGGCGATCCGCGAGGCGGGCGGCATGGTGCGAGAGATCGTCCTGGCCCCGCTGGCCCTGGAAGACGTCGAGCGGCTCGTCGCCGACGCGCTCCACGGTCCGCCCGAGCGGGCCCGGCCGCTCTCGCGCCTGGTGTTCGAGAAGACCGGCGGCAACCCGTTCTTCACCATCCAGTTCCTGACGACCCTCGCCGAGGAGAAGCTCCTGCGCTTCGACCCCGGCATCGGCGCCTGGACCTGGGCCCTGCCGCGCATCCACGCCAAGGGCTACACCGACAACGTCGTCGACCTGATGCTGGCCAAGCTCGCTCGCCTGCCGGAGGACACGCAGGGCGCCCTGAAACAGTTCGCCTGCCTGGGAAACACCGTCGACTTCAAGACCCTCGGCCTCGTGCTCGAGCGGCCGGCGGAGGCGATCCACGCCGCCTTCTGGGCCGCCGTGCGGGCGGGCCTCGTGTTCCGCCAGGACGAGGGCTACATCTTCCTCCACGACCGGGTTCAGGAGGCCGCCTATTCGCTGATCCCCGAAGCATCGCGCGCCGAGACCCACCTGCGCATCGGCCGGATCCTGGCCTCGCGGCTGACGCCTGACGAGATCGCCGAGAAGATCTTCGATGTCGTCAATCAGCTCAATCGCGGCAGCGACCTGGTCGAATCACAAGAGGAGCGGGAGCGGATCGCCGGGCTCAATCTCATGGCCGGCAAACGCGCCAGGAAGGCGACGGCCTATGCATCGGCCCTGACCTACCTCGCCGCCGGCGCGGCGCTGCTCCCCCAGGACCGCTGGGAGCGCCTGTACGGGCTCACCTTCGCGCTGGAGCTCCACCGGGCGGAATGCGAGTTCCTGACCGGCGCGCTCGAGGCCGCGGAGCAGCGGCTGGCGATGCTCCGGGGTCGGGCCGAAACCGTCGTCGACCAGGCGGCCGTCGCCTGCGTGCGCCTGGATGTGTACATGAACCTCGATCGGAGCGACCGCGCCGTCGCCGTCGCCCTCGATTACCTCCGCCATGTGGGCGTCGACTGGTCGCCGCATCCCACGGAGGAGGAGGCGCGACGCGAATACGAGCAGCTCTGGTCCCGGCTCGGGAAGCGCGCGATCGAGGCGCTCATCGACCTGCCCTTGATGACCGACCCCGCATCCCTCGCTACTCTGGATGTCCTGACCAAAGTCGCCTCGCCTGCGATCCTCACGGATGTGCGGCTGTTCGCCCTGGTCGCCTGCAGGGCCGCGAATCTCAGCCTCGAGCGCGGCAACAGCGATGGTTCGTGCCTCGCATATCCCAACGTCGGCATGGTCGCCGGGCCGCTCTTCGGTCACCCCGCGGCTGGATTCCGCTTCGGCCAGCTCGGCTACGAACTGGCCGAACGACGCGGCCTGAAGCGCTTCCAGCCCAGGATCTACATGGTCTTCGGGACGATGATCATGCCGTGGATGAGGCACGTCCGGGCCGGCCGGGACCTGGCGCGTCGCGCGTTCGAGACGGCGAACGAGACCGGAGACGTCACCTTCGCCGCGTTCGCCTGCTACCAGCTGAACAGCATCAGGCTCACGGCCGGAGATCCGCTGGTCGAGGTGCAACGCGAGGCCGAAAACGGCCTGGCATTCGTGCAGAAGGTGCGGTTCGGCTTCGCCGCGGACATCGTCGCCACGCAGCTGCAGTTCGTCCGGATGCTGCGCGGCGCGACGCCGACGTTCGGCTCCTTCGACGACGGGCAGTTCGACGAGCGCCGGTTCGAGCGCCATTTGGCCAGCAACCCGGCGCTCGCGCAGGCCGAGTGCCGCTACTGGATCGAGAAGCTGCAGGCGCGCTTCCTCGCCGGCGATCCTGAAGCCGCCCTCGCGGCCGCGCCGCGAGCGCGACGGTTGCTCTGGACATTGCCGTCATTCATCGAGACGGCCGACTATCACTTTTACGACGCGCTGTCCCACGCCGCCGCCGGCGCCGCCGCGGCGGCCGGCCAGCGGCAACAGCATGTCGAAGCGCTGGCCGCCCACCACGAACAGCTCGAACGATGGGCTCAGCACTGCCCGGAGAACTTCGAGAACCGCGCGGCGCTGGTGGGCGCGGAGCTCGCCCGCATCTCCGGCCGCGACCTCGAGGCCATGCACCTCTACGAGCGGGCCATCCGCTCGGCCCACGACGCCGGCTTGGTGCAGAACGAGGCGCTGGCCGACGAGCTGGCCGGCCGCTTCTATCTCGACCGCGGCCTCGACAGGAACGGCCTCGCCCATCTCCGCGACGCACGCGCCTGTTATGCCCTGTGGGGGGCCGACGGCAAGGTCAAGCAGCTCGACCGACAGCATCCTCGCCTCTTCGAGCCGAGGACCCTCGCGCCCACCGCCACCGTCGCGGTCCGCCCGGTGGAGCTCGACCTCTGGTCGGTGACCAAGGCCTCGCAGACCATCTCGAGCGAGATCGTCCTCGACAAGCTGGTGCGCACGCTGCTCTCGATCGTGCTCGAGCAGGGCGGCGCGCAGCGGGCTTGCCTCGTCCTGTGCCGGGGCGAGAGCCTCTCGATCGAGGCGGAGGCGATCCTCGAACCCAGGGGAGTGATGACGACCGTCCTCGAGCCCATGCCCGTGGATGGTTCCCAGCGGATCCCCGCGTCCGTCGCCCACTATGCGCACCGGACGAAGGAGCGCGTCATCCTGAGCGACGCGGCCGCCGACGCCGACAAGCTCGCCGGCGACGACTACTTCGACCGGCACCGACCCAAGTCGATCCTCTGCCTGCCGATCCTGCGGCAGGCCGAGGTGGTCGGCCTGCTCTACCTCGAGAACAACCTCCTCGCCGGCGCCTTCACGCCCGATCGGCTCGTCGCGCTCTCGCTGTGCGCCACGCAGGCGGCCATCTCCCTCGAGAACGCGTTGCTCCTGCAGCGCGCCGCCTTTTTGGTCGAGGCCGGGAAGATCCTCTCCGCCTCCCTCGATTACGAGCAGACGTTCGACCGCCTCGGGCGGCTGTGCGTGCGCTCGTTCTGCGACTTCTGCCTGATCGACATCGTCGAGGCCGGGGCGATCCAGCGCGTCTCCGGGGCCCACAAGGATCCCGCGAAGGAGCGGTTGCTCGAGGAGCTCGAGCGGCGGTATCCCCCTCGCTGGGACTCGCCCCACCCGGCAGCCGTGGTCCTCAGGACGGGTGCGCCGCTCCTGTTCCCCCGGCTCCCCGACGAGCGCATGCGAACGACCACCGTGGACGCCGAGCACAAGCGGTTGCTCCGCGAGCTGGGAGCGCAGAGCGCCATGGTGGTCCCGCTCGTGGCGCGCGGGGAGACGCTCGGAGTGCTGACCCTCGTCTCGGCCGTCCCGGGCCGCTACGGCCGCGCCGATCTCGAGCTGGCGGAGGAAGCAGCGTGCCGCGCCGCGACCGCGATCGACAACGCACGCCTCTACCGCGCCTCCCAGGAGGCCGTCCGCGCCCGCAGCGAGTTCCTCACCGTCGCTTCCCACGAGCTGCACACGCCGATGACCTCGCTCATGCTCGCGCTCGAGTCGTTGCGCCGGGCGACGCTCTCGGGCCGGCCCTTCGATCCGCAGACCATCGACAGGCTGGTCGTGCTCGCCGAGCGGCAGGGAGCCCGGATGACCAGGCTCACCAACGATCTGCTCGACGTCTCGCGGATGGAGGCGGGGCCGCTGGCGCTGGAGCTCGCGGACGTCGACCTCGTCGCCCTCGTCCGCGAGGTGGCCGAGCGCTTCGAGATGGACCTCGCGCGCGCCCGCTGCCCGCTGTCGATCGACAGCGGGGCTCCCGTCGTGGGGAGATGGGATCGCGAGCGGCTCGACCGCGTCGTGACCAACCTGCTCGCCAATGCCATCAAGTTCGGGGCCGGCGCCCCGATCGAGCTGTTCGTCCGCGGGGAAGGCGGCGTGGCGCAGCTCGCGGTCCGGGATCACGGCATCGGCGTCGCTCCGGAGCAGCGCGAGCGGATCTTCGGCCGCTTCGAGCGTGCGGTGTCGGAGAAGCACTACGGGGGCCTGGGCCTCGGGCTGTACCTCAGCCGCAGGCTCGTCGAGGCGCACGGCGGCTCGATCCGTTGCGACAGCCTCCCGGGCGCCGGGGCCACGTTCATCGTCGAGCTCCCGGTCGCCGTCGCCGGTGAGTCGCCGTGAGGGCGCGCCCGCACATGATCACGAAGACATGTCTCATTCGACATGTCCCCACACTCCTGTGATCAATCGCCGCGCCGCCGCGACCACAGCACCAGCCCCCCCGCGATCGCCAGCGCCACCACCGCCCCGAGCCGTCCCTCCCCCGGCAGCGGGAACAGCAGCCGCACCGACCCGTAGAGCGCGAGGTACAGCCCCAGCCCCTCCCGCACCACGCGGCCGAGCCCGCGCGCGAGCTCGCGCCGCGACGCGCGAGGTTCCTCGCCGAGCGCCGTCGCGGTGCGGCCCCAGAAGCCGGGCGGGCGCACCCGGCGGTAGAACTCGGCCAGCACCGCCGGCTCCGCCCGCGGGGTGCACAGCGCGACGCCCACCGTGATGCCGGTCGACGCGATCGCCATCAGCGACAGGCGCAGCGGCACCTCGTCGCAGTGGAGCAGCAGCACCGGCGCGAGCACCAGGCTGGCGGCGATCGCCGCGAACTCGCTCCACACGTTGATCCGCTCCCACGTCCACCGCAGCAGCAGCACCGCGCCGATGCCGGCGCCGAACAGCAGGCTCATGTGCCAGGCCGCCTGGATCGATCCGATCCGCGCCGCCAGCGTCAACGCGACGACCACCAGCGCCACGTTGGCCGCGCGCGCCACCCACACCAGCTCGCGCCCCGACGGCTTGCGCCCGCGCAGCGCCTCGCACCACAGCCGGCCGTAGACGTCGTGACTCCAGTAGCTCGCGCCCCAGTTGAGGTGCGTGTCGATCGTCGACGCCAGCGCCGCCAGCATCGCCACCAGCATGAGCCCGCGCGCCCCGGGCGACAGCAGCAGGTCGATGCCCTGCACGAACGTCTGCTCGCGCGCCGCCACGTCGACCGCCCCGGGCCCGGGCGGCACGATCACCAGCAGCCCCAGCGCCACGATCACCCACGGCAGGCTGCGCAGCACGATCTGCAGCCACGCGAACATCACGCCGGCGCGGCGCGCCTCGGCCTCGTCGGTGCAGGCCATGCAGCGCTGGGCCAGGTAGCCGGTCCCGTCGGAGCTGGCCTGGAACAGCCACGGCAGCGCCAGCACCACCAGCAGCGCCGGGCCCAGCTCACTACCTGGCCCGAGGGACAGCCAGCGCTCCGCCTGCGCGGCCCCGTGACGGGCCACCAGCGCGTCGACGATCCCGCCCGGCCCGCCGAGGTCGACCAGCACCACGCCGGCGTAGATCACCGTGCCGACGATCATGATCGCCAGCTGGGCGATGTCGGTGGCGACGACCGCCCGCAGCCCGCCGGTCATCGAATAGAGCGCGGTGAAGCCCATCAGCACGACGACGCTGATCAGCGCGTCGGCGCCGGCGACCTCCGGCGCCACCGTGCTGCTCGCCACGAACCCGCCGGCGAACTCGCCGACCGCCCGCGCGAGCGGATCGATGAAGCCCGCCGGCAGCCACGCGTGCCACGGCAAGAACACCTCGGTGAAGCGCACCGCGCCGACCAGCACCATCGCCAGCGCCGCGCTGTTGAGCACCCCGCCGTAGTAGAGCGCCTTGCAGGCGCGCAGCGCCAGCGAGCCGCGGCCGCCGTAGCGCTGCTCGACCAGCTCCGCGTCGGTCAGCACCCCCGCGCGCCGCCACGGCCCCGCGAACACGTGCGCCAGCAGCAGGAACGACAGCCCGTAGATCCACAGCAGCCACAGCGCCCCGAGGCCCCCGAGCGCCACCAGGCCCGTGACGAGCAGCGGCGTGTCGGCCGCGAATTGCGTCGCCGCCATGCTCGCGCCGGCCTGCCAGCCGCGCAGCGTGCGACCGGCGAGGAAGTACTCGCCGAGATCGCGCGAGGCCAAGCGCCGCGCCCGCAGGCCTGCGTTCACCGAGTAGGCGACGAAGGCCAGGACGAGGACGAGGTCGAGCACGCGCCGCGAGGTTTGGTCCGGGCCGGCCCCGGCGGCAACTGCCGCGTTCACCCGCCGCGCGCGCAACGGGGGCGCACCGGTGAATGTTGGGTGTTGCCATTGTCTTCTGCTGCCCCCGACAGTGCCGGTGGCTCGCCGCACGCGCGCTCGTGCGCGGCGTTCTGCGGCAAGATGTCCGGGTGATGTCGCAGCGAGCCCCTCGCATCCTCGTCGTCTGCCTCGCGTTCGCCGGTTGCGACACCGCGGCGAAGCCCGCGCCGGACACGGCCGTCAGTGCACCGGCCCCGACGCCTCCGCCCCCCGCCGAAAAAACCGCGCCGGCGCCCGCCCCCGTGAAAGCGGCCGAGCCTGCCGAGCCGCCGCCCCCGCCCCCGCGCGTCGCGACCGAGCTCAAGCCCGTCGTCGTCCGCAGCATCAACGAGCTGACCATCGACCTCCAGCGCAAGCTCGCCAAGCAGCCCGGCAACCTGCTCGTCTCCGGCATGAGCGTCGCCGTCGCGCTGGCCCAGGTGCACGCCGGCAGCGGCGGCGCCACGGCCAAGGAGCTGGCGAAGGTGCTGAACATCGATGCCCCCGCCGCCGACGGCCTGCACGCCGCCTTCGCCGGCATGCTGGCGCGCTGGACCCACCCCGACGGCAACATCACCCTCACCGCCGCCAGCCGGCTGTTCGGCGAGCAGAGGTTCGCGTTCAAGCCCGAGTTCATCGACAGGACGCGCACCGTGTTCGCCGCGGCCCTCGAGCCGCTCGACCTCGCCGCCGGCGACCTCACGGCCGCGCGCGCGCGGATCAACGGCTGGATGCGCGATCGGACCGGCGACCACATCGACGAGGTCGTGCCCGCCGACGGGCTCGCCGCCACCACCCTGCTGCTCGCCGCCGACGCCGCCTACTTCAAGGCCGACTGGCAGGAGCCCTTCGACGCCTCCGCCACCACCGACCAGATGTTCCACGGCGTCGAGCACCGGCGACCGGTGCCGATGATGCACGCCGTGCAGCGCCTGCGCCTCGCCTTCGGCCTGGCCGGCAAGATCCGCGTGCTCGAGATCCCCTACAAGGGCGGCGAGTACAGCATGGTCATCCTCCTGCCCTCGAAGCGCGACGGCCTCAAGGCGATGGAGAAGAGCATCAGCGCCGCCAAGCTGCAGAGCTGGCTCGACGCCGCCAAGCCGATCTCGATCGACCTCAAGCTGCCGCGCTTCACCCTCGACAGCCACGTCGACCTCGGGCCGGCGCTGTTCAAGCTCGGCGCCGCCCGCGTGTTCGACCCCAAGAAGGCCGACCTGAGCGCCATGGCCGGCGAGAAGAAGCTCGCGCTGTCGGCCGTGCACCACCGGGCCCGGCTCGCGGTCGAGGAGCGCGGCTCCGAGGCCACCGGCGTGCCCGCGATCGAGATCGCGGTCGGCAACGCGCCGGCGCAGTCGATCCCCTTCGTCGTCGACCACCCGTTCCTGTTCTACATCCGCGACACCCGCAGCGGCGCGCTGCTGTTCTACGGCCGCGTCACCGACCCCGCGTGACATGCGAGCGGGCGCACATGCCCGGCCTTCGATCGGTCGGGTGCGTCCGGGCGCCGCACCCGCGTTTTCGCCGCAGGACCCGTGCTAGCTTGCCGCCATGGTCGACACGCCGTGTATGCAATGCACCCGCTGTCAGCGCGCCGTGGCGGTCGAATACGAGAACTCGCCGGCCGCGCGGCGGTGGTGGAAGCTGTACTTCACCGTCCCGCTGTTCCTGCTCCCCGCCTCGCCGTTCCTCGCCGCCGACTTCGCCGTCTGCCTGCCGTTGATGATGGCCTACATGGTCGGCGTCGGCCCGGTGCTAGCGATCGTGCGCGAGCAGCCGACCTGCGGCGAATGTGGCGCGCTGATCCTGCAGGCGGAACAGGCGGGCCGGCCCGCGCGTTCACGCGCCGAATGCGTGCCCTGATCTTCGCCCTCACGCTGGTCGCCTGCCACGGCGGCCGCGAACCGCGACCCTCGTCGGACGACGCCGGCGAGCGCACCCCGATCGCCCTGACCTGGTTCGGCGTCGCCGGCTGGCAGCTCGACGCCGGCCCGACCACCATCCTCGTCGACCCCTACTTCTCGCGCCCCGACCTCGACGCCCCGCTCGTGCCCGACCCCGCGGCCATCGCCGCCCGCGCCCCGGCCCGCGCCGACCTCGTCGTCGTCGGCCACTCGCACGTCGACCACGTGCTCGACGCCCCGGCGGTCGCCGCTGCCACCGGCGCCCAGCTCGTCGGCAGCGAGAGCACCGCCCGCCTCGCCCGGGCCAGCGGCCTGCCTGCCAGCCAGATCGTCGCCGTCCGCGGCGGCGAGGACATCGCCCGCGACGGCTGGTCGGTGCGCGTCATCCCGAGCCTGCACTCGCGCATCGGCGACGAATTCCTCGGCGGCCAGATCGCCGCCGAGCCGCAGCTGCCGCTGCGCTTCGACGGCTACGCCGAGGGCGGCACCCTCGCCTACCTCGTGCGGGTCGCCGGCCACCAGGTGCTGTTCCTCGGCACCGCCAACTTCATCGAAGCCGAGCTGACCGGCCTGCGCCCCGACGTCGCCGTGATCGCCACCGGCCTGCGCGAGAAGGTCGACGACTACACCTGCCGCCTGATGCGGGCGCTCGGCCAGCCGCCCCTCGTCTACACCAATCACTTCGACGACTGGCAGGGCCCGCCCGTCGACGAGCCCGTCAGCGACGACCTGCGCGCCTTCGTCGACGAGGTCAAGCGCTGCTCGCCGCGGACGAAGGTGGTCATCCCGCAGCACTTCGTGCGCATGGAAGTGCCGTGAGCGCAGCGGCGGCGCTACGCCGCCAGTCGCCGCTCCTGCGCCCGCACCCACGCGAGCAGCCGCAGCACCGCCTGCTCCTTCGCCTTGGCCTCGACGTCCATCGTCAAGCGCCGCCCGAGCCAGCAGCGCGGCACGTCCTCCGGGCGCACGTGGTCGTCGTGCAGCTGCGGCCGCGTCGCCGTCCACCCGCCCTTCGGGCTCGACACGTGCGTCCACGGCTCGCGCGCGCCCCAGGTCGCCGCCGCCAGCTCCGTCGCCGCCTCCACGCTCAGGTGGTCGGGCAAGCAGCGGTGGTGGTGAACATCGTAGACCAGCGGCAATCCGGCCCGCTCGCACAATGGCAGCAGGTCGGCGACCGTGAACACGCGGTCGTCGTTCTCGAGCACGACCCGCGCGCGGGCCCGCGGCGACAGCCGCTCGAGCCCGCGCTCGAGCCGCGCCAGCGCGCTCGCCTTGTCCGGCTGCCCCCCGCCGCCGTGCAGCGTGATCTGCTCGGCGCCCACCAGCTCGGCCATGCGCGCCTGATGCTCGAGCTCCGCCAGCGAGCTCTTCACCACCTCCGGAGACATCGAACCGGGCACCACGAATTGATCGGGGTGAAAGCTCAGGCGGACGTCTCGCGCCTGCGCCGTCGCGCGGACCTCCGCCAATTGCCGCTCGAGCCGCCCCCACGTCGGCAGCTCTTCCAGCGCGTAGCCGACCTCCGGGTGCGTGGCGAGCGGGAACAATTGCGAGGAGATCCTGAACGCCCCGACGCCCCGCTCGGCGCACCACGTCACCGCGCTCGCCAGGGCCGCCGCGTTGTCGAGCGCGAGCTCGCCGAGGAACAGCCGCTGCGCCGCGCGCAGCTTGCCGCCGACGAACCGCGCGGTCGTGGCGCGGAACTTGATCGACCCGTCGAGGAACGTGCAACACAGCCCGAGGCGCATGCGCCCGAATGTGGGCACTGCCGCGCAGCGCGACAACCGACGTCACCCCGCCGCGCGCCGGCCCGCGCGTGACTTGCCCGTCGCGCGGCCCGGCCCTCGATTCAGCGGCCTCGAGTGTGCACAGTGCCGTGCACGCTCGGCGGTGAATTCGCCGACCCCCGTGCGACCACGATCGACCTCCGACTTTGCGGGCCCCGCAACGTCAGCTCCGGCGCGGGCCCTTCACGGCCGCCTGCAGGTGCTCCGGCAATTGCAGCTGCTGCCAATCCCGCTCGCTCGCGGTGCGCTCGGCCGCCTCGCGCGCCGCTGTGTGCGCGACCGCCGAGACCGCATAATTCGCCGCATGGGCCGCGTGCGCCGGCATGTGGGCCGACGCCGCCGCATGGCCCGCCGCGTGAGCCGCCGCGGACGCGGCGGGATCCTCTGCGGCCTCGCGTGCGGCCTCGTGAGCGGCGGACGCGGCCGTACGCGCCGCGCCCGCCTCCAGCTCGCCGCCCAGCCACGCCCGGGCCGCTTCGACCGCGC
>NZ_JAIRAU010000015.1 GCF_020073745.1 Nannocystis pusilla
GGCCAACGTCCTAACCGCTAGACTACAGGGCCAGAAACTCTCGGACGTGGTAGTTCGGGGACAGGGATTCGAACCCCGATAGGCGGTACCAGAAACCGCAGTCCTACCATTAGACGATCCCCGAAGAAGGGCGAAGCGCCGGAGTCGGGGGCTTTGGAACCGTTTCCGGTTCCGACCGCCCCCCTGGGCGCGTCCGAGGTGCGGGGGAGGATGCTTCAAGCTCGGGCGGGTGTCAAGCACCAAAATGCTCTTCCGATCTTCGTCTGGTCGTCGTCCTGGAGCGTGCGAATGGCGCGACAGGCAGGGTGAGGCCATGTAAGGTTCCAGCCATGTCCTCCGCCCCGAAACGGCCCGCTTCCCTGGCCCTGGCGTTCTGGCTCCTCGCTGGAGCCCTGGCGTGCAAACCCGCCACACCTGCGGCCGCTCCGTCCCCGGGCGCTCCTACTGCGCAAGAGGCGCAACAATCTTCGGACCTCGGTCCGGGGAGCGGGAGATCGCTCCCGGCCAAGGATGCGAGCGATCCTGCGACGGCGGTGGGGATCCACGGGGCGGTCACGTCGGCCGAGCTCAACGCCAGCGAGGTGGGCCTGTCGATCCTGAAGAAGGGCGGCAACGCGGTCGACGCGGCGGTCGCGGTGGGGCTCGCGCTGGCGGTGACGCACCCGAGCGCCGGCAACCTCGGCGGCGGCGGGTTCATGGTCATCCGCATGGCCGACGGGCGCAACGTCGCCATCGACTACCGCGAGGTGGCGCCTGCGGCGGCGACGCCGAAGATGTTCCTCGACGCCAAGGGCAACCCGACGCGCGAGAGCGTCGACGGCCCCAAGGCGGCGGGGATCCCCGGCACGGTCGCGGGGCTGGCGCTGGCCCACGAGCAGTTCGGCACCCTGCCCTGGCGAGATCTCGTGCTGCCGGCGGTGGCGCTCGCGCGCGACGGGCACAAGCTCGACAGCTTCCACGCCGAGGACCTCACCAACGGCAGCGAGAAGATGCTGAAGCTCAACTTCAAGGACGCGGCGGCGATCTACCGCCGGCCGACGGGTGAGCCGTACGTGGCCGGCGACGTGTGGAAGCAGCCCGACCTGGCGCGCACGCTCGAGACGATCGCCGACCAGGGGCCGCGGGCGTTCTACGAGGGGCCGCTGGCGGAGACGATCGCCCGCGAGGTCAAGGCGATGGGCGGGTTGTGGACGGCCGACGACCTCAAGTCGTACCGCGCGATCGCGCGGCCGCCGATCGTGTTCCAGTACCGCGGGCACGAGGTGATCACGATGCCGCCGCCCTCGGGCGGCGGGGTGGTGCTGCGCCAGCTGCTGGCCGCGCGCGAGATCCTCAAGATCTACGAGAAGCCGTGGCTCAGCGTCGACGAGCTGCACCTGTACGTCGAGTCGGCGCGGCGCACGTACGCCGACCGCAACTTCCTCCTCGGCGATCCGGCCTTCGTGCAGATCCCGCTCGAGCAGCTGACCGACCCGTCGTACCTGCAGGCGCGCCTGGCGGACATCGACCCGAACAAGGCGACGCCGTCGTCGAAGATCGCGGCGGGGCTCGGGACCAAGACGTCGATGCAGACGACCCACTACTCGGTGGTGGACGTGCTCGGCAACGCGGTCGCCAACACGTACACGCTCAACACCAGCTTCGGCGCGAAGGTGGTCGTGCCGGGCACGGGGGTGCTGCTCAACAACGAGATGGACGACTTCTCGGTCAAGCCGGGTTCGCCCAACACGTTCGGGCTGGTGCAGGGCGAGCAGAACAAGATCGAGCCGGGCAAGCGGATGCTGTCGAGCATGAGCCCGACGATCCTGGTCAAGGACGGCAAGCTACGCGCGGTGGTCGGGACGCCCGGAGGGTCGACGATCTCGACGACGGTGACCCAGATCGTGCGCGCGCTGATCGACTACGGCGCGACCATCGACCAGGCGGTGAAGGCGCCGCGGGTCCACCACCAGTGGATGCCCGACCGGATCACCACCGAGCCGACGCTCGACCCCAAGACGGTCGAGGGCCTCAAGGCCAAGGGGCACGTGATCGCCGAGTGGCCGTCGATCGGCCACGCGAACT
This sequence comes from Nannocystis pusilla, assembly GCF_020073745.1. Lineage (GTDB taxonomy): Bacteria > Myxococcota_A > Polyangia > Nannocystales > Nannocystaceae > Nannocystis > Nannocystis radixulma. Next base: position 2,065 of record NZ_JAIRAU010000015.1, read on the forward strand.
CGATCGAGGTCGACCCGGCGACCCAGGGCTATCGCGCGGTCGCCGACGTCGCCCGCGACGGCGGCGCGGCGGTCGCGTACTGAGCTGTCCTGCGGGGCATGCTCGAAGGGGCATGCTCCAAGGGACGCAGTCGGCGCAGTCGGCGCAGGCGAGGGCGGCTCAGGTCGACGAAATTGGGTCCTGGAGGCGTGGGAGCCGGGCTCAGGAGGTATGGCTCTCAGGGCATGTTCGTGAGGACCTGTCTTTATGGACCTGTCGCGACGGGCATGTCCGAAAGCGATCGGTCGGCGACGACCTCGTCGTGCGGGGGCGCCGGCGGGGCAGGGGGCAGGCGGGCGCCGTCGAGGACGGCGACGGCGTCGTTGCGCCAGGCGCGGAGCTCGACCTCGGCGAGGCGGCCGGTGGCGGGGTCGCGGCGGACGACGAGGTGGGAGCCGTCGAGGAAGCAGCCGCTGTTGGCGTAGACGACCTCGTCGCCGCGGGCGATCACGCCGTAGTGGCTGTGGCCCATGAGGACGAGCGGGACGCCGGTGGCGCGGCCGACCTCGCAGGCGACGCGGGCCATGTCGTCGGCGACGGCGCGCGGGCGGCGGCGCTTGCGGAGGCGGCGGATCGACAGCCAGCCGAGGAGCGCGCCGGCGACCAGGCCGGCGAGCAGAGGGGCCCCGAGCGCGGCGGCGAGGCCGACGCCGATCCCCAGGCAGGCGAGGACGCTGAGGATCGCGTCGAGGGCGGTGATCCGCAGGACGCCGGCGACCGTGGCCGAGGCCGGGGGCGGGGCCATCGATTGCAGCGCGGTCAGGGTGCTCATCTGCAGGCCGGCGGTGGCGGCGATCCGCTCGAGGCGCGCGGCGTGCATCTCCTGGCCGGCGCGATCGACCCGGCCGGTGCGGGCCCACAGCGCCAGCAGGCGGAAGGCCATGCGAAAGTAGAGGGTGATGGCGTAGAGGATGAAGCGGAGGCCGCGGGCCCAGGCCCAGCGGATGTAGTCCCAGGGGGTGATGAACTTGTCGGCGGCGTCGTAGTCGATCTCCGGCATCGCGTTGGTGAAGCTGCGCGTCGCCACCTCCGCGAGCGACTGGACCAGGCGTCCGCCGCGCGTGGGCGCCAGCATCTGTCCTGTGTGACAGGCGGCGTCGAACACGTGTCCGTGCTCGATCCACACCCCGCCGGCCTCGCACAGGAACCACGGGACGAAGCGCACCCGCGCGACTTGGTCGAGGCGCGGGCTGCCGGTGTGCGTGATCGTGAGGGAGGCCTCGCCGAGGCCGGCGTAGAGGCGCGCGGTGAGGGCGCGACGGACGCCGGGGTAGAGGAATTCGGCGTCGTGGTTGCCGACGACGAACACGATGTTGTGGCCGGCCGCGAGGAAGCGGACCAGCGCGTCCTCGACGCCCGGGTAGGCGTCGAGCACGGCGTGGAGGCGGTGCACGGCCAGGGCCTCGCCGACGAGCTTTTTCTCCTGGCCGACCTCGATGTTCCAGAAGTCGATGAAGTCGCCGTTGATGACCAATTGCCAGCGCCCGGGGCCGCCGGCGTAGTGGTCGAGGAAGCGGGGCAGGCCGCGATCGATGTCGACGGCGAGGTGGACGTACTCGCCGCGCATGCGCGGCTTGAGGTGCGAACCGAGGTGCAGGTCGCTGATGAGGAGCAGGTCCGGAGCACGGACGCGGGGGCCGGGAGACGGCTCGCGGTCGGGGCGCTGATCGGACGGGAGCATCACGGGAAATGCGGGGGCCGACGAGTTGGCCGGCGGGGCGCGTTCTTGCGCATGGAGGCGAACGCTGGCCTCTACCCTGTGGTATAGCGTGCTTGCTCAAAGCCCGCCCTGCCATGCTCAAGCAGATCGCCTTCGCCGCCGCCGTCGCGTTCGCGCTCGGCCTCTTCACCTACAACGTGTCGGCGCTGATCCGTACCGTCGCGCTCGGCCGTCCGTCCGACCTCAAGGAGACCTGGGGCCAGCGGATCGCCAGCCTGATGGCGTTCTTCTTCGGTCAGGGCAAGGTCGTCGAAGAGAAGCGCAGCTGGCACCACCTGCCGATCTACTGGGGCTTCCTCGTCCTCACGGTCGCCACCGTCGACATGGGCCTCAGCGGCCTGTTCGGCCCCGGCATGAACCTCTCGCTGGTGATGCCCGACGCGGCCTACAGCGCGACGATGGCGGTGGTCGACGTCGCCAACGTGATCGTCGTCGCCGCGCTCGTGTACGCGATCACGCGCCGCTTCATCCGCCCGCCGTTCGTGCCGCTGAGCCTCGACGCGATGCTGATCCTGTCGGCGATCGGCCTGCTGTGCATCAGTCACTTCGGCCACCACGCGTTCGAGATCGCGGCGGTCGGGCACTACGTCGGCGGCGCGCCGGTGTCGGCGGCGCTCCACGGCGCGCTGTTCGCCGGCATGGACCCGCACCTGGCCCACATCGCGTCGGAGGTGTGCTGGTGGGTGCACATGGGCATCGTGCTGGCGTTCCTCAATTACTTGCCGTTCTCGAAGCACATCCACGTGCTGACGTCGGCGCCGAACATCCTGCTGCGCCGGCAGGGCCAGCGCGGGGCGATGCCGAAGGCCCAGCTGTTCGACGGCGAGCCGACCGACCCCAACGCCGAGCCGCTGTTCGACAACTGGGGCGTCGGCAAGGTCGAGGACTTCACCTGGAAGAGCCTGCTCGACAACTACTCGTGCACCGAGTGCGCGCGCTGCACGATGTACTGCCCGGCGTTCGCGACCGAGAAGCCGCTGTCGCCGATGCACCTCATCCACGACCTCAAGGACGAGATGAAGGAGCGCGGCAAGCTGCTGGTCAAGCTGCAGAAGGCCGGCGGCTCGCTGAAGGACGACGCGCCCGAGGGCCCGCAGAAGTCGATCATCGACAAGATCAAGGCCGACCTCGGGGCCCTGCCGCCGCTGGTCGGCGGCCGCGTCAAGGACGCGACGCTGTGGGCCTGCACGACCTGCGGGGCGTGTCAGGAGGTGTGCCCGGTGTTCATCGAGCACCCGCTGAAGATCCTGCAGATGCGCCAGCACATCGTGCTCAACGACGAGTCGGGCCGCACGCCCGGCGAGGTCACGCGCGTGCTCGGCAACATCGAGGGGGCCGGCAACCCGTGGAGCCTGCCGCAGGACGACCGCATGAAGTGGGCCGAGGGGCTCGAGGTGCCGCTGATCGACGACGTGCCCGACGCCGAGTACCTGCTGTTCGTCGGCTGCGCCGGCGCCTACGACGACAATGCCAAGAAGACGACGCGCGCGCTGGCCAAGGTGCTGCACGCGGCCAACGTCAAGTTCGCGGTGCTCGGCAAGCGCGAGAAGTGCACCGGCGACACGCTGCGCCGCCTCGGCGCGGAGATGGCGTTTCAGACGCTGGCGCAGGAGAACGTCGACACGCTGAACGAGGCCAAGGTCACCAAGGTGATCGCCTCGTGCCCGCACTGCTTCCACACGATCAAGAACGAGTACCCGCAGTTCGGCGGCAACTACGAGGTCATCCACCACAGCCAGCTCATCACCCACCTGCTGCAGGCGGGCAAGCTCAAGCTCGAGAACACCAGCGAGCGTACGTTCACGTACCACGACTCGTGCTACCTCGGGCGCTGGAACGGGGTCTACGACGCGCCGCGCGAGATCCTCGAGCACGCGACCCGCGGCAAGGGCAAGGTCCAGGAGCTCGGCCGCAACCGCGAGCACGGGTTCTGCTGCGGCGCCGGCGGCGGCCGCATGTGGATGGAGGAGGAGCCGGCCAAGCGCGTCAACATCAACCGCGCCAAGGAGGTCAGCGAGGGCGGCGCCAACGCCGTCGCCGTCGGCTGCCCGTTCTGCCACACGATGCTGTCCGACGGCCTCAAGGCGCTCGGCAAGGACGAGGCGATCGAGGTCATGGACCTCGCGGTGGTCGTCGCCAATCAGCTGCCCGCCGCGGCGAAGCAGCCGGAGGCGAGCGCGTGAACGAGGCTGTCCCTGCGGGCAGGCGCGCGCGGGCGCTGACCGAGGCCCTCACGGCCGCGTTCGCGCCCGAGCACCTCGAGGTGCGGGACGAGAGCCACATGCACGCGGTGCCGAAGGGCGCCGAGAGCCACTTCCGCGTCGTCGTCGTCAGCGCGGGCTTCGCCGGCAAGTCGCTGGTGGCCCGCCACCGCGAGATCAACGCCGCCGCGGCCGACGAGCTGCGCTCGGGGCTGCACGCGCTGGCGATCGAGGCGCTGACGCCCGAGCAGTGGGTCGCTCGCGGCGGGCAGGTGGCCAAGAGCCCGCCGTGCCTCGGCGGCAGCAAGGCCGGCTGAGCGAGCTGTCCCGCGGGACAGTTCCCGGCTGATGCGGGCTGTCCCAGGGGACAGACTCGGAGTGACTGCGCCTTGGCGTGTCACGTCCGAGCTGTCTTTGGGGACAGCTCGGACACGCCTGTCCCGTGAGGCAGGCGGACTATTGTCAGAGGCTGTCTTTGGGGGCAGTTCCGACACGCCTGTCCCCTGAGACAGGCGGACTACTCGACCTCGACGGCGCCGTGCATCCACGCGGCGCCGGACAGGCGGACCTGCGGGGCGTCCGCGGCCGCGCGGGGGACCACGCGGCCGAGCGTGGACGGCTCCTCGCCGATCGCGGCGAGCGCGGCGCGGACGACGTCGACGTGCGCGGGGTCGACGTAAAGGAGCATGCCGACGCCGCAGTTGAAGGTGCGCAGCAGCTCGCGCACGCCGACGCCCTGGGCGGCGACCGCGGCGATCACCGGCGGCAGCACCACCGGCGAGAGGTCGAGCTCGAGCGCGAGGTCGTCGCCGAGCGCGCGGGCCGGATTTTCGAGCAGGCCGCCGCCGGTGATGTGGGCCGCGCCGTGCAGCGGGGCGTGCTCGAGGCCACGCAGGGCCGCGAACGCGGGCTCGTAGATCCGCGTCGGCGCGAGCATCGCCTCGCCGACGCTGCGGCCGGCGGGATCGCCGGGCAGCGGGGCGTCGAACGACAGGCCGGCGTGAGCAGGGTCGAGCAGGGCCTTGCGCGCGAGGCTGTAGCCGTTGCTGTGGAGGCCGCTGGAATTCAGGCCGAGGACGACGTCGCCGGCGCGCACGCGGGTGGGGCCGAGCATCTTGCTGCGCTCGACGACGCCGACGGCGAAGGCGGCGAGGTCGTAGTGGTCACGGGCGTAGAGGCCGGGCAGCTCGGCCGTCTCGCCGCCGAGCAGGGCGCAGCGCGCTTGCTTGCAGCCGTCGACGATGCCGCTCACGAGGGCCTCGATGCGCTCGGGCACGACGCGGTCGCAGGCGATGTAGTCGAGCACGAAGAGCGTGCTCGCGCCGCTGACCAGGAGGTCGTTGACGTTCATCGCCACGAGGTCGACGCCGACGGTGTCGTGGCGATCGAGCGCGATCGCCACGAGCAACTTCGTGCCGACGCCGTCGGTGCAGGCGACCAGCACGGGATCGGCGACCCCGGCCGGGAGGCCCATGAGGCCGGCGAAGCCGCCGATGTCGCCGATCTGCTCGGGACGGCGCGTGCCGGCCACGAGGCGCTTGATCCGCCGCACGGCCTCGTTGCCGGCGCTGATGTCGACGCCAGCGCCCTTGTAAGTGAGAGGGTCCTTGCGATCCTGCACGGGCATGACGCGTACCAAGGCGCGGGCCTCGCGGCAACGGCCTTGAAAAGGCGGCGAGCCGCGGCGATGATGCGCCCCGGCAAGGGGGCCGTTTCAGCATGGCGTGGTGGCGACGCAAAAAGCAGCCGCTCGAGCAGACGAGCGAGAGCAACAAGGTGTCCGTGCCGCGCGGCTTGTGGACCAAGTGCGACGCGTGCGGTGAGATCACGTACACCGCCGAGTTCGTGCAGAACCTCCGCGTCTGCCCGGTGTGCAGCCACCACCACGTGATGCCGACGAAGGAGCGGATCGCGGCGATGCTCGACCCGGAGTCGTGGCAGCCGCTGGACCTCGAGCTGCGCTCGGGAGATCCGCTCGGCTTCCGCGACCAGGCGGCCTACAGCGACCGGGTCGCCAAGGCCGACCGCAGCGTCGGGCCGACCGACGCGTTCACCGCCGGCTTCGGCCGGATCGACGGCCTCGACGTCAGCGCCGGCTTCTTCGTGTTCGAGTACATGGGCGGCTCGATGGGCTCGGTGGTCGGCGAGAAGGTCACCCGCGTGTTCGAGCGGGCGCTCGAGCGCAAGATCCCCGCCGTGATCTTCAGCGCGTCCGGCGGCGCCCGCATGCAGGAGGGGATCCTGTCGCTGATGCAGATGGCCAAGACGTCCGCGGCGCGCGGCCGGCTGCGCGCGGCCGGGATCCCGTACATCTCGGTCTGCCTGCACCCGACCACCGGCGGCGTGGCGGCCAGCTTCGCCATGCTCGGCGACGTCATCCTCGCCGAGCCGCGCGCGCTGGTCGGGTTCGCCGGGCCGCGCGTGGTCCAGCAGACGATCGGCCAGGAGCTGCCCCCGGGCTTCCAGCGGGCCGAGTTCTTGCTCGATCACGGGATGCTCGACCGCATCGTCGGCCGCCTCGAGCTGCGCGAGCAGCTGGGGCTGATGCTGCGCCTGCTGGCCGGGGCGCCGGCCAAGGCGGTGGCGGCGTTGCCGGCGGCGCCGACTGGCTGATCGGACATGTCCCAGCGAACACCTCCTGCGTGGCAGTCGGCGCTGTTCGCCCGGCGCACGCTGGGGATGATCCGCGGGCTCGAGGCGGTGCGAGCGGCCCACGCGGCGCTCGGCCGGCCTGCCGCCGGGGTGCCGGTGGTTCACGTAGTGGGGACCAACGGCAAGGGCTCGACGTCGGCGATGGTGGCGCACGCGCTGCGGCGTCGCGGGCACCGGGTCGGCCTGTACACGAGCCCGCACCTGCACCGCGTCGGCGAGCGGATCCGCATCGACGGGGCGGCCCTGAGCGACGCGGCGATGCAGGCGCTCGTCGATCGCGTGCTCGCGGTCGAGGGGCCGGCGCTGCCGCGCGCGCTGACGTTCTTCGAGATCCTGACGGTCGCGGCGCTGCTGGCGTTCGCGGAGGCTGGCGTCGAGGTCATGGTCTTGGAGACAGGTCTCGGTGGACGCCTCGACGCGACCGGGGTGGTGCCGGCGACGGTGACGTTGATGACGCCGATCGACCTCGATCATCAGGCGTACCTCGGCGACACGATCGAGGCGATCGCCGGCGAGAAGGCGGCGGTGATGCGCGACGGGGCGCCGGTGTTCTCGGCGCCGCAGCAGCCGGCCGCGGCCGCGGTGCTGCGCGCGGCGGCGGCCGAGCACGGGGTGGTGCTGCGCTTCGTCGAGCCGCTGGCGCGCGCGCCCGCGGGGCTGCCCGGTGAGCACCAGCGGGTCAACGGGGCGCTGGCGCTGGCGGGCGCGCAGGCGATCGACGCGGCGGTGGCGGCGAGCGACCTCGACGGGGTGCACTGGCCGGCCCGTTGCGAGCGGGTGACGAGCGGCGGGGGGACGGTCGTGTTCGACGCGGGCCACAACCCGCACGGCATCGCGGCGCTGGTGACCTGGCTCGAAGGGCAGCCGCATCCGCGGCGCGCGCTCGTGTTCGGCTGCCTGGCCGACAAGGACGCGCCCGGCATGCTGGCGCAGCTGCGCCGGCTCGGCGCGCCGCTGTGGCTGGTGCCGCCGGCGCCCGACGCCTACGACCTGGGCGCGCTGGCGGGGGCCGACTCGACGCTGTTCGCCGACGCGGACGCGCCGGAGTTCCGCGCGGCCTGGGACGCGCACCTGGCTGCCGGCGGCGAGATCGTGGTGTGCGGCTCGCACATGCTCGTGGGTCGACTCCGCGGCGAGGTGCTCGGCGAGGCCGCGGACGAGGTGGCGCTCACGGACCCGCTGGCGCGGCGCTGAGGCTCGACCGCGCGCGAATCGCCGCGACGAGGTGCGCTGCGTGTCGGGGCCGCTCGCAAGGCTGGCTCATGGGACAGGTGCCGCGCCGGAGCGGATGACACCGACGGCGTGAGCAGAGCGGGCGCGCCGCGATGGGCCTGTCGAAGCTGCGCGCTCGACCATGGCTCGCAGGGGGCAGGCGATCGACGGCGCGTCGGCGCGAGGCGAGCTGGCGTAGGGGACAGGTGAACGCGTCGCGTGGGCAGCGGCGGCCCAGAACGAGCAGGCGTATGGGACGGAGGAGCGCCGGGGTGGCTCGCGCGACGAGTCGATGCAGCGCCGATCGCAGGCTCGTTCCTTCAGGGCACCCGGATGACATGACGCAAGGGACAGATCCAGGACGGGGGAGTGGGGCTCTGGGCCCCGAGACAAGTGAGCGAGAAAAGTGGCCGCCAGGCTTGACGGGAGGGCCGCTGTCGTCTATTTTACCTTTAGGTTAATTAAAAAGGAGACACGGCATGATGCAGCAGCGCGACACGCTCAGCACCACCTTCGCGGCGCTCGCCGATCCGACCCGGCGGGCGATCCTGGCGCGGCTGGCCGCGGGAGAGGCGTCGGTCACCGAGCTGGCGGCGCCGTTCTCGATCAGCCTGCCGGCGATCACGAAGCACCTGAAGGTGCTCGAGGGCGCGGGTCTCATCCGGCGCGGGCGCCAGGCGCAGTGGCGGCCGTGCACGCTGGACGCCCAGCCGCTGCGCGACGTGGCCGACTGGGTCCAGCAGTACCGCAAGTTTTGGGATCACAACTTCGATCGGTTGGAGGAATACCTCCGCGAGATGCACCCCCAGGAGAAGAAGTCATGACGACGAATCATTCCGAATCCACCAATCACGCCCGTTCCGCCGTCCACGCCAGCTTCGTCATCGAGCGGCTGATGCCCGCCACGCCCGCGCAGGTGTTCGCGGCCTTCGCCGAGCCGGAGGCCAAGGCGCGGTGGTTCGTCGGGCCGCCCGGTCAGTGGAAGAAGCTGGTGCGCGAGCTCGACTTCCGCGTCGGCGGGCGCGAGCGAGTGTCGGGCGCGTTCGCCAACGGCACGGTGTCGACCTTCGACTGCCGCTACCACGACATCGTCGCCGACGAGCGCATCCTCTATACCTACGACATGCTGCTCGACGAGCGCCGGATCTCGGTGTCGCTGTCGACGCTGCAGCTGCGGGCCGAGGGCGCCGGGACGCGCATGCACTACACCGAGCAGGTGGTGTTCCTCGACGGCTACGACGACGGCGGCAGCCGCGAGCGCGGGACGCAGAAGCTGTTCGACCAGGTGGAGGCGTGGCTGCGCGGGCAGCCCGTGGCGTGAGCGCGGTGGGGTCGCGCCGGGTGGAGCGCGTGGTGGCGGTGGTGGGGTGCGGATGGGGTGGATCCGGATGTGGGTGAGGTGGTGGGTCGGTGGGGTGGCGCCGCGCGGGAGCGCAAGGCGCGAGTCGGCCGCACGGCCGTGGATCGCGGGCGCGATTGCGCGTACAAGATCCACGGCCGCCGAGGCGGCGAGGCGACGATGGCGACGCGACCGCTCCCTTACGACACCGATGCCGCGGCGACGCACCTGCGCCGCAGCCACAAGGCGATGAAGAAGCTCGTCGATCGCCTCGGTCCGATCACGCTGCGGCGCGAGGCCGGGGCGAGCCCGTACGGGGCGCTGGCGCGATCGATCGTGTTCCAGCAGCTCGCGGGCGCGGCGGCGTCGACGATCTACGGCCGGGCCTGTCAGCTCGGCGAGGGCGGCAAATTCCCCGAGCCGGCGGCGCTGCTGGCGTTGCCGGCCGAGCGGCTGCGCGCCGCCGGGCTGTCGGCCGGGAAGCAAGCTGCCCTGAAGGACCTGGCCCAAAAGACACTCGATGGCGTGGTCCCGACGCTGCGCGCGCTGTCGCGGATGGACGACCAGACGATCATCGACCGGCTGACGGAGGTCCGCGGGATCGGCCGCTGGACGGTCGAGATGATGCTGATCTTCCGCCTCGGTCGGCCCGACGTGTGGCCGGTCGGCGACTTCGCGGTCCGCAAGGGCTACGCGCAGACGTTCGGGCTGGCCGAGTCGCCGACGCAGCGCGAGCTCGATGCGCTGGGTGAGCCGTTCTCGCCGTACCGCAGCGCGGCGGCCTGGTACTTCTGGCGCTCGCTCGACACGCAGACGTGAGGCGCTCGGGCGTCCGACGCTCGACGGCTCGCCGGCTCAGGTCTCACTCGCCGAGGCCGAGGCGGCGGCGGACGCGGGCGGCGAGGTCGCGGGCGCGGCCGGCGGGACCGAGCGCGCGGGGCGGAGCGGCGCCGGCGAGGGCCTCGGGCGCGACCTGGCGCTTGCGACCTGTCCGAAAGGACGTGCTCGCAAGGGCAGGTGCCTGCAGCAGCAGCTTGACCAGGGCGGTGACCAGCTCGACGGGGCTGTCGGCGCGGACCTCGAGGCCGACCTTGCCCGACGGATCTTCGGCGGCGCCGCGCGCGACCGTGCGCGTGCCGTCGGAGCGGACCTCGATGACGATCCGGCTGACGATCGGGAGATCCTCGTCGGCGCTGCTCATGGCGGCAACCTAGCACGTCGGCTGCGCGGGCGCCCCCGCGCCGTGCGCGTGCAGCGAGCTGTGCCGATCGTGACGTCGATGCGATCGTCGCGAAAGGCTGCGCGGGCGATCGATGGCTCAGCTCCGCGGGCCCTTGTAGAAGATGTCGCAGCGCACCGTGTACTTGCGGCCGGTGGCCACCGCGCGGTCCTCGTAGAGGTGGCGGTGCTGAAACAGCACGCCGAGGCCGGTGCGGGGCAGCACGGTCTGTTCGAGCTGCAAGAAGTGAGTCTCGCCGCCGGTGAAATCCTCGTTGAGGTGGACGATGAAGGTCAGCAGGCTGCGCTCGTCGTCGGCGCGGACGAAGGCGCCGTCGTAGTGGGGAGCGAAGCGCTCGCCGGGGTCGTAGCGGTAGCAGCGGAGGCGCTCGACGGGGCCGAGGATGGTCATGGCGCCGACCTGCGGCGGCACCGCGGGACGGACGCGCTCGAACAGCAGCGAGGCGAGCGCGGGGTCGTCGATGCACACGCGCTTGCCGGTGTCGAGCTCGGGTCGCAGCACCGGACCGCGCAGCCTGGTGACGGGCGTCGGCGTGGGACCGAGAGACTCGATGCGATCGATCAGCGCGGCGCACTCGCTGGGCGTGAGTACGTCGTCGACGGTCCAGACCGGCGGGTGTGACAGGTCCAGCGATCGGTGGTACACCGGCCCAGGATACGCAAAGAGCGCCACCCAGGAGCCTGCCGTGACCCCGCGAACCTTGCTCGCCCTCGCCCTCGCCCTGACCGCCTGCGACGGCGCAAAACCGCCGCAGGCGGCCGAAACGCCGAACAAGACGCCGCCCGCGGGCGGCGAGGCCAAGACCCCGCCGCCCCCGGAGTCCGCGCCCAGTCCGCTGGCCGATCCGTCGGCGGTGGCCGCGATCGGCAAGCCGGCGCCCGACTTCACGCTGGCGACGGCCGACGGCAAGACGGTCAAGCTGTCCGACCTGCGCGGCAAGACGGTGGTGCTCGAGTGGTTCAACCCCGAGTGCCCGTTCGTCAAGGCGGCCCACGACGCCGGCCCGCTCAAGGAGCTGGCGGCGAAGACGACGGCCGCGTCGCCGACGGTCGCGTGGCTGGCGATCAACTCCGGCGCGCCGGGCAAGCAGGGCCACGGCGCGGAGGTCAACCTGGCCGCCGCCAAGACCTGGTCGCTGGCGCACCCGATCCTGCTCGATGAGACAGGTGCGGTCGGGCACGCCTACGGGGCCACCAATACCCCGCACATGTACATCGTCGACGCCGAGGGGGCGCTGGTCTACCGCGGCGGCCTCGACAACGCGCCGATGGGCGAGCCCGACGGCGGTACGCGGGTGGCGCTGTTCGAGGACGCGCTGGCTGCCGTGCTGGCCGGCAAGCCGGTCGCCACCGCCGACACGCGCGCGTGGGGCTGCACGGTCAAGTACGCCAAGTGACGGCTGTCCTTCGGGGCAGGTGACGCGCCGGCCGAGCACACGCTCGCCGGCGCTTCGCTTTCGCGGGCGATGGGGTCAGTCAGCGGCTGTCCCTTCGGACAGGGGCGCAAGGACATGTTCTGGAGGGCATGTCCGATGCGACATGTCCGGACGCACAGACGCGAACGGCGCGGGCCCTGGAGGGCGCCGCGCCGCGGGACGGGCAGGAGCCGCCGGCTCACTTGCTCTTGAGCTTGGCGGCCTCCTCGGCGGTGAGGCAGCGGTCGTCGACGACGTTGTTGCAGTCGTCGTCGACGTTGTTGCAGATCTCCTGGCTCGGCTGGACGTTGGCGACGCACTGGATGCGGCCGCCGAGGCACTGCATGAGGCCGGGGGCGCAGGCGCCGGGCTTGCCGGTCTGGCAGGGGACGCCGGTGCCGGCGATGTCCTCGTCGATCTGGCCGTCGCAGTCGTTGTCCTCGCCGTCGCAGACCTCGGCCTTGATGGCCGGCGGCGGAGCGTCACACGTGGCGCCGAGGCCGTCGGGGTTGCACTTCCATACGCCCGAGGACTTGCACTCGCCCTTGCCGATGGTGCAGGTGGCGCCCTCGCGCTCGAAGTCGTTGTCGACGATGCCGTCGCAGTCGTCGTCCTTGCGGTTGCAGAGCTCCTTGACCGGCGTCACCTGGCCGGTGCACTGACCCCAGATCGCGTCGTCGCTGCAGGTGCGCGTGCCGTCCTTGCAGAGGCCGCGGCCAGAGGTGCCCTGCGGGCCGTCGTAGCAGGACTCTAGGATCTTCGGCTTGCACTGCGCGGGCTTGCTGCCGGCGGAGTTGAGCTCCTCGAGCAGCCGCTGCCGCTCGAGGTTCTGGTCGGTATTGGCGCACGCGCCGACAAAGGCGCCGATCGCGAGCCCGGCGAGGCATCCGCTGCGGAGGATCCCAGTGCCGAAAGCGAAAAAGGACGCTGCGGGGTTTCCCATGGCCGGGACTATACACCCCCTGTTATCATCCGCCGCACGAAAGTGTCCCTGCTGGGCAAAGTCTACCTCCTGGTCAGCCTCATCCTGCTCGCGCTGGGCCTCGTGTGGACGATCGCCACGCTGGGCGCCAACACCGGATGGGTCGAGGTGGTGCTCTGGTTGCCCGCCGGCGATCTTTCGCCGTCGCTCGTCCGCCGCCGCTTCGAAGTCCACAGCGCGGCGCTGCTGGCCGGTTGGGTCGCCACGGGCGCTTTGCTGGCGCTCTCGGCCATCCGCGCGCCGTTCAAGATCCGCGCTGCGGCGATCGCGCAACGACGCACCCGCGAACTCGAGCGCGAGGTGCTCGAGCTCCGCACGTTGCCTCTGCGACAGGAGGACGAGGACGAATTGCTGGCCCGCGAGGCCCACCTCAGCGACACGCGCCGACCCGTGATGCTCGGGACGTCGGCGCAGAGCATGGCGGCGCCTCGCGCCTGGTCGGGACCGCAGCCGCGGCGCGAAGGGGACGTCGGGTGAGCGAGGTGCTGGCGATCGTCGCCGCGGCGCTGGCCGGCGGCGGGCTCGGGGTGGCCCTGGCGTGGTGGCGCCTGGCGCCGCGACGCGAGGCGATCGAGCGGCTGGCCCGCCGCGGTCACGTGGTCCACGAGTTGGCCGAAGGCGACGTCGAGAACGTGGCCGAGGAGCTCGAGCGGATCGCCGAGGCCGAACCGAACGACGCCAGCGTGTTCCTCGCCCTGGCGGCCCTCGACCGCCGGCGCGGCCGCGTCGAGCGGGCCAAGGCGCTGCACCGCACCGTGCTGGCGTCGGCCGATCTGCCGCCCGAGCTGCGGGTCGCCGGGCTGGTCGGGCTCGGGCGCGATCTGCTGGCTCAGGGCAACGAGCAGGCGGCCGTGGGGGCGCTGACGCGGGCGATCAGTCTGGCACCGCGGTCGGTGGCGACGCTCGAGTCGCTGGCGCAGGCGCTCGAGCAGGCGGGGGCGTGGGAGCGCGCGGCGGCGGCGTGGGAGCGGCACGAGAAGCTGGCGCCGGCGCGGCGACGGAGGCAATCGCGGATCGGTCGCGGCCACGCGGTCGCGGGTCAGGCCCTGGCGGCGCTGCACGAAGGCGATCCCCGGAAGGCGCGCAAGCTGGTCGACCGGGCGCTCGAGCTGGCGCCCGACAGCGGGCACGTCTGGACGGCCCGGGCCCGCATCGACGCGGCCGCCGGCGAGCGCGAGCAGGCGCTGGAGGCCTGGCAGCGGGCGTGGGAGCTGGCGCCCGCGGGCGCGCACGCGCTGACGGCCGAGGCCTGGTCGTGGGCGGTCGAGGAGGGGGCGCAGGACGAACTGCTCGAGCGCATGCAGGCGAGCTTGCGCACGGCGAGCGCGAGCAGCCTCGTGGTGGCGCTGGCCGAGCGTGTGGCCCGGCGTGAGCCGGAGCAGGCGGCCGGGGCGCTCGAACGGGTCGCGTCGCGCTCCCCCGCGGCGGCGCTCGGCCTGATACGCTTGCGCCTCGCCCAGGGGCCGCGCGATTCGGCCCCTGGCGTCTCCGTCCGCGACGCCGCGATGAAAGACATCACGCCCCCCACGCTCGTGTGCCGGCAGTGCGCCGCGCCGATGGTCAGGTTCGGCTTCCGCTGCAGCTGCGGGGCCTGGGACAGCGCCGTCGCGGTCGAAGACTTGAGCCCGCGCACCAGCAGCAGGAGCCGGGCATGACCGAACCGACGCCGCCGTCGCGCCGCCGCGAGCTGCTCGCATCGATCGGGCAGTTCCTCCGGCTGTGGGGCTTCCTGCTGTTCCCGGTGCTCCTCGCGATCGTGTTCCGCGAGGTGATGGTCCCGTTCGTGTTCGCGTTCGCCCTGGCGTACCTGATGGCGCCGGTGATCAACCGGATGCAGGTCCGGCTCGGACGTGTCCTTTCGGTCATCCTCGTCTATCTGTCGCTGTTCGGCCTGATGACGGCGTTCCTGACGCTGTTCCTGCCGGCGCTGGTGCAGGACTTCTCGCGCCTGCGCGACACGGCGCCGGCGGCGATCGAGTACCTCGACGAGAACGTGCTGCCGCAGGCGTCGCGGTGGGTCGACGGCTCGCTCGGCACGCTCCACCAGCTCGACGAGGCGGCGCTGGCGACCGCGCCGCCGGAGCCGCCGAAGAAGTCGGAGCTGCTCGCGCGGCCCAACGGCGACGGCTCGTGGTCGATCAGCCTCGAGGGCGCGCACCTCAGCATCTCGGAGGCGGGCGACGGCCGCTACGACATCGCGGCCCCGAGCTCGACCGAGGAGAAGAAGCTGACCGACACCCTGCGCAAGCTGGTGATGTCGAAGGGCACCGAGTACACCGGCCAGATCGCGGGGTTCTTGCGCAGCCTGGTCAGCGGGGTCACGACGTTCCTCACCAACTTCACGATCACGCTGATGCTCGCGGCGTTCATCCTCGTCAACCCGCAGCGGGTGATGGGGTTCGTGCGGGCGATGGTGCCGATCCAGCACCGCCGCACCTACGACGAGATCACGGGGCTGCTCGACGTCGGCCTCGCCGGGGTCATCCGCGGCCAGCTGCTGATCTGCCTCGTCAACGGGGTGCTGACCTACATCGGCCTCGTCATCTTCGACATCAAGTACAGCTTCTTGCTGGCGGTGGTGGCGGCGGCGTTCAGCCTGGTGCCGATCTTCGGCACCATCATCTCGTCGATCCCGATCCTGCTGGTGGCGCTGGTGTCGAACGAGGCGGGCCTGGCGTTCGGGCCGCCGCTGCTGATGCTGGCGTGGATCGCCGGCATCCACCTGCTCGAGGCCAACGTGTTCAACCCGAAGATCATCGGCGACGCGGCGCACATGCACCCGGTGGTCGTGATCTTCGCGCTGCTGGCCGGTGAGCACGTGTACGGGCTGACCGGGGCGCTGCTGGCGGCGCCGGTGGCGAGCATGCTGCAGACGCTGTTCCTGTTCGCGTTCCGGCGCTCGCGCTACCACCACGGGCCGAGCACGTCGGGCGACGTGGTGCCGGCGATGCAGTCGGTGACGACCTCGGTCGACGTGTCGCGCGTGGCGGCCGACTCGGGCAGCTTCGCCGGCGACAGCGGCTCGTCGGACCGCTTCCCCGGGCCGTGACGGAGGCAGCCGTGGGCGGTGAGGAGCGCGACCTCGCCTTCGGCCTGCCGCCCCGGTTCGTCGCGGTCGCGCGGCTGGGCGAGGGCGCCGAGGGCGGGACGTGGACGGCGCTCGACGCCGACGCCGGGGGTCGCCGCGTCGCGCTGAAGCGCGTGCCGCCGGAGCGCGCGGCCCAGGTGCGGCAGGCGTTCCGGGTGCTGCGGCGCGTCAGCTCGCCGCACCTGCCGGCCGCGCTCGAGCTGCTCCATGAGACAGGTGGCGGCGCGTGGCTGGTGACCGGGTGGATCGACGGGGCGCCGCTGCGGGCCGGACCGGCGCCGGCCGCCGAGGCGCTGGCGGAGGCGATCGCGGTGGCCCACGCGCTGCGGGCGATCCACGAGGCCGGCACGCACCACGGCGACGTCAGCCCGGGCAACGTGCTGGCGGGCGAGGGCGGGGTGGTGCTCACCGACTTCGGCCAGGTCGGCTGCCTCGGTTGCGGCACGCCGGGCTTCCTCGCGCCGGAGGCGCTGGCCGGCGGCGGCGGGCCGGCGGCCGACGTGTTCGCGCTCGGCTGTCTGCTGTGCTTCCGCCTGTTCGGCGCGGCCCCGTGGTCGCGCCCGGAGGCCCTGGTGGACGCGCTGCGCCGCGGCGAGCGGGCGGTCGACGCCAGGCTGGCGGAGCTCGCCGAGGGCAAGGCGGCGCCGGACGAGCTGCTGGCGCTGCTGCGCCGACTGCTGGCGCTCGACGGGGCGCGCCGGCTGGTCGACCTGCGGCTGGTGCTGGCGCGCCTGCAGGCGGCGCTCCTGACGTGTCGTGCAGGACATGGTCCATCGGACATGGTCTCGGAGGCAGGTCCCACGTGGTGGCTGCCGGCCCGCTGGCCGTACGCGGGCACGTCGCTGGCGCCGGCGCTGGCGCTGCTGCTGCCGGCGCCGCGGGCCCGGCTGATCGCCGTGGCCGGACCGCCGGGCTCGGGCCGCGCGCGCGTGGTCGAGGAGCTCGTCGCCACCCTGCAGGCCCAGGCCGAGGGCCCGCCGGCGCGGCTGTGCCCGGCGGAGCGGCTCGGTGCGGCGCTGGCGGTGCCGGCGGCCGGGTGGATCGAGGCGTGGATCGCCGGCGCGGAGGAGGCGGTGTTCGGGCTGCCGGAGGCGCCGCCGTGGCCGGGTGACCTGGCCGAAGAGTCCGGTGACGAAGAGCATGTCGCAAGGCGCAGGGCGGCGGTGCTCGCGGCGGCGGCGGCGATGGCCCGGACGACGCTGGTCGTGCCGGTGGCGCCGGAGGTCGGGGCGGCGCTGGCTCGCGCGGGCGCGGAGGCGGCCGGGCGCGGCGAGCCGCCGATCGCGGTGCTCGAGCTGCGGCCGTGGTCGGCGGACGAGTTGATGCAGGCGCTGCAGCCGGTGCTCGATCCGCCGGAGGAGCGCGAGGGCTGGGCCTCGGCGCTGCGCGCGGCCACCGGCGGCTGGCCGGGAGCCACGATCGAGGCGATCGAGGCGTGCGCGCGGGCGTCGCTGTCGCGGCCCACACCCGAGGGGATCGCCGGGGCGTCGGCGACGGCGCGCGGGGCCCTCGACGCCGGGCGGGCGCGGCTGGTGCTCGAGGCCGCGTGGACGGCGGAGGGCCGCGAGGCGGCGGTCGCCACCGGGGCCGGCCTCGGCGCCGCGCACCTGTTCGCGCCGGGCGGGGTGCCGCTCGGCTGGGCGCTGGCGGCGGCGCGGCGGACGTTCGGCCCGCGCGTGCGCGAGCTGGCGCGCGAGCGGCTGGCGGAGCTCGGGGACGCGCCGGGGCGCGACGAGGCGGGGGGACGCGCGGGACATGGCGAAGAGGACATGTCCCGAGATGCAGGTCAGAGTCGGGCGGGCGACCCGGCGTCGGGACGTGAAGCACATGTCGCGGAGGACATGCCCCGGAGTGCAGGGAGAGGGATGGCGGCGGAGAGTGCGCTCGACGCATCGGAGCGCGAAGGACATGTCGTGGAGGACATGTCCGATCGATCCTGTGAGAACGGAGCGGGCGGGCGCGGGGGCTCCGGGCCCGAAGAACATGCCCTTGGAGACATGTCGCCAGGCGGGAGGCGCGGGGTGTCGCTGGCGCTGGCGGTCGACGCCGAGTCGCCGGCCGCGGTGGCGCGCTGGCTGGCCGCGTGTCCGGAGACGGGTGGCGCGTGGGAGCGCGACCCGGCGCTGCCGCGCCTGCTCGAGCGGATCGACGCGGGGTTGCCCGACGCGGCGCGGGCCAAGCTGGCCGCGGCGCTGCTGCGCGCCGGCCAGGCCGGGCGGGCGCTGGCCCTGGCGGAGGCCGGGGGACCGCGCTGCGGGCTGATCGCGGCGCGGGCGCTCGAGCAGACCGGGCGCGCGGGCGAGGCGCTGGCGCGGCTCGACGCCCTGCTCGACGACCCGGAGCTCGCCGCCGAGCTGCGGGCGACGGCCGTGGGGCTGCGCTGGCGGGCGCTGACGGACCTCGGGCGCGCGAGCGAGGCGGTGCTCGAGGCGCGCCGCCTGGCGGAGCCCGCAGCGGCGGAAGAGACAGGTTTGAAGGGACAGGCGAGCCTGGCGGAAGCGACAGGTGATGTCGGACATGTCCCAGAGGACATGCTCGAAGCGGCGCTGGCGTCGACCGGGCCGGGGGCGGCGGAGGCGTGGCTGTGGGCCGCGCTGGCGGCGATCTACGGCGGCGCGGAGGGGCGCGCGGAGGGCTGGCTGGAGCGCGCAGATGAGCGGCTCGGGACGGCGTCGGGGTACCCGGGGCTGCAGGCGCGCATCGAGCAGGTGCGCGGCAACCTGGCCCACCTGCGCGGGCAGCTGGGGCTCGCCGAGGCGGCGTACGGACGGGCGGCGTCGGCCTTCGAACGGGCGGGCGAGGCGATAGGGCGCACGCTGCTGGCGGCCAACCTGGCGGCGCTGGCGATCGTCAGCGGCGAGCTGGGTCGCGGGCTCGAGTACGGGCGGCAGGCGCTGCGCGGGTACCTGGCGCTCGGGCGCGTGCAGGCGCTGCCGGAGCTGGCCGAGAACCTCGTGCAGCTGCTGGTGCGCGCGGGGGCGCAGGCCGAGGCGGTGCGCCTGTCGGTGCTGCTGGCGCAGACGCTGGGGGACACGTCGAGCTCGCTCGCGCGGGCGCGGCTCGGGCGGGTGCAGGCCGAGCTGGTGTGGGGCGAGCGACTGCGCGGGCGCAGCAGCGACGCCGCGGTGGCGCACGCGTTCGCGGCGGCGGCGGACGAGCTGCAGCGGGCCGGGGCGGCGCGCGACGCCAGCGAGGCGTGGCTGCGGGCGGCGGCGGCGGCCCGGCGCTGCGGCCAGCCGACGCGAGCCGCCGAGCTGCTGGCGGCGGCGGAGCAGGGGATCGACGCCGGCGACGAGGAGCTGCGGGTCGGCGCGGCGCTCGAGCGGCTGCTCGCGGCCGCGGCCAGCGGGGCGGCCGGCGAGCTCGCGCGCGCGGGTCAGCTGCTGGCCGAGTTGCCGCGGTCGACCGATCTGGCGGCGCGCGGGCGCCTCGAGCTGGCCTGGCAGTACGACCAGGTCCTTCACGCTATCCTGAGCCCGAGCGACCCGCGGCGACCTGCGCTGGCGCGTCGCGCCGCGCACACCTGGGAGGCATTGATGAGCAAGATCCCCGACCTCGACAAGCCCGGCGCCCGCGCGGCCCTGCTCGCGGAGTCGGGCGATCGCGCGGCCCTCGCGGCGCTCCTGAGCGACCTGCCCGAAAGTACAGGTGAGGCGGCGAGCGAGCCGACACCCGCCGAGCCGGAGCGTCGGGCCGGCGATCCCGGGCACCTGCTGCGGATGTATCGCCGGCTGGTCCGCGAGGACGACCTCGGCCGCTTGCTGGCGCAGGTCGTCGACGCGGCGATGGAGCTGTGCGACGCGGAGCGGGGGGCGATCGCGGTGTTGCCGGCGCCGACGCGCAGCGGTCCGACGGAGCCGACCTTGATCGCGCGCGAGCTCGCGGGCGGGCCCGGCGGGACGTTCTCGCGCTCGGTGCTCGACCGCGTGATCGCCGAGGGCGCGCCGATCCTCAGCGTCGACGCGATCACCGACGATCGCTTCGGACAGTCGCGCTCGATCAGCCACCTCAACCTGCGCAGCGTGCTGGCGGTGCCGCTGGTGCACCGCGGCGCGCTGCTGGGGGCGCTGTACGTCGACCACCGGCTGCGGCGCGGGGCCTGGGGCGAGGCCGACCTGGCGCGGCTCGAGGAGTTCGCCGAGCTGGCGGCGCTGGCCATCGCGCACCGCGGTGCGGTCGCGGCGCTGGCGGAGCGCGGGCGCGAGCTGGCGGCGCTGCTCGAGGAGCGCGAGCTCGAGGTCCGCGGCCTGCGCGAGGCGGCCCGCACGCCCGAGCGACGGGGCTACGGGGGCATGGTCGGAGGGACAGGTGCGATCCAGGCGGTGTTCCGCCTGGTCGACCGCCTGGCCGACAGCGACGTGCCGGTGGTGATCTACGGCGAGAGCGGGACCGGCAAGGAGCTGGTCGCGCGGGCGATCCACGACGGCGGACCGCGGCGGGCGCGGCCGTTCGTGGCCGAGAACTGCGGGGCCATCCCGGAGACGCTGCTCGAGAGCGTGCTGTTCGGCCACGCCAGGGGCGCGTTCACCGGGGCGCAGCGGGCCACGCCGGGGCTGTTCGAGGCGGCCGACGGGGGCACGCTGTTCCTCGACGAGATCGGCGAGATGAGCCCGGCGATGCAGACGAAGCTGCTGCGCGTGCTGCAGGAGGGCGAGGTCCGGCGCGTCGGCGACACTGCCGTGCGCAAGATCGACGTGCGGGTCATCGCGGCCAGCAACCGCGACCTCGACGCGATGGTGGCGGCCGGGCAGTTCCGCAAGGACCTGCTGTACCGGGTCCGCGTGGTGAAGGTCGAGCTGCCGCCGCTGCGCGCGCGCACCGAGGACCTGCCGCTGCTCATCGAACACTTCCTGGGCAAGTACGATCGCGGGCGGCGGCTGACGGTCAGCGCGTCCGCCGTGCGGGCGCTCGCTCGCTACGCCTGGCCGGGCAACATCCGCGAGCTCGAGAACGAGGTGCAGCGGTGGGTCGCGCTGTGCGAGGCGCGCGTGGAGCCGGACGATCTGTCGCCGGCGATCCGCGAGGCGCCCGCGGCCGGGACGCCCGACCCCGACGACCTGCGCCTGCGACCGCGCGTCGAGCGGCTCGAGCGCGAGCTGATCGACCGGGCGCTGCAGACGGCCGGCGGCAATCAGACGCGCGCGGCGACGCTGCTCGGGCTGTCGCGCTTCGGGCTGCAGAAGAAGCTGCGGCGGCTCGAGAGCGGCGGCGACGACGAGGACTGAGCGGCCTGCGCGGGCGAGGGCGGGTCGCCAACCATGTTGGCAGGATGGCCTCCCTTCGGCATCGCAGTTGCGGGGCAGCCGGTCTTTATCCAGCGATCTCGGAGCATCGGGGTTGGTGCAAGGTTTGCAAAATGCGATGGTGGTCGCAGACCCACGGCCTCGCCCGTGCGTCGGCAACCGCTCGGAGTATCGGTCCATGCCCTTCCGCGCCATCCTCGTCGCTGCCCTGGCGGTCCTGAGCGCCTGCAACACGCACCTCGTCGGGCGCACCGACAGCCCGTTCACCGGCCAGTTCGGCATCTCCGTGCCGGTGCCGCCGCCGAGCCTCAAGGCGGCCCCGGTGCAATACTTCGACGTGCAGGGGAACCTCGACGTCGAGGACCCGGTGGTCGACACGCGGGTGTTCCTCTACGACCGTTCGAGCGGGCGCGGCTTCTTCGTCTACGCCGACCAGTACGGCGAGTTCGAGTTCAGCGCCGTCAAGCTCGACCTCACCGACAACTGCCTCGAGGTTTGGTCCGAAGAGCCAGGTCCTGACGGACAGGCGAGCCGACACACCTTCTACGTCGCCGACATCGATGCGGACGACAAGACGGTCGTGACGATGGAGCTGGCGGAGGAGTGCTGAGGACGAGACCGAGGGCCGCCTGAGCGGCGGCCGTGCCGGCTGGCCTGAAGGGCAGGTCGTACGGAGGCCGCAGCGCGCGGATGTGTCAGCGGGCTTGCTCGGTCTGTCTCGCGTCGACGCCTCGTCGACGCCCGACGTAGGCTGGCCCGAGGGACAGGTCGTACGCGGGCGGAAAACGCGAAGGCCCGTCAGCGGGGCTGACGGGCCTGTGTCGGGGCTCGAGCGCGGCGGGCGCTTACTTGGCGCCGGCCGGCTTGTTGCCGCCGAT
Source organism: Nannocystis pusilla (assembly GCF_020073745.1). Classification (GTDB taxonomy): domain Bacteria; phylum Myxococcota_A; class Polyangia; order Nannocystales; family Nannocystaceae; genus Nannocystis; species Nannocystis radixulma. The sequence continues at coordinate 24,073 of NZ_JAIRAU010000015.1, forward strand.
CTTGAGCTGCGAGCGCTTGGCCTTCGGCGGGAAGTAGAACGTGACGCCGAGCGAGAACATCACGTTGTGGTTCCAGTTGGCGTCCTGCTTGTCGACCTTCGGCGGCACGTCCGTGGTGGTCGCGTTGAGGCCGGCCGCGTTGTTGTAGGTCATGATGTCGTGGACATCGAGGTTGAGCGAGGCGAAGTCGGCGAGGAAGATGTTGACGCCGCCGCCGAAGCTCGGACCGACCTTGATGCCCGTGTCGGCCTTGACCGGGTGCAGGTAACACTCGCGGTTGGTGTCGCCGTTCATCTCGAGGCAGTAGGTGGCCGGGTTGCTCAAGTCGGTGTTGAGGCCGAGCAACTCCGAGGTCGACTTCGCGTTCGGGTAGTGGCGACCGAAGTTGGCCAGGCCGAGGCCGGCGAACAGGTACATGTCGTACTCGGTAAAGATGCCCGAGAACAGGCCCAGCTTGCCGCTGAAGGGCTTGAACACGACGTCGAAGCTGGCCAGCCAGTTGTTGCGGGTGAGGCCCGACTGGAAGTCGTGGAGCAGCGGCGCGGGGCTGTTGAAGTCGGAGAGCTGTCGTTTCGGCGCCAGCGACTGGTTCTCCTCGCTCATCGGCGGGATGCCGCGCGGGAGGCCGCCGGACTCGTCGTTGAGCGCCTTGAGCAGCTTGGCGTCGCGGTTGATCACGCCGTACGCGAACTTCGCCTGGATGCCGATCCAGTCGGTGAAGTCGAAGTGCAGCTTGCCGCCCGCGTAGCCCTTGTGGACGAAGGTCTGCGACAGGCTCATGCCGACGAAGGGCGTGATGCCGAAGCGAAGCTTACGCAGCTCGAGCTTGCGGACGACGACCGGCTTGCCCTCGAGCGGGCTCTTCCGCTTGGCCTGCGCGGTGTCGGGGAGCAGCGTAACGGCGACCAGGGATGCCGCCAGAACAGTGAGCGATCGAATCCTGTGCATGTCGAGGTGCTCTTAGCGGCGGGTGGTGTACTGGAAGGAGGTGGGGAAGTAGAAGCTGAGCCCCAGGAAGAAGACCACGTTGAAGGCGAGCTTCTTGACCGCGTTCTCCTTGGCGACGCCCGCGTCGTCGTACATCGCGAGCTGGTTCGGGCCGGGGCCGCGCTCCGTGGGCTCGAGCTTATCCTGGTAGATCCAGGTGCGAACGCCGAAGTTGACCGAGATCCAGTCGACCCGCGGCCCGTAGAACCGGGCGCCGATGGCGAAGTTGCCCTGGCCGGTGAGGTGGCGGAACGGCTCGTGGATCGCCTCGTAACGCGGAATCACCTGCGTCTGGATCGCGCCGCCGCCGACCTGGATGTACGACTCCCAGTGCATCAGCGCGCGGTTGAACACCGCGATCTTGCCGTAGAAGGGGTTGTAGAGGAAGTTGACGCTCGCCTGCCAGAGCGTCTTGTTCGCGGTCAACAGCACGCTCTCCTGGAAGCGGATGTTGGTGTACCGCGAGGTCTTGTTGCCGATGAAGGCCGTGCCCGTGAGGCCGACCGCCATGCGGTTGGTGATCCAGTAGTTGAGCTCGGCGCCGACGGTGAAGTGGCGGACGAAGGGATCGTTGACCGTGATGCCGACCTGCGGCTGCAGCTCGAAGCGCTTCTTCTTCAGGAAGCGCTGGCGCTGCACGACGGTGATGAACGCCTTGTCCTGCTTCAACTGGTCGGCTTCGGAGGTCGCGCTGACCTTGCCGGCCTCGCCCGTGGGCGCCGCCTTGCCCTTGTTCTCGTCGCCGAACAGATCGGTCGACCCTCCGGCCTCGGCTTCGGCGCCGCCTCCAGCCTTGGCATCGCCGGCGGGCTTGGCAGGCGTCTCGCCTTCGGCCTCGTCGAGGACGATGGTGTCGTCGTCGGCCGGTGCCGCAGGTGCGGCGGGGGCAGGGGCGGGTGCGGGTGCCGCGAGGGCGGTTCCAGGAGCAGTGAAGGCCCAGGCTGCCAGGAGAACAGCCGAGCCGGTCAAAGAACGTCGCATGCTCACCTCAAGGTCGACTGGCACGTGGGTATCTCGGAGGTCAGGCCCAGCGGCCTGTGGAGAGGCCCTGGTGGGCCGTAGGGACGAGGCTTCTGGCCCGAGGGCCGGAGGACAAGTAGCAGGAACTCGAGTGCAGGCCCAGATGGGCGGTTCCAGGCCGGGAGGGCCGTGAAGAGAATGCCGGAGCGGGAAGAGCTGGGGGAGGAAATCAGCAGGCCCAGAGGGCACCCGACTACCGATGCCATAGACACCGGTTTAGGGGTGTCGGACGGTATCACAGCCAACCACTAGGTCACAACAGGACAAGCTATCTTTGATGCCGGGCGCTGTTTGGAGCAAAGGCACGCATGGGGCCGCGTAGGCCCCAGGGCCGGCATTCTCGCAGGTGAAGGCCCGACGCCGGAACGCCGAGCCGGCCGCGAGATTGCGGAAGACGATCTCCGCGCCGGGGGTTACGTGACCCGTCACGAGCGTGCGTCGAGGCGTCGAGGGCGCAATTTCAAACACGGTATTGAATCGTAGAAAGTGCCAGTCACTGGGGATCGCCGAACATCGCTTCCACGAACGCGTCGGGGTCGAACGGGCGCAAGTCGTCGATCTTCTCGCCGATGCCGATGAAGCGGACCGGCACCCGCAGCTCGTCGCACACCCCGAGCACCACGCCGCCCTTGGCGGTGCCGTCGAGCTTGGTGAGGACGAGGCCGGTGAAGTCCATCGTCTCCTTGAACAGGACCGCCTGGGCCAGCGCGTTCTGGCCGATGGTGGCGTCGAGCACGAGGAAGGTGTCGTGCGGGCCGTGGACGTCGCTCTCGCCGACGCCGCGGGCCCGCGCCAGCGCCTTGGCGCACGAGCGGCGGATCTTCTGCAACTCGTCCATCAGCTCCTTCTTGGTGTGGAGCCGACCGGCGGTGTCGCAGAGGACGACGTCGAAGCCCTCGCGGGCGCCGCGGGCGATGCCGTCGTGGATCACGCTCGAGGGGTCGGCGTTCTCCTTGCCGAGGTGGATCTCGCAGCCGACGCGGCGGGCCCAGATCTCGAGCTGCTCGCCGGCGGCGGCGCGGAAGGTGTCGCCGGCGACGAGCAGGACGCGGCGCCCGGCGGCCTTGTGGAAGGCGGCCAGCTTGCCGAGCGTGGTGGTCTTGCCGACGCCGTTGACGCCGATCATCAGGAGCACGTACGGCGGCGGGTTCGGGCTGTAGTCGAGCGGCGCGGCCGGGACGTTCAGGATCTGGCGCGCGGCGCTGCGGATGACGGTCCAGACCTTGTCGGCGTCGGCGACGTCGCTGGTGTTGAGGAGATCGGTGACCTGATCGAGCAGCTTCTGCGCCGCCTTGGCGCCGATGTCGGCGGTGAAAAGGACGCTCTCGACCTCGTCGCGCAGCTCGGCGCTCACGCGAGGGCGGCCGCGGAACAGGCGCGCGAGCTTGGCGACGAAGCCGCCGCGGGTGCGCGCGAGGCCCTGGACGTAGCGCTCCTGCTCGGCGGCGCGGGCGAGCTCCTCCGGCGTGAGCGGCCGGACCGGGGCCTCGGGAGGGCGGCGCACCGGCGCTTCGGGTCCGGGCGCGAGGGCCCTGTCCGCTTCGCCAGCTGGCAATTCGGGCGGCGCCTTGGCCGGCGGGAGGGCGCGCCGACGCGCGTAGACGACGCCGCCGGTGACAAGGAGGGCGCCGAGGATGGCGAGGAGCAGGTAGATCTCGGTCGAGGTCATCGGCGACTGCCACTGCAGCGGTAGCACAGCCGGCGCCGCTCTTGAAGGGTTCGCCCGTCGCTCCGCGAGATCTGGGAGATCTCCGGGCGCGGGTCGCGGGCGCCGGCGGGTCCGGGCGTGCCCCGGGTCGCCAGACCCGCAGTTCGTCGCCGGAGATCGTCGCGGCGGGCTTTTCCAGGGCGGCGGGTGGTGCTATCTCGCGGACGCCAGCGTTTTTTTGCGCGCCCAGCGATGCGAATCAAGAAGATCGAGGTCAACGGGTTCAAGTCCTTCGCGGACCGCGAGGTCATCCATGTCGACGACCACGTGACGGCGATCCTCGGTCCCAACGGCTGCGGCAAGTCGAACGTGGTCGACGCGATGCGCTGGTGCCTCGGCGAGCAGCGGGCCAAGCACCTGCGCGGTCAGGGCATGGCCGACGTGATCTTCGCCGGCTGCTCGACGCGCGGGCCGGGCAACGCGGCCGAGGTGACGCTGACCTTCCAGAACAACGGGCAGGTCCCGGCGGCGTACCTCAACTTCGCCGAGATCGCGGTGACGCGCCGGCTGTTCCGCGACGGCACCAGCGAGTACCTGATCAACAAGGTGCCGTGCCGCCTGCGCGATATCCAGGAATTGATGGCGGGCACCGGCGCCGGCACCCGCGGCTACTCGATCATCGAGCAGGGCCAGGTCGGCCGGATCGTCAGCTCGAAGGCGGAGGAGCGCCGCTACATCATCGACGAGGCGGCCGGCATCACCCGCTTCAAGGCGCAGAAGCAGGCCGCCGAGAAGAAGATCGAGCAGACGCAGCAGAACCTGCTGCGCGTGTCCGACGTGCTGTCGGAGCTCGAGGCGCGGGTCGGCAACCTGCGCCGGCAGGCGCAGAAGGCCGAGCGCTACAAGCGCTACCGCGCCGAGCTGCGCGACCTCGATCTGTGGATCGCCAGCCATCGCTTCCTCGAGCTCGAGGCGACGCGGCGGGTGCTCGAGAAGCGGCGCGGGGAGCTCGGCGAGCAGGTCGACGACATGCGGGCCACGCTCGCGGCCGCCGACGCGCGCGGCGAGGCCCAGCGCACCGAGCTGCTGCAGCGCGAGGAGGAGCTGCGCGCGGCCCAGACGGCGGTGTTCGACCTCGACAACCGCATCAAGCTGGCCGAGAGCGAGGGCCAGTTCCGCCGTCGCGAGCAGGAGGGGGCGCGCCAGGCGGTCACGCAGGCGCGCGCCGAGGCGGCCGCGGCCGAGCGCTCGCTGGCGGCGCTGCGCGGCGAGCTCGAGCAGGTCACGGCCCAGCTGGCCGAGCTGCGCGAGGGCGCCGACGAGGGCCACGACGAGGCGGCGGCGCGCCTGCAAGAGGAGCACGACGGGCTGGCGGCGCGGCTGCGCGGCGAGGTGTCCGAGTTCGAGCGCGGGCGGCAGAGCCTGGCCCGCCTGCACCAGCGCGAGGCGACCGCGGCGGCGCAGCTGCAGGCCCGCGCCGAGGGGTTGTCGGATCTCGAGCAGCGGATCTCCGGCCTGTCCCAGGAGACAGAGCTGCTCGGGATCCAGCTCGAGCGCGACCGCGGCGACCTCGAGGTCGCCGAGGCGGCCCGTGAGGCGGCGCTCGAGCGGGTGGCCGCGCTCGGCGAGCGCCGCGCCGCCCACGACCGCGAGAAGCAGGCGCTCAAGGGGCAGATCAAGGCGGCGGAGCAGGCCCACGACGGCGCCCGCGCCCAGCTGCAGCGGGTGCAGTCGCGGGTGCAGTCGCTCGAGGAGATCCAGAAGCGCTACCGCGGCTGCGCCAGCGGGGTGCAGGTGGTCATCCAGAACCGCGAGGCGCTGGGGGCCGAGGCCGGCGGGGCGATCCTCGGCATCCTCGCCGACCACCTGGCGGCGCCGGCCAACCTCGAGGCGGCGCTGTCGGCGGTGCTCGGCGACCGCCTCCAGGGCGTGGTCGTCGACGGGGTGCGCGCCAGCGCCGCGGCGGTCGCGCTGCTCAAGGCCAAGCAGGAGGGCCGCACCTCGTTCCTGCCGCGCGAGTGCCGGCCTCGTATGGCTGGCGCCGAGGGCATGTCCGAAGGGGCAGGGTCGTTCGGCCCTGGTCTCGAGGACATGCTCGAACGACCAGGCGTGGTGGGTCGCCTGGTGGACGCGATCGAGGTGCCCGGCGAGCTGCGGCCGCTGGCCCGGGCGCTGCTCGGCGACACGGTGGTGGTCGAGGACCTGCCGCAGGCGCTCGAGCTGTGGCAGGCCGGGGCGACGGCGCCGCTGGTCACGCTGGCCGGCGACCGCGTCGAGCCGACAGGCGTGGTGATCGGCGGGTCGGCGCAGGGGCTCGACTCGGCGCTGCTGCAGCAGAAGCGGGAGATCCGCGAGCTGCACGAGCAGGTGACCGCCCGCGAGGCGGAGGTCGCGGCGGCGTTCGAGCAGCTCCAGCTGCTGGTCGAGCGCCAGAGCCAGCTCGAGGCCGAGCGCGAGATGAGCGAGATGGAGCTGCTCGAGTCGGAGCGGGTCAAGCTGGCGCGCGTGCAGGAGGTCAGCCGCCTGCAGCGGGAGATCCAGCAGCTGGCCCAGCGGGTCGAGCAGCTGACGAAGGAGCGCAACAAGCTGCAGGCGTCGCTCGGCGGGCGTGAGGAGGAGCGCGCGCGCCTGACCGAGGAGCTGGCGCAGGTCCGCGAGGAGCTGCCAGGGCTGCAGCAGACGATCGTCGACGCCGAGGCGCGCATCGAGATGCTGCGCGAGCAGCAAGCCCAGGTCGCGGAGATGCTGACCGAGGCGAAGGTGGCGCTGGCGCGCTTCCAGCAACAGCTCGGGGCGCTGACGGCGGCCGAGGCCCGGCTGTCGCGCCAGGTCGCGGCGGAGGACGAGCGCCTGCAACGGCTCGGCCAGGCCCAGGTCGAGGGCGAGGCGAAGATCGCGGCGCTCGAGGAGGCGCTGCAAGCGGCAGAGGCCGAGCGCGAGCAGCAGCTGGAGGCCCACCGCACCGCGACGACGACGCTGCAGGCGGCGCGCGAGGCCCACGACGCGGTCCGCACGGCCACCGACGAGCTCGACCTGTCGGTCCGCAAGCTGCGCAACGGGCTCGACGAGCAGCGCGAGCGCCTGGCCGAGGTGGAGAGCGCGCTGAAAGAGCAGCGGATGGAGGCGCAGCACCTGGCGGCCGACATCCGCGAGCGCTTCGACGCCGAGCTCGAGCTGTCGCTGTGCGACTACCACGACCGCCCGCTGGCCGGCCCCGACTCGGCGGCGCGCCAGCAGGAGCTCAAGCGCGTGCTGGCCCGCATGGGCGAGGTCAACCTGACGGCGATCGAGGAGTTCGAGGAGGTGTCGAGCCGCTGCGAGTACCTGTCGACGCAGAAGCGCGACCTCGAGTCGGCGATCTCCCAGCTTCAAGAGGCGATCGACAAGATCAACAAGACGACGCGCGAGCGGTTCCTCGAGACGTTCCGCGAGATCAACGAGCGGTTCCAGCAGGTGTTCCCGCGCCTGTTCAACGGTGGCCAGGCCCTGCTCAAGCTGACCGACCCCGGCGACCTGCTCGGCACGGGGGTGGAGATCCAGGCCCAGCCGCCGGGCAAGCAGGTCCGCAACCTCGAGCTGCTGTCGGGCGGCGAGAAGGCGCTGACGGCGGTGAGCCTCATCTTCGCCATCTTCCTCATCAAGCCGAGCCCGTTCTGCCTCCTCGACGAGGTCGACGCGCCGCTCGACGAGGCGAACGTCGGCCGCTTCGGCGCGATGGTCCAGGAGATGGCGCAGAACACCCAGTTCATCATCATCACCCACAACAAGCGGACGATGGAGATCGCGGACCGCCTGTACGGCGTGACGATGGAGACCCGCGGCGTGTCGAAGCTCGTCAGCGTGAACATCAAGCGCGCGGTCGAGATGGCGGTGGCCTGAGCCGCACGCCCGTCGAGAGTTGCAGCACCGGCCGGCGTGTTGGCGGCTCGAGGCGATCGAGCGGGCGATGACGGTGCTGCCCGGCGGGGCGTCTCGTGTGGGGAGTCGCGGGGCGTGGAGAGTCTCGGGTGCGGGGTCGCGGGGCGTGGAGAGTCTCGGGTGCGGGGTCGCGGGGCGTGGAGAGTCTCGGGTGCGGGGTCGCGGGGCGTGGAGAGCGTGGCGGGGCGGCCCGGGGACGGCGCAGCGGGTCCCTGCGACGCGGGTCCTTCCACACCAGGTGCTCGACGCCGCAGGCGAGTGGGGCGAGTCCGGAGATAGGCCCGGCGTCTGCGCGCCAGGTGCAGAGCCCCCCGCTGCTTCCCGCTGCGCCGTCCCCGGGCCGCCCCGGCGGAGTGTGTGGTGGCCCCGCTCGTGGCCGGGCGGAGATGGGCGAGTGTGGATGGCCGCAGGGACATGCTCGTACGCGCATGTGCGAATGGGCATGGCCGATCGGGTATGTTCGTGAGGACATGCCCGCGGACGGCGGGGAGGTCAGCCGGCCAGGAGTTCGCGGGTGGCGGCGACGATGCGGTCGAGCGAGTGGGCGAGGACGTGGGCGTCGTCGACGACGTCGAGGCGGACGCGCGGGTGGGCGGCGGCCCAGGCCTCGACGGCGGCGACGGGGATGAGCTCGTCGTGGCGGCCGTGGATGGCGATGGTGGGGCACGGGGGGGCGAGGTCGAGGGCGTCGGCCGGGGGCTCGTGGACGATGAGGGCGGGGGCGCAGAGGACGAGGCCGTGGACGTGACCGCCGGCGCGGGCGTGGAGGATCGCGCCGCACAGGGCGGTGAGGCCGCCGTAGCTCGAGCCGACGAGGACGCAGCCGTCGTGGGCGGCGAGCTCGGGCAGGAGGGTGGCGACGCGCGCGGCGAGGTTCATGCCGGTGAAGTCGGGGGCGAGGAGGTCGAGGCCGGCGGCCCGCAACGCCCGCGCCTTGCGTCCCTGCGGGCTGCCCTCGAGGCCATGACAGAAGACGACCTTCATGCGCGGGAGGATACGCGGCGGACCAGCCGCCGTGGTAGGCCATGCCCATGCCGGTGTTCGCGTTGACGGACGAGCTGGTGTTCCCCGACCCGAGTCAGGCCGAGCCGGACGGACTGCTGGCGCTCGGCGGAGATCTGCGTCCGGAGCGGCTGCTGCTGGCGTACGCGCACGGGATCTTCCCGTGGAGCAGCGAGGACGAGCCGCTGCTGTGGTGGTCGCCGGCGCCGCGGGCGGTGCTGGTGCCGGGCGCGATCGAGGTGCCGCGCTCGCTGGCGAAGGCGATCCGCCGCCGGCCGTACCGGATCACGCTCGACCTGGCCTTCGAGGCAGTCATCGCGGCGTGCGCCGAGACGCCGCGCCCGGGTCAGGACCGCACGTGGATCACGCCGGGGATCCGGGCGGCGTTCATCGATCTGCACCGCCGCGGCCTGGTCCACAGCGTGGAGGCGTGGGACGGCGAACGCCTGGTCGGCGGGCTGTACGGGCTGGCGATCGGGTCGGTGTTCTGCGGCGAGAGCATGTTCGCCCGCGCGGACGATGCGTCGAAGATCGCGTTCGTGGCCCTCGCCGAACAGCTGCGCCGGTGGGAGTTCTCGCTGATCGATTGCCAGGTCGAGACGGCCCACCTGCGCCGCTTCGGGGCGGCTCCGGTCGAGCGGGCGGAGTTCATGCGCCGACTGACGGAAGGGGTGGCACGCCCCTGGCGCGTGGGAGTGTGGCGGCTCGACGAGGACCTCGCCGGGCGCAAGGACGGCGGACCGCCGCCGCGCGAGGCGCCGCCGCCGGTGATGTGGCGGATGTCCCGAGAGACAGGTGATGCGGGCGAGGGAGCGCGCGAGGAGCGACCGCCGGGGCGCCGCAAGCGGCGAGGGAGCGCCGCGCGCGTACACGCGGAGGGGCCCGTGGGCGGCGATGAGATGGCGCGAGGGACAGGTGAGGAGACGGGGGCGGGCGAGGCAGCGCGAGCGGCCGGCGCTGCGGCGGAGATCGGCGACATGGCGCATGGGACAGGTGAGGGGACGGGAGCGGACGAGAAGGCGCGAGGGGCAGGCGAGGGCACGGGCGTGGGCGACATGGCGCACGGGACAGGTGAGCAGGCGAGCGCCGGGGCCGGGTCGGGAGCGGCGGAGGTCGGTGCGGGCGGGGCCGAGACTGGGCGATCGCGGGGCGAGGGCCTGGCGCGAGGGACAGGTGAGGTGCCCGACGGCGAGGGGGCGCAGGGGCCGGGGGGCGGGGCGAGCGGCGGGTGAGGGTCGGGTCGGCGAGGGCGACGCCGCGGCGCAGCGGGCTCGCAGGGGCCATTCGGCTGCGTCGGGCGTGACGGGCGGAGGTGCGCGGGGGTATCATCCGCGCCCCAATCGCATGCCACGCTCGCGCGTCGTTCGCCTCCTCGCACCGCTCCTCTTCACGGCCTGTACGACCCGTACGGCGGCTCCCACGCCGCCGCTGGCGCATCAGCCGGGCGCGCCGCCGCCGGCCCCGGCGACGCCGGGCAAGGCCGGCGCCGACGGCAAGGAGGAGGCGCCGAAGTGGGACGTGAACGATCCGCCGGGCGAGGAGACGGAGGTCGCGATCGACGTCACCGAGGGCACGTGGATGAGCCTCGACGTCAGCCCTGACGGGACCGAGATCGTGTTCGACCTGCTCGGCGACCTGTACACGCTGCCGATCGCGGGCGGCGAGGCGAAGGCGCTGACGTCGGGTCTGGCGTGGGACATGCAGCCGCGCTACAGCCCCGACGGCAAGTGGATCGCGTTCACCAGCGATCGCGGCGGCGGCGACAACGTGTGGGTCATGCCGCGCGTGGGCGGCGAGGCGCGGCAGGTGACGAAGGAGGACTTCCGGCTGGTCAACTCGCCGGTCTGGTCGCCGGACGGCAACTTCATCGCGGCGCGCAAGCACTTCACCAAGCACCGCAGCCTGGGGTCGGGCGAGATCTGGCTGTACCACGTGTCGGGCGGCAAGGGCCTGGCGATGACCGAGAAGCCGAACGACCAGAAGGATGTCAACGAGCCGGCGTTCTCGCCCGACGGCAAGTACGTGTACTTCAGCCAGGACACGACGCCGGGGTCGCGCTTCGAGTACAACAAGGATCCGTACTCCGGCATCTACACGATCCGCCGGCTCGAGCGGGCGACGGGGCGCATCGAGAACCTGGTCGGAGGGCCAGGTGGCGCGGCCCGCCCGACGCCGTCGCACGACGGCAAGTCGCTGGCGTTCATCCGCCGGATCGGGGCGACGCCGCAGCACCCGGGCTCGACGGCGCTGTACGTGCGCGACACGAAGAGCGGGCTGGAGCGGCTGGTGGCCCGCGGGCTCGAGCGCGACAACCAGGAGACGTGGGCGATCCACGGGGTGTACCCGGCGATGGCGTTCACGCCCGACGACCGCGCGATCGTGTACTGGAGCGGCGGCAAGCTGCACCGCGTCGACGTCGCCAGCGGCAAGGTCAGCGACATCGCGTTCCACGTCAAGACGACGCGCAAGGTCCAGCCGGCGCTCCGCTACCCGGTGAAGGTGGCGCCGCCGGAGTTCGCGGTGAAGATGCTGCGCTGGCCGACGGTCAGCCCCGACGGCAAGTCGGTGGTCTATCAGGCGCTCGGCAAGCTGTACGTGAGGACATTGCCCGACGGACAGCCGAAGCGGCTGACCAGCCAGAACGAGCACGTCGAGCTCTACCCGACGTTCACGCGCGACGGCAAGTCGATCGTGTACGCGACGTGGGACGACCAGGGGTTCGGCAGCGTGCGCGTGATGCCGGCCAAGGGCGGCAAGAGCCGGGTGCTGACGAGCGAGCCGGGCCACTACGTCGAGCCGACGGTGTCGCCCGACGGGCAGACGGTGATCTATCGCAAGGTGGCGGGCGGGTGGACGCGCTCGCCGGCGTGGTCGGAGGAGCTCGGGCTGTACGCGGTGCCGCTCCGCGGCGGGGCGCCGAAGCGGATCGTCCGCGAGGGCGAGCAGCCGCACTTCGGGGCGGCCAACGACCGCCTGTTCTACGCGCTCGAGGGCGACGACAAGGTGCAGCTGTGGAGCGTGGGGCTCGACGGGACCGAGCCGTATCACCACGCGAACAGCGAGCTGGCGACGGCGTTCAAGGTGTCGCCCGACGGGCAGTGGATCGCCTGGCAAGAGGGCTTCCAGGCCCACGTGGCGCCGTTCCCGGCGACGGGGCGGGTGATCGACCTGGCGCCGCGGATGGAGGCGGTGCCGGCGGTCACGGTGTCGAAGGACGCGGGCAACGAACTGCACTGGTCGGGCGACAGCAAGCGCCTGCACTGGTCGCTGGGGCCGCAGCTGTACACGCGCGCGCTCGACGAGGCGTTCGCGTTCCTGCGCGCGGACGCGAGGCCGCCCGAGGGGCCGCTGCCCGACGCGCCGGGGATCGAGATCGGGTTCACGACGGCGACGGCGCGCCCGAAAGGCGCGGTGGCGCTGGTCGGCGCGCGGGCGATCACGATGAAGGGCGACGAGGTGATCGAGTCGGCGACGATCGTGATCCAGGACGACCGGATCCAGGCCGTCGGTCCTCAAGGACAGGTGGCGATCCCGGCCGGCGCGCGCACGATCGACCTCAAGGGCGCGACGGTGATCCCGGGGCTGGTCGACGTGCACGCGCACTTCTCGGCCGGCGAGCAGGGCATCGTGCCGGAGCAGAACTGGCACCACCTGGCGGCGCTGGCGTTCGGCGTGACGACGCTGCACGACCCGAGCAACGACACGGCGACGATCTTCGCGGCCAGCGAGCTGCAGAAGGCGGGGCTGATCGCGGCGCCGCGGCTCTACTCGACCGGGACGATCCTCTACGGGGCGCTGGCGCCGTTCAAGGCGCAGATCGACTCGCTCGACGACGCGCGCTCGCACCTGCGGCGCATGAAGGCGGTCGGGGCGTTCTCGGTCAAGAGCTACAACCAGCCGCGTCGTGAGCAGCGCCAGCAGGTGCTGGCCGCGGCCCGCGAGCTCGAGATGATGGTGGTGCCCGAGGGCGGGGCGCTCTACCACCACAACATGACGATGGTGACCGACGGCCACACGGGGGTCGAACACTCGGTGCCGGTGGCGACGCTCTACGCCGACGCGCTGCAGCTGTGGGGCGGCACGAAGGTCGGTTACACGCCGACGCTCGGGGTCGCGTACGGCGGGCTCGGCGGCGAGAACTACTGGTACGCGATGACCGACGTGTGGAAGAACGCGGCGCTGACCCGCTTCGTGCCGCAGCACGCGTTCGCCGGCGTGGCGTACCGGCGCGTGACGGCGTCGGAGGGCGACTGGAACCACTTCCGCTCTTCGGCGTCGGCGAAGAAGCTGCTCGACGCGGGGGTCGGGGTGAACCTCGGCGCGCACGGCCAGCGCGAGGGCCTGGCGGCCCACTGGGAGCTGTGGATGCTGGCCCAGGGCGGGATGACGCCGCTCGAGACGCTGCGCGCGGGCACGCTGAACGGGGCCCGTTACCTCGGCCTCGACGCCGACATCGGATCGATCGAACCCGGCAAGCTGGCCGACCTCGCGGTGCTGGCGAAGGACCCGCTGGCGGAGATCCGCAACACCGACTCGGTGACGCACGTGATCGTCGGCGGCCGCGTGTTCGAGACGGCGACGATGCGCGAGCTCGGCGGGCTCGGCTACGTGCCGCAGCCGCTCTACTGGGCGACCGCGGAGGGGCAGGCGAGCCCGGCGACGGCGCCGAAGCACGCGCGCTGCGATCACGGCGAGGGGTGAGGGGCGGGCTCAGGCCACGGCCGACGCAGGTCGTCGCCGTGGCGTCGTGCGTCGCCGCTGTCGAACTCCAGGACGCGTGAGCAGCTGTCAGTGCCGCGGCACGACGTAGGTGACGGCGGTGGCGCTGTTCTGCTTGAGCGCGTCGCCGAGGTCGAACACCCAGGTCGCGTGGCCGTCCATCTCGCACGTGTCGTGCGCGATGTCCTCGCACAGATGGAACGGCAGCGGCGAGCCCTGGCCGGGGACGACGGCGAAGCCGGTCCAGCGCGGGCAGCCGCCGTACCACAGGTTGAGCGTCATCTTGCAGTCGGCGAGCTGCGGCTCGCCCTCGCGCAGCCTGTCGGCGATCCGGGTGCCGTCGGGGCAGCGATCGAGGACGAGGCCGACGTAGTTGTTGCCGTCCTTCTTGAGGGCGAAGGCGGGATCCTTGCTGCGATCGTTGGTGCTGACGGCGCCAGGATCGCTGGAGGAATGGGCCGGTTCGGGCTTGGGCTTGTCGGGCTCGGCGGCCTTGGTGGCCGGAGTGGCCGGAGCGGGAGCCGCCGCAGGCTTGCCGCTGTCGCAGGCCGCGAGCGAGAGGAGGGTGAGGAGGACGAGCGAGCGTTCCATGGGCATCTCGCGGGAGGAGAAGGTTGGTGGAAGCGATGGCTCAGCGAACGCCGGCAGGGACGCTGTAGGTGACCTCGGTCGCGCTGTTGATCTGCAGCGCGGCGCCGATGTCGAACAGCCAGGTCTTGTTGCCGGCGAGCTCGCACTTGTCGGCCTCGGGATCGACGCAGACGTAGAACGGCAGCGGTGAACCCTTGCCGACGACGACGCTGTAGGGTTGCCAGGTCGGGCAGCCGCCGAAGTGAAGCTCGAGGCGGAGCTTGCCGTCGGCGACGGCGGGCGCGACCTTCGGGGCCGGGGCGCTGTAGGTCCCCTCGGGGCAGGCGTCGCGGACAGGGCCGAGGTAGTGGTCGCCGTCCTGCTCGAGGGCGAAGGCGGGATCCTTGCTGCGATCGACGACCGCGGGACTGGCAGGCTTGGCCGGCTCCGCCGAGTTGGCCGGCTCTGCGGTCTTGACCGGATCTGCGGGCTTGGCCGGATCTGCGGTCCTGGCGGGGGATGGCTCGACGCCGCCGCACGCGGTCGCGCCGAGGAGGAGGGTGAGGATCACGGCTCGTGGCATGGACATGTCTCGCGGTGGTGTCTCAACGCCGCGACGGAGAGGAACCCTACCCTGGTTTCGTCGAGGACACCGCGACGAGATGTCCCAGACGACCTCGGGGTATGGCAGGCCTCGCCGCCCGAGGGCGGATGAGACCTGGTGCTCAGGACATGTCCTGAAGGCCTAGTCCCACTCGCACACGCCGTCGTGCTTGCACTTCTGGCCGGGGGCGCAGTCGGCCGCGGTGGCGCAGGCGTAGAGGCAGACGCCGTGCTCGCACAGCAGGCCGGCCGGGCACTCGGGGTCGCTGTCGCACTCGAAGGTGCACATGCCGCCGTCGCACTCCTTCTTGTCGCAGCAGTGACCCGAGCCGCACTCGTCGTCGGCTTCGCAGAAGGCACCGACACCCCCGGGACAGTGCGGGTCGTAGCGGCAGTCCCCCCCGGGCGGTCCCGGAGGCCCGCAGGTGATGCTCAGCAGGGCGCCGAGGGTGAGGCCGAGGAGGGTGGGCAGCCAACCGGGCGATCGTGGCATGAAGGCGAGGATCGACCGGGCGGGCGTCGCCGTCAACGGGCGAGGCGGCGGTCGGCGGGCCCCGCAGCGCCGGGGGCGAGAGCGGCGAGGAGCCGGGCCTCGAGGTCGCCGCCCGGGAGCGCCCACACGCCCGTGAGACCGGCCACGCGCGCGGCCTCGATGTTGTCCCGCTGATCGTCGACGACGACGACGGCGGACGCGAGGCCGCGAAGGTGGGCCCAGAAGCGAGGATCGGGCTTGGCGACGCCGAGCTCCCCGCTGCACACCCAGTGATCGACGAGGCCGGCGTCGCCGAGCCGCTCGCGGACGACGGCGAGCCACGCGCTTGCGAAATTGGTGGCGAGCGCGATCCTGTGGCCGCGCGCGCGCACCCGCGAGACGAGGGCCAGGCGATCTGTCCGCAAGCGCAGGCAGGCCCGGTAGGCCGCCGCGGCGTCGCGGTCCCAGAACGCGTCCTCGTCGATGGCGCCGATCCGCAGGCGGTGCCAGCGCTCGCGGTCGGGGGCGCCGTGGATCTCCCGCCACGAGGGCTCGGCGAGCACGCCGATCAGATCGAAGGCGACCAGCGGCAGGTCGGCGGATTGGGTTGGATGTTCGGACATGTTCTTGAAGGCCTGGTCGTCTATCATGTCCTTGTGGACATGTGCTTCAGAGCAGGCCGTAGCGGACCAGGTGATCGGGGGAGCGCTGCCACAGGTGGCCGACGACGGCGGTGGCGGCCACGTCGAAGCGCTCGGCGCCGGCGCGGAGGCGGCGGAACACCGGCGAGGCCTCGCGCGCGTCGTAGGCGAGGAGGTCGAGGGCGCCGCGGGTGTCGGGGTCGGCGAGGGCGGCGAGGAAGGCGTCGTAGGCGGTGACGAGGCCGGCGCACAGGGGGAGGCCGCCGAGCGGGCGCAGGGCCTCGGCGGTGCGCAGGAGCGGCGGCTGCGGCAACATCTCGGCGAGCCAGCCGTCGCGGGCGTCGTCGGGCAGGAGGGCGGCGCGACAGAACACGGCGAGGTTGGCGAGGTGCCACAGCTTCCGCGAGTGGCGGAGCTTGAAGTAGCGGACGGCCCAGTGCTTGCCGGCGTTCTCGACCTTGAACCGGTAGTCGACGCAGATCGTGCGGTAGTAGCGGTGGAGGTCGTTGCTCAGCGAGGTGAGGTAGCGGCCGCGGGTGGTGGCGCCGCCGGCGTAGGCGCCGAACACGGCGTCGACGACGGCGGCGGCGTCGGCGGCGTCGGCGAGCCAGGCGCCCTCGGTGAGGAGGAGGGCGCGGTAGGTGAGGTGGTCGTTGCTGTCGCCGCGGCCGCCGATGTCGCCGAGCAGGTCGTCGAGCGCGACGGCGCTGTGGAAGGTCTTGTCGGGGACGTCGTAGCCGCGCCGGCGCAGGACGGCGGCGACGGCCTCGCGCGCGCTGCGGGCGGCGTCGGGGTCGCAGGCGCCGCGGCGGTAGACGACGGCGAGGTCGAGGTCGCTGAGGGCGCTCGACTCGTGGCGCCCGAGCGAGCCGAGCGCGAAGGCGGCGCAGCCGGGCGGGACGAGGCCGGCGAGCAGGCGCCGCAGCTCGGCGAGGCGGGTGTGCGAGCCGGCGGCGGCTTCGAGGACGTGGACGGCGTCGGCGTCGGTCAGGCCGAGCTCGGTGAGGAGAGGGCGGTAGTCGACCGGGCCGCGCACGTCAGATCTCCGGGCCCTCGGCGCCGGGTAAGACTGTCCATCGGGACATGTCCTGGTGGACATGGTCGTCGAGACCGATGGGGAGCGTCAGCTGGGCGGCGGCGTGGCGCGGGCTGACGAACGCGAGCTGGCGGGTGTGGCGGTAGCGGCGCGACCACTGCTTGCGCGGCAGGCCGTGCGGGCCGGCCTCGACGCTGGTGTCGACGAAGTAGCGCTTGTGCACGCGCGGGACCACGTCGTCGCCGGCCTCGGGCGGGACGCGGGTGCGCTGAAAGCGGTCGTCTTGCCCCTCGGACAGGCCGCTGCGGCGCGCGTGGGCGTCGGCGAGGGCCCGCAGGGCGGCGTCGTCGAAGTCGGCGAAGCGGGCGAACACCCGCGCGTCGAAGGCGTCGGCGACGGCGCGCGACAGCTCGGCCTCGCAGACGATGTTGGAGGGGAGGTTGATGACCTCGCTGTAGATCCGGTCCTTGAGGGCCCAGAAGCGGTCGATGACGGGGAGGGCGTCGGCGTCGATGAGCAGCTCGCGGCCGTGGCGGACGAACACGGCGCGCGGCAGGCGGACGCCGGCGCGGCCGAAGGTGCGGGCGGTGCGGACGATGCCGTCGAGGGTGTCGAGGTTGATCGGCGCGAGCAAGAGGGCCGAGAGGTCGAGCGCGAGGCCGTCGTCGCGGCCGCCGATGATCGCCCACACGCGCTCGGGGTCGAGGTCGACGGCGCGGAGGACGGGGCGCAGCGAGAGGGCCTCCGGGATGGCGCCGTTGCCGAGGACGATCCACTCGCTGACGCCGTGGTGCGCGACGCCGAGGGCCCGCTCGAAGCCGGGCTCGGCGGCGTGCGACAGCGGGAAGTGGCCGATGTCGTGCAAGAGGCAGGCGGCGACGAAGTGGCGCAGGTCGCCGCGCGCGAGCTCGAGGGCGGCGCCGAAGCGCCGGCCGAGGGCGGCGACGCCGAGCGAGTGATCGAGGCGGGTGGCCGGGTCGTGGCTGCGCGGGTGCCAGTCGAGGGTGCCGAGGAAGCTGATCCGGGCGAGGCGCTGCACCCACGGCGAGTCCAGCAGCGGGGCGCCGAGCAGGCGGACGAGGGCCGGGGGGGCAGACACGGCCCCCGGACGCTGGCACAGGCCCGCGAAGCTGCCAAGGGGTGGGGTCGCCGCGGCCGCTTGCAAACCGGCGCGCGCTCTGCGAATCAGGCGAGGCGTGACGAAGAAGAGCGCGAAGATCCGCCACTGGCTCATGAAGAGCGAGCCCGACGTGTTCTCCATCGACGACCTGCAGCGCATGGGCAAGACGGCGTGGGAGGGCGTGCGCAACTACACCGCCCGCAACTCGATGCGCGACGACATGAAGATCGGCGACCTGGTGATCTTCTACCACTCGAGCGTCGAGCCCGCCGGGGCGGTGGGGCTGGCCCGCGTGTGCAGCGCGCCGTACCCGGACCCGACCCAGTTCGACGACAAGAGCGAGTACTTCGACCCCAAGTCGACGCGCGAGGCGCCGCGCTGGATCCTGGTCGACGTCGAGTTCGTCGAGAAGTGGGGCCGCATGGTCACGCTGGCCGAGCTCAAGGCCGACAAGGCGCTGAAGGACATGCTGGTGGTGCAGAAGGGCCAGCGCCTCAGCGTGCAGGCGGTCGCCGACAAGCACTTCGAGCGGGTGCTCAAGAAGGCCGGCGCGAAGCCGGCGGAGGCCCGGGGATGAGCGCGGCCCGCAACATCGAGCTCAAGGCCCGCTGCGCCGACCTCGAGGCGGCGCGGGCGGCGGCGGAGCGCCACGGGGCGCGGTTCGTCCGCGTCGAGCACCAGCGCGACACGTTCTTTCACGCGCGCCAGGGGCGGTTGAAGCTGCGTGAACGGACATGGCGCGAGGGACAGGACTCGGAGGACAGGTCGGATGCGGAGCTGATCCCGTACGAGCGGTCCGACGTCGGCGAGGCCCGCGAGAGCCGCTACCACGTGGTGCGGGTGATCGAGCCGCAGGCGCTGATCGCGGCGCTGGCGGCGGCGCTGGGGATCCGCGGGGTGGTGGCGAAGCGGCGCGAGCTGTGGATGTGGAAGAACGTGCGGATCCACCTCGATGCGGTCGAGGGGCTGGGGTCGTTCATCGAGTTCGAGGCGGTGATGCTCCCCGGCGAGACCGACGCGGAGGCGCACGCGCGGGTGGCGGCGCTGCAGGCGGCGCTCGGGCTGGCGGACGCGAGCGTGGTGCCGGTGGCTTACGCGGACCTGCTCGGGCTGTGAGGGGCGGGGCGATCGAGCGCCCCGGGGGCGGAGAGGCGCGTCCGGAGGCGCGGGGCGTGGAGAGCGTGGCGGGGCGGCCCGGGGACGGCGCAGCGGGTCCCTGCGACGCGGGTCCTTCCACACCAGGTGCTCGACGCCGCAGGCGGGTGGGGCGTGTGCGAGGATAGGCCCGGCGTCTGCGCGCCAGGTGCAGAGCCCCCCGCTGCTTCCCGCTGCGCCGTCCCGGGCCGCCCTGCGGAGAGTGTGGTGGCCCCGCTCGTCGCCGCTCGGAGGGCGCGCTCAAGGTGGCGCGTGCGAGGAGAGGCCTGGGCGTCTGCGGAGAGCATGGTGGCCCCGCTCGTCGCCGCTCGGAGGTCGCGCTCATGGTGGCGTGTGCGAGGAGAGGCCCGGTGTCTGCGCGCCAGGTGCAGAGCCCCCGCGGCGTCCCCGGGCCGCCCTGCGGCGAGTGGGGCGGCCGCGCTCGTCGCCGCTCGGAATTCACGCTCATCGACGAATTCGTCGACGAGCGGAGGTCAGGCCGGGGCGACGAGGCGGATGTCCTGCGGGACAGGTGCGGCGCTCAGGCGGACAGCGGGGCGGCGGAGGAGCTGTCCGTGAGGACAGGTAGGGCGCGCGGGTGCGGGGCGGACTCGCGGATGATGATGGCGAGCGCGGCGACCCACACGGGGTGATCGTTGAGGCAGGGGACCAGGCGCAGGTCCTCGCCGCCCGCGGCCTTGAAGGCCTCGGCGGCGCGGATCCCGATCTCCTCGAGGGTCTCGAGGCAGTCGGCGACGAAGGCGGGGCAGAACACGGCGAGGCGGCGGACACCGCGGTGCGCGAGGGCGACGAGCTCGACGTCGGTGAAGGGCTGGATCCACGGGGTGCGGCCGAGCCGCGACTGGAAGCAGATCGTGGTGGCCTCGCGCCGCAGGCCGAGGCGGTCGCGCAGGGCGCCGGCGGTGGCGACGCAGTGGGCGCGGTAGCAGTTGCGGTTGTTGACGCCGATGCTGTCGCAGCAGCCGGGCCGGGTGAGGCAGTGAGCGCCGCTCGGGTCGCTCTTCTTGACCTGGCGCTCGGGGATGCCGTGGAAGCTGAACATGACGTGGTCGGGGCGGAAGTCCTCGAGGACAGGTGCGCCGACGCGCGCGAGGGCGTCGATGAAGGCGGGGTGGTCGTAGAACGGCGGGACGATGGTGAGGAAGGGGGTGTTCCACGGCTCGCCGGCGGCGCGGTAGAGCGCCTCGACGGTGGAGCCGGTGGAGCTGGCGGCGTACTGCGGGTACAGCGGGACGGCGACGATCCGGTCGCAGCCGCGCGCGCGCAGGGCGTCGAGGCCGCTCCGCAGAGAGGGCTCGCCGTAACGCATGGCGAGCTCGATGTCGACGTCGGGCATGGCGACGCGCAGGGCCTCGGTGAGGCGGCGCGAGTGGTGCAGCAGGGGCGAGCCGTCAGGACCCCACACGGTGCGGTAGGCGGCGGCCGAGCGGGCGGGGCGGAAGGGGAGGATGAACAGGTGGAGCAGCAGCCAGCGCCCGAGGGCGGAGATGTCGAGGACGCGCGGGTCGGACAGGAACTCGCGCAGGTAGCGGCGCACCGCGGGGGCGCGCGGCGCGTCGGGCGTGCCGAGGTTGACGAGGAGGACGCCGAGCTTCGGTTCGGGTCGCATGCGCGGCGGCATCGTGGCGCGGTTCGGCGAGGCCCGCAACTGGGCCGCTCGCTTGACGCGGGGCCGGCGCGCGCGCCACGGTGACGGGCGTGACGCCGCAGACGAGCCTTCCGCCGGGCGAGGTCCATGTGTGGCTGTGCGCCGCCGAAACGACGGTCGACGCCGACTGGCTGGCGGCGGCGCGCGGGCTGATGAACGCGGAGGAGCAGGCGCGCCAGGATCGCTTCGTGTTCGAGCGCAACCGGCGGCAGTTCGCGGTGGCGCGGGTGCTGGTGCGTCAGATCCTGGCCGGCTACACCGGGATCGCGGCGAGCGAGCTGTGCTTCTCGGCCAACCAGTACGGACGCCCGGCGCTGGTGATCGCGGGCGAGCGCGTGGAGTTCAACCTGTCGCACACCGACGGGCTGGCGGCCCTGGCGGTGACGCGGACCGGCGAGGTCGGGGTCGACGTCGAGGACGCAGAGCGCCGCTCGCGGCCGGAGGAGGTGGCCGACCACTTCTTCGCGCCGTCGGAGGTGGCGAGCCTGATGGCGCTGCCGGAGGAGCAACGACGAGCCCGCTTCTTCGACCTGTGGACGCTCAAGGAGGCGTACATCAAGGCGCGCGGGATGGGGCTGGCGATCCCGCTCGACGCGTTCGCGTACGACCTGTCGCGCGGCCGGGCGGCGATCGACCTGGCGATCGACGCGTCGCTCGGGGACCCGCGCGCGGGCTGGCAGTTCCGCCTCGAGGACCCGACGCCGCGGCACCGCCTGGCGCTGGCGGTCCGCTTGCCCGAAGGACATGCCCCAAAGGTCAGCTATCGGTGGGTCGGGCCGGCGGCGCCCGGACGGCTGGGCTGAGGCCGCAACCAAGGGCGCGGGGCGTGGAGAGCGGCGCCGGGGGGCCCGGAGACGGGCGCAGCGGGCCCCTGCGACGCGGGTCCTTCCACACCAGGTGCTCGACGCCGCAGACCGGCGTCTGCGCGCCAGGTGCAGAGCCCCCGCTGCTCCCCGCTGCGCCGTCCCCGGGTCGCGCTGCGGAGAAGGTGGCGGCCCCGCGTGGCGCCGGCTGGCTCTCGGGTCAGGGGACGTCGACCCGAGAGCGGCGGCGCTCGTGGCCGTCAGCCCTTCTGGTTCTGATAGAACGGCTTCTTGCGCTCCTCGGCGCGCGACTGGGTCGCGTGGACGAGGCCGGACCACAGGTTCTCCAGGCCCATGGCGTCGCGGACCTTGCCGAGGGTCTCGTAGGCGACCTTGCGGGCGGTGATGGTGCCGTCGACGATGATCTCCTCGGTGCGGTGCTGGTCGGCCGCGAACTCGGCCCGGCGCTCGCGGATCGGCACGAGGGTCTTCTCGAGCGCCTCGATGACGCGGTCCTGCACGGCGGCGAAGCCGATCGCGCCGCGGTCGTACTCGGCGTGCAGGTTGGCCAGTTCGTCGGCGTCGCGGATGAACGCCTCGGCGAAGCGGAACAGCGGGGCTCTGGTCGACTCGCCGGGGGCCGGGCCGGGCAGGGTGCGGATCTTGCGGGCGACCTCGTCGGGCGAGTCCTTGAGCCAGATCGCGTTGCCGGCCGACTTCGACATCTTGCGGTCGGCACCGCCGGCGACGGTGTTGACGCCGGGCAGCGCGGGCGTGGCCGAGACCGTCGGCGAGGGCACGGCGAACACCTGGCCGTAGGCGTCGTTGAAGTGCAGGGCGATGTCACGGGCGAGGGTGACGTGGATCTCGTTGTCGGCGCCGACCGGGACCAACTCGGCGTTGGCCATGAGAATGTCGGCGGCCTGCAGCACCGGGTAACCGAGCAGACCGAGCGGGACATCGGCGTCGCCGAGGCCGGCGTTCTTCGCCATGTCGTGGATCGACTGCATGCCCGACAGGCGCGCCACCGGGGTGAGCATCTGCAGCAGGATGGCGATGTCGTAGACGGCCGGAACGCCCGACTGGAGGTAGATGGTCGAACGGCCAGGGTCGACGCCGACGCTCAACATGTCGAGCACGACGTCGCGGACGTGGTTGGGCAGGCGAGCAATCTCGTCGCGCCGCGAGCGGGTCGTGAGCGAGTGCAGGTCGGCGACGATGATGAAGCACTCGTGGCTTTCCTGCAGCTTGACCCGGCTCTGCAAGGTGCCGACGAGGTGACCGAGGTGAAGCGGCCCCGTGGGGCGGTCACCAGTGAGCAATCGCGGTTTGCGAGCGTCCATCGAGCTCAAGGTTCATGGCGCCTGGCGCAAGTGTCAAGCCGCCGGGTTCGCGCGGGGCGGAACGACTCACAGCTGTCCGATCGGACAGCTGTGCGTGGACCTGCGACTCGAGCGGTGCGCTGCGGACAGCGACGGACCAAACGCAGAGCGCCGCGACCGCCAGGCGGTCACGGCGCATCTGCGCTCCACTGTCACTACGCCACCGCGAGCCCGTCGGCTCAGCGCAACGCTTCCCGCAGGCGCGGTTTGATGTCGGGGAGCACGACGCTGACGAGGATGCCCAGCTGGGCCTTGCTGCAGTCGACGGCCATACCCCAGCGGTACTTGTCCGTCAGGTCGACCACCACGATCATGACGACGCCCTCATCGCCGAGGCGGAGCATGGTCTCGTTCAGATAGTCGGGGACGGGCAGACCCGACTTCTTGATCGTCTCCATGATGCGCTCACAAAGGATGTTGAAGAGCGCGCATGCCTTGGGGCTGCTGCGAACGCCGGCGACCGACATGCCGGATGTCTTGCTGAAGACGTCGGACGCGGCCAGGCCGCCCATCAGACCGTCTTCGACCTCAGCGAGCAGTTGGTTTACGACTTTGAGATTCATTTCGAGTTCCTTCGTGATCCGTGCAGTCGGGGCCAGGTCATGGTAGCCGTGGCGCGGGGCTACGATCTATCATTTTTTTGCACGATCCGGACATTCGTCCAAATGCGCCGGAGGGCGACCGCAAGGCCCGTGGAGCCCACAAGCCTTGCGGTCACGAGCCGCGGAGGCGCGGCGCCTCAGAAGCTCAGGCCGCGGATCGGCGGCGGCGCATCTTGCTGCGTCTCTTTGAGGTAGTGCTTCGCAGCCCGTCGCAACAGCGCCTTGAGATCCTCGGTGTCCCAGGGCTTCGTGACGTACTGCCACATCAAACCCTCGTTGAGACCGCGGATAACCACGTTAATGTCGGAGTAGCCGGTGATCAGGATCCGCACCGGCGTCGGGTTGATCTCCTTGAGCTTGCCGAACAGCTCGACACCCGTCATCTCCGGCATGCGCTGGTCGCTGAGCACCAACTGGATCTCGTTGGCGCGGAAGATCTGCAGCGCCTCGGTGCCCGAGTTGGCGGTGTAGACCTTGAACATGTCGCGGAAGCTCTCCTCCAGCGTGTTGAGGATGCCCCGCTCGTCATCGACGATGAGCAACGAGAGGACCTGCTTGTCCTCCTGGCCGATCGTCCCGGTCTTCTGGAATTCCTTCCAACTCATGCAATACCTCGCTTCTCGCTGGGCAACCGGTCGTAGCGCGGGGAACCCTCGATGCGAGAGAGAGTCTGCTCCGTTCGCGCATGGTGGCAGGGGCGCATCCTCGATGCAAGGCTCGACAGCAAGCCCGTCACGAGCTCGCTGGAGCGCTGGTGAATGCAGCCGGGGCCGAGGAGCCCAGACGGCCGGAGAAGCGGCCCGTGAGGCCAGCTGGGGCCTTTTCGCGCGTGAGTGCTCACGGTAAGTCTCCTGTACCACCGTCCGACCCGCGCACGTAGCGGAAAGTGGACGCAAAGTGGCGAATTCCAGGGGCTTCGACCTCGAAGCGAAGGCCGTGGCGCATGCGCTGGCCCTTCTCTTCGAACACAGTACGCACCACGTCGGCGACGTACTCGAGGTGTTCCATGGTGTAGACGCGGCGCGGAATGGTGATCCGGCACAGGTCGAGGTTGGGGCGGATGTTCTCGCCGGTGTCCGGGTCGCGGCCGATGAGCACGCTTCCGACCTCGACCGCGCGCACACCGCCCTCCTTGTAGAGCTCGACGCACAGCAGCTGCGCCGGGAACTCGTCCTCGGGGACGTGCTGGAAGAACCGCCGCGCGTCGATGAACACGGCGTGACCGCCGAGCGGCTCGACCAGCGGGATGCCCGCCGCCATCAACAGCTCGCCGAAGCGCTTGACCTGGCCGATGCGGTAGGTGAGGTACGGCTCCTCGGTGACCTCGCGGAGGCCCTGCGCGAGCGCCTCCATGTCGGCGCCCGACATGCCGCCGTAGGTGTAGAAGCCCTCGAACAGGATCGTCGGGGCCTTGAGCCGCTCGTACAGCAGGTCGTCGCGCACCGCGATGAAGCCGCCCATCGGCACCAGCGCGTCCTTCTTGGCGCTCATGATCGCCGCGTCGGTGTAGCTGCACATCTCGGCGACGATCTCCTGGATCGTCTTGGTCGCGTAGCCGGGCTCGCGGTGCTTGATGAACCACGCGTTCTCGGCGAAGCGCGCGGCGTCGAGGATGACGAGGAGGCCGTACTGGTCGGCGATCCGCCGCACCTCGCGGATGTTCTCCATCGACACCGGCTGACCGCCGCCCGAGTTGCACGTCACCGTCATCAGGATGTAGGCGACGTGGCGCGGGCCGTACTCGCGGATGACGCTCTCGAGCCGCGCGAGGTCGACGTCGCCCTTGAACGGGTGGTAGCCCGTCGAGCTGCGGCCGGCGTCGATCGTGCAGTCGATCGCGCGGCCGCCGGCGAACTCGATGTGCGCCTTGGTCGTGTCGAAGTGCGAGTTGCCCGGCACGATCATGTGCTTCTTGATCAGCACGAAGTCGAGCACACGCTCGGCCGCGCGACCCTGGTGCACCGGGATCGTGTAGCGGTACCCCATCGTCTCGCGGATCTGCCGCTCCATCTCGAAGAAGGAGCGCGACCCCGCGTACGCCTCGTCGCCGATCATCATGCGGCCGAGCTGGGCCGCCGAGAGGGCTCCGGTGCCGGAGTCGGTCACGAGGTCGATGTACACGTCGTGCGATGCGAGGCGGAACAAGTTGTTGCCGCACGCCTCGATCCGCCGGACCCGCTCCTCATAAGGGAGCAGCGCGATCGGCTCGACGACCTTCGCCTTGTACGGGATGATCTGTCTGGCTCTGCTCATGGGCTCTCCGCGGCCTTGGCGGCCCCTTCGGTCCTCGTGCCCGGGTCCTTGGGCTCGGTCGGGATCCGAATGAGGAAGGTTACCCCCGCCGTTTCGTTGCGCGTCACTGCGATCGTTCCCTGGTGCTCCATCACGATTCGATAGCTGATCGACAGGCCCAGACCCGTGCCCTTGCCGACCGGCTTGGTGGTGAAGAACGGGTCGAAGATCTTCGAGATGTTGGCGTCCGAAATGCCCTCGCCGTCATCCCTCACCGCGATCTCGACCCAGGCACCGTTGACCCGCGTGTCGACGTGAACTTCGCCCCCGCGCGGGGTGGCGTCGATCGCGTTGTTCACGAGGTTGAGTACCACTTGGTTGAGCTTGGCGGGGAAGCAGGCGTAGGGGCGCGTGAGCGTGAGATCGGACGTCAGCTTGACGCCCTTGTCCCGCGCGTTGTTGGAGAGGATCATCAGGGTCTGCCGGATCCCCTCGTCGATGTCGGCGTTCTGGAACTGCGCCTCGTCGAGGCGGGCGAAGTTGCGGAGACCGAGGACGATCTCCGCCATGCGATCGAGGCCGATGAAGCACTCCTCGAGCACCTTCTGCGTGCGCGCGAGGACCTCGTCGATCGAGCCTTCCTTCTGCTCGCGGCTCTGGCTGACGTAGCTGAAGAACATCTTCACCAGCTCGAGCTGCTTCGGCGCCGGCATGCTGCCGAGGTCGGCGATCACGTCCTTGGCGTCGGGGCCGAGGTCCTTGTCTTCCTTGAGCTTGTCGAGGATCGCCCGGGCCGCGGCGACGCGCGCCTGGGGATCGCCGCCGCTGCCGGCGTCGAGCCAGCGCTGCACCGCCAGCCGCCGCGACACCTTGGTCACGCGCTCGTGGGCGAGGTGCGTGTTGTTGCGGCTGAACGCCAGCGGGTTGTTGATCTCGTGGGCGACGCCGGCGGTCAGCTGGCCGAGGCTGGCGAGCTTCTCGCCCTGGACCAGCTGCGCCTGGGTCTGCTTGAGCTCGACGAGGCTATCCTTGAGGCCCTCGAACAGCTGGGTGTTCGTCAGCGAGATCGCGGTCTGGCTGGCGAGCGAGAGCGTCAGCTCGAGCGCGGCGTCGTCGTAGGGCAGGACGACGTTGTCGATGTCGGCGGCCGTCAGCGTGGCGGTGCGCGAGATCTTGCGGTTGATGAGCTGGAGGACGCCGATGACCTGGTCGTCCTGGTTCTTCATCGGCAGCACGAGCATGCTGCGCGTGCGGTAGCCGGTCCGCTGGTCGAAGGCGGGGTTGAAGCTGTACTCGGCCTTGGGATCGAGCAGGTAGGCGTCGGGGATGTTGACCGGCTCGCCGGTGACGGCGACGTAGCCGGCGAGGGTGCTCTTGCTGACCGGGATGGTGAACTTGACCAGCTCGAGGTGCGGCAGCGAGTCGTTCTGCGAGTTGTTGAAGCGCAGGCGCTTGGTGCCGGCGGCGTCCTTCTCGACGATGTAGAGCGAGCCGGCGTCGGAGCAGGTGAAGTCGCGGGCGGTGGTGAGGATGAAGTTGAGCAGCCGCTCCTGATCGCGCTCGGTCGAGAGGGCGATGCCGATCCGGTTGAGCTTGGTGATCTCGCCGGCGAGGCGGCGGCGCTCGGCCTCGAGGGCGTGCAGGCGATCGTCGGCGGCGGCGTCGCGCAGGGCGGTGCGGATGGCGACCAGCAGCGCGGCGGCACCTGGCTCTGGGGACAGGATGGCCGAGACCGCGTCGCCGAAGCGCTGCTGCATGACCTCGGCCGCGGAGCCGGGCAACAGGCTGATGAGCCGCGTCGGGCCGACGGGCTGCAGCTCGACGCGGCCGTCGTCGCCGAGCAGGTGCTCGTCGAGGAGGACGACGCAGGCGCGACCAGGGCGACGCGCGGCGACGGCGGTGCCGAGCTCGCGCGACGTGACCGGCCGCAGCTCACCGGCCGAGCGGCACGCGGCGGCGGTCACCGAGCCGGCGAAGGCGGGCGAGCACAGCAGCAGCGGCGCGGACGACTCGACGCGAGGCGACGGATCGGGTCCCGACCCGGAGGGTTGCGCCGCGCCACCCGAGGTGGCGGTGCTGGCTGCGTCATCCGCCTGCACAGTGTTCACCATGGTCGGAGAAGCGAGGCGCAAAAACAAGGGTCACCACAGCATGTCCGCAGCATCTCCACACGAGAGGTCGACGACGTCGCGAGTCGACACGCGGTCGCGACAACGAAGCGGCGCGGCCGCACCGCGTCGCCTCGACGTCTGTCGCGGACGATACCGCGCTCAGATGTTGACTTCCGGCAGCTCGGCGAGGGCCGCCTCGATCGCCGCCTGGGGGTAGGCGTAGTCGGTCAGCTCGCCGCGGAAGTAGGCGTCGTAGGCCGTCATGTCGAAGTGGCCGTGGCCGCAGAGGTTGAAGAGGATCACCGGCGAGGTGCCCTCTTCCTTGGCGCGGATGGCCTCGCGGATCACCTGAGCGACGGCGTGGCCGGCCTCGGGCGCCGGGACGATGCCCTCGGCGCGCAGGAAGGTCACGGCCGACTTGAAGACCTCGAGCTGCGGCACCGAGTAGGCCTCGATCAGCTTCTGGTCGTACAGCTCGCTGATGACGCTGCCGACGCCGTGGTAGCGCAGGCCGCCCGCGTGCACCGGCGGCGGGATGAACTTGGCGCCGAGGGTGTGCATCTTGACCATCGGCGCCATGCCGGCGGTGTCGCCGTAGTCGTAGGCGTAGACGCCCCGGGTGAGGGTGGGGCAGGCGGCGGGCTCGACCGCGACGACGCGCACGTTGCGGCCGTGGACGATCTTGTCGCGCAGGTAGGGCACGGCGATGCCGGCGAAGTTGCTGCCGCCGCCGACGCAGCCGACCACGATGTCGGGGCTGTCGCCGGCGCGGTCGAGCTGCAGCATCGCCTCCTGGCCGATGATCGACTGATGCATCAGCACATGGTTGAGCACCGAGCCGAGCGCGTACTTGTACTTGCCGCCGCTCTTGGCCGCCATCTCGACGGCCTCGCTGATGGCGATGCCGAGGCTGCCGGTGCTGTCGGGATCCTGGGCGAGGATGGCCCGCCCGGCCTCGGTCTTGTCGCTCGGGCTGGCGGTGACGTTGGCCCCGAAGCTCTGGATGATGGCCCGGCGGTACGGCTTCTGGACGAAGCTGACCTTGACCATGAAGACGTAGCACTCGAGGTTGAAGAAGTTGCACGCCTGCGACAGGGCCGTGCCCCACTGGCCTGCACCTGTCTCTGTGGTCACGCCGACGACGCCGGCCTGCTTGTTGTAGAACGCCTGCGGGATCGCGGTGTTGAGCTTGTGGCTGCCGCTCGGCGAGACGCCCTCGTACTTGTAGTAGATCTTCGCGGTGGTCCCGATCGCCTTCTCCAAGCGCCGCGCGCGCATGAGGGGGGTCGGGCGCCACAGCTTGTAGATCTCGCGGACCTCCTCCGGGATCTCGATGAAGCGCTCGCGCGAGACTTCCTGGTTGATGATCTCCTGCGGGAACAGCACTCCCAGGTCGTCAGAAGTGACCGGGCTCTTGGTGCCGGGGTGCAGGACCACGGGGAGCGGGCGCGGAAGATCGGCCTGGATGTTGTACCAACGTGTCGGAATTGCGCTCTGGGGGAGTTCAAAACGCGTCAGGGACTCGGTCATTCGCGGCGCTCCAGTCTCGCTCGCCCTTTATATCGCGAGGCGACGCTGCGACAAAGGCCCGCGGGTCGGTCGATGCGCCTTCCGTCGGGTTGGGCCGTCGGGACCCGACTCTCGTCGATGCGGCCGCAACGGGTGCTGGGATGTTCTTTCGGCCATGCGCACGCGCACCGGCCCAATTCGCGGGGCGCGCCGGCCGCTGCGCATGCGCCAGCGCTCATGCGCGTGGACGCGCCCTCCGATGCACGCCGTCGGGCGTGGAGTCACAGACCCGCAGGGCCGTGGAGCGCGGACCCTCAGGCGCGTCGCGTGGGCCGATCGAGGACGCATGCTCGGACGGGTCGCGGCCTCGCGGGCCCGCGGAGCCGGTGACGTGGCAGGCCGACGGGCGCCGCAGGGCCTCGCAGGCGGGCGATCTTAGGGCCGCCGAGCCGCGCGCACACGCGCGAAGTAGCCGCGGTAGGCCCGCATGGCCACGCCGGCGAACAGCAGCGTGATCGGGATGTTGACCCACAGCATCACGCCGGTGCCGACCGAGGTGATGTTGTCGAGCTCCGTCTCGGACCGGATCCAGCCTGCGCAGGCGAGCAGGATGCTCAGGCAGTAGACGATCTTGTACGGGACGATCGAGCGACGTCCCGCCATGTAGACCATGCCCTGCTCGCCGTAGTAGGCGTACGAGATCATCGTCGAGACCGCGAACAGCCACGAGGCGACCGCGACCAGCCACTTCCCGAGGCCGGGGGCCACGCGATCGAAGGCGTGGCTGGTGAGCGCGGCCCCGACGTAGTCCTTGTAGACGTCGAGGCCTGCGAGCGCAGGCGCGCGGGCGAGCGGCGCGGCGGCCGAGCCGACGGGATCCCAGTTCACATAGAGGCGATCTCCCGCGCCGAGGACCACGGTTCCGGTCACCCGCTGCAGGTCGCCGCCGGTCGCGGGGTCGATCGACCCGTAGCGCGCGAGCATGAACACGGCGTCGCGCTCGCGCCAATCGCTGCCGGCGATCGCCAGCGCAGCCGGATGTTTCTCGGGCAATGGCGTATCGGACAGGTCCCAACAGCCAGGTTCGATCTCGACGGCGGCCGGCGGGGCGGGGAGGGTGGTCTCGCCCTCGCGGCACCAGGCGCCGCTGGCCAGCACGACCAGCGAGGTGAGGGTGCAGACGACGATGGTGTCGATGAAGGGCTCGAGGCCGGCGACCACGCCCTCGCGCACCGGCTCGTCGGTCCTGGCGGCGCAGTGGGCGATCGGCGAGGTGCCCTGGCCGGCCTCGCTCGAGAACAGCGCCCGCTTCATGCCCCACACGAAGGCGGCGCCCGAGGTGCCGCCGACGAACGCGCCGGTGGCCTCGGCCGGGGAGAAGGCGGAGGCGACGATGAGCCGCAACATCTCCGGGATGTCGGCGACGTGGACGGCCAGCACGTACAGCGCGGCGGCGAGGTAGAGGATGCACATCGCCGGGACCAACTTGCCGGCGACGGCGCCGATCCGCTTGATCCCGCCGAGGATGACGAGGCCGACGAGGAGGGCGAGGACGAGGCCGGCGACCTGCTGCGGCACGCCGAAGCTCTCTTCGGTGACGATGCCGACGTTCCACGCCTGGAACATGTTGCCGCCGGTGATCGTGCTGATGAGGAGGGTGATGCAGAACAGCACGCCGAGGCCGCGACCGACAGGGCGCAGCTTGTCGCTGCGCTGGGCCAGGCCGTCGTCGGCGACCCACATCGGCCCGCCGTTCGGCTCGTCGGGGTTGTCGACGCGGCGATACAGCATCGACAGGGTGACCTCGACGGTCTTGAGCGCCATGCCGGCGAGGCCGACGATCCACATCCAGAACACGGCGCCGGGGCCCCCGAGCGTGATCGCCACGGCGACGCCGCCGATGTTGCCGAGGCCGACGGTGGCCGACAGCGCGGCCGACAGGGCCTGGAAGTGACTGATGGCCCCGGGCGCGCCGGGCCTGTCGTAGTCGCCGCGGATGACCTTCACGCCGTGGGTGAGCGCGTGGTACTGGCAAAAGCCGCTCCACACGGTGAACAAGAGGCCGACGGCCAGCACGGCGTAGAGCACGCTGTCGTGCCACAACACCGCGTTGACGGGCGTCAGCCAGTCGTTGAAAACGATCCGCAGGGTCTCCACGAGCGAACGAGGGCCGCATCATGGCGGCCCGGGCTGCGCGGCGCAATCGCTGCAGGGCTTTTAATAAAGGATGCTCACGGCCCGGGCGCCGGGGCGGGCGGAGCGGCGGGTGCTTCGCCCGCAGGTCCGATCGCGGGTGCTTCGCCCGCAGGCCGCGGGGCGGCAGCGTCGCCGGCGGCGTCTGCGGGCGCGGGCTTGCCGAGCCGCGGGGCGTCGGGACGGATCCCCGGCGGGACCTCGACGCGCTCGCCGACGGTGATAAGGCTGGCGTAGCGCAGCAGGCTGACCTTCACCAAAAGATCGGAGAAGGCCCACTCGGTCTCGAAGTTGGTGGCGACGGGGATCTCGACGGCGCCGTCGGCGTCGGGCGCAGGCAGCTCGCGCGAGGGCGTGCGCGTGGGCGGGCCGTAGACGCCGGTGTAGAAGGCGACGGCGTCCTGGTAGTCGGCGAGGGCGGGCGCGGGATCCTTGGAGGTCCGCTGGTACGAGACGTGACGCAGCGGGTGCTCGGCGCTGTCGAAGACGAACAACAGGCGACCCTCGGAGGAGGGTCGCGGGCGATCGGTGAGCTGCTGGCTGCGCGTCTTGGGGCAGCTGTAGCGGACCTGCGGGTTGGCCTCGCGCTTGCTCTTGCGATCGAGCAAGGAGGCGGAGGTGACGGCGTCCTCGCCGCGCGCGCGCGCCTCCTCGATGCGCTTGCGCTCGGCCTTGCGCCGACCCTCCATGGTGGCGCGGATCGAGGTGTCGCTGCAGCCGAGGCCGAGCCGCGCAGCGAGGGCCTCGACGTCGGCGACGCGGTGCAGGCCGACCTCGCTGTGCATGGCGGCGGTGACGGGGGCGCGCGGGCCGGCCTTGGGCTCCTTGAATTCGAAGCGCCACTCCTGCTCCTTGGGCCCGAACAACCCGGCGAGGCCAGCCCCGGGCGCGCCGGGGGCCGGCTCGCCGGCCGGAGCGGGCGCGGCAGGCGTGGGCTCGGCGGCGCCGCAGGCGGGGAGGCCGAGGACGCAGGCGAGGGCGAGGTGGCGCGGGTGGATGACCATGAGGACAGGTGCGGTCAGGCGCGACCGAGCAGGACGCGCGCGCCGGCGATGGCCTGGCGCAGCTCGGGATCGACGACGTCGGCGAGCGCGCGAGAGGTGCCGTCGCTCGGCTCGGCGCTCATGGGCGGCGGACCCGAAGGCGGAGCCGGCAGCGCAGCAGGCCGCGGGCCGGCGGGCGGGACGACGCCGAGGCGGAAGCGCAGGCGGCCGAGACGAGCGTCGGGCGCGAGCTGCTGGAGCTTGTGCAGGAGCTCGTCCCGCGAGTACATCAACTCGTGGTGGTACTGACTGTCCTCGACCACGACGATGACCTCGTCCTTCACGACGGCGAGCGGATAGGCCCGACCCCGCAGCCACGGCATGTTGAGCCGCTCCCAGGCGGCACGCACGTGCACGAGCCGGATCAAGTGGTCGGGGACGATCGACTTGACGAGACCCCAGACGGCGTCAGCGAGCGGCTGGGGGCCGCGAGCGAACGATCGGCGAGGACGACGAGCCATCGCCCCCGAGTGTGCCACAGCGGGCTGGTCTGGGCGGCGGCGCTCCTCACGCTGGGCTGCGCGGCGCGATCCGGCTGGGAACGGACGGACGCGCGGGCCTGCCGCCCGGCGGACCCACCGCGGATCTGCGTGCTCGCCGAACCCGACCGGGCGCTGGTGCTCCGGGCCGGCGGGACAGCCCTGGTGCCGGGCGAGTGCGCGGCGGCGCCCAAACCGCGCGGCGGATCGCTGCGCATGGGCGCGGAAGACGGGCGCACCGGGGCGGCCGCGTCGCGCTGGCTGCGGACGCGCCGCGGGGCGACGACGGTGGTGACGGCGACGCCGGCGGCGAAGCCGAAGGTGGTGGCGAGAGAGCGCTGTACCGGACAGGTCGGATCGGACAGGGCTGAAGAGTAAGGTGTGTTCAGGCATGTCCTCGGGGACATGTTGGGCGGGCGCGGGCATTCCGGGGTTGGCGTGCCCGAGTCGCGTGGCGGGGATTTTCGCGAGTTCGGAGGCGCGGGGGCAGTCGTGGGGCGGGATTTTCGCGAGTTCGGGGGCGCGGGGCGCCGTGCGAGGAAGCGCGCTCGTTGTGCGCGGGGCCCCGCTCGTCGCCGTGCGGGGAAGTGAGCTCGTTGCGCGCGGGGCCCCGCTCGTCGCGGTGCGGGGAAGCGCGCTCGTTGTGCGCGGGGACCTGCTCGTCGCCGTGCCGGGGAAGCGCGCTGGTTGTACGGCGTGGCCGGCCGGACGGGTGAGCTTCGGGCTCGTCGGCGATCGGTGGCCAGCGCGATGGTCGAACTGGTTGTTCGGCGGGTGAGGCGATCGAACTCTTCGATGAGCGGACGGTGCGGGGCGCGGTCGCAGGTGGAGAGGCGCGTGTCAGCCGTCGAGCACGCGGACCGCGATGCCGGCGGCGCGGGCGAGGCCGACGAGGTGCCTGGAGCCGCGGCTGCCGGCGATGGCGGGGTGGAACACGAGGACGAGCTCGGCACCCGCGGCGAGCATGCGCTCGTTGAGGCCTTTCCATGCGCCCCGGCCGAAGCGGCGCCGGTCCTCCTGCGACTTCGCCATCGCCTGAACCGCCAGCCCGAGGGCCGCCGCGACGAAGCCGGCGAGCGCGTCGGCGCCGGGTGAGTCGCCGTGGATCACGGTGCTTCCGGCGGGTAGTTTCGAGAGCTCGCGGGCGATCGCGTCGGTGTCGGTCCAGGCGACGGCCCCACCGACGAGCACGCGCATCGGTCGACGTGAGCCGGCTTCGCGGTTCATCGCGGCATGGTTGATACGCGCTCGTGATCTCGGGGAGATCATCGCGGCGTGGCTGCGGAACCGGGCGAGCGTCGAGCGCCGCGAGATCTCGGGTCGACGATACAGGCTGAAGCAACAGGTTAGCGAGTCGCCGCGCGCCCGGCGTTGCGATTCCCAGTGCCGACGATACGGCGGCGCATGGCGTAACGGACATGTTCATACGGACATGCTCCTGCCGAACGCTGCTCCCTCGACTCTCCATCCGTCACGCATGCGATGGCCGGGGAGCAGGCTCACCCGCGCGGCGACGAGCGGGGCCACCACACTCTCCACAGGGCGGACCGGGGACGGCGCAGCGGGAAGCAGTGGGGGGCTCTGCACCTGGCGCGCAGACGCCGGGCCAATCCACGGACGCGCCCCGCTCGTCTGCGGCGTCGAGCACCTGGTGTGGAAGGACCCGCGTCGCAGGGACCCGCTGCGCCGTCCCCGGGCCGCCAGGCCCCGCGCCCGCGGGCGCGCGACCACCGGCGGCGCCGCGAGACGCGCCCTCGATGACGAGCCGCGGCGCGAGCCGGACACGCGATTGCCTGATCGGCGGCGCGACCGCCGGCACGCCATTCATCCCAAGGAAGGCTGTTCCAGGATCCACTGATCGCCAAGTTATGCAACAGCCTGCAGCGCGCGGAGCCAGCGCGACCCGGGGCACGCGATCACCCGGAGCACCCGCGACGTTCGACGAGCTCGTCGAACGTCGTGGAGGCAGGCCCCTGGTGCTAAGGCCATGTCCCGAGGGACAGGTCAGAAGGTCGCCAGGGTGTCGGCGTAGGCGCGGCGGATCCGGGCGGTCAGCGGGCCCTCGGTGCCGGCGGCGATCGGGTGGCCGTCGACGCTGGTGACGGCGATCGGCCCGCGCACGGAGGAGGTCAGGAAGACCTCGTCGGCGCAGCGGACGTCGAACGGGTGGAGCGCGGACTCCTGGGCTGAAATGCCGAGCTTGCCGGCGAGGTCGAGGACGGCGGCGCGGGTGATGCCCGGGAGGATGCCGGTGTCGACGGGAGGGGTGTAGACGACGCCCTGGAGGACGGCGAAGACGTTGCTGGTGGCGCCCTCGGCGACGACGCCGGCGGGGTTGATGAGGATCGCCTCGTCGTCGCCGGCGGCCAGAGCCTGACGCAGGGCCTGGATGTTGGGCAGGTAGTTGGCGGTCTTGAAGGCGGGGTCGAGGGCGGTGGCGGGGACGCGGGTGACGTCGACGATCCGAGCCCGCAGGCCGCGGACGTAGCCGGCCTCGTCGGGGAGGTCGAGCGGGACGGCGAGGACGGCGAGCGTCGGGGTGACGGCCCGGCGCGGGTCGAGCATCAGCGGGCCGACGCCGCGGGTGACGACGATCCGCACGAGGCTGTCGGCGTTGCCGGTGTCGGCGTGGGTGGCGTCGACGCGCGCGCGCAGCTCGGCGTCGGACCACGGCAGCTCGAGGCCGATGCCGGCGGCGCTCCGGCGCAAGCGCTCGGTGTGCGCGGTCCAGGCGACGGGCCGGCCGCCGGCGGTGCGCAGGGTCTCGAACACGGCGTCGCCGAACAAGAACCCGCGGTCGAGCACGGGTACCGCGGCGTCGGCGGGGTCGAGGGGGCGGCCGATGGTGGACAGGAAGACGCGAGATGCGGGCATGGGCGTTCAGAACATGTCGGAAGGAACAGGTTGAAAGAGACAGGGTGGAAGGGGCATGTCCGTCAGGACCGGCGGAGGCGGAGGCGCAGGCACAGGCCGACGGCCTCGAGCGCGATCTTGGGGGTCATCTTCGAGGCGCCGCGCTCGCGGTCGGGGAAGACGATCGGCAGCTCGCGCGCGCGCTGGCCGGCGCGCACGAGGCGGTACTTCATCTCGATCTGGAAGCCGTAGCCGCTGGCGGCCACGGCGCGGCGATCGAGGGCGGCCAGGGCGCCGCGGCCGTAGCAGACGTAGCCGGCGGTGGGGTCGCGGAGCCCGAAGCCGAGGATCGTGCGGGCGTAGAGGCCGCCGCCGCGCGACAGCAGGCGCCGCCCGAGGCTCCATCCGCGGGTGCCGCCGCCGGAGACGTAGCGCGAGCCGATGGAGAAGTCGGCGCCGCCCTCGCCGCCGTGGACCGCCGCGAGCAGCCCCGGGAGGTACGCGGGATCGTGCGAGAAGTCGGCGTCCATGGTGATGATGTGGGTGAAGCGCGAGGGGTGCTCGAGCGCCCAGTCGATGCCCGCGAGGTACGCGCGGCCGAGGCCCTCCTTGGCGCGGCGATGCAGGACGTGGACGCGGGCGTCGGCTGCGGCGAGGCCGTCGGCGAGCTCCCCGGTGCCGTCAGGGCTGCCGTCGTCGATGATCAGCACGCGCGCGTCGGGCAGCGCGGCGAGGATCGCCGCGGTGATCGGCTCGACGTTGTCCCGCTCGTTGTAGGTGGGCAGGAGGACGAGCGGGCGTGGGGACTCGGCGGCGCTCATGGTCCGGGCAGCCCGCGCAGATTACCTCGCCGCGGCGCAGGGTTGCGAGGCCGCGAGCCGGACTGCTATCTTCCCCGGCGCCCGAGATTTTCACGGTGCGACGGATCCGCTGCCACTACGCGTCCGGAGAGGCCTTCGCGGCGGCGCTACGCGCGGCCGGGGACGAACAGGCGCTCCAGGTGTTCACCACGGAGCGCTTCGAGCCCGGCGAGGAGGTGCTCGCCGAGGTGTTCTTCACCGGGATGAACGGCAAGATGCTGGTCCGCGCGATCGGCAAGAAATGGCACATGGCCCGCCCGCGCCTGCGCGTGCGCGCCGGCGGGGTCCTGCGCTGCGCGGGGAGCGAGTGGCGCAAGCTGCAGTTCCTCCGCGAGGTGGCGCTCGGAAAGGCGACCATGGCGCCTCGCCGCCGGCACCTGCGCCAGCCGGTCCTGGTCGAGATCCGGTGGCGACGCAGTGACGCGGGCGACCTGCTGGCGGCGACGATCTCGGAGATCTCCGAGGCCGGGGCGCTGTTGCTGACCGACGCCGGGCTGGCCCTCGGCGAGGAGATCATCATCGAGATCACGACCCCCGGGGGGGCCCGGCCGCTCGAGCTGACGTCGATCGTACGCAACACGGAGCACCCCGACGGCGTCGGCGTCGAGTTCATGCGCCGCAACTCGGGCGGGCTGACGCGGATCCGCGAGGTCATCCGCCGGCTGGTCGATCAGTGACGCGGGCAGGCTGCGCGATGCGACAGGTTCGAACGGACATGTTCCGCGGGACAGTCAGAGCGATCGCCGGCTGGGCGATCGGACAGGTCCGCAGGGGCATGTGGATCGGTACGGCCGCGCTGGCGCTCGGCTGCGGGCCGCCGGCGGTCGAGGTGCTGCCGGGGGTGAAGGCCGACCTGAGCGCGGGGGCGGCGGGCGCGGAGGGGCCGGTGGCCGCGGCTCCGGCGGGCGACTGCGCGGGGCTCGCGGCGGCCGCGGCGGCCGGATCGGGCGAGGACGCGGTGCTGCTCGTTTGGACATGCCCCGAAGTGCAGGCGAGCACGGCGGCCCTGCGCGCGGCGCTGCTGCAGGCGGCGACTCCGGCCGAGGCGGCCGCGCTGGCGCCGAAGCTGGCGGCCGCGCCCGACCTGGCGGGGCTGGCCCGGCTGGCGGCGATCGACCGCCCGAGCACAGGCTCGCTGAACCCGGCGGAGGCGCCGGATCCGGTGACGGCGCTGGTCAGCCCGATCGACGAGGCGGCGCTCGGCGGGGTGCTGCGGGCGATCGGGGCCCAGACGGCGAGCGGGATCACGCACGAGCAGCGGACCCGCGCGGCGGCGCTGCTGGCCCGGGTCTATCGCGAGGCGCTGGCGCAGCTGGGGCTGCCGCCGGGGCAGCCGCTGCCGCCGTTCGGGCGCCTGCTCGCGGGGCGCTTCCTCCACTTTGGACGCTCGTTCTGTCAGACGTACTGGCAGCGGCGCGTGGCCGGGCTCGAGAACCTGTTCGCGGCCACGGAGGACGAGTTGATGCGGGTGATGTTGGCGCTCGAGCGCACGGCCCACGCCGGCGACGACGCGCTGCTGGCGGTCGAGCGCCAGCGGGCCCGCCGGTACCTGCAGGGCCGCGGGGTGGCGGAGCGGCTGAAGTCGCGCGGGGTGACGCCGACGCCCGAGTCCCTGCTGCCGCTGCCGAACGAGCTCGACCGCCTGGTCGATCACGGGTTCATCGATCTGGCGCTGCAACGGGCGCTGTTCCTGGCTGGCGAACAACCGGCGCCGTTCGGGATGGGGCCGGTGGTCGAGTCGCTGCGGTCGATCCTCACGCAGCGCGATCTCGGCGACTTTCAGGCGCTGCTCGAGCGGCGGATCGCCGAGGCGCGCAAGCTCGAGCCGCCACCGCCCGAGCAGGGGACGCGCGAGTGGCCGGTGCGGGCGCCGTGGAGCTGGAGCGATGCGGGCGCGATCGCGGAGGCTGCCGGGCAGTGGTGCGAGGAGGCGGGGCAGGCGGAGGGGACGGCGCGGCGGCGCGGGCTGTGGCGCGCGGTGCTGGCGTTGCGCGAGCGGCCGGATGCGTGCCGCGAGCTGCTGCGGCGGGCCGATGCGGGCGGGCTGGCGGCGCAGGTGGCCCGCGCGGTGCTCGACCGGCTCGACGACGACAGCCTGGCGACGCTGCGTACCCGCACGGCGGGGGGCGAGGCCGGCGAGGCGCAGGTGCGGCGGACGTTCGCGCTGGCGAGCCGCGACGCCGGGCTGCTGCCGCGCTGAGAGCTCGTGCTCGCGCGCAGAGTCGCGTGTGCGGGGTCGCGGGGCGTGGAGAGCGTGGCGGGGGCGGCCCGGGGACGGCGCAGCGGGTCCCTGCGACGCGGGTCCTTCCTCACCAGGTGCTCGACGCCGCAGGCGGGTGGGGCGTGTGCGAGGATAGGCCCGGCGTCTGCGCGCCAGGTGCAGAGCCCCCCGCTGCTTCCCGCTGCGCCGTCCCCGGGTCGCCCCTGCGGAGAGAGGTCGTGGGCCCCGCTCGTCGCCGTGCGAGGGATGGGCGGGCTCGGCATCACGCTGAGGTGAGGGTGAACCTCGCTTTGAAATGTCTACTCGGGCATGTCTAAAAGGGCATGCTCTGAAGAGCATGTTCTTGAAGACATGCTCGCATGGACATGCGCCGGTGGGGCGGCGCGTCGGCCTTAGGGGGCGCGTCGGGCCAGCCAGGAGCCGATCTCGCGCTGGCGCTTGGCGTTGCGGACGGCGCGGGCGTCGCGCTCGGCCTGGCGCGCGAGGGTGAGGGCGCGCTCTCGCTGGGTCGGCTCGTGGTCCCACAGGGCGCGGGCGAGGGCGAAGTGGGTGACGGCGCGGAGGGCGGGCTGGCCGGAGCGCTCGGCGAGGAGGTAGCCGTGCTCGAGATCGGCGAGGGCGCGCGCGATCTCCTTGCGCCCCAGGTGCAGGGCGCCGGTGGCGGTGAAGTACTCGGCGAAGTCGGGGCGTTCGACGCCGAACACGGCGTACATCTGCGGGAGCGCCGAGTCGAGCAGCTTCGTGGCCTCGCCGAGGTCGCCGAGCTCGAGGTAGGCGAGGCCGAGGTTGGCCTGGGCGGCGCGGGCGAACGGGTGCAGCGGGCCGAGCTGGTTGCCGAGGATCTGCCAGGCCTCGCGCAGCAGCTCGGCGCTCTCCTCGGGGCGTCCGAGGGAGCGCACGGTCTCGGCGAGGCCGACCTTGGTGACGCCGATCGGCAGGAGGTCGTGGGGCGCGGTGCGCTGGCGCAGCTCGATGCCGGCGCGGTACAGCTCCTCGGCCTCGCCGAGGCTGCCGCGGGCGGCCCGGGCGTTGGCGAGGCTGTTGTACAGCTCGGCCTCGACGCCGACCTCGGAGGTGCGGGCGATGAGCGCGCCGGCGATCGCGGCGTTGCGCTCGGCGGTGGCGTAGTCCTGCATGCCGTAGCCGCGCACGTGCACGTCGGTGACAAGGCTGCGCAGCTCGATGGCGTGGTGGCCGGCGCGGATGCTGGTGAGGTAGGCGTCCCACAGCGAGCTGGCGGCCTCGTGGACAAAGCTGGTCTCGCTGAGGATCCGGCCGCGCCAGAACAGGGCCTCGGCGAGGGTCGGCAGGTAGGCGACGGCCTGGGCGGCGTGGATGGTCCGGTCGACGTGGGCGACGGCGCGGTCGAACTGGCCGGCGAGGAACAGCGCCTCGACCTCGGCGAGGTCGCGCTGGAGGGCCTGCACGCGGGTGGCGGCGGCCGGATCGGCGGGCAGGCCGAGGCGGCGCTGCTCGTCGAGGAGGGCGACAGGGTCGTCGCAAGAGGCGACGGGGCGGAGGCCGGCGACGGCCTGGGCGGCGTTCATGGCGGTGCTGCCGTGGCTCTCGGCGAGGACGTCGACGAGGGCGTCGAGCTCGGCGCGGCGGCGCTGGAGGCAGTGCATCTGCGCGTCGAGGGCGACGCTCGAGCGCTCGCCGTCGCGGTGGGCCTCGCAGGTGCGCGTGTGCATGGCGGTCCACTCGGCGGCGTAGGCGTCGATGGCCTGGTGGACGCGCGCGGCGGTGTCGGCGGCGTAGTCGAGGCCCGTGGCCAGGAGGGCGCGCTCGACGGCGGCGCCGCGCGGCTCGTCCCACACGCCGACGAGGTGTTCGGCAGCATTGCGGCAGGTGGCGCCGGGGCGGGTCTGGACGAACGCGAACGAGGCCGCGGCGATGCCGACCATGGTGGCGGCCCAGCGCAGGCGCCGACGACCGCGCTCGGGTGGCGGCTCGAGCTCGGCCAGGAGGGCGCGCATGTCGGGGAAGCGCTGCGCGGGATCGTTGTCGAGGCCGCGGAGGATCGCCCGCTGGATCCGCGGCGGCACCGGCGTGCGCGGGGGGATCGGGACGCGCTCGCCGAGGAGCACGCTGCGGCCGATCTCGTCGATCGTGCGGCCGAGGTGGGGACGCATGCCGAACAGCGCCTCGAACAGCGCGGTGCAGAAGCCGAACTGATCGGTGCGCGCGTCGGTCGGCTCGCGCAGGAACTGCTCCGGCGCCATGTAGGCGGGGGTGCCGATCAGCGAGCCGGCGGCGGTGACCCGCATCAGCTCGCGTCCGGACTGCGACAGCGCCGGGCCGCGGTCGACCTCGTTGCCGAGGCCGACCGGGAGCGCGAGGCCGAAGTCCATGACGCGGACGCGGCCGTCGCTGTCGATCATGAAGTTGTCGGGCTTGACGTCGCGGTGGATGATGCCGGCGCCGTGGGCGGCGGCCAGACCGCGGCCGGCCTGCACGAACACCTCGACGATCTCGGACCACGAGCGCGCCTGTTCTTCGAGCCAGGCGGTCAAGGTGCGGCCGTGGACGAACTCGAGGGCGATGAAGATCTGACTGTGCCACTCGCCGACGTCGTGGACCTGGACGACGTTGGGGTGCGACAGCTGGGCCAAGGCCTGGGCCTCGCGCAGCAGGCGGGCGCGGCCGGGGACGTCGCCGCTGAGCTTCCGGCGCACCAGCTTGACGGCGACGCGGCGGTCGAGGATCTCGTCGTAGGCGCTGTAGACGACGCCCATGGCGCCCTCGCCGATGCGGCTGAGGACGACGTAGCGGCCGAAACGGAGCGCGTTGGCGTCAGGCCCGCTCGAGCCGGTCGCGCTGTCGCTCGGCGGTCCCGTCACCATAAACGGACGCAGCTTATCCCAGGAGCGGGCGGCCGGGGGCCCGGCCAGCTCGTGCGTCCCCCCGAGGCGTCGGTGACACCGCTCAGCTCACGCGGACACTCGTACGCCCCCGGGGCGCGAGGTCGCGCGCGCGGAGGACATGCTCGAACGGACATGTCCGAATCACCCTGTCTGTTCGAGCATGTCCACAAAGGCACGGTCGCGGCGCGGCAGGAACAGCGCGCCGAGGACCACGCCGGCGGCGATCCCGGCGAGGTGGGCGGTGCCGCTGACCTCGGGCGTGAAGCTGTCGAAGAGGATCTGGAGGCCGAACAGGACGGCGAGGGCGACCAGCTCGGCGCGGCCGATCCGGCTGGTCCGGAGGTCGCGGCGCAGCAGCAGGGCGGCGATGACGGCCCCGCCCAGGGCCATGATCGCCCCCGAGGCGCCGACCAGCAGGACGGGGTCGCCCTTGACGACCACGGCGAGGCCGCTGAGCGCGGCGCTGAGCCCGTAGATGGCGGCCATGCGCGCGCGCCCGAACAGGGCCTCGACGAAGGTGCCGAAGCGCCACAGCATCAGGACGTTGAGGAGCAGGTGGAGGCCGCCGAAGTGCAGCAGGGTGAGGGTGCCGAGCCGCCAGGCGTCGCCGATGCCGAAGGACGAGTCGACGAAGAGGGCGCCCCACTCGTAGTGCCGCTCGAGATCGTAGGGGTCGCCGGTGAGGGCGAAGACGCCGTAGACGCCGAGGAGCACGGCCATCCAGGCCCAGGTGAGGCGCGGGCGCGCGGCGTGACGGCCGAGGAAGGTCGAGACGGCGCGCAGGGCCGGGGCGCCGCGCCGCAAAGCCGCGAGGCGGCGGACGAGCTCGGGCGTGTGCGTGGTGGAGGGACGCGGCGGACGACGCACGATCATGGCGTCGAGCGAGGCGAGGGTGGCGCGGGCGATCCGGTGGTCGCCGTGCTGCGCGAGCCCGCGGGCGATGGTGCGCCGCGCGGCGTCGGGCCGGCCGGCGCACCACTCGGCGAGGGCGAGCAGGACCTCGCGATCGCCGCGCGCGAGGTACATGCCGAGGCCCTCGGCGAGGGCGCTGGTGCGGGCGACGTCGCCGGCGAGCGCGTGCGCCTGAATGATGAGCCGGGCGGCCCGCTCGGGCTGGTTGAAGGTGGGGTCGCCGGCGATCGCCCGCGCGAGCGCCTCGGCGAGGACGTCGCCGTCGGGGTCGGTGCAGGCGACGGCCTGGACGTAGATCGCGCCGAGACCCTGGGCGAACAGGCCGGCGCGCTGCTCCGGATCGGCGAAGGCGGCGCGCACGGCGTCGACGTCGCGGCGGTTGTGA
Organism: Nannocystis pusilla; assembly: GCF_020073745.1. Classification (GTDB taxonomy): domain Bacteria; phylum Myxococcota_A; class Polyangia; order Nannocystales; family Nannocystaceae; genus Nannocystis; species Nannocystis radixulma. The sequence goes on from NZ_JAIRAU010000015.1 coordinate 67,061, forward strand.
AGGAGGATGGTGTCGAAGGCGCGGCGGACCTCGGGCATGCCGCGCGACACGCGATCGAGCTCGGCCGGCGGGACGTCGTCGCCGGCGCGCAGGGCGAGGATGATCGGCAGGGCCTCGAGCTCCTCGCGCACGGCCTGGGTCGGGTGGATCCGCGCGAGCAACCAGCCGAGCCGGCGGGCGCGCTCCTCGTCGCCGGCGCCGATCGCCCGGTGCAGCCGCGTCTGCAGCGAGAGCGGGGCGATGATGAGGAGGAGGTAGAGGCCGAAGGCGACGAAGCCGGCGCCGTGCGGCGCGAACACGGCCGCGAGCGCGGTGGCGAGGACGATGGCGGCGACGATCGCCCAGCCGCCGCGGGCGTCGGGCCAGCCGAGCCGGCGCAGGTAGAGGGCGTAGCCGAACAGACCGATCGCCGTGACGACGAGCAGCGGGAGGGCGAGAGCGTCGATCGGCACGCGGCCCGCAGCGTAGCCGAGGCGGCACAGCCCGGGTAGGCGCGGGGGGCGAGCGGCCCGGGGTAGGCGCGGGCGCGAGGGTCGGGTAGATCGGTCGAGGTGCTCGCGCGCGCGGCAGTTCGTCTGCAGTCGGCGATCGCGCTGGCGATCGCGCTGGCGTCGACGGCGATCGTCCTGGCGGTGGCTCCGTGGTGGCTGGCGGTGGTGGGGCCGCTGATCGGGCTCGGCTATCGGACGGCGGCGCTGCGGCCGATCGCGCGGCGCGAGCGACTGGCGGCGGCGCCGGTGCCGGAGGCGTGGCGCGAGCTGCTGAGCAAGCGGGTGCCGTTCTACGGGCGGCTGACGCCGCCGGCGCGGCGGCGCTTCGAGGGCGACGTGGCGGTGTTCCTGGGCGAGCACCGGATCTACGGGCCGCAGGGCGCGGAGGTGCCGGAGGAGGTGAAGGTGATGATCGGCGCCGGGGCGGCGATGCTGTGCCACGGACGGCCCGACTGGGAGTGGCCGCACGTGCGCGACATCGTCGTCCACCCGACGCAGTGGAACGAGGACGGCGAGCCCGGCGACCACCACGGGATCGCCGGTCAGGTGCACATGCAGGGGCCGGTGCTGTTCTCGCGCAAGCAGATCCGGTTCGGCTTCCGCAAGCCCGACGGCGAGAACGTGGTGCTGCACGAGCTGGCGCACGTGCTCGACATGGCCGACGGCTCGGCCGACGGGTCGCCCGATCGCTTCGCGTGGACGGCCGTGCCGGGGTGGGACGACATGGTGCGCAGCCGCCTGAAGGCGGTGCGCAAGCGCCAGGCCGGACCGCTGCGCGCCTACGCAGGGACGAACTCGGCGGAGCTGTTCGCGGTCGCGGTCGAGGTGTTCTTCGAACAGCCGGGCCGGCTGCGCAAGCAGGACCCGAACCTGTACGAGGCCCTGGCGACGCTGTTCAACCTCGACCCGGACACGGGGGCGCTGCGGCAGCCGCTGCCGGGGTGAGTGTCTGAAAGGACAGGGGCTCAGGGATAGGTACGATCGAACATGTCTCTTCAGACGCTTTTTGAAGGTGTCCGAAGAGACATGTGATGATCACACGGGGGTGACGGACAGGACGCGCACCGTGCAGACGGCGCCGGGGGTGGCGACCTCGACGCCGACGGGGCGAGGCTTGGCGTCGTCCATGGCGGCGACGCGGACGGCGACGGTGGTGTGCAGGACCGTGGCAGGGGCGGAGAAGCCGATCACGTGCTCCTGGCCCTTCTCGGTGCTGTCGATGCCGCGGATGACGACGCGGGCGTCGGGCTGCTGCGGGTCGCGGTTCAGCTCGACCGAGAGGACGACCACGAGGTTCCTCGCCGAGGCGTTGACGAACACGTCGCCCTGGACCGGGTGGTTGGGATCGAGCGAGGGGTTGGAGAACACGACGTCGTACGCGCTCATGCCGGGGAGGATAGCTCCACTCGTCGCAGAGCTGCCGCCGCGAGGGCGTCGAGCACGAGAGGGTCGGTGGCGAGCGCGTCGCCGCCGAGCGCGATCTCGAGGCCCTCGTGTTCGCGCTGGATCCGGGCGACCAGCTCCGGGACGTCGCGCCGCATGTGCCGCCCGCCGCCCGAGAGGAACACCGGCACGACGACGACGCGCCGCACGCCCGCTTCCTCGAGCCGCGCGATCACGTCGGCGAGGGCGGGGCCGTGCTCGAGGGTGGCGATCGCGATCGAGAGCTCCGGCGCGAGGACGCGCAAGCGCCCGGCGATCTGCTCGACCGGCCTCAACCACTCGGGATCGGGGCTGCCGTGGGCGAGGAGCGCGACCGCCTGCCCGGATCGAGGCGCGCTCATGCCCGGGCGGCCCGCAGCTCGACGGCGAGGATGGCCTCGTGATCGCGGAGCCGCTGCAAGCAATCGTCGCTCGGCGCCACCTCGAAGGTGATGGTGGCGCAGGCCGCCTCGCCGCCGGCGAAGATGGTGTTGCTCATGCCCTGGACGTTGACCCGCTCCTCGCGCAAGGCCTGGAGGATGCCGGCCAGCACGCCGACGCGATCGAGGTGGCGGACGACGAGGCTGTAGCGAGCGACGCGCTCGTTGAGGTTGACGGCGTGGTGGACGATGCCGCGGGCGACGAAGCTCTCGATGATCCGCACGACCTCGTCGCTGATCGCCGACTCGGCCTGCTCGGTCGAGGCGCCGATGTGCGGGGTGGCGTAGATGTCGCCGACCTCGCCGCTGACGTTCTTGAAGTCGGCCTGGCCGCCGGCCGGCTCGCCCTCGAAGACGTCGAGCCCGGCGCGCAGCCGACCGGAGCGCACGGCCTCGGCCAGCGCCTTGTCGTCGACGACGCCGCCGCGCGAGGTGTGGATGACGGTGCTGCCCGGCCGCAGGCGCGCGAGCTGCTCGGCGCCGATCAGGTGGTGGTTGGCCTTGGTGTAGGGGACGTGGACGCTGACGATGTCGCTGGCGTCGAGCAGCGCGCCGAGGTCGGGCACCTGGACGGCGCCGTGGGCCTCGAGCACGTCGGGCGCGATCGGGCGGTTGGTGCAGCAGAGGAGCTTGAGGCCGAAGGCGCGCGCGCGCAGGGCGACCTCGCGGGCGATCTGGCCGAAGCCGACGAGGCCGAGGGTCTGACCCTTGAGGCCCCTGGCCTTGCCGTACTTGCTCTTGTTCCACGTGCCGTGGCGCAGCTCGAGCGTGGCGTCGACGATCCGCCGGTCGAGGGCGAGGATCAAACCCATGGTCAGCTCGGCCACGGCGATCGCGTTCTTGCCGGGACAGTTGGCGACGAAGATCCCCCGCCGGCTGGCCGCGGCCGTGTCGATGGTGTTGGTGCCGGCTCCGGCACGCACGACCAGCGACAGCGGCGGCGAGGCGGCGAGCGCGGTCTCGCTGACCACCGTCGAGCGGACGACCAGGATGTCGGCCCGGGTCTCGCCGAGCGCGGCAGGCAGCTGCTCGGCGCTCAGCTCCGGCCGGTACACGACCTCGCCGAGGCGAGCGAGGACATCACGACCACTCGAGGGGAACTTGTCGGCGATCAGCACCAGCATGGCGGCGATCCATACCACGCCCGGCGCGTGGGCCGTCGCGAACTCGCGCGCTCGAGCGGGCGCGGAAGCTGGTGAAATGTTGTGACGTGATAATGATTTTTTTCGATGATTTGGCGCATGAATGTTGAAGTGATGGATGATGACGGTTCGAGACCTTGCGACGGAGTTCGGTGAGGGGGACACGAGCGGCGGGAGGACCGCGACGGCGCAAGAGACTGGCGGTGGTTGCGAGATCTCGCTATGGGTGGCCGATGCCTCGCGCGCCCGTCGAGTGGATCGTGATCGCCCTGGTGGCGGCGTGTGGATCGACGCCGCCGGCCAGCACGGCCGCGGGTCGGCCGGCCCCGGCAAGCCCGGCGACGCCGGCGACCGCGAGCGAGCCGGCAGCGGTCGAGGCGCAGCCGCAGCCGGTCGCGGCAGCGCCGACGCCGACGCCCGCGCCGTTGCCGACGCCGGCCGACGCGGGGAGCTGTCCGGCGGCCGACGACCGCGCGTACGGGATCCTGGTCTCGCCGCACCGACCCGCTGTCGGTCAACCGATGCGGGTGCTGGCGGCGACGCTGGCGGGCGAGGAGGCGCTGGCGCTGCGGGTCGAGGGGGCTGCTGTTTCGGACATGTCCTACTGGACAGGCGTGCCGGCGGCCGCGCTGGCGACGGCGACGCCGGACAGGGCGGGCGAGCTGACGATCGTCGCGGGGCGCGGCGGGGTCGGCAAGGCGTGCCTCAGGGTGAAGGTGCGCGAGAAGGCGGGGCGCGATGCGCCGCCGCCGGCGAGCACGGCGGTGTGGCCGGGCCAGCGGACGTGGGACAGCGGCGAGGAGGCGCTGTACTCGGCGTGGGTGCGGGCGCTGTTCCACGCGGAGCCGGGGGCCGACCTGGCGTACACGGCGCTCGACCAGGTGACGCGGGACCCGGCGCGCAACATCCTGCATGACGCGTACGCGTGGGGCGAGGACGCGGCGCCGCAGCAGGGCGGGCTGCACATGCGGCCCGACTGCGCCGACACGCCGTACTTCCTGCGGGCGTACTACTCGTGGAAGCGGTCGCTGCCGTTCGCGTTCCGCGGCTGCTCGCGCGGCGGGCCGGGCAAGCCGCCGCGCTGCGGCGAGCCGACGAGCAACCTGAACGCGGCCGGCGGTTCGGGGCCGCAGCCGGGGCAGCTCGGGGCAGTGCAACACTTCATGCGCCGCACGCTGGCGTGGGGGGTGCACACGGGCAACGGCCGGGTGGCGCTCGGCGACGAGCGCAGCGATCTGTACCCGGTCCGCCTCGACCGCCGCTCGCTGCGCCCGGGCACGGTGTACGCCGATCCGTACGGGCACATCCTGGTGCTGGTCGAGCTGTTCGCCGGCGAGGGCGGACGCCCGGGGGTGCTGTACGCGGTCGACGGGCAGCCCGACGGGAGCATCACGCGCAAGCGCTTCTGGGAGGGCAACTTCCTGTGGAACCCGGACCCGGGGCTCGGCGGGTCGGGGTTCAAGAACTTCCGCCCGGTCGTGATCCGCGAGGGGGCAGCGGTGCAGCTCGGCGACCGCGAGATCGCGGCCCACGCCGACTACGGTGACCTGTCCCAAGAGCAGGGTACGCTGGCGGCGGAGGCGTTCTACGACCGCATGGAGGCGATCGTCTCGCCGGGCACGCGCGACCCGTTCCTCGCCCAGGAGGAGGCGGTGGCGGCGCTGTTCGAGCAGGCGCGCGTGCGCGTGACGTCGGTCGGCAACGGCGAGGCGTTCTTCAAGCAGAGCCCGAGCGCGACCATCACGATGCCGGATGGCTTCGCGGTGTTCGAGACGACGGGCTCGTGGGAGTCGTACTCGACGCCGGCGCGCGACCTGCGGCTGCTGATCGCGATCGACGTGGTGCGCGGCTTCAGCGACAAGGTGCGGCGGCAGCCGGCGGTGTTCGCGGCGGAGCAGGACCTCGAGGGCATCGTCCGCCGGCTCGAGGAGGCGCGCGACACGCTGCTCGCCGATCCGAAGTTCCGCTTCGAGTACGTGCGCAGCGACGGCTCGAAGTGGTCGCTCGGGCTCGGCGAGCTGGTGGCGCGCGCGGGGGCGCTCGAGGTGGCGTACAACCCGAACGACTGCGCGGAGCACCGCTGGGGCGCGCCCGCCGGCACCGACGAGGCGAAGACGTGCACGCGGCGGGCGCCGAGCGAGCAGCAGGCGAAGATGGAGCGCTATCGCGAGTGGTTCGCGGCGCGCAAGCGGCCGGCCCGCGGGACGTAGTGCGGACGAGTGACCGCGGCGATCAGGCGGCGGCGTCGCGCGGGGGGCGGACGACGAGGACGCTGCAGCCGGCGTGATTGACGACGCGGGCGGCGGTGGTGCCGAGCAGGCGATCGAGGCCGTCGAAGCCGTGGCTGCCGATGACGATGAGGTCGGCGGCGATGGCGTCGGCGACGTCGCAGATCACCTGGGCGGGTCGGCCGAGGCGGACGTGGATCTCGCCGGTGAGCGCGGTCGTGAGGCTCCCACGCGAGCGCTCGAGGTCCTGGTGCGCGAGCTCCACCAGGCGCGCGGTGAGCTCCTCGCCGCTGAGCGACCAGGCCTCGACCGGCATGCCGAGCGGGATGTTGACGGCCCGGCACAGGTGGAGCGCGGCGCCGTGGGTGGCGGCGAGCGCCGCGGCCTGGCGGAGGACGAGGTCGGTCCGCGGGGACCCGTCGAGGGCAGCGAGGATCTTGGTGTACATGCGCGGCGAATTTTAGATCCGCGGCGGGAGGTTGTTCACCTTTTCGATGCGCGCGGGAGAGCGTAGCCTCCCGCCCATGGTCGACCACCGTACCCCGGTCCGCGACGTGATGACGCCGGCCCCGATCACCATCGGCCGCGCCCAGACCCTGTCCGACGCGGCCCGGCGGATGCACGAGCACCACATCCCCCACCTGGCGGTGCTCGAGGGCGGGTACCTGTTCGGGGTCCTCAGCGAGCGTGACATCGACCTCGTCGAGGGGCTGCCGGACGTCGACCCCGACGCGGTCAAGGTGGAAGAGGCGATGACGCAGGACCCGTATCGCGTCGGCCCGGACGTGACGGTGGGCGAGGTGGTGCGGACGATGGCCGCCCACAAGTACGGGTCGGCGGTGGTGATGCACGAGGGGCGCGTGGCCGGGATCTTCACCACCAGCGACGCCCTGAACCTGCTGGCGGCGGTCCTGGCGCCCGCCGCCCCGCCGCAGGCGGAAAGTGTATGATGCGCCCGCGCCGGGGACCGGGGCGAGCATGGCGGGGCTGATCCTCATCGTCGAAGACGAGCGCGACCTGGTCGCAACCCTCGAGTACGCGCTCGAGCGCGAGGGCTTCCGCGCCCGCTCGGCCTACACCGGCGCGCAAGCGCTCGAGATCGCTACGACCGAGCCGGCGCCCGACCTGGTGCTGCTCGATCTGATGCTGCCCGACATGTCCGGCACGCAGGTGTGCCAGCAGCTCCGCGCCGGCGAGCGCACGCGGGCGATGCCGGTGATCATGATGACGGCCAAGGCCGAGGAGGTCGATCGCGTGGTCGGCTTCGAGGTCGGCGCCGACGACTACGTGGTCAAGCCGTTCAGCCTGCGCGAGCTGGTGCTGCGGATCCGCGCGGTGCTGCGGCGCAAGGCGCCGACCGAGACGCCGCTCGCGCCGACGCCCTACGGCCGCCTGCGCGTCGACATGGACGGACACCGCGTGTGGGTCGACGACGCCGAGGTCACGCTCACGGCGCTGGAGTTCCGCCTGCTGACGACGCTGATCGCCCGCCGCGGCCGGGTGCAGACCCGCGACGCGCTGCTCAGCGACGTCTGGGGCGTGCAGCCGGGGCTGACGACGCGCACGGTCGACACGCACGTCCGCCGCCTGCGCAAGAAGCTGGGCGAGATCGCGGACTACGTGCAGACGCTGCGCGGGGTCGGCTACCGCTTCACGACCGACCTGCGCGCGTCGGAGGACGACGAGCCGTGAGGCTGGACGTCCGCGGCAAGCTGTTCCTCGTCTCGGTCTTGTTGGTCCTGTCGGTCGTGCTGGTGGCCGGCGGCTATCTCGAGGGACAGATCCGCGAGTGGGCCCACGGCCGCGCCCAGGCCGAGCTGCTGGCGCAGGCGCGCGTGGGCCGGGTCGCGCTGGCGTACGACACGGCGCCGGCCGACGCGGTGGCGGACGAGCTGGGCGCGGCCAGCGGGACGCGCGTGACGATCATCGACAGGTCGGGCAAGGTGCTCGGCGACTCGGAGCTCGCGGCGAGCGAGCTGGCGACGGTCGAGTCGCACGACGACCGCCCCGAGGTCGTCGACGCGGTGGCGCACGGCGAGGGGCGGGCGGTCCGCTACAGCGCGACGCTCGGCACCGACATGATGTACATCGCGGTGCCGTTCACCGCCGGCGCGGTGAGCGGCACGCTCCGGGTGGCGCGCCCGCTCGAGGAGATGGACGCGGCGGTGCGGCGCCTGCGGATCGCGCTCGGGATCGCGGGCCTGCTCAGCCTCGCCGGGGCGGTGGTGCTGAGCGGGCTGGCCTCGCACTTCCTGGCCCGCACGTTGCGCACGCTGGTCGCGGACGCGCGCCGGGCGGTCGAGGGCGAGGAGCCGCGGCAACCATCCGAGACCCCGGACGAGCCGGGCCTGGCCGGCTCGCTCAACCGCATGGCCGCCGAGCTCGAGTCGACGGTCGGGATGCTGGCGGCCGAGCGCAGCCGCTTCGAGGCGGTGCTCGAGAGCATGGCCGAGGGCGTGGTCGCGGTCGATCAGGCGCAGCAACTGACGCTGATCAACCGCGCGGCGCTCGGGCTCCTTAGTTTGTCGATCGAGCACGGCGGGTCGACGCTGGCCGAGCGGATCCCGATCCCGGCGCTCCTTGAATTGGTGCAGCGCGCGCTCGCGGGGCAGCCGGAGCGCCGCGAGTTCGAGACGCGGACGACGCCGCCGCGGCAGGTGCTGGCCTACGCGAGCCCGCTGCGCAACCAGCAGGGGGCCGTGGTGGTGATGCACGACGTCACCGAGATCCGCCGGCTCGAGCGGGTCCGCCGCGACTTCGTCGCCAACGTGTCGCACGAGCTGCGCACGCCGGTCAGCATCATCCGCGCCAACGCCGAGACGCTGCTGGACGGGGCGATCGAGAAGCCGGAGATCGCCCGCCGCTTCCTCGACGCGCAGCTGCGCAGCGCCGACCGCCTGGCCGCGCTGGTCGCCGACCTGCTCGAGATCTCGCGCATCGAGGCCGGGACCTACGAGATGAGCCCCGACGAGATCGAGCTCGAGCCGATCGTGGCCCACACGATCGACGAGGTCGAGCGCCTGGCCCAGGAGAAGCACATCGAGATCACGTCGTCTGTCGCGGAGGACATGACCGTATGGGCAGACGAGCAGGCGCTCGAGCAGGTGCTGCTCAACCTGATCGACAACGCGGTCAAGTACACGCCGGCCGAGGGGAAGATCAGGGTGCGGGCGGCCCGGCGCGGCGACATGGTCCGCATCGAGGTCGAGGACAACGGGCCGGGCATCGAGCCGCGCCACCGCGCGCGCGTGTTCGAGCGGTTCTACCGGGTCGACAAGGGCCGCTCGCGCGAGGTCGGCGGCACCGGCCTGGGCCTCGCGATCGTGAAGCACCTGGCCGAGGCGATGAAAGGTCAGGTCGGGGTCGAGCCGGCCGAACCGCACGGGTCGATCTTCTGGCTGACGCTGCCGGCCGCGAGCGACTGAGGCGGCCGTCGAGCGTGTCCGCTCGGGCATGTCTGTGCGGCCATGTCCGCTCGGGCATGGGCGAAACGACATGTAATTTCGGTCATGGGAGCAAGGCGTCGGCGAGGACGGTCAGCAGGGCGCTGTCCTGGGTGTCGCCGGCGAGCTCCCAGAACATCGCGCCGCCGAGGCCTCTGGCGGCGATGTAGTCCATCTTGTGCTGCATCGACTCGGGGTCGTCGTAGGTGATGAAGAGGTCGTTGCCGGCGTCGTACAGCCACGGGACCCTGGCCTCGTCGTGCCAGTGGCGGGTGAGCGTCGGCGCGTAGTTGGCGGCGATGTCGTGGTAGTCGACGATGCCGGGCTCCCAGGTGCCGGGGCCGGCGCCGCTGAAGCTCGAGAACAGGCCGTCGCTGCCGGCGCCGGCGCCGGCGAAGCTGCGGCCGTAGAACGGGACGCCGAGCACGAGCTTCCCGGGCGGCACGCCGGCGTCGAGGATCGTGGTGACGGCGGCGTCGTCGCTGAGGCCGGCGTTGTTCGGATCGGGGTCGTCGGCCGGGCTGTAGAGGGCGGCGTTGAAGGTGGTGGTCGCCATCCACGGGCCGGCGAAGTCGTAGGCCATGAGGTTGATCCAGTCGACGCTGGCGGCGATGCCGGGCAGATCGAGGTTGGCGAGGTTGGCCTGGCCGGCGGGCGCGGCGATCGTCAGCAGGTACTCGGCGCCGTCCTCGGCCCCGGCGCCGTCGAGCTCGGCCCGCAGCGCGGCGAGCAGGGCGCTGTAGTCCTGGCCCTCCTGCGGCGAGGCGGGGAACTCCCAGTCGATGTCGACGCCGTCGAACCCGTAGTCGCGCATGAACTGGACGCACGAGCTGGCGATGCTGGCGCGGCCCTGCTCGGTGGCGGCGTTGGGGGCGAAGTTGGTCGACCAGGTGTAGCCGCCGACCGAGATCAGGGTGCGCAGGTGGCCGTGCTGCTGCTTGAGCTGCTTGAGCTGGTTGAAGCTGCCCTTGAACGGGGCGTTCGGATCCTCGTCGCCGTAGACCTTCTCGATGTCGGCGTAGCTGTCCCCGAGCACGCAATTGCCGTCGGCGGTGAGGTTGGCGAAGGCGTAGTTGACGTGGGTGAGCTTGTCGGCCGGGATGTCGTCGACGTGGTACTCGCGGTCGTAGACGGCCCAGGCGGTGAAGTAGGCGACGACCCTGCCGGGGCCGATCGGGCCGCCGGTGGTCTCCTCGCTCGTCGTGGTGCCCGGGTCGGGGCCGGTGGTCGAGGTGGTCGGGTCGCTGGTGCCCGGATCGGTCGGGGTGCTCGTGGCGGTGGCGTCGGCGCCGGTCTCGGTGCCGGTCGGGTCGCTCGTCGGGCTGCCGCTGGTCTCGGTGGCCGCGGTCGCGGCGTCGCTGGTCGGCCCGCCCGAGGCTGTCGAATCGGACATGGTCGAAGCGTCCTGTCCTCCGGGACACGCAGCGACGAGCGCGGCGGACAGCAGGAGCTTCGGGCCGGGGCGGGGTGCGGGCGAGATCATGGACGACATGGCGGGTGCTGCCATCTTGGTGGCACCCGCCGCCGGAGATCGATGAAAAAAAATCGGGCGCGCGGGCGCGCGGGGCCGGGCGCGCTCGACCCGGCTCACTCGGTGAAGCAGCCGTACTCGATCTGGACCACGCCAGTCTCCTTGTAGTACTCGCAGGCGTCGCCGCAGAGGATGATCGCGTCGCGGTCCTCGGTGGTGTACTTCCAGCCGGCCTCGGCGTCGCAGTTGGCGACCTGGGTGTCCTGGCCCTCGTAGACCTGCTGGCCCGCGTCGTCGTCGGCGCCGACCTCGACGCGCTGGATGTAGAAGTTGTCCGGGACCGGCTCGCCGAGCTTGATCTCGCACGAGAGGACCTGCTTGGTGATGGCGTTGAGCGCGTCCTGGAGCTCGGTCTGGTTGGAGGCGTTGTAGAACTTCTCGTCGCCGGGGCGGGCGGTGCCGCCGAGCTCCGCCAGCTCGTTGAGCTTCTCGTAGGTGTTGGTGTTGTCGGGGTTGCCGTCGACGATCACCGGCGAGAAGACATCCTCGATGTCGATGCCGATGACGTAGGTCGGGAAGCCCATCGCCTGCGCCTCGGCGACGACCATCGGCAGGTTGTCGTCGTACTCGTTGAACAGCTCGGGCGTCATCGTGCCTTCCTTGCAGTTGGCGGCGCCGTCGGTGACGAGGATGATGAACTTCGGCTCGCTGTCCTGCAGGCTCGCCAGCTCCTCGAGCGCGACGGCGATGCCGGCGGCCGCCGGGGTGCCGCCGGCGATGCTCGTGGTGTCGGCGGGCGGCAAGGCGGCGAGGATCGCCGCGCCGGTCTGGGTGCCGATCGGCACCAGCGGATCGGGGTCGACGGGGCAGGCGGCCGGGCCGTAGGCGCTGGTGGCAGTGAGCGAAGGGAACAGCACGGCGCCGAAGTTGATCACGGCGTCGAGGTTGTCGAAGATCGACTCGACGACCGAGTGGAGGCTCATCCAGCGGGTGATGTCCGGGGTCATCGGGTCGCTGTCGTGGTCCCAGAAGCCGGACTCGTTGGACACCATCGAGCCCGACTTGTCGAGGACGAGCATGACGCGCGGGATGACCGGCTCGATGGCCATCGGTACGAATTCGTCGCAGACGAGCGGGCCGTCCTCGGTGGTGGTGCCGGTGACGTCGGGCCCGGTGCCGGGGGGCGCGGTGGTGGTCGGCTCGGGCTCGCCGGTGGTGTCCGTGGCGGTCGTGATCGGGGGCAACTCGACGCCGGTCGAACCCGGGGTCGTGTTCGCCCCCGCGGTGTCCTTGTCATCGCCAGGGCACGCGCTCAGGAGCGCGAGGGAAGCTACGGTTACAAACAGAGGGCGCTGCATGCCGGGGCAGTACCCGCCGCGGCGCTTTCAATTGGCCGCAAAAAGGCGACCGCGGCGGGTCCGGGGCTCGCGCGCCCTCGCTCGTCCCCGGACCCGCGCGGCGCCGAACTCAGCCGATGTAACAGCCGTAGTCGATCTCGACGTGGCCGGTCGCCTTGTAGTGCTCGCACGCGGCGCCGCACAGGATGATCGCGTCGCGCGCCTCGCTGGTGTACTGCCAGCCGCCCTCGGCCTCGCAGTCGCTGACCTGATCGTCCTCGCCGATGTACTCGAGCTTGCCGGGATCCTGGTCGCTGCCGACCTGGACCCGCTGGATGTAGAAGTTCTTCGGGACCGGCTCGCCGAGGCTGATCTCGCACGAGAGCACGGTCTCGGTGATCTCCATCAGCGCGGCCTGCAGCTCGATCTGGTTGGTGGCGTTGTAGAACTTCTCGGCGCCCGGCCGCGCGGTGCCGGCGATCTCGGCCAGCTCGTTGAGCTTCTCGTAGGGATTGATGCCGTCGGGGTTGCCGCCGGGCTCGATCGGGGTGAGCTCGTTCAGGATGTCGATGCCGACCACGTGGGTCGGGAAGCCGGCGTCACGCGCGTCGGCCACGGCGGCGGCGAGCCGATCGTCGTAGTCGTCGAACAGCTTGTCCTGGCCGGGGTCGCAGTTGGCGGCGCCGTCGGTGATGAAGATGATGAACTTCGGCTCGTCGCCCGCGAGGCCGCCGAGCTCGTCGACCGCGGCGAGGATGCCCTCGGTCGAGGGGGTGCCGCCGGCGATGGTCATGTTGTCGGCCGGCGGGATGGCGTCGAGGATGGCGGCCGCGGTCATCGGGCCGACGGGGACCAGCGGATCGGGGTTGACGATGCAGGCGGTGATGTTGGGGTTCGAGGTGGCCTGCAGCGCCGGGAACAGCAGCGCGCCGAAGTTCACGGCGCTGTCGAGGCCGGTCAGGATCGACTCGACGACGGCGTGCAGGCTCGACCAGCGGGTGACGCTGTCGGTGGCGGCGTCTCCGTCGTGGTCCCACAAGGTGAGCATCGAGCCCGACTTGTCGAGCACGAGCACGACGCGCGGGATGACCGGCTCGATCGCCGGCGGGATGAACTCGTCGCACTTCAGCAGGTCGCTGGTGGTGCTGGAACTGCTGGTGGTGGGGTCCGGCTCGCCGGTGGTGGTGCTCGTCGTCGGCTCGCCCGACGAGCTGCTGTCGCCCACGGTCGTCGGCGGGAGGATGCTGGTAACGAGGTTCGAGTCGGAGGCGGCGTCGCTGTCGCTGTCGCCGCCTCCGCCGGAGTTGCACGCAGAAAGCAGGAGCGCAAGCCAAGCCATGGATAGGAGTGAGCGCTGCATGACCGGGCAGTACCCGCCGCCCCGGAATCAATTGCGAGGGCCCGACGATCGCTACGGACAGCCGAGGCGGAGCCGGGCGATCGCGCCCGCGTGCAGGCGAGCGCACGCGGCCGGGCACAGCTCGAGCGCGAGGTGGGTGTCGTCGCGCCAGCGCCACGCCTGCTCGTCGGCGCAGTCGGGGTCGGCCCGGTGCAGGCGACCGTCGACGTCGACGGCGACGAGGTCGGGGTAGTCGGGCGCACCCTCGAGGCGGATCCGGCAGGCGTCGACCTCGGCGACCAGGGCGGCGAGGCGCTCGCGCAGGCCGGCGGCCACCGCCGGCAAGGCGACCGAGTCGCGCAGGTGAAGGTACGGCTCGGGACCCGCCTGCGCCGAGCCGCCGGCCAGGGCGAGCTCGCTGAAGTACTCGTGCGGGTTGGTGTCGTCGATCATGCTGTCGGCCGGGGCGATCGGGGCGCGGAAGTCCATCACGCTGATGCCGACGACGATCGTGCGGATCCCACTGTCGAAGCTCTGCTCGACCAGCGGGTAGACCTCGACGTCGAGCTTCTCGGCGAAGTCCAGGCTGACCTTCGGCTTGGCGCCGCAGTTGGGCGGGTTGTCGCTGACGAGGACGATCGCGCGCTCGCGCACCGGGCCGCCGTCGATCGGCTCGAACAGGTTCGCCCAGGCCTCGCGCAGCGGGTTCTCCCCGATCGGCGGCGAGGCGGTGTCCTCGGGGACAGCCGCGAGGATCGCCGCGGCGGCGCCCTCGGTGCCGAACGGGATGCGCGAGTTGTCGTTGAGGTTGCAGATGCCCTGCTCGGAGATCAGCGTGGGGGTGGGGAAGACGACGGCGGCGAAGTCGATGCGATCGGCGAACTCGGGGACGACGGCGTGGACGAGCGCGTGCACGCCGTCCCAGCGCGAGGGCCCGGGCGGGTCTTCGAGCTGGGCGCAGCGGTTGCGCTCCTCGGGGTCGTCGAGGCAGCGTCGCATCGACAGCGAGTGGTCGAGCAGCCAGGCGACCTGCGGGCGCAGCGAGGCGAGGTCGATCGTCATGCCGTTGCAGCGGCGCTCGACGGCGCACACGCCGTCGTCCTGGCACGGCAGGTCGGGGCCGCAGTCCTCGTCGCCGGCGCAGCGCTCGCCCCACAGCGCCTGCCCGTTGAAACATGACCCGAAGACCAGAGCGCCGGCGAGCGCGAGCGCCCGGCGCGGCATCAGTGGCCCTTCCAGGTCCGGCGCTTGCCGGTGTCGAGGTGGACGAACTGGCTGACGGGGTAGTAGCCGACGCCGCCCTTCCACCGCTTGAGCGCGTACTTGTAGAGCTTCTCGGCCGACACGCCGACCAGCGAGAAGTCGATCGCCTGGCTGCGCGCGTGCTGGCTGTCGCGCGCGACCTCGCGGCCCTTCTTGGTCAGCATGAGGTTGAACTTGGGGTGGCGAAAGCCGCTGATGATGTGGATCTGGCCGGCCCCGAAGTGGTCGGCGGCCGCGATCACGCCGGCGATGAGCTCGCTCGGGTGGGAGGCGAGCTCGTCGGTGAAGCGGCAGCGGAAGAACTTCGCCAGCGCGCCCGGCGGGTGCGGCCCGCGCAGCGGCATGACCTCGAGGGTGTGGAGGTGGCGGGCGAACAGCACCGGCTCGGCCTGGTCGCCGGCGCGCGCCGGCCGACGGCATACCGGGTCGATGAGACATGTACCTTCGGACATGTCCTCGGGGCAACACTCGCGCCGGGCCGGCGGCGGCGCGCGCTTGGCCGCGAGGTAGCCGGCTTTCTTGTCGTCCACGTGCTCGCCCGCCGCGACCGCGGGCTCTGGCCGCACGAGCGCGGCGACGAGGAGGACGACCAGCACCCCGACAGTCTAGTCCCGCGACCGGGCCATTTCGAGCCACGCGGGCTGCGTCGCCGACCGCCGCGGCCCTAGCGCGGCTCGCCGGGGAAGCGCGCGACCTCGACGTAGGCCTCGGGGCCGGTGTCGCGCACGCGGCGGAACAGCACGGCGCCGCGGATCTCGTGCTCCTGCGCGTCGACGACCAGGTAGTCGACGGGGTAGCCGGCGGCCAGGGCAGCGGCCTCGTCCTCGGCCGAGAAGTAGGCGCCGACGCGCGGGTGCGAGTGGTAGATGATCGTCGGCGGGTCGTCGCCGTCGAACGCGCGCGTGAAGTCCATCAGCTCGCGGCCGCCGAAGTTGTAGCCGTTGGCCGAGGTGCGCGGGTAGGTCTCGGGGTCCATCGCGTGCAGCTTGTCCATGAAGTTCTTGCACGGATAGAGCCGCATGCCGGCGCCGCGACCCTTGAGGTAGCCGCAGCACTCGCCCGGGAACTCGGCCCGCGACTGGGCGTAGATCTGGGCGAGCAGCGCGGCGGGGATGGTGAATTCGGAGGCTGGCGTTTCGGACATGTCCTTCACCACAGGTAGCGCTTCTCCCAGCGCAGCGGGACGAAGTAACGGTCGCCGCGGTCGCACAGGATGGTGACGACCACGCCCTTGCGACCCTCGGCGGCGAGCGACCGGGCCACGCGCAGGGCGCCGGCGACGTTGCCGCCGGAGGAGTGGCCGACGAACAGGCCCTCCTCGCGGGCGAGCCGCTCGGACATGTCCCAGCCCTCGTCGGTCGGCATCCAGATGGTGTCGTCGAGCACGCCGGCGTCGTAGATCGCGGGCACGATGCTCGACGGCAGGTGCTTCATGCCCTCGAGGCCGTGCATGGCGTCGTCGGGCTGGATGGCGACGCAGCGGATCGCGGGGTCGAACTCGTGCAGCCGGCGCGAGGTGCCGACGACGGTGCCGCTGGTGCCGATGCCGGTGACGAAGTGCGTGACCCGACCGCCGGTCTGCTCCCAGATCTCGGGCGCGGTGGTGTGGTAGTGCGCCAGCGGGTTGTTGGGGTTGCCGTACTGGTCGGCGTAGTGCCAGCGGTCGGGCTCGCGCTCGACGAGCTCGTGCGCCAAATGGATCGCGCCGTCGCTGCCCTCCATCGGGCTGCTGTAGACGATCTCGACGCCGTAGGCGGTGGTGACCTGCTTGCGCGGGGCGCTGACGTTCTCCGGCATCACCAGGGTGACCGGCACGCCGAGCGCGGCGCCGACCATGGCGTAGGCGATGCCGGTGTTGCCGCTGGTGCTGTCGATGAGGCGCACGCCCGGGCGCAACAGCCCGCGCTCGAGCGCGTCGCGGACGATCCGCAGGGCGGCGCGATCCTTGACCGAGCCGGCCGGGTTGCAGAACTCGCACTTGGCCCACAGCTCGACGCCGGGGCAGTCGCGCTCGATGTGGTGGAGCCGCACCAGCGGGGTGTTGCCGACCAGATCGACGATGCTGTCCGTTCGGACAGCTCGCGCCGGACGCAGGTCGCTCAGGAGTTGTTCGCGGCCGGTGGGCAGCATGTGGCGGGTGCGTCGGTCAGCCGCCGGCGATCGCGGGGACGATGCTGATCTCGTCGGAGGTCTTGACGGCGGTGGCGAGGTTGTCGAGGAAGCGGATGTCGTCCTCGCCGACGAACACGTTGACGAACCGGCGCACCTTGCCGGCCTCGTCGCAGATCCGCTCCTTGATGCCCGGGTAGCTCTGCTCGAGGCCGTCGAGGACGCTGCCGACGGTGTCGCCCGCGACGGTGACCTCTTCGCGGCCTTGGGTGTACTTGCGCAGGGGAGTGGGGATCCGGACGTTGGGCATGACGGTGTGTTCAGTATAGTGAACAGAGGACTCAACGACTGCAAGCGGGGCCCGCGGACGTCGAGCAGGCCGGCCCGAGCGGGCGCTGCGGCGCAGGGACTGCGGAGGGGTCGCACCCCGCACAGCCGGATCTCTGCCGCGGGCGGATCTGCTGCGGGCGAAGATCACGGAGGTCGAGGGCGACGAGGGTGCCGGCCACGTCGTCGCCCTCCGCGAGCGCGACGGCCAGGTGGGCCATCATGAAGCCGAGCGCGCCGGCGGCCGCGCCGAGGACGCCGACGGCGGCGCACGACGGCGCGAGCTCGGCCGGCGGCGCCTCCTCGAACACGCAGCGGAAGCACGCGCCCGCGCCGTGACGCACCGCCATCGCTTGCCCGCCCCAGCGCTGCACGCCGGCGATCACGAGCGGCAAGCCGTGCGCGCGGCAGCCGTCGTGGACCAGGAACTTGAGGTCAGGCTGGTCGCTGCACTCGAGGACGACGGTGCCCGCCGGCTGGGCCGCGAGCAGCGACGAGAGCGTGCGCTCGTCGAGGCGCACCGAGATCGGCTCGACCCGCAGCTGCGGGACCCGCTCACGCAGGCGACGGGCCGCGGCCTCGACCTTGGGCGCACCGACGTCGCCGAGGTCGTAGAGGACCTGGCGATGGAGGTTGGTGGCGTCGACGACGTCGCAGTCGACGACGGCGAGCTCGCGCGCGCCGGCGGCGGTGAGGCCGAGCAGGGCAGGGCAGCCGAGGCCGCCGGCGCCGAGCACGAGGAAGCGACCGCCGGTCATGCGCCCTCAGGCGCCCGCGCTGCAGGCGAAGTGCTCGTCGAGCGAGAAGTAGCGCTCGCCGGTGTCGCACAGGATGGTGACGACGTCCTTGCCGGGCCCGAGCTCGGCCGCGAGCGCGAGCGCGGCGACCATGGCGGCGCCGGCCGAGATGCCGACGAGCAGGCCCTCCTCGCGGGCGAGCCGCTGCTTCATGCGGTAGGCCTCGTCGTCGCCGATCCGCGCCACGCGATCGAAGATGCCGGTGTTGAGGACCGGCGGGACGAAGCCGGCGCCGATGCCCTGGATCTTGTGCGGGCCGGGGACGTCGCCGCTGAGCACCGCGCTGCGATCGGGCTCGACGGCGACGACGACCACGTCGGGCCAGTGCGCGCGCAGGACCTCACCGACGCCGGTGAGCGTGCCGCCGGTGCCGACGGCGGCGACGAAGCCGTCGACCCGGCGATCGCCGAGCTGGGCCAGCAGCTCGAGCGCGGTGGTCCGACGGTGCATCTCCGGGTTGGCCGGGTTCTCGAACTGGTGGAGCATGACGTGACCTGGCCTTTGGCACAGGTCACGCGCGCGCGCCACGGCGCCCTCCATCCACTCGCTCTCGGGCGTCAGCACGATCTCGGCGCCGTAGGCCTTGAGCAGGTTGCGCCGCTCGAGGCTCATGCTCTCGGGCATGGTGAGGATCAGGCGGTAGCCCTTGACCGCGGCGACCAGCGCGAGGCCGATGCCGGTGTTGCCGCTGGTCGGCTCGACCAGCACGCTCTCGCCGGGGCGGATCTCGCCGCGCGCCTCCGCGGCCTCGATCATCGCCAGGGCAATGCGATCCTTGACCGAACCGCCGGGGTTCATCATCTCGCACTTGCCCCACACCGTCGCGCGCGCGTCGTCGGCGTGGAGCTTGCGGATCCGGACCAGCGGCGTGTTGCCGATCAGGCCGAGGATGTCGTCGACACGGACCGCCGGCATGGCCTTCGGGTCAGATGATGAAGTCGGTCGAGCGGCGGCGGAAGCTGTCGCGCGCCTCGCCGAGCAGCTGCTCGAGGCTGAGCTGGCCGACCGCGGCCTCGAAGCGGGCGTCGACCGAGCGCTCGACGATCCGCGTGATCTCATCCTGGGGATCGCCGGTGACCGGCCCGCTGCTGGTCGGAGTCGACAGCGCTTGCAGGACCTCGGCGATCGAGATGTCGGCCGCCGGACGGGCCAACTTGTAGCCACCGCGCGGGCCGCGCTTGCCCACCACGAAGCCCGCCTTGCGCAGCTCGCCGATAATTTCCTCCAAATACCGCGAGGGAATCGCCTGTTGCTCTGCGATGACGTGGGCCGAGGCGTATCCCCGGTGAGCGACATGGCAAAGGGCGCGCAGGCCGTATCGAGCTTTGGTCGTAAGCTGCATTTTCCGGTGGGCCTCGATGAAAAATCTGGACCCGGACTTTGCCACAACTTCCTCGCGTCCGTTACCGAATTCTCGCGGGAAAACAGTGGTGCAGGGACCCCGGTCGCACACCCTTTCACCGTTTAAAATTCGGAGAATTTGCGGGCGTCCGCGCGCAGAATGGGTCTGCGCTGGCCTCATGGGCAAATGAGCGGAGTCGCGCGGCAAAATCGGGGGATCTCCGTGGGGATCGTCCGGGATCCGCCCGGCGCAGCCCCCGCGAACTTGCGCATGCCGCGCGGGTACACCGGCGAGACTTCTCTCGAGCGGGCTCGGCGGCGATCGCCGTTGACAGGAAGGCCGGGGAGGTACTACCCACCCGCACGCCCATGGACGTCTCCGAACTCCGCAAGAACGCAAAGGTGCAGCTCGACGGCCACCCCTACGTCGTCGTCGAATTCTTGTTCGTCAAGCCGGGCAAGGGGCAGGGGCTCTACAAGTGTAAGCTCAAGAACATGATCACCGGCGCGGTCCTCGACCGGACCTGGCGCTCCGGCGAGAAGTTCGACCCGGCCAACGTCGAGTCGCGCAAGATGCAGTACCTGTTCAAGGACCAGAACGGGTTCACCTTCATGGACAACGAGAGCTACGAGCAGGTCGCCCTCGCCGACGAGATCGTCGGCGACGACTCGGCCTTCTTGCTCGACCAGATCTCGGTCGACGTCCTCTTCTACAACGACCGCCCCGTCGGCGTGACGCTGCCCAGCCACATCGTCATGACGATCACCGAGTGCGAGCCGGGCGTGAAGGGCGACACCGCGACCAACGCGACCAAGAGCGCGACCGTCGAGACCGGACACAAGATCCAGGTCCCGCTCTTCATCCGCGAGGGCGACAAGGTCAAGATCGACACGCGCACCGGCGCCTACGTCGAGCGCATCAACACCTAAGGACCCGGGTGACCCAGACGGAGCTCGGCGGGCTGGCGTGGCCGGCCCGCGTGCAGATCTGGGACGCCGCGCTAGCCGCCGTGCGCGGCTATTTTCGCGACCAGGGGCTGCGCGAGGTCAGCACGCCGGTGCGCCTGCGCGCGGTCGCGGTCGAGCCGTTCATCGATCCGATCGCGGCGCCGCCGGGCCTCCTGGCGACCAGCCCGGAGCTGGCGATGAAGCGGCTGCTCACGCGCGGCAGCGGGCCGATCTTTCAGGTCGCGCACGTGTTTCGCCGCGCCGAGGTCGGGGCGCGCCACAGCGAGGAGTTCCACCTCGTCGAGTGGTACCGCCTCGGGGCCGACCTCGATCCGCTGCTTGCCGACGTCGAGGCGATCGTCGAGCGCGTGTTCGATGCGACAGGTACCAAGGGACATGCCCCGAAGACCTGGCAGCGGGTGCGCTTCCGCGACGTCGTGGCCTCGACCTGCGGCGCGCGGCTGCGCGGCGACGAGGACGCCGAGGCGCTGACGGCCGCGCTGCCGCCGGCGCTGGCCGCAGAGGTGGTCGCCGCGCTCGCGCCGGCGCATGACGCCGACCCGGCCGCGCGGACGTTGCTGGCGTGGACCGCCTTCTTCTCTGCCTGGTCGGACATGTTCTTCGAGACATGGCTGAAGGGTCATGAAGGAACGCACCTGGTCGAGTTCCCGCGGCCCCTGGCGGCGCTGGCGGTGGTCGACGCGGCGGATCGGGGGCTGGCGCGGCGGGCCGAGTGCCACGTCGGCGGGCTGGAGATCGCCAACGGCTACGTCGAGCTGCGCGACCCGGCCGAGCAGCGGCGCCGCTTCGCCGCGGTCAACCAGCTGCGGCGGGTCCACGGCGAGGCGGCCTTGCCGATCGACGACGACTTCCTGGGCGAACTGCCGGGGCTGCCGCCGTGCGCCGGGATCGCTCTCGGCCTCGATCGTCTGATCACGCTGGCCGCCGGACGCACCCGCCTCGCCGACGTCTCGCTGGCCCTCGGCGGCGCGTGAGTAGACCCGATGCAGAGGGGGCTCGGGCGATCCACGGGCCCGGGCCGCGACCGCGTGGCATCAGGCGCAAACAGCGGTGCACGTGCTGCTGCGCTGCGGCGAGGCCATGACGGCGAGGAGGGGTTCGCGCTGGACGGATGACTAGGGCGCCGGGGATCGACGGATCGGACCGAGTTCGGACCGCCGGGCTGCGCAAACCGGGTTGCAGGGGCGCCGTGGGCTTGCGGCCCCGCCGCCCCGGTCGGGGCTGCCGCCGTGAGGTCGGTTCGGGTCCGAGGGGCGTCTTGAACTCGCCTCACATCTCTGTACACTGGCGCTCTCCATGCGTCCGATTCTCGCCGCAGTTGCCGCGTGTGCCCTGTTCCTGGCGCCCGGCTGCACCAAGATCGCCGCGCGCGACTTCATCCGCGAGGGAAACACCCTCTACGCCAACGGTCAGTATCGCGAGGCGATCGAGAAGTACAACGAGGCCGAGAAGCTGGAGCCCGACCTGGTCACGTTGTTCTGGAACCGCGCGTGCGCGGCCGAGAGCATCGTCCTCAAGATCAAGGATCCGAACCAGCTCGTCGACCGCAAGGTCTTCACCGATCTCGCGCTGTCCGACTTCAAGACCTGGCTCGATCGCGCGGGCAACGACGTCACCGAGGCCGACCGCGAGGCCTACCTCAACCACCGGCTCGCGCTGCTCGACGCCGACGAGCGCTGCGACGACCTGCTGTCGTACTTCCTCGAGAAGCACAACCAGGAGCCGAAGGAAGAGGGCTGGTACACGCGCATCTCGAAGCAGTACGACAGCTGCGGGCGCAGCAAGGACGCCGAGCAGTGGTTGGTCAAGCGAACGGTCGACTTCCCGACCAACCCGCGCGCGTACCTCTCGCTGGCGATCCGCAAGCTCGAGCAGCTGTACCCCGAGCCCGACAGCGGCCTGCAGTACAACGGCAACCTGTCGGAAGACGAGCGCCTGGCTCTCGCCAACGAGGCGATCGCTCTCCTCGACAAGGCGACGATGATCGACCACAAGTTCGTCGAGGCGTACATCTACCGGTCGATCGCGTACACCCAGCGCCAGCTGGCGCGGCGCTACGGCGACGACCCGACGCAGAACACCGCTTACGAGAACCTCAACATGATCCTCGCGCGCGAGGACGGCATGTCGGCGTGGCGGCAGCAGAAGGCGATCTGCGACATCAAGGTCGAGCCCGAGTGCCCGACCGACAAGGCCCCCGAAGGTCCGTGCTGCATGCTGGCACCGCGCCCGATCTCCCCCGAAGAAGAGGCGGCCGACGCCGAGCGCAAGAAGGCGATCGAGGAGGAGATCCGGCTGCTCGAGAGCGACAGCTCCGAGGTGGAGTCGGTCAAGGGCAAGGGCAAGAAGGGCAAGGGGCAGGGCAGCAAGTAGCCGGAGCGCCCGCCTCCTGCGCGGGCGTTCGAGGCCAGTGAGACCGCACCATGTTTGAACACTATCTCACGTACCAAAAGGCCGACCCCAAGCGACAGCGACGGATCGCGATCGCGTCGGTCGTGTCGGGCACGCTCACCTTCTCCGGCATCATCTTCGTCTGGGCCGCGAACAAGATGAACATCACCAAGGTGGACCCGCCGACGGTCCAGTTCTTGATGGTGCAGATGAGCGCCGAGGAGGCCGCGCCGCCGCCTCCGCCTCCGCCTCCGCCGGCCGCGGCCGACACCCAGGAGGAAGTCGAGGAGAAGGAGGAGATCCCCGAGGAAGATGTCCCCGAGGAGATCGTCCAGCCGAAGGAGACGCCCGACAAGGTGCCCGACGTGAAGAAGTCGGCGGGCGGCGCCAAGACCAATGCGGTGCCCGGCGGCGTGCCCGGCGGCGTGCCCGGTGGTGTCCCGGGCGGCGTGCTCGGCGGCGTGCTCGGCGGTCAGCTCGGCGGCCAACTCGGCGGCGTGGCCACCAAGCGCGACGCGACCCAGGCGACGGCGCCGAAGCCGATCGCGGTCGTCATGGGCAACGCCATCTACAAGCCCGATCCCGAGGCCAACAAGCTCGCCGCCACCAAGGCCGGCATGTTCGACAAGCGGCCCGGCACCGTCACGATCTTCTTCTGCGTCGACGTCGACGGCAAGACCGCCGACGTGAAGACCAAGAAGAAGTTCCCCCACAACGACCCCAAGGTCGACGAAATCTGCCGCGACACGGTCAAGAAGTGGCGCTTCAAGCCCTTCATGGTCGGCGGCAAGGCCACCAAGATCTGCTCCGAGGTCGACTTCAACATCAAGTTCAACTGACTTCACGGCCCCTCCGGGGCCTGGGGCGGCCCTTCGGGCCGTCTCCGTGAACTCGAACGACTCCCGGCGATACAAAACTTCCGGCCTCGCGGCGTCCTCTCCGCCTCGCGGCCTCAGCAGACCACCCGCACGGCCCTTCGGGCCTGATCCACTGCACGGCCTTCGGGCCTGATCCACCGCACGGCCTTCAGGCCCTCAGCCGACCCCAACGAGAAGACAGGCATCCGACATGGAGCTCATGGACATCACCACGCTACTCGCCAACACCGGCGGAACGGACTTCTCCCTCGCAGGCATGTGGGAGCAGATGGGCATCTTCGCCAAGGTCATCTTGGTGTTGCTCCTGCTCATGTTCCTGCTGTCTCTGGCGATCGTGCTCGAGCGCCTGCGGGCCTACTCGCGGTCGCGGCGGCACTCGATCCAGTACATCATGCTGCTGCGCAACTTCCTGCAGGAGCGCAAGCTGCAGGAGGCGGTCGCGGCGGCGCAGACCCACGGGGACAGCCCGCTGGCCAAGGTCGTCGGCGCCGGCCTCAACGAGTACATCAAGGGCATGGAGGCCCTCAACGAGGAGGGTCCCGAGGACGTCGGCGACTTCGACCTCGTCGACGCGGTCAACCGCCAGCTGGAGCGCGCCAAGGAGCGTGAGACTGCCAACCTCAAGCGCGGCCTGACCTCGCTGGCGACCGTCGGCACCACCGCGCCGTTCGTCGGCCTCCTCGGCACCGTGGTCGGCATCATCAACTCGTTCCAGGGCATCTCGTCGGACGGCGGCGGCGGTCTCTCGTCGGTCGCGGGCGGCATCTCCGAGGCGCTCGTCGCCACGGCGGTCGGCCTCCTCGTCGCCATCCCGGCGGTCGTGATGTTCAACTCCTTCAACGCGCGGGTCGAGGGCTTCCAGATCGACATGAACGACGTCGCGTCGGAGCTGATCGACTTCGTCCTCAAGGAAGGGCGCTACTAGGATGTCGTCCTCCACCAGCCCGCGCCGCGGTGGCAAGGGCGGCAAGCACCGCCGGCACGTCGCTTACAAGAGCGACCACGGCATTCAGCCGGCGCAGGCCAACAGTGACATCAACGTCACGCCGCTGGTCGACGTCTGCCTGGTGCTGCTCATCATCTTCATGGTGGTCACGCCGATGCTCGGCCGCGGCGTCGCGGTCCAGCTGCCGACGTTGACCACCGCGACGATGCACAAGGAGGGCGACCAGGTGTTCGTCTCGGTCAACGACGACGGCGCCTGGGTCGAGACGGACATGTACACCGAGAAGGAGCCCTTCCTGGCCCGCCTCGAGGAGGACCTCAAGATCGCCTCCGGCAAGGCGCTGGCCAATGATTACAAGGGCCCGATCCTGTTCGTCAAAGGCGACAAGGGCACCGAGTGGGGCCGGGTGAAGACGGTCATGGAGTGGATCACGACCTCGAACGCCCAGATGCAGGACGTGGCGCTCGTGGTCGAGGTGGCCAACCAGTCGGGACCCCCGACGTGACAGTCGGCGGTCGCGCTGTCCGGGCGGGCGGCCGGGCCGCGCGGCGGTCCTGAGCCGTTCGTCACGTCACCAACCTTCTCGTTGCGCCGGGTCCCGCGTCCGAACTCAGTCCGAACCAAACCCGGCCCAAACCCCGCGGCGCGCCCCTCCCCGAGGCGCGCCGCTTGCGTTTTTCCTATACCTCCAAGCCAAACGGCGGTAGGCTAACAACAGCGCGCGCCCCCGGCGGCGGCGAAGGAACACCTCATGGGCATGTCAGCAGGCGGCTCCAAAAAGGGAGCCCAGAGCGATATCAACGTCACCCCCCTCGTCGACGTGTGCCTCGTGCTGCTCATCATCTTCATGGTGATGCTGCCGAAGAACGTGCCCGAGCTCTCGGTCAAGGTGCCGCCCGAGAGCAAGACGCGGCAGAAGCCGCAGCCCGAGAGTGAGAACCTGGTCCTCGGTCTGACGAAGGACGGGGCGATCACGATCAACCGCACGCCGGTCGACAAGTCGAGCCTCAAGGACACGCTGGAGAACCAGCTCAAGTTCCGCGACAAGAAGGTCATCTTCGTCAACTTCGACGACGATGCCGTCTACGGCGTCGCGGTCGAGGTGCTGGACATCGCCAAGCACTCCGGGGCCGACGTGCTCGGCATCATGAAGAACAAGGACAAGCCGACCCCGGACACCCTGCGGCAGAAAACCTAACCGACCTCGATAAGCAGGACCGACGCCATGCGCAACCACCTCCTCCGTAGCAATCCCCGCTTGTCGCGCCCGATCCACCGTGGCGACGCCGGCTCCGGCGCCTGGGGCCTCGCCGTGCTCGCGTTGTTCGGCGCCTCGGCCGCGCTGAGCGGCTGCGTGTCCGACCCCGACTGCGGCGTCTGTGACCCCGAGAACCTCATCCTCGAGACAGTCGCGGGCGTCAACTACGCCGGCAAGGTCGTGAAGCTGCTCGGCCCCGAGTGCGAGGGCAGCGACTGTCCGGGCGAGATCAAGAACGGCAACTACTTCGTCGAGAAGGTCATCCCCTGTCGCGAGACCGAGGACGCGATGGAGGCCGCCCGCGGCTCCGAGGAGTGGTGCAAGGTCTCGCCGCTGATCGTCAACGACGGCCTGCAGTTCATCTTCAACAACTTGCTCGACCCGCAGTCGGTCGAGCTCGTGCGCAAGTCGCCGATCAACCCGCAGCTGTTCGAGGTCTACGACTGGAAGACGCGCATCGTCCACCTCGAGGGTCCGATCGCCCGCTACAACGGCGACTACCGCCCGGGCACGCAGACCCAGCCCGACCAGTTGACGCGGCTCGTCAGCCTGTCCTGCATCGACAACCTCAACGAGAAGGGCCAGAGCTTCAACAACGAGAGCATCGCCGACGGCACCTGCGACGGGCTGTTCCAGGACACGAAGTCGAAGAAGACCATCCCGCTGAAGATGCGGATGGGCCAGGAGATCAAGACCTGGGCGGGCGAGAACGACGGGCGCTCCGCCGTGCAGTCGTGCGGGGCCCCGCAGGACGGCGTCGACACCTGTTGCGACGCGTGTGACTACGAGCTGTCGGTCAACGTCGCCAAGTACGGCGTCAACGCCAAGCTCAGCGAGACCGCCACGGCCAAGTTCGAGGAACTGCTGAGCCCGAACGCCGGGACCGCGCTCACGTGCGACGTGATGGGCGACAAGTTCAGGGATTGTCGCGGCTTCGTCACGCACGTCGACCGCTCGCAGGAGGTGCGCAAGTTCTCGTACGACTGGAACGGCGACGGCAAGGTCGACCCGGGTAGCGAGACCTTCCGCGTGCCGCTGCAGGACAAGCTGCGCGAGACCCACCCCGACGATCGCCCCGAGGGCGTCGAGCAGAAGACCGTGCCGTGCGAGACCGACGAGGACTGCACGGCCAAGCCGAGCCCGAACCTGCCCGGCACGAACTGCGTCGGCACCAAGGACGGCGCGGCTTGCAGCGGCAGCGACCCGGAGTGCACCGACAAGCGCTGCGTCGCCGAGTGGTTCGTCGAGTGTCGCGCCGAGACGAACACCACGGGCGAGACGGGCTTCTGCGTCGACAAGCGCTGGAACGGCACCGGCGTCGCGGCCTGCTACCAGACCGACGTGCCGTACCCGATCTGCCTCGACGAGACGTGCTCCGCGACCGACATGGAGTCGCCCGGCAAGGCCAAGGGTCGTCGCTTCGCGTTCGCCGACTCCGACGTCAGCCAGACGATCTCGCGGCTCGAGGGCTGCCGCTCGGAGCTCAACAACAACAACGGCGTGCCCGAGTTCTGCGACCCGTTCTTCCAGCCCGGTGTCACCTCGACGGACCGCTACGACCGCAAGGAGACGCTGCCCAGCACCTCCCGCAGCTGCATCTGCGAGGAAGATCCGGCGCCGGGTTGCGACGACATCGTCGCCAAGCTGTGCCACAAGGACGGCGACCCCGCCAAGCCGCTCATCGAGGAGAAGATCGGCCAGTACGCGCAGAAGTTCGTGCGGCGGCAGGGCGGCGTGATCTACGACCCGGCGATCAAGGGCGTGCTGTTCCTGCCGGCCGACCTCGGCGGGATGCCGCGGAGCTTCGCCGAGGCCTGCTCGGCGGGCAAGCAGAAGGGCGCCGGTGCGCTCAACATCAAGGACGGCTGGCGCGCCAACGACAGCGTGTTCGTCGAGAACTTCGAGAACTTCGACCGCGCGATGTGCTCGAGCTCGGAGTACAAGATCGTGTTCAGCGAGCCCGAGCCGGGCAACGCGCTGCAGTACATCCGTGACAAGGTCGGCAACACGCTGGCCGGCAAGTCGTCCTACGTCATCCACACGCCCGACTTCCACGTCATCCCGGGCAGCGGCTTCCCGACCAACAACCTCCGCATCGGCGCGTGCGACGAGTTCGAGCTGCGCTTCTCGAACAAGTACGACATGAGCCCCTCCAACGTGGAGAAGCTCCAGATCATCGAGCTGGGCGGGACCGAGGAGGAGCCGGTCGAGGGCAAGGTCATCGCCGGCGGCCCCGGTTGTGCCAAGACCCAGGAGGACCTCGACGCCGGCAACGGCAGCGTGCCGTGCCTGGCGGTCAACGTGCGCGACCAGGAGATCGGGGCGATCCGCGTCGAGATCGACGCCAAGGAGTTCGGCGCGATCCTCCAGCCGAGCACCAGCAGCAACCCCGTCCGCTATCGCCTGAAGGTCCCCGGGCTGACGCTCGCCGAGGGCGAGGACGTGTACGAGGCGATGAAGAACCGCCCCGCCGACTATGCGACCGCGTTCTGGGACGCGTGCGGCATGCCGCTCGTGCTCAGCATGCCGAAGCTCGACGGCGAGGGGAACTTGTCCGGCAAGGGCAAGGCCGCCAAGCCCGACTTCTGGTACGACTTCGAGATCGACTCGCCGAAGTGCAAGGAGGACACGGACCTCGACGGCTTCCCGTTCTCCTGCGACAACGCGCCCAATGATTTCAACCCTGACCAGATCAACACCGACGGCGACGAGGCCGGCGACGCGGTCGACCTGTGCCCGACCATCGCGACCGCGAACACCACCGCCGACACCGACAGGGACGGTCTCGGCAACGAGTGCGACCTCTGCACCCGCCCGCTCTCCACGTACAACAAGAACGCGGGCGCCGCGCTGGAGAAGATGAAGGTCCGCAACATCCCCGACCAGTCGGACTTCGACCGCGACGGTATCGGTGACGTGTGCGACAACTGCATCACCATCCCCAACTGCGGCGACTTCGGCGAGGGCGGCAACCTCAAGCCGGCCAAGATCGGTGACCCGGTCCCGTTCAACAACGACAACCAGTGCCAGACCGACATCAAGGAGCCGCTGTTCATCGGTGACGCGTGCGAGGACCTGCTGATGAACCCCGGGCCGGGGGCGGCCGGTCCGGTCGGCCTCGGGCTGACCGACGACTTCGACCAGGACGGCCTCGACAACGACACCGACCGCTGCCCGCGCCAGCGCGTTCCGGCCTGCACCGAAGACGCCGAGTGCGGCGGGGCCGAGACCTGCGTCGACGGCTTCTGCAGCAACCACGTCGACAGCGACGGCGACGGCATCGGCGACATCTGCGACACCTGCCCGTACGACAAGAACCCGGCGCAGATCCAGATGGGCCAGTCGGAGGAGGACGACGCCGACGGCGACTTCGTCGGCGCGATCTGCGAGACCAACAACGCGTGCGCCGACACCCCGGACGCGCGGCCGATCGCCTTCTACGACAAGGTCGCGCCCTCGGGTGCGTGCTGCACCACGGTGTTCCCGGTCGACTCGCTCGACGCTCCGCGCCTCATGCCCGACGGCGAGCCGCTGCCGCGCGAAGAGGTCGAGCGCCTGATGGAGGAGTACCTGGCCGCGCGCGAGGCGTGGGCGATGGCGATGGACGGCTCCGAGCCGCCGAAGCCGCCGCTGTTCGTCCCGCTCAAGGCCGACTGCGGCGGCGAGGGGCCCGACAAGTGCCGCCAGCTGACGGAGAAGGTTGTGAAGCGCCCGGGCATCGTCGAGCTGCCGCAAGGTTGTGCCGAGGCCGGCCAGCCGCTGACCCTCGACAGCCCGAGCATCAACGGCAGCGCCGACGAGCTGTACAAGCACATGTGCACGCTGCCGCAGCGCGACCAGGACTTCGACGGCATCGGCGACAAGTGCGACCTCTGCCCGTACGCGTTCGACCCGAACAACAGCCTGTACAAGGACCTCAACAACAAGGTGTGGCCGAGCTTCGGCCAGTACTGCAGCGGCGTGTGGGCCGCCGACGTCGCGCCGCGCCTGCTCTCGCAGTGCGGTGACCAGACCGAGGACGCGGGCATGACCGGCACCGACACGATGATGTCGACCGGCACCGGCACCGGCGGCTGAGCCGAGTCCGGGAACGACGACCAGAGGCCGCGCGATGCGGCCTCTGGCCGTTTAAGCGGCCGTCGAAGGCGCTGAGAGCCGGCCGGCGAGGGCGCGACTGTCAGATCGAGACGGCAGGCTCGAAGCGCCAGGCCGCGCGCAGGTCGCCGGCAGCGTGACGTTCGGCGATCTCGGCCGCGACCGCCTCGAGGTCGGCGGCCGGGCGAGGGGCCCCCTCGTAGAACAATCGGCCCTGTCCTTCGGGACCTGGCTCGAACCAGCAGTCGAGGTCGTCGAGGCTCAGGATGTGGCCGCGGCGGAGCCGAAACACGATGTTCTCCGGCTGGAGGCCGTCGTCGAATTCCTCGCGCAGCTTGCCGATCCGGCGCGCCTCGTCCGACAGGCCGGCGAGCTCGCCGGCGACGACCGCGTGCAGTTCACCGAGCGCGTGGAGCCCGTCGATCTCGCCCTCGCCGCCCCAGAAGCGCCCGCGGACGTACACGTACGGCGGCGCCATCACACCGGTGACGCCGGCGATCTGGCGCGCCGCCTGCGGCTGGTCGTGCAGGTTCATGCGGCGGAACGCGATGCCCTCGGCGGTGAACAGCGCGGCCACGCGATCGGTGGCGGCGTCGCCGGGGTAGCCGAATACGACGACGACGATCGGATCGGACCTGTCCAATGGTTCATCTGGTGGCGCAGGCCCGTCACCGGCCGCCGCGGGGCGGAGCTCGGGCCGACCGCCGAGCGCCGCGGCGCGCTCCTGCACCTGCTCGATGAGCTTGCGGCCGGATTCGCGGACACCCTCGGGCAAGTGCTTCTCGGCGATGGATTGCGCCTTGCGCAGCAGATCTCGCAACACCCGAGAACAGTAACGTGAACGGCCGAGCCCGACCAGAGCGCGTCGGCACGGGCGGACCGCAGGCCCGGACGGTGCGGCGCGCACCGCATTTCGCCCGATCCAGGCCGCCCGGGGAGTGTGAGTCGCGCCGTCGCTCGCAGATCCGTGGTATGGGTCTGCCTCGCGTTCGATGTTGCGGCTCACG
This sequence comes from Nannocystis pusilla, assembly GCF_020073745.1. Taxonomy (GTDB): domain Bacteria; phylum Myxococcota_A; class Polyangia; order Nannocystales; family Nannocystaceae; genus Nannocystis; species Nannocystis radixulma. The sequence continues at coordinate 97,755 of NZ_JAIRAU010000015.1, forward strand.
TTCCACTTCGTGCTCGCGGCCAACTTCGCCGTGAGCCCCGTCTCCGGATCCAAGGACAAGCCCGCGTCCAACTGCCGCAACCCGAGCGCCCTCTACGAAGAGGGCCTCAAGGACTACGAGCAGAAGTTCACGAAGGCCGCGATCGAGAAGTTCGAGGCGGCCCACAGGTGCTCGAAGAACCCGCTCATCCTCTACAACATCGGGCTCTCGTACAAGCGCCTCTACGACGCCGAGCTGCAGCCCGATCTGCTGCACGAGGCCAAGAAGGCGCTGGTCGAGTACGTCGACGCGATCGAGAAGGACCCGACGCTCGGCGCCGATCCGGAGGAGGTCAAGCCGGTGTTGGCCGAGATCGACGCCGAGCTCGAGCGGATCCGTCCGCCGGAGGTCGAGCCCGAGCCCGAGCCGCCGCCGCCGGCCCCCGATCCGGTCGATCCGGGCAAGCCGCGGCGCATGCTGGGCATCGGGCTGATGAGCGGCGGCGGGGCGTTGACGGTCGTGGGCGTGGCCGTGGGCGCGGCGTTCGCCAGCAAGGGCGCCAACTTGCACGACCAGCTCAACGGCGACGGCGGGGTCTATGACGCGCTCGAGGCGGGCGGCTGCGGCCTGTCGGTCGACGCGGACGCGGCGGGGGCCGACACGGCGGCATGCGACAGCCTCCGCAGCCAGCGCGAGGGCCTCGTCGGCGACGGTACCCGCGCCAACGGCGTGGCCTTCGGCATGATGGCCGTGGGCGTGGTCGGGCTCGGCCTGCTCATCGGCGGCGCGGTGGCGTTCGCCCAGGGCAAGCGCGCGACCTCCGAGTGGGAGTCGAGCCAGCGCGCCCACGTCCGCCTGCTGCCGACGATGGGCGGGCTCCTGCTGCAGGGCCGCTTTTAGCGCCGCGGGCTCAGCTGCGCGGCAGCAGGAGGGTGAAGCGCGAGCCGCGGCCGAGTTCGCTGTCGACGACGATGTCGCCGCCGAGCAGGCGGGCGAAGCGGCGGCTGATCGCCAGGCCGAGGCCGGTGCCGCCGAAGTTGTGGCGGCGGTCGTGGACCTGCGAGAAGTCGCGGAACAGCAGCGACAGCTTGTCGGCGGCGATGCCGATGCCGGTGTCGGCGACGCGGAAGGCGACGAACTCGCGGTCGGCCTCGCGGACGAGGCGGACCGCCAGCTCGACCTCGCCCCCGGCGGTGAACTTGATCGCGTTGCTGAGCAGGTTCAGCAAGATCTGGCGCAGCTTGGTGGCGTCGGTCGAGATGTCCCCGAGGCCAGGTTCGAGCGCGAGCCGCCAGCGCAGCGGCTTGCCGCGCAGCTGCGGGCGGACGGCGGCCTCCATCTCCTCGGCCAGCGGCGCGACGGCGACCGGCTCGCGGCGCAGCTGCGGGACGCCGGCCTCGAGGCGGGCGAGGTCGAGGATGTCTTCGATGACGGCGACGAGGTGGCGGCCCGAGCGGTCGACGGTCTGGATGTCGGGCAGCAGCTGGCCGAGGCCGGCGGCGGTGGCCTCCTCGCGCAGGAGCTCGGCGCAGCCGAGGATCGCGTTCAGCGGGGTGCGCAGCTCGTGGCCCATGTTGGCGAGGAACACGTCCTTGGCCCGCGCGGAGGTCTGGGCCTCGGCGCGCGCGCGGGCGAGGGCGGCCCGCTGCTCGACGAGCTCGCGCTCGCGGCGGTCGAGCTCGAGCCGCTGCGCGGCCTGTCGCGCCAGCGCGAGGAGGCCGCGCCGCTGCTCGTCGCCGAGGCGGCGCGGGACGTCGTCGAGGACGCAGAGGACGCCGAGCGTGCGGCCGTCGCGGTCGCACAGCGGCGCGGCGGCGAGGCTGCGCACGCGCGAGCCGTCGCCCAGCGGCGAGCCGAAGGCGACGAGCGGGTGGTCGGCGAGCTGCGGCTCGACGTCGAGATCGGCGAGCTCGCACGCCTCGCCGCGCTGGATGGCAAAGGTACAAAAGGACAGGTAGGCCGAGGGGTCGTCGCGGTCGAGGCCGGCGCTGGCGCACAGCAGCGGCGGGCCGTCGTCGACGAGCGCGATGAGGGCGATCGGGGCGCCGAGCGCTGCGGTGGCGAGGCGCGCCAGATCGGCGAACGCCTGCTCGCGCTCCGACGCGGCCGCGGCGGGACGCTCCGGGGCGACCAGTCGCTGAGCCACGAGATCGGGCGAGGGAGCCAACTCCACATCGCTACGATACTCGCGGTCCAGGGCGCAGCAAGCCCCTCTTCATCGCCATCTTCGCGTACGCCTGTCCGCGGCCACGTGTTCACCGACGTGGCTCCACTGGCAGATGTCAGAACTTGCCGAGGCGCAACGCGAGCGTGCCGGTGAGGCCGCCGAGGATCCGGTCGCTGGGGCCGCTCCACGGCTGGGCCACGGCGAAGCGGTAGCCGCCCGAGAGCACCAGTCGCAGCACGCGAGTCAGCGCGAACGACATCCCGAGCTCGGGCTCGGCGACGAACATCGCGGCTCGATTGACGCAGCGGTCGAGCCGCTCGTCGTTGAGGCAGACACGGCCGCCGCCGATCAGGGCGCCGACTTGGAGCGAAAAGAAACGGACCTGCAGCAACGCGACCGCGAGCGTGACGCCGGCGTACTGGGTCCGCATGTTGAAGGTGCGGCCGTCCGACCGCTGCGCCGGCAACGGAGTGGCGAGCGCGCTGCCGGCGGCGCCGAACATGAAGCGCTCGTTGACGATGACGGCGAAGTCGGCGCCGAGCATCAGTCCGGGCGACCGTCCGAAGCCGGTGAGCTTGAAGGTGGGGGCGATGTAGGCGCCCACCTTCGAATCGCGGCCGATCAGCGGCTTGCCCTCGGTCCACAGCGGCCCGCGTTTGGGGCCGGATTGGGCGGCTGGCTTTGAGGACATGGTCGCAGGAGCAGGTCCCGAAGGACCGGTGACGGCCGGCCCGGCCGGGCCGGCGACGCTGGTCGGGGCCGGCGGCTGCCAGGCCGGGACGCTGGCCGGCTGCGTCAGATCGGGCGGAGTGGCCTGGATCGGCGCGGGCTGGGGCATCGGCGCCAGCTCGGCGCTGCCGCTGCTGCTCGTGTGCGGGTTCGGCGGCGCCTGGGCGCTCCGGGCCGCGGACGCGCTCGCCGGGGCGGACAGGAGCGCGAGCGCGGCGAGCAGGGCGAGGACGCGTGGAGCCATGGCCGGGCTACTGTTGCAGGGCCGGCCGGGCGAGGCAATCGGCGCGCGCACGCCCGCCGGTGAACTTGCCGGGACGCGCCGCCGCGGGCAAGATCGGGCGGTGCGCCTCCGCGTCGCGCTCGCTCTGTCCGCCTCGGCCGCGCCGCTCGCGTGCACGCCCGAGCCGGCGAGCACGGTGGAGATGCGCCAGACGGTGGTCGAGGTGGTCGACCAGGGCCGCGCGATGGCGATCGAGGACGCGATCGTCGCGCTGGTCGGCACGGTCGATCCGGACGAGAGCCTGACGGCGATCGCCGACGCGGTCGTGGCGGGCGCGGCGACCTCGGTGCCGTGCGCGGTGGTCGAGCGCCCGGGCGCGGTGGCCCTGCGGATCTGGTTCGGCAACAAGGACACGCCGTGCCCGTTCGCCGGGATCGGCTTCAGCGGGACGATGCGGGTCGTCTACACCCGGCCGGACGGGCAGGGGCTGCTCGCCTCGGTGTACTACGAGCCGCTGCGCGGCGACTCGACGCTGCTCGACGGCTTCTCGCAGCTGACGTGGGCGGCCGACGGCAGCCAGCGGCTGGTGACGGAGATCCGCGTCGACACGGTCACCGAGCGCCAGGTCGAGGTCCAGTCCGACCGCCTGCTGTCGCCCGTCGACGACGCGCGCAAGGTCGAGGGCTGGCGCCGCTGGCAGACGCTGATGGGCAGCTGGGAGGCCGACCTCGCCGGGCTGATGCTCGCGCCGGCGGAGTTCATGCCGCACGCCGGGCTGGCCGCCGTCGACACGCCGTTCAACCACACGATCGTGCTCGACTTCATCCACGAGGCCGGCGCGGCGCGCGTGCGCGCGAACGGCGGCCGCCGCGACCGCCTGTTCGACATCTCCGGCGAGGGCGAGGTCATCGACGCCGGTGACGGCTGACCGAGTGGGCATGCTCCCGCGGACATGTCCGATCGGACATGCCCGCACGGACATGTCCGATCAGCGCGTGAGGACCGGCCAGATCAGCGCGGTCTGGATCGGCTGCTCGCGCAGGCCGTCGAGCTGGGCGAGCACGCGGTGGACGGCCGCGAGGCCGGCGGGCCCGAGCGCGGCGCCGAGGCCGGGCACGAGCTGCTGCTCGGCGGCGGCGCGGATCAGGCTGGGGCCGGTGTCGAAGCCCTCGATGATGTCCTTGATCGTGGGCTCGGGCGGGTAGACCTCGAGCGGGACCTCGGCGGACACGCCGGTGAGCTTGCGGGCCTCGGCGAGCGCCTCGGTGAGGCCGCCGAGCTCGTCGACGAGGCCGCGCTCCTTGGCGGCCGCGCCGGTCCACACGCGACCCTGGGCGATCGTGTGGATCTCCTCCGGCGACTTGCCGCGGCCGCTGGCGACGCGGCCGAGGAACACCTGGTAGATCTCCTCCATGGTCGCCAGCACGGTGGCCCGCTCGCTCTCGGTCCACGGGGTCATGCCGGACCACATCGCGGCCCGCTTGCCCTTGCCGATCGGGAAGGTCCGGATCCCGACCTTCTCGAGCATGCCCTCGACGGCGATCTTGCCGCCGACCACGCCGATCGAGCCGGTGAGGGTGTTGGCGAGGGCGAAGATCTTGGTCGCGCCGCACGAGATGTAGTAGCCGCCCGAGGCGGCCACGCCGCCCATCGAGACGATGATCGGCTTCTTCTCCTTGGCCCGCTGGAGCGCGCGCCAGATCTGCTCCGAGGCCATCGCGCTGCCGCCGCCCGAGTCGACGCGCAGGAGGATCGCGGCGACGTTGGCGTCGTCGGTGAGGTTGTCGATCGCGGCGGCGAGGGTGCGGCCGGCGATCTGCTGGCGCGCGCCGAGGGTGCCCTGGCCGCGGCCGTCGATGATGGTGCCGAGCGCGTAGACGAGGGCGATGTGCGGCTCCGTCGGCCGCTTGGGCGGGACGAGGCCGAGGAAGGCCTGCAGCTTCTCCATGTCGAAGCCGCCGCCGCGCGGGCTGTCCTTGAGCTTGACCTGCTTCCACGGGACGCCGCCGGTGTGCTGGGCGCGGAAGTCTTCGTAGGTGGCGACGCTGTCGACGAGGCCGGCCGCGAGCGCGCCCTCGCTGGTGAACAGGGCCTCGTCGATGCGCTGGGCGGCTGTCTCCGGGGTCATGTTGCGACCGGCGGCGATACCTGTCTGCAGGGTCAGGTAGGCCTGGTCGACCACGGCGGTCAGCGTCTCGCGCATCTCCTTGGACGGCTCGGTGCGCGTGAGCGGCTCGGCGGCGCCCTTGAACGCGCCGACGTGGACGAAGTCGGGGACGACGCCGAGCTTGTCGAGGAGGCCGCGCAGGTGCAGCGGCATGGCCATGGGGCCGGGGATCATGACCTCGCCGACCGGCTGGACGCCGACGCTGTCGCAGGCGGTCATGAGGTAGTAGACGGCGTTGGTCGGGGTGTCGGCGTGGCAGACGAGCTTGCGCCGGCCGCCGTCCTTGAACTTGTGGAAGGCGCCGCGGACCTCCTCGGCGGTGGCCATGTCGAGGCCGACGTCGGTGAAGCGGACGAGCAGGCCCTGGACGTTGGCGTCGGCGGCCAGGCGATCGAGGCGCTGGAGCAGGGCGTGCAGCTCGATCAGGGCGCCGCCGCCGAACAGCGACATGGGCGCGAGCTCGCCGATCTCGCCGCCGAGGTCGAGGGTGAGCCAGTGCGGCTTGCCGGCGTCGAAGTCCTTCGACTGCCGCGGCGGGTCGTAGGGGCCGGGGGCGTCGAGCTTGTCGGCGAGCATGCTGCCCAGCGGGCCGAGGTTGCCGAGCGCGCCGGCGGCGGCAGGCGGGGTCGGAGCCGGCGCGGACGCGACGTCGGGCTTGGCTGCGGTCTCGGGCGGGGGTGGGGTGTGATCGCGGTCGCCGCGACAGGCGGTGGCGCACAGGGTGGCGAGGCTGAGCAGGGCGGTGGTGGCTCGCGTGACGCGCAAGGGGTTCCTCCGGGCGATGTGGACCCACTGCGGACGCGCGGGGTGTCGCGAACGGACGGCTGGGCGGGTCGCTTCCGCGCAAGTATCCTCCCGGCACTCGTCCATGCAAAGCCCCGCGTCCGAGCTCGCTCCGCGGCCCTCCGGGCCCGAACTCCTGGCCGACCTGGCGGGGCTGGTGCCCGATCCGAACCGGCTGTGTGTGGCCTATGCGAGCCTCATGCGGGTGCAGGAGGGCCGCACGCGCCAGGGCCGGCCGTACTTCGATCTGGTGGTGAGCGACGCCGCGCGCACGATCGCGGCCAAGGTCTGGGACGACGCGCCCGACGCGATGGAGGCGGTCAAGGCGGCGCGGCGCGGGCAGGCGGTCAAGCTGCTGTTCCGCGTCGAGCAGTACCAGGGGGCGCTCCAGCTCAACGTCCGCAAGCTCCGCTGCGCGCTCGACGACGACGACGGCTACGCGCCGGCGCGGGTGTTCGGCGAGGGCTTCGAGCGGGTCGCGGGCAAGCTGTGCCGCACGCTGGTGTTCGACCTCGAGACCGCGCCGGCGCACGACCCGGCGACGATGCCGGGCAGCGTGGTCGAGGCGATCCGCCGCCACGCGACGCGCGAGGGCTGCGAGCCGGAGCTGGTGATGAGCCTGTCGCCGCTGTTCGGGCAGGTGGTGTCGCTGGCGTTCATGGAGGGCGACGACCTCGACAGCGAGTGCTGGGCGCTGGGGGTGCCGCCGGGCGGCGACCCGCGGCGGGTGGTCGGCGAGGTGCCGCCGTGGCTGCAGCTGGTCAGCGAGCGCGAGCTGCTGCAGGCGTTCTGGCTGCTGGCGGCCCAGGCCGAGGTGGTCGTCAGCTACAACGGGCGCAACTTCGACGTGCCGTTCCTGCTCGGGCGCAGCCTCGTGCACGAGGTGCCGGCGCGGGTCGACCTGCTCGGCAGCCCGTACAACGTGCGGCCGCACCTCGACCTCTACCGCATGGTCGCGACCGGGCGCTCGGTCGGCCCGGCCTCGCTCGACGCGGTCTGCTGGGCGCTCGGGGTCGAGAGCCCGAAGGACGCGATGAGCGGGGCCGACGTCGCCCCGGCCTACGCGCGCGGCGAGCTCGGGGCGATCGCCACGTACAACCGCGGCGACGTGCGCGCGACCGCCAGCGTGTACCAGCGCGTGCGCGACACGGTGCTGCGCTTCCGCGAGGACTGGTAGCGGCGCATGTCCTGCCGGGCAGGTCCATGCAGACATGTCCGTCCACGCATGCCCGATCGGGCATGCCCCCGGGGACAGCTCACCCGAGGGCGATGCGGAAGCGGCACTTCTTGCCCGACTGCAGGCGCAGGCCCTGCTCGCCGATCTCCGCCGCGGTGACGAGGTGGGCGGGGTCGGTGACGGGCTCGCCGTTGAGCTTGACGGCGCCGGCGGCGATCCGCTCGCGGGCCTCGCGCTTGGACTTGAAGGCCTCGATCTCGGGGTGGGTGACGAGGTCGACGAGGCGGATCTCGGGGCCCGGGACGGTCACGAGCGGCACGGCGCTCCAGTCGTCGCTGCTGCCGAAGGCCTGCTCGCTGGCCCGCTTCGACCGCTCGGCCTCCTCGGGGCCGTGCAGCAGGGCGGTGGCCTCGTAGGCGAGGCGGGCCTTGGCGGCGTTGAGGGCCGCGCCGCCCTCGGCGGTGAGGGCCTCGATCTCGGCGGCGGGCACGTCGGTGAAGGTCCGGAGCAGCTTGGCGACGTCGCGGTCGTCGCAGCCGATCCAGAACTGGTAGTACTCGAACGGGCTGAGCCGCTGCGGGTCGAGCCACACCGCGCCGCGCTCGGTCTTGCCCATCTTCCGGCCGTCGTTGGTGAGCAGCAGCGGCAAGGTCAGGCAGTAGGCGGCGTTGGGCTGGCCCTCGGGGGTCATGCGCCGGATCAGCTCGACGCCCGCGACCATGTTGCCCCACTGGTCGGAGCCGCCGAACTGCAGGGTGCAGCCGTGGTGGCGGAACAGGTGCAGGAAGTCGTAGGACTGCAGCAGCTGGTAGTTGAACTCGAGGAAGCTGAGCGGGATCTCGGCGTCGAGGCGGTCGCGGTAGGTCTTGACCGCGATCATGCGGTTGACGGTGAAGTGGCGGCCGACGTCGCGCAAGAACTCGATGTACTTGAGCTCGAGCAGCCAGTCGGCGTTGTCGAGCATGACGGCGTCGTTGGGCTCGCCGGCGTCGAAGTGGAGGAAGCGGCCGAGCTGCTCGCGGATCGCGGCGGCGTTGGCGGCGACGTCCTCGCTCGTCAGCAGCTTGCGCGCCTCCATCTTGCCCGAGGGGTCGCCGATCATGCCGGTGCCGCCGCCGACGATGATGATCGGCTTGTGACCGGCGCGCTGCAGCGTGCGCATGCCCATGATCTGGACCAGGTGGCCGACGTGCAGCGAGGCGGCGGTCGGATCGTAGCCGACGTAGAAGGTGACCATGCCGCCGTCGAGCGCGGCGTCGATGGCCGCGAAGTCGCTGGCCTGTTCGAAGTAGCCGCGCTCGAGCATGCGCTGGAGGGCGGCGGAGCGGGGCGGCTGCGGCGGGGTGGCGTTCATGGTCAGGCGCTCGGTGGTTCGTCGAGGTTGTCGGCGGCGGCCTCGCTGGCGGCCAGCCGCTGCTCGTGCTGATCGAGGGCGAGCCGCAGGCCGAGCAGGCGCTCGTGGACCTTGCGGCGGAACCGCTGGTGCAGGTCCTTCTCGCGGAACAGCTCGTCGGCGATCTGCATGGCGACGAGCAGGGCGATCCGCTGGGCGTTGGCGGCGCTGTTGATCCGCTTGTTGTTGCCGCCGAGCAGCTGCAGGTGACCGTCGACGAACTCGGCCAGCTGCTGGACGTAGTCGGGCCCCTCGTCGCTGCGGATCGTGAGCGTCTGCCCGGCGATCTCGACCTGGACGGAGCGCTTCATGGCTGACCCTGAGCCTCGGCCAGGCGGTCGGCCTCGTCGCTGGCGCGCAGGGCGGCGATCACGTCGTCGATGCCGCCGTCCATGAAGTCGCCGATGGCGTGGCGCGTGAGGCCGATCCGGTGATCGCTGACGCGGTCCTGCGGGAAGTTGTAGGTGCGGATCTTCTCGCTGCGATCGCCGGTGCCGACCTGGCTGCGGCGATGGGCGGCCCGCTCGGCCTGGACGCGCTGGATCTCGCGGTCGAGCAGGCGCGCGCGCAGGAGCTTCATCGCCAGCTCGCGGTTCTTGGTCTGCGACTTCTCCTGCATGCAGTGGACCGCGAGGCCGGTCGGGATGTGCGTGATCCGGACGGCGGAGTCGGTGGTGTTGACGCTCTGGCCGCCGGCCCCGGAGGCGCGCATGAACTGCACCTCGAGGTCCTTGGGGTTGATCTGGATGTCGACGTCCTCGGCCTCCGGCATGATGGCGACGGTGGCGGTGGAGGTGTGGATCCGGCCCTGGGCCTCGGTGGCCGGGACGCGCTGGACCCGGTGCACGCCGCTCTCGAACTTGAGGAGGGCGTAGACGTCGCGGCCGTGGATCATGGCCGAGATCTCGCGGAAGCCGCCGGCGCCGGCCTCGCTGATGTTGAGCGGCTCGACGGTCCACCGCTGCCGCTCGGCGAAGCGGGTGTACATGCGCCACAGGTCGGCGGCGAACAGCGCGGCCTCCTCGCCGCCGGTGCCGGCCCGGATCTCGAGCACGACGTCGCGACTGTCGTTGGGATCCTTGGGGAGGAGCAGCTTCTGCAGCTCGGCCTCGAGCTCGCCGCGCTGCTGCTTGAGTTCGCGCAGGTCGCTTTCGGCCATGTCCCGGAGGTCAGGATCGGCGAGCAGCTCCTCGGCGTCGCGGGTGCGGACCTCGAGGTCGCGGTAGCGGGCGACGGCGGCGGCGATGGGGGCGATCTCGGCGTGTTCGCGCGAGAGGGCCAGCAGCCGGGTCTTGTCCTGCGCGATCTCGGGGGCGCAGAGCATGACGCCCAGCTCTTCGTGACGCTCGGCGATGCTCTCGAGCTTGGCGCGCAGCACAGGGTCCATGGCGAGCGCGCGACGCTAGCACCAGGGCCGGGGGCGCTCAAGGGCCGCGGCGCCGCGGCGGGCGCCAAAACGAGGTCGCGGGCCGGACCGCACGCGCCGCCCCGAGGAGCCTTGCCTCCCGCCCGGGGCGCGCGCTATCCGTGGGCGCGCCATGCTCCACGCCGACCGCTGGGCCGCCCGCTACGGCTTTCTCCGCGAGCTGTGGGCGGGTCGCAGCCGCGTGCTCGCCGACCCCGCGCTCGAGGCGGCGCTGCGCGGGGCGAAGACGCTGCCGGCCCCGTTCGCGGCGCTGCTCGCCGAACTGCTCCCGGGCGGCGGCAATCAGGCGTGGCTGCTGGCGCACGAGGCCCGGCCAGGCACCGGACGCGGGCGCACCGGGCCGCGCGTGGCCGAGTTCGACGTGTTCGAGGAGCTGCTGGCGGAGGCGCCGTGGCAGGTGGCGATCGTCGATCTGGCGCGCCACTTCGTCGACGCCAGCCACCTGTCGCGGTTCGCGGCGCGGGCCCAGAGCCGCCTCGAGAACCGGCTCGAGACGCGGGCGTTCCGCCTGCTGACGGCCCTCGCGGAGGGCGCCGAGGCCGGCCGCGTGGTGGTGGTGAGCGCCCCGGGCGAGGCCGCCGGCGGCCTCGAGCTCGAGCTGTTCCAGGACCTGGTGACGCAGCACTTCCCGCGGGCGCGGATCTACGCGCTGGCGCTGACCCGCGCGGCCAGCGTGGTCGACTGCGGCGAGGTGACGAGCGACGAGACCGAGGACGACGAGGCCGAGGAGCGCGGGCCGGTGCCGCTGGCCTTCGACAACAGCCTCGGCGAGGACATGGGCTTCGAGTGCCTGATCGCGGTGGTCGGCGCGCGCGACGTGCCGCGCGGGGTGACGCTGCTCGAGCTGCCGCCGGCGCCGCCCGCGGAGGCGCCGGCGAGCCCGGCGCGACCCGAGCGGCCGCGGCCGGAGCGGGCCCGCGAAGAGGAGGGCGAGGCGCTGCGCGGGCAGGTGGCGCAGGCGCGGCGCCAGCTCGAGCTGGCGAGCATCGCCCGGCAATCGCTGGTGGAGCAGCTCGACGCGGCCCAGGCGCGCATCGACGCGCTCGAGGACCAGCTGGCGGGGCGAGCGCCGAGCGCGGCGGCGAAGCCCAGCGAGGTCGACGAGGAGGGGCCGCGGCGGATCGACGCGGCGGCGGCGGCGCTGCAGAGCACGCGCTGGGAGCTCGAGCAGCTGCAGGGGGAGCTGCGGCGGGTCACGGCGCGGCCGGTGGACGAGCTGGAGCGCTCGCTGGCGGCGGCGCAGGCCCGTCTGGCGGCCCTCCACGCCTGCGCGGCGACGGTCCAGGAGCTGGCGCAGCGGGCCGGCGAGGACCTGGGGGGCGAGTTGCAGACCCTCCGCGAGCGTCTGCTCGAGCTCGCCGGGCCGCGCGTGGCCGGGGCGAGCGAGGCGGAGTAGGCCGCCGGGCGCCCGGCCGCGGGCGCCGCCGCGACATGGTTGCCGGGGCCGGGCGCGCCGGACTATCCTGGCCGAGGCGCGCTGGTGACCCAGACCGGCGCCCCTCGCCGTGCGGCTGCAATTACGTCTGCGCTTGACCACCGCGGACTTCGGGCCGGTCACGGGAATGCGCACCGAACCATCACCCCCCCTAGAGCGGAAGCGACTTAGCCATGCGAGTTTCCCCCGACGCGCCGATCCCCGACTGGTCGGCCCTTGAGACCTCCTTTGAGCACAACGCCCCCGACCACCACGCCTACCTCGATCTGCAGAACGGGCAGGTGGTCACGATCAACGACACCCGGCCCGAGGACGAGGAGAAGCGGCAGCAGATCGCGCGCACGACCGGGCGCTTCATCCACCTCGACCCGGCGTCGTCGCGCGAACAGTACCGCTGGATGGAGCGCTTCGTCGCCTCGGTGGAAGATCCCGCGCTGCGCGAGCGGCTGACGCTGGCGATAGACGGCAAGGGGGCGTTCCGCCGCTTCAAGGACGTGCTGCTGTCCTATCCGGTCGAGCGCGACCGGTGGTTCTCGTACCGCGCGAACCTGCTGCACATCTACATCGACGGCTGGCTGGCCAATCAGGACATCGTGCTCGGCGCGTATCCGCCGTGGGGCAAGCCCGAGGATCCGCCGGAGCCGAACATCCCGCTCGAGAAGCCGGCCAACGAGCGCGCCCCGGGGCCCTCGGAGACGCTGCGCCGGACCGCCCGCGACCTCATCGATCGCCTGCCCGCGATCGAGCTGCCGGCTGCGATCGCGTACTTGCAGTACCTGCTCGACAAGCAGCCTTCGGTCCACCACGAGCCGACCACGTGATCCGTCCGATCGAGCTGTCCCTTGCGACATCTCCGACGCGACGCTTCACCCGCTTCGTCGGCGTGGCCCTCGGCGGCGGCCGCGGCAAGACCACCGCGGTCGCCCGGCTCGAGCGCGTCGACGACGGGGGCGAGAGGCCGAGGGTGCGGCTGGCGGAGGCGCGGCTGCGCCACGGGCACCGCGGCAGCGGCGAGGAGGGCGGCGAGGGCGGCGGCGATCCGCTGTTCCGCGACGAGGTGCTGGTCGCGTACCTGCAGCGCTGGACGTCCGACGAGACCGTCGTGGCGATCGACGCGCCGCTGACGTTGCCGCCGTGCATCCGCTGTCCGCTGGCCTGTCCCGGAGTACAGGCGTGCACGGTGCCGGTGGTGGCGTGGATGCGCCGGCACGCGCCGGCCCTGCACGCGGCGCGGCGCTCGGACCCGGGCAAGCCGGCGGTCACGCCGTACACGCAGCGGGCGGTCGACGTCCTGCTGACGCACGTGGGCCTGTCGCCGCGCGAGTCGCTGGGGCAGGGCATGGGACCGCTGGCCGCGCGGGCGGCGTACTTGCGGCGGGTGTTGTCGCCGCTGCTGCGGCTGCACGAGAACCTGATCGAGGTCCATCCGCCGGCGACGGTGACGCGCCTGTTCGGGGCCGAGGTCGAGCGCCGCCACCGGCGCAGCGACAGCGAGCAGGCGTGGGAGCTGCGCAAGCGGATGCTGACGGCGCTCGATTCGTGCCTCGCGTTCGACTTCGTCTGGCCCGAGGTTGTGGTCCGCAGCCCGCATGTGTTCGACGCGGTCATCGCCGCCCTCACGGCGTTCTTGTGGGCGCATCAGGGCTGGCAGGGGCCGCTCGATCTACAGCCGGCGGCGCCCTCGGCGGCGTCGGCAGAGCCGGTGACCGCCGATCCCCTCAGGGCCGCGATCGAGGGGCTCGAGGATCGCTGGCTCGAAGATGGTTGGATCTGGGTCCCGCCGGCTCCTGGAGGCGGACGCGTGTGATTCTGCACGATTCGGCGCAGACCTGGGCGAGCCGCGGGCCGTTGCTTCCCGTGCTTGCCTGCGATGCGCCGCCAGGTGCACATTAGTCAGACAGGCTCGATCGACTTCACGGCCCCCCCGGCTGATTGATCCCGACGCATGCGAGACCCGGCCCACGGCAGCGACTTCACCCCCGACGAGCTCGATCTCCTGGAGGACGCGCTCGAGTGGGTGGGTGACCCCGGGCACGCCGTCGATCTCGCTGCGATGCCCGCGCCGCTGCGCCAGCGCGCCGACGAGTACGCGGCGATCCTGGCGATGACGCGCGAGGCGATGCCGGAGGAGGACGTCGCGCCGGGTCTGCTCGACGGCATCCTCGCCGAGGCGCGACGCGCGGCGCCGCCGCCCGTGCCGGCGGTCGAGGGCCCGAGCTTGTGGGAGCGGTTGCGTCGCTCGTTCCTGCTGCCGGGCGTGGCCCTGGCGGGCACGGCCGCGCTGCTGTTGTGGGTCGCGCGGCCGGTCGACGAGGGCGCGCCGTCGATCCGCGACGAGGCCGCCCGCGCACCGGCACCGGCGCCGGCGCCCGCAGCCCCCGAGCCGCCGAGGCCGAGCGAAGAGGCGGCTGAACTCGAGGACATGTCCCCGCCGACAGATCGCGGCGGTGCGCCGGACGACAGCGAGGCCGCGATGGCGCCGGCGGCCGACGCGGTCGTGCCGGGCGCGATGGAGCCGGGGCCCGCGCCCAAGGCGGCGCGCCCGTCGATGAAGGCCAAGAAGGCCGAGGTCGAGGAGGCGCCGCTGCCGGGCCTGCATGTGCCCGATCAGAAGCGCGTCGACGCCGACAAGGACTCCGTGCGCGACCAACTGGAGAGCGGCGACCGGGCGCGCCAGAAGGGCCGCTGTGACCTCGCGGAGGCCGAATACGCGGCCGTGGCGAGCAGCAACGGCCCGGCCGCCGAGCGCGCGCGGGCCCTCGCCGGCCTCGGTCTGTGTCGCGAGGCCGCCGGCAAAGACGCCGACGCCGAGCGCTACTTCGACGAGGCCCGCGCGCTCGACTCCAGCGTCAACAGCTGGCTGCGCGGCGAGAGCGAAGGGGCGAAGAAGCGGAGCAAGAGCGTCAAGCCCAAGGTCGAGGGGCTCTAGCGCCGCGGCCATTTCGCGCGGCCCTCGCCAGTTCTCCGCCACGCCGGCTGCGTTGCTCGTCGGTCCCATGTTCGCCCGATATGCTCGTCTCGGAGCACCAGGCGCGTTCAGGGGGCCTGTCCGCGGGGGCAGGTCGTTTTGGGCATGTCGCAGGGGGCATGGCTCGACGGGCATGTCGATGAGGACAGGCGTCGATCGAGCGAGGTGTCCCGGCGGTCAGTCGACGTCGACGGCGAAGTCGACGCCGACGCTCGGGCCGTCGTAGCCGGGGAAGCGGTGGTCGTAGACGGCCTTGCGGGCGCACGGGACGATGCCCCACACCGCCAGGCTCGCGGGCGCCTTGACCGACACGCTCTCGACCTTGCCGGACGGAAGGAGGCGCAGCTGGATGGCCAGGCGGCCGCTGCCGACGTCGCCGTAGCGGCTGGCCGTGACCACGCAGTCGGTGATCTTCGGGGTGATCCGGGCGAAGTGCTGGTCGAGGACCCGCTCGCTCGGTCGCTCGCTGCCGGCCTCGAGGTCGAGGGTCTGGGTCCTGTCCTTCGAGAACTGCGGGATCTTGCGGTCGTCGACGGGGACGAACGGCGGCAGCTTCTCGGCGGGGACCTCGGCCTCCTCGACCTCGTCGCCGCCGGCCGCGACCGGCTCGGCGCCGCCGCCCGCGGGCGCGGCGGCCTTGCTGGTGTGGCGCGCGCGCTTTTTCTTGCGCTTCTTTTTCTTCTTCTTGTCGGCCTCGGGCGGCGGGGCGACCGGGGCGTCGGCGACGCACTGGCCCTCGAGGCACGTGCTGCCGGGGCCGCAGGGGGCCGGGCAATCGGGCTTCGGCGCGGGTTCGCACGCCAGGGCCGCAGCCCCGGCCAGCGCGGCGGCCCCGACCAGCCGGGCGAGGGGCGCGAGGCGGGCGCCGGGCGGATGCTCACCCATGGGTCCCGCATGATGCCGGCCACGGCGGCGCGGTTCAAGCTCACGGCCCGAGATCTGGCCCGCGGGCGGGCGACCATGGCAGCTTGCGCGCGTGTCCACGGTGCCCTCCCGAGAGCTCGCCACGTTTGCCAATCCCCGTCCGGGGCGCGACTACGAGATTCGCTTCGATTGCCCCGAATTCACGTGCCTGTGCCCGATGACGGGCCAGCCGGACTTCGCCACGATCCGGATCCGCTACCGCCCGCGGGCGCGCTGCGTCGAGCTCAAGAGCCTCAAGCTGTACCTGTGGTCGTTCCGGGACACCGGGGCGTTCCACGAGGCGGTGTCCAACCAGATCCTCGACGACCTGGTCTCGGTCCTGGACCCCGAATGGCTCGAGGTCGAGGGCGACTTCCTGGTCCGCGGCGGGATCCACACGGTCGTGCGAGCCCGCCACGTCGGGGGCCCGCAACCGGGCTGAAAGCGGCGCCCGGGCGTGATAACGTCCGCCCGGACTCGCTGCCATGCCCACGCTCTCGACCCTCGCCGGCGCCCTGATCGCTCTCCTCCTCGACGGTCCCTTCAACTACGAGTTCTCGCGCGTCACCGACGAGAAGGGCCAGGCCCACGTCATCCTGCGGGCCAACGAGGACCTGCAGGCGATGGAGGTGACGATCAGCGGCGACCGCCAGACGATCCGCAAGAAGATCCCGGGGCTCAAGGCCGGCAAGGAGCACAAGATCGTCTGGACGCAGAACGGCGACAACGCGGCCTACGAGATGGCGATCGTGTCGTCGGCGGGCGAGGCCAACGCCAACTTCGAGGTCGCGCGCGGGGCCGGCAAGCCCGGCGGGGGCGGCGGCGGGGGCGGCAGCGCGGCCGGCAAGGTCACGGCGATGGCCAGCGCGGCCGACATCCTCTACGACCACAAGGTCGCGTACACGACCAGCTTCGAGGTCAGCGGCTACGAGTTCAAGGTCTACAACACCGACGGCGACGTGATCCACAACGACGCCGGCACCGGCGGGTGGAAGGCGAACGAGCGCATCGAGCTCAAGTGGGACACGACCGACGACGTGTTCCTGGTCAAGGTCCGCTTCGACGGCGCGCAGGGCCAGTACGGCGAGCACATCCTGGCGCCGATGGCGATCGAGATCCCGCACACCGAGGTCGTGTTCGACAGCGGCAAGGCCGTGATCAAGGGCGAGCAGGCGGGGAAGATCGACGAGGCGGCGGCGGTGGCGATGCACAAGCTGGCGTCGGTCGAGAACGCCAAGAAGGCCGTCGGCAACGCGCTCGAGGGCGCAGGCTACGTGCCCAAGCTGTTCATCGCCGGCTACACCGACACCGTCGGCAAGCCGGGCGACAACCAGAAGCTGTCGGAGGGCCGCGCGCGCGCGATCGCGGAGCGCTTCCACGAGAAGGGCGTGTGGTCCGAGATCTACTACACGGGCATGGGCGAGAAGGGCCTCAAGGTCCAGACGCCCGACTCCTTCGACGAGGAGAAGAACCGCCGGGCGGTCTATGTCATCAGCTTCCAGCCGCCGACGGGGCCGTGGTTCCCGTCGCCCGGCGCGTGGAAGAAGGTCGCCAACGCGCGCCCGCGCCCGGCCGAGCTGCCGCCGTACCCCGAGAAGTGGAAAGAGTACGAGGACAACAAGCGCCACGGGAAGCCCACCGGCGGCGGCTCGTCGTCCAGCGAGGGCGGCAGCGGCGGGGGCAGCAGCAGCAGCGGCGGCGACACGTCGTCGGGCGGCGACGACTACTCGGGCACGTCGAGCGGCGGCGGCTCGAGCGGCGAGCCGTACCTCGGCTCCGCCGAGGGCCCGCCGGAGGTCGGTGGTGAGCCCGGCGCGAGCAAGAAGGGCTGCAATGTGGTGGCAGAGCCGACTCCGGGCGCGACGATCCTGCTGCTCGCAGGCCTGCTGACGCTCCGTCGCCGTCGCAGCCGCGGCTGACCTCGCAGGTCGTCCTCGCAGGCATCACGGCCGCGAGGCGACCGTCGACGCTTCATCCGCGGCCGTCGCTCCGCGTCCATGCCGACGACAGCCGTGGCTGAATCGCGCGCGGTCGTCCTGGATCGCCGGCGGGCGACAGGCCGGGTCCGGCGCATCTCGACCGACTCGTCTCGTCGTCACCGGCGACGACGTGGTGATGCAGGGCTCGATCGGCGTCGCCGTCGATGCGGCGAAACGCGACGCAGCGTGCCCGCGACGGCCTGAATTCACGACGGTGGCCGAGGTGGCCTTTGGGACCTGCGCCACGCGGCAGGTGCCGCGGCGATCGACGAGGTGGTTGCAGGCTGACGATCGTGTTCCAGACTTGCGCCGCAGAAGGAGTGAGAGCATGGCCCGTAGTGAGCGGACGAAGCAGAGTGCCCCGGCACGGACCGGCGCGAAAGTACGCAAGGCGGCTCCGGCCAAGGCGAAGACGAAGACGAAGGCGCGGACGAACAGCGCCGCGGCGAAGAGCAAGCCCGCGGTCAAACGGGCGGCGAGCAAGTCGACCGCGCGCGCCGGCAAGCCGGCCGCGGCGCCGACCTCGAAGTCCCGCAGCGAGGCGGCCAAGAAGGGCTGGGAGACCCGCCGCCGCCGCGCCGCGACGACCTCGCCGAAGGCCGCCCGCAAGGGCAACGCCGGCCCGACCAAGGCCAAGAAGACCAGGTCGCGCTAGCGCGACTGTCCTTCGGGACAGCCGCGTTCGACCTCACGAGGTGCGGCGGGATGTCCCGAAGCGGCTCGTCCTCGGCATGGTGAGCGCACGAGACCGCGTGCGCCGGATGTTCGCGGCGAGGAGGCGAGCGCACGAAGACCGCGTGCATGCGCCGTTCGACATGAAAGAGGTCGCGCACGAGACCGCGTGCGCGACGGCCCAGATCGGTGAGACGGGCGCACGAGACCGCGTGCGCCCGTCGCTCGAAGTGAAGCGAGAGGCGCACGCGACCAGGTGCGCCGGCTGTCCGACCGAGACGAGCGCGCGACCGCGTGCGCTCGTGAAGCGACGGCGCACGCGACCAGGTGCGCCGGCCGTCCGAGCGAGTGGGGCGAGCGCACGCGACCGCGTGCGCTCGCCTTTGTCCTGGCCGCGCAGCGGAGCTTGCCTGCTTCGAGATGTCTCTCGGGACAGAACGCCGGCGTCAGGCGAGCTGGCCTTCGGGACAGGAGCGCTGCAGGCAGTGCTGCAGGCCGCACTTGAGGCTGGAGGTGGCGGGCAAGCGGCCCAGCTCCGGGCTGAGGGCGACCAACTGGGTGACGACGTCGGGGGTGACGCCCGAGAGCACGCAGCCGGCCCCGAGGCGGCGGACGGCGTGGGCGATCTGGGCGACCGACTCGGCGTTGGTGGCGTCGAGGGACTCGAGCGCTTGCAGATCGAGGATCACCCACGCGGCTTGCTGGCGCGAGATGGCCTCGGCGAGGCCGCCGATGGTCGCAGCCTGGCGGTCGGCGTCGAGCTGGCCGATGAGGGGGACGGCGAGGACATTGTCCCAGACCTCGAGCACGGGGGAGGTGAGGCGCGCGATCTCTTGCCGCTGGGCGTGGATCACCGACATCTTGTGCAGCAGGTCGCGCTCGGCGGTGCGGCGCCGGTCGGTCTCGAGCGCGAGCGTGACGGCGTCGGCCAGCGAGGCGACGAACGCCATCTCGTCGTCGGTCCACGCCCGCGGGTCGCCCATGTACTCGCAACACAGGACGCCGGAGAGGCCGCCGCGCGAGCGGATCGGGGCGTCGAGGGTGGCGGCGACGCCGTGGCGGCGGAAGTAGATCTCGGCGAACTCGCGGGTCCGCGGGTCGTTGCGCGCGTCCCCGGCGTCGAGCACGCGGGTGGTCGCGAGGGTCGCAAAATAGATCGGAAAGTCGCAGCGGTAGAGCACGCCACCGGACGAGTGCGCAGATGTCGCCACGTCGTAAAGGTCGGCGCACTCCAGGGCCGAGGCGTCGGGGGCGAAGAACCACACTCCAGCGCGATGGATCTTCAAGATGTCGACGGCGGTCTCGGTGATCCGGCCCAGCGCGGTGGCGAGGTCGACGTCGGGTCGCTCGCGATCCCGCGACAGCTCGAGCAGGGCGCGGAGCTGGCGGGCGAGGTTGGTGCTGTCGCTCGTCTCGTCGCCGCCGCACATGAGCTCGGCAAGCACGCGCGCCCGGGCCCGATCGGGGTCTTCGGCGATGCGTGCTGCCGCAGCGATCCGCGCGGCTCGATCGAGCAGGTTCATGCTGGCCTCCATCGCGAAGTATGACCGGCAACACTGCGCGCGCGAGCGGCGAGGGCGCCGGATCGCTGTCACATGTTTCAAGGGACAGATCGCCGGCGGCCCGGGCGCTGCAGCGTAAACGGTTATTGCGGCGATCCGGGCTCGACGGCTCGATCCTCGAAGCTGACGACGAAGACCTCCTGTTCGCTGTCGGTGGCGGCGGCGCCGGTGGTGGCGCTGTCGTCTCCGCGGCGTGCGCGACGGATCTCCACCTCGCTGCGGTAGCCGAGCGCCTCGAGGGCGTTGACGGTCGCCTGGAACAGCGGGCGGCCCGGGTCGGCGAGCAAGATCCGGCCGCCCGGGCGGCACAGGCGAGCCAGCGCCGGCGCGATCCGGGCGGCCAGGCCTGCCTCGTAGGCCACGTCGCTGGCGAGCACGAGGTCGGCGGTGCCGAGCGCGGCGACGAGGGCGTCGGGGTCGGCGACGTCGCCGGGGTGGTAGGCGATGACGACGTCGTTGAGGGCGGCGTTGCGGCGCAGCAGGGCGAGGACGTCGGGGTGGGCGTCGCAAGCGAGGACGTGGGCGCCCAGCCGCGCGGCGACCAGGGCGGGCAGGCCGAGGCCGCAGCCGACCTCGATCACCCGCCGGCCCCGGACCAGCGCCGGCCGCTCGCCGACGTGGGCCGCGAGCGCGCGGCCGGCCGGCCATAGCGTGCCGAAGTAGGGCACGAGGCGCAGCGCCTCGGCGTCGTCGATGCTGCGCCCGACCTCGTCGCAGAGGGCGTCGATGGCGGCGTCGAGGCTGGCGACCACGTCGAGCTCGACGACGACGCCGCCGCACAGCTCACGGACGCGGCGCAAGGGGTAGGCGAATCGGCTGCCCGTAAGGACAGGTGAGGACGGGCGTTGGTTCATCGGTCGAGCCGGGTGGCGCTGCGGGTGGGGGGTGCTGTCTGCGAGGACAGGTGAGGCGCGGCGGCGGGGGCGCCGGTGCAGGGCTGTCCGCGAGGACAGGTCCATGGGCTGTCCGAGAGGACAGGTTGTGGCGCCGGTCAGCGGTCGAAGGTGAGGACGACCTTGCCGAACTGTTCGCGGCGGTCGAGGTAGCGGTGGGCGGCCTCGGCCTCGGCGAGGGGGAAGGTGCGGTCGAGGATCGGCACGAGCTCGCCGCGGCCCATGTGGGCGAGGATCGGGAACAGCAGCGACTTGCTGCCCATGGTGCTGCCGAGGATCTGCAGCTGGCGGAAGAACACCTGCCGCAGGTCGGTGTTGGCGGCGTAGCCGGAGGTGGCGCCGCAGGTGACGACGACGCCGCCGCGCTTGCACAGGCGCAGGCTGGCCTCCCAGGTGGCGGCGCCGGTGTGCTCGAACACGACGTCGACGCCGCGCTTTTGCACCCACGGCACCGCGCGGACGCGCCGCTCCCAGTCGGAGTCGTCGCTGCGGAAGGTGAGCTCGGCCCCGAGCTCGCGCGCGCGGGCCAGCTTGGCGTCGCTGCTGGCGAGGGCGATGACGCGGGCGCCGAACAGGCGGGCGATCTGCAGGCCGGCGACGCCGACGCCGCTGCCGACGGCGTGGATCAGGACGGTCTGGCCCGGCTTGAGCTGGGCGCGCACGACCAGCATCTGCCAGGCGGTGAGGAAGGTCAGCGGGACCGCGGCGGCGTGCACGAAGTCGAGGTTGTCGGGCTTGGGCAGCAGGTTCTGCGCCGGCACGGCGATCTGCTCGCAGTAGCCGCCCGGCAGCTGCTCGCCGAGGATGCCGTACTTGGGGCACAGGTTGTCCCAGCCCGACAGGCAGCTCTCGCACTGGCCGCACGAGACGCCGGGGCTGACGACGACCTCGGCGCCGACCTTGGCCGGGTCGACGCCGGGGCCGACGGCCGTGACGACGCCGGCGATGTCGCAGCCGAGCACGTGCGGCAGCGGCAGCTTGAGGCCGGGCAGGCCGCCGCGGACCCAGATGTCGAGGCGGTTGAGGGCGCAGGCGCGGACCTCGACCAGCGCCTGGCCGGGGCCGGGCGCGGGGTCGGGCAGGTCGGTGAGCTCGAGGACGCTGGGGTCGCCGTGGCGGCGAATGACGACGGCTCTCATGGCGGGTCGATCCGGGTGTGCGAGGGGACAGGGCGCGAAGGACAGGTGGAAAGTTCAGCGCAGGCGGGCGAAGTTGACCGTCTCGCCGTCGTGGGCGGCGTCGCCGTACTCCTGCACGACCGCGCTGATCTCGCCGGAGCGGGCCTTGCCGTCGCGGATCGCCTGCGTCAGGCGGTCGGCGGCGGCGGCGTACTCGGCCAGGCTGTCGGCCAGCTGCGGCAGCCAGAACACGGCGGCGGCGGCCTGCGGGTCGGACTCGTAGGCGGCGCGGAACTCGGCGTAGGCGGCGGAGAAGGCGGTGTGGAACGCCTCGCACACGCCGGCGGTGAACTCGTCGTGGTCGCCGATGCAGCGCACGTAGGGCTTGGCCTGGATGATGACGTTGCGCGTGTGCCACTCGAGGCCGGCGCCGGCCCGCGCCTCGATCTCGGCCAGCACCGCCGCGTCGAGCCGGCCCTGGCGGACGGCGATCTGACCCTCGAGCGCGCGGCGGGCCTCGTCCCAGCCGCGGTAGGCGTCGCTGAAGTTGTTGTAGATCGGCGAGGCCTCGCCGTCCTCCTCGATGGAGGATGCCTTGTGGGACATGTCCTCGCGGACAGCATCGATGGTGGCCGCGAACAGCCGCGAGTTGTCGCTGTAGGCCGCGGCCGCCTGCTCGAGCGCCGGCAGCGGCGGCTTGAGCAGCGGGCCCTCGCGCTCGGCCTTGCCGCACTGGTCGAGCGCCTCGGGCGGGATCTCGGCCGGGGGCGTGCGCGTGCGCCCGGCGAACGCGGCCGCGCCGTCGCGGTAGGCGTCGTACAGCGGGACGCGGGTGGCGCCGACGCAGTCGACGTAGAGCCGCAGCTTGTTGAGGACGAGCTCGGGCGGCAGTCGGTCGGGCTCCTCGGGCCGCTTCTTGTCGGACGAGGTCAGGCCCTGCTGCAGGCGCTCGCTGATCTGCCGCTGCAGGCCCTCGACGCCGCCGTTGCAGGCGAGGAGGACGCAGAGCGGAGCGGCGAGCCCGCGCCCGGTGGGCCGTGGGATCCGCGTGGCCGGGCCCGGTGACATGCGAGGCGGCGTGGCAGCGTGCCACGGGCCGGGCGCGCGCCGCAAGCGTCCAGGCGACCGGCGAGCCGCGCGGGCACGACCGCTCGCGTGAGCCGGCGAGCCTGCTGCGGCCTCGGAGCGCGGTCGCGGAGATGCGAGGGGCGGGCGCTCGCGCGACGGCCTGCCGGCCCTGCGACGCGTCGGGCTCAGACCCAGTGCGGGTCTTCGGGGACGATGATCCGCAGGTAGTGGAAGAGGTTGCGGATCCGGTAGTGGTCGGTCGAGACGTACTCCTCGCCGTCGATCTGCGAGGGCACCGGGCCCATGCCGGCGGGGCGGAAGATCTTGACCTCGATCTGCGAGCCGCGCGGGATCTGCTTGGGCGCGAGGCCGAGGACCGCGAGGTCGTCGTTGGTGACGGGGTTGCGCTTGTGGGCGCGGATCGCCGCGGCGCCCCAGTCGGCGGGGTTGTCGACGATGATGACCTCGAACTTGCCGTCGTCGGGCTTGGAGGTCGGGTCGAAGATCCAGTCGCCGCCGTAGAGGAGGGTGCCCTTGATGACGATGTCGTTGATCCCGCCGAGCTCGCGGGTCTCGCCGTCGATGGTGATGAGGGCGGCGAAGCGGGCGCGGCCGACGAGCGACTTGAGGGCGTTCTTGGCGAGGCTCGACAGGCCGGCGCGCAGGTAGACCAGCTTGTCGCGGTAGAGCTGGCGCAGCACCGGGATCTTGGCGACGATCTTGCGGTCGCGGTTGCGCTTGGCCAGGATCTGCGCCGACAGGCCGAGGCCCCAGCTGTCGAACCAGAGGTCGTGATCGACGAGCTCGCCGGCGGCGTCGAGGGCCTCGACCTGACCCACGTCGAGCCACTGCTCGACGCCGGCGGCGATGATGGCGATGTTGTCGGGCAGGGCCTTGAGGCCGGAGCGGACGCCGAAGCTGCGGCCCTGATCGTTGGCGGTGCCCATCGGCAACATGCCCATCGGCGTGTCGACGCCGCAGCGCTCGCGGGCGAGGATGATGCCCTTGGCGGTCTCGGCGAAGGTGCCGTCGCCGCCGAGGTAGATCACCCGCGCCACGTCGCCGCGCTCGAGCCGGTCGGCGAGCGCCGCGACCGTGGCCCCCTGCGGCAAGGTCGAGAAGAACTCGGGCTCGAGCCGGGCCTTGCCGAGGCCGTCCATCGCCGCGGCGATCGCCGCCTCGGCCTTGCCGCTGCGAGCCGTGGGGTTGCC
This sequence comes from Nannocystis pusilla, assembly GCF_020073745.1. GTDB lineage: Bacteria > Myxococcota_A > Polyangia > Nannocystales > Nannocystaceae > Nannocystis > Nannocystis radixulma. Next base: position 121,608 of record NZ_JAIRAU010000015.1, read on the forward strand.
GACGAGCAGCGAGACGCGAGGGCGAGGCACGCGCGCGGAAGGCTAAACCCCGCGGCCCAGGCCGGGCAAGTCCGCGCGCGGGGGCGCCCGGGGGCAGCCGAGGAGTCGCGCGGGCCGCCGGTCACGCCTGCACGCCCGCGTGTGTTTCACCGCCCGAGACCCGGGGAGGTCACGCGAGCGCGACGCGCAGCCGCCGCGCGGATCTGATACCCATCCGGTCATGCTCCGCACCCGCCCCACAGCGCTGCCCTCCAGCCTCACCCTCGTGCTCCTGCTCGCCGGTTGCGCCGGCAAGGGCGCCGACTCGGCGACTCCGAGCGGCGGCGAGAATGTGGCCCAAGAGACAGCTCCGCAGAAGCCCGCGATCAATTTCGAGAACCCCGGCGGGATGTGGATGCCCGGGCAGATGACCGCCCACGCCGAGACGCTGAAGAGCCTCGGGCTCGCGTACGACCCGGCCGCGCTGACCGACCCGACGGCGTTCCCGCTCGGCGCGATCGTCAGCCTCGGCGGCTGCTCGGCCTCGTTCGTGTCGCCCGAGGGCCTGATCGTCACCAACCACCACTGTGTGACGCGCTACCTGCAGGCCAACTCGACGCCGGAGAACAACCTGCTCGACAACGGCTTCCTGGCCAAGACCCGCGCCGACGAGAAGTCGGGCGGACCGGCGGCGCGGGTGTTCGTGACGACGGCGTTCACCGACGTCAGCGACAAGGTGCTCGGCGGGCTCGAGGGCCTGGCGGACGACAAGCGGGCCGGGCAGATCGAGGATCGCCGCAAGCAGCTGGTCGGGGCCTGCGAGGGCGGCCGCACCGGCGTGCGCTGCACGGTGGCGAGCTTCTACGAGGGGGCGCAGTTCTTCCAGATCGAGCAGACCGAGCTCCGCGACGTGCGCCTGGTGTACGCGCCGCACGAGGGCATCGGCGTGTTCGGCGGCGACATCGACAACTGGCGCTGGCCGCGGCACACCGGCGACTTCTCGTTCCTGCGCGCGTACGTCGGCAAGGACGGCGCGCCGGCCGACTTCTCGCCGGAGAACGTGCCGTACAAGCCGAAGCACTTCCTGAAGGTTGCGACCGACAAGGCGACCGAGGGCAGCCTGGTGATGGTGGCCGGCTACCCGGGCCGCACGCAGCGGCTCAAGACGGCGGCCGAGGCGCAGCAGGCGGCCGACTGGTACTACAGCCGCCAGATCCAGCTGTACGAGGAGCTGATCGCGGTGATGGAGGGCGTGGGCAAGCAGGACCCCAAGGCGGTGATCGCCGGGGCGTCGCGCCTGCGCGGGCTCAACAACTACCTGCTCAACTTCCGCGGCATGCGCGACGGCCTGGTCAAGGGCGGGGTCGCGGCCGACAAGGCCCGCATCGAGGGCGAGCTGCAGAAGTGGATCGAGGGCGACGAGGCGCGCAAGGCCAAGTACGGCGACGTGCTGGCGCAGATGGCGGCGCTGACCGGCGAGAAGGCGAAGACGCGCGAGCGCGACGCGGCCCACGACGAGCTGGTGCGCGGCTCGCTGCTGCTGTCGGCGGCCGACACGATCGTGCGCCTGGCCGACGAGCGGGCCAAGCCCGACGAGCAGCGCAGGCTGGGGATGCAGTCGCGCGACGAGCGTGACCTCGAGCAGTCGATGCAGGCGCTGCAGGCCAACTACCACCCGGACCTCGACCGCGCGGTGTTCCGCCTGTACCTGCAGCGCGCGGCCAAGCTGCCCGAGGCCGACCGCCCCGAGGTGCTGACGACGATCGTCGGCAAGAAGGGCACGATCACCGACAACGACATCGACCGGGCGCTCGACAAGCTCTACAAGGGCACCAAGCTCGGCGACGCGGTGGTCCGCCTCGAGGCGCTGCGGGCGTCGAGCGCGAAGACGGTGAAGGCCAGCACCGACCCGTTCATCAAGTTGGCGGCCAAGCTCAAGCCGATCGTCGACGAGCACAAGAAACAGGGCGAGGCCGCGACCGGGGCGATGGTCGCGCTGCGCCCGCGCTACATCGAGGCGCTGCGCGCCTACCACAACGGCTCGCTGGCGCCCGACGCCAACTCGACGCTGCGCGTGACGTTCGGGACGATCCGCGGCTACTCGCCGAGCGCCGGGGCGGCGGTCTACAAGCCGTTCACGAGCGTGTCGGAGATGGTCAAGAAGAACACCGGCGAGGAGCCGTTCGCGGCCCCGAAGGCGGCCCTCGACGCGATCGCGGCGCGCAAGTTCGGGCCCTACACGGCCCCGGAGGTCGGCGAGGTGCCGGTCAACTTCCTCGCCGACCTCGACATCACCGGCGGCAACTCGGGCTCGGCGACGCTCAACGCCAAGGGCGAGCTCACCGGCCTGGTGTTCGACGGCAACATCGAGGCGATGGCCAGCGACTGGGTGTTCATGCCGCCGATCACCCGCTCGATCCACGTCGACATCCGCTACGTGCTGTGGGTGATGGACGCGGTCGACGGCGCCGACCACCTGCTCACCGAGCTCGGCGTGACGCCGTCGATCTGAGCGGCGCCTGAGCGCGACACGGCGACCCCGGGGGCGCGGCTCCCGGGGTCGTTCGTCTTTGCTCGCCTCGCTCGAGGGCGGTCAGGACGGCCTCGGGGGCGGGTTGGCCGGGCTGGCCGTCGGCGCCGAAGTAGGCGACGCCGCCCTCGCCGAGCGCGAGGTAGCCGAGGAAGCGGCCGCGCGGGCAGGCGAGCGCGGGCACGGGCAGGCGCTCGCCGTCGAAGCCGCGGCCGCAGGCGTGGAGCAGGTCGGGCAGGACGACGACGGCGACGAACAACGGCAAGATGTCCGCAGGGACAGATCGGGCGGCGGCGGCGAGCGCGTCCTGGATCGCGGCGAAGTAGTCGTCGGCGGCGAGAGCGGGCTCGAAGGTGACGAGGCGCGCGCCGGCCCGGGCGAGCGCAGCGGTGACCTGCGGGTGGACGTCGAGGTACCGGCGCACCAGCGAGGGCCCGACGTGGGTGCCCAGATCGAGGACGAGCGGGTCCATACCTGCTTGTAACAGACGGGGACGGCTTGTCGACCGGCGCGCGAGCGGCCTATCGTCGTGCTGCCATGGACCTCCGCCTCGTCTGCCCCCGAGTCACCCAGGAGACGCTGGCGCGCGAGTGCGCGGAGCTCGGGGGGGCGCGCGGCGATACGCTGATGGTGCACGCGTCGCTGCGCGCGGTCGGCGAGGTGCTCGGCGGCCCGGACGCGCTGATCGAAGCGATCCTCGCGGCGGTCGGGCCGGACGGGACGATGATGATGTACGTCGGCTCGCCGTCGCCGCTCGACGACACCGGCCGCGGGATCTACTCGGCCGCCGACGAGGCGTTCATCGCCGAGCACTGCCCGCCGTTCGACCCGTACCGCACGCGGGCGAACCGCGAGTTCGGGGCGCTGGCCGAGTTCTTCCGCGGTCACCCGCGCGCCCGCTGCAGCGCGAACGCGGGCATGCGCATGGCGGCGGTGGGGGCCCGCGCCGACCTGCTGACCCGCGAGCACGCGGCGAACTACGGGATGGGCGCGGGCTCGCCGCTCGAGCGCCTGTGCCAGGCGGGCGGCAAGCTGCTGCTGCTCGGGTCCGACCCCGACAACACGACGCTGCTGCACTACGCCGAGGCGGTGGCGCCGATCGAGGGCAAGCGCGTGGCCCGGGTGCGGGTGCCCGTGCTCGCCGACGGGGCCCGCGTGTGGCTCGACGTCGAGGAGTTCGACAGCGCGAACGGGATCAAGGACTGGCCGGAGCGGTTCTTCGCCGACATCGTCGAGCGCTTCGTCGCCGCCGGCCACGCGCGCAGCGGGCCGATCGGGGCGGCGCACAGCCACCTGATCCCGGCGCAGGCGCTGGTCGACTACGCGGTGCCGATCATGGTGGCGACGGCGGCACATGAACCCACGGGCATGTCGTGAAGGACATTCCCATGGGGACATGATATGAAGGGCATGTCGTGGAAGACATGCCCTTTTGGACAAGTCAATCGCGCGGGCCGGAGACGCCGCCGGCGCGCCGGGGGTCGGCGACGCCGTAGCTCTCGCCGGTCTCGGGGAACAGGACGGCGATCTGGGCGGCGCCGAGCTTGAACACGAGGTCGAACGAGTAGCCGAGCCTGCGCAGCGGCTCGAGGGTGTCGAGCATGAGGCCCGGCTCGATGCCGGTGACGGCGGTGGCGCTGCCGCTCTGGAGGGTGAGGCGCGGGGCGGTGACGGCCTCGTCGAGGGTCATGCCGTGATCGACGAGGTCGAGGGTGAGCGACAGCATGGTGCTGATGATCGTCGCCCCGCCGGCGGCGCCGTAGGCGGCGATCGGCTCGCCGTCGGCGAACAGCAGGGTCGGCGCCATGCTGCTGATCGGGCGCTTGTTCGGGCCGGGGTCGTTGGCGCCGGGGTCGAGCGCGGCGGGGTCGTCGCTGACGGTCGGGCGGTGGTTGAAGTTGCCGAGCGAGTCGTTGAGCATGAAGCCGTAGCCGGGGACCATCAGGCCGGAGCCCCAGGCCGACGAGATCGTGCTGGTCCAGCTGACCATGTTGCCCTTGCCGTCGATGACGTTGAAGTGCGTGGTGTGGCCGGTGCCGCGCCCCTCGCCGGTGACCGGGGCGACCATGCCTGTGGGCCTGAAGGTCGGATCGAAGGGGCGCGGATCGCCGGCGACGACCTGGGGCATCCGCCTGCCGAGCTGGATCGTCTCGGAGCGCAGCTGCAGGTACGCGTCCGACAGCAGGCCGGCGAGCGGGATCCGGGCGACGTCCGGATCGCCGAGCCACAGCCCGCGATCGGCGTAGGCCTGCCGCATGGCCTCCTGCATGAGGTTCAAGGTCTGGCTGCTCATGGGCCCGAGCTCCTCGCCGCCGATCGAGAAGCGCTCGAGGACGCCGAGCATCTGCAGCAGGGCGACCCCGCCGGACGAGGGCGGCGGCGCGGTGACGACGGTGTAGTCGCGGTAGGTGCGGACCAGCGGGTCGCGGATCACGACGTCGTAGTTCTTGAGGTCCTCGCAGGTCATGCGGCCGACGCCGTCGGGGTTGACCTCGCGCGTGGCCATCTGCGCCTCGACGATCGCGTTGGCGATCCCGGCGCTGTCGGAGCAGTCGTAGAAGACCGAGGGGCCGCGCTCGCCGATGAGCCGCAGGGTGCGGGCGAGGTCGGGCTGGACCAACTCGCCGCCGTCGACCAGCGGGGTGTCGTCGGGGCGGAAGACGTTGCGCGCCTCGTCGTAGGCGGCGGCGCCGATCTCGTGATCGAGCCGGCCGCCGCGGATGTCCTCGGCGAGCATGGGGTGCACGGGGACGCCGTGCTCGGCGGCCGCGAGCGCGGGCGCGAGGGCCTCCTCGACGCTGATCGTGCCCCACTTGTGCAGGGCGGCGGCGATGCCCTTGAGGGTGCCGGGGACGCCGACGATGTAGCCCGACGAGCCGCGCACCTCGGGGTCGGGCTGGCTGACGAACATGTCGGGAGCGGCGGCCGCGGGGGCTTTCTCGGAGGCGTCGATGACGTAGGTCCGATCGTCGTCGGCGATGTAGATCATGATGAAGCCGCCGCCGCCGAGGCCGGAGGCCTGTGCCTCGACGACGTTGAGCATGAACTGGACGGCGGCCGCCGCGTCGACGGCGTTGCCGCCGGTCGCGAGGACGCGGCTGCCGGCGTCGGCGGCGGCCTGCGAGCTGGCCGTGACGACGCCGTTGGTGAAGCCGCCGGGGGGGCTGCCCTCGTCGTCGTCGGGGCCGGCGGGCAGGCGGGCGTCGCCGACGGGGACGCGCTCGCGCTCGGGCTTGCAGCCGCCGGTGACCGCGAGGGCGATGGCGAAGATCGCAACGTGCTGGTTCATGATCGTCACGCTCCCGGCCGAGCTCGTGCTCGACCTCATCGTGCAGTGCACTTCGGACATGCACGCGAGGCGAGAGCGCGACAACGTCGGTGCGCGTGCGGCCGCGATCGCGCGGGCGCACGGGCCCACGGCGGCGCTCCGGAGACACGGCGGCGCGGCAGCCGACGCGAGCGCGACGAGGTCGGGCTCGCAGCAGCGATCGAGCGCGCGACGTCAGGGCATGCGGGTCACCGGCGGCGGGACCCAGTCGCCCCTCAGGACAGGTTCTTTGGGCCAGTAGAGGCGCATGATGAGGTTGAAGCCGCCGGCCGGGGCGGGCAGCCAGTTGGCCTCCTTGGCCTTGCCCGGCGATCCCTGCTGGATGTAGATGTCGAGCGAGCCGTCCTTGTTGCGCTTCATCTTGCTGCGGTCGCCGAGGGCGTAGCGATCGAGCGGGTTGTCGACGAAGAACTGCTGCTGGTCGTACATGGTGACCGACCAGAAGCCTTCGACGGGCGGGGTCTCTCCCTTGTCGAAGTGCAGCACGTAGCGGTTGGCGCCGTGCAGCGGCTCGCCGTCGCCGTCGACGTGGGTGGCGGGATAGAGGGCGTCCTGCGGCAGGTTGGCCCCGAGCCCGATCTCGGCGACGAGGGCCCGCAGGTCGTAGTCGGTGCCGTACTGGCCGAGGTCGCCGACGAGCCGCCAGCCGTTGACCTTCTCGCCGGGCAGGTCCCTGGCGGCGGCCACGAGCTTGGCTCGCGCGTTGTCGACGCCCTCGCGCAGCGCGAGCGTCTCCGCCGGGCCGAGCGCGGCGGGGGTCCACAGCGAGCCGGGGAGGATCTTGAGCTCGCGCATCTTCTCGACCATCGCTGCGTCGGCGGCGCTGGGCGGGTTCTCGGGCAGGAGCTCGGCGAGCCGGGCGAAGAACTGCTCGGGCGGCATGCTCGCGACCTGCACCACCGGCGGGGTGGCGATGTCGACGCCGGTGGTCAGGGGCGGCGGCTCGGGGACGGCCGCCATCGGACCCCACGCGCTCAGCGGGACGAGCTTGAACTGATCCTGCAGCTTGTGGACGGCGAGGGTGTCGAGCTTGCTGGTGACCTCGGTGCGCCCGATGAGCCACACCATGTCGGTCGGCGCGCGCAATTCGACGAGGCCCTCGGGCAGCTGGCCCTGCCAGCCCGGTCCGACGATGGCGTAGCGCTGGGCCCTGTTGCCGGTGGTGCGCGTGCCCGGCGAGGCGAACACGTTGGTCCACCCGTCGAGCAGCGGCATGAGCCAGTAGCGCTTGCCCATGTCGGGCAGGCTCAACACGAGCGGCTCCTTGGCGAGGTCGAGCCAGGCCGAGGAATAGAGGGTGTCGGCGTTGGGGCTGACGACGTCGCGGAACGACGCGTCCGGGAAGGCGCGCATGTGCTGGAAGGTGTTGACCGGGGTCTGCGCGGTCATGACCTGGCGCGTGAGGTCCATGATCACGAGCGGGTAGGCGAAGGTGTAGACCTGCTCGACGACCCGCCGCAGCTGCGGATCGGCGACGGGCTCGGGCTCGGGCTCAGGCGGCGGGGGCTCGGGGATCCGCTCGACCGGGGCGCGGACCTCCTGCGCCGGAGCGACGGCGACGCGCTCTCCGCGTTGACAGGCGAGCGAGAGCACGGCGAGGGAGAGGACGCGGACGGGCGAGCGGCGACGGGCGAGCGTGGGCATCGGCCGGCAAGCTGAGCGAGGCTGGTCGCGGCGCAAGCGGGCTCGACGCGGCGCTGTGACCCGGCGCGCGGGCGTCGTGGCGCGGATGTCCCATGGGACACTTGACGGCGACGGCGGGTTCGCGCGAGAGGGAAGATGTCTCGAGAGACGTGTCGGTCAGCGCGCCGGCCTGGGCGTGGTGAGGCGAGGGGCTCGGAGGACATGTTCGAATGGACATGTCCTCTGTGCCATGGCTCGCGGCGGCCGGGCAGGCCCCGGCGCCGCGTCACTCGACTTCGCGGTACGCGAGCGCGAGCTCGCAGAACGGGTCGAGGTAGAGCGCGCGGTCGAAGCACTCGCGGGCGTTGTCGGCGGCGCCCATGCCGGTCAAGATGGCGCCGCGGTAGGCGTGCAGGATCGCCAGGCCGGGGTTGATGCTCTCGGCGTAGTCGAGCAGCTCGAGCGAGTTCTGGCCGATCTCGGGGTCGCCGCCGCTGGCGCGATAGCGGGCGAAGGCCAGGTGGGCGTGCAGGTCGGCGGTGTCGAAGCCGGTGTTGTACGCGTCCTCGAACAGGGCGACGGCCGTGTCGTAGTCGCCCTCGCGCATGGCGATCTCGGCCTCGGCGTAGCGCTGGACGGCGTAGCTGGCCGCGCCGCCGTCGCCGCCGGAGCCGTCGTCGTTGGGGCCGACGAAGGTGTTCTCGCCGCTGCCGAGCATCGGCTCGTCGGCGTAGCCGGCGTCGTCGCCGAGCTCGCCGAGGTCGTCGAGCGGCTCGAGCTCCTCGGCCTCGCCGTCGTCGACGTCGGCGAGGTCGCCGATCGCCGCCGCGAGGTCGCCGGAGACGTTGGGATCGCCGAGGTCGTCGAGGTCGACGGCCACGGAGAGGTCGCGGGGGAGGTCGACGTCGTCCGCCAGGGCGGCGCCGCCGAGGTCGTCGCCGAGGTCGTCGCCGAGACCCTCGGCGAGGTCGGCGAGGTCGTCGCCGAGGTCGAGGCCGTCGAGGTCGTCGAGGTCGGGCAGGGGCTCGTCGCCGTCGCCGAGCAGGAGGTCGTCGTCGACGCCGGCGAGCAGGTCGTCGGCGTCGGGCGCGACGGCGGCGGCGAGATCCGCGAGCGAGCCGAGGCCGCTGTCGCCGGGGAGCGAGGCGAGGCCGCTGTCGCCGGTGAGCTCGCCGAGGTCGCCGAGAACACCTGGCTCTTCGGGCAGGTCGGAGACGGCCTCGGGGGCGAGGCTGATCGGCGCCAGCGAGGGCGGCGGCTCGGCGTCGAGGTCGCCGCCGGCGAGGTCGGCGAGGCCGTCGTCGGGGTCGGCCGCGAAGACGGCGGGGACGTCGGCGGCGAGCGCGGGCGCCTCGTCGGCCGGGGCGTCCTCGTCCGCGTCCTCGTCCTCGTCCTCGATCATCTCGTCGTCGAGCTCCTCGATGTCCTCGAGCGGCTCGTCGGCGTCGCCGAGGGGGTCGTCGCCGAGCGGTGCGTCGCCGAGGGGGTCGTCGCCGAGCGGTGCGCCGAGGGGGTCGGCGCCGAGAGGGTCGGCGCCGAGAGGGTCGGCGCCGAGGGGGTCGTCGCCGAGAGGGTCGTCGCCGAGAGGGTCGTCGCCGAGCGGTGCGTCGCCGAGGGGGTCGGCGCCGAGGGGATCGTCGCCGAGCAGGTCGTCGGGATCGGGGAGGTCGTCGGGCAGCTCGGGGTCGTCGAGCAGGGCGATCGCGGCGGAGGTGTGCGAGACGGCGGCCGACTCGATCGGCGGCTCGACGACGGGCTTGTCCTTGCGCAGCAGCGAGGCGAGGCCGGGCGCCGGCCCGAGCTTGTGCTTGCCGCTGTCCGCCCGCGGGGCCTCGACGACCGGCGCGAGCGGCTCGGGCCCGGGCGGCTCGGCGGCGGGCTCGGAGGGGGCGTGCAGATCGCTGAAGTCGGTCTCGTCGTCGAAGGACTCCGGCGGCTCCGGGAGCGGGGCCGGGGCCGCCGCAGGCGCGGGCGCGGGTCGGGCGAGGTCGCGGGCCGGGACGCCCTGGAGCTTGGCTCGCAGGTTGCGCGGGTCGGTGACGATGCTCTCGTCGACGTTGAGGCCGCGGAACATCTCCTCGTCCTCGGTCGGGAGGATCGGGATCCGCGGGTTCTTGCTCGAGGAGGCGCCGAGGTCGATCGGGAGGCGGCTCGGCAGCGGGGTGTCCTCGTACTCGCCGATGGTCGACAGGACCTCGAAGTTGGGCGCTAGCTGGTCTTCGGGCAATGTCGGCGGGGACAGGTTGGGGCGCAGGGGGGGCAGCCGGCGCGTCGACTTGGTGTCGAGCGGCTCGACGACGCCGGCGCTGATGAGGCCGAGCAGCAGGGTCGAGAGCTGCGGGACCTCGAGATCTGGCCTTCGGGACAGCAGCTCGTCGGTCGTGCGGCTGCCGTCGATGCAGCGCAGGAAGTACAGCTCCTCGGGCAAGAGCTCGAGGCCGGCGGCGTCGCCGTTCCACTTCGGGCTCTGGGTCGGGTACTTGTCGGCCCACGGGCGCAGGGCCTCGCGCGCGCGCTCGTCGGTGAAGCGCTCCTGGATCGCGGCGAGGATCAGCGCCTCGGTGGTGCCGGCCGGCGGGTTGCCGGTGATGCCCGGCTCGGCCCCGGGCTTGAACTGGAACCGGCCCTCGTCCCAGGCGAAGATCTCGAACAGCTTGCGCCGCAGCTGCTCCTCGAGGCCGTAGCGCAGGTTCAGCTCCGAGAGGATGCCCATCTCGACCAGCAGCTCGCCCTGCTTCTTGCCGGTGCGCCGGATCGCCTCGAGCGTGTTGTCGCACTGCTCCTGGGTGATGAGGCCGTGATCGGTGAGGATCTGGCCGAGGAACTCGGTGGCGAGGTTGCTGCGTACGACGGTCGGCCGGCCGTCGACGAAGAACACGACCTTCTTCGTGTCCCCGCTCATCAGGTACAGGCTGCCGGTGATGCCGGCGCCGGCGATGTCGCGCAGCAGGCTGGAGAACGGCACGCGCTTGAGCGAGCCCTTGGTCGGGAACCCGAGATCGGTGTCAGCGGAGGTCATGCGCGAGAGCCCTGGAGCCGAGCGGGCCAACGATACCCCGGCAGCCACAAGCCGGGCAGCCCGGTCCGCGAGGGGTCTGCGCCTGAATCGGGCGCCGGACGAGGCGCCCACGGCTGCGTGGAGGCACTGTCACGTTCTGCGCTGTTTGCGCGGGGTGGCGGCGCAATGCGCTGCGCAGATCTGCCCGGGCGCGGGGTCGGCGGCGGGGCGGTCAGGCGCCGGCGTCGTGGAGCGGCAGGCGGATCACGACGGCGGCGCCGCCGAGCTCGCTGTCCTCGACCCGGACCTCGCCGTTGTGGTCGAGCACGACCTTCTTGACGATCGCCAGGCCGAGGCCGGTGCCCTCCTTGCGTGTCGACTCGTAGGGCTCGAACACCCGCTCGCGCCGCTCGGGCTCGATGCCCGGGCCGTTGTCGTCGACCCGCAGCTCGACGAACCCGGGCTCGCCCGCGGCCGGGCGCGCGGCCACGCGGACGTGGACCGGGCCGCGCTGCCGCTGCGAGAGCACGGCGTTCTCGACCAGGTTGACCAGGCACTGCTTGAGCAGCTGGCGGTCGCCGAGGATGACGAGCGCCGGCGCGGCCGGGATGACCTCGAGGACATCCGACTCGCGCTCGGTGAGGTGGCCGTAGGCGCGCTCGAACTCGGCGAGGATCCGCGCGACCACGGTCGGCTCGAGCTGGGCCTCGGGGACGCGGGCGAAGCGCGAGAAGCTGGTGACCATGCGCCGCAGCGACTCGATCTCGTCCTCGACGATCTCGACGGAGGAGCGGAGCAGGCGCGAGAAGTTCTCGTCGGTGCCGGGGTCCTTCTCGCGCAGCTGCTGGGCGGCCAGCTGGATCGGGGTCAGCGGGTTCTTGATCTCGTGGGCGATCCGCCGCGCCATCTCCTGCCAGGCGCCGACCCGCTGCAGGTACGACAGCTTGCGCTGGGCCGAGGCGAGCTCGTCGAGCATGCCGTTGAAGGCGGCGCCGAGCTGGCCGAGCTCGTCGTTGCCGAGGTCGGGCACGCGCGCGAGCAGGTCGCCGGCGGCGACCTGCAGCATGGCGTCGCTGAGCATGCTCAGCTTGCGCGTGGTGGCCCGCGCGAGCAGGAAGCCGGCGATGAAGGCGACCATCAGCACGAGCGCGCTGGCGGCCCCGATCGCGCGGTAGACGGCCCGCTCGAGCTCGCCGCGATCGACGACGTTGCCGTCGACGGTGACGTAGTCGAGGCCGCGCTTGATCGCGCCGAGCGACTGGTAGTCGCGGTCGAGCGCGGGGTCGAGGGCGAAGATGGCCTCGAGGCCGCCCTGTTCGATGGGACCTGTCGGAGAGGACATGTTCAATGGGACGGCGCGGATCGGGACCCAGATCCGCGCGCCCTCGTCCTCGGGCAGGAGGGCGTGGCGCTCGGCGAGGGCGCTGTGCGGGCCCGAGGCCTTGAGCTCGACGAGGTCGGGCTCGCGGCGCAGCAGCTCGTGCAGCAGCTGGCGCAGGGCGGCCGGGTCGTCGGAGTCGAGCTCGCCGCGGGCGGCGGCCAGCTCGAGCTCGCGGGCCATGGCGTCGAGGCGGGCGCGGTAGGTCTCCTTGCGCGCCTTGACGTAGCCGTCGTAGAAGGGCAGCGCGAGGGCGACGGCGTCGTCGCTCTTCTGCGTGGCCGAGCCGACGATGCCCTCGAAGTACTGGACGGTGAGGGCGACGAGGTAGGCGGAGGCGCCGACGCAGAGGATCCCGAGGCAGACGAGCGCCGTGATCACGCGCGACTCGAGGCGACCCCACCACGGCACGCGCGGAGCGGCGACGATCCGCTGGCCGATCCGGGTCATGCGGATCCGCGAGAGGTCGCTCGGCCGCGAGTCGGGGACGGAGGTGCGGGCGAGCGAGCCGAACGGGCGCAGCGGGGCGTCGGCGGTCGACCGGTGGGCGGCCGAGGGCGGGCGGGCGACGTCGTGGGCGGTCGAGCGCGGGCGCGGCTCGGCGAGGGGCCGGCGGACGGGGGCGTCGTGCGGGGCGGACCTCGGCTCGGCCGACGCCGGCGGGCGCGGGCCGCCGGGCGGGGCCTCCGCCGGCCGCGGGGCGTCGTCGTCGCTCTTGCCGCGCTGACTCATGACGACACCAGATAGAAGCCCGGGACGGTTTTTATTGCGAAGGTCTGCTCGGCGCTCTGGGTGGCGCGGACGAAGATGCCGACCCACCGCGAGAACACCGAGAGGTCGCGGCCCTGGCCGCGATCCCACTCGTCGCCCGACTGCGGGGCGAGCAGGTCGCGGTCGATCGGGTTGCGCTGGCCGACGACGGTGGCGAAGTAGGTGTTGTCGGCGCCGCGCTGGAGGCCGCTGACGCGGGCGACGCGGACGCGGTCGAGGGTGGTGGCGCGGGCGATGGCCTCGTCGCGCCCGGTGTAGTAACGGACCTGCGCGGCCCGGCCCGGATCGCTCGTGGTGACCACGTAGCGCTCTTTCCACGGGTTGTACTGGATCTTGACGACGCGCGAGCGCTGGTCGACCGGGGCGCTGTGGCCGGCGCGGTAGACGACGATCTCGAACACGAGGGTGGTGGCGAACGCCGACTCGAGCGAGGCCATGGCGTCGTCGTCGCGCGTGGGCAGCAGCTCGGGCATGGCGACGGTCATGAGCACGCCGTCGCCGACCTCCTCGAACTTGGCCCGGCGGTTGCGCAGCAGCTCGAGGCCGCTGGCGCCGAGCAGCGGCAGCGAGAGGCCGGCGAGGAGGAGGGCGCGCCGTCTCACAGCGGGGTCCTCCGCAGGACGTTGCCGACGGTGAACTCGAGCGCGCCGACGACGGTCTCGAGGCGCAGGCCGAAGTTGGCGTTGAAGCCGAGCGGGGCGGCCCACTCGCCGGCGGCGCGCCAGCGGGCCCGCTCGGCCGGGTCGCCGGCGAAGGTGAAGATGCCGGTCGACCACATGAGGTAGCCGGCCTTGATCCCGCGCACGCGGTTGCGCTGGAACAGCGGCCACACGTACTCGAGGTCGAAGCGGGCGAACAACGACCCGAGGACGCGCCGGTCCATGCCGGTATTGAAGACGTCGACCGGACTGCGGGTGGTGTAGATGAGACCCAGCTCGCGTCCGGGGGTCCAGTCGCTGAGATCACCGGCGAAGAAGCGCTCGAACCGCGGGGCCCTGCCGGCGATCTGGCCGGCGACGACGCTCGGGGTGATCCAGTGGCCCCAGGGCAGGCGGAAGCTGTAGGCGGCGCCGGCGACCAGCTTGATGTACTCGTACTGGCTGCCGACCAGGGGCGAGCTGAGCTGGAGGTCGAGGGCGACGCGCGCGCCCTTGCCGAGCCGCGCGGCCTCGTCGCGGCCGTCGTAATTGAGGCCGAAGTTGAACGAGGTCAGGCGGTGGACGCCGGGCAGGAGCTCGAGGTCGATCGCGGTGGTCTCGCCGATCGGCGAGGTGTAGGTCGGGCCCGCGGGGAGCTGGGCGCCGACGCGCTCGAAGCGGTAGTCGAGGCCGAACACCAGGCGGTTGCCGGCGTTGAAGGTGGTCCCGAGGATGCCGCCGATCCGGCCGTAGTCGACGGTGCGGAACAGGGCCGGGTCGGGGTCCTCGAGGCGCCCGGCGATCCGATACGGCTCGCTGGCGGAGGTGACGTAGACGGTGCCGGCGAGGCCGAACCGCGAGCCGCGCAGGCGCGGGGCGGCGAGGTGGAGGCGGAACGCCTGCTGCCGCCGGCTGCGCGGGACCTGCCGCGGCAGGCTGCCCCACACGAAGCCGCCGCCGAGGTGCAGGCCGCGGCCGAGGAAGTTGCGCTCGAGCGCCTGTACGCCGCCGCGGAAGGGGGTGAAGCGAGATGTCCCGAGGTACAGGTCGGTGACCTCGAGCGAGCTGCGCTCCTCGACCTCGACGGTGAGGGTGACGCTGCCCGGATCGCCGGCGAGCGGCCGCAGACGCAGGGTGACGCGCTCGAAGGCGTCGGTCTGCAGCAGGCGCACGCGGGCCCGCTGGACCCGCGCGTCCTCGGGCCACAGCAGCGCGGTGCCCTGGCGCAGGCCCTCGCCGGCGAGGATCTCGACGACCCGCGCGCTCGGGGTCTGTTCGGTGCCGCGGACCTCGAGCGCGGCGATCGTGACGCTGCGCCGCTCCTGCGCGGCCGCGGTGGGTGTCGAGCTCGCGGGTGCCGCGGCGGTCCGGGCGCTTGCGCCGGAATTTGTCGCCGCTGCAGGGGTCGCAGGCGGGCTCGCCGCTGCGGTCCGCGGCAGAACCCCTGCCGCGACGAGCCCCCACGCGAGGCCGTGTGACCACCGACACGGAAACGACCGCCGGGAGCGGCGGCCTTCGCGAGCGTCGGGGGCCTGCATGGGCCGCGAGTGTAACGCAACGCCCGCCCGCGCCGCGCCGTTGTCCGCTAGACTGAGGGCCGTGGAGGGCCGCAAGCTCGTCGTCTACATCGAGGACAACCCGAGCAACTTCGCTCTGGCGCGCAAGATCCTCGAGCTGTCGGGCGTGTACGAGGTCATCGGCGCCAAGGACGGGGTGTCCGGCCTGGCCCTGGTGCGCGACCGGCGACCCGACGTGGTCCTCCTCGACCTCGACCTCCCGGGGATCAGCGGGATCGAGGTGGTCCAGCGGATCCGCGCGACGCCCGACATCGCCGGCACGCCGGTCCTGGCCGTCACCGCCAGCGTGATGAAGCGGGAGCGCCGGCAGGCGATGGACGCCGGCTGCGACCGCTTCATCGAGAAGCCGTTCGACATCCACGAGCTGCGCAGCCAGGTCGACGAGGTCGCGGCGATCCAGCGCTGAGGCTGTCCGAACGGGCAGGTCCGTCGGGGCAGGTCCGGGAGGACATGGGCGGGCGGGCATGTCCCCGCGGACATGCCCGAAGGGTCAGCGCGAGCGGGCGGCCAGCAGCTCGCCGAGGGCCGCCAGCTGCTCGGGGGTGTTGACGCCGGCGACCTCGTCGGCGGGGACGCGCAGGGTGTGCACGCCGCGTCCGGCCGCGCGGGCCACCAGGTCGGTCAGGTAGATCTCGCCCTGGGCGTTGGCCCGCCCGAGACCCGGCAGCTCGTGGCGCAGCAGGTCGGCGCTGGCACAGTAGACGCCGGCGTTGCACTCCCGCACGGCCCGCGTGGCCGCGTCGGCGTCGCGCTCCTCGACGATCGCCCGGATCCGCCCGTGGTCGTCGCGGACGATCCGGCCGTAGCCGTGCGGGTCCGCCGGCTCGAAGGTGGCGAGCGCCAGGCCGGCGCCGCTGGTTGCGCAGGCGTCGACGAGGGTGGCGAGGGTGGCAGGACGCAGCAGCGGGACGTCACCGCTGAGGATCAGGACGGGGCCGTCGTGGTCGCCGATCGCGGGCAGTGCGCACTGGACCGCGTGGCCCGTGCCGAGCTGCTGCGGCTGGAGGACGAAGCGGAGGCCGGTGAACACGGGCCCGAGGGCCGCCTCGACCTGCTCGGCCCCGTGACCGACGACGACGACGATGCCGGCGACGCCGGCCGCCCGCGCGCTGCGGACGACGTGAGCCGCCAGCGGCTCGCCGGCCAGCAGGTGCAGGACCTTGGGCAGGTCGCTGCGCATCCGGGTGCCCTTGCCGGCGGCGAGGATGACGGCGAGCGGGCGAGGGGTGGCGGTGACGGGGTCCGATGGCACGCGCGGCGGACGTTAGCAAAATCGCCGCCGACCTGGCGTTCGGGTCAGCTCGTGGCCGGGGATCCCCGGGGCCGTGGGCTGCGCAGGGGCGAGGCCGCGCGCGTGGGACAAGGTGGGAGCTCTCCGGCGGCCGAGGGCCACCCGCGAAAGGTCGGGCTCCTGGCCGCCAGGTTGCGCCGCAAGGTCCCCTGTGCGACCGTTGGTGTCGGTCCGCGCGCACTGGGATGGCACCCCGTAGGCACAGGTTGGCTCGTTTCGGCTCGACGTCGATCGCCGTCGCGGCGCTGGCGCTCGCGTGCGGCGGGCCGAGCGCCAGCTCGCAGACCGGACCAGACCTTGCGAACCTGGCCGCAAAGACAGGCGTCGACGAGCCGATCCGCCGCGAGCCGCCGATCTCGCTGACCGCGGCCGACGGCGCCGAGCTGCCGCTGCGGGTGCTGCGGGTGCGGGCGGTGCTCGATCAGCCGCTGGCGTTCACCGAGCTCGAGCTGGCATTCGACAACCCCGAGGGCCGCACGCTGGCCGGTCGCCTGGCGCTGGCGATCCCGCCGGGGGCGCGCGTGACCCGGTTCGCGGCGTACCGCGACGGGGCGTGGCGAGAGGCGGAGGTGGTGCCGCGGCGCACGGCGATCCAGCAGCTGGCGCTGGCCGACGCGCCGCAGGAGCCGCAGCTGGTCGGCGCGCCGGAGGGCGAGCGGTTCGTCGCCCGCGTCGAGCCGATCGCGGCGCGCGAACCGACGCGGCTCGTCGTCGCCTACACGCAGGAGATGCGCGGGCGCAACGAGCCGTACCGCGTGGCGCTGGCCGGGCTGGCGCCGCTGCGCGAGCTGGCGGTGGCGATGCGCTCGCGGGCGCCGCTGGTGATGGGCGGCGACCCGCTGTTCGCCGGCGTGCGCGGCGACGGCGAGTACTACCGCTTCGCCGACGTGCGACCGACCGGCGACATCCTCGTGCAGCCGCACGGGCCGCGCGAGCTCGGGCTGCGCCACGACAACATGGTGGTGGCCCGGATCTCGCCGATCCCCCACGACCACCCCGATCCGATCGAGAGCCTGGCGATCCTGTTCGACACCAGCGCGTCGCAGTCGCTCGGCTGGGACACCCACGTCGACCGCCTCGGCCAGCTGATCCAGGAGATCGGGGCGCGTGTCCTCGAGGACATCCCGCTGCGCGTCGTCGCGTTCGACCAGGGCGTGGAGCTGGCCTACGAGGGGCCGATCCGCAGCTTCGGCGCCGAGGAGCTGGCGGCGATCCGCGCCCGCCGGCCGCTCGGCGCGTCGAACCTGCTGGGGGCGCTGCGCTTCGCGGCCCGCGTCGGCGAGCGGCCGGCGCGACGTCTGGTGGTGATGACCGACGGGCTCATCACCGCCGGCGCGCACTCCGAGGCGGCGCTGGTGGCCGAGGCCGAACGCCTGCGCGCGCTCGGGGTGGCGCGGCTCGACGTGATCGTCGAGGGCGGGGCGGCCGACCCGGCGCTGCTGCGCGGGCTGACGGCGCTGACGCAGCTCGGCGCGCGCCCCGAGACGGTGAAGGCGATGGGCCACGAGCTGGCGCCGGCGCGGCCGGGCCTGGTGCTGCGCAGCGGGGTGACGCCGCGGATCGCGGCCCACCGGCTGACGCGCACGGTGGTCCGCGACGTCGAGGTGCGGGTGCCCGGCAGCGGCTGGGTCTACCCGCAGAAGCTCGACAGCGTGCAGGCCGGCGACGACGTGCTGGTCTACGCCGAGTACGCCGAGGACGAGCTCGAGGTCGAGCTGGTCGGCCACGAGGTCGCGGCTCGCCACGGCGTGACGCTGACGCGCACGCCGTCGCCGCTGCTGCAGGACGCGTGGGCGGGGGCCCGCGCCAGCTGGCTGATCGACCAGGCCCGCTCGTGCGCCCGCGGCCCCGACGACACCTGCGACAAGTTCCGCGCGCGCGCGGTCGAGTTCTCGCTGTCGAACCGGATCGTCAACGACGCCACGGCGATGGTGGTGATCGGCTCGGCCCACGACTACGCCCGCTTCGGCCTCGACGGCACCTCGCTGCGCGACGTGCTGGCGGTCGGCAAGTTCGGCGCCGAGTGGCGCGAGGCGGCCCCGGCGCCGCTGCCCGACGAGCGCGCGGCGCCGCCGGCCCACGCGCTGCTGGCCGAGCTGCGCATGAGCAGCTTCGACGCCGAGCCGGCGCCGGCCAGCGCCGCGGCGCCGCCGGTGCCCCGGCCGCCTCAGCTGTCGTCTGTCCGTACGCGCAGGTCCAATCGGCCAGGTCCGAAGGGACCTGTCCGGGAGAACAGCCGGACCGAGGCCGCGGACGAGCTGGCGCGGGAGGACGCGCGCGACCGCCTGCGCGACAAGGACGCGGGCCTGCGCTTCGGGCCGCAGCGCACCCCGGCCGACGCCTACGAGGGCAACTTCCTGGCGGTGATGAACCTGCTCGGCGCGTGGGACGACAAGCGCAACGCGCTCGGGGTGGCCGAGCGGTGGCAGCGGAACAGCCCGGCCGACGTGACGGCGCTGGTGGCCCTCGGCGAGGCGCTCGAGGCCAACGGCCGCGACGACCTGGCCGCGCGCGCGTACGGCTCGCTGATCGACCTCTACCCCGGCCGCCCCGATGTGCGCCGCATGGCGGCCTCGCGGCTCGAGCGGACCGGCGAGGCGGCGGGCTGGCTGGTGCTCGACGCCTACAGCCGCGCGGTCGAGCAGCGCTACGACGACCCTGCCGGCTACCGCCTGTACGCCTACGCGCTGCTGCGGGCCGGCTACTTCGGCGAGGCGTGGGCGGCCCTGCTCGACGGCATGGCGTGGGCCCGCGTCGAGCCCAAGACCCGCGGTCTCGAGCGGGTGTTCAAGGACGACCTCGGCCTGGTCGCGGCGGCGTGGATCCGCCGCTGGCCCGACCAGCGCGAGTACGTGCTCGAGTCGCTGCGCGTGCAGGAGGCCGAGCTGGCCGACAAGCCGTCGCTGCGGTTCGTGCTCAGCTGGGACAGCGAGCAGGGCGACGTCGACCTGCACGTGCGCGACGGCCACGGCTGGCACGCGTTCTACCGCCAGAAGTCGCTCGAGTCGGGCGGCCGCCTGCTCGACGACATGGACGCGGGCTACGGCCTCGAGGCGTTCGTCATCGACGGCGCGGCGCAGGCGTACCCGTACCGCCTCGAGGTCGGCTACTACGGCCGCAACGCCGACTACGGGGCGGGCAAGGTGCAGATCGTCGAGCACGACGGCGATGGCCAGCTGTACTTCGACGAGCGGCCGTTCCTGGTCCTCAAGCAGCGCGGCTACGTCGACCTCGGGGCGCTGACGGGCTCGCTCGCGCCGGCGCAGGCGCGCACGGGCGCGGTCGCCTCGCTGGCGTCGCCCGGCAAATGAGGTCACGCTCGAGGCATGCGCTTCGAGAAGGGCTACCGCAGCGACGACGTCATCGACCGCCGGGGCCAGCGCAGCTTCGGTAGAGGCGGAGGCGGAGGCGGCGGGCCGCTGCTGGGCCTGATCGGCGTGCTGCTGCGCTCGCGCTTCGGCTGGATCGGCGTGATCCTCACCCTCGCCCTCTACGTGATGGTGGGCCGGTGCGAGCAGCAGGGCGCATACATGGCCGAACAGCGCGACGCCCCGGTCGCGCCCGAGAAGGCCGACGACCTGTCGAGCTTCGTCGCCTACGCGCTCGACGACGTGCAGAGCTCGTGGCAGGCGCGCTCGCCGATCGCACTGTCGGGCATGGGCCCGGCGGACTATCGGCGGGCCAAGCTGGTGCTGTTCACCGACGCGACGCCGACCGCCTGCGGCCACGGCGACGCGGCCTCGGGCCCGTTCTACTGCCCGCGAGACGAGCGCGTGTACATCGACCTCGGCTTCTACCGCGAGCTCCGCGACCGCCTCGGCGCGCCCGGCGACTTCGCCCAGGCCTACGTGATCGCCCACGAGGTCGGGCACCACGTGCAGAACCTGCTCGGACTGTCCGACAGGGTCCACGCCGCCTCGCCGCGCCAGCTGCAGGGCCCCGGCGGGCTGTCGGTGCGGCTCGAGCTGCAGGCCGACTGCCTCGCCGGCGTGTGGGCGCGCGACGCCGAGCTGCGCGGCAAGCTCGACCCGGGCGACATCGAGGAGGCGATGAACGCCGCGGCGGCGATCGGCGACGACCGCCTGCAGAAGATGGCGCGCGGCACGGTCCAGCCGGAGTCGTTCAGCCACGGCAGCTCGGCCCAGCGCGTGAAGTGGTTCCGCCGCGGCCACGACACCCACGACCCCGCGAGCTGCGACACCTTCGACGCGACCTCGCTGTGAGGACCCAGCAGCATGGCCGGGGGGACATGTCGGTGCGAGCATGTCCTTCATGCCAGATCATCACGAAGTTTTTGCGCGGCGCGCGTCGCGCGTCGCTGACACACGCGACGTTCCGAGATGCATCATCCTCGCAGACGCGGCGGAGCGCGGCTTTATGAATGCGGCTTAACCGTCGATTCACCGCGAGGCCTGCTTACAGCGTTCATGCTGGCCGGGCCGCGACGGTGATGCTCGCGGATCCCCGATGTCGACCGCAACGGCCCACACGCTCTTCCCTGGCCCGCAGCCCGAGCTCGCTCCGGAGCGCGACGTGCACGAGCGCGTGCGGGAGGCCCTCGAGCACGCCTCGCACTACCTGCCGGCCCAGGCGCCGCTCGAGGTGTTCGTCCACCACAACACGCTGCACGCGTTCCAGCACCTGCACTTCCACGCGGCCATCCGCGAGGCCCAGGCCAAGCTGAAGGTGCGCGGCTACCTGACCAAAGAGACATATCGCGACCTGCTGGCGCGCGGACGGATCCGCGAGGACGACCTCGAGGCGGTGCTGGCCGACGAGCGCTTCCCGCACGAGCCGATCGCGCCCGGGTTCCCGAGCCGGGACGTCGCCGCCGGCCTGGTGATCCGCCACGGCGTCGGCGCCGAGACGATCGCCCACCTGCGCTGGAACCTGGTCGAGAAGGACGCCGCCAACCGCTTCGACGGCGACATCCGCGAGGGGCCGCGCGAGGCGATCGTCCGCAGCACGCGGGCCTGGCTCGAGCACGAGATCGCGGCCGCGGGCGGCCCCGCCGGCGCGCGCGAGGTCGCGGCCAAGGTCGTGAGCCCGGCGCCCGGCGAGCGCTCGCTCGACCCGCTGCTGAAGCTCGCCGCGCTGCTGGGGCGCCGCGTCGACCCGCGCGACCTGATGGCGGCGTTCGCCTGCAACCCCGAGCTGTTCTCGGTGCGCGCGCTGTGGACCGCGTGCGTGCGGGCGTGCGAGCACCTCGAGGGCCAGCCGTGCCCGATGGACTCGCCGGCGGTGTTCCACCGCGACCTGCTGCTGCGCACCAGCGGCGAGGATCCCAACGACCTCGTGCACGCGCACCTGATCCCGCTGTGCGCGGCGTTCCTCGACCGCGGTCAGTCGTACTGGACGATGCCCGACCGCGAGCGCGGGTTCTTCCGCGCGTGGTCGAAGGTGCTGTCGTCGGGGCTCGGGGTGCGGCCGGCGTGGCTGCGCGGTCTCGGCGATCGCCTGCGCGACTGGGACGCGCGCAAGCTCGGCGCCGAGGACGTCGTGATCGAGCTGCTCGCGGAGCTCGGGATCGCGGACGACGAGATCGAGGCGTTCGTCGAGCACACGCTGCTGCAGCTGCCCGGGTGGGCCGGGATGTTCCACCGCCTCGAGAGCGCGCCGGGGCCGATCGGCCGCACGCGCGCGTCGATCCACCTGATCGACTACCTCGCGGTGCGGCTGGCGCTCGACCTGTTCGCGTACTGTGACATCGGCGCGCGGCTCGGCGTCCGCGGGCAGGCGCGGGCGATCCGGGCGGCCTGCGCCGAGCTGCCGATGATCTCGGGGCCGAAGCGGCGCGGCCGCCACGACACCGCGTGGCCGCTGTTCCGCCTGTGCCAGCTGGCGGGCGTGTCGGCGGCGACGGTCTACTCGGCCAGCCGCGCCGACGTCGCCGCGGTGCTCGGCTTCCTCGACGAGCTCGACGAGGCGACCCGCCTGCGCGTGCTCCACGAGGCCTACGAGCGCCGCTACCGCGTCGAGCTGCTCGACGGGCTGGCCGCCAACCTGGCCGCGCCGGCGCCGGTGACCGCGGCGCCGCGGTATCAGGTGGTGTTCTGCATCGACGATCGCTTCGAGTCGTCGCGGCGTCACCTCGAGGAGATCGCGCCCGAGTGCGAGACCCTGGCCGCGGCCGGCTTCTTCGGCCTGGCGATCGCGTACCAGGGGATCGACGATCCGAGCACGTTTCCGCTGTGCCCGGTGGTGGTCGAGCCGCAGCACCGGATCGAGGAGCAGGCGCTGACGCAGCAGTTCAGCGTCGCCGAGCTGCGGGCCCGGCGGCGCCACCAGCTCGGCTCGATCGAGACGGCGTGGGGCCGGATGTCGCGCTCGCTGCTGCTCGGCTCGATCGTCACCGCGATCGCCGGCTTCTTCGCCGCGATCCCGCTGCTGGCCAGCGTGTTCACGCCGCGCGCGGCGGGGCGGGTGCGCAGGGCGGTCGCCAGGTGGTGGTTGCCCGAGCCGATGACGCGCCTGACCGAGCTGCGCGCCGGCTCCGACGACACCCGCACGGCGCAGGTGATGGCCGGCTTCACCCTCGACGAGATGGCCACCCGCGTGGCGGCGCTGCTCGAGAACATGGGCATCGTCCGCCGCTTCGGCCGGCTGGTGGTGGTGCTCGGCCACGACTCGTCGAGCGTCAACAACCCGTACTTCCCGGCCTACTCGTGCGGCGCCTGCGGCGGCCGCTCGGGCGGGCCCAACGCGCGGCTGTTCGCGCGCATGGCCAACCTGCCGGGCGTGCGCGAGCGCCTGGCCGCGCGCGGGATCGTGGTGCCGGAGGACACGATGTTCGTCGGCGGGCTGTACGACACCGCCAACGACATGATCCGCCTGTACGACGTCGAGGATCTGCCGCCCGCGGCGCTGGCGGAGCTGCGCACGCTGTCGGCCCAGCTCGAGGAGATGTGCCGCCGCAACGCGCACGAGCGCTGCCGTCGGTTCGCCTCGGCGCCGCGGCGGCTGTCGCCCGAGCGGGCCCAGCGGCACGTCGAGGCCCGCGCGTTCGACGTGGCGCAGACGCGTCCGGAGCTCGGCCACGCGACCAACGCGGCCTGCTTCGTCGGCCGGCGCGAGATCACCGCCGGCCTGTTCCTCGACCGGCGGGCGTTCCTCGTCTCCTATGATCCGATGGAAGATCCGAAGGGCGCGATCCTCGAGCGGATCTTGCTCGCCGCCGGCCCGGTCGGCGCGGGCATCAACCTCGAGTACTTCTTCTCGAGCGTCGACATGGAGCGCCTCGGCGCCGGGACCAAGCTGCCGCACAACGTCACCGGTCTGTTCGGGGTGATGAACGGGGCCAGCAGCGACCTGCGCACCGGGCTGCCCAAGCAGATGACGGAGATCCACGAGCCGGTGCGGATGCACCTGGTGGTCGAGGCGACGCCGGCGATGCTGCTGGCGATCGCGGGGCGGCAGCCGGCGGTGGCCGAGCTGGTGACGAACGAGTGGTTGCGCCTGTGCGCGGTCGATCCGGTCACGCGCGAGATCCAGGTGTTCGACGCCCGCCACGGCTTCCGCCCGCACACGCCGACCAACGCCGGGCTGCCGCGGGTGGCTCGCTCGGCCGACTGGTACACGGGTCGCGACAACTTCTTGCCGCCGGCGCTGATCCGGCCGCAGAACACCTGACCTTTCGCACCTGACCTTTGGCACATGGTCTTTTCGACATGTTCGACTTCTTCTCCCTCGCGCACATGATCGCCCTGGCCCCGGCCGCGCCGGCGCTCGGCGGCCTGGTGATCACGCTGCTGCTGGCGCCGCGCCTCGGCAGCGAGCGCCTGGTGGCCAGGGTGGCCCAGACGGCGCTCTGGCTCGGCTTCGTCGGGCTGCTCGTCGGCCTGGTCGGCTGGGCGCTCGGGCCCGCCGGGCCGCTGCAGCTCGGCTTCGGCTCGTGGTACTCGGGCGCGGGCTACGACTTCCGCATCGACCTGGTGGTCGACGGCCGCTCGGCGGCGGTGTCGGCCCTGGTGTCGCTGCTGCTGCTGGCGACCAGCCAGTTCTCGATCGGCTACCTGCACCGCGAGCCGGGCTTCAACCGCTTCTTCCTGCTGATGCTGCTGTTCGGCGCGGGCATGCAGACGCTGGTGCTGGCCGGCAACCTCGAGCTGCTGTTCGTCGGCTGGGAGATCGTCGGGATGACGTCGGTGCTGCTGGTCGGCTTCTTCCACGAGCGCCAGGGCCCGGTGAAGGCGGCGACGCGCGTGCTGGTGACCTACCGCCTGTGCGACATCGGCTTGCTCACCGCGGGCGTGTCGCTGCACCGCTGGCTGCACACCAGCGACTGGCTGGCGGCGGCGCAGGCGGCCGAGAGCATGACGTGGCCGGCGACGTTCGTCGGCCTGTCGCTGGTGTTCGCGGCGATGGGGAAGTCGGCCCAGTTCCCGCTCGGCGGCTGGTTGCCGCGGGCGATGGAGGGCCCGACGGCCTCGAGCGCGGTGTTCTACGGCAGCCTGTCGGTGCACGCGGGGGTGTACCTGCTGCTCCGCGCGGCGCTGCTGCTCGAGCACTCGCTGGCGGCGCAGATCATGATGATCGTGGTCGGCGCGATCACGGCGGTGATCTCGGCGATGAGCAGCCAGGCCAGCCCGGACGCCAAGTCGGCGCTGTCCTACGCGACCGCGAGCCAGGTCGGGCTGATGTTCGTCGAGATCGGGTTCGGGCTGTACACGATCGCCACGATCCACCTCGTGGCCCACGCGATGCTGCGCTACTACCAATTCCTGCGCACGCCTTCGGCGCTGCAGGACGCGCTGGCCCGCCGCGCGGCGCTCGGCCGCACCGAGGCCGACGAGGGCGCGGTCCGCTGGGAGGCGCTGGGGCTGCGCACGCGCCGGTACGTGTACCGCATGGCGATCGAGCGCTTCGACGTCGAGATCGCGCTCGATCGCTACGTGGTCCGCCCGGTGATGGCGCTGTCGCGCCGGCTCGACCGACTCGAGTCGCGGCTGCTGGCGCTTCACGGGGAGTCGGAGCGAGGAGGCCGGCGATGAGCGCGTGGGTCCAGTACTCGTTGATCTTCCTGTGGCTGGCGCCGCTCCTCGCGGCGGCGGCGCTGCGCTGGGGCGTGCGCGGGGCGAACAAGCAGCGCGCGCTGGCGCTGAGCTTCGCGGTCCCGATCTTCGTGATCGCCTGCGCGCTGTTCGTGCACGAGGGCACCGGCCGCGAGTACGCGGTCGATCACCTCGTGCAGGGATCGGGGTGGCTGCACAGTCACTTCGCGGTCGACGGCCTCAACGCGGTGCTGCTGCCGCTGACGGCGGCGCTGACGCTGGTCGTGCTGCTGATGACGCCGCGCGCCGAGATGCGCGCCGGGCTGGGGGCCAAGATCATGGTGGTCGAGGGGGCGCTGATGGGCTGCTTCCTCGCGCTCGACGCCGGGCTGCTGGCGATCTTCGTCGTGCTGTCGCTGCTGCCGCTGTGGTTCGACGCCAAGAGCCGCGGGTCGCGGCCGCTGCAGGTGATCATGAAGTCGCTGGTGGTGGCGACGACGCTGGCGCTGGCGGTGGCGGTGATCGGGCTGGCGTTCGAGGCGTCGGCGGCCGGGCTGGCAGACCCGCTCGACCTGGTGGCGCTGACGAACAGCTCGTACACGCCGTCGCCGTGGATCGGGGCGCTGGTGCTGGGCGTGGCGCTGCTGCGCATGGGCATCGTGCCGCTGCACCTGTGGATCCCGGCGGCGGCGCAGCACAGCACGGCGCACCTGGCCCTCTTGACGTGTCTGACGCCGGTCGGGTCGTTCATGCTGGTCCGCCTGGCGCTGGCGATCTTCCCGCGCGTGCTCGGGTCGGCGGCGCCGCTGCTGATGGTCGTCGGCACGCTCACGGCGCTCTACGGGGCGTTCCTGGCGCTCGGCCAGTTCGACCTGCGGCGGATCGTGGCGTGGTTCTGGGTCAGCCAGTCAGGCCTGGTGCTGGCCGGGTTCGCCGGGCTCGACGACGCCAGCGTGTCGGGCGCGCTGCTGCAGGCGATGTCGACGGTGGTCGAGTGCGGCGGCCTGATGCTGCTGACGCTGGCCGTCGAGGTCCGCGCCAACACCACCGACCTGCGCAAGCTCGGCGGGCTGGCCCACAACGCGCCGCGCATGGCGACGGCGTACCTGATCCTGGCGGCGGCGGCGGTCGGCTTCCCCGGCACGATCTCGTTCGTCGCCGAGGACCTGGTCGGGCAGGGGCTCCTGCGCGACCACCCGTTCGTGGTCGGGATCCTGTTCATCGTCACCGCCGTCAACGGGATCACGCTGTGGCGCGCGTTCAAGCGCACGTTCCTCGGGCCGCCGTCGCCCCACGCGGACGACCTGCGCGGGTTCGAGGACCTGCGCCGCTGGGAGGCGTACGCGATCGCGGGGATGATCGGGACGCTGCTGCTCGGCGGGTTCCTGCCCGAGCCGCTGCTGGCGGTCCGCCGCGGAGTGGTCGATGCGATCCAGCGCGTCGAGGCGCCGGCGCTGGTCGACTCGCACGGGGACGAGCACGACGACGACCACTGAGCCGTGGGGCGCGGCCCGCCTGGGCTCGCGGCGCGATGGGGCGGGCGCTTCGCGTATTGCCGGATGCGCCTCGCATGGGGTCCGGGGATGACTCGGCCGCGAGTTCAGCGTGCCGATGACCCCGACTTCGTCGTGGTCATCTCGCCCTCGTATTCGCGGCCGAGCCATCCCCGGACCCCGAGCACGGCTCACCCGTGAGAAGCCGACCCTCCGTCGCGGGCTTCGATGTGGGCTGTTGCTCGAGACATGTCCCTTGCTGCCTGTTCGACGGCCGTTCGGCCGCCGAACAGACAGCCGTCTGGCGTCCTTTCGGAGGGTCATTCACCGCGGCGAGGCGCTCGCGCGGCGGCGCTGGCGACCTCCCGGCCTGAGCCCGAGCTCATGCTGGCGATCGGGGCATGTCGAGAGGGGCATGCTCGAAGGGGCATGCGCGAAGGGGCATGCTCCTTCGGACATGTTCACTGCTCGCCGGGCGCGGCGGCGTTGCGCTCGCGCAGGCGGCGGCCGCGGCTGGTGCGGTCGAGGTCGACGTGCGGGGCGGCGTGGTAATACTGCATCAGCTCGCCGACGCGGCGGGGGGCCGACTCGGCGAGGTTGTTGCGCTCGCCGAAGTCGCCGCTGAGGTCGTAGAGCTCGGTGAGGTTCTCGCCCGGGCGCACGAGCAGCTTGTAGGGCCAGGCGATGACGCCGTACTGGTCGCTCTCGTTGAGGATCAGGGGGCGGGCGCGCGGGCGCAGGTCGTCGGGGGCGCCGGCGACGAGGTGGGGCAGGAGGCTGCGACCGTCGAGGGCGGGGATCGGCTCGGCGTCGAGGACGTCGACGACGGTGGGGGTGATGTCGAGGACGGTGACGGGGTCGGTGACGACGCGCCCGGGCTGGCCGGGGATCCGGATCGCCAGCGGGACGTGGATCAGCGGGTTGTAGAGGACGCGGCCGTGGTTGTCGGGCAGGCGCGGGTCCTCGCCGAGGCCCTCGCCGTGATCGCTGACGAGCACGACGACGGTCCTGTCCCACAGCTGGCGCGCGACCAGCTGATCGACGAGCGCGCCGATCTGCTCGTCGACGAGGCGGAGCATGGCGCGGTACTTCTCGCGCCGGCCGAGCCTGGGGTTCGGATCGGCGAGGACGCGCCGCAGGCTGCGGTCGCCGCCGTCGACCTCGTCGTGCTCGTGGACGTCGAAGTAGTGCAGCCACAGGAAGAACGGCGCGGCGCCGCCCTGCTCGGCGGCCTGCTGGCGCTGGTCGAGGAAGGCGAGGCCGAGCGAGGTGGTGCGCGCGGAGGTGCTGTACGAGCCGACGTCGCGCTGGCCGGCGTCGTTGACCAGGCGGTCGTGGCTGTGCAGGCCGCGGGTCAGCAGGGTCTTGCCGGCGTAGCGCAGGACCTCGCTGGGGATGACGCCGTGGGCGACGCGGCCGGCGTCGTGCAGGGCCTCGGCGAGGGTCTTGTCGACGTGGGTGAAGGGATCGATGCGGCCGGTGAGGATGCCCGAGAGCGACAGGTCGGTGCCGGCCGAGGGCGCGAAGGCGCGGGTGAACACGGTCGAGTCGGCGAACAGCTGGAAGATCCGCGGGAACTCGGCGCGGTTCTCGGGGCTGTCCGCGAGGACATCCGCGCGCAGGGCGTCGACGCTGAGCAGGACGAGGTGCATCGGCGCGGTCCGGCGCAGGAACTCGCGCACCTCGGGCTCGTCGCGCCACACGCCCTGCTTGCGCGCGGCGGCCTCGTCGGCCTGCGCGAGCGCGGCGGCGAGGTCCTCGCGGGCGACGTAGCCGTCGCAGTCCTCGTCGACGTCGTTGCCGATGATCTCGCGCGCCTCGGGGTGGACGGCGGGATCGGTGTCGTCGCAGTCGGCGCCGCCGAGCGCGGGCGAGTGGCCGTCGCCGTCGCGGTCGACGAGGCCGCGGACGACCCGCGCGAGCAGGCGGGTGTGCATGCCCTGGGTGGCGACGACGAAGCGGGTGTCGGGGTCGCGCAGGCCGAGCTGGACGCAGGCGACGAGGTTGGCGACCACGGCCATGACGGCGCTGATGAGGCCCGCCAGCGCGAGCGCCCGGCCTTGCGCCACGGGGGCGCGGCGCTCGACCTGGTCGTAACGCCAGGGGCGGGTGAAGCCGAGCCACAGCGAGAGACCGGCGGCGGCGCAGGCGCCGACGATCAACATGGTGTGGATGTCGGGGTACTCGCTGCGCAAGAACGTGCGGTTGACGTACTCGCAGGCGATCGCGCCGATGCCGAAGCCGGCGGCGATCAGGCGCCGGCGGCGGATGAACAGCGGCAGGGCGGCGCCCTTCGGCGGGGCGCGGCCGACGGTGTCGGGCCGCGGGTACTGCAGCCACTTGCTACCTGGCCAAAAGGCCAGAGTGAGGCCGCCCCAGCCGAGCAGCGGGACCCACACGAACGCCGTGCCGGCGCCGGGCAGGGTGCTGGCGAAGGCGCCGTCGAACAGGTGACGCGAGACCGGGATCAGCACCGGCAGGCAGCAGGCGGCGCGCACGGCCGCCGACAGCAACGGGCGCGAGCGCAGGCGGGCGACCAACCACTCGGCCAGCGCGAGCATGACGCCGATCGCGACCCCGAGCCCGAGCAGCAGCGACCACGCGGCCCACACCGCGCCGAGGTCGGAGGGGGCCAGCGGGCTGTTGAGGGCGCTCTGCTCGATCGGCGCGATGGCGGCGGCGCCGAGCAGGCCGATCGCCAGGCCCGCGATCACGCCGCGCGACGGCTGGACCCGCGGGCGCTTGCGCAGGCCGGCCCGGACCTCGGGCAGGTCGCGCACGGTGGCCCGCAGGGCCTCGTCGTCGGCCGTGACAGGGACGGCGGGTCTGGACGACGACGACAGCTCGTCGCCGTCGCCGTCGGGGAAGGGCGTGTCGAGCTGGTCCTGGCTCACTCCGCGCCCTGGGTGCTGTCCGAATGGCCAGGCAGGAGGTCCTCGCGCATGCGGACGTACAGCTCGCCGCCGCCGGCGCGGAACTCCTCGGCCTTCTCGCGCAGGCCGCGGGCGATCGCGGCCTCGTCGAGGCCTGTCCCCGGGGACATGTCCGCCCCGTCCGCGAGGTCGCGCAGGTCCTGGGTCAGCTTCATCGAGCAGAAGTGCGGGCCGCACATCGAGCAGAAGTGGGCGTCCTTGGCCGGCTCGGCCGGCAAGGTCTCGTCGTGGAAGCTCTGCGCGGTCTCGGGGTCGAGCGAGAGGTTGAACTGGTCGCGCCAGCGGAACTCGAAGCGGGCCTTGCTGAGCGCGTCGTCGCGGGCCTGGGCGCCGGGGTGGCCCTTGGCGAGGTCGGCGGCGTGGGCGGCGATCTTGTAGGCGATGACGCCGGCCTTGACGTCGTCGCGGTCGGGCAGGCCGAGGTGCTCCTTGGGCGTGACGTAGCAGAGCATCGCCGTGCCGTACCAGCCGATCATCGCCGCGCCGATGGCCGAGGTGATGTGGTCGTAGCCGGGGGCGATGTCGGTGGTCAGCGGGCCGAGCGTGTAGAACGGCGCCTCGTGGCACAGGCGCAGCTGCTCGTCCATGTTCTCCTTGATCTTGTTCATCGGCACGTGGCCGGGGCCCTCGATCATGACCTGGACGTCGTGGCGCCAGGCGACCTCGGTCAGCTCGCCGAGGGTGCGCAGCTCGCCGAACTGGGCCGCGTCGTTGGCGTCGGCGATGCACCCGGGGCGCAGGCCGTCGCCGAGCGAGAAGCTGATGTCGTACTTCTTCATCAGCGCGCAGATGCGCTCGAACTCGGTGTAGAGGAAGTTCTCCTTGTGGTGGTGCAGGCACCACTTGGCCAAGATCGAGCCGCCGCGCGAGACGATGCCGGTGACGCGCCGGGCGGTCAGCGGGACGTAGCGCAGCAGCACGCCGGCGTGGATCGTGAAGTAGTCGACGCCCTGCTCGGCCTGCTCCTCGAGCGTCTCCATGAAGACGTCGATGCTCAGGTCCTCGACCTTGCCCTTGACCTTCTCGAGCGCCTGGTAGATCGGGACGGTGCCGATCGGGACCGGCGCGTTGCGCAGGATCCACTCCCGCGTCTCCTTGATCTGCTTGCCGGTCGACAGGTCCATCACCGTGTCGGCGCCCCAGCGCGTCGACCACTGCAGCTTCTCGACCTCGTCCTCGATCTTGCTCGACACGGCGCTGTTGCCGATGTTGGCGTTGATCTTGACCAGGAAATTGCGGCCGATGATCATCGGCTCGAGCTCGGGGTGCTTGATGTTGGCGGGGATGATGGCCCGCCCGCGCGCGACCTCGCTGCGCACGAACTCGGGGTCGACCTGCTCGCGGATGGCGACGAACCGCATCTCCTCGGTCACGACGCCCCGGCGGGCGTAGTGCATCTGCGTGTTGTTGCCGTCGCTGTTGGCCAGGCGGGCCGCGATCCACTCCTTGCGCCGCGGCGGCAACCCGTCTCTCGGGTCATGTCCCTGCGGACCGGTGGTGTCGTAGACGACGACGTCGGGGTTGTCGCCGGTCTGCTGGATGGTCCGGAACGGGACCTTGAGGTCGCCGACCTCGATCTTGCTCGAGCTCGGGAAGCTGGTGTGGAGGGGAGGGACGGGACGCAGCGGGTGTACGTCGGGGCCCGCGATGGGCAATCCTGCGCGCCGCGCAGAGCTGTCGGTGGTGTCGTCGTGACGGTCCATTCGCACTTTCCTCCGCCGGAATTATCCGGATCAGGTTCGAGGGGTATGTTCTCAGGCCCTTGCGGCCACCCCCAGGCGAGGCGAGGACGATACGGCATGTCGCTCGCCGCGGGCACGTGATCTGCGCGAGAAAAAGCCTGTGCGCTAGTGTTTCTGAGCAACGACGGCGCGGTCGGGGTCTGCAAACCCCGAGCGCGATGCGCTTCGCCCGTGAGGGCACAAAATCGCGCAGAACGCCGTTTATTGTGCGTTTCGTCCGCTCATGAACCCCCAGCGAGGGGTTGGATCGGGGCCTCGGGGAGCGGAGCATTTCCCGTTGCCATTCGGCCCACCCGCCGGCGCGTCCCCCAGCTCGCCGGCCCTGAGCGACGCGACGCGACATCCTCGCCGGCACGCCCGCCGGTCGGGGCTCGCGCCACCGAACTCGTACCACGCAGGACCCCCATGCATCCCCATACGCACGCTCTCATCTCCCTCTGCGCGACCGCCGTGGCCCTCACCCTCGCGGGGTGTGGTACCAGCGACCCGCCGGGCCAGGACACCGACGGCGCTCCGACGTCGTCGACCGGCGAGACGACGGACGGGCCCACCACCGACAACGTCACCGAGGCGTCGGGCTCCTGCGGCGACGGCGTGCTCGACGCCGGCGAGGAGTGCGACGACGGCGCCGACAACGGGGCCGATCGCCCGTGCACGCCGAAGTGCACGAAGGTGGCCTGCGGCGACGGCTACCAGGGCCCCGGCGAGGGCTGTGACGACGGCAACACCGAGGACGGCGACGACTGCACGAGCGCGTGCCAGGCCCCCGGCTGCGGCGACGGCGTGGTCAGCGTCGGCGAAGAGTGCGACGACATGAACACCGACAACAGCGACGGCTGCCTCAACAGCTGTCAGCTGGCCAGCTGCGGCGACGGCCACGTGTACGTCGGCACCGAGCCGTGCGACGACGGCGACGGCGACAACACCGACGACTGCCTCGACACCTGCGAGCTGGCCCGCTGCGGCGACGGCTTCGTACAGGACGGCGTCGAGGCGTGCGACGACGGCGACGGCGACAACAGCAACGAGTGCCTCACCAACTGCAAGCCGGCCCGCTGCGGCGACGGCTTCGTGCAGGACGGCGTCGAGGCGTGCGACGACGGCAACGAGATCAACAACGACAGCTGCAAGAACGACTGCAGCGCGCCGGCGAGCTGCATCGACGGGGTCCAGAACGGCGGCGAGAGCGACATCGACTGCGGCGGGCTGCACTGCTTCGGCTGCCTCGACACCAAGGTCTGCGACGACAACTTCGACTGCAAGTCGGGCTACTGCCACGAGGGGCAGTGCGTGACGCCCCGCCACTGCCGCGACATCCGCGACCTCGGGCTCGAGAGCGAGGACGGGATCTACAGCATCGACCCCGACGGCCAGGACGGCCCGCTCGACGCGCTGCAGGTGTTCTGCGAGATGACCTTCAACGGCGGCGGCTGGCAGGCCGTGTTCAACATGATGGACAAGCCGATCGGCGAGGCGGCGGCGCAGGCGATGCTCGACGCCATCACCGTCAACGCGCCGGCCGATGTCGTGCTGCCCGACTCGAACAGCCCGGCGATCCTCACCGAGGGCCTGGTGCTCGCCGACTTCACCGAGGCGGTGTTCGGCTGGGCGCCGACCAGCGGCAGCGACGTGGCCCGCTACGGCCGCCTCGAGCTGGCGGAGGGCCTCGCGGGGGTGTGCTACCTCGACGGGTACTGCGGCGCGGGCGTCGACGTCGGCGAGTTCGACATCGTCCCGACCGGCAACACCCGCCTGCTGCGCACCGGCGACGGCGACGACTTCCCCCACGTCGGCCTCGGCTTCGACGAGCAGATCATGCTGTGGGGCTACGACCGCCAGTCGTCGATCTTCAGCAACTGGGCCAACTGGAACGACCAGAACATGTGCTGCAAGGCCGGCAACATCGAGGCGATCGAGGTGCCCGGCTGGCGCTACACGATCTACGTGCGCTGAGCCGTAGGGACATGTCCGCAGGAGAATGTTCGAAGGGACATGCCCCCGCGGGCATGTCCCTTCGAGCTGGCCCCGTTCGCGCCGCGCGGCCTCAGGCGCGCGGCGAGACGAGGGCGCTGGCGAGCGCATCGCCGAGGCCGTCGATGTGCTCGCCGGCCAGCGTCGAGGCCAGGGCGGCCGGGGCGGCGCTGAAGATGAGGCTGACGCCGCGGGCGAGGAGGCCGCGGGCGGCCTCCTGGATCAGCGGCGCGGTCTCGGGATCGACGGCGGTGACGGCGGTGAAGTCGAGGATCAGGGTCCCCGGGCCGCGCGGGACGTCGGCGGCGACGTCGAGCAGCTGCTGCGCGCGCGCCTCGTCGAGGGCGCCGGTCAGCGGGACGACGGACAGGCCGTCGACGATGGCCAGGACCGGCGCGGCGCGGCGGGCCAAGAGGCCGTTCTGGCGCTCGAGCAGGACGTCGCGGCCCTCGAGCCGCTGGCGCTCGGCGCGGGCGTCCTCGGAGGTGTCGAGCAGGACGCCGACCGCCGCACCGGGCGCGCCGGGCAGCGGGGCGGCGAACACCGCCAGCGCCGGCTCGCCGACGAGGTCGCGGCGCAGCTCGGCGGCGGCGCCGAGTGCGTCGGTGAGGGCGCGGGCGACCGGCGTGTCCGCGCCCGCGGGCAGCCCGAGCGCGACGTAGGCGAGGTTGCCGTGGACGTTGTCGCCGCTGCCGACGACGGCGGCCACCGCGACGCCCTGGAGGTCGCCGGGGTCGCCCGTGGGCGCGGCCGCGGCGGCCTCGGCGAGCAGGACCCGGCCGGCGAGGGTGACCGCGGCCGGGCCCGCCAGGGCGGCGTAGAGGCGGCGCAGCGCGGTCGGCAGCGGGCGCGGGGTGGCCCAGCCGAGCTCGAGCAGGGCGACCTCGCGCCCGCCCCAGGCCAGCGGCAACAGCAGGGTGGCCCCGTGCGCGGCCGCGGCCGGGCTCGGCGCGCCCGGCTCGATCTCGGCCGGGGTGTCCGATCGGACCTGTTCGAACAGCCATGGCTCATTGGGCCTGGCGAAGAGGCCAGCCAGGTCGGCGAGCGGGCGCGCGGCCGGCTCACCGCCGGCGCGCAGCTGCAGGCGGGTCGGGTCGGCCGGGTCGCGCAGCCACAGCGCGGCGGTCTGGGCCTCGATCGCCTGGGCCGGCTCGGCCAGCGCGGCCAGGGTGTCGTCGAGCGTGGCGGCCTCGGCCAGCGCGAGCGCGGCGACGTAGATCGTGTTGGCCTCGTCGATCGCGCGCTGGTGGTCGCGCAGGGCGTCGCGGGCGACCAGGAACGAGGCGAACGCGGCCCCGAGCATGTCGTAGACCAGCCGCTCGCGCGCGCTCGGGATGTGGACGATCTTCCACGACAGCACCAGCACGCCGGGCCAGCGCGGCTCGGCGCCGCCGGTGGTGAGCGGCAGGACGACCAGCGCCTGGGCGCTGCGCTCGCTCGGGTGCGCGGCCGGACGCGGGTCGGCCGAGAGGTCGTGCAGCACCAGCGCCTGGCGCGGCGCGGCCAGCCAGCGCGCGAGCACCGGGTGGTCGGCGAGGGCGAACGGCCGCCCGAGCAGCGGGTCGGGCGCGGGGCAGATGCCGGCCTGCCACACGCTCGACAGCTCGGCGTGGGTCGGCACGGTCGCGTCGCCCTGCGCCGGCCGCGGACCGCTGCGGTCGAGGAACCGCGGGTCGTGCGGCCCGGGGTCGCCGGGGTCGTCGCGCAGGGTGTAAAAGCGGATCAGCGACGGGCCGTAGCTGCTCACCGCGGAGGCCACGGCGCGCAGGACGGCGTCGTCGGTGTCGGCCTCGACGAGGGCGAGGAGGGCCCGGGCGAAGGTCGTGGCGAGTTCCACGCCCTGGGGGCCGTGGAAACCTGCTTCGGCGCGCGGGTCTGGGATCATGAGCCGCCTTCGACGATGAGCCGACCGGCCGCCGAGTACAAGCGCTTTCTGTGGCGCGGACGCCCGCACCCACGCTATAGCGGCGGGCATGCGCGAATGGGTGCTCTACGGCGCGAACGGGTACACCGGCGAGCTCATCGCCCGTCAGGCGGTCTCCGAGGGCTTGCGCCCGGTTCTGGCGGGCCGCGACGCGACAGCCATCCGGCGCCTCGCCGGTGAACTCGGGTGCCAGGCGCGGGTGTTCGGGCTCGACGATCCGGGCGCGGTCCTCGGCGGCGTCACCGGCTCCGCCCTGGTGTTGCACGCCGCCGGGCCGTTCTCCAGGACCAGCGCGCCCATGGTCGCGGCCTGCCTCGAGAGCGGCGCGCACTACCTCGACATCACCGGCGAGATCCCCGTGTTCGAGGCCTGCCGCGCGCTCGATCCGGCGGCGCGCGACCGCGGCGTCGTCGTCATGCCCGGCGTCGGCTTCGACGTGGTGCCGTCCGATTGCCTGGCAAAAGCCCTGGCCGAGGCGCTGCCCGGCGCGGTCCGGCTCGAGCTGGCGATCTTCTCGCTCGGCGAGCTCAGCCGTGGCACGGCCAAGACGATGATCGAACACCTCGGCGAGGGCAGCGCCGTGCGCGAGCACGGTCGCCTGGTGCCGATCTCCCCCGGCTCGCGCACCCGCACCGTCCGACTCGGCGGGCGCGAGCGCCAGGTCGTGGCGATCCCGTGGGGCGATCTGGCGACCGCGTACGCGTCCACCGGGATCGAGAACATCACCACGTGGATGTGCTTCCCCAAGGGACAGATCCGGGGCATGCGCGCGCTCGGCCTGCTGGGGCCGCTGCTGCGCCGCAAGGCCGTCGTCAAGCTGCTGCAGGGCATCGTCGACCGCCGCGTCACCGGTCCCAGCGAACAGGTCCGCGAGGCCGGCTCGGCGGAGATCTGGGGCCGCGTCGAGGCGGCCGACGGCCGCGCGGTCGAGGGCCGCGTACGCACGCCCGAGGGCTACAAGACGACGGTGATCACCGCGCTCGCCAGCGTCCGCCGGATCCTCGAGTCGCCGCCCGCGCCCGGCTACCACACCCCGGCGACGGCGTTCGGCAGCGGCTTCATCGCCTCGCTGCCCGGGTGCTCGCTGCAGGTGCCCGATCAGGCTGGCGCTTAGGGCATGTTTTCGCGGGCATGTCCTCCCGGGCATGTTTTTGCGAGCATGTCCTGATGCTCATGTCCTTGCATGTCGCCCGCTGCTCGGACGAGGCGGTCCAGGGTTCGTGCTTCGCGAATTGCCGACTGCGCCTCGCGGGGGGTCCGGGGAGGGTCGGCGACGAGTTCAGCGTCTGGATGGACCCTCATTCTTCGGGCCCATCCTGCCTCGTATTCGTCGCCGACCCTTCCCCGGACCCCTGGCACGGCTGCAGCCGTGAGAGGCCGACCCGCCGTCGTCGGCTTCGACATGGGATGTCCTGTGGGACAGTTCACGAGCGGCAGGTCGACGGCCAGGCTGGCCGCCGACCTGCCGCCACCTCACGTCATTCACGGCGTGTCCTTCCCGCGCGAGGGATATTCTCGGCGCGCCCGAAGGCTCACTGAATTTGCCGGCGGTGTGCCCGAGCGAGCGGCCTGCGATCAGTCGTCGCGCCGGGCCTCGCAGTGCCCCTCGCCGTTGATGTGCCCGAGCGAGGCCGTCTGCTGCTCGATGAACGACCAGAGGTCGGTGATCTGGGTCAGGTCGCCGACCTGGTAGCGCTCCTGCGTGGTGATGTCGACCGCGGCCAGGTCGTCGGCCGTGATCTCGCCGTCGCCGTCGTCGGCGCCGGCGATCAGGTCGAAGGCGACGTTGGGCGTCTCGGAGAACAGGTCGTCGTAGAACAGGTGGTCGCCGTGGATCGTGAGCTGGACGGCGCTCGAGCCCTGCAGGGCGCAGCGGGCGTAGATCGTGCGGGTGGTGAAGCTCCAGATGAAGGTCAGCGACTCGGCGCCGCGGGTGGCCGTGCCGGCGACGTGGATCGAGTAGCCGCCGTCCTTCATCAGCGCGACGTCCTCGTCGCTCGCGTTGCCGGCCACGGGGTCGTTGCTGGGGCCGATGACGTAGCCGGCCTCCTCGTCCTGGACGTCGACGGTGTCGATGGCGACGGAGAAGCCGGCGCCGTCGCTCGGCTGCGCGAGGTCGAAGATCTGGTGGGGAGCGCCCTCGTCGCCGAGCGGCGCGCCCGAGACGGTGAGGTCGCCGACGCTGACGAGGAACTTGTCGAAGGTGACCGACCAGCCGTCGGAGAAGATGGCGGCCGGGATGCCCTCCTCGATGAATTCCTCGCCGTAGACGGAGGCCTCGAGGGTGCGCTCGCCGGCGGTGCCGCAGGCGCAGGCGAACAGGAGCGGGAGCAGGGCGGTGCGCATGGAGTTCTCGCGGCTAGCGGGGAGCGACAGTGTAGAACACGTGCGACTGGAGGGCGCGGCGGACGAGGTTGTGGGCCGGGTCGCCGGGCCCCAGGGCCACGGGGCCGCCGTCGGCGGGCGCGAGGGCGGCGAAGTCGACCCCGTCGAACAGGGCGGCGCCGCTGGTGTCGTCGCGCAGCCGCAGCTGCAGGCCGAGCGTGACGGCGGTGTCGGTGTCGATGTCGAGGTCGAAGGCGGCGCCGATGACGGCGGCGCCGGGGTCGAGGTCGAGGGTGGCGGTGAAGGCGAGCTCCTGGCCGTCCTTGCTGGCGGTGCCGGCGAAGTACGCGGTGTGGCCCGACAGCGGGTCGTCGGCCGGCAGCTCGTCGGCGCGGCGGAAGGCGATGTTGCAGCCGTGGTAGTCGCCGACGAGCAGCTCGGCGCGCCCGAGCTCGTCGCCGTCGCCGGCGATCCAGTCGAGCACGAAGCTGCCCGGCAAGGCGCCGGTGACGTCGCCGCCGGCGTAGTGGCCGGGGTGGGCCAGCGCGTCGGGGACGATCAGCCGCCACAGCCGCGCCGCGGCGTGCATCTCGCCCTGGATCGTGAACTCGAGGTCGCCCGCGGCGATCCGCGCGTCGGCGAGGGCGATGGTCCAGCCGAGGTCGGTCACGGCCGCGCCGAGCTGCCCGCCGTCGACGGCGACCGCGAGCTCGACCCGCGCGGCCTCCTGGCTGGGCGCGCAGGCGATGAAGAGACAGGTCGCGAGGGACAGGACCGAAGAGACATGTGATTTCATGAGGTCTACAGCCACAAGGTGGCGCCGATCCGGGCGGTCAGCGGCGGGCCGGCGAGGTAGTGCAGGGTCGGGATGGTGCTGCGCGGGTCGGCGCGGTCCCACCACGAGGCGTAATGGTACTCGCCTTCCTTCCACACGGCGTTGGTGACGTTGTCGAGCTGGAGGTCGAGCTGCAGCGGGCCGACGCGGTAGCCGAGGCTGAGGTCGAGCAGGGCGTAGGCCGAGGTGCGGGCGCCGTGCGGCAAGGCCCGGCTGCCGACGACGAGGAAGCGGGCCCCGGCGCGCAGGCCCGAGGGGTGCACGAGCGTGAGGCCGGTGGCCGACATGAACGGCGGGGCGAGCGGGACGGGGGCGCCGGACTCGACGAAGCGGGCCTGGACGAGGCTCAGATCCTGGCGCAGCTGCAACCACCGCCGCGGCCACACGGCGAGGTCGAGGTCGACGCCGAGCCGGCGCGTGCGGTTGAGCTCGATGTTGACGGCGGATACGTGATCGAACACGAGCTCGCGGTCGATCCAGGTGCCGAACAGGGCCACGCCGGCGCTGACGCGCTCGCGGTGCTGGAAGCGGGCGCCGACCTCGACGCTGTCGGAGGCGACGATCCGGGCCGGGCCGCCGCGGTAGCGATCGAGCGAGGTGTCCTCGGGGACAGGTCCGCCGAGGACCGCGCGGGCCTCGGGGGCCCGCAGGCCGCGGCCGTAGGCGAGGAACAGCGAGGCGAACGGGGCCAGGCGCACGGCGGCGTTGATCCGCGGCGAGGGCAGGGCGAGGACCTTGCGCCCGTGCCGGTCGGGGTCGATGCGGTCGCGGACGTCGTAGGCGAGCAGGTCGAGGCGGGCGCCGGCCTCGATCGTGAGGCGCGAGACGGGGTGCCAGCGCAGGCCGGCGCGCGCGTGGGCCTGGTGCTGGCCGACGCCGAGGTCCCAGTTGCGGCTGACGACCTGGTGGTGGGCGTCGACGCGGACGTCGTGCTGGCGAACGAGGTCGCCCTGCCAGGCGCCGCCGGCCACGAAATCGAGGTTGGGGTGCAGGGGGCGCCGGTAGTCGAGCTGATAGCCGAGGCTGGCGAAGCGGTGGCGCTGGCCGCGGCGATCGCCGGCGACGGGATCGAGGAGCCAGCCGGTGAAGTCCTCGACGAGGTCGAGGTCGCGCAGCTGGCCGTGGAGCCGCTGCTCGAGCTTGCCGACGCCGAGGTCGAGCTGGTGCCGCAGGGCGGTGAACAGCCGGTACGAGCGGCCGCCGCCGTCGCCGCGGTAGGCGTCGATGCGGTCGACCTTTCCGGCGGCGACGTCGTCGGCTCGCACGGCGCCGGGGGCGTCGAACCTGGCGGCGTAGACCCCGGCGGTCAGGTCGAGGGCGCCGTGGGACTTGCTGTCGAGCAGGCGGATCTGGCCGAGGAAGGTGGCACGCTGGGCCGCGCGCGCGCGGGCGAAGCCGCG
Organism: Nannocystis pusilla; assembly: GCF_020073745.1. GTDB lineage: Bacteria > Myxococcota_A > Polyangia > Nannocystales > Nannocystaceae > Nannocystis > Nannocystis radixulma. The sequence goes on from NZ_JAIRAU010000015.1 coordinate 161,334, forward strand.
GTCGGTCATCGCCTCGACGGCGAAAAATGTCTCTTTGGACATGTTCTTCGGGGCATGCACGAAGACGCCGCGGTGGCGCAGGGTGCTGCCGAACTCGTAGCCCACCCGGCTGCCGCGCGCCTCGGGCTCGACGCCGAGCTCGAAGCGGATGGTGCCGGCGTTGGCGAAGTTGCCCTGGTCGAGCAAGAACGGGCCCTTGTTGGCGGTGACGCGGCGGACGACCTCGGGGACGACGAAGCCGAGGTCGACGTAGCCCTGGCCGTGGATGTTGGACAGCTCGTTGACGGCGACGCCGGCGACCTTGACCTCGATGTCGGCGCCGTGGGCCGCGTCGAAGCCGCGCATGAACATCTGCTGGCCCTTGCCCTCGGCGCCGTGCTGGATCAGGAGGACGCCGGGCACGAGCCGCAGGAGATCGTCGGCGCTGCGCCGGCGCGGGCTGGCGGCGATCTCGGCCGGGCCGAGGGTCCGCTGCGAGGCGGTGCGCGGGCTGCGGTCGGCGACGACGACGGTGGTGTAGCGCCTGTCCTTCGGGACATCATGCGCCGAGGCGGCCGCAGGGGCCGCGGCGACGGCGAGGAGCGCAAAGGCGCGCAGCAATGGCTCGCTCGGTCGGCGCACGTTTGGGGCGAGGATACGCGGGGACGCGGGCGGCGGATCGAGGCGACGGACGGGCAGCGGCGGGCGCAGGGCCGCGCGCCGTCGGGTGAGGACGCGAGCGCGGTCCTCGTCGTGCGTCGCCCGGGGCGATGGTTCCGCAGCGCGGAGGCCGATCGAAGCCCGACGCTCGGCGCATGCAGGCGAGACGGCCACCTCGCGCGGGACGACCGGCTCCGGCATGGGCGAAGGAAGGAGCGCAGGCGCGACGATCACGGGTGCGTCGGTCCTGCGCGGGCGCTCGTGCGAGACGAGCGGCGCGAGCGCGTCGGTCCGATGCGGGCGAACGAAGAGGCGCAGGCGCTCGCTCGTGACGAGCGGCCTGCGCCGATGCGATGCAGGCGGTCGCGCTCGCGCTCACGCCGGCGCGAGCGGGTGCTCGAACACGGGGGGCTTGCCGCGGCTCATGGCGGTGACGCCGACCTTGCTGGACGACAGGCACAGGCTGTCGGCGGCGCGCTGCTCCTCGAGCGCGCCGCCGGCGGCGACGTCGAGGGCGTTCACGTCCTCGATCGTGCGGGCGAGGAGGTCGCGCAGCTGGGCGTCGAGGACGACCCCCTGCTCGTTGTGGGGATCGACGTCGCGGTCGACCTTGACCTCGGCCGGGCCGGTGCGGAACGGCGGGAGCGGAGCTGTCCCTCGGGCCAGGGCGAGCGCGAACTCGCCGCTGGCGCGCGGGAGGTCGCGCACGGGGACGAGCGCGGAGACGAGGCCGAGCTCGTGCGCGCGCGCGGCGGTGATGCTCTTGCCGGTCAGCAGCAGCTCGTTGATCGCGGCGAAGTGCTCGGGGGCGCTGCTGCGGTGGAGCAGGTGGCAGCCGCCGAGGCCGGGGATGACGCCGACGGTCGGCTCGGGCTGGGCGATGACGGCGCCCTCAGCGGCGATCCGCGCGTGGCACGAGCTGGCCAGCTCCATGCCGCCGCCGAGAGCCCGACCGACGATCGCGGCGACGGTCGGCTTGCCGGCCCGCAGCTTGCCCAGCGCGGCCTTCCAGCCCTGGATCAGCGCCAGCGCGGCGTCCCGCTTGCCGAGGACGGGGACGAAGGCGCCGACGTCGGCGCCGTGGCCGAAGTCGCGGTTGAACAGGCCGTCGGGGGCGACGACGATCGCCTCGACGTCGGGGTCGGCCTGCAGGGCGTCGACGGCCCGCCCGAGCTCGGCCAGCAAGGTGTGCCCGAGGGTCGAGCGCTTGAGCGAGATCAGGCCGACGCCGCCGGCGGCGCTGCGGCCGACGTAGATGCTGTCCCATCCGACATGTTCTCCGCGACCTGTCCGTGAGAACACGTCGAGCGGGGCGACCTCGTCGGCGCGGGTGATCCGCTGCTCGGCCAGGAAGGCGCGGGTCAGCGCGGCGGCCTGGTCCAGGCCCATGGCGGCGATCAGCGCCGGCGGACCCTCGCGGAAGGCGAGCGCCTTCTCGGCCAGGTAGTTGAGGGCGTCGGCGGCGACGATCCCGTGGCCGAGCATGCGCGCGGTGAGGGCGAACAACATGCCGAACATGCGCGCGCGGACGACGGCGACGCCCTCGGGCGGGCACTTCTGGCCGCGCTCGTAGGGCCACTGCTTGCCCGGGTCGGCGATGTACGGCTTCCACGCCTCGGGGATGGCGTAGAGGGTGCTGTCGACCTCCTCACGCATGAGCTCCATGCAGTGGGCCGACAGGGCGTTGGCGCCGCGGATCAGGTTGTGGACGAAGAACGGCGAGGTGCCGAGCAGCTGCTTGCAGGCGTCGTCGACCTGGGCGGGGCTGAGGCCGGTGCTCTCGTGGATCCGCACGGCCTCGAGCATCATCCCGCAGAACAGGCGATCGGCGGCGAAGCTCGGCACGTCGCCGACCGAGATCAGGGTCATGCCGGCGCGCCCGAGGAAGCCGCGGATCAGCTTGAGCGCGGCGGGGCCGGTGACGGCGCCCTGCTCGGGCAGCTCCCACAGCTTGTTGGTGAGGTGGGGGAAGAACGGGTGCAGTACGCCGCAGCGGTCGGCGCCGGGGAGGCCGTCGAACAGGTGGTGCGTGGTGAAGCCGCTGGTGGCCGAGAAGATCAGCGCCTCGGGGTCGCGGGCCCGGATCGCGGCGTACAGCGGCTTCTTGACGGCGAGGCTCTCCGGGACGGCCTCGAACACCAGGCCGATCTTGAGGTCGGCCGGGATGTCGGCGACGCCGCCGCGGATCGGGATGATGGCGCGCGTGATGGCCTCGATCTCGGCCGGCGAGACGCGCGGGGCGAACTGTTCGGCGAGCTTGGCGGCCACCTGCTCGACGGCGGGCGACAGGTCGAGGGCGATGACCGGGACGCCGTGGCGGGCGAGGATGCGCGCGAGCTGACCGAGCTTGCCGAAGCCGACGTTGCCGCAGCAGCCGGCCACCAGCAGTGCCCGCGGCGGGCCGCCGTCCGGCTGAAAGATCGCTGAAATCGAGGGATCGCGCGCAGTTTCCATGGGCCGGGAGGATAAAAGGGGCGCGGGACGGGCCGGCAGGGGCCCAGATTGAGCTTCTTCACGCGACTTGCGCTACCTGTATCGGCCGTCATTCTCCATTTCTCGCCCGCTCAGCGGCGATCCACGGGAATGGTCACGATCCTTTTATATAGCAGTGCTCGCTCGCTTGCGCGGCGAGCGCCGCTGTTTTCTCTCGATCGTTGCCGAATTGGCGGCGTTCGGACTACAGTGCCGTTCACGACTCGATCGACCCACGATCAAGGCACGTAGGAGAACTCCGTCATGAAGCACACCAAGATCGTTTTTGCGGCCCTCGCCGCGATGTCCCTGTCCCTCCCGGCTTGCGGCGGGGACGCCAAGAAGGAAGAGAAGAAGGAAGAGAAGAAGGTCGAGGCGAAGGCCGACGCGAAGCCCGCCGATGCCAAGCCGGTCGAGGCCCCCAAGCCGGCCGAAGAGAAGCCCGAGGACGCCAAGCCCGCCGACCCGGCCGCCCCGGCCCCCGGCGGCGCTGCTGCCCCGGCACCCGAGGCCGGCAAGTAATCCGGTCCTCTTCTCAGCCACCAAGCAAGACACGGCGAGGCGCCAGGATGGTGCCTCGCCTTGTTTTTTTGCCCTGCTGTCGATCGCACCGCGTCGCGCCGTGCACACGCGCCCGAGGGCCGCGTACGCCGACGAGGTTTTGCTAGGGTGAGGCATGCGCCACGACGGCCGCGACCTCGATCAATTGCGACCCTTCTCCCTCGAGCCCGGCTTCATCGGCTCGGCCCTCGGTTCGGTGCTGGTGGCGACCGGCCGGACGCGGGTGATCTGCACCGCCAGCCGCGAGGCGAAGCCGCCCGGCTGGTTGACCCAGGGCGGCTGGGTGACGGCGGAGTACGCCATGCTGCCCGGGGCGGTTCGACCTCGCGGTCGCCGTGAACCAGACGGCCGGGCCAAGGAGATCCAGCGGCTCATCGGCCGCTCGCTTCGCGCGGCGATCGACCTCGAGAAGCTGGTAGGTCCGCAAGGGCCGGTGGCCCTGACGGTCGACTGCGACGTGATCGAGGCCGACGGCGGGACCCGCACGGCGGCGATCACCGGCGGGATGGTGGCGCTGGCGCTGGCAGTCCGGGCCCTGCAGCGCGAGGGCGTGCTGACGAGCGACCCGGTGCGGGCGCTGGTCGCCGCGGTCTCGGTCGGGGTGTGCCCGCTGCCCGGGGCCGGCGCCGAGGTGCCGATGCTCGACCTCGCTTACGCAGAGGACAGCCAGGCGATCGTCGACTGCAATGTGGTGATGCTCGAGCGCGGCGGGCTGGTCGAGATCCAGGGCACCGGCGAGCGCGGCGGGTTCGACCGCCCGGCGCTGTCGCGCATGCTCGACCTGGCCGAGTCCGGCATCGCGTCGCTGTGGACGGCCCAGCGCGCGGCGCTTGCGAAGGCGTCCGAACAGGCAGGATCGTGAGATCGCAGATGATCGGGCAGGAAGGTCCGGACATGTCCCGTCGGCTGGTGCTGGCGACCGGCAACCCGCACAAGGTCGCGGAGCTGGCGGCGCTGGTGCGCGCGGCCGGTCTGCCGCTGGCGGTCTGCTCGGCGCGCTCGCTGGGCCCGGCGCCGGAGGTGGTGGAGGACCAGGGCAGCTTCGAGGCGCACGCGCGGCTCAAGGCGCTCGAGATCGCGAGGTGGCTGCGCGGGCGCGGCGAACCGGGCGATACGCTGGTGCTGGCCGACGACTCGGGGATCTGCGTCGACGCGCTCGACGGGGCGCCGGGGGTCGACTCGGCGTACTTCGCCGGGCCCGAGAGCGACGACGCGGCCAACAACGCCCGCCTGGTGGCGGAGCTCGCTGCTCGCGGACTCACGAGCTCGCCGGCCCACTACGTGTGTTTGCTGGCGCTGACGCGGGTCGACGGGAAGCCGCTGCCGGCGGCGCCGGAGGGGTTGCGGCTGTTCACGGGGCGCTGGGACGGCGAGGTGCGGGCCTCGCCGCGCGGCTCGGGCGGGTTCGGCTACGACCCGTACTTCTGGCCGGCCGGCAGCGCGCGCTCGTCGGCCGAGCTGCCGCCCGCCGAGAAGAACGCGCAGTCGCACCGCGGACGGGCGACGGCGCTGCTGCTGGCGGCGCTCCCGGCGGTGCTGGCAGGCGAGGACGGGAGCTCGGCGGGCAGCTAGCGGCCGTCGAGCGGGCCGCGTCTGTTGTCCGCCACACGGGCGCATCGCTCCGGGCGTGAAGCACGACCGCGGTCGCGGCACCGGCGCGAGGGCGTCGCGTCGCTCGTCGGTCGCGTCTCGCCCGGGCTGCGCCTCCCTCGCGCGGTGCCGGATGCCGGCGGGAAGGATCGAGACGCCGCGGCGCGGGCGGCGTGCCGGTACTCGTTGCGCTGGATCGGCGCCCGGGGGTCGTGTATGGTCCGGGGCCGCTCGGGGCGTAGCGCAGTCTGGTAGCGCGCCTGCTTTGGGTGCAGGATGCCGGAGGTTCGAATCCTCTCGCCCCGACCAATTTTTGTTTCACGGCCCTCCCGGGCCGGTTCCACGGCCCTCCGAGGCCTGCGCCCATAGCTCAGTTGGATAGAGCATCGGCCTTCTAAGCCGAGGGTCCCAGGTTCGAATCCTGGTGGGCGCGCTGCTGCATGCGGTGCGCCCGATCAGGCGCAGGCGGCCCGGTAGGCGGCGGCGAAGCGGCGCGCTCGCTCGGGATCGACGGGGCCGCCGGCGCGGCCGTCGGCCCGCAGGGCGCTGCCGACGATGATGCCGTCGGACAGGTCCGAAAGGACAGGTAGCGCGGCCTCGGTCGCGCCGCTGGCGACGTAGAGCGGGACGCCGCCGGCGGCCTCGCGGACGCGACGCAGGTGCTCGGGGTCGACGGCCTCGCCGGTGCCGCTGCCGGTGACGAGGACGGCGTCGGCGAGGCTGCGCTGGACGAGGTCGCGGGTCTCCTCGGCGAGGTCGCGCGCGGCCAGCGGGGCGCTGTGCTTGACGGCGACGTCGGCCCAGATCTGGAGGTCGGGCCGGCCGAGCTCGCGCCGCAGCCGCAGGACGTCGGCGGCCTGGCCCTCGACGAGGCCCTGGTCGGTGACGCGGGCGCCGGAGAGGACGTTGATCCGCACGCAGGCGGCCCCGACGACGGCGGCGACGGCGACGGCGGCGAGGCCGTCGTTGCGCAGGACGTTGATGCCGAGCGCGAGGTCGGGGCAGGCGTCGCGCACGGCGAGGGCGCAGGCGGTGATGCCGGCGATCGTGACCGGAGGGACATGTCCCTTGAAGAAGGGGATGTCGCCGAAGTTCTCGACGATGGCGAGGTCGAAGCCGGCCGCCGCGAGGGCCCGGGCGTCGCGGGCGACGGCGCGGGCGATCGCCGCCACGGGCTCGCTGCTGCGCGGGCTGCCGGGCAGCGGCGGGAGGTGCAGGACGCCGACGAGGCTGCGCATGGCGGCGAAGGTAGCAGCGATCGCCGCGGCGATGGGCGATGGGCTGGCGCGGTCGTCAGGAGCCGTGGGCTCGCTGCTGCGCTGGGGGCGTCGCGGCCCCGGGCGATCCATCGCTCGCGGCCGGCGCCTCGGCGGCCCGGGGCGCTCCGGCGTCACGGGGGGCAGGTGCCCGAGCCAGCCGACACGATCACGGCGCGCCTCGGTGGTGGGTCGGGCGCGGACACACGTAGGCGAGCACGGGCGCGTCCTCGCCTGTGGCCCCGGGCGCGGTGGTCCCGAGGACGCGGCCGGCGAGGCGAAACCCGAGCGAGGCCAGCAACGCGCGCGAGGGGGCGTTCTCCTCGACCACGAAGGCGTCGAGGCGGGCGAGGCCCAGCTGGGCGAACGCGTGGTCGACGACGGGTTGGACGATGGCGCGCGCGAGCCCCCGCCCGCGGAAGTTCGGCGCCAGCCAGTAGCTGAGCAGCGCCGTGCGCCGCGAGGCCCCGCCGAGGTACACCACGCCCGCGAGCTCGCCGTCGTCGCTGCGACCGACGAAGGCGAAGGCCTTGCGCGCGCGTCGCTCTCGCACCACGTCGGCCAGCCACGCGCGCGTCGCCTCCGGCGAGGCGGGGCGGGGCGCGCCTCGCAGCGGCGCGTCGCCCTCGAGCGCCACCAGCCGCGCCAGCGCGGCCTCATGGCGCTCTTCCAGGGGTTCGACCAAGTGCGCGTGAGGCCTCGCCGATCGCTCCGTCTTCATCGCCTCCCGACCGCCTCCGACGGCCGCGCATGTTGGCACGTCCGCCCACCCGCCGCCACCGGCCCGAGCCGCACGCCCGGGGCCCTTACGCCGCTCCCATGGGCGGGGGGCAGATCCGCGCGGTCGGGCGGGGTCAGATGTCGATAAGGACATGTTCGATGCTTCATGTCCGATGGCACATGCGGGGGGGCGGGCGAGGGGGCAGATCCGCGCGGTCGGGCAGGATCGGATGTCGATAAGGACATGTTCGATGCTTCATGTCCGATGGCACATGCGCGGGGGGCGGGCGAGGGGGCAGATCCGCGCGGCGGACGCGGGGCGGATGTCGATAAGGACATGTTTGATGCCGCATGTCCGATCGCACATGCGCGCGCGCCGACGGGCAGATCCGCGCGTGGCGGTCGCGGTTCGGATGTCGATGAGGACATGTTCGATTCCGCATGTCCAAACGGACATGTATGGAGCGGCGGCGCGGGTGGGCGCGCATCGATCCCGCGGTTGGTTTCGCGGGCGCGGGCGAGCGAGCGGGAGCGTCGGCCGGGCCGGAAGCGGGCGTGCGCAGCCGGATGCGCCGCGGAGATGGAGACAGACTCGGCGTGGAGCGTGTCGCCGCGGTGGAGCGAGCGGGCGCGCGCCAACCCGCGACCGCCGGCGCACGCCGGCCTGCGATCGCGGTCGCTGACAGGCGCCGGTGATCGTGAGCACTTCAGGCGCACACGCGGCGGGCGCTAGCGTCGGTCGCAGGAGGTGGCGCATGCGGGGGATGTGGACGATCGCGGTGACGGCGACGCTCGGGCTGCTGGGCTGCGGCGACAGCGGGACGGGCGCGAGCACGGGCGGGGCCAGCGACGGGACGACGACGGAGGCGGCGACGGACGGGAGCGCGACGGCGGCGACGGAGCCGACGGCGACGGAGCCGACGACGACGGAGCCGGCGCCGACGACGGGCGGGACGACGACGGCGCCGACGAGCACGACGACGCCGACGACGGAGCCGACGACGGGGACGCCGGCAGAGTGCCAGACGGCGGCCGACTGCCAGGCGCCGACCTGCCAGGCGCCGACCTGCGAGGCGGGGATGTGTGGGACGATGAACCTGGCCGAAGGGACACCCGTCGACGACCTCCCGGGCGACTGTCGCGAGACGGTGTGCGACGGGGCCGGCGGGACGAAGGAGGTGCCGATCGACGACCCGCCGGCGCAGGCGGCGGGGGACTGCAAGGTGGTGGGCTGTCTGCAGGGACAGGTGGAGTACACGCCGGCCGACGACGACCTGCCGAACGACGACAACGACTGCACGATCGACTCGTGCATGGCCGGCCAGCCGGTGTTCGCGGCCAAGCCGATGCACAGCCCGTGCGGGCCGATGGGCGCGAACTTCTGCCACAGCGACGCGTCGTGCCAGGCGTGCAAGGAGGTGACCGACGCGTGCGAGGACTACGGGTCGGAGCCGCACGAGACGCAGGCGACGGCGTTCAGCCTCGGCGAGATCACGGACGCCGACGCGAACGGGTCGTTCGCCTGCGGGACGGTGGTGGGGGCGGGCGACGTCGACTGGTACACGTTCAGCGGGGTCGACGCGTTCCTCAACATGGTCGACCCGTCGCGCACGCTGGTGGCCGAGAACGACGCGGGCCGCCTGTGCGTGTACATGCAGTGCGACAACGGCACGACGACGGTCGGCTGCGGGGCCAACGATACGCCCGACACGGCCCCGCTGGGCCAGAAGGGCTGCTGCGGGCTCGGGACGGTGTCTCCGTCGCTGAACTGCACCGGGCTCGACGATTCGGCCAAGGTGTGGATCAAGGTCGACAACCCGGAGATGCAGGCCTGCGTGCCGTACCGGCTCGACTATCACTTCTAGCGTCGCGGGGGGCGGGGCGTGCTCGGAGGCGCGGGGCCGCGGAGAGCCGGGTGACGGCGGGCACGGAGCGGCGGACCGTGGCCCCCGCGACGGCGGCCCCTTCCGTTTCACGTGCTCGGCGCGGTCGCTTTGAAGATGACATGGCGTTGAGGACAGGTCCGTCCCGCGGGCGGAGGACTGTGCGCCTGCGCGCGGTGAACGCGACTCCTTCCCGCCTGCGCCCCAGTCCGCCGCTCCGTGCCCGCCTGCGGCGGGCGTCGCCGGCCCCGCTCGTCGCCGGGCGGAGAGGCTCGGCGGTCGCTTCGAAGGTGAGCTGGCGTTGAGGAGAGGTCCGTCCCGCGGGCGGAGAGGCTCGGCCGGGGGCGACGAGTGTGGTGTGCCGGCGGCTCAGGACATGCTCGATCGGGCATGTCCTCCCGGACATGTCCGGAGCGTCAGGCGGTGGTGATCAGCGACGGCGGCAGGTGGCCGGTGTCGTTGTAGTTGATCAGCGCCTCGAACTCTTCCTGGTAGATCCGCAGCTCGGTGATGCCGCAGTGAGAGCAGTCGAAGCGGCTCCACGCCTCGTAGGGGAGGCGCAGGGTGTGGGCGACGAGGTAGCGGATCAGGTTGCCGTGGGTGAAGATGACCGTGAAGTTGGTGACCTTCGGGGTGCGGAAGAAGCGGTCGCGGACCTTCTCGATCTGCTTGACGGTGAGGGCGCGATCTTCGGGGGTGGTGAACGGCAGGCCGGGGTGGACGCCGAACTCGGCGACGCGGTCGGGGTCGACGATCGGCAGGACCTCGTGCAGGTACGGCTTGACCTTGATCCGGTCGATGTGCAGCTCGTGCGCGGCGATCTCGGCGGTCTGCAGGGCGCGCGGCCACGGGCTCGAGAACAGGCCCTCGAAGCGACCCTGGGCGGCGTCGAGGATCTGCGCCAGGCGCCGGCCGGTGCGCACGGCCTGCCGCCGACCCAGCGGGGTGAGACCCCAGACGGTGTCGCCCTCGTCGCCGATCCGCTCGTAGTGGCCGTGCCGGACGAGGATGATCCGGCTGTGGACGACTTCGAGGCTCATAGGGCGCGGCGGCGCTTTGTAACACGGAGAGGCCGGCTCACAAAGGAGTGACGGCGAGCCGCCGCAGCCGGCGCCACAGCGCCAGGTCACCGGCGACGAGCCGCTCCTTGTCGGCGCGCCGGAGAGCCTTGAGCGCGTACTCCAGCTGTCGGGCGGCCCGTGGCTGCTGCTGCCCGCGCTTCCAGGCGACGACCACAGGCAGCCGTGCGCGCGTGTACTTGGCGCCCTTGCCGGCGTTGTGCGCGAGGAGGCGCCGCTCGAGGTCGTCGGTGATGCCGGCGTAGAGCGAGCCGTCGGCGCAGCGGAGGAGGTAGACGGTGTAGCGCCGCTCGGCCACGGAGGCGCACGATACCTCGCGAACGCCCGGCGCGCCCGGCGGAGGGAGCCGCGCCCGAGGGAGGTGCGACGGGTGCCGGGCGGGCCGGGGCGCGGCCGGGCAGACAGGGCGCGTCCTGGCGGCGTGACGACGGACCGCCGCGGCGGCAGGCGCGGGGGCACGGCACGCCGGGCGAGGCGAAGCAGGCCGCGCACCGGCAGCGAACGCCGTGAACCGATCTACGCGCCTCGCAAATTTTGACGGCTCCGCGCGGAGACCTCTGGAAATGCCGCCGTCGCGGCGCTAGCCGGCGCCGGCGATCACCTCGAGCAGGCCGGCGCCGTACTTGTCGGCCTTGGCCGGGCCGATCCCGTGGGCCAGCAGCAGCTGGTCGCGGGTGCGGGGGCGCAGGAGCGCGAGGTCGCGCAGGCTGCGGTCGCTGGCGACGACGTAGGGCGGGACGCCGTCCCGGCTGGCGACCTGCATGCGGTGGGCGCGGAGCCGCTCGAACAGCGCGAGGGCGGCGGCGTCGAGCACGGGCTCCTCGCGGCCGGGCTCGTGCGCGCGAGAACTGGCTTTGGGGACATGTCCTGCGGAGCCTGTCCCGGGAAGCATGTCCCGGGAGGCAGGACGAACGCGCGGCGGGAGCAGCAGGCGGACCGGCAGCTCGCCGCGCATGACCCGGCGGCCGATGTCGGTCAGGACGACGACGGGGCGGTCGTCGCCGGTGAAGTCGACCCAGCCGGCGACGACGCAGCGACGCAGCAGGCGCAGCAGCCAGGCGGCGTCGTGCTCGCGCAGGGCGCCGAAGGTGGGGGTGTGGACCAGGCCGGTCCGCTCGAGGCGCTCGTCGGCGGCGCCGCGCAGCAGGCTGACTGCCGCCTGCAGGCCGAAGCGGCGGTGGATCCGGGCGATCGCGCTGAGCGCCTTGCGGACGATCAGGGTGGTGGCCTCGGGGTCGTCGTCGGCGTCGGCCGAGAGCTGGCGGCACACGTCGCAGCGGCCGCAGCCGCCGAGCGCCTCGCCCTCGTCGCCGAAGTAGCGGAGGATCGCGTCGTGCCGGCACGAGCCGCCCTCGGCCCAGCGCATCAGCTCGAGGAAGGTGTTCCACTTGTGCTCGACGACCGCGGGCGCGGGCGGGCTGTCGTCGCCGCCGCCGCGCTCGATCAGCCGTCGCCGCAGCGGCAGGTCGCCGGGGGCGATGAGCAGGAGGCCGAGCGCGTCGAGGCCGTCGCGGCCGGCGCGGCCGACCTCCTGGTAGTAGGCCTCGATCGAGCCCGGCGGGGCCAGGTGGATCACGGCGCGCACGTCGGCGCGGTCGATGCCCATGCCGAAGGCGTTGGTGGCGACCACGACGTCGAGCTCGCCGCGGGAGAAGCGGGCCTGCACCTGCTCGCGCTGCGGGCCCTCCATGCCGGCGTGGTAGGCCTCGGCCCGCCAGCCGCGGGCGACCAGGCGCACCGACTCCTGCTCGGTGGCCTTGCGCGTGGGGGCGTAGATGATGGCTGTCCCATGGGACATGTCCCCCGCGGCATGTCCTGAAGGACGGGCGCCGGGGCCGCGGCCGAGCGCGGCCTCGATCGTGCGATCGATCAGGCGCTCGCGCGCGCGGCGGTCCTCCTCCTCGGCGACGTGCAGGGCCAGGTTGGGGCGGGCGAAGCCGCGGACGATCTGCGGGGTGTCGGGCGGGAGGCCGAGGCGCGACAAAATCTCGTCGCGCACCACGGGGGTGGCGGTGGCGGTGCAGGCGAGCACGCGGGCGCGCGGGAGGTCGGCCAGGAGCTCGCCGATCTGCAGGTACTCCGGGCGGAAGTCGTGGCCCCACTCGCTGATGCAGTGGGCCTCGTCGACAGCGATCAGAGGGATCGGGATCTTGCGGCAGATCTCGCGGAAGGCCGGCGCGCCGAGCCGCTCGGGGGCGACGTAGACGAGCTTGTAGTGGCCGCGGGCCATGGCGCCGAGGCGGGCGCCGATCTCCGGGCCGGGCAAGGTGCTGGCGAGGAAGGTGGCCGTGACGCCGCGGGCCTCGAGCGCGCGCACCTGGTCGGCCATGAGGGCGATCAGCGGCGAGAGGACGATGGTGGTGCCCGGCAAGGCGCTGGCCGGCAGCTGGAAGGTGAGGCTCTTGCCGCCGCCGGTGGGCGCGACGAGCAGCAGCCGCCGCCGCTGCATCAGGACCTCGATGGCCTCGGCCTGACCTGGTCGAAAGGACTGGTAGCCGAGGCGCTGCAGGGCGGCGGCGAAGTCGGGGCCGGCGTCGGGGCGCGCGGCCGCGGGGCCACCAGGCCGAAGCGGGACGTCGTGCTCGTGGGCGCCGGGAGAGGTCACGGGCGGACAGGGTGGGCGCTCGCGCGCACGCGCGCAAGCACGATCGCGCGGACGCCGGCCGGTTCAGCGCGCGGCGGGCTCGGCGGCCGGATCAGGGGCCGGCTCGACCGCAGGAGCCGCTGCGGAGTCGGGGACCTGCTCGGCGGCGGGATCGGGGACCGGCTCGGCCGGGGCGCCGAGCCGGAAGACGCGGGCGAGGGTGCCGTTGGGGATCGCAAACGCGGCGATCCGCTGGCGATCGAGGGTGAGCTGCGGGCACTCGGGGCTGCGCCGGTCGGGCCAGATGTCGACGCCGGAGACGAACACGCTGAAGCCGGGGTCGCCCGCAGCGCACTGGCCCGCGAGCCAGGCGTCGCGGGTGGCCTCGTCGGCGCCGGCGAGCGCGGTGGCGACGACGAGCCGCGGTGTCACCGCGGGCAGCAACACGGCCTCCCAGGTCAGCGGGACGACGTGCGCGCCGGACACGTCGAAGCTGCGCGCGACGATCTCGGGGCCCGGCGCGGCGGCGGTCGGGTCGCTGGTGAAGGCGGCGGGATCGAGGGTGCCGTCGAGGCGCTCGCACACGAGGCTGACGACCTCGGTGGTGGCGAGCGGGGTGACGCAGGTGACCTCGACGGCGCCGACCTTGCCCTCGACGCGCTCGTCGGTCCACACGTCGAGCATGGCGGCCTCGCGGATCAGCGCCGCCAGCTCGCGCTCGCGGTCGTCGTCGGGCAGGTCGACCTCGGGGTAGCTGATGGCGATCGAGACCTTGCCGGGCTTGCGCGCGATCGACTTCTCGGTCACCGGGACGTAGGCCAGACCGTCGCCGAGCGGGGCCGCGGTGTAGAGGCGGTCGGAGGTGGCGACGAACAGCGGCGGCTGACCGCGCGGCTCGGGCGCGGCGGCCGGCGGGGGACGGCAGGCCAGCTGCGCGGCGAGGAGCGCGAGGGCGGCAGTTCGTCGGGACATGTGCATCGGGACAGGTCGCGCGGGCGGGCCGCACCACCAGGGTGCGCCGGACGGCCGCCGGCTGCAAGCGCCAGGCCGATCCCGGCGGGCTGAGCAGGCGAGGGCCCGAGCAGGGAGCCGCGGCAGGGGCGCAGCGGGGGCGTGAGGTGCCGCGAGGACGCGGGCGGTCCGGTTTCGTGACGTGATCTGAAAGACAGGTGACGATCGCGCCGAGCTACCCGGTCCGCGGAGCTGCGGGTGATTCACGTGGCCGAGGTGATGCGCGCGCGCAGGCGAGGGCGAGCGCGGAGAGGGGTCGGGCGATGACATGTCGCAAGGGACATGTAGCTGGACGGGCGCGGGCGATCGCCAGCGCCGGCGCGACACGGGCGACGCGTGGAGGCGGAGGCGATGCGAGTTTTGGACATGTCGGAAAGGACATGTCTGTCCGGGCGCGATGACATGTCGCAAGGGACATGGGATGGGCGGAGTCACGGGCGCGGGCGGCGGCGGCGGAGCAGCACGAGGAGCCAGGCGAAGGCGGGGGAGGTGGCGCGGCAGCCGTTGCAGGCATCGGTGTCGGGGGGCAGGTCGTCGCCGGCGTCGGTGTCGGGGGGCGGGCCGTCGGTGGTGGTCGCCATCGGCTCGGGCGCCGGGTCGGCGCAGGCGAGGGCGTCGCGGCTGGCGGCGGCGCACAGGTGGGCGGGGATCGACATGTCCGCGAGGACAGGGTTGACGACGGCCAGCCAGTAGCCGCCGGCGGGCAGTTCGGCGAGGAGCCGCGGGGTCGGATCGGCGCCGTCCCAGGCGAGCGCCGCGGGCTCGACGGGGCCGTCGGATTGGCCTCCGGCGACGGCCTGGAGGGTGAACTCGAGGCCGGGTGCGGGCTCGGCGAGGGCGAACCACAGCGGGCCGCCGGAGTGATCGAGGCGGTAGTAGCGGGCCGCGAGCGGGAAGAAGCGATCGTCGTCGGCGAGGCTGTCGCCCTCCTGCTCGGCGACGATGCCGGTGAGCGCGGCGGCGAAGGCGTGGCCGTCGCGGGCGCCGGCGCGAGGCCCGGTGGCGAGGTTCCAGGCGGCGAACTCGAGCCAGGTGAGGCGCAGGTCGTCGTCGCGGGCGCGCAGGAGGTCGCCGAGAGCGGCTGGCAGATCGGGGGCGGCGGCGGCGAGGAGGAGAGCGTCGACGAGGTCGGGCCCGTGACGGTCGATCAGGAAGTCCCACCACAGCGCGGTGCCGTAGGCGAAGGCGGGGACGGGGCCGGCCGGCGGCCTGTACAGCGAGCGGCCGGTGTCGGCGAGGTAGGCGTCGCAAAAGCGCAGGAAGTCGCGCGAGTCGGGGCGATACGCCCGCTCGGCCCACACGGCGGTGCCCTCGGAGAACCACACCGGCGGGTCGACGAGGTAGGCGGCCTGGACGGCGTGGAACAATTCGTGGCTGACGACGGTGTCGATGGCCTCGAGGTGGTCGGCGTAGGCGTAGCCGGCGAAGTCGTTCTCGAGCAGGAGGTGGCCGGCGCAGGCGTCGGGGTCGCAGGCGTCGTGCGCGAAGTGACCGTCGGCGGCGCCGGCGAAGTCGACGAGGTAGATGTCGAGCGCCTCGCTGCCGCCGAGGGGGCCGAGGCCGTGCTCGGCCTCGCTGCGCGGCGCTCGCAGATCGTAGTCGTCGCGGTAGCGCGCGAGCACGGCGACGGCGGTGTCGGCGACGCGGGCGACGTAGTCGGGGACGCCGTCGCCGTCGAGGTCGGCGAGCGGGACGACGCTCGGTCCACCGATGCTGTAGTGGACGCGCAGCGGCGCGTCGGGGTGGTCGTAGGTCGCGAGGATGTCCTTTGGGTCATACGACCACAGGCCGCCCTCGGTCGGCCGCTCGGCGCGGGCGCGGCCCGGGACGAGCCATGCGAGCAGCAGCGCGCCGGCGAGCCGCGTACACCCACGCAGGTGCTCGCGGGTCACGGGAGGAAGCTCCAGCGCCAGGTCATGATCGCGGCACCGGTGCCCATGGTGCCGCCGTCGTTGCAGGCGGCCTGACCCTCCTCGTAGTAGGCCTCGACGACGAGCTTGACGGTCCGACCGTCGGCGAGGCGCAGGGCGAAGGGGAGGCCGGTGGTGGTGACGCAGCCGGTGTAACCCCACCAATCGGCCATGCGATAGGCGGGGCTGCCGGGCAGGCCGGAGCCGTCCTCGATCATGGCGCAGGCGTCGTCGTAGTAGTCCTCGGTGGCGAACTCGCCGTCGGGCGGGGCGGCGTCGAGGCCGGCGTAATCACCGGCGGGCGCGGCGACGGCGACGCACGAGGGACCGGAGTCGCCGCTGTTGACGCGGATCCCGAAGCGCTTGGCGGCGATGTCCCAGGCGCCGCTCTCGCTCGCGGCGACGTCGTCGAGGTCGACGCGCTCAAGCCCGGCGTCGGTGAAGCGCAGGTAGACCCAGGGGTTCTGCGCGGCGGCCATGGTCCCGCCGGCGGAGGCGTCGAGGCGCGTGAGCCAGTCGGCGCCGTCCTGTTCGTTGCGGACCTCGGCGTCGCTGACCCTGTCGTCCTGCAAGGAGAGGTCCTGGATCGCGGCGTCGAGGCAGGGGACGTCGACGAGGGGGCAGGCGTTCGGGTCGGCCGGCTCGGTGGTGGCATCGCCGGTGGTGCCGGGATCGGCATCGGTGCCGGGAGCGGCAGCCGTGCCGGCATCGGCGGCCGTGCCGGAGTCGGTGCCGAGGCCGGTCCCGTTGTCACCGCAGCCGGCGAGCATGGCGAAGAGGACGAACTGGATCTTCGAACAGGTGATACGGGACATGTGAGTCTGTCTCTCGGGTCAGGGGGGGAGGTCGTCGGGCGGGCGCGGCAGGACGGCGAGGCCGATCCCCGAGGGGGCCGGGACGACGTCGAAGCGGGCGCCGAAGCAGGCTTCGAGGCGGTCGGGGGTGAGGACCTCGGCGGGGGCGCCGTGGGCGACGCAGCGGCCGGCGTGCAGCAGGGCGAGGTCGTCGGCGCACTGGCTGGCGGCGCCGAGGTCGTGGACGACGAGGACGAGGGCGGTGTCGGTGGCGCGGGCGAACCGGCGCAGGCGGCCCATGATCCGCACGGCGTGGCCGGGGTCGAGGTTGGCGGTCGGTTCGTCGAGGAGGAGGTAGCGGCGCGGGTGCTCGACGGTCGGCTCCCAGATCTGGGCGAGCACGCGGGCGAGCTGGACGCGCTGCTGCTCGCCGCCGGAGAGGGTCGGGGCGAGGCGCTCGGCGAGGTGGGCGACCTCGGCCAGCTCGAGCGCGGCCCAGGCGATGTCGCGGTCGCGTCGGGTCTCGCCGCGCCCGGGGTGCGGGAGCCGGCCGAGGAGGGCGACCTCGAGCGCGCGCAGGGGGAAGCGCAGGGCGGTCTGCTGCGGCAGGACGGCCCGCATGCGGGCGAGGGCCGTCGGGGGGAGCCGGTCGATCGGGCAGCCTTCGAAGCGGACCGCGCCGCGGTCGAACGCCTGCTCGCCCGACCACACGCGCAGGAGGGTCGACTTGCCGGCCCCGCTCGGACCGACGATGGCGAGCACGCGCGCGCACTCGGCGGCGAGCGAGAGGTCGCGCAGCAGGACGGCGCCCCGCAGGTCGACGCAGACACGCTCGGCGACGAGGCTCATGCGACCTCCGCACGAGCGCGAGAGGGGATGTCTCTCGGGACAGGTGATGGGGCGGCGGGGCGAGATCGCTTCGATTCGAGTGATTCTTTTGAGAATGATACGTAAGAAATGGATATGAATGTGTTTATCGTGATGATCATGGGGCCTCCGTGGGGCGCGCCCGGGCGAGCAGGGCGAGGAACACGGGGGCGCCGAGGAGGGAGGTCAGGATCCCGACGGGCAGCTCGGCGGGGGCGAGGATCGTGCGGGCGGCGGCGTCGGCGAACAGGAGGAGGGCGGCGCCGCCGAGGGCCGCGGCAGGGACGAGGAGCCGGTGCCGCGGACCGACGAGGCCGCGCAGGAGGTGCGGGACGATCAGGCCGACGAAGCCGATGATGCCGGTGAAGGCGACGCAGACGCCGACGGCGAGGGCGACCTCGGCGATGACGCGGCGGCGCAGGCGCTCGACGTCGACGCCGAGGTGGAAGGCCTCGGCCTCGCCGAGGAGGAGGGCGTCGAGGTCGCGGGCCCGGCGCCACAACAGGGCTCCGGCGAGGCCGACGAGCGGGACGAGGACGAGGACGACGGGGCGGGTGAGGCCGCCGAGGCCGCCCAGGAGCCACAGGCTGAGATCGCGCAGCTGGCGGTCGTCGGCGAGGTAGCCGAGCAGGCCGATGGTGGCGCCGGCGAGGGCGCTGACGGCGATGCCGGCGAGCAGCAGGCCGACCACCGAGGTCTGGCCGCGCACGCGCGCGAGGGTGTGGACGATCCAGGTGGCCAAAAGGCCGCCGGCGAAGGCGAGGGCGGGCTGGGCGAACTCGCCGGGCACGGCCGGCAGGGCCCTGTCGAGGGCGATCGCCAGGGCGGCTCCGAGAGCGGCGCCGCTGCTGACGCCGACGAGGCCGGGGTCGGCGAGCGGGTTGCGGAAGAGGCCCTGCATGGCCGCGCCGG
This sequence comes from Nannocystis pusilla, assembly GCF_020073745.1. Taxonomy (GTDB): domain Bacteria; phylum Myxococcota_A; class Polyangia; order Nannocystales; family Nannocystaceae; genus Nannocystis; species Nannocystis radixulma. The sequence goes on from NZ_JAIRAU010000015.1 coordinate 179,612, forward strand.
CGACGGCGAGGCCGGCCCCGACGACCATGGCGCCGAGGGCCCGCGGGAGGCGCAGGACGAGGAGGATGTAGCGGTCGCCCGGGTCGCAGGCGGGGTCGGGCGCGACCAGGCAGGCGACGGCGCGCGGGAGATCGAGGGCCGCCGCGCCGACGGCCAGCTCGAGCGAGAAGCCGAGGACGACCAGGGCGACCAGGACGGCCAGGACCGAGCGCACGCGGCGGTCGGATCGGCGGGACATGCCCTGGGGGACAGGTGTCATGCGGCGACCTCCCGGAGGCGCGGGGCTGGCGCGCAGGACATGCCCCGGCAGACAGGTGGCATGCGGGCGAGCGAGACCGGCCGACCGGATCGGCGGGACATGCCCCGTGGGACAGGTGTCGTGCGGCGGGTGGGGAGGACCTGGGCGCGCGAGCCGGACCGCGGAGCCGGCGTGCTGCGCGGGCGTGCGGCGGAACTGGCGCGGAGGACATGCCCCTTGGCGCTTGCGGAGAGGCGCGCGTGAGCTGCGCGGGAGGACATGCCCCGAAGGACAGGTGTCACGGGTCGGCTCCGGGGCGGACTTCGGGGTGGAGGGCGAGGACGAGCTCGCGCAGGCCCTGGCCGACGCGGGGGCCGAAGCCGAGGAGCTTGAGGTCGTCGACGGCGACGACCCGCCGGTCGCGGCCCGCAGGGGTCTCGGCGAGGCCGGGGAGGGCCAGCAGACCGGGGACGCCGCCGAGGCTCTCGAGGCCGCGCGTGGGCAGGACGACGACGTCGGGCGCGGCGGCGACGACCGCCTCGGCGCTCCACGGCTTCATGCCGGTGAGGGCGTCGCCGGCGTTGTCGGCGGCGGCGAGGCGCACGAGTTCGGCGCCGCCGGTGTCGCGGCCGGCGACCAGGAGGCGCCCGGGTCCACGGGCGTAGACGAACAGGACGCGCGGGCGCGAGGTGGCGCGGGCGCGCAGGCGGTCGACCTCGGCCAGCTCGGCGTCGAGGTCGGCCAGCACCGCGGCCGCCGCGTCCGGCCGGCCGATCGCGGCGGCGATCCGGGTGATGTTGCCGCGCGCGGCGTCGAGGTCCTCGCCGGCCGGGAGCCGCTCGAGGTGGACGCCGGCGGCGCGCAGCTGCTCGAGCGCGGTGGTCGGTCCGGCCGCGTCGCTGGCGATCACGAGGTCGGGGCGCAGGCCGAGCACGCCCTCGGCGGAGAACTGGCGGTAGTAGCCGACGCGGGGCAGGGCGGCCGCGCTCTCGGGGTACACGCTCGAGAGGTCGACGCCGACGACGCGGTCGCCGGCCCCGAGCGCGAACACGGCCTCGGTCACGGGGCCGCCGAGGGTGACGATGCGCCGCGGGGCGGTGACTTCGGCGGCGCCGGCGGGTCTGTCCGAAGGGCCAGCACAGGCGGACGACGCGAGGGCGACGGCGAGGGCGAGCGAGCGGAGGGCGGTCGAGGGGCGCATTGCGGATCCAGGCCGATGACATCGCGCGGCGCGCGGTCCAGGATCGTGGCTAGCATGAATTGAAAATGCGAATCAAAGTTAATTTCTCGGCGGTGGTTGGCGGAACCGCCCGCACAGCCCGGGAGATGGGCTTGACATTTGATTTTGAAAATTGTTATCAATATAATCCTCGCTCGGAAGCGCACCATGAGTCGTTACACCGGACCTCGTCTCCGCATCCTCCGCCGCCTCGACGTCGACCTCCCGGGGCTGACCGCCAAGTCGCGCGAGAAGCGACCCTATCCCCCGGGGCAGCACGGGCAGGCGCGGCGCAAGCGGCCCTCGGCCTACGGCATGCAGCTCGCGGAGAAGCAGAAGCTCTGCTTCAACTACGGGGTCACCGAGCGGCAGATGCGGCGGCTGTTCGCCGAGGCGATCGCGGCGCGCGGGGTGACGGGCGAGGTGCTGCTCGAATACCTCGAGCGCCGGCTCGACAACGTGGTGTTCCGCGCCGGGCTGGCGCCGACGATCCCGGCGGCGCGGCAGCTCGTGACCCACGGGCACATCCGCGTCGACGGACGCCGGGTCGACATCGCCTCGTTCCGCGTGCGCACCGGCGCCGAGATCACGCTGCGCCCGCGCAGCCACGACCTCGACATCGTCCAGCGCTCCGTGGCCCAGCCGGCGCGGATCCCCGTGCCCGCCTGGCTCGAGTGCGACCCGGCCCATCGCCGGGCGAAGATGGTCGGCAGCCCGCGCGGCGACGGAGCCCCCTTCGAGCTCGATGTCCAGCTGGTCGTCGAGTACTACGCCCGCTTCTTCTAGGAGTCCCATGCCGCGCACGCCGACCCCCGACAACTCGCTGATGGCGCTGATCGTCCGCCGCTGCGGCCTCGACGCCCTGGCGGCCGAGCAGCTGCAGCGGATCGAGGCCGCCGCCTGGGACCTGGTCGCCGACGGGGTGACACCCGACGTGCTGCGCGCGGTGCTGGCGACGATCGCCGGCGTGGCGACGGCACCCTCCGGCCTGCCGCCCCGGGCGCGCCGGCTGCTGCGGAAGTTCGCCCGCGCGCAGGCGCTCGGGGTGCCCGCGGACGTGCTGGCCAGCTTCACCGAGGACGCGCTGCGCCTGGCGCTGCTGATCGACGACGCGTTCCACCGCGGCCACGCGCTCGGCCGCGCCGAGGCGACCACGCCGATCGAGGCGCCCGCCCGCGGGCCGTGGCAGCACTGAGGCCGGCGCCGGCGAGCTGAGAGGACATGTTCGGAAGGACATGCTTTCTGCAGCATGTTCGATCGAACATGCTGCCGGGGACACGCGCTTCAGGTGGCCTGGGCGGCGATCCAGCGGTAGACCGACGGGCCCATGCCTCGCATGAGCTCGGGGTCGGGCTCGAGCGCGTCGACGCGGGCGAGCTCGCCGTCGGCCGAGAGCACGTAGAGGTTGCGCGGCGCGGTCGGGGGGAGCAGCAGCTCGAGGCTGAACTCCTGGTCGTCGCGGCTGTGGAGCAGGAGGTCGCCGTCGTCGTCGATCGCCAGGGCCCACATCGGCACGCCCTGAAAGCGCTCCATGCCGGCCGACGAGACGCGCACGATCTCGCCGGCGACCAGGCCGCCGACATCGGCGCCGCCGTCGGTGACGCAGGTCCAGGCGAGGTAGCGGGCGTTCGGCGAGGCGACCGGCGGCTGGGCGCCGGCGCACGGGGCCTGCTCGGCGCTGAGCAGCTCGAGGCCGGCCTCGTCGACGCGCAGGGCGGCGCCGCGGGTGGTGGCGAACAGCACGGCGCGGCCGTCGACGCTGGTGCGGGTGAACAGCTCGCTGGTGTCGCCGATCAGCGGGCGACCGACGTGCTCGCCGGTGGCGAGGTCGTAGCGGCGGATCACCAGGCCCTCGCGGAAGACGTAGTGGCGCGGGGAGATCGCGGCGATCAGGCGGTCGGCGTTGTGCCACGCCGCGCCCGCCGGCACGGCGCACGCGAACGCCGGCTCGCCGGCGACCCAGCGCCACACGTCGCAGGCGCCGGCGCCGGCGAGGCTCAGGGTGCGGCCGTCGGGGTCGACCACGGCGAGGCCGCAGCTGGGGCCGGGGCCGGCGCAGCGGGCCCGCGGCAGCCGCAGCAGCGGCGCGTCGGGCAGGCGCGCCTCGCCGAGGGCGGTCAGCGCGGGGACGGCGTCGTAGCCGTGAGCTGGCCGAGGGTACCTGAGCGCAAGGACATGTCCTCCCGGACCTGGCCGTAAAACCCCGTTCTCCGGGACACCTTGTACGGCGAACACGACCGGCGCGTCGGCGGCGCCGACGGCCCCCCAGACCTCGGCGCAGCCGACCGGCAGCGGCCAGGCGAGCGGCACGACGGCGCCGGTGTCGCTCGCGCTCGGGGTGGCGACGCGCGGGCTCAGCGGGACCAGCTCGAGCGCGGCCGGGCAGCCGGCGGTCCACCACAGCGCCCCGCCGGCGGGGGCGAAGCCGGCGGCGTCGGGGGCGAGGCCGGCGGGCAGCGCGAGCGGCAGGGTGCGCTCGCCCGCGAGGTCGACGTAGCCGGCGCGGAGCGAGCCGAAGCTGTCCCCGAGTTCATGTTGCCAGCCGCCGTCGGCGGCGCGGACCAGCGCGCCTTGACCGCGCGGATCGAGCTCGACGACGAGGGGCAGCACCTCGGCTTCGGGGCCCGGATCGGCGGGCAGCAGCTCGCGCTCGACGAGGCGGCCGGCGTCGTAGATCGTCAGGGTGCGGGCGCCCCCCTTGTCGCGCTGCGACGCGATCCACACGGCGCGCGCGTCGACCGTGGGCGGGCCGCAGGCGACCAGCAGCGCGAGGATCAGGGCCGTCCCGCCCGCTCGGGCCCGCCAGCTTTGCGGCCCTCCGCGCAGGTCCTCGTCCGGGCGCGCGTACGGGGTCGCCGCTTGTGACTTCACTCCCCCGCCTGGTGTCGCCGCGGCCACCACCCCCAGGGTAGCAGCCTTGCGCGCCCGATGCGGGTTTGGCAGGCTTCGCGCCTCATGTCCGGCGACCCCAAAGACCCTGATTACGACGATACCGAAGGCGACCTCGAGCCCGGCGAGCTGATGTTCGACGAGGGCGACGAGGACGAGGAGGGCGCAGCCTCGGCCGAGGAGATCCAGGAGGCCGCCCAGGCGATCGAGCTCGTCACGCTGCCGGTCTCGTGCACCAACGAGGGCAAGGGCGCGCCGCTCGGCATGGGCATCCAGCGCTTCTGGGCCCAGGAGCTGGCCGAGGCCGGGGTCAAGGCCGCGGCGCCGGTGTTCACGGCGATCCAGGAGCAGAACGGCCGCCGCGCCCCGGCGCTGATGATCTTCCGCGAGCCGTGGACCGACGAGCGCGCGCTCGAGGGCATCAACCGGTTCGCCAACGCCAAGTTCGGCCTGGCCACCGACATGTTCGCGCAGGAGGAGAAGGTCACGCTCACCGCCCGCCTGGTGGCCGTGAAGCCCGGGCCCGCGCTCGAGACCGTCGACACCTTCACCGCCGAGACCACCGCCGAGCAGCTGCCCGGCGAGGTGTTCGTGCTGACGCAGAAGATCGCCGCGGCGCTCGGCAAGTCGGTCGAGAAGCAGACCTGGCAGGACGCGTTCGGCACCGCCAACGTGCAGGCGATCATCTCGTTCCTGGTCGGCCTCGGCAACCTCAGCGCGCTGCAGGGCCGCTGCGTGCCGACCACGTCCGACCAGCTGCTCTCGCCCCTGATGGACGCGCTCGGCCGCGCGCCCGAGATGGACGTGACGATGCAGGCGCTGCACGCGATGACCGACATCCTCATCGCCGGCCAGCCCGACCAGGCCGCGATCCCGCTGTCGGTGCAGGCGCTGTCGATCGCGGCGCAGAAGCGCAAGACCGACCAGGGCGCGTGGCACCACCTCGCGCTGGTGCTGCGCCGCGTCGGCGACCTCGGGTCGGCGGTGCAGGCGTTCCAGCAGGCCATCAACCTCGGGCCGCAGAACGCCGCGGTCGCGGCCGGCTTCGTCGACACCCTGCGCGCCGCCGGCGACCTCGAGAACGCGCTCAAGGTGGCCCAGTTCGCAGTCGAGAACGGCAACGAGGGGCCCATGGTCATGGCCCAGCTCGGCAGCCTGCTGATCGAGAACGACCAGTTCGACGAGGCCGAGCCGTTCCTCCGCCGCGCCGTCGAGGAGGGCAAGGTCCCCAGCGCCTACGGCGACCTCGCCAACGTGCTGTGGGAGACCACCGAGGAGGACCCGAAGAAGATCCAGGAGGACCGCGACGAGGCGCTGGCCCTGCTGGCCCAGGCGATCGAGCAGCCGACGATCGCCAAGAGCACGCTCGACATCCTGCTCGACCTCCACGAGGAGGAGAAGCTCGAGAAGGCGACGGTGCTGATGCTCCGCGCCGCCGAGAAGCACGCCGAGAACGCGACCGTGCTGCGCTACGTCGCCAGCATGTACCTCGAGGGCGACGAGCCGTCGCGCGCGCGCCCGTACCTCGACGCGATCCTCAAGCTGCAGCGCCGCAGCCTCGACGACGACGCGTTCGCCCGCCGCGCGATCCTCACCCTCGACGTCGACAACTTCGAGGACCGCTACGACCAGGCGATCGACTACGTGCGCTCCGGCGACCCGCAGAAGCACCTCGCGGCGGCCAAGTTCCTGCGCGAGATGATCGGCCGCGACCCGCGTTACTGGCAGCCGCACCTGATGCTGGCGCTGGCCGTGCGCGACAGCGAGGGCGACGCCTCGGCGCTGTCGCACCTCAACGACGCCGTCCGCCTGCGCCCCAACGACGCCGAGATCCGCAACCTCATGGCGGCGATCCTGCGCAAGCAGGGCCGCGCGCGCGAGGCCGTGGAGCACCTGCGCGCGGTCGTGGCGATCAACCCGCGCGAGATCGAGCCGGTCGTCAACCTCGCCTCGGCGATGCGCGACGCCAACATGTTCGAGGAGTCGCGCCAGGTCTGCACCGCGGCGCTGCAGATGATCCCGGACCACCCGGAGTTCAAGCGGATCCTCGACAGCCTGCCGCCGCCGCGGCAGCGCCAGAACTAGCCGGAATCGCAGTTCGGCGGCCCGCGTGGCCGAGCCTGACGACGCGCGTGTCGGAGCTGTCCGACCGCGCGTCGTCGCACGTTCGCCGGCCGCCGCGGCTCCAGGCGCAACGCCGTTTCGCCACGGATGTCGTGAGCGAGGGGCGGCCGGGGCAGTGGTGCCCCGGCGCGAAGTGGTTTTAGCCTTGTGGCTACCGAAACTTGTCCGCACGCCGGCGGGCGTGAGACTGACAGTGAGGCCCGGCGGGGCGACGGCCAGCAGGCCTTTTGAACCGGAGAACCAACCAATGCGAGTCCTTAATAAAGTTACGAGTCTGTGTGCGGTCCTCGGCGCGGCGTGGACCCTGGCGCTGCCCCAGACCGCCGAGGCGTGCGGCGGTACGGCGTGCGACGGCGGGATCCCCAACTCGATGCCCGTCAACCAGGACGGCGAGAACGTGCTCTTCGTCCTCAATCAGAACGAGGTCGAGGTCCACATCCAGATCAGCATCGACCCCGACACCAACGCGCAGAAGTTCGCGTGGCTGATCCCGATCCAGGAGGTCCCCGAGTTCGAGGTCGGCTCGCAGCCGCTGTTCGACGCGCTGCTGCAGTCGTCGGTGCCGGTCTACCAGCTCAACCAGACCTTCGAGCAGTGCGGCGAGGACGGCATCTCCGGCGGGCTGTCGTCGGGCTCCAACGGCGATCCGGGGGCGGGCACCGACGCCGGCGGGTCGACCAGCGGCGCCGACACCGACGGCGGCGAGGATCCGGTGCTGCTCAAGACGGTCGCGGGCGCGTTCGAGATCGTGGTGCTCGAGGGCGCCAACATCGATCCGATCAAGACGTGGCTGCTCGACAACGACTTCCAGTGGATCGAGGGCTCGGACGAGGTGCTGCAGCAGTACCTCGACGAGGGCCAGAAGATCGTCGCGCTCAAGCTGGCGTCGGGGGCCGACGAGGGCGACGTGCACCCGATCGTGCTGCGCTACCCGTCGAACGAGAACTGCTTCCCGCTCCGCCTCACGCGCTTCGCGTCGGTCGAGAACATGGACATCCGCGTGTTCCTGCTCGGCAACGCCCGCGCGGCGCCGAGCAACTACCGCCACGTGCTGGTCAACCCGCTCAAGATCGACTGGCTGAACTTCGCGGCCAACTACAAGGAGGTCATCACCAAGGCGGTCGACGAGCTGCAGGCCGACGGCCTCGCGTTCGTGACCGAGTACGCCGGCCCGTCGGCGGTGCTGCAGCAGTTCTCGTTCAACGTGTTCAACCCGTCGTGGAACGAGGCGGTGTTCGTCGGGCTCGAGCCGCAGTCGGTGATCGACACGCTCAACAACCAGGGCCTGACGAGCTGCTGGGAGCCGGGGTTCTGCTTCTACAACCACCCGCTGATCGAGGGCATCCTGGCCGACTTCCTGCCGCCGCCCGACGGCGTCGCGCCGGAGGAGTTCTACGGCAACCTGGCCGCGTACGTCGACCAGATCGATCTGATGCTGTGGGGCGACGGCAGCGGCTTCTCCACCGCGCTGAACGACCGCATCATCGCGCCCGGCGTGCACGCGCAGGAGCTGATCGACAGCTACGAGTACCTGACGCGCATGTACACCGTCATCTCGCCGAACGAGATGATCGCGGACCCGATCTTCCACATCAACCCGGACCTGGGGGACGTCGACAGCTTCCGCCCGGCCACCGAGTACAACCTGTGCGACGGCAACAGCGTGGTCACGCTGCCCGACACCCGCGAGATCTTCGTGCCCAACGGCGCGCCGTGGCCGGACTTCATCGGCGAGATGTGGTGGGCCGAGGAGATCCAGCAGGTGGCCCTCAAGGGCAAGCCGATGCACCTGGTCAACAACACGGCCGCGATCAACAAGAAGATCGAGGAGTGGAACCTGGCGCACGGCTGGCCGCGCTTCCCCGACGACGCGCCGACGACCAGCGCGAGCGACAGCGACACCGACACCGGTACGGGCAGCGATGGCCCGGACTCGGCCACGAGCGGCGGGCAAGACGACGCCAGCGGCTGCGGCTGTCGCAGCGAGGGGAGCGGCGGCGCGGGCGTGCTCGCGCTGGCCGGCCTCGGGCTGCTGGCGGCCCGCCGGCGCCGGCGCTAGCGCTGCGACAGGTGCGAAGGGGCATGTCCTTTCGCACCTGTCGCCGAGGACATGCCTGAACGGGCATGTCCTCGCGGACCGGCTCAGAAGTCGATGACGATCGAGCGGGCCGAGGCCTTGGCCGGTCCGTGGTGGACGGCCTCGACGTTGTTGCCCTCGGGGTCGAGGAGGAACGCGGCGTAGTAGCCGGGGTGGTAGGGGCGCTCGCCGGGCTGGCCGTTGTCGCGGCCGCCCGCCTCGAGGCCGGCGGCGTAGAAGCGGTCGACGGCGTCGCGGCTGGTGGCCTGGAACCCGAGGTGGACGCGCCCCGTCAGCTGGCCGGCGGCCTCGCGGCTGTCGCGGGTGGAGATGAACAGTTCGTCGAACCACACGTGGGTGGGGGCCTCGCCTCCCACGGGGATCTCGAGGGCGCCGAGCACCGCGGTGTAGAACCGCTTGGCGGCGGCGAGGTCGGCGACGACGAGCTGGACGTGATCGATGAGTCTGCCGCGATGGAGCTGCATGCCGAACCGTACCCGATCACTCGCGGCGTGCAACATCGCGCGGCGCTAGGCGACGGGCTGGTAGTCGCGGAGGTCGAGCTGACGGGTGCGCAACCAGTAGCTGACCGTAAAGCCAGGCCACAGCGCGGCGGCTCGACCGTCGGCGGTCTGATACCAGCTCTTGCAGCCGCTGGACCACACGGTGCGTCCGAGCTGCTCGTAGAGCTCGCCGGCGAAGGCGCTCTGGACGTCGGGGCGGACGTCGAGCGCACGCAGGCCGCGGTCTCGCAGGGCCAGGATGCACTGCAGGGCGTAGCGGACCTGGGCCTCGATCATGAAGATCATCGAGTTGTGCCCGAGGCCGGTGCCGGGGCCCATGAGGAGATAGAGGTTGGGGAAGCCGGACACGGTGATCCCGAGGTAGGTCTCGGGGGTGCCGCGCCAGTGCTCGTTGAGCTCGACGCCGCCGCTGCCGACGATCCGCAGGGCCGACAGGTAGTCGGTGGCACGGAAGCCGGTGCCGAAGATGATGGCGTCGACCGGGCGCAGGACGCCGTCCCGCGTGCGCACGCCGGTCGGCTCGACGCCCTCGATGGGGTCGGTGACGAGCTCGACGTTGGGCCGCGTCATCGCCGGGTAGAAGTCGTTGGAGATCAGGATCCGCTTGCAGCCCATGCGGTAGTCAGGCGACAGGCGCGCGCGCAGCTCGGGGTCGGGCACCTGGCTCGCCAGGTGCCTGCGCGCGAGCGGCTCGACGAAGCGCATGAGCCTGGGCCGCAGGAAGGCGAACGCGCGCGCCTCGTGCTGCCAGTAGAGGCCGTTGCGCACCAGCCGCTGGAGCGCGGGGACGCGAGCGTACACGCGGCGCGCGACCCCGCCGATCGGGTGGTCGGGCTTGGGCACGATCCACGCGGGGGTGCGCTGGAACAGGTAGAGCCGCCGCACCCGCGGGGCGATCTGCGGCACGAACTGGATCGCGCTGGCGCCGGTGCCGATGACCGCGACTGTCTTTTGGGACATGTCATAGTCGTGGTTCCAGCGGGCCGAGTGAAAGGTGGTGCCGGTGAAGCTGTCGCGGCCCGCGAGGTCGGGGTAGGCGGGCAGGTGCAGGGCGCCGTTGCCGAGCACGAGGGCGCGCGCATTGAAGGACTCGCCCGACGTCGTGCGCACGCGCCAGCGACCGGCGGCGGCGTCGAACTCGGCGGCCTCGACCTCGGCGCCGAAGCGGATGTGCCGGCGGACGTCGTACTTGTCGGCGCAGCGCTCGAGGTAGCTCTGGATCTCCGTCTGCAGCGGGAAGGCGCGGGTCCAGCCGGGGTTCTGCTCGAACGAGTACGAGTAGAGGTGCGAGGGGATGTCGCAGGCGGCCCCGGGATAGGTGTTGTCGCGCCAGGTGCCGCCGACGCGGTCGGCCTTCTCGAGCACCACGAATTCGCGGATGCCGACGCGGCGCAGCTGGATCGCCATGCACAGGCCGGAGAAACCGGCGCCGACGATCACCACGTCGACGGCGCGCGGGCTGGTGGCAACGGGCTCGGACATCGGGCGCAATATACCGCGCGGCGAGCTGCGGGCGAGGCGTCGCGGCGCTACGTCGCGGCGCGGACCTCGGCGGCGAGGATCCGGTCGCGCAGCCGCGATGCCGCGGGCGGCAAGCTGGCGCCGCGCCGCCACATGACGCGGTACGTCACCTGGCCGAGCTCGCGGACGGGGCGGGCCACGGCCCCGCGCGGCAGGCTGCAGATGCCGTTGACGATGGCGACGCCGAGGCCGAGTCCGGCGAGCTGCAGCATCAAGGGCCAGCCGTCGGCCTCGATCGGCGGCGCCGCGTGGCCGGGCAGGCCGGACAGGGCGCGACCGACGAAGTCGCGGTGCGACTGCCCGGGCGGGGCGAGGACGAGGCGCTCGCCGGCGAGATCGGCGAGCCGCAGGCTGCGACGGCGAGCCAGGCGATGCGTGGCCGCCATCGCGGCGCACAGCGGCGTGCGCACGAGGTCGCGGGCGACGAGGTCCTCGGGCACGAGGTCGACGACACCCACGGCGAGGTGGGCCGCGCCCTCGCGCACGGCCTCGACCGCGTCCGGTCCTCCGCGGGTGAGCGGGCACAGGGTCACGTCGGGCTCGTCGCGCAGGAAGGCGCGCACGGCCGGGCCGAGCAGGTAGAGGTAGGCGCCCTCGCCCGCGGCCAGGACGACGCGCTCGCGCCGGGCCTCGCCGCGCAGCTCGGCGAGGAAGCTGTGCGTGCGCGCCAGCTCCTCGCGGGCGAACGCCGCCACGCGCACGCCGGCCTCGGTGAGGCGCAGCTGCCGGCCCTCGCGCTCGTACAGCGCGGCGCCGACCTCGTCGGCGAGGCGGGCGATCCGCTCGAACATGGCGGGCTGCGACAGACCGACGACCTGGGCCGCGCGGGTGAAGTTGAGCGCGTCGGCGAAGGCCACGAACGCGCGCAGGAGCTCGCCGTCGAGTATCGGTACAACCGATGACATATCGCATCATTCTAGTCGACGCCGATAGCTCGCGGGGCCACCTTGGCGGCATGCACCTCGCCGCCGCTCCCCGCAGTTCGGCCACCTGGTGGGCCGAGATCAAGACCGACCCCGCGCGCCTGGTCGCCTGGCTGTTCGCGCAGTACCGCGGCGAGGTCACGGCCGCCGGGCGGATCCTCGACCTGCGCGACGCTCACGCGCAGCCGGGCACCCGGGCCCACCGTCTGCTCACGGTGATCGCGGAGCAGGAGCGCAGCCACGCGGCGTGGGTCGGCGAGCTGCTGCAGGCCCGCGGGTTCGCGCCCGCGGCGGTCGGCGCCGCCGAGGCGCGCTACTGGAAGCAGACGCTCCCGGGCATCGCCGACCTCGAGACGGGCTGCGCGGTGGGGGCTCACGCGGAGCGGATGCGGCTCGCGCGGATCGAGGCGATCGCCGGCGACCCGGCGGCGCCTGCCGGCATCCGCGAGGTGTTCGCGCGGATCTTGCCGCAAGAGCGCTTCCATGAGCGCGCATTCCGCTCGCTGGCGACGCCGGACAGCCTCGAGGCGACGCGCGCCGCCCACGAACTCGGCCGGGCGGTGCTCGGGCTCGAGGCGTGAGGCGAAACCGTATCTGTCCGTGAGGACATGTTCTTTTGCGCTCGAGCGATCGGCGGTGGCCGCGCCGCGAACTGAACGTGTTCGCGAGGCGGAAATTGCCGGCACATGCGCTGTCAGAAGCTCGATGGTTCGAGGAATTTCGTCCGCCTGTATCGTATCCAGTGTGCTCCTGTTGGCCTGCGGAGGGGGCTCGAATACCTCTTCCGACACCGACACTGCCGCCGTCGAATCGACGACGACGAGTTCGTCGCCGGCGACGACGACCGCCGAAGCGACGAGCTCGCCGACGCCGACGTCGACCGCGACGACGGAGGCGACGACCGGTCCGACGACGACCGGGACCACCGGCGAGGACGCGTCGACGGGGACGACGGAGCCCGGTCCGGCGGAGTGCGGCGACGGTGTGATCCAGCCGGGCGAAGCGTGCGACGACGGCAACCTCGTCCCCGACGACGCCTGCAACCACCTCTGCGAGCCGGCGAGCTGCGGCGACGGTGTCGTCCAGGCGGGCGAGGAGTGCGACGCCGGCGGCGGCAACGGACCCGGGCAGGCGTGCCTGGCGAATTGCAAGAGCAATGTGTGCGGCGACGGCGACCAGGGCCCGGGTGAGGGCTGTGACGACGGCAACCTCGACGACGGCGACGACTGCACCGGCAAGTGCGCTCTGGCGAGCTGCGGCGACGGCATCGTGCAGGACGGCGAGGCGTGCGACGACGGCAACGATGTCGACACCGACGCGTGCACGGGGGCCTGCACGCCGGCGGTCTGCGGCGACGCGATCGTGCAGGCGGGCGAGACCTGCGACGAGGGCGGCGGCAACTCGGACGCGGGCGCGTGCACGGCGGGCTGTCAGACGGCGAGCTGCGGCGACGGGCTGGTGCACGCGGGGGTCGAGCAGTGCGACGCGGGGCCGAACAACGGCCCGAACCAGGCGTGCCTCGCCAGCTGCCTGAACAACGTGTGCGGCGACGGCGATCAGGGCCCCGGCGAGGCGTGCGACGACGGGGCGAACAACGGCGACGACAAGCAGTGCCACGACGACTGCGAGCTCGACGTGTGCGGCGACGGCCTCGACGGCCCGAACGAGACCTGCGACGACGGCAACGTCGTCGGCGCAGACGGCTGCAGCGCGACCTGCCACGCGGAGCTGAAGTGCGGCAACAAGCTGTACAAGTGCGGCAACGGCCTCGACGACGACGGCGACGGCAAGACCGACCTCGACGACCCGGAGTGCACGACGCCGTGCGACGAGGACGAGGGGTCGTTCCAGACCAGCCTGCCGGGGCAGAACCTCGACTGCAAGTCCGACTGCTACTGGGACTCGGACAGCGGCGTCGGCAACGACCAGTGCGAGTGGAACCTCAAGTGCGACACGCAGAACCCGGGCGCGGACATCGGCTGCGGCTTCGACCCGAACCTGAACATGTGTACGGCGAAGGTCCCGCCGCAGTGCCTCGACGTGTGCGTGCCGCTGGTCCCGAACGGCTGCGACTGCTTCGGCTGCTGCCTCGTCGGCGACCAGTACGTCTATCTCAACTCGAACCCGGCGTGCTCGCTCGGCAACCTGGCGGCGTGCAACAGCTGCACGTTCTTCCCGCAGTGCTCCAACGCGTGCGAGCCGGAGCAGTGCGAGCTGTGCTTCGGCCAGGACGTCGACGACCTGCCGCCCGAGTGCGGCGGGATGCCGACGTGCGAGCCGGGCGTCACGGCCTGCGTCGACACGAGCGAGTGCGAACCGCTCGAGTTCTGCCTGACCGGCTGCTGCGTGCCGATCGTGCCGCAGTAGTTCCAGCCTGCACGCATGCGGACGACCGTCGACGCGGGCGAGGGACGAGGCCCCCGCGGATGAGGGCGAGACGCGACGACGGGGGCGTCGCCCTTGGAACGCGCGCGAGCGGAGCGGTCTCAAGCGCGAGGACCCGACATGATACGCGCATTCGTTCCCGTTCTTCTCGCCCTCACGGTCGCCTGCGGCGGCGCTGCGAGCGGCGGTAAGGTCGAGCAAGCCATAGCGATCGCCAAGGAGATCCGCGCCAAGCCGGACGAGGCGGAGAAGATCCTCGGCGAGCACAAGCTGACGGTCGAGCAGTGGGAAGACTTGATGTACGAGATCGCCGGCGATCCCGCGATGGCGGGGCAATTCGAGGCTGGCGTGCAGAAGTGATGGCGAACCGAGGAGACAATCCCATGCGACAGTGGATCATCTACACACTCGCGCTCGGCCTCGGCGCCGCGCCGCTCGTCGCTCACGCGGCCGCACCCGCGAGCGAGGCGAGCGACGCCGCCGGCGATCGCCGCACCCCCAACGAGCGGATCCGCGGCGCGCTCGCGCTGCCGCTGAAGGCCCAGGAGCTGCGCAAGGCCGGCGCGGGCGAGGCCGAGGTCAAGGCCGGCTTGAAGGCGGCGAAGGACAAGAAGGTGCGCGCCGACGATGCGGCGGAGCTGCTCGAGGAGGCGGCCAAGGCGACCCGCGAGCACGGGCCGGTCGACAACTTCGGCGCGTTCGTGCAGTCGAAGCTCGACGCCGGCCTGCGCGGGCGTGATCTCGCGGCGGCGATCCGCGAGGAGCACGCGGCGCGCGGCAAGGGCAAGGCCAAGGGTGACGGCAAGGGGCCGCCGGACGGCAAAGGGCCGCCGGACGGCAAGGGACCGGCCGAGGCCGGGGCTCCGGACGAGGGCAAGGGGCCGCCGGACGGCAAGGGGCCGCCGGACGGCAAGGGACCGCCGGACGGCAAGGGACCGCCGGACGGCAAGGGGTCCGACGACAGAGGGCCGGAGGGCGCCGCCGCGGAGGGCAAGGCCGCGAGTGACAGAGGACCCGAGGGCAAGGGGCCGCCGGACGGCAAGGGACCCGAGGACAAGGGCGCCGAGGGCAAGGCCCCGGAGAACAAGGGCGCCGACGGCAAGGCCGCCGACGACAAGAAGCCGGAGGACAAGGGCAAGCCGGAGGCGAAGCGCAAGTGAGCCTGTCTTGAAGGACAGGTGGCGGGCATCGGCTCAACCTGGCTGAATGGACAGGTTGAGCCCAGTGCTCAGGTCGCTCGTACGCGGTGGCCTGGCCGCGAGCGACCTGGCTCAAGCGCCAGGCGAGTACCACACCGGGCTGGTCCAGGCGCGCTCCTGGAGCGTGCGCGGGATCGTCGGATCGCTGCACGCGGGCGGGCGGGCGTCCTCGGCGATCGTGAGGCAGTCGCGCCAGCTCCAGCGGCACACGGGATCCTCGACCACGCGCACGTAGTAGAAGGCGGGGCGCTCGGGGTCGAACTCCGGGTCGCGCCAGAGGCCGCACAGCAGCGGCGAGCCGCGCTGGTCGGCGCTGCAGGTGGCCTCGTCGACGGTCGAGCCGTCGGGGCCGCCGGCGACGTCGACGACGGTGATCTGGCCGACGCCCTGGGCGTCTTGCCAGCCCTTGATCACCTGGATCCGCTCGAGCAGCGAGCCCGGGGCGCCCTCGCTGCCGGGGTCCATCTGCGCGCTGACGGCGATCACGGGCCCGTCGTCGCCTGTCCGATCGGGCAGGGTCGCGCCCATCGGCACGCCGCCGGCCGCCTCGGCCGCGCCGACGAAGTCGCCGCTGTCGCACAGATCGTCGGCGAGGTCCCAGCCGGCGAACACGCGCACGGCCATGCGCGGCCCGCTGGTGCCGTAGACCTCGCGGCGGCGCAGGGCGTCCCAGAGCGCCTCGCGGCTGTTCTCCTCGGCCCACACGGCGGTGAGGCCGCCGGGGCCGTTGCGCGCGCCGGCGGGGACGTTGCCGGTGAGGCGCGTGACCGGGTCGCTCTCGCGCTTGCCGAAGTGACCGGGGTAGCTGGCCTCCTCGACGTTGCCGGGCGTGCCGTTGTGGGTGTCGGTGCCGGCGATGACGCCGAGGCGGAACGGGTTGACGCCGAGGCGCTGCTCGGCGCCGAGGCCGGCGAGGAGGATCCCGCGCAGGAAGTCGAGGCGCGACACGCAGCCGCGGCCGACCATGCCCTGGCTGCCGGTGCCGTCGCCGCAGTCGTCGAACGGCAGCGCGCGCAGCTTCTCGAAGTCGCACAGCTCGTCGGGCGGGCCGAGGCCGGCGACGCCCGGCGAGCACTCGGAGTCGCCCTTGTGTTGGTAGATCTCGAGCAGCGGCTCGAGATCGGCGCGGACCTCGGCGAGCTCGGTCTCGTCGCCGCCGGCGGGGATCTCGGGGGTGAACAGGTTGCCGTTCGACCAGTTGCTGTTGTGCGGGATCGCCAGGACCTCGCAGCCGGGCAGGCTGTCACGGCAGTCGCCGAGCAATCGCTGCCACAGCTCGCCGGCGGTCGGCGCCTCGAAGTGCGAGACCGGCAGGTCGGGCACGCGGCTGCTGCGGAAGATGACGTTGCGGTGGAGGTTCGACAGCATGCGCGAGCCGGACCACTCGTAGGCGACGAAGCTGGTGAACTCGCAGGCGGCGCTGCGGTCGTAGGCGGCCTCGGCGGCCTCCTGCACGCGCGCCCACACGGCCCCGATCCGGGCCGGGCAGTCGAGCGCCCCGTCGCCGCACAGGTCGCCCCAGCGCATGGCGTCGTCGCCGTCGAGGCCGAGGCCGAAGCTCACGAGCGCGGCGGCCGAGCCGGCGCGGAAGTCGGTGCAACGCGGCGAGTCGTAGACGGCCGAGCCGGGGGTGGTGCAGCCCTCGACCTCGGCGAGGTACTCGGAGTGGTCGGTGACGGCGGCGAAGTCGAGCGGGCGCGCCAGCTTGAGCCCCGCGACCTCCTCGCCGCGGGCGAACCGGTAGGCCCCGGCCGGGTCGGTGCGCACGTCGTTGATCCAGGCGTCGAACGAGTACGAGGTGTGGACGTGGAGGTCGCCGAAGTAGAGGTTGCGCTGCGGGTTGCGCTCGGCGCACGGCTCGCGCCGGTCGACGAACGGCTCCGGCTCCGGACGACAGGCCGACTGGCTCATCAGGCATGTCCATGAGGACATGGTGGCGAGGACATGGCGGAGAGGACCTGTGCGAACGGGCAGTCGGGTCATGCGGGGCTCCAGAAGGCGAGGACGCGCTCGAGCGTCCAGGCGACCGCGAGGCCGCCGAGGGCGAGCGCGGGCAGGGCGGACAGCGGGGCGGCGAGGCGGGCGGGCGCGGCCGCGAGGGCGCGGCGGGCGAGCGCGGCGAGGGCGAGCACGACGGCGGCGGCGAGCAGCTGACCGAGCTCGACGCCGGCGTTGAAGGCGAGCAGCGCGGGCACGGCGGCGTCGCGCGGGAGGCCGATGTCGGCGAGGGCGCCGGCGAAGCCGAGGCCGTGCAGCAGGCCGCAGGCGGCCGCGAGGCGCCAGGCCGCGGCCCCCGAGGGGCGCTCGCGGCGGGCCAGGGCGCGGGCGAGGAGGATCAGCGAGACGGCGATGCACGCCTCGACCGGCGGCTGCGGGAGGACCAAAACGCCGAGGGCGGCGAGCGCGAGGGTGAGGCTGTGCGCGGCCGTGAAGGCCGTGAGCGCTCCCGCCAGCCGCAGCGCGGGGCGGACCAGCAAGGCGAGGCCGGCGACGAACAGCAGGTGGTCGGCGCCGCCGAGGATGTGCTCGACGCCGAGCGCGAGGTAGCCCGGCGGCGGGCCCTCGACCGGGGCCAGCGCGACGCTCTGTTCACCTGGCCGAACGACCATGGTCTGAAGGCCAGCACCATGGCGGCGCAGGCGGACGATCAGCTCGCCGCGGTCGAGGTTGCGCACGACGAGCTCGCCGCGCACGCGGTCAGGGCCGCAGTCCGCGCGCAGGCGGCCGGGCGGGGCCGGGAGCGGGCGACAGTGCGCGGGCAGCTCGACGGCGAGGTCGCGCGCGTCCGGCTCGGGCGGGAGCTCGAGCCGACCGTCGAGCCGGCCGCCCTCGGACTCGTCGAGGACGAGGACGGCCGGGCGAAACTCGTGGGCGCTCGCGGGGCGGGTGGCGAGGAGAGCGGCGAGGAGCGCGGCGAGGCGGAGGGGTGAGATGGTCGAAAGGACAGGTGGCGAGGCGGACCGGCCGGGCTCGGAGGATGTGGTTGAAGAGACAGGGGACGCCGGGGCGACGAGGGCGCGAGGCGAGGTGGCCGAAGGGACAGGTGATGGGGCGGGCCGGCCGGGCTCGGAGGATGTGGTTGAAGAGACAGGGGAGGCCGGGGCGACGAGGGCGCGAGGCGAGGTGGCCGAAGGGACAGGCGTGGGGACGGAGCGCCCGGGCGCGAAGGAGGTGGCCGAAGGGACAGGCGACGCGAGGGGGCGCCCGGCGCCCGCGCGGCGCGGCTCGTCCGCGGCGCTCACAGGCCGTGCTCCCGGAGGGCGGCGGCGAGGTCGGGCGGGAGCTCGCGGAGGTCGGCAGGGTCGGCGCGGCGCAGGTCCTCGAGGGCGAGCCGCACGGCCTCGGCGCGGCGCCGCTCGGCGAGGTCGGCCTGCAGGCGGGCGCGGGCGGCCGCCAGGGGCAGCAGCTCGGCGGGGGCGCGGGCGTCGACGCGGACGGCGTGGGCGCCGATCTTGGACTGTACGATCGACCATGTCCCTTCGGGCATGCCCTCGAGGGCAGCCGCGAACTCGGGCCCGAACATGCCGGCGTAGTCGGCGACGGGGCGCAGGCCGAGGCGGCGGGCGTGCGGGCCGGGGTCGCCGAGCCCGGCCGGATCGGCGCCGGCCTCGAGAGCGCGCGCGAACTCGCGGGCGGCGGCCTCGGGCTCCGCGTGGCGACCGCGCGCGGCCAGGATTTGGGTGAGCGCGAGCCGGGCGGGCGCGGTGTAGCGCTGGGGCTCGGCGTCGCGCTGGGCCAGCAGGGCGGCGTCGTCGGCGGGGTCGAGGTCGGCGCTCGATTCGTAGGCGAGGCGCAGCTTCTGGATCAGGCGCCGGCGCACGATCGGGTCGTCGCGGTCGAGGCCGAGGCGCACGGCCTCGCGGACCATGCGCTCGTCGTCGAGGGCCTCGCGCAGGGCCGCCGCCAGCTCGGCGTCGGCGGGCGCGTGGCCCAGGCGAGCGCCGAGGCCCTGGCGCGCGGCCTCCACGCGGGCGAGGTCGACGCGCATGTTCGCGTCGGGGTCGGGGCGCACGCGCGCGTGGAGGGCGAACAGGGCCAGCCCCAAGACGAGGAATTGGACGAGCGGTTCGCGGAGGAGGGCGCGCCAGGTCAACGTGCGCGACTATCCCTCGCGGCCCGCGGCGGCGGCAAGGGCCGGCGAGACCGGCCGGCGTGCGTCAAGGCAGAGGCGGGCCGAGCCGCGTGGGATGCGGGGGCGAAGGGGACTGGCGCGGACGAGCGAGTGGCGTACCATCGCGGCCATGTCACTGGCGGGGCTGGCGAAGGAGACGGTGGCGATCGTCGAGCGCGGGAGTTACACCTGTCCTTCGGGACAGGTGGTGTCGATCGCAAGCGCGGTCGCGGCGGCCCGCCAGGGCACGGTGCTGTACCGTCCGGACGAATTCGACGCGCTGCCGGTGCCGCCCGGGAGCGGCGAGGCGCCGCGCATCGAGGTGTGGGCCGACACGACCGGCGGGGCGGCGCGCAAGCTGGTCGAGCAGGGCGCGGCCGAGGTCGCGGCGCTCAACTTCGCGTCGGCCAAGAACCCGGGCGGCGGGTTCCTCGGCGGGGCCAAGGCGCAGGAGGAAGATCTGGCGCGCTGCTCGGCGCTCTACCACTGCCTGCTCGAGCAGCGCGAGTACTACGACGTGAACCGCGCGACCGCGTCGATGCTGTACACGGATCACATCATCTGGTCGCCGGGGGTGCCGTTCTTCCGCGACGAGCGGCTCGACCTGCTCGAGCGGCCGTTCCACGTCGGGATCGTGACGGCGCCGGCCCCCAACGCGGGCGAGCACCTGCGTCGCAAGGACGGCGGCCGCCCGGCGCTGTCGAAGGCGCTGGCCCGCCGGGCCGAGCGGGTGCTGCGGGTGCTGGCGACGCAGAAGCAAGACACGCTGGTGCTGGGTGCGTGGGGTTGCGGGGTGTTCCGCAACGACCCGGCCGAGGTGGCCCAGGTGTTCGCCGAGCTGCTCCGCTCGACCTACGCGCGGTCGTTCGCGCGGGTGATCTTCGCCATCTACGACAAGAGCCGCGACAAGGGCACGCTCAAGGCGTTCGAGCGGGTGTTCGGCTGACTGTTCGGGCAGGTCGAGGCAGTCCGGGGGCGGGGGGGCAGATCCGCACGTTGCTGCGCGGCGACCCGCGTTCTGGTATCGCTGCGGACGATGAAGGCTCCCCCCAAGTCGACCATCCCCCCGTTCGAAGCGCTCACCGAGAAGAAGTTGAAGGCGCTCGGCCAGAAGCTCGACAAGCTCCTCGACGCCAACGGCTTCAAGCACAACAACCTGCTGTGGAAGAGCACCAACGACGCGTCGGGGCTGTTGTGGCACCTGGCGCGCCACGGCCTGGTGCTGCAGGAGGTCCGCTCCGCCGGCGTGCTGCGGATCCTCGGCGAGCACACCCACGACGTCTCGGCCGCCGACATCATCGCGGTGCTGCGCCGCCTGCCGCCCGACATGGGCGTGCTCGACAAGGGCGAGGCGCGCGAGTGGGCGACGCTGACGCCCGGCATGCTGACCTCGGTCGACGAGCTCGTCACCGCGGCGTACGTCGCCGACCCCGCGGCGGTGCTGGCGGTCCGCGACGAGCTGTCGGAGAACCTGCAGCTGGCGATCGACTTCGTCCGCCGCCGCGCGGGCGAGACGATCCCGCCGGCGTCGAGCGTGACGCTGCTGCGCCACCTGGTGACGCACCACCTGAAGCACGGGCTGGACGGCAACGGGGACGTGCCGTGGATCGAGGGCGGCAAGCGGGTCGAGTTCCGCCTGCGCTCGACGACGGAGGTCGAGCAGCTGGCCTCGCGCTTCGGGGCGTCGTGGGCCGAGGAGGCGCTGGCGTGGATCCTGCCGCGCGTGCAGGAGTTCCGCTCGCGCTCCGGCGAGATCAGCCGCAACGGCCTGGCCGGGCTCAAGCTGGCGGCGCTTTCGGACGTGATCTATCTGTTCGGCGACGGCCACTGGGACACGTGGTCGCTGCTGCACGTGCTGGACGCGCGCTCCGACCCGCCGGCGGCGCTGTTCGCCGCGGCCCAGCAGCTGGCGGCCGAGGGCACGGCGCCGTTCAAGATCGCGGTCGCGCAGCACAGGGAGGTCGAGGAGCCGCGCGCGTCGAGCAGTGACGACGACGACGCCGACGACGGCGACGAGGACGAGTACGCGAGCGACGACAGCGACGAGTACGACGAGTACGGCGGCGACGACGGCGACGGCGACGGCGAGCCGGAAGAGGGCGCGATCGAGGAGGCGAGCGGCGAGGACGAGCGGGTCCGGATGCTGGCGTTGATGTTGACGGTCGTCGGCATCGAGCGGGCCCACGCGGCCGGTCAGGCGATCCCGCCCGAGCTCGACGCGCGCTTCGACCTCGATCGCGTGTACGACAGCGAGGCCGAGACGATCGCGCGGCTCCGCGGGGTGTTGACGATCCTCGGCCCGGCGCGCACCCACGCGATCCTGCGCGCGCAGCTGGCGAAGGAGTTCTGGTTCGGCAAGGTCAGCGCGTTCCTCGACGTGCACTTCGAGCGCGGGCTGGTCGAGGAGGCGTTCGCCCGCCTCGCCGCCGGCAAGTACGCGACCGACGCCGGGCTGCTCGGCTACTGCTCGCCGGCGCTGGTGCCCTACGCGGTCGAGGCGCAGGCGCAGGCGCAGGCGCCCGACATGAAGGCGATGTTCGGCGAGGCGATCCTCTACATGCTCTCGCGCGCGTCGGCTGAGGGGCAGACGTGGGACGTCGCGCTCGACGAGCACATCCAGCTCGATCAGATCCGCTTCAGCCACGGCGGCAGCAAGGTCGATCCGGTGCTGGCGATGCTGGCGAAGCTGCCGCTCGAGCGCTGGGTGAAGGTCGTGACGAGCAACCGCGAGCGCTGCGCGGCCGAGCCGTGGCGGCTGGCGCGGGTGCTGCGGACCGACGCGCCGCCTGAACTCCTGGACATGGTCTTCCAGGCAGTCATGGCGAGGCGGCAGGCGATCGGCTCGGGCTCGCTGAGCGGGGAGCTGCGCAAGTTCGGGCGCGAGATCGTGGCGCCGATCCTGCGGGCGTTCGGCGACGCGCCGGCCGAGAACACGCTCATGAAGGAGCTCGAGCGGGCGCTCGCGCCGGAGGTGTTCGCGGCGGTCAAGGCGGGCCTCGGCAAGGCGGTCGAGACGCCGGAGCAGGAGCTGCGGCGGCTGGCGGCCGAGGTGCCGGGCCCGAAGGTCCGGATCTACCGCCTGCGCCGCGGCGAGGGCGAGCCGGGCGCCGAGACGGTGGCGCGGATCGGGGGCACGCCGCGCGGGGTGGTCGCGCCGCCGGTCGACCGCGAGGAGCCGATGGAGCACGTCATCACGCTCGACCTGGCGCAGTTGCCCGAGCTCGCGGCGCGTTACCCGGGGGCGCGGTCGGTGTCGCTGTACCTGCCCGACCCGCAGACCGGCGAGCGCCACAGCCGCGGCGAGCTGGTGTGGACGGCCGAGGCCGACCTCGACGAGGCGCCGGGCTCGACCAAGGGCGCGGCGACGCTGCGGGTCGAGGCGTTCGACGTCCCCGAGGTCATCTTCGACGAGGGCGGGGCCGACCTCGAGGGCGCGGCCAAGCGCGTGCGAGGGTTCGTCTACTCGTCCCACGGCTACGTCGGCGGCGGCCCGCTGTGGTTGCAAGACGGCGCTCCGGGCGTCGATCCCGACTTCCTGTTCCAGTTCGACGAGGGCCTCTGCTACATCAACCTCGGCGACGCGGGCGTCATGTACGTGTTCGACGGCTACATCGACTGGCAGTGTCACTGAGCCCCTCCAGCCCGAAGTTCTCCAGGGTTTGCGAGGCCACTCTGCGCAAGCGAGTGCGCAGAGTGCGGTCCATCCGCTCGCGCGTTGCTCGACGCTTATGGCGAATACACGGCGAGCCAGGCATCGGCCTCGTTGGCCCCGGCGCTCACCTTGCCGCCAGCGACGATCCGGCCTGACGGCAACACGGCGATCGCATACCCACGATCATCGCCGACGCCACCATCGATGTCCCGGCCCCAACGCAAGTCCCCGTCCGGCGCGAACTTGCACAGGCGAATGTTGACGCCGACGTTCCCAGGGCCATCTCCGATGGTGATGATGTCCCCGTGCAGGTCGATGGCGACCGCACGCGCCACCTGGCCCGTACACCCGGTGCTCGACCAGATCGGATCTGCAGCGCTCGTGAGCCTGCGAACCGTCATCTCCTTCACGTCGTTGCCGGACCCTCCGACGACGATGTCGCCGTTCGAGTCGCGGACGAGCGAGTCAATGATACCCGCCGTCTCCGCCGTCTTTCGGACCCAGAGTGGATCTCCGCCGTTCGCAGGGAACCCGAAGATGGACTCTTCGAAGCCGTTGGTGCCCATGATGTAGCCTCCGACATAGACAGTGTCAGGTCCCACCGCGAGCCCCGGGCCGAGGGGATACAGCGAGTTATTGGAAAAATTGATCGGGTGGTTTGCAGTCCACTTCTCGGCACCCATGGCAGAGTAGCGCCGTGCAAAGACGCCGACACCGTCGGCGGCGACCGCCATCATACCCGCGATCACGACGTCACCGTCCCGGGTGAGCGCGATCCGGGTCGGGTAGACGTCGCCGAGATCATTCTCCCAGAGATCCTCCCAGGTGACGTCGCCCGTGTGTGTCAGGCGAGCGGTCGAGGCCTTGCGAACCTGCGTGTTGGGATCAGGACCGAGCATCGGCGTGAGGGCTCCGGCTGCGAAGATCCCGTCCGCGTTGACAGCCACGCCGAGGATGATGTCCACGGGAGCCGCGTCGTAGGTTTTCGACCAGTTCAAAGCGAGATCTTCGCTGAAGTGGGCGATCCAGCGGTCCGAATTCTGTCCCCCGCCGATGACGATGCCTGCATCACCCTCGATCGCGACGTCCCGGACCTCATCCAGGCCAGGAACACCCGACTTGTACTCCCAGAGGAGTGCCCCCGACTCGGTGCAGTCGTTGTTGCAGCCGTCACCGTCGACCATGTTCCCGTCGTCACAGGCCTCGCCGTCCTCCACGACGCCATTGGGGCAACCGGTGGTCTCGGTCGTCGGCGGAGTGGTCGACGAAGATGTCGTCGGGCCAGTCATTACCGTGGTCGTGGCAACCGTGGTGGTCGACGACTCCGTAGAACTCGCCGTGGAGGCGCTGGTCGACGAATCTCCCCCGTTCGGACTTGGGCAGGCTGTGAGCAAGCCAACGAATGCAAGAAGCGCGGAGTGGTCGATTTTGCGCATGCGCTTTGGACCCCTGGACATCCTAGCAGACCCGGTAGTTGCAAGGGGGGCCCAGTCGCGGCGCTGAGCCGATGAACGAAGGGCGCGCCGGTGCCGGCGCGCCCTCGGGGTTCTGGTCGGAAGGGCATGCCCGATCGGGCATGGCCTTCGCGTCATGTCACATCGGCAAGATGCTGAGCAGCTGGCCGCCGGTCATGTCCGAGTAGACGTAGTGGCTGCCGGGGACCATGACCTGCTGCATGCCGGCGACGTTGTCGGGGTCGATCTTCCAGGCCCAGCCCTCCTGATCGACGAGCCACACGAAGTCCTCGGCGTCGACGCTGAGGCCGATCGCGGTCGAGCAGGGGTTGGTGTTGTGGTTGGCGACCAGGGTCTTGGTGGCGCGGTCGATCTGGGCCAGCGCGCACGGGCTGTTGGAGGCGACCCACACGTGGTCCTTGTCGGCCGTGATGCCGCGGTAGCACGCGTTGGTGCCGGGCACCGAGGTGTACTGCTCGGTGTCGGGGTCGAAGGTGCTGACCGGGCCGCTGCAGCCGGCGAACCACGGGTTGCCGTCGCCGTCGACGGTGAAGCCGTACGACTGGATGTTGAACGGCGCGGTCCAGCGCGTCACGGTGATCGGGTTCTGGTCGGTGTTGATGCGCAGGAACTCGCCGCGCAGGCCGCCGAACCACGGGCGGAACTCGGGGTCGAGCGCGCCGCCGTAGGGGGCGTAGCCCTGGCCGTTCCAGTTGGGGACGTTGATCGTCTCCTCGATGGTGCCGGTCTCGCCGTCGATGCGGACGAAGTGGGCGACGCCGCCCGGCGCGTTGTAGCCGAGCCACACCTTGGGGTTGACGTACTTGCAGAGGTCGTAGTCCCACGTGCCCGGGGTCCAGGTGACGCCGCGCGGGCCGTTGGAGAAGCCGCCCGCGAACGGCCACTGGATGTGCCAGCGCAGACACTCGTCGACCATCCACGGCCGCACGTCGTTTTTGTTCTGCGAGGTGTCGATCATGCCGTTGCCGTTCTTGTCGACGCAGTCCTCGACGTTGGCGGCGAACATCGACGAGTTGCCGGTCTCGCGGTTGTTGACGACGACGAAGCGGCCGTCGGCGCTGACGGCGGTGCGCGACGGGCTGTTGCCGCCGGGGCCGGTGCGGTAGCGGGCGACCTCGACGAGCGTCTGCGTGTTGACCTTGGCGACGTCGCTCAGGTCCTGGCTCGGGATCCAGATGAAGCTCTTCTCGATCGGGCCCATGCCCATGCCGTCGCCCGGCTCGCACATCACCGGGTTGCCGGTGGTGCTGGTGCCGGTGGTGCCGGTGGTGCCCTCGGTGGTGGTCGTCGCCGTCGTGGTCGTGGTCGTGGTCGTCGACGGGTCAGGGCCGGTCGAGGTCGAGGTCGGCGAGATCGTCGTCGTCGGCGAGGTCGTGCTCGTCGTCGTCGTCTCGCCGATCGAGTCGGAGCCCTGCGTGTCCGGGTCGGTCGCTGTGGCCGTGGTGGTCGGCACGGTGCTCGCCGTGGTGCCCACCGTCGGGTCGTCGGTCGACTGCGTCATGCCGGCCGTGCCGGTGCTGTTCGCCGACCCCGAGTCACCACACGCCGAGAGCCCCACCGCCAGCGGCAGGGCGAGCCAACACTTGCCAATCCTTGTCTTCTGCATGGTTCCCATCATGCGGAAAACGGTGTTTCATGGGTGCTCGGACCAGAGGATTGCCTGGTTGGTCGACGAGTGGATCCTCTCTGGTCGATTCCGCGCCAGCGGCGAGGACGCGCAGCGGCCTGGCGTGGAGGACATGTCTTCACGGTCAGGCTGATCGGCTCGGCGCCGGCCCGACGTCGCGATGCGGACTGCGCGTCCGCCTCCGTCCTCCTCGGGTTCGCCGCCCGGCCCGCTAACGGCGACGCCGCCGCCGCGCGACCAGCAGCACGAGCGCGGCCAGCCCGGTCGCTCCGGCGCCGCCGCTGTCGCAGCCGCAGCCGCCGTCGTCGTCGTTGCCGCTGTTGCCGGCAGAGTCGCCGGTCGAGCCGGGCGCGCCGGTGGTGTCGTCACCCGACACGCTCCCGGTGGTCGGATCGGGCGCGGTCGTGGGCGCGCCCGTGGTGACATCCTCGGTGGTCCCACCGGTGGTGGTGGTCGCGTCCGTGGTGACGTCGCCGCCGGTGGTGTCGCTGCCGGTGGTGTCGAGACCGGTGGTGCCGGCGGTGGTGTCGTCGCCCGTCGTCTCGGCCGCGCCCATGAGCACGATGTCGGCGCACTGGTAGTAGAAGTCGCTGCCGCCGGCCGGCCCGAACGGGGGCTTGTCCGTCATCACCTGCAGCAGCTGCAGGGTGCACGAGTCGCAGCTCATCTCCGGGAAGGTGATCTCCTGCTCGTACATCGCCTGGGGCTCGACCTTGTCGGCGATCTCGTCGACCAGGACCGCGGGGTTCGAGTAGAAGTCGTCGTACGCGGTCGGATCGCCGAAGTCGTCCTGGCCCTCGTCGTCGAAGCTGATCCGGAAGTGCCCGGGATGCTGGACGGTCTCGGTCCAGCGGACGACGATGGTCTCGCCGCCCTGGAAGGTGTTGATGTTGGCGGTCGGCGCGTCGCCGGCCCCCTTGCCGCACGGGCCGGCCTTCTGGTCCGGGTAACGCGGCGTCGGGTGCTGCATCTGGATGTGGGCGGCTGCCGTCCCGGCGACGAGCATCGAAGCGGCGAAGGCGAGGGCGGAGATCGTAAAGCGCTGCATGTGGATGGGGCGCAGGTCGGCGCGGCGGCGACTATAGCGAGTTCGCGGGCGCACGGCTGCGCGTGGAGATCGCTGATCGCGGGCGAGGTCGCGCGACGAGGTCGCGCGGCCCCGCGAGGACCGGGCCGCGCGGCCGGATGCGGATCCCGCGGCGGCCGCGAGCGCAGGTGATCGACGCGGCACATGGGACATGTCCAGTGCGACATGTCTCGTAATTTTGATAGCGAAGGACATGTCCTCTCCGACATGTCGTTGCGACGAGCCGGTGGTGCGGCCGAGCCCAGGCTGTTCGATGGGACAGGTTCGGAAGGTCAGCCTTGCGGGTTGACGACCAGGTCGAGGCCGGCGCCGGTCATGTCCGAGTAGGTGTAGGGCTGGTTGAGGCCCGTGACCTGGAGGACGACCTGGTAGCTGTCGGGGTCGACCTTGTAGGCCCAGCCGCCCTGGTCGACGACCCACACGTAGCCCTCGACGTCGATGCTGATGCCGACCGGCGTGACGGCGCCGGGCAGGGGGACGTTGGGGTTCAGGATCGTCTTGGCGACGGTGTCGACGACGACGATGCCGGCGGGGAAGCCGTTGTGGGCGATGAAGGCGCGGCCCATCTTGTCGACCTGGATCCCGCGCAGACATCCGGGCCCGGTGCCGACCTGGGTCCAGATCTGGCTGTTCGGATCGAGGTGGTAGATGACGCTGTCACAGCCGGCGACCCACAGCTCGCCGTTGGCGTCGAGCGCCATGCCGTAGTAGGAAGGGAAGCCGTTGTTGGTGAAGACGGTGACCTGCAGGGTGTCGTGGGCGATCCGGATCGCGGGGCCCGTCGACCAGCCGGTGACGAAGAAGTCGCCGTCCTTGTTGACGGCGCCGCCGTAGGGGCCCCAGCTGTTGCCGCTCCACGGCACGTCGACGGCGTCGAGGGTGTTGCCGGTGGCGCCGTCGAGCCGCTCGAAGGCGCCGAGGTTCTGCCCCTGCTTGTAGTAGCCGAACCACAGCGGCGGGTCCTTGGCCGGGCACTTGTCGGGCTGGATCTCGCCGACCCACGCGAGCGGGCGCGGGCCCTCCTGGTAGGCGAGCGGGTTGGTCGGGGTCGGGTGGTGCCACAGCACGCACTCGTCTTGACCCCAGGGCTTGACGTCGAGCGGGCCGGTCGAGGTGTCGACGACGCCGTTGCCGTTGGTGTCGGGACAGTCGTCGTGGCGCGCGGCGATCTTGGTGACGCCGCCGTTGCGGTTGGCGACCGCGGCGTCGCCGTAGAGGTTGACGGAGGTGCGGCTCGGGCCGTTGTTGGCGTCGCCCAGGCCCTCCGTGAGGGGACCGCTGACGTAGCGGCCGACCTCGACGCCGGTGAAGGTGTCGATCTTGCTGACGGTGCCCTCGACCGAGTTGGCGATCCAGATGTAGCTGAACTCGGGCATGCCCCCGCCACCGCCACCGCCGGCGCAGCCGGTGCCACCGGGCTGATCGGGCTGGATCCCGAGGTCGAACTTGGTCTGCTCGGTGGTGCCCGTGGTCGGCGCGGCGGTGACGCTGACGGCGCCGGTGGTGGTGCCGGTCGTGGTCTGGCCGCCGCTCATCGTGCCGTCGGAGGTGGTCGGGTGCTCGGTGCCGCCGGTCGTCAGCGGCGGCACCGAGGTGGTGAGGGGGCCCGCGGTTCCGGTGGCCGTGTCGGTGCCCGCCTTGTCGTCGCCGCAGCCGACCAATGCGAGGGGAACGACGAGGCCCAGCGTGAACAGACAGGATGAGGGAGACATGAAACTATGGTCTTTTGTCGCGGGAAGCGCCGCAAGCGGGCGGACGAGGGTCGTTGCGCGATGTTTGTGCGGATCCACGCGTGGTTCGTGCCCCGCCTACGGCATAACCCGGGGCCGGAAGTCTGCAAGCGAGAGGGAGCCTCGCGCCGCGGACTCGGTGAGACCGCGAGGTCGTGCCTGTCGTAAGGGGCATGTCCGATCGGTCATGCAGTCGCGCGGCGGCGCCGTGGCGCGCGCGTGTGCCCGGGTTGCGGACAGGTGCGCCGGCCTGTGGGCCGCCGCCCGGAGCGGCGCCGCCGAAGCCGCGCGGAGGGTATGGTGCCGCCATGAAGCCGACTTACTCGTTGCTCGTCGCCGCGCTGCTCCCCGCCTGCAACGGGGGCGCGGGCGACACCAGGGCCGACTCGTCGACCGCCACGAACATCACGGGGGTGACCGCGTCGGGGGTCACGACCTCGACCGAGGCGACGGGCGCCGGCGAGACGGTCGGCCCGACCACCGAGGGCAGCGGCGGGGTGAGCGAGAGCGACAGCGAGACGCCGACGACGGCGGCGCCGCCGACCAGCACGAGCACGACGGCCGAGCCGACGACGGACGAGCCGGGCACTTCGACGACGACGGCCGCCACGAACACGTCGACGACGGACACGACCGGCGAGAGCGGCACGACGGACGTGCTGGAGGAGCTGTGCCCGTGCCCCGACCTCGAGGTGCCGCTCGACGACGGCATCTTCGTGCTGTCGAAGACGGCGCAGCTGTGGAAGTACTTCCCGCAGGGCAATAACTTCGAGCTGCTGGGCCCGGCCGACTGCGGGCTGGCGCCGTCGACGTTCTCGATGGGGGTCGACCGCGAGGGCTTCGCGTGGGTGCAGTACAGCGACAAGCAGCTGCGCAAGATCGACGTCACCGACACCTCGAATTGCAGCGACCCCGGCTTCGTGCCGCTGCAGAACGGGATCAAGAACTTCGGGATGGCGTTCGTCTCGAACAGCGCGATCGACAAGTGCGACCGGATCTACGGCAACCACTACAACGGGGTGGCGAACGGCGACATGGTCAGCGAGTTCTTCAGCGTCGACCCCGACACGCTCGCGGTGGTGCCGCACGGGCTCAGCGACTACGGGCTGGCCGAAGTGACAGGCACCGGCGACGGCCGGGCGTTCCTGTTCGCCGGGCCCGACCCGTCGCAGCTGGTCGAGGTCGACAAGGCCACCGGCGCGACCCTCGAGGTCATCCCGCTGCCGGGGGTCAAGACCGGCGGCGGCTTCGCGTTCGCGTTCTTCGGCGGCGACTTCTACTTCTTCACCGACAAGGAGTCGGACGGCACGAGCGAGGTCACCCACCTCGACTACGACGACAGCGACGGCAACGGGGTCCAGGACCTCGAGGTCGTGGTCGAGGACGCGCCGCTGCGGATCGTCGGCGCGGGCGTGTCGACCTGCGCGCCGCTGATCCCGCAGTGACGTAAGGGCATGCGCGATCGGGCATGTCCGATCGAGCATGTCCCTCGGCGAGCCAGCGGGCGCGGCCCTCGCCGCAGGCGGCGAGGCAGCGAGCGCGGCCGTACCGGCTCACGCGGCGCGTCGCGGGGCGGCGCTGCTCAACGGAGCCGCACGGGGTCCTGGCCCGGTGGCCGATCGCGTGGCCTCGGCGATCGCCGCGAGCTCGCGGCGCGAGCGGGCAGCTGCGCGAGCGAGGCCTCGGGCTTGCGGGTAAACTCGTGGCCTCGGCGGGCCGGTGATCGCTCTGGCAGAGTTCGGTCACGCGGGCCGCGGGCGCGGCTGCGCAGGAGCTTGCGCGTGGCGCGGCGTGAGCAGCAGACGCCGTTCGCCCGGGCCGACGGAACTCCAACTTCGCCACACGACGAACGGTTGAGTTTTCTTACCCCCACACGCTCCCCCGGGGTAGCCTTGCGGACGCATAACAGTCGCCGAGCGCACGAGGTACGTATGAGCGAGACCAAGACGAGACACCAAGAGCTGCAGCGCTTCGTGGACGAGTGGACGGCGCGCTGCCGGCCGGACCGCGTCGAGTGGTGCGATGGTTCGGACGCCGAGTACGATCGCATGCTGAGCCTGCTCATCGAGAGCGGCGCGGCCATCCGCTTGAACCAGGAGAAGCGCCCCAACAGCGTCCTGGTGCGCTCGGACCCGCGCGACGTGGCGCGCGTCGAGAGCCGTACGTTCATCTGCAGCGCCTCGCGCGAGGGCGCGGGTCCGACCAACAACTGGGAAGACCCGCTGGTGATGCGCAAGAAGCTCAACGCGCTCTACGACGGCTGCATGCGCGGGCGGACGCTGTACGTCATCCCGTTCTGCATGGGCCCGCTCGGCTCGCCGATCGCCCAGATCGGGGTCCAGCTCAGCGACTCGCCGTACGTGGTCGCGAACATGAAGATCATGACCCGCATGGGCAAGGCGGTGCTCGACGCGCTCGGCGACGACGGCCGCTTCGTCAAGGCGGTGCACTCGGTGGGTCAGCCGCTCGAGCCCGGCGACGCCGGCCCGGCGTGGCCGTGCAACCCCGAGAACACGTACATCACCCACTTCCCCGAGAAGCGCACGATCCTGTCGTTCGGCAGCGGCTACGGCGGCAACGCGCTGCTCGGCAAGAAGTGCTTCGCGCTGCGGATCGCCTCGGCGATGGCGCGCGACGAGGGCTGGCTGGCCGAGCACATGCTCATCCTCGGGGTCGAGGGCCCCGACGGCAAGAAGACCTACGTGACCGCGGCGTTCCCCAGCGCGTGCGGCAAGACCAACTTCGCCATGCTTATCCCGCCCAAGGAGATGACCGGCTGGAAGGTCACCTGCGTCGGCGACGACATCGCCTGGCTCAAGCCCGACGCCGAGGGCAACCTGCGCGCGATCAACCCCGAGGCCGGCTTCTTCGGCGTGGCCCCGGGCACGTCGATGGAGACCAACCCCAACGCGATGATCTCGTGCTCGCGCGACTCGATCTTCACCAACGTGGCGCTGACCGACGACGGCGACGTGTGGTGGGAGGGCATGACGAAGGAGCCGCCGAAGCACCTGGTCGATTGGACAGGTAAGGACTGGACCCCGGACTGCGGCCGCAACGCGGCCCACCCGAACGCCCGCTTCACCGCGCCGGCCCGCAACTGCCCGGTCATCGACCCCGAGTGGGAGAGCCCGGCCGGCGTGCCGATCCGCGCGATCATCTTCGGCGGCCGGCGCATGAACGACGTGCCGCTGGTCTACCAGGCGTTCAACTGGTCGCACGGGGTGTACATCGGCGCGACGATGGGCTCGGAGCAGACCGCGGCGGCCGAGGGCCAGGTCGGGGCGCTGCGCCGCGATCCGATGGCGATGCTGCCGTTCTGCGGCTACAACATGGGCGATTACTTCCGCCACTGGCTGTCGATGGCCAAGCGCGTGAAGGAGCCGCCGCGGATCTTCCACGTCAACTGGTTCCGCAAGAAGGACGGCAAGTTCATGTGGCCGGGCTACAGCCAGAACATGCGCGTGCTGCGGTGGGTGGTCGAGCGCTCGCGCGGCCAGGCCATCGGCGTCGAGTCGCCGCTCGGCTGGATCCCCCACTACCACGACATCGACTGGCGCGGCCTCGACTTCTCCGAGGCGCAGTGGGACGAGCTGATGGGCTACGCCCGCGACCGCGTCAAGAAGCAGACGCTGTCGCACGAGGAGCTGTTCCTCGAGCTGTCGGAGGCGCTGCCGAAGACGATGATCTTCGAGCGCGAGCTGCTGATCAGCCGGCTGTGAGCGGACAGGGCCGTGGCCTGCGGGCCATGGCCCTTGGTTTGTGTACGAAGGGACATGTCCGCGAGGGCATGTCCCTTCGCGCATGCGCGAGCGTCACGGGGCCTCGGCCAGCCAGGCGGCCAGGTCGGCGCGCAGGGCCTGCGGCTGGTCGTAGGTGACGGCGTGCGAGGCGTCGTAAGGCGGCAGGCGGATGGTCCGCAGGCCGGGGTCGGGCTCGCCGGGGAAGGCGTCCGGGCGGAATTGGACGTGCAGCTCGCCGGGCCGCTCGGCGCCGTCCGGGAGGTCGGCGACGTGCTCGGCGGCGTCGACGATGCCGCTGAAGATCTCGAGCGTGGGGGCGATCGAGGGGCCCCAGATGGCGAGGTCGCGGGCGGCGTCGGTGATGAAGACGCGGGCGTAGGCGAGGTCGTGGAGGAACAGGGCGCCGTAGTGCGGGTCGCTCGAGTGGACGCCGGCCATGATCGCGACCGGGCCGCGGAAGCCGTCGAGCGCCTCGACCGAGAAGGGCAGGTAGTAGCGGTCCCACTCGGGCAGGCC
Source organism: Nannocystis pusilla (assembly GCF_020073745.1). Taxonomy (GTDB): domain Bacteria; phylum Myxococcota_A; class Polyangia; order Nannocystales; family Nannocystaceae; genus Nannocystis; species Nannocystis radixulma. The sequence continues at coordinate 212,652 of NZ_JAIRAU010000015.1, forward strand.
GCCGAGGTGGTCGGGGAGGTCGCCGGCGTCGTCGTCGCCGACGTAGTCGCCGGGGTTGCGCACGCGGAAGGCTGTCGGGCGGTCGGCGGCGGCCAGGCCCTCGATGCCCTCGGGCGCGACCTGCAAGATGGCGGCGAGGGTGTCGCGGCGCGACAGGCCGGCGCGCGTGCGGGCGAACAGGTCGGCCAGCCAGGTGCCGGGGCCGGCGATGTCGTAGCGGCTGCGGCCGGCGCTCTCGACGAAGTTGATGGCGTTGGTCCACGGGTCGCACGGGTCCGGCTTGGCGGCGCAGGGGACGAACTCGAGGCCGATGCTGTCCGAGAGGACATGGACGGGAGAACCTGGCGCTTCGAGCAGGTCACCGGCGCGCGCCTGCTGGGCCGAGCCGGCCAGGCTGGGCTGGACGAGGACGAGGTTGCCGAGCGCGCCGGCGACGACGGCGGGGTCGGGGGGGCCGTCGCCGGGGAAGCGCGCGGCGAGGTGGCCGGCGACGGCGGCGGCGAGGTCGGGGTCGCGGTAGCGCCCGGGGCCGTCCTGGTAGCGCGCGGGGAACAGCAGCATGTGCAGCAGGATCGAGGCGCGGATCCCCCCGTAGCTCTCGCCGACGAGGACGAGGCGGCGATCGGCGAGCTCGGGGTGGTCGTCCCAGAAGCGCAGGAGGGCGCGCGCGAAGTCGGCGGCGTCGAGGTAGCTGTTGAAGTTGCGGGTGGTGAGCTCGGCCGAGCGCGCGGCCACGGGGGAGGGATCGGCGATCGACTGCTGCGAGAAGCCGGTGTTGCGGGCGTCGATGTAGAGCAGGTGGCCGAGGGCGGTCCAGGGGGCCGGGCTCGGGGCCGGCTCGAGCGCGTCGGTGAGGGTCTGCGGGCCGGTGTTGCCGGCGAGGATCAGGCCGGTGGAGACGCCCGGGCCGCCGTTGAAGAGGACGAGCAGCGGGGCGTCGCCGGGGTCGTCGGCGGCGGGGTGGAAGCTGTAGAACAGCCGCGCGGACGAGCTGGTCATGGCGATGACGTGGTCGCCCTCGCCGATCTCGTAGGCGACGCCGGCGACGTCGAGGTAACCTGCCTCGGGGGACAGCTCGGGACAGTGACAGTGGAAGACGTCGTCCTCGCAGGTGCAGGTGCGACAGGGCGGCGGAGCGTCGCAGCCGACCGGGGGCCCGCCGGTCGAGGTGGAGGTGGTCGGCGCGGCCGTGGACGCGGTCGAGGTGGTGCTCGAGGTCGTGGTCGGCTCGAGACCGGTGGTGGTGGAGGTGGTCGAGGGCGAGGCCGAGGTCGAGGTCGAGGTCGAGGTGCTGTCGCCGTCGCTGCCGGCCGGCATGGCGTCGCCGCAGGCGACGAGCAGGAGCAGCGCCGCGGCGGCACCTGTGCGTGACGACATCGATCGAGCGTAGCGCGAGGCGGGGCGCGGGTGCGCGCGCAGATGCGTGATCGCGGCGGTTCGCGCTGCCGTCGCCGCGGTCGCGGCGCGAGCCCGGTTGATGACGGAGAGCTTGATGCCGCCGCGGTGGGCGTCCGAGGTGACGGCGGTGTAACCGATGTCGATGCTGTCGAACGACAGGTCGCGGGCGGGGAAGTGATGGCCTCCGCGAGGATGAGTCGGTCGACCAACTCGTGGTCGACGACGGCCAGCCGGTACCGGTCGAGCGGGTCCCCAGCGCGGCCGCGCCGCGGCTGATTCTTGCGACATGTCCTCGCCGACCGGGCGCCGGCCCGGCGAGGAAGGGTGCTATCGTGGCGAGGATGAGCGGGGCGGAGCTCGATCGGGTGGCGCTGGCGTTCGAGCCGGGCAGCCTGGTCGTGCTCAACGTGGTGCTGGCGCTGGTGATGATCGGGGTGGCGCTCGACCTGCGCCCGGCCGACTTCGCCGGGGTGGTCCGATCCCCGCGCGCGGCCATCGTCGGTCTTTTGGGACAGGTGGTGGTGCTGCCGGCGCTGACGTTCGCGCTGGTGCTGCTGCTGCGGCCGCCGCCGAGCGTGGCGCTGGGGATGATGCTGGTGGCGGCCTGCCCCGGCGGCAACATGTCGAACTTCATCACCCACCTGGCCCGCGGCAACACGGAGCTGTCGGTGACGATGACGGCGATCGGGACGGTGCTGGCGGTGGCGACGACGCCGTTCAACCTGGCTTTTTGGTCAGGTATGAACGCGGACACGGCGGCGCTGGTCCAGGCGGTCGCTCTGTCGCCCGGCGAGCTGGTGGGGACGGTGGTGGCGGTGCTCGGCGCGCCGCTGGCGCTCGGGATGCTGGTGGCGGCGCGCTGGCCGAGAGCGGCGGACCGCCTGCGCGCGCCGTTCCGGCTGCTCTCGGTGGCGTGCCTGGGGCTGTTCATCGCCATCGGCATCAGCCGCAACGCCGCGGTGCTGGGCGATCACTGGGCGCTGCTGACGGGGGTGGTGGCGCTGCACAACGGGCTGGCGCTGCTGTCGGGCTGGCTGGTCGCAAGGACAGCCGGGCTGCCGGGCCGCGACCGGCGGGCGATCGCCATCGAGGTCGGGATCCAGAACGCCGGGCTGGCGCTGGTGCTGGCGTTCGACTTCTTCCCGGGGCTCGGCGGGACGGCGATGATCGCGGCGTGGTGGGGCGTGTGGCACCTGATCGCCGGGCTGACGCTGGCGACGGTGTGGCGTCGCCGGGCGCTGCGCGCCGAGGACGCTCAGGCCCAGGCGACGACGACCTGACGCGGACCGCGGTACGGCATGCGGCCGTGCGAGACGGAGAAGTTGTCGAGCGCCACGACGTCGCCGGTGCGCCACGGAAACACGACCATGTTGCGCCAGATGACGTCGCGCAGATGCTCGAGGTCGGCGGGGTCGATCTCGCGGCCGTCCCGGTAGGTGCAGTGCATCGACATGGCGTCGGCCGGGGTGAACCGCCGCCGCGCGCCGATGATGAGGCGGGCGAACTGCGAGAGGGCGAGGCTGCGCAGGTCCCCCTGGCGGGCATGCACGCGCCGCAGCTCGGAGGCGGCGCTGGCGGCGTGGAACACCTGGACGTGGTTGAACCACACCGCCTCGCCGGTCTCGGGGTGCGCGCGCAAGGCGTCGTGCTCGCTGACGAGGCGCAGGCGCTGCCCCGGTAGCCAGGTGACCTGAAAGCCCTGCTCGGCGCACTTGGCCTCGACGACGGCGCGATCGGTGGTCAGGAACATTTCGTCCCAGCGCTTGAGCTGCCACAGGTCGAAGCGACCGCCGCCGTCCGGGCCGTCGTAATTGCGGATGATGCGGATGCCGCCGCGGACGAAGCGCTCGCGCACGCCCGGATCGAGGCCGGCGGCGACGCGTCGAAAGTCGCACAGGGGGGTCTCTCCGCCGCCCCCCTGCGGCGCGACGAGACAGGCGAAGAACAGCCGCCGCGGCGGGTCGCGCAGGAACGACATCTCGCAGTGCTGCGGGATCGGGTAGAACGGCGGCAGCTCGCTGGCAGAGAACACGTACTCGCTGAGGGCGTCGCGCGGCGAGGTGCCGAGGTACTCGTTCTTGAGCTCGGGGTCGATCGCCTGCGCGACCCGCTCGAGGTCGACCGGGACGCGCACGCCGAAGCCGCGCAGCAGGACGGCGCCGTGGGTACGAAGCTGTCCGGAGAGCCAGGTGCCCTCGGCGTCGAGCCAGGCGCGCAGACTGTCGACGCGGGCGTCACCGTCCGGCTCGACGACCGGCACGACCGCACCACCTCCGCCGCGGATCTCGCTGAGTCGCATGCGCCGAAGGTCGCACAGATCGACGGGCGCGGGGGGCCCGAGCGGAGAGGGCCGGGCGGGTGGTCCGAGAGGCGCACGCTCGCACCCGTGCGGGCCGCGAGGCTGTCCCGCAGGACAGTTTGCTCGCCCGGAACAGACCCGGGCTCAGGCGTCGGTGAGGACCTCGTCGAGGCGGGTGGCGACGAGGATCCGCGCGGCCCAGGTCTCGAGCAGGGCGTCGTCGCGGCACGTGAGGACGCGCTGGCGCTGCTCGTCGGTGAGGTCGAAGCCCTTGAGCTGGAGCATCTTGAGGACCAGCGAGGCCTTGCCCTCGGCGATGCCTTCGGCCTTGCCGAGCACCGTGCCCTCGGCGATGCCCTCGAGCCAGGGCTTGCGGAACAGGTCGCTGATCGGTTCCCAGCGCTTTTGCGTGGCCATGAGCTTCTCCAGGGCGATCCGGGCCGCTCGGCCCAGAAGGGCGGTGACGAAGTCAGGATAGAGGATCCCCCGCTGATCGTCGAGATCGCGCGTCGCGTCGAGGGCGGCGAGGGCGATGTGTTCGGCGCCGGGCTCGTCGGCGTGGGCGGCGACCGACAGCACGGCCAGCTCCGGCAGCTCGCGCGCCCGATCGAGGTCGGTGATCACAGGCACGGCGTCGGGGCCGAGCACCCACGGGCGGAGGACGTTGCGCCGACGGCCGAGGTCGATCGGTTCGGCGCACCAGCGGGCGACGTCGCGGTCGAGCGCGACGACGACGAGGGTGACCGGGCAATTGAGGCGGGTGCGCAGGCCGGCGACGTACAGCGGCCAGGTCCAGCGCTTGCGCAGGTCTCGCTCGACCTGGACCTCGACGACGAGCGCCTCGTCGGGCCGGTCGAGCGCGCCGCCCAGGCCGATGACGGCGTCGGCGCGGTGCTCGGCAAAATTGAGGTCGGCGAACTCGGCGGCGCTGATCCGGATCGGGCCCGACGGGCGCGCCTCGGGCCACAGCAGATCGGGGATCAACGCGGGCGCGTGACGGACGAGCTGGACCAGCGCCTCGTGGGACAGCTTGGGCATCGCGCGCGCGAGCTAGCACCGCGGGCTCGCGCGGGCCAGAGTTCGCGGCCGGAGTCCTCGTGCTCGCGCCCGCGAGGGGGCTGTCAGCGGGCGGGACGCTCGGGCCTGGCGGAGGAACGGGCCGGAGCCCTCGCGCTCGCGTGTCAGGGGGCGGGACGCTCGGGCTTGTCGGAGGACAGGGCCCAGCGGATCAGGAACTGGATCTTGGCGTCGCGCTGCAGGCCGCGGAAGAACTCGACCATGTCGTCGTAGACCTTGGGGTCGCGGACGAGCCGGCCGACGGTGCCCTCGCCGCGCTCGATGCCGGCGACGATCTTGTTCATGTTGCCGAGCGTGTCCTGCACGCTCTTCAGCATCTTGCCCTGCGAGTCGTACAGCAGGCGCGTCGAGATGTTGACGTTGTAGGGGTCGTGCAGGGCGTTCGAGATCGCGGCCATCTTCTTGCGCCCGTCGTCGACCAGCGGCTGCATGCTGGTGTCGAACTTGGTGAGGGCCTTCTGACCCTTGGCGAGGAAGTGGTCGAGGTCGGCGGCGCCGTCGCGCACGCCGCGGAGCGAGGAGCCGAAGCTGCGCAGCAGGTCCTCGTCGTTGAGCATGGCGCCGACCATGCCCTTGCCGGCCGCGGTGTTGCGCAGGTTCTCGTCGGCGGCGGCGAGCCGGTTTTGGATGTTCTTGACGGTCTCGCCGTCGCCCATGGCCGCGGCGAGCTCGGCGATCCCGCCGATGGCCTCCTCGACCTTGACGAAGCCGCCGTCGACCTTCTCCTTGACGGCGTCGATGGTCTCGGTCATCGACGGCGTGGTCTGGATCCGCCCGTTCTCCGCGATCGGCTGGCCGCGACCGACCGAGATCTGGATGATCTGATCGCCGAGCACGCCGTTCTGCGAGATGACGGCGCGGCTGTCGTCGCGGATGTGCATCATGCTGTCCTGAAAGACAGACAGGGTGACGCGGATCCGGCTGTGGTCGGTGGTGAAGCCGTCGCAGATGCCGGTGCCGCCGGTCCACAGCACGCCGCGGTAGCGCCGGCGCATCTCGGCGGTGACGCAGACCTCGCCCTGGCGGCACTGCGAGTCCTCCTCGCACGGGGCGTGCAAGTCCTTGTTGAAGGAGTACGACTCGAGCTCGGCGCAGCGACCCTCGTTCGCGCAGAACATGGTGCGATCGCAGTCGTCGGTGCGACCCTGGCCGAAGCGGCCGCGATCCTCGGTCTGCGGGTTGCACGGGTAGTCGACCCACACGAACTCGCGCTTGACGACGGTGCCGATCTCCATGCCCTCGATCTGCACGGCGCTGCCCTCGCGCAGGCCCGAGACCTGGCGGAAGTCGGCGGTGATCGTGACCGTCGGCCTCCACAGGTTCCTGCCCTGGCTGAAGACGATGAGGCCGACGACGATGAGGACGCCGCTGACGATGACCGCGAGGCCGACGATCTGGTTGAGTCCGTGCTCGTCGTTCCGGCGGGCCATCGCCGCCGATCGTAGCGGATCCAGGCGACGGTGAGGAGGCTCCGAGGGGGCCCGCGCGCGTCGTACGCACCCTCGGGCGCGGGCGGCCGGGATCGCGCGGAGGAGTCGATCGGCGCCCGCCGCCGCGGCGACGTGGACGAGGTCGAGGGGCGAGCGAGCCGGCGGCTGCGGGTGCGAAGGACCGCGGCCATCAGCGCTGCTGCGGCAATTCCCGCCGCGGGTGGTCGGCCCGGGCTGCGAGGCCGCGAACCCGAGCGAGGACATCGAGGGCTGCTCGGCGCACTGTGGCGAGACAGCGAACCCGACCGTTCGCGAGTGCGTCGCCGAGACATCGACCGACTGCTCGTCGCGCTGCCGGATCTCTCGCCCCGCGCGGCCGGGCGAGCAGAGCGACGCTGGTGCGCCGCTCGCGAGCGACGACGTTTGCGAGCGGGGCGCGCCGGGCAGGACGACGCGCCCCGGATCTTCTCACCGAACGCGCGCTGCGTCACGGTGAGGTCGAGGGCGGGCCGCGCCGCGGTTCCTGGCCGCCGAGCCGTGCTGACGGCTACTCGACAGCGCGGGCGCGATGTGGAATGTCCACGGCGCCATGACCGCTCCGCCGCCCCCCGCACCCCACGACGCGCAGGCGTTCGACGCCCACGTGATGTCGACCTACGCCCGCTTCCCGATCGCGCTCGAGCGCGGCGAGGGCTGCCGCGTGTGGGACACGAACGGCCGCCGCTACCTCGACTTCGCCGCCGGGATCGCGACCTGTACGTTGGGACATGCCCACAAGGACCTGGTCGAGGCGGTGACGCGCCAGATCGGCAAGCTGCACCACGTGTCGAACCTGTACTACATCCCGGAGCAGGGCATGCTGGCGGCGCTGCTGGCGTCGTTGGGGGCGGGTGAGCGCGCGTTCTTCTGCAACTCGGGGGCGGAGGCCAACGAGGCGGCGATCAAGCTGGCGCGCAAGTACGGGCGCACGCGCCTGGGCATCGAGCGGCCGGTGGTGATCGCGGCGCAGGCGAGCTTCCACGGGCGCACGCTGGCGACCGTGACGGCGACGGGGCAGGCGAAGTACCAGCAGAACTTCGACCCGCTGGTGCCGGGCTTCGTGCACGTGCCGTACAACGACGCGGCGGCGCTGGCCGAGGCGATCGGCGAGCTCGACCGCGAGCGCAAGCAGGTGGCGGCGGTGCTGCTCGAGCCGCTCCAGGGCGAGGGCGGCATTCGGCCCGGCGATCCGGCGGTGTTCCGCAAGATCCGCGAGCTGTGCGACGCCCGCGGGATCCTGCTGATGCTCGACGAGGTGCAGGTCGGCGTCGGTCGCAGCGGCAAGTGGTGGGGCCACCAGCACCTCGAGATCGCGCCCGACGTGATCACGCTGGCGAAGGGCCTGGCGGGCGGGCTGCCGATCGGGGCGATGCTGTGCAAGCGCAGCTGCGACGTGTTCCAGCCCGGCGACCACGCGAGCACGTTCGGCGGCAACCCGCTGGCCTGCGCAGCGGCGCTGGCGGTGCTGACGACGATCGAGAAGGACAGGCTGGTCGACAACGCCCGCCAGCGCGGCGAACAGCTGCGCGCGGGGCTGCTGGCGCTGGCGAAGGCGTCGCCGGGGAAGATCGCGGAGGTGCGCGGCTGGGGCCTGCTGCTGGGGGCGGAGCTCGGGCCGGCCGAGTCGCGCACGGCCGCCGAGATCGCCCGCGCGGCGCTCGACGCCGGGCTCCTGCTGGTGCCGGCGGGGCCGCGGGTGGTCCGCTTCGTGCCGCCGCTGATCGTGACGGCGGCGGAGGTCGACGAGGCGCTCGCGGTGCTGGCGAAGGTGCTCGCGGGCTGAAGTTCGTGTGTCCTTGAGGACAGGTGCGCGGCGCAGCACCTGTGCGACCTCGGGGGCCGAGAACGGCGATTGCGATCGCCACGACGCGCCCCGGCTCTCGGCCTCGCTCGCGCGGCCGCGCGTGTTCGTCCCGGACGCGCGACTTGGAGATGCAGGCGGCACCGCGTGTGCGGACCCCAGCGCGATGGATCCGCTGGGGTCGAACGCGACTTCGCTTTCGGTATGCTCGCTCTGCTCCCGTGAAAAAGAGCCGTTTGCCCGCCTCGAGCGCCACGCCCTTCGACGAGCTCTCGCCTCGCCGGCGCGAGCTCGTCCAGTTGCTTGCGAAGGGCCTGACGAACGACGAGATCGCGACGGCGATGGGCATCACGCCCGGCACGGTGCGCTCGCACGTGACGGCCGTCCTCGCGCAGCTCGACGTGGCCAATCGCACCGAGGCCGCCGCCGCCTTCGTCGCCTGGGAGGCGAGTCCGACGCAGGTCGCGGTCGTGATGAAGCGGCCCGCGATCGCGGTGCTGTCGATCCTCGCGCTCGACGAGGAGCCGCGCACGCGCGCGGTCGCGGCCGCGCTCACCGAGGACCTCGCGTCGCTGTTCTCCCGTTGGTGTTGGTTCCCCGTCATCTCCACGAGCTCGTCCGCCTGCGCGCGCGGCCTCGGGAAGACGACGTGCGAGGTGGGGCAGCAGCTCGGGGCGCGCTTCCTCGTCGACGGCGGCCTGCGGATCGCCGGCGGGACGTGGCGGCTGTCGCTGCACATCGACGACGTCGAGACCGGTCACCGGATCTGGACGGACCGGCGCGACTACCCGGCGGAGGCGCTGTTCGACGCCCAGGACGCGGTATGTGAGGCCGCGGTCGCGGCGGCGTACCCGGTGCTCGTCGCGCGCGTCCAGGCCGTCCTCGCGCCCCGGTCGCGCCCTCCGGTGGAGTTCGCGGCCTGGGAGCTCGCGCATGAGGGCATGGCGTTGCGGGCGCTGCGGGAGGCGGACGCGAACGCGGCCGCCCTCCGGTGCTTCCGCGAGGCGCTCGCCCGCGAGCCTCACCTCGTCCTCGCCCACTTCGGCGTCGGGCTCGCCTGTTACGACGCCGTGCTCAATCAATGGGGTTCGAAGGCGGCGGCGCTCGAGCTGCTGCGGGCGTCCGCCGATCGCTGCATCGAGCACGCGCCGTACGGGGGCGAGGGGCACTTCCTCCTCGGGCGCTACCTGCAGTCGCGCGGCGAGTGGGAGCGGGCGATCGCCCCGCTCGAGGCGGCCGTGGGGCGCAACCCGAGCTTCGCCCTGGCGCATGCCACCCTCTCGCAGTCCCTGCAGGCCGCGGGTCGCAGCGACGAATCACTGGTCCGCATGGAGCACGCCGTCCGCCTCGGGCCGTGTACGTTCGTGGCGATGCTGTCGACGCTGCACTTCATGCGCGGCGAGTACGAGCAATCGCTCGAGGCGGCCGAGCGCGCGCTGCTGTCGAACCCGCGCTACAGCTTCGCGTACGCCCTCGCGGCCGCGAGCGCGTGGTGGCTGGGCGACGCGGGCCGCGGGCAGGCCCACCTGCGAGTGCTGCGCGCGAACTCTCCGCCGTTCCGTCCCTCGGGCTTCGCGGCCACCTTCGGCGAGAAGGTCGACGCGGTCGAGCGGCTCGCGCGAGCCCTCGAAGCGCTGTCCGCCGGGCGCTGAGCCCTCGTACGACGATCGTCGTGCTGCCCCTGCCGATCGGCAGATGGCGGCCGTGGGTCGGTCCGGGCATCCGTGGACCACCGGGCGCGTCCCGGCGAAGGAGCACGAACGTGAATCTGAGCGGAAAGAGGGTCCTGGTGACCGGCGCGAGCGGCTTCATCGGCGGGCACGTGTGCGCGGCGCTCCTCGGGCGCGGCGCCCGGGTGCGGGCGATGGTGCGCAGGACGAGCGACGTCTCGCAGCTCGCCGGCCTCGACATCGAGTACGTCCACGCGGAGCTGAACGACGTCGACGGCATGAACCGGGCCTGCGAGGGCGTCGACGTCGTCGTCCACACCGCCGCCGCCGTCGGCAGCTTCGGCGAGTGGGAGCACTTCTACGAGACGGGCGTCCTCGGCACCGAGCGCCTCATCGAGGCCGCCCACCGCCACGGCGCGCGCCGCTTCGTCCACCTCAGCTCGATCGCCGTCTACGGCTTCCGCCAGCACCGTGGACCGGTGAACGAGGATGCGCCGTTCGATCTCACGCCCCAGGGCTGGAACCACTACGTGCGCGAGAAAGTGATGTCCGAGCAGCTGCTCTGGCAGGCGCACGCGGCGAACAAGATCGAGGCGACGAGCATCCGGCCCGTCATCGTCATCGGCGCCCGCGACCGCAACGCCATCCCTCGCCTCGTCGACCTGTTGCACCTGCCGGTCACCGCCCTGCCGGGGAGCCCGGACCTGCGCTTCCCGCTCGTCTGTATCGAGGACTGCGTCGACGTGATCATGCGCGCGCTCGAGAACGACGTCTCCGTCGGGCGCGCGTACAACGTGGCGGGCGAGCCCATCAGGCTCGGCGAGTTCTTCCGCCTGCTGGCGAAGTACGCCAGGCGGCCGGCGCCGAAGCTCTACCTTCCGACGGCGCTCGTGACGGCGGCGGTCGGAGTGCTCGAGGGCGTCTGGAAGCTCCTGCGCCGGCCCGGCGAGCCGATCACGACCCGGATCGCCATCGTGCTCGCGGGCTACGACTACGACACCGACTGCGCCCGCGCGAAGGAGGAGCTCGGGTGGACGCCGAACGGCGACTACGAGGCGGCGATCGTCGCGGCGATGGAGAAGCCGGCCGTGGCGGCGCGGGGCTCGCTCGCCGGGAAGCCGCCGGGCGCGACGGCTCCGAGCGTCCGGGAGGGGCACACATGATCGTCAGAATCGCAGGCGTCGGCGGCTACGTGCCGCCCATCGTCGTCACCAACGAGCGGCTGGTGAAGGCCATCCCCGGGTGGACGCCCGAGCGGATCGAGGAGAAGACCGGCATCCGCGAGCGTCGCCACGTCTGGGAGTTCGACGAGGCGACGGGCCGCGCGATCGTCCCCGAGGTCGTGGCCGACCCGGGGCCGAGCGCGCAGATGGCCGAGCGGGCGCTGCGGGACGCGCTCGCGCAGGCGGGCCTGCAGCCGTGCGACCTCGACGGGATCCTCATGACGACCTGTACGCCGGACCAGGTCAGCTTCAGCCACGACGCCATGATCCTCCACAAGCGGCTCGGGCTGCGCCCCGAGGCGTTCGCGGTCATGCACGACGATGGCTGCGGCGGCGCGATGTTCCACCTGGCGACGGCCCGCGAGCTGATCCTCGGCGGGCAGCGCCGGACGATCGCGGTGATCGGCGCGAACGCGTTCGCGGCCCACCTCGACCGCGAGGTCTACGCGGGCAGGCTGCCGCACAACGGCAAGGAGCTCGGCTCGTTCCTGTCCTGGTACCTCTTCGGCGACGGCGCCGGCGCCATCATCCTGCGGGGCGAGTCGGGGTCGGGGCCGTCGGGCATCCTCGGCTCCTATGCGGCCAACGAGCACCTCGACCTCGTCATCCGCCGTGGCGGCGGCGGCATGTACCCTCCGGGGCGCTCCCTCGTCACCGACACCGCGTTCTACGTGGACGGGCAACTCGTCGCGTCGTGCTTCGCCCCCTACCTGAAGAAGGCCACCGACGGCGCCCTCGCGCGCTCCGAGCTCGGTCTCGGCGACATCGGGCGCTTCTACCTGCACCAGGCGAACAAGCGGGTCCTCGAGAAGTTCATCGCCGAGGTCGGCATCCCGGCCGAGAAGGTGCCGATGCACATGGAGCGCTACGGGAACATGGTCAGCGCCGGCACCCTCGTGCTGCTCGCCGAGGATCTGCGCGACGGTCACGTGAAGCTCGGCAGCGGCGAGCCGATCCTGATGGCGGCGCTCGGCGCCGGGGCGCAGTACGCCGCCCACGTCATCCGGCTGTAGGGCAGCGACGCGGTGGAATTCGTGGACGACGACCGGTGCGGCGAGCAGGCGCGTCTGTTCGCGGAGAAGGAGGTCGCGCCCTCCGTCGCGGCGCGTGACCGCGAGCGGCGCTGGGAGCCGGAGCTGTTCCGTCGCATGGGCGCAGCGGGGCTCCTCGGCGCGACGCTGCCGGGCGCGTGCGGCGGCGGCGAGCTGTCCTCTCTCGCGCTCGCCGGACTCATGCGGGGCTTCGCCGAAGGCTCCGGCGACCCCGGCCTCGCGCTCGCGTGGGTCGCACACACCGTCGGCTGCGCCGTCCCTGTCGCTACGCTCGGCACCGGAGAGCAGCGCAGGCGGTACTTGCAGGCGCTCGTGCGCGGCGACGCCGTCGGCGCCCTGGCGCACGAGGAGCAGCTCCCCGCGGCCGAGCCGATCGGCGTGCGCACGACCGCGGCCCGCACGTCGCCGGGCCGATGGGTCCTGCACGGCACGAAGTCGTGGGTCGTCAACGGCCCCGTCGCGCAGCTGTTCGTCGTCACCGCGGTGACGGACCCCGTGCCCGGCAAGCGCGGCGTCTCGGCCTTCCTGGTGCACCGCGACACGCCGGGCCTCACGGTCGGACGGCGCATCGTCACCACCGGCCTGCGCACCGCGGCCATCTCCGAGCTCGTGCTCGACGGCTGCGAGCTCTCGGACGACGAGCTCCTCGGCGCCGAGGGAGAGGGCCTGACCGGCGTGGGCCGCCTCGTCCAGCGCCGGCTGCGGGTGTTCCAGTTCGCTCCGTGGCTCGGCTTCATGCGCGTCCTCGTCGACCGCTGCGTCGTGCACGCCCGCGAGCGGCTCGTCCACGGCAGGCCGCTGTCACACTCGCAGACCGCCCGCGCGGTGCTCGCCGACATGCGGATCCGTCTCGAGCTGAGCCGGCGGATGCTGGCGCGCGCGGCGTGGCAGCTCGACGCGGAGGGGGAGCACGCCGGGCGCGACGTCGCCACCTGTGCGCTCTTCCTCGCGGAGAGCGTCGGGTTCGTCGCCCGTGGGGCGGTGCACCTCCACGGCGCTCAGGCGCTCGAGAGCCACGCGCTCGCCGGACGGCTCGCGCGCGACGCCGACGCTGCCGGACTCCTCGTCGACGGCCCCGACGTCCTGCGCGCCGTCATCGCCGGTTCGCTCCTCGATCTCGGGTAGCGCCGCGCGGTCGCCATCGCCACCGACTCCCGGAGAATCGACGCCATGCACTTCGCGCTCCCCGACCCGCAACGCGAATTCAAGCGCCGCTTCGACCGCCTCTGCGGCGAGCGCATCGCGCCACGCGCCGGCGAGGTCGACCGCACAGGCGTCGTCCCGAAGGAGTCGTGGACCGAGCTGGCGGAGGCCGGCTACCTCGCGCTGTTCCACGCGCCGCAGTGGGGCGGATCCGGCGTCGACGGCGTCACGCAGGGACTGGCGATGGAGAGCCTCGCCCGCGCCTGTGCGAGCACGTTCTGGTCGGTGTCGATCTCCACGCTCCTGTGCGGGAAGATGCTGAGCGAGCTGTGCGGGCTCGTGCAGCACGAGCGGTGGCTGAAGCCGATCGTCGCGGGCCTCGTGACGGGGAGCTTCGCCGCGACGGAGGACGCGGCGGGCAGTGACCCGGGCTCGTACCGGACGACGCTGTTCGACACGAAGGGCGGCCTGCGCCTGCGCGGCGAGAAGTCGCGGATCAGCAACGCCGGCACCGCCGATGTGGCCGTCGTGCTCGCCCGTCGCGGAGACCCCTCCGGCGCCGCGCTCTGCTACGTCGTCGTCGACCTGAGCACGCGCGGCGTGGAGCGGCGGGAGCTGCCGAAGCTCGGGCTCCACGGCATGTCCTGGGGCGCGCTGCGCTTCGACGACGTGGAGGTCCCTCCCGACGACGTGATCGTCGACGCGAGCGTCGAGAAGACGCTCCATGTCGTCGAGTGGGGCCAGCTGCTCCAGACCTGGTGCGCCATCGGCCTCGCGTCCGCTGCGCTCGCGGCGTGCCGCGACCACGTCTCGAGCCGCCTCGCTTTCGGCCGACCGATCGCGCACCTCGAGCTGGTGCACTCCCGCCTCGCCGACATGCACGTCGAGATCGAGGCCGCCCGCCTGCTCGCGCTCGAGGTCTCGTGGATCAAGGGCGAGGGCCGGGTCGCGCGCGACCTGGTGTTCATGGCCAAGATCTACGCGACGGAGATGGCCGTCCGCGTCACCGACCTGGCGATGCGCACGTTCGGCGGCTGGGGCTACAGCCGCGAACGACCGATCGAACGCCTGCACCGCGACAGCCTCGCCAACATCCCCGCCGGGCTGCCGACGGACCGGCTGCGCGAGCTGCTCGGCTGCGCGATGGTCGGCGCCGACCCCTGGGCCTACGAACCGTTCGACTGGCTCGGCCCCGCCGGGCTCCGCCTCGACGGCGAGTAGTCGGTCCGCGGACGGGCCGGCGGACCAGGGCCTGCTGCTCGGAGCGGAGCTCGGGCCGGCCGGGCGGCGGAGATCGCCCGGGCGACACTCGACGGCGGGCTCTTGCTGGTGCCCACGGGACGCGGGAGTTCGCTTTGAGCCGCCGCAGACCGTCACGGGGCGGAGGTCGAGGAGCGCTCGTGGTGCTGGCCCAGGTGATTGCGGGCTGAGAAGCTGCCCTCCGGGGATAGGCGAGGCGTATCGGTCACTGAGCGCCTGTCGGCTTCAACGCGCGCTGGCCGGTCGTCGCCTCAGGGAAACTCGTCGCCGCGCGCACCGCCGGCGCTCCGTCAAGACGGCGTTGAGCTGGCTCTGCGCGGGATCGGCGGGCGCAGCGCTCCATTTCGAGCAGCGCAGTGCCGTCGCGGCCGGCAGAGTCGTCGGAGTCAGCATCTCACTAGGTCGGCACGGACGCGCCGCGCGAGTTCTCGCTCTAGCGACCGCATGCGAGGCAATAGTGCCAGGGCCGCTGAGAGACGGCTAGGAGCTCACCTTGACACATCCTCGAGGATGGAGGAAGCCTAGGGGGCAGTTCATCCGCTACGGAAAATCCTATCGGAGGGCGACTTTCGCGCCGGGCGGCAGGGGTAAGAAGCTCGTGAGTGACGGATCAACAATCGAGTGGACGGACGCAACATGGAACCCCGTTCGGGGTTGTGTGAAGGTTAGTCCTGGCTGCAAGCATTGTTATGCAGCTACATTTGCCGAGCGTTGGCGTGGTCTTCCTGATCATCCATATGGTCAGGGGTTTGATCTGAGACTGGTGCCAGAGAAACTTGACGAGCCTCTTCGTTGGCGAAAGCCTAGGCGTGTGTTCGTGAATTCAATGAGCGACCTGTTTCAGCAGGGAGTTCCAGCTTCCTACATCCGGCGCGTGTTCGAGGTTATGAGTCGAGCTCCTCAGCACACGTATCAAATTCTCACAAAACGAGGGGAGCGCATGCGTTCTGTCTGCAGTGAGATGCCGCGTTCGCTCGTGCAGCAGCCCTACGTTTGGCTTGGGGTTAGTGTCGAAGATCGAAAATATGGAGTGCCGAGGATCGCGTCGCTTCGCGAGACGCCGGGATTTCTGCGATTCCTGTCGATAGAGCCGTTGCTTGAGGACTTGGGTCTACTCGATCTCAGTGGCATTGATTGGGTCATCGTAGGGGGCGAGAGCGGGCCAGGAGCTCGTCCGATGAGGGAGGAGTGGGTTCTTTCTATCCTTGAACAATGTCGAACGGCTCGAATTCCTTTCTTCTTCAAACAATGGGGCGGAGTACATAAGAGCCGTAGAGGTCGTTGCCTTCAAGGCAAGACCTACGATGAATTTCCGCCCGGTCGCAGCGGCCTCGATCCGGAGAGGCCTGCTCGTGTATTACCATATTTGGCCGTGCTTAGTTGAGTTGGGTGAGGCCGAAGGAGTTGTACATGTCCGAGAAGTTTTTTGACGAACAGCGTGAACAGTCCCAGGTGAAAGCCGAGATCGTCCGAAAGTATTTCGATGCGTGGGCAGGTATTATTTCTGGAGCGCAGAGACAATATAGCGGCGCGGTGCAGAAGTTAGGGTATGTGGATCTTTTTGCGGGTCCAGGTCGATACAAAGACGGAGCAGTGTCGACGGCGCTTCAGGTCTTGGACCTGGCGGTCAAGAAATACGCTGATCGCATGGTTACGGTGTTCAATGACCGAGATTCCGAAAATGTTAGTACCCTGCGCCAGCAGATAGATGCTCTTGATGGGATTCAAACGCTTCGCTTCCCTCCGCTTCTTTGGAATGAAGAGGTCGGCGACAAGATCGCAAAGCAGTTCGCCGAGATGCGTACCATCCCGATTCTCGCCTTTGTGGATCCCTGGGGCTATAAGGGGCTTACGCTGAAACTTGTGGATGCGTTCCTCAAAGACTGGGGGTGCGATTGTATCTTCTTTTTCAACTACAATCGCATTAATGCGGGACTTTCGAATCCGCTTGTGCGTCAACATATGCAGGCGCTCTTTGGCGAAGTCAAGGCAACTGAGCTTGAGCGAGAGCTCAGTGGCATGAAACCACATGAGCGAGAGGCTACAATCGTCGAGGCTTTGACGCAGTCGCTGAAACGCTCGGGACACCGATATGTGCTGCCTTTCTGTTTCAAGAATGAATCAGGAAAGCGCACGACTCACCATCTTATTCTGGTTACAAAGCATTTTAAGGGCTATGATGTGATGAAGGAAATCATGGCTAAGGCGAGTTCTTTGGTGGAGCAAGGCGTCCCGTCGTTTTCGTACTTCCCGGCAGCGAGCCAACGCCAAGAACTGTTGTTCGAGCTCAATCGCCCCCTCGACGATCTCAGTGATATGCTGCTCCTGCATTTCGCGGGTAAGTCCGTAACGGTCGAACAGATCTACAATGATCATAGCGTAGATCGTCCCTACTTGCGCAGAAATTACAAGGATGTTCTGCTTCAATTGGAGCGGACCGGGAGGGTGAGATGTGAACCTGCAAAGCGCAGGGCGGGGACGATGGCTGAGCACGTTACTGTGAGTTTTCCCCGCGAGGCCTTGTAGAGCCTCGGCGGAGGCCGGTCACGACGCACTACGTCGGACGGATACAGTTTTCCTTGAAGCTGGCTGCACGCGCCGCGCCGCTCAGCGCAGCGTGTCCAGGCGGACGCGCTGGCGGTCGGGGCCGAGGTTGCCGGGGTGTGCGCGGCGATTCAGCGCAGGGCGTCGAGGCGGGCGCGCAGGCGGTCGAGGCCGAGGTTGCCGGGGCCGCCGAGGCTGACGCGGGCGCGCAGGCTGGCCTCGGGTGACCTGTCCTTCAGGTCATGCATCTCGGCGGCGGCCTGGCGGTAGGCGTCGCGGAACGGGACGCCGGCGCGGGCGAGCTCGACGGCGCGGTCGGTGGCGTACAGCTCGGGGTCGATGGCGGCGCGCATGCGGGCGACGTCGAGCTCGAGGGTGTGGACGAGCGCGGGGACGAGGGCGAGGCCGGCGAGGCCGCGGGTGAAGGCGCGCAGGACCGGGGCCTTGGTGGCCTGGAGGTCGCGGTGGTAGCCGCTCGGCAGCGACAGCAGCGACGACAGCTCGGACATGGCGCCCTCGGTGACCGAGGGGACGGCGCGCAGCAGCTCGACGACGTCGGGGTTGCGCTTGTTGGGCATGATCGACGAGCCGGTGGTGTAGGCGTCGGGCAGGCGCACGAACGCGAACTCGGCGGTCGAGAACAGCGAGAGGTCCCAGGCCAGGCGCCGGACGTCGAGCAATGCCTGGTGTAATGATTGGACCGCCAGCAGCTCGAGCTTGCCGCGGCTGTTCTGGGCGTAGATCGGCGAGACCTGGACGCGCGAGAAGCCGAGCTCGCGGGCGACGCCGTCGCGGTCGAGCGGGAGGTTGACGCCGTAGCCGGCGGCGGTCCCGAGCGGGCTGCTGTCGAGGGTGCGGGCGGTCGCGCGGGCGGTCTCGGCGTCGTCGAGGAAGGCCTCGGCGTGGCCGGCCAGCAGGGCGGCGAGCGAGGAGGGGACGGCCCGCTGCAAATGCGTGTAGCCGGGCAGGGCGACGTCCTGCGTCGATTCGGCGCGCTGCAGGCAGGCGTCGGCGCAATCGAGGCAGCGGTCGCGCAATGTGGCCAGCGACGATTGCAGGTAGAGGCGGACCGCCACGAGGATCTGGTCGTTGCGGCTGCGCCCGGTGTGGACCTTGCGGCCGACGTCGCCGAGCCGCTCGCCGAGGTACCACTCGATGGCGGAGTGACAGTCCTCGAAGCGCTCGTCGAGCACGAAGGTGCCGGCGCGCACGAGGCCGTCGAGGTCGGCGAGGCCGGCGACGAGCGCGTCGGCCTCGGCGCCGGTGAGGACGCCGATCCGCTGCAGGCCGCGCACGTGGGCGGTCGAGGCGCGGATGTCGTGGCCGATGAGCTGGCGGTCGAGGACGACGTCGTCGCCGGCGCAGAACTCCTGGGCGGCGGCGTCGAGCGCGGCGTGGCCTTTGTCCCACAGCGGTCGGGTGGTCATGCGGGCTCCTTGAGTGCCGTGCGGTCAGGCGGCGGCGAGCGGGGGATCGTGCGGGAGGCCGTGCCGCTCGGGCAGGCCGAGGGCGAGGTTCAGGTTCTGTACGGCCTGCGAGGCGGCGCCCTTGAGCAGGTTGTCGAGGGTGACGACGACGACGGCGTGGCGATCGTCGACCTGGAAGCCGCCGATGGTGACGTCGTGGCGATCGGCGGCGGCGCGGACCTCGGGGACGTCGGCGACGACGCGCACGAGCGGCTCGTCGGCGTAGGCGTCGCGGTAGCGGGCGAGCAGCGCGGCGCTGCCCTCCGGCTGCGCGAGCGGGAGGGTGATCGTGAGGGTGATCCCGCGGAAGAACGGGGCGACGTGCGGGACGAAGCGGACGGGGTGGCCGAGGTGGTGGCTGGCCTCGCGCTCGTGCAGGTGGCCGGTGAGGGCGTAGGGCATGAGGTTGTCGCGCAGGCGCTCGGGGTCGTTGCGCGGCGAGGGGGTGGTGCCGGCGCCGCTGTAGCCGGACACGCCGAAGGCCTGCGGCGGGCCGGCGAGCAGGCCCAGGAGCGGGGCGACGCCGAGCTGGATGCCGGTGGCGTAACAGCCGGGGTTGGCGATCCGGCGGGCGCCGCGGAGCTGCTCGCGGTGGCGCTCGGGCAGGCCGTAGACCCACGCGGGATCGAAGCGGAAGTCGGCCGAGAGATCGACGAGGACGGGGGCGCGCGGGCGGGCGGCGAGGGCCCCGGCGTAGCCGGCCGCCAGGCCGTTGGGCAGCGCGAGCACGACGGCGTCGACCGGCCAGGCGGCGATGGTCTCGGGGGACATGTCCTCGAGGACAATGTCCGCGGGGGCATGCGCGAGGTGGGCCCGCAGCGGCTCGCCGACGCCCTGACGCGAGGCGGCGCGGGCGAGGCGGAGGCCGGGGTGGCCGGCGAGCAGGCGCGCGAGCTCGCCGCCGGCGTGGCCGCGGGCGCCGACGAGGCCGAGGGTGTAGGTCATCGCGGTCCTCCGGTGTGTACGAATGGACATGTCCGAGCGGGCATGGCGAATGCGACCTGTTCGATGCGACATGCCCCGTGAGCCAGGCGCGGGCGAGGCGGCACCGGGGCGCTCACGCGGCGCCTCCGATGGTGTGGGCCGCCTCGAGCGTGGGCGGGGCGGCGAGGGCCCGCTCGACGCACTCCTGGATGGTCGGGAATTCGGTGACGCCGGTCCAGAACACGGTCCAGGTGCCGCCGGTGTAGCTGCCGTCGGCGCGCTGGAAGTACCAGGGGTTGATCGGGTTGTCGACGCGGGCCCGCCAGAACAGCTTCGGCGTCTCCCGGGTCATGCGCAGCCACAGCGAGCCGCCGATGCCCTCGCCCTGGGCCTCGCCGGTGACGGCGAACTTGTCGAGGTAGGGGATCGGGCCCTCGTCGGTGAGGATCGCGGCGGCCCGGTAGCTGTCGGCGAGGTAGATCCGGCGGAACGGCTTGCGCGTGAAGTAGTCGGCCACGGGCGGGCGGCCGAACGCGGCGGTGAGCAGGTCGGCGAGCCGCGGCAGGTCGACGCTGGCCAGCGACTGGTGGAGGATGATGCGCTCGCCGCGGCGCACGAGGGTGCCCGAGCCCTTGTGGGTGAAGAGCTCCATGGCCAGGAGGTCAGGCGAGGTGATCGAGACCGAGGAGGCGCGCGGGAGCTTGCCGAGGAGGTCGTGGATCAGCTCGAGCTTGTGGCGGGTGGCGGCGGACAGCCACGGCTCGGCCAGCAGCGGCTCGTAGTCCTCGGCGAGGTTGACGGCGGAGATCAGGTCGCCGTACTCGTCGCGCAGGCCGCCCTGGGCGCGCAGGAGGATGATCTTGTAGGGCTGGAGGCGGAGCGCGAGGGCGTGCGCGGCGAGGTCGGGGCCGAGGTCGAGGATCTGGCCGCCGGCGGTCTCGCCGATGCTGGCGAGCACGGGCATCGAGCCGGCCTTGAGGCTCGAGTCGATGGCGTCGGTGTCGACGCGGACGATCCGGGCCCGCTGCTCGCCGCCGCGCCCGCCGTCGTCGAGCTCGGCCGCGAACACGCCGCCGACGACCGGCCGACCGCGCGCGCCCATCTCCTCGAGCATGTCGACGAGGCGCAGGTTCTCGGCGCGGAACACCCGACGCACCTGCTCGAGCGCCCGCGGCGAGGTGCGCTGCTGCCAGTCGGTCGGGTCGACGCCGGCGGCCTCGAAGGCGGCCTGCAGCTGCGGCCCGACGCCGTGGACGACGACCGGGTGGAGGCCGACCTGGTGGAGGAAGTTGAGCGAGGAGGCGAGGCTCTCGAGGTCGTCGGCGAGCAGGCCGCCGCCGACCTTGATGACGGCGAAGCGCTTGTGCTCGACGCTCGAGAACTGCTTGAGGTACTGCTCGACCTCCTTGCGGCCGCCGAGGTTGCGCAGGAGCTTGACGATCAGCTCGCGGGGGTGGGGCATGGGCGTGTGAACTTCAGGACAGGATGGCGCGGTAGCGGGTCGCCGCCTCGACGAGGTCGGCCAGCGGGACGTACTCGCCCGCGGTGTGGGCCTGGTCGATCGAACCTGGCCCGTAGACCAGGACGTCGCGGCCGGCGGCGGAGAACAGGGCGGCCTCGGTCCAGAAGTCGACCGGGTCGCCGGGCGGCAGGCCGAGGCGCGCGGCCAGGGCGGACGCGGCGGCGCGGGCGTCGGCGAGGCGCGCCGGGCCGCCGGCCGGCAGCGGCGGGGCGAGGAAGCCGGGGGTGAAGCGGACGCGCGCGGGGTCGGGCGCGAGCGCGTACAGCTCGGCGAGGGCGAACTCGGGCGGGAGCTCGGGCGGCGGCCGCACGCCGAAGCGGACGGTGGCGGCGCTGGCGATCATGTTGGCCTTGAGGCC
Source organism: Nannocystis pusilla (assembly GCF_020073745.1). Taxonomy (GTDB): domain Bacteria; phylum Myxococcota_A; class Polyangia; order Nannocystales; family Nannocystaceae; genus Nannocystis; species Nannocystis radixulma. The sequence goes on from NZ_JAIRAU010000015.1 coordinate 233,858, forward strand.
GCCCTCGACGGCGCCGAGGTTGAGGCGCAGGCCCCGGAGCGGCCCGGCGGCGGCGTCGGCCTCGCTCTCGCCGGCGCGGGCGAGGGCGAGGCTGGCCCAACGGACAGCCTCGTGCACGGCGCTGTCGCGCAGGGCCCGGGCGGCCGAGGCGTGGCCGCCGGTGCCGGTGAACAGGGCGGTGGCGGTGCCGATCCCGCGGTGCTCGAGGACGGCGCGGCAGCGGGTCGGCTCGGCGACGACGACGCTGCGGAGGGGCGGATGAGATGTCCCGGAGGACATGTCGGCTGTCTGGGCGGACAGGTCGGAGCGAGCCAGGAATTCGCGGACGCAGCGGCTGCTGCCGGCCTCCTCGTCGGACGAGAAGAGGACGGCGGCGGGGCCCTGGGTGGTCTCGAGCACGCTCAGGAGGCAGGCGGCGGCGCCCTTGATGTCGCAGGCGCCGAGGCCGATCGCGCGGTCGTCCTCGACGCGCAGGCGGTGCGGGTCGGCGGTCCAGCCGGGGTCGGCGGGGACGGTGTCGACGTGGACGTTGAAGAGCACCTGCGGGGCGCCGCGGACCGCCAGGAGGTAGACGCAGCCGTCGCCGAGGTCGACGGTGTCGCAGCGCAGACCTGTCCCCTGGAGCATGTCCCGGAGGTAGGCGAACAGGCCGGCGTCGCCGGCGATGGCGCGCGGCGGGTTGCGGGTGTCGAACGCGACGAGGCGCTCGAGGTGCTCGAGGGTGCGCCGGAGCGTGGCCTCGGTCATCGCTGTCCGGGGCGCCGGCGCGGGTTGACGCGCGCGGACAGGGTCGAGCTCATGCCGAGCAGCTTGATGAAGCCCTCGGCCTCGCGGGCGTCCCAGTCGGCCGACTGGGCGTAGACGGCGCCCTTGTTGCGCAGGATGTGCTCGGAGCGGACGGCGACCGGGGTGACGACGCCGCCGGCGGTCTCGAGCGTGACGGTGCCGCTGACGAAGGTCTGCGACGAGCGCAGGAACGCCTGCAGGTCGTCCTTGAGCGGCTCGAAGAAGAAGCCGCGGTAGACCAGCTCGACCCACTTCTTGGCGACCAGCGGCTTGAAGCCGTTCTGGTGGGCGGTGAGGATCGCCTCCTCGAGCGCGCGGTGGGCCGTCATCAGCCCGGTGATGCCGGGGCACTCGAACACGATCCGGCCCTTGAGGCCGATCGTGGTGTCGCCGGTGTAGATGTTGCGGCCGACGCCGTAGGCGCCGAGCTGGGCGTTGAGGCGGCGCAGGATCTCCGGGCCGGGCAGCGCCTCGCCGTCGAGCTTGACGGCGACGCCCTGCTGGAACTCGATGTCGACGCGCGCGGGCTGCTTCGGCCAGCTCTCCGGGCGCGCGCACATCTGCCAGGTCTCGGGGCCGGGGGCCTCGAACTCGTCGATCTCCGAGCCGGAGGCGGTGACGCCGAGCAGGTTGACGTTGATGCTGTACTTGGCGGTCTTGGGCCGCACGTGGTGGCCGAGCTTCTGCAGGTACTCGGCCTCGTAGGCGCGCACGGCGTGGTGCTCGTGCTGGATGTCGCGGATCGGCGCGAGGATGTCGTAGTCGCCGAGCGAGCGCACGGTCTGGTCGAAGCGGACCTGGTCGTTGCCCATGCCGGTGCAGCCGTGGGCGAACGCGCGGGTGCCGAGCGCGTCGCACAGGGCGAGCGCCCGCTCGACGATGATGTAGCGGTCGCTGACGAGCAGCGGGTAGACGTCCTGGTAAAGCTGGCCGCCGATGACCAGCGGGACGACGACGTCGTCCCAGATCGGCTGGGCGCCGCTCTCGGTGACGTGCTGCACGGCCCCGAGGTCGCGCGCGCGCTGCTCGATGTAGGCCCGCTCGGCGTCGTCGACCCCGCCGGTGTCGACGAACAGGGTGACGACGTCGTAGCCGCGCTCGCGCAGGTAGGGCACGCAGAAGCTGGTGTCGAGGCCGCCGGAGAAGGCGAGCACGACCTTGTTCGAATCTGTACTTTTGGACATGGCTTTTGAAGCTCCTGGGAGCGGAGCGAGCGAGCTACAGGACGCCGCGCAGGAGGGCGTCCATCAGGGCCTTCTGGACGTGCAGCCGGTTCTCGGCCTCGTCGATGTGGATCGCGCGCGGCGAGTCGAGGACCTCGTCGGTGACCTTGACGTTGCGGCGGACCGGGAGGCAGTGGCTGAACAGGGCGTCGGGGGTCAGCGCCATCTTCTCGGCGTCGACCATGAAGCGCCGGCTGGCCTCACGGACCGGCCTCTCGTCGTCCCAGCGGCCGAAGTACGGCAGGGCGCCCCAGCTCTTGGCGTAGACGATGTCGGCGCCGCGGTAGCCGGCCTCGATGTCGTGGGTGACGGTGAGGGTGCGGCCGGCGGCCCTGGTGTACTCGGCGGCGGCGTCCATGTAGCGGCGGTCGAGCACGTACTCGGGCGTGGGGCACAGCAGCGTGACGTCCATGCCGAGCTTGGCGGCGATGATCAGCGCCGAGTTGGCGACCGCGGTGTTGAGCGGCTTGGGGTGGTACGTCCACGTCAGGCACATCTTCTTGCCCGCGAGGCTGCCGAGCTTCTCCTGCAGCGTGAGCGCGAGGGCCAGCTCCTGGCACGGGTGCGTGATCGTCTCCATGTTGATCACGGGCACGGTGGCGTGGCGCGCGAACGACTGGATCACGCGGTCCTCGCGGTCGACCTCCCAGCGCTGGAACTTGGGGAAGGCGCGCACGGCGATGGCGTCGACGTAGCGCGACAGCACGCGCGCGACCTCGCGGACGTGCTCCTCCGGCTCGCCGTCCATGACGACGCCGTCGTCGAACTCGATCGGCCAGGCGCCCTTGCCCGGCTCGAGCACGATGGCCTTGCCGCCGAGCTGGTGCATGCCGAGCTCGAAGCTGGTGCGCGTGCGCAGCGACGGGTTGAAGAACACCAGAGCGATCGACTTGCCGGCGAGCGTCTGGGCGTGCGGCCCGGCCTTGAAGGCGCGCGCTGCGGCGAGCAACGCTTCGATCTCGGCGCGGCTGAAGTCGAGGGTCGAGAGGAAGTGGCGCACGCGCGCTCCTCTAGCACAGGGGGGCGGTCGGCCAAATAGGCGCGGGGGCCGACGAGGGGCGCGGGGGTCGAGCCGGTCGTGAACTTCCTCTCGCGTTCGGCGCGGGCGAGGGCGGCGTGGCAGCGGCGCAGGCGCCGTGGGGCGGCGGTCGGGACCGGCGGTCGAACGCGTCGAGCTGCGGCGCCGCCGGGCGCAATGATGATACGCGTGGAGGCGGCCGCGCGGCGAACGGGGCCGGGGAAGATCAGCCGATTGCTGCGCTGTCGCTATTGACGGCGATGGCCCCGAGGTCGCGGCGCGCGGTGGCGGTGGCATCGTTCGCGCCGGCGAGCCTCGGGGATCGGCGAGCCGCAGGCGGCTACTTGTTGCCCGGGCAGCCCGGCGGCTCGTTGACCTTCTTCTTGCAGGGCTTCGAATTCGGCGGGGGATGGTGCGGGTTGTCGCGCTCGACGAGGCCGTCGTCGCGCGACTCGAAGGTCTTGAAGTCGGGGTCGGCGGGCTCGAACTCGTCGAACTCCGCGTCCCAATCGGCGGGCTCGAGGGCGAGCGGGGCATCGAAGGGACCGCGCGGGCCGGCGTACTCCGGGGCGGCGAGCGCGGCGAACACCGCGAAGAGCGAGGTCGGAAGCATGACGAGGCCATTGTTCTTGAATCGCATCACTGTCTCCTTGCACCCCGGACTCAGGTCGGGGCGGCGTCGGAAACATGGTTCCGAGGCGGGGTGCCGTCGAGCGAGAGACCGCACGAGATCGGGGCCCGCCCGGGGACATGTGCGGCTCGTCGGGCCGCTGCCGGCGCCGGCACGGTGTGGAGCGAGGCGCACATGCGTATTCGTGGCCGAGGGCGTATCGCGGCTTCGATCGCCCGAGGCGAGCACGAATGCGGTCGGTGACTCGCGAATGTATGTAGGGATGTCGCGCTGGGCGAGCTCGTGAATGTGCCGAGTCGAATGGAGCTCGATTCGTCGCACGCCGCCGGGGATGGCCAGACGAACACGTCGTCGGCCTCAGCGGCGGTCCTTGGCCATGGACTTGAGGTGGGCGCGCCGGGCCTCGTGGGCGCAATCGGGGCACCAGGTGTCTTGATAGCGGATGTTGCCGGGGCGGGCCCACCAGCGGTGGCCCTCGGCGCACTCCCACTGCAGGGGGGTGTTGCGATTGACGTAATGGGTGGAGATGCACTTGCCGGCCCGGGCGGCGGCCATCCGGCGCATCTCGTCGATGCCGAGGCGGGTGTCGGCGCAATGCGGGCACCAGCGATCGTTGAGGATGTTGCCGGCGGTGCTGCGCCACTCGTGGCCCCGGGCGCAGCGCCACAGCAGCTTCTTGTGCGACTGGAGGTTGCGCTCGCTGAGGAGGGCGCCGCCGCGGCTGGCGGCGATCTCGCGGACGGCGGCGACCCAGCCGTCCTCGCGGCGACACGCCCGACACCAGGTGCCGAGCCGGATGTTGCGCGGGCGCGAGGTGAAGCGGTGGCCGCGCGCGCACTCCCAGCGCAGGGGCGTGTCGAAGTCGACGTATTTGGTGGAGACGCAGCGGCCCCCGCGATCGGCGACCATGGCGTCCATGTCGGCCAGCGAACGGCGGCAGCGCGCGCACCAGTGGCCCTCGCGGATCTTCCGCGCCTCGGCCTCCCACTCGTGGCCGCGCTCGCAGCGGAACTTGAGCTTGTCGCCGTGCCAGGGGTACTCGCTGGACAGACAGCGGCCGCCCCTGTCGCGCGCGATGGCCTGGATCGCGGCGAGCTTGGCAGGGTTGCGGTAGCGACAGTCGGGGCACCAGCCGCCGCCGAGGATGATCGCGGAGGTGGTGGTCCAGCGGTGGCCCAGCTTGCACACGTAGTCGGCCCGGCCCTGGTAGCCGGGATAGGCGCGCGCGAGGCAGCGGCCGCCGCGCTCGCGGGCGATGGCGCGGAGGGCGGCGAGGCGCGCGGCAGGGTCGTTCCGCGGCGGACGCGGGGGCCTGGGCCGGGCGGCGGAGCGAGTCGCGGTCGCCACGACTCGCGACCGTATCACCCGCGAGCGCAGGCGCGCAAGCGCGCGCGACGCTGCGTGAAGTGTCCTTCAGGGCAGGTGCGCGTGGCCGGCGAGGCGGGCGCCCGCGTGGCGAAGCGCGCGAGGCGAGGGGGAGGCGGCCGCTTCCCCTCCGGGCGGGAACGCGCTAGCTAGCGTCCCCGACACGGAGGCCCATGGCTGCAGCACTGGCGAGGATCGACCCACCGAGCACCCCGGGCCTCTTGGCGCTGGCCGACGGGACCCTGTTCCGCGGCCGCGCGCTCGGAGCCCACGGCCGGACGTGCGGCGAGGTGGTGTTCAACACGGCGATGACCGGGTACCAGGAGGTCGTCACCGATCCGAGCTATCACCAGCAGATCGTGACGCTGACGGCGGCCCACGTCGGCGTGGTCGGGGTCAACCCCGACGACGAGGAGGGGCGCGGGCCGCAGGTGGCGGGGCTGGTGGTCCGCGACGCGCCGCGCATGTTCGCGTCGTGGCGCGGGCGCGAGAGCCTCGACGCGTACCTGCAGCGGGCGGGGATCGTGGCGGTGTCGGAGATCGATACGCGCCGGCTGACGCACCTGCTGCGCGAGCGCGGGGCGATGGCCGGCTGCGTGGCGGCCGGCGAGGCGGCCCGCGACGAGGCGGCCTGCGTGGCGCTGGCGCGCGCGTTCCCGGGGCTGCAGGGGGCGGCGCTGGCCGAGGCGGTCAGCGTGCCGGAGCCGGCCGGCTGGGCCGCGGGCTCCGTGCGCTGGCTGGAAGGACAGGGCCCCGAGGGCATGTCGAAGCAGGCAGGTCTCGAAGGGCAGGTCCCGGGGGACATGTCGAATCGGGCAGCTCCGCACGTGGTCGCGTTCGACTTCGGGATCAAGCGCAACATCCTGCGCCTCCTGGTCGACCGCGGGCTGCGGGTGACGCTGGTGCCGGCGGCGACGACGGCGGACGAGGCGCTGGCGCTGCGGCCGGACGGGATCTTCCTGTCGAACGGGCCCGGCGACCCGGAGCCGCTGGTCGCCCAGCAGGCGGCCATCCGCGCGCTGGTGGCCGCGGGGCTGCCGGTGTTCGGGATCTGCCTCGGGCACCAGCTGCTGTGCCTGGCCCTCGGGGCGCGCACGTTCAAGATGAAGTTCGGCCACCACGGGGCCAACCACCCGGTGCGCGAGCTGGCGACGGGGCGGGTGCTGATCACCAGCCAGAACCACGGGTTCGCGGCCGACCCGACGACGCTGCCGCCCGCGCTGCGCCCGACCCACGTGTCGCTGTTCGACGGGTCGCTGCAAGGAGTCGAGCTCGCCGGCGCGCCGGTGTTCTCGTTCCAGGGCCACCCGGAGGCGTCTCCGGGGCCGCGCGAGCTGGCAGGTCTTTTCGACAGGTTCGCCCGCGAGGTTCGGGCGGGCCGGGCGACGAGGAGCGAGTGAGATGCCCAAAAGGACAGATCTGAAGTCGATCCTGATCCTCGGCGCGGGCCCGATCGTGATCGGCCAGGCGTGCGAGTTCGACTACTCGGGGGTGCAGGCCTGCAAGGCGCTGCGCGCCGAGGGCTACCGGGTGGTCCTGGTCAACTCGAACCCGGCGACGATCATGACCGACGCCGAGACGGCCGACGCGGTCTACATCGAGCCGGTCGAGTGGGAGACGGTGGCGCGGATCCTCGAGCGCGAGCGACCCGACGCGCTGCTGCCGACGATGGGCGGCCAGACGGCGCTCAACTGCGCGCTCGACCTGTGGCGAAACGGGGTGCTGCAGCGCCTCGGGGTCGAGCTCATCGGCGCGAAGGTCGAGGCGATCGAGAAGGCGGAGGACCGCGAGCTGTTCAGCAAGGCGATGCGGGCGATCGGGCTCGAGATGCCGCAGGCGGTGTTCTGCCGCTCGGTGGCGGAGGCGCTGGCGGCGGGCGAGAGGGTCGGCTTCCCGGCGATCGTGCGCCCGTCGTTCACGCTCGGCGGGACGGGCGGCGGGATCGCGATGGACGCGGCGGAGCTGGCGGCGGTGGCCGGCCGCGGGATCGAGGCCAGCCCGATCGGCCAGGTGCTGGTCGAGCAGTCGGTGCTCGGCTGGAAAGAGTTCGAGATGGAGGTGGTCCGCGACCGCGCGGACAATTGCGTGATCGTGTGCGCGATCGAGAACGTCGACCCGATGGGCGTGCACACCGGCGACTCGATCACGGTGGCGCCGGCCCTGACGCTGACCGACAAGGAGTACCAGCGGATGCGCGAGGCGTCGTTCGCGGTGATCCGCGAGATCGGGGTCGAGACCGGCGGGTCGAACGTGCAGTTCGCCCTCGACCCGAAGACCGGGCGGATGGTGGTGATCGAGATGAACCCCCGGGTGTCCCGCAGCTCGGCGCTGGCCAGCAAGGCGACCGGGTTCCCGATCGCCAAGGTCGCGGCCCGCCTGGCCGTCGGCTACACGCTCGACGAGCTCGGCAACGAGATCACGCGCGTGACGCCGGCGTCGTTCGAGCCGGCGATCGACTACGTGGTGGTGAAGTGCCCGCGCTTCGCGTTCGAGAAGTTCAAGGGCGCGCAGACGCGGCTCGGGACGCAGATGAAGTCGGTCGGCGAGGTGATGGCGATCGGCCGCACGTTCCAGGAGGCGCTGCAGAAGGCGCTCCGCGGGCTCGAGATCGGGGCGGCGGGGCTCGAGCGGCGCGGGCCCGAGCTCGACGAGGCCGGGCTGACGGCGGCGCTGGCCGAGCCGGGGCCGGAGCGGCTGTTCGCGGTGGCGGAGGCGCTGCGGCGAGGCTGGTCCAAGGGACAGGTCGAAGGGCTGACGGGGATCGACCCGTGGTTCGTCGACCAGCTGGCGGAGCTGGTCGAGGTCGAGCAGGCGCTGGCCGGGCGCTCGCTGCAGGAGCTCGACGCCGGGCGGCTGCGCCGGCTGAAGCGGATGGGCTTCGCGGACCGCCGGATCGCGCAGCTGGTCGGCGCGAAGGAGGCGGCGGTGCGCGAGCACCGGCAGGCGCTCGGGGTCCGGCCGGTGTTCCTCCGCGTCGACACGTGCGCGGCCGAGTTCGCGTCGGAGACGCCGTACCTGTATTCGAGCTACGAGGAGCAGTGCGAGGCGCGGCCGACGACGCGCGAGAAGGTGATGATCCTCGGCGCGGGGCCGAACCGGATCGGGCAGGGCATCGAGTTCGACTACTGCTGCGTGCACGCGGCGCTGGCGCTGCGCGCGGCCGGGATCGAGACGATCATGGTCAACTGCAACCCGGAGACGGTGTCGACCGACTACGACACGGCCGACCGGCTGTACTTCGAGCCGCTGACGCTCGAGGACGTGCTCGAGGTGATCGCGGTCGAGAGACCCCGCGGGGTGATCGTGCAGCTCGGCGGGCAGACGCCGCTGAAGCTGGCGCGCGGGCTCGAGGCGGCCGGGGTGCCGATCCTCGGCACGTCGCCCGACGCGATCGACGTGGCGGAGGACCGGGCCCGCTTCCAGGCGCTGCTGCACGCGCTCGGGCTCAAGCAGCCGGACAACGCGACGGCGACGACGATGCCGGAGGCGATCGAGAAGGCGGAGGCGCTCGGGTTCCCGCTGGTGGTCCGGCCGTCGTACGTGCTCGGCGGGCGGGCGATGGCGATCGCGCGCTCGCGCGAAGAATTGACGGGGTACCTGGCGGAGGCGTTCGCGGCGGCGGAGGAGCAGCCGGTGCTGCTCGACCGCTACCTGCGCGACGCGATCGAGGTCGACGTCGACGCCCTGTCCGATCGGACAGACGTGGTGATCGGCGGGGTGATGGAGCACATCGAGCAGGCGGGGGTGCACTCCGGCGACTCGGCGTGCGCGCTGCCGCCGTACTCGCTGCCGCCGACGATCCAGGCGGAGATCCGGCGCCAGACGGTGGCGCTGGCCCAGGCGCTCGCGGTGGTCGGGCTGATGAACGTGCAGTTCGCGGTCGCCGGCGGCGAGGTCTACGTGCTCGAGGTGAACCCGCGCGCGGCCCGGACGGTGCCGTTCGTGGCCAAGGCCACGGGACGACCGCTGGCGAAGCTGGCGGCCCGGGTGATGGCCGGGGCGACGCTGCGCGAGCTCGAGGTGACGGAGGAGCGGCTGCCGACGATGGCGAGCGTGAAGGAGGCGGTGCTGCCGTTCCGCCGCTTCCCCGGCGCGGACCCGATGCTCGGCCCGGAGATGAAGTCGACCGGCGAGGTGATGGGCAGCGGCGAGAGCTTCGCCGAGGCGTACGCGAAGGCGCAGCTCGGCGCAGGGGTGCGGCTGCCGCTGGAGGGGCGCGTGGCGATCGAGGCGGCGGAGGAGGACGCTCCCGGGCTGGTGCCGGTGGCGGACCACCTGCGCCTGCTCGGCTTCGAGGTGCTGGCCGGGGCGACGACGGCCGAGGCACTGGCGGGGATCGGGTACCCGATCGGGAAGGTGGCGCCGGACCTCGAGGGGGTGACGCTGGCCCTGGCCTCGGGGACAGGTGCGGCGGAGCTGCGCGCTGCGGCGACGGGCCGCAAGATCCCGTGCTACACGACGATCGCGGGGCTGGCCGCGGGGGCGCGGGCGATCCAGCGGATGCGCGAGGGGCCGCTGCCGCCGCGCTCGCTGGCCGAAGTCGCGGGGTGAGTCCAGGGCGAGCAGCGTCGCCGGGCGACCTGCTCGTCGCGCCCGCTGGCCCGGGCCACCCTCGCGTTTTCGCGCGAATGTGTATTTTCGCGCGAGATGGTGCTAGCGGGGGGCATGCAGGACAGCCGGGCGCCGCAGTCGATCGATCCCGAGGTGTTGTCAGCGGCATTGGCCGAGCCGGAGCGGCTGGCGGTGTATGTGTCGCAAGGGACAGGTCTGGGAGGACAGGTCCAGGGGGAGCAGCCCGAGTTCGTGCGTGTGGCGGTGCTGACGCGGGCGGCCCCGGCCGCGGTGCAGGCGGCGGGCGAGGCGTGGCTGGCGGCCGCGGAGGCGCTCGGGGTCGGGCCGCTGCAAGGGATCGAGGCGATCGAGCTGGTGGCGCCGAGGACCGGGACGGCGTGGGCCGGGGTGCCGGCGGACCGCCGCGCGGCGCTGCTGCGTCGCGGGCTGACGTCGCTGGTGGCGCTGGCGCCCGAGGTGGGGGTGTTCCACATCAACGACGAGTTCGGGGCGGGCATGCTGCTGCGCCTGCAGTCGGGGGCGGCCACCGGCGAGCCGCGCCTCGACGCGCGGCTGCTCGAGCACATGGTGTTCGCGGCGCTGACGTACCGGCTGCTGACGCACGCGGGCGAGGCGGTGGTGGTGACGGCGGCGAACGATGGCACATGGTCTTCGAGACAGGTGTTTCCGGAGCACGCGGCGGTGTGGCGGCGCGCGCTGATCTCGGCGCCGAGCGAGGCGGTGGTGGGGATCGGCCTCGCCGGTTTGGCCGAGGCGCTGGTGTGGGCGACGGCGACGCGGCGCGGTCGGGCGGAGGTGGCCGCCGGACCGGGAGTGATCGCGACGGCGATCGCGGAGGCGGAGGCGGAGCTGCGGCCGCGGTCGACGAACCTGCTGCGCGAGCGGCCCGGCGGCGGGAACTGAGGCGAGCGAGAGGTCGCGCTCCGTCGCTCTCGCGAGCTGCCTGCGAGCAGCGCGGTCGCGGTGTGGATCAGGAGCACGTGGCCGGGACGGTCGTCGCGGCGCGTCGCCGCGGCAGGTCGCATGCTCCGTCGCTCTCGCAGGAGCACGTGGCCGGGACGGTTATCACGACGCGTCGCCGCGGCAGGTCGCATGCTCCGTCGCTCTCGCAGGAGCACGTGGCCGGGACGGTTATCACGGCGCGTCGCCGCGGCAGGTGGGCATGCTCCGTCGCTCGCGTCGTCGTTCGCTGCCCGCGGCGCGAGGTCGTCGGCATCGTCGAGCGCGGCGCAGCACGCGGAGCACGATGCTCGTGCTGTCGGCCGGCATGACAGGGTGTTCATGGCGAGGGCGACAATGTGTGGCGTTCGCGGGCGTGCGGGAGATCGATCTGCGAAAGCAGCGTCCGGCGCGGCTTCGCGGGCGAGCGCGGGTCTCGGCGAATTCGCGCCGTGGCCGCCGCTGGACGGGGCCTGGTGGGGCAGGTAGCCTGACGATGATGGATGCGCGACTCGGTCAAGGCTTCGGATGGGCGGTGGCGTGTCCGGCGACGGCCGAGGAGGCGGCTGCACGCCACGTCGAGGGGCTGTGGGCGTCGTTCTTCCCGGCGGCGGCAGGCTACGCGGTGACGCGCTCGGAGGTGGTGTCGGTGCCCGAGCCGTCGCCGTCGCGGACGCGCGCGCAGCAGCCGGGGATGCGGCTGCTCGTCCGGCGCGGCGACTTCTGCGGCGAGGTCGAGGTGGCGGCGACGGCGGGGGCCCGGCGGTCGCGGCTGTGGCTGCGCGGGTACGCAGGCTCGCAGCGGCTGGCGGCGGTCGAGCTGCGGGCCGCGCGGGCGACCGAACGCCTGCGCCTGGCGGGGTCGATGGCCGGCGCGGCGGCCCTGCTGGCGCTGTGCGTCGAGCTGCTGACGCACCCGCCCGGGTTCACGGTCGACATGATGTTCTTCCTCGGCGGGCTGCTGGTGGCGGTGATCATGGTGGTCGGGCTGGCGATCGGCTCCAACGTCGGGGCGTGGTTCGGCGAGCGTCAGGCCGTCGTCGGCTGGGTCCGCGCGCTGGCGCTGGTCGAGCGCGACGCTGCCCTGCACGAGGACCTGCGCCGCTGGCGTGCGCTGGTCAAGAACCTGGCCCACTACCGCGACGCGCTGGCCGGGTCGAGCCGCCGCCAGCCGTTCCGCGCGCTCAGCCCGGGCGCGGAGGATGATGTAGAGGACATGGCGGAAGAGACAGGTGCGCTCGGGGCGGCTGGGTGAGCCCGCGTAGGCGGGGAGCCGGCAGGGGCAGGCGCGAGGGATGATAGGGCTGTAAGGACATGTCGACACAAACATGTCGATACAAACATGGCGACGCGGACATGTCTGTTCAGACATGTCCTGGAGGTCATGGGCCGAAGGGCTGGGGGGTGACCTTCAGCTGGACGTGGACGACCGGCAGGAGGCCGGTGGATTGCCAGCGCTGGCCGTCGTGGCTGGTGTCGGGGCCGGGGACGATGTCGACGACCTCGACGAGGTGGTCGTCGAGGGTGTAGGCGAGGTTCGTCGCGTCGGGGCGCAGCTGGTTGGAGTAGTAGGCGTGCTCGCTGCCGAGGGCGAGGCTCGGGCCCGAGGGGCTGACGTGCAGCTGTAGCGACAGGGGAGTGGTGCCGCTGCCGGGGACGGTGACGTAGGTGCGGCCGAGAGCGCTGAGCCAGAGGTAGACCGGGGTCTGAAGCGCGGGGAGATCGTGCTGGTGCGGACACGCGAGGGTGGCGTGGCGCAGCCGGGCGTGGGGGCCGGGGCCGTCGGCGTCGACGCGTACGAGCTCCTTGCCGAGCCGGACGACGCCCGGCCCGGTGCGCGGCTGGAGGGTCTGGCCGCCGAGCTGGCCGCCGAAGACCTGCAACATGGGGATCTGCTGCGCTTCCTCGCGGTAGGGGCCGCGGCCGCGCTCGGGGATCTCGAAGGTGATGTACTTGAAGGCGAGCGGGCCGAGCACGAGCTCCTTGCCGAGGGCGAGGGTGCGCGGGGCGGCGACGGCCGGCATCTTCGTCACGGCGGCGGGGACGAGGGTGCGGACCGGCGAGTCGCCGCACTCGCCGGTGGCGGCGACAGGGGCAGGCTCGGGGGCCTGGGCGGCCGGGTCGAGGCGTACGCGGGCGTGCAGGCGGGCGGCGCCGCTGGCCTTCCAGGCGCCGTCGAAGCGAGTGTCGGGGCCGGGGATGACGCGGTCGACGGTGACGAGGTGCCGGCCGACGCGAAAGCGACGCACGCTGTCGGGGCGCGGCTCGAACCAGTGGCGATAGCCGAGGGTGGTGACGTCGAGCCGCGGGACGTCGCCCGTGGCGTCGAGGTTGAACTGCAGGAGCTCGCCGGAGAGGTCGTAGGTGTGCGTGCGGATGCCCTCGGTGCTGACCCACAAGGAGCGGCTGGCGTCGGTGCGGTCGAACTGGGCGGCGGCGGGGCAGACCTCGCGGCTGACGGTGACGGCGACGGTGGCAGGTGGATCGCCGGCGTCGGTGCGGATGTCGAAGCGGTAGGGGCCGACGAAGGTGTGAAGCTCGCGGTCGGGGTGCAGGTCCTGATGCGTGCCCCACGGATCGTGCGGGCCGACCTCGGCGCGATCGATCTCGACGATCAGGGCGGGGCCGCGGTGACCTGCGCGACGGGTGCCGATCCAGGCGTCGCGGTCGTAGTGGAGCTGGGTCTTGCCGATCGTTCGCCTGTCGCCGGGGCGCAAGGTGGTCTTGCCGGCGGGAGCACGCCCGCGGGCGAGGTCGGGCGGCAGCTCGGTGGGCTGCTCGCCGGCCTCGCCGCAGCGGCGCTCGGGCGGGATGGTGGTCAGGGTGGGCAGCGGCGCCGGGACGGGCGCGGGCGCGGTCGCGGTGCCGGGGTTCGCGGCGGGGTCCTGTTCGGGGACGGGGTTCGCAGCGGGATCGGCGATGGGGGCAGGATCGGACGCGGGCGTGGCACCGGGCGGAGGCGTCGGGTCGGCGGTGGCGTACTCGAGGTCGCCGCCGTCGCGCCGATCGCAGGCGGCGACGATCGCAAGGCCGAGGAGGAGCGGACGAGCGGACACGTTCGGGTCCGGTGCGGAGGGCGAGAGGCGGTTCGGGTGGCGGCGAGCGCCCGGATCTTCCGGCAGGTCAGAGGGAGATGGGGTTGAGGAGGATGGTGACCTGGCCGGCGTCGAAGGTGGCGACGGCCAGGTCGAGGGCAGGGTCGGGGTCGAGCTGGGCGGCGTGCACGCGGACGGCGCCGCTGGGCAGCTCGAGCGCCTGGGCGGGGCCGAGGCCGCCGTGGCCGTCACCTGTCCAATAGAACAGGAGCGGGGTGACGGCGTCGACGGCGACGACGTCGAGGTGGCCGTCGCCGTCGAGGTCGTCGAGGTCGAGGGCGTGAGGGGTGAAGGGGGCGTCGATGTCGACCGAGCCGGTGTGCTCGAAGCCGCCGGCGCCGTCACCTGTCACGAGGGACAGGCGCACGGGGAAGTGCTCGACGGCGAGGATGTCGGTCCGGCCGTCCTCGTCGAGGTCGCCGAGGACGGCGCCCCAGGGGCGCAGGTGCTTGGCCAGGAAGACGGGCTCGACGAACTCGCCGTCGGGCCGGCCGAGCACGCGCAGGAAGCCGCGCGGGGCGTCGGACTCGAACAGGAGGGCGTCGGGGACGCCGTCGGCGTCGAACTGGCCGAGCAGGAGGCCGGCGGGGGCGAACTCGTCGACGAGGCCGAGGACGGTGGTGGTGGCGGTCCAGGCGGCGGCGTCGCTGCCCCGGTGGACGGTGAGGCCGAACTTCTGGGCGCCGTGGCAGAGGGCGACGACGTCGTTGCGACCGTCGCCGTCGACGTCGGCGACGACGTGGTTGCGCGGGGTCGGCGGGCTGGTGAGGGTCTTGTAAGCGGTGAACTCGGCGACCGACCAGCGGTAGATCCGGGCGGCGTCCTGGAACTGGCCGACCATGACGTCGACGCCGGCGCCGCCGTCGAGCTGGCCGATCGCCGGATAGGCGCTGGCTCCCTGGAGCGCAGGGGCGAGGTCGGCGGTGAAACGGCCGTCGCCGTGGCCGCGCGCGATCCAGCCGGTGATCAGCTCGGCGTCGTCGAGGCCCATGACGAGGAGGTCGTGGTGACCGTCGCCGTCGAAGTCGGCGACCTCGAGCGAGTAGGGCTCGAGGGCAGGGCTGAGGGGGTCGTGCTCGGGCGGGGCGGTGGTGATGCCCTCGGTGGGATCGGGGTCGGGGTCGTGGCCGCCGGTGGGGGTGGCGGTGTCGCTGGCCGGGCCGGCGCTCTCGGTGAGGCCGATGGTGCCGTCGCTGGCGCCCTCGCCGGCACCGTCGGTCTCGCCGAGCGGGCGATCGGTGCAAGCGACGAGCAGCGTCAACGCGGACGCCAGGTGGGGCCTCATTGGCCAACGCTGCCACGGGCGCCCGGCCGCGGCAAGCGCCGGCCCGCGAGGGCGGGAGGGGCGAGGCTGCGCGGTTTCCGCGGTGGGCGCGGGCGCGCGGGAGTGCGGCCCGGTCGGCAGGGGCAGGGGCGCGCTTCGGCTGGTCGAGGAGACATGGCTTAAGAGCCATGTGAGAAGGGAGGCCCGGCGCGGCGGGCGAGCGATCACGCGGAGCGGCTGTCGCGAATGTCCTCGGGGACATGTCCCTTGCCGCAAGTTCGACGGGCTCGCTCGCTCGCGTCAATCGTCGTAGAGGAAGGGGATGTCGAGGTGGCCGAAGCGCTCGGCGGTGACGGGGTCGACGAGCTCGGCGAGCAAATTGATGTGGCGGACGTCGGCCAGCTTCTCGAAGTAGAGGAAGCCGGTGATCCGTCCGCCGGGGCTGAGGACACCCTCGGGCAGGGCTTGCTGCAACATGTCGCCGGTCGGCAGGGGGAATTGCTCGCAGGCGGTGTAGCAGTTGCCGTAGTAGTCGGCGCGGAACGGGAAGCTGCCGCCCCACACGGAGACGCCGGGGTACCAGGGCGAGAGATAAGGGGCGAGGCCGAAGCCCATGGGCGGGTAGACCAGCTCGACCGGCGAGTAGGCGACTCCGGTGACGACGAGCGGCGGCAAGGCGGCGAAGCGCACACCCGCGGGGGTGACGAGGGCGAAATGCTCGTAGCGCAGCTCGAGCGAGCGCGGGCCGCTGTTGGTGACGGTGACGAGCAAGGGGGTGACGAGGTCGTCGAGCTCGGGCGGATAGCCGTGCCAGGCCCCGGGGACGGCGATGACCTCGATGCCGGCGTCGGCCGCGACGGCCGAGTTGGCGATGCCGGGGACGCGGCGCGACTCGGGGGCAGGCTCGAGGGTGCCGGCGCAGCCGAGCAGCGCGGCGCCGACGAGGAACAGGCGGCTCACAGTCGCAGCGATGGTGGGCGGCATGGTTCGTGCTCGCCGCTATCGTTGACGCGTTCGCAGGCGCGGCCATGCGGCGCGGACCCGCGCAGGCAGACGCAGGCGCCGTGGCGCGAGGCGGAGACGCAGCACGAGCCGCGGCGCGAGCGCGACGGCCGATCACAGGCCCGTGACGGCGCGGCGCGAGGGTCGAGGTGCGGGGGCCGCGATCGCGTGCGCGGCGGCCCCTCGCGCCCTCCGGACCGCTTGCTCGCCCTCGCGCCGGTGCTATCAGCCGACGGGAGCGGCGCGGCGGAGACGGACGCGCGAGCAGGCGAACGAAGCGAGAGGAGACGCGATGACGACGACGACCAGGCAGCTACCGGCGCACGAGTGGAGGACGTACTTCGACGCGTTCACGCGCAAGCACTTGCGACCGCAGGCGGAGTCGGCCGGGATCGTGACGATCCAGGCGGTGTCGCTGCGGATCGGCGACCAGGTGTTCGCCGAGAACGCGCGCCTGCTCGGCATCAGCTACGACCCCCACGGCAAGGCGCTCGAGGTGCAGCTCGAGGGCGACGATCACATGGTGTTCACGCCCTCCGAGGTGTGGGTGCTCGAGGGCGACCGCGACGATGTGATCGCTACGTTCGAGCTGGTCCGGCCCGACGGGATCAAGGAGATCCTGCACGTGCGCGGCGGCGGGCCGATGGAGCGCGTGCGGGCGGCCGGAGGCTTCCGGTGACGCTGGACAGGACGCAGCGGTTCGCCGGGGCGGCGCTGGCGGTGTCGGCGTTCAGCATCGCGCTGGCGCTGTTCGCCTACTGGCGATCGGGCGGCAAGCAGGACGCCGAGCGGATGCACGCGGAGATCCGGGCCGACATCGATTCGCTGCGCGAGAAGCAGACGGAGCTGGTGCAGCGGACGCGGGCGTCGCTCGACTCGGCGTACGCGGCCAGCCACGATCGCCTGACTCGCCTGCGCGAGACGCTGCGGATCGAGAAGGACCGCGTGGAGGCGGGGATGCGGGCCCAGCTCGAGCGCGCGGACGCCGATGTGAACCGGCTGGTGAGCGCGGTCGAGACGGCGGCACGGACGGCCCGCGACTCGACGATCGCGGCGGCCGAGCAGACGGAGCAGGCGATGACCCGCCGCTCGCGCGCGCTCGAGGGCCGGGTGGCGCTGCTGCGCGCGAAGTACAAGGTGCGCCGGGCGCAGGTGCTGTCCGAGGGCCGCGAGTACGTGGAGGCGACGCGCGCCCTCTCCGACGCGGCGAACCTGCTCGACGTGGCGGAGGAGCGGCTGACCCGCGACCACGACCCGGCGCTGGGAGCCCTGCGCGTGGCGCTGCACGAGGCGGCCGCGTCGGTGCAGCGGCACGCGATCGACACCCGCGAGCGCCTCCAGGAGGTGCTGCGCAACACCGACGGGCTGGTCAAGACGCTCGAGGACGAGGAGGACGCGGCGGCCGGACGCGTGGCCGCGCCGGGCCGGCCGTCGACCTGAGGTGATCGGGGGGGAATCTCCGGTGTGATGATTCGCCCGTGATGGATGGCAGGCCGGCGGTGGCGTGAATCGCGAGGAATCACGCCACCGCGCGTCCGTCACTGGAAGCGGACGAACAGGCCGAAGCGCCACTGGAAGCCGCGCACGGCGACGTCGCCGAATTCGCTGGTGTGGGTCGGGATCGGGTCCTCGTCGACGTTGAGGGCCGGGCGGACGGCGAGCTTGCTGCGGAAGGTGTAGCCGGCGGCGAACTCGAGGCCGGCGGTGGCCCGCGAGGCGCCGCGGCGCGGCAACCACTTCTTCGGCAGGTACAGCGCGAGGCCGGCCTGGCCGTCGCCCATGCCGAGGACGTTGCGCTGGTAGGCGCTCGAGCCGCCGTAATACGCGTCGTAGGCGTCGTAGCTGCCGTAGGTGTGGGTCGAGAGGCTGGCGAAGCTGGGGCCGCCGCCGGCCTGCACGAACACGTCGACGCCCTCGACGGCGACGATCGAGAGGCGCAGGAAGGCGAGCACGTCGCGCACGGTGATGTCCATGTCGATGGCGTCGTAGATGCCGCCGTAGCTGCCGAAGCGGCGGAAGGTGGCGCCGCCGCCGAGGAACACGCGACCCTTGCCGAGGCGGAAGTCGCCGCGCACGCCGCCGCCGGCGTTGAAGGCGCTGCGGTTGTCGTCGAAGGCGCGCCAGGCCGGGTCGCGGATGACGCTGGTGCCGATCTCGCCGGCGATGTCGAGGCGCCAGCGGATCGGCCGATCAGGCCAGGTGCGCTTGCGGCTGGGCGGCGGGATCGGGGCACTTGCGGGCGGCGGCGGCGGCGGGCCGGCGGCGGCGACGGGCGGCTGCTCGGGCGCGGGCGCCGGGACGGGCATCGGCAACGGCATCGGCGTGGGCGCGGCGGCGGCGGGCGCAGGCGCAGGGGCGGGCGCAGGGGCGGCCGACTCGGCGGGGGCCGGCGACCAGGCCTCGACGGCGGTGGGAGCTTCGGCGGCGCCGCTGCGATCGGCGGGAGCCGGGGCGAACGACAGGACGAGGGCGAGCGTAAGCGAAGACATGTCTCACTCCTGATCGAGCACGCCCTGCAGCAGGAAACCCCAGTGCACGTGGCTGGTGGAGCGCGAGGGGTCGGCCGGATCGACGACGGTGAGGTGACCGGCAGGATCGTCGTGGGTGACGACGATCCGGTCGGGGCCGGGGAGGTAATGGAAGTCGCCGATGAAGTCGTCGAGCAGCATCGACTCGGGGTTCAGGGTCTGCAGGTCGACGGTGCTGACCCACTGCTGGCCGGCGGTGCCGAGCAGCAAGCGGTCGCCGACGAGGGCGCTGCCGAGCGGGTCGTAGGGGACCTGCGAGGACAAGGGGGTGACCTGTTCTTCTGGGAAGGCGACGACGTAGAGCTTGTTGCCGCTGCCGATCAGGACGCGGTCGTTGTCGAGGACGACGAGCTGGTCGACGCCGGTCTCGATCTTGAGGTGCTTGGGCTTGCGGCCGAGGCTGTCCTCGATGCCGCCGAGGTCGAGGGTGCTGAGCTGGGTGCCGCCGGGCGCCCAGGCGACGGCCTGCTTGGCGAGGACGCCGCCGTCGTCGATGTCGCGCAGGAACAACTTCTGCGCGGCGTTGCCGAGCGGGACGCTGAAGCCGCCCTGGGTGCGGATGTCGGTGAACACCAGCGCGCCGGCCTGATTGTCGACGGTGATGAGGTAGGGGACGCTGGCGCTGTCGTAGTAGATGAAGTCGCTGCTGGCCTGGCCGACCGGGATCAGGCTGATCTGGGCGGTGAAGCCGGTGCCGTCGCCCTCGGCGACGAGGGTGAGCATGCCGACCTCGCTGCCCTGGGCCGACAGCACGAACAGCGCGGGGTCGGGGAAGAGGTCGTTGCCGGGCCGCAGGAGGGTGGTCCGCGGCGCGAAGCCGATGTCGGCGCCGAGCGGGATGGCGACCTGATCGAGGGCGGGATCGTCGAGGTCCATCAGGACGACCTCGCTGTCGGCGAGGAAGGCGGCGATGTCGTGGGCGACGCCGCCGATGATGACGGGGACCTCCTCGCCCTCGACGATCTGGCCGGGGAACTCGACCGACTTCAAGGTGCCGCCGAAGCCGTTGAGGGTGACGTTCTCGACGCCCTTGCCGCCGAGGTCGACGATGGCGATCTGGTTGGCGTTGTGCAGCTGCTCGGAGCTGCCGTCGCCGCCGAAGTAGAGGACGGCGCGCCGGTGATCGGGGCTCAGCGCGACCGAGGTGAAGGGCGCCTGGACGTCGTAGGTGACCGGCTTGCCCTTGCCGTGGGCGGCGAGGCGGTGCAGCTGCTCGTCGACGTCCTCCTCCTTGGCGCTGGCGGGGATGGTGAGCGCGAGGACGGACTTGCGATCGCGGGTGGCGGCGCTCCACGCGACGACGGTCTCGTCGCCGTCGCCGATCTCGACCCGCCGCGTGGTGACGCTGTCGCCCTTCGGCAGGACGAAGACGACCTCGTCGCGCGCGGGGTCGACCCACACCAGGCTCTCGCGCGTGGTGACCGGCGGCAGCAGCTCGAAGGTGCCGTCGTAGAGGCTCGGCGATCCGCAGGCCGCGGCCAGCAGCGCGCAGGGGAAGAGGGAGCGGAGGCGAATGGGTAATTGCATGATCAATCCTTCACCGAGTCGTTGAGGACGTAACCGGTGACGGTCTGGACGTCGCCCCTGGGGTCGACGAAGGTGATGCGGCCGGTCGGGTGCTGTTGCGAG
This sequence comes from Nannocystis pusilla, assembly GCF_020073745.1. Lineage (GTDB taxonomy): Bacteria > Myxococcota_A > Polyangia > Nannocystales > Nannocystaceae > Nannocystis > Nannocystis radixulma. The sequence continues at coordinate 253,910 of NZ_JAIRAU010000015.1, forward strand.
ACGAAGACCTTGGCGGTGGCGTCGACGTAGCCGGCGCCCTCCGGCGGGGAGCCGAGCCGCAGCGGCTCGACGATGAAGGTGCCGAGGTCGACGAGGTCGGCCTTGCGCACGCCGGCGCCGTCGTCGCGCAGCAGCACGGCCGCGCGGTCGCCCTCGGGGGTGAAGAGCACGGGGCCCGGGTAGGCCTCGGTCTTCTGCCGCTTGAGCAGCGGGAACGCCGGCGTGAGGTCGAACAGGCTGTACGACCAGCGGTCCTCGGACAGCTCGGGGTGGCCGTCGTGGACGAGGATGGCGTTGCGGCTGTCGGGGGCGATGCCGACGCTGATGATGGGGACCTCGACGAACAGGGTGACGAGGTCCCAGCCGTCGCCGTCGCGCCGGGCGAGGGTGACGCGCTTGCGCGGATCGGGCGGCGGCGGGCCGTCGTCGCCGGTGGTGGTGGTCGTCGTGGTGCCGTCGGTGCCGGTGCCGGCGTCGGTGGTGGTCGAGTCGTCGCCGGTGCTGCTGCCGCTGCTCGAGCTGTCGGTGGTGCTCGTGCCGAACACGGCGTCATCATGGTCGTACAGCGGGAGATCGGAGGCGGGGCCCTCGGTCAGCGCGTACGGCTGGACGGTGGTGTAGAGCAGCATGGTGTCGCCGTCGGCGGCGACGCTGGCGAGGCCGACGTACTCGCCGGGGACGTCGTGCTGCTTGTACATGCCGGGGCCGAGCGGGAGCGGGACCTCGAGGACGCTGCTGCCGCCGGGGCTCGGGAGGGTGAGGACGGCGAACTCGCCGTCGGGCGCGACGTCGAGGTCGGTCGGCACGCCCGGGAGGTCGAGGACGGTGAGCTCGCCGCCGGGCAACTGCGTGACCGCGAGCCACGGCTCGCCGTCGACGCGCGCGAGGGCGATGCCGAGGCTGGCGACGATCTGGACCTCGAGGGTGGCGGGATCGATGCCGGGGTCGGCGACGACGGGCAAAAGCGGCGGCTTGCCGACGGTGCCGAGCTGCGAGAAGGTGATGACGTTGACGCCGGCGGCGGTGATGACATACGCGGTGCTGTCGTCGGGCGCGAACACGATCTCGCGCGGGTGGGCGCCGACGGTCATCTCGTAAGGGGTGCCGCTGGCGACGTCGAGGACGGACAGCTCCTGGTCGCTGCCGGCGCCGAGCTGCTCGGGGCCGTCGACGTCGTGGTAGACGAACACGTAGTTGCCGCCCGGCGAGACGGCGAGGTTGTTGGCGCCGGGGGTGACGGGATAAATGGTGACGCTGGTGGCGCCGGCCTCGCTGGTGCGCACGAGGGCGACGTCGTTGCTGCCCTGATCGAGGACGACGACGCTGCCGGCGTCGCCCGCCTGACCCGGCACGGGCTCGACGACGGTCGGTCCCTGGCCGACCTCGACGACGTCGATGGAGAGGTTGGAGGTGTCGATGACGGCGACGGAGTCGGTCGTCTGACTGGCGCTGTAGACGTACTTGCCGCTGGCCCGCGGGACGCGGAAGTCGCCCTCGTCCTCGGTCTCGGGCGGGGGGTCGCCGGTGGTCGGGAGTGAGCCGGTGCCGCCGCCGTCGGTGCCGTTACCGGTGATGCCGGTACCGTTGGTGGCGCTGCCGTCGGTGGAGTAGTCACCGCCGATCTTGCCGCCGTCGTCACCGCAGGCGACCACCAGGCCGAGACAGACGGGCCACATCGATGCGAGGTGCCGGGACATGCTGCGAGTCTCCATGGGGCTCAGGGTCGGCGCGGCACCGCGTGGGGGCGCCGCTCCGGGGGGAAGTAACCGCGGCGCGGGGAAAAATTGCAGGCGGCGAAACTGTCGTGGGCGCGCGAGCTCTCGGCGCCCGCGCGCAGGCGGGCGAGGGCGCGCATGGTCAGTCCTTGACCGAGTCGTTGAGGACGTAGCCGGTGACGGTCTGGACGGCGCCGACGGGGTCGATGAAGGTGATCCGTCCGGTCGGGTGAGCCTGCGAGACGAAGATCTTCTCGGTCGGATCGACGTAGCCGGCGCCCTCCGGCGGGGAGCCGAGCAGCAGCGGACGGACGATGAAGTTGTCGAGGTTGACCATGTCGACCTTGCGCACGCCGGTCGCGTCGTCACGCAGGAGGACGGCGGCGCGGCCTCCGTCGGGCGTGAAGAGGATCGGGCCCGGGGCGGCGAGGGTGTTCTGCCGCTTGAGCAGCGGGAACGCCGGGATGAGGTCGAACAGGCTGTACGACCAGGCGGCCGACTCGGCGGCCGGGTCGGCGCCGTGGACGAGGATGGCGGTGCGGCTGTCGGGCGCGAGGCCGACGCTGACGATCGGGACCTCGACGAACAGGGTGACGAGGTCCCAGCCGCCGCCGTCGCGCCGGGCGAGGGTGACGCGCTGGCGCGGGTCGGGCTGCGGGCCGCCGTCGTCGCCACCGGTGGTGCCGGTGGTCGTGGTCGTGTCGCCGGTGGTGGTGCCGGTGCTCGAGGTGCTCGAGAGGAACAGCGGCTCGGGGAGCTCGAGCGCGAGCTCGCGGCCAGGGGCGCCGGGGCGCGCGAACGGGTCGACGGTGGTGTAGAGCAGCATGGCGTCGCCGTCGGCGGCGACGCTGGCGAGGCCGACGTACTCGCCGGGGACGTCGTGCTGCGTGTACATGCCGGGGCCGAGCGGGAGCGGGACCTCGAGGAAGCTGCTGCCGCCGGGCGCGGGGAGCGTGACGATCGCGAACTGGCCGCCGGGGGCGACGTCGAGGTCGGTGGGGATGCCCGGGAGGTCGAGGACGGTGAGCTCGCCGCCGGGCAACTGCGTGACCGCGAGCCACGGCTCGCCGTCGACGCGCGCGAGGGCGATGGCCTCGCCGGCGACGATCTGGACCTCGAGGGTGGCGGGGTCGATGCCGGGGTCGGCGACGACGGGCAGGAGCGGCGGCTTGCCGACGACGCCGAGCTGCGAGAACGCGATGACGTTGACGCCGGCGGCGGTGACGATCCAGGCGTTGCTGTCGTCGGGGGCGAACACGACCTCGCGCGGGTGGGCGCCGACGGTCATGCGGTGGGTCTCGCCGGCGGCGACGTCGAGGACGGTGAGCTCCTGATCGCTGCCGGGGCCGAGCTGCTCGGGGCCGTCGACGTCGTGGTAGACGAACACGTACTTGCCGCCCGGCGAGACGGCGAGGTTGTTGGCGCCGGGGGTGACCTCGTGGATCGTGACGGTGGTGGCGCCGGCCTCGCTGGTGCGCAGCACGGCGATGTCGTCGCTGCCCTGGTCGAGGACGACGACGCTGCCGGCGTCGCCCGCCTGGCCGGGGATCGGCTGGACGACGGTGGGGCCCTGGCCGACCTCGACGACGTCGATGGCGAGGCTGGCGGTGTCGATGACGGCGACCGAATCGGTGGTCTCGCTGGCGCTGTAGACGTATTTGCCGCTGGCCCTGGGGACGCGGAAATCACCCTCGTCCTCGGTCTCGGGCGGGGGAGCGCCGTCGCTGGTGGGGGTGTCGTCGCCGGTGCCGGCGCCGGGGCTGCCCTCGGTGGAGCCGGTCGACCAGCCGCCGTCGGTGGCGCTGATTCCGTAGCCGCCGGCGCCGTCGGCCATGCAGGCGGCGAGGCCGACGGTGAGACACACGGGCCACGTCCACGCGGATCGCAGGTACGTCATGAGCGGCTCCAGCTTTCCAGTCAGGTCAAGGTCAAGCGAAAAGGGTCAAGGTAAAGACAAGGAAGAGCTTCGATGCTAGCCCGGGGTAAGGCGGGCAGCAAGAGGGGCCCCGAACGCCGCTCGCGGCCGCCCGCGAGCGGCGGACGGCGGGAGGACGGCCGGGGCTTGCGCCATGAGCGGGCGGACGGACGTCCCCGGCGAGCGCGCGCGGGACGGCGGGGCGGGAGCTCACGGGGTGACCGCGAGGACATGTCACGGAGGATATGAAAAATCGGGCATGTCTGGATGGACATGCCCATCAGGACAGATACGGGTCAGCGCTCGGCGAGCACGACGACGCGGTCGCCGGCGCCGAGGCGCAGGCGGGTCGACTTGCGCGGGTTGAGGGCGACGCCGTAGGCCCGCTCGGGGTCGTGCGCGTGGGCGGCGAGGCGGTAGCCGAGAGCGACCTCGCCGCGGCGGGCGGCGGCCTCGACGACGGCGTAGAAGTCGACGTCGGCGCCCGTCTGGACGTAGTCGCGGGCCGGCTTGAGGTAGATCTCGTGGCCCTCGGGCGACAGCAGGTCGTCGAGCACGGCGGCGATCCGCCGATTCTCGCTGATCTGCGACACGACCAGCGAGACGAGCGTGTTGCTGATGATGAAGTCGTCGGCCTCGGTGACGGCGGCGAGCTCGCGGTTCTGCCCGTCGAGCATCTCGCTGGTGATCGGGACCGCCTTGCCCTGGCGGCGCAGGATGTCGCGCAGGTGCAGGAGGGTGATCATGGTCCGCGAGTCGGCCATCTCCTGGGTGCGCCCCTCGGTCTCGGCGAGCACGAGGATGTTGTCGAAGCCGGGCACGTCGAGGCCGTCGAGGACGCCGCGGTCGGTGACGTCGCCGACGCGCACCTGGATGGCGGTGTTGGCGAGCTCGCCGCCCTCGGTGAGCCGCGCGTCGAGGTGCCGCGCCTCGCAGACGACCAGGACGGTCGAGCCGGGCGCGACGTAGGCGTCGAGCTCGCGCAGGACCTGCTGCAGCAGCTGGCTCTCGCCGAGCACGAGCGTCCGCTCGGGCCTCGGGGTGGCGTGCGGGTGGAGCGGCGCGAGCGTGTCCTCGGCGACGGCGGTGGGCCGGCCGTTGACGACGACGGTGTCGTCGTCGCGGCTGATGACGATGACCTGATCGTCGGCCTCGAACCGCCGGTCGAACGGCGGCGGCATGAGCCGCTCGCCGCCGGCCGTGTAGACGCCGAACAGGGCGCTGTCCTCGTAGGCGAACAGCGCCTCGCGGAAGGTCTTGCCGGCCAGCTGCGGCTGGGTCTGGATGTAGATCTCGTCGCCGCTGAACGACAGCAGCTCGGTGTAGACGACCGAGAGCCCCGACTGCCGCCCGGTCTGCACGAGGACGCGGCTGATCAGCGGCGGGGTGAGGATGAGGCCGGCGGCGTCGCCGACGACCATGCGCGCGACCGAGAGGGTCTTGTCGCTCTTGAGCTCGGCGACCACGTGCGGCTGCTTGCCCGCCTGCGCGCCGGCCTTCGACACGGCGAGCAAGGTCTTGAGGACGACGGTGTCGGCCTCGGGCCCGTCGGGCGACATGACGATGACGGAGCGCGCCTCGCCGAGGTTGACGAGGTCGAGGTCGCGCCGCACCAGCGGACTGCCGGTGCGCGTGACGACCCGCATCGGCGCGTCGCCGAGGACGGCCCGGACCTCGTCGTCCATGGCGACCTTGTCGTGCTCGGCGAGGATGACGACCGAAGCGCCGGGCCGGTTGGCGTTGGCCTCGGCGAGCTCGGTGAGCAGGGCGTGGATCTTGCCGGTCCAGCCGAGGATGACGGTGTGGTCGCGCTCGATGACCATGCTCCGCCCCTTGCGCAGCCGCTCGAGGATCTCGCCGAAGCCGCCGGTCAAGACGCCGATCAGGGCGGAGAACACGAAGATCCCGCCGAACGAGACGGCGAGCATGATGAACAAAAAGGCCCAGTCGCCGACGTCGCTGCCGACCGCCCCGGGGTCGATGGCGTGCATCAAACCGACCCACACGAGCCGCCCGAAGGAGACAGGCTCGCCGTCGGCCCCGTGCGGGCTCAGGCCGCTGACGGTGAGCACGGTCGAGGTGACGAGGATCAGGACGAGGGTGACGATCGCCAACATGGCGATCTGCGAGCCGACCCCGCGCGCCATGGCGTTGTCGAAGCGATAGCGCAGCTTATTCTTGAATGTCGCGCGTGGCACGGTCGCGGCGCGTTCTATCACGACACCCGAGGGGCGCCGGGGTGATCTTTCCGTAAGGTGCCCGCAGGGCGGGCTCCTCGCCGAGGAGAACGGTGATCCTGTCCGGGGTGAAAGTTTGCAGGCGAGGCGAGCCGAGGCCACAAGGCGGCTGGACGCGGTGCGCCGGCGCAAAGTCGAGGGGGCGTTGCGAAGGGCCGGCGTGTCTCGGCTGCAATGGTTGCGAGCCGTCCGCCAACGTGGAGCCCGGCGACGATGTCCCCGGCTCCGCGCCGGATCCCGGCGTTGCGAGCCATCAGCGCGGCGCTTCGATCCGTCCGCGTCGCAGAGGATGTCGACAATCGGACAGCCTCGGCGCGCGGCGCCGGCGCGAGAGGCATCAATGTCCATAAGGACATGTGATGAGAATCTAAGAGAGGCGCGGTATCGCCGTCCCGGCGGCGGCGGGCGCGGCAATCGCCGGAGCGGGAACGCCCGCGATGTTCGCCGCCCCCAGGGGGCGCGCGGCGGCGTGCGCCAACATACGAAATGCGGGGTCAATTGATCGGAGGGCTCGGATCACTGGTGTTTCGCTTCGGGGCGAACCACGTGCGCGCGCGAGCGCCGGCGCGCGGCGCCGCCGAATTTCGGAGGATCTCAGTATGTCCAATCCGTTCCGTCCCTCGTCCGTCCAGCAGTGCGCCGCCGCGCTCGCCGTCTCCGGCCTCTTCGCCGTCGCGCCCACCGATGCGGCGGCGGCGGGCAAGTCGGTGCGCGTCCACGTGCAGGCGCCGGTCGACTTCCACAACCCCCTGGCCACCCGCCTCGACTCGCTCGAGAGCTATGGGCCGGCGCTGTTCAGTCAGAGCTTCGAGATCCCCTACGACACGCTCGAGGGGCTGATCGACGACAAGCTCGACGAGATGGTGCCGAATTCGATCGGCGGCACGGTGGTGTGCACCGATCCCTGTCCCGACGTGACGTGGAGCATCCGCCTGTCGCCGACGTTCAAGTTCACGAAGAAGAACCAGCCGGTGGTGACGAAGATCGGGCCGTCGGGCGACGCGCGGGTCAAGGTCGAGCTCAGCGCGCAGGCGAAGGTGGCGATCCACGCCGACGTGCACGCGGAAACGTGGTTCGACAGCGCCGACGTGCCGGTCGACGTGTTCGTGATCATCGGCGTGAAGGCGTCGGTCGAGGTCGGGCTGTGGCCGAAGATCGATCCGAAGCCGGTCGCGCTCGAGTTCACGCTCGACGACAAGAACATCGACCTCGAGCTCAACGGCACGGCGGCGGCGCTCGGCGCGAAGTGGGGCACGATCATCGGCCTGTCGCCGGTCGGGCTCCTGGTGGGCGGGCCGATCCTGGGGCCGATCCTGGCGTTCCTCGGCGACGAGGCGGCCGACGTGGCCGAGCAGAAGGTCAGCGAGGTGTTCTACGACCGCGCGGAGAGGCTGTTCGCCGAGGCGACGCGCGGGCTCGAAGACATGGTCAACGACCACATCGAGCCGTACGTCAACCAGGCCAACGACATCAAGGACAAGCTGCTGAACAAGCCGATCAAGGGGGTGAACAAGTCGGTCGGGCAGCTGCTGTCGCAGCTCGGGGCGTCGATCGAGCTGCACACGGTGACGCCCGACGGCGGGCTGGCGGCGTCGGCGGTGGTGCGCATGACCGGCGCGGCGGCCGGCGGCAAGATGTTCGGCACGGTCCGCATGCCGACGAAGACGTGCGAGTACGCGAAGGTGAACGGGGGGCCGCTCAAGGGGGCGACGATCCCGCTGGGGCTGGTGCCGGCCAACGAAGACCTGAAGTCGAAGGTCGGTCAGCCGTGCTCGGCGGTGCTCGGGGCCGACGGCATCGCCCGTCAGGTGTACCTCGGCGCCAATCCGCGGACGGCGCTGGGACCGACGGCGCAGAGCCTGCCGACGTGGAAGTCGAGCGGGTCGCTGACGTGGAAGGGCAACCTGGTCGCCGAGGCGGACTGGTACGCGTGCAAGTTCGAGATCGGCGGGCTGCCCGGCGCGGCGGTGGTCGAGCTGGCGACGGGCGGGGCGGTGGCGGCCCACCTGGTCGATCAGAAGCACCGCTACTTCGAGCTGTCGGCCGCCGGCAAGAGCCTGGTGTTCGACAACTTCCTCGCCCCGCTGAAGCTCGAGGGCGGCAATGCTCAGGTGATCCTCGGCGGGGCCGGGAAGTGCGGCGGGGGCGGCGGCGGCGGGGGTCTCGCGCCCAACAAGCTCAAGGAGCTGAAGGACATGCTCGATCCGTCGAAGTGCCCGCAGTGCGGGATCCTGCGCAAGCCGGGGTCGGAGCACATCATCGAGGTGACGAACGGCGACGCGTTCGCGAAGACGAAATTCGGCAAGGAGCTGGTGCAGCAGGTCAACACGGCGCGGGCGAGCAAGCTGACGCCGAAGGCGGGGGCGCCCGCGGTCAAGCCGGGGGCGGTCAAGCCGGGGATGAACCGCTGAATGTGCTACGCCTGGGGCGAGGACCCATGCCCGTCTTCTCGACCCTCCGCATCGCACCCGATCCCGTCAATCCCCGCGTGGCGCGCCTGCTCCTCGACCGCCCCGAGCGTCTCAACGCGATCGGGGAGGCGACGCCGCGCGAGCTGCGAGCGGCGATCGAGTGGGCCAACGCCGAGCCCGAGATCCACGTGATCGTCGTCGAGGGCGCCGGCAAGGGCTTCTGCGGCGGCTACGACCTGGCGTTCTACGGCCAGGGGGAGATCGATCACCCCTGTCAGCAAGAGCGCCACCCGTGGGACCCGCTCGAGGATTACGCGTACATGCGGCGCAACACCGACGACTTCATGTCGCTGTGGCGCAGCCCCAAGCCGACGATCGCCAAGGTCCACGGGGCGGCGGTCGCGGGCGGCAGCGACATCGCCCTGTGCTGCGATCTGCTGCTCATGGCCGAGGACGCGCGCATCGGCTACATGCCGACGCGCGTGTGGGGCTGCCCGACCACCGCGATGTGGACGTTCCGGCTCGGGCCCACGCGGGCCAAGGAGCTGATGTTCACCGGCGACACGATCGACGGCGTCACCGCGAAAGCGTGGGGCCTCGCCAACGACGCGGTGCCGCTCGAACAGCTCGAGGCGCGCACCCGCCAGCTCGCCGACCGCATCGCCGCGGTGCCGCGCAGCCACCTGGCGATGCACAAGATGGTCGTCAATCAGGTGATGCTGACGATGGGCCTCGAGCAGACCCAGAGCCTGGCGACGCTGTTCGACGGCATCACCCGCCACAACCCCGAGGGCCTGTGGTTCCGCCGCTACGCCCAGGCGGAGGGCTTCAAGGCGGCCGTCGCCTGGCGCGACGGGGGCGAGCCGATCCCCGAGGGCGACGAGGCGCGCGAGCTCGTGCGCGAGCTCGAGGCGCGTCGCAAGGGCTGAGCGCCGCCGGATGAAGCGAGGGTGACGCGTGCCGTCGGCCGAGGCGGCGAAGGTCGCCGGCTCGTGACGAGCGCTCCGGCGGCGAGAGCGACGAGCTTCACGGCGGAAGGGCCAGTGAGCATCCCGAGCGAGCCGGCGAGGACCGCCGCGAATCGGCGGTGCGCACAATGACGCGAGCGCGACGGCGTGGCCGTCGCGCTCGTATCATTCGTCGTGCCGCGCGAAGTGGCCCGCGCGGCCTGCGATCATTGCACCACGCAGACGCCGGCGCCGCCGGGGCCGGCGTGCGGGCAGTGCGTCTCGGCGTCGGTGAGCGCGACGCCGGCGTGGTAGAGGCGGCAGCCGACGGTGTCGCCGTCGACGTCGGCGGCGGTGCCCGGGTACCAGTGGCTGCACTGATCGAGGCAGTCCGCCTCGTCCTTGTAGAGGTTGAGATCGGCGGTGCAGTTGGCCAGGTAGTCGGTGCAGTAGTCGGCGCAGGTGGGCGCGTCGGCGGCGACGCACACGCCGGAGCCGTTCGGGCTGGCGTGCGGGCAGTGGACGTCGGCGTCGACGGTGCTGGCGACCGTCACGTGGTAGAGGCGACAACCGAGGGTGTCGCCGTCGACGTCGGCGGGCGTGCCGGCCGGCCACTGGCCGCACTGGTCGAGGCAGGCCTGCATGTTGTCGTACTCGGCGAAGTCGGTGCACGCCTGCGCGTAGGTCCCGCAGTACGCCTCGCAGGTGAGCTCCCCGCCGTTCGTCGTCGTGTCGTCGGTGGTCGCGTCGGTGGTGGTCGTCGTCGGGCTCGTGGTCGTCGTCGGGCTCGTCGTCGTCGGGCTCGTCGTCTCGGTGGTCCCCTCGGTGCCCGTCGTCGTCGTCGTGTCGTCGGTGGCGGTGCCGGTGGCGGTCCCTTGAGTGCCGTCGGAGGCGGCCTCGGTGGTCATGTTCCCGCTGTCGCCGCAGGCGGCGAGACCGAGAGCCAACGGGAGAGTGAAAATCCAAGCTGCCTTTCGCATCAGGAGCATCCTTCGTAGGTGTGGTCCGGGAGAATATCGCAACGAGCCGACGGAAGTTACTCGCTCCGCACCGGCCCGCCGGCCGCGCCGACGATTCAGGTATGTGCGATCGAATGCTCGTATTCGGCCGGTGATTGCTCGCAGAAAATTTGTCGAGCCCGCCGTCGATCCGATCGGCGGTCTCGTTCGTACCGCCTTGTTACTCCGCATCGGCTGATGCGGCGTGCTCGGCGCGAGCCAGGACGATTTCGCGACTCATCACATCACAGCGCGCGATCGCGTCACCGGCGAGCCGGAATTTCGTCGGTGTCGCGTCGAGCGAAGATCCAAAGGACTCGCGGAGGAGTAGGATGCTCCGACACGACGACGGTCGCGGTCTTTTGCAGTACCCGACCGGACGAGGAGGCTCGATGTACAGAAAAATTGGAGCGAAAATGGGGCTGGCGGTGGTCGCCATCGCTGCGATCTGCGGGGGGAGCTGGTGGACTTCGACCGTCTCCGCGTCGGACCACGACGAGTCGCCGCTCGTGAAGCAAGACGCCGCGCAGGACATCACCGACCTGTACGTCTTCAACAGCGGCACCAACAAGACGACCATCATCGTCTGCTGGGCCGGCTTCAACGACAGCCGACCGCAGCCGGACGACGCGGCGGTGTACGACGGCAAGGCCCTCTACACCATCTGGGTCGACAACGACCTCGACAACGAGGCCGACCTCAAATTCTACTGGCGCTACGGCGCGAACGCGAAGGACGAGATCGGCATCCAGTGGGAGGGCATCCCCGGCGCCGACGCGCCGGTGTCCGGCCCGGTCGAGACGGTCTTCGACGCCGGCCCGTTCGCGCGCGTGTGGACGGGCCACGCCGACGACCCGTTCTTCTTCGACGCGCAGGGCTACCTCGAGGGGCTCGACACCGGGAATGTGTCGTTCATGAGCAACCGCGACTTCCTGGCCGGCTTCAACGTCACCGCCGCGGCGATCGAGATCGACACCGACGTGCTGACCGCGGGCAACAAGATCCAGGTGTGGGCCACCTCGGCGAGGAAGATGTAGGAGGTCGCCATGACGAACAACGCATCCAATTATGCAGTCCTCGCGGCGGCGCTGCTGTTCGCGCCGCTCTCCGCGTGCGGCGACGACAAGGGCACCACCGACACGGACACGACCGCGTCGACCATGCAGACGACGGAGCCGCCGTCGACGACGTCGACGGCGACGACGATGGACACGCCCACCACGGACGACGCGACGACGGTGGAGCCGACCACCACGACCGTCACGCCGACGACGACCGGCACGACCGAGACCACCGGCGACGACAACGGGTTCGTGTTCCCGAGCGATCCGCCCGAGGCGTACACGCAGATCGACCGCCACGGCGCGGTCGAGGCCGGCACGGCCGGGATCGCGGCGGCGCAGGGCCTGGGCCTCAACCCGGGCTCGGACATCGCGATCCGCGACGACTACAACGCGAGCAACCCGGCGGAGGACGCCGCAGGGATGTGGCTGGGGGAGATCGGCGCGAGCGTGACGTTCTTCCACGACGCGTTCGACGACGACATCACGGGCCTGGGCCTGGTGCCCGCGACCGTCGACGAGACCGTCATGCAGGCCGGGCCGGTGATCGTGCCGGACACGATCAAGTACGATCCCAACATGCCGACCGGGTACCCGAACGGTCGCGCGCTCACGGATCCGGTGGTCGACATCACCCTGGCGGCCGTGCTGCTCAAGCTCGGACCGCAGCAGCCGCTGACGTTCTTCGCCGATCTGCCGCTCAACCCGCCCGCGAACGACGTGCCGTTCCAGGCGGAGTTCCCGTTCCTGGCGCCGCCGCACCTGTAGCCCCGCCAGTGCCGATGGCTCCCCGGGCGTGCGAAGCTCCCGGAGAGCCCCTCCAGGTTCTCGAGGCCCTCGCACCGTCATGGACCGCAAAACGATCCTCGTCTCGGCCGTCCTCGCGTTCGGCGTCTCGGCGCTGGTGTCGCGGATCGATCTCCGCGGCGAGACGTCGCCGCCGTCGCGGGCCGCACCGCGAGCCGCCGCGCCGGCGACGGGCCCGGGCTATGCGTCGCTGCTGGCCGAGCTCGACCAGCGCATCGCCAGCCTGCAGGCGCGCGCGAACGGTCGCCCCGGCGACTGGTTGACGCGGATGCACCTCGGCTCCGCGCTGCTCGAGCGCGCCGGCCTGACGAATCAGGTGGAGGACTTCGCCCGGGTCGAGGCCGTCCTCGACGAGGCGTTCTCGATCGCCCCCGCGGGCAGCGGTCCGCTGTTGCTGGCCGCCCGCTTCAACTACTCGATCCACCGCCTGGGCGCGGCCGAGGCGTACCTCGCGAAGATCGAGCGCCGCGCGGTGCCGCGGCGCGACGAACAATGGATGGCACGCGTGCTGCGGGCGGAGATCGCGATGCAGCGCGGCCAGTACGAGGATGCATTCGCGGAGCTCACCGCGCTCGCCGCGGCCGCGCCGGTCGTGGCGACCGCCGAGCTCGCGCTCTACCACGCGAAGACCGGCCAGCCGGGCGAGGCCGAGGCGCTGCTGGAAGGCGCGCTGCGGTCGACCGGCACCAACGATCCGCGGCGCCGGGCGTGGATCAGGCTGCAGCTCGGCATCGTGGCGATGGAGCGCGGGGAATTGGGGATCGCCTTGAAGCACCTGCAGGAGGCCGACGCCGAGCTCCCGGGCTGGTGGCTGGTGCAGGAGCACATCGCCGAGATCCACAACCGGCGCGACCGGCACGCCGAGGCGATCGCGATCTACGAGGAGCTGGTCCGCACGGCCGATCTGCCGCAGCACATGGACGCGCTGGCGGGCCTGTACCGCCACACGGGCGCGCCGCAGGCCGAGGAGCTGATCGCGCGCGCGGCCGCGAGGTGGGACGAGCAGCTGGCGCGCTTCCCCGAGTCGGCCATGGGCCACGCGCTGCAGCACTACCTGCAATTCGGCCCGCCGGAGCGGGCGCTCGCGCTCGCCCAGGCCAACCACGCGGCGCGCCCGGGCGGCGACGCGCAGGTGTCGCTGGCGCAGGCGCATCTGCAAGCGGGCCAGGCCGCCGAGGCGCTGGCGCTGGTGGAGCGAGCGCTGGCCTCGCCGTACCGCACGGCGCGGCTGCACGACGTGGCCGCGAAGGCCCATACCGCGCTCGGGCACGCGGCGGCCGCCGAGGAGCAGATGTCGCTGCTCCTGGCCGTGAACCCGCGCTACTCGAGCGACGACCACTCGCATTGATCGGGGCCCAGCGGCCCGGTGACCCCGCCGCGGGCGCGCATGCACGTGGACGCGGTCGTCGCTCCCGCGAGCGCGGGCGAGGGTCGCGGCTGCGGTCGCGGCGATGGGTGTGCGTGCCGGGCGAGCGGGCGACGCGCATCGGCGCGGCGGAGGGGGTGATGAGATGTCCTTGGAGACAGATCGTGCGGCGGTGAGGGCGGCTGAAGCGAGCGGTCGGCGAGGGTGATCGACGTCTCAGGAGCGGCGCGGCCGCGCGTACACGGTGTGGGGATGCGAACAGACGCGGCTCCTGGGGCGATGGCGCGGGCGACCGCCGGCATCGATGCGATCGAGGTGAAGAAGACGGTGGCGGCGCACGCCCACGCGCGCGCGCTGGCGGTGCTGGCCCTGCGTCCGCAGGAGGCGCTGTGGCGCAGGCTGTACTTCTACGACACGCCCGGGCTCGACCTGTTCGCGCGCGGGGTGGTGCTGCGGGCGCGGGCGACGACGGGGGCGCCGGACGATTCGACGGTGAAGATCCGCCCGGTGGACCCGGCCCGGATCGAGCGCTGGCGCGGGGTGCCGGGCTTCAAGGTCGAGGCGGACATCATCGGCGCGGCGGTGATCCGCTCGGCGTCGTTCACGACGGTGCAGGGCCGCGACGAGATCGAGAAGGTGGCCCGCGGCGAGCGGTCGCTGGCCAAGCTGTTCTCGCAGCCGCAGGAGGCGTTCCTGCGCGCGCTCGCGCCGACGCCGGTCGATCTGTCGCAGCTGCTGGCGCTGGGCCCCGTGCACGTGCGCCGCTGGCGAGTCCGCCACCCCGGCCTGCCGTACCGCGTGTGCGCGGAGACGTGGCGCATGCCGGACGGACGATCGCTGCTCGAGCTGTCGATCAAGGCCGATCCGGCGGCTGCGGCCTCGGCGTCGGCGGGGTTCGCCGGCTTCCTCGCCGAGCTCGGGATCGCGGCCGCGGAGGCGCCCGAACCGAAGACGCGCACGGCGCTGGTGTCGCTGGTGGCGGCGGCGCACCGGTGAGTCGCGGGTGTGCGATGAATGACTGAATGGACATGTCGTTATAAGCATGTCTATTCGCCAATGTCCGTAGGGGCATGTCCGAACGGGAATGATGGCAGTCAGCGGGTGAGCGGCGGCCGCACGGCGTAGGTGGCGGGGTCGAGGGCGTAGCAGCCGCCGAGGACCGGGCCGCCGCCGAGGAGGCTGTCGCGGCTGGCGCGGGCGTGGGCGGCGAAGCGGTCGAGGGCCTCGAGGTCGTCGCCGGCGTGGATGTCGGTGTGCTCGGCGACGAGCTGGAGGAGCAGCGGGAGGCAGTGCTCCCGGCCCCACCAGGCGGCGTTGAGCTCGGTGTGGTCGCGGTCGAGGCTGAGGTCGACGAGGTTGGCGGAGCCGAGCGTGGCCCAGGCGCCGTCGACGATGCACAGCTTGGCGTGGGTGTAGATGTCGCGGTGGCCGTCGCCGTCGCTGCGGGCGAGGGCCGCGAGGGTGAAGCCGGGGTGCGCGGCGAGGGCGGCCAGGCGCTCGAAGGTGGGGCCGTAGCGGTGCTCGTGCGCGCGACCGTGGCGGGCGAGCTCGGCGACCTCGCCGGCGGCGCGCCAGATCGCGGGCATCGGATCGGCAGGCACGACCATGACGACGCGGACGCCTCGCCGCAGCGCGGCGTCGAGGGCGACGAGCAGGGCGTGCTGGCCGGGGTGCTGATTCTCGATGTAGATGGTGCGGCGGGCCGCGGCGAAGGCGGCGAGGTAGTGGGCGAGGACGGTGGCCTCGCCGCCGGCGCTGTCGAACTCGCGGGCGCCGACGATCGGGGTGGGGCCGCGGTAGCAGTCGGGGGCGAGGCTGCGTGCGAGCTGGACGCGCACGTCGCCGCGCGCGGGCGGGAGGCGAGCGGGCCAGGCGAGCGGGCCGGCGCGCAGCTCGTCGGGCCACGGGGGCGCGGCCGGATCCTGCCGCGCGAGGTTCCACCGCTGGACGAAGTTGTGCTCGGCGTCGGCGACGACGGGGCCGTGCAGCTCGAGGAAGGCGTCGTGCTTGTGCAGGCCGCGGTGATGCCCGGGGCGCGCGAGGGTGGCGGTGCTGAGGACCATGCCGCCGACGAAGGCGATCGCGTCGGGCTCGCCGGCGTCGACGACGAAGGCCTTCTGGTGGTGACAGTGGGCGGCCGCGGCGGAGCTGTCCCAACGGGCAGCCCAGGTGGAGCCGCGGCGGGCGAGGAACTCGCGCTCGGCGGGGCCGCCGAGGAAGACGTGCCTCGTGCTCGAGAACCGCGGGTTGCGCCAGAACAACACCCGCACGTCGAGGCCGCGGGCGCGGCTGCGGTCGAGCAGGTCCCACCAGGCGGTGCCGTCGGGGAAGCAGAAGCCGGGCTCGATGAACGAGACGATCGCCCACACGCGCGCGCGCGCGGCCGCGATCGCGGCGGCCAGACGGTCGTAGAAGGGGACGCCGTCGATCCACGGGACCACCCGGTTGCCGCTGCGCAAAGGGTACGGTCCGCGGTCGCAGGCGATCGCCAACAGGCCATCGTCGTCGTCGGCGGGCACGCGTGGAGGATGCCCGCGCGCGCACCCGGTGTCGAGTCGATGCGCGCGCATCGGCAGGGACGCGCGCGCATGCGGAGCGGGCCGCGGCGGTGAGGCGAGGGCGCGGCGCAAGCGTCCGCGCCGACAGTGGTTTTGCCGTGAGTCACGGGACCCGGCGCGAGGCGGGCGTGGGAATTGCTCACGCCGGCGAATCATGCATACGCGCATTGTCCTCCCCGTCGTCGCTGCCGCGCTCGCCTGGATCGCCGGGCCCGCGCGCGCGCAGGCCGATACGTACACCAATATCTCGTTCGACTCGCTGACGCCCGGGCTGCAGCTCGACGGCCGGCTGTACCTGCCCGATTCGCCGGTCGAGAACCCGCCGGCGATCATCATGGCGCACGGCTGCTCGGGGATGTGGTCGTATAACGACCCGTCGACGGGGGTGGCGCAGCTGCACATCGAGAAGTGGGGCATCGAGCTGGCGGCCCAGGGCTACGTGGTGCTGGCGGTCGACAGCTTCACGACGCGCACGCCGACGGGCGAGGACGAGGTGGAGTTCCAGAACCAGTGCGCGGAGGACGACTGGGAGGGCGAGGTCGATCCGTACACCAAGCGGGTCGACGATCTGGCGGCGGCCCGGGCGTTCTTGATCGACGAGTACGAGGTGAACGCGGCCGGGGGGATCGGGCTGCTCGGCTGGTCGCAGGGGGCCCAGGCGCTGCTGGTGGCGATGGCGGCGACGCCCCGCACGAGCGACGTGGCGTACACGACCGAGCTGCCGTGGGCGGCGGCGACGGCGTTCTACCCGGGCTGCGGCTCGCTGTTGGGGTACGGGCTCAAGCACACGCTGCCGGTCGACGGCTACTGGCGGCCGGCCAACCCGGTGCGGCTGCACATGGGCGAGGCCGACCCGCTCCACGGGCATTGCAAGCGCCGCGTCGACAACGCGTGGGACGTGTACGACGCCGACCCGGGCACGGCCGACGAGCTGGTGTGGCGGCCGTACCCGCTCGTCGGGCACAGCTTCGACCGCGGGGTCGACACGAGCTTCCCGACCAGCAAGTGCTCGCCGGAGGAGGCGGCCGTCGCGTCGAGGCGGGCCGAGTGCGCCATGCGCGACGCGGACGTCGACTCGCTGGCGTTCTTCCTGGCGCGGGTGCAAGGACCCGCGACATGACCTTGGAGACAGGTTGACGATCGGCGGGCGCGAGATGTCCCGGGGGACATCTACGGCGATGGAACGGGGGCCGCGAGCGCCTGCTCGAGGTCCTGCAGGTTGACGGGCTTGACCAGGTGGCTGTCGCAGCCGGCTTCGCGCGAGCGCTCGCGGTCGGCGTCCTGACCCCAGCCGGTCAGGGCGATGATGGTCATGTCCCGGCCCCACGGCTGCTCGCGGATCTGCCGGGTGGCGTCGAGGCCGTTGAGCCGCGGCATGCCGACGTCCATGAGGATGACCTGCGGGCGGAATCTGTCGGCGGCCTCGATCGCCTCGAGGCCGTCGTGGGCGGTGTGGACCTCGTGGCCGAGCATCTCGAGCATCAGGGCCATGGCCTCGGCGCCGTCGCGGTTGTCGTCGACGACGAGCACGCGGCGCGTCGGCCCTTGCGGCGCGTCGGGCAGCTCGTCGGGGACGCCGGCCGAGACGCGCTCGACGTGGACCGGCAGCCGCACGGTGAAGGTGCTGCCGCGGCCCTCGCCCTCGCTCGCGGCGGTGACGCTGCCGCCGTGCATCTCGACCAGCCCCTTGACGAGCGCGAGGCCGACGCCGAGGCCGCCGGCGCTGCGCTCGATGCTGCGGTCGACCTGGCTGAACATGTCGAAGATCGCGGCCAGCGAGCCGGCCGGGATGCCGATGCCGTCGTCGCGCACGGTGATGACGACGTCGTCGCCGCGGCGCTCGGCGGCGAGGTAAATGTGGCCGCCGGGGCCGGTGTACTTGGCGCTGTTGGTGAGCAGGTTGCTGAACACCTGGGCGAGGCGGGTGTGGTCGGCGTCGAGGAAGATGCACCCCGCCGGCAGCGCGACCTGCAAGTCGTGGCCGGCGGCCTCGATCTGCGGGCGCGCGGTCTCGACGGCGCTGCCGATCACGTCGGCAAGCTGGACGCGCTCGCGCCGGAGCTCGAGCTTGTTGCGGCTGATCCGGCTGACGTCCATGAGGTCGTCGATCAGCCGGACCATGTGCGACAGCTGGCGGTCCATCATGGCCTGGGCTCGCGCGGCGACGTCGACGTTGCCGCCGGCGAGGCGCATGACCTGCAGGCCGGTGCGGATCGGCGCCAGCGGGTTGCGCAGCTCGTGGGCGAGGAGGGCCAGGAAGTCGTCCTTCTTGCGGTCGGCGTCGCGCAGCTGCTCGACCATCCGCTCGCGCTCGGCCTCCGCCCGCACGCGGCCGGTGATGTCGGTGAAGAGGATGGCGACGTGCTCGCCGAGCTTGATGGCGTAGACGTCGAACCAGCGCTCGCCGAGCGCCCTGGCCTGGTTGATGAAGCGGACCGCCTCGCCGGTGCGCGCGACCCGGCCATAGGTCTCGAACCAGTGCGGGTCGAGGTCCGGGATGAGCTCGCGTATGGTCTTGCCGGCGGCGTCGCGCAGGCCGGTGTGCTTCTCGAACGCGGGGTTGACCTCGAGGAAGCGGTAGTCCACGGTTCGGCCTTCGGCGTCGAAGATGAGGTCGATGACCGAGAAGCCCTCGTCGATCGAGGAGAAGAGGGTCCGGTAGCGCTCCTCGCTGTGGCGCAGGGCCTGCTGCGCCAGCGCGGCCTCGGTGACGTCGAGGGCGATGCCGTCCCAGGCCAGCTCG
>NZ_JAIRAU010000019.1 GCF_020073745.1 Nannocystis pusilla
GCGCGGCACCAGCCCCCGCCCCGCAGCGCCGCCGCCCTCGCCCGCCTGCTCGCGCGCCTCGCCGATTCCGGGCCGCACGACCGCGAGCACGTCGCCGACCTCCTGCTCGGATGGCCCGAGCCGGCCGCCCAGCGGGCCGTGCTCGCGGCATGTCTCGAAGGACATGTCCTCCTGGACAACCGCCGCGCCAGCCGCCTCGGCCCCGCCTTCGCCGCCGAGCACGCCGCGTGGACCCCCGCCGCCGAGCACGACCTCGAGCTGCGCGCCCGCGTCGTCACCCTGTGCAGCGCGCTCGAGTTCGACGTCCTCCTCGAGCTCGTGCCGGCGCTGATCCGCTGGTGGGCCGCCGACGCCGCC
This sequence comes from Nannocystis pusilla, assembly GCF_020073745.1. Classification (GTDB taxonomy): domain Bacteria; phylum Myxococcota_A; class Polyangia; order Nannocystales; family Nannocystaceae; genus Nannocystis; species Nannocystis radixulma. The sequence goes on from NZ_JAIRAU010000019.1 coordinate 358, forward strand.
GGGCTGCGCCGCCCGATCGCGGCGTGCCTGCGCTGGCTCCCCGCCGCGCGCCTCTTGCCGCACCTCGAGCCCCGCCTGCGCGCCGGCGAGTGGGGCTGCCTCGACCTGCTGGCCCCGCCGACCACCCTGCCGCCCCCCTGGCGCGACCTGCTCGCGCGCGCCCCGGACCACGCCGCCCGTCTGGGCGAACACGCCGACGCCGCCCCGCTCGCCGCCCGCGATCGTCCGCCGCCGCTCGACCTCGAGGCCCTGCGCACGCCCCTGCCCGCCCCCGCCGGCGAGACCTCGACGCGCACGGTGGCCGAGCTGCGAGCCCGGCTGCCGACCGCCGACCCGGAGCAGATCCGGCAAGACCTCAAGGACATGTCCTCCGCGTCAGGCGCGGACTGGCTCGACCTGCTCGAGGAGTTGGTCGGACACGCCAGCCCGCGCGTGCGCCTGCAGGCCCACCGCCTGCTGCGAACCGCGGGCGACCGCCTCCGCTACCTCGACGCCACCCTCGAGCTGCTCGACGACCCCGACCCGAACATCCGGCGCGCTGCCATCCGCGCCGTCTCCCACGGCCGCCACGCCCCCGCCGTCGCCCCGCTGATCGCCCGCCTGGCCCACGACCGCGACCCGCTCCACCGCGAGATCGCGGCCGCCCTGCGCCGCCTCGGCCCGCTCGCCGAGAGCGCCCTCACCCGCGCCGCCCGCGACGCCCGGCCCGACCGGCGCGCCCAGTACGAGCAATTGCTGGCGACCATCGCCGCCGACCGCGCGGGCGCCGAGGTGCCTGAAGAGGCATAGCCGAAAGAGCATGTCTTCTTGGGCATGTCTCTGTGGACATGCTCCTATGGACCTATCCTCAGAACCATGAACGACCGGCACGGCCGAAGAACGAGCGCCGCTCGCTCCCCGGTCAAGACACCACAAGAACCGCGAGCAGTCATGCTCGCGCCTCTCACGATTCGCCCGCGTCACTCGCCCGCCTCACCGCCGCCGCCGCAGCAGCGCGATCGCCAGCACCAGCCAGCCGGCGCCTGCGCCTGCACTCCCGACCGCGCACGAGCTCGTGGCCGGCTTCGCCGGCTCGCTCGCAGGCGCAGGGCCCGGCTTGGCCGGCTCGCTCGCAGGCGCAAGCGCAGGCGCGGGCTTGTGCGACTCGGGCGCAGGCGCCGTCTTCGTGCCCGGGGGCGACCAGCTGCCGGTCGCGCCCGGCGGGCAGAACAGCTCCACGCCGGAGTAATTGCCGCCGTCGCGACAGCGCCGCTGCAGCCCCTTGGCCGCGGCGGCCGTGCGGCACTCCTCGCCGACGAGCTTCCACTCCGACTCCGGCTGGCCGGGCATGAACGAGTAGTCGCAGAACTCGCCGGTCGGGCACTGCTTCTCCCGCGAGCAATTGGCGTCGGGCGAGTCGGGATCCGGCGGGATGTCGGCCAGCGCCGCCCCCGGAAGCAATGCGACGGTCGCGGCGGCGAGGACGAGCCAGGAGGCGCGGGTGCTCATACCCGCATCCTATCAATCGCCCGCGGGCCCCGTCACCGCAGATCTGGCCTGCTCGGTTTCGGCCCCGCGCACGAAGGCCTCAAGAGCCCAGCGGTCCCGCCACCTCGCCCGGCTTCACCCCGGCAGAGACGGGCCGAGCCAGCCGCCGCTCGCCCTTCAGGCTGTCCGCATGGACATGTTCCGTCAGGCATATTTACGCATGAGCGATCCTCTCCGTCCGCTCATGCCCGCTCGCGACGACGCTCGCTGCCCTCATTCGCAGCTCGCCGGCAGGTCGGCGGGCGCCGCCGCCAGCTTCACCGCCGCGATCGCGTTGGCGCGCTCGACCGCGGCCGCCGCCAGCGAGTTGCACTTCGACGCCGCGTCGAGCAGGCGGGCGTTGTCGGGCGCCGGCGCGCGCGTGGCCGCGTCGACCAGGTCCTGGCAGCAGCGCAGATAGTCGATCCGGATCCCGCGGCCTCCCGGGGCCTTCTCGCCGGCGTCGACCTGTCCCGAGTGCCAGCCGAGCGCGACCTTGCCGATGTCGCCGCGGTTGTGCGGCGACGCCCCGCGGAAGCGTGGGATCGGCGTCGGCGTCTTCGACCCGGTGGTGAAGCACGTCAGCGAGCCGTCGTTGCTGGCCACCAGCAGCTCCTGCGTCCCGTCGCCGTCGACGTCGGCGACCATCGCCGGCGCCTCGATCGGCCCGCCGAGCCTGGCCAGCTCGCGCCGGCCGCCGTCGGGCGAAAATGCCAGCAGCAGCCCCTTCTCCGTGCCCACGATCGCGTCGAGGCGGCCGTCGTCCGCGAGGTCCATCACCACCGCGCTGGCCGACACCCGCTGCTCGAACGAGCGGAACTCTCGCCGCTCGGCGCCGACCAGCACCACCCCGTCGTTGTCGTCCCACCACGCCGTCCCGGCCACGATCACCCCCGGATCGCCCGCCAGCGGCGCCGGCGTGGCGAACAGACCGTCGATGCCGGCGCCGTCCTGCTGCACCACCGTGGCCCAGCGCGGCTCGCCGGTGGCGCCGTCGTGCACGCTGAGATCGCCGTACGACCAGGCCGCCAGCACCTCCGGCTTCCCGTCGAGGTCGAAGTCGGCGATCGTCGGCGACGCGTGGATCCCCGAGTCGCGCGCCTGTTGCCACAACACCTCGCCGTCGCGCCCGCGGTAGGCGGCGAGGATCGCGTCGCGGGCCCCGGCGACCACGTCGTCCTGGCCGTCGCCGTCGAGGTCGGCGATCGCCACGGCGGCGATGTAGCCGCGCGCGTTGTATTCGTTGGTGCCGCTCTTCTTGTGCCACAGCGTCGCGCCGGTCTTGCCGTGCAGCGCGCGCAGCACCCCCGATTCGTCGCCGACCACCACGTCGAGCGCGCCGTCGCCGTCGAGGTCGGCCAGCGCCGGAGCCGGCCGCACCTTGCCGCTGGCCTTCGCCGTCCACAACACCTTGCCCGCCAGCGTCGCCGCGACGATCTGTGAATTGTCGGTCGTGAACCACACCGTATCGCCGTCGATCGCCACGCCGCCGACGTCGCGGTCGCCCCCGCCCGGCGTATGGATGAGCCGCGTGCGCGCGCCGGTCCGCGCCTCGAGCACGTACACCCCGTCCGAGCCCTCGTTCTTGCCGTCGAGCGTCGCGCCGTGGGTGCCGATCACGATCTGGCCGTCGACCAGCGCCATCGTCGTGCGGAAGGTCGTCTTGCCGACCTGCGCCTTCCACAGAATTTGCAGCGGCGCACCCTCGACCCGGCGCACCGGCGGCGTGCTGGCCTGTTCGCCCGGGATCGCCGGCGACACATCGAACTCGCCCGGCGGCCGGGTCGGTACCGCCTCGGGCGCGGGCGTGGGCGGCGGTGTCGGCTCCGTCTTCTCGCTCGGCGGCGCGGCCGCCGGTGTCGCCACCACCTTGTCCTTCGCCGGCTCGGTGCCGGTGCAGCCGGCGATGACGGCGGAGATCGCGAGAATGACGAAGGTGCGTGCGCGAGTCATGGTCACACCACCATACAACGCCGCGAGCCCCGGCGGCACGCCGCCGGCGATCGGCTCGCCATCGCCGCAGAACGATGAATCGGCGGTCGCTCGCGGGCCGGCCCGATCGATTTCGCTCCCATGAGTGCGCCCGCCCCCACCGGGCGGCCCTGTCGCGTGTCGCCCGGCGATCGGCGACATGGCCTCATGGACATGACCGATCGATCATGCTCCCGCGCGGGCCCCGTCGTCCACACTGCCAATATAAACACATGACCTGACGCGACGTCATCGTGCGACGGGCGCCGCGATGGCGGCGGGCGGCCGGCGCGCCGGCAATCGCGGCACGACAGACGCGATTCCGATCGCAAGCGCGTGGCCCCGGCGGCCGGACCCGATCTGATATCGTGCGCCGCAGATGAAACGCGACCTGCCCCCAGCACAGGCGCTGCGCGCCGGCATCGAATTCGACGAGCGCGAGCTCGCGACCCGCCGGGCCTACTTCGAGATCGAGGACTCCGGCCTCGAGCGGCTCCGGCGCCTCGAGCCATTCGCGCAGAAGCACATGGACGACGTGGTGGAGGACTTCTACCGCCTGATCCTCGGCCACCCCGCGTCGCGGAGCTACTTCCCCGACGATGCCACCATTCGCCGGGTCAAGCGGCTACAGCGCGACTATTTCTTGCAGCTGTTCGCCGGGCGGTGCGACCTGTCCTACGTCGAGGATCGCCTGCGGGTCGGCGCGGCGCACGAGGCGATCGGCATGCCGCCGCGCTGGTACATCGGCGCCTACCGCCACTACCTCTCGGTCCTCCACGCCAGGCTCCTCGGCGAATTCGCCGATCCGGCCGAGGCGAGCGCGATCTACGCCGACCTGCTCAAGCTCGTGATGTTCGACATGTCGCTGGCCATCGACGCGTACATCGCCGCCAACCTCGAGACGATCGGCCGCCACCAGGCCGCGCTCCGCGAGCTCTCGACGCCCGTCGCCAAGGTCCACGACCGGGTCCTGCTGCTGCCCCTGATCGGCGGCATCGACACCCAGCGCGCGCAGCAGATCATGGACACCGTGCTCCTCCGGGTCGTCGAGGAGCAGGCGATGGTGATGATCCTCGACATCGCCGGCGTGCCCGCCGTCGACACCAGGGTCGCCGATCACCTGCTCAAGACCACCGCCGCCATGCGCCTCGTCGGCGCCCAGACCATCCTCACCGGCATCAGCCCGCACGTGGCCCGCACGTTCACCGAGCTCGGCGTCGACATCGGCGCGATCCCGACGCTCGCTCACCTGCAAGAGGGCATCGAGCTCGCGCTCGAGCTGGTCGGCAAGCAGATCACGGCGCGGCCGTGAGCGCCGCTGCGCGGTCGGCCTGCCCCTGTGGACATGCTCGATCGGTCATGGGCGAGCACGTTCACGCTCGAATGGGGGCACCCACCGTTCCTCGGCGGCCACCGGGTGCGCGAATTGGTGGCACTCGGCGGCGGCGACATCTGCTCTCCCGGACAGGCGAACCGTCACGCCGAGCAGCAGGACGAGATCGCGCCGCCGATCCCGACGTCCTCGTGTTCATGCCGTGCGGTGATTCGCTGGCCGCGCGCTCGCCGAGGCCGCGGACCTGGGCCGCGGCGCACCGCTCGGCGACCTCCGCTGCGCCCGCGACGGCCGGCTGTGGGCTGTCGACGCTGGCAATCCGTTCAGCCGATGCCCGCCGCAGAGCGGGATCCACGGCGCCGCCGTGCTCGCGACGCTGATCCGGGGTGACGAGCCCCCGCTCGCGCGGGCGCGTCGAATCGCACCGCCGATCGCACTCTCGTGAATCGCATCACAGGTGATTCGCCATGTTCACCGCAATCGCGGGTGGGGTAGCGTGCCGGCGATGCGCACTGCAGCCATTCTCGTCAGCCTCTCCCTCGCTCTGGCCTGCGGCAGCGATGCCGGCAAGGCCGTGCCTGAAAAGAAGCTCGCCGAGGCGCCCAGGGCGCCCGAGGCCAAGGGTGCGGAGGCCAAGGCTCCGGAGGCCAAGGCCCCGGAGGCCAAGCCGGCGCCGCTCCACCTCGACATCGGCCACGACAAGTCGGGCGTGCTGGCGCGAGCGGCGTCGACGCTCGAGACGTCCGAGGCGGTGACCAACCCGGCCCTCAAGGAGCACCTCGCCGAATTGTCGCACCACGCCGAGAAGGGCCCGACCAACGAGGCCCTGTGCACCCACATGGCCGGGCTGCTGGCCGACAAGGCGCCGCCGCTGCTCGACTGCATCCACGCGCTCGAGCACCAGCGCGTCCACGTCGGCCCCGAGATCTTCACGGAGGTGGCGCAGTGCGTCACCGAGGCCAGGACGCTCGACGAGCTGCTGCGTTGCGAGGACGCCGAGAAGGAGGCCGAGCAGGAGCTGCACGTGAAGAAGCACGGCACCGGCGTCGAGCCCGAGACCTGCACCAAGATGTTCACCCACTTCGAGAAGCTGGCGATGACGGACGCCGGCGATCAGGCCAAGGCGGTCGAGGAGATCCTCGAGGAGGTCCGCGCCGACATCCTCGAGGCCTGCGCCGAGCAGGGCACGCGCGCCGAGGTCGATTGCGCGCTCAATGCCAAGGACATGAAGGCGCTCGGGGCCTGCTCCTCGATCCTGTGAATCGTGGCACCTGGACCCCGCGACGAACCCCTCGGCCGGGGGCGCGGACCAGGACGGCGAACGACAGGGGATCGACAGCGACGGGTGCGTCGGCGGTCGTTCACGGCTGGCAGAGCGTGAGGCGCAGCCGCGGCGGCGCAGACTGCGACTCGCGGGCCTCGACCACGAGCGGTCCGAACGGCACCTGTTCGTTCAGGACCTGACCCTCGTAGGTCGACGAGCTCGGCGCCAGCACCAGGCCGCTGGTGAGCGCCGGCACCCAGCTGGACGGTGCGCCGAGCTCCGCCAGGTCGAGGGCGAGCGCTCCCGGATCTCCGCCGTCCGGAGCCGAGACGACGCCGAGAGCGGTCATCGGCGGCATGTTCGCCCACGGCGTCACGCACTGCTGGATCATCGGCCCGCACTCGGCGCAGGCCCACGAGGCCAGGCCGTCGACGCACGGGGTCGCCGCGAGCCCGTCGCCCTCCTGCCATGATTGGTCGGGGTCGAACGCATGGATGGAGAATTTCAGGTCACTGATCTTGTCCCATTCGATCTCGGCGGCCAGCTCGAGGCTGCTCGCCGCGATCACCTCGTTCGGGATCGGCCCATCCTCGGACAACAGCGCGCCGTCCTGCATCGGGAACCGCAGCGCCATCACGCTCGTCCCCTTCACCGCGGAGTCGACCTGGCCGTCGTCCTTGAACAGAGGCGCCTGGCTGGCCTTGCCGAAGCTCCAGTGCTCGCAGGCGAGGGGCTCGTTCGGGTTCTGTACCACCGGGCAGCCGCCGCCGATGCCGTCGACCGCGTCGCTGAAGAACGTGTCGGCCTCGACCTCGATCGTGACCACGCAGCAGCCGTCCGGTTCGACCGCGCAGAAGAACGGCCCGCCGGTGGTCGTGCCGGTCTCGGAGGTGCTGTCGTCGGTCGCGGCGCTGCTGCTGGTGGACGTGGTCGGCGTCGACGTGGTCGTGGTCGTCGTCGTCGAACCCGCGTCCGTCGTGCTCTCGCTGGTAGTCGTCGGTCCAGTGGCGTCCGTCGTCGTGGTCGTCGTCGCCGTCGCGCTGCCGGCGTCCGTCGACGAATCGCCGGACGGCCCGGAGGAGCAAGCAGAGACGGCGACGAGCACGATCGAGCAGGCGAGGCGAAGGATCATGACGCGAAGATACCAGGGCTCGCTACGATTCGTATGAGGCCTCGCGGCCTCGATGGCACGCGACCGCGAGCCGGCTCATCCACAACATCACGCGACTCGAGCCTCGCGCGCCCGCGCAATCGAATCAGTCGTTCGTCCTCTCGGCCGCGCGACGGCGGCTCGGCCCGTGCGCAGCGGTGCTGGGGAATTCGCGGATGCGACAGCGGGGCCGCGCCGCACGCGAGCGCGGGGCGCTCGCGCGCATGGCCGAGCGGGGATCGTCGAGGGCCATGCCCCGCGAGCCGCGTGACGAGGCACGCTGCAGCGCGTCTTTCGGGCGGCCGGTGAGGCGCCGGTCTACAATCGAAATTTCGCCGACGTCCGATCGCATGTCCGACATCGAGCTCCACCTCTCGCCGCCCCAGGAGCTCACGCGACCCTGGCGCCGCTCGTTGGAGCTGACCTCCGCTCCGGCCGACGTGCTCGAGCACCTGCGACAGGTCCTGCCGACCATCGAGGACGAGCGCGGCCGGCCCGTCTTGAAGGTCGACGGCGAGACGTTCCGCTGGCGACGAAGACCCACGAGAACCGGACAGCTCGGGCTGGAGATCTTCGGCGTGCTCCACAAGCGCGACGACGGCGGCTCGCTACTCGAGCTCCACTGGGACGGGCTGCTCCCCAGGTCTCTCCAGCTCCTCGTCGAGACCTTCACGCTGGGCTCCGTGCTGGCCGTGTTCGTCTTGCTCGGCCTTTGGCCGCTCGCCGTCCTGTTCGCGGTGCTCATCCCCGTGAGAGCCGTGTGGTTGCTCGATCGCGAGCGCACTGACGTCCGCGCCACGCTGTCCGAGATGGTGCGCACGCTCGCCGTCGCAGTGCGGCCGCTTCAGCTCCCGGCCGCCCCCGGCTCCTACCGCGAACCGCACGAGACCGGCGCCGAGAGCGAGCGCGCGCAACATTGAAGAGGACCCGTCGACACGCCCGGCGTGAGGCCCCGCCATGACCGCGAGCGGCTCGCGCCGCGCGCGAGCGAAGCGCGCCGATTTTGCCGGACGAGCCGCGAGATTGCGTCCCCCCCTCGCCCCGTCTTCACTCGCACCGCGACGGCGCCGGACGTGGGCGGGCGCCCGCCCGGCGCCCGCCCGGGCCCGCCTGCGCCGGCCATGAATTTTTTTTGTGACCCCGGCGGCTCGGCCCGTGTGAGTACGGCAGACGCTTCGACGCCGACCGGCCGCCCTGGCCGGGAAAGCCACGGGACCGGGGGGTGGAAAGCCGTGCACCCCTCGCGTCACGGGACGAAGGTCGACACACTGACCACCGTCGCCTCGACCTCGAAATTTTTCGTGTGACCCGAGCGCCTCGAGCCGTGTGAGTACGGCAGACCCTTCCACCACTGTCCTTCCGACCATGAAACGCGCCCTCGTTCCTCTATTCACCGCTGCTCTCCTGTCGACCGTCGCCGCCTGTGCGACCACCGTGCAGGCCCCGACCCAGGCGCCCGCGCTCGGCTCCGACGCCAAGATCGTGGCCAAGAAGAACAAGACCGGCACCTACGCCGTGACGCTCGACATCACCAACCTGGCGCCGCCGTCGCGCCTCGACGCCGAGGCCACCGCCTTCGTGGTCTGGCTCGTGTCGGGCGATCTGCCGGCCGTGCGCGCGGGCACGCTGGCCTACGACGAGGGCGACCGCCGCGGCCAGCTCGAGGCCAGCTCGCCCAACGCCGCCTTCACGGTGCTGATCACCCTCGAGAAGGATCCGACCCCGGCGAGCCCGAGCGGCAAGGGGATCCTCAGCGCCGCCGTCGCGGCGCGCAAGTAATGACCTGTCCTTGAGGACATGAACCGGCTGCGGCCGGCTGGATACGGCTGACAACATTCGATCTCCGCCTCCCGCGGCCGCCAGGGCCGCGCGCGGGCGGGCACGACCTCGCGGCTCGTCGACGCCGTCGGTCCGGCGACCACGTGCGCGTCGCCGGCCGCGGAGGCGGCCGTTCGCGGCCCGGCGACGCGCGACGCATCGCGTCGCCGCGGCCATTCGACCCTTGATGTGAGAACTGGAGCGACTGACCCATGAGACACCAATATTTGCAGTTCGGCCGGATGACCCTGAGCTGCGCGACCCTGCTGGCGCTGCAAGGCTGCGGGGGCGTGTGTGGCGACGACGGCTGGGTGTGGAGCCAGCAGAACAATCAGCAGTGCGGCCTCACCGCGTCCGCCTCCGAGTCGGAGTCCGCCGCCGAATCGGAGTCCGCCGGCGAATCCACCGACAGCGCCGGCGACACCGAAGCCGACCCGACGCAGGGCTCGGCGACCATGGGCGGCGGCATGCACTGCGCCGACGTCGACGGCGACGGGTTCGGCGACCCGGGGACGTGCCAGGACAGCGCCTTCCCCGGCTCGGTCCCCAACGACGACGACTGCGCCGACGACAACGCCGACGCCTTCCCCGGCGCCGCCGAGCACGAGTCCGACTCCGCCTGCATGGAGGACGCCGACGGCGACGGCTACGGCGACGGCGCCCCGCCGGAGGGCGTCGAGCCGGGCACCGATTGCGACGACGACAACGCCGACGCCTTCCCCGGCGCCGCCGAGCACGAGTCCGACTCCGCCTGCATGGAGGACGCCGACGGCGACGGCTACGGCGACGCCACGCCCTCCGGCCCCGGCACCGTCCCCGGCACCGACTGCGACGACGGCGAGGCCGGCACCTTCCCGGGGGCAGCGCCCAACGACTCCGAAGAGGCGTGCATGAAGGACGTCGACGGCGACGACTGGGGCGACTCCGAGGTCCCGGACGGCGTCGTCCCCGGCACCGACTGCGACGACAGCAGCGAGCACACCTTCGCGGGCGCCGCGCCCAACGACTCGCCCGAGGCCTGCATGAAGGACGTCGACGGCGACGACTGGGGCGACTCTCAGCCGCCCGACGGCGTCGTCCCCGGCAGCGACTGCGACGACGCCGACGCCGAGGTCGTGACCGACTGCCAGCCGTGCGAGCCCGACGAGGTGGTCTGCCTCGGCGAGGACGCGCTGCAGACCTGCAACGCCAACGGCACCAACAGCTCCACCGAGGTGTGCCTCGGCGGCTGCGACGAGGTCGGCCTCAAGTGCTGGCCCGAGTTCACGGTCGACGCCGGCCCGACCATGTGCGTCGAGTTCGGCGAGACCGCCCCGCTCATGGCCACGCCGATGGGCGGCGACGGCGTCTACAGCTACGCCTGGAGCCCCGCCGACTCGCTCGACGACCCCGGCATCGCCGGCCCCGTCGCCGCGCCGGCCGGTCCCACCACCTACACCATCGACGTCACCGACGGCCAGGGCCTCGTCGCCAGCGACAACGTCACCGTCTACATCAACAACCTGCCGCTCGAGCTCAACCCCGACATCTGCGAGACCTACGATTTCCCGTGGGTCAACGACCTGCCGACGAATTGGCAGTGGGACGCGCAGGACAAGGAGCTGTGCCAGACGGTCAACGGCCGGCCCTCGGCGCTGTTCTGCGGCTGGGACCTCGACGACGCCAAGGTCACCGGGACCTTCCGCGTCAACCAGGTCGACAACGACGACGACTGGGTCGGCTTCATGTGGGGCATCCAGGACACCGAGCACTTCTACGTGTTCCACTGGAAGCGGGGCAACCAGAACTTCGCCAACTGCGGCGGCAACGTCCCCCAGGGCATGACCGTCAAGATGGTCGGCGTCGACGGCGACGACCCGTTCGCCTGCGCCGACGTGCACGCGCCGGCCGACACCGCCAACTCCAAGCTGCTCGCCGCGCCGGCCGAATTCTCGACCGCCGGCTGGAGCTTCAACACCGACTACCTGTTCGAGCTCACGCACAAGAAGACCGGCGAGATGACGATCGTCATCCGCACCAAGGACGACGACGCGATCGTCGCCCAGAAGACCATCATGGACACGACGTACCTGTCCGGCAAGTTCGGCCAATACACCTACTCCCAGGTCGGGGCCTGCTTCTCCGATTACAAGACCTTCTGCATCGAATAGGCGGTTCGATCATGCGCACCTTCCAATTCCCCCTCGCCCTGCTGCTCGCCTCCGTCCCGGCCGTCGCCGGCGCCCAGGAGGCTGGCGCGGACGCCAAGGCCTCCGTCTCGACCGCCGGCCTCACGTCCGACGCCAAGACGAGCAAATCCGACGCCAAGCCCGCCGCCGACGCGAAGAAGAATTCTGACAGCACCCCGTGGATCAAGCGCTACCGCCCCACGCGGAACATGGTCGAGCTCGGCATCTACGGCGGCATCCTCTTGCCGGCGCAGGACCACGAGCTCTACGACCCGACCCGGGCGTGGCAGCCGTACAAGCGGATCGCCCCCGACATCGGCCTGCGCGTCGGCTACTACCCGCTGTCGTTCTTCGGCCTCGAGATCGAAGGCGGCGTCGCGCCGACCAAGGTCGCCGACGGCGGCGGCGCCGTGCTCGGCATGTTCCGCGGCTACGGCATCCTCCAGCTGCCGTACCGGATCGCCCCGTTCGCGCTGTTCGGCGCCGGCCTGATGGGCACCAGCGGAATCGGCAAAGACGTCGACCCGACGCTGCACTTCGGCGGCGGCGTCAAGTTCTACGTCAATCGCCTGCTGGCGCTGCGCCTCGACGTCCGCGACAACCTCACCGGCCAGTACCGGGTCGACGCCGGGCGCACCCACCACCTCGAGGTCCTGCTCGGCCTCTCGCTCACGCTCGGGCGCAAGAAGGACGCGCCCGCGCAGGAGAAGGACTCCGACGGCGACGGTTATCTCGACAGCAAGGACGACTGCCCGACCACGCCGGGCGTCGCGCCGCGCGGCTGCCCCGCGGCCGCCGAGCCCGACAGCGACGGCGACGGCTTCCTCGACAGCGTCGACGCCTGCCCGCAGGAGCCCGGCATCGCCCCCGACGGCTGCCCCGAGAAGGACCGCGACGGCGACGGCTTCCTCGACGGCAAGGACAGCTGCCCCGACGAGCCCGGCGTCGCCCCCGATGGTTGCCCGATCCCCGACAAGGACGGCGACAAGATCCCCGATCCCGACGACAAGTGCGTCGAGCAGCCCGAGACCGTCAACGGCTACCAGGACGCCGACGGCTGCCCCGACGAGGTGCCGAAGAAGGTCCAGAAGTTCGCCGGCGTCATCGAGGGCATCTTCTTCGACGTCGACAAGGACACCATCAAGCCGGCCTCGCGCGCCAAGCTCGACGCCGCCGTCAAGGTGCTCAAGGAGTTCCCGGACGTGGGCGTCGAGATCAGCGGCCACACCGACAGCGACGGCGACCGCGACCACAACATCGACCTGTCGCGGCGCCGCGCCGACGCGGTCAAGAAGTACCTCGCCGACAAGGGCGTCGACGCCGGTCGCATGACCACCCGCGGGGCCGGCCCCGACGAGCCGATCGCCGACAACGCCACCAAGGCCGGCAAGGCCAAGAACCGCCGCATCGAGTTCAAGCTGCGGTGACATGATCCGCGGATCGACGTCCCGCGGGCTCCCGCGGGGCGTCGACCTCGCGCCTTCGACACGAATGCATCTTTGCGGGCGCTCTCCGGTATCGCGGACAGTCGCTCCCTCCCCGACCGTCACGCAAGACGCCGTCGATACGCGGCGCAGGTATCCCCAGTCATGAAGAACTACGTCACCGAATTCGTCGGCACCTTCCTGTTCGTCTTCAGCATCGCGCTGGCGGTCGCGCACGCCGGGGCTCTGGCCCCGCTCGTGATCGGCGCGGCGTTGATGTGCATGGTCTACATGGGCGGCCACATCTCCGGTGGTCACTACAATCCGGCCGTGACGCTGGCCGTGTACCTGCGCGGCAAGCTCGGGCTCCCGACGGCACTCGGCTACGCCGGCTCGCAGTTCGCCGGCGCCACGCTGGCGGCGGCGCTGGCCCCGATCGTGACGCATCAGGCGTTCCTGGTCGCGCCCGGGACCACCGACCTCACGTCCGCGCTGCTGGTCGAGACGCTCTTCACCTTCGCGCTCGTCCTCGTGGTCCTCGACGTCGCCACCGACGACGCCGTGGCCAAGAACTCCTTCTACGGCCTGGCGATCGGCTTCACGATCGTGGTCGCCGCATTCGCCGGCGGCTCGGTCTCGGGCGGCGCGTTCAACCCGGCCGTCGGCCTCGGCGCGGCGGCTGCGGCCCTCGACAGCGCCGCTCTCGGCCACGCGTGGCTGTACCTGGTCGGGCCCCTGTCCGGCGCGCTGCTGGCGACGCTCGTCTATCACCTCCAGCACCCGAGCGAGGCCGTCTGAGCCGACCTCGCCCCGGGCAATGAGGAGACAGCGTCGTGTCGCCGTCGACGCCATCGGCGAACGCCGCGGCGCTGCGCGGGCCAGCGCCGCGCCCGCGCTGCATCGGCGGCTCGCGGCGCGAGCCCGGGACCGATCGCATGGAGGACGGCGTCGACACGCGTCCGGGCGAGCGCCAAATCACGACCGGCGAGTGCCTCGCAGAACACCGCGAGACCTGTCCCGAGGGCCTCGCGGCTGCCTGCGGCGCAGCGCGGTCGCCGCGAAACCCCGCGCCAGGCTTGACATACGGCGCCCAGGGGGCGAAATCGTGACCGCCGACGCGTATCGGCCCCGCGAGCCCATGACGACCGAGCCCGACGACGCCGCGCTGGTGCGGGAGGCCGCCCGGCGCGGGCTCGCCGGTCAGCTCGCGTTCGAGACGCTGGTCGACCGCCACCAGCAGTGGCTGGTGCGGCTCTTGACCCACCTGCTCGGCAACCAGAGCGACGCCGAGGACGTGGCCCAGGACGCGTTCGTCCGCGCGTTCCTGGCGATCGAGAGTTGCGGCGACGGCTCGCGCTTCCGCGGCTGGCTGCGCGTGATCGCCCGCCGCCTCGCGTTCAATCACCGCCGCGACGCGCGGGCGCGGGCCCATTACGAGGAGCAGAGCGGCGTGCCGATGCCGCACGCCAACGAGAGCATGACGGGCCGGCTCGGCGAGCGGGACCTGCTCAAGCAGGTCCTGGGCGAGCTGGCGTACCCGTACCGGGAGATCATGGTGTTGCGCTTCGTCGAGGAGCTCCCGCTCAAGGACATCGCCGATCTGCTCGAGATCGGCGAATCGGCGGCGAAGATGCGGCTCACGCGGGCGCGGGCCGAGTTTCAGCGCGAGTACGAGAAGAGGGGAGGAGGACGTGGTGACACCAGACCAGCTTGAGTCGGACTGGCTCCACGGCGTCTTCGAGGTGCTACGCGAGGAGCTCGTGTCGCTCGCGGCCGACTTCGGGGAGCGCGTCAAACACGAGATCGACCAGGTCGCGGCGGTCGAGGCCGTGCGGCCGCCCAGCGCGGTCGCGCTGCTCGCGTCCGTGGCCGTCGAGACCGGCAACATGGCCGGCTCGCTGCTGACCCCGGCCCCCGCGACCGACGATTCAACCGACGAGGAGGACAAGTGATGCTCGAGGATCTCACCCAACAGATCAGCAGGCTGCTGCCGACCGCCGCGCTGTTCGTCGCCGTCGTCGTCGGCGGCCTGATCGCCTCGGCGATCGCCCGCAGGATGACGCGCTGGGCCATCGAGAAGACCGGGCTGGACGCGCTCGCCGAGCGGGCCGGAGCGGCGCGGCTCCTGTACGCGATCGGCGTGCGCAAGGGCGTGTCGCACTTCGTCGCCGGGCTGGTGTACGCCGCCGGTCTGCTGGCCACCGGCGCCGCCGCGGCCGACATCCTCGGCCTCGAGGCGCTGTCCGCCGGCGCCGCGGCGCTGATCGCCTTCCTGCCGCGCCTGGCCGCCGCCGGCCTCGTGCTCTGCGTCGGCGCCGGCGTGGCCGGGCTGGTCCGCCGGGCCGCGATCGGCTTCGGCCAGCGCCGCGGCGACGTCGAGCACCCCGAATTGCTCGGCAACCTCGCCTATTACGGCGTGATGACCGTGGCGGTGATCGTCGCCGGCGGACAGGCCGGGCTCGAGACCTCGCTGATCGAGACCTTGCTGGTCGTCGTCGCCGCCATCACCGCGGCCGCGATCGCCCTGGCGTTCGCCCTCGGCTCGCGCCATTCGTTCCACAACCTCGTCGCCGGCCACTTCCTCAGCCGGCTGGCGCGCCCCGGTGACACCATTCGCGTCGGCGACGTCGAGGGCGTGGTGATCCGCTACTTCGGCGTCTGCGTGGTCCTCAAGACCGCCGACGGCGAGGTCGCGGTGCCGTGCAAGGTGCTCCTCGATCAGAACATCGGCCTGTCGCGCCTCGGCGCCAAGGCCCGCGCCGACCTCGACGCCAGGCCCTCCGACGAGGGCTGATACTCCGCAGGCCTGGCGGCGAGCGTCAGGCCCCCGATTCGGGCCCCTCGCCTTCCTCGAGGGCTCGGCTCCGGAGACGGGTTCGCAGGTAGCGCTCGAACAGTGCGATGAACAGGAACAGGCCCGCCCCCCCGAGAAGGCCGCTCGCCCAGATGGGAACCCATTGCATCACGAACATCGAGAGGGCGATCGACCACAGGACGACGAACCCGGCCAACCACGGCCCCGTGAGCTTCTGGATGTCGGGCCGCGTCCAGAAGGCGAGAGTGGGCGAGAAGCCCAACCGCTGGCGGCGATCGAGGTAAGCGACCCCCTTGCCCGATGGGCTGGATGTTTCAAGCCGTGTCATGGTCGCCTACGCGATCGGGCAGTCGGGCTTGCATTCCTTGTCACAATCGATTCCGCCATTGATAGCATCAACGGTGGTGTTGCCTCCAACGACGCAGGCAACACATGCACGCGGCGAGCGCGGTGGGTCCCATGCCGCTCCCTACACTGTCTGTCGGCCGCCTCGCGCGCCGCGAGCCACAACGGCCGCAGCCGGCCTTCCGACGGGCGGATACAGGATGGCGGAGAAGCCGGCGGGGATTGCGACCAGAGCGTCGGGCCAACGTCGCTCGCCACGCCTCGAGCGCCCTCGAGAGCGCACTCGGCTGCTCGGGGGCGAATCGGCCGCTCAGACCACCGATTCGCCGGCGGCCTCGGGAGCGCGGCCTTGCAGATCGTCGTGCAGCGTCTCGAGGTCGGGCGCGACCGGCTTGGGGCGGGCGAAGATGGCGAAGATCTTGAGCAGCGCCTCGCCCCAGCCCATCGTGCGGTAGGGATAGCCCACGCGCTCGCAGAACGCGCGCACGTGCGGGCTCATCCGCTTGTAATACACGTGTGAATAATTGGGGAACAGGTGGTGCTCGATCTGGTACTGCAGACCCGAGCAGACGAAGCCGCCGAGCGGGCCGGTGCGGAAGTTGATGGTGGTGCAGGTCTGCAGGGCCAGGAAGTCCTTGGGCCACTCGCCGCGGCGGACGCAGCCGGCCTCGTGCGGGTAATGGGCGGGAGCCAGCACGGCGAACAGCGGGTAGCCGAGGAAGGCGATCCGCACCATCGAGGCCAGGAGGGCGTCGGAGAACGGGATGAACAGGCTCGGCACGCCGACCCACGCGACCCAGTAGAGCGACATCGCCAGCAGGTCGAGCCAGTGGCCCCGGCGCCGCCGGCTCGGGTCGAGCAGCGCCTTCGTCAGGTAGACCCAGCTCGACTTCTGGCGCAAGAAGACGTGCACCCACAAGATGATCGGGAAGAAGTACTTCTGCAGGTGGCGGTAGTAGAAGCGGGCCAGGCCCCGCGCCTGCCGCATCTCCGCCTCCGTGGTGACGAACCACGGCATGAAGTCGTGGTCGTCGTCGATGCCCATCACGTTGGGCGCGGCGTGGTGAATCGTGATATGTGCGTTGCGCCAGTACGTGAGGGACAGGTTGGCGAACAGCGGATAGCCGAGGTACGACAGCAGCTCGTTGACCCACTTCTTGTCGCTCGTGCCGTTGTGGGTCGACGTGTGGGTGTTGGTCGTGACCCCCAGCGTCCCGTAGGTCGAGATCGCCAGGCCCAGCCACGCCAGCGCCTGCGACTCGCAGGCCAGGAACATCACATAGCCGGCGATGGCGAGCGCGAAGTGGAGCAGCAATTCGGCGACGACCGCGCCGGTGGCCTTGCGATGCCACCCCCGAACAGCGAACTCGGCCCGGAGCGCCGCGAATTCTTCGAGATCCATGGAAGGTCATGCTTAACCCGCGCGCGCCGGCGACGGAAGCGAAGAAGCGTGAGCTTACAAGCGCGCATCGACCTGCCCAGACACCCGCTCGCGGACGCAGATCGGGCCGGATCGATCGCTCGCCACCGATCGCGTCTCGCTCGCCCGCCGCCGCCGCCGCGCCCCCACGCGCGCCAGCGCGCAATGACCAATCTATGACAGATCTCCCCGCCCCTGGCGCGGGCGACGCTCGGGGCCTTCCTGTCCCCAAGGGCACATGCGGCCGATGACACCCGAGGGCGTCGAGCACGGCGAATGACGTCGCGGCAGGATTCCTGCCACGATTGCATCGACCACGACGAAATGTGATGACCCCGTCGGTCGCCCGGTCCGCGGCCGCGGCCCTGCGCCCATCTCCAGTGCCTGCTTCACCCACATTGGATCCGGAACTCTGGTTCGGCGAGCGCGCGCTCGCGTCCATGGGCCGGGTTCGGCTAACCTCGCCGCGAGCATGGCCCTGACGTCGGACTCGACGCAGACGACGCAGACGACCGCGGACGAGTCCAGCGACGGGCCGTCCGACCCGCCGCCGACCCCGGGGGAGCGCATCGGGCCGTATCGCCTGGTCCGCTACCTCGGCGCGGGCGGCATGGGGCTGGTCTACGAGGCGATCGACGACGAGCTCGGCGACCGGGTGGCGATCAAGACGCTGAGCCGACTCGATCCGTGGCGGCTGTTCCGGCTCAAGCAGGAATTCCGCACGCTGGCGGGCATCCGCCACGACAACCTGGTCCGCCACGAGGCGCTGGTGGTGGCCGACGGGACGTGGTTTTTGGCGATGGAGTACGTCGGCGGGGCGCGGCTCGTCGAGGCCGTGCGCGCCGATCCGGGCCAGCTGCGGCCGGCGCTGGCGCAGCTGGCCGCAGGCGTGCGGGCGCTGCACGCCGCCGGGGTGCTCCACCTCGACCTCAAGCCCGCCAACGTGCTCGTCGAGGCCGGGGGTCGGGTCGTGATCCTCGACTTCGGCCTGGCCCAGAGCGCGACCGTCAGCGCCGGCGCGAGCCCCCGCGGGGCCGCCGGCACGCCGGGGTACATCGCCCCGGAGCTGCTGCGCGGCGCCGCGGCCTCGCCGGCCAGCGACTGGTTCGCCGTCGGCGTGATCCTGTTTCAGCTGCTCACCGGCGAGCTCCCGGGGCCGCATCGCCGGCCGTCCGAGCGCGCCGGCGCCGTCCCGCCCGACCTCGACGGGCTGTGTGCGGCGATGCTCGCACCTGACCCGAAGGACAGGCCGGACGGGGCCGAGATCGCCGGCCGCCTCGGCGTCACGGTGAAGGCCGGCGACGACCGCGGGCCGGTGCCGCTGCTGGGCCGCGACGACGAGCGCGCGGCGCTGCTGCAGGCCCTCGCCGAGGCAACCCCCGGGGCGCCGAACTTCGTGCGCGTGTCGGGGGCCTCGGGGGTCGGCAAGACCCGGCTGGTGCGCGAGGTGCTGGGCGAGCTGGAGCGCGACGGCGCGGCGCTGGTGCTGGCCGGGCGCTGCTACGAGTGCGAATCGGTGCCCTACGGCGGCTTCGACGCGGTCGTCGACGCGCTGATGCGCCGGCTGCGGGCCGCGAGGTGCTGGCGCGAGGTCGACGTCGCCGCCGCCTCGACCGTGTTCCCGGTGCTGTCGGCGCTGCTGCGCGGGCCGCAGGAGGACCCCGAGGGCGCCGTCGAGCGGGCCGCGGCGTTCGCCGCCGTGCGGGCCCTGATCGCCGCCGCCGCGGGCGGTCGTCCGGTCGTGCTGTTCGTCGACGACCTCCACCACGCCGGCGCCGACACGGCCGGGCTGATGCTCGACCTGCTGCTGCCGCGCGACGACGAGCTCGCGCTGACGATCGTCGCCACCTGCCGCAGCGACCGCGAGGCCGACAGCGCCTGCCTGCGCGAGCTGTACGCGCGCGCCGACGCCCGCGGCCAGGCGATCGCCGAGCGCCGGCTCGCCGTCGCCGCGCTCGCCCGCGACGCCTGCGAGGCGCTGCTGCGCCACCACCTCGGCGAGCGCGCCGACGCGGCCATCGCCGACCTGGCCCAAGAGTCAGGCGGCAACCCGTTCTTGCTCGAGGCGCTGGCGCTGGGCGGCGCCGCGGGGCCGGTACCGGCGATCGCCGAGTGGGTCCGGCGGCGCGCGCAGGGCCTGTCCGCGGAGGCGCAACGCCTGCTCGCCGCCGTCGCGCTCGCGGGCCAGCCGCTGCCGCAGGGCGTGCTGCTGCAGGCCGCGCGGGTGCAGAGCCCGGGCGCGACGCTGGGGGCCCTGCGGGCGCTGGCGCTGATCCGCATGCAGGGGTCGCGGCGGTGGGACATCGTCGAGCCGACGCACGACCGGATCGGCGAGGGCGTGGTCGGCGGGCTCGAGCCGGGGCTGCGGGTCGAGCTGCACGCGGCCCTCGCCGGCGCGCTCGAGCGCGAGCGCTGGGGCGCCCCCGAGCTGCGGGCGCGCCACTGGAAGGGCGCCGGCGAGCTGGCCCGGGCCTCGGGCGCCGCCGAGGAGGCCGCGGCCGAGGCCGAGCAGGCGCTGGCGTTCGAGCGCGCCGCGGCGCTGCTCGGCGACGCGGCCGAGTGGATCGCCGGCGAGGACCGCCCGCGCGCCGCCGAGCTGCGCCGCCGCCAGGGCCGCGTGCTCGTGCGCGCCGGTCGCTGCGCCGCCGGGGCCGAGGCGTTCCTGCGCGGCGCCGAAGATGTCCCCGAGGACAGCCGCTCCGAGCTCCTGCGCCAGGCCGCCGACGCGTGGATGGCCGGCGGCTACATCGATCGCGGGCTCGACCTGTTGCGGCCCATGCTGCGCGCCGAGGGCCTGTGGTGGCCGCGCTCGACCCCGCTGGCCGCGCTGGCCCTGCTATGGACATACGCGCGCCTGCGCCTGCGCGGCATCGAGGCCCGCGGCGACGTCGCGCCGACCGACGCGCAGCTGCGGCGCGTCGACCTGTGCTGGTCGGTCGGCATGGGCCTCACCAACACGATGCCGGCCGACGGCATGCTGTTCGCGGTGCGGGCATTGCTGGCCGCGCTGCAGGCCGGCGAGCCGCAGCGGATCGGCCGCGGGCTCGCCGTGCTCGGGGCATTTCATCGAATGATCGGGCGCGCCGAGGTCGGCGCCCGCTATGTCCAGAGGGCCCGCGAGATCGCCGAGGCCCGCGACGACCCGCAGCTGCTCGGCCTCACCTACGTGTGCTCCGCCGCCGACGCGATGATCAGCGGCGATTGGCGCGAGTGCGCCGCGCGGTGCGCCCGCGGCCTCGACGCCCTGTCGGCGCCGCGGGCCGGCATGCCGTGGGAGCGCGTGCTCGGGGCCTGCTTCGAATTGACCGCGCTCGACCAGCTCGGCCGATTCGTCGACGTCGAGCGCCGCGCCGGCGAACACCTGCGCGACGCCGAGGCTCGCGGCGACCTCTACGGCCTCGTGGTGTTCAGTCAGTTCTTCGCCCAGGCCCGCGTCGCCGCCGGCGATCTGGCGACCGCTCGCCACTACGCCCGCGACAGCGTGCGCCGCTGGACCCGCCGCGATTACACCCTGCAGCACTTCTACGCCCTGCGGATCGAGGTCTGCTGCGACCTCTACGACGGCGAGGCCGTGCGCGCCGACTCGGCGTTGCGCGAGCGCTGGGGCGCGATCTCCCGCGCGGGGCTGCTGCGCAACCCGATCTCGCGGATCGACGCGCTGCTGCTGCGGGCCCGCTGCGCCCTGGCCCGGGGCGATCGTCGCGGCGCCGCGTGCATCGCCAGGCGGCTCGCCTGCGAGTCGCGGCCCGACGCCGGGCTGCACGCGCGGTGGATCCGGGCGCGGGCGGCCCCGCAGCGGCCCGGGGCGGCTGCCGAGCTCGCCGCGGCCGCACGCGGCTTCGGCGAAGTCGACATGACCATGGCCGCCTGGGCTCTCGAGCGGCGGCTCGCCGGCGCCGATCACGAGCGGCTCGCGCAGGCGGACCGCGCCCTCCGTGAGCTAGGTGTTCGCGACCCCGAACGCTGGCAGCGCGTCTTCCTGCCGTGATTGCGATAACATCGCGGCCCGTGGGAGCGCTCCTGGGGCTCGATACGGGGCGGGAAGAGCTGCTTCCTGCCCGCTGCCTGGTCGGCCGCTCCCGCGCGTGCGACCTCATCCTCGCGGCGCGCGACGTCTCGAGCCAGCACGCCGTCGTGCAATGGACCGGCGCGGTGTGGGAGCTGCAGGACCTGGGCAGCCGCAACGGCACCAGCGTCGGCGAGCACCGGCTGGCGTTCGGCGAGCGGGTGCCGCTGCGCCGCGGCCTGCAGCTCCGGTTCGGCCGCCAGTCGGGCGCCTTCGAGTTCGTCGACGACAGCGCGCCGCGGCCGATGGCGATCCACCTCGACAGCGGCCGGATCCGCGTCGCCGACGGCGGGCTGCTGGCGCTGCCCGACGAGGACGCGCCCGAGCTGGTCCTGTACCCCGAGATGCCTGACCGGTGGATGGGCGAGCGTCCTGGCGAGATCTCGGAGGTCGGCGACCGCGCCGTCGTGCTCGTGCGCGGCGAGATGTGGCGCGTGCACCTCCCGACCGGCGGCTCGGGCACCTGGGAGGAGAGCCAGGCCGGGCTCGTGGTCGCCGACCTGCAGCTGCGGTTCTCGCACAGCTCCGACGAGGAGTACGTCGAGCTGGTGGCGATCGCGGAGGGCCGGCGGATCGACCTCCAGGCCCGCGCGCACCACTACCCGCTCCTGCTGCTCGCGCGGGCGCGGCTGGCCGACCGGCAGCGCGGCGTACCCGGGCCGGAGCAGGGGTGGGTGCATCAGGACCGGCTGCTGACGATGCTGAAGATCGAGCCGGGTCACCTCAATATCAGCATCCATCGCAGTCGCGGGCAGCTCGGCCAGCACGGCGTGCTCGACGCCGCGAAGCTGGTGGAGCGGCGCAAGGGCACGCGTCAGCTGCGCCTCGGCGTCGAGCAGATCGAGATCGTCCGGGTCTGAGCGGCCTCGGCCGTAACGCCGCGGTAATGTACACGCCGGGGCGAGCGTGCGAGTTTTGCCCGGCGAATCGGGGCGGTCGATGAGTTCCTCCTATATATCCGCGCGCGGCCGCCTCTCGGGGACCCGGATCGCGGCGAGATCGGTGATATCCGTAGACAACGCCGACCTCGCCGCCGAGCCGGGCTCTCCGGGGCGGATAGCGACCTCCGAATGGCTCGACCGTCTGATTCGTACCACCCTCGCCGGCAAGCTGAGCCCGGCCGCGCTGCTGCGCTTCGGCGACAACAGCTATTATTTGCCGTCGCGCCGGGAGCTGGCGCTCATCTTGCGCGAGAGCCAGGCCGACCGCAAGCAGCACATGCTCGAGCGCTACGATTGTGACGACTTCGCCTACGCGATCAAGGGCGAGATGACGGCCCACGCGTACGACGCCGGCGAGCTGCGCTACGGGCTGTGCGTCGGGCTCGCGTGGGGCAAGTTCGACTGGATGACCGTCGCCGGCCAGGCCGTCAACTGGGCCGTCACCTGCGACGAGGCGGTGTGGTTCATCGAGCCGCAGACCGACGACATCTACCCCTGCGAGCGCTGCACCGGCGGGCTCGAGCTGCTCCTCGTGTGAGGGCGTCCCGCGAGGCGCCGCCGGCGGAGATCGATCCGCGGTCTCGATTCGTTGTAATCGCGCGGTAACTGCCGCACTGCGGCCAGCGCGTAGCATTGCGCGAAGAACCGCGAGACATGCCGCCCACCGATCTCCGCCACGTGAATCTCGAGCTGTTGTTGCGCGAGCTGGATCGCCGTCTCCCGACCGACGTCGCGTCGATCGACCTCGGCGGGGCGTCCTCCCCGGCCCTGGCCGCCGCGGCGATCCGGCAGCTGGTGGCGGTGCACGGCTCGAACGACCTCGTCAACGTGCCGCCGGAGGGCCGGGCCCTGCCGCCGCGGCTCGACGTGCTCCTCGGCAAGCTCGACATCCACGACCGCCAGGCCACCGACTACTTGCGGGAGCTGCGAGCCGACGAGGAGGGCGTGGCCGTCCTGTTCGACCGCGCCGAGCTCGGCGAGCTGGTCGACGGCCACTACCTCCTGCGCACCAAACCGCTGCGCGAGCACTTCGACCTGTGCGACGCCCGCTTCGGGCGCGAGCCGTGCATCCCGGGCGCCCGCGGCTCGGGCTTCCTGGTCGCGCGCTACCCGGCCCGCCGGCGCAGCCGCTGGCTGGTGACCGCCTCGCATTGCATCTCCCCGGCGGAGATCGCCAGCACCGTCGTCACCTTCGCCTTCGACGTCGCGGCCGTGCAGGACGGCGTGGTCCGGATCGCCGCCGACGAGGTCTACGAGCTGCGCGCCGAGCTGCTGCGCTGCGCCGAGGGCGACCCGGCCGACTGGGCCATCTTCGAGCTCGACCGCGAGGTCGAGGGCCGCACGATCCGCCCGCTGGCGTGCGAGCCGATCGGCCTGGCGCGCCCGGTTCACGTCGTCGGGCACCCGCTCGGCCTGCCGCGCAAGCTGGCCGGCAACGCGCTCGTGCGCGAGGCCGCGGTCGATCACTTCAAGGCCAACCTCGACGCCTACGGCGGCAACTCCGGCTCGCCGATCTTCGACTCCGAGACCCACGCGATCGTCGGCCTGCTGGTGTCCGGCCAGGAGGACCTGGTGGCCTCGCTCGGCTGCAAGCTCGATCAATGCATGCTCGACCAGTGCCCCGGCGAGGTCTGCACCCGCGTGGCCCTGTTCGCCGATTTCATCCCCTATCCCGAACTGTAGCGAAAGGAACCTCGTGCTGCTGTATCTGCTCACCGACTTCGCCCGCGACGTCGCCGGCGTCCGCGACCGCTTCGCCAACGACCCCGCCGCCGTCCTCGACGACTACAACGTCAAACCGGCCGACTATCAGGCGCTCGTCAATCTGCCCGAGGGCATCGTCACGCTGCTGCCGGTCGGCGTCGTCGACGCCATCCGCGCGATCAAGGAGGTCCCGCAGCCGACCATGTTGTGGCCGGGGCCGACGCTGTCGATCGGCGGCGTCCAACCCGACCTCGTCGGCCTCGGTCAGCCGGTCGCGCTGGCGATCACGATCGAGGTCGATCCGCCCGACGAGTTCTCCGGCAGCCCCGAGTTCGCGGTCGAGGTCTATTTCCGGCGCGAGCTCACCGTCGTCCACGGCGCGCCCGTCCTGCCGATCCCCGTACCGGCGCCGCCGGTCGACGAGGTCACCTTCGAGTGCCTCGCCACCTTCGAGGAGCCGGGCGAGTACCAGGTCGACGTCGCGGTCACGCGCCTGCGGCCGCGCCCGTTCCGCAAGGTCGCCCGCTACTACGGAACCCTCAAGGTCCGGCGGGGCTGAGCCGTGCCGCCCGTCCCGCACGAGGTCCTGGCCGCGGTCGCCTCGCACGTCCCGGCCGAGCTGGTCGCGCCGGCGCGCTTCGAGGCGATCGCCGCGTGGTCGCGCCGGCTGCCCCCGGCCTTCAACTGGCTCGGGTTCGAGTGCCGGCTCGCCGAGGGCGACCCGCGCGTCGACTTCGCCGGCTGCTGCGAGGCGTGGGACGGCGGCCGCGATCAGCTGCTGCGCGCCCTCGCGGCCGAGCCCGGGCTGTGCGCGCCCGGGCCGGCGGCGCTGGTGCGCGAGTGGCCGCACGACCCTGTCCTGAAGGACAGCCCGTCGGTGTGGCTCGAGTTCGACTTCGACGGCGCCGGCCCGCCCGCCTCGTTCGCGTTCCTGTGCCTCGACCCCGCCTGCGCCAACACCTTCCGCGCCCACCGCGGGGCCGAGCGCCCGCCGATGGCCGCGCTGCTGGCGGCCGCCGAGCGCGGCTCGACCTTGCTCCTGGGACATGCCCCATCGGCCATGTGCATCGATTCGCTGCGGCGCGCGGCCGAGGCCCTGCCGCCGTCCGGTCGGGCCCTGCACGTCGCCGCCACGCCGCACCGCGGGGTCGACGACCTGCGCGTCCACGTCGCCCTGCTCGCCCGCGACGTGCCCGCCTGGCTGCGCCGCATCGAGTGGCCCGGCGAGATCGCGGCGGTCGAGCGCGCGCTCGCCGTCATCGGCGACGAGTTCCGCCAGGTCGGCGTGCAGGTGGCCATCGGCGATCGCCTGCGCCCCCTGCTCGGCCTCGAGGCGTACGTCGCCCGCGGCCCGGGCGACTTCCCCGCGTGGCAGCGCACCTTCGCGGCGCTCGCCGACGAGCGCGCGTGCGACCCGACCAAGACGCGCGCGCTGCTCGACTGGTGGGGCCACGCCACGGTCTCGCTGCCGGGCGCGCCTTGGCGGGTGGCGATCCACCGCCAGTTCTACGTCAAGGTGATCGTCGAGGGCGACCGCCTGCAGGCCAAGGGCTACCTGGCGATCTTTCCTCGCTACACGCTGTTGTGATCGCACAACGCTCGGCGGTACCGGCGCTGCGACCGATCGGCGCCGGCGCCGCCGGGTCGCGCACGCCTGCCGCGTCGCGAGAAGGTCGCAATGGTGACGCTCATGCGTCAGCAGGATCTGCGAACCTCGCCCTCGTGACCGAGGTGCGACGAGACAGACGAGCGAGGCAGGCGCTGCGGACCGTGCAGGCGTGGGCGGCCGACAGGGTCGCGCGCGTGCGGACGCGGGCCGCCGAGAAGTCGACGCACGTGCTCGCCGCCGGGGGCGTGCGGGCGGCCGCGACGGCGCTGGAGCTGGCGACGGGCCCGATCGGCGGGACGCTGGTGGCGGCGGGCGCCGAGGCGGCGGTGCTGGCGATCGCCACCGACGCGGTCCGGCGCACCCTCGCCGGGAGCGCCACCGAATCGGAGCTGCGCGCGGTGCTGCCGGCGGTGATCGCCGCACTGACGCGCGCCCGGTTGTGCGAGGCCCACGTCGCCGAGGGCTGGCGCGTGGCCTGCGGGATCGAGGACGCCGGGCGCGGCGGGCAGGCGCTCGTGGTCGGGCTCCGTCGCGCCACGGTCGCTGTCGCCGCCTCGCGGGTGGCCGTGGCTGCCGTGCGGAAGGCCGGTTTCAAGAAGTGGCTGTGGGTCGGTTCGGTCGTCACGGTCGCGCGCCTGCCCGCGGAGGTGCGTCGCGCGTGTGAGCTGGTGCGCCGCGCCGAGCACGAGGCGCTCGTCCTCGCCGGTCGCGTCAGCGCCCGCAAGGACGACGATCGCGGCGTCGCGTGAGCTGTCCTTCAGGACAGGACGAGAGTGCGGCCGCGAGGTCGACGGACATCCGCCGCACCCAGGTGTGATTCTCCGAGCAGCCGGCCACGGCGCCCGCAGTCGTTACGCCGGCCGCTCCTTGCGCCCGTCGGCGTGGACGGCGAAGCGCCCCTCCTCGCGCGCGTGCACCGGGCCGTCGCTGCGCCACGGCCAGCCGCCGAAGCGGGTGCGTTGATAGTCGCTGAAGGCCTTCTGGATCTCCGCCTGCGAGTTCATCACGAACGGGCCGTACGCGGCCACCGGCTCGCCGATCGGGCGGCCCTGCAGCAGCAGCAGCTCGCTCGCCTCGGCGCCGCCGACCAGCTCCACGGCGGCCTCGGGCCGCAGCTGCACGCGATGACCGACGCCGACCTGCCGGCCTGCGATCTGCGCCTCGCGACCGCGGAAGAAGTACAGGGCGCGCAGGGTCCCGGGCGCGGCGGCCGGCAGCGTCCAGCGGGCCCCGGGCGCGAGCACGATCGAGGCGATGGCGACGTCGGTGTCGGGCCGCGCGGCCCACGAGTTCGGCGGCGGAGCCGGCGGCGCGGCCCCGTCGAAGCGCCCGGCGACCACCGTGATCTCGGCGCGACGACCCTCGCCGTCGGTGGCCACGAGCGTCGGGATCGTCTCGCGCCACAGCATCGAGAAGTGCGGCGGCGCCAGCTTGTTCGCGCGCGGCAGGTTGAGCCAGATCTGGAACAGCTCGGCCGGATTGGGCCCGGTGCGGTCGAGCAGCGGGAACATCTCCGAATGCACGATGCCGGCCCCGGCCGTCAGCCATTGCACGTCGCCGCCGCCGAACCGCGCGGCCGCCCCCAGCGAATCGCTGTGATCGATGAGGCCGCGGCGCACGATCGTCACCGTCTCGAATCCGCGGTGCGGGTGCGCCGGGAATCCGGGCACCACGTCGCCGTGGTACATGCGCCAGCCGTCGATGCCGGCGAAGTCGCGGCCGATCTCGCGACCGGCGAGCGAGGCCGCCGGCCCGAGCTGCTCGTTGCCCGCGGGGTACGCGTCGTCGTGGTGGACGCAGAAGAGGAACGGATCGAGCGTCGGCCACGGCGGCTCGCCGAGCGGGATCACGCCCAGCACGGCGTCGACGGTCGAGGGAGTGGGATGGTCTTGCTCGCGCATGCCGGTCCGAGTATGGAGTCGTGAGGCTCGAAGATAAGCCCGGACAGTGAAACGTTCTGTTGCCTTGCAGGCAACAACGCGCGCAGCTCGGCCGGCAACACGCGTACACGCGTCCGGACGCCGGAGCCCCGACCTGCACGTGCAGCCCTCGCGCAGCCCGCGCGACGCTTGTGAGGGGTCCGGGCGCCGCGTACCGTGGCCGCCATGCTTGAAATAATCACCCGCGCTCCCCTCGCCTGCGCCGCGGCCTCGCTGGCCCTGCTGACGGCCTGCGGCGACGACGGCGGCCGCCTCGACAGCATCAGCGCCGGCATCACGACGACGCCGCCGCCGCCGACGACCTCGCCCGCGACGACGACGACGACCGACGCGACCACGGGCACCAGCGACGACGGCTCCGGCACGTCGACGGACGCCGTCGCTACGACCGCTCCGACCACGACGGAGGCGTCGAGCACGGGCGCGCCGCCGCTGACGACGTCGGGCGGGGCGAAGTTCGACCTCGGGGTGCAGCCGGACGTCGGCATGACGGAGTGCGTGGATTGTGGGCTGACGATCGACTCACAGCAATCGGGCACGCTGGCGATCCTCAATCAAAACGTGTTCGCCCACGCGACGCTGGACGGCGAGATCGTGTACGCGCTCGGCAACGCGGGCGCGGGCCGCTTCATCGCCACGGCCGACAGCAGCCTGCCCTTCAACGAGCAGACGGACTGCCCGATCCGCGAGTGGCTGGCCGGCAGCCCCGACCCCAACCCGACGATGTTCTGGTTCGGCTGGGGCCCGTCCGACGGCCCGAAGAATTGGACCTACCCCGGCGAATCGTCGTACTACCACCTGCCGGCGCAATACGTCGGCAACCCCGCCCAGCTGGCGATGGACTACGACATCGTCATGTACCTCGAGGGCTCGGGCCAGTTCGACGACGGCGACCAGCCGACCGACGTCGAGATGCAAACGCTGTACGAGTACGTCACGGTCTACGGCGGCGGCGCGTACATCAGCTCGGAGTTCGCCGGCTACATGAAGGCCTCCGACTACGCGAGCGTGAACCGCGTCCTGATGCCGCTCGGCGTCGAGGCGCTCGAGGTCAACCTCGACTGGGGCGACGTGAACGGCCAGATCGAGTTCAGCTGCTTCCCCGCGCCGGTCGGCTGAGCTCGTCGTTCCGCGCGCGGTTTGGAGCGGACCGCGCCGCGGTGCTATCCTTCGCGCTTCGTGTCCGACCTGCCCGACCGGTCCGCCGCCGACGCGGCGCTCTCCTCGATGATGGACGCCGTCGCCGCGCTGCTGCGCGGCGTCGGCGAAGATCCGGCGCGTGAGGGCCTGGAGCGCACGCCCGAGCGCGTCGCGCGGGCGCTGCGGTTCCTCACCAGCGGCTACGACCAGTCGCTCGACGCGCTGCTCAACGGCGCCATCTTCGACGTCGGCCACGACGAGATGGTGCTCGTCCGCGACATCGACATGTTCAGCCTGTGCGAGCACCACATGCTGCCATTCATCGGCCGCGCGCACATCGGCTACATCCCCGACCGCAAGGTCGTCGGCCTGTCGAAGCTCGCCCGCGTGGTCGAGATGTTCGCCCGCCGCCTGCAGGTCCAGGAGCGGCTCACGCGCCAGATCGCCGAGGCCATCCAGGAGGTGCTGCAGCCGCAAGGCGTCGCCGTCGTCATCGAGGCCAGCCACATGTGCATGATCATGCGCGGGGTGCAGAAGCCCAACGCGTGGACGGTGACCTCGTCGATGCTCGGTGTCTTCAAGGACAACCTCAACACGCGTCAGGAATTCCTCAACCTCATCCGCCACAAGGTGGTTTCCTAGCGCGGGCTGGACGACCCGTCGCTTGCGAGCTATCCCCCCGTCGATGGAGCTCTTCCGCGTCTACCGCTTCGAGGCCGCGCACCGCCTGCCGGCCGTACCACCTGGCCACAAGTGCAGCCGGCTCCACGGCCACTCGTACGCCGTCGAGGTGCGCGTGCGCGGCCCGGTCCGCGCCGACGCCGGCTGGATCATCGACCTCGGCGACCTCGACCTCGCCTGGGAGCCGCTCCACCGGCTCCTCGACCACCGCTACCTCAACGAGGTCGAGGGCCTCGACAACCCGACCAGCGAAGTCCTCGCCCGCTGGATCTGGCGCCGCCTGCGGCCCGCCCTGCCGCTGCTGACCGAGGTCGGCGTGCGCGAGACCTGCACCTGCGGCTGCGTGTACCGCGGCGAGGACGAGCCCGACGCCAATTCCGTCACCCGAGGCCAGCGATGACCGCGAGCACCACCGACGAACCACGCGATCCGACGACGCTCGAACTCACCACCATCGAGCTCGCCAAGGAATCGATGAAGTTCTCGGCCGGGCACTTCACGATCTTCTCCGCCGACCGGCGCGAGCGCCTGCACGGCCACAACTTCGCCGTCTCGGTGAGCCTCACCGGCGAGCCCGACGACAACGGCATGATGGGCGACTACGGCGAGTTCAAGCGCATCGTGCTCGACCTGTGCCGCGACCTCGACGAGTGGGTCCTGCTCCCCGGCCGCTCGCCGCACCTGATCCTGCGCGAGGAGGGCCCGTACCTGTTCGCCGAGTTCGACGGCCACACGATCCCGTTCCTGCGCAGCGACGTGCAGGTGCTGCCGGTCCGCAACGTCACCGTCGAGGAGCTCGCGCGCCACCTGTGCTCCCGCCTCGTCGACGAGGGCCAGGTCCTCCAGGTCGCGCCGATCCACGGCCTCACGGTCAAGGTATCCTCGGGCCCGGGTCAGCTCGGCTCGGCGAGCTGGCAAAGGGGCACATGAGCACGGCCACAGACACCATCGTCCTCACCGGCGGCAGCGCCGGCATCGGCGCGGCGATCGCCGCCCGCTCGCGCGCCGACGGTCGGCGCGTCATCAACCTGTCCCGCAGGCCATGTCGAGCCGATGGGGTGATCAACGTCGCGGTCGACCTCGCCGACGCCGCCGCGGTGGCCGAGGCGATCGTGCGCGTGCGCGAGCTGATCGGCGCGCGCGGCCGCGTCCACCTGATCCACAACGCGGCCTTCCCGATCGCCGACGCGGTCAGCGAATTCGACGCCCGCGCCTGCGAGCAGGCGATGCGGCTCAACGTCGTCACCCCGGCCGAGCTCACCGCCGGCCTGCTGCCGACGATGGCCCCGGGCTCGTCGGTGATCTTCATCGGCTCGACGCTGTCCGAGAAGGGCGTGCCCGGCCGCCTGTCGTACTGCGCCAGCAAGCACGCGCTCGTCGGGCTGATGCGCGCCACCGTGCAAGACCTGTTCGGCACCGGCATCCACGCGGTCTGCGTGTGCCCCGGCTTCGTCGATACGCCCCTGCTCGACCCGCTGCGCGCGCGCGGTCCCGAGGTCATGCAGCAGGTCCTCGGCATGGTCTCGTACGGCCGCCTGCTCACGCCCGAGGAGGTCGCCGACATCGTCGCGTTCACGCTCGACCGACCGGCGCTCAACGGGGCGATCATCCACGCGAACCTGGGGCAGCGCGAGAGCTGACGGCCCGCGCCCGGTTCCAACGCGTCGAGCCAGCGGGGTGACGGCGCTGCTGGTCGCTCGCGCTGACCTCACTTCTTGCCGGCGACGGGCGCCGAGACCTTGTCGCCCTTCAAGAACGTGTAGTCCGTGCGCGGCGTCGACGCGCCGTCGCGGACGATCACCGCCTCGGCGAACACGGCCTCGATGCCCCAGCTCTTCTGGAACCGGGGGCCGTCTTGCAATTGCACGTGTAGGTGCGGCTCGCTCGAATTGCCGCTGTTGCCGCACTTGCCCAGCACCTGCCCGCGGCGGACCTTGGCCCCGGGCTTGACCTTGATGCTGCCGGGGATCAAATGGGCATAGGCCGAGTGGAGCTCGCCCTCGTGGCGGAGCACAACCATGTTGCCGGGGGCCATGTATGGGTTGAGCTCTCCGGGCACGCTGTCGGGCACGCCGTCGACGACGGTGACGACCACCCCGTCGGCCACCGCGAGGATGTCCTGGCCGTACGCATAATAGTCGGTGAGCTCGCGTCCGTCGCCCTTGTGCGTCTTGCCGGCGGCGTCGACGATCACCAGATCGGCGGCGCGGCGCTGCGACGCATGATCGATGTGGTGATTGAGCTCCGGCCGGTCGCCGGCCCACACGACCAGCCACTCGCCGCGGAACGGCAGACTGACGGGCGCGCTGCGGGCCACCGGAGGCGCCGTGTCGGGCTCCTTGACCTTCAGCCCCGCGATCCGTCCCTGCTCGTCGACGGTCACCAGCAGCCTGAGCTCGCCCCGCTCGCCGATCACGCGAAATTCACCGTCGCGCTCGCTGGCCTCGAGGGGCGTGACGCCGGTGAGTCGGCCGCGGACCGCGAGGAGTTGGCTGACCACCGGCTGTAGCGTCGAGATCGGGACGGCGGCCTGCATCTCGGGCGAGAAGCGCGCGAACAGGCTCTCGACGTCGCCGGCGTTGATCCACTCGATGACCTCGGCGGCGGTCGTCGTCGCGGTCACGGGGCCCGCCGCCGGTTTCGCTTCGACGGGGGCCGGCGCCGTCGCGGCCGTGGGGGCCGGCTCCGGGCATTTCGGGGGCGGTCCGCCGGCGCAGCCGATCAGGGTCGACACGAGCACCCCGACGATCGGGCACGCGGACGTTTTCATGGGCAGGAATGAAGCACCTCCGAGCGCGCCTCGCAAGCCAATTCACCCCCGATGGCCTGCGCTCGCACCACGATCCGTCGAACGCCGCCGGCCGGTCCGTGGGCGCTGCACACCGCGCTCGTCACCCTCCACGGCACCTTCCTCGCGCTCGCCCTCGTCAACCTGTCCTGGGCGCTCGGCGGGCTGGTCTCATCCCCCGCTGGCACTGCCGGTTGGGGTTGCTGTCCGCCGCGCTGATGTTCGGCTCGGCCACGCTGACTCCCTGGATCGTCGACCGTCCCGGCCCCCTCGGGCTCCCCGGATGGCTGGGTCGTGGAGCGCCGCCTACCCGCTGGCCCGACCTCCGGCCAGGACATCGGAAGCCTGCCGAGCGCCGCATCGCCGCGAACGTTCTCGGATGTCCTCAAGGACATGCCCCTTTGGACTTCTATCGGCTGGGTCGGGATGACCGCGAACCGGCGACGCAGTGTCAGGCGCCGAACACCGGCCGGAAGATCATCGCCCCGAGGATCCCGAGCAGCAGCGCGGCGAAGGCGACGACGTGGCCGCGGGTCGCCCCGCGTTCGACCGCGCTCACCGTCACGATGTGGGCGCTGAGCGACAGGCCGAGCCCGAGCACGATCCACAACTCCGTCAGCGGGATCGCCGACAGCGAGGCCAGGGCGAAGCCGCCGCTCCAGGCGATGAACAGCCCCGTCGAGGCGATCCGGTGCGTCGCCCGCCGCCGCTCCTCGCGCGTCCTGGCGAGCAGCGAGGCGCCCGAGCCGGCGACGAACAGCAGCACCCCGGCGAACTTCGCCAGCAACACCAGATGAACGGCAGGCGTCTCCACACCTGGAGGATAACCGAGCGAACGCCGGCGGCGCGCCCGCGACGACGGGTCGCACTGCCGTCAATCACCGCCCCGAAATCGCGGCGCCGGCGGGCGCGCGCCGCGATTCGCGGCGCACTGGCCCGATTCGTCGATCTGCGCCGGCGGCAGACCCGCGACCGATCAGCGCGCTGCCATCATCCCCTGCGCTGTCGCCGTGCGACGATTGCCGCCGATGTACTGCGGCAGGTCCGCCTCGATCCCCCGCCGTGCCGCGAGCGCCGTCGATATGCGGCGGCAGGTCCGCCTCGGTCGTTCGCGCGGCCTCCCCGCCGTCCCCTGATCGCCGACTCGCAGCCCTCCTGCGACAGCCCTCATTCCGGATCGGGGCAGCGTTGCCGTGTTTTCATTCGCCACGGCAGCCCCGCGACGGCCGGTCGCGCTGTGTACATTCCGCGCCGGCCGTCGAGGCGTGAGGGTTCGGCGCGGGCGCGACGGGCCGTCGCGGGTCGCGGGCTTCAGAACTTCAGCGTCGCCACCGCGCCGATCTGCGCCTTGCTCACCTTTTTAAAGGTCGCGCGCATCAGCTCGCCGGCGCAGCAATTGGCCAGCGCCGCGTTGCCGGCGTCGTCCTGCGGCGCCGACGACAGCACGCTGCCGTCCGGGCCGGAGATCGACAGCTTGATCGTCACCTTCTCGCCGCCGCGGGCGTGCACGCGGCAGCGCTCGAGCGCGGACGCCTTGGCCGCGCGGGTGCCGTCGGCGATGTCGCCCGGCTCGAGCTTCTCCGGCAAGCTGCTCGAAGAGACAGCCGCCGGCTGCTCGACCTTGGGCGGCGGCGAGGACGGCTTGGCCTTGCAGCCGCCCGGCGCGAGCAGGCACTCGACGCTGTCCGGCGCGGGCCCGGAAGGGGCCGCCGGGGTCGCGACCTTGACCGGCTGCGGCTTCTCCCCGGCCGGCGAGGCCGGCCTGGCGGGCGACTTGCGCGGGCGCTTGCTCGGCCCGGGCTCCGGCTCCGCGAACGTGACCGCGACCGGTGCCTCGGGCTCGACCGCCTCGGGCTCCGGCTCCGGCTCCGGCTCCGGCTCCGGCGCTTCCGCGGCGGCCAGCGGGGCCGCGGCGATGTGGCGCTCGATGATCACCGGCGACGGCACCGACCCGCGCACCGCCACGTGCGCCGCCAGTGCCATCATTCCCAGCGCCACCAGCCCGAGCACCAGGTACAGCGGGAGCGGCGGCGGGGCCACGGTGGCGGGCCGCTTCGCGCTCACCGGGGTCGGCGGGACCAGCAGCGGGGCCGCCGTCAGCTCGCTGAACCGCGGCGCTCGCGGCTGCGGCGGCGCGGCCTGGATCATCGCGCGCATCGCCCGGACATCGATGAGCCCCGAGCCGTCCTGCGGCTCCGGCTCGGGCACCGGCCGCCTCGCCGCCGGCGCGGGCCGCTCGTCGACGCGACCGACATCCAGGCTGCGCAGGCTGTCGAGCGAGAACAACACCGAGTTCTCATTGCGGGCGCCCATCATGCCACTCGCCCCTCGAACCTCGCGGCCGGCGATCGACTCGCCGCAGCGACTGCATCGCGGGGTCGAGGAGGCGCCCGCGGCGGACAAGATCAAGGCTCCATGGTGATCGCATAAGGTGGTCATGACTGCGTGCCCTCCATTCGCCGCAGCTCCTTGCGACAGGCGCAGATCGTTCGATCGCCGTCGCAGGAGCGCGCCGAGGGATTGTTGCTCACCACCTCAACGCCGCCGCCGCGCCGACGATCTACGCCGCGAGGTCGACCGCCCCCGCGATCACAGGGGCGGCAGCTGGAGCACCACGAATTCCTGGTCGTCGGGCCGCATCTCGCCGCGGCGGCGGCCGGCGCTCAACAGAAAGTCGTCGTCGGCGACCATGACGAGCCGCCCTCCACCTACACCGACGTCCCCCGCGAGCCCGTGCGGGCCCGTGATCGCCAGCAAGTCGGCCCGCGTCCTCGCCTCGCCGATCGCGCCGCGCGCGCCGGATTCGAGCTCGCGCAGCAGCTCGCGTCCGCCGAGCTCGATCACGAGCCCGGCCGCTGTCAGGCCGCCATCGCCGCCGCGCGCACGTCCTCGAGGCGGATCCCGAAGTGTGCCCGCACCTGCTCGATCGGCCAGGTCAGCATCGCCGCCCAGTCGGCCCCGAACAGCGGCCGCGTCGCCTGGCCCAGGCGCCAGCCGCGGGTGATCGCCTCCATGCGCCGGTCGCCGTCCTCGTGGTGGAACAGCATGCCGTTGAGCAGCCCGGCCGACAGCAGCAGGTGCCCGAGCGGCGAGTGCAGCTGGGCGATGTAGAACGCCTGCAGCCCGAGCTCGCCGGCCACGTCGGTGTCGAAGCCGAGCACGGTGTGCCACAGGTCGTGGCTCCGCTCGAGGTGGCGCTTCATCGCCACCGCGTCGCCGGCGGTGTCGAGCGCGCTGTGATAGACCCCGGTCGGGTCGAGCTTGCGCTGGTCGAGGAACGCCGCGAATTCGCGCCCGAGGCTGCCCTCCGGCATCGCCCGCAGCTCCGCGAGCTTGAGCGTCAACGGCGGCAGCGGCCGCGCGAGGTACTGCTTCACCTCGGGGCTGGCGAGCATCCGCTGCAGGCCCGGCGAGTCGTCGAACGAATCGGCGAGGGCGAACACCAGGTCGAGGCGGTCGGTGTCGCGGACGAGGCGGACGTAGGTGCTGGCGAAGCGGATCAGGCCGACGATCTTGCGCATGTGAAACACTCCTTGAGGGCTTGCGAGAAACATGAGGCTTTGCTCAGATCCTCGCTACTCGCGTTTGCCCCGTGGCCGCCCCCGCCCGCAAAAAGCCCGTAAAGCGGCGTCGAAGCCCGATTCAGAGCCGGGGGCAGGCCACCGTCGACGTCATCGTCGAGGCCGCCGCTCAGATCTTGGCCCGCCAGGGTCCGGCCGCGGCCACCACCAACGCCGTGGCCGCGCGCGCCGGGGTCAGCATCGGCACCCTCTACCAGTACTTCGCCGACCGCGAGGCGCTGCTGGTCGAGATCGGGCGTCGCCACGTCGCCGAGATGCAGGCCGTGCTCGCCGGCGCCCTGGCCGGCATCGACGGCCTGGACCTGCCCGCCGCCGTCGACCGCCTCGTCGCCGCGATCGTCGCCAGCCACCGCGTCTCCCCGCGCCTGCACCAGGCGCTGCATCAATCGCTGGCCCGCGACCACCTCGACACCATCGACGCCTTCGAGGTCGCGGTCGAGGCCATGGTCCGCCAGGCCCTCGCGGCCCGCCCCGAGCTCGACCTCGCCGCGCCCGAGCTCACCGCGACCGTCCTGGTCCGCGGCCTCGGCGGCCTGATCCGCACCACCATCCGCCGCGAGCCCGAACGCCTCGACGACCCCGCCCTCGCAATCGCCATGCGCGCGATGATCCTCGGCACCCTCGCCGGCAGCCGCCGCGGCGCGTGAGCGGCGATGCCATGTGTTCCCTCGGACATGCCCTGATGGCCATGTCGTTTACGGCATGCTCACTAGAACATGCTCATTCAAGCATGTTCTCGGAGACACCCCAATTCCTGTCGGGCTGCGCGGCACGACCCTGGCTAGCCGTCGGCCTGCCGGCGCAGCACGAACAGCCTGGCTGCGGGCGCCGCCGACGGGCCCGGCAGCGTGCTCGCGGCCTCGCGCTCGAGCGCGAACTCGGGGCCCAACAGCGCCGCGATCGACTCGGCCGAGTACGGCGTCACCCCGGGGGTCGGCTCGGCCAGCGTCTTCACCACGAGCGCTCCGCCCGGCCTGACCAGGCCGGCCAGCGCGGCGGCGTAGCGCCGGGCCTCCGCGTCGGAGAGCAGGTGCAGGCACGCGCGGTCGAGCGCGACGTCGAAGCGACCGCGCAGGCGCGTCTCGGTGATGTCGTCGGCCAGCCAGATCGCCCGGCTCTCCGGCGCCCGCGCGCGGGCCTGCTCGAGCGCCGCCGTCGACACGTCGGTGGCGACGATCGCATGACCGCGACCCGCGATCGCCGTGGCGAGCGCGCCGAGGCCAGCGCCGATCTCGAGCACCGACAGGCCCGTCTCGCCCTCGCCTGCCAGCGCCGCCAGCAGGTCCGGGTCGGCCGCCTCGGACTGCCACGGCAACTGCTGCGGCGCGCACGTCCGGTACAGCCGATCCCAGCCCTCGGCGCCGCGCGGCGGGCTCGTCACGGCCGCGCTCGCGCGCTCGCGGACGATCGCC
Organism: Nannocystis pusilla; assembly: GCF_020073745.1. Taxonomy (GTDB): domain Bacteria; phylum Myxococcota_A; class Polyangia; order Nannocystales; family Nannocystaceae; genus Nannocystis; species Nannocystis radixulma. The sequence continues at coordinate 37,434 of NZ_JAIRAU010000019.1, forward strand.
TCGAGCAGCTGCACCACCACCTCCGGCGGCGGCGCCCCGCCGAGCATCGGCGTGCGTGTCCCCGGTGGATCGGCGACCTCCAGCGCGCGGGCGGGGTGGGCCACGTGGAGCCCGTCCTCGACGATGCGCGCCAGGTTGCGCTGCACCGCCGGCTCCGCGTACATCGCGGGGTTCATCGACGGCACCACCAGCACCGGCGCGCGCGCGGCCAGGGCCACGGCCGCGACCACCGACGCGTGGTCACCGACGGCGAGGCGGGCGATCGTCGTCGCCGACGCCGGGCAGATCACGACCGCGTCGGCCCACTGCGCCAGCTCGATGTGCGGCACGCGATGGATCTGCCCTTCGGGCCAGATCGAGCTCACCACCGGGTGGTGCGTCAGCGCCTCGAGCGCCTCGGCGCGGACGAACCGCAGCGCGCTGTCGGTCGCCGTCACCCGCACCTCGAACCCGCGCGCTTGCAGCCGCTGGACCAGCGCCGGCGCGTGCATCGTCGCCACCGCGCCGGTCAGCCCGAGCACCACCCGCGGCCCGGGGGCGCGCGTGCGCGGCGACCTGGGCTCACGGCCCGCGTGCTCGAGCGCGCGGGCGCGGAGCAACAGCCGCAGCAGCTCCGCGATCACCTCCGGGCGCTCGATCGGCGCGCCGGTCAGCGCCTCGACGTGGGCCAGCACCTCGGCGCCCGAGCGCGGCGCCGCGAGGAATGTCAACACCTCGGCGGCGAGCGCCGCCGAGTCGCCGGTGAGCGCGTGGCCGTCGCCCTCGGGCGAGAGCACGACCAGGCGCTCGGCGCACTCGTAGATCCGGACCACCGGCGCGCGGCAGAGGGTCCATTCGGTCCAGCGCTCGGGGTCCATCGTCCGTCGTCGTCCTGAAGCTCGCAGCCCGACCGGGCCGCCCGGGATGCTATCATATGAGCAGCAGCTCGCACTTGCCGTCGGCCCAGAGGCAGAACTGCTGCACCCCGCAGGTGGCCTCGTCCTCGATCTTGGCGCAGTCGACGGTGCACTGGAGGATCTCCGGCGGCCAGACGCACAGCGGCGTCGCCTCGCAGGTCGCCTTGTCCTCGATCATCCTGCAGTCGGGCACCCCGTCGGTGTCGGTGCCCGTGCTCGTCGTCGTCGGCGCCATCGTCGCCATCGTCGGGTCCGTCGTCGTCCCGGTCGTGGTCGTGGTGCTGGTGTCGCCGGTGGCCTCGGTCCCCTCGGTCACCGGCGTCGCTGTCGTCTTCTTGTCGTCGTCGCTGCAGGCCGGCGCTGCGGTCACCGCGGAGACCGCGAGGATCGCCGGCACGCACAATCTTCGTCCCGTGTCGCGTCGCACGGCCGGAGGGTACCATGCCCCCCTGTTCGCGCGGATCGCGGGAATTTGTGGCCTCGGCCCCCCGATCCGCCGTCGCGGCCGCTCGAGCTAGAGTGGTCCCGCGCTCCGTCGAGCGGCGCGCGATCTCGGTCTCATCGGACATGTCTTTTTCAACATGTCCTTCACCACAGGTCTGGAAGAACATGTCCCAGAGCAGCAGCATCCGCGCCGCCGAGGTCGTCCTGCCCTGCGCCGATCTCGACCCCGCCGTCGCCTTCTTCGTCGACGTGCTCGGCTTCCGCGTCGACGCGATCGCCCCGGCCGACGCGCCGCGGACGGCGGTGTTGAGCGGCCACGGCCTGCGGGTTCGGCTGCAGCGCGGCGCCTCGGGCTCACCCGGGGTCCTGCGCCTCCTGTGCGACGACCCGGCGGGCCTGGCCGGGGGCGCGCGCGAGCTCGTCGCGCCCAACGGCACCCGCGTCGAGCTGGTGGCCGCCGAGCCGCCGCTGGTCCTGCCGCCGCTGGTCCCCGCGTTCGTGCTCACGCGCCAGGGCGGCGACGTCCACGTCGGTCGGGCCGGCATGCGTTACCGCGACCTCATCCCCGATCGCCAGGGCGGCCGCTTCATCGGCTCGCAGATCGGCATCGAGGCCGGCGGCCCGGTGCCCGACTACGTGCATTACCACATCGTCCGGTTCCAGCTGATCTACTGCCTGCGCGGCTGGGTGCGCGTCGTCTACGAGGACCAGGGCCCGCCGTTCGAGCTGCACGCCGGCGACTGCGTGCTGCAGCCGCCGTACATCCGTCACCGCGTGCTCGAGAGCTCGCCGGGTCTCGAGGTGCTCGAGGTCAGCTGCCCCGCCGAGCACGACACCTTCGCCGACCACGCGCTCGCCCTGCCGACCGCCGACCTGCGACCCGAGCGCGAATTCGGCGGCCAGCGCTTCGTCCGTCACCAGGCCGCGAGCGCGCGCTGGGGCGAATGGCGCCACCCGGGCTTCCTCGCGCGCGACACCGGCATCGCCGCCGCCACCGCGGGCGTCGCCGACGTGCGGGTGGTCAGGCCGCACGGCGCCGACGCCACGCCGACAGCCCAGCACGACGGCGAGCTGCTGCTGTGGTTCGTGCTGGCCGGCGCCGTCACCCTGCACGCCGGCGCGGCCCACTCGCTCACCGCCGGCGATTGCGTGGTCGTCCCGCCCGCGCTGCCGCACGCGCTGGTCGATTGTTCGCCCGAGCTCGAGCTGCTCGAGGTGCGCCTGCCGGCCGCGTGAGCGCGTGAAACAGGTTCGCCGGCGCTCGCCGGCCGACCGTTCGCCCGAGCTCGAGCTGCTCGAGGTGCGCCTGCCGGCCGCGCGAGCACGTGTGATAGGCTGTTTCCCGATGCGCCGCCCAGCGCGCTTTCACCCGCTCCTCCTCGTCTGCCTCGCCGCGCTGGCGTGTCCCGGCCGGCGGACCGAGGTGCTCGCGCGGGCCGGCACGGGCGCCGACGAGATCCGCATCGTCCTCCACAGCGAGACCAGCCGCTCCGGCTCGAATCACAGCACCTTCGCCCCCCGCTGCGACACGTACACCGTCGACGAGGTGTTCCTCGAGGTCGGCGGAGCCGATCGCAAGGTCTGGTGGGATCACGACCGGGACCTCGCGTACGCGATCGAAGTCCGCGCGCCGCAGCGCATCGCCGTGCGTCGCGGCCACGAACCGTGGCAGGTGTTCGTGCGCGACGGCGACCGTCTCGAGCCGCAAGCCGACGCCGCGAAATGAACCCTCGCGACGACATCGACGCGCGAGCTCCCGCTCCCTGCGAGGCCGCGTGCTGTCGACCTTGATGTCCGCGCCGGCGGCACCGCCGAGCCAGCCTGCAGGACCGGGACCTCGCCGCGGCGCGTGCCCCTCCCCCATGGCGACCGGGGCCATTGCCGGCAGCCTGTCGCCGGCCGCGCCGTGGCCGTCGCCCGCGCCGGGCCCCGCCGCGGGCGCCGCTGCGACCGGCGCCACGCGGCCGCCGAGTGGGCAGCGGCGCGCCGGTCCGTATAGTGATTGCATGCGCAAGGACAACCCGAAGATCGGACCGCGCGACCACGATGTCCCCTCCAACCTCGAGAAGGACCCCGACGATTGGGTCACGGGCGACGAGCGGATGACCGACGCCCAGGCGTCGTACCTCAAGACGCTGTGCGAGGAGGCCCACGAGCCGTTCGACCCGGCGCTGACCAAGGCCGAGGCGTCGAAGCGGATCGAGGCGCTGCAGCACGTCACCGGCCGCGGCCGGCACGACGACGCCCCCGCGGGCGAGGCCCCCGCGCGCGAGCCTTCCGCGTGCCCGCAGCCCGGCGGGCGCGGCGAGGACTACAGCCCCGACGACCTCGACGAATGACGGCACCCGCGATCACCTGAGCCCGCATGCGCCGCCGGGCCCGGGAAACCACACTCGAGTCCATGCAGAACGCTCCGAAGACCCGCGGGCCGCACGACCCGAAGAAGATCGACCTCAATCACGACTGGGAGCTCGACTACTGGACGCGCGAGCTCGGCGTCACCGAGCTCGAGCTGCGCGAGGCCATCCGTTCGGTCGGCAGCAACGAGACCGAGCGGGTCCGCAAGCACCTCATGGGCGCGCGGCCGCAGCAGATCATCGACCGCAGCGCCTGACCCCAAGGCCATGCCCTAGAGGACAGGCTCTGCCGCCGCCTCGCCCTGCGGGCTCCACCTGGCGCCGCTGCCCTCGGGGTAGAATTGCGAGAACCACCGGCGCAGGCGGTGGATCGGCCCGTCCTCCTGGACCAGCACCGGCCGCGGGCGGTGGATCTTGTTCTCCCAGATCGCCACGTCGCTCTGCCACTGCGACACCCAGTTGCCGATCACGTACGAGACCAGCACCCGCGGGATCTTCGCCGCGGCGAACCAGTGGAAGTCGACCTTCTGCTCGAGCGGGCCGAGCGGGAGGTGGGTCTGGAACATCACGATCTCGCCGAGGTCGGGGATCGTGAAGCGGAACGTGACCACGCCGGCGGGGCCGTAGAACGTGATGAGCGCCGACGCGCGGGTCCTCTGCACGAACCGGCCGAACACCTTGAGGATCGCGTGGTTCTTGAAGTAGGCCAGGTGCTTGCGCTCGGGGTCGATGTCGAGCTCCCACGCCGCCTCGTGGCGGATGGCGATACCCGGCACCTGCATGCGCGTCCACGGCACGAACATCCGGCCGTGCAGCGGGCCGAAGTGCTGGAAGTCGACGCTGTTCTCGGCGAACTCGAGCAGGTGCATGTGCACGACCCCGGCGTCGTGCCGGCCGCGGAACACCAGCCGGCCGTCGTCGATGTCGGCGACCGCCGGCATCTCGTACGGCGGCGCCACGCCGGCGTCGGGCGTGCAGCCGCCGCGGTGATAGATGAAGATCTGCCCGTACTGCTCGCGGATCGGCCACGTCGCCTGCAACGAGCGGGTCGGCAGCCGCTTGGCGTACGGGATGTGGGCCACCTTGCCGTCGCACGCCATCTGCCAGCCGTGGAACGGGCATTCGACGTGACCCTGCTTCACGCACCCGCCGGCGAGGTTGGCCCCGAGGTGCGGGCAGAACGCCGCCATCGCGTGCACGCGGTCGTCGACGTCGCTGCGGTACACGACCATCTGCTGCCCGAGGCACTCGAGGTAGCGGAGCTTGCCGCGCCCGACCTCCGTCGACAGCGCGACGCGGTACCAGCCGTCGGGGAATGGAGGAGGATAGGTGCGCTCGCGCATCGATGAAGACGGTCGTGAAAATCCCATGAACTCGTCATGGTACCCCCGAACCGCCTGCGCAGGCGCCTCCGCCCCGTGCGCCTGCTGCTCGTCGACAGCGGGAATAAGCCGCCGGCACCCGCTCGCCGGGGCCCGCGCCCCGGCGCTCACCGCGGGCGCGCGCCTGCGCGCGGGCCTCGCGTCGCGGGAGCATGCGCGGGCACTTCGGCGACTCGCCGGATTCAGCGCGCGCCGGACTCGCTGCAGTGGCGCAGCGCGTCCTGCAGCGAGCGCAGCGTGTGCAGGCGGCTGAGGTCGATGCCCAGCTCGGCCATGATCTGGGCGATCGGCGGGCGGATGCCGGTGATGATCGCCTGGGCCCCGAGCAGGCGGACGCTGTGGATGATGCGAATCAGGTGCTCGGCGGACGTCGGGTCGACGGTGTCGACGCCGGTGAGGTCGAGGATGGCGAAGCGGGCCCGCTTGTGCACGATCGCCTCGAGCAGGCCGTGCATGATGATCGCGGCGCGCTCGCCGTCGATCGAGCCGACCAGCGGGACCGCCAGCGCGTCGTGCCCGACCTCGATGATCGGGCTCGACAGGCGCAAGATGGCCTCCTTCTGCTCCTGGATGATGCGCATCTGCGAGCGCAGCAGCTCCTCGTCGCGGCGCCGCTCGGTGATGTTGGTGGAGATGCAGAAGGCCCCGGCGCTGTTGCCCTGGGCGTCGCGGCGCGGCAGCGTCGCCTGGCTGTACAGCTGATCGCCGAAGCTGAACTCGACCACACGCTGCTCGCCGCGGAACGCCGCGCTCATCGCCTCGTCGAGGCCGGGGATCACGCCGCCGTAGGCCTCGAACACGTTGAGGCCGACGTACTCCCCCGGCCTCACGCCGATCTCCGCCAACAGGCCGCCCTCGGAGACCTCGCAGATGCCGCGCAGGTCGACCGCGAACACGTTCGTCGGCACGTTGTTGACGAGCTCGCGGAGCAGTTGCGCCTGACGCATCGTGGTCAGGTCGCGGGTGACGTCGATGGCGAGCATCGCTGCGCCGGCGACGGCTCCGTCGGGCCCGGGCAGCGGATGGAACAATTGCAGCCAGTACGCCTCGCCGTGGACGCTCTCGGTCCGCACGCGCTCGCCGCTCAGGCACTTGCGCCAGACCGGGAGCACCTCGGGGCTCCTGGCGAACACGGCCGCCAGCGAATTGCCGAGCGTCGCCCGATCGGCGACGCCCATGGCTTCGAGCCCCCTTCCTTCTGCCATCGTCACGACCTCCTGGCCGTCGACGCAGATCAGCGCCGTGCCCTCCGACTCGAGCAGCTCGGCGAGGACCTGGAACTTGAGAGCCGAATTTACGGTGGCCGCCATCGCCGGGCAGTGTATCGGGTCAAAGGCGGCGCCGCACCGACGGCCTCCGTGCGAAACACCCGACGGCCGACGGGCGCGCGGATCCGTGACTCGCGCCAATGCCGACAGCGCGAGGGCCGCGATCGCCGGTTTCGCGCGCTATCGCCCCTCACGCGATACGTGACGGATCCGCGCGTTTTCAGCCGCACCACGTATTCTCGTCGCCGTTGAGCGTGCCGTCGAGGTCGCGGTCGAGGGCCACGCGGTGGCCGGAGCCGGGCGGTACGCAGGTGTAGGTGAGCTCCTGCTGCCACGCGTTGGCGCGGGTCCGCAGCTGCGCATCCGTGAGCGTGGGCTTGTACCGCTCGTCCTGATGGAACGCGCCGTTCTTCCACAGATAGCCGCGCATCTCCCCGTTGTAGTAGCCGTGCGCCACGAGGTCGCACTCGCCGGCGCTCGCCCGGGTCTTCAGGAGCGTGATGCGCGGGCTGACGGTCGCGGAGTTGCTGCTGGTGAGGGTGATCTGCTGCCCGACGATGGGCGCCATGTTGGAGTCGAAGGCGAGCACGAACGCCTCGACCTGGCGGCGCTCGGTCGGGGTGTCGGACTCGAGCCCGCCGGGGTTGAAGATCGGGTCCTCGACGAAGCCGATCTGGCTGAGGAACCCGAACACCGAGTCCATCGAGCCCTCGTGCGTGTAACCGAAGCCGCGGATCTGGTCGCCGAGGAACGAGTCGTCCTCCTGGGGATTGATCGACGCGTTGCGCGGCAGGCCGAACTTGCCGATCTTCGTATAGGCGTTGCGCAGGTGCGGGACCTTCATGGTCTGCACGAATTCGGTGCCGACGTACGAGCCGTCGGAGCCGAAGAAGCCCGGGCGATCGACGCCGTACTGGGCGTTGCCGGTCGGGTCGAGCACGTGACAGAAGTTGCAGGTCATGCCGAGCGTCGCCGGCTTGTTCATGTAGAGCGCGCGGCCGGCCGCCTGATCGGCGGTGAGCGAATTGTCGAGGTTGCGGACCGGGTTCGGCGGGTAGGTCAGCTGCAGCGCGAAGTCGGTGAACTTCTGCATGTCGGCCGCGGGGATCTGCTCGGTCCGGCCCATGACCTCGACGAAGGTCTTGTTGAACTGCTTGAACGCCTCCACCTCGTCGAACGAGCCGGCGTTCGGCTGGGCGTTCGGGGGGAAATTCGGGCTGTTCTTGTCGCCGCGCCAGTGCATCGCCCCGTGGTTGGCCATGCCGCGCAGGCTCTGGGTCGTCATCGGCCCCTTGATCGGGTGGAAGTCGATCGGGAAGTCGGGCAGGAAGATGGTCTTGAACGGCCCGGGCGCGATCGTGACGTCGCCGTCGGGGTTGCCGAGGTCCCACGCGAGGTGGTCCACGTCGCCGTAGACGTGGCAGGTCGCGCAGGCCGAGTCGCCGCGGCCCGAGGTGTACGTCGCGTCGTACAGGAAGCGGCGCCCCTGCGTCACGCTCGCCGGCTCGGGGTTGTGCATCGCCAGGTGCTGGATCTCGTCGCCGTCGTCGGTGTCGATCACCGCGACCGCGTTGTCGAAGCGGGTCATCACATACAGGCGGTCGCGCGACTCGTCGAGCAGCACCCCGGTCGGGCCGCCGCCGCTGACCTGGATCTGGTCGCAGGGGTCGGGCCAGAAGGCGTCGTTCTCGAGCGCGGCGGTGTCGAACACGCCGATCTTGTCGGAGCCGAGCGCGGCGACGTACAGCGTCCCGCCGTCGCTCGAGATCGCCATGCCCTGCGGCAGCGCCAGGCTGAGCTCCGCGTCCTCGTTCGGCAGCGGCTGGAACGGCGCGTCGTAATCGAGGTGCGGGTTCAGGTGGTGGGTCGAGACGGCGTGGGTCTGCGGGTTGAGGACGGTGATGTTGTTCTCGGCGAAGTGGCCGTTGATGTTGGACTCGGCGAAGATGCCGGGCCCGACGAAGCGGATCTCGTTGCGCGCGGAGGTGTTGGCGACGTAGACCTTCCCGCTGACCGGGTTGACGATCATGTTGTAGAGGATCGCGCCGACCCCGGTGTAGAAGCCGGCGTTGCCGCTGACCTGCTTCGGCGTGGCCGCGTTGGCGTCGATGACGAACACGTCCTTGTCGGGCAGGCTGAACTTGACGTTGTCGTCCCACTGGTCGCCCCGCTCGTCGACCCAGTGCTGGCCGTCGTACTTGACGATCAGGGGGTTGCCGGGCGCCGGGATGCCCGCGTGGTTCTCGTTCGGCTCCGGCGTGTCGCCCGCGACCAGCACCGAGTCGATCGTGGTCGTGCGATTGCCGGAGAAGTGAGCCGCGGCGTACACCTTCGAGCCGTCGGGCGAGACCGCCAGCGCCCGCGGCGTGTCCGCGAACAGGCTGATCACCGTCTTCGGCGTGCCGCCCATCGCCGCGCCGAGGTTGTTGGCGTCGAACACCCAGACGTCGGCCCGGCCGACGCTCGGGGTCGTCAGCTGCGGGTCGAAGCCGATGTTCTGCCCGCGGTGCGCGGTGGTGATGAAGGCCCGGCTCTTGTTCGGACCGGCGAACACGATGTCGCGCGGCTCGTCGCCGACCAGCAGCGTGCGGGTCACGCGGTTGGCCGTGCCGACCCCGACCTGGACGACGCTGATGCTGTCCGACACGTGATTGACGACCCACACCTCGCTGTTGCTGCGGGCCGCGACGGCGACCGGTTCGACGCCGACCGGGATCGACGTGCGATGCGACAGGCCCCACCAGGTCACGTCGTAGACCTCGAGCCGGCCGTCCGGCGTGTTGACCGCGAATAGCGTCTTCTTGTCGGGCGACAGCGCAAGCGGACGGACCTGTCCGCTCTCGAACAGGGTGTACGTCGGCGCCGCCGCCTGCGCCTCCCCGATCCCCGCGAAACCCGCCCCGAGAACGACCGACCACAACAGAGCGCGCGCACTTATCGACAGCATCTCCCACCTCCGATTGCGCCGAACAAAAATGTCAACGATCGTCCCCCCCCGGGTCCGATGCAATTGCGTGTCTGAGAGGCCCGCTTCCGGGCTCGGCGTGCGACACCCGCGCCGACTTATTAGTGCATGTTAGCAGGTCAAAGGATCATAGTGCTAGGGACTTATTAACTATTTCATGCGCGCGCGTGTCGCAGGCGCCCGCTCCGAATATCCCACCGCACCCGACCAGCGGCCGAACGACGCCCACCCGCGATGGGGTCGGCCGACCGAGGTTCTTGCCTGTATGTACAATCGCCACTCTGCACACACACGGCGGTTCCGCACGTCCGCTCAATTGGCGCCGCCCCGCCGAGCGCGGCTCGGGCGGGGCGCGAGGCGGACGCAGGCGACCGCCGTTCAGGCGGGGGTCATGCGGATCGGCAGCGACTTGAAGCCGCGGACCATCATGTTCGGCAGCCACTCGAGCGGCGCGTCGCTGTCGCGGTGCAGCTCGGAGAACGTGCGCAACAGCGTTTGAATCGCCAGACGTCCCTCGAGTCGCGACAGCGCCGCGCCGGGGCAAGTGTGGATACCGGAACTGAAGGACAGGTGACGAGTATCCTGGCGCTCGATGTCGAACCGGTCGGGATCGGGGAACCGACTACCGTCGCGGTTCGCGGAGACCAGCACGCTCAGCACATAGTCGCCCGCCGCGATCTTGCCCCCTGCGGACAGGTCGGTGATGTCCACGAGCGCCCGACGGAAGGTGCCGAAGGTCGGGCTGTCGTAGCGCAGCATCTCCTCGAGCGCGTTGTCGATGAGGCGCGGGTCCCGGCGCAGGCGCTCGGCCTGCTCGGGGTGGAGCAGCAGCGTGTGCACCGCGTTGGCCACCATATATAAGGTGGTCTCCTGGCTGGCGAGGAACAGGGTCACGCACATCGCCACGAGCTCGTCGTCGGTCATGCCGACGCCGTCGACCCGCGCCTCGATCAACTTGCTGAGCAGGTCCTCGGTCGAGCGGCTGCGACGCGCGGCGATGTGCGCGTTGAAGTATTCGTAGTAGCTCATGACGCCGGCGTACGCCGACTCGACCGCCTCGGCGGAGGCGATGCCGGCCCCGAACAGCGACATGACGACGAGCGCGGTCTGCCGCAGCCGCTCGCCGTCCTCGCGCGGCACCCCCATCAACTCGCTGAAGACGATCATCGGCAGCTGCGCCGCGAAGTCGTCCACCACGTCCATCCGTCCACGCTCGCGGACCGCGCGGAGCAGCTCGTCGACCGCGCTCTGGATCCGCGGCCGCAGGCGCTCGACCGCCTGCACCGTGAACGCCCGGCTGATCAGCGCCCGCAGCCGCGTGTGGTTCGGCGGGTCCATGAACGCGACCCACTTCGAGACGAACGCGTTGAAGACGTCGAGCTTGTCACGCACGCGCTCGGGCGCGCCGAGGCCGTACTGCTCGGCCTTCGAGTTGGAGAACTCCGATCGCGTGTCGCGTAAGACCCGCTGGACGTCGGCGTAGCGGGTGAGCACCCAGCACTTCAACAGCGGGTGCCAAAATACCGGGTCCTCCTCGCGCATGCGACGGAGCGTGGGATAGGGGTCGGCGAAAAAGACCGGGCTCAGGATGTCGTACTTGACTACGGGCGCGGACGGTGACTGAAACATCGCGAGAGCTCCGGAGATCGTCCTGGCGGCGAGGCGCTCACGACGGCCGCCGACGGTCAAGATGGTTGAGTGTACATGGCGGCGCGGCGACCGAGAACCGAAACACGCGGCCGCGCCCGGCCGTGCTGCACGCATCGCGCGAATCGCCGGTGCGATGGAGCAAGGCGCGGTTTCGTGCCGCAGGCGCGCCGCGGCGCCACTGGAGGCACAGCGCGAGCAAACGCGGCGCGTCATCGCCGCCAGGCCGTCAAGGGGCGACCTCGCCTGCGGGCGTGGCCCTGCGCGGCGCGCGAATGCAGGGGGTCGGCGAGCGAGACGCACGCCTGGCCCGCCAAACAGTATGATACGCCTGTTCCGCGCAGCGACGCTCCACTCATGGACGCCTCTCCACGTTTCTCGCTCAAGCAACGGCTCCACGAGGGGCAGAACTCGATCATCTTCCGCGGCGTCCGCGAAGACGAGCAGACCCCCGTGGTGATCAAGGTGCTGAAGGGCGAGTACCCGAGCCCGCGCGCGCTGAGGCAGCTGCGCCGCGAGTTCGTCACCCTGCGCGAGCTCGACGTGCCCGGCGTCGTGCGCGTGTACTCGCTCGAGAACTACGGCAACGGCCTCGCCCTGGTGATGGAGGACGACGGCGGCGTGCCGCTGTCCGACGTCATCCGCGGCGAGGCGCTGCAGCTGCGCCGCGCGCTCGAGCTGGGCGTCTCGCTGGCAGACACCCTGGCCCGCCTCCACGAGCGCGCCATCATCCACAAGGACATCAAGCCGCACAACATCCTCGTCAACTCGTCGACCGGCAGCGTCAAGCTGATCGACTTCGGCATCGCGACCACCCTGGCCCACGAGGCGCCGCAGGTGTCGAGCCCCGAGGCGCTCGAGGGCACGCTGATGTACATGTCGCCCGAGCAGAGCGGGCGCGTGAACCGGGTCGTCGACCAGCGCACCGACCTCTACTCGCTCGGCGTCACGCTCTACGAGATGCTGACCGGCTCGGTGCCGTTCACCGCCAACGACGCGATGGAGCTGGTCCACAGCCACATCGCCCGCACGCCGGTGCCGCCGTGGGTGCGCACGCCGACGATCCCCCGCGTCGTCTCCGACATCGTCATGAAGCTCCTCGCCAAGGGGCCGGAGGACCGCTACCAGCACGCGCACGGGCTGTCGGCCGACCTCGCCCGCTGCCTCGCGGAGCTCGACGAGACGGGCGACGTGGCCGCGTTCGAGCTCGGCCAGGCCGACCGCGCCGACGTGCTGCGGATCCCGCAGAAGCTCTACGGCCGCGAGGCCGACGTCCGCGCGCTGACGGAGGCGTTCGCCCGCGTCCAGGACGGCCGCGCCGAGCTCCTGCTGGTCGCCGGCGGCGCCGGCGTCGGCAAGTCGATGCTGGCGCACGAGGTCCACCGCGCGATCGCCCGCAGCGGCGGCCGCTTCGTCAGCGGCAAGTTCGACCTCGTCCAGCGCAACGTGCCGTTCGGCGCGCTCGCCTCGGCGCTGTCCGAGCTGATCCGCCAGCTGCTCACCGAGTCGTCGCGCGCGCTGGCGGAGTGGCGCACCCGCATCCAGCTGGCGGTCGGACAGAGCGGCCAGCTGGTGGTCGACCTCGTGCCCGAGCTCGAGCGCGTCATCGGTCGCCAGCCGCCGCTGCCGCCGCTGCGCCCGACCGAGTCGCAGAACCGCTTCGGCCTGGTCATGCAGAACTTCGTGCGCGCCCTGTGCCCGCGCACGTCGCCGCTGGTGATCTTCCTCGACGACCTGCAGTGGGCCGACGCCGGCACGCTGTCGCTGCTGCGCCTGATCCTCACCGACCCCGACGGCGGCCACCTGCTGATCGTCGGCGCCTACCGCGACGCCGAGGTCGACCTCGGCCACCCGCTGCGCGCCGCCGTCACCCAGCTGCGCAAGGACGGCGTGGCCCTCCACGAGCTGAGCCTCGGACCGCTCGACCGCGCCAGCGTGCGCGCGCTGCTGGCAGACACGCTGACGCGCGAGCGCCCCGGCGTGGCCCCGCCGCGCGACGAGGTCGAACGCCTCGACGGCCTCGCGTCGCTGGTGTTCGACAAGACCCACGGCAACCCGTTCTTCCTGACGCAGTTCTTGCTGATGCTGCACCGCGGCGGCCTGATCCGCTTCGACGCGGCCGCCGGCGTCTGGTCGTGGGACGCCGCGGCCGTGGCCGCCGCGCCGATCACCGAGAACGTGGCCGAGCTGATGTCGGAGCGGCTGCGCGAGTTCTCGGCCGACACGCAGCAGTTGCTGGCGATCGCCGCCTGCGTCGGCCACGAGTTCGACGTCGTCAGCCTGGCGCGGATCTCCGAGCGCAGCCTCGCGCGGGTGGCCGCCGAGCTGTGGCCCGCCCTGCACGCCGGCCTGGTCGTGCCGCTCGACTCGAACTACCGCCTGCTCGCGGCCACCGACGACGGCCCGCCCGAGGCGAATGAGACAGCGGAGCTGGTGGTCGCGTGCCGGTTCCTGCACGACCGCGTGCAGCAGGCGGCGCTGTCGCTCAGCACGCCCGAGGCGCTGCACGAGGTCCACCTGCGGATCGGTCGCAGCCTGCAGGCCGCGCACGTCGGCGAGCTGCGGGGCGACGCGCTGTTCGAGGTGGTCCGCCACCTCAACGCCGGTGCCCCGCGCCTGACCGACCCGCGCGAGCGGCTGCAGCTGGCCCGCGCCAACCTCGAGGCCGCGCGCGCGGCCAAGCGGGCCACCGCGTACGCCGCCGGCGCAGCGTTCGCCGCCGCCGGCGTCGCCGTGCTCCCCGACGCCTCGTGGGACTCGGAGTACGCGCTGACCCTCGGGCTGCAGCGCGAGCAGGCCGAGTGCGACTACATGTGCGGCCGCGTCGACTTGGCCGACGCCAAGCTCGAGGAGCTGATCGGCCGCGCCCGCTCGCCGGTCGAGCAGGCCGACCTGTTCGCGCTGCGCATCATGCTGCTGTGCTCGCAGGGCCGCTTCGCCGAGGGCCTGGTGGCCAGCCGCGCCGGGCTCGCGCAGTTCGGCGAGCGCCTGCCCGAGGGCCCCGAGGAGACGATGGCGACCTTCGGCGCCGTCTACGGCGAGATCGAGGCCAACCTCGCCGGCCGCACCGTCGAGTCGCTGGCCGACGCCCCGGCGATGCGCGACCCGGCCCACTCCGGGGTGCTGCGCCTGCTCAACGAGGCGTTCGGCGCCGGCTTCGTGGTCGACGCCCGCCTCGGCTCGGTCGTCATCCTCAAGCACGTCCTGCTGTCGCTCACCCACGGGCCCGGCGAGCTGTCGGCGTTCGGCTTCGCGACCTACGGCTACCTGCTGGTCGGCCCGCTCGGCCGCCCCGCCGACGCCCTGCGCTTCGGCCGGCTGGCGCTGCAGCTGCTCGAGCGCTTCACCTCGACCGAGGTCGCCAGCCGCGTGCACTTCATGGTCGGCTTCTACACCGGCCACACCCGCCCGCTGCGCGACAGCCTGCACCACCTCCACCAGGCCCGCGTCCTCGGCCTCGAGCACGGCGACTTCATGTACGCCTCGCAGGGCGCGGTGTTCCACGCGCTCGCCAACCTGCGCCGCGGCGAGGACCTGTCGGCCGTGCGCGAAGAGATCGACCAGGGCCAGGCGCTGATGGTGCGCACGCGCGACGCGATGTCGACCGCCCAGCTGGTGCTGCTCGGCGAGGTCGTCGACGCGCTGCAGCACGAGCGGTGGTTCGGCGGCCCGCTGTTCGGCGACAACGAGGGCGAGGCGGCCTGGCTGCGCGGCGTCGACGCGGCCGGCCTGGTGATCGTGCGCTGCCTGCACCACATCACCAAGCTGATGGTGGCGACGCTGTTCGAGGCGTACCCCGAGGCGCTGGCGCTGATCGCCGCCGCCCAGCCGCTGATGTTCATCTCGGTGGGCGGACCGCAGACCGCCGACCTGCCGTTTTACGCCGCGCTGGCGCTGGCCGCCAGCCACGGCCTCGCCGAGGACGAGGCCGAGCGCGCGTCGCTGATGGAGAAGCTGCTCGAGCACCGCGCGGTCACGGCCACGTGGGCCCAGCTGTGCCCCGAGAACGAGCAGCACCGCCTGCACATCATCGACGCCGAGATCGCCCGCCTGCGCGGCCAGGACCTGGTCGCCCTCGACGAGTACGACCGCGCGATCGAGTGGGCCCGCCGCAGCCAGTTCATCCACCACGAGGCGATCGCCAACGAGCTGTGCGGCCGCTTCCACCAGCACCGCGGCCGCAGCCAGATCGCCCGCGTCTACCTCGGCCAGGCCCGCTACGGCTACGAGCGCTGGGGCGCGCTCGCCAAGGTCCGCGCGCTCGACGTCAAGTACCCGCACCTGGCCGCCCGCGCCGAGACCGTCGGCAGCACGATCACCGCCAGCAGCAACCGCGCGCTCATCACCAGCTCGCTGTCGACCACCGGCAACCAGGGCCTCGACCTCACCAGCGTCATCAAGGCCGCACAGGCGCTCACCGCCGAGATCGCGGTCGAACCACTGCTCGAGAAGATCATCCAGATCATGATCGAGAACGCCGGCGCCCGCCGCGGGGTGCTGCTGCTCGAGCGCGACGGCCAGCTGTGCGTGGTCGCCGAGTCGTCGGTCGACACCGGCTCGTACACGCTCAAGGTCCCGCTGCCGCTGCCCGAGGCCGCGTCCGTGCCGGTCTCGATCGTCAACTACGTCGTCCACACCAGCGACAGCGTGGTCCTCGAGGACGCCGCCCGCGCCGGCCCGTTCACCACCGACGCCTACGTGGCCCGCAGCGGTATGCGCTCGATCCTCTGCACGCCGCTGGTCCACCAGACCAAGCTCACCGGCGTGCTCTACCTCGAGAACGAGCTGATCCCGTCGGTGTTCCCCGAGGCCCGCCTCCACACGCTCAAGCTCATCGCCTCGCAGGCCGCGATCTCGATCGAGAACGCCAACCTGTACGCCAACATGGAGCGGCTGGTCCAGAAGCGCACCGACGAGCTCCACCGCGTCAACCAGTCGCTGACCGCCAGCAACGCCGAGCTCGACGCGTTCGCCCGCACGGTCGCCCACGACCTCAAGAACCCGCTCGGGGCGATGGTCGGCTACTCCGAGTACCTGCTCGAGCACATCGACGAGGTCGATACCGACGAGGTCGAGCGCGTGGTCGAGAACATCCGCCGCGCGTCGCACACCGCGACCAACATCATCGACGAGCTGCTGCTGCTGGCCGGGGTGCGCAAGCAGCAGGTCCAGTCGAGCCGCCTCGACATGGGCGCGATCATCCTCCAGGTCCAGCAGCGCATGGCTTACATGCTGACCGAGTACGCCGGCGAGCTGTCGGCGCCGCAGACCTGGCCGGCGGCCCTCGGCTACGCGCCGTGGATCGAGGAGGCGTGGACGAACTACATCAGCAACGGGCTCAAGTACGGCGGCTCGCCGCCGCGGCTCGAGCTCGGGGCCGACGAGCTCGACGACGGCAAGATCCGCTTCTGGGTCCGCGACAACGGGCCGGGCATCGAACCGGCGGCGCAGGAGCGGCTGTTCGCGGAGTTCTCTCGCCTCGACAACGTCCGCGCCGAGGGGCACGGGCTCGGGCTGTCGATCGTGCGCCGGATCATCGAGCGCCTCGGCGGGACGGTCGGCGTCGAGTCCGAGCTCGGACGCGGCAGCTTGTTCTTCTTCACGCTGCCGACCGCCTGACGCCCTCGCGCACGGGGCTCTCGCGCGACTGGGCGCGGAGGCTCTCGCGCGACTGAGGGCGCGGAGACTCTCGCGCGACTGATGGCGCGGGGCCTGGAAGACCTGGGTGGCGGCGGGCGCGGAGGCTCTCGCGCGACTGATGGCGCGGGGCCTGGAAGACCCGGGTGACGGCGGGCGCGGTGGCTCTCGCGCGACTGATGGCGCGGGGCCTGGAAGACCTGGGTGACGGCGGGCACGGAGCGGCGGAC
The DNA here is from genome assembly GCF_020073745.1 of Nannocystis pusilla. Classification (GTDB taxonomy): domain Bacteria; phylum Myxococcota_A; class Polyangia; order Nannocystales; family Nannocystaceae; genus Nannocystis; species Nannocystis radixulma. The sequence continues at coordinate 54,260 of NZ_JAIRAU010000019.1, forward strand.
GCAGGTCCCTCGCTCGGCGGGCCCCTACCGGTTCACGTGCTCGGCGCGGTGGCTCCGAACAAGATGGTCTTGAGGACAGGTGCATCGCGCGCGCATAGGACAGGCGCCTGCGCGCGCTGAACCGCGTCTCCGTCCCACCGGCGTCCCACATCCGCCGCTCCGCGCCCGCCTACGACGATCGTCGCCCGCCCCGCTCTTCGCCCGCCAACGCCCCTTCCCACATCCACCACCCCGCGCCCGCCTACGACGATCGTCGCGCGCCCCGCTCGTCGCCCGGCAACGTCCCTTCCCACATCCGCCGCTCCGCGCCCGCCTACGACGATCGTCGCCCGCCCCCGCTTATCGCCCGGCAACGACCCTTCCCACATGCGCCGCTTCACGCGGCGTCGCAGCCGCGTGCCGGGCCGCTCGCGTGAGGAGACCGGCGGGCCTGCTATCCGCAGGTTGCGCGCCGCGTCCGCTCTGCCGGCCAGGGGTCGACCCACGCCGGGATTCGCATCAGTCCGTCGAGCCAGCGCACGACGTTGGAGAAATCGGCGAGCGGCATCTCCGACTCGCGCCAGTAGGTGGCCATCGACGCCAGGTGGAAGTCGGCGATCGTCAGGCGCCCGCAGGCCACGAACTCTCGCCCCTTGAGGTGTTCGTCGAGCACCTTCGCGTAGCGCAGCAGGCCGTCGACCTTGGCATTCAGCTCCTCGCGGTCGGGCGTGCCGAACCCGAACCCCGGCTTGATGATGTGCTCGAAGTAGAACGAGCCGACCGCCTCGCTCCAGTGGCAGTCGTTCCAGCCGAGCCAGCGCAGCACCTCGACCTGTTCGGCCGGGGCGTGCGCCGGCCACATGTCGGAGCCGGCCTTGATGCACAGGTAGGCCATGATCGCCGACGACTCCCACAGCACGAACTCGCCGTCGACGAGGACCGGCGCCTTCATGTTGGGGTTGAGCCTGGCGTACGCGGGGGTCTTGAGGTCGCCCCCCACCAGATCGAGCTCGACGAACTCGGCCGTCATTCCGAGGTGTTTCACCAGGGCCAGCACCCGTCGCGGGGCCTGGGCCTCGAACCAGTAGATCTTCATGTTCATCCTCCGTGCGGCTCGTGTGTCCGCCGCGAGGAACGTAGCCCGCGACTAAATATGTTCAAGAACATATTCTCTGCCGTGCTACACGAGGCCAGGAGCCCCGCGATGCCCTACACCGCCGAGCACAAGGCCCGCACGCGCGAGCGCATCGTCATGGCCGCGCGCGAGCTGTTCAACCGCCACGGGTTCGAGACCGTCTCGATCGATCAGATCATGGCCCGCGCCAAGCTGACCCGCGGCGGCTTCTACAACCACTTCCCCAGCAAGGCCGCGCTGTACGTCGAGGCCGTGCAGAGCTACACCGACTGCAACCCGTTCGCCCTCAGGCTCGCGCGCGCGAAGCGTCCGCTGCCCGGGGCGAACAAGCTCGCGCGCATGCTCATCGAGCGCTACCTCAGCGACGAGGTGCTCGACGACCCCGACGAGCACTGCCCGCTGTACGCCTTGCCCTCCGACGTCACCCGCGCCGGCCCGGAGCCGCGGCGGGCCTACACCGCCGTCATCCACAGCATGGCCGCGGTCCTCCGCAACGCCCTGCCCGAAGGCGCCCCGGACGCCGACGCCCGCGTCCAGCTGATCGTCACACTGTGCGTCGGCAGCATGGTCCTCGCCCGCACCACCCATGACCCCGCCCTCAGCAGGTCCGTCCGCGCCACCGCCCGCAAGCAAGCCCTCGCGCTGCTCGCCTCGTGACACGCCGTCACCCGGCTCTCCCTGGCGGCGGCTTCACGCAGACACCCGTCGCCCGGCGACGAGCGGGGCCCGCGACGCTCGTCGCAGGCGGGCGCGGAGCGGCGGATGTGGGACGCCGGTGGGACGGAGACGCGGTTCAGCGCGCAGGCGCCGTCCTCCGCCCGCACGAACAACCTGTCCTCAGGACCATCCCCTCCCAAGCGACAGCGCCGAGCACGTGAACCGGTAGGGGCCCGCCGAGCGAGGGACCTGCGTCCGCCGCTCCGCGCCCGCCGTCACCCAGCTCTCCCTGGCCCCGCGCCTCCTCTCGCGCGAGTGCGTCCGCGCCTCCGGTGACCTCGTCGAGCATGGCCGCCGGAGCCCCGCCCGCAGTCATATGTCCCGAGGAACAGCGGCCGCCCGGCGGCTTCACGCAGACACCCGTCGCCCGGCGACGAGCGGGGCCCGCGACGCTCGTCGCAGGCGGGCGCGGAGCGGCGGATGTGGGACGCCGGTGGGACGGAGACGCGGTTCAGCGCGCGCAGGCGCCGTCCTCCGCCCGCACGAACAACCTGTCCTCAGGACCATCCCCTCCGAAGCGACAGCGCCGAGCACGTGAACCGGTAGGGGCCCGCCGAGCGAGGGACCTGCGTCCGCCGCTCCGCGCCCGCCGTCACCCAGCTCTCCCTGGCCCCGCGCCTCCTCTCACACCAGTACCTCCGCGCCTCCGCTCGCGCCTCCGCCCGCGCGAGCCCCTCAAGCCCCGCTGGCGCGCCGGTGCAGGTCGCGAGCGAGGTGCTGATCGATCAGCCGCGCCAGCGTCTCGACGCGCGGCTCGTCCATCATCGTGAAGTGGTCGCCGGGCGTGCGGTACAGCGAGAACGGCCCCTCCGCCAGGTCGAGCCAGTACATCCCCGCGTGCGTGTCGCGGGCGTCGCGTTGCTCGCTCGCCGCGAAGTACACCACCTCCGCCCCGATCGGCCGCGGCCGGTAGCGCTGCTCCGCCAGGCACGTCGCCAGCACGATCTGCCGCAGCGCCTGGTCCGTCTCCAGCGCCGCCACGAAGCTCTGGTACGACGCCGACTCGCTGGTGGCGAACGCCTCGTGGCTGCGCATGAAGTCGTCGATCGTCTCGATCACGTCGTCGTACACCGCCGGCATCGACGGCGCGTCGAGGATCAGCACCCGCACCGCGTGGCCGCGGGCCTCGAGCTGGCGCGCCACCTCGTACGCCGTGATCCCGCCCGCCGAGTGCCCGCCGACGGTGTAGGGCCCGACTGGTTGTTCGCGCAGGATGTCCTCGACGTAGCGCTCGGCCATCGTCGGCACGTCGTCGATCACCGGTTCGCCGGGGTCGGTGCCCGACGCGCGCACCCCGAAGATCGCCGCGCCGCCGGCGTCGAGGTGGCGCGCCAGCGGCAGGTACGTGTAGACCGTCCCGCCGATCGGCTGGACCAGGAAGAGCGGGCGCGTGCCCGGGCGTCCCGGGCGCAGCGGCACCAGCAGCGAGCGGCGGCGGCCCTCCGTCTGGCCGCCGAGGAGCTCGCGCAGCGACGCCACGAATTCGTCGAAGCGCGGGTGCTCGAGCAGCGCGTGGACCGGCGTCGTCACGCCGAGGATGTCGCGCACGCGGGCGCGGATCTTCACCGCGATCAGCGACGTGCCGCCGAGGTCGAAGAAGTTGTCGCCGGCCTGCACGCTCGTCACGCCCAGGTTCTCGCGCCAGACCTCCGCCACCATCCGCGTCAGCGGGTCGCGCGGCGACTCGGGCGCCGGCGCCTCGTCCACCGCCTCGCTCGCCGGCGGCGGCGTCACCAGCGTCAGCACCGGCGCCGCCGGCCGCAGCTCGAGCGCGTGGCGGGTGCGCGCGAACGGGTACGTCGGCAGCGGCACCTTGCGGCGGCGCTCCCCGGCCGCGAACGCCTGCCAGTCGATCGTCACCCCCGCGCACCACAGCTGGGCCAGCGCCAGCATCAGCGCCTCGAGCTCGCCGCGACCCGAGCGCGGGTGGGCCATCGCCGACACCACCAGCCGCTCGGGGCCGGCGTCCGGGTGATTGCGCATCAGGCTGGCCAGGTGGGCGCCCGGGCCGACCTCCACGCACGCCAGATCGAGGTCGGCGTGCAGCGTCGCCACGCCCTCGGCGAAGCGGACCGTCTCGCGCAGGTGGCGGCCCCAGTACGCCGGGTCGCCGACCTCCGCGCCGATCCACGTCCCGGTCACGCCCGAGATCATGGCGATCTGCGGCGCCGAGAACTCGACCGCGCGGGCGCGCTCGACCAGGCGGCCGACCAGCGGCTGCATCAGCTCCGAGTGCGACGCCGTGGCGATCGGCAGGCGGCGGGCCTCGACGCCGGCCGCGGCCAGCGACGCGACGAACGCCTCGATCGCCGCCGCCTCGCCGGCGACCACGCAGGCCTCGGGCCCGTTGACGGCCGCCAGCGACAGCCCGGGCCGCAGCAGCGCCTGCGCGGCGGCCGGGGCCAGCGGCACCGTGACCATCGCCGCCGGCGGGGCCGCGTCGCACAGCGCCCCGCGCGTGGCCACCAGCGCGACCGCGTCGGCCAGGCGCATCACCCCGGCGATCGCCGCCGCCACGTACTCGCCGAGGCTGTGGCCGAACACCGCCGCCGGGCGCAGGCCCCAGGCCACGAGCAGCCGGGCCAGCGCGTACTCGACCGCGAAGATCGCCGCCATGTTGCGCGACGGCGTCTTCAGCCGCTGCCCCGCCGCCTCGGCCTCGCCGGCCGGCGCGAACATCAGCGCGCGGATGTCCTCGCCGAGCTCGTCGAGGAACAGCTGCGCGCACTCGTCGAGGGCCGCGCGGAACGGCGGCGCGTGGGCGTACAGCTCGCGGCCCATGTCGAGGTGCTGGCTGCCGCCGCCGGGGAACACGAACACCAGCCGGGGCGCGCGGGCGCGCACCTGCCCCGTGACCACCAGGGGGCCTCGCCGGGCCGTCAGGGCCGCCTGGGCCTCGGCCCCCTCGCGGCACACCACCACGCAGCGCGCCGGCGACAGCGCCGCCCGCTGTTGCAGCGTGAACGCGACGTCGGCCACGGGGAGCGTCGGCCGCTCGCGCAAGTACCCGGCCAGCAGCTCGGCCCGCGTCGCCAGGGCGGCGCTCGTACGCGCCGACAGGGGCAACATCTGCCACGGTCGTCCGGGCTCGCTCGGCGCCGGCGCGGGCGCCTGCTCGAGCACCACGTGCGCGTTCGTGCCCCCGACCCCGAACGCGCTCACCCCCGCGCGCCGCGGCCCGCCGCCCGCCGGCCACGCGACCGGGGCCGCGTTGACGAAGAACGGGCTGTCCTGCAGGCGCAGCTCGGGGTTCGGCCGGCGGAAGTGCAGCGTCGGCGGGATCTGGCCGCGCTCGACCGCCAGCGCCGCCTTGATCAGGCCCGCCACCCCGGCGGCCGCGCTGAGGTGGCCCAGGTTGCTCTTGATCGACCCGAGCGCGCACCAGCCGGTGCGCCCGTCCTCGCCGCGGAACACCTGCGACAGCGCCGCGACCTCGATCGGGTCGCCGAGCCGCGTCGCCGTGCCGTGGGCCTCGACCAGCGCCACGCTCGCGGGCGGCACGTCGGCGGCCGCGTAGGCCCGGCGCAGCACGTCGACCTGGCCCTGCAGGCCCGGCGCGGTGTAGCCGACCTTGTCGGCGCCGTCGTTGCCGATCGCCGAGCCGCGGATCACCGCCCGGATCGCGTCGCCGTCGGCCAGCGCGTCGGCCAGGCGCTTCAGCACCACCACCCCGACCCCGCTGGCCGCCACCGTGCCGCCGGCCTCGGCGTCGAAGGGCCGGCAGTGGCCGTCGGGCGACAGGATCGAGCCGTCCTCGTGGACGTGGCCGAGCACCGTCGCCGGGGCCACCGCGGCGCCGCCGGCGAGGGCCACGTCGCACTCGCCCGCGCGCAGGCTCTGGCTGGCCAGGTGCACCGCCACCAGCGACGTCGAGCAGGCCGACAGCACCGTCACCGCCGGGCCGCGCAGGCCGAGCTTGTAGGCCACGCGCGACGTCAGGTTGTCGGGGATGTTGGCCACCCCGCGCTGGAACTCGTCGATCCCGCTGGCGCCGCCGAGCTCGAGCCAGTGGCGCGGCGCGTCGCAGCCGCCGAACACCCCGACCCGCAGCTCGCCGCGCGCCGGATCGCAGCCCGCGTCCTCGAGCGCCGCGAACGCCGACTCGAGGAACACTCGCTGCTGCGGGTCCATCAGCCGCGCCTCCTGCGGGCTGTAGCCGAAGAACGCCGCGTCGAAGCAGAACGCGTCGGCCAGCGCCCCGAAGGCCGGCACGAAGCCCGACGAGCCGCGCAGCGCCGGGTCGACGCCCGCCGCCGCCAGCTCCTCCGCGCCGGCGAATCGGATGCCCTCGACGCCCGCCAGCAGGTTGCGCCACAGCGCCTCGACGTCGCCGGCCCCGGGGAAGCGGCCGGCCATCCCGACGATCGCTATCGCGTCGTCGCCCGCCTCGCTGCGCGCCGCGATCCGTGCACCTGCGACCTCCGTCACGGCGCCCGACAGTCGGCCCGCCAGGCTGCGGATCGTCGGGTGCTGGAACAGCTCGACCATGTCGAGGCGGCGGCCGAACCGCGCCTCGATGGCCGTGCGCACCCGGGCCAGCAGCAGCGAGTGGCCGCCGAGCTCGAAGAACGGCTCATCGAGGCCGACCGCGTCGATCGCCAGCACCTCGCGCCAGATCTCCGCCAGCGCCCGCTCCACCTGCGAGCGCGGCTGCTCCGTCGCCCCCCCCTCGCTCCGAGGGCTCCGCTCGGCCAACGCGCGCACGTCGACCTTGCCGTTCGGCAGCGTCGGGAACGCCTCCACCGCGACCACCGCGGACGGCACCATGTGGGCCGGCAGCCGCGCCTGCGCGAACTCGCGGACCGCCGACTTCAGCGGCCGTCCGGGCGCCCGCGGCACCACGTAGGCCACCAGGTCCTCGCGCGCCACCACCACCGCGTCTTGCACGTCGGGGTGGGCGCGGACCACCGCCTCTACCTCGCCGAGCTCGATGCGGAAGCCGCGGACCTTCACCTGGCGGTCGAGCCGGCCGGCGAACTCGAGCTGCCCGTCGGTCCGCCAGCGCACGCGGTCGCCGGTGCGATAGAGCCTCGCCCCTGCCACCCCGGAGAACGGGTCGGGCACGAAGCGCTCCGCCGTCAGCTCGGGCCGCGCCAGGTAGCCGCGGGCCACCCCCGCGCCGCCGACGTACAGCTCGCCGAACACCCCCACGGGGGCCGGGTTGCCGGCCGGGTCGAGCACGTAGACCTGCACGTCGACCAGCGGCTTGCCGATCGGCGGCGGCCCGTCGCCGGGCTCGCACGGCGCCCACGTCGCGCACACCGTCGCCTCGGTCGGCCCGTAGGCGTTGACGAACCGACGGCCGCGGCCCCACCGGCTCACCAGCTCGGCGCTGCAGGCCTCGCCCGCGGCCACCACGTGCACGAGGTCGGGCAGCGGGTCGTCGCTCATCGCCGCCAGCAGCGACGGCGGCAGCACGCAGATCGACACCCGGTGGGCGCGCAGCAGCTCGCTGAACTCGCGCCCGGGGATCGGCAGCGCCGGCGGCACCAGGCACAGCGTCGCGCCCACGCCCCACGCCAGCAGCAGCTCGAACACGAACGCGTCGAAGCTCAGCGCCGAGAACTGCAGCACCACGCTGTCGGCCGTCAGCCCGAACATCACCCGCTGGGCCCGGGCCAGGTTGACCGCGCTGCGGTGCTCGACCACCACCCCCTTCGGCCGCCCGGTCGAGCCCGACGTGTAGATCACGTACGCCGCCCGCGTCGGGTCGGCGGCGATCGGCCGCGGCTCACTGTCACTTTCACGCTCGTCGCACGCGCCGTCGAGTTCAATCGATGCATGCCCGGCGAACCGCGAGGCCAGCCGCGCGTGCGTCAGCACCAGCCGCGCCCCGCTGTCGGCCAGCATGAACGCCAGCCGCTCCGCCGGGTAGGCCGGGTCGAGCGGCACGAACGCCCCGCCGGCCTTGAGCACCGCGACCACCGCGACGATCAGGTCGAGCGACTTCTCGACGCTGATCGCCACCAGCGACTCGGCGCCGACGCCTCGCGCTCGCAGGCGCCGCGCCAGCGATTCGGCGCGCTGTTCGAGCTCGGCGTACGACAGCCGCGCCTCGCCGATCACCACCGCCGTGCGCTCCGGGTCCGCCGCCGCCGCGCGGCTCACCAGCGCGTGCATCAGTTCCTCCGGCGGGCTCGCCGGCGCCGCCGTCGTGTTCCAGCGGACCACCACATCCTCGCGCTCCTCGGCGGCGAGCAGCGGCACCTGCGACACCCGTCGCTGCGGCCGCTCGAGCGCCCCGCGCAGCAGCGCCAGCAGGTGCCCGCCCATCCGCTCGATCGTCGCGCGCTCGAACAGGTCGGCGCTGTACTCGAGCAGCACCGCCAGCTCGCCGCCCTCCTCGCGCACGTACAGCGTCAGGTCGAAGACCGCCCGCGGCACGTCGGCCTCGACGCTCTCGACCTGCAGCCCCGCGAGCCGGAGGTCGCGCGCCCCGGGCGGCTGCGGCGCGAACCCGACCTGCACCACGGGGTTGTGGCTCAGCGTGCGCTCCGGGCGGAGCTCCTGGACGATGCGGTCGAACGGCACCGCGTCGTGGTCGTACGCGTCGAGCGTGACCCGGCGGACCTGCGTCAGCAGCTGGACGAAGCTCGGGTCGCCGGCGAGGTCGACGCGGATCGGCAGCATGTTGACGAAGAAGCCGACCAGCCCCTCGAGCTCGACCTGGTCGCGGCCCGCGCTCGGCAGGCCGACCACGATCGTCGACTCGCCGGTGTAGCGGTGCAGCAGCGCCGCGAACCCGGCCAGCAGCACCAGCGTGGGCGACAGCCCCGCCGGCGCCCCGAGGCGGCGCAAACCCGCGGTGATCGTCGCGTCGAGCGCCAGCGCGATCGTCCCGCCGCGGAAGCTCTGCGTGTTCGGGCGCGGCCGGTCGGTCGGCAGCGGCAGCAGCCGCGGCGCGTCGGCCAGCGTCTTGCGCCACCACGCGATCGACGCCTGCAGCCCGTCCTGCAGGCGCGCCCGCTCCCACGCCGCGTAGTCGGCGAACTGCAGCCCCAGCGGCGCCAGCGCGGCGCTGGTCCCCCGCCGCTCCGCCTCGTACAGCGCCGCCAGCTCGTCGAGCAGGAGCCGCATCGACCAGCCGTCGATCACGATGTGGTGCAGGTCGAGCAGCAGGAAGTGCTCGTCGTCGGCCAGCTGGATCAGGCACCCGCGGATCAGCGGCCCGCGCGACAGGTCGAACGGCCGCCGCACCTCGCTCGCCAGCCGGCGCTGGAGCTCGAGCGCCCGCAGCTCCTCCGGCAGGCAGCGCAGGTCGAAGCGGCGCAGCGGCACCGCCCCGTCCCTTGCGATCACCTGCCGCGCCTGCCCCTCGACCTCGGCGAAGGTCGTGCGCAGCGACTCGTGGCGGCGGGTCAGCGCGTCGAGGCTGCGCTGCAGCGCCGCCGCGTCGAGCGGCCCGCGCACGCGGAACCCGTGCGGGCAGTTGTAGGCCGTGCTCTCGGGCGCCAGGCGGTGCATGAAGAACAGCCGCTCCTGCGCCAGCGACAGCGGCAGCGGCCCCTCGCGCCGCGCCGGCTCGATCGGCGCCCGGGCCGCCACCGGAGCCCGGCGGGCCCGCACCAATCCTGCCAGCGCCGCCACCGTCGGCCCCGCGTACAGCTGCGCCAGCGGCACCTCGACCGCGAACGTCCGGCGCACCCGCGACAGCACCTGCGTCGCCGTCAGCGAGTGACCGCCGAGGGCGAAGAAGTCGTCGTGCGCCCCGACCCGCTCGACCTTCAGCACGTCCTGCCAGATCCCCGCGATCGACGCCTCGAGCTCCGAGCGCGGCGGCACCGACGTGCTGCTGGCCGTGTCGTCCTCCGGCCGCGGCAGCGCGCGCTTGTCGATCTTCCCGTTCGGCGTCAGCGGCATCGCCGGCAGGGCCACGAACGCCGTCGGGATCATCGCCTCGGTCAGCGACCGGCGCAGGAACACCCGCAGCTCGCTCGCCAGCTCGCCGGCCTCGCCGCCCGTGGCCACGAAGTAGGCCACCAGCCGGCGCTCGCCCGGCGCGTCCTCGCGGGCGACCACCACCGCCTCTTGCACGCGCGGGTGGCGAGAGATCGCCGACAGCACCTCGCCGAGCTCGACGCGGACGCCGCGGATCTTCACCTGATCGTCGCGGCGGCCGAGGTACTCGATGGTGCCGTCGGGTCGCTGGCGCGTGATGTCGCCGGTGCGGTACAGCCGGGCCCCTGGTGCGGCCGAGAACGGGTCGGGCACGAAGCGCTCGGCCGTCAGGTCGGGGCGGTTCCAGTAGCCGCGCGCCAGGCACTCGCCGCCGATGTACAGCTCGCCCGGCACGCCGACCGGGCACAGGTTCATGTGCGGGTCGAGCACGAGCACCCGCGTGTTGGCGATCGGCCGCCCGATCGGCGGGTGCGGCACCCACTGCGCGCGCGACTCGGGCAGCGCGTACGCGGTGACCACGTGGCTCTCCGCCGGCCCGTAGTGATTGTGCAGCGTGCAGCGCGGCAGGCGCTCGAACAGCGCGATCACCGGCGCGGTGAGGTGCATCTGCTCGCCCGACGTCGTCACCTCCTTGAGGCTGCGCAGCACCTCGGGCCGCTCGGCGTACTCCTCCGCCAGCTGCTGCAGCACCACCACCGGCAGGATGACCTTCTCGATCGCCTCCGCCGCGATCGTCGCGCCGAGGCGGGCGACGTCGTGGCGGACCGCCTCGTCGATCATGTGGACCACGCCGCCGGTGCGCCACGCCGTGAACAGCTCGTAGAAGCACAGGTCGAAGCCGAGGGCCGCGAACTGCAGCGTGCGCGCCCCGCCCAGCAATTCGGCTGCGTGCCACTCGATCAGGTTGACCAGCGCCGCGTGCGGCATGCCGATCCCCTTCGGCCGGCCCGTCGAGCCCGACGTGTAGATCACGTACGCGAGGTCGCCGGGGCGCGTGCGCGGCAGCGCGACCGCCGGCGCCTCCGCCTCGACGTCGACCAGCACCGGCTCGGCCCGGCTCGGCGGCAGCGCGGCCGCCAGGCGGGAGCACGTCACCATCGCCACCGCGCCGCTGTCTTCGACGATCCACTGCAACCGCTCCGCCGGGTAGGCCGGGTCGAGCGGCACGTAGGTCCCGCCGGCCAGCAAGATCGCCAGCACCCCGACGGCCAGCTCGAGCGAGCGGTCGAGGAACAGCCCGACCGGCACGTCGGCGTCGACCCCGAGCGCGCGCAGCCGCCAGGCCAGCCGCGTCGCGCGGGCCTGCAGCTCGCGGTACGTCAGGCTGCCGCTCGCGTCGACCACCGCCGGCGCCTCGGGGGTGCGCGCCGCCTGGGCCGCGAAGAACCCGTGCAGGCAATCGGGCCCCGGGTACGCCGCGCCGGTGGCGTTCCACGCGTGCACGATCGTCTGCTGCTCGGCCGGCACCAGCAGCGACAGGCCGGCGATCGGCCGCGCCGGCTCGGCGATCGCCGCGGCCAGCACCATCTCCCAGTGCCCGAGCAGGCGCCGCACCGTGTCGGGCTCGAACAGGTCGCGGTCGTACGCGGCGACCAGCAGCCCCTGGCGCAGGTCGACCGACAGCTCGAGCTCGTGGGCGACGAACCCGAGGTCGAGGGCGACCGCCGACGGCTCAGCGCACGCGCCGTGGAAGTACACCTGACAACCGGGCGCGCGGGTCGTCATCGCCGCGACCAGCGACGCCAGGGCCCCGTGCTCCTGCGCCGTCTCGACCGCCCGGCGGGTGCGCTCCAGCAGCCCCTGGAAGCCGAGCTGCGGCGCGACCGCGACCCGGAGCATCAGGCGATCGGCGACCGGGCCGAGGCCGATCGCCGCCGTCTCGCCGGGCACGCGCGCCTCGACCACCAGCTCCGGCTGACCGGTGTAGCGGTGCAGCAGGGCGAGCAGCCCCGCCAGCGCCAGCGTCACCACGTCGGCGTCGAGCTGCGCCGACGCGGCCGCCATCGCCGCGAACAGCCCGGCCTCGACCCGCCGCGTCAACCTCGCGCCCGCGCGCGCGGGCACCGGCGAGCGCGGCCGATCCACCGGCAGCTCGAGCAACGGCGGCGCGGCGGCGTGCTGCGCCTGCCACCATGCGATGGACCCGCGCGTCCGCGGGCTCTCCAGCGACTCGGCCTGCGCGCGCAAGTGATGCGTATAGCGAGCGGTCACCTGTCCGGCCGTTCGACCGGGGCCATCGACCAGCATTTGCCATTCCTTAAGGAGAGAGGCCGCGTCGCTGTCCGCATCGGCGAGCAGCGCGTGTACGACCATTACTGCGAGGTGCCGGCCCGGGCGCTGGCGGATCAAGTAGATCCGCCAGGGTGGCTCGTGGTGTGGGTCGAGGGGACCACGGGCGGCATCACCGGCGCGGCGCAGCACTTCCTCCTCGTCGAGCTCCCCGCCGTCGAGGCGGACCAGCCGCGGCGAGGCACCCGGCGCGATCACCTGGACCAGCCGCGGTTCGCTGCTGTCCTGCATCTGCTCGCAGAAGGTCGTCCGCAGCAGATCGTGGCGTTCCCCCAGGCGCAACGTCGCCTGCTCGAGCGCGGCCGGGTCGAGGGCCCCGTCGAGCCACGCCCCGGCGCAGCGGTGGTTCGCAGGGGACGGCCCGAACAGCCCCAGGCGCAGCCATACCAGCGCCTGCTCGCACGAAGCTGCGATTGTGTACCCTGCAGCGGTCTTGTCCCTCGGCGACGGGCTGAGGTCCGTGTAGTCAACTCCCGTGTATACATCAGAGCGACGAAGGTGCACATTTCCCCCTTTATGCGCGAACGGCACGTGCTGGAGCGACAACGCGATCGGCAATTCCCCCCGCTCGAGCTCGAATAGGTAGCCTCGAGGGAAATGCCCGCAGTTGTGGAGCCAATAATTTTCTATGTCCCGTGTTGTCGCGGGTATGAATAGATATACACCGCGGCGCAACGCCGCGTAATCAGAATTCGTCTGACCGGACACATGTCCGACGGCGGCGTCGAGAATGACATCCCCTCAATGATGTATCCCAACGCGACTCGTCGCAGAACAACAATGTTACGCGTCGAGGTCGGGCACCGAGGAGATCTCCCGGACAAACAACGATGCCTGACATTCAAGACTCGTGCAGCGAGTGGCAGCACGCGCGTTAGGCACACCCCCGATCCATTGTTCAGCGCGACTCTCACATTCGAGAAAGGTTCGGCATCGCGCATCCTTGGTCATGCACCGGCCTGTCTCCACAATTCGCGCCCTCCAGCAAAACGCCGCGGCACTCCCGCCGGCCCGCTTCGCAGGGGCGCACCTCCCTCGCCCCGACCGCGACGGCCAGCGCGATCTCCACGAATGTTCGGCCGGCTGGAGCGACCCGTCCGAGGCCCGCAGGGCATGCGGGGGCCCCCCGGCAAATCATGTCACCGTGGATCGCCGTGTATACATTCCGGTTCTCACGGCTCGCCGTTCGCAGCCGTCGTCATGTCGACCGTGAAACGACGGATCCGCGGCCGCGGGCCCCCGCGCTCACTCGCTGCTCGGCGGCAAGACGTGAACGACCCCGACGTTGTGCGCCGGGTCCGACACCACGAGCTCCTGCCCGGGCGCGTCGAGGTCGACCAGCAGCGCCCGCATCTCGGGCACGCCGGGGAGCTCGCGTCGCACCGTATAGAGGATGTGTTGCCCGTCCTGCATGAATTCAGCCGACCACACGTCCTCGTCCGACGGCATCGGCGCGTTGACCTGGATCGCCGCGCCGGGGTTCGCCTTGTCGACGAGGAACAGGTCGTTCACCCCGGGGCTCTGCGAGACGGTGTAGAGGATCCGCGAGCCGTCGCCGCTGAACACGATGCTGCCGGGCAGCACGCTCATGGGCGGCAGGGGGCCGCTGAGCTCGACCGGCGCGCCGGGCGGGTCGAGCGGCACCATCCATAGCTCGTCGGAGGCGCCGAGCTCGGGGGAGACGGTGTACAGCGCGTACGAAGGATCGGGCCCGACGGCCGCGCGAGCCACGGAGCCGTTCGCGGCGATCGGCGCGCTCGCCCTGAACGGCTCGCCCGGCGTCGGCCCGCTCGCGTCGGCCGCGAACAACTCCCACGTATTCGGGTGGTCCTCGGCAGCGGCCAGATACAGCGCGAAGCGCCCGTCGGTCGACCACACGAATTGGCCGCCGGCGACGAACCCGGGCACGGTGTGCAGCGGCAGCGTCGGACCCGGCTTGGTGCCGGCCAGGGCGATGAACGACAGCTCGCCGTCCTTGCCCCACAGCACCGCCGAATCGTCGGCGCGTGCCACGTGGCGCCCGCCCACCGGCACGACCGTCTGCGGCGAGCCCGGTGGCTCGCTGGTGATGTCGACCGCCCGCACCCCCGGAAGGTTGGGACCGGGACCGAACGCGAAATACAGGGTGGTGCCGTCCTTGCTGAACCACACCTTGTCGAAGACGTCGTCGAGCGGCGCGTCGCCCGAGACCACCACCGCCGACCCCGCGTCGCCGGGCGCCGTGCCGGCGAGGAACAATTGCAGGACCCCGTCGCCGTCGGGATCGCCGAGGTAGGCGATGCGCGTGTCGTCGGGCGAGAAGTGGTGCGTGAACCCCTGGGTCGCGCCCGGCTGCAACGGCACGCCCCACTCCTCGGGCGTACAGCTCCCGTCGGGCGCGATGGTACAGAGAAACAGCTGCATGCCTCCTCCCGGCCGGGCGAGCAGCATCGCCAGCTTGGCCTCGTCGTGCGAGAAGTTCCAGGGCACGAATTCGGGCGGCAGCTCGGGCGGCATGTCGACCTGCACCGGCGCTCCCGGCACCGGCCCGGACATGTCGACGAGCCACACCTGCTGCCCCTCGGTCGCGTGCCCGAGCGTGTAGTGCATCCACCGCGCGCCGGTCGAGAACCGCACCGAGTTGACGACCCCCCAGCCCTCGGTCAGGGGCTCGTGGATCCGCATCGCCGGCCCGGGCGTGTCGCCGGTGCAATCGACGAAGAACAGCTCGTGCTGGCCGCCCTGCGGCTTCATCGTGGTGTACACCACGCGCGCTCCGCCCTGCACCGGGCCGCCGGTCGTCTCGCTCGTCGTCGCCGTGTCCCCTCCCGTGGTCGGCGCCGTCCCGGTCGTTGTGGTCGGCTCGATCGTCGTCGTCCCCGGATCGGTCGCGGTCTCGGTCGTCGCCGGCTCGGTCGTCCCCGCGGTGTCGTTTGGATCGCCCGGGCCGGCAGGACACGCCGTCGCCAATGCCATGATGCTCAATGCGTAGAGATGTCGCATCTGCGCACGGTAGCCGCCGCCGAGGCTCGTCGCAAGGAAATCCGCACGGACCTGCACGCGAATCGTCGACACCACGTGAGGCCCATCGACGGCAGCTCGCTTCATTCCTCGGCAGTCGGGAGCCCACGCGCCCACGACGCTCGCCGACGCCGCTGCGCTCGCTCGTCCTCCCCACGAACCCGACCCGCCGCGACGAGCCGTCATTCCTGCGACGCCTGCATCATCGTGCTCCTCGCCACAATCATGGGACCACGCGAGCGCTCGCAACGCCCCGAACACGGGGCCGGCAACGGCGGCACTGCATGCGCGCCGCGCTCAAGCGCCGCGCTCGCCGACGTGAACCACGCTGACGACGCTCTGCGCCACCGTCTCGTGCAGCAGCGCCGAGAACATCTCGTAGGCGGCGCGATGGCCGTAGTAGAAGCCGGCCGACCGGCGCTCGTCGATCTCGAACCCGTGGCGCCACAGCACCGCGCCCGTGCCCGCCTGGCGGATCTCGACGTCGAGCTCGCCCGTGAAATGGAGGAAGCTGAACGGCACCCCGACCAGCGCCAGGAACCCCAGCGGGACGATGTTGGTGTGCATGCGCAGGTCGGTGCGGCGGATCGCGCCGTCGATCACGAACATCGCGTCGCCGCCGGAGCGACAGCGGTCGGGCGACGCCGTGACCTCGATCGGCCAGCTCGGTCGCACCTCGCGGATCGACGCCGCCAGCAGATCGGGCAATGCCGTCTCGAGGTCGCCCATGCGCACCTGGTGCCGTCCGCCGTGGACGTCGGCGAAGCGATCGACACGGTGCAGCGTGCCCCCCGTGTAGAACAGATTGGGCCCGGGGATCAGCCCGACCGGCGAAGGGGTCACCAGGCGAGTGTCGCGGTGGTCGGCGAATCGACACACCAGCAGCGAGACGGGCGGACCCGCGGCCTCCGGCAGCGCCGACACGGAGACCGGCGAGTCGAGCAGCGGAGCGAGATGGGTGCTACAGCCCGCCGCCATCAGCGACGCGGCGAGGAGCCGGCGTGGACACATGCGGCAGTGAAACCCGAGTCTTGGCCGCCTATTCCCGGCCGCCACGCCTCGCGCGATCGAGCGCGCCCGCCCGTCCCCGCCCCACAGGCCCGCGGCCCCTGCACGGGCGAGCGACCTCTTTACACTCGAGGTGCACGTCACTCGCGTTCGCGTCGACCCGCCGCCAGCAATCTTTTCACTTGAGGTGCACGACTGACGACTCGCCGTCGCCGCGCGCCGGCACCGCGTCGGCGTCGCGCCCGATGACGCAATGTCAGCACCTCGCGCGGCGATTCGCACGCGCGAGCGAGGCCGCGGGCACGCCCCCGCAACTCTTGCCGGCACGTGGCGCTGGTCAGGCGCACCCACGATGATACAGTGCAGTGCATCGATTGATGGTGACCGGGGGAACTGCGGTGATTGAGCCCATCCGAGCGCTGCGTCCGCGATCTACCGAGCTGCTGCGCGGCGACCTGCGCGACGTCAGCCTCGTCTCGCTGCTGCAATTGGCGCAGGTCGAGGCGGTCAGCGGCTGGCTGCGCGTCGAGGGCCGCGGCGAGATCGCCTTGCTCAAAGGTCATGTGGGCAGCGTCGTCTGCGGCCGCCTGTCCGGCGTCGAGGCCCTGCGGGAGCTCGCGTTCCACGACCGCGGCCGCTTCGTGCTGGCCCGCGGCGAGCCGGCCGGCGACCGCTGCGGCGACAACGTCACCTTCGCGCTGATGGACGCCTACCGCCTGCGCGACGAGTGGAAGCGGCTCGCCGACGCCGTCCTGCGGCGGGTCGACGAGCGCCCGTGGAAGCCCACCGGCGGCCCCTTCGACCCGATCGTGCTCGAGCTCGACGGCCAGCGCACCCTGTCCGAGCTCGTCGATCCGGACCTCGGGATCGCCACCCTCGTGATCGACGCCGCCCTCGACGCCCTGCGGCTCGGCGCGATCGAGCGCGTCCCCGCCGCGCAGCGGCGCCCGCCCGCGCTCGCCGCGGTCGACACCGAGGACATCGACGTCATGGTCGAGCGCGGCCGCGAATTGCTGCGCCGCGGCGACCTCGACGCCGCCGAACAATTGCTGCGCCGCGCGCTGACCCGCCGGCCCGGCGATCGCGTGATTCAACAGAACTTGCGGGCCCTGGCCCGGCGACGCACCGCGACCGACGCGGAGGACCATCGATGAGTCGATCCGAACAGATCAGCAAGCTCCTGCGCCAACTCTCCACCACCACCCCCGACATCGAGGCCGCGGCCGTGGTCGACAACGACGGCCTGATGATCGCCTCGGCCCTGCCGGCCGACGTCGAGGACGACCGCGTCGCCGCCATGAGCGCCGCCTTGCTCGGCATGAGCGAGCGGATCGTCCGCGAGCTCGCGCGCGGCGAGTTCTCGCTCGTCATGGTCCGCGGCTCGCAGGGCTTCACGATCCTCGCGCGCACCGGCGCCGACGCCGTGCTCACCGTCCTCGCCACCGAGGCCGCCAAGCTCGGCCTCGTCTTCCTCGACATCTCGCGCGCGGCGAAGGAGATCGGCCGCCTGCTCGGGTGAGCGTCGATGCCGGGCGTCGAGTCGCAGCTCACCGCGCTCCTGGCCGGCATGAACGGCCGCGGCGGCTATCCGCTGTCCCTCGTGTGCACCGACCAGGGCCTGCTCGTCGCCGCCGCCGGCGAGCCCGCGCGCCGCGACGTCGCGGCCGGGCTCACCGGGCTGTTCGACGACATCGTCACCCGCGCCGTCCGCGACCTCGGCCTCGCCGGCGTCGACGAGCTCACCCTGTGCGAGCCCGACGCCGACCGCTTGGTGATTCGTCCGCTCGCGCGTGACTGCGCGCCGCGCCTGTTCCTCGTCGTCCTCGTCCCCGGCGGCCGCACCTGGCGGCGCCACACCAATCACATCACCCGCAAGCTGCTCGCGCTGCTCGGCCCCTGGCTCACGCGCGACGCGGCGTCCCCGGAGCCTCCATGACCGACACGGCCGCGCTCATGCCCGTCCTCCAGCACCACCTCGGCTTCGACGCCGGCGACGCCGCCCGGCTGCGCGAGCTGGCCCCGCTGTTCGCCGCCCACGGCCCCGTGCTCACCGATCGCTTCTACGCCCGGCTGCACGAAGATCCGGAGCAGGCCGCGCTCATCGCCGGCCGCGTCGACGCGCTCAAGCAGACGCACCTGCGCTGGCTCGGCGAGCTGTTCGCCGGCGAGTACGGCGAGCGCTACTTCGCCGAGCGCTGGCGGATCGGCCTCGCCCACGTGCGCGTCGGCGTGCGCCCGTGGTGGGTCGAGGCCGTCACCAGCTTCCTCCGCTGCGAGGGCGTCGCCCTGATCGAGGCCCACGTCGACGACCCCCAGCGGCGCAGCGACGCCGCCCGCAGCCTGCTGAAGATCCTCGACCTCGACCTCATGATCATCAACCTCGCCTACGCCGACGACCGCGTCGATCGCCTGTGCCGATTCACCGGCATGAGCCGCAAGCTGATCGAGCGCTGCATCGCCCAGGGTTGATCGCCGCGGCCTTCGGGCCCGCATGCTCGAAGAGACAGGTGCCGCGCGACCCTCCGTGGGGGTCACGCGGCGTCACATAGCGGCGATCGCGCATTTATATTCTCTTGCGAGCATATAGACGTCGTGCCATGTTGCGGGCGTGTCCGAGGCCTTCCAAGTCCTGGCCGAGCCGGCGCGCCGGCAGATCCTCGACCTCCTGCGCGAGCGTCCGCGGCTGGTCGGCGAGCTGACCGAGCGGCTCGGCCTGCCGCAGCCGAGCACCTCCAAGCACCTCAAGGCGCTGCGCGAGGCCGGCCTCGTGCGGGTCGGTCGCGACGGCACGCGGCGCTGGTATCGGCTGTGTCCCGAGCCGCTGCGGGCCGTCGAGCAGTGGCTCGCGCCCTATCGCCGCATGTGGGCCGGCAGCTTCGAGGCCCTCGAACGCCACCTCGACGCCATGCCCGACGAACCCGACGACCCCCCTGCGAAGGAGCGCACATGAACGACACCCTGCACATCATCGACGGCCGCACCGTCCTGCGCATCGAGCATCGCCTGCCGCACGCGCCCGCCAAGGTCTGGCGCGCCCTCACCGAGGCCCCGCACCTGCTGGCGTGGTTCCCTGCGGCGATGGCCATCGACCTGCGCGTCGGCGGCGAGATCCGCTTCACCATGGACGACGACGTCAGCACCGGTGTGGTCACCCACCTCGAGCCGCCGCGCGTGTTCGCGTACACGTGGAGCGGCGACCACCTGCGCTGGGAGGTCCACCCCGAACCCTCGGGCTGCCTGCTCGTGCTCGTCCACACCTTCGACGACCGCGCCGGCGCGGCCAGCTTCGCCAGCGGCTGGCACGTGTGCCTCGACGCCCTCGCGGCTTCCCTCGACGGGCGCCCCTTCGTCGCGCCCGACGACACCTGGACCGCCCACGAGGCCTTCATCGCCCGCTTCGGGCTCGCCCAGGGCTCCGCCGTCGCCACCGAGCAGGGCTGGGCGGTCCGCTTCGAGCGCCAGTTCCGTCGCCCCGTCGCCCGGGTCTGGGAGGCCCTGCTCGCGGGCGCCGCGGACCCCGTGGTCGTCGGCGGCCCGCCCCCGCCGGCCGCGACCGTCGGCCTCGCGCCCGCCGGCGCCGTGACCGAGTTCGCGCCGTCCTCTGTCCTCGAGTACAGGTGGCAGCACGACGGGCACCCGGCCGGGCGCGTGCGCTGGCAGATCTCCCAGGGCCCCGGCGGCGCCCGCCTGCAGCTCGAGCACACCGGCCCGCAGGCCCTGGCCGACCTCCGCCCCGCGGCCCTGGCGGCCTGGCAGGACCACATCGAGCGCCTCGCGGTCGCCACGCGCTGAGCTCGATCTGTCCCTTCGGTCACGTCCGGGTGTGGCGCTCGTCCTGTCTTCGTGCAGGTCGAGCGCGGCGCCTGGTGCGGCCGTCGTGGCGCGCCCCGCTCCTACTTGTAGCCGCGCGACAGCAGCCGCTTCGCCGAGGCGTCGAACGAGGCCTGCGGCGGCACCTCGAACTCGAACGCGTCGGCCAGGCGGGTGATCACGTTGAACGCGAACGCGACCATCAGCGCGTCGATCACACCCTGCCGCGACACGCCGGCCGCCAGCACCGGCTCGACGTCGGCCGGCCCGAGCGCCTCGCGGGCGCGGGTCACCTTCGTCAGCAGCCGCAGCGTCGCCTTGACCTTCTCGGGCAGCTCGGCGGCGTCGGGGTCGGCCAGCGCCGCCGCGACCGTGCCGTCGCCCATCACCTTCGACGCGACCGCGCCGTGGGCCCGCGTTCAGAACTCGCACTCGTTCTTCTTCGACACCCAGGCGGCGAACAGCTCGCGCTCGCCGATCGACCAATCCGACGGCCCGCGCATCACCTCCTGGAACACCGCGCCCATCGGCGCGCCGAACATGTCCGGCCGGTAGCGCAGCGTGCGGACCACGTCGGGCGCCCGGTGGCCGCTGAGCACGCGCATGAGGGCCAGCATCAGCTGCTCGCGGAGCGCCCGCGGCGACTCGATCGACGGGATCCGCATGTCAGCCCCCTCGCTTCTCCAGCGCCGCCGCCAGCGCCGCCATCGCCGCGTCGTACTGCCGCGTCGCCTCGCCGACCGCGGTCGCCACCGTCAGCTCGAAGATCGCGTCGTCGTCGAGCCCGGCCTGGCGCACCGCCCTCACCATCTCGTCGTCGACGCGGTAGGCGTTGCGCTGCACCGTCGCCACGTACTCGGCGATCGCCCCCGGCGCGCCCTCGCCGTCGTAGGCGCGGCGTCGCGTCGCACGGTCGGTCACGCCGTCGCGGTCGAGGATCGCCTGCCGGACCCCCGCGCGCAGCTCGCTGAAACGATCACCCTCATCCATACGCCGAGGATGCCACAAACCACCGTCGCTCGCCCCCCCGGCAGACAACGCTGAGGGACCGCGTTGCGCCCATGTGCGGGCGATCGCCCTGCCGGCGCGAGCCGCTCCGCCGCTCCGGGGATCCCCCGGGCCTTGCGGAGCGCGCTCGCGCCCACGGCGACCTTCTGAACATCAGGACATGTACTGAAGAGCAGGCGACGGTCGACGCCGGGAGCTGCTCGCGGGCGAGGTTCGGCGCGTCACGGGGAGACCCGGTCGCGGCCGCGGAGCGGCGCCCGTCGAGAGCGCCGCGGAGCCGGTCCGCGCGGCCAGGGGGTCGCCCTGGACCGCGGCCGTCGTCTCAGCTCGTGTGCGCCGACGCCGACGCCGACACCGCGGCGGACTCACCGCCGCGTCGCGGCCACTCGAGGCCCAGCTTGATGATCCGGCGCTTGAGCGCGTGACGGGTGATGCCGAGGAGGGCGGCCGCGCCGACGATGTTACCGGCGGTGGTGAGGGCCTCGTTGCAGAGGCGGCGTTCGGCGTTCTCGAGGTTGAAGTCTTCCAAAATCATCTGTGGCAAGGTCCGTACTCCGTGACGATGTGTATATCGCAACGGAGTGTTCTCGCGCGGATCAAGCGGAGCCGCGGCGGCAACTCACGACGGGCCGCGAGCGCCGTCCGCGGGCAGACGAGCCGGCTCCGCGAGCCCCGAGGTCGTCGCGCCGATCGCCGGCCGACGGCCCTCTACGCGGCCTCAGGAGCCACTTTCGCGAAGATTCATCGCCCTGCGCGACGGTCCGATCGCGGTCCTCCGTCGACCACGAGATCGGTCGAGCCCTCATCGACGAACTATGGCGACACGCGCGATTATGAGCGATTCGATTCGGGTCTGACACCGGCGACAGGAACCCGTGGATCGACGACCTCAGCGGCGCCCGGAAGACCCCGCAGCGGCCGTCCTCGCCGCGTCGCGGTCTCGTGTTCGTAGGCCCGCGATCGCGGCGATCACGATTGTGTGCACTGCACAGACGACGCCCCCGGGAGCACCCGCGATCGCCGGTGCGGACGTCGCCGCGAGGCCCGATCGCCGCAGGGCCCCGGCGGCCGCAGCCGTCGCCGCTCGCCGGCGGATCTGCGCGCGAATGCGCTCTCAGCCGCACCGCTCTGCGAACGGCGTTCGATTCGACGCTCCCCGCCGGCAGCCGGGCCGGTCGAGCTCGCCCGCGTGATCGGCTCGCTGCGCGCGCACGGCGTCGTCGTATCGTCGCGGTCGACCGCCCCCGCAGCGACGAGGCTGCACCGGCAGCGGAGCGCCCCGTCCGCTCACGAGTCGAACGGGACGGTGGCGACCCGCACGAGTCCGAGGCGCCGCTGTTCATGCTCCGCTCGTCTGTCCCGAGATGCCGACGCCCCACCCGGCGCCTCCGTCGCGCGGCTGACGTGGACCTCGCAGCGACAGCGGGCTCGCCGGCGATTGGACGTCGGCCGCCTCATCGACTCGACGCATTCGCATGGAACAGCCCGATATTTTTCCCCGGCGCCGCCCTCGCCCTGGCACGAATCCTCACTCCTCACAAATGGGCACACGCTCGACCGATCCATTCACCACAGATGCACAAGTGAGCCGACCGGCTCACATCAGACATGTCCTGGAGGACATGCCCGATCAGTCCTCTCCGCGCGACAGCGCCGCCTGCGGGGCGGGCATGCTGCCGAACAACGCCTGCGTGCGCAGGTTGGCGTCGACGTCGGCCAGCAGCGTCTCGAGCGACTCCTGCGCCTGCCTGAAATAATAGGCGTAGGCGACATGGTTGAGCTTGTAGAGGCCGGTGTACGTCGTGACGGCCACGCCGAGGGTGCCGAGCGCGGCGAAGATCGGGAGCAGCGTCAAGAACATGGCCACGCCGGCGGCCACGCCGGCGATCGTGGTCATGCTGCCCACCCACCCATAGAACAGCTTGCGGCCGAACGCGATCGTCTCGTGCAGCTCGGCGGTCACCGTGCACTCGATCGCGTCGCGGCCGCGGCGCTGCATCGTCAAGCGGACCTGACGGATCCCCAGCACGTACATGTAATAAGGGAAGCCGCCGACGGCGGACCCGTCGGCGTTGAAGGTGAACTTCGGCACGCGGAACGTCACCGCGCCGCCGTCGAGCGGGTGCGGGCCGACGGCGTCGAGCAGGCGCAGGTTGTACGGGCTCGCCTGCCACACGTGCGCGAGCGCGTCGAGCACGGCCTTCGCCGGGGCCCGGAACACCCGCGAGGCGACCAGCTGGCGCACGTCCTTGCCGAACAGGCGCACCGCCCAGCGGCCCTCCGCGGCCGCCGAGACCTTCGGGACCGCGAGCGCGCCGCCGGCGGGCAGCTCGGCGGCGGCCATCGCCACGAACTCGGGGGCGATGCCCGCCTCGGCCGCCGCGGCCTGGACCTCCGACACGCGCAGCGCGCTCGCGGTCGTCGGGGTCGGCGAGGTCTCGGCCCGCGAGCGCTCCTCGACGCGGCGGGCGGCGTCGGCCTGGAGCTGGGCGGCGCGCTGGAGCACCGCGGAGACCTGGCGTTCGTCGAGCAGGAGGTCGCCGCCGGTGTGCGCGGGGACGCCGGCGAGCTCGCCCTCGACGGCGGCGAGCGCCTCGGCGAGCGCCTCGCCGGACGACCAGCGCGCGTCGGGCTCCTTGGTGAGGCAGCGATCGATCGCCGCGGCGAGGCTCGCGGGGACCTCGGGGGCGAGCGTACGCAGCGGCGGGGCCGGCTCGGTCGCGTGCTTGACGAGCACCGTCGGCGTCGCCGCACCCTCGAACGGGTGCTGACCCGCGAGCAGCCAATAGCCGACGACGCCGAGCGAGTAGAGGTCGCTGCGCCCGTCGAGCTCGCGCCCGAGGATCTGCTCGGGGCTCATGTACGTCGCGGTGCCGACCATGTGGTCGTCGCCGGTCAGCCGCGACGCCTGGGCCTCGAACGCGATCCCGAAGTCGGTGACGAGCACGCGGCCGGTCGCGCGCTCGACGAGGATGTTCTCCGGCTTGATGTCGCGGTGCACCACGCCCCGCGCGTGCGCGTAGGCCAGCGCCCACGCGACCTCGCGGAGCAGCCGCACCACCTCGCGCGCCGTCGGTCGGCCGCGGCTCTGCACGCGCTCGGTGAGCGTCTCACCGTCGACGTACGGCATCGTGAAGTACGCGAACGCGCCGGCCTCGTCGGCGTGGAGGACCGGCACGATGTTCGGGTGCGACAGCTTCGCCGCCGTCTTCGCCTCGCGGAGGAACCGCTGGCGGTGCGCCGCGTCGGCGGCCCGCTCGCGCGGCAGCACCTTGACCGCGACCGGCCGCTCGAGCCGGAGGTCGCGCGCGAGCAGCACGACGCCCATGCCGCCGC
Organism: Nannocystis pusilla; assembly: GCF_020073745.1. Classification (GTDB taxonomy): domain Bacteria; phylum Myxococcota_A; class Polyangia; order Nannocystales; family Nannocystaceae; genus Nannocystis; species Nannocystis radixulma. Next base: position 78,441 of record NZ_JAIRAU010000019.1, read on the forward strand.
GCCCGAGCTCGCGCTCGATCGCGTACTCGCGCCCGAGGACCGTGGCGAGCTCCGCGAGCTCCGCGTCGTCGAAGCGCGCGCCGGGCTGGGTCGGGGCGGTGGCGAGGCTCATCGCCCCGGATGCTATCAGACCAGGTTGCCGTGATGGCCGGCGAATTCCTCGAAGACGCGGGCCTCCTCGCCCGTGCGTTCGGCGCGACGGCGGCTAGTTCGCCATCTTGATGCTCGAGATGTTGTCGTTGAGGCCCTCGGTCAGGAAGCCGTCGCCCGGGAGCGAATCGACGAGCGTGTGCGGCGGCAGCTCGATGCCCCCCTGCGAGAACGACGGGTGCCAGTAGGCGGTCAGCCGGCGCGCGCTGTTGTTGCGCATCGACGAGATGCTGTCGTTCTCGATGCCCATGCTCTCCGCGTTCGCGTACGACTCGTCGCTCGGCAGCACCACACAGTCGCCCTGGCCGCGCGGGTTCTCGAACAGCGCGATCTCTCCCTCGCGGAGGTCGTCGCACAGCTGCGAGCGTTTGGCCGGCTCGACGCGGATCGACGAGATCCTGTCGTTGAAGCCGCCGAGCTCCGCGGCCGCCGTCCCGGGCGCGTAGGCGTTCCAGTCGCCGGCGAACACCGGGTCCTTGAACACGCGGGCCCGGACCTCGCTGCCCACCTTCACCGAACTGATCGCGTCGTTGCCGACCAGGAAGTTGCCCGCGTAGGGGTAGAAGCCCGGCACCAGCACCGCGCAGCTGCCGGCGAAGTTCTTGTCGCGGTAGACGAGCACCTCGTGCGGCAGAGGATTGCGCGCGCAGTTGGTCGAGCTCCCCGAGAGGATCGAGTGCGGCCAGCCCTTCACCTCGGGCGTCGGCGAGGGCGTCGTCGGCCTCACCCCCGGGTGCATCACCCCGCCGTCCTTCGGGATGTTGACCCCGGGCTTGATGCCCGGGCCTGCGGACGCCGCCGGCGGCGTTATCGGCGTCACGAGGTGCTCCAGCATGCCGCCGTCCTTCGGGATGTCGGCGCCGGGCTTGACGCCCTGGCCCGCCGGACCCGGCGACGTCGGGGTCGCGCCCGGGTTCGACGCGCCGGCGTCCTTCGGCGCCTTGACCCCGGGCCGCGGGCCCTTGCTCCCCGGCGCCGGCGGGGGCGTCGTCGGCGTCACGCCCGGCTCCACCGCGCCGGCGTCCTTCGGCACCTTGGCGCCGAGCTTGGGCCCCGCCGACGCCGGCGAGGCGCCGACCACAGCGGCGGCGAGGAGGAGCAGCACGGGAGCAGCGCACCGATCGAACCGGACCATCGTCGAATCTCCTGAGGCGATTGTCGAGACACGCCAGGGTACCGCAAGCCGCGAGACCGCCGGCGCCGACAGAACCGCGCAATGCTCCGTGCCGGCGTTTCAGGCCCCGCAGCGGCCGCGGGCGACCCACGTGAGCGCCCTCGGGGACGCGCCACCTCGCCGCCCGGCGGGCGTTCGCACGCGCTCGCGCGGGCGCGCTCGCGCGGAGCCGCCGGCGAATACCGACAGGACGTCGGCCGCGCCCGTCGGGGATCGATCGCCGCGCTGGTGTGCATGCGCGATGCAACATGTCTCGAGGGTCATCATGTCAATCATCGCGTCCGCCCACGCCTGCACCGACGACCCCGCCGGGCGCCTCACTGCGTCGGACGGTGCGCTCGTTTGCCCGGACGTCGGGGCGCGGCCAACCACGCGTCGAGCTCGGCCAGCGAATTGCTGGTCCTGGCATCGGCCGCGAGGGCCGGCCGCGCCGCGCGGGCCAGCTCGAGCGCGCGGCGCGACTGCCCCAGGTCCGCGACGACCTTGGCCAGCGAGAACTGCACCTCGGCCCGCGTGGTCGGGTCGCCGGAGGCGCTGCGCGTGAGCGCCTCCGCGAGCGCGGCGTGGGCCGGCTCGAGCTCACCGCGGGCGTGGTGCACCGCGCCGAGCAGGGACAGCGGCTCCACCAGCAGCGGGCTGTCCGCGCCGTGGACCCGGCGATACACCGCGAGCGCCTGCTCGCACGCCGAGGCGGCGCGCTCGAACTCCGACAGCGTCGACAACACCCGGCAACGGACGAGCTGCGCCTCGCCGCTCTCCAGGTGCTCGGCCCCGAGGGACGCCTCGAGGTCGGCGGCGGCCCGGTCGGCCTTGTCGAGCGCGAGGCGTCCGAGGCGCTCGCGCTCGCCGGGTGCGTCTGCCGCCCTGGCCTGGTCGAGGACCCCGCTGGCCCAATCTCGCAAATAGGACGCGGTCAGCACGTGGTGCTCCCCGTGCAGCCGGACCGCCATCTCGTGGGCGCGCCGCTGGTAGTCCTCGCCGGCCTCCCACGCGCCCAGCTTCTGCGCGCAAGCGCCGAGCAAGCTCAAGGTCCCCACGATCGCGTCGTGATCACCGACCAGCGTCCGGTCCCACACCGCGAGGGCGCGCTCGAGCCGGTCGCGCGCCCCGGCGGCGTCTTGCTTGTAGAGCAGCGCCTGCGCCTCGACCCGCAACAGCGAGGCCGCGAGGACCGGCATCTGCAGCCGCTCGACGATCGGCCGCGCTCGCGCCGCGTACACCAGCGCCGCGTCGGGCTCCTCGAACCCGACGCCGACCACCATGACCAGGTTCCCGAGCACCTGCGCCCGGCGGATGTCGTCGCCGGACGCCTCGGCGAGCTCCGCCGCGGCCTCGAGCCGCGCCCGCGTCCCCGCGAGATCACCTGACTGCAAGAGCAGGTCGGCCTCGTCGTTCAGCGCCGCGGCCTCGAGCGGCAGGTAGCCCACCCGCCGCGCCGTCGCCTGCACCGCCCGCACCGACGCCAGCGCGGCGTCGAATCGAGCCTCGTCTTCGGCCATGGCGAGGGCCGCGCGGAGCTCCTTGCGCGCGCGCGCGACCTCCTCGCGCACCGCCGGATCGGGGCTCGGCAACAGCGTGATCGGGACATCGGCCGCGCACCGCTCCGGCGACTTGAGGCCGTACGACAGCCACTCGAGCTGCTGCAGGACGGAGCGCTCCACATCCCCCGTCCTGGTGAAGTACTCCGCGAACTCGCCGAACCCCTCCTCGAGGCACGCGATCCGGCGCGCCGCGATCGCCCGGTCCTCGCTCCCGTCGCGACAGAGCTCCGTGCGCATCTCGACCCAGCGGCGCGCGTGCTCGTCGAGGCGGGCCTCCAGTCGCTCGCTCAGGAGCTCGCCCCGCGCGAGGCCGCTGCGGATCACGGCCTCGCGCAGTCGTTGCTTCTGCGCCGGGTTCCACAGCCCGTCCATGCGCACCCGCGGCTCGTCGCATGGATCGCTCGCGGCGACGACCGGCGGCTGCGGTGCTCCGGGGATCGCCCACGCCAGCACCAGCACGACGACCGCCGCGAACGCGAGGAGCCCGGCGACGCGCGGCCAGCGGCGCTCGGTCGCGCGCGCCAGCGCCACCACGAGCGCGTCCATCGACGGGTAGCGGTCGGCCGGCTGCACGGCGAGGCCGCGGCGGACGATCTTCTCGAGCCGGCGTGGCACCCGCCCGAGGCACTCCTTCAGGGTCAGGCAGAACGCGTATTGATCGCTCGCCGCCGTCGGCTCGCCGCCCGCACGCAGCTCGGGCGCCATGTAGCCCGGCGTACCGGCCCTCCCGCTCTCGGGGCTGGTCGGCCAGAGCGGCGCGCTCGGATCCGTCGTCGCCCGGGCCAGCCCGAAGTCGGTCACCTGCACGCTGCCGTCCTCGCCGACCAGGATGTTGTCCGGCTTGACGTCGCGGTGGAGCACGCCGGCCCGGTGCGAGGCCGCGAGGCCGCGAGCCGCTCCCAGACACAGCGTCGCGACCTCGCGCCAGTCGGGCCGCTTGCGCGCGCAGTGCTGCCGCAGGGTGCTGCCGCGGACGAGCGCCATCGCCACGAACAGCTCGTCGCCCGACTCGCCGGCGTCGAACACGGTGAGGACGTTGGGGTGCGACAGCCGGGCCATCGCTCGCGCCTCGCGCAGCAGCCGCTCGCGATCGGCCGGGCGGACATCGAGCGCGTGGATGAGCTTGACCGCGACCTCGCGGTCGAGGACCGGGTCGTGGGCGCGATAGACGAGCCCCATCCCGCCCGAGCCGAGGAGATCGGCGAGGGTGTAACGACCGATCACCACGCCGGTCATGGGGTCTGCGCTGCGGTCGTCCTCGACCCGGACGCCCACCTGACTGCGCGCCAGCCCGGCGAGCAGCACCCGACAATCCGTACACGCCTCGAGGTGAGCGTCGACGGCGGCGCGCTCGGCCGCGCCAAGATCGCCCTCGAGATACGCCGAGATTGTCTCTTCTTCCGGACAGCCGTCCAACGCGCGCAATGTCGTCGAGGTCGACGCGGGGAGTCAACCGCCGCCGATGCCGCGCTGTTGACCCGTGTGAAGTCGGAGATCTAGCATCGCCACACCCGTGAACGACCTGGTCGACTCGGTTCTCGAGCAGGCGCGCGTCGCGTGGCCGGCCGTGACGTGGCAGCGAGAGGACGTCGCGCGCCGCCTGGCCGGCGTGGACCCCGAGCTCTGGTCCGACCCGGCGGCCGCGGACCGCCGCGCCGAGCTCCTCCTCGCGTGGGCCTGCTTGCTCGGCGACCGCGACGCCATCCGCCACGCCGAGGTCCGCTACGTCCGCGACGTGCTGCCGAACCTGCGCGCGGTCGACCTCGCGGGGGCCGAGCTCGACGAGGTGGTCCAGACCCTGCGCGTCGCCCTGTTCGTCGGCCCGCCCGGCGGTGAGCCGAAGCTCGCCCGCTACTCGGGGCGCGGCGCGCTGGGAGGCTTCGTGCGGACCGTCGCGGTCAGGCTCGCGCTCGATCGCAAGCGCGCGCGGCAACCCCCCGACCTCGGCGAGCTGGCCCGCCGGCTCATCACACCGCTGAGCGATCCGGACGTCGACTATCAGAAGGAGCTCTACACCACGCGCTTCACCGAGGCGCTGGAGGCCGCGTGGGCGCGGCTGCCGATGGCCGAGCGACTGCTCCTCCGCTACCACCTGCTCGATCGCGTCGGCATCGACGAGCTCGCGGTCATCTACCGGATCCATCGCTCGACGGCGGCGCGCCGCTGCGCGTCGGCCCGCCAGCGACTGGTCGCAGGCACGCGCGCCGAACTCGGTCGTGCCATTGGGGTGAGCACGCGCACGGTCGACAGCATCCTGCGCCTCATCGCCACCCGGCTGGACGCCGGCGAAGAGCCGCTCCCCGTCGAACCGGCCTGATTCGGACCGCGCGCGAGCCAATGCTCGCGCCTGATTTTTTCGCCGCGACCACGGAGGGAGGGCTCCGTCTGGTCCGCGAACCAATCCCCACGAAGGCCACCCTCATGCGTATCACTTTGCTCTCGTTGCTCGCCCTCTCCTTCCTCAGCTCCCTGCCGGCCTGCGGCGAAGACGGCGGCGACACCAACTCCGGCACCGAAAGCGACGGTGACGCTGACAGCAACGGCGGCGGCGGCGAAGGCTGCGACAAGACCATCACCGAATGCCCCCTCGCCGACCTCTCGGAGGAGCAGCAGGTCACCTACTGCGAGACGCTCGCGGCCGCGATCGACGACGAGCCCGGCACGCAGTACACGTGCGACAGCGACGGCACGTTCCTGACGGTCAACACGACCGACGCGTGCATCGCCAACGAGGTCTCGGCGGACTGCCCGATCACCGTCGGCGAGCTCATCGACTGCTACAAGGCGGCCAAGGTGGACGCCTGCGCCGCCTTCGCGGAGGATGGCACCTGCGGTCCCATCTTCAGCCAGAGCGCGTCCTGCGTGTGATCGTCGCCTCTGCGATCGCTGCGAGCGTCGGACATCACGGACATCGCGGGCCGTCGTCATGACGCTCGCTGTGAAATGGGGCACCACGCGTGTGTCGTCGTGGAGCTCCGCCCGGGTTCGGGTGCCTCGCCGGCGCGGCGGCGTCCACCTCGCCTCGGTGCCCGATGCCGCTGGCTGCTCGCCGGCCGCGCCGACTCCGCTGCGCCGCACCCCGAATGAGCGGCCGGCGACGGCGCCGCCGCTTGCCCGACGTTGCCGCCCCGGCACCCTCCCGCACGCTGCCGTCATGTCCCGTCCTTCGCTCCGCACCTCCTGTTCCTCCGCAGCGCGCCTCGCATCGGCTGCGGCCTGCCTGCTCGTCATGGCCCCCGACGCCGCCACGGCCACCGCACCGCTCGCTGGCCCCGTGCCGACCGGGTTCTGCGGCACCACGCTCACGCCCCTCGCCGAACTCCTCCAGGACCTCGGGTACAGCATCAGCTTCGACGGGTCCGGCTTTTCGGCGACCGGCGGCGCGAGCGACCTCCGCTGCATCTGCATCGAGGGCCAGGTGGTGATCGAGCTCGCCGAGCGCGACGCGATCATCAGTGTCACGATCACCCGCGAGCGCGAGCGCCTCGAGCTCGAGATCGTCGCTCAATTCCCCGGGCTCGGCAGCATTCGGCACACCTCGCGCCTCGACGGCTCGCGCACCTTCGCCGCCGAGACCGCCGACGCCGCCGCGTTCGTCGAGCTCGACCGCGCCGGCGAGGTCGTGGCCGTCGATGGCGACGCCGCGCTCGTGAACAGCCGCTTCGCGCCGGTCCTGGCCGCTTCCACGGCCTGGAACGACGCGCACCGGATGGCGCGAGCTCTGGCCGACATGCCGGCGCCGGATCTCGATCCGACGGCCGCGGTCCCGAGCCCGCGTTGAGTCGCGCCGCTTTCACCCGCGAGTCGGGGGTGACGGGTCACATGCCGAGCGTGATCGCCGGCGCATCGGTCTCCGACCGCACGTCGCGCGCCGTCACGCCGAGATCCGCGGCGAGACTCCGGGCGAGCTCGAGCGCCTTGGCGAAGCTGCCGAAGGCAGCGACCCGCGTCCGGTCGACGTCGCCTCCGGGGCGGCGCAGCGGCTGGCTGTAGAGAAGCTCGATCGGGTAGCGCGTGCCATACCTGCTGACGATCGGCAGGTCGACGATCACCTCGGCGACGACGGAGGCCGAGCGGTCGACGATCCCACGCAGCGTGATCGCCGGCAGGCCCGGCGTCGCCGCCAGCACCCACGCGACGCGCACGCTCCTGCTCGCCCGGTCGAGCTCGCAGCGACGGCGCAGCGCGACGCCGGCGACGGCGCCGGCGACCGACACGACGAACTGCAACAGATCGATCCGATACGGATCGATACAGGCGACGCCGACGATCGGCCAGCAGACCAACGCGACCAACCAGAGCCCCGGCCAGAACTCGTCGTACACGATCCGGTCGCCTCGTACCGCGCGCCACATGGACGGCAGGATATCATGGGCCGCTTCGCCGCCGATGGCGGTACCGCGCCTGCAAAATCCGCCGCCCGCGAAGAGGGCCAATGGCCGCGACCAGACCACCCGCGACCTCGAGGACGACCTCGAGCGCGCGCGGCGGGCCTGGTCGAATACGTCGTCCATCGAGCCGCCCGGTCCGTCCCATGGTGAGCGCTCGGCAGCAGAATGCGGTTCTTGCCCTCGCAGGGCTCGCGACTCATGACACGTCCGCCTCGCCTCGCGCGCGAGCGCGGCTTACGCTCCTCGAGCGCGCTCGTCCTCGCCTGCCCTCGGCATTCTCCTCGGGCCGGGCGCTCGCACGACGGTCCCGGTACGCCGAGGCCCCCGCTCGCCTCGTTATAGGTCCTTCAGGACATGTCCGCTCGACCATGTGCCGCAGCACCGCCACGGCGTCGCCGACGAGCCGCCCTCGTCGCCGGTCTGTGCGCCGTGGTCGCCTGCGGCCCCGAACCGGCCGAGCCGTCCGGCGAGTCGGGTGAGCCCGACGAGCCGGTGACCGAGCGGGCCTGCCCGGTCATCGCCAGGACTCGCCTCGTCGCCGCTCCCGACGAATTCGCCCCCGAGCTCGACGCCTATTACTCCCTCTACGTGTTTGGCGACGACCCCCTGTTCAGCTTCGACGCCCGCGACGACCGCTGCACCGGCGACGCCGGGCATGCGCGGTCAGTTCACCATCGACAAGCCGCTCGACTTCCACGCGGTGTGCCGTGCTAGGCTCTCCGGATGGCTTCGAACGTCTGCTTCGCGCACACTCGCCTGGGCTCCGCCGTCTTGCTGCTGTCTCTGGCCTGCGGGCCGAAGGCGGCCGACACCGAGCAGGCGACCGGCGACGCTGCGACGACCGACGACGCCGAGGGGACCACCGAGACGACGACCGGCGCGACGACCGGCGCGCCCACGGAGGCGACCACGACCGCGGGGATCGACGAGCCCTACGTCTACATGGACGAGGTCGTCGCGCTCGCCGCCCCCTCGCCGCGCAGCGGCTTCACGCTGGCGACGCTGCCCGGCGGGCGCGCGCTGTTGATCGGCGGCAACATCGTCCTCGGTCAGGGAGAGAACAAGAGCTTCGAGCAGGTCCCGGCGACGGAGGTGTTCACGGTCGACGGCGGCTTTTCGCCCGGGCCCGCGCTGCTCCACCCGCGCTCCTATCACAACAGCGCCCCCGCGCCGGACGGCGGCGTGCTCGTGCTCGGCGGGAGCAGCTCGACCGACTACACGGACGTCGACGTCTTCGAGATCGAGCACATCGCCGCCGACGGCGCGACGGTCGAGGTCGTCGGGTCGCTGACGGCCGGACGGATCGCAGGGAAGACGATCGTCGAGCCCGGCGGGACGATCGTCGCGCTCGGCGACGACAGCCTGCTCGCCGAGCGCTTCGACCCGGCCACGGGCGTCACGACGCCGCTCCCGGTCGAGACGGAGTTCGGCTACTTCAGCCACTACATCGCCCCGCTGTTCGCGGCCGCCCGGCTCCCGAGCGGCGAGGTCCTCCTGTTCGGCGGCATCATTTCCAACGGCTCGGACGCGACCGCCTTCCCCAAGGGACCCGAGATCGCCGACCTCGACGCCGGCACGAGCCGCCAGATCACCGACGACGCCGCCGACGAGAGCCGCTTCGACCGCGAGGCCCTGCCCCTGCCCGACGGGGACATCCTGCTGCTCGGCCACGACGGCCACCTCTTCGAACCCGGCCCGTGGCTGGTCCGCTTCGACGTCGAGACGGAGACGATGATCCCGCTGCAGACGCTGGCGGACCCGGACGTCCGCTTCGACAAGACACCGCACGGCGTCCTGCTCGCCGACGGCCGGGTGTGGATCGTCGGCGCGCCCGGCTCCTGGGAGGACCCGTTCACGCTCACGCAATTCTACGAGCCGACGACCAACACGCTCACCCCCGGCCCCGAGCTCCCCTCGCCGATCGTGGGAGGCGCGGCCGTCCGCCTCGACAGCGGCCCGGTGCTCCTGACCGGCTCTTCGCCGGCCGACCAGGACTGGACGCTCGTCGCCTTCCTGCTGAAATGAGCCGGACGCAGACCAGAGCCAGGCGAGCGCGCATCGCCGGGACGAACACGGTCACGCGCCGCGATATTCCGCCGGGTGTGGTTCGTACCCGTCAATCATCGCCATCATCGTCGAGATCCTCGACCACGCCGCGGAGGCCGGCGGCGGCGAACGCCCGGCGCGACGCGGGGCCGGAATTGTTGCCGGTGAGGACGAGGCGCTGCAGCTGTCGCGCCTCCGGACAGGCGCCCAGGGCGATCAGCGCCGCCTCGCCGAGGTCGTTCTGCGACAGATCGAGGCGGCGCAGCGCGGGCGCGCGGCGGAGCAGCTCGCTCAGCTGCGCGCCGGGCTCGTCCCAGCTGGCGAGCGCGTGCGCCAGATTCAGCTCGCGCAGATGGGCGACGAACGGCGCCGCGAACAGCAGCTGCGGGCTCTCGAGCCAGACCATCGGACCCGGCGAATAGGGGTTGTCGTCCGAGAAGAACGACATGTCGAGATTGACAACTCCCCGCAGCTCGGCGGCCTGGAACACGCGCTCTTGCTCGGTGCGAGCGTCGGGCGTGACGTCGTCGTACTCGTCGCCGAGGATGTCGTGCGCGTCGCCCTCGCGCTGCGTCAGCGGACGGAAATCGTCGAAGTGCGTCATGGCCCAGCGGTCGCTGAGCAGCAGCGTGTTCGCCAGCGCGGCCTCCGGCAGGCTGCCCCGGGCGGCCAGCCGGTACGTCCACTGCAGCGGCAGCAGGCGCGGCACCTCGGCGGGCCATTTGGCCAGCTCGGGGCCCAGCGCTTCAGCCCAGGGCCCGAGCTCCTCGCCGGCCGCGCGCCGGGCCTCCAGCGCCGCGGTCAGCTCGTCCCACGCGGCCTCGCTCGGCGCTCCGCGGACCAGCGCGAATTCGCGTCCCCTCGTCGACGGCATGGCGCACGCTGCTAGCAGCCACGCCCGCCGTCAACACCGGCATACTCGACCGAGGTCCGCGCGCCGATGACAACCTCCTCCCTCGAGTCCCTGCTCGCCGACATCCTCGTGGTGCTCGGCGTCCTCGCGCTCTCGCTGACCGTGTACGCGATCGCCATCGAACCATGGCTGGCGGAGATCGAGGTGCTGCATTGATCGAGCCGCTCGACCCGCTGGCGCTCGCCGCCTGCGCGGCCGCGGTGATGGCCGTCGTCGCCTGGATCGCCGTCTGCTGGCGCCGAGCCGGCCTCGTTCCGACCCGCTGGCTGTCGGCGCTGGCGATCGCCCTCCTTATCGCATGTGTCCCCGAGTTCGTCGATCGGTTGCTCGCGCTGCGGTTCCCGCCGGAGAACCTGCAGTTCGGGGCCAACTGGGAGGCGACGCGGATCGTCGAGCGCTTCGAGGCGAAGCTCGCGGGGGCGGCTCCGCTGATCCTATTGTTGCCGCTCGCGGCGGGCATCGGCTGCGGCCGCGTCCGGCGGTCGTGGCGGTGGGGGCTGGCGGAGGCCGCCACGTGGAGCGTCGTGACGGCCCCGCTCGCCTGGCTGGGGTATCTGGCGCAGCGCCCGATCCCCTTCCATGCCAACGCCACTTATGTGACGCGCGAGCTGATCGTCGACCTCGCCGTCGGTCCTTCCATCGCGCTCGCGGTCGGCGCCTGCGCCGTGGTGCTGCGCCGGCTCGCGCGGCGCGGCGGCGAGCCTGCGCGCCTGCACTGGATCGCGCTCGTCGGCCCGCTGGTGCTGCTCGCAGCGCACGCGCGCTGGACCGGCTATTTCCACGCTCGCGCCGCGCTCCCTCGACTCGCGCCTTCCTGGTGCACCTTCGTCGGCCGCACGGGCGTCGACCTCTGGCCCGCCGGTCCCGAGCTCTGTGCTGGGCGCGAGCGCATTCAGGTGTGGTGCGGATCGAGCGACGCGAGCAGCATTCTGTGGCAGGAGCGCTCCGGGACCGTCCATGTCGAGGCTGGCGACGAGGCGGCATTCACGGCGCCCCCGACCGCCGAGGCGATGCGGCCTGTATTCGCCAAGCTCCGGGAGTCGGAGGCGCGGACCGGACAGCGCAGGCGCACGGCCGGATTCTGGCCCGCTCGCGCGATGTCGGGCCCCGAGCTCGCGGCATGGCTGGCGGTGTTGCAGGCGGTCGGTCTCGAGAGCGTCGAGCTCTTCGCCGAGATCGAGCACATGGAAGAGCACCCGCGTCACGGCCCGCTGGTCCGCCGCAACAGCTGTCCTCTCGGCCGCCTGAGCGTCGACGACATCGACGTCGTGCGCTCCTGGGATCGGCTCGATCGCGTGGTCCTCGACGGCACCTTCCGCGCCCTCCAGAGCGGCCGCCAGGGCTTCCCGATCCGCGGCGACGGCTCTCCGCTCGACCGCGAGTCCGAGGCCGACCTGGCGGACTGGCCGCGATGAGACCGGGCGAGGTGACCACGACGAACGCCGACGAGCGCCGGCGCCGGCACCATCACTTCAACAGCCCGTACTGCACGCGCCGCAGGATCGCCCGGCCGCACGCGTTGCCGCCGCGCACCGCGCCCTCCTGCGAGCCGAAGAACTCCTGCTGCGTCCAGTCGCCGGCGAGGAACAGGTTGTCGACCGGCGTGACCTGCTTCGGCCGCCTCGTCATCGCCCCCGGCAGCGGGCGGATCAGGTGCTTCTTGTGCTTGAGCACCACGCGCTTGACCACCTTCGCCGCCGCGATCTCCGGGTGAGCCGCGCCGAGGTCGGCGAGCACGTGGTCGACGATCGCCGCGTCGCTCCAGTCGAGGAGCGCGTCGGCGGGGCTGACGATCACGGAGATCCGGCTGCCCTTGGCGTACGGATAGGTGTACCGCGCCTGGTCCTGGTACACCGGGCAATTGCTGCGCGCCACCATGGTGTAGCCGTCGCGGCGGGTGATCACGCGATCGAACCAGAGCTGCACCGAGATCGCCGGCGCCGTCGGCAGGTCGATGATGTCGGCGAAGAACGGGCGATGACGCAGCGCGAGCGGGATCTTCGGGGCGAACACCCACGCCGGCACGGCCACCACGTACGCGTCGGCCTCGACCTCCTCGCCGCCGACCAGGCGGAACTTCGTGATCCGCTGCGAGGCCTCGTCGTACACGATCTCGTCGAGCTCGACCTTCATGCGGATCTCCACCCCGCGCTGCTTCAGCCACGCCGCCAGCGGCGCGAAGATCAGCTCGTCGCGCGCGCCGCGGTAGCCGCCCAGGCGTGCGCGCAGCGGGCGGACGAGCGTCTGGTGGGCCCAGCCGAGCAGGTTGTAGGCCGAGAACAGCTCCGCGTCGGTGAACTGAATCGCGCGACAGAACGGCCGCAGCGCCCGCTCCAGCGCCTGCTTCGAGTTCGAGGCGCGCCGCCACCAGTCGACCACCGTCATGCGGTCGAACCGCTGCAGCAGCGCGTCGGGCAGGACCGACGGGGCCAGCAGCGGCAGCAGCGACAGCTTGGCCAGCGGTCCGAGGTAATCGTTGTTGCCGAGCGCGCCGAGCAGCGTGCGCAGCGGCGCGTACACCGGATTGGTCCCGAACGTCGCCGCCGGGCCCGACGGCTCCTCGAAGCGCAGGTCGTCGGTGAAGTACAGGACCTGGCGCGGCGGCCGGCCGATGTCGCGGAGCAGCGCGCGGAACTGTGAATATGCCCCGAGGAACAGGTGCAGGCCCTGCTCGACCCATTCGCCGTCCTGGTCGAGGAACGTGCCCGCGCGGCCGCCGAGGTACGCCTGGCTCTCGAGGACGGTGACGGGGAGACCGGCGTCGGCGAGCACCTTGGCGCAGGCCAGGCCGGCGAGGCCGCCGCCGGCGATGACGACGCGAGGGCTGGTTCGGGGAGGCATGACCTGTGGGTGTGCGCTATGTTGCGGGCGCGACAAGCCGCCCGTTCGGCGCGGACACGGCCGGGGCGACGAGGTCACAATCGCCGCGCGGAACTGCGTCGGCGCACCACCCACCGCGACCACGCATTCACCGGCGAAGGCGAATGCGTCGACGCTCGCCATTGCGCAACTGGCGCGACCCGGCTCGACACGCTCCGCCGACGCGGACACCTGCGGCCTGCGGACCCACCGCGGGGCGTGGCGGCGCCGCAAAGGCGCGTCGCGCGGATGGGTCCGCCGTGGCGCGCGGCGTCGCGTTGCCCGTGGGCCGGGATGGTCCATGACAGCGACGAGAGCCGCCGCGATGCCCGATGCGCCGAATCTATCCGACGACGCCGAGAAGGGCTGTCACCTCGCGCTGCTGATCGTCGACATGATCAACGGCTTCACCTTCCCCGACGCCGAGCCGCTGCTGCGCCGCGCTCGGGCCGTCGCCGACCCGATCGCCGAGCTGGCGGGTCGTGCCCGCGCGGCCGAGATCCCCGTCATCTACGTCAACGACAACTTCGGCCGCTGGCGCTCCGACTTCCGCGGCCTCATCGCTCACGTCCGCGCCCACACCCCCGGCGCCGCGATCGCCGACAAGCTCGTGCCGCACGAGCGCGACTACTTCGTGCTCAAGCCGCGCCACTCCGGCTTCCTCGGCACCTCGCTCGAGGTCCTGCTGCAGCACCTCGGCGCGCGCTGCCTGATCCTCACCGGCATCGCCGGCGACATGTGCGTGCTGTTCACCGCCATGGACGCGTACATGCGCAACTTCCAGCTGCTCGCCCCCGCCGACTGCATCGCCTCCGCCGACGAGACCAACAACCGCCGCGCGCTCGACCTCCTGCGCGAGTCGCTGCGCGCCGACACCTCGCCCTCGCGGACGCTCGACCTCACCCGTCGCGAATGATCCTGTTCGCGGGGACATGTCCTGCGAATGCCCCGTGGTCGGCGGTTCGGCCGCGCTCCGCGAGCTCAGGGCCTCGGCCTCATTGGGACCCCGCCGCTTCGGCCTGCGGGCCGGGGGCCGGAGGTGACGAGATCTTGAACCCGCGGATCTTGTCGTCGTCGTTCAGCTCGACCTTCATCAAGCGGACTCCGCGCTCGCAGTCGATCATGAACAATGCGCCCCGGGCGCTGACGAGGTACGTCTCGCCGCGCTTGCAGGCGCCGTACTTGCGGCGAATGTCGGCGAAGAACGCCTTCATCTTCTCGAGCTCGAAGCCGTCGCTGAACGTCTGCAAGAACCCCTGGTCGCTCCACTCCACGGTCAGGAGCAGCGCCGCGTCGGCGGCGTCTCGCGCCGCGTCGATGGGGTCGATCCCGCGGGCCCCCAGCGCCAGGCCCGTCAGCAGCCCCGACTTCTCGTCGAGCGGGAACCCGACCTCCAGCGTGCCGCGCTCGCACGGATAGACGTAGCGGGCGTTCAGGTCGTCGCGCCAGCTCATCAGCTGGCCGGACGAGCAGGTGCCCAGACGGTCGTGAAACCATTCGATGCGCTCCTCCAGGACATGGGCAGGGGTCGGCCTGGTGAACATCGACTCGAACAACGGCAGGTCCCACTTCGTGTACAGCGCCTCGAAGTCGCGGGCGATACGCACCTGCTGCGCGGTCGGCCCGGGCTTCATCCCGAGCAGGTTCTGCGCCAGGTCGGCGAGTCGTCCCGAGCTCGCCGGCGCGACCGGCCCGGCGCCGGCGGGCGCGCTGGCGGAGGCCGCGACGCGCGGGTCCGCCGGACCACTGGCGCCCCCCTCTTCGGCTGGACCTCCGTCGCTCGCGGCGCTCACCGGACCTGCATCGTCGCTCGACGAGTAGAGCATACCGGCGACGACCAGGCCCATGAGGCCCACCATGGCGATCTTCGTGGCAATACGCATGCATACGTCCGTTTCAGCTCACGCGCCGGGTCGTCTCCTCGCGTGCATGCACGACGACGAGCGCCAATGCGAGGCCGGCAGCCTCCAGTCGATACCATCCCGGCAGGACATTCTCGCAGCCGGAGATGATGCATTCATGTCGAATGCAGTATCGACGGGTGCCCGCGCGGGCGCAACAAGCGCAATCTGCGCAGAGGCCGTGAATGAGCTGTTCAGCCGAAGGACCGACCTCCCGGCGAGCGGAGCCCAGTCACGGCGCTCGCACCGTGTCCCGTGCAGGCACCCATTCCCTGCGCGAGCGCGTGCGGAATCATAGGGACCGACAGCCCACATCCTGATGCCTACGAATTCCGCCGATGTGAACGGTTCGCCGCCCCGCGTCGGGACCGCTTTCCGACGCCCCGAATTACGCCGGGGAATGGATCGAGGCGCGTGCACAGTCCGGATCGGCTCGAGTGGGGCGCCGGCCGTCACCCGGGCAGGCGCGTCGGCACGTCTCGAGGAGGATGAGGTCGCCGCCCCGCCGGTTGCACGAGGTTCGGCGTTTATCAAGTCGTGAAACGGCCGCGGCTGCTCCCCGAGGGACTGCACGCATGGCGACCGGCAAGCGAGACAAGGAGGCGCATGCATGGAGTCATCGTCGTCGGATCCCTCGCCGCGATGCCGTGCAGGTGGCAGCTGGCCAGGAGCGAGACGAAGACCGTGTTGACGCGGGCGCCCTCGTCGCCGTACTTTATCCGGTGAGCAAGCTACGCCCGATGTCCACATCGCTCTATGACCTCAGCGTGCCTACCTTCCTGCAGACCGTGCGGGCCATCGGCGGGTTTCTCGGCCGTGCGGCCGATCATTTCGCGGAGACGGGCGTCGATGCCGATGCCTTCGTGCACACGCGCCTGTTCGACGACATGGCGCCCTTCCATTTCCAGATCGAAGCGGCATGGCACCACGCCGTGTGGGGCGTGGAGGCGCTGAAGACCGGAGCGTTCACTCCGCCCGCGCTGGTCGGGCCGGTCCCCTTCGCCGAGCTGCAGGCGATGATGGTCAGGGCAGAGACCGCGCTGGAGGCGTTCCGCCGCGGCGAGGTCGACGGATGGGCGGGCAAGGACCTGGACCTCCAGATCGGCCCCCGCAGGCTGGCCTTCACCTCGGAGACCTTCATCCTCTCGTTCTCGCTGCCGAACTTCCATTTCCACGCCGTCACCGCCTACGACATCCTGCGGTCGCACGGCGTGCCGATCGGCAAGCGCGACTACGAGGGTCAGCTGCGCACGCGTACGGCCTGACTCGCCTGGGACGAGCTGTACCGCGGGCGGCCCGCTGTCGTCCTGGATCGCGCCCTGAACCGGGGCGGCCAGTCCGCACACATCGGCGCGGACATCGGCGCGGAACAGTTCGGCCGGCCGGGCGGACGCGGCGGCCGGGGATCTGTTGCCGTCCGCTTGTGAACGGCTCAGCGTTTGCCATGGCGGCATATGCTGACCGAACTCTTCATCGCCGTTTCGCTCGCGGCGCCCGTTGCCAGTCCCGCGCCTGCCACGCCGGCGCACGAGCACTATCCTTCGGCGGTTGACCTCGAATCACCGATCGATCTTCATCATGTCGACGCCTTCGTGGAGACCGCGGACGGACTCCACATGCAGATCGACTATCACATCGCGCCCGGTCACGTGACCATTGCCATGCGTCTGGACGAGGATGGTACCGGCGTGGCGCAGCTGACTCTCGACCAGCGCGTGCTCGCCGAGCAGGAATTCGTGGGCGGCAAAGTCACCACGGAGAGCGCCGCGTTCGCTGCTCTCACCGCGAGAGAGGCGCATCTCGTGGTCGCAAGCGTCTATCAAGCGTGGGACCACGACGTCGTCATCGAGGCGCTGGCGGAGACGCGAGGACTCCTTTGCAATCTCGCGGCCGGAATCAGCGCCCTGACGATCGGCGCCGGCGTGTTCGCGGGCTGCGAATGGGCAACGACACCTCTCGGCACCGGCCCCTGTGTCGGTCTGGGCTTTGGGGTCGCGAAGCACACCGGATCCATCGTGAAGGACAAATGCGAGAAGGCGCAGAACAAGTAGTCAGGACGGGCCCCATGCCTGCGCTCCAGGCCGACGCCGCGATCGACCGCTACCGCCTGCGCGAAGAGCTGGCCCGCCGCACCGGCGAGCTGCAAGCGCTCGAGACCTACACGCCGCTCCCCCCGCAGCCCTGGGGCTGGGTGGCGACGGACCACTTCTGGTCGCGGGCATTGCTGACGCCCATCGCGCTCCTCTTCTGGGGGCCTCTCTTCCTCATCATCTTTCCGCTCACGTTGCATCTTGACGTGGTCTGGTGGCAGAGCGCGCTGGGCTTCTACCTCTACTATCGACTCTGGGGGGGGCTCGTGGAGCGGCTCGCCCGCAAGCGCCTCGCCCGGCGATATCGGCGCACGCTGATCGCCGGTGCGGGTATGGAGTCCTCTTCGACCGAAGAAGTACCTTCACCCGCCGCTCGATGGGGCGGCCCCGAGGAATACGATAAATTCATGAGGCGGGTGTTCGGAAGATACGACCGCCTGGTCCATCACGTCTTCAACCTCGGGTTCCTCCTCTTCGTATGCTACCCAGGCTGGTGGACGAAGGCCGTGGGCGCCCTGTGGCTCCTCGGCCTTGGCCGGTTCGTCCGCGCATCGATTCGGCGTCATCGACTGAACCCGCCCGTCGACCCGGTGCTTCCTGCGGCGCCTACGGGCGCTCTCGATCGTGTCGGTCCGCCAAAGTTCCCCGGTTCCGGCTGAATGCCGTGTCACCGAGCAGTTCCAGCCCCACGGCCGCGATCGCCTCGGCCGGCAGCGCCATGCATGCCTGTCCTAACGGACATGTCATGCGATAGCACGGCGTGCACGCGGTGTCGCGGCGGAGCAGCCGGTGCGGCGAGGCGCGCGGCTCCCACTGCGAGACGAGGTCGGTGCCGGCGTAGGTCACCAGCTGCGGGACCGCGAGCGCGTCGGCGAGGTGCAGCGCCGCGGTGTTGTTGGTGAGCACCAGGCGCGCCCCGGCGAGCAGGGCCGCGAACTCGGGCAGCTCGGTGGCACCGACGAGGTCGACGCCGCGGTCGCCGAGTACGCGCGCCAGCGCGGCCGCTCGCGCCCGGTCGCGCGGGGCCCCGCACATCACCACGGGCAAGCCGGAGCGCTCGGCGAGCAGGCGGGCCGCGCGGGCGTGGCGCGGCGGATCGAGGGTGCGCGCCGGGCAGCTGGCGAACGGGTTGAACAGCAGATAATCGCCGGAGATCCCGAGTGCCATGATTCGTCGGCGCGCGGCCTGAAGCGCGGCTGCGGGGAGCCGGATCTCGAGCCGGCCGTCGCTCGCGGGCAGCCCCACCGCCGCCACGAGCCGCAGGTTGCGCGCGACCTGATGCAGCCCGACCGGGGCGGAGCTCGCGGCGAACGTCAGCGCTCGCCCGTGCTCGCGCGACTCGCCGATCCGGTGCGGGACCCCGGCCAGCGCGCAGGCGAACGCGGCCGCGTGCGGGGTCTGGCTGAAGCTGGTCAGGATCACGGCGACGTCGTACGCGCCGCGCCGCAGCGCCGCGATCAGCGAGGCCTCGCGCGCCGGGTCGAACTCGAGGCGGCCGAGGTCCTGCCACAGCGCGCGGCAGGTCTGCACCTCGTCGACCCACGGCAGCAGCGCGGCCGCCGGCGCCCCGCCCGGGCTGGCGAGCAGCGTCAGGTGCACGCCCGGCAGCGCGGCCTTGACCGCCCGCAGCGCCGGCCCGGTCATGATCACGTCGCCGAGGTTGTCGAGGCGCACGACCAGGAGCCGGCGCACCTGCGACCACTCCGGCGTCGCGTCGGCGCGCCGGTTCATGCGCCTCGCGTCGACTCCTGCGCCGGCACGACCGGCAGCACGCGCGGCGCGTCGACGTCGCGCGCGGCGATCGTGGTCGGCAGCTCGAGGTGATAGACGCCGCTCGGCATCAGGCCGCAGCCGCCGAAGCGGGCCATCACGCGCAGCTGCGCCAGCACGTCCTCGCCGCAGTGCTCGCGCGGCAGCTCGGTCCAGAACTCGAAGCCGCCGACGGCCCGCAGCTTGGCGACGTCGTAGAGCACGCAGCCGCCGACCCACGCGACCTTGTAGCGGCGCGTGCGCTCCGGCGTCAGCCCGAGCGAGCGCTGCACGTGCCACAGGTTGGCGGCGTTGTGCAGCTCGTGCCGGCGCCACGCCGGGCCGCCGTGCTCGACCAGCTCGGGCTCGACGCGGCCCGGCCACAGCTCGACGCCCTGCTGGTGCGGGCGGACGTCGCCGATCGAGCTGAGCCCGTGGACCGCGCTGCCGACGAAGCCGCAGCCCTCGCGCGCCAGCGCCTCGGTCATCTGCGCGACCACCCACGGCTCGAGCAGCAGGTCGTCGTCGAGGAACAGCGCGTGCTCGGCCCGGCACTGCGCGAGCAGGTAGTGCCGGTGCTCGGCGATCCCGCGCCGCGGCAGGTGGCGGTGCAGCTCGACGGCGTGGCCGTGGGCCTGCAGCACCCGCATCACCCCGCGCAGCTCGCCGGAGCCGGCGATCGGCGCGTCGCCCTGATCGGACACCACGACGCGGAACGGCACGCCCCCGGGGGCGGGTCGCGACTGCGCGCACAGGCTGGTCAGCGTCACCGCCAGCGCGGCCGGGCGATCGCAGGTCGGGATCAGGACGTCGAGGGTCGGCATGCGGGCACCTCACGCGGTTGGACCTTCGCCGCGGCGCGCTGGCGCAGCAGCTCGAGCGCCGCCGACACCACGGCCGCCGGCGCCACGCCGCGCAGGCACTCGTGGTGTCCTTCGGGACAGATCGATCGGTAGCAGTTGGCGCACGGCACCGGCCGGCTCAGCACCCGCGCGGGCACCCCCCACGGCGTGTGCTGCGGGTTCGTCAGCGCGTACAGGCACACCACCGGCGTGCCCACGGCGGCGGCCACGTGCGCCGGCCCGGTGTTGTTGCTGATCAGCAGCGCCGCCCGCCGCAGCACCGCAGCCAGCGCGCCGAGCGGCAGCCGGCCGGCCAGCGAGTGGCTCGGCACCCCGGCCTCCGCCTGGATCTGCGCCACCAGCCCGGCCTCGTCGGCCGCGCCGGTGAGCACGACGTCGACCCCGTGCTCGCCGACCAGCGCGCGCACCACCGCCGCGTAGGACTCGGGCGGGTAGCGGCGCGAGCTCGCGGTCGCGCCGGCGTGCAGCGCCACCCACGGCCGCAGGCCCACGCCCCTGCGGCGCAGCTCGGCGGCGGCGATGACGAGGTCTTCAGGACATGTCTGCAAGGACAATTGCTCACAGTCCGCGCGCATGCCGACGTGGGCCACCAGGTCGAGCTGGCGCCGCACCTCGTGGCGCACCCCGGCCTCGGGCTCGCGCTCCTTCACCCAGTCCGTCAGCAGCTGGTACGGGTTCTCGCGGCAGTGCGCGAGGCGCAGCGGGATGTCGGCCAGGAACGCCAGCAGCGCCGCCGGCAGCGGGTTCTGGCTGTACACGGTGAACACGATCGCGGCGTCGAAGCGGGCCGCCCGCAGGCGCTCGACGAACGCGCGGTCGAGCGCGCCGTCGCGCGGCGCCGTCGCCTTGAGCCACGGCGCGTCGTACGGCCACACCTCGTCGACCTCGGGCACCAACTGCCCGACGGCCGCGCCCGCGCGCGACGTCAGCAGCGTCACCCGGCGCCCGCCGGCCTGCACCGCGCGCAGCGCCGGCGTGGTCATGAGCACGTCGCCGAGCGAGTCGAGGCGGATGCACAGCACCCGCCGCGCGCCTGCCCACGCCGCCGTCATCCGCCCGACCTCGCCCCGATCCGCGCCAGGATCCCGGTGGTGCTGAAGTCGTCGAGGTACGGCAGGAACGACACCTCGCCGCCGAAGCTGGCGACCAGCGGCGCCTCGGGCAGCGTCGCCAGCGAGTAGTCGCCGCCCTTGACGTAGACATCGGGGCGCGCCAGCTCGATGAGCCGCGCCGGCGTGTCCTCGGCGAATTCGACGATGTGATCGACGCACGACAGCGCCGCGAGCACCTGGGCCCGATCGGCCGCGCGGTTGATCGGGCGCGTCGGGCCCTTCAGGCGGCGCACGCCGGCGTCGCTGTTGAGGCCGACGATCAGCACGTCGCCGAGCGCCTTGGCCCGGCTCAGGCACGTGATGTGCCCGCGGTGCAGGATGTCGAAGCAGCCGTTGGTGAACACCACCCGCTTGCCGGCGCGGTGCAGGTCGGCGGCCAGCGCGGCGAGGTCGTCGACGGTCAGCACCTTGTCCTGCGCGGTGAGGAACACCCGCAGCTCGGCCGCGCTGCAGGCGGTGGTGCCGTTGCGCCCGACCACCACCGTCGCCGCGCTCGAGGCCAGGTCGGCGCTGGCGTGGGTCGGCGCGCCCGAGGCCAGCGCCAGCGCCAGCGCGCTGACGAAGGTGTCGCCCGCCCCGGTCGCGTTGGCGTCGGACGACGGCCGCGTGTACGTGCGGTACGGCGGCTGACCTGTCTCGAAGACCAGGGCGCCCGAGGTGTCGAGCGTGACCGCGGCCACGCGCGCGCCGGTCAGCGCCAGCAATTCGGCCTCGTGCGCGGCGATCTGCTCGACGCGCCCCTCGCCGTGCCCGTTGCTCAGCCCGAGCAGGTGCGCGGCCTCGCAGTAGTTGGGCTTGCAGGCCGTCGGCCGCGCGTGCGCCAGGCGGCGCAGGTCCTTGCCGTCGACCACCAGCACGCGCGGCGCCGCGGCCTGCAGCGCCGCGATCTCGGCGATCACGCCCGGGGTCAGGACGCCGTAGCCGTAGTCGGACACGATCACCGCGTCGACCTCGCGCCAGGCCGCGCGCACGCGGGCGCGCAGCTCGGCCTCGGCCGCGGCCCCGAGCTCGTCGCGGCTGCCCGCGTCGAGCCGCAGCAGGATCTGCCCGCTCGCCAGCACCCGCTGTTTGATCAGCGTGTAGCGCTCGCGGTCGCGCAGCAGGCCGTCGCCGGCGATCCCGCGGGCCGCCAGCGCCGCCGCCAGGCGCTCGGCCTCGTCGTCGGCGCCGACCACCGACACGAACGTGACCCGGGCCCCCAGCGCCGCCGCGTTGACCGCCGTGTTGGCCCCGCCGCCGGGCACGTCGCGGCGCTCGACGACGTCGACCACCGGCACCGGCGCCTCGCGGCACAGCCGCTCGCTGTGGCCATTGAGGTACGAGTCGAGCATCGCCTCGCCGATCACCAGCGCGCGCACGCCGGCGAACGCGTCAAGCACGGGGAGCAGGACGTGGGTCATCGAGCGCGCTCCTTTCTCCTGACTTGCCCGTCGCGCCGAGGATCCGCCGCGCCGCCTCGGCGAGGTCGCCGGCGACGAGCGTCGGCATGTATTGCGGCGCGAGCGACAGCGGGTCCGGCGGCTGCCCGAGCAGGGCGGTGCGGCAGCCGGCGCGGCAGCCCGCCTCGACGTCGCTGAGGATGTCGCCGACCATCCACGAGCGCGCGAGGTCGAGGCCGAGCTCGCCGGCGGCGCGGGTGAGGAGGCCCGGCTGCGGCTTGCGGCAGCCGCACGCGATCGCGTACTCGCGGACCACCCCGGCCGGGTAATGCGGGCACCAGTAGAACCCGTCGAGCCGGCGGCCGAGCAGCGCCTCGATGCGCGCGCGCACGATCAGCAGCGCCTCGCCGCCGAACAGCCCGCGCGCCACCCCCGATTGATTGGTGACGACCACCAGCGCGTAGCCGGCCGCCTGCAGCGCCGTCACCCCCTCGCGCGCCCCGCGGGTCAGGCAGACGCGCGCCGGGTCGACGTTGTACGGCACGTCGTCGATCAGCGTCCCATCCTTGTCGAGGAAGATCGCGGGCCGCGGCCCGCGGGTGCCCACATTTGCGATCGTCATGGCCAGCTCGTCTCGCGCATCGGCACCACCATCAATTCCGGGACCACCGATTCGCCGGGCATCGCCAGCAGGAAGCGGATCGTCTCGGCGACGTTGCGCGGGTCCTGCAGGTTGGCGAGCGGGGTGTCGGGGAAGCGGTCGAGGATGAACGGCGTGCGCATGCCGCCGGCGAGCAGCGCGGTGACCTTGATCCCGAACGGCCGCGCCTCGACGTGGAGCGCGTGGCTGAGGCCCAAAAGGCCCCACTTGCTGGCGTGATAGGCGCTGGCGTTGGCCCACGCCCGCTTCGCCGCGGTCGAGACGATGTTGACGATGTAGCCGCCGCCCTGGGCGCGCAGCAGCGGGAACGCGGCGCGGCTGAGCACGAACGGCCCGCGCAGGTTGACCCCGAGCACGCGGTCGATGTCGGCGACGCTGAGCTCGTCGATCGCCAGCGTCTTGTCGGTGCCGGCGTTGTTGACGAGGAAGTCGAGGCGGCCGTGGCGGGCCCGGACGTCGTGCACGAGCGCCTCCGCGGCGTCGCCGTCGAGCACGTCGAGGCGCGCGGCCTCGATGTCGCCGCCGGCGCGGCGCACCTCGCCGACCAACTGCTCGAGCGGCTCGGTGCGCACGTCGGTGGCGACCACGCGGGCGCCGGCGGCCGCGAGGCAGCGGCAGATCTCGGCCCCGAGGCCGCTGGCGCCGCCGGTGACGAGCGCGGTCTTACCCGCGAGGGACGAATCGGTGGTCGGGGACATGCGGTTCTCCTTGCGAGAGGGCGCGCTGGCGACGCGACGCGACGGGGACGGCGTCGGAGCGGGCCAGCACGCGCTCCTCCACCAGCTCGCAGATGAGGTGCAGCGCCAGCGTGTGCACCTCCTGCACGCGCTGCGTCTCGCGCGACGGCACGAGCACCGCGCAGTCGGCCAGGTCCAGCGCCGCGCCGCCGCTGCCGCCGAGCAGCGCGAACGTGGCGAGCCCGCCGTCCCGCGCGGCCCGCAGCGCCGCGATCACGTTGGCCGAGCGCCCGCTGGTCGAGATGCCGACGAGCGCGTCGCCGGGCCGGCCGAGCGCCTGCACCTGGCGGGCGAACACGTCGTCGTAGCCGACGTCGTTGGCCCACGCGGTCAGCACCGCCGAGTCGGCCGTGAGCGCCACCACCGGCAACCCCGCCCGGCCCGGCGCGAGGAAGCGACCGACCAGCTCGGCCGCGAAGTGCTGCGCGTCCGTGGCGCTGCCACCATTGCCGCACACCAGCACCTTGCCGCCGCGGGCGAACGTCGCCGCCAGCAGGTCGGCCGCGCGCACGATGTCGTCGCGCAGGCTGCCGCGGGCCCGCGCGAGCACGGCGAGCAGGCCGTCGAAGCCGCGCTCGACCACCGTGGCCGCGGCCACCGGCGCCGCGTACGTCTCGACGCGCCGGCCGGCCACCGCGACGAACGCCTCGGCCAGGCGCGCCGCGACCTTCTCCCAGGTGAACAGCGCGTGCACGCGGCGCACCGCCAATTGCCCGAGGCGCGCCGCCAGGCGCGGCTGCGCCAGCACCAGCGCCAGCTTGTCGGCCAGCGCGTCGGGGTCCTTCGGCGGCACGAGGTAGCCGGTCTCGCCGTGCGCCACGGTGTGGGCGATCCCGCCGACGTTGGCCCCGAGCACCGGCGTGCCGCAGGCCATCGCCTCGAGCGGCGTGATGCCGAACGGCTCGTACCACGGCGTGCTGACGAACACGTCCGCCGCCACGTAATAGTCGCGCAGCTCGTCGCGCCCGCGGCTGCCGACGAACTCGACCCTATCGGCCACTCCCTCCATTCGCGCCACCTCGCGCAGCCGCCCGATCTCCGGCGTCAACGCCGGCTCGGGGTCGCGTGATTCGCCGCCGACCACCAACAATCGCGCCCGCAGGTCGCCGGGCAGCCGCGCCAGCGCGGCGATGACGTTGTCGATCCCCTTGCGCGGCACCAGGCGCCCGAGCTGCAGCACCACCTTGTCGCTCGGCGCCAGGCCGAGCGCGGCGCGGGCCGCCAGCCGGTCGCCCGGCGCGAACTCCCGCGGATCGAAGCCGCACGGGATCGTCACCAGCCGCTCCGGCTCGGCCGCGTACAGCGTGATCAGGTCGACCTCGTCCTGCGGGCACTCGGCGATCACCGCGTCGGCCTCGCGGACGATCCGCTCCTCGATGGCGATCCGCGCGTCGGGGAACCCGTCGGCCGCGCCCTGGTGCAGGCGACGCACCTTGCCGAGCGCGTGGAACGTGACCGCGAACGGCAGCCCGAGCTCGCGCTTGAGCTCCGCCGCACACAGGCCGCTCATGAAGAAGTTGGCGTGCGCCAGGTCGTAGCCGCCGCGTCGCACGTGGCGCGCGACGAAGCGGGTGAACGCCGGCATCAGCGGCAGCAGCTCCTCCTTGCGCACCGGCGCCGCCGGCCCGGCGTCGACCGGGATCACCCGCACCCGCTCGTCGAGCTCGATCACCGCCGGCAACGTCGGGCTGTCGCGGCGCGTGAACACGTCGACGCGGTGGCCGAGGCGCCCGAGGTGGCGCGCGACCTGGGCCACATACACGTTCTGCCCGCCGCTGTCGCGCCCGCCGAGCGGCGCCAGCGGCGACGCGTGCTCGCTGATCATCGCGATCCGCAGCGGGCACCCGGCCGGGCGCGGCTCCGGCGAGCGGTCGACCGCCAGCGGCTTCACGCGAACCTCCCGGGCGCCTCGCCGAGAGCGACCACCGGGCGCCGCACGCCGGCCACCTCGGCCAGCACGCGCGTCCAGTCGGCCGCGAAGCGGCGGATGCCGAACCGCTCGCGGGCGATCCGCCGCGCCCCCTCGCTCAGCGCGCGCGCCTCCTCCGGCTCGGCCAGCAGTCGCCGCATGTGCATCACCAGCCGCCCGACGTCGGTCTCGACGTAGCCGTTGACCCCGTTCTGCACGGCCGCGCTCATCTCCGTGGTGGCGAGGCCGAGGATCGGCAGGCCGATCATCATCGCCTCGCACACCGCCAGGCCGAGGCTGGTGTAGCGGATCGGGTTGAAGAAGAACCGGTAGTCGCCGAGGCGCGCGTGCAGCTCGCGGAGCGGCAGGTCGCCGAGGCCCCCGAGCTCGCGCGAGGCCATGCCCGCGAGGTCGAGCGGCACCTCGGCGCGCACGCGCTCGAACACGTCGTGGCCGAGCCGGCGCCCGCGTCGCGGCAGGTTGTTGACGACCACGATCCCGCGCGCCAGCTCGCCGCGGAAGCGGGCCTCGTCGGGCACGCTCACGCCGTGCTCCACCACCCGCACCGGCGTGCGACCGGCGTCCCACATCAACGCGTTGAACGGCGTGACGTGCACCAGCAGCACCTCGGGGTCGTCGACCGGGTGGCGCGTGTCGGTCGGCGACTCGCGCGGCGGGTCGTGCTCGAGGAACACCCGCGGCAGCCGGCGCTGCGCCGGCGTGAGCAGCTCGAACTGGTCGACCTCCCAGTTGCGGCGCGACTGGAACAGCACGACGTCGAACTCGCGCCGCCGCACCTCCTCGGCCGCGACCTCGTGCACGTCGTCGCCCCAGGCGAAGCTGCCGCTGCGCCCGCCGTAGCCCTCCGGGCGACCTGGCCTTACGGGCAGCCAGAACGCGTGCGGCGCCTGCGTGAGGTAGTAGAGGTAGCTGCCGTGAACGTGCCAGGTCAGGACGCGGAGTCGTCGCACGAGGGCCTCGCTTTCACTGCCGGCGTGGCAGTCGCGCCCAGACCGAGCGCGTCGAGAAGGAACAGATGGCGCGCCGCGCCGACGGTGCCGGCCGGCGGCGGCGCGACCGCGGGCGCCAGCACGCCGCCGCCGAACTCCCCCGCGAACCCGGCGCGCACGCGCACCCCGGCGAGGTAGGCCAGGTACGCCGCCTCGAACGCCGACTCGCGCTCGTCGGTGAACACCAGCGCCGCCGCCAGCCTGGCCGCCGCCAGCTCGGCGATCAGCCCCGACAGGTCCGCCAGATCGAAATGCGCCAGCGCCCGATCCGGCACCACCTCGTCGACGTCGACGCACCCCCCGAGCGCCGGATCGCCGAGCAGCACCAGCGTCGCCCGCGGCATGGCCGATCGGACATGTCTCAGAGGTGCCATCAACGCGTCGCACCCGGCCGCCGGCGGGACCACCAGCAGGCGGTCGACGGACCGCGGGAAGCCCGGCGCCGCCGCGTCAAGCATGGGCCACTCCGGTCGCGGCCAGCACCGCGTCGACCTCGGCGAGGATCGCCGCCGCGCCGGCCGGCGCCGTCCTGCCGTCGACCACGCGGTGCAGCCGGCGATCGAGCGGCGCCCACCGCTGCGGCGCGCTGGCGAGGAACACGATCACGCTGGCCGTCCCCAGCGCGCTGGCGAGGTGCGACACGCCGGTGTCGCCGGCGACCACCAGCCTCGCGCGCCGCACCAGCGCGCCGAGCGTGCCGAGCGAGGTGCGACCGACCAGATCGAGCGGCCGGGAGCGGACGTGCGCGCGCACCGATTCGGCCAGCGCCGCGTCGGCGCAGCTGCCGGTCAGCGCCGGCTCGAGCCCGCGCTCGGCCAGCCCGTCGACGACTCGCCCCAGCACCCACGGCTCGACCCGGCGGCGCGCGTCCGCGGCGCCGACGTGCACGAGCGCCAGCGCGGCGTCGTCCGCCACCGCCAGCCCGCGCAGCAGCGTGTCGAGCTCGGCCTGCTCGTGCCCCGCGATCGGGAACTCGAGCCGCTCGCCGCGCCCCGCGATCCCGAGCGACGCCAGCAGCGCCAGGTACACCTGCGGCTCGGCGAGCCCCGCCGGATACGGCATGAACGTCGCCGGATCGGGGCACGCCAGCGGCGTCGCGTAACAGCCGGCGCTCACCCGCGCCCCCAACAATTGCACGAACGTGTTGCTGACCACGCCGCTCCCGTGCATCTGCAGCGCGAGGTCGAAGCGGCCCTGCACCGCGCGCAGGAACTCGGGCAGCGCCCGCACGTTCGCGGGCGCCTCCGGCAGGCCGGGGAAGCCGGGGAACTCGAGGAACGCGTCGAGCAGGTGGCGATAGCGGTCGACCAGCGGGCGCGTCCCCGCGAGCCCCAGCAGCGTCACGCGGGCCGCCGGCAACGCGCCCCGCAGGGCCCGCAGCGCCGGCGTCACGCACAGGAAGTCGCCGAGCCCCGGCAGCGCCCGCATCACCACCACCTCGCGCGGCCGACAGCCCGCGACCGCGAGCGGCCGCTCCTGCGTCCGCCCGGCCGCGCGTCGCACCGTCGTCTCCTCGTCGGCGCGCGCGTCGAGCGAATCAGCGAGTGCGACCAGTCGAGCCATCGAGAGCCTCGCGGACGATCACGGCGGGGGCGAGCGCGACCGCGGCGCTCAGGCGGCCTCCTCCGATTCGACTCGCGCCTCCATCGCCTCGAACGTCTCGGCCAGCGTGCGCGCCTGATCGTCGTCGAGGATCGCCTCCATCGCCGTGAAGATCTCGCTCTCCTCGCGCTCGACGTGCCGCTGCACCGCCAGCGCCAGCGACTCGACCGCGGCCGCCCACTTGGCGTCGTCGACCGGCATCGGCTCGAGCTCGGCGAGCAGGCGGCGGACCTCCGAGTGCTCCGCCTCGGCCTCGCGGGCCAGCGTCCGCAGCTCGTCGTCGCCGCTCTGCAGCAGGACGTCGTAGAACACCGCCTCCTCGGCCCGCGCGTGTCGCTCGAGCAGGTCGCGGACGGTCGCGAACAGCTCCTCCGGCTCGTCCGCGTCCTCGCCTCGCAGCTCCGCGAGGAGCTGCGAGATCCGGGCGTGCTCCGCCCGGATGACCTCGTAGATCGTGGGGTCTCCCGCTGATTCTTGCATACGGCGCGTTCATGACATGGACATCCGGACCGGGCCAGTCGCCATGCGCTCGCTCGTTGCACATTCAGCGAACGATCACGTACTCATGCGAAAAACCGGCGCCCGTCATTGTCGCGCCGGCTGCAGCGCCGCGGCCGCTGGGCTGACGAAAACCCTGGTCATTCGTGCGAGCCGCCGCCGGCTCGCCGCTCCGGCGCCTGCGGCGGCGCGACGCTCGAATCACCGCTCGCCGTCACGCCCGCGCCGGGTCGTCGATCGTCACCAGCAGGCCCGCGTGATCGGACGCCCGCCGTTCGCCGGGTCCGTCGAGCACGAGGTCGGCGCGGCGCAGCTGCGGCGCGAGCCGGCGATCCAACAATTGATAATCGATGCGCCGGCGCAGCGCGCCGTCCTCGTAAAAGGTGTAGCCCGGCGCCTCGGGTCGCAGCGCCGCCCAGGCGTCGACCAGGCCCGCGTCGCGCAGCCGCGCCAGCGCCTCGCTGGTGGGGGTCTGGTTGAAGTCGCCGACCAGCGCCGCCGGCCCCTCGACCGCGGCGAGGTAGGCCAGCGCCTCGCTCACGTTGTCGCGCGCCTGCGCCTCGACCCACGAGAAGTGGGCGTCGACGAGGTGCAGCGGCCCGCCCGGCGCCGCGAACAGCCCGTGCAGCAGCGCGCGGCGAGACGTATCCTCGCCGTCGTCGCGGCGCGACAGCGCGTGGACCCGCAGGTCGAGCAGCGGGTAGCGCGACAGGAACGCCAGCCCCTCCTCGCGCCCGTCCGCGTGCACCGCCGCGGCGCGATAGACGACCTCGTAGCCGGGCACGCAGCGGCCGAGCTGGGCCGCCTGGTCGAGCCCGTCGTCCCGGTCCGGCGCGCGCGCGACCGCCTGCAGCGCGACCAGGTCGGGCCGCGCCTCGCGGATCGCCGCCGCGACCAGGGCCCTTCGCTCGCACCACGGGCCGTGGCGCTCGCCGTAGAAGTTGAGGTTGAGGGACAGCACCCGCGTCATGCCGGCGACGATGATCGACGCCGACGCGCGCGGGCCTCGGCCGCGGGTCCCCGCGGTGCGGGCCCGACCTCGCCGGCCCTGTCGGAGCATCGCTCGCGCTCCGCGTGGCGCGCCGACCCGCGCCCCGTCGACCCCGCTGGCGCGCGGTCGCGCGCGTGCTACGAAAAGCCGCCCAGGCACCAAGGAGACTGAACAATGACCAGAGGCACCGGCGGCCGTTCACCGATCAACGTCACCCGACACCTGCGAGGCATCGACTTCCCCGCGCGCAAGAAGGACCTGATCCAGCAGGCGCGCGAGGACGACGCCGACGACGCGATCATCCGCCAGCTCGAGCGCATGCCCGATCAGGAGTACCAGGACATGGCCGACGTGATGGCCGCCTACGGCCAGACGGACGAGGGGGAGGAATCGAACGAGTGACCGCCCACGACCCCACGCGGACACCGCACATTCGCCGGTGCCACCATTGGCGCCCCGGCCAGGCGCCGGGGCCGGCCCCGACAGGCCGGCAAGGCGCGAGGACGGCGCATATCGGGCGACAGGCGAGCGAGGGTCGGCATGCCGCGATCGCGGCGCTGGTCCTGCTGCTCGCCGCCGCCTGCACCCGCCAGCCCGAGCAGCCGAAGGCCCAGCCGGCGCCGGTCGACACGCGCACCAAGGGCCCCCCGCCCGCGGGCCCGCAGGAGGCCACCCCTCCGCCGGTCAGCGGCGCCGCCAATCCGGGCGCCGCGGCCGCGCCCGAGCCCGGGACCGAGCCGCCGGGCGGCGACGTCGGAAAGAAGACCCCGACCAGGGCCGACGAGCACAAGTAACCGCATTCTCGATTCGCGCGCCCATCGGCGCAACGACGATTGTACCCCCTCCCCCACTCTGCACGATCATGCGACGAACGAATGAAGGCGTGGCGGTCATCACGGGCGCCTCGAGCGGGCTCGGGCGCGAGGCGGCCCATCGCTTCGCCGAGCGCAATTGGCGGGTCGTGCTGGCCGCGCGCCGCGAGGACGAGCTCGAGGAGACGGCGCGAGGCTGTCGCGCGCGCGGCGGCGAGGCGCTGGTGGTCCCGACCGACGTCACCCGGCCCGACGAGGTCACGCGCCTCGCCGAGGCCGCGATTGCTCGCTGGCGCGACATCGACGTGTGGGTCAACAACGCCGGCGTCACCGTGTTCGCGCGGCTCGAGGATGGCCCGCTCGAGGATCACCGGCGCGTGATCGAGACCAATTTGTTCGGCGCGATCCACGGCGCCCGCGCCGTCGTGCCGATCTTCCGCCGCCAGCGGCGCGGCACGCTGATCAACGTCGGCTCGGTGCTCAGCAAGATCGGCCACCCGTTCGTGCCCTCGTACGTCATCAGCAAGTTCGGCCTCCACGGCCTGTCGGAGGCGCTGCGCGTCGAGCTGGCCGAATACCCCGACATCGAGGTGTGCACGATCTTCCCCTACGCGATCGACACCCCGCACTTCCAGGCCGCCGCCGACGACCTCGGCCGCGAGGCGCACGCGATGCCGCCGATGCAGTCGCCCGAGAAGGTCGCCGAGGCGCTCGTCGAGCTGGCCGCGCACCCTCGCCGCCAGCGCTTCGTCCCGCGCAGCGCCGAGCTCGGGCTGGCGATCCACCGCGTGCTGCCGCGGACCAGCGAGCGGCTGCTGTACCGCGCGCTGCGGTCGTTCCACCTCGGGCGCGACCAGCCGCCGACCGAGGGCAACCTGTACCGCCCCGACGACGAGCCGGGCGCCGTGCACGGGCATCGCCCGCCGCGGATCGGCACGCCCCTGTTCGTCGTGTGGGCCGCCCGCGAGGTCGTGCGGATCAACCTCGATGCCGCTCGCCACCGGCTGCAGCAATGGCACGCGTCGCGCACGACGTCGTAGTCGTCGGCGCCGGCCCCAACGGCCTCGCCGCGGCCGTCGTGCTCGCGCGCGCGGGCCTCTCGACACTGGTCGTCGAGGCCGGCGACACCCCCGGCGGAGGCTGTCGCTCCGGGCCGCTCACCCTGCCGGGCTTCGTCCACGACTACTGCTCGGCCGTGCATCCGCTCGGCGCCGCCTCGCCGCTGTTCCGCGAGCTCGAGCTGACGCGCCACGGCCTCGCGTGGATCGATCCGCCGGCCCCGCTCGCGCACGTGCTCGCCGACGGCAGCGCGGTGATGCTCGAGCGCCGCGTCAACGTCACCGCCGCGCAGTTCGCCGGCGACGCCCTCGCCTACCGCGACCTCCTCGGCCCGCTCGTCGACCGCTTCGACGACCTGCTGCCGCTCCTGCTGCGACCGCTGTGGGCGGCCCGCGAGCACCCGCTGCTGCTCGCGCGCTTCGGCGTGCACGCGCTGCGACCGATGCGGGCCCTCGCCGAGCGCCGGTTCGCACACGAGCCGGCGCGCGCGCTGCTGGCCGGCATCGCCGCGCACGCGATGGTCCCGCTCGAGGCGTTCGGCACCACCGCGTTCGCGCTGGTGCTCGCCATGGCCGGCCACGCCGTCGGCTGGCCGCTCGCCCGCGGCGGCTCGCAGGCGATCACCGACGCCCTCGTCGCCTGCCTGCGCGCCCACGGCGGCGCGCTCGAGCTGGGCCGTCGCGTCGCCCACCTCTCCGAGCTGCCGCCGGCCCACGCCTACGTCCTCGACCTCACCCCGCGGCAGCTCCTCGCCGTCGCCGGCGATCGCCTGCCCGAGCGTTACCGTCGCCGGCTCCGCGGGTTCCGCTACGGCCCCGGCGTGTTCAAGATCGACTGGGCCCTGCGGGCGCCGATCGCCTGGCGCGACCCCAATTGCGCGCGCGCCGGCACCGTCCATCTCTCGGGCACGCTCGCCGACGTCGCCGCCGCCACCACCGCCGTCCACGCCGGTCGCCTCGCGCGTCCGCCGTTCGTGCTGCTCGCCCAGC
Organism: Nannocystis pusilla; assembly: GCF_020073745.1. Taxonomy (GTDB): domain Bacteria; phylum Myxococcota_A; class Polyangia; order Nannocystales; family Nannocystaceae; genus Nannocystis; species Nannocystis radixulma. The sequence goes on from NZ_JAIRAU010000019.1 coordinate 110,877, forward strand.
CGAGCCTGTTCGACGACACGCGCGCCCCCGCCGGCAGGCACGTCGCGTGGGCCTACTGTCATGTGCCGCACGCCTCGCCGGTCGACGCCGCGGCCGCGATCGAGGCCCACGTCGAGCGCTTCGCGCCCGGCTTCACCGCGACGATCCTGGCCCGCGCCAGCCGCAACGCCGTCGAGATGGAGCGCTACGACGCCAACTACGTCGGCGGCGACATCAACGGCGGCCTCGCCGATCTGCGGCAGTTGCTCGTCCGTCCGGCGCCGCGGCTCGACCCGTACAGCACCCCGGCGCCGGACATCTTCGTGTGCTCGTCCTCGACCCCGCCGGGCGGCGGGGTCCACGGCATGTGCGGGTACTGGTGCGCCCGCAGCGTGCTCGCGCGCGTGTTCGCCTGAGGACGGGTCACGGATCGATGTCGTCGCCCCACGAGGCGGCCGGGCCGAAGCCGACGAAGCCGTCCTCGCTCTCTCCGACCAGCACCTCGTTGAGGAGGCTGCCGCCGGCCTGCGCGCCCTGGAACGTCGCGCCGATCTCGAGGCCGGTGACCACCCACGGCGGATCCGCGTCGGCCTTGTAGAGCGTCGCCGGGTCGAACGAGCCGTCGAGCCCGGGCGGCAGCAGCTTGACGCGCAGCTGGCCCCGGTCGGCGCTCGCCACCGTCAGGACGCCGTCGCGGTGCTCGTCGAACTCGAGCCCCTCGGTGACGAAGTCGAAGCCGACGTCGATCTCGAGGCGATCGGCACACTCTTCGGGGAAGCCCTCGCCCTCGTACTCGGGGTTGATCTCCGAGTCGATCCAGCGGACCTCGCCGCCGGCGTAGCGCAGCTCGACGGTCAGCGGCAGCTCCTTGTTGATCCACGCGTCGGCCAGGGTCAGCGGCTCGCTGGCGAAGGTGAGCGTGGTCGACCGGGGCCCGAGCTTGTCGGCCAGGAACGCCTCGGCGGAGATGCCCAGCGCCGTCTCGGCGTCGACCGCGATGACCGTCGGCGTGTCGATGCACGCCTGGCCGCCCTCGCCGGTGCCGGTCCCGCCGGTCGGGTCTTCGGTCGTGTCGCCGCCGCTCGAGGTGCCGCTCTCGGACTCGGACTCCGAGCCGGAACCGGAGCCGGACGGATCGCCGCTCGGGTCGCCCGTCGGATCGCCGCTGCTCGACTCGGAGCCTGCGCTCTCGCTGCCGGAGCTGTCGGTCGCGCTGTCGGTCGAGCTGTCGATCGGGCTCTTGTCGGGGTTGCACGCGAGCAAGGCCGCGAGCGACAGTGCCATGGGGGAGAGGATGTGCTTCGTCATGGTAGGTTAATCTCGCCACGACCTTAGCATTCGCCCCGGGGCGCGCAAACACCGACTGCGGTGTCACGCCCCGTGACAGCACTGTCATACCCGCCGGCGCCGACGGTCGCGGCACGCGACCGCGAACACCACCCGCAGCGGCGCCGCGCCGGACAGCGAGCTCGCCGAGCTCGTACGACGATTCACCGTGCAGCCCGGCGATCTCGTGGATGCCAGCGAAGCCGCGCTCGATCGCCTCGCCGCCGCGCGCTCTCGATAACACCGCACCTCGCAGGTGCCAGCATCATTGTCGGCCAGACATGGGTATCGCATGAGCGCGAGGCGACGCGATGCATTCGACGTGGCCTCGCATTCCTCCCCGACGCCGCAGAAAGCAGCACGGCCCGTCCGACCGAGAGTGGCCCGCCGCACAGGCTCCGGTCGCCCGCGCGCCTGCGCGGCCTCGCGCGCCGACGCCCGCGACGCGCCCACGGTGCTATCATTCGTCGTGGCATGGTCCAGCGATTCACGACCCGCAGCGCGCCCGTCGGTGCAGCCGCGCTCGCGTCGGCGCTGGCGGTCCTGGCGCCCGCGATCGCTGCGGCGCAGCAGCCCGAGCGGGTCGAGTTTCGCTCCGCCGACACGGCCGGCACGCCGCTCACCGGCTACCTCTATCGGCCGGCCGGCCCGGGCCCGTTTCCCGCCGTGATCGCGCTGCACGGCTGCAGCGGCCTGTTCAGCACCGTCGATCCTGCGCGGCTGTCGGAGCGTCACGACGACTGGGCCGAGCGGCTGGTGCGGCAGGGCTACGTGGTGCTGTTCCCCGACAGCTTCGGCCCGCGCGGCGTCGGCAGCCTGTGCCGGCTGCGCGGGCCTCGGCCGGTGACGGTGGGCCGCCGCTCGCGCGACGCCGAGGGCGCCGCCGCCTGGCTCGCGGGCCAGCCGTTCGTCGACCCCGGGCGCCTGGCCCTGCTCGGATGGTCCCACGGCGGCACCAGCGTGCTGTCGACCACCGGCAAGGACCCGCCGCGCGGCGCCGTCGTCCGCGCCGCCGTCGCCTTCTATCCCGGCTGCCAGCGCTTCCTCGCCGACTCGAAGTGGCGCCCGCGGATCCCCCTCACGATCCTGATCGGCAGCGACGACGACTGGACCCCCGCCGAACCGTGCCGCCGGCTGGCGCAGCGGTTCCCGCGGATGATCGACCTCGTCGAGTACCCTGGCGCGGTGCACGGCTTCGACGCGCCCGCGCAGCGCGTCCGCGAGTTCACCGGCCTGGCCTACACCGCCTCGGGCACCGGCACCGCCCACGTCGGCACCGAGCCGAAGGCCCGCCAGGAGGCGATCAAGGCCGTCAAGCTGCAGCTCGACCGCGCGCTCGGCCGCCGGTGAGCGGGCGCGCGGCTCGTCTCGATCTATCCTATCGAGCATGTCTGTTTCGACATGTCTATACAGTCCTGCGGCGAGCGGCGCGGCGGCGGGACGGCGGCGCGAGCGAGCGAGGCGTCGCGCCCCCCTCCCGGGCGCACGGGTGCTATGATTCGAGCCGTGAGGGTCCGACGATTTGCAGCCGTCTCGCGCCTGAATCTTCTGCCGATCTCGGCCGCGCTCGCTCTGGCGAGCCCGGCGCCGGCGCGCGCGGCGGAGCCGCCCGAGAAGGTCGAGTTCGTCTCCCTCGATCCGGCGAAGACCTCGCTCGACGGTTGGCTGTTCAAGCCGGAGGGCGAGGGCCCGTTTCCGGCCGTGATCGCGCTGCACGGCTGCGGCGGGCTGTTCAGCAGCCTCGCCCCCGAGCGACTGTCGAAACGCCACGACGACTGGGCCATGCGCCTCGTCGACGAGGGCTACGTGGTGTTGTTCCCCGACAGCTTCGGCCGGCGCGGCATCGACAGCCTGTGCGCCGTCCGCGACAGACCGCTCACCGTCAGCCGCCGCGCCCGTGACGCCCAGGGAGCGGCCGCCTGGCTCGCGCGTCAGCCCTTCGTCGACCCCGACCGCCTCGCGGTCCTCGGCTGGTCGCACGGCGGCACCAGCGTGCTGTCGTTCGCCGGCCGGGCCGAGCCGAAGAACACCGACATCCGCGCCGCGGTCGCCTTCTATCCCGGCTGCCAGCGCTTCGCCGACAACCCGACCTGGGAGCCGGAGATCCCTGTCACCATCCTGATCGGCAAACAGGACGACTGGACCCCGGTCGAGCCGTGCCGAGCCTTGGCGAAGCGGTTCCCGAACGAGATCGAGCTCGTCGAGTACCCCCGGGCGGTGCACGGCTTCGACGCGCCCGACCAGCGCGTCCACCCGATCACGGGGCTCGCATACACCGCCTCCGACACCGGCATCGCCCACGTCGGCACCGAGCCGGAGGCGCGCCGGGGCTCGATCCGGCTGGTCAAGCGAGAGCTCGAGCGGGCCTTCGCCCGCAAGCGCGAGTGAGCGGCCGCTCGCGCCGTCCGCGGCGTCGATGTCTTCGGACATCTCCTCGACGCGGCGCCCGGGTCCACCGGTTCGCCGGCAGGTTGTGGAATGACGGGACCCGGCAGGCGACGGTCTGGCGCCTGGAGCGGGTCTGACGCGCCGGCTGGCAGCCGAGCGGGCGCTACTCCTTCAGCGTCCACCGGACTGTGTCGCCCAGGACCTTCGCAAAGTACGGCAGCATGACGCCGCCGTCGACCCGTGCGGGGTCGAGGCAAACGCTGCGCATGTTGCTCCTGTACACGGGACCTTGACCGCTGGACACGCAGAATTCGCCCTCCTCCCGGCCCCCCCACGCCGCCCCGCCTGTCGTCTTTTCGCAATAGGCGTAGTAGGGGTTGATGAATTCACGCTCCGCCCCCGGGTTGATCAGGTACCACTGCTCGGTGTGCCAGCGGCCTTGAGCGAAGTGGACGACCGCGCAGGCGACCTGGTAGTTGTTGAGGTTCTGGACCACCAGCCTCCTCGCGGGACGGATCGACGACTCGCTGGTCCTGGGCTCGAGGACCTCCTGGCCCGCGAACGCGTTCGCGCTGGTGAGCAGGAAGGAGACGAATGCGAGACAGCTCGAACTCTTCATGACGGCCTCCGGATGTCGGGCGCTCCATGCGTCATCGCTCCGCATGAACGGCAGACGGAGAGCGCAGGCCCCAACGGGGTGAGCCTCGTCTCCGCACGCGGCAAGCTCGTGTCCCAATTCCTGGGCGTGTAGAGGAATGGGTAGCCGCTCGCCGAGCGCACCGCGGCTGGCGCCGATTGCTCGCAGTCGTTCGGCTGGCCCCGGACCAGGTCGGTCACTGCCTTCACTTCGGGAGCCGACGCGTATCCATCGCCTCACCGCCGTCCCGACGGCTCACGGCCCCGAGCCGAGCGCCTCCAGGCGGGCCTGCGTCCGCGCCGTGTCCGGATCCGACGCCCCGAGCGTGCGGCGGCGGATCTCGAGCGCGCGGGCCAGCAGCGAGCAGGCCGCGGGAACGGTCGTCTGCGCCGCCACCCCGGCGTGGGTCAGGAAGGGCGGCGTCGCTCAGACCGGGCCGAACATCACGGCGTTGATGCTCGGGTGGGCGAACGACCGCTCGAGTTCCAGCGCCTGTTCGCGGAGGTCCGCGGGCGGCTCCTCGGCGAGCCGGCACCAGCGCTGCGACTCGGCCGCTACCTCGTGGGCGAGCGGATCGGAGCCGGCGGGATGGGCGTGGTCTATGCCGGCCTCGACCCGGAGCTCGGGCGCAAGGTGGCGATCAAGCTGGTCCGGCCCGACCGCGTCGGGGTCGGCAGCGCGGGCCGCGAGCGCCTGCTGCGCGAGGCGCAGGCGATGGCCCAGATCTCCAGCCCACACGCGGTCACGGTCTATGAGGCAGGGACCTACGGCGAGCAGGTTTTCATCGTCATGGAGCTCGTGGCCGGGACCACGCTGACGCAGTGGCTCGGCGAGGGGCCTCGGCGCTGGCGCGAGGTGGTCGAGGTGTTCATCCAGGCCGGCCGCGGGCTGCGGGCGGCCCACCAGGCCGGGCTCATCCACCGCGACTTCAAGCCGGACAACGTGCTCGTCGGCGACGACGGCCGCGCCCGCGTGGCCGACTTCGGCCTGGCGCACGCGGCGGCCGAGGCGGTCGCTTCCTCTCTGTCCCGTGGGACATTGTCGCCGGGACAGGTTCTGGCGGGCAGCTCGACCGCGACGGGCGCGCTGGTCGGCTCGCGGCCCTACATGTCGCCCGAGCAGCACCGCGGCACCGCGGTCGACGCCCGCTCCGATCAGTTCAGCTTCTGCGTCGCGCTGTGGGAGGCGCTGCACGGCCAGCGGCCGTTCGTCGGCGCGACCGCGGAGGAGCTGCGCAGCCGTGCGCTGGCCGGGACGATCGCGCCGCCGCCGGAGGGCGCGCGGGTGCCGGCGGCGCTGCGGCGGATCCTCCTGCGCGGCCTGCAGGTCGAGCCAGCCCGCCGCTGGCCCGACATGGCGGCCCTGCTGGCGGCGCTCGAGCGGGCGAGCCGGCGCCGCGGGGCCGCGCTGTGGGCAGTCGGCGCGGCGCTGGCGGCCGGGCTGGTCGGATGGTCCTGGCGCACGGAACATGTCCAGGAAGACCTGTGCGCAGGAGCAGGTTTGGAGGCGGCCGAAGTCTGGGGCGAGGGCCGGCGGGCGGCGGTGCGCCAGGCGTTTCTGGCCACCGGCAAGCCCGAGGCGGTCGAGGCGTGGTCGCAGGTGGCGGCCCGGCTCGACACCTACGCCGAGGAGTGGGCGCTTGCCCGCGAGGCCGCCTGTCGCGCCGCCAACGACGCCGAAGGGACAGGTCCCAGGGAGCAGGCGCACCTCGAGCTCGCCTGCCTCGACCGCAGCCTCGGCGAGCTGCGCGCGCTGGTCGTGGCGTTCACCGAGGACGCCGAGGGCGTGCTCGGCAACGCGGTCAAGGCGGCGGTCCGGCTGCGGCCTCTGGCGACCTGCCGCGAGCGGCCCGAGCTGGCGCTGCAAATTGCACCGAGCGACCCCGCCGTGGCCGTGCAGGTGCAGGCGCTCGGCGGCCGCCTCGACGAGATCGCCGCCCTGCTCAAGGCCGGCGAGGTCGCGCGCGCACTGCCCCGCGCCCGCGAGGCGGCGACCCAGTCCGAGCTGCTCGGCCACGACTTCACGACCGCCGAGGCGCTGGTGCTGCTCGGCTCGTTGCAGTCGCACGCGCGCGACTATGCGGCAGCCGAGGCGACGCTGTTCGCGGCCGCGCTGGCGGCCGAGCGCGGCAACAACTTGTCGGCGCTGGTGCGCGCGCGGACCGAGCTCGTCGTGGCCATCGGCTACGGCCAGGGCCGCACCCACGAGGCGCTGCGCTGGAGCGCGCTGGCCCTCAACGCGCTCGGGCGCAATGCCGGCGACCCGATCGAGGTCCGCCTGCGCACCGCCCTCGGGCTGGTCCACGCGCGCCGCGGCGATCGTGCGGCGGCGTCGACCGAGCTCGAGCGGGCCCTCGCGCTCGCCGAGACGACCCTCGGGCCCGATCATCACGGCGTCGCCACCGTCGTCGGTCACCTCGCCAGCCTGCGCGCCGACGCCGGCGAGCTGGCCGCGGCGCGCTCGCTGCTGACGCGCGCGCTCGAGATCCGCCGACACACGCTCGGCGACTCGCACCCCGACACGCGGCAGACGCAGGCTCGCCTCGATGCGCTCGGCGCCGGCGAGTGACGGCGCCGAGCGTATCCCGACCCTCGCAGACGACCCCCGCATCGGCGACGCGCCCTTTTGCCACGATTCGCCTCCGCGTCCCCCTCATCCGCGGACACCTCGCATTCCCATTTTTTAGAATGGGAGGGGAATCGCCATCGCGGCATCGCGGGCGGAGTCGAGGGTGTCGACCCGATCCCTTGAATGCTGAGCCGGAGCCGGCGAAGGGAGCGCTCACGGAGACCATCCGCCATGCCGCCGGCCCCGATACGCTCGCCCACCACGCAGCGACCCAGGCGCAGGGCCGTCCGCGACTCGCCCAGCAGCCGCCCCCGGACCTCCGCGAACAGGCGCTGGAACTCGATCGGCCGCTCGTGCATCCCTCCCTCAACGTCGCGACGGTGCGGCGCGGCGCGTGCTTCCAGACCCGGGCCGCGCGACTCCTCGCGCCGCTCGGGTCTTCGTCTGCGGGCCTCCTGCTCGTTCCCTGTTCCCTCCGCCGGCTCGTCGGCCTAAGGTCCAGGGATGCCGAGAGAGCGCCGTTCCATGAGCCCTTGCGTGGTCCTGCTCCTCGCCGGCGCGGCGTCGACGGCATCCGCGGGCGAGCCGCTGCACGAGCCGTTTCGCGTGATGACCTACAACGTCCGGCAGGTCAACGACGCCGACACCGGCAAGTACACGTGGGAGAACCGCAGCCCCGGCGTCGTCGAGGTGATCGCCGACAACGACCCCGACATCTTCGGCGTCCAGGAGTCGAGCAGCAAGGTCATTCAGGACGACCTCGTCGCCGCCTTCGACGCCGCCTACGATCGGTTCCAGCCGCCGGGCGGCAGCCCGAAGACGATCTTCTTCCGCCGCGCTCGCTTCGAGCGGCTGATCGCGCCGCCCGAGGACGGCGAGGGCAACATCGGCATCCCCAACCCTTACGCCGAGAACCACGCCTGCTTTCCCAACGCCAAGGGTCGGACCGCGGCGTGGATCAAGCTGCGCGACCTCGTGTCCGGGCGCGGCTACCTGATCGTCAACGCGCACGTCGCCCACGGGAAGGACTGCTACGAGGCGCGCAACCTCGCCGCGGACGCCCTGCACGCGCTGATCGGCGCCCAGTCGGAGGGGCTCGGCGTGGTCCTGATGGGCGACCTCAACTCCGACGCGCAGAACCCCGGCGCCGCGGGCGACGACGACATCGTCGAGCTGCTCGAGGCCCCGCAGCCCGGCTACCGGCTCGCTCGCTCGGCCCGCCACTCCGGCGCGACCACCGAGGACACCGCCACCTTCAACAGCGCGTGGAAGGCGGCGAGCACCAACTATTCGCGCCTCGACTACATCTTCACCAGGATCGCCGACGCCACCACCTATCACCAGAGCGTCGACCGGCGGAAGATCGACGGCATCACCCCGTCCGACCATTTCGCCGTGCTGGCGACGATCCGGACCGCGCCCTTCAGCCCCGACCCGCTGATCGACGACCGCGGCGACGCGCCCGGGGCCTCGCTCGCCTTCGCCGACGTCACCGGCGACCGCGCGGCCGACAAGCTCGTCTGGGACTCCGGCGGCGACGCCCTCCTGCGCGTCTATCCCAGCGACGGAGCGGGCCAGTTCGGCGACCCTGTCGTCGGCGCCGGCGTCGACGACGGGCTGTGGTTCGCCGACGTCGACGGGGACGGCTGCGCCGACCGCATCGATCGCAGCCCCGACATCGACGGCGGCGCCCTCCGGGTCGGCCGCGCCGCCTGCGACGGCAGCTTCGGCGCCCCGCAGGCCAGCGGCGACGCCGTCCCGGGCGCCGGCGCGCGGCTGTACTTCGCGCGGCTCGACGCCGACGCCTGCGCCGATCGCATGGCCTGGGACCCGGGTGCTCCCGGCGGCCAGACCCGGGTCGCGCTGTCGCGCTGCGACGGCACCTTCGACCCCGAGTTCGTCAACGACGACGCCGGTACCAGCACCAACACCGACGCGCGCATGGAGCTCGCGGACGTGAACGGCGACGGCCTCGCCGACAAGATCGTCTGGGACCCCGAGGCGGTCGAGGGGCGCACGCGGGTCTACGCCGGCGTCGGCGACGGCAGCTTCACCTTCCTCGTCGAGCACACCGGCGGGACCAGCGGCGTCGCCGCCTCGCGCTTCTTCCACGCCGACGTCGACGCCGACGGTCACGCCGACAAGCTGTTCTGGCGCCACAGCTTCCGCCAGGGGCACCCGCAGCTGTACCTCGGCCAGCCCGACGGCTTCAACGCGCACCCGATGATGGTCAACGCCGGCCCGAGCGAGTCCGCGGACAACCGCTACTTCCTCGCCGACATCGACGCCAGTGGTTCGCACGACCTCATCGCCTGGGACGCCGGCAAGGGCGGCGCGACCCGGGCCTACCTCGCCCTCGTGCACGCGCCCGCCCCTCCGGACCCGCCCCCCGACGACACCACCGGCGGCGAGTCGGACACCACCGGTGACGGATCCACGACCGGCGACACACCCACGACCGGCGACGGCACCACGAGCGCCGGCCCCGGCGGCGAGCAGCCGACGACGGACGCGGGCCCGTCGGGGACGACCGACGCCGCGAGCGATCCGGGCAGCGACAGCGACGGCGGCCCGGCCGAGGGCGGCGACGCCGGCTGCACCTGCGCGCAGACCGGGCGCCACGCCCCCGCCGACGCGGCGCTGCTGCTGCTGTTCGCGCTCGGAGCACGCCGGCGACGTGCACGTCGCCCGGAATGACCCGCGGCGGGGCCTCGCCAGCGGACCGAGCCTCTGTCCTTTAGGACAGCTTCACGCGCCGTTGCGACGCGCACGTCGCCGGCAACGACCCGCGCTCGCCCCGATGGTCGCCTGTCTTTCAGGTCATGTTCACGCACCGCCGAGGCGGCGGCCGGATGAGCCCTGCGCCAGTACCCGGTCCGCGACCAGGAGGCGTACGCGTCGGGTCGCATCCGTGTGCTCGCCACCTCGCGCCCGCGCCCCGACGAGGTCATGACGACTCGCGGTGCGAGACGAGTGGCGCTCAACCGCGTCACCACGGCCCGACAAGGCCGAGCGAGCCGCGCGCCTGCGCGCCCAACAACGCCGTGATGGTTCGGCCGGGTCCCGACACCCATAGCTCGAGGACTCAAGACCATGCCCACCACCACGCACGAACCATCCGGTCTCATCGCCATCCGCGCGCTCGTCGACATGGAGCGCGAGCGCCAGCGGCGCGAGCAGGCCGCGGTCGCCGCCCGCGAGGCCGCGGAGCAGGCCGCCCGCGAGGCCGCAGAGCAGGCAGCCCGGGCCGAGGCCGAGGCCCGCGCCCGCACCGCCGCCGAGGCGGCAGAGCAGGCGCGGCGCGTCGAGGAGCAGCGCCGCCACGAGGAGCGGCTGCGCGCCGCCGAGATCGAGGGCCGCCTGCGGGCCAGCCAGGCCGCGCACCTGCAGCGCGTGCAGGCCGAGCTCGACGCCCGCACCGTCGCGCCTTCCTCCGGGCGCGTCGGTTTGTGGACCGCCGGCGCTCTCGGCCTGGTCGGCCTCGGCCTCGCCGTCCTCCTCAAGAGCACCACCGCGACCGCGCCCGCGCCCGTGTTGCTCCCGCAGGCGGAGGACACCAGCGTGCGCGACGCTCACCAGGCGATCCGGGACCTCCGCCGGGAGCTCGAGCAGATGGAGCACACGACCGCGAGCGACCGCGTGACCCTCGAGAAGCTCCTCGCCGACCGTCAGGTCCCCGTCGCGGCTGCCCCCGAGCCCACCGCGCCCGCGCGCCCGCGGCCGGTCGCGCGCCCCGCCGCCAGGCCGAGCGACAAGCCCCTCCCCGGCAAGCCCGGCGGGATCAAGATCTGCGACACCAACGACCCGCTGGCCGAGGACTGCTGACGGCGGCGCTCACGAGCGCAGGACCGTCCGACCACGCCTCGTCGGCGGCCGCGTGACAATCATGTCCCATTCGACATGTCGTAAAGAGCATGCCCGAATCGCCATGCCCATTTCGACATGTCCTTACGGACCTGTCCCGCGAGGCATCCCGCGGGCCGACAGCTCGCGGACCCAGTCGTCGAGGCGGTCGACGGTGGACGCGCGCAGGGCCGGCGTCTCGGCCAGGCGCTCGCAGGCGGCCACGACCAGCAGCCGGGCCTTGCGCAGGCGGCCGTACATGCCCGGTTCGGACAGCCCGTACATGCGGGCCAGCTCGCCGGCGGTCGCGCCCTCGAGGTGGTAGAGCTCGAACGCGATCTGCAGGTCGATCGGCAGCTCGCGCAGCGCCTGCAGCAGGATCGCCTCCTCGCGGCGGTGCGCCAGCGCGCTGGTCGGCGACGGGCCGAAGCCGGCCAGGCTGTGCTCGATCGGGTCGAGGTGGTCGGCGTCGCGGCGCTTGCGGCGGAGGTGGGTCAGCAGCACCAGGCGGGCCGTGCCGAGCACGTAGGTGCGGAACGCCGACTCGCCGCGGAACCGCTGCTTGCCCTCGCACATCGCCAGGAACGTCTGCTGGATCAGGTCGGCCGCCGCCTCCTCGCCGACCTTGTAGTAGAAGAAGCGGCACACCGCGTCGAAGTGGCGCGCGAGCAGCGAGTCGCCGGCCGCGCGGTCGCCCGCGCGCCAGGCCGTCAGCAGCTCCTCGTCGCTCGCCATCGTCGCGCTGCAGTATAGCGGCGCGCGCGAGCCGGCGTCACGCCGCCCACGGCTCGATCCCGTACTCGCGGCGCAGCGCGGCGACCGGGCGGTCCATCACCGCCCAGAAGTCCCAGTGGTCGGTCAGGTCGACCGTCATCCGCGCCCCGCGGGCGAACGCTCGCACCACCTCGTCGATCGCGCCCGGCTTGTCGTTGTAGAAGCCGTGGACCGGATCGGCGAAGGCCGTCAAGCGCAGGCCGTGCTGGCCGTTGAGCAGCAGGAACACCAGCACGCTGAACGGGTCCTGGCGCTTGTATCCGGCCTGGAACGCGAGCACGAGCCCCTCGCTCGCGAAGTCGGTGCCGTAGCCGCCGAGGATGTGCGACAGATCGTGCGTCAACAGCCCCTCCGGCGGGCCGTGCTTCTCGCCCGGGAACTTGAATTCGTTGGCGCCGTAGAAGCGCCACAGCTCCTTGCCCAGCGTGCCCTCGGGGTAATTCGCCAGCCCGCGGTAGCGCTCGGCCAGCGCCGTGTTCTCCCACAGCCCGGCGAAGCTGCCGAAGTTCTTGACCACGCCGAGGAAGCCCCGGTCCTCGTAGAGCTGCTTCAACGCCGGCCCGGCGAGGCTGCGGCGGATCACGTCGAAGCGCAGCGCCATCAGCCGCTCGGTCTGGAAGTTGCGCAGCTGCGCCAGCGTGGTCGACTCCACCGCCAGCGCCGCCGCGAAGCGCTCGATCGCCGCCTGCTCGGCCTCGTCGACGACCTCGCTGGTCAGCGTCAGCGTCACCATGCCGCCGATCAGTTGGGTCCGCAGCGCCGGCTCCTCGATCGCCGCCGCCAGCTCCGCCGGCGTGATCGGCCCGAGCGCGTCGAGGTCGAGATCGGTGCGCAGCAGGTGGCGCTGGATCGCCAGCAGCGCCTCGCGGCGGATCGGCGCGAGCTCCCCCGCGGCGGTGAGTACGGTCTTCATGGCGCGCAGGCCGGCGCGGGCCTGCTCGTGGGTCGGGATCAGAAACGACATGGTTCGCTCTCCGTGGTCCCATCGTGCAACCCGCCGCGAGCACGCGCCTTGTCGCGGCGCGCCAACGAATTGTCCGCAGGCGTCACGCGTCGGCGCGGAGGCGCATGGTCGACGCGATACCGGCGCTCGCCGTGTCACGCCTCGGCGCGGAGACCTGCGTCGGAGAAGGGCACCGCGCCGGTCATGGCTCTCTGCATGCAGCGCCAGTCCCCGCGACCGGCCGACATCACCGGGTGTTCAGCGCCGGGAAGTCGAGGAACCCGAGGTCGTGCTCCGCGAGGCACAGCGGCGCGGTCCCGGCGCGGACCGCCGCCGCGGCTCCAGAGTCGCCGGCGTGGTCGTGGGCCCGCGCCAGCAGCTCCGTGTCGCCGGCCGTCGCCGACGGATCGGCGGCGACGGCCGCGAGGTCGGCGATCGCCGTCGCCAGCGGGCGACACACGTCGGCTCCCCCATGCGCGCACACCCCTGCGGGCACGGCGTGGCGCGCGTGGGCCAGCTCGATGTACGCCAGGTCGCGGCGCAGGCGCACGCGCAGCGGATGCGCCTCCGGCAGCGCGGCGAGGGCCGTGGCGGCGCCGACCCACGCCTCCTCGCGCACGTCGTCGGTGTGCGGACCGGCCTCGAGCAGTTCGGCGGCGAGGACCCACGCGCGCGCGGCGATGTCGGCGTGGCCGGTCGCGGCGGCGCGGCGGCCCAGCGCGACGGCGTCGACCAGCGAGTCGCGCGCGGGCAGCAACGGCCCGTGCAGGCCGGCGACGAGCAGCGAGAACCACGCCTCGTGGGCGGCGCGCGGGTCCTGGGCGCTCGGCACCGTCGTCACGAACCGGCGGGCGAGCTCGGCGTCGGGCGGGAAGCCCGTCTCGCGGGTCGCCGGGCGCGGGACGAACGCGCCGGCGTTGACGAGGCGCAGGTGCCACGCCTGGGCCCGCACCTCGGGCGGCGCCTCGCTGACCAGCGCGCGGTAGTTCACCGGCGCCGCGCAGTCGGCCAGCGCGGGCAGCAGCTCGCTGGCGGCCAGGCCGACGAGGCCGCCGAAGCTCGGCGCCTCGACGACAGCCTGCGCGAAGTCGGACAGCGCCGTCCGGCGATCGGCGAGGCAGGTCGCGGTCCAGACGTTCGGCTCCGGCGACTGGCAATACTCGCGCTGGGCGATCCGCCACTCGGCGGCGTAGGCGTCGATCGGCGCGAGCGCGAGACCTGTCTCGGCGGACATGGCCGCAGCGACCTGTCCGCGACGCCCGGCGTCCCACACCCCCCGCAGCGGCTCGGCCTCGCCGCAGTCGACGGGCAGCGGGAGGAGCGTCGGGGGCGGCCGGTCGGGCTCGGAGAGCAGCAAGCCGAGGCCGAGCAGCGCGCTCGCCCCCGTGACCGCCGCCACCATCGCCCTTCGCGGGGTCGCCCGCACGCCGCGCAGGGCGACCAGCAGCGCCGACATATCGGGCCAGCGGCGCGCCGGGTCGACCGCGAGGGCGCGCCGCAGCACCGCGAGCACCCGCGCCGGCACGCCGCGCTTCATCGGGTGGATCGCGCCGCGCTCGATCGCCGCCAGCAGCGCGCCGATCGTCTCACCGCGGAACGGCCGGTGACCGGCGAGCGCCTCGTAGACCACGACGGCGAACGAGAACTGGTCGCTGGCCGGGGTCGCCGCTTCGCCGCGGAACTGCTCCGGCGCCATGTAGGCCGGCGTCCCGAGCAGCACGTCCGTGCGCGTCAGCGGCTGGTCGAGCAGCAGGGCGCCGTCGCTGGCGGTGCGCTCGAGCTCCTCGGCGACGGCGCTGCTGCGCGCGAGCCCGAAGTCGGAGATCCGGGCCCGGGCGCCGCTCATCAGCACGTTGGCGGGCTTGAAGTCGCGGTGGACCAGGCCGGCGGCGTGGGCGGCGGCGAGGCCGTCCCCGGCCTGCGCGAGCACGCCGAGGACCTCCTGCCAGCCGCGCGGCCGGGCGCGCAGCCAGACGTCGAGCGTGCCGCCGTCGACATACTCCATCGCCAGATAGACCTGCCCGCCGTTCACCCCGGCCTCGTGGACCGCCACCACGTTGGGGTGCTGCAGCCGCGCCATCGCCTGCGCCTCGCGCAGCAGACGCTCGGTCGCGTGCGCGCCGGCCGTCGTCGGCTGGATCAGCTTCAGCGCGACGGTCCGCCCGAGCTGCGGGTCGGTCGCCGCGTAAACCACTCCCATGCCGCCGGAGCCGAGCAAGCGCTGGACCTGGAACCGCCCGATCACGAGGGCCGGCGCCGCGTCGCCGAACAGCACGGCCGCGACCTGGCGGCGCACCTGGTCGATCGGCGCCAGCGGGCCGGGCGCGGCGGTCAGGCGGACGGTGGGGGGCACGGGGATCAGGGTCGCACGCGTGTGCACGAAGGTCACCTCGAGCACGACGTTCCCGATCCCGTCCCGGCGATCACGGACCCTCTCGATTTTTCTTCGGGCGCCCCCGCGCCGCGATACCGTCGCCCGGTGGAAAGCGACGAGGTGCTCCTCTCCGCCTGGCGCGGCGGCGACGCAAAGGCCGGCCGGACGCTCTTCGCGCGGCACGTCGACGGCGTGACGCGATTCTTCTTCAGCAAGGTCCAGACCGGCGTCGAGGACCTGGTCCAGCGCACCTTCCTCGCCCTGCTCGAGCGCACCGAGGCGCCCGAGGCCGGCGTGCGCGCCTACCTGTTCGGCATCGCCAGGAAGCTGCTGCTGCGCCGCTTCCGCGACGAGTACCGGAGCCCGATCGACGCCGGCACCGTCTCGGTCGCCGACCTGCGGACCTCGCCCAGCGACATCGTCGACCGCCGCCAGCACCTCCAGCTCCTCTACCGTGCGTTGCAGGCGCTGCCGCTCGACCTGCAGATCGCGCTCGAACTGTTCTACTGGGAGTCGCTGACGGCGGCGGAGATCGGCGCGGTGCTCGACCTGCCCGAAGGGACAGTGCGCAGCCGCCTGCGACGCGGCCGCGAGCTGCTCGCCGCGCAGATGCAATCACTGCCGGCCGCCACCGTCGCAGCCGACCTCGAGACATGGGCCCGCGAGCTCCGCGAGCGCGTCGGACGGTGAGCCTCACCCCCGACACGCAGAGGCCGGCGCGCGCGAGACTCCTCGAGCTCTCTGCGGCGTGCAGCCCGATCACGTTGATCTGGAACAGCGCCTCAACCTCTTCCGCCGCCCCCTCCTCGTTCGCCCCCGGCAGCCCGTAGCGACCCCTCGCGCAGCTCGCCATGGCCGGCGAGCATCACGTCCCAGGGGATGGCCTCCGGCCGGTCGTGGAGGTCGATCACGTGGCGGGCTCGCCGGGGCGAGGGCTCGAGGGCTTCGAAGTACAGCTTCCAGTGGACCTCGTCGCCGACGCCCTTGCGCTCGATCTCGACCCAGAACGCGTGCTCTCGCTGGTCCTGGCCGGGGGCGCCTGCTCGCTCACGAATCAGACGCCGCGGCGCCAGGCGCCAGCGACGAGCGCCATTCCTCTTGAGAAACGAGTCTCTGCGGAAAATCGGTCGTCTCGTCGTGAATCAAGGCACCTATGAACTGTTGATATCTCGCGCATTGGAACGTCCGGGCGGGCGTGAATTGGTCGAGTACGTCGAAGGTTACGGCTCGGTGTGGATACACTGACCCCTGTTCGCTGGATCCCCGGGCTGTGGTGTCCAGGTGTTGCGCACCGGGTCGGCGGATCATCCGGGGGGCTCGACGCACACCTCGCCCGGGCCGTCGTAGATCTTGTCGCACACCATGCCGACGGGGCACGGGTGAACGGCGCAGGGGATCCAGCACTCCTTCATCGGGGGCCCGGGCTGCCTCCCGTGCACATCGATGCACTGTTCAGGCGCCTTGCATGTCGTGTCTCCGCACGGCTCGCCGGCGGCGTCAGGCGGCGGCGAGTCCGGCTTCTTGCTCGCCGAGCAGCCGACACACCCGACGAGGAGCAGCGCGAGTATGGACGACTTCCGCATGGCGTCCGCGATAGCACGGCCGCCATGTCTCGCTCCATCGAATTACACGCGCTCATGCCCGCGCGCGGCCCGGCGGCGCGCCGGCGATGGGCCTCGTGACAGCGCGGCAGCGATGGGAGCGCCACGTCGCGACGCGGGCATCGAGCGGCCTGCCGTGCAAGGATCACGCGGCGACGGCGGGCGTCAACCCGCGGGCCTGACGCGGTGGAAGTCGAAGCCGAGGTGCCCCGGCGGCACCGCACCCGCTGCGGCGCCGAGCTTCGCCGCGCGTCGATCCATCGTCACCCCGCGAAGCCGCGCACCGCCGCGACCTCGCGCCACTGCGCCAGCTCGGCCTCGACGGCCGCGTGCTTGGCCTCCACGCGGGCGAACGCGTCGGCGCCGACCGGCACGCGCACGGGAGGACGCGCCGCCGCGACCACCTGCAAGATCACCTGCGCCAGCTGCTTCGGGTCGCCGGGCTGCGCGCCGTCGTGGCCATTCGCGAACTCCCGGACCGCGCCGACCGTCGCCGCGTAGTCGCCGATCTCCCGCCGCACCCGGCCGAGCGAGCCGCCGGCCAGGAACTCGGTGCGGAAGAAGCCCGGCTCGATCACCGTCGCGTGGATCCCGAGCGGCGCGAGCTCCTGCGCCAGCGCCTCCGTGATCCCCTCGACCGCGAACTTGGTCGCGCAGTACAGGCCCCAGCCCGAGCTCGACGCGTAGCCGCCGAGCGAGGAGATGTTGAGCACGTGCCCCGAACCCTGGCGTCGCATGTATGGCAGCACCGCGCGCGTCACCGCCAGCAGTCCGAACACGTTGGTCTGGAACAGCGCCTCGACCTCGTCCGCCGCGCCCTCCTCGATCGCCCCCAGCAGCCCGTAGCCGGCGTTGTTGACCAGCACGTCGATCCGCCCGAAGCGCTCGACCGCCGCCATGGCCGCCGCCTGCGCCTGCGCCTCGTCGCGCACGTCGAGCCGCACGAACATCCGCCGCGGGTGCTCCGGCACCGCCGCGGCCGCCCGCTCCGGGTCGCGCACCGCCGCCACCACCACGTCGCCGGCCGCCAGCGCCGCCTCCGCGATCACCTGCCCGAGTCCCCGCGAAGCCCCCGTGATGAACCAAACTTTCGCCATGATCCTGCTCCTTTGCGCGGCCTGCGTCCGCCCCGTGCGTCGCTTCGTTGGCCGCTGACGAGACGAATATGGCGCGCCCCCGCGTGAAG
Source organism: Nannocystis pusilla (assembly GCF_020073745.1). Taxonomy (GTDB): domain Bacteria; phylum Myxococcota_A; class Polyangia; order Nannocystales; family Nannocystaceae; genus Nannocystis; species Nannocystis radixulma. Next base: position 128,496 of record NZ_JAIRAU010000019.1, read on the forward strand.
AAAAATGGGATTATCATTCCAGAAGCATGAAGTCTCGCTTCACAATCCGCCCGGCCGACCTGCCGGCGATCGCCGCCTTCGAGTGCGTCGCCCGCCACTGCAGCTTCACGCGCGCCGCGGACGAGCTCGGCGTCTCGACCTCGGCGCTGTCGCAGACCGTACGCAAGCTGGAGCGCCACCTCGGGGTGCTGCTCCTGCGCCGCACCACCCGCAGCGTCGGTCCGACGGACGCCGGCGCCCGCTTCCTCGCCGGCGTCGGCCCTGCCCTCGCCCAGCTCGCCGACGCGTGCGAGTCGCTCGAGGGCGAGGGCGAGGACCCGCGCGGCCTCCTGCGCGTCGCGCTGTCGCGGGTCACCTACGCCCTGTTCATCGCCCCGCACCTGGCCCGCTTCGCCCGCGAATACCCGCACATCCGCCTCGAGTTCGGCCTCAGCGACGGCCTCAGCGAGGTCGTCGGCGAGGGCTACGACGTCGGCGTGCGCCTCGGCGAGGCCATCCCGCGCGACATGATCACCGCCCCGCTCGGCGGCCCGCAGCGCATGGTCATCGTCGGCGCCCCGGAGTACTTCGCCCACCACCCGCGCCCGACCGCCCCGCACGACCTGCTCGAGCACGACTGCATCCGCCTGCGCTTCGTCACCAGCGGACGCATGCAGCGCTGGTGGCTCGGCGACGGCGAAGACGAGGTCGAGCTCGACGTCGACGGCCGCGTGGTCCTCAACGACATGCTGGCGATCGTCGACGCCGCGGTGGCCGGGCTGGGGCTGGCGCAGGTGTTCGCCGGCCTGGTCCGCGCGCCCCTGGCCGACAAGCAGCTCGTCCGCGTGCTGCAGAGCCACAGCGCCGAGTTCCCCGGCTTCTTCTTCTACTACCCGAACCGCGCCCACATGCCGGCCAAGCTGCGCTGCTTCCTCGACTTCTTCCGCGCGGCCAATCGCCCGCGCGGGTGAGTGTTCATGCGAGTACGCCGGCACGGCCGCGCGCGCGAGGCGATGGACCATGGGAGCGAGCCCCGACGCGCACCAGGCGAACAAATCGCTGTGCAGCGGGCATCATGGCAACCTGAACGCGGAGCCCGAGCATGAGCGCGACGACCGATCTCACGGCCTGCATCGAGCGAATCCTGGCGAACCTGCAGGCCATCGCACGCACGCCGATCCGCCACGATCATCGGCGCCGGTTCGTCGCGGATCTGCTGCGCGACGTCTACGCGCTGGGTCTCGCGTGGTCGGGCGATCCGGCGCTGCGGGGCGAGGCGTTCGCTCGACTCGCGCCGCTGTGGCGGCACTTCGCCGACGAGGGGCCGTTCGAGCTGCAGATGTTCGCTGCGCGAGTGTCCTCGTCGGCGCTGCTCGACGCCGAGGGGTGGGTGGGGCCGTGCCGCCGTCGTTCCGCGCTGGCCTTCTTCGTCGAGCTGGCGGGCGCGGAGCTCGACCTCGCCCGGCTGGAGGAGGACCTCGACGGGCTCGACGAGACATTGCGCGAGCAGGCGACCCGCGAGGGCTACCTGCGCGACGAGGAGCGCGATGCCGGCGTCCCGCACGCGCACTGGTGGTGGTGGGCGCCGGACAGATCCGGCCCATGAACCCGGCGGCCCTGCTTCGTATCGATGTCGTCGCATGTCCGAAGGGACAGGCCGCGCCCGACGACCTCTTCATCCGCGCAATTCACTGCCCCGCGCGCTGCCGCCACGCCGACGGCACCTCGCCGGTCCACCGGCGAAACGCCCGGGTGAACGCCGCCACCTCCGTGAACCCCACCAAGAACGCGATCTCCGACACCGTCCGCTGCGCCTCGCGCAGGTACCCGAGCGACAGATCGCGGCGCACCTCGTCGACCAGCGTCTGATACGTCGTCCCCTCCGCCTGCAGCGCGCGTTGCAGCGTGCGCGTGCTGGTCGCCAGCGCCTTCGCCGTCGCCTCGAGGGCAGGCAGCTCGCCGGGCAGCGCCCGCACCACGTGGGTCTTCACGCGGTGAATCAGATCGTCGCGCGCGGGCAGGCGCGCCAGCAGGTCGTCCGCGTGGCGCTCGAGCAACGCCCCCAGCGACGGATCGCCGCCGCGGACCGGCGCGTCGAGCAGCTCGGCGCGGAACGCCATCCCGCTCGCGACCTCATGAAAGCCCAGCGGCGCCGCGAACAGCCGCCGGTGCGGCTCGATGTCGGCCGGCGACCCGTGCTGGAACGCCACGCGCCGCAGCGTCATCGCCGGGCCGACCAGCGCCCGCGCCCGCAACATCCACGTCGCCACCACGTACTCCGCGAAGTGCCGCGGCGCGCAGGCCGTCCCGCGCAGCCGCAGCATCAACCTCGCCTCACCGCCGCTCGTCGCCAGCACCAGCTCGGCGTCGTCGTGGTGCAGCCGTTGATAGCGCAGCATCCGCTCGATCGCGTGGCGCAGCGTCGGCCCCTGCGCGCACACGTAGTCGACCACGTCGAACGGCGCGTCGCGCAGCAGCTCCGCCGCCGCGAGGCCGAACGCCGGGTCGCCGCACAGCGCGGGCACCTGCTCCCACGCGCGCAGGAACAGCGGGTGCGGCACGCGGACGTGCGGGTCGGCGAGGATCGCCGGATCGAACTCGAGCCGCCGCCCGAGCTCGTCCGGAGCGAGGCCGAAGCGCGCCGCCGCGAGCACGCAGATCCGGATCGCCTTGATGCACGCCGTCGACGGAGTCATCGCCCGCCACCATGACAGCGCCCCCGCGCGGCCCCGTCAATCGGGACCCGCGGCCCTCACGCCAGCTCGACCGCGGCCGCGTGGCTCGCCGACCCGGTGTCACGCCGGCGCCGCCGTGGCGCCGCGGGTTCGCGGATCATCGGCAGCTCGGCGCCGGGCAGCTCGGAGGGCGACAGCTCGCGCACCTCGCCGTCCTCGACGTAGATGATGCGATCGAACAGCGACAACAAGCTCCAGCGGTGGCAGCTGGCGATCACCGTCACCTCCGGCAGCGCGCCGAAGATCGACCCCAGCACCTCGCGTTCGGTCCGCGGATCGAGGGCCGCCGTCGGCTCGTCGAGCAGCACCAGGTCGCGGGCCCCGGCGCGCAGCAGCCCGCGGGCCAGCGCGATCCGCTGGCGCTCGCCGCCCGACAGATTGAGGCCGCTCTGGGCCAGGTGCGTGTCCCAGCCCGCGGGCAGCTTGGCGATGATCGGCTCCAGCCGCGCCAGCGCGACCGCCCGCTCGAGCGCCCCGGGCGGCAGCGCCTCGTCGAGCGTCACGTTGTAGCGCAGCGTGTCGGAGAAGATCTGCGGCTCCTGCGGGATGAGCAGCGCACGCCGCGTCAGCGCCTCGATCGCCGTCGTCCGCCCGTCGCACACCACCTCGCCGGCGGCCGGACGGATCATCCCCGCCAGCAGCTTGAGGAGCGTCGACTTGCCGCCGCCGCTCGGGCCCACGAGCGCGATCTTCTCGCCCTTGCGCAGCGTCAGCGCCTCGCAGCGGAGCCCGCGCTCGTCGCCCGAGTAGGAGAACGCCAGCCGCCGCACCGCCACCTCGCGCCATTGCGACCGCTGCTGCGGCCGGCTCGGGCGCGGCGCCGGAGAGCCGGCGAGCAGCTCGCTGGCGTCCTCGTAGGCCGTGCAGGCCTCGACGATGTTGCCGTAGTAGGCCGAGAACGAGCTGATCGCCCCGAAGATCTTGTCGAGGTAGCTGATCAGCACATACACCTGCGCCACGTCGAGCGCGGCGCTGCGGACCCCGGCGCCGTGGAAGTACCACAGCAGCGACGTCGCCATCACCAGCGCGTAGCCGCAGCTCACCGCGGCCCACTTCAGCTCGCTGAAGCGAGACACCCGGCGGACGTTGGCGCTGCCCTCCTCGCGGTGACCGGCGAGCTCGGACTCGGCGTTCCTCTCGAGGCTGAGCGTCTTCACCGTCACCATGTTGGCGAGGTAATCGACGCACACCCGGCCGATCTTGTTGTCGAACTGGTTGGTGCGGCGGATGTGTTCGACCAGGCGGCGGTTGAAGTACATCATCGCCGCGACGGTGGCGGCGCTCATGACGACCACGTTGGCCGCCACCACCCAGTCGAGCGCCAGCAAGGCCGCGCTGGCCAGCACGACCTTGACCGTGCCCTCGAGCACCTGCCACGAGTACTGCCCGACCACGTTGCTGACCGCCAGCGCCGAGCGATTGAGCTTGGCCAGGTTCTCGCCGGTGTGGCGCTCGACGTGCCAGTGCAGCTCGTAGCCGAGCAGCGCGCGGAACACCCGGCCGAGCGTGTGCATGCGCGCGTGGTAGGCCACGCCGCTCTGCACATAGCGCCCGAGGTGGTGCAGCACGATGTTGGCGAAGCGCAGCCCGAGGTACGCGCCGATGCCGAGCAGCGCGCTCTCGTAGGCGACGCGCGTGAACCCGTGCTCGACGAACACGCCGACGGTGTACCCGATGGCCCACGGCACCAGCAGCTCGGCCGCGTTGGCCCCGACGAACAGCGCCACGAACAGGTAGAAGCGAGCGCGACTGGCCCCCAGCGCCTCCCACGAGGCCCACACCAGCGCCATCAGCCCGCGGGGCGCCCGTGCGCGCGGCCGCGGCTCCGGCGGGTCCAGGGCGACCGCAGGAGGGGAAGACATCCGAGGGATCCGGTCCATGACGAGACTGACCAATGCGACCTTCTTGTGGCTGTGCGCGAAGTTGGCGAGGTTAGCAGGCCGATCGCTCGAGGCCCGCCCGAGTCGATCGCCCGCGGACGTTTGCACTCCCCACAGCGCCAATTCCCTCGAATTCGCCGGCGAACCGCGGCGGCCCGCTCGCCCCCAACATCCGCTCCAGGAGCCCCGCGCGCCGCGATCTCGCAGCGACGAGAGGGCTCCGCTGGGCGCACTGCTGCGTCTCGACATGCTCGGTCATGGTCATGCGAATGCGAGGAGCCGGCCCGCGACCGCCGAGGGCGTGGACGAGACGGCCACCTCTTCTCTATCAGAGGCGTAACCACCAAAGAAAGCCGCAGGGCGCACGGCGCCCCCGCCGCCGCCGCTTTCTACGGACCGGCGGCCGCCCCGCCGCCAGTGAGGCGACCGGCTTTCATCGGCGCCCTCCACCAGCACGCATCACCGAACGGCGCCGCTCGCGGCCCGCTCGCGTCCGCCGGCGCTCGGCGCAGCCCGCACCCGGGAAGGCGCCGCGGCCGCCACGTCTCATCTGTTTCACGCATGCTCGAAATCAAATGTCCTTTAGACCATCTCACGAGTCATCGCCAGAGCGTGGTCCATCGCTCCTTCAAACATGTCCGTGTCGACATGTCTTAAAAAACATATCACTTTACCATCACATGTCCCTCGGGCCATATCACCGCCGTCCGCCGCCGGCGAGCGCCAGGACGCGCCACGCCTCGGCCCGCTGCGGCCGCTCCGCACCTGGAGTCGCGCGAGGAGCCTCAGGCGCAGGCGTGACCCGGAGCGCGCCGCGACGGGCGAAAGATCGTGGCTCGTCCGGGGGCGCGCCCCATCCTGCCGACCGCGGAGGAACGAACCATGCACAGCAAAAAACACCACAACCGCGGCCGCCGCCACCGGCGCGAGGGCCGGGCAGACCTCGGGGAAGCACGCGGCATGTTGGTCCGCGCGATCGACCGCGTGCGCGCGTGGTTCGGCGACACGGAGGCGGCCTGCCGGCTGAACCAGGATGACCGCCGCAGCCGCCGGGACGCCCGCCTGCAGGCCCGCGAGGACCGGCGGCAGCAAGGTCAACAGCGTCATCGGCAGCAGGCCCAGGAGCGCATGCAGGGCGGCGGTCGGGGCCGGCGCGAGCGCACGCGCGGCCCCTACCCGCTGAACTTCATCCCCTCGCCGCAGGTGTGGCCGTGGCAGTTCATGGGCCGCCAGATGCCGTGGCCGCCGAACCCCGAATCGTACTACCAGTCCGCGCTGCCGACCGGCGTGCGCGGGCGTCCGCTGGGCCGTCGCGGTCGCCACACCGGCCGCGGCCCCAAAGGCTACGTCCGCCCGGACACGCGGATCGTCGAGGACATCAACGAGGCGCTGACCTACAGCCCGCACATCGACGCCAGTGACATCGAGGTCAGGGTCGACAAGGGCGACGTCGTCGTCACCGGCAGCGTCGACGACCGCTACATCAAGCGGCTGGTCGAGGATCTGATCGAGGACGTGTCCGGCGTGCGCGACGTGCAGAACAACCTCCGCGTCGAGAAGCGCGAGCTCCAGGGCGCCGGCGGGATGAGCCGCGGCACCGGAAGGCGCGAGGACCTCGGGGCGGTCCGGCGCGACATGGACATCACGGTCGGCCAGGACCTCGAGGACCTCGACGTCAGCACCCTCAACACCGGCAAGGAGGGCGGCGGCATCCGCAAGGATCGCGGCGGCTTCTCGGGCACGTGAACCTCGCCGCGCGGCCGCGTCCCGGCGCGGTCGCGCGGCGCATGGATTCGCGGTAGACCGCCGGCGCCCCGGGCTGCGCGGCAGCGATCGGACCGACCGTCAGATCGTCACGTCCGTCGCCGGGAGCCGGATGTCGAGGGTCTTCTTGCGCCCTCCCAGTTCGACCTTGTACTTCCCGAGCCGGACCCTGAACGCCGCCTGCCCGGAGCCGCCGGTGGTCAGCGTCTGCACCACCGTGCCGTGCTCGTCGAACACGGTCCGCGGCGCGTTTCCCCTGGGCTCACCGTCCACGATGATGGCGAGCCCCGGCGGGACATCGAGCGCCAGTCGAGTCTCGGCGGGACCGGACTGCCCGGCAGCACCCGACTTGCGGAAGTTTCGTCGCTTGCGTCGATCGTAAAAACCGGAAAATATGGGCCGCGATGCGCCCGCCGGAGCCGCAAGACCCAGAGCCGAGCGAGGACCCGAAGGCCTCAGCCCCCGAGGAGCCCAGGCTCTCATCGGGACCTTCGCCGCGGCGCGCTCGGCCAGCGAGCGCGACACGTTCAACACGCTCGAGGTCGGACCGCGCTGGTCCTTCTCTTCGTGAGCTCGCATCAACACCCGTGAGCCTCCTGCAGGGCGGCGACCGTCGGCTCGTCGAGCGCGCCCGTCACCTCGAGCCGGCGCAGCGCCTGGAAGCGACGCAGCGCCCGCTCGAGGCCCTCGTCCGGCGTCGAGGCCTCGGCGTGGTAGAGGCCGAGGCTCCGCAGGCGCTGCGCGGCGCCTCGCCAGTGGTCCGCGGGTTCCAGGTGCCCCACCATGAACTCGTACTTCTCGCCGCGATCGGGGAGCACCAGCGTCGCCGTCGTCACGTCGGCCGGGATCGGCACCACGAGGCGTCCCTCGCCGTCCGCCGTGCCCTCGAGCTCCTGGCCGCCCGCCAGGAGCACGTAGGGCTCCCCGTCCAGGGGCTCGCCGTTCCGCTGCAGTCGGAGCCGGAACAGCGCCCGGGGTCGCTTCGCGCGAAAGCAGTGAGCCCCATCGGTCCCGACCTCGAAGGTGCGCGGCCCCGGCTGGGGCAGCGACACCTCGTCACCGGGCGCGAGGACATTCGGATCCCGCCCGGCTTCGCGCAGAGCGTCGTTGCCCGGGTCGTTCCAGATCGTATCGACGGGGAGCCACGTGCGCTCCGCGAGGGAACTGATGCACTCTCCTGGCTTGATCTTGTGCGTGGGCATCCGTGAGCGCTCATCCTGGCGTCGTCGCCAATTCGCAGACGCTGCCGTCGAGGTCCGGAAACGACACCCGGCAGGTTCCGGGAGACAGACGGGTGATCCGCGCCGAACCAAGCGAGTCGGTGTATCCGCGATGAGGGCGCCCGTCGGGGTCGATGATGAGATAGCGCTGACCGGAGATCCCCGCGTCATCGTCGTCGACGAGCCGGATCTCGATCCAGTGGGTCGCGTCCACGCGCGGCTCCAGCGGACGGTCGTCAGCCGTCTCCGATCGATCCGCACGCTGCCCCGATTGATACACCCCCCATTTCCGGAGAGGTTCGACCCGGACCGGGACGAGCCGTCCGGAGTCGATTGCCGCGACCAGCCGCGCGAGCACCTCGCGGTCCTGGAGCGGCGACGCGACGGACGTGAGCTCCGCGGCGATGAGACGCAGCGCCCGCGCGTCGATCGCGTCGGCGAACAGCGGCGCGAGCAGAGCCGCCGCTCGCGGGCCGCGGACCGCGATGCGTGGCGCACCCGCCCCGACCGCGTGCGCAGCCACGAGCGCGAAGCTCTCGCCACGACTGCGGAATGATCGGTGAAGCGTCATCACGTGCTCCGCGCAGCTCAATGGAGCTTGATCGTCGAGCCCCTGATCGTGACCTCGACGCTGAGCTTCTTCCTCGCGGACTCGAGCGCCTCGGCGAGGATCTGCGGCGTCGTGAGCTCCTCGTCGCGGCCCTGGACCGTGCGCGTGAACATCGCTCGGTCGCCCAACAACGAGGATGGCCTTGCAGAAAACATGGCTTTGAGGCCATAGCACGCGTCCTGTGGCAGGGACAAGTGTCCGCAGGAGTTCATTTTCGCCCCGCGCCGCCAGGATGTCTCCGCGCTCTCGGGGCGCGGTCGCACCGACACGAGCGCGGCCGTAGAACCGCCGGCCTGTGGCTTCAGGGTCCCTGGGATCCCTGGACACGGATCGCGCGCCGGCCTCGAGCGGCGGTGGGTGGATTCGTGGAGCCGCATTTGATACTCATGATTCTCTCCTGCGTGGATTGATCGAAATGCGCGCCGCCCCGACAGCATCCGGCTTCGCGGCGGCTTCACCGCGAGCGCGCGGCGCATGAATTCGAGGTACACCGCGAGCGCCTCGGCCTGCGTGTAGCGGTCGTCGAGCGCCAGGCGGTCGCCGAGCGCGAGCAGGGCGCCCCACAGCATGTAGGCCCACAGCTCGGTGTCGCCGCGGCGCAGCTCGCCCGTCGTCATCGCCCGGCGCAGGCTCGGCTCGGCGTTCATCACCATGCGGTGGAGGGCCTCGCGGGCGCGCGCGGCGACCTCGGGGTCGCGACCGTGCGCGGCGGCGCCTAGCAGGTTCGTCATCGTGCGGAAGCCGGCGAACCGCGACAGCACCGCCTGCGCCCGCAGCCGCGCCTCGTCCGTCATCGGCAGGCCCGACTGCGCCTGCGCCCGCAGCGACGCCGGCACCAGCGTGAAGCGCAGGCGATCGAGGCACTCGACGAACAGCTCGCTCTTGCCCGCGAAGTGCTAATAAGCCCTAAAACTGCGCCTCGCGGGCATCTGGATCACTTTGCCAAGCTCTTCCTTGGCTTTGCCAGAGCGCGCCTCCAGCGCATTGACCGCCTGCCGAGCAAGCGCGAGTTTGTTCACGTGGACATAGTGTACTGCCTCGGGGCGTGGCGATCACTCCTGGGGGTCATGGTGTCGTCGCGGGCTCGCTCAAGGCCGGACAGGGAACGAACTTCTGGATCGGGGCGTACCTCCTCCGTGAGCAGTACGCCCCTGCGTGGACGTTCGTGCATGACGGCATGGGCGCGCTTGAGCACGCCAGATCGGTGAGTGTGGGCCCGATGGGTCACATCTACGGCGGGGGGCTCGCCAATGGGTTCCCCGCGGTCGTGTACCTGAACCCGTGAGCCTCGCGCCCGCATGGGCGGCGGCGGGCACCTACTGTGGGATGAAGTTCGAGCAAGCCTCGAAGCTCATGTCGGTCGCGGCATCGAACCCGGCGCTGTAGTCCTCGTTGAGGCAGTCCTCGACGAGCCGTTGCGGGAACTGGTTGAACATCTGGCAGAGGCGATTCGGGTACGGAGGGTGATCGCAATACTCTTGACTCGGCGGGCCGACGAAGAGCACGACGATCGAGCTGAGGTCGCCATGCTTGGCGCCCCGTACCGTCTTGAACCAGTCATAGGGCTTGCCCTCCGAGGTATCGTCGAGGGTGCTCGTCACGAGGGTGACGACGAGGAGCGCATCGTCGCGGAGGAAGCCCTCGTTGCAGCCTCCCGGCGCGTTGATGTCGGAGCTGACGGCGGCGACGAGCGCGTCGCCGAGCCGGTCAAGCCCGCTCGCGCCTACCTGGGCGACGCACGCGAAGGTCTCCTCGAGGTCGGGCTGATCCTTGGTGAGGTAGCGCCTCCCCCCGGCGATGTCGCACGGCTTGTTCGCGGCGACCCGCCCCGCGTTGAACACCACCCCCGCGCCCCAGGTCAGGTCACGCTGTCGGGACATACTCGCAGGGGTAGTCGCTCCCAGGCTCGCACCAATCGGTGAACGGGCCGGGACACTCCTCGTCGCAGTATTGGCTGCCCCAACGGGGGTCACCCTTGGTGACGAGAATGTGGTAGTCGAAATCCGCGAATTTCGCCTCGATCGTGCTAAAAAGTGCGGAATCGTGGCGACGAGGCGATCGTAGTACGACTCGCCGACGTCTTGCTCAAGAGCCATGTGCGCGTCGCGCGAGATCACGAACAGGAAGTCGACCTTGCCCTGACACCCCGCCGGCTGCGGGTTGCTGCCGTCCGGGATGTCACCCACGTCGAGGTTGACAGTCGTGCCCGACGAGGAGGTCGACCCGGCGTCGCCGCCCGTGCTCGCCGAGCTGGCCGTCGTCCCCGTGGAGATGGTGCCGGGACTCGTGGTCGAGGCATCGGTCGTCCGCACGGGGAGGGACGAGGCTCCGGGCCCTGTTCCGAACCCGGACTGGTCGCCGTCCCGCGGCGCGCAGGCGACGAGGAGCACGAGGGCGGCAAGAGGGGGGGTCCGAGGTTAGGGGCTCATCATGCGCTTTTTAGCGCAGGCGCCGCCCGCGATCCACGGATTTGGCACGCTCGAGTGCGCGAGCGCTTCCACGGCCTCATCCACGCCGGCCACTTCCTCCTCGCCCGCTCCGGCCCAGGTCATCGTCGAAGTGCACGAGCCGTCGTGCGGCCATTGGAGGGCTGGGGTGTCCGAGGACATGTCTCCGCTGTCTCCGGAGACAGTTGGGCCACCGGCGGAGGCGATGGGTTGAAAAGCGTAGAGATTCTCGTGGGCGGTCCTGGGCTCGGCGTTCGCAAAGCCTGACTGACGGTGGCGGTCACGTCAATCGACGGGCCGCTGCCGACTGGTCCACTTCGCATGCATCACAAGGAGAACACCTTGAAGACCACGAATCCGCTCACCATCCGTGCACGCCACCCGCTCACCCTCCTCGCGGCGCTCTGCATCCTCGCCCCCGCCGTCGGCTGCGACAACGAGCCCGAGGCCGGCGTCGAGAACGGCGCCGCCGACCTCGTCTTCGCCGACGAGGCTTCCGCCTCGACGAGCAAGGTCGTGGGAGAGTTCGTCCACGCCGGCAACCCCGACGCCGCCGATCCCGGTGATGACCTCACTGAGGATCCCTCTGACGAGGGAGTCAAGGTCGTGCCCCTCGAGGAAACCGAGGAGGCCACGTCGACGGCGAACTCGAACATCGTCGCGTCCTTGCAGCTTCCCGAGGGCGGCGAAGTCCACTTCATCGACCTGGGCCCGCCGGAAACGCCCGGCATCGCGACGATCTACAGCGGGCACTCCGCCACGGTCGGCGCGTTGCGTGCGCACGGGGCCACGCCTCTCGAGCTCTTCCTCGCGCTTGCGCCGGCCGAGGACGTGCCTCCGGATGCGCTATTCGCGCATCACCGGCGTCTCGCGTCGGAGGGCCTCGCCGAGCCGTCGCCCCGCAGCCTCTCCCTGGACGATCTCGCACTGCCGCCCGAGGTGACAAAGGCGCTCTCGTGGACCGGGCAGTTGTCGAATTGTTCTGGCTACTCCACGACTGCCACGTACTTCTCAGCGGCGAAGGAGCTCGTTGAAGACGATTTCGGCTTCGAGCTCGGTGCACACGATCAGGAGTTCCACTCCGCGCTCACCTCCAATGTCTCCGTGGTGTTGGGGTCGTCGACGTCTGGCTGGCTCGCCTCCTGCCGCAAGAGCAAGGGCCCCGACAACACCCCGAACCTGAACCAGCGCTTCGACCAGTACTCTGGCGGCGTTTGGACCACCTTCTGGGACCCCGGGTTCGTCGATCAGAGCTGGGGCTGGGCGTTTGCGTACAGCGACACGGTCAATCGAAACTTCAGGATGGTGCTCCAGACGATCAATGACGATACGGCATACGTCGCCGCGCGTTACTGACCGTCGCGGCCGCTATAGACATTCACCCGCTGGTTGTCCGTCACGGGCTCGAGCTTGCCCTCGCCCCGCCTGAACGGATCGGCACGGCACCGTCGATCTCATCCTCCACGCTGCCGGGCCGGCTTTCCGCCCGAGGTCCGCCTCGGGCGGCGACGCTTCAGAATTCGCCCGCCGTCGGTCGCACGATGATCTCGCTGAGGTCAACGTCATCCGGCTCCTCGGCGGCGAACTTGATCGCGCGGGCGATCGCAGCCGCCGGGAGCGCGATCCGGCGGAACTCTCGCATCACGTCGCGGGCGCCTGGATCCGTGATGCTATCGGCGAGCTCCGACTCGACCACGCCCGGCGAGATCGTCGTCACCCTGGCGCAGCCCCTCCGAGATCGCCCGCACCGCGAGCCGCGAATACAGCCGCCTGTTCGGCGCCCCCCTGCGCGCGACCTCCGGCGCCTCCGCGACGCGGCCAGCTCAGCCCCACCGGCATGAGTCGCGGCGAGCAGGATGGGAGAGTCGCCGCGGCTTCCGTGACGGCCGATCAAGCCATGCGATCGAGGAGACAGCGGGCGTACCTGTGGTCTCACCGGCGACCGAATCGCTGCAGGCGGCGGCTCCGCAGCGAGACGGCGGCGGAGCCGCTCAGATGCACTCCCACACGGCGCCGACCAGGGGATGAACGTGGGCGCCGTCGCCCGTCTCGTTGAGCATGTCGCCGACGTCGGGGTGCGCCTGCGTCAAAGCGTAGAGCTGCCGGGCGCGGTCGTCGGCCTCCTCCGATTCACCGGCGACCATGTAATAGGGGATGAGGTTGCGCAGCAGCCAGACCTGGAGCGCGAGAGTTTGGCCGTTGGTGCGGTCGATCGCCCGCTGCACGTGGGCGGCGGCGTCTCTTTGGGGGAACATCTTGGCGAGGAACATCGCCAGGCGCAGCGAAGGCGCCGGGTGGTCGCTGTCTTCGGCCAGCTGCCGCAGGAGGTCGTGACAGGCGCCGACCCACGGGGCCTTCTCGGCGTCGCCGATGTCCGGCACGAGCCCCTTCCCGACCGATCCGCTTGCCCGTCCCGATTCCTCATGCGCCCAGCCCGCCCGACCCCAGGTGATCCGCTGACCCGTCAGGTCCAGTTCGTCTGCTTCCAGGCGATCGACGCGATCGCCCACCTGACCGGCCAGCCGCAGCCCCCGCTCGAGACCCCCGACGAGACCCTCGAGCAGCTCCAGCGCCGGATCGCCGCGACGATCGCCGCGCTGCGCGACGTCTCCCCCGACGCCCTCGCCGACGCGGCCGACCGCCCGGTCCGCCGCGTCCTCGGCGACCAGTTCATGCTCGAAATGACCGGCTTCCAGTACCTGCGCGACTTCTCGCTCCCGAACTTCTACTTCCACCTGGTCACGACCTACGCGATCCTCCGCAACCATGGCGTCGACCTCGGAAGGCCGACTACATAGGCCATATCAGCTACGCCCTGCGCCCGCGCACATAAATCATTCACGTGCGACGAGCAGGCCGAGGTCGCCCGGCGACGACTCGGCGATCGCCGCGGCGCTGGCCTACGCACGCAACCAGCCGGCGGCCCTCCGCCGCTTCCTCGACGAGGGCCGCCTGCCGCTCGACAACAACATCTCCGAACGCGCGCTTCTCCGCGCAATGGGGCCCGAGGGCGACGGAGCGGGGCGGTGGTCGGCGCTGTACGACAACACGGCACTCGGGCTCAACGAGCGCGGCTACGACGTCGTGCCCATCTCCAGCTGCGTCCACCGCTCGCTCCCGTCCGCCGCGCTCCTGCGCGCCTGCGCCTTCAGCCGAGGTGCGCGACGCGCTGCTGTCGAGCGTCCGCGGCACCCGTGGCGACGATGACGACCACACGGCGTCCGCCCCGAATTCTCCTGATACAGGCGCTGACGCTCCGGGCGATAGTCTCCCCAAGGATGGGCGGCACGGCATTGCCGAGTTGAATCAATTACTCGCAGGGTTGGCCGCAAAACACAAAGGAGTCACTGAAAGACTGCACTCGCGCTGCTTCCCGGAACGAGAGAGAGCGGGGTCTCGAAGTCGGATGCTCGTCTCGGGCGTCATATCATCACATCCGTCGCCGGGAGCCGAATGTCGAGGGTCCTCTTGCGCCCCCCAGCTCGATCTTGTACTTGCCCAGCACAGGAGGTTCCGGGGGCTCATTCGCTCTCGCAAGCGTCATCCACCGGCGGCGGTGGGCATGCCGCGTCCTGCACCTCGACGACCTGCATCATGCCTTCATCCTCGTGCTCCAGGATGTGGCAGTGCAGCACGTACTGTCCCTGGAAATGCAGGAAGCGCGACAGGAACGTGAGGGTGCCGTCGGCTTGCCCGTTCGTGGGTATGATACACGTGTCGCGCCAGATCGGCTGTGACGGGTTCTTCCCGTTGATGGACGTCACGAGGAACGAGTTGACGTGGATGTGGAAGGGATGAACCGACGCTCCCGCCGGAACGGTGATTTTGTTGATGATTGTCCATTCTTCCACGGCCCCGAGGTGGACGCATTGGTCGACGCGGCCGTGGCAGAACGTCTTGCCGTCGATGGTGAAGTGCGCTACTTGGGCATCGTCCACGGTCACCGCGAATTCGACCTGGCGCGTGTTCGTGACCTCGTTACCAGGCTTCGACGTGTCGTCGAACGGCGGGTAAAGCGCTGGCGGCGTGAGCACCTGCGGGATCTGAAGGCTCGTGTCCGACTCCCCCGAGACGACCACGGTGGCGAGGACCTGCGGCTCCCAGCAGACGAAGTCGGGGTAGCCGAGCGCCACCATCTGGTAGGTGCCCGCTTCGAATTGGACGAGCATGTCCACGCGGCCCCCCGGCGGGATGACGTACTCGACCTCGGAGACGGGGTTGGCGAGCGGCATCTTCAGGGGTGCGCCGTACGTGATCCCGTCCGTCGCGACCTGGTAGTAAGTGGCCGACTTCGCTCGAAGCTCGTCCCGGTTGAGCGTGGGTTGAACCTTGGGCGGTGAGGCGCAAGAATAGCCAAACGGATCATAGTCGGGCTTCGGCAACGACGTCGCGGCGTCCACCTGATCGTCCGGCACGCGGAGGAAGGCGATGTCCAGCGGAGCACGAAAGCCCGTGTGAAGCAGCCGAAAACGCTGCACCTCGCTCGGGCGCATGCGAATGACCGGATTCAGCTGGCCGTTGATGTGGAAGAAATCCTCGACGCCAGAAGGAAGGGGACCGGCATGGCCCATCTCCCCATACGTCGCGAGGCGGGTCTTTCCATCGCACGAGTCCTTGGTCTGGATCATGTACTCGCCGACGACGAGGAGCTGCTCCTTACCCTGCCCCGGCCCGGGCTCGGGAGAGAACAGCCTGTCGAGGTCGTCTCTCTCTTCGTCGCGGATGATGATCGCCCCGACCATCCCACCTGCCACCTGGATCGCCGTCGATCCGTGCATGTGCGGGTGGTACCAATAGGTCCCGGCTGGATGACTGGCCTTCGTCCCGTCCGGCATGTCGATGTCTCGTGGGATATCGAAGACGAAGTCGTAGGTTTCGCGAGGACGGATCTTCAGGAACACGTCATCTCCGGGCTGACCGGGGTCGACGTGCAGGCCGTGCGTGTGGAGGTTGGTCGTGTTGTTGTCCGTGCCCGCGCCGTGCCCGTCGTGCCCGCCGCCGCCGCTGCCGCCGGCACAGTCGGGGGGGTCGACGGCGCTGCCGTCGTCCGGAAGGTCGTTGATGAGCTTCAGCTTGAGCTTGTCACCCGGGCGGAGCTCGATGCTCGGGCCCGGGACCACCCCCGTATACGTCGTATCGCCGAAGCTCGCCTCCCCGTGATTGACCTTGAGACCAGTGTATGCGCGGGTCATGAACGTATACTGGCCCACCGTCACCTCGGTCTCGGTGATGGTCATCTCGATATCGAGGAGCCCGTCCCGGGATCGGACGCTGGCGGGCGTGAAGAGCTCGCCATTTTCGATCGGGTTTGGCGGATTGTCGTCATCGCTCGAGCTGCAACCTGTGATGTCGGGCAGCAAGAACCCAGCGCCAAGCGTGGCGCCCACCGTGAGGAAGCCGCGCCGATCCAGCGTCAGCGCGGCATGGGGCCGATTGTTGCCAGATGAAGGATTTTTCTGAGCTTTCATGGATCTTCTCGCATCGGTCGAGGTCTTTTGAATGCGATCTCGCCGCCTCACCTATCGGATCAGGATCGCTGGCGGCCCAGCACGTCGATGTTCATCGGCGCCAAGAGGACGGTCGACGGACATGCCTTGAGCGCCGCTTCATGCGTGTGGGTGACGTCCATTGGAGTTCTTGGGGGTCAAGAAGTTCGAGGCGGGTATCTCGAGCCTCGGGGTGGATGGGACCGCCGGCCATGGCGAGGCTCAAGGGTGAAGAGCCAGGACCATCCCGTTGCGATCCAAAAAACTTCGAACTTTTTTCGTGCCCTTGCAGGCGACCTTTTCGAGCTCGCTCGACGCGTGCGAGCGAGGGACGTCTGCCGCTCGACAACAATATGTCCGGGCGCACGTTCCCAAGGCCGCCGGTGCGTCCGGTGGGCCATGGGTAAGGGACTCTGGCCGCTCGCCGAGGTCCCGGAGCTGGAGTGGCCCGAAATCCTCATCCGGAAGATCGGCTCTCTGGGCGCCCATTGTCGATCCTGATCTTGGCGATGGGCGCCCGTCCTGCGGACGGGTGGGGTCGGGCGCAGGACCGTGATGAGCGAGCTTACGATTTCTCTTGGGAACCAAGCGCCGTTAGAAGTACCCTCAACCTCGCCTCCCGTAGCACGGGCCATTCTCAAACTTAGCCTCCGGTAACTCGGGGTCGTGCTGAATGGGCAGGTAGATCCACTCGAGGACCAAAGATCATGAAGAGAACTCTCGCCATCGCCGCCCTGTTGTTCATCGGATCCGTCGGGACCGCCGTCGCGGGAACGTACGCCACGGTGACTGCCTCCGCGCCTGCTACGACCGTGAATGTAAGGAGCACGGCGAAGATCTCGATCGTTCCCAGCTCCGGATTCCGCCTGAACATGGAATATCCCACCAAGCTGGTGATGGTCGCACCGAGCGGCGTGACCATGGAGAAGGCCGCGCAGGTGCGCGCGGAAGCGGTCAAGTTCGAGGAAGCGAGCGCGGAGTTCGTCGTGGCGTTCACCGCGTCGTCGGTCGGCAAGAAGACGCTGACGGGCGAGCTGAAGTACGCCGTGTGCAAGGCCGCTGACTGCATTCCCCAGACCGCGAAAGTCGCGATCAACGTCGATGTCAAGTAGCCGCTTCGCCGGCACGTAGGTGCCCTGACGCTCGACGCGAGCCTAGGTGGCTCGCGTGATCGACGCCGGACTGCCGGCGCTCGCGGGCGCCGGTCCATCGAATACCGTGGCGGATAGCGGCGCCGGCTGGAGTGGCAGCTCGTGGCAGCGCCCGCTCGACGGTCTCGGACGCGCAGGGGCCGGGCGAGCGACCTGTCCCACCCGGTCGGTCGGCGGTTCGCCGCCGTCCACGCTCGCCGTCAGTCGATCAGCTTGAACTCGATACGGCGGTTCTTGGCCTTGCCCTTGGCGGTCGCGTTGGTGTCGATCGGCCGGTCGGGGCCGAAGCCCCGAGTCTCGCGCGGGCCGGGCGGTGGCGCAAGTCCATTGATCATTCGCGCGTCGCCGAGCCCTGACAGTGGGCGCCCATCGCTGGCGCCCGAATCGGCGGGGGGCGCCCACGCAGGGGTGCCCGCGGGGAGCGCTCGATCCGAACGGCCACGGCCTGCGCTCGATCCAGAAGGTGCGCCTGTTGTACAAGTGGTTCGCTCGCAATGCCGCACCGCGGTCCCCAGGAGTCCACGTTGACCGGCAGCTCGATCCGCGGGCCGGGCGCGCCGCCGGCCGGGCCCGAGCCGACCGTCCCGGCGCTGATGCTGATCTGGTCGCACGACGAGCCCGAGCGGGTCGGCGAGGTGTTTTGCCTGCCGCGCGGGGCGGTCGACGTGCCGTTCACGATCGGGCGGGCCGTCGAGCCCGGTGAGGACGGGGCCCTGCCGCTCGTGCTGCAGCAGTTACGCCCGTTCTCGAAGGTCGACACCGGCCCGCTGCGCGACGCCCGGGTGTCGCGCTGGCACATGCGCGTCCGCGCGCTCGCAGACGGCGGGCTCTTGGTCGAGCGCCTCGGGCGCGGCGAGTTGCGGGTCAACGGCCACGAGGTCGAGCGGGCGATCGCCGACCCCGGCGACGTCGTCGAGGCCGCCGGCCGGTTCGCACTGCTGCTCTCGCGGCGGCCGTCCGCGTGGCCGCGCGGCGAGCCGTGGGGTCCGCCGTTCCCCTTCGGGGCAGCCGACGCGTGCGGGATCGTCGGCGAATCGCCGGCTGCGTGGGAGCTGCGGCGGCAGGTCGCCGCGGTCACCGGGCTCGGCGGGCCCGTGCTCGTCCACGGCCCGACCGGCGCGGGCAAGGAGCTGGTGGTGCGGGCGCTGCACGCCGGCTCGCCGCGGGCCGGCGCTCCGCTGGTCGCGCGCCACGCCGCGACGATCCCCGAGCCGCTGATCGACGCCGAGCTGTTCGGCAACCTGCGCGACTACCCGAGCCCCGGCATACCCGACCGCGCCGGGCTGCTCGGCGAGGCCCACGGCGGCGCGCTGTTCCTCGACGAGCTCGGCGAGCTGCCGCACGCGCTGCAGGGGCGCCTGTTGCGGGTGCTCGACTGCGGGGAGTACCAGCGGCTCGGCGAGCCGCAGCGGCGGGTCAGCGACGCGCGGATCTTCGGCGCGACCAACCGCGACCTCGCGGAGCTCAAGCACGACCTGGTGGCCCGGTTCGTCCACCGCCTGCGCGTCCCCGGCCTCGACGAGCGGCGCGACGACGTGGCCCTGCTCGTGCCGCACGTCCTCGGCGGCTTCGCCGGCGCGCACCCCGAGCTGCGCGCGCGGCTGTTCGCGGGCGACCGGCCGCGGACCAGCGCCGCCCTGCTCGCCGCGCTGGTGCAGCGCTCCTACTCGGCGCACGTCCGCGAGCTGGTCGAGCTGCTGTGGCGAGCCGTGACGACCAGCACGGGCGGCGTGGTCGAGACGCTGCCGGACCTCGCCGTGACGCGCCCGCCGCCGCGGCTGCCGGAGCCCCACGTCGCCCCGGGCGAGCTCACCCGCGAGGAGATCGTCGCCGCGCTCGCCGCCTGCGACGGTGTACGCGAGCAGGCATGGCGCGCGCTGAAGCTGCGCAGCCGCGATCAGCTCAAGCGCCTGATGAAGAAGTACGACATCTCCTGAGGATCGCGCGGCGTTGGCCCACCGTCTGCAGTAGCACGCGCAGCCGTGGCAGGCGCTGAAGCTGCCGGCCGCGATGGACTCGAGCGCGCCACAGATCAGCACGCACCCCCTGAGAAGGGAGCGCGATGCTGAACGTCGTCCAGCTCTTCGAGGTCAGCGCGTCGGCCGGACGTCGATGAGCTCGGCCTGCTGATCCCGGATGCTCTGTTGACTCTGGGCGGTGGCGAACTCGGCCTGCTGATCCTGGACGTCGATGAGCTCGGCCTGCTGATCCTGGATGCTCTGTTGCTGTACGTTGGTGGCGAGCCCAACCTGCTGATCCTGGACGTCGATGAGCTCGGCCTGATCCCGGATGCTCTGTTGACTCTGGGCGGTGGCGAGCTCGGCCTGCTGATCCTGGATGTTTTGTTGCTGCTGGGCGCTGACGAGCTCGGCCGGCCCCGACGCGAACTTGTTTTGGTTCATCTTTTGATCTCCGTTTGGGTTTGTTGCTGGGGGAATCAAGGGTCTGCCAAAACCGCCGGTGAGCCGACGTACGCCTGAATCGGCAGAGCGAAGCGGATACCGGCCGCCTCGAAGCGCGAGATGACCTCGAGGTTTACCCAGGTCTTACCCCGACAGATCTTTTCGTACTCGTCGGGGAACTGACGTGCCTGCGCTGAAGTCCATCGAAGGATGCCGTACCAGAATTCGATCTCGAAGTATCCGTGGCCGATCTTGTCCAGGGCGATCCACGGGGAGTTGTCGAGCAAGGGTCCGTCGACCGCGATCTGGTGGAGTATCTCGGTGGCACTCTTCAGCTGCGCCGCGGTGGTCTCGGGCGCGAGACGCAGCCGCAATTCCTGGAAGTAGACGCTCTGGCTGTCGATGTTGATCACCACGCTGTCCGTGAACCTCTTGTTCGGGATGAGGACCGTCCGCCCGTACCAGTTTTTTACGACCGTCTGACGCAGGCCGACATGCTGGACCCACCCATCGATGCCGTCCACCTCGATCCGCTCGCCGATCTTGAAGGGCCGCTGTGTCAGCACGAGGACGCCACCGAACACGTTCGCCACTGTGTCCTGGGAGGCGAGGGCGAGGGCCATACCGCCGAGACCGAGGCCGGCGAGGATCGCCGAGACCTCGAAACCGACGCTGTTGAGCGCGCTGGCGAGGCCGATGATCCAGATGACGATGTTGATGATCGTGCGCAGCACGGCAAAGAGGTGGAGATCGACGCCCGCCCCAGGCCTCTTCGCATAGGGCTCGAACACCCCGCGATGAACGGCGTCGTACGCGTTCGCGGCCAGCCACGTGAACACCACGACGGTGCAAAACACCGTCGCGTTGTTGGCGATCTCTCGCACCCCCACGGGCAGAGCGAGGGACTCGGCCGCGATCCGGACGCCGAAGAGCACCACCAGCGCCGTGACCGGATCGCCGGCGCCGGCGGCTACGCTCACCATGAATTCCGACTTGAAGCGCTTGCCGAGCAATCGAATGAATGCGCTGATAATCCATCCGGCCGCGAGGGAGCCGACGACGATCGCCAGCGCGATGATCCAGTGCTGGATCGAGTTGCCGAGGTAGACGGAGTCAAGCATGAACGTGCTCCTCATGCGGCCGGCCGGCCGGAGGCGACCTGCTGCAAGTCATGACGTGGCCCATAGATCGAGAACTTATGAATCGAGCGGGCAGCGGGGGCGGTTCGTCGTGTCTTCCGGCTTCGCGCCGGAACGTCCTGAATGGCTCGACGAGACCGGCAAAATCGGGGTTCGGCGGACGGATGCGCACCTAGGCCACCAGGTACAGAATCGTCCCCAGGAAGCACCAGGCGAGAGCGCAGCGGCGCAAGGGCCACTCCCACGAGTCCGAGATCGACGGCACCTCCCAGGTCGACAGGGGAAAGAGCGGTCGCATGGCCCATTCCCCCTGATGCGTGAAATAGTCCACGACGACGTGTAACGCGTATGCCACGAACAGCCCGATGACACCGCCCCACCACGCCAGCGCTCCGAGGACCGTCAACGCCAGGAGGCTGTAAGGTAGATCCCAGCTCCAGGCGACCCAGGTGGGGTGACGGCGCCTGCACCCTTGCCAGTCCTCGTGATGGGGGATGCAGAGCGGCCGCCCGCGCTCGCTACCGAGCTTCAAGCCCAGACGCACGAAGCAGAAGTCAGGCGCGAGAGACGCCAGCGCGTATTGAACGGCGGGTCCGGCATGAAGTCCATCTTCGAAGTGCGTCGACAGGATGACTCCCATTAGAGCGTGGCTGACGATGTCCATGAGTCAGATCTTCCTCGCCACGCAGATGCAGACGCGCGCCACATCTCGAAGCGGAAAAATATCCTCCAACCATTCCGCAAACGGATCGAGACCGGAGCGGGCCAAGCTGGCCAGGAGATCGCAGGCGAACCACCCTGCGCCGAGGGCGAAGCCGAGCAGCGCCTCCGTGTCCGGCAGCTCGATCGGCTGCTCCAGTTCGGTGACCTCCATCAACTCGAAGCGCTGCGCTCGCAGCTCCGCCGCGAGGTGGAGAGGGCTGCGGGGTACGCTCATCTGAGCCCGGAGTGTCGCTTCATCGACGATCCGAAGCGCCAGTCGCTGCATGTGTCGAAACGACTCCGCGGTGGTCGTGACGATGGACCAGAGGCCGTCGGGCTTCAGCGCCCGGGCGATGCCTTTGGTCAACGCGTCGAGCTCGACGTAGTTCAGGAGAAAGTGCGTCATTGCGAGATCGATCGACCGAGGCTCGGTCCGCCGAGCGGCGGTGACCGCGTCTCCGCACACCAGGCGCGCCTCGGGGAGCTTGAGTCGCGCGAGCTCGACCATGCGCGGCGAGATGTCCACACCGCGCAGCTTCGCCGCCTGCAAGCGATGGCGCACCTGGCGAAGTGTCTCGCCGGTGCCCATGCCGAGATCGAGCACCTCGGGGTCCTCGCTCACGTGGCGGGCGGCTTGCTCGAGGGCAATCCGGCCGCTGGTACGGATGATGCCGAAAGGGTCCTCATCGTAGCGGTGCGCCACGTACTCATCGTAGATGTCGGCGATACTCACGCCCATGATTCGCCTGGCTCCTTCATAACCTTCGAGAAAGACGGCATCGAGCGCCCCGCTCGGCAGCTCGACGATGAGATCGGCAGGGCCCAATGGTGATCCAGTATGCTATGTGATCATCGCAAGTCTGCGACGTCGCGCAGTCGCGAGATCCCCGAGGACCGCCCAGCTCATCACCCTGGGAGGAAAGACTAGGGGTTGCCCGACTCCGCGACATTGTGCAATGTCGAGCGTTTGTGCGAATTTAACTGTCATCCGAAAGTCGCAGCATGGTCGATAGCCTCCTGACTTTCACTTGTACGAAGGACATGGCATCCCGTCAAGCAATAACAGCGAGGTTCGATCATTGTTAAATGCGCGCGCTGTGTTGGCGTTTGGGCGCCCGCCCGAATGGGCGGGCGCCCATTGTGCTTGGCGTGGTCGCGTACGCGCCGGCGCCAGAGGCGCCCCGCGGCCGTCGTCGCTCAGGGGATAGGAAGGATCGCGACGCGTGCGGGGGATGGTGCGTTCAGGTCTTCGCGGTGCACGCGTGTGCTTGGGGGTGCAATTAATTATAGAACTGCTCCTGCCTGCTCTAGCGAATAAGATGTAGAAGTGATTTCCCGCCGGACGATCGGCCTTTTGAGCGAAGTCGTCCCCTCATCGTTCAAGATCGGCCCCGGGCGGCCGGCCGGATTGGAGTTCGTCGAGGCGGAGCTTGAGTATGCGAGGAGTGCGGCGATTGTGAGCGAGGCTATGTGTAGGCTGTATGCCGCAAGTGCGCGTCGCTAGCGCTGTCCGCTTGTTGCGGACACGTGCAACTCCCACTGGCACCGCGGCGCGCCGTTGTCTGGCCTTGACCAGCCTTGCCTCGCGTGACAAGAATAAACTCGTGGAATCCGAGCTCGAACGTCGGCTCGCGGTGACCCTGGCGGAGGTCGAACTGTCGACCGCGCTCGGGTCCATCGATCTCTGGCTGCTCACGGCCGTCGTGGGGCTCATCTCCGTCGCCAGCGTCGCGTTCGTCGTATGAATCCGGTGTCGATGCCGTCAGAGGCGACCTTCGGGACATGGCCTGTTCTGCGGGTGGAGCGAGTGTGGGGCTTCGGCGACTTCCTGTGGGTGAGCGTCGGTCTGGCCATCGCCACGTGGGCCTTCCTGAGCGGCGGCGCTACCGCGGCTCTCGTCGGCTTCCGCGATGGGGTCGCCGCGACGATCCTCGGCAACGCGGTCGGTGTGGCGCTCGCGCTGCTCGCCGGCGCGGTCCCGTGTCAGCGCTACGGCGTCGAGCAATACACACTGCTGCGCAGCGTCTTCGGCGCGCGCGGGTCGGCGCTCCTGGTCTTCACGATCATCCTGATCGACGTGCTCGGGTGGTCCGGCGTGCTCGCGGTGATGTTCGGACGCGCCGCCGTGCAGGTCGGCAACGCGGTGCTCGGCGCCAGTTGGGAGCCGAACGGGTGGGCGGTGACGGGCCTCGGTCTGCTGGCCCTGGCGCTCGCATGGTGGATGTTCGCGGGCGGGCCGTGGGCCATCCGCGCGCTCAATCGGATCATCTCGCCTGCGCTGGCCGTCCTCACGCTCGTCATGTTCGCGCTGCTGCTCACGGCGACGCGATGGGAGACGCTGCTCGGCGCGCCGCCGCTGGCCCCGGCGGAGGGGGGGCCCTGGCTCAACTTCATGCTGGCCGTCGAGCTCAACATCGGCGTGGGGATCTCGTGGTGGCCGGTGATCGGCAACCTCGCACGGTTGACGAGAGACCCGCGCACGGCGCTGTGGGCGGCCTTCCTCGGCCTGTTCCCGGCGACCGTCGTCGCGCAGGTGGTCGGCCTCGTGGCCGCGCTCGCGCTCGGGAGCGCCGATCCGACGGCCTGGATGATCCCGCTCGGCGGCGTCGGGCTCGGCCTCACCGCGCTGGTATTCATCGCCGTCGCCAACCTCACCAGCCTGACCTCGATCGCGTACGGTACGTGCGTCGCGCTGCGCCAGTCGAGCGCCTCGCTCGCCCGACTCGACTGGCGTCGCCTCGGCGCGCTCTTCTTCGCGGCAGCCTCGGCGCTGTGCTTCGCGCCGGCGCTGCTGTACGACCACTTCCTCGCGTTCGTCACGTGGACCGGCGCCGCTCTCGCGGCGCTGTCGGGGACGATCCTCGCCGATTACTATGTGCTCCGGCGCCAGCAGATCGCGCTGCGCGGTCTCTACATCGTCGGCCCGGCCAGCCTGTATCACTATTGGCGCGGCTATCAACTGGCGGCGTTCCTGGCGACCGGCCTCGGGCTCCTCGCGTACGTCGCCCTCTACGACCCGCAAACGCTGGCGCACGCCCCGCTGTTCATGTGGCTCACCGCGTCCGGCCCAGCCGTCATCGTCGCCGGCGTCAGCCGGTTGCTCATGGCCCCGATCATGGACCGCCGGGCAGGGCGACCAACTCCTCCACCGTGCGTTCCACGCGGTCGTGAAACAGGCTCTGCATCGTCATGATGCTCCCGAGCCGGCCCATTCCGCGCCTCGAGGAGGCAATGCCGCGACTGTTCGCCGCCGCGGCGCCGCTGCTCGGGGAGCGCGAGTTGACGCGCGCACGGCTCTTCTTCGGCGGGCTCGTGCCCGTGCTCCGGTGCGCCGATCGTCGACTTCGCGAGGCAGCGCACGAAGGCGAGACCGACTGGAGCGAGCGCGCTACGCGGAACTATTACCTTGCGCTACGCGGGGGGCTGCCCTTCCAAAACCACTTTTTCCTCGTGCTGGAGGACGATTCGGAGAAGACGACGGTGGTAGCGCGAGCCGCGAGCCTCGCCGCCGGCCTCCTCGCCGTCGCCCACGAGATCGAGCGAGGCTCGATCGAACCCGACATCCTCGCGGGCGTGCCGCTCGAGATGGAGCAGTACCGGCGCACGCTCTTCGCCACCGTGCGGATACCGGATGCGCGGCACGATCGCTTGGTTCGACGCGAGCCCTGGGCGCGTCACCTCGTGGTCGCCGTGCACGGCGCGTTCTGGGCGGTGGACGCGTTCGTGGGAGATGCGCCGGCGACGGCCGCCGAGCTCGCGCGCGCCTTCGAGAAAATCGTCCTGGACGCGAAAGCAACGGCAAACACTCCCGCAGGGCCCGGGCCGGCCACCGCGCTGCCGCGGGAGGCTTGGTCCGCGGTGCGCACGTCGCTCGCGGCGGAGGGAGCATCGCGCTCGGCCCTCGAAGCCGTGGAGGACGCGCTCTTCGTGGTGGCGCTCGACCTCGACAGCTTTCCCGCCGACGCCCCCGAGATGGCGGACCTCGTGCGCCTGGGGAACCTCGAGAACAGGTGGTTCGACAAGAGCCTCCAGCTCGTCGTCTCCGGCAACGGGCGCGCAGCGCTGACCTTCGAGCATTCGGCGGTCGACGGACACAACGCCATGCGCGTCGCGGCCGAAGCGCACGCGCGCGGCACAAAGGCGTCTCTCGTGGGAAGCGCCGCGGCGCTTTCCCTGCGCCCGCTCGACTTCTGCCCCGCGCCGCGCGTGCTCGGCCTCCTCGACGACAATCGCGCATTCCTCCAGCGCGAGCGTGCCGGCCGGAGGACGCTGACCTTCGACGCGTACGGGCTCGGGGCGGAGCGCTTCCGCGCGCTCCGGCTCGGCATCGACGCCCCCGTGCAGCTCGCTATCCAGCTCGCGGCGTACTCGATCTTCGGCGAGCTCCCGGCGGTCAACGAGTCGGTGCAGATGCGACGATTTCGTCACGGCCGCTACGACACGGTGTACACGGTGACGCCCGAGTCGCTCGCGTTCGTGCGGGACGAGGGGCGGGATACCGCGGGGGCGCGCCTCCGTGCGGCGGTCGACGCCCACCGGCGCCTCGTCGACGCTTGCAAGCGCGGTGAGAGCCCGGTGCTCTACTTCACGGCGCTCCTCGACGCCCAGGAGGCGCGGTCGCGGGTCCGCGTCGAGCCGGACGGCCTCTCCGCCTTCGGGCGCACCGTCCTCTCCGACCGCGGGTTCCGGGAGCTCATGCATCCGCGAGTCACCACGTCGAACGCCGGGGCGCGCCCGGGCGTCGACGTATTCGGCTTCTCGGACGCCGAGGGAGGTGTGCTCGGGGTCGCTTACCTCGTGAAGGCCGATCGTACCACCATCCACGTGAAGGCAGACGGCGAGCTGCGATCCGAGCTGCCGCGCTTCGTAGCGCGGCTCTCCGACGCGCTCGAGTTCATCGCGCAACTCGGCGTCGCCGGCTGATGAGCGCCCATCCTCTCGCTCGATCAATCGATCAGCTTGAATTCGATGCGGCGGTTCTTGGCTTTGCCCTTGGCGGTCGCGTTGGTGTCGATCGGCTGGTCGGGGCCGAAGCCTTGGGGCACCAGGCGCTGACCGTCGATCCCGTGCTCGACGAGGTAATTGCGGACTGCCTCGGCGCGGCGCTGCGACAGGTCCATGTTGTGCTCGCGATCGCCGTCCGAGTCGGTGTGGCCCTCGATCCGCCAGCGCGTCTCGGAGTACTCCTTGAGGACCTTGACCGCCTTGTCGAGGATGGACTTCGACCGGGGCTTGATCGTGTCCTTGTCGACGTCGAAGTAGATCCCCTCGAGGACGCCGGAGATCTTTTTGACCTCCTTCGGGATCTCGTCGGGACAACCGTCGCTGTCGGCGATCTGGTTGTAGACCTCCGGCTGGTCCGGGCACTTGTCGACCTTGTCGATGATCTTGTCCTGATCCCGGTCGGGGCAGCCCTTGAGCTCCCGCGGGCCCGGCTCGCTCGGGCAGAGATCGATCTGCTCGGCCGGCACCGGCTGATTGGGATCGAAGAGCCCGTCCTTGTCGCTGTCGACCAGCGGACAGCCCCGGTTCTCGCGCGGCCCGGGCTCCTGCGGGCACGCGTCCTCGTCGGCCGGCGCGACGCCGGCCTGGCCCGGGTCATACAGGCCGTCGCCGTCGGTGTCGCGCAGCGGGCAGCCCCGGTTCTCACGCGGCCCCGGCTCTTGCGGGCACGCGTCCTCGTCGGCCGGTGCAACGCCGACCTGGCCCGGATCGTACAGACCGTCGCCGTCAGTGTCCCTCAGACTCTGCGCCGGCGCTTCCTTCTGCTTGCCGAGTCGGAGCGACAGACCGAGCAGGATCTCGAGGTTGTTCGAGCGCGCGTTGCCGACGCCGCGGGCGGTGGCGACGTTGTCGACGATGTCGAGGCGCAGCGCCAGCAGGCGATTGATGTAGAACTTCACGCCGCCGCCGACATTCAGCGTGGGATCGATGTCCTTGCCGAGCGACGGCGAGGAGATCCCGAGGAGGCCGAAGCCGACCCGGATGAACGGCGCGATCCGGTACGGGAGCTGGGCCAGCACGACCGGGCGGAAGGTGTAGAGCGTCGCTGGGCGCCCGTCCGCCACCCTCATCGGCATGACGCCGCCCTCGAGCTCGAGGCCGAGGAAGCTCAGCGGGTAGTAACCGACGCGCAGGCCAAGGTCGGCGCCGGCGCGTGCGAGCCGTTGATACCCGAACCCCTCGACCCCGAGGTCCGGCTCGTAGAACTCGTGCCGCGTCGACGGGAGGAACACGCCGCCGTAGATCCCGAGCTCCCACGAGTTTCGGACGGGCCGGTACCGCTTGATCCACGGGGTCCGCTCCTCCGCGGAGCGCGGCTGGGTCGTGCCGGCGGTCGAGGTCGCCGACGCGGCGGGCGGTGTGGTCACGGTCGCCGAGCCGGAGGCGGCGTCCTGCGCCGACGCCTGGGCTGGTCCGGAAGCGAGCGCCGTCGACAGGAGCGCTGTCAGAGTGGTGGTGCGAACGATTGCGGTGGTCGTCATGATGGGGCCGCTTCAGTGAAGTGAGGGAGGAAGAGCCCGCTAGTCGCACTTGGGGCCGAACATGAGGTCGTCGACCGGCGCCGCGAGATCCGGGAGCTTCGTAAAATCGTTGGACCCGTCGAGCGCGACCGAGAGCAGCGAGTTCTGGTCGCACGAGAACGCGAGCTTGGTCGTCGGATCGTACTCGAGGCCGCTGCCGTGGGCCTCTTGCGAGACATCGGCGACCCGCGTGGCGGTGCCGTCGGCGATGCTGACGCTGTAGATCCCGCCCGAGACGGAGTCGGAGACGAGCAGCCGGTCCTCGTGGCAGTCGTAGGTCATGCCGCAGTCGCCGACGTTGAGGGTCTGGCCCTCGAACATCAGGGGCTTGATGTTCTCGAGCGAGAGCGAGCCGTCCTGGTTGAAGATCAGGAGCTGGTCGACCTGGCCGTCGATCCCGTAGAGGTTCCCGTCGCGGTCGAAGGTGATCCCGCAGATGTTCTTCTTGTGCGCCGCGGGCAGGGCCGTCGGCGTGCCCCCGCCGCAATAATTCATTGTCACGAGGCTGTCGCGGAAGGCAAGCGCTGCGTAGACCGAGCCGTCCGTTGGGTTGACGGCGAGGCTGGTCGGGATCCACGGGTTGAGGAGCAACACGTCGACCGAGGCGTACGAGGTGAGGGACCCATCGTCCGTGTGGACCTCGAGGATCTCGCCGGTGGCGAGCGGCGCGGTGACGAGGACGTTGTTGCTCGGGTTGAGGTTCGGGTTGACGTCGAAGCAATCGCTCCCGGGCGTGACACCGGGCCCCGGCCGCGCGTCGCCATGGTCGTCGTCGTCCTCGTCCTTCATGCAAGCGTTCGCGTCGTCGTTGGGCGCCGCGCCGGGGAACGTATCCGCGCCGAGGTCGTCGCAGTCGGTGCCCGGGGTGACGCCGGGGTTCGTCGGCATGTCGTCACCCCAGTCGTCGCCGTCCTCGTCCTTCATGCAAGCGTTCGCGTCGTCGTTGGGCGCCGCGCCGGGGAAGGTGTTGGCGTCGCCGTCGTCACAGTCCGGCCCAGGGTACTCGGGCGGATAGGCGTCGCACATCGACAGCCAGCCGTCGCTGTCCTTATCGCTGCACCCGCCGCAGCTCGCCCAGGCGTTCATGTTCGCGTCGTCGCAGTCCGTGCCCGGGACGACCGAGCCCATGCCCCCCTCACCCGGAGGATCGCTGTCCCCCCAGTCGTCTTCGTCCTCGTCTTTCATGCAGGCGTTCGCGTCGTCGTTGGGCGCCGCGCCCGGGAAGGTCTTGCCGCTGCTGTCGTCGCAGTCGCTCCCGGGGACGATCCCGTCGCCGCCGCCGTCGGGAGTGTTATCGCCCCAGTCGTCGTCGTCCGCGTCGCGCATGCAGGCGTTCGGGTCGTCTTTGGGCGCCGCGCCTGGGAAGGTCTTGTCGCTGCCGTCGTCGCAGTCGTCGTCGTTGTCGACAGTTCCAGGCGGCGGGGTGTTTCCCGGCGGCACGTCGGTGCAGGACGCCGGGTCGCCGAAGCCGTCCATGTCCGCGTCGACGCACCACTGGCCGCCGTTTCCACCGGTCGTCGGGGTCGTCATCGACTCGGACGGGTCGGCCGTGCTTTCCGACCCCGCGGTCTCGGTCGCCGACAGCGCGGCGACGCAGCTTGCATCCTGCTGCCAGGCGAAGCCGTCATCGCTGCAGACCTTCTGGCACCCCGTGACAAGCGAGAGTTCGAGGAGCAGACCGGCGGCGAGGACGGACGCTCGTGGGCCGCTGATGTGGAAGCACGGGCGACGGAGAAGCTCGGAGCGCAACGCGATCATGCTAAATCCTGGGAGCGTGGGAAGTCTGAATCGTAGGGACATTTCGCCCGGTGTTGCAAGTACATTGTCCACGGGCGGGATGAGCGCCGATCGCCAGCAGTGGGCGCCCACTGGGCAGCAGTGGGCGCCCGCTGGGCGCCCTTCCGCGTCGTCCGGTCCTTCCTTGTCGAATGAGTCGTGCACGCACCTCGACGAGGGCCGCAAGCCAAGCCTGCGGACGCCGAGGTCAACCCGCAGCTCGAGCGGCCCCCTGATGGGCATTATGGGCGGGTCGTCATTGGCGCTATGGCGCATCGCACGACAATACACGCTTGCCGACAATTTCTATGGCCGCCTTCGGCGGCCCTTTACTCAATTACCAATGACTCTTGTGCGCCTGCACGCCGGCCTAGCGAGTGCTGACAATAGTTCGGCAGCCGGCCTAGATCGATCGTCGGCTCGGATGGTGCCATACTGAAAATCGTCGCCAACGACGAGGTCGCGCCCGTTGTTCAAGAGAGCGACTCGCATGCCGCACCGCGATTCCCAGGACTCCACGCTGACCAGCCGCGGGCGAGCGCGGCCCTGCTCGCCGCGCTGGTGTAGCGGGCCTGCTCAGCGCGCGTCCGCGAATTCGTCGAGCTGCTGTGCCGGGCCGTGACGACCAGCACGGACGGGGCCGTCGAGGCCAGCCGCGACGTGTCCAGCGCCGCGGTTGCTGAAACCGCACCTGGCGCGCGCACGAGCGGGCGTGGCGGGCACCGAAGCTGCGCAGCCGCGACCGGCATCGATGGCCGGCGCAGAAGTATGACATCGTCTGAGAAGCGCCGGACGCTGGCATACTACCGGCGTGTCGGTCCACGAGACACCGGTCGCCCGGGCCATCACCGTCGGACCAAGCGGCGCCGCGGCGCGGCCCGCCGCGTCCGCATCGGCGGTGACCCGCGAGTCGATGAGCGACGAGCCAGTCCGGACCCCACCGGAGCGCCCCCACGTCGCCGTGGTCGACGAGACGCCGGGGGACCGGCTCGGGCGCTACACGCTGCTGCGGGTGCTCGGCCAAGGCGGCATGGGCGTCGTCCACGTCGCCTACGACGACCTGCTCGACCGCCGCGTGGCGATCAAGCGCGTCCGCGCCGGCAGCAACGACGCCCACGGGCGGATCCTGCACGAGGCCAAGGCGCTGGCCCAGCTGTCGCATCCCAACGTCGTGCAGATCTTCGAGGTCAGCGCGTCGGCCGGGCGGATCTTCATCGCCATGGAGTACGTGCCCGGCAGCACCCTGCGCGCGTGGACGCAGCGGTGGCGCGCCGCCGGCGGCTCGCAGCGCGAACTATTGGACATGTTCGTGCAGGCCGGCCGGGGCCTCGCCGCCGCGCACGCGCAGGGCCTGGTCCACCGCGACTTCAAACCCGAGAACGTGCTCGTCGGCGAGGATGGCCGCGCGCGGGTGGTCGACTTCGGCCTCGTCACCTGGGACGACCTCGCCGACGAGCCCGCGCGGCCCGACGACGGCGATATGCGCGGGACCCAGGTTCGGCTGACCGCGGCGGGTGTGATCCTCGGGACCCCGGCGTACATGTCCCCGGAGCAGTTCGCCGGCCGCCCCGCCGACGCCCGCTCCGACCAGTTCAGCTTCTGCGCCGCGCTGTACGAGGCGCTGTGCGCCGCGCAGCCTTTCGCCGGCGAGACGTTTGCCGAGCTGCACGACGCGGTCGTCGCCGGCGACCTGCGCGATCCAGGCGAGCGCGTGCCCGCGTGGTTATGGGCCGTGCTGCGCCGCGGCCTCGCGCACCGGCCCGAGGACCGCTTCCCGACGATGGGCGAGCTGCTCGAGCGCCTCGCCAGCGACCCGCTGGCGGCGCGGCGCCAGCGGCTGCGGGTCGCCGCGCTCGCGCTCGCCAGCGCGCTCACGGCCGTCCTGCTGGTACTGCTGGCCGTCGCGGTGCGCGCCGAGTGGCTGCGCCGCGGGGTCGAGCAGGCCGCCGAGCGCTCGCTGGCGTCCGCCGAGGCGCGGATCGGCGAGGCGCGGTCGACCGGCGACGCAGCCGCGGCGGCGCGGGTGTTCGCCGCGTTCGTCGACAACCCGCTGCACGACGGCACGCGGGCGCTCGCGCGCGCGTGGCTCGGCGAGGCGGCGCGCCGGCGCGACGACGGCGACACCGACGCGGCGCGGGCCGCCTTCGCGGCCGCCTACGCGCGCGCCGTCGCGCCCGACGAGCAGCGCGAGGCGCTCGTCGGGCTCGCCCGGCTGTTCCGCACCGGCCTCGAGTGGGACGCCCTCGCCAGCGTGTTCGACCTGCTGAGCCGCGAGCACCCGGACGCGGCGCCGGAGCTCGCCGGACTGCGGCGCGACGTCGCGTTCGGCCGGCGCGACTTCGCGGCCGCGCGCGTCGAGCTGGCCCAAGGGGGGCCGGCGAGCGTGCGCGCGCTCGCCGACGCGCTCGTCGGCGCGAGCGCGACGAGCTACCGCGACGTCGACCGGGTCTTCGTCGACGCCGACCGCGTGGTGCTGACGTCGACGCGCGACGACCCGCGGGTGCTGCACATCGCCGCCCGCGCGCCGGGGCTGCGGCCAGTGCGCGCGCTGCCGGCCCCCGCGGGTACGAAGCTCTTGCTGGTGGCCCCGGGCGAGCCGCTGTACGCCGTCGGCCGCGGCCAGGCGAGCGCGCTGCCGATCACCCTCTACCGCGCCGACGCCGACAGCCTCGCCCCGCTGCTGACCTGGGACGACGCGCTCCCGACCACGATGACCTCCGCCGACCTCGACGGCGACGGCGTCCGCGAGCTGTACGTGGGGACAGGCACTGGGTATCAGGTCAACTCGCTGATCCCGCGGACCGACGGCGGATGGGAGCGTCGGGTCGTCTACAGCATGACCGATACGCTGCATTCGATCCCGAGCGGGCTCGCCCCGGTCGACCTCGACGGCGACGGCCGCGACGAGCTCGCCGCGAGCTTCATGGGCTGGCGCGCTTACGACGTCCGCCTGCTGCGGCTCGACCCTGCGACGCGGACTCTGCGGACCGTCGCGCGCGACAAGCTCGGCATGCTCCTCGGCATCGCGCCGCTGCGCGGGCCGGGAGGGGCGCCGCTGCTGGTCGCCCACAACGCCAACGTCGACGCGAACTCGCTGGTGTTCCCACCCGACAGGCCCCATGGCGACCCCGAGGGCCTGTACGTGTTCGGCCACGACGGCGAGCGCCTGGTCCGGCGCGACTTCCTCGCGTACCCCCAGCCGGCCGGCGCCCTCAAGTTCGACTCGTGGCCGCTGCTGGTCGGCGACGCCAACGGCGATGGCCGCGACGACATCGCGGTCGAGTACGGGCACGACGGTCGCGTGCACTCCCTGCTGTACCTGCAGGAGGACGACGGCAGGTTCTCGTCGGTGATCCTCGGCGACCTGCAGATCCTCGCGTTCGCCCAGCTCGACGACGACGCTGCCGACGAGCTGATCGTCAACATCCCTGATGAGGCCGACCGCGGGACTCGGACGTGGGTGCTCGGCGCCGGCGGGGACGAGCTCATGTCGACGACCCCGTCCCCGCCGGCGCCCTCCCCGCCGCCGGAGCTCGACGACCCGTCCTGGAACCGCACGTGGCAGCACGCCAAGTCGCTGCAAAGCCTCGGCCTGGTCGACGAGGCGGCGAGCGAGTTCGCCGACCTCGGCCGCCGCGCCTCGCGACCAAACTCGCGGGCTCTCGCCTTCTACACCGCCGGCGGGCTGCGCGAGCGCTCCGGCCGCGACCGCGAGGCCGAGGGGCTGTTCAGCGAGGCCGCGCAGGCGCCCGAGTTCGCCGCCGACGCGCTGCAGGGCGCGATGCGGGCCCAGCTCCGCCTCGGCGACTACGAAGCCGCGCTGCAGACGATCGCGGCGCTCCGGGCCTCGCCGGGGCTCGACGTCGGCGTCCGCGAGGCGCTCGAGCACCGCTGGGCGCCACTTGTCGCCGTCGGCCGCGAGCGCGTCGACGTCCGCTTCGACCGCCCGCTCGCGCCGGCGTGGACGATCGAAAAGCCGCTCGGGCTGCGCCACCGGCCTGGCGCGCAGAGTCTGGCGATCGCCGCCGACCGCGAGGGCCCGCTCGCGTCGCTACCGGTCGAGTGGTCGGGCGAGCTGATCGAGCTCGCCGCCGACTTCACGATCGGCGAGACCGAGTGGGGTAGCGGGTTCGAGGTTGCTCTCGTCCCCGAAGGCGAAGACCCGATGGCCACGGCGACGGTCTGGCTCGCCGCTCACACCATCGGCACCAGCCGCGGCGGCGTCGAGGTCGGGCGGGTGTTCATGTGCGGCCTGGCCGACCGGCGGCTGCCCGACCTCCAACCGCCGACGATCGGGCCGCGGCGCACCGACGTCGCCACCCACTTGACCATGCGCGTGTCGGTGATCCCGGCGCTCGGCGAGGTCGCGTGCGAGCTGACCGCGCCCGACGGCACCTTGCGGACGCTGCGCGAGCCGCTGACGGGCGAACTCCCGCCCGCCGGCCGCTACCACCTCGTCGTCCGCACCGTCCACGCCAGGCCGTCGTGGTTGACCGCCGAGCTGCACCGCGTGACGGTGCGCGGCGGCCGGCCTGTCGACGCGCTGCCGGCCGACCCCGCGCGTGCGAGCTTGACGAGCGCGCTCGTCCGCGACGACTCGGTCGCCGCGCTGGCGGCCTTCGACCGCGTCGGCCCGCTCGCGCCCGACGAGCAGGTGTGGCGGGCCCACGCGCTGTGGCAGGTCGGCCGCGTCGCCGAGGCGCGCGCGCTGTGGGCCGCGCTGCTCGCCACCCCCGGACCGCTCGAGCCGGCGCTGCTGACGGCCCTGCGCGCGCGGCCTGACCTCATGGGACCCGTGCTGCGCGAGCTCGACCCCGAGCGCTTCCTCGAAGCCAACCACGCGCTGTGGCGCAACACCGCCGTCAACCACCTCGGCCACCCGCGGGCCCGCGACGCGCTGCTGACCGTGCTCGGGACCCTCGACGCCACGCAACTGTCGGCCGAGGCGCAGACGCCGGACCGGCGCGCCCGCGCCTGCGACCTGCTGACGTGGCGCGCCCGCGCATACCTCCGCGCCGGCGAGCCGGACCGCGCCCGCGCCGACCTCGAACGCGCGCTCGAGCTCTCGGCGGACCTCGCTGCCGACACGCCGCAAGCGGCGGAGCGCTGGCTGCTCTGGCTCGATCTCGCGTCGTTGGCCGCCGCCGACGGCGACGGCGCGCTCGCTAGCGAGGCGATCGCCAAGGCGCGCACCAACAACGCGGTCCCGCTGCTCGTCGGCGACGTCATCCGCGCTCGTCCCGAATTGGCGGCTCTCGCTCACCTGGAACCCGGTTAGCCGCGCCCTCGGTTCAGTGCTTATGACGATCGAACGCGCAAGCGCAGGCAGACATCGAGGTTGTGCGAGCCGAGTGCGGCGCATCCCGACTCTCGATATCACAGGCGATCGCCCCGGCTCTGGCGCCGTCGGCTTGAACCGACCACGCACCAGGTGACCTCACTGGGAGTAGTAGGCGTCGAGTATTCGCCGGAGAGCGGCCAGTTCGTCCGTCACTCCGGTCTGCACGACCGTGGTCGGCAGAGCGGACGGCGTCGTGTCGAGTTCGAAGATCTACATGGTTCCCATATTGGTCGACGCGGCGTGCTGCTGCAAGGCGGGGTTGTCGAGCTGGACGACGGTCGACGGCGCTGTGTCCTGACCGGCGTTGGCTGGCCAGGCGGTGGGTGATGATGTCGGGCAAGTCGGTCCGCTGCAGGGCGGCGCGCAGGCGCCGGTTCTCGCGGGTGAGCCGGCGCCGGTGGTGATGGGCGCCCATCGCCGGTGCCGAAGCGGTGGGGGGCGCCCATCCAGCGCACCATACCTCTCCACCCAAGCGCATGGCGATCGATCTGGTTGTCGCGGGACGGGTAGCGTCCAAAAGCGGCCCCATGGAGCGATGGGCGCCCATCGCCGGTGCGCAAGCAATGGTGGGTACCCATCCAGCGCGCCATACCTCGCCGGCCTGCCCACCAGCCAAGGCTGGCTTTCGCTCGGGCGAAGAATCTTGAAGTATTGTGGATCAGAGTCTATGGTGGGGATGGCGGCCGTGTCATCGGCGGACAGCACAACGCATTCAGGAAGGAACCATGTCCATCTACTACTGGAAGAAGACCCGACGGCGTAACAAGTTCCGCGCCGTCCTCGTCACCATCGGCGTCGTCGTCTCGACCTGCCTCTTTCAAACGCCACGTGCGATGGCCGTCACGGTCCTCACATGCACGGGCTCCCAGTCGACCACCTTCAGCCCCGGCCTGACTTACACTCCGCAGCCGGTCACCGCCAGCACCTCCATCACCTACAACTGCTTGGGTGGTGCGGTGACGTCGGGCACGACTGTGGTCAACGCAAAGCTGCCCGCGGCATCTTGTGCGGATCTGCAATCCAGCACCGGAACAACCTTCATCACCTGGAACACCGGGGAAGTGACCGGGTACGAGTGGACCAGCACACGTGCCAATGTCGCGGGAAACCTCGTCACCACCGCCGTCGGCGTCGTGAAAACCGGCAAGTTCCTCATGGGTACCGTTACGTACACTAGCGTCTCGCCGAATGTGCTGACAAATGCTTGCGCCAGCCCTAAAGGCCTGACCAACCAGACCGGACCGGCCACGTTGAGCATTCAAGGCTGAGCTCGCGGGGTGCAGCCGGCAGTGCGGATGTTGGTCCGAGTGTTCGCCATCGACGCGCAGGATGGGCGCCGAAGCCAAGAGCCGGATCGGGGGTGGGCGCCCACAGGAGCTGATCTTCCGGATGTGGATCCGCTGAAAGACTTTCTGGGCTATTGGCATCACGCGGGCCCCTTCCGAGTGCGCACGGCCCTCCATAGCCCCATCATCGAGCCGAACATCACGCCTCCGAGGCGACGCTGCTGGCGACCTTTCCCCCAGATGGCTTGCTCCCGCGCTTGACGCGGCGGCTCGGGGTTGCAGGTCGCCTCGTGGTGGACGGAGCCGCGCAGACAGATCTTGTCCTTCCGTGACCGCCACCGTCGACTTCTCCGAGGGCGTGCATACCGGCGGTGGGCCCTTCGTCGCGGTGCTGCGGACGCTCTCGATCAGCACGCAACCCGCCTCCGCATCGCAGCGAGCTCGGACTCGGCCCGCTTCAGTCGGGCGTCACTCACCGCCTCTTGAGCCTTCATGCGCTGGCGCAGGGCCGCGAGCTGGCCCTCGACCAGGCTCACGAGCGACGGCCGCGAGGTTTCGACGGGCCCCGGCCCAGCAGTCGCCGCCGGGCTCACGGTCGCAGCGGCCCGCTCCGCCTGCCGCGCCTCGCGGGTGAACTCGGGCCGGCGCGAACCGCGTCGTGACATGAACCCCATTGAGGCGATACCTGGGCCTCGGAGGCCGTGTGGTGGAAGTCGAGGCTGAGGCGGCCGGACACCGAGACTTTCGTCGAGGTGACAAAGCAGCTCGCGGTCGGGACAGGAGCCGAGGCCGGAGTCATCGAGCTGGCCGTGGGTCGCGTGGTGATCCGCGTGCGTGGCCAGATCGAAGCCGAGTCGCTCAAGCGGGTGCTCGATGCCGTGGAGGCGCGTGGATGATTCCGGCGTCGGTGCGGATCTTCGTATGCACGAGGCCGCAGGCATGCGACGTAGCTTCGACGGACTCGCGCTGGCGGCCCAGCAAGGATGCGCGGCAGCTTCGCGGGAACGTGAACCTCGCCGCGCGGCCGCGAGTCACGGCGCGAGCGCGCGGCGCATGAATTCGAGGTACACCGCGAGCGCCTCGGCCTGCGTGTAGCGGTCGTCGAGCGCCAGGCGGTCGCCGAGCGCCAACAGTGCGCCCCACAGCATGTAGGCCCACAGCTCGGTGTCGCCGCGGCGCAGCTCGCCCGTGGTCATCGCCCGGCGCAGGCTCGGCTCGGCATTCATCACCATGCGGTGCAGGGCCTCGCGGGCGCGCGCGGCGACCTCGAGGTCGCGCCCGTGCGCCGCGGCGCCGAGCAGGTTCGTCATCGTGCGGAAGCCGGCGAAGCGCGACAGCACCGCCTGCGCCCGCAACCGCGCCTCGTCCGTCATCGGCAGGCCCGACTGCGCCTGCGCCCGCAGCGACGCCGGCACCAGCGTGAAGCGCAGGCGATCCAGGCACTCGACGAACAGCTCGCTCTTTCCGGCGAAGCATTGGTAGAGGGTCGCCTTGCCGACCCCAGCCGCGCGCGCGATCGACTGTACGTCGGCGCCCTCAAAGCCTCGGTCGAGGAACAGCCGCGCCGCCGCGTCGAGGATCGCCGCGCGCCGGTCGGTCGCGCCCTCGCGACGCCGTCGTTGCCGTCGCGGAGGCGTCCGCGCGCGCGGGCGCGTCGCCAGGCGTTCGCGGATCTCCGCCAACCCGAGCCCCTGGGCCCGCAGCGCCTTGATCTCGCGCAGCCGCTCGACGTGTTCGGGCCCGAAGTGGTGAAGCCGCGGGCCGAGGGTTTCGGGCCGCGGCAGCAGACCCAGGTCGAGGTAGTGGTGGATGGTCGAGCGATGCGTGCCGCTGACCCGGGACAGCTCCGCGATCTTCATCGTCGCGCCGATTTTGGCCGGCCGTTTTGTATTGCACAACCTCAATGTTTGCATAACTCAATTTACCCAGCTTATAGCCTTCCAGTGTCATCTCTTGTCCAATTCTTCCGACCGTGATAACCTCGATCACGCGCACCATCGTCCTGCGGAGGCCCGTCGTCGAGCGGGTCGAGGGCGCCAGCCTCGGGTTCGCGCTCGACTCCTCGATGCCCGTGCCGCTCGCTGACAGCGCCGCCGCCCCCCGCTGCCGCTCCTGCCAGGCCCACCGCGACCTCCGACGCCGAACCCACCCACTGCCGCGACCTGGTCCTCGGCTCCGGATGAACAGTAACTGTGCGGCGGCTCGTGCGGCCGAAGTTCGTGCGCATCGCCGAGGGCCTCGGCGATCCATCGCCGGTGAAGATCGCCGAGCCGCCGGAGCGGCCGACCCACCGCTGCGAGGGCGTGATGTCGCTGATGTCCTCGAAGACAGCCGGGCCGATCGCCTCGAGCAGTCGGCGGGCCTGCAGCGCGGCCTGGCGCCGACGCTCTGCGCCACTTCGCGGTAAGTACGGCCCAGCGCCCATTTCTGGCGTGGGATCTCGCGGATCCCGTTCGGCCTGGACGGCGTCCTCGGGGACATGTGCGGCGAGGCCCCCGCGCTCGTCGTCTTTCCGCCTTCCCTCTTTTTTATCGCGGCTCCTGCGACCGAGACGAGCGTCGCGTCGGATGAATCGCATGCCTCAAAGGTATGAGTGCAAGCCCGACTGCCCCGTCGCATAGGCGAACCATGCCCGCGCTCGTGCCAATCCCTGCCGATCATCGGCTCGCTCGTCCGCAGCGGCTCGGATTTTTGCCCACGCTGGCTTTTTGGAGGCGACGCGATGTCTGGAAGATCGCCGGGCCCTGGACGGCCGCTTTCGTGTGTTTGTGGACCTTGCTCCTCGACCTGTTCGTCCGGGGGCTCGTCCCCGCGTGGACGAGCGCCGTGATCGCTGGCGCCGGTCCGGTGTTGTTCGTCGGGTTCCTCGAGCGCTACTTGCGGGCTCGCCTCGAACGTCGATGGGCTCTCGCGCAGGCTGGCACGTCCCGGGTCTGAGCATTCCTGCATCTGGCGACTGATCGGGCTCCGCATGGGCTGCATCAGCGGACGGCCGAGGCTCGGGGCTGTGTTGGTTAGCATCCGCCGCGATGCATCCACGCAGCCTCGCGGCGCTCGTCCCTGTCGTCACTGTCCTCGCCTGCGGCGACCCGGATGCCTCGTCCGGAGCCGCGACGCTCGGCGAGACGCCCACGACCGGCGCTTCCACGACGGACGCCTCCACGACCGCGGAGACCGGCACCACCGCGCCCACCAGCAGCGGAGGCCCGACCGAGGCCAGCACCAGCGACGGCAGCGACGGCAGCGACAGCTCGACTGGTAGCGTCCCGCCGCCGCCCCCGTTGCCCGGCTTGCGGGCGGAGTATTTCGCCACCTACATCGACCCGGTCCTGTCGCGCGTCGACCCCGGGCTCGATTTCGTCTGGGGTCTCGACGCCCCCGATGCCTCGCTGCCGGCAGATCGCTACTCGATCCGCTGGACCGGCTCCCTGCTCGCGCCCGCGGCCGGGACCTACAAGATCATCACCGAGACCGACGACGGCGTCCGCGTGTGGGTCGACGACGTGCTGGTGATCGACGATTGGACCCCGCATTACGTCACGCGCAACGAGACGACGGTCGAGCTCGCGGCCGGGGTGCCGACGCTGATCCGCGTCGACTATTTTGAGATCGACATCGAGGCCTCGGCCCGGCTGCTGTGGTCGAGCGATACGATCCCCGAGCAGCTCATCCCGGTCGACAACCTGCTCGCGGCCGATCCGCCCGCCGAGCTCGGGCCGCCCAAGCCGCCCTACGGCAATCCGGTGATCCCGTTCGATTGTCCCGACCCCGGGGTCATCGGCGTCGACCAGCCGGACGGCCCGCACTTCTACATGGTCTGCACCGGCGGCTCGTTCCCGATCCGCCACTCGCGCGACCTCGTGCTGTGGAACGACACCGGCGCCGCGGTGCTGCCCAACGGGAAGCCCGCGTGGGCCGCCAACGGCAATCGTAACTGGGCGCCCGAGCTGCACCGCGTGGCCGGCAAGTACGTCGCGTACTTCACCACGGTCAACGGCGGCAACGTGCTCAGCATCGGTGCGGCGTACGCCGACGAGCCGCTCGGGCCGTACGTCGAGACCGGCGGCCCGCTCGTCGAGCATCCGCTCGGGGTCATCGACGCCAGCTACTACGAGGACGCCGGCACGCCGTATCTCACCTACAAGATCGACGGCAATTCGCAGGGCGAGCCGACGCCGATCTTCATCCGCCAGCTCACCCCCGACGGCCTGGCGTTCGCCGGCGCGGAGGTGCAGATCTTGACGAATGACCCCAACTCCTGGGAGGGCGGGGTCGTCGAGGCGCAGTGGATCGTCCGGCGCGACGACTTCTATTATTTGCTGTACAGCGGCAACGTCTACGATCACCGCTACCGCACCGGCGTCGCGCGCTCGGCGAGCCTGTTCGGGCCGTACGAGAAGCTGGGCCCGCCGATCCTCACCAACAACGAGCGCTGGGTCGGCCCCGGCCACGGCACCCTGCTGCCGGTCGGCGGGCTCGACTTCTTCATCTATCACGCGTGGACGAACGCCGGGAACGGGACGCACGACGGCGGCGCGGGCCGGCACGTGCTCGTCGACCGCGTCGTGTGGGAGAACGGCTGGCCGCGGATCCACGACGGCTCGCCGAGCCGCTCGCTGCAGACCTGGCCCGGCGAGCCGTGAGCCGAGGTCGCCCCGGCGGGCGCCGGTCATCCGGGCCCGCGGTGGCGGAACGCGGCCTGGAGCATCGTCGGCACACCTCGGCTTCGCCGGCCGGGTGCAAGGATCCGGACTGCCGGCGGTGCGACGGCGCGAGGTGTGCGGAGCGTCAGATCGGGTTGTAAAGGCCGTTGACGGTGAACGGTTTGTCGACGAAGCGGTTGCCGGAGGTCGCGAACCAGATGCTGTCGGGATCGGTGCCGGGGCGGTACCAGACGATGTCGGTGGCGCCGTCCGCGTTGAAGTCGCCCGGGATGGGCTCAAAGGCGCCGAGGACGTTCC
The DNA here is from genome assembly GCF_020073745.1 of Nannocystis pusilla. Classification (GTDB taxonomy): domain Bacteria; phylum Myxococcota_A; class Polyangia; order Nannocystales; family Nannocystaceae; genus Nannocystis; species Nannocystis radixulma. The sequence goes on from NZ_JAIRAU010000019.1 coordinate 169,899, forward strand.
AGGGGGGGCCGTCGGCGTGCTGCGGCTGGGTATGGCTGAAGCCGCGGGCGGCGGTGCCGCTCCAGAGTTGATCGGCCTTGTCGCCGGGGGCGACAGGTGCCGGTCGTCGGCCCGGCAGTGCTCGTCGTACCGACCGAGGTCGGCGGTGCTCCCTGCTGGCGGTACGAGAAGAGTTTGGGCAATTATCCCAGCTCGGTCGGCACCACGAACTGTGCGATCTGTTGCCCGTCGATCGACCAAAAGCCCACGAAGTGGGGCGCCAAACGAACGAGGCGCTGCATGCCGAGCCAGATGAGGTCCCCGGGGAAGCCGTACTTCGGTCGATGTCCATGTCGGTAGTAGTCCGGCAGACCATCCGGAATCGCGGGAGCGGGCGCCGAGAACGTCGAGAGCGCGGACCCGTTGCCCGCGTCGAACAGGCGAATCTCCTGCCCATCCAGCAACAGCGCCACGCCGTGGCCGTCCGGTGACCACGCGATGCCCGAGGCTTCCGGAACACTATACGAAGCCTGGATCAGACGCGGCGCGAGCTCGATCGTGATCTCGATACGACCGTTGCGAACGATATCCAGATGCGTGGTCTTCTGATCCGGCCCGTGACTGCGCATGAGCATCGCGCCCCCGCTACCCCAGCGCAGCTCGTCGAAGTGCGGCAGGGAGGGCGCGAGCGTGCATATGCGCCGCCCGTCGTCGCCGTCGAAGATCACGATCTCGTCGCTCGCAGACGACTGGCCCCAGTGGACCCTGGCACACCATCGCCCGTCCCCGGACCAGTGCATGCGGTAGTCCGAAGGAAGGTCCTCCAGCGTGTGGTGATAGAGCAGCTTGCGGCCCAGAGGATCGAAGGCCGCGATCCCATGCCCCACCTTGCCGACCACCGCGCCCGTCGCCGCGTTCCACTCGATCTGCTCGAACATCGGCGAGCCGATGTCCTCGAAATCAAAGCGCGAGTCACCCTCGCGGATCTCGAAGAGCGCACCGGTGTCCGAGAACATCCGCGTCTCGTCGACCCACACGTAGCGGACCGCGCTGTCCCGCGTCTCGTCGGGCCACGCGTCGCCCACGATCCGAGCCCTGTCCAAGAGCGCGATCCCGTTGGTCCCCACGTTCGTGGCTAAGCGCCGCCCGTCGGGATGCCAGCGCAGGAGGCCGGGCTGCTCGGACCAGCCGACGTAGTCATCGAAGCCCGTCGACGAGCACAGGCTGCCCGCCTGGGCGTCGAGAACCAGCACCGCCCCGCGCTGGTTCTCTGCGTCCGTGCATGCAACCGCGAGCCGCGATTGACTGGGGTGGACGGCTACGTTCCCGATCAGGCAGTTGCTCGGCCACCTCGGGCTCGGCTGGATGGGCCAGGCATCGCTCATGGTTGGAGCCCCATGGTACCGTGGCTGACGGAGTGCCAGGGCCCGACGATCTGGAGCCGACCACCTCGCCCATTCCGTTCCACTTCCAAAGGACGCGTGCCAGGGAGGACCGTCAGAACTCGGTTCTGACGAACGCTTGGGCCGACATTTGGTGATGTGGTATACACGCGGAGATAGAGCGCCCTGCGGGCCCGTCTACGCAGGAACGTCTCGGAAAGAGCCAAATTCGCGACGAAATCGAGACGAATTTTCGAAACAATCGGGAGATCGCACCACCGCGCATCCAGGGCTCTGCGCCAGAGTAGACCATTCAACGGGCCAAGCTCCGCAGCCGGCGGCCACCCGGCCGCCGAGACAGGTTGACCGACTTCCCGGGCCCGAAGTGGTGAAGCCGCGGACCGAGGGTTTCGGGCCGCGGCAGCAGACCCAGGTCGAGGTAGTGGTGGATGGTCGAGCGATGCGTGCCGCTGACCCGGGACAGCTCCGCGATCTTCATCGTCGCGCCGATCTTGCCCCGGCCGTTTTGTCTTGCACAACCTCAATTTTTGCATAACTCAAGACACCGGGCTGCGCGACCTGGCGGGCGCGAGAAACGCTCGCCTCTTCCACGAGGGCACGCGCCAGCGAGCGCGAGCTGGCCCCCCGATGCACCGCGCCATCAGCGTCGTCACCGAACAGAGATCGCGGTGTTGGCAATCGCGGCAATGCTCGGTGTCGCCAGCCTGGGTTCGTTCGCCCCCGGCGCCACGCAGGGCAACGGCTTCAAGATCATCCTCGCGTTCGCGATCGGCCAGACGTCGGTGAGCGCTCGCGTGACGGTGCGCGCATCGGCGCTTGCGAGCGCGCCGGCGCTGTGGCGCGGCGTGATTCGCTCGTGGTGCTGCCGCTTGCCCGCATCGCGGGCGCCCCGTATCCTCGTGCGCCGGTCGTGTTGCGACCGGGAATCAACAAGGAGACGACGATGGAGAAGCAAGACAAGAAGAAGCCGTTCTTCGTCCGCTACCTCGAGGGCCAGGAGCGCCAGGCGGGGAGGGCTGACGCCACGCTCAAGTACCCGTCCGACAAGGACGAGGAGAACACGACGCACAAGTACCCGTCCGACGGCGACGAGGGCTAGCGCGCGACGCTCTCCACCGCATGCGGGCCGTACGCTGGGCCGGCCGATCACGATGCGATCGGAAGAAGAGAGCCATGAAGGAAGCGACCAGGTCCCAGAAGCAGCCGTTCTTCGCCCGCGACCTCGAGAGCCAGGAGCTCGAGCAGGCCCGGGGCGGCTGGTCACGGGGGCGTGCTCTCGAGCGCGCCCCCACTCGCGTCTCCGGATCTCGACCATGATGAACGACCCTCGCGACGTCGTCCTGCTCGTCACCCACAGCGGCGATCACTACACGATCGATCGCGTCGCCGAGGAGCTCGCGCGCCGCAGGGTCCGGCCGCGGCGCGTCGACTGCGACCGCTTTCCCACCGAGCTCTCGCTCACCGCGGCGCTCGACGTCGATCCGGGGGCGGCCCGTCGCACCCTGCGCGACGCCCACGGCTCCGTCGACGGCGACGCCGTGCGCGCGGTGTGGATGCGGCGGCTGTGGCCCGCGGCGCTCGACCCCGAGCTCGACCCCGAGCTGCGCGACGCCTGTCGGGCCGAGTCGATGGCGGCGTTGCTCGGCTTCCTCGACGGCCTCCACGACCGCCGCATGGTCAACCGGATCGATGCCGACCGCGCCGCGGCGAACAAGCTGCGCCAGCTCCGGATCGCCCGTCGGCTGGGCCTCCGGATCCCCCGCACGCTCGTCACCAACGATCCCGCCGAGGTCGTCGCCTTCTCCGAGAGGCTCGGCGGCCGCATGGTCACCAAGATGCTCACCCCGCTCACGCAGTCGATGAGCGGCCGCGGCCCGTTCGTCCACACGAGCATCGTGCGGCCCGAGGATCTCGACGACCTCGAGGGCCTGCGCCACTGCCCCATGGTGTTCCAGGAGCACGTGCCGAAGGCCCACGAGCTGCGCGTGGCCGTGGTCGCCACGGCGGGCGGCGGGCGCTGCTTCGCGGCGGCGATCGACGCCACGGGGTCCGATGCCGGCCAGGTGGACTGGCGCAAGGCCGCGCCCGACCAGGCGGCGTGGCGACGCGGCTCGCTGCCCGACGACGTCGCGGCGCGGCTGCTCGAGCTCGTCGTCGCGCTCGGTCTCGTCTACGGCGCGGTCGACCTCATCGTGACCCCCGAGGGGGAGCACGTGTTCCTCGAGATCAATCCCGCGGGCGAGTGGGGCATGCTGGAGCGCGACGCCGGCCTGCCCATCGCGGCCGCGCTGGCCGATGCGCTCCTGGAGGAGTGAGCCCATGACCGTTCTCATCATCACGCGCAGCGACGACAACGAGTCCTCGACGCGGGTCGCCGCGGCGGTGGAGGCCCGCGGCGTTCGGGCCTATCGCCTCGACACCGACCTCTATCCCACCGAGCTGCGGATCTCCATCGCCGACGCTCCGGGCGAGCGCGGCCGTCCGCATGGCCACGTCGCGGGACCCGCGGGCGAGCTCTCGCTCGCGGACGTCACGGCGGTCTACTACCGCCGCTTCAACGTCGGCGCGCGCATCCCCGTCGACCTCGACCGCCAGCTCCGCGCGCCGTCGGTGGAGGAGAGCCGCCGCGTGGTGCACGGACTCATGGCCGTGCTCGGGGCCACCGGGGCCTTCGCGCTCGACCGCCTCGACGTGGTACGCCGCGCCGAGCACAAGTCGCTGCAGCTCGCGCTCGCGCGCCGCGTGGGGCTCGAGGTCCCGCGTACGCTCGTCTCCAACGACCCCGCGGCCGTTCGCGTGTTCGCGGCGGCCGTGCCGGCGGGCATCGTCACCAAGATGATGGCCTCGTTCGCGGTCTACGACGAGGCCGGCCGCGAGCAGGTGGTGTTCACCAACCCCGTGAGCGACGCGGACCTCGCCGACCTCGAGGGCCTCGACCTCTGCCCCATGACCTTCCAGGAGCGCCTCGAGAAGGCCTGCGAGCTGCGCGTGACCGTGGTGGGCGACCGGGTGATGGCGGCGTCGATCGACTCGCAGGCGCTGCCACGCGCCCGCAACGACTGGCGCCGCGAGGGCGTGGCGCTGCTCGACGCGTGGAAGCGCTACGAGCTGCCCGCCGACGTGCAGCGGGGAACGCTCGCGCTGATGGACGCGCTCGGCCTCAACTACGGCGCCTTCGACTTCATCGTCACGCCGGAGGGCCGCCACGTGTTCCTCGAGGTCAACCCCGTCGGCGAGTTCATGTGGCTGCTCCACACGCCGGGGCTACCGATCGACGAGGCGCTGGCCGACGTGCTGTGCGACCGCGCGGTGCGGCGGTGGCGGCCCGTGGAGCCCGCGTAGCGGCGTTCCGCCGATCGGGCGAGCGGAGCGCGCGCCGCTTTCAGCCTACCAATCGATACGACGTGGCCGGTTGATGCGGCGAGGGAGCGTCACGGGGACATCGGCGGCAGGCACGGGGACAGCCAGCGGGCGGCGTTGTCGCCCAGGATCGCGGCGAGCAGCGCCGGCGGGAGCTCGAGCCCGCGGTATTCGCCGTGGGTCAGGCTGCCGGTCGCCGAGCCGCTGGCGCGCCAGAAGTGCAGGGTCGGCGCGCGCAGCAGGTCGAGGTTGGCGGCGAGGTGATAACTCCGGGAGCTGCTCGTGCAGGGCGGCGAGCGGTGAGTCGACGGCCTCGCGGCGAGACATCGGATCGAACGGCGACGCGGAGCAGCTACGGGTTGGCGTCGGCGACGACCTCGAGCTGCCGTACGAAGGCGTCCTTGCCCTCGTGGCGCTGGACGGCGGCGCCACCGGCGAGCGGCCACGCGAGGTCGTCGAGCAGAAGCACGGCCGTGTATGTGCCGGGCGCGAGCGGCTCGTCGGGGGTGAGGTTGAAGCCGACGCCGCGCCGGCACGCGTGCCCACCGGCGTCGGCGCCGACGGTGGCGGCGACGCGCTGTCCGTCCTGATCGAGGAGGAAGAAGGTGTCGGCGGCGACGCCGGAGTCGCTCAGCAGGGGCTCCGATTCCTCGTTGGGGCCGTCGCCGACGACCCGCAGGCTCACGTCGGGACCGACGTGGTAGACGCCGCCGTCCTCGACGCAATCCTCGAGGTGACACGCGTCGGCGGAGCGGACGACGAGCTCGCGGATCGCCCCGTCGCAGTTCCCGCAGCCGGCTCCCGCGGCGGTCAGGCCGAGGCCGAGGACGACGCCGAGGGCGGCGCAGGCTGCGATTCGGAGCGAACGACGGATGAGGTGATGCATGCGCCGGCATGGCACAACGAGGCCCTGCGGCGGTCAAGAGGGAGCCCCAGGAGCCGAGCGCGAGCGAGGTTCGTCATGGCGCTGGGGTTCGCAGACCCCGCGACGTTGCGACCCCTCGACAGGCCGCCCGGCAGCCCCGTGCACGTCGATCCTGACCTCGAGGCGGGCGACGATCCCCGCGGCCCATGAGCGCCTTCAACCCCATGAGCGGCTCACAAATCGAGTCGACACCGGTTCGTTCTACCGGTGACGGCGCGGCTCGGCGCGCTCGCGTCCCTGGTACGCGAAGTTCATCGAGGCCAGGGCGAACGGCGACGCCGACAACATGAAAAGTCCGACGGCAACAACCTCAGCTGCCGCCGATCCGTGCGAAATCGGCGGCGCCATTCCACGAACTGATTCGAGGGGCGGCTACGACGACAAGAAGCAGATGGACACCGATATTGACACCGCGGTGCGGCGAGTTGCATGGTCCACCCATGCGACGCGTAGTTCTCACGCTGACGATCGCTGCCGTCGCCGCCTGCAGTGACGGTGCCGCCACGAGCCAGACCGCCACCGACCTCACCGGCGACGGCAGCACGGATCAGGGCACGACGCGCCCGACCACAGGCCTGCCCACGACCTCGGACTCGGGCCCGGACGCCACCGCCGGCGTCAGCGAGAGCACCGTCAGCACCTTCACGACCGGCGCGACCGGCACGACCGGCAGCACCGCCGACGAGACGACCGCCGCGGGGACCTGCGCCCTCGCGCCCGCCCCGGCCGGCCCGATCCCCGTCGACCCCGCGTGCGAGGCCTCGTCGGTCAAGCAGGTCCTGGACCCCTGGAATTTCAAGGTCGAGTGGTCGTACGCGGCGCAGGACGACGTCCACGCGCTGCCCGTGGTCGGCCCGCTGATCGACGACGACGGTGATGGCGACATCGACGGCGACGACCGCCCGGTCGTCGTCCTCGGCGTGCACGATGGCACCCTGGTGGTGCTGCGCGGCGACGGCGGCGGCCCGGTCTTCACGCTGCCCGGCATGCACCCGTCCGCCGGCCCTGCGATCGCCGACGTCGACAGCGACGGCGCGCCCGAGATCGTCATGGTCACCGCACAGAAGAGCGTCGTCGCGATCGACGGCGAAGGCGTGATCGAGTGGACCTCGCCCCCGCTCGTGGGCCAGGCCAACAATCCGCAGGTCACGGTGGCCGACCTCGACGAGGACGGCGACGTCGAGGTCATCGCCGACAACGCCATCCTCGACGGCAAGTCGGGGGCTCTCATCGCCGCCATGACCGTCAATGGACCCTATCGCACGCCCGTGGTCGCCGACCTCGACCTCGACGGGAGCAAGGAGATCGTCCTCCATCATCAGGTCTTCGCCAGCACGGGTGCCCTCCTGTGGCAGATCATCGGTGGCAACGGCCTGGAGGCGTTCGCGTCGGTCGCGAACATCGACGACGACCCCGAGGCCGAGCTCTTCATCAGTTATGGCACCACCCTGTACGTGCGCGAGCACGACGGCACGCCGATCGGCCAGTACCCGATCCCCGGCGAGGACAGTCTCACCCTGTTCGGACCCTCGTGCATGGCCGACTTCGACGGCGACGGCCAGGTCGATATCGTCATACCCGCCGCCGACGTTCTCAACATGATGGATCCCGACGGCACGGTCCTGTGGCAGGCCGCCATCCAGGACCCCTCGGGCGCGGCAGGCTGCTCCGCCTACGACATCGACGGCGACGGCACCTACGAGGTCCTGTTCGCCGACGAGAACCACTTCTACGTGTTCGACGGGCTGACCGGCGCCGTCCTCTTCGACAACCCGGACCACGACTCGGACACCTACCTCGAGTACCCCGTGGTCGCCGATGTCGACCGGGACGGCTCCGCCGAGATCCTCGTCGTGACGAGCGGCGAGCAGCACGGCCTGAACGTGTTCGGCCACGCCGGCGCCGGCTGGTCCGCATCCGGCCCGGCCTGGCCGGTCCACGACTACGCCGTCACCAACGTCGGCCAGGACGGCTCCGTCCCGTCGTCGCCCGAGCCGTCCTGGGCCGCCCACAACACCTTCCGCGCGCGGCCCACCGTCGACCACCCGGCCCTGCCCGACCTGCTCGTCCACATCACCGACACCTGCCACGCGTGCGCCACCGGCGAGGTCCAGATCGCCTACCAGGTGTGCAACCAGGGCGACGTCGACGTCGACGCCGGCGTCCCGCTGACCCTGTTCGCGCTGGCCGGCGGCGCCGAGCTCGTCGTCGAGACCCGGGCCATGCCCGCCGTCGCCACCGGCGCCTGCCTGGCCGGCGACACCTTCGTGTTCCCCGCGACCCTGCTGGTCGACGGCGGCGTCGTCGTCCGCCTCCACGACGACGGCGGTGGCACCGGCCCCACCGTCGAATGCAACGTCGACAACGACCAGGCCGCCGCCGAACCTGCGGGCTGCTAGCTAGGCCGGTCCCGACCTCCGCGGTACCATCGCGGCATGTCCCGGCTCGCGTTCCGCACGCTGCTCGTCGCATTCGCCTCGCTCCTGCCGTGCGTCGCCGGGGCGGCGGTCCCCGACCGCGTGTGGGGCACCTACGTGGGCGCCGCGACCGACGACGTCGTCGAGGCGCTCGCCGTCGACGCCGAGGGCATGGTCTACGCCTGCGGGACCACGCGGTCGACCACGGGGATCGCCACGCCGGGGTCGTTCCAGGCGACCACCGACGGGCAGAAGAAGGACGCGTTCCTCCTCAAGTTCGCGCCGGGCGGCGCCCGCGAGTGGGGCACGTACCTCGGCGGCGCCAGCGACGACGAGTGTCATGGGGTGGCCGTCGACGCCGCGGGCAACGTCGCCGTCGTCGGCAAGACGCTGTCCGCCGACTTCGACACGACTCCGGGCACCGTGATGCCGGAATTCGGCGGTATCGGCGAATACGACGGGTTCGTGGCGCTGTTCGACGCCGACGGCGAGCAGCTGTGGGGCACGTACATCGGCGGCCCCCTCGCCGACGCCATCGACGAGGTCGCGTTCGACGAGCAGGGCGCCCCTCACGTCGCCGGCATCACCAGGGGACTGAGCTTCGACCTCCCCGGCGCGCACCAGCCCGCGCCCGCGGGGCTTCAGGACGCCATGCTCGTCAAGCTGGACCCGGACGGCGCCCTGGCGTGGGGCACCTACTACGGCGGGACCTCCAGCGACATCGGCACGTCCGTCGCCGTCGGCGCCGACGCGGTCTACCTCGGCGGCTACACCGGCTCCGCCCAGGGCATCGCCACGGCAGGCGTCTGGCAATCCGTGTACGCCGGCGGGCTCGACAACTTCATCGTGCGCTTCGACGCGGAGGGGTCGCGCGTGTGGGCCACGTACTACGGCGGCGAAGGTCTCGAGTCGGACGGCGATCTGGCGATCGCACCGGGCGGCGGCGTGGTGTGGGCCGGCTACACCACCTCGCCCATGGGTATCGCGACGCCGGGCGCCCACAAGACCTTCCTCGCGGGGAGCCGCGACGCTCTGCTCGCGCGCTTCGACGCCGACGGCGGTCTGACGTGGGCCACCTACTTCGGCGGGTCCGGCGACGACCAGCGCGGCAGCGTCGCCGTCGATCCGTACGGCAATTTCTTGCTCGTCGGCATCACGAGCTCGATGGGCGCCATCGCCACGCAGGGGGCGTACCAGAGCCAGCTCGCGGGCGAGTACGACCTCTTCCTCGCCAAGTTCGGCCCGGACGGGGCGCGCGTGTGGAGCACCTACTACGGCGGCCCCGCGCTGGAGTCCAGCAACACCCCCGGCAACCTCGCCGTCCACGGCCCCGACATCTACGTCGCGGGGAAGACGAAGTCTCTCGCCGGCCTCACCACGCCGGACGCGTTCCAACCGGACCCGGGGACGCAAGAAGACGGCTTCGTCGCGCGCTTCGACCAGGGCGACCTCGGCGGCGCCTGCCAGGCCGACGCCGACTGCACGATCGGCTTCTGCGCCGACGGCGTGTGCTGCGACGCCCCCTGCGGCGGCGGCGACCCGGACGACTGCCAGGCCTGCAGCGCCGCTCTCGGCGCCCGCGTCGACGGCACGTGCACCCTGCTCGCCGCCGGCACGACGTGCCGCCCCGCCGCCGCGGAGTGCGATGCGCCCGAGCTGTGCACCGGCGACGGGGCGGCCTGCCCCGCAGACTCGCCCGCGGCCGACGATACCCCCTGTCCCGACGGCCTGTGCCTCGGCGGCGTGTGCGAGCCCGCGACGGCGACCACCACCACGACCACCACCGACACGAGCACGGGCTCGTCGGACACGACCGGCGAACCGCAGGTGCCGACCAGCAGCACCTCCACCTCCGACGACGCGCCGACCGGGACCTCCCCCGACGCCCCGAGCAGCACCGGCGCGCCGGACCCGACCACGGACGCGAGCTCGGAGACCGACACCGCGGGGCAGACCGACGGCGGCTGCGGCTGCTCCACGGGACATGGCCCCATGGACATGTCTCTCGTGACATTCGCCGCGCTCGCGCTCTCCCGCCGCCGCCGCCGCCGCTAGCGAATCTTCAGCCGAAGCTCTGGTGCACCGGGCTCATACCCGTCCGTGCGCCGGACGGCCGAGAGGGCTGCAGTGGCACGCGGCGCGCGGCGGCGACGAGAAGCTGCTCGCGCCGCTTCAGGGGCATGATGTCACCGGCCTCGTCGAGGTCGCCGACGTGGCCTCGAGCGGCTCGCTGAGGTCGTCGCTGCCGAGCCGCTGCGGGTCGCGGTCGCCGGGCGCACCCGCCCCGCGACGGCCTGTCGAGTGATTTCACCGGCCCGGGCCCGAGGCGCGGGCCTGGCCGTCAGAAGGTCAGACCGAAGCTGCCGCAGCCGAGGCCGAACCGGTCGACGCGGTCGCCCATGCGCCCGTGCTTGCGGTTCGCCACCTGTCCTGCAGGACAGTTCGTCTGCGGGAACGCGCCGCCGCCCCCGCCGCCGTGCGCCGCGAGGTTGGTGACGGCGCCGGTGGCGATCGAGAAGCCGAGTGCGTTCTCGCTGATCACCAGCGGCGCGCAGCGGAACCCGACCTGGTCGAGCTCCGACCCGGAGCGCCCGAAGAAGCCGACGATCACCTGGTCCAGGGGGCACGGGCTGTTGAAGGGGCCGCCGCCGCCGCCGCCGACTGCCGGGAGAGTGCCGGCCTGGGCGGCCTTGACCACGAACTTGTCGTTGAGGACACCGACGCTGAGCGCGCCGCAGATCCCGGTGAGCCGGTCGACGCGGTCGCCGCTGCGGCCGTTGAAGCCGATCAGCACCTGGCCCGGCGGACAGGACAGATCGAACGGCGAGCCGCCCCCTCCGCCAAACGCGGTGAGGCCCTGACCGGCGCCGATCGGGACGGTCTTCGGCGGCAGGTGGCAGAGCAGCGAGCAGGTGTCGGCGTTGATGGCGTTGCCGTCGTCGCACTGCTCGCTGGCCTGTTTGATGCCGTCGCCGCACCTCGGATCGGTGCAGGCGTTGGTGCAGCCGTCGTTGTTGATGGCGTTGCCGTCGTCGCACTGCTCGCCGGGCTGCTCGAAGCCGTCGCCGCAGCGGGCGTCGAGACACGCGAGGGTGCAGCCGCCGTCGAAGTTGTCGTTGTCGGCGCCCTCGTCGCACTGCTCGCTGGCCTGCTTGATGCCGTCGCCGCAGGTCTCGAGCTTGCAGACGCTGCTGCAGCCGTCGTCATCGTCGAGGTTGCCGTCGTCGCAGCCCTCGTTCGGGCCCTTGTCGCCGTCGCCGCAGACGTTGTTCTGGCAGCTGGCGTTGCAGGCCAGGCCGGGGCCGTTGTTGCCGGGGCCGGCGTCGCACTGCTCGTTCTGGGCGTGGACGAGGCCGTCGCCGCAGACGGCGCTCCGGCACTGCGAGGTGCAGTCGCCGCTGTCGGCGTTGGCGCCGCCGAGGTCGCACTGCTCGTCCAGGCTCGGCTGGACGAAGCCGTCGCCGCAGTCCGGAGCCGCGCAATTGTCGGTGCAGCCGTCGTCGTTCTCGCCGTTCTGGCCGTCGTCGCAGACCTCGCCGGGGTCGAGGACCGCGTTGCCGCACTCCTCGAGCTCGCACTGGCTGTTGCAGCCGTCGCCCGGCTCGAGGTTCCCGTCGTCACACTGCTCGCCAGGGCCGAGGTCGAAGTCGCCGCAGACGTTGAACTGACAGCTGGCGTTGCAGGCCTTGCCGGGACCGTTGTCCGCGCCGTTGTCACACTCCTCCGCGCCGTCGCCGGTGTTGAAGAGGTTGCCGTCGCCGCAGACGTTCGCGAGGCAGGTGGTGGTGCAGGCGGCGTTGTCGGCGTTGTCGGGGCCGTCGTCGCACTCCTCGCCGACGCCCGGCTGGATGAAGCCGTCGCTGCAGACCGCGTTGGTGCAGGCGTTGGTGCAGAGGTCGGTGTCGTCGAGGTTGCCGTCGTCGCACTCCTCGTTGGAGCCGACGCTCATGTCGCCGCAGGAGGCGGCGACGCAGTCGTTGCCGCAGCTGTCGTCGTCGACCTCGTTGCCGTCGTCGCAGCCCTCGCCCGGGCCGACGTGGCCGTCGCCGCAGACGTTGCTGCTGCAGTCGGACTTGCAGCTGTTGGTGTCGGCGTTGTCGGGACCGTCGTCGCACGCCTCGCCCGGGCCCGGGTCGCCGTCACCGCAGGTGTTGGGCTGGCACATCGCGTTGCATGCCTTCCCGGGGCCGTTGTCGCGGCCATCGTCGCAGATCTCGCCAGGATCGATGTTGCCGTCGCCGCACCCGGGCTCGGGGCCGGTGGTGTCGGTGGTCGTGTCGATCGTGTCGGTGGTCGTGTCAGTCGTATCGGTGGTGCCGGTGGTCGTGTCCGTGGTCGCGGCGGTCCCGGTGGGCACGTCGGCCGTGGAGCTGCCGGTCGTCGTCGGCGTGGGGTCGGTGCTCGCGGTGCCCGGTGTGCCCGTCGTCGTCTGCACCTCGGTGGTACTCGAGCTCTCGGTCACGCCGATCGAGGTCGTCGTGAGGTCGTCGCCGCACGCCCCGAGCAGCAGGACCGAGGTCGCAATCGCAGTTCGCCAGCTTCTCACTTCGCTAGAATTCATGATCTCCATGCTTCCCTGTCTCCGCGGCGCGCCGGCCGCGACGTAAGTACTCCGCGCATGTTCCCAGGCCGACTGTGCCAGAGTCCCGGGCGGACGACGATCCTCCCGGCTGTCGGCCTGGAACCTCACCCCGCCCGAATTCCCGCCGCATGCCCCGGCGAACGAGCTGGCCTGCCAGGACATGTTGCTCGGGATCCGCAGCGCGAACGCGCGCTTGACCTCGAGCGGCTGGCAATCGACATCATCCACCGGGCCACGACGTGCAGCGCCTGTCGGACGTGGTGAAGCGGAGCAGGCGCCAATCGTGGGTCCAGGCGGCCCGAGCCATTGCCGAGCTGGGCGAACATGTCGTGGGCGGGACATCGTGCTCGAGGCCCGAAACTCGGAGACAGAATCAAGAATCCTCATGCCGGATCCCCTCCCGAACACAATGAAGGCGTGCCGCGTGAACGAGTTCGGCCCCCCCGAGGCGATCGTCCTCGAGGATCTTCCGCTCCCGATCCCGGCTGCCGGCGAGGTCCTGGTCCGTGTGGCCGCGGCCGGCGTGGGCCCCTGGGATGGCTGGATCAGGGCCGGCAAGAGCGCGCTCCCCCAGCCTCTCCCACTCACGCTCGGTTCGGACCTGTCGGGGACGGTCGCGGCCGTTGGCCCGAACGTCTCCGCTTTCCGTCCGGGCGAGCCGGTGTTCGGTGTGACCAACCCGCGCTTCACTGGCGCCTGTGCCGAATACGCCGTCGCCCAGGCGGGAATGATCGCTCACCGCCCCGAGGGGCTGGCCGAGATCGATGCGGCGGCCTTGCCCGTGATCGCCGCCACCGCCCAGCAGGCCCTGTTCGATCAGGCGGGCTTGCAGCCGGGGCAGACCGTCCTGATCCACGGTGGGGCCGGCAACGTGGGGGCGCTCGCGGTCCAGCTCGCCCATCAGGCGGGTCTTCAGGTGATCGCCACGGCAAGTGAGCGGGACGCGGCGTCCGTCCGCTCCCTGGGCGCTGGCCGGGTGATCGACTACCGCACCGCCCGGTTCGAGGACGAGGTCACCGGTGTCGATGCGGTGATCGACCTGGTCGGCGGAGACGTCCAGGCGCGGTCGTTCCGGGTCCTTCGCCCGGGCGGCGCTCTGATCTCCGCCGTCTCGGAACCCGACCGGCAGGAGGCGACCCGCCGCCAGGTCCGGGCCGCGTTCTTTCTGGTCCAGGTCACGAGCGCCGCCCTGAACCGGATCGCCGCCCTCGTTCAGGCGGGCCGCCTCGTCGCGGTGGTCGGCACGGTCCTCCCCCTGGCAGCGATCCGGACTGCCCATGAGATGCTGGAGGGCACGCGCCCGCACCCGAGCGGCAAGATTGTGCTGCGGGTCGCGCTTGAGGATTCCAAGGGGGCTTCAGACACCCGGGCTCGAGCACACACGTAACAGGACGCTGCGCCTCGTCTCGACGTCGTCGCGGACACGCAAAGCGGCCTTCGTGGCGCGCCACAGTCGCTCTGCAAGGAAGAGCTCGCCATGTGGAACGCCACGGCGGCCATAAGTGCACACAATCGTCTTCGCAGGCGTGTGATACAGTCGCCATGTGCAAGGAGACAACCATTCATGACGCTTCCACCACACTCCCCTGCAAAACTCCTCGGTGCACTTCTGGCGCTGGCGCCCGCCTGCAGTGGCGCCGGGGATGTCGAGGCGACGACCGACGCGGGTACGGCGGGCACGGCCGCCACGACCGCGGACCCGAACACGAACGCGACCACCACGACCACGGAGCCCGATCCCACGACCACAGCGACGCCCACGACCGGGACGTCGACGACAGGCGGCACCGACACGACGGACGCGACCGGTGAATCGACGACCGCCGACACGACCGGAGACGACGCCGCGGAGCTCCTGCAAAAGTGCATGGACACCGCGGCCCTCCAGGCCGAGCTCAACGCGGCGCAATGCCAGTGCAACGTCAACATCGGCCTGCACCCCGACGTGGCGACCTGCCTCTCGCTCATCCCGCCCGAGCAGGCGCTCACCCCGTGCGCATGCGAGTTGTACATTCAAGACCCCGGGGTCGAGGAATTCTTCGACTGCATGACGCGGCCGTACGCGCAGGTCGTCATGTGCACCGCCGACGTGGTATGCGCCCAGGATCCGGCGCCGCTGCTCGCGTGCCTGCAACCGTTTTACGAGCAGCTCAACGCCTGCCCGTCGCTGCCGATGTCGACGACGGCTCAGGTCGAGATCCAGTGCAACAATGTCGAGCCCTTCCAGTGCGCTTCGGGCGAGCAGATCCCCGAGACCTGGCAGTGCAACTACATCATCGACTGCATGGACGCTTCGGAGGAGAAGGGCTGCCCGGACTCGTTCGGGTGCGCCGACGGCAGCGCATACTTCCCGAGCAATTATGTGTGCGACGACTACGAAGACTGCCAGGACGGCTCCGACGAAGCGGATTGTCCGTAACCGCGGCGACTCCGGGCGTCGTGCGTGATGGGGCGCCCGATGAACGTCGGACCGGCAGGTGCAATCCCAGCGGTGGAGCACGCGCGAGAAGTCGCGGCGCTCGAGCGCGTCGCGCAGGATGAAGAAGTTGGCGCTGCCGAGGTCGCCGAACGACCCACACCGCTCAATTGCCGGCGAGGGCCTCCTCGAGGAAGGCGACCGCCTCGTCCTCGTCGTCGAAGGTCCGGTAGCCCTGGTCCTGGCGTTCGTGCCGGACCAGCTGGATCTTGCCGCTGAGGGTGCGCACGAGGACGGCGCCGGCGCCGGCGCCGTCGAACACGCGGACGCGGTGCTCGCGGGTCGCCTCCTCGAACGCGGGATCGTTGCGCTGCGGGCCGAGGCGGAGATCGACGAGCACGGCGCGGCGACTGCGGTCGAATGGGAGGGCGTGCACCCGCTGCCACAGCGCCTCGTAGGAGGCGCCGGCCTCGTCGGCGCTGGTGTAGGGCGCGGCGGTGCGGACGATCCGGATGATCCGCGGGCCCGGCTCGACCCGCCAGAACGTATCGCCCTCGTCGCGCCGCATCGAGCGAGAGCTTACGCCAAGTCAGAGCGCGCCGGCGATCGGGATCCGGACCGTGAACCAGGAACCCTGGCCGGGGGCGCTCTTGACGGCGATCGACCCGCCCAGCTCGTCACAGTAGCGGCGGCAGAGGGCGAGGCCGAGGCCGAGACCGCCGTAGCGGCGGGTGGGTGAGTCGTCGAGCTGCACGAAGGGGGTGAACAGCAGGCTGCGTTGCTCGGGTGGGATCCCGATCCCGGTGTCACACACGTCGAGCCGCAGGTGCTCGCCCGCGGGCTCACGGATCCGGGCCGCGCGCAGCTCGACGCGACCGCGCGGCGTGAACTTGACGGCGTTGCCCAGCAGGTGGCGCAGGACGTGCTCGAGCTTGACGACGTCGGTCTCGATCGTCCCGAGGTCGCCGTCGACGAGCAGCACGACCTCGAGGTCCGGACCGCTGAGTCGGGCGCGCGCGGCGTCGACGAGGCGGTGGAGGAGCGGCAGCAGCTCGACCGCCGCGGGCGCTTGCTGCCGGTCGCCGGACTCGAGCTGCGTCATGTGCAAGATGTCGTCGATCAACGACAGCAGGTGGTGGCCGGAGATCCGGATGCTGGCCAGGTCGGAAGCCAGCTCCTCCGGCGGAGCCAGCGGCTCGTCGCCCTTGAGGCCGGCGAGGTGCATCTCGGTGTAGCCGAGGATCGCGTTGAGCGGGGTCCGCAGCTCGTGGCTGATGACCATGAGGAAGCGGCTCTTGGCCTGGCTGGCCGCCTCGGCGCGCGCGTGGGCGCGGACCAGCAGCGACTCGGTGCGCTCGCGCTCGCCGATCTCGACGCGCAGCAATTGATTGGTGCGCTGCAGCTCGGCGGTGCGCGCCTCGACCTGTCCCTCGAGGCTGGTGAGCAGGGCCTGGACCTGGGCCTCGGCCTGCTTGCGCGCGTCGATGTCCTCGAGCACGCCGATGATCTGCCGCAGGCCCCCGGCGTTGTCGGCCTCGGCGAACAGGGTGAGCTGCGACCAGACAGGGCGCGCACCGGCGGCGAGGAGGCGCAGCTGGGCGCCGCGCGGGCGGTCGTCGGCGCCGCTCAGGGCGGCGAACAGGGCGTCGAACTCCGGCCGGTCGTCGGGGGTGACGAGCATGCGCGCGGGGACACCGGGGGCGGCCTCGGGCGCAAGACCGAGCCAGGCACCGAGGGCCCGGTTGACCTGCAGCAGCTCGCCGTGCGGCCGCGCGCGGAGCATGCTGACCGGCGAGGCCTCGAACAGGAAGCGGAATCGCTGCTCGCTGTCCCGCAGGGCCCGCTCGACGCGCAGGCGGTCGGTGATGTCGCGCGCGACGAGGTGGATCTGACGGACGCCGGCGACGTCGCGGGCGATGACGGTGAGCTCGACCGGCACAGCGGCCCCGTCGCTGCGAAGGAAGCGCCCGCGGGCGATGATCGGGAGGTCGGGCGAGGTCAGCAACCAGGCCTCGCGGGTGGCCTCACGATCGGCGTCCCGGAGGGTCTCCTCGAGGTCGAACATGTCGCGCCGCAGCAGGGCCTCGACGCTGCAACCGAGCAGCTCGGCGGCGCGCTCGTTCGCCACCAGGATCCGACCGGCGAGGTCGTGGACGAGCACCGCCTCGGCGGTCCACTCGATGCCGGACGCCGCGGCCCGGACGCACGCGAGCTCGGCCTCCAGCGCAGCGACGCGGGCCCTGAGTTGCTGCGCTTCGGCGTCGGATCGGTCGGACATGGACCGAGGGCCCCGAGTCTACCAGATCGCGTGCCCGCCGCCCTGGTCGGCGCGGTCGGCCGGACACACGGGCTGCGTCGAGACCACGAATCCACGCCCGGCGCCCGTGGAGGTCGTCGAGGACAGGCTCACAGCGCCAGCGCAGCCGCGAGCGCGAGGTGGACCGACGGGTAGATCCGGTCGGTGGGCAGCGGCAGGTCGAGCCCGACGATCCGGCGGGCGCTGGCCGGTGTCACGCCCGAGAGCAGGCACACGGCGCCCATCAGGCGGGTGGCGCGGAAGACGTCGATGAGCGCGGCGATCGACGCACTGCCGGTCTCCCCCATGCCGGTCAGGTCGAACACCACGGCGCGGGTGGCGCGGCGCGCGACGGTCTGCAGCAGCCGCTGGGCGACGTGGGCGCAACGCTCGTCGTCGAGGCGCCCGACGACGGGCAGCAGGAGCACCCCCGGCGCGGCCTCGAGGATCGGCGCCGAGAGTTCGAGCAATTCCTCCTTCTGCGTCTTCACCAGAGAGTACTGCTCGTTGAGCGCTCGCAGGTCCTCGAGGTTCCAGTACACGACGCCCGCGAGCGAGGCGACGAAGTTGACGAGCGCGATCTGGACGTCCGAGAAGGCGGCCGGCCGGGTGTTGCCGAGCGAGATGACGCCGACGCTCTCGCCGCGGCCGACCACCGGCACCGTGAGGCGCGAGCGAACCGGGTGCCGCCGCGGGTTGACCCGGGCCGAGGGGTCGGTCTCGACTCGCACCTCGGGCAGGTACAGCACGGTGCGCGTGCGAAACACCTCGCCGACGTGCCGATCCATCGCGGTGAGCTCGGCGGCGCGACGCTCTTCCTCGGTGAAGCCGCGCGTGAACGCGTGGCGCAGCCGGGCGGTCCGGCGGTCGAGGAAGAACAGGCCGATGTACTCGCAGTCGACGATCCGGGTCATGACATCGTCCATGGCCGCGACGAGCATCGCCTCGTCGCGAACCGCGGCCAGCGCGGCGGCCGAGCGATCGAGCAGCGGCAGGAGGTCGAGCGAGCTGGCGCGAGACATGCGGGCCGGCACGAGCCTATCACCTCCGGCGATCCACCGGCGGGGGCGTCGCGTCCGCCGCGCGAGCGTCGATCGCGTGCTGCGCCTGGAGTGGAGACCCGGACGAGGTCGACGCGCTCGTCGCTGGTGACAGGCGGTGGCTCGTCCGTCTTGTCCCATCCTGGCCACTCGTCGAACGAGCTCCGGTATCGACCGAGGCCGTGCCGAGACGCAGCGAGGTCGCCGAGCAGGAGCGGCTGCTGGGCCACCGGCTGCTGCCGGACACACCATTGACCTGCTGCACTTCTCCGAGCCGCACGGCATCACGATCATCGACCAGCGATTCATCTCCCCTCTCGACTATCCCGGCGATACGATCATCGGCATCGCCGAGCATGACCCGCTCGACGACCTCTTTGACGAGGACACGGCGGAGGCGCTGAGCGCGAGCTTTGAGTGCATGCCTCCTCGGGACCCTGGGCTCGGTCGTCGAGGAGGAGTCGCGGCAGGGTCGATGAGAGCATGATTCGTCGCATCGCCGCCCCGCGACCGCTCGCGTCGCGGAGACGGGCCGCGAATTGCGAGGCCGGCCGAAGCGTTGCTCCCGGGCGCGCAAACGCCCGGGGCGCCGTCCTTCGGCGTCGCGCCGCAGAGCCGGGGTCGAGCCGCGCTGGAGCGGCTGCAGGTCGACATTCGCCCCTCTCGGCGTCTCCGAGCCCGACGCATCGTGGTCACGTGACGTCGGCTCTGGCTGTGCGAGGTTGCCCGGCGCGCTTGTGCGCGGACGCGGAAATCGACGTCGTCGCGGCCGCGGGACACCGGCCTGTGGCACGATCGCGGCCCGGGCGTGAGCGAGGTCGTCGAATTCTCGTGCGGGTCGTGCGGCTCGCAGATCCAGGTCGAGGCCCACCTGCGGACCGCGACCTGCCCGTACTGCGCGTCGCCGGCGGTGGTCGAGCGGCCGCGGGAGGCCGGGCGGCCGCAGCCGGACTTCGTGCTCGCGTTCATCGTCCCGCACGAGCAGGCGCTGGTGGCGGCCCGGCGCTGGGTGAGGCGGGCCTGGCTCGCCCCGGAGGCGTTCCGCAAGGCCAAGGTCGAGGCCATCCGCGGGATCTACGTGCCCTCGTACCTGTTCTCGGCGGCGGCCCACGCGGAGTACACCGCCCGGATCGGCGAGAACTACACGGTGACCTACACGACCACGGACTCGAAGGGCCGCACGGTCACGCGCACGCGCACGGAGACCGAGTGGCACACGCTCGCGGGCAGCTACTCGGCCTACGTCAGCGACGTCGTCGTCACGGCCTCGCGGGGGATCGGCAACCACGAGCTCGAGGGGGTCGAGCCCTTCGACCTGCGCGCGCTCCACCGCTATTCGCCGCGCCTGCTGTCCGGGTGGATCGCCGAGGAGGCGTCGATGACGGCCGAGGCGTGCCGCGAGCTCGCGGTCGCCGAGGCGATGGCCGAGGTTGAGCGGCGCATCATGACGATGATGCCCGGTGACCGGCAGTCTGACCTCGAGGTCAGCGCCCGCCTCGCCGACATCGCCCAGGTCCTGATGCTCGCGCCGGTGTGGGTGCTGCCGGTCCGCTTCGCCGACGACCGCGTGGTCCGCCTGCTGGTCAACGGCCAGACCGGCAAGGTGTTCGGCAAGCCGCCGCGCTCGTGGGTGAAGATCGGCGCGCTGATCGTCTTGATTGTCGGCCTCGTCGCCGGGGGGGTGCTGCTTGCCCAGCGGTGAAATCGCCGCGACGTCGGTCCGCGCGGCCTGCAGCCGCTGCGAGTCGCCGGTCGAGGCCGGCGATCTGCGGTGTGCGGTGTGCGGGCTGCCGACGCCGGGCGAAGCGCTCGTCGGCGCCGCGACGCGCGTCGAGTTCCTCCGCTGCGAGGGCTGCGGCGCCGCGGTGTCCTACGACGTCGAGGTCCGCGCGCCGAAGTGCTCGTTCTGCGGCTCGTTGATGCACGTCGAGCGCCCCGAGGACCCGGTCGAGGAGGCGTCCGCCTACCTGCCGTTCGCGGTCGACCCCGCGGCGGCGACGGAGGGATTGCGGCGCTGGCTCGGCACCCTCGGCTTCTTCCGCCCGGGCGACCTCCAGTCGGCGGCGACGATCGGCGAGTTGAGGCCGCTGTGGTGGGTCGGCTGGGTGTTCGACGCCGAGGTGCTGATCAGCTGGGCCGCCGACTCCGAGGTCGGCTCCCGGCGCGCGTCCTGGGCCCCGCACGCGGGCCAGCAGTCGTTGGACCTGCGAAACGTGCTGGTGCCGGCGTCACGCGGCCTGAGCGCTGCGGAGTGCCGGGCGATCGCCCGCGGTTACCGCATCGACTCGGGCGGCCCGCCACCGGAGGCCCGCCCGGGCGTGCTGATCGAGCGCTTCGACGTCCAGCGGTCGGCGGCCCGCCGGGCGATCGTCGAGGGGCTCGAGCGGGCCGCGCTGGCGCGCGCGAGCACGTGGGTCCCCGGCAGCCGCCAGCGTAACCTCTCGGTCGCGGTGCTGCCCCGGCGCCTCAGCTCGGAGCGGCTCGCCTTCCCCGCCTACGTGCTCGCGTACCGCTACCGCGACAAGCTCTACCGCGCGGTGATCAACGGCCAGGACGCGGCGGTGGTCACCGGCAAGGCGCCGCTCTCGATCGCCAGGATCGTCCTCGTGATCGTCGGAGGGCTCGCCGCGCTCGCGCTGATCGTCGCCCTGATCGTGGTCCTGGCCCGGTGAGCCGCGAAGTCGAAGTGCGCTCTGCTATCGTCGCGGTGCCCATGGAGATCCGCTACATCACGACCGACCTGGAATTCGACGCGCCCACGAGCCTCGATCGTGTCGTCGCCGAGCTCGAGCCCGATGTCGTGATCCACCTCCACGACCGCGCGGGCGAGCTCCACTCCGTCGCCCTCGGGATCGCGGTGGACGACTCGCCGGAAGAGTCCGTCGCGCACATCTGTGCGCTGCTCGAAGGCCTGTCCCCGCCCGCCCGCGACGCGTGGGACCGGTGCACGCGCCGCGTCGTCGACCTCGCGTTCGAGAGCGGCACCACGCCCAAGGACGTCACCTACACCCTCTCCGCGGGGCTCGTACGTCGGCTGGGCGAGCTGGGGCTCGCGATCGCGGTGACCGTGTACCGCGTGGGCTTCTACTCGGGCGAGTGAGACGACCTCTACTGCTGCGAGACGGCAGGCGCCGTAACAGTCCGGCGCCGTCGCCCTGGCCCGCTCGCAGCACCCGAAGCCTTGATCGAACACATCCATGTTACGATGCCCGCGTGCTCGCGCGCCGCGCCATCCTGCTCCTCGCCCTCACCGCTTGTCGCCCGGCGGCGGAGCCCGCCTCGGCCCCGCCCTCGGCAGAACCCGCGGGCGCCCCTCCACCGTCCGCCGCACCGGCGCCGTCGTGGCAGGCGATCGTCGACGACCCGGCCCGCCCCGCCGAGGAACGCGCGCTCGACCCCGGCCGCAAGCCCGTCGAGCTGCTCGAGTTCCTCGACCTGCGACCCGGCACGCGCGTCGCCGATCTCGGCGCCGGCTTCGGCTACACCACGTTCCTGCTGTCCCGCGCCGTCGGCCCGGACGGGGTGGTGTACGCGCACAACAACACCTACGCCCGCGAGCGCTTCCTCGAGCCGAAGTGGACCGAACGCCTGGCGACGCCGGAGTTCCGCAACGTCGTCCGGGCCGACCGCGAATTCGACGACCCGCTGCCCCCCGAGGCCACGGACCTCGACCTCGTGATCAACGTGCTCTTCTATCATGACACGTTCTGGTTCGGCACCGACCGCGCGCGGATGAACCAGGCCGTGTTCGCGGCCCTGCGCCCGGGCGGGGCGTACGTGATCGTCGACCACAGCGCCGTCGCCGGCGCCGGAGGCAGCGAGGCGAAGACCCTGCACCGGGTCGAGGAGTCGACGGTCCGCGCGGAGGTCGAGCAGGCCGGCTTCACGCTCGCGGGCTCGGCCGAGTTCCTGCGCAACCCCGCCGACACGCGCGACTGGAACGCCGCCCCCTTCGCCGCCGCGGAGCGCCGCGGGACCGCCGATCGCTTCGTGCTCAAGTTCGTCAAGCCCGCGGGTTGACGCCTGATTCTTCACATGTCCTTGGGGACATATCATGCCACATGCCGGAGGCGCGACCGCGGCTCCCGCGGTCCGAGCGAGTGATGGAGCGCGGCGAGGTGCTGCTCGGCTGCACGCCGGCGTCCTCGAAGCCGCGGTCGAGGAACAGCCACGCCACCGCGTCGAGGATCGCCGCACGCCGGTCGGCCGCCCCCTCGCGGCGCCGTCGTTGCCGTCGCGGAGGTGTCCGCGCGCGGGCGTGTCGCCAGCCCGAGCCCCTGAGCCCACGGCGCCTCGATCTCACGCGGCCGCTCGACCTGCTCGACCCCGAAGCCGTGATGCCGCGGACCGAGGGTTCGGGCCGCGGCAGCAGACCCAGGTCGAGGTCGTGATGGATGCTCGAGCGCTGCGTGCCGCTGACCCGGACGGCGCCGCGATCTTCAATCGTCGCGCCGCTCCGGCCCCGGCCATTTTGTGTTGCACAACCTTCTTTTTTGCATAACTCAATTGTCCAGAGTTCACGCCTTCTGAGGCCATCGATTGCCTCGTTCGACCGACCGTGATAGCCTGACGGCATGGAGTTCTCCGCGCCCTCGTCGTGGTCCATCGCCGTCGCCGTGCTCGCGTCCGCCTGCGGTCAACCCGGCGAGCCGACGAGCACCGACTCGACTGTCCCCGGGGACAGCTCGACTTCGGGCGCCGGCCCGACCACCGCCGACGCGCCGACGTCCACCGCGCCGACCACGACGCCGGACGGGAGCGGCACCGGCGACGACGACACCGCGAGCACGAGCGGCGAGGCCACGACCTCCACGACCACCGCCGACACCGCCACGACCCGCGATCCCACGACCGACACCACCGGGGACGACACCGGCGTCGGGCCCGGCTCGCGCTGCGAGACGACGGCCACCACCATCACCTGCCCCAAGACGACCGTCGAGCTCGGGCCGTGGCAGCGCGACGTGCACTGGCAGGTCCCGCTCGGCGAGCCGCCGGCGGCGGGCTGGCCGGCGGTGCTGATGTTCCAGGGCTCGTTCTTCAGCGCCGAGGTCACGTGGATCGCCACCGACGACCTGCCCTTCGGGGCATATCATCAGACCTGGGTGGTCAAGCGCCTGCTCGACGCCGGCTACGCGGTCATCACCCCCGAGGCCAAGCTCGACGGCGGCACCTTCTGGGACACCAACGTCCCGCCCTTCTCGCTCAACTGGGAGTCGTCGGAGGACCACGAGCTGATGCTGCTGATCTTCGCCGGCATCGAGGACGGCACCTTCGGCCCGCTCGACCCCGGGCGGCTGTTCGCCACCGGCATCTCGAGCGGCGGCTACATGACGAGCCGCATGGCGGTCTCCTACCCCGGCAAGTTCCGCGCCCTGGCGATCGCGGCCGGCTCGTACGCCACCTGCTCCGGCCCGCTGTGCAGCGTCCCCGACCTCGACGCCGACCACCCGCCGACGCTGTTCCTCCACGGCGAGCTCGACCTGACCGTGCCGCTCACCACCGCGGAGGAGTACCACGACGAGCTGCTCGCCGCCGGCGTCGCCACCAAGCTCGTCAGCCAACCCGGCGAGGGCCACGCGTGGATCGCCCAATCCCCCGACGAGGTCCCGGCCTGGTTCGACGCCCACCCCTGATCCGCCGATCACGCCATGTTCGCCCAGAATCAAGACACCCGCATCTATTATGAGATCGGCGGCCGGCCCGACGGCCCGCCGCTGCTCCTGCTGCGCGGCCTCACCCGCACGATCCGCCACTGGGGCCCGCTGCTCGACGACCTCGGCACCACCTTCAAGACGATCGCGCTCGACAACCGCGGCGTCGGCCGCAGCGACAAGCCGTACGGGATCTACTCGACGCGCACCATGGCCGACGACGCCGCGGCGGTGCTGGCCCACGCGGGCATCGATCGCGCGGCCGTGTTCGGCATCTCGCTCGGCGGCGCGATCGCCCAGGAGTTCGCGCTGCGCCACCGCGAGCGCGTGACCCGGCTGGTGCTCGGCTGCACGCGCGCGAGCGGCAAGGACGGCCCGCCCGCGAAGCTGTCGACCGTGCTCACCCTGCTGTCCGGCCTGTGGCTGCCCGAGGCCCGCGCGCTCGAGCGCACCACCCCGCTGGTGCTCTCGCCGGCGTTCCTGCGCGAGCACCCCGAGATCGTCGGCGAATGGCAGGAGCTCGCCGAGCGCTTCCCGACCCGCCGACGCGCCCTGATCGGCCAGCTCGGCGCGGTCCTGCGCCACGACACCCGCGACCGCCTGCGCACGATCGCCGCGCCCACCCTGGTGATCAGCGGCGACGCCGACCGCCTGATCGACGTCGCCTGCTCGCACGCCCTCGCCGCCGCGATCCCGGGCGCCCGCCTCGAGCTGCTGCCCGGCGCCGGCCACGACATCCCGGCCGAGCGCCCCGAGGCCATCGCCGCCCTGCTGCGCGAGTTCTGCGTTTAAGAAATTGTACTTCAGGGCATGCCCTCATGGACATGCCCCGATGGTTATGCCCACGAGGGCATGTTCGTGCGTTCAGGTCCGCCGCTTGACCAGCGCGAGCCCGAGGCCGAGCGCGAACAGGAGGAAGCGGCCGACGTCGCCCGGCCCGCCGCCGTTGCTGCTGCACGCGCAGCCCTTGTCGCCGTCGTCCTCGCCGCCGCTGGCGCTGTCGCCGGACGTGTCGCCGGTCGTGTCGCCGGTCGTCGGGCCGGTCGTCGGGCCGCCGGTCGGCTCCTCGCCGCCGGTCGTCTCCACGTCGCCGGTCGTCTCCTCCTCGCCGGTCGTCGCCTCCTCGCCGGTCGTCGCCTCCTCGCCGGCGCAGGCGCTGCCGGGCACGCCCTCGGCCTCGGTCCAATTCGGCTCGGGGGGCGTGTCGAACTCGTGCACGACGTCGTCCTTGCGGAAGAAGCACGGCTGGCACAGCGAGAACGGCTCGGCGGCGTTGCCGGCGAGGTCGATCGCGCTGACCTCGAGGCACACGTCCTTCAGCGGGTCCTTGCCCGCGAGCTGCGAGAGGACCAGCGACAGGCTGACCACCAGCGACTCGCTGTCGGAGCGCACGGTCCGGCGGAAGCCGCCGTCGCCCTGGCCCTCGGGCTCCCAGGCGATCGTGAACAGCGTCGGGACCTCGCCGGGGCCGGGCCCGACCTGGCTGAGGTGGACGTAGTAGGTCAGGTCGCTGTCGCTCTGACAATCACCGCCGCTCGACACGAAGTCGCCGTGGTCGTAGATGCCGACCAGCGCCTCGTCGACGAGCGGCACCGGGGCCGCGAGGTCGTGCGCCCCGGCCGTGTAGGTCAGCGTGGTGACCTCGCACTCGGGGCAGAAAGTCCCCGACACGACCACGCTCTGGCCCTCCATCGGCGCCGGCTCGACGAGCGCGGCCAGCCCCGGGACGTCGTCGTTCCACGGGGCCGCGACCAGCGTCGCCGGCTCGCCGTCGACCGTCACCGTGACGTCGTCGGTGATGAGGATGCTGTAGCCGTCGAACAGCAGCGCGGCGTTGCCCGGGTGGGTGCCGCCGTCGACCGGCAAGGTCTTGGTGACCGCCGGGTCGGCCGGCGAGCACGCCTCGGCCACCCGCGGGGCGACGAACGAGAGGACACACGCGCCGGCGAGCGCGGTGCCCTGGAAGAAGCGACGAACGGAAGGGGACTTGCGCATGCCGGAGGCCGCCTGCAGCGCACAGGCCATGGCCGGGTTGGCGCGGAGTTACGCGCAGTTGCATGGTTTCGGCGGGATCGCTCGTGCGCTGCCCCATGGCACGGCTGTCCCGGTCGCGGCGCCGCCGTCCTCACCGTCGCGCACTTGCAGGTCAGGCCACGCAGGCGCGAGCGCTCCGCCGCGCCCGACTCGTTCTCCGCGCGCGCTCGGTTCAATCCTGTCCTCATGGACATGCCCGAACAGCCACCCGACCCCCGAGCATGCGGCGCGCCGCGCAACCACCGCCCGGGTGAGCTTCCTTCGCTCGCCCCACCCCTCCCCGCGGCGATAGTCTCCCGGCGGTGCCGCGCTCGCCCCACACGCTCTGGCTCGCCGGCGTCGCGCTGTGGAGCCTCGTGACGCTCGCCGCTCCGCTCGCGGGCCTCGTGCTCGCCGCGGCCGAGCCGGGCCCGGCGGTCATGCCCGCGACCCTCCTGTCGATCGCCGCCGGCAGCCTCGCCCTCGCCGCGGCCCTCACCGCGCTCGCGCTCGTGCTCGCCTACCCGCTCGCGCGCGCGGTCACGGCCCCGTGGCTGCTGCTGTTCGTGATGATCGCCCCGCTCGCCCGCGCGATCGGTGCGCTCGCGCTCGGCCTGTCCCCCGGGACAGGTTCCGTCGCGCTCGCGCGCCTCGCCGGCGACGTCCCGCTGGCCGCGCTGCTGCTGCGCGCGCGCCTGCGGACCCGCCCGCGCAGCTGGCTCGACGCCGCCGCCGACCTCGGCGCCGGCCCGTGGCGGCGCTTCGTCGCCGTCGAGTGGCCGCACCTGCGCCCCGCCTACGCGCTGGCCGCCGTGTGCATCACCCTCCTCGCCGTCGGCGACGCCACGATCGCCGCGGTCGCCGGCGGCGGCAAGCGCTACACCCTCGGCCTCGCCCTGCGCGAGGCCGTCCTGCTCGACGCCCACCCGCGGCGGGCCGCGGTGATCGCCGCGCTCTTCGCCGCGATCGCCCTGCCGTGCGCGTGGGCCCTGGCGCGAGGCCTGCGCGCCGCCGGTCGCGGCCGCCCCGGCCGCGAGGCCCCGGCCTCGCGCGCCGGCTGGTGGCTGCTGCTCGGGTGCGCCGCCCCGCTCGCCGCGCTGGTGCCCGCGGCGGTGACATGGCCCGTCGGACAGGGCGACGCCCTGCTCCTGGCCCAGCTGCCTGCCACCCTCGCCAGCGCCGGCGTCGCCGCGCTCCTCGCCGCCGCGCTCGGCTGCGTCACCGGCCTCGGGGCCCCGGCGCGCTGGGGCCCCGCCCTGCTGCTGCCGCTCGCCCTCCCGCCGGCCGTCTACGGCGCCGCCTGGCTGGTGACCGCCCGCGCGCTCGGCTGGGGCCCCGGGCTCGGCCTGACTGTTGCGACATTGCTCCCGGGACAGGTGGCGATCGCCCACGCGGGCGCCACCGCGGCCCTCGCCGACTCGGCGCGCCTGGCCGACGCGGCCCGCGACCTCGGGGCCGGCGCGCTGGCGCGGGCGCGCTGGCTGTGGTGGCCGCTGGCCTGGCCGATCGGCGCCGCCCTGGCCCTCGTGGCCTTCGCCCAGGCGGTCGGCGACGCCGGCGCGTCCGCCTTCACCTCCGGCCCCGGCGGCAGCACCCTGGCCGTCGGCCTCGAGATCCTCGGCCGCGGCGGCGACCAGGGCGCCGTGCCGCGCTGGGCCCTCGGCCTCGGCCTCGTCCCCTTGCTGGCGGCCGCGCTTGCTGCTCTCCTGCGCCGGCGATGACGCTCACGCTGCGCGCCCTCGGCAAGACCTACGCCGGCCGGCGCGTGCTCGCCGACGTCAGCGTCGAGCTCGCGGCCGGCGGCTACACCTGTGTGATGGGCGCCTCGGGCTCGGGCAAGACCACGCTGCTGCGGATCGTCGCCGGCCTCGAGCGCCAGGACGCCGGCAGCGTGCTGCTCGACGGCCGCGCCATCGACGACCTGCCCGCCGAGCGGCGCCCGCTCCACACCCTGTTCCAGGACTACGCCCTCTTCCCCCACCTGAGCGCGCTCGACAACGTCGCCTTCGCCCCGCGCCTGCTCGGCGTCCGCGATCCCGAGCTGACCGCCCGCGCCCGGGCATTGCTACGAGATGTCGGATTGGACATGTCCTTCGAGACACGCAAGCCCGCGGCCATGTCGGGCGGCGAGCAGCAGCGGGTCGCGCTCGCCCGCGCCCTCGCCGGCGCGCCGCGCTGGCTGCTGCTCGACGAGCCGCTGGCCGCCCTCGACCGCCCGCTGCGGGCCGGCCTGCGCCGCCTGCTCCGGGACCTCGCGCGCCGGCGCGGCCTCGGCTGCCTGCACGTCACCCACGACCCCGAGGAGGCGCTCGCGCTCGCCGATCGCCTGCTCGTGTTCGGCGGCGGCGCGCTGCTGGCCGCCGGCGCCCCGGCCGAGCTGTACGCCGCCCCGCCGTCGCTGGAGGTCGCGCGCCTGCTCGGCGAGGTGACCCGAGAGCCAGGTGGCGACGGCTGGCTGCGGCCCGAGCACCTGCGCCTCGGCGAGTCCGGCGCGACCGGCGTCGTGCGCAGCCTGGCCTGCCTCGGCGATCGCTGGGAGGTCGAGGTCGAGATCGCCGGGCGCGTCCATCTGTCGCGCAGCCCGACGCCGCCGGCCTGCACCCCCGGCGCCGCGGTCGCGCTGGCCTGGGACCCCGCCCGCGTGCTGCGCTTCGCCGCGCCGCCGGCCTGAATTGTGGCATCGTCGCCGCCATGCCCGGCCTGAGCCGCCGCTCCTTCCACCGCTTGCTCGGCGCCGGCGCGTGCGCCACCGCCTGCTCCCGCGGCACCACTCTGGCCCTCTACAACTGGGGCGACTACCTCGCGCCCGAGGTCCTCACCCGCTTCACCGCCGCCACCGGCATCGGCGTCACCCAGGACTACTACCTCGCCGAGGCCGAGCTCACCGCCAAGCTGGCCGGCGGCGCCGCCTACGACGTCGTGTTCCCGATCGACTACGTGCTCGAGCGCATGCGCAAGCAGGCGCTGCTGGTCCCGCTCGCGCGCGACAAGCTGCCCGGGCTCGCCAACCTCGATCCCCAGTTCGGCCCGTGGATCGCCGCCGACAACCAGATCTACGCCGTCCCCTATCTGTGGGGCACCACCGGCATCGGCTACGACAGCGACCACGTCGAGCCCCCGACCTCGTGGAAGGCCCTGTTCGACCCCAAATACGCCGGCAAGATCAGCGTCATCGACAGCAAGGGCGACGTGTTCGACCAGGCCTTGCTCGCCGCCGGCATGGACATCAACAGCACCGACAAGCCGGCCATCCGCGAGCGCGTGTACCCGATGCTGCGGGCCCAGAAGGACCTCCTGCGCGCCTACGACGCCAACCCCGCGCGCGCGCTCGTGTCCGGCGAGACGTGGATCGCCCAGATCGACAGCGGCGACCTGTTCCGCGCCCAGAAGCAGCGCCCGAGCCTGCGCTACGTCATCCCCGACGAGGGCGCGGTGCTGTGGGTCGATTACCTGGCGATCCCCGCCTCCGCGCCGATGCCCGGGGTCGCCGTGCGCTTCGTCGATTTCCTGCTCGACCCCGAGATCGCCGCCCTCAACGCCAACGAGCTGCGCTTCGCCACCCCCAACCTCGCCGCGATCACCCGCGGCCTGGTCGCCGACGCCGGCGATCCTGCCCTGTACCCGTCGCCCGAGACGCGCAAGAAGTTGTTCGCGTCCGAGCAATGGTTCGGCCAGACCGAGGCCGTCGTCGACGCCCTGTGGCTCGAGCTGCGCAGCGCCTGACGCTCACGGCCCGCAGGTTCCGGGCTGCTGGCAAAGATTCTCGAGGTCCGCGGTCGCTCCGAGGCTGAGGTCGTCGCCACACAGGCAGACCTTCTCGCAGCACAGCGGCGCGAGGAGCGTCGCCGGAGCGCACACCGCCTCGCTCGCGCAGCCCGGGATCGCCGGGCAATCGGCGTCCTCCTCGCAATTCTGGGTGCAGCGCGAGCTCGCGGCCACGAAGTTTTGGTCGAGCTCGCAGAAGTCGCCGTCGCAGGTCGGCCACGGCGCCGCGCAATCGCTGTCGTCGCTGCACGGCGGCGGCGTGTCCTCGAACTGAAACACGCAGATCCCGCCCGCACAGTCCGGCTGCAGCGAGATCGCCTTCGATTGCACCGACTCGGGGACGCCGAGCAACTGGCACGAAGCCCCGTACTCACCCTCGCCCGGCGCGACGGTCGTGCCGGACGTGGTCATGGCGATGCCTCCGCTGAGTTCAGCGTGGGTGGAATCGGTGGAGTCGGCGACCGACAGGCTCTCGCCGATGGGATCGGGCTGGAGCACACAGCCGCCGAGGATCGAGACGAACATCAAGGATGAGACGGAGCGTGTGCAGTGGGTCATGCCCGCTTCAATCTCCGGCTCCCTTCCCCGTCGTCGAAGAAACTGCAGCGGCCGGGCACAGCGACGCAGCCTTGCGGGCCAGGGCAGGCTGCTCGCGTGCCAGCCGCTCGGCCTCGGCGCGGGCCGCATCGACCTGTCCGGAAGCGCAGGTGGCGACGATCTGCGACAGCCGCCGCTCGTCGCGCAGCGTGCCCTCGGGGAACTCGCGCGCATGGGTCGCCAGCAGCGTCTGCGCCTGCGCCCACGCCCCGTCGCGGATCGCCCGCCGGGCCGCGGCCACGAGCGCGGCCTCCCGCGCCAGCTCGTCGCTCGCCGACGTCTTCGCCAGCAGCGGCACCGGCTCGGCCCCCCGACGCTCGCGCGGCGCGGGAGTCGCTCTTGCCGCTCGTCGCCGATCCCGGCGGCCATCCGCCCCTGCCTGGCCGGGGCTGTCCTCCGGGACATCCCCGCCATTCGTCATCCTGTCCCCCAGGACAGGTCCACCCGTCGACGCCGCTCCAGGGCCCGCTGCCGTCCCGACCTCGCGGCCATCCTCGGCCCCGCCCGCGCTCGCCTCCGACCTGTCCTCAAGGACATCCTCACCCGCATTCGCCTCCGACCTGTCCCCGGAGACTTCCTCACCCGCGCTCGTCGCTGACCTGTCCCCAGAGACCTCCTCGACCTCACCCGCCCGCGCGCCAACCCGCCCGACCGCCACCTCGACCGCAGCCGCCGCGCTCGCCTCGTGCTGCACCGCCCCCCCGCCGGTCAACGCCAGCAACGCCAGCCCGAGCGAGGCCACCAGCGGCGCCCCGACGAACCCCGACACGACCCCCGCGCCCGGAGCCGCCGACGTCCCCGCCGATGCTGACCCCGAGGACATGCCCCACAGCCCAGGCACGAGCAGCCCCGCGAGCACCCGCTCGCGTGCCCCCGCCGACGGCGTGTGCCCGCGGCGCGCCTGGCTCAGCACGGCCTCGCGCTCGACGCTCCACTGCTCGCGCACGCGGAGCCGCGCGCAGCTGCGATCGAACTCCTGCCGGGCCGCGCGCAGCCGCGAATACACGGTGTTCTCCTTGATCCCGAGCGCGCTGGCGATCTCGCCGGCCGACTGCTGCTCGAGCTCCGCGAGCACGAACACCGCGCGCTTGTCGTCGTCGAGGCGGGCGAGGAAGCGGTCGAGCAGCGCCGTGGCCTCGCGCTCGAGCAATTGCGCGTCGCCGTCGACGCGGCGGACGGGCTCGAGGGACAGCGCGTGCACCAGCCGCTCACGCCGCGACGCTCCGCGGCGATAGCGCCAGGCGATCCGGCGGACGATGCCGAACAGCCAGCCGCGCACGCTCGTGATCGGCGCGTCGCTGCGGCGCAGCACCACCAGGAACACCTCCTGCGCCGCGTCCTCGACCGCCGCGGCCGTGACCCCGAGCCGGCGCAGGTTCTGGTGCACGTAGGTGAAGTGGGCGCGGAAGAACGCGGCGAACTCGGGGTCGGGCGAGCACGGAGGCATGGCAGGGGGATCGATCTCCGGCACGGCGGGCTTCCGTCAGAAAAAATACACCGCCACCCCGGCGCCGAAGCGCATGCCGACCGGCGGTACCCGGTACAGCAACGCCGGAGCGTCGCCCGCGGTGTAGCCCCGGCGCGTGAGCGCCACCACCGCCTCGACCTCGAGCCCCAGCGAGAACCACGACCGGGGCTGCCACTGCAGCCCCGGGCCGAACACCCCGGCTGCCCACATTCCGACGCTCCGCTCATTGCGCGCGAGCCCGACCCCCTGCGCCGTCAATGCCCCGAGCTCGAGGCCGCCGCACAGATGCAGCGACCACGCCCCCCGGGCCCGGCGCGGGCAGCCGCGCACCGCCGCGGCCGACAGCTGCAGGCGGGCGCCCGCCCCCGGGGCATTCGCGTAGCGCAGCGCCCCGGCGAAGGTGTGGTGAAACCGCAATTCGAGCCGCGCCCGCGGCCACACCACCGCCAATCCGGCCTGCAGCCCCGGCGCCGGCGAGCGCGGCGGACCGACCGCGCCGATCACTGCCATGAATGCACCGATCGCCGGCGGCGGTCGGACCTCCGGCGGACGCGAGCGCCGCAGCCCCGGGGGGATCTCGTCGTCCTGCGCCGGCCGCCTCGCCTCCCCTTCCCCCGCCTCCAGCGGCTCGGCGGCCACCGCCACGATCACCGCCGTCGCATCGGCCAGCGGCCCACAGCTCACGTCGTGCGCGCGCCGCTGCAGCACCGCGTCGCCGGCCCGCAGCGACAGCTCGAGCGAATAGCCGGCCTCCAAGGCCGCGACCGCAGCGTCCACCACCACCGGCCGGCGCGTCCCGGCGGGCGTGAGGCGCTCGATCGCCGCCGCCACCTCGGCGGCCGTGGGACAACCCGCCACCTCGGGCCAGCGCAGGTCGAGCCAGCCCGGTTCGGCGACGAGGACGAGCGCGAGGACCGCGGGCTGCACTCGTTCGAGTATGCCCGCGAATGCGAGCCGGCGCCCCCGTACGCCGGCGCGGATCCGGCCGGACCCTCCACATTGATCGGGGCCCCGCTCGGCGAAGCGCCCAGTCGCGGGCGTGCGTCCCCTGATGATTCGCGTGAAGACATTGTCGATATTCGAGCGCTCGTCGCAAACCATTGGGGTCACTTCTCCTCGCCGCGAGGCCCCATCTGCGGCCGCGACGCTGCGAGGCCGACGCGCGCGAATCGACGCCTTGACGCTATTTGGGCGCCGGGTGTAAGGCCGCTGCCATGGCCATGACCCTACAACATTGGTGGTTCGTCCTGCCCTCACTGACGCTCCTCGCCATGCCGGCGTGCGGCGACGACGGCGGCAATACGACCGGGAGCACCGGCACCGACGGCACGACCGACACGCCCGGCACCACCGAGCCCGGCGCGTCGACCACCACCGGCGACGAGCCGAGCAACCCCACGGTCGACACCGCCGTGCCGACCACCCAGGGGCCGACCACGGCCGATCCGACCGGCGAGCCGGGCACCACCACCGGCACCACCGGCCCGGGCACCACCACCGATCCGGGCACCACCACCGATCCCGGGACCACGACCACCGACGACACGACCACCACCGGCGGCGTCGAACCTGGCCCCGAGGACATCCCGGAGATCCCCGACGACGGCATGCCCTCGTCGGCGCATTTCAAGAAGGTCCCGCTCGGCATGTCCGACGCCGAGCAGGGCTACTGGGAGTACACCCCGCCCGGCTACGGCGGCGGCGAGAAGTACCCGCTGTTGGTCTTCCTCCACGGCATCGGCGAGAACGGCAACGGCGACAGCGAGCTCGACAAGGTGCCCGCCAACGGCCCGCCCAAGCTGCAGAAGAACGACCAGTGGGACACCTCGCTCCCGTTCGTCGTGCTCTCGCCGCAGCACCCCGGCGGCGGCTGCCCCGGCTCCGGCGAGGTCCACGCGTTCATCGAGTTCGCGATGACGCACTACGACATCAACCCGGCGCGCGTCTACCTCACGGGCCTCAGCTGCGGCGCGATCGGTTCGTGGGGCTACCTCGGCGACTTCCTCGACGAGCAGATCGCGGCGATGGTCCCGATCGCCGGCGACGGCAAGGGCGCCTTCAACAAGGCCCAGTGCGAGCTCGGCCGCGTCCCGATCTGGGCCTTCCACGGCGACAACGACGGCACCGTCAACGTCAGCGGCACGATCGAGCCGGTCACCAAGCTGCAGATGTGCGACCCCAAGCCCGACGCCGAGATGATCATCTACCCCGGCGTCGGCCACGACTCCTGGTCCATGACCTACGACCTGTCCGCCGGCCACGACATCTACACGTGGATGCTCGAGCGCTGGAAGCAATAATCATCGCGCCACGCTCGCGGTCCGGCCGCTCCGCGCGGAGGCCGGGCTGCGGCCTTCATGCTCGCGCGCTCGCAGCAATCACCGCCGCGCCGTCGCGTTCGTCACGACCCCCGTCGTATGAATCGCAGCCCGGACGGACCCATCCGCCATGATGACAGCGAGCGCCGGGCCTCTCGCCGCGGCCGGATGTCGCACTGCTTCCGCCAGCCGCGCCGAGCCAGCTCGATCTCCCACCCGTAACAGCGTTCCTGCGGTTCGCCCATTCACCAGGGGGCGAAGTTCGGTTCCATCACGCGCGCCCCCCTGATCCGCCGGTCCAGCGCCGACCCCAGGCCCCAGCGCAGCCCCGGCAACACCGGCCCGACGGTCGACCCGTTCCCGCGATCCCGCGCCGGATGCGCAAGCGCCCGCGTGTGCGCACGAACGTCCCGCCGGCAGCGCAGACATCGGCTACCATCGCCTGCCATGCCACGCGAGCGACAGGAGCCCCGCCCGCGATCAGCGCGAATGGCCGTCCGGTCAGGCTCGACGTTCCCACCTCCGACCGGGCCGAGGGACACGCGATGACGGACGCGTCCGAACAGCCCGCGACGGACCCCGTCGAGGACGAGGCCACGGCCCGCAAATTGCCGCGACCGCCCCACGATCCGTACATCGGCCTCGAGATCGAGGGCCGCTATCGCATCGAGCGCAAGCTCGGCGCCGGGGGAATGGGGCGAGTCTACCTCGGCCGGCACCTCCGGACCGGCGCCGCGCTGGCGATCAAGCTGGTCGAGTCGCACCCGTCGCGCAGCGGCGAGGTGCAGACGCGCTGCTTCAACGAGGCCCGCGCGATGATGGAGGTCCGCAGCAGCCACGTCGCGCACGCGATCGACGTCGGGTCCCTGCCGCACGGGGAGCTCTACCTCGTGATGGAGTACCTCCGCGGCGAGGACCTCGAGGCGCTGCTCCGCCGCGAGGGCCCGCTGCCCTGGTCGCGTCTGGCCCCGATCGCCCTCCAGCTGTGCAGCGGCCTCGGCAGCGCGCACCGCCAGGGCATCATCCACCGCGACATCAAGCCGAGCAATTGCGTCCGTATCACGATCGACGACAACCCCGATCATATCAAGATCATCGACTTCGGCATCGCCCGCGACATCGACGCCGACACCGGCCCGACGCAGAAGGGCACGGTGATCGGCACGCCCGAGTACCTCGCCCCGGAGCTCGTCACCGGCGACGCGCGAGCAGGCATACGCACCGACATCTATGCCCTCGGCGCCACCCTCTACAAACTATTGACCGGAGTCTCGCCGTTTCGCGGCGACACCGCCTTCGAGGTCATGGGCAAGCACGTCCTCGGCGAGCGGATCCCGCCGAGCCGCGCGGTGCCACACCTGGGGATCCCCGCGGCCGTCGACGCCGTCATCCTCCGCACCCTCGCGGCGAAGCCCGAGAACCGCTACGCCACCACCGAGGAGCTGGCGCAGGCGATCGCCGCGACCCTCGGGATCCAGCGCGCGGGGCTCTCCGGTCCGGCGTTCCGCACGCCCCCGACGGCCGTGCTGGTCCAGCCGCCCGGCTCCGACCCGCATCCCGTCGCCGGGCACGGCTCGACGACCGAGACGATCACCCCGCGCGCGATCACCACGCGCGTCGTCACCCTGCTGTCCACGATCGGCATGTTCGTGGTCGCCACACGACTGGTGATACCCGCCGACGAATCGACCGACGCCGCCGCCGCCGCGCCACAGTCGCTCGATTCGAGCGAGGCGCCCGCCCTGCTCGCCCGGTCGGACCCGGATCCGCCGCCGACCGACCCGCGCCCGCCCGCGGATGAACCAAAGGGCATGTCCCGAGAGACACCTCTCACGCCCGCCGAAGCACCGGCGGCCGCGGATGAACCAAGGGACATGCCCCGCGAGACACCTCCGCCGCCCGCCGAGGCCGCGCGACAGCCCGCGCCGCCCGCGGCTGCGCCGGCGGATGACGCAAAGGACATGCCCCTCGAGACAGCTCCGGCCGCGCCGGAGCCCGAGCCGCCCGTCCCCGAGCCGCCCCCCGAGCCGAAGCAAACCACGCCGGCGCCGCCCCAGACCGCGCCCGCGCCGAAGCCGCGGCCGGAGCCAGGCTTCCCGTACAGCGCGGCGCGCGGCGAGATCGCCCAGCAGCTCAAGTACCTGCGCGCGACCTGCATGATGACGGGCGGCCTCGTCACCAGCAAGGTCAAGTTCCGCGTCGACGTCACCCCGAGCGGCGCCCCGAACGTCCGCGTCTACTCGGGCGACCGTGAGCTCCGCGCGTGCTTCCGCAAGGCCCTGTCGTTCCCGTTCGGCAAGAGCCCGCGCGGGGGCGCCTTCGTCTACACGCTGACGCAGTCGAGCGCCGAGTTCCTGCCCGTGCCGCTCGAACCGGGGAAGGCAGATTCGCCATGAGCACCGCCCGGCTCGCGTTCACCGGCCTGCACCGGCAAGCCCTCCTCACCTGCGCCCTGCTCGGCCTGATCGGCGCCGCCCTCGGCGGCTACTTGACCGTCCTCAAGTTCCGCATGGCCTACACCCCGTGCCTCGGCCCGCACGGCGGCTGCCAGATCGGCGAGATGCGCTGCGAGGACGCCCTCGGCGCCGCGTGGTCCGTCGTCGGCGGCCTTCCGATCAGCACCTGGGGCTCGGCGGCCTACGTCTGCGTCATCGTCCTCGCCGTCGGTCAGCTCGCCCGTCGGGGCTTCCTCGCCGGCTGCGCCGCCTCGCTGCTGTGGACCCTCTCGCTCGCGATCGCGTGCATCAGCCTCGTCTACGCCGTCTACGCGTTCGCCATCCTGCAGTCGCCCTGTCCGTTCTGCCTGTCGCTCGACGGCGTCGCCCTGCTGCTGGTGGCGGCCGCCGCGACCGTGCGCCGCCTGACCGACCCGCGCGAACAATTCCGCCTGGGTGTCGCCCTGCGCCACCGCCGGGCCTCGCTCATCGACGCCGGCTTCCGCCTCGGCATGCTGCTGACGATCGCCACCGGCGTGCAATCGCTCGCCTACCACGGCATGCGCCACACCGTGAGCGTGCGCGACGGCTGCCCCGAGCGGGCCGAATCCTCGCCGATTGCGCCGATCCGCGTCGGTCCTGCCGACGCCCCGGTGGTCCTCGCCGCCTACCTCGACATGTCGTGCAGCGCGTGCAAGCGCAAGTTCAAGCAGCTCGCGCAGGCGCTGCGCAACGGGCAATTCCCCAGGCCGGTCCAGCTGTGGATCTACCACGCGCCGCGCCACGCCTGCGATCCCGCGGCGTTCCCCGCCGGCTTCGCCCGCTCCGACGATCGCGCCCGCGACGACAACGCCTGCCTCGCCGCGCGCGCCGCCGAGTGCATGGAGAAGCTCCAGCCCGGCGCCGGCTTCCGCCTGATCGGCGGCCTGTTCGCCCTGCACGACGATCGTCAAGCGGGCCAGCCGCTGTTCACGGCCGAGCGCGTCGGCAACCGGGCCGTCGACCTCGGCATGGAGATCGACCCCGACGACCCCGACAACCCGCTGTTTCGCTGCATCGACCACGATCGCGGCGTGCTCGCGGACATCACCGCGCACCAGCGCCACGCCGAGCAGCTCGACCTGATGGTGCCCGCCATCGCCGTCCACGCCGCCAAGGACGGCGCGATCGATCCGGATCGCCCGCCCTACTGGCTGTTCGCCAACACCCCCTTCGACGACCTCGCCATGTACGTCGAGCTGCAGGCCGCGCCGCCTGCTCCGCCCAAATAGCACGCCCATGTCCGCGCCCCGCGACCCCGCGACCCTCATGATGCTCGTGCTGACCGTCGCCATGGCGGTCGCCGTCGCGGCCGTCGTCTACCTCGTCACCGACGACACCGACCTCACGCTCGGCCAGGTCCAGCCCGAGGTCCGCGCCGCGCCCCCGACCTGCGACCTCTCGAGCCCCGCGACCGCGACCTGTCCTCCGGGGCAGTACTGCCGCCTCAACGCCTGCGTCCCCGTGCCGCCCGAGGTCCTGTGCGGCGAGGGCGACAGCTGCCGCGACTGCGAGTGCGAGGACGGGCTCGTCTGTCACAACCTGCGCTGCGCCTCGCCGGCCGGCATCGATCGCACCCCTCTGGTCTGCGAGGAGAACGAGGCGCTCGCCGACGCCGTCCGCACGCTCGCGCTCAAGTGCTCGACCCGCAAGAAGTCCGTCGCCGACATCGTCTCGGCCGGCGCGTGCACCACCGCCGAGTGGGAGCAGCTCGCGCTCGAGGACGAGAAGTTCGACCTGATCCTGTCGGCCTTCCCCGACCGCTTCGCCGTCCACTTCCCGAGCGGCCAGCCGCACCTCAAGCGCAAGGACTGGCCGGCGCCCGAGGTCCTCGAGCATTACCTCGACCAGGTGCGACGATTCGCCGGTCCGCTGCGCGAGGCCAAGCAGATCTTCGTCATCGGTCGCGCCAGCCCCGACGGCGACGCCGAGGCCAACCACTGGCTCGCCCTGGCGCGCATCAAGTTCGTCGAGAACCTGCTCGACCTCGTCCTCTACGAGGGCATCCCCGAGACCGAGCGCGACAAGCGGCGCGTGCGGATCCGTTCGTTCGGCCTGCCGACCACGCGGACGATCGAGCCGGCGCGCTATCGTCAGACCTACTTGACGGATCCCAGCGGACGACCGCCCGCCGTCGATCCGCTCGTCACCGCCGATCCGACCAGCGCTCGCGAGCTCCGCGCCGCCCTCGACGGCGCGATCGATCTTAATGATCGCACCACCCCGGCCTGGCAGGCGCTGTTCTCGGCCGTCAACCGCGTCGTCTTCGTCATCCCGATCCCCTGCCTCGGCGACGAGTACAAGCCGCCGATCTCCGTCGACCTCGCGGAGGACAGGCCGTGACCGAGCGTAGCGCCCGGCTGTTCGCCCAGATCACCTGCCTGCTCGCCATGGCCAGCATCCTCGCCGCCGCGGTCGTCGGCATGCGCTGGCGGCACGAGCGCGACACGTTCGTGCGGAGACTGGAGAGCGCGTGCGAGGGGCCGTGACGTGACCACCGATCGCACCCGGCTGTTCGTCGCATGGACCGCGGTCAACCTCGTGTTCACGGGGTTGGGTCTGCTCATCACGATCTGGCTGATGGGTCGGCGGGTCGACCAGCACGAGCAATTCACGCGGCTGTTCGCGGAGCGCCAGAAGGCCTGCACGCCCGTCGCGTCCGCCGGGGCGCCGGCCACCGTCGAGCCGGTGCAGCCGCCGCCGCGGCAGGATCCGGCGAAGTCGGGCTATCTCGGCGCCTCCGGCATGGACATCTCGCCGGCGATGCGCCTCAACCTCGAGGCCGTGCCCCCGGGCGAGGTCGGCAAGCTCCCGCTCGACACGCTGCGCCTCGGCTCGCCGCAGGTGCTGCCGCCGCGGACGATCCACGTCGTCAACCTGTGGGCGACCTGGTGCGACCCTTGCCTCGCCGAGCTGCCCGAGTTCAAGGCGATGTTCGCTCGCCACCGCGAATGGGACGATGTCCGCTTCGTGCCGATCCAGATCAAGGACCACACCGACCCGCTGCGGTCCTATCAAGATTATGCCGGCGTCATGCCGCCCGCGCCGATCCGCCTCGCCGACCGCACGATGAGCGACGCCCTCGCCTCGGCGCTGGCCGCCGCCGGCGACAACGGCGGCCTGTACCGCGGCAACCTGCCCGTCACGCTGGTGCTCGACTGCAATCGCCGGGTCCGCTGGGCCAAGTTCGAGCAGCTCGGCGAGGCCGACTTCGCCGCGCTCGAGCCCCTCGTCGATCGCCTCCGCGACGAGCTCGCCGACACCCGCCCCGGCGCCTGGTGCAGCCAGGAGTGGGCGGGCAACGGCCGCTGCGAGGCCAACGAGCGCACCGCCGCGCAGCACAGCTTCGAGGACTGCGGGCCGCTGCGCCGGCGCAGCGGCGACCTCCCCGGCGCCCCGGAGGTCGTCGAGGCCGAGCCCGTCGAGCCCGTCGCCGTCACGCCGCCGCCCGAGGTCCTGCCGACCACGTGCCCGCCGAGAACCCGATTGATCAATGGCAAGTGCTCGCGGCTGCAGAAGATCCCCGAGCTCCACGTGACCGAGCCCGCGTCGTCGTCGCAGTGCGGCAATGGCGTGTGTGACGCCGACGAGAGCCGGAGCACCTGCTGCCAGGACTGCCCGTGCGCCGATCGCTTCGTATGCAAGAGCCTGCGCCCCGGCGAACCGCCGCGCTGCCGCGCCGTCCTGCAGCCCTGAGCGACCCCTGCTCCTGCACGCCGCGAGCAGCGCGCCGTCGAGTCGCGCTCTCACATGTCTGTGATAACATCACTACAAGATCATGTTTGTCACAACATGAAGGTTCGAGCATGTCCCTTTGAGCATGGCGATGATAAGCACTTGCTCGCAGCCCTACCGCCGCCGCTGGACGCGGCCGGGCGTTCAGAGCGGCTCGAGAGCACGATGCCGGTATGCCCCCGACCGCCGCCCCGGCCTCAAAACCTGCCGGAGAGCACGATGCCCGTGTGGCCCGGACCGGCGCTCGGCTCGACGCGAATCGCCCGGGCTCCGCCGGGGCCGAGGTGCTTGCGCTGGACGATCAGCCCCGCCACCGATCCCGCGACGAGGCCGACGCCGAGCCCGCGCAAGGTCGCCGCGAGGGCCGGCAGCGCCGAATGACGGTGCTCGCCCCAATGATCGGACCAGCCGGCCAGCGTCCCCTGCGGATCGGTGTTGTCGCGGCTGAACGGGATCGTCCCCCGCAGCACCAGCACCTCGCCGAGGATGAGGCCCACGCCGCCGACCGCAGCGAGCGCGCTCCATGCGATCATTCGCCGGCGCGGATCGTTCGCGCGCCACACGAGCCCGCTCGCGGCCAGACCGGCGCCGGCGCCGAGGAGCGTCGAGCCGATGTTGCGCACCACGAACCCGCTGGCGAAGCGACGCCGACAGGCCGCGAGCGTCGGGTCGTCGCAGGCCTTGACGCGCTGGCCGTGGATCATCCCCACCCCGCCGGCGATGAACCCGAGCCCGGCCGCCGCCACCGCGCCGCCGCTGATGTAGAGACCGCGCGACGTCGTCTCGACGACCTCCGGCGGCACCGCGCGGACCTGCGGCGGCGGGGTGTGGACGACGGCTACCAGCTCCGGTCGCAGCGAGATCGCCAGCGGCGTCGAGGCGACCGCCACCTGTTGCTCCGCCGGCTGATAGCCGGGACCTTCCACCCGCACGATCCACGCGCCGGGGTCCAGCTCGAGCTTCAGCGGCTGTCGCGGCGTCGTCCGCGGGAACGTGAGCTCGGGCCGCAGATCGGCCGGGCTGCGCGCCACGTGCCGCGCGACCACGGTGACGGCCTGCGGACCCTCGAGCGGCAGCGTGACGGTGACCGTCACCGCCGTCACCTTGCGGGCCGACTCCTCGAGCTGCTCCTCGCCCTGCTTGCGATCGTCGGGGCCGATGTCCGTGCGCGCCAGGTACTCGCGCACGTAGGCGACCGCGTGCGCGAAGTGCCCGGCCGCGTCGCGGCTCGCGGCCGCGTTGAACAGGAGCGACGGGTCGCCGGGATAGTCGCGCCGCAGCGCCTCGAACTCGAGCGCGGCCTCGACGTAGCGGCCGCCCTCGAAGAACTTCGCCGCGCGGGCGGTCCGCTCGGCCTTGTCGCTGGCCGCCGCCGGCGCGGTCGCCTCCGCGGGCGTTCCCGTGTTCGTCGCCGCGGCGCCCGCTGGCGCCACGAGCAGCAACATCATCATGGAGACGCAGAGAGACGACATGCCGGCGAGCGCGACCCTAGCCGAAAGACCCGCCCGGCGCCAGCCTGCGCGAGACCTCTCGCCCGCGCGAGAACGCCGTTCAGCAGGGCCAGAAGCTTGCGCGGCCGCGTCGCGTTCGGTAGCGTCGGCGCCTATGCTCGCCTCTGGACGTGTCGCTTTCTGGGCCGTCGCGCTCACTGCCGTCTCGCTCGGTCCCTCGGGCTGCGCCGACATCCGGGGCCAGTGCCTCACCGCCGCCTGCTGGGCCCCCGCCGATTCCAGCACGAGCACCACCACGACCACGGACACCACGACGGACACCACCGAATCGACCACGGGTCCGGCGCTGTGCGGCAACGGCGTGCGAGACCCCGGAGAGACCTGCGACGACGGCCAGGACTGCGGCGCCGGTGTGTGCAATTCCGACGAGTACACCGGCGAGAAGCACTGCAACACCACCTGCTCCGGCATCTACCCCGAGTGGTGCGGCGACAAGACCACGCAATCGCCCGAGACCTGCGACGAGGGCGACAACACCCCGACCTGCGACGCCGATTGCACCCCCGTCGAGTGCGGCGACGGCCTCCTCAACGCCACCGCCGGCGAGACCTGCGACGACGGCGAGGACAACTCCGACGCCTACGACGACACCCCCGACCAGGTCGCCTGCAACACCTCGTGCACCGGCTCCGCCCCCCACTGCGGCGACGGCGTCTGCCAGGAGCAGGTCGAGGACATCGCATGCGCCGACTGCACCTGCGGCGACGGCATCATCAGCTCCTCCGAAGCGTGCGACGCCGGCATGAACGGCACACCCGCGGACAGCGAGACCTGCGATGCCGACTGCACCCCCGTCGAGTGCGGCGACGGCCACCACAACCCCGCCGCCGGCGAGGGCTGCGACGACGGCAACCAGATCGACGACGACGAGTGCAACAACAACTGCACGACGTGCGGCAACGGCATCCCGCAAGCCGGCGAGGAGTGCGATGACGGCAACGACGTCGACGACGACGCCTGCAGCAACGCGTGCATCAAGCCGCGCCTCGTCTTCGTCACGTCCTCGCAATTCCTCGGCAACCTCGGCGGCCTCGCCGGGGCCGACATGAAGTGCGCTGCCGCAGGCATGACCGCCGACCCGAACCTCCCCGCCACCGCCTGGCGCGCCTGGCTCAGCGACGACACCGGCTCCCCCTCCACCCGCTTCGACACCACCTTCACCGGCTGGTACCAACTCGTCGACGGCACCCCCATCGCCAAGGGCTGGCCCGACCTCACCGACGGCACCCTCGCCGCCCCCATCAACCTCACCGAGAGCGCAGCAGTTCCTGCGGACCCGCTCAACGCC
This sequence comes from Nannocystis pusilla, assembly GCF_020073745.1. Lineage (GTDB taxonomy): Bacteria > Myxococcota_A > Polyangia > Nannocystales > Nannocystaceae > Nannocystis > Nannocystis radixulma. The sequence continues at coordinate 213,140 of NZ_JAIRAU010000019.1, forward strand.
TGGTCCAACACGAGCCCCACCGGCACGTCGTTCGGCGACGAGCACTGCGAGAATTGGACGAAATCGACGCTTGGCCTCAAGAGTCGCCTTGGCGACACCACGGCGACCAACACCAACTGGACCGACCTGAACGACCCAGAGCTCAATCCGCTCAACTGCAGCAATAGCTTCCACCTCTACTGCTTCCAGAACACCCCCTGACGCCCCCCACCCGCAAGGCCTCCACCACGCGCGTCGCTCACCAGCCCTCCCCGCAGAGTGCGACCCCTCCTCATGTAGAGCCCCCGCCGCCATCCACCGCCGCCCCCGTCATTGCTATCATCCCTCTCGGTGCCCCCGCCGCCCCAGGCTCCCGACGCCGAAAGCGCCCTCGAGGACGCGCGCACGCGCCAGGCCACGCCCGAGGCCCCCGTCATCGTCCAGGCCCGCCCCGGTCGCACCCGTAGCCTCCCACCGCTCCCCGAGCCCGAGCCGCCCGCCCCGACGCGGATCCGCCACTTCACCGTCCTGCGGCAGATCGGCCAGGGCGGCATGGGCGTGGTCCTCTCGGCCTTCGACGACGAGCTCGATCGCAAGGTCGCCATCAAGCTCATGCGCCCGTCGCACGGCGACAGCCTCGGCCGCGCCCGCCTGCAGCGCGAGGCCCAGGCGATGGCCAAGCTGGCCCACCCCAACATCGCCCGCGTCTACGAGGTCGGCGAGTTCGAGGGCCGCGTCTACATCGTCATGGAGTTCATCCAGGGCGAGACCCTGCGCGCCTGGCTGCGCCGCGACAGGCACCCGTGGCGCGACGTGCTCGCGGTCCTGCTGCAGGCCGGCCGGGGCCTCGCCGCCGCCCACGCGGCCGGCCTCGTCCACCGCGACTTCAAGCCGGACAACGTCATGGTCGCCGAGGACGGCTTCGTGCGCGTCCTCGACTTCGGCCTCGCGCGCAACGTCGACGTCGGCGACCTCGCGCCGAACAGCGCCGAGCACCGCCTCGTCGCTCCCGTCTCGCACAGCGCCGGTTCGTTGAGCGAGCCGCTCACCGAGGCCGGCACGCTGGTCGGCACCCCGCCGTACATGTCCCCCGAGCAATTCGCCCTCCAGCCGATCGGCGTCGAGAGCGACCAGTTCAGCTTCTGCGTCGCGCTCTACGAGGGCCTGTACGGCGCGCGGCCGTTCAAGGCCCGCACCGCCGACGAGCTGCTGGCGCAGATCGACGCCCTGCAGAAGAGCGAGCCCCCGCGCGGCGCCAGGGCCCCGCCGCGGCTGCGACGGATCTTGCTGCGCGGCCTGTCGGCGCGGCCCGGGGATCGCTGGCCCTCGATGCAGGCGCTGCTCGACGAGCTCGTGCGCGAGCCCGGCAAGCGCGCCCGCCAGTGGTTCGCCGGCGTCGGCCTCGCCGCGCTCGCGGCCGGCCTCGGCTACGGCCTCACCCCGCGCGCCGCCGCCCCGGTCCAGCTGTGCAAGGACGCCGCGGGCAAGTTCGCCGGGATCTGGGACGACGCGCGCAAGGCCGACGTCCGCCGGGCCCTGCGGGCCACCGGGGCGGCCCACGCCGACGACATCGCCGCGCGCGTCGAGTCGCGGCTCGACGCCTACGTCGCCGCGTGGATCGCCATGCACACCGAGGCGTGCGAGGCCACCCACCTCCGCGGCGAGCAATCGCCGCTCCTGCTCGACCGCCGCATGGACTGCCTCGGCCTGCGCCGCACCGAGGTCGACGTGCTCGTCCAGGGCCTCGTCGCCGCCGACGCCGGCGTGCTCGATCGCGCCGTGCAGGCCACCATGGGCCTCGGTCGCCTCGACCGCTGCGCCGACGCCGAGGCGCTGATGGCCACCTTACCCCCGCCCGACGATCCCGCCCAGGCGGCCCGCGTCGCCGACGTCCGGGCCAAGCTGGCGCGCGTGCGCGTGCGCGGCGACCTCGGCCAGTACGAGGCGAGCCGCGCGCTGGGCGACGAGATTCTGCAAGAGGCCGCGGCGCTCGGCTATCGCCCGCTGCACGCCGAGGCGCTCGCGCGTCACGCTCAACTGCTCGAGTACGCCGGCGACGTCGCGGGCGCCGAGCAGGCCATGCTCGACGCCTACTTCATGGCCGGCGCCGTCAAGCACGACGAGGTCCAGGCCGACGCCGCCCTCGCCCTCGTCTTCATCCACGGCGTCGAGCAGGGCCGCTACGACGACGCCATGCTGTGGGACCGCCACGCCCGGATGTTGCTCGAGCGGATCGGCCCGCGCCCGCTGCTGCAGATCACCCGACACACCGCGCTCGGCGGCGTGCTCGAGCGGTGGGGCAAGTACGCCGAGGCCGGCGAGCACCTCGAGCGCGCGCTCGCCATCGCCGAGGCCGACGAGGGCCCTGTGAGCCTCAACGTCGCCACCGTCGCGCACAACCTCGGCGGCGTGCGCCTGGCCCAGGGCGACCTCGCCGGCGCCGAGCAGATCTATCGCCGCTCGCTCGACATCTTCGTCGAGCTGCTCGGCCCCGAGAACCTCGGCGTCGCCGACACGCTCAACAACCTCGCCATGACCGCGCAGGCCCGGGCCGACCTCGACGGCGCCCGCGACCTGCTGCTGCGCGCCCTGGCGATCTACGAGAACAGCATCGGCCGCGAGCACCCGCGCCTGGCGATCCCGCTGTGCAACCTGGGCAACATCGCCGGCGCCCGGCGCGAGTTCGACGCGGCCCTCGCCTACCACCAGCGCGCCCTTGCGATCACCGAAACAGCCCTCGGCCCCGACCACCTCGAGGTCGCCGAGCCGCTCGCCGGCCTGGCCGAACTCGCGGCCCTGCAGCGCCGCTGGGACGACGCCGAGTCGCTGGCCTCGCGCGCCCTGGCCCTCCACGCGCGCACGCAGGGCCCCGCCCAGCCGGGCCAGATCCAGCCGCTGTGCGCTCTCGGCGAGGTCGCCCTGGCCCGCCGTCAATTCGCCGACGCCCGCGCCGAGTTCCAGCGCGCGCTCGAGGTCGCCGAGGCCACCTACGGCCCCGAGGACGTCGCCGCCGCCACCGCCCTCGGCGGCCTCGCCCGCGCCGCCCTCGGCGAGTCGAAGCCTCAGGAGGCGCTCCCGCTGCTCCACCGCGCGATCGCCATCCGCGAGCGCGCCCCCTCGCCCGTCCACGAGCTCGCCGCCCTGCGCTTCACCCTCGCCCGCGCCCAGCAGCAATCGCGCGACCCCGCCGCCGAGGACACAGCCCGCCGCGCCATCGCCGACTACACCGCCGCCGGCGACCGCTTCGCCGGCGAGCGCGCCGAGGTCGAATCGTGGCTGTCCGCGCGCAAGTGACTCGCTCGCATCCTTCCACCCGCGCCGCGCCCAGGGTCGAATCGTGGCTGTCCGCGCGCAACTGATTCACTCGCATCATACGCGCCCGAGGTCGAATCGTGGCTGTCCGCGCGCGACTGATTCACACGAATCATTCTCAGGCGGTCGTGGGCACCTGCGAGGCGTGCGGCCCCTGCAGTCCACGCGCGGTGCTCCGGCGGCCGAGCGCGAACGCCAGGGCGGCGGCGAGGGCGACCACGCGTCCCCTCGAGGTCGGCGGGGCACATCTGCTCGACCACGTTCATTTGATTGGTGTTGATGGCGATCGTGACCTGATCGGGCGCCGGCTGGAGCTCGGCCAGCATGTGGCGGGTGTCGTCGGACAGCCAGCGGGCGACCTCACCCTCGCTCTCCGGGGCGAACGAGATCGAGCCGCCGACCTGCAGGATCAGCCCGGGAGCGCGAGCGCGGATGCCGGCGAGCAGCTCGTTGTATTTGGACAGGCGCTTGGACCCCTTGCCGTCGGGCTCGCGCGCGTGGACGTGCAGGACCGTGGCGCCGGCGTTGTAGCAGTCGACGGCCTTCTGGATCTGCGCCTCCATCGTGACCGCGATGTCCTCCGGGAAATCGGAGGGCAGCCATTCCGGGCCGTAGGGAGCGGCGGTGATGCCGAGCTTCTGCTGATTCTCGGGGTGCAGCGAACCGTCGAAGAAATTCATGTGTCGCTCCTCTCGGATGACCTCACAGGAGACCGCGCCCCTGCAGCCTGTCGCCCAGGATGGCGGCGCGCTCCATCTTGCGGTGGCACGGCGGATAGTCCATGACAGCGTAGTGTTGCGTCGAACGGTTGTCCCAGATGGCGAAGCTGTTCGGCCGCCAGCGCCAGCGGACCTGATATTCGGGGATGTAGGCCTGGCCGATGAGATATTGCAAGAGCGCCGCGCCGCCCATGTTCTGGTCCTGGCCGACGCGCACGTGGCTGATGGTGTGGTAATTCGTGAAGTGGGTGGTGAACGCGTTGACGAACAGGACCTTCTCGCCGGTCTCCGGGTGCGTGCGCATGGCGCCTCCGTAAATGCACAGCCCGGCCGCCCCGCGCTCGTACCGCCCGATCGCCGTCCGACCAGCCGCGGAGCGCGGCGACGCCGTCCCGGTCTGCGAGACCGCCGCCGGCGACCGGATCCCCAGCTCGCGTGGCCCTCGCCCGCTCACAGCTCGGAGGACATATTTTAATGCACATGTCCTTTTCGCCATACTCGCAGGCCATGCACCCGTCGGCAGTTCGGCGCCCCGCGTCCGTCCCTCCCGCGAGAATCGCGCACCACCAATCGTCGTGACGGATCGCCCCTCACCCGCCACTATCACCCTCGCGGCCAGAGTCCGCGGGGAGATCGAGCATGCACCCATCGGAGCAAGCGCAGCCTGAGGGCGGCGCACGGGCCGTCTTCGCCGCGCTGGCGGCCACCGACAGCGACGAGGCCGCGCTCGCGCGCCTCGCCGCCCTGATTACCGGCCCCGGCGACCCGGCGATCGAGCGCATCAAGCAATTGATGCAGCCCGCCTCGCCCACTCCCGACAGCCCGTCCGTTCCTGCGCCCTCGCCGTGGAAGTCCCCGCAGGAGCGGGTGCTCGCGGCCGCCGCCTGCGTCGGTCGGCTCGAGTCGGTCGACCACGACTACGTCGAGGTCGTCGGCACCGCCTGGCTGGTCCGCCCCGACGTCGCGGTCACCCGGCGTCGCCCTGTCGCCACGGCCTTGAACCAGCTCGACCGTGGCGAGCGGACCCTGCAGATCGCCCTCGGCGACGACACCTCCATCGTCAAAGTCCTCGAGGTCCTCTACCTCTCGCCCGACTGCGACCTCGCGTTCCTCCGCGTCGCGCCGCAGCCCTCGCACATCGAGCTGGCGACCGAGCTCGATCACCACCACGACCTGGCCGTGCTCGGCCCCGCCGGCGACCCGGCCGAGGCCCCCGCGGGCTCCACGGCCGTCGCCGCCGGAAATTGGCTCGTCCCCGGCCGCCTCGTCGAGATCGCCGCGCAGCGCCTGCGCCACGACTGCCCCGGCTGGCCGCGCGGCGTCGGCAGCCCGCTCATCGACCTCGCGCGCGGCCAGGCCATCGGCCTCGCGCTCGACGGCGGCACCGCCTTGCCGGCCTGGCTCCTCCGCGACCGCCTCGATCGGCTGTTGCGATGATCAACGCCCCTGCGCCAGCTGGGCGCGCAGCCCGGCGGCCCACTGATCGAGCCCCGAGATCGTGCTCTGGAGGTCCGACGCGCTCGCCTCGAGCTTGCGGATCTCGGCCTCGAGCTGCTGCTTGGCCCGGCGCAGGCGGCTGCGGGCCGTGTCCTCGGGCACCGCGAGGAACACCCCGAGCTCGGGCCCGGTCATGTGCTCCCAATAATACAGCTCGAGGATCACCTGCGACGCGACCGGGATCTTGCGCAGCCCGTGCAGCAGCAGCCGCTCCTCCGAGCGCGCCGCGAGCAGCGACGTCGGGCTCGCGCCGAGGTCGACGATCGACATGCACTCGAGGTCGAGCTCGTCGGGGGTCCGCCGGTGGCGACGGAGGTGGTCGCGGAGCACATTGTGGGCGATCGCGAACAAATACGTGCGAAACGATGATTCCCCGCGGAAGCGGTCGCGGCCCTCGACGCAGGCGAAGAATGTGCGCTGTACCAGATCCTCGACCTGGTGATCGACCTTGTTGCGAAAGAACCTGCGGACGGCGTCGAAGTGGCGCTCGAACAGCGTACTGCCGGCCTGGCGATCGCCGGCCCGCCAGGCGGCGAGGAGCTCCTGATCGCTCGTCATGACGCCACTCTACCATGGTGGCCGGCCGGCACACACGCTGGCTGACGGGGGCCGGCCTCGGTGACACTACCTTCGCCATGGACCCCGAGCAGGAGCACACCTGGCCCGGCCTCGAGCGGCTCGGCGCCGCGGAGCGCGACCTCGAAGGCGAGGCGATGTTTCGCCGGCTCAGCGCCTCGATGTTCGGCACCTCGCACGCACCGGTGCTGATCGGTCGATTCCGCGTGCTCGAGACCCTCGGCCAGGGCGGGATGGGGGTCGTCTACGCCGCCGAGGACTCGCAGCTCGACCGCCTCGTCGCCATCAAGGTCATCCGCGACGACCGCCTGCGGGACGGGCCGAAGGACCGGGCGCGCCTGCTGCGAGAGGCGCGGATGCAGGCCAAGCTGTCGCACCCGAACGTCGTGCAGATCCACGAGGTCAACGAGAACGACGGCGGCCTGTTCATCGTCATGGAGCTGGTGCCGGGCGCGACGCTGCGGCAATGGCTCGACCGCGAGCCGCGCTCGCTGGCGGCGATCCTCGAGCGTTTCGTCGAGGCCGCGCGCGGCTTGTCGGCCGCCCACCGCGTCGGCATCGTCCACCGCGACTTCAAGCTGGCCAACGCCCTGGTCGGCGAGGACGACCGCGTCCGGATCGCCGACTTCGGCCTCGCCCTCGGCGAGCTCGCCGAGGCCGAGACCCACCCCGATCGCCCCTCCGCCGGCGCGGGCGCCTCGGCGGCCACCAGCAGGTACGCGGGGACGCCGGCGTACATGTCCCCCGAGCAGGTCCGCGGCCTCGCCTGCGACGCGCGCAGCGATCAGTACTCCTTCGCCGTCGCGCTCAGCGAGGCCGTGTTCCGCCGCCCGCCGCCGCCGGCGCTCGAGCGCCTCGCCGAGCACGCCGGTACGCCCGCGCTCCCGGCCGATCGCGCGGTGCCGCAGTGGTTGCGCCGCGCGCTCGAGCGGGCCCTCGCGCTCGACCCGGCCGACCGCCACCCGTCGATGGACGCTCTCGTCGACGTCCTGCTGGCCGCGCCGCGGCGACGACGACGGCAGCTCGTCGCGCTCGGCCTCGTCGCCGCCCTCGGGACGGCCACCGCCGTCGGCGCCGCCATGCGCGGCGATTCACCACAGTCGTCGTGCGCGCCCCCGGACGAGCGGATCGCCGGCCTGTGGGACGACGCGCGCCGCAACCGGCTCGCCGACGCCTTCGCGGCCACCGACCTACCCTACGCCGCCGACTCCTGGCGGCGCGCCCGCGCCGGGCTCGACGAGTACGCCGAGCGCTGGGCCACCGCCGGTCACGACAATTGCGTCGCCACGCGGCTGCGCGGCGAGCAGTCGGAGCGGATGTTCGACCTCACCGCCGCCTGCCTCGCCCGTCACCGCACCGCCTGGACCACCCTCCTCGATTCGTTCGCCCAGGCCGACGTCGCCCTCGTCGCCGACGCCGAGGACCTGATCGCGGCGCTGCCCGATCCGCAGCAATGCCGCGCCGCCGCGGCCCGGCAGGCCGAGCTCGGCGGACCCTCGCGCGCCCCGGACGACAAGGTGCGGGCGATCCTCGACCGCGCGAAGATCTTCACCGGCACCCATCAGGGCCGCGAGGCCGTCGCGCTGCTCGGCGGGGCGCTGCCGGGGATCCGCGAGGTCGGCGACGTCGGCGGCGAGGCCGAGGCGCTGCTGCTGCTGGCGCAGGGCCAGGGCCGGCTGCTCGGCGACGGGCCCGGCGCCGTCCGCTCGTTGCACCTCGCCTACGACCGGGCCGTCGCGGCCGGCCGCGGCGATCTGACGTGGGAGGTGTGGAACGAGCTCGCCCGCGTCTCCGCGACCCTGTTCGACAGGCCCGCCGAGGCGCGCACCTGGCTGGCCCACGCCCAGGCCGCGCGGCCCTCCGACTCGCCGGTCGCCGACGCGGCGCTCCTGTCCGTCGAGAGCGAGATCTTGCGTGCCGAGCACAGGCCGGCCGACGCCGTGGCGTTGCGCCGCTCGGCCTTGGGCATCTTGCAGTCCTACTGGCCCGCCGGTCATCCGGAGCTCACGCTGGCCCGTCAGACCCTGGCCGCCGGCCTCGGCGAGGCCGAGCGCCTCGACGAGGCCCGCGCGCAGCACCTCCAGCTGCTCGACGAGCTGCGCGCCCGCCTCGGCGCCGATCACCCGGCGGCCGCCCGCGTCGAGGTGAACCTCGGCCTCGACGTCTTCGAGCTCGGCCGCCACGCCGAGGCGCGCACCTACCTCGAGCACGCGCGCGCCGTGCTGACGCGGACGTACGGCGGCGCGCACCCCGAGGTCGCCGCCATCGACGTGACGCTCGGCCAGCTCGACCTCGAGGACGACGACCTCGCGCGAGCGACCGCGCGGGTCGAGGGCGCGCTCGCCGGCTACGACGCCACGGTGCCGCGCGCCCACACCGATCGCGTCACGACGCTGGCGTTCCTGTCCGAGCTGTACCGGCTGGGCGGCCAGCTCCCGCGGCAGCTCGCGATCAGCCAGGAGCTGCTCGACATCCACGACGCCGACCCCGGTCGCGGAGACGTCGACGTCGCCGGCGTGCTCGCCAACATCGGCGACCACCTGTGCCAGCTCGGCCGCTGCCCCGAGGCGCTGCCGTACTTCAACCGATTGATGGCGCTCCAGCTCGACGAGCCCCCCGAGGAGCCGGCCTTGCGGGCCCTCCCGCTGCGGGGGATGGGCCTCGTCTACGCCGCCAGGGGCCAGCCCGAGCTGGCGATCGCCTTCCTCGAGCAGGCGCTCGAGATCCTCGAGCGCGCTCCGAACGAGAGGCTCGGCATGGCCGACATGACGGTCGCCACCATGCGCGAGCTCGCCGACGCCCTCGCGGCCGTCCGACGCGACCCGGCGCGGGTCCGCGAGCTCCGCAAGCGGGCTGCCGCCGTCGAAGCTGCGGCCGCCGCGGCGGGCGAGTGAGGTTCAGCCGAAGCGCTCGAGCCGCGCGAGCCGCTCGCGCACCAGCCAGCCGGGCACCCCGCTGTTCAGCATCGTCTCGAACGATTGCCCGAAGTTGAGCCCGATCGCCGCCCCGCGCACGAGGTCGACGATCACGCTGCCCGAGCTGCCGCCGAGCGTCGTGCAGTCGTGCTCGACCACCGCGTGCGTCATCCCCGTCAGGTGTCCGAGCGAGATCCGCTTGAACCCGCGGCCCTCGCGGTCGAACCCGTCCTTGAAGCACTGCTGATACGCCTCCGACCCGTACTCGGCCGCCTCGTCGTGGGGGAAGCCGATCACCGCGACCGGGTGCTCCGGCACGATCGTGTCGACGATCGGGATCGCCGGCCGCGGCGACCGCAGCTGCGCCACCTGGACGAACGCGAGGTCGAGGTCGGGCGCCAGGTAGAGCACGCGCAGCACCGGGCAGCGGAGGTCCGCCTCGCTGCCGACCTCGGCGCACAGGTCGATGCGGAACGACCGGGTCCCCCGCTCCATGTCGTCGAGGAAGGGCAGGAGCGCGTGGCGGTTGGTGACCGCCACGTCGTCGCGCACCAGCCAGGCCGTCCCCAGCTGCATCGCCGGGCCGAGCTCCGGGCACTCGAGGCGGCCGACCGCGCCGACCATCGCCTCGAGCCGCGGGCGCGCGGCGGTCAGGACCGCGTGCCACTCGGTCTCCGGCGGCAGCTCGAAGGTCCCGCCGCGGACCACCAGCGGGCACGGGAACATGCGGTGAATGGCCTCGAGCCCGCCCATCGCGGGCGCCCGCCCTTGTCCGGGCGGACTGGTGACCGGCACCGTTTCGGCCTCGACCTCGTGGCTCTCCATGCTGTCTTGAGACGTCATCCTTTGCGTCCTCTCGTCGGACCTGACCGTGCAGGTCGTGAGGCTGATAGTGACGCCGGGCGATCGTTCCGTTCGCCCTCGCTGTAACGCGCCGTAACGAACGGTTCCGCGGGGCGACGACACTACCCGTTTCACTGTGCGCGCCCGGCCGGACGATCCCCGCCGGGCCCGGCGCGCCCGAGGAGTATCATCATGGCAGTCTCATGGACCCTTCGTAACGGCCTGGGCGGAATCGTCGGCACGCCGACCGGCACCCTCTCGCTGTCCTTCGACAACAGCGGCTATCCGTATTACTCCGGCCAGAAGGTGCGCGAAGCCTACGCCGAGGTCGACAGCACCGGCCCGGTCACCATCAACCTCTCGCCGCAGACTGTCGGCTACACCCTCGACCAGACCCTGAGCGACCCGACGGAGCTGCCGGGCTCGCACCCGGGCGTGCTCGATTGGCAGAGCAACGGCACGACCACGACCCTCAGCTTCACCGCCTCGAGCACCGTCAACGACGAGTGGGTCTGGGGCTTCGGCGGCATCACCCCCGCGATCGGCCTCAAGATGAAGGTGCGCGTGCGCCGGATCTGACGCGGACCGCGCTGCCTTCGTCGCGCCGGGCGCGTCGACGACCGACGAGCGACGCAGCCAGCGCGGCGGAGAACAACTATCATCGGCCAGGTGACCGCCCCAGCGCTCCCGGTCCTCGACATCTCGCCGCTCTGCCGCGACGCCCCCGGGTCGGAGCGGGACCGACTCGCGCGGGCGATCGCGGACGCGTGTCGCGACAGCGGCTTCTTCTACGTCGTCGGCCACGGGCTCGACCCGGCCCTGCTGGCCCGCCTCGACGCGCTGAGCCGCCGGTTCTTCGCCGCCCCGGCGGCCGACAAGCAGGCGATCGCCATGCGCCACGGCGGCCGCGCCTGGCGCGGGTGGTTCCCGCTCGGCGACGAGCTCACCTCGGGCCAGCCCGACCTCAAGGAGGGCCTGTACTTCGGGACAGAGCTGTCCGCCGACCACCCGCGCGTGCGCGCCGACACCCCGCTGCACGGCGCCAACCTGTGGCCGGCCTTCGTGCCCGGGCTGCAGCCGGTCGTGCTGGCCGTCATGGCGAGGCTCGCGGACATCGCCCAGCGCCTGCTCACCGGCATCGCCCGCAGCCTCGACCTCGAGCCCGACTACTTCCGCAGGCACTACACCGGCGAGCCGACGCAGCTGTTCCGGATCTTCCACTACCCGGCGACGGCGCGCGAGGGCTGGGGCGTCGGCGAACACACCGACTACGGCCTGCTCACGCTGCTCGCCCAGGACGACGCGGGCGGCCTGCAGGTCAAGACCCCGCGCGGCTGGATCGACGCCCCGCCGCTCGCCGGCGCCCTGGTGTGCAACCTCGGCGACATGCTCGATCGCCTGACCGGCGGCTTCTACCGGTCCACGCCGCACCGCGTGCGCGGCTCGACCGCCCGCGACCGCCTGTCGTTCCCGTTCTTCTTCGACCCCGCGTGGGACGCCGAGATCGTGCCGCTGCCGCGCCGCGCCGCCGACATCTCCGACGACGCCGCCGATCGCTGGGATCGCGCCAGCGTGCACGCCTTCCGCGGCACCTACGGCGACTACCTGCTGGCCAAGGTGGCCCGCGTCTTCCCCGCCCTGCACGCCGCCGTCTCCGAGCAAACGTGAATCCAGGCGCCGGCCACGCGAGGTCTGCGCACGGCCGGGCTCTGCCGTGCTCACATTGCCTGGGGACGGCATTGAACAATGTACAGTGGTCCGCTGATTGCGTGTCCCTACGGTGTGAAGTCGCGGAGGGTTCAGCGATGCGTGCGAAGCAACACACCAGCGACCTCGAGGACAGCCGCGCCCGCCAGGGCGTCGACCAGGGCGCGCCGTTCGAGGAGTACATCGGCCCCGGCTTCCGCTCGCGCGGCCTCTACGGCGACGTGACGTGGCCGAACCAGGAGCCGGCGCCCTGGCCCTCGGCGCCGCGAGCCCAGGAGGCCGGCCCGCACCCGGGCGACAGCGCCCGCGGCCGCTACGTCGGCTGCGGCCCGCGCGGCTACCGGCGCTCCGACACCCGGATCGCCGAGGACATCAACGAGGCGCTCACCTGGCACCCCGACATCGACGCCAGCGAGGTCGAGGTCGCCGTACGCGCCGGCGCCGTGACCCTCACCGGGCTCGTCTACGACCCCAACACGCGCCGCCTCATCGTCGAGCTCGCCCTGCAGACCGCCGGCGTGTCCGAGCTCGACGACCAGCTGTGCGTCGCCGGCGGCAAGGCCTCGACCGACTGAATGATTTGTCCTTCGAGACATGTCTCGAAGGCCATCCATCGACGGCGCCAGCGAGGCGAACCGCGGCACATCCACCTGCGCGCATCCGCGAGCCCCGGTACGCGGCGGATCGCCGCGCCGCGCGCAGCGCCGATCGTCTACACTCGGCCCATGCGCACGTCCGTGATCGCCGCGTTCGCCGTCGTCGCCCTGATGGCCTGTGACGCCCAGGAAGCGACCCCCGCACCCGCGAAGCCAGCGCCCGCGGCCCCTGCCGCCGCTCCCGCTGCTCCCGCGACCGCCCCGCCCCCGCCCGCGAAGGCCCCGGCGGCCTCGCCGAACGAGGTCGACCTCACCTTCGAGGGCGGCTTCACGGCCACGCTGCGCGGCAAGGGAGGTCTGTGCGCCCCGGGTCTCGGCGCCAACTTCGAGGTCCGCTCCGAGGAGCTCGGCGTGGCGCCGGCGTTCAAGCTCAACATCCTCGTCACCGCCGAGGACGAGTGGGCAAACCCCGCGATCACCCTCAACGTCGACGCGCCGCGCGGCAGCTGGGCCCGCGACCGCCGCACCCCGCCGGCCGGCGAGTCGATCGCGCTGGCCCGCGACCACACCGAGGCCACCATCGACACCACGCTGCGCGCGATCCCCAGCGGCGAGCCCGTCAAGGTCAAGGGCTCGATCCGCTGCCCGAAGGGCGCGTGACGGCGTCCCCGACGACGCCATGCGACTCGTCTCCGGCCAATTCCTCGGCGCCTTCGAGCGGCGGCGCACCGCCCACGGGTTGGCCCTGGCCGACCTCCGGCCCACCGTCCCCGAGCACGAGGTGCACACGCACACCCACGACGACGCCCACTTCTTGCTGCTGCTCGCGGGTCGTTACGTGAGCAGCGCGCGCGGCATGCCGGAGGTCTGCGACCGGCCCGCGCTGGTCCTCAACCCGCCGGGGACCACGCATCGCGATCGCTTCCGCGGGCTCGACGGCCGCTTCTTCACGCTGTCGATCCCCGCCGATGCATGGCGCTCCGCGCTGCACGCCCTGCCCGACCACGCCGTGAAGTTGGGGACGGCCGCGCTGCTCGCGGCCCATCGCCTGTGCGATGAATTGCGCCGCTGGGACGGCGCGTCGCCGCTGGTCGTGGAGTCCGAGTACCACCTGCTCCTCGCCGAAGCAGCGCTCGACGCCCGCGAGCGGCTGGCCGCGGCGCCGGCCTGGCTGGCCCGCGCCCGCGAACAGCTGCAGGACAGCGGCGCCGTCACGCCGCGCCTGTCCGAGCTCGCCGCGACCGCCGGCGTGCATCCCGTGCACTTCTCGCGCGCCTTCCGGGCCCGCTACGGCCGCTCGCCCGGCGAGTACCTGCGCCGCTGTCGGCTCGAACGCGCCTGCGCCCTGCTGCACGACCCGCGCCGGCCGCTCGCCGAGATCGCGGCGCAGTGCGGCTACGTCGACCAGAGTCACTTCAGCCACGCCTTCCGCCGCGCCTACCGGCTCACGCCCGCCGCGTTCCGCCGGCTCGTCCGGCGCGCCTGACAGGTTCAGGGCGTACAAGACCGCGCCCCGCCGCGCTGATAGCCTGGTCCGACGCCCGTCCGGGCGCCCGATGCCCGTGTTCAAGCCGTTCGCCGCCTGCCCTCTCGCCTGCCTGATGCTCGTCGCTGCCGCCTGCGCCGCGGAGGCCTCGCCCCCGGCTGCCGTGGTCGCACGACCCGATCTGCCGGCGGTGACGACGGCCGTCGAATCCGGCGAATTCGGCCGGATCACCAGCATCCTGGTCGCCCGCGACGGCGAGCTGCTCTACGAACACTACTTCGACGACGGCGGACGCGAGGCCCGGCGCAACACCCGGTCGGCGACCAAGACCATCGCCGGCATGCTGGTCGGGCAGGCGATCGCCGACGGCGAGCTCCCGGGCGCGCACGCGCCGATCCTCGGCTACCTCGCGCAGTACGGCCCCCCCGAGCACCCCGATCCGCGCAAGGCGGAGATCACCGTCGAGGACCTGCTGACGATGTCTTCGCTGCTCGAATGCCACGACGAGAATCAGTACTCGCGCGGCCACGAAGAGCGCATGTACCTGGTCGAGGACTGGGTGAAGTTCTACCTCGACCTGCCGATCCAGGGCTTTCCGGCGTGGCTGCCGAAGCCCGCCGATTCGCCGCACGGCCGCAGCTTCCGCTACTGCACCGCCGGCGTGACGACGCTCGGCGCGGTCCTGCAGAGCGCCACCGGCGAGCGGCTCGACGCCTACGCGCAACGGAAGCTGTTCACGCCGCTCGGCATCGTCGAGCCGGAGTGGCAGTTCTCGCCGCTCGGTCTGCCGCAGGCCGGAGGCGGGCTCGGGCTGCGCAGCCGCGACCTGCTGGCGCTCGGCCAGCTCTACCTCGACGGCGGGCGCCACGCCGGACATCAGCTCGTGCCCGCCGAATGGGTCGCGCAGTCCGTGCAGCCGCACGCCCGCGTCGACGACGGCGTCGACTACGGTTATTTGTGGTGGCTGATGCAGTTTCAGGTCGACGGCCAGACCTGGAGCTCGTGGGCGATGAACGGCAGCGGCGGCAATTCCGTGCAGGTGTTTCCCGAGCGACGGATCGTCGTGGTCATCACCACCACCAACTTCGATCGCCCGCAACCGCATCGCCTCACCGCCAAGCTGCTGACGGAGAAGATCCTCCCGGCCTTGTGATGCTCGCGGCTCGAGCGACAAACCGGAGTCCTCGCGGAGGAGCGGGACCGAGCTCCTCGCCCCACGGCCTCGGTCGGGGCCTCGCGGACCCGGTGGAAGAAAACGCGTGGAGCCGCGTCTTCATGACGATGCGACCTCCTCGGACGCGCCTCGGTCTGTGGCTCGTGGGCGCCTGGCTCGTGTTCGGTCGGCCCGCCCTCGCGCTCGCCGACAGCCATCACTGGAGCGGGCGGCTCGGCCGGCTGGACGTGTCGAGCCAGGTGCTCGGGTTCCAGGAGGGCGCCGGCGTCGGCGGCTGGACGGCCGAGGACGCGCGGCAGTTCCTCGCCTGGGCCCGGCCGCTGAGCGACGCGCTCCCGCCGGGCGTCGCGTTGCAGATCGAGGCACGCGACGCCGACCTCGTGCTCGTCGTGAAGCGTTGCAGCCGCGGCGCACCGACCTGCAGTCGGCCGCTCAAGCGCACGCTCCGCGCGTCGATCGCCGCGCCGTGGATCGGGCCGACCATGCCGGAGGAGCTCGTGGCCCTCATCGAGAAGGCCCTCGGGATCCGGCTCCCCGCGCCAGCCCTCGCGCCTGGACCGATCTACACGATCCAGGTGCTGGCCACGCCGGACCGGCAACTCGCCACGGAGCGCGCCGCCCGGCTGAACGACACCATGCCCGCGCTGCCCGCCTCCATGTACACGTCCACCTGCGCCCCCTGCATGTCGCACGAGGCGCAGATCGTGGCGGAGGCAGGACCGTGGGGCGACCACCACCTCGTCATCCTCGGCAACTTCGCCGCTGCGTCCGACGCCGCCCGCGCCCTCGCCGTGCTGCAGGCCGCCGGCGTCCCCGACGGGTTCGTACGCGAACTCCCGCGATGAGCCTGCTTGCTACCGACTCCCGCGTGAAATCATGGGCCGTCCAAGATCGGCGCGTGGTATGGGGCGCCATGCCGCGAGCGACGAACTGGAAGAAGCTCCTGAAGCAGCTGAACGACGACCTGCTCGCAGAGGCGCAGGGCGAGTCGGACTTCTGTCTCGCGCCCGAGGTCTACGAGCGGGTGATCGCGGACCACTGGCTCGGCCGCCCGCCGGCATCCGAGGAGGCCATCCGCGCCGCGGAGGTGCGCCTGGGGATCTCGCTTCCGGCGGACTTTCGCGCGTTCCTGGCCGTGTCCAACGGCTGGTACGGCTGCCTGATGTTCCCCAACGGCCTGGCCCAGCTCCTGCCGGTCGAGGAGATCCAGTGGTCACACGCTTCGGAGGCCGACGTGGACTCGATCGTCGAGGACCACGGCCCGGACCTCAAGGGGGTCGACCTCGCGCGCGAGACGCTGCTCATCGGCGACGGCGACGGCAACGAGTCCATCTTCTTGCACCCCGGCAAGGGCCCGTGGGGCGTGTGCAACTGGGACCACGAGATCGGGCTCAAGCTGTTTCCCAGCTTCGAAGCCCTGATGCGCTCGCGCCTGTAGCCCGGGTCTGTCCGCGGTGACGCGGCGCGCTCGCTCCGGGTCGCCCGCTGCGCGCCCGCGAGCCGTCGGGTCTCGTCGAGCGCACGGACGCCTCCCCGGTCCCTCGCTGCAGGTCGAGCTACCAGCCGATCGTGTGACCGACGGCGTGGGAGAGCGGATTGTCGTCATCGACCGCCCTCATCGTGAGGGACTCTCTGCGGCTCGCCGGCAGTTCCTCCCCGAGGAACCACAGCGTGTTCGTCTTGCCGTCGTACTGCAGCCCCCGCTCGGCCAGCGCCGGCAACAAATCGCCGTCTTCGAGCGGCTGCGGCCCCTTCATCCACGCGGGGTAGTAGAGGAAGTGCTTCGTATGCGTTTCGTTGCCGAAAGCGATCAGCGCACCGCACGCCCAGTTGTCGGGCAGCAGGCGGAGCTGCCAGACCCCGCGGTTCCGCAGCTGCGCCAGCGCCGTGCCGCACATCATCCGGACGGTCGGGCGGTCGGAGTGTCCGCCGTCGATCGGCACCACCTGGACGCGCTCGGCGAGCCTGGGCGTCGCGCGGATCTGCTGGTAGAGATCGTTGCTGAACGCGCAGTCGTCCGAGGCGAGGAGCACGAGAGAATCGTCTCCGATCCACCTGGCGGGATCGAGCACGAGCGCGCGAAAGATCACCGCGAGCACCACGCCCACCGCGATCCCCAGCCCGAGAACCTTGCTCGTCCGGCGCATGCTCATGGACCTTCCCGCTCCGAGATGAGCAATTCCATGTAGGCGATGTCGTTCCGCTCGAGCGTCGCCAGCGTGTATATCATCTCTCGGTCGCTCGAGTAGTCCACGCCACGATTCTCGACCACGATCTTCTTGTACTCCGCGACGAGCGCCCGCAGAAACTCGACAGGAAGCCCCTCGAGGGCCGGCGTCTTCGAGTTGAACTCCGGCGTGAGAGCCGGGGAGTTCGCCTGCAGGACCAGCTCGATCGCCAGGTCTCCGCTGTGCACCGCAGGCGGTAGGGGCACTCTCGAGCCCACGCGAATGGCCGCAGTGCAGTCGGCGTACGCGACACACCCGGCGGGCGGGCTCTCGTCGACGACCGCGGCTCTGGCGAAGACGACCTCGGCGTCCCCGCTGCCCTCGTTCGCCAAGATCATGCTCATCCGGTAATTGCACTGCTCGATGCCGTCGCCGAACTCCCGCGCGCACGCCAGGCGCGCGTCTCGCACATAGAACGGGCTGTCGAGCGCCGTCAACGTGTCGAGCCACCGCATTCCATCCTCATCGTTGCGGTACTCGCGACGGATGTTGCGGCCGGCCGCGAGCGCTCGCTCGTACCTCGCCGGCTCCATACACGAGAGGGCGCGCCCGCCCAGGCAAGGCACTCCGGCGACTGGCGCCGTGACGGGCGCCTTGGGTGCTCGGGGCGCCTCGGCCTCACCGCAGCACGCGAGTGCGACTGCGGCGAGGCCCAGGGACATCGCGCGACACCGAGACGGAAGCGGTGTCACGTCCCTGCTCACTCGGGCCCCACGTAGCACTCGTTGCGCTGATCCGGCGTGCCGGCGGAAATGACGATGACGCGGCAGTTCGCACCGACCGGCTTGCACTTGGGAATGGCGCCGCCGAAGTACCGCTTCGTGTAGCCGTGGGCGCCCGGGGGCGGCGCAGATTCGGGGATGACGACGCTACAGACGACGTCCAGATCGACGGCCGCGGTCGGCTCGATCCCGGAGATCGGCTCGACCGACGCAATCGCGTTACCACTCTGCCCCACCATCACCACGAACGAAACGGCGCACCCGACAAGAAACAGAACAGCCTTCTTCATGAGAAAATCAGCACCTCCAACGTGATGAACGTACGGTAGAATCCGTCGACATGTCAACGCGACAGAAGTGAGTTTCAACACAAAGCGCAAAGTCAAAGGGCACAGCAGGTGATTCTGCTCGATCGCCGGATAGCGAGCAGTCCGCCCGGCCTGTCGAAGACGAGCGCGGCCACGGCCGGGGAATCAAAAGACCGGACGCGAGCGTGAGTAGGGGGAGCGCTCGAAAGACGAACGACGACGACCGAGCCCCGGAACCCGGAGGAATGAACCGGGGGAAGGCCTGACATGACTGTCAGACGGCTCGCCGGCCGGTGACCGCGGAGCGAATCGGCGACATGACTGCCCATGGCAGATGAGACATTCGCGATCGCGCCGCGCTCCGGGGCAGGTTGATGGTCGAACAGGCCACAACAGGGGGCTGCGGCCCCTTCTTCCCCATCGGCTCATCGTCCGGTCTGCGGCAGCCCCCGAGGCGAGAAGTTCCGCTCCGGCTCGGAGATACCCGGCGGGTGAACAGCCGCCCGCCGCGGCGTCGAGCCGCTCGCCGGTCATCACGACCACCGACTTCGACCGCCCGCCCTCCATTGCATCCATGCAAAGCTGCTGATCGGGAATACCTCCCGGCGCTATGACGAAGGAAGAACATGGGGGCGCGGAGCTGGGTGCGCATGGACCGGGGTCGGACGCGAACGGTCTTACGATTGGGCCGACCGCGACGTACCTGGCGAGGGATCCGGACCCTGCCCTGCCACCCCGACGCATATCCTCTCGAGGTCGACCTGCTCATTCATGACGGTCCGCGGCGCGCTGCAGGTGGAGCGGCGAACCCCGCTCTCGACGCACTGTCGCGCGCTCGCCGGGCCGACGGCGAGCCTTCGCTCGCTCGCCGGCCCGGTCCCTCTTGCTCTCAGCGGCCCGGACGCCGCCGCCGCAGCGCCAGCAGCAGCAGCGTCAGCGCCGACAGGCCCGCGCCGCCGGGCCCGTCCTGACGGCAGCCGCAGCCGCTCTCGTCGGTCGCGCCGCCGCCCGAGTCGCTGTCGGTGTCGGTCTCGCCCTCGGTCTCGCCCTCGGTGTCACTGTCGGGGCCGGCGCTCGAGGTCGGCTCCTCGCCGGTCTCGTTCGGGCCGTCGGTGGTCGGCACCTGGCCGCTCGAGCCGTCCGAGTCGGACTCGCCGCTCGTGCTGGTCGGGCCGCCGGCCACGCAGGTCGCCTCGCAGCCGTCGCCGTCGGCGTTGTTGCCGTCGTCGCACTCCTCGCCCCCGTCGACCACCCCGTCGCCGCACGACGCCGCCGTGCAGTCGGTGCGGCAGGCGTCGGGCGCCGTGTCGCTGTTGTCCTCGCCGTCGTCGCACGCCTCGCCGGCGCTGACGATCCCGTCGCCGCAGATCGCCGCCGGCGCGTCGACCACCCCGACCACGCAGAACGCGTCGAGCGTCCAGCCGCCCATCTCGAGGCCCGGGTCGCTCTGCAGCTCGTACTTCACCGTCACCGAGTCGTTCATCACCGCCCCGGTCAGGTCGACGTCGTGGAAGCGCCACTCGCGGTCGGTGTGGTGCGTGCTGGCGTTGTTCATGTCCGGGCTGGCGAAGTTCTCCCACAGCGGCTGGTCGTTGGCGTAGATCGTCGCGCGGTCGAAGTGACCGTCCTCGATGTTGAGCCAGCGGCGGTACTGCAGGCGCACCTGCGAATAGCCGGTGGTGTCGATCTCCGGCGTCTGGGCGTAGTTGACCTTGTCCGCCTGGTACGTGCCGTTGTAGTTGCCGCCGCCGAGGTCGTTGCCGAACACCCGCGAGCCGTCGAACGCCGCCTGCGGGTCGCCCGACGACGTCGGCGCCAGCGGCTCCTGCCACATCCAGTCGTCGGCCCCCTCGCCCTGCTGGCCGCTGGTGAGCCCGTGCGTCCAGCCGTCAGCGGCCGGGTCGGCCTCGAAGTCGGTGCAGTAGATATTCTCGACCGCGCCGACGAAGAACTCGTAGAACGGGTCGGCCCGGTTCTCCGGGTACTGCACCACCGACTGATCCGCGAACGTGAGCTTGACCTGGTACTGCACCACGCTGCCCGCCGGCTGCTGCGGGATCGCGCCCGTGATCACGTCGGGCGCGATGTCCATCGCGATCACCCCGCCCGTGTCCTGCTGCTCGCGCAGGCGCCAGGTCAGCTCGGCCGACTCGATCATCCCGCCCGCGCACTGCCCCCCGCCGCCCCCGACCGCGACGCTCACCTGGTACTCGGCCAGCTGCGGCAGGGCCACGCTCGGCGCCTCGACGTCGACGCCGAGCGTGAACAGCCCGTGTCGGGCGAACGCGCTGTCGATCATGCACTGGTGCGGCGTCCCGTTGGCGAGGTCGCCGTCGTCGTCGTCGGCCGCGAGCGCCTCGAAGTACATGCTCGGGATGTCGGCCGCGCGGCGGGTCGCCTCGTAGTAGATGTGATCGGCCACGGCCACGCCCGCGGGCCCCTCGTCCTCGACCAGCGCCTTGCGCAGGTCCCACAGCGCGCCGGCGATGATGAGCCCCGTGACGTGCGTGTCGCCGTCGATGTCGTCGGGCCACACCGCCTCGCTGTTCATCGGGTCGATGTGACGCAGCGGCCCCGGGTCGTTGACGAAGAAGCCGATGCCCATCGCCGGGTCGTCGACGATCGTCGCCGCCAGGTAGTCGCTGACGCCCTCGGACAGCGCCGGGTCGAAGTTGCCGACGCCCTGGATCAGGCTGTGGTCGTGCACCCCGTGGCCGAACTCGTGGTAGACGATGTCGGCGACCCGACCGGTGTTGTTGCACTGGTTCGAGGCCCGGAAGAAATTGAGGTTGCCGTCGTAGAACGCGTTGCAGGTCTCGTTGATGTTGACGGTCGCGTCGATTTGCTGGCCGAGCCAGTCGAGGTCGGGGTCGATCTGCCGCACGTACTCGATCACCGCGTTGGTGTGCACGAACGTGGTGATCTGCGCGTCGATGAATTGATCGTTGGCGCCGCTCCACACCGCGGTCTGGTTCGGCTGCAGGTTGAGGTTGGCCGTCGCCTCGGCGCCCGCGTCGTTGTCGACCGCCACCTGCGTGCCGGTCGCCCGCGTCGTCACCATCGTCGCGGCGTTGCCGGCCCACATCACGTCGCCGGCCTCGCTGCTGGTCACCGGCATCCCCGCGACCGTCAGCGACGCGCGGTTGGCCGGGAATTCCTGGCGCTCGCCGCCCGGCTCGCGCAGCGGCGCGTCGTAGGCGACCTTGCCGCCGGCGAACCGCAGCTCCTGCGTGCGCGCCACCGGCTCGCCGGTGACCGCGTCGACGTACACCCGCCAGCGCCCGCGCGGCGCCAGCGTCGACACCTCGACCGGCACCACCGTCGCGTACTCGACCTTGCTCGCGCGCACCAGCGGCAGCACCACCGCCTCGTGCGCCGACTCGAACGTGACTGTCCCCGGGGACAGGTCGCGCTCGAGCCACGCGATCGCCGCCCGGCGCGCCTCCGAGGCGCTCACCGAGCGGAGCGCCGGCGCCGGCACGTGCGGCAGCGCCTCCGAGGCGATCATGAACAGCCGGTCGTTCTTGAAGCGGAAGCTCAGCTGCCCGCCCGCGACCGCGACCCCGCGGACGCTCTGCGTGAACCCGAGGGTGCGCATGCCTCCGCTCTCGACATTGGCGACCAATGTGAAGTCCGCGGCCGCGGCCCCCGGCGCAAGCAGGGCGACGTGGCGGCTCAAAAACGCGCGTGCCAGCCGCTCCGCCGCCTCGGGCGAGTTCGCGCTGCCCGGCGCCGCGATCCCCGCGCCCCAGATCCGCCGCACCACGTCCGTGTCGCGGTCCCACACCGCCCACGTCTGCGGCCCCATCTCGGCGACCACCCGCGACCACCCCCGCCGGTGCTGCGCCGGCACCTGATGCCACGCCAGCTCGCCAGCCACCCGCACGGGGGCGCCTCGCGCCACCTCCATATGGGGCCGCCGGGCGAGGGCGGCCGGGGTCTGAACCGCGCTGGCGGTCGCGCTGACGGCCAGAATCGTGGCCGCAGTGATGGTGGCAATTCCGTGGGCGAGTCTCATCAGGGTCCTCCGTCGAGTGCGCTAAAAAGCGCACCACACTCGCACACTACCAAAACGCCAGCCGCTGGAGGTATGTTTGTGTCTAGCGCTCGCTCACAGATGAATCTCTGCGGTCACGAGACCCCGCCGCCCGCCCCCAGCACTGTCCTCCCCTCATTCGCGACCCGTCGTGGTGAATGTCGTCGGCGACTCAGCCGACATCGATCGATTCACCAGAGCAATGAAGCTCGCTCGATTCGATCGACGGACGACTCCAGGATCACCGGGACGGAGCACCGCGTCACGACCCGCCCGTGTCTTCCGTGTCGTCGATCTCGCCGAGCGGCAAGCGTCGATCGGGCACCGGGTCGCTGCCCCGGCGCACGCGCACCAGCGTGCCGCGGTCGCCCTTGTGCTCGCGCAGCGAGTTCCACCCCGGCGGCACCTCCGGCGACGTCAGCGCGTAGACGCGGGCCGCGTCTTTCGGCGACAGGTTGACGCAGCCGTGGCTGCGGCGCTTGCCGAAGTCGTCGTGCCAGTAGGACGCGTGCAGCGCGTAGCGGCGGTGGAAGTACTGCACCCACGGCACGCCATCCACGTAGTACGGGTCCTCCGCGTTGGGCCCGCTGCGCATCGGCGACACCGCCAGCTTCTCGTAGATCCGGAACAGCCCCAGCGGCGTGCCCGTGCCGCCCGCGCCGCTCGAGATCAACGTGACGAACACCGGCGACTGCCCGCGCATGACCGCGAGCGTCTGCTGCCCGAGCTCGACGTCGAGCCACAGCTGGTCGCCCGCGGCCTCGGCCAGCTCGGGCCCGGGGATCCAGTAGTTCATGTCGGCGGCGACGACGAACGCGTTCGCCTCGGGCACCGCGAACCACTGCTCGGCGCCGACGACGATCGGTCGCGGATCGATCTCGAGGGTCGCGTGATACTCGATCGTGCCGACCTGCGGCGCGCCGCCTTCGGGGCGCGCGCGGAGGATCGCCGGGCGACCCACCGACCAGGCCGCGCGGCGATCGGCGGCGACGGGCTGCTCGGCCAGCTCGCGACCGCTGAATTCACTCGGCTCGGCGATCTTCAGGTCCTTGGCCAGCACCGCGCGCTCGTCGGCGTCGATCAGCATCAGCCCGGACTTGCGCGTCTTCGTCTTGACGAACGTGTACTGCCGGTCCGGCTCGAGCACGTCGAGCGGCTGGTCGCCGCGCACGAGCGCGTAGCGGTCGCGCCAGCGCGGCACGTGGGCGATCGCCCCGGTCTTGCGATCGAGGATCTTCGGCCGCGCGTAGATGAACGGCATCGTCTGACCTGCGGGCAGCTCCGGCTGGATCTGCGCCGGCCCCTCGCTGACGCTCGCGTGCTCGAGGCACACGAAGCCGCCCTGGTCGACCTCCGCCCAGCCCTCGCCCTCGCAGCCCGGGCCGGGCTCGACGCCGTAGATCGCGAACGGCCGCCGCGACTCGATCTGCCCGCGCCGCATTGCGCGTCGCTGCTGGCGCTCCGCGTACACCATCAGCGCCGGCTTGGCGACCCGCCAGCCGCTCGGCTGGCGCGGCTCGACGCGTCCGGGCGCCTCGGGTTCACCGGCCGGCGCGTTCGCGGCGGTCGTCGGCTCGAGCGGCGGCGCAGTCTCGGTCGTCGCTCGCTCCGCGGTCGGCTGCGCGAGCTCCTGCTCGGGCGCCACGCAGCCCGCGAGCGCCGCGAACACCAGACCCAAAGATCGCTGCGCCGAAACAGCCCGCTGCGTGGTCGGCATATCGACATTGTCCACTGTCTCGCGGGCGGGCGGCAACAAGCCTGCGAACGCGAATGCGGCGCCGGTGGCGCGCGACGCCAATGCACGGGGCGTCGCGCAGGATGCCCGGACCGCCGGTCAGCTCGGCGCCGCGGTGCGACCGCGCGCCCCCGCGACAGGCCGCCCCGTCCTCACACATGTCTCTCCGGACATCCCTCCGCGGCACCCACCGGGGACCACCTCCGGCGTCCCTCGTCGCCGCGGCCCCGGGGCCCCCCGTAATGATGCGAGGCGACGGCGCGTGCACGCCGCGAAGGACATGTCCCCAAAGCCAGCCTGCGTCGGAGCCCGCGCACGACCGCCGGGTCGTGCGCGACGCCGCGGAGCATCGGACCCGCGAGGTCGCGGCGGACATGGTAGGCAGGGGGTCGCCATGCACGACCACGAGGCCACGACGCGCGCGCTCGCGGGACCCGACGAGCCCGGCGCGTCGATCGGGGCGGGGTTCGGATGAGCGTGGCGGGCCTGCTCCTGCGCGGCCTGCTCGCCGCGGCGCCGGTGCCCGAAGCCGACGAGGTGCTGTGGATCGCCCCTGCGGGCTGCCCCCCAAGTGAGGCCCTGCTCGCCGGCATCGCCGCGCGGCGCGGCCGCGAGCTCGAGCCCGGTCTGGCGCGCGTCGTCGCGCGCACCACCGTCGTGGCGCCGCGTCGATATCGGCTCGAGCTCGAGCTCGACATTCGTGGCCGGCGCGAGAACCGGGCCCTGGTCGCGCGCACCTGCGCGGCCCTCGTCGACGGCGCCGCCCTGCTCATCGCGCTCGCCGTCGACGGCGAGCTCGATCCCGCCACGGGTGCGGTCGCCGAAGAGGCCGTGCCCGAGCCCGCCGCACCGCCCGAGCCCCTCCCCGAGCCCGGTCCCGAGCTCGAGCCCGCGGTCCCGCCCGCGCCCGAGCCCGCGGTCCTGCCCGGCCCCTCGCCCGAGCCCCCCGCCCAGCCCTCCTCGCCCGCCCCAGCCGCTCCGACTTCCGCTCCGCTCGCCCCCGCCGTCCCGGACCTCGCCGCGTCGCCGCCCTCGCGGCCGCGTCCGGGTGGATTTCTCCGCCTCCACGGCCTCGGCGAGTTCGGCGCCTTGCCTGGCCCGACCGGCGGCGGCGGCCTCGCGGGCGGTCTCCTGTGGCCCTGGTTTCGCCTCGAGCTGCAGGCCAATTACCTCGCCCCGCGCACCGTCGAGCCCCTGCAGACAAGGGTGCGCGCGTCCCTCTTCGCCGCCGCCGTGCTCGGCTGCGTGCGCCTGGGCGACCGGCGCCGCCTCGAATTCCCGGTCTGTCTCGGCCTCGAGGCGGGAGGGCTCGCGGGCGCCGCCGACGGCCCCAGCGGCCACCGGACCGCGCTCGGGCGCTGGCTGGCCGCCACCGCCGGCCTCGGCGCGGTCGTGCGCGTGCACCCCCGGGTCGCCCTGTTCGCCTTCCTGCAGGGGCTCGCGGCCTTCCAGCGCGGCACCTTCGTCCTCACCGCGCCCAGGGAGGATCTGCCGCTGTTCGACCCCGGCGTCGGCTCCGGTCGCCTCGCCCTCGGCATCGAGCTGCGCTTCGGCGAGCCGCGGTGATACTTCGCCGGCCAGCCGGAGACATCTGGAGACCCGCTCCGCCATGCGCTCGGAACCCGAGGACGACGCGCGCATCCGCGCCTTCCGCGAGCTCTACCGCCGCGAATTCGCCTTCGTGTGGGCCGTCGCGCGCCGGCTCGGGGTCCCGCCCGCGCTCATCGAGGACGCCGTCCAGGACGTGTTCCTCACCGCCTACCGCCGCCTCGACGAGGTCCGCTTCGAGGTCTCGGCCCGCGCCTGGCTGCACGGCGTCACCCGCAACATCGTCGCCCGCTACCACCGCTCCGCCGCGCGCCTGTCGCGGCGACTGGCCGCCGTCGCGGCCGTCCCGCGCGGCCCGGCCGACCCGCCGCAGGAGCGGCTCGCCGCCGCCGAGCAGCTCGAGCGCCTGCTGGAGCGCCTCAGCGGCAGCACCCGCGCCGCCTTCGAGATGTCCGAGCTGTTCGGCATGAGCGGGCCGGAGATCGCCAGCGAGCTGGGGATCCCGCTGCGCACCGTGTACTCGCGGGTCCGGCTGGCACGCGAGCAGCTCGTCCGCGAGTTCGGGACGGCCGGGCTCGAGCACGAGCTGGCCGGCGCGCGCGAGCGCGACGCCCCACCGCCGCCCGCGGCCCAGCGGTCCTGGGCCGTCCTGTTGCCCGGCCTGCTGCCTGCCCGCGCCGGCGTCGGCCTGGCCGCGCTCGTCTCGGCCCGCACCGCCGTCATGACCACCCTCGTGCTCGCGACCGGCGTCGTCGCCGTCGCCTGGCCGCGAGGCCCCGCGCGCGAGCGTGCCGCCGAGGATCCGCCGCCGAGCGCCCCGCCGGTCGCCACCACCATCGTTCGTCCCGCGCCGATCACCGATCCCCTCCTCCCGTCGGCCCCGCCCCCGTCCACCCCGCCCGCCGCGGTCGCGCCGCGCCGCTCGGACCCCGATCGCCTGGCCGCCGAGGTCGCCGTGCTGGACCGCGCGCGCGCCCGGCTCGCGCGCGGCGACATCGAGGCCGCCGAGGCGCACCTCGACGAGCACGCCCGGCGCTTCCCCGACGGCGTGTTCACCGACCTGCGCGGCGCCACCGAGGTCGACGTCCTGTGCCGCCGTGGTCGGCCGGTCGAGGCCGCCGCGCGGGCCGCCGACCTGCTCGCCGCGCACCCGCGCTCCGTCGTCGCCCAGCGCTACGAAAATTTCGTGTGCCCCGAGTGATACGAATCGCCGGAGGCGGAGACAACCAAGCCATCGAGGTTACCGCTTATGACCCGCTTCTCCACTGCCTTCATGCGCTCCTTGCTCGCGGCCCCGCTCGCGCTCGCCTTCGCGGCCTGCACCTTCCCCAAGTCTCTCGGCGACAGCTTGACCGAGAGTGACACCGACGACGGCCCCGGCGGCTCCGACTCCGCGACCACCACCAGCGCAGGCGCACCGCCTGAGCCCCTCACCTCCACGTCCACCGACGGCACCGGCGTCATCACCTCGACGAGCACCGGCGTCATCACCGAGACCGGCGGCCTGTCCGACACCGATGATTCGGCCACCGACGCCTCGGCCTCCGAGGTCACCGGCGACTCCGCGACCGACGTGACCGGCGACCCCACCGCGACCACCGTGGACTCCGCGACCACCGACGAGCCCGAGCCCGTCCCCGGCCTGTGCCGGTCGGAGTGGCACGGGGAGTACTGGTGCGAGTGCACGGACAGCAACACCCAGGCCTGCGGCGTGGACGGGATCAGCGTCTGCTTCGCCCAGGACGACTTCGTCGTCACCCACACGAAGTGGGGCCCCTGCGGCGCCTGCGCCCCCGGGGACCAGAACGCCTGCGACATCGAAGGCGCGCCGGGGCGGCAGTTCTGCAACGTCGCCGACGCGTGGATCGACGACATCAACGACCTCCCGACCCCCGATTGGGGCGCCTGCATCCTCGAGGCGGACATCGCCTGCGAGCCCGGCCAGACGATGATGTGCGAGGACAGCGAATTCATTCGGACCTGCGTCGTCGACGATCAGGGCGTGCCGCACTGGACGGATTGCTAGACGTCCCAGGGGACATGGTCCAGTGATTCACCGGTCCGACGCCCTGCGGGGTCGTCGGGCCGGCGCCCGACCACGGGCATGCGAGGGCAGATGACCACGACGAAATCGACGTCCTCTGTCGACGCCGATGACGACGCCACGCGTCGGAACACCGTTTAATTGGCCACGCCCGCAGGCACAGCGCACCTGCGGAGACACACGGCCGCGGCCACGTGCCCGTGGGTGCGCGGAGGGGCCACGTATGCGACGATGCCGCCATGTGTCCACGTCCTCGTGCTCTCACACTGCTGGCCTCGCTCGTGTGCCTGCCCGCGTGCGGCGACAGCGGCGGTCGCACGGAAGACACCTCTGCCAGCGGGATCCTCTCGCTCGGGTCCATCAGCTCGGACACGGCTTCCGGCTCGAGCTCCGCTGGCTCCGATCCATCGTCGGCCGGCAGCGGCGGCGAGACCGAGAGCACGCCGACCTCCGGGGAGCCGACCGGCACGAGCGCCGGCACGACGCCTGCCGATCCGACCACGGGGACCACGCCGAAGCTCGACGTCGGCAGCGTCGAGACCAGCGGCGTCACCACCGACGACACCGGGGAGATCTGCCGCTCGATCTCCGAGGAGGCCAAGCAGACCTACGAGCCGGTCGACATCGTGTTCGCGGTCGACACCTCGGGCAGCATGGTCGACGAGGTCGCGCAGGTGCAGGCCAATATCAACAGCTTCAGCCAGCAGATCGTCGACAGCGGTATCGACGTGCACGTGGTGATGCTGGCCGGCGACCCGTTCCTCATCTTGCCGGGCATCTGCGTGCCCGCCCCGCTCGGCTCCGGGATGTGCCCCGCCGACACCAAGCTGCCGAACTACTTCCATTACTCGCAGCCGACCCCGCCGGGCCCGATCGAGAGCGTCGACGGCGCGCGCAAGCTCATCGAGCTGTTCCCGGTGTACAAGCCGCACCTGCGCCCCGGCGTGCGCAAGTACGTCGTCATCGTCACCGACGACGACTCCCGCAACCATCCGGACAGCTCGGGCGACGCCGGCATCTACAACAACAACCCCGGCGGCTTCATCGCCGATTACACCGCCATCGATCCGATGATGTCCGACGGCATGGGCAATCGCATGTGGCGGATGTCCGGCATCTACGCCTACTCCGCGTGCGCCAATTCGGCCCAGGTCGGCCAGGTGTGGCAGGACATCGTCACCACCACGGGCGGCGTGAGCGGCGACATTTGCAACTGCAGCTTCGGCAACCCGGCCTGCACGCCGACCTTCCAGGCCGTGTTCGACGAGCTGGCGACGAAGATCATCCAGGGCAGCGAGCCGCTCGCGTGCCAGTGGCAGATCCCCGAGCCCCCCATGGGCGAGACGCTCGACCCCGATTACGTCAACGTCGAGTTCCTCGACCAGGGCGTCGGGGTCCCCGAGACCATCTACCACGTCGACAACGCCGCCGACTGCGACCCGCTGCTCGGCGGCTGGTACTACGACGACAACAACGCCCCGAAGAACATCATCCTCTGCCCCCTCAGCTGCGGCAAGGTCTCGGCGGCCCCCGAGGGCAGCAAGATCAACCTGCTTTTCGGCTGCAAGACCGAGGTGATTCCGGGCTGATCGCTGGCTCGACGTGGCCTCGGCCGAAACGGCGAGGCGAGCAGCTCCGCTCGACCGTCGTCGACTCGCAGACCCGGGGGCGCCGAGGATGACCGCGTGTCACGCTGTTGGCGAGCGAGCGCCTGGCGGACGACACGGCCTCATCCGTGGGCGTCCCGCGGCTCTCGCGCCGAACCTGGTACCTCTCGAGCGCCCTCGCTGTTTTCTTGCGATTCGAGGTCACGTTTCCGGGCGGTCGGTCGTCGAGTAGGCGAAAGGCTAGGATCGGAGCATGCACGACGAATCGACACCGAAGGTCGGCCAGGTCGCCCCTGATTTCGAGCTGACGGACAGCGGCGGCGGTCCGCGCCGGCTCAGTGAGTTGGCGGCGGTGGGGCCGCTGGTCTTGATCTTCTACCGTGGCCACTGGTGACCATTCTGTCTCCGCCAGTTGGCGGACTACCGCGATCGCGACTTTGCCGCCGTGGGGGCAACGATCGCCGCGCTGTCGGTCGATGAACCGGTGCGCGCGGAGGCGATGCGTGTCGAGCTCCGATTGCCGTTCCCCGTGCTGTGCGACCCCGAGCGGGCGGTCGTCACGGCGTGGGGTCTGCTCAACACGCGAGAGAAGGGTGGCATCGCCTACCCGGCGGTCTTCGTCCTCGATCGCGACCGCATGGTGCGATACCGCTCCCTGGACCGCACCGCCGCCCGCGTGAGCGCCGAGGCAGTGCTGGCATTTCTGCGCAACGGGATGCATGAGCCCACGGATCCGCCGAGGCGGCGGGCCTTCTGGCCGGGGCTCCGCGCATTCGTGACGGCGATCCGGAGCACCCTGCGATACGGCGTCCGTTCCGCGAAACCGTAGGGCGATCGACGACGCGCGCTCCGGGCGACCGGAGCGCTCCGAGCCGCGACGTCGCTCGTGCGCGCCGCGGCGCTCATTCGACGATGACCTTCGCGCTCGACCCGCGCCCGAACGTCTCCGGGTGGTCCATCTCCTCCGCCTTCGGCGGCGGCACCACGAACACCCCCGGCGTCGTCGCCAGCGCCACGTACGTGTACGTGCGCACGCCTTCCCACAGCAGCGACGTGAACGCCTCGGCTCGCTCGTGGCGCAGGTTCTGGTGCTCGAACCACGGGCGGCGACGACCCCCCGCGAGCGGCTCGTCGGGCACCGGCACCACCACCGCCGAGTCCCGGATCGCCGGACAGCTCGTCATCAACGCGAGCGCGAGGTTGGAGACGCACAGGATTCGAAGCGGACGACCGGGGCGCAGGCCGCGATTGTATGCGCACGCCCGCGGCCCCGACACGCCGCCCATACGGGCGATTCCGTCCGCCCCGGCCGCGCCGCCTGCAACTCTGGACATGTCATCACGGACATGTCCTGGCATTCCCGCCCGTATCCACGCCGGGCGGGATCGCCCTCATTTCGCCGCGGACGGGCCCGGCGAGCCCAGTGACGATGCCGGCATGAGCGTCAGCTCGACCGACCCCACGCAGCTGGGCGGACCCACCGAGGCGGGCCCGGGCGAGGCGACGCTGCCGGCCGATCGGGAGGCGGGCGGCGAGACGGGGTTCGCCCGGGTCCGGCTCCCTGCGCGCGAGCTCGCCGCCGTGCGCGCCTGCAGGCCGGCAACTGACCATAATGTCTCTCAAGCCATGTCTGGATAGACATATTCTCAGGACACCGGGTTCAGGTGTAAGAACTGACCTTGTCCAGCCTCGCCCGGATCGCCTCGAGCTGCTGCGGCGTCGCCCCCAGGCGCTCGAGCATCGCCAGGTACGGCTGGAACGTCCCGCCGGAGCCGGGGAAGAAGCGCTTGAGGAGCTCCGCGTCGCCGTTCGTCAGCCCCACCGAGCAGTGTCGATCGACGGCCGCCGCCTCGTAGGCCGCGCGATAGCGGCGGCGCACGCCCTCCGGGCAGCTCGGGTCGGCGATGGCGGCGCGCAACGCCTCGACCTCGAAGAACAGGCGCAACACGAGATCGACCAGCAAGGTGTGGCTCTCGCCGATCTTCGCGTGCTCGTAGAGGCTGCGGTAGATGTCGTGGGCGTCCGGCTGCGCGTCGACGTACTTCATCGCCGCAGGATGCATCGACCGTGCGAACCAGGCAAGCGCCCGGTTTCGGCCCTCACCGCCTGGCCCGCGCCGCGCTCCTCGCTCGTATGTCTTCAAAGACATATCACGAAGACATCGCGTGACCGTCGCGCCGGGCATCGCCCTCTCACACCCCGGCGACGGCGACGACTCCGCAAGACTCCGAGAGCCGACGCCATCGCCGTCGCAATGACCTCCTCAGGGCAAGCAGACGTTCGTGAACAGCGTGGTGCTGACTTGCGTGCCATCCCCCAGCTGGCCCTCGGTGTTCTTGCCGGCCGCCTTGACGGTTTTTCCCTCGATGAGGAGCGTGAAGTCTGCGCCGGCCGCCGTGGCGCTGCCGATGCGCTGCAGCGAGCCGAACGTGCGCGAGGGGTTGGGGGCGGTGCGTGCGAGCTGACCATACCCGTTGCTACCGGCCGAGGAGAGGAAACCCAGCCCAGGCGGCTGGGGGCTGAATCCGCCGCCGTATCCCAGCAAGGTGTGAGACGAGCCGGTGTCGGCATGACGGAAGTTGAACCCTCCGGAGCCCACGCTCACCGGGGATGCGTACCACGACGGCGCACCGTCTCCCTTGCCGAGCTGCCCTGCGCTGTTGTCACCCCATCCCGTGGGGCCAGGGGCCGAGGCGATGACGTACTCCTTGCCGGCCGTCACCTTGAACGCGCCCGAGATGCCTTGCACGACTGCGGCCGTGGCCCGGTATGAGGGACTTGCGCTACCGAGCTGACCGCGGTTGTTGCGACCCCACGCGCATACCTGGCCGCCGCTCAGCGCGACGGCGAACTCACCGCCCGCCGCGATCGCGTCGAAGCTGCCGCACCCGGTGGTGGAGGTCACCAGCTTCGGGGTCGACGAGTTGAGGGTCCCCCCATTCCCGAGCTGGCCGTAGGTGTTGCCACCCCAGGCCCAGACCCGGCCCAGGTCGTCGAGCGCGAGGGAGAACGCTCCACCTGCGGCGATGGCGACGACGTTCGCGGACAGGGTCACCTGCTTCGGCGTCGGCGACGCCGACCATGACCCGCCACCGAGCTGCCCGCTCGATCCCTCGCCCCAGGCCCAGACCTTGCCGTACTCGTCGAGCGCGAGCGAATGATTCTCGCCGGCCGCGACGCCGACGACCCGGGTGGGGATGCCGGTGACCTGCTGCGGCTTGTTCTTGAACATGTTGATCTGGCCGATGCCGAGCTGCCCGCGGCTGTTGCGACCCCAAGCCCACACGACTCCTTCCTCGGAGAGCGCGAGGGCGTGGGCGCCGAGCGACGCGTCGACGGCGACATAACGCGCCAGATTCGCGGGGCAAGCGCCGTTCGACACCGTCGGCTCCGCGAACTCGTCCAGGCCAGCCGACGCTCCCGGCGTCACGGTGGCAGGCTCGACGGACTCGTCCTCCACGCGTCCGCTGGAATCGCCGAGCGGAGCGTCGGTATCCTGCTCCAGGATCTGTTCCTCGCAAGCCGAGCCCGCGAGCGCTCCCGCGAGAGCGAGCGTGAAGGAGTTGAAGCTGATGGTTCGTTGAGTGGCGTGCATGATGATTGCTCCGGTTGGTGTTGTTCACATTGGAGAAGAATGCACAATCGATGTGCGCAAATGAACCGCGCGGCATAGCAGCGGAGTCGATGACTTCATGGTCCGGAAGGCGGAGCGCGGGCTGGTTGCAGCGCCCGAACCGCGTCGCTACGCCGACGACGGCTGGTCTTCCCACGCTCCGGAAGAGCTCTACATCAACAAATCGCTATATATACGGAGGGGCATATTTCCCTCCTCGATGGAGCTGGTCGATCATTCATCTGAAGTCTGGACGGCCTTCGGCTGGGGGTCGCTCGGTCGGCGGCGCAGCCAGGCCGACGAAGCCATGGAACACGATCGTCGTCCGGCGGCCCGGGTGGGCGTCGGCGTGGATCTTTCGCAGTTGCCCGGGCGCCTCGCCGATGAATTCGACATCGAGCGGACCCGGCATGGTCAACCACGGAAACTCGCTCTCGGCCACGGGAGCGCCGTTGATCCGAATCTCGCGGAGGCTCTCGGTGCTATGGAACTGAAGTACCACCTCGCCGACCCTTTGGCTCAACCACTCGATGCGTTCGAGCGCGAGCGCGTGATGTTGGCTCAACCACTCGATGCGTTCGAGCGGGAGCGCGCGATGCGATTCGGTCGGGTCGACGCGTGCAACGAACACGCGGTAGCCTCGCAGGGCGCCGACCAGGTCGCCTGCGCGCTCGAGCGACAGCGCCCTGCTGTAGGCAGCGTTGATCGACCACGCCTCCTCGAGCGATCGCTCGAACGCCTTGGCGGCCGCCGCGTAGCGGCGCTCGTTGAAGTGTTGCTTGCCCTCGCGGAAGTAAGATAGGGCCGCCGCCTGACCCTGCATCGGCGTGTTCGCCGCCTCGCGGCTCGTTTCCCTGTCCGGATCCGGGCTGGCAATTTCCTTCCTCATCCCGGGCGCCCCAGCCGCGCGCCCGCCGTCTCGGGCAGGCTTGTCCCAATGGTTCGAATCCATGACGAAAGACAGCTTGAGCGCAGCGCGGCGAACGCCCAGCTCGCAGGAAGCGGCCCGCAACGTCCACGACTTGCTGACCTGAGTCCGTTCCATCATGGATAATCGTACGCTCCACAGGCTGCCTTGGAGCTCGGTGACTCGGAGCTCGAACTTCACATGCCGCGGCAGCGGCTGGCCTCGCAAATCGGTGTACGTTGAAGCGAAAATCCCCCAGATGTCGCATGCATCAGGGCTGGCGGACGCGACGATGACGATGCCCTCTGCAACGTCAGCTCCCACCATCAGGAGCGGGAAACGGATGCTCGAGAACTCGGGCATGGTCACATGAGAAGCACTGCCGCTCGCGGGTCTCTCCATGGAACCAAGAAGCATGACAATCATCACAACCCGACAAAGACTGAGCATGGCTCCTCCGTGAGCACTTTTTCGGCCCGAGTACTGTGGCCCGGACAGGATGAACTGCCGCCAGCGCTCGCGCCGGAGGTCGGGCTCGTCGAACACCTCGTGGGATGATGACTCGTCCATCACAGCCTCACCTGCAAGTTCTTCTGAGCCGATTCTCGTGCTGCGAGCGCGGCCAGGCCCGCAAGAAGGCCGCAACCTTTGCCGTGCCGACCTCCTTCCGCCCCGAACCACAGTACGCTTCGATCTCCAGCATGTCGCATTCCTCCGCCAGGTCATCCGAGCCGACAGCGGCTCTACAACTGCGGAGGATCTCGAGCGCCTCGTCGTATTTGCGGCTCTTGATCAGCGCCCCGGCCTCCTTCAGAAGCACGAACCCACGATCTCCTGGCGGTGAGGAAGGCGTGGCCGGGGCAGCTGTCGTGACGCCAGCGGGGCGCTCTTCGCCGGGACGGCGTGTCGCGGGGCGCCTGTCTTCGGGCCGTGATCGTGTTGCATCGAGCGACGGAGCCTCATCATGGTAGCGGCTCGCAGCGGTCCCGGTGGGCGCCCCTGCGCCATCGAGTAGGCGCCAGGGCTCGATCCTGATCAGCACCAGCACGAGCACGGCCACGACCGCAGTCGTGATGACCACGGCTCGCACGAGGCTGCGCCTCATGCCGAGGCGTGCTGCGACTGCGGCTCGATGCTCGTGCCTCAGGCGCTCGAGGACGAGCGCATCGACGAACAGGGGCGGCCGCTCCGCCTCGCGGAACCGAGCGAATATCCGGTCAGACACACGCTCCGAATCATTCATGACGTTGCTCCGCTTGGGGACGGTGTTGAAGGACGAATTCCGCAAACCGTCGACGTAACGCCGAAATGCGGCCATAGAGCGTGTTGACGTTGACGCGCAGCATGCTCGCGGCCTCGCTCACCGGGATGCCCTCGATACAGCAGAGGAAAAATTCCTCGCGCGTTTCATCCGAGATCGTGCTCAGGAAAGACTGAACGATCAAGGAGGCCTGGTTGCGAAAGACGATGTCGTCCGGCCCCGAGTCGTGCTTCGAGTAGACGTCATGAGCGTTGGCGTAGGCGTCCATGCGTCGTCGGGCTCGGCCATCCTTGCGAAAATACATGAGGATGTGATTATCGGCGATGCGATAGATCCATCCGCGGATCCGCCCCTCCTCATGATACGAGGGGAACTTCTCGAGGATCGAGATGAACACCTCTTGCAGAAGATCTGGAATGCTGTGCTCAGGGACCCCCCGGGTTTTCGCCATTCGCCAGACAAATGCAGAATGCTGCCGATAGATCTGCTCGACCGCCTGGATGATCGGATCTGGGTCGGAGACCATGGCTTGGCTTGTAGC
Source organism: Nannocystis pusilla (assembly GCF_020073745.1). Classification (GTDB taxonomy): domain Bacteria; phylum Myxococcota_A; class Polyangia; order Nannocystales; family Nannocystaceae; genus Nannocystis; species Nannocystis radixulma. The sequence continues at coordinate 248,494 of NZ_JAIRAU010000019.1, forward strand.
ACTGCCGCTGCCGAGGAAGATTGCGGGCCAAGCCGCGTGATAAGTATCACGCAAATCACGGCGACGACAGGCAGGAGGGGTTACCTTGGCATAGCGATTCGCCGACAAGCGGACGGCGTTGCCCGCGAGCCGGTCGATGTCCCGCTCGTCGACGACGAGCACGAAGAGGTGCAGATCCTCGCTGCAGGCGAAGGACGCGTGGCAGGTGTCGACGCAGGCTGTCCCCCGCGCAAGCGCCATCCCGCCCACGAGCGCAGCACTCACGCCGAAGCCTGTACCGGCGCGGCGGCCTGCGTCCTCGTGTCCCCAGCGTAATCCTTGAGCACGAACGCGTCGTGCATTCGCACCGAGCTGCGGCTGAGCCGCGCCAGCAGCCGCAACCACGACGCCGGCACGTGGTTGAACAGCCACACCGACTGCGCGAACGCCCACAGCGCGGCCTTGCTGCCCGGGATCAGCTTGCGCGCCGCCATCAGCGCGAACTTCCGGCTCTCCAGCACGTACTCGCGCAGCGCCGCCTCGGCGGCCGCGAAGCCTCGCACGTGGTCGCCGCCCGCGGCCGCCAGCTCGCCCGCCAGCACGTAGGCGCCGACGACCGCCAGGCTCGTGCTGCCGCCGATCGCCGGCCCCGGCGAATAGCCGGCGTCGCCGGCCAGCGTCACCCGCCCGCGCGTCCACGAGTCCAGGTGCAGCTGCGTGATCGTGTCGAAGTAGAACGCCGACGCCCTGTCGCTCTCGTCCAGCAGCCGCGGCACCTCCCAGCCCATGCCCGCGAACGCCTCGCGCAGCAGCTGCTTCTGCCGCGCGACGTCGCGGTGGTGGTACTCGAGCTCGCGCGCGCTGCGGAACAGGAACAGCGCCCGCGCGTCCTCCATGTGGCGCGCGCTGTAGACCCCCGCCAGGCGGTCGACCCCGGCGACGAGGAACGTCCGGTCGCTGAGCGCGAGATAATTCGGGATCGTCGCCACCGCCAGGTACGCGCCGACCGGGCGCGAGAACTGCCGCTCCTCGCCGAACACCAGCCGGCGCACGTTCGAGTGCAGCCCATCGCAGCCGACCACCAGGTCGAAGCGCCGCGGCGCCCCGCGCTCGAACGTCACGTCGACCCCCGCCTCGTCCTGGCGCAGCCCCGCGATCGAGTCGCCGAACACGTACTCGACCTCGCCCGCGCTCGCCGACAGCAAGATCTCGCTGAGCTCGTCGCGCATGATCTCGACGTGGCGATCGGACACCGCGTGCATCACCCGCTCGACCTCGAGCTCCACGCGCCGCGCCACCCCCTCGCGCAGCAGCGTCAGGTGGTCCGTCCCCGTCTTGTGCGCCTCGATCTGCGCCAGCAGCCCCATCTTCTCGACCACGTCCATCGCCGGCTTGAACAGATCGACCGCGTGCCCGCCGGTCTTGCGCGGCGCCGGCGAGCGCTCGACCACCGTCGGTTCGAACCCGTACCGCCTCAGCCAATACGCCAGGACCGGGCCGGCCACGCTCGCGCCCGAGATCAGGATCTTCTGCATCGCCTCTCCTTACTTACCGATAGGTAAGCACGCCGACCCGGCGCTTTCAAGTCCGACCGCGGGGCCGGCGGCGATATCCTCGTCGGGTGACGCGAACCCGGCCCACCGACACCAAGGCGCGGATCCAGGCGGTCGCCCGCGAGCTGTTCATGCAGCAGGGCGTGCAGCAGACCAGCCTGCGCCAGATCGCGGACCGGCTCGGCATCACCAAGCCCGCGCTCTACTACCACTACGACTCGCGCGAGGCTTTGGTCGCCAGCATGTTCCAGCCGCTCATCGACGACATGGAGCGCCACCTCGCCGCGCTCGAGGCCCGCGCGCCCGGCGACCCGCGGGTCCTGCTCGCCGAGCACTTC
>NZ_JAIRAU010000023.1 GCF_020073745.1 Nannocystis pusilla
GCCGCCTTGCTGACGATCCTCGCCGGCGACAAGAGCCCCCGCGTGCGCGCCGCGGCCGTCCGCGGGCTCCTGCGCGGCCCCGCCGACGCCCCGGCCCTCGCCACGCTCCTCGCCGACGAGATGGCTCCGCTGGTGGTCCGGGTCGCCTGCGCCGAGATCGTCAACATGTCCGAAGGGACATGGCACGCCGGCCCCGGCGACTTCGTGGCCCTCAGCGCCGTCCTGGCCCGGATCGCCACCCGCGACGACCACACGCCCGCCGTGCACGAGGCCGCCGCCGCCGCGCTGCAGGCGATCGACGGCGCGCTCGACCCGGCCCGCCGCGCCTGGACCACCGTGTTCGCCGAGGCCCTCGCCCGCACCCCGCCCGGCAAGGCCGCGCGCGTGTCGCTGCGCCGGCCCGACCTGCCGCCCCCCGGCGACGCCGCCTGGCTCGGACGGATCCTCGCCGCCCTCACCCGCGACGACTGGGGCATCGACGCACATGTCCGCAAGGACAGCATCCTCATGCGCCGCGGCGACCGCTGGGCCGCCCGCCTGTGGCGCGCCTGGCACGAGCTGCGCCACCCCGGCCCCAACAAGCGCCAGGGCTTCTCGCACATCCGCGGCCGCGTCCTCCGCGGCGACCTGCGGGCCCACTCGGGCCGCCTGCACGAGGTCGTCGCCACCGAGGTCCCGGGCGAGCGCGTCCACAGCGAGCGCGAGGGCGGCTGGGGCCGCCACCTCCCGCTCGTCGACGACATCCTCGGCCTGCCCGTCCTGCGCCCGCGGCTCGTCCGCGTCGTCAGCAGCCAGGGCACCACCGAGCTGCGCTGGCACCTCCCGCTGTGGCGGCGGATCGCCGCCCACCTGCGCCTCAGCCTGCGCTACGGCCAGCTCGCCGAGCTGCGCCGCCAGGCCCTCGACGCCCAGGAGCCGGCCGCTCGCGCCGCCTACGCCCGCGTCCTCCGCGAGCAGTACGGCGTCGAGCTCTACTTCGTGCCCCACCCGGCCCCCTGCGCCTCGCTCGCCCGCACCGCCCCGGCCCAGCTGCTGCAGCTGTTCGGCAACAACGAGGCCCGCAGCAGCGAGCCCGCCTACACCAGCATCGACATCCCCGTCACGCAGTCGATCAAGCTCACCCCCGAGGTCGCCCGCGCCGTCTCCGCCTCGCACCCGGCCGCCGTCGCCCCCGCGCTCGCCGGCCTCGAGCCCGACTCCGCCCCGCAGCCCGCCGCCGCCCCGGCGCGCCCCGCCCTCGGCCCCGCCTCCGCCCCGCAGCCCGCCGCCGCCCCGGCCCGCCCCGCCCTCGGCCCCGCCTCCGCCCCGCAGCCCGCCGCCGCCCCGGCCATGACCGGCCTCGGCGCGGTGCTCGTCCCGCTCGAGCTGCCCGACCTCGGCGAACCTGTCCTCGCGGACATCTTCACATTGAGCGGCAGCAGCCAGACCGCGCTCGCCTACTTCCTCGCCGCCCTGGCCGCGATGCTGTTCGTCGGCACCTACCTGCGCACCCGCTCGATCGCCCGCGACCGCGCCCGGATCCCGCTCGTCATCGGCGGCTGGGGCACGCGCGGCAAGTCGGGCACCGAGCGCCTCAAGGCCGGCCTGTTCCACGGCCTCGGCTACCGCGTGTTCGCCAAGACCACCGGCTGCGAGGCCATGTTCATCCACGCCGCCCCGCGCGGCCAGGCCATGGAGATCTACACCTTCCGCCCCTACGGCAAGGCCACGATCTGGGAGCAGCGCACGCTCCTCAACCTGGCCGCAAAGACAGGCAGCGACGTGTTCTTGTGGGAGTGCATGGCGCTCAACCCGGCCTACGTGGAGATCTTGCAGCACCACTGGATGCGCGACGACGCGGCGACGATCACCAATTGTTACCCCGACCACGAGGACATCCAGGGCCCGGCCGGCATGGACGTGGCCGAGGTGATCGCCCGCTTCGTGCCGACCGCCGCGCGCACCGTCACCAGCGAGATCAACTTCCTGCCGGTCCTGCGCGACGCCGCCGGCCGCCGCGGCAGCGACCTCGACGCCGTCGACGAATTCGCCGGCGACCTCCTGCCCGCCGACCTGCTCGCGCTGATCCCTTACGACGAACACCCGCGCAACGTCGCCCTCGTCGCCCGCCTCGCCGAGCACCTCGGCCTCGACCGCACCCTGGCGATCGCCACCATGGCCGAGCACGTCGTCCCCGACCTCGGCGTGCTCAAGCGCTACGGCCCCGCCCGCGTCGCCGGCCGCACGCTCGAGTTCATCAACGGCTGCTCCGCCAACGAGCGCGCCGGCTTCCTGTCCAACTGGCGCCGCACCGGCTGCGACCGCCTCGACCTCGACAAGGAGCCCGACCGCTACGTCATCACCGTCGTCAACAACCGCGAGGACCGCGTCGCCCGCTCGCAGGTGTTCGCCCGCCTGCTGGTCGAGGACGTCGCCGCCGACCGCCACCTGCTGATCGGCACCAACACCCAGGGCCTGGTCGGCTACATCCGCGAGGCGCTCGAGGGCTTCCTCGCCGCGCAGGAGATCGTGACCCGCGACGACCTGGCCGATGGGCCATCCGGCCGCGCCCGCGCCCACCAGCGCCTGACCCGCCTGCTCGCCCGCGTGCGCCCGGTCGCGCCCGACGCCCTGCCCGGCCAGCTGGTGCTCTACGCCCAGGGCGCCGGCCGCTCGCTCGCCGGCGAGCGCGACGAGATCGCCCGCCGCTGCGCGCCCTACCTGGCCGAAGATCCGCGCGCCAGCATCAGCCTCGACGAGGTCCTGGCGGTCGTGCGCAACGAGCTGAGCCCGTGGCTGGTCGGCCTGATCGAATCGGCGGATGTCCTCGAGGACAGCGACCCGCCCGAGTGCGTGCGCCTGGCCAGCCCGCAGGAGGCCGCCGACCACTTCCTGCGCCAGCTCGCGCGCACGGCGGTGTGCGTGCGCCTCAGGGCCCGCGTCGACGCCGCCTTCGACGCCGGCGCCACCATGCCGCACGGCCTCGTCCACGCCGCCGTGCGCGACGCCTACCGCCTCCTGTTCATGGACCTCGTCGACGTCGTCGTCGACCCGCTGACCACCGGCGACCAGGTCATCCTCCGCTGCGCCCTCACCGTCCCGCCCGGCGTGCGCGCGATCCTCATGGGCACCCAGAACATCAAGGGCACCGGCCTCGACTTCGTCTACCGCTGGACCGCCCTCGACATCGCCCAGCAGAACCTCGCCGCCCTCGCCAGCGCCGAGCCCGAGGTCCGCCGTCAGGCCCTGCAGCGCCTCGCCCAGCCCGCCGACCCCGGCCTCATCGACGCCGGCCTCGTCGCCGCCCAGCTCGAGCAGCGCGTCGCCTACGACGGCGAGGCCGAGCTGCAGAGCTTCGCCGCCAGCCGCGCCCGCGCCCTCCACCAGACCCGCGTCGGCAACCTCTCCGCCGGCCCCACCCGCGGCGGCCGCCACGACACCTGGCTCGGCTGGCTCGAGAGCTGCGTCGAATTCCTCGACGGCGCCCGCCGCTACTACATCGCCCGCCAGGTCATGCGCGACCTCGTGAGCCTGCGGATCAGCCACGCCCGCGCCGCCTCCGTCATGCGCGACCTCGACAGCCGCGCCAAGGGCGGCTGGCTCATCCGCGGCTTCCGCCAGCGCAGCGGCTCACCGTGAGCCCGAGGGACTGTTGGGCTCGATCGTCGGCCGCAACGGCGCCGGCAAGAGCACCCTGCTCGAGGGCCTGCAGTGGATCGACGCCGCGATTCGCGGCACCGTCAATACCGCCTGCGATCGCTACAACGGGATCGCCGATCGCGTCAATCACCGATATGCGAAGGCGGCTCGCGGCTTCGAGCTGCACACCCGGCTGGAGTGGGGCGAGTACCTCTTGCGACATCTCCTCGCGGATCCGCAACAAGCGGCCCTCCTCCGTGCACACGCCATCGCCCAGCGCCTGGCACACCTGCTACCCCGCCGCTCGTGACAGGGTCTGCGCCCAGGTCACCAGTCGATCCGGCGGTGCCCCAACTGCGCGTCTTCAGCGAACAGTACCACCATTCACCCCACTGGTACATTCGCCCGGGCGACGAATCCCAGCACCCCGCGTCCGTTATGTACACCCTTGAAGATCGGCAGCCGCTCGGCGCCAGCATCGCCGGCTTCCTCGCCGACGTCAGCGAGCTCCCCGCCGGTCTCGCCGACGCCCTGCCGCTGTTCGTGTGGGGGCAACGCCCGCCTCGGCGCGTACGCGGCGCCCCCAGGCGAAGCGTCGAGCTCGCTCGGCCTCCAGCGCATCCTCGCAGCCCCCGTGTGGCGCCGCGACGCCGGCGGAAGCGGCGAATCGGCCGGAATTGCATCCTCGCGCGCATGCGCGGCCCTGGCGTGCAGCACCCGATCGACGTCGTCTGTCAGCACGACGGGTGGCGCCTCGTCGACGGCGATCATCGTCTGTTGAAAGCCAATCTGCTGAGGCTGCCGACCGTCCTGGCGCACCTCGTCCCCGCCACGACGCGCCCCCCCTGCTCACAGGCGGGATTGAGGGCAGGAGTCCGACCGCTCAGCGCCTTGTGCGCGCGAGCGTGAGATCCCGCAGTTCGCGCACCACCTCGGACATCCGTCCGTCAGAAAAACCTGCGCCCCTGCGCCCCCGCGCCCCCGCGTCAAATCGCGCCAGGTCGCGCCCAAACATCGTTCATCTGCCCGTTTCCGGAACTACCGACATTTCCGGAGAATGCGCGGGTTCGCCCCTGCGGACATTTTCTCGTTGCCCGGCTGGACGGCCTGGATCAGCCAAGGTGCATGCAGACGCGCAACAAGACCCTCTACATGATGTCCTTCGTGCTCGCCGCGGCCTGCTCGCGTACGTCTCCGGACACCAGCGCCCCGGAGCCGGTCGTGGAACCCTCACCGGCCGCGACCGCGCCGGCCGAGCGCAACACCAGCGATGACGAGATCTTCGGCGTCCTCGACGTCATCAACGACGAGGCCGTGGCCCACGGCGAATTCATGAAGAAGTGGGCCAAGACCCAGAAGGTCAAGGAGTTCGCGGCGATGATGATCAACGACCACGAGTTCGTGCGCGAGCGCGAATTGAAGGTCCGCGGCGCCCTCGACCTGCGCGCCACCAGCAGCCGTCTGGCCAGCGACCTCAAGCAGGATTCGCGGCAGAAGCTCGACACCATGGGCAAGATCGACAAGGGCGACCCGCTCGACAAGGCCTACATCGACATCCAGATCGACGTCCACGCCGGCTGGCTCGCCGCCCTCGACAACAAGCTCATCCCTTACGCGCAGACCGACGAGCTGCGCGACGAACTGGAAGAAGTGCGGAAGATCGTCGAGAGCCACTACAACCTGGCCATCGACATGCGCACCAAGCTGGCCGGCGCGACCAAATGAAGCCGGTCGGCCTCGATAGATTGGCCTACGACGAATCTTTGAATTAACATTTCGACCACTCTCGACGATCGCCTGGGCTCGCCTGTCGCGCGCCCGGAGCCGGGCAGGATCCGCGCGCCCTCCGGCCGCACCGGCCTCAATCATCTTACCGCCTCGATCCGCGGACGGACACTCCTTACGGTCCGCGGCTCGCCCCCGCGGATCCTGCACCGGCCTGAAAGGAGACCACCATGCTGCGTGACACCTCTGCTGAACCCACGCTCGCTCCGGCCGGCGACACGGCCCATCGGCCCCTCACCGCGTACTTCCGCGACCTCGCCGAGGTCGACGTCATGACCAAGGACGAGGAGACCGCCGCGGCCCTGAAGATCGGCGAGCTGCGCAAGCGCGTGTGGGTCGCGATCCTGAATTACCCGCCGTACGTCGCGCCCATCTGCGCCCTCCTGCGCGAGCGCCTCGGCGACGAGGCCTGCCCCCTCGCCGCCCTGACCGCGCTGGAGCGGGCCTCGCGGACGCTGCGCGACCGCGACCTGCGCTGCAACCACGACGCCTTCCACGCCGCGCGCAACGACCTCGCCGCCGCCATGCTCGCGGCCGACCTCGACGGCGAGCTCGCCGACGCGATCCTCGCCGACCTCACCAGCCTGCAGAACGACCGCGGCGCCCGGGTCTCGCTGAAGGTCAACCCGCCGCGTCGCGGCAGCGTCCCCTTCGCCCGCTACGCCGCCGACGTGCGCAAGCAGCACGCCGCGCTGGCGGCCGCCAGGAACGCGTTCGTGCGCGCCAACCTGCGCCTCGTCGTCGCCCTGGCCCGCCGTTTTCACCGCGGCAACGTCCCGCTGCAGGACCTCATCCAGGAGGGCAACCTCGGCCTGATGAAGGCCGTCGACCGGTTCGACCCGGCCCGTGGCTGCCGCTTCTCGACCTACGGCTCGTGGTGGATCCGCCACGCCATCAGCCGCTCGATCGCCGACAAGGCCCGCAGCGTGCGCCTGCCGGTCCACATGATCGACGCCTGCAACAAGGTCAGCCGCGCCCGCCGCGAGTTCGAGGCGCGCGAGGGCCGTGAGCCGACCGACCAGGAGCTCTCGGTGGCCAGCGGCGTCAGCGTCGAGCGGATCGCTCGCATGGGCTGGTCGCTGATCGAGAGCCCGCTGAGCCTCGCGCTGCCCGCCTCGCGCGACGGCGAGGCCAGCCTCGTCGACACGGTCGCCGACCCCGACTACGTCGCCCCGTCCGACGTGCTCGACCGCGAGCTGCTCCACGAGCAGCTGCAAGAAGTGTTCGCCCAACTCTCGCCGCTGGAGGCCGACATCCTGCGCAAGCGCGTCGGCCTCGACGGCGAGGAGGAGATGACGCTCAAGGAGATCGGCGCGGGTTATTCGCTGTCGCGCGAGCGTATCCGCCAGCTCCAAGAAGGTGCGCTGGCCAAGCTTCGCGCCGAATTCTCGCGTCGTCACTTGATGTGACACGGCGGTCGGCGGCGCGGTGCGGACCTCGAGGTCTCCCGCTCGCCCGCGACGCGAGGCACGGTTCCTCGCAGCACGCGGGCCAAGCCCACGGTGCTCGCCCGCGGAACGATCTCCCGCTCGCGTCGCCGACCGGTCTCTCCCCGACGCCGCGGGCCCCGCCGTCGCCGGGCTTCAAGCCTGAGCGAGCGCCAGCAGCTTCTTCTGCAGCCGGCGGACCGAACGCGGCGCCGTCATCAGGTAGTAGATGCCGGTCAGCACGTAGAGGGGCAGCTTGGAAGCATTGGGGGGCGTCATGGCACGTTCTCCGCGACAAGGTCTGTGTAGAGTCTCGGGACGTCCGACCCACGGCCGGAGCGCTGGCGGACATCGCCGAAGAGGAAGAGAAGTCGTCCGCGCCCGGAGAATTGAACTCCGAAAGGCTCGCTTATCAGACGAGGTGTGGGACCTTCCACTGACGCGGGGAGCGCCCGCCACGGCGCACGCGTACGTGCGCCGTGGCGAGCCGGATGAAATTGGTCGGAGACCGGGGCGTCGCACCCCGCCTACGTGTTCCCGAAACACGCCTCGCACTCCGCGATCCGTCTCCGTATTCTCTCGAGTCTCGAACAAATTGGTCGAGGTGGTGCGAGTCGAACGCACAGTCTCATGCTCCCCGAGCATGCGGCTTACCAACAAGCCTTCACCTCGATAAGATGACCCTGCGGAGTGACGATCTCCGGTCTCCGCGTCGAGAGCGCAGCGTTCTGCCGTTGAACTACAGGGCCAAAGATTCTCGATGCCCGCGGAGGGTGTCGAACCCCCGACCTGCGATGTGTGAGAACGCCGCTCTACCGTTGAGCTACGTGGGCATGAATTGGGTGGGCTAGAGGGTTCTGCCCCCTCACCTGTGCTGTCACAGAGCACCGCTCTTCTCACGAGCTTTAGCCCAACAGGGGGGCCGGGATTCGAACCCGGTTCTCATGATTTGGAGTCGTGTATGTCACCGCCAACACCTCCCCCCTTCGAGAAATATTATAAAAAAAATGAAATAGTGGCACTCGCGGCAGGGGTCGAACCTGCGTCCCCTGGTATAGAAGACCAGCGCTCCTCCATCTGAGCTACGCGAGCCCGGCGCTCACGGCAGGCTTCGCTCCTGCGACCTCCGCGTTAGGACCGCGGCACTCTCGTCTGGGCTGAGTTACGTGAGCATGGCGGCCTCGCCAGGAATTGCACCCGATCCTCGACCTTCGGACGGTCGCGTGCTGTCTCGTACACTACGAGGCCATATGTATAAAAACAAGGAGTACTCCCGGATGGAATTGCACCACCGTCTCAGGTTCCGTAGACCTGGGCCCTTTCTACTAGACCACGAGAGCATGATTGTCTGAGGAGCCCCTCCCGGGGATCGAACCCGGCGTCCCCGCGCTACAAGGGCGGTGCATCACCGTTGATGCCTGAGGGGCCGGAGGAGTACTCTCGGGTGGAATTGCACCACCGTCTCAGGCTCCGTAGACCTGGGCCCTATCTTCTAGACCACGAGAGCATATTTGCCAGAAATGGATTGGTCCATCGAGGAATCGAACCTCGTCCCTCCTGCGTGTCATGCAGGCGCTCGGCCGGGGAGCTCCTGGACCGGCTGTCCTCTCTCACCAAGAGCCCCTCCCGGGGATCGAACCCGGCGTTTCCGCGCTACGAGGGCGGCGCATCGACCATTGATGCTTGAAGGGCGAAGGTCCCTGCGGACCGGCGCGATCGAAGCCCTCGCCGGGTAACGCTCCCGGCAAGCGCTACATACCAAGCAGCGCTCTCCCTTGGAGCAAGGGCAGACGAAGAGCAACTCCCCGGAGTCGCACCGGGCCCTCGTGGATGGCAACCACGCGTCTCACTATCAAGACCTGAGCTGCAAATTTTGGCAAAAACGCAAGAGAGAGCCGATGGCGGGAATCAAACCCGCGTCTTCACCTTGGAAGGGTGACACCCGGTCACTAGGCCACACCGGCGAGAGGACGATCCCCGGAGCGATGGAAGGGGCGGAGAGGTTCGAACTCTCGTGACGAGGGTCAAAGCCTCGCGTAGCACGCCATGCGCGCCCCTGTTCGTCGTGTTGCTCCGGCGGACGCCACCAGCGGGACTCGAACCCGCGGTCCCCTCGCTGACAACGAGGTGGGGACTCCAGCTCCCCCATGGCGGCAAATGCTTATATTTTCTTCAGTATATCTCGGACGCCGCCAGCGGGACTTGAACCCGCGGTCCCCTCGCTGACAACGAGGTGGGGACTCCAGCTCCCCCATGGCGGCAATTTTCATGAATAAGAATAGCTTGAATGAGCTCCCCGAGAGTCGAACTCGGTCGAGCGCGAACGCTCGGCATGCGGATTAAAAGGCCGCCCCATTCCCGTCCTGGCCGGAGCCCGAGAGCCTGTCTCGATGTAGCGAGCCGAGCTGGTAACGATCCAGCCTGAAGCGGGGTAAGAATCCGCCGGACATCCATCTGTCCCATCGGCCCAGGAGTAGATTGTCGTGTGTTCGAGTGCCATGGACCGCCCGGGTACCGCCCCCGGTGTGAACACGAACCTTGCAAGGGTTCGCCAGCGCCTTCGCTCGCAGCCCGATCTTCGTGGTGCCGGCAGGTCACGAACCTGCGTCTTGCGCTTTATGAGAGCGCCGCCTGTCACTCGGCCACGGCACCAGCTCGCCGCGGACACCGTCGACGGTGGTCCGTGGCAGGTATTGCGCCGGCTGGTGTCGATCCAGCTCGCCTCGGGTCAGAACCGAGGGTCGGGGCCGCCCACGACGCAATCATTCTCTTCCTCTTCGACGATTCAATTGTGAAGCAGCGCGCGTCGACGGACGCGTGGTTTCCAGCCGACCTGGCTGGCGTCGATGCGTCGAACAGCATCGACCGGGTGGACCCGCGGCCTTCCGTGCCGGGGAAGAACAGAGCGACGTGGAAGCAGCTCATCGGCTGGCGACAGCCTCGCCGGCCGCGAACTGAGCGTCTGGCAGCGGTTTGTTTTGCTGCCAGTCGGACGCCCGCCAACTTCGTGGTCGCGGACTACGTCGAGCTCAGCGTCGGCGCCTCGGAACGCGCCACATCGAGCCCATACGTTGGCCCTGCGTATCCTTCGCGGGCTCTTCCGTATGTTTCGGAGTGGGCGTGATCGGTGCCATGACGCAGGTCCTTGCCCCGGCTTGAGCACGACACGGGCCACGCATGGTTCGGCTCGGCTTCTTCAATGATCTCAACGACGGTCCACAAAACACCAGGGACAGCCCGATGCGGAACTTTATCTCGGAGCCGCCACACTTATCTCACCGTATCAACGCCCGCCGGGCCCCGCGGCCGCGGCTCGTTCACGCACTGTGACCCCGGCGCGGAGCTGCGCAAGTCCCCGGGGCTACTCGGCCTCGCGGTGCCGGCGCGCGCGCATCTCGGCCCGCACCGCCGGCTCGAGCTTGCCCGGCGCGATCGACCACATCAGGGTCGGCTCGCCGAACGGCAGCGGGTCGGTCTCCGCGTTCCAGGTGCGCCAGCCCTTGCCGTAGGTCGAGCGCAGCTCGCCCATCAGCTCGGTGTGGGCGGGGTCGTCGATGCCGGGGGCGACCATCACGCCGCTGTCGACCTCGCCGCCGTGCGCGTGCCAGTACTGGCGCTCGATCGGCGGCAGCGTGGCGAACAGCTCGGCCGAGATCACGTACTCCACCCCGGTCAGGTGGGCGCCCGCCTCGGTGCCGTCGAACACCACGCACTGGCTGAAGTCCGCGTTCTCCTGGGCGCAGAAGAACAGCGCCCGGGTGTGGCGCTCGTTCGGCGCCCCGGCCGCGTCGCGCTTGGGGCGGGTGTAGCCGTCGAGGACCAGCAGCAGCTGCTCCACCGGCGTCCGGTCCTGCGGACCGAGCGTGCCGGCCTCGAGCGCGCGCACCGTCGCCGAGCGGGCGCGGTCGTCGCGGCGCGCCGGTCCGCCGCTGGCCGCTCCCTGGCTCGTGACCGCGGGCGCCGGCCGTGGCTCCTCGCGGCTGCAGCCCACGAGCCCGAGGAGCGCGCACAGCGGCGGTCCGGCCCGGGCATGAAGCGCCCGTCGCATGCATCTGGCATGGCCCGTGGAGCGGCCGCGCGCCAGCGAGCGGGGGCACGACCGGCGCGTCGCCTGACTCTTCAGACATGTCCCATCCGCCATCTCGCGGCGACCGCGGGGCGCCGCGGTCGGTCCGCCGGTCGTGCGGCGCCGTGAAGCCGGCGGCGCGCCGGTCCGGCCCGCTTCGGCTATCCTGCCGGCCATGCCCGACCCCGGCGACGCCCCGGACGACGCCTCGCGCGCGCCGACCAGCCCCGCCGCGCTCGAGGTGCGCCGGATCAAGGCCGCGGCCCACGCGAAGCTGTTCGGCGGCAAGGAGCCCGGCGCGCAGCCGCAGAAGATCGCGCGCTACGCGGTCCTGCAGTCGCTCGGCGTCGGCGGCATGGGCGAGGTCTACCTCGCCTACGACGACAAGCTCGACCGCAAGGTCGCCATCAAGCTGGTCCGGCTCGACCGCGACGGCGGGCTCGAGCGGGCCTCGACGCGGCTGATCCGCGAGGCCCAGGCGCTGGCCCAGCTGTCGCATCCCAACGTCGTCCAGGTCTACGAGACCGGCAACTTCGAGGGCCGGGTGTTCATCGCCATGGAGTTCGTCCGCGGCGTACACATGCGGCGCTGGCTCGAGACGGCCACGAGGACCTGGCGGCAGGTGCTCGACGCCTACCTGCAGGCCGGCCACGGCCTCGCCGCCGCCCATCGCCGCGGCATGGTCCACCGCGACTTCAAGCCCGAGAACGTGCTCGTCGGCGACGACGGGCGGGTCCGCGTCGTCGACTTCGGCCTCGTCCGCAACGCCCCCGACCCCGACGTCGGGGGCGCCGACGGCGGCGACAACGTGTCCGCCGAGGACCTCGAGCGCAGCTCGCGGCTGACCCAGAGCGGCGCGCTCATGGGCACGCCGTCGTACATGTCCCCGGAGCAGTTCCAGGGCCTCAAGGCGACCGAGAAGAGCGACCAGTTCGCGTTCTGCGTCGCCGTCTACCGCGGCCTCTACGGCTGGCACCCGTTCGCCTCCGAGACCCGCGCCGAGCTCAAGCGGCGCGTGATGGCCGGCCTCATCGCCCCCCCGCCGCGCGACGCCAGGGTCCCGTCCGGCATCTACGGCGTGCTCGTCCGCGGCCTCCACGCCGACCCGGCGCAGCGCTACCCGTCGATGGAGGCGCTGCTGGCCGACCTCGCCGCCCCGCCGCGTCGGCGCCGCGCCGGCGTGGTCCTGGCCGCCGGCCTGGCCGGGCTCGCCGCCGTCGCCCTCGCCCTCGTCGCCCCGCGCCCCGACCACGCCTGCGAGTGGGCCACCAGCTTCGAGCTCCCCGCCCCCGGCAGCAGCCTCGCCGGCGCCTTCGAGGCCACCGGCCTGCCCTTCGCCGCCGCCACCGCCGCGCGCGCCGGCGCGCAGCTCGACCGCTACGCCGCCGATCTGACGCGGGCCCGCGCCGCCGCCTGCTCGGGCCCGCTCGCCGCCGAGCCGGTCCGCGAGCGCCACCGCGCCTGCCTCGACCGCCGCAGCCGCGACCTCGCCGTCGTCACGCGCGCCCTCGCGCGCCTGCGCCCCGAGCAGCTCGGCGAGGCCGAGCGCATGGCCGAGTCGCTGCCCGGCATCGCCCCCTGCTTCGACCCCGACAACCTCGTCGGCCCCGTCGCCGCCGCCCCCGACCTCGCCGCCGCCCTCGACGAGGCGCGCGTGTCCGCCCTCGCCGGCCGCCACGCCGACGCCGTCCGCCAGGTCGACCGCGTCTTCAAGGAGGTCGGCGGCGACCCGCTGCGCGCCGAGGCGGCCGCGCTCCTCGGCCACGTCTCGTGCGAGCGCGGCGTCGAGCACCAGGGCCGCGACCAGCTCGCCACCGCGCTCAACTTGGCGATCACCCACCGCGACGACGACCTCGTCGCCGACGTCCTGCGCTACCTGGCCGGATGCACCCGCGACGAGGCCGTCGCCCGCCTCGCCGGCGCCACCGCCGAGCGCCTGCGCGACCCGAGGCGCCTCACCGAGGTCGCCCTCCTGCGCGCCGAGCTGCTCGCCGAGCAGGGCGACCCGACCAGCGCCCAGATGCTCCTGCGCGACACCCTCGCCCGCGTCGACGACCGCCCGGCCACCGCCGCCCGCATCGAGCTGCTGCGCGGCCGCATGCTCGCCATCCAGGGCGGCAACCACGAGGCCCGCGCCCACCTCGACTTCGCCCTCGCCCTGCTCGCCGGCCTGCCCCGCCACCCCGCCGTCGCCGACGCGCTCGAGGAGCACGCCCGCCTCCACCTCCGCCTCGGCGAGAAGCCCCACGCCCGCCTCCGCTTCGGCGAGGCCCTGGCGATCCGCAGCGCCCTGCCGGGCCAGGAGGCCGCGCTCGCCCGCCTCCACCTCGCCCTCGCCGACCTCGCCGCCGCCGCCGGCGAGCGCAGCCGGGCCCATCGCCACTACGCCGAGGCGGTCGCCCTCGCCAGCCGCGCCCCCGACCTGCTCCCGCGCCAGGACCTCGCCCGCGCCGAGACCGGCCGCGACAGCGCGACCGGCCCGCGCAAGCCGATCACCCCGCCCGGCCCGCTGCGCAAGCCGTGAGCCGGCCGCGCCCCGAATCGCGGACGTGCCTCCCTGCTCGAACCGACCCGAGAGCGATGACCCGTGATTCGCGTCGTCTCGGCCGCGAGATCCTCCGCGTGGTCTGTCGAGCCCGTCGCCGCGAGGACTCGGATCATCATGAACCTCGCGAGGATCGACTCGCCGCCGAACCTGTCTCTTCGGACACCTTTCGCACGCGTCTTGCGAGGATCGAGTCATGCGAATTCGCGGAGCCGAGAGCGGCGCAGCGATGACGCGGGCGCGACGTCGGCCTCCTCGCCTCGCGGGCCCGTTCGGGGTCCGCCTGAATCGATGCGGCCGTCTGCACGGCATCGACTTCACGAGCGCGAGGAGTGGCGAACGCCGATCTGCGCGACGAACCAGGGCCACTGCGTAGATTGTCCACCTGTCGTCCGGGGCACCCGCGGCTCCGCGGGCGAGATCGCGTGCGGACTCGATACGACGCGTCAGGAGAGCGCCGGGCCTGCGTATGGCGCCTCGCGGCCGCAGCTTCGGGGGGACCGAAGCCCCCGATTCGGACGGCAAATCGTGGTTGCAGGGCTCGTTCGACCCTTGTTACATTAATCATGTCCGCGCTGCGAAAGCGCCCTGAAATGCGCGGAGGAGGATTTGATGCGCGTCGAATTGTTGCTCGGCATCGTGTGCGCTGCGACCGCGTGCGCGCGTTTCCCCCCACCCAACGAGACCCTGGCCAATTCGATGGCGTCGATCCGCGGGGCCGAGGAGGCGGGTGCGGCCCAGGTGCCCAAGGCGGCGCTGTCGCTGCAGCTCGCCCGGGAGCAGCTCGACAAGGCCAAGGCGCTGCTCAAGGACGGCGAGAACGAGCTCGCGCACTCCATGGCGCTGCGCGCCATCAACGACGCGGAGCTGGCCAACGCGCTCGCGCGGGAAGAGAAGGCCCGCGCCGAGGCCAAGAGGGCCCAGCGCGAGGTCGAAGCCGTCGCCGGTGACAGCAAGTGAGCCGAGCCATGAACACGCCCAGGATCATCGTCGCATCCATCGTCTCGAGCCTCACCATCGCCTGCGCGCACGCGCCCCCGAGCGAACTGGTCGACGCCCGCGCGGCCTACGAGCGGGCGGCGGGCGGCCCGGCGGCGACCTACGCCCCGGCGGACCTGCACGTCGCCAAGGAGTCGCTGACCGTCGCGGAGCAGCGGTTCAAGGACGACGGCGACGGCGAGTTGACGCGCGACCAGGCGTACATCGCCCAGCGAAAGGCGGAGTACTCCGAGGTGCTCGCGCGCATCGCCATGCTCACGAAGGGGATCGCCGAGGCCGCGGAGCAGGAGGCGTCGCTCAAGGAGCGCAACGCCGCGCGCACGAAGGAGGAGCTGGCCCGCACGAAGGCGGCGCTGGCCGACAGCAAGACGACGGCGGCCAACACGGCGGCCGAGCTCGAGGCCGAGCGCAAGCGGCGTGAGGAGGCCGAGAAGCGGGCCGCCCAGGCCAACGCGGACCTCGCCCGCATCGCGGCGATCAAGCAGGAGGAGCGCGGCACGGTGATCACGCTGTCGGGCGCCGTGCTGTTCAGCAGCAACAAGTACGAGCTGCTGCCGGCCGCCCAGGCCAAGCTCAACCAGGTCGCCGAGGCGCTGTTGATGAACGACCCCGAGTCGACCTTCGTGGTCGAGGGCCACACGGATTCGCAGGGCAAGGCGGCCTTGAACCAAACCCTGTCGGAGAACCGCGCCAAGGCGGTCCGCGACTACCTGGTGAGCCACGGGGTCGCGGCGGACCGCATCACGGCGAAGGGCCACGGCTCGTCGCGCCCGGTCGCCGACAACACGTCGGCGGAGGGCCGCGCGGACAATCGGCGCGTGGAGATCATCATCTCGCCGAAGAAGTCCTGAGCGATCGACTCCGTCGCACGCGCCGCCCGGCGACGCGCCCCACCGCTCGTGGTCGGACGGCCGGGTCATCGCCGGGCTCGGCCCGGCGGCGGAACAGCGGGTCCTCGCAGGAGCCGCCTCGGCGCCGCTCCGCTCCTGCTTTTCGGGACAGGCGACGCACTCGTCGCTCCGCGACCCGGGCGCGTTCGCCGTGGGCGCGCGCTTCGAGCGAATCGCCGGGCTGAATTGGCCGCTGGGAGGACGGCGGCGTCCGCGATCTCGCTCTCGAGCGCTCGATATTCAAGGTAATTGCCGACGGGCCGCGGACGGGCGCGAGGACTGGTGAAACGAGGGATCGCCGGTTCGATCTCCGCGCGCCAGGTCGGCCGATTCTCGAGAGAAGTTTGACATTCGGTCGGAGAGCCACGTGCGGGCAGCCGGCTCCACGGAGCGCGCATGGGTGCGAAGAATGTTCTTTGGGTCAGCCCTCTCCACGCGGCAGTCGTCTTCGAAGCCGTCGGCTCAGCCCGTGCCGAGGCGCTGGCGGACGTCCTGGGCGTAGCGGCTGCGGGGGAAGCGGCGCAGGAACTCGGCGCCGGCCCGGGCGGCGTCCTGCTCGCGGCCCAGGCGGTGGAGCGCCTCGACGCGGCCGTGGAGGGCCTCCTCGGCGAGGGCGCCCTGCGGCGCGTCGCGGAGGTAGGCGTCGAAGGCCGACAGCGCGCCGCGGGGATCGCCGAGCGGGCCGAGAGAGAGCTGACCGAGGGCGACCTGGGCGGTGCGCGCGAGCGAGGTGTCGCCGTGCTCGCGCAGCAGCCGGCGGTAGATCTTGGCGGCTGCCCGGTATTTGCCGGCGCCGCGGAGGGCGTGCGCCTCGTCGATGAGCTGCCCGGGGTCGCTCGCCGGGCGCGGCTTCGCCTGCTTGGGTCGGCCGCCGCCGTCGGGGACGACCTGCTCGCGGGAGTCGGCCGTCTCGCCCTCGGCGAGCGAGCGCTCGACGTCGCCGTCGCGGAGGCGGTGAGCGCCGCGCTGGGCGATGACCTGCCAGCTTCGGGGCTCGGCGACGATCAGGACGGCGCCCGGCTCGTCGCTGACGATCGCCACGCCCGCGACCTCGATCCAGACGATACCGACGCCCGCCGGCGCGACCTCGACGCGGACACGGCCGCGCTCGACGGCGAGGACGGCCCCGCGCGCGCGCAGCTCGGCCTCGCCCTCGGCGCAGGCGGTGAGCAGGTCGGCCGCGCCGACGCAGGCGGCGTCGCCGAGGCGGAGCGGGCCGTCGGCGAGGGGCTGGTGGAGCGCCAGCGGGGCGCCACCGGCGGAGGCGTCGCCGCGGAGCAGGCGTAGCTCGACGGGGATGTCCTTGGGGACAGGCACAGACTCGACGGGATCGCCCGGCCCCGCCGAGCGGGCGGCGAGGCTGTCCCGATGGTCATGTGGTGATTCGCCGCGGCTGTCCTTCGCGTCAGGTGAGGCGGCGGCGAGCGGCGATGAGATGTCCTCGGGGACATGTCCCGGGGGACGAACGAGCAGGAGCCAGGCGGCCGCCGCGGCGAAGGCGACGCCGAGACCGATGACGAGGGCCGAGCGGCGGCCGACCGCGGGACGCGGCGTTTGGCCCGCGGCCGCCCGGTCGGCGAGGAAGCGGTCGACGGCGGCCGCGACGAGCGCGTCGTCGGCGGCGGCCTCGGTCGCCTCGGGTTCGCCGCGGCGGAGGGCGTCGAGCAGCTCGCGCTCGCGCTGCGTCGCCACCCCGTCGCCGCGGTGCGCCGCGAGGAAGGCGGCGTCCTCGGGCGAGAGCGGGTCGCCGCCGAGGGACGCGTCGACGAGCCGGCGCCAGCGTCGGTCCTCGGGGGTGTCGTCGATTGCTTCGGGGTCGTGGTGCATCGGGGCTCCGTCACGGGGCCGGGCGGCCGAGGTTGAGGTCGCGGCGGATGAGCTTGCGGAGGGTCTCTTCGGCCTTGAGGACCCGCGACTTCACGGTCGGCACCGGCGCTCCGGTCAGCTCGGCGATCTCGGGCAAGGTGTGGTCGAGCGCGTGGCGGAGCACGAGGGCGATCCGCTGCTGCTCGGGGAGGAGCGCGAGGTAGTCGGCGACGGCGCGCGGGATGTGCTCGCGGAGGTCGTCACCGCGGTCGGAGGACTCGCCGAGGTCGTCCTCGTCGTGGGCGACCAGCGAGAGCCGGCGTCCGCGGCGAAGCCAGCGGAGGGCGACGCGGACGGTGATCCGGCGGGCCCACGCCTCGAGCGGCCCCTGTCCGGCGTAGGTGCGCGCCGACTCGAGCAGCTCGATCAGCGCGGACTGCGAGACGTCGTCCGCGTCGGTGCCGGAGCCGAGGAGCGCCCGCGTCACCCGGCGCGCGACCGGCAGGAGACGGCGGGCGAAGCTGGTCGCGGCCTGGCGGTCGCCGGCCGCGGTCGCCCGCGCGAGCGCGCGAGCCTCGGCGTACTCGCGCGCGACGTCGGGCGGCTCGTCGGCGGCGACGGCCACGAGCACCGGTGCGGGGGCCTTGGCGAGCAATCGGCGGTAGGGTGGCCCGGCGGCGCCACGGCGGATGAAAAAAACGACGGGGCGCCGGCGCCGCGGCCCCGGTGCCGCGACCCGGGCCATCTCGAGTCGCCCTCGCGCCGGGCTCCGACAGCAAGGCCGCGAGGAGGGAGCATCACGCGGCCGGCGTGGCGGCGAGCTGGCGAGAACTGCTCGAAATGGGCCGGCGCCGCGGCCCTACCGCACCCAGGTCAGGCCCAGGCCGGCGGTGGCCCCGAAGTTCGGCGGGCGAACCAGCGGGGTCGTGCCCACGGGCGTGCGGGCGACGAGGTCGAAATTGCGGACCCAGACATCGAGGCCGGCCGAGAGGGCCAGGGCGAGTCCGCGCCCGAGCTCGACACCGAGGCCGACGGTCAGCGCGGCGCCGACTCGCAACCCCGTGCCCCCGCTCGCCTGCGAGCCCGCGGTCGGCCGCCAGACGATCACCTCGCCGCGACCGGCCACCGTCGGCTCGACGAAGACGCGGCGGCGGGCCCCGAGCGGGAAGCGGAAGCCGGCCCGCAGGGTGAAGCCGACGCGACCGACCCGCAGGCGGGCGTCGTCGCGGGTCTGCTGGCCGACCTCCGGCGTGAGCACGGGATGGAGGAGGCCCGCGGCGCCCACGGCGACGACCATGCCGCTGCGGTCGAGGAAGCCGAGCTCGAGCCCGAGACCGCTGGCCCACGGCAGCTGGGCGGCGTAGCTCGAACCGGCGTAACCGAGGCCGAGCAACAGTCGCCGGCGCGGCTCCGACGGCGGCTTCGGCGGCGGGGCGGCGGCGGGCGGCGCTGGCGCGGGCGGCGGCGGACGCTCCTCGGGCACCGGCACGGCGATGATCTCCATGTCGGCAGGCGCCTCGCTCGTCGCCAGCGAGGCGACCAGGCCGCGGATGACCACGCCGAGGATCTCCCGCGTCTCGAGCGGATCGTCGGGCGTGTCGAGGTGCCGCGTGTAGAGCCGCTCGGGCGCGCCGAGGAGCAGATAGACGGCGCTCCCCTGCCCCGACGTGGCCTCGACCCAGACGACCGCGCCGACGCCCTCGGCGAGGCGCTCGCGGGCCCACCCGAGCTGCTCCGCGAGCGAGGCCGAGGGTCGGGCCTCGACCGTGGGACCGACCTCGAGATCGGCGAGGTGGCCGCGGAGGGCCTGGACGACCGCGACGGCGTCGATGCGGCCGCCCTCGATCACGCCGACGACGATCCGCCGGGGCACCGTGACGGTCTCGGTCACCTCGGCGGGGGCGCTCACGGGCGGCGGTTCGCCGGCGACGAGCGCGAGGGCCAGAGGGATGGCGACCACAGGCGGAAGTTGTATCCCGGCCCGCGAGCGCCGACCAGGCCAGGGCGGCTGCCCGAGCGGTCTTGCGGGGGCAGGGCGCGACTTCGCGGCTCGGTCACAGGGGCGGCGTGGACGGTGCTCCGACAGGACGTCGCGGCTCAGCACTCCAGGCAGGTGCCGACCACCGTGGTGCCCTGCGGATCGAGCTCGATGTTGTTGGACATGGTGATCCCTCGCCACTCGAGGAGGCCGCCGCCGAGGTCGGTCGCGGCGTGGTTCCAGCGGTCGACGACGGCCGCGTCGGTGGCGAGGTGCACCCACCAGGCCGCCCGCGCGGCGCCGGTGTTGGTGAGCGTGAGCTCGTAGCAGGAGCCGGTCTCCCAGTCGCTGGTGAGCACGCGGGCGACCGTGAGCCCGGCGGAGGCATCGACGACGACGAGCTCGCAGCGCCCGTCGCCCGGCTCGCCGTCCGCGAGCTCGAGGACCTCGCCCTCGCCGCGGCAGGCGAGCACCAGCGCGACCCCGAGCAGGGCGAGCAGCGGGCGGCGACGTCGAGCTCGGGGGGCGGCGCGCATGTCCTCTTCTAGCGGGCGGACCACGGGCAGGCAACGGCGCGCGAACACCCGCGCCGCTGCCGGCCGCCTCACTCGGCGCGGCGGACGAAGTGCTCGCTCGCCGCCAGCTCGACGTAGAACTCGCGCAGGCCGAGCTCGCCGTCCTGCAGGGCCGTGCGGGCCTCCTCGGCGAGGCAGTTCTCCTCGACGCCGTAGGCGTAGGTCGCCAGCAGGCCGCTGACGCAGTCGGTCGTCCGCGGCAGCTCGGCGAGCTTGCTCGACATGTCGCTCAAACCGTCGAACGCGATCAGCGGCGAGAGGTCGGTGTCCAGCGCCTGACCGGTCGCGTCGATCGGCAGCCCGTTCTCGTCGGCGCGGAAGCGGCCCGCCCGGTCGAAGTGCTCGAAGGCGAAGCCGATCGGGTCGAAGTATTGGTGGCAGGACTGGCACGCCGGGTCGCCCGCGTGCGCGACCTCGTAGCGCTCGCGGGTGGTCTGCGCGCCCGGCATCGGCGGATCGATCGCCGGGATGTTCATCGGCGGCGGGATGTGCGGCCCGCACAGCAGCCGATCGTAGACCAGGAGGCCGCGCTTGGTCGGCGACGAGCTGTCGGCGTGGGCTTGCCCCGCGAGCACCGATCCCTGGGCCAGCAGGCCGACGCCCCAGTCGGCCGGACGCTCGACCACCGCGCTGTCGCCGGCGACCTGACCGAAGCCGTAGAACTGCGAGAGCGTCGCGTCGAGCACGGTGAAGGGCGCCGTCAACAAGGCCCGGACGTCGCCGTCCTGCGCGAACACCACCTCGTCGACGAAGCGCCGCGTCTCGTCGATCATGCGCATGCGGATGTCTTCGAACGCGGCGACGTCGATCTTCACCTTGCTCTCGACCTGCGGGTACTTGGCCCACTGGCGGAAGAACAGGTGCAGGACGTCCTTGCCGCGCGGGGTCGACAGCAGCGCGCCGGCCTCGGCGAGGCGGGCCTCCGGTGTGGCGAGCGCGCCCTGCTCGGCCTTCGCCAGCAGCTCCGGGCTCGGCGTGCTGCCGCCGTAGGTGTACGCGAGCGCGGTCGCGACCTCGTAGGGCGTCAGCGCGTAGCCGCCGTCGACCGCCTCGCCGAGCTCGCTGCGGTACACCGCGTGCGGCGACTGGATCAGGCCGACGAGCGTCCACTTCAGCGCGATCGGGAACTCGACCTCGGCGGCGATCGCCGCGAAGTGCGACTCGTAGCGCGCCCGCTCGTCGGCGGTCAGCGGGCGGCGGAACAGCCGCCGCCCGTACTCGTCGATGAACTCGGCGGCGCAGGCGGAGTCCGGGCTCTGGGCCGCGCACGGCAAGATCACTGGCAGCACCCCGGGCGCGGTGACGGCGTCGCCGACACCCTCGGCGGTGGCCAGCCATTCGGCGGCGGTCTGGTCGCCGACGAGCAAGGTCGCGGCGTCGTTGGTGAACCCGTGCTTCGACGCCGGATCGATCCCCAGCTGCACGCCGGACCAGGTGCCGTCGATCTCGGGGAAGATGTCGCGGAGCGTGTGCTCGAGCTCGACCTGCGTCAGGCGCCGGAGCACCCGCGGGCCGATCCGCGACTCCTCGCAGCGCCCGGCCGGATTCGCCGGCGGCGGGTCATCGGTGTCGTTCGCGCCGGTGGTCGGCTCGTCCGGACCGGTGGCGCCGGTCGTCGGACCCGCGGTGGCGCCGTCGGTGGCGCCGACGTCGGTGTCGCTGCCGTTCGCGGCGCCGCCCGGGCAACCTGTCCCGAGAGCCAGACTGCACGCGAGGGACACATGTCGGGAGGAGAGGTTGATGCGTGTCATGCCTTGAGCTCCTGGATCGCAGAGACCGCCTGACCGCCGATCGTGCCGAGCGGGACGTCCATCGCGTCGGCGAGGGTCGCCAGCATGTCGATGTGGCTGCGCTCGACCTGGACCACCTGTTGCGTCTTCAGGTAACCGCCGCCGCCGCCGATCAAGATCGCCGGGAGGCTCGAGCTCACCGGCTGACCGTCGATCCACACGTCCGAATGGTCGGAGTTGTGATTGGCGCCGTCGGACACCTCGCTGCACACGTAGACGAGGGTGTTGTCGAGCACGCTGCGCGTCGGGTCCTCGACGTCGAGCGGGTCGGGCTGGTCGAGCACCGCCAGGAACTTCGCGGCGAGGCGCTCGAAGAACCACTTCTGACACTGCGCGAACTCGGCCCGCCCGGCCGCGTCCCACGAGTGCGACACCGGGTCGTGGTGCCCCTTGGCGATCCCCGGCCCGCCCTCGAAGCCGAAGTTGAGGCCGGCGTTGACCCACATGTTCTGCAGCGTGATCACCCGCGCCGAGCCGCACAGGAACGCGTGGGCGCTCGCCTCGAGGTGCGCGTCGAGGATCTTGCCGAAGTAGCTCTGGTTGAGCGGGTCGAGCCCGGCGACCGCGTCGACGGCCGGGAGCGCCGGCTTGCTGTCGCAGCTGACCATCGGCGGCGGCGGCCCCTCGCCCGAGGCCTTGGCCTTGAGGTTGCGGACCGCGTCGAGGTGCAGCGCGAGCTTGTTCTCCTCGCGCGTCAGGCCCGACACCGCCGTCTGCATCGCCTCGAGCTCGCTCTCGGTGAGCCCGAGCGTCGCGGCGCGGAACTTGTTCTCGTCGACGCCCGGCATCGGCATCGGCGCCGGACCGACGCCCTGAAACAGCTGCGCCGCCGCGTCCACCGGGCTCTCGATCGGCCGCACCCACGAGCCGTGCTTGACGAGGTAACAGTCGCTGTAGAAGCCGGCCCCCTTGTCGTACGGGATCGCGCCGAGCACGTGCGGGGTGACGCCCATGCCGTCGGCGATCAGACGATCGATCGAGTCGCTGCCCTCGCCCTCGGGAAAACCGGTCAGGGTCGCGCGGATCGCCACGTGGTTGGAGATCCCGCCGTTCATCGACAGCCCGCGGACGACGGCGACGCGGCTGCTGTACGGGATGAGCGGGCTCAACACGTTCGAGCCCTGCAGGAAGCCGTCCCCCTGGCCGTAGGGCTCGAGGTGCTCGGGCGGCATGCCGTGCGGGATGTAGAGGATGAAGAGGCGCTTGGGCCGGTCGCCGGGGGCGGCGATCGCCAGGCGCGACATCTTCGCCGCGAGCGGCGCGGCGATGCCGAGGCCCAGCGCCGCCAGGAAGGTGCGGCGCATCAGTCGGTGCTGCGATCGGTGCATGCGTTCCTCCATGCGCGCGCAGGCTGCCCGCGCGCGCGATGTTCGTCAGGGAGAGTGACAGGAGATCGTGGCAGCCGGACGGCGCCCGGCCGGCGTCGAGGGGTCGCCTCGCGGTGATGACCCGAAGGTCATGTCTGTAAGTTCATGTCGTCAAATTCATGGAGCGCGCCTCGCGAGCGCCGGCCGGGCGACGCCTCACGCCCCCTGTGGCGCAGGGGCAGCGGGGTGGATGAAAAAATCTGGCGGCAGATCCGGCGCACGACCGCGCGCGGGCCATGAGTTCGTGCGGCTCGCGCAGGCCCCCTCCTGCGTGTGCA
Organism: Nannocystis pusilla; assembly: GCF_020073745.1. Lineage (GTDB taxonomy): Bacteria > Myxococcota_A > Polyangia > Nannocystales > Nannocystaceae > Nannocystis > Nannocystis radixulma. The sequence goes on from NZ_JAIRAU010000023.1 coordinate 23,125, forward strand.
GGAGGGCGCGAACCCGACGCACCAGGTCGAGCTCGCCTGTCCGGGAGACGGGGTGCGAGGCGGAGTGCCTGGCGCAGCCAGAGTGCGTCGACGGAGGCCGCCGAGTCACACGCCCCGGAAGCGCGTTCGGGGGCCGTGCCCGTTATACTTCCGTCAGCTTCGAAAGGCGCTCCGTGATCGCTGAAATCCTGCAACTCTTCGGGGATGATGCATGAAGGACCTCGAATTCACCCTGAAGACAATGGGCCTCCCGTCATGGGATCCAGAAGAGGACAACGTGGACGTCGTGGTCACGCTGCCGGACGGTAGACGTTTTGCAGCGACGTTCTTCACCTTGAAGAACGTACAACTCCTCTTTACGAGAAACCGCGCCACAGGAGAGTGCTTGCATGGTCTGTACTTCTGGAGCGCCAATATGATCCTCGTTGAGACCTTGACCGAGGATACGATTTACAAATCCGTCAAGGACATGCTCGAAACGGAGGAATTTTTCACCGCATTCGCGGAGCTTCGTCCCCTCGAAGACGACGGCGATGATGGTGCCGCTCGAGGACGGTGAGCCCGTCGGGTCGCGGATACCCTTCGGTGGCAAGCCGAGTCACGAGCCAGCGCGGCTTCAGGCCGGGCCCTGAAAGCCGCCGGCGCGGAATGTCAGCACCAGCGTGTCGCGGTGCCCGTCGGGTTCGTCGAGCGGCTGGATCGGCGTCGTCTCGTGGATCACCCGCGCGTCGTCGAGCAGCAGCAGCGTCCACGGCTCGCTCATCATGAAGCGCAGGCCGTACGGGCCGTCGGCCGCGAACACGCGCGTCTCGCCGCCCTTGATCGCCCGGCGCCCGACCAGCAGCACCGCGACGAAGTCGACGCCGTCGCGGTGGGCGCCCTCGGGGGTCGGGCGGCCGATGCCGTCGGTGGTGTCGATGCGGAACTGGTGCGCCTCGACGTACCAGCGCGGCACCTGCGGCGCGAGGGCGCTGCACACCGCTCCCAGGCGGCGCAGCAGCGCCGACCACACCGGCTGCTGCGTCACCACCGGCAGGATCGGCGCGAACGACCGCTCGAGGCCGCCGTGCAGCGCGTTGTACTCGAGCGGCTGCCAGTGCGCGCGGTGCGGCGTGATCTCGACCTGCGTCCCCTCGACCACGAAGCAGGAGTGGCGTCGCCGGCGGTAGCGGCCGCCGTCGCGCAGGTACGTGTCCGGCGGGAGCTCGTCCCACGCCGGCTGCAGCGCCTGCAGGCCCCCGAGCCCCTGCGGCAGCCAGGACGCCAGAGCCGGGGCGGACACGATCGCGTAGCCGTCGCGGCGGAGGGCTGCCTCGACGTTCGCCGGGTCGGTGTAGGGAGGGGTCAGCGGGGTCATCGCGGCCACGGGTGTACCAGCATCGCGGCCCGTCGGTGGCCCGGCGCGCGTCACTCCGGCGCGGGCAGCGAGCGCGCCGCCGTGAGCGTCCAGCGGGTCCGCTCGATCGGGAAGGTCGTGGTGAACACGATCGTGCGGCCGTCGGCGGAGAAGCGCGGGTCGCGGTCGTCGAGGTCGTTGTGCGTCAGGGTTTGCATCGGCCCGCCGGCGAGCGGCACGCTCACCAGCTCGTGGCGGCCCGAGAGGTTCGCGTCGGTGGCGAACGCGACGAGGCGGCCGTCGGGCGCGACGGTCGGGCTCGTCACGTCGACGTTGGGGGTCAGCGGCGCGAACGTCCAGCCGGACGTCCTGGCGAGCGTCACCACCAGCGACTGCGACCCGTCGCGGACCGCGGCCGGCTGGGCCTTCATGTTCACGCGCGCGACCGCGGCCGCCACCAGCTCGGGCACCGGCCCCGGGAGGTCGACGCGGAACAGCCGCTGCCCGCGATCGCCGGTGGTGGTGACCAGCAGGCGCGGCCCCGACGGGCCGGGTGGGGCTGCCAGGATGTGCAAGATCCCCGAGGAGCCGTCGAACTCGGCCGCGTCGACGCGCAGCGCCCGGTCCGGGTGCGCCGTGGCCAGCAAGATCAAGCTGTCCCGAAGGCCAGGTCTTCCCGGCGACTCCGCCGCCGCCAGCGCGTCGTCCGCGAGCCAGGTCGGCGAGCGGAGGATCGACCGCGTGCGCACCAGCTCGTGCGGCGCCTCGTCGTTCGGCTTCACCAGGTACACGAAGCCCTCGCTCCCGAGCCCGTCGGCGCGGGCCACCGCCCCGGAGCGGTGCGGCTGTCCCAGGTCGGCCGGCGCCAGCGGGACCTGGATGTCGCCGAGGAGCTCGAAGCGGCACCCCTCGCCTGCGAGTCGCCACAGCTGCCCGCGGCCGCCGGCGGCGATCAGGATCGCATCGCCCTGCGGCGACGCCACCACCTCGGATCGCCCGATCGAAGCGTCGAACGTGCCGCCGGACAGCGAATCACAGGGCACGCGTTCGCTCGCCGGATCGGCGCCCGGCGGGACGTACAGCCAGCGGGCGACCGCGTCGATGTCGAGCGCGCCGCTGAAGCTGTCGCTGAAGCGCACGGCGCGGGCGCGGAGGAGCAGGCCGCCGTCGGCGAGCGGCGTCGGGATCACGCTCTCGTGCACCGTCCCGAGCAGGCGCGGCCGCGGCTCGGCGCGTTCGCGGTCGTTCAGCGTCGCGCGGGCTCGCAGCTCGATCCCCTCGATCGCCGCCTCGGCGGCGGGGATCGCCTCGACGGCGAGGACGCCGCCCTGCACGCGCTCGCGCAGCTGCACCACCTCGGTCGATGCCGTGACGTCGGCGCGCAGCGTCGCCGCCAGGGCCTCCTGGGCGAACAGCGCGGTGAGCAGGTCGAGCTCGGCGCCGTGTCGCGCGGGCGACGGTGGCGGGTTGACGGTGAGCACGTGGGGCGACCCCCGGTCGCCGGCGCTGACGACCGCGAAGCGGTGGTGAGGCGCGAAGGTCGGAGGGCCGCCTGCGAGGTCGACGCCGGTGAATTCGAGCGCGGCCGGATCCTCGAAGGCCACGTAGGCGAACCCGGACCAGTCGGCCAGCTTCAACGCGGCCGCGGCTCCGGTCTCCTCGGCGTCGGGCAGCGCCTCGCGCAGCTCCTCGATCAGCTCGGGCAGCCGGCCCTCGTGCACGTCGAAGCCCCAGGCCGCGAGCCTGGGCCGATAGCGGGTCCCGGAGGTGTTCACCACCAGCACGCGGTCGTCCGCCTCGGCGCGGCCGATGCCTCGCGGCGCGACGTACCACCACACCGCGCCGAGGACCACCACCAGCACCACCACCAGCGCGACGACCTTGCCGTGGTGGCCGCGGCGGAGCACCTCGAGCTCGCTCGCGGAGCGTGCCGCCGGGTGTTCGTGGGCCACCATCTCCGCAGCTTCGCACAATCGCGGGCCCGCGTGCACGCGCAACAGCGCGCGCCGGGCACTGCGCGGACCTTGCGGACAGCCCGAGACGTCCCACGACGCCCTGCGAAGTCGTGAATCGTCAGATCGCCGGGCCGCCGCGGGAGAGCTCGTCGGGTCGGCGGCCCGGCGCGTGCAATGTGGGCAGTGCGACGCGTCGCGGGCGTGTCGTTTCCGGGTCATCGCCGAAGAGCACGAGCAGGGGTGACGGAGACACCGACTGCCACGAATCGCGGACATGGGAATTGCGAGCAGTGCGGCCGGACGTGAGAAGGAGCTCGCCTCGACGCGAGCACGGCGCCGCCCGATCGCGCGCACCGCGACGAACCCGCGCCCGTTCGCCCTGAACGGCAGCTCCACGGATTCGCTCACGAGGCGTGAATTAAGTCAGTTGACTTTCTAAGTCAGTCGACTTATCCCCTCCGCGGAGGATTCGCGGGCGAGGCGAGAGGTCCTGATGTGCGCAGACCACAGCAAGCAGGTCCGGAGCAGCGAGACGCGCGAACTGCTCCTGCTCACCGCGGAGCGGCTGTTCGCCGAGCACGGCGTCGAGGCCGTCTCGAACCGGCAGGTCAGCGAGGCCGCCGGCCAGTTGAACAACTCGGCCGTCGGCTACCACTTCGGTTCGAAGGAGGACCTCGTGGTGGCGATGCTGCGCCGGCACGCCGAGCCGATCGAGCGCCGGCGCACCGAGATGCTCGCGGAGATCGCCGGCTCGACCGAGCTGCGCGACTGGGTCGCCTGCCTCGTGCGGCCGTCCATCGAGCACCTCGCCTCGCTGGGCGTCCCCTCCTGGTATGCGCGGTGCATCGCCCAGGTGACCACCCACCCCTCGTTTCGCAAGCTCCTGTTCGACGAGACGTTCGCCTCGCGGTCGATGCAGCAGGGCCACCGGGGCATGTTCCGCCTGGTCCCGCGGCTCCCCGAGCGCGTGAGACAGGAGCGCAACGACATGGGCCGGTTGATGGTCGTGCACATCTGCGCCGAGCGCGAGCGTGCATTGCACGAGGGCACGGCCCCGCGCCGCTCGACCTGGGAATCGACGGCGTCGGGGCTGGTCGACGCGCTCGTCGGATTGTGGCTCGCCCCCGTCACGCCCCTGCGGGCGAGATCGGCCCGCGTCGCCCGCGCGAAACCTCCGCCCGGACGGACGAAACGATCGACGTGAAGCAATCACCATACAGGCGCCCGTGAGCCCGCAGTCCGGGCCGGGCCCTGTCGAACCGAAAGGATGTACGCGATGAATGCGACGAAGAGCGCCGAGGCGCTGAGGGAGAAGTACCGGATCGAGCGCGAGAAGCGGCTGCGCCCCGACGGCAGCGCGCAGTATGTCGACTTCAGCGGCGTCTACAAGGACTTCGACCGCGACCCCCACGTCGAGCCGGGCTTCACCCGTCCGGCCGTGAACGAGGCGATCGACGTGCTCGTCGTCGGCGCCGGCTTCGGCGGCCTGCTGGCGGCGACGCGGCTGCGCCAGGCGGGCGTCGACTCGCTGCGCATCGTCGAGAAGGGCGGCGACTTCGGCGGCACCTGGTACTGGAACCGCTACCCGGGGGCGGCCTGCGACGTCGAGTCGTACATCTACATGCCGCTGCTCGAGGAGACCGGCTACATCCCGACCGAGAAGTATGCCAAGGCGCCGGAGATCTTCGCCCACTGCCAGCGGATCGCCCGCCAGTTCGACCTCTACAGGGCGGCGCTGTTCCAGACCCTGGTCGAGCGAATGGACTGGGACGACGCCGCGAATCGCTGGATCGTCACGACCAGCCGGGGCGACCGGCTGGCGGCGCGCTTCGTGATCATCGCCGGCGGCGTGCTCCACAAGGCCAAGCTGCCGGGCATCCCGGGCATCGAGACGTTCCAGGGCCACAGCTTCCACACCAGCCGGTGGGACTATGATTATACCGGCGGCGGCCCGATGGGCGGCCTCGACAAGCTGGCCGACAAGCGCGTCGGCATCATCGGCACCGGGGCGACCGCGGTCCAGGCGATCCCCCACCTCGGCGCCGCGGCCAGGCAGCTGTACGTCTTCCAGCGCACGCCCTCGAGCATCGGCGCGCGCGACAACCAGCCGACCGACGAGGCGTGGAAGCAGACGCTCCAGCCCGGCTGGCAGCAGGAGCGCATCCGCAACTTCTCCGCGATCGTGTCCGGCCGCCCGCAGGAGGTCGACCTGGTGCGCGACGGCTGGACGTACATCTTCGCCGACGACGGCAGCCGCCGCGCGCAGACCCCGGAGGAGGCGGCCGAGCTGCGCCAGCAGGCCGACTTCCGCAAGATGGAGGAGATCCGCGCGCGGGTGGACGCGATCGTCCGCGACCCGGCCACGGCCGAGGCGCTCAAGCCCTACTATTATCAGCTGTGCAAGCGGCCCTGCTTCCACGACGAATACCTCGACACGTTCAACCGCCCCAACGTCCGGCTCGTCGACACCGAGGGCAAGGGCGTCGAGCGGATCACGCCCACCGGCGTGGTCGTCAACGGCCAGGAGTACCCGGTCGACTGCCTGATCTACGCCTCGGGCTTCGAGGTCTCGAGCGAGTACACCCGCCGGCTCGGCTTCGACATCCGCGGGCGCGGCGGCACCTCCCTGCGCGACAGCTGGGCCGAGGGCGCGTCGACGCTCCACGGCATGCACGCCCGCGGCTTCCCCAACCTGCTGATGTTCAGCACGACCCAGAGCGGCTGGGCGATCAACTTCGTGCACATCCTCGACGAGCAGTCGCAACACGCCGCCTACATCATCGAGCGCTGCCTGCAGCGCGGCATCGCCACGATCGAGCCGACCGAGCAGGCGCAGCAGGAGTGGTGGGGCGTGATCATGAGCCACCTCATGAGCGGCGGCGTCGCCTTCGGCGGCCCCGAATGCACGCCCGGCTACTACAACAACGAGGGCGCCGCGTTCGGCCCGCGTGAGATCCGCATGGCCGGCTTCGCCGGCGGCACGCTCGAGTTCATCGAGGTCCTGCGAAATTGGCGCAAGGGCGACGACCTCGCCGGCCTCGAGCTCACCAGGACGGCCGAGTCATGAGTCGCTCGCACCTGTCCCGGAGGACGTCCATGCATCGAGCGCTCTGCGAGCTCCTGGTCGCCGGCGTGCTGCTCGGCAGCGGCCAGGCCGCGGCCGCGCCGCCGACGACCTACCGGCAGGAGGTCGTGGTCGCCGGCTCGCCCTTCCAGGGCGTCCACGGGCTCGTCGTCGACGGCAAGGGGCACCTGCTGGCCAGCAACCTGCTCGGCCAGTCGGTCCACTCCGTCGATCTGAAGAGCGGCGCGGTGTCCACCCTGGTCGGGCCGCCGCTCGGCGGCGCCGATGACGTGACCCTGGGCCCCGATGGCTCCGTCTACTGGACCGGGTACTTCTCCGGCCGGCTCATGCGGCGCACGCCCCAGGGCAAGACGCGCGTCATCGCCGACGACCTGCCGGGCCTCAACTCGCTGGCCTTCCGCGGCGACGGCCGGCTCTACGTCACCCAGCTCGGCCGCGCCGACGCGCTGTGGGAGGTCGACCCGCGCGGCAACAAGAAGCCGAAGCAGATCCTCGCGAATCCCGGCTTCCTCAACGGCTTCGAATTCGGTCCCGACGATCGGCTGTACGGCCCGCTCCTGCTCAAGCGGCAGGTCGTGCGGCTGGACGTCGACAGCGGCAAGATCGACGTCGTCGCCGACGGCTTCGCCATGCCGACGGCGGTCAACTTCGACGCGCGCCGCGAACACCTCTACGTCGTCGACGCGGCGACCGGTGAGCTGGTGCGCGTGCGCGTGGCCACCGGCGCCAAGGAGGTCGTGGCGAGGTTGCCGACCGGGCTCGACAACCTCGCGCTCGGCCCCGACGACAAGGTGTACGTGTCGAACATGGTGGACAACGACATCCGCGTGGTCGATCCCGCGGATGGCTCGGTCCGGACGCTGGTCGCGGCGCGCCTCACCGTGCCTGCCGGCCTCGCCGTCGCGCCCGACGACGCGGACGAGCAATTGTACGTGGCGGATGTCTACGCGCTTCGCCGGGTCGGCGGGCGCGACGGGAAGATCCACCAGACGACCCGCGTCCTGTCGACGCCGATGGTCTTCCCGATGCAGGTGAGCCTCGGTGCCAGGCACGTGGTGCTCAGCAGCGCGTACCTCGGCAGCCTGCAGGTGCTCGATCGAGCCACCGGACAGATCTTGCGCACGATCGCCAACACGAACGGCGTCCAGGGCGCGCTCGAGCTGGCCGACGGCACCTTGCTGGTGGCCGAGGCCAGCACGGGCCGGCTCGTCCGCGTCGACACCTCCGAGCCGCCGAAGACCACCGTGCTGACCGAGGGCCTCAAGGGGCCGGTCGGGCTGGTGGCCGACACGGAGGCCGCGGAGCCCCGGGTGTACGTCACCGAGGTGCGCTCGGGGCGAGTGACCCGGGTGCGCCTGGCGGACGGAGCGCGGCGCACGGTGGCGAAGGGCCTGCGGGCGCCCGAGGGCATCGCCCGGCTGCCCGACGGCGGCCTCGTCGTCGCCGAGGTCGGCCGCAAACGACTCGTGCGCATCGACCCGACCAGCGGGCGCTCCGCCGTGATCGCCGGCGGCTTGCCCATCGGCATGCCCGAGAGCGAGGGCCTGCCGCCGGGCTACGTGCCCACCGGGGTCGCCGTCGGCCGCTCGGGGACCATCTATGTGTCGTCCGACATCGAGAGCGCCCTCTACCGATTCGTCCCCGTGCCCTGAGCGCGCGACCCCCTGCCCCACACACGATCATGACCACCGCTTCGACGATCGATCCCGCGACCCTGTCGCTGCCCGACGGCGCCTCGCTGTTCACGCGCCTGCGCCTGTCGCTCCGGCTCCTGAAATTGATCAAGGGCGACGAGGGCAACCCCGTGTACGGTCAATTGCTCAACGCCTGCCTCGACGGCAACGTCTACGCGTCGCTCGCCCGCGAGCTGCGGGGCAGCGAGGCGTGGCGCCGCATGTTGTCCGAGCACCCGTCGCTGCAGGCCGGAGATCTGGACCTGGACGCGCTGGAGCGCCTGCCCGAGGGGACGCTCGGACGGGCGTACGCGAGCTACTACCGCGACAACAAGATCTCGCCGTTCGCGACGACGCTCGAGCTCAGGAGCGATGTCGACTTCATCGCCAAGCGCTACCGCGAGACGCACGACCTGATGCACGTGCTGACGGGCTACGGCACCGACGTGATGGGCGAGATGGAGCTGCAGGCGTACGCTCTCGGCAACCTGGGCATCCGGACCGCGCTGCTCATCCTCGCGGTCGGCACGCTCGGGCAGCTCAAGGACCGCCACGCGGGCGTCGGCGCGTCCGAGTACCTGCGGCGGGTGCGGGCGGCGTACCGCCGCGGCCGCGCGTCGCCGCATTTCCTCGACTTCTGGTTCGAGCACCACTGGGACACCCCCGTGGCCATGCTGCGCGCGCGGCTGTGCGCGCCCGCGAAGGGCATGAACTGAGAAACAGCGCACACGCGCGACCGACGACGACGCAGCGCGCCGCTGGTATGGGGACGGTCCGCCCGATGCAGCCGCCCGAAGAGCCGCGAGTCGTTCGATTCTGGCCGTTCATGTTCGCCCTGTTCGTCGGGTCGTTCATGTCGGTGCTGAGCTCGAGCACGATCACGCTCGCCATCCCCGAGCTGCAGCGGTACTTCGGCGCCGAGCTGTCGCTGCTGCAGTGGACCCTGACCGGCTTCATGCTCGCCATGGGCACCTGCGCGCCGCTCACCGGCTACCTCGGCGGGCGCTTCAGCTTCAAGGCGCTGTACGTGGCCAGCCTGGTCGGCTTCACCCTGGCGTCCGTGCTGTGCGGCCTGGCCTGGGACACGCACTCGCTCGTGGCCTTCCGGTTCGTCCAGGGCGCGTTCAGCGGCGCCATCATGCCGGCGACCATGACGCTCATCTACCAGCTCCTGCCCCGCGAACGGCAGGCGCTGGCCGCCAGCCTGTGGAGCCTCGCCGCCAGCCTGGCCCCCGCCTTCGGGCCGACCTTCGCCGGCTGGCTCATCACCCTGGCCGACTGGCGGTGGTTGTTCTTCATCAACGTGCCGCTCGGCCTCGTCGCCGTCGCCCTGGCCGCGCGGACGATCCCCTCCTACCGCCTGCAGGTCCCGCAGGCGTTCGACCTGCCCGGGCTGCTCACCGTCATCACCGGCACCCTGTCGCTCCTGATCGCCCTCAGCCAGGGCAGAGACTGGGGCTGGACGAATGTCAGCACCGTGTCCCTGTTCGTCCTCGGGGCCCTGTCGCTGCTCGCCTTCGTCGTCAGAGAGCTGCGGACGCGCCATCCGCTGCTCGACCTGCGGGTGCTCGCCAACCGCCGCTACCTGGTGACCCTGATCATCTCGTGCATCATCACGATCAGCCTGTACTCGGGCGCGTTCCTCGTGCCGGTGTTCCTGCAGACGATCCAGGGCGTGACGCCGCTCGAGACCGGCCTCGTCCTCCTCCCGGCGTCCCTCGCCATGGCGCTGCTGATGCCCGCGGTCGGTCGCATGTACACGCCGCTCGGGCCGCGCGCGCTGATGACGACCGGCGTCCTGATGATCGCAGGCGGCACGTACGCCCTGAGCCGCTTGACGCTGGAGACGTCCCAGACCTACCTGCTGGCGTGGATGCTGGTGCGCAACGTGGGCATCTCGCTGGCGGTGATGCCGGCCAGCAACGCGGGCATGGAGGAGATCTCGCGCGAGCTGACGGGGCACGCGTCCTCGATCAGCAACTGGCTGCGCAACGTGTTCGGGGCGTTCTCGATCGCCATCTTCACGGCGCTCCTGTCCCTCTTCTCGGCCCGCGAGGCCGAGACGCTGGCGCGGCAGGGGATGACGGAGCGCGGCCCCATCGAGGCGCTCTCGCTCGTGGCGGGCATCAACGACGTCTACCTGGTCGCCACGATCGTCGCCCTGGTGGCCGTGCCGCTCAGCCTGGGGGTCCGCAAGGCGAACCTCCCCGCGAAGTGATCGCAGCGCCGGAGCCGGCCGTCACGGGCAGTTCATCGAGGTGACGGTCTGCCCGGTGTCGGGCACGCCGTCGCCGGCGACGTCGGCGAACGCGAGCGCGACCGACTGGCAATTGGTGGCACCGCAGTTCTCCATGCGCATCGTGTGCGCGTGCGGCCCGGTCGAGTAGCCGGTCGAGCCCGACAGCCCGACGATGTCGCCGCGCGGGACGAACTCGCCGTCGACCACGTTCACCGCGTTCAGGTGCTTGTACAACGTCGTCGAGCCGTCGCCGTGCAGCAGGATGACCAGGTTCGCGTACGGGAAGCACTCCTCGCCGCCGCCGTCGTAGCAGGCGTCGCCCGGCATCGTCTCGGCGTAGGTGTGCAGGACGATGCCGTCGGCCATCGCCACCATCGGCGTATTGAGCGGGATCGCAAAGTCGAACGCGTAGGCGGCCTTGCCCTGGTGGCTGTAGTTGCCGAAGTTCCCCTGGCTGATCTTCGCCTGCTTGCCGCACTCGAGCGGCAACCAGTAGGCGGCCGGCGGCTCGAGCTGCGGCGCCTCCTCGGTCGTGCACTCGACGTAGGTGGCCAGCACGAAGCCGCTGATGTCGTCCTTGGCGATCTCGAACCACAGGTCCTCGTCCCCGATCACCTCGCCGTGCACGAGCGAGAGCACGTCGGCGATCGCCCCGGGGACGAGCGCGCCGACCGGCTCGCCCGCGGTCGACGGCGTCGGCCGGACGTTGAGCGTGTTGCCCGGCATCACCGTGACCTTGACCCGCGGGCAGTCGGGCGGGAGCGGGACCCCGCCGTCGCTGGTGCTGTCGCCCGACGAGCCGGTCGTCTGCTCTGCGCCGCTCGTGTCCGTCGTGCCGCCGTCGCCGGTCGTCTGCGGGCCGTCGCTGGCGGCCGAGCCGGTGGTGGAGGTCGGCGAAGCGGAGGTCAGTGAAGTGGAAGTCGGCGAGGCGTCGCCCGTCGACGCGTCGGTCGACACGTCGACCTGGTCGCCGCTCGTGCCCGAGAGCTCGCCCCACGACTCGTCGCCGGCGCCGCCCGGCGGCGACGCGGAGCAGGAGGCAGCGAGGAGGAAGGCGATCGGTGCACGACGGCGCATACTCGCCGAATATCCGATCCAGCGAATGGTTTCAACCTTCCCCGAAGGACAGATCATGACACGACCGCCGGACCTCGCAGCGGGCCCTGCTGTTGCCCGCGCGGCGGCTCCCCCATCCGGTGGCGTGCGAGCGCGAGCGCACCTGCCCGCACCCCAGCCTGGGGGGCCCTGGCCAGGGCCTCGTCGCCGGTGCCCGCGCGAACGCCACACCATCGCCGCGCTCCTCGAGATTTGAGCAGGTCGCGCACGAGCTCCTCGTCACGTCCTCTCTCCCGGCCGGGCATTCCCGCGCTCCGCCGCCATACCTTCGCCCGGGAGGCCTCATGTGAATAGCGGCACAGCGTGCGCGCCTCCGATCGACCCCGTCCGCGCTGCCATCGCGATCCACAATGTTCGCGGTAACGCGGTTCGCCACGATCGAGCACGACCTCGCAGCATTTGCACACTCGGCCGCTCTCCGACGCCCAATCGCACGAACGATCACGGTGCTTCGCGAGGGGCAGTCGCCGTCACAATCACGGTGTTAATCGTCGGCCAGCTTGGTTGACGGTCTGGGGGGTCGGTGGTAAGGACTCTGGCCAGAAATACGGCAAGATGAGGCGGCGCTCCTTCGCGCCCCCGAGCACGTTCACAAAGAAAGCTGCGCTACCGCCCGGCGGTCGATGGTTGATTCACCCGACCTGCGGCCCGGAGAGTCTTCGTCGGACTCCCGTGGAACCGCGGTCGGCGCGTCTCGCCACCGGCGCGCGCCGGCGTCTGATGTCACCCGAGGAAGCGATAATGGCCATCAACACGGACTGCAAGATCACGAACTCGTCAGGCAAGAGCGTCGTCGTGCTCAACGCCGCCAACTCATCGACCAACGTCGCCCAGAACTCGACGCAACAGGGCTATCTGCAGGACCTGACGCTCCTCACCGGCAAGTCCGGCGGCGCGGTGCTGGCCGACGGCGCGTCCGACACCTTCACGCTGGACGAGACGTACGTCGACGAGAACGGGGACACCAAGACCTCCTATATCTACGACCTGCTGTTCTCGCAGCCCGATTCGCTGTTCCCTGTCATGGTCGTCGGCGAGTCGTTGAACTTCGACTCGATGAGCTACCCGGACATCACGCTGACCGCGGCGGCGGCGGCCAACATGGGCAAGGCCTTCTCGTTCTGCCAGAACATCATGACCTCGCCGACCTCGAAGATGGCCGTGGCGTTCCAGGAGGCCATGTCCGACGCGCTGCGGCTCAAGACGGTGGCCGCCATCGACCAGGCCATCGCCGCGTTCTTCAATCAGTACGACGCCTTCAAGGGGCTCGATTTCCCCAGCTACGTGGCGGTCAGCACCTGGATGCGCGGCTTCGCCTATCTCTGGGGCATGGACGAGAGCGGCAAGGTCGGGCAGACCTACTACGTGTACTCCGCGCCGGACGCGGGCAAGACCGGCGCGACGTCGGAGGGCACGATCGTGTTCGCCAGGAAGGGCAACGCGCCCTCGCCCGCCGATCCGACCGACCGCCAGAGCGCGATGACGATCACCCTCAAGTCGACGAGCGGCACCACCACCGCGCTGAAATTCGCCGACGGGCAGGTCATCGACAGCGCCGGCGGGGCCATCGCCCTCAACTGCTCGTTCGGCTTCAAGGGGACGTTCACCGGCAAGGACACCGACACGACGGCGTGGGCGATCCTGACCGGCACCATGCTCGACAAGCCGGTGATAGCGATCCCGATGGCCCCCGACTCGGACTGGGATCAGTTCTGGTCGGGCCTCACCTTCGAGAAGCTCCTGAACTACTTCCTGCAGGCGATGGGCGTGTGGATGGCGCTCGACTTCCTCAAGCAGAAGCTGACGGCCAAGGAGAAGAAGCTCAACGACGACCGCGCCAACAAGAACGACGGGCGCGACCCCGACGCGCAGCAGCAGGCCGACGCCGACGAAGCCAGCGACAAGGTCGGCGACGCCGTCGCCACCCAGGATCAGAAGCTCATCGACTCGGCCGACCCCAGCGGCAAGGTCAAGCTGCCCGAGTCCGACAGCGAATTCAGCCAGGCGGTGAGTGAGGTCCGCCCGCAGGCGAGCGAGGCCTACCAGGCGGTCGCGGAGGACAACATCAACGGCGCCATCGAGAGCGCCGGCTCGCAGCTCAACGACCTCGCCCAGATCGAGGTCACCCCGGACATCCAGGAGGCCGAGAGCGACCTGGTGGACGCCAAGCAGAGCCTCTCGGACGGCGATCTCGCGGCCGCCAACAAGAGCCTCGACAGCGTCAACAAGCAGCTGCCCGAGATCGTCGAGAACATGGGCGACCAGGTCAGCGCCGAGCTCAAACAGCAGGTCGAGGAGGCCGTCGAGGCGCAGGAAGAGGCCTCCGAGATCGCCGACGAGACCAGCGACAACGCCGACGAGGCCGGGAGCGGCGACGAGACGCCCTTCGAAGACGGCGAGATCCCCGTCGAATGAACCCCCGGCGCGAGCCGGATGAGGGCGGTGTCTTCACCGCCGCGTATGGAACCTCCGGTCGTCGCGCGAATCGTACGACCCGGCGCGCTGCGTGAGCCAGGAGCACTCATGACTGCAGACAAGGCCCCTCCCGCCGGTCCTGGACGGCTCCCCGCGCGCGACGCGGGCACCACCTATCCGATCGACGTCACCAGCACCTGCCCCGACGCGCTCAATGTCTACACGACGACGAGCAAGGCGCCCACGCAGCCTCCCTCGTCGGATCCGGCCGACTACAAGCAGATCTACACCCTCCTGGGCACCGTCGCGGCCAACGGCGTGGGTCATTTCGCCGCGGACGAGCCGATCGCGCGGGTGGTGGTGACCCGCCAGTCCGACGAGTTCCCGGTCAAGGTCAGCGTGGCGAACGCGCTGACGCCGGGCTCGGGCTCGATCAGCGTCGCTCCGGCCGACGTCACGACGGCCCAGGCCGGCTGGGCCTTCTACCAGACCTTCGTGAGCCAGCCGTTCTCGCCGGTGGCGCTCGAGTTCAGCACCCTGGTGGAGAACACGCCGGTCACGGGCCTGGTCGCCGCGGCGGCGACGTTCTTCACCCAGAACGGCGCGCCGGGGCTGACCTTCGGCCTGTTCACGGCGCTCGCCTACTGGGCGTCCAACCAGCTCTACGCCTTCCCCGGCACCTATTATTGTTATGAGCCGCCGGCCGGCAGCTCGATGGGCTTCATCCTGCCGAAGACGCAGGCGGGCACGTTGAGCATCGCCGCCGGCGAGGCCACCTTCGCGCCCGCCGCGGGCGGTTCGACGGCCCTGACCTTCGCCGACAACAAGTTGACGAGCGCCGGCGCCACGACGACGAGCGGGCTGATGTTGACGGCGATCATCCGCGACCTGTCGTGGGAAGGGAAGCCCGACACGATCGCCTGGGGCTTCGTCGGTACCCTGGATGGTCAGCCCTTCATGGCCCAATCCTACCAGGAGCCGGATCTGCCCTGGTATTCGGTCCTGTACGACCTCGTCTATGGCGCGTTCTTCACCGTCCAGCTCGCCATGGCCGCCGACGCCGCGATCAACCTGCTCACCTCGATCCCCGGGGGGCTGCAGTGGCTGGGCGAGAACATCGGCAAGCTGGCCGGCAACCTGCGCGACGCGCTGAACAGCCTGGGCGACAGCGCCGGCCCCGACACGGGCGTCGGTGACGACGCCGACCCGATCAACGTCGACATCGACATCGACGTCGATATCGATGTGGACGTCGACGTCGACATCGACATCGACGTCGATGTCGACGTGGACGTGGACATCGACGTCGACGTCGACTTCATCGCCGTGGTCGACGTGGACGTCGATATCGACGTGGACATCGACATCGACGTGGTGACGGACAACGACGTCGACACCGACGTCGACGTGGACGTCGACACCGACGTCGACGTGCAGCCGGGCGCGATCTCGAAGCTCCTGAGCTCGGTGGGCAACTGGATCATGACCAAGGCGCTGCCGACCTTGCTCGAGGGCGTGGCGATCTACGTGGCATTCCAGTCCGCAGGGGCGCTCCTCAACGCCTGGAAGCAGAAGGACGAGGAGGCGTTCGAGGACCTCCAGCCGCGGCAGACGACGGGCCTCGGTCTGCTGGTCAATTACATGCTCAACGACACGATCCCGGCGTCGACCCGCTGGACGACCTTCAGCCAGTACGTGCAGGAGGTGAACGGCGATCCGTCGCCGCTCCAGGTCACGTTGTCGGCGATCCTCCAGGCCAAGAACAGCCTGGCCGACACCGAGGTGAACGACTGGCGCTGGTCGGACGCCGACAAGGCGCAGGTCGTGGCGTCGATGGCACCGAACACCGGCGCGAAGGCCTACCTCGCGTTCCAGACCCTCGCCGACGCCACCTTCGAGGGCAAGCCGCTGCCCGTGAAGGTCGGCGCGTCCGTGGCGATGGCCTATCTGAAGGCGTGAGCGCCAGCAAACGCGAAGGAATGTCATGACCGCACGCCGCCCGCCGCCGTCGTCCCCTGATTACCCCGATCCGGAGGCCCATCGCCGCCGCTGGCGCCTCCTGGCCCGCGAGATCGCCGCCCGGGCCGCGACGATCAGCGACGACGCGCAGACCCTCGCGCCCCCGGAGCATCCCGGCGTGCTCGAGATCCTGGGCTCGGGGATCGAGGCGGTGGGCTTCACGCGCGCCGACGAGGCCCGGATCCGCGCCGCCGACCACGTGTTCTTCTGCGTCGCCGATCCGGCGACCAAGGTCTGGCTGTTGACGGAGCGCCCCGACGCCTACGACCTCTACGTGCTGTACGACGACGCCAAGCGCCGGTACCTCACGTACATGCAGATGGCCGAGGCCATGCTGCACCCGGTTCGCCAGGGCAAGCGGGTGGCGGCGGTGTTCTACGGGCACCCCGGCATCTTCGTGCTGGCGACGCACCGGGCGGTCCAGATCGCGCGCAGAGAAGGCCATCGCGCCGAGATCCGACCGGCCGTCAGCGCCCTCGACACGCTGTGCGCCGATCTCGGCGTGGACCCGAGCCAGCCGGGGATGCAGATGTACGAGGCCACGGACATGCTGATCCGCGACCGCCGGCCCGATGTCGGGCTGCACCTGGTGCTGTGGCAGGTCGGCCTGATCGGAGAGCTCGGCTATCGCCGGCAGGGCTATCTCAACAGCAACTTCTCCGTCCTGCTCGACTACCTCGAGGCGCTCTACGGCCCCGAGCACCCGGTGGTGAATTACGTGGGCTCGCGGTACCCCGGCGTCGATCCGGTCATCGACCGGTTGACGATCGCGTCGTTGCGCGACCCCGCGACCCAGAACTGGATCACGGGGATCTCGACGTTCTACCTGCCCCCCAGGCAGGCGGCGCCGGCGGACCCGGCCATGCTCGCGCGTCTCGGCCTGCTCCGGCCCGGTCAATCGACCCGCGACGCGACCGAGCCGCTGCGGGTGATCGACCGCTACGGCCCGCGTGAGCGCCACGCATTCCGTGACTTCGCCACATTCGACGTCCCCCAGAGCTATCAATGGCAGCCCGATACGCCGGCGGCGCGCTTCGTCCTCGACCTGTGTGAGAGCGAGACCCTGCGCGACCGCTACCGGGCCGATCCGGCCGGCGCGCTGGCGGCCTGGGGCGGCCAGCTGTCGGCCCGCGAGCGCGATCTTTTGATAAGACGCGATCCCGGCGGGATCCAGCTCGCGGCGAAGGGCATGCGCTCGACGGGCGAGGCGGGCAACCGGCGGCTCCTGGAGCGCCTCCTGAATCGCAAGACCTGCACGGCGAGCCTGCTGGCGGCCATGAGGCGCGCGGCTCCCGGGCAGGCCCGCGCCGCGGCCGAGGCGTGGAGCCGCGACGAGGGCGTGGCGGCCGATTGGCAGGCCATGGCGGGCGACCTGCAACACCTGCTGCGCCGCAGCCTCGCCGCCTGGAGTGGCCTGTACCTGATCCGTGACACCGGCACGTCACTGTCGATCCACGGGCACGTGGGCGCCGCGGTGACGCGCGTCGATCTCGACGGCCGCAGGCTCGCGGGGGTGCGCTTCGACAAGGGCGTGCTCAGCTGGACGGCAGACGCCGGCAACCCCTGCTCCGGTTACCTGCAGCCCGATCTCACGCCGGCGGGCAAACGGCGGTGGGTCGGTCTGTTGTGGCCGGCGAATGCGACGCCGGGGTCCGAGTACAAGGTGGTCGCGCGCGAGCATGTGCCGCGCCCGCGCCTGCCCGTCAGCGCCCTCGTGGGCGACTACGCAGGCCGGGTCTCCGTCGTCCCGACGCCGGCGGGCGCCATCGTGTTCGAGGTGGACGGCGTCGCCACCGATCGACCCGTCACGATCGCCTCCAATCATTTCCGCGTCGGTGACATGGTGGTCCCGCTGTCGGCGCGAATCAACGAGGCCTGGCCCGCGCCCTACTATCACGGCGCGTGCCGCCTCCTCGTGCAGCAGGGCGAGCAGGCCGAGCTCGTGGCGATGAACATCGGCGCCGACGGCCTCGAGATCGCCGGGCACGCGGTCGCGGCCCGCCTCGAAGGGATGGATCTGGTGTGGACCGGCGGTCCGCCGGCGCTGGTCGAAGGTCGCGTCACCCTCGGCCTCGATCCGGTCACGCTGCGCCCGCTGCTCCACGGGCGTGCCACGTCGAAGCGCGGCGCTCCGGCGGCGCTCCGGGGCATGGGGGTGATGGACGAGGACGCTGCTCGCGTGCTGCTGGCTGGCTCCTCTCGGCTCGGCCTCCCCGAATGGGCGTGGCGCCATCTCGTCACGATCATGGTGGGAGCGAGCGCCAGGGGCGGCCTCTTCCTGTGGGAGGGCTACGAGCGCGCTTCGACCAACCTGGCCCGTGTGCGGCAGGTGCTGGCGCGCCTGCACGACGACGACGCGGATTGATCACCATGGTGATGGCAGCCCAGGCTCTGGCCGAGATCGATCGCTCGCTGCTCGCGCGCGAGGCAGGGCCGCTGCCGCAACGCACCCATGTCCTGTTGTCCTACGACACGACCCGGTTCCCGTTCGCGGCGGTGCTCGGTCGAGACGTCTTCAGGGTGCACCGCCTCGACCGGCTGCACGAGTACGTGCGACGGCACCGGGCGCGCCATGGCCGGGCGCCCAGGCTGAGCGCGAAGGACAACCTGATGGTCTGCGACATGATGGCGCGCCAGCCCGCAGACGCCGCGTTCTGGAGGCTCTATCACGGCTTCATGCTGCGGATCCTGGCGCCGCTGGTCGGGCGGGGCATCTCCTACACCAGCCACCCCAAGCTGCGGATTCACCTGTCCGGGACGAGCAGCGTGAGCTCGTTCCACCACGACATCTGCGTCACGAAGCGGCCCGACCAGATCAACTTCTGGGCCCCGTTCACCGATGTCGACGGCACCGCCACGATCTGGCTCGAGAGCGACTACGGCAAGGGTGACTTCGCGCCCGTGCCCGTGCGCTACGGTCAGGTGCTCATCTTCGACGGCGGCTACCTGGGCCACGGCTCGGTCGACAACGCGTCGGGGGTGACGCGGGTCAGCCTCGACATGCGCTTCTCCTACAAAAAAGCGACCACGCGCGCCGAGGGCGTGTCGCTGATGAACCGGATCATCCAGGTGATCGACGGGAAGACCCGCGACGACGAGGAGGTACTATGAAGCAGCCATGGCCGCTCCACGAGGCGCGAATGTTCGCCGAGACGCTCGCCCGTCTCGGCAAGCAAATGCCCAAGTCCGTATCATTCGTGCATTACGGGCCTGACGGCGCCCAGGTCGCCCTCGCCGGCACGGCGGTCTACGCCGAGGTCTCCGAGCACGGAGCCAAGTTGCAGCACACCTCGTCGCTGGCGGGCGGTGCACCGCACGCGCAGAGCGAGATCGTCATCGACGCGCAGGGTCAGGTGCAGTCGTCGACGACCCAGCTCCTGAACACCGATGGATCGCCGCGCAAGCAGATCAGCGGGGATTACAGCGGGCTGGTGCTCAACGCCGCAGGCTGGCCGGCTTCGGGCTCGGTCGCGTTCGCGATCGCCGACGCCAAAGGCAAGCCCACGCACACGGCCACCCTCGCGTACGCTCAAGAGGTCTTCAGCACCTACGAATTGACGAGCTCGGGCCCGGCGGACCAGGCCAGCCGCGTCGAGATCGCGTTCTCCAAGGCGAAATTCATCGGCACGCGCCTGGTCGGCGGCGAGCTCGGCATCTCGTACTTCACCTCCGGGTCGGTGCTCACCACGGCGTCGCGCTCGCTCCTCACGGCCCAGGGCGTGCCGAGCGAATTACTGTCGACCAACTACGACGCGGACGGCACCACGGTGCGGGAGACCGTCCGCTCCGACTACGGCGGCGTCGCATTCGACCCCCGCGGCGGGATCGAGGACGGCGCGCTGATGGTCAAGGTCTATTCACCGCAGGGCGAGGAGCGCAGCGCATCGGTCTTTCGCTTCCGCGACGGCCTGATGGTCTCCCGCGGCAAGCTCAAGCCCGGCGAAGTGATCGCGCCGATGATCCCCGCGCCGGCGAAGCCGGTCCCGGGCCCCTGGTCGCCGAACCGACCCGCCGACCACTCGCACGAGACGACCCGGGCGGATGGGACGCTGATCGAACGGCGACAGGACTGGCTGGTACCGGGCGCCGGCAGCCCGACCCCGCAGCGCTCCGTCATCACGGGATTTTCGACCGACGGCGTCACGCCGATTCGGACCATCGACATCGACTACCGGGCGGCCCAGTTCGATATGTCGGGCCAACCCGTGGGCGGCACGGTCATCTCGACGAGGTTCGAAGGCGGTATCCGCGCGAGCACCACGAACATCAGCTACTGAGCCAGGTGCCCCCGGCACGCTCACGAGCCGGGCGGGATGTCGGGCGCCGGGGCGCGCAGGAACACCACCCGCATGCGCACCGGCCCGAGCGGCGCCACGTGGTGCGGGACCTCGGGCGGGATGATCGCGTGCTCGCCTTCCGCCAGCTCGCGGTCGACGGCCAGCGCCGCCATCACGAAGCGCAGCCGACCCGCGAGCACCTCGACGCGCCCCCAGCTGCCGGCGCGAATCGTATGATCGCGGCGCAGCCCGGCCGGCAGGGTCGCCTCGTCGAACACATCGGTCGCGCGATACACGGCCGCGCCGTCGGGCAGCTCGCCGCGACCACATCGCCCGCACTCGATCTCCGCGCCGACCCGGGCCGCCCGCGCCGCGGCGTCGCCGAGCCACGGATAGTCGGACAGCGGCGGCCGGTGCCGGACGTGCCGGCGGTGCCCGCAGTCGAGATGGACGATCCACTCGCCGGCGGCGTCGCGCTCGAACCCGAGGATCCGCCGCGGCACCGCGAGGCCCGCGCCGCTGTGCGTGTTCGCCGAGTCGGACACCGCGTCAGTCTATCGCAGACCTGCCGCGGCCGCACGCCGACCTGCCGACGCCCACGAGGAGGAAGGCGACGCGGGATCTACGGCCCGGCGGTGTTGCTCGCGTCGACGCCGCCCGGTCGCGCTCGCCGCCAGCTCACCGAACGGCCTGCATCGACTGTTCGTCGTGAGCGGTTCAGACGTCGAGCTGCCGCTTCCCGAGCGCGAAGGCGATGCCGCTCTGGAGCGTGCCGCGGGTGACGATGCGCTCGAGGTTCGCCTCGATCTGCACCAGGGTCTGCGCGATCTCTGGACGGATCCCGGTGATGATCACCTCGGCGCCCAGCAGCCGCGTCGCGTGAGCGGTACGCAGGAGCGCGCCCGCGACGGCAGTGTCGACGACGAGCACGCCGGTGATGTCGAGAATGACGTATCGTGCGCGCGAGTCCGCGACGCCGCGGAGGATCGCCTCCATGATCTGTTTGGCCCGGATCGAGTCGACCGTGCCGATCATCGGCATCACGAGGATGTCGTCCGTGACCGGGATCAGCGGCGTCGAGAGCTCCTGGATCGCCTGCGCCTGGGCGAGCAGCACCTGTTGCCGCTGCGCCTCCTCGGCTTCGGCACGCTTGCGCGCCGAGACGTCGGTGTTGAGCTCGAGCACCTCGTCGGCCTGGCCGTCTTCCCCGCGCTTGAGCACCCAGCGGCTGGCGACGACGATCTCCTGGCCGTCGGCGCGGACGTGCGTGAGCTCGCCGTTCCAGTAGCCGGTCGCCCGGAGGTGGCGGTCGATCGCCGCGAGCTCGGTCGGGAAGCAGGTCCGCAGCAGCTCGTGCGAGTCCCGTCCCACGGCTGCACCGCGCTCGTGGCCGTAGAGCCGCTCGGCCCCGCGGTTCCAGTACGTGATGGTGCCATCAATGGTCCGGGTCATGATCGCGTCCTGCGTGAGGTCGAGCAATTCGGCCAGCCGGCGCAATTCGTCCGTCTGCCGCGCCAGCTCTTGCCGCGCCTGCTCGCGCTCGGTCACGTCCGAGCTGAGCCCGGCGATGCCGAGGATCTCGCTGGAGGGGCCGCGTATCGGCCTGAACTGCGTCTCGAGGATCCTCCCGTTCTCGACGGAGAGGGAGGTGTGCGCCTCGCCGGCGAGGGCCTGCTTGACGGGCCCGAGCGTCTCCGGGCGATCCTTGTACAAGTCCAGGACGTTGACGCCGACGAACTGCCCAGGTCTCATCCCGATCGCCTGTAGTGCCCCGCCCTCCGATAGCTTCACCGTGCCCTGGGCGTCGGTCGCCCAGGCAATGACGTCGAGATTGTCGAACACAATGCGCACGATATTCTCGTATTCGCTCATGATTGCCCCCATACGGCAGCGCCGCCGCGGTGATAGAGGCTCTGTAAGGAGCCCTGGACCGCAGAATCGCATGGGTCGGGTCAGGCTGGATGCAGGGTAAATCCTTAGCTGAAATGCCCTGCGCAAGTTCCCGCTCACCCTGGCTCGGCCCCCGCCGCGGGGGGCCCCGACCACGCAGAATGCGTGCCCGATTCAATGTTCAATCAGCGTCACGCGGCGCATCGGGGGACGAACATCGTCACGCCACATCGCCCCGGTCCAGCGTTTCCCGGCCCGCTTCAATGTTCCGTCGGTGTCACGCGGCGCGCCCCGGACCCTATCGTCCGAGGCGCGAATGCGACCGGAGGAGCGAGGACTGCGAGCCGCAGCCGACGCAGCTACACCACCACTTCGCGGCGCCTGAGCTCGTGCCGGAGCTTGCCCAGGGCCCGCTCCTGGAGCTGCCGGATCCGCTCGCGGGACAGCGAGTACTGCTCGCCGATCTGCTTCAGCGTCAGCTCGTCGCCCGAGTCGTCGAGCCCGAAGCGCTTGCGCAGGATGTCGGCCTCGACCGGGGGCAACTGGGCGATGAGCTCGCGGACCTGCTCGTTGAGCGCCTCGGCCTCGAGGCCGACTCCCGGCGCGGCCGCCTCGTCGTCCTCGAGGAAGTCGATCATGCGACGGCCGTCCTCCTCCGAGACCGGGCGATCGAGGCTGATCGCCTGCCCGAAGTTCACCGTGCCCATGCGCTCGATCTTCTCCGACGCGAGGCCAGTGTGTTTCGCCAGCTCGTCGAGCTGCGGCTCACGGCCGTGCAGGCTCTCGAACTCACGGCGCGCGCGCGCCAGCTTGTGCTGCGCGTCGAGCATGTGGACCGGCAGCCGGACCTCGAGGCCCTTGTCGGCGATCGCGCGGCTGATCGCGTGGCGGATCCACCACGAGCCGTAGGTCGAGAAGCGAAAGCCCTTGCGGGGATCGAAGCGATCGACGGCCTTCATCAGGCCGATGTTGCCCTCCTGGATCAGGTCCTGGAGCGGCATGCGGCCGTAGTTGAAGCGCCGGGCGATCGAGACGACGAGCCGGAGGTTGGCCTTGACGAACGCGTCCTTCGCCTCGCGGAGGGACCGCCTGGCCTGCTTGACGCGCTGGACGTAGACCTCGAACGGCTTGCTGCCTTGCCGTGGCGGGTTGACCTTCATGTTGAGGCCGTCGCGCTTGCCGGCCTCGAGCGCTTCGAGGTCCGCGTACACGAGGTCGGCGACGACGCCGTCGCGGTCGACCTCGGACGCGCGCTCGACGAGCGCGCGGCAGGCAGTCGCGAACTCGCGGCGGGTGGCCCGGGTCTCGTGCTCGCGGAGGTCGTGCGCGCTGTTCCGCAGCGCCTCGAGCTCGTTGCGCGGCAGGTCCTCGCCGCCGTGGCGCGCCTCGAGCAGCGCCACGATCGGCTCGACGAACGGCGCATGGGCGAGCATCGCGTCCCAGTAGTCGCGACGCAGCTCGGCGATTCGTGTGGCGACGCGCAGCTCCTCCTCGGCGCCTATCACGCCGAGGCCGGCCATCTCCCGGAAGTACAGGCCGAGAAAGTTCGGCGGCTCCGCGTTCGCGGCGGGCGCGGCGCCGCCACGAGCTCGCTCGGGCGCGGGACTCGCGGCCGAAGTCACCGTGCGAGCAGAACCGGCCCCGGCAGGCCGGCTCCGCGGCCCGGTCCGGGCGATCTTGGGAGGTGTTCCACGTGTGACTTTGCGCTGTGTCATGATTGGTCTCGTTTGGCTCAGGGCCAAGGTTCATGGACTGGCACCTTCGAACCCGAAGGGCCGAAGCGGCGGCCGCCGCGGTAGCGACCTCCGCAGCGCGATCAGGCTCCGGGCGGCTCACGGCGTCGACGTCACCGCCCGCACGCTGAACCGCCGCGGCGGGCGCGGCGCACGGCATAGCCGCCTCAACCGGCCGCACTTATCAGGCCCCCTTTTATAAGTCGGAGCAGACCGGTCGGGAAGGGCCTGGTTCGAGAAAAAAGGCCGAACCAACAAGATTTCACGCCCGAAACCCGCCTCACGCCACGCGACGGGCCATCACGCGCCATCGAACGCGCACAAGCTCACGCTGCGGACGAATGTCACCAGCGGCAACCGCGTCGCCCGGCTCGCGCACGCTGCGAGGACGACCGCACCTTCGTCGGCCAGCTCGATTCGCCGAGCTCGAGCTGCCTCTGGCCGGCGTGCCACGCCGACGCGAACCGCGTCCGTTCTCTGCTCGCGCACGAGATACGTGAGCGGCACGAGGGCGGTTCGTCGAGAGCTCACCGCCGCCGCTCGTAGCAATCGCCCGCCCCGGACGCCTCGTGTTCGAGCGGCTCGGCGAGCGGCAGGACACGCGATCCCAGGTAGCCGACCAGCGCGTCCGAGCTCTTGTTCTCGGCGAACATCTCGAGCACGCGCGCGCCGGCGACGACGGGATGGTCCGTCGCCTGCGGAGACAGCTCGGTGGTCGGCCAGTCATCGGACTTTGCGTGGGCCTTGCCGCGCTGACGCCCGTAATCGAGGAAGCGTTCGACGGGCCCGAGGCGGATCGTCGCCTGCGGCGCCTTCGACGCCTCGCCGCAGTGCCCTCGCTGCACGTGGCCCTGGGAATAGGAGTCCTGGATCAGATGGAGAACCGCGCCGAGCGCGGCCAAGCGCCGCTCGCGGGCCGGGACTGTGATGAGGCACCGCCTCGAGCTGAACATCCGGCGGCACTCGAATCCGAAGTACTGACCGACCGTGCGGGGAGAAAATCGATCGTTGCCCTTGCAGATCATGCTCTCCTCGCCGCCGCTCAGCGCCAAGCGGATGCTCGGATAATTCTCGAGCGCGGCGCACAGAAGCGTATCGTCGGGGATATCCCCGCGCGCGTAGTCGTACGCGAATTTCGCCCACGCGAGCGCCTTCTCCCGCGTCTCTTTCGTCGTCTCCGTCGCCGAGGAGGCCATGGCGTGGAGGAACTGCATGTCGCCGTAGTGAGACGCGCACAGGAGCCCAGCCTGGGCCACGGTCTTGCCGCGGTAGCGGGAGCAGTACCCGTGCGCCCCGAAGGCGGCCACGAGGTTCACCCCGCTGCGGACCCCGCGGACGCCCCGGAGCTTCCGCTGCGGATCGTCGGGCCACCGCACCGCGATCTTCAGGTCGCGGTAGATCAGCGGCGCGCCTGTGATGCGGAGGTCGCCGATTGCGAGGCCCTGGCGCTCGGGGCGCTCGGCCCCCTGCGCGATCTCCAGATACCCCTTGCAGGATTCGACAGCCCTCCCCGCGGCCCGTGCGTCCGCGAAGCAGGCCGCCGACAATTCGGTCATGGTCTCGTGAATCCGAGACTTCCGCAGATACAGCTTGTACCCGTGACTGACCGCGGGCGCGGTGAGCACGAGGAGGAATGCGATGAGCGAGGTGATGGAGCGAATCGACGCACGCATGATGCCGAAATATCCTTTCAAGGGTCTCGTCTTCAGCCGACCAGGTCGGCGCGTGTGAGCTTGTTGCGCTGCATCCATTGCTGAACAGCGGGCGCTCCGAAGATCCAGGCGCAATCGGGGCACCCAGCGGCGACTCGCAGGTCTGCGACGATCCGCTCACGGACCTGCGGTTCAGTCGATGGAGCGTCGTTCGCTGTGTCGAGGTGGATTCGACAGAGGGCGCGATTGGCCTCGTAGTACCCCCATCCGTGGGTCCGTTGTGTGCCGCGGAGCTCGATCGCCCGTGTCAGCTGGACCTCGGCCTCGCGCCAGTCGGGGTTCTCCTTGTCCTTCAGAGCGTAGCCCAGTTCGCCGAAATTGCGGTGATACTTCCCGGCGGTGTCCGCGGCGATCAAGGCGCGGAAGATCGCCACGCACCCCTCGATCTCCGCGGTCCGCCCGGACGACAGGGCCCGCCGGCGCCGGGTTTGGGCGAGGTAGAATGCCCGGCGCCGGGCCGCCGGCGACGCCTGCCGCATCGCCGTCGCCAGCTCTTCCACGGTCACGGAAGGGCCGTTCGCCCCGAGTGCGAGCTGACGCATGACCAGATTGTTGACCTCGTCGTTGCGCTCCTGCTGGTCGCTGATCTGTTCGGACACGGCGGTTACGATCCGCTCGATCTGATCGGCGCTCCGCATCGCCCGCGGGAGATACAGGCGTGTCCACAGGAATCCGAGCAGGAACCCGACCACGAGGAAATAGACGATGATAGCGACCGCAAGGGCGCGCACCGCCGTCCCGGCGCCGACGGCCGTCAACCCTTCACCGAGATACCCCGCGACCTCCCAGAGCGCGGGCGGTATATGCGTCAATTGCGTCAGGGTCACGCCGACCAGGATCTTGGTCAGCCAGTCCGAGACCTGTTCGAGGTTGGTGTTCGCCCCGTAACTCGTCCCCGGCGTCACCGTCCCCTGCTGCACGGTCCGTGGGATTCCGAAGATAAAGCCGAGGAAAGCGCCGGCAGCGACGCACGCGCTAGCTGCGGTCACTCCCATGATCCCGGCGAAGATCCGCCTATCTGCTTCGCCCGCGCCGATCATCGCCACTGCGAGCACCATCAGGCCGATGGCGATCGCCCAGGCGAGGTAGCGCAGGGCTTCCTCGTCCTCGGCTTTGGCCTTCGGCACGGTGGCAGAGGGTGCAGGTCGATCGCTGAACATGATCGCTCCTCCGCGTGCAGGGGCGGTGCCGGCCTGGCTAGCCGACGAACACGGACGGCAGACTGCGCAGGTTCTCTTCCGCCTCGACTCGAATGTCGTTCGCCAGCGCCACCGTGGTGCGCACGACCTCGTACTCGAGTCCGAACGCGGAGCGCCCGCGGACTGCGAGCGCGCTGCCGACCTCGCCGCGCCGGCCCCACTGGTACGGCGGGCTCGTATCGGCGAGGAAACTCCCCGAGTGGAGCCACATGACGTCGTCGGGGTTGCTCTGCATCGCCCTGGCGACGATCTGCAGCGTGCTCTCGAGGAGGGTGACGACACCGCCGACGATCGCGCCGACCGGCGTGGCGTTGCCGGCGGCGGCGACCGCGTTGACGATGAGATCGCTGGCTGCCTTCGTCGCGGTCGTTACCTCCGGGCGGCTGAGGATCGCCTCCATGCGCACGCCGGCGCCGCGGATGTCTGCGTCCGACTCGATCACGGCGATGGCGAACGCGAGCACGCCTCCTGGGTCGCGCGGTCCGTAAAAGATGTGCCCCATCCCCGACATCTGCTGGCGCCCGGCCCGGGGCGAGTTGGCGTAGATCGGCGTCACGCTGCGGTGGATCTGGCCGCTGGCATCGGCGCAGAAGGCCAGCACATACGGCTCGACCCGGCGCAGGTCGTATCCCAACTGCCTCGAACCCTTGAAATTCCACCAAAAGCTCTTCATCACGAACGCAACCGACATCGACATACTATCCTCCAGTGCTCGGGTACATGGAATGCAGCCCGCGTGCCATCGAGGATCGTCGACGCGGCCGCGCTGACCGCCCCGATCGTGTTCTCGGTCGTGCACGATCCGCGGTGTTCACCTGTTCACGGGAGTGCACACCCGCGACAGGATCGCTCACTCGTCAGGACGGGTGACCCCGAAGCTCGCCATCAAACGGTGGAGGTAGGAGCGCCCGATATCGAGCCTACGCGCTGCCTCGCTGATGTTCCAGCCGGCCTCGTCGAGCGCCTGGCGGATCATCCGGGCCTGAAACTGACGCGTGGCCTCCTGATAAGAGAGGATCTGCGAGGCTGGCTCCGTCGGTCGTTCAGGGAACACGTGGCGCGGTTCGATGTGCGTCGCGGCCTCGCTCTGCGCCCGGATCGCCGCGGCCTCGATCGCGTGACCGAGCTGGCGGACGTTGCCCGGCCACTCCGCCGTCTGGATGGCGTAAATCGTGGCGGGCGAGATGGTCAGCGAGGAGAACCCGTACGATTCACAGACGGCTGCGCACGCGTGGCGGGCCAGCTCGGGGATGTCGCCAGTGCGTTCGGATAGCGAAGGCATGCGGATCGTCAGGACCCGCAGGCGATACAGGAGATCTTCCCGGAAGGTCCGCTGCGCCACGGCGGCCTGAAGATCCACGTTGGTCGCCGCGATCACTCGGAGGTCGGCCTTGACCGGGCTGGCACCGCCGAGGGGGAAATACTCGCGGTTCTGTAGCAGGTGGAGCAGCTTGGCTTGCGCGGCGGGGGCGAGCTCGCCGACCTCGTCGAGGAAGAGCACGCCGTGCTCGGCCGCCGCGACCTTGCCCTCGATGCGGCGCGTCGCCGTCGAGTGAGCGCCCGCGACAGCCCCGAACAGCTCGCTCTCCAGCAGGGCCTCGGGGAGAGCCGCGCAGTTGAGCTCCACAAAGGGGCCGCGGCTGCGTCGACCGCTGCGATGCAGGACCCGCGCCAACAGGCTCTTGCCGGTGCCGGTGGGACCGGTGATCAGCACGCCAGCATCGACCGGGGCGGCGATGGCCGCCTCCCGCAATACCCGGGCCACCGCGGAACTGCTGCCGACGAGCTCCTCGGCCTTGAGCTGGCTGCGGAACGGTGCGGTCGGATCGGCGCGCTGGACGTAGCGGTGCCGCAAGAGCAGCCGCTCCGCGAACGCGGCGACGTGACGGGCGAACATCTCGGAGCGCCGGCGATCGTCGTCCGTGAACGGCCCTGGCTCGTGACGCCCCTGCAGATACATCACGCCGTGGTGGCCGGCGCCGAGGATCGGCACGCAGAGGACCGCCTGGATGCGATGGCGCTGCACGCTGCCGCGATCGTGAAATCGCGGGTCGAGCAACGCCGAGTTGGACTCAACGGTGGTCCGGGATGCCAGGGCTGCCGCGATGACGCTCTGCGAGATGCCGGCGCGGAACCCCGTCACTTCGTCCGGTGTGCAGCCGTGGACGGCCCAGAAGCTCGCTTCCGGCCCGTCGCGGTCGTCGGTCAGCTCGAGGTATCCCCGCTGCGCCCGGGCAGCGCTGGTGATCAGCACCAACGCCTCGCGGATGAATGGCTCGATCTGTTCGCTGGCACCGAGCTCGAGCAGGTTCCGATACAAGTCGCGCTCTTGACGAAGGAGCGTATGCAGACCGTCCGGTGCGTCCACCACCACGACGCAGCATATCTCGAGGCCGGGGGGATCGGGGTACGAAATCGCGCCCGTGCGGGGACTCGTTCCCCGAACATGCCGAGTCGACGATGATATCCTGAGCTGGTATGGACGAGCGCGGAGTCGATCGGTTCGCTGCGCTACAGCTGCGCTGCGCTGCCGGTCGCGAAGCGGTGCTCGGGGAGATCCACCGCTTCGTCGCGGCGCGAGCCACGGGTGTCGCCGATCTCGGTGCGATGCTCCTCGATTATCCGCTGCGCCCGGCCAAAGCGCTGCGTCCGACCTTGTGTCTCAGCGTCGCCGCGGCCCTCGGTGCCGGCGAAGCAGCCGCGCTGCCGAGTGCCGCGGCCCTGGAGCTGTTGCACAACGCGTTTCTCATCCACGACGACGTCGAGGACGCGAGCCGCGAGCGCCGCGGCGGCCCGACGTTGCACGAGCTCCATGGGATCCCGACCGCGGTCAACGTCGCCGACGGGATGTTCGCCCTCAGCCTCTA
The DNA here is from genome assembly GCF_020073745.1 of Nannocystis pusilla. GTDB lineage: Bacteria > Myxococcota_A > Polyangia > Nannocystales > Nannocystaceae > Nannocystis > Nannocystis radixulma. The sequence continues at coordinate 52,641 of NZ_JAIRAU010000023.1, forward strand.
CCCGCTGCTCGAAAACTGCGAGCTTCTCGGGGTCGGACCCGCGCTCGCGGTGCTCGAGACGATCGCCGACACCGTGCGGATCACCGTCGAGGGTCAGGCGCTCGAGCTGGCATGGATCCGCGACAACTGCTGGTCGTTCGCCGACCAGGGCTACCGCAGCGCCTACTTCGACCTCGTGCTGCGAAAGACGGCGCATTACAGCTTCGTCGCCCCGGTCACGATCGGCTGCCTCGTCGCCGGCGCGCCGTCGACCGTCCGTGACGCCCTCGAGCGCTACGCCCGGCACGTCGGCGTCGCCTTCCAGATCACCGACGACATCCTCAACCTCGAGATCGACGGCGGCGCATACGGAAAGGAGCGCGAGGGGGACCTGTGGGAGGGCAAGCGCACCCTGATCCTCCTCCACGCGATCGCCCACGAGGCCGACGAGGTCACGCGAACGCGAGCCCTCGAGATCCTCGCACGGCCGCGCCCGTCCGTCGCCGACGAGCGGCTGCGCGGGCTGTCTGCGACCGTCGAACGCCTGCACGACACCGGGCGGATCGATGCCGACGCATACGCCGCTCTGACCGCCGCGATCGGTCCCGGCCGCGCCTCCAAGTCGACGGCCGACGTCGCCGAGCTACGCGCCCTGATCGATCGTCGTGGCAGCATCGCCGCGGCTCGCTCCGTGGCAGTCGGTGAATGCGAGGCGGCGGCCGACATCTTGCGCCGCGTCGAACCCTCGTTGTGCGAGGGCGCAGCCCGCAGGTTCCTCCACGACCTCGTCCACTACGTAATCGACCGGTTGAAATGACAGGCACCCGCACCATGGACCCCGACCAGCTCGCCGCCGCCGTGGCGAGCGCGCTGCTCGAGCGGGACGCCGCCGATCCACCGATTGCATCGCCCCGACCGCCGACTGCTTCACCGCCGTTCGCTGCGCATCCGGAGGCGCCGGCGCCGTTCGACGAGGCCGCGACGCGGCGGCACGTCGAGCTGCTCACGACGCTGTTGCAGGCGCTGACCCTGCGCGCCCGCTCGCTCGCCCGCGACAACGCCGCGAACATCGCCGCGGCCCAGTCGAGCCCCACGGACACCCCCGAGCGGCGCCTCGTCGACGCCGCCATCCGCGTGCACGCGCTGCTCGTCGAGCACCCGGTGGCGACCCGGGCCCTTGTGTCGGCGTTCGCGGCCGAGGGCCGCAGATTCGCGGGCACGCCCGCCGGCGAGGCCTTGCGCGACCGGCTGCTGCGCTCCCGCCTGGTCCGCCGCGGGGCGTTGTTGTGGAACTCGTTGACCATGGGCCTCATCGACGACACCGAGCCGACCGCGCTGCCCTCGGCCTACGTCGACGTGCTGGTCGAGCTCAGCGAGCACATCGACCTCGAGCGCCTCCTCGGCGAGATGAAAGCAGGAGGTCGGCCGTGAGCCGCGACCGCGTGTTCCCGGCCGATGCCGCCGACGTAGGACCTGTCGGTCTCGTCGACCTCCTGCTCGGCCTTCACGCCGCGTTGACCCGCGCCACCGACCTCGTCGACGAGCTGGCGCGCACCGCCGACGCGTCCGAGCCTGACGCCCACGCCGCGCCGCTGGTCGACGCGCTGCTCGGTGTGGTCGCGTTCGCCCGCACGTTCTTGCCGGTCCTGCCGCAGGACGTCCAGGCTCCGACCCCCCCGCTGGACGCCGACAGCGCCGCACGAGAGGACCTCCTGCGTTGATTCGCCGCATCGCTGTCGTCGACCGCTGGCGGCTCGATCCGCGGGCGGCGTGGACGCGCCAGCCGGTCCAGGAGTGGCATCACTTCATCGTGTTCTTCGCGGGCGGCACGCTCCTCGTCAACCTGAGCCGCGAGGTCCGCGTCGACGGCGAGATCTTCGGCCGAGCGATCGTCCTGGTCCACGGCCACGACGACGCCTGGTCGCAGGATCTGGTCAGCAGCCCCGACCCCGAGTTCTCGCCCGACGGCCTGTACGCCCGCATCGCCGGCCACCAGCTCGACATCGACGACGAGGGCTGGAGCCTCCGCACCGCCACCCGCGACCGCTCCGTCGCGGCCACGCTCCGGTTCACACCCGAGGCCCCGCCGCTGGTCGCCCGCAACCGCGAGGTCGGCCCCGACGGCAACCTGCACTGGGTCATGTACCCGGCCGCGACGGTGTCGGGGGTCGTGCGAGCCGGCGGCGAGACCTACACCCTCGACCGCGCCGCCGGCTACCACGATCACAATTGGGGTCACTTCGCGTGGGGCGACGACTTCGGGTGGGAGTGGGGCATCGTCTCGCCGAGCGGTGAGGCGGCGACCACCGTCGTCTGCAGCGCGCTCACCAACCGCACGCGTTCACGGACCGCCATCCAGCAGCTGTTCCTGTGGTCCGGCGGCGCCCACGTGTGGACCGCTCGCGGCGCCGAGATCGTCCGTCAGGCTGGCGGGCGATGGTCGACGCTCCGCGTCCCGCGGCTACCGGCCGTGCTCTCGCTCGCCACGCCGTGCTCCGCCTCGGTGCCCCCGCGCGAGCTCGAGTTCACCGCCGTCGACGGCCCGCGCCGCGTCGACGTGGAGGTGACCCTCGGGGCTCGCAGCCAGATCCTCATCCCCGACGATCACGATCCGCTGGCAGTCGTCGTCCTCAACGAGTGCATCGGCACCGCCCGCGTCCGTCACACCCTCCACGGCCACCTGCAACACGACGGCGAGAGCCCATGCGTGTTCGAGGTCCTCGAAGGAACCGGCCGTGCTCGCTGAGCTGCTCGACGAGGCGCTCGCCGTGCTCGCCCGCGAGAGCCCGACCCACGCGCGCCTGCTCCGCGAACGCCTCGACGGCTGTCGAATCGCGTTTACCGTCGATGGCGAGCGCATGACCACCCGCGGCGGCGCGCGGGTCCCGGCGGCCGACACGACCGTCGACCACCCCGACCTCCACATCGACACCGACGCGCGGACCGTGCTCGCCCTCCTCGACGACCGCCTCACGCTCCTCGACGCCATCCGGACCGGCGTCCTCAAAGCTCGCGGTCCCCGCGGCGCCCTCGCTCGCGCCGAAGCGGCCATGCAGGTTTTCATCCACGGCCTGGTTCGCTGCAGGTCGGCCCCTGATCTCCTCCGAAAATTCCGTAGCTCCGTCCCTCACATTGACGAGATCACCCATGACTGAACCCGATCCGAACAATCCTTCGAACTTCTGGACGTTAACGAAAGAAGAGCGGGCCAAGATCGACGCCCTGACCCCCGCCACGGCCGCGGAGGTGACCGTGACGGTGCTCGGGGGCGGGATCGCGGGGCTCACGGCGGCTCACGAGCTCATCCGCCGCGGCTTCAAGGTCCGCGTCATCGAACGCTCCGTCGGCGTCGTCCATCAGCCGGCCACGACCAGCAACGCAGCTCTGGATGGGCTCGCCAACGTCGACCTTGGTGGCGTCGCGCGCTCGCAGTGGGCCACCGTGCCGATCGACACGAATCGTTCCGGCCCCGAGCGCAAGGCCACGGGGTCGCTGTCGGGCCTCGGTGAATACACGCTCGTCAATGACCGGCCAGACGAACAGCCAGATTTCATCTATGGGGGCAAGAATTCCGATGATTTCATCGCCATCCGTTTCGACGCGAACAACACAATAAGCGATGGTGATGACACACGACTCTCGAAGTGGATGTTGTCCAGGCCCAGTCTGCAGACGCCGAAAACGGCTCTGCAGGTCGTCGTGTTGAGCTACGAGGATCGCCGAGACCCCATGCCGTCGTGCGGGACGCCCGAGGAGCAGGTATGGGGACCGCAGGCGGCGCGCGCGCGCGCCGAGGCGCTCGACCCCCTGCTGAAGAGCTTCGCCGTGCGGTGGTTGCCCTCGACGCTCGTCACGGTGCCCATCGACAAGAAGACGTATACCGACACGGGGGAGCTCACCAGAGGGTTCCCCGGCGTCTTGTTACGCGTTCACCGATCGACGCACCTGCTGCCGGGGGAGCACGGCTTTCGCTTCTTTCCCGGCTTCTACTGGCACCTCCGCGACACGATGGCGCGCACGCCCGTCTACGACTTCTCGCAGGCGGAGCCGGTGCGCACCCATCGTTCGGTCCACGACAACCTCAACGAGGTCGAGTGGCAGATCATGGCCGACCCGACCCGGTCCTTCCCGACCGCGTTCCGCCGCAAGCCGCCGTCGAGCCTCGAGGAATTCATCGAGCAGTGGCAGACGCTGCGCAATGACCTCGGCTTCCGAGAGTCCGACATGCTGCGCTTCATGCTCCGCCTCGGCCGCTTCGCCGCGTCCGCGAGGGCGCGCCGCCGCGAGCAGTATGCGCGGATGTCGTGGTGGGACTTCGTCTCGCTGCGCGACCTCGACGACGCTCCCCTGCACACGGATCGGCGCGGTGGTTTTGGCGCCAAGGACGAACCAGGCGATGCCGACAGGTCCGAGGACTCCCGGACCGAAAGTGCCGCGGAGGCGGATGGCGGCGATTTCCTCAAAAAGGATCGGGAAACATGGGACGAGTGGAAGCCGAAGAATGAAGACTCGTGGGACGAGCGTGAAAGATTCTTCCACGATAGCTTCCTCGCTGATCTCGACGAGCAACTCAAGCTCGACTCCTCGAAACGCCTCCCGTACGGCCTGCGGTTCCGTCGCGCGCTGCGCCACTCGCCGCGAGCGCTCGTCGCCATGGACGGCCTGGTCACCGATGCCCACACCCAGGGCATGCTCGCCATCCAGTTGGCGATGGATCAGCTCGGCTTGAACTCCATGACGGACTCGACGCTCAACGGGCCGACGAGCGAGGCGTGGTTTCGCCACTGGCACCGCTACCTCGTGGACGAAGGCGTCGACTTCATCGCGGGAGAAGTGACGTCCATCGATATTGCCACGGGGCGATACGAATATGTCCAGTTGGGGGGCGAACCGGTGAAGGAGGCTCCGACTGTACACTACACGATCTGCGCGCTGGATCCTGTCAATGTGGCGCGGCTACTCAAGGGGGAGCCCGAGGAGGAGCCCGAGGAGGAGCCCAAGGAGACGAGAAGCATCACAGGGCGTTTGGGGGTTCTCGTCAATACGACTCTGACTCAGCAAGACCCGGCGAAGCCCCCGTCGGAGCTCAAGAAGTTGTTCGTCGACACGTGGAAACGAATTCTCGCTTCTTCCGACGAACGCGTCATCAAGATCCGGCAACGTCTCCTGATGGATCCGTCATATAGAAATCCGCGCCAGCTCTGGAATAGCAGGATGCTTGCCGATGACAAGAGCAAGAACTTCTGCCAAAAGTACCGCGATTGGGCCTACGACCGGCGAAGAACCGCCGCGGCGAATAATTTCACCACTTCGACCGACCCGCAGCACCTGCCGCCGCCATCTGACATGGACCCGCTCGGGTCTATACGCGGAGCGGACCGGCTGGATGCACGCTTCCAGGTGCTCTCGGGGATCCAGCTGTTCTTCCGCCGGCCGACCGCGTTTGAACAGGGGCACATCTACTTCGCGGAATCTCCGTGGGGCCTCATGGGCATGTCGCAGTTGCAGCACTGGCGTAACTGGAACGCCAAGGATACGGGGATCCGCGGCAACCTGAGCCTCGTCTACGGCTCGTGGCGCCCCGAGAACCTCGGACTCGGAGATTTCGTCATCCGCCGGCTCATCGTCGACGCCCAGAAGGCGCACCCCTTCGGCAGCGAAAGGCAGCCGGAAACGAAGCGGGCGCCTTGGCCCTCGCCGGGCGAGCTCACGTGCGAGCAACTGGCCGAGCGGACGCGCGAGCAGGTCGCATGGTGTCGGGGCACCGACGCTCAATTCCGCGAGGATCTTCATATCCCGGAGATTACCTACTACCACATGGACGACTGCATTCAATACCGTGGGAGCGGCGGCGGCAAAGCACGGTGGAACCTCTGCCCGTATCTCATCAACCTGCGCGGCGACTGGGACAACCGCCCGCCGGGCGAGCCGTGGAACCCGAACCGCCGCGATGGCCGCCTCGCCCCGCCGATCCGCAGCCAGGGCTACCGCGTCTACGGCTCGGACCGGCCGCTCGTGTTCGCCGGGGCGCACACCCGCACGTTCACGCGGATGGCGACCATGGAGGCCGCCAATGAATCGGCGCGTCACGCGGTGAACAGCGTGCTGTGCCACCTGTCGATGCGTCGCGAGGCCGCGGAGTCGATCGTCATGTCCGCCAGGATCGAGTCCGAATTCAAGCCACCGGCGTCCGCCGGAAGGGATCCGATCGAAGCGGAGGACCCCGAGGACACCCTCCGCGACGAAGCCCACATGCTGAAAGCTCTATCTGGTCAGGTAAATAGAGTCCGCGGGAGCTTCCCCACCCGCTGGAGCTCCCCTTCGGGATCGAGCGGCCGACCGCGCACTCGTCCGAGCGATTTACCGATCCTGCAGTCGTCATGGTTCGGCGACTACTGCGAGGTCCGCGATCACGAGGACTACGAAATTCCGTTCCTCGACTTCTTCAGGAAGATCGACGAGGAGCTATACGGCGCTTCGGGTCGTCCGCGTCGCGACTCGGCGCAGGGCGAGGCCGCAGACCCGTACCCGGCCGACGACCACCGCGTGCGTCGGCGGACGCGCGCGCGTCGGCCTCACCTGTTCGACCTGCTCAAGCTCGATGCCCTCCCCGACCGCATCGATGATGGCGAATTTTCGGTCGAGGACACCCTTCGGACGCTCTACAGCCTCGGCGGCGTGCTGCTGCAGGCGATCCGCGGCCCCGAGCCCGTGAAGTCCGTCCTCAACCTGATCGACAGCTTCGACGCACTGTTTGTCAACCGACGCAAGTCGTCTTAGCCCGGCGACGGAACCAGCACGCCGGCGAGGCGCGCCGGACGAACGACGCCGAGGCCCGCGAGGCGCTCCTCGGCGCGTGCGGCCGCCGCGGCATCTCCTCGCACGACGGCCGCCCCGCGGCTCGCGGCCGCCGCGTGGGCCTGCATGCCGCGGGCGGTGAACGCGGCCGCGGCGCGCTCGTGGGCGGCGACCGTGCCGGTGCGATCGCCGGACGCATGAGCCAGGCCCGCGGCGATCGCCTGGGCGTAGGCCTCGGCCAGGGCCTCGCCCGAGCGGGCCACGCGGCGCATGTCGTCGGCAACGACTGCGAGCAAGCGACCGCGCTCGCGGGCGGCGAGGCCCGCCCGCGCGGCGACGCGCAGGTTGCAGCGCGCGCGCAGGTAGCGGGCGTCGATGCCCACGAACCGCAGACGCAGCAGCGCCGACTGACCGAGCGCCTTCCAGTCACGGTCGACCCGCGCCGCCGCCTCCTCGTCGCGTCCGGCGTACAGCAAACGCTCGGAGTCGGCGATCAAATCGTAGTAGTCCGGCGACGTAAACGCGGCCTCGGGCCAGCGCGCGCCGCGTTGCAGGCCGCCGTGCGGGTCGGGCGGCGCATCGGGAGCATCGTCGTAGAGCTGGAGGATCGCAGGGTGGCCGGAGCGGACGCCATTGATGGCGACCGGATCGTCGCGCTCGCGGGCGTCCTCGGCGGTCGTGCGCACGACCTCGCGCAGCGCCGTCATGTCGCCCATCATCGACAGAGCGATCGCGCGGTAGATCCGGGCGATCGACCGCTCCCAGGCGATGCCGTAGCGGCGGCGGTCGTAGTAAGTCTCGGCGCGCAGCGAGTGCTCGACGGTCGCGGGCCAGTCGCAGTCGAACGCCGCCCGCGACATCCGCGACGTCCAGTACCACGCCCAGTCGTAGTCGTCGTCGCGGCGCTCGCAGAGCTCGCGGGCGCGCGCCATGAGACGATCGCTGCGGCGCAGCAGGAGCGCTCCGCCGATCGTCGCCTCGGCGACCGCTTCGAAGGTCAGCGACTTCATCAGGTGGGAGTCGTCGCCGACCTGCAGCGCGAGCATCAGGTGACGCAGCAGGAACACGTCGGCCAGCGCGTGGTTGATATGCGACAGCGCGGTGCAGCCGGTCCACAGCGCGTCGAGGTGGGCCGACGCGCCCGGCGGCGGCGGCCCCTGGCGGCGCTTCGGCTCGCGAAGCAACAGACGGCCGCGGAGCGTGGCCGACCAGGCCAGCGTCCCGAGGTGGTTGCGGGGTAGGCGCGTGCCGAGGCCGTGCATGACCTGCCGCAGGATCTCGTAGCCGCTGTCGATCTGCCCGCAGCAGATCAGCTCGCGCGCAGCCCGGCTGCGCAGCTCGACCGTCGTCGACGGACCCTCGCTCGCCTCGCGCAGGCGGGCCGCCTGCTCGTAGCGAGCCCCCGCGGCGCGCGCGAGACCCCGGTTGGCGTCGCACTCCGCGCGCCGCGTCTGCAGTTGCCAGGACGTTGCATGGACCGCGTCGAGGGCGAACGCCCGGTCGAGGTGCGAGGCCGCCGACGCGAACGCCAGCTGGCCGATCGCCCGGGTCCCCGCGAGGACCAGCGATTGAGCCGCACGCGGGGCGTCGCCGGCGTGCTCGAGGTGATGTGCCAGCGCCTCGTGCTCGTCGGGCGCAAGGCGATCGTACGCGTGAATCAGCCGATTGTGAATGTCGCGGGCGGCCGACGGCGTGAGACCGCCGAGACGGGCCTCGCGGATCAGGTCATGGTACGTCCACACGGGCGCGCCCGCGCCGTCCTGACTGCGGCGGAGCAGGCCGGCCTGTCGCAGCGCGAGGAAGTCGTCGAACAGCTCGGACGGCCGCTCGACGGCCTCCGCCAGCAACGTCCAGGGGATTGGTCGCGGCGAGGCGGCGACCGTGTCGAGCACGCGGATCCGCCGCTCATCGAGGTCGGCGATCCGCCGGGCGACCAGTGATGTGAGCGACGGCCGCGTCGCGGACTCGCCCTCCGCGGCGGTCGCGGCGAGCTCCGGCGCGAACATCGGCAGCACCGCGAGCAGCTCGCGCGTCTCCGCGTCGGCCGTCCCCTGGGGAAGACCGAGGTCGTGCAGCAGCCGGTCGACGTCGCCGTGATCGAGCGGGCCGAGTCGCAGCTCGAGCTCCTGCGCCGGCGCCAGCGGAGCCGCGCAAAGGCCCGCGCGGAACGCCGGCTCGTCGTCGTCCTGGCGATACGTCAATAGCCACGCCGTGTCGCCTACGCCGCGCTCCAGCAGGTCGGACAGCAGCGCGAGGCTGTCCGGGTCGGCCCACTGCAGGTCGTCGACCCAGATCACCAGTCGTCGCGCACGCGAGACCACGGCGAGCAGGCCCCGGAAGGCACGCACGGCGAGCCGCCGCAGGTCCGCGTCCCGCGGGGCGGCGACGGCCTCCTGCGGCTCGGTCGCCGGCTCCTGGAAGAACACGGGGAACAGGGAGCGCAGGGCCGCGGCCTCGCCAGGCGTGAGCTCACGGTCGACTCGCTCCCGCCCGAGGTGATGCGCGAGCTGCCCGGCGATCTCGTCCCAGGCCCGGAAGCTGACGTGCTCCTGCGGGTGGCACCGACCGCGGAGCACGACGCCGTCGCCCGCGCCTGTCCATGAGGACAGGATGTGCTCGACGAAGCTCGTCTTGCCGATCCCCGATGGCCCGCAGATCCACACGCGCGCGCTCGCCGAACTGTCCAGCAGCGCCGTGACCTGAGCGCGCTCACCGACTCGCCCGACGTACACCGGGCTGACGATCTTGACGAACTGCGGGAGCCGCAGCTGCGGCGCGAGCGTCCGCAGCTGCGAGCAGGCAGCGCTCGCGTCGAGGCGGCGATGCGGCTCGCGGACCAGCAGCCCGGGGATCAGCTCGCCGAGCGTCTCGCGCAGCCGCTCGGGGATCGGCATCGGCCCGGTCGCCGCGGCTTCAGGCCGGCGCCCCGTCAGCGCCTCGAGCAGCATCACACCCGTGCTGTAGAGATCTGCGGCGGGGGTCGCCGGTGCACCCCACCACAGCTCGGGGGCCACGTAGGCCGGCGTCCCGTACAAATATCCGCCGCGCGTCGTCGCGGCCAGACCCGCCCACGGGATCGCCAGCCCGAAGTCCGCCAGCCGGAGCTCCCCTGTCCGTGCGTTGACCAGGACATTCTGCGGCTTCACGTCGCGATGCACGAACCCGGCGCCGTGCAGGCGGTGGAGCGCCGCCAGCAGGCCGTGGGTCGCGCGGACGAGCCGCTCGATCGACGCCGACGTGAGCCGCTCGACCGGCGGGTCCGGGCCGCCGCGGACGTGCTCCACGAAGCTCACGGCGTCTTCGACCAGTTCCATCGTCAGGAACGCGTGGCGGGGTCCGACCTCAAGCCCGTAGATCTGCAGCAGGTTGGGGTGGTGCACGTCGGCTCGAGCTCGCAGCTCGCTGCGCAGCTCGAGCAGCGACCGCGGATGAACCTGGTTGAGCACTTTGACGGCGATGTCACAGGCCCGCTCACGGTCGTATGCCCGATAGACCACGCCGAACGAGCCACTCCCCAGCTCTCCGCGCAGCTCGTAGCGCGGATGCCGAAACGGCCCTGGTGCAGACTCGGCGACGATGTCCCTGCATACCCGATCCCCGGTGGTGTGTGGAGCCTCGCTAGACGAGGGCCTCAAGAGCCTACCGGCAGCAGGTGGGCGGCCCCCTGAGCGTGTTCCCCTTCTTCTCGGCCCTGAGGTCCGGGACGTGAACATCCACGCCCGCACGCCCAAGGTTGAGCAGGCGATGAGGGACGACAGGGAGATCGCCCCGCCGAAGTCCCCTTCTTCGAGGGCCGCTTCGACGGCCACCTGAGCTGCGGACGCGTACGCGACGACTCGCGCCCGCCAAGACCGATATCGGCCTACCGCCCAGCCGCCACATGCTGCGCCACACCTGCGCGACCTCCGTCCACGAGCGTGGCACCGTGACAGAGACACCCGCGACCCGCGGCGTCACGGCGCGCGGGTCAACCCCCCGTCAAAGCCCTCTGATCCGCCCGTAGCGGTCATCCCGCCACGGGTGCGCCGTACTCGAATACCCGTTCATCTCCCAGAACCCGAGCTTTTCGCGCGTCAGCAGCTCGATGCGGCAGATCCACTTCGAGCCCTTCCACGCGTACAGCTGCGGCGTGATCATGCGGACCGGCCCGCCGTGTTCGACGGGCAGATCGTGACCGTCGACCGTGTGGGCCAGCAGCACGTCGGGCTTGAGCGCCTCTTCGAGCGCCACGTTGGTGGTGTAGTCGTCGTAGCCGTGGCACATCACGTGGACCGCGGCGGGCGTCGGGTGGACCAGCGCCATCAGGTCGCTGAAGCGCACCCCGACCCATTTCATGTCCATCTTCGACCACGACGTCACGCAGTGGAAATCGCTGGTGTCCTCGGTCTGGGGCAGCGCCATGAAGGCCGCCCAGTCGAGCGTGATCGCCTGCTCGACGGCGCCGTCGATCTTCAGCTGCCACCTGTCCTTCGGGACAACCGGCTTGCGGCCGAGGTCGAGCACCGGCCACTTGCGCGTCACCGTCTGTCCGACCGGCAGCTTCGGCATCCCGTGGCGATTGGGCGGGCCCGAGCCCTGGGGGCGGGTGTCGGACAGCGCCGGCGTGTCACGCATGCGTTGCTCCCACCGCGCCATCAGCTTGCGCCGGGCCTCGACGATCCGCCGCTCCTTGTCGTCCGCGTCCTCGCTCATCGCCTGCGATTGTACTCGAGCGCGAACGCGCGACCGAGCGCCCGCGCCAGCGCGTTCCGCCCGGCGCGCCGGGCCCGGCGCCCGGCCCGACGCGCATCGACCTCCCCGTCGCCGTGAGGCGGACGCGGCGCGTCGGAGACCTCCGCGAGCGCGAGCGGTGCCGCCAACCCGCCGGCTGCTATTGCCGCGCGTAGGGATAGGCCCACACGCCCGGGTCGGGGCCGTGAGCGTCGAGGTAGACCATACCCTCGTCCGGGACCCCGTACGCGCCGGAGATCCGGGCGGCGATCGGAGTCGAGGCGCCGGCGGCGAGATCGATGATGGACCAGTCGCGGGCGACCGGAGAGATGGTGCCATGACCGTCGCCCGGGGGCGCCTCGAGGGTGCCGCGATTGACGTGCACGAGATAGCGGGAGTCATCGAGCTGGAGCGGATAGGACCCGATGCCTGCGAAGCGTTGGGCCCTCTCGCCGGTGCGGAGGTCGACGCGCCAGACGGTACCGTTGAGGGAGTCATCCGCGTCGTAGATGTAGTACTCGACGAGATCGCCGTCGACCTTGATCAGCCGGGGGTTCGCCAGCGGGCCGCGATACCACTCGCGGACGTCGCCGGTGAGGGGGTCCCAGATCGCCCAGACCTCGTCGACCGGGTCCGCGAGCAAGAGCGCGAAATAGCCGGCGACCGAGCCGCGGTGGCCGATGTGCTCCGGGACGGCGAGGGCCTCGCCGGTGTCGGTGCTCGCGGCGGCGACGAACCATCCATCAGGACCGATCATCGCCGCGACGGCGTGATCGTCGGTGTAGTACCACCGGCCGGTCTCGAATTCGGGCCCGCGATTCCACGACCGCGCGGCGAAGTCGTTGACGGCGATCTGGACGTCGCTGCCGGTCTCGAGCTCACGCAGATAGACCGGCTCGGCGATGTCGTCTCCGATCGCCTGCCAGACGAGGGTGCGTCCATCGTACCCGTAGGCGGCGTACCGGACCCCTGTCAGCAGGAGCTCGCGCTCGCCGGTCATGGCGTCGACCCGGTGGACCTCGCCGCTGTCCTCGTGGATGAGGAGCTGAGTGGCGTCGACCTCGAAGTGCGCCAGGATGGTCTCGCTGAGCCGAACAGCCGGGACGTCAGGCTCGCCGTGGTGGACGTAGAGGCCGAACGTGCGAGCACCGAGGCCGGCGGCGTCATAGATAAGCTCCGCCTGGGAGGTCCCGAGGTCGAAGAATTTGTTATAGCGCATGCCGAGGCGCGGGAGAGTGACGAACGCCGCCCCGTCCGGCAGGCCCAGCACCGGCCGCGGCTCGTCGTCGCCCGCCACGTCGAATCGGTCGAGCACGAACGGTCGGCCCTCGGCGTCGTTGCCGTAGAGGACGCGACCGTTCGGCGTCTCGAGCGGGTATGGATTGTGCAGACCGGGCGCGAGCGGGGCGTAGGGCTCGACGTCGCCGGTGCAGCGATTCAGGCGCCAGTACTCGCGGTCGGGGTCGTCGTGGCGATCGAAGGTGTAGAGAATGTCTTCGCCGAAGCCGTGAAACCCATACCAGACGTCCTCGGCGGGCTCGAAGTCCGCGGGCGCGGCGACGAGGCGGGTCGGAGCGGTGATCGGGCAGGCAGCCTCGCCGTCCGGCTCGGCTGGCGCATCGGGGCCACAGGCGGTCGTGATGAGCAGCACACTCGCGACATACGCGTTCGATCGCACGCGGGCAGCGTACCAGTCTGCTCGCGGTGAGCAAGCCGGGCGCGCCGTGCCGGCGCTCCCGGCCTCCCGCGCACGCCAGCGAATCGGCGAACCTGTGTGCGTCGTTCAGGCAGGGCATCGCCCGGATGCGCGCTCGGGCGTTTCAGGTCGTGCCTGCGACGCTGGCTCCTGCTCTCGTCTGCGGCAGCGCCCGCGCGGCCGAGACTGTGGACCCCGTGGAAACAGTCCCTGTCCCGGCGCCCGGCTACTCCCGCGCCGCGGTGGGCCTCATCGTGGCCGCATGCAGCGTCGTCGTCCCTCCCCTGTTTTCCTCGCTCTCCTCGTCGCCGGTTGCGGCGGCGGCTCCGAGGCGCGCCAGAGCTTCTCCGCCTGCGACCAGCCACCCACCTTCGTCGAGCCGAACCCGGCGTACGCCTGGACCCCCAACGCGATCCGCCTCGTCTCCGAGGAGCTCGCGCCCGGCGTGTTCGCCATCTACGACGCCGACGCCGCCGAGCACGGCCCGGCCGGCATCCCGCTGGCCACCAGCGGCGGCTTCGTCGTCGGCGACGACGGCGTGCTGATGGTCGAGAGCATGATCAATCGCCAGCTGTTCTGTCAGGCGGTCGCGCTGGTCCAGGCCGAGACCGACAGGCCGATCCGCTACGTCGTCAACACCAGCAGCCACGGCGATCACACCTTCGGCAACATCTTCCTCCCGGACGACGTCGAGGTCGTCCAGCACGAGCAGACCGCCGAGTACATCGCCGCGCACTTCGAGGAGGACGTCGCGTTCATGGAGGCCAACTTCGGCGTCGATCAGGGCATCGACGAGATCGAGCCGGTCGCCGCCGACATCCGCGTCGCCGACGGCGGCTGGTCGGTCGACCTCGGCGGCGTCGTCGTCGAGGCCCGCCATTACGGGTTCGCCCAGACCCCCGGCGACCTGTTCGTCTACGTGCCCGACGCGAAGGTCCTGTGGACCGGCAACGCCTTCGTCACCGAGGAGCCGGGGATCCCGTGGCTGCTCGCCGGCAACGGCGCCGCCGCCGAGGTCACCCTCACCGCCGTCAAGGACTCGCTCCCGGCCGACGCGATCGTCGTCCCCGGCCACGGCCGCCCGCTGGCCCCCGCGGCCATGGAATTCTCGATCGCCTACCTCCACGCCATGCTCGCCGGGGTCGAGGCCGCCGTCGCCGACGGCCTCGATCTCGAGGCCACCGTCGCCGCCGTCGCCCTCCCCGAGTATCAGGGCTACCGCCTGTGGGACTGGATTCACAAGCAGGTCAACGTCCCCAACACCTACGCCGAACTCAAGCGATGAGCCCGGCCCACGGCGGCACGCGCATGCGCTCGACCAGGAAGTCGACCAGCACCCGCGTCTTCGCCGGCACGCGCGGCGCCGGCGGGTACACGGCGAACACCCCCGTCGGCCAGTGCCACGGCGCCAGCACGCGGCGCAGCCGGCCCGCGTGCAGCTCGGCGGCCGCCAGGAGCACCGGCACGAAGACGAGGCCGAGCCCCTGCCTGGCCGCCTCGACCAGCATCATCGCGTGGTTTGCGACCAGGTGCCCCGCCACGTCCACTTCGACCACGCCTCGCGGGCCCTGCACCTTCCACCGCCCCGGCGCCGCGTGGTGGGCGTAGAGCAGGCATTCGTGGCCCGCCAGGTCCTCCGGCTCGCGCGGCGTCCCGGCCCGCTCGAGATAGCTCGGGCTCGCCATCACGATCCGGTCCGTGCTCGCCAGGCGCCGGGCGATCAGCCGCGGGTCGCCGAGCTCGCCGATCCGCAGCGCCACGTCGAAGCCCTCGCCGATCAGGTCGACCTGGCGGTCGAGGAACGCCAGCTCGAGCGTGAGCTCGGGGAAGCGCGCCTTGAACTCGGCCAGCAGCCCCATCGCGTACAGCGAGCCGAACGCGTTGGGCACGGTCAGGCGCAGCGTGCCGCGCGGCGCCTGCTGCTCCTCCGTCGCCATCCGCTCGGCCTCCTCGAGCCCGCGGATCGCCTCGGTGCAGCGCTCGTAGTAGCTCCGCCCGGTGTCCGTCAGCGTCAGCTTGCGCGTGGTCCGGATCACCAGGCGCGCGCCCAGCCGCTCCTCGAGCCGCGTCACCAGCTTGCTCGCGTACGAGGTCGTCATCCCCAGCCGCCGCGCCGCCGCCGTGAGGCTGCCGTCCTCGACCACCCGCACGAACACCTCGGCCTCGAACAGGCGATTCATGCCGTCATGATAGCAGCGCCTCGCCGAGCGCCGCAGCCCGCCGGACGAGCGCCGCGCGGGGCCCCGGTGCCGCCGGGGCCCCGCGCGCGACTTCGGACATGTCCTCACGCCCATGCCCGATCGGACATGCCCGCAAGGGCATGCCCTCACGGACAGGCGCCATCACTCGAGCGAGCCGACCAGCGCCAGGAACTCCTCTTCGCTGAGGATCTGCAGCGGCGCGCCGGCGGCGATCAGCTCCTCGGCCTTCTTCTGCTTGCTCGACTTGGCGCCGCGGCCGGCGCCGACGACGAGGTAGGTCAGGGCCTTCGTCACGCCGGACGGGTTCTCGCCGCCGAGCGCCTGCACGCGGGCCTGGGCGACCTCGCGGGTGAAGGCCTCGAGCGTGCCGGTGAACACGAAGCTCTTGCCCGACAGCGCCGCGCCCTCGACCGGGGCGGGCGCGGCCTCGCCGGGGAGCACCGTGACGTGCTGCAGCAGGGCGTCGATCAGCTCCGAGCGGGCCTTGAGGCCGTTCACGATCGCGTCGGCGATCGCGTCCTTGATCCCGCGGACGGCCGTCAGGTCGGCCTGGGTGAGCTCGCGGATCCGCTCGAGCGTGCGGAACTCGCCGGCCAGCAGCAGCGCGTTCTGCTTGCCGAGGTGCTCGATCCCCAGCGCTTGCAGGAACACCGCCAGCGGCAGCTCGCGGTGGGCCTCGATCTGGTCGATGAGGTTCTGCGCGCTCTTCTCGCCCAGGCGCTCGAGCTCCTGCAGGTCGACCGCGCGCAGGCGGTAGTAGTCGGCCGGGGTGCTCAGCAATTCGGCGTCGACCGCCGCGCCGATCACCTTCGGGCCGAAGCCCTGCAGGTCGACCACCTTGGCGAAGTGCTCGAGCTCGCCGAGGCGGGCCTGCACGCACTTCTTCGGCTCGGCGCACCACAGGTTCTCGCCGTCGCGCTTCTTGCGGCGCTCGATCGGCCCGCCGCAGGCCGGGCACTGCGTCGGCAGGTCGAACGGGCGCGACGCCGGGCCCGACTCGACCACGCGCTCGACGTTGGGGATCACGCCGCCGCGGCGGGTGACCTCGACGCGGCAGTTGTGGGTCAGTCCGAGCGACTCGAAGATGTTGAGGTTGTGCAGGCTGGCCCGGCCGATCCGCGCGCCGCTGAGCTCGACCGGCTCGAGCAGGGCCACCGGCGTGATCACCCCGGTGCGGCTGACCGACCAGAGGATGTCGAGCAGGTCGGTCACGCCCGAGTCGCCCTGGAACTTGTAGGCCAGCGCGTAGCGCGGGTGGTGCCCGGTCAGCCCGAGCCGCTTCTGCTCCTTGACCGACGACGCGCGGTACACCACCCCGTCGATCTCGTAGTCGAGCTCCGGCCGCATGCGGGCCCAGCGGTCGTAGCTGGCCTGCAGCCCCGCGCGGTCGACGAACTCGTGGTCGATGCCGCCGAGCCCGAGCTGCTTCAGCAGCTCGAACTTCTCGCGCTCGTCGGCGAACTCGGGGCCGATGATGTCGTAGGCGAAGAAGCTCAGGTGCGCGTTGCGGGAGTTCTTGCGCTCCTTCTGCTTGATCGAACCGGCCGTCAGGTTGCGCGGGTTGGCGAAGTCGCCCTTGAACTTGGCGAAGTCGCTGAGCTTCATGTAGAGCTCGCCGCGGATCTCGAGCTCGACCCCGCCCGACGCGACCGTGCGCGGGATGTCCTTCACCTCGAGCGCGTTCATCGTCACGTCCTCGCCCTCGGTGCCCGAGCCGCGGGTGGCCGCCATCACCAGCTTGCCCTTCTTGTCGTAGCGCAGGCTGCAGGCCACGCCGTCCATCTTCGGCATGACGAGGATCTCGCCGCTGAACTTGCCGGCCCAGCTCTGCAGGTCGGTCTCGTTGTAACACTTCTCGAGCGAGAGCATCGGCCGCTGGTGGCGGACCGCCGCGCCGAACCGCTGCTCCGGCGCCAGTCGCAGCGCCTCCTCCGCCTCGAGCGCCGGCGCCTCGCTCGCCTGCGGCCCCATCTCCTCGAGCACCGCGGCGTCGGGCCGCACCCGCTTCAGCCGCTCGACCAGTTGGTCGTACAGCGGGTCCGGCAGCGTCGGCGCCTGGTCGTCCCAGTACTCCTTGTTGGCCCGCCGGATCAGCGCCTCGAGCTCGTCGGCCGTGAACTGAGGCAGCCGGGCGTTCACCGCGGCGGCGTCGAGGGTCTGCAGGTCGGAAGCGGGGGTCTTCGAGGCAGTCATGGGCCGCCGGGATGCTAACAGGCCCGCGACCGCGCGTCGCCCGCTCGCTTTCGCGCAGCAGCCGTCGGGATGTCGGGCGACCTCGAGTGGCCAGCTGCCGGCCCTGTTCGCGGTAATTGCCAGCGCGGGAGCTGGGGGCGGATGCTTCGACTGCGGTCGCTCGAGCAACACATCGAGGCGCATCTGCCCCTCAGCGAGCACCTCTGCCTGCGAGCGCGCGCCGTACTCGACGCTGCACTCAGACGTCGTCGCGTTTGCGCGACTCGGGAATCACCGCGAACAGCGCCTGCGGCTGGGCGACGCCACGCAGCGTGTGGCTGCCTACCGGCGACAGGCGGCGCTGCAACTGGGACAGCGCGCCGGCGAACGCCTGCGACACCAGGACGTCACGCCCGAGCGGGCGACACATCGCCGACATGCGGGCGGCCTCGTTCACGGCCGGGCCTATCACCGTGAAGTCGAGGCGATCGGCGCCGCCGATGTTGCCGTAGAACACGTCGCCGACGTGCAGCGCGAAGTAGGCCCCGGTCGTCGGCAGGCCGTTGGACGAGCGGCGCGCGCTGACCTCGGCGAGGGCGGACAGCGCCGCGTCGGTCGCCGCGAGCGCGCGCTCGCAGGCCTCGGCGGCGTCTTCCCCGACCGGGAAGATCGCCAGCAGCCCGTCGCCGATGAACTTGAGCACGGTGCCGCCGTGAGCGTGGATCGCGGCGACCTGCGGTTCGGCGTAGTCGTCGAGCAGCGGCAGGACGAGCGCGGGGTCGACGGTATCAACCATGCTCGTGAAGCCCTTGAGGTCGCTGAACCAGACGACCGCACGGATCCGGTCGGCCACGCCGCGGACAATGGCACCGCCGAGGACTCGTTCGGCCGCCCCGGCGCCGATGTACGTCTCGGCGAGGGTGCACGCGATCTGCCGGACCGTGCGAGACACGATCGACGCCGCGAGGAACCGGCCGAGCGCGTCGAACAGCGCGACGTCGGCGTCCGAGAAGCCGCCGGGCCCGTCGGTCGCCCACGACGAATACACGCAGTCGAGCTCCCCGAGCCTGACGCCGTCGCCGAGCCGCTGGAGGCACGCGACATAATCGGTCAGCCCGAATGCGGCGAGCTCCTCGAGGACCGTGAAAGGATAGCGGCCGTCCGGTGGCGGATACCGGAAGCGATACAGCGACGTCCCGCCCGTGTACAGGTCATGGAACGGACTGCTCGCCCACGACGTCATCGTCGAGTCGATCACCTCCCGCCCGAACTCGGTCGTTTCGATGCCGCTCCCGCGCCGCCAGGTATGGAGCCTGCCGACGACGAGCGGGTGCAGCGTGTCGACCCCGACGATCATCCGGCACAGCGGCACCCCACCCGCGACGAGCCGCTCGCAGACGCCGAGCACGACCTCGGCCTCGCCGGTGCCCGCAAGCGCGTGCTCGGTGATGAAGGAGGAGATCTCGAGGAGCAGTCGGTCGCGCGAGCCAGTGCTTGCCGTCATTGCAGCGCTCGTCGCCCAGCTTAGGCCGAGGTCAGGACGGAGACACGGGGCGGCGATCGCGCCAACCTCGGCCGACGAGGAAGTACGGCCTCCGCCAGCGCGCTCGCGGCCGCGCGTCGAAGATCGCCACGATCGCGGTTTTCGCGGCGGTGTCGTTGCGGTCGAGACCGGCCGGCGGACAAGCGGCGAGCAGCAACGGCAACACGTGCATCTCGGCTCCCGGACCCCTGGCACGGCTGCAGCCGTGAGAGGCCACACACCGTCGTGAACTTCGATGGAAGCATGTCCCATGAGACAGGTCATGAGCGCCTGTTCGACCGCCAGGGCTGGCCGCCGAACAGACGCCTCTTCACGTCATTCACGGCGTGTCATTCGCGAGCGGCGGACACCCGTGGCGCGCCCGCGGCGACGAATGCCACCTCTCGAGCATCGACCCGCCGCCCCGGCGCTGGCATGCTCGTTGGGTGAATCACCCCGTGCACGAACTCCTCACGCAGCGCACCGTGATTCGCCCATTCTTGCGTGCGGACGCGGCCGACGCGTTCGCCGTGTTCGGCGATCCGGAGGTCATGCGTTACGCCGCCGGCGCTGCCGATCCGACCCCGGCCGCGACGCACGCCCGGATCGAGCGGTACATCGAGCACCAGGACCGCCACGGCTTCTCGAAGTGGGCCGTCCGCGACGCGTCGTCGGGCGAGTACCTCGGCGATTCGGGGATCTTGCACCTGGCGGAGACAGGCGAGCTGGAGCTCGGCTACCGCCTGGCGCGCGCGCACTGGGGACGGGGCCTGGCGACGGAGGTCGCGTCGGCGTGGCTGCGTCATGCGCTCGAGGTCCTGCATCTGCCGCGGGTGATCGCGTTCGCCGACCGCCGCAACACGGCGTCCATCCGGGTGCTAGCGAAGATCCACATGCCCTTCGAGCGCCTCGATCACCTGTGCGGAATGGACTGTGTGGTCCACGCGATCGTCAGGCCCCGCGGCGACCAGGGGTGATGCGCCGCCTCGCTTCCTCGCGCACGCCAGGGAGAGGGCGGGAGAGCGGGTACCGTCATTCGCCCGCGCGGCGCCCTGTTGCCAGCGCCTCGAGCACGATCCGCTCGATCGCCGCCTCGTTGCGCTCTGCCGACTGGCTGTTCTGCAGGATGGCGATGCCGATCCGCTCGTCCGGGTAATACGCGGCCCACGACGAGAACCCGTCGATGTCGCCGGAGTGCCAGAACCGGGCCCGTCCGTCCGGCGAGCCGACCAGCACGCCCATCGCGTAGTCGGAGCCCCACGCCGCCTGCATCGCCGCCGGCATCGCCGCTCGCGTGGTGCGCCCGTCGGCCAGTCGCCCCGCCGTCGTCATCAGCGCGAGGCTGGCCGGCGACAGGATGCGTCCGCCGAACAGCGCCGCCTGCCAGCGCAACAGATCGCCCGCCGTCGAGCGCAGGCCTCCCGCCGGCCCCGGCAATGTCGGGCTGATCCAGTCGGCGTTGTGGTAACGCCCGGGCTCGGTCTTGCTCACGCGATAGCCTCGCGCTCGTCGCGGGACGACGTCGGCCGGATCGTCGAACGCCGTGTGCTTCAGACCCGCCGGCGCGAACAGGCGCCGCGCGAGGAACGACGGATAGGACTCACCGCTCGCGCGCGCGACGACGAGTCCGAGCAGCGCGTAGTTGGAATTGCTGTATCCCCACGACGAGCCCGGCTCGAACACGAACGGCGGCTGCAACCCCGCGATCCAGCGCGCCATCTCCTCGGGCGTCCGCCGCACCGACTTGAGGTGCTCCCCCGCCGGGTCTTCCGCGTAATCGGCGATCCCCGCCGTCTGCACGAGCGCTTGCGCGACCGTGACGCGGTGCGCCTGCGGCACCTCCGGCACGAAGCGCGACAGCCGATCGTCGAGCCCGACCTTGCCCTCCTCGACGAGCAGCAGGATCGCCGCCGCCGTGAATTGCTTGGTGATCGACGCGATCGGGAACACGGTGTCGACGTCGACCGCGACCTCGTCCTCGAGGTTCGCAAGACCGTAACCTTCGGCGAACACGACCTGGTCGCCACGTCCGACGGCGACCACCATCCCGGGGCTGCCCGTCGCCATCGCCTCGGCCACCGCCACGCGGAGCGCCGCCGCGAGCGCCGGTGTTTCGCCCGTCGCCTGCTCCGCCTGCGCAGCGTCGGCCTGTCGCCCGCCACAGCCCACCGCGCAGGCGCAGGCGAACAGCACCGCCGTTCGCATCCCCACGAGCATTCGCCGGGCTGCAAGCCTGCCTCGAGTCATTATATACGTACTGTTCATGTGCCGCCGGTTCGGCGGCGCGCATCCTAACATGTCAGGCGCGCGACTCGTGGGGTGCGCCTCGGCTGCGCGCCCCTCCGCGAACCGTGCGTTAACCGCCCGCTCGCGTTCGCCGACATCCGCGTGCTCGCGAAGCTCGGCATGCTCTCGCTCAGACCCGGCCGGCGCGCTGGCGACGGCGCTCGCGGACCCGCATCCCGGCGGCGGCGACGATCACCAGCGCGAGGGCGATCGGCGGCTCGGGGACCGATGCACCGGCGACGTACCAGGTCGTCCCGCGGTCCATGACGTCGTCCGCCGGCGCTGGCGCCCCGACGAGGATGAGGTTGGCGAGCGCGAGGCCGAACACCTCGCCAGCGTACTACGCCGGGCCCGGCCGATCGAGGCCGGACCGCCACGGAGCCGTGGGCGGCCCGCGCGACCGTCGCGAGCTCCGGACGAGAGCACTCGATCGCCATCCGCGAAGCCGAGCTCATCCGCGGACGCCACCCACGCCTCCCCGCTTCCGCGCTCGCCGTGTGCGAGGTGACCGACCTGCGCCGCGCTCGCCGCCTCGCCTCAATCGACGCACAGCCCCGCGACCGTGGCCGCGTGGGGTGACCGCGGGAAAGCCCGCACCAGCTCGGCCGCGGTCGCGCGGGCCGCCACGCGCTCGCCGAGCTCGCACTGCGCCTGTGCGCGCAGCAGCATCCGCTCTTCCACCAGGTGCCCGCCCGGGAACTCGCGCGCGTGCTGCTCGAGCGACCGCAACGCCGCGGCCGGCGAACTGCGCGCCAGGGCCTCGCGGGCGGCGCGGAGCAGCGCCAGCTCGGCGTCCAGGGCCGGCATGTCCTTCGGGACATCTGCGGCCCGCGTCGCCGGGACCCGCGGCCGCGGCTCGGGCGCGGGCTCGGGGACGGACCCCGATTCGTCCGACTCGGCGCCGGCGCTCGCGCTCGCAGGACTCCTCGCCGGCGTCAGCGCGTCGGTCGACCCCGCCGCGCCATGGGCCGCCTGGCTGTGCGCGTCGCGGTCCGCCCGCTGCGACACCCGCCCGCGCGCCCCGACGACCACCAGCACCACCGCGGCCGCGACCAGCACCACGCCCCAGAACAGGTCGCGCCGGCGATCGCCGCGTCGCGCCCGTCCCGGGACATCCTCGCTGTCCTCGCCGATCTCCGCCTGCAGCCGGGCCCACGCGGCGGCGCGCCGGTTTGCGGGCATGCGCTCGCCGCGGTAGGCGGCGACGAGGTCGCGGCACTTCTGCTCATTCAGACTCTGCGGATCCATCGCGACCTCCGGCGACGAAGCTGGCGAATCGCCTGCGCGCGCTGTTGAGACGTGAATACAGGGTGTTGAGATTGACGCCGAGCTGCTCGGCGATCTCGGGCACGCGGAGGCCCTCGAGCTCGGCGAGCATGAAGACGACGCGGTGCTCCTCGCCGAGCGTGGCGAGGAAGCGGTCGATGAGGGCCCGCGCCTCGAGCCGCGCGATCACCTCGTCGGGCTGCGGCCCGGCGCTCGGCTCGGGCGCGACGGAGAGCCGCCGCTGGTGACGGGCGTAACTGCGGCGGTGGTGCAGCACCACGTTGCGGGTGATCCCGAACAGCCACGACGGCAGACTGGCGCGGCCGTCGTAGTCGCCGAGCCGGCGGTGCACGACCAGGAACACCTCGTGGAACGCGTCGTCGAGGCCGGCCCCCTCGACGCCGAAGTTGCGGAGCAGGCGCCACACGAAGTCGGCGTGGTCGCGGTAGACCTGCTCGAGCGTCGGGACCGACGGCGGCCGGGGGCTCGGTTCGAGGGGCTGCTTCACGGCGGACCTGCTGTGATTTCCCGGCTCGCCGCCGATCCGTGAACTACCCTGCCCGCCCGAACCGGAACTCGAGCCCCAGCGCGGCCCGCAGCGACACCGGCGCGATCTCGTACATCGGGCCCAGCCCGGCCGCGCTGAAGGTCCCGCGCAGCAGCGGCACGCCGACGTCGGCGCCGAACCACAGCGCCAGCCAGGGCCGCGGCGCCCACGCGATCGCCGGGCCGAACACCGCCGCGACCCACGCGAAGCGATCCGTGCGCGCGCCGACGAACCCGACGCCCTCGCCGGTCACCTGCCCGACCTCGAGCCCGCCGCACAGCGGAAACTCGACCGGCCCCCCGCGCAGCACCCCGCAGCCGCGCGCCCCGACCGCCCACATGCGCACCCGGGCCCCCGCTCGCGGGTCGGCCTCCGTGTACTGGGTGGTCGGTGCGCGGTAAAAGCCGGTCAGCTCGACCCGCCAGCGCTCGCCGAGGAGGCCGCCGGCCAGCCCGACCTGAGGCCCGACGCGCGGCATCCCCAGCGCCTCGAGCCCGCCGGCGACCCGCACGAACCCGCGCGGCCGCGCCGGCTCGAACGGCGCCGGCTCACCGGAACCTGTCCCATCGGACATGTCCGTCGCGGCCTCGGCCGGCGCCACGTTCGGCGCGTTCGTCGCAGATGTCTCCGAAAACAGGTCCACCGCGTCCGCGCCGCCCGCGTCATCCCGTGTCCCCGAGGACATGTCCGTTCGACCAGCCTCGAGGGTCTCCGGCGCCGGCACGACCGCCCCGGGGCGCGCGCCGCCCGCACCGGGAGGTGTCCCCGAGGACAGGGCCGTTCCCCCGGCCTCCGGGGCCTCCGGCGCCGGCACGATCGCCCCGCCGGGGCGCGACAGCACGCCCGGGTCGACCACCACCGCGGTCACGAACGCCGCGGCGTCGCCGATCTCGGCGCACGAGCGGCCGCGCAGGGTCCGCGTGCTGCGGGCCTCGGCGGTGGCGAGGACCAGCGTCGCCGACCAGCGCGCGTCGCCGTCGCGGCGCACGTCGACGGTGACCTCGACCGGCCGCGGCTCGGCGGCGCCGGCGAGGTAGCGGGCGAGGCTGTCCCGAAAGCCATGTTCAGGGCAGCGCGGATCGCCGCGCCAGCGCACGTCGACGTCCTGCACGGGCAGCGCGACGACGAGCGCGAGGACGACCGGTCCCACGCCACGGAGATTACCTCGCCGCCGCCCCGGACGCGCGTGCCGGGGCGACGAGAATTTTCGCGAGCCGCGCTCACGGAATTCACGCCCTGCCGGGAAATCACCGGAGCGTGCCGATTCACAGCTTCGACGCGCGCAATTTGCTCATCGTCCTCCTCGCCGGCGTTGTCGCCTGTGGCTCGCCCAGCGGCGACCTCGGCGAATACACCGACAGCGCCGGCGCCGAGGACACCAGCGAGGGCCCGGGCCCGACCAGCGGCGTCGTCGGCGCGTCACGATGCGGGTGACATGTCCATGAGGACACGTCACGACGCATCAGTCTCGAGCAACATGTCCTTGAAGACACCTGCTGGGCGGCCGCATGTCCGTACGGACATGCTCCCTCGCCGTCACCGCATCGGGTCGCGGCCGGCGAGCTCGCAGATCGCCGTGACGAGGTCGAACGGCTCGCACGGCTTGCCGAGGTGCTTCTGGTAGCCGGCGAGCAGCGCGCGCGTGCGGTCCTCGAGCCGCGCGTAGGCGGTGAGCGCCAGCGCCGGCGTGCGGCCGCCCTCGCTGGCCGGGCGTTGCCGCAGGCGACGCATCCAGTCGTAGCCGTCCTCGCCCGGCATGGCGATGTCGGAGACGACGACGTCGGGCCGCTGCTGGGCCACCAGCAGCAGCGCCTGGTCGCTGTTCTCGGCGGTCAGCACGACGGCGCCGGTCGGCTGGAGGAACGCCGCGACCAGCTCGCGCGCGTCGCGTTCGTCGTCGACGATGAGGATCTTGAGGCCGCGCAGGTCGGCGTCGCGCGGGCCGGCGTCGGCCGGCAGCGGGCCGGGCGCGGCGCCGGGCACCACCGCGCTGACGCGGCCGGCCTGGCTGGCGCGCGTCGGCAGGCGGACCACGAACTCCGCGCCGTGGCCGACGCCGTCGCTGTGGGCCGCGATCGTCCCGCCGTGGCCCTCGACCAGGTGGCGCACGATCGCCAGGCCGAGGCCGAGCCCGCCGTGCTGGCGCGTCGTGCCGGAGTCCTCCTGGCGGAACTTGTCGAAGATGTGCGGCAGGAAGTCGGCCCCGATCCCGCGGCCGGTGTCCTTGACCGTGATCACCACCTGGCTGCGCCCGGTGAGCTCGACCGTGAGGTCGACCTTGCCGCCGCGCTCGGTGAACTTGACCGCGTTGCTGAGCAGGTTCCACAGCACCTGCTGCACCCGCTCGGCGTCGCACACCAGCGGGATGACCGGCGGCTCCGGCCAAAAGGCCAGGCGCACGCCCTTGGCCTCGGCGGCCGGGCGGACGATGTCGAGCGCGGCCTCGGCGATCTGGACCAGCTCGGCCGGGCCGACGCGCAGCTGCAGCTTGCCGGTGATGATGCGCGTGGTGTCGAGCAGGTCCTTGATCAGCCCCGCCTGCGCCGACGCGTTGCGGTCGATGGCGTCGATCGCCTTCTGCTTCTGCTCCTCGCTCAGGCCGCTGCGCCGCAGCACCCGCGACCAGCCGAGGATCGCCTGCAGCGGCGTGCGCAGCTCGTGCGACACCACCGCGAGGAACTCGTCCTTCGCCCGGTTGGCCGCGTCGACGCGGGCCCGCTCGCGGCGCGACAGCTCGAGCAGGCGGGCGTTGTCGAGGGCGAGCGCGATCCGGCGCCCGAGCTCCTCGGCGAGGGCGAGGTCGTGGTGGTCGTAGCGGCGCCCCGAGCCCTTCCACGTGCCGACCGACAGCGTGCCGAGGATCGCCCCCTGGACCGGCAGCGGCACCACCGCCGACGACAGCACCGCCAGCGCCGACAGGGCCTCGAGGTGCTCGGCGTCGTGGGCGATCGACTGCAGGATGACGTCGCTCTCCGGCACGAACAGCGAGCGCCCGCTCGCCATCACCCGCGCGTAGGTGTGCTCGCCGTCGCGGTCGAGCGGCAGCCGGCCCTGCGCGGCCACATAGGTGCGCAGACGGGCCTGCACCGCCGAGTCGATGTGAGCCACCGCCGGGACCGCGAACGAGCCGTCGTCGCGGCGCAGGTGGATCACGCACCAGTCGCCGAAGCTCGGCACCACCAGGTCGACCACGCGGGCCAGCGTCGTGTCGCCGTCGAGCGACTCGGCCAGCACCCGCCCGGCCTCGGCCAGCAGCGCCATCGCCTCCTCGGCCCGCTTGCGCTCGGTGATGTCGAGCACCGTCTCGACGATGCCCTCGATGTTGCCCTCGAGCACCCACGGGTAGTAACTGACGAGGAAGTGCCCCGGCAGCCCGTGCCGCTGCGGCAGCATCACCGACACCTCGACGTCGGTGATCGTCTCGCCGCGGTCGCGCACCCGCTCGAGCATCGGCTCGATCAGCGGCGCCACCCACGGGACCATGTCGCGCATCCGGTTGCCGAGGTGGACCTCGACCGGCAGGTCGTTGATCTGCGCCATCGCGCGGTTGATCCGGCGGTAGCGGAGGTCGCGGTCGAACACCGCGAAGCCGATCTGCGCCCCGTCGAGGACCGCCGACAGCTCGGTCTCGACGCGGCGGTGCTCGCTGACGTCGAACATCGACGCGACCATGCGCGTCGGCCGGCCGGCGGGGTCGCGGGCGATCCAGCCGCGGTCGAGCACCCGGACGTAGGTGCCGTCGCGGCGGGCGAACCGGTACTCTTCGGCCCAGCGCTCGGCGCCCTCCTTGATCGCGCGCTCGACCCCGGTCGCGACCCGCGCGCGGTCGTCGACGTGGATCCGCGCCAGCCACCAGTTCATGTCGTCCGCGACCTCGTCGGCGCCGTAGCCGAACCGCGTCGAGATCGCCGCGTTCCACCGCGTCTCGCCGGTCTTCACGTCCCAGTCGCGCAGCGCCTCGTTGGTCGCGCGGTTGACCAGCTCGTAGCCCTGCTCGGCCCGCACGCGCTCGGTCAGCTCGAGCACCGTCGCCGCCACCCCGGTGACCACCCCGCGCGTGCGCACCGGGTAGAAGCACACGTACCACATGCGCTCGCCGTACGGCGTGAACTGGTCGCTCGCGTACGGCGCCCCGGTGCGCATGACCTCCGCCATCACCGGCATCATCGACGCCAGGTGCTGCGAGATCTCGGACGGCGTGCGGCCCAGGTGCGACTCCGGGGAAGCCCCATTCAGCAGCGCCAGCGCCCGGTTGACCCGCACGTAACGCAGTTCTCGGTCGAGCAGCGCCAGGCCCACCGACGCCCCCTCGAACAGCGCGTCGAGCTGGGCGCGCACCTCGTCGTCGCCGTGGAAGGCCACCAGCGCCGACGCCAGCTGCGGGCTCTGCCTGCGGCGCTCGTGGGCCTCGCGGGCCGCGTGGACGTCGGTCGCGCTGCCGACCCACCGCTCGATCTGCCCGCCGGGCAGGCGGACGGGCTCGACGCGGGCCCGGTGCCAGCGGAGGTCGCCGTCGCGGCGCCTGGCCCGGATCTCGCACTCGTAGGCGTCTCCGGTGCCGAGGGCCTCGGCGTGGCGCCCGGCCAGCGCTTGCAGGTCGTCGGGGTGGATCACCCGGGCGAGCACCTCCACCGGGGGGAGTTGCTCGGGCACGCCGGCGTAGCGGAACCAGGCGGCGTTGACGAATTCGATGTCCCCGCTGCCGCAGCGGGTCCACAGCAGGTGGGGCAGCCCGTCGGCGAAGCGTCGCAGCGTCCCTGTATCTTGGGTCAGGTCCGGCGACGATGGGGGTCCAGCGGCCCCCGTTCGCGGCGGCTCTCCCGACTCGCGCTGCATCGGGCAAACGTAGCACGAACCCGCGGCCGCCCGGCTCGTCGCCTGGGGCACGGCAGCGGCGGCCGCGGCGGACGGGTGAGGCCTTGGGGCCGCCAGGGGGCTCGCGGCGCAGCGAGCGTCCGTGTAACGTTGGCGCGGGAGCCGAAGCATGCCCTCGCAGTTGACCGACGCCGAATGGAGCCAGCTTCTGTCGCGGATCGAGGGGGGCGAGTGCACGCCCTTCCTCGGGCCCGGCGTCAGCCTCGGCCGTCTCCCGTTGCCCGGTGACCTCGCGATGCGCTGGGCCGACGAGCATCAATACCCGCTCGAGGATCGCTGGAACCTGCCGCGCGTCGCCCAGTACCTCGAGCTCGAGAAGGGCTCCCGCTGGCTGCGCGAGGAGCTCGCCAAGGCGCTGGCGGACGCGGCCGCGCCCGAGCCCGACGGCGACGCGCTGCAGCTGCTCGCCGACATCCCGTTCCACACGTACATCACGACCGGCCACGACGACCTCCTCGCGCAAGCTCTGCGCGCCGCGGTCGTGCGCCGCGACGAACGGACCACGCCGCGGAGGCCGCGCCTCGACTTCTGTCGCTGGCACGAGACGCTGCGCTCCGCGGCGATGCCGACCCCGTTCGAGGCCGACCCGCACTACCAGCCCTCGGCCGACGAGCCGTTCGTGTTCCACCTGCTCGGCCAGGCCGCGTTCCCGCAGTCGCTGGTGCTGACGGAGACCGACCACTACGACCTGTTCGTCGCCACCGCGCGACACCCTGGCCTCGTGCCCCCGCCGGTGCAGCGGGCGCTGCGAGGCGGGCCGCTGCTGTTCATCGGCCAGCCGCTGACCGACGCCAACTTCCGCGCCCTCGCCCGCAGCCTCGGCGGCGCCGACTACCGCGGCCTGCAAGACGGCACGCTCTCGGTCCACGTCCGCCCCGAGGGCAACGACGCCGCGCTCCGCTACCTCGAGCGTCACTTCGGCGAGCAGCACATCAAGCTGTACTGGGGGACACCTCGCGAGTTCCTGCAAGAGCTGCGCGAGCGCTGGCTCCGCGACCACGTCTGAGCGCCCCGGAGGTCCATGTCCGCACCCAAATCAGGCCCGCAGAGCCCCTTCCCCGGACCCCGCCCCTACGAGGCCGGCGAGCGCGACCGCTTCCACGGCCGCGCCGGCGAGCGCCGCGACCTCGCGGCGCTCGTGATCGCCAACCGCCTCACCGTGCTCTACGGCCCGACCGGCGCCGGCAAGACCTCGCTGCTGGCCGCCGGCCTCGTCCCCGAGCTCGAGCGCGCCGGCTTCATGGTCATGCCGCTCGCGCGCCCCGGCGGCCTCCTGCCCCCGGGCACCAACCCGCTCCACCTGCGCAACGTCTACAGCGCCAACGTGCTGATGCACTGGCACCACGGCGAGTTCGAGGGCGTCGCCAAGCACACCATCACCTCGTTCCTCGAGGCGATGCAGGACCCGCGGCCCGAGCGCCCGCTGGCGCTGATCATCGACCAGTTCGAGGACCTGTTCACCACCCACGCCACCCAGCCCGAGCAGCGCGAGGCGTTCCTGCGCGAGCTCGTCGAGTGCATCTCCGAGCCCGAGCGCGGCGTCGAGGAGCGGCCGGTGCGGCTGTGCCTGGCGATCCGCGACGAGGACCTGGCCGAGCTCGAGCGCTACGCCTCGATCCTCCCCGACCTCCTGCGCGTGCGCTTCCGCCTCGACCCGCTGCGCCGCCCGGCCGCCGTCGAGGTCATGACCCACGCCGCCGGCGGCGTGTTCAGCCGCACCGACGCCGAGAAGCTGGCCGGCGACCTGGCCCACCGGCGCGTGCGCGCGTTCGGCAAGCTGGCGCTGGTCCCGAGCGAGTTCATCGAGCCGATCCAGCTGCAGCTCGCGTGCGACGAGAAGTGGCGCCGCGGCGGCCGCAGCGGCCCGCTCGCCAAGCCGCGCGACCCCGACGAGGCGCTGGTCCGCTACTTCGACGCCGCCGTCGCCCGCGCCCGCTCCGGCTGGGGTTCGGAGGCCCGGATCCGCCGCTTCGTCGCCGACCGGCTCGTCACCCCCGAGGGCACCCGCAGCGCCGTCGTCCGCGGCAAGCGCACCACCGGCGGCCTGGCCAACAAGCTGGTCGAGCGGCTCGAGCACGAGCGGATCCTCCGCGCCGAGGAGCGCCTCGGCTCGCGCTGGTACGAGCTCGCCCACGAGCGCCTGCTGGGGCCGGTGCGCCTGTCCAATACGACATGGTTCGAGAGCCAGCGGCGGCGCCGCAGCGCCCGCCGCGTCGCGCTGCTGCTGCTGCTGCTCGCGGGCCTCGGCGTCGCCGGTTACTTCGGCGTGCAGTGGGCGCTCGACCGCTACCACGGCCTCGAGGGCGAGAAGTCCGGCGTCGAGGCCGAGCTCGCCGCCCTCGACCACACCCGCCAGGACCTGGCGGCCGCGCTCGCCAGGGCCGAGGGCGCCCACGCGCTCGAGAGCCTGCGGGCCCAGGCGCGCGCCCTCGACGTCGACCTCGTCGGCCTCGCCGACGACGTCCAGGCCGCCCGCGGCGTCATCGCCGAGATGAGCCGCTTCAGCCCGCGCGGGCGCGACGGCGAGCCCGCCGACCTCACCAACTTCGTCGCCGTCGGCGCCGAGCTGCCCGGCCTGTCCGGCCGCCTCACCGGCCTGGTCCAGCGCCACACCGACCTCGGCGCCGCTCTCGGCGCCGCCCTGAGCGCCCGGCCCGTCGTCGCGGATGACCTGAAGGCCCTGTCCAAAGAGACAGCCTCCCGCGCCCCCGAGCTCGAGCGCCTGCGCGCCGAGCTCGACGCCGCCGGCGCCGAGCAGACGCGCCAGCGCGTGCGCGTGCTCGCCGAGCTGGCCGCCTTCGAGGCGCCGCAGCGGGGCGCCAGCGGCGACGCCCGCGCGCGCGAGATGGCCCGCCAGCTGTGGCGCGACGCCTTCGTGCTGCTGCAGCGCGGCAGCACCGAGGACGCCCGCGGCCGGTTCGAGCGCTCCCACCTGCGCGACCCCGCCTACACCCCCGCCTGGGACATGCTCGGGCGGATCGCCCACGCCACCGGCGACCTCAAGACGGCCGAGCAGTCGTACCGCAAGGCGCTGGCGCAGACGCACGACTACGGCCCGAGCCTCGGCAGCATGGCCTCGCTCTACCTCGCCAAGGAGTGGTACCTCGACGCCGAGCGCTGCGCCCGCGAGGCCCTCGCCGCCCAGCCCGACCTGCTGGCCGCCCGCGTGGTCCTCCGCGCCGTCCAGCAGCGCCGCCAAAGCGAGGTCGAGAGCGACGAGGAGGGCCTGAGCCCGAAGAACCCGTGCGGCCCCGCCCCGGCGACCACGAGCACCCCGGCCGCCCCCTCGCCCGCCGCCGAGGCCAAGGCCGAGCCCGCGGAGTGACGACAAAGCACCGCTCCCTCCAGCGGCCGCACCCGAGCCTTCTCGCGCGCGGTCCATCGTGCGACGGTGCCCATCGCATGACTATTTGTTCTTTTAAACATGCGGCGATCTGCGGGCTGCTCGTCGCCTGCGGTTCGAAGGACTCACTCGGTGACTGGCCGCGAGTGGAATGTGGCGACCAGCTCTGCGCCGATGGCGAGCTGTGCGTCAAACCGAGCCCCGAATGCATCGAGATCGAGGTCGACTGCGAGGACGGCACCGGCGGTTCGGAGACCGACGCCGGCCCCTGCTACGATTGGGGCTACGGGTCCCCTCCCTCGCGATGCGAGCCGCCCGCCGCGGATTGTGAGCACCAACGCGACCTCGCAACCTGCCTCAGCGAGGCCCACTGCGACGGAAGCATCCCCCACGAGATGTCGACCTTCGCCGCCGGCCGCCTGGTGTGCAGCGAGCCGTACCACGAGCCGTACGACTGCCCGTGAGCGCTGCCGGCAGCGCCCGCCCGCGAGCGAGCGCCCTTCGAGATATTCTGGACGCGAGCTCCGCCATGCCATCCCGCTCCCGCACACCGCTCGTCCCCGTCGCGCTCCTGCTGCTCCCACTCGCGTGCACGGCTCGCCCGCAGGGCGACTCCGCCACCGAGCCCGCGACCGCCGGGACCACGGACGCCACGCCGACCCCCGGGCAGCCGCCACAGCCCACGACCACGCCCACGAGCGGCCCGGACGCGACCACGAGCTCGGCCACCAGCGACGCGACCACCGACGCGAGCACGAGTGACCCGGTGACCTCGACCACGAGCACTGGCGCGACGTCGGACGCGTCGAGCACGACGCTCGCGCCCCCGGAGAGCGAGTGCGACATCTGGACGCAAGACTGCCCCGAAGGGCAGAAGTGCATGCCCGTCTCGCTCGACGACATGTTCGGCAACGAGGCCGCGCGGTGCCGTCCGGTCGTCGACGACCCGGATGCGCTCGGCGAGCAGTGCACCGTGCTCGGCACCAGCTCCGAGGGCCTCGATACCTGCCCCGCGGGCCAGTTCTGCTGGCGCTCCAACCTCGCATCCAACCTCGGCACGTGCCTGGCCCTGTGCGCGGGCTCGCCGGCGGACCCGAATTGCGCCGAACCCGGGCTCGTGTGCGTGCTCCATTCACTGGGCGTCGAAAACCTCTGCATCCGCCCCTGCGACCCGCTCGCGCAGGACTGCCCCGGCGACGACCTGTGCGTGCCTGACCACGTCGGCGACCCCGACGCCGGCGCCTTCATGTGCATCGACGACGCCAGCGGCGATGACGGCCAGGTCTTCGACCCCTGCACGGAGCTCAACACCTGCGACGCGGGCCTGCAGTGCGCCTCGTCGTTCATGATCCCGGAGTGCGGCGGCGATCCAGACGGGGCGTGCTGCCTGCCCTACTGCGATCTGACGGTCGAGCCCGACCCCTGTCTCGACATGGGCCTGGAGTGCCTCCAGTGGGCCCAGGGGGACGCGCCGCCCGGGCTCGAGGATGTCGGTGTCTGCGGCGAGGGGCCGATCTGACCCGCAAAGATGGTCCGCCGTATCGAGGCGGGCGATGGTCGAGCCGCGGCCGCCGTCACGGCAAAAAGCGGGCCCGACCCGGCACTCGCCCCCGAGTTCGCCTCGGGACTCAGGCCCCACGAATCGACGGACTGAACGCAGGCCCGACGACCTTCACGCCCCCGGCACGTAGGTGACCCACTCGCCCTCCTCGAGCGAGAACCCGTCGCAGGCCGGCAGGTCGCACGCGACATCGGGGTCGCCGAGGCGCGGCGTCTCGAGGCAGAGCGCCCCGTTCGCCGACCACACCGCCTCGACCGCGCCCATCTCGCCGGGCGTCACCACCGTCCCGCCCGCGTTCTCCCAGCTCAGCGCCGTAGCGTTCTCCGTGTAGCTGTGGCCCGTGCCGCAGTAGTCGGCGGTGATCATGCGCAGCGTCGCCTGCCGCTGGGCCAGGCTGGCCGGGTGGCCCGCGCCGTCGAAATTCGACTGCGGCCCGTAGTTCATCAATTGCAGCTTCGCCGCCGCCGAGCCCGCGCACGCCAGCGTCATCCAGCGCGGCCGGTCGGGCTGGATCGTCTTCGTCTCGAGGTCGTACGTCTCACCCCCGATCACCGTGACCGCGCTCGTGACCGCGTCGAGCAGATCGCCGGTGCACACATTGCGCATACCGAGGAGCGCGTTGACGTCGGGGTACACCAGCGTATACGTGGACACCTGCGGCGCCCCCTCGGCCCACGAATCGATCTTCTGGTGACCCAGGATCGTGATCACGTGCGGCAGCAGGGAGCCCGTCTGCGCGACCAGGATCGTCGCGCCGATCAGCTGATTCCCGCGCAGCGTGGTCCCGAGCGGCGAGCGGGCCACCAGCTCGCCCTTCTCGACCCCGAGCTTGAACTGCTGCAGCTGGAGCAGCCCGAGCGGCGCGACGAAGCCGACGATCCGCATACCGTCGGCGTTTGCGAGGCCATCGAGGTTGAGCTCGCGGATCGCCCGCCCATTGACCTCCGCCGAATTGAACCCGCAGCGCCACACCGGACAGGTGGTCGATCCGCCGTCGCGCAGCGCGACGTCCTCGTCCTGCTCCGCGTCCGCCATCTCCTCGTCGCATCCGCCTGCTGCCAGACACGCGCCCATGACGGCGATCCCGAGACGCAGACCCCTATTCGACCGCGAAATCATTCCCCGCATAAACACCCGACCCCGACCCCCGCGACACTATCCGCGGCCCCTTCTCCCGTCAAGAACAATGTGTTCAGAGTGACTGTGATGAATTCACCTCCAGCTCGTACGCACACCGATGATTCATGATTCAGCGGCCACGCGCTCCCGCCCGCAGCTTGGCGATCGCCGCCAGGCGCCAGGCGAACGCCTCGCCCGCCCCGCGGAACCACTGCTCGGCCGCGTCGAGCTCGGCCAGCCCGCGCTGCCGGTCGGCCTCGTCCTCGCTGGCCAGCAGCAGGCCCGCCAGCTCGAGGCGGGCCCGCGCCAGCACCCGCGGCAGCGAGACGTCGCGGCTTCCGCCGGCGATCGTCGCCAGACCTGCGACCGCCTCGGCGATGCGCTCGCGCGCCTCGGCGACCTCGCCCTGGGCCGCGAGGTTGAGCCCGAGGCACAGCTGCAACTCGGCCTGCTGCACCACGTGCCACCATTCCCCACTATCCACCGACGGCGTGAGGGTGGCGCGCAGCGCCGCGATCTCGTCACCGACCGGCCCGACCAGCAGCGCCGCGTGACCGCGGATCAGCGCCACCTCGGGGCGCGTCAATTCGGTGTCCTCCGGCGGCATCTGTCGCACCAGCGCCGCCGCCTGTCGCCACGCCATGCGGGCCGCCGCCGGCTCGCCGGACTCCTCGCGGCGGTGCCCGAGGTGGGCCAGGCACATCGCCCGCTGGGCCACGCGATCGGCGGCAAATCGCTCGAGCACCGAGCAGCCGCGGTCGAGCACCTCCGCGGCCATCCGCGGATCGGTGAGCGCGGCGCTGGCGGCGATCCGGATGACCGCGCTGTGCGGGTGCGCCGGTCCCAGCTCGGTCTCGAAGATCTCGAGCGCGCGCAGCACCAGCGTCTCGCGCTCGGTCGTGCCCGGGACCACCATCGCCAGGTTGCTCAGCGTGTAGCCGACGTCGACGTGGCGCGGGCCGAGCGCCGCGATGCGCACCGCCAGCGCCTCGCGCAGCGTCTTCTCCGCCTGATGCAGGTCGCCGATCGCCAGCAGGCCCGAGCCCATGCTGTTGAGCACCAATCCCGACAGTCGGGCCGGCGCCGGCAAGCGGGCCGCGAACTCGCGCGCCAGCGCGATGTCCTCGCGCGTCTGCGCGGCTTGCCCGATCTCCCGGCTGCGCCGGTGGATCCGCAGCGCCAGCGCCTCCAGGGCCGTCTCGTCGACGTGGGCGCCGAAGGCCGTCAAATAGGCGCGGCTCAGCAGCGCCTCGTCCTCCGACCAGTGGCCGTTCGAATGGATGGTCAGGCGCGCGCGGGCGAGCAGCGCCTCCGCCAGCGCCGGGCGGTCGCCGCGGGCCTCGGCCGCCGCCACCACCATCTCCGCCAGCTCGATCGCCGCCACCTGCCGGCCCGCGCGGTCGAGGGCGCCGACCCGCTCGAGCCGCGCCTGCTGCTCGGCCAGCGTCGCCCGCAGCTCGGGGTCGTCGGGCAGCGGCGCCTCGCTGGCGAGCGCGCGCAGGTCGGCGCAATCCTCGACCGCCGGCAGCCCGCGGATGATCTCGAGCCCGCGCGCCGCGACCTCGCGGTCGGCCGCGCGGAGCACCGCGATCGCCTCGCCCAGACCGGCCTTGCGCTGGGCCAGGCACACCATTCGCCGGTCGAGCAGCGCCTCCGAGTGTTCGCCGCGGCGGTGGGCCAGGCAGGCCGACTTGTGCGCCGTCATCCAGTCGCCGGCGTAGCCGTCGAGCGCCGCCGCGATCGGCGGCCACAGCTCGGCCGAATGATACGGGCCCAGGCCCGCGAATCGATGATCGATCTCCTCGCGGCTGCTCGCGCCCCAGATCGCCGCGATCTCCTGCGCCGAGCCATTGCACGTATCGTCGACCGGCGGCGGCGGCGTGGCTGCCAGGTAGCCGCCCGCGCCCGCCAGCGTCGCCGCCAGCGTCGCCGCCGCCAGCGTCGGTCGGGCCCGCGAGCGGCTGCGATCGAGCGCCCGCAGCAGATCCTCCATCGCCGGCCAGCGGTCCTCCGGCTCGACCCGCAGGCCGCGGGCGACCGCCGCGTGCAGCCACGCCGGCACGTGGGCCCCTGCCGGCGGCGCCCGCAATTCGCCGTAGCCGACCGACAGGGCGATGCTCTGGGTCGTCTCGCCGGCGAACGGGCGCTGGCCGTACAGCGCCTCGTAGAGCGCGACGCAGAAGCTGAATTGATCGGAGGCCGCGCCGACGGCCTCGGCGCGGAACTGTTCCGGCGACATGTACGCCGGCGTGCCGACGAACTCGCGGCCTACCCACAATGGCAATTCTGCGCCCTCGCCGGCGCGGGCGCTCGGCTCGATGCGGGTGGTCGTGCTGGCGCACAGACCGAAGTCCAGCACGCGCACGCGCCCGTCCTCGCCGACGATCGCGTTGGCCGGCTTGAAGTCGCGGTGGACCAGCCCGGCCGCGTGCGCCGCCGCCAGCCCCGCCCCGGCCTGGCGAAACACCGCGACCACCTCCTGCCAGCTGCGCTGGCGCTCGTCGGCCCACGCCTGCAGCGTCTTGCCGCGGATGAATTCCATGGCGAGGAACACGTCCTGCCGGTGCGTCCCGACGTCGTGGACCACGACCACGTTGGGGTGCGACAGGCGGGCCATCGCCTGCGCCTCGCGCAGCAGGCGGGTGTTGCCGCGGACCGAGCTGTCCTGATGGCGGGTGTGCAACACCTTCAGCGCGATCTTGCGGTCGAGTTCGGGGTCGTAGGCCGAATAGACCACCCCCATCGCGCCGGTGCCGAGGCGGTCGAGGACCGTGAAGCGGCCGACCGTCTCACCCGGCTGGAACGAGACGATTCGCGTCGGCACGCGCACCGTCTGGCCCGCGTGCGAGCTCATCGTGCTGGTGGTCGGGGCCCTGGTGCGCGCGACCACCATCGCCGCGCCCTCGCGCAGCAGCGCCCGGGTCGCCTCGGCCCGCCGCGTCAGCGCGGCCGAGTCGTCCTCGCCCTCCGCCGTGTCGAGCCATACCTCTTTATCACGCTCCACCGCCAGCGAGCGCGCGAGGGCGTCGAGCAGGTCGCTCCACCCCTCGGTGTCGGACACCGACACACGCGCCGGCCCGGCCGCCAGCCCGCGCCGCAGCGCGCGACGGAGCCGCCGCAGCGTGGTGATGCCGACCCGCTGCCAGGGCACGTTGCGCAACCAACCTCGCACCAGCGCCGCGTCGTCGGGATCGTCGAGCGCCTCGATCAGCCGCGCCGCCTGCTCGCGGATCCTCGCCTCCGTCGAAGCCTCCATCGAGAGGACCCCCGATGCGCTGATGCGGATGAGCACGGCGATGGCGGCGAGCACCGTCCGCTCGTCGGCCCCGCGCGTCATCTCTGCCCCGGCCTGGACCAGCAGATCCCGCGAATCGCAGGGCGCGGCCTTGCGCGCCAGGATCCGCGCCGCCAGATCCAGCCGGTGCAGATCGAGCTCCGAGAAATGATCCCAGGCGCCGGGAATCGGGCGATGAGGTGAATTCACGGCGTTTTGGACCGGCTGCCCTCGGCAGTCTTACAAGACGCGTTCCAGCAGATCAAGCGACCGCCGGTCAGACTCCGCGGCCATTCGCGTCGATCGGCGACCGGCAATTTTGCGCATGCCCGCGTAGAACGAGTTCTGCCAGGCAATGGAACGTTGTTCGCCGGCAATACGGCGGGCGCGACGATGAACTGCGATTCATCAGTCGGCAATCGAGTTCACGGATCGCGTTCGCCGTGTCGGACACTTCAATACCGCGGACCATGTACTATCAAATGTCGGCACGGTCGTCCGTCCGCGCGACGGTCCGGTCACCCCGGACACCGCCGCCGCCGCCGCGCGCCGCCGCGCCTGCCCCGAAATTGCCATCAGCACTCGCCGACGCCCCGCGCTGCTCCATGCAATCAGATTCGGGCTCGCCCAGGTGATTGTTCACTCGACAGCGCCCTACCTGCATATCCACATTCGTGCACGACCGATGACATCGTCATGATCGAGCGCGTCGATCGTCGCTGTCGTCTGCCGCCGCATCTCGCCGGCAGAGCCCGGTCGCGGCTGCCACCGAACCCACATCGACTGCGACTTTCCATGCGCTCCGCGGCTCGTCGCGCAACCGCGGACCGATGTCCGGCCAGTCCCGCGATTGGCGCTTGACCGAAGTCATGGACAGTGAGAGGGTCGGCACGTCGAGGATCGACGATCGCGGGTCCGCGGGATCGAGCCGGTGACTCGTGCGAGCTCGGAGTATGTCCGTGGCACCGGCTTATGTACACACATGCTCTCTGGCGATCGCCGTGGCGCTCGCCGCGTACGGCTGCAGCAGCGATCAGCCGATCGACTCCAGCGGCTCCGAATCTGCATCCGACTCCAGCTCCGCCGGCTCTACCACCGAGCCGGGGAGCGCGAGCGCAAGCGCCACCGCGACGATGAGCGGGTCGACGCCGACCGACGGCAGCCAGAGCGGCTCCGATTCGAACTCCGACTCGGCGAGCAGCAGCGTCCCCACCGAGGGCCAGATCTCGGCGACCGACTCCGCCACCGAGTCCGCCAGCTCCAACTCGGCCACCAACACCATCGGCACCGGCTCCAACTCCGACAGCACCGACTCCAACGGCACCGTCAGCGATTCCAACGGCACCGACTCCAACGGCACCGACTCCGGCGGCACCGTCAGCGATTCCAACGGCACCGACTCCAACGGCACCGACTCCGACGGCACCGTCTCCGACAGCGACACCGCCGGCCTCTGCGAGCCCGCCCCGGGGGACGACGACTGCGACGCCTGCCTCAAGGCGAATTGCTGCGACGTGTACATCGAGTGCGTCCAGGACGCCGACTGTCTGTGCCTCATGGATTGCGCGGACATGGGCAACAATGCCCTCCAGTGCTCGCTCAGCTGCCAGATCGCCCTGCCGAACCTGCTCAACACGATCAACAACGTCCTCGGCGAGTGCGGCCTGCTCGGCGAATGCGGGGCCGCCGTCTGCCCGGTGTTCAAGCTCGTGCTCTGACCCCCGCTGCGGCCCCTCGCGCGACGGATCGGCGGGCGCTCAGGCCGGCGCCTCGAGGCCGGTGAGCGCGTCGGGGCCGAGCCACTCGCCGGCGAGCGCGAGGGCACGGGCGTGCGGCGCCACGTGCATGAGGTACGCGCGGCGGTGCTCCGGCAGCAGCCCGTCGACGCGGGCGCGCAGACGCTGAACGGCTTGGGCGAGCGCGCGCCGGGCGGGTTCACGGCGCTGGTGGTCGTGCCATACCTCGGCGGCGACGAGGCAGAGCTCGATGTCGCCGTAGCCGCCCATGTCGAGCTCGTCGAGCCGCGCCATCGCGTCGTCGAGGACCGCGAGGGCTTCGGCGGGCCGGCCGAGCGCGAGCAGGATCCGGCCGTGGAGCGCCGCGGTGCCCCACCAATAGCCGGCGAACGGCCGCGTCCGTTCGCAGGCCAGACGCGCGTCGACCTCGGCGTCGGCGAGGTCGCCGCGCCGCAGCTTGCAATCGGCGAGGGCCGCGAGGGCGAGGCCGACCAGCGATTCGTTCCTGGCGGCGACGACCTCCGTTGCGAGCGCGACGACCTCGTCGAGCGGCGGCTCGGCCGCGGCGGACAGCAGCAGCCGCGCGAGGAACAGACGCGCGTAGCTGAGCGACACCGGGTCGCCGAAGCGCTCGGCCGTCGCCAGGTTGTCGCGCAAGATCGAGGTCGCCGTCGCGTGGTCGCCGAGCTCGCCGAGCGCCTTGCCGTAGAAGCTGGCCTGAATGCACTGATAGCCGCGCAGCCCGACCTCCTGGAACGCGAGCGCCGAGTCGCGGCTGCGGATCATGTGCTGCCACGGCGAGCCGGCGACGAGGTCGGCGTGCACGCTCTCCGCGGCGTCCATGAACGCGCGCGTGAGCACGTCGGGTCGCTCGATGGCGCGGAAGGTCCGGCGCATGTCGGCGAGCAGGGTCGCCGACGCGTCGAGGACGCCGGTGATCGTGAGGATCGCGTAGATCCAGGTGACGGCGTGGATCTGCTCGGCGCGCGTGCCCGGCTCCGGCTCGATGTCGAAGAACGCGTGGAGGAGCTCGCCGAGCCGCGCCGGCCGCGTCCGCGCCACCACCGGGAAGAGCACGTGGAACGTCCGTACCCACCGCCGGCTGCCGGGTGGCAGCAGGGCCAGCGCCTCGGTGCAGTGCGCCTCGCTCTCGTCGTGACGCTCCTGCCGCGAGCGTACGCCCGCCAGCACGGACAGCAGGACCCCGCGCGTCTCGCCGTCGGCGCCGAGCTGGAGGCCACGCTCGGCGCACGGGCCGGCGGCGTCGGGGTCGTTGTTGTCCCACGACTCCTCGGCGGCCAGCATGTAGAAGTGCACGGCGCGCTCGCGCTGCTCGCTGCGCTCGCAGTGCTCGGCGAGGACGCGGGCGTCGACGTCGTCGTACTGCTGCAGCCACGCGGCGGCGATCTCGTGGCCGAGGCGCCGGTCCTCGTCGGTCAGCATCGAATAGGCGCCCTCGCGGAGGAGCGCGTGGCGGAACTCGAGCTCGTCCTCGCCGGCGAAGCGCGACTGCTTGCGCCGGACCAAAAACTCGCGCTCGACGAGGCGGGTCAGCCAGCCGTCGACCGCGCGCGTCGACGTGTCCTCGCCGAGCAGCGCTCGCACCCCGCCCGACCAGAACACCGAGCCGAACACGCTGGCGGCTCGCAGCGTCCGCCGCAGCTCGAGCTCGAGGCCCTCGATGCGCGACTGGGCCATCGCGATCACCGTGTCGGGCAGGGCCGTCTGTCCCTCGGCGATCGCCCGGATCAGCTCCTCGAGGTAGAAGGCGTTGCCCTCCGCCTTGTCGACCAGGCGCTCACAGGTCGCGGCGTCGATGTCGGCGCCCAGCACCTGGCGGACCAGCCGCTCCGACGCCCGGCGCGACAGCGGGCCCAGGCGGATCTGCTGCAGCCGCCGCGCCGACCACAGCGTCGGGAAGCGCTCCCCGACCTCGGGCCGAGCCAGCGCCAGCACGAACAGCGGCAGCTCCGCGAGGTCGCGCAGGAGCGTGTCGACGAAGCGCGCGCTCATGGCGTCGCTCCAGTGCAGCTCCTCGAGCACGAGCATCACCGGCCCGCGGCGGCACCGCGCGGCGACGAATTCGCCGAGCGCCTGCTGCATCTGTTCGGTCATGGCGGCGGCGTCGTGGCGGGCGGCGCGGAGCTGCGGGCTGTCGTCGTCGGGGAACGGCGCGCCGACGATCTCGCCGATGAATTCGGCGATCCTGCGCTGCTCGGCCGCGGGCAGCAGGCCGGCGA
Organism: Nannocystis pusilla; assembly: GCF_020073745.1. GTDB lineage: Bacteria > Myxococcota_A > Polyangia > Nannocystales > Nannocystaceae > Nannocystis > Nannocystis radixulma. Next base: position 93,966 of record NZ_JAIRAU010000023.1, read on the forward strand.
CCGCGGCGCGCAGCCTGGCGTGGCGCTCCGGCATCGGCTCGGCGCCGGCGATGCCGACGGCGCTGCGCAGCGCTCCGCCCAGCAGCATCAGCGAGGAGTCGACGCGGAACGGGTCGCCCTGGGCCGTCCACACCTCGACCGGGCCGCGCACGCGAGCCGAGCGCACGAACTCCTGGCTGAGCCGCGACTTGCCGACGCCGGCGGGCGCGACGAGGAGGACGGCCTGCGCCAGCGACTCGTCGACGCAGTCGCGGAACGCCTCGGTCAGCGTGCTGAGGTCGCGCTCGCGGCCGACGCACGGCGCCGGCCGGCCGAGCAGGTTGCGCACGACGTCGACGCTGCCGCGCTCGCCCCACAGCTCGGGGCCGGCGGCGGAGTCGTGCCATTCGAAGCGATGGTCGAGGAGCGCCGCGGTCGACTTGTCGATGGCGATCGGCGGCGGCCCGTCGCCCGGCCCCGTCGGGCACCGCGCCAATCGCCGCACCGCGCGCTCGATCGCGTCACCGACGCCGTTCCCGGCGGTGTCCTCGACGCTGCCGGTGGTGAGCACGATCTGGCGCTCGCCGACGAGGTCGCGCAGCGACAGCGCGAAGCGGGCCGCATGCGTGACCCGATCTTTCGCCGCCCCGAGGCCCGTGATCGTCACCACCATCGAGCGGTCGGCGAGGTAGGCGAAGCGGCCCTCCGCGGCCTCGGCGGTGGCCTCCAGGCGTTCGATGAGGGTCGGCGCGGGCGGCACCGCCAGGAGCGTGCCGGCGCCGTCCTCGGCCTCGCCGAGCCCGCCGCGCTCGCGGATCAGCACCACCGAGACGATCCGGCGCTCGGCGGTGGTGAGCCGCGGACCGGGCGGGGCCATCTTGCGGGTGACGGCCGCGGCCGCGGCCCGGCGCGGCGCCGCCTCGGCGAGCTCGGCCAGCAATGCGGACGCGTCGCGCGGCCGCTCCTCCGGGTGCTTGGCGAGCATGCGCCCGAGCAGCGCCTCCAGCTGCGCCGGCGCCTCGCGGCAGGCGTCGCCGAGCCCCGGCGACTCCTCGAAGATCAGCTTGGCCAGCACCGCCAGCGGGTTGTTGCCCTGGAACGCCGGCCGACCGGTCAGCGCCTCGAACAGCACGCAGCCGAGCGAGAACACGTCGGCCGCCGGCGTCACCGACTCGTAGCCGCGGGCCTGCTCCGGCGCCATGTAACCCGGCGTGCCGAGGAACGCCCCGGTGCGGGTCATTCGCGTCCGTGCCATGCGGGCGATGCCGAAGTCGAGCAGCTTGAGCTCGTCGATCCGCCCGTCGACGAGGAAGAGGTTGCTCGGCTTGATGTCGCGATGCACGACCCCGAGCGCGTGCACGACCGCGAGGCCCTCCGCCGCTCGCCGCACCACCGCGACGGCCTCGTCGACCGTGCACCGCTTGCGCGTCAATCGAGCCTCGAAGTCCTCGCCCTCGAGCCATTCCATCACGAGGTACGGCTGGGCGTCGGAGGTGTGACCGTGGCTGATGTAGCGGACGATCGCCGGGTGCCGTAATTCGGCGAGGGCCTGCGCCTCGCGCTCGAACCGGGCCCGGTCGGACTCCGACGCGCCGCGGAGCATCTTGATGGCGACGCGCTCCTGCGTCTCGACGTCGACGCCCTGAAAGACATCGCCCATGCCGCCCGAGCCCGCGAGCGAGCGGATCTCGTACCGCCCGAATGCGCCCGGCCGATTCGGCACGCGTCGACTGTGGCGAACGCGGCTCGCGGTGTCAACACGACGCGTCCGGGCGCCGAAGCCCGCTCTGATCGAAGGCCGCCGGGCGATCTTGCACCCGCCGGCAAACGACGACGCGACTCGTGCCGCCCCCGACGCGGAGCAATGGCGAGTGCTGTCCGTTCGGCGCCGATGCGAGGCGCGGCGTCACGGGCACGCCGAGGTGTTGCCGCTCGTGGAGAGGCGCTTCCAGCCGTCGGCGAAGTGATCCGGACATCCCGGCGGCACGTAATCCGCGCCGCCCTGGATGTACGAGAACGGCGGGAGCTGCTCGCCGTCGTACCCGCAGTGCAGTTCGTTGTCGCGGAACTCGTTCTGCCACGACGGACACTCGCCGCCGGGCTTGGTGCAGTTCGGGTTCACGTCGGGGTCGCAGTACCAGTCGGAGTAGAACGCGACGCTGCCGGTCTCCGTGAACGTGTTCTCCTCGATGATGTTCGCGTTGCTGTCGTCGCGCACGCGGATCGGGTCGCCGCTGATCTCGGTGAACTGATTGCCGCGGATCTGGTTGCCCCTGCTGTGATGCGCGACGTACACCCCGTGCATCAACCCGGCCTTCTGCGCGTGGTTCTCGACCGCGACGAAGTGGTTGTTGCGGATGTCGTTGTTGCGCGAGTTGACGAGGTCGATCGCGCCGTAGCCCTCCTCGCCGGCCACGTGCAGGCTGCCGATCTCGGTGAAGTAGACCCCGAAGATCCGGTTGCCCCCGTTCCAGCCGCCCTCGGGATCGAGGCGGTCGCCGCGGAAGTACACGCCGTAGTGCAGGTAATGCTGGATCTTGAGGTAATAGAACTCGAGGTGCGTCTCCTCCCCGGGCGAGACGTCGAGGGTGAGGAGCACGCCCTCGCCCTCGCCGTCGAACACGGGGCGATCGGCGATGTCGTCGATCCCGTCGCCCTCGGCGTAATCGATCGGCATGAACGAGATCCGGTGGTCGGGGTGGTAGTACGTCCAGGTCACGTTCTGACCGAAATAGGTGCCCTGGGCGATCCGCACCTCCACGTCGCGCTCCGGGGCCGCGGCGACGATGATCTCCTGGGCCCGCGCGAGGGTCAGGACGGCCTCGTCCGGCGACAACCCACCGTTGTCGTCGTCGCCCGCCGGATCGAGATAGACCGTGAAGGGCCCGTCGTCGCCGGTGGTACTGCCGGTGGTCCCGGTGCTCGTGCCCGGGGGCTCCGTGGTCGCCCCGTCCGTGCTCGTGCCGTCGGTGGGCGAGATGCCCGAGCTCGAGCTGCCGGTGGTCGCGTCCCCGCTGGTCGGCGCTTCGCCGCTGCTCGTGCCCGGCGAGTCCGTGGTCGCGGCGACGGTCGCCGCGTCGGTGTCGGCCGCGGTCGTGCTCGCCAGGGCCGTCGTGTCCGTCGTGCTCGTGCTCGCGTCCCCGCACGCGCACACGAGCATGACGGCGACGGAGAGGGACAGCGCGGAGGAGGTCGACATGCAGGCATTGTGCTCGAGCCGGCCGGCGTCGTCGCCGTCCATGCAGTGTCGCCGACAGTCCCCAGCTGGTGACCGCGCCCGGGCTTGCACACGTCTCGCGCTTCGCCCTTCGAGCTGTCGGGGCAGTTCAACGCGCGTTCACCACGTCGTGCGGGCCGGCGGCCGCGGCCGCATGGCGACGGCCCCGACCCCGCCCTCACGCGCGCCCGCGCATGCCGTGAAGGACATGTCCTTCACGACATGCCCTTTTCACCATGCTCTTTCAACCATGCTTTTCGAGCCATGTCATGGCCGTCGCCAGCGCCGCGTCGGACTCGCCCGGCACCGCCTCGATCGGGTCGGGCTGCGCGTCGGCGGCCACCGGCACGGGCACGTTGGGCTTGACCCCGCGGCCGGGCAGCGGCTCGCCGCCGGCGCCGACGAACCGCCCCGTGCTGATCTTGATCGCCCAGCCGTTGTCGAGCTCGTGGATGCTCTCGACCGTGCCCTTGCCGAACGTCGGCGCCCCGATCAGCGTCGCGCGCTTGTGGGCCGCCAGCGCGTCGGCCAGGATCTCCGCGCCCGAGGCCGTCTCCGGGCCGATCAGCGCCACCAGCGGCAGCGCGTGCCAGCGCCCGTCGCCGCTGGCCGCGGCCACCTTCGCCGGCTCGTCGCGGCCGGTGGTCGTCACGATCGCCTGCCCGTCGCGCAGCAGCGAGCCGGTGACCGCGACCGCCGCGTCGAGCACCCCGCCGGGGCACGAGCGCAGGTCGAGCACCAGCGCCTGCGCGCCCGCGGTCTGCAGCGCCGCCACGGCCGCGTCGAACTCGGCCGGCGTCGTCTCGGCGAACCCGCGCAGGCGCAGGTAGCCGAGCCTGTCGCCGATCAGCTTCGACTCGACGTTCTGGATCGCCACCGTCGCGCGCACCAGCTTCTCGTGCCACTCCTCGGTGTCGCGCTGGACGAACAGGTCGACGCCGGTGCCGGCGGCGCCGCGGATCTGGTCGACGATCTCGACCATCGGCTTGCCCTGCGCGCGCACCCCGTCGATCTCGAGGATCCGGTCGCCGCGGCGCAGCCCGGCCTTCGCCGCCGGGCTGCCGGAGATGACCCCGCGGACCACGACGATGTCCGCCACCTGCTCGATCATCACGCCGATGCCGACGACCGTCCCGCCGGTGCCGTGGATCAGCTCCTCCAGCTCGCGCGGCGCGAGCAGCTCGTTGATCGGGTAGCCGCTCGGGTGCTGGCCCAGACGCGCCAGCATGCCCTCGACCGCGCCGGTGTACAGCGACCCCTCGTCGATCGCCGGATCGACGTAGTGCTCGGCGATCAGCCGCCGCGCCTTTGCGAACGCCTTCTCGGCCTCCGGCATCGCCGCGGCCCGCGGCGGCGGCGGCGAATTCGTCCGCGTCGTCGCGGCGGCGGCCGCGAGCGCCGGCGCCTCGACGGGCGCCGCCTCCTCGGTCGCCGGCGCGTCGTCGGGCTCGGGGTCGCAGGCGAACAGGGCCAGGGTCAGCAGCGAGAATCTGCGCATGTCACATGTCTCCAGGGTCAGGTGTACACATTCACCAGGATCATCGTCATCAGAGGATCGGTCGGTCGACCAGCGGCGGCGCCGCGGCGTCGTACCCGCGCACCCGCGGCGCCGTCGCGGCCGCGGTCGCCCCGTCGCGGGTCGACTCGCGCACGAACCACAGCGCCGCCGGGATCACCAGCGCCGCCACCACCGCGTACGCCGGCACCGGCCGGCGCACCTGCGCCAGCGCCCGGCGCCACCACGTCGGCCGGAACTCGCGCTCGACCGCCGCCCGCAGGCGCTCGCGCACCGCGACGGGCGGCGCCTCGTGGGCGGCTTGCAGCGCCCCGTCGAGGTCGGCGCGCAGGCGGCAGTAGCTCACCGCGCAACCTGCACATTCGGCCAGGTGGCGCGTCACTGCGCGCCGCTGCTCCGGCTCGAGCTCGTCGTAGGCGTGGTCGATCAGCGACGCGTCGCAGGCTTCACAATTCATCGGCGGAGCCTCCCTCGGTGAGCAGGCGGCGAAACGCCTGCGTGGCGGCGTGCAGGCGCGATTTGATGGTCCCCTCGGCGACGCCCATGAGCCCCGCGATCTCGCGGTAGCTGAGCTCGCCGAGCTGCTTGAGCAGGATGAGCTGGCGCTGCGGCTCGGGCAGCGCGGCCATGGCCGCCTGCACCCGCACCGCGTCGCCGAGCCGCGCGTCGGGCCCGGGCGCCTCGCGCGGACGCAGCTGCGCCTCGGCCCGCTCGCGCAGCGACGCCTGGCTGCGTTCGCTGCGCTGCGCGGCCAGACAGGCGTTGCGGGCCACCGCGAACAACCACGGCGCGAACCGCCCGCGCGCCGGGTCGTAGCTGCGGTCGCGCAGCACTTTTAAAAAGATGTCCTGGAACAGATCGTCGGCAGCTGCGGACTCGCCGAGCATCCGGCGGATGTAGCCGTAGAGGCGCCGCTCGTAGCGCACGTAGAGCCGGTCGAACGCCGTCGGCTCCCCACCGCGCAGCGCCGCCACCAGCTCTTCGTCCGGGACCTCGGCCATCGTCCTCGCCAGGTATGCCCGAGCCGCCCGATTCGTTCGCCGGTTCGCGCCAGCGAGCGCGAATCACTGGTGCGAGATCGCACACCCTCGTCGCGGCCGCCCGGCCCCGCGCCACGGCCGCGGTCGTCCTGCTACTGTCGCCGCCGATGCCCGTGCCCGCGCTCGCTCGCCCCTGGCCGCTCCTCGCGCTCCTGCTGGCCTGCGGCGGCTCCGGTTCTTCGACCACCGACGCCGACACGAGCACCACGCAGGACTCGAGCTCGACCTCCACCTCGACCTCCACCGAACCGACGACCTCGACGACCTCGACCTCGACCGAATCGACGACCTCGACCGGCGAGCTCACGGACACCGGCGTCGGTCCGACCACCGGCGTCGCCACCACCACCACCACCGGCGACCTCACCACCGGCGACACCACGACCTCGACTTCCACGTCGTCGACCTCGACCACCGACGGCACCTCGACCACCGGCGACTCCAGCTCGTCGACCTCGACCACCGACGGCACCACCGGCGAGCCGGGCGAGCTCGGCACGATCTCCGGCGATTGCGGCCTGCTCGACGTCATGGAGCTCGAATCACCGGACCCGTTCGTGTTCAGCGGCGCGATCGACTTCGGCGTGCTCGGCTACGACTACGACCTTTTGACCCCCGGGGGCCAGCAGATCTACGACGAGGGCAACCTCAACCCCGGCTCGCTGTATTCGGAGATCGTCGCCTACGAGGTGCTCGCGCGCTGCGAGCTGGCCACGCTGCTCAAGACGGAGGGCACGATCGTCTACACCAACCCCATGGGCAAGAAGACCGACTTTTTGGCCGAGATCGACGGCCTCAAGGTCGGCGTCAGCGTCGTGCGGGCCGTCGGCTTCCCCAAGGACGCCCCGTACTCGGTCGCCCAGGCCAAGACGATCCTCGACGACAAGCTCGCCGACATCCTCGTCAGCAGCGCCAACGTGGCCCCCGAGGACGCGTGGGTCAAGCAGATCCTGAGCGTCGTCGCCTACGGGCCGATGCACCTCGAGAGCCTGCTGGCCGCGTACGAGACCGTCGACCCGGCCGTCAAGGCCGACACGATCCTCGTCATCACCGTCACCGACGGCGACGACGCGTTCATCTACAACTGAGTCCGACTGCCATCATTCGATCCAACTCATCAAAAAACGATGACGCGGGCCGGGGTCCGGCGCCCGCGTCATCGTCGATCCGGGGGTGGATCAGGCCCTGGCTGCGAAGCGGCGGATCTCCTCGCGGAACCACGAGTCCGCCTCGTCGGTGAACTTGTAGTTCTCGCGGATGTACGCCATCGTCTCCTTCTCGACATCGGTATAGCGGCCCCCGTCGGTGACCGCGCCGATCAGCCGCTGCGCGTCGGCGAGCGAGATCCGGCCGTCGCCCTTGCCGGCCGTGGTCTGCTCGGCGATCTCGAGCATCTGCTTGTCGTACTTCTTGCCGTCGATGATCTTGTAGTACGTCTCGGACATGGCGCGGACGATACCGAACAAGCGCCGGTGTTGCATCGCGCTCAGCGCCGGCGGCGACGGGCGAATGCGAGCAGCACGAGCAGCATGAAGGCCGGCGGGCGCGCTGCCGCGCGGCAGCCACAACCCTCACCGGAGGGCTCCGAACCGCCCGTGGCGCCCGGATCGCCGGTGCCATCGGTCGCCACCCCGCCGCTCGGGTCGCCGCCGCTCGGGTCGTCACCGGTGGTCGGCGACGTGGTCGGCCCGGAGCCGCTGCCGGTGGGGTCGGGGCCCTCGGTGGGATCGGGTCCATCGGTCGGATCGCCGTCGCTGCCCGGACCGCCGGTGGGATCGCCGGTCGTCTCGGGATCGCCGGTCGTGTCACCGCCCGAATCACCGCAGGCCGGCGGCGGCGTGCTCTCGTCGACGCCCTCCGGGCGCGGGCCGTAGTGCGGCGCGTCGCAGCCGAACTCGAGCGCGCCGAGGTCCGGGCCGGCGCCCTCGAAGCCGCCCATCCACCCGGGCAGCGCCAGGCCGGCGTCGATCGCAGGTGAACTTTGGGACAGGGCCACGTCGGCCTCCGTCACCACCTGCATATAACTGGCGGGCGCCGTGAGGCCGCCGGCGAACGTGTCCGCGCCGAGCAGCGTCCCGTGGGCCTCGAACAACCCGGCGGCCTGCATCGCCGCGAAGTCGGGCCAGTCGCCGGCGGCGCCGAAGTCGAACTGTCCGTCGGGCCAGTAGCCGTTGTAATCGATCTCGGCGTCGGAGATCGGGCAGGTGAGGTCGACGGTCTTGCCGCCCTCGGGCTCGGCGCCGGTGACGTAGAGGTTGTTGAGCAGCTTGAAGTCGTGCGCCGTGTCGCTGGTGTGGACCTCGTTGGCGCGGTTCGGGCTGACGAAGGTGTTGTGGACGATGATCGCGCCGACGGTCTCGCCGGTGTCGCTGTTGGCGTGCAGCTTGGTCTGCTCGTCGGTGACGTTGACGACGACGTTGCGGATCGCGTACGCCGGCCCGCCGAAGATCGGCTGGAAGCTCAGCGGCGCGTACGAATTGAGCAGCAGGTTGCGCATCGCCCGGGTGTTGCCGGCCGAGCCGTCGAGCTCGATCGCGTTGTCGTAGGCCGAGCGGGTGATGTTGCCGTAGAAGTCGACCGCGCGCGCGCCGTCCTGGGCCGTCTTGATCGCGTCGCCCCAGCCGACCAGCTCGTTGTGACAGACCACGTGACCGTGGCCGTACACCACGATGCCGTCGACGTTGGCGCTGACGCCCCCGTCGTCGGAGTAGACGTGCGGCCACTCGAGCGGGCCGTTCAGCGTGTTGTCGCAGATGTAGAAGTCGAGCTGGTCCTCGCGCGCGCCGATGCCGAGGTTCACCGCCTCGATGTGGACGCGGCGGACCACGTTGCCCTCGGCGCCGGCCGCCTGGAAGCGGATCGCGCGGTTGGCGTTGCGGAACGTCATGCGCTCGACGTGCACGTGGCTGCCGTAGACCTCGAGGATGTTGCCGGCGGCGCCCTCGCCGTCGAGGATCGTGCCGGCGGTGCTGGCCCCGCGGATGACGATCGGATCCTCCGCGGTCCCGCTGCCGTCGATCGACCACGTGCCGCCATATGTCCCATCGGCCAGCTCGATGACGTCGCCCGGCTCGGCCGCCCCGAGCGCGTCGGCGAGCTCCCCCGCGTCGCCGACCTGGATCACGTTGGGCGCGGCCGGGTCGCCCGGCACCGCGCGCGTCGTCCCCATCACCGTCCACGTCTCGTCGAGCCCGTCGGCGTCGACCGCGTGCAGCTCGATCTCGTAGGTCGTGCCGGGCAGCAGGTCGAACACGCTGCCGGCGAACTGCTGCGGCACCGCGAGCTCGACCTTCTCCGGCTTGACGCGGAACAGCGGCGCCCCGACCCTCCACTCCGCCGCCCCGGCCACGCGGTAGCGCACGTCGATCCTCGCGTCGCGATCGTCGTCGTCGGCGATCAGCACCTGCACGCCGAGCGCGACCAGCGTCGGCCGGTCGAGCACGGTCTCCTGGATCGTCAGATTGTCGGCCGCGAGTGCGGGCGCGGCGGTCAAGGCCAGCGCCGTGGCGGTGAGGAGCGGAAGCGTACGCATGGCCCGGCAGCGTAGACAACAATCGCGGGCGGTTGCGCTCCGGCGCGGCCCTGCGCGCGTGGGTAAGCCCGGGGCCTGCGCTCCTCCTGCGAATGCCCGGCGCTCGCGCCGGTCACTCGACGTCGAGCTCGATCGTGTACTGCTGGTCGGCGCCGAGCAGGTAGCGGTCGAACAGCGGCGAGTAGCTGCGCACGTGCATCGTCTTGCCGTCGGGCATCAGCTCGAGCAGGCGCAGGTAGCCCTCGCCGCCGAGCTCGCGCATCTGATAGTTGGCGAGCATCTGATGGACCGCGTTGCCGCGGTCGGTGACGCTCTCGAGGTAGCCGGTGCCGTCGCCGAGGACGTGGCCGTTGAGCGTGAGCACGAAGCGGTGGCGGCGGATCAGCTTCTGCCACAGCTCCTCTCCGTCGTTGACCCCGCCCGGCGTGTCGTACTCGTGCGGGTTGAAGTCCTGCGGGGACGAGGTGTCCTTGTGGTCGTAGCGGCGGTCGTTGTTGTTGAGGTACGCGTGGGTGATGAAGATCCCGAGGCGGTCGGGGTGCTGCTCCATCACCGCGTTGGCCCAGTCGATCACGGCGTCGCGCGGGCCCCACTCGAGCATGACGGCGATCCACCGCTGCCCGCCGGCCTCGAACAAATGATAGGTGTTGTCGAGCTTGCCTTTCTCGAAGGCGCCGCCGAAGCTCGGCATCAGCGCCGCGTCGTCGAAGTCGAACCACTCGTTCATCAGCGTGTCGCGGGTCGAGGCGTCGCCCGAGGGGCCGTAGTCGTGGTTGCCGGGCACGATCCCGTACGGCACGATCCCGTCGAGGATGCTCATCGAGCCGCTGGCGCGCTGCCACTCGAGCTCGGTGTTGTTGTTGACGATGTCGCCGAGGTGGAACGCGTAGGCGATGTTGAGCGACGCGGCGTTGCGGGCGATCCACGTCGTCTGGGCGTCGAACACCCCGGGGTAGCGCAGCGAGTAGACCTGCGTGTCGGGCAGCACCGCGAACACCGTCGAGCCGGCGGTGAACGGCACCGGCTGCGGCGGCGGCGTCGGCTTGATCGGCGTCGTCTCGCGCACGCACACGCCCTCGACGTGGCTGGCGAGGTTGGCGAAGAAGTTGGCGATGAACGCCTCCTGCTGCAGGTCCGAGCCCTCCGGCGCGTCGAGCGGCAATGACGTCAGCACGATCCGCCCCTGGCCGTACGCGCCCTCGAGCAGCGCCCCGTCCGAGCCGTCGCCCGCGCCCGCCAGCACCACCTCGAAGCCGCCCTGCTCGACGAACGCGTCGTGCCCGAGCTCCCCGCGCCAGGCCAGGCGCCCGCCGTCGATCTCCACGCCCGCGAGCAGCGGGTGGTCGGGGTCCAGCACCTCCAGCTCGACCAGCTTGGCCGCCCCGCGCCGTGCCGTGTGCGTCGTCGGCAAGAACGGCGGCACCGTCTCCGCGTCCGTCGGCTGCGCCAGCGACAGCAGCACGTTCGCCTCGTCGACGAAGAAGTACAGGTCGTCGGCGTAGGTCTGCATGTATTCGCCGTACTCGGGCATCTCGCTGGCGCCCGAGCCGAACACCACCAGCCCGTCGAGGCCCCACGGCGACTGGTCGAGCGCCAGCGGCTCGACGGTGAAGCCGGCCGCGGACAGGCGGGCCTCGAGGGCCGCGTAGTCGGGGGCCATCACCCACGCGCGCGGCTCGCCGTTGCCGCACGGCAGCTGCCGGTCGAGCTCGAGCTCCGGCGGCATCGGCACGTGACAGCCGGCCGAGAGGATGAATCCACCGAGGATGAAGTTCGCTCGCGCGCTCCGCCGATTCACCATGAATCGGAGGATATCCGCGCCGTGCATCAGCCGGGCGGAGCCGCGGCAAATTTTCGCGCGCGATTGTCACGAGGAGGTGCCATCAGGCCCCATCCCCGGGCGCTCGATGTTACGACTACGGTAGGATCGGATGGGTCTCCCCCGACAGGGCGCGGATGACCCCGCAGGCCAGACGCGCCCCCGAATTACCTGACGGATCGGTCATCAGATCGTCCGGGTCGGCGTGCACGATCACCGAGCGGCCCATGACCCCGCGCGGGCCGCTGTCGAGCGTGATCACGTCGGTCGTCATGGCGATGGCGGCACGCCCGCCGGGGGCGGCCTCGATGTTGCCCATGTCACCCAGGTGATGCTCGGGCCCCTCGGGCCCGCCGTGCGACCTGTTCTCGGGGTTGAAGTGCGGGCCCGCCGAGCTGCCGTCGGCCGCCGAACAATCGCCGAATTCATGAATGTGAAAACCGTGCAATCCGGGCGTGAGCCCCTGGACCTGCGCGCGCACCCGCATACGATTGGGCGTGACGCGCGTGAATTGCACCGTCCCGCTGACGCCGCTGCCGTCCAGCGGCTCCAGCGTCGCCAGCGCCGCCCCCTCCTCGCCCCTCGACGACGAGGAGCAGGCGAACGGCGCCGCCGACGAGCACAGCGAGAACGCGATCGTGAACCAGGACATGTGCCGCATGGTGGTGGATCCTCGGCCCGCAAGCGTGGGCGATCCCCCGCCGACGGCAACACAGGAGCCCACCCGCGCAGCGCCGCCGCGCACGGCCGGGACCTGTCCGGACCGACAGGTTATGCGCCCGGGGCGGCTCCGCGAGTCCGAGCCGGGAGGGATCGATCTCCGCCGTGAACCTCGCCGGCGGGGCGACCGCGCCGACACCGGCCGCCCGGCCGCAATCGTCACTTGCCGTCGCCGCGCCGCCGGGGCCGCCGCTCGCACCATGGTCGATCGGGCATGTCCCTTCAAACATGCCCTCATCGACAGCATCTCCGCGGCCGCTCGGGCTCGATCCCGCGGACCATGTGGGATCGACCGGCTCTTCCTCACGCAGGTGATCATGGAACGCGCACGTCGTGCCCCCGCGGCAACCGCACGACATCGGCACGACGCCCGCGCACGGGGGGATCTCCGGGGTCCACGCGGGAGAGCCTGCGCGTGGAGCGACCGCGCCCGCAAGCCCGCGCGCTCCGCCGCCGTGCATCCGCGAGCTCGACGAAGGCTCCGGCGCGACACGCCGACCTCGTACGCGGGAGGACGTCGGCGTTTGCGAGTTCCGCCGGCGCGGGTTCACAGCACATGTCTCTTGGGTCATCCGTGAGCTCCAGCGCGCGACTGCCCGCGCATCTGCAGATGCACGCGTCGGCGCACGGACGCGCGAAGCCACAATGACGAGAGCGCGCTCGCACCACCTCGCGCGACCAGCGACTCGCAGACCCGTCATTGACGCACCCGCGGCGCTCCGGCCTACTGCCCCGCATGCAGCGCGCCCCTACATCGACCACGTCCCGGCTTCTCCTCCTCTCCGTGGCCGTCGCGGCCTGCGCCGACGTCGGCAACGGGGGGACGGACACGAGCACGCTCTCGGGGGTCACCGGCGTCTCCAGCGTCACCGCCCCGAGCAGCACCAGCACCGCCAGCCCCACCGATCCGGGGACCGGCACCGATTCGATGGGGGCGACGGATCCCGCGATGCCGACGGGCTCTGACGTCACCACCGACGCGGTGACCACGACGATGTCGCCGACCACCGATCCGACCCAATGTCAGCCCGGCGCCGAGCAGTGCAAGCGGGGCACGCATCAGGTGTGCGAGAACGGCGAGTACGTCGACGCTCCGTGCGCTCCGGGCCAGTTCTGCAGCGAGATGACCGAATCGTGCCAGCCGTGCGCGTGCGAGCCGGGGGCCCAGGGCGATTGCATCGACGGCAGCAACATCGGCGAGTGCGCGGCCGACTGCAGCGGCTTCGAGCCCCAGCCGTGCGCCGGCGGCCAGATCTGCCTCGAGGGCGCCTGCGTCGCGCTCGTGTGCGCGCCGGGCAGCAGCGAGTGCGCCGACGAGGACAGCACCCAGAAGTGCAACGCCCAGGGCTCCGGCTTCGACCCCCCGGTCGACTGCGCCGAGGGACAGGTGTGCGACGCCGGCTTCTGCGTCAGCGCGTGCGACAAGGCCGCCGCGGTCAAGTCGAACATCGGCTGCGAGTTCTGGGCGGTCGACATGACCAACCTGCCGCCGCGCGACACCTTCGTATTCGCGGTCGCTATCTCGAACCCGAGCTTCACCGAGGCCGCCAACATCCAGATCTTCGACCGCAACAACGGCGGCAACGAGCAGATGATCGTCGCCGGCTCCGTCCCGCCGCGCCAGGTCCAGGTGTTCAACCTCTCGGGCAGCAGCAACGGCCAGGTCGGCTACTACACCGGCGACGCCGGCTTCCTCGGCAACGGCATCCGCAAGGGCCGGGCCTTCCGCGTCGCCTCCGACTACCCGGTGGTCGCCGTCCAGTTCAACCCGATCGGCGGCGCCGCCGGGTTCACCACCGACGCCTCGCTGCTCCTGCCGACCCACGTGCTCGCGCTCGACTACCTCCATTTGGCGTGGAACCAGGGCGCCGGCGACGGCTCGACGATGGTGATCGCCGCCACCGAGGACAACACCACCGTCACGGTCACGCCGAAGGTCAACACCCCCGCCGGTCAGAACGGCCTGCCGGCGATGCCGGCCAATCAGCCGACCAATGTGCTGCTCAACCGCTACGATTACATGCAGGTGGTCGTCGGCCCCAGCAACGCCGACCTCAGCGGCACGGCGATCAAGAGCAGCGCCCCGGTCGCGGTGTTCGGCGGCCACTCGTGCGCCAACGTGCCCGCCGGCGTCAGCGCCTGCGACCACGTCGAGGAGCAGATCTTCCCGCTCGAGACGTGGGGGCAGAACTACATCGCCTCGCGCAACCCCAAGCGCGGCAACGAGCCGATGCTGTGGCGGATCCTCGCCGCCGAGGACAACACCACCGTCAACTTCGACCCGCCGACGGCGCTCGGCGCCCAGATCGTGATGAACAAGGGCCAGATCGTCGAGTTCCAGGACCAGAACGACTTCTCGATCGCCGCCGACGACCCGATCCTCGTCGCCGGCTACATGCTCGGCTGCACCGCCACCGGCCTGGCCGACAACCCCGGCGACCCCTACATGCTGCTCATGATCCCCAACGAGCAGTTCCAGTCGGAGTACGTGTTCCTCGTCGATTCGTCGTACACCAAGGACTTCGCCAAGCTGGTGCGCCCGACCGGCGCGCAGGTCGACGTCGCCTGCCTCGGCGTCGTGCCCGAGAATCGCTGGACGAGCATCGGCAACAGCGGCTACCAGTGGGCCACGATCGACATGAACCCCGGCGAGGCCAACTGCGGGCCCGGCACCAACGAGGCCACCGGCAACATGCCGTTCGGCATCAGCGTCAGCGGCCAGGCCTACGCCGCCAGCTACGCCTACCCCGGCGGCCTCGCGCTCAAGCCGATCAACCCGCAGTGAGCCCGTCGGCCCGCCGGCCTCGACCTCACAGGTCGAGGTCGGACAGCCCGGGGTGATCGTCGGGGCGGCGCCCGAGCGGCCAGTGGAACTTGCGCGCCGACGCGGCGATCGGCAGGTCGTTGATGCTGGCGTGGCGGCGCAGCATCAGCCCGCGCGCGTCGAATTCCCAGTTCTCGTTGCCGTAGCTGCGGAACCATTGCCCGGAGTCGTCGCGCCATTCGTAGGCGAAGCGCACGGCGATGCGCGGGCCGGCGAATGTCCACAGCTCCTTGATCAGCCGGTAGTCGAGCTCGCGCGCCCACTTGCGTTGCAGGAACCGGCGCACCTCCTCGCGGCCGACCGGGAACTCGGCGCGGTTGCGCCAGCGCGTGTCCTCGGTGTAGGCCAGGACCACGCGGTCGGGGTCGCGGGTGTTCCACGTGTCCTCGGCCTTGCGGACCTTTTGCCGGGCCGTCTCGGCGGTGAAGGGAGGCAGCGGGGGAAGCTCGTCGGACATGCTCGCGCGTGTATGAGCAATCGCGCGGTTTGTCCACTTTCCGCGCCGCCTCCGGCGCGGCCCGGCGGCCTCGTGAGGCTGGCGCGCCCGCTCGCCCGCGCGCTGCGCCTGGCGTCGGCGCCCGCGCCCCGGCCGGCGCCCCGGCGGCCGCGACTCGCCTGACCTCGGTCCCCGCGCCGCCTGGCCGCGGTCGCTCGGCCGGGCTCGCCGCACCCGCGTCACCACCCACGGGCCATGGCGAACGGTCAGGGCATCCCCCTGCGCACGCTCTCGTGGGGCGTGACAGGCGTCGTCGTCGGCGTCGCGCTGGTGGTGTCGACCGCCCTCGTCGTGCTCACCACCTTCCTGCATCAGACCAACCTCCACGTGCTCGCCTCGGTCGAGAGCCTCCGCCTCGCCCGCGAGATCGAGCTGTCGCTCGACCTGCTGGCCCGCGACGACGTCGACGACCTCATCACCCGGCGCCTCCGCGCCGACCTGCGCGAGACCCTGCAGGAGGCGGGTCGCTACGTCACGACCGCGCAGGAGGCGGCCGCGCTGCTCGAGGCGGCCCGGCGGATCGAGACCTACGGGAACGCCGCCCGCGATCCCCGCGTCGCGCCCGCCGAGCGGACCCGCCTGCGCGTCGCGGCGCTCGATGCCACCGAGGAGTTCGTCGCCGCCAACATCGCCGACGCGACCGCGGCCCTCCGCCGGGCTGACCGTTGGGACAGGATCGGCGACATCCTCGGCATCGGCGCCGGCGTGTTCCTGCTGGCCAGCACGACCTTGCTGCTGTGGTGGTTGCGCCGCCGCGCCTACGAGCCGCTGCTCGCCCTCGCCCGGACGATGGAGGCGTTCGGCCACGGCCGTCGCGACGCCCGCGCGCTCGCGGTCGGACCGCTCGAGCTGCAGGACATCGCCCGTCAATTCAACGCCATGGCCGAGGCGCTGGTGGCCCGGCGCGCCGCGCAGATGACCTTCCTCGGCGGCGTCGCCCACGACCTCAAGAACCCGCTCGCCGCGCTGCGCCTGGCCCTCGCCTCCCAGGCCCGCGACCCCGACTCGGCCGCCCGCACGCGCCGCACCCTCGACATCGTCACGCGCCAGACGGCCCACCTCGAGCGCATGGTCGGCGACTTCCTCGACATCGCCCGCATCGAGGCCGGCAGGCTCGAGCTCCGGCTGGCCGACTGCGACCTCCGCGAGCTCGTGCGCGAGTCGGCCGAGCTGTTCGACGGCTACCCGCGCCACGAGCTCGTCCTCGACCTGCCGCCCGAGCCGGTGCAGCTGCGCTGCGACCCGCTGCGGGTGACCCAGATCGTCGTCAACCTGATCAGCAACGCGGTCAAGTACTCGCCCGACGGCGGCGCCGTCGAGATCGCCGTGACCGCCGCCAGCGACAGCGTCACCGTCGCCGTCACCGACCACGGCGTCGGCATCTCCGAGTCGCAGACGCGGCGGATCTTCGAGCCCTTCTCGCGCGTCGGCCTGTCCGGCGACGCCATCCCCGGCGTCGGCCTCGGCCTCCACGTGCTCCAGCAATTGGTCCGCGCCCACGGCGGCGCCGTCGAGGTCGACAGCGCCCCGGGCCGCGGCTCGACCTTCCGCGTCCACCTCGCGCGCGCGGGCCCGACCCCGTGACGCGCTCCCACCCATCGCCGCGCGACGGCGCCGACAAGGACGCGAAGAAGGGGCTCTGCAGCGAGCTCTCGCAGGCCGTCACGAAGGCCCTCGCGGCCCCCGGGGCCACTCCGCCGCCGCCCGCCGCAGAGGGCTCCTCGCCCACACCCGCGCCCGCCGCGGAGTAACGAGGCCGACGTCGTCCGCCGCATCTGCGGCCACCATCGAGGCCGGTGAGACGGGCAGTCAGCCCTTCGCCGCCTCGGCCAGCAGCTCCGGCGCGAACAGGGTCTGCAGGTCGGCGCCCTCGAGCTTGACGAAGCCGAGCTTCTGCGCGTCCTCGGCGCTGCGGATCAGCGCGGCGGGCACGGGGTCGGAGGTGAACTGCAGGTTCTCCCACGCGCGGTCGATCGTGGCCGCCGCCAGGGCCTTGCCGGTGACCTTCTTGATCGCCGTGTTGGCGACCTCCTTGGCCTCGCCGGCGTGCTCGGCGATCCACTTGTTCGCCGCCTCGTGGCCGCGCAGCAGCGCCTTGATGGTCTCGCGCCGGGCCTCGATCTGCCCCTTGCGCACCAGCAGCACCGTCGTGGTGTAGCGGCCGTCGGGCCACAGCTCGCGCTCGTCGACCAGCACCTTGCCGCCGCCCTCGAGGATCAGCCGGGTCGCCCACGGCTCGGGCACCCACGCGCCGGCGATCTCGCCCGACTGGAAGCTCTCGAGCGACTGCGCGTTCTCCTGCGGGCTCACGCTGACGTCGCCGCCGCCGAACTCGTCGATCTTGAAGCCCTGGCCGATGAGCCATGTCCGAAGGGCCACATCCTGGGTCCCGCCGAGCTGCGGGGCGCTGACCTTCTTGCCGCGCAGATCGGCCGGGCCGGCGATCTCCGGGCGGACGACGAGGAAGGCCCCGCCCGTGGCCGCGCCGGCGATCACCTTGACCGCGCCCTTCGACTTGACGAACGCGTTGACGGCCGGGTTCGGGCCGACGTACGTCGCGTCGAGCGCCCCCGACAGCAGCGCCTCGATCGCCGCCGGCCCGGCGTTGAACGTGAACGTCTCCAGCGCGGTCCCCTGCCCCGCCAGCGCCTCGCGGTAGAGCCCGCGCTCGACCCCCACCAGCGCCGTCGCGTGGGTGATGTTGGGGAAGTAGCCGAGCCGCAGCGCCCCGTTGTTCTCGCCCGACGGGCGGCACGCGCCGGCGAGGGCCAGGGCGGGGAGGCAGGCGGCGAAGCGGCGGCGCGAGAAATTCATGGGCGGAAAGTCTAGCATGCTGGATCTTCTTCAGCATACTGAACATTCTCACGATCGGGTCCTCCTGGACCGCCCTGGGCTACCTCTCGCCCGCCGTCCGCCCCATGCTCCACCTCGTCCTCCTCGCCGCGCTCGCCCCGGCGCCGCCCCCGCCGCCCGAACCTCCGCCGCCCGATCCGGCCCGCTTCTACCCGCCGGCGCGCGAGTACATCCTGTTGGCGCCGGGGACCGTCGGGGACGGCCCGCTGAAGTTCACCGCGGGCAAGGGCCTCGAGGTCAGGAGCAAGGACGGCCGCTACGCCCTGTCGATCAGCCTGCGCACCGGCTTCATGTACAGCGGCCGGCGGGTCGGCGCCGGCCGCTACGAGCACGCGTTCGAGATCCGGCGCCTGCGCCTGGTCTTCGCCGGCAACGTGTTCTCGAAGCACATCAAGTACTTCGTGCAGCTGGCCGTGGCCCCGCGCGAGCTCAACGTCGTCGACGGGGTCGCGCGCTCGGGCCCGTTGCTCGACAACTACGTCGTGTTCGACCGCCTGCGCGACGCCAACCTGCGCATCGGCCTCTATCGGGTGATGTACTCCCGCGAGCGCAACATCGCCGACATCAACCCGCTGCTCATCGACCGCTCGCTGGCCAACGGCGAGTTCAACGTCGACCGCGACATCGGCCTCGACGTCCGCTCGGAGGACCTCGGCGGCCTCGGCAGGCTGCGCTACTACGCCGGCGTGTTCATGGGCGACGGCCGCGACCAGAACCGCTTCAGCGATCCCGGCCTGATGTACACCGCGCGCGTCGACTTCCTGCCGTTCGGCCTGTTCGACGACTACGAGGCCAGCGACCAGACGCGCCTGCGCAAGCCCCGGCTCAGCCTCGGCTTTGCCTACGCCTACAACGACCGCGCCCGCAACGACCGCGGTGTGCTCGGCACCCCGCCGACCGACGGCGGCACCACCGATTACCACAACGTCACCACCGACATGATGTTCAAGTGGGCCGGCTTCAGCCTCGAGGCCGCGTATTTATTGCGCGACGGCCGGCGCAACCCCGGACACGCGCTCGACGACACCGGCGTACCGCTGCCCGTCGAGGCCGCGCGCAACGGCCACGGCTGGATGGCCCAGGCGGCCTTCCTCATCCCCAGGACCGGCCTCGAGCCGGCCGTGCGCACCAGCGGGATCCGCGGACTCGGACGCACCTCGATGCTCGACCGCAACGAGCTCGGCGGCGGCCTCAACTATTACTTCGCCGGCCACAACCTCAAGCTGCAGCTCGACTGGTTCCGCACCTGGGACCGCGCGGCCGCCGATCTCGCCGCCGACCTCGTACGGTTGCAGCTTCAGCTCGCGCTGTGATGCCTCGCGGCCCCAAGGCCGCATTGATATAATTTTAGCGCCGAGGAACACTGTCAGATTTGCCCTCGCGCGCCCCTGCGCCTTGACCGCCGCAATGTGCGGGTCGTACGATTCAGCAATGCCGTCGGAGACCGGCCGGCCGGGCGACCGCGTCTTTGCGGCACCTGTCCCCGAGGACATTACAATGATGGCCCGCGCGATCGATCAATCGCGCGAGCGCCGGATCGTCGGCTCGCGCGACCCGACCCTCGCCGCCGCCGGCGAGTCGGCCCATTCCGGCCGCCTGCAATGGCCCCACCACGAATGGTCGGCCGAGAGCGACGCGCGCTACGTGTTCGGCGAGGTGTTCGCGTCCGGCGGCCTCGGCGTGGTCCGCCGCGCCGAGGACCGCCGGCTCGGCCGCACCGTCGCCATCAAGGAGCTGCTGCGCGACACCCCCGACGCCCAGCGACGATTCGCCCGCGAGGCCGCGATCACCGCCCGCCTACAGCACCCGAGCATCGTCCCGATGTACGACTTCGGCCGCCGCAGCACCGGCGAGCCGTTCTATTGCATGAAGCTCGTCGACGGCGCCAGCCTCGACGCCAAGATCCGTCGGACCCGCAGCCTGGCCCAGCGCCTGCGGCTCGTCGAGCACGTGATCGCCGTCGCCGACGCGATCGCCTACGCCCACGCGCAGCAGATCATCCACCGCGACCTCAAGCCCGCCAACGTGCTGATCGGCCGCTTCGGCGAGACCGTGGTGATCGACTGGGGCCTGGCCAAGGACCTGTCGCGGCCCGTCGGCTCCTCCGAGGCCGCCGAGACCACCCGCTCCGGCCAACAACCGATCGACGACAACATCACCCAGGTCGGCGCAATCGTCGGCACCCTGCGCTACATGCCGCCGGAGCAGGCCCGCGGCGAGGCCGTCGACGCCCGCTCCGACGTCTACGCCCTCGGCGCCATGCTGTTCCACGTGCTCGCCGGCGTGCCGCCGTACGCCGAATCCTCCGGCCCGACGCTGGCCGCCCGCGTGATGGCGGCCCAGATCGACGACCTGCGCGCGCTCGTGCCCGACGTCCCGCGCGAGCTGGCGGCCATCGCCCAGCGCGCCACCGCGGCCCGCCCCGAGGCGCGCTACCCCACCGCCGCCGGCTTCGCCGAGGACCTGCGCCGCTTCCAGGCCGGGCGCATGGTCTCCGCCCACAGCTACTCCGTCGCCGAGCGCCTGCAGCTGTGGCTCAAGCGCCAGCGCGTCCTCCTCGCATTCGCCTGCCTCAGCGCCACCGCCACCTTCTTCGCCTTTCAGGCCCACCAGGCCCGCCTCGACCCCTGCTCCGGCGGCGCCGCCGAGATCGCCGGCGCCTGGGCCGGACCGCAGCGCCGCGCCGCCCAGGCCAACTTCGACGCCGCCGGCCCGGCCTTCGCCGCCGAGGTGTGGCCCCGCGTCGCCTCCGACCTCGACGCCTACGCCCGCTCGTGGTCCTCGCAACATCAATCGGCCTGCCTCACCCACCGCCGCGGCGAACAATCCGACAACCTGTTCGACCGCCGCATGACCTGCCTCGCCGAGCGCAAGACGGCCCTCTCCGAGGCCGCCACCCTGCTCGGCGAGCGCGACCCCGCGGTCGCCCTGCACGCGCTCGAGCTCGTCACCGGCCTGCCGCCGCTCGAGCGCTGCGGCGACATCGCCGCCCTCGACGCCGCCGTCCCCCCGCCCGCCGATCCCGAGGCCGCCGTCCGCGTCGCCGCCGTCCGCGACGGCCTCGTCAAGGTCGCCGCCTTCGACCGCGTCGCCCGCTTCCAGGCCGCGACCGAGCTCGCCGACACCCTCGTGCTCGAGGCCGAAGCCACCGGCCACGAACCGACCCTCGCCGAGGCGCTGCTGCGCCGCGCCGAGCTGCGGATCCACGACGACATGAGCGACACCGCCGCGCGCCTGCAGCACGCCCTGCTCGCCGCGGTCCGCTCGCGCGCCGACGAGATCGCCGCCGAGGCCGCCGCCCTGCTGGTCTTCGCCCATGCCCGCCAGGCCGGCGGGATCCCCCGCGCCCAGGCCGACCTGCCGATGGCCGAGGCCCTGGTCGCTCGCCTGCCGCCCCACGACCGCCTGCGCGGCCTCCTGCTCAACAATTCGGCCGTCGTCGCCCGCACCGCCGGCGACTTCGAGCGCGCCCGCCGACTGCTCGACGAGGCGCTGCGGATCCAGCGAGCCGCGCCCGGACCGGGCCGGGTCGAGGTCGCCTATACGCTGACCAACCTCGCGCTCCTCACCGAGGACCCCGCGCGCCGCGAGGCGCTGCTGCGCGAGGCCCTGATCGTGCTCGAGCGCGAGTTCGGGCCGGCGCACGGGAAGACCGTCGATCTCCGGATCCTCGTCAGCGTGTACACCCTCGATCCGCGGGCCGCCCACGCGATCCTGCGCCCGGGTTGTGACGCGCTGGCCCGCTTCTCCCCCGGCGCCTCGCCGGCGCGCACGCGCTGCTTGTTGTACCTGGCCCACCACGCTGACGAGGCCGGCGCCGACCAGGCCGCGATCGCCCTCCGCGCCGCCGCCCTCGCGCTCGGCGACGACCCGCACACCCGCACCACCGAGCGGATCCTCCTGCGCGCCCACTCGGACCTCGCGCGCGGCGTCCACCAGCCCGCGGTCACCGACCTGCGCGCCGCTCTCGGCGACCTCCCGGGCGACGACTGGTGGGTCCGCGAGCGCCGCGCCGGCGTGCACCTGCTGCTCGGCCTCCACCTGCGTGCGCTCGGCGACATTCCCGGGGCCCGGGCCGCCTTCGAGGCCGCGATCGACGAGTTCGTGGCCGCCGCCGCCACCTCGAGCAGCGTCTTCAGCGACCAGCAGCTGGCCCGCGCCCGTGTCGCCCACGCCGATCTGGCCCGCGCCGCGCCCGGGGACCCCGTCCTGCGCGAGCGGGCCCTGCACAACCTCGACGAGGCCGACCGCTGGTACGCGGCCGGGGGCGAGGCCTACGCCTGGCGCCGGCACCACCTGCGCGCTCTCCGGCAGCGCCTGGCCGCGGACCGCTGAGCGCGCCGGGGCCCGACGTCGATCGGAACTTTGAGACAGGTCCGATTCCCCGTGATTCGCGGCCGGCCGCCCCCGCCGCCCCGCTGAGCCCGGCCCGCGGGGCCGCGCAGATCCGCGCCGCTCACGATCCCGGCCACACGGCCTCGCCCTGGAATAATGATTCGGCGCTATAGTTTGGGCTCGATGACCCTAGCCCGCGCCACGCTCCTCTCCGTCTCTCGCTGGGCGCTGTCCGGCCTCGCCGCCGCCGCGATCGTCGCCGCGACGACCGACGCGACCGCCGAGGCGCCGAAGGTCGCGACCAAGATCACCGCCAAGGGCGAGGTCGTCGCCACCATCACGCTGGGGGTCACGGCGGCCGCGGTGCGCCAGGTCCTCGGCAGCGCCGAACGCTCGCACGGCCTGGCCCCCTCCACCGTCTCGGCCAAGGCCACCCCCGACGGCACCTGCGAGCGCGTCAAGCTCAAGACCCGCGGCCTGTTCTCGCCCTTCGAGCTCGAGACCCGCCGCTGCCCCACCGCCCACGGCTGGAAAGAGACCCTCGTCGCCTCCGACCACTTCGTCGAGTACTGGAACGAATGGGTCGTCGAGGACGCCGCCGGCGGCGGCACGTCGATCACCTTCCGGACCCGCACGCTGCCCAACGTCGCCGTCCCCGAGGCCATCATCCAGTCGGAGACCAAGCGCGTCCTGTCCAAGCTGATGCACAACCTGTCCGCGGCCGTCGGCGCCGGCTGAACCCCTGGCCGCCCCGCGGCCGCTGTGCGACCCTCCCCGCGTGCCCGCCTCGCTCCTCGCTCGCGTCCTGCCGCTGATGCTCGCCGCGCTGCCGCTCGCCTGCATCAGCCGCGGCACCCACGTCACCGCGGCCGCGCAAGAGTCGTTCGGCACCCGCACCTTCGCCGCCGACTACGACGCCACCTTCGTCGCCGCGCGCGACGCCCTGCCGCTCCTCGGCTACGACCTCGACTTCGCCAGCGCGCCGCAGGGCCGGATCACCACCACCAAGCGGCCCTACGGCGTGCGCGCCGGCGTCGAATTCGGCGGCACGGTGACCTCGACGCTGTACCGCCAGTACGACCTGCGATTCGTCCGCGTCGACCCCGGCCACACCCGCGTGATCGCCACGCCGCGCCAGTACGACGGCGACCGCGACATCTCGGCCGGCCCGGTGTGGACGATGACCGGCCAGGACGGCGAATACGAGCAGTGGCACGCGCTGTTCGCCCAGATCGAGCACAAGTTGTCGGCGCCGTGAATCCGCCATCCCTCCACGGGATCGGTCTGCGCCTGGAGCTGATCACGGCCGCGCCCGAAGCCACGCCGTGAGCGCCCCCGTCGCTCGCGCCTGGCCGCGCCGGCGCCACGAGCTGGCCAACCGTGGCCATCCCTGGCCACCCCCGGCCAGCGATTGGCCGTTTTTCGGACATTGACGCGCCAATCCCGGCCGCCTACGTTACGAGCCGTCGAATGAGCCGTCCGCGGCGCGCCGCCCGGACTGTGCACATTCCAAGTGCAACGAGTATCGCGTATTGGAGGGTTCGATCATGGGCAGCACGATGAACACCGCGACATTGGCGACCGACCTCGGCATCGCCTTCATCGCCAACAACAGCTCGAACGAGATCTTGACCTGCTCCTCTGCCGACGCCGCGCGCTGGTCGGGCAACGTCAAGGCCGACGAGGCCAGCTCGGAGACCCCGGCGGTGTGTCGATTCCGCGGCAAGTTCTGGGCGGCCTTCGTCTCCGACAACAAGGCCGACGAGCTGCTGGTGTGCTCCTCGCCGGACGGCAAGACGTGGTCGCCGAACGCCAAGATCGGGCAGCGCAGCGAGATCGCGCCGAGCCTGTGCGTGTTCAAGGGTCGGATGTATATCGCCTTCATCGCCGACAACAGCTCGCGCAACATCCTCGTGTGCTCGACGGAGGACGGCGTCAACTGGACCGGCAACGTCAAGGTCGGGCAGACCAGCGCGTTCGCCCCGACCCTGTGCGCCTACAAGGACCGGCTGTGGCTCGCCTTCGTCGCCGGCAACAGCTCGCGCGAGCTCCTGATCTGCAACTCGAGCGACGGCCAGCGCTGGTCGGGCAACAGCAGGGTCAACGAGTCGACCAAGCAGGCCCCGTCGCTGTGCGTGTTCAACAATCGGATGTGGCTCGCCTTCGTCGCCAACGACAGCTCCGAGAACCTGCTGATCTGCTCGTCGGACGGCAACGGGTGGACGAAGAACGCCAAGATCGGCCAGGCGAGCAAGTTCGCCCCGTCGCTCGCGGCCGTCGGCGACCGGCTGTACGTCGCGTTCGTCAGCAACAACTCGAAGCAGGACGTGCTGGTCTGCAGCTCGCGCGAGGGCAGCACCGGCTGGTCGGACAACACGAAGACCGGCGAGACCAGCAAGCGCGCGCCGGCCCTGTTCGCCCTCGAGCTCACGAAGGGCACCATCCGGCCGAAGTACCAGGTGCTCACCGTGGTCTACGCGCCGCCCGGCACCAGCGGCGGCGACAGCTCGTCCTCGGTCGCCTACACCAGCTCGAGCGCCGCCGGCACCACCAGCTCGATCAGCAGCTCGGTGCAGACGAGCGTCGAGGTCGTCGCCAAGGTCGGCAGCGACTCGGTCGGCGCCGGCGCGAGCTTCGGCACCTCGAACACCACCAGCGACACCTCGACCCTGAACATCACCAAGCGCGAGTCGCTCACGATCACCGTCAAGGGCCCCGACGTCGACGGGATCGATCACGACCACGACGCCTTCCACGTGTGCCTGAACCCGCTCTACACCGTGACGGTCGACCAGCTGGGCGACGCGACCTGGGAG
Source organism: Nannocystis pusilla (assembly GCF_020073745.1). Classification (GTDB taxonomy): domain Bacteria; phylum Myxococcota_A; class Polyangia; order Nannocystales; family Nannocystaceae; genus Nannocystis; species Nannocystis radixulma. The sequence continues at coordinate 119,113 of NZ_JAIRAU010000023.1, forward strand.
TTCGGCGTCGACGGCTCGGTGATGACGATCCAGTACGTCTACGCCGGCTGGCTCAAGGACCCGAGCAAGATGCCCGTCGGCACCAGGAAGGCGCTCGACGCCGCCGGCCTGACCACCGCCGACTACGCCGCGATCCTCGCCCACAACCCGTTCGTCGCCGGCGCCACCGCCATCGACCCGAACCGCTTCATGCGGACGGGCCAGAGCTTCCCCTACGTCCCGCCCTACGACGAGAATTCGGCGCCGATCGTCCAGACGTATCAGCACGAGAACACCATCGAGCGCAGCGAGTCGCGCACCTCCGAGGTCCAGTACAGCGTGTCGGCGAGCTTCACCGCCGGCATGCCCGACATCTGGAGCGTGGAGACCACCACCTCGCTGACGATGACCAACAGCAACACCTTCGGGACCAGCAGCAGCAAGACGCAGTCGGCGACCCTCGAGGTCGGCGGCCCGTCCCACGGCTACGCGGGCCCGGTCGACGTGCAGGTCTACTGGGACACCGTCTACAACACCTTCATGTTCGCGTTCCCGAGCCAGGGCCCGGACGTCAGCGGCCAGGCCGCCCCCGGCGCCGCCGTCGACCTCGAGGTCGGCGGCACCACCCTGCGCACCCGCGCCGACGCGAAGGGCGAGTACCGCTTCTACGACGTCCCCGCCGGCGCCGCGAAGGTCTCGGCCGGCGGCGTCACCGTGGGCGGCAGGTCGCTGAAGAAGGGCGTGACCCTGGTGTCCTGATCGACGCGCCGCGGATCGAAGCCGTCCCCCGGGACAGCTTCGATTCACGCCCGGCGCAGCAGCAACAGCCCCAGCCAGGTCCGCGGCATGGCCGCGGGCTCCGTCAGACCTGGCGTCGGCACCGCCTCCCCGGGCGCGACGTAGGTCCCGCACAGACGGTCCCACAGCGTCAGCAGCAGCGAGTGATTGCCGAAGTGCGCCGGGTCGGCGCTGTGGTGCAGGCGGTGCACCTCCGGCGTGTTGAACACACGCGACAGCCACGGATTGTGGGTATCGACCCCGACGTGCGACGACAGCCCGAGCGCCGTGTCGAACATCGCGTAGGCGAAGATCACGTCGGCGGTGAACCCGGCGGCCACCAGCGCGAGGACCGGCAGCGCGCGGAACAAGAACACCAGCACCGGCGCGTTGACCGGCGACATCAGCACGTAGAGCTCGCGCGGGTAGTGGTGCAGCGCGTGCATGCGCCACAGCAGCGGGTGCTCGTGCGACGCGCGGTGGATCGCATAGGCCACGCCGTCGGCGACGACGAACCCGAGCGGAACCGCCAGCGCGAACGGCAGCGCCCCGACCGGCCCGAAGCCCTCGCCGCCGAGCAGCAGGGCCAGCTGCGCGGCCAGGAAGGTCCCGCCCGTGTCGAGCAGCCCGCCGACGGCGATAAACAGCAGGTTGCGCGGCAGCTCGCACAGGCGCGGGCGCCAGCGGCCGGCGCACAGCTCGAGCGCCGTCAGCCCGAGCAGAAACCACGTCGCCGTCTCTCCCAGCACCACGGCCCGCGACCAGCCGCCGGCGACCGTGCCGATCGTCAACGCCGCCGTGAGCAGCAACGCCAGCGGCAGCAACCACCGGCGACACACCGCCGCGATCGCGCGGCCGACCATCGTCTCACCGAGTGTCATGCGTGGATCCTCCGCCAGTAGTCGACGATCGCGCGCGCCTGCCTGGCGGTCGGCTCCGCGTACGGGACGAGCCGCTCCAGCGGGTAGTCGGGCGGCAGGCAGCGCGCCGGCAGGGCCGGCTCGTCGACGAAGGTCACCCGATAGTGCGCCGGCCCGGCCGCGAAGTAGCGGCGCACGAACTCGTCGCCGCTCACGCCCGGCCCGTGGAGATAGTCGTGCAGCTCGCGCTCGAACCGCGCCAGCACGCGCGCCCGCGCCTTGACGTCGAACAGCTCGACCAGCCGCCGGTCCAGCGCCGGGTCAGCCTGGTCCGGGCAGCGGAACAGGAACAGGTGCTGCGCCAGCCCGTGCTCCTGCACCACCGCCTCGACCCCCGCGGTGTCGATCTGCCCGTTGATGTACACGTTCTGCGCCAGCTTCTGGAACCCGTAGCTCCGCAGCGCGTCGCGCACGAGCTGCCGCTCGCGCGCATCGCCGGCCTCGAACGAGAAGATCGCCAGCACGTACCCCTCGGGCCGCTCGAACCGCCGCATCACCGTCGCGCCGATCGAGCTGCCCCACGCCCCCAGCCGGTAGCGCGTCACCCCGTCGCACTCGAACGACTCGATCTGCCCGCTGCTGCGCAGCCGCGACATCGCCGTGCGGATCGCCCCCGCCCCGTGCCCGCCGAACTCGGCCAGGTCGCGCATCCCCGCCGCCGTCGCGTGCGGCTGCTCGGCCAGCCCCGGCCAGGTCGCGCGGAACACCAAGGGGGCGACCAGCAGCTCGTTGAGCGACACGTCGTGGCGGGCCAAGAAGGACATGTTACACGAAACCAGGCAAGTGTGTTAAAATGTGTAACACACGCGCCCGACCCGCGCAAGGCCCCACAGCCGCTCGTCTCGCCCGCCCGCGGCCGCGACGGCCCAAGGTCGATGCCCGTGTTCGCGTCCGACCCGCACACGGCGAGCAGGAGCCCGAGCACGGGCACCGCGAACCTTCGAGGGTCGCCCGCGCCTCGTCAGCGCGCCTCTGCGCCGCGCATCACGGGTACGTCGCGCGCAGGTTCAGCATGTAATCGCGCAGCGACGTCGAGATCCGGATCCCCGCCGACGAGTACAGCGAATTCGCGTCGCAGGTGCTCGCGTTGCACTGATTCCACACGGTGTTGCCGATGATGTACGGCCCGCTCACCCCGGGGCTGGTGCTGTAGAGCGCGCCGCCGCTGTGGCCCGCGCTGGAGTCGCAGCCGGTGCGCAGCTTGCCGTTGGTGCCGTAGAGCGGCCACCGCGAGTCCGGATCCGACACGGCCGGAGCGACGCCGGCGCACGAGAAGTCGCCGTAGGCGACGTGGCTCGTGCAGGGCGACGGCGCCAGCGAATCGCTGCAGTCGGGGTAGCCGACGTTGCTGGTCCCCCAGGTCGCCACCGTCGCGTCGTCGGCCGCGGCGACGCCGAAGTAGCCGGGCGCGCCGTTCGGGCTGGTCGCCCACGGGTTGGCCGGCAGGATCAGGATCGCCCAGTCGTTCTTCACGCACGAGGCGGTGTAGGTCGTCTGGCAGCCGTCGTTGGTGAACGAGATCGGGTAGACCGCGCCCTGCGAGATGACGGTGCCGTACGGCAGCTCGGAGCCGTTGCGGCGGGCCCGGAAGTAGTGATTCGCGCTGTAATTGCCGCTGGCGTCGAAGATGCAGTGCGCCGCGGTCAGCACCAGTCGGTTGCCGAACAGCGCGCCGGTGCAGCCGCCGCCGACCCGGCCGAACTTGCGGAACGTCGAGTGGGTCAGCGAGATGTCCTCGAGCGAGATCCGGTTGTCGACGTCGTGTGACCACCCGCGCGGCGTGACGATCGAATCGAGCTCCGCGTCCTCGTCCGAGCCCGGGCTCGCGTCGGCGAACCCGAGGCGCGCGAGCTCCTGCGCCGCCTCCTGCACCGCCGCCAGGTCGTACGACGCGAGGTACTCGGCGCTCTCCTCGTAATCGACGTAGATGACGCCGAACCGGCCCGACGCGGCATCGTCGTACTGATTCAAGAGCGGGTCGCGGTCCGCCAGGCGCTGCTGCGGATCGGCGTCGACGATCACGGGGTGATACTCGTAGTCGTCCGGCACCGGCACGATCTCGATCGGCGCGAGGAACTGCATCTCGGGCGCCACCCGCAGCTCCGAACCCTCCGCGGCCTGGGCCTCCTCGTCCGTCACGGCCTCCTCGTCACAGGCCGCCGCGGGCACGAGCAGCGCGCCCAGGGCCCAGACGAGGGAGGCAGATACACGCCGACGCGCGGTCGAGGGGGAGGAGACGGAGGCGCCGGCGGAGCGGCCCGAGATGTCATGGTGACGCTTCATGCCCGAGCAGTGACCGCCAACGCGCCAACAATTGCGGCGCGAAAAAATAGTGCCCCCGCGGCGTCCGCGGACCCGCGAGCGACCGCTTGCCCGCGCACCGCCGACGCGGTGCCGGGCGCCCTGCGCGGCGCCCGACCCCGTCGCCTCGAACTACTTGACCTCGCCGGCCTTGCGGGCCGCCTCTTCGATGCGGCGCTGCTCGTCGGCGTCGATCACGTTGTCGCGCAGCGCTCGCTCGACCTCGCGGCGGACCGCCTCGCCCGCGCGGACCCGGGCCTGATTGGCCTTCTTCGCCTGATCGTTGGCGGCGCGGCGGGCGTCGGCCTCGGCGCGGGCGCGTTCGCGTTCGACGCGGCGGCTCTCCTGCTGCACCTGACGCCGCGCCTCGTTGGCCGCCAGCTTGTGCTCGCGCTCGATGCGACGCAGCTCCCAACCCCCCGCGGGCGACCCCGCGACGTGGCCCGAGGCCCGCAGCGAGCGTTCGACCTCGCGTTCGACGTCGTCGGCGATGTCGTCGAGGTCGAGGTCCTCGAGCGCGTCGGCGAGGCCGCTGAGGTCGAGGTTCGAGACCCTCTTCTCGACGTCGGCGGCGATCTTCTCGGCCCGATCCGAGAGCTCCTTGAGCTGCTCCGGGCTGAGGTGCGACGCGCGGCGGGCCAGCCCCTCCGCGCGGGCCTTGAGCGCCTCGATCTTGGCCGCGTCGAGCTTGCTCGCCTGCTTGGCGATCGCCGCCGCCGCGCGCTCGAGGTCGCGGAGCTGCTTCGCGTCGATGACCTTGGCCCGCACCGCCAGATCGCGGGCGTCTCGCACCAGCCGCTCCGCGTTGCGCGGCACCACCACGACCTTCGTCGGGGGCGACGCGTCGTGATCGTCGGAGCAGTCGTCGTGGTCGTGATAGACCACCGTGTCGCCGCCGTACGCGAACGCGTAGTCCGGCGGCGACGGCGGGGTCGGCGGCAGCGGTGCGCGCGGCGGAGCCGGCGGCGTCGCCGGCGGCACTGGGGAGTGCGTCGTACGCAGCGGCTCGGCCTTGCGCTCGAGCCGCTCCGCCCGGCGTTGCGCGCGGCGCTGGCGAGCCGGCGCCGCCTCCTCGCCGCTCGCGGTCACGGGCGCCACCGCCAGCACCGGCGCGGTCGGAGCGATCGCGGGCATCTCGAGCAGCGCCGGTTGCGGCGGCAGCGGCGGCACGAACCCCAGCATCGACGGCTGCGGCGGCGGCGGCGGCTCGAACACCGGCTCGGGCATCAGCGGCGGATCGTCGGGGAGCTCGGGCGCGACCGGCGGCTCGGGGTCGTCGGCCCGCGCGACCGACAGCGACAGCCCCGGCGCGCCGAGGCCGACCATCGCCAGCAGCGCCGCGCCCAGCAGCCCCCGCCAGCGACGGGCCCAGCGGCCGCGCTCGCGCGTCTCGGCGTCGAGCAGGCGCTGGACCCGGCGCACCAGCAGCGAGCTCTTGCCGGCCATCGGGCTCGCGAAATCATGAGACATGTCCGATCGACCAGGCCAGCCCGCGACCTCGGTCAGGCAGCGGGCCAGGTGCAGCCCCGAGCCGGTGTGGCGGACCGCCCAGTCGTCACACAGCTCCTCGGCCGCCTCCTGCATCCCGCGCCGGGCCACCCGGTTCAGCGGCTGGAAGAACAGCACCGCCTCGAGCACCGACGCCAGCACCTGCCAGGCCGGGTCGCGGCGCAGCACGTGGGCCAGCTCGTGGGCCAGCATCGCCTCCTGCTGCCGCGGCGCCAGCGCGTGGACCCGCGCGGGCACCACGATCTCGCGGCTGGCCAGGGCGATCGGCGAACCTACCCGTTCGGACATGGTCAATCGGACACTGTCCTGAGGGACACGTGCGTGCGTGAGCAGGCGGGCCAGGCGCTCGCGCAGCGGGCCCTGGCGCAGCGGCGTGCGCCCGCGGAGGCCGCGACGCAGCCGCACCGCCGTCGCTCCCAGCCGGCCGAGCGACGCGGTGGCGCCGAGCAGGAACAGGCCCGCGAGCAGCCACACCGCCGCGCCGGCCTCCTGGACCGGCGGCACCGCCGGCGCCGCCGCGGCGAGCGGGGGGCTCGGCGGCGCCGGCAGGGCCGCGGGGACGAACATCGCCGGCGCCTCGACGATCGCCGCGTGCTCGACCCGCACGTGCGCCGGCGCGGCGAACACCGCCGTCAAGCCCTCGTCGGACACCACCAACACCTTTGGTTCACAGCCGACGCACCCGTGCGTGTGCTGCACGAGGACCGGCGCCGAGGACTCGCGCACCTGCGGAGGCGGCGGCGCGGCGACCGTCGCCAGCGGCGGCGTCGGCGGCGGCGGCAGCGACTTCTGCACCGTCGAGCCGGCCTCCACGCTCACGCTGCCGAACAGCGGCTGGACGCCGAGCCCGGTCTGCAGCGTCGCCGTGAACAGGCCGCCGACCAGCGACATCTTCCACAACAGGCTGCGCGTCAGCGAGTCGAGCGGGAGGAAGCGGGTGAACGCCCACACGCCGCCGACCAGCACCGTACTGTGGACGAAGTACGTGCCGAGCCAGCTCACCACGGTGTGGACCGCGGGGCCGGCGAGAGAGGCCGAAGGATCAAGCATCGTCGTCTTCCTCCTCTTCGCCGGATCTCTGGGCCAACAGCTGCTTGAGGCGCGCGACGTCGTCCGGGTCGACGTCCCTGTCCTCGACGAGGTGGCTGACGAGCGCCGACACGTCGCCGCCGAAGAAGTAGTCGGTCACGCGCGACAGCATCGAGCGCCGCACCTCCTCCTCGGAGACGAGCGCGCGGTAGATGAACTGCCGCCCCTCGACGCGGTGCGTCACCGTGCCCTTCTTCTCCAGGCGCGACAGCATCGTCGACACCGTCGTCGGCGCGAGCTCGCGATCCTGCTCGAGCAACGCCGTGTGCACGTCGGCCGCGGTCGCCTCGCCGCGGTCCCACAAGATCCGCAGCAGGCCGAGCTGCAGATCGCTGAGTTGGTGTGACTCGCTCATGAACGACAGCCGTAGTACTACAGGTGTAGTAGGCCGTCAAGCAAGTTTTCGCGCCCGCCCCGCCGGGCCAGCTGGCCGCTCGCCCGCGCCTGCGGGCGTCCAGCCCCGGAGCGCGAAAACGCCCCTGCCCCGATTCTCGACCCGCATCTCGCGGCGAATGTCATGACCACGAGCGGCGGCGGCGATCCTTCGCCGCTGCGCATCAAGCTGGCCCTTGGGCCATGTTCTCCCGGATCGGTGCGATCTACGTCGTCGGCCTGCACACCTTCCACGTCGTCGCCCTCGCCCCGATCCCCGCCTACCCCAGCGTCGCCGACGAGCTGCGGCGTGCCATCCTCTCGTTCCTTCGACCATGTTTGTAAGGACATGTCTCGAAGACCTCTCGCAGCGCGCCCTCGCCCTGTCCTTCAAGACATGTCTGCGAGTGCGGGCGGGTGCGCTTGATCTCGCGCCGGCTTTCCGGTACCTCCGTCTCATGCTCGCCCGTCCGCGCAATTGGCTCGCGCTCGTCGTCCTCACCTCCGGCTGCGCCAGCGGCGGCGAGCCCGAGGCGACCGACTCGTTGACCTCGCCGGTGTTCACCAACGCGAGCAACGACGGGAGCACCACCGACCTCGATCCCGGCGCCACGATCACCACGGGCGAGCCCGAGCCCACCACCACCGCCACGGTCACGGGCGACACCGACGACCCCGCGACGAGCACGAGCTTCGACCCGACCGGCCCGCAGACGACCGGTCCCGACCTGACCACCACCAGCGGGACCACCGGCGAGCCGGTCGATCCGTGCCCGCGCGTCCGCACGGTCGTCCCCGGCGACGTGCTCAACGTCCGGCCGACCCCGTCGACGGCGATGGCGCCGGTCGGCACGCTCGGCGACGGCATCATCGTCGACGTGCTGGCCATCGTCCAGGGCGAGCTCATCGACGGCGACGACACGTGGTACCAGATCGCCGGCAACTGGCCCGAGGGCTACGTGTTCGGCGGCTTCGTCGAATGCACGCAGGATGAGCCTCCGGGCGACGACGGCTTCTTCCTCCCGCTCCAGTGCGGCACCACCACCACGATCACCCAGGGCAACAACGGCGACTTCAGCCACATGGGCAACTCGGCCTACGCGTTCGACTTCTCGCTGGCGATGGGCACCCCGCTGGTGGCGATCGCCGACGGCACGGTCTCCAACCTCTACGCCGACGTCAAGCCGGGCGACCCCTGCTACAACGGCGGCGGCCAGGAATGCAACCCGTACACCAATTACGTCACCCTGCTGCACGGCGACGGGACCGGCTCGGTGTACGCACATCTGAGCGCCGTCCAGGTCAGCCTCGGCCAGGTCGTCCCGCGCGGCACCGTCGTCGGCCTGACCGGCTCCACCGGCTGGTCGACCGGCCCGCACGCCCACGTCGCCCGCCAGGAGAACTGCGGCGGCGGCTTCTGCCAGTCGATCCCCGTCGTGTTCGCCGACGTCCCCGGCGACGGCGTCCCCGACACCGGCGAGATGGTCACCTCGCAGAACTGCCCGTAGTCCGACGAATCATCGCAGCCCGACTGCCATGATTCCCCCTTGCGACCGTCCAGCCGAGCGGCGCGGACGGGCGCCTCGCGCCGCGGAGCCACTGCTGCACGCGCTCGCCACGTCGCCGGGTGTTCCGCGCCGGCCGTCGAGTCCGGCGATCTCGTGGAGGCTCACCGGCAGAATCATCACAGTCGCTCCCACACCGTTCCCCGCGCATCGCACGATTCGTCCCCGGACCGGCGCGGCCCCCTCGCCCGACCGGCTCGCCGGGCCGCAAGGCCGCTGCGGGCCGATTTCGCCGCTCGCACGGCCCTCCACGCCCGTCGCCTGCGCCGCCGCCCGGTCGCGCGTGGCGGGACTGCGCGACCCGACTAGCTTCGAGGCATGGTCGACGCATCTGGTCCTCGAGACAGGCGGCCGCCTCGCCGCCCGACTGCAGCGATACCCGCGGTGATGGGCCTGGCCGTCCTCCCCGTCGCGATCCCGCACGCGTCCGCCGCGTCCGCCGCATCCGCCGATCCGTGCAGCGATTGGCTCGCCCGTACGGCCGACCTCGCCGCCGCGCGCGGCTATGTCCTCACCACCAGCGCCGCCGGTCTCACCGGCGTCGACGAGGCCCAGAGCGCGCTGCAAGCCAGCTGCGCGGCTGACCGCGCCGCGCTCGTGTTCACCGCCCCCGACGCCACGCAGGTCCACGTGCAGTGGACCGCCGCCGCGCTCGAGCTGCGCGGCGAATTCCCCGATGTCGGCCGCGTCACCCAGAGCTGGACCGACGACACGCGCAGCCTCCACAAGGCCGAGGCCGGCGCCGCCGCGGCGACCGTCGAGTTCGATCCTGCCACCGGAAGCTGGAGCGCCGACGGCGACCCCGACGATCTGAACGCGCTGTTCGAGCCGGTGCTCGGCGCCTCGACGGTCTGGGCCGACGCCAACTTCCTCGTCCACGCCCTCACCGGCGTGTGGGACAGCGGCCTCGAACGCGACGAGGACGCGCTGCACGTCGCGCTGAGCCTGGCGCTGCCGCCGATGACCGCGCACGACGTCGACAAGGGCGGCCTCAAGAAAGACTGCGGCGCCACCATCGGGATCTGCGCCGTCGCCTACTTCTGGAAGCCGCTCACCGGCGCATGCATCGCCGCCGGCGCCAAGTGTCTCGCGGCCTTCAAGTGCTGGAAGAGCGACTGCTCCGGCGACGGCAAGTCATGACCGACGCTCACCTCCCCGCCCCGCGCTCCCTGCTCGACCGCCCGCAGCGGCTCGGCGTGCTGCCGACGTTGTGGTTCTGGAACGACGCCGACCGCCAGTGGCTGGTGATCCCGCTCATCCTCGCCGCCGCCGTCCCGCTCACCGTCGCCGTCCAGCTCCTGGTCCTACGATTCCCGGCGCTGTCCTCGCCGCTGCTGCTGCTCGTCGTCCTCTATCCATTCCTGCTGATGGGCCTCGTCGAGCGTCACATCCGCCGGCGCCTCGCCGACCGCGCTGCGCTGCTGCCCGCGAACACGAGCCCCCCGCCGCCCGTCGCCCGCGCCGTGCCCGTGGTGGTGGGAGTCACCTGCGCCGTCCTGCTCGCGCTCGCCACCCTGGAGCTCCGCGGCGTCATGCTGGTCGCCGCGGCCGCCGGCGGCTCGCTCGCGCTCGCCCTGCTCCCGCACACCCGGCGAGCGCTCGATCGCAGCGCGAGCGCCACGCCGGAGCGGACCAGCCTGCCGCCCGCCCGCGAGAGCCCCGTAAGGCCCACCCCGCCGCCCGAGCGCTGAGTCCGCGATTCACGACAGCGGCTCGCGTCGTCCGCACCACCTCACTTCGCGCAGCACCCGAGCCCCGCGCACACGTCGACATTGGCCGCCGCCGTCTCCGGCGAACACGTCGCCACCTGCCGGCCCTGTTCGCGGCAGTTGCAATTCCAGCCGCCGACGCTGCCGATCTTGCACTCGACCCGCGATTGTCCGCGCTCCAGGGCGCAGGTCGCCACGATGTCCTCGTCGTCGGCGGGATCGCCGTCGCACACCCGCGGCTCGCCGCACACGCCCTCCGCGAACACCTCCGCGGTACAGCCGTTCGACCGGCACTCGCCGGCGACGCGGCACGCCGCCCCATCCGCCTTCAGGGCCGCGCAGACCGGCCGCTCGCGCGACTGATCGCACCACGCCCCGTCCTCGCAGACGTTGTCCGGGCACGGCTCGCCGACGGCCGGCCGGTCCGCGCAGGTGCCGTCGTACCACTGCTGCGCGTCGCGGCAATGCCCGGTGGCGCACTCCCAGTCGTGGCGACAGGCCGCGTATTCGCCGACCTTGGCGATGAGCAGCGGACAATCGACGGCCCCCGATCTCCCGGCCGCCAGCTCCGCCGAATACGCCTCACAGCTCATCGCATTCACGCGCTCGACGCACGCCGCCGCCGCCTCCCGATCCCACTCGGCGCGCCCCGTCACCTCCGAGGCCGCCACGAGGCGGAGCCAGCGGCCGAACCGGCGCGCGAAGAACTCCACACAGCCCTCCTCGTCGGTGACCGCCGGCTCGGGAAACGTCGAGAACATCCCCCGCCGATCCACCGGTGAGCAGCAGGCGAACACGCGGGCGCAGGTCGCCCGCCCGAAGCGGTCGGCGAAGCCCGCCGGCGTCAACACCCCCGCGCCCTCCGTCTCCCCGCCCGTCGTGCCGACGACGCCCGTGGTGTCCGCGCTGGCCGGCGCGTCGGTGTCCCGATCGACGTCGGCGCAAGCGAGCGGCAGGACCAGGACAGCGACCGCGATCGAGCTCCGCATCATGACGCGGCAACGCTACGGCGAGTCCGCGTCCGCGCAACGACCGGGCGCGACACCCACGATAATTGCCGTCTCCGCTGTCCGCCCAACTCGGGCGAATCAGCGGACCGAGCCGCACTCGTCGTCCACCCCGCACCGGCGCGGCCGACGACCGGCGACCGACCGCGAGCCTCTCACGACTCCGCCGCGAGCTCGCCGGCGACGCGGTAGCCCCACGTCTCCAGCCAGCCCCGCACGGCCGCCTGCGGCACGTCGTAGCGCGACTCCTGCAGCCGCACGCCGATCCCGGTGCGGGGCAGCACGGTCCGCTCGTGAGCATGGACCGCGAGGTGCGTGCGGGTCCCGTGCTTCAGCGGATACTCGATCCAGTGGGCGACGAACGTCTGCCCGTCCTTCTCGACGAGCATCACGATCTGCCTGCAGAGCCGCACCGGCGTCACAGGTCGGACGCCTTGTCGAACCGCAGCAGCTTGAAGATCGCCAGCGGCTGGTCGCGGATCCCGGCGATGCGAACGTCTCTGCCGGCCTCACGGGTGCGCTTGTAAAGACCGATGATGGCTGCGACGCCCGAGCTGTCGATCATCAGCGTGTCGGCCAGCTGGTGGAACGCCGGCGCGCTGTTGCCATCCAGGGCGCCGCTCACCTGAATCGTGGTCTCGTCGTCGTGATCGGTGCGGGTGAGTTTCATACGCTGGTGTCTCCTGCGAACCCGGTGCAGGCCTCGCGCACGCGACCGACGAGCTCGCCGGAATCGGTGAACGCAGCCGGGGCGCGGAGCCTCATCGCTTCAGCGTAGCCGGTCGTCGACGACGACGCGACCGGGCGCTCCCTCACCTGCAGGTCGAGGCAATCGATCGCCGCGCGGCGCTCGAGCGAGCGCCGTGGCCACGACGCTCGCGACCACGCGCCTCAGCCCTCGCGCGGGACGAAGGCCGTGTCGGCCAGGTCGCCCTCTTCGAAGCCGAAGAAGATCCGCATCTGCTTCTCGAGGAACTCGCGGCCCTCCTTCGACTGCAGGTCGAGGCGGTACGTGTTGATGAACTTCGGCGACTCGCGGATCCACATCTGCCACGCCTGGAGGCTGATGTTGTCGTAGAGCAGCTGGCCGAACTCGTTGGGGAACGGCTTGAACGGCAGGGCCGGCAGGTCCTGCTGGAGCTTCTTGCAGTGGACGGTGCGGGGCGTGTTCATGGCGTCTCCGTGAGGGCCTTGCGGACGGTGTCGACGGCGTCGGCGATCTTGATGCGCTCCTGCCGGCGGTCGTCGCGGTAGCGGATGGTGACCGTCTCGTCTTGCAGGGTCTGGGTGTCGACGGTCAGGCAGTAGGGCGTGCCGACCTCGTCGTGGCGGGCGTAGCGGCGGCCGATCGCGTGCTGTTCGTCGTACTTGGCGTTGACGCCGGCGCCGAAGAACGCCTCCACGACCTTGCGCGCGACCTCGGGCATCCCGTCCTTCTTGACCAGCGGCAGCACGCCGACCTTGATCGGCGACAGGCGCGGGTGCAGGCGCAGCACCGTGCGCGCGCCCTTGCCCTCGGCGTCGCCGGGCTCCTCGTCGTAGGCGTCGCACAGCGCGGCCAGGACCCCGCGCGTGGCCCCGGCGGCCGGCTCGACCACGTGCGGCACGTAGTGGCGGCCGGGCTTGCCGGTCTCGGGGTCGACGGCCTCGGGGTCGAAGTAGGTCAGCTTCTTGCCCGAGCCGGCCGCGTGGGCCTTGAGGTCGTAGTCGGTGCGGCTGGCGATGCCTTCGAGCTCGTCCCAGCCCCACGGGAACTTGTACTCGACGTCGTAGCAGCCGTCCGAGTAGTGGGCGAGCTCGTCGTCGTCGTGCTTGCGGAAGCGCAGGTTGTCGGTCTTGAGGCCGATCGACCGCCACCACTTCATGCGCTCGTTCATCCAGTAATCGAGGTACTTGGGGCCCTCGCCGGGCGGCACGAAGTACTCGCACTCCATCTGCTCGAACTCGCACGAGCGGAAGATGAAGTGCTCGACGGTCACCTCGTTGCGGAAGCTCTTGCCCATCTGGGCGATGCCGAACGGGACCTTGAGCGACAGGCTCTGCTGCACGTTCAGGAACTGCACGAACATCGCCTGCGCCGTCTCGGGCCGCAGGTACACCGACGACGCCGCCAGCGCGCCCTCGACCTTGGCCCGCAGCGTCTTGTCGTCGGCCCCTTCGGCCATGGCCTTGCGGACGATGTCGACCACGTCGCCGATCGGGTCGACCGGGCCGAGGCTGGTGCGGAACATCAGGTTGAAGCGGCGCTCGTCGCTGAGGAACGGCGAGCCGCAGTTCGGGCACACGTAGCCGGCCGCGCCGGCCTTGGCCCCCGTCAGCGTGCTGCCGTCGCGCTGCAGCTTGACGCCGGCCTCGGTCAGCTTCTCCTGCGCCGCCTTGGCCCGGCCCTTGTCGCCGAGGCTGATAGGCGCGTCCTCGCCTTCGGCCTTGCGCGGGGCCTTGTCGGCCCGGAAGCGCTCGCCGCAGACCTTGCAGTCGACCAGCGGGTCGGAGAAGTTGGCGAGGTGCCCGCTCGACTGCCACACCTCGGGCCGCATGATGATCGACGCGTCGATGCCGACCACGTCCTCGCGGCTGTGGACCATGAAGCGCCACCACTCGCTCATCAAGTTGCGCTTCAGCTCCGCGCCCATCGGCCCGTAGTCGTAGGCGGAGCGCAGGCCGCCGTAGATCTCGGAGCTCTGGAACACGAAGCCCCGTCGCTTGCAGAGCGACACGATCTTGTCCATCAGGTCCGGCTTTTGGCTGTCGTCCATGGCGGCCGCGAGGTGTAGCACACCGCTCCGGCCCGGCGCTACGGCCCGGCCAGGGGCTCGACGCGGCCCTCCGCGGGGGCGGCGGCCTGACGCGCGACCAACCTGGCGTAGGCGCCGCCCCGGGCCAGCAGCTCGGCGTGACGGCCCGTCTCGGCGATCTTGCCGTGGTCGAGAACGACGATCCGGTCGGCGTCGCGGATCGTGCTCAAGCGGTGGGCGATCACCAGCGTCGTGCGCCCGCGCTGCAGCACCTCCAGCGCCCCCTGGACCAGGTGCTCGCTCTCGGCGTCGAGCGCCGACGTCGCCTCGTCGAGGATCAGCACCTTGGGGTCGCGCAGCAGCGCGCGCGCGATCGACACCCGCTGGCGCTGGCCGCCCGACAACTTGACCCCGCGCTCGCCGACCACCGTGTCGTAGCCGAGAGGGAACTCGCGGATGAACCCGTCGGCGTTGGCCGCCCGCGCCGCCGCCTCGATCTCCGCGTCGCTGGCCTCGAGCCGCCCGTAGCGGATGTTCTCGCGGACCGTGCCGCTGAACAGCACCGGGTCCTGCGACACCATCGCCATCGCCCCGCGCAGGTCGGCCAGCCGCAGCGTCCGCAGGTCGTGGCCGTCGAGCAGGATCGACCCCGCCGTCGGGTCCCAGAAGCGCAGCACCAGCCGCCCGAGCGTTGTCTTGCCCGAGCCCGACGAGCCGACCAGGGCGCACACTTCACCTGGCCGAACATGCAGGTCGATGTCGCGGACGACCGCGACGTCGCGGTCGCCGTAGCTGAAGGACACGCCGACGAAGCGGATCTCCCCGCGCAGCGCCGGCTCGACGACCGGCGCCGGCGGATCGGCGATCTCGGGCGGCGTGTCGAGGATCTCGAAGATCCGCGCGGTCGCGCCGAAGGTCGACTGCAAGCCGCCGAGCAGCTCGGCCAGCCCGCCGACCGCGCCGGCCACCATCAGCGTGTAGAAGATGAAGCTGGTCAGCTCCGCCGCCGTGATCTCGCCCTCGATCACCATGCTGCCGCCGAGCCAGAACAGCCCGGCGATCGCGGCGAAGGCGAAGAAGCTCATCACCGCCGCGAACCAGCTGCGGGCGATCGCCCGCTTGATGAACAGCACGAAGGTCGACTCGATCGCGCCGCCGTAGCGGCCCACCTCGTGGTCCTCGCGCGTGAACGCCTGCACCGTCTCGATCGCCGCCAGGCCCTCCTGCAGCGCCCCGCTCGCGGTCGCCAGCTGGTCCTGGGCCTTGCGGCTGAGCTCGCGGATGATCACGCTCCAATAGTTGGCGGCGATCATCAGCGCCGGCACCACCGCCAGCATCGCCGCCGTCAGCTTCCAGTTCATCCAGAACAGCACCGCGATCCCGCCGACCAGCGTCAGCACGTTGCGCAGGAAGATGCTGAGGTCCTGGCCGACGGTGCTCTGCAGGCGCGTGACGTCGTCGGACAGGCGCGACAGCAGCTCGCCGGTGCGCGTGCGGTGGAAGAAGCTCTGGGGCATCCGCGCCAGGTGGCGGTACAGCGCGACCCGCAGGTCGGCGACGACCCGCTCGCCGAGCCAGGTCATCAAGTAGTGGCGGAAGAACACGAACACCGCCTGCGCCAGGAACACCGCCAGCAGCAGCACCGTGCTGTCGCCGAGCTCGCGGTAGGCGGCCTCGGTGTCGGCCGTGGACGCGTTGGTGAACGCGGCCTCGGCCAGCGCGCCGAAGTAATACGGGTACACGAGCCCCAGCCCCGACGCGATCACGAGGCACACCAGCGCGGCGATCAGCCGGCCGGTGTACGGGCGCGTGTACGAGAACACCCGTCGAAGCCGCTCGACGGGCTTGATGCGCTGTTCGACGGGGAGCTCGCTGGCGCCCGCGGGCGGCTGGATCACGAGCGCAGGGCGCGGCGGCTGGGCCATGAGCGGCGCAGCCTAGCACGTCGCTCGTGCGGTCTGCCCGCCGCAGACCGCGCGACGCGGCTCACTGGCGCAGGCGGAGCTTGCCCGTGAGGCCGGTCAGCTTGATCTCGAACCCGCCCATGGTGGTCTGCGTGAAAACCACGTGGTTGTCGTTGTTGAAGTCGAGCGTGATCTGGCCGGCGTCGTTGGCCACGGTGACCGTGCCCACCGGGAACGAGCCCGGCACGTCCGCCAGCGGCGACTCGCCCGGCATCGCCAGCTGCTCGTTCGTCGACTCCTGCACGTCGATGACGCCGTTGACGATGATGTTGTGGATCGTGTCCATCACGCCCGTGACCGTGCCGCTGTCGTGGTCGGCGAGGGTGAACGGGAAGCCGACCGTGAACGCGTCCGGCCCGGTGATCATCAGGTTCTTGATCACCAGCTTGAAGGTGACGATGAGCGCGATGTCACACTCGAGCTGCGGGGTGTCGGCGACGTTGACGGTGGCCGCGTAGACCTTGCCGGTGCCCGCGTCGTCCAGCATCACCGCGACGCCGCCGCTGGTGACGACGAGGCTGACCGGGAACTGGCACTCGATCGGACCCATGCCCGCGCTCGCCTGCGAGTCGAGCTTGTTGAACTCCGGCGGCGCGCCGTCGGCGATGGAGAACACGAGCGGCGCGTCGCACACGTTGCCGACGCTGTTGCCGTCGAAGTCGAGCTGGTTCGGGTTCGCGTCGCAGCGACAGTTGTCGTCCTTGTTGGCGATGCCGTCGCCGTCCTCGTCGGCGTCGTCCGCCGGCGCCGCACAGTCACCCGGCGTCGCCCCCGTCGTCGTACCCGTGGTGGAGGTCGTCGGCGCTTCCGTGGAAGTGGTCGACGCCTCGTCCGGCGAGGTCGCCGAGGTCGTCGGCGTGCCCGAGGTCGTCGTCGACGTCATCGGTTCGGTCGCCGTCGCCGCGTCCGTGGTGCTCGCCGTCGACTCGGTCGCGCTGCTGGCGGAGGTGCCCGGCGCTTCGGTGGTCGCCGAGTCCGCTGAGAGCGAGCCCTGCGGTTGAAAGAAGCAGCCCGCGAGCCCGACGCCGAGCGTGATGAGTGTGGTAGCCGGATCGCCGAGGCCGCGTGCGCCCCGTCCCGTTCGAGTTGGTGCGGCTGCTCGCGTCACGGGGGATCCAGGATATCACCTCGCACGGCGCCTGAAGAGAACGGTGGCGACCGATACGCGACAGGTCGACGAGGCACACTGGCGAGAACGCCCGTCGAAGCCGCTCGACGGGTGTGACGCGCTGTTCGGCGGGAGCTCGCTGGCGCCCGCGGGCGGCTGGATCACGAGCGCAGGGCGCCGCGACCGGGCCATGAGCGGCGCAGCCTGGGACGTCGCTCGTGCGGTCTGCCCGCCGCAGACCGCGCGACGCGGCTCACTGGCGCAGGCGGAGCTTGCCCGTGAGGCCGGTCAGCTTGACCTCGAGCCCGCCCATGGTGGTCTGCATGAAAACCACGTGGTTGTCGTTGTCGAAGTCGAGCGTGACCTGGCCGCCGTCGTTGACCACCGTGACCGTGCCGACCGGGAACGAGCCCGGCACGTCCTCCAGCGGCGACTCGCCCGTCATCGCCAGCTGCTCGTTCGACGACTCCTGCACGTCGATGACGCCGTTGACGACGATGTTGTGGATCATGTCCATCATGCCCGTGACCGTGCCGCTGTTGTGGTCGGCGACGGTGAACGGGAAGCCGACCGTGAACGCGTCCGGCCCGGTGATCACCAGGTTCTTGATCACCAGCTTGACGTTGACGATGGCCAGGATGTTGCACTCGAGCTGCGGGGTGTCGGCGATGTTGACGGTGGCCGCGTAGACCTTGCCGGTGCCCTCGTCGTCCAGCATGACCTCGACGTCGCCGCCGGTCCCGATCAGGCTGACCGGGAACTGGCACCCGATCGGGCCCATGCTCGCGCTCGCCTCCGAGTCGAGCTTGTTGAACTCCGGCGGCGCGCCGTCGGCGATGGAGAACACGAGCGGCGCGTCGCACACGTTGCCGACGCTGTTGCCGTCGAAGTCGAGCTGGTTCGGGTTCGCGTCGCAGCGACAGTTGTCGTCCTTGTTGGCGATGCTGTCGCCGTCCTCGTCGGCGTCGTCCGCCGGCGCCGCACAGTCACCCGGCGTCACCCCCGTCGTCGTACTCGTGGTGGAGGTCGTCGGCTCTTCCGTGGAAGTGGTCGTCGTCTCGTCCGGCGAGGTCGTCGAGGTCGTCGGCGTGCCCGAGGTCGTCGTCGACGTCGTCGGTTCGGTCGCCGTCGCCGCGTCCGTGGTGCTCGACGTCGACTCGGTCGCGCTGGTGTTGTTGCCGTTGTCACCGCACGCGGCCCCGGCGAGGATCAACGAGGAAAGCAAGGAGGTATGCAGGCGGGAGAGCATCCCTGCCTTTTATCACAAGCCCGCGGCGCGCGAAATTTCTCCAGTCCCTGCCCCGGGCCCGAGCAAGGGCTCCTCGGCGAGGATCGCCGACCACGAGCCGGCGCTACCGTCCCCACGAGGTCCCCGATCGCAGCCGCGAAACCGCCGGAGCCCCGGCGCCCGGCCCGGCCCAGGCCGCGATTTCTGCGCGGATTCGCGAGAAAACCAGGACCTGCAGCCCGTCGCGGCCAGCCGGTCGCTCCAGGTCCCGCCGGCCGCGTGCAAGAGCGCGTGGCAAGCGGGGTTACTCGAGTCGCCCCGCCCGGCGCACTTCACTTCGGCCCCGGCACGCCGACGGCGTCCGCCTCGCGCCGGCGACTCGCTCCCGATCGCCTCGCGCCACGCACCTCGGCGGCCCCGTCGACTGCCCCTTCGGACAGGTCGATGAAACCACGCGCTGGCCTCGATCGTCGTGTCGTTCGAATCGCACCGCCGCGCACATTCGGGGGTTGCCGGCGCCCGCGCCCGATCCATCTTCGGCGGCTTGAACGTCGGCGCTCGCCGCGGCTCAGGCGTGCGACACGTGGCAAACCTGCTGGTTGTCGCGTCTGGCCACGGCCGTAGCGGTCGCCAGCAACTCGAGTAGCCACCTCTCCTGCCGCTCGTCACAACACATGTAATTTCGAAACGTTGCCGGTCGCGAAACCTGGCACATGCTTCGCTAGTCGAAGAGTCAACAAGTAAGAAGGAGCCCTGTCATGGACGCACTCGCCTTTATCGCCCTCTTCGGCCTCATCCTTCCCGCCGTCGCCGCCGCGACCAGCGAGGTTCGCGACCGGATCGAGAGCAACCGGCTCCACCGTGAGGTGCTGCGCACCTTCGCGGTCGCGAAGACCGAGTGAGGCTGAATTTTTTTCCAACCGCACGCGCGGCGTTCGTCCCCCCTGATCGCCGCCGTGCTCTCACCCGACGCCCGCGCGCCACCTGGCTCGCGGGCGTCGCTCTTGGGTCGCGTCAGCTCGCCTGGCGCGCGGCATTCACCTCGCGGCGGTTGTCGCCGAGCACCGTCGAGATCGTGCGATCGAGCCACGCGCCCGCGGGCCCGTGCACCAGTCGATCGGCGAGCCGGCGCAGCCGCGGGATCTGCACCCCGCGCGCGAACGCCTCGCCGGCCCAGAACTTCGGCAGCATCGCCGCGGCCAGGCGCGCGCGGTAGCTGCCGCTGGCCAGCATCGACAGCCCGCGATCGCGCTGGAAGTGGCGCACGACCACGTCGGCGGCGATGCTGCCGCTCTCGAGCGCGAAGCCGATGCCCTCGACCGTCCCGGGCGAGACCAGCCGCGCCGCCTCGCCGACCCACATCGCGTGCGCCTCGGCGACCGGTCCGACGCGGTTGGTGATCACCGCCGGGTGCCCCATCCACTTGCCGACCTGCTCGGCGTCGCGGACGCCCTCGGCCCAGTGCTCGTCGAGCAGGTCCTGGAACAGCCCCTTGAGCCGTCCGGCCTCGGGCGCGGTCTCGGGGATCGTGAGGCCGATGTTCACCACGTCGCCGGGCTCGGGGAACATCCACGCGTAGTACCCGGCCAGCCGGCGGTCCCAGATCATGTGGGCTGTGCGGCCATTGTAGGGTGTGCCGCGCCACCAGCCCATGATCGTGCGGATCGTCGTCTTCGGCTGCTCGTCGCGGGAGAACCGCGACGGCGAGCCGTCGGCGCAGACCACGAGGTCGGCCTCGAACTCGCCGGCCTCGGTCTTGACCCCGCGGACCTCGCCGGCCGGGTCGCGCAGCAGCTCCAGCACCTTCACGCCCTCGCGGAGCTCCGCCCCGTGCTCGATCGCCGCGCGCACGATCCCGTGGTCGAGCTCGACGCGGGGCACCACCCACGCCTCGATCCCCGCGTGCAGGTTCTGCTCGCCGCCCTCGGGCCCGCGGACCACCATCGTGTCGATCACGCCGTGGAGCGGCCTGAACCGCTCGCGCAGCTTGAGTCGATCGAGCACGTCGAGCGCGTGCGGCGACAGCCCGCTGCCGCACACCTTGACCCGCGGGTAATGCGACTTGTCGAGCACGAGCACCTCGAACGCGCCGGAGCGAGCGAGCGACAGAGAACAGGCGCCTCCCGCAGGACCAGCGCCGACGACGATGACTCTTGGCTTTCTCATGGAAGTGTCTGGACGCTAATCCAACGCGTTGCGGCGCGCGAGACCGCCGGCTGCACCGCATGCGATCGACGTCACAACGAGGTCGGCGACGATTGATGTCAGACGAGCCAGGTCGTCATGTCCATGGTCGGACCCCCTGGCGACAACGACAGGGGAAAGTCACTGCGACAGACTCAACCTTGTGTGTCGAGTCCCACTGTCGGCGGTCCGCCGGCCGATGTCTCGGGCGTGCCCGGAGCGACCAGGGCCTCGCGCACCCAGCGTCCGACGTCGCCCGGGCTCACGGGTACAAGTCCGCGACGTGCTTCGTGCAGTTGCAAGGACAGCGCCGCCAGGTCGACGAACCGCTCGGCTGGCTGTTTGGCCATGCTGCGGCGCAGCAGTTGCGGCAGCGGCCCCGGCAGCGCCGCCAGCTCGGGGTCGTCGGGCAGCGGCATGCGGCGGATGTTCTCCATCGTCGCCAGCGGCCCGGCGCCGTCGAACGGGCGCCGGCCGAGCAGCAGCTCGTGGAGCGTCACGCCGAGCGCGAACTGGTCCGACGCCGCGGTCACGGCCTCGCCGGCGACCTGCTCGGGCGACATGTACGCGAACTTGCCCTTGACCATGCGCCCCCAGGTGATGTCACGCAGCGCCGTCGCCTTGGCGATCCCGAAGTCGGCGAGCTTGATGTCACCTGTCCTCGAGACCAGGATGTTGCCCGGGCTGACGTCGCGGTGCACGAGCCCCAGCGGCCGGCCGAGCTCGTCGGTCAACGCGTGCACGTGGGCCAGCGCGTGCGCGACCTGCTCCGCCAGCGCCAGCGCCAGCGCCAGCGGCAACGGCCGGCGGGCCAGAAGCGCCGCCAGGTCGGCGCCGTCGACGTAGTCCATGACCACGAAGTAGGCCCCGTCGTGCAGCCCGAGGTCGTGCACGTGGACCAGCCCCGGGTGGCTGAAGCGCGCCCCGATCTTCGCCTCCGCGATCAGCAGGCGCTCGATCTCCCCGCGGCCGCGGTGCTCCGGGCGCAGCAGCTTGAGCGCCACCTGCTTCTCGAACCCGCTCGCCCCGTAGCGCAGGCCGAGCAGCACCTCCGCCATCCCGCCCTGGCCGAGCCGGCGCACGACGCGATACGGCCCGAGGGTCGCGGGGAGCGGCTCGCTCACGAGAAAGCAGCCTACGCGAACTCGCGCGCCCTGTCTCCGGGTCCGATATGCTCCCGCCTCGCGCCTTGCCAGCCTGTCCGGAGCGCGGCGCGAGGACTACTCGAAATGACCCGGTCGCGGCACTGGCCGCCCGGACCCCGCTATGCTGCCGCGGTGAGCTCGACCGTCGCCACCGTCGCCCTCGGCCACCCCGACTTCCCGGCCGGCGACGCCCGCCGCGCGCGCTGTCAGATCGTCGTCGTCGACGGCCCCGACATGGGCCGCGCCGCCGCGATCGCCGGCGCGCCGGTGCTCGTCGGCACCGACCCGACCTGCGACCTCGTGCTGCGCGACCCCCGGGTGTCGCGCAAGCACCTGCGCATCGAGACAGGTCCCGAAGGACAGTTCACGATCGTCGACCTCGGCAGCAAGAACGGCACCCTCTACCAGGGCGCCGCGCTCGGCCAGCTCGCGGTCCCCGCGGGCGGGGTGCTGCGGCTCGGCCACACGACCCTGCGGATCCAGCCGGAGCCGGCGGCGCTGGCGATCGAGCCCAGCCGCAGCCGCCGCTTCGGCGAGCTGGTCGGCGAGAGCCTGGTGATGCGCGAGGTGTTCGCGGTGCTCGAGCTGGCCGCCGCCAGCGACGTCGCCATCTTGCTCGAGGGCGAGACCGGCACCGGCAAGGAGGTCGCCGCGCGGGCGATCCACGGCGCCAGCGGGCGCGCCCGCGCCCCCTTCGTCGCCCTCGACTGCGGCGCCCTGCCCGAGTCGCTCGTCGAGAGCGAGCTGTTCGGCCACGTCAAGGGCGCCTTCACCGGGGCGATGCAGGCCCGCCGCGGCGCCTTCGCCCGCGCCCACGGCGGCACCCTGTTCCTCGACGAGCTCGACAGTTTGCCGCTGGCCCTGCAGTCGCGCCTGTTGCGGGCGCTCGAGGCCCGCACCGTCCGTCCCGTCGGCGGTGACGACGAGGTCGCCGTCGACGTCCGGGTCGTCGCGGCCAGCCAGCGCGACCTCGCGGCCGCCGTCGCCGCGGGCACCTTCCGGCCCGACCTTTACTATCGGCTCAGCGTCCTCCGCGTCGCCCTCCCGCCGCTGCGCGCCCGCCGGGAGGACCTGTCGATCACCGCCCGCGCCCTCCTGACCGCCCGCGGCCTCGACGTCGGCGAGATCGACGGACCGGGCCTCGCCCGCCTCGCCGCCCACGACTGGCCCGGCAACGTCCGCGAGCTGCGCAACACCCTCGACCGCGCCGTCGCCCTCTCGCCCGGCGCGCGCACCTTCGCCGACCTGCGCCTGGATGTCCCCGGGGACAGCTCGACCGCCGACGACGAGCTGTCCGTCCGCGCCGACCTCCCCTACGCCGAGGCCAAGCAGCGGCTGCTGCACGCGTTCGAGCGCAGCTACCTGCGCGACCTGATGGCCCGCAGCGACGGCAACATCTCCGCCGCCGCCCGCACCGCCGAGGTCGATCGCAAGCACCTGCGCACCCTGCTGCGCAAGCACGGCCTCGTGCCCGACGGCGACGACGGCTGACGACTCAGGACATGTCCGAAGAGACATCTACCGTCCGTGCCGCCGCACCCTGAACCTCAGGACATGTCCCGAGATGCACTCATCAAAGTGTCTATCAGGACATGTCCATTCGGCCATCTCAATCCACCACCGCGACCACGATCGCCGTGATGTTGTCGCGCGACCCGGCGAGGAACGCCTCGTGCACCAGCCGCTCGCACACCTCCTCGACCGGCCCGGCGGCGAGCAGCGCCGCGATCGTCTCGGGCGCCAGCGGACCGGTCAGCCCGTCGGTGCACAGCAGCAGGCGGTCGCCCGCGCGCAGCTCGATCCGGTGCAGCTCCGGCCGCTCCTCCTCCTGCGGCCCGAGCGCGCGCGTGATCACGTTGGCATATGAAAACTCCGCCAGCGGCGGCATCGCCACCCCGCCGGCGCGCAGCTGTTCGTACAGCGAGTGATCGCGGGTCAGCTGCTCGAGCGCCGGACCATCTGTCCCTTCGCGCAGGCGGTACACCCGGCTGTCGCCGAGGTGGGCCACGATCGCCGAGCTGCCGAGCAGCGACACCAGCGCGATCGTCGAACCCATGTCGCGCAGCTCTCCCTGGCGGCCCTGGCAGATCCGCCGGTTCGCCAGCCGGACCGCCGCGTCGACCCGGTTCTCCGCCAGACTCAGCGCCGGGTCGAGCCCGTACGGCCAGGTCGCGTCGGCGTCGGCCGTGACGTGCTGGAAAAACTCCGCCAGCGACTCGACGGCCAGCCGGCTCGCCACCTCGCCGCCGGCGTAGCCGCCCATCCCGTCGGCGACCGCGAACACCCCCTCCTCCGGGTCGAGCAGGTAGGCGTCCTCATTGTGCTTGCGACGACCGACGAACGTGTGCGCGCTGGCGATGAAGGCATGCATGCCCACCCCCTTCCAAGCCGCGCGCCAGCTGCAATGCCGCGACACCACGCGGTCGCCTGGTGACCCCGCACCCCGGCCCGCGCCCGACCCTCCAGTCCGGGTGGAGACTCGTCCCCTCAGCGCAGAGGCCGCAGCGCCGGCTCGCGCGCCAGCTTGTCGGCAGCGCGCCCGCGAGCTCCGCCATCACCGTCCCGACCTCGACGCGATCGAGCTCCCCTGTGAGGGCGATCGGGGCGGAGAGATTCCCCGCCGCGATACGGGTGGATCGGCGGCGACGGCGGCACGAAGTCCGCGCGCCGCTCCTCGCTGCGAGCGCGCCGATCCAGCCCGGTCACGGCAGCATCCCGGCGGACACCGCGTGACGGGAAAATCCCGGCACCATTGCCGCGTGCGTAGGGTCTTTCCGCCGAAAGGTCCACCCACGCGTGTGACGGCCACGTCGCGAGGAATTCGATCGGTGATGTTATCTTCGAGCGAATGGCTGCACCTCGCCTCGTCCTCGCCGCCGCCTGCCTCGTGATCGCCTGCAACGACGCCGGACCCGCCGGCGCCTCCGCCAGCAGCACCGGCGACGCGACCTCGACCTCGACCTCGACCTCGACCAGCGCCGGCGATCCCGTCACCACCGGCGCGCCCGACACCACCGGCGGCACCGCCACCGGCGGCCCCACCACCGGCGACAGCTCGACGACGACGACCACCACGACCACCGGCGACGACAGCGACACCGGCGCCCTCCTCGAATGTCCGCTGGTCGGCCCGCCCGCGCAGGTCACGATCGTCGACCTCGACGAGGTCCACGAGGCCTCGGGCCTGGTCGAGAGCCGCAGCCAGCCCGGCGTGTTCTGGGTGCACAACGACTCCGGCGACGAGCCGCGCTTCTTCGCCTTCGACGCCGCCGGCGCGCTGCTCGGCAGCTTCGAGGTCGACGGCGCCGTCGCCATCGACTGGGAGGACATGTCCGCGGGACCAGGTCCGACCGCGGGCGAGTGGCTCTACTTCGGCGACATCGGCGACAACAGCGAGACGCGACCGTTCATCACCGTCTACCGCGTGCCCGAGCCCGACGTCGCCGCCGCCGCCGACGACCTCGTCGTCATCAGCGCCGTCGAGGCGATCGAACTCGTCTACCCCGACGAGCCGCACAACGCCGAGACCCTGATGGTCGACCCGCAGACCGGCGATCTGGTGATCGTGGCGAAGGGCGATCCGACCCGGATCTTCCGCGCCCCCGGGCCCGTCGCCGCCGGCGGCCCCTACACGCTCGAGGAGATCGCGCCGATCCAGTTCCCCGCGACCGTGGCGACCGGCGGCGACATCTCGCCGACCGGCGACTTCATCGCCGTCCGCACCTACGCCCAGGCGTTCCTGTGGCTGCGCCCGCCCGGCACCAGCCTCGCCGACGCCCTCGCCGGCGAGCCGTGCACCCTGCCGCTCGCCATCGAGCCCCAGGGCGAGACCCTCACGATCGCCCACGACCGCTCCGGCTATTACACGTTCAGCGAGGGCGACCACGTCCCGCTGTGGTGGTACGCCTTCGAATAGCGTGACATGTCCCCAGGGACATGTCAGCGCGCCGGTCGCGGCGGCGGGAAGGCAGGCAGCTCGAATCGCGGCACCGGCAGGACCACCTCGATCGGCAGCCCCTCCCGGCGACCGCTCCTCAGGAACTCGTAGATCGCCTGTTTCGCGGCCGGCTCGGTCCTGAGCTGGTAGAACGCGCCGTCGTGCCCGCCGCGGTGGACCTGGATCAGGTGCCCGTCGCGGAAGTACGGCAGCAGGCCGAGGGAGTTGTTGATCGGCGTCGAGGTGTCCCAGTCGCCGTGCACGAAGACCACCGGGATGTCGCTCGGGACCGGCTTGCGCAGCTCGTCGCCCATGTCGCGGGTGGGCCAGTCGGGCGCCGAGGCGATGTTCGCCGCGAAGTTCCAGGTGCCGAGCGTCGCCACCGCCGGGTCGGTCCGCAGCAGGTGCTCGCGCTCGGCGCTCACGCCGAGGCTGCTGTCCACCAGCGGGCCGATCAAGATCGTCTCGTCCGCCTGCCGCTCGGCGAGCGTCTCGCGCGCCCATTCGTCGTAGTGCCCGTGGTAGAGCGACAGGATGAAGGCCGGCCAGCGCTCGCCCTCCTGCGTGTGTGACAGCAACGCCTGCTGCAGATCCTCCGCGCCGAGCACCACCGTGCGAGTGCGGCCGCTCTCGTCGCGCACCGGCGCCCTCACCGGCCCCCTGGCAAAGCGCGCGTTCAGGGCGCGTACGGCCGCCATCACCCCTCCCGGCGGCAGATACGGCATGAGCCCCGGGTCGCGGTCGGCGTCGTGAGCGATCCGCTGCAGCGACGCGTGGATGTGCGAAGGCATGTCGTAGCCGTTGTCGAGCGGCTCCACCGACGACAGCACCGCGCGCGCGACGATCTGCGGGTGGAGTCGCATCACCGCCAGGCTCCATTGCGAGCCGAAGCTGCCGCCGAACAGGCTGATCTTGTCGTAGCCGAGCGCCCGGCGCAGGTCGTCGACGTCGGCGGCGAACTCGGCGATGTCGTAGCCGGACAGGTCCTTGTCGGGATTCGCGACCACCGCCGCTCTGGCCTGCGCGCGCATCGCCTCCGCGTCGGCGCGCACCGAGGCGGGCTTGTCCAGCGGCCGCGCCTCTCTCCTGACCGTGAGCATCTCGCCGCGCGCGGTGTAGCCGCGCTGCTCGAGCACGACCAGGTCACCGACGGCGCTCAAGCCCAGCCACGTCCGCAACCTGCCCATGTCGTTCGTGGCGAACGCCCCGAGCACGCTCAGCCCGGGGCCGCCCGGCAGCCAGAACACCGGCGGCGCGCCGGTCGGGCGGGCTGAATGGATGCGCGCGAAGCCGACGCCGATCAAACGACTGTCGCTCTTGCGCCGATTCTCCGGCACGTACAGCGTGCCGATCTCGTACGCCACCTCCGCGCCGGTCTCGTCGCGCACGGTGCCGCGCTCGAGCACGACCTCGCCGGCCCGGGGCCGCGCCGGGTCGGCGAGTCGCGGGAGCCTCTCCGACGAGCCCGTGGCGACGACCGTCGAGCCGCCCCGCACTTCCTCCGCCGCCCCGGCGCCCGGCGGCACCGTCGCTCGCGCGGCCTGCGAAGCGGGTGCGGCGCTGCAACCGAGCAGCGATGACCAGACGAACGCGCGCAGCAGCTCTCGGACGCGAATGGGCATGGCGTGAATCGGCATCGTAACGCCCCACCCGCTCGCAAGATGCGCCCCGAACAGCGCGCGCACCGTGAGCAAGCGTCGCCGGCCAGGTCGACCTCCCGCCCGTGCAGGAGCCGAGCCGTCCAGTCCCGGGAGCCGGTGATTGCTCGCGCCTCGCGTGTTCCCCGAGCGCCGCGTCGGCTCAGCGCCGGAGCACGAAGATCCGGTCGACGCACGGCTCGCCGCGCCACACCGTCTCGACCGCGGCCTCCTCGACCATCCCCAGTCGCCGCGCCAGCGCCAGGGAGGGCAGGTTGCGGTCGTCGATCGTCGCCTGGATCCGCCGCACCCCGAGCCGCGAGAACGCGTACTCGCTGACCGCGCGCACCGCCTCGCTGGCCAGCCCGCGGCCCTGCTGGCTCGTCATCAACGTGTAGCCGATGTCGGCCGCGGCCGGGTCGTCCGCGTGGACGCGCAATCCGATGTCTCCGATCAATGTCCCTTCGGACAGCAGCGCCAGCGCGAACTGATACCACTCGCCCGGCACCCCCGGCCGGGCCGCCTGCAGCCCGGCGATGAACTCGCGCGCCTTGGCCTCGTCGAACTCCGTCCATCCCTGGTAGCGGGCCACCTCGGGGTCGCTGCGGTAGGCGGCCAGGACCGGCGCGTCGTCGGGGCGGAACTTACGGATCTGCAGGCGCCCGGTGCGGATGAAACAACCTGTCTCTTCAGTCATGTTCTTGACCCCGGTCGAGGAACAGCCCGACGCCGCGGAGCAGCCGGCGCGCCTCTTCGCTGGCGCACACCCGCCGCGCGCTGGCCTCGTCGACGACCGCCGGCAAGCGGGCGTCGCGGCCGATCGCCAGCAGCGCCCCGCTCAGCGCGCCCGTCCAGCGGGTCGCCAGCAGGCAGTGATCGCCGCGCAGCAGCGCCGCCAGGCGAGCCACCCGGGCCGGGTCGGCGCGCCACGCCTGCAGCTGCTCGGCCAGCGCGGCGCGCTGCGGCTGCGCGAATCGCTGCGGCGTCAGACCCCGCTTCTGCCACAGTCGCACGATCGTCTGCGCCCCCGGCAATGTCGGCACCAGCGACGGCTCCCCCAGCCACGCCAGCGCGGCCAGCAATTCGCGCAGCGACGCGCCCGCGGGGTCGAGCACGATCGCCAGCCCGCCGCGGATCAGCGCCGCCGCCAGGGCCAGCCGGAACCGGCGCTCGCGTCGATCGAGCCGCGCCAGCCCCGGGTGCACCACGATGGCAGGCTCGCGCTCGTTGCGAACGGCCACACCGCCCTCCGGCCCCCCGCGGCCGACGCGGACCGGCAATTTCAGCCCGGTCGCCGCGCGCAGGCCCGGCAGCTCCGGCTCGACCAGCGCGAGCAACGACGCCGCCTCGCCCGGGTCCACCGGCGCCAGCTCGGAGGCCGCGCGGATCCCCGCCGTCTCCGCCACCACCGCGCGCAA
The DNA here is from genome assembly GCF_020073745.1 of Nannocystis pusilla. Taxonomy (GTDB): domain Bacteria; phylum Myxococcota_A; class Polyangia; order Nannocystales; family Nannocystaceae; genus Nannocystis; species Nannocystis radixulma. The sequence goes on from NZ_JAIRAU010000023.1 coordinate 147,697, forward strand.
CGTTTCAAGGATGGCACCCCGCGGCTCACCGGGGTCGTTCCACGGCCCGTGGTCGCTCACGGCCTCCGCCGCGCCGGCGCGCCAGCCCTCGCTCGCCGCGTTCGCCTCGCCCGGATCGCACCCCGGCAGCAGGAACCACGCCAGCTCGCGCAGCGCCTGCGCGCGCCCGACCTCACCTGTCTCTTCGACCATCTCCGCCAGGGCCAGCAGCGCCCCGGGCTCGAGCGAGCGGGCCGCCCGGGTCTGCAGCTCGACGCGCACGCGCTTGCGATCGACCCGCCCCGTCCGCCCTGCGATCACCGGCGCCAGTCCTTGCGCTTCACTCGCCCGCGCCAGCGCCAGCGCGGCCTCGGCCAGCTCGGTCGCCGCCCGTTCGGCCTCGATCACGTCGCGGCCGCAGCGGCGGCCGGCCGCGGCCACCTGCGCGTGCAGCTCCTCGTCCTCGCACCAGCGCCGCTCGCACTTCGCCGCCGCCGCCAGCGCCGCCGCCACCGTCGCCTCGACCGTCTCGCCCGCGACCTCGGGATCTCCCGCCTGCGCGATCGCCAGCGCTCGCCATGCCGCCGCCTGCGCCTCCGGGCCGCCGGTCCACGCCCTGTCCTCGAGGACAGCTCGTGCCCGGCCGCCCGACCCCGCGCGCTCCGCCTCGACCAGCGCCTGGGCCACGCGGCGGCGCAGCTGCACCGCCGGCGGGCCCGGCATGCGGGCGAGCGCCGCCAGCCCGCGCGTGAGGCCCTCGGCCTCGCCGGCGCGGGCGTGCGTCACCACCAGCCGCCACCACGCCTCCGGATCGTCGGGGGCCGCCGCCAGCCACGCCCGCACCGCCTGGGCCGCCGCCGGGGGGTCGCGGAAGCGCAGCAGCTCGGCCCGCACCTGCGCCAGCGCCCGGGTCAGCCGGCGCCCGCCCGGGTGCGTCGGCGCCGGCGCGCGCGCCAGGGCCGTCAGCGCCGCCGCCCGGTCGCCCGCGCGCAGGGCCGCCCGCAGCCCGGCCAGCGGATCGTCGGGCTCTTCGGACATGCCCTCCAGGACATGCCCTTTCAAACCTTCCTCTTGCGACATGTCCCCGGAGACAAGCACGATCCGCAGCCCGCGCCCCTCCGCGCGCACGCGCCGCGCCTGCAGTCCGCGGGTGCGCGGCGGGGTCGCCCCGGCCGCGCGGAAGGCCCGGCGCAGCAGCCACTCCGGCGTCACCCGCAGCGCCTCGGCCGTGAGGCTCACCACGCCCTCGCGCCCGCGGGCCAGCCCGCGCGCGACCGCTCGCCACAGCGCCGCCCCCGAGGGCGCCAGCGGGCCCGTCGCCCACACCCGGCGCGCCCGCACCTGCAGCGCGCCGGCCGCGATCTCGACCGCGAGCTCGAGCTGCGCCAGCGCCGGCCAGCCGTCGTCGCGCGGGCCGGTCAGCGTCAGCACGATCGCCGCGCCGGCCAGGTCGACCGCGACCTGGCCGATCGGCCAGCTGCCGATCGCCAGCCCGCGGAGCGGCTGCGCCGCCCGTTCGAGCGCGTCGGCGCCGACCTCGAGCCGCGCCTCGAGCGCGCGCCAGCCGCCCTCGCGCAGCGCGGCCGTCGAGCGCGGCCTCGCCGCGCCGATCGGCTCCGCGGTCAGCGCGGCCAGGCGCAGGCCCGGGGCCAGCTCGGCGGGTCCGGCGTGCATCCGGACCTGCGGGCCGCCGGGCCCCTGGGCCAGCTCGAGGCGGAGGCCGAGGCCGCTCGCCTGTCCGTCACGACCGGTCGCCGACGCCATGGCCCCTGCGACCTGTCCCTTCATTCAGCTCAGCGCTGGCCCCCGCCGCCGCCGGTCAGCGCCGCCAGGTTGAGCATGCCGCCGCGGTTGCCGACGCGGTCGCACATCACGTACGGCCGCAGCACCCGGTTGCCCTTCTCGTCGAAGGCCTCCTTGGTGTCGTAGGTCATCAGCCGCGACACGCGCTGCTCGTAGGGCACGATGTCGCCGCGGGCCTTGTCGCCGAGGCAGGTGTGGTAGGCGAAGCGGGCCGTGACCTTGGCCGCCTTGGCCTCGGACAGCTCGCGGTAGAGGTCGGCGCGGGCGGCCGCGAAGCCCTCGTCGGTGGCGGTCTCCTTGCGCTCGACCGCGGCGAGGACGAAGCCGTCGGGCGTCTCGAACACCGAGTCGATGAACTCCGCCTTGGGGTCGGCGGCCCACGCGGCCCTGGTGATCTCGGGGTTCACGCCGAGCCCGGGGATCGGCTTCTCCTTGCTGAACAGGCCGGTGACCCGCAGCTCCGGCTTGTCGTCGCCGGGCTTGGGCGCCGGCGGCGGCTCGGTCGGCACCTCGAGCTGGTCGATGCCCGCGCCCGGCGCCCCTGCGAGCGCGTCGGGCGAGCGGAACAGCTGCGTCATCGTCGCGCCGTCCTTGAGCGCCTGCAGCGCCTCGGCGGCGGCCTGCTTGGCCAGCGCCTTGCCGCGCTCGCGCATCAGCGCCTCCTCGGCCAGCTCGAGGATCGCCTCGTCCTGCGGCACGTCGCCCTCGCGCTGCCCCTCGACCTTGACGATGTAGAGCGCCTCGTCGCTCTCGACCACCTCGGAGCGCTCGCCGACCTGCAGCTTGCGCGCCGCCTCGTCGACCGCCGGGTCGAGCCCCGTGCCGGTGCCCTCGAGCGTCACCCACCCGTAGTCGCCGCCGCGCCGCGACGTGTCCGCGTCCTCCGAGGTCGCCCGCGCGACCGCGCGGAAGTCCTCGCCGGCCTGCAGCTTCTTCGCGGCCTCGCCGATCTTCGCCTTCGCCTCCGCGAGCTCGGCCTCGTACTTCTTCTGCGTGTCCTTGTCGGCGTCGACCGCCGGCGGCTGCGGCTTCCTCACCGAGATGAAGCGCAGGCGGATCTGCTTCGGCAGCTTGAGGAAGCGCGTGCCCTGGGCCTCGAACTGCTTGGCCAGCTCGTCCTTGTGCTCGGCCGCGTACGCCTCGAGGTCGGCCTTCGACGGGTCGACGAGATCCGCGTAGCGACCGGCATCGAAGCGGGCGTAGCGCAGCGACAGCTGGTTCTGCCGCTGGTCGTAGGCGTCGCGCACCTCGGCCTCCGACACGGTGATCACGCTGGCGAGCACGTCACGCACGGTGCGCGCGAGCACCTCCTCGCGCTGGTACTCGAGGTAGCGGCGCTCGCCGACGCCGAAGCGCGGCAGCCAGTTGCGCTCGAACGCCTGGTAGTTGAAGGCCTGACCGGCGAGCCAGTCCCACGTCTTGCCGAGCACGATGAGGTGGCCGTCGGCCGTGAGGTCCTCGGCGTCGTTCAGGTCGGCGACGAGGCCCATCCTGCGCCCGATCTCGCCGAGCACGCGGCGCTCGACGATCGCGTCGAGCACCTCTTCGCGCAGGCCGAGCATCTCCTGGAACTTGGCGTCCTCGGGGATCCGCGTGGTCAGCGAGATGGCGCGGAACTCGTACTGGAAGTCCTCGTCCACCACGTTGCTGCCGTAGGTCTTGGCCAGCGGTTCGAGGCCGCAAGTGATCGCGTCGCTCGGCAGGCCGAAGCTGAGCCCGAAGGCGAGCGCCAGCATCCCGAGCAGGATCCATGCGCCGATGGTCTTCATCGCGGTGCCCCGTGGGGCCGCGTCCGTCTCGTCCGTCATGTCCCCGCGAAGCTAGCGGTAAGACGGCCCCCGGGAAACCACAGCCCGCCTGCGGGCCCGCGGAATATGCGGGGCGGCTGCCGCGTTGGCCGCCGCGGAGCCGGCGCTCCGCGCTCCTGGGCCCGGTCGCGGCGCCCGGCCGTTTATTGTGAGAAAAGCCGCAAGCCTCACGCACAACGCCGCTGACTTGCCGCCGAGTGCTCCGGCAGGTATCACCGAACGCCGCGCGCAGCATGCTCTTTGACTGGGTATACGGCCTGTTCTCCAACGACATGGCCATCGACCTCGGGACCGCCACGACCCTGACGTACGTCAAGGGCAGGGGGATCGTCGCCCACGAGCCCAGCGTGGTCGCCGTGCAGAAGAAGGGCAGCACCAAGCGGGTCGTCGCCGTCGGCAAGGAGGCCAAGGAGATGCTCGGGCGCACGCCCGGCAGCATCACCGCCATCCGGCCGATGAAGGAGGGCGTCATCGCCGACTTCGAGGTGACCGAGGCGATGATGCGGCACTTCATCAACCGGGCGCACAACCGCCAGACCCTGGTCAAGCCGCGGATCGTCATCTGCGTGCCCTCGGGCATCACCGAGGTCGAGAAGCGCGCGGTCAAGGACTCGGCGCTGGCGGCCGGGGCCCGCGAGGTGTTCCTCATCGAGGAGCCGATGGCCGCGGCGATCGGCGCCGGCCTGCCGATCACCGAGCCGGGCGGCAACATGGTCGTCGACATCGGCGGCGGCACGGCCGAGGTCGCGGTGATCTCGCTCGCCGGCATCGTCGCGTGCAAGAGCATCCGCGTCGGCGGCGACAAGATCGACGAGGCGATCGTCCAGCACGTCAAGCGCAAGTACAACCTCCTGATCGGCGAGCGGACCGCCGAGCGCATCAAGATCCAGATCGGCACCGCCGCGCCGATGCGCAACTTCATGACGATGGAGGTCAAGGGCCGCGACCTGGTCGGCGGGATCCCCAAGACGATCGTCGTCGACAGCGAGGAGATCCGCGAGGCCGTCAGCGAGCCGGTGGCGGCGATCGTCGAGGCCGTGCGCCTGGTGCTCGAGGCGGCCCCGCCCGAGCTGTGCGCCGACATCGTCGACAAGGGCATCGTCCTCACCGGCGGCGGCTCGCAGCTGCGCAACCTCGACGTCCTCCTGTCCGACGAGACAGGTCTGCCGTGCTTCGTGTGCGACGAGCCCGAGTTCGCGGTCGTGCTCGGCACCGGCGCGGTCCTCGACGAGCTCGACCTCCTCCGCGAGGTCGCGCTCCAGTAGGGAGCCCCGGAGGATGGCCGGCCTCCGCAGCGCCAAGAACGCGGTCCTGGTCGCGCTCCTGCTCGGCGTCCCGGCGCTGCTCTTGCGCGCCAGCCTGCAGGACCCGCGCACCCTGTCCGGCTTCGACCGCGTGGTCGTCAAGGTCGGCGCCCCGCTCGAGGCCGGGGTCAGCTACGCCGCCGGCAACGCCGGCCGGTTCTTCGAGCGCTGGCTGCTGCAGGCCCGCCTGCAGGACGACAACGAGGCGCTCGCGGCCGAGAACCGTAAGCTGCGGCTCGACCTGCGCGGCCTGCAGCAGGTCGAGGAAGAGAACCGCGAGCTCAGGCGTTCGCTGCAGATGCGCGACAAGGTCGCCGAGGACATGATCGCCGCCGAGGTCGCGGGCGTCGAGCAGTCGCCGTTCTTCCGCGTCGTCAAGCTCCGGCTCGACCGCGGCGACCGGGTCGTGCGCCCGGGCATGGCCGTGATCGCCGACGCCGGCGTGGTCGGCCGCATCGACCGCGCCGCCGACGACCACAGCGACGTCATGCTGATCACCGACCCGCGCAGCAAGGTCGCGGTCGAGATCGCCAGCACCCGCGCGCCCGGCATCCTCGAGGGCATCGGCGAGGACCGCTGCGTCGTCCACATCGCCGCCGACCTCGGCGTCAGCGTCGGCGACCTCGTGCAGACCAGCGGCGTCGACGAGCTGTTCCCGCGCGGCCAGCCGGTCGGCCAGGTCGTGCGCGTCGACGACGTCGTCGGCGCCCAGCAGCGCGTCCACGTCGTCCCCTCGGCCCGCTTCGACCGCCTCGACATGGTGTGGGTCGTGCTCGCCAGCGCCCCCGCGCCCGACCCCGAGGGCTCCGGCCGCCCGCCGGCCGCCGCCCACGGCCTCGGACCCCTGCAATAGGACATGTCCCAAGGTTCATGCGCCCGCTGATCTACATCGCCCTCGGATGGCTGCTCCTGGCCGCGGTCGGCGGCCTCGGGCAGACCCTCGGGCTCACGGTCATGCTGCCGGCCACCTCGGCCGCGCTGGTCGCCCACGTCGTGTTCGGGCGCGACCTCTCGCTGCCCTCCTGCCTGCTCGTCGCCGTCGCGCTCGGCTACCTCGAGGACATGCACCAGGGCACCCCCGCCGGCCTCCTGTCGCTGGCCCACGGCCTGTGCTGCTGCGCCCTCGTGTGGTCGAGCCGGCGCCTCGCCGTCGAGGGTCCGGTCGCCCGCGCGCTCGCGGCCGGGGTCGCCGCCGCGCTCGTCGACCTCGTCACCTTCGCCATCCTGTTCTTCGTCCGCCGCCGCCTCGGCGTCGAGGGCGAGGCGCTGATCGCCGGCCTCGTGCAGGCCCGCTGGCACGCCCTCGCCACCGTGCTCGCCGCCCCCGGCGTGTTCCTCCTCGCCGAGCTGGCCCTCGGCGCCGGCGATCGCGCCTTCGGCCGCCGCCCCCGGCCGGCCCGCCGCTCCCCGCTGCAGGCCCGCGGCAGCGGCTCCACCCTCGAGGGCGAGGGCCAGTCCGATTGGACATGACCCTGTGGACATGACCCGATGACCAGCTTACGCGAGCCCGACGACCTGCGCGCCCTGCGGCCCCGGCTGCAGGCGATGGTCGTCGTGGTCCTGCTCGCGTTTTTGGTCCTGCTCGGCCGCCTGTGCCAGCTGCAGGTGCTCGAGGGCGAGCACTACGTGCGCCGGGCCGAGCGCAACTTCATCGACACCATCGAGGCCCCGGCGCTGCGCGGGCGGATCTTCGACGCCCAGGGCCGCCCGCTGGCCAGCAACCGCCCGGCCTACACCCTCTACGTCACCGCCCGGCCGCGCGTCGTCGTCGAGACCGACGACCCCAAGGCGCGCTCGCAGACCGGCTCGCGTGTCCCGCTGAGCGACGCCCAGATCGACGCGCTCGCCGACCTCGTCGACTTCGTCGACGCCGCCGACCGCGAGCAGTTCGTCGCCGCGATCGTCCGCCGGCGCGACCGCGACGAGGGCATCTACCCGTTCGCCGTGCGCGGCAACCTCACCTGGCAGGAGTTCGCGCGGATCCAGACCCGCAAGGACGCCCTCGGCGACTGGCTGGAGATCCGCGAGTCCGCGCGCCGCTTCTACCCCGCCGGCGAGCTCACCGCCTTCGTCACCGGCTACGTCGGCGAGATCACGCCCGAGGGCCTCGCCCACTCCGGCGGCTCGTACCGCCCGGGCGACCGCGTCGGCAAGACCGGCATGGAGCGGCAGTGGGAGAACTACCTGCGCGGCCGCCCCGGCAAGCGCTCGCGCGTCGTCGACGTCCACCACCACCCGGTCAAGGATCCGCCGCGCGACGCCCTCGCCGCGCTGCCGCCCGACGAGGACCCGATCCCCGGCCAGGACGTCTACCTCACCCTCGACCTCGACCTGCAGCGCGTCACCGCCGAGGCGTTCGCCGACAAGCCCGCCGGGGCGCTCGTCGCCATCGAGCCCGACACCGGCCGGATCGTCGCCATGCTCAGCGTGCCCGCGATCGATCCCAACCGCTGGCAGCAGCCGATCGGCCGCGATCAGTACAAGGCCTGGAGCGAGAGCCCGCTCAAGCCCTTCATCGATCGCACCGTCCAGGAGCACTACTTCCCCGGCTCGACCTACAAGGTCGTCTCGGCGCTCGCCGCCCTCGACGACCCCACCTTCGACCCCGAGAAGACCATCACCTGCGACGGCTACGTCAATTACGGCGGCCGCCGCTTCAAGTGCACGCACAAGCACGGCCCGGTCAACCTCGAGCAGGCGATCGTCCAGTCGTGCAACGTCTACTTCTACACCCTGGCGATCGACACCGTCCTGAGCCTCGAGCGCATGGAGCTGTTCGCGCGCCGGCTCGGCCTCGGTGAGCGCACCGGCATCGGCATCAACAGCGAGGCCAAGGGGCGCATCCCGACCGAGGCGTTCGAGGCGCGCGAGGGCACCTACCAGCGCGGCGTCCGCCTCAACAGCGCCATCGGTCAGGGCAACGTCACCGCCACCGTCCTGCAGGTCGCGGTGCTCTACGCCGCGATCGCCAACGGCGGCCGCGTCATGACCCCGTACATCGTCGACCGCATCGAGACCCCCGACCGCCGGCTCGTGCTGCAGAACAAGCCGCAGGTGCGCCGCGACCTCGAGCCGGTCCTGCCCGCCGACCGCGACCGGATCCACGCCGGCCTCACCGGCGTCGTCAACAACGAGCTCGGCACCGCCTACAGCGAGCGGCTCGGCACCGTCGTCGTCGCCGGCAAGACCGGCACCGCCCAGGTCGGCGCCCTCGACAAGAAGACCAGGACCCCCAAGGTCGGCCCGATCCCCGGCTTCGACTTCACCCAGGACCACGCCTGGTTCGCCGGCTACGCCCCCGCCGACGCGCCCAAGATCGTCGTCGTCGCCTTCGTCGAGCATGGCGGCGTCGGTGCCGACGCCGCCGCGCCGATCGTCATGAAGGTCATCGAGAGCTACCTCGGCAGCCGCTCCGAGACCCCCCAGCCGCGCCGCGCCGGCGGCGTGCCCCCGCCGCTGCCCGGCCAGCGCAACAAGGACCCCCTCGGCGACAGCGCCCCCGGCCCCGACCGCGCCGTCGCCCTCACCGGCGCCCGCCTGCCCGGCGACCGCCCGCTCGGCCCCCCGCCGCCCAAGCCCGAAGAGACAGGCTCCTCGGGACATGTCGCAAAGACCAGCCCCTCGCCGGGCCCCCGCGGCGGCAAGAAGAAGCCGAGCAAGAAGCAGGCGAGCAAGAAGCAGGCGAGCAAGAAGCCGGCGAGCAAGAAGCAGGAGGTCCTGCCGTGACCGCGCTCGGCCGCAGTCGGACGCTGGAGGACCTGCCGTGACCGCGATCGGCCGTCCGCGCTCGGTCGTGCGCCGCGCCGTGCAGTCGATCGACTGGGTGATCGTCACCCTCGTCGCCGGCATCGTCGCGCTCGCGCTGATCAACCTCAACAGCGCCGGCGCCGGCGACTGGAGCGGCAAGATCCAGGTCCAGATCCGCTGGCTCGGCCTCGGCACGATCGCCGCGCTGATCGTCGCCGCGCTCGACTACCGGGTCCTGCACCGGCTCGCCTACGCCGCCTACGTGTTCGGCCTCGGCCTTTTGGGGCTCGTCCCCCTGATCGGCGTCATGCGCAACGACGCGCGGCGCTGGCTCGAGCTCGGCGACTATCAGTTCCAGCCCTCGGAGCTGATGAAGATCCTCCTGATCGCCGCCCTCGCGCGCTACCTCAGCGACCGGCCGAGCAAGGCCCCGCGCAAGGTCCGGCACCTGATCGTCCCGTTCATCATGTTCTTGATCCCGGTGGCGCTGATCGTCAATCAGCCCGACCTCAGCACCGGCATCATCTGCAGCCTCGTCTCCATCACGATCCTGGCCCTGACCGAGCTCTCGCTGAAGAGCATCCTCGCGCTGATGACCACCGGCGTGACCCTCTTCATGCTCGGCTGGGCCTTCTTCATGCACAAGTACCAGCGCTCGCGCATCGACGTGTGGCTGAACCCCGAGGCCTACGCCGACAACGAGGGCTACCAGACCATCCAGGCCATGATCGGCGTCGGCAACGGCGGCTTCTTCGGCCGCGGCGTCCGCCAGGGCACCCAGAACACCCTCGACTTCCTGCCCTACGGCGACACCGACTTCCCGTTCGCCGTCTACGCCGAGGAGTGGGGCTTCCTCGGCGCCGCCATGGTCCTCGTCATGTTCGTCGCCCTGGTCCTGTGGGGCCTCAGCCTCGCCTCCCAGGCCCGCGACCGCTTCGGCGCATTGCTGTGCGTCGGCGTCTCGTCGCTGTTCTTCTTCCACGTCATCATCAACGTGGGCATGGTCCTCCAGCTCCTCCCCGTCACCGGCATCACGATCCCCTTCTTCAGCCTCGGCGGCTCCAACGCCCTGGCGATGATGCTCGGCATCGGCATCCTCATGAGCGTCAGCCGCTCCCGCCACCAGCGCGGGTGATTCGCATCCCCGTCCATCTCGCCCGAAATCGGCCGCGAGCTCGCCCCTCAGCTCGGTCTGCCGGTCGACGCCGCGATACACCGTCTCGCCGGTATCGCCGATGCACGACGCATCGATCGCTAGCCCGCCGACGGACGCAATATTCACAGATGATTCCACCGCCGAGGAGCGCGACCTGCTCTAATCGGAATACACACCCGGAATCCGCCCCATCCTCTCGGGTCGTCTGCGCGGCGACCTCGGCGGGCAGATTCGTACGAGTGCGAGCAGGAGCATCCTCGCCTGCCCGCATGGCACCTGCTCGAACACCTCGCCCCCCGCAAGAACTGGCGCCCGCCCCCCTCCCCTGTTAAACCCTCCCCCATGCGCTCCCGCCTCGTCTGCGCCGTCCTGCTCGCCAGCGCCTGCACCGCGTCGAATGGCCCCACCACCACCGCCGCCCGTCCGGCCACCCCGCAAACCGAGGCATCCGCGGCTCCCACACCGCCGGCCGCCGGGAGTTCGGCCTCCGCGACGCTCGGCGCTCCGTACGAGCGAGCGGGCGATCCACGCCAGCAAATCGATCAACTCACCGTCTGGGGATGGTCGCGCGACGGCCGCTATTTCGCGTTCGAGACCTTCGACGCCGGGCCCGGCGCGGCCCTGTGCGAGGGGGCAGCGCGGCTGTTCGTCGTCGACACCGACAGCAACATCCTCGTCGACGGCGGCTACGTCGAGGTGCGGCACAATTCGCCCGACTCGCAGCCCTGCGATCCGCCCGACCTGCGCGCCGCGCTGGCGCCCCGGCGCACCGCGCTGCTCGAAAGGTACGCCATCGAGCCCGGCTATTTGCTCACCCCGGCCGAGCCGCAGGAGGCCGCCGCGCCGCGCCCGGGCGTCAAGGCCTACGCCATCCTCCTGCCCTCGGGCCAGACCGCCACCGCCACCCTCGAGGTCCTCGGCGGCGACCGCGAGCGCGCTTACGAGGGCAAGGGCGCGGCCTTCAAGCTCGACCTCACCCTCCCCGATCACACCACCGTGCAGATCGAGCCGGGCGTGCGCCTGCGTCCGTACATCTGGAATTACGACCTCGACCGCGGCCTCGTGTTCACCAGCCCCGACGGCTCGCACATGGCGATCATGACCGCCACCACCGAGCTGAGCTTCGAGGGCGACCGCACCTCGTGGATCGCCAGCACCTTCCGCCTGCCCGCCGGCTCGTGAGCACCCGGCGGGCCGCGACGGTGGTGCGTCCGGCCGTCTCGACAGCAGACGGCCCGGTGCTATCGATTCGCGGACAAGGCCGCACGCACGATGATTCGCCTCGTCTCGCTCACCACGATCACCGCCGCGCTCCTCTCGTGCAGCTACAGCTACAGCTCGGGCGCCCCGAATCAGCCGAGCCGCGGCCTGCCGACCGCCGGCAAGCCCGCGCGGCAGCCCAGCACCGGCAAGCCCGCGCGCTCGGCCGCGGTCCAGCCGCCGGCGCCCGACAAGCGGCCGCCGACGACCACGCCGCGGCCACCGACCCGACCGGTCGGACCGGCCCGCGCGAGCGCGACGGACGTCGACCGCGTGTTCCACGGCGGCCCGGTGATCACCATGCGCGTCGACGACGCGGGCAACCCGATCGTCGCCGAGGCGCTCGCGGTCCGCGACGGCGAGATCGTCGCCGTCGGCGCGCAGGACGACGTCATGGCGCTCGTCGGCGAGCGCACCGAGACGATCGACCTCGCCGGCAAGGCCTTGTTGCCCGGGTTCATCGACGGTCACGGGCACCTCGGCGCCGTCGCCACGCGCAGCGAGCAAGTCCAGCTGGCCCCGCCGCCGCTCGGCACGATCCGCACGCCCGCCGCGCTCCAGCGGGCGCTGCGGGCCGACATCAAGCGGCGCAAGCTCGTCGGCGGCCAGTGGGTGGTCGGCTGGAACTACGACGAATCGCGGCTGCCCGGGGCCCGACAGCTCACCCGCGCCGACCTCGACGCCGTCTCGAACATGCACCCGATCGTCGTCTATCACCGCTCGGGTCAGCTCGCGGTCGTCAACACGCCCGCCCTGCGCCTGCTCGGCATCGACGCCGGCACCGCCGATCCGCCGGGCGGCCTGATCGGCCGCAAGACCCGGTCGCGCGAGCCCAGCGGCGTGCTCGAGGACAGCGCCGTCCTCCTCGTCACCCGCGCGTTGCCGCGGCAGGGCGACGAGGAGCAGGCGCGGCGGCTGATCATGGCCGAGCGCCAGTACGCGCGCCGCGGCTTCACCACCGTGCAGGACGGCCCCGCCGCGCCCGACGAACTCGAGGCGTTGCGCCGGCTCGCGCGCGCCGGCAAGCACGTGGTCGACGTCGTCGCCTATCCCGTCGTCACCAGCGTCGCCGACGCCGAGCAATGGGTCGGCCAGCGCTTCGGCGCCTACGAGCGCGGCCTCAAGCTCGGCGGCATCGAGCTGGACCTCGACGGCACCCTCGACACGCGCACCGCCTGGCTGTCCACGCCCTATGCCACCCCGCCGCCCGGCAAGCCTCGCGGCTGGCGCGGCGAGGCCGTCATGGCGGCGACCGAGGTCGAGCAGATCCTCGAGCTCGCGCTCGATCAGAAGTGGCAGGTCGTCGCCCACGCCGACGGCGACGCCGCGGCCGATCAGCTCCTCGACGCCTGGGAGCGGGTGCTCGAGCGCCGCCGCGTCAAGGATCAGCGCCCGGTGCTGCTGCGGGCCCAGACCGTGCGCGAGGATCAGCTCGACCGCATGCGCGACCTCGGCATGGTGCCGTCGTTCGCCAGCGCGCAGATCTTCCACCTCGGCGACTTTTATCGCGACACCGCGCTCGGCCCGACCCGCGCCGCGCGGCTCGACCCGGCCCGGTCCGCGCTCGACCGCGGCCTCCTGTTCACCCTGCAGACCGACGCACCGCGGCTCCCGCTCGACCCCATGCAGCTGCTCGCCGCCGCGGTGGTCCGCACCACCGCCGGCGGCAAGGTCCTCGGCCCGCCGCAGCGGATCCCCGTGTTCGACGGCCTGCGCGGCCTCACCAGCAGCGGCGCGCATCAGCTGTTCGACGGCGACAGGAAGGGCGAGCTGACCGTCGGCCGCGTCGCCGACCTCGTGATCCTCGACCGCAACCCCCTGTCCGTTCGGACAGCTGACCTCAAGGACATCCGCCCGCTCGCCACCTACCACAAGGGCGCCCCGATCTACGAGGCGAAGCCGCCGCAGTGACGCTCACGCCGGCGGCGGCGCGGCCCACTCGACCAGCTCGATCACCACCCCGTTCGGATCGGTGATCTGGAACAGCCGCTCGCCCCACGGCTCCTCGCGCAGCGGCATCGTGATCGCCACGCCCTCGGCCTGCAGCCGCCGCTCCTCGCCCGCCAGGTCGGTGACGACGAACGCGACGATCACCCCGGCCGCCCGCTGGTCGCGGAAGCCCGGCGGCAGCACCTCGATCCCGCGGCGCAGCAGCACGACGTTCATGCCGGCGTCGTCGCGCTTCAGCGACGCGAACCCATCGGCCGCCATCGCCTCGTGAAACCCGAGATGTTTGATGAAGAAGGCGCTCGACGCAGCGACGTCGTCGACCGTCAGCGACACGGCACAGCCGGTGATCTGCACGCAGTACTCCTCTTGTCGGCGGGACCGACGGCGCCTCGCCGCATTTCCCGTACGACGTAAAAACTATACGACGTACATGATTAATTCAAGAAAAATTTCAACCACTCCCGCCGCGCTTTCAGCGCGCTCAGGGGGTGACGAAGCGGCCTGCCAGCCACGAGCCGAGCGCCACCATGAGCGCCCCGCCGCCGACGTGGAGCGCGAGCTGCACGGCGAGCGGCGTCCAGCGGGCGGCGCCGGCCAGCTCGACGGTGACCAGCGCGAACGTGCTGTAGGTCGTGAACCCGCCGAGCAGCCCGGCGACCACGATCGCGCGACCTGGCCCCTGGGACAGCAGCGGCGCCAGCACCCCGATCGCCAGGCAGCCGAGCAGGTTGACCGCCAGCGTGCCGACGTGCGGCAGCGTCGCCTCGGCCCAGCGGTCGACCCTGAGCGCGAGGGCGAAGCGCAGGCACACGCCGCAGCCGCCGGCGGCGAACAGGCCGGCCCAGTGCCAGGCGCTCATCGCCTCAGCCGGCCCGACCGCTGGCACCGACCGCCCCCGAGACCGACGCGCTGGCCTTGAACGACACGTTGATGCTGACCGACGCCGTCGCCACCGCCGACGCCGCCGCGGTCACGCACGCGATCGCCTGCTCGCCGGCGCCCTGGAGCTTGCCGCGCAGCTCGCCGCCGAGGCGCACCAGCGTCTGCACCTCGCCGGCGATCTCGCGCCCCAGCTTGACCTGCGCGGCGATGAGGACCGGCAGGTTGGCCGACAGCGACGTCACCAGCCTGGCCAGCGCCTGGGCGTCGCTCGACGTCTTGACCTCGAGCTGCGGCCGCGAGCACTGGGCCGAGAACTTCACGCTCGCCTCGCACGAGGCCTTGCAGTCGGCGTCGACCTTCGGCGGCGTCACCTTGCCCTCGCACTTCGGCGCCTGCCAGGTGCCCTCGCACGAGGCGTGGCAGGTCGCGTCGCACTGGCCCTGGCAGGTGCCGTCGCACTTGCCGGCGCAGCGGCCCTGCGCGTCCTTCACCGCGCAGTCGCCCTGGCACTGGCCCGAGCAGCGGCCGTCGCACTGGCCCTTGCAGGTGCCCTGGCAGCGCCCCGACAGCTTGGCCGGCGTGCACTGGGCCACGATCTGCGCCGGCTCGACCTCGACCTTGCAGCGGCCGTCGCAGCGGGCCCGCGCCGACGCGTCGACCTCGCACTTCGGCGGCGTGTAGGCGGCCTCGATCTTCACCCCGCCCTTGAGCAGCCCCTGCACCTTGGCCGTCACCGCCCCGCACGCGGCCTGCGACGCGGTTGCGTTCTGGTTCGGCTGCATCGCCGCCGCCGCCACCCCGATGTCGGCGCCGATCTTGCGACACGCCGACGTGACCTCCGCGTCCCACTTGACCGCCAGCCGCTGCAGGTCCTTCGCCGCCTGCACGAACGCCCCGACCTTCGCGTTGAGCTCGGCCCTGGCGGTGTACCGGACCCCGAGCGCGTCGCCGCCGCTCGACAGCGCCGGGCAGGCGATCCCGCCGGCCACGTTCGCCAGGTTGGACGTCGTCTGACCTGCCCCCGAGGACAGGAAGTTGCACGCGCCGGCGACGACGGCCGCGGCGAAGGTCACGGGGAGGACGCGCGAGGTCTGCGGCATGGCCGCGAGTGTTGCAGGTCGCCTGGGACCGCGCAATCGCGCCCGGGTTCACGGCGTTCCGCCGGATCCACTCGCAATGAATCGCGGCCCTAGCACGAACCGACCGGGCAGCTGTGCCGGCCGTCGCCGCAGTCCGACGCCGGCTCCGTCCGGCCGTCGGGCAGGGCGCAGCGGACATCGCAGCTGCTGACGCTCTCGCACACCACCTCGCCGCTGATCATCACCACCTCGCAGCTCGACAGGTTGCGACAGTCGACCGCGCAGTCGGCCCCGCACGCGACATCGCAGTTGCTCACCGACTCGCACTGCACCGTGCAGGCGTCGAGGCACTCGAGGTCGCAGTTCGAGTTGTCGTGGCACGACAGGTTGCACATGTCGCCGCAGCCGGCGTCGCAGTTGCTGACGCTGGAGCACTCGGCGTCGCAGCCGGCGGCCGGGCAGTCGAGCACGCAGTTGTCGCCGCCCTGGCAGCCGCACGTCGGGCCCGCGCAGTGGCCGGGCGGAGGCGGGCCGCCGCAGGCCCCGAGGGCGATCGAGGTGACGAACACGAGCATCCCGAGGAGTGAAGCGCCGCGCATGAGCGGACCCTACCACGACCACGCGAGCGCGACGTCGACGCCGCGCCGGCCCCGCGACACGGGCGAGCGCCCGCGTCGCGAGGCCTGCGCGCGACACCCCGAGCGCGCCATCCCGGCCCGCCGGCTCGCGGCCGGGGAGCGCCCTGAGCAACCGTCGCCGCGGCCCCGGGCGGATCCACGCGGCCGGCCCGCGACCGACCGCGTGGATCCGCCGCTGCGGCCCGCCTGCCCTGCCGCTTGCGTGGCCGCGGGCCGGCGCACACAAAGCCGACGATCGCCCGATCTGCCGCTCGCCGACATGTCTCTCGAGACATGCGCGATCGGCCTCCTCCAGGAGAGCTCGCCATGACGAAGTTGACCGAGGTCGGCATGTTCGCCGGCCTGATGATGCCGCTCACCGGCGCGCCCGAGGTGCGGGCCGCCGATTTCTCCGAGCCCGAGATGTGGATCGAGGACTTCGGCGTCAGCAGCGGCTGGCGCCTCGACCGGCACCCGCGCTTCCTCGCCGACGTCGACGGCGACGGCCGGGCCGACATCGTCGGCTTCGGCGAGCAGGGCGTCGTCGTCGCCCTGTCGACCGGGGACTGCTTCGCCGAGCCGAGGACGTGGGTCGACAACTACTCGTACAGCAACGGCTGGCGGGTCGACAAGCACCCGCGCTTCCTCGCCGACGTCGACGGCGACGGGAAGATGGACGTCGTCGGCTTCGGCAACGACGGCGTGTTCGTGTCGCAGTCGACCGGCTCGAAGTTCCGCCCGCCCAAGCTGTGGGTCAAGGACTACTCGATCTCCACCGGCTGGCGCATGGACCGGCACCCGCGCGTCCTCGTCGACGTCACCGGCGACGAGCTGCCCGACATCGTCGGCTTCGGCGCCTCGGGCGTGTACGTGTCGCGGTCGACCGGCACGAAGTTCACCAGCCCCAAGCTGTGGCTCGACGACTTCGGCTACGACCAGGGCTGGCGCGTCGATCGCACCCCACGCCTCGTCGGCCGCGTCGACGGCGACAAGAAGGCCGACATCGTCGGCTTCGGCAACGACGGCGTCTACGTCGCCCGCGCCGGCGACGGCTCGTTCGCCAGGGCCAAGCTGTGGCTCGACGACTTCGGCTACGACCAGGGCTGGCGCGCCGACAAGCACGTGCGCATGCTCGGCGACGTCGACGGCGACGGCCGCGAGGACATCGTCGGCTTCGGCGACAAGGGCACCCTGCTGGCGCTGGCCAGGTCCGGCAAGTTCTCCGGCGCCAAGCGCGTCCTCGACGACTTCGGCGTCGACCAGGGCTGGCGCGTCGACAGGCACGTGCGCGTGCTCGCCAGGGTCGACGACGACGACCGCGTCGACATCGTCGGCTTCGGCCAGAAGGGCGTGATCGTCGCCACCGCGAAGAAGGACTCGTTCCGCGAGCCGAAGCGCGAGGTCGACGAATTCGGCCAGGCCCAGGGCTGGCGCGTCGACGTCCACCTGCGCGTCCTCGCCGACGTCAACGGCGACGGCCTCCTCGACATCGTCGGCTTCGGCGACTACGGCACGATCGTCGCGCTCGCCGAGGGTTGACTGGCGAGAGGGGCTCAGAGCGCGAGCTTGGCCAGGAAGATGTCGGTCTTGCCGGCGGTCGTCAGGACCTCGCCGGCGATGTCGATGTTCTCGCTGAAGGAGCCGAGGACGACCACGTGATCGGCGGAGTCGGTGGCGACGCCCGCGAGCCAGTGGTAGCCGGCGCCGGCGCCGAGGCTGACGGCGTGGAGGAGCTCGCCGGCGGGATCGTACTTGGCGAGGAACGCGGAGGTGTTCGGGCCCGCCGTCAGTTCGGCGCCGCCGCCGAGGTCGACGGTCTGGTTGAAGATGCCGCCGACGATGACGTTGCCCGCGGCGTCGGCGGTGATGGCGTCGATCCGCGAGGTGCCCGGTCCGCCGAGGCGACGGCTCCACAGGTGGTCGCCGTCGGCGGCGAAGACCGCGACGAAGCCGTCGAAGTTGCCCTCGTGCATCAGGGGACCGCCGCCGAAGTCGAGGACGCCGTCGAAGTGCCCGCCGACCAGCACGCGCCCCGCAGCGTCGGTGGCGAGCGTCTGGATCCGCTGATCGCCGGCGTCGCCGAAGCGCTGGCTCCACACGTGCCCGCCGTCGCCGTCGAGCTTGGCGAGGAACACGTCGCGGCCGTTGGCGAGCATCGGCCCGCCTCCGTAGTCGAGCTGACCGACGAAGTACCCGGCCTGGAGGAGGTCGTCGTCGCCGTCGACCGTGGTGAGGGCGTACTGATGATCGGCGCTGCCGAAGCTCTCGGCCCACTGGTACCCGCCGCCGCCGTCGAGCCTGGCGAGGTAGATGTCGACATCACCCGCGCTGGTCAGGGTCGCGGGGCCCAGCTCGAAGTTCGCGTTGAAGACCCCGCCGAGGATCACGTCGTCGTGGCTGTCGATCGCGCAGCTCACACCGATCTGGTTGTCGGGACCGTGGTAGATCGCGCTCCACTCGTGCGCCCCGCCGGCGTCGTAGCGAGCGACGGCGATGTCCTGCGCGCCGGTGCTGGCGAGCGTCCCGCCGCCGAGGTCGCCGGCGCCTTCGATGTTGGCGGAGAGGACGACGCCGCCGGCCGCGTCGAAGGCGACCTCGCGGCCGTACTCCTGGCCGGCGCTGCCGAAGCGACGGCTCCAGACATGGTGGCCGTCGCCGTCGAAGCTGGCGAGGTAGCCGTCGTACAGGCCGGCGCTGACGAGCGCCCCGCCGCCGAAGTCGAGGGCGCCGTAGAACCTGCCGGTGATGGCGATGGCGTCGTCAGGGCCGACGACGAGGCTGCTGGTCTCGTTCTCCAGCGGGCCGCCGAATTGCTCGACCCACAGCGCCGCGCCGCACTCGGGGACATCGCCGAGGCAATTGTCGTCGGCCGGCGTGCTGCAGTCCTCCGGGCTCGGGGTCACCTCGCCGACACAGGGCCCGAAGCCGCTGCCGTCGTCGGCGCAGGTGCGAACCCCCGCCTTGCACACGCCGACGTCGCGGGTGCCGTCCGGGCCGCTGTAGCAGTCCTCGCTGGCCCCCGGCTCGCACACGCCGTCGGTGTCGCTCGTGGTGGTGGTGTCGGCGGTGTCGGTGGTGGTGTCGCCCGTCGTCGAGCTCACCGGCATCGAGGTGCCGGTGGTGGTGTCGTCGTCCGTCGTCGAGCTCACCGGCATCGAGGTGGTCGGCGCCGACGTGCTGGTGCTCCCGCTCTCGGGGTCGCCGGAGGCCGTGGGCTCCGCGGTCGTCTCGGTCGCCGTGGTGGTCGTCGCGCCGGTCGTCGTCGTCGTCTCGTCCGTCGTCGCGCTGCCGGCGACGTCGTCGCCGCAGGCCGTGACGAGCAGCAGGAGCGCCGCGGCTGCGCCGCTGGCCGCGCGCCGGAGGGGGTGGATCGTCGGCTCGGTGGTGCTCTCGGACATGGCGTGACCCCATACCCCGGGCCGACGATCGCCGGCATCGATCACCGTGCGGAGGGCCCCCTCGGCGACGAGCGTCAATTTGCGTAGTCGGGCGCGCTCGCGGCCGGGAGGCCGGCTCCGCCGCCGAGCCGGCGCTACTGCTTCGACCACGCGATCAGCAGGTCGGCGAACTGATCGACCAGGCCGGCCATGGCGGGCCCGAGCGAGTTGGTCTCCTCGTAGTGATTGCCCTCGGCCTCGGTCACCCACGGCATCACGTCGGCCAGCACGAAGTCGTACTCGGGGATGATGTAGCCGAGCTCGTCGTTGCCCAGGCCGATGATCCAGCGGTACTGCAGGCCCATGCGGTCCTCGATGTACGGCCCCTTCGGCGCCGCGTCGAGGTCGGGCGGGTTGACGTTGTCGGGCTTGATCAGCGGCACCCCCGGGGCGTTGATGTGCGAGCCGTCGTAGCCGCCGACCTGCAGCTCGGGCAGCAGCTCGCCGGGCACCGTCAGCATCTGGATCGGGCCGAGCTCGACCAGGCCCATCTCGGTCTCGATCTCCGCCTTGCCCGGCATGTCGGCGTTGAACACCTCGCGCTCGAGCACCATGAGGTCGAAGAACAGCTTGAAGTTGGTGTTGGTGACCGGGGCGCGGAACCGCTTGGCCGCGAAGCGCAGCGTCGGGCCCGTGATCTCCTCGCCCAGCTCGACCGCGTCGAGCGCCATCTCGCCGAGCATCTGTCCGACCGAGTCGGCCTTCTCGAAGCTGGCCGCCTGGTGCGTCTCGCCGTCGGGGTTCTCGACCTTGACGCCGAGCGTCGTCATCATCCCGCCGACGGCCCCGTTGATGTAGATCGCCGGCCCGCCGAGCCCCGGCTTGCCCGCCGCCGTCTGCCACGTCGAGCCCTGCTCGACCGTGCGGCGCAGCGCGTGCACGAAGTCCGACGTCACCAGCAAGTTGTCGTTGGCCAGCGTCTCCGGGTGACAGCCGTAATTGACGAGCGTGGCGATCGGCAGGCCCTCGGTGTCGACCAGGTGCGCCGCCGACAGCGTCTCGTCGGCCACCCACGGGTCGCGGGAGTCGCGGAGGACGTTGGCCATGCCGTTGTCGTGGTACGTCGACACGTCGACCTCGCCGACGCGCATCGACCCGACCTCGCGGATGTCCGCGAACGCGCCCTTGACCGCCGCGACGATGGTCTCGCGCACCTGCTGGCGGTAGCCCGGGTCGTAGCCCGACGTGAACAGGTCGACGCCCCACAGGCCCATCGTGTCCGGGCCCTCGTGGTTGTGCGTCGCGTGCACGATCAGGTAGTCGACCTCGACGCCCTCGTCGGCCAGCATGTCGCGGACCACCTGCACGTCGTTGTTGAAGTAGCCGACGGTGTCGATCGCCACGATCGCCAGCGTCGACTCGCCCTGGCGCAGCCCGATCGCCCGCGCCCACAGCCCGTCGCCCTCGCCCACGAGCCCCTGCGTCGCGTCGCGGACCCCCAGGGCCGGCCGGTTGTGGCCGAACCCGGCCATGAACAGCGGCTGCAGCTCGCCGTCGCCCTCGCCCATGTCCGGCGCGGTGTAGCCGGGGTCGCCGGGGCACTTCTGGTCGCAGCCGCAGTCGAGCAGCATGTCGTCCGCCGGCTTCCAGCGGTTGTCCATGTCGACATCGACCCACTTCTCCCAGCAGTTCGGCACCAGCGACAGCACCGCCGCGCCCGCCTCGAGCGGCGCGCCGGGCTGCGCCTCGCACCCGCCCTGCGGACCATCGGGGCAGAACAGGTCGGGCGGCTCGCCGGGCGGCTCGCCGGTCGTGCCCTCGCTCGTGCTCGAATCACCGGTCGTCGTCGGGGTTGTCGCCGTGCCCGTCGTCGTCGGCGCCGTGTCGGTGGTGGGCCCGGCCGTCGCCGCGGGCTCGGTCGTCCCGACGGTGTTCGCCGAGTCTGACGCGTCGTCGCCGCCGGCGGTGGGGTCGAGGCAGCCGCCGAGGGTGAGGCTGGACAGGGCGAAAATCCGGCTGCATCCACGCGAGGTCATCGGCGCTCCAGGTCAGATCCGCGCCAGGATACGCCAAGCCGCGCCGCGATCCCAGCGAGCCCCGTGCTACTGTCCCGCCGCCATGGGGACGCGGCACTACGGCTACACCGACATCGGTCGGGTGCGCAGCCGCAACGAGGACGCCTTCCTCGCCGACGCCCACCTCGGCCTCTTCATCGTCTGCGACGGCGTCGGCGGCCGGGCTCGCGGCGAGATCGCCAGCCAGGAGACGGTCGAGTTCATCGTCGACTTCGTCAAGGGCGACGCGACCGACATCGAGATCGCGCGGATCGGCGGCGGCGTCGACTCGGCCGCCCGTCAGCGCCTCGCCAGCCTGGTGCGCGGGGCGATCCAGAGCGCCTGCTACATGGTCCACACCATGGGCGAGATGGACCCTGACCGAAGGGGCATGTCGACCACCGCCTCGGTGGTATTGGTCGCCGGCTCGATCGCCACCGTCGCGTGGGTCGGCGACTCGCGGGTGTACCTGTGGCACGCCGGCGAGCACGTCCAGCTGACCGACGACCACACGCTGGTGAACGTGCAGATCCGTCAAGGCAGGCTGACGCCCGAGGCGGCCAAGCTGTCGCACCTCAAGCACGTGATCACCCGCGCCGTCGGCCACCGCGAATTCGTCGAGGTCGACGTCCGCCAGCTCGAGCTGAGCCCCGGCGACAAGCTGCTGCTGTGCAGCGACGGCCTGCACGAGTACCTCGACGAGCCCGGCGTGCTCGCCCGCCTGTTCACCGCCGACCTCGCCACCGCCGCCCGCGAGGCCGTGCGCCACGCCAACGCCAACGGCGGCCGCGACAACATCACCGCGCTGTTCGTCGAGTACACCGGCTGAGTCGGCCCGTCGCTCGGGACATGTCCATCAAGACATGTCCAATATAACAAGGGCCACCGTGACACGGCGGTCGTGAGCGCGACAGCCTCGTCGCGGTGGACCAGCCGCCGGCGCGCTGCTACTCCACCGGCATGTCCTCGCTCGGCCTGCGCATCTCTGCCCTCACGATCTCGCTGCTCGGCGTCGTCCCGGCGGCGGCGGCCTCGATCCCCGTCACCACCGGCGAGACCGACTCCGACACCTTCCCGGACCCCGACACCGGCGAAGGCTCGATGCTCATCACCATCGTCGAGCCGGCCACGGGCGACGTGTTCTCGGGGACGCCCGACGCCGCCGTTTCGGTGACCATCGAGTTCGAGGACATCTTCGACGGCAAGGAGATCCACCTCGACAGCCGGACCCGGCTCGACGGCGACGGCCCGTGGACCACCGTGAAGGAGGACGTGTGTCCCGCCGGGCCCTCGCCCTGCACGATCCAGCTCACCCTGTCGCCGGACACGTACATGCTCTACGCCTGGGCCGAGGGCCCCGGCGGCGCCACCGAGTCCGACGTCATCGGCATCGAGGTCGTCGACGCCGCGGCGACCGACACCGACGCCGGCGAGACCGAGAGCTCGGACGGCGCGACCGAGGGCCCGGGCGGCGCGACCGAGGGCGAGACCGAGAGCGGCGGCGCGACCGACACGGCCCCGACCAGCTCCGCGACCGGCGAGCAGCCCGGCGGTGACTCGAGCGGCTCGACCACCGGCGAGGCGCCCGACTCGTCCGGCGACCCGCTCGAGGGCGACAAGGGCTGCGGCTGCACCGCGGGCGCGACCGGCCCGGACATCCTCGGCCTCGCCCTCGCCGCCCTGCTCGTCCCCTGGCGCCGGCGCCGGCGCTAAAGGTTGGGGCTCACCTGCCCCTTCGATGGGACATGTCCGTATGAACATGCCCCAGAGGGCATGCCCCCAGGGACATGCCCGAAAGCGCTACTGCTGCACGTCGCGGACGCAGCGGGCCGCCAGCGCCGTCTCGGACCCGACCATCAGCATCCTCCACGGCTCGTCCGGGTCGGGCGGCGTCGTCTCGGCCATCTGGACGGCGGCGCCGTCCTCGGCCCAGAACGGCCCGGGTCCGCGGAACACGGCCGTCAGCTGCTCGACCTCGGCCAGCCGCGGCAGGCGGAAGCCGGTCAGCGCCTCGGCGCCGTAGGGCACGCGCAGGCCGGCGCAGAAGCGGCGCGCCTCTTCCTGGTTGACCGCCTCGACCACCCCGCCGAACAGCTCGAGCGCGCCCTCGGAGCGGACGATGGGGATCGGCGCGACGGCGGCCGGCACCTGCAGCGGCTTGTCCGCCTCGCGCAGGTCGGCGGCGCAGCGGAAGCCGAGGCGGTGGTCGGCGCCGACGACGTCCCAGCCCTCGAGCTCGACCCCGGGGAACCTCGGCGGCCGCGACTCGCGGGCGCCGCGGCGCTGGCCGAGGTTGCCGTACTTGTACACGTGGCGCAGCGGCTCGCCCTTCGGCGCCTCGCAGCCGGGCTTGTCGCCGCAGAACGCCGCCTGCTCGAACACCGCCCGCGCGACCGCCAGCGGCCCGTCGGCGGCGCGGAACGCCTCGGCGACGAACGGCTTCAGCGCCGCGTCGCCCTCGTACACGTCGGCCGTCCACTCGATCGCGTTGCTGCCCATCCCGCGCAGGCCGAAGTATGAGCTGTCCTCACGGACATGTCCCGCGGGATAGAGGCCCTGCGGGATGTCGTCCTTGATCTGGTTGCCCCACGGCCACACGCGCGCGTCGGGCCCGCGGCCCGCGTACTCCCACTCGGCCTCGCTCGGCAGGCGGCCGCCGGCGTGGCGGCAGTAGTCCTCGGCCTGCTTGTGGCTGACGCACGTCTGCGGCAGCGAGTCGGCCACGTGCGGCTCGACGTCGCGCCCCGGATCGACCTGTCCTTCGGGACACTGGCTGGGCGTGCAGGCGCCGGCCGCGACGCAGGCCGCGTAGGCGGCGCGGGTGACCTCGTGGAGGTCCATCCAGAAGCTGCGCACCATCTCGTGCCGCGGCGGGTTGCCCGACCAGCGCACCGCCGGCAGCTCGCGCGACGGCGACGAGTTGAAGTGCTCGGGCACGTTGCCCATCACGAACACGCCGCCGGGGATCTGCACCCGCTGCACGTGTTCGGTGTCCCACAGCGCGAGCGGCACGCACTCGCCGTGGATGTCGCGCCCGCTGCCGCGCCCGCACGCCGGCTTCTCCTTGGCCGCCTTGGCCTTCTCGGCCTCCGACAGCTCGGTCACCTTCGTCAGCTCCGTCAGCGGCCGCGCGTCGCCGACCGGCACCGGCGCGGGCGGCGGGGCGTCGAGCGCGGCGTAGCGGCGGCTCGTGGCCTCGCAGGCGACGAGACCCAGGGAAACGACGAGGAGCACGCGGGTGGTCATGGCTGGCGGAACTCGAAGTGTTGCAGGTGGGACTGTGGCATGGGCGGGGTCGCCAGCGACAGCACGAACATGGTCGCCGCGTTGAGCACCAGCCCGACCGCGCCGATCTGCAGGTCGAGCGGGTTACACCACGCGTACAGCGACGGCGCCAGGATCTTGGCCAGGAACAGCGCGAACGCGACCCCGAGCCCGACGAACAGGCCGGCCTCGGCGGCCACGCGGTTGGCCCGCCGCCAGTACAGCCCGAGCATCACCGGCGGCAGGAACTGCACCGGCACCGCGTACGCGAGCAGCAGCAGGTCGACGATCGACACCTTGCTGGCGACGACCAGCATCACCAGCCCGAGCCCGAACAGCACGACCACGCCCCCTCGCATCAGCCGCGTCTGGGCCCGCTCCGACAGCGGCACGCCGAGCCCCGAGACGAGCACGTCGCGGACGAAGATCGACGCCCCGCCGTGCAGCAGCGCGTCGCCGGTCGACATCGACGCCGCCAGCACCGCGGTGCAGAACGCCGCGAACACCCACGGCCCGCCGATCTCGGGCCGGCTGACGAGCCACAGCAGCACGCTCTCGTCGCGCGGCGCCCCGGGCAGCAGCAGCGCCGCGTAGCCGAGGAACAGCAGCGGCACCAGGAACACCAGGAAGCTCGGGTACGTCACCGCCGCGTACTGCACCGCCCGCGCGCTGCGGCCGGTGAAGCACTTCATGAACACCTGCGGCCACATCGCGAAGCCGAGCGTCGACATCACGATCTCGGCCGTGTACTGGAACGAGCTGGTGCCCGGCGGCGGCCCGGGCAGCGTCAGGTACTCCGGGTGCTCGGCGATCACGCGGTCGAACATCGGCGCGACCCCGCCGAACAGCTGCCCGGGGATCGCCAGCCCGAGCCACCACACCACCGCCAGCATCGCCACGCCCTGCAGCACGTTGGTCCAGCCGACCCCGCGCATGCCGCCGAACATCACGTAGGTCGCGACCACCGCGTACACCGTGGCCGCGCCGAGCAGCGGCGACCAGCCGAGCGCCAGGCTCATGACGATGCCCGCGCCCTTGAACTGGATCGCCAGGTACGGGATGAACGCCAGCAGCGACGCCGCGCCCATCACCGTCGTCACGCGCCGGCTGTCGTAGCGGGCCCCGATCAGCTCCGCCTGCGTCACCAGCCCGAGGCGCGCGCCCATGCGCCGCACGCGGGCCCCGAAGTAGAACACCGGCACGAACGCCGCGGCCCCGTAGGCCAGCATGTAGAACGCGTCCGAGCCCTTGCTGATGACCCGCTGCGGCGTGCCGAGCAGCGCGTACGCGCTGAAGATCATCGCCCCCATGACGAAGTACATCAGCACCGGCCCGAACGAGCGCTCGCCGGTGACGAAGTCGTCGGTACCGCCGCTGCCGCGCCGCCCGGCGACGAGGCCGAGGGCGAGCGAAGCCGCCAGGTAGGCGAACACGGCGTACGGCGCGACGGCGCCCATGTCAGCCACGGCCGTCGTCCTCTGCCTCGACGGCGTCGACCGCCCGGCTCAGGTACAGCCCCACCAGCACCGCCGTGTTGGCGAGGATGATCAGCAGCACGTACGCCAGCGACCACGGCATCCCGAGCACACGCGGTTCGATGTGGTCGCCCAGCAGCGGATACAGCGGCCACACCAGCGCCGCCGTGGTGGCGACGAAGTACAGCGGCGACAGGCGAACGAGGCGCATGGAGACCTTCACTGATACGGTAAAAACCGCACCGAAGACAGACCCTTCCGGCCTCCCGTGGCCGGCGGTACACTCGCCGCGCATGAGTCGCAGCACCCAGATCGCCGTCGGCGACGTCGCCCCCGACTTCAGCCTGCAGGATCAGGAGGGCCGCACCGTCGCCCTCGCCGATCTGCTCAAGGAGCGCTGCGTCGTCCTCTACTTCTATCCCAAGGACGACACGCCCGGCTGCACCGTCGAGGCCTGCAGCTTCCGCGACGCCTACACCGTCTTCTCCGACGCCGGCGCCGAGGTCCTCGGCATCAGCAGCGACGGCGTGGCCGCGCACAAGGCCTTCGCCGACAAGTACAACCTCCCGTTCCGCCTCCTCAGCGATCGCGGCGGAGCGGTGCGCGCGAGCTACGGGGTGAAGAAGACGCTCGGCCTCATCGACGGCCGCGTCACCTTCATCATCGACCGCGGCGGCGTGGTGCGGCACGTGTTCTCGTCCCAGGTCCGGCCCAAGAAACACGTGGCCGAGGCCCTCGAGATCGTGCGAAGTCTCGCATCCGCATGAGCTCGGTGAGCATGCTCCACTTGGGTTGGTGTTTTCAGACCCCACCCCCTGGGGACCCCTGGGCGACCCCCCGTAGGTAGGCCATACGGGGTGCAGGGGGGGTCTGGAACGATGTCCGGACGACCCTCTACAAACCTTCAGTGTGATGCATGCCCGCGGGGCGCCGGTGGCACCGTCCCCCAAGCCGGACCATGGTTGACCAGACGTCGAGCGCGGCGCCCGCAGCCCAGCGCGGCTCGACCTTCAGGAGACACAGCCATGAGCCTCTTTGCCAACATCGAACACCTGGCGGCCGCCCCGGGCGTCGTCGCCGTCACGATCGATTCACCCAACCATCCACGCGGCTTCCGCGGCGTCGACAGCTGGTCGCCCGTCCTCGACGCCTCGCTGCAGCTGTTCGGCCAGACCGGGGAGGACACCATCCGCCTCGTCATCGGCCAGCACACGGTCATCATCCAGAAGGAGCACGGCGACACCGTCGCCGTCGTGCTGCCCACCGGGCACGCGATCGCCAAGTCGCTCCGGCGCATGATCCGTCGCCTGGCCAAGAAGGAGCGCGGCCCGGTCACGACCGCGCGACCGCCGCAGACGCCGGCCGAGGCGCCGCAGGGCGGCACTTCCGAGACGCCGCCGCTCGATCGACCGGAGGCGGCCTGACAGGGGCCCATTGGGCCTGCTGGACCCCACCTGCGCGTGCCTCGGCGCGCGCCTCCGCTCGGAGTGCGTGATGGGCGCACCTGGAACGATTCGCCTCTCGAGCGGCGATCACGTCTGACGTGTCTCTTCCGACAGGTCGCCTGACCTGTCCCCAAGCACCACCGGACGCTCTCCCTGGCCGTCTGGACCCCGAGCCCACCGGGCAACTCCACCTCCGACCGCGGCGCAGCTCACGAGTTCGTGGCTGCGCCGCGCTGCTATCATGCGCGCGTGCGACTCCGCGTGTGCGCCCTCGCCTTGCTCGCCTGCAGCTGCGGCCCGCGTGACGAGGCGCCGCCGATCGAGGTGAAGGCCGACCCCGGGCTCGTCCTGCCGCGGATCGCCCGCGACCGCGACCCGACCTCGCGCCCGTCCGGCACCGACCCGGCCGACGCGATGACGCTGCACTTTATCGACATCGGCCAGGGCGACGCGACCCTGCTCGAGTTCCCGTGCGGCGCGGCGCTGATCGACACCGGCGGCGAGAAGAACGACCTGTTCGACGGCGAGGCCGCGCTCTACGCCTACCTCGACGCCTTCTTCGCCCGCCGCACCGACCTGAATCGCACCCTCGACCTGCTGCTCGTCACCCACCCGCACATCGACCACAACCGCGGCGCCCTCGGCGTGCTCGAGCGCTACACCGTCAAGAACGTGGTCGACAACGGCGCCGACGCCCCGCACAGCCACAACGACGGCACCGAGGACCCGGGCGCGACGCAGCAGATGAAGGTGCACGCGTGGCTGCAGGAGCACCCCGACAAGGGCGTCAACTACCTCGCCGTCGGCGCCGGCGACGTGCCTGAAGGCGGCCTCACCGGGCCCATCCTCGACCCGATCGCCGGCTGCGCCCGCGCGCCCACCGACCCCAAGCTCACCGCGCTGTGGGGCACCGTCACGCACGACCTCGCGACCTACGGCGACAACCCCAACAACCACAGCGTCGTCGTCCGCGTCGACTACGGCGAGAGCAGCGCCCTCTTCACCGGCGACCTCGAGCTCATCGGCCTGTCCCGCCTCGCCGACCGCTACGAGAAGCGGCCCGAGCTGCTCGACGTCGACATCTATCAGGTCGGCCACCACGGCAGCAAGAACGCCACCATCCACTACCAGATGGCGATGATGAGCCCGCGCGTGGCCGTCATCTCGATGGGCCCCTACGAACGCAACATCCCGTGGACCGCCCGCAAGTACGGCCACCCGCACATCGTCGCGCTCGAGCACCTCGTGCACCCTGACTACGGCGTCCGCGGCCGCCGCGCCCCCATCCCGGTGATGGTCGGCTTCCGCGGCGCATTCCAGGACAAGGTGACGGAGATCTTCCAGCGCCGCACGATCGACCGCGCGATCTATGCGACCGGGTGGGACGGGACGGTCGTGCTCGCCGCCCACGCCAACGGCTGGCTCGACGTCAAAACCCTCGGCCGCTAGCCCCGCCGGGGTCACGGCCCGGCGTCCGGATCGCCGCCGCGGCGTCGAACTATGCGAAAGGCCACACGCGGGCGGGCGCTCGCACGCCCCCTCTCGCGCGCCTTGCCGCCCGCCGGCCCGCTCGCGCATAGTCCCTCCCATGCCCGGCCACGAGCACGTCCACGGCCCCGACTGCGACCACGATCACGACCACGGCCACGTCCACGGGCCCGACTGCGACCACGACCACGGCCCCGCGCCCTACGTCCGCGCCGCCCCGAAGATCGGCCGCAACGACCCGTGCCCGTGCGGCAGCGGCAAGAAGTACAAGAAGTGCTGCGACGCCTGAGGCGGCTCGCCTTCTTCCATCTTTTTTAATGAAGGGGACATGACCCTCGGGGCATGTCCCGAGGGACGAAAGCGCCGCGCCCGCGACCCAGGCGGCGCGACCGGCCGCCCCGCGACCTGTCCATTCGGTCAGGCGTCGCGCTCGCCTCGCGGGCGATCGACCGCTCGCTCGCCGCAGGCCGTCGCGCCGCGGCGATCGACCGCTCGCTCGCGCCGCGCTCGCCTCGCTCGCGTCCTGTTCCAAAGGACATGTCCGCATCGCCACCCCGCTCCAACGCGCGCCGGGAGCAGCTCCGGCGGCCCGCCCTCGGCTCGCTCGCATCTGTCCCGCGGGCATGTCCGTCTCGCTTTGGCGCGCCGCTCGCCTCGCTGCCGGCACATGACCGTTCGGACATGCCCTCATCGCCATGCTACCCGGGAGCGCGTCCTCGGGCGCGGCGCGCTCGCCTCGCGGACAGATCATGACCGTTCAGACATGTCTTCCTCGCCATGCCGACTGGTAGCCTCCCTGGCGCGCCGCGCTCGCCTCGCGTGAGCCAGCTTCATGGGACATGTCCTTCGAGGCATTCATCGCGCTCGCCTCGCTCCGCCCGCCGGCCGTCCGGCGCGCCGCGCTCGCCTCGCGCAGAGATGCTCCCGGAGACATGTCCTTCGAGACAACCCATGCACCGCGCCGCGCTCGCCTCGCTTCAGTCATGTCCCGGCGGACATGTCCGTCTCGCCACCTCATGATCCGCGCTCGCCGGCCGCGACGACCGCCGCGGCGCGAGGTTCACCGCGCCACCTGCCCCTCGGGACATGTCCAGCCCCCCGGGCTCACGCCGGCGAGTCGTCGTCGCCCGGCGCCGCGAACACCATCGGCTCGTCGGCCCCGTCGATGACCGCGCGGCCCCGGCCGCCGCGCTTGGCCTCGATCAGCGCCGCCTCGGCCTCCGAGAACAGCACCGACTGCTCGTGGTTGTCGCGCGGCCACAGCGAGCCGCCGGCGCTGAGCGAGACCCCCATCCCCAGCGCCAGCGCCCCGACCCGGCGGACGATCGCCAGCACCTGCTCGTGGTTGGTGTCGGTCACGAGCACCGCGAACGCGTCGCCGGCGAGGCGCGCGACGATGTCGTGCGAGCGCAGCGTCGAACGCAGCAGCACCCCGACCGACTGCAGCAGCTCGTCGCCGGCCTTGTGCCCGCGCGACTCGTTGACCTGCCGCAGGCGGTCGACGTCGAACAGCAGCAGCGCGCACTGCGAGCCGAGCCGCTGGGCCCGCGACTGCTCGTCGGCCATGCGCGACTCGAACTCGCGGCGGTTGAACAACCCGGTCAGCGCGTCGTGGCGGGCCAGCGTCTCCACGCTCTCGACCAGGCGCAGGTTCTCCGACGCCAGCGCCGCGGTGTCGAGCAGGAAGCCGACGAACTCGCGGCAGTCCGGGTCGATCGGCGCCGGCCCGTAAGGATCGTCGGCGACCACGATCCCGATCGGCTTGTCGCGCAGGCGGATCGCCGCCACCAGGAACTCGCGCGGCGGCTCGAGGGCCGCCAGCGCCGGGTTGACCGGCCGATCGCGCGAGAACAACAGCGGCCCGCTCGCCCCCAGCGCCTCCCCGATCTCGTCGCGCGGGTCGGTCGTCACGTCGACCGCGATCGTCCGCACGAAATTCTCGAAGCGCGGCTCGAACGCGGCCACGGCCGCCATCCGCTGCTCGAGCCCGAGCGCCGCGAGACCCTCCGCCCGCGCCGCCTCGCCCACGTCCGCCGGCCCGATCGCCGACTCGCCGACCAGCGCCCGCCCGTCCTCGTCGTACACGAACAGCGCCGCGCGGCTGAACCCCAGGGCCAGCCCCGAGGTCAGTCCGAACAACAGGATCGTCCGCAGCCGGTCGATGCTGCCGGTCTCGAGCATCGCCCGCGTCAGCTGCCGCAGCGCGTCCTGCCGCGGCGACTCGCGCGCGAAGCGCTCAATCGCCCCGGCGACCTCGCCGATGTCGAGCAGCGTCTGCGCGATCCGCCGCGCCAGCGCGGGGATCCCCTCGGCCAACTCGGCTGTCCCGAGGACCAGGTCCTTCGAGCCATGAACCAAGCGCACCTTCGGGCTCGCGGCCCCCGTACGGGCCCCTGTGAGCCGCAGCGACGACCCGTGGCTCGCGAGCCGCAACAGCTGCAGGGCCAGCGTCGGCGCCCCCTCGGCCGGCGCCTCGACCTCGAGCGCGAGCGGCACGGCGAGCCGCTCGAAGAGCGTCCGGAGATCGTGCGGCACGTCGACCGCACGGGCGGCCGCCACCAGGGCCTCGGGGATCCCGCTGACTTCTGGCTCGGACATCGACCCGGACATCTTACACAACAGCCGCGCGCGGCAACGCGCACGCAGACGGGCGCATCCGCACGTCGCTCCATGTGCGAGCGGATCCGTCAGGCGTGCTTCGAGGACCGGACTCATGCGGCGAAGATCATCGCATGCGACCCGCGATCGCATCGACGCGAGTCATGTGAATCGACCTCGCCGGCCAGCGGGCGCAATCGATGTACCCGCCGATCCGGACGAATGCCATCACCCCGGGATCACGCAGATCCCGACGTCGGCGAACGGCGGCGGCGCCTCCTCGCCGACCTCGCCGTGGAAGGACGTGCACTGCGCTCCGTCGCCGGTGCACTGCGGATCGTTGATGTCGCAGAACGCGATGCAGCAACCGCCGGCGCTCTGGTCGCACTCCACCGCCGACTCTGGATTCCAGCACATGAGGCCCGGATCGCACGTGTTGCTGAACTCGCACGGGTCGAACTCCTGGCCCTGGTCGAACGAGTACTCGGCGAGGCACACGAACCGCTGGCCGTTGCTGGCCCAGTCCGGCAAGCAGCCCTGGCCGTCCGGGCAGTCCTGCAGCAGCGGGTCGCAGCCCTGCAGGCACACGTGGGCCAGGCCGGGGACCCAGAACACGCAGATGTCGGCCGCGCCGGGGCAGCTGTACGCATCCTCCGTGCCGGTGCACAGCGCCACGCACTGACCGGTGTTGTCGTCGTGGTTGATGTTCCAGCAGGCCTGGCCGTGATCGCAGTCGTCGACGCCCGTCCACCAGCCGCCGTCGACCTTGCAGGGATCGCCGACCTGGCCCGGGTTCTGGACCACCGGCGTGCACTTCGTCCCCGTGAACGCCGGCTCGCCCTCCTCGGCGAAGGCCATGCACTTGTAACCGTCGGGACAATCCTGCATCCACGGATCGCACATCCCGATGTCGCCGCCCGTCGGCTCCGCCGTCGTGCCGCCGTCGGTCGTCGTGCCGCTGCTCGTCGGCGCATCGCCGCTCGCGTCGGAGCTCGACGAACTGGGCGAATCCGCCGTCAGCGCGTCGGCGGTCGAGCTCGACGTGGGCGAGCAGCCGCCTACCAGCGCGGCACAAATCAGTGAGGACCGTAGGTTGATCTTTCTCATCATGTTCTCCGGGTAATCTGCGTTCGACTCCGGGCATGTCTTCTGTGTCGCGGCCTCTCGTTTCGATCGCGCCGCCGGCAGAAAAATTTGATCGGAGCGGGGGAGCGGCGCCTCTCGATGCCTTGCCCGTCCCGCGCCCCCGCGCGCCCGAAGTCGTCGGAGGACCGCGCGAAATGCTCGCGGCGCCGCGCAATCGTGACTCGCCCGGCTCAGGCCGAGGCTTCGCGCGTCAACATCACCAGGTTGCCGTCGGGGTCGGCGACGTAGGCCACGCGCTCGCCCCACGGAGTGTCCGTCGGCGCGAGGACGATCGGCGCGCCCGCGGCCTCCAGCCTCGCCGCGGTGGCGTCGACGTCGTCGACGTACACGCACAGCTCGATCCGGTGCCCGCTGGCCGGCCGCAGCGCCTGCCCGTGCAGCGCCGTCGCGCCGGCGACGATCCGCCCGATGCCGAGCTCCGAGCCCGCCGCGAACTGCAGCGTCACGAACATCGGCTCACCGTCGGCGGGGAACCGATACGTCTGCCGGCCGCCCAGGTACGTGGCATAGAACGCCAGCGACCGCTCGAAGTCGGTCGCCGACAGCATGGGGAACAGCTTCATCGCCGGCGCGTGCATGCAGCGAGTATGGCCGGCCCCGCCCGGCCGCGTCGATCGCCGGGCCGCTCGCAATCATCACGGCCGCGGGCGCTGCCTCGCGTACAGGGCGCAGCGGACCCGACCGTCCACGCCCTGCGCGTGCATGTCGGCGCAGATCTTCGTCGCCAGGTCGCCGCTGGTCTCCGCGACGTAGGGCGCACCACAACCATTCCCGCTGCCCCAGTACAGTTCGGTGACGATGCTCGGATCGTCGAGGTAATGCCCGGGCTCGGCCGCGACGCACACCGTCGCCTCGCACTCGAGCGGCTTCTCGTCGGCCCCCGTCGATTCGACGGCACACGCCGCGACTGCGTGCACCGTCTCCTCGGCCGCCGCGGCGACATCGGCGATCAGCATCGCTGCCACGATCGACACCCCGTACCTGAATCGCATACCGCCGCGGGAGTACCACCACGCGCGAGCACTGCAAGCGAGCGACCGCAGACGCCCGCCTCGCCCCCGCGTCGTCGGCGCCGACTGCCGATCACCCCCCGTGGCGCGCGCGCGCGAACGCTCGCAGGGCCTCGGGCGCCTCGCCGGTGACCACCGCCTCGGCCACCAGCTCGCCGATCGCCGGCGCGAACTTGAAGCCGTGGCCCGAGAACCCGCCGGCCACCCACACGCGCCTGTCCCCGGGGACACGATCGATCACGAAGTCCGTCGACGGCGTGCAGGTGTACAGGCACACCGTCGCGTGCACGAACTCGCCGCGCCCGGCCGGCAGATACGCGTCGAGGAAGCCCGCCAGCGGCGCCAGGTCGGCCGGGTGGATCGATCGGTCGACGCGCTCCGGATCGACCGCCGCCTCCGACGGGTCCGCGGTCGGCGCGTGACAGGCCAGCTTGAAGCCGGTCACGCCCTCGTCGCCGTGCGGGAACCCGTACATGAAGCCTTGCGGCGTGAACCCGGCCCACACCGGCATCGCCGCCAGCCGCGGCACCTCGAGCGGGTCCGGGCGCGTCCACGCCAGCACCCGCCGCAGCACCTTGAGCCTGCCGGGCAAGAACCCGGGCAGCAGCCCCGGCAGGTACGCCCCCGCCGTCACCACCACCTGGTCGGCCGGCAGCAGCGTCCCCTCGTCGAGCAGCACCCGCGGCCGCTCGCCGAGCGCGACCTCGCGGACCCGCGCGCCCGTGCGCCAATCTGCCCCGAGGGATATGGCCTCTCGTTTTAGCGCTTCGAGACATGGCCCAACGCGCAGGTAACCGCCCGACGGGGTGAAGCAGGCCGTCCACCCGTCCGGCACCGCGATCGGGAAGCGCCGGCGCGCCTCGGCGGCGTCCATCAGCTCGTGGGCGACCGCCGCCGCGCGGCAGGCCGCGATCGCCCCCGCGTACTCGGGGTCGCTCTCCGGCCCGAACTCGACCATGCCCGTGCGCACCAGCAGGCGCTCGCCGACCCGCTCGCCGAGCGCCTGCCACAGCGCGTCGGCGCGGCGGACCAGCGGCACGTAGCCGGCCCCCTCGTGGTACGACTCGCGGGTGATGCGGGTGAAGCCGGAGTGGCTGCCGTACTCGTGCACGTGCGAGAAGCGCTCGAGCACCGTGACCGCGGCGCCGCGGGCCGCCAGCGCCCAAGCCGTCGCCGAG
The DNA here is from genome assembly GCF_020073745.1 of Nannocystis pusilla. GTDB lineage: Bacteria > Myxococcota_A > Polyangia > Nannocystales > Nannocystaceae > Nannocystis > Nannocystis radixulma. The sequence goes on from NZ_JAIRAU010000023.1 coordinate 182,317, forward strand.
CCCATCGTGCCGCCGCCGATGACGATGACCTTCGGACCGCGCGCCATGCCTTATTCCTTGGCGACGAAGCCGTAGACGTCGGGCCCGCGCAGCGGCGGCAGGGCCGTCTTGCGGATCATCAACGTGCGCACCGCCCACAGCTCGCGGAACACCCGGTACCGCAGCGCCGTCTGCTCGAGGTAGTCGACCCCCGCCGAGCCGCCGGTGCCGGTGCGGCGCCCGATCACCCGCTCGACCATCCGCGCGTGCCGCTGGCGGAAGATCACGAACGCCTGCTCGAGCTCCACCAGCCCGTCGAGCACCTCGCGCGGCCAGGCCAGCAGCGGCAGCTCGCGGTAGCTCTCGATGAACAGCAGCGCCGCCCGCACCCGCGCCACCCGCGGCCGGTCCTCCTCCGGCACCTCCTCGGCCAGCAAGAACTCGCGCGCCTTGATCCGCTCCTTGTGGTAGCGCTCCTCGATGCGGCGCCGGTCGGCCTCGCCCGGCGCCGAGTCGCGCACCAGGATCATCGCCTCCTCGGCCTCGATCGCCTGCGCCTTGAGGTAGTTCTCGACGAACCGGCGCACGTTCTCGGTGTCGCCGTCCTGCTCCGGCGTCGAGCCCTGGATCGGCGTGCGGTGCAGCCACTCGTTGATCGCCTCGAGCAGCGTCGGCACGTCCTTGAGCCGCGCCTCGACCCGCTTCGACGCCGGCGACACGCGCCCGTCGGGGTAGCGGAGCGCCCGCAGGTAGTCGTTGTCGTGGCCGAGCGGGATCCGGTCGTTCACCTGGAGTCCCATGATGATCTCGATCTCCCGCAGCTGCGCCGACTGGAACCCGCTCGCCGGGCTCAGCTTGTCGCGGAAGCCGAGGTAGTCGCGCGTCGTCATCGTCTCCATCAGGCGGAAGTGATGCGCCACCTGGTCGAACAGCAAGGCGGTGCGGCGGATCCCGCGGACCGCGTCGGACAGCGACTGCTCGCGCACCTTCTCCTGGGCGAACAGGTTGCGGACCCGGACCAGCTCGCGGATGGCCAGCTTGAACCACAGCTCGTCGATCTGGTGGATGACGATGAACATCACCTCGTCGTTCTCGAGCTCCGACTCGTCGGGCTCGACGCCCGTCTGCAGCGCGAGCAGCTCCTCGAGCTTGATGTAATCCCAGTAAAGCGTCGCCTTGCCGCCCATAGGCCGCGAAAGCTACGCCGTGTCGCGCTCGCCCGGCAACGCCCGCCCGCGTGAGGCGCCGCCCGCGTGCGCCGGCGCCTCGAACCACCGCACCGCCGGCCCGTCCGGCTCGCCCGGCAGCGGCAGGTCGACCTCCTGCAGCTCCGCCGTGCTCAGCACCGTCACGTGCGGCGCTCCGCGGGCCAGCAACAGCGCGAACACCGGTCGCGCCCGCGGCGAACAGACCACGATCGGCGGCGGCCTCTCCTCGGTTTCACCGCTCGCGACAACGTTCTGCAGCGTCACGCGCGACCGCCACGCCTGCCGCGCCCGCCCGTCGATCGCCAGCCGCAGCCCGCGCTCCCCGTGGACCGCCCGTGACAGCAGCGCCGCCTCCGCGTCGGCCTCCGGTCGCGCCCACGTCACCGGCCCCAGGCGTGCGTGCGCCGCCACCACCTCGCGCACCCACTGCGGCGCCAGCCGCTCGCGCAGCGCCTCCAGCCAGCGCCCGCGCTCGCTCGCCTGGCGGAGCAGCGGCTCCGACGCGACCGCCTCGAGCAGCGCCGTGAACGGCGGCAGCGGGACCCGCTCGCGCACCAGCCCGCGCACCAGCCCCAGCAGGTCGGCCGGCCCGATCGCCGCCAGCGCCTCGCGCGTGACCGCCGGCTCCCGCCCACGCGCCTGCTCCAGCGCCGCCGCGATCGTCCGCAGGTCGACCAGCGCCTCCGCCCCCCGCATCACCGCCCGGAACGTCGCCATCACGATCCTGTCCGTCGCGGCATGCCCTGAAGACCAGGACCTATCGACCCTGTCCGAAGAATCATCTTGCGAATCCCCGCCGCGCTCGCCCGGATCCGGCAGCACGCTCAGCGCCCGCGCCGGCCCCGGCAGGTCCTCCGGCCCCGCCAGCGCCAGCTCCCCGAGCCGCACCGCGAACGCCGGCCCCGGCGCGGCCACGATCGGCGGCACCTCGACCCCCAGCGCGACCGCGCAGCGGCGGCGCAGCTCCGCCAGCGGCCGCTGCAACGCCTGGATGTCCCTCGCGTCATGTCCCGGAAGACAGACGATGATGCGCCGCCCCGGCGCCCGCCCGCGCAGCCCCCACGCCAGCGCCGCCAGCCCGGCCGCCGTCGTCAAGAACGCCGCGGCCGGCATCCCCGGCGCCAGCGCCAGCCCGGCCAGCAGCCCCGCCGGCGCCGCCACGACCCCCGGGGTCCACCAGGACGCGCGGCGCGTCGCCGGCTCCTCGCGGTCGACCCGGGCGATCAGCAGCGCCCCCGCCAGCCCGACCAGCAGCGCCGGCACCTGCGCCAGCAAGCCGTCGCCGATCGCCAGGCGCCCGTACAGCTCGAGCGACGCCGCCAGCCCGAGCCCGTCGCGCAGCCCCACGGCCAGGCCGCCGATCACGTTGATGCTCGTGAGCACCAGCCCGAGGATCGCGTCGCCGCGGATGAACTTCGCGGCGCCGTCCATCGCCCCGTAGAAGTTCGAGCGCTCGCGCAGCCGCGCCCGCAGCCGCGACGCCTCCGCCGGCGAGATCGCCCCGGCCCGCAGATCGGCCTCGATCGCCGCCTGGTGCCCCGGCAGACCGTCGAGGGCGAAGCGCGCCGCGACCTCGGCGATGCGCTCGCCGCCGCGGGCCACCACCACGAATTGCACGACCGTCACGATCGCGAACACCACCGCCCCGACCAGCAGGTCGTCCTCGATCACCAGCGTCGAGAACGCCGCGATCACCTCGCCCGCGTCGGCGTCGCGCAGGATCAGCCGCGTCGTCGTGATGTTGAGCGCCATCCGCGTCAGCGTCATCAGCAGCAACAGCCGCGGGAACCCCAGGAGCTCCGCGCTGCGTCGCGCCGTCACGCTCGCGACCAGGGCGATGATCGAGCCCGCCAGGCTCGCCGTGAGCAGCAGGTCGACCAGCCAGCGCGGCAGCGGCAGCAGCGCGCACGCGAGCGCCGCCAGCACCCACAGCACCAGCCCGTAGCCCGGCAGCACCCCCCACATGTCCTGTCCGGAGCCCGCGGCTCGGCCGATGCGCATTTCTGCACAGGCTACCTGCGCGCGGACGCGCGCCAAGATCCACGGGTGTTCAGTGCGATTTCGCCCCCCGGCAACCGCCTTGAACTCGCCGGTACCGGAGCCCCGCAGTCACGCGATCACTCGACCTCGATGCAGTACAGGCGGAACGGCAGCGCGCACTGGCGCGACGCGCATTCCGTCCACGTGCTGTCCTTGGCCGCGAAGCTGCCGATGAGCCCGAGGCCGGCGTCCGCCGTCCAGTCGCCACACGTCTCCGCGGTCAGACCGAGCGCCGTGGTCCCGGTCCACACGCCCTCGCTGCTGCTCTCACACGACTCCATCTCGGTCGGCAACGACGTGCCGTGCTCGTCGACGCCGATCGGGTTCATCAGCACGCCGGCGGCCAACCCCGCCGAGCCGATCACCACCAGCGACTCGTCGGGCAGCACGTACGCGCCGAGCCAGTCGCCGATCCGCTGCTGCGCGGTCTCGTCGGTGTCCGACAGCCAGGCCTTGAAGTTACGGCCCGCCAGCGAGGGTGAGGCCCCGACGGCCCCGGCCAGCGCCTCGCACTCCATGTCGGCATGGTCCAGGCTCCCCACTTTCGCCGCGGTGTACTTCTTGCTGGTGACGAACACGTAGCGCGGCGTCAGCGGCGGCTCCTCCTGTCCGCACAGCGCATCGCAGCCGTCGCCCTCGGACAGGTTGCCGTCGTCGCACTGCTCCACGCCCTCGTGGATCACGCCGTCGCCGCAGGACGCGAACATGCAGCTGTTCAGGCAGTCGTCGCCGTCGTTCAGGTTGCCGTCGTCGCACTCCTCGGGGGCCAGGGTGACGCCGTCGCCGCAGACCGGCTCGCCGGTCATGCCGGTCGCGTCGGTCGTCCCCTCGCTCGGGTCTGTCATCACCGCGGTGGTCGCGTCGGTCGGGAGGCTGGTCGCCGTCACCGTCGCCGCCGGGCCCGTCGTCGGTTCGCCGGTCGTGCTCGTGCTCGTGCTCGTGCTCGTGCTCGTGCTCGTGCTCGTCGGCGACGTCGAATTCATCCCCTCGGTCTCCGACGCGCTGCCCGGGCCGCCCTCTGTCGTCGCGGAGCTGGTGCCCGCCGGCGAGAAACAACCCGACGCACCGACGAAGATCAGGACCTGCGCGAACGCTCGCATCGCCCTCACCTTACTCGACCTCGCCGCCGCGGATCGACTCCGCCTCGCGCGCCGCCGCGCGCTCGATAGCGGCGCCGCGACCCGGCGAGGCCCGCTCGACGTGGCCCGGTCGCGCCGCTACCCCGGCGCGCGCCAGACGCCCCGCAGCGCCAGGTTGCCCGGCGGCTGGATCGCCTCGTGGTGCAGCTTGCCGAACAGCTGGAACAGGTTGAACACCACCAGGGACGCCAGCGCTCCCAGCTTGCTGACCGTCCCGAACACCGGCGGCCACAGGCACAGCGCCGTGCACAGCGCGCCGGCGAGCCCGAGGCCGAGCACCAGCGCGACCGTCAACCCCGCGACCTTCCGCCGCCACCGCGCCGGGTCGGCGTCCGCGAGCAACAGGCCATCTGGCCCTTCGGACAGCCACACGCGATCGCCTGTCCCGAGGGACACCTCGACCGCGCGCGCCCAGCCGGCCGCGCGGGTCGCCGGCGGCTTCGCGGCCGCGAACGCCTGCGCGTCCGGGCAGGCCGCCGCCGCCCGCTGGCGCGCCTGGCTGACCCACACCGTCGCGTCGGCGAGCGCTCGCCGCTCGGCCCCGACCGCGACCACCCCGCCGAGCACCTCGCCCTCGTGGGCCCGGTCGTGGAACCAGATGTTCGCGTCGCCCTTCGAGCGCCCGACCTGGCGCACGCGGTGGATCGCGATCTGTCCTTCGGGACCTGTCCCTTCGACCACCACGCCCGGCCGCGCCCGCGCGCCCCAGCGGCGCAGCAGGCGGGCGCACTCGCCCCAGCCCGCGGCCATGACGAGCAGCGTGTTGAGCCAGAAGATCGCCAGCGCCGCGTACGCCAGCGCCGCCGGGAACCCGCTCACGCCGCCGCTCCTTCCGGCCCGGCCTGCTCGCGCGCCGCCTGCTTCTCCGCCGCCGCGCGCCGCTCGGTCCGCGCCAGCAGCTCGGCCTCGCCGCCGGCGCGGGCGCGCATCACCGGCCGGCGCGGGCGCAGCACGAACGTGCGCAGCAGGTACAGCACCATGCTCGGCTCGTCGAGGCGCGGCTCGATGTGCGGCGCGACCTCGCGGCGGTGGGCCTCGGCCAGCTCGGTCCAGTGCAGCCCGGCGCGGTTGTGGTGGATCGTGTGGTAGCCGTTGTTGCACATGATCCAGTTGAACCACCGGCCGACGAAGTTGCGCGAGTGGTTCCACTCGCTCGACGGGTCGGTCGCGTCGTGCTGGATCAGGTTGATGCGGAGGATGCAGCGCGCCCCGTACAGCTGCGGCAGGACGATGAACAGCAGCGCGCCCCAGAAGTCGTACAGCAGCGCCGCGCCGGTCAGCCCGAACGCGACCACGAGCTCGGTCACGTACTGGCGGACGAAGCCCTGCTGCTTCGTCACCTGGGCCCAGCGGCCGACCCCGGCGAACGTGTTGGGCCCGGCGATGTTGGGGAAGTGGATCAGGTTGAGCAGGTGCCAGCGGAACGCCACGTGCGACGGGTCGGCCCAGTCGGGCTGACCGTCGTCGGCGAAGTGGTGGTGCACCAGGTTGTGCGCCGGCACGTTGGCCGACGCCGGGTACAGCGCGCCGAACGACAGCACGCCGCGCCAGATCAGGTTGAGCCGGTGCGAGTGGAAGATCCCGCGGTGCATGTGATTGTGGATCACCACCGCGTTGAGGAAGCTCAGCAGGCACGCCAGCACGAACGGCAGCGGGTGGCGCCACGCCGGCGCGAAGAACATCAGCGCCAGCAGGCCCAGGTACGCGCCGACGATCCCGACCTGGCGCCACTCCGCCGGATGGCGCACGAGCCAGGTCTCGCGCTCGCGCTCCCGCGCCTGCGCAGCCGGCTTCGCACCGGCGAACTCGCCCTGAGAGGCCATCGCCGCGGCACCATACTGCGGGGGCCGGGCCGCCTCAATCTTCACGCGCGTGGGGACAATCTCGACGGCCCCCGGCCCGCGTGATATCCCTGCCCCCGCGCCCGTCCGCGCCCGTCTGCACCGTGACCGCTCACACCGGCCTCGCCAACTCCCTCTCGTATTGGCTCACCGCCCAGCCCTCGGTCCAGTACCGCAGGAACGAGTGGTTCTACTTCCTCTACGACGGGGCGTACCTGGCCGCCTTCCTCGCCCTCGACGCGTGGATCCTGGCCACCGGCCAGGCCCCGCTGGTCGAGTGGCAGTGGTGGTACCTCGCGCTGCTGCCGGTCGTCATCTACGTCCACATCCTGCTCAACGTCTTCATCCACAACTGCTGCCACGGCAACTTCCCGCGGGCCGTCAACCGCCTGATCGGCGAGATCGCCGGCGTCCTCGTGATCACCCGCTACGCCTCGTGGGAGATCATCCACCAGCGTCACCACCGCTACTCCGACGACCCCGAGCGCGACCCGCACCACGTGATGCCGAGCTTCTGGCGCTTCCTCGCCCGCACGATGCTCGTCAACGTCGAGAAGCAGCTGCAGAACCAGGCCTACGACCAGTTCGGCGACACCCCCGAGATGCGCCGGCGCGAGCAGCTGCGCAGCGTGCTCAGCTTCTCGGTCATGATCCCGCTCAACCTCGCGTTCTGGCTGCTGCTCGGCCCCGAGGCGTTCTTCTGCCTGTGGCTGCCCGCCCAAGCCGTCGGCTGGGTCCACGTCGCCCACTTCAACTGGGTCACCCACAACGCCCTCTCGCCGGCCGGCGACTACAAGCCCGTCAACCTCGACCACGGCCTCTACTGGCTCGGCAACCGCATCTGGTTCGGCCTCTACATGCACGCCAACCACCACAAGCGGGCCAACATCTTCAACCCGGCCAAGATGGACCAGGTCCTCGCCCGCCGCGCCGCCGCCCGCGGCGAGTGACCCCGTCCCCGCGCCCGTAACCTCCTGCAAGAAGGGGCATGTTCGCAAGAACATGCCCCTTCGAGCATGTCTTTCATAACATGTCCCTCAGGCCACGACCGGCACCCCGTGGCCGGTCTCGTCGGTCAGGACCTCGAAGGCCGCGCGACCGCTGCGCAGCACCAGCTCGGGGCGCCCGGGCCGGCGCAGGCGCAGCTCGCAGCCGGCGATCTTGCTGTTGAGGCAGGTCTTGACCCCGCCGGGCGGGTTGCCGTACGCGAGCCCGACGAAGGCCTCGCGCGGGGCGAAGATCCGCGCCTCGACCTCGACCCCGGCCCGCCGCGAGCGCAGCTCCCACGTGAACTCGGGCCCGCCGATCGCCACCCGCCCGCTCGCGCGCGCCGCCTGCCCCAGCGAGTTGAGCGCGATCTGCTCGCCCTCGACGCGCAGCACCAGCAGCGTCATCGGCGGCGTCCACAGCGGCCCGAACTTCAGCCGCGCCGTCGCGCACTCGAAAAAACTGTCCGGCGCCCCGTCGAAGCCGGCCACCTGGCCCCACGCGTAGCGGTCGGTGTGGCGCGAGCCCCAGTTGTGACACTGGCTGCCGACCCACCCGTCGATCGCGTGCGCCTCGCCGTCGACCGTGATCGTCCCGGTGAACGCCGCGTTCGGCGAACCGACCAACGCCTTGGCCTTCGGGAACCCGCCCGCGTACAGGTTGGCGGGCAGCAGCAGCAGCGGCGGCTCCGGGCTGGTGTACGCCAGCTCCCACGCGAAGGAGTGGGCCGCGCCGGTCGCCGCCCCCCGCAGGCCGCGATCGTCGAGCGTCGCCGCGCCGACGCGCACCGCCAGGCGATCGCGGGCGAACGCGCAGTCGGGCCACGGCACCACCTGCTTGGCCGCGGCGATGGTGCCGCGCTCGCCGTCGAACCAGATCGCCCACAGCTCACCGACCGCGCGCTCCGGCTGTCCCTTGGGACAGAACACGGTGTAGCGGATCCACCACGCCAGCGGCCGCGTCGGATGGTTGGCCCGCTGAAAGTAGCTCTCGTAGTGCCCGACCCTCGCGGTCGGATCGAAGCGGCAGGCGTTCCAGCGGTCGCGGTCGACGGGCACGGCGCGAGCGTGCCGCGGCGATCCGCGGCTGTCCACGCCCCGGGCAGCGCTCGACCGCCTCCTTCCTTCACGACTTCACGGGCGTGCCGCGCACCCCTCGCCCGCGAACTGCATCATCGCTGGCCAAACGCCGCGATTTTTGGCACCACTGCGGCCCGTGGCCCTCGCGCCTCAGCTCGCGCTGCTCGCCTCGCTGATGCTCCTGTCGCCCCCGCTCGAGCTGCACACCGACGCCGTCGACCCCCGGCGCACCGAGTCCGGCCTGCGCACCCGCGTCGGCGACGACCTCGACGCCTGGACGATCAGCGTCCACCCCGGTCCCACCGCCGACCAGGTCGACGTCCACCTGCGCGCCCCCGACGGCACCACGCGCCAGCGCCGCGTCGCGCTCTCTGGCGCCAACCGGGACGACCGCAGCCGCGAGCTCGCCGCCAGCCTCGCGCTCCTCATGGACGAGGCCCCGAGCCCCCCACGCTCCGGCAGGCCCGCGATCGCTCCTCCAGCCCCGCGCCCGGCGCCGGTGTCCGGCTGGCTCGGCCTCGGCCCGCGCATCGAGGTCGGTCCGAAGTTGGTCGAGGGCGGCGTCGACGTGATGGGCGGCGCGTGGCTCCTGCGCGAGCACCTGCAGCCGATCGCCAGCCTCTCGCTCGGGGGCGCCGCGCCCGGACACGTGTCGCTGTTTCACCTCCGTTTCGGCGGCGGCATCGCCGCGGGCGCAGCCCTGCCCGATCGGCGCATCTGGCTCGGAGGACATGTGATTGCCCACGTGTTGAGGTCCCGCGCCCGCGACCTCGACCGCTTCGTGGTCGACTGGATGTCTGCGACGGAGATCGGCGCGACGGTGCAATACCGCGGTCGGCGCCTGTTCCTCGGCGCCCGCACCGGGATCGATCTCGTGCTGCCTTCGCGGACGGTCCCCCGCCACGGAGCGCGGTTCCGCCGCGGTCCGGCGCAGTGGATGCTGGGCCTGGTGATCGGCGTCGCGTTCAATTAGCGCGGGCTTGTAATCGCGACGGCCCGCACGGTCTATAGCTCCGTGCTCACCTCCGCTACACTCTGGCCGGCCATGACGACCCGGGCCGCAGTCAGGGACGTGGAGAGCGCTGCCGTCCTGGCAGCCGCGCAGGACGGCGACCGGGCAGCCCAGGCGGCGATCTTCGAGGCCTACAAGGAGAGGGTCGCCCGCCAGGTCTTCCGCATGACCGGCGACGCCTCGTCGGTCGACGACCTGGTCCAGGAGGTCTTCATCTCCGCCTTCTCCGCGCTCGGGCGCTTCCGCGGCGACGCCCAGCTCGGCACCTGGCTCTACACCATCGCCGCCAACCGCGTGCGCAACTGGTGGGACTCCCAGCGCCGCCGCCGTCGCCGCGAGGACATCGCCTCGTCGCACGCCGCCGGCGACGTGGTCGCCACCCCCGAGGCCGACTTCGAGGCCACCCAGCAGCGCGAGCGGCTCTACCGCGCGCTCGGCGAGCTGCCCGACAAGCTCCGCGAGTCCTTCGTCGCCCGCGCGATCGAGGGCATGAACCTGCACGAGGCCTCGGCCGCCCTCGGCGTCCCGATCAGCACCGTCTCTTACCGCACCCGCCGCGCCGAGCAGCTCCTCTGCGCAGCCCTGGGGATCCCCTGGAGGGACGAATGAGCATCGATCTTCGCCCCCCCGACCCCGACGAGCCCGCCGTGCGCTCGCCCGAGCTGCTGCGCCTGGTGCAGGCCGCCCGGACCGCGCCGGCACCTGTCCTCAAGGTCAGCTCGGACGCCGTGTTCGCCGGCTTCCAGGCCCGCCGCCGCGACTCTCGCCGCCTCTACGTCGGCGTCGGCCTGGCCGCCGCGGCCGCCGTGGCGCTGCTGTGGGCCCGCCCTTCGTTCATGTCCTCCAAGACAGGTACTTTTGAACCTGTCGCAGCGACCACGGTCGAGGCGGCCCACACCGCCCCGCCGGCGCTGGCCGCCAGCGTCCGGGTGGTCGCCGAGGAGGGCCCGCCGACGGTGGTGCGCGGGCCGTGGCAGGTCGAGCTGACCGAGGGCCGCTACGACGTCACCGTCGCCGCCCACGCCGGCCCCGAGCTGCTCCAGGTCGAGACGCCCGGCGGCACCGTCGAGATCGCCCAGGGCCGCGTCCTCATCGTCGTCGCCGGCACCCGCACCGAGGCCGAGCTGCGCACCGGCGTCGCCACCTGGATCGCCCCCGACGGCGCCCGCACCCCGCTCGCCGTCGCCCCGGCCGCGGACGACGACGCGATCGACCCCGCGGCCGGCCCGTCCGAGCTGGCCCGCCACGCCGACGCCCTGCTCGCCGCCGGCCGCCGCGACGCCGCCATCCGCGTGCTCGACCGCCTCGTCTCCGACCACCCCGACAGCCCGCCGGCCCGCGCCGCCTTGCTCGACCTCGCCCGCCTCCTCAAGGCCGCCGCCCGCACCGACGAGGCCCGCTGCGCCTACGCGCTCTACCTCGAGCGCTACCCCGCCAAGGAGCAGCTCGCGGACGAGGTCGAGGGCGCCCTCGCCCGCCTCGGCCCCGGCCCCGCCTGCGCCGGCCTGCGCCCGCGCTGAAGCGCGTACTCCTGTCCGCGAGGGCATGCCCGAGAGGGCATGCCCTTGCACGCATGTTCGCTCGAACATGGTCGTAAGCGCATGTCTCAAAGTCCCGATGCTCGGGGCGCCACCATCGTTTCGCCCCCGCGCTGCTCACACCGCCCGCCGTACGCGTCGAGGGCCGCAGCTCGACGAGCTCCGGCCCTCCCGTGATCGTCGCCCCAGCCGGCGAGCGGACCTACTCCTCGAGCTTCTCGACCTTCCCGCGCACCCCGTACGGCACCGCCAGGCGCACGCGGAAGCCCTCGATCTGGAAGAAGTCGCGGATCAGCTTCTCGTTGATGGCCGCGCCGCGGTGGGCGATCGTCGCCAGGTCCTTGAGCATCGGCATCATCGACTTGCCGACGCCCTGGAACTCCTCGCTGAGCTTGCGCAGGTTCTTCACCGCCGCGCCGCCGTCGGCCAGCATCGCCTCGACCTTGCCGGCGTCGACCGCGTCGACCAGCTTCTCGACCTTCGCCAGCGCCTCTTCGCCGTCGCCGAGCAGCTTCTTGCCGCTGTCGAGCAGCCCCGGCAGCTTTTGGTCGAGCACAGTGAGGATCGACCCGCCGCGGTCGATGATGCGCCCGACGTTCGGGTTCTCGAGGTGGGCCCGCGTCGCCTTGACGATCGCGCGCAGGTCTTCGCGGTTCTCGGCCAGCATCTCCTTCGTGCTGGTCAGCATCGTCTCGACCTCGCCGAGCATGCGGTCGAGGCGCTCGCTCGGCAGGCCGCCCTCGTCGAGCGCCTTGGTCAGCGTGTCCATGCGCTTGACGATGCGGACCACGTGGCCGTAGAGCGCCTCGTCGCCCTCGACCACCCCGTTCATCGCGTTGAGCGCCTCGCCGATGTCGACGCTCGGGTCGACGCAGGGGATGGCGGAGCCGGGGGGCAGCGGCGTCCCGACGGTCGGCTGGCGCAGGTGCAGGAACTTCTCGCCGAGCAGGCCCTTCATCTGCGGCGACGCGCACGTCTCGGCGAAGAGCTGCACCTCCGGGTCGATGCGCAGCTCGAGCAGCGCCTGGTTGCCGTCGATCCCGATCTTCTTGATCTGCCCGATCTGCACCCCCGCGATGCGGACCGCGTTGCCCTCGACCAGCCCGCCGGCGTCGTCGAGGTGGAGGCGATAGTGCGTGCCGGCCTTGGGTAACGCGCCGAGCGTCCACGCCAACGCGGCCAGCGCGGCCAGCGTCACCGAGACGAAGATGGCGAGGGATAGGTAGCGCGTGTTCATGGCTTCACCTCACAGGACCTGGATCGGCCCGTCCGTGGATCGGTCGAAGAACTGATTGATGGCCCGGCGGCTCGAGCGGAGCACCTGCTCCTTGGGCCCGTACTCTTGCAGCTCGCCCTTGTAGAGGAGTCCGATGTAGTCGGCGATCGTGCGCGCCTCGGCGGTGTCGTGGCTGATGACCACGAAGGTCATGCCGAACTTGCGGTGCAGGTCGAGGATCAGCTCGTCGAGCGTCGCCGACATCACCGGGTCGAGGCCCGACGACGGCTCGTCGCACAGCACGATCTTCGGCCGCAGCGCGATCGCCCGCGCGAACGCCACCCGCTTGCGCATCCCGCCGCTCAGCTCCGACGGCATCTTGCGCTGCACCCCCGCCAGCCCGACCGCGCACAGGTACTCGTCGACCCGCGCCGCGATCGCCTTCTCCGACATCTTCTCGTGCTGGCGCAGCGGGAACGCCACGTTGTCGCCGACGCACATGTCGTCGAACAGCGCGCCGTCCTGGAACAGCATGCCGAACTTGCGGCGCAGCGCGAACATCTGCTCGCGGTCGGCCGAGCGGCGCTCGTCGAGCGCGGTGATGTCCTGGCCCTCGACGAAGATCCGGCCCGAGTCCGGCTTCATCAGGCCGACCAGGCAGCGCAGCAGCACCGACTTGCCGGTGCCCGAGGGCCCGAGCACCACCAGGATCTTCCCGGCCGGCAGCACCAGCGACACGTCGCGCAGCACGTGATTGGTCCCGAACGACTTGCAGACCCTCTCGAGCGTGATCGCTGGTTGTTGCTCGGCCATGATCACCTCACGTACAGCAGCGCCGACAGGAACATGTTGAGGACGATGCACAGCACCGCCGAGTGGACGATCGCGCGGTTGGTCGCCACCCCGACGCCCTCGGCGCCGTCGCGCTTGAGCGCGCGGTAGCCGTGGTAGCAGGACACGATCGCCACCAGCCAGCCGAACACCACGCCCTTGAACACCCCGGCGGCCAGGTCGCTGAGGTGCACGATGTCGCGGACCTGCTCCATGAAGGTCCCGCCGTTGACCCCCATCTGCTCGGTCGCCGCGTAGTAGCTGGCCGCGAGGCCGACGACGTCGGCGTAGCCGCACAAGAGCGGCAGCATCAGCGTCACCGCCCACAGCCGCGGCGCGACCAGCAGGCGCATCGGGTCGACCGCCATCACCTCGAGCGCCTCGACCTGCTCGCTGATCTGCATGTTGGCCAGGCTGGCGGCCAGCGTCGCGCCGATGCGCGCGCCGCAGATCACCGCCGCCATCACCGGGTACAGCTCGCGGATCCCGCCGACCCCGCAGAACAGCCCGAGCAGGTCCTGCCCGCCGAAGCGGACGAACGTGCCGTAGGCCTGCACCGACAGGTTCATGCCGGCGAAGATCGTCAGCAGCGTCAGCAGCGGCAGGCTGCCGACCCCCGCGTCGAGCGCGTGGCGCACGAACTCGTCGCGCGGCGGCGGCCCGCTGAACTGGGCGACGAACGCGCGACGGACGAAGTGCAGGAACTCCACGCCTACACCCCCAAACTCAGCAGCAGCATGCTGACGAAGTAGTCCGCGACGAGGATCAGCACGATCGTCATCGTCACCGTGTCGTTGGCCGCCTTGCCGACCCCGGTCGCGCCGCCGGTGGTGCGCAGCCCGAGGAAGCCGGCGATCAGGCCCACGGCTGTCCCGAAGGCCATGCACTTGCCGAGCCCGACCCACAGGTCGACGAGCGACACCTGCGCGTAGAGGTTGGCGAGGAACGACCCGTGGTCGACGCCCATCACCGGCACGGCGAAGAACCACCCGCTGACGAGCCCGAGCAGCGTCGTCAGCACGCTGAGCAGCGGCGTCACGATCACGCAGGCGATGAGCCCCGGCACCACCACGTAGCGGACCGGGTCGACCGACATCACCGCCAGCGCGTCGATCTGCCCGCGCACCTTCATCGTCCCGATCCGCGCCGCGATCGACGAGCCCGCCTGCGCCGCCACCATCACCGACGCCAGCGCCGGGCTGTACTCGCGGAAGATCGCGGTCGCCAGCAGCGACGACAGCAGGCTCTCGGCGCCGAACATGCGGAACAGCCCCGCGCCCTGCAGCGAGATCACCGCGCCCACCGGCGCGACCGCCAACCCGACCGGGATCAGGCAGCGCCGGACCAGGAGGTCCATCACTCGCAACGTTTCACGCAGGTAACGCGGACCCGTCACCAGACAACGCAACACGACACACAGAAATTCGACGAACGCAGCGCACGCTTCAAACCAGCGGACCGACCGGCTCAACACGGCCGCCTCCCCGGTTTGTGATGCGCTGCAGGCATGCTCCCTCGTGCCTTTTAACCGTGGACCGGGTCTCGCGCGCAACAAAATTCTCGTCAGGCGCAGACCGTGCGGGCCCCGTGAAATCCCGTGCGCGACAGGCCTCACCGGCCTCACGTGGCCCACGGCGAGGCCGCACGCTCACCTGCCCCTCGGGTCCTGTCCTCCGTGCAAGCCCACGGCCGAGCGGCCCGCGCGATATCGCGCAGACCCCTCCCAGCCCCCTCCAGGAGCCCGTTTCCGGCAAATTTGACTCCCTCGGCGCGAGCGGCCAATGTTCCTCGGGTGAGGCCGGTGAACATGCGGCTCCTCGCGGCAGCCGTCGTCGCATCTGTGGGTCTCGCCTGCGGGCCTGGCTGCGTCACGCCGGGCCCTGCGCAACCAGCACAGGCGGTCCCCCCTTCCGATCCCGCGCCCGGTCCGACCACCGGTCCCGCGCCGGTGCAGGTGCAAGTACCGCCGCCCGGCCCGACCCCCGCGCTCACCGACGCCGCGCGGGACGCCCGGCTGTGGGCCCAGCGAGCGATCCTCGGCGAGCGCGCGGCCTTGCTGGAAGACAGCGCCGGGCAACCCTTCCCTGTGATCCCGATCGCAGCCGGCGGCGACCTCCAGGCCGCGCTCATGCCCGGCGCGGGCCCCGGTAACCTCGACGCCCTGCCCGGCTCCGAGGGCGTCGGCCCGGGCGGCACCGGCGTCGCTCCCGCGATCAACGGCAACGCGCTCGGCCAGTTCATCCTCCTCCAGCGCGGCGCCGACGATCCGCTGCAGCACTTCCACGAGGCCCTGCGCCGCCTCGACCAGGGCCTCGACGACGACGGCAAGGTCCGCGTGCTGGTGTACGGCGCCTCGCACACAGCGGCCGACATCTACCCGACCTACCTGCGCGCCTACCTGCAGAAGCGCTTCGGCGACGGCGGCCTCGGCTTCTACCCGCTCGTCAAGCCGAGCAAGTTCACCCGGCCCTTCGCGTGCACGATCGAGAACTCGCGCGGCTGGAAGATCGAGCACGCCCAGCGCTCCGAGTCGCGTGCCGACGGCTACTTCGGCCTCCTCGGCGCCAGCGCGTCGACCAGCAAGAAGCGCGAGGTGACGCGGGTCTCCTTTAATCCGCCGCTCGACCGCAAGGCCGAGCCGCCGGCCCTCAGCCGCTACGACCTCTACTTCTTGCGCCAGCCCGGCGGCGGCAAGTTCCAGGTGCTGTTCGCCGGCAAGAAGGCGTTCACCGTCGACACCAAGGCCAAGCAGCCCGGCCCCGGCTACCACACCTTCGAGCGCCCCGGCCCGCCGGAGACGATCGAGATCCGCCCGGTCGGCGACGGCGAGGTGCGCCTGTTCGGCGTCACCGTCGAGAACGACGCCAGGGGCGTGGTCGTCGACACGCTCGGCATCGGCGGCACGCGGGCCTCGAACCACCTCAAGTGGGACGAGTTCGTGTGGGCCGACAATTACAAGCGCCGCGCCCCCGACCTCGTCATCCTCGCCTACGGCTCCAACGAGTCCGTCGACGAGGACCAGCCGATCGGCGTGTACAAGAACAACCTGCGCGAGGTCCTCGCCCGCCTGCGCCGCGCCTCGCCCGAGACCAGCTGCGTGCTCGTCGGCCCCGGCGACTTCCCGCTCAAGCGCCCCGACAACTCGCTCGGCCCGCGCCCGCGCGTCGCCGACATCGTCACCGCCCAGCGCGAGCTCGCCCGCGAGGCCGGCTGCGCCTTCTGGGACGCCGTCCAGTTCATGGGCGGCGAGGGCTCGATGGCCTACTGGGCCACCGCCCAGCCCGCCATGGCGATGTCCGATCACCTCCACCTCAACCGCCGCGGCTACACCCGCATGGGCATGGCCCTCACCGACGCCCTGATGTTCGACTTCGACGGCGGCAGCCCGGCCCCCGGCGGCGACCCCCTGCTCGCCCGCGAGGCCCCGCAACCGGACCCGACCGTGCCCGCCGGGGCCGTCCCCGCCGCGCCCGCCCCCGAGCCCGCGCCCGAAGAGGCGAGCGACGTCCCCCCGCTGGCCGTCGTCCCCGCCACCATGCCCTGAGCGACCTCCTCGCGATCGCCGCGCGCTAGAACGCCAGGCCGAACGTCAGTCCGAACGTCGTCTGACCGTTCGACCATGGCCGAAAAGACATCTTATTCGCCGGTCGCGCGGCCTTCCACGCGCGTCGCGTGACGATCCCGCGGCGCAGGAGGAACCCGCTGGCGACCGCGATCGGCACCGCGAACGCGAACGACAGCGAGCTCGACACCACAGCGGCGACGAACGGGTCGCCGCCCAGCGGACCCATGCAGTGCGTCGAGTACTCGGGGTCCCGCAACCAGTTCTGGAGCGTGCAGTAGTTCCGGGTCCGCACCGCGCGGTAGGCCTCGTAGCTGCCCACGCCGACCAGCGCCCCCGCGACCGCGGCCGTCACCGCGCCGAGCCCGATCTCGACGTCGCCGCGCTCGCTGACCGCCGCGCGAGCAGCTGGGGGCTGACGCGGAGGCATGACGACCGCAGACCCGTGCGCGCGGGCGCACCCGCACACGATCGTCACGATCAACGCGCTCCTCCGCATCGCCAGATTTCTACCCGATCGCCCGCGCGCGTGGCCACCGGAGAAGCAGATCGCGTAGCATCGCCGGCATAGGAGAGCCCCATGGCACATCGCGCCGAGCGCATCGCCTTCGCCTGCCTTGCATCCACCTTCGTGGCCGACCTCGCCGCCTGCGGCGACCCGTCCCAGGCCACCGGCACCGAGACCTCGACCTCGCCCACCACGCTCACGACCGACCCGATCACCGCCACCGGGACATCGACCGGCACCACCGACGCCGAGACCACGGAAGAGCCGACCGCGGGCACCACCACGACGACCACGAACCCGCCGACGTCGACGACGACCACCACCGACCCGACGGCCACCGACACGAGCACGACCAGCCCGCCGTGCGTCGGCCTCGAGTGCCAGATCGATCAGTGCAACGGCAACCCCGACATGACCACGCTGTCGGGCATCGTGTACGCGCCCGAGGGCACGCTGCCGCTCTACAACATCACCGTGTACGTGCCCGGGGGGCCGCTCGAGCCGGTGGTCGAGGGCGTCACCTGCGACACCTGCGGCGACGGCCTGCCCGGCGACCCGATCGTCGCCGCTCTCACCGACACCAAGGGCGAGTTCAAGCTCACCGGCGTGCCTTCGGGGCAGAACATCCCGCTGGTGGTCAGCGTCGGCAAGTGGCGCCGCGAGATCGTCCTGCCCGAGATCGTCCCGTGCGCCGACAACCTCGCGCCCTACGACCTCACGCGCCTGCCGAAGAACCAGAGCGAGGGCCACATCCCCAAGATCGCCCTCGTCACCGGCGGCGCCGACCCGCTCGAGTGCCTGCTGCGCAAGATCGGCCTCGAGGACAGCGAGTTCACGCCCGAGGCCGGCGACGGCCGCGTCAACCTCTACGAGGGCAACGGCGGGGCCGACCAGTACGACGACAGCCTCAACGGCGGCGCGGACTTCACCGGCGCCGGCACGCTGTGGGGCAGCCTCGACAACTACAAGAAGTACGACATGGTCCTGATGGCCTGCGAGGGCGGCCAGAACGGCGGCTCCAAGTCGGCGGCGATGCGCCAGAACCTGGTCGACTACGCCGGCCTCGGCGGCCGGATCTTCCTGTCGCACTGGCACAACATCTGGATCGAGGGCGGGCCCGATCCCTGGCCGAGCACCGCCGACTTCGTCAGCGAGCCCGACCTGCCCAACCCCGTCACCGCCAAGATCGACACCACCTTCCCCAAGGGACAGGCGCTGGCCGACTGGATGATCAACGTCGGCGGCTCGATGGTCCCCGGCGAGATGCAGATCAAGGAGGCGCAGTACACCGTCGACTCGGTCAACGAGATGACCTCGACGCGGTGGGTCTACACCGACTCGCCCGAGGACACGGTGCAGTACTTCACCTTCAACGCTCCCGTCGGCGCGCCGGCCGAGCAGCAGTGCGGCCGCGTGGTCGACAGCGACATCCACGTCTCCTCCGGCGACAGCATCGGCGAGCCGTTCCCCACCGGCTGCGAGACAGCGGACCTGTCGCCGCAGGAGAAGGCGCTCGTGTTCATGTTCTTCGAGCTGTCGGCCTGCCTGATCCCCGACGACGAGGACCCGATCCCCGGCTGACCTGCGGGCGGCGCTCGCACGCCCGCAGGTCAGCGCGGCGCCTCGCGTGACATGTCCGTTCGGACATCCGCGCCGGACGGCCGACTGCGCCCGCGATCACCTGTCTCTTCAGACATCCACGCCGGCGCCGCCCGCCGCCGCGCCAGGACGATCTCTCGCGATCGACGACCGCCGGTTCGGCGAACCTCGTCCCCCGATCGCCGCCACACGGCCCTCTCACGCGCGCCGAGCGAGCGTCTGCACCTGCCCTCCGGGACATCCACGAGGACGCGCCGCCGCCCGCGCACCGGCGCCGACGGGGCGCGACGGCGCCGGAGCCGGGATCTCGCCGCGAAAGATTCGCCCGGCGCCGCCGCACGGGCGCGCGCGATCAAGCGTGCGCGAACCGGCCCTCGGGCCGGGCCCCATCAGTTCCCGCGCGTCCCCGTCCGTTGTGCCGCGGATCGCGGCGAGCGCCGTTCATCTGTCCCGAAGGACATCTCATGTCGCGCGATCGCGCTCGCCTCTGCGATCGCCGGGCGGGCGTGATCGCGCCGCGCGGCATGACCCTTCGGACATCTTGCCGGCGCGGCGCACACAACTCTTCGCCGCGTTGTCGCCGTCGCGCCTCGGTGTCCTGTAAGATGAACCCCCTGATATGCCGCCCAACGATCCCAGGCCGCCTGCGAAACCGGCGCCGCGGCCCCGTCCTGCCAGCACCGGCGAGATGAGGGCACCCGCCAAGCCGGGCAGCACCGGCGAGATGAGGGCGCCCGTCAAGCCGCCGGGCAGCACCGGCGAGATGAGGGCGCCCGTCAAGCCGCCCGGCGCCACCACCGGCGAGATGCGCAGCAAGCAGCCGGCGTCGCTGGGCGGCGAGCCTGCCAAGCCCGCCCCCGGCCGGGCGCGCTCGCCGACGCGGTCCGGAACAGCGTCCCTGACCGGCGCGACCCCGGCGGCGGCGCGGCCCGTGACGTCGACGGGAGCTGCGGCGGCGCGACCGGCCCCGGCCAAGCCGCCGGCGCCGATCGGCCCCGGCTCGGTGATCGACGGCCGCTACAAGCTCGAGCAGCCCCTCGGGTCAGGTGGCATGTCGACGGTGTACCGGGGCACCCACGCGCGCACCGGCGGCAAGCTGGCGATCAAGCTGCTCGACCCGCGCCTGTCGGGCAAGGCCGACATGCAGCAGCGCTGCCTCGCCGAGGCGCGGGCCATGATGGACATCTCGAGCAACCACGTCGTGCGCGCCTACGACGTCGGCCAGACCCCCTCGGGGCAGGTGTACATCGTCATGGAGTACCTCGAGGGCGAGGACCTCGATCACCTGCTCCAGCGCGAGGGCCCGCTGCCGTGGCACCGGCTGGCCAACATGGCGGTCCAGATCTGCAGCGGCCTCAGCTCCGCCCACGCCAAGGGCACCTACCACCGCGACATCAAGCCGCAGAACTGCTTCCGCGTCACCCTCGATCGCAACCCCGACCACGTCAAGCTGATCGACTTCGGCATCGCCAAGGACACCAACAGCGGCCAGGAGCTGACGCAGGACGGCGTGCTGCTCGGCACGCCGGAGTACATGGCGCCGGAGCTGATCGCCACCAACGCGACGCCCGACGCCCGCTCCGACATCTACGCCGTCGGCGCGACGCTCTACAAGCTCATCACCGGCACGCCGCCGTTCTCGAGCAAGAACGTCCTCGACCTGCTCTACCATCAAAAGCACACCGCGCCCGAGGCCCCGAGCAAGCGGGCGCCCGAGCGCGGCATCCCGCCGATCGCCGACCAGATCCTCCTGCGCACGCTCGAGAAGGACCCGGACAAGCGCTACCAGACCGCCGACGAGTTCGGCCAGGCGCTGCTCGAGTCGCTCGACGCCGTCGTCGGCGGCCCGGTCGTGCGCCACCGGAGCCAGCCGTTCCTGGTGGCGATCCCCGAGCGGTCGCGGCCCGGCACGACGCCGATCGGCACGCCGGCCCCGAACCCGACCCCGCAGGGCGGCACGCCGCGGCCCGGCGCCACGCCGCTCGGCACGCCGACGCTCGACGACGCCGAGGGGGCGACCCACTCGGGCGAGCCGGCCGTGCGCGACGAGGTGTCGCGCTCGCAGCAGTACGACACCGTCGCCCCGCGCCCGATCACCGGCAAGGACGTCGCCGCGCGCGGCGGCACCCTGCTGTCGCTCGCGCTGGTGTTCGGCCTCGCCTCGTGGGTGGCCGCGCCCGCGCCCTCGCCGGCCGACGCCGCCGCCGCTGCGGCCGCCGCCGACGACCCCGAGCCCGAGCCGGTCAAGCCCGAGGAGCCGGCCTCGCCGCCGAACGAGCCGCCACCTGCCCTTTCGGACAGCACCGCAGCCGCCGTCGAGCCGACCCGGGTCGAGGAGCCGCCGCCCGAGCCGACCAACGTCGACGCGCCGCCTGTCCCCGAGGACACCAAGACCGACGCCCCGCCCGTGGTCGCCGACACCAAGGTCGAGGTCCCGCCGCCCGAGCCGACCAAGGTCGAGGCGCCGCCACCTGTCCCCGAGGACACCAAGGCGCCCGAGCCGACCCCGGCCGCCCCGCCGGCCGCCGGCCAGCCCGACCCCGACTTCGGCTACCGCAACGCCGAGAAGGAGCTGCGCAGCCAGCACAAGTTCTTCCAGACCTGCCTCGACGACGCCGGCCAGAGCACGTCCAAGCTCAAGTTCACCATCGAGGTCCGCAAGTCGGGCATGCCGCCGCACAAGATCAAGGTCATCTCGAGCAACGCGGCCGTGCGCGCGTGCGTGCGCGGCCTGTTCGAGCAGTTCCCGTTCGACTCGAGCCCCCGCGGCGGCGCCTTCTCGTACAGCTACAGCAACGGCAAGGCGACCTTCGAGCGGCTGCCGCTGTCGAACCCTTCCAACTAGGTCTTCGGGACATGTCCTCCACGACACCAAACGACAAGCCGCCGGGCATCGCCCGCTTCGGCGCCGGCGCGGCGCTGCTGCTCAGCCTGCTCGGCGCCGGCGTCGGCCTGTACCTCACGGTGCTCAAGTTCCGCATGACGTTCACGCCGTGCGCCTCGACCAAGGGTGCGTGTGCGATCGGCGGCATGTCGTGCGAGGACGCGCTGCAGAGCAGTTGGTCGACCCTGTTCGGCCTGCCGATCTCGCTGTGGGGCTCGGCGTTCTATTTGGTCGCCGCGGTGGTCGCCGGCGGCTTCCTGCTGCGCCCCGAATTCCTGCGCGGCGCGGCCCGCCCGCTGCTGCTCGGCCTGGCCCTGTTCGACGTGGCCGTCAGCGCCGTCTACGGCAGCTACGCCTTCCTCATCCTCAAGGCGCCCTGCCCCTACTGCCTGTCGCTCTACGTCATCAGCGCGCTGTTCCTGATGTGCGCCCTGTTCGCCGTCCACGGCGCCCCGCGCGGCCTGTGGAAGCGGCTGGCCACGCGCCGCCAGGCCGACCTGCTCGACGCCGTGTTCGTCGCCTGCGCCGTGTTCATCGTCGGCCTCGGCGTGCAGTCGGTCGGCTACCAGGCCACGCGCCGGTTCGTCGACGCCCAGACCGGCTGCGCCGCGCCGACCGTGGCCCTGCCGACCACCGCGATCGTCACCGGCCCCGCCGACGCCAAGGTCGGCATCGCCCTGTTCCTCGACCTCAGCTGCCCGCACTGCTTCAACGAGTTCCGCAACGTCGGCCGGGCCGTCCGCGGCAAGGAGCTCGACGTGCCCACGCGCGTCTACGTGTTCCACACCCCGCGCGCCGCCTGCGACCCCGACGCCTTCCCGGCGGGCTACCCCAAGCACCACGCCGACGCCTTCAACGGCGGCGCGTGCCTGGCCGCCAGGGCCGCCGAGTGCGTCGAGAAGCTGCGCCCCGGCGCCGGCTTCGACATGATCTCCGCCCTGTTCGCGCTGCAGGCCGACCCCGACCCGGCCGGCGGCCCGCTGTTCAGCCCCGTGCGCGTCGCCAGCAAGGCCGTCGACATCGGCCTCGAGATCGACCCCGACGACGTCGACAACGAGCTGTTTCAGTGCATCAACAACGACAAGGACGGGATCGTGCGGATCACCGCCCACCAGAAGTACGCCGTCGAGCAGGACTACAAGGTGCCGACCGGCTACGTGTTCCCGATCGAGGGCGGCGCCCCGCGCCTCGACGCCGTCAGCTACCTGCAGTCCGACTACACCGCCCGCGCGATCATCAACATCATCCGCGGCAGCATCAAGAGCCCCTGATCCGAGCCGGCACTCATGGCCTCCGAGTTCGACACGACGACCAAGCTCCTGCTGGTGCTGACCGGCTTCATGGCCCTCATGGTGCTGCTCATCGCCTACGTGGCGATCTTCCGCACCGAGGACCCCTTGCTCGCGCAGGCCGGCGGTGAGGCGGCCCAGCCGGTCGCCGTCGTCGCCGCCGCCGACTGCGACGCCAGCACGCCCGAGGGCTCGGCCAAGTGCCCGCCGGGCCAGTACTGCCTGCACGACAAGTGCGCCCCGATCGACGACCTCGCCATCTGCGGCGAGGGCGACAGCTGCCGCGACTGCGACTGCGAGATGCCGCTCGTCTGCCACCAGATGCGCTGCCAGGACCCCGCCCAGCTCGAGCGGGCCCCGCTCGAGTGCGCCCGCAACGAGGAGCTGGCCAAGGCCGTCCGCAACCTGCAGAACAAGTGCGCCAGCCGCGACAAGAGCCTCGGCGACCTCGTCTCGACCCGCTCGTGCACCCCGTCCGACTGGGAGCAGCTGGCGATCGACGACCCGCAGTTCGACCTGATCCTCGCCGCCTTCCCCGGCCGCTTCTCGGTCCACTACCCGACCGGCCTGCCGAAGAAGGGCACCAACTGGCCGACCAAGCAGGTGCGCGAGCACTACAAGGCGCAGATCCGGCGCTTCAGGGACCAGCTGGGCAAGGCCAAGCAGGTGTTCGTGATCGGCCGCGCCTCGCCCGACGGCGACCGCAAGGAGAACCACGACCTCGCCGTGCGGCGCATGGACATGGTCACCCAGATCATCGGCGAGGTCGTCAACGAGGGCCTCGCCGAGACCGAGCGCAAGCAGATCCCGATCCAGCCGTTCGCCATGCGCGACGCCAAGCCGCTGAACCCCGAGCGGTTCAAGAAGAGCTACCTCGACGTCGAGCCCGACAAGAAGACCCCGTCGCCGGTGGTCGCGTGGGACGAGGTCAACCAGCGGCGCATGCAGGTCCTGCTCGACGGCGCCATCGACCTCAAGGACCAGAGCTCGCGCGACTGGAACGAGCTGTTCAACGCCATCAACCGCGTCGTCCTCGTCGTCCCGATCCCCTGCGACGGCACCGAGTACAAGCCCCCCAAGACCGCCCTCGACGAGTCCGCCGGCTGAGCGAGCCCCGCCATGTCCAGCGCCCCGCAGCCGCCCCCCCTGCTCGCCTACAAGCTGGTCGCCATCCTGACGACCTTCATCGCCGGCGTCAGCCTGCTGGTCGCCGTCATGCTCATGATGCGCGTCGACAGGACCCGCGACCTGCTGCAGGGCAAGCTGCAGGCCTGCCCGTGCTGCCACGAGGCCCTGGCCCCGACGCCGCCCGCGCCCGTCGTGCCGCCGGTCAACGCCCCGGTCAACATGCCGGTCAACACGCCCAAGACCTGACCCGAAGACCATGTCCGAGCCGACCCGCCTCGACCTCAAGGACACCGACCCCGCGCGGGCCAAGGCGCGGCTGTACGTCCGGTGGGCGGTCGTCAACGTCTTCCTGACCACCCTCGCCTGCGGCCTCGCCCTGCTGATCTGGCTCAAGGAGAACGACGTGCGCAAGCAGCTCGCGCGCGTCCTCCAGCGCGAGAAGCAGGGCTGCGTCGACACCACGCGGGTGCTCGAGACCAAGACCGCGCTGATCGTCGACCCCGAGGAGGTCGCGCCGCCGCAGGATCGGCCGCGCAGCGGCTACGTCGGCCGGTTCGGGACCCAGATCTCGCCGGCGATGCTGGTCAAGCTCGAGGCGATCCGCGACACCAGCAAGCCGGCCGTCGAGGTCCGCTTCGGCGCGCAGGAGGTCTTGCCGTCGCAGCACATCCACCTCGTCAACCTGTGGGCGACCTGGTGCGGCCCGTGCAAGGCCGAGATGCCTGACTTCAAGGCCATGTTCGAGCGCAAGGCCGAGGCGTGGGGCGGCGACGTCCGCTTCGTCCCGGTCCAGCTCAAGGACAACACCGACCCGCGCAAGTCGTACCAGGACTTCGCCGACGTCATGCCGCCCGCCGCCGTCAAGCTGGCCGACCGCACCTACGACGAGAAGTTCGTCAAGGTGCTCGAGGCCGAGGAGCAGCGCCAGCTGTTCCGCGGCAACCTGCCCGTCACCTTCGTCCTCGACTGCAACCGCCGCGTCCGCTGGGCCAAGTTCGAGCAGCTCACCGAGGCCGACTTCGAGGACCTCGAGCGCCACCTCGACCAGCTCCACGCCGAGCTCGCCGACGACTCGCCCGACGCCTGGTGTAAGAAGCCGTGGCCCGGCAACGGCCGCTGCGAGGGCAAGGAGAACACCGCCGCCCACCACAGCCCCGAGGACTGCGGCGAGCTCAAGAAGCGCGGCCCCGCCGTCGAGGCCCCCGTCCTCCCGCCCGAGCAGCCCGCCGACCCGACCTGCGCCGCCGGCCAGATCCGCACCGCCGACGGCCGCTGCGTCGCCCGCCTCAAGGGCGCCCCCGTCGTCACCAAGCCCGAGAAGCCCCAGGGCCCCAAGACCTGCGGCAACGGCGTGTGCGAGCCCGCCCGCGGCGAGAGCAGCCAGACCTGCTGCCAGGACTGCGCCTGCGAGGCCCCGCTCGTCTGCAAGCTCGACGCCAGCGACCGCCACACCTGCCAGGCCAAGGGCCTCAAGTAGCGCCTGGCTCGAGAGGCATGTTCGAGAGGGCATGCCCCTCTGAGCATGTTTTAAACATCATGCTCGAAAGGGCATGACTCGACAGTCATGCTCTTCACCGCTCCGAGCCTCTCGAGGCCCGTGCCGTGCCCCCGACCTCGGCAGAACCGCCCGCTGAACATCCGCCCCAGCGCCGGCATCCGGCCGTCGTCGCGCCTCCGGGCGCACACCGAGGCGCAGTCAGAACGCCAGGCACCGGTCCGATGCCGGCATCCGGCCGTCGTCGCGCCTCCGGGCGCACACGGAGGCGCAGCCAGAACGCCAGGCACCGGTCCGCGACCAGGCGGACGCGCCTGCGCCTGTCGCAGCGCCCCTCGCCGGGGCCGTCAGAACCGGCCGCTGAGCGTCAGCCCCAGCGCCGTGCGCCCGGGCCCGCCGCCGAGCCGCAGCGCCTTCGCGTACTGCGAGCTCTTGCCGCGCGACAGCCCGAGCCCGAGCCCGGCGCCGGCGGCCAGGCCGATGCCCAGCCCCGCGACCGCCGACGACGCCGCGAAGATCGCCGCCGGCCCCTTCACCTCGCCCGGCAGCGTCGCCCAGCTCGCCTCGGGCGACGTGTTGGCCTCGTTGAAGTTGCCCCCGCCGACGACCAGCCCGACGATCCCGCCGATCAGCGCCGCCCCGCCGACGCCGGCCTCGACGTACCACGCCAGCCGCCGCGACTTCTCCTTGCGGATGAACCAGATCGCCCCGCTGCCGACCAGCCCGAGCCCCGCTCCGAGCACGCCCGTGCCGGCCGCGCGCAGCGTCGCCCCCGCGCGCAGATCCGACGAGCAGCCCTGCAGATCCGACCAATCGGCGCAGGCCATCGCGTCGGCCTTCAGCGCCGGCCCGAACCCCTTCGCCTGGCCGACCGCCGTCAGCGCGACCCCGATCACCGACAGCCCCGCCCCGACCCCCACCGTCGCCAGCCCGATCTTGCGCCCGTCGAGCGGCTTGCCGGCGTCCGGTCCCGTCTGTCCTTTCGGACCTGTCTCTGCGGGCACTGGCTTCAAGGCCAGCTCGGCCGTCACCGCCGCGCCGGCCGTCACCTTGATCTGGACCTCGGCCGGCTCGGCGCCTGGCGCCTGCGCGCGCAGCACCCACGTCCCCGGGTCGAGCTGGATCACCCCGCCCTGCGCCGTCCCGCTGGGCGCCAGCGGCACCGGCAGCTCGGGGCGGATGTCGGACGCGAACTCGCTGACCCATCGCGCCGTCACCGTCGGCTCGCCGCCGACCCCTTCGGCCTGCACGCGGACCTGCACGCTCGTCACCTCGCGGCGGGCCACCTCGAGCTGCGCCTTCGCCTCGTCGCGGTCGGCCCCCTTGACCTCCGCCAGCGCCAGGTACTCGTTGAGGTACGCCACCGCGTGCGCGTAGTGCCGCGCCGTGTAGCGGGTCACCGCCGCGTTGAACAAGAAGCGCGGCTCCTTGAAGTCGCGCCACAGCCCCTCGAACTCGAGCGCCGCCTCGACGTGCCGCTGCTTCTCGAACTGCCGGTACGCCGCCGCGACCCGCTCGTCCTTCGACGAAGCCGCCCCCGCGGGCGCATCCGCCGTCACCATCGCCATCGCCAGCGCGACACCTTGCACGATCAGCATTCGCCCTCGTTCCTCGGCCGGGCCGCGAGTATAGGCCCCACCGGCCCGCGGGCCAAGTGACGCCCGGCGCGCCGTGGCTCGCGCCCGATCGCGCGACCTGCTCCAACGGCCAGTCTCGCGCGCTCGACCGAGCCCGCCCCTGAACACCGGATACTCCGGTCTCGCTCGCCATGCGACCTCCCCGTGACACCCGCCGGGCCGCCCCGAGCCAAAACGCCTGACACGCCCGCAACCCCGTCCAGCAGCTTTCTGGGCCGCCTCCTGCGAGATCTGTCCGCGCGACCCGGCTCGCCCTTGCGCTCCGCGGCGCCACCGTCGACCATCACCCCAAGCGCACCCGCCATGCTCGCCCGCTCCTCGCTCGTCGCCCTCGCCTTCCTCTCCGCCGGCTGCCTCAAGGACCTCACCCAGGTCGAGATGGCCAGCGACGGCACCAGCAGCGCGCCCACCGACACCACCGCCACCAGCGATCCGACCTCGACGACCGACGCCACCCCCGTGTGCGGCGACGGCGACCTCAATCCGGGCGAACAGTGCGACGACGGCAACGACGTGGCCGGAGACGGCTGCGAGAACAACTGCACGACGACCCCTGGAAAGAAGTGCGGCGACGGCACCAAGGATCCCGACGAGGACTGCGACGACGGCAACAACATCGACGGCGACGGCTGCGAGGCGAACTGCCGGCTTCCCGTCACCATGGAGTGCGGAGACGGCGAGCTCAACCCGGGCGAGCAGTGCGACGACGGCAACACGATGAGCGGCGATGGCTGCGAGAGCAACTGCACCAACACCCCCAAGTGCGGCGACGGGATCCAGGGTCCCGGCGAGCAGTGTGACGATGGGAACACCGATGACGACGACGCATGCCTCTCCTCCTGTGTCCCGGCCTCCTGCGGCGACGGGATCGTCTGGGCCGGAATGGAGATGTGCGACGAAGCCGCGATGAACGGGACGTACGGGCACTGCAACACCGAGTGCAGCGGCCCCGGCGAGAACTGCGGCGACGGCACCCGCAACGGCCCCGAAGAGTGCGACGACGCCAATCAAGTCGACGACGACGATTGCTCGAACGATTGCATCGCTCCCAGGTTCGTTTTCGCCACCGCAACCGGCTTCACGGGCAACCTCGGCGGCGTCGTCGGCGCCGACGCAAAATGCGTTCAGGCCGCCGAAGGTTCGCAACTCCCCAGCGGTCTCAGCTGGGTCGCGTGGATCAGCGACGAGTCGAAATTCCCCTCGTCTGCGGGCAGGATGGAGACTGGCTACGCTGGCTACTACAAGCTCGCAGACGGGACCATTCTTGCTCATGGCTTTGCTGCCCTGATCGCTCCGCCACTCGGTACCGCCATCAAACTCGACGAGAACGGCAACGCGGTCGTCGATCCCCTCCAGGCGTGGTCCAATACACTTCCGGATGGCACGAGCGCCGGCAGTGCTCATTGCAATAATTGGACGTCGGCCATGTTCAGCACCAAGGGTCGCTTCGGCGAAGTGTCTGCGAACGACGCAAGCTGGAGCGATGCTCCCGCAGATAACCCCGCTGGATGCTCCAATTCATTTCACCTCTACTGTTTCCAGAGCGCGCCTCCACCGTAACAAGCACAGGACACCACCGAAAATGCGTCGCGCCGCGTCCACGACGTATCCCAGAAACTGCTCAGATCATGCGGTTGCATTCCCCGGCCCCCGTGCTTCTCGCCCTCGCCATGGAGGCGTGCTTCTACGCTCCGAAAGTAACGGCTCTCACCGAAGCCGGTACCACCATCGACACTACGGACCAGTCAACAACCCCGACGACGACGGGTGCACCATCCACATGCGGCGACGGCAAGACCGAGGGCACCGAGCAGTGCGACGACGGCAACGGTGTCGACGGCGACGGCTGTGAGAGCGACTGCACCACGACGCCGGGCGCTGACTGCGGCGACGGCATGCTCGACCCCGGCGAGGAGTGCGACGACGGCAACAAGGACAACACCGACGCTTGCACCAACACCTGCAAGAATGCAGTATGCGGTGACGGCCTGGTGCAGGCCGGCGTCGAGGACTGCGACGACGAGAACTTCGACGACGCGGACCCTTGCGTTTCCTGCAAGACGGCCTCTTGTGGGGACGGCTTCGTCCAAGCAGGAGTCGAGGAGTGCGACGACGCCAACAACATCGACGACGATGACTGCTCCAACGATTGCAGGGCCCCGAGAATGGTGTTCGTCACACATGGCGACTTCAAGGGGAACCTGGGTGGACTTCTCATCGCCGATGCCACGTGCGCGCAAGCGGCAGCAGACGCACCGCTCCCCGAGACCGTGAACTGGCTCGCCTGGATCAGCGACGACACGCTCTCCCCCGCGTCTCCGGGCCGCATGGACACTTCGTTCACGGGTTACTACAAGCTGACGAACGGCACCGTCATCGCTCACGGCTGGAGCGACCTCACCGACGGCTCACTGTTGCACCCGATCAATTTCGACGAGACCGGCGCGCCGCTCGAGGAGGAGCCCTTTGCCGTGTGGTCGAATACGACCCCGGCAGGACTGAGCGCGGGGAACGACGATTGTTCCGGATGGTCGTCCGCCGCCCTGGCCACCAAGGGGCGCCATGGCGCTGTCAACGCGATGGACGGCGGATGGAGCGATGCTCTGATGGACAATCCCGTCGGCTGCGCGAATTCGTTCCACCTCTATTGTTTCCAAAACAGCCCCCTTCCTTGACGTACTCTTACGTTCCACGCGAAGCCGGAGCGAACAGGTACCGGCCTTCAGCACTCCAACGGTTTCCGTCACCCATGAATACACGTTTCACGACGGTCCTGTTGCTCACGGCCATCGTGCCGGCATGCTTCTACAATCCGGAAGTTCCCCACTCCGCCGGCACCACTGAAGCGATCACGACCGACACCACCGCCGCCAGCGAACCGACCTCGACGACTGACGGCACAGCCGTATGCGGCGATGGCAAGACCGAAGGCGCCGAGCAGTGCGACGACGGCAATGACGTCGCCGGCGACGGCTGCGAGAACGACTGCACAGCCACGCCGGGTACCGACTGCGGCGACGGCATACTCGATCCCGGCGAGGAGTGCGACGACGGCAACAAGGTCGCCATGGACGGCTGCGAGAACAACTGCACCGAGACCGTCAGCGCCAGCTGCGGCGACGGCCTGATCAGCGGCGACGAGGAGTGCGACGACGGCAACGACGACGACACCGACGAGTGCCTGTCGACCTGCAGGGCCGCCAGCTGCGGTGACGCCCACGTCCAGATGGGTGTCGAGGCTTGCGACAACGGCGAGCAGAACAGCGACAGCGCCTACGACGGCTGCACCACCCAGTGCGAGCTCGGCCCGCGGTGCGGCGACGGCGTGGTCCAGGAGGCCGAAGGCGAGCAGTGCGACGACAGCACCCCCGACGGTGACGACCTCTGCAACAACTGCATAGCGACGCCTTACCGATACATCTTCGTGACATCTTTGACGTTCAAGGGCGACTTGAACAAGTTCAGCGGCTCGGACATTAAGTGTGCGGCTGCGGCCGACAGCGCCAGCATTCCGCTCATTGCAAAATGGAAGGCATGGCTCAGTGACAGTGCCGAATCTCCGACCTCCCGCATGGATACCACCTTTAATGGCTGGTACGTCCTACCCGGCCCTGAGCCAGTACTCGTCGCCCGTGGCTGGGCGGGTCTGACCTCGGGCATGTTGCTGCACCCGGTCAATCGAGACGAATTCGGCAATCCCATCGCCGCCGAGGCCCTCGTGTGGACCAACACTGACCTCGAAGGTAAAATTCTTTCGCTCGACGCTCATTGCAACAACTGGGATTCGAACACCGGCTTCGGCAACACAGGAGATCCAAACGCAATAAACGAGATGTGGACACATTCACAATCCAAGGTCGACTGCAATACGCCTCACCACCTCTACTGCATTCAGAACTGACAGAAGCGCACATCGTCCACGACCACGTTTGAGGCCTTCATAAAGCTTGCCCGGTGGTCGTCAAAGGCGTCTATCCGCCACGCGATGAAGCGTGGCGACAAATGACGCTCGCAATTCCATCGCCGCGCTGAAGGCAGCCAGTCGCGGCCGACCCTGCCGCCAATTTCGATCGGGCCAGCGGAAATCACAGTACCCCGGCAGCACCGCCGCGCAGATGTCCCCGAGGTCCGGCGCCACATCGTCGAGCGGCTCGCGCTCGAGAGCGTCGAGCGCCCCCTCGACCGCCGCCAAGAGCCGCTCGCGCATCGGGTCCTCCCCCCCGCGCCGTTCTCCCGCGAACAGCCGCCCGGCGGCAGTGCACGTGTCAGCAGCGAGCGCCTGCAACCGCAGCGCGCGCCAGCGCCGCTCGCCCTCCTGCGGGATCAGCCGCCGCCCCGCGAGCGCATCAAGATAATCGCAGATCACCGCGCTGTCGTAGAGCGGTTCGCCGCCGTCGCGGATCAGCGTCGGCACCTTGGCCAGGGGGTTGAGCGAGCGCAGCCGCTGGTCCGTCCAGGGATCGATCTCGATCATCGCAATCCGCTCCACCAGACCGAGTTCGTGCGCGACGATACGAGCCTTGCGGGCGAAGGGCGAAGTGGCCGCGAAGAAGAGCTGCACCGGCCCAGAATGGAAGCGGTCCTCGCCCACCGCAACCCTGTTCCATCGCGCGCCATCGCCGCTACCGAGTCGACACCTTCACGTGCTGGGCCGCTCGCCGTCGACGAACTCGCCTCACTCCCTAACCGCTCCCTCGAATCACCGCGTGACGAGGTCTCGATGTCCAGCATCTCCGTCAATCCCCCGAAGACCCATGTCACCACCGGCAGCAACGGCATCCCCGCCGTCACCGTGCTCAACGTATGGATGCCGGGCAGCGACTCACGGCATCGGAAATCTCGCCTCGCGCCGCTCCTCCGGCGTCGGCGGCGGCAAAGCGCTCGCCGCCACCAGCTCGCCAACGACGATCTGCGCGAACACCTCCGCCTGCACGTCGTGCAGCGCCAGCGAGCGCTCGAGCACCCACAGCAGCTCGAGCAGCTCCTGCGTCAGCGCCTCCGTCCACCCCTCGGGCCGCAGCGCGTCGAGCGGCGACGACGTGCGCCCGCGCGGCTGCAGCATCCGACCCGCCAGCCAGGACTGCACCACCTTCAATCCCGACACCTCGTACGCCCAGACAGCCGGCGCCACCGGTGCGAATCGCCCGCTCCCGACCACGAGGACCCCGTCCTCGTACTCGAACGCGCGCGGCTGCTCGCTCACGGGCGCCACGCAGCGTGCCCGCCCCTCGACCACCCCGCCGCGAAACGAGTGCAGCCCGAGCAGTTCTTCCCCGAGAGCCGCGCAGCGGGCGAACAGCTCGGCGTCGCGCGTGATCGGTACCCGCGGCCCCGGCTCCGCCAGCTCCTCCGCCAGCATCCGCGTATAGCCCGGGTGCGCCAGGCAGCCGTACACGTACGAAAATAGCTGCTCCGCCGTCACTGCCCTATTAAACATGTCTCTCAGAACATCGAGCACCCCACGCGTCACGTTGGCCTCGGTCGCCGCGCGGTCGCGCCACAGCGGGATCACCCCCTTGTCGCCGAACGATCCGCGAAAATGGTGCAGGTCCGGCACCTCCGCGCAGGCCATCGCCGCCGGCCCGCGCGACAGCCCGCTCGACAGCAGCGTCGTCATGTAGCGCTGCGACGGACCGTGGGCGCGCCACAGCGCCGGACGCAGGCGATCGCCGAGACGGGCGTCGGCCAGGCACCAGCGGCGGTCGAGCGAGCGCCAGGCGATCCGCTCGATGCGCGGCGTCGGTGCTTCCGCGGGCAGCGATGCGAGCGCGGGCAGCGGCGACCCCTCGAACAGGTCGATCCCCTCGCGGGTGATCGTCCACGCCTCCGTCTCGCGGAACGCCGCCGCGCGATCGTCCGCGTGCAGCAGCGCGCGCCAGCGTCTCTCTGCCAATTCACGCGTCACCGCGATCGGCCACGTGCGCTTCCACTGCGCGCCGGCGTGCTGCCAGGGGAACAGGTCGACGAGTCGCGGCCAATCACTATAGTCTCCTGATGTCGCGGGGACGAAGGGCGCCTCCCAATCGTCGGAGGCGCGCGCCCACGCGAACTCGTCCAGCGATTGCAACGCCCCGAGCCGCCGCAGCTTCGCCTCGCGGCTGTCCGTCTCGGGCAGTCGCGCGTACCACACCGCCGCCGCCCGCGCTCCGACTGTCTCTCCCCGCCGCACGCCGACCGCAATGCACACCGGCGTGCGAACATTCTTAAAAACATTGGCGGACGGTCGCGGCCCGAGGGCGTCGCCGCCGAGGTCGACGATCCACAATGCGTCGAGCACCGCGCGCATGTGGCGACGGAGGGCCGCGAAGCCCGGGCCGCGCAGGAAGCTCGACGGCGTGATCAGGCAGACGATCCCGCGCTCCGCCTGCTCGCAGGCCCGCCACAGCGCCCAGCGCCAGAAATAGACGTACTCATTGTAGACATTCTTGGCGTGCTTGCCGATCGCCGCGTCGGGCAAGAAGTCGGCGAGGAGCGCCCGCTCGCCGTGCTCGCGATCGCCGTGGCGGATCCACCCGCCGCGGTCGGTCTCCGCCAGCTCGCGGCGGTCGTAGGGCGGATTGCCGATACACACGACGATCCGTCGCCCGTCGTCCTCGCCGCGCTCCGGTCGCGCCAGCGTGTCGCGCTGCACCACCCGCACGCCGCCCGCAGGCAGACGCGCTCCCGCGGCGAGCAGCGCTCGAGTGACGCGGGCGTGCGCCACCGCGAGCGGACCGGCGAGCAACTCGTGCGCCGTGAGGTTGGCGGCCAGGTCGCTCGCGCACGTCGCAAGGTCCTCCTTCGACTCCCGCGCGCGCTGCAGCGCGTGGGCCACGATCGCCAGCGGATACACCCCGGTGCCGCACGCCGGATCGATCGTCACGACCTCCGGCGCCGCGAAGCCGAGCGGCGCCGCGAACTCGGCGGCGAGCAGCTGCTGCACTGCCACGATTTGCGCGTGCACCACCTCGGCCGGCGTGTAGTAGGCCCCGGCCTCGCGGCGCAGCCGTCCGTCGTAGGCGGCCAGAAATTCCTCGTACAGATACAGCCCGCCGTGCTCGCCCAGCGCCGCGGTCGCGCTCGCGGCCACCGCCGTCTCGAGCTGCGTCAGCGCCTCCGCGATCTCTCCCCGGTGCTGCGCCGCCGCAGTCAGCGCGCGCGCCAGCGGCCCCGGCGTCGCCGCACCGTGCAGGCCCGCGCCCACGACCGTCGACGTCGCCGCGGGGTGATCGAGGCGATCGATCCACAGCCCGTACGCGATCGTCTGCGCGAACGCGTCGGCGAACTCCGCTTCGCCGCCGCACCCCGCCGGCGACCACTCGCCCGCGAGCTTGCGCAGCTGCGACGTCGGCGCGGCGAGGGCCGCCAGCACCGCCTCGCGCAGGGCCACACAGCGCGCGGCCAGCAGCGCGGCGACCTCGCGCGAGCTCTTCGGGGCCGACCGGCGCATGCGCGGAAACATAGCAGAGCAACATCGCGCACGGGCCCGGCATGCGCGTGCGGCGGGTGCGTGCATTCGCGCCCGCGGGCTCGACGGCCCGCAGTGATATCCTCCTGGCCGTTCCATGCTTCATATCGCCGTCGAACGCGAGGGACAGCCGCGCAAAGAGCTCCGCTTCGCCAAGGACGTGGTCGTCGTCGGCCGCGAGGCCGAGCACGACCTCCAGCTCAACTTCGAAGACGGCGCCTCGCGCCAGCACGCCCGGCTGAGCAACGAGCGCGGCCAGCACTACGTCGAGGACCTCGGGTCGCGCAACGGCACCAAGGTCAACGGCAAGCGGATCGCCGCCAAGACCGCGATCAAGCCCGGCGACGAGATCGAGGTCGGCAAGGTCAAGATCCACCTGGTCGATCAGGCAGGCGCCGGCAGCCGCGGGACGGCGCGCGTGCGGCCGGCCGGCGAGGACGACCAGATCACCATGCAGGCGACCGCCAGGCCGGCTGCCAGGCCGAAGGCGGCCGCGCCCGAACCTGCCCCCAGGGCCAGGGCGGCCGCGCCCGAACCTGCCCCCAAGGCCAGGCCCGCGCCGGAGCCGGCCAGGCCGGCGACCAGGGCCTCGCGGCCGGCGGCCGAGCCCGAAGCTGGCCTTCCGGACAGCAGCATCAAGGTCAACCTGCGCCAGTCCGAACCCGAGCCGGCGCCCGTCGCCGAGCCGGAGGGCAAGCCGACCGGGCCGGTCAACGACGAGAACGAGTCGTGTCGCAGCCAGATCGATCCGCTGGCCCGGCGGTGGCGCGACCTCGGCAAGCCGGAGAGCCTGCTGCTGACCGGCCCCCTGCTCAAGCGAGGGCTGGCGTGGGCCGCCAGCGACCGCAAGCTGCGGCCGCGGCCGAGCGAGCTGCACCGCGAGTTCATCTACGCCAGCCGCGGCGACCGGCGCCACCGGATCCGCGACCTCGGCCTGCGCGCCGGGGCGCTGACCGTCGCGCTCGTCGGCGGCAACGTCGCCGCCCACGTCCTCCACGACGACCTCGTGCTCAAGGACGCGGCGGCCGGTCGAGAGGCCGGCGCGGGCCAGTGCACGCCCGATCATCCGACGGTGCAGCGCGCCAACCAGCTGGCCGAGAAAGCCAGCGAGCAGACCGACCTCGAGCTGGCGATCCTCGCCGGCGTGCGGGCCGTCAGCGCCGCCGACGGCCCGTGCGCGCGCCAGGCCGACGCCGAGCGGGCGCTGCGGATCGCCCTCTCGCGCCAGCGCAGCCGCGTCCTCGGGCGCGGCCCCTCGCCGATCCGCAACGCCGACGTCGGCCGCGACGAGCGCGACGTCGTCACCGTCGACGACACCGGCACCGTCACCCTCTACGACCGCACCGGTACCAGCCAGCCGCGGCAGATGCCGTCGAGCTCGGGGGCGGGCAAGGTTGCGGCGCTCGGGCCCGAGGGTCGCTGGCTGGTCGTCGGGACAGCCAAGGGCGTGGTCGATCTGTGGGACCTCAAGGAGCGCAGCGCGCCCAAGCTGACGCGCCAGCTCGAGAGCCACCGCGACCCCGTCACCTCGATCGCCTTCAGCGAGGACGGTCGGTTCTTCGCCACCGGCGACCGCCGCGGCAACATCACCGTGTGGGACATGCGCGGCGCGGACGCCGGGGGCAAGCTCGGCGAGCTGCGGCTGCACACCGGGGCGATCGAGCAGCTGGTGTTCCGCGACGGCGGGACGCGCCTGTACTCGTTCGGCGGCAAGCAGGCGATCGCCACCGACCTGCAGGACGGGCGCAAGAAGGGCAAGCACATCACCCTCGCCATCGGCGGTGACGCCACCGCATTCGCGGTCAACGGCGAGGGCGACGAGGTCGTGGTCGGCGACAGCATCGGCCAGGTCGTGCGCTGGCGTGTCCGCACCCTCGCGCGCGCGCAGCAGGACGCGCTCGCCAGTCACAACGGCCCCGTCCTCGATCTGGCGTTCCTCCCGGGCGCGCGCGCCGTCCTGTCCCTCGGGGCAGACAAGCAATTGATCGTCACCGAGCTCGATCAGATGATGCGCCAGGGTAGCGAGCCGCTGCGCGTCGGCCTGCGCGGCCTCGCGGCCGAGCCCGAGAAGCTGGCCGCCGACCCCACCGGCCGGCGGATCGCCGTCGCCGCGCGCGACAACAAGATCTACGTGTGGGACGCCGTGCAGCGCCACACATCGGCGCAGCCGGTGGTCGTGTTCGACGAGCACACCGACGAGATCGAGACCATGCTGCCGAGCTTCGACGGCAACTCGCTGCTGTCGGCCTCGGCCGACGGCACGGTGCGTCTGTGGCCGCTGCAGAACGCCGACGCCGGCGGCGCCCTCGCGGTCCTCAGCGATCACCGCGGCCCCGTCACCGGCCTGGGCCTCAGCAGCGACGGCGGGCGGCTGGCCTCGCTCGGCCAGGACAAGGCGCTGCGCGCCTGGCGTCTCGATGCGCGCGGCGCTCCGCGGCGGATCCTCGAGCGCGCCTTCGAGGTCGCCCCGCAGGCGCTCGCGGTCAGCCCCGACGGCGCGTGGGCGGCCGTCGGCGTCGAGCGCCAGCTGCTCGTCTACGGCCTCGGCGCCGGCGACCGCGAGCCCAAGCCGATCGAGCGCAACCAGCACGACGACAACATCAGCCACGTCGCCTTCAGCCCCGACAACCGCTGGCTGGTCACCGCCGACTTCTCGGGCGCGATCTACACCTGGTCGATGAGACAGGATGGCCCCGAGGACAGCCCGGCCCGCAGCATCGCGCTCGGCCGCTCGGTCAGCGCCCTGGCGCTCGCGCCCAACAGCTACTTCGCCGTCGGCGCGGCCGACAACCGCGTCACCTTGTGGCCGATGAGCGGCAACACAGGCGAGCACCTGGTGTTCCAGCACGACAAGACCGTGCTGTCGCTGGCGTTCAGCGGCGGCGGCGACTTCCTGGTCTCGACCAGCGACGACGCGCGCGCGATCCTCCGCGCGGTCGACAAGGGCAAGACCTCGGAGCTGCCCGAGCGCTCGGCGGTCGCCCACGACTCGCGCGTGCGGGCCGCGGCCTTCAGCCCCGACAAGCGCTGGCTGGCCACCGGCAGCGACGACGGCGTCATCAACATGACGGACCTCAAGAAGACCACCGAGACCCGCAAGCTCAAGGGTCACGAGACGGCGATCACCTCCCTGGCCTTCGAGCCAGGCAGCGAGCTGCTCGTGTCCGCCAGCGCCGACAAGACGCTGCGGCTGTGGCTCGTCGACGACCTCGACCGCGGCGGCGAGGTGCGATCGATCCCCCTCACCGGTCACGCCGGCCCCGTCACCTCCGTGCGCGTCGACGGCGGCGGCCGCCTGCTCGCCAGCGCCGGCGCCGACGGGGCGATCCGCGTGTGGCCGCTCAAGCACGACCTGCTGCTCGCGCTGGCGTGCCGCACCGTCGGCCGCGACCTCAGCGACGAGGAGTGGAGCACGCTCTACTCCGGCGAGCCGATCGAGCCGCTGTGCGAGGGCCGCTGAGGCGCCCGCCCGCGAATGTGCGGACTCGCGAGGGTCGCACATTCGCCCGTCACACGATCCCGCCGTTGACGCGCAGCGTCTGGCCGTCGACCCACGCGCCGTCGGGCCCGACCAGGAACGACACCGCCGCGGCGATGTCGTCGGGCTGGCCCAGCCGCTCGAGCGGCGACATCGCGACCATGCGGTCGATCATCTCCTGCGACTTGCCGGCGAAGAACAGGTCGGTCGCGGTCGGCCCCGGGGCGACGGCGTTGACGGTGATCGAGCGGCCGCGCAGCTCCTTGCTGAGCACGCTGGTGAGCATCTCGACGGCGGCCTTGGTGGCGACGTAGACGCCGTACAGCGGCTGCCGCAGGCCGACGGTGGTCGACGAGAAGTTGACGATCCGGCCGCCCTCGCGCAGCCGGCCGGCCGCCTCGCGCAGCGCGTGGAAGGTGCCCTTGAGGTTGATGTCGACCTGGCGGGCGAAGGTCTCGTCGTCGGTGTCGGCGATGGTCTTCATCGCCATCACGCCGGCGTTGTTGACGAGCACGTCGACGCCGCCGAACGTCGCCTCGGCGGCGTCGAACAGGTAGCGCACCGCCAGCGGGTCGCGCACGTCGGCCTTGACGCTGAGCGCCCGCCGGCCCTCGTGCTCGAGCCGGCGCGCCAGCGCCTCTGCCGGCGTCGCGTCGCTCGAGTAGTTGATCACCACGTTGAAGCCGTCGGCCGCCAGCCGCGCCGCCACCGCCGCGCCGATGCCCCGCGATGCCCCGGTCACGATCGCTGTCCTCGCGTTCGTCCTGTTCATGCGGCGTCTCGTAGGACGTCCCGCGCGCGCGACGTCGACTCGGGCCCGCGCGCCCGCTGTCGCCGCGCTCCGCCGACCACGACCTCGGACGCGCCGCGCCGGCGCAGCCGCCGCTACTTGGCGTTGCTGCAGGCCGTGTCGTTGGGGTCGCACTTGAAGCGGACGTGGATGTGGTGGATATGCCCGTCCGAGTGCATCACCAGCGCCGGCGTGCCCTTCGGGCGCGGCCACTGGATCAGCTTCTTCAACTCCGCGGGCGTCTCGCCCTCGGCGATCGCCGCCTTGTACAGCTCCTCTTGCAACCAGTGTGACAGGAAGATCTCCTGCACCTTGTTGTTCGAGTTGAGCGCGCGGATGAACCGCCACGTCGTCCGCCAGTCGACCTCGTCGGGCTCCGGCCGGCAGCTGGTGGTGCTGCAGTTCTTGCAGCCCTCCTTGAACCGCTTGCGCTTGACCAGCAGCCAGATGTCGGCGTCGCGGCCCGACTGATGCGACTTGTGACGCCCGTAGCCGCCGCCGTCCTTGAGGCTGAGGTCGGCGATCATGACCTGGTTGCTGAAGCCTTGGGCGCGGAACTCGGAGATCCCGCTGAGCAG
Organism: Nannocystis pusilla; assembly: GCF_020073745.1. Lineage (GTDB taxonomy): Bacteria > Myxococcota_A > Polyangia > Nannocystales > Nannocystaceae > Nannocystis > Nannocystis radixulma. The sequence continues at coordinate 221,582 of NZ_JAIRAU010000023.1, forward strand.
CGTCGTCAGCGTGTAGTTGGTCGCGTAGGCGTGCGAGGCGCAGCGGACGTCGGCCAGCGGCGACGGCAGCAGCTGCACCGGGTTGACGAGCGTCCCGCTGGTCACGCCGCCGACCGAGCTGGCGCCCTCGGGAACGATGAAGATCGGCAGGTCGTCGGGGTTCGGCGTCTTCGCCCCGAACTGACCGGCCTCGATCCACAGCAGCAGCTCCTCGCCGCCCTTGAGGCGGTCGGGCGCCTTGGGGTTGAACTGGCGCAGCTTCTCCTCGGTCGTGTTGTAGAGGTTCGCCACCGCCAGCCAGTCCTCGCCCTCGCCGACGGTGTAGTACTCCTCGACCAGCGGCGGCCGCGGCGGCTGCGTCGTCCGCACCTTGAGCTTCATGTCCGGGACCAGCGTCGTCACCCCGCCGTTCCACTGCGGCAGCTGCACCGGCGACACCTCGTAGTAGCGGGCGATGTCCTCGAACGTCTCGCCCGGGCTGACCTGGTGCTCGATCCACTCCTCGCGCGCCGACTGTCCCGAAGGACCTGTCTTTGCAACCACGTCACGATCCGGCTCGTCCGCGCTCGGCTGCGGCGGCGGCGGGGGCGGCGGCGCCTCGGGGCCGGCGAACAGGTAGATCGTCAGCGCGCCGAGCAGCACCCCCGCGGTCGTGAACTGCAGCGCCCGCCGGATCCGCAGCGCCCGCGTGCTCGCGGCCACGAACTCGCGCAGCAGCGGCTCGGCCTCGACCTCCGCCCGCTGGGCCGGCACGCCCATCCAGCCCTCGGCCAGCGCCAGATCTCGCCCGTGCAGCAGCATCCGCCGGGCCCGCCCCTGGTCGACCCACTCGCGGGCGTAGCGGGCCAGCCGGCGCTGCTCCGCGGCCCGCTGCTCGTCCTCGCCGCGGGCCAGCGCGACCGGCTCGAACTTCAACTTCTGCTCGAGCTTGCGGTCGCGCTCGTCGTCGGCGATCTCGATCACGTAGGCGCCGACGCTGAGGCGGTCGCCGACGCGGAACTCGGTCGGCTCGATGCAGCGGCGCGAGTTGATGTAGGTGCCGTTGCGCGAGCCGCGGTCGATGACGACGAGCTTGTCGCCCTTGAGGGAGATCCGGCAGTGCTTGCCGGACACGCCGTGGCCGCCGAGCACGAGGTTCGAGTCGACGCTGCTGCCGACCTGCATCTCCGGGCCCTTGAACGCGACCCGGCGCTCGTCGCCGTCGGGTGATATGACCTTGAAGACAGGTCCGTCGGCCACCGGCGTCCTCCCTCAGCTGGCCAGCAGCATGACCAGCAGGCCGATCATGATGAGCAGGCCGCAGGCGACGTTGACGACGATCAGCGTCTTCTGCAGCGACCACTCCGCCGGCCGCCGGGCCACGGCGGCCGCCGTCGGGCCGTCGAGCGCCATCGTCGCCTCGGTCGGGCGCGCGCGCGAGTCCACGGCCGCCGCGTCGGGCAGCGCCATGGTCGTCTCGCCGCGTGGGATGTTCGGGTCGGGCAGGATCATCGTCGTGTCCTGCCGCGCCGGCGCGCTCGGGTCGGGCAGGATCATCGTCGACTCGCCCCGCGGCGGCGCCGACGGATCCGGCAGGATCATCGTCGACTCGCTCGGCGGCGGCGCGCCCTGCTGGACCTGCACGATCGTGCCACCGGCGCCGACGGCCGGGTGGCTGTCGGTGCGGAACACCACCGTGCGGTCGACGGGCGCCTCCTCGGCCGCGCCCGTCGTCGGCGCCACGACCGTGCGACCCGCCCCCGTCGTCGGCGCCACGATCGTCCGCCCCGGCGCCTGCGGGTCGACGACGGTCGCGCTCACCGGGCGCAGCGCCGCGAGGTTGGTCGACTGCGTCAGACCTGTCCTCAAGGGCATGTTCCCGGCGACCACCGTGCGCTCGTTCAGCGGCACGGCCGCCTGCTGCATCAGCAGGTTCGAACCGGTGGTCCGGCCCGGCTTGCGCGCCGTCGACATCAACGTGGTCGTCGTGTCGTCCTCGTCGTCCTCCGCGGCGGACACGGCCGGCTTGCTCTGGCCGCGGACCTCGATCATCGTGCCCGCGGCGGTCACCGGCGCGCCGGGAGTGACCCCGGGGAACCGGCGCACGTGGGCGATCGCGTCGGCCATCGCCTTGAGGTCGGAGAAGCGGTCCTCCGGGCGCTTGGCGAGCGCGCGGCGGATGAGGCCCTCGACGCCGACCGGCACGCCGGCGTCGGGCGCAACGTCCATGAGCCGCGGCGGCGGCTCGCCCATGATCTTGCGGGCGATCTCGTAGTACGACTGGCCCTGGAACGGCAGCGCGCCGGTGACCAGCTCGAACAGCACGACCGCGAGCGCGAACACGTCGGTGCGCTCGTCGGTCGGCGCGCCCTCGAGCTGCTCGGGGGTGCGGTAGTCGACGGAGCCGAGCGCCGAGTCGACGCGGGTGCTGTCGCTCGACACGATCTCCAGCTCCGCCGTCGCGTAGTCGAGGATCCGGACCTCGCCGCGGTCGGTGACGAAGATGTTGCTCGGCTTGAGGTCGCGGTGCGCCGCCTTCGTGCTGGCGTAGACCGCGTGCAAGATCTCCGCGGTCTGTCCGCACAGCTCGAGCGCGCGCATCCACGGCAAGCGGCCGAGGCGCGCGCGCAGCTTGCCGACGTCGTCGCCGGTCAGCGAATCCATCACCACGATCGGCGGGTTGCGCGAGGCCAGCCCGAGCCCGCGCGGCAGCACGAGCCCGGAGTGGCCGGCGCGCCCGACGGTGGCGATCAGCCTGGCGTAGCGGTCGAGCGCCTCGTCGCCGGAGCGCCCAGGGTCGAGGATCTTGAGCGCGACGGCTCGCTGGCCCTGCGTGTCCCAGGCGCGGAACACCTGCCCGACTCCCCCGCCTCCGAGGGACTCGCGCAGCTGGTAGCGGCCGCCGACGACGGCACCGACTCGATGTGACGATGTGACGGCCACCGGGTCAGGACTTGTCCAGCTTGCCGACGAGCGACAGGGTGAACTCGGCGCCCTCGAACTTGAGGTGCGGCTCGATGGCCAGGTTGCAGCGGAACCATCCGACCTGCCCCTCGACCTCCTCGACGATCACCTTGGCCTTGCGCAGCGGCTTGCGCGAGCGGGTGGCGGCCGGCGGATCGGGCATGTCGGACACGTACTGGCGGATCCAGTTGTTGAGCTCGCGGTCGAGGTCCGAGCGGCTCTTCCAGGTGCCGATCTGCTCGCGCTGGAGGACCTTCATGTAGTGGGCGAGGCGCGTGATCACGAACATATACGGGAGGCGCGTCCCGAGCATGTAGTTGGTCTGCGCGGCCATGCCCTCGGCGGTCTTGGCGAACACCTTGGGCCGCTGGATCGAGTTGGCGGAGAAGAACGCCGCGTTGTCGCTGTCCTTGCGGAACACCAGGCCGATGAAGCCCTGCTCGGCGAGCTCGTACTCGCGGCGGTCGTCGAGCGAGACCTCGGTCGGGATCTTGGTCTTGAGCTCGCCGCCCTGCTCGTACTGGTGGAGCGGCAGGTTGTAGACCGAGCCGCCGCCCTGCGGGCCGATGATATTCGGGCACCAGCGGTACTTGGCGAAGCTGTCGGCGATCTTGGCGGCCATCGCCAGCGAGGCCGGGCCCCACAGGTACGCGTCGTGGCTGTCGATCACCTCCTCGGTGAAGTCGAAGGCCTTGACCGACAGCTCGCTCTCGCGCTTGCCGTAGGGGGCGCGGAGCATGAAGCGCGGCATGCACATGCCGAGGTAGCGCGCGTCCTCGGTCTCGCGCAGGCCGTTCCACTTGGCGTACTGCGGGCCCTCGAACAGCGCCTGCAGGTCCTTGAGCTTGGGCAGGTCGGTGAACGACTGCACGCCGAACATCTTCGGCGAGGCGTTGCCGAGGAACGGGGCGTGGGCCATGGCGCCGACGGCCGCGAACTGCTTGAGCAGCTGCACGTCTTCGGTGCCGGTGCCGAAGTCGTAGGTCGAGCAGATCACGCCGTAGGGCTTGCCGCCGAGCGTGCCGAAGTTGTTGCGGTAGATCGTGTTGTAGAGGCCCGACTTGGTGATGTCGGGGGCGTCCTCGAAGTCGATGCGCAGGTCTTCCTTGGTCGCGTTGACGATCTCGAGGCGGACGTTCTCGCGGAAGTCGATCTGGTCGACCAGGTACTTGAGGCCGCGCCAGGACGACTCGAGCTGGCGGACCTGCGGGTGGTGGAGGACCTGGTTGACCTGCGCGGTGAGGCGGCGGTCGATGTCCGCGATCATCTCGTCGATGAGGTTCTTGTCGATCTTCGGCGCGACCTCGGTCGAGCGCAGGAGGTCGTCCATCAGCTTGCGGGTACCGCGGCGGACCAGATCATAGGCCTCGCCGTCGGTCGGCCCGAGCTTGGTCTCCGAGAGCAGCGAGTCGAGTAGCGAGTCCTGCGCCTCGGCGGCCTGCCGCTGCGGGGCTGTCTGCGAATTCGTGTCCGACATGTCCTAAAACTCCTTTTGCAGAGCCGTGGCGTGAAGTCTCACGACGCCGGTTTGTCCTCGATCCCCAGCTCCTTCATCAGCCGCGCGCGCTTGTCCGGGTCGCGCAGCGCCTCGACGAGCTTCTTCTTGAAGTCGGGCACGTTGCCGCCGACCAGCGGGCCCTTGAGGGCGGTGAGCGCGTTGCGCAGCTCCATCAGCTCCTTGAGCTGCGGCACCTGCTCGACGATCCCCTCGGGGCGGAAGTCCTTGAGCGTATCGAACTTCAGGTTCAGCGAGAGGTCGCCCTGGTCGCCGTCGGTCAGCTTGTTGCTCACGCTGATCGAGGTCTCGAGCTTCTGCGCCGCCATCACCTTGTCGAAGTTGTCCTTGTCGACGTTGATGGGCACGCGCTCCTCGACCGGCCGGTCGTCCGGTCGGCCCGTGAAGTCGCCCAGCATGAGGATCTTGAGCGGGAGCTCGACGTCCTCCTGCGCCCCGTCCGTGGCCGGCTTGTACGTGATGTTTACGCGCTCCTTCGGCGCGACCGATCCCTCTTTACCCTTGCTCATGAAGGCACCATCCTCGCGGACACTACTGTTTTCCTCGCCCCGTCTGTCCCCGCAGTGCGCCAGACAGCGGCGCCTCGTCGTCCAGGACCATATGACGGCGGGCCGTCCGACGTCCAGGGTCCGCGACGAGCGCCGCGATCGCGCGCGCGCGAAAAACGGCGCAGCGGATGTCGCCGTCGTAACGTGGATAAGGGCCCTCCGGACGTCATCACGCGCCCGCGCGAAAGTGACACCGGCGCGGATTCGAACCTGCGCGATCGCGCGAGCCAAAGTCTCGCAGGAGCCCGCGCAGGCGCGAAAATACCGGTGTTGAGCCCGTAGCCGGCCGCGGGGCCTTTGATATGGTGTCCCGCATGGCTGAGACCGTCCATCTGTACCTGAAAGCGAATGGCCAAGACATCCAGGGCGAGAGCTCGCAGACCTCGCTGGGGCGCGAGAACTCGATCGAGTGCGTGGAGTTCCAAGACAGCGTCCGCACGGCGCGTGAGCACGGCAGCCGCGCCGCCGTCGGTCGCCGCGTGCACGCCCCGATCCGGATCGTGAAGCGCATCGACAAGAGCTCGCCGCTGATCGCCAAGGCCCTGTGCCGCAACGAGAGAGTTGACGCCGAGTTCAAGTTCTTCCGGCCCAACCCGAACGGCGACGGCACGACCGAGCAGTTCTTCACCGTCAAGCTGGAGAACGGCCGCGTCGACTCGATCGAGCGCTTGTCGCCCAACGCCCTCGACCCGGCCGAGGCCAAGGCGCCGCCGCTCGAGACGGTGAGCATCGTCTACCACACCATCACGTGGATCTTCGTCCCCACCGGCGCCGAGTTCGTCGACTCGTGGTCGAACAGCGACGGTTGATCGTCGTTCGTTGCACATAAAACGGCCTGGCGCGTGAGTTCGTCTCCGCGCCTGGCCGGCCTGGCTTTCTACTATAGCGATCCCCCTCCTTCCCCACCCCTCCCCGCGAGAGACCCCGCATGCGCGTCGACCCGAAAGCGATCGTTCGAAGGCTCAACCCGACCTGCACCTCGATGCTCGAGGCTGCGGTGTCCCACGCCGCCGGCTCCCGCTACTACGAGATCGTGCCGGAGCACCTGCTCGCCGCCATCCTGAACGGCGAGGACACCGACGCGGCGAAGATCCTCTCGCACTTCAACCAGGACGCGACCCGCCTGCGTCAGCGCGTGCAGCGTGTGCTCGAGTCGATGCGCACCGGCAACGCGGGCCGGCCCGTGTTCGCCGAGACGCTCTTCCAGTGGCTCGAGGACGCGTGGGTCGTCGCCTCGCTGCAGTGGGGAGCCGGCGAGATCCGCACCGGCCACCTCATCCAGCAGTGGTGCGCCCGCGGCCACCGCTACAGCGCCGAGACGCTGGCCGAGCTGGCGGCGATCGACCTCGAGACGCTGCGCAAGGACCTCGAGGGCATCACCGCCGGCTCGAAGGAGGCCGTGCGCGCCGCCGCGGCTCCGGCCGCGGGGGGCGGCGGCGGAGCGGTCGCGGCCACGCCGGTCGGCGCCGGCGAGCAGGCGCTGCGCCGCTTCACCTCGTCGTACACGGAGAAGGCCCGCGAGGGCAAGATCGACCCGGTGTTCGGTCGCCACCAGGAGATCCGCCAGCTGGTGGAGATCTTGATCCGCCGGCGCAAGAACAACCCGATCATCGTCGGCGAGCCCGGCGTCGGCAAGACCGCGCTCGTCGAGGGCCTCGCGCGCGCGATCGTCGAGGGCGACGTCCCGACCGCGCTGCAGGGCGTCGAGCTGCTCGAGCTCGACATGGGCCTCATGCAGGCCGGCGCCGGCGTGCGCGGCGAGTTCGAGAAGCGCCTCAAGGCCGTCATCGAGGAGGTCAAGTCCTCGCCCAAGCCGATCGTCCTGTTCATCGACGAGGCCCACACCATCGTCGGCAACAAGGACAACGACGCCACCAACATCCTCAAGCCCGCGCTCGCCCGCGGCGAGCTGCGCACGATCGCCGCCACCACCTGGTCCGAGTACAAGAAGTACTTCGAGAAGGACGCCGCGTTCGCCCGCCGCTTCCAGCTCGTCAAGGTCGACGAGCCGTCCGAGGAGCAGGCCCTCGTGATGCTCCGCGGCCTGCGTGACACCTACGAGCGCACCCACTCGGTGACGATCCGCGACGAGGCGCTGATCGCCGCCGCCAAGCTGAGCCACCGCTACATCTCCGGCCGCCAGCTGCCCGACAAGGCGGTCGACCTGCTCGACACTGCGTCGACGCGCGTGAAGATCGAGCAGGCCTCGCGCCCCGAGGCGATGCTGCGCCTGGATCAGGACCTCGCGGCGCTGAGGCGGGAGATCGGGGCGCTCGAGCGCGAGGATCGCGAGGGCAACCTCGTCGACCTCGCCCGCCTCGCCGAGCTGCGCGACAAGCTGCGCAGCGGCGAGGACGAGCGGGCCGCGCTCGAGAAGCGCTGGCAGGACGAGAAGGAGGCGCTCGGCGCGGTCGACAAGGCCCGCGAGGCGCTGCGGGCCGCCGGCGACGCGGCCACCGACGAGCTGCGCGAGGCCAAGCGCAACGCCGACGCCGCGCTGATCGCCGCCGGCGGCGAGGAGCGCCTGATCCACGCCGAGGTCGACAGCGACGCGATCGCCCGCGTCGTCTCCAACTGGACCGGCATCCCCGTCGGCAACATGAAGCGCGACGCGATGGAGAGCCTGCTGCGGCTCGAGGACACGCTCACCGAGCGCGTCAAGGGCCAGCCCAACGCCGTCAAGGTCGTGTCGGAGACGCTGCGGATCGCCCACGCCGGCATCCGCAACCCGAGCACCCCGATCGGCGTGCTGCTGTTCGTCGGCACCAGCGGCGTCGGCAAGACCGAGACCGCGACGGCGCTCGCCGACCTGCTCTACGGCGGCGAGCGCTTCATGACGACGATCAACATGTCGGAGTTCCAGGAGAAGCACACCGTCTCGCGCCTGATCGGCTCGCCGCCGGGCTACGTCGGCTACGGCGAAGGCGGCGTGTTGACCGAGGCGGTGCGCCAGCGGCCCTACTCGGTGGTCCTGCTCGACGAGTGCGAGAAGGCCGACCTCGACGTCATGAACCTGTTCTACCAGGTGTTCGACAAGGGCATGCTGTCGGACGGCGAGGGCCGCCTCATCGACTTCAAGAACACGATCGTGATCCTCACCAGCAACCTGGCGTCGGACGCGATCATGAAGCTCACCGACAACGGCCTGACCGCGCGCTCGCCCGAGGAGTTGGTCGAGGCGATCCGGCCGACGCTGTCGAAGCACTTCAAGCCGGCCCTGCTGGCGCGCATGTCGATCGTGCCGTTCCAGCCGCTGCCGCCCGCCGTGCTGCGCGAGATCACCGAGCTCAAGCTCAAGGGCCTGCGCAAGCGCCTGTTCGACAGCCACAAGATCGAGGCCGAGGTGCTCTCCGAGGTCTACGACGCCATGGCCGCGCGCTGCAACGAGGCCGAGACCGGCGCCCGCAACGTCGATCACATCCTCCGCGGCTCGCTCATGCCGGTGCTCAGCCGCAAGCTGCTCGAGACGTTCGCGGCCGGCCAGCAGCCGAGCAAGGTCCGCATCGGCCTCGGCAAGGAAGGCGAGGCCTGGGACATCACCTTCGACCCGCTGCCGGAGTGATGCCATTGCCGCGCGGGCACCTCTGCGCGTGCCGAGAGTCGATCGACCCCGGGGATGTGCTTATCCTCGGGGTCTGATGCTCTGGTTTGCTCGCAGGATCCCCCTCGTGACGTTCTCCGCCCTCCTCGCCTGCGGCGACCCGGGCGACAAGAACACCGAGTCCAACACCACGACCACGAGCTCGACCGCCGCGACGACGTCGAGCGCGTCGAGCGCGACGGTCGAAGCGACCGGCAGCGGCACGCAGGGCCCGACCTCCGCCGCGACGACGTCGACCGCGACGACGACGACGGGCACCACGGCCGAACCGACCGGCGGCTCGAGCAGCAGCTCCACCGGCGGCGGCGCGTGCTCCAAGCAGGGTGAGCCGTGCGACGACGGCCAGGCCTGCTGCGCCATGCTCCACTGCTGCGCCGGCGTGCCGGTCCCGCCCGGCGAGGAGTTCTGCAGCGACAACTGCCCGATGAGCGACCGCAACGCCAAGACCGACCTGCGGGCGGTCGACCCGGGCGACATCCTCGCCCGCGTGGTCGCCCTCGACATCACGACCTGGCGCTACCGCAAGGACGCCGCCGACGTGCGCCACCTCGGCCCGATGGCCCAGGACTTCAAGGCCGCGTTCGGCCTGTGGGACACCGACCGCATGATCTTCCCGCTCGACGCCGCCGGCGTGTCGCTCGCCGCGATCCAGGGTTTGCACCGCCGCGTCGTCGCGGCCGAGGCCGAGAACGACGCGCTGCGAGCCCGGCTCGATCGCCTCGAGCGGCGCCTCGCTGCGGTGGCGCCCGAAACGCCGTGACGGTCGCGGCCCCCGTGCCCCAGCTCACGTCGATGGATCCTTGGGACATGTCCTGAAAGATCGGCGGAGTGGAATGTTCGGGACGCCTCGTACGTAGGCCGCCCTCAGCATGGAACCGCGCAAGCACCCCGTCCCCCTGGACCTGCGACCCTTCGGCCTCCTCGGCGTCGGCGTCGCCCTGGTCCTCGCCACGTACATCGCCAGCAGCACCTGGGAGCGCGTCCGTGTGCGCCCGGCGGTGCGCACGATCCAGGTCACCGGCTCGGCGAAGAAGCGGATCGTGTCCGACTTCATCGAGTGGACCGCGACCGTCGAGGCCAACGCGGCCGACCGCACCGCGACGTACCGGATCCTCCACGACAACGCCAAGCGCACGCAGGAGTTCCTGGTCAAGCACGGGGTGCCGAAGGACCAGATCTGGCTGTCGTCCGCCAGCGTCGACCCGTCGTACGAGACCGAGTACCACGGCACCGGCGACAACCGCGTCGAGAAGCAGGTGATGACGGGCTTCGACGGCGTGCAGGAGATCAAGGTCCGCTCGAACGACGTCGCCCTGGTCGAGAAGATGTCGCGCGAGGTCACCGAGCTGCTCGAGGAGGGCGTGACGGTCAGCTCCGACGCACCCGAGTACTTCTACACCAAGCTCGGCGACGTCAAGATCGAGATGCTCGCCGAGGCCTCCCGCGACGCCCGCACCCGCGCCGAGAACATCGTCGCCTCCGCCGGCGGCGCCGAGATCGGCTCGCTCCGCACCGCCGACATGGGCGTCATCAACGTCAACCCGGCCAATTCGACCGCAGGCTCGTGGGACGGCAACAACGACACGTCCTCGCTCGAGAAGGACATCATCACGATCGTCCACGCGACGTTCGAGCTGAAGTAGGGCAATGCGACTGCTCGAGCCGCGGGAGGAACCAGTCGAATGAGCGCGGCGTCGATCCTCGGCGTGGGAGCACGCACACCTATTGGCGTCACTACGGCGAATACCGCGCTGCCCCCAAGCGGCTCTACTTCGAGGTCACGACGACCTACCGAGAGATCCTGGACGCCGTGAGAGAGCAGCAGGTGCCGACGAACACCTTCCTGCAAGTCCAACTGACTGCAGACAAAGAGCTCATGCGGGAAGCCGAGGCTCTGCCGGCTGGGATCTATACGGCTCGCCAGGGGGCGCGAAGTCGGGGCTTTACCTATTGGTCGAGATCGAAGGAAAGTTTCACTGCCTCGCTCATTTCTCGACGAGCTGTTTGTTCGGCTGGTCGATTGGCACCGATTCCTGTTTGCCCTCAAGTCTGAGCCAGATACACCGCTGGTCGAACTTCCGTTCGACATGGACCAGCGTGTCGCATTGACTCTGCGGAATTGGTCGGAGGTTTTGCCTCCGGAGCGTCGAGAACTCGTGAAGATGCAGATCACCCTCTGGATCGCAGATTGATAGCCGTTCGGCGTCGTCTTGCAGCCGGAACGTATCCGGCTGCTCCAGCAGCCTGGCGTGACACGAGCGCATCGCGGGCCGTCGTGGGCGCCCTGGACCTGCAGCTTCTCCGAGGCGCAGGCCGCGGAGGAGCGCGACGCCGTCGGTGTGCCGTACCGCGGCGACTGGTCGATGCGCCGCATGTCCGGCGGTGCCTGAGCTGCCTCGGCTAACACCGTTCAGAGCGCAGCCTGCCTTGTGAAGCACATCTCCCTGTGTTGATCTTTTCGAGTCATGATCGCCCTCGTCCCCCTCGCGCGTCCTGGCGAGGTCCTGCTCTGGGCCGCCCCGCTCCCTGGCGAGTCCGAGTTCGTCCTCGAAGACCCGCTCGCGCTCGACTACCTCGGCCAGCAGGTCGGCTACTTCCTCCTCCCGGCGCTCACGACCCGCAGCGGCCAGGCGCAGTACTTCGCCGTGGTCCTCTACGGTCTCGACCTCGCCGCGCGCGCCCTCAAGGAATATGGCCTGTCCGACGACGATGACGAGCGCCGCCGGCTGTTCGAACGCTGGGAGCGGCTGTGGGCGCTCGCCACCCTCGAATCCCGCAACGGCTCGCTCGGCCGCGGTCATCCCGACGCCATGCGCGGCGCTCGTGGCGTCGGCAAGACCTGGTTCTCCGGCGAGAAGCCGCTCCCGCGCGACTACCCGCTGATCTCCCGCCAGAGCGAACTGGGCGGCCTCGGCGCCTACCTCGTCCCGCTCCGCGACCTCGGCCTCGTCTATCCGGGCAGCCTGCGGATCACCCCGGCCGCCACCCCGATCGTCGACGCCTTCTGGGGCGAGCCCGGCACCATGCACATGCAGCGCTTCGATAACTGGGCGTTGCACGTTCTTGCGCCGGCCACTGCTCGCATCGAGCGAAAGTTCCAGAACTTCCGCCTCGCCACCCTCGGCGAGCGCTCGCGCCTCACCAGCATCCTCGGTCGAAAGTCCCAGCAAGATCGAATCTTCGAGGCCGCCGTCGAGCGCGCCCCGCCGCCGACCCTCGCCGTCGCCCGCCTCGTCGAGCAGGCGACCCGGCTCGATATTCACGATCCGCGCGACCTGCTCGTCGCCATGCTCGCTGGCCGCTGCGGCCCCGTCGACGCCTCGCTGCGAGATCTGCTCGCCCTCGCCCTCGCCTTCGGCGACACCGCCGTCGCCGTCCGCGACTGCTTCGACACCATCTACACCGACATCACCGACGCCGGCTTCATCGCCGCGCGCGCCCGCATCGTCGCCCAGTCGCTCACCACCGAACGCCTGGACAACCTCCGCCGCGCCGCTGCGGCCCTGCTCGCCGCCCCTCAGCTCGCGCGCCTGCAGCAGCTGCCGATGCACGGCCGCGTCTTTCTCCGTCTCGCCGAGGATCTTTCCGGCGCCACGCCCGACGCCGCCCTCGACCACATCCTCGCCTTCCACCGCCGCGTCCAGCGCGAGCGAACCACCGGCGACAGCTGGATCGCCCAGGAAAGCGGCGACCTCCGGATCGCCCAGACCCGCTACACCGGGCACCGCTTCGAGGCCCGCTTTCCGGCCTTCAAGTTCAACATCGTCCGCAACCTGCTCGAAACGACAGGTCGTCTCCCCGCCGCGAACGGAGCGCCCCAATGACGAAACGATCCGCTCCCCCGCGGCGCACCGCCCTCGAGTGTCTCGAGAGCCAGGAGTCCTGCCTCGGCGCCGTCTTCTGTTCCTACACCTTCGACCCGATCTTCTTCGAGTCGCACGTCCTGCGCGCGATCCTCAAGCTGCAGAGCGACCCCGACGAGCAACTCCCCGACTTCCTACGCGAGGGCCTGAAGGCGCTCCAGGGCGTTCCCGTCGCCTGCTTCGTGGACGCCGGCGCTCGTTCGCCCGGCCAGCGCCTTCCCTACGACCTCCGTCTCATCTTCGCCCGGGTCTTTCACCCCAAGCTCGCCCTGCTCGTCCATCACGATCATGCGAACCTGCTCCTCGGGTCAGGCAACCTCACGCGCGGCGGCTACGGCGACAACACCGAGCTGTGGTTCCCCCGCAAGCTCCGCTACAGCGACGCGAACGACGTCGCGGCCCTGCACGCGCTGCTCGGCTTCCTCGCCGGCGTCGAAGCCCTCTCCGGCGCACCGAGCCCGCAGCTCGCCCTCGTCCGCACCACCCTCACCGGTCGCCTCGCTACCGCCCCGGCCCAGGCCGATGCGCGCACCTTCCACGTCCTGCACTCCCTGCAGGCCCCGCTGCTCCCGGCCTTCCTCGAGCTCATCCCGCGCGACGCCGAAATCCTCCAGCTGGGCATGCTCGCCCCATTCTTCGAGCGCGACGATCAGCAGGCCGCCGACCTCGAACAGGTCCAGTCGCTCGTCAGCTACATCCTCGCCTCTCGCAACAGCCACGAGGCCGAGCTCGACCTCGGCTTCGGCTGGCAGGGCGGCCCGCTCGGTCCCCCGACCGTCGTCCCCGCGCTCGAACAGGGGCTCGGCCAGGTCTGGGTTCATCGCACTCCCGGCGAACCGCCCACCATCGAATACTTCATCCCGCTCAAGTGCACCACCAAGACGGTCCGCTACCTCGACCACCGGCTGAAAGAGCGCTCGTGGTCCCGCGAGGACGCCGACGAGGCCCACGCGGCGCGCCAGCTCTATCCGGCCGCCCCGCTAATTGCTAACGGTCCCGCGCGGATCGTCGAGGCGCTCGCGAAACAACGCGAGCTGCGGACCTGGCTCCTGCCGACCCTTCGCTTCGACGACGACCGCCCGGTGCGCCGCCCCCTGCACGCCAAGCTGCTGACGATCACCACCGAACGTCGCGGCGTCATCACCACCCACATCCTCGTCGGTTCCCCCAATGCCTCGGGCCGTGCCCTGCTCCACCCGCCGCCCCACGGCAACGTCGAGCTCGCCGTCGTGCTCTCGCTCGAGGGCGCATGGTCCCTCCCCGACCTCGCGCCCGATTTGATCGCCTGTCCGCGCGACCAGCTTCAGCTCGCCGAGCCCGTCTTCCCGGCGAGCGGCGCCAACCTCGGTCACTGGATCAGCGACGCAACCTACGACCCGCGCACGCGGGAGCTCCACGTTGTCTGGGCCGATGGCATCGCCGATGCGCCGACCTGGCGCCTCCTGTACGTCGAGCGCCAGTTGGCCCGCGGCGATGCTCCTCCGTCCGGCGAGCTCCGCGCCGGCGACTTCGACCTCCTCGCGATCTGCTGCGAGCTGACGCTCGAGATCACCGGCGTCCGCTACAGCGTCCCGATCCGCGTCACCGACCTCGGCGCCTTGCCCGTCGACCCGGTCGAAGCGCAGTACGGCCTCGCCGAGCTGATCGCCCTGCTCAGCCGGCGGATCGGCCGCGAGCGCCTGCGCCACGTCGCCACCCAGAGCGGCCGCCAGGGCACATCCGCCGTCCTCGAAACCATCTTCGGCGAGGGCTTCACGCCGACCGACATCTTCCGCACCTGGAAAAACCTCGCCCGCGACCTGGCCGAGGAGAACATCACCCTCGCCGCGTTCCGCCACATCCTGGCAGGTCCCATCGGCGTCCGCGCCGTCTGGCAGCGCATGCGCGAGGCGGTCGGCGGCGACTTCACCCGCGAGGTCGTGTGGTTCTACGGCGCTGAACTTCTCAAGACCTTCAGCGAGCTCGAGCTCCCCGCGGACCCCGACCAGCCGAGCAAGCGCGCCGAACTCGCCCACTTCCTGAACGACCTGCGCGCCGACCTCGGCGCCCTCGCTCCCGCCATTCAAGGTCGCCCGTGGATCGACCCGATCCTGCGCTTCTATCAACCCCTGACTGCCCCGAGCGAACGCCATGACCCTGCGTGACCAATCCTGGCTCCGCACCTTCCTCGACCTCGGCGCGCACGCCCAGCAGGGCAACATCTCCTCGCGCGACATCGAGCGGCAGGAGGACACCGTCCTCCGCGCCCTCGAGATCTTGCAGGACCACCCCGGCGTCGTGCTCGCCGACGAGGTCGGCATGGGCAAGACCTTCGAGGCGCTCGGCGTGCTCGCGGCCCGCGCTCACGTCGCGCCCGAAAGCCGCTTCCTCGTCATCACGCCCGGCCCCGACCTCAACAAGAAGTGGACGCGAGAGATCCGGCGCTTCATCGCCGACGCCGGCGGCGGTCGCAAGGTCTACGGCGGCCTCGAGCCCGACGCGATCCTGGACGTCGGTCGACTCGGCGACCTCCTCGTCGAGGCCCCGCGCCGTCGCGTGCTGATCGCCCCGATCAGCCTGTTCCTGCGCGGCGTCCGCGACGATCACGCCGACTTGCTCGACCTCTTCTGCCGCTACAAGCGCCTCCCCGGCCCGACGCGCGCGGCCATCTTCCGCCGCTTCCGCGACGGCGCCTGCCAGCGCGAGCCCGCCGAGACCTTCTTCGGAAAATTCAACTACGCCGCCCTCGAGCCTCATCTCGCGGCCGCCTTCACGCGCACCGACGGCAACGAGCCCACGCTCGACGCTGCCTACGCCGAGCACGGCAACGAGCTGTTCTCCGCCGACAACAAGGCCGGCAAGATCCTCGACCTCCTCGACCTCGCCCGCTACCGCCTCGCCCGCGCGCTACTCCCGACCTTCGACCTGCTGGTCGTCGACGAGGCTCACAAGCTCAAGAACCGCGAGACCAAGCGCGCCCTGTCGCTGAGCCAGGCCCTGCGCCAGCGTTTTCGCAATGCCCTCTTCTTGACCGCGACCCCCTTCCAGCTCGGCATCGACGAGCTGCGTCAGGTCTTCGCCCTCTTCTCCCTCGCCCAGACCGCGCCTCTCGACCTGCGCGAGCGCGCCGAAAACCTGCTGACCGACATCCGCGATTATCAGGACGCCTACGCCGGCTTCGAGCGCGACTGGGGCCGCGTCGACCCGGTGCTCGCCGCCGAGCTCGGCCAGCACCTCGAGCGTTCACCCGATCTCGCACAGCTCCCCGACAACCCCGCCCTCCGCCCGGTCGCGCTGCACCTGCGCCGGCTGATCGAGCTCAAGGACACGCGCATCGAGCCGGCCCTCCGCCGCTGGATGGTCCGCAGCCGCCGCGACGACCGCTTCCTCTACCGGGACCATCGCCCCAGGCGCCTGCCCGTAGAGGGTCCAGCGATGATCCCCTTCCTCGCCTACGAGCGCCTGATCGCCGAACTGTTCGACCAGAAGCACCCGACCCACAAGGCCGCCGTCGAGATCAACATGGTCTCGTCCTACAGCGCCGCACAAAGGAGCGAGATGTTGTCGGACGAGAAGACCGCCGCGATCCCCTCGATCGAGCGCTACCGCGGCCTTTTGCGCGACATCTTAAAAAACCTCTCGGACGAGCGCGACAGCCATCCCAAGCTCTCGCACGTCCTCGGCGACGTCCTGCGCGCCGCCGAGGAGCGCGGTGAAAAGACGCTGATCTTCTGCGCCCGGATCCAGACGCTGCACGAGCTCCAGCGCAAGCTGCACGACGCCTGGGAGGACCGCCTCCTCGACCGCTGGCGCCACGCCTACCCCGATGCCACCCACACGGACGTCTTCGGCGAGCGCGGCGAGGATCGCCACGCCCGCGGCCGACATGCCCTGCTACAGCAGCGATTCCACCGCACGCAGGATTTCCTCTACTTCGCGCTCCGCGAGCGCTACCTGCAGACCTTGCTCGACTTCGAGGACTGGGGCGAGCGCCACCTCGACGCAATTGTCGAGCGCGCCGAGCCGCTGCTCCGCCAGGTACGCACCGGCCCGACCTCCGCCGAGCGCATCAACTTCTGCATCCTGAAACGCGTCGTCGAGCGCGCCGCCGTCGACCTGCGTCGTGAACGCGACCCTGCCTGGGCCAGGGACTTCGCCGACGTCATCCAACGGATCTGCGACCCGCGCTTCATCCCCCACGGCTACGACCTCGTCAAGGACGAGCTCGAGGAGTCCGAGGACGGCCACCTCACCCCGACCTGGAACATCTCCCGGGAGCACGCGCAGCTCGTCGTCCGCTCGCGACCCCACCTTTGGACGTACTTCCGCGGCAACATGTACGGCCTCCCCGACGAGCGCCGGATCCAGCTCGTCGAACGGCTCGCCCGCTACCTCACCGCGCGCTACGTTCCCTTCATCGCCGACGTCATCGCCCGCGCGAAGTCAGCCGGCCTCGCCGTCGATCCCGTCCCTTCACGCGAGCTCCTCGACCTCGTCGACGACTTCTGGCAATCCCCTGTCGGACGCGGCTACGTCGTCCAGCTGCGGCAGTTCCTGCAGTACTTCCATTACGAGCTCTCCGAGGAGTCGCAGGACAAGCTCCTCGACGGCGAGCTGCTCGAGGGCCGCTTCGTCCGCCAGACCAGCGACGGTGAGGCGCGCGAGCGCCTGCGCGAGACCTTCAACACTCCGCTGTACCCGATGGTGCTGATCGCCAACGAGGTCATGCAGGAGGGCCTCGACCTGCAGCGCTCGTGCTGCCGCGTCATCCACCACGACCTCCCCTGGAATCCCGCCCAGCTCGAGCAACGCGTCGGCCGCGTCGACCGTCTCGGCGGCCGGATCCACAAGCTGCGCGACAAGGACCGCGACGCCAAGCTCGAGATCCTCTACCCGCTGATCCAGCAGACGATCGACATGCGGATCCACCAGGTCGTCCGCCAGCGCGAGAAGTGGCTCGAGTTCCTGCTCGGCGCGCCGCCCGATCCCCAAGAGTACGCCGAGGTCAACACGCCACCTCCACCGCTCCCCACCGCCCTCGCCGACCGCCTCCGCATCGACCTGCGCCCGCGCGTCCCTTCATGATGCGCACGGTCGCTTGTCCCGGAGACGACTGCTGGAGGTGCGCCGTCTGCCGGCATGGCGTAAGAAGAGGCCGCCATGTCGACCTTCGCTGCGCTGTCCCGTCTCGTCCCGCTCACTCTGCTCGCCGCCGCCGCTTGCGGGCCCACGGAGCCCGGCGGTACCGGGGCCACGACGAGCGCCGGCGACACGCCGGGAACGTCGAGCGAGACCAGCGGCGAACCGGCCGAGAGCACCTCGACGAGCACGGGCGCCGTCATGACGGGCGACGTCACGACGGATGAACCGACCACTGGTCCGGCGATCACGAGCACCACCGACATCACGAGCACCACCGACACCACGAGCACCACGAACACCACCGACACCACGAACACCACCGGCGATCCCGATGTGCCGCTGCAGTGCCCCGAGGCGATCGACGAGGCGATCCTCGCCTGCGTCGCCGATCTGCAGAGCGACCCCGAGCTGGCCGCCGGCAACTTCCTCCTCGACCTGCTGTTCATGTGCAGCGACGCCGAGCCGGTCGCCGACGACTACGACGCGCACTGCACGAGCGCCCCGGACGACCCGATCTGCGGCCTCGAGTATCCGCAGTTCGTCGAGACCGTGCTCCCGGCGTGCATCGCTCGCGCGCAGACGATTTTGTTCGCCGACGTGTGCCTGCTGCCGGGGTCGTATGACGAGCTGTTGTTCGCGCCGGCGGTCGTGCTGATGGATCGGCGGCTCGTGACCGGCGCGGCCGAGCTCGATGCGACCGAGCAGGAGCAGTTCTTGCGGGCGAGCGCGGAGATCGGGGTCGCCAGCGCGACCGTCGCGCAGGCGCTGAGCGCCACCGACGAGGGCGGGGTCGAGCAGCTCACCGTCCTCGATGTCGGCACCGATCGCGTGCTCGTGCTGTATTCGGCGCACTACGACGGCGTCCGCCATGGCCGCATGTTCTTCTGGCAGACCTTCACGATCGTCGGCGCGATCGAGGCCGACGTGTTCACCCGCTGCGGGGTGGAGCAGACGATCGAGGGTCGGCCCTGCGAGGACGCGCTCGCGTGCGGCGACGAACACACGTGCTTCGACGTGCTCGAGGGCGAGGGCAACGTCGTGCTCGCGCCGGGCACCTGCGTGTCGGAGGTCGATATCCCGGGCGACGGTGACGCTTGCAGCGCGCACGCCGAGTGTGTGCCGAGCAGCGGCCTGCTCTGCCTCGACCGGCTCGAGGGCGACGGCGACGGCGTATGCCGACCGGGCTGGATGCGCCGCAGCTTCGCCGGTCCTGCCGGTGATTCGCAGCTCATCGCCGACGGCACGCTGCTGCTCCCGCTCCTCGCCTCCGGCATCGCCACCGTCCCGACCGCCGCGTACCTCGACGTGCAGATCGTCCAGGACGCGGCCAACAGCGTCGCCGTTCACCTCGTCAATCCGTTCGGGACCAGCACGCCCGTCACCGTCTCGGAGGGGCCGGTGATCGATCTGCAGCTGTTCGAGGTCGGCGTGCCGACCGACGAGAGCGCCGGCGGCACCTGGCACCTCGCCGTCGAGGACCTCGGAGGCGCCGCGAGCGGTGTCGTCACGCGGCTGGCCTTGACCCTCGACACTCGCTTCGACTGACTCGGACGGCGCGCGGTCCCATCGGCCATGCGCCGGCCCATGCACGACGTCCGGGCCTCCGCAAACCGAACAGCTGAAGGGCCAGGAAAGGGCATGGGGCGCCTGTCCACCGGACTGTGGCCGTGGTATCGTGGCCCCCGCCCCGCGCATGCCTCGGCCTCACAAGCGCTCCGCCGCCGAGGTTCACCATGCCCGCTGTCTCGCGAGCGAGGGAACATATTCTCTATACAAAGACTTCGCCCCGCTCACCACGACCTCACCCCACCCGATACTTCTAAGAGCTCGATCGATCACGCAGAGAGCCCGTATGGCTCCGATCACCTCACAACCCCGGAGGAATTCCCATGGACAGTCGCGACCTAAGTTTTCTCCTCGATATTGCCAAAAAAGTCCACGAGGCCCACAAGCAGCACCATCAGCTGGAGATCTCCGTGGCCCAGCGAACCGACGACCTCGGCATCGGTCTGCAGATCGACCTGAACGCCGCGCTCCCGGCCGGCGCGCTGATCTTCGGGCGCATCAGCGGCTTTTGGCTCGGCGCCCTGTCGGCCGTCGACGACACCCTGTTCTGCGACAAGAGCGGCAATTTCCTCACCATCGGCCCCGTGCATGGGCAGCGCGGCTCGCTCTATATCCCTTACGGCGCCGCCCGTAACCGCGGCCCGGGCCTCTACACCCTCGATCTGAGCATTCACCTGGTCGAAGCCGGCACGGCGACCTCGACCGAGATCGGGCAGGCCAGCTACAAGCTCGCGCTCTCGAACCAGCCCCCCTGGCGCCGGGTCGAGTTCTTCTGGCCGCTCATCAAGCTGTGCATGGCCGTCATTCGCGTCGACGACGAGGTCCTCGCCAGCGAGATCCGCGGGCTCCGCGAGTCCTTCACGGCCCACCTCTTCCTCGGGCCCGCCGACATGCCCGACCTCCGCGCCGTCATGAAGGACCCTCACCATGGCGATCTGAACCAGCTGATCGACAGCATCGCGCTCCGCATGCCCTTCATGGGCCCGGAGACCATCATTCAGCTCATGTGCGAGATCGCTCGCCTCGACGGGCCGGTCAACGCCCACGAGTTCGCCCTCATTCGCCAGGTCGCCGCTTCCCTCGCCGTCTCTCCTGCGCGCTGCGCCGAGCTCGCGGCCGCCCCTGCGGCCATCGCCGCCCCCGGCAACACCCGCGCCCTCGCCCCGACCCCCCGCTGAGAGCTCCGCATCGGCCTCCTATTCCGCCACCCACCCCTTCGCCTATCACATCTTTCCCCTGACCGCCGCACGCTCGATATGGCGTCTCGGGGCCTCCACGGAAAAGACGACCTCGGCGAAGCCGGTCAGATTCGTCGCACCACCGGCGACCTCGATCGCCGCCTCGGCTTCCAGGCATCGGGTGATATTCATCGAATCGAAGCTGCTGTGTCGCGCGAGATCCGTTGCGCGCGAATTGGCGCCCGGTTATCCTCCGTGGCGTGTCGCTCGACCCGAGCGTCGAGTGACACGCCACGAGGTGCTCCATGCATTCACGAACAGCGTCTTGTTCCTGCGGCCAGCTGCGTATCGAGGTTCGGGGAGAACCACTCGGCACCGGCATCTGCCACTGCCTCGCCTGTCAGCGGCGAACGGGCAGCGTCTTCGCGGCGCTGGCCGCCTTCGCCGGCCCCTACGAGGTGTTCGGCGCGGCGACCGAGTACGTCCGCGCCGGTGACCAGGGGGCGAGGTTCAGGTTCAGGTTCTGCCCCGTGTGCGGGTCGACGGTGTTCCACACGGAGGAGGGCAGCGAGCGGTCGTCGGTGGCCGTCGCCGTCGGGGCGTTCGCCGACCCGAGCTTTCCCCCGCCGCAGGATTCGGTGTACGACTGCCGGCGGCACCCCTGGGTTCAGCTGCCGCCGGGGATCGAGACATACGAGCGGGACCCGCCGTAATCTCAGGCCCCGGGCGCATCGGAGCGGGCGCGCCGGGGAACTCCTCGGATTCGTCGGCGGCGCGGCGGAATCGTCAGTCGGCGGCGCGCTGGAACGCGGGGCGCTCGCGCAGGCGGGCCAGGTAGCGCGCGGCGGTGTCGGCGCCGCGGAGCAGGCCGCAGACGTCGGCCCATTCGAGCAAGCCGCCGAGGATGATGTCGGCGGTGGTGAATTGCTGCCCGAGCACCCAACCGGCAGCGAGGCGGTCGTCGAGCAGGGCGAGGCAGCGGCGCAGCGCGGTCCGCTCGTCGTCGGTCGCGGTGCCGCTGCGCAGCTCGGGCGGCCGCGGGAACGCGCGGAGGTAGGGGCCGTGCACGACGCTGTCGAGGTTCGTCATGCTGAAGAGGATCCACTGATAGTAGTGGGCGCGAGAGATCGACCCCTCCGCGGGGACGAGGCGCCGCTCAGGATCCTTCTCGGCGACGTACATGCAGATCGCCGCCGATTCGAGCACGACCTGATCGCCGTCGACGAGCGCCGGCACGCTGCCGAGCGGGTGGATCTTCAGGTACTCGGGTGACTTGTGTTCGGCCCGCGCGAGGCTGAGGTGGATGACCTCGTGGGACAGACCGGTCTCCTCGAGCGCCCAGCGGCAACGGAAGGCCGAGGTCATGGCTGAGTAGTAGAGCCTGAGCATGATCCCATCGTACCCGATTCTCATGCGCCGATGATCGCGCCGGGGCTCGTCACGGGGAGCTCGATCGTGAACACCGAACCCTGACCGGGCGTGCTGACGACGGAGATCCGCCCGCCGAGCATCTCACACAGGCGACGCGTGATGGTCAGTCCGAGGCCGGTGCCGCCGGCGCGGCGCGCGGCGGAGCTGTCGGCCTGGTGGAAGGCCTCGAACACCCGCGAGGTCTCCTCGGCCGTCATGCCGATGCCGGTGTCGTCGACCGCGAACACGATCTGCTCGTCGTCGCGGTGCACCCGCAGCGTCACCGTGCCGGCCTGGGTGAACTTGGCGGCGTTGCCGAGCACGTTGAGCAGGACCTGGCGCACGCGCACCGGGTCGCTGCGCATGTCCCCGAGCGCGCCCGCGACCTCGATCGTGAAGGCGTTGCCGGCGCGCTGCATCAGCGGCCGCACGGCGTCGGCGACCTCGTGCACGAGCGGGGTGACGGCGAAGCCCTGAACCCTGATCTCGAGCTTGTCGGCCTCGATCTTCGACAGGTCGAGGATGTCGCTGATGAGCCCGAGCAAGTGCGACCCGGCGCGGCGGATCCGTCCGGTGTCGTCCAGCAGCTCGGCGTCGCCGCGATCCTCGGCGACCTCCGACAGCAGCTCGCTGTAGCCGATGATCGCGTTGAGCGGCGTGCGCAGCTCGTGGCTCATGTTGGCGAGGAAGGTGCTCTTGGCGCGGCTCGCCGACTCGGCGGCCTCGCGCGCCTCCTGCAGGCGCGCGACCATGCGCGCGTGCTCGATCGAGATGGCGATCTGCGAGCTCAGGAGGTTGAGCGTCTCGATCCGCGCGGGGGTGAAGGCGCCGGCGGTGACGCGGTTCTCGAGGTAGAGCGCGCCCAGGCGCTGGCCGCGGAGCGCGAGCGGGAGGCACAGCAGCGAGCGCGGACGCAGCGCGGCGATCACCGGGTCGGCCGCGAGCGCGACGGCGGTGTCGGGGTCGTCGAGGGTGACGATCTGGGCTGTCCGGAAGGCCAGGCGGATCGGGACCGCGGGGACGTGCGGGCAGGCCTCGAGCGGCTGGAGGGCGAGCTGGGTGCGGGCGTCGCCGTCGGCCGCGAACTCGCCGACGACGGCGAGGCCGTGGTGCTCCTGCAGCACGAGGACGCCGCGGCTCGCCCCGGCGGTGAGGACGACGATCCGCATGACGGTGTGGATCAGGTCCTCGAACCGGAGCTCGGCGGCGAACGCCTGCGAGGCCCGCAGGACGCTGCGGAGGTCGAGCTCGGCCTGGGCGGCGCGGGTGGCGAAGGCCGGGGCCGGCTCGACGGCGGCGACGTGCGGCAGGTCGTGACGGAGCAGCGCGGCCTTGGGGTGCGCGCCCCAGCGGGCGTAGCGCTCGCTGGCGTCGCGCAGGAGCATCTGCCCGATGGTGAGCCGGCCGCGGGCGATGAAGTGGCGCCCCGCGAGCTCGGCCGCGAGGGCGGCATGCCAGGCGAACCCGTTGTCGACGGCGAGCCGGAGCGCCTGGTCGTAGGCCAGGCCGGCGCGCTCGTGGTCGCCGCACAGGCGCGCGCGCTCGGCCTCGACGAGCCGGGCGCGGTGCTCGTAGGTCTCGGGGGCGAACTCGGACCAGGCGACGAGCTGGTCGTGGAACGGGTCGATCCACCCGCGCAGCGCCTCGTCGACGCTCAGCGAGCCGCCCGCGGCCGCGGCCGCGGCGAGCGCC
>NZ_JAIRAU010000031.1 GCF_020073745.1 Nannocystis pusilla
CGCCTGCAGCAGGCGCGGGCGCTCGTTGGCGTTGCGGGTCGCCTCGGCGTAGGGGAACGCGGCCAGCAGCAGCAGCGCCAGCGCGGCCAGCAGGGCGGCCCCGCCGCGTGGACATGCCCCCGGGGACATGTCCTCCGGGACCTGCGCCATCACACCTGGCCGATCGGGCATGCCCGAGAGGACCGCCCTACTTCTTGCCCTCTTCGAGCTGCTTGGCCTGCATCTTGGCCTTGAGGGCCGCGAGCGCGTCGTCGAGGTCGTTCTTGGCGCTGAGGCCGTTGAGCTGGGCGTCGATCTGGGCCTCCTGGATCCGGCCGTCCATGTCCTCGGCGCTGACCTCGTTGAGCGCCTCGAGGCGGGCGATCTTGCTCTCGATCGCGTCCATGCGGGCGCCCGCGCCGGCGTCGCCGGGGATCGTGCTGGTGCCGCCGCTCTGCTTGTGCGCGCGGGCCTGGGCCATCAGCGTGCCGCGGCGCAGGTTCAGCGCCTTGAGCTTGGACTTGGCGTCGGTGATGCCCTGGCGCAGGTCCTCGACCAGCTTGCGCTGCTGGACCAGCGCCTCGTCGGTGGCCTCGCGCTCCTGCGTGATCTCGCCCTTGCGCTGCAGCGCCGCGCGGGCCAGCGTCTCGTCGCCGATCGTGATCGCCTGCTCGGCCCGCCGCTGCCACGCCGTCTCGTCGCGGGCCAGCTGCTCGAGCTTCTTCTCCATCATCTTCTGGTCGACGATCGCCTGCTTGAGGTCGAGCTCCGACTTGCGGATGTTCTCGGCCAGGTCGTCGAGCATCAGGGCCACCTCTTGCCCAGGATCCGACACGGCCTCGACCGCGTCGTTCAGCGTGCTCTGGATGGCCTTCTTCAGGCGGCGGAACAGCCCCGGTTTCTCCGACATGCGCGTCCTCGCGGGCGCCTCGCCCGCCTCGGTCGCCGAGTCTAGCGCGCGCCCCGTCGCCTGTCGCGTCCGACCTTGCAACCGCCGCCATTCCCGCCTATCAAAGCCGCGCGGATGGCAGGCACCTCCCCCTCGCCGCCCGGGCCCGAGCCCGGCCCCGGCCTCGTCGGCGTCCTCGGTCACGCGCAGGCCCAGGCGGCCGTGGTGCGCGCGCTCGGGCGCGGCCAGCTGCACCACGCGCTCGTGCTCGTCGGCCCCCGCGGCGTCGGCAAGGCGACCTTCGCCCGCGGCCTCGGCTGCGCCCTCCTGTGCCCGCAGCGCCCGGGCACCGGCTGCGGCGCCTGTCCCACCTGCCAGCGCGTCCTCGCCGGCAACCACCCGGACGTCGACTGGCTCGTGCCCGACAGCAAGGCCGGCCTGATCTCCGTCGACGCCGCGCGCGCCTGCCACGTGCGCCAGACCCACGCGCCCTACGAGGGCCGCGCCTACCTCGTCGTCGTCGACCCGGCCGACGCGCTCGGCGAGGCCGCCGGCAACGCGCTGCTCAAGACGATCGAGGAGCCCCGCCCCGGCGTCCACTTCGCCCTGCTCACCACCAACCTGCAGGGCGTGCTGCCGACGATCCTCAGCCGCTCGCTGCCGGTCCGCCTCGGCCGCCTCGACGACGCCATCGTCGGCGACATCGTCACCGCCCGCGCCCCCGACGCCCCGCCCGAGCGCCACGACATGGCCGTGCTGCTCGCCGAGGGCAGCGCCGGCGTGGCCCTCGAGCTGGCCTCCGACCCGTCGCTGGCCCGCAGCCTCGAGCTCGTCAAGCAGGCGATCACCGCCGTGCGCGCCGGCCCGCCCGCGATCTTCGGCGGCGACACCCACCCGCTGTGGCTGGCCTGGGCCGCCGCCACCGCGCCGATCGAGGCTGTCCCCGAGGACAGCCCCGCGGCCGCCGAGCCCGAGCCCGCCGGCGCGAAGAAGAAGAAGACCGCCAAGAAGGCCGCCAGGGCCGGCGGCGACGCCGAGGGCGGCGACAAGGCCGCGAGCAAGAAGGACGCCCCGGCGCTCCAGCGCGCCGCCGTGCGCCGCCTCGTCGAGCTGTGGATCCTCCACGTCCGCGAGCAGCTGCGCGGCCGCCCCGGCCTGCCCGGCCTGCCGCCGCCGCCCGCCGTGGCCCCCGGCACCCTCGTCGCCGCCATCACCGCCCTGCAGCGCCTCGGCGCCCGCATCGAGCGCATGGGCAACGTCCGCCTGATGCTCGAGCAGGGCCTGCTCGAGCAGAGCGCCCTGCTCGCCGGCGCCTAGCGAAATGTCTTTTGAGACATGCCCAAGAGGGCATGTCCTTTTCGCCAGGCACACGCGCTCCTCGCACCGGGCCGCCGCCGCGACGACCCGCGCCGGATCGCGCCCGGCCGCGGCCTGGGGACCTCCGGCGTACGACGGCCGAACGGCCCCGCGACGCCGCGCTCCCGCGCCCGCACCGGCGAGATCCACCGTCTGCCCATCGCGGTGACAGCGCAGCGACACGATCGCGTCACCGACATCGTTCCTGGAAGACATGTCGCGCGAATCGCAGCGGCTCGACTCGACCGACCTGTCTCGGCGCTCGCCGAGCAATGCGCCGATCCGACCGCGAATGGCCATTGTGTCACCGCGCCGCGCTGGGGCCGGCCGTGGACACGCTTCCTCATGATCCAGGCCGCCGGGCCCGTCGGCGCCGGCGTTCCCCGCGTGTTATCAGGTCCTCGGCGATCGTCGCCCAATTACGCATTCATCGCGGGCGATCGCCCGTGAGCGCCGTCCGACCGGCGCTCACGTCCGCCCTTATCCGCCGGATCCATCACGCGCATTGCACATAGCTTGATCCTTGTTGCTCCTATCATTGCCCGGGCGCGCGCCGGCGCGCGCTCGGGCCGTCGTTCGCATGTCCGTTGAAACACGTTTGAGCTGAAGGAATCAACAATCATGAAAGCCCACATTCACCTGTCCACTGCACTGCTGTTCGCCGTCTCCGCCTGTGATTCGCCCGACCAGATCGGCGAGTCCGACGCCGCCCACGACGCCGCTGTCGAGGCCGACGCCGCCCTCGCCGCCGAACCGCAGGACGACGAAGCAGCCGGCGGCAGCGGCACGGGCGGCCTCGACCTCGCCGCCGCCCTGGCGCCGCAGACGATCGTCGGCGGCGGGCCGGCGAGTGAGGGCGAGTACCCGTTCATGGGCTACCTCTCGTTCGACGGCCCCGGCGGCGTGCCGATGTGCGGCCTCACGCTGGTCGCGCCGCGCTACGTGCTGACGGCCGCGCATTGCATCACCGACACCACGCGCTCCGGCATCTCGCTGCCGGGCGACCTCACCGTGGTCCTCGGGCGCACCAATTGGACGAATACGGCCACCGGCGCGGTGCACGCGGTCGCCGAGGTGATCCGCCACCCGCGCTACACCCTCGACCCCGGCTACACCTCCAACGATCTGGCGGTGCTGCGCCTGTCGACCGCGTCGACGCGCACGCCCGTCGAGATCGCCCAGCCGCACTGGGGCAGCGACCGCGTGTCGTGGCTGCCCGGCGTGATGGCGACCGCGATCGGCTGGGGCTGGACCGGCACCACGTATCCCAATGTGCTGCAGGAGGTCCAGGTGCCGGTCGCCAGCGACGCGACCGTGGCGGCCAACTACGGCAGCGACTTCAACCCCAAGGTCATGGTCGGCGCAGGCTACCCTGCCGGCGGCAAGGACGCCTGTTCGGGCGACAGCGGCGGGCCGCTCCTCACCTGGACCGCGACCGGCTGGAAGCAGTTCGGCGTGGTCAGCTGGGGCGACGGCTGCGCCCTCGCCAACAAGGCCGGCATCTACACCCGGATCAGCGCCCAGCTGCTGCACCGCTGGCTGCGCGCCGTCATCCACGAGACGCCGCTGGTCGGCGACTTCAACGGTGACGGCCGCGACGACATCGTCACCTTCACCCACGGCGACTCGAGCGCGGGCCCGCTCGACGCCATCGTCTCGCTGTCGAACGGCAGCACCTTCGGCGGCGCCACGGTGTGGCAGGACTGGTGGTCGCACCGCGGCAACGTCCCGGCCGTCGGCGACTTCAACAACGACGGCCGCGACGACATCTGGTCATTCACCGAGTCCGGCGTGTGGGTCGCGCTCTCGCGCGGCTACGACTTCAACGGCTCGATCTTCGTCAGCCCGGCCGGCAGCACCGACAGCGAGGACATCGGCCGTGTCGGCGACGTCAACGGCGACGGCCGCGCGGACGCCGTCCTGTTCGCCGCCGACGGCACCGGCGACGTCCACGTCATGCTCTCGACCGCCTCCGGCTTCGGGCCCAAGACCAAATGGCACGAGTTCTTCGCCCCCGAGGGCGAGACCCCGCAGGTCGCCGACGTCAACGGCGACGGCCGGGCCGACATCGTCACCTTCACCCAGGGCATGAACGCCAACCAGGTGTTCGTCGCCCTCTCGAGCGGCTCGGGCTTCGGCGCCGCCACCGTGTGGAACACCTACTTCGCCCTGCCTGGCGAGGTGCCCGCGCTCGGCCGCTTCAACGCCGGGGCCGCCGCCGACATCATCACCTTCGTCAAGGCCGGCGCGGTCTACGTCGGCCTGTCGAACGCCGTCAACAGCTTCGGCTCGGCCTTCTGGGACGCCGACTTCGGCGACTTCAACGACACCTACCGCGTCGGCGACGTCAACGGCGACGGCCGCGACGACATCCTCCGCTTCACCCAGGACCAGAGCGCCGACGTGTACGTCGCCCTCAACAACGGCACGAGCTTCAACACCGCCTACCTGGCCCACGGCTTCTTCGCCCCGTGAGCCGCGGACCCGCGCGCTCTCGCTTCCCCATGCACGATCGGGCAGGTCCGGTCAGACATGAGGCTATCCTCGCCTGACCATGTTCGATCGGGCATGTCCGATCAGGCAGGCACCCCGATCGCCGGGAGACCGCCTCCACCTGGCAATGGGCATATCCTGTCGCCAGGGCGACCGCCCGCGTCGCCGGGTCCGCGTCCGCAGCCGGTCGCGCGAGATCGGCCAGCCTTCGCTCGCGCAGGACCCCGCGGGTGACGTACGATCGCGGCATGCACCTCGTCGGCGCGCTCGCCAGCCTCCTGCTCGCCTCGCCGGCCATCGCGCCCGCCTCTCCGGCCTCACCGGCAGCCCCTCCGCCGCCCCCGGCGAACGAGGCGGCCGCGCCCGCCTCGCCGACCGTCGCGCCCACGACCGCCGCGCCGACCGCAGCACCTCCCCCGTCTCCGCCGCCCGCCGCGACCTTCCCGCCGCCGCCGGTTCCGCCCCCGCCGCCGAGCAGCCAGGCTCCCGCCCCGCAGGTGACGCCGGTGCCCGCCTCGCTGGCGAGCGAGGCCGCCGTCTACCAGGACCTCCAGCAGCGCACCGGCCTCGATCTGCAGCGCGTGTGGACCGACTACCAGACCGACCACCGCGCCGGCCAGGGTTTTCATGAGTTCGCGCGCGCCCGGTTTCGTCGCCGCCTCGGTGCCGGCATCGCCCTCTCCATCGCCGGCCTCGGCCTCAGCGCCGCCGGCATCGCCCTCGTGCTCCTCGCCGACCAGGAGGACCGCGAGGTCGACGTCATCGGCGGCGCCCTCGTGATCACCGCCGGCTTCGGCCTCGCCGTCCCCGGCGCGATCCTCTGGCCGACCAGCCAGGTCCGCCTGCACAAGCTCAAGAAAGCCCGCCCGGCCACCACCGCGCGCCTGCAGCTGCGCGCTGCCGGCCCGGTGGTGCTCCCGCGCGGCCTCGGCCTCGGCCTCGGCCTCGCCTTCTGACCTCGATCCAATCATGTCTTGAGAGACATGTCCGAAAGACCGCTCGGCGCTCCGGTGGGCTCGGATCCGTCCGCGAGCGCCGCTCTCGCGCGCCTCACGCCCGCGACCCGCGGCCTGCCCGATCACACATGTCCAGGAGAACATGTCCCCACGAACATGCCCTGAACAGCATGTCCCCGCGGCCATGCTCGAGCGCGCCGAGCGGCTCAGTGCAGCAGCGTCGACACCACGCGGGCGCCCGGCCCGACCTGGTCGCACAGCCCGGTGCCGGGCACGCCGGCGAGCGTGAAGCACTCCTCGAGGATCGCCAGCAGCGCCTCGGCGCGGCCGCGCGAGGCGGCCAGGGCGAACGTGGTCGGGCCCGAGCCGCTGATGCTGCAGGCGAGGGCGCCGGCCTCGCAGCAGGCCGCCTTGGCGTCGAGGTAGCCGGGGATCAGGCGCGCGCGGCACGGCTCGACCAGCTCGTCGACGATCGCCTCGCCGAGCAGCGACAGGTCGCCGCAGTGGAGCGCGTGGACCAGGAGCCCGAGGCGGCTGGCTTGCTGGACCGTGGCGGCCAGCGGCACCTGGGCGGGCAGCACGGCGCGGGCCTCGGCGGTGTTGACCGAGCAGCCCGGGGTGTACACCGCCAGCCACAGGTCGGAGGGGCTCGGCAGCGCGATCAGGCGCAGCGGGTCGAGCTGCGGGATGAGCACGACCCCGCCGAGGATCGCCGGCGCCACGTTGTCGGGGTGGGGCGCGCCGCAGGCGACGCGCTCGCCCTCGCGGGCCAGGTCGACCAGCTGCGCCGGCTGCAGCCCGAGCCCGAGCGCCGCGTCGGCCGCCACCAGCGCCGCGCAGGCGCTCGCGCCCGACGACCCGAGCCCGCTGCCGAGCGGCAGGCCCTTGTGGACCTCGAGCTCGACCCCGGCGTCGGGCGCGTGGCGCCGCAGCAGCTCCGCGACCGCCACGCCGGCGGTGTTCTTGTCGGCCGCGCGCGGCAGCTTGCCGCCGTCGCCCTCGACCTTGACGATCGTCACTCCCGGCGCCTCGGCCCGGCGCGCGCGCACCCGGTCGCCCGGCCCGCGCAGCGCGAGGCCCAGGCAGTCGAAGCCGGGCCCGAGGTTCGACACCGTCGCGGGCGCGAACGCCTCGATCCATGGTCGCGGTCGTGACATGTCCAAAGAGTCAGACTCAGGACGAGCGCGAAGTCAAGCCGCCGCCGGCCGGTCGCGCTCAGCGGCGCAGGGCGTCGTCGATCCAGCCGACGACCGTGCCGCCGAACATGTACTCGTTGAAGCTGCGGCCGTTGACGAACACCGCCGGGGTGCCCGAGATCTCGAGCTTCTCGCCCTCGGCGCGGTCGGCCTCGACCAGGTCCTTGCCCTTGAGCGCGGCGAAGTCGGCGTCGAACTGCTTCATGTCGAGGCCGATCTTCTGCGCGTACTTGCGGATGTCGGCGTCGGACAGCGCCGTCTGGTTCTCGAAGACGATGTCGTGCATCTCCCAGAACTTGCCCTGCGACTGGGCGGCGACGGTGGCGATCGCGGCGACCTTGGCGCGCGGGTGGGCCGACAGCGGGAAGTGCTTGAACACCAGCTTGGCGCGGCCGCGGAACTGGTCGATCGCCTGGCGC
Source organism: Nannocystis pusilla (assembly GCF_020073745.1). Taxonomy (GTDB): domain Bacteria; phylum Myxococcota_A; class Polyangia; order Nannocystales; family Nannocystaceae; genus Nannocystis; species Nannocystis radixulma. Next base: position 7,289 of record NZ_JAIRAU010000031.1, read on the forward strand.
AGCACCGGCGCCTCGGCGCGGCAGTGCGGGCACTCGAAGTCGGCGAACACCACGACCGTCACCGGCGCCCGCTCGTTGCCGTAGACCGGGCGGCCCTCGATGTCGATCTTGCGCGGCTGCAGCGCGCCGACCACGAACTCCATGTTGGCCTTGATGTCGCTCGCCGAGGCGCCGGAGGCCAGCGCGTCGGCGATGAACTGCGACACGCTGAGCGAGTCGCGGCAGGCGGCGTCGTCGCGCAGCGACACGGCCAGGCTGTGCGGCTTGCCGCAGGCCGACGGCTCGCTGTTGATCAGCTGGAAGAAGCTGGTCTTCTGCGGCTCCGAGAGGCGCGACAGGTCGACGCCCTTGGCCTCGGTGATCTCGCCGCCGGGCGGCGGCGTGACCTCGCTCGGCGGCGCCTCGGCCTTCGTGTCCGCGGCCACCGGCCCGCCCTTGTTCTCCGGGGTGCCGGCCTCGGGCACCGAGGTGCACGCGGGGCTACAGGCCGAGAGGATGAGGAGCAGCGGTGCGAGCGAGCACTTGGAGCGGGTCATCGCGGATGATCCTGGCGGGCGCAGCCGGCGAGTTCGCCGCAAGTTCGCAGCGTCCGGCAGAATTGGCGGCGCAACGCTAACGCACGCATCGCTCGCCCGCAAGCGTCCCCGACCGCCGCGGCCTTCTGTCCGGACACGGCGGGCACGGGCAGATGACCGCGGAGAAAGCTCCACATCCGGGGAAAAACTCACCCGGACGGACGCATTGACACGGTTCTCTGCCCGGGCGATACAGCCTCGCGCAGGAGGAGTCCCTTTTGAAAATTTTGGTCTGTGTCAAGCGGATCCCGGATCCCGACGAGAGCCTGAAATTCACGGGCGGCGGGCTCGACTACTCTGCCTCGAAGTGGGTCCCGAACGCCTTCGACGAGTACGCCATCGAGACCGCCCTCCGCCTCGCCGAAGTCGTCGGCGGCGCCCAGCGGCTGGCCGAGGTGATCGTCCTCGGGATCGGCCCGGAGAACCAGCGCCAGCAGCTCACCCAGTTCCTGGCCATGGGCGCCGACCGCGGCATCATCGTCGACGCCGACCCGGACAAGCTCGACACCGCCACCGTGTCCAAGCTGATCGCCGCGGTGTTCAAGAAGGAGGCCTGTGACCTCCTCATCGCCGGCAAGCTGTCGCAGGACAACGAGGGCGGCCAGGTCCCGCAGCGCGTCGCCGGCCTGCTCGACGTCCCGCAGGCGAGCTTCGCCGCGACGCTCGAGTGGGACCAGGCGGGCAAGGCGCTGACGGTCGGCCGTGAGGTCGACGACGGCGTCGAGGTCAAGCGCGTCCCGCTGCCGGCGGTCGTCTCGGTCGACCTCCGCATCGTCCTGCCGAAGAGCGTCAAGAACGGCTCGACCCCGGCGACCCACGCCTACCAGGAGGGCCCGCGGCTCGCCTCGCTCAAGGGCATCACCATGGCCAAGCGCAAGCCGGTGGCCGTGCTGAAGCCGTCCGACCTCGGCGTCGCCGCCGGCGCCGGCGAGCAGGTGACCGGCGTGGCCGCCCCGCCGGCGCGCAAGGCCGGTCAGAAGGTCAAGACGGTCGAGGAGCTGTTCGACAAGCTCACGAAGGAAGCGAAGGTCATCTAACATGAGCAAGGTCCTCGTCATCCTCGAAACCGCCGGCGGCCAGCTGCGCCCGCACAGCCTCCCCGGCATCACTTGCGCCGCCGAGATCGCGCGCGCCACCGGCAAGCCGCTGCACCTGCTCGTGCTCGGCGCCCAGCCCGGCGAGGCCGCCCAGGCCGTCGCCGCCGCCGGTTACGGCGCCGCCGCGGTGCACACGCTCGCCGCCCCCGAGCTCGAGCCGTTCACCGCCGAGGCGTGGGGCGACGCGATCGTCCACGCCGCGCGCACCCTCGACGCCAGCGTGATCGGCGGCACCGCATCGTCGACGCTGCGCGACGCCCTCCCGCGGGCCGCCGCCATCCTCGACGCGCCGCTCGTCTCCGAGGTCGTCAAGGTCAAGTCGGGCGACACCTTCGTCCGCCCGATCTCGGCCGGCCGCGCCCTGCAGGACCAGAAGGTCAACAGCGGCACGTTCTTCTTCACCGCCCGCGGCACCGAGTTCGAGCACGCGCACCCGACCGGCGCCGTGCCCGTGCAGGCGCTCGCCGCGGCGGCCGTCAGCACCCGCGGCGCGCAGGTCAAGGGCGTGCAGAAGACCGAGTCGTCGCGCCCGCAGCTCACCGAGGCCAAGGTCATCGTGTCCGGCGGCCGCGGCATGCGTGAGGGCGCCAACTTCAAGATCCTCGAGCAGCTCACCGACCTGCTCGGCGGCGCTCTGGGCGCCAGCCGGGCCGCGACCGACGCGGGCATGGTCCCGGCCGACCTGCAGGTCGGTCAGACCGGCAAGATCGTCGCCCCGGAGCTCTACTTCGCCGTGGCGATCTCGGGCGCGATCCAGCACCTCGCCGGCATGAAGGGCTCGAAGACGATCGTCGCCATCAACAAGGACGCCGAGGCCCCCATCTTCCAGGTCGCCGACTACGGCCTGGTCGCCAAGTGGGAAGAGGCCGTCCCGCAGCTCGTCGAGCTGATCAAGGCCCGCAAGGGCGCGGCCTGAGCGCTGCGCCCGGGCCCCGGGCGCCTCGCATCGACCTGAATGGAGCATCGGCGCGGCCTCGCCCCTCACCCCCACCGGTGAGGGCCGAGGCCGCCGCCGTCTTCGGCCCGCGCCGGCCGCCCGCGGCCCGCCGCGCCGGCGCTGCGAAGGGTGTTACGCTGGCGGCCCGCAATGGGCAGCCAGACCGCATCGCGGCGGCAGACCGTGTACGCCCTCGCGATCGCCATGGTCGCCGGCATCGCCCTGCTCGTCGTCTCGCAGGTCGCGCTGACGTACATGACCGGCGAGCCGCTGCGACGCACCGCGGCGGTCGTCGCCGGCATGGTCGCGCTGGTCCACGTCGCCGTCGTCTACCTGTCCTCAAGGACAGGCATCATCGAGACCGCCGGCCGCGAGGCCGTGCGCGCCTTCGTGGTCGCCCCGCCGGCCGCGCTGGTGCTCGCCGTCCCGCTGCTGTGGGGCAGCGTGCTGCAGACCACCAGCGTCCCGGTGCTGGTGCCCTCGCTCGGCCCCGTGCTCGCGGCCGTGTGGGGCGTCGCTCTCGCCCTGGCCCCGGCCTGTCTGGCCGCCTATCAGCACCTCGGCGGCGCCCCGCGGACCGTCGGTCGCGACGAGCACCAGACCGCCCACGCCGCCTGGTGCTCGCTGTTCGCCAGCGCGGTCAGCTCGGCCGGCCTGCTCGCCATGGGCCGGGTCCTCGCCGCCGCCGCGCCCGAGGCCAGCTCGCGCGAGCTGTGGCCCGCCTTCGGCCTCGCCATCCTCACCGGCCTGTTCGCCCGCGCCGGCAGCGTGTTCGCCCGCGACGCCGGCGGCGAGGTGCTGTCGCTCGCGCGCCGGCTCGACCGCGTCAACATCGACACCGCCGCCGGCAGCCGCCCGCTCGTCACCACCCGCGTCGACGGCCTCGGCGCCCTGCAGAACGAGCTCGAGCGGCTGCGCCGCGACCTCGTCGGCGAGCACCGGCTCTACAAGGAGACCCTGCTGCAGACGCGCGAGGCCGCCGAGGCCAAGGCCGAGTTCCTGGCCGCCGTCAGCCACGAGCTGCGGACCCCGCTCAACTCGATCTGCGGCTTCTCCCAGCTGCTCCTCGAGGGCCTGTCGACCCCGCTGTCCGACGAGCAGCGCGAAGACATCCGCCTGATCCGGACCAGCGGCATGCAGCTGCTCGGGCTCATCAACGACATCCTCGACATCTCGATGATCGAGTCGGGCGAGCTGCGGCTCTACTTCGCCTCCGAAGATCCGGCCGACATGATCGACGAGGTGTGGCGGCAGCACCGGCCGCTCGTGCAGGAGGCCGGCCTCGAGCTGCGCACCGAGGTCCCGGGCGACCTCCCGCGGGTCGTGTGCGACCGCCGGCGGATCTGCCAGATCTTGAACAACCTGCTGTCGAACGCGACCAAATTCACCGAGAAGGGCACGATCATCGTCTCGGCCGCGTTCGAGCCGCTGCACGGGCGCGTGCTGATCCGCGTGACCGACACCGGCATCGGCATCGCGCCCGAGGACATCGACAAGATCTTCCAGGAGTACCGCCAGGTCGGCAACCTCGCCCAGCGCAAGAAGGGCACCGGCCTCGGCCTGGCGATCGCGCGCAGCATCGCCAACCACCACTCCGGCTCGCTCGAGGTCAGCTCGACCCTCGGGCGCGGCTCGACCTTCACCCTCTCGCTGCCGCTCACCCCGCCGCGCAAGCCGAGCTCGATCGACATGACCGAAGAGGCAGTCCGCGCCAGCCAGCGGTTCTGGAGCCCGCGCAGCTCGTCCGTCGGGGAGGTCGAGCCGTGAGCCGGCGCAGCGCGATCGACATGACCGAAGAGACATGTCGTCTCAACCCGCGGCTCTGGAGCCCGCGCAGCTCGTCCGTCGGGGAGGTCGAGCCGTGAGCGATCGCAGCGTCTCGTCCGAGTCGCAGTGGGAGGGCAGCACCGAGGACCTCGTCGGCCTCGCGCGCGCCGTCGACGACCTCGCGCCCGGCTACCCGCGGGCGGGTCAGCCGACGCGCCTGCGAGCCGAGCGCGACGTGCTCGCCGGGGTCGCGGCCGCCTACACCTTCGCCGTCGGCCTCGACGTCGCCTGGGCGCTGATCGTGTGGGACAGCCGCGGCGCGGTCGCCCCGTGGCCGCTGTTCGCCCTGCTCGTCCCGCACCTCTTCATCCTCACCGCCGCGCTCCTCACCGTCTACGCCGCCTTGCCGGCGGCCCGGTGGTTGCGGCCCGACGAGCTCGGGCGCCCGGTCGCGCCCGCGGGCGCCTGGCTGGTGCGCGCGTTCGGCTTCCTCGCCCTGCCGCTGCACCCGCTGCTCGAGGCGCGCGAGCGCAACGAGCTGCTGCGGGTCGCCCCGCGGGCCGAGGTCGAGCAGGCCGCGCTCGCGCTGCAGGAGGTCCCGCGGACCGTCGCCCGCGCCGTCCTCAGCGGCCTCCTCGTCATCGCCCTCAGCGACGCGCTGATCGCCCGCAACCCGCTGCAGTGGACCTGGTCGACCACCCTCGCCCACGCCTGCCTGTGGGCCGCGATCGCCGCCCCGCTGGCCACGCTGGCCGCCCACTGGGCCCGCCGAGCTGTCCGCGGGGACATCCTCGCCTGTCCGATCGCGCAGCTGCCGGTCGGCGACCGCCCGCGGCGCATGACCGCCCGCCTGCGCGTCTGGTCGGGCATCTTGCTGCTCTCCGGCGTCACCGCCCCGCTGCTCGGCTCCCACCTGTGGCTGCACGCCCACGCCCGCGCCGACGCCGTCGCCGCGGCCCAGCGGACCGCCGAGGCCCTGATCGAGGTCGCCGGTCCGGCCGACGAGGAGGACCTCGGCCGCCGCCTCGCCGCCGCCCCGGGCGCCACCGTCCTCACCGCCCGCGGCGCCATCTACGGCGCTGACCTGTCCCTCAAGCCAGGTGATGAGGGCCTCCTCGACGCCGACGGCGACGGCGAGTACGACCGCTTCGCCGTCCAGCGCGGCGGCGCGCGGGCGGTCGTCCCGCTGCGCCGCGCCCCGGTCGACAACGCCGTCCCGTTCGTGCTCGCCGGCGCATTGGCCACCCTCGCCGGCATGCTGGCGATCGCCCTGTACGCGCGCCGCAGCGAGCGCGACCTCGCCCGCGTGCGCGCCCACCTGCGCGAGGAGCCGGCCCCCGCGCCGCAGGGCCCCGAGTGGCAGGCGCTCGCGCAGGCGATCGAGGCCCTGGTCGCGCGCATGCACGAGGCCACGATCGCCCGCTTCGTCGCGCTCGAGAAGGCCGAGGAGACCGACCGCCTGCGCAGTCAGTTCCTCGCCAACATGAGCCACGACCTGCGCTCGCCGCTCAACTCGATCCTCGGCTTCTCCTCGCTGCTGCTGCGCGGCGTCGACGGCACCCTCGACGCCGAGACGCGCGAGATGGTCGAGACCATCGCCGCGGCCGGGCGCGACCTCCTGGCCCAGATCGACGCCATCCTCGACATGGCGCGCATCGAGGCGCGCCGGATCGAGAAGCAGGCCGAGCCGGTCCCGCTGGCCCCGCTGATCAGCAAGGCCGTGCAGCGCGCCCGCGTCCGCGGCGGCGACCACCTCAACTACACCGTCGAGGCCGTGCCCGGCCTGCCCACCGCCTACATCGACCCGCGCCACCTCGTCCAGGCGCTCGAGAACCTGCTGCTGTTCGCCGGCAAGCGCCTCACCGCCGGCTCGCTCAACATCAAGCTGCGCCGCGGCGACCCCGACGCCCCGCTCGGCCTCCAGCTCCACGTCACCACCCCGCTCAAGCCCGCCAGCGAGCAGCAGATGGGCCTCGCGCGCAAGGGCTTCCACCGCCTCCCCGGCCACCGCGGCCTCGGCCTCGAGCTGCCGATCGCCGACGCCCTGCTCAAGATCGAGGGCTGCCGCCTCGACGTCCGCGAGGTCGGCCAGGCCATGGTCTTTAAAATTCACCTGCCCGCCGCCGAGGCGCGCAGCCGCGTCCCGCTGATCGAGCGCGCCCACCCCGCCGCCGACAGCACCGCCCCGCCGGCCTGAGGGACATGTCCCTCAAAACATTCCCCATAAGACATGCCCTATCGGGCATGATCTAAAGAACATGCCGGCCGGCACTCCCGCGCTCGCCGCCGACTCGCGCCGATGCCACATGTCCTTTCGAACATTCTTAAAAAGACATGCCCCATCAGCCGCGTTCACGTGCGCCGCGCGCCGGCTCCGCGTGGACGGCCGTCCATCCGGCCGTTCTCGCGCGCCCGCGCGCACGCTCGCGCGATCACGCGCCGAGGGCCGCGCAGGCTTGCGCGTTGAGCCGCACTGCGGCCAGCCACTATACTGGCCGGCGCTGTCGCAGCGAGCACCGTGTCCCAGGAACACCCGCACACCGCCATCGCCCTCCACGCTGTCGGCCAGGAGCTGCGACGGCAGGGCAAGTTCGAGGAGGCCCTCGATCACTACAACCGGGCGCTCGCGCTGCAGCGGACGGTCCTCGGCGCCAAGCACCCGTACACGGCGAGCACGCTGAGCGCGATCGGCCAGATCCTGTTCGTCCAGGGCCAGCACGTCGCCGCCCTCGATCACCACCGGCAGGCCTTCTCGATCAAGCGCGAGCTGCTCGGCCCTGGTCACATCTTCACCGCCAACACCCTGTTCGACCTCGGCCTGGCGCTGTTCGCCTCCGGGCAGCGCGACGAGGCGCTGGCCGCCTACACGCGGGCTCTGGCCGTCCAGCTGCGCAGCCTCGGGCCCGGTCATGCGCGCACGATCGCGACCCAGCAGGCGATCGGCGAGCTGCTGCTCGCCGAGGGTCACTTCGCCGACGCCCTCAGCCACCTCCACGCCGCGCTCACCGGCCTCGAGCAGCTGCGCGCCGCCGCCGACGCCGCCGACATCGACCGGCGCCTGATCCCCGTGATCGTCGGCATCGGCCAGGTCCTGTTTCAACAGAACCAGTACGCCGAGTCGCTGGTCCAGTACCAGCGCGCACTCGGCCTCAGCGAGACGCACCGCGGCGCCGGCCACGAGGACACGCTCGCCATCCTCCACGACCTCGGCCGCGCCCGCGGCCGCGCCGGCGACATCGACGGGGCCCTCGACGCCTTCCAGCGCAACCTCGCCGGGCTGCGCGCGCTGTACGGCGACGAGCACGCCAAGGCCGCCGTCACCCTCAACGCGATCGGCCAGGTCCACTACGGCCGCGGCGATCACCAGGCCGCGCTCGAGCACTACCGCCAGGCCCTCGAGATCCGCCAGCGCGTCCTCGGCTCCGAGCACTGGCAGACCGTCAGCTCGCGCTTCAACTGCGGCACCGCCCTGCGCGAGCTCGGCGACCCGGCCGGCCAGTACGAGATGGCCGCCGCCGCCGAGGCCCTCGAGCGCCTCCTCGGCCCCGAGCACCCGCACGTGCAATCGACCCGCTCCTGGCTGCGATAGCGCCGCGACCGGGCGCTCGCTCCGCCCGGCCCCGTCGGTGGCGAGCGCGCCTCAGTCTCGCTCGCCGTAGCACGAATCTTCGAAGTCGAGGTTGTACCGGTGGCAGTACTTCTTCGCCTTGTTGCGGCACCAGCCGTCCGGCTTGTCGACCGGGTCGACCGGAGTCCGCCAGGCCCGGCGGTACTCGTCGAAGCCCTCGCAGTAGGCCAGGCAGTAGATCTTGACCTCGCCCTCCTCCCACGTGAACGACGCGCCGCTCTCGTCGCCGACCACGCACTCGTAGTCGCGCGCCACCGCGGGAATCTCGGTGAAATCGTCGGAAGGCGCGGCCGCCTCGTCGGGCTCCGCGGAGAGCCCCTCGGCATCGCCGGGCACGGGGAGCGCGGTCAACAAAGCACTCACGAGCATCTCGATCATCATCGTCGCCTCATCCTCGCCGCCGCCTCCATGGCGTCGGCCGCGGAAATATGGCCGCACGCGCGGCATCGTCCAGCGGGCGGCAAGCGAGAATTCGTGGCCGCCGGCCCGTCTGCGCCGGACGTTCGCCGCGGACCGGACCGCTCGACGACTCCGCTCCGGCTCGCCGTCGCACGCCCGCACGGTGAAGGCATGACTATCGAGACATGCTCTTGACAACATGTTCGATCGAGCAGCAGCATCCACCGTCACGACGCGGGGCGCGCGATCGCACGTGTCCCTTTCGACATGCCCCGTCAGACAGCATCCGCGTGGAGGACCGCCGCCCCGCGCCGCGGCCCGCCCCGCTCCGTCGCGATTGACCGCCCGGCGCGCGCGAAGTATCACCCTGACATGCGCCGCGTCCCGGTCCGCCGCCTCGGCCTCGTCGCCGCCGTCGCGCTCGCCTGCTCGCGGCCGGCCGCGCGGACCCAGGTCGACCCGCTCACCCTCTTGCCGGCGGACGCCAGCCTGATCGCCCACGTCGACCTGCAGGCCCTGCGGGCCGCCCCGCTGTGGCAGCAGAACCGCCCCTTGCTCGACGCCGACCCCGAGGCCCGGCGCACCCTCGACGCCCTCGCCACCTGCCGCGTCCCGTTCGACGGCCTGCGCACGCTCGACCTCGCGGTGGCGGCCAACGGCGTCGACGTCGCCGCCGTCCTCGTCGGCGACGGCGTCGGCGAGCGCGACCGGCTCACCTGTCTCGAAGGTCAGCTCCCCGATCGCGGGATCCGCCTCGACACCGGCGAAGCCGAGCCCGTCGTCGTCCTCGGCGGCGCGCGCGGGCGGATCCACGCCCCCGACGTCCTCGTGCTCGCCACCCCGGGCTGGTCGCAGCAGCTCGACGCCCTGCGGGCCGGCACCGGCGCCGCCGCGGCCACCGGCCCGCTGCAGCCGCTGCTCGCGCGCGTCCCGGCCGACCGGCCGATCTGGTTCGCGGGCCAGGTCCCGACCCAGGCCGCCGTCTCGCTCGCGCCCGCGCTGTCCGGCCTCGAGCGGGTGCGCGGCGCCCTCGACCTGCGCGACGGCCTCGGCGTCGAGCTGGCCCTCGACATGCGCGGCGAGGACGTCGCCGCCGCCACCCTGGCCGAGCTGCGGCGCCAGTTCGACGGCCTCCGCGGCGCCGGGCTGCCGCCCGCGATCCTCGACCGCGTCGGCCTCGGCCAGGCAGGCACCGAGGTCACGATCGAGGTCCGTCTCGGCATGGCCGAGATCGCCGCGCTGCGCGGCCTCGCCGAGGCCCTGCGCCCCGCCCCCGCGCCGACCACCCCCTCGCCGTGACGCCCGCGATCGCGGCTGCGCACGCCTTGCCGGCCTCGCCGTCGCGGCATCGACCGGGCGAGCGACGCGTGAGGCATCGCCGCGCCGTGCGTGGTTCAGGACGGCGTCGACGCCCGCGCACCTTCGCGCCATACTCGCCGCGTGCACGTCCGCTCCCTCGCCTCTGCCTGCGGCCTCGTCCTCGCCCCGCTGATCGCCTGCGGCGACGCCACCCAGTCCACCAGCGAGGCCGGCGATCCGAGCGGTCCGGTGCTCACCGGCACCACCACCGGCATCGTCTTGCCGCCGACGAGCACCACCACCACCGGCCCCGGCGGCGATTCAAGCGTCACCACGGCCGGGCCCGAGAAGTACGATCTACCCGACGAGCCGCCCCCCGAGGTGCCCGGCTGCGGCGCCGTCGACGTCCTGTTCGTGATCGACAACTCGAAGTCGATGGCGCAGTACCAGAGCGCCCTGGCCGAGGCGTTCCCGCAGTTCGTCGACGCCATGATCGCCAACCTGCCCGAGAGCGTCGACCTCCACGTCGGCGTCACCACCACCGACTTCTACTGCACCGGCGCCGGCCAGGAGTGCTGCCCCGACAACTGCCCGGTGGGCAACACCCAGTGCCAGATCGGCACCACCCCCGAGGAGGTCGAGGCGATCGACAAGTACTACGTCCCGCCCACCAGCGGCGACAACGGGGCCAACGGCGCGCAGGGCCGGCTGTTCGTGCACGAGGGCCTCAGCTACTTCGCCACCAACACCGACGACGATCCCGCCCCGCTCAAGGCGTGGTTCACCGGCGCCGCCACGGCCGCCGGCGAGCAGGGCTCCTCGCTCGAGATGCCCGTCGCCGCCGCCGCCTACGCCACCAGCGCCACCAACGCCGTCGCCAACCAGGGCTTCCTGCGCGACAGCGATACCATCCTCCTCGTCTTCTTCCTCACCAACGACCCCGACGCCTCGGTCGAGGTCCTCTCGACCTACACCGCCATGGTCCGCGAGGCCAAGGCCGACTGCGGCGGCGACGCCTGCATCCTCACCGCCGGCCTGCTCAAGAAGTGCGTCCCCGACGAGAACCAGAAGCTGTGGCAGTTCATGAAGGCGTTCGGCGAGCCGCCGATCTGGGGCGACATCGAGGACAAGGCCGGCTACGTCGACGTCGTCGGCGACGCCCTCGCCGCCACCATCGGCGACGCCTGCATCCACATCCCTGTCGGTTGAGACATGTCGTATTGGGCATGTCCCCGAGAACCTGCCCCAGGGGACATGCTCAACGGTACAGCTCGCTCTTGAGCGCGAACACCCCCGACACGACCACCTGCTCGTCGGCCGCCAGCCCCTGCTGGATCTCGACCCGCTCGAAGTCGCCGACCCCGAGCGCCACCTGGCGCGACTCGAAGCTGCGCTCGGTCTGGGCGACGAACACCGTCGGCGTCCCGTCGATCTGCAGCACCGCCTGCCGCGGCACCACCACCGCGCGCCGCTGCGCCGACGCCGGGCGGATGTTGGCCTGGACCGTCTGCCCGGCGCGCAGCTTGCCCGCCAGGTTGTCGACCACCACCCGCACCTCGGCGCTGCGCGTCATCGGGTCGAGCGCCACGCTGACGAACTCGACCACCCCGGCGAACGTCTCCGCCGACCCGGTCGTCGGCGACAGCTCGACCGGGTCGCCGACCTGCACGTGCAGCAGCTCGCCCTCGAACACCGCCAGGCGCACCCACAGCGTGCGGGGATCGGCGATCATGAACGCCGTGTGGCTCGGCACCACCGCCTGTCCGCGCGACACGTGCACGCCGACCACGTCGCCCGCGATCGGGCTGCGCAGCTCCGCGACCCCGAGCGCCTTCGACCCGCGCGAGCCCGCCAGCGCCGTCACCCGCTGCCTCGCCGCCCGCAGCTGGGCCTCGGCGATCGCCGCCGCCGAGATGGCCAGGTCGAGCTCGCGCTGCGACGTGATCCCCTCGGCCAGCAGGCTGCGCTTGCGGGCCACGTCGCGCTGGGCCGCCAGCACGCGGGCCTCCACCGCGGCGATGTCCGCCTGCGCCGTGCCGAGCTCCGCGCTGACGATCGTCCCGAGCACCTGTCCGGCCTCGACCTTGCTGCCCTCGATGACCTCGACCTCCGCCACGCGCCCGGCGATCCGCGAGCCGACGGCGGCCAGGCGCAGCGCGTCGAACTCGAGCACGCCGGTGACGTGCACGAGCGGCGTGACATCCTCGTAGCGCGCCGGCGCGATCCCGATCCCGGCCCGCTCCGCGTAACCCGGCGGCAGCTCGACCAGCCCGTCCTTCAGCACCGGCACCGCCGGCGCCGCCTCCTTCATCCGCCCGGCGGCCTCACCGCCGCCACAACCGGCGATCGCGACCAGCCCCAGCAGCAGGCTGGCGGCGCGGCGCCCGGTCGGGGGAGAGGTCCGTTCCATACCGCCTCGCACTACTCTGGATCGCTCACTGCCTGTTCCGCTGTCCAGGGGCGGGGAAGGTCCTGACCGGGGGATCGCGGCAGGCGGATCACGAACCTCGCGCCGCCCCCCGGCGCGTCGCGCACGGTCACCGTGCCCGCGTGACTCTCGACGATCCGGCGCGCGATCGCCAGACCCAGCCCGAGCCCGGCGCGCCCCTCGGTACGGTCGGCCGCGGGTGAAGTCGCGCGCACGAACGGCGCGAAGATCCGCTCGCGCTCGCCCGCGGGGACCCCCGGTCCCTGATCGTCGACCGTGATCTCGACCCCCGCCGGCTCCCCGCGCACCTGCAGCGTCACCGTCCCGTGCACCGGCGAGTAGGCGATCGCGTTCGTCACCAGGTTGCCGATCGCGATCTCGAGCGCATCGGCGTCGACGTGGCTCACCAGCGCGTCCGGCCCGGCGAACGCCAACCGCACCTCGGCGCGCGCCGCCGCGGCCGCCCAGCGCTCGACCGGCCCGGCCAGCCGCGCCATCAGATCGACCGGCGAGCGGCGCACCCCGCCGGCGCGCGCCAGCTGCAGCAGCGCCTCGACCAGCGCCGACATGCGCTGCACCTCGTCGAGCGCGCGGTCGGCCAGGCCCTCCCACTCGCCGGCCGAGCGCGGGCGGCGGCGGGCCACCTCGAGCGTGCTCGACAGCACCGCCAGCGGCGAGCGCAGCTCGTGCGACGCGTCGGCCGCGAATTGCCGCTGCGCCGCGATCCCGGCCTCGACGCGGGCGAACAGGGCGTTCAGCGCCGACGCCAGCGCGTCGAGCTCGTCGTCCGCGCCCGACACCGGCAGCCGCTCGCGCAGGTCCTCCGCGCTCATGCGGGCGGCCGCGGCGATCACCGCGTCGATCCGGCGCGTCGCCCGGTGCGTCAACCACCGCGCCCCTGCGATCGCCAGCGCCAACCCGATCGGCGCCGCGATCGCGAACGCCACCAGCACCTGCGCCAGCAGCGTCTCGGTCGGGAACTCGATCTCCTCCGGCTCCTCGGCCTCGTCCTCGTCGTCGTCGTCCTGCTCGGCCGCGTCGCGCACCTCGTCGACGTACAGCACCAGCGCCGCCGTGGCCGAGAACACCAGCAGGCTCAACGCCGTCGACGCCCCGATCCACCAGGCCAGCCACGCGCCGAGCGAGCCGCGCCGTCGCGCGCGCGTCATGCCGCCGTCACCCGCGCCCGGACCCCTGCCCCGCGCACCGTGTCGAGCGCGAGCGGCAGGTCGGCCAGCTTGCGCCGCATGTGCGCCAGGTGGACATCGATCGCGTTCGTCCCCGGGTCGTGGGTGTAGCCGAACACCTCGCGCAGGATGTCGACGCGCGGCACCACCTCGTCGCGCCGGCGCAGCAAGTACGCCAGGATCGCGTGCTCGCGCGGCGTCAGCACCACCCGCGTCGCGCCGCTGCGGACCCCGAATTCGTCGTCGAGCGTCACCTCGCCCTCCGTCACCGCGGCCCAGCGCGGCCCGCCGGCGCGGCGGGTCAGCGCCCGCAGGCGCGCCAGCAGCTCGGCGAACGCGAACGGCTTGATCAGGTAATCGTCGGCGCCGGCGTCGAGCGCCGCCACCCGCGACTCGACCGCGTCGCGGGCCGTCAGCACCAGCACCGGGATGTGCAGCCGCTCGTCGCGGAGCGCCCGCAGCAGGTCCATCCCGTCCATGTCGGGCAAGCCGAGGTCGAGCACGATCGCGTCGAGCCCGGCGGCGTGCGCCTGCTCGCGGGCGGCCGCGGCCGTGGCGGCGTGCGCCACCGCGACGTCCTCCTCCGACAGCCCTTGTTGCAGCGCCCGCACCAGCCGCTCGTTGTCCTCGATCAGCAAGATCCGCATGACGTCTCCCGCAGTGTACCCCTGGCCCGCGGCGCCGGCCGCCAGACCGGGATTAAGAGCGCGTTAAGCCGCAGAGCGAGCGCCCGCGGACACCTCCGCTCCGCCGCCCGCCGCTCAATATGACCTAAAGGCCATGTCTTCTAAAACATATCCATTAGGACATGTCCCAATGCTCATCCACCGCAGCCGACCGGGTAGCCGCCCGGCGGCGGCTCCGCCACCTCGGCTGTCTCGAAGGCCATCTCCCCCGCGCAGCGGGCCCGCCACAGCCGTGACGTCCCGCGCGGCGCGTGCCACAGCACGTCGTCGCAGCCGTCGCCGTCGAAGTCGCCGATGCACGGCGTCGCCTCGGCGGGAGGCGCCGGCGCGTCGACCCGCTCCGCCGTCGGCCCGACCATCCGCCACAGCCACGCCCTGTCCGGCCCCGTCGTCCACCACAGCGCGTCGTCGGCCCCGTCGCCGTCGAATTCGCCGACCTCGACGCGCGCCAGCAGGTCGCCGGCCCCCGCCGCGCGCGACCAGCCCGACGGCGCGCAGCTGCCGTCCTCGCGCCACATCCGGTCCGGGTGCCAGCGCACCGCCGTGCGCGCGCGCGGGTCCCACCACAGCGCCTCGTCGACGCCGTCGCCGTCGAAGTCGCCGACGCGCCCGACCTGCTCGTCGCCCGCACGCAGCCCGCAGGCCGGAAGACCTGACCTCTGCAACATGTCCTCGGAGTCATGTCCGAACGCCCACAGGTCGACCGCGAACCGCTGCGCGTCGAGCCACAGCACCTGGCTGCGCGGCGCCCCCGACCCGCGCCCCGGCGTCCACAGCCCGACCAGCGGCCAGCCGTAGCCGGCCGCGAAGCGGTCGTCGAGCAGCTCGCTCTCGACGTCGCCCGCGCGCCAGACCCACCGCGCGTCGACCTCCGCCCCCGGGCGCCACCACCACACCGCGTCGGCCCCGTCGGCCGCGAACGCCCCCACGATCGGCACCGCGCGGTCGCGGGCCTCGACCCGAAGGCGCGAGAACTCGCCGCGCCCCGCCGGCGGCAGCCACAGCTCGTCCGTGATCTCCTCCGGCCCGAACATCAGCACCCCGGTCCGCCCGCCCTCGCCGGCCAGCGCCACCGGCCGCCACGACCGCGGCGCCCGGCTCGGGCACGGCGTCGAGCCGCCGCACAGGCTGTACCTCCGGCGGAGGAACCGACCCGCCTGCGCCCCGTACCACACCTCGTAGCCGTCGCCGCCGGGCACGAACCACACCACGTCCTCGCGCCCGTCGCCGTCGACGTCGACGCGCGTCTTCGGCAGCCCGTACAGGATCGCCGCGCCGAGCCGATCGCCGCGCGACAGCCGGCCCTGCGAGCTCGCGGCCGAGATCCCGGGGCAGCGCGCGTCGCCCATCACCGACGACGGATCGGGGTACGTCAGCCCGCGGAACTCGGTCGACGCCGCGTCGACGCAGATCTCCCGCGACTGCTCGAACCGCGAGTGCTCGTGCACGAACCCGAGCAGGTGCCCGAGCTCGTGCAGCACCACCATCTCGGGCGAGTACATGTCGCTCGCCAGCGCGTCCGGCCAGATCAGCAGGCGCGCCCCCTCCTCCTCCTGCTCGCCCGGCGGAAACGACGCCGACCCCAGCGGACAGCCCCGCGCGCCGCACTCGTCCGCGCTGCCCTGGCGCACCGTGAACGCCACCTGCTCCGGCGCCGCGCACTCCGGCGTGCCGTCGAGCTCGGCCCGGTGGATGAAGTTCACCCCCGAGGCCCGCTCCCACTGCGCCGCCCCGTACACCAGCGCCTCGCGCGTGCGCGCCCGCAGCGTCGCGTCGGCGAACTCGCCCAGGCAGTACGACAGGTCGCGCTTGCGCCCGACGTCCCACGCGCGGTCGAGCGTCCCCCGGCACTTGACGGCGCTGCGATAGGATGACCCATCGGACATGTCCCATAGAACATGTCCCGAAGACAGCAGGATGTCGCCCTCGAGCACGACCTCCCCGCCGGCCAGCGCCTCGGGCACCTCGCCGCCGCACACCCCGTCGTCGGCGACGAGCGCGGCCCGCTCGCAGCCGCCCGCCAGCGCACCCAGCGCCAGCGCAACGACCCTCACGACCGGCGCTGCCCCCGGGACCCACTTCATCGCCGCCACGAGATGCCCGACCCACCGGGCCCGCGCAACCGATCGGCGCCGCGACAAGCGCCGCCGTCCCGCCGCCCACCCTCCAGGTACCCGCCAACCGGCGCGCCCGCGCGCGCCGAGATCTCGGCCCGGCCTCGCTCGCCTGTTCGTTCCGACCTGTCCCTCGGACCATGCGCCGCGGATTCGGCGCCGCCCGGCCCCACCCGCCTGTCTGTTCAGACCTGTCCCTCGGATCACATACGGCGGATCCGGCCCCGTCCCGGCTCAACCGCCCGCACGCGCCTCGCGGGCCAGCGCCTCCACCTCCGCCTGCGACAGCGCGATCGTGCGGGCCGCCCAGTTCTCCTCCAGGTGCGCGAGCGAACTGGTCCCCGGGATCGGCAGCATCACCGGCGAGCGCGCGAGCAGCCAGGCGATCGCGAGCTGGGCCGGCGTCGCCCCGTGCCTCGCGGCCGTCGCGTCGAGGGCGGGGTGCCCCTTGCCGAGGTCGCCGTTGGCGAGCGGAAAGAACGGCAGGTACGCGATGCCGCGCGCCTCGCAGGCCGCCAGCACCGCGTCGGGCGGCTCCGCCGGCACGTGGCCCGCGGTCGCCAGCCCTGCGAGCCCGCCGGCCACGTTGTAGAGGTTCTGCACCGCCACGATCGGCGTCCGCTCGAGCGCGTCCAGGAGCTCCGCCGTGCCCACGTTGCTGAGCGCGATGTGGCGGATCTTGCCCTCCTTCTGCAGCTCGATCAGCGCGTCGAGCGACTCGCGGAACGGCACGCCCGAGCCGACCATGTAGCGCAGATGCGTCACGTCGCAGCGCTCCAGCCGCAGCGTGCGCAGGTCCTCCTCGCAGCCCTGCCGCAGCTCCTCGGGCCGGACGAAGGGCGCCCACCCCTTGTCCGGCGTGCGCCTGCCGCCGAGCTTCGTGGCGATCACGAGATCCTTCGGGTACGGGTGCAGCGCCTCGGCGATCAGCCGGTTCGCCACGTGCGGCCCGTAGAACCAGGCGGTGTCGATGAAGTTGATGCCCAGCTCGATCACCCGCCGCAGCACGGCGCGCGCCCGGGCGGGATCTTCGGGCTCGCCCCAGACGTCCTTGCCCGGCAGGCGCATCGCGCCGTAGCCGAGGCGAGAGACCTCGAGATCGCCGAGGCGGATGGTGGCGGGCGTGGTGGCGAAACCGTGGTTCTTCTGCGAGAGATCGTCGCTCATGCCGGGCAAGCTAGTCCCGACCCGCGGGCGCCGCTTGGGCGATGTTGGCGGTGCATCGTGCGCGCGAACCGGCCGGGCGTCACGCCGAGGATCCGGCGGAAATGGCGGTGGAGCTGGCTCTCGTCGAACAGGCCGACCGCGTGGGCCGCCGCGGCGCCCGTCATGCCCGTGGCCAGCAGTTCGGCCGCCCGGGCCACGCGAAGGTGCGTCAGGTACTCGTACGGCGGGATGCCCAGCTCGGCGCGGAAGGCCCGGATGAGGTGAAACTTGTCGGCGCCCGCGTGGGCCGCGAGCGCGTCGAGGGTGACGGGCTCGGAGACGTGCGCGCGCAGGTACTCGCGGGCCCGGCGGACCGCTCGCGGGGCCCGCTCGTGCACGCGGACCTCGCCGCGCTCGGTGCAGGTGGCGAGCACCTCCGTGAGCGTCTCGATCACCAGCGCCTCGAGCTCGCGCGTCACCGGCCCCCGGGCCGCGAGCGCCGCGTGCATCGCGGTGGCGAGCGCCGCGGCCCGGGGCGCGCGCCCGGGCTCGACGGGCACGAAGTGCACCGGCCGGGGGACACCGAGCGTGCGCGCCGCTTCCTCCACCACGTCCGCCGTGAACGCCGCCCCCTGGAGCGTGACGGGGGCGTGCACGCGCACGTGGCGATGCACTTCGCCGGGCTCCTTGAGCTTGAGACCGCCGGCCGCGACCGTGTGCACCGCCCCGCGGCACCAGCCGTCGCACGCGCCTTGCAGGATCGACACGACCCCGTAGTACTCCGAGTACGAGGACAGCGGGCCCGTCATGTCCTCGACGCGGAACACCCTGAGCCCCTCCATCCCCTCGGGGCGCCAGTGCTCGATGCGCGGCCCGTCTTCCCGCGCCCGTCGCCGCGCCGTCCCTTCACGAGCCCGGACAGAGCCACGTCCCATGGGCGGACCATAGCCGACCGCGGCCTTTTCGATTGGGCGATGTTGGCGAAAGCGCCGTCACCCGGGCCAGCCGCGCGCGACAGCGCCCGTTCGTGCCCGGCCGACGACACATGCCTTCAAGGACATGCCCTGAAGACAGTGACTCTCGGGACATGTCTCGAAGCGAGCGACGGCGCGCATCCGGGTCGTCGCTCGGGATGACGCCGCCAGCACGCGCTCGACCTGGCGCTGAAGAGACGAACCACAACGTCAACGGCACACGGCCCCCCGCTCGTCGCCCCAGAAAGCGCAGCGGCGGCCCGCGTCGATGCCGCCGATACTCCTGTCCTTTCAGGCATGCCCTTTCAGGCATGCCCCTTCAGGCATGTCCATTCGGACCTGCCCGAAAGGTTTAGTACGTCTGCTCCTCGCTGGCCACGCCCTGGCAGCCGTCGCCGCCGTCGGGCGCCTGCGGCTTGCCGGCCGCGTTGCCCTCGAAGCCGCCGTCGCCGCCGAGGCCGCCGTCGCCCGGCGTACCGGCCTGCAGCTGCGTGTTGGCCAGGCCGACGAACCCGCCGCTGACGCGGGCGATCGCGATCGACGCCCCGCCGCAACCACCGGCCGCACCGCCGCCGCCGCCGCCGTCGCCGCCCTTCGCGCCGACTGCCCCGTTGCCGCCGCCGTCGCTCGGGTCGCCGCCGTTCTTGCCCAGGCCGAAGTTGCCGCCGGCCTTGCCGACCCCGCCGTTGCCGCCCTTGCCGCCGGCGCCGCCCTTGCCGCCCTTGCCGGCGTTGACCAGCGAGTTCGACACCTGAATCGACGAGTTGATCACGACGATCCCGAACGAGGCGCCGCCCGCACCGCCCGGCGCGCCCGCCAGACCGCCGCAGCCGCCCCCGCCGCCCCCGCCGCCCCCGCCGCCGAGGTCGGTGTCGTCGCCGCACGTGAACGGATCCTTGTCCGTCCCGCCGGCCCCGCCGCCGCCGCCCCCGCGCCCGTGCATGCCGCGCGTGCCGCTGCCGCCGCTGGTCCCCGACCACATCCCCGCCGCGTCGAACGCCCCGGTCGGCGCGACGCCGGCCGCGCCGCCCGAGCCGGCCCCGCCGTTGTCGCCCGCGCTGCCGGCCACGCCGGTCCCGCCCTTGTCGTTGCAGCCGTTGACGATGTTGAGGCTGCACTGGCTGGCGCCGTTGGTCCCGCCCGCGCCGCCCTGCGTCGCGTCGCCGCCAGCCTGCCCGCCCCCGCCCGGCGCGCTCGAGCAGTCGGCCGCCGAGCCGCCGTTGCCGCCGTTGGCCCCGCAGCTCGACGAGCCGCCGGTCCCGCCGGTCTGGTTGCTGGCGTTGCCGCCGATCCCGCCGTCGTCGCCCTTGGTGCCGGCCGTGCCGCTGGTGCCGGCCCCGCCGTCGCCGCCGTTCAGGACGCAGCGCTCGACCAGCAGCAGGTCGTCGGCCGAGTCCTTCACCCACAGCGCGTAGCTCGACTGGCCCTGATCGCCGAAGTCCTTGCCCTCGACCGTGAACCCGTGGAAGCGCACCGTCTCGGTCAGCGCGCTGGCCTGGACCGCCCGCGCCTCGCTGCCGACGATCGTGGTCTGGTTGGCCTGCAGGTCGTAGATGAACGACTTCGGCGTGTAGCCGCCGAAGATGCTCACGCCCGACGCCAGCGTCACCGACTTCGGATACGTGCCCTTGCTGACGACGATGTCGCACTTGTCCGGGCACGCCAGCGCCAGCTCGATCGCCTTGGCGATGGTCGCCACCGGCGTCTCGTGGGTGACGCCGTCATTGAGGTCGCTGCCGCCGTCGACCGGCGTCGACACGAAGATGAGCCCCTCGTCGATCCCCGTACAGTTCGGGTCCGGCACCTCCTCCGAGCACGCGTCGCCGGTCGTCGTCGTCGTCGTCTCGGGTTCGGTCGTCTCGCCGGTCGTCGTCGTCGTCGTCGACGTCGCGGGTTCGGTCGTCGTCGTCGTCGCGTCGGTCGACGTCACCGCCTCGGTCGTCGACACCTGCGTCGTCGAGTCACCGTCGGTGGCGCTGCCCTCCGTCGGGACCGTCGTGGTCGGCACGCTCTCGGTCGTCGTGTCGGTCGCGTTCATCGTCGCGCCGCCCATCGTCACCGTCGAGCCGTTGCCCTCGGTGAACCCCGTCGACGTAATGTTTCCGTCGTCACCGCAAGCGAAGAGGAGCAGGAGCGTGGCCGGGAGCAAGCGAGGCGTCATGCGCATGGTCGCAGCGTAAACACACCTCGGCGCCCAGTACAACGCGGCCGAAGCACCCGCACGGCCCCTCCCTTGTCTCGGTGCGTGGCGTGCTGCACACTCCCGCGGTGCCCGGTCCCGACGCCGCCCGCGCCGCCGCCATCCTGGCGGACATCGGCCCGCTCCTGCCGGCCCTCGCCTCGCCGGCCCTCGTCGTCGACCTCGCCGCCGTCGACCACAACATCGCCGCCGTCTTGCGCCGCTGTCACGGTGCCACCGCCGGCCCGTCGAGCGGCCGCACGGACGGCTCCAGCGGCAGCGAGCGCTGGCGTCCGCACGTCAAGACCCTCAAGTCGGCCGCGCTCGTGCGGCGGTTGTGGGCCGCCGGGGTCACCCGCTGCAAGTGCGCCACCCTCGACGAGCTGCAGATGCTCCTCGACGCCGCCGCCGAAGATGGCCGCGAGGACAGCCTCGACGTCCTCCTCGCCTACCCCCTGCACGAGGCCGCCTTCCACGCCGCCGTCGCCCTCGCCGGCGCCCACCCGGCCGCGCGCGTGCAGCTGCTGGCCGACAGCCCGGAGCACGCGCTCGCCCTCGACGCCTGGGCCGCCCGCGCCGGCCTCGCTCGCCCGCTCGACCTCCACCTCGACGTCGACCTCGGCATGGGTCGCACCGGCAGCCCCCCGCCGGTCTGGCGCGACAGCGTCGCCCGGCTTGCGGCGCTGTCACGCTGCCGCGTCGCCGGCCTGCACGGCTACGACGGCCACCTCGCCTGGAGCCAGACGAACGAAGCCGCCGCCGCCTACGACCTCCTCTGCGATCTCGCCGCGGCGTTTGCTTGCATCGGCACCGATCTCGAGCTCGTCACCTCCGGCACCCACAGCTTCCTCGCCGCGCTGGCCCACCCGCGGCTGGCCGCCGGCCCGTGGCGTCACCGGATCTCGCCCGGCACCGTGGTCCTCAGCGATCTCCGCAGCCACCCCGCCGCCGAGGCGCTCGGCCTGCGACAGGCCGCCTGGGTGCTCGCCCGGGTCGTCAGCCGCGGCCCCGATCGCGTCACCCTCGACGCCGGCAGCAAGGCGATCGCCCCCGATCGCCCCGCCCCGAATTGCCGGCTCCCCGCCTGGCCGGGCCTCGTCCCGCTGAAGCCCTCCGAGGAGCACCTGCCGCTGCGGCGCGAGCACGGCGCGATCCCCGACCACGGCGCCCCGGTCCTCCTGGTCCCCGACCACGTCTGCACCACCGTCAACCTCTACCGAGAATGCCTGCTCCTTCGGCCAGGTAGTAGTCCGGTCCGCGCGCCCATCGGCGCCCAGGGCCACCGCCTCTTCCTCGCCTCCGAAGGATCGCCCGCATGACCTCCGACCTGCCGCCCGGCTCCGACTCTCCGGTCCGCGACCACGCTCGCGGCTGCGAACTCGACGTCCTCGTCGCCCCCCGGGCCGCGCGCAGCCGGCTCGTCGGCCTCCACGACGGCCGCCTCAAGGTCCAGCTGGCCGCGCCCCCGGTCGACGGCGCCGCCAACACGGCCCTGTGCGAGCTCCTCTCGGATCACCTCCAGGTGCCCCAGGGCGCGCTCGAAATTGCCCGTGGGGCCACCGGTCGGCGCAAGACCGTCCGCGTCGCCGGCGTGAGCGCAGCCGTTGCGCGCAGCCGGCTCGGGTTGGCCGGCCTGCTGCTCGCCGGGCTCGCGGCCTGCACCCTCGAGGTCCCGTTCGCGGTCCGGGTCGTCCTGCCCGACGACGCGACGGATCTCAACGGCGCCGACAACCTCGCCGTCGAGCTCGGGCCCGACGCCTGGTTCGCCAGTTATCCGGTTCGCGGCACCGAGTTCGAGGTCGAGCTCGAGTTCGAGCCCGACGCCGTCGAGCGCAGCCTCGCGCTCTACCTGGCCGATGGGTCAGAGTTGCTCGCCTACGGCCGCAGCGTCCCGTTCGTGTTGTTGTCGCCGCCGGGCGACCTCGCGGTGCTGATGGCCCGGCCCGGCGTCCTGTCGGTCTACCCTGGCGAGGTCGCCGAGCCCGACCCCGACGTGCTCGCCGCGTACGCCCCGGGTCGCGGCCTCGTGCTGCTCAGCAGCGCCGGCGACATCGCCCTCCTCAACGAGACCAGCTTCGACATCGACCTCGGCGCGCGCCTGTCCGGTCCGCCCGAGCCGGGTGACGGCGCCTTCGTCGCCGATCGGCGCGGGCGATTGTGGCGGGCCGGCGGCGACGAGGGCATCGGCGCCGCGATGTACGATCCCGCCGCCGATCGCTGGTCTGTCGCCACTGTCATGGGCGACGATCTCGGCGCGCGGCCCGGAGCTGCGTGGTCTGTGGGCGCCGCCCGCGACCGCCTCTACATCGCCGGTGGGGGCACCCACACCGACCTCGTCGCGCTGTCGCTCGAGCCCGACGACGACGGCGTCATCGAGCTCGCTCCGGTCGCCGCGCTCGACGGTCCTCGCACCGGGGCCCGGCTCGTCAACTTCATGCGCGGCAGCGACGAGACCCTCATGTTGGTCGGCGGCGAGGCCGACGCACCCGCGGTGTATTTCCCCGACGGCGCCCACGCATTCGGCCCGGTCGGCGCCTGGACGAACATCCAGTGCATCGCCCTCGACGTCGCCGAGGACGCCGAGGACAGCGTGCGCGTGCTGTGTCTCGGCGGCCAGCGCGGCGGCCAGCCCACCGGCGACGCGCTGCTGCTGACCTGTCCGCCCGCCCTCGCGAACACCGTCGTCGAAGAGCGGCCTGGTTTCCTCGCCGAGCCGCTCGCAGATCCCCGGCTCTTCGCAGATGATCTGGCCGTGTACGCTCAGGGCGCCGCCCACTGGTGGCGGCTCGATCGCAAGACCCTCGTCCCCGAGCTCGGCGAGACCGTCGCGACTCGCGTGCACGGCGGGCATTCCATCACCCTGGGGACCGGTGTTACCTTCCTGGTTGGCGGCCGAGACCTGGACGATCGCGCTGTCGATCGCTGGTGGATCTTCGCTCCCAGCTTGGCTCCCATGTAGCCGTCGCCTTGACGGCGTTTGCCCGGAGGCTCTCCATGGCCGACACCCTGACGATCACCGACAACCGAACCGGCAAGACCTACGAGATCGAGATCAAGGACGGAACGATCCGCGCCGACGCGCTGCGCAAGATCAAGACGTCCGACGACGACTTCGGCCTGATGACCTACGACCCGGCCTTCATGAACACCGCGTCGTGCCGGTCCGCGATCACCTTGATCGACGGCGACAAGGGCATCTTGCGCTACCGCGGCTACGCCATCGAGGACCTGGCCGAGCAGTCGTCCTACATCGAGGTCGCGTACCTCCTGCTCCACGGCGAGCTGCCCAACGAGGCCCAGCTGCGCAAGTGGAGCCACGAGATCACCCACCACACCTTCGTCCACGAGTTCCTGCGCAAATCGATGGAGGGCTTCCGCTTCGACGCCCACCCGATGGGCAAGTTGGTCAGCATGCTCGGCGCGCTGTCCACCTTCTACCCCGAGGCGAAGAAGGTCCGCGACGACCGGACCCGGCGCGAGCAGATCGTGCGCATCATCGCCAAGATGCCGACCCTGTCGGCGTGGGCGTTCCGCCACAGCGCCGGCCGGCCGTACGTCTACCCGGACAACGAGCTGTCGTACTGCGGCAACTTCCTCAACATGATCTTCCGGATGGCCGAGCCGCGGTTCGAGCCCCACCCGGTGCTCGAGCGGGCGCTCGACATCCTCTTCATCCTCCACGCCGACCACGAGCAGAACTGCTCGGCCAACGCCGCGCGGGCCGTCGGCTCGGCCGAGACCGACCCGTACTGCAGCCTGGCCGCCGCCTCGGCCGCGCTCTACGGCCCGCTGCACGGCGGCGCCAACGAGGCCGTGCTGCACATGCTCAAGCAGATCGGCAGCGTCGCCAACGTGCCGGAGTTCATCACCGGCGTGAAGAACGGCAGCGGCCGCCTGATGGGCTTCGGCCACCGCGTCTACAAGAACTACGACCCGCGCGCCAAGGTCATCAAGAAGCTCGCCCACGAGGTCTTCGAGGTCACCGGCAGGAACCCGCTCCTCGAGATCGCCCTCGAGCTCGAGAAGATCGCGCTGAACGACGACTACTTCGTCAAGCGCAAGCTCTACCCGAACGTCGACTTCTACTCGGGCATGATCTACCAGGCCATGGGCTTCCCGGTCGACATGTTCCCGGTCCTGTTCGCCATCCCGCGCGCCTCCGGCTGGCTGGCCCAGTGGCAGGAGATGCTGCAGGACCCCGAGCAGAAGATCGCCCGCCCGCGCCAGATCTACACCGGCGCCGAGCTCCGCCCCTACGTGCCGATGAGCGCGCGCGCCACCAAGCCCGCGACCTGACGCTCTCCTCGAGAGCGACGCCGAAGGGCCCCGCCGCACCGCGCCGGGGCCCTTTCTGCGTCCGTCGACGCGCGAGACGTGTGCGCCTCGGGAGAGCTTCGTGCCGGTCGAATGTCTCGAGGGACATGTCCTGAGAGCGGATGTCTCGCGAGACATGTCCCGCGGTCCGCCCCTCTCGCTCCCCCGCTGCGCTCACCGCCGCCGCGCCAGCAGGTAGACCCGCTGACTGGGGAACTCGCGCGACGTGCTCGGCCCGCGCTCGAGCCTCGCGGCGATCTCGAAGCCCGCCTGCTCGAGCCCCCCCGCGACCTCCTCGGCGGCGATGAAGTGCCCGTCGAGCCCGACGCGCCGGCCCCACCACTCCTCGAGCCGGCGGATGCTCCCTGACGGGAACCCGAGCGCGCTGGTGTGCACCGAAAGCAGCAACATCCCTCCCTGCCGCACCACCCGGGCCATCTCCACGTAGGCCAGCGCCCGCGCTGCGCGCTCGAGGTGGATCACCGAGTAGATGGCGATCGCTCCCGCCAGCGACGCCTCGGCGAACGGCAGCGCCAGCAGCGAGCCGATCTTGAACTCGAGCCCGCGCACGCCCGCGTGCCGCCGCTGCGCCTCTGCGATCATCGCCGGTGACAGGTCGACGCCCACGACCTCGAGCCCGAGCTCCGCCATGAACCGCGCCTCGAAGCCCGGCCCACAGCCGAGGTCGGCGATCTTGTTCTCGACGCCCGCGCGCCGCAGCATCTCGGCCAGCGCCGAGAGCAGCGCGCGATCGAGGATCTTCTCCGCCAGGTCGTCGGCGAACTCGGCCGCGTAGCGCTCCGCGACAGCATCATAGGTCGCCACGATCTCCGCCTGGCCACGATCGTCGTTCCCGGTCATCGCACCACCGCCTCGTCGTTGCGAGTCACTGTCTGGCCGCGAGCGCGTGGTCCCGTCATCGCCCGACCACCTCGTCGCACTGATTCTGCGCGCTCCTGAGAAGCACCGTCTGGCCGCGCACCCGTGCTCCCGTCATCGCCGAGCCACCTCGTCGCGTTCGTTCCGCGCGCACTGTCTGGCCGCCGGCGCGTGCACCCATCATGGCTTCGCCGCCTCGCCGCGAGGCCTCGCGCGCTCAACCTTCGGACTCCACCGGCGGCTCGGGCATGAACAGGTCGTCGATCACCAGCTCGATGGCCTCGAACGGCGGCACGCGAGCGACAGCGCTGCGGCCGTACGTCCCCGTCACCGTCCACCGCCCGCGCTCGAGCGCATACGCCTCGAGCACGCACTCCACCGGGTCGAGCAGCCAGTAGAAGGGCACGCCGTGGCGGGCGTACAGCTCCATCTTGACCACGCGGTCGCGCCGCACCCCCTGCCTGGGCGACAGAACCTCGCAGATCCAGTCCGGCACCGCCGTGATCGGCCGCTTGCCCCAGGGAGAGGGCAACCGCTCGCGCCGCCAGCCGACGAGGTCCGGGCGGACCACGTCGTGATCCGTGAACTGAACATCGACCTCGCCGACGATCCACCAGCCGCCGGGGCCGCCACGTCCGCGGTCGAACGGGCCGCGCAGGCTGCCGAGCAGCCCCCCCTGGGAATAGGCGTGGTCGAACACGGCGCTCGGTTGCACCACCAATTCGCCCGCGAGGATCTCCGCCTTCACGTCCTCCGGCGTGGCGAGCAGATCCGCGTAGGTCGCGAGCTTCGGCGCGGCGGCCATGATCGCCAGCATACACCATCTTTGGTTCCCTTGCAGTCGCCGCCGCGCCTGATAGCCTGCGGACATGGGCTTTCGCGTGGTCGCAGTCGTCGTCGCCGTCACGTCCGCGCTGGCGTCAACGGGCTGCGCCGACGACTGCGGCGACGGCGAGTACCGCGACCCCGAGATCTGTTTCAACGAACATGTCCTCGAGGTCCAGTCCGAGGCCGCCAGCCCGCTCGCGCTGCGGGCCGGCGACTTCGACGGCGACGGCCTCGACGACGTCCTGGTCGTCGGCGCCGAGTCGGGCACCATCACCACCGACCTGCGGCTCGGCGACGGCGCTGGCGGGCTCGGCGAGCCGCGCGACGTGCGGGTCGCCGGCTGCAGCGCCTACCCGGTCACCGGCGACCTCGACCTCGACGGCGCCGTCGACCTACTGTTCCCCACCTGCGACGCCGGCGTCCTCGTCTACCGGGCCGACGGCGCCGGCGGCTTCGCGCCCGCGTTCGAGATCGCCGTCGGCATCGACATCCGCACCACCACCCTCACCGACGTCGACGGCGACGGCCGGCGCGACTTGCTTGTCCTCGGGGCCATGTCCGGACAGCCAGCTCTGAGCATCGTCCGCGCCGACCCGGCCGGCGGCTTTGCGGCCCCCGAGGTGCACCTCGCCGTCGTCCCCGGGCTCGACCGCTTCGCGCCCGACGCCTTCGTCGCCGGCCGGCTGCGCCGCGACGGTCCGGTCGAGCTCGTCCTCGCCGAGCAGGGGCGCAGCGACGGCCTCGCGCGGGCCACCCTCGCCGGCGGCGGGTTCGGCCCGCTCGTCGCCATGACCACCGGCCTCAGGCCCGGCGGCCTCTACCTGCGCGACCTCGACGACGACGACATCCTCGACGTCCTCGTCCTCGACACCGCCCCCGACGCCCTCGCGCCGCTGCTCGGCCCCGACCTGACCGAAGGGCCACGTACGAACCTCGGCTCGCGCCCCGGCCCGATCGCCCTCGCGCACCTCGACGGCGACGGCAGCCTCGACGCCGTCCTGTTCCACGGCGACCGCCTCGGCCTGTGGCGCGGCGTCGGCGACGGCCGCTTCACCGCCGCCGTCCAGCTCGAGTTCGTCGGCGACGTCGTCGAGGTCGTCCTCCCCGACCTCAACGCCGACGGCCGCGCCGACGTCGTCGCCGGCCTGTTCCCCGACCGCGGCCTCGCCATCCGCCTCAGCGGCCCGTGACCGCGCCGCGGCGCCGTCCGGGGTCCAGCACACCCGTGTCGCGCGTCCTCTCGACCACTCGCTCGTCACGCGACGGTATCACCGAGCCTCCGTCCCCGTGCAGCCACCGTTCCGAGCAGCCCGCGACGAACCCCTGCAGCCGGGCCCTCGCCAGCTCCGGGCACCGTTTCGTGCTCCCGCAGCGAGCCCCCGCCTCGACCTCGCTCGCCGTCCTGGCGACGCGGGCACCGCTCGCCGCGCCCGCTCGCCGCACCGCGACCTCCATCGTCGCCGCTTCCACGCACGCTGCCGGCCCTGCACCTCGCCGCCGCCGTTCGGGCCTGCCTGGGCTCGCTCGTCGGGCTCGCCGAATTTCGCGCCCGACGCCGCCGCTGATACCCTTGGCCCCGCCATGACCACCTCGAGCACCCCCCGCAACTACGAGTTCTCGGCGCCGGAGAACGTCATCATCCGCCAGCTCGTCGACGCCATGCGCTTCGTCGCCGCGGCCTCGCTCGCGGTGGGCGCCTTCGTCCTGATCCTCGGCATCGCCGGCCTCGCCACCCACGGCAGGTCGGCCATCGGCCCCGCGATCGGTCAGTTCGCCGAGGCCGTCGTGTTCGGCCTCATCGGCATGTGGCTGCAGCGGGCCGTCGACGCCTTCAACCGCGTGATCGACACCAGCGGCGACGACATCACCCACCTGCTGCACGCCCTGCGCGAGCTCACCCGCGTGTTCTCGCTCCAGCGCACCGTCCTGGTCCTGGCCGCCATCATCATCGTCATGGCGATCGGGATCCACGGCGTGCTCTCGCTCGGCTGATCGGCCCTGCTCGTTCGGGCAGGTCCGACCGGACATGCCCTCCTGGACATGCCCTCGCGGACATGTCCCTCCACGCAGCTCACCCGCGCTTGATCTTGCCGAAGTAGCGCGGCACCAGCTTGTGGTAGAACCGCTCGGGCGCCAGCCGCTTGAGCCGCCACAGCCACGACCCGTCGGCGTGCGGCAGGGCGTAGAGCGTGCCCTCCGCGGCGGCGTCGAGGGCGAAGCGGGCCACCTCGGGCGCCTGCATCTTCGCGCGCTCCATCAGCTTGGTGGCGGTCGACGCCGCGCGGCTCTCGCCGTGGTGGCGGCCGGCGTCGATGATCCGCGTGCGGAAGAACGTCGGGCACAGCACCGTCACGCCGATGCCGGTGCCGCGCAGCTCTCCGGCCATCGTCTCCGACAGCGCGACCACGGCCGCCTTCGTCACGTTGTAGGGCGCCATCATCGGCGTGCACAGGAGCCCCGCCGCCGAGGCGACGTTGATCACGTGGCCGCGGCCCTGCGCGCGCATGTGCGGCAGGAACAGCTCGCAGCCGTAGATCACGCCCCACAGGTTGACGCCCATGATCCACTCCCAGTCCTGCGGCGGGATGGCGTCGACCGGCCCGCTCGTCGCCACGCCGGCGTTGTTGATCAGCAGGTCGACCCCGCCGAGCAGCGACTGCGCCGCCTCGGCCAGCTCCGCCACCGCCTCGCGCCGGGCCACGTCGCAGGCCCGCGCGTGGGCCTTGCAGCCGAGCTTCTCGAGCTGCCCCGCCGTCTCCTCCGCGCCTGCCAGGTCGATGTCGGCCACCACGACCTGCGCGTTGCGGCGGCCCAGCTCGAGGCAGAACGCGCGGCCGAGGCCACCACCCGCGCCGGTGACCACCGCGCGCACCGGCTTGTCGAAGGAGAGCGTCATCACCGGCACGCTACACCAGTTCGCCGCGCGCCCGTCACCGCGACGCCGCGCTCGCCCGCGGATCGTCCTCGGGCTTGCGTGCGCGCGACTCCCAGTCGGCGGGTGGCCACGGTTCGGGCCAGTGGACCTCGACCAGCGTCAAGCCCCGCGGCGGCGCCGTGCGGCCGGCCCGGCGGCGATCGGGTCGGGCCAGCAGCTCGGCGATCTGCGCCGGAGGCCGCTGTCCCAGCCCGACCTCGACCAGCGTGCCGACCATGATGCGCACCATGTTCTGCAAGAAAGCCTCGCCCCGGACCGTCACCGTCACGATCGCCGGCGAGTCGGGCGCGGCCACCGTGCTGAGGCCCGGCGGCTCCTCCGCCGCCGCCGCCGCGACCTCGACCGCGAGCATCGTCCGCACCGTCGTCTGCGCCTGGCACTGGCTGGCGCGGAAGCCGGCGAAGTCGTGTTCGCCGACGAACGCGGCGGCCGCCGCCTGCATCGCCGCGACGTCGAGCCTGCGGGCCAGGTGCCACTCGCCGCGGTCGGTCGTCGGCACGCGGTGCGGCGTGCAGCGGATCCGGTAGCGATACGTCTTGCCGTCGTTGTAAAACCGCGGGTCGACCGCGCGGCCGTCCGGCAGGCTGCAGGCCCACGCGCCGAGCACCCCGACGTCGCGCGGCAGCTTGCTCGTGAGTCCGAGCACCACGCCGCGCTCCGGGATCGGGAGCGTCGGTTCGAACCCCACCAGCTGCCCGAGCGCGTGCACGCCGGCGTCCGTGCGGCTGGCGGCGCGAGTCCGCAGCGGCCTCTGGTAGAGCTCGGCGAGGGCCGTCTCCAGCACCCCCTGCACCGTCCTGGTGCCCTCCTGGCGGGCAAATCCGTGAAAATCGGTGCCGTCGTAGGCGACCCGCAGGAGCAGCGTCATGGGCGCGGCCGCACCATCGGCCGACCCTCGCGGCCTGTCAACCGAACTCGGCCTCCGTGCTCGAAATCAGCGCCGCGCGCGCGATTTCTTGCTACCTTGGTGCCCCCCGGCAATGGACTTTCGCAAGACCTATTTCCTGCTGCCGAACCTCTTCACCCTCGCCGGCCTGTTTTGCGGCTTCTACGCGATCTCGGTGTGCGCGCGGTTGAGCGACGAGGGCGGGGGCAGCGACGCGCTCTACAAGGCCTCGCTGGCGATCATGCTCGGCCTGTTCTTCGACGCCGCCGACGGCCGGATCGCCCGGCTCACGCGCACGCAGAGCGAACTCGGCCTGCACCTCGACAGCCTGTCGGACCTCGTCACCTTCGGCGTCGCGCCCGGGCTCGTCATCTACCGCTGGGGCCTCGAGGGTTTCGGCCGCGCCGGGCTCTTCATCGCCTTCCTGTTCGTCGCCGGCGGCGCCTTCCGCCTGGCCCGCTTCAACGTCCTGTCGCTGCGGGCCATCGACGAGAAGCCCGGCAAGTACATGCTGGGCCTGCCGATCCCCGTCGCCGCCACCGTCCTGATCTCGACGGTGATGGCGTTCCACGCCATCGGCATCAACCAGACCACCAATCACATCCTCGTCGCCACGCTGGTCACCGTCCTCTCGTACTTGATGATCAGCCGGGTCCGCTTCCGCTCGATGAAGGACCTCAAGCTGACCAAGCGGACCACCGCCGTGGTCGGCCTGCTGCTCGCCAGCGCCGTGCTCGTGGCCGTCCGGATCTCCCGCCCCGCCGTGCTGATCCTGCTGGTCGGCTGTTACATCACCCTCGGCCTCATCGAGGAGATGTACCTGCTGCGCAAGGGCCGGGTCGAGCGCCTGCGGGCCGCGCGGGCCCAGGCGCTCGCGCCTGCCGCGAGCGAAGAGGTCGCCAGCGAGGACGAGGTCCTCGCCGAGCTCGGCATCGACGACGACGCCACCATCCGGACCGCCCCCGGCGCCGAGAGCGTCGTCGCCTCGACCTGACCCTTCAGCCAGCCGCGCCGGGCCGGGCTCTGCCCATCCGCCCCGCCCCCGCCTGTCCTTTCAGCCAGGCGCTCGCGCCAGCCGCACCCCGGTCGCCAGCAGCAGCGCGTACAGCAGCAGCTCGAGCAGCTCCTGGGCCGCCCGCTCCCACGCCGGGATCATGTTCCCGGCGATGAACAGCCCCGCCACCGCCGCGAACGCCCAGCGCTCGTCGCGGCTCGGCGTGGCTCGGCCGAGCCAGCGACCGGTGCCGGGGACCATGTAGTAACCGACCAGCGGCAGCGCGAACAGCAGGTACGACGACCCGCGGCCGGCGTTGTGCATGTTGCGGTGGCCGAACGCCGCCGCCATCCGCTCGCCGAGCGCCGGCCAGCCGTAGACGGCGCCCCAGTCGACCTCTTCCGCCAGCACCAGCGCCAAGAACCCCGCCATCGCCAGCGGCACCGCGCGCCTGCTCGCGACCCGCCCGGCGAGCGCCCACGCGACCACCGCCGCCGCCAGCACCGCGTGCGACGCGTGCTCCGCCGGCCCTTCCTTGGCCAGCACCGCGAGCGTCGTCGCCGGGCTCGCCAGCGCCGCCACGACCGCCACGGCCGCGACCGTCAGCACCACGATCGTCCAGGGGAGCACCGCCGCAGCATAGAGGATCTCGCGACGGCTGGGTCTGTCTCGCTCGCGCGTCGCGGCCGACACCGCCGCGGAGGTTCGCGCACCCGCTCGCTGGCGCCGCGTCGCGACCGGGCCCACAAGCATGGCGACCGCGAACCAGGACCGCGGACCCGGCGCCACCGCCCCGTCCGCAGCGAGACAGGCACGATGCCCAAGCTCGGAATCCACTCTCCGTCGAGCGCCCAGCTGCTCGAGCGACGGATGCCCGTCGCCGCCGAGCAGCGTCCGCGAGCCCGCGCGCCCTGGCTGACCCCCGTCGTCATCCCCGCGCTGCTCGTCCTGCTCGTCGCCACCGTCCTTGTCTACGTGTTGGCCGCGCAATCGCAATGACAATGACGACCCCGCCGAACAGACCTGTCCAAAAGGACAGCGAGAGCCCGACCGCCGCCGCGACCGAGGCGACCGCGCGCGACGTCGCCGTCATCCCGCGGGTGGAGGAGCGGCTGCGCGTCGACACCCGCGTGCGCGAGCGCGGGCGCGTGCGCATCGACAAGACCGTCGAGGAGCGCGACGAGCCGGTCGAGCTCGCCAGCAGCGAGGACCACGTCGTCAGCTGGCGCGTCCCCGTCGGCCGCCCGGTCGACGCCCCGGTGCCCGTCCGCTACGACGGCGACACCATGATCTTGCCGATCCACGAGGAGGTCGTGGTCGTGCAGAAGCAGCTCGTCCTGCGCGAAGAGCTGCACGTCCGCGTCCACCGCGTGCACTTGCGCGAGCAGCAGACGATGCATCTCCGCTCCGAGGCGATCTCTATCACCCACAACAGAACCACCCCAGGAGAAGCCGTCATGAAAACCGTTATCGGTCTGTTCGATGATTTCAACGACGCGCAGGCCGTCGTCACCGCCCTGCTCAAGCGCAACATCGACCGCGCAGACATCAGCGTGGTCGCCAACAACCTCGAGAACATCCCCATCAACCTCGACAAGGACCCGGCCGAGGGCCGCCACGAGGCGATGGCCGAGAGCGCGAAGACGGGGGCAGGCACCGGCGCGATCGTCGGCACCGGCGTCGGCGGCGTGCTCGGTTTCCTCGCCGGCATCGGCTCGATCTTCATCCCCGGCATCGGCCCGATCGTCGCCGCCGGCCCGCTGCTGGCCGCCCTCACCGGCGCCGGCGTCGGCGCGGCCGCCGGCGCCGCCCTCGGCGGCCTGGTCGGCGCGCTCACCCAGGCCGGCGTGCCCGAACACGACGCCCACTTCTACGCCGAGGCCGTGCGCCGCGGCGGCACCCTCGTGCTCGTGCAGACCTCCGACGAGCGCGCCGCCGACGTCGCCTCGATGATGAGCGGCTCGGGCGCGGTCGACGTCGACCGCCGCCGCGAGCACTTCAAGTCGACCGGCTTCAAGGGCCACGACCAGTCGGCCAAGCCGTACACGATGGAGCAGCTCACGCGCGAGCGCCAGGCCTACCGCGCCCAGCCGGGCATGACCGGCGCGGCCATGCGGACGCAAGCGGCGGGCGCCACGGGCACCACCGCCGCCGCCACCGGCACCACCGGCACCACCGGCACCGGCACCACCGGCACCGGCGCCGCCCAGCGCACGCAGCAGAACCTCGACGCGCCGCACTTCAGGGACGCCGCGGTCGAGATGAAGGTCGTCGAGGAGGACCTGCTGGTCGGCAAGCGGGTCGTCGAGCAGGGCCGCGTCCGCGTCTACGCGCACGTCAGCGAGCGCCCGGTCGAGGAGCAGGTCAACCTGCGCGAGGAGCACGTGACCGTGAAGCGGCGCCCCGTCGACCGCCCGGCCACCAGCGAGGACCTCAACGCGTTCCGCGAGTCGACGATGGAGATGACCGAGTACGCCGAGGAGGCGGTGGTCGCCAAGGAGGCGCGCGTGGTCGAGGAGGTCGTGGTCGGCCGCGAGGTCGAGACGCACACCGAGACCGTGCGCGACAAGGTCCGTCGCACCGACGTCGAGGTCGTCGAGGAGCAGACGCCGTCGAAGACGGTGTCGACCACGCCGATGCACAAGGTCACCGGCACGACCGGCACGACCGGCACGACCCCCGGCACCGGCCAGCCGAGCGCGACCAACCGGCCGACGCCGCCGCCGCCGCCCGGGCAGAAGAAGCGCGCGTCCGGCGGCTGATCCGCTTCCCGCGGGGGATCCGGCGATAGGCCGGGCCCTCGCCGGACATGATCGAAAGAACATGTCCGCTCCCGCCGCGTCCCGCCCAGGGACGCGGTTTTTTTCGTTATCCTCGCGCGAAGTGCCGCCCGTGCTCGCCTTCGCCGCCGTGATCGTCGCGCTCGCGCGGCGCTGGCAGGTGCGCTGCGGGCCGCTGGCCGCCGGCGAGTCGCTCGTCCTCGTCGCCGCCCTGGCCCTCGGCGCGCTCGGGCTCCTGGCCGCGTTGCTGGGGGTCGCCGGCATCTTCTCCGCCCCGTCGTTCTCGTTCACCGCGATCGCGCTGGCGGTGCTCGCCTGGCCCTGGGGACAGCGAGCCCCGCGACGCTCCGGGGCCCGCTCCTGGCCGCGCGCCGCCGCCGTCCTGGTCCTGCTCGCCGGCGCCGCCGCGCTGCGCTGGCCGCCGATCCCCGCCGACCTCGGCGGCCGCGACCAGGGCACCTACGTCCTCCGCGCCCGCCACACCCTGCGCACCGGCCGGACCGACCACACCGACCCGGTGCTGGCCCGCGCCGGCGCCGAGGCCTCGCTGCGACCTGGCCCCGGGGACATCCTCGGCCTCTTCCACGCCGACCGCAGCCCGGCCCGCGTCGGCCGCTACGAGGGCTCCTACCGCCCCGGCTTCTACCTCGCCCGCCGCGACGCCGGCGAGGTCGTGCCGCAGTTCCTCCACCTCCACCCGTCGCTGCTGGCGCTGTTCGGCCTGGTCTTCGGGCCATGGTCGATGGGACTGGTCGCCCCGCTCGCCGGCGTCCTGTCGGTGCTGGCCCTGTGGGCCCTGGGCGAGCGCCTGTGGCCGCGCGCGGCCTGGTCGTGGCTGGCCGCCGGGCTGCTCGCGCTGTCGCCGATCGCCGTGTGGACCGCCCGCACCCCGCTGACCGAGCCGCTCACCGGCCTGCTCGTCCTCGCCGCCGCCCTCGCCGTCGCCCGCGGCCTCGGCCCCGACGAGCCGCGACCGTCCGGCGCCTCCGACTCGACCCTGCGCGCCCGCGACGCCGCCGCCCTCGGCCAGGAGCTGACCGCCGCCCTCCTGCTCGGCCTCGCCGGCTTCGTCCGCGGCAACCTGTGGCTGGCCGCCCCGGCCGCGCTCGCGGTGCTGTGGCTGCGCCCCGAACCTGGCCTTCGGCGCATGTCCGCTCCGACCTTGCTCTTCGGGCTGCTGCTCGCCAGCCTCGCGCTCCACGCCGCCACCACCTATCCGTACCTGCACGACGAGTTCAAGCGCCAGCTCGGCCCGCTGGCCGCGCTGTCGCTGGCCGGGGTGGTGCTCGTCGGCCTCGTCGCCCTGGCGATCTACCTCGTCCTCGACGTCGCCCTCGACCGCGCCCGCGGCCACGTCCGCCGGATCCCGCTCGTCCTCGCCGGCCTCGCCGGCCTCGCCGGCCTCGCCTGGCTGGCCCTGCGCGCCCCCGGACCGCCGTGGAGCCGCCTCGACCCGGTCGGCCCGCTGCTCGGCGCCCCGCTGCTGCTCGCCGCCGGCCTCGGCCTGGTCGCGTTCGCCCGCCTGCGCCCCGCGCCCACCGCCACCAGCGCGTGGTTGCTGGCGATCGCCACCCTCCCCGTCACCGCCCTCGCCCTCTACGCCCAGCGCAACCTGCCCCAGGTCGGCCTCTATTACTACGGCCGCTACCTCGTCCCCGAGCTGCTGCCCGCCGCCTGCCTGCTGGCCGCGCTCGCGCTCTCACATGTCCATGCGTTCATGTCCGAACGCACAGGTCTGCGGCGACATGCCCGATGGGTCAGCCTCGTCCTCGGCCTCGGCCTGCTCGGCGCCCAGGCGCTGCCGTACGCCCGGGCCCCCGCCACGCGCCTGCAGGAGTTCGCCGGCGCCGACCGCATGATCGCCGACCTCGCCGCCGAGATCCCCGAGCGCGCGGTCGTCCTGGCCGGCGGCGAGGGCTGGCACCACGTCCACGTGTTCAGCCAGCTGGGCGGCGCCCTCGCGTTCGGCCACGGCCGCACCGTCCTGCCCTACCGCGACCGCGAGGCCGCCTACGCCGCCCTCCACGAGCTCCTCGTCGCCGGGCCCGCGGCCAGCGGCGACGACCCGCCGCCGGTGTACCTCCTGCTCGGCGAGGCCACCCACCCGCTGCGCCTCCCCGGCGAGGCGGCCCCGCTCGCGCTCGTCGACGACCTGCTGCCGCCGCCCTTCGTCGCCCGCCCGGTCGCCTTCGCCGAGCTCTACTTCCACCGCCTCACCCCCGTCGACGACCGGATCCCCGACCGCGTCACCCGCAGCGACCTCCGCGTCGGCCTGCTCGAGGTCACCGTCGACCCGGCCCGCCGCGCCGCCGTCCGCAGCTGGCGGATCGACGACGGCCGCGCCGAGGGACCTGACCATATCACCCTGTCCTCTTATTACTTGCCCGACGGACAGGTCTGCCTCGACGCCGAGCACCCGACCATCCTCGACCTCCCGCCCGGCGCCGGCCCCGGCTCGCTCGTCCTGGTCGCTCATCCTGGCGCCGACACCCCCGCGTGGCAGCTCGTCCTCGACGGCCGGCGCGTGCCCCTCGACGCCCCGGGCCCGGGTCCGAAGCGGGCGCGCGACACGGTCGGCCCGATCCCGTTCGCCAGCCAGCCGCGGCGGATCGAGCTGTGGGGCAGCGAGCGCGCGGGGCCCGACCCGATCTGTCCGCACGGCGGCCTCGCCGAGCTGCGCCTGCTCGGCCCCGACCGCGGCCCCGACGACCGCGGCGGCGCCTGGTCGCGCACCTACGCCCCACCGGAGGACCTCGGCCACCGCGTCACCCCCGCCCGCTTCGCCGCCGGCCGCGCCCTCTCGCGCCTGCGCCCCGGCCTCGACCCGGCGCGCGAGCTCGACGGCCCGTCGCTGGTCGTGCGCGCCGGCGACCCGCTGACCTTCCCCGTCGAACATGTCCCGAAGACCACCATCACCCTCGCCGCGACCCTGCGAGCCGCCCGCCTCAGCCCCGCCGGCCGCGTGCGCGTGCTCGCCGACGGCGTGACGCTGGTCGAGCTCGACCCGCCCGACGACCTCGCCGGCGTGTGGCACGCGCCCCTCACCGAGGTCACGCTGCCGAGCCCCGCGCCGCGCCTGCGCGTCGAGGTCGTCGACCCCGAGCGCCCCGACGCCCACGTCGCCCTGCGCGACCTCGTGCTGGTCCCCCCGCCCGGCTGATTCACCCGAGCCCGGGCGAGCCGATGTCGTCGCTCGAATCGACGCCATCCTCGCCGAGCGAGCCCACGACGACCCGGTCCTCGCCGCACAGGTCGTGCTGGTCTCGCGCTCGCCTCGCGATGCACGCGCAGGTCGGCGACGGCGGCGACACGAGGACGCGCGTCACGCCGCCGGGGCGGCGAACGAGTCACGCCGCGCGCGGCGAAGCGGGCGCAGCGGCGCGGGCCGCATTGGCGTCCGCCGGAGGATCTTCCATCTTGAAGCGACGGGCTCCCGCCCACGCTCCGGCGAACGGGCGACCGCGCGCGGGTCCACGGAGGTCGTGCCGTGCCTCGAAGTGCGCTCGTCGTCTCTGCCGACATTCACGTCTCGCTCGCGCTGCTCGATCCGGGCGCCGCGGACGCCCCGACCGCGCCTGCCCGCGAATTGCAGGAGGCCCTGGCGCGCCTGGAGCGGGCCGCGCCGGCCGATTACTACGACCCCGACGCCGACCTGCTCGCGCGCGACGAATACTATCAGGGCCTCGACCTCGAGTCCGCCGACCCTGCCGCGCTCTACGACGCCCTGTGCGCGCGCCTCGAAGCCAGCCACGAGCGCGTGCTCTCGTACAAGGCCGCGCGCCTGCAGTACCTCTATCCGCTCGTCGACCTCGTGCGCGACGGCCAGCGCCTGTTCCTGCGCAGCCTGTATTCGCCGCACGAATACGACGACGTCGAGGCGTTCGTGCGGGCCGAATTCGCCGCGACGCAGCGCCTGGAGGCCGCGGTGGCCGACCTGCGGGCGCAGCGGCGGCGCCTCGGCGACCAGGCGCTCGCCCGCGGCCTCGCGGCGCTCGACGAGCGCGCCGGCTTCAACTGCGAGCACGTGGTGCCGCGGGCGTGGTTCGCCGGCAAGCTGCCGATGGAGTCGGACTTGCATCACCTCTTCACCTGCGATCAGCAGTGCAACGCCCGCCGCGCGTCGTCGCCGTACGCCGAGTTCCCCGGGTTCCCCGCCCACGGCGACGACGAGCAGTGCGGCGAATCGATCGACCTGCGCTTCGAGCCGCGCCACCGCAAGGCCGCCGCCGCGCGTGCGACCCTGTACTTCCTGGTCCGCTATCCCGGCCGCGTCTCACGCGAGCACTACGCCGGCGAACAGCTCGCCCGGCTCGCCGACTGGAGCGCCGCGGACCCGCCCGGCGAGTGGGAGCGCCACCGCAACGCCGAGATTGCCCACATTCAGGGTGGGCGCAATCCGTTCATCGACTTCCCGCAGCTCGCCGCCCGGGTCGACGTGGTCCGCGGTCTGGCCGACTGACGATTCAGACCGCCGCTCGCTCCCGGTGGTTTCGCGGGCGAACGCGGCTCGCCGTCGAGGTCGCCCGACCGCTCCGCGTCGGCTTGAATCAGCGGCCCCCGGCGGCGCTGACGCGCCCCCAGCCGCGGGTCCTGCGCTCGAGCGAGCTCTGACGGGCGAGGATGGCTCCGTGCGCGTCCGATCGGGGGAGGGTCGCGTCGAGCCCGGGCCGGCTGGCCCGAGGCCGCCCCACCGGCTATTGATCTCCCACGAGCAGGGCGAACCGGGCACACGCGGCTCGTCCGTATATTCCCACGTATGAATGACCCGCATCTCCAGGCGGCATTCCCATGCAATCCAGTGGAGCTCCCGTCAACGTCTACAAGGGCCAGGAAACGCTCCGTCGCGGCGTCGTCGCCTCGGAGGATCCGTCCGGCATCGCCCTCGTCCTCGCCCCGCAGGCGGTCGAAGACGCCTTGCCGACGCTGACCCGCTGGGGCGAGCTCGTCGTCCCGCGCCGGCCGCAACCCGAGCGGGTCTTCTACTCGTGGGACGAGGTGATCGAGGACGACAGGAGCGGCCCGGTCCGGATCCTCGTCCTGCGGGATCGCCACTACGAGCGCTCCCTCGCCGCAGTCCCCGCGAATGATCGCCCCGGCTCCGGACGCTCGACCGGGACCTAGCTAGCGTCGCCGGCCCCACTTGTCGCCGTGCATCGCCGGGGCGAGTGCGGCGCGACTCGACAGCGGACCGCAGCTTGCGCAGGTGAGTCCGCCACCGTTCGATGAATCCGGACATGTGATTCCAGCGGACGACTGTCCGCTCTCGTCATTGCACCAACGCAGTCCGCTCCTTCACGCGGCGGGGGCGTGGTACGCGACGGGAAACTGCGCCGGTCCGTAGACAGCCAGGGTGGGAGGGAGCCACTCCGCCGGGCCGTCGGCCGCGAATTCGCCGAGGCGGCGGGCCAGCAGCGGCAGGGCGATCTGCAGCTCGGCGCGCGCGAGCGCGGCCCCGAGACAATGATGAATGCCGCCGCCGAACGTCAGGTGTGGCCTGCGTCGGGCGGTGATGTCGAAGCGGTCCGGCTCGACGAACACCTGCGGGTCGCGGTTCGCGGCCCCCGTGATCGGGAGGATGAACGAGCCGCGGAGGAACACGCGCCCGCCGATCTCGACGTCCTCGGTCGCCACCCGCGGGAGGCCGATCAGCGACGCGGGGGAGTAGCGGACGATCTCCTCGGCGGCCTGGCCGGCGAGTTCGGGCTCCTCGGCGAGCAGGCGCCACTGCTCCGGGTGCGCGAGGAACGTCGCGAACGCGTGCCCGAGCTGGTGCAGCACGGTATCGCTGCCCGCGGTCAGGAACGTGATGATCATGGCCCGCAGCTCGGCCTGAGACAGCGCGTCGGAGGCCGCCTCCGCGGTGACCAGGTCGCTGACGAGGTCGTCGCCGGGAGCGCGGCGGCGGGCGGCGACGAGCTCGTCGACGTACGCGTGGAACTCGGCCAGCGAGGCCTCGATCCGGGCGCGGTGCTCGGCGACGCCGAAGCCGAACAGGAGGCCGATGTCGCCGGTCCAGCGGCGGACCCTCGCCTGGGCATCGGGCGGGAACCCGACGAATGCACAGAGCACGCGGCGCGCGAACGGGTCGGAGAATGCGGCCACGAGGTCGCAGCGCCCGCGGCCCGCGATCTCGTCGATCAGCGCGTGGGCGGTGGCCGTGATCAGCGGTCGCAGCGCCTCGACGCGGCGCATCGTGAACGAGCGACCGACCAGCCGTCTCAGCCGGTCGTGCGTCGCCCCCTCGCTGTTGAGCAGGAAGCTCGCCATGAGCTCGGCGAGCGGGCCCTCGGTGATCCCCTGCATCGCCAGCGAGTCGGGGCCGCCGGACCGCAACGTGCGCCGGGACAGCGCCGCCTGGACCTCCTGGAACCGCAGGATCGCCGGGCCCATCGCCGTCTCGGCGCACCAGTGCTGCTCGCGGGCGGCTCGCAAGGCGGCGTGCGGGTCGGCGTGAAAGGCGGGTCCGTGGAGGTCGAGAAAGGGGCGCGCGTCGCTGTCGGCCATCGGCGATATCCTCCAGGCCCATGCACTTTAGCAGCTGGGTCCCGGCCTGCCCATAGTTCCGCACATCATCACAGTCTGTCGAGCAAAATGTATCATGACACCGAGCGCATGCGCGCATTTTCGAATGCTGGAGCGATACCCGGCGCCCCTGTACTGGTGCCATGATTGCTTTATGGACGGGTCGGCGAGCACAGCCCCTCGTCCACATGGTGAGACGCGACCGGCCTGCTCCATGCCGCTGGAGCAGCGGCCATGGTGCCACGAATGCCACGTCGCCTCGCCGGCGAGCCGCGGTGCGCCGGGCCTGCGTACTCCAGGTCCGCGACGGCCGTGGCACCGCGAGTCGTGCACGCGCGTGCACGCCTCGGGTCCACGCCGACGGCACCGTCCGTGGCTCGCCGATCGCCGCGGCTGCCGCGATCGCCAGGACATGAACGAAAGACCATGCCCTTCAGGACATTGCGTCACCTCGTCCGCGCCGCGCACCGCAGCCTCCGCGCGCGCTCGGCGAGCCAGTGGGCCTCCTCCGGCAGCGCGAGCGCCTCGAAGGCGCGCCGCAATTGTTCGTCGCGGGCGAGGATGTCGAGGCGTCGGACGGCAGCCGCGACGCGGCGGCGGCGAGCAGCGAGCGGGCGTCGTGCTGGCAATGACCCCGGACCTCGCGCCACGGAAGGTTGTCCGGCAGCGGCTCGGCGGGCAGGAGATCGGCCGGCGTGGCGAAGAACGCCGCCAGCAGCGCCGCGACGTCGGCCGGCGCCGGGGTGCGCACCAGGCCGACGTATTCGGGGCCGACGCCGACGTCGAACGGGAACCGACCGAGTGGCAATAATGCCAGGCGCTCGCGCGGCGCGGCGCGGACGTTCGGACACTCGCCGGCTACCGCCGCTCCCGGCTCGACGACCGAGCCGCGAAGATCGGCGCCGGGGGAGGCCGACGCCGTTCGCCCTGCAGCCGCGCCTGGGGCTGCAGCCCCCGCCGCCGGTCGTCGAGCCCAGGCCCGACAAGTCCGCCACCTCCCTCGCCCTGAGCTCGCCGTTCAAGAAGTGAATGCTCGTAAGAACATGTCCAGGAGGACATGTCCCGGCGGCCCGCCCGGGCCCCGGGTCGCCTCCACCTTCGACATGACCTCAGGGACATGTCGGCGCGCGAAAGCACCCGCGTCGCCCGGCCCGCGACGGCGGTAGACTCGCGGCGATGGACGCGCTGTCGCGCTGGATCCTGACCGTCCCCGCCGCCGACGTCGGGGCCTTCCTCGACGCGCTGGCCCGGCGCGCGCAGCAATTCGGCCTCCCGCTGTGGCGCATGAGCACCGGCCTGGCGACGATGCACCCCGAGGTCGGCGTCCTCAGCGTGTTCTGGACCGCCGACGCCGGCCCCACCGTGCGCCACAACCCGCGCAGCGCCCTGACCACCCCGTTCTTCCTGTCGAGCCCGATGCACGCGCTCATGGAGCGCGGCGTCGACGAGATCCGCTGCCGGCTCAGCGGCCCCGACGCGCAGCTCGAATACCCGATCTGCCGCGAGCTCGCCGAGCAGGGCGGCACCGCCTACCTCGCCTGGGCGCTGACGTTCAGCGACGGCCGGCGCACCGGCCTGACCTTGGCGACGCGCGCACCGGACGGCTTCGCCGACGAGCCGCTCGCGCAGCTGCGCGCTTGCCTGCCCGCGCTCGCCGTCCGCCTCGAGCTGTTCCAGGCCCAGTTCGCCACCCGCAGCCTGCTGCAGGTGTACCTCGGCGACAACGCGGCCCGCCGCGTGCTCTCGGGCGAGTTCCTGCGCGGCAGCGGCACCTCGATCCGCGCCGCGATCTGGATCTGCGACCTGCGCGGCTTCACCGGGCTGTCCGATCGGCGACCGCCGGTCGAGGTCGTCGCCGCGCTCGACGCCTACTTCGAGCGGGTGGTCGAGCCGATCGCCGCGGCCGGGGGGGAGGTGCTCAAGTTCATCGGCGACGCCGTGCTGGCGATCTTCCCCAGCGCCGGGGACGAGGCCGACGCGTGCCGGCGGGCCCTGACCGCCGCCCGCGGCGCCGTCGCGGGGCTGGCCAAGTGGAACGCCGGCCGCCCGGACCCGCTCGCCATGGGCGTCGCGCTGCACGTCGGCGACGTCTTCTACGGCAACATCGGCGGCCCCGACCGCCTCGACTTCACCGTCATCGGCGGGCCGGTCAACGAGGTCTGTCGCCTCGAGCCGCTGTGCAAGACCCTCGACGCGGTGATCCTCATGACCGCGGCGTTCCGCGCCCGCGTCGACGGCGACGACCTCGTCGACCTCGGCGAGCACACCCTGCGCGGCGTCGGCACCCCGACGCGCGTCTTCGGCGTGCGACCCGCGAATTCATGACGCGAGCGCAGCCGGCCGCGGGGTTACACTGCCGCGCATGTCGAACGCACCGCTCGCGCTCATCACCGGGGCCGGCCGCGGGATCGGGCGCGCCGTCGCCGAGGCGCTCGCGCCGGGCCACGCCCTCATCCTCGCCGGCCGCGACCGCGAGGCCCTCGAGCGCGCGCGCGCCGGGCTCCACGCCCCGCACGGCGCCCACGTCCTTGCCGTCGACCTCGGCGATCCTGGCGCCCGCGCCGCCTTCCTGGCTGAAGTCACAGGTCTCGAAGGACAGCTCGGGCGCCGCGTCCAGGTCTTGATCAACAACGCCGGCGCCGCCCACTCGGCCCCGCTCGCGCGCACCGGCGACGACGTGTGGGCGCGCCTGCTCGA
Source organism: Nannocystis pusilla (assembly GCF_020073745.1). Classification (GTDB taxonomy): domain Bacteria; phylum Myxococcota_A; class Polyangia; order Nannocystales; family Nannocystaceae; genus Nannocystis; species Nannocystis radixulma. Next base: position 50,540 of record NZ_JAIRAU010000031.1, read on the forward strand.
GCTCAACTGCACCGCGCCGTTCGTCCTCACGCGCGCGCTCATCCCCGGCATGATCGCCGCCGGCTGGGGCCGCGTCGTCAACGTCGCCTCGACCGCCGCGATCAAGGGCTACGCGTACACGGCCGCCTACTCGGCCAGCAAGGCCGGCCTGCTCGGCTGGACCCGCGCGCTCGCGGTCGAGCTGGCCGCGAAGGACGTCACCGTCAACGCCGTCTGCCCCGGCTTCACCGACACCGACATCGTCGCCGACGCCGCGCGCAACATCCAGGCCACCACCGGCCGCAGCGAGGACGACGCCCGCAAGGCGCTGGCCCGCTTCTCGCCGCAGGGCCGGCTGCGCAGCCCGGCCGAGGTCGCCGACCTGATCGCCTGGCTGGCGCGCCCGGGCGCCGGCGGCGTCACCGGCCAGGCGCTGGCGATCGACGGCGGCGAGACGGCATGAACGAAGGGGCAGGTCCCGAAGGACCTGCCCCTAGCGCCATGCTGCGAGGGACATGCCCTCGGGGTCAGCTGCTCAGCCGACCTTGTCCCAGCCCTTCTTGATGTTCTCGCCGACCATCTCGTCGCCGATCTTGAGCGCCTCGCCGAGCGTCGGCGCCAGCCGGACCTCGCGCTCGAGCGGCGTCTTGCGGCCGGCGGAGAAGTCGGTCCAGTGGACCACGAAGGCCGGGTAGCTGGGGTCGACCTTCTCCTTGTTGGTGCGCCAGATGACGAGCTTGCGCACCGCCTGCTGGCCCTTGGCGGTCTTGGCGTAGACCTCGCGGCGGACCACCTCCGAGGCCGGCAGGACCAGGCGCTCGGCCTTCTTGTTGAGGCTGTCGAGCTGGACCCGCTCGAGCACCTGGGCGACGCGGATGTCGACCGGGTTGACGGTCTTGTCGCTGCGCACGCGCGAGAACACCGGGTGCAGGATCGACACGCCGGGCATCTCGCGGATCGTGCGCCAGCCGGGCTGGCTGTGCTCGAGCACCATGCGGAGGATCGGGTCGCCGCTCGAGTCCTCGCCCTGGATGTCGGTGACCTTGACCTCGATCACCGTCTCCGGCGGGACGAAGCGGTACAGCGCGCCCTTGCTGTTGGCGTAGCGGTAGTTCGAGGCCACGCTCTTGCCCGACAGCTGCTGGTAGAACGCCTTGCGCTGCTCGGTCGGCATGTTGCCGCAGGCGCCGATGACCTGGAACTGGCCGTCGTCGCGCATCATCGCCAGCAGCAGCGAGCCGACCGCCTCGGGCTCGTCGGAGCTGTCGGTGTAGCCGATGATCGCCGCGTCGATGTCGATGGTCGGCTTGAGCTTGAAGACCAGGTTGTCGGCGGTGCGGACGACCAGGCCCTCGCCCTTGCCGCCCTCGACCCACTCGTTCCAGCGCTGCATCACCTGCTCGGCGCTGGTCGCCTGCTCGGTCTTGATCGCCTGCAGCCGCTTGCCGCCGGCCAGCAGCCGCTGGCACAGCGCCAGGCGGTCGACGTACAGCGGCGGCCGCTGCGGCGCCTCGGCGTCGCCGCCGTGGAGCACGTCGAACGCGAAGTAGGCCATGCGCTCGACCTGCGCCTGCGCCTCGCCGCCCATCGCCGAGCCGAGGTCGCCGACCCGCGGCCGGCCCTGCCCCGGCGGCTTGGCGGCGAACAGCTCGCCCGCCAGCACCGTGCGACCCTGCTTGCGCCCGAGCGCCGCCTTCGCCTCGAGCAGCACCGGCACGTCGCCCGAGACCACCCGGCCGGTCGGCGAGCACAGGATCGCCTGCTGCTCGTCGAGCACGAGGAACCACAGCTCGCCGTCGATCTTCGGCGACACCTGCAGCGTCCCCGACGGGACCGCCCCGCGGGCCAGGTCCTCGAAGGGCAGCGCACGGTAGCTGCCGGCCACGGCGCGCTTGTAGTTGCGGAACATCGCCGCCAGCTCGCTGTCGAGCAGGCTGCCGGCGGGGCTCTGCTTGCCCTTGCCGAGCGGACGGGCGTTGTCGATGGAGAACAGGCTCATGGCAATCTCCAGTCTGTCCGAAAGGTCAGGTCGCCGCCGCGCCCGGGGCGCGCAGCTCGAGGTTCGAGAGGTGGAGCAGCAGCTTGTACTTCTGGCCGTCGACGCGGCCCTCAAGGAAGCCGCGGTACGGGCTGCCGTTCTCCTGGAAGATCAGCGGGTCGCGGCCCTTGCTGCCGGCGCCGAGCAGCGCCAGCTCGCCCTTGTCGTGCAGCTCCTTCGCCATCTTGAACAGGAAGTCGAACGACAGGCCGTCGACGTGCTTGATCTGGATGGTGCGGCGGAACGCGAACTTGGTCACCACCTCGGCCTTGGGCATGCGCCGGTTGGTGAACCGCACCGGCGACTCCTTCTCGTTGGTGTTGGCCGGGATGTCGGCCGCCGGCTTGCGCTCGCGCTCGGCCCCGTCGGGCCCGAACAGCACGTCGACCAGCTTCGGCGAGGCGTGCAGCACCTCGCCCTTGCTCGACAGGAACACGGTCTGCGTGTCGCCGACCTGCTTGCCGACCTGCTCGATGTCGATCTCCGGGTCGCCGTCGATCAGCGCCTGCGCCAGGTCGCCCGGCTGCGCCGACAGCTTGGCGTAGGTGCCCGCCTCGGTGGTGGCCAGGTAGCGGCGGAACTCGAGCTTCTTGCCCGGCACACCGCTCACCGGCCCGACCTTCTCCTTGACCGACTCGAGCGCGAGCGTGGCGTCGCGCTTCTCCTCGTTCATCAGCTGGATCTTGCGCATGGCTGTCTCCCTGACCTGTCCCTCAGAACATCTCGAAGTCGAGCTCGTCGCCGTCGTCGTCGCCGCCCGGGTCGTCTGCCACCGTGGTCTGCAGCTCGCACCACTCGCTCACCGCCGGCGAGCCGACCAGCGCGAAGAAGGCCCCGGCGTTGCACACCAGGTAGGCCAGCTCGGTGTCGTAGCCGCCGCGGTAGCTGAAGGTGAAGCGGAACACCTTGCCGGCCTTCAGCTCCGCCTCGAGCTTGGGGTCGAGCCCGTTCGGGTCGAGCGTGTAGACTGACCGAACGGCCAGGTCGAGCAGCTCGCCCGGATCGACCGGCCCGTCGAGCTTCTGCGCCTCGCCGAGCGTGCTCGGGATGTGCGGCAGCGGCTTGCCGTCGGCGTCGAGGCCGACCAGCTTGCCGTTCGGGATCCACGCGTTGCCCTCGTCGAAGTAGCCCTGCGCCGTCATGCCCGAGCGGATCAGCAGCGTGCCGTCGCGCGACAGCTCGGCCCGCTCGCAGCGCTGCTCGTGAGGGTCGAGGATCTGGCGCTGACGCTTGCCGTACAGCTTGGCGCGGTCGAGCTTCTCGTGATCGAAGGTCGACTGCACGCCGCCCCAGGTGACGATGATCGGTTTCGCCATAAGTGCGGGGGCCCGCGAAGGCCGCCAAGCCTTATCCGACCGGCCCCGCAGCCGTGTCAAGCCGAGCGCTCGCTCGCGCGACTTCGCGCCGCTCGCAATTGCTCGCAGGCGCATGCACGCGCCGATCGAACGCGACGCTCATAGAGTCTTGATCACCACCAGATCACGCAGCGAGACGTCCGCCGTCACGATCTCACGGACGCCCTGGAGGTCGACGTCGCCGACCGCGAGCAGCTCGGCGGTCGTCGGCGAGCCGAGCTCGAACACCCGCTCGCACGCGAAGCCGCCGCTGCCGTCGCCGTGCAGCACCACGAGCGCGTTGGTCTCCGTCGCGGCGACCAGATCGACGTCGCCGTCCGGATCGACGTCGGCGAGCAGACCTCCCGACAGGGGGAAGCTCGGCCGCATCAATCGTGGCACGGGGTCCCACGCGCCGTGCTCCTTCCCGGACCACAGGATCACGAGCCCGCCGACCGCGTCCCTCGTGAGCGCGAGCAGCTCGACGATGTCCTCGGGGTCGTCGGCGAGGTCCCCGGCCAGCACCTGGACCAGCGATTCGCCGGTCGCCGGCAGCAGCCCGCCGTCGACGAAGCCGCCGCCGCCGTCGCGGATCAGCACCCCGACGCTGGCGAACGAATCGTTGAAGTCGGGCCCGACGAGGTCGTGGAGGAGGTCGCCGTTCACGTCGACCACGCCGATGCCGAACGACAGCGGCGCGTCGAACGGCGGCTCGGGCTCAAACGCACCGGCCCCCACGCCGAGCCACACGCCGATGTTCGGGCTCGACGCGCCGACCGTGATCAGGTCGAACAGCCCCGGGCCGGCGCTGTCGGCGTTGGCGAGGTGGACGCGGCGCAGGCCGCTCTGGCTGTCGAGCACCGACTCGAGCTTCCACACCCCGTCGTGATTGAGCAGCACGTCGACGTCGCTGCCGAGCGCCGCTGCGAGGTCGACGTCGCCGTCGCCGTCGAGGTCGCCGGCCGCGAGGTGGATGAATCCGGTCGCCGGCACCAGCGCGATCGTCTCGCCGGGCACGAACTCGCCCTCGCTCACCTGTGTCTGCACCTCGATCAGCGACAGCTCCGGCGCACCCGTGGCGACGTCGAGGTCGTTGTCGCCGTCGAGGTCGGCGAGCACGAGCGACGTCGGCTCGTGGACCAGGGGGAAGTGCGAGTCCACCACCGCGACCACCGGACACGGCGGAATCACCTCCACGCTCACGCACTGGCCCGCGACGCACCCCTGACCGAAAGGACATTCGGCCCCGCCGCCGCACTCGCCGCCGGTGGTGCTCGTCGCGGAGGTCGGCGACGTCGTCACCGTGTTCGTCTCGTTCCCCGTCGTCGCCGACGGGTCGACCTCGGACGTCACCGCGCCGGTGGTCGGCGGGTCAGCCGTCGTGATCGTCGGGTCGGTGCCCGGCAGCGGCGACGTCATCGGCAGGCCGGTCATCGACCCGTTGCTGGTGTTCGTCGTGCTCGAGCTGCCGCCCTCGGTGTCGTTCTCCGGCGGCGGGCTCGGCCCGCACGCGACCACACCAAAGACCCCGAGGGTCATCCATCGCAACATCGCCTCAGCGTACGCGGGCCGGCGCCGGGCCATCAACTGTGGACTCGCTGCGCCCGCGCGCGAACGCTCGCGCCGGTCGGACCCGGGACGGACGCGACCTGCCCCAAAAGACATATCTCCATGCGGCCGGTCGGCCGCCGCACATCCCCGCAGATCCGCTACGATGGAGGGATGCCCCGCTGTCTCCGCCTCGTGTTCGCGAGCGTGCTCCCCCTCGCCTGCGCCGGTTCGTCCGCCGGCACCGAGGCCACCGGCGACGCGAGCAGCGAGACCGGCGCCGCGACCACCGGCGGCGCCACGTCGACCGGCGCGACGACGGACGCGCCGACCACCGGCGCCCCGACCACTGGCGCCCCGAATGACGGCCTGCACCCGATCCCGGCCGAGCCGCAGCGCGACGGCGATCCCGAGGCCGGCTACCACGCCCTCGTCAACAATGGTTACGTCAGCTGCGGGATCCCCTGGACCGCCTATTCGCAGGTCTTCGACGACGCCCCCGAGGCGCTGCGATTGCCCGGGCGCGCCGGCAAGAACGCGACCTTGCCGTATGACAAGACCGCGTTCGTCGGCGCCGGCGGGGTCGAGCTCGTCAGCGCCAACTGCTTACAATGTCACGCCGGCGAGATCGACGGCGAGCTCGTCGTCGGCCTCGGCAACACCACCGCCGACTTCACCGTCAAGGTCGGCGGCACGGCGGCGCTCGCCGATCTGTTCCTCACCGAAGCGGACGAGAAGGCCGAGCTGCAGCGCTTCGTCGACCGCCTCGCCGCCGTCGAGCCCTACACCCAGATGCTCACGGTCGGCGTCAACCCGGCCGACAACATCGCCGCCGTGCTGTTCTCGCACCGCGACCCCGACACCTTCGAATGGTTCGACCCGCCGCTGCTCGACCTCCCGCCCGTCGTCGTCACGCCGGTCGACGTCCCGCCGTGGTGGCACATGAAGAAGAAGCACGCGATGTTCTATGTCGCCGCCGGCCGGGGCGACCACGCGCGCACGATGATGGCCGCGGCGACGCTGTGCACCGACGACATCGACGAGGCGCGGGCGATCGACGCCTACTTCCCGGACATCCGCGCCTACATCCTGACGCTCGAGCCGCCGGCCTACCCGTTCGCCATCGACGCCGAGCTCGCGGCCGCCGGCTCCCACGTGTTCGCCGCCACCTGCGCCGGCTGTCACGGCACCTACGGCGCCGAGGACACCTATCCGAACCTGCTCGTCGACCTCGACGTGATCGGCACCGACGCCGCGCTCGCCACCGAGGCCTCGCAATTCGCCGGCCGCTACCTCGACTGGTTCAATAAGGGGTTCTACGGCGAGGTCTCGCGGCTCGAGCCGCAGAGCGGCTACGTGGCGCCGCCGCTCGACGGGATCTGGGCGACGGCGCCGTATCTGCACAACGGCTCGGTGCCGACAGTCGCCGCGATGCTCGACAGCACGTCGCGCCCGACGTACTGGACGCGCTCCTACGAATCGACCGACTACGACTCCGCGGCCCTGGGTTGGAAGCACGAGGCGCTCGACCACGGCCACGAAGGCGAACCCTCGGCCGAGGTGCGCAAGAAGATCTACGACACGACGCAGCCCGGCTACGGCAACGGCGGCCACACCTTCGGCGACGGGCTCGACGCGAGCGAGCGGCTGGCGGTGATCGAGTATCTGAAGACGCTGTGAGCCTGGCTCCTGCCTGCCGCTGGACTTGCCCCGCCGGCCGGCGGACACTGCTCTCCCCGAAGCACGCGTCCAGCTCGCCGATGAATTCGTCCGCCACGATCAGCCCCGCTTCCGGCCCCGCCGACATCGCGGCCGGACCGCGACGCGGCCGGACGGGCGCATCACCCGGAATGCGGTACCCTCGACCCGTGCACGGCGACTCCCCCGACCTCCAGGTGATCCTCATGACCTGTCCTCCCGACCAGGCCGAGAAGATCCTCCTCGCGCTGCTCGAGCGCCGGCTCGTCGGCTGCGGCAACATCATCCCGCTGGTGCGCTCGCGCTACTGGTGGGACGGCCAGATCTGCAGCGACGACGAGGCCCTCGTCGTCATGGAGACCACGCGCGATCGCCTCGACGCCCTTTATTCCGCGATCCCCGAGGTCCACCCGTACTCGGTGCCCAAGGTCGTCGCCCTCCAGCCGAGCGCCTGCGGCGAGCCCTACGTGCAGTGGCTGCGCGCGGTGACGCGACCAGCGTGAGCGCGACGGCGCCAGGACCTCGCCCGCGCCCGCATGTCTCTGCTGTTTGCCATCGTCGCCGTCCTCCAGGACCTGCTGGTCCAGGTGTTCGCCGTGCTTGCGACCGGCGGCGTGGTCGCCGGCATCGTCCGCGGCCTGACGACCGACGACCTTCCAGGCTACCTCGTGTGCCTCGCCGTCGCCGTCGCCGGCCACTGGATCCTCGTGCGACGGATCCGCGCCGGACACCGCACGATCCACGTCGCGCGAGCCGGCAGCGCCGAGGTCGGCACCCGATCGCCCGGGCACTTCGTCAGCGACGTCCTCCTCATCCTCGCCCTGTCGGCGCTGCTCGCCGCCATGCAAGGGCCCGCCTGGGGCACTGCCGAGCGCGCCGGCGCCGTCTCGATGCTCGTCGCCTGCCTCGCTCTCTCCGGTCTGCGTGTGCTCCTCGCGCGAGCGGGCCACGCGGACTGACAGCAGCAGCTCTCAGGACAGGTCTCGTAGGACCTGTCCTCGAAGACAGATGCCGCAGGTGAACCGTGGCTCACGCCCGCGCGCGCGCCAGCTGGCGCGCGCAGGCGACGAGGGCCAGGTAGCAGCCTGCGCCGACGGCCATCGTCGTCGAGATCCCCCACGTCATGGATGTCCCGAGGGCCAGGCCGCTGGCGCACACGCCGAACGCCCCGTTGATGCCCCACAGCCAGGGTGTGACCGCGTGGCCGCCGGCGCGTTCGACCAGGCGGAGGCCGAGCGGGAAGCAGATGCCCATGCCGAGGGCGGGCGGGGCGATGAGCGCGATCGACAGCAGCACGCGCACGGACGTGTCGGCGCTGGCGAAGCCCTCGGTGACCGGGCCGGTGGCGACGCGGGCGGCGACCACCAGCAGCGCCGGGATCAGCGGGAACAGCCACGCTGCTGCGCCGCCGCGTTCGACGTTCAGCTTGCCGCTGAGCAGGCTCCCCACGCCGGCGGCGAGGATGATGCCGCCGAGCACCACCGCGAGCGACAGCGTCGGGTGGCCGACGAACACCCCCACCTGGGACAGCAGCGCGATCTCGACGAACATGAAGCCGAGGCCGATCAGCGCGAAGTAGGCCAGCGCCGCCGCCAGGGTCGCGGGGGCCAGGCCCGTGCGCGACGCCTGCTTCGGCCCCTCCGCCGTCGCCGGCGAGCGGCCGAGCAGCGGCCCGAGCAGCGCGGCCAGCGTCAGCAGCAGGCTCACCAGCGTCGCGTACACCAGCGTCTGCGTCGCCTGCAGGTTGCCGAGGAAGCCGAGGTCGAGGTCGCTGACCTCCTCCTGTCCTTCGAGCCATGTCCCGGGCTTCAGCATGTTGAAGAAGAACGGGCGGTCGTCGGTCGGCGGCGTGAGGTCGAGGGTCTGGCGCTCGGCCCACTGCCACAGCGCCGCGCGCTCGTCGATCGCGCCGAGCTCGGCGAGGAGCGGCTGGGCCGGCAGGCGGCGCGGCGTGAGCACCATGTTGAAGCCGAGGCGGACCGCCTCGCGCTGCATCGCGTCGAGGTCGGCGGCGGAGAACGGCGACGGCGAGACCAGCAGCGTCGCCACGCTCTCGGCCTGCAGCAGCAGCAGGTGCGCGCGCGGCTTGTCGACGCCGAGCTGCCACAGCGCCTCCATCGCCAGCGCCAGCATTCGCGCGGTCTCGCCGGGCGACTCCTTCTTGTACCAGCGCGACACCGTGAACACCCCCTCGGGGGCCAGGCGGCGCAGGAACACCAGCCAGCCCTCGACGGTGTACAGCCCGTTCTCCGACAGGCTGTAGGCGCCGGCGCCGGTCGACGCCCAGGTGTCGATGAGCGACATCGTGATCACCTGGTACTGCCGGCGGTCGCGCGAGAAGAAGCTGCGCGCCTCGTCGGTGTGCAGCTCGACGCCCGGGCGCGCGGCGACGGTCGAGAAGTCGGCCATCGTGCGCCGGTGCAGGTCGACGATCGCCGCGTTGAGCTCGACCCCGACCACCGGCGAGTGGCCGCTGCGCAGCGCCGCCAGCACGTCGCGGCCGCCGCCGACGCCGATGACCGCCGCCGGCCCGCTCGGGCGCAGCCGGTGCGCGAACGTGCTGAGGTCCCAGTCGAGGTAGGCGTGGTCCGAAGCTGCCCCTTCGGCCATCAGCGTCGCCGCCGCGCCGTCGATCTTGAGCACCCGCTGCTGGATCGGCAGCCGCGCCTCGGGCGGCATGTTGCGCCCCGGCGCCCACAGGTACGGCGGCAGCGCGATCTGGTTCGACACCGTGACCCGCGAGTGCGTGTTCCAGGCCACGTGCATGAACTCGCGCGGGTCCTCGCGCACGCCCTTGACCCACGCCGGGCGCAGCGGCGGCGCGTCGGCGGCGGCGTTGATCCCGGCGAACGCCAGCAGCGCCAGCGCCAGCGCCCCACATGTCCCGAGAGACCTGCGCCTTTCACCAGGGTCTTCGTCACATGTCGCAAAGGCCAGGGCGCCGAGCGCCGCGATCGCGCCGACCACCAGCACCGCGCTGGCGGCGTCGACCGCGTCGAGCAGCGGGATCACGAGCCCGCAGCCGGCCGCCGCGCCGAGCAGGTCGCAGCCGTAGGCGCGCCCGGCCGGCAGGCCCATGCGGGTCAGCGCCAGCGTCAGCGCCACCCCGGCGGCCGCGAACGGGACCGCCAGCGCCGCGCCGAAGCCGAGCAGGGCGAAGAAGCCCATCAGGTCGGTGACCGGCAGGAGCGGCCCCGACATCGCCCACGCGACCGCCAGCGGCGCCAGGGCGGCGAACGCGGCCGAGCTGCGGGCGAGCCGGCGGGCCAGCACCGCCTGTCCGAACAGACCTGGCCGCATGAACACGTAGATCGCGCCCGCGGTCATGCCGAGCATCGCCAGGGCGATGACGAAGAACGACAGGTGGTACCACGCGATCACGCTGGTGATCCGCGTCAGCAAGATCTCGAGCGCGAGCCCGGAGCCCGCGACGAGGGCGATCCCCGCGTACAGGAAGAACGAGCGCATCCCGCTCATCCGCCCTCGACCACGGTCTCTCGCAGGTTGGCGTCGGCGGCGATGTCGGCCTCGCGGAACAGCAGCGGCCGCCACTCCTTGCGCGAGAACAGCTCGGTCTGGTCGCGGAAGTGCGGCGAGCGCGGGTCCTCCGACTGCGAGTAGGTCAAGAACGCCTCGCCGCGCGGGCCCTCGGGCAGGAACTCGACCGCCATCACGAAGCTCGAGCCGTAGTTGATCACGTAGCCGCGCTCGGTCAGCCCGGCGGTGCCGGCGATCGACGGCGGCCGCGGCACCTTCGGCAGCAGCGTCGAGTTGAGGCCGCCGTCGTAGCCGACCACGTTGGCGATGCCCTCCTTGGCGAACCCGCCGTGCACCCCGATCTCGACGCTCCCGCGCGGCGCTCGCTGCAGCTGCTTGAGCGGGGCCGACAGCGGCACGCCGGCCTCGGCCAGGTGCCGGGCCGCCTCGCCGAGCGCGACCAGGGCCCCGTCGGCCTGCCCCTCCGCCGGCGCGATCAGGGTGTGCGGCGTGCCGATCGGATCGTCGGGGTCGAACGGCACGTGGAACAGCGAGCCGCGGTCGAGCACCGCGCCGCCGCTGTAGGCCGCCAGGTACTCGCGGAACAGCACCGCGCCGACGCTGTCGGGGTTGAAGCGGCGGTCCCACGCGCCGAGGATCCCGCACACCGTGCGCAGGTCGACCTTGGAGCCGTCGACGTCGACGACCGGGTGGGCCCCGCAGCGCGCCAGCAGATCGTCGAGGACGAGGTCGGCGGTGAGCGAGTGGTTGCCCTGGATCGCCGCCTGGATCTCCGCCAGCGTGAACGTCCCGTCGTCGCCGGCCGCCGCGTAGCGCGGGTCGTTCTGCAGCAGCATCGCGTTGATCCGCGTGCGCGGCGACTGCGGCGCGCGCTCGGAGCCGTGCAGCGGCGAGAAGCCCTCGAGCGGCGCGGCCGGGTTGGCCAGCCAGTACGAGTCGTTGGCGTTGAACACGAAGTCGCGGCGGTCGAGCTGCGGCACGCCCGCGAACGGCACCAGCCCCGGCGCGCGCGCGTCGCCGCTGTCGACCCATTCGTAGGTCGAGTCGCTGCCGTCGAGCACCACGAGCCCGCCCTGTTGATAGAGGAGCCCGGTCAGGAAGTCGTCCTCGATCGCCGCCTGCCAGCCGGCGATCGCCTCGTCGGACAATTGCGGGGTCGCCGAGGCGTCGGCGTACCAGGCGTTGCCCGCCTTGTCGGCCGCCATGGTGTTGACCCAAGGGATGCCCTGCACCGTCTGGAACACCGCCTTGAACTCGTCGAGGGTCTTCGCCCGGTCCATGCCGAGGAACTGCTCGATGAGCCGCGGGTTGTCGATGTTGGCGTCGCGGTAGGTCAGCGCGATGTCGGTCGACCAGCCGATCGGGTCGACGTTGAGCATCGGCCCGTAATGGCTGTAGTACATCGTGCGGGTCACCGTCCCGCCGTCCGCGACCTCGACCTCGAAGGTCTTCTTGGTCATCGGCCGGGATGTCCCGTCGTACAGGTACGCGGTCGGGTCGCTGGGGTCGAGCGCGAGCTTGTAGAACGTGAAGCGGTTGCCCGACGAGAACGTGTGCGTCCACGCGACGGCGTCGTTGAAGCCGATCAGCACCCCGGGCACGCCCATCAGGCCGACCCCGTAGATGTTGACCTCGCCCGGCACCGTCAGGTGGCTCTCCCACAGCTTGAGCTCGCCGGTCCACGGGAAGTGCGGGTTGGCCACGACCATGCCGCCGCCGCCGGTCGTCTTGTCGGCGCCGAGGGCCCAGCCGTTGCTGCCGAAGCCGCCGCTCGTCAACGTCCCGAGGCCCCGCAGCGGCCCGCCGGGCATCGTCAGCGGCGCCCCGGGCGGCTGCGCCGTGCCGATGTAGCTCGCCAATTGATTGCTGCTGCCGAGCAGCCCGAGGTCGACGTAGTAGCGCACCAGGTCGAGCGCCTCGATCTCCTTCACCCACGGCGCCCCCGCGCAGTCGGCCGGCAGCTCGCCCGGCGGCGTGTCGCGCAGGTACTGGTTGTAGCCGGCCGCGTAGCCCTCGATCGCCACCTTCACGTCGGCCGGCGTCGCGTCCCACATCCGCTGCGCCCGCTGCTCCACCTCGAGCGCGAGGTAGGTGAAGTCGCTGGTCAGGTGCGCGTCGCCGTCGCCGCGGCCGAAGTACTTGGCCCGCTCGGCCCGGACCTTGACGATCTGGTCGGCCAGCGTGCACACGTGATCCTGCGCGAACGCGTACGCCTGGCCGAACAGCACGCTGCCGAGGTCGTCGGCCTGGACGTGGGCGACGCCGTAGCTGGTGCGCCGGATCGTCGCGCGATAGGCCGGCTCGCCGGTGGTCCCGCTCGTCCCGGTCTCTCCGGTCGAGCTCGCTGTGTCGGTGTCCGTGGACGTGGCGGTGGACGAACCGCAGGCGAACAGCGGGGCGAGCGCGAGGACGGCGAACTTGCGCAACATCGCCCGCCAGGCTAACGCGCCGCCGCCGAGCCGCGCAAGCGCGCCGCCTTCGCCGGACCGGTCGCACGACCGCGACGCCGCGGACGATCGCGGCGGGTCCCGGGGCCGCGAGCAGCACCTCGTCCCCCGCGACGATCGCTGGCCCGGCTTCGCGGCGGCTCCGCGGGGTCTGCGCGATTTCGTGCATGTCCCCGTGCCCCTGCTCTCGTGCCCCGCCGCACGGCTGCGCCGATCCGCCGGGCGCCGGCGCTTCCCGGACAGCCCGGGCTCGCTGCCCCCCCTCGCCCGGGCGGCAGGCGGCGTGGTTCGCCTCGCCGAACAAGCTCCGAGGACATGTCCTCCAGGAAATGTGACAAAAAACATGTCTGAACAGACATGTCCCTTGAACATTCCCGCGAGTCAGCCCGACGCGGCCGCCAGCGCCGGCCCGAGCAGCCCGGCGATCGCCGCCCGGCTCTCGGGGAGCTCCTGCTCGAGCGCCGCGCGCACGGCCGCGAGCCGCGCGACCAGCCGCTCGCGCGCCATCCCCCGGCGCGTGTGGAACCCGGCCAGCCACGCCACGTGGTTGGCCAGCACCGCCGGCGACGCGAGGGCCAGCGCGTCGGCGCAGTACGACACCAGCGCGTCGAGCTCGGCGACCACCGGCGCGTCGGCGTCCGCCAGCGTCGCCGCCGCCGCGCGCACGACCGCCTCCGCGCGCAGCTGCACCGCGCGCGCGAGACCGTCCGGGTACGTCAAGGCCGCTGTCGCGGCCCGCAGCAGATCGACGGCGGCCTGCCGGTCCGGCCACGGCTCCTCGGCGATGGCGGCGGCCAGGCGCTCGAAGTTCTCGGCGAGGTGGCGCGTGCACATCCCGCGGGTCGTCAGCACCTGCTGCAGCCAGCGCGCGTAGTTCTCGAGCACGGCGGGGTCGCCGAGCGCCAGCGCCTGCTGCAGGTACTGCACGTGGAAGCGGCCATCCTGGCGGCCGTGCGTGTCGGCGCGCCGGTCGAAGCGCTCGTGCCAGAACGGGTCGACGTACATCTCGGCGAGCACGCGCTCGCTGAGGCGCGCGCCGGCGGCCTCGAGCTGCTCGACGAGCGCGGCGTGCCGGCTCACGACGCCACCCCCGCGAGGCGGCGGGCGGTCGCCACCTGCTCCGCCGGGCTGCTGCCCGCCTCGGCCACGTCGAGCTCGCGCGCGAGCCCCGGCGACCAGCGGATCGCGTGCCCGCCGATGAACAGCGGCCGCTCGCCGGCCCCGCGGACCCCCACGACCGCGGCGCGCAGCGCCGGCAGGTTGAAGCTCATCGTCACCGACAAACCGATCAGGTCCGGCTGCTCGGCCTGGACCTCGCCGACGAGCTCGTCGGTCGGCACGTTGGCCCCGAGGTAGCGCACCTCGAAGCCGTCGAGCTCGAGCACGTCGGCGACCAGACGCGCCGGCAGCTCGTGCAGCTCGCCCTCGACGCACGCCAGCAGCACCCGCTTGCCGAGCGCCGGCCTCGGCGTGGCGCGCTCGAACAGCGCCGCCAGCGAGAGCTGCGAGATCGCCGTCGCCAGGTGCTCCTGCGCGATGCTGACGCGATTGAGCTGCCACAGCCGGCCGATCTCGTCCTGCGCCGCGCGGACGACGTGGTCCTGCAGCTCCTCGACCCGCGCCCCGGCCCCGAGCCCGTCCTCGAGCAACAGGCGCACGGCTTCGCGGCGGTCGCCCGCGAGCTGGGCCCGCAAGTAACACTCGCGCAGCCGCGCCAGCGCCGGCGTCACGACGCCTCCCGCAGCGCCGCGCCGGCTGCTCGCGTCTGCGCGGCCAGCCAGTCGATGAGCCGCGCGAACGTCTCGCGCGCGCCGGCCACCGCCTCGGCCTCGGCCTCCGGCGTGACGAGCACCCGCTCGACCACGGCCGCGAAGGCGCGCCAGCAGGCCCCCGTCTGCGCGCCGTAGCCCGCCAAAAAAGCGGTCGCGCGCCCGCGCAGCGGAGCGAGCTGCGGCGGCAGCTTGGCGAGGATGTAGCGCCCGCCGAGCGTCGCGCCCTCGAGCACGTAGGCGACGCCGAGCGCGCGCGGCAGCGTGGTCACCGGCGGCACCGCGACGCACGGGGGGAGCGCCCCGGGGTCCTCACCCAGGGCCCGGAGATCGGCCACGAGCAGCGGCGACTTGCGCCGCCGGGCAGGATCGAAACCGGCGCGGCGCAGCCCCTCGTGGCCCGCCAGCGCATCCTCGAGCGGTGCGTGATAGCCGAACATCGCCGCGAGGTAGCGGCGGTAGTCGGTCAGCGTCGCGTCGGCGTCGAGGATCCGCACGTGGAGCTCCGCCTCTTGATGGAGCTCCGCCGTACCGTCCTTGAGCCGACGAAGTGGTCCGTGACCCGCGATCACGACGGCACCGTGTCCCGGGTGGCGCGATCGGTCAAGGCGCGGGTGATTTACCTGACATGTTTCATCGAGGGTCGACGCGAGCACGAGTATCGGCCACACAGGGGGAGAGCCGCCGCTCACCGTATGCACCCAATTCCCGCCACCATCGGAGCTGCGTTCGACGCACTCAGCCGCGAGCTCGCGCTGCTCGTCGCGCGCGACGGGCGGATCGAGTGGGTCGACGCGCGAGCGGAGCGGCACGGGCTCGCGCCCGCGAGCGACCTCGGCGTCGCGGTGGTCCCCGGCTGCGAGGACAAGCTGACCGACCTGCTGCGGCGGGCGGCCGACGAGCCGGTGAGCGCGTGGGAGCTCCCGCTGGTGCTCGCCGGCAAGCCGGCCACCGTCTCGTTCGCGGCCCAGCCGGTCGACGGCCGCATCGCCCTGCTCGGCAGCCTCCTGCCGCAGGACTACGCCGACTCGATCCGCGAGGCCGACCGCGCCGTCCACGAGATCGTCACGCTCAACCGCCAGCTCGCGCGGCAAAAAGTTCGCCTCGAGGAGTCGAACAGCGCCATCAAGGCGCTGCACGCCGAGCTCGAGCAACACGCCGATCGCCTGCGCGCCTCGGCCGAGATCAAGGGTCGGCTGGTCGCCGGCGTCAGCCACGAGTTCCGCACCCCGCTGCACTCGATCCTCGGCCTCTCGCGGCTCCTGCTGTCCGGCTCCGACGGCCCGCTCAACGACGAACAGCAGACCCAGGTCGCGTTCATCCGCGACTCCGCGGAGGAGCTGTCGCGCATGATAAACGACATGCTCGACCTCTCGCGCCTCGACGCCGGCAACGCCCCGATCCGGGCCGCCCGCTTCGACCTGCGCGACTTCTGGTCGGCGCTGCGCGGGACGATGCGGCCGCTGCTGCGCGACGACGGCGCCGTCGCGCTGGTGTTCGAGCCGGCGCCCGACGTCGAGCTCGAGACCGACCAGGGCAAGCTGGCCCAGATCCTCCGCAACCTGATCGCCAACGCGCTCAAGTTCACCGAGCGCGGCGCGGTCCGCGTCAGCGCCGCCGTCGCCGGCGACGAGCTCCGCGTCGTCGTCGAGGACAGCGGCATCGGCATCGCCGCCGCCGACCAGGCGCGGATCTTCGAGGAGTTCGTGCAGCTCGACGGCGCCCTGCAGCGGCGCGCCGGCGGCACCGGCCTCGGGCTCCCGCTCGCCAGGAAGCTCGCCGAGGCGCTCGGCGGGCGCATCGAGCTCGACAGCCGCCCCGGCGTCGGCTCGACCTTCACCCTCGGCGTGCCGCTCGAGCACGCCGAGATCGGCGCCTTCCGCAGGCTCGAGGTCGCCGCGCAGACCCCCGATCCGTCGCGCGCGCCGGTGCTGGTGGTCGAGGACGATCGCAGCGCCGTGTTCGTCTACGAGCGCTACCTGGCGATGGCGGGCTTTCAGGTGCTGCCCGCCCGCACCACCGAGGACGCCCGCACGCTCCTCCAGCAGGTGCGCCCCTCGGCGATCCTGCTCGACGTCATGCTCGAGCGCGAGGACACCTGGGCCTTCCTCGCCGACATCAAGCGCGCCCCGGCGACGCGGGACATCCCGGTGCTGGTGTGCACGGTGATGAACCGCGAGTCGCGGGCCCGGGCGCTCGGCGCCGACGAGTTCTGGCTCAAGCCGGTCGACGAGGACAAGCTGATCCGCAAGCTGCAGCTGCTCGCGGCCGGACGCGGCGCCAAGGTCCTGGTCGTCGACGACGAGCCCGCGGCCCGCTACCTCATCAAGAAGTTCCTCGAGGCCACGCCCTACGCGCTGCTCGAGGCCGCCGACGGCCTCACGGGCGTCCAGCTGGCGCGCAGCGAGCGGCCCGACGTCATCCTCCTCGACTTCTTGCTCGAGAACATGACCGCGTTCGACGTCATCGATCAACTCAAGGCCGACCCGCGCACGCGGTCGATCCCGGTCATCATCGTCACTTCGCACGCGCTGCCGGTCGAGGAGCGGCGGCGGCTGGCCGAGAACACCGAGGCCATCCTGTCCAAGGAGCACCTGTCGCGCGAGCTGGCGATCAACCGGATCCGCGACGCGCTCCGGCGCGCCGGCATCCGCGAGCGGCCGCCCGGCAGCGAGCGAGGTGGAACATGAGGGAGGCCCGAAAGCCCATGGTCCTCAACGTCAACGATCACGTGGCCAACCGCTACATGGTCTCCAAGATGCTCAAGAACGCGGGCATGCAGGTCTCCGAGGCCTCGACCGGGCGTGAGGCCATGGCCCTCGCCGCCGACCCCGCGAGCAAGCCCGACCTCATCGTCCTCGATGTCCGCCTGCCCGACATCAGCGGCTTCGAGGTCTGCCGCCGGCTCAAGGCCGACCCGCGGACGAAGGACATCAAGATCCTCCACACCTCGGCGACCTTCGTCACCTCGGACAACCGCGTCGAGGGCGTCGAGGCCGGGGCCGACGGCTACCTCACCCAGCCCTTCGAGCCGCAGGACCTGATCGCCAGCGTGCGCGCGCTGCTCCGCCTCCACGAGGCCGAGGCCACCCTGGTCGCCCGCAACGACCTGCTCGTCGAGGCCGACCGGCGCAAGGACGAGTTTTTGGCCATGCTCGCCCACGAGCTGCGCAACCCGCTGGCCGCGCTCCACATGGGCCTGCCGGTGCTCGACCGCTTCCCCCCGCACGACGAGCTCGAGCAGCAGACGCGCGACATCATGCGCCGGCAGCTGACGCTGCTCGCCCGCCTCGTCGACGACCTCCTCGACGTCTCGCGCGTGACCCGCGGCCGCATCGAGCTGCACCGCGAGCCGATGGACCTCGGCAAGCTCGTCGCGCGCGTGGTCGAGACCATGCGCCAGCGGGTCGCCGAGCCGCGCCAGCAGCAGCTCCGCCTCGACCTGCCGCCGGGCCCCGTGCCGGTGTTCGCCGACAGCGGGCGCATCGAGCAGGTGTTGACCAACCTGCTCGACAACGCCAGCAAGTACTCCGACCCCGGCACCGCGATCGACGTCCGGCTCGGCGCCCACGGCGGCCACGCCGAGCTGGTCGTGCGCGACCACGGCATCGGCATCGACGCCGGCACCTTGCCGACGATCTTCGACCTGTTCGCCCAGGCGACCCGCTCGCTCGACCGCTCGCACGGCGGGCTCGGGATCGGGCTGACGCTGGCGAAGGGGCTGATCGACCTGCACGGCGGCACGATCGCCGCCGCGTCCGCCGGCCTCGGGCTCGGCACCGAGCTGCGGATCCGCCTGCCCCTCCAAGCCCACGGCGAGCTCGTCGCGGCGCCCGTGAAGGAGGAGCCGGCCGCCCCCGGGCGGCGCAAGATCCTCGTCGTCGACGACAACGAGGACGGCCGCAAGATGCTGCGCAAGCTGTGCGAACTGCACGGCCACGAGGTCTCCGAGGCCGCCGACGGCCTCGAGGCCGTCTGCCGCGCCCTCGCCGATCGCCCCGACGTCGCCTTCGTCGACATCGGCCTGCCCGGCATCGACGGCTACGAGGTCGCTCGTCGCGTCCGCGCCCAGCTCGACGACCGCTCGCCGCTGCTGATCGCCCTGTCCGGCTACGGCTCGCCCGAGCACCGCGACCGCGCCCACGAGGCCGGCTTCGACGAGCACATCATCAAGCCGATCAAGCTCGCCAACCTGCGCCGGATCGTCGGCGCCGCCCAGCCCAAGGCGGAATGAAGGGACATGCCCCTCGGGGCATGTCTCTTCGCACCGGGCCGTTCGGACAGGTCCTTGCGGACAGCCTCAGACGCGCAGCGCCTGGTCGAGGTCCGCCAGCAGGTCCTCGACGTCCTCGACCCCGACGGCCAGGCGGACCAGGTTGTCGCGGATCCCGACCTCGGCCCGCTCGGCCGAGGACAGCTCGTAGAACGACATCAGCGCCGGCTGCTCGATCAGGCTCTCGACCCCGCCGAGCGACGGGCCGATCTGCGGCAGCTTGCAGGCGTCGATGAAGCGCGACGTGCGGTCGAGGTCGCCGCGGACGAGGAAGCTGACCACCCCGCCGAACCCGCGCATCTGCTCGCGCGCGACCGTGTGGTCGGGGTGCGACGCCAGGCCCGGGTAGTACACCCGCTCGATCTCCGGGTGCCCCTCGAGGAAGCCGGCGATCCGCAGCGCGCTCGCGTTCTGGCGCTCGACGCGGAGCGCCAGCGTCTTGAGCCCGCGGTGCAGCAGGTACGCGCTGTGGCCGTCGAGCACCCCGCCGAGCATCCCGCGGAGGTCGCGGATCGCCCCGACCACGCCCGCGTCGCCGCACACGGCCCCGGCCAGCAGGTCGTTGTGTCCGCCGAGGTACTTGGTGCCCGCGTGCAGCACGAGGTCGGCGCCGCGCTGCAGCGGCTGCAGGTTGACCGGCGTGGCGAAGGTCGCGTCGATCACGACCTTGAGGCCCGACCCGCGGTGCTGGGCCTTGATCGCCGCCAGGCGATCGAGGTCGGCCACGCGCAGATACGGGTTGGTCGGCGACTCGCCGAGCACCACCCGCGTCTTGCCCGGCACGATCGCGCCTGTCAGCCCCTCGTAGTCGCCCGGCTCGACCAGCGTCGCCTCGACCCCGAACTTGCGCAGGAGCCCCGTCACGAACTGGCGCGTCCGCCGGTAGCCGTCGGCCGTCAGCACCACGTGCTGGCCGGCGCGCAGCAACGCGAACAGCGTCGTCGAGATCGCCGCCATCCCGCTGCTGAACAGCGCGCAGTCCTCCGCCCCCTCGAGCGCCGCCAGCTTGCGCTCCACCGCCGCCACCGACGGGTTGCCGTAGCGCCCGTACTCCTCGCGCTGGATCCGTCCCTCGAAGTGATCCCGCAGCTCTTGCGTGTCGCGGAACGTGTAGGTCGCCGTGCACGCGATCGGTGGCACGATCGCGCTGTCGGGGTTCGGGCGGCGCTCGCCGGCGTGGACGGCGAGCGTGGAGAGGCGGGTCCGGCCGGTCACGAAGGGCACCGTCGCGCATTGGATCTCCGGGCGCAACGCGCGGAATCGAGCGCGGAGGTCACGTCGGCGTCTTCCTGGCCGACGCGGGCGCCGGCGAGGCCCTGCCCGGTCCATCCCGTCGGCCGTTACCCTTGTGCGCCTTCGCCGTATGACCCCCGCCGATGCCCGTCCCGCCGTCGAGCTCTCGACATCGACCGCCCATATCCTCGCCACCGCGTTCACCGGCCTCGCCGAGGCCCGCAGCGAGGTCGACCTGCTGAACGCCGTGCTGGTCTATTTGCGCCCGCTCGGCCCGTTCGCCGCCGACCTCCTCCTCACCACCGAGTTCGCGGACAACGTCCCCACCCACGCTCGCATCGTCGCCCACTGGTCCGAGGCGCAGCCGCTCGAAGCCTGCCCGCGGGACACCGACATCGACCTCGGCTCGCACCTCTCGATCTCCCGGCTCTGGTACGACCAGAGCGCGCCGGTCCTGCTCGAGGACATCGCCGCCGACCCGCGCTGCGACGACGGCTATCGCCGCCACATGGCCGCCATCGACGTCGCCGCCCAGGCCATGCTGCCGCTGCACAGCGAGGCCGTCGGGCGGGTGATCGGCGTCGTCGTGCTCCACTTCCACGCCCCGCGGCGGTTCACCAGCGAGGAGCAATATGTCCTGAAGACCCTGTCCTGCGGGCTAGCCTCGTTCCTCGCCAGCCGCCGCCTGCTGGCCGAGCGCGAGGAGTCGCTGCAGCAGGCCGAGCGCCAGCGCCGGATGCTGCAGGCCGTGATCGAGAACCTCCCGATCGGCGTCTATCTGGCCGAGGCCGGCACGCACAAGCCGCTGCTGGCCAACCGGATCGGCGTCGAGACCCTCGCCCAGAAGCGCGTCGAGCCCGACGGCAAGGTCTACTACGAGGCCTACACGATCTACCGCCAGGGCACCACCGATCCGCTGCCCTTCACCGAGCTCCCGCTCTACCAGACCCTCTCGACCGGCGAGCCGCGCAGCGGCGTCGTCGACGTCGTCAGCAAGGAGGGTCGCGGCATCGTCACGCTCGAGCTGTCGGCCGCGCCGGTGCGCGACGACGGCGGCACCATGTTCGCGGCCGTGGTCGTGTACCTCGACGTCACCGAGCGCAACCGCCTCGAGGCCGAGCGCACGCAGATCCGCGACGAGCTGATCCGGACCCAGGCGCAGGCGCTCGCCGAGCGCTCGACCCCGCTGATCCCGCTCGGCGACGACCTCGTCGCCATGCCGCTGGTCGGCGCCCTCGACGGCCCGCGCGCCGACCAGATCATCGAAGTCCTGCTGGCCGGCTGCGCCGCCCGCAAGGCCCGCTGGGCCATCCTCGACGTCACCGGCGTCCCCCACGCCGACACCGCCGTCGCCGGCGCACTCCTGCGCGCCGCCGCGGCCGTCCGCCTCCTCGGCGTCGAGCCGATCCTCACCGGCATCCGCCCCGACGTCGCCCGCGCCCTCGTCGGCCTCGACGTCGACCTCCGCGGCGTCGTCACCCTCTCCACGCTGCAGGAGGGCATCCACTACGCCGCCCGCACGCAGGGCCGCGGCCGCTGAGCCCCCGTCGCCCGACTGGCGGCTCCGGTGAATACACGGAGATGTCCCTTCAAACATCTCAGTACCATTATCGCGAATGGCTCACTTGCCCACTCGGTCCCGGCGCGCTCGTCGTGTCCTCGGCGCGGCAAGCACATCTTGCACCCGGGCCGCCTCGACTCCCCTCATTCGTCGCCCGGCGAATCCATCGACGGGATTCGCGGCACCACGGCGCTCGGTCTCGTCCATCGCCGTGGGGTCTCGCACCCTCGCCGGCGCAGGGGTCTGCTGCGCCTCGGCGCGCGCCTCGTCCTCGCGGACATGCGCTGAGGGATCGTCCGATCCGCGAGCGCCCAGCCCCCCCCATGCCCACCGAACACCCTGCATTGTCCGCCGAGGCCCGGCCAGCGCGACAACCTCGCGGTTTTGTGTTTGGATCGGCCGATGCGACCTGCGACATGGCTTTGGGGCGTGTCTGCCGCGTGCGCGCTGGCGTGCAACGGCGGCGGCGGCGACACGGACGCGACCGACGGGACCGGCGCGCCGGGGACGATGACGGCCGGGCCGTCGACCGGCGGGAACACGCCGGCGACCGCGACCGACGATCCGCCGACGGGAGGGCCCGGCGCTCCGACCGAGACCGGCGGCGCCAGCGAGTCGAGCGACACCGCCCCGCCGGTCACCACGACCGACGGTACCACCGGCGAGCCGCCGGACCCGAACGAGCTCGGCGGGCCGTTCCGTCGCGGGATCAACATCGGCGTGCGCAACCCGAACTTCTCCGATCCCGAGTGCGCCTGGCTCGCCGCGCAGGTCGGCTGCAACAGCATCCGCGTCTCGCTGCCGGAGCAGCACCTCGTCACCTGGGGCTACGACATCGAGGTCCCCGACATCGACGCGTACGCCGGCATGGGCCTCGATCATCACATCGCCTTCCTGACCACGCCGATCCGCGAGCACTCGACCGCGCCGGAGGGCACCCCGGACTGGGAGCTCGCGCACTGGATCCCGCAGAACCTGTACGAGCCGGCCACCATCGACGGTGCCATCAATCCGAACAACTACTGGGCCGAATACGTGTACAAGACCGTCAGCACGTACAAGGACCACGTCGACATGTGGGAGATCTGGAACGAGCCCGACTGGGTCGCCGACTGGAATTACACCGAGACGTGGGACACCGATCCGCCGACCAAGGAGCAGCTGGTGCGCTTCGGCGGCTCGATCTTCGACTACGTGCGCATGCTGCGGGTCAGCAAGGAGGCCGCCCTGCTCGCCGACCCCGACGCCAAGATCGCCCTCGGCGGGATCGGCTACGCCAACTTCCTCGACGCCCTGCTGCGCTACACCGACAACCCCGACGGCGGCGCCGTCACCCCCGAATTCCCCGAGACCGGCGCCGCCTACTTCGACATCCTCAACTATCATTATTACCCGCTGTGGACCCCCGGAAATTCGGACGCCGGCGCCGACGGCTTCTTCGCCACGCGCGACGGCTTCGCCGCCAAGATGGCGGCCGCGGGCCTGCCCGAGCGGCCGTACAACGTCACCGAGGTCGGCGCGCCGAAGGCCGTCGTCGACGGTCAGCCGGGCGGCATCGAGTACGCGCGCAACTTCTACATCAAGGTGTTCGCGCGCGCCCAGGCCGAGAAGTTCGTCGGCGCCGACTGGTTCATCCTCAGCGACGGCGACCCGGGGCAGGTGTTCGGGGAGATGGGCCTCTATCAAGACATCAAGGACCTCCCGGCCAAGGAAGACGGCGTGCTATCGGTCACTGGCGTCGCCGCCAGGACCCTCAACACCCTGCTGGCCGACTCGCGCGCCGACCCGGCGGCCACCGCGGCGCTGGCCGCCGGCCCCGACGTCCGCGCCTACGCGTTCCGCCTGCCTGACGACCGCACGGCGATCGTCGCCTGGGCCTACGCTCTCGGCACCGACGAATCGACGCAGACCCACTGGGACATGCCGACCGACGCGAGCTTCGACCTCCACGCCTGGGACTTCAGCCAGACCGGCATTGCCACGCCGCTGGCCCCGGAGGGCGGCCTGCTCGGCCTCGACCTGACCGCCTCGCCGGTGATCCTCGTCGAGTCGTGATCTGGTGCCGCGCCGCTCACGTGCGCCGCGATCGCAGCGCGTACGCGACCCCGGCCTTGAGATCGGCGAGCGCGACGATGTCGCGCAGGTCGACCCCGAGGGTCACGATCGCCTGGGCGACGGCAGGGTTCACGCCGGTGATCACCGCCTCGGCCCCGAGCAGGCGGACGCCGCGGGCGGCGCGACCGATACCCTCGAGCACCGGCGTGTCGATCCTGCGCACCCCGGTGACGTCGAGGATCGCCGTGTGCGCGCCGTGCTCGGCCACGCCGGTGAGCAGGATGTGGGTCGCCTGCGTGCCGCGCCGCGCGTCGATCATGCCGATCAGCGGCATGACGACCACCCCGTCGGCGACCGGGAGCAGCGGCGTCGCCAGCTCCTGCAGCGCGTCGAGGTGGGCCTGCGCCGCCGCCTGTTCGGCCAGCTTGCGGTCGGTGACGTCGTGGAACCACCCGACCAGGCCGATCACCGCGCCGCTCGCGTCGCGCAGCGGGGCCTTGTGCGTCTCCACCCAGTGGTCGACGCCGTCGACCCGCAGCGTCTCGAGGATGCCGAGCTTGGCCACCCCGCTGTCGAGCACCTCGCGGTCGTGGGCGCGGAACCCCTCCGACTGCGCGCGCGGCCACGGCATCTCGAAGTCGTCACGGCCGATCAGGTCGGCCGGCGAGGCCAGGCCGGCGGCGGCCGCGAACGCCGCGTTGCAACCGGCGTAGCGCAGCGCCCGGTCCTTCCAGAACATCCTGTACGGCAGCGCGTCCGCGGCTGCCTGAAACAACTCGAGCGCGCGCTGCATCTCCGTCGCCGTCGCCATCGCGGCCTCAGCCTACGCTGCCGGACCCGCTCGCGCCCGCGACGAGGTGCAGGTGTACGGCGTGAATTTGTTGCGCGCCGTCTCCGGCGTCCTCGGGGAGCCTCGTACGACGAATGATTCGTCAGACGGTCCCCGAGCGCGGAGATGCCCGGCGAGGCCGAGGCGTGAACCCCCCCGCGGGTTTCGCCGAGGTCGAGGTATGTACATTCGAGCCATTGCCATCAGTCTGCCGGCGAACGCGCCGTCGCTCGAAATGACGAGAGCGTGTCGCCGCCGCAGCGTCAGCGGCGGACCTTCGCCAGGAAGAAGTCGCCGTTGCCGCGCCCGACCAGGGGACCGCCGCCGAAGTCGACGACCTTGTCGAGGCCCGGCCAGGCGCCGACGATCAGCGCATCCGGCCCGGCGACGGCGGCCAGGCCGTTGCCGAGTTGGTCGGTCGTCCAATCCCAGGTCTGGTCCGATCCCACGAACATGCGCACGGACAGGGTCTCGTCGAGGATCGCGGTCACGACCAGCGCGTCGGCCGGATCGAACTCCATCGCGAAGATGTGCGCCGAGCTGGTCGACCCGAGCTGTGTCGCCCATTGCAGCTCGCCGGCCGGGTTGAAGCCGGCGAGCAAGCCGTCGACGGAGAAGTCCTCGGGGTTCGGGTTTTCGAACAGCGCGGGGCCGATCTCGACTTCATGGGTGAACAGCCCGCTGAGGGCGATCTGACCGGCGGAACCGACCGCCACCCCCACCCCGTAATGCGAGCCGGGGCCGCCGATGCGCTGACTCCACACGTGACCGCCGCCTCCGTCGAGCTTGGCGAGCAGCATGTCCTCCGCGGCGACGGAGGTCAGCACGCCGCCGCCGAGGTCGACGGTCTCGTTGAAGGTGCCCGTGAACACCACCTCGCCCGCCGGCGTGAACGCCACGTGGCCCCCATCGGCGCGATCGCCGGTGCCGTTGAACGGGCGCGCCCACACGGTCGCGCCGCTGTCGTCGAACATGGCGACGAAGCCGTCCCCGTACAGGGCCGGCTCGAGCGGACCCTCGCCGAAGTCGACGCCTCTCGAATACTCCCCGGTGGCGACGATCCGGCCGGCGCCGTCGCAGTCGAGGCCGGAGAAGGACGCCCGCGAATTCTCCTCGACGTCGACGAGCGTCCGGCTCCAGCGGTGCGTACCGTCGGCGGCGAACGAGCCGATCCACGCGGTACCGGGGAGCGCGCCGCCGCCGAGGTCGAGGCTCCCCGCCGCCGCGTCGCCGACGGCGACGAAGCCGTCACCGCACAGCTCGAGGTTGGAGACCCTCTGTTCGCCGGGCCCCGTGAATGCGCGCAGCCACAGCGGCGCGCCGGCGGGCGAGAGCTTGAGGAACACGACGTCGGTGAGCCCACCCGGAGTGACCTCGAATTCGCCGAAGCGCAGCGTCACGCCCGGCTCGGGCTCCGACAGCTCGATGCCGAGGTACATGTTGCCCTCGGCGTCGATCGCGATCTCGTCGACGTGCTCGCCGCCGGGACCGCCGCAGAGCATGTACCACTCGACGCCTTCTTCCTCGGCGCCGGGGCGAAACTGACAGGCGTGCGGGTCGTCGTCGTCGCCGATCGTCGGATCGGTGGTCGTCGGCGTGTCCGTGGTCGAAGACGTCGAGGTCGTCGTGCTGCTCGCTGCGTCGGTGTCGGTGTCGGTGCCGGCGGGGTCGTTCGAGCTGCACGCCGCGATCGATGTCAAGACGAGGATGGGAACGCAAGAAATACGGGTCATCTTCGAATGCTTCGACTGTAACAGATCCGCGGCCGACACAGAGCAGCACCTCGTCGCAGTCACGCGCAATAGGCGCAACCGTAAACCGTGTCCCGGAGGCCTCGCAGTCGCCGGCGCGAGCCTCGATTGGGGTGTCCAGACCCTGGCGGCCGAACGCCACCGCGGCCTGAACGACCCCCCTCGCAGCCGAGCGCGATGCGACCGCTCGCACGAGCGCGTCGGCCTCCGACGTGCTCCTGAGGACATGTCTCGATAAGCAGTGTCCAAAGAGACATGTCACCGCAAACCTCGCCCGCTCGCCCCTCGCCGCAGACCGGTTCGAAGCCGCCCCCGCCGAGGTAGCTCCGGCCTGCGGGCGGATCTGCGCCTCGTCGGCCACGGACACGTCTCACCGGCGACGTCGCGCCTCAGTTTGATGGTCGCCGCGGTCCCGCCCCGCGAGCAGGCCGCGCCTCGTTCGCCACCTCCTCCAGGTACGTCTCGCCGTCGACGTTGCCCGTCGCGCAGGCGATCGCGGGCCGCGCGCCCGTTCGCCTCGCCGCAATCATGAACATCCTCCGCGCGGCCGTCCGCGGCGCTCGTTCCGGTCGGCATCCGCGCCGCTGCGGCCAATCGTAGATTGCGTGGAATGCAACGCCGGACGTTCTTTTGGCTGTGTCTGCTCGCCTACGCCGCGCTCATCGGCTGGCAGGCGTTCGCGCTCCCCGACCAGGTGCCGGCGCACCTCGACGTCCTCGGCAACGCCACCCGCTGGCACGGCCGCACCGCCCACGTAGTGCAGGCGCTGGCGATCGGAGCCTTCGTCGCCCTGGTGCTCGTCGGGGCCGCCCGCTGGCTGCCCCGACTCCCGCCCTCGCAGGTGAACGTCCCGAACGTCGGCTACTGGATGCGCCCCGAGAATCACCCGCGCATGATCAGCATGATGCGTGAGGACCTGGCCGGCGTCGGGGCCGCCACCTTCCTCCTGCTCACGCTCGTCATGTCCGCCGTCGGCGCGGTCGCCCGCGGGCGCGTCCTCCCCGGTGGCTTCACCGTCTCCGTGGTCGGGCTCTACTGCGTCGGCCTGCTCGCCTGGGCGGTGTGGCTGTACGTCGGGCCGCGCTACCGCGCCCCGCCGGCCTGAGCCGGCGGGCGACTCACAATGTCCGCATGGACATGTTCTATCAGACATCTATGATGACCGCCGCGGCCGCCCGGCCCCGTGAACCCGGTCGCCCCGCGAACACGGCCGCAGGAGCGACATGTCCCGGCGGACATGTCGCAGCGGCCCACGCCTCCCGGCGTGCGGGGCCTCGCCGCCTCCGGGACCGCTGCCGGGACCGTCTGCGCGTCCGAGCCGCCTCAGCCGGCCGCCGCGCGGCGCAGCTCGGCGACGTCGAGCTTCTTCATCTGCATCAGCGCCGCGGCGGCCCTGCGGGCGCGCTCCGGGTCGGGGTCTTCGAGCACCTCGAACAGCGCCTCGGGCACGACCTGCCACGACACCCCGAACTTGTCCTTCAGCCAGCCGCACTGCTGCGCCCGCGGGTCGCCGCCCTCGCCGAGGCGGCTCCAGTAATGGTCGACCTCGGCCTGCGACTCGCAGTGGACCACCAGCGAGATCGCCTCGGTGAACTTGAAGTGCGGCCCGCCGTTGATGGCGCCGAACTCCACCCCGTCGAGGGTGAACCCCACGGTCATGACCGTGCCCGCCCTCCGCCCGCTCGGTCCGCCGCTCTCCTCCGTGTAGCGGGTGATCTTGCCGATGCTCGAGTTGGGGAAAATCGAGGTGTAGAACTTCGCCGCCTCCTCCGCGCGATCGTCGAACCAGAGGAATGCCGAGATTCGCTGCTTGATCTTGCCTGCCATGGTGTCTTTCCTTCGTGACGTGCCGTGTTTGAGTTGGGATGAACCCCGGCCTGTCCCCCTGCCTGGGCGGCACCGTCGGCCGTGCTCACGTCATGAGTCGTTTCCGCCCCGGCGATTTCGACATCGCCGACACCGCCGACGAAAAAAAATTTCGCCCGCTCCCGTCCGCCCCTCGCGCGAAACCCGCAGCCGCTCCTTGCCCCCTGCCGGGGAGCCGCCCCGGAGGCCGCGGCTGAAATTGAGGACATGTCCGAAGGGACATGCAATGCGCCGCGAGCGCTCCGCGGAGGAAGCGCGCGGCCGACGGCGGCGCCCCTCGACGACGGCGCTACGCTGTGCGCATGCGCCCCGCGCCGACCTTCCTCGCCTCGCTCGACGACGCCGTCGAGGCCCTCCTGACGCGCGTCAGCGGCCCCCTCCACGTCGGCGCCCCGCTCGGCCTCGGCAAGCCGCACCGCCTGCTCAACGCCCTCTACGCGCGGATCGCCGGCGATCCCTCGCGCCCGCTGCACCTCTACACCGCGCTCTCGCTCGACCCGCCCGACCCCGGCGAGGGCCTGCAGGCGCGCTTCCTCGGCCCGTTCGTGCGGCGTCACTTCGGCCCCGACTTCCCGCGCCTCGCCTACGTGGAGGCCCTGCGGCGCGACGCCTTGCCCTCGCACGTCGAGGTCGAGGAGTTCTACCTGCAATCGGGCGCCCTGCTGCGCTCGTCGGCGGCGCAGCGGCGCTACGCCAGCCTCAATTACACCCACGTCGCCCGCGCCCTGACCGATCGCGGCGTCAACGCCATCGTGCAGAAGGTCGCCCGCCCGCCCGACGACGCCGCCACGCCGACGCAATTGTCGCTGTCGTGCAACACCGACCTGACCCTCGACACCGTCGACGCCGTGCTCGCGCGCGGCCGGGCGCGGCCGCTGCTGATCGCCGAGATCGATCCGCAGCTGCCGTGGCTCGGCGGCAGCGCCGTCGTGCCGGTCGAGTGGTTCGACGTCGTCGTCACCCCGCCCGGCCCCTATCCGCCGCTGTTCGGGCTCCCGCGCGAGCCCGTCGGCGACGTCGACTACGCCATCGGCTTTCACGCCAGCACCCTCGTGCGCGACGGCGGCACCCTGCAGATCGGCATCGGCACGCTGGCCGACGCGCTGTGCCACGCGCTCGTCCTGCGCCACACCGACAACGCCGCCTATCGCCGCGTCCTGCACTCCTTGCATTCGCCGCGCGCCGCCGATCCGGCGCTGGCACCATTCAGCGCCGGCCTGTACGGCTGCAGCGAGATGATCAACGAGGGCTTCCGCCGCCTCGTGCAGGTCGGCGTCCTCCGGCGCAAGGTCGTCGACGACCTCGCGTTGATGCGCCGCCTCGCCGACGGCCGCGCCGACGACGACGACCTCGCCCGCCTCGAGCGCGACGGCCAGCTCCTCCACGGCGCCTTCTACCTCGGCTCGCCCGAGCTCTACGCGTGGCTGCGCGAGCTCCCGCCCGCCCTGGCGCGCGCGATCGGCATGAAGCGCGTCAGCGAGGTCAACGACCTCGACGGCGACGACGCGGCGCTCAGGCGGCTGCAGCGGCGCGACGCCTGCTTCTTCAACACCTGCATGCTGGCGACCGCCCTCGGCGCCGCCACGTCCGACGGCCTCGACAGCGGCCGCGTCGTGTCCGGCGTCGGCGGTCAGTACAACTTCGTCGCCATGGCCCACGCCCTGCAGGACGCGCGCTCGATCCTCATGCTGCGCGCCACCCGTCGCGGCGGCGGGCGCACCACCTCCAACATCGTCTGGAGCTACGGCCACACCACGATCCCTCGCCACCTGCGCGACGTCTACGTCAGCGAGTACGGGCTCGCCGACCTGCGCGGCCGCACCGACGAGGACTGCGTCGTCGCCATGACGGCGATCGCCGACGCCCGCTTCCACGACGAGCTGCTCGCCACCGCGGTGAAGAACGGCAAGCTGCGGCCGAGCTTCCGCCCGCCGGCGCGCTGGGCCGAGTGCACGCCCGGGCGCCTGCGCGAGCAGCTGGCCCCGCACCGGGCCGCCGGCGTGCTGCCCGACTATCCGCTCGGCTGTGACTTCACCGAGGTCGAGGCGCGCCTGGCCAGAGCGCTCGCCTGGCTCAAGCAACACGGCGACGCGAAGCTGCGCCTGCTGCTGCGCGCCACCAGGGCCGGCCTCAGCGACGACCGCGAGGCCCTGCAGCGCATGCAGCTCGATCGTCCCCGCGGCGCGGGTGAATGGTTGCAGGCGCGGCTGCTGACGCTCGCCCTGCGCATGACGGCGAGCGAGTGACGACTCGGACCGCAGAGCAAGCGCGGCGGCTCAGACGGCAGCCTCGCCCGGCGGCCTGAACAGGTCGTCCTCGACCCGGACCAGAGCGAAGCGCGGGACCGTCTCGCCGTCGACCTCGACCGACTCCACGAACATCGACAGGGGCCGGATCCACAGGCCGTATTCGCCGTAGAGCGCCTGGTAGACGACCACCTGCTCCTCGGTCTCGGAGTGCCGGGCGACCCCGAAGACCCGGTACTCGGGTCCCTTGTAATGGCGATAGATGCCAGGCTGGATCCGCATGAATCAATCCCCTGGAAAGGGTCCTGTCGCACAAGGACAATGTCAAGCCCCTCGCGCTCGCCTACTGCGGCTTGATCCCGCAGTCGTCGGCCTCGCTCGGCACGCAGCCCTCGCAGTCCCAGCGGAACGCGTCGATCAGCGCCACCGTGGCGAAGTTCGCGTCGGACATGTCGGCGAGGAAGAAGCCCACCGTGATCGCCGCGCCGGGCTGGACCCCGCCGCGGGCGGTGAACCAGTCCGAGCACGCGTGGGTCTCGAAGCCGGTGCCCCACAGCTGCGGCTCGGCCTTCGTGTAGCCCGGGCCGTCGAAGTAGCTGTCGAGCGCGGTGATCGTCACCGGCAGCCCCTTCGTCGGGTCGTCCGGGTCGGGGATGAAGGCGACGTTGCCGCTGTAGGCGTCGACGGGCGGGTTGGCGTTCGGATCGTCGGGCGTCGGGTCGACCTGGTAGACGAAGAACATGTCGTTGAACACGGTGCCGACCGAACCGGGCCACTCCGACGAGCAGAACACGAAGTCGAACGTGAACCCGTGCGTGGCCGCGGGCACCACCGTGTCGAACGTGAAGTAGATGCGGTCGTTGACCTTGCCGTTGGTCTTCTGCCACTGCGCCTGCAGCGTGTCGGAGCAGTCGCGGTCGCCGCCCGGCTCGACGTTGTCGCACCCGGTGAACGGGGTCCCGCCCATCCCGCCGTTGCTGCCGTCCTCGGCCCTGAACGGGGGCGGCAGCGCGTCGTCGCCGGAGTTGCCGTTGCCCGTGTGCCCCACCTGCGAGTTGGTGTCCTCGAGCACCACGCCCTCCGCGTCCGGCGCCGCGATCCGCCCGGTCGACAGCATCAGGAACGCCTCGCCCTCGCGCGGCGCGTACAGCCGCTGCGGCGGCGTGTTCGGATCGCCGTCGAGGTCGGCGACGTAGCTGCCGAACCCGCGCGCCACCTGCCAGGTGTCGGGCTGGGCCGCCGGGTCGAACTCGAACGCGGTGACGACGATCGAGTCGTCGGCCCCCAGGTCGCACACCCCGATCGCCCGCAACGCGTCGCGCGGGTCCGACTTGTCGCCGAGGTCGATCGCGTCGTCGCACACCACGTAATTCTCCGGCGCGCCGCAGAACCCCGGCTGCGACTTCGTGCAGTCGTTGTTGCAGAAGTCGAAGTCGCCGCCGTCGACGTCGTTGCCGTCATCGCACGCCTCGCCGGCCTCGATCTTCCCGTTGCCGCACTCGGGCGGCGTGAACGTGCAATCGGCCTCGCAGCCGTCGCCGCCGGCCTGGTTGCCGTCGTCGCACAGCTCCGGCAGCTCGACCGAGCCGTTGCCGCAGTCCTGCGGCGGCGTCACCACCTGACAGTCGGCGCTGCACGTGTCGCCGTTCATCGTGTTGCCGTCGTCGCACGCCTCGCCGACCTCGAGCTTGCCGTCGCCACAGGTGTGCGGCAGCAGGCAGTTCGACTCGCAGCCGTCGCCGTCCAGCGTGTTGCCGTCGTCGCACTGCTCGCCGGGCTCCAGCGCCGCGTTGCCGCACTCGCCCGTCCCCTCGGTCACCCCGACCGCCGTCGTGCCGCTCGATGGGTCGGACATCGAGTCGCTGCCCTCGGTGCTCGCGGAGGTCGGCGACGCGGTGTCGGTGCCCGTCTGCCCGTCGCTCTCGCTGCCGCTGACGGTCGTCCCGGTCGGCTGGTTCGGCGAGGTCTCGCTCTCGCTGTCGCTCTCGCTCGCCACCGAGTCGGACATCCCGCCCGAGGCCGTGCCGCCGCCCGCACCGCCGCAGGCGAGGAGCAGCACCGCACCGACGCCGGCGCACGCGTGGACGAGATCGGGACGAACAGGCGAGGCGTAAGTCATACGCCACGATTTCTCATCCGCGACGGCCGATCAAGCCCGCAGGCGCGCGAATCACCGCCGCGGGGCGCGCTCCTCCGCGCGTGCCTCACCCCGGGTCGCCGGCGACACACGACCGTCGAGGCCGTCGTGGCGCACGCCGAGCGATCCTCATGCCTTCGCCCGCGCCCGGATCCGTCGAGCCCTCGCAGGCGACCGGCGCTTGCCGCTACGGGCCCGGGCGATCTCCGCGTCGCTCCCGCCCGTCGAGCCGACGGCGTGTCGACACAGGCACAGCCCGTCGCGAATTGTCGGCACCAGTCTCGGGCCATCCAGGCCCGCACGCGGACCCTTCGAATCGCGGCTCGCCCGTCCGGTGGCTTCGCAGCGTGGCACGAGCCCATATCTGCATCATTAACCGGAGCGGAGGCCCGGCTCGGTATGGGCGAGCCCTGCCGCGGAGAGAAGGAGATTCTCGTCATGGGAGCAAACAAGCGGATCGGAGCCATGTCTTCGCTCGCACTGCTGGCCGCCTGCACGGCCAGAGAGGGAGCCGCCGAGCGGGGCGAGCGAGCGGACGTACCCCGGGCCGAGGGCAAGACATTGGCGGTCGAGGCCGAGCCCCCGCAAGGGCCATCGGCGGCCAACATGTCCGCGGAGCCCCGCGGTCAGACGTACATGCCCGTGGTGATCGGCGAGACCTTCGCCACCCTCAAGCAGCGGGAGGAGGCCGACAAGCCGCGCGTCCTCAATCGTCAGAGGGAGCTGCTCGCGGCCCGCTACGACATGGGCGATCGCCCCTCCGAGGTGATGATGTCGGGCGGGCGAAAGGCCGTTCAGCAGGGCGTGCGCGTGCGGCTGCCGGAGCAGGCGAACGCCTGGACCACGCTGGCGGACCTCACGCCGGAGCAGATCCGGGCCCAGAACCTGTTTCCGATGGGGTTTCGCCCCCTGCCGCACGTCAAGCACCTGGCCGGGGGCCAGGTGTTCCCGGCCAACCACATCGACGCGATCCTCGAGGCCGAGAGCCGCGACCTCCAGCGATTCGACGTCGAGTTCGACCTGCCGGACCACCTCACGCCCGAGTTCCCGCCGCCGATCTTCTTGACCACCCGGCCCGACCTCGGCGACGTGTCGCAGGGCAAGCTGGTGACGATCAAGAACTACTACGAGATCTTCCACGGCATCATCACGCCGGTGCAGATGGAGGGCCTCCGGCTGCTGCTGACCCCGTTTCCGCAGCAGCAATTCAACCAGACCGAGGACCGCCGCAGCGCCGACGCCAGCCTGGGCGTGTCCTGCCTCGACTGCCATCAAAACGGCCACACCAACGCCGCGTTCCACGAGAACCCCGACACGCGCCCGCAGGCGGCCCGGTTCCGCCTCGACACGACCTCGCTGCGCGGGGTGTTCAACCAGCAGATCCACGGCTCCAAGCGGTCGCTGCGCTCGATCGAGGACTTCACCGAGTTCGAGCAGCGGACCGCCTACTTCGACGGCGACCACGTGATCGCCGCGAAGAAGGGGGTGAACCTGCCCGATCGTGCGAGCCAGGTGGTGATGATGGCCCAGATGCAGAACATCCTCGACTTCCCGCCCGCGCCGAAGCTGGACGAGCTGGGCCGGCTGATCCCGGCCAAGGCGACGGAGTCCGAGCTGCGCGGCGAGAAGGTGTTTCACGGGAAGGGCAAGTGCGCGCAGTGCCATCCGCCCCCGTTCTTCCTCGACAACGAGATGCACGACCTGCACCTCGAGCGGTTCTATACCCCGGAGACGATCAGCGACCAGTACAACATCGCCGACGGGCCGATCAAGACCTTCACCCTGCGCGGGATCAAGGACAGCCCGCCCTATCACCACGACGGCCGGCTCTTGACCCTCGAGGACACCGTCGAGTTCTTCAACCTCGTGCTCGCGCTGCGGCTCACCGACGAGGAGAAGGCCGACCTGACGGCCTTCATGCGCTGCCTGTGAGGCAGGCCCGGAGATCCAGCGATCATGGCGACACGAACCGTTGCGCAGCTGCTCGTCGACACGCTCGTCGCGGCGGGCGTCACCCGGATCTTCGGCCTGGCCGGCGACTCCCTCAACGGGATCACGGACGCGATCCGGCCGCGAGACGACATCGCGTGGATCCCCGTGCGACACGAGGAGACCGCCGCCTTCGCCGCCGGCGCCGAGGCCCACCTGACCGGGCGGCTCGCCGTGTGCGCGGGCAGCTGCGGCCCGGGCAACCTGCACCTCATCAACGGGCTGTACGACTGCCACCGCAGTCGCGTGCCGGTGCTGGCGATCGCCGCTCAGATCGCCAGCGAGGAGCTCGGGAGCGGCTACTTCCAGGAGACCCACCCGGAGCGGCTGTTCCGCGAGTGCAGCCATTATTGCGAGCTCGTGTCCGAGCCGGAGCAGATGCCGCGGCTGCTCGAGATCGCCGTGCAGACCGCCCTCTCCCGCCGCGGCGTCGCCGTCGTGGTGTTGCCCGGGAACGTCGCCCTGCGGCCCGCGGTGCACGATCCGCCCCGGCCGCGCCGGCGCGCCCCCGAGCCGAGCATTCGCCCCTCCGACGCGGAGCTCGCGGAATTGGCGGCGGTCCTGAAGAAGGCCAAGAAGATCACGATCCTCGGCGGTGCGGGCTGCGCAGGGGCCCACGCCGAGCTGGTGCGGACCGCCCAGGTCCTCAAGGCGCCGGTCGTCCACGCCCTCCGCGGCAAGGAATTCATCGAGCACGACAATCCGCATGACGTCGGGATGACGGGCCTGCTCGGGTTCTCGTCGGGGTACCACGCCATGATGCAGTGCGACACCCTGCTGATGCTCGGGACCGATTTCCCCTACCAGCAGTTCTACCCGCGCGACGCCACCATTGTTCAATTGGACATCTGCGGCGAACAGCTCGGCCGGCGAACCCGGGTCGACCTGGGGGTCGTCGGCGACGTCAAGACCAGCCTCGCCGCCTTGCTGCCCGCGCTCGAGCCGAAGACCGACAGCGACCACCTGGACCGCTGCCTCGAGCACTACCGGAAGGCGCGCCGCGAGCTCGACGACCTCGCGGTCGGTGAGCCCGGGCGAAGGCCGATCCACCCGCAATACGTGACGAAGATGGTGAGCGAGGTCGCCGCCGGGGACGCCATCTTCACCTGCGACGTCGGCACGCCGACGATCTGGGCCGCGCGCTACCTGCAGATGAACGGGCGGCGGCGACTGCTGGGCTCGTTCAACCACGGGTCGATGGCCAGCGCCTTGCCGCAGGCCATCGGCGCCCAGCTCGCGCATCGGGATCGGCAAGTCATCACGCTCTCCGGCGACGGCGGACTCGCCATGCTCCTGGGCGACCTCCTGACGCTGCGGCAATTGAATTTGCCGGTGAAGCTGGTGATCTTCAACAACGGCGCCTTCGGGTTCGTCGAGCTCGAGATGAAAGCCGCCGGCATCCTCGACTTCGCCACCGAGCTGCACAATCCTGACTTTGCGAGGCTGGCCGAGGCGGCCGGCATCCTCGGTCTCAGGGTCGAGGCGCCGGAGCAGGTGCGGCCTGCCCTCGACCGGGCCCTCGCGCACGACGGGTCCGCGCTGCTCGACGTCGTCGTCGCCCGCCAGGAGCTGGCGATGCCGCCGTCCCTCGCGGCCGATCAGGTGCTCGGCTTCAGCCTCTTCATGCTCAAGGCCGTCCTCAACGGGCGCGTCGATCAGGTCGTCGATCTGGCGAAGACCAACCTGCTGCGCTGATCCCCTCGCACAGCCGCTTCGCCAGCGCCTCGCGGCCACGCACAGGAGCGCGCCCGATCTCGTCGGAGCGCGCGGAGTTGAGCAGGCCACCCGGCTTCGATCGGCCTCGAGATCGATCCGGCGAATGCGCAGCGAGCCCGACGATAACCGCTGTCCTGCCACGATTCCGTCGCGGCCGGGCTGACCCCTGCCACCCCATTCGTTCCCCGGCGAGCCGCAGAGGATCGCACAGACCTGCGCTCGCCGCCGACCGCCCGCGCACCGCCGAGCTCGCCGGTGAGCCCGTTCGCTGCGTACGCGCCTCTGGGGGCCGTCGGGCCGAACGGCGTTGAACTCACCTCGAAAAGCGGCGCGAGGCCACCTGCCCCCGTATCCGCGATCGGCGCGAAGGCCCATTCGCGACTCGCTGCAATGGCGCGAGCGCGCCGACGGATCGTGTTCCTCCCCGCAATGCTCGATCGCGTGCCCTCCGGACCGGCTCGGTTGATGGTTTGCTCCGGGAATTGTATGGTGCGCCCCTCTCGCACCATAGGCGCCGGCGCTCCTGCCGGGGCCGTGGGCGTGTTTTGTCTGGCGAGCCCCGAGGACCCTGCGATGAAAGACAAATCCCGCGACCTTCCCTCCTGCTTCGATTGCGCCGCCGAGCCCGGCGGGCGCTTGGAGCAGATGTTCGTCGAGATCGTGCAGAAGCGGCGCATCGCGCTCGGCCAGTCGCCGGCGATGCGGCCGGTGTTCCGCAAGCTGCACGGGGTGGTCGGCGCCCGCTTCGTCGTCAAGCCGGGCCTGCCGCCCGACCTCGCCGTCGGCGTATTCGCCGGCTCGGCGTACGACGCCTGGGTCCGCTTCTCGAGCGACACCGCCCCCACCAGCAGCGACCTGACCAGCACCATCGGCGTCGGCATCAAGCTGTTCGGGGTGCCCGGGCGCAAGCTGCTCGGCGACGGCGAGACCCACGACTTCCTGCTGCAGAACCACGACGTGTTCTTCGTCGACACCGCGAAGGACATGTGCGAGTTCACCTACGCCGGCGTGGTCGCCGGCGATTATCAACCGTACCTCGACGCCCACCCGCGCACCGACCAGATCCTCAAGGACATGGCCAAGGTCGAGGGCAGCGTCCTCACCACGAATTATTGGAGCGCCCTGCCGTTCCGCCTCGGCAGCAGCGATTACGTCAAGTACCTCCTGCGCCCGACCACCCTGCCCGCGAACGTCCCCGACGACGACCCCGATTACCTGGCCACCGACCTGCGCACGCGCCTGCGCGACGGCGGCTACACCTTCGAGTTCTGCGTCCAGCGGCGCACCGATCCGGCCAACATGCCGCTCGACGCGGCGACCGTGCCGTGGAACAGCGAGCCGATCGTGGTCGCCACGCTCGAGATCCCGCAGCAGGACATCGACGCCGCCGGGCAGAGCAGCTACGGCGAGAACCTCGCCTTCAACATCTGGCACGCGCTCGCCGAGCACGAGCCGGTCGGCAGCATCGCCGAGGTGCGCAGGCGGGTCTACGCCGCCAGCGCGACCACGCGTCACACCGCCAACGGCGTCGCCGACGAGGAGCCGCGGGTCAAGCGGCCGTTTCCTCCGGCCGCGCCCGCGCCCGCCGACTCGTGCATCGTCGGCGCGGTGATCCACCCCGCGATCGGCGTCGCCCGCGTCGGCAACAGCCCCGACAAGTGGTTCTACGGCCCCGAGGTGCCCGACCCGCCGGCCCCCGAGCCCGGCAGCCGCCGCGACGACCAGGGCCGTCTCGCCCGCCAGGCCGCCCGGTTCCGCGTCTACGGCGTCGACGCCACCGGCAAGATCGTGCGCGAGCTGACCGACGCGCAGGTCAAGTGGACCGTCCACCTCGCCAACAAGAAGGCGGCCTGGTACGAGTTCCAGCTCGCCCTCGACATCCCCGAGGCCGCCTCTGCGCCGCCGACCCTGCTGCGCAACGCCGGCGTCGGCGATCGCAAGCAGCTCGTCATCGACCCCGGGCCGCGCAGCGTCTCCGGCGTCGACCGGCCGGGCGTCGCGTTCGACACCGGCACCTTCATGGGCGCGCGCGTCTACCTCGGCGAGCTGCGCACCGACGACAAGGGGCGCCTCGTCGTCCTCGGCGGGCGCGGCCACTCGGCCTCGTTCGACGGCAGCCGCGCCGTCACTTTCGGCAACAACGACGGCTGGCACGACGACACCGCCGACGGCCCGGTCACCGCCGAGGTCGAGCTCGACGGCCGCGCCCTCGCGGTCAAGCCGGCGTGGGTGATCGTCGCGCCGCCCGACTACGCGCCGATGCGCAAGAGCGTGCGGACGATGTGGGATCTGATGCGCGACCTGGCGATCCAGAACGGCATGCTGCCCCGGCCCGCGCGGCCCTCGTTCAACCACGACATCCGCCCGATCTTCGAGCGCCTGTCCGGCCTGCAGTGGGTCAACGCCGGCTTCGCCGCCGCGTTCGGCTACAAGGGCCAGTTCGACCTGACCGAGCCGACCACGCTGCGCCGGCTCGCCGTCGCCGACCCGGCCCAGCGCGAGGCCCGGCACGTGCTCGCCAACCAGTTCCGCGTCCTCGACCGCGACGCCTGGGCCGCCCAGCCGTGGCCGTGGCTGTACGGCGACGCGATGAACGTCCCGCCCGCCGAGACCCCGCGGCAGAACGCGGCGCTCACCGACACCCAGCTGGCCATGCTGCAGCAGTGGGCCGCCGGCGACTTCGACGAGGACTACGACACCGCCCCGCCGCCGGCCCGCCTCGAGGACTACCCGGTCGCCCGGCAGGGCGACGCGCTCGACCGCGCCGCCCTCGACCACTGCCTCGCCGACGCCTTCCACCCCGGCTGCGAGATGACCTGGCCCGTGCGACATGCCTCGATGTACATGTCCGCGTTTCGCTTCAAGCACGCCGCCCACAAGGTCGAGCCGAGCTACGGCGCGAGCCTGATCGGCGACACGCTGACCCTGCCCGACGGGCCGCTGGCCGGGCAGTTCCCCGGCGGGATCACCCGCTGGATGGCCGTGCCGTGGCAGACCGACACCGCCAGCTGCCGCTCCGGCTACCTCAAGTCGTACGACCCCTACCTGCCGACCTTCTGGCCGGCGCGGGTGCCCAACCAGGTGCTCACGCGCGACAACTACGACATCGTCGTCGACCCGAGCAAGCCGCTCGCCGAGCGCCTGGCCGCGTTCGCCAACCGGGCCTCGTGGACGCGCACCTTCGACAGGAGCTCGTACACCGACACGATCAACAACTTCATCGGCCACATCGAGTCGCCCGGGATCGTCGAGCCGCGCCCCGGCCCGAGCGACGGCGCGCCGTTCCCCGCGGTGATCGAGGTCGAGGATCTGCCGCCCCCGCTGCTCGCCGTGCCGCAGAGCAAACGACCCACGGCCGGGGCCACCCCGCAGGAGGTCGAGGCGCTCGAGCAGGAGCTGCTGGCGATCGAGAAGGTCCATCGCTTCCCGACCGGGCTGCGCCGATGAGCCCGGAGGTCGACGTCGTGGTCGTCGGCGGCGGTCCGGCCGGGGCCGTCGCCGCGCTGAACCTCGCGCCCGGGCGCCGGCTCCTGCTGGTCGAACGGCGCGAGCGCGCGGTCCGGGTCGGCGAGTCGCTGCTGCCCGCGGCGCGCCGGCTGCTCGTCGACATGGGCCTGTTCGCCGCGTTCGAGCGCGAGGGCCACGCGCCGTGGTACGGCAACACCTCCTGCTGGGGCAGCGACGCGGTCGAGGAGCTCGACTTCCTGCGCGGCCCCGACGGCCCCGGCTGGCACCTCGACCGCGCCCGCTTCGAGACCTGGCTGCAGTGCGAGGCCGTGGCCCGCGGCGCTCGCCTCGTCCACGCCGCCGCCGACCACGTCGCGCCCGCGGGCCCCGGCTGGCGCGTCGTCCTGCGCGGCCCCGGCGGCGTCCTCCACCTGCACGCCCGCGCGCTGATCGACGCCGGCGGCCGCTGCTCGCCGCTGTCGCGTCGCCTCGGCGGCGGGCGCAGCCGCGACGACCGGCTCGTCTGCGGCTGGCTGCACGGCGAGGGCGGCGGCCCCGGCCTGACCACCCTCGTCGCCGAGCCCGACGGCTGGTGGTATTCCGCCCCGCTGCCCGGCGAGCGCCAGGTCCTCGCCTTTCACACCGACGCCGACCTGCCCGCCGCCCGCGACGCCCGCGACCCGGTGCGCCTGCTCGCCCGCGCCGCCGACGTCCCCGGCCTCGCCCCCGTGCTCGCCGGGGCCCGCTTCAGCGCGCCCCCGGCCGCCGGCCTGGCCCTGGCCCACGGCACCGTCCTCGCGCCCCCCGCCGGCCCCGGCTGGGCCGCCGTCGGCGACGCCGCCCTCGCCTTCGACCCCCTCGCCTCGCAGGGCCTGTTCCACGCCCTCTACACCGGCCTCGCCGCTGCCGAGGCGATGAGCCGCCACCTCGACGGCGCCCCCCACGCCCTCGCCGAGTACGCCCAGCAGCTCGACCGCGTCCGCGCCGCCTACGTCCGCCACCGCGACGACACCTACTGCCGCGAGCAACGCTGGCCCGACCGCCCGTTCTGGGCCCGCCGCCACGCGCGGGCTGCATGACTGAACGAACATGTTCTTTCGAGAATGTCCATACAGACATGCATGAAAGGACATGCTCCCATGAGCATGCCCTGTACAACATGCGCGCACGCCCATGACGGCATGGGCGGCCGCAACCCGCCGCGGCGCGCCCGCCTCACCCTTCCGTGCAGCGCAGGCGCAGGTGGGTCGGGCCGAGCACGTGGATGGCGCGGCGCGGCTGCCACGGCTCGTCGTCGGCGCGCTCCATGCGGACGAAGCGGGCCAGCAGCTCGCCCATGGCCACGCGGGCCTCGAGGCGCGACAGCGGCGCGCCGACGCAGAAGTGGATCCCGTGGCCGAACGCGAGGTGGGGGTTGGGGTCGCGGGTGATGTCGAAGTGGTGCGGGTCGTCGAACTTGCGCGGGTCGCGGTTCGCCGCGCCGATCATCGGCATCACCATGCGACCTTCGGGGATCGTCCGCCCGTGCAGCTCGACCGGCGAGCGCGTCACGCGGAACATCGCCTGGACCGGCGAGCGGTGGCGCAGCACCTCCTCGATCGCCGTGCCCAGCAGCTCCGGCGTCGCGCGCAGGCGGGCCAGCTCGTGCGGGTGCTCGAGCAGGCACAGCACCGCGTTGGCGATCAGGTTGGTCGTCGTCTCGTGCCCCGCCGACAGCAGCAGCTGAAAGAAGCCGAGCAGCTCGTCGGCGCCGAGCAGCTCGCCGTCAGCGTCGGCCTCGACCAGCCGCGTCAGCAGATCGTCGCGCCCGGCGACCCGCCGCGAGTCGGTGAGCCCGGCCAGGTACTCGCGCATCTCGTCGGTCACCGCCGCGAACTCGGCGTGCACCCGCGCCGCCGCCTCGCCGCCGGCCACCGACCACCCGAGCGCCATGATCACGTCGCTCCACCGGCGGTAGCGCGGCAGGTCCTCGGCCGGCGCGCCGAACAGCTCGGCGATGACCCGCAGCGGCAGCGGCACCGCGAACTCGTCGACCAGGTCGAACGCCTCGCGCCCGCGCGTCGCCGCCAGCAGCTCGCGCGCCAGCTCGCGGATCCGCGGCTCCATCGCCGCCACCGCCCGCGGCGCGAACCCGCGGGTGACCAGCGCGCGCAGCCGGGTGTGCCGCGGCTGATCGTTGAACACCAGCCATTGCGACGTCATCGCCGGCGGCGCCACCACGGCCGAGCTGAACACCTCGTGGTCGTTCAGGGCCCGGCGGACGCTGTCGTGATCGAGCAACATCCACACGTCGGTCCGCGAGTCGTGGACCACCGGCGACTCCGATCGCAGGTGCTCGTAGAACGGATACGGGTCGCGACGGACGCTGTCGGCGAAGAGTTCCATGCCGCCATGGTGAAGGGCGCGCTCCCGGCGGCACTCGCACGTCGCGCGAACGCCCGCCGCGCCCGCGCCATGGCGACTCTGGGGCCGCTGCTCGCTCGAAGTGCGCACATCGCGGCCCGACTGCGGCTTGACCGCCGGGCTCGCTGCGGTCGATCGTCCGGGACATGCCGGCGACCCCCGGACAGCCCACGACGGACCAGGCCACGATCCTCGAGATGCGCTCGCTCGCCGACTACCCGCCGGGCCTGCTGGGCGTCGTCGCCGGCCTGTTCGGGCGGATCATCGGCGCCAGCCACGGCACCGACTGGCAGGTCGACGTCTTCATCGCCGAGGGCCAGGCCGAGTTCCTGCGCCGCTTCGACCCGGCCCGCGACCGCGTGTGGGTGGCGATGATCGCCGGCGTGCCGCACGGCGCCCTGACGATCGACGGCCCGCGCCCCGAGGCCGGCCGCGACGCCGCCCGCCTGCGCTTCTTCATCCTCGACGAGGCCACCCGCGGCCGCGGCCTCGGCCGCGAGATGCTCGCCCGCGCCATGGCCTTCTGCCGCGACCAGGGCTACGCCCGCGTCTACCTCACCACCCTGCCCGGCCTCGACGCCGCCCGCCGATTGTACGAAGCATGCGGCTTCCGATTGATCGCCCACAGCGACCCGCCGTTCTGCGGCAGCGACCACGGCGAGCAGACCTACGAATGGCGCGCGCCCTGAGCGGCGCAATTGCAGGTCTCGCGGCCTTCGCCGGCGCGACTTCACCCGGGCGGTAACCACACCCGTAGCGCTCAGTTCAGCTTCTACTCGACGTTGTCGGACCGCCCTCACCGGGCCGGCCCGTACGGGCGCGACGCTCACCGTGCCCGCGCTGGACGTGTTGGCGAGACGCCCGCCATGGCAACCGCGACTGCTCGCGCTTCGCCTGGCTGCTCGCTCGCTAGATTCGCCGACCGCGCTGCCGAGGTCGCCGCACTTGGCGGCCAGGCGCGGCGAGATCGGCGGCGACATCGCCAGCGTCCTGGACACGCCAAATCACCGCTGGCGACGGTATCGAGAAGAGTGCGCGTCACACCTTGCAGCTCTCCGAACCTCATCCAGGTATCCCAGGATGCTCCTGCACACCATGCTCCTCCTCTCCGTCTCCTCGCCGGCCCCGAAGCTGGCGTGCGAGCAGGTCGAGGCTACCTTCGCTGAAGCAGCGGCGTTGCCAAGCGACATCAGGAACCTCGCAGCCTCATTCGACTTCACGGACGGGATCGCCGGCCGGATCGACTATGACCTGCCGGACGTCGGCGCGGTGAGCATTGCATTGTCGCTCGATGCGAGCGGGAGCGGTACGGCTGCACTGGTCATCGATCGCGTTCCGTTCGTCGACCTCCGGTTCGTCGATTGGGAGTTCGCTGGCGAGCTCGATCACTCACCGACATCCTCATCCCCGAAGGACGTGGCCCGCATCGCCGCCAGTACCGTGCAAGTCTGGTTGGATGAAGGTCTTGAGCTCGGGGGCCCGAGTGAGGACGAGGAGCGATGGAAGTGTTGGCTCGCTGGAGCCTTTACGGCCGCCACGGTCGGCATTATCACAGTGACCGGCTGTGGTCCCTGCGGCGCCACGACTGCGCTCGCCGCCGGGGCCTATGTGAAGAACAAATGTGACAAGGCCCAGAACAAGAAGTGAAGGGGCCCATGGAACTCTCGATCTACGGGAAGCGGGCCTTCCCGGCCCAGCACCTGGGTTTCTGGCCGACGCGAGAATTCTGGAGCGTCGCGATTCGCACCCCCCTGGGTATCGGGGCGATGGTTTTGGCCTTCATCCCACTCATGCTCCTGGACAGCTTGTTCGGTCTATCGGCGTGGCAACTATGGGTGTATGGTCTGCTGCTGCTCCCTCTTGCCGGCATCATCGAGCGGTTCACGCGCGAACGGATCCAGCGACGACCGCCCCGGTTACCCGCCCCCGCCCCCCCGCAGCCCGCGGCCCTGGTTCAGGTTCGCCCGGATCAACCTCTCGGCTTCTGTGCCACCGAGGAGTTTCAACAGGCCTTCTTCCGTCACCATTTCGGGACCCTCGGAGGAGCCGTGCGGTTCGCCCTGGAGCTGTCACTCGGCGCTCTTGTCGTATTTGCCGCGGGCCCGTTTTGGGGCATCGGC
The DNA here is from genome assembly GCF_020073745.1 of Nannocystis pusilla. Lineage (GTDB taxonomy): Bacteria > Myxococcota_A > Polyangia > Nannocystales > Nannocystaceae > Nannocystis > Nannocystis radixulma. The sequence goes on from NZ_JAIRAU010000031.1 coordinate 94,477, forward strand.
ATGATCATGGTGTATGCCATCTGGCTCGGCGCGGTCGAGCGGCGCTGCCGTAGAAGGCTCGAATTGCCCGAGTGACGCCAGAGACATCACCCGGGTTTGATGTGCGCCTCAGCCGGCCGACGGCTGGCGCCTGTCACGTCCGCGCGGGCACGAGCGAGACATGCCTCAAGGAGGGGCGGCGCGACCACGCCTCACGGATCGACGCGGACGATCTCGTTCGCGCCGGCGTCCGCGTACCACAGGTCGCCGGCCGGCCCGATCGTGATCCCCATGATGCGCTTGGCCGGCGTGGTCATGCGATCGATCTCCTTGCCCTCGAGGTCGAACGCGATGATGTCGCCGGTGCCGTGCTCGGAGACGAGGATCCGTCCGTCGTGCAGCGCCAGGCCGGAGGGCTCGTCGAGGCCCTCGGCGAGGACCTGCACGTCGGCCCCTTCGACGCCGGTGTACTCCGCGCCGTCCCAGTCGCCCGGGATGGTGCCGGTGTTCGTGCCGGTGGCGGTGTCGAGGCGCAGCAGCCGGCCGGCGCCGGTGTCGGCGATGTACAGCATCCCGGTCGCGTGATCGAGCTCCATGTGTCCGGGGATGTTGCCCTTCCGCGTCACCGTGACGTCGGTGTAGCGCGTGATGATGCCGTCGGTGTGGTCGCTGCCGCCGGGCCCGTGGTCGGCCTGGAAGTCGTAGCGGACGATGTTGCCGTCCATCCCGTCGAAGGCCCAGAACGCGTTGCCGGCCTCGTGGGCGATGCCCATGCACAGCGGGCTCTGGTGCAGCATGTCGAGGTGGCTGCCCTCCTGCCCGTTGGGCGGGAACTCCTGGCCGACCTTGGCGAAGATCTCCAGGTCGGCGGGCCACAGCGCCGGCCCCATGAAGTCGTCGGGGTCCTGCGGCCCGACGTTCCACTCGTTGCGCGACTCCTGGCAGGTCGCAAACGTGTTCAGATCGCCGAACGCGGCCGACGACACGTAGGCCATGAAGTGCTGCCCGTAGGCGTCGATCCGCTCCTCCGACGTCTGCTGCGCGGTGCCGGGCGCGAAGTAGATCACGACGCCGTGGCTCAGCATGTTGAACGTCCACAGCTGGTCGGGCGCGGCCGGGTTGAACTCGAGGTCGCGGACCGCGTTCAGGCCGTCCTCGGCGGTGCCGATGACGACGAAGTTCGCGCCGAACTCGGGCACGACGTGCGCCTCGCCGGTGGTGCCGGTCGGGGCGTCCGTCGTGCTGCCGGTCGGCTCGCTCGCGCCGGTCGTCGCGGGTCCGTCCGTGCTCCCGGTCGAGGTCTCGCCGGCGTCCGGGTTCGGGTCGCCCCCGCACGAGGCGACGACGAGCGAGAGGAGGAGCGAGGGCGAGAGGCGCGGCGACATCACGGGAGGATACACGACGCGCGCCGCCCCCGTCGCGCGCCCGCGCACTTCGCTCGCCGCACTGCAGCGGCTGGTGCCCGCTCCGCCGCTGGGGCATCTTCCAGCCCATGCGCTTCGCTTTCGCCTTGCTGTCCACTGCACTCGTCGCGCTGGCCGCCTGTCCGGGCGGCGGCGGCGACACCGACACCGACACCTCGACCGCGAGCGGTCCAGCGACCTCGACCGACGTCACCACCACGAGCGGCGCGACCACGACGACCGCCACGAACACGACCGCGCCGACCACCGGACCGACCACCGGCGACGAGCCCGTGGCGTGCGAGGACGCGGTGCCGGACGAGGGCACCGCGTGCGCGGTCGAGGGAGAAATCTGCCAGTTCGAGACCGACCTGTGCATGAAGTTCGTCGGCGCGAAGTGCCAGGAGGGCGCGTGGACGTATTTCGAGAACGTGCCCCCGCCCGAGTGCGGCGAGGGGGCGTGCGACCCGCCGAACTTCCCGGAGGAGGGCATGACGTGCAGCCCGGAGGGCGCGTCGTGCTCGACCGACTGCTCCGACCAGTGCTCGTTCTGCAACACCTGGGTCTGCCAGGGCGGCCTGTGGGAGCACTTCGAAGTGTTCCCCGCGCCCTGCCTCGAGTGCGACGCGATCTGCGACTTCGTGATCGTGCCGATGTGCCCGGGCGGCCCGCCCGACAAGGCGGCCTGCGTCACCGGCTGCGAGGAGAGCAAGGTCGGCGCCTGCAAGGCCGAGTTCTCCGCGCTGCGGGCCTGCGCCGGCGAGCAGCCGACCTTCACCTGCGACATGTCCGGCCGCCCGATCGTCGCCGGCTGCGAGGACAAGTTCACCGCGTTCTACGACTGCTCGATGCCGTGAACCCGCCGACCCGGCGATACTGTCCTTCAGGTCATATTCGATCGCGCAGCCTGCCGAGCGTGCACCATGACCTTCAGGACATGCGCAAAAGAGCATGCGATGACGGCCTGCCCGGCCCTCACTCGACCCCGCCGACCTCGACCACGCGGCGCACCTCGAGCTCCGCGAGGCGGGCCGCCAGCGCCAGCTCGAGGTCGCGGAGGTGCATCTCGCGGACGCTGAGGCTGGCGTCGGCCAGCTCGAACGCGCTGAGGCGGCCGTTCTGATAGTTCGCCTGCGCCTGGTGCAGCAGCGCCTCCGCGGCGTCGCGGCTCATCGCCACGTGGCGCTGCGACGTCTCGTTGCGCCGGCGGGCGACCTCGTGCGCGGCGCGGAGGCGCTGCTCGGCGGCGACCACCAGCGCCCGGGCCACGCTGTCGGCCGCGCGCGCCTCGGCCCGCGCGCGGTCGATGAAGCCCTGCCCGCGCGACAGGATCGGCAGGGGCACGGTCAAGCCGGCGCCGACGTCGACCTGCCCTGGTCCCTGACCGAAGCCCGCCGCGACCCGCAGGCCGATGCCGGGGAACACCTCGCGGCGGGCCACGCGGACGCTCGCGCGCGCGGCCGCGAGGCGCTCGCTCGCCGCGGCGAGGTCGGGGCGCCCTTCGAGCATCCGCGCCTGCAGCGTCGCCAGCGGCGGCACCTCGGCGGGGGCGAACACGTCGACGCGAGGCTGCCCGCGCAGCCGCTCCGCCAGCGGGCCCACCGCGACGTCGAGCTGGCCGCGCGCCTCCGACACGTCCGCCTCGGCGCCGCGGAACGCCGCCTCGGCCGCGGCGACGGCCAGCCCGATCCGCGTCGCGTCGTACTTCGGCGCCACCCCGCCCGCCACCCGGGCGCCGACGATGCGCTCGCTCTCCTGCAGGTCCCTGAGCGCGTCGTGGTGGATCTCCGCGGCCCGCAGCGCGCCGGCGAGGCCGAGCATCGCCCGCTCCACCTCGAGCTCGAGCGCCCGCAACAGCCCCTGATTGTCGCGGGCCACCGCCCGCTCCTCGTGCGACGCCACCTGCCCGCGGGCGCGCGGCGCCGCCGTCACCGGCAGCCACTGCGCCACGCCGGCCACCAGCGCGCCGGCGCGGTCGTACGACGTCGAGCGCACGCCCAGGAAGTAGTCGACGTTGACGACCGGGTTCTCCCACAGGCGCGCCGCCACCCGCGTCGCCGCGGCCGAGTCGGCGCGCGCCGCCGCGAATTCGCGCAGCGGGTGGCCCTCGCGCATCGCCGCGAGCGCCTGGTCGAGCGAGAAGCCGGGCTCCGCGGCGCTCGTCGCGGCGCGCGGCGGCCCGTCGAGCGTCGGCGGCCCCGCCAGCAGCAGCGCCAGCGCCCACCCGATCACGCGCCACCTCGCCGCTCGTCGCCGCGGTACAGCAGCGGCAGCAACGCGAGCATCACCGGGGTCGTCAGCAAAAGCCCGGACACGATGGCGATCGCGAACGGCCGCTGCGTCTCGCTGCCCATCGCGTGGCTGAGGGCCGCCGGCACGAGGCCCAGCAGCGCCAGCGCGGTGGTGAGGAGCACGGGGCGGAGGGCCGCCTGCGCGCCGCGGATCGATCCCGACGCCGCGCGTTCGCCGGCCGCGTGATCGATCGCCCCGCACAGCACCACCCCCGACAGCACGACCTGCCCGAGCAAGGCGATGCAGCCGACCGCGCTGCTGACCGAGAACAGCTCGCCGGCGGCGCGCAGCCCCGCGATCGCGCCGAGGCAGGCCAGCGGCAGGAACGCGGCGATGACGAGCGTCGGGCGCAGCCGGCCGAAGTTGAGGAACAGGATCCCGAGGATCGCCGCCAGCGCGACCGGCAGCGACAGCGCGAGCCGGCGCATCGCCCGGTCCTGATTCTTGAACTCGCCGCTCCACACCAGCTGGATCCCCTCGGCCGGCGGCAGCTCGGCCACCGCCGCCTGCGCCGCCTTCACCGTGCTGCCGAGGTCGCGCCCGCGGACGTTGAACTTGACCGCCACGAAGCGCGTGAAGTCCTCGCGCCAGATCGCCGCGCGCCCCGGCGCCATGGCGATCGTCGCCACCTCGCCGAGCGTCACCCCGTCCTCGGGCCGCGCCAGCATCAGCCGGCGCAGCGCCTCCGGGTCGGCCCGCACCGCGTCGGGCAGGCGCAGGGCCACGCCGTAGCGGCGCTCGTCGTCCCACACCTCGGTGGCCACCGCGCTGCCGAGCGCCACGCGGATGGTCGTCTGCACGTCCTCGACCGCCAGCCCGCGACGGGCCAGCGCCTCGCGGTCGAGCTCGATGCGCAGCTGCGGCACGCTGCCGGCCTGGTAGAGCGCCAGGTCGGCGACCCCCGGCACCTCGGCCAGGCGCTCGCGCAGCCCCTCGGCGACCGAGGTCATCGCCGCCAGGTCCTGGCCGCGGACCTTCACGACCACCTGGCCGATGATCCCCGAGATCGTCTCGAACACGCGGTCGGTGATCGGCTGCGAGAAGTTGAGCTCGACCCCCGGGAGGTCGCCGAAGCGCGCGCGCAGCTCGGCCTCGAGGCTGCGGCGCGACGTCCCGTCGCGCCAGCTCGACTCCGGCGCGAGGTTGACGAAGAACTCGGCGTTGTTGGGCCCCTCCGCCTGGGTCGCGTCCTCCGGGCGGCCGATGTGGGTGAGCACGTCGGTGGCCTCGGGCAGCTCGAGGATCGCCGCGCGCATCGCCGTCACGTGGCGGCGCGTCTCGTCGAGCGCGATCGTCGAGGGGAACACTGCGGTGATGTAGAACCCGCCCTCGTTGAGCTCGGGCAGGAACTCGCTGCCGATGTCGCGCGCGTAGATCCCGAGGCCGACGGTGAGCGCGAGCAGCGACGCCGACGCGGCGCGGCGCAGCGGCAGCAGGCGGGCCAGCAGCGCCGCGTAGGCGCGCCCGAGCGCCGCCAGCCAGCGCGGCGGCGCCGCGTCGACGCGGCCGCGCAACAGCGCCCGCTCGAGCGCCGGCACCACCAGCGCCGCCGACAGCAGCGCGCCGATCAGCGCGAACCCGTAGGTGTAGGCCATCGGCGCGAAGATCCGGCCCTCGACCCGCTCGAGCGTGAAGATCGGCAGGAGCGCGGCGATGATGATCAGCAGCGCCAGCGCGACCGCGCGGGCCACCCCGCCGGCCGCCTCCTCGATCACCGTCGCGCGGTCGCGCTGCGGCTGGTGGTGGATCGCGTGCAGCGTCGCCTCGACCACCACGATCGCGCCGTCGACCAGGATCCCGAAGTCGATCGCCCCGAGCGAGATCAGGTTGGCCGGCAGGCCCATCCAGCGCAGGCCGATGAACGCGGTCAGCATCGACAGCGGCACGACCACGCCGACGATCAGCACGCCGCGCCATGTCCGAAGGAACAGGTACACGACCGCCAGGACCAGCAGCGCGCCCTCGGCCAGGTTCTTGCCGACGGTGCCGAGCGTCGCGTCGACCAGCCAGGTGCGGTCGTAGAACGTCTCGATGCGGACGCCGCGCGGCAGGATCTCCGCGTTGAGCTGCTCGACCCGCTCGTGCAGCGCCTCCAGCACCACGCTCGGGTTCTCGCCGCGGCGCAGCAGGACGATGCCCTCGACCACCTCGTCGATCGGCCCGCGGCCGACGCTGCCGCGCCGCGGCGTCGAGCCCTCGACCAGCGTCGCCACGTCGCGCACGCGCACCGGCACGCCGTTCTCCTCGCGCACCACCGCCAGCCCGAGGTCGGCCGGCGAGGTCACCGCCCCGAGGCCGCGCACCACGAACTCCTGCGCGCCGATGCCGACGTAGCCGCCGCCGGCGTTGGCGTTGCTGCGGGCCAGCGCGTGGTGCACCTCGGCCACCGACACGCCCGCGCTGGCGAGCCGCGCCGGGTCGATGCGGACCTGGTACTGGCGCTCGAACCCGCCGAACGTGACCACGTCGGCGACTCCTTGCACCGCCCGCAGCCGGCGCTCGACCACGAAGTCCTGCAGCGCCCGCAGCTCGCGCAGGCTGCGGTCGCCGTGCAGCGTGTAGCGGTAGATCTGGCCGACCGGCGTCGCCTGCGGCCCCATCTCCGCCTCTGCCCCTTCGGGCAGCTCCGCCCCGCGCAGGCGGTCGGCGACCAGCGTCCGCAGCTCGAAGTCCGACGTCCCCTCCTCGAACGTCAGCGTCACCAGCGACAGCCCGAACACCGACACCGAGCGGAGGTCGATCAGCTTCGGCGTGCCCGCGAAGGCGCGCTCGAGCTCGAGCGTCACCCGGCGCTCGACCTCCTCCGCCGCCTGTCCGGGGTAGATCCCGACGACCTCGACCATCGGGTCGGTGACGTCGGGGAACGCCTCGATCGGCAGCTCGCGCAGGGCCCCCCAGCCGTACAGCGCCAGCAGCAGCGCGCCGACGAGGACGAGCGGCCAGCGGCGGACGGCGAGGCGGGTCAGCGCAGCGAACATCCGCCCTCACAGCAGGCGATCGAGCTCGCTGTCGAGCAGGACCGCGTTCTCGACCACGACCTCGTCGCCCTCCGCGAGGCCGCCGGTGATCTGCACCCGATCGCCGAGGTTGGCCCCGAGCGACACGACCCGGCGCTCGAGCACGTGGTCGCCGGCCGCGACGAACACGACCATCGCGTCGCGGCGCAGCAGCACCGCGCTGCGCGGCACCACCAGCGTGTCGGCGCCTCGCGCCACCGCGCGCACGCGGACGGCCATCTCGGCGCGCAGCCGCGGCTCGGTCGTCTCGGGCTGGCACACCGCGACCGCCGTCCGCGTCGCGCGGTCGAGCGTCTGCACGACCTGCACGAGCGTGCCGGCGAACCGCTCCGCGCCGAGCGCGGGGGCGAAGAACGTGCACTCCGCCCCCTCGCGCACCGCCGCCGCGTCGCGCTCGGGGAACGCCGCGGTGGCGATCAGGCGCACGGCGTCGCCGATCAGGAACGCGGGCTCGACGTCGTCGGGGCTGACGCGCTCGCCCGGGTCGAGCGTGCGCCGCAGCACCTGCCCGGCCGCGCTGGCGCGCAGGACGAAGCGGTCGGCCCCGCGGTGGTCGGCCTGCACCGCGCGCAGGCCCTCCCGCACCCCGCGCAGCTCGGCCTCGCCGGCCGCCAGCTCGGCCTCGGCCTCGACCAGCTCGCGCGGCGAGGCGGCCCCCTGCGCCACGAGCTGGTTGAAGCGCGTGACCGCGTCGCGCCGCGCCGCCAGCGTCGCCGTCAGCCGGCGGACCTCGCTGCGGAGGCGAGCGACCTCGCCGCTGCGCAAGGTCGCCAGCGCGTCGTCGGGCCGCACGTGCGAGCCCGCCGCGACGTGGACCGCCTCGACGTAGGCGTCGAACGGCACCCGCACCGCATAGGCCGCGTCCGGCGCGAACTCGAGGCGCCCCAATCCCTCGATCTCCGCCTCCACGTCGCTGCGCTCCGCCCGGACCAGCTCGAGGCGCTCCCACAGGTCCTCGCGCACCCGCATGCGCCCGTCCGCGGTCGGCGTGTACGCGGGCGCGAGCGTCACCGATTCGCGGGGCGCAGGGGCCGCGCAGCCCACCGTGACGGCCGCCGCGAGCCAGGGTCCGAAGGCCGAGCGCATCGACCGTGACCATGACACCCCGCCCGGTCAAACACCGTTAATCCGGGGTTACTTCCTTGCAAGGCGGACCCCCGGGCGTACTGGAGGATATTCGCCCCCCGGACGGCGCCGAGCGAGGCAGCCATGTCATCTCTATCAGGACATGCTCTCTCAAGAAACGGCCCTCTCCGCGCGGCCTGGGCCTGGGTTCACGGGACGTCTGTTCCTCGCGCGGCCCAGGCTTTGCGGAGCGGGGTCGTCAGGCCGCCGGGCGCATCTCGACCTCGTAGCCGAGGTCGCGGATGCGGCGAACGAGGCGGGACGCAGCGCGCTCGCGGTCGTGGCGGTTGAAATGTTCGGCGCCGAGGTCGCGGTAAGGTTCACCGTCACGGAGCATCCCGTGGACCGCAGTGAGGATCGCGGCGGCGACGGCGGCGATCGCCTTCTTTTTGCCCTGCCGCGCTCGGACGCGGTGAAAGAGCGCGCAGAGGTAACCTTCCTTGCGGATGCCGGACCATGCGCTCTGGATGAGCATCGTCTTGAGCCACGCGTTACCCTTGCGCATACGGTTGGAGCGGCGCTTGCCGGCGCTCTCGTCCATGCGGGGGCACAGGCCTGCCCACGAGCGCAGATGGCCTGCGGAGCGGAAGCGGCTCATATCGACGCCGACCTCGGCGATGATGGTCTGCGCGGCCGTCGGTCCGACTCCAGGGATCGTCTGGAGTAGCTCGACGGCCTTAGCAAAAGGGCGGAGCTCTTCCTCGATCCGCTTCTCGAGTTCGGCGATCGATGCCTGCAGCGAGTCGATGAGCCGGAGGTGCGTCGAGATCAGCATGCGGTGATGATCGCGCACACGACCCCGGAGCGCCTCCATGAGCTTGCCGCGCTTGCCCTTCAGCGTCCCGCGGGCGAGGCCGGCGAGCTTCACGGGATCGGACTCGCCCGCGACCATCGCCTCGAGCATCGCCCGCCCGCTCTTGCCCAGAATGTTGGAGGCGACCGAGGCAAGCTTGATGTTGCAGGTCTCCAACACCTTCTGGATCCGCTGTGTATGCTCGACGACCTCGCGCGAGAGCTGCTTGCGCGTCCGGGTCAGATCCCGCAGATCCGCGATCGGCTCGGGTGGCACGAAGCTCGCACGCACAAGCCCGTGCGCGATCAAGTCCGCGAGCCACATCGCGTCGTTCATGTCGGTCTTGCGACCAGGCACGTTGCGAACCTCGTGCGCGTTCGCCAGCACCAGTTCGACACGACCCGCGAGGAGTTGCCAGACAGGCTTCCAGTACACGCCGGTCGCTTCGATGACTGCGACCGTACAGCCGCTGTCCTCGAGCCAGTCCCCCAGCCGAATCAGCTCCGAGGTCATCGTGCCGAAGGTCCGGACCTCCCTGTCGACCTTGTTGCCCTTCATTCGTCGCACGCAGACAACGATGCTGTCCTTGTGGACATCCATGCCCGCACAAGTCCCGTACATCACTTCCATGGCGATCCTCCGTGAAGAACGCCGGCATGAGGGCCCCTAACTCGAAGTCTCTCAAACGCGCTCCAGGAGGTCCAAGGACCTCCTGCTCGCAACCAAGGGTGCTCACGGGCCCTCCGGTCCAACTCAGAAACGGGCTCACCCTGCACCAGTGCGTGAACGACCTCTGCGCCGGCATTCGCGGCGAAAATACTCCCTCGCGCGAAATCGCGCAACACCCGCCAAGACCTCCCCACGGGGGCCCAGGGCCGTTTCATCCCCGCGGGTCGGCGCCAGCCGGTGGGAAACTCAGAAGCATGTCACTCGCTGCGACCTCGCCGTGCGGCTCTCAAGAAACGGCCCTCTCCGCGCGGCCTGGGCCTGGGTTCACGGGACGTCTGTTCCTCGCGCGGCCCAGGCTTTGCGGAGCGGGGTCGTCAGGCCGCCGGGCGCATCTCGACCTCGTAGCCGAGGTCGCGGATGCGGCGAACGAGGCGGGACGCAGCGCGCTCGCGGTCGTGGCGGTTGAAATGTTCGGCGCCGAGGTCGCGGTAAGGTTCACCGTCACGGAGCATCCCGTGGACCGCAGTGAGGATCGCGGCGGCGACGGCGGCGATCGCCTTCTTTTTGCCCTGCCGCGCTCGGACGCGGTGAAAGAGCGCGCAGAGGTAACCTTCCTTGCGGATGCCGGACCATGCGCTCTGGATGAGCATCGTCTTGAGCCACGCGTTACCCTTGCGCATACGGTTGGAGCGGCGCTTGCCGGCGCTCTCGTCCATGCGGGGGCACAGGCCTGCCCACGAGCGCAGATGGCCTGCGGAGCGGAAGCGGCTCATATCGACGCCGACCTCGGCGATGATGGTCTGCGCGGCCGTCGGTCCGACTCCAGGGATCGTCTGGAGTAGCTCGACGGCCTTAGCAAAAGGGCGGAGCTCTTCCTCGATCCGCTTCTCGAGTTCGGCGATCGATGCCTGCAGCGAGTCGATGAGCCGGAGGTGCGTCGAGATCAGCATGCGGTGATGATCGCGCACACGACCCCGGAGCGCCTCCATGAGCTTGCCGCGCTTGCCCTTCAGCGTCCCGCGGGCGAGGCCGGCGAGCTTCACGGGATCGGACTCGCCCGCGACCATCGCCTCGAGCATCGCCCGCCCGCTCTTGCCCAGAATGTTGGAGGCGACCGAGGCAAGCTTGATGTTGCAGGTCTCCAACACCTTCTGGATCCGCTGTGTATGCTCGACGACCTCGCGCGAGAGCTGCTTGCGCGTCCGGGTCAGATCCCGCAGATCCGCGATCGGCTCGGGTGGCACGAAGCTCGCACGCACAAGCCCGTGCGCGATCAAGTCCGCGAGCCACATCGCGTCGTTCATGTCGGTCTTGCGACCAGGCACGTTGCGAACCTCGTGCGCGTTCGCCAGCACCAGTTCGACACGACCCGCGAGGAGTTGCCAGACAGGCTTCCAGTACACGCCGGTCGCTTCGATGACTGCGACCGTACAGCCGCTGTCCTCGAGCCAGTCCCCCAGCCGAATCAGCTCCGAGGTCATCGTGCCGAAGGTCCGGACCTCCCTGTCGACCTTGTTGCCCTTCATTCGTCGCACGCAGACAACGATGCTGTCCTTGTGGACATCCATGCCCGCACAAGTCCCGTACATCACTTCCATGGCGATCCTCCGTGAAGAACGCCGGCATGAGGGCCCCTAACTCGAAGTCTCTCAAACGCGCTCCAGGAGGTCCAAGGACCTCCTGCTCGCAACCAAGGGTGCTCACGGGCCCTCCGGTCCAACTCAGAAACGGGCTCACCCTGCACCAGTGCGTGAACGACCTCTGCGCCGGCATTCGCGGCGAAAATACTCCCTCGCGCGAAATCGCGCAACACCCGCCAAGACCTCCCCACGGGGGCCCAGGGCCGTTTCATCCCCGCGGGTCGGCGCCAGCCGGTGGGAAACTCAGAAGCATGTCACTCGCTGCGACCTCGCCGTGCGGCTCTCAAGAAACGGCCCTCTCCGCGCGGCCTGGGCCTGGGTTCACGGGACGTCTGTTCCTCGCGCGGCCCAGGCTTTGCGGAGCGGGGTCGTCAGGCCGCCGGGCGCATCTCGACCTCGTAGCCGAGGTCGCGGATGCGGCGAACGAGGCGGGACGCAGCGCGCTCGCGGTCGTGGCGGTTGAAATGTTCGGCGCCGAGGTCGCGGTAAGGTTCACCGTCACGGAGCATCCCGTGGACCGCAGTGAGGATCGCGGCGGCGACGGCGGCGATCGCCTTCTTTTTGCCCTGCCGCGCTCGGACGCGGTGAAAGAGCGCGCAGAGGTAACCTTCCTTGCGGATGCCGGACCATGCGCTCTGGATGAGCATCGTCTTGAGCCACGCGTTACCCTTGCGCATACGGTTGGAGCGGCGCTTGCCGGCGCTCTCGTCCATGCGGGGGCACAGGCCTGCCCACGAGCGCAGATGGCCTGCGGAGCGGAAGCGGCTCATATCGACGCCGACCTCGGCGATGATGGTCTGCGCGGCCGTCGGTCCGACTCCAGGGATCGTCTGGAGTAGCTCGACGGCCTTAGCAAAAGGGCGGAGCTCTTCCTCGATCCGCTTCTCGAGTTCGGCGATCGATGCCTGCAGCGAGTCGATGAGCCGGAGGTGCGTCGAGATCAGCATGCGGTGATGATCGCGCACACGACCCCGGAGCGCCTCCATGAGCTTGCCGCGCTTGCCCTTCAGCGTCCCGCGGGCGAGGCCGGCGAGCTTCACGGGATCGGACTCGCCCGCGACCATCGCCTCGAGCATCGCCCGCCCGCTCTTGCCCAGAATGTTGGAGGCGACCGAGGCAAGCTTGATGTTGCAGGTCTCCAACACCTTCTGGATCCGCTGTGTATGCTCGACGACCTCGCGCGAGAGCTGCTTGCGCGTCCGGGTCAGATCCCGCAGATCCGCGATCGGCTCGGGTGGCACGAAGCTCGCACGCACAAGCCCGTGCGCGATCAAGTCCGCGAGCCACATCGCGTCGTTCATGTCGGTCTTGCGACCAGGCACGTTGCGAACCTCGTGCGCGTTCGCCAGCACCAGTTCGACACGACCCGCGAGGAGTTGCCAGACAGGCTTCCAGTACACGCCGGTCGCTTCGATGACTGCGACCGTACAGCCGCTGTCCTCGAGCCAGTCCCCCAGCCGAATCAGCTCCGAGGTCATCGTGCCGAAGGTCCGGACCTCCCTGTCGACCTTGTTGCCCTTCATTCGTCGCACGCAGACAACGATGCTGTCCTTGTGGACATCCATGCCCGCACAAGTCCCGTACATCACTTCCATGGCGATCCTCCGTGAAGAACGCCGGCATGAGGGCCCCTAACTCGAAGTCTCTCAAACGCGCTCCAGGAGGTCCAAGGACCTCCTGCTCGCAACCAAGGGTGCTCACGGGCCCTCCGGTCCAACTCAGAAACGGGCTCACCCTGCACCAGTGCGTGAACGACCTCTGCGCCGGCATTCGCGGCGAAAATACTCCCTCGCGCGAAATCGCGCAACACCCGCCAAGACCTCCCCACGGGGGCCCAGGGCCGTTTCATCCCCGCGGGTCGGCGCCAGCCGGTGGGAAACTCAGAAGCATGTCACTCGCTGCGACCTCGCCGTGCGGCTTCGGGACGGCCGAGCGGATGGGGGTCGCCGCGACGACGTCCGGAAGTCTCCGCCGGCCGAGTAGTCCAGTCGCGGACGGCGCCGAGCAGGTCAAATTTCCCCAGCCATAGTCGCACTTCGCTGCCGACTATGCCTTGGCGATCGTGATGTCGAAGATCAGGGTAGTTCCCGGTTCGGTGGTGTCGGTAATCACGAAGGGGAGCTCACTCGCGATCCTGTACGTCGGGTTCTCGCTTGCGAAGTCGGCCCAGTTGTCGTAAGTTTCACTGCCAAAGAACACGGGGCACGTGTCACTTTCGGTGCTGACGATTCCGGTGGACCCGCAATTGGCTGCGTCGATGAATGCGAAGCCCTCGGCTTTGCTGTTACCGCCCGTGTTGATCGGGATGCTCCAGCGAGGTGAGCCACCACCTACGCAATCGGTCGTGTTGTCACTCGGGTCACAGTTATACTGAAACGAAAACGTGACGCCGCTGAGCAACGTTCCCGAGAGGCTACGGGCATTGGTGATGAAGGCGCCCGCAAAGCCCCCCTCGGACGTGTCGAGTGTGACCGTGTTTTGGCTGATCGAGCAGGTCGCCGGCTCCCCGCTGAAACACTTCAGTTTTCCCGCAGCTACCGCGTCTCCGGTCGTTCCGAGTACCGCTAGCGCTGCCAGGACGATATATGCCTTGCTCATGTGGTATTTCTCCTCTTTGTCACTTGCGACTTTCGTCATCCCCGATAGTGCGATCCCCGGAGGGCCTGCCATCGAGATCTTAGTTCGTGCATTGCCGAGCCGCGCGCTCCTCCGGCGAAGCCGCCGTCCGAGACCGGTCCTGTCGACGTGGATGCACGGATCAGGTTGTACCTGATCCGTGGTCGTTCGCCTGTGACGGATGCCATGGCGTGACTGTGACGTACGCGATTTAGACCGTGCTCGGACTTCTACCACAATGCCTGTCATCGCTGTGCGGACGCCGTTCCGGGCCGCGAGGCCGGAGGACGGGTGTGGCGGCCGCCTCAGCTCACGCGCGCCTGGCCCCGCCCGGTTGGCGACGTGTAGTCTCCTGCGGCAAGGATCAGATGCGGCGTGTCGCCTCGCGCGAGGGCTGCAAACCGCGGATCTCTTAGCCGCCGCCAGCACGGCTGCGCCGATGGTCACCCCCTCGCCAAGTTGATCGTCCGCTCAACCGGTTTGCGTTGGTCAACCTGGCTCTGGGTCTCGCATTCTCGGCGGCCGGTCTCGGGACCTCTTCAGTCGCACTCGCGGTGGATGAGCCGCGCTGCGTACTCCTCGGTGAGGATGTCCTGCGGGTCACCGTCGGCCGAGTAGTACCAATCGCTAGCCGTCGGACGGGAACACGAAGTCGGCGAGCCCGCCCTGCGACGCCTCAGCGCCCGAGCCGAGCCGCGCGATCGCGCAGCCAGGCGTGCAGCGCCTCCGGCTCGCGCGGGACGGCCGCGAAGGCGAAGCGGTGGACCTCGCCCTGCTCGCGCGTCACCAGCTCGCCGTCGGGGGTGAGGTGGCTCTGGCGCGCGAAGCCGGCGGTCTTCCACAGCGGCGTGGCCGTCAGGCGGGCGAGGTCCCAGGCCTGCACCGCGTCACCGACGGCGGCGAACAGCAGCTCGCCGGCGGGCTCGAATTGCAGCGACCAGATGTTCGCGCCGGCGTCGACCTTCTGCACCGCGCCGCTCGCGACATCGACGAGGAACAGCCGCTCCTCCTCGGTGACGGCGATCCGCGCGCCGTCGTGGGCGATCTCGAGGCCGTGATAGCCCTCGGCGCGCAGGCTCAGGCCGAGGTCGAGCTGGCGCGTGGTGCCGGCCTCGAGGTCGTGGAGGACCAGCGTCCCGGTGCCGAGGCGCGTCCCGGCCAGCCAGCGGCCGTCGCCGGACAGCACCATCGTCACGCTCCCCTCCTGCGGCTCCGCGGGCACGGGCACCGAGGTGAGCGCGCCGCCGCTGAACACCTGCACGCCGCGGTCCGAGGACAGCGAGACGATCCGTGAACCACTGCGATCGTAGAACAGGTAGCGGAACCCCTTGGCCCCGGCGTCGAAGGTGCGCGGAGCCGCGTCGGGATCGGCCCACACATACGCGGTGCCGCCGGCCGCGAGCGCGGCGAAGCCCCGGCCGTCGGGCGAGAGGTAGGTCCAGCGGATCGGCTCGCCGACGCCGGCGATCGCCCGCGGCTCGGTCGAACCGGCGAGGTACAGATCGAGGCGGCCGTCGTCGTGCCGCACGAGCGCCCGGCCCTCCTCGTCGATCAAGATCCACCCGATCTTCTCGCCCGGCGCGAGGCACGGCGCGAGCGGCTGGGCCTCGCCGGTGCGGGTGTCGATCCGCGTGAGCGCGCCGCTCGGCTTGTGCTGGCGGACCAGGAATTTGCCGTGCGGCGAGTGGTGATGGAGCGTGTCGGCGAGGTCGCGGCGGAGGTCGACGATCGTGTGCGCCGGGTCGCGTCGCTGCCACACGTCGATCGCGGCGCCTCGCGCGGCGACGTAGCGCCCCGCGTGGTCGAGCTGACCGCCGTCGCGCGCGGGGCCGGCGACGAAGCGGCGCGTGACGGCTCCGGTGGCGAGATCGCCGAGCTCGAGCGGACGGCGGGGTTGCTGCTCTCGCACCGACTCGATCGCATAATGCTGTGAGTCGGCGAGCACGCGATCGTACGGATCGACGAGCGGCTGCTGCCATTGACATTCGGCGGCCAGCGGCTGCGCGACGCACAGGATCCGGCCCTCGTCGGTGCTGCGCGTGAGCCCGACGAGCCCGCCGAGGTCGACCGCGGCGACGGCGTCGCTGCGCCACTCGTGCGCGGTCGCGCGGGCGAGGTCCCACGCGATCGCGAAGGGCACGCCGTCGCGCTTGCTCCCGCCGAGCACGTGGGGACCGTCGCCGACGACCCCGGTGAGGCCGAGCAGGGCGCCGAGCGCGGGGACGCTGCGGGTCTCGCCGGTGGTGCGATCCCAGATGGTGATGGCGTCGTCGCCCTCGCGGCCGCGGACGAGGAAGCGCGCGTCGGGCGACACGATCGCCTGGACCGCCCGATCGCCGGCATCGACCACGGGGAACGCGTCCGCGACCGGTCGACCGCTGCGCAGGTCGAGCGCGACGATCGGCCACGTGTGGTGGCGGATCAGCCAGCGCTCGTCGCTGGTGATCATCAGGCGAGCGCGATCGGGCGGGTCGGCCGGCGCGGCGGCGCGCCAGATCTGCCACCCGTCGCCCTCGACGTGCGCGCCGATCAGCGTGTCGCCCTGCGCGGCGCCCCACGCCTGTCCGCTCGCGGCCACGACGAGCTCGCCGGCGCGCTGACCGAGGCGGGCGATCCGCTCGCCCGGCCGATCGTCGGCCGTCCAGCGCCAGACGTCGCCGGCCGCGTCCTGGGCGACGATCGTGCCGCTGTCCGCGGCCGTGGCGACGCTCAGGAGCTCGGCCTCGGGACCGACGAGCGCCGCGTCCGGGAGGCCGCGGGACAGCGCCGCGAGGGCCAGGGTGCGCGCCTCGAGGGCGCTCTCCGGCGGGATCGCGTCGAGCTGCGCGAGCGCCCGGATCGCGCCGGCCGGGTCGCCGTCGAGGAGGCCGCGCGCGTGCGCCAGGGTACTCGCCACGGCCTGTCGGTCGACCTCGGCGCGGGCGCTCACGACCTCGCGGTCGAGCTCTGCACGCGCCTCGGCGTCGACGCGCCGCAGGTGCTCGCCGGCCCACCACGCGCCGCCGGTGAGGACGATCGCGCCCGTCATGGTCGCGCCGGTCCACAGCTGCCGCCGGCGCCGGCGCGCCGGGTCGCCGGACAGCGCGGCCAGCAGCGCCGTCATCGACGGCCAGCGCAGCTCGGGGTCGGCCCGCAGCCCGCGCAGCAGCGCCGTGCGGACCCACGCCGGCACCCCGGTCGATCGCGGCGGCGGCTTCACCCGCTCCGAGCTGATCGAGTCGGTCAGCTCGGCCAGCGTCTCGCCCGCGAACGGTCGATGCCCGTACAGCGCCTCGTAGAGGGCGATGCAGAAGCTGAACTGATCGGTGCGCGCGTCGCCTCTCCTGGCCGCCAGCTGTTCGGGGGCCATGTACGCCGGCGTGCCGAGCACCGCGCCGGTGGTCGTGAGCATGCGCGAGAGGTCGCGGGCTTCGGCCTGGCCCAGGTCGACCTCGCCCGATTCGGCTGCGCCGTCGACCTGGGCCAGGCCGAAGTCGAGCACGCGGACGCGGCCCTCGGCCCCGAACATCGCGTTGTGCGGCTTGAAGTCGCGATGGACGATGCCCTGCGCGTGCGCGGCCGCCAGGCCCTCGCCCGCCTGGCGGAACACCTCGAGCACCGCTCGCCACGGCCGCGGCTCGGCGTCGAGCCAGGCGCGCAGGGTCGGCCCCGCGAGGTGCTCCATCGCCACGAAGATCTCGCGGCCCTCGAGCTCGCCGACCTCGTACACGTGGACCACGTTGGGGTGCGACAGCCGGGCCAGCGCTCGCGCCTCGCGGAGGGTCCGCGCCGCCGCCTCGGCGCTGCCGAGCCGCGTCGGCCGCAACAGCTTGAGCGCGAGCTTGCGGTCGAGGCGCGCGTCGTGGGCCGCGTAGACGATGCCCATGCCGCCGGCGCCGAGGCGCTCGAGCAGGCGGTAGCGGCCGAGCTGCACCGGCTCGGTGTCGGCCCCGAACAGCGCGGCCGCGACCGAGCGCTTGGCCCGGACGTGCTCGGGCCCGCTGATCACGTCCGGTCGCATCTCCGGCGAAAGCAGGGTGTCGTGCGGCGGGGACGCGACGCTCGCGGAGCCGCTGGGGTGCGTCGCGTCGGCGTCTTCGATCTTCATCACGAGTTCGGCGAGTTGGTGGAGCATGCCGGCGTGGTTCGAGCCGGCCCGATCCGGATCACGAAAAAATTCACGGCCGCTCGCGCGCGCGTGCGCGCACCGCCGCGGCCCAGCTCTCGAGCCCCCGGAAGGTGCTGAGCGCCAGCGCGGGGGTGGCCGCCAGGCGCTCGATCGCCTCGCGCAGCTGCTCGCGTCCGCGGCGGAGCCGCGACTTCACCGTGCCCGGCGGGATCTCGAGCGCGGCCGCGATCTCGGCGACCGGGCACTGCTCCCAGTAGTGCAGCTCGAGCACGACCTGCAGCTCGAGCGCGATCGATCGCAGCGCCGCGAGCAGGAGCCGCTGCTCCTCGCGCTCGACCAGGACGCTGGCGAGCGAGGGGTCGAGGCCCGCGACCGACTGGCTGGCGAGGTCGACCGGCGCCTTCGCCCGGGTTTTGTAATGGAGGCACAGCTGGCGGTACGCGATCGCGAACAGGTAGCTGCGGAAGCTGCCGTCGCCGCGGAACCGCGGCATACCCTCGACGCACGCCAGGAAGGTCTTCTGGATCAGCTCCGTCCCGGCGTCGCCGACCTTGTTGACGAAGAAGCGGGCGACGACCTCGTAGTAGCGCTCGAACAGCCGCTGCCCCGCCGCGCGCTCGCCCCGTCGCCACGCCGCCAGCAGCTCGTCGTCGTCGCTCTCCGAGGCCACGATTCGCCACTATAGCGCGGCCCGTCCGCCCTGTCACAGGGGCCGCGAGGGCCCTGCCGCGTCGGGCCAGGGGAGGCCCGACTCTCGGTCGGGCCCGCGGGCGCCGCATTGCCGTCGTCTCGCCGTTCGTGGTAGCTGGAACGGTGAGGGTTCGTAGGGTGCGAACTCGACCACTGGCAGATCATTCCAGGTCCGATCATTCCCATGATACGTACATCCATTCTGTTCTCGTTTGCCTCGCTCTCCGTGCTCCTCGCCGCCTGCGACGTCGACGAGCCGAGCCTCTTCCGCTGCGGCACCCCGTGCGTGAACTCGCCGTACCTCGGGGTCCTCGACATCACCAACCAGTCGCTGCGCCGCGGCGTCGACGCGATCAGCCCCGACGGCCATGTCCGCGTGCGCTGGACCGCCGGCGTGATGGCCCCGACGGAGACGGCCATCGACGCGATCATCGTCGACCCGCACGGCGCGGCCAGCGTGGCGCTGGCCACCGGCGCGACGGCCCCGATCGTCAATGCGCGCTTCGACCTGACGGTCACCCGCGGGGACACCTCCAAGAGCCGCAAGCTATGGTTCGCGGGCGCGACGACCGAGCAGGGGGACGAGGACCTGACCTTCACGATCACGCGCTACGACATCCGCACCGACGTCGACCCCGGCCCCGACCACGAGGACTTCGGGCGGATCGGCGGCGAGTCGTGGTGGAGCATCTGCCCGACGATCGAGGGCGGTTCCAACCTGGCCGTGCTCCTCCCGGCGACGCACGCCGACGCCGACGCCGGCGTGGGCTCGGTCGCCCTCGACGACGGCGAGTTCGCGATCGCTTGCGACGGCCACGCGCTGGCCAAGGGCCTCACGGAGCTCAACGTCGTCCCGCGGGCCGGCAGCGCCCGCGGCTACGGGCACGCCCGCTACAGCTCGTTGATGCAGGGCTGGCAGGCGGTCTTCGCCGGGGAGTCGAGGACTTTCTTCGGCGCCGAGGTCGGCATCCGCGACGTCGCCAACGACCCGCCGTTGTTCGACACGCTCGACTCGCTGGCGCGGCGCCCGTCCGCCGCCGGCGAGTACGAGTGGATCCTCGAGTCGGTGTACCGGGACACCGGCGACGAGGCCCGCGGGGCGCAGTGCAAGTTCACGACCGACCCGCTGCGGCCGCTCGGCGCCCACCGCAACCCGGCCTACGATCCCCCGGTCGAACTGCTCTCCGGCTGGAGGAGCCTGCCCGAGTGCAGCGGCGATCCGTCTCGGTACGGCGACGTCGCGTTCTACAGCCTCGCGCCGGCGCAGAGCGACGGTTCGCAGTCGCCCTGAGCCCTCACTCCACCCGCGGGCAGGCCGCTCAATCGCACTCGCCGTGGATGAGCGGCGCCGCGTCCTCCTCGGTGACGATGTCCTGCGGGTCGCCGTCGGCCGAGTAGTACCAATCGCGGGTCGGCTTGCCGGTGTTGAGATACGACCTGAGGTCGCGCGCCACCTCGTCCGGGGTGGCCCACTGCGTGTTGTGGCCGATGTCGTCGATCTGCACCCCGTCGGGGCCGAGCGGGCGCTTGCCGTACTGCTTGAACCAGTACTCGAGCTTGCACGCGTCGACCGCCACGTCGAGCGCGGCGCGCAGCGCCTGCTGGTGGGGGTCGTCGTAGAAGAAGCCGTCCTGGGTGGCCCACAGGATCAGCGTCGGCACCTCGAGGTCCTGCAGGCGCGCGGTGTTGTCGGTCTGCAGCAGCGCCCGGGCCACGCCGATCCACGTGCCCATGCGGGTCGCCGCCGTCTCGGGCGCGATGGCGGCCAGGAAATCTGGGTCGGCCGCGGGGTCGACGACCCAGGCGCCCTCGATCCACGCCTGCGCGTCGGCGTCGGCGTCGAGCGGGTCGAGCGCGTACACGTCCTCCGGGAAGTCGAGGCCCTGGGCGACGAACCCGTCCTTCCACGAGCCCTCGACCGGCTCGGCGAGGATGTAGTCCTGCAGGACCGCGTTGCCGGCCACGCCCGTGGCGGTGCCGATCAGCACCAGCTTGTCGACCCGCTGCGGGTGCGACAGGCCCAGCTCCTGGGCGACGAAGCTGCCCATCGAGTGGCCGACGATCGCCGCGTGGTCGATGCCCTTGGCGTCCATGAACGCGATCACGTCGGCGGCCATGTCGGCCGGCTCGAAGCACGCCTCGGGCGCCGCGGCGCAGTCGGCCGCCGGCGGCATCGACGAGCCGCCGTGGCCGCGCTGGTCGAGGACGAACACGTGGAAGTCGTCGTCGAGGTCGAGCAGCGCCTTGGCCGTCGGCATGAACGAGCGCGAGGTGTCGGTGTACCCGTGGAGGAAGATGACCACGTCGCCGTCGGGGTCGCCGAGCTCGTGGTAGGCCATCTCGATGCCGGTCGACAGCTCGACGGTGTCGTGCACCGGCGGCTGCGGCCCGCCGCCGAACAGGTCTTCGAGGAAACAGCCGGGGGTCGCCACAGCGACCGCCCCGAGCAGCCATGATTGATAATTCGCAGCGCGACGCATGATCGCATCGACACATAGGCGAACCCCGCGCCGCCCGCAACGGCGATTGCCGTATGATGATTTCAGGACGTCTGTCGCGCCGGGGTGCGGACAACTGTCGACAGCACGGCGCGCACGGCCTCGCGCGTGAACGGCTCGGCCAGCGCCGCGGCGAAGCCCCACGGCGGCGAGCCCTCGCCGAGAGCGACCGCCACGGCCGCGAGCGGCGGCTCGACGTCGCGTTCCATGAAGAACACGTCGGCGTCGGCGGCCGACAACCCCGCGACATCGCGCGCGCGCAGGGCCACGACCCCCAGTCGCTGCAATGTAGACATGAGTGCGTCGCGGGACGGTGAGCTCGCACCGACCAGGCGCGCGCGGACGTGCGAGAACGGCAAGATCTCCGGCGCGGCCGCAGCTTCGGACAGCGGCAGCTCGAACCAGAACAGCGAGCCCGCGCCCTCCTCGCTGTCGTAGCCGATCGCGCCGCCCATCAGGTCGACGAGCTTCTTGCACACGCTGAGGCCGAGGCCGGTGCCGCCGTGGCGGCGCGCGTAGGAGCCGTCGACCTGGGTGAACAGCTGGAACATGCGCTCGCGGGCCTGCTCGGGGATCCCGATCCCCGTGTCCTCGACCTCGACGCGCAGCCGCGACTCGACCAGCTGGGCGCGCACCACCACGTCGCCGCGCGGCGTGAACTTGATGGCGTTGCCGACCAGGTTGAACAGCACCTGACGCACCCGGCCCTCGTCGCCGGCGACCGCCGCGGGGATCGTCGGGTCGACGGTGACCGCGAGGTGGAGCCCGCGCGCCCGCGCCTGCGGCGTCAGCAGCACCGCCACCGACTCGATCAGCGCCGCCGGGTCGTAGGGCGCCACCGCCAGCTCGATCTGCCCGGCCTCGATGCGCGACAGGTCGAGGATGTCCTCGACGATCCGTAGCAAGTCGCGGCCGGCGCTGTCGATCGCCTCGGTGCAGCGGCGCTGCTCCTGATCGATCACCTCCTCGCGCAGCAGCTCGTTCATGCCGATGACGATGTTGAGCGGCGTGCGCAGCTCGTGGCTCATGGTCGCCAGGAACTCCGACTTGAGCTGCGAGGCCCGCTGGGCGCTGTCACGCGCGACCTCGGCCTCGTGATACGCGGCCCCGAGCTGGCGGCCCATCGCCGCCACGCCGTGGGCGCTGGCGTCGAGCTCGGCGATCACGATCGGCGGCGGGTCGACGACGTACTCGCCGGCGCCGATCCGGCGCACGAGGCCGTCGATGGCGAGCAGCGGGGTGACGACCTCGGCCGAGATCTGGCGGGCCCGGCGGGCGACGAACCACAGGAACACGCAATAGAATGCGACGAGGCCGAACACCATCCAGCCGCCGATGCGAAACAGGCGATTGCCGAGGCTGGTGACCTGGGCGTAAATGTCGTGCTCGGGCACGACGATCAGCAGGGTCCAGCCGGTCTGCGCCGCGGTGGCCCAGGCGACCAGCTTGGGGCCCTTGAGGTCGATCGGCGCGACGCCGTGGGGCGCCGCCGCGATCTTGGCGGCCAGCTCGGTCAGGTCGGCGCGCTTCCACAGGTTGAAGTCGTCGGGCTTGAACGTGTCGTGGAGGATGTGCTCGGTGTACGAGTGCTCGGTCAGCTCGCGCACGCCCCAGTCGGCCTCACCGGCCGGCGGCAGCGCCAGCAGCGTGCCGTCCTTGCCGAGCAGCGCCCCGTAGCCGCTCCACGGCAGCTGCAGGTCGAGCGCCTCGGCGATGATCGTGGCCGTGGTGATGTCGAGGCCGACCACGCCCTCGAGGAAATCGCCGCGGTACACCGGGGCGATGCACGACACCATCCAGCCCTGCCCCGCCGGGTCGACGTAGGCGTCGGTCCACACCGCCTCGCGCCGCGGGTTGTGCTTCGCGTCGGCCTCGTAATAGAAGTTGTACGACGGGATGTCCATCGCCGTGCCGTACTGCGCCAGGCTGTCGACCGCCGGCAAGATCCGGTTCATCGAGTCGAACGTGTTGAAGTACAGCTGCACGATCAGCGAATTGCTGGCGAGGATGTCGCGCATCAGCGGATCGAGCTGGGCCGTGCGCTCGACCTTGTCGCGCTCGGCCGGGCCGATCGTGGTCGCCGCGCTGTAGTAGACCGAGCTGCCGGGCGCGCCCGGCTCGCTGTAGAACACGCCCTGCGGCGAGGTCTTGTAGGTCGCGCGCTGCTCGGGCGTCAGCTCGTGCGGGCGCGCCAGCGCCTCCTGGGTCTGGCGGGCGTACAGCGCCGTCATCTGCCGCACGCCCGCGAGCTGCCCGTCGACGATCGTCGCCTTGTGGGCGGCGATCCGCGCCAGCTCGGCGTCGGCGATCTCGCGCACCGCCGCCAGGTTCTCCTGCGTCGCCGCGACGTTCGCCAGCAGGTACACGGCGATCAGCGCGATCTCGACGAGCAACAACGGCAGCAGCGCGACCCGCAGAAAGGCGCGCCAGACGTGCTGTCGTAGCAGCAGGGGCGGTCGTGCCGACACGCGGGGCCCTGTCTACCACGAATCCCCGGCCGCCCGCGCCGGCGCGCCGAGCGCGGAGCCCCGCTCCCCTCACTGGTGGCGCCGTCAGAGCCGGCCCGAGGAGCGAACGCTCCTACGCACATTCGTCGGCCGACGATGGTCCCGCGCCTGTAGACGCCCCTGCGCGCTGTGCGGCGAGTGCGGACAGGCCGCTCGGTGTCACATGATGGTCAAAAGGACATGTTTTTTAAAACATTTTCTTTCGCGCATGTCCTCGCGGACATATCTCCCCGTGCGCCGGGCGCTCCGAGCCCGCGAGGACGCGCCGCGCCTCGGGACAGTCGGGCTCGCCGGCCGCCGGGGCGCGACGACGCGCGCGCGGTCGCGGACCCGACGCGGCTCGAGCTCAGCGGCCCGACGCCGTGACCGCCGCGCGCGGCGGTGCCGGCGTCGGCGCGGTCAGGAACGCGTCAGTGCTGATGTCCTTGAGGCCCGCGCCGCGCAGGAAGCACTGCTTCTTCAGCGCGTTGACCCAGTCGGGGCTGCCGCACAGGAACACCCGCCAGCCCTTGAGGTTGGGGAACAGCCGCAGCGTCACTGCCGCCAGATCGCCGACCTCGATCTCGCCACCGATCTCCCCGGTCATGGCGCAGCGCACATATCGGAACACACCTGCCTCGGCGACCATGCGCTTGAGCTCGTCGACGAGGTAGAAGCCGTCGGGATCGCGGGCGCCGTGGACCAGCGAGATCGGGCCGGTGTGGCCACGGCGGCGGGCGTCGCGGGCGATCGCGTAGAGCGGAGCGAGGCCGGTGCCGGTGCCGACCATCAGGAGCGGCTGCTCCGGCCGGCCCTCGGTGTAGAAGCAGGAGCCGGCCGGCCCGCGCAGGCGCACGCGCGCGCCGGGGGCGGCCCCGGCGAGCCAGCGGCTGACGCGGCCGTGCCGGTGGACGCGGACGTGGAGGTCGAGGCGCGGGCCGTCGACCGGCGAGCTGGCCAGCGAGTAGGCGCGGATCTGGTCGTCCTGGATCAGCTGCACGTACTGACCTGGCCGATAGGACAGCGCCTCGTCGGGCTCGAGGCGGACGCGCACGATCGCCGGGCCGATCGGGGTGACCTCGGTGATCGCGGCGCCGATCGCCGGCGGCTCGCCGTCGGCGATCGTCAGGTCGCCGGTCGGCCGGGACACGCAGGCCAGGAACCAGCCCTGCTCGCGCAGCGCCGGGTGCAGGCCCTGCTGGGACGCCGCGCCGGGGTCGCCGGCCGCGGCCCGCTGCATGCAGGCCTGGCAGGCGCCGGCGCGGCACGACGACGGGACCGCCGCGCCGCCGCGCAGCAGGCCCTCGAGCACGGTCTCACCTGGCTCAAGGACCAGGTCGAGCGACCCACGACGGATCCGGCCCGGCATGACGCACCTCAGCTCGCGGGGTTGCGCCCGAGCACGTCGTTGCGGACCGACTCGGCGACCGCACCGACGCGGGCGATCTTCGCGTCGTCGACGCCGAGCTCCTTGAGCGTGCCGGCGAGGTGACCGACCACCGCGTCGAAGTGGCTGTCGTCGATGCCCTCGGCCACCAGGTGGGCGTGCGCGCGGCGCATGTCCTTGCCGCTGTAGTTCGCCGGCCCGCCGGTCACCATGGTGAGGAACGCCTTCTGCTTGGCCGCCTGCCGCTCCATGTCGACGTCGTCGAAGAAGGGCGCGAGCTTCTCGTCGGCCATGACCTTGCGGTAGAAGATGTCGACCGCGGCATCGATGGCCACCGCACCGCCGAGTTCATCGTAAAGGCTCGTCATCGTCGTCTCCTGCTCCCTCCCGGCCTCGCCGGGACAAAAGTTGTATGCTTAATACATATTTTCTGTCCACGAGGCCAGCCTTCGCAATGCAACTCACACAGTTCACCGACTACGCGCTGCGCACCCTCCTTTATTTGGCGGTGCACCCGGACCGCCTCGTGCCGGTCGCGGAGGTCAGCGCCGCCTACGGGATCTCGAACCACCACCTGGTCAAAGTCGCGCATCAGCTGGCGCGCCTCGGCTACGTCGAGTCGGCGCGCGGGCGCGGCGGCGGGTTGCGGCTGGCGCGCGACCCCGCGAAGGTGACGGTGGGTGAGGTGGTCCGCGCCACCGAGCCGCACTTCCACGTGGTCGAGTGCTTCGACGGGGATCACAACACCTGCCCGATCGTGCCGGCGTGCGGCCTCGTGCGCGCGCTGGCCCAGGCCCGCGAGCGCTTCCTCGAGGCCCTCGACGGCCAGCGCCTGGCCGACCTCGTGCAGGACCCGGCCAGGGTCGGCAAGCTGGTCAAGATCTGGACGCGCACCGCCGGCGCCACGCGCCGCCAATTGGCCTCTTCGGAATGATGGGTCTATATCCGGGCGTCATGACGCGCATCCTCGCCGACACGCCCGCCGTCCCCGTCCTGCCGCGGATCCTGCTGCGCGAGGGCGAGGCGGTGGCGGCCCCCGCCCCGGGCCCGGCGGCCCACGCGGGGGCGACCGCGACGACGCACGCCAGTCTGCGCGTGGTGATCGCCGGCGGCGGCACGGGCGGTCACCTGTTCCCCGGGATCGCGCTCGCCGAGGAGATCCGGGCCCGCGGCGGCGAGGTCCACTTCGTCGGCACCGCCCGCGGCATCGAGGCCCGCGCGGTGCCCGAGCAGGGCTACCCGCTCGAGCTGATCGACGTCGCCGGCATCAAGGGTCGCGGCGTCGCGGGCCTCCTGCGCGGACTGCTGCGCCTGCCGCGGGCCTGGTGGCAGAGCCTGCGCCTGCTGCGGCGCCTGCGGCCCGACGTCGTCCTCGGCGTCGGCGGCTACGCCTCCGGGCCGGTGGTCGCTACAGCGTCGATGCTGCGGATCCCGACGGCGATCCTCGAGCAGAACAGCATCCCCGGGATCACCAACCGGATCCTGTCTCGCCTGGTGCGCAAGGTGTTCTGCACCTTCCCCGACGTCCGCAGTCGGTTCCCCGCGCGCAAGGTCGTGCTGGCCGGCAACCCGATCCGGCGCCAGATCCTCGGCCAGCTGGTCGCCGCCGGCGAAACCACTTCTTCTTCGGCGGTCGCGCCGCACGGCCCGCGCCTGTTCGTGTTCGGCGGCTCGCAGGGGGCCCGCGCGATCAACGACGCCGTGCTCGCGGCCCTGCCGGCGCTGCTCCAGCGGCTGCCCGACCTCGAGATCTGGCACCAGACCGGCAAGGGCGACGAGGAGCGGGTCCAGCAGGGCTACGCCGCGCTCGGCCTCGGCGAGCCGCGCGCGCGCGTGGCCGCCTTCCTCAAGGACATGGCCGCGCCGTACGCCTGGTGCGACCTCGTGCTGTGCCGCGCCGGCGCCACCTCGTTGGCGGAGCTCACCGCGGTCGGCAAGCCTGCCGTGCTGGTGCCGTTCCCGCACGCCACCGACAACCACCAGGAGTGGAACGCCCGCGCGCTGGTCGACGCCGGCGGGGCGCTGCTCCTGCGCGAGTCGGAGTGGTCGCCCGCGGCGCTGGCCGACGCGCTCGCCGGTCTGTTGCAGGCCCCCGACCGCCTCGCCACCATGTCCGCCGCCATGCGCACCGCGGCCCGCCCCGAGGCGGCGCGCACGATCGTCGACGCCGTGAGCGCGTGGCGGTAGCCGTCGCCCGCGGCGCTGTGTGCATCGCGGCGCGCACGATCGTCGCCGCCGCGAGCGCGTCGCGGTGAGTGCCCAAACTCTCGCCTGCGGAGCCTGAAAGCCCGGGAGCGCGCGGCTACGATGCGCTCCGCCGATGTCCGCCGTCGACCCGATCGCCGCCCTTCTCGCGCCCACCGACACCTTCGTCCACCGCCACATCGGGCCCCGCCCCGACGACATCACCGCGATGTTGCAGACGCTCGGGCTGGCGTCGCTCGACGCGCTGGTCGAGGCCGCGGTGCCCGGCTCGATCCGCGCCGCCGCGGCCCTCGACCTCGGCCCGGTCGTCGTCGAAGGCCGCGAGCCCGGCGAGGCCGAGACGCTGGCCGCGTTCCGCCGCATGATGCAGCAGAACAAGGTCCTGCGCTCCCTCATCGGCATGGGCTACTCGGCCAGCCACACGCCCGGGGTCATCCTCCGCAACATCCTCGAGAACCCCGGCTGGTACACGCAATACACGCCCTACCAGGCCGAGATCTCGCAAGGCCGCCTCGAGGCGCTGATCAACTTCCAGACCATGATCAGCGACCTCACCGGCCTGCCGCTCAGCAACGCCTCGCTGCTCGACGAGGGCACCGCCGCGGCCGAGGCGATGGCGATGTGCCTGCACGTCTCCGGCGGCAAGAAGCGCGCCTTCGTGGTCGCCGACGACTGCCACCCGCAGACGATCGCCGTCGTCAAGACCCGGGCCGAGGCCATCGGCGTGGCCGTGCGCGTGGCTGCCCCTGCGGACATGGACTTCGGGACAGGCGACGTCTGCGGCGTGCTGCTGCAGGTCCCCGACACGTTCGGCCGGATCGCCGACCCCGGCGCCCTCATCGCCAGGGCCCGGGCCGCGGGCGCGCTCGCGGTGATCGCCACCGACCTGCTCGCGCTGACGCTCCTGCGCCCGCCGGGCGAGATGGGCGCCGACATCGCCGTCGGCTCGGCCCAGCGCTTCGGCGTCCCGCTCGGCTACGGCGGCCCGCACGCGGCCTTCCTCGCCTGCCGCGACGAGCACAAGCGCCTCCTGCCCGGGCGCGTCATCGGCGTGTCCCGCGACGCCCGCGGCAAGCGGGCCTACCGCATGGCGATGCAGACCCGCGAGCAGCACATCCGCCGCGACAAGGCGACGAGCAACATCTGCACCGCGCAGGTGCTGCTCGCCATCATGGCCGGCATGTACGCCGTCTACCACGGCCCGCAGGGCCTGGCGCGGATCGGCGCCCGCGTGCACGCGCTGACCGCCGCGCTCGCGGCCGGCCTGCGCAAGCTCGGCCACGACGTCGGCGACGCCCCGTTCTTCGACACCCTCACCGTCGCGCTGCAGGGCGTCAACGCCGAGGCCGTGCACGCGCGCGCGCTGGCCCGGGGCATCAACCTGCGGCCGATCGACGCCGCCCGCGTCGGCGTCGCCCTCGACGAGCGCAGCACCGTCGAGGAGGTCGGCGCCCTGCTCGAGGTGTTCGCCGTCAGCCAGACCGCGCTCGACGTCCACGACCTGGCCCGCGGGACAGACCTGGGCTTCGGCGAGCTCGCGCGCACGAGCGAGTTCCTCGGCCACCCGGTGTTCCACAGCTACCACAGCGAGCACGACCTGCTGCGCTACATCCACCGCCTCGAGAGCCGCGACCTCTCGCTCACGAGCTCGATGATCTCGCTCGGCTCGTGCACGATGAAGCTCAACGCGACCTCGGAGATGATGCCGCTGTCGTGGCCCGAGCTCGGCGACATCCACCCGTTCGTCCCGCGCGACCAGGCGGCCGGCTACACCGCGATGTTCGACGCGCTCGAGCGGGCCCTGGCGAGCATCACCGGCTTCGCCGCCGTCTCGCTGCAGCCCAACGCCGGCTCGCAGGGCGAGTACGCCGGCCTGCTGGTCATCCGCGCCTATCACCGGAGCCGCGGCCAGGGCCACCGCGACGTGTGCCTGATCCCGACCTCCGCGCACGGCACCAACCCCGCCTCCGCGGTGCTCGCCGGCTTCAAGGTCGTCGCCGTCGCCTGCGACGAGCGCGGCAACGTCGACCTCGGCGACCTGCGCAAGAAGGCCGCCCAGCACGCCGGCAACCTGGCCGCGCTGATGATCACCTACCCCTCGACGCACGGCGTGTTCGAGGCCCAGATCCGCGAGATCTGCGGCGTCATCCACGAGCACGGCGGGCAGGTCTACCTCGACGGCGCCAACATGAACGCGCAGGTCGGCCTGTGCCGCCCGGGCGACTACGGCGCCGACGTCTGTCACCTCAACCTGCACAAGACCTTCTGCATCCCGCACGGCGGCGGCGGCCCCGGCATGGGCCCGATCGCCGTCGCCGCCCACCTCGCCCCGTTCCTGCCCGGCCACCCGGTGGTCCAGTGCGGCGGCGCGCAGGCGATCGGCCCGGTCTCGGCGGCCCCGTGGGGCAGCGCCAGCATCCTGTCGATCAGCTTCATGTACGTCCTGATGATGGGCGCCGCCGGCCTCACCCGCGCCACCAAGGTCGCCATCCTCAACGCCAACTACATGGCCAGGCGCCTCGAGGGCCACTACCCGGTGCTCTACCGCGGCGAGAACGGCCGCGTCGCCCACGAGTTCATCCTCGACCTGCGCCCGCTCAAGGCCAGCGCCGGCATCGAGGCCGAGGACTTCGCCAAGCGCCTGATGGACTACGGCTTCCACGCGCCGACGATGTCGTTCCCGGTCGCCGGCACCCTGATGATCGAGCCGACCGAGAGCGAGCCGAAGGCCGAGCTCGACCGCTTCTGCGACGCGATGATCGCCATCCGCGAAGAGGTGCGTAAGGTCGAGCAAGGCCAGTGGCCGCGCGACAACAACCCGCTCAAGCACGCGCCCCACACCGCCGACGTCGTCACCGCCACCGAGTGGGCCCGCCCCTACCCCCGCGAGGTCGCGGCCTTCCCCGCGCCCTGGGTCCGCGACAGCAAGTTCTGGCCCCACGTCGCCCGCATCGACAACGCCTTCGGCGACCGCAACCTCGTGTGCACCTGCCCGCCGATGGACGCGTACGCGGATTGACGCGAGGCCACGCGGCGCCTCCGCAGCGAGCGCCCGAGACTGCCCGGCCCCGTGGCACGCGCCGGCGGGCGTCTGCGCCCGTCATCGTGGCCTTCGGCACGCCCGCCATTTCATGCCACCGCGGGTGTCGACCGCCTCAACCTCCCGGGCGCGACACCCGGGTCATAATCGCCGGGATGCATCGAGGCATCGCTCTCCTGTCCTTCCTCGCGGCGCTGGAGCTCGGGTGTGCCCACCACGTTCGTCCCGCGCCGCAGCCGACGGCCGCGCCGCTCGAGTCGGTCCGGATGGGGCCGACGATGACGGTGCGCGACCTCCCGCCGCCCGTCTTTAAAGATCCCAAGCGGCAGGACAAGATCGCGGCCGCGCTGCCGAAGATCCACGACGTCGTCGCCAAGGCGGTCGCCGCCGATCGGCTGGTCGGCCTGGCGATCGGCGTCGTCGTCGACGGCAAGCTGGTGCTCGGCGAGGGCTTCGGGAAGCTGGACAGCGAGGCCGGCGGCGTCATCGACACGCACACCGCGTTCCGGATCGGCTCGATCACCAAGGTGTTCACGGGGATGACGGCGCTGCGGCTGTGGGAGGAGGGCAAGCTCGACCTCGACGCCCCGGCCGCGGGCGTGCTGCCCGAGCTCAACAACCTCGTCTATCCCAGCGGCGACGCGCGCCCGCTGACGGTCCGCGACATCCTGACCCACACGGCCGGCCTGCCGCGCGACCCCGACCTGCCGGTGCCCGCGCCCGCGGGCGGGTACACGCGCGACGACGTGATGCACGCGATCGACGGCCTGTCGCTGGTGCGCGCGCCGGGCGTCGGCAGCGAGTACTCGAACCTCGGCTTCGTGTTGCTCGGCCACATCATCGCCGCGACCACCGGCCAGCCGTTCGGCCTGGCGATCCGCGAGGCCATCCTGCAGCCGCTCGGCATGAGCGAGACGGTGTGGGAGGCCGGCGACGTCGCGCCGGCGCAGCTCACGAGCGGCCACGTCGTCGTCGACGGCACGCTCAAGGCCCTGAAGCCGCGGGCGCACAACGCCCTCAGCGCGGCCGGCGGGCTGTTCTCGACCGTCCACGACCTCGCGCGCTTCGTCGCGTTCCAGCTCGACGCCTGGCCGCCGCGCCCCGACGCCGACGGCGCTCCGCTGGCGCGCTCGACCCTGCGCGAGGCCCAGCGGCTGCGCGCGCATCGCAGCTTCCGCGCCCGCACCACCGCCGACGAGGCCGCGGACGGCGGCATCGAGGGCGGCGAGTCGGGCGTCGGCCTGCCGTGGAGCGTGTCGCACGGGTGCGAGCAGGCCTACGTCGTCGGCCACAACGGCGCGGTCGACGGCTTTCACGCGACCGTGCGCATGCTGCCGAACGCGGGCGTCGGCATCATCGTGCTCGGCAACGCCAGCTGGGCCAACACCGACCAGATCGCGGTCGACATCCAGCGCGTGCTCGACGGCGCCGGCGCGCTGTCCGGCCGCGCTCCGCAGCCGCTGCCCGAGCTCGGCGAGGCGGCCTCGCGCGTCGTCGACCTGTTCTCGCAGTGGGACGAGCCGACCTTCGCCAAGTGGGCCGCGCACGGGTGGAGCAACCCGGCCTCGGCCGCGGCGCTCGGCGCCAAGATGCGGTGGCTGCACGAGCGCCTCGGCGACTGCACCCTCGACAAGCTCAAGCGCCCGACCAGCGCGTGGTCCGGCGTGTTCGGCCTCAAGTGCGAGCTCGGCGAGGCCGAGCTCACCCTCGGCCTCACCAGCGCCCAGACGCCCAAGATCGACAGCATCGAGCTCGAGTGGCAGAAGGGTGAGCCCGCGACCGAGCTGCACGCCGCCGCCGTGGCCGCCGCGCCGCTGCTCACCGCCTTCGACCCGGCCGCGTTCGAGGCCCTGTTCTCGCCCGGCTTCGCCCGCACCCGCCTCGAGCGCGCCCTCGCCGACGTGAAGTTCGAGCACGGCGTCTGCACGCTCGACAAGCCGCTCGAGGTCCGCGGGCCGCGCGAGGCCGTCTACGCGCTCAAGTGCGAGAAGGGCACCGCGAAGCTGGGCGTGACCCTCGACCGCGGCGCGCCGGCGCGGATCGTCGGCTTCAACGTCGCCTCGACCGGCGCGCTGCCGACCTGCCGCTGACGACCGCCTCAGAAGCGGCCTTCGAGCGCCACCAGGAAGCGGTTCTCGGGCCGCGGGATGCGCTCGAGCGTGCTCGGGCGCTTGTCGAGCCAGAAGTACAGGTCGTAGCGGACCTGGATCATGAAGGTCTTCTTGAAGAGGTACGCGACGTCGAGGTAGTTCCACAGCGACTGCTCGAGCAATTCGTTGCTCGAGGTGTCCATCGACAGCCAGCGGATGCGGGCGCGGATCCGCAGCGGATCGATCGGCCGGGTGCTGATCGTCAGCCACGCCTGCGAGTCGCGGCGGTACTTGGTGCGCTCGCCCTGGACGACGTTGTTGTAGAGGTCGGGCGTGAGGCCGGGCAGGTCGGGGTCGACCTTGAGCGGGTCGCCGACGAAGCGCTGCTGGTAGCGCGGGACGATCCTGACCCGCTTGTGCGGCATGAACGCCAGCTGCACGTTGAACTTGAGCTGCTCGCCCTGGCAGCGCACCGGCTCGCCGTTGACGTTGGTGTAGAGCAGGTGCTCGTCGCTGTAGGAATCGCCGTCGAGGTCGTCGCCGGAGACCAGGTCGGACACGCCGACGTCGCCGCCGTAGCAGTACTGGTAGCCGGTCTTGCGCATGTCCTTGTCGCGGTACTCGACCCACAGCGCCGGCAGCATCCAGCGGGTCACGAGGTAGTCGCCGCGCAGGTAGGCGTGGATCCCCGGCGCCTTGGTCGAGGGCGACACCCAGGCGTTGACGTAGGTGCGGATGTTCGAGGCCTTGTTCGGCTTGCCGGTGTAGCGGATGCGGGCGCCGGCCTCGTCGCGGGCGCGCTGGCCCTCGTACACGTCCGGCGACGCCAGCGGGCGCGCGTACGGGTTGGCGAACTCCGTATCGTAGTAGCGGACGATCGTCTCGATCTCGTGCCTGCCGAACGTCGCGGTGTGGCGGAGGATCGCCGCGAAGCCGCCGCCGCCCTTGCTGTCGCCCGGGTTGACGCCGGTGGCCCTGGCCATCGAGTCGAAGCTGCGCGTGACCTCGATGCCGAGGTCGGACCAGCGGTGGCCCCACGCGCCGTTGAGGCCGACGGCCCCGAACGGCCCGCCGAACGGCTGGCGCGCCCACTCCTGGAAGTCGTAGTCCTTGCCGCCGGTGAGCCACTTGATGGCGGTCCCGTAGCCGGTGGCGCCGATCCACGAGCGGCGGTTGAAGAAGTAGCTGACGTTGCCGCCGCTCGTGACCTCGCGGAACATCCGCGGCAGGGTCTGGTAGCTGAACTCGGACGTCGGCGCGAACGGGTCGGGCTGGCGCTTGTAGATCGCCGGGGCGTCGCAGCGCGGATCGTCGCTGCGCGGGTCGTCGCAGATCGCCGGGTCGTACAGCTTGTACTGATAGACGCTGCGCGCCTGCACGCTGGTCCACGCGTAGGCCTGCATCCAGCCGACCGGCAGCTCGAGCTTCTTGATGCCGGCGGCGATGCCCTGCAGCGTCTCCTGCCAGCGGAAGTCGGGGGTGACGTAGGTGCTGCCGAGGTCGCCGTCGCACGGCGAACTGGCCAGCTCACCGGCCGACTCCTTGCAAAGCCGGGTCAGGCGGACCGGGCGCGGATAGATCGTGTTGTCGCGGTAGATCCCGTTCGGGGTGTAATTGCGGGTGTTGTCGAAGGTCAGGCGCTGGCCGAAGCCGATGCGATACGTGCCGAGCAGGACGTTGTAATTGTCGTCCTCCCATTGCACGTAGACCTTGGGCAGGTAGCCGCGCGGGCGCGGCTGCTCGGCCGACAGCGCGTCGCGGTTGGGGTCGTAGCGGACGTCGTCGACGCGGCTGCGCGTGAGCACGCCGGCGACGCCGAGCCGGAGGTGGCGCAGGGTCTGGACCTGCCCGTCGAGGACCATGGCCGGCAGGCGGCGGTCGGGCGGCGACCAGGCGGTGCGCAGGCGCACCTTGCCGGAGGTCGCGGAGTAGCGGCGGTTGGGCTCGACGATGTAGATGAACGCGGCGATCGCCTCGAGCTGGTCGCGGTCGAGCACGCCGGCCAGCACCAGCGCGGCCGGGTCGTAGATGAAGCCGGCCTCCTGGCGGTAGCGGATGATGCCGTCGACCTGCTTGTAGGTCAGGTTCGGCAGCGTGAACAGCTCCTCGCGCGAGGCGCTGTTGAGGTTGACGCCGCGGCGCAGCAGCTCGACCAGGGTGTCGAAGGTCTCGCCGGAGATGTCGCCGGCGGTGCTGAGCTCGAGCAGGTCGTCCTCGTCGTCGACGTCGACGAAGGTCTCGTAGGGGGCCGCTCCGGCGCGGGCGGGCGCCAGCGCGGCGCCGAGCCCGAGGGCGAGCGAGACGGCGATCGCTCCGCGGCCGCGGGGGCGGCGCGAGGCGCAGGGTGCTGGCCGCGAGGACATGAGAGGGATCATCGACCGGAAGCTGGAAAAGCGGAGGCTGCAGCGGATCAGCAGACGTCGCCGCACATGCCCCACAGGCCGGCCTTCTGCTCCTGCGCCGACATCTGCATGGCCTTGAACTCGTCGGCCCGATCCTCGCCGTTGGGCGGGATGTCGAGCACGCACCCGTAGCCGCGGGCGACCAGCAGCGAGTTGAGCTCGCCGTCCGGCACCTCGACGTAGGCGAGCAGGCGCTCGTAGGCGTCGGTGCACTCGACGTCGTAGGTGAGCGTGACCTCCTGGCCGAGCACGTACTCGGCGTTGAACTCGCGCGCCTGCTGCCCGAAGCACTCGTTCTTGCCGTTGGTGATCTCGGGCGTGTCGACCATGAGGTAGCGGACCTTCTCGCCGCCGGCGAGGACGATGGTGTCGCCGTCGATCACCTTGTCGACGACGGCCCGGGTCGGACCGCACTTCGACAGCTCGGGCTCCTCGCCGTCGTCGTCGGTGCCGGCCGCGGGCTCGGTGGCCTCGCAGGCGCCTGTCCCGAAGGCCAGAGTGAGGATGAACGCGAGCCGGTGCTTCAGGGGCATGCGGGGTTCTCCTGCTTCGGGGTGCCGGGGCCGACGGCGTCGCACCAGGGCGCGGCGTCGGCCGAGTCGTTGAGCGCGGGGTTCGAGGTCCCGGGGTCGAGCTGGGCGGCGATGTCCTCGCCCTGGCTGGTCGCCCACTGCACGGCGTCGAGCAGCAGGTCGCCGACCGACAGCGAGATCGCGCCGGCCGAGTTGGCGAGCGAGAAGCTGAAGGTCGCGTCGACCGCCGGGAGGCCGCCGTTGACCGCGGGGTCGGCCTTGCGAGCGATGAGCGCCCGCTGGCCGGCGGTCACGGCGATGCAGTCGGTGCCGCCGAAGACCTTGCCCGCGGCCAGCTCGGCCGGGGTCGGGGCGAACTTCGACAGCGCCTTGACGTTGTTGAGGTCGACGTCGGCGTTGGCCAGCACCTCGAACCACTCGCGGTCGGTCTCCGTGCCCGACGGGTTGGCGAGGAACTCGCTGATGACGATGTCGCCGACCCCCGGCGAGTGCTTCTCGCGCATCGCGTTGAGGGTGGTGTCGAAGCACGGGTCGGCGAATCCGCCGCCGCACGCGGCGTTGGCGGCCCCGGGCGAGCCGCTGTCCGTCGCGTTGTAGAGCGCCGCGGCGAAGCAGGCGTTGGCGGGGTCGTCGTTGACGGCGACGTCGAGCGCGCCGGGGGTGATGTGCGTCGCCGACAGCTGGGTCGACTTGCCGTCGCTCGTCGCGGCGTAGGCGACGTGGTCGAGCTCGACGCCGCCGTGGCCGACGAACAGGCCGGCGTTCGAGTTGTTGAGGCTCAGCTTCGTCACGAAGCGCGGCGCCGGCAGGCCGCCGTTGACCGCCGCGTCGCCGGAGCGGGCGATCAGCACGAAATCGCCGGCCTTGACCTCGAGGCAGTCGCCCGCGGCCGGGACGGTGTCGCCGACGGTGTACGGGTCCCACACCTTGCCGAGCTCGAGGCCGTTGAGGTCGAAGTCGGCGTCGGCGAACAGCTCGAACCACTCGCCGGCCGTGTCGCCGACCTGCGACGGGTTGGCCATCCACTCGGTGATGAGCAGCTCGCCGGCCGCGGGCGGGTCGATGTCGCGCGGCATCATCGTGTCCGGATCGGTGCACTGGCCGGACGGCGGCGGGCCGCCGCACACCGTGTTGTCGGCGCCCGGGGTGCCGAGGTCGGCGTTGAACGGCGCGTACGGCACGGTCGCGTCGCAGCGGGCCTCGGGCGGGTCGTTGAGCGCCGGGTCGAGCGACACCATGAACGCATCGATCACCGCGGGGTCGACCTGGCGGGCCACGCCGTCCTTCGGCGAGTCGTACGGCATGCTGTCGAGCTCGACGTCGCCGACGCCGATCCACAGGTTGCCGCTGCTGTTGCTGAGCCCGAGGCCGGTGTAGGTGGCCGCGGGCGCCAGCATCTCGCCGGTGGCGCCGTCGCGCGCGAGCAGGACCAGGCCGGGGCCGACGCTGAGGCACTGGCCGCCGCCGAAGGTGAAGTCGATGTCGGTGGCCGACTTGCCGAGCTGCAGGCCGTTGAGGTCGAAGCTGACCGGGGTGAAGAACTCGAGCCACTCGCCGGCCGGCTCGCCGAGGCCGGTCGAGGGGTTGGCGTGGACCTCGGTGATGAAGATGTCCCCGGGGACAGGCGACAGGGCCTCGCGGACCTGGCCGCCGTCGTCGCACGGGTTGGCCAGGCAGACCGGGTTGGGCAGCCCCGGGGTGCCGAGGTCGCCCTCGGCGAACGGCTCGTAGGCGAGGCAGAAGTTGGCCGGGTCGTCGTTGCCGGCGACGGAGGTCGCGCCGGGGTCGAGGCTCCAGGCGACGCCGTCCTTCGGCCTCGGGTAGTGGATCTCGTCGAGGATCGTCCCGGCCCAGGCGATGAACACGCCGGGGCTCGGGTTCGACTCGCTGGCGCTGTCGTTGAGCGTCAGCTTGATGACGAAGTCGGTCTCGTCCCACTGCTTCTGCGAGAACAGCACGGTGTCGCCGGTCTTGACCGACAGGCACTCGGGCTGCTGGACCACCTGCGCGCTCTCGGGGTCGGCGGCGAACTTGGTGGTGTTGCCGCCGTACTGCAGGCAGTTGAGGTCGAACTCGCCGTCGGTGACCTGCAGCTCGAACCACTCGCCGACGCTCATGGTCGACAGGCCGGCGTTGGCCATGACCTCGGTGATCACCAGCTGGCCCGGCTGCGGCGCCACGGCGTCGCGCAGGAGCGGCCCGACGTAGCACTGGCCGCAGTTCTCCGGCGCCGGCAGCGGGCAGGAGGGGTTGGCCTGGCGCGGCGAGCCGTACTCGCTGGTGAAGTAGGGCTCGCCGTCGGTCGGCGAGGTGCACCACCTCGACAGGTCGTCGTTCTCGGTGGTGTCGGGGTCGAGGTCGCCGTCGAGGATCGTGCTGACGCCGTCCTTGATCTTGGTGGCGTCGTAGAGGACCTCGTCGACGACCACGCCGCCGCACTTGACGGTGATCATGCCGGAGGTGTTGGACATCGACCCGAGGTCGCTGCCGTAGCCGTAGTCGATGTACTCCGGGCGGGTCTCGTCGGTGACGGCGCCGAAGGTCATGTAGGCGCCCGGCGGGATCTCGAGGTCGGTCTGGATCAGGTGGCCGTCGGCGTCGGTGCCGTCGGCCTTGCTGTTGACGAGGCCGACGCCGTTGAGGCTGACCGGCGTGGTGCCGGGGTTGTAGACCTCGAACCACTCGATGCCGTCGGCGTCGCTGCCCTTGGGGTCGGGCATGTACTCGGTGATCACGAGCTCGCCGCCGGCGAGCCCGGCGACGCAGCTGCCGGCCCCCTCGGTGCCGCCGGAGCTGTTGTCGCCGCAGGCCGGCAGCGGGGCGATGGAGACGACGAGGGCGAGGCGGGCGAGCGTGCGGCGGTTCATGGTCGGATCTCGGTCTCGCCCGGGCGGGCGATCAATGGGCGGCGCCGGGCGGCGCCGGGCTGTCGTTGCGGCCCTCGCGCTCCGCGGCCTCGACCGCGCGGGCGTCGGCGTCGCTCGCGTCGGCCGCGTCGGTGTCGAGCGTGTCCGCGGGGGCCTGCCCCTCGGGCTCTGTCGCTTCGGGCATGTCCGGAGAGACAGCCTCCTCGGAGGCGGCGTCTTCGGCCGGGGCCGGCGGCTCGAGGTCGCGCTGGATCTGCCCCGGCAGGGTGACGACGATCTGCAGCTCGTCCTGCTTCTTGTACTTGTTGTAGTACTTGGTGACGACGCCGTGGGCGCGGACGAACTCGCCCTTGGCCTCGAGCGCGCCGGAGCGGGCCAGCACGTCCTTGTCGAAGAAGATCAGCGGCAGGCTGCCGGTGCGGCGGCGGCTGAGCAGGACCTTGGTCGGGCCGGCGGTCTCGCGGATGTCGCCGACGGCGCCGAGGACCACGACCTCGCGGCCGACCTTGCCCTGCAGGCGATCGAGCGCGTCCCAGTGGGTCAGGACGATCCAGTTGCTGTGGTCGGCGGCCTCGATCTCGAACGCCTGGATGAAGTCGCCGCGGCGGTTCCACCACTCGAGGCGGCGGTCGTAGTCGGTGTAGTGCTGCTTGGCCGGGTCCCAGATCCCGCGCTTGGCCGCGCGCGCCTCCTCCTGGGCCGCGACGAACTCCTTGTGGAAGCGGCGCGAGTAGCCGTACTTGCTGAAGTACGGGCTCATGCCGGCGCGCACGCACTCGACGTTGTAGTTGTAGGTCTTGCCGTCCTTCTCGACGAACACGTACGCGAGGTAGCGGTTGTAGAAGTCGCGGATCTCCTTGGGGTGATCGCGCTCGAGGCGGACGGTGCGGACGTCCTGGAAGAAGGCCTCCGCGAACTTCTTGGCCTCCTCGCCGAGCGGCGTCGGGATCTTGACCGGGCTCTTCGTCTTGGCCTGGGCCTCGGCGAGGTAGCGCTCCCAGCCCTTGTCGAACTCCATGTACTCGGACTTGCGCTTGAAGGTCTCCTCGGTGTCGAGGCCGAGCAGGCGCATGCTGGCGTCGAGGCCGGCGACGCGGATCGTGTCGCCGTCGGTGACCTTCAACAGCGGGAACTCGCCGATGACGAGCGCGGCCTCGTTGCCCCTGGCCAGGCTGGCGACCACCGTGGTGCGGTCGAAGCGGTGGACGACCGGGTTGCACGCCGGCGCGAGCACGGCCGCCGCCGCGACGGCCAGCGCGTGTCCGATGGACCATGTCCTCAGGGACATGCGGGATTGGCCTCCCCCGGGGTGCCGTACAGGCCGAGCCCCGTCGAGGTGGTGAAGTCGTCGACGCACCAGTCGGCGCCCTCGTCGTTGCCGGCGGCGTCGGGCTCGCCCGGCCAGAACATGGTGCCCTCGGCGGCCAGGTTGCGCAGGACCACGCGGTCGATCAGCCGCCCGCAGGCGGTCACCTCGAGCAGGCCGCCGCTCGGGAGGTCGCGCGGCTGGCTGGCGTCGGAGGCGCTGTGCCAGTCGACCAGGTAGCTGTAATCGAGGTAGGCGGCGCGCATCGGGTCGTCGCTGCCGAGCACCACGTAGTCGCCCGGCTCGACCTCCAGCGCCTCGTCGCGGACGAAGAAGCTGCCGGCCGGGACGCCGTCGTTGCGGGTGAACTGGAACCGCAGCCCGGCCAGCGCGATCGGCTCGTCGCTGGCGTTGTACAGCTCGATCCACTGGCGGTACGAGCCGGGCTGGTTCTGCCGCAGCTCGGTCAGCGCCAGGTCCCCCGCCTGTATTTGCGGACAGGCGACCCCCAGCTGCGGGCGTACGCAGCCGACCGACGCCGCGAGCAGCAGCGGCGGTCCCAGACGCGAAAAGCTGTCCATGCGGCGCAAGAACACGACGTCTGGGCAGTGATGGTACGCGACTGAGTCGGCGCCGGGGCACGCGCTCCAGGAGAAAAACAGAGACATCGCCGCGACATTTGATCGACTCCACGGCGACACGACGGCGGGTGTCCTCTGCGTAACCAATCGGGGATGGCGTTGAAATTTCACATACAAAGTTGTGAGTGCGTGGCCCTGCGCCGGCTGCGTTTGAACGTTCGTTCAGTGCGAACGCGAAGCCCGCAGGGGGCCGGAGATCGGCCCCAGGAGCCGACTTTCACGATGTGCCGCGATTGTTGGGGGCTGTCCCGAGGACCAGGTGATCCCCGAAGACCTCAACGACACGCATTGCGTGTGATCGCCGTTACGCGCCAGCCCCTCGGCGACGTCGCGGCCGGGTGCGCCGCCGGGGCCGAGGGCCCACGTGTCCGCGAGACCCCAGGGCGACGCGAGTCGCCGCACCATGTCGTTCAGCGCTCCACTTCCCTGCTCGCGCCCTGAGTCCGTCGTGGCCGCGTGCGGTCGCCGGCGCCGCGACGGCCGCCAGCGCGTGGCGCAGCCCGTCTTGCAGGGTGGCGAACGCCGGCACGCCGGCGAGATCGACCGCGAGCGCGACGAGCGAGTCGGCGATGAGCGGCGAGCTCCCGACAAGGCCGACGCGGCGCGCAGGTCACCGGCGGCCTCGGCGTCGACCTCCGGCACGCCGGGACGTCGAGCAGCACGTGCTCGGCCCGCACCTCGACGACCGCGCGCAGCAGGGCCTCGAGGAGGATCGCCACGGGCTCGGCGCCCCGGCCGCCGGAGAGCCCGGCGTGGAAGCCCGCAGAGACATGACCTTCGAGACATGTCGTACGAGCGCGCCGCGAAGGACCTGTCGTTGCCGGGCAGCTGGATCCGGCGCCGCGGCGCGTCGGCTCTGTCGGTCGCTACGCGCCGCACCGAGGCGCCCCCGCGCGGCGTGCCGCGGCGGCTGCATCGACGTGTCTTTCAGGACAGCCTAGTCGCGGCCCGGCGGCCGCCGACCTGTCCTTCTGGACACCTGTCGAACGAACTGTCCTTCGAGGCACCCATCTCCGCGACGCCCCGCGCGGCCGGCCTGTCGTTCTGGACACCCGCCCTCGCACGTCCCGGCGCCGCCGTGCACGGGTGCTCTGTCCTTCGGGACACTCGCAGGCGCACCGCCCACGCGCGCCCGACCTGTCCTCTTGGACGCTCGTCGCCGCACCTCCGGGCGCGATCGCGATGGGGGCCTGGCGCCCCTCCCTCGCCGCCCCGTCGTTCACGCGGCGCGCAGCGGGCCTGCGCGTCGTCGGTGTATTGACAGGCGCGGCGTTCTCGCCTCCCCTCTTGCCCGGGGAGGGTGAGCCGATGCAGCAGCGGTCCTTTTTACGCGGTGCACACGAGCGAGGGGGTGGATCGGTCGGGGTGGTCGCGGCCGTCGTCGTTCTGGCGTTCTTCGCCGCCCCGGGCGCCGCGGCGGCCGGCGAGTGCGACGCGCCCGAGCCCGGATGGATCGCCTGCGAGGACTTCGAGTCGGGCGACCTCGGCTGGCAGTCGTGGTTCGAGGGGTCGCCGTTCGTCCAGTGCGTGGGCTGCACGGACGGCGGGAACGACCCCGCCCGGATCCGCCTGACGAACGAGCGCGGGGCGGCGTTCGCCGGCGAGTGGGCGCTGCACATGCCGGGTGAAGCCTCGGCCCAGTACCAGGGCGGCGCGCTCGCGGTCCGCACCTGCGCGGGCGAGAAGCAGGCGGGCTGCGCGCTGACCAACCACGAGCAGCTGTACTTCCGGACGTGGGTGAAGCTCGCCGAGGATCACCAGTACGTCCACCACTTCCTCGCCCTCGCCGGCTCGCGCCCCGACGCGTTCTGGGAGACCGACGGCAACGCCGGCTGCCGCCCCAACGGCGAGCGCTGGGCGGGCACGACGGTCGACTTCAACGCGTCGCACGAGCTCTTCTTTTATACGTACCACCCGGACATGGGCTGCGACGCCGGCGGCTACTGCAGCGGCGACTACGCCGCGAACATCTGCTCCGGCTGCGCCGACAAGGACATGCCGTGCGACGACGGCCTCGAGTGCTGCTGGGGCAATCACTTCTCGCCCGAGCCCCCGGTGGTCCTCCCGAAGAATCAGTGGGTCTGCCTCGAGATGTACATGAAGCTGAACACGCCCGGGCAGGCCGACGGCGAGATGGCGTTCTGGATCGACGACCAGCCGGGCCACGCGGCCGCGGGCCTGCACTGGCGCGACATCCCGGAGCTCGGGCTGAACAAGGCCTTCTTGCAGCACTACATCGAGCCGGGCGACACCGACGTGAGCAACCGGGCGTGGTTCGACAACGTCGTGGTGAGCACCGAGCGGATCGGCTGCGCGCCCGTCGGTCCCGACCCCGATCCGACCGGCTCCGGCAGCGACGGCACGAGCACCTCCGGCCCGGACGACCCGACCACCTCGGGCCCCGCGAGCACGAGCACGTCCGGCGGAGACAGCACGGGCTCCTCCGGAGGAGGAGGCCCGGTCACCACCGGCGCGGGCTCCTCCGCAGGCGACACCAGCTCGGACGGGAGCGCGACCGGAGCCGGCGCGTCCGACAGCGGGGGCCCCGGAGCGTCCGCCCCGGACGAGGGCTGCGGGTGCCGGACCGCCGACGACCGGCCGGACGGGCACGCGGCGACGGGCCTCGCCCTCGCCCTCGCCGGCGTGCTCATCCGTCGTCGCCGCCGGCGATGAGCCGCCGCGGGGCCCCGTCCGAGGGCACCGACGCCCCCGGCCGGCGTGGGGAGATCGCGCGACGAAGCGAGTCGATCGCGCCGCGATCGACAGGCCGAACTTCGGGGCGGCTGGATCAGGCGTCGCTGGCCGGCGCCAGCGGCGGGAACAGGGAGGTGCGGGCCTGGTAACAGGCGAAGCAGGCCGGCGCGTAGCTCTCGGACCCGCCGAGCTGGATCTGCTCGCCCTCGGTGACCGCCTCGCCGCCGCCGTGGCGGAGGTTGAAGATCGCCTTGCGGTTGCAGAACTGGCAGGTGACCTTGACCTCCTCGATGCTGTCGGCCAGCTCGAGCAGGCGGCGCGAGCCCTCGAACAGCGCGGTGCGGAAGTCGGTGCGCAGGCCGTAGCAGATCACCGGGGGGCCGCCCTGCGTCAGCACGCGCAGCTGCTCGATGACCCGCGCCGACAGGAACTGGGCCTCGTCGACGAGGACGCAGTCGACGCCGGCGAACAGCGCGGGGTCGAGGACGCTGTCCGGCTCGATCAGGAGGTCGGCCTCGGCGTGCAGGCCGGCGCGGGAGGCGATCGCGCCGGCGCCGAAGCGGTCGTCGATCCGCGGCTTCAGCAGCAGCACGCGCTTGCCCTGGCTGCGGTAGTTGTGGGCCACCGCCAGCAAGTTCAGGGTCTTGGCGCTGTCCATGGTGCCGTGACGGAAGTAGAGCTTGGCCATGCGGGCGCCGGGATGGTGCCTCGCGGGGCGCCGCCCTGTAAAGCCGCGCCGGCCGGCGATCGCGGCGCCGTGAAATGTGGATACCTCCCTCCACGCGCCTCGTGCGGGCTGCTAAAGTCGGCGGCGGATGCCCCTTCAGCTCGTCAGCGTCGTCGGCTTCGTCGTCCTGCTCGGCGTCGGCTACGCCCTCAGCCGCGACCGCAAGGCGGTGTCCCTGCGGGTGCTGCTGTGGGGCGTGGCGCTGCAATGGGTCATCGGCCTGCTGCTGCTCAAGCTGCCCCAGGGCGGCGCCGGCCTGGCCCACGCGGCCCAGGCGGTGCAGGCGGTGCTCGACCACGCGTTCGTCGGCTCGGGCTTCCTGTTCGGCGAGCTCGGGCTGCCCAAGGGCGGCGCCAGCGGCATCGGCATGATCTTCGCGTTCCAGGTGCTGCCGACGATCGTGTTCGTCGCGGCGCTGTTCGCGGTGCTCTACTACCTCGGGGTGATGCAATTGATCGTCCGCGTGCTGGCGCGGGCGATGGTCCACGTGTTCGGCGCCAGCGGGGCCGAGTCGCTGTGCATCGCCGCCAGCATCTTCATGGGCCAGACCGAGGCGCCGCTGACGATCCGGCCGTTCCTCAGCAAGCTGACCGAGTCCGAGCTGTTCACCGTGATCGTCGCCGGCATGGCCTCGGTGTCGGGCGCGATCCTCGGCGCCTACGTGCTGTTCGGCGGGGTGAAGATCGAGCACCTCCTCA
This sequence comes from Nannocystis pusilla, assembly GCF_020073745.1. Taxonomy (GTDB): domain Bacteria; phylum Myxococcota_A; class Polyangia; order Nannocystales; family Nannocystaceae; genus Nannocystis; species Nannocystis radixulma. Next base: position 138,383 of record NZ_JAIRAU010000031.1, read on the forward strand.
CGGCGATGGCGATGACGGCGCCGATCTCCCTGGTGTTCGCCAAGCTGATCGTGCCCGAGACCGGCACCCCCGAGACCGCAGGCATGGTCCGCGACGCGCCGGTCGAGAGCAGCCGCAACATCCTCGAGGCGGCCGCCAACGGCACCAGCGACGGCCTGCGCCTGGCCGCCAACGTCGGCGCGATGTTGATCTCGTTCGTCGCCCTGGTGTCGCTGCTCAACGCGATCGTCGGCCTCGTGCCGGCGTTCGGGGCCCCGCTGTCGATCGAGCGCGTGCTCGGCTGGGGCTTCGCGCCGATCGCCGCGCTGATGGGCATCCCGTGGGCCGAGGCCACCACCGTCGGCGGGGTCCTCGGCACGCGCATGGCCGTCAACGAGATCGTGGCGTTCCAGCAGCTCCACGCCGCGTCCGGGCTCGACCCGCGCACGGTGGCGATCGCGACCTTCGCCGTGTGCGGGTTCGCCAACCTGTCGAGCATCGGCATCCAGATCGGCGGGCTCGGAGCCCTGGTGCCCGAGCGCAAGCCCGACATCGCCCGCCTCGGCGCGCTGGCGCTGGTCGCCGCCACGCTCGCCAACTTCTCCACCGCCTGCGTCGCAGGCGCGCTGCTCTGACCCGCTCGCCGCGAGCTCCTCGTCGGGCTGGTCCACAGGCCAGGAACCAAAAGACATGTCCACCGAACTGGTACCGATCCTCGACATCCGCCGCTTCGACCGCTCGGACGACCCGCGCGAGCGGGCCGGGTTCGTCCGCGAGCTCAACCACGCCTACCGCGAGATCGGCTTCGTCGCGGTGTCCCACCACGGCATCCCCGACGCGCTCATCGCCGACGCCTACCGCGCGATCAAGGCGTTCTTCGACCTGCCGGCCGCGGCCAAGATGGCCTACAACGTCGGCAAGGGCGGCGCCCGCGGCTACACGCCGTTCGGCGTCGAACACGCCAAGGACAGCCCGGCCGTCGACCTCAAGGAGTTCTGGCACGTCGGCCGCGAACACGTGCCCGGCGCGGCCTGGACGGCCCACTACCCGCCCAACATCTGGCCGACCGAGATCCCCGGGTTCCGCGAGGCGACGTGGGAGCTGTACCGCCAGCTCGAAAACTTGGGCGACCGGGTCCTCCGCGCCGTGGCCCTCGGCCTCGACCTCGACGAGCGCTACTTCGCCGACAAGACCGACCACGGCAACTCGATCCTCCGCCCGATCCACTACCCCCCGCTCGAGCCCGGCCGCGGCGACCCCGGCAGCGTCCGCTCCGGCCAGCACGAAGACATCAACCTCATCACCCTGCTCATCGGCTCCGGCGAACCAGGCCTCGAGGTGCTGAGCCGCGCCGGCCAGTGGGTGCCGGTGACGACCATCCCCGAGGCGATCGTCGTCAACGTCGGCGACATGCTGCAGCGCCTCACCAACGACGTGCTGCGCTCGACGACCCACCGCGTGGTCAACCCGCCGTCGCCCTACGCCGAGATCCCGCGCTACTCGATCCCGTTCTTCCTCCACCCGAACTCGGAGTTCCTGATCGAGTCGCTGCCCAGCTGCGTCACGCCGGACAACCCGAATCATTATCCGGAGCCGATCACGGCCGACGCGTACCTGACGCAGCGGCTGATCGAGATCGGGCTGCTCAAGCCGCAGATGTGACGCGCGTCGGGGTCCGGGTCGCCGAAGTCATTCGGCGACACCGCCCCCGACGTCCGGTTCAGGGGCACAGGCGCGCGACGTAGCCGTCGTCCTCGGTGACGGTGAGCGTCTCGCCGCCGAGCTCGAAGGTGTCCCTGAAGCTGCCGGCGAGCCACGCGCTGCCGTCGGCGCCGAGGGCGATCACGTCGCCGAACTGCTCCCCGAGCGCCCCGAAGCCGTGGGCCTCGATCGGCGCGCCGGCCTCGTCGAAGCGCGCGGCGAAGGCGTCGAACTTCGTGTCCCCGGGGCTGAGCGCGAGGAGGTCGTCGCCGAACGCGATCGTGCCCTGGAAGCTCCCGGACACCGCCGTGCGGCCGGCGGCGTCGGCCGCCACGTCGGTGATCATCTGCCAGGTGTTCGGGCCGCTGCCGTGGGCGCTGATCGACACCTGCGCGCCGTCCGGGCTCAGCGTGGCGACCCACGCGTCGAGCTGGCCCTCGGTGACCACGCCCGGCCCGCCGAACCCGATCTCGCCGGTGAACCAGCCGCCGAGGTGGCTCCTCCCGGCGCCGTCGATCGCCACGCCGGTGACGCTGGGACTGCCGAAGTCGTTCGACCCGTTGCTCACGACGGACCACGCGAGGTCGCCGTCGGGGTCGAGCTTGAGGACGAACACGTCGCCCCCGATCTGGCTGTCCACCGGGCCGGCGCCGAAGTCACAGGTCCCGCTGAAATCGCCGGCGACGACGACGGTGTCGTCCGGGCCGACGGCGACGCCCCGCGCGTCGATCAGCTGGGCGTCGTAGGCCCGGTGCCACAGGAGCGCGCCGTCGGGGTCGAACTTGACGACGTGAGCGGCGACCCCCTGTCCCAGCGGCCCGTCGCCGAAGTCGAGCGGACCCGTCGAGCGTGCCGTGAGCACGACGTCCCCGGCGCCGTCGACGGCGACCCGCAGGCCGGAGTCGTCCGCGGCGCCGCCGAAGCGCTGGCTCCACAGCGGCGCCCCGCTGGGGTCGAGGCGCGCGACGAAACCGTCGTCGAGCCCGGCGCTGTGCAGCTGCGCGTCACCGAGGACCAGCGTGCCGCGGAACTTGCCGGCGACGACGATGTCGCCGCCGGCGTCGACGGCGACGCCGTAGAGCCGCTGCTCGTCGACGCCGCCGAACTGGCGGGTCCACAGGTGTTCGCCCTGCGGGCCGTACTTGACGAGGAAGCCATCGGCGGCCGTCGGGTCCCCGGCCTCGAGCGGGCCGCCGCCGAAGTCGGCCGTCTGCCAGAAGTTACCGGCGGCGAACAGGTTGTCGCCGGCGTCGACGACGAGCTCGTTGAAGAGGCGGGCCTTGGCGTGGTTGGGGATGTGCCGGACCCACGCCACGCCGTCGCCGCACACGGGGTCACCTCCGGTCGTGGTGGTGTCGTCGTCCGGGCCCGTCGTCGTCGTGTCGTCCGGCCCGGTCGTGCCCGTCGTCGTGCTCGTCGTGTCGTCGCCACCGCTCGTGCTCGTGCTGGTGTCGTCGGGGGCGGTGGTGGTGTCGTCCACCGGCTCGGTCGTGCTCGTCGACGTCGTGTCGTCCACCGGCTCGGTCGTGCTCGTCGACGTCGTGCTCGTCGTCGTCGTGTCGTCGCCCCCGCTCGTGCTCGTCGAGGGCCCGGACGTGTCTGTGGGATCGCCGGTCGACTCGAGAGTGCTCACGGTGGTCGTCGTCGCGTCGGTCGTCGTCGCGTCGGTCTCGGTCGCGCTGTCGGTCCCGTCGTTGCCCGGGGGGGTGCAACCGGCGATGTCGAGGGTGAGGAGGAGAACGGGGAGGATGAAGGGGCGTGGGTGCGTCATGGAGAATCCCTGGAGCGCCGGTCTCGTGTCGGATTGCTACCATAGCAACCAAAACTGGACTTCGCCGCAGGAGATTTGAAAGATTTTTCGTCCTGACGGCCGTGGTGCGAGCGCGCAAGCGCCCATGAGGGCAGCGGTCCTCGACGATGTTCGTGAGGACGACCGACGAAGGATCGAAGACCCGGTCGCGGGGTTCAGCCGTCGCTCTGCGCGAGGTGTCGCGCCAACATCTTCATCACCACCGAGACGCGGGCGTCCTTGCGCAGGTCGGGGTGGGTCAAGATCCACGCCGGCCGGGTGAGCGGCGCCGTCGTGGCCCGGAACTGCCTCAGCTCGATCAGCTCGGGGTGCTCGGCGGCGAGGCGCACGGGCATGAGGTTGAGGCCGACGCCGGCGACGGCGAGGTCGACGAGCAGGCGCCGCGACGGGGTGGCGAAGGCGACCCGGTCCTGCGGCACGTGCTCGCGCTCCCACTGGCCGAGCCAGGTGTTGTGAAGGGGAGCGCCGAGCACCAGCCAGCGCGCGTGCGCCGGCTCGGCCGCGAGGGCCCGCGTGCCGTAGACGCCGAACTGGACCGGGAACAGCTTGCGCCCGACGAGCGTCTGCGGCGGGTCCGAGAGCAGGCCGAGCCCGATCTCCGCCTGGCCCTTGCGCAGACTGAGGCCGGCGTCGGAGATGTGCACGTCGACCCGCAGCCGCGGGAAGGTGGCCGCGAGCGCGGCGATCGGGGCGACCAGCAGCGGGCCGAAGCCGTCGATGGTGGTGACGGTGATCGTGCCACGCACCTCCTCGCGGCGGTCGCGAGCGCGGCGGGCGATGCCGGCGAGGGTGACGCCGGTGGTGCGTGCGAGCGCGGCGAGCTCGCGACCGGCGGCCGTGATCCCGCGCGAGCGCTCGAGGCAGACGAAGCCGACGGCCTGCTCGAGCGCGGCGATCCGGCGGTACACGGTGGAGGGCGCGACGCCGAGGTCACGGCCCGCGGCGGCGGCCGAGCCGAGGCGCTCGAAGGCCTCGAGGTAGCGCAGGTCGTCCAGCGAGGACAGCATCGCCGCGCGCTAGCTCTTGAACAGGCGCAGCATGCTCTCGAGCCAACCTGGCTTTCCGGTCAGCTGCTCGAGCTCGCCGTCGTCGAGGAACACGCCGTTGCACGAGAAGCACTTGTCGACCTTGACCGCGCGAAACTGGACCTCGGCGAGCTCGCTGCCGCACTTCGGACAGTGCATCCAGTGCAGCCGGCGCTGGTGCTCGCGCTCGTCGGACGAGATCTGGGACTGCCTGACCTGGACGGCCTCGCGCTGCCGCGCGAGAGCCTCGCGCTGCTGCTGTTCTTGCTCGCTCAGAGTTCCGCTGCTCATCACGCCCTCCGTCCCGGGCCCTGAAGCGGCGGCGACCGCTCAGGGCGACTTCTTCCCGACCGGCAAGAGGTCCCCTGGATCCTCGGGCGGCGGGGCGCTCTTGCCGGCGCTGTCGTGCCTCTGCAGGTAGTTGCGGGCGGTCTGGTTGCCCGGCTCGATCTCGACGAGCTTGCGGTAGTACTCGACGGCCACGCCGTGCTTGCCGGCCAGCTCGGCCGAGCGCGCGGCCCCGGCGATGGCCTCGCGGTTGGCGGGCGCCTGACTGACCGCGCGCTTGAACCACGAGAGCGCGGAGTCGTGGGTGTTCTTGGCCAGGAAACCTGTCCCGAGGCACAGACACAGATCGAGGTTGCGCGAGCCGCCGAGCTTGTCGTGGGCCGCCAGCAGCAGCTTGATGCCGCCGTCGGGATCGCCGCCGCGGACCTTCTGACAGCCGGTCGAGATCAGCGTGCTGGTGGCCTCGTTCTCCGGCGACGTCGGCGTGGCCGGACGGACCGGGCGCGTGCCGGGCTCGCCGTCGGGGCGGATCGGGTCCTCGGGCGGCGCCTCCGGGTTGTTCGGGTCCGACGCCCCGGGCGTGGCCGGCTCGGGCGGCGGCTCCGGCGGCGGCGGCAAGGTCTCGCCCTTCTCGGCGGCGCTGCGGTCGAGCGCGGCCCGCAGCGCGACCGCGGCCTGCATGTCGCCGACGCGACCGAGCACGCTGTCGAGCACCTTGCGCGCGCCCTCGTCGTCGCCGCTGCGCCACAGCGCCAGCGCCAGCAGCGATTGATGCAGCGCGCTCGGGTTGGGCACGCCCTGCAGCGAGGTGATGAGGCCGTTGGGGATCGGCGCCTTGGGGTCGCGCCACAGCGGCGCGCCGAGGATCAGCACGCGCTGCTCGGGCGCGTTGACGTCGGCCAGCGCGGGGGCGTCGAGCTTGCCCTGGGCCAGCGCCAGCAGCACCTGCACGCGCGCCAGCTGGGTGGCGTCGGCGCTGGGGCCCGCGGCCTCGACCAGCGCGCCGGCGTCGGCGAGGTCGGCGTCGACGGCCTGCGGCAGGTCGCGGTTCTCGGGCTCGAGCATGATCGCGATCTGGGCCGACAACACGCGCAGGAGCATGACCTCGGCCTGGGTCAGTCTGGCGGCGGCGACGACTCCGGGGTCGCGCTCGGGGTCGTCGACGACGCGCTCGAGGTCGGTGATGGCCTGCTTCGTCTTGGTCAGGCCGAGCGTCCGCATGGCGTTGCGCGCCGCGATGAACTCGCTCGGCTCGGCCGCGGGCGGCTTGACCTCGGTCTTGGCGGCCACCGGCGGCTCGCCGCCGAGGTTGAGCAGCCGCTCGCGGATGCCGGGGATGCCGAACACGATGCCGAGGGCGACCAGCACGCCGGCGAGCGCGTAGACCCCCGCGGCGCCCTTGTTCTGCGGGTTCTCGACCTTGACGATGACGACGTCGGGCGCCCGCGGCCCCTCGGGGGCGGTGAGCGAGGCCGTGGCCGGGTTCGACGGCTCGCTGCCGAGCGTCGACAGCGACGACGTCGGCGGCACGGAGATCGCCGCACCCGCGACCGCGGCGCTGACCGCCGCCGAGGTGGCCGAGCGCTCTTCGGGCCGGTGCAGGCCCGACGAACCGTCGCGCACCGGCCGGCGCTCCGACGCGTCGAGCTCGGACGAGCGCTCGCCGAGTCTGGCCGAAAGTTCAGGTCCGGGGCGCGACGACTCGGAGCCGGAGCGCGACTTGTCGCGCGCGGCGCGTTCGCTGGCCCGCTGGCCCTCGACCCGCTGGACCGCCGCCGCCACGCTCTGGGCCGCGCGCCGGGCCAGGTCGGACACGAGGATCGGCTGGCTGCGCTCGCGCGGGTCGACGTTGTGCGGGCTGTCGGGCTCGTCCTCGACGCGCGGCAGGCTGTCGCTGCTGACGGCCTTGGTGACCGCGTCGAGCATCGACGACACGTTGCCGGTGCGCCGCTGCGCGCGGGTGGTCCGCGGCGGCGGCGACGGGGTGTCGAACTGCGGCGGCGCCGGCACCGGCCCGTCGTCGTCGAGCAGCGGCAGCGCCGGCTCCGGCAGCTCGCCGCCGAGGTCGAAGCGGTGCGTCTCTTCGCGGCGGATCGGCGCCGGCTCGTCGACGCCGGTGCCGAACGTCGGCGGCGGCCCGAGCTCGAGGGCCGAGGGCGCCTCGATGGCGCGGAACATCCGCGTGAGGCCCTCTTTGCCGATGAACAGCGGCGAGAACTCCGGGATCTCGCCGAGCTTGATCCAGTGCCCGCCGGAGTGGGAGATCTGGTCGTCGGGACGCAGGCGACCGTCCGCGACCTGCTCGACGATCTCGCGCAGCGTCGGCAGCTCGAACAGGTGCTTCTCGACCGTCGACATGCGCCACGGACCGCCGCCGACGTCGGGGTCGGGCTCGGGCTCGGCGTGGAACATGTGACTGCAGACCGAGCAACGCAGCGTGACGCCCTCGGGACCGACCTGGCTCGGGTCCAGGTCGAACTCGGTGCTGCATTTTGTGCAACGGATAATCAAGGGCTAGCTCGCTCGCGGCACCATAGCACAAAGCAGAAGGGGGCGGACACCCGTCAGCCGGCGCCGGAGCCCGACATCGCCAGCGAGGCGAGCACCGCCACGAGGGACAGCCCGAGGAACGCGGCGAACAGCTTCATCGGCATCGGCGTCGCGCTCTGCGGCTCGAGCCCCGCCTCGGCCTTGCACCGCGGGCACTGGAGCTCGCCGCCGTCGCCGTCCTTCCCGGCCGGCGCCGTGAGCACGTAGTGGCAGCGGGAGCAGTGGTACTGCATGGCTCATGGGGTACTCTGGGCCCGCTGTCGTGTCAACCACGGCACGCCGCGTCACCCCGTACACCCCGAGCCCCCGGCGCCACGGCGTTCCCGGCCGGTTCGCGCTCCACCGCTCCACCCCCTGTCACCCCACGAAGGGGACCCATGCAAACCCCGGCGAAGGTGCTCCTGATCGAAGACGATGTCCGCCTGGCCGAGCGCACCGCGGAATACCTCCAGGGCCACGAGCTCGCGGTCGAGATCGCCGGTGACGGCGAACTCGGGCTCGCCCGCGCCCTCAGCGGCGAGTTCGACGTGATCTTGCTCGATCTCATGCTCCCGCGCCTCGACGGCCTCGAGGTGTGCCGGCGGCTGCGACAGCGCTCGGCGCTGCCGGTCATCATGCTGTCGGCGCGCAGCGAGGAGATCGACCGCATCCTCGGCCTCGAGCTCGGCGCCGACGACTACCTGCCCAAACCGTACAGCCCGCGCGAGCTGGTGGCCCGGATCCGGGCGGTGCTGCGGCGGGCGGTGCCGTCGCCGGAGGGCCCGACCAGCACCCTGCGCTGCGGGCCGCTGGTCGTCGACCGCGCGCGCCGCCGCGTCGAGGTCGCGGGCGCCGCCTGCGACCTCACCGCCCATCAGTTCGACCTCCTCTGGCTGCTGATCGAGGCCCGCGGGCAGGTGCTCTCGCGCGAGCAGCTGCACCAACGTCTGCGCGCGCTGAGGTCCCAGGCGCCCGGCACCTACGACCCCTCGGTCGACCGCAGCATCGACGTCCAGCTGAGCAAGATCCGCGGCACCCTCGCCGCCGCCGACGCGCGCGCCGCTGGCCTCATCCGCACCGTCCGCGGCGTCGGCTACGTCCTCGACGACACGCCCGAGGGCGCCGCGTGAGCGACCAGACCCCGCGCGCCCGCCCGCCCGCGCTCGCCCGCTGGCGCCGCGGCCTGTTCGGCCGGGTGTTCTTCACCTTCTTCGCCGCCGTGCTGGCGTTCGTGACGATGGCCTCGATCGTCCAGTTCGCCACCCGCGAGCGCCACGACGCCGGGTGGGTCGAGGCGGCCGACGCGACGGTCGAGGCCCACCGGTCGGCGCTGCTGGCGGCGCTCGCCGGCGCCGGCGATCTCGAGCGCGAGGTCGCGGCGCTGGCGGCGGAGCTCGAGCTGCGCATCGCCTTGCGCGACCGCGACGGCGCGCTCCTGGCCGGCGACCCGACCACCCACCCGCTCCGCCCGCTGCGCCCGCGCCAGCGCAGCCGGCTCGAGCGCGGCGCCCCGGTGATGCTGCGCGAGAAGTCGGGCGAGCCGCAGCTGGCGTTCGCGATCGGCGACCGCGCCGTGCTCGTCGCCGACACCGGCGATCACGGGACCCGCCGCACCCGCATGCTGGCGCTCGCCATCGCCACGCTGATCGGCCTGCTCGGCGCCTCTGCGTGGTTGCTCGCGCGCTCGCTGACCCGCCGCCTCGCGCTGCTGGAAGACGGCGCCGCCCGGATCGCCCGCGGCGAGCTCGGTCACCGCGTGCGCGTCGACCCGCACGGCGACGAGATCGACGGCCTCGGCCGGACCATGAACGACATGGCCGAGCAGCTCGGCGAGCTGCTCCGCGGCCAGCGCTCGCTGCTCGCCAACGTCTCGCACGAGCTCAAGACGCCGATCGCCCGCCTGCGCGTGCTCGCCGAGCTGCTGGCCGAGCGCGCCGAGACGCTGCCCGAGCACCCTGCCAGCGCACGGATCCGCCAGGGCGCGGTCGAGCTCGAGCAAGACCTCGGCGAGCTGGCCACGCTCGTGCAAGACCTCCTCACGTCGGGGCGGCTCGAGCTGTCGGGCCCGCACGCCTCGCCGGTCCAGCGCACGCCGATCGATCTGGCGCCGTTCCTCGCCCGGATCGGCGGCCCGTTCGCCGCCGAGGTCGAGGTCACGCCGCCGGCGCTGACGCTGGCCGGCGACCCGCTGCTGCTCGAGCGGCTGATCACCAACCTGCTGAGCAACGCCCGCCGGGCCTGTCCTCAGGGACATGTGTGGATCACCGCCGCGGCCGCCGGCGATCACGTCGTGCTCGCGGTCGAGGACGAGGGCCCCGGGATCCCGCCGGCCGAGCGGGCGCGCGTGTTCGAGGCGTTCTACCGCCTCGACGACGCCCGCGCCCGCGACCACGGCGGCGCCGGCCTCGGGCTCTACTTGTGCGCGCAGATCGCACGGGCCCACGGCGGCACGATCGCGGCCGAGGGCCGCGCCGGCGATCGCCCGGGCGCGCGGCTGCAGGTCCGTTTGCCGCTCGCCGGGCGCGACGCGGCCGTGCTATAGGCCGCGCCGTGGACAGCTACAAGCAGCGCTTCATCGACCTCCTCGTCCGCCACGAGGTGCTCCGCTTCGGCGACTTCACGCTCAAGTCGGGGCGCCGCTCGCCCTACTTCATCAACGCCGGCCAGCTGCGCACCGGCGCCGCGATCGCCGGCCTCGGCGAGGCCTACGCCGAGTGCCTGCAGCGCGAGGGGCTCGCCTGCGACCTGCTGTTCGGGCCGTCGTACAAGGGCGTGCCGCTGGCGGTGGCCACCGCCATCGCGCGGGCGCGGGCCGGCAGCGACGTCGCGTTCTGCTTCGACCGCAAGGAGGCCAAGGACCACGGCGAGGGCGGCGTGTTCGTCGGCACCGCGCCGTGGGACGGCGCCCGCGTGGTCATCGTCGACGACGTGATCACCTCCGGCAAGTCGATCCACGAGGCCGCCGAGCTGCTGCGCAAGGCCGCCGCCGTCACCGTCGCCGGGGTCGTGGTCGCCGTCGATCGCATGGAGCGGGGCCGCGGCGCCGTCAGCACGCTCGCCGAGCTGCAGACCGAGCTCGGCGCCCCCGTGCGGGCCATCGTCACCATCCGCGAGATCGCGGCCTACCTCCACCCGCGCGTGATCGACGACGCGCGCCTGCGCGCGATCGAGGGCTACCTCGCCGAACACGGCGCCACGGGGCCGTGACGATCCGGGTGACGGCGGGACCGCCTGCGTCAAGCGTCGCCGGCCCCGCTTGACGCCGTACGAGAGGCCCTCGGCGGCCTGTCCGATCGCGGCGATGGTGCTACGCTGCCGGGGTGCGTCGCCGTCGCCCGGCCTGGTCGGCTGTCCTTTGCGCCCTGTTCTTGGGTGCATGTCCGGACGACCAGCCGCAAGATCCGCTCGACCCCGACCTGCTGGTCGCGCTGGCCGAGGCCGGCGGCCGCGGCCGCGGTGAGGCGTTGAGCGGCCTCTACTTCACCGTCAGCGAGGTGCTCGAGTGCGACTGCCCGCAGCGCATGGGCGTCGACCTGTGCGCCGGCGGGGCGGCCCAGCTGCTCGGCCTCGACGGTGCGGCCCAGGTGGTCCAGGTCGACGGCTGGCTGACGTTCACGCCCGAGGCCGCGGCGCTGCCGTGGGCGCTGTCGGGCGCGGTGGAGCGCGACCGCAGCTTCGCCCTCGCCGGGCTCTCGGGGCTGGCCATCGGCCTGTTCACCATCGACCTCCACGCCCGCTTCGACGGCGAATTCGACCCCGAGCGCCGGCTGCACGGCGAGCTCGCCCATCGCCTCCTCGGCGAGCTCCCCGACGGCCCGGTCGACTGCCGTGCCACCTACGCCATCGACGGCGAACCGGCGCCCGGCACGTGAGCTCCGCAGCAGCGCACGCCGGGCTGCTCCGTCGCGGCCCATGGGCTCGGTCGCGGCGCGCTCAACCGCGAGCGCTGGGGCCCTTGCGGTCGCCGCGGCCGCCCCCGCGGTGATGGCCCTTGCCCTTGCCCTCCCTGTGCTTGGCCTTGAACTCGGCCAGCTTGGTGCGCTGCGCCGGGGTCAGGATCGCATCGACCTTGGCCTTCATCGCCTCGCGCTGGCCCTTGAAGGTGGCCTCGCGGGCGTCGAGCTGCGCGCGCAGCGACTTGACCTTGGCGGTGTCGATCGGGGTCTTGGCGTACTCGGCGGTGAGCTGCTGGTGGAGGTCGCGCATGGCCTCGCGCTCGGCCTTCATCGCCGGCTTGTGGGCCTCGCGGATCTGCTGCAGCTGGGTCTTCTGCGCGTCGGTGCATTCGAGGCGCTCGCACATCTTGGCGCCGCGATCCCCGCGGTGGCCGCCCGCCGCCGCCTCGCCCGCACCGAACAGAGTAAGGCCAAACACCGCAGTCATCACCAGCTTCGAAATCGTGGTCAGCATCGTGGTTCCTTTCGTCACGGCCGTTTCGACGCCCGGCGCCCGCAGCTATGCGCCTCGCCGCGCAAACCCGGGGTCCACGGGACGTAAAGCGCCCGTAACCCGGCACGCCGGGTCCGTACCGGGCCCCTGCAGCCGCGAGCGCGCGCATCACCGCCTTCTCGATCTCGGGCGAGCGGCCCCTCGGGGTGACGCTCGACGGCCCGCCGCAGGTGCCCGCGACCTGTCCCTGCAGACAGGTCACCCACCTGACCCGAAGGCCAGATGCTCAGCCCTCGGCGTCACCCGGCGGGTGGAACACGTAATTGTGCTGGGCCTGCTTGGCGGCGCGCGGGAACTCGAGCCGCAGCACCACCTTGCGCAGGCAGTCGGCCAGCGGCCCGTCGTCCATGCGCAGCTTCAGCACCTTGCCGCTGCGGCCGACCAGCGCGACCAGCTGGACGTCGCCGGGCCCGTGGCGGTCGTAGCAGCTGCGGACCTTCTGCGAGCGGTTGGTGCGCAGCAGCGTCTTGCGGAAGTCGCCCGCGCTCAACTGCTCGAGGCCGCCGCTGAGGGGCGGCGCGTCGTCGCTCCCCTCATCGGCGATCAGCAGCTCCTCCTCGGGGGCGGCGGCCGGGGCCGGCGCAGGCGGCGTCTCGGCCTGGGCCACGCGCGCCAGCGTGGATGTCTCCGGGGACAGGTCCGGTCGCCCCGCCGTCGGCGCCGGCGCGGGGGTCGGCTCGGGCGTCGGCGGCTGATTGACCACCGGCGCCGGCGGACGCGGGTCGGCGGTCGCCCAGGCTTGCAAGCGCCAGGCGATCAGCGCACACAGCCCCGCGATCACCAGCAGCCCGAGCGCCAGCTGCGTGTTGTTGCGGCTCGCCGGCGAGGCCGACCACCTCGGCTCGACGCGCGTGGCCGGGGTCGTGGTCGATGCGGTGAGCGGTGCCGTGGCCGCGGTCAGCGACGCCCCCGGCAGCGACGTCGCCGGCGACGACGTCCCGGGCAGCGAAGTCTCCGGCAGCGAAGCGCCGGGCGACGACGTCGCGGGCAGCGAGGCCCCGGGCAGCGAGGCCCCGGGCAGCGAGGGCTCGGGCAGCGCCGGCCACGTCTGAGGCGTCGCCGGCGACTCCGCGGCCGGGGTGACGGCCGCCGCGGCGGCCGGCGGCGCCGTCGGGGGACGGGTCGGCGGCCGATTGGGCTTGGCGGCCGGCTTGCTCTCCGACGCCGGCTTGCTCCTGACCTCGGCCTTCGGCTTGCTCTCCGCCTTCGCCTTGCTCTCGGTCCTGGCCCTGTTCGGGCGCAGCGGCGTCGCCGCCACCTCCGGCTCGAGCTCCTCGACCAGCGCGGTCAGCGACGTCAGCGACGTCGCCGACAGCCCCTCCGACGGCTCGTCGTCGTCGAGGTCGGGCAGCTCGGGCGTCTCGGCCTCGACCTCGTACGACAGCACCGCCAGGTTCGGCGGCGGCTCGATGCGGTGCAGGCCCGTATCGATCGTCACCTTGCCCTTCGACGGCCGGTGCGGCAAGTCGGCGCCCTCGAACAATTGGTCCCACGCCGAATCGATGGCGCCCTCGGCGTGGCGAGCGGCGTCGGCGACGCGCGGCTTGAGGGCGTCGATCTCGGCCGCGCGCAGCTGTTGCGCCCACTCGGCCGCGCTCGGCCGCGCCTCGCCGCGGACCACCTGCGCGATCGGGGCGATCCACGGCGCCTCGGCCTCGCCGACGCCGACGACCTCGAGCAGCACCGACGCCAATTGCGTCACGTCGGCCTCTGCCCCTTCGGCCAGGCGAGGCGCAGCTTGCACGTCGAGGTCGACCAGCTTCACGCCGGCCTGGCTCCACACCAGGTTGCCGGGCGAGATCGCCCCGTGCGGGGCCCCCAGCGCGTGCAGCGTGGCCAGGCCCTCCGCCAGCTCGGCCGCCAGCTTGAGCAGGCCGGCGCCCTCGAAGCGCGGGTCACCCTCGGCGTGGTAGAGGTTCTTGCCCTCCGCGTGCTCCATCACCGCGTACCACAGGCCGCCCATCGTGCCCTCGGCGAGCACGGCGGCGACGCACGGGTGACGCACGCCGAGGCGACGTCGGGCCCGCTCGGCGATGCGCGCCACCACCTCGCGCTGCTCGGGGGCCGCGAGCACCTTGACCACCACCTGTTGACTGCTCGCCTGGTCGCGGCCCGAGTAGACGCAGCCGAGGTCGCCCGAGCCGAGCAGCTCGATGAGCACGTAGCGACCGGCGAGCACGTGCCCGCGGAGGTCGCCGAGCACCTCGACCTCCACCGGCTTGCCGCTCGCGCCCATCGGCCCGCCGAGGGTCTCCGGCAGCGGCTCCTCGTCGATGGGGATCGAGTGCATCGTCCACGACCGCGGCCGACGCGGCTTGGGCCTGGTGTCGGAGGGGCTTGCCGGTACAACCATGAGCGGGGGTGGCGAAAGCGTGCAACGGTTGGGCCCCGGGGTCAACGCCCTGCCCGCCGGCCGGGGCGGGCCTCGGGGCCCGATGCGCCGCCCCCCGCGCGGCCTACAACAGGTTTCGCCGGCGGAACTCCCCGCGCAGCTTGGTCAGCGCCTGCTCTTGGAGCTGACGGATCCGTTCACGCGAGAGCGAGTAGCGCTCGCCGATCTCCTTCAGGGTCAGCTCCGGCTCCTCGCCGATGCCCATCCGCTTGCGCAGGATGTCGGCCTCGATCGGGCTGAGCTGGCTGAACACCTCCTGCAGCTGCGACAGCAGCAGCGCGGCGTCGATCTGCTCGGCCGGCGCGACGTGGCTGGGGTCCTCGACCGCGTCGAGCAGCGACAGCCCGCTGTCGTCCGACAGCGGCTGGTCGAGGCTGATCGGCGCCTCGACCAGCGACCAGCGCATGCGCGCGATCCGCTCGGTGCTGACCCCCGTGAGCGCCGCCAGCTCGCTGTCGGTCGGGCGCCGGGCGTGCAGCGCCTCGAACTCGCGCCGGGCGCGACTGACCTTGTTGTACGCGTCGATCATGTGGACCGGCAGCCGCACGCTGCGCGCCTTGTCGGCGATCGAGCGGCTGATCGCGTGGCGGATCCACCACGAGCCGTAGGTCGAGAAGCGGAAGCCCTTGCGGTGGTCGAAGCGGTCGACCGCCTTCATCAGACCGATGTTGCCCTCCTGGATGAGGTCCTGCAGCGGCATCTTGCCGTGGTTGTAGCGGCGCGCGATCGTCACCACGAGGCGCAGGTTGGCGCGCACGAACGCGTTCTTGGCCAGCGTCAGCGCGTGGTGGTCGCGGCGGACCGCCGTCGCGTACTGGAAGAACGGCGCGCTGCCGCGGCGGGGCAGCTTGACCTTCATGCTGAGGCCCGACGCCACCCCGAGCTCGACGCTGGCGAGGTCGGCGAGGATCCGGTCGGACACCACGCTGTCGACGTCCGAGAGCCCCATCTGCTCCGCCAGCGCCTCGCGCGCGGCCTCGAACGCTTTCTGGTGGGTCAGGAGGTCGCGGTCCCGCAGCGCCCGCGACGTCTGCTTCATCGCCGCCAGCGCCGCGGCCGGGCAGGTCTCGGGCGGCAGCACCTCGGAGGCGAGGCCGCAGATCCCGTCGATGAACGGCGGGTAATTCAGGATCGAGCGCCAGAAGCCCTTGCGCAGCTCCGCGATCTGGATCGCGGCCGCGAGCTCCTCTTCCTTGGTCATCACCTCGACCCCCGCGAGGTCGCGGAAGTAGGGCGCGAGCAGGTTCCCGGCCTCTGCGGCGACGCTGACCGCGGACACGGACGCGTCGCCGTCGGAGGTCTCGCGCACGGGCGCGGTGGTGACGACGGCATTCGGCGATTGACGCAGCATGGTGCAGTCCTTTCGTTCGCCGCTCACGATCGCAGGCGCGCGATCAATCGGGCGTCAGGAGTGCAGACGCGACGATCAAGAGCCTATCAAGGGCCCGGGATTGTCCCTGGCGCTCAGGCCGCCGCGTCGACGACGACGTGTCCGCGCAGGTACGCCACGTACACGATCACCGGCACGGTGTAGCGAAACGCCGGTCCGGCCCAGCCCCACAGGCGAATCGCGTTGTACACCGGCCCCGCCGCCCCGCGCAGCACCACCTTGAGGCCCGCGTGCAGGAGCCGCTTCTGCACCTGCTCCACCGCCGCGTCGCGCAGCTTGTCGGTCGCCACCTGCGCCGCGTGTCCGACGGGCAGCGCCCGCCGCTCGGGCCCCTTCGCGTGCGTGAGAAAGTCGTGGAGCACCCCGAGGTCGCGGACCCCCTCGGCGTACGTGTCGCCGGCGCGGAACTGGTCGAGCAGGACCTGCTGGGTCTCGACCGGCAGCGCCTCGAAGTTGGCGTCGAGCACGTAACGGACCACCCGCAGCTCGAGGCCCGCGAGCCCGTCCTCGGCTGGCTCTTCGGACAGCTGCAACTCCGCCAGCGCGTCGCACACGATCTGGAGGTACGCCTGCTTGCCCGGCCCCGTGCGCCCGAGGACGCTGTGCGAGCCGAGCCAGACGATGCGCTCGATCACCGCCGCGACCCGCTCGGCCCGCGTCGACCGGGGGTCGCGGAGGCGGCGGTCGAACCACAGCAGCCCCGACGGCGGACGTCCGAGGAACTCGATAAGCACGGCCAGCTCCGCTTCGCTGCAGGCCATCAGCACGGGCGTCAGGTGTTCGTCGACCATGGTCGGCCGCAGGGTACCTCTCGCGCGGCCCGCGGACCATCGCCCGCGAACCGTGACGTCCGCCGCCGGCGCGGCCGCCCGCCCCCGCGGGCGGCGAGGGGCGTTGAGCGGGCCGGCCCGGTGAGGCAAGATCCCGCGCGGTGGAGATCGATCGGACGCCGTCGCAGGACACCTCGGTGACCAGCGAGATCACCCGCGACGGCGAACTCGCGCGCGCCCCTCCGGCCGCGCACGACCTGTCCACAGGGACATGTGTCGGCCGCTACATGATCCTCGGCCGCCTCGGCTCCGGCGCCATGGGTGTCGTCTACGCCGCCTACGACCCCGAGCTCGATCGCAAGATCGCCCTCAAGCTGCTGCACGCGCGCGGCAACGCCAGCCTCGACGCCCGGGCCCGCCTGCTGCGCGAGGCCAAGTCGCTGGCCCGCCTGTCGCACCCCAACGTCGTCGGCGTCCACGACGTCGGCACCTACGGCGACCACATCTTCCTCGCCATGGAGTTCGTCGCCGGGCGCACCCTCACCGCCTGGCTCAAAGAACAGCCGCGCAATTGGCCCGACGTCCTCGAGGTCATGCGCCGCGCCGGCGAGGGCCTGGCCGCCGCCCACGCGGCCGGCCTGGTCCACCGCGACTTCAAGCCCGACAACGTCCTCATCGGCGACGACGGCCGCCCGCGCGTCCTCGACTTCGGCCTCGCGCGGGCCAACGGCGACGCCCCCGACAGCGTCACCGGCGACAGCGAGGCCCTCGCCGCCATCGCCTCCGCCTCGACCTCCGCCTCGCGCTCGCGCGACCACATCGCCGAGGCCGTGCTCGTCACCCGCACCGGCGCGCTGATCGGCACGCCCGCGTACATGTCGCCCGAGCAGCACCTCGGCCGCCCCGCCGACGCCCTCAGCGATCAGTTCTCGTTCTGCGTCGCCCTGTGGCAGGCGCTCTACGGCGTGCGCCCGTTCACCGCCACGCGCCTGTCGGCCCTCGCGTTCCAGATCATGAAGGGCAAGGTCGAGGCCCCGCCGGCCGGCGCCCAGGTGCCGAAGTGGCTGCGCAAGATCGTCGCCCGCGGCCTCGCCCTCGACCCCGAAGACCGCCACCCGTCGATGCGCGCCCTCCTGGACGCCCTCGCCCGCGAGCGCGGCCTCGGCCGCCGCGGCGCCTGGGCCCTCGCCGGCCTCGCCGGCCTCGGCCTCGGCCTCGGCCTGTGGCTCGTCCGCGGCCCCGTCGCCGAACCGCCGTGCCAGGGCGCCGCGCAGAAGCTCGCCGGGATCTGGGACGACGCCCGCGTCGCCGAGATCGAGCGCGCCTTCCTCGCCTCCGGAGCGCCCTACGCCCTCGACACCTGGCAGACCACGAAGACCGCGCTCTCGGCCTGGGCCGACCAGTGGCAGGCGGCCCACCACGACGCCTGCGCCGCCACCCACATCTTCGGCGAGCAGTCCGGGCGGATCCTCGACCTCCGCACCCGCTGTCTCAACCGCCACCTCGGCCGCTTCAAGGCCCTGAGCGACGGCCTCGCGCGCGCGGGTGCCGGTACGATCGAACATGCCCCCGAGGCCATCTCGTTGCTCGGCGACCTCGCCGGCTGCGCCGCCACCGACGCCCTCGACAGCGTCGTCCCCCCGCCCGACGACCCGGTCAAGGTCGCCGACGTCGAGGCCCGCCTGGCCGCCGCCGGCGCCCAGGAGCTCGCCGGCGACTACACCCAGGCCTTCGAGCTCGCCCTCGTCGCCGTCAACGAGGCCGTCGCCCTCGCCTACGCCCCGCTCGAGGCCGAGGCCCTGCGCGTGCGCGCGCGGATCCAGCGGCGCCTGGCCCGCTACGACGTCAGCGCCGAGTCGCTCGCCGCCGCGATCGCAGCCGCCGCGCGCGGCCACGACGACCGCGCCGCCGCCGGCGCCTGGACCGACCTCGTCTACCACGTCGGCACCCACGAGCCCGACGCCGTCCGCCTCGAGTCGCACCGCCTCGCCGCCGCGGCCGCGATCGTCCGCGCCGGCGACGACCCGGCCCTGCGCGCCCGCCTCGACCTCGGCGTCGCCAACGGCCTGCGCCTGCTCGGCCGCTACGAGGAGGCCCTCGCCCCCGCCCAGCGCGCGCTCGAGATCTACGAGCGCGACGTCGCCGGCGCCGCCACCGACCTCGCCGACGCCCTGCACAGCCTCGCCCTCACCCACCAGCGCCTCGAGGCCCTCGACGAGGCCCAGCGCGTGTTCGACCGCGCGATCGCGGCCTGCGAGCGCGCCTACGGCCGCTCCCACCCGGCCATCGCCTCCTTCCTCAACCACGCCGCCGTCCTCGCGCTCGAGCGCGACGACCTCGACCGCGCCGAGGCGCTCGCCCGCGAGGCCCACGACGTGCGCCAAAAGACATTGCCCAGAGGCAATCCCATGCTCGCCGAGTCGGCCCGCACCCTGGCCGAGATCGCCGAGCAGCGCGGCGACCTCGACGGCGCCCAGGCCCGCTACGACGAGGCCCTGGCGATCTTCCGCGACCAGCCCGACGTCGACCTCATGCACCGGGCGACCCTGCACAACGACCTCGCCATGCTCGCCGACAAGCGCGGCGAGCTGCCCCGCGCCCGCGAGCACTACCAGGAGGCGCTCGCGCTGTACCGCCAGCGCTTCGGCCCCGAGCACGTCTACGCGCGGATCGTCGAGCGCAACCTCGTCGAGGTCGCCCTGTGGACCGACGACCCGGGCGCCGCGCTGGCCCTGTCCGAGCGCCTGATCGCCAGCGCCCCGAGCGAGCCGCCGATCCAGCCGCCGCTGCCCTATCTCCACGCGCTGCGGGCCCAGGCCCTGCTCGCGCTCGGCCGCCAGGCCGACGCCCGCACCGCCGGCGAGCGCGCCGTCGCCGACCTCGACGCCCACGCCGGCGGCGCGCCCGACGCCGAGGAGTCCGCGATCATCCGCGCCACGCTCGCCCGCCTGCTCCCCGCCGGCGGCGCCGACGGCAAGCGCCGCCTCGCCTTGCTCCTGCTCGCCGAACCCGAGCTGCGGCGCGCCGCCGAGGCCGGGAAGACCGCCGCCGTGCGGGCCCTCGCCGCGATCGAGAAGATGTCCGCAAAGACAGGTGCGCGGCCGCGCCCCTGATCTCGCACGAACTCGCCTGCCGACATTCGCCGGCCACCTTCGATTGCGCGGAGGGGACCGGTTCGATCGATCGCGCGGACCTGTCGACTCGACAATTCCACATGGTCCGAGTTGCGCCCCCCTCGCGCCGCGCCGGGCGGTCGAATCGCGCCATCGATCGTTCCCCCGGGTCCGCGCCCACGCGCCCACGAACGTCGTTTTATAGCGAGCGTCGCGCCTCGCCACATTTGCGCGGGCGCCACTTCGAATCACAACTGATGGCTGGCGCCTCCTGAGTCTCCGGCCCGTCCGGGCCCGCGCGGTATTGCCATGCATTCACGACATCGTCGCTCCCTCGCGCTCCTCGGCGGCTTCGGCCTGCTCACCGCGTGCCCCACCGACACGGCCCCCGGCGGCCTCCTGACCGACGGCGCGGGCACGACGAGCACGAGCAGCGGCGGCGAGCCGCCGGTCCTCACCGGGACCACCACCGACGAGCCGACGACGTCCGCCAGCAGCGGCACCGCCACCGCGGCCCCGACCACCGACGCCTCGACCACCACCGACGCCGCCGACCCGTCGACGACCACCATCGCCGTCCCCACCACCACCGGCGACCCCACCGACCTGCTCTGTCGCGCCCTCGGCGGCCCGCCCGGCGTCGCCGACCTCGTCGCCGCCGCCGTCCAGCGCGTCCTCCTCGACGACAAGATCAACGCCTACTTCCTCAACAGCGACGTCGACACCGACAACCTGAGGACCTGCCTCGGCAAGCAGATCGGCGCGCTCGCCGGGTGCGACGGCGTCGTCTACGACTGCCTCGACATGAAGAGCGCCCACGCCGGCCTCGGCATCTCCGGCCACGACTTCGCCGACTTCGTCGCCGACTTCGCGCTCGCCCTCGACGCCCACCAGGACCTCCACCCCGAGCTCGACGACGCCTTCAAGGACCTCGTCCTGAGCCAGCTCGGCGCCTTCGAGGCCGGCGTCGTCGAGGACCCTGCGGGCAGCCAGACCATCTACCAGCGGGTCGGTCGCAAGCCGGCGATCCGCGCCATGATCGGCGTCTCCGGCGAGGCCGACACCTTCCTCGACAACGTCGCCCTCAACCCCGCGATCAACGTCTTCTTCGGCTTCGCCGACTACCCGCGCCTGCGCACCTGTCTCACGCGCCAGCTCGCCGCGATCGACGGCCCGAGCAAGTACGGCCTCGAGGTCAACGCCCCCGCCCCCGCCGATCCCGGCGTCGGCCTCGGCGACCCGTGTCGCTCGATGGCCGACGCCCACGCCGACCTGCTCGACGCCAACAACCTCGGCATCGACATCAACGACTTCGGCGACCTGCTCGGCGAGCTCGTCGACGCCATGGCCGCGCACGCCGTCGCCAAGGCCGACCAGGACGCGATCGTCGCCGTCCTCGCCGACTGGTGCGAGGACATCGTCGCCCTCGAGTGGAAGAACGCGTGCCCGGGCGCGCAGAAGCTCGAGGTCGTCGAGCACACCGGCCTCGCCGCCGCCATCCCCGACTCGATCTACGACGGCAGCCCGGCCAGCATGCTCTGCCGCGACCTCGTCGTCCCCGACGATCCGATCGCGTTCGTCGACGACGTCGAGGTCCGCGTCGGCATCGACCACGTCTGGGCCGGCGACCTCACGATCAAGCTCATCAGCCCCGAGGGCAAGACGCTCACCCTCCTCAGCCGTCCCGGCCTCGACGAGCAGGTCGACGACGGCACCGGCTGCTGCGGCGACAGCGCCGACCTGTCCAAGGCGTTCCCCCTGACCTTCCGCGACGGCGGCCTCGCCGAGGCCGAGCAGATCGGCGCGTCGCTCCCGAACCCGACCCAGGTCGTATGCAAGGACGACATGATGCCCGCGTGCGAGTGGGTCCCGAGCCCCGGCGCCGGCCCGGGCGGCGCCCTCGCCGACTTCCACGGCGACCTGGCCGCCGGCGCCTGGAAGCTGTGCGTCGGCGACTCCAACCTCAGCGACAAGGGCAGCCTCGACGCGGTCACCCTGACGATCGCCCGCGTCAAGTACGATCCGACGCCGTGAGGCCACCTGTCCCCGCGGACACGCGGGCCTGTCCCGCAGGACAGGCCGCGTCGATCTGCCCCGAAGGACAGCCTACTCGCCCGCCAGCACCTCGCGCGCGCGCTCGGCCGCCGACGAGAACGGCCCGCGAGCGATCTCCTGCAGCAGCGCCCTGGCCTCGCGCGCCGGCATGTGGCCCTCGACGGCGTTGAGGGCGGCCCAGAACGCCTTCTCGTTGCGCTCCTGGGCCAGGCGCTGGCGCAGGAACGCGACCGCGTCGGGCAGCGGCATGAACTTGTCGACCCCGCGCAGCGCGTCGGCGCGGACCTCGTCGTCCGGGTCGTTGGTGGCGGCGGCGAGGAACAGCTGGCCGAGCTCCTGGTGCTCCTCCATGTTGCAGCCCTGCCACGCCATCGAGCGGCGGACCTCCGCCGAGCGGTCGGACAGCAGCGTCGACACCAGCTGCGTCAGCCGCGGGTCGGTCGGCAACCAGTGCACGCGCTCCGTGATCTCCTTGCGCACGTCGGCGCTCGGGTTGCCCTGCGCGTGCTGCAGGTACGTGTCGAACACCAGGTCGGTGCCGCCGTAGTTGTGCGCCAGCGCGATCGCCGAGATGCACTGGGCCTGCACCTCCGGCGACGGGTCCTGCCCGGCGCAGGCGGCCACCCAGCGCATCAGCTCGAGGTCCTCGACCATGCTCGCGCACGCGCCGAACGCCGCCGCGCGCACCCCCACGTCGCCGTCCTGGCACAGCTGCACGATCAGGTCGCGCCGCCCCGGCAGGTCGGCGTCGGCGTCGAGGTACAGCGCCGTCGCCAGGCGCGTGCGGACCTCCGGCGCCGGGTGTCGCGCCAGCTGCTGCACCAGCGGCAGCGCCCCCTCCTCGGCGAACTTGGCCGCCACCGACACCACCTCTTCCATCAGGTAGCCCGGCAGGTCGCGGCTCGCCAGCGCCTCGAGCGCCCGGATGTGCTCCGGCTTCGCCCGGTCGTCGAGCACCGTCCCCCACGCCGCCAGCGCCGCCCGCCGCACGCCCTCCTCGGGGTGCTTCTCGACCAGCCGCAGCAGGAACCCGCCGATGCCCGTGAAGTTGTTGTCGCGGTCGTACGCCTCGCACTGCAGGTCGGACAGCGCCGACTCGAGCTCGTCGGTGTCACGCGACGTGAGCCCCGGGAACCGCTCCAGCACCGCGTTCTCGTTGTCGGCCATCCCGAGCAGCGACTTGACCGCCCCCAGCACCCCGCGACCGCCGCCCAGCACCGTCAGCGGCGCCTCGGCCGACGGGTCCTTCACCCCCGGGATGTCGGCCGCCGCCACGATCTTGTAGGTCGCCTCCGGCTTCACGTCCTCGGGCAGCTTGTAGCGGAACTCGAACTTGTTGAGGCTGCCCGGCGCCAGGTCGCGGTCCTGCGCGACGATGTTGCTCGACAGCACCTTGACGTCGATCGACGGCAGCGAGCTGCCCTCCTTCGACTGCACCAGCACCGACACGATGTCGACCTTGAGCGCCGTCAGCTTGAGCGGCTTCTTGCCGCCCGTCAGCGTCAGCGAGCCGGCCACGGTGCCACCGGGCGGGATCTTGTCGATGTCGAGCTTCAGCTCGAGCTGGGTTCCACCACCGAAGAGTTTGTTGAGCAGTCCCATGATGTCCTGGTTGGCCGGGATGCTACCACCGCCGCGCGCCCGCGAGCGTCCCGTGGCTGCACGCCGCGGTATCATCCTTCCCGACACCGCGGGCCGGCCTGGTGGATCCCGGCGCCCCCGATGCACCCCACAATCGCCGCAGTCCGTCGCCGCGAATGTGACATGAACGCCGCTCACGTGCGCGGGACGAGGCACGCCGCGTGGCCGAGGATCACGTCGCCCTCGCGGGTCGCCGTCGGCGTCGGCCGCCACCCGCGGCCACCCGCGCTGCCAGCAATTCATCGGCACTCGGCGCGTGGTCCCAGACGGCGACCGCCGTCACGCCGCCGAGTCACGTCGTGTCGTACACAAGGTGCAGCGCGCCCTCGCAGTGGACCACCACGTCGTGCGTGTACTCGTCCTGCGTGATCACCTCGGGCAGCGCTCCCCCACGGGCCCCGCACCAGCGAGCCACGGCAGCCAGCGTGCGCTGCGGACCGACGACCGCCGCGATCTCGGCGAGCTTCGCGGGATCGAGGCCGCCGCGATCGGTGAGCATCGCCTCAGCCTGATCCACCGCGCCGCGACCGGCCACCGCTCACGAGCGCTTGCCGAAGCAGAACCCGACCAGCGTCGCCAGCCCTTGCTCGAGCGCGAGCCGGCCGACGCCGACCGTGGACGGATCGGGCAGCGTCCCGAAGAACGCGTGGAGCGTCAGCGCGCCGACGGCCAGGAGGCAACAGCAGGCTCTCCAGCGCCTCCGGCGGCGGCCGATCGGGATTGTGAATACCGCTCGCGCTCGCCCCGCCTCACCCTCGCGCATCGCCCCGCGCGAGAGCCCGACCGTCGCACCGGCGGAGCGCCACCGCATCCGCAGATCCACGGCCTCGCCCGCCGGCTCGCGCTGCGCCCGCTCGCAACGTCCCGTCCGCCGCGTGCCCGTCGGGCGCAGGCCTCGCATGGTCTTTCAGTCATGTCTGCTCGTCCGGCCGCGCTCCTCCTGCTGTCTGCCGTGCTCATCGGCTGCGCCCACACCCTCGAGCCTGCGCCCGAGGCCCGGCGTGTCGCCGGCCTCGGCGACGCCGCAGTCGCCGAGAACCTCGGCGTCGAGATCATCGCCTCCGCCAACGCCTGGCGCGGCTTCCCGCCCGACCTCGAGGGCGGCATCACCCCGCTGCTCGTCACCATCACCAACAACAGCGCTCACGCCATCGAGCTGCGCTACGAGTACTTTGGCCTCGTCTCCCCTGGCGGCGTCCGCTACGCCGCCCTCCCGCCGTTTCAGATCCACGACATCGTCTACGCCCCCGTCGACAGGGTCTCGCCCCCGCTCCACTTCGGCGTCGCCCCGTACCTCTCCCCCTGGTACCCCGGCTGGTCGACCTGGAACGGCCCGTTCCCCTACCGCGCCCCCTATTACGACAGCTACTACACCGCCTTCGAGCGCGTCGCCCTGCCCACCGGCGACATGATCCAGAAGGCCCTCCCCGAGGGTGTCCTCGAGCCCCGGGGTCGGATCACCGGCTATCTCTACTTCGAGGGCGTCGAGGACACCTCTCGCGTCAATTTCGTCACCCACCTCGTCGACGCCCACACCGGCCAGGCCCTCGGCACCGTCGAGGTCCCCTTCACCGTCGACTGAAGACGAACGGCCCGTCGCCACCGGCCTCACCGCCGAGCCTCGCTCATTTCGTGAATTTGAAGTAGGCGAGGTGCTCGGTGCCGTCGTCCAGACTGAGGATGAGCACCCGGCAGGTGTTCTTCCACCGTTTTTGCGTCCTCCACACGTCGGGATAGGTGTCGGTGAGCGCGTCGTACTGGAGGCCCGCGCGCCTCGGCCGCCTGCTCCCCGGTGAGCAACGCGATCTGAGACTCGCCCGACCGACCCACCTCGAACGGCTCGATGCCGTGACCTGGAATGATGCGAGGAGCCTCGTGCATTGCTGCAGGTATTGCATTGGACATCGACTGCCACCATTGCCGGGCGCGCCCGCCGAGCAGAGGTTCAGAGACCACACATGAGGTCTCGTCCACGACGGAAAACTCGCCCCAGGTTTTCCACCAGGAAATGATCCGGAGCGGGGGTCGGGGACACATCCGAGGCGATGACGAGAGCCAAGGCGCTGTCCGCCCTTCATATCCTCCCGCTGGCCGCTGTCGCCGCCTGCGGCGACCCCCAGCTCCAATGCGGGCCCGGCACCCACGCCCAGGGCAGCTTTTGCCTGCCCGACGGCCCGGAACCGGGCAGCACGACGACGATCGAGGACACGACCTTCGATCCGACCGGCGGCGGCCCGGGCGGCTGGACCACCGCCGATCCCGACCCGACCACCGGCTCATCCGTCTCGGACGGCCCGACCACCAATAGCAGCGACAGCAGCGTGAGCACCACCGAGGGCGGCTGCGTCCCGCTCGAGTGCGGCGTCGACGTCGCGTGCGGCAGCGTCGGCGACGGCTGCGGCGGCCAGCTCGAGTGCGGCCCGTGCGAGGAGGGCACGATCGACGGCATCCGCCCGGTGCGGATGATCGCCGATCGCTCGCGCGGACGGCTCTACGTCACCGTGCGCAGCGACAGCCCGATGCACCCGAACGAGCTCGTCGTCATCGACCCGGCCACCGCGAGCATCGTCGATTCGGTGTTCGTCGGCTCCGACCCGTCGACCATGGCGCTGTCCGACGATCACACGACTTTGTGGATCAGCCTCGAGGGCAGCCTCCAGATCCGGCGCGTCGACCTCACCACCGCCAGCCCCACGCCTGGGGCCCAGCACGGCCTGCCGCCCGGCGACTTCGACCCCGCGGTCGCCGGGCCGATGGTCGTGCTGCCGGGGACCACCGACAGCGTCGCCGTGTCGCTGCACAACTACAACTACAGCCCCAGCTTCGAGGGCGTCGCCGTCCTCGACGACGGCGTGCCGCGGGCGACCAAGACCTCCGGTCACACCGGCGCCTCGCGCCTCACCGGCGGCCCGAGCGGCTGGTTGTTCGGCTACAACAACCTCCACACCGGCTTCGGCTTCTACGCCATCAAGGTCGAGGCCGGCGGTCCGACGCAGACCGAGCACGAAGGCCTCGTCAGCGGCTTTTACACCGACATCGTCTACGCCGATGGCCGCGTCTATGCCACCAGCGGCGACGTCGTCGACGTCTCGAACCCGGCCGCGCCCGCCAAGAGCGGCGTGTTCCCGTTCGCCGGCGCCGTCCTCCCGCGTCTCGATCAGGGCCGCGTCCTCATGCTCACCCCGCCCGACTTCGACAACAACGTCTCCGTCTTGCGTGACCTCGATCCCGTCACCTTCACGCAGAAGCAGGAGGTCCCGCTCGCGGCCCTCACCGCGGACTATATCGACGACTTCGTGGCCCCCGACGACGCGACCCTCGCCATCATCGCCGGCGAGGGCTTCGGCGAGCCCCCCGTCGTCCAGATCTTCGCCAACCCGTTCGCCGGCTGACGGACAACATCGTGCGACCGCGGGGCAGATTGCATGGACATGTCCGAAGAGTCAGACGCGACCCGCCGCAGCGCCGTCGTCGCCAAAACCACCTCGGCGCCGCGGCCTCGGCTCGATTCGCCAGCCTCGACGCAGCGGCCTCGTCGGCGGGTCGCCCGCGCCGCCGCGAGCGGCCGTCCCGCCTCTTTCGCCGCATCGGGCCCGTGACGCTGTCGGGGCGCCCCTGAAGCGTCCGGGGCTGCCCGACGCGGCGGTCTCGACGGCTCGTCCGGATCGACATCGCGTGACCCAAGTCGACGTTGCGCGACTCGACCACCGCGATCATGCAGCGGGGACAGGAGTCGACGATGATGTTGTCCCGCGCGATATCGGTGGTGGTGTGCCTCTGTGCTCTGGCCGCGTGCGACGGCGCCGTCGAAGCGGACGCGGCGGTCGACCTGCGCGACGGGGTCGACAACGGCATGGCGTTGAACTCCGCCGTGCTGAACGGCATGCGCGTGAACGGCATGCGCACCAACGGCACGACGCTGAACGGCGTGCGCATGAACGGCATGCGCTTGAACGGCTGGAACCTCAACGGGCTCAGCCTCAACGGCAGCAGCCTCACGGCCACCGCGGTCGTCAACGGCACCTCGCAGGTGTTCGGCGGAGCCCAGCTGATCGGCGCCGTGATCGACATCGACCTCGCCGGCGCGCCGTGGCAGCTCCGCTTCGACGACATCTACAAGGACCCCGCGAACCCGACCGGCGACGTGTGGTTCTACGAGATCTCGGCCCAGGCCCCCGGCGACACCGGCTGGGAGCCGCTCTGCTTCGATCATCTCGGTCAGCCGACCCAGGCCATCCCGCTCGCCAACTACTGGGACCTCGCCACCGGCGCGCGGATCGCCGACGCCGGCGTCGTCACCTTCGCCTGCCGCGACGCCGTGCTCGCCAAGTGCGTCGAGTGGGGTTACCGCCCGTGGGCCAAGGTGGGTTCGACCTCGCTCGCCGATCACCACCAGGCATGTACCCGGATGGCGCGCGCCGACTATTGCGGCGACGGCACCTCGCACACCTTCACCGGCACGCCCATCGACATCTCCGACAGGCTGGCCCCGCGGATCCAGACCGCGGTCACGATGAGTCGCCCGAACTGGGGCGCCGAGGCCGAGTGGGGCCCGGGCGGCGCAGTCTGCGTCGGCGACCAGATCCGCCTCAAGATGTACGACGACGCCGGCGTCCCCTACGCCTACCCGTCCTGCCTCGACGCGCTCGACGACGTCAGCTCGTGCGGCAGCCTCTCCCCCAGCCGCGGGGGTCTGCTGGCCAACCGCTTCTGCGACAAGTGGCAGGACCAGCCGCAGCAGTGTGACAGCCGCGACGCCGACGACGACGACGATGAGGACGACGAGGGCGATTGATCGCAGGTCGTTCCCCGCGGGCGCCCCTGGCGCTCGAAGGTCTCGGCGCCGGCTTCGCCCGCAACCTCGACCTTCACGATCCTCCACGCGATCGCGGGCGGCGTGATCTGGGATGCCTTCGTGCGACCCCTCGAGGAGCGACCGCCCCGCCCGCTTCGGCGAGCCCCACGCGACCGGGCCGCGCTGGTGGCCGCGGCTCCGCCCCTACGACGGCGCCGCGGGGCATCCCCGCCGGTGACCCGCCCGGCTCAGCGGGCCTCGGCCACGCGGCCGGAGCTCGACGCCAGGTACTCCTCCCACTTGCGGATCGTCAGCGCCTGGAACGCGTGCACCGCCGGGTTCAGCTCGGCGATGGGCGCCTGCCAGTGGCGGTTGTAGCCGTCCTGCTCGGCCTCGACGGCGACGCCGTCCTCCTCGAGCAGCGGCTTGAACACCACCTGCTTGGCGATCCCGAGCACCGGCTCCATCACCTGCCGGGGCATGCGCAGCGGCAGGCCGGGGATCTTGAACCCGTCGAAGTAGAACAGGAAGAACGCGCGGGTGGTCTGCTCGTCGATCGGCAGGCAGAAGCACCAGTCCTTGATCTTCCCGTCGGTGTCCGACCACTGGTACGGGTATTGATAACACAACGTCATCGCATTGACGTTGGTGCGCTTGCGGTCGACGAAGATCTTCATCAGCGGCCCGTCGGCCACCTTCGTATCGTACGACACGTACACGCGGTCGCCCTCGACGCGCAGGTCGGTCAGCGTCGAGTCGGTGAACGGGCGGTACTTGCGGTGCAGGTACGCGTGGGTGAAGTCGCTGACGTTGTCGATGATCATCGAGTGGTGGGCCTTCCACGTGAAGTCCACCAGCAGCTTGGCCCACGGCTTCGGCCCGTCGAGCTCGGGGATCTCCGGCATCGGCGTCGCGTCGGCGCGCGCCGGGTCGCCGAAGAACACCCACACCAGCCCGTAGCGCTCGCGCACCGGGTAGTGGCGCAGCTCGATCTTCGGCAGCGGCTTGCCGAACAGCTCGTGCGGCACCTTGCACAGCTTGCCGTCGCCGCCGTACTCCCAGCCGTGGTACGGGCACACCACGTTGCAGCCGTGCACCCGCCCGCCCGACAGCTTGAGCTGGCGGTGGGCGCAGCGGTTGTCGACCGCGCGCAGGGCCCCGTCGTCGCCGCGGAACACCGCGACCGAGCGGCGCCAGAACGTCACCTCGACCACCTTGCCCGGCGGCACCGCGCGCGCGTACTCGACCGCGTACCAGTGGTTGGGGTCGAGCCCGGCGGCGCGCACCTTCTGCCGCTTGTTGCGCGCCTCCTCGAAGTTCGGCGGCGGCGCGCGACCGATCGTGTGCAGCATGTCCGTCATCGTCATCCTCGTCCTGTCTCGAACAGCGGGCGGACCGCGCCCGCGGGCCCGCGCCGCGGCAGCATGCGCCACAGCAGCGCCAGCGGAAAGAGCACGTACGGCGCGTAGAGCAGCGCCACCAACCACAGCACCGGCGGCCGCGGCTCGCCGAAGGTGTGCACCCCGAGGAAGATCACCATCGAGTACAGCATCACCGCCGAATAGACGATCGCCGGCCAGCGGATCCACTCGCGCCGGCGCACCAGCGCGACCGCCAGCACCGCGTAGAACGGCCCGAACACGAAGGCCGACACCCCCGACGCGATCCGCAGCCACAGCGGGTTCAGCACGATCAGCGGGTCGTAGGTGCTGCCCCACCAGTAGAAGAAGCCCGCCAGCCCGCTCGTGGCCGGCGCCATCGGCCCCGGCTCGAGCGCCGCCATGCGGTCGAACAGCACCGACGTGCTGCAGAAGCTCAGCGCGAACACCAGCAGGACCTGGTCAGCCCTGCGCATCGGGACATGTCCCTCGTAACCTGTCACAGCCGCCATGTCCTCCGGGTCATGCCCCCGCGGACGGCTTGGCGACCCGGCGGTAGCGGATCCGGCACGGCGGGCGCGGGCCCGCGATCAGGTTGGTGTAGTCGACCGGGTAGCTCGGGTCGAGCATGTCGAGCTCGAAGTTGCGCAGGAGGTGGCTCCACAGCGCGCGCAGCTGCAGCTGGGCGAACACGATGCCCATGCAGCGGTGGCGCCCGGCCCCGAACGCGATGTGTCCGTAGGGCCAGCGCTTGTCCTCCTCGCGCCCCGGCAGGTAGCGGTCGGGGTCGAAGCGGTGCGGCTCGGGGAACACGTCGGGCACGCGGTGGCCGACCGCCGGCGAGGCGATGATCATCGCGCCCTCGGGCACGTGCTTGCCCTGGAACTCGAACGCCTTGAGCACGCGGCGCATCACCAGGATGATCGGCGGGTACAGCCGCAGCGCCTCCTTGATGGTGCCCTCGAGCAGCTTCATCTTCTGCAGGTCGTCGTAGGTGATGCGCTCGCGGTCGCCGAGGATCTCGCGCTGCTCCGCGACCAGGCGGCGGAAGATGTGCGGGTGCTGGGCCAGCAGCACCGCGATCCACGAGAACGTCACGCCGCTGGTGTGGTGGCCGGCGAACATGATCGTCAGGATGAGCCCCGTGATCTCGTCGACCGTCAGCTTGCGGCCGTCGGCGTAGCTCGACTCGACCAGCGTCTGCAGGATGTCCTCGTGCGCCTCCGGGTCCTCGCGCCGCTCGGCGACGATCTTCTCGATCATCTCGACCATCTTGACCCGCGCCCTGTCGCGCCGGCGCATCGCCGGCAGCGGCAGGTACGGCGCGAAGAACGAGATCACGTTGATCCCGCCCTCGAGGTCGGCGTACAGCTCGGAGAACTCCTTGCTGAGCTTGAAGCGCATCTTGTCGCCCAGCAGGCAGCGCGTCGAGGTGTAGAGCGTCACCTCGTTGCCCACCTCGAGCATGTTGACCTCGCCGGTGTCGCCCCACTGGCCGAAGAAGTGCTCCGACTCGGCGATGAACCCGTCGGTGTACGTCCGCAGCCGGGACTCGCGCAGCGCCCCGTGGAAGAAGCCCAGCTGCTCCTTCATGATCTGCGGCTCGGCGTCGTAGGCGATGCCCTTGCCGAACACCGGCGTCATCAGCTGGTACGCCTCGCGCTGGCTGACCTCGTCGTCGCGGAAGCGGAAGTACTTCTCCTGCGCCGCGTGCCCCGTCATCACCACCCCGAGCGTGCCCGGCAGGCGCACGCTGAAGATGTCGCCGAACATGTCGCGCCCGCGCTGGACCATCGCCACGGGGTTCGAGCGCAGCTCGCCGGCGTGGCC
Source organism: Nannocystis pusilla (assembly GCF_020073745.1). Classification (GTDB taxonomy): domain Bacteria; phylum Myxococcota_A; class Polyangia; order Nannocystales; family Nannocystaceae; genus Nannocystis; species Nannocystis radixulma. The sequence continues at coordinate 169,529 of NZ_JAIRAU010000031.1, forward strand.
GACGAACGGCAGCCCGCCCGGCAACATCGGCGGCAGGTTGGGGAGGTCGAGCGGGAGCGGACGCAGCGTCGAGAGCAGCGTCGTCGCGGTCTGACGCACGTGTTCGGGGACCGTGAACATCGAGGGGCAAGCTACCGCATGCGCCCGGACCGGCGCCCGCGCGCGTGCTGTGAGAGAAATCCTCGCTGCTCACCCGTGGTCACCCTCGGTCCGCGGATACGGATCGCCCGCGCTCTCGCCTGCGATCGACGCCGCACTCGCGCAGCTCGGCGACCTCCTGTTCACGCGCGCCGCCGCGGCCACGGCCGCCTGCGTCGCGTTCTTCTCCGCCTCGCCGAGGACCGCGCGCGTGCTCTCCGGCGCGCTCGTTCAGGGCTTTCCCCAGCCCGACGGCCCCCGCGAGCACGGCGTCTTCAACGGCCTGGGTCTGTTCGTCCTCACGCACATGATCGTGATCGGGGCCACACTGCTGACCGACGTGTCGATCGCGCCGATCGTCACCGCGTAGTTCCGGCCGCTGCGCGTCGTCGCCTCGTCCTCGACCTCGACGACCCGCGCCGCCGCGCGCTGCACGGCCCGTGGCGGGCATCGACCTCGACCCGACCCGACCCGGCGTCGACCTCAAGACCTTCGCTCATCAACCGTCGCCGATCGACCTCCTCGTCGCCGCCGTCGCGCAGGTCGAGCTCCACGGCCGGCATCCTGGGACATCATCGCGGAGAAGTTCGGCTCTCGGGCGAGCGCCCGCGCCTCATCGGCGATCGCCTGCTCGTGTCCGGCTGGTACCGCCGGCTCCGCCAGTCGTCCCCTTCCTCGTCCCGCTCTGGCTGCTGCGCTCCCTCGTCCACCGCGCATGGCGCGACGAGCAGCGCTGCGCCGCCGATTGCGGCCCTGTCTGGGACGAGTACCGCCGCGTCGCCCGCCTCCGCATGTTCCCCGGGGTGGATTGACCGCCCGCGCACGACGGCTCCGAGGCTTGCGCGCCTGTCAGACCTGCGGAACACTCCCAGGCGGCAACCTCATGCCCCCATTCGCTCTCAAGAGCCTCAGCATCGCCGGATTTCGCTCGTTCCGCGAGCTGCAGGCGTTCCCGCTCAGGAATTTGAACGTGCTCGTCGGTGCCAACGGCGCGGGCAAGAGCAACTTCGTCGAGTTCTTCCGCATGTTGCGGGCGATGTTCCAGGAGAATCTCCAAGGCTTCGTCAATCAAGCCGGCGGCGCCAACGGCCTGTTCTTCGAGGGTCCGCAGTACACTCGAGAGATCGGCGCCACGCTCCAATTCGCTGCGAACCACGTTCGCTTCCGACTCGAACCCATCCCTGGAGACGAACTGGTCGTGAAGGAGCTCGAAGCTTCCTATGCGGGACATCGCAAGGTCTTCCGCCGCGATAGTCGAGAGGCGCGGGTCGAGGCCTGGAAAAACGACGCGTCGAGCCAGGGTGACTGGCCGTCGAACCTCGCCTTCATCTACGCCGCGGTGTCGAGCTGGGTCGTCTATCACTTCCACGACACGAGCTCACTGGCCCCCATGCGGCGCGACGGAGCCATCGAGGACCACCAGGAGCTGCGCCCCAACGCCGACAACCTGGCCGCGTTCCTCCGACACCTGCGCGAGTCTGATCCCAGGCGCTACCAGCGGATCCGCGAGACGATCCAGATCATCGCTCCGTTCTTCGACGACTTCCTGCTCGAGCCGCGCAAAAAGGGAGACGCAGAGCACGTGCGCCTGGACTGGCGCCAGCGCGGCAGCACGTTCCCCTATCAGCCGTGGCAGCTGTCGGACGGTACGATCCGGTTCATCGCCCTCGTCACCGCGCTCCTCCAGCCCACACCACCTGCGACCCTGGTGGTGGATGAGCCGGAGCTCGGCCTTCATCCCGCCGCGCTGCACGTGCTCGCGGCGCTGATGCACGAGTCCTCGCAGCAGACCCAGCTCGTGATATCGACCCAGTCGCCGCTCTTGGTCGACAATTTCGAGCCGGAGGACATCATCGTCGTACGTCGGCGAGGCGCCGAGTCGGTGCTCGAGCGCCTCGATCCTGCGGAGCTCGAGCGCTGGCTCGACGAGTTCAGCCTCGGCGACCTCATCCGCAAGAACATCGTCGAGACCGGGCCCTGAGATGCAACGCCTCACGCTGATCGTGGTCGTCGAAGGGCAGTCCGAGAACGGCTTCTTCAAGAGGCTGCTGGGGGAACACCTCGGCCTGCTCGACATCGATCTTCACATCCCCATCATCGGCACGGGCAAGGGCAAAGGCGAGCTCAAGTTCCGCTCGTTCGCGCAGGTCTGCGAGGAGCTCCACGACTTCCTCGCAGATCGCCGTCGACCCTACGTCACGACGTTCTTCGACTACTACGGCCTCCCCACCGGCAGCCGGCTCGGGTGGGACTTCGTCCCGCCGGCGAAATCCCGCGGTGGGGTCGATGCGATCGAGGCCGCGCTCCACAAGGGTGTTCGCAACGTAGCTGGAGCGCTCGGCGATCGATTCATCCCGTACGTCCAACTCCACGAACTCGAGGCACTCTACTTCGCTGAACCCTCTGCCCTGGCAGAGGTACTTGAAAGTCCTGCTTTGGCCAGCCGCTTCGCCGAGATAGTGGAGGCCGCTGGTGGCTGTGAGCAGATCAACGACTCACCGGCCACCGCGCCGTCCAAACGGATCCAGGCCATGTGCCCGACTTACGTCAAGGGCCGCAGCTCAGCGGCGCACGCTCCTCGCCTGGGTGCACGGTTGTCGGTCGACAGGTTGAGACAGGCATGCCCCCGTTTCGGCGCCTGGCTCGCTGGCATCGAAGCACTCGCGTTATCAACCTCCCAGTCGCCGTAGAGTCTCGATCACCCGACACTCTCTCGATCATCCTTGGACATGACGGCATGGCCACGCTCCTCGTCAGCGCCGCGTGCAGTGCGGCGATTGCTGGGGTGCGAAGCCAACGCCGACGGCTGGTCCGAGCTCACGGGCGCCCTCGGCTGCCAGCAGCGTCGCCGCGTCCGCGCTCGAATTCCCGGGAGCGACCGCGATCGAGCTCATGTTCCCCTGAGGCGCCGCGCTCGGCTACCCTCGCGCGCATGGAGCTCACCGACGTCCGCTACGAACTCGAGGGTGCCATCGCCCTCGTCACCCTCGACCGCCCGGCCGCGCGCAACGCCTACAGCGAGGCCATGGTCGAGGGCCTCGTGCACGCGATCGACCTCGCCGAGCGCGACGACGCCGTCCGCTGCGTGATCCTCACCGGCGCCGGCCCGGCCTTCTCCGCCGGCGGCGACCTCAAGCGTATGCTGGGCAAGGAAGGCATGTTCGCCGGCGGGGCGGCCGAGCTGCGCCGCCGCTACATCGACGGCATTCAGCGGATCTCGCGGCGCCTCGCGCTCGCCGACAAGCCGATCGTGGCCGCCCTCAACGGCCCGGCGATCGGCGCCGGCCTCGACCTCGCGTGCATGTGCGACCTGCGAATCGCCGCGCGCGGGGCCCAGTTCGGCTCGACCTTCGTCAAGGTCGGCCTCGTCCCCGGCGACGGCGGCGCCTACTTCCTCGCCCGCGCGATCGGCTTCTCGCGCGCGCTCGAGCTCATGCTCACCGCCCGCGTCATCGACTGCGACGAGGCCCTGCGGATCGGCCTCGTCCACCGCGTCGTCGAGCCCGACGAGCTGCTCCCCGCCGCCCGCGCCCTCGCCTCCGAGCTCGCCGCCCTGCCCCCCGTCGCCCTCCGCCTGACCAAGCGCGCCGCCTACCGCAGCCACGACGTCGGCCTCGACGCCGCCCTCGAGCTCGCCGCCACCTATCAAGGCGTCGCCCAGACCACCGCCGACCACCGCGAGGCCGTCGCCGCCATGCTCGAGCGCCGCCCCCCGCGCTTCACCGGCGAGTGAGCATTCACCGGCCCCGGCGTATCACGGCGGCACGTGGACCACGACCGGCTCCGTGGCGGCAGCGCAGTACAATTCGCACTCGACGCCGTTCGGCCAGTCACCGACGTACTCGGGCCGATGCTTCGCCGTCGCGACGGCCTCGCCGTCGCGGCTCACCGTGATCGTGAACTCGTCCGGTCCCGCCCAGGTCGCGCCTCCGTCGCGGAGCTCCACCATCCCGACGTGGAGACCGTCGCGCCCATGGCTGGCTTCGACGACCCACCGCACAGGCTCCCCGTCGAGCTCGCCCATCGCCTCGAGGCGCGATCGATCGCACGCCGGATCTGGCACGTCCCCGCTCGCCACCGCACACGACCACTCGACCGCCGCGTACGGCGAATCGATCCGGAACACGTAGTCGCCCGCTCGCAGCCGGCCGTCCGTCGTGTCGTCGTCGACGACGCGGATCCACGGCTCGCGGGCGCACCCGCTCTGCGTGCACACCTCGGGCTCCCGGCACGCGCCGATCGACACCGAGGCCACGGCCGCCCCGACCCGCAGTCGCACGCGTGCATGATGCCACGCTCGCCCTTCCGCCCGCAATCTCCCCTTCGACCATGTCCTCAAGGACGGATCCATGACACGAGCTCACGACCGGCCGCCGCGGGAGGTCACGGATCGACGCGAACCAGCCGGCCGAAGATCGCGTGCCCGCCGATCCACCCGTTGATCTTCCCGTGGTTGTTTCCGATCTGATAGCGCCCGTCGTCCGCGATCGCCTTGACGATGTGCAGATAATCGGCGCCGCGGATCGTGCACAGCACCACGTCGCCGACCTCGAGCTTGTCCGGCTCGACCGGCTCGACCGTGCACAGCTGCCCCGACTTGATCCGCGGCGTCATCGAGTTGCCGTGCGGGCGAAACTTGACCGTCGTGCCGGCGCGGAGCTTCTCGATGTGATAGCGGGCCCAACCCATTTCCGGCCGAGGATGCCCGCTTTCGCGGCCGCGCGCACCTGCGTATCCTGCCGCCGATGCCGGCTCCCCCCGATCTGCGCGCCCTGCTCGACGCCTTTTTCCGACCAGGCCCGGAGACCCTCCCCGTCCAGCTGCTGCGCGCCGCCGCCGAGCTGCGCGCGCGCTCGAGCGGCGCCCTCACGGACGCGGCGATGCTCGACTTCGGGCGCCCGGTCGACGGCGGCGCCTGGTGTCCGCGGCTGTTCGGCCCGACAGAGCCGCTGCGCTGCCGCTGCGGCCGGCTCGTCGGCCCTGAGCGCCGCGGCCAGACCTGCGAGCGCTGCCACGTGCTGTGCACCGACGAGCCGCTGCGTGAACAGCGGGTCGCCCACATCGAGGCCCCGTTCGGCCTCGTCCACCCCGTGCTCGCGGCGCGGATCGGCGCCCTGCTCGGCCTCTCGCGCTCGCAGGTGCTCGCCGTCGCCGACGGCGAGACCGTCATCCTCCCTGACGGTCGGCTCGTCCTCACCCAGGACGTCGACCTCGACGACGAGCAGGTGTCCTTCGAGACAGGTCCGAGGGCGCTGCGCCGGCGCCTCGCCGACCTCGTCGACCCCGAGCTGACGGCCGCCGGTCTGTCCGCCGAGGCCCTCGTGCTCACCAGCGTGCCCGTGCCGCCGCCGGGCGACCGTCCGCTTCACCATGAGGCGTGGCCCGACGAGGATCGATGGTTCCGCGCCTTGTGGTCGCAGCGGGTCGGGAGCGACAATCGTGCCCTTCAGGGGCTCGTCGCCCGGGCGCTGCGCGCCGTCCGGATGCTCGAGCTCGACGCCCCGGAGCTCCTCCTCGACCGCGACTGCATCGCCGCGCAGCGGGCCTTCGAGGCCGCGCTCGACCTGCTCGCGCGCCCTGCCGACGCCCCCGAACGCGCCCCCGGCCCCCTCGACGGCTGGCTCCCCGCCCCGCTGCACGGCGACGACGAGGACCACGTCCCCGGCACGCCCTACCCCTTCCGCCTCGCCGGCGCCCCCGCCGTCAGCGACGCCTACGAGCGCGACATCTACCACCGCGCCCCGCTCCGTCCGGACGTCCCGCGCGCCTGCGTCCTGGCCGAGGGCGACCGCGCCCTCGTCCAGCTCGGCTACGCCATGCTCCTCGTCCACTGGCCCACAGGACATGTCCTTAAGAACATACCCGCGACCGAGGCGCGCCTGCTCGGGGCCGCCGGCGCCTGGGCCCTGTTCGGCGACAAGTTCGGGCGCCAGCTCGACCTCGCCGACCCGACCGTCCTGCGCGGCCTGTACGCCCTCGACCTGAACTCCGGGACATGGCTCGAAGGACCTTACCCCGAGGACCTGCCGGCGATCTTCGTCGAGAAGGACCAGCCCGAGGACGCCTGGCTGACCGACTGGCGCGGCCAGCGGGGGGCGACCGGCGCCGAGGACGGCTCGGGCGACCGCGCCGACGAGTGGGCGCGCAGCCCCGACCACCGCTACATCTGGATGTCCTCGGCCCCGGACGACGGCGCCGTCCTCGACACCGAGCGCGGCGTCGCCGTCCTCATGATCAGCCACATGTGCGAGCGGGCCGGCGCCGACGTGCCGACCCTCGCGCTGACCGGCCCCGATCCGGACGAGGACGCCGAGATCGACGACCAGGTCGGCCGCGCCGTCGCCATCGCCCGCGCGGGCGGCGAGTGGCGGATCTTGCTCCCCGGCGGCCAGCTGCGCCGTGACGGCCGGGTCGTGCTCCGCTTCACCGAGGCCGCGATCGAGTGCGCCGCCTTCGACCCCGGCGGAGAGCGCCTGCTGCTGGTCAACCGCGACGCCCTGCACGTCGTCGACGTCGCCGGCCACCAGCTCCTGGCCCGGCTCGACCTGCGCCCGCTCGCGCCCGCGCTGGCCCTCCCCGAGGTCCTCCCGCCCGAGCTCGCCGACCTCGTCCTCGCCCGCTGGGGCACCCTCGCCGCCGCCCTCGCCCAGCCCGACGAGGCCCTGCTCGACCTCGGCCTCGACGCCGAGCAGCTCGCCGCCCTCCGCGCCGAGCGACCGCCCGCGCTTCCGGACATGCTCTCGGAGACATGACCTTTCGGGCATTCTCCTTCGGGCATGCCCCAAAAATCAGGCGAGGTGCCGCTCGGCCTCAGGCGCGGAGAGCCGCGTCGAGGCGGCGGATGAACTCGCCCACGCGCCCGCCTCCGGCCGGTGCGGCGGGCAGCCGGCCGAGCACCGCGGTGACCGCGGCCGGTGCGTGTCGGCGCGCCCACTCGAGGGTCTCCGCAGCGACGGACGGATCCTCTCCGGCTGCCAGCTCCTCGGCTCGTGCGGCGTGCGCCGCCGCGCCGAGGATGTGCTTCACCTGATGCGCGCTCGCCAGGGGATGGAGGTACGCCGCGCCGGCCGCGTGGCTCGCCGCTCGTGCCGCCTCGACCGCGGCGGGTGAAGCGGCCTCGCGCGCCGCCTTGAACGCCGCAAACCCGCACTGCCGCAGCGCCCCCGTGCGCCGGCCGCCCCCGGCGAACGCGTATGCCGCCTCGACGGCGTCGCGCGGGCGCGTGTCGGCGGGGACGCTCTGTTCGAAGATCGGCAGCACCCTGCGCGCACAATCAGCCGCGTAGCCCGCGATCTCCCGCAGTTCGTGCTCGCTCAGCGCGATCGTGTCCGGCTCCCTCGGCACGGCGCGAGCTTGCCACACGCCACGCACATGGGACAGCGGGGCTCGTCGGACGTCTCGAGCTCGGCGCTCCGACGTCCGAAGGGGCATGCCCTTTCGGACATGCCCCTTCGGCCAGGACCGTTCAGCCAGCCTCAGTCGCGGAAGCGCCGCGTCAGCTCGGCGTAGGCGTCGATCCGGCGGTCGCGCAGGAACGGCCAGATCCGGCGCACCTGCTCGCTGCGGCCGCGGTCGACCTCGACGACCACGACCTCGGGCGACTCGCCGGCCTGGGCCAGGAACTCGCCCTGCGGCCCGGCGACGAAGCTGTGGCCCCAGAACTGCAGCCCGGGGTTGATGCCGCTCGGGTCGGGCTCGTGGCCGACGCGGTTGCACACCACCACCGGCAGGCCGTTGGCGACCGCGTGGCCGCGCTGCACGGTGATCCAGGCCTCGCGCTGGCGCATGCGCTCGTCCTCGGCGTCGCGCATGTCCCAGCCGATCGCGGTGGGGTAGAGCAGTAGCTCGGCGCCCGCGAGCGCCATCATGCGCGCGCCTTCGGGGTACCACTGGTCCCAGCACACCAGCACGCCGAGCTTGCCGACCGACGTCTCGATCGGGTCGAAGCCGAGGTCGCCGGGCGTGAAGTAGAACTTCTCGTAGTAGGCCGGGTCGTCGGGGATGTGCATCTTGCGGTACTTGCCGGCGATGCTGCCGTCCTTCTCGAGCACGACCGCGGTGTTGTGGTAGAGCCCGACCGCGCGGCGCTCGAACAGCGAGGCCACGATCACCACCCCGAGCTCCTTCGCCAGCGCCGCCAGCTCGTTCGACGTCGGGCCGGGGATCGCCTCGGCCTGGTCGAACACCGCCGTGTCCTCGGTCTGGCAGAAGTACAGCCCCGCGTGCAGCTCCTGCAGCAGCACCAGCTCGGCGCCGCGGCCCGCCGCCTCGCGGATGCCGGCCACCGTGGTGCGGAGGTTGTGCTCGCGGTCACCGGTGTTCTGCTGCTGCACCAGCCCGATCGTCCAGGTCGCCTTGCGCGTGGTCATGACGCGCCTCTATACGGCAGCCGGCTGCCTGGCGCCAGCCTTTGTGCGCGAGCGCGCGCCGACTCGTGGCATGCTCCCGGCATGTCCTCGCTTCCCTTACGGCCCCCCGCCCGCGCCTCCGTGGTCATCCTCACCGCCCTGGCCGCCACCCTCGCTCGCCCCGCGCCCGCGTCCGCCTGCGGCGGCATGGTCTTCCCCGAGCACGAGCAGCGCGTCGGCGGCATGAGCGACCAGGAGCTCGCCGTCGTGTTCGGCGCCGACAAGACCATCCTCGTCGCCTCCGCCCGCTACGAGGCCGTCGACGCGCCCGAGTTCGCGTTCGTGCTGCCCCTCGCCAGCGCCCCCGCCGAGGTGCTCGACGGCGACCCGTCGCTGTTCCTCGCGCTCGAGCACCACAGCGCCCCGCGCATCGGCATCTTCCAGGAGAGCGACGACCGCCTGGGCTTCTGCGGCAGCAGCGACAAGGCCGGCGGCAGCAACAGCCTCGGCGACGGCATGGGCGGCGGCGGCGACGTCATGGTGATCGACCGCGGCGAGACTGCGACCTACGAGTACGTCGTGATCGGCGGCGACACCGGCACCGCGATCGCCGACTGGCTGAGCGACGCCGGCTACCCGCTGCCCGCCGACTACGCCGCCGCGCTCGAGCCCTACGTCGCCGACGACTGGTACTTCTTCGCCGCCAGGGTCAAGCCCGCGGCCGACAGCGGCGTGCTGGCGCCGATCGAGCTCCACCTCCCGCCGGCCACGCCGGAGACGTTCGAGATCCCGCTCGCGCTGGCGACCCACTCGATGAAGCCCGACGCGGCGCTGCGGCTCACCACCTACTTCCTCGCCGGCGGCCCGGTGCTGACCGCCAACTATTCGGCGCAGGCGGTCGACGCCGACGAGCTCGTCGCGCTGTCCGAGTCCGAGACCAACTACGACGAGCTCGAGGACGCGGTCCTCGCCAGCGACCCCGACGGCACGTGGGTCATCGACTACGCCAACGACATCCACCTCGACGACCTCCGCTACGCCTACGAGGACGGCCTCGCCTGGGGCCGCATCGACCCCGACGAGGGCGACCCCGCATACCTCGACGACCTCGCCGCCCGGATCGGCGCCGACGCGCTCCACCTCACCCGCCTGCGCACCGAGCTGAAGAAGGACCAGGTCCGCGACCTCACCCTGCGCGCCGCCTCCGGCCCGCCGGTCTACAACTTCCACAGCGTCGAGTACGACCCCGACGCCGGCCAGGGCTGCGCCGTCGACCGCAGCGGCCGCCTGCCGCAGCTCCTGCTGCTCGTGCCGGTGCTGGCGTGGATCCGCCGCCGGCCCCGCCGCGCCTGAACGTGAGGACATGCCTGCACAGCCATGCCCGTGCAGGCATGTCCTCGAAGGCATGTCCGCCCGGACATGCCCCCTATTAACGATATCACTCAGCCCAGCTGCTCGAGCAGCGCCCGCGCCTCGCGCAGGTCGGCGGTCTCGAGCCCCTCGGTGAACCACTCGTACACGCTCGAGACCAGCTCGCGGGCCTCGCCGTTGCTGCCGCGCAGGATCAGCAGGCGGGCGTGGCTGAGCGCCAGGCGCAGCTCCCACGCGCGCGCCTGCTGGCGGCGGGCGACCTCGAGGCCGCGGCGGAAGCAGTCCTCGGCGGTGCGCGTGCCCGACGTCATCCCGGTCGACAGCAGCAGCTCGCCGCGCAGGCGCAGCACCTCGGCCTCGAAGAAGCGCTCGCCCGAGCGGCGCATGAACTCCTCGACCTCGTCGACCTTGCGGATCGCCTCGTCGTGGCGACCGGCGCGCCACAGGCCCCAGATCAGCGCCGCCTGGAAGAACGAGATGCCGGCCTGGGCCCCGGTCCGGGTCCACTTGGCCACGCCCTCGGCGAGCTCGCTCGCCCCGGCGTCGCGCAGGCCGACCCCGAGCTGGGCCCAGCCGCGCTGGATCTGGCACATCGCCAGCCACAGCTGCAGCTTGTGCTCGGTCGCCACCCGCTCGGCCCGGTCGGCCAGGTCGCGGGCGACGTCGAACTCGCCGCGGTAGTTGTGGATCGTCGCCAGGTAGTTCATCGCGAACGCGATGCTGAGCGGGTGCTCGATCTCGTGGGCCAGGCGCAGCGCCTCGCGGGCGCGCTGGACCGCCTGGTCGGGGTAGCCGAGGAACCACAGCACCCACGCGAGGTACAGCCCATTGGTCACGCCAGGGTCCTGGCCGTAGCGCAGGGCCAGCGCCCCGTGCTCCTGGCGGTCGTACAGCGCGAGGCCCTTCTCGGTCAGCTCGCGGCAGCCGGCGATCTCGCCGAGCAGCATCTGGCTGGTCCCGAGCGCGCGGTAGGCCAGCATCAGCATCGTGCGGTTGTCGGTGGTCTCGGCCTGCGCCACCAGCTGGCGCCCGAGGTTGGCCGAGATCTCGGCCGCGCCGCCGACCATGTAGAACTGCCACAGCCCGAGCACCGACGGGAACAGCTGCGCGTCGTCGCCGGCGCGGCGGCACAGCTCGCGCGCGCGGGCGTAGGTGTCGTGGACCTCGGGCGCCGCGTAGCCGCGGGTCGCCATCATCGGCGCGCCGAGGGCCAGCTGCAGGGCCAGCTCCTTGCGGTCGCGCGCGTCGCCCTCGGGCCGGGCGCGCAGCAGCGCGATCGCCCGCGAGTAGTGCGACACCGCGTCGGTGTTGGCCGAGCGCTTCACCGCCTTCTGCCCGGCCTTCTCGAGCCACTCGAGCGCGCGCTCGTGGTCGCCGGCCTCGACGAAGTGGTGCGCCAGCAGCTCCGGCTGCAGCTCGGCGAGCTCGGGGAATTGACCGAGGATCGCCCGCGTCGCCTGCTGGTGCAGGTACTGCCGCCGCGGCCGCAGCAGCGAGCCGAGCGCCGCCTCCTGGATCAGCGCGTGGCGGAACACGTAGCGGGCCGCCTGCTCGTTGCCCTCGACGCGGACGATGCCGGCCTCGACCAGCTGCATCAGCCCGGTGCGCAGCGTCTCGTCGTCGCGGTCGCTCGCGTGGCGCAGCAGCGCGTACGGGAAGTCGCGCCCGAGCACCGCCCCGAGCTGCGCCACCTCGCGGCCGGCCTCCTGCAGGCGATCGAGGCGCGCCAGCAGCAGCTCCTGCAGCGTCGCCGGGATCGCCGCCAGCGCCGACCGGGCCGCCCGGGCCTGCGACTCCTGCTGCTCGCGCTGCCACACCTCCGCCGCCGTCTGCGTGATCTCCTCGACGAACAGCGGGATGCCGTCGGCGCGGGCGATCAGCTGCTGCACCAACTCCTCCGGCAACGCCTGCCCGCGGGCCGCCAGCGCCACCATCTCCGCCGTCTGGCCCGGCGACAGCCGGCGCAGCGCCAGGCGGTGCAGGTGCGGCCGCGCCGGCCAGTTGGGCGCGAACTCGGGCCGCGCCGTCGCCAGCACCATCAGCGGCGCCTCGGCCATGCGCGCCACCAGCAGCTCGAGCAGCTCGAGCGTGCTCTGGTCGCTCCAGTGCAGGTCCTCGACCACCAGCAGCGTCGGCCGCTGGGCCGCCAGCGCCAGCAGCGTGCGGATCAACGCCTCCTGCACCCGGTTCTTCAGCAGGTCGGGGCTGAGCTGCGGCGCCGCGTAGCGCTCGTTCAGCGGGATCGACAGCACCGCCGCGAACAGCGGCACGTACTCCGCCAGCGGCACGCGCAGCCCGGCCAGCGCCGCCTCCACGCGCCCCAGGCGATCGGCCGCCGGCGTCTCCGGCTCGATGTCCATCGACCGCATCGCCGCCTCGAGCAACGGGTGCAGCGCGCTGTTGCGGAACTGCGGCCAGCACTGGCACACCAGCCGCTGGTGGGCCTCGCCGGCCGTGTACGCGCGCAGCGTCTGCACCAGCCGCGACTTGCCGATGCCCGCCTCGCCCGCCAGCTTCACGAACTGCCCGCGGCCCTCGCGGACCTGGGCCCACAGCCCGCGCAGCGCGTCGATCTCGGCCTCGCGCCCGACCAGCGGCGTGAGCGCCTGCGCCGCGCGGTCGAAGCGGCTGACCGTGCGGCTCGGCCGCAGCGCCCGCAGCACCTCGACCGGCCGCCCGCCGCCCGCCGGTCGCCGCTCCCCGCGCGGCTCGACCTCGATCGTCCCGCGGACCAGCGCCCGCGCCCGCCCGCTGATCAGGATCTCGTGCGGTGCCGCCTGTCCTTCGAGCCATGTCGCGACGTGCGGCAACTCGCCGAGCAGCCGCGGCGCCGCCTCGTGCTCGCGCTTGTCCGCGACCACCGATCCGCTGCAGATCCCGATCCGCGCCGCCAGGCCCGCCCCGTCCTTGCCGGTCAGCCCGCGGGTCGAGTCGACGATGAGGAACCCGGCCCGCAGCGCCCGCTCCGCGTCGTCTTCGTGGGCCGCGGGCCAGCCGAAGCACACCAGCGCGTGCCCGCCGTGGGCCGTCACCACCGCGCCGTCGAGCTGGCGGGCCACCGTCGCGCAGATGTCCAGGAAGCCGTCCAGCAGATCGGCGTAGCCGTCGGCGTCGACCTGCTCGGCCAGCGCCAGCACGTCGACCAGCGAGCACGACATCAGCGTCACCTGGCGGCGCTCGACCGCGCGGCGGGCCCGGGGTCGCTCGGCCGGCTCGTCGCCGGCCCGCAGCGGCCGCGCCAGCGCCAGCTCGAGCCCGACCAGCGCGTCGAGCAGCTCCTCCGCCGTGCCGAAGCGCCGCGCCAGGTCCTTCGCCAGCGCGCGCGCGGCCACGTCCTCCGCCAGCTCCGGCAGCTCCGGGCGGAACGAGCGCAGCGGCGGCGCCGGCGTGTCCGCCAGCACGTTCGCGCGCACCTCCGACAGGTGGTCGCGCCAGAACGGCGAGCGTCCGCTGAGCATCTCGAACAGCATCACGCCGACCGCCCACAGGTCCGTGCGCCCGTCCTGGTCCTCGCCGCGCCACTGCTCCGGCGACATGTAGCGCGGCGTGCCCGACAGCGGCGACGTCTGGCTGTCGTCGCGGCCGGCGACCACGCTGGCGAGCCCGAAGTCGACGATCTTCGCCCGCCCGTCGCGCGTCACGAACACGTTGGCCGGCTTGAGGTCGCGGTGCACGATGTTGGCCCGGTGCGCGTGCGACAGCCCGCGGGCGATGTCGATGAGCACCTGGACCACGCGAGCCGCGTCGAGCGGCCCCTCGGCCAGCACCGCGTCGAGCGGTCGGCCCTCGAGGTACTCCATCACCAGGAACGGCACCCCGCTGGCGCTGCCGAGGTCGAACACGCGGACGATATTCTCGTGGCTGAGCCGCGCGCTCGCCCGGGCCTCGGCGCGGAAGCGTTCGACCAGCTCGTGCCCGTTCTCGTCGGTCGGCGCCTGCAGGATGAACTTGATCGCCACCGGCCGGTCGAGCAGCGTGTCGCGCGCCAGGTAGACCACGCCCATCCCGCCGGCCCCGAGGCGCTCGAGCAGCTCGAAGCGCTGCCCGTCGTCGCCGCCCATGCGGTCGCCCTTCTTCGCCAGCGGCAAGAACCCCGGCTTCTCGCCGGCCCCGTGGAGGATCGTCGTCTCCTCCGCGTCCGACAGCATCTCCGCCGAGCCGCCGCTCCAGCGCGTCACCATCTGCCCGAGGAGCGTCCCTTCCAGAGCCGACGGCGAGATGGTTTCCTTCACATCCCGCTTCTATCACGAGGGCGTCGCCGCGATCGCGCACGGTCTGCATGGGGGTACGCGGCATCGTTCGCGCGCGGGCGATATCGCCCTGGCGGTCCGCCGCGCTCTACCGTGACGAATACGACGAAGCAGGGTCACGACATTGATTGCTCACAGGGCGCCGCGCCCCGGTGCAGCCAATCACCGTTCCTCACCCCGCTCCGGCCCGCTCGAGTTCGCCCTGTTCCGTTCCCGCCCGCGGCCGTCCCCCGGCGCACGCGGCCTGCCTCGTGGCCTCGCACGCGGCGCTTGCCGAGCCGCCGAGGCGCGCTATCCGGACCGGTCATGCCAGCACCCGTCGTCACTCCGCAGCGCACCCAGCAGTCGCCGATCAAACTCCAGACCCTGAAGAGCTATTACGCGCCCGAGCTCAAGCCGATCGATTTTCAATACACCAAGGTCAGCGGCGTGCTCGAGGGCGAGGAGTTCGTGCTCGACCGCGCGGGCCCCGGCTGCCGCGTCGTGTTCGACGGCATGGAGTGCCCGCTGCGCAAGCTCCACTACCACGCCCCCGGCGAGCACCGCATCGACGGCGTGACCGCCGACCTCGAGCTGCACCTCGTGCACGAGATCCCCGAGTACCCCGACGAGTACCCCTCGGCCTACCTGATCGTCGCCGTCATGCTCACGCCCAAGGCCGCCAAGGCCGCCCCGGCGCAGGCCCTGGGCCCGTGGCTGCGCCATCACTTCGACGCCAGGGCCGGCGGGGCCCGCCAGACCTACGAGGTCGACCCCTCGATCTACCTGCCCACCGAGCGCGCCTACTTCCGCTACGAGGGCTCGCGGACCACCGGCGACAACGAGGAGTACGTCACGTGGATCGTCCTGCGCTCGCCCCAGAACATCGAGGGACCCGGCCCGCTCAAGCTCGACCCCGAGGCGAGCCGCATCGTCCAGCCGCTGATGCGCCGCTACGTCCTGCGAAACTTCGCCCTGATCGCCTGACCCGCGGCGCCCTTCGGTTCGGCGGAAAACGCCCTCGACGCGGAGTCCTCAGCGGATCGATCGATACCCGCCGCGGACCCCCCGCTTCGACAGCGCGATCTGCCACAACTGATTGCGACAGCCGGCGCGGAACGAGCCGGCCATCGTCTGCAGGTAATAGCTCCACATCCGGCGGAACCGCGTCGGCATCGCCGACCCGCGCGACTCGGCGTGGCGCATGAAGTTCGCGTGCCAGGCCATGATCGTCGGGTCGTAGTCGGCGCGGAGGTTGTGCCAGTCCTCGATCACGAACAGCCCGCGCACCGCCTCGCTGATGTCGGCCGTGGCCGGCAGCGCCCCGTTGGGGAAGATGTGGCGATTGAGCCACGCGTCGGTGCGGCCGTGCTCGTTGCCGATCGTGTGCAGGAGGAGCAGGCCGTCGTCGCGCAGCAGGCGGTGGGCCGTCGCGAAGAACGCGCGGTAGTTGCGGTGGCCGACGTGCTCGAACATCCCCACGCTGGCGATCTTGTCGAACGGCCCCAGCGCCGCGACCCTGCGGTCGCGCCAGTCGAGCGTGTGGTAGTCGCCGCCGTGGCCCTCGTCGTGTTCGGCCGCCCAGTCGCGCTGCGGCGCCGACACCGTGATCCCGACCGCCCGCGCCCCTCGCGTGGCGATCGCGTGGCGCACCAGCCCGCCCCAGCCGCAGCCGATGTCGAGCAGCTTCTCACCTGTCCCGAGGTACAGCTTGGCGCACACCAGCTCGAACTTGGCCCGCTGGGCCGCGTCGAGGTCGGCGGCCGCCTTCCAGTAGGCGCACGAGTACGCCATCGTCGGCCCGAGCATCGCCGCGAACAGCTCGGTGTCGAGGTCGTAGTGGACCTCGGCCACCTGGCTCGAGCGCCCGATCGTCTGCAGGTTGAGCAGCCGCGACGCCGTCGCCAGCGCCGCCGTGCGCCAGTCGAGCACCTGCTCGTCGCCGCTGGTCGCCAGCACCCGCGCCGTCAATTCGTCGATCGCCGCGCAGTCCCACCAGCCGTCCATGTAGCTGTCGCCGAGCGCCAGCGAGCCGCCGAGCGCCACGCGCCGCCAGAACCGCGGGTCGTGCACGTGGATGTCCCATGGGTCAGGTCCGCCCACGCGCGCCCCGGCGCGCCCCAGCGCCCGCACGACCGCCCGCTGCGCCGCGCTGTCGAGGCTGCCCACGCCGTCAGTCTCGCCTCTTCAGCGCCGCCAGCGCGGCCGCCTGGGCGCGCACGCTGTCGGGGTTCATCACCACCTGCATCGCCATGCGGTCGAGCTCCGGGTGGGCGGCGATCGCCGCGATCGTCGGCTGCTGCAGCGCCTGCTTGCTGGCCGCGTAGGCCGACGCGCTGTCGACCCCGATCCGCCGCGCCTCGACCAGCGCCTCGCCCAGCAGGTGCTCCGGCGCGACCACGCGGTGGAGGATCCCCAGCCGCTGCGCCGCCGGGACGTCGTAGACCTGGCCCGACAGCGTCATCTCGGCGGTCGCCGGCGTGCCGATCGCGTAGCGCACCATCTCGATATACGTCCACGGCATCGGGATCCCGACCGGCACCTCGTTGATGGCGAAGCGCGCTCGCCCGAGCGTCCCGAGCCGCACGTCGCACGCGAGCGCCAGGATCAGCCCGCCCGCGAACGCGTTGCCGTTGAGCGCCGCGACCGTGCGCCGCGGCAGCGCGAACACCCGCAGCAGGCTGCCGCGGAAGCGGTCGAACCAGCCCTGCAGCTCGTCCATGTCGTTGCGGGCGAACCGCGGGAACACGTCCTCGAAGTCGAGCCCGGCCGAGAACGTCTTGCCCTCGGCCGTCAGCACCAGCGGCAGCGCCGGGTGGTCGCGCTCGACGACGTCGAACGCCTCGTGCAGGTCGTCGAAGAACGCCGGGTTCATGCGGTTGACCGGGTTCGAGCGCATCGTCACGACCACGGCGCCCTCGCTGCGTTCCACGCTCCACTTCATAGGATCGACTCCCCGTGCTCGTCGCTCGCGCCGGATGTCCCTTGCGACAGGTTGGCCGGCGTCTTCAGGTCCCACACCAGCCCGAGCGCGGCCCACAGCCGCAGCACGTACCAGCCGACGTCGAGCTCCCACCACACGTGGCCCTGGCGGGCCGACGACGAGAAGCGGTGGTGATTGTTGTGGAACTCCCCGAGCGCCAGCACCCCGAGCGGCCAGTGGTTGCGGCTCAGGTCGGCGCATTCGTAGCGGCGGTAGCCGCCCCACGCGTGGCTGAACGACTGCACCCAGTGCGTGATCTCCCAGATCAGCACCGTCGGCAGCAGCCCGCCCCACAGCACGCCCTCCCACCCGCGGAACCACCACAGCCCGGCGCAGAGCGCCGCGAACGGCACGAAGTGCCAGGTGTCGAGCCAGCGCAATTCGGGGTAGCGCGCCAGGTCGGGGATCGCCTCGTGGTGGGTCACGCGATTGCGGCGATCGAGGAACCACAGGTAATGTGAATAGAAGAAGCCCTGGAAATGCGGCGAGTGCAGGTCGCGGCTGGTGTCGGCGTTGCGGTGGTGGCGGCGGTGCGTCTCGGCCCACCAGATCACCCCGCCCTGCAGCGTCGTGCTGCCGAGCAGCGCCAGCGCCAGCTGGAACCACCGCGACGTCTTGAACGCCCGGTGGGCGAAGTAGCGGTGGAACCCGACCGTCAGGGCGAACATCCGCGCCGCGAAGCAGCCGGCGAACAGCGCGAACGTCGACCACGACAGCCCCGTCCACACCACCCCGAGGCACAGCGCGTGCACCAGCAGGTAGAACACCGCCGCCGACCACGACAGCTGCGACAGCGGCAGCGAGCCCTTGGTGTGCCCCGTGTGCATCCCCGCCTCAGCCCCCCGCGACCTCCAGCGACGCCGCCTCGACCGGTCGCACCGCCGGCAGCGGCGCCCCCGGCCGCCACTTGCGGTCGTACACGTACAGCTCGCGCGCCAGCCCGAACGCCGCCAGCGTGCGGATGAGCGCCCAGCCGACGTCGAACTCCCACCAGCGGGTCGAGAACTTGGCCGAGCGCGGGAACCGGTGGTGGTTGTTGTGCAGCTCCTCGCCCGCGATCACCAGCGCCAGCGGCGTCACGTTGCGGCTCGAGTCGCGGGTCTCGTGATTGCGGTAGCCCGCGTGGTGCCCGAGCCCGTTGATCACCCCGGCGCACAGCGGCATCCACATCAGCTGCAGCACGAACCCGAGCAGCCCCAGCCCCGGGCCCAGCAGCCCGACGTAGATCGCGGCCAGCAGCGCCAGCCCGAGGTTGCTGCGGCCCTCGTAGAGGTTGCGCTCGATCCAGTCGTCCGGGCAATCGTGGCCGAACCGCTGCAGCGTGGACGGGTTCGTGCTCTCGCGGAAGTAATAGCGGTACCCGGCGAAGAAGATCGCCGCGATCCCGTGGACCACCGGCGAGTGCGGGTCGCCCTCGCGGTCGACGTGCGCGTGGTGCTTGCGATGGACCGCCACCCACGCGCGCACCCGCGTGCCCGTGGTCAGGAAGATGAGGAAGCGGAACACGTGCGCCGGCGCCGGATGCAGCGCCACGGCCCGGTGCGCCAGCGCGCGGTGGGCGTAGACGCTGATGCTGATGTTGGCCAGCCAGCCGAACCCGACGCAGAGAAGGAGGACCTCGAGCACCGCGCAGATCCTTTATCAGGCGCCGCCCGGGCCGTCAACGCCGGCAAAACCGTCGCCACGCCCGCGTCCGCCGTGCAGGACTTGCGACGTCCCTCGCCCCGGACATGTCCGTGCAAACATGCCCGTTCGAGCATGACCGATCGAACACATCATTCGTCCGCCCCCGGGGCGAGTCGGGCGACCACCCGGTGCACCGCCGCCGGCTCGATCGCCGCCAGGTACAGCAGCACCATCGTCGCCGAGAACGTCGCCACCGGCAGCAGCACGTACAGCCCGGCGTGGAACGCCACCCCGAGCGGGAGCAGGCGCCGGTGCCAGCGGGGTCGCCATACCCCGATCGCCAGCCCGAACTCGAGCGCGACCACGGTCACCGCCGCCGTCGCCGAGGCGATCGTCAGAGCTGTCCCGAGAGGCAGGTCCGATCCGAAGTAGTAGAAGCCGGCGATCTGCTCGAGCCGTGCCCCGCCGAGGAACCCCGGCTCGCACTTGTCGATCGCGCTCCACAGGTAGACCGCCGACAGCTGCGCCGTCATCAGCCGCAGCCCCAGCAGCGGCCCGCGCTCGGCCGGCGCCGGCGTCCTGCACCGCTGCGCCCGCCTCAGCGCCCGCCGGCGATCGACCGACAGCGACCGCCCGCACGGCGTCAGCGCGCACAGCACCGTCGCCGACATCAGCAAGAAGTGGTGGTGGTGGATCCACTCCGTGCGGCCGCCTGCCGCCCCGAGCGCGAAGTACATCGTCGCCACCACCAGCGCCGCCGTCGCCGTCGCCGCGCGCGTCCACAGCCCGACCAGCATCAGCCCCGTCGCCGCGAAGAAGCCCGCCGACAGCGCCAGCGCGGGCGCCCCGGTGGCGTGGACGAACACCATGTCCGCGCCCCAGCGGGCCCACAGCAGCAGCGCGAGGCCGATCCGGATCAGCGCCATCGGCACCGTCGAGCCCTCGGCGGCGGCCCACGCGACCAGGCGATCGATCGCCCGCAGCGGCTGCGCGTCACCGGTCTTCATGGCCTCGCGGTCGCGCCCCCGCCACCGGCGGTCGTGGGGGCAGCGGCTGGCACAGGTCGTGTTCGCCGGCGTGCAGCGGCACCCAGCCGGCCATCGTGGCGATGCTGGCCCGCGCCCGCAGGTCGACCGGCCCGAGGCGCTTGCACAGCTCGCCGGCCACGCGCACGAGCCCCGCCTCGCCCTGCATCGAGCGCACCCACCGCGGCGCCGCGGCGCGATCGGGGCGCCCCAGGGCCGCGTAGCGATCGATCGCCGCCTCGCGCCCGTCGGCGCCGCGGACCGCGAACTCCGCGACCACCAGCCCGACGCCGACCTCGTTGAACAGCTCCCAGTCGCGCACGAAGCGGCTGCGCAGCCCGAACACCTGGCGGTACGCCGGCATCAGGAACAGCAACGCCGCGACCACGACGAACACGATCGCTCGCGCCCGGGCCCGCCTCGCCGTCGTCGTCATTGGTTCGACCCTAACAAATTCCGCGACTTCCCCGGGCGAGCCGACGGCTCGCCCGGTCGCCGGCCACCGTCTTCTTGTGCCAGGCTCGAGAGCATGTCCCTTCCGCGCGCGCTGCTGCCCCTCCCGCTCGCCCTCGCGTGCACGCCGGCCCCGTATGGCGGCAGCGACGGCAGCGACACCTCGGCGGCGCTCGACGTGCCCGCCCCCGCGACCACGCTCCCCGCCCCGACCACGACCACCGGCACGACCACCGAAGATCCGCGCCCCCCGAAGTTCGACCTGCCGCCGACCGATCCGCTGAGCATTCGCTTTTGCCGCCCCGACGCGCCCCCGCCGGGCACCCTGGTCGTCGGCAACAGCGAGCTCGGCCCCTTCGTCGCCCGGCGCGCCTACTTCGATCGGAGTCAGGGCGGGCGCGTGCTCCTGCTGTTCCTCTCGCCGGAGGCCGACGCGGTCGTCGAGATCGAGCACCACGACGGGCGGAGCGGCCCAATCTTCTACGGAGAGCTCGCCAGCGGCCCCACGAAGGACGGCTGGCTCGGCACGTGGACGCTCGAAGGCGGCGTCTATGCCGACGGCATGGCCGCCGCTTCGCAGCTCCCGCCCACCGTCACCCTCAGCGAGTTCGCCGGCACCTGGCACGACTACGATCCCGCCGATCCCCCGCGGCTCGTCGGCACCCTCGTCGGCGACATCCACGGCACCTTCGACGCAGTCTACTGCGACGACATCTTCCTGAGCCTTATCCCCGACTGATCGAGGATTCATGCGCGCACGCTACCCACGACTCATCATTTCCCTCGTCCTCACCGCCTGCACCGATCGTCCGCTCGGCGACACCGAGACCGACAGCACCAGTCCGAGCACCAGCGACGCACCACCCGGCACCACCGCCAGCCCCGGCACCACCGCCAGCCCGGGCACCACCACCAGCCCGGGCACCACCGCCGTGCCCACCACGAGCGAGCCGACCACCACCCCCGTGCCCACCACCGTCGAGCCGACCACCGACGCGCCGCCGCTGCCCACCACGGGGACCACGACCGGCGGCGACGACTCGGCCGGCACCACCGTCGAGCCGGGCACCACCGGCATGAAGCTCGACATGTTCGTGCCCGGCGGCCCCGACCTCCACGGCTGCGTCCTCGACGCCCCGCCCGGCACGATGGTGAGCGGCACCTCCCAGCTCGGCCCCTTCACCGCCCAGCGGGCCTATTTCGGGTGGATCGGCTTCAGCGGCGCCGCCTTCGAGCCGCGGCTCCTGTTCGTCTCGCCCGAGGCCGACCCTGCCGTCGAGGTCGAGGTGACGATCGGCGGCACCGGCGCGATTCTCCACGGCGGCGTGAGCACCGACCCGTTCAACGAGGGCGGCTGGATCGGCACCTGGGGGGCGTCCCTCCAGATCTCCGACAAGAACCAGCACGTCTCCGCCACGCGCCCCGACTCCGTCGTCATCGAGGCGCTCGCCGGCAACTGGGACGAGTTCGACCCCGCCGACCCCCCGCGCCTCCTCGGCAAGTTGGAGGGCGCGATCGCCGGCCCCTTCGACGCCGTGTTCTGCGACGAGCTCATCGACGAAGTCATCGTCGAATAGCGCGGCGAATCATCGCACCTCAGAATCGCAGCACCAGCCCGCCGGGCCCCAGGCCGAGCTGCGGCGCCCGCTCCGGCCGGCGCTGATACATCAACCGGTCGGTGTAGATCGCCGCCGGGATGAGCGCCGCCACCGCGAGCGCGGCGAAGATCGGCGCCGCGATCAGCGAGGCGCGGCGCTCGGGGCAGTCGCGCACGTAGCTGCCGGAGTGCGTGTCGCCGCAGGTCCCGAGCACCACCAGCGGGATCGCCGTGCCGACCAGCCCGAGGCCGGCGAACGTCCACGCCACCCCGGCCTGGATCTTCGTCTTGCGCCGCTGCGCTCGCCACACGTGCTCGGGGACCACCGGCGGCAGCAGGTCGGGCGGCGTCACCGCGACCATCGGCGTCGGCGCGGTCGGAGGCGGCGGCCCCTCGCTGTCGGGGCGCACCATCTCCTGCTCGGAGGGCGGCGCGGCGATCGCCACGTCCGGCGCCAGCCAAGCGGCCACACCGACAGCCAGCGCGCAGCGCCGCATGCCCCTCACCTCGATCCCTCAGCCGGCAGGCCGCAGCTCGACCTTGAGCCAGCCGGGCTGGCGCAGGTCGAACGCCTTGTAGGCCGCGATCACGTCGCTGAGCGGCTCGACGCGGGTGATGAATTGCAGCGGGTCGACGGTGCCGCTGCGGACCAGGTCGAGCAATTTGGGGATGTACTTGCGGTGGTGGCAATTGCCCATCTTCACCGTCAGGTTCTTGTTCATCGCCTGGCCGATCGGGAAGAAGCGGGCGGTCTGCGGGTACACGCCGACGATCGACAGCGTCCCGGCCTTCGCCAGCGCCTCGACCGCCCACTCGAGCGCCTGCGACGGCGCGTCGCCCGGGTGCCAGTGCTCGCCGTCGGGCTTCGCGTGCGGCGCGACCTCCTCGATCTCGCGGGAGTGTTGGTCGTACTTGCGCTCGGCCTCGGCGCGGGCGGCCCCGCGGTGCGCGTGGCAGGCGTCGACGCCGACGGCATCGATCGCGCGGTCGGGGCCGATCCCGCCGGTCAGCGTGCGCAGCGTCTGGACCGGGTGGTCGACGTCGAAGTTGATGATCTCGGCGCCTTGCGACTGCGCCATCGCCAGGCGCGACGGCTCGTTGTCGACCGCGAAGATCCGGCCCGCGCCCATCAGCTTGGCGCTGAGGATCGCGAACTGACCGACCGGCCCGCAGCCGAACACCACCACCGTGTCGCCGTCCTTGATCTCGGCGTATTCGGCGGCCATGTAGCCGGTCGGGAAGATGTCCGACAGCAGCAGCGCCTGGTCGTCGGTGACCTGCTGGGGCAGCTTCACCAGGTTGACCGCCGCGAACGGGATCCGGGCCATCTCGGCCTGCAGGCCCTGGAACGGCCCCGTCTCCGCCGGTCCGCCGAAGAACGCGGTGCCCGCCTGCGGCCCGTGGGGATTGGCGCTGTCGCACTGGGCGAAGTACCCCGCGCGGCAGTACGAGCAATAGCCGCAGGCGATCGTCGACGGGATCACCACCCGGTCGCCGACCTTGAAGTTGCGGACCTCCTTGCCGAGCGCCTCGATCACGCCGACGCCCTCGTGGCCGAGGATCGTCCCCTTCTTCATGCCGGGCATGCTGCCGCGGATCATGTGAAGATCGGTGCCGCAGATCGCGCTGGCGGTCAGGCGGACGATCGCATCGGTCGGCTCGCGCAGCTTTGGTTCGGCGACATCCTCGAGTCGGATGTCACCCACGTCTCGGAACACGACGGCTCGCATGGCGGGCATATGCGACGTCTTGCGGCGACGGCAACCCGCCCCGTCACTCGCGTGACGCGGAGCGCCGGCGCGTCCGTTCAGCCCGCTCTGCCGCCGACGCCCGCGCCGGTTGCCGGAGCGACGAATCGCGCTAGCCTGCCCCCGCCCCGTCGTCGCGGGGTTCGGAGGTCGCGCATGCGCATCGCGCAAGTGGCACCGCTGCAGGAGAGCGTGCCGCCCCACAAGTACGGCGGCACCGAGCGGGTCGTCTCCTATCTGACCGAGGAGCTCGTGCGCGCGGGGGCCGATGTCACGCTGTTCGCCTCCGGCGACTCGTGCACGCGCGCCGAGCTCGACCCGATCTGCGAGCGGGCCCTGCGGCTCGACCCGCGTCGCCCGGACCCGCGGGCCCCGACCATGCGGCTGCTCGAGCGCGTCGCCCGGCGCGCCCGCGAGTTCGACGTCGTCCACTTCCACATCGACTACCTGCATTTCCCGCTGTGCCGGGCGCTCGGCCTGAGGCAGCTGACCACGCTGCACGGCCGCCTCGACATCCGCGAATATCAGGCCGTCTACGACGAGTTCGCCGACATGCCGGTGGTCTCGATCTCGCTGGCCCAGCGCCGCCCGCTGCCGCAGGCGCAGTTCGTCGGCAACGTCTACCACGGCCTCCCGCTCGACCTCTACCGCTTCGAGCCCGAGCCCGACGACTACCTCGCGTTCATCGGCCGGGTCTCGCCGGAGAAGCGGGTCGACCGGGCGGTGGCGATCGCCCGCCGGCTCGGCATGCGCCTGCGGGTCGCCGCCAAGATCGACCGCCCCGAGCGCGCCTACTACGAGCGCGAGATCGCCGATCTGTTCGCCGATCCGCTGGTCGAGTACGTCGGCGAGATCGGCGAGGCCGACAAGGGCGCCTTCCTCGGCAAGGCCCGCTGTCTGCTGTTCCCCGTCGACTGGCCCGAGCCGTTCGGCCTGGCGATGATCGAGGCCATGGCGTGCGGCACGCCGGTCGTCGCATTCCGCTGCGGCTCCGTGCCCGAGGTCGTCGACGAGGGCGTCACCGGCTATTGCGTCGACTCGGTCGAGGCCGCCGTGGCGGCGACGGCGCGCGCGGCGGAGCTCGATCGTCGACGCTGCCGCGAGCGGTTCGAACGACGCTTCAGCGCCGAGCGCATGGCCCGCGAGTACCTGCGCCTCTATGGTGCGCTCGC
This sequence comes from Nannocystis pusilla, assembly GCF_020073745.1. Lineage (GTDB taxonomy): Bacteria > Myxococcota_A > Polyangia > Nannocystales > Nannocystaceae > Nannocystis > Nannocystis radixulma. The sequence continues at coordinate 194,219 of NZ_JAIRAU010000031.1, forward strand.
GGAGGACCGCGGTCCCGTGGCCGCCTGAGCAATGACCAGACCCGCGGAAGACGAAGAGGATCGGTTCCAGATCCTCGCAACCGCCTCGCTCACCTTGAGCGGCGCGCGCGTGCTCAAGCAGGGCGACACCTTCGCCGTGTTCGACCGCTTCGGCGACATCCGCCCGTGGGGCGTCCTCGGCGCGCAGGGCCTCTACCACGACGGCGCCCGCTTCCTGTCCGCGCTGCGCCTGCGCCTCGAGGGTCAGCCGCTGCCGCTGCTGAGCTCGACCGTCGGCGACGACAACATCGTGTTCGTCGTCGACATGATGAACCCCGACCTCCCGCCCGGCGGCGAGCTGCTCGTCCACCACGGCACGCTGCACGTCGCGCGCGAGAAGTTCTTGTGGCAGGCCGCCTGCCACGAGCGGATCCAGATCACCAACTACGGGCCGTCCGCCGTCGAGATCGACCTCGAGGTCGCCTTCGCCGCCGACTTCGCCGACGTGTTCGAGGTCCGCGGCACCCGGCGAGACCGGCGCGGCACCATTAAGTCACCTGAACTTTCAGACAGCTCCGTCGTCCTCGCCTACACCGGCCTCGACGGGCTCGAGCGACGCACCCGGCTGGCCTTCGACCCCGCGCCCCAGGTCTGCGCGCCCGACCGCGTGCTCTACCGCCTGCACCTCGCTTCCATGGCCACCCGCGAGATCCACCTGACCGTCGCCTGCGAGGTCGGCGACGACGCGCCCGCCGTGCCCCCGAGCTTCGACGCCGCCCGCGCCGAGGCGGTCGGGGTGCTGCGCGGGTTCGCCGTCCACGACTGCACCGTCGACAGCTCGAGCGAGCAGTTCGACGACTGGATCTGCCGCTCGCTCGCCGACCTGCGCATGATGATCACGCGCACCCCCTCGGGCCTCTATCCATACGCCGGCGTGCCGTGGTTCTCGACCCCGTTCGGGCGCGACGCGATCATCACCGCCCTCGCCGCCTTGTGGGTCAGCCCCGACCTCGCGCGCGGCGTCCTGCGCTTCCTCGCCGCCACCCAGGCCGACCGCATGGACCCGGCCGCCGACGCCGAGCCCGGCAAGATCATCCACGAGATCCGCAGCGGCGAGATGGCCGCGCTCGGCGAGATCCCGTTCCGCCGCTACTACGGCAGCGTCGACTCGACCCCGCTGTTCGTCGTCCTCGCCGCCGCGTACCACGAGCACACCGGCGACGGCGCCACGATCGCCGAGCTGTGGCCGCAGATCGAGCGCGCCCTGATGTGGATCGAGCGCTACGGCGACCTCGACGGCGACGGGTTCGTCGAGTACGGCCGCAGGTCCGAGCACGGCCTGCTGCACCAGGGCTGGAAGGACTCGCACGACGCGATCTTTCACGCCGACGGCAGCCCGGCCGAGGGCCCGATCGCGCTGTGCGAGGTCCAGGGCTACGTCTACGCCGCCTGCGAGGGCGGGGCGCGCCTGGCCGAGCTGCTCGGCGACGACGGCCGCGCCCGGATCTTGCGCGCCCGCGCCGAACGCCTGCGCGCCCGCTTCGACGAGGCGTTCTGGTGCGAGGAGCTCGAGGGCTACGCGCTCGCGCTCGACGGCGCCAAGCGGCCGTGTCGCGTGCGCACCTCGAACGCCGGCCAGTGCCTGTTCAGCGGCATCGTCCTGCCCGAGCGCGCGCGCCGGCTCGCCGACCGCCTGCTCGCCGAGGACATGTTCTCCGGCTGGGGCATCCGCACCGTCAGCACCCGCGAGCGGCGCTACAACCCGATGTCCTACCACAACGGCTCGATCTGGCCCCACGACAACGGCCTTATCGCCCTCGGCCTGTCGCGCTACAACCTCACCGACCACGTCCTGCGCGTCATGCAGGGGCTGTTCGAGGCCACCCAGCACTCCGAGCTCAGCCGCCTGCCCGAGCTGTTCTGCGGCTTCACCCGCCGCCCCGGCGCCGGCCCGACCAACTACCCGGTCGCCTGCTCGCCGCAGGCGTGGGCCGCCACCACTCCGCTGCTGTTGCTGCAGGCGGCCCTCGGCATGACCGTCGAGGGCGCCGAGGGCCGCGTCCGCTTCCTCCGCTCGGCGCTCCCGCCCGCGCTCGAGCGGATCTCGATCCGCAACCTCCGCGTCGGCGCCGGCACCGTCGACCTCGCCCTCCACCGCCACCCCGAAGACGTCGGCATCCACATCATCGGCCGTCGCGGCCCGGTCGAGATCGTCGGCATCAAGTAATACAGCGCCGCGCTCACTCGAACACGACCTCGAGCCCGGTCTGCATCGGGTACGCCAGCGCTTGCTCGCCGACGACCTCGTTGCCCATGGCCGTGCCGCCGTCGATCACGCAGCTGCCTTCGGGTCCCGGGACGCAAGTGCACGGTTCGCAGTCGACCACCGCATCGTGGGCACGCGCGACCACCGTGTACGTGCCCGCCGGGGCCTGGGTCGCGGCGGCGCACTCCGGGGCGCAGCCGCCCTCCGGGCACTCGGCCGGCAAGGTGACGTCGGTCCAGACGCGTCCGCTCCACTTGCTGGCGAAGGTGCCGCCGGGCTCGAGCTGGAGCACGTCGCTGGGGCCGCAGCCGGACGGGCAACCGCACCCGCCGGACAGGATCTCGTCGCAGCTGTTCTCGCAGACGTCCTTGTCGATCCTGACCGCGACGTCGTTCGCGTCGCGCAGCCCGAACGGCAGGATGGGCGAGCAGTTGAGGTCGAGGTTGATGAACAGCCGCGTGGCGCCGTTGTTGCGCAGGGTGACGTCGACCGCCGGCCCGATGTCGGTGACCGAAGGATCGACGCAGGCGGACTCGCCGGTGGTCGGCGCGGTGGTGCCGTCCGTATCCGTCGTGGTGCCGGTGGTGGGTCCGCCGTCCGTGCCGGGCGGATCGGGGGACGTCGTGTCGGTCACGGTGCCGTCGGTGTCGACACCCTTCTCGCCGCACGCGGCCGCGAGGGCGCCGAGGAGCACAAAATTCAGGCGAATGTAGTAGTGCATTCCCGGAGTCTACCCGTTCCCGATCGCGGCCGCTCGAGGCGCATCCGACGTGCAAAACAGCGCGCGCGGCGAGGCCGTGCGGCTGAGGAGCGCGCAAGCGCCCGAGCCCCGGCACGGGCGACAGGACCGAAAGGGCATGCCCGATCGGCCATGCCCTTTCAGTCATGCTCGTCATGACATGTCCGATCGCCCACCCCTCCCCCAGGCACAGCGCCTCCTCGGCGGTCCATCTCCACCCGCGAGCTGGATCTACGCCTGGGCGACCTCGCCCGGCGCGGCGCTGGGCCACGCCGACTCGGCCGCGCGACCCGCTCTCCGCGCCCTCGCCGCTCGCGCCGACCTCGCCGTGACTCGCGGCCGCGCCCGTGTTTCGCCGCGCGCATGCGGCCCAGCGCACGCGCCCCGGCTGTCGCTTCGCGCCCCCGGGCTGCCACGCTCGCGTATCATCGCCCGATGTCCGCGCCGGGCCTGCTCGCCAACCGAGAATTCCGGCGCCTGTGGCTCGCCCTCGCCGTCTCGTTGTTCGGCGACTGGTTCACCTACGTCGCCGTCGGCACCCTCGCCCTGTCCGAAAGTACAGGTCTCTACGGCGTCGCCGCCGTGCTCGTCGCCCACACCTTGCCGCGGGCCCTGCTGGCCCCGTTCGCCGGCCGGCTCGTCGACGGCCGCGATCGCCGATCGATCCTCGTCGCCGGCAGCCTCCTGCGCGCGCTCGTCGTCCTCGTCATGATCGCCGTCGTCGGCGGCGAAGGCACCGGCGCGACCGTCCTCGCCGGCCTCGTGTTCGTGCGCATGGCCCTGTCGGCCTTCACCGATCCGGCCGCCAGCGCCGCGCTGCCGCAGCTCGTCCCGCCCGCCCAGCTCGGGGCCGCCAACGCCCTCCTCGGCGCCACCTGGAGCGCCATCTTCGCGCTCGGCGTCGCCGCCGGCGGCCTCGTCACCGCCTTCGTCGGCCCGCGCGGCGCCCTCGCGATCGACGCCGCCACCTTCGTCGTCGCCGCCCTGCTGTTCGCCAGCTTGCCGCGCCTGCGCCCGGGCGAGCGCACCACCAGCGGCGACGCCTCGGCCTCGGTCGTCGCGCCGGACTTCCTCGCCGCCTGGCGTCGCACCTGGCGCGACCCGCCGGCCCTGCAGGCCGCCCTCGCCAAGATCCCCGTCGCCCTCGCCAACGGCGGCGCGTGGGTCCTGCTGCACGCCGTCGCCGCCACCGAGAGCGCCGCCGACGTCGCCGTCACGCTCGGCCTCATGCACGGCGTGCGCGGCCTCGGCTCCGGCGTCGGCCCGCTGCTGTGGGCTCGCTTCACGCGCCTGCGCGGCACCGTCTTCGGCCTCCACCTCGCCACCGGCGTCACCCTCGCGGCCGTCGCCCTGTTCACCGTCGTCGACGCCCCCGCCCTCCTCATCCTCGCCTCCGTCCTGTGGGGCCTCGGCATGGGCGCCACCTGGGTCACCTCCACCACGCGCATTCAGCTGCTCACCCCCAACGCCCTCCTCGGCCGTCTCGCCGCCATCGACCTCATGGGCCACACGATCGCCCAGTGCCTCGGCGGCCTGCTCGGGGCCATCGTCGCCGACGCCGTGCTCGCCCCCGCCGGCGCCGGATGGTTCGGCGCCGGCGCCGGCCTGCTCGCCTGGGCCCTGCTCGCCCTGCTCGTGCGCACGCGCGGCCCGTCGCCGCAATGATCGGACCGCCGCGCTCGACGAATCGGGGCCGCGCGCGAGTGTCAAGAATCGTCAGACGCTCCATTCATCGCACGAATCGCTGAATCACCGCACCGCCGAGCCTCGCCGCTGATCGCTCTCGCGGCGACCCGGCGGCGTGGACCGTGTGGCGTCAATCGGGAATCGGAGCACGCGAAGGAGGTCCGCCCTACCACTTTGGGCGCCGTCCGCGGCATTGCCGTTCGGGACGCCGCGAGAGCCTACCATCTTGGCCCTCACCACCGCCGGCCGCAAGCCCGCGCAGCCGCGCGCCTGGGCCTTCTCGCCCCCGGTGAGCGCCGCCGCTACCCGCGTCTCGCCGCCACGTTCGGCCCTGCCGACGCCCCGAGGCACGCGCGGAGCCCCTCTTCGAGGTTGCGCAGGGTCGTCAGCCTGCCGAGGTCGACGCCGAGCGACACGAGCGTTTGCGACACCGCAGGGCGGATCCCCGTCACCACCACCTTCGCCCCGAGCAGCCCGACCGCGCGGACGATGCGGAGCAATTGCTCGGCCGTCGTCGTGTCGACCAGGTCGACCGCCGTCAGGTCGAGGATCACGTGCTGTGTCGCGCTGCCCTCGATCGCGTGCAGCAGGCGGTCCATCAGCGCCGCCGCGCTGCTCTCGTCGAGGCTGCCCATCACCGGCACTGCCAGCACCCCGCTCCACACCTGCAGGATCGGCGCCGACAACGTGCGCAGCGCCTGCTCCTGCTCCTGGATCAGCAGCAGCTTCTCGCGCAGCTGCTGCTCCGAGCGCGCCCGCTCCTCGACCTCCGTCTTGACCCGCTGCAGCGCCACCGCCAGGTCGGCGCTCGTCGCCTGCCCGGCCGCGAGCAATTGTTGCATGCGCGCCTCGAGCGGCGTGTCGGTCGGCCGCACCACGAATTCATCGTAGTCGGCGCCCGTCGCCGCGAAGCTGGTCTGTTCGGCCCAGCACGGCGTCTCGAACAGCCGCGCGGTCAGCCCGGCCAGCTTGCCGGCCACCATCGCGCAGCCCCAGTTGACCCCCAGCGCCCGCTGGTACAGCGCCTCCCATCCGTTGGTCACGCGGTAGTAGGCCTCCTGGCCCGCGCGGTCGAGCCGCAGCAGCTCCCAGCGGCCCCAGCCCGCCGGCCAGGCGATGCTCTCCATCCGCTTGAGCCCCTCCTCGAACGTCGGCGCGCTGCTGACGACGCCCCAATCGCCGTCGACGCTCTGCTGCCCGCCGAGCTGCAGGCACAGGTTGAAGCGCTCCACCCCGACCATCGTGCACAGGCCCGACATCAGGCCCGCCACCGACGTCGAGATCCACATGCTCAGCGTCGGCACTCCGGCCCACAGGTTCAGGCCGCGTCGCAGGTCCCACTCGATGTCGAAGCCGATGTTGATCCTGGGGTTGTCGACCATGGAGGGCCTATGTTTATACCGTCGGGGACCTCCGTGGCGCGGATCATTTGTGCGCGCGTCGCCGCGCCGGGGTCGCGAGCCCGGGCGTCCGCGATTGCGACGCCATTCGCCGCTCGCCGCGCCGGCCGCCGCACAATGTAGGCACGGCTCCGTCGAGCGGCATTCGCCGGCCTCTCCCGGCGAACTCTCGGCCCTCGCGCATTGCTCAATCCCCTTTCGCGCCTGTCCGCGCCCGACGAATGTCCCCACTCACCGGCACTCCGCTTCGCCGACTCGCAGCCCCGACTGGCGGCGCGCCCGCCCCGCCCGGCCCCTTTCGATCCGCCCGCGCATGCGGTTATCCTGCCCGCGTGCGCCTCGCCGCACCCGCAGCCCTGCCCGCGCCGGCCCGCCTGGGCGCGACCGCCTCGCTCGTCCTCTCGCTCGCGTGCGGCGCCCCTGTCGTCCCGGACGCACCGCCACGCCCCTCCGGCGATTCGCCCCCCGCCCAGGAATCGCCGCAGAACACCGTTCTCTCGGCAATCGATACCCCGCGCGACGACCCGGCCGTGCATCACGACGACTTCGCGCGCTCCGTCCTCTACACCTGGACCACCCGCGAGCAGATCGACGCTCTCCGCGCCTCGCATCGCCTGCTCGTCGCCGACGGCGACGTCGGCGAGCGCTCCCCGTACCTGCGGGCCCTCGACGTCCTCGTCGGCGCCGGCCACCCGCTCGCCGCCGTCCTGCGCGATCACCCCCGGCATCGCCGCCGCCGCTACGCCTGGACCAGCCCGCTCGCCACCACTCTCGGCCTCGGCGCGCGCCGCTACGGCGACGCCCTCGTCCGCATCGACCTCGCCCCCGACGCGCTGATCGTCGCCGTGCGCCCGCGGGCCGCCGAGCCGTTTGTCCTCGTGGACATGTCCGGAAGGCCAGTCGATCTGTCCGTCGCCGTCGCCGACCCCGGGCGGATCGGCGCCGTCTACCACGTCCGCGACGGCCCCGACGACCCCGTGGCCTTCCGCGAGTACATCGTCTGCAACGAGTCGAAGATCGCCGAGTGGTCGGTCGCCACCCCGGCGATCCGCGCCCGCGTCGACGCCGACATCGACCTGCTCGAGTCGCTGCGCCGCGGCGACCTGGCCCACTTGCCGGCCGAGGCCGTGCGCGCCCCCGCGGCCGCGAGCTGGGCCAGCGCCGCCCCGCGCCCGACCCCGCTCGACCGCTGGCACGCCATCCTCGCCTTCGACAACGAGCGTTACCGGCCGACCCCGAGCAACCTCGCCGCGGTCGCCGAGGCCCTGCGCGGCTACGATCCCGCCGGCGCCCCGCTCGTGCACCGGCCCGCCGTCGCCTTCCCCGCCGATCAGCTGGCGTCCCACGCCGCGCAGTAGCTGGCGCGCAGCGCCTCCCACTCCTCCGGCGTCCCGACGTAGATCCCCTCGGCCCACGAGAACACGTCGCTCGGGCGGTCGTCGGCCTCGTACAGCGGGATCACGTGCACATGCAAGTGGCGCGACGTCTGCGTCAACTCGCCCGCGCTGCTGCCCGTCGACGCCACGTAGCAGCGACGCGGCCGCATCACCCGCTCGACCATGCGCGCCGCCTGGTGGGCCAGCTGATTGGCGCGGGCCCACAGCGCCGGGTCGACCTCCGCGAACGACGTCACGTGCGGCTTCGGGACCACCATCACATGGCCCCAGCGCCGCACGTAGCGGGGCAGCATCACCAGCATCGTCGCGTCCTCGGCGATCGCATAGGTCGCCCCGACCTCGCGCCGCACGATCGCGCACATCAGGCACTCGGGCGTCCCGCCCTCGGCCTCGATCTGCCGCAGCGCCTCGGCGCGTGGAATCAGCGTCGGCATGACCTGTCGCTCCGCCAGTGTCTCACGGCCCTGCCCCGCGACGCATCGGGGACTCCGCGCATTCCCGCCGCCGGCGTGACCTTCGGGCCGCGCCCGCGCCCGCGCACGCCGGCCGCCCGTGATAGCGTCGGCGCATGACCTCGCGCTGGATCGGCCTGCTCGTGCTCCTCGCATGCACCCCGCACGAGCACCCGCGCGAGCCGCAGAGCCCGTGTCCGCCCGGCATGGCCCTGATCGAGGCCGACCCCGCCGGCGCCCCCGCGGGCGACCGCTTCTGCATCGACACCGCCGAGGTCATCACCGCCACCTACGGCGCGTGCGTCAAGAACGGCGCCTGCACCCCGGCGAGCCTCGGCGACGGCAAGGCCTGCAACCTCACCCGGGCCGACCGCGGTGACCACCCGATCAATTGCGTCGACCTCGAGCAGGCCCGCGCCTATTGCAACTGGGTCGGCAAGCGCCTGCCGACCGACGTCGAGTGGTCGCGGGCCGCCCGCGCCGGCGGCTGGCGCGGGGTCGCCACGCCGCCGGACCCGACCCGCGCCTGCGTCCGCGACGGCGATCCGTTCACCTGTCCCGTGGGCCAGTTTCCGGCCGACGCCGGCGGCGTGTTCGACCTCGTCGGCAACGTCGCCGAGTGGACAGTGGCCGGCGACGGCAGCCGGCTGCGCGACGGCAGCTGGCGCGACGACCCGCCGCTCGACTCCGTCCAACCTCCGCCGCCCGCCCCCTCCCCGACCAGCGGCATCCGCTGCGTCGCCGCCCCCTTCTCCGACGTCTTCATCCCCGACGTCGACAACTGGGACGTGCACAGCCCCGGCGCCCATTCGCTGGCGATCCTCGCCCCCCCGGCCCCGCGCCACCCGCCGGAGCGACCGCTCGCCAACCTCGCCCTCATCCACCACGGCGAGGGCAACCACGAGGCGCGGCGCTGGTGGCCGCTCGGCGACGACTGGCTGGTCGGCACCGACGGCACGCCCGACCTCGGCCTGACCGGCGCCATCGAGCGCCACGCCTTCCCCGAGGGGCTGCGGGAATTCGTCCCCGTGCGCCTGCTCGGCGACGACGCCCTGCTCATGCAGGGCGGCTGGGGCAGCAACCACCGCTTCGTCGCGGTCGACCGGGCCACCTACAAGATCGACTGGCAGATCCCGTTTTCCAACTACGGGAGCACCTACGAGCAGTTCGTCGCCCCGCGCACCTTCGTCGCCGAGATCTACGGCCAGCAGGCCGACGCGATCGTCGGCTTCGGCCTCGAGGACGGCCGCGAGCTGTGGCGGCTCACCGGCGGCGAGCAGGAGAAGTTCACCCGCGCCAGCAAGCTGTGGACCGACGGCGAGCGCGGCTACGTGCTCGGCGACCGCGGCCTGCTCGCCTTCGATCCCGTCACCGGCGTGATCCTCTGGTCCGGCGTCCCCGTCGCCGACGGCTGCGGCGTCGCCACGGGCAGCGGCGCGCTGATCGTCGAGGACCTCGGCGGCGACGGTCACCACCGGCTCGACCCGAGCAGCGGCGCCGAGCTCGGGCGGATCGCCCACGGCAACGCGCGCTGCCTGTGGCGCGCCGCCCTTTCCGAGGGCAGCGTCGCATCGGCTGTCCTCGAGGACAGCCGCCTGCTCGCCTTCGACGCCCCCGACAGACGCGGTCAGGTCACCCTGCGGGCGCGCGATGTCGTCAGCGGTCGCGAGCTGTGGCGGCGCGACGGCCTCGACCCGTACGTGCTGCTCGCCGACCACGACGCTGTCTACGTCACGCGGGCCGGCGAGGTGCTGGTCGCCCTCGACGCGGCCACGGGCGTCCCGCAGACCGAGATCTCGCTGGCCGGGGAGGTCTCTCTCAGCCTGCTCGCCGGCGGTGGTCCGCGCGGCCCGCTGCTGTTCGCTCGCGGCAACTTCTCGCACACGTGGCTGCTCGGCCGCGCCGAACAACCGTCCGCTCCCGAGCCGTACACCGTACGGGGTCGGCTCGTCCCCGACGGCGTGTCACGGAGCCGCGTCTCCGGCGTCAGCGTGCGAATCGGCGAGAAACGGGTCCGCAGCGACGCCAACGGCCGCTTCACGGCCCGCGGCGTCACGCGTGGGGCCATCGCGGTGGCGCCCGGCAACGACAAGGGCCCGCGCGAGCCGGGCGGAACGACTGTCCGCTTCGACCCGGTCACCGTCGTGCTCGACGGCCGCGGCGCCTACGACATCGGCGACGTCTCCCTGTATCATTGGTACACCGAATGAGCGCTAGCGCTCGTATCGGTGCACCGCCGACATTTCCGCCGCTTCGCCCCGGTGTGATAGAGGGGGTGGACGATGGTGGACGAGACGCGACAGGACCTCGCCTTGGAGCGCGAGGCCGTGCTGCAGCGGCACGACGAGCTGTTGCTGCGCCTGAGCAGGAGTGATGCGATCGACGGCGGCGACCTCGACCGCGCGCTGCCGCTGCTCACCGAGGTCGCCGCCGAGGGCCTCGCCTGCGAGCGGAGCTCGGTCTGGCTCTACACCAAGGACCAGATCGCCATCGAGTGCCAGGACCTCTACTGCCGCGGCCCGCACGCGCACACCGCCGGCGAATTGCTGCAAGCGCGCGACTATCCGGCCTATTTCCGGGCGCTCGCCGAGTCGCGCACGATCGCCGCGACCGACGCCGCCAACGACCCGGCCACCCGCGAGCTCGCCGCGACCTACCTCGCCCCGCACGGCATCGGCGCGCTGCTCGAGGCGCCGATCCGCCGCCGCGGCCGCCTCGTCGGCGTGCTGTGCAACGAGTACGTCGGCCCCGCGCGCCGGTTCTCGCGCGACGAGCAGATGTTCGCCGCCGCCGTCGCCGACGCCGTCGCCCGCGCCCTCGACGCCGAAGGCCGCCGCCGCGTCGAGGACGGCCTGGCCCACGCCAAGGCCGCGCTCGAGCAGCTCGACCGCGAGAATCGGGCCCTCATCACCCGCCTGCGCCGCTCCGTCGAGCGATTGTCCACACCTGTCCTCGAGGTCTGGAGCGACGTCCTCGCCCTGCCGATCATCGGCATCCTCGGCGAGGAGCGCAGCGCCCAGATGACCGAGCGCCTGCTCGGGGAGCTCGCCCGCACCCGCGCCCGCCACGTCATCCTCGACCTCACCGGCCTCGACGACTGCGACGAGCAGACCGCCGCCGCCATCGGCGTCATGGCCCGCGCCGTCCGCCTCCTCGGCGCCGAGTGCACTCTCAGCGGCGTGCGCCCCGACCTCGCCCGCACCTTCGTCGACCTCGACCTGAACCTCGGCGGCCTGCGGATCCTCCGCGACATGCGCCACGCCCTGCAGGACGTCGTGGTCCGCCGCGCCGCCCAGCTCGCCCCGCGCCCGTAGCCGCCGCGCCTCGTCGCGACCTGTCCCGCAGGACAGCTCAGTTCTCCCAGTAGCAATAGCCCGACTGGCACACCATCCCGTCGGGACAGATCTGCCCGCCGGCGCAGTACAGCGCGCAACCGTTGCCGCCGCCGCCGAAGATCGGCGCGCACACCGGCACGGCGGTGCCGGTGGCCGGCGGCGCGAAGCAGTCGCACACGTCGACGCAGTCGCGGATCCCGCAGACATTGAGCGCGCCGCTGGTCGGCGCCAGGCACAGCAGCATCCCGGCCGCGCCGCTCTCCTGCCAGCCGCAGGCCGTGTTGTCGATCAGGTTGCCGTCCTGGCACTTGGCCCAGTCGCCGATCGCGTGGCTGTCACACTCGTCGGCGGTGGGCATCGTCATCGGCCCCGCGGTCGTCGTCGCCCCGGTCGTCGGGCCCGTCGAGCCGGTGTCGCCGGTCGACGTCGAGGTCGAAGTCGACATCGGCGCCGCGGTCTCGGTCGGCTCCTCGACCTGACCCTGACAGGCGAACGACAGCGAGAGCACGAGCGAGGCGGCGCGACGCGAGACGGACATCGCCGCGATCCTACCCGAGTCGCGGCCGCCGACGCCGGGCCCGCCGCAGACCCGCACGCCGCCGGCCCCGGCCCCCGCAGGCCCCCTGTCGCCACGATCACACGCCCCGTGAATCGCCGTGCACGCCCGCATGATCGCCCGCCTCGCGCGCCCGCGCCCGCAGCCGCCGGTCCGATCGGCGGTGGGATGCCCCGGACCTGTCGCCCAGAAAGCCCCGCGTGAACCACCTCGTCCGCACCCTCGCCGTCCTCGCCGTCCTGGTCGTCCCCGAGCGCGCGCGCGCCGACGACGACGACTACAGCGGCAACAACTACGGCCGCATCGACCTCATCCACCTCGACAGCGGCCACCAGGGCCGCGGTCCGTGCCTGCAGATGAAGCCGTCGATCCCCGGCAAGTCGGCCTGGGCCTGCCTGTGGCGCAACAACCCGCTCTACACCGAGCTGCGCGAGCTGATCCAGGCCGCATTCATCACCGGCAAGCGCTGCATCGTCTACTGGAGCGCGGTCGATCCCTCCAGCCACAAGACGATCGACCGCGTCGAGTGCTGGCGCACCTGAGGGCAGGTCGACATCGACATGGCGCCCAGGACATGCCCCGAAGCGCATGTCCTCTCGTGCACCCGCTCAGCAGCAGCAGCCGCCGCCGCACGTGAGCGGCGTCCCGGCCGTCGGGATGTCGACCGGCGCCGAGCAGCCGTCCTCGTTGCACGCCTCGACGCGGATGTAGGCGACCGTGAACGCGCACATGCCGTTGCACATGTCGATGTCGTTGCACACGTCGGCGATCATCGTCACCGCCCCGACGTCGTGGACCTGCTCGGGGTTGATCGAGCACTTCCAGCGCACCTGATAGTAGGTCGCGCCCGGCACCTCGTCCCACGAGATCCACCACGGATCGCAGCAATCGCAGGTCTGACAGCCGGCCAGCATGTCCGGCGGCGGCGGCTCCACGCCGCTGCCGGTCGTCGTCGAGCTGCCGCCCGTGCTTGTCGTCCCCGGCTCGCCCGTCGTCGTCGTCGTCGTCGTCGTCGTCGTCCCCGTCGTCGTCGTCGTCGTCCCCGTCGTCGTCGTCCCGGTCGTCCCCGGCTCGCTCGTGCCGGTCATCGTCGTCGCCGGTTCGGTGGTCGACGTCGTCGGGCTCTCGGCCGCCGTGCCCTCGGTCGTGCCGCTGGTCGTCGGCACCCCCGTGCTCGTCGTCGTCGTCGCCGGGGTCGTCGTCGCCGTGGCGCCCGTCGTCGTCGACGTCGTCCCGAGGGTCGCGGTCTCGCCGCCGGTTTCGCCGCACGCGGGTGAGAGGAACAGGACGGACACGAACAACCAGCCGCGGGACATCACGGGGCCGAGGATATCCCGGCCGCCGGGACCGAACGCGGGCGTCTTCCTGCTGCGCTCGAGCGCCCGTGCGCGGCCCCGCGGGCGCGAGAACGCACGCACCATCGCCGGCGCGCTCCGCTATCCTCCCCCCGCTCGCGCTCATGTCCCAAGAACGCCCTGATTCGTCGCCAGCCCCCCGCTTCGACATCGTGATCGGCGGAGGCGGCCTCGCCGGTCTCACCCTGGCCCGCCACCTCCGCCGCGAGGTCCCCGAGGCGACGGTCGCCGTGATCGAGCGCCAGCGCCGGCCGCTGCCCGTCGCCGCGCACAAGGTCGGCGAGTCCTCGGTCGAGCTGGGCTCGCACTACTTCAGCGTCGTCCTCGGCCTCGACGGCTACCTGCGCGAGAAGCATTACCTCAAGAACGGCCTGCGCTTCTACCCCGGCGGCGGCACCACCCACGCGCTCGAGCACCGCACCGAGATCGGCCCGCCCGAGCGCGCCAAGGTGCCCTCGTTCCAGCTCGACCGCGGCCGCCTCGAGCAAGATCTTCGGGACATGAACGAAGAGGCAGGCGTCACCCTGATCGAGGGCTGCGTGGTCAAGGACGTCGCGCTCGCCGAGGGCGACGGCGACCACCTCGTCCACGTCGAGTCCCACGGCGGCGGCGACCCCCGCACGCTGCGCTGCGGCTGGTTCGTCGACGCCAGCGGCCGCCGCGGCCTGCTGCGCGCCAAGCTCGGCCTCACCCGCCCGAGCGGCCACCTCGCCAACGCCGCCTGGTGGCGCGTCCCCGGCCGCGTCGACGTCGCCGACCTCGTGCCGGCGAGCGCCACCGCGTGGCACCAGCGCGACCCCGAGCACATCCGCTGGTTCTCGACCGTCCACTTCATGGGCCCCGGCTACTGGCTCTGGTACATCCCGCTCGCCCCCGGCGACGACGGCCAGGCCCACACCTCGATCGGCATCGTCGTCCACGACGAGCTGCACCCGTTCGACACCATCCGCACCCGCGAGCGCGCGCTCGCGTGGGTCGAGAAGCACGAGCCGCGCTGCCACGCGCAGATCAAGGACCTGCCGCTGGTCGACTTCCTGTGCCTCAAGCACTACAGCCACGCCACCGCGCGCATGTTCTCGCCGCAGCGGTGGTCGCTGGTCGGCGACGCGGGCGCCTTCTCCGACCCGTTCTACTCGCCGGGCTCCGACTTCATCGCCCTCGCCAACTCGTTCACCGTCGAGATCGTCAAGGCCTACCTGCGCGGCGGCGATCATGCCGCCGTCGCCGAGCGCTTCGACCGCGTCTACCTGCAGTTCTTCGACACCACCTGCGAGACCTACCGCAAGGCCGCCCCGGTCTACGGCAGCCCGCGCGTGCTGCCGGCCAAGGTCTACTGGGACGACTTCGTCTACTGGTCGTTCGTCTGCCAGTACTTCTTCCGCGGCCTCTACCGCCTGCCCGGCGACCAGCACGAGCGCTTCGAGGTCCTCGGCCGCGAGTTCGCCGCCCTGCAGTTCCGCGCCCAGAAGCTGCTCGCCGAGTGGGCCCGCCGCGCCGACAATGTCCCGCGCGAGGCCCACGTGCTCCTGCCGGTGATCCCGTCGATGCTCGCCAACCTCTACCTCGACCTCACCCGCGACATGAGCCCCGACGAGGTCCACGCGTACATGCGCGACAAGCTGGAGCTGGCCGGCGAGGTCCTGAGCGAGCTGGCCCTGCGCGCCCTCGCCGAGGTCACGCCCGAGCAGCGCGACGAGCTGGCCGGCCTCCTCGACCTGCCGGGCTGGCCCGTCCGCCCCCGGCCGGCCCGCCTCGCCGCCGAGGCCGACGTCGGCGGCAAGCGCCGCCGCGCCCTCCCGCCCGTCATCCGCGACATGGAGCGCACCCTCGGCCGCGTCCCCGGCGAGCACGACGCCGCCGCCCTCGCCGCCCTGGTCGACCGCGCCTTCGCCCCTCGGGCCGCCGGCTGACGTGCACCTCGAGGCATGTCCAATCGGACATGCCTCATCGTTTATGCCCCCACGGACATGTCCGTCAGGGCATGTCTCCCTCACCCGTCGCGGCGGCGCGGGCAGCCGACCTCGACCGCGTAGCCGTCGGGCGCGCGGCAGTAGATCCGGGTGCTGCGGTTGTCGGTCTCGACGGGCGTGACCGCCAGGCCGGCCGCGCTCGCGCGCGCGTGCGCGGCGTACACGAGCGCGACGTCCTCGACGAGGAAGCCGAGGTGGAAGCCCTCGGGGTACGCGACCGCGTCGCGCCGCTGGAGGACCAGCACGAAGCCGGCGCCGTCGCCGAGGATCGCGATCGCCGGGGAGCGCCGGTTCGACTGCAGCACGAGGCCGAAGATCTGCTCGAAGAATTCGACGCTCTGCGCGACGTCGGTGACCTGAAGGTCGAGGTGATTCAATTGCATGGTGAGCCTCCCGGGCGCGGAGCGCCCTGAAACGGCCGTGGGAACTCACCCTCGCGGGGGGACATCGACCCGCAGGAGCGCGGGCTGACCGGGGCTCACCGAACCGGTCCACCTTTTTCGGCCGCCCCCAGGCTACCCGCCGCCGACCCCCCGCGCAAGCGCCTGCCGCTCGCCGGCGATCGCACCTGCCTCTCGGGACAGGTCCCGGAGACGCGACCCCGGCCCGCTCAGCGCACGAAGTTCAGGTGGTAGTGCGGCGTGCTGGTGCGGCTCTCGTCGACCACCGCGATCCCGCGGGCCTTCGCCAACCGCTTGAGCGCCGCCCGCTCGCGCTTGTCGAGCCCCGTGCAGCGCACGTCGACCGCGCCCTCGCGCAGGTGCTTCGACACGTAGTCGCCGGCGGCCACCTGCGCGCGGATCACCGTCGTCAGGGCCGCCAGCGCCGCCGCGCGTCCGCCCGCGCGCGCCTGCGCGTACGCCTCCGCGACCGCCCGGGCCGCCGACTTGTTGGCGTAGTTGCGGACCACGTCGTCGCCGCGCTCGAGGTTGCGGAGCATCAGCTCCGCCTGCACCTCGGGCCGCCGCGTGCCGTCGGTGATCACCAGCGGCTTGCCCGTCGCGCGGCGGAACGCCGCCGCCAGCTCGGCCAGGCGCGGCTCGATCGCCGGCGGCACCTCGACCCCCGGCGCCGCCGAGTAGTCGCCGGAGACCGCCGCCCGCTCGGCCTCGATCGGCCCCGCGGCGTCGCTGCTCGCCAGTTGCACACCCGCGCCCGCCGGCTCACCCGCCAGCGCCCACAGCAGCGCGATCGTCCCGGCGCCCATCGCCGCCACCATACCGCAGCGCGACCCCCCGCGGCGCCGGCTCACTCGCCCTGCCGCCACGACCCGAATCCGCCCCGCCGCGCTCCGACAGCCCGCGCAGTTTCGCGCCGTCACCGCGCTGGCGGGTCCTGCGCGACCTGTTTACCCTCTCCCCGTGCACGCGCGCCCGCTCCTCGCCCTCGCTCTCCTGTGCGCCTGCGGCTCCGAGGCGGCCAAGACCGCCCCCGCGGCGGCTCCTGCTCCGCCGGCCGAGCCCGCGACCCCGCCGCCGGCCAGGAGCGAGCCGTTCGCCGAGCCCAGGTTGAACCCGCCGCCGCCGCCGGACGGCGCCGCGCTGCTGCCCGACCGCAAGAAGCCGATCTACGTCCAGCGCTGCGATCCCGGCCACCCCTGCCCCGACCTGCTGCAGCCTGCGGGCGAGACGCACTGCCGCGACCTCGAGCTCGGCGGCTTCGAGCACTGGCGCCTGCCCGACCGCGACGAGGTCAAGCGCCTCGGCGAGATCGCCGGCCTCGAGCAGGCCGAGGGCTTCCACTGGACCCGCACCGCCTTCGCCGAGGACGCCGCGCAGGCCTGGATCGTCGACCCGAAGTCGGGCCAGGAGACCACCATCCCGCGCAATCGCAAGCCGTTCCGCGTCCGCTGCGTGTTCGAGCCCTGAGCCGCGGCCTGCTATCGTCGCCTGCGTGCGCCGCCTCGCCGTCCTCCTCGTCCTCGCCGCCTGCCCCTCGCCGTCGCTCCCGGCGGTGACCGACAGCGCCGGCGGAGGCCAGCCCCCCACCTCGGCGGCGAGCACCACCGGCACCACCGGCTGCATGCGGAGCGGCGACTGCGACACCGACGCGATCTGTGTCGCCGCCTACGGCCCGACCACCGGCGAGCTCGGCGGTGAGCGAGGCCCGGCCGAGTGCGTCGAGGACAGCGCCTGCATCGGCGCGCTCGACCTCGGGCGCTGGTGCTTCGACCATCAGTCGTGCTGCGGCGACCTGCGCTGTCGCACCGCCGACGGCGTCTGCGAGCCACCTGACCTCGGGGTCAGCACCGGCGCGACCTCGACCGACGGCGACGGCGACACCACCACCACAAGCTCGACTTCGACCTCGACCTCGACCGACAGCGACGACGGCACCACCACGACCACCGGCACCTCGACCACCACGACCACCGGCACCTCGACGTCCGGCTGAGCCCGGTGGCGCGTCCGGCGCTTCAGCCGATCCGGTAGTTGTGGGCCAGGCGCACGTACTTGTGGGCCAGCCCGCGGTGCATCGCCTCGTCGGCGGCGGTCAGCGTGCGAATCACTTTGCCGGGCGCGCCGAGCACCAGCGAGTGCGGCGGCACCACGGTGCCGGCGGTGACCAGCGCGCCGGCGCCGACGATCGAGCCCTCGCCGATCACCGCGCCGTCGAGGATCGTCGCCTGGATCCCGACCAGCGTCCCGCCGCCGATCCGGCACCCGTGCACGACCGCCCGGTGGCCGATCACGACCTCCTCGGCGACGAAGGTCGGATCGCGATCGCCGAGGTGGATCACTGTGCCGTCCTGCACATTGCTGCGCTCGCGGATCTCGACGCGGTTGACATCGCCGCGCACGACGCAGCCGTACCAGACGCTCACGTCGTCGGCGAGCAGCACGTCCCCGATCACCGCCGCCCCCGCAGCGACGCGGACGCGCTCACCCACCTCCGGCGCGCGGTCGAGATAGCGCTCGACAATGGCCCCCGGGAAGCGGGCCCGCAGCGCGCTGGCGCGGGCCTCGGCCGCCGCGGCGCCCGCCGGAGGAGCTTCCACGCAGACGACCGAATCCACCACTGTTCGCGACGCCATGACGGCCCGGAGTCTACCCCCTCTCGCTCGAGGGCTTGCCATCCCCGCGTACGATCGCGTAGAAAAGCCGCGTGGCAGCGTCGACGCGATCCAAACCCGCCAAAAAGGCCACCAGCAAGGCCCCGGCCGCCAAGCCCACCAAGGCCAAGGTGAGCGCCAAGGCCAAGGTCAGCGCCAAGGCAGCCGCGACCAAGAAGGCCCCCGCCGCGGCCAAGAAGGTCGCCGCCGCCAAGCCCGCCGTCGCCAAGACGGCCAAGGCAGCCAAGCCGGCCAAGCCGGCCGCCGAGGAGCCGAAGAAGGCCAAGACCGCCGCCAAGCCGGCCAAGGCCGAGCCCGCGGCCAAGCCGGCCAAGGCCGCCAAGTCCAAGCCGGCCGCCGAGCCCAAGAAGGCCAAGGCGCCCGCCAAGACCGAGGCCGCCAAGCCCGCGCGCAAGCCGGCCAAGGCCCCCGAGCCCGAGTTCGAGGACGACACCGAGGAGCTCGACGAGGTCGAGGCGATCGACGACGTCGATGACGCCGGCGAGCTCGACGAGGTGACGGCCGACGAGGGCGACGAGGACAGCGAGCTCGAGCTGCCGCCGCGCGCCGCGCCTGCTGCGCCGCCGCTGTCCCCGCTGGTGCTCCAGCCCGTCGCCCCGCCGCCGCCCGCCGAGCGCAAGAAGAGCGTCCTGGAGATCGCCGAGGAGGACGACGAGTTCGACGACGAGCCGCCGCCGCCGAGCCTGGACAACCTGAGCGGGCTGCTGCAGCGGATCCACCACCTGGCGCAGTTCGGCAGCGAGACGGAGATCCGCGAGGAGCTGCCGCCGCTGGTCGAGCTGCTCGAGCAGATCGAGGACCCGGCCGTGCTGCCGCGCCTGCTCGACCTGCTCGAGGACAACGACCCGCACGGCGTCTACTGGAACATCCTCTATGTCCTCGAGAAGTTCGACGCCTACCTCGGCGTGCTCCTCGGGGGCCTCCCGTCGCTCTACCACCGCGCGCCGGAGTGGGCCTACACCTGCGTGATCCGCATCCTGCGCACCCGCGGCGACGAGGACGACTGCACCGCCACGTTCGAGCAGCTCATCAACGCCGGGCCGGCCGACACCCGCACCCTGATGCTGCAGATCCTCCGCGAGCTCAGCGAGCACCCCGAGACCGACGCCGACCAGCGGCAGAACATCGCCCGCACGATCACCGCGATCGGCGGCGACACGCCCGTCGCTGACGAGGTGCCCGAGCCGGCGCCGGCGAGCTGAGATGCCCTCGCGCTCCCGTCCGAGCCCCAAATCGCCCCGCACCGGCTCCGGCCGCGCCCCCCGGGGCGCCCCGGAGCCGGTCGCGTCGCCGTCGGTCACCACTCGCCTGGCCGCCGACGCGGAGGCCGAGGCGCCTCCCGTCGCCGTCGAGGCCGCCGGCCGGCGCCCCGGCCAGGTCTCGCCGCTCGGCCCCGAGCAGTGCACCGTCAGCGTCCGCGAGGACGCCCTGCCCGAGGGCCCCTCCGAGCTCGTGCTCGACCTGCGGATCGCCCCGCAGCACCGCGCCGCCATGGCCCTGCGCCGCGGCCTGGCCGAGCGCGCCCCCGGCTTCAACGTCGCCGTGGTCGGCCGCCGCGGCACCGGCCGCACCTTCACCGCGGTCGCCCTCGCCCGCGAGGAGGCCGCCCGCCGCCCGGCGCCGCGCGACCTGGTCCTGCTCGTCAATCCTCGCTGGCCTTTGGAACCTGTCCCGGCGTTCCTGCCCGCAGGGGCAGGTCCGGCCTTCGTCCGCGCCATGGAGGAGCTGCACGCCCGCCTCGAGGCCGCCGTCCACGAGGTGTTCGAGGGCCGCGTCCGCCACCGGCTGCAGGTCGAGATCCACCGCGAGCAGAGCGCCGCCGAGCGCAAGATCCACGACCAGCCGCCGAGCACGGCCTCGGCCTGGTCGCCGGCGACGACGGCTTCGACTTCGTCCCGCTCGACGACGACGACGACGACGCCGCCGCGGACGCCGCTGCTCCCGCGGCGAGCGACCCCGCGGCCGATCCCGCCGAGGCCGGCGAGGCCGAGGCCCGGCTCAACCGCCAGGTCCTCGACGCGATCGAGGCCGTGCGGCCGCACGTCGAGGAGACCCAGCGCCAGCTCGCCCTGCTCGAGGCCGAGATCCTGGCCTCGCTGCTGCAGCGCCAGCGCGCCGCCCTGCGCAACAACATCGCCGGCTGCTTCGCCCAGGTGCCCGAGCGCGCCTTGCCCACGGAACAGGTGCGAAAGTACAGCCAGCGGCTGCACGAGCACCTGCAGCAGGTCTACCACCTCGAGGAGGGCCACCACCTGCCGCTGACCAGCGTGCCGCTGCCGGCCGGTCTGGTCGTGCCGACCCTGCTCGTCACCAGCCGCCCCGACGACGTCGCGCCGATCATCCACGCGCAGAACGTCACCCTCTCGGGCCTGTTCGGCCGCGTCGTCGCCGGCTCGAACGACAGCCGCTACCCCGAGCCCGGCACGATCCTCGCCGGCGACCTGCACCGCGCCAACGGCGGCTTTCTCATCATCGACGCCGAGGCGCTGGTCAAGCGCGAGGCCGTCTACGAGCACCTCAAGGCCTGCCTGCTCGCGCGGGCGATCCAGCCGCACGAGGAGGACGAGGGCCCGAGCTTGCGGATCCAGCCGGTCGAGCTCGACGTCAAGGTCGTGCTCGTCGCCGACCCCGACCTCATCCATCAGCTGCAGGAGCTCGACCCCGAGTTCAGCCGCCTCTTCAAGATCAGGGCCGACTTCGAGGACGACATGTCCTTCGAGGAAGGTCTGCGCGTGTACCCCGGCGTGGCCGCCTGGCTGGCCTCGAACCGCGGCCTGTCCCGCTGCTCGCGCAGCGCCGTCGCCTTCCTGATGCAGTACGGCGCGCGCCTGGCCGAGGACCAGCACCGCCTCACCACCAACCTCGGCCTGCTCAGCGACCTCATCACCGAGGCGACCTCGCTGGCGCGCGACGCCGACGAGATGACCGAGGAGCACCTGCGCGCCGCGCTGCGCCTGATCCGCGACCGTCAGGGTCAGATGCGCGACCGCCTGCTCGACCTCCACCGCTACGGCCTGATCCGCGTCGAGGTCTCGGGCCAGAGCGTCGGCCAGATCAACGGCCTCGCCGTCGTGTCCGACGGCTTCCAGTCGGTCGGCCGCCCCAGCCGCGTCACCGCCGTCACCTACGCCGGCAGCCACGGCCCGCTCAACATCGAGCGCGAGGTCGAGATGTCGGGCCCGATCCACAGCAAGGGCGTGCTGATCCTGAGCGGCTACCTGCACGACCGCTTCGCCCGCGACTTCCCGCTCAGCTTCGGCGCCTCGGTGGTGTTCGAGCAGACCTACACCCCGATCGAGGGCGACTCGGCCTCCACCGCCGAGCTGTTCGCGATCCTCTCGAGCCTGTCGGGCGTGCCCGCGCGCCAGGACATCGGCATCACCGGCAGCGTCGACCAGCGCGGCCGCGTCCTCCCGGTCGGCGGGATCAACGAGAAGATCGAGGGCTTCTTCGAGGTCTGCCGCGCCCACGCGCTGACCGGCACGCAGGGCGTCGTCATCCCCGAGAGCAACGTCCGCAACCTCGTGCTCGGCGAGGACGTGCTCGAGGCGATCGCCCAGGGCCGCTTCTTCATCTGGCCGATCAGCACCGTCGAGGAGGGCGTCGAGCTCATCCTCGGCGAGCCCGCCGGCACGCCGACCGAGCCCGAAGACGAGGCCGCCGCCTTCCGCTACCCCGAGCGCACCGTCTACGGCCGCGTCGAGCGCCGGATCGCCCGCCTGCGCCAGCTCGCCTCGCCGCCGCGCGGCTGAACTTCAGCCGCGCGGCGAAGCCTCGCACGCGCGGACGACGACGCCCGTGAACCACTCGACCTCGCGGAGCGCTCGACACGTGCGCGCCCGTCCCGTGGGCGACTGAATCAACGCGTCGATCTCTCGCGCCATCCCGTGCGCCGAGCGAGACGCGTCGCCGTTGTGCCGGGCATGGAGCTGCTCGATCTGCGCTTCCGTCTCGGCATCGTCGACGAACTGCACCGCCACCAGAAACCCGGCCTGCCGCAGCGGCTCGTTCGCCGGCAGCTCGCCCGCCCCGTGGGTCCCCGAGCAGACGAAGATCTCCACTGGCCCGCCCGGAGTCGCCTGCACGGGCCAGAAATAGGCCTGCAGGTACGGCGAGAAGTCCTCCCACTCGACCTCGACCGGCGCGACCGCGAGCCGCGGACAATCATCGCAGCGCGCGTGCATCGCATCGATCGCGCCCCGGAGCTGCAGCAGGATCGCACGACTCAGGAGCGGGTCGCTCCACATCGATCGCCGCGCGAGCGCGTCCGCCGAGGCCTGGTCGAGCCCGGAGGCCCCGGCGTCGAAGGCGTCGTACGCGGCCGTCGCCAGCGGCACGATCGTCTTGCTCCGCAAGACCGCCGCGCGCACCAATTCTCCGAGCGTGGGATCTCGCTCCGCCCCACACGCCTCGCTGAGCATGTCGACGCCCCACTGCTGGACCTCGGGCGTCCAGACGGCGCACACGTACCTGTCGACCTCCGCGCGCAGCTCGGCCAGCGAGAAGGATGCGGCCGTCGTGACCTCGGAGGATGCAGGACGCCGGACGCAACTTGCCGCGGCGATCGTCGCGAAGATCATCAGGCGCCGCGTCCACGACATCGCGTGAAGGACCCTGCTCTCCGGGGCTGCATTCCCGCCGCGTCGACCCTCGCCGACTCGACAGTCGCCGCCGCACCTGCGATCGTCGCCCCCATGAACACCGAGCGGCTCTTCGCAAGGATGGACGCGCAGCTCGCTCACGATGCGCAAGATGCCGGACCGGCGTGTCACCTTTCGCTCGACGACATGCGGGCTCGACCTGCACTCGATGGACCCGGGCCGCGGCTCGAGCGTTGAGCCGCCGGAGCAGACATGTCCAGCACGCGTCGCGTCCTCTCCCCGTTCGTCTCCTGTCACGGGCTGACCCTCTCGCTGCTCCTGGCGGCCTGCCGCTCCGAGGCGGCGCCTGAACTCACACGATTGCACCTCGCCGCCACGCCCGACGAGGCCGCCGTCGGGGCTACCGAGTTGGTGCGACGCGGCTACCTCGGGCACGACTGGTGGGGCTGCGCCCGCGACGGTGCCGCCCTCCGCCTGCTCCACCCCGACAGCGCGCCGCTGCAGGCCTGGACGATCCAGTGCGTCTCCCGCTCCGGCGGCGACGCCCTCGCGCAGGCCGACGCCATGCTGTCCGAACGGCCAGGCGATCCGTGGGCCCTGTTCGCCCGCGCCGGCGCGCTCATCGATCACCCCGAGCGCGGCGCGGAGGGCGTCCCGGCGGCCCGCGAGGCGCTCGCGGCCATGCCCGGCCACCCCGACGCGGTGTGGCAGCTCGGGCGCGGGCTCGTGCGCCACGGCGGCCACGCCGAAACCACCGCCTTCTTCGCCGAACAGCCGCAACCGGCGCTGGCCGACGTGCTCGCGCTCGAGCTCGCGCGCGCGAGCTCGGCCAGGGACAGCGACGAGCAGCAGGTGTTCGAGCTCGCGGCCCGGGCTCGCGCCGCCGACCCGCGCTGCGTCGACGCCGAGCTCCTGCCGGCGCAGTGGCTGCTGGAGCGCCGCCGCCCCGCCGAGGCCGCGCCGCTCCTGGCCCGCGCGCTCGAGCTGTCGCCCCACGCGCCCGCGCTGCACGCCGAGCTGTGGCGCGCTCTCAAGCTCACCCCCGGCCTCGCCGCGAGCGAGCTGCGCGCGGCGATCGACGCCGACGTGGCGCTGCTCCTCCAGAGCCGCGGCGACGACCCGAGCGCCCTCGAAGCCGCCGCGAATGTCTACAGGGACATGTCCCCAGAGACACACAAACGATTGGCCGCCGACCTCCTGGCCCGCTTCCCTGCCAGCCCGGCGGCCAGCTCGATGCGCCACGCCCGGCTCGCGGGGCTGGCCTACGCCCACGACGAGCGCCAGCGGCAGCACGCCCCCGATCCGGCCAAGGACGCGCGGCTCCGCCAGGCGCTGGACGAGTTCCTCGCCGGTCCGCCGCCCAGCGCGCGCCAGCTCGCCGACGCCTACCGGTTCCGCTACACCCTCGTGCGCGACGACCCCGACGCCACGCCCGCGGCGGTGCTGGCCGCGTTGCAGGAGTGGGCCCCGCACGACGAGGTGTACCTGTTCGCCGTGGCCGCCGCCGCCGCCGAACTCGCCGAGCGCACGCCGTACACTGCCGAGGCCGAGGCGATCGCCCGCACCTGCATCGAGCGGGCCGAGGCCCTGGTGGCGCGCATCCGCCCGCGGGTGAGCGACGCCGCCGAGTTCGCGCGCAGCTCGGCCTTCTACCTCGCGCCGGCCTACGAGGCGCTCGGCGTCGCCCTGCTCGCGCAGCGCCGGCACCCCGAGGCCCGCGAGGCGCTCGAGAAGGCCTACTCGCTGACGCGCGAGCGGCCGGAGCTGTTCGTCAGGCTGGCCGCGCTCGCCGAGGCCGAGGGGCGCATCGCCGACGCCGAAAAGTTCCTGATCGAGGGCTCCGCGGCGTGGCGCGGCCGCGAGGTCTGCGACACGGCCCTGCGCGCGCTCTACGTGCGCCGGCACGGCAGCGAGCGCGGCTACGACCGCCACCGCGAACAGCTCGAGGCCGGCATCCGCGAGGTGCGTCGCCAGCAGGTGCTCGCCACCGCGATCGCCGAGCCCAAGCCCCTGCCCCCGTTCGCCTTGCCGAAGCTCGGCGGCGGCGAGCTGCGCAGCGACGCCCTGCTCGGCCGCGTCGCCGTCATCAACCTGTGGGCGACCACCTGCCGCCCGTGCGTCGCCGAGATGCCGGACCTGCAGCAGCTCGCCGACGCGTTCGCCGGCAGCCGCGACGTCGTCGTCACCACCATCAACCTCGACGACGCGGCCGACCACCTGCCCGCGTGGCTCCGCGAGCGCGACCTCCGCCTCGAGGTCGCGCTCGGCGAACGCTACGCCATGGACAACGGCTACAACACCCTGCCGACGACCCTGTTCGTCGACCGCGGCGGCGCCGTCGTCTTCACCAAGGACGCGGCGACCGAGCAGCTCGTCGAGGAGTTCACCTGGCGGATCGACGCCCTCCGCGCGCCGCGCCCCGGCGGCTGATCTTCGGACATGTCGCAGAGAGCATGTCCCGATGGACATGCTCTCAGAGCCATCCGCGGGCGCGTCCCAGGCGCCCGCTCACGCCGCGCGGCGCTCGAAGCGGAGCCGCAGCGACTGCAGCGCGCGGAACGTCGAGTTGTCGCGCCAGCTCGGCCGCGTGTCCACGCGGGCGAACGGAGGCAGCCGCCGCAGCAGCTCGGTGAACGCGATCCGCCCCTCGAGGCGCGACAGCGGCGCGCCGACGCAGAAGTGAATGCCGTGGCCGAAGCCGAGGTGCCCGCGGGTGTCGCGGCGGATGTCGAAGCGATCCGGGGCGGAGAACTGGTCCGGGTCGCGGTTGGCCGCGGCCACCAGCGGCAGCACCAGCGCCCCGCGCGGGATCGTCGTCCCGGCGACCTCGACCGCCTCGGTGGTCCGGCGGAACAGCATCGTCACCGGCCCGTCGTAGCGCAGCACCTCCTCGAGGAAGTTGGGCACCAGCGACGGGTCCGCGCGCAGCTCGGCCAGCGCCTCCGGGTGCTCGAGCAGCAGGTGCGTCCCCGTGGCGATCAGGTTGGTCGTCGTCTCGTTGCCGGCGATGAGCAGCAGCACCAGCATCCCGAGCACCTCGTTCGCCGTCAGCTTCCCCTCCTCGCTCTCGGCGCGCACGAGCTCGCTGATCAGGTCGTCCCGCGGCGCCTCGCGGCGCGCCTCGACGCACGCCTCGAGGTACGCGATCAGCTCGCATCGGCTCTTCACCAGCCGCGCCGACGCGGCCGGCGACATCCGCTGCTCGCGCGTCAGCTGGCCGAACTCCAGCAGCTCGTCGCTCCAGCGCTTGAAGTCGGCCTTGTCCCTGGTGTCGACCCCGAGCATCTCCGCGATCACCGTCACGGGCAGCGGGATCGCCAGGTCGTCGACCACGTCGAAGCGCTCGCAGCCGACGATCCGGTCGAGCAGGTCGGCCGTGATCTCGTGGACTCGCGCCTCGATCCGCGCCATCGCCCGCGGCGCGAACGCCCCGGCGATCAGCCGGCGCAACCGCGTGTGCGCCGGCGGGTCCGAGTTCACCATGCTGGGGCCGCGGCTGCGCTCGATCTCCTGCCACGCCCGGTCCTCGACGTACGGCGGCCGGAGCCGGTCGAGGCCCGTGTCCGAGGAGAACACGTCGGGTCGCCGGAGGATCTGCGTCACGTCGGCGTGGCGCGTGACGGCCCACCAGCCGTAGCGCTCCAGGCGGTGCACCGGCCCTGCCTCGCGCAGGCGCCGGAGCAGCGGGTGCGGATTGTTCGCCACCTCCGGCGAGAACAGCGCCGTCGACAGATCGATGTCGTGGTCCATCGCCCGAAGGTACGAGCCGTCACCACCCCGGCAACGCCGCGGCCCGCCGTGGCCTCGGCCGTCGCGGCCGCGGCTTCGACCGCCCCGCCTCGACCTCGCCCCGGCGGGTGCAGCGTCGCCGCGCCGCGCGCCAGCGCGGCGGGCGTCGCCTCAGCGAACATCCTTCAGGACATGTCCTTCAAGGCATCGATCGGGCGTGTCTCTCCGAACACACTCCTTCAGCCACCTCACCGCGCAGGAGCCTGCCTGAACGGAAATGTCGCCAAGGACATGCCCCTTCGAGCATGTCCTCGCATTCACCCGCGCACCGCCGGCACCGCCGCCGGCGTGCGGAAGAACAGGCTCGGCAGGTAGCTGCGGCGGGCGCCCTCGGCGAGGCGCAGGTCGGGCAGCGCGGCGCGCAGCGCCTGCATGCCGACGCGCACCTCGAGGCGGGCCAGGCTCGCCCCCAGGCAGCTGTGGATGCCCCAGCCGAACCCGAGGTGGCGGGCGCCGTTCGGCCGGTCGAGGTCGAAGCGCAGCGGGTCGGGGAACACGCGGGCGTCGTAGTTGGCCGCGCCGAAGAACGTCATCACGGTCGCGCCGGCGGGGATCTCGACGCCGCCGATCGCCGTCGCGCGGGTCGTGTGGCGCGGCTCCATCTGCACCGACGCGTGCATGCGCAGCGTCTCCTCGGTGGCGGCCTGCAGCAGGGCCGCGTCCTCGCCGACGCGGCGCCACAGCTCGGGCTCGCCGAGCAGCGCGAACAGCAGCGAGCCCATCAGGCTGGCCGACGTCTCGTAGCCGGCGAACAGCAGCACCACCAGGTGCGAGATCATCTCTTCGGTCGTGAGCGAGTCCTCGCCCTCGCGCGCGCGCAGCAGCGCCGAGATCAGATCGTCGGCCGGCTGAGCCCGGCGCTTGCCGATCAGCTCGGCGTAGTAGCGCTGGTAGGCGACGAACCCGTCGGCCGCGGCCAGCTTGCCCGCCGCGTCGACCGTCGGGTCGTAGAGCCGGAACCAGTCGTCCTGCCAGGCCTTGAGCTGCGGCATGTCCTCGTAGGGCACGCCGACCAGCGCCGCGATCACCTTCATCGGCAGCTTGAACGTGAAGTCGCGCATCAGCTCGAGCTCGGGCGGGCCGGCGGCGAGCTCGGCCGCCAGCTCGCCGGCGAAGCGGCGGATCTGCGGCTCCATCGCGGCCACGCGCGTCGGCGTGAACGCCTTCGAGAACAACAGGCGCGCGCGCGTGTGCGACGGCGGGTCGTTGTTGAACAGCCCCGGCGGCAGCGGAAACGTGCCCTGCTGCAGGCGCGCCAGCAGCTCGGGCGCGAACGGCACCATCGGCTCGAGCAGGCGCGCCGACGAGAACAGCGCCGGGTCGCGCAGCACGTGCATCACGTCGGCGTGACTCGTCACCAGGTAGGCGAAGAACTGCGGGCTGTAGGCCACCGGCGCGCGCGCGTGGGCCTCGACGTAGAAGCTGCGCGCGGGGTCCTCCTGATACACGGGCGAGAACGGCTGAAACAGCCCGCCGACGGCGAGGCGCTCGGCCTCCGCGGGATCGGGCGACTGGGTCGGGCGGGCGTCGTCGGTCATCGCCCCTGGAGGTACCAGAGTCGACGACCTGCCGGCAATCGCACGCCGACGCGCACGAGCGCTCGTGCATGTGCACCGACGCCCGCGTCCGCGGTCGTCGACGGGGCCGGGCGCACCCGGGTGCGGACAGATGACCGTGGATTTTGAGACATGTCCTTTGAGCCATGTCCCCGCGGGCACGCCTGTCAGCGCGGCGCTCACCCGCGGCGTTCGCATGAGACAGCGGCACACACGAATGCCGCGGACAGCGCGCTGGGACGGCCGTGGCGGCTCTGTTACCGTGTTCTGAGCGGCTGCGACGTACGCGCCGCATTGTACTCATCAGCGATCGAGGAGCCTTTGATATGACGATTCGTAACACCCGTCGAGCCTTCCTGCGCAGCGGCGCCGCCGCGGTCCCAGTCCTGGCCTTCAGCCCTTCGGCCCACGCCTGGCTGTCGTGCTCCGACGCGGCCGCCGACGCGATCGAGATCCCCGACCTCGACGGCGAGCTCCTCACCGCCCCGGCCGACCGCGCCGCCGCGGCCGACGACTGGGGCCACATCGTCAGCGAGATGCCGCTCGCGGTGCTCGTGCCGGCCTCGGTCGACGACATCCGCAAGGCCGTCAAGTTCTGCCGCAAGCACTGCATCAAGGTCGGGCCGATGAGCATGGTCGGCAACAGCCACAGCACGCAGGGCCAGTCGCAGGCCAAATGCGGGCTCGTGATCGACATGTCGGGCCTGTCGGAGATCCACGCGATCAACGCCGGCGACGCGGTCGTCGACGCCGGCGTGCGGTGGTTCGAGCTGCTGCAGCAGACCTTGCCGCTCGGCAAGAGCCCGCCGGTGCTCACCGACCACATCGACCTCAGCATCGGCGGCACGCTGTCGGTCGGCGGCATCGGCGGTCAGACCCCGCAGCACGGGCTGCAGGCCGACAACGCGCTCGAGCTGTGGGTCGTCACCGGCGACGGCGACCTCGAGGTCTGTTCGCCCACGCACAAGGCGACCCTGTTCAACAGCGTGCGCGGCGGCCTCGGTCAGTTCGGCGTCATCGTCAAGGCCCGCGTCAAGCTGATCGCCGTCAAGCCGCTCGCGCGCCACTACACCGCCGTCTACACCGACGCGGCCACGCTGCTCGCCGACCAGGTCGCGCTGATGAACGAGGGCCGCTTCGACTACGTGGAGGGCCTCGGCTTCCCGCAGCCCGACAACAGCTACGTGCTCACGATCGAGGCCGTCAAGTACTTCGACGCCGGCGCGCCGCCCGACGACGCGGCGATGCTCGCCGGCCTCAACTTCATCCCCGGCACCGAGGCGGTCGACACCCTGCCGCTCTACGACTTCTTCGACCGCCTGGCGCCGATCGTCGCCTTCACCAAGATCACCGGCGAGTGGTACCTGCCCCACCCGCTCACCGACTTCTTCCTGCCGCTGTCCGAGGCCGCCGACTTCATCGAGTCGACCCTCGCCGAGACCCCCGCCGTCGACATCGGCTACGGCCCGGTGCTCATCTACCCGTTCCCGCGGGCCAAGGTGACCGCGCCGTTCATCCCGCTGCCGAGCGAGCCGGTGACCGTGCTGTTCTCCCTGCTGCGCTGGGCCCCGTCGGCCGACCCGGCGGTCGCCGCGGACCTCGTGGCCAAGAACCGCGCCGTGTACGAGGGCGTGCGTGAGATCGGCGGCAAGCGCTACTCGATCGGCAGCGTCGAGCTCGACTTCGGCGACTGGCTCCTCCACTACGGCGCTCGCTGGCCGCAGTTCCTCGCTCGCAAGCTGATCTTCGATCCCACGAACACCCTGACTCCCGGCCAGGGCATCTTCCCGTGGTGAGTGCGAACTCGGCGCCGCGCGCGGCCTCGCCCGCGCGCGCTCGCGTCGTGCACCCAGCGCGCGACGCGTCCGCTATCCTGGGGCCGCGCATGAGCGAGTCGTTCATCCCCAAGGACGCGCGTGGCGTCATCGACACCCGCACCGAACGCTTGTGGCTCCACCCTGACGGCTACGTCATCGCCGAGGTGCGGCCGGGCCTCGTCGCCGACCTCGATGACGCGATCGCCAACGTCGCCGCCGTCGCCGAGCTGGCCGCCGGCAAGCCGCGGCCGCTGCTGCTCGACATGCGGGCGCACGCGAGCTCGGCCACCCGCGAGTGCCGCGACTACTACGCCGGCTCCGACGCCCAGCGCGTCAACCTCGCGGTGGCGATGCTGGTGCGCTCCAACGTCAGCCGCGTGATCGGCAACTTCTTCATCGGCCTCAACAAGACCCGCTTCCCGTTCCGCATGTTCGCCGACGTCGACGAGGCGATCGCCTGGCTGCGCAGCTTCATCGTCGCCGCCCCGAAGTAACCGAGACGACGAGCCCACCATGGAGCTGCGAGAGATCGTGACCCGCACCGAGCGGATCTGGCTCGAAGACGGGATCGTGCGCTGCGTCGTGCTGCCGACCGCGACGCACACGCTGAACGACGCCCACGAGAACTCCCGCGCCGTCGACGTGCTGGCCGGCGGGCGCAGGTTGCCGATGCTGCTCGACACCCGCGACTCCCGCGGCATCGACCGCGACGCCCGGCTCTACTACGTCCGCCCCGAGGCCGCCAACCGGCTGAGCGCGCTGGCCATGCTGATCGACTCGCAGGTCGGGCGGATCTTCGGCAACTTCTACACCAACGTGCACCGGCCCCCCTTCCCGCTGCGCCTGTTCGACCGCGAGAGCGACGCGGTCGTCTGGCTCAAAGAGCAGGTCGTGTGACGGCGAACTCGTCAGGCAATCGGCCCGCCCGCGACGCGGCCAGGGACCCGAGCGACCCGCGGATCGCCGCCCTGCTGCGCGACGTCGCCGCGCTGGCGCCCGACGCCGGCGCGTTCGCCAGCGATCCCCGGGCCGCCGCCGAGACGGCGCTGCAGGTGGTCGCGGCCGAGCTGGCGGCCCTCCGCGCCTACCGCGAGCGGACCGAGCGGCAGATGGAGGAGCTGTTCAACACCGTGATCTCGTACGCCGCGCTCGACTACGACCGGCGCGTCCCGGTCCACGACGACAACGACGAGATCATCAACGCGATGGCGATCGGCCTCAACATGATGGGCGAGGAGCTGTCGCACACGATGAAGGCCCTGGTCGCCGCCCGCGACGAGGCGCTGGCGGCCAGCCGGGCCAAGAGCGCCTTTTTGGCCAACATCAGCCACGAGCTGCGCACGCCGCTCAACGCGATCATCGGCTACGCCGAGATCATCCGCGAGGACCTGGTCGACGCCGGCCAGGACGCGCTGACCATCGACGTCGACCGCCTGCAGGTCGCCTCGCGCCACCTGCTCAACCTCATCCAGGACGTCCTCGACCTCGCGCGCATCGAGGCCGGCCGCGTCGACGTGCGGCCCGAGCCGGTCGACCTGCACGTGCTCCTGCACGAGCTGCAGACCACCATGGCGCCCTCGGTCAAGGAGGCGGGCAACGTGCTCGACATGCACGTCGACCTGCCGCGCCCGCTGCTCCACACCGACCCGCTGCGGCTGCAGCAGATCCTCCTCAACATCCTCGGCAACGCCAACAAGTTCACCGTCGACGGCCGGATCACCCTGTCGGCCGGCGAGCACCGCGAGCGCGGGCGCCTGTTCGTCGACATCGTCGTCGCCGACACCGGCATCGGCATCCCCCCCGACAAGCTCGAGACGATCTTCGACGCCTTCACGCAGGTCGACGACACCGCGACCCGCCGCTTCGGCGGCACCGGCCTCGGCCTCGCCATCAGCCGGCGCCTGTGCGACCTGCTCGGCGGCACGATCAGCGTCACCAGCGAGCTGCGGCGCGGCTCGACCTTCCGCGTGCGTCTGCCGCTCGAGTGACGCGGC
>NZ_JAIRAU010000035.1 GCF_020073745.1 Nannocystis pusilla
GCTGCCGAATGCGATTCAGCTACCCTGCGCCGCCACCTATTATTCACGCAAGGGCATCGGCTTCCCCTGAGCGATGCCCGCTACAAGAAGCTCGAGCGCGTGCTCGCGACTCCTCCCGCCTGCCCGCGACCCGTCCGCTCGTTCCCCGCGCACCTCGCCATCCAGCGATAGGATCGAAGCGTCATACCATCCCATTCGCCCCGGACGACCGCGACTTCACCGATTCCGCGACCTCGCGTCCCGCGCGAGCGACGCGTCCTTCGCCGCGCGCGGTCGACCGTGGTACGCTCGGCGGCATGCTTAGCCTACGCATTCTGATCTGCAGCGCCCTGGCCCTCCTCTCGCTCGCAGCCTGTTCATCCAAGCCCCAGGACACCGACACCGACCCGTCCACGAGCGCGCCGAGCACGGCCACCGACCCGACCGGGGACGTCACGACGACGACCACCACCGGCATGACCGCGTCCGAGTCCTCGCCGACCGATCCCTCGACCACGACCGGCACGACCACCGACTCGACGACGACGACCACCACCACCACCGCCACCGGTGGGATCGAGCCGGGCGGCGTCAACCCGTGCGGCTCGTGCGCAGAGGGCGAGTACTGCTATTGGCAACCCGCCGACCAGCCGGAGTGCGCAGACACCCAGTGCAAGGCGGTCCCGCAGGAATGCGCGGACTGCTTCGCGGCCCCGCTCGAGTGTGACTCCGCCACCATGATGTCGTGCGCGTCGAGCCGCTGCTACATGGAGCTGTTCGAAAAGGTCGAGCTGGCCGACGACGGCATCGTCGTCGTCCATTGCGGCCTGTGGGCCGACACCGGCTGCGGCAGCTGAGCGCCGCTCTCGCAGCCGCGGCCCAGCTCTGCACGCCGTGACGGCTCGCCCCGGATCCATGGTGTCGCCGTGGCCGAGCCCGTACATCCAGCTGTTGCCCCAACACTTCAGGCGGTCGCCCCCGCGCTCAGCCGCCGGCCCGGGCCCGGCGCAGCAGGTTCTTCGCCGTCCCGCTGCGCTCACGCCCCGGCCGCACCCAGGCGATGTCGAGCGACGACGCCGCCGTCAGCGCCGCATCGCGCGTCGCGTCCGAATCGAAGCCGCCGATCGCCGCGAATTCGCCGACGTTGTGGCGCGGCCGCTCGAACATGTGGAACACCGTGACCGCCAGCCCGAGCGCGTGCGCGTGACGCTGGAACAGCAGATCGGCCCCGCGCGCGTCCCCGACCACGAACCGACACCCACGCGCGCACGCAGCCTCGATCTGCGGCACGTAATATTTAATAAATTCCTCCTCGGTCAGATCGAGGTGCCCGGACACGAAGGCGACGGAGGGGGTGGTCATGACAGCCGCGGATCGTAGCTCCGCGTGCGCGGCGAAGAAAGTCGATCGCGCCGGTGCGCCCGCGCGCGCGGCCGCGGAGCTCCGCGGTCACCCGGCAGTCTCCGGGACATGGCCCTTCGGACATGCCCCAAAGTTACCCCTGCGATCCGGGCTCCGCGTCGCCCCGGCGCCCGCGAAGCGCCAGCGCGCCCGCGGCCGCCACCACCCATTCGAGCCCGGGAGCGCCCGCCTCGGCCTTGCAGCCGCAGCCGTCGTCGTCGTCCGCGCCGCCGGTCGCAGCGTCGGTGGTCGACGACGACGCGTCCGTCGTGCTCGGCGTCGCCGTGTCTGCGGCGCCGCCGGTGGTCGGCGCAGCGCCGCTGCCCGAGCTCTCGCCCGACTCGGTGCCCGCGCCGGTGTCGCTCTCGTCGCCCGTCGTCTCCGGCTCCGGCTCGAACTCGGGGAAAGGCCCGCGGATCGCCAGCGTCAGGTGGTCGAACATGATGTTGACGAACATCGTCTTGCCGTCGGGCGAGAAGCACACCCCTGAGAATTCGCTGTCGCTCTTGGCGTTGCGGGCGAAGTCGAACACCTCGCCGGCCTGGTTGAGGACGCGGACGTAGTTGTCGCCGTCGCCGTCCTCGGCCATGAACAGCTCGCCCCACGGCGCCATCGTGATGTTGTCGGGGTGATCGAGGATGTCCGGGTGTTCCGAGCGCGCCAGCAGCTCGAGCGTGCCGCCCTCGGGCCCGTCGACGAGCCGGAAAATTTGCCCGGCGCCGGCCGGCCCGCCGCTGGTCGAGCACACGTAGACCGCGCCCTTCCAGTACCAGATGCCCTCGCCGCGCTTGACGACCGCCGCGCCCTTCGCCTGGGCCTGCCCGCGCACGCTGTCGTCCACCGGCGTCGGGTCGTCGACGTCGACCCAGCTCACCGCCACCACCTGCCCGACCTCCATGTCCGTGGTCGCGAACTCGTCGACCTCGACCGCGCGCAGCGCCTGCAGCTTGCCGGTGAACGGGTCGGCCTTGTCGTTCGGCACGAACCGGTACAGGCAGCTGTCGCCCTGGTCCTCGGTGAGGTACGCGACCAGGGTGTCCGGGTCGACGCACGCCGCCTCGTGCTTGAACCGCCCGTAGCCGGCGATCTGCCGCGGCATCTGGACCCTGTCGGCGGCGACGTCGCACAGGAAGGTGTAGCCGTGCTTGCCGTCGGTCGTCTCCTCGCACGACAGCCAGCCCCACGGGCTCTTGCCGCCGGCGCAATTGCGCAGCGTCCCGAACAGCACCAGGTTGCTCGACTTGAGCTCGAGCGTGGCGTTGTCGATCACCAGCCGCGTGACCCCGCCCGACGTCCCCGGGTTGTACGACTCCGGCGGCGCCTGCTGCTCCGGGTGCAGCGGCGTGTGCAGGACGTCGAGCACGCCGAGCTCGTGGTTGCGCATGAGCACGATCGTGTCGTCCGGCCCGGGGAACGCCCCCATCGCGTCGGGCAGCCCGGGCGAGCGGTAGCCGTCGCTCATCGGGTCGAACAGCCGCGTGAGGACCTTGTAGGTGAACCCCGGCGGCAGATCGATGATCCCCTCCGGATCGGGGACCAGCTCGCCGTACCCCGCCGCCTTCGCCACGCGGTGATAGGTGAACGTGAACGGCAGCGCCGCCGAGCCCGCGACCGCGGCCCCGCAACGCAACAGCCCGCGCCGCCCGAACACGTGGGAATTATGCCTCACGCCACCCACTATCGCCACCCCGCGTCCGCGCTTCAAGGCCGCGCCAGTGATGATCATCACCGCCGGGAGTGGCCGGCTTCGCCCGCTCACATGTCCCTCGAGACAGTGTGGCTGCTCCCG
Source organism: Nannocystis pusilla (assembly GCF_020073745.1). GTDB lineage: Bacteria > Myxococcota_A > Polyangia > Nannocystales > Nannocystaceae > Nannocystis > Nannocystis radixulma. Next base: position 3,170 of record NZ_JAIRAU010000035.1, read on the forward strand.
CTGTCGGCCTGTCTCTTGCGCCATGTAACTGCATCTTCGAGGTCGCCGCCAGGTTCCTGGCCCACCCGGTCGGACCCGTCATCGCGCGAGAACTCGTCGCGTCCGCCTCCTCCCCGCTCGCTCCGCGCCTCCCCCTTGACGACCTGTCCCTCGCGCCAGGCAGCCACCTCGCGCCCGCCGTCACCGAGGAATCAATCCCCGGCGGCCAATCCCCGCCCGCTCGCCGCGGCCCCCGCGGTGCTATAGTCGCGCCTCGTGCCCGCCCTCGGCCGCGACAGCCTCCTCGGCATGCTGCTCGCCTACGCCGCCCTCACCCTCGGCGTCTGCCTCGTCTCGCGCGCCTCCACCTGCACGGAAGCCGCCGCGCCCGCCTCGGCCGGCACCGCCGCCGAGGAGACCGCCCTGTGGGCCTTCCTCGGACCTGTCGCTCCAGGCATGTCCCTGGGGCCATGGTCGATCGTGCAGGTACATCCGCCGCGCGCCGGCGCCCTCGTCGTCGCCCTGCGCCCCGCGAGCGGCCCCGACCTCGAGCTCGCCGTCACGCGCCTCGCCCCCGACGGCCCGCGCCCCCTCGCCCGCACCGCCCACCTCGCCGTGTTCCTCGCCGCGCCTGTCCCCGCGGACAGCCCCACCCCGCCCGAGGTCCTGGAGGCGGCCGCAGCCCTCGCCGCAGCCCTCGCTGCCCGCGAGGCAGTCGGCCCACCCCCGCTCGGCCCGCTCACGCCGTAGCCGCAGCCTCGACGCCTGCCTGCCCCTTCGACCAGCCGGTTCACCACCTCACTCGATGACCGCGACCTGTCCCTTCGGGCATCCGCATCACTCCCCGTGTCCGCCCGCCTCGCCACGCCCGCGCTCCTCGTCGCCCTCGCCGCGCTCCACCTCGCGCTCGCGTGGCCCGGCGCCGGCGAGCGCGGCGTGATCGCCGAGGAAATCACGCCCTACCTGCCGCGCCACCCCGTCGTGCTCGCCGGCGCCGAGGGCGGCCGCGTCCGCCTGCTCCCCCCGCACGACCTGTCCGACCGCCGCGGCTTCGTCTCGACCGCCCAGTGGCCCAACCTCGCCTACGTCGGCGAGCGTCGCACCTGGCCGGTCCTGATCAAGGGCCACCAGAGCGCCCTCGGCACCTACGTCGGCATCGCCGCCGCGCCCGTCCTCGGCGACGGCATCGCCGGCGTCCGCCGCAGCTCGGTCCTCCTCGGCCTCGCCCTCGTCGGCCTGCTGTTCGCGCTCGCTCGCCGCCTCGGCCTCGGCCTCGGCCTCGCAGCCGCCGCCGCCGTCGCCTGCATCCTCTCGCCCGGCCTTTTGTTCTTCGCCCGCACCGGCTACGGCTTCGAGCTCGCCAGCCGCGTCGCCATGCTCGCGGCGCTGCTGCTCGCCACGCGCCCGCTCACCGCCCGGCGCAGCGCGGCCCTCGGCCTCGTCCTCGCCGCCGCGATCCTCTGCCGCGCCACCATCGCCGCCACCCTCTTGCCGGCCTTGCTGCTGCTGCTCGTCCACCCGGCCCACCGGGCCGCGCCGCGCCGCCTCGCGCTCGCCCTCGGCCTCGGCGCCGCGCTCCCGCTGCTGTCGGCGCTCGCCGTGCAGGCCGCGATCCCGCTGCACGCCGGCACCGCCCCGGCGGCCAAGCTGCCGATCGCCGCCCTGGCCGCAAGGACAGCCACTGCGCCGGCCACCCTCGCCGCCCAGCTCGCCTACGTCGCCGACCCCGACACCGTCCTGCTGCCGCTCGTCGCCGACCTGTCGCGCTCGCCCCTGCCCGGCCTGGTCTTCGGGACGGCCGTCTTCCTGCTCGCCCTGGCCCGCTGGTCGCGCGGCCGCGCCGGCGACGGCGAGTGCATGTTCGTCGCCGCCGCGCTCGCCAACGCCCTGTTCGGCGCCTGGCTGTACGGCGACCCGCGGCAGTTCCAGCTCGGCATGGCCCTGGAGCCGCTGTTCGTCCTCGCCGTCGCCCACCAATTGCAATCGCTGGCCCCGCGCCCGCGCCTGCTCGCCGCGCTCGTCGCCGGCCTGCTGGCCGCGCGCGCCTGGCAATGCGGCGTCCTCCTCGCGGCCGAGCGCGCGACCACCAATCCGATGCTCAGCGGCAAGGCCCAGCGCGAGCTGACCGGCGCCCTCGCCGAGCGAGGGCCCGGCCCCGGCGACATCGTCACCACCACCTACAATCACGTCGGCATGCTCGAGGCGTGGGCCCCCCGATCATCGGATCCGCCGCTCCACGCCTATCGCGCGCTTCGCCGCGGCCGCGGCGAAGACGACGCCGAGGCGATCGCCGCCTGGCAGGCGATCCTCCGCCATCATTCGGCCCGCTTCATCGTGTTGTCGACCGGCCCCAATTTGTTCGACGGCCCCTTCACCGACAACGCCGCCAGCGAGCGCGCCCTCCTCTCCGCCTTGCCCGCGGTCGGGCGGCGAATCGTCGCCCGCAGCGATTTCACCTGCGATTCCGGCACCCCCTGCCTCGCCCTGCTCGAGCTGTCGCCACGGCCTGACCTGTGAACAATGCCCGGGGCGCACTCGGGGCATTGCCGATCGAATCACGAAACAGGCGCGAGCGAATGGCCCTGCGCGCCCTCTCATGCAGAAGGGCGATCTCGCACATTTTTTGATTGACGCCGGGCGCGGCATCCAGCTGTGATGCGCGCTGGAGTGTCTCATGCGTAGCACTGTGCTGTGTTCGTTCGTGGCCTGTCTGGCCGTCCTCGTCGCCCCCGCGGTCGCGCGCGCCAACGTCGGCGTCGCCTTCGTGCACGGCACCGGCAAGCAGACCAATGCCCTGGCCGACTACTGGACCCCCGCATTCGTCGACTCGGTGCGCCAGGGGCTGCCGAACCCCGCCAATTACGTCGTGATCAATTGCGACTTCGAGCAGTACATGTGGGACCCCGAGGCCGCCGGCTGTCTCGCGGGCCAGCTGACCAGCTTCATCAACACCAAGAAGATCACCTCGATGGTGGTGATCACCCACTCCAACGGCGGCAACGTGGTCCGGTGGATCCTCTCCAACCCGACCTACGACAGCCGCTACCCCAAGATCATCAACACCATCCGCTGGGTCGACGCGCTCGCGCCCTCGAGCCTCGGCACCCCGCTGGCCGACGCCACCGTCTCCGGTAACACCTTCGAGCAGTCGCTCGGGTGGCTGCTCGGCTACAAGAGCGAGGCGGTCACCATGCAGCAGACCAGCCACATGGCGTTCTACAACAAGAACTACCTCTACGGCACCGCCGGCCGCCCGGCCCTGCCGCGCGACTTCTGGGCCGTCGTCGGCACCGACGTCGACTCGTCCCCGTTCGACAGCGACTCGTACTGCGGCGGCTACTCGCTCAACGTCGGCCTCGAGACGACCCAGAACTGGCTCGACGACTGCTCCGACGGCTTCCTCGAGTGCACCTCGCAGGGCGGCGCCGGCTACGTGTGGCTGTACGACTCCGACTTCGCGGGCGACGAGCCGCTGAGCCACGCGCAGAGCCGGCGCAACTGCTTCGGCCTCGACGTCATCCTCCGCAACGACGTGTGAGCGCCGACGGACCTGCGCTCGTTCCATTCTCACCGAGGACCCATTCGTCATGCTGACCCGTCTTCCTCTCCTCCTTCTCGGCGTCGTGTTGTTCGCCGCTCCGACCGCCGTCGCCGCCCCCGCGGCTGCGGGCGCTCGGCTGTCGGCCCCCGCCGCCGGCGACCTCGTCGGCGAGCGCCTCACCGCCGACGTCCCGGCCGTGTCCGCGGCGATCGACCGCGCCCCCGTGGCGATGAGCTGGCCGATCGACCAGGCCGCCGACGACCTGCAGGCGCGACCCGAGGCGCACCGCGCCGACAGCCGCAGCTGGTGGCGTCGCGTCGACGTCGCCGCCCTCGCCGCCGGCGTGCCCTTGCCGATCAGCCAGCCCGGCGCGCTGCTCAAGCTCAGCCCGCAGGGCGGCGCCGCGCTCGGCGTCGACGCGCTCGAGCTGGTCGACCCGCAGGGTCGCGTCTACCGCGGCGCCGACGTCCTGCGCCCGCTCGCCGAGCCCACGCACCTGCGCGACGCCGGCGCCCCGTTCGCGCCCGGCACCGCGATGTTCACCCTGCGCCCCGACCTCGGCGCCGGCGCCTTCGTCCTCCGCGCCCGCGTGCGCGCCCCCGTGCTCGTCCACGTGCTCGAGCGCGACGCCGGCGCCTGGCTGTCCCTCGAGCCAGACTCCGACGTCGTCCTCGCCGGCGGCCGGCTGCACGTCCGCGCGCGCCTGCGCGACGGCCAAGCTGACCTGAAGGCCAGATCGATCTCCGGCGAGCTGATCGCCCCCGACGGCGAGACCACCCGCTTCACCCTCACGCCCGCCGGCGACGGCAGCTACGGCGCCGACGTGCCCGCCCCGCGCCGCCCGGCCAAGCCCGGGGTCCTGCACACGATCCAGATCCACGCCGAGGGCGTCACCGCGCGCGGCGTCCCGGTCCGGCGCACCGTCACCAACGCGGTCTCGGTCGTCGCGCCCACCGCCCGCTACACCGGCGCCGTCGCGGTCGAGGACGCCGGCGACGGCCGCCTGCGCGTCCGCCTGCCGGTCGAGGTCGCGGCCGCCAGCCGCTTCGCCGCCAGCGCGGTCCTCCACGGCACCAACCGCGCCGGCAAGCTCCAGCCGCTCGGCGTCGGCCAGGCCGCCCGCTGGCTCGAGCGCGGCCCCGGCGAGCTGACGCTCGAGTTCGACGCCGCCACCCTCACGGCCGCCGGCCTGCACGGGCCCTACGAGCTCCGCGACCTCCGCCTCGTCGATCAGGGCCGCCTGGCGACCATCCACCGCCAGGCCCGCGCCGGCACGCTGCCCGCCGCCGGCCGCTGACCTGTCCTCGCGGACATCCCATCCTTCGCGCCGCGCGGCGGACGTGTCCTCCCGGACATCTCCGCCGCGAAGTCGTATCCGCGCTCGCGGCCGCGCGGTGCTGACCTGTCCCTTTGAACATCCCCGCCGCCTCTGCGCGCGCTGATCCGCTCGCCGCGCGATCCCGGCCTGTCCGCAAGGACATCTGCGCCGCTCACCCGCGCGCCGGCGCCTCCACGCGCGCACCAACGACCTGTCCTCGCGGACATCCCAACCGAGCCTCGGCCCCATGAACTCGCCCGCCCGGACAGTTGCACGCGTCAGGGCGATCGGTATCCTGGACAGCTATGAGTTCAAAACACCTCGCCCTAACTCACGCCGGTTTCGCCGTCGCTCTCGCTGCCTGTGGCTCGCCCGCGACCCAGGGGGAGACAGGCGGCATCAGCGAAGGCTCGTCGACCACGGACACGAGCACCTCGAACACGGCGCCGACGACCGGACCGACCGGCGGGCTCTCCGAGACCGGCACGAGTGACAGCGAGGGCAGCGTCGGCAACAGCGACACGCAAGCCTCCACCAGCACCACCGACGCGCTCACCGGCACCGGCGCGACCGACACGACGACGACGACCACGCCGGGCACCACGACCGACGAGCCCGGCACCACGACCACCACCGACACCACCGGCCCGGACACCTCGAGCTCGAGCAGCGACAGCACCTCGAGCTCGACCGGCGACGATACGACCACCACCGGCACCACCGGCGAGCCGGTCGGTTGCGGCGACACGCTGACCGCCACCATCCGCGACTTCAAGCTCTCGCACCCCGACATGGAGGACTACTGCTGCGGCCAGGTCGACGGCCTCGTGCAGGCGGCGCTCGGCCCCGACAAGAAGCCGGTGTTCCAGTCGGCCGGCAACCCCAAGATGCTGACCGACGCGCCGACCTTCTCCCAGTGGTACAACGACGTCGCCGACGTCAATCAAAAGATGCAGCTGCAGATCGCCCTGACGGAGATCCAGCCGGGCCTCTACTCCTACACGAACAACAGCTTCTTCCCGGTCGACAACATGCTGTGGGGCAACGAGGGCCAGAACCACAACTTCCACTTCACGACCGAGATCCACACGAAGTTCCAGTACACGGGCGGCGAGACCTTCACGTTCCAGGGCGACGACGACGTGTGGGTCTTCATCGACGGCGAGCTCGTCATCGACCTCGGCGGCGTCCACGGCGTCGCCGCGGGCAGCGTCGACCTCGACGACCTCGGCCTCGACCTCGGCAACCTCTACGACCTCGACGTGTTCCACGCCGAACGCCACACGGTGGAGTCGAACTTCCGCATCGACACGACGATCTGCGCCATGCCGATGTGAACCGGTGCGCTCGCCACGACACCACCGCGATTGAAGCCCGCGCTGCTGGTCGGCGACGACGGTGACGGCCAGCGCGACGGCGACGAGCTGCTCGCCCACAGCGACCCCACCGACCCGAACGACACGCCCTGAAGCGCCTGCGCCCGGCGGACCTGGGCGCGAATCGATCATCTCGACCGGGGCCGCGGGGCTGGGCACACTCTCGGGACATGCGGCCTCGAATCGTCGTCCTCGTCTCACTCCTCGCATGCGGCGCGTTCGCGTGCGCCGAGCGACCGCCTGCTTCGCAGGAGACGCCCGGAGCCCCGCCCGCGAAGGAGCCCGCCGCGCCCGCCAAGGCGTCCGCCACGGCCCCCGCCAAGGCGCCCGCCACGGCCTCCGCCCCGCCCGCGAGCGAGGGGTTCCCGTGCACGGCCGACGCCGACTGCCCGGTGCTGCCCTGCGGCCCGTGTGAGCCCGGCACCCCGGTCACGCCGGAGCGGCTGAGCGGACCGTCGTGTGCCCGCAACCCGTGCAAGAACGCCGCGTCGGTCTGCAAGGAGCGCGTCTGCGTCGTGCATCCGGACACCGAGAAGGACCCCGCGGTGTGGGGCCCCGCGCCGGCGAAATGACCGGCGTCACGCCGGCAGCGGCGCGGGCCCGGGCCCCGGCTCGCCGGGCAGCGGGAAGCGGGCGATGTAGCCGGTGCGCCGCTTGACCGGCACCTGCGTCCCCGCGAGCGTCGAGATGATCAGCTCGGGCTCGGACACGATGTATCCGGCCTCGTCCGGGCTCTCGAACGGCGGCGGCACGGGGTCCTTGTCCATCGTCGAGCGCAGCCGATAACTCAGGACGAGGATCACCTTCGAGACCTCCTCGAGGACGGTCTCGGCATGGATGTCACGACCGAGGGCCGAATACTCGTCGATCGGCGCCTTGAGCAAGACCTCGTTGCGCCGGGTCTCGCCGGGGCCCACGCGGGAGAACAGCGGCTGGAACACGACCCGCGGCATCACGTTCGGCGGCACGGGCGGGCGCGCGAACACCAGGCGGAGGCTCTCGCCGGCGACGAATCGATAGACGCCGAATGGGTCGGGCACGCGCTTGCCGGCGCGGTCGAGGACCCACAATCGGTCGCCGACGTAGAGCTCCTCGAACGCGTCGAGCTCGTACTCGAGCTTGAACGTCGGCTCCCCGGCGGCGGCGCCGTCGACGGCGGAGAACGACCAGGAGAGCGCGTAGGCGGGGGTTCGTTCGCGGACCAGCTCGATCATCGTATTCACCTCGGTCCCGTCACGGCGTGATGGGCGAACCGTCGGGGTTGGAGTAACCACTACCATGATCGGTGCGGCGATAGGGGTAGTTTCTGTCGCCGAGGTAATCGTTCTCGCTCGGGCTCGCCGGCACGCCGGGGACCTGGCTGCCGCTGCCCGGGCGATTGGTGCCGTCGTTGATCGTCTGCCACTCCTCGTTGTTCTCGTAGCCGTCGGTGCGGCCCTCCCACTGGCGGTTGGTGCCGTACACGTTGTGCTCCGCGTGGCCCATCTCGTGGAACAGGGTCGCGTCGCCCGGTTCCGGGCTCCCGGCGGGTCCCAGGACGATGTCCGGGTTGTACGAGATCTGCGTGTCCGAGCCCGGACCGGGCACCGGGTTGCCGTCGGCGTCGTAGCGGAGCGCGTTGTCCGAGTTCTGCCCCGCGCCCGGGTAGCACAGCGAATTGTTGGGGCCGTACGTCGCCTCCTCGGCCGCGCTGTACTCGCGGATCGTCAGGTTGTGCCCGTTCGGGTTGTTCTCGATGTTGTTCAGCCGCTGCAGGCCCGACGGCGTCGACGCCATGATGCCGAGGTCGCGCATCACCTTGTTCTGGAAGTCCGCGTAGCGGCCGGTGCCGGGCTGCACGGTGATGTGGTCGCCGACCTGCAACGAGCCGTCCGGCAGCTTCACGACCGGCAGCGGGAACGACGCCCCGCCGATGACCACGAGCGCCGCGCCGGTCGTGATCGCGGCGGGCGCCAGCTCGGTCACGCGGCCGGCGAACAGGCCCGGCCCGTTGAGCTGGACCGGCGTCCCGCTGATCGTCGTCGGCCCGCTCGAGGTGACGTCGACCGAGGCCTTGCCGGCCACCTTCATCGTCGTGCTCGCGTTGATCTCGACGCTCTTGCCGGAGATCGACAGCGCCGCGTCCGAGTTGATCGACATCGCCCCGACCGAGTGGATGTTCACCGTGCCGGTCGCGTCGATCGTGACGTCGGCGCCGTTGACGGTGACCGTGGCCAACCCGGTGGTCAGGCTGAAGAACTTGTCCGACATCGCCGTGCCGGTCGGCGGGATCGGCGGCGGCGGCGGGTCGGGCGGCGGCGGTTGCTTGATCGTGATCGTCTGGACCCTCCCGACCACCACCGAATCGACCGCGCCGATGTTCGCCGAGCGGTTGACGCCGACGTTCTCGCTATGGTTGTGGAGGATGACCGTGTTCCAGTCCTTCTGCGCGTGCAGGAAGATCTCCTCCGACCCCTTGCGATCCTCGAACCGCAGCTCGTTGAAGCCGCCGCCGCCGAGCGAGCTGTCGGACTTGATCGTGCTCTTGGTCTTCTCGTCCGGCAGCGGGTACGGCGGCTCGTTGAGCCCGTGGTAGATCCGCCCGGTGATCACCGGACGGTCGGGGTCGCCCTCGATGAAGTCGACCAGCACCTCGTGGCCGATGCGCGGCAGGAACATCGCCCCGTAGCGGTTGCCCGCCCACATCTGGCTGACGCGGACCCACGTCGCGCTGCGCTCGTCGAACTTGCCGTCGCGGTCCCAGTGGAACTGCACGCGCACGCGGCCGTGCCGGTCGACGTGGATCTCCTCGCCCTCGGGTCCGACCACGGTGGCTGTCTGGACCCCGCGCACCGTCGGGCGCGAGGTCGTGCGCGGCGGGCGGTACGGGACCTTGAGCTCGGTCGCCGTGAAGGTGTTGTGATACGAGCTCTCGCCCGCGGCCTCCTGATCGAGCACCTGCGGCTGCGCGCCGACGTGGTGGACCTGCAGCACCCGGTACTCGCCGTCGAATTCGGGCCGCGGGTGGCTGGCCAGGATCATGAAGTACCCCGGCGTCAGCCGCGGCGAGTCGCTGACGCCGCTCCCGAGCCGGCGGGTCGCCTGAAGCGCCTCGAGGCGGATCTTCGCCATCTGCTGGCCCTGGTGCGGTCCGCCGCGGCCGGGGTCCTGGTATTCGCCGGGGTAGTCGTAGACCTCGAGCTCCCGGTGGGTCTTGCCGGTCGCCTGGACCTCCATCGCCTGATCCGGCCTGTGAAGATTGAAGTCGCGCAGCGAGACCTTCCCGGGGCGCACCCGCCCGCCGAACCGGAAGCTGCGGACCCGCTCCTCGCTCTGCACGGAGACGTCGATCTGCGGGTTGAACAGCACCGTCGGGTTGCCCGCGATCGGCGGGTGCACGTTCACGTTGTCCCCCATCACCCACACGTGCTTGTCGGCCTCGTGCTCGAAGAAATAGAAGATCCCGTCCTCCTCGAGCAGGCGGCTGACGAAGGCGAAGTCCGACTCGCGGTACTGCACGCAGTAGTCGCGCCGCTCGTAGGCGCCGACCAGCGAGAAGCGGAACATGTCCGCGTCGAGGCCCGCCGTCCTCAGCACCTCCGAGACGATCTGCTGCGTCGTCATGTCCTGGAAGATGCGGCTGCTCTGGCGGTGGAGCAGCCGGTGGGCCCACGGCACGATCGTGAGCTCGTACAGCTCGAAGCTGGTGGTGTGACCGACGTACTCCGCCTCCGTCACGAAGCCGTGGACCAGCCGCGCCTCGTCCATGCCGCGGATCGTCAGCAAGGCCGGCGCGTCGAGCAGGTCCTCGAGGTCGAGCTCGTTCGCGGCCACCTCGACGCGGAATTCATACAGGCCGCTGATCGCCTCTTGCCCCGAGAATCGGACCGCGCGGAGCTCCCTGTCCCCGACGTTCAACGAGAATATGGGGGTACCAGGCGGTAACCCGAACAGCGCGGATGCGACAGTATCCATCAGAGGCATACGAGAGCGCCGGGCCGGCAAGGTTGCACGCGACCTCGACACCGTCAAGCAGCTGCTCACGCGCGAAGGCAAGCGCCACCGACGTGCTCCCTCATGATCTCGAGCGGATAGCTGCGCTGTTCTAACGATTGTCGGCCCGGCGCGCCGGAGGTCTCGGGCCCCTATCGATGTGCTCGCTCGCCTCGGCGTCGTCGCCGAACTTCGCCCTGTCCCGCGCTCCCGGCCCGGTTCGCGAGCGATTGGCAACACAGCCCTCCGGCGGGGGCTCCGAGCAACACACGGGACTCGAGCCCTCCACGCGCGGGGCCGTGAACACAGGGCACAGCTCACGGAACGCTCACGGCTGAATGGCCAGTGTGCGCGGGAATGACGACTCACTCGAGATGAAATCGCCCATGCGCGCTCTCATACCACCGCGATGATTGCTATCGCCCGTGAGACATCGGGCTCGCAAAGCCGGCTCGCTCCATGTCGCGACCGGAGCGCGGCGCCCGGCTACGCGAGGTCGGCGTCGGCGCGGGCCGTCTTCGCCGCGGCCGCCTCGAGGAGCGCGCGCACCTCGTTCAGCAGCGCCGCCTGCGAGTAGCTGCCCTTGCGCAGCACCCGGTGCACGCCCGCGTGCAGGAACTCGGCCTCGCCGGCGGTCAGCTCGCAGGCGGTGATGACGATGACGGGGATGTCGCGCCAGCCAGGCTCGGCGCGCATCGTCTGGATGACCTCGAAGCCGTCGACCTCCGGCATCATGAGGTCGAGCAGCACCACGTCGGGGATCGCGCTGCGCAGGGCGTCGATCGCCTCGCGGCCGTTGGCGGCCTCGCGCACCGACCACTGGGCCCGCTCGGCCAACCTGCGCAGCAACTCGCGGACGTCGGGCTCGTCGTCGACCACCAGCACCGACGCGGGCAGGCTCGGCTTGCGGTAGCGCGCGAGCGTGGCCAGCAGGCGGTCGCGATCGATCGGCTTGAGCAGGTAGTCCGAGGCGCCGAGCGAGAAGCCGACGTCGCGGTCGCTGACGATCGTCATCACGACCACCGGCACCTCGGCGAGCTCCGGGTCGCGCTTGAGGGCGGTGAGCACCGCCCAGCCGTCCATGCCGGGCATGATGACGTCGAGCGTGATGACGTCAGGCGAGATCTCGCGAGCCAGGCGCAGCGCCTCGGCGCCGCTGCGGGCCGGGACCACGCGGTAGCCCTCGCGCGCCAAGAACCGGGCCATGAGCTCCTGGACCACCGCCTCGTCGTCGACGACCAGGACCGTCGACGCGCCCTCCGGCGGCGGCTCGACCTCGGTCGGCTCGTCGGCGCCCGCGGCGTCGGTCGCGTAGATCGCCGGGACGAACCTGCGGGCCGGCAGCGTCACCGTGAAGCTCGAGCCCTGCCCGAGCACGCTCTCGACGGTGATGTCGCCGCCGAGCATGCGACAGAAGCGGCGGGTGATCGCCAGCCCGAGGCCGGTGCCGCCGAACCGCCGCGTGGTCGAATCGTCGGCCTGGGTGAAGGGCTCGAACAGGGCGCCGATCTTGTCGGGGGGGATGCCGATGCCGGTGTCGCTGACGACGAAGCGGAGCTCGTCGACCCCCGCGTCGCCGTCGACGCTCCGCGCGGCCTGCAGGCGGATCACGCCGCAGCTGGTGAACTTGGCCGCGTTGCTGAGCAGGTTGTAGAGGATCTGCCGCAGCCAGGTGCGGTCGGTGTGGAGCATCCCGACGCCGTGGTCGACGTCGGTGACGAACACGCTGCCGTTCTTGAGGGCCAGCGGCGCCAGCGCGGCCGTCACCTCGGCCGCCAGCTCGGCGAACGCCACCGGCTCGATGTGCGTGTCCATCTTGCCGGCCTCGATCTTCGACAGGTCGAGGATGTCGCTGATGACGCTCAGGAGGTGCTCCGCGGCCCCGTGGATCTTCGCCAGGTCGCGCACCACCTCGCGCTCGCCCGCCGCGGCCGCGTCGTCCTGCAGCAGCTCGGTGTAGCCGATGATCGCGTTGAGCGGGGTCCGCAGCTCGTGGCTCATGTTGGCCAGGAACGTACTCTTGGCCCGGCTGGCCTCGAGCGCGCGGTCGCGGGCGCTCGACAGCTCCTCGTTGAGGCGCTGCAGTTCCTGCTCGCGCTGCTGCCGGGTGGCGACCTCGACGTGCAGCTCGGTGGTGCGGGTGTGGAGCCCGTCGATGAGCTCACCGAGCTGCGACACCATCGCGTTGAAGGCCCGCGTGAGCTCGCCGATCTCGTCGTGGGAGCCCTCGTCGGCGCGCGCCGACAGGTCGCCGCCGCGCATCCGCGTGACCGCGGCGGTGAGCCCGAGGATCGGCCGCGACAGCACGCTGCCGACGCCGAACGCCACGCCGGTCACGAGCGCCGCGATCAGCATGGCGACGAGCGTCGCGTCGCGGTCGCGCGTGGCGATCGGCGCGAGCAACGTCGCCGACTCGATCGCCGCGGCGATCTGCAGGCCGTGGGGCCCGGGCGGGTGCAGCTCGATCATCAGCCCGTCCGGCCGCTCGCGCGCGCTGACGACGGTGCGCGTGGCCGCGTCGGCGCCGGCCCGCAGCAGCGCCTCGCCGTCGCCGCCGAACACCACCACGCCGACCCCCTCGCCCATCACCGCCGCGAGCTTGTCGAGGGCGTCGTGCAGCCCCGCGGTCGCGTAGCGGACGCGCAGCACCGCGGTCGCGCCGTCGCGCGCGACGACCGGCGCCTCGACGTCGAACGCGTCGGCGTGCAGCACCACGCGCACGCCGGGTCGCGCCCGATCGCCGAGGGCCGACTGCGTCGCGTCGACGCGTCCCGCCGACGCCCACACCTCGCCGCCCTCGCCGACGAGCGCGACGCCCACGGCCGGTCTGAACTCGCGCTCCGCCAGCGCAGCGACGGCCGCCGCGGCGCGCCGGCGGCCCTCGGCGTCGGCTGCGGACGCGACGACATCGCCCTGGCGGGCGTCGCTGGCCGCGAGGGCACGCGCCTCCGCGATCGCGCCGTCGAGCACCTCGGTCGCGGCGACCGCGACGCGCTCGAGCTGCGATGCGGCGCGGGCCTCGACCTCCTCGCGCAGCCCCGTGCCGTCGATCCCGACGTGCAGGCCGACCCCGCCGAGGGCCACGAACAGGAACGAGACCTGCAGCTTGGTGGTCAGCGGGAACTGCTTGAAGTCGCGGACGACGAGCAGGACGAGCCCGACCATCCCCGCCGAGGTCATGATGTACAGCCACGTCTGGAACAGCGGGAAGACGGCCTGAAACGGCGGCTCCAACGCGTCCGCAGCGATCAGCGCGATGCCGATCAGCGTGACGACCAGCATCGTGCGGTTCACCTCGCGGAAGGACAGCACGCCGGGCGCCAGCGCCAGCGCCGTGATGAAGCCGGTCAACGCCAGGCTCATCGCCGTCGCCGCCATCAGCAACGAGCACACGATGACCGCGACGGTCATGACGCGAATGGCGATGCGGACCGCGCTGTCGAGCGCGCCGGCCCGCGCGCGCGGGATGACCACGCGCGCGTACACCGTGACCAGGCTCAGCAGTACGACGATGATTCCGTCGAGCTGCCACACGTGATCGAGGAAGATCGTGATCCCCGTGTTGCCGACCGCCGCGATGATGCATGCGACGATGAGGACCTGCGCGCTCTGGACGATCCGGCGCTGCAGCTCCCGGGCGCGCGGAGCCGCCATCGCGAGGGGAGTATGATCATTCATTGCCATTCATCCGACATGACGGCCGCGAGGAGCCCCCTTGCCCCCTGCGACTACATTCACCGCAGCGCGCGTGAATGTCGCGGCAAACGACCGACGAATTGTCTTGTCCACGGCCCGGCCTGCTTGGTACGTTGATCCGCGCGGTATCGCCGCCGGGGCCCGCGAGTCGCCAGGAACAGGCGCTCGCGGACATCGTCGCCGGCCGGCGTGCTCGCGACATGGACCGAACGGCTCGGTTGGAGCGGATTGATCGGAGGGTCGGAGTGATGACAGACCACAAGCGGACGTGGACACGAGGGACTCGGACGGCAGGGGCACTGATGGTCGCGGCGGCGTGCTTCCTGGCGAGCTCGCCTGCCGAGGCCGGATTGCTGCTACCCAGCATCACGATCAACAAGCGTGTCGACTTCGTGGTCACGCTGTCCGACGATCAGGACTACACCGTCGCCGGGCATTTGTCCATGAAGCTGGGCGGCACGTGCGGGCTCTTGCACGATCGGACCCTGCAGGTGCTCCTTCACGGGGGGACATACGACCACGAGTACTGGGACGCCCCACAGATCAACGGCGAGCGCTACTCGTACGCCGACTACATGACCGAGCGGTGCTACGCGGTCCTCGCCCTCGACATGCCCGGCACCGGCGCGTCGAGCGCTCCGCCCGGCGATCTCGTCGACCTCGCGGAGAGCGCCAGCGCCCTGGATCAGGTGCTGGGGCAGGTGAGCGGCGCCTGTTCGCTGTGGGACCTCGTCTTCGACAAGGTCGTGCTCGTCGGCCACTCGATGGGCACGATCACCTCGGTCTACGCGCTCGGCAATTACGGCCCCGTCGCCGACGCGCTGGTGGCGACCGGATGGGCCCACGCCCCCCGGATCATCCCGATCGACCCCGAGGCCTTCGCCGAGCCGCTGCAACAGCCTTACGTGGCGATCCCGCCGCCCGTCCGCGAGCTGCTGTTCTACTACCCGCCGACCTCGGACCCGGACGTGGTCGCGTACGACAACGCCAACATGGTGTCGGGGCTGCCGCGCGGGCTGCTGCTCGACGTCCTCGACATGATGGGCGCGCTCGCCGTCGGCGACCCGGAGATCATCGACGCCCTGTCCCTGGTCGACCAGGTCGAGGTCCCCGTGCTCACGCAGCTCGGCGAGTACGACATCATCGCCTCCGCCGCGGTCGCCGCCGAGGAGGCCTCCTTCTACAGCAGCTCGCCCTCCGTCACGGTGCAGGTGCTGTCGGACATCGGCCACGACCTCAACCTCCACCTCAACCGCGAGGAGGGCTGGGCGCAGATCGACGCCTGGCTCGCGGCGACGGTCGGCAAATAGACGCAGCGGCTCGCGCGGCGACCGCCGACGCCGATGAATCACGGTGCAGTGATTCACCCCCCGGCGCGCCCCGGCCCGCGACGCGCGAGCCGCTGCGTCCTATGTACATAGGCGGCGCGACCGAAGTCCGCCGCGGCGGGGTCGCGCCGCGCGCCCGTCAGCGCGACGGCGGCACGACGTAGCGCAGCTCGATCATCCCGCGCGGGAATCGGGTCACCGCGGTGAGCTCGAGCGGCCCCGGCAGCGCCGCCGGCAGGAGCGGCGCCCCGGCGCCGAGCACCACCGGGATCACCGCGAGCCAGATCTCCTCGAGCAGGCCGCGGCGGGCGAACTGCGCCACCAGGTTGCCGCCGCCGACCAGCCAGATGTGCTTGCCCGCGGCGGCGCGCACCATCTCCTCGTGCACCGCGCCGACGTCGTCCGCGGTGAAGCGGATGTCGGCGCCCGGGAAGCCCGGCAGCGTGCGGTGCGTGAACACCCACGTCGGGATGCCGACGTACGGCCACTCCTTGAGCCCCTCGCCGAGGATGAACTCGTAGGTCGCCGCGCCCATCGCCAGCGCGCCGACGCCGGCGAGGAATGTCTTGTAGTGAGCCTCGACGCCCTCGACGTCGTTGAACTGAAACAACCATTGCAGGCCGCCCTCGGCGTCGGCGATGAAGCCGTCGATGCTGGCCGCCACGAAGTACTGGGTTCGCGTCATGAGAAGAGCGTGGCGCGAGACCCTGACAGGACCTGTCAGCAATTTTCCGGCATCATGCGCGCATGCGGTCGAGCCGGCTCCTCGCGTTGCTCCTCGTGCTCCAGCGGCGCCGGCGGGCCACCGCCGCCGAGCTCGCCGAGGAGCTCGAGGTCTCGGTGCGCACGCTCTACCGCGACGTCGCCGCGCTGGTGGCCGCCGGTTTCCCGCTGTGGACCGAGCCGGGCCCGCACGGCGGGATCCGCCTGGTCGAGGGCTGGCGCACGCGGCTCGACGGTCTCACCGCGGAGGAGGCGAGCGCGCTGTCCCTCTCGGGCGCGCCGCAGGCGGTCGCCGACCTCGGCCTCGGCGCGGTGGCCCTGTCGGCCCGCGCCAAGCTCGACGCCACGCTGCCCGCGGAGCTGCGCGACCGGGCCGGGCGGATCCGGCAGCGCTTCCTGCTCGACGCGCCGGCCTGGTTCGCGCGACCCGAGCCGCTCGCGGCGCTGCCCGCCGTGGCGACCGCGGTGTGGGAGAGCCGCAAGCTCGAGCTGCGCCACGGCGGACGCCCGACGAGCCGCCGTGTCGACCCGCTCGGGCTCGTCCTCAAGGCCGGCACCTGGTACCTGATCGCGCGCTCGCGCGGCGACATCCGCACCTACCGGGTCGGCCGCATCGATCGCGCCGAATTGCTCGCCGAGGCCTTCGTGCGGCCCGACGAGTTCGACCTCGCCGCGTGGTGGACCGCGTCGTCGGCGGCGTTCGATCAATCCCTGCTCGTCTATCCCTGCCGCGTCCGCCTGTCGCCCGCGGCCCAGAAGGCGCTGCCGCGCGTGGTCCCCCACGACGCCGTCCGCCGCATGCTCGCCGACGCAGGCCCTCCCGACGCCGAGGGCTGGCGCGAGCTCGACCTCCTGCTCGAGGGCGAGGAGGTCGCGGCCGACCAGCTCTCCGGCCTCGGCGGCGGCGTCGAGGTGCTCGCGCCCGCCGAGCTGCGCCGCCGCCTGCACCTCGTCGGGATCGAGATGGCGCGCCGCAATCACCCGTGCTGACCGGCGCCACGGACGAGGTGCGGCGCCGCGGCGGCCTTGCTACCCTCGCGCCCCTTCGGAGGGCAGCACGCATGGAAAGATTCGACATCGATCAGGCGACCGCGGGGGAGACCGCCCGCGCCGTCGCCGACGGCACGATCTCGGCGCTCGAGGCCTGCGAGGCGGCGATCGCCCGCATCGAGGCGCGCGACGACTCGGTCCACGCGGTGGTCGTCCGCGACTTCGCGCGCGCGCGCGCGCGGCGGCGCGGGCGTTCGACGCGGCGGGGGGCGACCGGCGCCGCTTCCCGCTCGCCGGCGTGCCGATGACGGTCAAGGAGTCCAACGACCTCGCCGGCCTGCCGACCACCTGGGGCTTCGCCGAATTCAAGGCCCTGCCGGTCGTCGCCGATTCGGTCGCGGTGGCGCGGCTCAAGGCGGCCGGCGCGATCGTCCTCGGCAAGACCAATGTGCCGGTCGGGCTGGGCGACTGGCAGGCCGCCAACCCGGTCTACGGGCGCACGCTCCACCCCTACGACGCCACGCGCACGCCCGGCGGCTCGTCCGGCGGGGCCGCGGCGGCGCTGGCGGCCGGCATGGTGCCGCTCGAGCTCGGGTCCGACATCGGCGGATCGATCCGCGTGCCGGCGCACCTGTGCGGCGTGTTCGGCCACAAGCCGACCTACGGGATCGTGCCGATGACCGGGCACTCGTTCCCGGGCACGAACGGGGCCGAGCCCGAGCTCGCGGTGGTCGGGCCGATGGCTCGCAGCGCCGCCGACCTCGCGCTCGCGCTCGCGGCGATCGCCGGCCCGGGCGACGATTCGGCGTATCGCCTGGAGCTGCCGCCGCCGCGTCACCGCGTGCTCTCGGAGCACCGCGTGCTCGTGCTCGACGCCCACCCGAACGCGGCCACCGACGCCAGCGTGCGCGAGCCGATCGCCGCGCTCGCCGAGGGGCTCGCCCGCGCAGGCGTGACGGTGCTGCGCCGCCACGACGCCCTGCCCGACCTGGCGCAGGCCCACGCCGATTACCGCGAGATGCTGCTGCCGATCATGACGCGCGGCACGCCGAACGCCGCGCCCGTGAACGCGCACGTGTGGATGGCGCTCAAGGACGCGCAGGCGCGGCTGGTCCGGCAGTGGCGGGCGCTGTTCGCCGAGGTCGACGTGGTCCTCACCCCGCCGTTCGGCGTCACCGCGTTCCCGCACGACGACCGCCCGGACTGGGCGGCGCGCCGCCTCGTCATCGACGGCGCCGAGACGCCCTTCGGCGTGCAGCTGGCGTGGCCCGGCGTCGCCACGTACCCCGGCCTGCCCGCCACCGCGGTGCCGCTGGGCTTGACGCGCGAGGGCCTGCCGACCGGCGTGCAGGTCATCGGCGCGCCGTTCGCCGACCTCACGACGCTCGGCTTCGCGGGCCTGCTCGAGCAAGCCGGCCTGGCCGCCGCCCCGCGCCCGCCGCGGTGATTCATCATATGTCCCTCGGGACATTCATCATTCATGACACGAGCGCCCCGGGCCGGGGGCGCTCCTGTCGTTCACCCCCGCCGCATTCGCGGTGGTGCGACGGCGCCGCCGAATGGAGCAACCGGCGCACCCCGCTTCCTCGGTGATTTCGGCGCGCCTGTTTCGCCGCCTGCAGCATCCGTCTGGACCGCGGCGGACTCCGTCGGCGCCCTCGCGGTCGGGAGCGCGACGCTGCGATCACTCGCAGGCGCCCTGACAGCAGTCCTCGTCGGTGAAATCGGCGCAGACGTACGGCTGGTCGCACTCGCCGTCGCCGTTCCACGGGCACGGGTCGAGCGGCGGGCCGCTGTCCTTGTTGCCGGCGACCTTGCGGTCGCCGGCGACCTCGATCGTGTCGGCCCAGGCGACCGCGTCGGCCTGCGGCAGCGCGGGATTGACGACGACCACCAGCCGCCCGCCGATGCTCTTCAACCCCGCGAGGTCGTCCAGGCCCGGCAACGACGCGTTGTCACCGATGTACACGTCACCCGTCACCTCGGCGAGCCCCGACAGCTCCGGCATGTCGACCAGCGCGTCGTTGTGGTACAGCCGCAGCGACTCGAGCGAGGTCACGCCGGCCAGCAGCGTCAGGTCGACCAGCTCACTGTTGAGGAAGAGATCGACGTGACCGAGCTGCTGCAGCGCCGGCAGCGGCGCGAGGTCGGTGAATTTGCTGTAGCTGACGGTCAACGAGCCCAGATGAGTGAGCGACACCAGCGGCGACAGATCGTCGAAGGGCGCGCTCGAGATGTCGAGACCCCCGAGAGTCTGCAAATTCGCGAGCGCGCCGATGTCGACGAGGTTGTAATTTCCGACGAACCTGAGCGAACCACGCACGTGCGTCAGCGACTCGAGCCCCGCGAGGCTGGTGAGCGGGTTGCTCTCGAGGGCGACGCCGTGGAGCTCGGACACGCCGGCGAACACGCCGAGGTCGGCGACCGCGGTGTTCGTCAGCGCGAAGTCGATCGCGTCGTGCCAGTGGACCATGAGCCCGTCGAGCGAGTTCAGATGTTGCAGATAGGCGAACCACACCAGCGCCGGCTCGCCGCCGGGCTCGCCGATGGTGGTGAGGGACTCGAGCCCGTGGAGGTCGGTGATGAAGAGGTTGTCGAGCTGAAGCCCGGCACCGACGCGCTCCAGGCCGCGCAGGCCGGCCAGGTCGGACAGGCCATCGCAACCCGAGACCCGCAGGCGCCCGCCGATCTGCGTGATGTTGTGGAGGCCCTCGAGCGTGTCGATGCGGTTGAAGCCGACGATGGCAACGGACCCCGGGACCTCGGTGAGGTTGGAGAACGTCAGCAGATGGGCGACCTCGACGTTCGTCAGCTCGAGCCCGCCGACGTGCTCGAGCGCGGCGAAGGCGTCGAGCGAGGTGAGCATCGACTCGAGAGCGTGCGTGTACCCGCCGACGGTCAGCCTGCCGGCGATCCGGCGCACGCCCGCGAGCGGTGCGAGGTCGGTGACATCGCGCCCCACGGTGACGTCGCCGGGAAATTCGGCGCAGCCGGCCACCGCGACGACGTCGTCCTGCGTCTTCAGGAAAACGTCGCTCTCGGGGCACTCGCCCACCGGAGGCGACGAGGTCGTGCCGCCCGCCTCGCCCGTCAGCGTGGTGGCGTCGTCCGTCGTCGTCGTCGGCGCCGCGCCCGTGGTGGTCGTCGTCCCGGTCTCGCTCGTGGTGCCGGCGTCGCCTCCGAGCGGCGGCGGCGTACAGGCGACCAACAGAGCGACGGCATTCGACCAGCGCATGCGTCTTCAGGCTACCGCCGCACGCATGCGGCGTCCAGGCCCCTCAGCTTGCGCGCGGTGTCCCGCACGAACGTGGCGACGTGCCCGGCGGCCGCCTCGTGCATCAGCCCGTCGCCGATGATTCGCCTGCCGGTGTCGCCTTGACGATCAAGTATCGCAGCGGCGCGTCGGTCCGCTCGTTGCGCAGCTCGAGCGACGAGCGGAACGGCAAGAACACCACCGAGCCCGGACCGAACGGCAGCACACGTCCATCGACGATCGCCTCGCCGCAGCCGGTCAGGCCGATCACGATCTCCGAGTCGCGCTGCTGCACGTGCCGGCCGACGTGGCCGCCCGCCGCGAGCACGCACGACAGCACCGACGTGAACGGCGGCGCGCTCTGCCCGGCGAGCAGGTCCCAGACGAGGACCTCGCCGTGACCGCCGAACAGATCTTGCCGCTGCGAGGGTGGGCCGTGACCGATCTTCATGAAGGCGAGCGTAACACCGACTCGCAACTCGAGCGTGCCCCGGCGAGCGCGAAGAAACGGGCCCGCTCGCCGAGGCCGACCGCCGGCGTCAACGACGACGACGGCGGACCCATAGCAGCGCCGCCGCCACGAGCGGCCAGCTCGCGCGCTCCGCTCCCAGCGAGCAACCCCGTGTGTCGAGCGCCGGCGGCTCCTCCGGCTCGCGCCTCTTCTGACACTCCGAGAGATCGCGCATCACCGGCCGCTGCGGCACCTTGGCGAGGAGGCGGTCGCGCAGGCCCTGGAAGTGTGCGACGTACTCCTGCTCGTCGCTGCGTTGCCGCGCCTGGAGCTTCACCTGTGCGAACGCGAGGAGCTCGTCGGCGGCCGCGAGCACGCGGCGATTGTCGTAGCTGGGCATGCAGTCGAACGACTGCTCGTAGGCGTCCACGGCCTCCTCGACCATCGTCGGCGCCTTGCCGACGTGCTCCGGCATGGATTCGAGGAGGCTGTACACCCCGTGGTCGAGGACGGCGGCGATGCGCGCGTACTCCCGCGACACCCTGCCCCGCGCGTCCATGTCGCTCTCGAGCACGCCGCCGCACCAGCCCTCGCCCTTCAGCGCCTCTCTGCGGGAGGATGCGCGCTGAAACACCTTCTTCCAGTCGATCTCCTTGGCGGCCGCCGCCGCGGCTTCGGTCGAGGCGAATACCGCGAGAGCGACGACGATGAACAGCCCGTGGACGTATCGAATCATAGCGGGAGCCTCACAATGGCGGTATGCGGCCCTGCTGCCTTGATGCCGGCGATCGATCGACCCACCAGGCCCTGCAGGGCTTTTTGGATGCACTTGCCCGGGATACTGTTCGCGTCGGTGACGACGCCGGTCCCGGTGATGCGACCCTGCGCGTCGGCCCAAATTTGCACGGAGAAATCTTTCTCGAACGCGACCCTCTCTCCACATTTCGCAAATTGCTCCTTGTGCTTGCGGAGGAACTTCTGCACGAGCTGTTGCGCCGAGGCTTTCGGGTCGGGCGGCGGTTTCTTGGGCGGCCGCGGTTTGGCGGTCGACTCGCCGACCTTGGGCCTGAGAGACTCGTCACGTGGGCGTACGACGGACTTCGGCGACGAATTGCTCGTCATCTCCTCTGCGGCGTCGACGCTCGGTTCAGGCTCGGGCTTCGGCGCCGTCGGCAGTTGCTCGGGCTCCGGCGCCGTCGGCAGCGGAGCCTCGATGTTCGGCGCGTTCGCCAGCAGAGGCTCGGACGGCGACACGGGCCCGGCCTCGGGGGTCTTGACCGGCGGGCGTTCGACCGGCGGCGCGTCGGGCTCGTCCGCCACCTCCAGGACCACCGCCGGCCCAGGCGACCGCGGCTTCGCCTCCGCCACCGGTCGCAAGAGCTCGCCCAGCACCCGCACCCCTGGCAGTTCGATCATCGCCATCGTCATGCACGACAGCGAGAACAACATAAAGCCGTGCGCCAGCATCAGTGCCCGGTGGAGCGCGCGCGGCAGCGCGTGCGGCGGCTCGGGCGGGTAATACGGGGCCGTCTTGGTGCCCGCGTCATGCTCCCGTGCCTCGCGCTCGGCGGCCTCGACCGCGCGCAGGGCGTCGGCGAGCCGTGCGGCGCTGGCCCAGCGAGCCGCGGCCTTCTTCTCCAGACAACGCAGGACGACGTGCTCGAGCTTGTCGGGTATGTCGACATCGGGGGCGATGAATCCCATCGGCGGCGGCGGCTGCTTGCAGTGCTTCTCGAGCAGGTGCCATGGATCGTCGCCCTCGCCCAGCACGAACGGACGCCTCCCGGTGAGCAGCTGGTACATCACCACCCCGAGGGAGTAGAGATCGCTGCGCGCGTCGACCTTCTCGCCGCGCGCCTGTTCGGGCGACGCGTACTCCGGGGTGAACGGGGCGCTCTCCGCGGTGCCCGTCCGCGGATGCGCCTGCGGATCGCGCGAAGCATCGACCGCCTTGGCGATCCCGAGGTCGAGCATCTTGACGAAATCCCCGGTCTGACCGCCGCGTCGCAGCAAGAAGACATTGCCGGGCTTGACGTCGCGATGGACCAGCCCCTGCCCGTGCATCGCCGCGAGAGCGCGGCAGATCTGCAGCGACAGCTCGACCACCCGCAGCCAGGGCATCGGACCCGGCCGGTCGCTGAATTCTTGCGCCAGGCTCCTCCCCTCGAGGAACTCCATGACGAAGAACGGGATGCCGTCGTCCGTGATCCCGCGATCGCTGACGTCGGCCAGGTGCTCGTTCCGCACCTGCGCCGTCACCCGCGGCTCGAAGTGAAACCGCGCGACCATGCTGGTGTTGCTGCGCCACACCTCCTTGAGCACCTTGACGGCGACACGCTTGTGCAGCTCCTTATCGGTCGCCTCGTAGACGGTCGCCATCCCGCCCGAACCGATCTGCCGATGCAAGAGATAGCGATCTTTGACGAGGCGGCCGGAGAGATCTGGCTCGATCATGATCGTCGTCCTTTACGGGGCAGGGGGATTCTGGAAGCTCGTCTGAATGCAAAGGAGCCGGTGAAATGTGTGGCAATCTGCCGGCTGAAATGCGGACCATTTGCTGTCTTTCAGCGCTCCCTTCCCTATCCCCCCCGCCATCTTTTTGTTGCTTTCTGGTTCGGGGCATGAAGGCTTGTGCCACGAACCATCCGGCTTCGTCCAAGACCAAAACGTACTGTCGTCCTCGGATACATCCGCTCCCGTCTCATCCTTGAGGATAGCGGAGAGGAGTTTCTTCTCCGGCTCTGAGAACCAGCCGCTCGTCAATCCATCCCAATCAGCCGCCACGACGCCTCCTCCGACGAGCTCGAATTGGAGCGAGTTTAGCTCGGCGTTCGCGCCGACACGCGACGCAGCGTGGGAAACCTCTGTGCTCAACCAAGCCTGGAAGGTGCCTTCGAGGCAGGCGTCCATTGCGAGGCTCTGGCACCGCCAATTCGCTCGATTTATCGCAAGTCCCTCATTGCCGAGGTTTTCGTTCTGCCCTTCCATCTTCCCGTTGAACTTGCCACTGGTCAAGAACATGAGTCGCCCAGCTTTATTGTCCCCCGTCGTCTCGGAGGTACCTCCCGACGACGAGTCTGACGTGCTCGTGCTCGTCTCGCTCGTGCTCGTCTCACCCGTGCTGGAGATCGACGCCACCATCCACATCGTCGAGTCCCCCGTGGTCACCTCGGTGATTCCCGTCGTTGTCGCGTCCGCACCGGTCGAGAGATCGATGCCCGCACCCGTGCTCGTGCCCGCACCACCGTCGTCCTGCAGGTACAAGCTGTTGCAACCGCACCCGAGGGAAAGAACAACCGTCAAACTTCTGCTCGTCATGGCGAATCCCTCACCTTCTCTTTAAAATTCGAGTTGAAGCGGAGCGAGGCTGCGGATGCGGGCCTTCCTCGCATACCGCTCGGATGTCTTGCCGCGACGGCGCTCGAGCCCGATCCCGGCGAGCGAGCCGACCAGCAGCGCCGCGCCTGTCCCGAGCAGGAGCATGGCGGGGTAGACCTCGGTCTCGTAGCCGTGCAGGTCGAGGCGATCGAAGGCCTCTGCATCGAGCCGGGATTTCTGGCGCGTGAACCACGACCACGTCGCCACTCCGGCCCCGGCCGCGGCCAGGGCTCCGCCGAGCGCGACCTCACCGAGCCAGGCCCGTCGCCGCAGCTCGCCGCGCCGCGCGTTCGCGGTCAGCGACGTGACGATGAACCCCGCAGACGCCCCGAGAGCCAGGCTGCCGAGCATCATGCCGTCGAGGGGCGCGCGCACGGCGAACGGCTTGCACTCCGTCGAGTACGCGCAGGCGTGCGCCGCAGCGCGGCCGAAGCCGAGCGCCAGCCCGCCGCCGACCGCCAGCGCCCCGCCGGCGATCCCGGCGCCGAGCGCCAACGGACGCAACGGGGGCTTCCGGCGCGGCGGCAGCGAGGCCACGGGCTCGCGCTCCGGCGGCGCCGGCTGCCACTGATCCATCACGACGACTGGCTCGCGCGCGGGCAAGACCAGGTCGACCGACTTCTCGGCGTCTTCGATCCGCAGCTCCACCGTCTCCACCGCATCATCGTGGTCCGCCGACGCGCTCTCGAGCTGCACCTCCCACGTTCCGCTCTCGAGCTGGACCCCGTCCGCGAGGCGCTCGATCGGCACCACCAGCGGTGCACGCTCGCCGCTGCCACGAAACACCAGCCGCGCGCTCGTCCCGGTCGCCGCCGACATCGGCGAGACCGTCACGCGCAGCGTCGTCGTGCGTCGCTTCGCTCGCTCGATCCGCGAACGCGCCCGGTCTCGCAGTCGGTCCTCGACCTGCTCCGCTCCCGCCACCGCCTCCCAGTGCAGGATGGCCCGCGCGTCGTGTCCCAGCGCCTCGTAGGCCAGCCCGGCGAAGTACAGGTATTTCACCTGGCTCTCGGCGAGCGCCTCGAACGCGGCCGCGGCCTCGGTGAACTTGCGCGCCTCGTACAACTTCTCGGCCTGTCGCGCCGGCGAGGTGCGATCCGGCCTGGCCGTCGCCGGCGCGCTCGACAGCGCCAGCGCCAGCGACACGATGCAGGCAGGGGCGGCTCTCATGGTCCCACCCTCGCTTCCGCCATCGAGCAGCGCGGCGCCTGCTCTTGCACGTGCACGCAGATCTCCCCGCGCTCGCACCCGCAATCGCGCCCGCAATCGCGGCAGTTCTCGCCGCGGTCGCAGCAACCGTCGCCGCAGCGCAGCGGGTGCCCCGCGCCGCAGTCGCGCACCCTGGCGCGGGCCGACGCCGGCTCGTCCACGCTCGCGTTGATGTCGTCGATATCGCGCAGGAACGGCGGTTCCTTGCTCGCGCCGGCCTGCGTCCCCTCCTCCTCGGCGCGCAGGAACGGCGAGTCCTTGCTCGCGCCGGCCTGCGTCTCCTCCTCCGCGGCGCGCGACCTCGGCTCGGCACAGGCGGAAGTGCCCCGCTCCGCGCGCAGCAGATCGATCTGCCCCGACAGCACCGCGAAGTCGTCGGCCTTGAGCTCGCCGACGTGGTGCCAGCGGACCCGCCGCTGACAGTCGAACAGCAGCGAGATCGGCAAGCTCGCGTCCTTTACCAGCAGCCGGCTGCGCTCGAGCGTCGGGCGTACGCCGCCGTTGAGGCCGTAGTCGACCATGAACACGGTGTCGGCCGGCAGCGACGTGCGCACCGTGCGATGCGCCGTCTCGGCCGTCGACGCGTCGTCGACCATGACCGCGACGAAGCGTGTCTCGGCGCCCCAGCCCTGCTCACGGCGCCCGCGTTCGAACATGTCTCGAAGGCCAGGAAGCTCGCGGTTGCACGGCTCGCACCAGGTCGCCCACAGGTTGACCAGCGTCACGTGCCTGGCCAGGATCGCCGAGGCCCTCAGCCGCTCGCGGCTGGTCTGCCCCTGCTCGAACCGCTCGACCTCGGCGTCGAGGAAGGCTCGCACCGGCACGCCCTTCAGCAGCGCCTCCAGCACCCGCTCCGCCTCTTCTGGTCGGTGCGGCTCGCTCTCGGGCTCGGCCACCGGCGTCGACGCGATCACGCGAGGCCCCACCTCTCGCCGCGCCGGCGACGGATGGGCCGAGCGCGCCTCGAACTGCTGCAGCGCTCGCCAGCTCCACACGATCACGCCGACGAGCGCGAGCGTGAGGACC
This sequence comes from Nannocystis pusilla, assembly GCF_020073745.1. Taxonomy (GTDB): domain Bacteria; phylum Myxococcota_A; class Polyangia; order Nannocystales; family Nannocystaceae; genus Nannocystis; species Nannocystis radixulma. The sequence goes on from NZ_JAIRAU010000035.1 coordinate 29,410, forward strand.
AGTCGCCGCGAGCTGGCCAGCCGGTTGTGACGCGCGCGGGCGTCCTCCGCCTCCAGACCGGCGGTCCTGTCGCCGTCCGCGAGCTCCGGCGTAGCCGCGTCCTCGAGGTCGACCTCGCGGGCATCGACGGGCGGATCTTGCATCCTCACTTCGCCCCCAGCCGACACGGGATCGGCACCACGAACACTGTCTGATTGATGGTCTGCTTGAGCCAGGACTTCCACCTGGCCGAGATGCCGTCGCCCTGCTCGATGAGGCTGCGGATCATGTCCTGGTTCGACCTGTCCCACGCGATCGAGCGCGTGAGCACCTGATCGCCGTAGAACGTCGGTGAGAGCTGCTTGCGGTCGCCGAGCGCGAGCAGCTTGATCTTGGGATCGAGGCTGTCGCGCTCGGCCGGGGACAGCCCCGCGCGGTCGGTGGCCGCGACGATGAGCCGCTCGACCACCACCTTCGCCCGCTCGAGGCTGTACGCGTCGGCCTTCTTGCCGCCGCGGCTGGCCAGGGCCACCACCAGGACCGCCGACGCCTTCTGCAGCTGCGGCACCAGCGGGAGCAGCGATTCGACGTAGTACTCGGCCTCCGCCGCGTTCGGCCACGCCGGGGCGTTCACCGCGATCGCAGGCTTCCCGGCCGGGAAGTGGATCGCGACCGTGTCCGGAAACATGACCATCAGCTGGAGGAACTCGTTGTCGTCGATGGCCAGGCTCTTGAGGTCCTCGGCCTTGCAGCCGCTGAGGCTCCCGCACTTGCGCCCGATCTCCGTGAGGAACCGGCTCACCTGCGCCTCGTCGCAGATCGCCGGCTCCGGCCGTTTCACGGGCACGTAGACCGCCGTCTCCGGGTCGCAGCGCAGGCTCGGGCTCGGCGTGCAATCGCTGGCGCACGGATCGCCCAGCTGGCAGCGGGTCGGCCGTTGCCCGGCGACGCAGCGGCCGGCGATGCAGACCGAGCCCTCGTCGCACGCGTCTGCCTCGCCCTCCTCGCACTCGTCGCCGCCGCCGCCGCGTGGCTCGGCGCCCAGGACGTGACGCATGAGCTGAAAGCCGAATACCATCACCATGGCCAGGACCACCGCCGTCACCGCCGTCACGGCCGTCAAGAAGCGGGTCGAGCGCAGCTCGCTGCGGGAGATCCGGAAATCGTCGCTGACCGGCGGCCCCTGGAGCGTATCTTCGCGGCTCTCGCCGTCGGGGCCGTCGGAGCGGCCGACAAATCGTCGCATCGAATCCATGACGTGAAACTCCTATTCTTGGACCCGGGCCCGCGCCTTCACCAGGTACGCGGCGCGGTCGGGCATGTCCTTCGCGCCCTTGAGCATCACCAGCTTTTGCAGCGGCTCGCCGGATTCGTCGTAGAACACCAGGAATGCGCCGGGCGTCTCGGTCAGCTTCTGCTCCTCCGCGAACCGCACGTGCTCACGGATCTGCGCCACGATCTGCTCGTCGTATTCGAAGCAGTGCTGGAACGCGGCTTCGTCGGCGGCCGGCAATCCGACCGCGCGCGCGAAGCCGACGAGGTTCTCGCGGGTGAACAGCCGGCCTTCTACCTCCTGCTGCGCCGCGAACAGCCGCCTCGCCAGCTCGAGGCCGGCCCCGGGCCGCTGCTTCTCGATGCATTCGACGGCCCGCGCCGCGCGGCAGCTCTCGTGCTCCATCGCCCTCGGGCTGACTTGAGTGCTACCGGGCGGCAGGCACTCGCCCTCGAGCGGGAAGTGGTAGATCGCCACGCGGTAGTCGACGCTGCGCTCGCTCACCTCGCGCAGCCAGTCGTCGAACTCCCGCGCGCAGGCGGGGCACGCGAGGTCGACGAACAGCGCGATCTCCCCGGTCGGGGCGGTCGGCCCGGTTTGCAGCGTCGTCCCCGGCAATTCGCCGGAGGCCACGCAGCTCGGCTTCGGCCCGCTGCTGGCCGCCTGCTGGCGGTAAGCCAGGGTCTGCGTGAGCACCAGGGCGACGAACGTCAGCGCGACGAAACCCGCGGTCGAGGCGCGCTGGCTGACGCCGGTGAACAGCGCCCGCAGGCCGGCGCGATGGCCCTCGGGGTGCATCCACCACGTGATCAGGAACACCGCCGCAGTGATCCCGTAGACGATGACGCAATAGCTGCAGAGGCCACCGACCTTGAGCGCGGCGTAGAGGAACAGCAGCACGACGACGACCAGCCCCGCCCACGCCAGCCACAGGAGCAGCGGCCGCGCGACCGCCTGGAACCGCCGCGCCCGCCACATCAGGCCGCTCGCGAGCCCGAGCACGACCGCGTAATATGCGGTCGCCACGATCGAGATCGGCACGTCGGTGAACACGGTCGACCATTCGCTGCTGAGCACCTGCCCGCACGCGAATGCCCCGCCCAGCTGACACGCCGAAAGAATCGCCGCGTCGCATTCATGGGTCGATTGGAACTTCAGCAGGGTCAGCAGCACGCTCACGGCGATGCCGCAACCGCTGAGCAGGCACAAGATCGCCGCGCCGCCGACGGTTGGGTGCACCGAGAGCATTCCGGTGCGCGCGTAACCTGACCGAGATGGCATGACATCGACCATAGGAGAACCTCCCGAAGATTGCACCTGCATGGAAATTCAGCCGACAAAACCGGGCTAATCGACGACGTTCGAGTGTTCGAGCAGTAATTAGAATTACGTTAAGAACATTCAGAATCGACCAATCACGCGGAATCCGGACAGCGCGGGGAGGAAGTGGAACTGCGGCCGTTCGGGCTGGCCTTGTCGCGCCTTTCGCAGCTCGCGGCCACCGACGACGGTGAGTGTGACACCTACCGAGGCGCCGAGTACGGCCGTGACCACGCCGGCGGTCAACATCGTCTCGCCGCGACGCTCGAGCGGCGCCAGACTGGCGCGATAGTCATCGTATTCGGCGCCTGCGTATTGCGACCTGGCGTCCTCGAGCCGCCGCAGGGTGACCGCGCCGCCGATCGCCGCGCCGACTCCGCTCGCGGCGACGAGCACGAACACGCCGCCGGTGATGAGCTGCGTGCGACCGCGGCGGCGCTGCGCCAGCGACTCGCGCTGTGCTCGCACGAATGTCCCGAGCTCCTGGGCGGCGCGGTCGACGAGCGGCTCGGTCTGGGCGTGGATCGGCGCGCGCTCAGGATCAGCGCGCAGCGCCTCGGCTCGTCGGAGGTCGGCGTCGGCGCCGGCGAGACCGGCGGGCTCGAGCGGGGCCGCGGCCAGGTGCGCCTCGGCGGCCGCGAGGTGCAGCACCGGGTCGCGCTGCAGCGCCGCGGTCTGGCTGAGCCGCGCGGCCACGGCGGCGAAGCGCCTGGCGTCGAGCAGCGGCTCCACCTCGGCCAGCGCCTCGCGCCGCGCCGTCTCGGCGGCGACCAGCGCCGGATCGACACGCGGCGCCCGGGGAGCGGAGCCGCACTTCTTGCCCTTGCAGCGGCGCTTCGCCGACGCTGCCGTCCTGGCCCGCGGCGGTTGCTCGTGCAGGCCGCCGTCGCTGGCGACGATCGAGGAGATGAGGATGAACGCGGTGAGCATGACACACTCCTGTAGGTCGGCGGGTTGGCTACTGTGGGATGACCGGCGGCGGCACACACTTTCCGCGGTCGATGTTCGGGCTCGGGGTGCACACACCATTCGCGTCGAGCCGGAGCGGCCTGAGGTTGAGCGCGGCCGCGTTGGCACAGAAGTTGTCCTGAAACACCTTGCGGTCGACCGGCGCGTTCGGCAGCTTGTCGAGGCCTGTCAGCGCGCCGAAGTCGGAGATGACCTCGTCGAGCGTGAACCCGAATTCGGCGGCCGCGCGGCGCGCCGCGATGTCACGGTCGAACGCCTCGTGGATCGCGATCACCGGCTCCTTGCCGCCGACCAGCCGCGGCGCCCCGGTCTCCGCCGTCGCGTTGACGAAGGTGACGATGTCGCGCTGCTGGGCGGCGTCGAACTCCTCGCGGGTGCCGTACAGGCGGAGGATCTGCTCGCGCTCCGCCGCCGGAAAGGCCGTCGGCTTGCTCTCGACGTACGGCCGCACGTCGTCGACCGCCAGCCGCATGCCCTCGCTGTGACAACCCATGCAGCTCACGCCGTTGGTGACGATCGGCGACACGGGGCTCTCGTGATCGCTGACGATCTCGGCCGGCGCGCTGTCGAGGCACCTGTCGTCGGCGCCGACGATCATGTAGCCCTGCAGGCCGTTGGGCAGGGTGAAGATGATCTCGCCGCCGTCCTGGACGAAGTCGAGCGGGTTGGCCAGGATGTCCTTCGGCGCCTGCGGATCGCTGTTGCTCGCGAAGTCGTAGCTGAGCCAGTAGCCGCGGTAATTGCTGCCGGGGATCTCGTGGCGCTCGATCACCCGGTTGTTGCGCGACACGCCCGAGGTCTGCATCCCGGCGCGCACCACGTCGGCCGCGTCGAGCTCCTTCTCGCGGTCGAGGTTGGCCTCGATGTCGACGCCGAGCTGCGCCTCGAGCTCGCCGCGTGTCTCGGGGATGCCGAGGATCGCGTGGTAGAGCGGGGGCCGCGAGGCGGCGTCGATGAACCAGTCGCCGACGATCGAGAACACCGGCGCGCCGGTCAGCGCCTGCACCACCTCGGCCGACTGGTCCTCGTAGATCAGCGAGTACGGGTTGACGTCGACGATGTGGCCCCACAATTCCGCGGTCCACTCGTAGTCGATCAGGTCGATGCGGTAGATCGTCCGCTGCGGGTCGATCGCCACCGGGGTGATGATGTCGGGCCCGAACGACAGGTGATTGATCAGCTTGGCCAGCGCGTGGCGGTAGCCGTCGAGCTGCTCCTCGCAGTAGCCGGCGTTGTGCAGGTGCGTGAACGTCAGGTAGCGGGTCGTCGCCGCGCGGTCGAGATCGAGGCCGGCGACGTCGATCCGGATGGCGTCGAGCACCGCCTCGGTCGAGATCGGCTCGTTGTCCGTGCACCCCGGCGGCGTCACGACGCTGGGCGCGCCCTCGGGCGTATCGATCGGAGTGCAGTCGTCGATCCAATCCTGCACCGTCGCGAGCTCGTCCGCGGCCAGGCGATCGCCGCCCTGCGGCATGTAGCCGGTCTCGGCCGAGAGCCGGCGGTACAGCACCGAGTCCGCGGCGTTGCCGGTGAACACGAGCCCGTCCTCGATCAGGCTGTCGAGGTCGGTGACCGTCCCCAGGCCGCCCTGGGTCGCGCCGTTGGCGTGGCAGCCGGCGCACTTCTCGGTGAAGAGCCCCTTGACGTTAGCCCGCAGTTGCCCGCAGCGCGCGGCGTCGTCGACGGGTACGGCCCCGGTGTCGGCGTCGGAGTCGCCCTGGGCGCTGTCGCTGTCGCTGTCGCTGCCGCTGCCGCTGCCGTCGATCGTGGGCTCGGGGATCTGGCAAGCGGCGAGTCCGGCGAAGAGAAGCGCGCCCAGGGATTGGTGGTAGCAGGTTTGCATCGGAGTTCTCCTGTCGTCGGTCGAGAAGGATGGTGGGACTAGGCGGTGTGTTGATCGAGCCAGGCGAGCAATCGTTGGACCACGCGCGGATCGGGCCGTTCGGCGAGCTGGTGGTCGCGGAGTGCGGCCGCCACGATCAGGCGCGCGTAGTCGCGGTCGCGCACATACACGGTGCGCGCGAGGCACAGGCGGACGCGGGCCAATTGCGGCGAGTCGGGCCGCAGGTGGCGCCAAATCGCCGCGGCGCGGCGGAACGACGCCTCGGCCGCCTCGACCTGGCCGGTCCGCAGGCACACGAGCCCGAGCCCGAGGAGCACGTGGGCGAGCCCCGGCGACCCCTCCTCGGCGGTGCGCTCGAGCAGTTGCCGCGTCTGCTGGAACAGCCCGAACGCCTCCGCGTGCGCGCCGCGGCCGAGCACGGCCCATCCGAGGCCGGCGAGCGTGGTGGCGGTGAGCGGGTGGTCGGCGCCGAGAGTGTGGTGCTTGATCTCCAGGGCCCCGCGGTACAGGCTCTCGGCCTCCTCGAGGCGGCCCTCGGCGCGGGCGATGCACGCGAGGTTGTGCAGCAGCATCGCGTCCTCCACCGTCCATTGCGACCGCACGGCGCGCGCGAGGTCGAGGCCCAGCTCGAACAGCGTGCGGGCCTCCTCCTTGTCGCCGCGGGCCACCGCGACCACGCCGAGGCGGCCGAACGCCTGCGGCAGGCCGGCCTGCCCGCGAGACCCCGCCTCCTGGCGCCGCTTCAAGGCGACCCGGAAGTGCGTCTCGGCCTCGTCGAGCCGACCGCCGCACAGCGCGGCGTGGCCGAGGCGCTCGAGCGCCGTCACCTCGGCGCTGTCGCCGACCGGCTCGCACGATTCGCCGCGAGCCGTGCGGCAATTACGGTGCGCCGGCGAGTAGTAGAGGGTGGGCGACTCGTCACTCGGGTAAATCTGGGTGGACATCGTGGCTCCGTCGTTGCGACGAGGACCACCCTTGCACCCGGCGAACCCGACCTCTCACCGAGCAAGATCAACGGTTTAGGCGGTCTCGTCGCGCTTCCGCGGCCGCGTCTCCGCGGACTCGCAGCCGCTTTGCGGACGCGAGGCCGCATTCCACTCGCCGTATTGACCGGCGCGGACGCGGTGTGTCACTCCTGCGATGCGGTGACAGACGAACACATCGAGCACGAACACCCGCCGACCCGGGCTGCGCCGACGGGCCCCCGCCTGCCGGGCAGCTATCAACGCCTCGGACGGGTCCGGTTTCGCATCCTCACCGGGCCGAACGCCGGCAGCGAATCGCAGGTCGAAGTCGGACGCGAGCGGACGCTCCGCGGCGGCCGCAACGCCCTCAACGACATCGTCCTCCACGACGACCAGGTCAGCGGCTTCCACTTCTCGCTCGAGTTCACACGCGCCGGCATCGTCCTCCGCGACCTCGAGAGCACCAACGGCGTGTTCGTCCACGGCGTGCGCGTCCGCGAGGCGCTCGTCGATCTCGAGGCCGTCTTCAGCGTCGGCGAGACCGCCCTGCAGGTCACCGGCACCGACCACGTCAGCGTGTCGCTGGCCGAGACCAACCGCTTCGGCGAGCTGTACGGCTGGAGCCCGGTGATGCGCGAGCTGTTCGTCGAGCTCGAGCGCCTCGCCGCGCTGCCGACGTCACGCCTGCCGGTGCTCGTGACCGGCGAGACCGGGACGGGCAAGGAGTTGGTGGCGCGCGGGCTGCACGAGCGCTCGGCGCGGGCCAAGGGGCCGTTCATCGTCCTCGACTGCACGGCGCTGCCGCACGACGTCGCCGACGCGATCGTGTTCGGCTACAACCGCGGCGCCTTCACCGGCGCGGACGCCGACCAGCCCGGCGTGTTCGAGTACGCGAGCGGCGGCACGCTCTTCATCGACGAGCTCGGCGAGCTGCCGCTCGACCTGCAGGCCAAGTTGCTCCGCGTGCTCGACCACGGCGAGGTCTCGCGGCTGAACGAGCGCAACAAGGTGCGCAAGGTCGACGTCCGGGTCATCAGCGCCACCAACCGCGACCTCCGCCGCATGGTCGCCGAGGGGCGCTTCCGCCAGGACCTGTACTTCCGCGTGCTCGGCAAGCAGGTCGAGCTGCCCAGCCTGCGCGAGCGTGGCGACGACGTCGTGCGCCTCGCCGACCGCTTCCTCCGCCTCGTGTGCGTCCAGCTCGGCCTCCGCCACAAGGAATTCACGCCCTCGGCCCACGCCGCGCTGCTGGCTGCCAACTGGACCGGCAACGTCCGCCAGCTGCGCAAGGTGGTCGAGGCCGCCGCGCAGCTCACCGAGGCCGACTACGTCGACGCCACGGATCTCAACCTCGACATGTCCTCGCGCGCGACCCGGCCCGCGTTCCACGCCAGCCCGCTGTTCTCGATGCCGTGGGAGGAGGCGCTGGTCGACTTCCAGCGCGAGTACATGAAGAGCCTGATGCAGCGCGTCGGCACCCAGCGCGGGTGGATCAAGCAGGCCTCCGCGCTCGCCGGCATGGACCGCACCGGCTTCGTCCGCGCATTGCGTCGCCTCGGCCTCGCGCCGGCCGCCACCGGCGAACCGCTGGACTGAGCGACAAGTCGTCCATTGCAGACGGCGCCTTCCACACGCGCGAGGCTAATCGAGCGGCGCAATCGTTCGCGCCGCGAACGACACTCCTGACGTCGAGCCCTCGACCCGCCGCCCACCGCGGGCGGCGAACGCCGGACGCACGACCATGCATGCACTTCATGCCGAGACCCTCACCACCCGCGGCGTCGAGCTCGTCGCCGCCGCGCGCCTCCACGACCGCGCCCTGGACGTCCCGGCCGCCTTCGCGCTGAGGTTCCCGCAGGCCTGGCGACCACGCCGCCTGCTCAACGCTCACGCCGACACCATCGAGCGGCGCACGCTCGCCTGGCTCGCCTCCTACGGCATCGGCCGCGACGTCGCCGAGCGCGAGAAGCTGCGCAAGTTCGATTGCGCGATGTACGGCGGCTATTCACTGCCCGTCGCCGAGTTCGAGGCCGCGCTACTGGTCACGCAATTCATCTGCCTGTGGCTGTTCTGGGACGACATGCTGGTCGAGGAGGAGCTCGGCTGGGACGTCGACGAGATCGTGCGGGCCCTGACGAGCGGCGCCGCGGGGACCGATGATTCGCGCTACGTCGCCGCCTGGGCCGACATCGGCCGGCGCTTGCGACGGTCGCGGAGCGCGAGCTGGCTCGCGCGGCTGGGCGTGACGATGCGGCAATGGATGGAGAACGCAAAGGTCGAGACCGGCCTCGCGCGGGCGTTCAAGCGCGGCAGCTGCCCCGAGTTCTGCACCGCCTTCGACTGCCGCACCGTCAGCATCGGCATGTATCCGACCTTCCACTTGATCGAGCACGCCGAGGACAGCGAGCTGCCGGCGTCGTTCCACGACGACCCGGTCGTGGTCGAGCTCAAGCGGCTGGCCTCGCGCCTCGTCGGCCTCGGCAACGACCTCGGCGGCCTCGCCAAGGACATCGACCAGCGCTGGCTCAACCTCGTGCTGATCCTCGGCGAGCAGGCGTCCCTCCCGCTCGAGGCCGCCTTCGCGCGCGTGGTCGAGATCCACAACGAGGACGTGCAGCGCTTCGACCGCCTGTGCGCCGCCCTGCCGAGCTGGGGCCTCGAGACCGACCGCCGCGTCGATCGCTGGCTCCGCGCCGTGCACTACAACGTGCACGGCTTCACGCTGTGGGAGTCGACCGCCGAGCGCTACCAGGAGCTCAAGGCGATCGCCGGCGACAAGCTGCTCGTCGCCCCGGTGACCGCGCTGCAGGAGGCCGGCTGAGCCGAACCATTCGCCAAATCATCCACGGAACATGTCTCCTATGACATGTCCCATGGCACATCTCCCTCAGAACACGTGCCCGACGTCGACGTAGAAGCCGTTCGACTTGTCGGTCGGCGAGTACGCGGCGTCGAAGCGGACCAGGAAGGTCTCGCCCCAGCGCACGCGCAGGCCGCCGCCGGTGCCGAGCTTGAAGGTGCCGCCGTCGATCGACCGCCCGCCGAGCTCGGTCCGCCCGAAGTCCGCCCAGATCCGCGCGGCGTCGAGGAACGCGACCGCGCCGACGGCGAACTGGCTGTTCTTGATCCTGAACTTCCAGAACATGCTGCGCAGCTCGAGGTTCTGCATCAGCTTGATCTTGCCGGCGTAGCGCTGGCGCGGCACCCCGCGCAGCGACCAGCCGCCGCCCGGGCCGTCGCGGGGCATCAGCGCGCCGAAGCGGGTCAATTCGTAGAACGGCGCGTCGCCGGCGATGACGTCGGCGACCCCGCGGACCGCGAACGACAGGTACTCGCCGATGAACGACTTGAACCAGGCGCTGTTGAGCGTGAACGCGGCGTAGCGCAGGCCCTGCTGCACCCCGGGCGAGGCGCGGACGGTCAGCTCGGTGAAGGTCCCGCGGGTCGGCGTGTACTCGTGGTCGCGGGTGTCGAACAGCGCCCCGGCGCTCACCACCATGAGCATGTGCGGATCTGTCCCCTGGAGCAGGTGCGCCGTCGCCTGACCGTCCGGCGTGTCCATGGCCTTGAGGGCGATGTCCTGCTCGAGCAAGCTGCCGGGGTACGGGCGGACGATGTTGTAGGTGGTGTTGAGCCCGACCAGCGCCTCGATGCGGCGGCGCTGCTGCGGGGTCGAGCGGTCCCACACCTTGATGCGGGCGTTGAACAGCAGCAGCGGGTAGATGTGGTCGAAGCGGTGGTAGCGGCGCGCGGCCTGGTAGGCCATCAGGTCCTGGTCGGGGTCGAGGCCCTCCCACGGCTCGGTGGCCACCGAGTCGTTGCCGAACCCATAATAGCCGGTGTTGGCGAACTTGCGGAAGCCGACGCGCGCGGTGATCCGCAGCCGGTCGCCGGCGAGGCCGGGGAAGTCCATGTTGAGGTAATCGTCGTGGAACGGCACCTCGATGCCCTTGCCCGGGGCGCGCTTGGCGTTGGCCGACAGCAGCAATTCGAGGCGCCAGCGGTACGGCCGGTAGCCGGGCGAGAAGCGGGCCACGCTGGCGATCAGGCCGAAGCCGAGCCCGAGGTCGCTGTCGTAGCTGAGGGCCGGCAGCGCCCCGACCTCGATGCGCTCCGGCTTCGGCGGGCCCTTCGGCTTCTTCGGCTTCTTGATCCGCTCCCCGCGCGCCTCGACCACCGGCGAATACACCAGGCTCGCGCAGGCCAGCAGCGCGGCCAGCAGCGCCGGGGCCCGCCGGCGACACAATGCATATAGGTCCCGAAAGACAGGTGACGCGCGAGATCGATGTGGTAAGGTCGCCGGGTGTCGAGCTCGCCCCTGAAGCGCTCCCTGCTCCTGGCGTACGCCGCGGGCTCGATCGGCTCGGGGCTGTTCAGCACCGTGCCCGGCCTGTTGCTGCTGTTCTACCTCACCGACACGCTCGGCGTGGCCGCCGGGCTCGCCGGTCTGGCGATCCTCGTGCCGCGGCTGTGGGACATCGCCACCGACCCGCTGGTGGGCGCGTGGTCCGACCGCACGCGCTCGCGCTGGGGCCGGCGCCGCCCGTTCCTGCTGGCGGGCGCGCTGCTGCTGCCGCCGGGCTTCATCGCCCTGTTCTCGGCGCCGGTCGGCGAGCCGAGGCTCAGCTTCGCCTGGGTGCTCGTCGCCTACTGCTGGGCCACGGGCGCCTTCACCCTGTTCCAGATCCCCTACGCCTCGATGCCGGCGGAGATGACCGCCGACTACCACGAGCGCACGCGGGTCGTCGCCCATCGCATGGCCTTCCTGCCGATCGGCATCCTCGCCGGCGGCGCGCTGGCGCCGATGATCATCAAGGCCAACAGCGGCGGCGAGGCCGGGTATCAGGTCATGGCCGTCACGCTGGCGGTCATCACCGCCACGGCCATGCTCGTCGCGTTCTTCGGCACGCGGAGCGCCCCGCAGCACCCCGCGCCGGTCGAGTCCGCCGGCCTGCGCGAGCAGGTGCGCGTGGCCCTCGGGCACCGCTCCTACCGCAACCTGCTGGTCGGCTTCGCCGTGCAGAACATCGGCGTCGGCGCCATCCTGGCCGCGGTGCCGTACTTCTGCCGCTACACGCTGCACGGCGGCGAGGAGGCGGTGACCGTCCTGTTCGTCTCGCTGGTCGGCCCGGCGATCGTCGCCATGCCGCTGTGGCTGGCGGTGTCGCGCCGCTTCGGCAAGCGCGTCGGCTACATCGCCGCCGTGGTGGTGTTCGCCGCGTTCGCGCTCAGCCTGCTGGTGGCCGCGCCGGGCCGGCTCGGCCTGGTCGCGGCGCAGGTCGGGCTGCTCGGGGTCGGCTTCGCCGGCCTGCAGGTGTTCCCGTTCGCCATGCTGCCCGACCTCATCGACGACGACGCGGCCGCCACCGGCCAGCGCCGCGAGGGCGTCTTCACCGGGCTGTGGTTCGTCGGCGAGAAAGGCGGCCTGACCCTCGGAGCATGGCTCGTGAGCCAGGTCCTTTCGGCCACGGGGTTCGTCGAGCGGCGCGCCGGCGAGCTCGTGACCCAGCCCGAGGCGGCGCTCGTCGGCGTGATCGTGGCCACCGCGGTGGTCCCGGCGGCCTGCGCCCTTCTCAGTCTCCCCTTGCTGTTTCACCACGTCGAATCTGCCAGGAACCGAGCGACCTGACCATGAAGCTGCCCGAGACCGGATGGACCCGCGACCAGATCTTCACCGCCCTCGCCGAATTGCGTGCGGGTGATTTGCCCACCGAAGGCGGGAACGCCTTCGCCTACGTCTACGACTCGGGCGAGCGCGCGGCGAGCGAGCTCGCGGCCGAGGCGTACCGCATGTTCCTCGCCAGCAACGGCCTCGACCCCACCGCCTTCCCCAGCCTGCTGCGGCTCGAGAACGAGGTCGTCGGCTTCGCCATCGACCACCTCGGCGGCGGCTCCGAGGCGGCCGGCTCGTTCACCAGCGGCGGCACCGAGAGCCTGATGCTGGCGGTCAAGACCGCGCGAGAGTGGGCCCGCGAGCACCGGCCGGAGATCGCCGCGCCGGAGATGATCGTGCCGGCCACCGCCCACGCGGCGCTCCACAAGGCTTCGCATTACCTCGGGGTCAAGCTGGTCCCCACGGCGATCGACCCGGTCAGCTTCCGCGCCGACGTCTCCGCCGTCCGCGACGCGATCACCCCCAACACGATCCTCCTCACCGCCTCGGCCGCCAGCTACGCCCACGGCGTGGTCGACCCGATCACCGAGCTCGGCCAGCTCGCGCAGCAGCACGACGTGCTGTTCCACGTCGACGGCTGCATCGGCGGGTTCCTGCTGCCGTACTTCCGCCGCCTCGGCGCGCGCGTGCCGGCGTTCGACCTGTCGGTCCCCGGCGTCACCTCGGTGTCGATGGATCTGCACAAGTACGCCTACGCCCCCAAGGGCGCCTCGGTGATCGTCTACCGCGACAGGGCGCTGCGCCGGCACCAGATGTACGCCTGCGCCGGCTGGACCGGCTACACGGTGATCAACCCGACCGTCCAGAGCACCAAGTCGGGCGGGCCGCTGGCGGCCGCGTGGGCGCTGCTGCGGGCGGTCGGCGACCAGGGCTACCTCGACCTGGCCCGAAGGACACTCGAGGCCACGCGCGCGATCGTCGGGGCCCTGCGCGAGATCGACGGCCTGCGCGTGCTCGGCGAGCCGGAGATGAGCCTCGTCGCCTTCACGGGCGCCGAGCCGGGCTTCCCGCTGTTCGCCCTGTCCGACGCGATGAAGGCCCGCGGCTGGCTGGTCCAGCCGCAGTTCCACGGCTTCGGCTCGCCGGCCAACCTCCACCTCACGATCAGCGCGGCCCACCTCGCGGTGAAGGACCGCTTCCTCGCCGACCTGCGCGCCAGCGTCGCCGAGGTCCGCAGCGCCCCGCCCGACGAGGGCCTCGCCATGTTGCTGCAGGCCGCCGCCTCGCTGGACTTTTCGAACATGTCCCAGGAGGCATTCATGCAAGCGCTCGCGCTCGCCGGCGTCCAGGGCGGCCGCCTGCCCGAGCGCATGGCCACCATCAACGGCCTGCTCGACGCCCTGCCGCCGGCCGCCCGCGAGGCGGCGATCGTCGCGTTCGTCAACGACCTGTACACTCATGTTTCCGCGGGATCGAAGTAGATCCCACGCAGCCAGCGCGGGCCGGTGAAGCCGGTCCGCGCGTGCAGCGTGCGGTGGTTGTCGTAGACCAGCCAGTCGCCCGGCTGCAGCCCGACCAGCACGTGGTGCCGCGGGTCGCGGACCAGGCGGATGAAGCGGTCGTGCGCGCGGTAGAACTCGCTCAGCTGCGCGAACGGCAGGCGGTGCGGCGCGAGCGTGAAGTACGAGCAGCGGATCAGAAAGTCGGCGTCGCCGCGGCGGGCCACGATCGGCGACTCGACCACGCGGGCGAAGTTCTGCTGCTGGCGATCGAAGCGCACCGGCGTGGTCGCCAGCAGGTCGGCGGCGCGGGCGTCGTGGGCCTCGAGGTGGCGGAACGCCGCGCGCGCGTCGGCCAGCAGGTTGTCGCCGCCCTGGTCGGCCGCGCGGATGCACTGCAGCACCTGGTAGCGCGGCGGCCGGTCGAGGAACGGCTGGTCGGTGTGCAGGTGGATCGGCGCGTCGGTGTAGCCGAGCTGGTCGGTGTTCTGATTGGTCGTGTTGTCGGTGCGCAGGTCCTCGATGCGCCCGAAGTGGGTCGCCACCGCGCGCAGCCCGGCCGCCTCGAACGCGGTGACGATCGCCTCGGTCGCCGCCTCCGGCGGCGTCCTGTCCGAAGGGTCATGTCGCACGACCGCCGCGCCGCGCTCGCGCACCCGGGCCAGCGCCTGCGCGATCTGCCGGCCGAGCGGCACGTCGACGGCGGAGATCTCGAGCGCCGCGAGGTCCGACGTCGGCGGCGGCACGTCGACGCGGTCGCGCGCGTACGCGTGCGCGTCGAGCCACGCCAGCGGGTACAGGCTCTCGTGGCCGTCGGGCTCCCACACCACGAACAGCGCGTCGCCGGCGAGCGCCGCCGCCCGCGGGCGCACGTCGTCGGCCAGCTCCGACGAGCAGCGCGTCCGCTCGCGCGTGTGCGGGTGACGCTCGCGCTCGCAGTTGTGGCGCAGCCACCGGTAGTGAAAGTCCGCCGTGCGCCCGCCCGCCAGCGGCACGCGCAGCCAGTCGGCGTGGAGCTCGAGCCCGTCTCCGCGTGCTTCTGCCATGCTGAAGCCATCTTCAGCAAAATGAATAACGGCGTCAAGCCTCGAATTCGCGGCGCTGCGGGGCTTCAGCCCCACGGCGGGGCGAGGGGCAGCGTGCCCCTTCGGACCAGCGACGGCGCCGAGGTCGAGCGGTCGAGGCGGATCATGTAGACCCCGCGGTCGCTGCCGAGCCGGCCGGTGTCCGGCCGGTCGCACGCGTCGATCTCGATCGCCTCCGGATCGCCGGGCCCACCGAAGCCGTCCGTGCTCGGCACCTCGCAACCCATCACGCTGCCCTCGCCGTGACACACCGACCACGCGCCGAGCGGGTTGCCGTTGGGCGCCGCCTCGACGACGTCGGCGACCGGTCCCGCTTCGAATCCGCCGGCGCCGGTGGCGATGATCTCCGACACGCGCTCGCCGGTCGCCAGGTCGCAGCTCTCCATCGCCGCGTCGCCCCACGACAGCTCCGAGGCGTCGCGCATCACGTGCGTCCCGCTGGTCGCCAGCCGCTCACCCCAGCACATCGTCTCGACTCGATTCGCGCCGTCGACATCGACGAGCGTGACGAGGTTGGTGCCGATCACCAGCCGGTCGCCGACGGCGTCGACGAAGCTTGCCGTCGCGCTGGCGAAGGTCGCCAGCGGTTCCCCCGTCCACGCCAGCGTGGTCGCGGTCCCGCCCTCCACGCCCGCGACGAACGTGACGCCGACCGAGGTGATCGCCATCAGCTCCGTGGCGACGCCCTTCGCGATCGCCAGCGGCTCGCCGATCGGCCCGTCGGCGCCCGCGCGCACGACCTTCTGCGTCATGTCCGGCAGCAGCCCGAGCACGCCGGCCTCGCCCGTGACGCCGTTGACGTGGAACGCACCGATCTCCGCGAAGCCCGCGAGCGCGGTGAGGTCGAAGCTCGCCGTCGAGCCGTCGACCTCGATCCGCTGCAGCACGATCGCCTCGTCGCTCGTCGTCCCCACCACCCATGCGCGCTGCTGCTGCGTCAGGTCGAAGCCCCGGACCGCGACGATCGGCGCGAGCGACACGCTCCACTCGAGCTCCGGATCGACGGCCAGCGTGCACGCCTCGGTGCACGCGTCACACCCGGGGCTGGCGTCGTCGCAGGCCTCGCCGGGATCGACGACGCCGTCGCCGCAGTGACTCTCCGGCAGGTCGGGCGTGCCGCCGGACGTCGGCGCCGTGCTGCTCGCGTCACTGCTCGCGTCACTGCTCGTCTGCCCGCTGTCCGTGCCTTTCGCGGGCTCGGGGCTGCAGCCTCCGAGCAGCATCGCCATCACAAGCCAGGGATTACGCACCATCTCCGCAGACTATCACTCCGCGGAGTGATTCGCACGATGCGAGCCGGGGCTCAATCGTCCGCGTCCTCGTCCTCGACCGCGATCACCGAGCCGTCGTCGCCGTCGATCTCCACCTCCTTGCGCGGCTGCTGGCGGTCGGTGGGCTGGATCTCGACGCTGTAGATCCATCGGCCGTGCTCGCGCTCGAGCTCGGCGCTGATCACCGTCCCCGGCACCTGCTTCAGCGCCGCCGTGCGCGCCTCCTCGAGGCTGAGCTTCGGCTTCGCCGCCCGGTCGCGCGACGGGGCGGCGGCGGGCGCCGAGGTCGCGGCGTCGACGGAGTTGGGGGCAGACGCAGCCCGGCACGCGGTCGGCGCGAGCGACAGGAAGAGAGACATCAGAACGACGTGCATGCCCGCAGCATGCCGCTCGCCGCTCCTACGCGCCTGTTAAGCCTTCATGAAGGCCGGGGCGCGCTTGACCGCGCCGCCCCGCCCCGCAAAAGTGCCCCGCGTGGACCTCGACGAGCTCGTCCGGCCGATCCTCGACCTCCTGCGCGGCGCCGACGAGCGCCACGCGCGGATCGCCGACCTGGCCGGGCCCGACGTCCACGAAGCCGCCTTCGCCGGGCTCGGCGTGCCCCTGTCTCTCGGGCCAGGCGAGTCGCTCGACCTCGCCGCCTTGACGCGGGCCGTCGAGGCGACGATCGCCCGCTCGGTGCGCACGCTGCACCCGCGCTTCTTCAACCAGAACTTCGCCGGCGCCGACCCGATCGCCGTGATCGGCGACTTCCTCGGCGCCGCGCTCAACACCACCATGGCCACCTACGAGGCCGCGCCGGTGTTCACCCTGATGGAGCGGGCCGTGCTCGCGCGCCTGGCCGCGCTGGCCGGCTGGACCGCGCACGAGGGCCTGTTCGTGCCGGGCGGCTCGTTCTCCAACCTCTACGCCCTGCAGCTCGCGCGCCTGCGCGTCGACCCCGAGGCGCGCGAGCGCGGCCACGACGGCGCGCCGCTGGTCGCCTTCACCTCGACGCACGCCCACTATTCGCTGAAGAAAGCCGTCGTGCTGCTCGGCCTCGGGCGGCGCGCGCTGGTCGAGGTCGCCTGCGACGAGCGCGGCCGGATGCGCCCCGAGGCCCTCGCCGCGGCGGTCGACGCCAGCCTGGCGCGCGGCGAGCGGCCGTTCTTCGTCAACGCCACCGCCGGCACCACCGTGCTCGGCGGCTTCGACCCGTTGCCCGCGCTCGCCGACCTCGCCGAGCGCCACGGCCTGTGGCTGCACGTCGACGGCAGCTTCGGCGCCTCGGCGCTGTTCTCCGCCGCCCAGGCCCGCCGCATGGACGGCGTCGCCCGGGCCGACTCGCTGGCGTGGAACCTCCACAAGATGCTCGGCGTCACCCAGCAGTGCGCCGCCTTCCTGGTCCGAAAGACAGGTGCCCTGCGCGCCGCCTTCGCCGCCGGCGCGGACTATCTGTTCCAGCCCGACAAGCCGCACGCCGAGTACGACAGCGGCGACCTCACCTTCCAGTGCGCGCGCCGGGTCGACGCGCTCAAGGCCTGGCTGACCTGGAAGGCCCGCGGCGAGGCCGGCTTCGCCGCCCGCATCGACCACGCCGTCGCCCTCGCCGAGCACGCCGCCGCGCGGATCGCCGGCGACCCGCGGTTCGTGCTCGCCGCGCCGCCCTCGTGGGTCAACGTGTGCTTCTGGTGGATCCCCCCGGACCTGCGCCCGCTCGCCGCCCGCACCCCCGAGGTCGACGCCGCGCTCCACGCCCTCGCCCCGCGGATCAAGGCCGCCATGCTGCGCGGCGGCGCCGCCATGCTCGGCTTCCAGCCGATCGACGGCGGGCCCAATTGCTTCCGCCTGCTGTTCATCAACCCCGCCACGCGGCGCGAGGACATCGACGCGACCCTCGACATCCTCGACGCCTGCGGCCGCGAGGCGCTCGCCTGAGTGCACCATGAACCGTCCCTCCCGCTCGTGCTGCTTCGGCCTCGCGTTCGCCGTGGTCGCGGCGTGCCCCGAGTCATCGAAGCCCGGGCCGAGCCCCACACCCGCGGCGGCGGTTGAACCGGCCACACCGTCCTCCTCGCTCGCCCCCGTCGAACCCGTCCGCGCCGCTCCGCCTGCGCCCGTCGAACCCGACCCGTCGGCTCCCGTCCCGCCCGTGCCCGTCGAACCCGCGCCCGCGCCGGTTCGCCCCGAGCTCGCGCCCGAGTTGAATCCCGAGACGCTGGCTGCGCTCGTGAGCGCCGTCGACGGCGACATCCAGGCGCTGCTCCACCCCGAGCTCGGCGTCTGGCTGATCCACAACATGGCGGGTGCGGTGCCGTATCTCGTCCTGCGCGACGCCTGGCCGAAGCGAGAGCGCGGCTGGCAGCTCGAGTCGCAGTTCGACTCGGCCGCGATCCTCGCGGCGCTCGCCGATGCGCCGAACTGGACCAAGAATTATCGGCCTCCCGACCCCGCCAACTGCGATGACGGCTCGGCGCGGCTGAACATCGGCCCGAGCGACGCGCTCGACGAGGTGCTCGACATCCACATGGGCGGCCGCGAGACCCCGCTGGACGAACCAATGCCGCCACCGTGGCTGCTGCAGACGCCCGCGCAGCTGCGAGCGTCGGGCACGCGCCCGCTGTTCGTCCCGGCCCGCTGGGCCCGGCTGCAGCGCCTGCGGGCCGCCGCCAGCCACCACGTCGTCCTCGACGAGATGGACGCGGTCGTCGAGTTCGGGCGCGTCGACGGCCGCTGGTACCTGCTCGGCATCGACGGCCGGCACGACGCCTGCGGGTAACACGCTCCTCAGAACATGTCCTGTTCGACATGTCCTTGGCGACATTGCGCCAAGAACATGTCTTAAAGACGGAACAGGCGGACACCCATCACTCGACGACGACGTGGCGGTAGCTCAGCGTCGCGTCGACGATGTGGATGTCGAGCTGGCGCGCGGCCGCGTCGCCGGTGATCCACGCGGCCGCGCCGGCGAGCGGGAAGGCGTCGTCGCCGCGGGGCAGGTGGGCGTCGGAGAGCCACGCCGCGGGCACCAGCGCCTCGCCGCCGGCGTCGATCACCATCCCCCACGTCCCGGCGAACGCCGGCGCGGCGCCGTCCCAGCGCTCCCACAGCACCACGTACGTGTCGTCGCCGAGCGGCACGAGCTTGGGGCGCTCGGCGTGCGACTGGCCGCCGCTCTCCGTTTGATAGTGGGTGAGCCAGCGCAGCCGATTTTGCCGCGGCTGCCCGCCCGACGTCACGTCGAGCGTGTCCGGCAGCCCCGGGTCGAGGTGCATCCCGCTGTCTGCCGGCTCGCTCGCGAATTCTCGGCGCACGCGCACGACCGCCAGCTCGCGTGCGCCCGAGACCAGCGCGCCGGTGCCCGGCGTCGCCTCGGTGGCGAACAGCGCCAGGTAGCCGTAGGTCGGGTCGCCCGTGATCGGGGCGGCGTCGCCGAGGCGCGAGAAGGTGTTGTTGTTGCCGGTGTCGCCCTTGATCGCCAGCAAAGAGTACGCGCCGCTGTCGGGTTCGACGCGCGCGAAGCTGACGTCGCGGGGATAGGCGTCGCCGAGGTGGAGCTCGATGAAGCCGTCGCCGTCGTGGAAGAGCCGCTGATCGAAGGAGTGACTGACCCAGATCGACGAGGTGCGGGTGACGGCCCCGGACGTCGCGTCGAGGTGGGTGGTCACCGCCTTCTGGTGGCGCGCCATGATGTTCCAGTCGGTGTCGGTGTTGTTGCCGTGGACCAGGGCCAGCGCGCCGGCGCCCCAGGCCAGCCGCGCGGTCGCGGCGACCATGGGATTGACGATCGGCTCGGAGCCGGGATCGAGGGCCCCGCGCCCGAGGCCGACGTCGCTGTCGAATTGCACGGTGCCGTCCCAGGTCTGCTTGACCACGCGGACGACGTCGCCGCGATGCTCGCCGGGCTGCGGATCTTCGAGGGTGATGTCGTCGTCCTCGGCGCCGCTGGCGACGTAGAGCGCGCCCTCGGGGTCGCGCGCGAGCCCCATGATGCGATCGAGCAGCGGCGGCTCGAGCGCGGCGGTGATCACGTAGTCGTCCGCGTCGGGCTCGAGGTGCAGCAGAAAGGCGCGGCCGTTCGGCCCCTGGCTGTAGTCCTGGACCAGGAGGTCGATGGCGGCGCCCTGCGGCACGGCGACGATCTCGGGCGTCTTGCCGTACTGCGTCTCCCAGCTGTCGGGGCCGACGACGTCCTGCTGGTTGGTGTCGAACGGCACGAGCAGCTCGGCGATCGTCCCCACCGGCATCGGCGCCGGCTCGCCGGTCTCGCTCGTCTCGGCGGTCGTCGTCGGGGCCCCGGTCGCGGTGGTCTCGCTCGCGGTGGACTCGGTCCCGGCGGTGCTCCCCGGCTCGGTCACGCCGCCGGTGGTCGGGTTCGCGTCGGTCTCGCCCGTGGCCCCGCTCGTCGTCGCCTCGCTCGTGCCGGCCGACGGCGACACCGTCCCCGCGTCGTCGCTGCCGCCGACGCCACCGCACGCCGCCAGCCATGAGAATCCGAGAGCTGCCCACGTCCTTCGCCCCGCGCCGATCGACATGGGCTCGACGGTAGAGAATTCGCGCGGACGAAGTCGAGTACGAATGATTGCGGGCCCTCGACCCCATGCGCGGACACGAGAGCCACGAGCGAGCTCTCGACGTCGACCAGCGCTCGCGCGTGGTGAGCCCGCGTCGCATCGGCGACGACGAGGACCTCACGATCGCGACGG
The DNA here is from genome assembly GCF_020073745.1 of Nannocystis pusilla. Classification (GTDB taxonomy): domain Bacteria; phylum Myxococcota_A; class Polyangia; order Nannocystales; family Nannocystaceae; genus Nannocystis; species Nannocystis radixulma. The sequence continues at coordinate 49,913 of NZ_JAIRAU010000035.1, forward strand.
ACTCCAGCGCCGAGGGCGCCGCGACTCGCCGCTCGAGATCGATCCGCGCCGGTGGACCGGCGCGCGCCACGGCGGGCGCGCTCTCACCACGACACCGGAGGCCGCCCGAGGCCGCCGTGGCGGACCGTCATCGCGGGACATGTTTTAAAAGACATATCACTCCAGTGCCGCGCTCGCCGCCGCGATCGCGACGTGCCGCGGAGCACGTCCGGCGCTCGCCACATTGACGCCTGCGGCGCCGATGCGAACGATGATTCTCGCCGCGCACTCGCAAAGCGTCACGCGTGGATCCCCCGGGAGCCGCGTGTGCCCGCGGGGAGCACAGCGTGACGCCGCTGCAAGGCTACGCCGCGGGCCCGTGAAGCCTGATAGAACTATGTCCTGATGGACGATGTCGGCGGCCGCCGAGCGTGTGGGCCAACGAACAATCCGACGCTGCGAACCGGCGCTATCGCAACGGACATGGAAGAACGGCAAAACCTCGAATCTGCCCCGCCGCGGACGCCGCTGTGGGCGCGGCTGTTCGCGCCGGTCGACATCGCCTCGCTGGTCTGCTTCCGCATCGCGTTCGGCGTGCTGATGATGGTCGAGGTCGGGCGCTACATCCCGCGGATCGGCCGCTACTACATCGACCCGGCGTTCAACTTCACCTACTACGGGTTCGAGTGGGTCAAGGCGCTGCCGGGCGACTGGATGTACGTGCACTTCGGCGTGCTCGGGCTGGCGGCGCTGTGCGTCACGATCGGCCTGTGTTACCGGCTCGCCGCCGCGGTGTTCTTCGCCGGCTTCAGCTACATGTTCCTGCTCGAGCAGGCGCGCTACCTCAACCACATCTACCTGCTGTGCCTGATCGCCTTCCTCATGATCTTCGTGCCGGCGCACCGGGCCTTCTCGGTCGACGCGTGGCTGCGGCCGAAGCTGCGCAGCCGCACCGTGCCGGCGTGGGCGCTGTGGCTGATCCGGCTGCAGATCGGGATCCCCTACTTTTACGGCGGGCTCGCCAAGATCAACCACGACTGGCTGCACGGCGAGCCGATGCGGATGTGGCTGGCCAAGCGCGCCGACGGCACCCTGCTCGGCCCGCTGATGACGGAGGAGTGGGTCGTCTACTTCTTCAGCTACGGCGGCCTGCTGTTCGACCTGCTGATCGTGCCGGCGATGCTGTGGCGGCGCACCCGCCCGTTCGCGTTCGTCGCCGCGCTCGGCTTCCACTTCATCAACGGCAACATCTTCAGCATCGGCATCTTCCCGTGGGTGATGGCCGCCGCGACGCTGATGTTCTTCCCGCCCGATTGGCCGCGGCGGCTCCGCGACCACACCGCTCGCGCGCTCGGCCTGGTCGTGGCCGAGCCGGCCGCCGCGGCCCCGCGCCCGCCGCCGCCGAGCCGGCCGACGCGCAAGCAGAAGTACCTGCTCGCCTTCCTCGCCGCCTACACCTCGTGGCAGCTGCTGTTCCCGCTGCGCCACTGGCTGTACCCCGGCGACGTCGCGTGGACCGAGGAGGGCCACAAGTTCTCGTGGCGCATGAAGCTGCGCGACAAGTCCGGCACCGCCGTCTTCTACGCCACCGACCCCGCCAGCGGCGAGACGTGGAAGGTCGACCTGAGATCTCGGGTCAAGCGCTGGCAGCTGTCCGAGATGACAGGTCGACCCGAGATGATCCTCGAACTCGCGCATCACATCGGCGCCCAGCTCGAGGCCGAGGGCACCCCCGACGTCGAGATCCGCGTCCACGCCTGGACCTCGGTCAACGGGCGCCCCAAGCAGCTCCTCATCGACCCCGAGGTCGACCTCATGAAGGTCGAACGCAGTCTCTTTCCGGCATCGTGGATACGGCCCGAAGCCCCGCTCGACCCCGCGGTCGCGGCGCGCCTTTCAGAGATGTAATGCACGGTTCATTGACCCGAAAACGACGTTACCGGTAATCGCTGGGGTACGCGGACGATCATCCCCGTCCGCGGTGCCCCACGATGCTCGGTTGGCTCATCCATCAATCGATCCAGCTCCGCCTGTTGATGCTGGGTCTCCTGCTCACACTCCTGGTGGGCGGCGGCCTGGCGGCCCGCAGCCTGCCGATCGACGCGCTCCCCGACATCTCGACGATCCAGGTCAGCGTGCTCACCGAGGCGCCGGGCCTGTCGGCGCCGGAGGTCGAGCGCAACGTGACGTTCCCGATGGAGAACGCGCTCAACGGCGTGCCCGGGCTCGAGGAGCTGCGCTCGGTCTCTCGCGCCGACCTCAGCGCGATCACGGTGGTGTTCCGCGACGGCACCGACCCGTGGTTCGCGCGCCAGCTGGTGTTCGAGCGCATGCTGCAGGCCCGCGGCGACCTGCCCGAGGGGCTGCCGACGCCGCAGCTGGCGCCGCTCAGCACCGGACTCGGGGAGATCTATCAGTTCGTGGTCCGCTCGCCGGTGCACTCGCGCAAGCAGCTGCGGACGCTGCTCGACTGGGAGATCGTGCCGCGCCTGCGCGGCGTGCCCGGCGTCATCGAGGTCAACACCCAGGGCGGCGAGCTCAAGCAGTACCAGGTGATCGTCCAGCCCGACCGGCTCGCCGCCTACGGCCTCACCCTGCGCGAGCTCAGCGAGACGCTCTCGTCCGCCAGCGCGATCGTGTCCGGCGGCTACATCGACCGCACCGCCGAGTCCTTCACCCTGCGCGCCGTCGGCACCTACACCGGCGTCGAGGACCTCGAGAGCGTCGTCCTCAAGGTCGCGCCCGACGGCACGCCGATCCTCGTCAAGCACGTCGCCAGCGTGCGCGACGGCGCAGCCCTGCGCCACGGCGTCGTCACTTACATGGGCGAGGACGAGGCGGTCGCCGGCATCATCATGATGCTGCTCGGCTCGAACAGCCGCGACGTCATCTACGCCGTCAAGGACCGGGTCGCCGAGGTCCAGTCCGAGCTGCCGGCCGGCGTCGTCATCGAGGCGGTGTACGACCGCGCCGAGTTCGTCGAGCGCACCCTGTCGACGGTGGTGAAGAACATCCTCGAGGGCGCCGCCGTGGTGTTCCTCGTGCTCATCGTCCTGCTCGGCAGCGTCCGCGGCGCGCTGGTGTGCGTGCTCGGCATCCCGGCCTCGATGTCGGTCGCGCTGTTCGGCATGCACTGGGCCGGCGTCGCCGGCGACCTCATGTCGCTCGGCGCGATCGACTTCGGCTTCCTCGTCGACGGCCCGATCGTCCTGCTCGAGGCGCTGATCGCCACCTTCGCCGGCCAGCAGCTGAGCACCCGCGAGCGCGCCCACGCCTACGCCGAATCGCTGGGGCGCGTGGTCCGCCCGGTCGCCTTCGCGGTGGCGATCATCATGCTGGTGTACATCCCGCTGCTCAGCCTCGAGGGCGTCGAGGGCCGGCTGTTCAAGCCGATGGCCACCACCATGGCGTTCGCCCTGTTCGGCGCGCTGGTCTACTCGGTGGTGTTCCTGCCGGCGCTGCTGGCCCTGTTCGTGCCGCCGGCCAAGCACGGCACCAGCGGCTGGCTGCGCGTCCTCACCCGCGCCTACGAGCGCGCGCTGCCGTGGGCGCTGATGATGCGCTGGCCGCTGCTCGCCGGGGCCGCCGCCGCGCTCGTGATCGCCGGCGGGATCTTCGCCGGCAAGGGCGCCGACTTCGTCCCGCGCATCGACGAGGGCGACATGGTCGTCAGCTTGCGGCGGCCGCCGTCGATCAACCTCGCCGAGGCCAAGCGCCTCGACCTCGAGGTCCAGAAGATCCTGCTGGCGTTCCCCGAGGTCGACGGCACGCTCGCGTTCACCGGCCGCGCCGAGGTCGCCATCGACCCCGCCGGCAAGGACAAGACCGACATCGTCGTCCCGCTGAAGCCGAAGGAGGAGTGGGTCACCGCCCACGACCTCGACGGCCTCAGCGTCGTGTTCAAGAACGCCATCGAGTCGCAGGTCCCGAGCACCTTCGTCTCGATCTCCCAGCCGATCGAGGACCGCAACAACGAGATCATCTCCGGCTCGCGCGCCGACATCCAGATCATGGTGCTGGGCCCCGACCTGCTCGAGCTCAAGAGGATCGCTGATTCGATCGCCGCCGCCGTCCGCCCGGTCGAGGGCACCGGCGACCTGCGCGTCGAGCAGGTGCTCGGCATGCCCGAGCTGACCGTCAAGCCCGACCGCACCCGCCTGGCCCGCTACGGCGTCGCCCTCGAGGACGCCCTGCTCGCGGTCGAGGCCGCCCGCGTCGGCCTGCCGATCGGCCTCGTCTACGAGGGCCAGCGCCGCTTCGACGCCCGCCTGCTGGTCCCGCCGCGCGAGCCCCGGCCCGAGGCGCTCGGCGACCTGTTCGTCGAGACCGTCGACGGCTCCCGCGTGCCGCTGTCGGAGGTCGCGCTGATCGAGGAGACCGAGGGCCCGGCGCAGATCCGCCGGCAGAACCGGGTCCGCGTCGTCCGCGTCGAGGTCAACCTGCGCGGCCGCGACCTCGTCTCGTGGGTGACCGACGCGATGGCCGCCGTCGAGCAGAACGTGCCGCTGACCCCGCCGTACAAGGTCACCTGGAGCGGCCAGTTCGAGAACTTCCAGCGCGCCGCCCAGCGCCTCGCGGTGGTCGTGCCGATCTGCCTGACCCTGATCTTCGGCATGCTGCTCTGGAACTTCCGCGACGTGCGCTACGCCGCCGCCGTGTTCGCGCTGGTCCCGTTCGCCCTGATCGGCGGCCTCGCCGGCCTCATCCTTCGGGACATGTCCTTCAGCATCCCCGCCGCCGTCGGCTTCATCGCCCTCGCCGGCGTCGCCGTGCTCAACGGCGTCGTCCTCGCCTCGGAGGTGCGGACGGCGCTCGACGAGGGCCACCCCTTCGACGAGGCCCTGCTCAAGGGCTCCTCGCACACGATGCGGGCCGTCCTCACCACCGGCGCGGTCGCGGCGCTGGGCTTCTTGCCGATGGCTCTCGCCACCGGCGCCGGCTCCGAAGTGCAGAGGCCGCTCGCGACCACGGTCGTGTTCGGCATCGGCGCCTCGACGATCCTCACCCTGTTCCTCTTGCCCGCGCTGCTGCGGCTGGTGCTCCGCCGCGAGCGCCGCGACAGCGAAAAGATGACGAACTCGTAATGTCGGAGTCCAAAAACGGCGTGTATGCTCCCAGGCCAATGAAGGCGCTGATCGTCGAGGACGACGTCAAGGTCGCGCTGTTCATCGCTCGCGTCCTCTCGGAGGAGGGCTGGGTCACCGACCAGTGCACGCACGGTCTCGACGCCGTGCGCCAGGCTCGCTCGGTCGAGTACGACGTCATCCTGCTCGACTGGATGCTGCCGGACATCGACGGCCTCGCGGTCTGCCGCGAGCTGCGGCGGGCCGGCTCGGTCGCGCCGATCATCATGTTGACCGCGCGCGGCGAGGTGTCGGAGCGCGTGCTCGGCCTCGAGGCCGGCGCCGACGACTACATGGTCAAGCCGTTCGAGATCGACGAGCTGCTGGCGCGCATCAGCGCGCTGCTGCGCCGGACCCAGGGCTTCGGCCGGCTGGTGGTCGGCGTCCTCGAGATCGACCGTCTGCGCCGCGTCGTCACCCTCGAGGGCAAGCCGGTCGACCTGACCGGCCGCGAGTACGCGCTGCTGCTCTGTCTGGCGAGCCAGGAGGGCCGCGTGGTCGCCCGCTCCGAGCTGCTGGCCCAGGTGTGGGCCACGCACTTCGACCCCGGCTCGAACCTCATCGACGTCCAGATCAGCCGCCTGCGCGACAAGCTCGGCGACCACGCGTGGATGATCGACACCGTGCGCGGCAAGGGCTACCGTCTCCGCCGCGACTCGCCATGAGCCTCCGCGTCCGCTACGTCGTCGCGACCTCGGCCATCACCCTCGTCACTCTCGGCGCCGCCTCGATCGCGGTCACCCTCGCCGTCAACGCCAGCCAGGAGCACCAGCTCGACCTCGCCCTCGTCCGCGAGGCCCGCGAGGAGGCCGCCGAGGCCGACAAGCTCGGCGGCGACGAGCTCGCCATCTCCAACCGCCCCGGCCCGTTCGCCGCCGACATCGGCCCGCTCACCAAGTACGCCGTCATCTACGGCCCCGGCGAGCGCCTCATCGCCCAGACTCCCTCGTGGCAGCGCGACCCGCCGCCGCTGACCGAGCTGCCGCCGGCCGACGGCAATTGCTTCAACCTGTGGTCGGCCCACGAGCACCTGCGCGCCGTCCACGTCGCCCTGCCGTCGCACGCGGGCACCTCGTTGCTGCTCGCCGCCCCGCGCACCGACCTCGACGGCGACGCCCGCTTCCTCACGCGCACCATGGCCACCGGCTTCGCCGTCGCCCTCGTGTGGACCGTGCTCGTCGCCCTCGCCGTCGTCCACCGCCTCACCCGCGACCACCGCACGATCGCCGAGGTCGCCCGCCGCGTCGCCGCCGGCGACCTCGACGCGCGCATCGACCTCCGCCACGGCGACCGCGAGATCGTCCAGCTCGCCCGCGACATCGACGCGATGATCGAGCGCCTCGGCCTCCTGCTCGGCCTGCAGAAGCGCTTCGTCGCCAACGCCGCCCACGAGCTGCGCTCGCCGCTGACGACCCTCTACGGCGAGCTCTCGCACGCGCTCCGCCGCTCGCGCGACGCCAGCGAGTACGAGCGGGCCATCCGCGAGGCGCTCGAGAGCACCTCGCGCCTGCGCCGCCTCACGGAGGACCTGCTCGCCGTGGCCCGCATGGGCGCCATCGGCGACGAGCCCGGCGAGCCCGGCGACATCGTCGAGCTCGGGCGCGAGGCGATCGCGCTCGTCCGCCACGAGAGCGACGCCAAGGGCATCACCATCGAGTGGGACGGCCCCGGCGCGCGCGTCGCCGGCCGCGCCGGCGACCTCGTGCGGCTGATCCGCAACCTGCTCGAGAACGCCGTCCGCCACACGCCCCCCGGCGGCGTCGTCCGCGTCCACAGCCGCCCCGGCCCCACCCACGTCGAGCTGAGCGTGCGCGACGAGGGCCCCGGCGTCCCGCCCGGTGAGCGCGAGCAGATCTTCGAGGCCTTCTTCCGCGGCACCCGCGAGCGCGGCGCCAACGACGGCGGCACCGGCCTCGGCCTCACCATCGCCCGCGAGATCGCCCACGCCTACGGCGGCCAGGTCGTCGTCGCCGCCGAAGAGGGCCCCGGCGCGGTGTTCTCGGTCACCCTCCAGCGCGCGCCCCAGGACATGTCCTGATGAGCATGCCCTGAAGGGCATGTCCGCAAGAGCATGCCCGTTCGGACATGCCCTCGCGGTCACGCGCGCCGAGCCGCCGCGACCGCCTGTCGGCCCGCGCGAGCGGAGCGACGAGTCCGTCGCTCGTGAGCGCCTCATGCGCCGCGGACCCGCAGCAGCCGCGCGAACCCGTGGGCCAGCACGATCGCCGCGAACTTCAGGTTGCGCAGGAACAGCCGCGGCCACGAGATCGCCAGCGGCCCCTCGTCGCTGCGGGCAGGGCTCTGGCCGAAGCAGCGCGCCAGGCGTTCGCCCAGCTCCGTGATCCACGCGACCGAGCGCGGCGCCTCCTGCATCCCGCTCAACCATGTCGGAGGGATCGCCGGCGTCCCCCCGGCCGCCCCCGCCAGCCCGCCGACGATCGCCGCCACCGTGTCCGTATCGCCGCCGAGGCGCACCGCCAGCTCGACCGCCGCGCCGACGTCCCGCGGCGCGCTCGCCCAGCAATAGAGCGCCACCGGCACGGTGTGGTGCACGTAGCCCGACACCCCTTTCACCTGTCCCAAAGCGCAGGCGAACGCCTCCGCCGGGTCCCCGCGCTGCAGGTGCGCCTGAGCCAGCGCCAGCGCCTTCGCCAGCTCCGCGTCGTCGGTCGAGCGCGCCAGCTCCGCGAGCAGCGCCGCCGGGTCGCCGGCCCCGCCGCGATACACGATCGCCGCCGCCGCGCGCGCGATCGCCAGCGCGCCCGCCAGCGCCCGTGGGTCGGTGTGGGTCATCCGCGTCGAGCGGATCACGAACGCCTCGAGGCGCACCGGGTCCGCGCCCACGCACGCGCCGAGGATCGCCGCGCGCATGGCCGGTCCGTTGCCGGCCGAGTCGACCCCGCTGCGCTCCGGCGACCACCCCAGCCACAGCCGCACCAGCGCCCGCAGCGTGCCCCAGCCGACGCTCACCGGCATCCCGAGCAGCCAGCCGCGCAGCCGCCAGGCCAGCGAGCGGGCGAACGCCCGCGAGTCGCCCGGCGCGGCCAGCAGCGCCTGCCCGGTCATGCACGCGTGCTCGGTGTCGTCGCTGATCATCCCGCGCGCCCCGATCAGCGCGTGCTGCAGCGGCGCCGCCCCGAGCGCCGCGGCGATGCGCCCGCGCGACAGCCCCTCCCACGGCAGCCCGATCGCGTCTCCCACCGCGCCCCCGAGCAGGCAGCCGACGATCGCGTCTCTCAACTCCATGTGCACCTCCGGAGCGCCTCACAGCAATTCACGGGCCAGCCCCTCGCGCGCTCGACCGGCGACATTCCGTCGCCGCGCCTCGCGGGCCTGCGCGGTGCGGTGACAACGTGTCGCCGCCACGCGCGGATCGCCGTCGCCTGCTCTCACCCGGCCTCCGGCCTCGCACCGCGATCGTCCGGCCGGCGCGCCGCGTTTGGCCCGCTGACATTTCGTCCGGCCCGACGCCTGACAGTTCGTCCGCGTCGCTCGCCGCTGCGTGCAACCTTGTCGCCGCGCGCCACGACCTCCGCCTCGTCTCGGCCCCGAGCTCGCTCCTCACGCGTGTTCATCGCACCGCCGCCGCGATCACCCTGCGATCCTCCGCGTGACCGTCGTCGCGCCCGCGCCCGCGCGGCAGCCCGGGCCCCCGTGTTAGAACGCCAGGCGCGTGCAGGTCGAGCGCACCCGTCACGGACCCTTCGAGCGGCTCTCGTTCGCCTTCGACACCCCGACCGGGCGCAGCCAGCACTCCGTCTACCGCCTCGGCGACACCTTGATCGACGCCGGCGGCACCGTCGCCAGCGCGGAGCTGCTGGCCGTCCTGCGCGAGCGCCCGCCGCGGCGGATCATCTGCACCCACCAGCACGAGGATCACGTCGGCAACATCGCCGCCATCCGCCGCGCCTTCGGCGACCTGCCCGTGTTCGTCCCGCGCGAGCACCTCCCGATCATCACCACCACCGAGCGGATCCCCGACTACCGCGCGCTGTTCTGGGGTCACCCCGAGCCGAGCGGCCCCGTCGAGCCCTACGACCCCGGAGCTGTCTTCGAGGACAGCCGGGTCGCCCTCGAGGCCGTCCTCACGCCGGGGCACACGCCGCATCACATCACCTTCGTCGCCCGCGACGGCGGCGTCGCCTATGCCCTCACCGCCGACCTCTACACCTCGCGCCCGCTCGAGGGCTGGTTCGAGTCCGCCGCCGACGACATGGTCGCCTCGCTGCGCCGCGTCGCCGCCCGCGACCCTGGGCTGGTGGTCCTGCCGACGCACGGCCGGGTCAAGCCCGACGGCGCACGTGTCCTTTCGGACATGGCCGACTGGATCGACCGCGAGGCCGAGCGCGTCCGCGTCGAGGCCGAGCGCCGCGGCACCCGCGACCCTCGCACGCTCGCCGCGGCGCTCTACGCCGACCTCGGCCCCGACCTCGCCGACCTCGGCTCGGGCGGCGAGATCTCGCGCGCCGGCTTCGTCCGCTCGATCCTCGCGCCCAACCGCAGCCTGCCCGTCGACGCGCCCTGATCGCGGAGGACCCTCGGCGGTCATCGCGATTCGCGGCCTCGACGTCCTCGATCCGCCTTGCGCTCGCGCTCGAGGTGGTCGACCTCCGCCCTCTCACCGACCATGCCCGACGTCTTCCGCGAGCATCATTCGCGGACGCGATGATCGATCGACCGCCCCTCGCGCGTGCCGCCAATGAAACACGTTGCAACCACGCGTCACTCGCGGTCGAGCCGGCGCTGCCGTGAATCATCCCATGTGTCTGTCGCTCCCACGCGCGCGCCAGTGCGATCTCGAGCGAGCGCGGGGCAACCGCCGTTCGACCGCCGTTCAATTCCTTGCGCCCGTCGCCGCGATTCGTGGGACCCTGGGGCCCCTCTCCCCCGATGACGTCGCAGGACCTCCGAAACGAGCCCGATTCTGTATTCGTCGCCCTGCAGGGCGCTCTGGCGCAGGTGTTCGCAGGCCTCGCCCGGGCTCGCAGCGAGGTCGAACACCTCGAGGCATGCGCTCCGTGCCTGCGCGCCCTGAACGTCCGCCACGCCGAGCTGCTCGGCGTCGACGGCTCGGCGCACGAGCAGCTGGCCGCGTGGCGCTCCGAGGACGCCGCCGGCCCGGCCTCGGCGGCGGCGCTCGACCTGTCCGAAGGGACATGGCGTCAGGGCGCCGTCTATCTCGGGCGGCACGCGATCGTGCCGCTGCGCTGCGACGCCGACGAGCTGGTGTTCGGCGCGCTCCGCCTCGAATTCGCCGACGCGACCGAGCTCTCCGCGGGCCAGCGGGAGGCGCTCACGGTGGTCGCCGACGGGCTCGCGGCCTTCCTCACCGCGCGCCGCGTCGTGCTGCGCCAGCGCGAGGCGCTGCGCAACGCCGACCGCCAGCAGGCGACGCTGGAGGCCGTGATCGATTGCCTGCCGATCGGGATCTTCCTCGCCGAGGCCGGGACCGGCACGCCGACGCTCGTCAACCGCGTCGGCGTCGAGCTGCTCGGCCGCGGGGTCGACCCCAACGCCCGCCAGGAGACCTACTCCGAGGACTACCAGTGCGTCCGCCTCGACAGCGACGAGCTGCTGCCGAACGACGAGCTGCCGCTGGTCCGCACGCTCATCACCGGCGAGCGGCACACCAAGATGTTCGGGATCCTCCACCCCGACGGCAAGCGCGTCACCATCGAGGTCACCGCCGCGCCGATCCGCGACCGCCAGGGCACCATGTTCGCCGCCGTCGCCGTCATCATCGACTTCACCGAGCGCAACCGCCTGGAGGCCGAGCGCGCGGAGTACCGCGACGAGCTGATCAAGGCCCAGGCCCAGGCGCTGGCCGAGCGCTCGACCCCGCTGATCCCGCTGAGCGACGAGATCGTCGCCATGCCGCTCGTCGGCACGCTCGACCGCGAGCGCGCCGACCAGGTCGTCGAGACGCTGCTGACCGGCTGCGCCGCCCGCAAGGCCCGGGTGGCCATCCTCGACGTCACCGGCGTCCCGCACGCCGACACCGCCGTCGCCGCCTCATTGCTGCGGGCCGCCGCCGCCGTGCGCCTGCTCGGCGTCGAGCCGGTCCTCACCGGCATCCGCCCCGACGTCGCCCGCGCCCTCGTCGGCCTCGACGTCGACCTCAAGAGCCTCGTCACGCTCTCGACCCTGCAGGACGCGATCCTCTACGCCACCCGCACCGCGCGCCGCTGAGCGCGAGGCGACATGTCCTCGGGGACATCATAAGACGTGTCCTCCGAGACAGCCGAATGGCGCTCACGCCCCCGTGAGCCCGGCCAGCTCGGCGCGCGCGCGGACGATGTCGTCGACCAGCAGCGGCATCGTCGACGCCGCGCGGGCCGCCTCGACGTGGGCGCTGGCGGTGGTGCGGTCGCCGTCCGCCGCCGCCAGCGACGCCAGCTCGAGCAGCAGCAGGCTCGCGCGCAGCGACACCGCCTGGTCGGCGCGGCGGCACAGCTCGAGCGCGCGGGCGAAGTCTTCGCGGGCCGCCGCGGGCTTGCGGGCGCGCTGCAGCAGGCGGGCGCGCCAGGTCAGCAGGTCGGCCGCGCGCAGCAGCTCCGCCGCGCTGCTCCCGGGGCCGGTCAGGCGCTCGGGCGCCAGCCCCGACAGGATGTCCAGAAAGACAGGTGCCACCCGCGGGTCGTCGAGGTGATTGGCCCCGGTGTTGCGCCACGCCTCCGCCAGCAGGTCGAGGTAGCGCGGCTCCGAGATGGCCCGAAGGACAGGTCCGACATCCGCGTGGTGCCCGCGCAGCAGCGTGTGCAGCGCCCCGCGGGCTGTCGCGTCCTCGCTCGCCAGCAGCGCCTGCCAGATCGGCGCCGCCTCGGCCGCGCGCCCGGTCTGGACCAGCAGCAGGGCCTGCAGCGCCTGCTCGCGCGCGTCCGCCGGCCCGACCTCGGCCAGCGCCGCCAGGGTCGCCACCGCCTCGCCCTCGACCGCCGCGTTCACCAGCGCCGCGCGCCGCGGATCGACGGCCGGCGGATCGACCGGCCTGGCCCCGCGCACCGCCACGCGGTGGATCTGCGCCGACAACCACGCCGGCACGTCGCCCGCGGCCCGCAGCACCAGCCTGTAGCGCCCCGGCGGGCCGATGCGCGCCGGCAGGCGGTCGCGCTGGATCCGCGACTCCTCGCGGTCGAGGTCCGTCAGCGCGCAGCCGAGCTCGTCGAGCGGCGCCACCGCGAACATCCGCAGCCGCAACCGCGAGCGCGTCGACGGGTCCGCCGGCAGCAGCGCCGGCACGTGGTTGACGTAGAACACCCGCCGACCGGCGTGGCACTGGTACTCGCGCAGCGTCGGCTGGCCGCCGCGGCTGGTCCCGTGGGTCATCACCCCGAGGCGCAGCACCGGCCGCTCGGGCTCGGCCTCGGGCACCAGGTCGAGCAGGAGCTGCGAGCTCCACTCGGTGTGTTCGACGGTGAGGTCGACGCTGACGTCGATCGTCTCGCCGTCCCACTCGAGCGGCAGCTCGGCCAGCGGCCCCGGGCTGGTGGTGCGGACCTCGAGCGTCTGCGCGAGCGGCCGCCGGCGCAGCGCCAGCGGGTCGAGGATCGTCCACGCGGCCGCGAGCGGGCGGTCGAAGCCGACGTCGATCGGCGGGTGGTCGTCGACCGCGCGGACCAGTCGGTCGCGCTGCTCGAGCAGGTCGGCCGCCTCGCCGGGCGCCAGCTCCGGCCGCGTCCGCAGCAACTCGAGCGCGCGCAGGGCCCGGTCGTACTCGCCGAGCCGCAGGTGTGAGCGGAACACCCCCTGCAGCGCCGCCGTCGTGCGCGCCCCGTCGTCGGCCTCGCGGTACAGCGCCAGCGCGGCTGCGTCGTCGCCGAGGCGCTCGCGCAGGCCGGCCGCGTCGACCAGCACCCCGCGGCGCAGCTCGCCCGGCGGCACCCGCCGCGCCAGCTCCTCGTAGGCCCCGGCCGCGTCGGCGAACAGCCCGAGCCGGCGCAGGTCGTCGGCGCCGGCGAACGCCCGCCGGAGCGCCGCGTCGCTCACCATCGACCGATCGGACATGTCCTCATGGACAGGCGGACGCACCGGCAACGTGCCCTCGCCGGCCCCGAGCAGCCACAGGTCGGCCGCCCCGCCGGCGTCGAACACGTTGACCAGCAGCTCTTCGGCCGGGTCGTCGTCGAGCTGGACCAGCCGCAGCACCTGGATGCCGTCGAGCACCGCCGGCACGAACCCGCCGCGCTCGTCCTGCAGCTGGACCACCGAGTGGAATACCCCGCGCTCGAAGTAGTGATTGACGAAGTCGCCGCGGCCGTCGCCGTCGGCGTCGCCGACCAGCGGGTACCAGTGCACCCCGTCGGCCTTGGCCCCGGCGTCGTCGCTCACGAACGGCACGTGCGCGCGGCGGACCAGGCGGTCGCCGTCCAGCGCCAGCAGGTAGTTCCCGGCCGGCGCGCCGAACGGCTGCTCGGGCGCGAACACCAGCGGGTTGGGCTCGCGGTGGAACACCTCGGCGACCACCCGCACCCGGCCCCTGTCGTCGCGCACCGCCCCGAGCCCGAACGCCTGGCCGATCTTGTCGCGCGCCACCGCCACCAGCTTGCCCGTGCCCGGCGCCGCGCGCAGGACCCGGACGTCGTAGGCCCGCCAGCCGGCGAACGCGACCACCAGCTCCTCGCGGCCGTCGCGGTCGAGGTCGACCGCCAGCATGCTGTGCACCACCGACTCGACGCTGTCGCCGACGTCGTAGACCGTGCGCCGCGCGAACGACCCCTGCGGGTCGCGCTCGATCCTTGTGATCTGGCACGAAGAACCTGTCCCGACGTACATCTCCCGCGCGCCGTCGCCGTCGAGGTCGGCCGCGGCCGCGGCGTAGACCTGTCCTTCGGGCCATGTGTAGAGCCGCTCGAGCCCGCCGCCGCCCGCCCGCCCGTACAGCGCGAGCGTGTCCTCCTGGGCGACCACGTACCCGCCGAGCGGGTCCACCAATTCGACGCGCGCCGTGTCGGCCGGGAACGCGTGGCGCCACAGCGGCGCCAGCGAGGCGTCGGCCCTGGCCGCGTGCAGCACCGGCGCTCCGACCCCGCGCGCCAGCAGCCACACCTCGTCGCCGACGCGCCCGTAGACCTGGCCGACATCGGTGAACCCGGCCCGGCGCGCCGAACTCAGCGCGCGCGCCAGCTCGCGCTTGGGCCCCGCCAGCCGCGCCGCCGCCCCGGCGAAGTCATGGCGCGCGAGCGCGACGTCGCCGCGCACCGACGCCAGCGTCAGGTCGCCGGCCGCCTCGGGGTGGCGCTGGTCGAGCAGCGCCAGCACCTGGGCCAGCCCGTCCCACTCGAGCTCGCCGCGGAACAGCCCGACCAGCCCGAGCAGCGCCTCCTTGCTGTCCTTCGGGTCATGTGCCAGCGTGAACGCCCGCGCCAGCGCGGAGATCGCCGCGCGCCGATCGCCGTCCTCGCTGCGGCGGCCCGCCTCGGCCAGCCACGCGCGAGCGATCGCCGCGGTGTCCCTGTAGGCCGGCTCGTCGAGGAACGCCGCGAACATGCGCGCCGCCGCGATCCTGTCGCCGCCGGCCCGGCTCTCGCCGATCCGCGCCTCGAGCTGCGCCAGCGCGGCCGCGGCGTCGTCCTCGCGCTGGTCGCGACGCCAGCGCTGCTGCAGGCCCTGGGCGAGCAGCACCGCCGCGATCACGAGCACCGCGGTCACCAGCGCGACCCCGGCGATCCGCCGCCGCCGCCGCCGGCTCGCCCCCGGGTCGTGGTCGAGCGCGGCCAGCAGCGCCGTCATGTCGGGGAAACGCGCGTCTGGCCGAAAGGACAGGCCACGCCGCAGCGCCGCCGCGATCGGGGCCGGCACCGCCAGCGCGCGCGCGCTCGACTCGAGCGACACCTGCGAGATGGCGGACAGCACCTCGGTCGCGTTGCCGCCGGCGAACGGCCGCACCCCGTGGAGCGCCTCGTAGACCGCCGCGCAGAAGCTGTACTGGTCGGAGCGCGCGTCGGCCGGGCGGCCCAGCCACTGCTCGGGCGACATGTACGCCGGCGTGCCGAGGATCGCCCCGGTGCGGGTCAGCATCTCGGCGCTGTCGAGCGGCGAGCCGGGCCGCCGCCGCGGCGGCTCGCCGCGGGCGGCGACCAGGCCGAAGTCGAGGACCCGCGCGCGCCCGTCGGCGCCGACCAGCACGTTGTCGGGCTTGAAGTCGCGGTGCACCAGCCCCGCCGCGTGGGCCGCCGCCAGGCCGCGGCCGGCCTCGATCAGCGTCGACATCAACTCGCGGCAGCCCGCCCCGGCCTCGCGCCGCTCCTGGACCCACGCGCGCAGCGTCGGCCCGTCGACGTACTCCATGGCGATGAACACCTGGCCGTCGCTCTCGCTGACGTCGTGGATCTGGACCACGTTGGGGTGCGACAGCTTGGCCAGCGCCTTGGCCTCGCGCAGCACCCGGGCCAGAAGGTGCTGATCGTCGCGGTCGCTGCGGACCATCTTGATGGCGACGATGCGGTCGAGCAGCTCGTCGTAGGCGGTGTAGACCACGCCCATGCCGCCGCGGCCGAGCACGCGCAGCAGGGTGAAGCGGCCGAGCCGGACGTCGGCGGGCAGGTCGTCGGCCGTCGGCTGCGCGTCGGCCTTGCGCGCGCCGGCGCTGCTGAGCGTGTCGGCGTGGCTGATCCGCGACGGATCTTCCGAGTCCCGCTCGACCTCGGCGGTGTCTCGCGCACGCTCGACCACGGGGCGAGTATGCCAACCGACCGCGACCCGCAGGAGGTCGAACGATCACCTCGGGCGCCGCTCGGGCGCCGGGCGGGCGCCCACAACATGTCTTTCGCGACATGTTCATCGAGACATCTGTCCGACGCCCGTCCGCGCCGGGGCTCCGGGGCCGTCCCGCGGGTCGCGCGCGGGCGGACGACCCGTGTTACACTCCCGCGCACAATGCGGGTCTGCATCCTCGGCGCCACCGGCCTCGTCGGCCGCGAGCTGCTCCACCTCATCCCGCGCGCCTGGCCGGGCGCGCAGCTCGCCCTCTTCGCCAGCCGCGACCAGGAGGTCGAGGTCGACGGCCGCCGCTTCGAGGTCAAGGCGGCGAACGCCCTCGACGCCCTCGACGCGACCGGCGGCGAGCTGGCGTTCGTGGCGCTCGACGACGAGCACAGCGCGCGCTACGTGCCGCGGCTGTTGGCGCTCGGCTACCGGGTGATCGACAAGAGCAACGCCTACCGCGGCGACCCTGCGGTCCCGCTGGTGGCCGCCGGGGTCAACGACGGCCTGGTCGGCGACGAGGTCCGGCTGGTCGCCAACCCCAATTGCACGACCATCCCGCTGACGCTCGCGCTCGCGCCGCTGCGGCGCCGCTTCGGCATCCGCGGCCTCGCGGTCTCCACCTACCAGGCCATCAGCGGCGCCGGCATCGCCGCCCTCGACCAGTTCCTGCTCGACGCCCAGGTCGGCTACGCCGCGCAGAACCGCCTGGGTCTCGCCTTCTCGCCCTCGGGGTACGCAGGCAACACCGTCCCGCACAACGGCAAGACCGACGACAGCGGCTTCTCGGCCGAGGAGCGCAAGCTCATGACCGAGAGCAGCAAGATCCTCGCCTTCGCCGACCTCCCGATCTCCGCCCAGGCCTGCCGCGTCGCCGTCGCCGTCGGCCACTACGAGCAGGTGTGGCTGACCTGCGAGCGGCCCGTCACCCCCGCCGACGTCGCCGCCGCGTGGGCCGAGGGCCCCTTCCTCCGCGTCGTCCCCACGGCCGACGGCGCCGGCCTGTCCGCGCTCGCCTGCGTGCACGAGCGCGACCTCACCCTGGTCGGCCGCGTCCGCGTCGTCCCGCACGACCCCGCCACCGTGTGCTTCACCGTCGCCGGCGACAACCTGCGCCTCGGCGCCGCCACCAACGCGGTGCGGATCGCCGCGCGCTGGTACCCCGCCGTCGACCCCACCCTCCAGGCCCCGGGCGACATGCCCTGAAGGACATATGCCCACGACCCCACGCAAGCTGGCCATCGCCACCGGCGGCGGCGACTGCCCCGGCCTCAACGCGGTGATCCGCGCCGTCGTCCTGCGGGCCCACGCCGCCGGCCTCGAGGTCCTCGGCATCGAGGACGGCCTCAACGGCCTGCTCGAAGGGACAGGTGCCACCGTGCGCGCGCTGACCCCGATCGAGGTCGCGCCGATCCTCGCGCGCGGCGGCACCGTGCTCGGCACCACCAACCGCTGCAGCCCGTTCGCCTGGCGCGACGGCAAGGCGCCGCCGCGCGACCGCGGCGACGAGCTGCTGGCGCGGGCCGAGGCGCTCGGCATCGACGTGCTCATCAACGTCGGCGGCGACGGCTCGCAGGCGATCTCGCTCGAGCTGGCGCGCCGCGGCATGACCGTGATCGGCGTGCCGAAGACCATCGACAACGACCTCGACGCGACCGTCGAGACGTTCGGCTTCGGGACCGCCGTGCAGGTCGTCACCGACGCGCTCGACCGCCTGCGCACCACCGCCGAGTCGCACGACCGCACCATGATCCTCGAGGTCATGGGCCGTCACGCCGGGTGGATCGCCCTGCACAGCGGGATCGCCGGCGGCGCCGACGTCATCCTGATCCCCGAGCTGCCCTACTCGCCGGTCCACGTCGCCCGCGACCTCATGCGCACCCTCGGCACCGGCCGTCACTTCGCCCTCGTCGTCGTCGCCGAGGGCTGCGCCTGCGTCGGCGGCGAGCTCTCGCACAAGCCGGTCGCCTCCGGCGGGATCGGCCCCAGCTCGATCCTCGGCGGCGCCGGCCAGCGCGTCGCCGAAGAGATCGCCGCCGTCGTCCCCGAGCTCGAGCTGCGAGTCACCGCGCTGGGTCACATCCAGCGCGGCGGCACGCCCACCGCCTACGACCGCCTGCTCGCCAGCCGGCTCGGCGTCGAGGCCGTCGAGGCCGCGCTGCGCGGCGAGCGGAGCGTGCTGGTCTCGTCGCAGCCGCCCGACATCAGGACCGTCCCGCTCGAGCTCGCGGTGAAGAAGATGCGAGCCGTCGACCCCCGCGGTCAGCTCGTCGCCCACGCCCGCGGGCTTGGCATCAGTTTCGGCGACGCCTGACCCTCGGCGTTGCGGGGTTGCGGGCCGACGCAAGCCGCGCCATCCTCCCGCCTCCCATGGACGGAATCAGTCAGGCGATCCTCGAGCACGCGGACGGTGCCGGCACGCGCGGTGTGGCGATGGGTCAGCTGGTCGACGCGCTGGTCGGCCGCGGCTACACGGCCGAGGCGATCGAGCACGCGATCTGGGCCCTGCTCGGCGCGCGGCGCCTGACCCCGAGCGGCTTCCTGTGCCGCCACCTCCGCCGTCGGGACGCCTTCGGCGAGGTCGTGCAGACCCGCTGCTACGAGCTGCTGCTCGCCCCCTGGTCGAGCGAGCTCGACCACCAGCTCGACCTCGACCTCGCCGCCGAGAGCGAGATCGACGAAGACGAAGACGACCGCGCGCCATGACCGTCGGGGCCTGCGAGCGCTTCGTCGCCGACCCTGCCCGGCGCGTCGGCGAAGCTGTCCTCGCGGACATGCGACAGGACAGCGCCGCCCGCTGGGCCGCGACCTGGGCCGAGCGCGGCCGCGTCGCCGCCCGCCCCGGCGAGCCCGGCCTCTACCTCGCGCTCGCGCCGATGGACGGCATCACCGACGCCGTCTACCGCCGCCTGCTCACCGACCAGTTCGGCGGCCGCAGCGGCATCAGCCTGTGCGTGTCCGAGTTCGTGCGGGTCACCCGCGACCCCGTGCCCGCCGCGGTGCTGCTGCGCGACGTCCCCGAGCTCGCCCGCGGCGGCCACACCCGCGCCGGCGTCCCCGTGTACGTGCAACTCCTCGGCGGCGACCCCGAGCCGCTGGCGGAGACGGCCCGCCGCGCCGCCGAGCTCGGCGCCCCCGGCATCGACCTCAACTTCGGCTGCCCCGCCAAGACCGTCAACAACCACGACGGCGGCGCCAGCCTGCTGCGCGCCCCGCAGCGGATCCGTGCCATCGTCGCCGCCGTCCGCGACCGCGTCCCCGAGCACGTCCCCGTCACCGCCAAGGTCCGCGTCGGCTGGGACTCGAGCGACGGCCTCGAGGAGATCGCCGCCGCCGCCGCCGACGGCGGCGCCGCCTGGCTCACCGTCCACGCCCGCACGCGCACCCAGCTCTACCAGCCGCCCGTGCGCTGGCCCGACCTCGCCCGCGCCCGCGCGGCCGTCGACATCCCCGTGGTCGCCAACGGCGACCTGCGTGTCCCCGAGGACCTGTCCCATTGTGCAGCTCAGAGCTGCTGCCAGGCCTTCATGATCGGCCGCGCGGCCATGGCCCGCCCCGACCTGTTCGCCGTCATCCGCGGCGAGCGCCACGACGGCCCGCTGCCGCTCGCCGAGCTGGCGGCGATCGTGCGCGACTACCACGCCGCGATGCGCGAGGACGGGCTGGAGCCGGGCCGCGCCGTGGCCCGGGTCAAGCAGTGGCTGCGCCTGGCCGCCCAGCTCGACCCGCGCGTCGAGCCGCACTTCGCCGCGACCAAGGCCGCCGCCGCCTGGCCGCCGATCGCCGAACACCTCGACACCATGGCCTAGGCTCGCGACAAAAGTCTCTCGCGGCCTCGCTCGCCGCAGGGCCCGCAGAACCACGTAAAAAACCCCGCGCAGGCCGTGTGTCGAGTCCTGCCTGCGCGGGGGTGCTGCGTCTGCTTGTCGAACGAGCGGAATTCACGGCCACGGCGCGCCGCAGCGGCGACGCGCACGCGGGCCTGGAGCCGTCACCAGCCGCGGAAGAAGCCGAGGACGAGGGTGACGACCGCGGCGAACAGGAACACCAGGAACAGCATGCGCGCCATCCCGCTGGCGGTGGTCGCCGCGACCTTCGGGGTCGTGCTGGTATACCCCGAGAACCCGAGCGCTCCGGCCAGGAGCGCGAGCGTCAAGAAGCTGACCGTCCAGATGAGCATCTCTTACTTCGTCTCGCGGGTTCGCACTTTTCATGAAACGGTCGGCCAGACCTGTCAAGCGCGGTCCTGAACTCGTGGGTAGTCCATCGCACCGGCGCGCGGCGCGAAGCCCCCTGACGCTTCCTTGATGTTCGAAGCGCCATGCTCCCCGCGCCGTGTCCGATCGGACCTGGCCCCGCGATCCATCGCCGAATCTTCGATCGACCGCCGCGTCGGCGCCCGGTCCCGCCGCTCGCCCGGAGTCGTTCGACTGCCTCACGCGAGATGCGGGACGGCGAAACAACATGTCCCATGAGACATGCCTCGAACACGCGTCGCACCGCGCTCGCCTCTGGTCACGACCAGTCCTCGGTGTACCCGTGGACCTCGAACGCCGCCCCGCGCTCGCGCTCGCAGGTGATCTCGAACCCGATCCGGCCGAGCGGGTCCAGGGGGCTCTGCGGCGCGAAGTCGAGGTTCTCGACGAGGACGCCGCACACGCCGGCGATGGACTCGGGGAACAGCACGCCGAGGCTGGTGCCCACCCCGGTGGGGCTGAAGCCGCCGCGAGCCATCGTCAACGACATGACATCGTCCTGCACGAACGGTTGGCCGTCGAGCTCGCCCTCGACGCGGAGCAGGAGCGCCAGTCCGGCGCGGGAGCTGGCCAGGCGCTCGAGGTTCTGCAGCTCGAACCTGAAGGTGCCGCGCGCCGTGTCCACCGTCCAGCGCCGGATCGGCACCTCACCGAAATCGCAGGGAGCGAGCTCGATGCCGATCCCCTGCGGCTGCGCCACATCGCCGATCGAGCACGCGTCGACCGCCGTGTTGTCGCAGGCGACGAGGACCTGGAAGTCCTGCGCCTCCTCCGGCGTGGACGGCGGCCGCAGAACCAACGTCTCTTGCCCGTCCGGGACGCCGGCGATCCCGACGCGCAAGAACGCCGCGCTGAGCGGCGCGCTCTCACTCGTCGGTGTCCTCGCCGGCGACATCCAGACCAGCCCGGGCGCCTCGGCTCCCCACAGGTCGCGATCCGCGACGGCCGCCCAGTTCCCACCGCCGAACGCGTGCACCCCCGACTTCACATTCGGAAACTCGATGGTCGCGCCGAGCTCGATGTCCGCCCCCGAGGGCGGCCCTCCCTGCAACATCCCGTCTTCGTCGGCCGGCCATACGACGCGCGGCCCGAGCTCGTGCTCACCGGCAGGCACCTCGAGCCGGGCATTGAGCGCGAATGCCTCGGGCACGCTCGTCGAGACATGCGAGTTCGCGCAGAGCGACAGCGCCTCGGGGACCACGACCCGCACACCCGAAGGGTGGCCCGTCGGGTCGTCGGCGGTGCTGGTCGCGGACTCGGACCCGCCGCTCGACGTCGTACCGTCCGTCGAATTCTGCCCCGACGTATCGTCGCCGCAGGCGAGCAAGACAGCGGCGAACAAGCCCGAGATCGTGGCACGGGCTCCGACCAGAACGCGCTCGGCGGTAGAGGGAGCATGCATCGAGCCCGGCATCGAGGGCGGACCCTATCACGCTTCTTCTTCGTCTTCAGATCGCGCCGACGCCAGTCGAGCACCCAATCGCCTGTCTCGCTGACGAACCACGATGTGCTCGTCCGCGGGGAGGTCCAGGGCTGCGAGCCTTCAATTCCCCGCCGCGCAGCTCCGGCGCAGCACCAGGTCCTCGCCGCTCGCCTCGAGCGTCGTCTCGAGCGCCTCGCTGAGCGTCCGCATGCGCGTCCGCACGATCTTGCCGAGCCCGCCGGTCGCGGGGACCGGGTGCTTGCTCGGCGTGCGTTTGATATAGGCCGGGTGGAACGTCAGCGCCTCGAGGCACGACGTCGCGGTGAAGCGCGCCCGCAGCACCCCCGTGAGTCGGGGGATCTCGTTCGTGTTCTCGAACAAGAAATTGCCGAGCGAGTACGCGATCGCTCCCTCGCCGTACTTCTCGATGCCCTGCAGCACGTGCGGGTGGTGCCCGACCACCAGATGCGCCCCGCGGTCGAGCAGCGCCCGCGCCTGGTTCTGCTGGTGGCGCCCCGGCGCGTCGGCGTACTCCTCGCCCCAGTGCACGAACACAATGATTAAATCGTGGGTCGGCTTGGCGGCGTCGATGAGCGGGCCGAGCGTCGCGGTGAATTCGTTCGTCGACAGGAACGGCAGCTCCGGCGTGCCCGCGAACTGCGGCGCGTTGCGGCGCGACGTCACCGCCAGCAGCCCGATCTTCCACCCGCGGCGCTCGATCGTCTCGACGCGGAACACCGGCGGCTCGCTGCGCGACGCGCCGAGCGGCAAGATCCCCAGCTCCTCGAGGATCTTCGGCGACTGCAGCAGCCCCTCCGCGCGCTGGTCGAACGAGTGATTGTTGGCCAGGCTCACCGCCGTGAACCCGCCGTCGACCAGGTGCTGCGCCATCGCCTTCGACGCCCCGAACGCGAACTTCGCCCCGATCGGGCTCTTCGCCGGCAGCTCGTACACCAGCGGCGTCTCGAGGTTGCCGATCAGCACGTCGCTGCGCATCGTCGCCAGGATGTCGTCGAACGGCCGCTCGCCCTCGCCGACGATCGGGTCGAAGCCCGTCGTGCGATAGCGGCCGAAGATGATGTCGCCGACGAACGTCAGCTCGATCGGCTCGCGCAGCGGCGGGCTCGCCACCGTCGCCGCCGGCTTCGCCTCGGCCGCCAGCTCCGCCTCGGGTTCGGGCGCCGCGTCCTTCACGGCCGGCTCGCGGCTGTCCTCCGGGACAGGTGACTGCACCACCGGCGGCAGCGTCGGCTGGGCCGCCGTCGCGCTGTCGCGCCCCGCTCCCGAGCACGCCGCGAGGCCGAGGACAGCGAGGGCGAGGGCGACTCGGACGGCTCCGAACACGGCGCGCGCGAGTTACGCCCAAACCCTCGTCCGACGCAAGAGTTCGGCGCACCCGGTGCGTTGGCGACCCTGCGCCGCGACGGTCCGCGTTCGCGCCCGCGACCTGCTGAACGCTGGGCGTCATGGCAGCCCCACGTCCCCCGGGCCTCGCGCTCGCCGACGCGCGCGGGACCGTCGCCCCTCGCAGCGGCGCCAGTGTCGCGTCGGCCGTCGCATTCGCGCTAGCGACCTGCAACGCCTCCCGGCCCCCCGCGACGACCGGCGCCTCGGCCGCGTCCGTGTCCGCCGGCACCACCGACGACGATTGGATCGACGCCCCCACGACCACGAGCGGCGGAAGTGGATGCGCCCGCCCGGACCTCGGCGACCGCCGCTGCGACGTCTATCTTTTTATAGATGGCTGTCCCGAAGGACAGAAGTGCGTGTGGAGCCGCGGCGACGGCGTGAGCTACTGGACCGAGAACCGCTGCGTCCCGCTCGCGGACGACCCCCTGCCCCTCGGCGCCGCGTGCACGCCCGGGTGCAACAGCACTGCCTGGGCCGACGACCGCTGCGACCTCGGCCTCGAGTGCTACGGCGGCCGGTGCGTGCCGCTCTGCGCCGGCGCGCCCGCCGAGCCGACCTGTCCCGAAGGACTGGTCGCCGAGAATTTCTCCAATGGCTGGTGTCACTGCCTCGCCCCCTGCCACCCCCTGGTGCAGGACTGCGGGCCCGGCGATCGCTGCTTGCCCGGCCTCGGCAGCAGCGGGACCTTCGTCTGTTCGCCCGATCGCTCCGGCGCCGCGGATCAGGAGCGGGACCCCTGCGAATACGCCGACGGCTGCGACCCCGGCCTGATGTGCGTCGATCCGTCCCTCGCCGCCGAGTGCGACCAGGCCGCGGCCGGCTGCTGTCTGCCGTTCTGTAGCGTCACCGCCGGCGATTGCCACGGCCAGGATCAGCAGTGCCTCCCGTGGTACGAGCACACCACGGCCCCTCCCGGTTACGACGACGTCGGCGTGTGCGGCATCCCGCCGTGACCGGCGCTCGCCTCATGCCCTCCCTCTCGTCACTCGCACGACCCGAGCACCTGCGAGACGGCGCTCGTGTTCACCGCGCGGCGCGTGCGGCGTCCCGCCACGAGTCGCAGCGACGCCCGCGCTGTTCGACCCCCGCGGCGAACGCGGCAGTCCTGGCCGACCCCTCGCGTCTCCCGTCCGCCGCCGCCCTTCGCTACACTGCGCCCGTGCCCCTCGACGCCACCCGTCGCCGCGCCGCCGTCCTGCTCGGCGTCTTCGGCCTCGTCGCCGCCGTCGAGTGGATCGCCGCCGCGCGGGCCTATCGCCCGCTCCTCTCCGCCGCAGACTGGGACGCCGCCGCCGCGGCCCTCGCCGCGCTCCCGGCCGACGAGCCGGTGCTCCTCGCCGACGACTGGCTCGGCCCTGTCGCTCGCCGCCACCTCCCCGCCTTGCAGCGCTCGCTGGGCCGCCCCGACCTGCACGGCGCGCCGCGCTTCCACGTCCTCGCGCTCGGCGAACCGCTGCGCCCCGACCTCCGCGCCGACCTCGACGGACTCGCCCTCGAGCCGCTCGGCGTCGACGACCTCGGCCCGCTCGCCCTGCATCACTTCGCCGCCCCTGCTTCGGGACATGTCCTGTGGGACATCCTCGATCAGCCCGCCCTGCTCCCCGCCGATCGCCACGGCCCGTGCAAGAAGGCGCAGAAGACGTGGGTCTGCAAGCAGGGCCGCGTCACCGCGCGCTGGGCCGAGGTCGGCTACCGCCCGCGGCGCTGCCTCGCCCTCGACATGAGCGACGGCGCCGCCTTCGAGCTGCGGGGTCGCGTCGAGCTCGGCGCGCGCCTGCGCGGCCACCTCGGCTTCACCGACTTCAACGGCCGCCTGCGCAACGACGCCCCCGCCGTCGTCGAGCTCGAGGTCGACGGCGTCCCACGGGCGCGCTGGCTCGTCAGCGACAACCAGGGCTGGGCCGGCTTCGAGCTCGCCACCGCCCCGGGCCCGGCCGAGCTCACCGTCCGCGTCACCAGCCTGCTCGCCGGCACCTTCACCCCCGGCGGCTACGACCCCGACGCGCGCCGCGTCCCCTGCCTCGACCTGCGCGCCCTCACGGAGCCCGCGTGACTCGCCGCCTCACCGCGCTCGTCGCCGTCGCGCTCGGCCTCGTCGTCGTCCTCCTGCTCGCCCGCGGCCACCGCGACGTCGGCTACGTGCGCGACGAGGGCATCTACTTCCACGCCAGCCGCGCCTACGCCGACTGGGCCGTCCGCGGCCTGCGCTCGCCCTCCGCCCTGTTCGACCGCGCCGCCCGCGACCGCGCCTTCGCCGTCAACCACGAGCACCCGGCCTTGATGAAGCTCGCCGGCGGCCTGTCCGCTCGCCTGTTCTCTGCGCCAGGTCCCGAAGGACAGCCGGCCGAGGCCCGCGCCCAGGCCGGCCTGCTCCCGCTCGTGCCCGAGGGCGCCGCCATGCGCCTGCCCGCCCAGCTGCTCGCCGGCCTCGGCGTCGTCCTCCTGGCCCTCGCCGGCGCCGCCCTCGCCCGTCCCCGGGGGCATGTCCTTGGGGACACCTCACCGCCGCCCCCGGACCTGTCCCCAGGGACATGGACCATCCACCCGCTCGTCCCCGCCCTGCTCGCCGCCCTGTGGTTCATCGGCCTGCCGCACGTGTGGTTCCACGCCGGCCTCCACTGCTTCGACGTCCCGGTCGCCGTCCTCACCCTCGCCGTCGTCCTCTGCTACCGCCGGGCCCTCGCCTCGTGGCGCTGGTCGCTGCTGCTCGGCCCGTTGCTCGGCGTGGCGATCTCCGTCAAGCACAACGCCCTCTTCGTCCCCGTCCTGCTCGGCGTCCACTACCTCGCCAGCCTCGCGCTCGCCCGTCGGCGCCCCAGCCGCGGCCAGTGGCTCCCGCTGCCGTTCCTCAGCATGGCCCTGCTGGCCCCGCCGACCGTGCTCGCGCTGTGGCCGTGGCTGTGGCGCGACCCGCTGGTCCGCCTCGGCGAATACTTCGAGTTTCACCGCCTCCACGCCTATTACAACACCGAATACCTCCACATCAATTACAACCAGCCCCCGCTGCCGTGGAGCTACCCGTTCGTCCTCACCTGGGCGACCGTCCCGACCGCGCTGCTGCTGCTGGCCGGCCTCGGCCTCGTCCTCGCTGTCCGCAAGGACCTGTCCGCAAAGCCACCCGCCGATCTCCCCGCCAACACCTTCGCCGCCCCCCTGCGCGGCCACCCCGCGCGCGACGGCCTGCTGTGGGCGCTGTTCGGCCTGTTCCCGCTGCTCCTCATCAGCCTGCCGAGCATCCCGATCTTCGGCGGCACCAAGCACTGGCTGACCGCCTACCCCTTCCTCGCCCTCGCGGCCGCGTTCGCCTACGTCACCCTGTGGCGCGGCCTCGCCCCGACCGGCCGCCTGCGCCACCTCCCCGCCGCCCTGCTCCCGCTGCTGCTCGTGCCCGCGCTGTGGAGCACCGCCCACGGCCACCCCCACGGCCTCTCGCAGTACGCCCCGCTGGCCGGCGGCGCCCGCGGGGCCGCCGACCTCGGGCTCCTGCGCGGCTTCTGGGGCGGCGCCGTCGCCCCGCTGCTCGACGACATGTCCCGGCGGCCAGGTCCGCTCTACCTCCACGACCTCCACGAGCTCGCCCGCCTGCAGTACGAGCGCGAGGGCCGCTGGCCGCCCGGCCTCGCCGGCGCCCCGCTGTCCCGCGCCCGCGCCGGCCTGCTGTTCCACGAGCGGCACATGCTTTCCAACGAGGTCGACCTGTGGAACCACTTCGGCACCACCGCCCCGGTCGACGTCGTCACCCTGGACGACGTCCCCCTCACCAGCCTCTACGCGGGCGGCAATTGACCGGCCCCTCGACACCGGCGCAGACACTCCACATGCCTCTTCGGGCAGGTCGGTATCATTCCAGCTCGCTCTGGTGAAGGACCCGCCCGAGGATGAAGGTCTTGGCGAGCAGCAGATCGGTGGCGACGCGATGGTGCCCGTCCACGACCATCACTTGCCCGTGCCTGGTCCGCCAAAAGCACGGGTGGCGCAGGAACTCGTACTCTCGCGGCTCCGGCCAGGTCGCCTCCACCGCCGCCAGATCGCGCAGCGGGTCGTAGTCCGGGTCACCGATGACCTCGTCACGCAGCGCCGGCTTCTTGTCGGGATGGAACAGGTTGTGAGCCACGAGGCTGTGGCGGATGTGGGTCTGGATCGCGTGGAGCGGCCCGGCGAGGTCGACTTCTTCCAGCGGACGCCACGACCAGGTCTCCGCCGCGCGGAGCCTCTCCATGCCCGCGGGCGAGTCGAGCAACGCCGACGATCGGTCGGCCGCCGAGGCGAAGCCGTACTCGGTCGCTTCGAACCGTGCAACACCGCTCCTCAGGCCGGCGATCACGCGCCGGAGGGCCCCCGCGGCCACCTCGTGCGTCACGCCGTGGGCCTCGCTCACTCGCCGCGCGAGGCGCTGCTCGCGTTGCTCCCAGGTCTCGCGCGGGTCTCTCAGGCCCCGTTCGTGGGGGGCGAGCGGGTCACAATTGTACCAGGGCATCCATCCACCTTCTCTCGAGTCGAAGCGCCGAGACCTCCGGCGCCGCGCCTCGATCGCGCCCAGCTTGCCACACGCGAGGACGCATGACCACCCGCGAGCGTCGCGCACAGGACGAACCACGAATCGCCGGCGTGGTCGACGAGCCGGCGAGCAAGACACACCGGGAGTGACGGCAGCCCGCGCGCCCGCGGGCGCCTACCTGCGCACATATTCGTGCTGCACGCCGGTCCACGGCGTCACCATCCCCGCCGCCGACATATAGCCCGTCATCGGCAGCACCCGCGCCGCCCCGGCCAGCGTGCGCCCGGCCGCGTAGCGTCGCCGGAGCGAGCGCCGCAACCACGGCGGCGGCTCGCCGTCGACCCAGATCGCCGCGAACTCGCCGCGCTCGACCGCCGCCGCCAGCGTCGCCTCGATCGCCTGCTGCCTGTCCTTCGGGACATCGTTGATCCCCATCGACCCCACGTGCCCCGGACCGCCGGCGAGCACGCTCCACCACGGCCGGTGCAGCGCCAGGATCGGCCGCGGCTCGGCCTGGAGCTCGGCCCGCAGCGCGGCCGCCTGCGCGCGCAGCTCGGCCGGCGGCAGCGTGCGCGCAGGGTCCTGGCGCGTGTAGCTGTCCCGCAGACCAGCCAGCCCGTGGTCCTGGATCGGCTGATAGCGCGGCTCGATCACCAGCGCGAACACCAGCTGCGCCGCCACCAGCCCGAGCGCCGGCGCCTCGCCGCGGCCGATCGGCAGCATCACCGCCAGCCACGCCGCCGCGAAGCAGACCCCCGGCATGAACGCGTTCGGCTCGGCCCACTGCGTCGAGTAGCCGAGCGCCGACACCAGCAGCCCCGCCGCCGCGATCACGCCCCAGTACGCCGGCCCCTTCCACCTGCCCTCTCGGCCATGTTCTTTGAGTACTTTCCAATCGGACAGCCGACGCGCCGACGCCCACGCCGCCAGCACCGCCAGGAACGGCGCCGCGTGGACGAACATGCCCCACGTCTTGCGCCAGAAGCGGGCCGCGTTGAACGCGTGCGCCTGGTGCAGCTCGTAGATGTACGTCCACAGCCGCCCCTCGGTGAGCCACTGCCCGAGCAGCACGCCGCCGCCGTCGATCGCCGCGATCGTCGCCGCGTACACCCAGACCACGCGCGGCGCCACGATCAGCCCCGCCGCCCCGCTCGCCAGCACGAACACCGCCGCCGTCTGCTTGGCCCAGAACGCCGCCGCCACCAGCACGCCCGCCGCCACCGCGCGCCGGCGGCTCTTGCCCGCGTGGCGCAGCGCGACGAGCCCCCACAGCATCAGCGCCAGGAACAGGCTGTCCGCGCGGGCCACGTCGTACCAGCGAAACGTGAACACGTAGCCCGAGAGGAACAGCCCGACCGCCGCCGCCGCGTGCGCGCGCGGCTTGCCCTCGAGCCGCACCAGCCGCCACAGCCCCCACGCCACCGCCCCGATCGCCGCGATGCTCACCGCCCGACCGAGCGCGTAGCCGAGCGGCAGCACCCAGCCGAGCACCGCCAGCACCGCCGGATACAGCGGCGTGTACAAAAACGGCACGAACTCCGCCGACGGCTCGGGATAGATCGCCTGCCCCTGTTGCAGGCGCAGCGCCGTGTGCAGGCTGCCGCCCTCCATCCATTCGAGCTCGAGCGGAAAGCCGATCCTGCCGGCGAACACGATCAGCAGCACGAGCACCCACAGCCCGGCCAGCCCGACCACGAGCGCCCGCGAGCGCGCCACCCACACGCTCACGGCCCCGCCCCCTCGCTGAATGTTTTTATCACGCACCCGCGCACCCGCCGCAAATCATGACACCAGCGCTCGCTCTCCCGGCGAGCGGCGCCCTCGCGACCCCCCACGCACCCCTCATTCCTCCTCACGGCCCCGCTCCGTCGCTGAATGGCCCGACCGTGCGACCGCGCGGGCGCAGGCAACAATAATAGCCGACATCGAGCACACCGCCCGGCTCGCGCGCGTCGGCCACCGGCCCCGGCTCGACGCACGCCCATTGCATGGTGCGCCCGAACCCGCGGCTCTGCGCCGCGGCCGGCGACGGCCGCCGCGGCCCGACGTGGCCGACGTGACACAGCAGATCCGGGTCGCGCGCCAGGATCACCGCCTGCGGTGCCATCAATTGGTGCCCCGGCCGCGCCCGCGTCTGCGGCTTCACCTCGACCTGCCGCGGCCACGGATCGACCAATCCATAGACATCGACCGCGCGCAGCCGCGACGCGTACGGCAGCGCCCCCGCCGCCCCGACCGTGATCGTCGTGTCCGCCGGCAAATGTTCGCGCATCCAGGACCCGACGTGCACCCGCTCGCGCGCGAAGCGGTCCATCGCCGTCACGCCCTCCCAGCGCCCGTCGAGCCACCCGGCCGGCGTCGCCCGATCGATTTTAACACGTTCACGCGACATGACCCCGAGGACAGCCGCCAGCGCCACGCCGACCAGCGCGGCGACCAGCGGGCCGCGGCGCCCGAGCCAGCGCTCGCCGGCCTCGATCAGCAGCCAGCCGACCAGACCGGCCGTCAGGGCCGTCGCCACCACCAGGAAGCGCCCGTAGGCCATGAAGTCGCCGCCGACCGACCACGCGTAGCCAAGCACCGCCGCGGCCGGCAGCACCAGCGCCGCGTGGCGCGGGCGCAGCAGCAACGCCAGCGGCGCCAGCCACACCAGCCGCAGCGCGCTCGCCCACGCGCCCACGTACGCCGCCCCGAACGTGTCGCGCAGCAGCCGTCCGTGGCGCTTGATCGTCCACGTGTTCGGCAGCCACTCCCCGTAATACGCGTAGCGCAGCAGCAGGTGCCCGAGCAGCGGCCCGGCCGCCAGCGCCGCCGCGATCAGCGCCTCGCGCGGGCGCGGCAGCCGATCGCGTGTGCCCCGGAGGACATGTCCCAACATCCATGTCCCGACGAACACGCCGATCGGCAGCACCGCGTCGAGGCGGGTCAGCCCGGCCAGGGCCGTCAGCAGTCCAGCCGCCCGCCAGCGCCCGCTCGCCGCCGCCGCCATCGCCGCCAGCGCCAGCGCGGCCGCCCACGCCGTCTCGAGCCCGCCCTGGGCCCACACCACGTACTCCGGCGCGGCCGCCAGCAGCGCCGCCGGGATCAGGTCGGCGACGCGCCACGGCCCGCTCGCCCCGCGCAGCGCTCGCACCAGCACGACCGTCGCCGCCGCCCCGGCCAGCGCCCCAAGCTGCGTCAGCCACGGGGCCAGCGCCTCGGGCGGCGCTCCGAGACATGTCCCGAAGGCCAGCACGAGCACCCACAGGAAATTCGTATAGCCCTCGACCCGCTCGCCGAGGTTGTACTCGAGCGCCCCGTGCTCGGCGAGGTTCCACGCGTAGCGGAACGAGATGTACGCGTCGTCGCAGATGAACCGCCACGCCTGCGCGTGCAGCAGCAGCGCCGCGGCGATCGCGACCGCCGCGGCGACGAACGCCCTGTGCCCGCGCGCTGCCGCCATCACATCGACCGACGCAGCGCCTCGGGGTCCTGCGCCGCGCTCATCGCCGCCTCGAGCGACACCTTGCGCGCGCGCACCAGCGCCGCCAGCGACTGCTCGAGCGACACCATCCCGTCGGCGCGGCCGGTCTGGATCGCCGTGGCGATCTGGTGCCCGCGGCCCTCGCGGATCTGCGCCGCCACCGCCGCCGTCACCAGCATCTTTTCAAACGCCACCGCGCGCTCGCTCGGGCGCGCCGTCGGCACCAGCACCTGCGTCACGATCGCGCGCAGCGTCCCGGCCAGCTGCAGCCGCACCTGGGTCTGCTGGTGGCCGGAGAAGCCGTCGATGATGCGGTCGACCGCCATCGCCGCGCCGGCCGCGTGCAGCGTCGACAGCACGAGGTGGCCCGTCTCCGCGGCCGTCAATGCGGCCGAGATCGTCTCCGGGTCGCGCATCTCGCCGAGCAGGATGACGTCGGGCGCCTCGCGCAGCGACGCGCGCAGGCCCTCGGCGAAGCTCGCCACGTCGCGGCCGACCTCGCGCTGGTGGATCAGCGACCGCCTGCTCGTAAAGACATGTTCGATCGGGTCCTCGAGCGTCACCACGTGCTTCGCCGCCGTGCGGTTGACGTGCTCGACCAGCGCCGCCAGCGTCGTCGACTTGCCCGAGCCCGTCGGCCCGGTGAACAGCACCAGCCCCGCCGGGTAGCCGACCAGCGCCGTGAAGTCGTCCGGCAGCCCGAGCTCGGCCAGCGTCGGCGCCTTGTCGCGCACCGGCCGGAGCGCCGCCGACAGCCCGCGCTGCTGGCGGAACAGGTTGGCGCGGAAGCGCAGCCCACCGAGGTCGAGCGCCGCGTCGACGCTGCCCGTCGCGCGCAGCCGGGCCCGCTGCTCCGGCCCCAGCACCCTGGCGAACAGCGCCAGGATCGCCGCCTCCGTCGCCGGCACCCCGATCTCCCGCAGGTCGCCGCCCGAACGGACCCGCGGCGCCAGCCCCGTCGAGAAGATCACGTCGGCCGCGCCCTCCCAGTGGGCCCGCTGCAGCACCCCGCGCAGCTCGTCGGCCAGCCGCTGCGCCTCCTCGTCGGGCTCTTCGGACATGTCCCCCACGACAGGCGCAGGCACCGAGACCGGCGGCTCGTGGATCGCCGGCTCGCTCGCGCGCGTCGGCGCCGGCGGCCGCACCGGGGCCGGCGTCGCGGCCGCGCGCACCGGCGGGAGGTCGGGCACCGCTCGCATGTCTGTCGGGACAGGTCTCGAAGGACCTGTCCCTGCGGCCACTCGCGCCTTGGCCAGGCTGAGGTGGTAGCGGCCGCCGTCGATCTTGAGCTCGCCGGAGAAGCGCTGGCCCTCGAAGGTGTGCTCGACCTTGACCGCCTTGCGGGCGTCGAGCTCCTGGCGCTGCTCGGCGCTGATGAGGTCTTCGAAGAACATCCCCATCATCTCGTGGCTGATCTTCGGCATCGACAGCGGCACGTCGGCGCCGGCGCGCTTGAGCGAGGGGACGCGGTCGGAGGCGAGGACGAGGCCGTCGGCCTTCTGGGCGTCGAGGATCTTGAGCAGCGAGTCGATCGCGGCAGCCATCGCGGCGGGTATAGCGCGAGGTCCGGCCCCCTCGCCAGTGCTCCCGGCACGATGCGCGCGCAGCCGGGTCGTGGCATCGTCCGGGCGCGTGCACGTGTTTTATTCCGACCAATTCGTGCTCCCCCTGCCGCCCGGCCACCGCTTCCCGATGGCCAAGTACGCGGCCCTGCGCGCGCGCGTCGACGCCAGCGGCCTGGTCGACCCGGCCGACATGCACGTCCCCGAGCGCGCGAGCGAGGAGCAGCTCGCGCTGGCGCACGACCTGGGGTACGTCGGCCGCGTCTGCCACGGCGAGCTCAGCGCCCGCGAGCAGCGCGAGATCGGCTTCCCCTGGTCGGAGCAGATGGTCGAGCGCTCGCTGCGGTCGACCGGCGCCACCATCGGCGCCTGCCGGGCCGCCCTCATCCACCGCAGCTTCGCCGTCAACCTCGCCGGCGGCACCCACCACGCCTTCCGCGATCGGGGCGACGGCTACTGCGTGTTCAACGACACCGCCGTGGCCGCCCGCGTCATGCAGGCCGAGCGCCGCGCCGCCCGCGTGCTCGTCGTCGACTGCGACGTCCACCAGGGCGACGGCACCGCCGCCATCCTCGCCGGCGACGACACCATCTTCACCTTCTCGATCCACGGCGCCAAGAACTACCCCTTCAAAAAACAGGTCAGCGACCTCGACATCCACCTGCCCGACCGCACCGCCGACGCGGAGTACCTCGCCGCGCTGGAGGCCGGCCTAGCCGAGGCCCTCCGCCGCGCCGACCCCGACCTGGCGATCTACCTCGCCGGCGCCGACCCCTACGAGGGCGACCGCCTCGGCCGCCTGGCGCTCACGAAGGACGGCCTGGCGCGGCGCGACCGCATGATCCTTCAGACATTGCGCGATCGACATGTCCCCACGGCCATCTCGATGGCCGGCGGCTACGCGAAGGAGCTCGCGGACGTGGTCGACATCCACTTCACGACGGTGAGCATCGCCGCCGAGCTCGCGCCGTGAGCTCCGCTCTCTACGCGTTCGTTCTGTCGACCCATTCGTGACACTCCGCCGCTCGCCGGTGCCGCGCATCAGGGGGCCGGAGCACAGGATCGTGCTCTTCTCGTCGCTCGAGAATTGGGCCACGCGCCATGACTGCGATCACCGAAGCGCAGCGGACGGCCCGATCGTGCTGCGGATCAATTGCCTGCATTCCTATCACGACCCCAAAACACGCGGCTCCCAGCGCACGACGACGAGGCGGCGAACCGACCATGGGTCAACGCCATACAAATACATCATTATCATTGTACAAAGTGCAACTCGACACTCACGCGCATGGCGCGTAGATCGAGGAGGTCGGGCGGACAACCACTGTTCTCGCGAGGACGCGGTCGCGTCGCCTTGACAGCGATCCGCACCGGCGACATAGCCGACTGTCATGCTATCCACACGCACCCTGGCCATATTCGTGGGCCTGGATATCTTCCCCGGCATCTTCACGTGCGAGGGGCCCGGCGGCGACCCCCCGCCGATCCCCGACGAGCCCGACCCCGACGACCCCGACGACCCCGACGACCCCGAGCCCGAGCCCGAGCCCAAGCCCCCGCCGTTCACCGCCGGCTCGACCGTGTTCGCGGTGATGCCCGACACTCAGCTCTACTCGCTCAACTACCCCGAATTGTTCGACCTCCAGACGTCGTGGATCGCCCAGAAGGCGGACCAGCTCGACATCGCCTACGTGTTCCACCTCGGCGACATCGTCCAGAACAACACCGCGCCCGAGTGGGAGGTCGCGAGCGACGCGATGAGCAACCTCGACGGCGTCGTCCCCTACGCGCTCGTGCCCGGCAACCACGACTACGGCCCGTTGGGCAACGCCTCGACGCGCGACACAGGCCTCAACACATGGTTCTCGTTCGCTGACGCCGCGCAGCTGCCGAGCTTCGGCGGCGCCTACGAGCCAGGCAAGCTCGATAACACCTATCATCTATTCAAGGCGGGCGGGCACGACTGGATCGCCGTCATGCTCGAGTGGGCGCCGCGCGACGAGGTCGTCGTCTGGGCCGACGAGGTGATGGCCGCGCACCCCGGCCGCCTCGGGATCCTCGTGACCCACGCGTACCTCAACAACAACGATCTCCGCTACGACTACACCGACCTCGAGAACCCCCAGGATTACAACCCGCACCATTACCCGACGCCGGGCTCGATCAACGACGGCGAGCAGCTGTGGCAGAAGCTCGTCCGCCACCACCGCTTCGTCATGACCTTGAACGGCCACGTGCTCGGCGACGGCACCGGCTACCTGGCGAGCGTGAACGACCACGGCCGGGTCGTCCATCAGATGCTCTCCAACTATCAGATGCGCGAGGTCGGCGGCGAGGGTTACATGCGCCTGCTCGAGCTCATGCCCGACGGCCGGACCATGCACGTCCGCACCTACTCGCCGCTGCTCGAGGAATTTCTCGTCGCCGCCGACCAGCAGTACACGATCGAGCTCGACGTCGATTGACGACAGACCCGGCGGCCCCGCGCTGCGGCGCCCGGCTTTTAAAAACCCTCGCGACCGGTCGCCGTCAGCAAGATCGCCAGCCCGCGCTGCGGCCCTCCGTTGAGGTCCTGCGGCATCTGCTTCAAGATCTCCACCGCCGCCGCCCACAGCCCGCGCGACTCGCAGGCGGCCAGCAGCGGCTGGTTGCGATACGAGCGCTTGCCCTTGCTGATCGCCATGTACGCGCGCTGCGCTCCGGCGAGGTCGCCGGCCGCGGCCATCACCGCTGCCACCTCCTCGAGCTGGATGTCCGGGTAGTGCTCGCCGCGGGCCGCCTCGATCGCCTGGTTCAGCAGCTCGTCGCGGGCCTCCATCACTCCGCCGCGGGCCGCCAGCGCAGCCAGGCGCTGGGCCGGCTTGCGCCCCGAGGGCATCTCGGCGCGCGCCCGCTCGAACCACGCCTTCCACGCCGAATGCTGCGGGTCGAGCGTCGCCAGCACGCCGGTGCGCACCTCGAACAGCTCGGCCTTGGCGCCGGCGATCTCCTCGAGCATTGCTGCGACCTCGAGCCGGCCGAGCTGCGCCGCTGCCCCGGCGAGGTCGCGCAGGAGGCTCACGTCGCCCTCCTCGCGCAGCTTCGGCGCCGCCCTGGCGATCGCCTCGAGGTGCTTCTTCGCGCGTTCCGGCGCCGCGCGGGCGAGGGCCAGCAGGTACCCGGCGCATTGCGTCGAGTCCGGCCGCAACTTCTCGGCGAGCGTCGCCTCCGCGCGCGCCGCCTCGCCGGCCGCGCCCATCGCCGTCACCACCCGGATCTTCGCCCCGCTCGTCGACAGCCCGTCGAACTCGCGCAGCCACGCCAGCGCCGCGTCCCACTCCTTCAATGCGATGAGTCGGTCGACCCCGCGGTCGAGCAGCGCGAACTCGTTGTGGGCCCCGCGCGCCTTCATCCGCGCGAGCAGGTGCTGCAGCTCGGCCGCCGAGGCGCGCGGGCAGATCACCGAGAACGCCCCACGCGTCTCGGTCCACGACGGCTGCTTCTCGCCGCCGGCGAGCACGTCGGCCGCCTCGCGCACGCGCCCGAGCGCGGCCAGGGCGTCGGCGACCACGCGGCGGTTCTCGCTCGCGTTGTGCTCGGGGTCGGCCGTGGCGATCGCCGTCGCCAGCAGCTCTTCGCCCCGGGCCGTCTCGCCGAGCAACACCCAGCCCGCGCCGATCATCGCCCGCGGCGGCGCCAGGGACCGCTCCTTCGCCTCCTTCTGCGTCAGCGACTTCTCCGCCTCGCGGAGCCAGCGGCGCAGCGTGCCCGTCTGCACGTCATCGAGCTTCGGCGCGCCGGCGGCACGGAACGCAAGCGCCGCCACCACCGTCTCGGCTTGCGTTCGCGCCGCGAACCACGGGTCCTTCCACGCCCACCAGCCCGACGTGCCGTCGACCGCCGCCGCCGCGCGGTCGAACAGGCCGAGGGCCATCGCCCGCTCGGCGAACTTCCGCCGGTAGTCGTCGCCGTGATAGCTCTCGCCGATCTGCTGGATGCCCGTCTCGGTCAGCGCCGCGACGTCGTCGAGCGTGCCGCCGCTCGGCGGCCAGCTCGACTTCTGCGGCCGCGCCGGCGCCCTGGCCTTCTTGGCGAACTTGCGCTTGAACGACGCCGGCGCCGCGGGGTCGGCCGTCGCCGCCCGCGCGTCCGGCCACACTTCGGTCTCGCCCCAGCGCCACGGCCACGCCCACTTGCGCTCGACGATCCACGCGATCTTGCCGTCGACCTCGGCCGCGCCGGCGCTCGCGCCGGCCGGGCCGATCACCACACCTTCCGGCAGCGCCGCGGCCACGCGCTCGCGGTCGAGCGGGAACGCCGGGTTCCAGTCCCACTGCGTGCCGAAGTCGTCGCCGTCGCTCGCCAGCGGGCTCTCGCCGCTCGCCTCGATCGCCGGGTGGAAGCGACCGATCTCCGCGCCGTCGCGCTCGCGCAGGAACGCCAGCCCGCGCGACGAGTGCGTCACCAGCACGCCGTCGCCGTACGCCACCCCGCCGGCGGGCTCGGCGATGTCGAGCAGCCGCACCGGCTTCTCGCCGAGCTCCCACACCTGCAAGCGCCCGCGCACCGAGATCGCCGCCGCCTTGCCGTCGGGGCGCCACGAGAAGTCGTACTTCCCGCCCTCGTCCGGCGCCGGCACGTCCGGGCTGTAGCGATACTCGCCGCGGTCGTAGATGAAGACGCCCGGCTCCGCGCCCCACTTGTTGCCGGGTTGCACGATCGCCGCCAGCCGCGAGCCGTCGCGCGAGTAGATCAGCGACTCGGCGCCGACGTGCATCGGCAACTTCCCGTTGGGCAGGCCGGTGCTCGCGTCGTAATAGACGATGCCGGCCGGGTGCATGGCGAACTCGCTGCCGTCGGGCGAGAACGAGACCGGCGGGTGGGCCGTGTTCTCCCACAAGATCTTCCCGGTCTTCGCGTCGAGCGCGAACAATTGCGACCACCCGCTGTAACCGACGATGCGATCGGGGTGCGACCAGTCGAGGCCGTCGAGCGGCTGCAGCCGCGGCTCGGAGTGCGGATCGTTCGGGTCGCTGCGCCCGACCTTCTCGCACCAGCGCGGCTGCGGCCGCCGGCCGATCAGCGGCACGATCGCCCCGAGGGCCAGGTCGGGGCCCCAGCAGGCGATGTACACGTCGCGGCTGTTCGGCGACCACGCCCACGACGGCGGCCGGCTCCACCCGTCGGTCACGTAGGCGCACGAGTCGGGCTCGCCGGAGATCGCGAACGGGTCGAAGCTGCCGACGCCGTTGGTGTCGAACGCGAGGCCGACGCGCTTGCCGTCGGGGCGCCACTGCATGCAGCCGGCGTGGTCGGGCCAGCCGACGCCGCCGCGGATCCGCAACAGGTTGACGCAGCGCCCGGCGCGGACGTCCCAGATCTGCATCACCCCGCCGCGATCGTAGTCGTCGCCGACCCATGACCCGGTGGCGAGGAAGCGCCCGTCCGGCGACAGCTCGATCCACTCGACCTCGACGTCGTGGCCGTGCGCGTGACCCAGCAGCGCGTGCGGCCGCACCCGCGCCGTCGCGGCCCGGTGCGCCTCGGTGACGCCGTGCGCGGCCTCGTGGGCGTACAGCACCTCGCGCAGCCCCGGCAGGTCGCGGTCGGCCTCGAAGCCATCCCACGGCAGCGCCTCGATCGCGGCCGCCAGCGCCGGGCCGGGTATCGCCGGATCGAGCGCCGCCAACGACGGCGCCGTCGCCGGCGCGGACGCGGCCTTCGTCTCGCCGGCGAGCACCGCCATCAACTCGTCCTCGCCGAGCACCGTGATCCCGAGCCGACCCGCCGCGTCGATCTTGCTGCCGGCCTTCTCGCCCGCGAACAGGATCTGCGTCGACTTGCCGACGCTGCTGCCGATCTTCGCCCCGAGCGCCGCGAGCTTGGCCTCGGCCTCGGCCCGCTTGAGCCGGGAAAAGGTGCCGGTGAGGACGACGGTCTTGCCGCGGACATCGAGGGCCATCAGCCCCGGATGTACCCGTTTCCGCCCGGGCGGTCCATCGCCACGAGAGCGCGAAGCGAGAGCCGTTGCTCGCCCGATCGACCCGCCGGCTTCAAGGGCAGGTGCCGAGGTTGTCGAAGACCGCTCGATACCCGGTGTAGTCCGGCGGCTCGAGCGAATCGGCGAGCTTCTCCGCCTCGCACGCGGGGAGCAGCGGATTCCCGAAGATCTGGATCCGCGCGTCGCGGTCGACCTTGCCGCCCAGCGCCCCGGCGATGTCGATGAGGCTCGCGTTGTCATACAGCTCGAAGTGCTCGCCGAAATGGGCGACCCCCTCCAACCCGTCGAGGTTCGTCATGGCGCGGTCATGTGTCGCCTCGAAGGCCCCCACCCTGCGCAGGGAGTCGACCCCGCTCATGTTCACCAGCGAGTCGTCGCCGTACACCCGGAACGAGCCGACGACCTCCTCGAGCGCGTTCAGGCCCTGCAGGTCGCGCAAGGGCGCGACGCCGGCGATCCTCAGATCACCTTCCACGCGGGCGATCCCCTCGAGGCCGTGGAGGCTCGCTAGCGCCGGGGACCCGATCTCGAGGTCGTGGCCGATGCTCGTCAATCCGCCGAGGGCGGAGATGTCGGTCAATGGATCGAGGAGCTGCAGGTCGTATCCGACATGACTCAACTGTTCCAGACCGGCCAGCGTCGTGAGCGAGTCGTTCCAGAGCAGGCGGAGGGACCCGTCGATCCGCTGCAGACATTGCCACGGGCGCAGATCTTCGGCCTCGGAGCAACAGAGACTGACGCTCCCCGTGACTTCGCTGTGGCCGACCAGCAGGTCCGGCGTGGTCTCGTCGTAGGAGCCCTGCCACACCCGGCCGCAGCTCGGGTCCGCCGCCGTCGTATCGCTGGTCCCCATCGAGTCGGTGGTCCGTCCGGAGCAGGCCAGGCTGCTCCATGCGATGGCGGCCGCGACGCAACGCAGGCCGGCTCGGAGACCGCCGCGCGCGAGCGGGTGCCTCGCCGCGAGGACATGTGGAGTCGTCTCGCGCACCGCACTCCACCGTAGTCGATCGCCGGCCCGGGGGGAAGCGCACCGACACGCCGGCGTCCAGAACATCGGCCTGCGCGCCTTCACGGCCCCGACATCAGGCCCCGGCACCACGCTGTCGCCGTCGCGCCACTGCTCCCCGTCTCCGGTGGAGTCGCTCGATGCGCCCCCGCACCCAGGCGGCGCTCGTCGGCGAACGACACGGCGGCGACGCGACACGATCTGTCCCTCGGGTCATGTCGCGTTCATGGCCAGACGCCCGATCGTCTGGAGCACGAGCTCCAGGCCGCCCCCGCCGCGCGTTCGCGATTACCGTGTAGGTGACGCCGTAAATTGGTTCACTGCGCGCCGCGTGTGTTCCCCGGACGTGGACGACCGCGATCTGCGGGCTCGCAGGCGGCGCTAACCGGGCATGAAAACCTTGTCGTTCTCCGTTATCTGTCTCTCGCTGTTCGCCGTCGCCACGCCCGCGCAGGCGCAAGCTCCCAACTATTCGGTCACCGCGCATGCGATCACGGGTGGGACCCCTGGCGGCGGCGCCGACTATGTCGGGCCGCTGATGGGTGAGACCTCGGCCGCCGCGCAGCATGACCCCGCGGGCGTCACCTGGGCCCACTATTACACGCAGATCCTCTACTCCGACGCCGAGGCGTTCGCCTGGACCGACCTGGGCTCGCTCACCAGTCGCGTCGCCGCGGTCGCCGAGCGGGTCGACGCGACCAGCTTCCCGAACGCGGTCTCGGCCACCACGATGAACCGCTTCGTCGACCGCTTCGTCGTCGCCTCGGACACGCTGCCGAAGAACACGCCGGTGACCCTGACCTTCCGCGCCGCGCTGACGGTCGACTGGCAGGGTTCGGGCCTGTACGACGGCAGCGCCAGCTGTGAGGTCCAGATCGGCGCGAAGACGGCGACGCCGAAGTGGAGTCAGGCGTGGAACAAGGCCCCGGTGGTCGTCGACAGCTCGCTCGTCGTCGTCAACACCACCGTCGGCGCGACCCTGTGGATCTCCGGCCGGCTCAACACCCGCGCGTACGCCTCCTTCATGGTGCCCGGGCCGCTGTACGGCGGCCGCACCGAGGTCGACGCGACCTGCGAGACGCCGCTCGTCGACGTGACGCCCGGCGTGCACCTGGTCACCGAGTCCGGCTTCGACTACGCCTCGCTGCAGTGACGCTCAGACGGCGACGAGCTCGACGAACTCGACGTCGAGCTCGTCGCCGCGGACGCGCAGGCGCGCCAGCGTGATCGGCAGCTTGAACCGCCGCGGACCCGCCGACCCGGGATTGAGGTACAGCACCCCGCCGTCGCGCAGCTCTTTCGGCTTGTGCGAGTGACCCGTGATCACCGCGTCGATCCTCGCGGCGCGCGGATCGACGGCGAGGTCGGCCGCGTCGTGCAGCACGTGGATCCGCCTGCCGGCGAACTCGAGCGTGGCGGTCGCCGGCAGCGCGCTCCCCCACGCGTCGCGGTCGTTGTTGCCGCGCACGGCCGTGACCGGAGCGACCGCCGCGAGCGCCGCGAACACCTCCGGCCCGCCGACGTCGCCCGCGTGCACGATGTGCGCGACGCCGGCGAGCGCCGCGAGGGCCTCCGGGCGGACGAGGCCGTGGGTGTCGGAGATCACGCCGAGAGTGGCCGGACCGCGAGGCACGTGACGAGGCTTAGCACGTCGACAGGCCCACGCCGGCACGAGCGAAGCGCGGGTCGAAGCTCCGCTCGTGGCGCCGCGACAAAGCTGTCCCAAAGGCCATGCGAATCGAGGTGTCCGGAATTGGGATTTCATTCCCCGGAACCGGACACCGCCGGGCTCGCCTCGCGGTCAACCCCGCGAGATCATTGGCGGCACGACCGTTGCGAGAGATCGGGCCGTGGACGTCCCACGCACGCATCGCAGGCTGCTCGGTCGTCACGGCGGCAGGGCCCTCGCGGCGCTCGTCGTCGTGGCGATCCTCGCGGCCACGACCGTGGCGATCGGCCAGCTGCGCGCCCCGCCGCCGACGGTCGCGCGAGCCAGCCTGTGGCTCGGCACCGTCGAGCGCGGCGAGATGCTGCGCGAGGTCCAGGGCAACGGCAAGCTGGTGCCCGAGCACATGCAGTGGGTGACGGCGCTGTCGGCCGCGCGGGTCGAGCAGATCTTCGTGCGGCCCGGCGCCCCGGTCGAGGTCGACACCGTGCTGCTCGAGCTGCGCAACCCCGAGCTCGAGCTGCAGGCGCTCGAGGCCGAGCGGGACGTCGCGGCGGCGAAGACGGTGCTGGCCAACATGCGGGCCACCCTGCGCAGCGAGAAGCTGGCGCAGGAGCTCACCGTGGCGACGCTGCAGGTCGACAAGAAGACGGCGCGGCGCAAGTCCGACGCCAACGTGGCGCTCGACGAGCGCGGGTACGTCTCGGGCGACGACGCCCACTCGGCGAAGGCCCAGCTCGAGACGATCGAGCGGCGGATCGGGCTCGAGGAGCGACGACTCGCGGTGCTCGGCGACGGCTTGAAGGAGCGCCTGGCCGCGCAGACGGCCGACGTGGCCCGCCTGCAGACGATCGCCGACTTCCGCCGGCGCCAGCTCGACGGCCTGCGCGTGCACGCGGGCGTCGCCGGCGTGTTGCAGGAGCTGCCGCTCGAGGCGGGCCAGTGGGTCAGCGCGGGCGCGCTGCTGGCGAAGATCGCCCGGCCCGATCGCCTCAAGGCCCAGCTGGCGATCGCCGAGACGCTGGCGAAGGACATGCAGCCCGGGCTGCGCGCGCACGTCGACACCCGCAACGGCGTGATCGACGGCGAGGTCGTGCGCGTCGACCCGGCCGCGTCGAAGGGCACCGTCACCGTCGACGTGGCCCTCGCCGGTCCGCTGCCGCGAGGGGCGCGGCCCGACCTGACGATCGTCGGCACCGTCGAGCTCGAGCGCCTCGCCGACGCGCTGCACGTGCGCCGCCCGGCGTTCGTGCAGCCCGACTCGACGATGGGGATCTTCCGCCTCGACGCCGCCGGTGTGTACGCCACGCGGGTCAACGTCCAGTTCGCCCGCACGTCGGCGACGACCGTCGAGATCGTCACGGGCCTGAGCGAGGGCGATCGCATCATCCTGTCCGACATGTCCGAATACGACGCGGCGGACCAGGTCCAGCTCGAATAGCGCGAGAGAGCAGCGATGCCCGCGACCACCACGACTTCGAACGAACCGCTCGTCCGCCGCGCATTCACGATCGCGTGGCGCGAGTCCCTGCGGACGCTGGCCAGGAGCCCGACCTGGGTGTTCGTGGCGATCTTCACGCTGGCGCTCGCGATCGGCGCAAACTCGGCGATCTTCAGCGCGGTCGAATTGGTCCTCGATCCGCTCGTGGACCCCGCGCTCGCGCCGCGCGGCGTCATCGTGTTCGTCGCGCTGCTCGGCGTGGTCGCCGGCCTGGCGCTCATGCTCGCCGCCCTCGGCCTGTACGCGGTCATGGCCGACAGCGTCATCCGCCGCACCCACGAGCTGGCGTCGGGCGCGCCGTCGCGCGCGGCCGTCGCCGTGGTCGTCCGTCAGAGCCGGCTCCTCGCCGGCGTGGGCGTGGTCCTCGGCGTGCTCGGAGAGGTGGGCCTCGCCCGCCTGGTGACGGCCGTGGCGTCCGGCGGCGTCGGCCCCGGCGACCCGCTCACCTTCGTCACGGTGACCCTGGTGCTCGTGGTGGCCGGCCTGGCCGCGACGTATAGTCCTGCTCGCCGGGTCACCCGCCGCCACGAATGAGTCCGATGCCGGAATCCAGGCTCCTTATCGCCGACGACCAGCCCGACGTGCTCGCGGCGCTGCGCCTGCTGCTCAAGGGCCAGGGCTTTCAGCTGCACATGGCCCGCTCGCCGGCGGAGATCCTCGCCGCCGTCGAGGCCCACGAATTCGA
The DNA here is from genome assembly GCF_020073745.1 of Nannocystis pusilla. Classification (GTDB taxonomy): domain Bacteria; phylum Myxococcota_A; class Polyangia; order Nannocystales; family Nannocystaceae; genus Nannocystis; species Nannocystis radixulma. The sequence goes on from NZ_JAIRAU010000035.1 coordinate 93,166, forward strand.
CGCCGTGCTGATGGACCTCAACTACGCCCGCGACACCACCTCCGGGCGCGAGGGCCTCGACCTGCTCGCCAGCATGGCCGCGCTCGACGCGACGCTGCCGATCCTGGTGATGACCGCGTGGGGCAGCGTCGACGGGGCGGTCGAGGCCATCCGCCGCGGCGCCCGCGACTACATCCAAAAGCCGTGGGACAACGCGCGGCTGTTGACGACGCTGCGCACGCAGATCGATCTGGCGCGAGCCGTGCGGCGCAGCGGCAAGCTCGCCGGCGAGAACGAGCGGCTGGTGGCCGGGCGCGAGCTGCCGCCGCTGATCGCCGGCTCGCGGGCGATGGAGTCGGTGCTGCGGATCCTCGAGCGCGTCGCCCCGTCGGACGCGAGCGTGCTCATCACCGGCGAGCACGGCACCGGCAAGGAGGTCGTCGCTCGCTGGTTGCACGCCGGCTCGCTGCGGGCCTCGCGGCCGTTCATCGCCGTCAACGCCGGGGCGCTCGGCGAGGGCGTGTTCGAGAGCGAGCTGTTCGGCCACGTCAAGGGCGCCTTCACCGACGCCCGCGCCGACCGCATCGGCTGCTTCGAGCTGGCCGACGGCGGCACCCTGTTCCTCGACGAGATCGCCAACATGCCGGCCGCCCAGCAGGCCAAGCTGCTGCGCGTGCTGCAGACCGGCGAGCTGCTGCGCGTCGGCTCGTCGAAGCTGCGCCGCGTCGACGTGCGCGCCCTGGCGGCCACCAACGCGCCGCTGGCCCAGCTGACCGCCGGCGGGGCCTTCCGCGAGGACCTGCTGTACCGCCTCAACACCGTGGAGATCCACCTGCCGCCGCTGCGCGAGCGCAAGGACGACATCCTGCGCCTGGCGCAGCACTTCTTGCAGGTCCGCAGCCCGCGCTACGGCGGCAAGGTGGTCGAGTTCACGAGCGAGGCCGCGAAGGCGCTGCAGGAGCACCGCTGGCCCGGCAACGTCCGCGAGCTCGAGCACGTGGTCGAGCGGGCGCTGCTGCTGGCCACGGGCCCGGCGATCCGCGCCGAGGACCTGGTGTTGCGCCCGGGTGGCGCGGTCGAGCGCAGCTCGGCCCTCGAGGAGATGACGCTCGACGAGGCCGAGCGGTTCTTGATCGCGCGCGCGCTGGCCCGCACCAACAACAACGTCAGCGAGGCGGCGCAGCGGCTCGGCCTGTCCCGCAGCGCGCTCTACCGCCGGCTGGCGCGCCACGGCCTCGAACCGTGAGCTGGTCGCAGCGGCACGAGGCGCGCATCACCCTGCTCGCGCTCGCGGCGGGGGCGCCCGCGCTGCTGGTCGCTCTCGCGCTGCTGTTCTTCGGCGACCACAGCGACAAGGTCCGCTGGACGCTCGCCGCCCTGATGACGCTCGCGTGGATCGGCGGGGCCGCGGCCCTGCACGCCCGCGTGACGCGCTCGCTGCAGGTCGTCTCGGCCCTGCTCGCGGCCCTGCGCGAGGAGGACTTCTCGCTGCGCGGCCGCCCGTCCGCCGGGCCCGCCGACGACGTCCTGTCCGACGTGATCCGCGAGATCAACGGCCTCGCCGACACCCTGCGCGAGCAGCGGCTCGGCGCCTTCGAGGCCGACGCGCTGCTGCGCAAGGTCATGACCGAGATCGACGTCGCGGTCCTGGCCTTCGACGCTCAGGGCGCGGTGCGCCTGGCCAACCGGACCGCCGAGCGCCTGCTCGAAGGGACAGGTGACCTGCTCGGCCGCGACGCCGCCGCCCTCGGCATGTCCGCCTGTCTCGAAGGACAGGCGCCGCGCACCCTGCTGACTGTGTTCCCCGGCGGCGCCGGGCCGTGGGAGCTGCGGCGCAGCCAGTTCCGCCAGCGCGGCCTGCCGCACACGCTGGTCGTGCTGACCGACCTGCGCCGGGCCCTGCGCGAGGAGGAGCGCCAGGCCTGGCAACGCCTGGTCCGCGTGCTGGGCCACGAGATCAACAACTCGCTCGCGCCGATCCAGTCGATCGCCGAGCACCTGGGCCAGCAGCTCGCGCTGCCGCCCCGCGAGCGCGCCGCCGACCTCGACGACGACCTCGCGGGCGGCCTCGAGATCATCACGCGCCGCGCGGCCGGGCTGAACCGATTCCTCGCCGCCTACGCGCGCCTGGCCCGGTTGCCGCCGCCGCGGCTGGCCACCGTCGAGGTCGCCGCGTGGGTCGGGCGCGTCGCGGCGCTCGAGCGGCGCGTGCCGGTCCGCGGCGAGCCGGGCCCCGACGGGCTGTTGCACGCCGACGGCGACCAGCTCGATCAGCTGCTCATCAATCTGGTCCGCAACGCCGCCGACGCCGTGCTCGCCGCGGGCGACGGCGAGGTGACGGTGACCTGGCAGGTCACCGCCGGCACGCTCGAGCTCGTCGTGCGCGACGACGGCCCCGGCCTGGCCGAGACCGCCAACCTGTTCGTCCCCTTCTTCACCACCAAGCCCGACGGCAGCGGCATCGGCCTGGTGCTGGCGCGGCAGATCGCCGAGGCCCACGGCGGCGCGCTGTCGCTGCACAACCGCGGCGACGGCCGCCGCGGCTGCGAAGCCTGCGTCCGACTGGCCGTCCATGCCGTGCTGCCGGCCCAGGCCTCGGCCTGATCAGCGCGGCCGGTCGGCGGGGACGAACGGCCGCAGGCGATGGCCGTCGGGGTCCTCGACCACGAAGGTGAAGCCGAAGTCCATCTCGGTCGGCTCCTGCACCACCTTGAGGCCGAGCTTCGTCCACTCGGCATACGTCGCGCGGACCGCCTCCTTGCTCGCCTCGGTGAGCGAGATCTCCACGCCGCCCGCGGACTTCGGCGGCGGTGTCATGTCCGAGGCCGACCACAGGCCGATCTTCAGGCCGGTGGGCAGCACGTAGAGGACGAAGGTCTTCGAGCGTTCGACCGGCTCGCGGCCGAGCAGCTGCGAGTAGAGCTCGGCGCTCTGGAGCGGGTCACGGACGGCAAGCAACAGGTAGTTGAGGGTTCGCATGGGCATCTCCATCGGGGTGACGGATGTGGTGTGCCGCGCCCCACTGTCAGTTTCTGGCAGTGGCGTGCAGGCCCTGCCGGGCCCGCCACTCCTTGACCAGGACGGCGCGGCGGCGAGGGAAGCGCTCGTCCCTCGCCTCGACCGAGCGGATGCGATCGACGCGGAAGCCGCGGTAGTCCTGCCGCAGCTCGCACCAGGCCGCGAGCACCTGCACGCGGTCGAAGAAGCCGATCAGCAGCGGCCATATCGTGCGCGTCGTGTCGGCGCCGTCGAGGTCGCGGTAGGTGATCACGAGCTTGTGCTCCCTGCGGGCCGCGCCGCGGATCACCGCGACGTCGACCGCGACCGGCTCGTCGCGCAGCATCGGCACCGTGAGGGTGGCGGCGTCGACGGTCTCGCGCAGCGCGTCGGGCAGCACCGCGCGGATCTTCGCCACCGCGTCGGCCGCCGCGGCCCCGAGCCGCGCGTCGCCCCGCACCGCCACCCAGCGCGAGCCGAGCACCAGCGCCTCGAGCTCGTCGACCGAAAACATCAGCGGCGGCAGCGTGAAGCCGGGGCGCAGCACGTAGCCGAGGCCCGGCTCGCCCTGGATGTCGGCGCCCTGCGCCTGCAGCGTGGCGATGTCGCGGTAGAGCGTGCGGATCGAGACCCCGAGCGCCTCGGCCAGCGCGGGGCCCGAGACCGGCGCTCGATGCCGGCGCAGCAGCTGCAGCAGATCGAGCAAGCGAGTCGCGCGGGACATGGACCGCGAAAGTAACTCCGCCCGCCGCGCCCGGTCGAGCTACCGGCACATCGGCTGTCTCTTCGGACAGCTCCTCGGAGAGGCCGCGGCGCCGATCGTCGCGAGGACCTCGCCGTCACGGCGCGACAAGATCTCGCCGGCGCTCCGCACCGTCCTCCTCTTCGGACAGCCGCCCACCGCGTGCGCCGCGGCGGGTCCGCCGCGGATCATCGTCGAGCCCGCCGCGCGCCGCGTGCGTCGCGACGTCGGCCTCGCGGCGCCTCCGTCGCGCCGGGCAAGACCGCGCGCAGCAGCGGCGCGCACGATCGCGCTCGCGTGTACGCCGCCTGCTCCGCGCGTGCCGGTGCTTCTGACGTGCACATGCATCTCTCGCGACGCCCCTCGCGGCGCTGCTCGCGGGAACAGAGCGTTGACACGTTCGCGCCACCTTTTTACAGTCGCGAGGCCGTGTCGGTCACGATCGAGGCTGAGCGCGTCGACCAGCTCCTGCGCATCATCGTGGCCGCGGCGACCGGCGACTACGAGCTGCGGGTCCCGCTGGTGGAGGAGGACGACGACGAGTTTCTCGAGGTCGAGCTCGGCGTCAACTACTTGCTCGAGGAGCTGTCGCTGAACAAGGCCAGGAGCGACAGCCAGCGCGAGCAGCTGGCCGCACGGGCCGACGAGTTGGCCGAGCAGCAGACCGAATTGATGCAGGCGCTGTCGACCCCGGTGATCGCGGTGTGGCCCGGCGTGCTGGCGCTGCCGCTGGTCGGCCGCGTCGACGACGAGCGCGCCGCGATGGTCACCGCCACCTTGCTCGAGCGCGTCGCCGCGGAGCGGGCCACCCACGTCATCCTCGACCTCACCGGCGTCGGGGCGATCGCCGGCAACACCATGCCCGCGCTGCTCCGCATGGTCCGCGCGATCGGCCTGCTCGGCGCGACCTGCCTGCTCACCGGCATCAGCCCCGCGGTCGCGCGGCAGATCGTCGCGCTCGGGGCCGACGACAGCGGCGCCCCGGTGCGCGCGCTGGCCCAGCTGTCCGACGCCCTCGCGCACGTCCTCGCCCAGAAAGGCGCGCTTCGGCGTTGACCATGCCGTTCCGCTACGAGGAGCGCGTGTCGCCGAAGGGGCGCCCCTACGTGCGGCTGCACGTGTCGGGCGAGCTCAGCCTCGCCGACGCCCACGAGTACGCCGGCCATTTCCGCGCGGGCGGTCGCTACCACGGCATGCACACGCTCTCGTTCGTCGAGAAGGGCACCGAGTACGGCCCCGAGGCGCGCAAGATCTTCCTCGAGGTCGGCCAGAGCGCCCCGCACGCCACGGTCACCAGCAGCGCCCTGGTCCGCGCCGCGATCAACCTGATGTCCCGCTTCAGCCCGAAGACGGGCCGCTACCGCATGTTCGCGACGGAGCCCGAGGCGCTCGCCTGGCTCGACGACAAGGAGGCCTGAGTGTCGCTCACCGTCGATGCCGCGCGGATCCACGAGCTCCTCGACGTGCTCGTCGCCGCCGCGGCCGGGGACTACGACGTCCGCCTGAAGCTGCGCGAGAACGACGACGCGCTGCTCGATGTCGAGACCGGCGTCAATTTCCTGCTCGACGAGCTGATCGAGCGCCGCCTCCACAACGAGGCCCAGGAGGAGGAGCTGCTGACGCGCGCGCGCCGGCTGGCGCGCCAGCGCGACGAGCTGATGCAGGCGCTGTCGACCCCGGTGATCACCGTGTGGCCTGGCGTGCTGACGCTGCCCCTGGTCGGCCGCGTCGACGACGAGCGGGCCGCGGCGATCACCGCCGGCCTGCTCGCGCGCGTCGGCGCCGAGCGGGCCAGCCACGTGATCCTCGATCTCACCGGCGTCGGCGCGCTCACGGACGGCACCATGCCGGCGATCCTCCGCATGGTCCGCGCGATCGGCCTGCTCGGCGCGACCTGCCTGCTCACCGGGATCCGCCCCGACGTCGCCCAGCAGCTCATCGCCCTGGGCGGCGCCGACGTCCACGTCCGTGCCCTCGCGCGGCTGTCCGACGCGCTCGCGTCGGTCCTCGCCGACAAGGGCCTGCTGCAAGGCACGTAGGAGGACTCGTCGATGCCGTTCTTCTTCGAAGAAGCCGTCACGCCGCAGGGCAAGCCGCTCCTGCGGATCCACGCCCGGGAGGAGGTCACGCTCGCCGACGCCGAGGCGCTGGGGGCCCGCCTCGACGGGCCCAACAAGGGCTGGCTGGTCCTGTCGATCGTCGACCGCGGCACCGAGTACGCGCCCGCGGCCCGCAAGTACTTCCCGAACCTGCAGCACAAGTACGGCGCGCTGGCGGCCGTGGTCACGAGCCCGATCGTGCGCGCCGCGATCAACATGATGACGCGGCTCACCGGCCAGGCCCCCAACTTGCGCCTGTTCACCACCGAGGACGAGGCGCTGGCCTGGCTGGACGCCATGAAGATCTGAGCGGGCGCGGCGCGGCGCGATTTCACGGCCGCGTGGTATAAGTGGCGCGCCCGCGCCCGTGAAGCTCATCATCCAGATCCCCTGCCTCAACGAGCGGGAGCACCTGCCGGCGACCTTCGCCGACCTCCCGCGCGCCCTGCCGGGGGTCGACAGCATCGAGGTCCTGGTCGTCGACGACGGCAGCACCGACGGCACGGCCGCGGTCGCCGAGCAGCTCGGCGTCCACCACGTGGTCCGGTTCCCCGGCCATCGCGGGCTCGCGGCCGCGTTTCAGGCCGGCGTCGACGCCTGCCTGGCGCTCGGCGCCGACATCATCGTCAACACCGACGCCGACAATCAGTACCCTGGCGCCGACATCGCCCGCCTGTGCGCGCCGATCCTCGAGGGCCGCGCCGACCTCGTGGTGGGAGACCGGCAGACCGACAAGATCCCGCACTTCGGCCCGCTCAAGCGGCTGCTGCAGCGGTGGGGCTCGCGCGTGGTCCGCCGGGCCTCGGGCACGACCGTGCGCGACTCGACGAGCGGCTTTCGGGCCATGAACCGGCGCGCGGCCGCGGCGCTGTTCGTGCACAACCGCTTCACCTACACCCTCGAGTCGATCATCCAGGCCGGCGCGGCCGGGCTGACGATCGCCGACGTCACGATCACCACCAACCCGGAGACCCGGCGCTCGCGCCTGTTCCGCTCGATGGGCAGCTACGTGCGCCGCAACGGCGCCGTCATCGTCCGCTCCTACGGCATGTACTGGCCGGTCCAGACCTTCGGCGTGATCGCCCTGCTGCTGCTGCTGTTCGGCCTGGCCCTCGGCGGCCGCTTCACCTACTACTACCTGTCCCGTTGGCCGCAGGAGAGCGGCCACACCGAGTCGCTGCTGGTCGGCGTCGGCGCGGTCGTGCTGGCCTTCCTCGTCGCGCTCATGGCGTTCCTCGGCGACCTCAGCGCCGCCAACCGGCGCCTCACCGAGCAGGTGCTGACCCAGGTCCGCGGCCTGTCCGCCGCCCTCGCCGCGCAGACGGGCGCGCCGTCGATCGCCGGCCACCACCGCACCGCTGCCGCGCCCTGGCGCCCGGAGGGCCGCGCGTGAAGGTCGACGTCGGCAACGTCGTCGGCAACGCCGAGGCCAAGTACGACCACCCGAACCCGATCGCGCGCCGCCTGGTCGCCGGGTTTAAAAATGCCGTCGGCGACCTGTACGTCCGGACATGTCCCGAGAGCGTGCTCGAGGTCGGCTGCGGCGAGGGCCTCCTGGCCGACAGCCTGATCCGCCTGCGCCGCCCGGCCCGCTTCGAGGCGTGCGACGTCGACCTGTCGCGCCTCGCGCCCGGGCTCGACCCCGGCCTGTCCTTCCAGACAGCCTCGATCTACCAGCTGCCGCACGCCGACCGCAGCGTCGACCTCGTGCTCGCCTGCGAGGTGCTCGAGCACCTCGAGGACCCGGCCGCCGGCCTGGCCGAGCTGGCCCGCGTGGCCCGCCGCGCCGTCCTCGTCAGCACCCCGTGGGAGCCGGTGTGGCGCCTGCTCAACCTCGCCCGCGGCCGCTACGTGCGCGCGCTCGGCAACACCCCCGGCCACGTCCAGCACTTCTCGCGGCGGGCCCTGGTGCGCCTGGCCGAGACGCGCCTGCGCGTGGTCGAGGTGCGCCGGCCCTTGCCCTGGACGGTGATCCTCGGTGAGCCGCGCTGAGCGCACCGGCCTGGCGCGGCTCGGCCGGCGGTCGCTTCGAGCCTGGCCGTTCGTCCTCGTCACCGCGCTCGGCCTCGGGCTGTTGTGGCCGGTGCCGGCCGGGGTCATGCCGCTGTCGGCCGACCACACCGTCCACCTCACGCGCGCGTGGCTGTACGGCCAGCAGCTGGCGAGCGGCCACCTCGTCGGCTGGAGCCCGACGTGGTTCTTCGGCTTCCCGCTCGGCGAGCTCTACCCGCCCCTCGGCGACCTGCTCGTCATCGCCGTCCGGGTCGTGACGCTCGGCCTGCTCGAGTGGTCGCAGGCCTACGCGCTCGCGTTCACCCTCGTGTTCCTGCTGCAGGGCTGGGCCCTGCTCCGCTGCGGCCGCGCCCTCGGCCTCGGCCCGCTCGCCGGTCTCGTCGCCGCCGCGCTGGCCCTGCTCGACGCCGGCGCCTACCGCGAGGGCGGGTGGGTCTACACCGTCACCTACGGCGTGTGGCCGCAGGCCCTGGCGACCAGCCTGGCCTGGCTGGCCCTCGCCGAGCTGGCCCTCGCAGCGCGTGTCCGCGAGGGCATGTCCCCCGGGACACATCACCGCCACCTCGCCCTCGCCGCCCTCGCCGCCGCCGGCGCGCTCCTGGCCCACCCGATGAGCCTGCCCATGCTGGCGCTCGCCGCCCCGCTGTGGCTGATCACCGTCGGCCTGCGCGGGGCCGGGCGAGCCGAAAGCCCCGCGCCCGCCGCTCCTGCCCCTTCGGAAAGCCCGTCCTCGCCATCTTCCGCGCCTGTCCCTTCGGTCAGCTCGTCCTCGCCATCCTCCGCACCTGTCCCTTCGGTCAGCCCGTCCTCGCCATCCTCCGCACCCGCCCTTTCGGACAGCACCTCCTCGCCACCCTCCGCCCCTGTCCCTTCGGTCAGCCTCGCGACCCCCACCTCTCCTGTCCCTCCGACCAGCCCGCCCCTCACCCGCCGCGAGCGGCTCGCCGGCGCCGCCCTCGACCTCGCGCTCGTGCTCGGCCTCGGCCTCGGCCTCGCCGCCTGGTGGCTGGGGCCGATGAGCGCCCACCGCGGCTACATGGCCAGCTACGGCTGGCTGTACGCCCCGCTCGACGTCATGCTGCGGATGCTCGGGCACGGCCAGTGGACCCAGCTCATGGCCCCCGCGGCCGGCTGGGCCGCCCTGCTCGGCCTCCTCGTCGCGGCCGTGCGCGGGGCCGGCTTCCTCCGCTTCGTCGCCCTGCTCGCCCTGGTCCACTGGCTGCTCGCCAGCACCGACGTGTTCTGGACCCTCCGCCTCGACCGCCTCAGCGCCGGCTTCTCGCACATCCAGTACCAGCGCTTCCTGACGGCGGCCAAGCCGGGCCTGTTCCTGCTCGCCGGCGCCGTCGTCGGCAGCCTCGCCTACCTGGCCCAAAGGACATGGTCCAAACGCCCTATTTTTAAAATCGTGTCGATCGGGGCAGGCCTCGCCGCCGCCGGGCTCGTCGCCTGGCTCGCGCGCGACGCCACCGACCTCGCCCGCCGCCACGGCGTCGGCGTCGTCCAGACCGAGCGCGTCCCCGGAGATCCCGCCTTCGACGCCGCCTACGCGCAGTTCCTGGCCTGGGCCGCCGAGGCGCAAAGAGCCGCCCCGGAGGGCGCGCGGATCGCCGTGCGCACCGATCGCAACGCCCACTGGTTCATGGACAGCCCGGTCTACACCGGCGCCTCGATCTACAAGATCGGCTTCACCCCCGGCGACAACTTCGTCCACAAGCCCGAGTCGGGGACCGCCCGCGTCCTCGACCTCGCCCAGGCCCGCTGGCTGCTCGCCCAGGGCGGCGGCGGCCCGACGCAGGTCGCCGGCTTCGGCCCCCTGCGGGTGTTCGAGCGGCCGAACGCCGCCGGCCTCGCGCGCCTCGACGGCCCCGGCGAGCTCCTCGTCGAGTCGGCCGACCTCCGGGCCGGTCGCGTCCGCGTCCGCGTCGCCGGCACCACGAGCGCTTCACGGCTGGTGTTCCACGTCGCCGGCTACCCGCGCTGGGACCTGTCCTTTCAGCCAGACGGTGGCGCCGCCGAGCCGGTCGCGTGGCACGAGGTCCCGGTGGTCGGCGACGGCCCCACGGTCACCCCGGAGCAGCGCCTGCGCGGCGAGCTGCGCGGCGGCAAGGCCCTCGGCGACGACGGCAGCGAGCCGACCCTGATCGCCGCCCCCGCGCGCGACGGCGTGTTCGAGCTCCGCTACGCCCGCTGGCGGTGGTTCGACGCCGCCGGCCTGCTCGCCAGCCTCGCCGCCCTCGTCGCATGTGTCTCTTTGGTCAGGTCACCGCGCCTCGTCGAGCGCCTGCGCCCGCTCGCTCGCCGCCTCGCCCACCCCGCCGTCCTGATCGCCGTCGCCGCCGCCGCGCTCGTGGTCGCCGGCGTGCGCTGGCAACGAGCCGCCGCCCGCGAGCGCCCGCAGGCCAGCGCTCGCCTCGCCGAGGGCCGCGCCGCCGCGGTCACCCGCGCGCGCACGGGCCCGCTCAAGACCGACATGCTGATCTTCCCGGCCGTCCTCGCCGACCCGCGCCGCCCCTCCGAGGTCGTGTTCTCCGGCGTCGCCCCCGGCCCCGTCCTCGACGCCTGGTTCGCGCTCGACGACGACGACGCCAAGATGCGCCGCCGCGGCCAGTACCGCGTCCAGGTCGACGTCCGCCCGCACGGCAGCGAAGCCTGGTCGCCCCTCGCCGACTTCACGATGGCCCACCGCCCCGACCGCCAGCGCCCGCACATACCTGTCCCCGAGGACATGCAAGCGTCCGCCGACCTCGCCGTCCGCATCACCCCCTCCGGCGACGCCCCGCCGAAGCTCGGCTTCGACCTCGTCCTCGCCGACCGGTGACGCGTCGGCCGCCGAGGCCGATCGCCGACTCGACGACATGTCCCGGAGGACAGGCGTGACGTTCGAAGCCCGGCCGGTGTCGCCGCTACGACCGCTCCTCCGCCGCAGCGCTCGCTCTCGCGCATGCCCCGATCTTCCGCTAACATGTCATCATGTATCCAGCCGTGCAAAGCGCCACGCTCGCCGACCTGCTCGCCGTCGCCGACGAGAAGCCCTACTACGAGCTCCTCGACGGCGAGCTGAGCCAAAAGGCCGCGCCGCTGTTCGGCCACGCCGACACCCAATTCTCGATCGGCGAGCAGATCCGCAGGCACTTCCGCGGCCCGCCCAGGGGCGACGCGCCGGGCGGCTGGTGGATCGGCGGCGAAGTCCACGTCGAACTCGCACCCCGCCAGGTCGTCGTCCCCGATCTCGTCGGCTGGCGCATCGATCGCGTCCCTGAACCTCCTGCCGGCTTTCCGGTCAAGATCCGCCCGGACTGGGTCTGCGAGGTCATCTCGCCCTCCAACCCCTCGCGCGACACGATCCGCAAGCTCCAGATCTACCACCGCGCCGAGATTCCGCACTACTGGCTCGCCGATCCGCAGCGCCAGTCGCTCACCGTGTTCCGCTGGCAGCCCGAGGGCTATCTCATCGCCCTCGCCGCCGAGCCGCCCGCGCAGGTCTGTCCGGAGCCGTTCGACGCCGTCGAGTACAGCGTCGCCGCGCTCCTCGGTACCCTCGAGTGAGTCCGCGCATCGTCGCCCCGTAGCTCGAAGCCGTCGGGCAACGTGGACGTCGGGGCGAGCTCGAGGCCCCTGCTCGCCTGGTCCGAAGGACAGGTCCTTCGGTACCACTGCTTCCGCGAGCTCGCGGGCCGCTGTCGGGCCGCCCGACCCGTGAATTCTCCCCGACGAGGCTTCACCGGTGGTTGCTCGCCTGCCCGCCGTTCCGCCCGTTCCGCGCATCGACCCGGCCGCCTGACCGCGTCCAGGCGAGCGCACGCGCCTCTGCGGCCCTGCGCTCGCTCCAGGCCGGTGGGCCCGCGCGGCGGCGCCCTGGCCTCGCGTGGAGCGGGTGATAGCCTTCACGGACCGCGCGGTCGGCCTTTGCGCCGCGCCGCGCTTTGCGCGACCATCTCGATGCGTCTCGCCGGAGGTTCCGTGCGCCGAATCGTCGTCCTCACCGCCCTCGTCGCCCTCGCCTTGCCGGTCCAGGCCGCGCGGGCCGACGACGATCCACGCCCCTTCCGCCGCGGCACGATCTTGCCGAGCGTCGCGCTCGGCGGCTCCTTCTCGCGCAACTACGGCGGCAGCTTGCTCGTCGGCGCCGGCGCCAGCTACTTCGTCGTCGGCGGCCTGGCCGTCGGCCTGCACCTGCGCAACGTCAGCACCTTCTACTCGCAGGCCTACAAGGAATCGGTCGGGCCCACCCTCTTCGCGCAGATCCCCACCAACGAGTTCAGCCTCACGCCGAGCCTCTTGTGGGTCCTCTACCGCGGCGAGCGGGTCGCCCCGTACGTCTCGTTCGGCCTCGGCCCCGTGTTCCTCAACAAGAAGCGCGGCGTGCTCGGGCAGTGGACCATCGGTCCCGGCGTCATGATCCGCCTCGGCGGCCTCGCCTGGCTCGACCTCGGCGTCGGCGTCGGCATGCGCTTCACCAACGACCGCTGCGAGCGCGCCTACACCTTCGTCGAGAACGGCAACAGCTACTACCCCGACTACGCCTGCAGCTTCACCTGGGGCTTCCGCGGCGGCATCGTGTTCGGCGTCGGCGGGCGGCGCCAGGCGCAGCCGCCCTCGCGCCCGCCGCCGCCGCCGAGCTACGAGTCGCAGCCGGCCTCGAGCTACCCGCCGCCGCAGGGTTATCCTCCCCCCGCGCAACCTGTCCCGAGCGCCAGCCCGCCGCCCGCCACCACGCCCCCGGTCGCGAGCCCGCCCGAGGCTCCGCCGACGCCTGCGAGCCCGCCGCCCGCGCCCGTCGAGACCCCCTCGCCCGCGAATCCGCCGCCGCCGGACACGCCGCCGCCCACGACCGCGCCGACCGAGACCAGCCCGGTGCCGCCGCCCGGCGAGAACCTGCCGGTCCCGCCTCCGGCCTGACCCGCTCGACCTGCGCACGCGAGTGCTCCGCGCGCGTGCCCGAGCTCCGCGGCTTGCGTCTGCGAAGCACGCTCCAAGCTCCGCCCACTCGCGGGCGCACGCTGCTCGTCGCGGTCGTGCACGCGGCTCGCCTGCCAGGCGCGCTCGCGCCCGCCACCGACCCGCGCACCCGCCGGCCTGCTCTCCCCCGCCCCGGACCTCGCCTCCGGCCCGCCCCTCTGCGATCCTGCCCTTCCTCGCGCTCGTGCGACCCGCCGGTCGTCCCTGCCCGATCCACCCCCGCGTGTCCCGCGTAACTTCGCCCGTGCCTGCTCGCCTCGCCGTCGCGCTCGCCCTCGCCGTCCTGTCCTTCGGGACATCCTGCAAAAAGCCCGAGCCGCCGCCGGTCGCACCCGCCGCGCACGTCGAGCCGGCGTGGCGCGGGTGGGACGCGGCCGCGTTCGCCGAGGCGAAATCCGGGCGCAAGATCATCCTCGTCGACGTGATCGCCAGCTGGTGTCACTGGTGTCACGTCATGGACGAGGAGACCTACGCCGACCCCGAGGTCGCGGCGCTGCTCGCCGAGCACTTCATCGCCATCCGCGTCGACAGCGACGCCCGCCCCGACGTCGCCGAGCGTTACGCCGACTGGGGCTGGCCGGCGACCGCCTTCCTGACCAGCGACGCGCGCCCCGTGCTCGAGCTGCGCGGCTACCAGGACCCGCGCGAGTTCGCCGCCTTGCTGCGGCGGCTGGTCGCCGAGCACGAGGCCGGCAAGCTGACCGGTCGCGTCGCCGTCCCGGCCCCGCCGCCGCGCGGCGGCGACCTCGTCGACCTGCGCAAGCTCGCCGCCGAGCAGCTCGACAGCTACTGGGACGACGCCCAGGCCGGCTGGGGTCGCAAGCAGAAGTACCCGCTGGCCGCCAACAACGAGTACAGCCTGCTGCGCGCGCACCTGTACCAAGAGACAGCCTGGCAGGAGCGCGGCCTCCTCGTCCTCGACCGCCAGCGCGACCTCATCGACCCGGTGTGGGGCGGCATGTACCAGTACAGCGTCCACGGCGTGTGGACCGACCCGCACTTCGAGAAGATCGCCCCCATCCAGGCCGGCGCGCTCGAGAGCTACGCGCTCGCCTACCGCCGCACCCGCGACCCCCGGTGGAAAACCGCCGCCGGCGACATCGCCCGCTACCTGCTCGAGTTCTGGGTCGACGGGGACGACGGCGGCTTCTACACCAGCCAGGACGCCGACCTGCGCGTCCCGACAGGTCGCAAAGAACCTGTCCTCGGGGACAAGTACTACGCCATGGACGACGCCGCCCGGCGCGCGCTCGGCCTGCCCGTGATCGACACCCACGTCTACGCCGACCGCAACGGCGCGCTCGTCCGCGGCCTCCTGCTGTTCGACGCCGTCGCCCCCGACGAGGCGGTGCGGGCCGCCGCGGTCCGGGCCGGCGAGCGCCTCCTCGTCACTCACCGCGACGAGCGCGGCGGCTTCCGCCACGCCGGGGACGACCGCGGCCTGCTCCACCTCGGCGACCAGGCCGAGGTCGGGCGCGGCCTCTTGGCCCTGTACCGCACCACCGGCGACCCGAAGTGGCAGCAGCACGCGCGCGGCGTCGGCGAGTTCGCCCTGCGCGAGCTCGCCGACCCTGCCGGCGGCTTCTACGCCCACACCGTCGACCCCGAGGCGACCGGCACCTTCGCCGAGCGGCGCAAGCCGTTCGAGGACAACGCCCGCATGGCGCGCTTCCTGCTCGAGCTGCAGCGCAGCCTCGACCACGACGCCGACGACCTGCCCTACGCCCGGGCCGCCGAGCTGGCCGTCCGCGCCATCTCGCAGCCCGACGTCGTCAAGGCCCAGGCGCGCATGCTCGGCGACTACCTGCTCGCGCTCGCCGAGCTGACGATCACGCCGATCGACATCACCGTGGTCGGCCGCGCCGACGAACCCGCCGCGCAGGCCCTGCTCCGCGCCGCCCTGGCCCACGACGAGCCGCGCGCCAACATCAGCCTCAGCGCCCCCGGCACCCGCTACCCCGACCTCGAGAAGCCCGCGGCCTACCTCTGCACCGACACCGCCTGCTCGACCCCGATCACCGATCCGGCGCGCTTCAGTGCCGCGGCCGAGGCCTTCTTGCGCGGCATCGCCCGACCCTGATCCGCCACGCGGGCCGGCTGTCGGCTCTCAACCTCCGAACAAACACTGAGTCGCACATCAGGCGATAGCGGAAGTCTTCAGCCCTAGGTCACGCGGCCCCGCGTCGCTCGCTCGCCTGGCTCCAGGTTACGCTGGCGAGCGATGTTGCGCGTTTTTTGCCCCCCGATCGCCATCCTCCTGCTCTCCGCCTGCGGAGACCCCGGTGACCCGGTCAGCTCGGCGAGCGAGCCCAACGGCACCGAAAGCACCGGCGGCGACCCGTCGACCTCGACCGGCGACGCCGTACCGACCAGCGGTCAGCTACCGCCCACCAGCAGCGCCGGCGAGTCTGCCACCGGCGACCCGCCGGGCACCACCACGGACGTCGCCACCGACACCAGCGCGGGCCTCGACACCACCACCGGAGGCGACAGCGACGGCACCACCGGCGACGAGCCCTCGCCGTGGGACGGCGAGCCGCTGCCGCTCGAGCCGCCCGGGCTGTGGTCGTGGGTGCCGTTCCCGGACTCGATGTGCCGCGACGGCTCGACCACCGGCCTCGGCGTGCGCTACGGCGGCGGCGACGGCCTGGTGATCTACTTCGAGGGCGGAGGCGCCTGCTTCAATTCCGGGACCTGCGCGCTCAACGAGCTGTGGTCCAACTTCGGCGAGTTCAAGTTCGACGCCTGGGCGCTGGGCATCGGCAAGGGCGGCCTCTTCGACGACGACCCGCAGAACCCGGTACGCGACTGGAGCTTCGTCTACGTGCCCTACTGCACCGGCGACGTCCACGCCGGCGACCGCGAGAACGTCGGCATCGACGGCGTGCTCGGGGCCCAGCAGTTCGTCGGCTACCGCAACGTCGCCGCCTACCTCGAGCGGCTCGTGCCGACCTTCGGCGACGCCGGCCACGTGCTCGTCACCGGCAGCAGCGCCGGCGGCTTCGGGGCCGCCCTCAACTACGACCGGATCGCCGGCGCCTTCCCCAACAGCGCCGTCACCCTGCTCGACGACTCCGGCCCGCCGATGTCCGACCAGTACCTGCCCGTGTGCCTGCAGGAGCGCTGGCGCGAGCTCTACAATTTTGAAGACACCCTGCCGGCCGACTGTGTCGAGTGTTTTCACGAGGACGGCGGCGGGATCTACAACCTCGCAAGTTTCCTCGGTGAGAAGTGGTCCGACCAGCGCCTGGCCCTGTTCTCGAGCGAGCAGGACGGCGTGATCCGGACCTTCTTCGGCTACGGCCTCGAGGACTGCGACGGCGGCACCTACCCCGGCCCGACCTTCGAGGACGGTCTCTATCAATTGCGCGACGAGATCCTCGGCGCCAGCCCCGTGTGGGGCAGCTACTTCGTCGGCGGCACCGGCCACACGATCCTCTCCAGCCCCGGCTATTACACCACCGAGGTCGACGGCGTACCGCTGACCGACTGGCTCGACGCACTGCTGCACGGCGACGTCTCGCACGTCAGCCCGTGAATGTGCACAGCCGCGGCGCGGACCGCCGGTCCGCGCCCGCGGCGAATGTATACACTCGCGACGGTGCCCAGGGTTGGACTCGAACCAACACCTCTTCCTCTTCAGGGAAGCGCTACCACCCGGTCAGCTTCCTGGGCGCTGATCCGCACCGCTGCGACGGCCCCCTCGCGCGCCACGAACGCTCGCACAGCGAGCCCGCGACGCGGCGAAACGGCCGGAGCGCACGCCAGGGCGGCTCCGTGGGCCCGGAGCCGACCTGGCTACCTAAACAGCGCCGACAGGATGAAAGCCCGCGCATTCGCGACCACCGAGACTGCCGCGACGAGGCGCGGGTCATGGCCGAGATGTCGGTTCGTGCGCATGGCGACGAATCGTTTTTTAGACTGACCCGCCGCGAATGTCAAGTGTGCGCCCGATCGATTCTTCGTTCAGGTGCGCGATCGATGGGCGCAGCTCGGGCCGACTGCGGATCGGTGTGCCGCGCGGACCTGCGCTTGACCGGCGCGCGGGCCCGTGATGTCCTGCACGGGACAATGCGACGACTCTTCCCTGCCCTGCTCGGTCTCGCGGCCGCCTGCACCGACCGCCCGATCGGCGAAGACAGCGAAACCGGCGCGACCACGAGCACCACGAGCACCGCGACGACCACGACCGAGGTGCCGACCAGCGGGAGCGGCGAGCCCGATACGACCACCGAGGCCGCCGAGCCCTGCCTCGAGCACAGCTACAGCGACCCCGACCCGGACGCGTGGATGCTGACCTGCGGCCTGCCCGAGCTGTGCGCCGGTGACGAGCCTCTGGTCTTCATCACCAGCAGCGACGACATCCTCGATCCGGGCGAGGTCCAGGTCGACGACCTCCAACGCGCGCGCTGCATGGCCGCCGCCCTGCGCGATCGCTCGCCCGGGCAGATCGCCTGGTGGCACGTGGCGGACGTCGTTGTGCGGTTGTCACCGGTCTCGCTCGAGATCGCCGGCGACAGGGCCCTGGCGCACAGCGTGGCAGACAACGTGCATGGATCGCAGCCCAACGTCCACGAGGCCGTCTACCCGCTGCGCCCGCCGGAGTTCTTCGCCGCCTGCGCCGAGGGCGACGCGCTCGCCGTGTGGCTGTGCCTCATGGACTCCGTCGAGCCGACCTGCCTCCCGGGCCCGCTGGCCTGTCCCGAGTGACAGGTCGGCCATGGGCGCAGCGGCCGCGAGCGGTTCGGACGACACGGCTTCATCGCCCGCCGCGCTGCTCCGACGCCCTGTCCCAAGTGACAGGCCGGCCCGGAAAGGCAGCAGCCGCGAGCGCCCCGCGACGACACGACTGGATCGCCCGCCGCGACCCTCCGACGCTCGCAATCCACACGAAGCGACCCCTCGCGCCTCCTTCTCCGAAGCGACGCGATGGCGCGCCCGGCGGGCCCGCCGCTTGCTATGCTCCCCGCGCCCGTGACCCGGCTCCGCGCTCTCGCCGTCTTCGTCGTCGCCTTCGCCGTGCTCGCGGTGCTCGCGGGCGCCGACCTGCTGCAGCCGAGCGCCAACAATCACTTCGCGCACATGGCCCAGGGCTGGCTCGAGGGGCGGCTCGCGCTCCCGGGCGATCCCCCGGGCTACCCGCGCAATTTCGACGACTGGGGCCGCGTCCACACCCTCACGCTCAAGGACGGCACCGTCCTGCGCGGCTTCCCCTGCCGCACCGCGGCTTGCACCGAGCGGCGCCGGCGCGAGCGCATCGACAGCTTCCGCGCCACCGACGGACAGGTCCACGACGTCCCGCTCGCGCAGGTGGCCGCGCGTGGCGGCACCTGGTACGTGACCTTTCCGCCAGGTCCCGCGCTCGTCATCCTCCCGGGCGTCGCGCTGTGGGGCCTCGGCTTCCCCGACGTCCTGTTCACGGTCCTCGTCGGTGCGCTCGTCCCCGTGTTCCTGCTGCGATTGCTCGAGCGCGTCCGCCCCGGCCGCACGCGCGAGCACCTGCTCGCCTGCCTCGCCTGGACGCTCGCCAGCCCGGCCTGCTTCGTCGCCGCCCACGGCAGCGTGTGGTTCACCGCGCAGATCCTCGCGGACCTGTTCCTCGTGCTCCACATCGGCGCCGCCTGGAACGCCGGGCGGCCCGCGAGCGCCGGCCTGTGGCTCGGCATGGCCGCCGCCTGTCGCCCGCAGGTCGCCTTCGCGGCCCCCTTCTTCCTGCTCGAGTGGTGGCGCGCCGATCGCCGCCCCGCCGCGCTGCTGCGCTTCCTCGCCCCGCTGGCGCTGATCGGCGGCGCGCTCGCGCTGTTCAACTGGGTCCGCTTCGACGACATCTTCGAGTTCGGCCACCGCTACCTCGAGATCCGCTGGCAGGAGCGGATCCAGACCCACGGCATGTTCGGCCTGCACTACCTGTGGCGCAACCTCGAGTGCATGTTGTGGCTATGGCCGCAGGTGCAGCTGTCGCCATTGCACGTACGCTGGTCGATCCACGGCATGGGCCTTCTGTTCGGCTCGCCGTGGCTGCTGTGCCTGTTCGCCGCCCGCGACCCGCTGCCGCAGCGGCGCGGCCTCCTGCTCGCCGCCCTGGCCGTCGCCGTGCCCGCGCTCCTCTATCAGAACAGCGGCCAGGTCCAGTTCTCCTACCGCTTCGCCCTCGACTTCCTGCCGTTCTTGCTCGTCCTCTTGGTGGCAGGCGGCGGCGCCCGCAGCCGATGGTTCATGCCGCTGGTGCTCGTCGCGGCCGTCGTGCAGCTCTACGGCGCGTGGCTGTTCCAGCGCGCCCCGGGCCACCTGTTCGTCCGCGACCCGTGGTGGCCGTTCGCGCCCGAGTGATGACATTGACGAATACCACGAGCGTGGCCCTGTCGTGCCCGAAGTGACACTCGCATGACCCGGGCGGTGCGTCGGCTCGCCGACGAATGGTTCTTCGATCGCCAGGTCGCATCACGGCGCCGACCACGCGCGCGTGAGTGTTCGCGCCGGCCCTGGCGCGGCCTCGCGCGGTGATACAGACTGCCGCGCGAGCGCTTCACGATGGACCCGCGGACCCGACTGACCGTGCTGCACCGCCGGCTCGACGCCTGCAAGGCCTGTCCGGCGATGATCGGCCCGGTCGTCCACGGCCCGCCGATCGTCACGCCCGTGCTGCTCGTCGGTCAGGCGCCCGGGCCGCGCGAGGGCGGCTTCGGGCGGCCGTTCGCGTGGACGGCCGGCAAGACCCTGTTTCGCTGGTTCGAGGCGGCGGCAGGTGTCAGCGAGGCCGAGTTCCGCGACTGCGTGTACATGTCGGCGGTCGCGCGCTGCTTCCCCGGCAAGGCCAACGGCGGCGGCGACCGCAAGCCCGATCAGGACGAGATGGCGCGCTGCCGTCAATTCCTGGCCGGCGAGGTCGACATCCTGCAGCCCCGCCTGCTCATCCCCGTCGGCGGCGTCGCCATCGAGCAGGTGCTCGGCCACAAGGGCCCGCTGGTCGAGGTGATCGGCGAGGCGCGGCGGATCCGCTGGCACGGCGTCGAGGCCGACGCGATCTGCCTGCCGCACCCCAGCGGCGCGTCCACCTGGCACCGCGTCGAACCCGGCCGCAGCCTCCTCGCCCGCGCCCTCGGCCTGATCGCCCGCCACCCGGCCTTCGTCGCCGCGTTCGCCGGCCGCGCCGCGCCGCAGGCCGGCTGTCCCGCGAGACATCCGTGAACCTCGGCCTCGCCGCGTCGCATATCCGACCCGCATTCATGAACATGCCCTTATCACCATGCCCATGACGACATGTTTTAAAAGGCATATCACTTCATGTCGTGCTTCTCTCATGCGAGCGCGGCGTCGATCGCGGCCAGGCCTGCGAGCGCACCTGTCGCAAGGGACAGCTGACCGCTCGGCACGCCCGGGTCGCGCGGGTTGACGCGGATGAGCGTCCCGCCGAGCCGGCGCACCGTGCGCTCGGCGGTGAATCGCACCGTCGGGATCGCGGTGCCCGAGCCGAGGCACAGCACCACCAGGCGGGCGCGGGCGGCCGCGACCTCGCCGAGCCACGCTTGCAGGCGCTCCTCCTGAGCGCTGCTGCGGCTCGGGTCCCAGCTGAAGTCGCCGAACATCAGGATGTTGGGGCGAGCGAGGCCGCCGCAGCGCGGGCACGTGGGCAGCGGCGCGGCGGCGCGGAGGCTCTCCGCGTCCACCGACACCGTCACCTCGGCGGCGGACCACGCCTCGAGGTCGCAGCCTCGCAGACATTGCAGGTGCAAGATCGATCCGTGGCACTCCACCACTCGCAGATCGGGGAACCCTGCGCGCTGGAATTGACCGTCGACGTTCGACGTGAACACGAACGCACCCGCGGGCGCGCGCGCGGCCCAGCGCTGGAGCATTGCGAAGCCCGCGTGCGGTGTGGTGTCGCGGTAGAGGTTGAGGCGGTGGCCGTAGAAGCCCCAGGCGAGCGCGGGGTCTTCGAAGAACCAGCGCGGATCGGCGAGATCGTGGAATTGCAAGCCCAGGCGGCGCGCGGCCGGGTACGCGCGCCAGAAGCCCTCGGGCCCGCGGAAGTCGGGCAGGCCCGAATCGACGCCCATGCCGGCGCCCGCGCAGATCAGGAGGGCGTCGGCGGAGCGGACGGCGGAAGCGGCGCGGGCGGCGATTTCCGGCGGGTCAGTCATGTGCATACAGAGTAAATGCTGCGAAAATTTTCGCGACGATCACAATTGAATTCGCCGCGATTGGCTACTGCCGCGTTCAAGGGATCGATGAGTCTGTTCAGCGCCTGGAATCGTCACCTGCGTGTCGTCATGGAGCTCGGGCACGGCGCGTGGCCGCCGTTCTCGGCCGACCTTCGCCTCGGCGACGTCGGCGGCTTCGACCACGAGCGCTTCGTGCCGCACCACCACCTCGACCGCTGGGGGGCGGATCTGCGCGACTGGCCGACGATCGTCACCCCGGTCGGCCCCACCGACTTCTCGGCCGGGGCCGATCTGCGGCTGCAATCGGCGCGCGGCGAGGAGGTCGTGATCGGCCCCGCCGGCGTGCGCATGCCGGTCGAGGTCGAGGCGGACGTGTTCTTCGCGGGCGACGACACCCACCTCTGCCGCGTGGCCTCGTACGCGGTGGTCCGTTACGACCGGCTCGACGAGCTCGCGAATGTCGTGTGGTCGCGGGCCCGCGAGCGCGGCGGCGCGCCGGAGCATCTGGTGCACACCGTGCTGCAGGTGCAGGAGGGCTACTTCGCCGGCGTCAGCCGCGGCGACGCGCGCCTGCGCCTGCTCGGCGGCGCCACCGAGGCGCTCACGATCGGCAGGCTGTCGCTCGGGTTCGCCTGGGGCGAATCGCAGCACATCCACCTGCGCGCGATCCACCCCGATCAACACCACCCGACCAGCGGCCTCCTCGCCTTTCGCACGCTCAGCTGGAGCCCTGCCGGCGAGATGCGGCGCGACTACTGAGACCCCGATCCCCGGAGGCCTCAGCGCCCGGGCTCGGGCCGGGCCTCGTGGACGCGCAGGATCACCATGAGGCACACCAGCACCACCAGCACCGCGGACGAGCCCATCGGCGCGCGCGGGCCGATCAGCTCGAACAGCACGCCGGCGATCATCGGCCCGGCGATCCGCCCGAGCGCGCCGGCCGACTGGGCGAAGCCGGCGTTGATGCCCTGGTTGTCGCTCGTGCTGTTGCGCGACACCAGCGCCGACATGCTGGGCATGATGAGGCCGTTGCCGCCGGCGATGAAGAACCCGCCGAGCAGCACCCACGGCCACGCCGGCGAGACGCTCAGCAGCGTGAAGCCGGTCGCGCTCATCGTCAGGCCGAGGGCCAGCGAGCGGCGCTCGCCGATCGTGGCCACCGAGCGGCCGACGATCACGCCCTGGAACAGGACGATGATCGTGCCGACGAACGCGAAGAACTTGCCGGTCTCCTGCTCGCCCCAGCCGAAGCAGGCCTCGGTGAACAGGGCGAAGGTCGCCTCCATGGCCGCGAAGGCGCAGAAGAAGCCGAAGTAGATCGCGACCATCACGCCGATCTGTCCGCTCCAGAACGCCGGGTCGCGGGCGACCGCGAGCAGCGACGGGCGCGGCGGCGGCGGCCCGGCGAGCGCGCGCGGGCGGTGGCTCTCGGGCAGCCACAGCACCGCCATGAGGAAGTTGAGCAGGCTGAGGCCCGCGCCGACGAAGAACGGGAACTGCGGCCAGTCGGGCCGCGCCAGCAGGCCGCCGAGCGACGGGCCGACGATGAAGCCGAGGCCGACGGCGGTGCCCATCATGCCCATGTAGCGGGCGCGCTGGTGCGGCGGCACGCGGTCGGCGACGTAGGCGTGCGCGGTCGAGACGTTGGCGTTGCACACGCCGCTGATCGTGCGCGACAGGAACAACATCCACAGCGCCTGCGCGAACCCGAGGGTGAGCATCGCCAGCGTGCTGCCGGCGATCGAGATCAGCATCACCGGGCGGCGGCCGTGGCGGTCGCTGAGGCGGCCGAGCACCGGCGACATCACGAACTGCGCCGCCGAGTACGCGGTCGCCAGCAGCGCGATGAGCCCCTCCGAGGCGCCGGTGTCCTTGGCGTAGAAGGGCAGCACCGGGATGACGATCCCGAACGACACGAGGTCGAGGAACAGGGTGAACCACACCGTCGCCAGTGCGCGCGCGTGGCCGGTCGGCGCCGGTTCGGTGGGTGGTGCCGTGATTTCGGGGCCGGTTGTCATCGGCGACCGCGCGAGCCTACCGCGTCGGCGCCCGCTTGTCCTTCACGCACGCGCCTGCGCCACGATCGATCGCAGCCCGCGGAGCGCGCCGACGCTGCCGAGCGCGGTGAAGAACTCGTCGGCGTCGTCCCGCGGCCCGGTCCAGCGCGTGTGCGCGTGTAGGTCGAGCCCACCGAGCGGCACCGCGTCGTGCAGCCGCACCAGCGAGCGCGCGAGGAAGGCCGCCTCACGCCCCGCCTCGAGCCGGGCCGCGAGCCCCTTCGCGCCGCGCAGCGGCAGACCGGCGACCTCGCCGAGCGAGGCGTACAGCGCGTCGAGGTCGCCGAACGCGGCGAGCAGCGCCTGCGCGGCCTTGGGCCCGACCCCCGGCACCCCCGGCACGTTGTCGCTGGTGTCGCCGACCAGCGCCAGGTAGTCGACCACCTGCGACGGCCGCACGCCCATGCGCCGCACCACGCCGGCCCCGTCCCAGGTGTCCCCGGTGCGCGGGTCTTCGAGCACCACCGCCGGCGCCTCGTCGCGCACCAACTGACACAGGTCCTTGTCGACGCTGAGCAGCCGCGTGCGCAGACCGGCGGACGCCGCGCCGCGGGCGAGCGTGGCCATCAGGTCGTCGGCCTCGAAGTCGGGCACCGACAGCGTCACGAACCCCGCGGCCGCGCCGAACTGGCGCGCGCGCTCGAACTGCGGCGCCAGGTCGGGCGGCGGCTCGCCGCGGTTGGCCTTGTAGCGCGGGTCGATGCGGTTGCGGAAGGTCGTGCGCCCGGCGTCGTAGACCAGCACCACCCGCTCGGGCGCGCGCCGGAGCAGCCCGCGCAGCAGGTGCCCGAGCCCCAGCACCGCGCCGACCGGCTCGCCCGCGGGCGACAGCTTCGGCGGCATGCCGTAGTAGGCGCGGAACAGCAGCGCCGTGGCGTCGATCACCCACAGCTCCGGCGCCGGCGGAACGGACATGTCCGTCGCGACATGTCCCGTAGCTACTGTCTCCAGGGTCATCGTCGCCTCCGGCTCACTCGCCGGTGATCTCCTTGACCGCGGCCGCCGCGGCCCGCGCGGTGGCGGCCCGGCCGGCGTTGAGCTGCCCGACCATGGCCTCGACCTCGCGCTCGAACCGCTCCTTGGCCTCGCGCTCCTCGGCCTCGCGGTGGAAGCTGACGTAGTCGGAGATCTCGCGCTGGACGCCGGCGATGTCGACGCGGCGCGACAGCTTGTGGATGAGCGCCCTGCGGCCCTCGTAGTCGGCGCGGAAGTACTCGTCGGGGTACTCGAAGTCCTGCACGTAGGCGCGGATGTTGTTGGCGACGCTCTCGACCGAGCGGCCGCTGAGGTCGGCCTTGACCAGCGCCGCGCCGACCTCGGCCCAGCCGGCGTCCTCGCCCTGGGCGACGAACGGCCGGAGGTCACCGAGCAGGACGTCGCGCAGCAGGTGCACGTAGTCGTCGGCGGTGGTCGGCCCGCGCACGGTGAACGGGTTCTGGGCGATCCGCGAGCGCGTCGCCTCGTCCATCTGCATGTAGTTCGCGTCGCAGATCATGAACCACTTGCCGTCCTTCGGGATCAGCGTGCCGTCGAAGATCCCGAACACCGCGCCGAGGTTGTTCTTCTCCTCCGAGCGCAGGTCGCCCGAGCCGCGCGACGCGAACGCGGTGTCGATGTCGGGCCAGTAGACCCCGCACACGCCCTCGAAGCCGTAGACCTCCTCCTTGAAGATCTTCACCAGCGTGGCCGCGCTGGCGTTCTGGTACGACGAGGCCCAGTCGGTGCGGCGGATGACCTTGAAGCGGGCCGGGACGTCGCGCTGCTTGCAGAAGTCGAGGAAGTAGTTGCCGATCGCGTGGGCGGTGATCGTCTTGCCGCAGCCGGGCCGGCCGAGGCCGAACAGCACCGGGTTGAGCTGCTTGGGCCCGCGCCTGGCCTTGAGGTCATACGCGGCGACGTCGCGGGCCAGCTTGAGCCCGGCCTGCAGGTACTCCTGGTTGCCGACGATGTCGCCGAGCTTGACCGGCTTGAGGTCGCTGGCCGGGCCCTCGGGGCCGCGGGCGACGAAGCCCTCGTAGCGCAGATCGCCGACCACCACCTTGCGCTGCGCCAGGGCCACGCCGAACGGCCGCAGTCGCCCGGCGTGGGTCAGCCGGCGCAGCGCGCCCGCGAGCTGCAGCACGAACGCGTGCAACGTCGTCACCGCCCACACCTCGCGCTCGTCGAGCCGCGGCGCCGTGGCCCCGGGCTGGCGCTGGGCCTGGACCTCGAGGTACTTGCCGGTCAGCGCCAGCGCGCTCTTCAGACCCTCGCGCGTCGGCTTGACCAGCAGGTCCTCGAGGCCGTCCGACTCGAGCTCGCCGTGGACCTCCGGCGTCGGCGCGATCAGGGCCAGCCGCGGCGCCAGCACGTCGCCGAGCACCGTCAGCGTGAACGCGCCGACGAACATCCGCTGGTCGCGGGTCGGCTCCGGCAGCGCCAGCGAGCCGGCGCGGGCGATGTCCTCGAGCAGCGCGGCGTGCAGCGCCTCGCCGGCCTGCAGCGCCAGGTCGGCCGCCTCGATCGCCGCGTCGAGCGCCCGCAGGCTGAGCACCGTGTGCCCGAACGGCGCGCGCACCAGCTTGTGCAGGGCGGTGGCGAGACCTGACTCTTTGACCAGGTCACGCGCGGCCGCGCGATCGAAGCCGCCGGCCGGCGGGGTGACGAGCAGCGGAGGGAGATTGGCAGCGCTCGCGGTCATGGGCCGCGAGCCTATCAGTCCCGCCGGGGCTCGGGAGCACCACCGGCGCGACGCGGCGGCGGGCGGCGCCGACGCCCGCGGGCGCGCGGCCCCGAACCCGGCGGAGCTGCTGGACGCGCTCGTCGAGGCCGCGCGACGAGGAGCGGCACGCCGCGCGGATGCTCGCGCTGGCCGAGGCGCGCGGGGCGGTCGTCGCCGCGCCGGCGATCGTCGCCTGGCCCGACCGCGACCTGCGGGCCATCGCCGTCGAGAACGCGGTCGAGGGCTGCGTCCTCGAGACCTGGGCCGCGCTGGTCGCCGCGCATCAGGCCTGCGCCGCCGAGGACCTCGAGCTGCGCGTCGAGTTCGCGGCGATCGCCGGCGACGAGGCGCGGCACGCCGAGCTGGCGTGGCGGCTCGACACCTGGCTCTCGGGACAGCTCGACGAGGCCGCCCGGGCCGAGGTCGCGGCGGCGCGGCAGGCCGCCGCGCGCACGCTCGCGGCTGCGCTGGCGGCCGCCCCCGACCACGCCGAGGTCATCGCGCTGGGCGTGCCCTCGTCGCGCGCCGCCGCGCAGCTGTGCGCCGGCCTCGACGCCGCCTTGTGGTCGCAAGCCGCGTGAGCGCGCCACCGTGAGCTGCGACATGCACCAATGATCGTCGCGACTCGAGGCGAGGCGCGACGGAAGATCTGCCGCTCGAGGTGGATGTGAGATCTCAGGGCGCGGCTGCGGCGCCGGCCCCGGCACTGGCGACCGCGGCTTCCGGCACGTCGATGCGCCAGCGCGCCCGCACGCGCGCGACGGCCTCGCCGATGCTGTTGCGCAGCTCGCCCTGGACCTCGAATTCGTGGGTGCCGGGCCCGGCCGGGACCTCGACCTTGGCGTCGCCGGTGATCGTGCCGCGGGCCTTCTTCACGTAGTCCATCGACAGCTGGGTGACGATGCCGCGGGCGCCCGGGGGCAGCAGGCTCATCACCGCCAGGCCGGTCACGGCCTCGCCGAGGTTCATCAGCGCGACCGCGTGGACGCAGCGGAGGTGGTTGCGCACGCTCCAGCGGTCGCGCATCTGCACCTTGGCGCGGCCGGCCTCGAGCTCGAGCACCAGCGGGGCGATGCTGCCGGTGTAGGGCACCGCCAGGGCGATGGCGCGGGCGAACAGCTGCTTCCCGAATGTCTTTACGGACAGGCTCTTCCACATGTCGAGGACGCGAGTCGGGTCACGCAGCGATTCGATGCCGAGCTTCATGCGCGCGCAGTGTGTTGCCGAAGCCGGGGGCGAGTCAACGCGCGCGCTGCCGCGCGACGGGCGGCGCCTGGGCGGCTGTCCGTGAGGGGGGTGCGCAAGAGCGGGCGCACCTTCTCCGCGGTTGCCGGACACCATCGCATTGTGGATTATGCCCCCCATCCGAGGCGGAACAATGAACACGGCGGCAATCCTCCGGTCGCTCACGACCAGCACTTCGCGCTACGAGGAGCGCGCCGATGGCGTCATCGTCCAGCGGCTGCTGACCACGCGCACCCAGACCCTCACCGACGCACGCGAGAACACCGTCGCCTTCGTGCGGATCGCCGGCGGCATCGCGCGGCGGGTGCTCCTCGACCTCCGCATCACTCGCGCCATGCAGCCCGGCGTCCGCGAGCACTACGCCGAATCCGATCTCGCCAAGTGGTGCACCGCGGTGGCGCTGCTGGCCGCGACCCCGAGCAGCCACCAGCTGTGCCGCTACTACCTCGAGGTGAACAGGCAGGGCAGCAACCTGCCGATGATGCTGTTCACCGACGAGGCCGAGGCGATCGGCTGGCTGCACCTCGTGACCAGCGATCAGCCGACCTTCGCCGGCAACGCGGCGCTGTGACGCCGCGCCGCCCGGGCTCGCCGCAGCGGCGCGGCGAGCCCTCGTCCGTCGCTCACCAGCCGCACTGCTTGCCCTGGTTCTGCTCGTCGAGCCACTTCTCGAGCGGCGCGAAGTACTCGATCAGCGGCCCGGCGTCCATCTGCCTGGTGCCGGTGATCGCGGCCAGCGCCTCGGGCCACGGCTTGCTCGCGCCGAGCGCGAGCATGGCCTTGAGCTTGTCGCCCGCGGCGGTCTTGCCGTAGATCGAGCACTCGTGCAGCGGCCCGGTGTGGCCGGCCGCCTCGCACAGCGCCTTGTGGAACTGGAACTGGAGGATCCGCGCCAGGAAATAGCGGGTGTACGGCACGTTGGCGGGGATGTGGTACTTCGCGCCGGCGTCGAAGAACTCGGGGTCGGGCCGGTCCTCGGGCGGCGCGATGCCCTGGTACTTGGCGCGCAGGGCCCACCACGCCTCGTTGTACTTCTCGGGCGCGGTCTTGCCGGAGAACACGTCCCAGCGCCATTGGTCGATCAGCTTGCCGAACGGCAGGAACGAGATCTTCTCGAGCGCGTCCTGCATCTGCAGGTTGACGAGGCCCTTCTCGTCGGCCGGCACGTCCTTGATGAGGCCGATCTCCTTGAGGTAGGCCGGCGTGATCGACAGCGCGATCGCGTCGCCGATCGCCTCGTGGAAGCCGTCGTGGGCGCCGTTCTGGAACAGCACGGGCAGCTTGTAGTAGTAATGATAATAGTAGTTGTGCCCGAGCTCGTGGTGGACGGTGACCATGTCCTCCTGGTTGATCTTGATGCACATCTTGATCCGCAGGTCGTCGTTGAGGTCGACGTCCCAGGCGCTGGCGTGGCACACGACCTCGCGGTCCTTCGGCTTCTGCAGCATCGAGCGCTCCCAGAAGGTCGCCGGCAGCGGTTCGAGGCCCAGCGAGGTGAAGAACGACTCGCCGAGCTTGACCAGCTTGACCTCGTCGTACTTGGCCTTCTTCAGCGCGGCGGTGACGTCGAGGCTGGCGGCCCCGGGGAACGGCTCGACCAGCGGGTAGATGTTGGCCCACTCCTGCGCCCACATGTTGCCGAGCAGGTGCGCCGGGATGAGGCCCGCCTCCGGCACCTTGTCCTTGCCGTACTTGTCGCCGAGCTTGCCGCGCACGTAGCAGTGCAGCTTGTTGTAGAGCGGCTGCACCTGCGTCCACAGCCGCTCGGTCTCCTGCTCGAAGTCGGCCGGGCTCATGTCGTAGCCGGCGCGCCACAGCTCGCCGAGGTCCTTGTAGCCGATCTCCGCGGCGCCCTCGTTGGCGAGGCCGACGAACTCCTGGTACAGCGGCCGCAGCTCGACCGCGATCTTGTGCCAGCCGGTCCACGCCTTGAGCAGCTCGTCGTACTTGCGGCTCGAGGCCATGATGTCCTCGAGCGCGCCGAGGTCCTTGCACTTCGTGCCCTCGCACGCCTTGCCCTTGCCGTAGATGCCCTCCATCTTGGCGCCGATCTCGGCCAGGCGCTTGCGCTTGTCGGCGTCGCCGGGGGCCGGCGGCGGGCTGCCGGTGACCTTGAGCAGATGCAGCTTGCGCGCCGTCTCGGGGTCGATGTCCGAGCCGGTGAAGGTCGTGGCCTCCTTGATGGTCTTGGCCATGAACTCCATCAACTTCTCGTTGGCGTCGGCCGCGGCCTTCTCGGTGGCGTCGGTGATGTTGGTGTTCTTGTCCCACTCGGCCTTGCTGGCGGCCACGGCGAGGGCGCGCAGCTCGCTGTCGACGCGGTCGACGAAGGCCTTGGCGTCGGCGGCCTGGCTCGCCTTCTTCTCGACCTCCTTGCCCTCGACCTTGGCCTCGCCCTTCTTGTCCATGGCCCGCGCCGGCTTGCCCTTCGGCGCCGGCGGCGGCTGTTGTTCGGCGCCCTGACAGGCGAGCGCGGAGAGCAGCGGGAGGACCAGGAGTGCGGCGGCGCGTGGACGGAGCATGAGCGCGAGAGTACGCCGCGGCGCGACGCCCTGTCACCCGCAAATCAGCTCCCGGCGCCCTAGACCTGAACACCCGCGCAGATCGAAATCTACTGCCTCGTGATGTCCAGCGAATAGTTGTGCAGCGTCCTCTCGCTTCCCTGGCCGATCCACAAATCATACACCCCCGCCTCGAGCTGCAGCGTGGCATCCACGATGCCGACCTCTGATGTTCGAGGCGCCATCGACGCCACCACTCAGGACTGGCGGCAGACTCGTAACGATTCGTGGTCGTCGTGCCCGTGCACGCCAGCTCGCCCGTAAGATGCAATTCATCCCCGTCCCACGCCACCGGCTCGCCGCTGCCGCAAGCGAACGGCCCGACCCCAGGGTAAACCTCGGTTGCCGAGGTAGCGTACAGCGCGAGGATGTCGGTCATGTCTTCTCCCAGCGCCGCCTTGAAGAGCGCCGCCAGCCCGCTGGAGGTCATCCTGACCGTGGAACTGGCATAGAGATCGCGGATGCGATCGATTCCGTATCGTTCGATCGACCAATGCATGAAGTGACCAGCGATCGCGTACGACTCGGGAATGGCGGCCAACTCGGCGCTGCTCATGGACAGATAATTTGCAATTTCCTTCCTGAAGAACTCATGCCCGATCATCACGGTGCCCTGCATTCTCACGGCCAACCCCTCGCTGAAGAAGTCCAAGGGCTCCGGGTTCAGCGCGGAGGCGCGCGTATGCACGAGTTCATGTGACGCCGCGAGGTCCCACTTCGCATAGGCCGCCGCACCGTTCCAACAACCAGAAGCCCCGAAGATCTCCCCAATTTCGCATTCCGACGCCGTCTGATCGGATGTGTACAGCTTCAGCCACACCGGTTCCGTCTGCGGAACGCCGAGTGCGCCATCCAACCACGCCAAATGTTCGTCCATGAGAAGGAGACTGCCCGCGCAGAGCTCGGCATCGAACGCGGTCCCGACCCGAAGGCGATCCGTGGAGTACTTCGCCTCGAAGTCGATCTCGGGCGCCTCGATTGGATCGGAGACGCAGGACCACGTGCATAGACCAGGCGATCAGGCCATGTCGGACGCAGGTGCTCTCGCTCGATCTTGACGTCATGACGCTTCTCAGTGTGTGGTCAATGTCACGGACAGGTTCGCATCGACCATATTATACGTCGCATTGAGGGTGAGCCGACCCCGACGAACGAAGCAGGGCCTCTCCGGATGTCGCTCTGAGATAGCGTCCATGTGCGCCGCTCAGCGAACGATGTCCGGATCGACGGTCACGCTCACCGGGCAATGATCCGAGCCGAGCACGCTCGCGTGAATCGCCGCGGCCTTGACGAACGGCAGCGCCCCGGCGCACGCCAGCACGTAGTCGAGGCGCCAGCCGACGTTGCGCTCGCGGCAGCCGCCGCGCTGGCACCACCACGAATAGTGGCCCGGCCCCGGCTCGAAGCGGCGGAAGGTGTCGTGATAGCCGCGCTTCAGCCAGCGGTCGAGCTCGGCCCGCTCCTCCGGCAGGAACCCGCTGGTGCCCTGGTTGTCGCGCGGGCGCGCCAGGTCGATCTCGCGGTGCGCCGTGTTGAAGTCGCCCATCACCAGCACCCGCAGCCCCTCGCCGCGCAGCGCGTCGAGCCGCTTGCGCAGCGCGCGGTAGAACGACAGCTTGTACGGCACGCGGTCGTTGCTGCGGTCCTGCCCGTTGCCGTTGGGGAAGTAGACGTTGGCCACCACCAGCCGGCCGAAGCGCGCCAGCTGCAAGCGGCCCTCGACGTCGAACTTGGGCCCGAGCGCGGTGTCGACGCTGTCGGGCGCGAGCTTGCTGAACAGCGCGACCCCGCTGTAGCCCGGCCGCCTGGCCGGAGAGACATGCGCGAACGGCCAGCCTTCGGGCCGGGCCAGCTCGCCGAGCTGCTCGGCGCTGGCGCGGACCTCTTGCAGGCCGACGATGGACGGGCCGCTGGCGAGCCAGGGCTGCAGGGCTTGCTTGCGGGCGACGGCGCGCAGGCCGTTGACGTTCCAGGAGGCGATCGTCAGCACGGGAGGTCTCAGTGGGCGGGGCCGTCGCTGCGGGTCGTGACGAGCGGGGCGACCAGGAACACGAGGCTCATGAGCGCGTAGCCCTGCACGAACGGCCAGGCGGGCGACAAGGATAGTACGGTGTCGGCCGGGGTCCACACGTACGAGTGCATGAAACCCAGCGCCGACAGCGCGGCGCCGGCGAAGCACCACGCCGCGGCCTGGCGCAGCTTGCGTTCGATGACCGCGACCGTGGCCGCGGCCAGGAACATCGACGTGAAGATGAAGCCCTGCTCGAGCGCGAAGGCCCCGTCGATCCACACGTCGGCGCGCTGGAAGACCGGCACCAGCGCGGGTGACATGGCGCTCGTCGTGCCGTCGACGCCGCCGGCGCGCAGGCCCGCCTTCGCCATCATCGCGCCCCAGGCGCCGACGCCCGGCAAGATCCCGATCACCACCGCCGGCGCGTGGTGCCGCGGCGTGACCTCGAACGCCTGCGCGGTGATGACGATGCCGATCCACAGGATGATCGCCATGCCGGCCTCGATCGGCACCGCCCAGGCGATATACGTCAGCGTGCCGGTGAGGCACACGAGCGTGGCGAACACGCCGTTGAGGATCGAGTAGCCCGCGCGCGCCCCCATGGCCTTCCACCCGGGGTGGCCGATGTAGATCGCGGTCGGGAAGCACGAGCCGAACAGCGCCGCGGCGAGCGTGCCGAGGCCGTTCATCGCCAGCGACGGGGTGGTCGGGAACGGGTCGCCCGCGGCCTCGGCGGCCTCGATGTTCTGCAGCGAGCCGACCACGTTGAACACGCCCATCGGCACGATCACCGCCAGGTAGGCCCACAGCATGTCGCCGGTCAGCGCCTCGATCAGCGGGCCCAACACCGGCAGCGGGACCTGCAGCCCGTGGCCGTGCGCCGGCGCCTCGCCGACCGGCGCGATGCCGGTCAGCCACGCGATGACCGTGCCGAGCACGACGGCGACGAGGCCGCCGGGCACCCCGCCCTTGAACTTGAGGCGGCCGAAGTACACCAGCAGCAGCACGGCGAGCGTGACGAGGCCGACCACCGGGCGGGCGAAGCTGCGGTAGAGGAACCCGAGGCTGATAAACCCGAGCGCCACGCCCGACAGCGTCGACAGCAGCGCCGCCCGCGGCGTGGCCTTGCGCAGCCGCTCGGCGACGAAGGCGCCGGACAGCTCGATGAGGCCCGAGCCGAAGCAGGCCACGAGCCCGGCCTGCCACGCGATCGTCGTCGGGTCGGCCGCCCCGGCGGCGGTCGCCGCCAGCTTCGCCGGCAGCATGACCAAAAAGACATGTGCGAACACGGACACCGTGTTGATGCCGTAGGGCAGCGCGCAGATGTCGGAGCGGCCGAGCGCCTGGCCGAGCCGCCGCGCCTGCCAGGCGTAGTAGAGGTTGCCCACCAGCAGCGAGACCGCGGCGCCGGGCAGCACCTGTCCGTAGAGCAACGCGTCGGAGAAGCCGAGCACGTGGCGACACAGCGCGTCGATGAGCAGGAGCTGCACGAGGTTGTCGACCGCGAGGCCGAAGAACCCGTCGATGTCGCCGCGTTGGAACCAGCGCATGCCGCCCGATGTACCAAACCGCGCCCCGCTGGACCAGGACCCTGGGCCCGTGCTACGGAGACGAAGACATGCTGATCCGCGAGCGCCTGGCCCACAAACGGCCTGTGTTCAGCTTCGAGTTCTTCCCGCCCAAGACCGAGAAAGGCGAGGCCGTGCTGTGGCGCAGCCTCGAACAGCTCGCGCCGCTGTCGCCCGACTTCGTGTCCGTCACCTACGGGGCCGGCGGCAGCACCCGCACCCGCACCCTCGACATCGTCGCCCGCATCAAGCGCGAGCTCGGCATCGAGCCGATGGCCCACCTGACCTGCGTCGGCGCCACCCGCGACGACCTCGCCCGCACCCTCGACCAGCTCGGTGACCGCGAGATCTGCAACATCCTCGCCCTGCGCGGCGACCCGCCCAAGGGCGAGGCCGCCTTCGTCGCCGCCGAGGGCGGCCTCCGCCACGCCAGCGAGCTCGTCGCCTTCATCCGCGAGCGCGGCCCGTTCTGCATCGGCGCCGCCTGCTACCCCGAGACCCACCCCGAGGCCGACGACAGCGCCACCGATCTCAAGTGGCTCAAGCACAAGGTCGACGCCGGCGTCGACTTCCTCATCAGCCAGCTGTTCTTCGACAACGCCGCCTTCCACGACTTCTCCCGCCGCGCGGTCGAAGCCGGCATCACCGTGCCCATCCTCGCCGGGGTGATGCCGGTGACCAACTTCGAGCAGATCCAGCGCTTCACGCAGCTGTGCGGCGCGACCATCCCGGCCGCCCTGCACCAGCGCCTGCAGGGCACCGAGGGCGACCCGCAAGAGGTGTTCTGGACCGGCGTCTCGTACGCCGCGCACCAGTGCCGCGCGCTGCTCACCCCGCCCGTCGGCGACCCGTTCGCCACCCCGCGTCCTGCCGTCCCGGGCATCCACTTCTACACGCTCAACAAGTCGCCGGCGACCCGCGCGATCTTCGAGATCTTGCGGCTCGCCCACGTGGCGGTGTGACGATGCTGGTCGCGGCGCTCGTGGCAGCTCTGGCGGGTGGTTCGAGTGGTTCGGCCGCCGCGCCCGCGAGCCCCGACCTGTCCGCCTACGTGCAGCAGACCCCCCGCTGCGCCGCCGCGGTCACGCGCTGCTTCGGCGTGCACCTGCACCTCGTCGTCGACGGCGGCGCGGCCATCCAGACGGTCGAGTGGGTCACCTCGCAGGTCGCCGAGGCCAACGCCCGCTTCGCCACCATCGACGTCAATTTCGAAATCGTCGCCGCCGACGCGCTGCCGGCCGCCGACCGCGAGATCGACGACCGCGCCGAGCGCGACGCCCTCGGCGACCCGCACTTCAGCCGGGGCGTCGCGCACGTGTTCGTCGTCGGTCGCCTCGCCGACGTCGACATCGCAGGCGGCGAGATCCGCGGCGTCCACTGGCGCTTCCGCAAGGACCGCTCGCGCCGGTGGGTCATTCTCTCGAAGATCGCCGGCGCCCTCACCCTCGCCCACGAGCTCGGCCACTTCTTCGGCCTGCCCCACTCCGACTACGACGAGAGCGTGATGAACAAGGCCCCGCGCGCGGCCTGGCTCACCGGTGAGCTCAGCTTCGCCGAGCCCGAGTTCGCCCGCATGCGCCGCCACCGCGACCGCATGGTGCGCGAGGGCATGCTGGCCGACAGGACAGGTCCCGAGGGACAGCCAGCGAAGCTCCGCTGACCTGGTCCTCAGGACACCTCGCCTCAGAGCGACCAGGGCAGCGCGGGTCGCTCGACCAGCGGCATGAGGTCGGCGGCGCAGTAGCCGACGTCCTCGAGGCATTGCGGGGGCTCGAGGCCGAAGCCGCCGAAGTACTCGATGCAGGTCGAGCCCTCCGGGCACAGCGGGTCGTCG
The DNA here is from genome assembly GCF_020073745.1 of Nannocystis pusilla. Taxonomy (GTDB): domain Bacteria; phylum Myxococcota_A; class Polyangia; order Nannocystales; family Nannocystaceae; genus Nannocystis; species Nannocystis radixulma. The sequence continues at coordinate 128,097 of NZ_JAIRAU010000035.1, forward strand.
AGGATGCACAGCGGCGTGCAGCAGAACTCCGCGCCCTCGGGGCAGCCGCCCGGCACGAGTTCCGCGGCCTCGCACGAGTAGCCGGGGTCGCAGTCGTTGGCGAACTTGCACTCGTCGCGGAACACGCCGGTCTCGCCGGAGACGTCCATCTTGCAGTAGAAGTCCGCGAACCATTCGTCCTTGATGCACACCTCGCCGGCCTCGCACGAGCCGAGGTCCAGCGGGTCGCACAGGCGCTCGCACATCGGCAGGACGCCGGAGTTGTAGGTAACGCAGCGCTGGTTCTCGGGGCAGGTCGGGTTCGCCTCGCTGCAACCGCACAGCTCCCTGCAGAAAAAGGCGCCCTTCACGGCATCGTACTGGCAGATCGACCCGGCCTCGCAGTTGTCGGAGATATCGTCGGGCCAGCACCCCTCGCCAACCTTCGACGGGTACTCCGCCACCGGCACGCAGCCGCGCGAGCTCCAATTCTGGCCGAGCGCGGTGCACTTCTGGCCTTCGGGACAGTCCTGGCCGTAGATGTCGCAGTCCTCCTCGGCCACCGGCGTGTTCGCCTGCTTCACCCAGCCGGCCGGCGGACGCAGCGGGATCGGCGAGTGCGGGACCTGGCCGCTGCGCTCGACCAGCAGGTCGCACGCGACGTTGTCGTCGGCGAGGTGACACTCCTCGACCGGCGGCTCGTCGCTCGTGTCGGTCGCGCTCGGCTCCCCGCTCGGGTCGACCGTGGTCGGATCGCCGCCGGTCTCCGTCGTGCCGGTGCCGCTCGTCGGATCGGTCGACGTCGGCGTCCCCGTCGCGCCGCTCGTGTCCGTCGACGACGCCGTCTCCTCGCTCGGACTCACCTCGGTGGGCGACGTATCGCCGGGCTCGACCGTCGGGCAGCCGAACAACACCAGGCTCATCGCCCCGCCGAGCAACCGCCGGCCGAGCGCGACGGAGCGTGTTCGCGGACACACAGACCCATGAATGTGTTTATTAGTTCCAATCATCGCCAGGCTCGTCTCGCTGAAATGTCGTGACATCCGCACCACGACGGCTCGCGCACGCCGCCGCGGATGCCCCCCTCCGGACCGGTCCTCGCGCGCGGCGACATCGCTGCCGCGCCCGCACCGCGGCCGGATCTCATCGGGGTCAGTGACCGCTTGCCGCCGACCAATTGCGGCGGGCCGCCATTTTCTCGCCGGCGCTCGCCGTCAGGGCGCCACCGACCGGCGACACGCGCGCCGCCTCAGCCGACCAGCGCCGCTTTCGCCGCCTCGACGCACTCGTCGGGGTGCGTGTCGGCGAAGCGGTCGCGGATCGCCAGCACCTCGTCGATGTGCGTCAAGAACACCTCGGTGAGGTGCGGGTCGAAGTGCGAGCCCGCGTTCTTGCGCATCAGGTCGAGGGCGGCCTCGAGCGGCCAGGCCGGCTTGTACGGGCGCGCGCTGGTCAGCGCGTCGAACACGTCGGCGATCGCCGCGATCCGCCCGGCCAGCGGGATGTCCTCGCCGCGCAGCCCGCGGGGGTACCCGTTGCCGTCCCACTTCTCGTGGTGCGTGTGGGCGATCGTCGCCGCCAGCTCGAGCGGCTCCGCCGTCGAGCCGTGGAGGATCCGGTACCCGATCTCCGCGTGCGTCTTCATGATCGTGAACTCCTCCGGCGTCAGCCGCCCGGGCTTGAGGAGGATCCGATCGGGGATCCCCAGCTTGCCGACGTCGTGCATCGGGCTGGCGATCCGCAGCAGCTCACATGTACTCGGGGACAGGCCGATCTTGCTGCCGATCAAATGGCAGTACCAGCTCATGCGCTGCAGGTGCTGGCCGGTCTCGTCGTCGCGGAACTCGGCCGCGCGCGACAGGCGGTAGATCGTCTCCTCGTGCGAGGCCCGCAGCTCGTTCTGCACGCGCGTGAGCTCGGCGACCGCCGCCGCCAGTTCGGTCGTGCGGGCGTCGATCGCCTTCGCCAGCGCGCCCTTCTGCTGCTCGAGGTTGTCGTAGTAGAGCTTGACGCGCACGCTGTTGCGGATGCGGGCCATCAGCTCGACCTCGTCGAACGGTTTGCTCAGGAAGTCGTCGGCGCCGGCCTCCATGCCGCGGCGGCGCAGCTCGCGGTCGTTGACCGCGGTGATGAACACGATGGGGGTGTGTACCCCGCGTGGGTGCGAGCGGATCTGCCGACACACATCGAGGCCGCTCATGCCCGGCAGTCGCATGTCGAGGAGCACCGTATCGGCGCCTCGGGTGAACACCTCCTGCAGCGCTTGCTCTCCCGAGCTCGCCAGGGCCACCTCGTAGCCCTCGAGGCGCAGCAACTTCTCGAGCAGGCGGCGCATCGTCGCCTCGTCGTCGACGACGAGGATCCGGCCGCCACTGGCCCGCGGAGCGCCGCTGTCCATGGTCCGACGTTACCGCGGATCGTCGCGCCCGCGGGGCCCGCGGATCCGCGCCTCGTGCTACCCTCCCCGGCCATGCGTGAGGACTCGCGGCGAGCGATGCGTACCGCCCTGTGCGGCACACTCCTGGCGTTGGCGGCATGCGACTCGGCGCGCCGCCCTCCGACTGCGCAACAGGCCGCACGCCCGGCGGCGGCGAGCGCGGAGACCTCGGCCCAGCCCGCGACTCCGCCGCCCGCTGCAGCTCGAGCCACGCCGGCGCCGACGACCACGCGCCTGCCCGCGCCGCCGCGCCTCGTCGCGCTCGGCGACCTCCACGGCGACTTCGAGGCCACCCGCCAGGCCCTGCGGCTCGCCGGGGCCATCGACCCCCAAGACCGCTGGATCGGCAAGGATCTGGTGGTCGTGCAGACCGGCGACCAGCTCGACCGCGGCGACGGCGAGCGCAAGATCCTCGAGCTGCTCGAGCGCCTGCAGACCGAGGCGCGAGCGGCCGGCGGCGCGCTGCACGTGCTGAACGGCAATCACGAGCTGATGAACGCCGCCGGCGATCTGCGCTACGTGACCGCGGGTGGCTTCCTCGACTTCGCCGACGTACCCGGCGTCGACCTCGCCGACCCGCGCGCCGCCCGCCTGCCCGAGCCGATGCGCGCCCGCTGGCTCGCCTTCGCGCCGGGTGGCCCGTGGGCGCGCAAGCTGGCCGAGCATCCCGTCGTCCTCGTCGTCGGCGAAACGGTGTTCACGCACGGAGGCTTGCTGCCGCAGCACGTGCGTCGCGGCCTCGACACGATCAACGACGAGGTCCAGCGCTGGCTCCGCGGCGACGGAGAGATCTCCCCCGAGATCCTGCAAGACGACGACAGCCCGGTATGGGTGCGCCGCTACTGCCTCGAGCCCAAGCCGGCCGACTGCGACGTCCTGCGCGAGACGCTCGCCGCGGTCCCGGCCAAGCGACTGGTCGTCGGTCACACCGTGCACAAGGAAGGCGTGATGTCGGCCTGCGACGGCGCGGTGTGGTGCATCGACGTCGGCATGGCCGCGTACTACGGCGGTCACCCCGAGGCGCTCGAGATCGTCGGCGACAAGGTCACGGTGTTGCGCGAGCCGTGATGTGAGGGCCTGACGCAGTGAGGGCTCGCACTCCGAGCGCCCGCACGCGTGCCCCGGTGCCACACTGAAGGGGCCAGCGACGAGCAAGAGCCGCCCGAGTGCGCGCCTTTTTCGTGCGGTGGAAGGTGTCCTTATGTTCCTGTTTCGCGAGGCCGCGATGGCCGACGAAGACGCGATCTTCGAGCTCGCGCGCCACCTCAACAGCCTCAACCTGCCGCCCGAGCGGCCGTACATCCACGAGCTGCTGCAGCGCTCGCTGGCGTCGTTCCGCGGCAGCCCCGACTTCGACCCGACGCGTCGCTTCCTGTTCGTCCTCGAGGGCCCCGACGGCCAGGTCGTCGGCACCTCGATGATCCACGCGCAGCACGGCGACACCGACGAGCCGCACGTGTTCTTCCGCGTCATCCAGGAGGAGCGCTACGCCGACCTCCGCGTGACCCCGAACTCCGAGGTGCACGACGTGCACATGACGCACACGATGCTGTACCTCGGCCAGACCTACGACGGCCCGACCGAGCTCGGCGGCCTCGTGCTGCGCCCCGAGCTGCGCCACCACCCCGAGAAGCTCGGCCGCCTGCTGTCGCTCGCGCGCTTCGTCTTCATCTCGAGCCACCGCGGGTGGTTCCGCGACCGCCTGCTCGCCGAGCTGCTGCCGCCCCTGGTCCAGGGGCCAGGTGGAACCACGCGCTCGCCGCTGTGGGACGCCCTCGGCCACAAGTTCACCGGCCTGTCCTATCACGAGGCCGACCGCCTGAGCCGCTTCAACAAGGAGTTCATCTGGCGGCTGTTCCCGACCATGCCGATCCACGCCTGCCTGCTGCCCGAGGGCGTGCAGGACATCATCGGCCAGGTCGGCCCCAACACCGTCGGCGCCAAGCGGCTGCTCGAGAGCATCGGCTTCCAGTACAGCGGCCGCGTCGACCCGTTCGACGGCGGCCCGCACTACGAGGCCGACACCGACCAGGTGACGATCGTCCGCGACACGCAGGCCTACGCGCCGGTCGTCGGCGAGCCCGACCCCTCCGCGCAGCCCGGCATCGTCGCCGTCGTCCAGCACCGCTCGCCCCGCTTCCGCGCCGTCTGGACCCCCGCCCAGGCCGTGTTCGCCGGCGACACCCCGCCGGGCAGCCCGCCCACCCAGGTGCTCGTCCGCCGCGAAGCCCTCGAGCAGCTCGGCCTGCTCCGCCCCGGCCAGGACGCCCCGAGCCCCGACGCCCGCGTGCTCGTGGCCCTGCGCCCGCAACGCCGCTACTCCGACCGCGTCGCCAGCGTCCCCCCCGGCGCCCGCTCGCCCACCGGCACGCTGCGCCTCAGCTGATGCGGCCCCCGCGGTGAATCACGACCGCGCGAGGTCGCAGTCGGCCGCCGAGCTGTCCTTTCGGACACATTTACCGCATGCCCCGAGAGACAGCTCACCGAACCGCGCCGCCGGCCGCTACTTCGCGGCCGGCGCCAGGTCCCTGGCCCGAAGGACAGCCCGCCGCTCCGCCTCGACGTCGCCCGAGGCGCGGTAGACCTCCGCGGCCCGCTCGTACAGCGCCCGCGCCCGGTCCCTCGCGCCGCGCGCGACCGCCAGGTCGGCCTGCCCCTCGAGCACCGGCGCCAGCATCGGATGACTCAGACCGAGCGCGTCGGCCATCGTCACCGCCCGCGCGAACGCCTGCTCCGCCGCGGCCACCTGCCCGCGCCGCGCGTGCACCCGCCCGAGCCCGGCCAGCGGCTGCAACAGGTACAGGTGGCGCATCCCGTAGGCCGCCTCCATTCGCCTTAGCGCCTGCTCGTAATTGGCGAGAGCGCGCTCGTCCTCCCCGCGGCCCGCGTCGGCGTCGCCCAGCCCCGCCAGCGCGTGCGCGACGAACGGATGGGCGTCGCCGACGATCGCCGTGAACAGCTGCCTCGCCAGCGCGTAGTGCTCGCGCGCCTGCGCGAAGTCGTTGCGGTCGAAGTACATGTTGCCGAGGTTGTGGTGGGTGATAGCGATCAGCGGATCCGGCGGCCCCGGTCGCCGCTCCAGCCCGGCGATCGTGCGCTCGAAGTACGCGCGCGCCCTGTCCGTGTTGCCCTGGAGATCGTGGACCGCCCCGAGGTTGTTGCTCAGCAGCGCCGCCAGCCGCCCGTCGTCGTGTGCCCGCTCGATCAACGCCTCCGCGAACACCTCCGCCGCGAACGCCTCCGCGTGCCGGCTCAGACCCTCCCCGAGCACGAAGACCCGGACCGCCGCCGCCTCCGCCGCCACCGCGTGCATGTCGTGGGAGATCCCCAGCCGGATCGCCCGCACCAGCGCCGCCTCCGCCTCGCCCGGGTTCGCCGCCCCGAGCTGCAGTTTCCCCTCGATCAGCGCCGCCTCCGCCGACAACGGCGCGTGCGCGACCGCGTCGGCCTCCGCCCGCACGCCGCGGACCAGCGCCAACCCCGGCTCGAATTGCCCCGTCGACTCGAGGACATCCGCCCGCGCCAGCCGCTCGCGCAGCGCCTCGACCTGCGCCGCCGTGCGCGGATCGTCCGGCGGCGCCGCCCCGCGGACCAGCCCCTCCGGATCGTCGCACGCGCTGATGCTCGGCAGCGCCGCCACCGCTTGCACTGCGTGCTCGACGACATCGCGGTCGGCCGCCGCGAACACGTCGACCAGCGCCGCGAGGTGGGCCTTGCGCCGCCCGAGGCAAGCGCTGCGCAGATCGATCATCCGCCCGGTCTGGCTGCCCGAGACGTGCGCCTCGCACACCGCGCGGCTCTCGTCGATCCACGACTGCGCATAATCGTCGAGCCGACTCTTCACCCGGTCGAGCGCGTCCTGGGCGAACTCCGCCCGCGTCGCCGTGAACGCGCTCGCCACCGCCTCCGCGCGCCCGCCGTCCCACACCCCCGCGAGCTGATGCGTGACCGCCCCGCAGCGCGGCGGCTCCTGGGCCTGCCGACTCGCCACCGCGTAGCTGGCCGCCGACGCCAATCCCAGCAGTCCGACCACCGCCGCGATCCCCAGCGGTCGTCGCCACGGGTCGTGCTCGAGCGCCGCGATCATCGCCGTCAGGCTCGGCCATCGGTCCTCCGGGCGAAACGCCAGACCGCGCGAGATCACCTTGAACAGCCGCCACGGCACCGCCGAACCCGGCGGCGGCTGCGGGAGCATCCCCGCGCGGATCTGCTGGCGGATCCCCTCCCATGAATCGGAGCAGAACGGGTGCTCGCCGTAGAGCGCCTCGTACAGCGTCAGCGCGAAGCTGTATTGATCGGAGTAAGGCCCGACCGTCTGCCCGAAGTGCTGCTCGGGCGACATGTACAGCGGCGTCCCGAGCGCGTTGCCGCGCTGGGTCAGCCGCGCCGACCAGCGCACCCCGCCCGAGCGCTCGCCGCTCACTTGTCCGCTCGGCAAGGTCGTCTGCGGCGGCTCCTCGGTGACCTCGTCGGCGCTCTCGTCGGCGCCCTCACTCGCCTGCACCAGACCGAAGTCGACCACGCGCGCGCGGCCACCGGCGTCGACCAGCACGTTGTCGGGCTTGAAGTCGCGGTGCACCAGCCCCGCCGCGTGCGCCGCCGCCAGCCCGCGGCCGGCGTCGCAGATCGTGCGCAGCACCAGCGGCCACGGACGCGTGTGCGCGCGCAACCAGCTGCCGAGCGTCTCGCCCTCGATGTGCTCCATCGCCATGTAGAGGCTGCGCTCGTGCGCCCCCACCTGATACACCTGGACCACGTGGGGGTGCGACAGGCGGGCCATCGCCTGCGCCTCGCGGATCATCCGCTCGCGCGCCGCCTCGTTGCCCAGCAGGGACGGGCGCACCAGCTTGAGCGCCACCTTGCGGTCGAGCGCCAGGTCGTAGCCGGCGTAGACCACCCCCATCGCGCCCTCGCCCAGCTTGCGCAGGACGACGAACGGCCCGATCGCCGTCGGTTGTGGTGCCGCCTCCGTCATCTCGACTCAGTTCAGAGCCCGAAGACCCCCGTCTGGATCAGGCCGCCCGACGCGAACGATTCGCCGCAGGCCGCCAGCTCGCACGTCACGCTCGCCCCGCTCAGGCGCGTCGACTCGGGGTTCAGGCAGGTCGCGCCCGCCGAGCTCCACTCGGCCTCGATCGTGTAGATCGCGTTCGGGTCCACCTCCTCGATCCCGATCTCGTCGAGCACGTGGATCGGCACCCCTTCGATCGTGTGCGACACACCGTCGCCGCAATAGTCGGCACGCACCATTCGCGTGCACGCCTGATGATATTCCGGGACGACCCACGGGTAGTAGCCCCACTCCGCACACTTGCCGATCGCCCCGTCGAGACAGGCCAGCGTCACCAGATCGCTGGTCGTGGTCACCCGGCTGCCCGTCTCCGGATCCCACACATCGCCGACCATGATCGCTTGCACCGGGAGCCCGAGGCTGTCGACGCACAGCGGCTCCCACGCCCCGACGTTGTCCTTGATCTCGAGGTTGTAGAGCCACAGCTGGGAGCCCGGGCTCTGCTGCGTCGCGCCGGAGATCCTCACCTTGCGCTTCTTCGGCGCGCCTTCGACCAGCCCGAAGTGCAGCACCGCGCCGACCAACTGTGTCCCCCCCAGGCTCATGCCGTTCGTCGTCTGGACCCGCAGCTCGCCGCCCTCCAGCCACGCCTGCGCCACCGTCCAGCCCTGCGCTAATTGGAACTGCTCGAGGTCGATGTAGCTGCCGCTGCCCGCATCGCCGTTGAGCCGGAATCCATTGAGCCGGAACCCGTTGAGCCGGAACCCGTTGAGCCGGAACCCGTTGAGCCGGAACCCGTTGGCCTCGGTCTCCCGCACGCTCACCTCGTCCAGCTCGTCGGCCGTCCGGGGGTCGTCGTCCACATCACAGGCCATCGCCGCTGCCAAGAAACCCAACGCCGTCGCTCGCCGCCCCTGCATCTTCTCACCTCGCCGGCGATCAAGATGCGACGGCGCCGCCGGGCCGAGCCCCCGAGCGAACGGGACAGTGTCCCGACGCCAATTGCCCCTCGACCCCCAGGACCACCACGATGCGCATCACGAAGTGCGCCACCCTCGCAGTCATGCTGGGACACCCGTGCCTGCCGCCTGTAGGTCCAGGACGCCGAACCCGAACCCGAAAGACTGCCACTGACGCAGCTCACGCCGCGCGAACACGACCGCCCGACTGCTGGTCATTCCAATGTTGACAAGATGTTGATATCAACAATCGAGTGCGGCGATACAGGTGAATGTCGCACCGCCCGATGCGGCGCCCGAGGACAGCGCTCACCCGTCCACCCCCGGCAACCAACGCGCCCTCGTCGTTCGGCAACCGGCCCCCGGACGCTCTCCGCCGGCACCGCGAGTGCGACGACAACCACCGTATCCTCGTCGTTCGGCAATCGGCCCCCGGCCGCTCTCCGCCGGCACCGCGAGTGCGACGACAACCACCGCATTCTTCGAACCGGCACGAGGCCTCGCTCGACCCCGCGGCGCCGCCTTGCGCGCTTCCGCGCAGGCGTGTTATCTTCCGTGTTCCGTGCCGTCTGCCCGTTCCGCCACGCTCGTCGCCCTCGCCCTCGCGGCCTGTGGAGGCCCCGACCCGGGCGCATCCACGTCGTTCGGCGTCGGCACGCTGCCGGAGCTCTCGGGCACCGCGAGCTCGACCTCCTCCTCCACGAGCACCGGCTCGACGTCCACCACCACTTCATCAGGCCCCGGCACCGAAACCGGTTCCTCCGACACGGCCGGCGGCCCTCTCCTCGACCTCGGCATCCCCGATCTCGGCAACGGCGCCCCGCCCGGCTGCCAGGGCAAGATCGACTTCCTCTTCGTGATCGCGCGCCACACGGATGTCGTGAGTGTCTATTCACAGTTCATCGCGGCGCTCCCCGCTTTCATCGCCGCGATTCAGAGCAAGTTTTCGAACTTCGACTACCATATCATGGCCGTCGACGGCGATCCTGAATGGGGCATCGAAGCGTGTAATCAGCTCCCTTGCGCGCCCTGCCCGTACGAGCCGGACTATCCGTCTTGCAGCCTCATTGCATCCCGCACCGCCTGCGATTCTACGATGGGTGCGGGTACGATCTTCAACGCAGGTTCGGATGCTCCGAACGTCCCATGTGAGGTCCCTGAGGGGCGCCGCTATCTGGTCCGTGGCGATCCGAACTTCGACTCGACCTTCCTCTGCATGGCGCAGGTCGGGGGCTACGGCGGTGACCGACTCGGCGAAGCCTTCGTGCGCGCCATCCACCCCGACCTCAACGGCCCCGGTGGATGCAACGACGGGTTTCTCCGTGACGACGCGCTCCTCATGGTCACGCTCCTGACGCCGACAAAGGACAAGGACTCCGCCGGCACGCCCGAGACTTGGGCCGAGGCCGCGCTCGCAGCCAAGAACGACGACCCTAATTCGATCGTGCTACTTGGAATCACGAACGAGCCGACATACTCCTGGTGCGCCGATTCGTGGGACAACCGCGTCTGCCAGTTCATCGCCCAGTTCCCCTACTGGCACCACATCCATTACAAAATGCCCGACTACGCCCCCGGGTTCGGTGTAGCCACCGACCTCATCGAGGAAGCCTGTTCAAAGTTCATCGCTGCCTAGTCAGGGATGGGACATCTCGCGACTATCGCCGTTAGATCTCAACGGCCTTGGGAAACTTGCGCGGTTCCGCGCAGCCATGCTATCCTTCATGTTCCGTGTCGCCCGCCCGCCAAGCCATGCTCGTCGCCTGCGCCCTCGCGGCATGCGGAGGCGCTGACCCCAGCGCGTCCTCTTCTTTCGGCGTCAACACGCTCCCACCTCTGTCCGGCACGGCGAGCTCGACCTCCTCCTCTACCTCTACCTCCACCACCTCCACTTCATCAGGGCCCGGCACCGACACCAGTTCTTCCGGCACTGCCGGCGGTCCCCTCCTCGACCTCGGCGTCCCCGACCTCGGCAACGGCGCCCCGCCCGGTTGCAAGGGCAAGATCGACTTCCTCTTCGTGATCTCCGGCCACGGCTTCATGTCGGAGATCCAGGGGCAACTCGTCGACGCGTTCCCCAAGTTCATCTCGACGATCGAGGCGAAGTTCGCCGATTTCGACTATCACATCATGGTCGTCGACGGCGATCCGATCTGGGGCCACGAATGGTGCAACGGGCCGCCGTGCCCCGATCCCGCGTGCCAGATCCCCGAATTTCCGTCCTGCGACATGATCGCCTCCCGCACAGTTTGCGACTTCACGATGGGCGCCGGGACCGTCTTCAACGCCGGCTCGCTCGCGCCCAACGTGCCCTGCAATCTGCCGGAGGGCCGGCGCTATTTGACCCGCGACGACCCCGACCTCGAATCGACCTTCGCATGCATGGCTCAGGTCGGCGAGAGTGGCCGCGACTACCTGAACGAAGCGCTTGTCCGAGCCATCAGCCCCGACCTCACCGAGCCAGGTGGCTGTAACGAGGGATTCCTTCGCGACGACGCGCTGCTCATGGTCACCTTCATCACCATGACGGGCGACGGCTCTCTTACGGGCACGATCAAGGGGTTCAAGCAGGCCGTCCTGGATGCGAAAGGCGGCGATCCGGACGCCGTTGTGATGTTCGCCATCACCAGTTCGCCCGACAAGGCCGGCTGTGAAGTTGCCCTGTGGGATCGCGTCTGCCTGTTGATCCGCTTGTTCCCCTACTGGCACGCAATCTCTTGGAGCGAGCCGGATTACGGCCCAGGCTTCGAGACCGCCACCGACCTCGTCGTTGAAGCCTGCTCCCAGTTCATTCCCGGCTGAGTTCAGGGATACAGATAGGCGATCGCTGGATAACCATCACCATCGCGTCCGCCGGCGATCACCATTCCGGACGTTATCGCCAGCGCACTCGCCTGATACAGGGCTGCGGCCGTCGCCTTGTCGTAGCTCCATGCTGGATCGAACTCGCCGGGATAAAAAGCCTGCACGAGGAACTCTGTATAATCATCGCCGACCCGCCGCACCGAGGCCATCACCATGTAGCCGGCCGGGCTCCACGCAATCTCGCGAGGCGGCATCACGTCCGCCGGCAGCGGCGTGAGCTCCACCAGTTTCCCGCCCGGCTCGTAGATCCGTAGCTCACCAGCCGGCTGACATAGATCCATGCAAGTGGAGACACCGATCACGTATCGCCCCACCGCATCGATGACGAGTGCCGTCGCTCTGCTCTGGGTGTTCGTGCCCGGGCCGAGCTCCGCCACGTGCCAGGCGCCGTCTTTCGTCTCGAGCTCAGTTTCCAGCACGAACATTCGATCTCTGGCAGGAAGTTGAAACACCTCCTCGTCGTGAAAGCCGTTTGCCTCGCCGACCATCACGAGGCGGTCAGTATATTTGCAATCTCGAACAGTCTCGGCAAATTCGTTGGCCTTTCCATTTGGAGCGTAGTCAAACGCCTGCGATTCCCCGAGCCCCCAGATTCGCGCATCCCGGCTCATCCCCGGCGAGGGCCCCGTCCCGCACGCCACCACCTTCTCGCCGCCGCCGTACGCCAGCGCGAGAGCCACCTCGCCGGCCAGCCCCGTGCGGGCCACCACCGGCGCTGCGCCCCACGTCGTCCGCATCAGGCGCCAGCGCGTCTCGCCGTTCTCGATCACCGCCATCAGCATCCAGATCGACGCATCCTCTCCGATCACCAGGTCGATCGCCGCGCAGTTCGTATCCGCGTCGACCAGCGCGAAGTCATCGTCGGAGTATTGCCCGTGCAGGTCGCGTCGGTGCAAGAAGCAGCGCGGCGCGCCGTTCACCTGGAGCGTCCCGAACGCGATCACCTCCGCCTCGTCGAGCACCTCGATCGCCGCGATCTGGCCCTTGCCGAAGTCGGGCGGCGCGTCCCACAGCGCCTCGCTGCCCGGGCTCGGCAGCGCGATCGTGTAGTGCCCCGTCATCGGCTCGCCGACCGAGTCGTCGCTGCGCGGCACGAAGGTCGCAGCGTGCATCCCGTTGGCGAGGCCGGTCTCCACGGAGATCTCGCCGACGAACTTCCCCATCGGCGCCGGCGACAGCTCGATCGGCGCCGCGTCGTCCAGCTGCATCGCCACGCCCGCCGCGTGCTCGGCCGTCACCTCGACCGCGATCATCCCGGCCGCCGTGATCGGCTCCGGTGAGAACACGACCGCGAGCACCGCCGGGGCCGTCGCCAGCTCGTCCGTCGTCGCGCTCGAGCTCGACGCGACCTCCGTCGTCGACCCCGCGCCCGTCACCGTCTCGACCGGTCCCCCGGCCGTCCCGCCCGGAACCCATCCGGCCGTGCTCTCCTGCGCGGTGCTCGACGAGCTCGTCACCGGCAGCGCCCTCGCCTCGTCATACGCCGCTTGCACGCAGCCTGCGTGCAGCAGCGCCATCACCATCATCGACCCGGTTCGCGTCATCTCGACCTCCCTGTCTCGCATCGCTCAGAACCTCACGGTCCAGCCCGTCATGAACACGCCCCCGTGCGGCCGAAGCGAGAGCCGGCGACTCGCGTCTCTCCGCGTCACGAGCAGCGCGATCCCGGTGGCCAGGCTGACCGCGCCGATCACTCCGGTGGCGATCGCCGCCCCGCGCACCGCCATCGCCTCGTCGTACAGCGCGTCGATCCGCTGGCTCTCCCCGAGCGTGAGCGGCCGCCGATCCGCCCCCGCTTCGCGAGTGACGCTGCGGATCTGCGCGGCATGACTCCCCATCATCGCCAGCATCCCCGCCGACCCCGCCAGCGCGCCCGTCCCGAGCGCCGTGAGCACCCCGCCCGTCACCGTCTGCGCGTCGGGCCCCTGCTTCTTCTCGAGCGGCTCAGGGCGGCCGACCGGCGCCAGCTCGGGCAGCGGAGTCGGGCGCGGCGCCTCCACCGGCGGGCTCGGCGTCGGCGCCGGCGCCTCGGCGATCGAGCAGCTCGCCGTCGCCTCTGTCCTTACAATCATGTCCTTGCAGACAGACTCGGCCCGCGGCTTGGCCTTCGCGCGCGGCCGCGGTCGCGCGCATGGGTCCTGCCCGCCGAGCTGGGCGATGTACTCGGCGGTCTTGTCGGACAGCCCGGCCAGGACCGGCCCGTCTTCGCCGACGCCGAGCTCGCGCTCGACCTTTCGGATCAGCCGCCGCGCCGCGCACAGGCCTTCCACGTCGCGATTCGCCTGATACAGGCGGTGGTAGCCCGACACCGCGTAGAACGCCAGCTCGCGCCGCTGCCACGCCGCGAGGTCGCGCCGCTGGTAGGCCGCCTCGCCCTCGGCGGTGAGGGCGTGCCACAGCTGCTCCTCGACGAATCGTTGCAGGCGCAGCTCGAGCTCCGCGAACGTCGGCAGCGGCCCCACCTCGGCCGGTCTGGCCGCGATCACGGCCGCGAGGAACATGTACAGGCAAGGACCCACGGCGGCTTCATACCACGACCTCGCCTCGCGCTCGATCGCCGCGCATGCGGACGCGGGCCCCCGACAAGCGTGAGCCGCGCATTGCCTCGACCCCGTCGCGACGATGTCCCAAAGGTCAGCTCCTCGCATCATCGGCGTCGGGGCCGGCGTCGGCGGAGCGCCCGGCCGCCGCGCGCCGCCCGCGCCCGGATCGCCCGCCAGCGGCCCTGCAGGACCGATCTGCCGGGGCTGCGCGGCGGCCCGCGTGCGTGCTACTCCTTCGCGCCGTGATCGACGCGCTCGAGCTTGTCCGCCCCGACGACTGGCACCTTCACCTGCGCGACGGCGTGGTCCTCGCGGACGCCGTGGCTCACACGGCGCGGCAGTTCGCGCGGGCGATCGTCATGCCGAACCTGCGGCCGCCGGTGGTGCGGGTCGACGACGCCGCGGCCTACCGCGAGCGCATCGTCGCCGCCTTGCCGCCGGCGCTGGCCGGGCGGTTCACGCCGCTGATGACGCTCTACCTGACCGACGCCACCCCGCCCGACGAGGTCGCGCGCGCGCGCAGCAGCGGGTTCGTGCACGCGGTCAAGCTGTACCCGGCCGGGGCCACCACCAATTCGCAGTCGGGCGTCACCGACCTGGCGCGCGTCTTTCCTGTCCTCGAGGCCATGCAGCAGCTCGGGCTGCCGCTGCTGGTCCACGGCGAGGTCACCGACCCTGCGGTCGACGTATTCGACCGCGAGGCGGTGTTCCTGCAGCGCCAGCTCGCGCCGCTGCTCGAGCGCTTGCCCGACTTGCGCGTCGTCGTCGAGCACATCACCACCCGCGAGGCCGTCGCCTTCGTCCGCGCCGCCGGCCCGCGCGTCGCCGCCACGATCACCGCGCACCACCTGCTGTACAGCCGCAACGCCATGTTCACCGGCGGGGTCTGCCCGCACTACTACTGCCTCCCGGTGCTCAAGCGCGAGCTCCACCGCGAGGCCCTGGTCGAGGCGGCGACCAGCGGCGACCCCAAGTTCTTCCTCGGCACCGACAGCGCCCCGCACCCGCGCCGGGCCAAGGAGAGCGCCTGCGGCTGCGCCGGCATCTTCACCGCCCACGCCGCGCTCGAGCTGTACGCCGAGGCGTTCGATCGCGCCGGCGCGCTCGATCGCCTCGAGGGCTTCGCCAGCCGGTTCGGCCCGCGCTTCTACGACCTCCCGGTCAACCGCGACACCGTCCGCCTCGAGCGGGTCGCCTGGGACGTCCCCGCCAGCTATCCGTTCGGCCAGGACGACCTCGTCCCCCTGCGCGCCGGCGAGCGCCTGGCCTGGCGCCTCGCCGAGTGACCTGCGGGACATTTTATAAAGGACATGTCGTTGAAGACATGGCCGATCGGGCATGCTTATGAGGGCATGTCCGAACAGCCCTGTCGCCGCGCCTCAGCGCCCGGTCAGCAGCTGCCCGCTGCCGCGCTTGCCCTCGCGGGCGCGGACGGGCGGCAGCTGCCCGGCGGCGATCCAGTAGCGCAGGTACCTGGCGACGAGCGTCCGGTCCATGGCGACGAAGCGGATCCCGCTGCCGGCGAGCGCGGCGTTGGTGTTGCTGGTGTCGTAGGCCGGCATGTCCTCGTAGAGCTCCCAGCGGGTCAGCTCGTCGCGATAGACGCGCTCGAACAGCATCGGCAGCAGCGAGCACAGCGGGTTGTCGCGCTCGCGGGCGTCCTGGATGGTGCGGTCGACCCACTGCGCGTAGCTCCATTGCTTGAGGCGGTAGCCGAACTCGGAGATCAGCGCGAAGAACTCGTTGAGGTCGGGTGACTGCTGCGGATCGGGCGGCACCAGGTGGAAGGCGCGCCCGTGGTTGTCGGCGCTGCCGGCGATGTGGAGGATCGCCCGACTGACGAAGTCGACCGGCACGAACTCCTTGCGCTGGCGCGGCAGGTCGGGATACGCCCCGATCTGGATCGCCCCGCGCACCGAGCGACCGACGAAGTCGTCGGCGTTGCCGGCCCCGGTGCGGCTGTCGCCCATGATGAACCCCGGGCGGTACACCGCCACCGGCAGCCCGAGCTCGCCTGCCGCCCACACCACCTTCTCGGCGACCCACTTGCTGGCCGAGTAGCCGATGTCGAGGCCCAGGTACTCGAGGTGATCGTCGAGCGCGTCGTTCTCGTACACCACCCGCTTGCCGCCGAAGAACCCGCTCGGTCCGAACACCCCGACCGACGACACGTGGTGCAGCGGCTTGGCCCGGCCGGTCGCCGCGAACCGCACCACCTCGAGCGTCCCGCCGACGTTGCTCGCGCGGTGGGCCGCGTAGGGCTGGACGTAGTTGACCTGCGCTCCCGAGTGGATGACCGCGTCGACGGTGCCGGCCAGGCTCGTGAACGCCGCCTCGTCGAGGCCGAAGCGCGGCGACGTGAGGTCGCCGGGCACCACGCAGATCCGCGCGGCGTACGACGACTGCCACAGCCCGTACTTCGCCAGCGCCTGCCGCACTCGAGCGGCCCCCGAGCGCACGTCCTGTGCGCGCACCAGGCAGTGCACACGGGCCTTTGTGTGCACCATCAGGTCTCGCAGCAGGAACGACCCCAAAAACCCCGTCACGCCGGTCAGGAACACGTCACCGGTGCGCCACGCGTCGGCGGCCGGGCGCGGCAGCTCGGCCGTGCGCAAGATCTGCGCTCTGACATCTTCGGGGAGGCGCGCGTCGGCTTGCCAGACCTGCGGACCCTCGGGCGTCGTGCTGCCGATCGCCTCGCCGCGCAGGGCCCGCCGCAGCAGCGCCACGCACTCGCGCAGCGTGCCCCCCTCGTACAGCGCATAGATCGGCAGGCGCACGCGGTACACGTCGCGCACGCGCAGCACGAGCCGCGCGGCCAGCAGCGAGTTGCCGCCGAGGCCGAAGAAGTCGTCCTCCGGCAGGACCACCTGGACGCCGAGGAGCTCGGCCCAGATCGCCGCGAGCTCGCCGGTCAGCGGATCGTGGGTCGCCGCGATCATGGCATTGAGACTGAACACCCCCGATTGCGCCTGGCCGGCGACCAGCGCCTTGCGGTCGACCTTGCCGTTGGCGTTGAGCGGCAGGGCGTCGAGGCTCACGAACCGCGACGGCACCATGAACCGCGGCAGCTTGGTCTGCAGGTGGACCTGCAGCTGCGAGGAGAGGAAGCCGGCGCGGTCGCGCGGGACCACGTGGGCCACCAGCGACTTGTCGCCCGCGGGGCTCTCGTGCACCGTGACCGCCGCCGCCGCCACCAGCCCGCTCGCCACCAGCGCCGACTCGATCTCCTCGAGCTCGATGCGATGACCGCGGATCTTCACCTGGAAGTCGGTGCGGCCGACGAATTCGATCAGGCCGTCGGGGCGCCAGCGGGCCTGGTCGCCGGTGCGATACAGGCGAATCGCCGCATCACCGCGCAGCCCTGCCACCGAGACGAAGCGCTCGGCGGTCAGCTCGGGTCGATTGTGATAACCGCGGGCGAGGCCGTCGCCGCCGATGTACAGCTCGCCCAGCTCGCCGACGCCGACGGGCCGCTGCTGCTCGTCGAGGATGTACGCGAGGGTGTTGGCGATCGGCCGCCCGATCGGCACGTTGCTGGTGGCCACGTGCTCCAGGCCGAGCTCGCAGGAGACCGCGAAGGTGGTGCTCTCGGTCGGGCCGTAGATGTTCTGCAGGTGCCGCGGCGGCGCGGCCTCGAGGACGGCGCGGAGCGCCTCGGCGTTGGCCTTCTCGCCGCCGACCAGCAGGTAGCGCAACGAGCTGAACGCGTCGGGGCAGGCCCCCGCCACCAGGTTGAACAGCGCGGTGGTCAGGAACATCACGGTGACGCCGCGCCGGACCAGCTCGGCCCGCAGCTCGCTGGGGTCGAGGGCGCTGCGGCGGGGGATCAGGACAATCTCCGCACCGTTGAGGAGCGGGCCCCAGACCTCGAAGATCGCGGCGTCGAACGAGAAGTTGGCGATCTGGGCCACCCTGTCGGTCGGCTCGAACTGCACATAGTTCGTCGCCATCACCAGGCGCGTGACCCCGCGGCCCACGATCTCGATGCCCTTCGGCTTGCCCGTCGAACCCGAGGTGTAGAGGATGTGGGTGCGCCGCTCCGGCCCGCCGGCGACCCACTCGAAGGTGGCCGGGTTTCGCTCGAAGTTCGCCCGCTCGCGGTCGACGCACAGCTCGGGGCGGCCCCCCAGCTGCAGCCCGAACTGTCGCCGTTCGGTCAGCACCAGCTCCACGCCGGCGTCGGCGATCATGAACTCCAGGCGCTCCCGGGGGTAATCGGGGTCGAGCGGGACGTACGTGCCACCCGCCATGCAGATCGCCACCTGCGCGACGATCTGCTCGATGCGAGGACTCATGAAGACCCCGACCGGCGTCTCCACCCCGACGCCCGCCGCTCGCAGCGCGTGCGCCATTCGGCTGGCACGTCGGAACAGCTCCGCGTACGAAAGCCGCTCCTCTCCGGCGTCGACCGCCAGCGCGTCCGGGCGGCTCCGGACTTGCCGGACCAGCAGCTCCGCGAGGCCCTCCGCGCTCGGGTAAGGGGAAAACCCGCCGTGCCACGCTGCGTCGATGAGTGAGGCGTTCGTGTCGCTCATTACCCGTCTCCTTCGGCGATTCAAAGTCATGGCGCCGAGCCGACACGCGCGCGGCGCGTGACGTCCTCAGTGAACCAGATCGCTGTCTTGATTATATAGACTGCTATCATTAAAGCATACACATTTTTAATCCGGGCGCAAACCGGGATGCCCACGATCGTCCGACTTTGCGGGTCAGGCGCTTTTGTCGGGCTGTCTCTATTGCGTGAAGACCAAACCCGGGCGTAGGCGTCGACAATCACCACACTCGCCGTGACCGGCACACACATCGCCGTGCCCTGCGCAGGCCGCTTTCGCCGGCCTGCCCCCTACGACAAATCAACGCACGACGTTATTGGGTCGATCCGCCCCCGCGATCTGCCGGGGGCGAATCACCCGAACTTGTACTTATGGACGCGTCAGCCTTGCTGCATGGCGAAGGCGATACCGCTCTGCAGCGTCGCCCGGGTGACGATGCCCTCGAGATTGGTGCCGAGGTTGACCAAGGTCTGGGCGACGTCGGGGCGAATCCCCGTGAGGATCACCTCGGCGCCGAGCAGCCGCACCGCGCGGGCCGCCTTCAACAGCGCGTCGGCGACCTGGGTGTCCACGACCGCGACGCCCGTGATGTCGAGGATCGCCGTGGTGGCCCGGGCCTCGCTGATGCCTGAGAGCAGGGTATCGATGATCCGCTGGGCCCGCGCCGCGTCGATCGACCCGATCAACGGCATGGCGACGATCTTTCCGCTGATCGGGATCAGCGGCGTCGACAGCTCGGCCAGGGTCGCCGCCTGCACGGCGATGATCTCCTCCTGCAGGCGCCGGCGCTCGTTCTCCTCGCGCTTGCGTTCGGTGATGTCGACCCCGAACGATACGACCTCCTGCAGCGTGCCGTCGACCCCGAACCGGTGATACGAGTTCCAGGCCAGCGTCCTCCGCTCGCCGGTGTGCGACTGAATGGTCAGCTCGTAGTCGCTGACGTCGCCGCCCTCGGCCGCGATCTTGAAGTACTCCTCGACCGCGGCGTACAGCTCGCCGGGGTACAGCACGGACATGATGTTGGTGCCGGCGATCTCCTCGCTGGTCTTGCCGACCAGCCGCTCGCACGTGGCGTTGGCGTAGATCGTGCGCCCGTCGGGCGTGAGCCGCGAGATGAAGGCGGGCGCGTGCTGCACGACGTGCTTGAACACGTCACGCTCCTGCTCGAGCTGCGCGTTGGCCCGCTCCAACTCGGCCACACGGCGACGCAGCGCCTGGATCTCGCTGTCGGACTCCTGGGGGGGGGAGGCGGTGGTGTCGTGCATCGGTCGACTCCGACCCGCGAAGCGGGCGAAGTTCCAGCGTATCGACCCCGCTCCGCGGACACCAGCCCTTCGCGATTGGTGAACGGCGCTATCCGCGATCGCGCAATGCCCGATGCGGTTCGCTTCCGCGCGGGGTGGGCATCGGCACACACTCGCAGGTGCAGTCAATACATTGTTCCGCGCAGCCCGCTACATGTCTCTTGACACATGTGTAAACAGACATTGAACGTGGTCAGAACAACAATTCGCGGTACCACTGCAGCGAGCGCGTCGGCTGCGAACCGGCGCCGCGGAGCTAGAGATGGTCGATGAGCCGCGAAACCAGCGAGCTCAGCAGCCCGGCGGCGAGGACGCGCCACGAATCGGAGCCACGGAGGGCGCGCTGCCAAAGGACACGCCCGACGTCGCCGCCCTGAGCGAACACTGTCTCGTACCCTGTGCGACGAGGTCGCGGCCACTGATCATACGGATCATCGCCGCGCTCGTGGTCGCAGACCACCCACACGCGAGCACCGGTGCGGACGCTGAACTCGCGCAGAACACCCATCGCGTGCAGACTCGGGGCGGGATAAAGCCGCTGTCGTGGTCCCCACACGCGCTGGGGAACTCCCGAGCGAGGCGGGCCGTCGATGCTGCACCGCGTCCACGTCGGTTCGACGTCCGGCGGCGACTCGTGCGCGGGACACAGCCGCGCGCGGTCACGCGCCGCCACAAGCCCCATCGGGGGCGCGACGATCCCCGGCGTCCGGTACGGCAGCAGCCAGCGCGCCCCGGCGAAGATCGTCACCTCGATCGCCGCCGCGGCGATCATGGCAAGACCCGCGTCGCCCTCGCGCGCCGCGCCGCGCCCCGCTACCATCGGCGCCATGTCCGGGCCGCACTTGCGCGATTTCAATCGGATCGTCTTCTTCACCGGCGCCGGCATGTCCGCCGAGAGCGGCGTGCCCACCTACCGCGGCGCCGGCGGGATCTGGAAGGAGTACGACTACCGCCGCTACGCCTGCCAGGACGCCTTCAACCGCGATCCCGCGGCCGTGTGGGAGTTCCACAACTACCGCCGCCGCCTCGTCGCCGCCTGCGCGCCCAACCTCGGCCACCGCATCATCGCACGCGCCGGGCAGCGCGAGGCCCGCGTCACTGTCGTCACCCAGAACATCGACGGCCTGCACGCGCTCTCCGGCAGCCGCGACATCCTCGAGCTCCACGGCAACCTCTGGCGCGTCCGCTGCGACACCTGCGGCGTCAAGCAGCAGGACTCGCACGAGCCGCGCGAGCAGCTGCGCTGCGACGGCTGCGGCGGCTGGTGGCGGCCCGACATCGTGTGGTTCGGCGACTTCCTCGACGACGCCACCCTGCACTCCGCCAAGCAGCTCATCTCGAGCTGCGACCTGTTCGTGTCCGTCGGCACCTCGGCCGTCGTCTACCCGGCCGCCCAATTGCCCGAGTACGCCCGCGCGGGCAAGGCCCTGCGCGTCGAGATCAACCCCGACGAGACGCCGGCCTCGGACCTCTACGACGTCCACCTGCGCGGGCCGGCGACCGAGATGCTCACCCGCCTCGCCGACGGCGATCCGCATCTGCTGGACCCGGCGTGACCCTCGCCCCCGAGACGCTGACCACGGCGCGTCTTCGCGGCGCCCGCATCACCGCCGGGGACCGCCCGCTCTACCGCGCGCTGTGGCAGGACCCCGACGTCGTGCGCACGCTCGGCGGCCCGCGCTCGCCGGCGCAGATCGACGCGAAGATCGACCGGCTGGTGGCGATGTGGCGCGAGCGCGGGTTCGGCGTGTACACCCTGCGCGAGGGCGACTGCGACTGTGGCTACGCGGGCCTCGCACCGACCGACGCGGGCGGGCGCGACAGCGTCGAGATCCTCTATGGATTCCCGCCGACGGTGTGGCGCCGCGGCCTCGCCACCGAGGTCGCCACCGAGCTCGTCCGCCTCGCCCTCGACGTCCTCGGCCTGCCGGAGGTGTGCGGATTCACCTGGACCGAGAACACCGGCTCGCGCCGCGTGCTCGAGCGCGCCGGTCTGGTGTATCGATTCGACTTCGATCGCGCCGACCTGCCGCACCGCTATTACAGCCTGACGCGCGACGGCCGAGCAGACCGGTGATATGTCCGTTCGGACATGATTAAACATACCGCCGGACACGGCCCCTTCGCCGCGCGGCGCTGCGGCGGATGGTCACCGGCGCGCACGCGTCCGCATTGGCGGCTCCCGCCTCCGACTCACTCGTGGAGGGCGACTTCGTCGTCGTGGCCGAGCCGAGGTCGAATCCGCCATCATGTCGCCGGCGACAGGCGAGAGCGACGTCGCGGACGTCGTCACGCCGGCGGTCGGATTCGCCTTTGTCTCGCCCGTGGAAGCCCCCGAGGCGCACGCCGAGGCGAACAGCCGTCCGGCGCGGCGGGGTCGAAGCGCGACGGGGGGCCATGCCTGGTCATCTTACGCGAGCCTCGCGGCTCGGTGCGCATGGGTCCTATGGTGAGTGCTGTGCCCGAGCATCCCCACATGCACATCTCTGCACCGCGTCGATTCGCCTCCCTCGGCTCGCTCCTGCTCACGATCGCCGCGTGCAGCGACGACGGCCGCGGAGGCGCCAGCGCCCAGATCACCGGCGTGTCGTCGATCGCCAGCCTGAGCACCCTCCCGGGCACCGACGGGCCGGCCACCGACAGCGAGACCGGGGCCGGCACCGGCACCTCGAGCAACAGCGGCGCGCCGACCGAGGCCACGACCTCCGCGAGCGACTCGGCCCCCAAGTTCGACTTCGGCAACGACCCGCAGCCCGACTTCGGCGGCGGCGGGGACGAGGGGCCGATCATCCCCGAGACCTGCGACCAGGCCGCCGCCGGCAAGAGCACCGTCGGCTGTCGCTTCTACGCCGTCGACATGGACTCGCACGACGGCGTCGAGACGTCGCAGTACGCGGTCGCGGTCGCCAACGTGCAGCTCGCGGCCACCGCCAACGTCGTCGTCGAGACCAAGAACGGCGGCGTGTGGAGCGCGGTCGCCGGCCCGCAGCCCGTGCCTGCGCTGTCGCTCTTCACCTTCAACTTGCCCGACCGCCACATCGACGACTCCGGCGTCAACCCGGGCGGGGCTTACCGCGTCACCTCCGACGTCCCGGTCGTCGCCTATCAGTTCAACCCCGTCGACGGCGCCTCCTCCTTCCTCTCCGACGCCGCCATGCTCTACCCCGCGGCCGCGCTCGACACGATCAACCGCGTCACCGCGTGGAAGTCGATGTACGACAACTCCAACACCTTCCAGCACAGCTACGTCACGGTCATCGCCACCGTCGACGGCACGATGGTGCAGGTCGATCCGAGCGTCGTGACGGCGGCCGGACCGAGCGTGCCGCAGGGCGCCCCGGGCGCTCCGTTCACGATCCCGCTCAACGAGGGCGACGTGCTCTCGGTCGCCGTGCAGTCGATCCCCGACAGCATGACGGGCACCAAGATCAACAGCAACGACGGCCACCCGGTGGCCGTGTTCGCCGGCCAGGAGTGCGCGCTGATCCCCGAGACGACCTGCTGCTGCGACCACATGGAGGAGCAGCTGGCCGGCGTGCGGCTGTGGGGCAAGCGCTTCATCGCCTCGCGCATGCCGATCCGCAGCGGCGGCGCGCCCGAGCAGACGCTGTGGCAGATCTACGCCTCCGAGGACGGCACCAACGTCACCATCAACGCCGACCCCGGCGTGTCCGGCATCCCCGCCGCCAACTTCGTGCTCAACGCCAACCAGATGAGCGAGTTCTACGCCACCGGCCCCTCGGCCGAGCCGGGCGACTTCGAGGTCGTCGCCGACAAGCCGATCGCCGTCTACGGCTACATGGTCGGCGCCGAGGCGTTCGGCAGCTCGATCGGCGACCCGGCGATGGTGGCGATGGCCCCGGTCGAGCAGTACCTGCCGCGCTACGTCGTGCTGGTGCCGGGCACGTGGGTCAACGACTTCGCCATCGTCACGCGCCCGGTCGGCGCGTCCATCTCCATGGACGGCGTCAACCTCCCCGACCTCGACTTCAACCCGGTCGCCGGCAGCGGCTACGAGGTCGCGCGGATCCCCTGCGCCGACGGCATCCACGTGTTCGACGGCGGCGATTCGCCGTTCAGCGTCATCATCGTCGGCTACGACCAGCACGACTCCTACGCCTACCTCGGCGGCACCGGCACGGGGAAGATCAACCCCAACCCGCCCGGCTGAGCCATGGGCCTGCGCGCCCTCGTCGAGACCCGCCTCGCCGCCCATCAGGCGAGTTCCTGTGGTTCTCGCAGTACTTCCAGCTGGCGCGCAGCAACATGTCCTTCGAGACATCTCGTGCCGGCATCGCCGGCGAGTACGTGCGCGAGCTGACCCGAAGCCGACCCGGCCTCCGCGCGCCGGCTCGAGCCGGCGTGCGCGCGCGAGATCGCCGAGGTCGTCGCGGCCACTCGCAACCAACCCGGCGCCCGAGCTCACGGACGCCGCCGCGCTGGCCGCCTGCCCCGAGCCTGGCGCCGAGGGCTTCGAGGCCCGCCGCGTCCTCCGCTCGCGTGAACTCGGGACCGGCGCCCAGCGCCGGCGCCACCTCTCGTGACCCGCAGTCGTCCGCTCCGCCGTCGAGATCTCCGACCCGCTACCTGGCGCCGTCGCAATCTGTCCGAACGGACAGGATTCGAGGCGGACCCGCGAGTCACGAATCAGCGGCGGCGACCTGGTGGCGCGACCGGGTCATTTCGCGTCGTCCTCGCGCCGGGCTCCGATAGGCCGGCAAGACGCGAGGAGGGGCATATCGGGCCAATATGGGACCGACGAGCGACGCGGCTGCTCGAAATGGCCCGGTCGGGGCACTAGCTCTTGACGATCAGCTGCAACAGGTCGCCGACCTCGCGGTGGCGTGCGATCGACCGCCGCAGCGGCTGTCGCTGATGCACCAGATAACGGTTTCGCCGGCCGTTGCGCTCACGCGTGATGTAACCCGAGGTCGCCAGTTCCTTCACGATCCTCTGCACACCCCGCTCGGTCAGGCCGACCTCTGCGGCGACGTCACACAGTCGAATCTCTGGATCTTGCGCAAGGCACAGCAAGACGTGCGCGTGGTTGGTCAGGAAAGTCCAGCCTTCTGGGTTCTCGGACATGAGTTCGCTCATCATTCTGGGGCGTCCTGGAGGGTCTTTGATGTTGCGGCAAGGCTCCGGGAGCGTCAACGGCGGGACGCGCCCCTGGCTCACGCGTCTCCCACATGCGCACCGGAGATCACGCTCAGGCGCACACCGGCGCGACGACGGCGCAGTTCCGCGAGCTCATCGGAATAGAAGAACTCGCGTGCGCCGAACGCCGGGCGCAGGTCGCTCAACCAGGCGGCGTCGGGGTCGTACTCGGCGAAGAACAAGCGCCCCACCCACTCCGGGTTGCGCCCCTGGAGCATGCGCAGCACAAAGTACCTTCTATTGTCGAGCTCGGTGACTCCGTCGAGGACGACCTTGCCCGGCGTGGCCGACATCGACGGGCCGCGCACGCTGCGACAGAGGCCCGAGAGCTGGCGGTACGCGCCCTGGTAGATCTGCAGCGCGCGCGCCAGCGGGACCTTGAAGTACTCCTTCGGGCCCGTGTCGCGCTCGATGAACATGTAGTAAGGGACAGCGCCCTGCCGCACCTGCGCGCGCCACAGGTCGGCCCACACCGCCGGGTCGTCGTTGACGCGGCGGATCAGCGGGGCCTGGCAGCGCACGACCGCGCCGGCCTCGCGCACGCGCTGCAGCGCCGCGGCCGCGGCGGGGGTGGCGAGCTCGCGGGGGTGGCTGTAGTGCGCCATCACGGCGACGTGCTTGCCCGCGGCCTGGATCTCGCCGAACAGCCGCAGCAGGTCGTCGGCGTCGGGATCGGTGAGGAAGCGCGCCGGCCAGTACGCCAGCGCCTTGGTGCCGAAGCGGATGTGCGCGAGGTTCGGCAGGTCGGCGCGCAGGAGCGGCTCGACGTAGCGGCGCAGCACGCTGGTGCGCATCACCAGCGGGTCGCCGCCGGTGAACAGCACGTCGGTGACCTCGGGGTGGCGCGCGAGGTAGTCGACCAGCGTCTCGGCCTCGCGCGCGGCGAACTTGAGGTCCTCGAGGCCGACGAACTGGGCCCAGCGGAAGCAGTACGTGCAGTACGCGTGGCAGGTCTGGCCCTGCGCCGGGAAGAACAGCACCGTCTGGCGGTACTTGTGCTGCAGCCCGCGCCGCTCGACCCCGTCCTCGATCGGCACGTTGAGGTCGATCTGGCCCGCCGGGTGCGGATTCATCGCCATCTGGATCGCGCGCGCCCGCGCCTGCAGCTCGGCCTCGCTGCCGCCGCGCAGGAGGTCGACCAGCGCGCTGACGTCGCCGTCGTCGAGCATCTCCGCCTGCGGGATCGTCAGCTGGTAGATCGGGTCGTCGGGGACGCGCGACCAGTCGATCAATTGCTCGAGCACGTACGCGTTGACGCGGAACGGCAGCACCTGGGCCACCGCTCGCAGCCGCAGCCGCGCGTCGGCCGACAGGCCGCGCAATTGAGGAATTGCATCGATGTCACGGGCCGTGAACGCCCGATATGTCCCCAGATTCAACGCACCATCCGGCATCGGATACCCTCCGAGCAAAGCGAACGATCGCGCCGAGGACGCCGATCGTGCAGGTGTCTTTTGGGACAGGCGCGTGCGACTTCGGACGCGGTCGACTCAAGGAGCCCACGAGACCGTCCGACGCCGGGCCAGCGCCCGCCGCGTGTGATTTGAGCGCCAACTTAACACGCAAGGCAGGCACACCGCAAGGCTGAACCTCCAGGATCTCCGCGTAATTTGATTGACGAACCGAGATTCAGCGCAACCTCGACTTTTTTGTTACGCTACCGTAATGAGAGCCGGGCGCCGTTCCGGCAATCATTCATATGTCCTTATGGACATGTCCTCCTAGACATCCGGCTTGCCGCGCCGGGGGACGCGCGATATACCAGCCGCCTGTGCGGGAGCCGGCGACGGATGCGCGCCCCGGCGGAAGGAGAACGAGCATGTGTGGAATCCTCGCGGTCTTCGGGGCCGTCGACGACGCGCTCCTCTCGCAGGCGATGACCGCGAGCGAGCGCCTGAGCCACCGCGGCCCCGACGGCCACGGCGTGCACTACCAGCCGGGGGTCGGCGCGCTGCTGCACCGGCGGCTGGCGATCATGGACCCGGGCGCGGGGCGCCAGCCGCTGTTCGGGCGCGACGGCGGCGCCCTCATCCACAACGGGGAGATCTACAACCACGCCGCGCTGCGCGCCGGGCTGCAGGCGGCGGGGCGAGTGTTCCGCAGCGGGTCCGACAGCGAGGTGCTGGTCCACCTCTACGAGGCCCGCGGCGACGCGTTCGTCGCCGACCTCGACGGCGTGTTCGCGGTCGCGGCCATGCGCGACGACGACTGGCTGGTCGCGCGCGATCCGATCGGGGTCAAGCCGCTCTACTACGGCCGCGACGGCGCCGGCAACCTGTGGTTCTCCTCCGAGCTCAAGGCCCTGGTCCGCCACTGCGCGTGGTTCAAGGTGTTCCCGCCCGGCCACGTCTACACCCGCCGCGGCGGGCTCCGCCGCTGGTACGAAAGGACATGGCTCGAAGGACATGTCGACTATCGCCGCGACGCCGCCGGCCTGCGCGAGCGCTTCGAGGCCGCGATCGACAAGCGGCTGATGAGCGACGTGCCGCTCGGCGTGCTGCTGTCGGGCGGCCTCGACTCGAGCCTGGTGGCGGCGCTGGCGGCCCGGCTGGTCCGGCGGCGCGACCCGGGCGCGCGGCTGATGTCGTTCGCCATCGGCGTCGACGGCGACGCGCCCGACCTGCGGGCCGCGCGGGACGTCGCCGCGTACATCGGCACCGAGCACCACGAGGTCCGCCTCGACCTCGACGACGGCATCGGCGCCCTGCGCGACATCGTCTGGCACACCGAGTCGTACGACATCCCGACGGTGCGCGCGAGCATCCCGATGTACCGCCTCAGCCGCTACATCCGCGACCAGGGCATCAAGGTCGTGCTCTCCGGCGAGGGCTCCGACGAGGTGTTCGGCGGCTACCTCTACTTCTACTTCGCCGAGGGCCCCGAGGCGTTTCACCGCGAGACGGTCGAGCGGGTCAAGAACCTCCACTTCAGCGACGTCCTGCGGGCCGACAAGAGCACGATGGCGCACGGCGTCGAGGCGCGGGTGCCGTTCCTCGACCTGGCGTTCCTCGACCTGGCGATGACGATCGACCCGGCGCTCAAGCGCCCGCTGCAGCCCGAGGCCGGGCGCGAGGGGCGGATGGAGAAGGCGCTGCTGCGCGCGGCCTTCGCCGACCCCGCCGACCCGCTGCTGCCGCCGGCGGTGCTGTGGCGGCAGAAGGAGCAGTTCTCCGACGGGGTCGGCTACGGCTGGGTCGACCGCCTCAAGGCCCACGCCGAGGCCGTCGTGTCCGACCTCGAGCTCGCCGAGGCCGGCGAGCGCTTCCCCCACGAGACGCCGACCACCAAGGAGGGCTACCTCTACCGCGCGCTGTTCGCCGAGCTGTTCCCCGGCGAACACGCGGCCCGTTGTGTGCGACGATGGGTCCCGCGCTGGCAAGCCGACGGCGACAGCTCCGGCCGCGCCAACCCGCTCCACGCCAATGCTGTCCGAAAGGCCAGGTGAATCGTGCAAGGACGTCCGAGCCTCAACCTCCAGGTCCGCGGCCTCGCGCCGTCGGCCACCGTGTCGATCAACGAGCGCAGCAACGACCTCCTGGCCGCCGGCCGCGAGGTGTTCAAGCTCGGCCTCGGCCAGTCGCCGTTCCCCGTGCCCGACAGCGTCGTCGAGGCCCTCCGCGCCAACGCGGCCCGCAAGGAGTACCTGCCCGTGCGCGGCCTCCCGGCCCTGCGCGACGCCGTCGCCGCCTACCACCAGCGCGGCGTCGCCGACGCCCACGAGTACAGCGGCGAGCACGTGCTCGTCGGCCCCGGCAGCAAGGAGCTGATGTTCATCACCCAGCTCGCGTTCTACGGCGACCTCGTGCTGCCGTCGCCGGCGTGGGTGTCGTACTCGCCGCAGGCGCGCATCATCGGCCGGCAGGTCGTGTGGCTGCCGACGCGCGCCGACAACGGCTGGAAGCTGACCCCCGCCGACATCGACGCGCTGTGCCGCCGCGACCGCGGGCGGCCGCGCGTCCTCATCCTCAACTACCCGTCGAACCCGACCGGCCAGACCTACGACGGCGACGAGCTGGCCGCCCTCGCCGAGGTCCTGCGCGCCCACGACGTCCTCGTCGTGTCCGACGAGATCTACGGCGAGCTCCACCACGACGGCGCCCACACCTCGATCGCCCGCTTCTACCCCGAGGGCACGATCGTCAGCTCCGGCCTCAGCAAGTGGTGCGGCGCCGGCGGCTGGCGCCTCGGCACCTTCCTGTTCCCGCGCGAGCTCGAGTGGCTGCAGCGGGCCATGGTCGCGGTCGCCAGCGAGACCTACACCTCGACCAGCGCGCCGATCCAGTGCGCCGCCGTGGCCGCGTTCGCCTTCGGGCCCGACATCGCCGCCTACGTCGCCCACGAGCAGGCGATCTTGAAGGCCCTCGGCGGCTGGTGCCACCGCCGCCTGCTCGCCGGCGGCATCGCCTGCGCCGCGCCCCAGGGCGGCTTCTACCTGTTCCCCGAGTTCCACGCCCAGGCCGACGCGCTGCGCCGGCGCGGGATCGCCGGCGGCGAGGCGCTGTGCGAGCGCCTGCTCGAAGAGACAGGTGTGGCGATCCTGCCCGGCAGCGAGTTCGG
Source organism: Nannocystis pusilla (assembly GCF_020073745.1). Lineage (GTDB taxonomy): Bacteria > Myxococcota_A > Polyangia > Nannocystales > Nannocystaceae > Nannocystis > Nannocystis radixulma. Next base: position 157,465 of record NZ_JAIRAU010000035.1, read on the forward strand.
CCGGCCCTTCGGCGACTTCACCGCCCGGCTCGCCTACGTCGACTTCGACGGCGGCCCCGCGCTCGCCGCCCACGACCCGCAGCGGCCGATCGACGACGCCTGGCTGCGGCGGTTCGCGCCGCGCGTGCTGACCGCGATCGAGCGCCTGGTCGCGTTCGTCGCCGCCTGACGCGTCCTCGCCCGGCACGCTTGCGCCGGCGCCCGCGTGCGTCATGCCGGGGTGATGGCGCGCGCGGCCGCGAAATCACATGTCCGAGCGGACAGCTCCGACCGGGCCGCCAACACGCGGGTCGCCGCGGTGTTCGGCGAGATCGCCGACCTGCTCGAGGTGGAGGGCCAGAACCCGTTCCGGGTCCGCGCCTACCGCAACGCGGCGCACGAGCTCGGCGCGCTCGGTCGCGACCTCGCGGCGATGGTCGCCGCGGGCGAGGACCTGACCGAGCTGCCCGGCGTCGGCGAGGACCTCGCCGGCAAGATCTGCGAGATCGTCGACACCGGCAGCTGCGCCGCGCTCGACGAGCTGCACGCCACCTGGCCGGCCTCGATCCACGACGTCATGCGCGTCCCCGGGGTCGGGCCCAGGCGCGCGCGCACCCTGTTCGAACGGCTCGCGGTGCGCACGCTCGCCGACCTGCACGCGGCCGCGACGAAGCAGCAGATCCGCGAGCTGCCCGGGTTCGGCGCCACCAGCGAGCGCAACATCCTCGACGCGCTCGCCGGCCTGCTCGGCACCGGTCGCCGCCTGCCGCTCGCCGAGGCGCGGGTCCACGGCGAGCGCCTGCTCGCCCGCCTGCGCGGCGCGCCCGGGGTGATCGAGGCCGTGATCGCCGGCAGCTATCGCCGCGCCCTGGCGACCGTCGGCGACCTCGACTTCCTCGTCACCGCGCGGGCCAAGAACGGCGCGATCGCGGCCCTCGTCGGCGCCCCCGACGTCGCCCACGTGCTCGCCGAGGGCGACACGCGCGCGACCGTCGTCCTGCGCTCGGGCCTGCAGATCGACCTGCGCGTGGTCGGGCGCGACAGCTTCGGCGCCGCGCTCCACTACTTCACCGGCAGCAAGGCCCACAACATCGCCGTCCGCCGCCTCGGCGTCGCCCGCGGGCTCAAGATCAACGAGTACGGGGTGTTCCGGGACGAGTGCCGCGTCGCCGGCCGCACCGAGGAGTCGGTGTTCGCCGCCGTCGGCCTGCCGTTCATCCCGCCCGAGCTGCGAGAGAACCGCGGCGAGATCGCGGCCGCCCGCGCCGGCGAGCTGCCGCAGCTCGTCACCTCTGCCGACCTCCGCGGCGACCTCGTGCTCGTGCCCGCGAAGAGCGAGCCGAGCGGCCTCGTCACCGCCGCGGCCGTCGCCGCCAGGGCGCGCGGGCTCGCCTACCTGCTCGTCGTCCACGAGGTCCCGGCCCGCTCGCACGCCGCCGTCGACTGGCCCGCGCGCATCCACGCCGCCGCCGAGGCCTGCGCCGAGCGCGGGCTCGCGGCGCTCCAGGGGCTCGAGCTCGACATGGCCTCCAAGACATGTCCCGAAGTAGTTGTCGACTTCGTCGCCGCGCGGCTGTCGCACGTCGCGCACGCGCCCGCGCACGCGGCCCTGCTGCGGCTCGTCGGCCCCACGCGCGCGAGCGACGAGGGCCCCGACCCGACGCCGCTGGTGCGTCTGGCGCTCGGCGCCGCGCTGGCGGTCGTCGGCGAGCCGGCGCAGCTGCCCCGGCTGGAGCCGCAGCTGCGGACCGCCCGCGCCGAGGGCGTGGCGGTCGTGCTCGGCTCCGGCGGCGAGCCGGGCGGCGGCGAGGCCTCGCGCCTCGACCTCGCGGTCAGCCAGGCGCGGCGCGCGTGGATCGAGCCCGGCGAGGTCGTCAATTCCCGGCCGCTCGCCGAGGTCCGGGCCGTGCTCGCCCGGCGAGGCGCGTCGCGGCGGCGCGCCGGTCCGTGATACCCTGCGGCCCGCTGTCCGATGAACCAGCTCTTCGAGACATGTACGATCGGCCCTGTCCGATTGCGCAACCGCAGCATCCGCGCCGCCGCCTTCGAGGGCATGTGCCCCGGACACGCGCCGTCGCCCGAGCTGCTCGCCTACCACCGCGAGGTCGCGCTCGGCGGCGTCGGCATGACGACCGTCGCCTACGCCGCGGTCGAGCAGAGCGGGCTGTCGTTCCCGCACCAGCTGTGGCTGCGCCCCGAGATCGTCCCCGGCCTGCGCGCGCTCACCGACGCCGTCCACGCCGCCGGCGCGCGCGCGTCGATCCAGATCGGTCACTGCGGCAACATGGCCAAGGCCGCGGTCGCCGGCGGCCGCGCGATCGCCCCCTCGGCCCGCTTCAACCTCTACGGGCCGGTGTGGCCGCGGGCCATGGACCAGTCCGACATCCACCGCGTCGCCGCCAGCTTCGGCCGCGCCGTCGAGCTCGCCCGCGACGCCGGCTTCGACGCGGTCGAGGTCCACGCCGGCCACGGCTACCTCATCAGTCAGTTCCTCTCGCCGGCCACCAACCACCGCCGCGACGTCTACGGCGGCCCCCTGGCCAACCGGATGCGGTTCATGCGCGAGGTGATGGAGGAGGTCAAGGAGGCCGCGGGCAGCGACATCGCCGTGCTGGTCAAGGTCAACATGCGCGACGGCTTCCGCGGCGGCGTCGAGCTCGACGAGGCGATCGAGGTCGCGCGCACGCTCGAGCAGGACGGCGCCGACGCGCTGGTGCTCTCGGGCGGGTTCGTCAGCCGGGCGCCGATGTACATCATGCGCGGGGCCATGCCGACGCGCGTCATGGGCCGCCTCATGACCGACTGGACCCTGCGCGCCGGCCTGGCGCTGTTCGGCCAGACCCTGATCGCCCCGTTCCCCTACACCGACAATTACTTTTTAAAGGACGCCCTGGCGGTCAAGCAGGAGGTGAAGTTGCCGCTGGTGTACATCGGCGGGGCCGCCTCGCGCGCGGCGATCGACGAGGCGCTCTCACACGGCTTCGTCGCCGTGGCGATGGCGCGCGCCCTGATCCGCGATCCTGGCTTCATCAATAATTTGGCGGCGGCGGAGGGCCGCGAGGCCGCCTGCGATCATTGCAACTACTGCGCGGCGCGGATCTACACCACGCACATGGCCTGCCACCACCGCGAGCCGCCGCCGGCGAGGTTACTGCCATGAATGCGAATGTCGACACCGCGCTCGTCACCGGCGCCTGCTCCGGCATCGGCCTGGCGATCGCCCGCCGGCTGGCCGCGCGCGGCCACGCGTTGATCCTCGTCAGCAACCGCGACGAGCCGCTCGCGCGCGCGGCCGCCGAGATCGACGCGGCCCACGGCGTCCCCGTGCACACCGTCGTCCAGGACCTCGCGGCCCCCGACGCCGCCGAGGCCCTCGTCGCCGCCGTCGACGCCCGCGGGCTGCAGGTCGACATCCTCGTCAACAACGCCGGCGTGTTCTTCTTCGGCGAGGCCGCCGACGCCGACCCGGCGCGCGCGCGGGCCATGCTGCAATTGCACGTCACCACCCCGTCGCTGCTGTGCACATTGTTCGGCGCGCGCATGCGGGCCCGCCGGAGCGGACGGATCCTCATCGTCTCGAGCATCTCCGCCTGGCGCCCGTTCCCCGGCATCAGTTATTACGGCAGCAGCAAGACCTACCTGCGCAGCTTCGCCGCCGCCCTGCGCTCCGAGCTCGGCGTCTACGGCGTCGGCGTCACCTGCCTCGCGCCCGGCGCGACCGCCACCGGCCTCTACGACACCGAGGTCGTACCTGTCGCAAGGGCCAGGCAGCTCGGCGTCATGATGGACCCCGAGATCGTCGCCGAGGCCGGCGTCCGCGCCCTGCTGCGCGGCGACGCGGTGTGCATGCCCGGGCTCGTCACCCGGGCGATGACGACCGCCGCCGTGCTGACCCCGCAGCCGGTGATCGACTGGGTGCGCCGGCGCGCCCCGTGGCTGCGCCCGCCGAAGCGATGAACGCAAAGAATCACTGGGCGGCGACCGGCAGCGTCAGCACCGGCCCGGCGCCCTTGAGCTCGCCCGACTGCATCTCGAGCACCTGGGTGATGAACGAGAACGTCGACTTCGAGTCGAGGTCGTTGTCGGCGATCCAGAACCACAGCCCGCGGTAATACACCGACACGTACGCGCCGGCCGGTTCGCGCCGGCCATAATGCACGCGCATCAGCGCCCTGGTGAGGCGGGCCCAATCGAACAGCTCGCCGTCCTTGTCGCGGGTGATCGGCACCCGACCGATCGCGTAGTCCTCCCCGGGGACCTCGACCCCGTGCGAGACGTAGTACATCCCGCCGAGCAGCGAACGCGGCACCAGCAGCACCGCGTTCGGCTCGCCGGGGCGCGGCGCGTCGGTCAGCGTGATCGTCGAGGCCGGGCCGGGCAAGCCGAACAGCGCGCACAGCCGGGCGATCCGCTCGGTCGAGTCCGTCCGCGACACCAGCGTCAAGCTGAGCGCGTTGCCGGCGACGCTCGGGAGGTAACTGAGGTCGACGAGGCCGTCGGCCCACAGCGACCGCAGCAGCTCGGTCGCGGTGAAGAACGCCTGGAACTCGGGCGCCTCGAGCGGCGTCGGCCCCGAGGCCCGCGGGGCGTTCTGCATCGGCCCGAGCCGCTGCACGAACACTTTAAAGATGCGGTCGATCGCCCAGCCGGCGTGGTAGAGCAGCAGGATGTCGCCGAGCTCGACCGGGCTCAGGAACTGCTTGCCGAAGCGCGAGCCCTGCAGCGGCGCGTAGGTGATCGTCGGGCGGTCGATGTACGTCACCGCGGTGCCCGGCGCGACCGAGCTGTTGCCGCCGGGGGCGATCGTGCCGCCGAGGCCGGCGCCGAGCTCGACCGAGAGGCTGCTCGAGATGCTCGTCACCTCGAGGAACAGCGGCGCGTCGCGGTAGCGCAGGCGCACCAGGTTGAGCAGCAGCTGCTCGCTGTTGGTCTGCTGGATCGCCGCGTTGTAGGTCCCACGGCCGTAGCGGAGCGAGCGCGGGCCCACGGCGGTGCAGGCGGTCAGCAGAGTCGCGGCGGCGACCAGAAGCGAGAGCGCGCGTCTCACGGCGAGCGCGAGGATACTCGAGATCCGGCCGCGCGCGGCGCAGCTGCGAGGAGCTCGCCGCACCGAGCGAGCGGCACATTGCAGCGGTGAAAGAGCCGCGGGCCGCAGCGCGGCGGGAGCCCGCCATGCCCCCGACGACCAAGACGACCGGCGGGCGAGACCACGAGGACGTGCAGTCGGCCGGCGCGTGCGTCGTGCGCCGTAATGCGGTCACGGCCCGCGACCGCTCGACTGCGGCTGGCCCGGGCGCGAGCGCGGGTCGCGGCTGCAGAGGCGACGATCGCCGACGCGTGACCCTTGCCCCGCGAACACGACCGACGCACGCGGAGGCTGTACGCGCCGCCAACGCCGCCCGCGACCCGGGTACCGCGGCCCATGGTTCGGCCTGTATGAAACGAGTCGCGCTCTTCTCGCTGCTCCTGACGGCGGGACTCGTGCTGTCGCAGGTGCTCCCCGGACTGAGGTCGCGCGACTCGGCGCTCTCGCTCGCGGTCAAGCTGCTGACGATGACCGCTCGCGTTCATCATGATCCACGTCGGTCGCGAGTTCGAGATCGACAAGGGTCGACTGCGGGCGTACGGCTGGGACTACGCGATCGCCATGACGGCGGCGACGTTCCCCTGGCTGATGATCCCGCTCAAGATGCCGATCGTCGGCCTCGCCTGGCAGATGGGCGCGACGCTGGCGATCATGCTGATTCAGCTGTGGATCGCCTGGCGCTGGCTGCACAGCCTGGCCCTTCCCCGCACGTGGCCGTGGGTCTTGACGTACGCCGCGGCCCTCACGGCCTTCTGTGAAGCGATCTATCTCGTCAGCGAACTGATCGACGAGACGGTGCCGATCTACCTCGAGGTTCTGCTGCCGGCATTCGTGCTCGGCTGCGTGATGCGGCGGGACGGCGAGGACGCCGGCCCGCGGGAGCGGTCCGTGGCGAACGCGGTGTCGGCCTGCTTCATGGCGCTGGTCGGACTGAGCATGCCGCCGTTCACCGGACACGCGCCGACGAGCGAGGCGCCCACCAGCGTCTCGGCGGGGCTGCAGATCCCGAGCTGGGGTTCGCTGGCGCTGCACACCCTCGCGGTCACGATCCTGTCGAACATCGGCAAGCTGTTCCCGCTGGCGTGCTACCGGCGCGAGGCGTCGCTCGCCGAGCGTGCCGCGCTCGCGGTGGCGATGTGGCCGCGCGGCGAAGTCGGAGCCGGCGTCCTCGTGCTCGGCATCAGCTACGGCCTCGGCGGCCCGATGCTCGCGGTGGCCTCCTTCAGCCTGGCACTGAACCTCCTGTTGACCGGGCCCTACATCCTCCTCGTGAAGCGCCTGGTCACGCGCGCGGCTTCCGGGGCGCCCGATCGCCGGCCACGAGCACGAGCAGCAGCAGCAGGCTGAACACGCCGAGGAACAGCACGAACGACCACGACGACGCGAGCTCGTCGGCGCCGGCCGTCCGCCCGACGTCGACGAGGTAGACCACGACGATGACGAACAAGAACAGGAAGAAGACTGCCCAGCGGGACATGGCGGACCACCTGCTCCTTCTGTACCCCGGCCGGAGGCGCGACGCGGGCGCAGCCGCCTCCCCGGCCGAATTTCCGCGGCGCGGCCCGGCGTCCATACCGCCCCGCACCGCGGGTGCCAGCCGCGCCGGCGCTCTCGACCGAGCTCGCTACAGGCCTGTGATATGACCTTTAGGACAGGTCCATAAGCTCGCTTCACTCGTATCCCCCGCATCGTGACACCGGCGCAGCCGACGCAGCCGCGGGCGAGCCGCGAACGGCCGCTTCAGCGCGCAGCCGCCCGCGAAGTCTTGCGCCGCCGTGGCAGGGCCGCGAGCGCGAGCAGCAGCCAGGCCGACGTCGTGCCGTCATTCGTCGCGCAGCCGCAGCCGGCGTCACCGGTCGCGGGCGCTCCGCCGTCGCTCGCCTCGCCGCCGCCGTCCGGGTCCGTCGCGCCGGTCGTGCCCGTCGGGGACGGCTCGCCGCCCTCGCCCGACTCGCTGTCTCCGCCCGTGCCCGAGGCGCCGGTGGTCGGAGCGCAGGCGGGCTCCGCCTCTCCGTCGCAGTCGTTGTCGATGCAATCGCCTGCCACCTCGGCCGCGCCCGGCCGGCGCGCGGGGTCGGCGTCGTCGCAATCACCGGCGCACAGGCGGACCCCGTCGCCGTCGCCGTCCGCCTCGTCGGCCGGCACGGCGTCGTCGCAGTCGTTGTCGCGCCCGTCGCACACCTCGGCCGCACCGGGGTGGCGCGTCGCGTCGCCGTCGTCGCAATCATCGCCGCCGCAGGCGACCGCGAAGTGCCCGTCGCCGTCGCCGTCGGTGCACGTGCAATAGAGCCCCGCCGCCGCCAGCCCGTCGATCATGCCCCAGCCGCCCTCGTTGTCGGGCGCGTCGGGGTGCGACGCGGTCGCGCGCAGCAGCGCCAGCATCTTCGCCGGGGTCAGATCGGGGTACGCCTCGAGCAGCAGCGCACCGACCCCCGCGGCCAGCGGCGTCGCCAGACTGGTGCCGTTCGCCTGCTGATATTCGTCGACTGTGCCCGGCCGGACCACCCACACGTCCTTGCCGGGCGCCAGCAGGTCGGGCTTGATCCGCCCGTCGAAGGTCGGCCCGCGCGACGAGAAGTCGGCGATCACGCCGTCGAGGTTGGTCGCCCCGAGCGCGATCACGCCGTCGACGTCCGCCGGCGCGATCAGGGTCCCCGGCTCGGGCCCATAGTTGCCGTTGGCGGTGAACATGATGAGCCCGTTGGCCAGCGCCACCGCGGCCGCCTGCGACACCACCGCGGTCTCGCCGTCGTAATGCTCCCACGTGTACCACTCGTGGTAGCCGAGCGAGGCGGTGAACATGTCGGCGCCCATGCCCTCGAGCCACTCGAGGCCGGCGACGTACAGATCTTCCTCGTACGGCATCTCTTCGCCGATCCGCTCGGTCTTGGTCAGCAGCACCGAGACCCCGGGCGCGACGCCGGAGAAGCTCTCGCCGTCGTCGCCGGCGAGCAGGGACAGCACGACGGTGCCGTGGCGGTCCTGGCCGACGTCGTCGCCCGGCTCGTCGGCGACGACGTCGTCGCCCTGCACGAAGTCGCGGGCGGCCAGCACGTTCAAGCCGGCGAACGCCTGGTGCCCCAGCGAGAACCCGCTGTCCTGCACGCCGACGACCACGCCGGCGCCGGTGAGCCCGCACGCGCGCATCGCCGGGACATTGAGTATTTCCAGCTGGACCTCGGCGACCCCGAACGCGGCGGTCGTCCGCGCCTCGTCGGCCAGCGTCGACCTATGATCATTGCGCCGCGTCCGCGCGACCGGCTGGAGCCGCGTGACGAACGGCAGCCCGGCGATCGCCGACCGCTGCACCGCGTCGGCCTCGACGCTCACCGCATTCAGCCAGCGCGAGGACATGCGGACCCGCGCCCCGGTCGCCGCCACCGATTGCACGTACGCGTCTGCAGGCGGGAGGTCGCGGACGTCGACCCCACGATCGCCGCGGACCCGCATTCGCCGGCGCAGCGCTCGCGGCGCCAACTCTCGCTCCTGACGCGACAGCGCCGCCTCCAGCTCCGTCGCCGACACCTGCTTGCCGGCGAAGAACACCCACATCGGCGGCTCCACCGCCGGTGATGACGGGGCCCGGGCCACGAGGCCCGTGGCGATGACGAGAGCGGCGATCTGCAGCACGGGGAGCGTCCTTTCCTGGCGAGCGCGCAAACCGCCGCGCGACACGACGCGGCATTATGGCTGCCGCGTCACGCAGGATCCGCAGGTCTCGCTCCAGTTTTCGTGAGTCTCATCTCGGCTCATTACCCCCTACCTGCAATGATGGCACCGTGCCGATGATCTCAGCCGCGCGCGATCTCGCGCGGCGATCGTCACCCAGCGCCTTCTTCCTCGCGTTCGCGGCGCCTGTCTTGTTAAACTGCCGCAGATTGACGGACTCACGTGAGGAGATGGAAGCGCTGCGAGCTGCGCTGCGCGCAGCGGAGGCGCGGGCCGACGGGCTCGCCGCGGCGATCACCGGAGCCTCGGGGGCGGCCGTGACCCTGCACGCGGTCGACGGGGTCCACCGGGCGCTCGCGGTCGACGGCAGCGAGGCGCTGCTCGGTCACACCGCCGCCGAGTGCCATGATTGGCCCGACTTCTGGCGCGCCGTGGTCCACCCCGACGACCTCGAGCGCGTGCTCGCGGGGCTGACGGGCTCCGGCCCGATCTCCGCGCGCCTGCGCCGGCGCGACGGCAGCCACGTCGACGTAGCGATCCACACGGCGACGCGCGCCGACCGGCCCGACCTCGTCCACGCGCTGCTGCTCGCCTGCGGCGAGTCGCGCCGGCTCGCCGCCGAGAACCGCGTGCTGCGCCAGCGGCTCGACGGATTCGTCACCAACATCCCCGGGATCGCGTGGGAGAGCTACTTCCAGCAATCGGCGGAGATGATGACCGTCGATTACGTCAGCGAGGTGATCGAGCCGATGTCCGGCTACACGGTCGAGGAGTGGAAGCAGCCCAACTTCTGGCTCGAGCTGGTCCACCCCGACGACCGCGCCGGCGCGAGGGCCGAGGCCGAGGCGATCTTCCACCGCGGCCGCGGCAGCTCGTCGTACCGCTGGATCACCCGCGACGGGCGCACGCTGTGGGTCACCAGCCGGATGTCGATCATCTTCGCCGACGACGGCGCGCCGATCGGCCTGCGCGGCGTGACGATGGACGAGACCAGCATCAAGGAGGCCGAGGCCCAGCGCCACGAGGCGCGCGTGCGCGAGGAGGTCATCCGCGCCCAGGAGGCGACGTTGATGGCGCTCTCGACCCCGCTGATCCCGATCGACGACGAGACCGTGGTCATGCCGCTCATCGGCACGCTCGACCCGCGACGCATCGAGCAGGTGCAGCAGACCCTGCTCGACGGGGTCGCCGGCGCGCGGGCGAAGACGGTGATCCTCGACATCACCGGCGTGCCGAAGATCGACGCCCGGAGCGCCGAGGCGCTGCTCCGGGCCGCCCGCGCCGCCGCGCTGCTCGGCGCCGAGGCGGTGATCACCGGCATCCGCCCCGACGTCGCCGCCGCGCTCGTCGGCCTCGGCGCCGACCTGCGCTCGCTCGTCACGCTCGGCACCCTCAAGGCCGGTATCGCCTATGCGATGAATCGCCGGCGCTGACCGCCGGCCAATCATGGCACCGCCAGGGCGGCGCGGATCTGCACCGCCGCGCACGATGGCGCCGGCGCGAGGTCGGCCGACCACTGGTGATATTCTCCGCGACAGCGGATAGTCGCAGCGACGATGCCCCTGTCGCCCGCACCGCCCACGCCCGTCGGCGCCTTCGCGCGCGTGCTGGCCGGCGGCTACGTCCTGGCGGTGGCGCTCGGCTTCCCCTCGATCGGGGCGGCCTCGGCGATGAGCAGCACTCCGCTCGGGGTGCTGCCAATCGTCAAGGCCGCCGCCTATGCGATGGTCGGCGCCGCGCTGACGACCTGGCTCGTGCGCGGCGCCGTGCGCGAGGTCTGGGTCGCGTGGCTCGGCCTTCTCGGCGGCGTGGTCCCGGAGTCGCAGGTGGCCCCGCGCGGCCGCTGGCTCGGCCTCGCGCTGGCCCACCTCGGCGCCGGCGCCCTCGTGTCGCTCGGCGGGCTCCGCCTCGCCGGCCTCGGCGCCGGCGCGGCCTCGGACAGCTGGGCCTTCTTCGGCGTCGTCTCGGCTCTGGTCGGCCTCGGCCTCGGCCTCGGCGGCGCGCTGCCGCGATTGTGGTGGGTTTGGCGGGCCGGCCCGGTCGAACCCGACGACGACGCCGTCGGCCGCCACCTCGGGTGGTTCGTGTTCCTCGCCCTGTCGGCGCTGGCGCTCTCGTCGGGCTTCGCCGAGACGCTGCCGGCGAAGTTCTCTCCCTCGGAGATCCCGCTGCGCCGCGGCAGCTGGGAGCGCGGCTGCGCGTCGACGCTCGCGCCCGGCCAGGAGTATTGCCCCGAGCGCCACCGCTACGTCGTGCGGGCCCGTCGCGCCGAATCGATGCACATCGAGTGGGACTTCCCGCGCGATTGCGCGGTGGCGATCGAGGCCGACGGGGCCACGAAGACCTTCGACGCCCCATATTCGTCGTACCGCGTCGACGTCGCGCCCGGGCGCGCCGTGTTCGTCACGATGATCGGGCTCACCGACGACGGCTGCTGGTTTCGCCTGCGCGCGCTCCCCGACCCGGAGGGCGCGCGGTGAGCCTGGCGATCCTCCGTTGCGAGCGCTGCGGCGCCGCGGCCCCGCTGCGGGCCGCCGCCTCGGTCGATTGTCGTCACTGCGGCGCGCAGGTGCCGATCCCCCACGAATGGCAGGTCGCCGCCGAGGCCCACGAGGCCGAGGCCCGGGTCCGCCGCGAGGTCGAGCCGCGCTGGCGACGCTTGTCGTCCAAGGTCGGCCGCGAGATCACGGCCGTCGCGATGACGCTGCTGTTCGTGCTCCCGCCGCTGTGCACGTGGCTGGCCCAGTCGCGCCTCTCCCCCCCGCCGGCGCCCGTCGAGAACCTCGGCTTCGTCGCGTTCCCGGCCCTGCTGCCCGGCGCGCTGCTGTGGCTGTGGGCCGCGACCGTCGACGCCACGGTGCTGCGCGTGCGCCGGGCCCTCCGCGCCCGCGACGACGGTCCCGCCGGCGCGCTCGCCTGCCGCAGCTGCGGCGCCCCGCTGGCCCCCGAGCCCGACGCGCCGGCGACCACCTGCCTCTACTGCGGCACCGACAGCGTGGTCCGCGATCTGCCCGCCGCCTCCGCCAGCGTCGCGGCGCGCGACCAGGCCCTGCGCACCCTGGCCGAGGCGGCCCGGGTCCTCCGGCGCCGCCGCGTCAACCTCGGCCTCGGCGTCGCCGTGCTCGGCCTCGGCGTCGCCGCGATCGTCGCCGCGACCGCCACGGCCCTGTCGCTCGCGTTCGGCGGGTGATCGAAGGACATGTCGCAAGCGACATGTCCACAAGAACATGCTCTGTCGTTCATGTCGATCGCGCCGCTCAGAACGCGGAGACCATGACCCCGGCGTCGCGCGGGTCGCGGGCGGTCGCGGGCACCTGCACGCGGAACACCGTGCCCTTGCCGAGCTCGCTCTCGACGCTGATCTCCCCGCCGAGCAGGGTGCAGTAGTGGCGGCACAGGGCCAGGCCGACGCCGAGGCCGCCGAAGCGGCGGGTCGGCGAGTCGTCGGCCTGCGAGAACGGGGTGAACAGGCGCGGCAGGTAGGCCGGGTCGATGCCGACGCCGGTGTCGCGGACGCTGAGCAGGTACACCGCGCCGGTCGGCAGGGTCATCGGCTCGACGCGCAGCTCGACGAGCCCGCCGTGGGTGAACTTGCAGGCGTTGCCGAGCAGCTGCACGAGGACCTGGCGCAGGCGCGTGCGGTCGCTGCGGATCGAGCCGAGCTCGCGCGACAGCTTGAGCTTGAGCTTGTTGCCGCCGCGGTCGGCCAGCGGGGTCACGGCCGCCACGCACTCGTGGACCAGGTCGTGCAGCGCGAACTCTTCGATGTGCAGCTCGAACTTGCCGGCCTCGAGCCGCGCGAGGTCGAGGACGCTGTCGATCAGCGCCAGCAGCTCGTGCGCCGCGCCGAGGATCCGCGTGAGGTCGGCCTCCAGCTCGTCCGGCTCGGACTCGTCGGGGTGCTCGAGCAGCAGCTCGGTGTAGCCGACGATCGCGTTGAGCGGCGTGCGCAGCTCGTGGCTGATCTTGAGCAGGAAGGACGTCTTGGTCCGACTGGCGTCGAGCGCCTCCTCGAGGACCCGGCGCCCGCGCTCCACCTCGGACTGCAGCGCCTGATTGGCGCGGGTGAGCGCGACGATCCGGCCCTCGGCCCCGGCGACGTGCTGCCCCCGGAGATCTCGCAGCTCGCTCCGCACCCCGGCGAGCTCGTTCTCGCGGCGACGGAGGGCGTCATCACGACCCTCGCCGCGCCGCTGCGCGACCGCCGTCAGCAGCCCGACCCCCGCGACCCCCGCCGTCGCGAGCCACGCGATCGTCCCTGCCCCCGCGATGAAGAGGCCCGCACCCGCGGCGAACCCGAGGACGACGGCGGAGATCCCCGTAGCCGTGCTGGTGGCGTGCACCGAGACCGCCGCGATCGGCAGCAACAAACACCAGATCGGGGTCGTCGCTCCGGCCACACTCGGCCCCACGATCGCAGTCACTGCCACGAGTGACGACCAGACGATCGCACCGACGCGAGCCCGCGAACCCGCGTCATGCCCCAGGAGCACCGCCGCAGCGAGGTGTCCGCCGACGAGGATCGCACCGACGATGATCGCGGTCAAACGATGTTCGCCAGGCGCGACGAGCACGACTCCCGCGAGCATCGCGAGGCCTACGATCACCAACACCACGCGCGACCCGTTGTCGACCGACGACACCGCACTTGTGGATCGGTTATCTCGTCGCGCGTGGTCGTCGCCGGTCGTCATCGAGGTGCAGGTCCCTCCATCATAGAAGGTGCGACCCGCGGCGCGCCACGTCCCGGCGTGAGTCGACCCTACGACCGCCTCTGCAGCCACCGGCGCCCGTGAAACACGCACGCGCGTTCTCGCCCGGCGCCCCGGGCTTCACGCCGCTGCGGCCGACGGATAGGATCGATGATCGGCAAGGCTTCTTTTCGCGGAGGAAAGGGATGATGGGGTTCAAGACTGGCGTGGTCAGTGGTGCTGTTGCGCTCGCGCTCGGATGTATCGGCTGCGACGGGGCGGAAGAGGAGTTCATCGGCGACGATGGCATCCTCCACGCGCGCGACGCCCAGTGGAATGATTTCAAGCTCAACGACTTCAAGCTCAACGACTTCAAGCTCAACGGGGCGCGCCTCAACGACTTCAAGCTCAACGGCGACGCCGGCTCGACCGACTACATCGAGTTCTACGACGTCGAGAAGGACGACGGCAGCTACACCGAGAGCGCCAGCGTCGTCGGCGGCATGCTCAAGGTCGACGGCCTGGGCCAAACAGACGTGCTGTGGTCGATCTACAACTTCAGGGTCAAGGACGGCGCGACCACGCAGTGGCGGCACCTCTATATCCGTGACGTCGACCAGATCGCCAACACCGACGTCTGGGAGTACGACCTCGACTTCGCCACCAACTACGGCTACTGGTCAGAGTTCTGCACCGACGAACAGGGCAACCCCGTCAAGGCGCTGGCGCTGCCGGACGTGTGGGACCCCAACACCGGCGCGAAGATCAGCCCCAGGCCCGACGGCGCGGTCACGTTCGCCTGCAAGAACGCCGCGCTCGCCAAGTGCGTGCTGTTCGGCTACCGCCCGTGGGCCAGCAAGAACGGCACCTCGCTCGCCGACTACCATCAGGCGTGCACCCGCATGGTCCGCGCCGACTACTGCGGCAACGGCCAGCCGCACACCGTCTCCGGCACGCCGATCCACGTCCTCGACCAGATCGGCATCCAGAACGTCGACCCGGTCACCCCGTACGTCGTCGAGGCCGAGTGGGGCCCGAACGGCGCGACCTGTCTGAATCCGAGCAACACCCGCCTGGCCGGCCAGACGATCACCTGCCCCAACCGAACCATCCCGACCTGCGGCGCCTCGTTCGCCTCGGGTGGTTTGATTCAGAGCGGCAAGATCGTACCCTGAGGCGTGACCGAAGGCGCAGAGCCCGCCGCGATCGGCCCCTTCGTCGTCCTTCGCAAGCTCGGCGAGGGCGGCATGGGGATCGTCTACGCGGGCTACGACGTCGCGCTCGACCGCAAGGTCGCGCTCAAGCTGATCCGCCGCTCGCTGATCGACCGCAGCGAGGTGCGAGCCCGCATGGTCCGCGAGGCCCAGGCGATGGCTCGCCTGTCGCACCCCAACGTGGTGCAGGTCTATCAGGTCGGCGAGCACCGCGACGAGATCTACGTCGCCATGGAGTACGTCGAGGGCCAGACCCTCACGTCGTGGCTGCACGCCGAGAAGCGCCCGTGGCAGCTCGTCCTGCGCACCGTGATCGCCGCCGGTCGCGGCCTCGCGGCGGCCCACGCCGCCGGCCTCGTGCACCGCGACTTCAAGCCCGACAACGTGCTCGTCAGCAAGGACGGCCGCCCCTGCGTCCTCGACTTCGGGCTCGTCCACGCCGAGAGCGGCCCGGCCCTGCCGCTCGGCCACGTCGACGTGCGCACCTCGGCCACCGGCCTGCCGACGATCTCCCGCATGACGACGCAACCATCGATGGGCGCGCCGATGCTGGCGACCGGACCCGGTCAGAGCGACCGCGCCGACATCCTCGACATCCGCCTCACCCGCGCCGGCAAGGCGCTCGGGACCCCGGCGTACATGTCGCCCGAGCAGCACTTCGGCGACGAGGCGGTCGGCCCCGCCTCCGACCAGTTCAGCTTCAGCACCACGCTCTACGAGGCGCTCTACGGCGCGCGTCCGTTCCCCGGCACGACGTGGGAGGAGATCAAGCGCGAGGTCCGACGCGGGGTCGTGCCGCCGCCGCCGCGCGACTCGGCGGTGCCGGGGCGGATCTTCCGCATCATCGTCCGCGGTCTGGCGCCGACGCCCGACATGCGCTGGCCGAGCCTCGAGCACATGCTCGACGCGCTCGAGCGTGACCCTCGCAAGACCGTCCTCCGCGTCGCCGGCATCGTCGCCGTCGCGGGCGCCGCCGCGGCCGGCAGCTACGCCGTCGCCCTGTCCCAGCGCGAGGCCTCCATGCAGTGCAAGGGCGCCGCCGCCGAGCTCGTGGGCGTGTGGGACGACGCCCGCGCCGCCGCGGCCGAGCGGGCCTTCATCGCCACCGGCTCCCCCTTCGCCGCCGACACCTGGCGCCGCGTCGACGCCCGCCTCGACGCCTACGCCCTCGCCTGGACCGAGGGCCGCACCCACGCCTGCGAGGCCCACGCCAGCGGCTCGCAGTCGACCCCTCTCTTCGACCTCCGCACCGCCTGCCTGTCCCGCCGCCGCGCCTACCTCTCCGCCCTCGTCGACGTGTTCGTCGCCGCCGACCGCTCCGTCATCGAGAACGCGGTCCAGGCGACCGCCGCCCTGCCCAGCCTCGACTCCTGCGCCGACGCCGACGCCCTGCTCGCCGCCGTCGCGCCGCCCGACGATCCGCACACCGCCGCGCAGGTCGAGGCCCGCCGCGCTCAACTCGCCCGCGCCGCCGCGCTCGAGGGCACCGGACAGTACGCCGAGGGCCTCCAGATCGCCCGCGAGGTCCGGGCCGCCGCCGCCGAGCTGCACTACCCGCCGCTCACCGCCGAGGCCGCGCTCGGCGAGGGCAACCTGCTCATGGCGGTCGCCCGCGCCGAGGAGGCCGAGGTCGCCCTCACCGCGGCGCTGAAGCTGGGGCTCGTGCACGGCCTCGACGTCGTGGCCGCCGAGGCCGCCGCGCGCCGCGTGTTCGCCCTCGGCGTCGGCCTCGGCCAGCGCGTCGCGGCGCTCGCCGGCGAGGCCGTGGCCGAGGCCCTCGTCGAGCGCGCGCGCGACGACGGCCGCACCGCCGCGCTCCTCCACAACAACCTCGGCGCCGTCTACGAGCTCGACGATACGGCCGCGCGGGCCCGCCAGCACTACATGCGGACCCTCGAGCTGCTCGGTCGCCGGGCCGGCGCCGGCGACCCGCTGATCGCCGCGGTGCACCACAACCTCGGCGGCCTGCTGCGCCACGAGGGCAAGCTCGACGAGGGCCGCAGCCACTACTCGCAGGCGATCACCCTGTTCTCCGAGATCCTCGGCGAGCAGCACCCGATGGTCGCCCACCCGATCGGCGGCGTGGCCGACATCGACGTCCTGCAGGGCCGCCGCGACGACGCCGCCGCCGGCTACCGCCGCGCGCTCGCGCTGATGGAGGCGACCTACGGCCTGCAGCACCTCTACCTGCTCCACCCGCTGGTCGGCCTCGGCAAGGTCGCCCTGGCCGACGGGGCCCTCGACGCCGCCGCCGTCGAGTTTCGCCGCGCGGTCGCCATCGGCGAGCAGATCGGCAGCACCCATGAGCTCTACGCCGAGGCGCTCGTCGGCCTCGCCGACTGTGTCGTCGCCGCCGACGCGCCCGAGGCGCGCACCCTGCTCGCCCGCGCCGTCACCGTCTACGAGGCCGACGGCGGGCCCAAGAACCCCGCCATCGCCCCGATCGCCGTGCGCGCCGGCCAGCTCGCCGCTGCCGCCGGCGACTCCGCGGCCGCGCGCACGTGGTTCGAGCGCGTGCTGGCCGATGCGACAGGTCCCAAAGGACACTCCGAGACCCGCTCGCAGGCCGCGCTCGAGCTGGCCCGCATGCACACTGCCGCCGGCGAACGCAAGCGCGCCTGCGAGCTGCTGCTCGACGCCCGCGTCGGCCTGCCCGCCGGCGACCCGCGCCTCGCCGAGATCGACGCCATGCACGCCGCCTGCGGCCGCTGAATCACGCGGCGCGACTCGAACCTGTCCCTCCAGACAGCTTCATCCCGCACCCGCGCCGCGCTCATCGCCGACCGCAAGCCCCTCACGCCCCCGCGAGCGCGCGACGCCGGCGCCGGCGGGCGCGCCACAGGCTCAGGAGCAGCAGGGTCAGCATGGCAGCGGGGCGCAGAAGCGCATATCGTTCAGAATAGCAAACATTCCTCCCGTGTCATGGAAGTGGTCCAGTTCGCTCGTCGGAGCGTCACAACCTCCAGATCCGCCCCTGTTGCCCCATCGCGACGCCCCCGCCGCCCCGCGCCGCCCGCAGCCCTGGCCCTCTCATTTTCAGTAACTTGAAAATTCTATTTTAATGAAATACTGTTGTGACATGCGCGTGGGCATCGTCGGCGGCCTCGACCGGAGCGAACAGAGCTACCAGCGCGCCGTGCGCGCGCTGGGCCATGAGGTCGAGCACCACACCGGCTACATGCGCGGCCACGCCTCCCTCGAGCTCGAGCGCCTCGTCGACCGCAGCGACCTCGTCGTCATCGTCACCGACGTCAACAGCCACAGCGCGGTGCAGATCACCCGCAAGCTGCTGCGCGAGCGCTCGCGACCGGCCGTGCTGGTGCGCAAGCTCGGCCTGTCGCGCCTCGTCGCCCTGGTCGAGAGCCACGCCTCGCAGATCGAGGCAGCAGCTCGTTAGGACATGTCCATCGAGACATGTCCCTGGTGACACCCAGTTGAGGCCCGCTCACCCGTTTAGACAATACTGCTTGGCGTGGAACGACGCCCCGCCCTTGAACGCCGCGCAGGCCGCCCCGCACAGCTCGAGCTGCTGGTTCATCGTGTCGGGCACGAACGTCCAGCCGTCGCCCTGCGCGCAGTCGGGCACGAACGCGTACTCGACCCCGTCGACGCTGACCTTGAACAGCGTCGGGTCGGACGGCGCCTCCTCGAGGTCGAGCGTGCAGGTGATGACGTCGATGACCACCTGCTCGAACGCCGCCTGCAAGCTGGCCTGGTCGTCACCGGGGTAGTAGTCGCTGCCGGCGGCCGGGTTGGGGCGACCGCCGGCGAGGCCCATCTCGTTGAGGTGGGCGATGAAGCCGCTACCCTGCGCAGCGAGGCCGATGACGTAGGTGGGGATCCCGCGGACGCTGTAGATCTCGCCGATGACCTCGTCGACGCCCTCGTCGGTCAGCTCCTCCCACTGGTCGGGCCCGCACAGCGCGTCGCCGTCGGTGACGAGGAAGATCGCCCGCGGGGTCGCCGGGTCGAGCGTCTCGAGGTGCGCCGCCGCCACCAGCACCGCCGAGCGCGTCGGCGTGTTGCCGGGAGGGTCGTGGCCGGGCCCCGGCAGCACCGCCAGGATGTTGGCCCCGTTCATCGGCGCCACCGGCACCTCGAAGTCCTCGGTGACGCACGAGTTCGTCGCGCTCATCGAGATGTCGAGGTCGGGGAACAACATCATCCCGAGGTTCAGCTGCGGGTCCCAGCCGCTGATCAGGAAGTCGACCGCCTCCCACAGCACCGCCCAGCGCGTCTTGTTGCCGAGGAAGCTCTGCATCGAGCTCGAGTAGTCGAGCACCAGCGCCACGTTCGGCCGCTGCGGCGTCGGCGTGACGTCGATCTCCTCGCACGGCCCCGACGCGTCCGCCATCGTGCCGACGTCGAACTTCGCCCCGCCGCCGGTGCTCGTGCTCGTCGGCAGCCCCTCGCTCGTGACCGCCGAGGTGTCGTCGCCGTCGACCGCCGTGCCCCCGCTGGTCGGCTCGCTCGTGCCCGTGCTCGTGCTCGCCCCGGGCAATGTCGTGACGCCCGTCCCCGGCGTCGTCACCATCGCCGTATCGGCGCTGTCCGTGCCGCTCTCGGCCGGACCGCAGGCGAGCAGACATATCCAGGGCAACAACGAGGGCAGACGACGCGCAGAAATAGACATGTCAGACCAGTCCAGCGCAGCATCCCCAGGCCCACAGCGGCTGTCAAGCACGCGAATCGCCAGCCTCGGGTGCTCACCGGGTCAGCGCATGAGCGTCGCCACACATGCCTACCGCAGCTCGACCTCCGCGCCGGCCTCGGCGAGCACGGCTTGCAGGCGTCTGGCCGTGTCCAGCGCGACCTTCTCCTGCACGATCCGCGGGGCCGCCTCGACCAGGTCCTTGGCCTCCTTGAGCCCGAGACCGGTCAACGCGCGCACCTCCTTGATCACGAGGATCTTGTTGGGCCCGTGGCTGCGCAGGAACACGTCGACGTGAGCCCGCTCCGGCCGCGACCTCGCGGCCTCGCGCAGCTCGACCGTCGCTCCGAACGCGACGAGCTTCTGCCGCAGCGCCTCCGCGTCCTCGGACCCGAGCCCCGCGCGCACCACCGATCCGGGCGCCTCGGCCAGGTCCTTGGCCTCCTTGAGCCCCAGCCCCGTCTCCTCGCGGATCACTTTGATGATGTTGATCTTCATCGGCCCGCAGCTGACCAGCACCACGTCGACCGGCTCCGGCTCCGGCGTCTCCTCCCACGCCGATCCGTGGAGCTCGACCGTCGCCCCGACGTCCTTCAGCGTCTTCGCCAGCGCGCGCGCCTGCTCCTCGTCCATGCCCTGCTTGACCCACACGTCGGTCGACTCGGCCAGGTCCTTCGCGTCCTTCAGCCCGAGCTCCGTCGCCTCGCGGATCGCCTTGATCACGCTGATCTTGTTCGGCCCGCAGCTCTTCAGCATCACGCCGAAGCCGTCGCCCACGTAGCCGGACGGCTCGCTCACCGGCATCGCCGCCGGTCGCCCAAACCCGTGCACCTCCACGCTCGCGCCCGCGGTCGTGAGCCGCTGCGCCAGCGAGCGGGCCTCGGCCTCGAGCATGTCCTCGCGGATCCACACGTCGGTCGACTCCGACAGGTCCTTCGCGTCCTTCAACCCGAGCTCCGTCACCTCGCGCACCAGCTTGATGACGCTGATCTTGTTGGGTCCGCAGCGCTTCAGCTTCACGCCGAAGGCCGAGGCATCCGACGCCGCCGCAGCTCGCGGCGGTCGGCGCACCTCCACCGTCGCGCCCACGCCCCTGAGCTTCTCGGCCAGCGCCCGGGCCTCGGCCTCGCTCATGCCCTGCTTGACCAGCGCGTCCGTCGTCTCCGCCAGGTCCTTGGCCTCCTTGAGCCCGAGCCCGGTCGCCTCGCGGATCACCTTGATGACGTTGATTTTGTAGAAACCGAAGTTGTTCAGCACCACGCCGAAGCCCTCGATCCGGGCGCTCGCCGCCGTCGCGACGTTCGTCGCGCGCGGTGCCTCGCTCGGCGCCGTCGCGCCCCACGTCACCGTCGCCTCGCCGGACGCCGCGCGCTCGGGCGGCGCGCTGCCGTCGTGCACCCGCACCTCGACGACCGCCCCGGCCTCCACCAATTCGTGGCGCAGCGCCTCCGCCTCGTCCTCCTCGATGCGCCGCTTGAGCAGGCTCGGCGCGTCGTCGACGAGCTCGACCGCCTCGCGCAGCCCGAGGCCCATCATCTGCTTCAGCGCGCGCACCACGTCGATCTTGTTTGCGCCCCTGTCCTGCAAGTAGACGTCGAAGAACCGCGGGCCCGCTGCCGCAGCCGGGGCCGCGTGCACTCGCACCTCGACGGTCGCGCCGGCCGCGACGAGCTTGCTGCGCAGCGACTCGGCCAGCGCCGGGGCGATCCGCACCCGGATCGCGCTCGGCACCCGCGCCACCAGATCGGCCGCCGCCGACGTCTCGAGGCCGGTCATCGCTCGCACCGCCTCGACGACCGCGGCCCGGTTCGGCCCGGCGTCGCGGAGGATCACGTCCTGCGGCACCACCTCGCCCGTCTCGCCTGCTCGCATCTCGCACGCCCTCCGGGGGCGACGATACCCGAATCCTCCCGCCAGGCGGCCGAGCGAGACCGCTCAGGCGGTGGCCGGCTTCGGACCGCAGACCTGACCCTCAGGCGCGATCTCCCGGCAGCGCCGGCCGGCCCGCTCCGCCGCCGTGACGTCGCCGCGCTCCCGCTCGAGCTCGGCGAGCAGCCCCCACGCCCGCGCCGTCGGTAGCAAGTCAGCTTCGCCGAGCTCCTTGAGCCGCGCGTGCGCCTCGGCCCGCTCCGCCGGCAACGCCGCCAGCGCCTCCGCGAGCTCGACCTGGACCACCACGTCGTCGCCGCCCCGCGCGTGGTGGACCCGCAGCAGCATCGCCGCCCACGCCAGGTTCGCGGCCCGCTTCGCGTCTGTCTTTCCGGACATGTTACTGCCCAGCCGCACCCGCCCGCCGCTGCGCACCGCCGCCAGCGCGACGACCCGCTGGGCCCGCGCGAACAGCCCCGCCCGCCGCGCGCGATGCGTCAGTTGCAGCACCTCGGGGAAGGTCGCCAGCGCCTCCTTCACCGCCGCCTGATAGGCCCCGTCGGCCAGCAGGGCCTCGGCCCGGCGCACGCTCCGGTTGGTGACGTCGACGACGCGCTCGACCCCGTTCATGCAGGCGTGCGCCGGCGGGGGCGACACGGCGACGGCCGAGAGCGCGAACACGGCGAGGGCGAGAGAATTGCGCACGAAGACGACCTCCGTCGCAGCGACGCATCAGCACCGCCGCGTTGTTCCAGGCTCCCCTCGCCCACCCCACCCGACGGACCCGCGACCTCGGCAGCGAATCCGCCGAGCCGCGGGAACAACCGCCGCCGCCTCGCGCGTATCGGACCCCCGAGAGGAGATCCACCGGTGCACATCTTTTTAAAATTCCTCGTCATCGCCGCGCTCCTCGCCTGCGAGCGAGCGCCGACCGCCGCCGATGTCGTGGTGGCCGAGGTTCCCGCTGCTCCGGTCGATGCGCCGGCGCTCGCGCCCACCCCCGTCCCCGTCGTCCCTGTCGCCCCCGTCGACGCCGTCGACGACGGCCCGCTCGGCGTCGACACCTGCGATCGCTACGTCGACAACTACCGCCGCTGTATCGCCGAGGCGCTGCCCGCCGACGAGCGGCCGATCCACACCCGGGTCCTCGACGGCCAGCGCCTCGCCTGGGCCCGCGCCCGCGCCGACCAGGCCCTCGCCGCCGGCCTCGCCGACGCCTGTGAGGCCGCGACCACCGCTGCCCGCGTCTCCGTGCCCCGCTGCAAGCACTGGTCCTCTCCGCCCGAGTGACATGCCCCTTAAAACATGTCTATTCGACCACATGTCTCTGACTACGACTCGCGGACGAACGGCTCGCGGTCGATCCCCAGCTTGCGCATCTTGCTCTGCAGCGTCCCGGGTTTGAGGCCGAGCGCCTGGGCCGCGCCGGTGGGCCCGTAGATCCGGCCCGCGCAGGCGCGCAGCGCCTCGGTGATGCAGCGGCGGACCGCGTCGTCGAGGCGCTCGATCGGCGCGCTCGGCGGGGGCGCGTCGACGGCGAGGGCCGCGTCGAGCGCGAGCGTCTCGCCGCCGCCGAGGATCAGCGCCGCCTCGAGCACGTTGCCGAGCTCGCGCACGTTGCCGGGCCACGAGTGGCCGGCCAGCCGCAGCAGGGCGGCCGGGCTCACCGCGGGGGCCGGCAGCTTCAGCCTGGAGGCGATGTCGGCGACGAGCGCGGCGACCAGGGCCGGCAGCTCGTCGAGGCGCTCGCGCAGCGGCGGCACGCGGATCGGGAACACACATAGCCGAAAGAACAGGTCGCGGCGGAACGCCCCGGCGGCGACCATCGGCTCGAGCTCGCGGTGGGTCGCGGCGATCACCCGCACGTCGACGCGCACGCGCTCCTCGCCGCCGACGCGCTCGAACTCCTGCGACTGCAGCGCGCGCAACAGCTTGACCTGCACCTCGAGCGGCAGCTCGCCGACCTCGTCGAGGAACAGCGTGCCGCGGTCAGCCCGCTCGAACACCCCGAGGTGGCGCCGCGTCGCCCCGGTGAACGCCCCGACCTCGTGGCCGAAGAGCGCGCTCTCGACCAGGCTGGCCGGCAGCGCCCCGCAGTTGATCGCCACCAGCGGCCGGTGACCGCGGGCCGACAGCTGGTGCAGCCGCTGCGCCAGCAGCTCCTTGCCCGTGCCCGACTCTCCCGCCAGCAGCACCGTGGTGTCGAACCGCGCCACCGTGTCGATGCGCCGCAGCACCTCCTGCATCGCCGCGCTCCGGGCCACCAGCGACCGCTCGCGCTCGCCCAGGCGCGCCTGTCCGCGCAGCTCGCGGTTCTCGGCGTGGGCCCGCCGCGACAGCTCGGCCACCCGCTGCGTCACCTCCTGCCCGCGCAGCAGGTGGAACAGCACGTCGCCGAGCACCGCCAGCAGCGACGGCTCGGGGGCTGCGCCGGGGTCGAGGCTCAGCGCCACGAACATCGCCGCCCCCGCGCCCCCGAGCGGCACCACCACCCGCGACCGCCCGTCCCCGCCGCGCCGCGACGACCTCTCGATCTGCCCCGAGCCCAGCGCCGCGATCTCCCGCTCGTGCAGCCGCCGGCGGGTCGTCGAGATCGCCGCGCCGCCGGGCGTGCCGCCGACGACCTCGACCTCGCCCGTACCCTCGACCCGCTCGCCGAGCTCGAGCCGCGCCAGCGGCAGCGCCCGCGCCAGCACCTCCGCCACCCGCCGCACCCACGTGCGCCGCGTGTGCGCCTCGCTGGCCGCCGCGACCAGCGCGGCCAGCAGCGAAGTGGAGTCCAGGGGGGCTTCGGACACGGCAGGAAAGAGAATAGCCGCTTTCACTGAAATCTCAGTGCACTGTCACTGACATTTCAGTGAAGTCCCATCGGTGCGTCGCCGTACGCGTCCAACTGCCCGTCTTCGCTAGCCTTTTCCCCGCCCCCGGGCGGCGCGCCGCGTGCTTTGGCGGCCCGCAGGAGGTTCAGCGTTCATGCCCCACGTCATCACCCGCCACTGCGTCGGCACCTGCGACACCGCGTGCGCCCAGGCCTGTCCGGTCGAGTGCATTCACGGGCCGGTCGCCCCCGCCACGCTGCTCTCGGTCCCCGCGGCCGAGCGCGGCGTGCGGTTCCCCGGGGTCCAGCTCTACATCGATCCGGACGAGTGCATCGATTGCGGCTGTTGCGTGCAGGTATGCCCGGCGCAGGCGATCCACATGGATTGCGACGTGCCACTCGAGCTGCGCGCCGACATCGAGGCCAACGCCCGGTTCTTCGGCCGGCGCGTGCGATGACCCGCGCCGACGCCGCGGCCGCGCGATCGACGGTGACGCCGTCCGTCGGGGCTTCTACACTCTCTGCCGTGCTACGTCGTGTCGTCGCCGCCCGCTATGTCCTCCCGCTGCGCGAGGGCGGCTCGTTACCCGCGGTGGTCGAGGCCGAGGACGGCCGCGCCTACGTCGTCAAGTTCCGCGCCGCCGGACAGGGCGCGCGGTCGCTGGTGGCCGAGATCGTGGTCGGCGAGCTCGGCCGCGTGCTCGGCCTGCCGGTGCCGGAGCTGGTGCTCGTCGAGCTCGACGAGGCCGTCGGCCGCAACGAGGGCGACCCGGAGATCCGCGACCTCGTGGTCGCCAGCGCCGGCGACAACGTCGGCATGGCGTTCCTCGCCAACGCGATGGGCTTCGACCCCGCAGCCAGGCCGAAGCTCGACCCTGTCCTCGCGGCCAGGATCGTCGCCTTCGACGCGTTCGCGCAGAACGTCGACCGCACGGCCAAGAACACCAACCTGCTGTGGTGCACCGGCCAGCTCTGGCTCATCGACCACGGCGCGGCGCTCTACTGGCAGCACGACTGGGACGGCGGCCTCGCCGGCGCCGACGCCAGGTTCCCGCTGATCGCCCGCCACGTGCTGCTGCCGTGGGCCGCCCCGATCGCCGCCGAGCAGGCGTGGCTGACCGCCGGCCTGTCCGACGGGGCGATCGAGGCCGCCACCCTCGCGGTGCCCGAGGCGTGGTGGACCGCCCCGCCCGACCTGCCACCCGAAGCCTACCGCGTCGCCTTCGCCGCCCGCCTGAAGGCCCGGCGCGACGCCGCCGCCGTCTACCTCGAGGAGGCCGACCGTGCGCGCACCGTTTGATTACGCGATCGTCCGCGTGGTCCCGCGGGTCGAACGCGAGGAGTTCGTCAACGTCGGCGTCATCGTCCACGCGCCGACCCGCGGCTTCCTCGGCTGCGCCATCGCCCTCGACCGCGGCCGCGTCCTCGCCCTCCACGAGAAGGTCGACCTCGAGGCCCTCACCCGCCACCTCGACGCCTTCCGCGCCGTCTGCTACGGCGACGCCGACGCCGGCTCGATCGCCGCCCTCCCGCTCTCCGAGCGCTTCCACTGGCTCGTCGCCCCCCGCAGCACCATCATCCAGACCTCCGCCGTCCACGGCGGCGTCTGCAGCGACCCCACCTTCGCCCTGCGCGACCTGTTTAAAAAGCGCGTGGCGTGAACGGGCCGCTCGTTCGGCGTGTCCCTGGGGACATGTCGTTTCGACCATGTCTATTCGGACACGGCTTCGAGGACATGGTGAATCGGACACGCGCGACTCGTCGAGCCGCGTGCGACGACCTCGAGCTTGCGACGTCGCGGACCGCTGCGCCTGCCTGCGCGAAGCCTTCGCCCGCGCCCCGATCGTGACGATGCCCCAAAAGCACCGCAGAGGGCCGACTTCGCCGGCCCTCTGTCCGAAGGGACATCTCGTCCTCGGTCCCTGAGCCTCTCGGCGACCTGCCGGCCCGCCGAGTCGCGCTGGCGACCGCGACGGTCGCAGGCTCCTAGCGCGCCGGGGGCCGGCGGCCCGCCTGCACCCCGCGCTGCGGCTGGTTGGCCGGCCGGCGCGGCTGCTGCGGTCGCGGCTGCGCCCGCTGCTGCGGCTGGCGCTGCTGCTGTTGCGGCTGCGCCCGCGCCGGCTCGGCGACCGAGCCCGCGAACGGGTGGTTGTGCACGATCGGCACCCGGCGCTGGATCAGCCGCTCGATGCCCTTGAGGCGCGTCTGCTCCTCGCCGCTGCAGAACGACAGCGCGACGCCCTGCGAGCCCGCGCGGGCCGTGCGGCCGATCCGGTGCACGTAGGCCTCCGGGTCCATCGGCAGGTCGTAGTTGATGACGTGGGAGATCCCGCTGACGTCGATGCCGCGCGCGGCGAGGTCGGTGGCGACGAGGACGCGGACCTGGCCGTCCTTGAAGCGCGAGAGCGCCCGCAGGCGGGTGCTCTGGGCCTTGTCGCCGTGGATCGCCTCGGCGTGGATCTGGCCCTGCGCGAGCTGGCGAGCGACGCGGTCGGCCCCGTGCTTGGTGCGGGTGAAGACGATCGCGCGGGTGACGTTGCCGTCGCCGAGCACGTGGCGCAGCAGCTCGCGCTTGTGCTCCTGGGCCACGAAGTAGACCGACTGGGTGATGGCGTCGGGCGCCGACGCGACCGGCGTGGCCTCGATGTGCAGCGGGTCGCGCAGCACCTGGGCCGCCAGCGGGGCGATCTCGGGCGGCATCGTCGCCGAGAACAGCAGCGTCTGGCGCTGCCGCGGCAGCACGCCGACGACGCGGCGGATCGACGGCAGGAAGCCCTCGTCGAGCATGCGGTCGGCCTCGTCGAGGACGAAGAACTCGACCCGCTGCAGGCGGACCAGCCCCTGGGCCATCAGATCGACCAGGCGGCCCGGGCACGCGACCAGCAGGTCGACGCCGGCGCGCAGCGCCTGGACCTGGTTCTGCATGCCGACGCCGCCGTAGATGACCGCGTGGCGCAGCCCGGTGAAGCGGGCGTAGGCGGCGATCCGGTCGCCGATCTGGGCCGCCAGCTCGCGCGTCGGCGTCAGGATCAGGGCGCGGACGCCCGCCTCGCGCGGGGCCGGGCGCGCGAGCATCTGATGCACGATCGGCAGCACGAACGCCGCCGTCTTGCCGGTGCCCGTCTGGGCGCAGCCGAACAGGTCGCGGCCGGCCAGCGCAGGCGGAATGGCCGCGGCCTGGATCGGCGTCGGCGTGGTGTGGCCCTCGTGGCGCAGCGCGCGGAGGAGCGTCTCGGACAGGCCCAGCGCGGCGAAATCAGACGCCTGGGCAGGAGGAACGACAGAAGAATTGTCTTGCACGGAGAGTTCTCGAACGGCGTGCGAGGGGCGCGGACCGAGGGGTCCGCGAGGACGCGGGACTGCGGTGCAGCCCGAGTCGGACCTGCGCCTGGGCGGCCGTGACTTCAAGGGAGCCGCGGTGGGCCCTGAAGCGAGTCCGCAACGCCCTCGCAGCGTCACGAACAAAGGTTGCGGACGGGTACCACGCCTCGCCGAACGACGCAACGACGTGGCCATCGCGGCCATGAGCACGTCTCGGCCCGAGCACGGCGGACCCGCGAGCCGCGACGGAACGACGACCGCGAACCGGCGAGCCTCGACAAGAGGGCGGGCATGGACCAGCGGGCGCGGACCGGCGAGCCTCGACGGAGAGACGACGAAGCGGCCGGCCGGGCGATCACCGGCCTGAAGGCGACGCGACCGGGCTCAGCGGCGCTCGGTGGCGACGTTGACGACGATCGACGAGCCCTTGAGGTCGGAGCCGTTGAGCGCCTCGATGACCCTGGGGGCGTCCTTGCGATTGGCCATGGTGACGAAGCCGAACCCGCGCGACGCGCCGGTCTCGCGCTCGGTCATGACGACCGCGTCGGCGACCACGCCGAAGGCGCTGAAGGCGGTGCGCAGGTCGCTGGCGGTGGTCGAATGACTCAGGCTGCCGACGAACAGGCGGACCGGGATGGTCGCGGCGGAGCGCTCCTGCCCGGGGTTCTCGATCGCCCGCATCGCGTCTTCGATCGACGGGAGGTTGCCCGTGAGGTCCTCGGCGCTGGCGATCGGGATCTCCCGCGGACCACGCTCGCGGCGGTCGAGCCGGGCCTGGGCTTTTTCTTGCTTCTTCTTGGCCTGATTGGCCTCGCGGGACTTCTTCCCCTGAGAGTAGTAGTTGCTCACGTCTGGTCTCCCTGGTGAAGGTCGCGCACGTGACGGCGGGTCGAGTTGCGATAAATGTTCAAATGCGTCTCGGAGGGTGAGTGGCGAAACGGTTCGCCGGGGGTCCGCTCAGCTTACGGCAAAAAACGCCGCGGCGCCGCACCCATCTGGTCGGCGCGAGCGCCGGTCCGCAGCGTACGGCCCGCGCGGCCCCGCGAAGGGCGTTTGTCGCGCCAGCGTTCGCTTGCGCACACGCCCTGCGCCGCCGTCACGCCGGCCCGCGCTCCAGCGGGAACACGGCGACCGTACACAGTCGGTTGCCCAGGCGGTCGCCGATCGCCACCGACCGCTGTTCGCGGGGCTGCAGCCGCAGCCCGCGCACGCTGGCCCCCGAGGACCACACGTCGAGGTCGTGCCCGGCGATCGCCGCGTCGGCCGTGAACAGCACCAGCACCGCGGCCCCGTGCAGGATGTGCGGGTCGGCGGCCAACTTGGCGATGTCCTTCCAGACAGGTCGCTGCAGCGCCGCCGCATACGCGCGGTTGGGCCCGCGCTCGTTGTGCTGGGCCACGACCTTGACCTCGAGCCAGGCGGCGTCGACCAGCGCCACCGCGTCGGCCGGCGCGAACAGCCCGAGCTGCGCCTCCGGGTCGGCGAGCGGCCGGCCACCTGGCGTGACGACCATGTCGCAACGGACACCCTCGCTGCGGCGCCGCAGCCCCCGGTCGCGCGGGAACCGGACCTCGGCCGCCACGCCGTAGCCGGCCCCGCGCAGGCCCTCGCGCAGGACCGGGTGCAGCTCGAGCTCCAGGCGAGCGTCGAGCCCCCGCACCGCCTGCTCGAGCTCGACCTCGGCGGACGCGGCCGCCACCCCGGCCGCCAGCGCGTCCGCGATGTCATCCCAGCGCCAGTCGGCGGTCGACGAGGTCACGCGGCGAGCTTAGCGCTGACGTCCGCGCTCGACCACGCCGGCGACGTCGTCAGCGCGCTCACGCAATGACATGTCTTGAAAGACATGTCCGTTCGAACATATTACGGTCCGCGGCGCGGCCGCCGGCCTCGCTTGTGCAGAGCGCGCGCTTGCGAGCCCCGCTGCGCCTCGGCTATGCCTCGCGCCTCCCGACAGGAAGGTCCCCCCAATGTCCCTGCTCAGCCCGGGCGCCGTGCTCCGCTACGAGATGGCCGACGACGACGCCGCCGACAACTACGAATTCCAGATCCTCGAGACCGACGACCAGCTCGTGCTCTCGAGCGCCTTCGAGGACGGCGAGCCCGAGGCCGTGGTCGCGTTCAGCAACGA
Source organism: Nannocystis pusilla (assembly GCF_020073745.1). Classification (GTDB taxonomy): domain Bacteria; phylum Myxococcota_A; class Polyangia; order Nannocystales; family Nannocystaceae; genus Nannocystis; species Nannocystis radixulma. Next base: position 186,891 of record NZ_JAIRAU010000035.1, read on the forward strand.
CAGCCTGGCCGACAGCCGCACGATCGCGGTGCTGTCGCAGGGCTCGTGGCTGAGCGGCGCGCTCGAGGAGCCGACGCAGGACGACGAGTGCGACCGCCTCGACGCCGACCTGCCGCCGTTCTTGCTCAGCCGGACGATGCTGTTCGAGCTGCGCGCCGGGGGGACGCGCCTGCGCTCGGAGTGGGCCGCGCCCGGCAGCGAGCCGCTGCCCCTGAAGCTGACCGAGCGGGCCACCGCGGAGCTCGAGATCGACGGCGAGCCGCAAGAGCTCGCGGTGCTGGTCGCCAGCGGCGACGGCATCGAGGTGACCGTGGTCGACGACGAGGCGTGGCCGCTGGTGGTCGAGCGCGTCGAGGGCGACAACTACTGGCGCCTCCTCGCCATCGACCACGGCGAGCTCGGCGAGGGCGAGAACGAGGACGACGACGAGGACCTGCCGCCGCCCGAGCCCGCCGGCCCGCTCGCCGCCACCGGCCAGATCTCCGGCGACGCCTTCGTCGCCCTGGCCCGGCGCCTCGGCGTCGCCGGCATGGACATGGACTACCAGGGCTCGCGCTTCTCGCTGCTCGACGCCGAGCGCAAGATCGTCATCTCCGCCGACTACAAGATCGTGCTCGTCGCCATGCCCGGCGGGGTGCTCCGCCGCGCCCACGTGTTCGACCGCTACATCCCCGACCAGGTGCTCGGGCCGCTCGAGGGCGACGACCCGGTCGACCTGCCCGGCTCGCTGAAGGACGGGCTGGCGATCGCCGAGAAGCTGGCCGAACGCGCCGGCGCCGACGTGCTCTACCCCGACGCGCTCGGGCCGATGTACATCGCCCTGTTCAACGTCCGCGCGCTCGCCGACTGACACGACCGACGCGAGGCAGCGCGAGAGTCCGCGCCCGTGACGGGGTGCGGACTTTCGCGCGTTCGGCGGCGCGGAAATTTCTGCAATTGGTCCGCGGGACTTGAGACTCCACCGGCGGAGCCATCCCATGCACATCGCCAGCGCCGTCGCCCTCACCACCCTCGCCCTCGCCCTGCTCTGCCCCGCCTGCGCGCCCGACGACGAGGACCTCGAGTTCCGCATCACCAGCGGCAGCGGCAGCGGCAGCGGCAGCGGCCCGGGCACCGTCTTCAACACCAACATGGTCGACGACGCGTGGGTCTCCGAGCTGTACCAGCCGATGGGCGACCCGCACCTCGGCATCGTCCTCGACGAGGTTGAAGTGCCGGGTGGCGCGGCGGTGACGCACTTCGAGGTCGACGACGGCGAGCTCGCCGTGTTCGGCAAGGAGGGCGGCGTCTACACCGGGGAGACCGCGCTCGACTCGGTCTGGCGGCTTCACATCCCGACGTACAGCACCACCAAGCCGACGTGGATGCGCCTCGCCGAGCGCGTCGAGCTCGACGGCTGGCCGCACTACCGGTTCACCGGCGCGTACGGCCAGGGGACCTGCGCCGGCGGCCCCGGCCCGATCTACACCCGCCTGCTGCCCGGCTTCACCCTCGACGAGGGGACCGGCGGCATCAAGCCGCTCGCGGGCAACACCTACGTCGCGTGTACCAACGGCGCCACCGGCAAGGCGGCCGCGCTCGGCTACTATGACCTGTCGGTCGGCCTCGGCGACTTCACCCCGCTCGAGGTGGCGATCCGGGTCATCCGCGCCGATTATTGCTACGACGGCGTGTCGCACACGACCCCCGGCGTCGAGGTACACATCGAGGATCGCTGGGGCGTGCTCGGCGAGCCGAGCGACGGGCCGATCGAGGCGGTGTGGGGCGCCCACGGGCTCGTCTGCAGCAACTTCGGCCGCTCGGGCCCGATCGCGTCGTGCGGCGCGCTGTTCCAGGCGGCCTGCGCCGAGGGCACGGCCCTCCCCGATTACCCTGACGGGTTGTTCATCACGCGCCTGCCCTGACGGTCGCTGCGAACCGGGCGATCGGGGCTCGACGGCCGTGCGCCGCGAGCCTCGGCGGGATTACAATCCCGTCATGATCCGCCCGGTCCCTTCGGTGAGCTCGATCCGCGCGGGTCACCTCGATCTCCCCGCCGCCGACCTGCTCGCCTGGGCCGGCCTCGCCGTCGTCAACGCCGGCTTCATCGCCGCGCGCCCGCTGCCCGGCGCCGGCCTGCGCGTGCGCGCCCTGACCCATTTGTTCGACGCCGGCCAGTTGCTGTTCCTCGGCCTGGTCGCCGCCGGCACGGCCGTGCTGTGGACCAGGTTCGCGCCGCGACGCGTCCCCGCCGTCGCGGCGCTGAGCCTCCTCGCGCTCGTCCTCGCCTTCCTCTTCCTCTCGTCCGACCTCGAGAACTTCGCCCTGCGGATCGCCGGCCGCGAGCGGGCCGACGCGCTGCGCATACCCGCGCTCTTCGCCCTCGCGCAGGTCGTCCCGCTCGCGCACCTGGTCGGTCGGCGCATGGCCCGACCGCGCCTGCGCGGGCTCGCCGTGGCGCTCGCGCTGACGGCCGCGCTCGTCAACCCGCTGATCTTGCCGGTCGACTACCCGGGCCTCCACGCCCTCGTCAGCTGGAGCGCCGCCACTCTCGCCGCCGCGGCGCTCGTCGGCCTGCGCGTGCCCTTCCGGTTGCGCGCCGCGCCGCGCCGCGTCCTCCTCGCCGTGCTCGCGCTCCTCGCCGTCGCCACCGTCGGCATCGAGCCGATCAACGCCGTGCGCGTCGAGTTGACCCGCCTCGACTCCGCGATCCTCGCCGCCCACGTCCCGCCGTGGCGCGCCCCCGTCGACGACTCGCAGTACCGCCACATCCCGATCGCCCCCGAGCTCGCCCCGTGGTTCGCCTCGCGAGCCGACGAGCCGGAGGTCGCCGCCAGCGAGCCGCCGCTGCTGCCGCCCGACGCCATCGTCCTCTTCTTCACCCTCGACTCGATGCGCGCCGAGGTCCTGCAGAACCCGCGCAACCGCGCCCTGTTGCCCACCTTGCACCGCTGGCGCGACGCCGGCTTCTACGTCCCGCGGGCGATCTCCCCCTCGACCGTCACCCGCTTCACCCTCGCCAGCCTGTTCACCGGCGTCGAGGTGCCGCAGCTGCACTGGGCCCGCGACAGCGCCACCCAGGGCTCGCTCGTCAAGGAGGATCGGCCCCGGGTCGCCGACCTGTTGACCGCGCGCGGCGTCACCACCGTCCACGTGATCAGTCAGTTCGAGCTCGTCAACCACGTCAACAAGATCGGCCGCGGCTTCTCCGAGGAGATCGAGGTCCCGCTGCAGCCCGGCGATCGCCTGGCCTACGCGCCCGCGGTGATGGACGCGATCCTCGTGCGCCTGCGGCAGCACCGCGACGGCCCGCTGTTCCTCTTCAGCCACTTCATGGACGCGCACCACCCGTTCGACTCCGGCGAGCGGCGGGGCCACGCCTACGAGCGCCACGTGTCCGAGCTGGCCAACATCGACCGCGAGCTCGCGCGCCTCGACGCCTGGCTCACCGAGGCCGGACTGTGGCCGCGCACGCTCGTCATCGTCAGCGCCGACCACGGGCAGGCGTTCGGCCAGCACGGCGTGAAGCACCACGGCGGCCCGCCCTACGAGGAGCAGTGCCGCGTCCCGCTCGTCGTCGTCGGCCCGGCCGTGCCCGCGCGCACCAGCCCGTGCGACCTCCCGCTCCTCGACCTCTCGCCGACCCTCCTCGACCTGTTCGGCGTCGCCGCCCCCGGCCCCTTCATCGGCCGCTCGCTCGTCCCCGCCCTGCGCGGCGAACCTCCGCTGTGCGGCCGCCCGGTCCTCAGCACCACCTGGGACGTGTTCGCCCTGCTCCTGCCCGAGGGCCTCAAGATCATCGACAACCGCCGCAAGCGGACCCTCGAGGTCTACGACCTGCAGGCCGACCCGCGCGAGACGCAAAACCTGTGCGACGGCGACCCGGCCGGCTGCGACCAGCGCATCGGTCTGCTCCGCCGCTACCTCGAGCTGCACGGCGCGATCGCGGCGCCCCGCTGAGCGCGAGGCACGACATGTCCGTACGAACATGTCGCCTGCCCGTGTACCGCCCGCGAATTGATGCGTCGGCCGGCGACGAGGACTGCGGGCCCGGCGAGCCTCACCGATCGGCGACGAGCGACCGCCACGCCGGGTCATCGGCGATGCGCCCGGCGAGCGCCGGCTCGCGGCGGAGGCGGTCGCGCACGAGCTCGGGCGCCGCGTCGCTGGCGACCGCCCGGACGGCGTGGCTCAGCGCGGCCGGCGGATCGGCCTCGGCGAGCAGCAACGCGAGCGCGAGGTGCGTCTCGGCGCGCTGCGACCCGGCGGAATCATCGGGTTCGTCGTCGAGCGCCGCGAGCGCGGCCTCGAAGTCACGGCGCGCCAGGGCAGTGTCTCCGAGCTGGCTGCGGATCTTCGCGCGGGCGTGCAGCAGCGCTCGCAACGCCCGGCGCGTCGGGGCATCGGCGGCCGCCGTCGCCTCGACGCCCGCGAGCGCGGCGAGCATCGCCTGCTGCACCACCGGATCGTCGAAGTGATGGCGGGCCAACCCCGGCCAGGTATCGGCGAGCAGCCACAACGCTCGCGGCCCGGTGGCTGCGCGGAGCGTCGGGGCCAGACCGGGGCGGGTCCGCAGGAGGTGCAGCAGGTCCGCGTCTTCGAGCCCCGGGAGCGCCAGGGCGGCCGTGCGGGTCATGCCGGCGACGTCCTGCAGCGCGTCGTACGCGAGCATGGCGATCAACGCGTGGCGCGGCGAGGCGCCCGTATCGTCGCCGAGGATCGCGAGCGCCGCGAGTGGTTCGCCCGCGATCAGCGAACGGGCCGCGCGTGCGGCGGGGGAGTCATCGACGGGCGCCTCGTCGAGCCGGGCCCCGTGCAGGGAGATCCTGCGGACTTCGGCGACGATCCGGTGCGGAGAGAAGACATCGCCCTCGTGGCCGAGCACGAGGGTGTAGCGACCCGCGGCCGGTGGCGCCACGGCGCGGTGCTCCGCGAGCGCGCGCATGCCGTCGTCCTCGGCCGCGCAGATCGTCACGTCGCGGTCGGGGAAGTAGGTCGCGCGGACGACGACGCGGCGACGGGTCGCGGCGGACGCGACGTCGCGCGCCATCAGCTCGCTGCGCTCCTGCGCGACGGGCAGGCAATGCGTCCCGTGCCTGCGGAACCTGCGGTCGCCTCGCGCATCGACGCCGACGCCGAGCAGCGGCTGCCCGTCGGCGTCGTGCAGCGCGACGCGCAGCTCCGTGTGGTACTCGGCGTGCGTCACCTCGAGCTCGAGCTCGAGCTCGAGCGGCCCGCCGTCCCACCGCACCGGCAGGGCGGCCAGCCGGGTCTGGGCCGCGAGCGCGTCGACGTGCAGCCCCCCGGACACCGGGTCGAGCCGCAGCGCCGCCGGGCGCTCGAGCTGCCACGCCGGCGCGAACGCCCCGCCGGAGAAGCGCAGCTCGACCGCCTCACCCGCGTCGAGCAGCGGCGAGAGGCGAGCGAGCACCTCCTCCGCGGCTATCTCTTGGGACAGATTGCGCCGCGGGTGGGCGCGCAGCTGGCGGGCCGCCGCGAGGGCCTCGCGATGGCGACCGAGCTCGGTCAGCAGCTCGGCGCGGCGCAGCAACGCGGCCGGAGCGAGCTCCGGGTCGTCGAGGCTGCCGGCGTCGAGCTCGAGCGCCGCCTCGGCCTGTCCGGCGACCGCGAGCAGCGCGGCCGCCCGGTCCATGAAGCGGCGACGCACCGCCTCGTCGGCCACCAGCGGCCCCGCCGTGCGCAAGATCTCCGCCGCGCTCGCCGGCAGACCGCCCGCGGCGAGCTCGTCGGCGCGGGTCCAGCGGGCGCGCAGCAGCTCGTCGTGGAGGCCCGCGGGCGGCGGCGCGGACGCGGGCGCCGGCGCGGGCGCGGGCGGCAGCGGCGTGTCGCCGAGGCCGAGGCCCCACAGCGCGTGCTCGTCGTCGGCGATCAGCAGCGCGTGGCCCGGGCCGTCGCCCACGCGCACCGCCGCGAGCGGCGAGCTGTGCCCGAGGATCAGCGGCGAGAGCTCGCCGTCGTCGGCTTGCCGGACGAGCATGGTGTGGATCAGGCCCCCGCCGCGGATCGGGAGCGCGAGCTCGTCGCGACCGTCGCCGTCGAGGTCGGCCGCGATCATGACGCCGTCGACGACATCGAGCGCCAGCTCGTTCGGCGGCGGCATGTGCAGTCGGGTCACCAGGGACTCGCCGGTCCAGCGCAGCAGGTGGACGCCGGGCGCCTCGCCGAAGTGAGGCGGCTCGGGGAACACGTCGGCGTTGGATCCGTGGTCGTCGCGCAGCGCCACGAGCACGAGCTCTCCGTCGGGCCGCCGCAGCACGCCCAGGCTCTTCACCCAGCCGAAAGGACGGCGAGCGACGAGCTCGAGCCGCCCGGCCGCGTCGGCGTGGAACACCCGCAGGTCGAACGCGCGAGACGGTCCGAACGCCGCGACGATCTCCTGCACGCCGTCGCCGTCGAGGTCGGCCGCGATCATGTCCTCGAGGTCGGAGTCGGTCCGCCCGCTGGCCGCGTGGGCTTCCCGCGGCACGCCGTCGGCCTCCAGGACGTGGAATCCGCGCAGCGGCCATCGGTATCCGAAGTACAGCCCGGGCCGGCCGGTGCCGCCGGCGTCGATGATGCCGCGAGGCAGCAGCTCGGCCGGGGCCGGGAAGCGGACGAACGGCTCCTGCGACGCGGCGAGATCGATCAGCCACGCCGTGCCGAGGTGGTACGTCACGGCCCAGGAGGCCTCGCCGTGCGCGAGGTGGACCTGCCCGTCGCTCCGCCACCGCCGCCCCGGCCGCAACGCGTGATCGAGCAGCACGACGTCGCGTCCGCCCGCCTCGACCACGGCCGCCAGCCACGGACCACCCGGCGGCAGGGCCATCGCCGCGCTCGCGGTGGTGTCGATCGCCTGCGCCCGCGCGAGCGTCTGCAGCAGCGGCCCGGCCGCCGTGAAGCGAGACGTCGGTGAGGCATCGACGAGCGCCGCCGCGGTCGCCAGGTCGCGGCGGCGGAGCGCCGCCGTCACGTGCAGCTCGCTGTCTCGCGGATCGCCCGGATCGTTCGGGAGCGCCTGCACGACCCGCGACAGCGCCGCCGTGTCCCAGCCCTCGAGATGGATCTCGGCGATCCGGCGCAACGCCGCCTGTGCATCCTCGAGCTCCGACGCCTCGGCGTAGGCGCGGGCGTGGTCCGCGAGTGCCCCGTCGCGCTCGCCCGCCGCGCGGCGCCGGTCGCCGCGGTGCTGCCACGCCCGCACCAGCGCCCGCGTCCCCTGGTGCGCAGGATCGGCGAGGAAGGCCTGGAACGCCGCGGCCGCGCGCTCCGGGTCCGACTCCGCCTCGACCGCCGCCAGGTGCTCGGCCGCCAGGGCCTCGATGCGCTCGCGGGTCCACGCGCGTCGCAGGTGCAGCGCCACCAGCGTGCCGACGAGCGTCACGGCGGCGATCGATGCGATCAGAGCCGTGCGCCGCAGCCGGTCGCGTCGGCGACCCGCCGGGTCCGCCGCGAGCGCCGCGAGCAGCTGCGTCATCGTCTGCCAGCGCTCGTCGGGGTCGACGCGGAGCCCGCGGAGCACCACCGCCCGCAGCCACGCGGGCACCTGCGAGTGCGCCGGAGGTCGCACCGCCCCGGCCAGCGACGCGGCGCGCAGCGTCTCGTAGTTGGCCGCGGCGAACGGGCGCTCGCGGTAGAGGGCCTCGTAGAGCGAGGCGCAGAAGCTGAACACGTCGCTGCGGACATCGGCTCTCGCGCCGCGGTGCTGCTCGGGAGCCATGTACGCCGGCGTCCCCAGCACGCTCCCGGTGATCGTCAGATCGAGGGCGGCGATCCGGCGCCCGTCCGGTTCGACCGCGATGTCGCTGCCGGAGTCGCCGATGAGCCCGAAGTCGAGCAGCAGGACGCGCCCGTCCTCGCCGACCATGACGTTGTCCGGTTTGAAGTCGCGATGCACGAGGCCCGCGCGGTGCACCTCGGCCAGGCCGCGCCCGGCCGCGACGAACAGGTCGACGATCCGCCGACACGGAGCCTCCGGCTCTGCCTCGGCGAGCTGCTGGCGCAGCGTTCGCCCGCGGACGTACTCCATCGCCAGGAACACCCGCCCGGCCGACGTGTTGACGTCGTAGATCTGCACGATGTTGGCGTGCGCCACGCGAGCGAGCGCCTTCGCCTCGCGGATGAAGCGCCCGACGACCGCCGCGCTGCTGCGGTCCGTCCGCAGCATCTTCAGCGCGACCACCCGATCGAGCACCGCGTCGTAGGCCGCGTGAACCACCCCGACGCCCCCCTGCCCGAGCACGCGCAGCAGGCGATAGCGGCCGATCTGGTGCGTCGTCGTCGCCGGCTCGGCCGCCCCGCTGCCGACGTTCGACACGACATCGCCGTCACCCGAGCAGTCCCACGTCTCGGCCATCGCCGGACCTCGCGCGTGGTCCGGAGTGCGGATCGGGTCGTGCCCAGGCACCCGACGAGTATGCCTCCTTCTCTCGCCCCGCTCCGTCGCCGGCCCCGGCTGCGCCGCATCGCCCCTCGCCGCGCCCGGGCACATGTCCGAATGCACATGCGCCTCGCCCTCGACGACTTCTCAGCTGTATCTCGCGACAGCTCACCGACTCCGTTGCGATCTCGAGCTGCACCGCGCGATCGCCGTCCATCGACCCGCGACGTCGAACCCCGCGCGCGATCCCTCGGGACCGCGAGTCGCGCCGCGCGAGCCCACCTCGTGCATATGTGGGCCTTCCGCGTGACGCGACCTCGCGCCCTGCCTCGCTACAATTTCTTCTCCCCCTCGCAGAGCCCTTGACAGCCCCACCTCTTCCCTTTACTTAACCAACAAGTTCCTTAACCGATCGGTTCACAAAGCGACTCATGCCGGCCAGCAACCTCGACAGCACCTTCGCCGCCCTCGCCGACCCGACGCGTCGAGCGATCCTCGCCCGTCTCGCGCAGGGCGAGGCCTCCGTGTCCGAGCTGGCCGCGCCGTTCGCCATGAGCATGCCGGCGATCTCCAAGCACCTGCGGGTGTTGCAGCGCGCGGGTCTCATCAGCCGCGGGCGCAACGCGCAGCAGCGGCCGTGTCGGCTCGTGGCCGGCCCGCTGCGCGAGGTCGCCGAGTTCGCCGCGCACTACCGCCGGTTCTGGGACGAGAGCTTCGACCGCCTCGACGACTACCTGCGCGAGCTGCAGGCCGAGGACAAGAAACCGAAGCGCAAGCACTGAATCACCGCCCCTCGCGGATCATCACGGCCGGGCCCCCGCGCCGTATCGATTCTCATTGTCCATTGCACGGATCGCACCGACGACGACAGGAGAGAGCATGTCCACCGGCAAACCCGTATCCCCCGAGTCCACCGCCGACCGAGAATTGGTGATCACCCGAGTCTTCTCCGCCCCGCGCGAGCTGGTGTGGAAGGTCTGGACCGACCCGACGCACGTGGTCCGCTGGTGGGGCCCGCGCGGCCACAGCACCACCATCCGCGAGCACGACGTGCGACCCGGCGGCGTGTGGCGCTACGTCATGCACGGCCCCAACGGCGTCGATTACGACAACCGGATCCGCTACACCGAGGTCGTCGCGCCCGAGCGCCTCGTCTACCACCACGACGCCGACCGCGACGACGACGACGATCACTCCTTTCACGTCACCGTCACCTTCCAGACCCGTGGCGAGCAGACCGAGGTCGTCATGCGCACCCTGTTCCGCTCGGCCGCCGTGCGCGACAGGATGGCCCAGTTCGCCAGAGCCGGCGCCGCCTCGACCTTCGAGCGCCTCGGCGAGCTGCTCGCCGACCTGCCGATCGAGTTCGTCATCACTCGCACCTTCGACGCCCCGCGGGAGCTGGTCTACCGCGCCTTCACCGAGGCCGAGCGGCTGGCGCAGTGGTGGGGCCCCAGGGGCTTCACGATGCGCGTCCAGCAGCTCGACCTGCGCCCCGGGGGCACGTGCCATTATTCGCTGCGCGCGAGCGACGGCCGCGAGATGTTTGCGAAATTCACCTACGTCGAGATCGCTCCGCCGGGCCGCGTCTTGTTCATCGGCGCCTTCACCGACGCCGCGGGCGACGCCGTCCGCCCGCCCTTCCCCGACCCCTGGCCGTCCGAGATCTCGTACACGATGACCCTCACCGAGGAGGACGGCAGGACCACGGTCACCCTGCGCGGCGTCCCTCACGACGCCACCGCCGTCGAGCGCGCCACCTTCCTCGCCGGCCACTCCAGCATGCAGGGCGGCTTCGGCAGCGCCTTCGACGAGCTCGCCGCCCAGCTGGCCCGCGGCTGAGGAGTTCTTCCACGCCGCGCCCGAGCTCGCGCTCGAGCGCGGGCGCGGCATGTCCCATGTTGGCCTCACCCCCGACGCACGACGGCACTGCCGTCATTCCGGGGCGAACCCAAATGTCGATCGTCTCGAAAGGCCCAGGCTAGGGGAGCCATCCGGCTTCCAGCCGGTATGCATCCCCGGCATCGACATTTCTCACCCTCATCCGATAGGGCAGATTGAGGCCCCCCACGGGGGTCTCCTCGCGAAAGAACAACGAGAACCCGAGGCCGACGGTGTCGGAGTCGATGGGCGTCCACACGCCGGTCGAGGTCTCCTTCTCGACATCGACGGACACGCTGAAGGGCGAAACACCGCCAGTCTGGCAGATCCCGAACGCGCGGTCCGCAGCAAGCGGGAGCGTGAGAGTCGTGTTGTTGACGGTCTGATTGGGATAGTGCAGGTGGTTCGAGAACCCGTTCGCCATGTACCGATCCTGGAACATCGTGTGGAACGTGGAGTCCGTGCACGCCCCTCCACCGTTCCAAATGGCGAACATCGGATCGAGCGGGATCTTGAGGTCGTCGAGGCCGGGCAGGAGCCGCGGCTCTGCTTCGGCTTCGCCGCCTGCGGCCTTCAAGGCGTGATCTTCGAAGAGCGCTTCGGGGATCTCGGCGTCGGGCTCGAGGGCCATGAAGATCTCGAGCGGCGTAGCATCGAATCGCTCCGAGTACGCGTGAGCGACGGCAGACGAGTCGTTCGGGTACTTCTCCGAGAGCGCGACGGCGCCATCCGGCGATCCCCCCAGGAACTTGATGATTCCCCCATTCGGGAGGGAAACCCGCGCGATCACGAAATCTCCGGCGTCGAGTTCGGAGACAGCAGAATCGTCAGGAACCTCGATCGACTCGGCATTCGCCGCCGTGCCGTCGTCACAGCCAGAGATGGAGGTAGCCAACACGAGAGCGGACAAGGACGCAAACAGATGCTTGGACACGCAAACCTCAGTTTTCTATTGTTGGTGCTCGGACATGAGCGTCTACCAACGACGCACTGAGAGCACTGTCGGATGTTATCAACGCCACCACGCGTGAACAACAATTCAGAAGATGACACCTCGTGACCATCCCCACTGGATCTGTTGACACCACAGCTGTGGCCATCACGCCTCACGCCGAGCCATTAGACAGCTCCAGGGCCGACCCCTAGCCGACGTCGCTCGAACAGTCCTAGCACGCGACGGGTGCCCGCCCGGCTCCGTATCCGACCCTGCTGCACGCAATGTGAGCCGAGCAGAGCACCTCTTAAATGCACACTCGCCCCGCCGTCGATGCAGTCGCCGACCCGAGTGTATGTCTCCACAACTCACGGACGTTCCCGCGACCTCGCCCCGCATGGCGCGATCACGGTTCTTTTCGGCCACGCAGCGACCCCACCCTCGCCCCGCTGGAATTAGCCACCGAGCTCATGAGTACGATGACCCTCACCGAGAAATACGGCGAGACCACTGTCCTCCTGCGCGGCGTCCCTCACCATGCCGCCGCCCACGAGCGCGCCACCTTCCTCGCCGCGATCGCCGCCTCCCTGACCGCAGCCGAGCATTCGCCAGAACCTGTCTGTGTTGACATGTTTCAAGCACCCTCTCCGTCGCCGACACGGCCGACTCTCGGACCCGCGGCGTGCCTCGCGTGTCCTCAGCGGCTGTTCGCTCCTCAGGGTCGTTTCGGCGAGGCCTCCTCGGTCGGGCCACGCCGCACCTCGAGCCCCGCCCGCCACGCCTCGATCGCGCGCCGCTGCTCGGCGTCCGCCGGCGAGCCGCGCAGCGCCTCCGCGGCCCGCCGCGCCTCGGCCCTCGCCCTGACCTGGTCTTCGGGCCATAGCGCTCTGGACATGTCGAAATGGGCAGCCGCGACCTGCTCCGGCGCCACCGCGCGGCGGGGCGGGGGCAGCTTCGCCGCCCGGTCGAGCGCCGCGACCGCCGCCACGCGGTCGCCTCGCTGCAGCTGCACGTGGCCGAGCGCGCGCAGGATCGGTCCCAGCTTCGGGTCCTCGCGGCCGACGCGGGCCTCGGTCAGCTCGAGCGCCCGCGTGTAATGACCGACCGCCGCATCGAGCTGCCCGCGGGCCTCGGCGAGGCGACCGCGGTCGATCACCAGCGTCTCGAATTTCGGGTGCCCGGCGGGCAGGTGCGCGTTCCAGATCGCCTCGGCGCGCCCGAGCTCGGCCTCCGCCGCCTCGAGGTCGCCGGCCTCGCGCAGCGCGTCGGCCAGGTTGCGGCGGGCGCTGGCGACGATGTCGTGGTCGTCGCCGTAGGCGGCCTCGCGGATCCGCAGCGCCTCGCGCAGCAGCCGGCTGGCCTCGTCGGGACGGTCCTGCTCGATCGCCAGGTTGCCGAGCCCCGTCAGCGTCTCGGCCACGTCCGGGTGGTCGGGCCCGAGGATCCGCACCCGGATCGCCAGCGCCTCGCGCAGCGCCTCCTCGGCCGCCACGTGGCGGCGCAGATCGGTCAGCGCCTCGCCGATCTGCGACAGCGAGAACGCCGTGCGCGGGTGGTCGCGGCCGTACGCGCGCAGGCGGATCTGCAGGCCGCGCTCGAACAGCGCCAGCGCCTCGTCCGCGCGGCCGAGGTCGAGCAGCGCGGCCCCGCGGTTGTTGAGCGGCACCACCACGCTCGGGTGCGCCTCGCCGAACGCCGCGCGCAGGAGCTCCTCGTCGCGGGCGAACGCCAGCAGGGCCTCGTCGACGCGGCCGAGGTCGCGGAGGGCGATCCCGCGGAGCAGGTGCACGCGGGCCAGCTCGAGCGCGTCGGGGCCGAGCGTGCGCTGCAGCGTCGTCAGTGCCCGCTCGAGCGCGACCAGGGCCTCGGCCGGGCGACCGGCGTCGCTCAGCGCCTCGCCGCGGCGCAGCTCGAGCCGGGCCTGGTGCGCCTCGCCGAGCTGGCCGCGCTGCAGCGCGTCCTCGGCGTGGTCGAGCCACTCCTCCGCCGCCGCGAACTGGGCCCGCCGCGACGCCACCTCCGCCAGCGCGATCGCGGCGTCGAACCCCAGCTCGTCGTCGCCGCGGCGGATCGCCCCGTGAAACACCGGGTGCAAGTCGTCGGCCGCCAGGTCGAGCTTCAGCCCGGCCAGCGCCGCCCGCCCGCGCCAGTAGTGCGCCTCGTCCTTCAGGACAGGTTCCAAAAGACCTGTCGTTTCAGACATAAACGATTGCGCCAGCGCCAGCGCCCGCGCGTCGTCGCCGGCCGCCAGGCGGGCGCCGACGGCCGCCAGGCGAGCCCGCAGCGGCCCGACCTCGCGGGCCTCTCCGCGCCCCTCGGCGGCGCGCGGCCGCATGCAGCGCTCGGGTCCGGTCAGCTCGCGCATTGCCGGCAGCGCCCGCTCCGCGGCGGCCGGGTCGGCGAGCACGGCGAGCAGCGCGTCGAACTCGCGCAGGCGGTCGCGCAGGCAGTCGCCGCGGCGGTCGAGCAGCTCGCTCGAGGCCTCGTGGCGGATGTGCGTGGCCACGCACGCCTGCTCCGCGGTGCGGGCCCAGCGAGCCGCGTAGTGCTCGAGCTCGCCGGCCAGCGCCGGCGCCGACGCGCGCGCGTACGGCAGGTGGCTGCGGGTGAACGCCTCCACCACGTCGTCGCGCCGCGCCGGCCCGTAGACCTCGGCGAGCCCGGCCGCGGCCTGGCGACAGTCGATCGGCGCCGGTCGCACGAACGCCGCCCCGCCGCCGAGCACGAGCAGCAGCGCCGCCGCTCCGGCGACCAGCTTGTGGTTGCGATACGGGTCGCGCCCGAGCGCGGCGAGCAGCGCCGTGAAGTCGGGGTGACGCGCGCCCGGATCGATCTGCAGCCCGCGCTCGACCGCGCGACGGATCGCCGCGGGCACGCGATCGTGGGCCGGCCCGACCGGCCGCCCGCGCAGCAGCGCCGCCCGGATCTGCTCGACCGTGGCCCCGGGGAACGGCCGCTCGCCGTAGAGCGCCTCCCACAACGTCACGCCGAAACTGAACTGATCGCTGCGCGCGTCGGTCGGCGTGCCGAGGAATTGCTCGGGCGACATGTACGCCGGTGTCCCGACGAACCCGCCGTCCTGGGTGATGAGCACGCTGCTGACGCGCATGTCGCCGAACGCGTCGAGCTCGGCCTGGCGATCGATCGGCGCCGCCAGGCTGAAGTCGAGCACGCGCGCGCGCCCGTCCTCGCCGACCACGATGTTGTCGGGCTTGATGTCGCGGTGGATCACGCCGCTGGCGTGGGCCGCCTGCAGGCCGGCGCCGACTTGCATGAATACCGCGAGCACCGCCCCCCAGTCGCGCGGCGCGTCGGTCAGCCACTCGCGCAGCGTGCGGCCGACGACCAGTTCCATGGCGATGTAGATCCCGCCCTCGACCGACCCGACCTCGTAGACCTGCACGACGTTCGGATGCGACAGCCGGGCCAGCGCCTGGGCCTCGCGCTCGAGCCGGGACGTCCCGCGCTCGAGCGCGCCGCGGTAGTCGTGGTTGAGCACCTTGATCGCCAGCTGGCGATCGAGCTTGGCGTCGTACGCCGCGTACACGACCCCCATCGCGCCGGCGCCGAGGACCCGCAGGACGACGAAGCGGCCGATCCGCGAAGGTGCTGGCAAAGCCTCGCCAGTGTCACCTCGGTCCCAATTCGCGGCAAGAGCCTGCAAGCGCGCGCGCGCCGTCGTCTGCGGCCCGCTCGCTTCATCGCCGCGCGGCGACCCGCGGTCACCCTGTTACACTCGACCCGTGAACCACGCTTCGCTCCCGACCACCGACCTGCGCGCGCGGCAGGCGAGACGGCGCTCGCTGGCCTTCCTCCTGTTCGTGCTCGTCGCGCTCGCCGCGACGCTCGGCGGTCCGGTCGAGCCCGCCGTCAAGTTGCTCGACGAGTCGCAGCTCGTGCACGCGACCACCGCTGCGCCTCCGGTCGAGGTCGCTGCGCCGATGACCATCGAGCAGCTGCGCGCCCGCGTCGCCGCCGTGCTCGAGCGCGAGGGCGTGCCGGGCGTCGGCCTGGCCGTGGTCGACCGCGACGGCGTCCGCTGGGCCGGCGGCGTCGGCCTCGCCGACCGCGACAGCGGCGAGCCCGTCACCGCCGACACCCAGTTCCGCGTCGCCTCGATCACCAAGAGCTTCGTCGCGCTCGGCGTCATGCGCCTCGTCGAACAGGGCCGCCTCGACCTCGACCGCCCGCTCCGCGAGCTCATGCCCGACGTCGCCATCGCCAACGATTGGGACGCCACCTCGCCGATCACCCTCGCGCACGCGCTCGAGCACACCGCCGGCTTCGACGACATGCGCTTCAACGAGTACTTCAGCGCGGCCGACGGCGCCGCCCCGCGCGCCGCCCTCGCCGTCAACCCGCGCTCGCGCGTCGCCCGCTGGCGCCCCGGCAGCCGCGAGTCGTACTCGAACCCCGGCTACACGATCGCCGGCCACGCGATCGAGCTGGCCACCGGCGAATCCTACGAGTCGTTCATCGAGCGCGAGGTCCTGCGCCCGCTCGGCATGCCGACGGCCCGCTTCCGCCGCAGCCCCGAATACGCCGACCGCCTGGCCACCGGTTATGACTCGCCCGACCAGCCGGCCTTGTTCCGCCCGATCTGGCACGCGCCCGCCGGCGCGCTGCTGGCATCCCCGCGCGAGCTCGCTGAATTGGTGCACTTCTGGCTGCGCCGCGGCGACCGCGGCGGCCCGGCGCTCGTCGGCCCCGAAGCGCTCGCCCGCATCGAGCGGACCGAGACGCTGCCCTACCTCGGCCCCGACACCAATTACGGCCTCGGCAATTACGGCGACGTCTCCCACAGCGCCCGCAGCCGCGGCCACGACGGCGGCCTGCCGGGCTTCCTCTCGGCCTACCGCTATTTCCCCGAGCTCGGGGTCGGCTACGTCATGCTGCTGAACAGCACGCATTCGCTGCGGGCCTACCTCGAGATCCGCGCCCTGCTGTTCGCCTACCTCACGGGCGGGCGCGCCGTCCCGCCGCCGCCGCCGCGCGACCCCGACCCGGCGGAGGTCGCCGCGATCACCGGTTATTACGGGTACGAGAGCCCGCGCATGCAATTGTTCGGCTTCATCGAGCGCGCGATGGTCGGGATCTCCGTGCGCCCCGACCCCGGCGGGATCGCCCTGGAGATGCTCACCGGCGGCGGCGCGGCGCTGGTCCCCACCGGCGACGGCGGCTATCGCCACTGGCGCGAGGGCGGCACCAGCGTCCGTCTCACCCGGGGTGACGACGGGCGGCGGATCCTCGTCGGCGGCCTGACCTACTTCGAGGAGCACTCGTACGCGTGGGCGAAGACTCGCCTGTTCGCGCTCACCGCCGCGCTCCTCCTGATCCAGCTGGCCCCGGCGTGGGCCCTCCTGTGGGCCCTGCTGGCCGGCATCCGTCGCGTCCGCGGCCGCTCGATCGCCGCCGGCGAGTTCGCCCTGCACGCCTGGCCCGCCGCCGCCGGGCTCGCCTGGGCCCTGCTGCCGCTGCTGTTCATGCACATGGCCCGCGCCGAGGCCTACACCACCGCCAACCCCCTGAGCATCGCCCTGTGCGCGTGCACCCTGCTGTTCGCCGCCTGCTCCGCCGCCGCCGTCGCCGAGGTCGTGCACGCCTCGGTCGCTCGCACCGTCCCGCTGTCGCTCCGCCTCGTCCCCACCGCCGCCGCGCTCGCCAGCTTCGGCATGACGCTCTATCTCCTGTTCCACGGCATGATCGGCCTCCGCGTGTGGGCCTGGTAAATTCTTAAACTGGGCTCAATCGAGGCACCGCCGGCATTCACGGTACCTCGATTCACCATCTTCGCAATCCCCGAATGGGGCTACGTCAAATCCGCGACGAGTCCCCGCGCGGCAGTCGCCGCGGCGGGTCTCCTTATTATCATTATTAAAAAAATTACGCCGGCTGCAACAGCGCTCCGAGCTCGCGCTCGCCTGCCGTCAGCAGGATCTGCACTTCTTGCAGCCCAGCCGCGTGCTCCGGCCGCTGTGCCAGTCGCTCGGACAGCCGCGTGAACGAGCGTCGGTTCTGCATCAATCCCAGCGGCGAGCCCTTGTCGCGGTTGAACACCACCGAGTCGCGCAGCAGCGTCACGGCTTCCGCGTCGCGGCCGAGCAGCGCCAGCACCTCCGACAGCGCCTCCGTCGTCTGCGCCAGCCCGGTCAGATCGCCGAGCTGCGTCTGCACCTCGGCGGCCGCGTCGAGCCGCTCCTTCGCCGCCTCCGTCCGCCCGCTGCGCAGCTCCAGGCGCCCGATCGTATCCCACACGCGCCCCAGCTCGCGGGCCTCGCCGAGCTCGCGGTACGCCCGCTCGGCCGCCCGCGCGTGCTCGAGCCCCATGGCGAAGCCCTCGTCCTCACGTCCCGCGCGCAGCTGGGCGTGCAGCGGCAGGCGTGCGAACAGGTGCTCGGTCTCTGCCAGCTCGCGCAGCGCCACCGGGTCGGTGTTGACGTGCGGGTCGAACACCTTGCGCGACTGCCTCAGCAATTGCAGCGCGCGTCCCGGGTCGCCCATGCGCACCAGCACCGCCGCCTGGTCGTTGAGCAGACAGGCCGCGCCGGTCGCGTCGCCTGCCGCCTGCAGCATCGCTCCTGCCGCGCTCAGCTCTGCCAGGGCTCGCTCGAGCGAGCGCCCGTCGCCCAGGTCGAAGCACACCCCTGCGATCGCCTGCGCCAGGTCGGCCGCCAGCTCGACCGGCGCATCGGACTCGAGCACCTCGCGCGCCGACTCGAGGGTCGCCTGCGCCTGCGTCAGCGTGAACCCGAACTCGTAGCCCGCCGACTGCCACTGCAGCCGCCCGAGCTCGATGAGCGCCTGCACCCGCAGGAGTCGGCGGCCGCCGCTGTTCGGCAGCGTCGTCAGCAGCGCCAGCGCGTTCTGGGCGTGCTGCGCCGCCGCCTGCGGCGCCCCCATCTCCGCGGCCTTGCGCGCCGCCTCGCACAGGTGCTGCGCCGCCGCGTCGAACTCGCCGGCGAGTCGCATGTGCTCGGCTGCTCGCGCCTCGTCGACCAGCGGGTCCTCGAGGCGCGTCGGCACCACCCGCGACGGCGCCCCCCAGCCGGCCGGATCGGCCGACTCCGCCTCGCTCGGCGCCGGCGCGGCGAACACCGTCTTGCGGCGCGCCGGCGACCACCCGCTCGCCGGCGCCCCACCTGTCTCCTGGGACACATTGCTCGCCGGCGCCGCGACCCGCGGCCGCTGCGGCAGCCCGCCCGCGCGCTCCTGCTTCGCCGGCACCGACCACGCCGGCGCGCCCGGGATGGCCGGACCTGTCTCTCCGGACACCTCTCCGATACCTGTCCCCGCGGACATCTCACCTGTCCCCGAAGCCATCTCACCCCCCGCCGCGGCCACACCTGTCCCTGCGGACACCTCGCCCCACTGCGCCGCGCCGGCCTCGGCCGCCATCTCGCTGGCGACCTGGGCCGCCAGCCCGGTCTCGTCGACCAGGTCGATCACCTCCTCCGACAGGTCGATGATCTCCGCCACCCTCGCCGCGCTCGGCATGTTCTCGCGCCGCGGCAGCGGCGGCAGCGGCGGCCTGGTCGGCCGTCCCGGCGCCACCTCCTCGCCCGCGCGGGCCCCGAGCAGTCGGCCGAGCTTGCGGTGCCACGCCTGCGCCAGCGACGGCATCAGCGACGTCGACAGGGCCGTCAGCGCCGACGTCGGCAGCGAGAACCGACCTTCTCCGCGGTCCTCGAGCGGGATCCCCAGGTCCGTCGCCTGCTGCAGCACCTCGAGCACCACCAGCGGCTCGAGCGACAGCAGGTCGGCCACGATCCGCGTCTCGAAGCCCGGCCCGATCAGCGCGCCCGCCCGCAGCACCCGCAGCACCTCGGGCGGCAGCGTGCGCCACTGGATCGCCTGCGCCTCGCCGGTCGGCGGCTCCTCCCCGCGCAGCACCCCGGCCGCGTCGCGCGTGCGCACCGCCAGCAGCAGCTCCGCCGCCGCCTCCTTCGGCTCGCCGTGGAACACCAGCACCAGCGGCAACTGCAGCCACCCCTGCCGCCTGACGATCTGGGTCAGCGCCGCCAGCGTCGCCTCGTCGGCCTGCTCGACCGCGTCGAACACCACCACCCAGCGCGAACCTGCCTGTTGGGCCAGGTGGTTCCACAGCTCGACCAGCACCGTCTCGGTGGCCCGCTCGGGCGCCTCGCCGAACAGCGTGCGCCGGCGCAGCGACTTGGCGCGGTCGGGCGGCTTCGGCCGCGCCTCGCCGAGGATCGCCTCCGTCAAGCGCCGCGCCTCGAGCAGCGGCCGCAGGGCCGCCGGCGCCACCTCGCAGCTCACGCGCAGCAGCTGCAGGTCCGGCGGCGGCTCGGGCAGGCGGCCGCGCACCGCCGTCGCCAGTCGATCGCGCACGCGCTGCCACAGTCGTCCGGGGTCGTCGTGGGTCATGCGCCTCGATGCTAACCGAACCCGCGCGCCCCCGTCGCGTGGGCTGGAGCCCTCGCGCGGATGTGAACCTGCTCTTCAGGACATCTCGCCGATCGCCTCACCAGCCGTCCTCGAGCGCCCCCACGCCCGCCCCCAGCGGCGTCAGCGCCAGATCTGCCGCCGTCACCGGCCCGCCCGGCGTCGCCGTCGGCGCCACGAACAGCAGCGGCAGCGGCCCGGCCCCGTGCGACCCCGCCAGCAGGCCCACATGTGTCAGCGGCTCCGCGAAGCAGTGCTCGACGATCGGCGTCCACGTGCTCCCGTCGCTCGATCCCATCCCGCGCACGCAGGCCGCGCCGGCCATCCCCTCGAGCCGCACGAACACCACTGTCTCGTCGGCCAGCCCCACCACCCCCGTCAGCTCCGTCGCCTCCGTCGTCGCCCCCGCCGTCGCCCGCAGCTGCACCCGCAGCGGGTGGTCGTCGGCCGCGCGACAGACCGCCAGGTACGCCGCATCGGCGGCCAGCCCCGCGCGAGCCCCCACGCACGCCTTCGCCCATGGCTCGACGTGGCTGCTCGGCACCGCCACCGCCGCCGACCAGACGAACGCCTCGTCACCGAGCTCCACGCCGGCGAACACCCCCTCGTCGCTGCTGCCCCACAGGTCCTCCGAGTCGACCGTCACCGCCACGATCGCCGCGTCCTCGCGCGTCGGCGCCCCACAATCGTCGGCGAAGCAGGTGAACGGCCAGCCCTGCGGCCCCGCCGTGTTCGCCCACGGGTCCTCCCCGCGGTTGATCTGGTTGGTGGCGATGTGATGCACCTGCGCCTGCTCGGCCTCCGTCCACGCGTCCTCGTCGTCGGCCACCCACACCCGACTGACCAGCCCGGCCGCGCGCACCGCCTGTGCCACTGTCACATCCCCGATCTCGAGGTTGTGCACGATCGCCTCCGGGTGGTCTGCCAGCGCCGCCGCGTCGCTCAGCCCCGGCGCCACGAAGGCCGCCCGCGCCCCCGCGTCGCCGCCGACGTAGCTCGCCAGCGCCCCCGACGGGTCGCCGAGGTCGCCGCCCGTCAGCATCACGATCACCCGCCCGCGCCACGCCTCGAGCCGCGGCCACGTGCACTCGCCCGCCGTCACCGCCACCTGCAGCGTCGTCGCGCCCGGGCACGCCGCCAGCAGCTCGGCCGGCCGCACCAGCGCCTCGCCGAACGCCGCCGTCAGCAGCGCGTCGAGGTCCTCCGGCCCGTGCGCGACAAGATCGAAACCATCCTTCAGATCGATCCACAGGGTCACCACCTCGTGCTCGGGCACGACCCGTGAGAACGCCGCCACCAGGCCCAGGCACTGCGACAGCGTGCGGCACTGCGAGTCGGCGTCGATGATGTCGGTGTGGTACACGAACCAGTCGCCCGCGATCGACGACTCGAACGACTTGCCGACGTGCACGTCGAGCTCGAGCGAGCGGATCCTGTGATAGACGAGCTGGTCGATCAGCGACTCGTGGCGCTGGAACGCGTTGTGGGACGACTTCTGCCGCACCTCGTGGTAACGCGGCCCGCTCGCCTCCACCCCCGTCGTCGTGTCGCCGGTCGACATCTCCCCCGTCGTCGTCGTGTCCGCGGTCGTCGACCCCGAGGTCGTCGGCGCCGAGGTCGTCGTCTCCGAGGTCGTCGCGGTCGACGTCGAGCTCGTCTCCGTCCCCCCGCTCGTCGGGTTGCCCGCGGTCGTCGTCGAGCTCTCACCCGGGCCGGAGCCGCTCGAGCTCCCGCTCTCGGTCGACGCGGGCGCTCCGCCGCAAGCGAACAGGATCGTGACCAGCGGCAGCGCGCGGCGCAGCATGCGAGCAGCTCACCGCCCGCCGCCGCCCCTGTCAAGCGCCGCCCCTTGCGACCTGTCCTGCGGGACATCTCATTCGTGTCCCGACCGACTCCGGCGAGCCTCGTCTCCGCGACGATCGCGCGGCCGGATGCCTCGCGGGCGTGATCGCCGCCCCGCGCGTGACGGCCCTGCAGGCCGCGCTGAGCCTGCTCTGCGCCTCGCCGCCCACTCCTCCGCGTGCGCGAGCGATCGTCCGAGCATCCGCCCCGCCGCGGCGGCCCACCAGCTTGACAGCGCGGCGTCGCGCGCTAGGAGTCCGGCATGGCGGCCAGGGCAATCTGGGAAGGAACCATCGGCTTCGGCCTCGTGCAGATCCCCGTCGGGCTGTACTCCGCCGAATCGCGGCACGATCTCGACTTCGATCTCCTCGATCGCCGCGACATGTCTCCTGTCGGGTATCAGCGGTACAACCGCGAGACCGGCGAGCCTGTCGAATGGGACGACATCGTCAAGGGCTACGCCGTCAAGAAGGGCGAGTACGTGATCCTCGAGCCCGAGGACTTCAAGCGCGCCGCCGTCAAGGCGACCCAGACCGTCGACATCGTCCAGTTCGCCGACGAGGCCGACATCGACCCGACCTACTTCGAGAAGCCGTACTACCTCGTGCCCGGCAAGCGCGGCGCCAAGCCGTACGTGCTGCTGCGCGAGGCCCTGCGCAAGACCGGCAAGGTCGGCATCGCCCGCGTCGTCATTCGCACGCGCGAGAGCTTGGCCGCCGTCATGGTCAAGGGTGACGCGCTCGTGCTCGAGCTGCTGCGCTACGCGCACGAGCTCACCCCGGCCGAGGAGTTCGACCTGCCTGCGGGCAAGGACGCGCCCAAGGTGTCGCCGCCCGAGCTCAAGATGGCCGAGCGGCTCATCGACGAGATGACCGCCGAGTTCAAGCCCGAGGAGTTCAAGGACACCTACCACGACGAGCTGCTGGCCTTCATCCAGCGCAAGTACAAGGGCGAGGAGGTCGAGGAGGTCGACGTGGAGGCCGAGGCGCCGCCGAGCAACGTGGTCGACATGATGGCGCTGCTGAAGAAGAGCCTCGCGCGCAAGCCCGCCGTCACCAAGGCCGAGGCGGCCGGCGCCGACCGGAGCCGCAACAAGCCGCGCAAGACCAGCGCCCGCAACGAGCCGGCCAAGCGGGCCAAGAAGGCCGCCGCGCGCAACCCCAAGAAGCCGGCCAAGCGCCGCAAGACGGCCGCGCGAAAGGCGGCCTAGCGTGTCGCTCGCGCGCTACCACCACAAGCGCGACTTCGCCGTGACCCCCGAGCCGCGGGGCAAGCGGCCGCGGGCGCGCGAGCGCGGCGAGTTCATCGTCCACAAGCACGCCGCGCGCCGGCTGCACTACGACCTGCGGCTCGAGCTCGACGGCGTGCTGAAGAGCTGGGCCGTGCCGCGCGGCCCCAGCCTCGACCCCGCGGACAAGCGGCTCGCCGTGCACGTCGAGGACCACCCGCTCGAGTACGGCAAGTTCGAGGGCACCATCCCGCAGGGCGAGTACGGCGGCGGCGCGGTCGTGTTGTGGGATCGCGGCCGCTGGTACCCCGACGGCGACCCGCACGCCGCCTACCGCGCCGGCAAGCTCAAGTTCCGCCTCGAGGGCGACAAGCTGCACGGCGGCTACACCCTCGTGCGCATGCACGGCCGCCGCGACGACGACCACGACAACTGGCTGCTGATCAAGGAGGACGACGAGGACGCCAGCGACGACGGCGAGGTCCTCGTGCGCGACCGCCCCGAGAGCGTCATCAGCGGTCGCACCGTCGAGCAGATCGCCGCCGGCGAGCCGGCCGTGACCAAGAAAAAGGCCGCGCGCAAGACGGCCACCAACAAGACGGCGGCGAAGAAGACGACCAACAAGAAGGCCGCGGCAAAGGCCACCAACAAGAAGGCCGCCAAGAAAGCCACCAACAAGACGGCCGCCGCCAAGAAGACGACCAACAAGAAGGCCGCTTCAAAAAGAGCCACCAACAAGAAGGCCGCGCGCAAGCAGGCCGCCAACGACACCCGCCGGGTCGTCGCCGCCGCGACCCACAAGTCCCCCGCCGGTCGGGCGAAGAAGTCGGCGAAGAAGAGGACCGCGGCGAGGAAGAAGTCGACCGCCGCGGACGACGGCGCGACCCGCCCGCTGCCTGCGCGCATTCCTCCGCAGCTGGCCACATTGGTCGACAAGGTCCCCGACGGCGACGATTGGTGCCACGAGATCAAGTTCGACGGCTATCGCCTGCTCGTGCGCGTCGACGGTGACGACATTCGCCTGATCACCCGCGGCGACCAGGACTGGACCGAGCGGCTCGCCCCGCTGGCGAAGGCCTTGAAGCAGCGCCTCGGCGACCATCGGGCCCTCGTCGACGGCGAACTGGTGCACGTCGACGACGACGGCCTCACGCGCTTCGGCCCGCTGCAGGCCGCGCTGTCGGAGGAGCGCACCGGCGAGCTCGTGTTCTACGCCTTCGACCTGCTCGACCTCGACGGTCACGACCTGCGTCCGCTCCCGCTCTCCCAGCGCAAGGAGCTGCTCGCCGAGTTGCTCCCGCTCGAGGACGCGCCCGGCCGCGTGCGGTTGTCGGAGCACATCGTCGGCGGCGGCGCCGAGCTGCTCGCCCGCGCCTGCGCGCTCGGGCTCGAGGGCATCCTCGCCAAGCGGCTCGACGCTCCCTACCGCAGCGGCCGCACCCGCGACTGGCTCAAGATCAAGTGCGGCCGCCGCCAGGAGGTCGTCGTCGGCGGCTATGCCAGCGCGCGCAGCGGCTCGCGGGCGCTCGGCGCCCTGCTCGTCGGCGTGTTCGACGACGCCGGCGAGCTGCGCTACGCCGGCAAGGTCGGCACCGGCTTCGACTTCGCCGAGGCCGCGCGTCTGAAGAAGCTGCTGAGCGAGCGCGCCGTCTCGCGCTCGCCCTTCGCCGACCGCCTGCCGGCTGGCCTCGGGGACATCCGGTTCGTCCGCCCCGACCTCGTGGTCGAGGTCCGCTACGGCGAGTGGACCGGCGACAACCGCCTGCGCCACGCCGTCTACGAGGGCGTGCGCGAGGACAAGAAGCCGAAGCAGGTCCGCCGCGAGCTCCCGGCCGACGCCCCGGCGTCCGGCGCGGTGGAGGTCCTCGGCGTCCCGCTGTCGAACCCCGGGCGGATCCTCTTCCCCGACGACAAGATCACCAAGCGCGACCTCGCCGAGTATTATGAGAAGATCCACGAGTGGATGCTCCCCCACGTCGCGGAGCGTCCGCTCAGCCTGGTGCGCTGCCCCGACGGCATCGGCAAGCCGTGCTTCTTCCAGCGCCACATGCGGCACGACATGCCGGCCGGCGTCGAGCCGATCGAGATCGGCGACCCCGACGAGCCGGCCTACGTCTACATCCGCGACGAGCGCGGCCTGATCGGCCTGGCGCAGATCGGCGCGCTCGAGCTGCACGCCTGGGGCGCCACGGTCGCCGCGCCCGACGGCCCCGACCGCATGGTCCTCGACCTCGACCCCGCCGAAGATGTCCCCTGGGACATGGTCAAAGGGGCTGCTCGTGCCATGCGCGAGCGCCTCGCCCAGCTCGACCTCGACAGCTTCCTCAAGACCACCGGGGGCAAGGGCCTGCACGTGGTCGTCCCGCTGACCGCGGGTCGCCAGACGTGGGCCGAGGTCAAGGGCTTCGCGCGCGCGCTCGCCCGCGAGTTCACCCTCGCCGACCCCGAGCATTTCATCGACGTCGCCAGCAAGCACAGGCGGCGCGGCAAGATCTACATCGATTACCTCCGCAACGACCGCGGCGCGACCAGCATCGCCCCGTACTCGCCGCGCGCCCGCGCCGGCGCCCCCGTGTCCGCGCCGCTGCGCTGGGCCGAGCTGGCCCGCCTCGGCGACCCGCAGGCCTACGACCTCACCTCGATCGTCACCCGCCTGGCCGCCCTGAAGAGCGACCCGTGGCGCGACCTGCCGCGCACCCGGCAATCGCTGACGGCCGCGCGGATGCGTGCGGCCGGCGTCAAGACATGAGCTTCAGGACATGTCCCCGAAGTCATTGATCAGTGCGTCCCGGACGATGGCAGCAGGCGGTCGAGCTCGTCGTGGATCTTGCCCTCGACCGCGCCCCTGAAGCCGCCCAGCACCAGCGGCAGGTCGATCTCCACGCCGACGCTGGTCTCGTCGACGCTGATCGTGCCGCACGTCCCGCGGGCCGCGCCGCGCGGCGTGTCGAAGTTCAGCTGGTCGCCCTGCCAGTGCCAGCGGATCCCCAGCTTCGCCTCCATGCTCAGCGCCATCGACTCCGTCTTCTGCCGCGCCATCGCCTTCCCCAGGGCGTTCGGGCGGCGAATTCTGATGTTGCCCATGACCTGCAGCATGACTCGAGATGTGCGAGCGACCACCGACGGACGGCGTCAATCTCGGGGCCTGAACGACCGCCGATACACGCGATGCGCTGCACAGCACAGCCGCGCTCTCCGCGCTCGCAAGCGGCCGTCCGCGCCGCCGGACCGCGAACGCCTGCGCGCGCGCAGGCCCGGTCGCACCTGCGGACGCGCGCCCTCGCGCCGCGCTCCCCCGCCGCCGCGGCGGCGTGGTAGAAGGCCGCGGTCATGCGCCTCGCTGTCCCGAAGTTCCAGTTCCGCTTCGTGCCCTCGCTCGGCCACGTCATCCACCCCGGCAACTTCCACCCGGTCGGCGTCCAGCGCTCGGCCGAGGCGCTGGTCGACCGCGCGGCCGCCAGCGGCCTCTCGCGCGCCGACGGCGGCGCCTGGCTGGTGGTCGGCGGCTCGGGCGGCTTCGGCAGCGCCGCGCGCGTGGTCCTTGGGACATGTCTCGGAGCACATACGCTCAACGTCTCGTACGACCCCGCGCCGCAGCCCGAGAGCTCGAACAAGCTGCGCAAGATCGGCTCGCCCGGGTTCCACCGCACGCTGGCGATCGAGCGGCGCCTGCGGGCGCGCGGCCTGGTCGCCCGCACGGTCCTCGGCGACGCGTTCGACCCCGCGGTGCTCGACGCGGCGGCGCAGGAGATCCGCGACCACCTCGGGGGCAAGCTGCACGGGCTGGTGTGGGCGCTGGCGGCCCCGCGGGCGACTGACCCGCGCACCGGCAAGCCGGTCCAGAGCGCCCTCAAGCCGCTCGGCAAGCCGGCCACCGTGCGCACCTTCAGCGGCCGCGGCGAGACCCCGGCCGACCTGCCGAAGCTCGTCGAGCTCGAGCTGCCGCCCGGCAGCCCCGAGGAGGCGGTCGCCACCCAGTTCGTGATGGGCGGGCGGATCGTCGAGCAGTGGATCGAGGCCCTGCTGCAGCGCGACCTGCTGGCGCCCGGCTTCACCCTGGCGACCATCTCGTACCGCGGCAACCCGCTCAACGCCGCCGTCTACCGCAACGGCCTGATCGGCCTCGCCAAGGCCGACCTCGAGTTCTACACCCGGGCCATCGACGCCGTCCTGCGCGCGCGCGTCGGCGGCCGCGCGGTCGCGGTCGAGGGCCCCGCCGTCGTCACCGAGGCCTCGGGCGGGATCCCCGGCGTCCCGTACTACATGGCGCTCGTCCGCGACGTCCTCGGCGACCGCTTCGAAGACCCGCTCGCCTCGATGCTGCGCCTGTTCCGCGACAAGCTGCCCGCCGGCGGCGACCCCGTCGTCGACGCCGAGGGCCTCGTCCGCCTCGACGACGTCGAGCTCGACGAGGCCGTGCAGGCCGAGCTGTCGGCCCGCTTCTTCGCCGGCAAGCCCGGCGACCCGTTCGACCCCGAGCTCTACCAGAGCTTCATGGACGAGTACGCCCGCACCCGCGGCTTCTGCATCCCCGGCGTCGACTACGCCGTCGAGTTCGACACCGACGAGGTCTGCCGGCTCGCCCCCGCCGCCGCTGATTGATCGGACATGTTCTAAACTACATGAACGAAGGAGCATGCCCGAACGAGCACGCTCCTTCGTTCATGCGGTGATTCACCCCGGCGGGTTTCGACTCCGAACACCGCGGCGAAGGTCTCGCTCGCCCGCGCCGACGCCGCTCGGACCGCCACCGGCAAGGCCCGCGGAGCACCGCCGACCCCCGCCGCGCGCGTGCCATCGCCGGGACCGCCACCGACGAGGCGCTGCCGACCCCGCGGAGCACCGCTGACCCCCGCCGCGTGCCATCGCCGGGCCGCCACGACGAGACTGCGGACCCCGCGGACCCGTCCTCCGCGACCTCGCCTGCGCGCAGGCCGTCGCCGGGCCCGGCGGGCCCGCCGCATCCTCAGTGAGTCAGCCCTCGTCCGGCTCGCCGCGGCTTCGCGGTCGGCGGTACCCGGCCGCATGCCACCTGTCCCCAGGAGCAGCTCGACCGCCGCGCGCTGCCTCACGCGCGTGGGTGCGCGCGCGCGAGATCGCGTAACCTCCGCCTCGCGTGCCCGCCGTCCTCGTCCCCGACCGTCTCACTCGCCACGTCGCCGCCGGCCACCCGTGGCTGTACGTCGACGCCGTGCCCGAGGTCGTCGGCGCGCGCACCGGGGACCTCGTCACCCTGCTCGGCCAGGGGCGGCGCCCGATCGGCCACGCCCTGTTCGACGCCGACTCGCCGATCGCCCTCCGCGTCGTCGCCACCCGCAAGGACGAGCGGCCGGGTCCCGCGCTGTGGCGCCGGCGCCTCGAGACCGCCTGGCTCTTGCGCCAGACGACCCTCGACCTCTCGGCCACCGACGCCTTCCGCGTGCTCCACGGCGAGGGCGATCGGCTGCCCGGCGTCGTCGTCGACTTCT
Organism: Nannocystis pusilla; assembly: GCF_020073745.1. Classification (GTDB taxonomy): domain Bacteria; phylum Myxococcota_A; class Polyangia; order Nannocystales; family Nannocystaceae; genus Nannocystis; species Nannocystis radixulma. The sequence goes on from NZ_JAIRAU010000035.1 coordinate 215,003, forward strand.
ACGCCGGCTGCGCCGTGCTCAAGCTCGACACCCCCGCCTGGCTGCCGCACCTCGCCGACCTCACCGGGGCGATCGTCGACGTCGTCCGCCCGCGCTCGTTGTGGTTCAAGGGCTTGAGCGGCCAGCGCGGCGGCGACGACGTCCCCGAGCCGCAGCGCCCGCGCCTCCTCGCCGGCGAGCCGCCGCCCCCGCTCGTGGCGATCCGCGAGCACGGCATGCGCATGCACGTCGACGTCCGCCGCGGCCAGAAGACCGGCATGTTCCTCGACCAGCGCGAGAACCGACGCCTGATCCGCCAGGTCGCGCGCGGCCGCGAGACCCTCAACCTGTTCTCGTACACCGGCGGCTTCTCCCTCGCCGCCGCGCTCGGCGGCGCCCCGCGGGTCACCAGCGTCGACCTCGCGCGCAACGCCGTCGACGCCGCGCGCGACAACTTCGTCGCCAACGACCTCGACCCCGGCGCGCACGCCTTCGTCGCCGCCGACGCCTTCGCCTTTCTCGACGACACCGCCGGCACCACCTACGACCTCGTCGTCGTCGACCCGCCCTCGTTCGCCCCCAACCACAAGTCGGTGCGCGCCGCCGAGGCCGCCTACGCCCGCCTCAACGCCAGCGCCCTGCGCCAGGTCCGGCCCGGCGGTTTGCTCGCCGCCGCCAGCTGTTCGAGCCATGTCCCGATGGACATGTTCTTAAAAATTCTCGGCGAGTCGGCGCGCCAGGCTCGGCGCCCGCTGCGGCTGCTCGAGGTCCGCGGCGAGCCGCCCGACCACCCGACCCCGCTGCACTTCCCCGAGGGTCGCTACCTCAAGTTCGTGCTCGCACTGGCCGAGTGACGCGTCACTTCACGGCAAGCAGCTCGACCTCGAACAGCAGCGCCGCGCGCGGCGGGATGACGTCCGAGAAGCCGCGGCGGCCGTAGCCGAGGTGCTGGGGGATCGTCAGCCGGCGCTTGCCGCCGACCTTCATGCCGACCACGCCCTGGTCCCAGCCCTTGATCACGTCGCCCGCGCCGAGCTGGAAGTTGAACGGACGCCCGCGGTCGAGCGAGCTGTCGAACTTCTGGCCGCCCTCGACCAGCCAGCCCGTGTAGTGCACGCTGACCTGCTTGCCCGATTCCGCGGTCTCGCCGGTGCCGACGACGATGTCTTCGATCACGAGTTCTTCGGCCATGGCCGACCATAGCGCACCTCCCCCGGCCTGTCGCCAGGCGACCCCTCGCCCGGCCCCGCGCCGCCTCGCTATCGTCGTTCGCATGCGACTTCGCGCCCTCGCCCCCACGCTCCCGGTGCTCCTCGCGGCCTGCACCCGGGAGCCTCTCGACACCGACGGCACCGGGGGC
>NZ_JAIRAU010000039.1 GCF_020073745.1 Nannocystis pusilla
CACAGCGTGAACACGCGCTCGACCGCCTGCGGGTAGGCGCTCGCGTAGGTCACGTGCGTCGGCACCTCGCGCACGCGGCCGGTCTGCAGCGCGTCGTGCACCGGCGGCAAGTGATACGCGAGCGCGTCCCAGCCCCACGACTCGAGCGACAGCGCGGCCAGCGACGCCAGCGCGACCGCGACCGCGCCCGCGACGGCCGCGAGCGCCCACGGCCCCTGCACGGCGGTCACGCTCGCGCGCGCCAGCGCGGCCAGATCGGCCGCCGCCGCGCGCAGGCCCGCTCGCCGCGTCACCGCCGCCGCGAACACCAGGCAACCGACCAGCGCCACCGGGCCCGTCAGCCACCCGAGCGCCCCGAGCAGCTCGACGAGCCCGAGCGCCGCCGCGAGCGCGATCGTCAGGCCGAGGCACAGCCGCTCGCGCAGCGGGCCCCGCTCCGGCAGCAACATGGCCGCGAGGACATGTCCTCCGAGCCACAGAGCCGCGCCCCCGAGGGGCAGCCAGCCGACCACGGGCGGCACGGCGCCCCCGTCACCGCGTCAGCCACCGGCCGTTGCGCACCGTGACCAGCGACCAGGGGTAGATCCACTGCAGGCACAGGAACGCGAAGAACGCGTAGCCGACCCCGTACAGGAAGTCGGTGCTGCGCTCGGAGCGGAGCGTGTAGAGCGACTGCACCAGCGCGAACACCGAGATGGTCGCGATCAGGCGGAGGATGTCGAGCGGCGCCGCCAGCAGGTGCGTCACCGTCAGCGCGACCGCGAGGCACGCGAGCGGGACCTGCCCGAGCTCGAGCAGGATGTCGATCGTCGGCCACACGCGATCCTCGCCGCGCCAGCGGGTCGCCAGCACCGGCAGCAGCGTCAGCCCCTCGCGCAGGTTGCCCCGCTCCCACCGCAGGTACATCCGCGTCAGCCCGGCGTAGTGCGTCGGCACCAGCGTGTGGACGATCGCCGTAGATTGATAGACCGTGCGGTGGCCGCTGCGCAGCAACCAGGTCGTCAGCGCCCGATCCTCGCCGATCGTGCACGGCTCGCCGAGGAACGTCTGCGTCGCCCAGCGGTCGAGCACCGCCAGCACCGCCGATCGGCGATAGGCCGTGAGCGCCCCGGGGCAGCACAGCACCGCGCCGAAGCGCGACTGCGCGGCCCGCCCGAGGTCGAACGCGAGGAAGAACCGGATCGCCAGCAGGCGGGTGATGAGTCCGCTGTAGCGGTTGAGCACCAGCACTTTGCCGGCGACGGCGGCGACCCTCGCGTCGGCCAGCAGCGGCGCGACGATCTGGCGCAGCGCGTCGGGGTCGAGGCGCGAGTCGGAGTCGACGGTGACGACGACCTCGCCCGTCGCCGCCGAGAACCCCGCGCGCAGGGCCTCGCGCTTGCCGCCGTTCTTCGGCATCCGGATCGCGCGGACCACGTCCGGGTGCTCGCTGGCGATCCGTTGGATGTGCGTCCAGGTGTCGTCGGTCGAGCCGTCGTCGATCGCGAGGATCTCGAGCCGGTCGCGCGGGTAGTCGCCGACGAGGATCGATCCGAGCGCCACCCCCACCATCGGCCCCTCGTTGTACGCCGGCACGACCACCGTGCAGCGCGGCAGGCCCTCCTGCCGCGCCGGCGTCGGCCGGTACAGCAGCGAGAACGCCAGGGTCAGCGCCGCGTGGCCGAGCAGCAGCGCCGCGCTGGCGACGAGCACGCTGCGCAGCGCCGGCAGGGCCACCAGCTCGTCGAACTCGACGAGGAAGGGCGACAGCCCGTAGTGCAGCGGCACGGCGATGAGGCCGGCGAGCGCGCACACGATGGCCAGCTTCAGCAGCGGATCGACCGGCCCCGGCCGCCCGCGCCCCGCCTCGGGCATGGACCGGCCGAGGAGCGACTGCAGCCGCGCCGTCACCTGATTGCGGGCCGGGTTCGGCCGTCGCGTCAATTGGCGATGCATCGATGAAAACTCCGTCTTGGAATGCGAATGCACGGATGTGCGTTGAATGCTGCGTCCGAAATGCGCGGCGCACGCCACGAGGCGCGCAACACGCGCATTAGCCGAACACGGTCGCTCGGCCGCTGAAACGCCGTACTGACCGCTTTACAAGGCGATTCCTTCTTTCGCGAAAGAATTCGCGGCGATGATATGTCGCAACACTGCGATCATTCATCGCAATCACCACGGCGAATGCGCCATCGACCGGACCGAGCCATTACAGCCGCGAAAGAAACCCGGAATTCGAGCAAATGCGCGCCCGGCGGCATGATGCGATGAATGTCTTGTCGGCTCCCGGGCTCGTCCCCATGACGTCGATTTCGTCGACTTTCTACAATCAGCGAATCGCCATTCCCCGTATTGAGGTCATCGAAGCCGTATGCCCCGATCGCGCTTCAGGCCCCGCGATCGCTGAACACAGGGGTTTGCCCCCAATCCCAGGAATGCGAGGAGTCGCGCGACATCCCCTCGCATTCACCCGGACGCCTGTACGAGTCCGAGAAGCGCGACGGCCCGCAGCCATCGTCGCGTCACGATCGAGCGCCGGCTACGCCCCCCAGAGGTCCGTCCGAGGGATGGCCGGCCCCGGCCGTCCCTCGGGCGGAGTGCACCTGCTCGAAGAGACAGCCACCAACGAAGCCCGCGACCGGCGATCGGGCCACCCACGAGTGGGCCGTGCCAGCGGTCGGGGATGCGGTCCTCCGACCATCCGCAGCGAGATGGGCCCGACGAAGGAGGGTCCATCCGCGAGGACTGGGCGGAGGACCGCATCCCCGACCGCTAGCGAGGCGCATTCGGCAGTTCGCGAAGCGAGCACGCCCATGAACCTGCCCTCCCGAACCTGCCCTCCCGAACATGCCCGCACAGACAGCCCTCCGCGCGCCCTCGCAATGATGCTGATGTAGTCGCGCGTCGCTGCGCGCTCAGCTCACCACGGGCAGCTGCACGCGGCCGGCGTGGCCCGAGAACGGCACGCTCGCGTCCATCCGGATCTCCGGCAGCGGCGCCCCGTCGTCGACCCATCGCACCCCGTAGAGCGTGTCGCGCTCGACCGCCACGCGCCCGGCCTCGCGGATCAGGCGCACCAGCTCCGCGCGGGCCAGCGCCATCGGCGTGTCGGCGCCGGCCATGTGGTAGATCTTCTCCTCCTGCACCGTCCCGTCGACGTCGTCGACGCCGAAGCTCAGCGCGATCTGGGCCGTCTTGACCCCGATCATCACCCAGTACGCCTTGATGTGCGGGATGTTGTGCAGCATCAGCCGGCCGACCGCGTACGTGCGCAGGTCGTCGACGCCGGTCGGCTCGGGCAGCTTGCGGAAGTCGTTGTGCTCGTTGTGGAACGCCAGCGGGATGAAGGTCTGGAACCCGCCGGTCTCGGCCTGCAGCTCGCGCAGCGCCAGCATGTGCTCGACCCGCTCCTCGAGCGTCTCGACCGTCCCGTACAGCATCGTGCAGTTGGTGCGCAGGCCGAGGCGGTGGGCCGTGCGATGGACCTCGAGCCACTGCTGCGCGTCGGCCTTGTCGCGGCAGATCTTGCGACGCACGCGATCGGCGAAGATCTCGGCCCCGCCGCCCGGCATGCTGCCGAGGCCGGCCTCGATCAGCGCGCGCAGCACCTGCTCGTAGGTCATCCCGTACTTCTCGGCGAAGTAGTGGATCTCGACCGCCGTGTACGCCTTCAGGTGCACGTCCGGGCGCAGATCCTTCAGGCCGCGCAGGATGTCGGTGTAGTACGAGAACGGCACCCCCGGGTGGAGGCCGTTGACCAGGTGGACCTCGGTGATCGGCTGGTGCGCGCGCTCGATCAGCTTCTGCCGCACCTGCTCGACCGTCATCGTGTACGCCTGCGGCATGTCCGGGGTCAGCCGCGCGAACGAGCAGAACTTGCAGTCCGCCTCGCACACGTTGGTCGGGTTGATGTGCAGGTTGACGTTGAAGTAGGTGCGGTCGCCGTGCAGGCGCTCGCGGACCTCGTTGGCCAGCGCGCCGAGGGCCAGCAGGTCGCGGTGGCGGTACAGCGCCACCCCGTCGTCGCGGTCGAGCGGCTCGCCGGCGCGGACCTTGGCGGCGATCGCGGCGAAGCTGCGCTCGCCCGCGTGCACGGCGGGCGCGGACGGACCGGCCTGGGGCGCGTCGGCGCGGGCATCGAGGTCGGCGGCGGACGGACGGGCGGCGGGATCGCTCATGGCAATGTCTCCGAGGTCATGTCGTGAAGGACAGGTTCAAGCCCGGCCCGCTCGATCAGCGCGGCCAGGCCGGCGGGCGTCGCCTCGTCGGGGCGGGGTACGCCCGCCAGCGGCAGCTTGCGCGCGGCCGCCAGCGGCCCCGCCAGCGTGTCCGCGCCGAAGCCGAGCGCGACCTGGGCCAGGCGGATGCCGAGCAGGTCGTGCCGCGCCTCGACGCGGACCCGGCCCGGCAGCGCCAGCCGGGCGGCCGCGATCAGGTGCAGGCGCAGCAGCCCGCCCGCGCGGGCGCAGTACGGCGCGAGCGACAGGCCATCGGGAGCGGCCGCCGCCAGCCGGACCAGGTACGCGAAGTACGCGTCGAGCCGCGCGCGATCGACCTGCAGCACCACGCGATCGCCGGGCCGCAGCGCCTCCGGATCGGGCCACCCCGGATCGCCGGCCGCGCCGTCGCGCTCGGCGTTCGAGGCTGGCCCTTGAGGCATGTCGCCGGGGGCCTGCCCGTCGCGACCGGTCCCCGAGGACATGTCGCCCGCGCCCTGCCCCTTCGCACCGGTCGCGTCGGTCATGTCCCGCGAGACCTGGCCCGATCGACCTGTCGCCGCCGCCATGGCTGCCGAGACATGTCCGTCGGACCATCCAGGAAGATCGACCAGCGGCGGCGCGTCCGCGCGCAGCAGCGCCGCGACGGCCGGGGCCGCGTGGACGGGCGCGCCGCGGACCAGCACGCGGCGGCCGAATTGGGCGGCGCGGGTGGCCTGGGCGCGGGCGCCGGCCTCGGCCGGCAGATCGAACAGGCGCGCGAGCTCGGCGGGCGTCATGGGGCCTCCGGAGCGCCCCAGCGGCGCGTCAGCGCGACGCGGAGTCCGACGTGGTCGAGGGCGCGGGCGACCACGGTGTCGACGGCGTCGTCCAGCGTGCGGACGGCGCCGTAGAAGGACGGAACGGCCGGCAAGATGACCGCGCCGGCCTCGGTCGCGGCGACCATGTTGCGCAGGTGCACGAGGCTCAGCGGGGTCTCGCGCACGACCAGCACCAGCCGGCGCCGCTCCTTGAGCGCGACCTCGCAGGCGCGCGCCGCCAGGTCGTCGCCGCCGCCGTGGGCGACCCGGCTGAGCGCGCTCATCGAGCACGGCATCACCAGCACCGCGTCGGGCGCGTTGCTGCCGGACGCGAACGGGGCCGAGAAGTCGCCGCGGTCCCAGCGGCGCAGCCCGGCCACCGGCGGGGCCGCCGACCCGACCTCGCCCGCCGCGACCCTCGGTCCGCTCGGCGGGCGTCCGTCACGCCCCGCGATCACGCCCGAGCCGAAGAACTCCGTGGGCGGACTCGTCCGCGGCCTTGGCCCGCGCGGACCCGGCGCTCCGCTCCGCGACCGCCGCGTCGAGCTGCCCGTCGGCTCGCCCGCGCCGTGCGCCGGCCCGACCTCCGTCGACTCGCCCGCCCCGCTCGCGCCGTGCACCGGCTCGACCCCCGTCGACTCGCCCGACTCCGCCGACTCCCAGCCGGCCACGATCTCGTCCGGCATCGGCTCGCCGAGCTCGGTCTGCCACACCTGCGGCGCCGTGGCCGACGCGACCCAGTCGACCTGCAGGTCCGATCGGGCAGGTTCGTTCGGCCATGTCCCGGCGCGCAGGTCCGCGAGGACATGCAGCGCGCGGCGGGCGTAGATCGCCCCGCTCGCGCCGGTGACCACGACCACCAGCTTCACGCGCCACCTCGCGGCCGCTCGGCGCGGACGATCCCGGCCACCCCGCCGAACAGGCGCTGCTGCCCGATCACCTGCAGCCCGACCCGATCGAGCAGCGCGCAGTAGTCCTCGATCGTCACGAACGCGCCGATGCTGCGCGGCAGGTAGAGGTAGGCCCCGAGGTTGCCGGTCGCCGCCCAGCCGACCACCGGCAGCACCGTGCGGTTGTAGCAGGCGTGGAACGCCCGCGAGAACAGCCCGCGCGGGCGGAAGAACTCGAGCACCGTCAGCCGCCCGCCGGGGCGCAGCACGCGGAGCTGCTCGCGCGTGGCCGTCTCCAGGTCGCTGAGGTTGCGCGCCCCGAACGCGCAGAACACCGCGTCGAACGCCGCGTCGGGCTCCGGCAGCGCGTGCGCGTCCATCTCGCGGGCGACCAGCCGCTCGCGCGCCGCTCCCCGCAGCTTGGCCTCGCCGACGGCGAGCATCCCGGCGGAGAAGTCGCCGCCGACGATGTCGGCCTGCGGGTAGCGGCGGTGCAGCTCGAGCGTCGAGTCGAGCGTGCCGGCGCAGAGGTCGAGGATCCGCGCCCGCAGCGGCCCGTCCGCGGCGGCGTGCGAGCCCTCGACCACGACGCTCCCGGGCGCGACGCCGCCGCGCGACCCGTCGTCGGCGCACGACCCCGGCAGCACCTCGGCGACCGCGCTGCGGCGCCACAGCACGTCGATGCCGAGGCTCATCCACCGGTTCGCTCGGTCGTAGCCGCGGGCGATGTCGGTGAACATACCTTGCACGCGGGCGCCGTGGGCGTCGATCGCGGCCACGGTCTCGGCGAGCGGGGCGGGCTGGGTCATCGGGTCCTCGAAGCGGTCGGGTGAGGCGTCGAACGGCTCGATCGGGCGGGTACGTCGCGCCGGGACATTCGGACAGGTGCGTTACGACAGGTCGGTCGGGACAGGGTGAAGCGGACAGGTGTCTTGCGACAGGTCGGTCGGGACAGGAATGTCGGAACAGGGTGAAGCGGACAGGTGTCTTGCGACAGGGAGGAAACGACAGGAACTTTGCGACAGGCGCGCGCCGCGAGCCTCAACTGACCCGGCGCGACACGCTGCGGGCCAGCTCGACCAGGGCGTCGCGCGCGGACGACGGCGGCAGCTCGGCCAGCTGGGCGACCGCGGCCTCGGCGTGGGCCTCGGCCGCCCGGGCCGCCAGCTCGACCCCGGGCGAGGCGGCGACGCGGGCGACGATCGCGTCGGCCGCCTCGGCCGCGACCGGCGGGCCGTGGGCGAGCAGCTGCGCGACCGCCCGCGCGAGCCCCGGATCGCGCTCGCAGGCGAGGATCAGCGGCAGCGTCAGCTTGCCGTCGCGCAGGTCCTGGCCGTGGGTCTTGCCGGTGTCGTGGAGGGCCCCGGCGTAGTCGAGCACGTCGTCGGCGATCTGGAACGCGTAGCCGATCTCGAGCCCGTAGCGGTGCAGCGCCGCCGCGTGCTCGGGCGCCGGCAGACCGCCGAGGCTGGCGCCCCAGGCGATCAGCGCCGCGGTCTTGCGCTCGATGACGAGGTAGTAGCGGGCCTTGTCGAGCGCCGGGTCGCCGGCGATCTCCAGCTGCGCCACCTCGCCCTCGGCCATCCGCGTGACCGCGTCGGACAGCGTCTGCACCGCCTGCAGGCGGCCCGAGTAGGCGATCGCCTGCAGCGCGCGCGCGAGGCAGAAGTCGCCGGTCAGGACCGCCATGCCGTTGCCGTACTGCAGGCGCGCGGTCGGGCGCCCGCGGCGGAATTCGCCGGCGTCGATGACGTCGTCGTGGAGCAGCGTCGCGGTGTGCAGCAGCTCGCCGACGGCCGCGACGGTGATCCGCACCGGGTCGATGAAGTTGGCCGCGCGCGCGGCCAGCAGCGTGACCAGCGGGCGGAACCGCTTGCCGCCGGCGAACGCGAGCTGACCGCCGAGCTCGGGGATGATCGCGATCGACGACTGCAGGAGCTGCTCGAGCCGGGCCTCCACCTCGACGAGCTCGCCGGCGACGAGGCCGATGGCCTGCTCGAGCGCCGTTCCTTGGGTAGCGGGCGAGGACTGCAGGGCTGCGTGCGTGGCCGGACGTGTCATTGGCAGGCGGCGCGGCGCGGCGCCGCAGGTGCGAGAGGATGCCAGAAACGCGCGGGCGGCTCACCTCGGCGCCGGGCCTCGAGGCGGCCATTTCCTCACGCGGGGCGCAGATCGGCCCCGTCGCCGGCGAGATTTTGCCGCGGCCCGGGGCGAAGATCCGCGCCCGTGACGCCGCGCCGCGGACGCCCGCAGGGGCGCGAGAGGCCGCCCGGCCGCCGGAATTGGGAATGCGGCGCGGACGCGCTAGGTTGTCCCGGCGATGCCAGACACCGCAACGGGACCCGAGCCGCGACCTGCGCGCGGCGAGTCGCTGTGGATCGCCGCCGGCGCTGCGGTGCTCGGCGTGTTGCTCGGCGGGGTCGCGGTGCTGGTCGGCATCCAGACCGCGCCGCCGATCGCACCTGTCCCTGCCGACAGCTCGCCCGCGCCGGTGCCCGTCCCTGCCCTGCCGCCGGCCGCCGCCGCGCCGGTGTGCGACTGCCCCGAGGCCAGCGGCCCCGGCGGCCCCAGCCTGGTCGAGGCGGTCGAGCACACGCGCGACGCCGTCGTCACGCTCACCGGCGCCGACGCGCTGGGCGCCGGCGTCCTGGTCGATGAGACAGGTCTGGTCCTCACCAACTACCACGTCGTCGCCGGCCAGATCCGCGAGCCGCGGCAGCGCGTCCTCGGCGGCGTGACCGAGGCCGGCGGCCTGGCCCAGCAGCCGGTGCGGGCCCGCTTCGTCGACGGCCGCGAGCTGCCGGCCGAGCTGCTGGTCGCCGACCCCGACCGCGACATCGCCCTGCTGCGCCTCCTCCCCGCCGACAACGCCGAGAGGTTCCCGTTCGCCGCCCGCGGCCGCTCGCACGAGCTGCGCGTCGGCGAGACCGTGTTCGCCGTCGGCAACCCGCTCGGCCTCGAGCACAGCGTGGCCCAGGGCATCGTCGCCGCGGTCAACCGCACCGGCCTCTCGCGCAGCCGGCAGACCCCGCTCCTCCAGCTCGACGCGGCCATCAACCTCGGCAACTCCGGCGGCCCGATCTTCAACCTCCGCGGCCAGCTCGTCGGCATCACCACCGCCACGCTCGAGCGCGCCCAGGGCATCGCCTTCGCCATCCCCATCGACCACATCGCCGCCTTGCTCGAGGCCCTGCGCGCCGGCCACGGCGCCCGCTCCGGCCAGGTCGGCGCCGAGGTCGCGCCCGACGGCGCCCTCGACGACCACGCCCGCGCGCTCGGCTACGCGAACGGCCTCCGCGTCAGCCGCGTGCTGCCCGGCCGCCCCGCCGACGCCGCCGGCCTGCGCAAGGACGACCTCATCGTCGAGGCCCAGGGCCAGCGCTTCGACTCCTTCGGCACCGGCCCCGAAGCCCAGCTGCGCCTCGCCCACCACTTCGTGTCCACCGTCCGCGGCCTGCTCCCCGGCGAGGTCCTGAACCTCACCGTCGTCCGCGGCAAGAACCGCCTGACCTTCACCATCCCGGTCGCCGCCGCCCCGCCCGATCAGCAGGTCCTCATCGACGCCGACGCCCTGCTCGGCCTCCGCCTCGACGAGTCGCGCCGCGAGCCGATCGTCAAGGAGCTGCGCCCCGACGCCCCGATCTCGCGCTCCCGCGGCCGCGAGCTGCTCCGCAACGCCCGCGTGTCCGAGATCGCCGGCATCCCCGTCGAGAGCCGCGACGACCTCGGCCCGCTGCTCACCGAGCTGCGCCAGATCGGCCGCTTCGCCGCCGTCCAGGTCGGCTTCGTCCTCGCCGACGGCCGCACCCTGCGCGTGCGCGACTTCCCGGTCTCGCCGGATTGAGCCTGGCGGTTCGGGCCTGTCCCGGCGGACATGCCCGAACCAGCATGTCCGCGATCGCATGTCCGCCTCGACATGCCCGATCGCGCAGCCCGCCCGGCGCTCGCCTGCGCCGCCTTCGTGCCCGTCCGCGCGAGCGGCCCGCGGTGCGTCGTCACTGTCACTCGAGGCGCCGGGCCTCGCCGCGCCGGTGCGCGCTCAGGTCGCCGACAGCCCGGTCTTGAGCCACACGCCCATCCGCTGCGGCGTGATCACCCCGCCGACGCGCCGCAGGTCGACCACGCCCTCGTCGTCGCGCTCGAGCGCCCCGAGCTCGACCTCGAGCCGCAGCAGCACCGCCGACACGAACGCCTCCGCGTGCTGCGGCGCCCCGATCGCCAGGCAACGCTTGCGCAGGTCGACCGCCAACGCCGGGGCCAGGCGACCGCCGACGAGCAGATGCTCGGCTGCCCACGCCAGGTCGTCGGCGTCGACCGGGGCGAACCTCGCGGCTGTCTCTTCGGACATCCCGGGCAGCTGCCGGCGCAGCGCCGCGGTGCGCACCAGATCGCCGAGCGTGAGGCGCTCGGGCTCGTCGACGCGGCCGACCCACTGCGGATCGATCGCGTAGCCGCGCGGGTCGAAGGTCAGGGCCGCCAGGGCGGCCGACTGGGCCAGCAGCTCGGTCGCGCGGGCGACGTCGCGGAGGCCCGCGATCGGCCGCACCCCGCCGCTCGCGGTCTCGATCGGCAGCTCCGGCAGCCACCGCGACAGCGACTCGAGCGCCGGACCCCACGGGCGGTCGAGCAGCGAGCCGATCTTCGTCAGCGACACCCGCCCCTCGCGGTGCAGCGCCAGCGCCGTCTTGCGCAGCGTCGCCAGCGGCCCGTAGCCGACGCGGAACACCCCGCGCAGGCCGAGCGCGGCGATCCGGCCGGCCAGGAACGCGTCGACCTCGGGCGCCGGCAAGCCGAGCCCCGCGAGCAGCACCTCGAGCCCGAGGCTCACCGTCGCCTCGGCCTGGTGGAACGCCCGCTCCTGCGCCTTCGCGTCGCCGGGCTCGCTGCGCTGGGCCGACATCAGCTCGTTGACCAGCAGGGCGAACTCGCGCGCGCGCACGCCCTGCTCGCCCGCGCCGAGGCCGCCGAGGACCCGGCGCAGCAGCCCCGACGTCGCCGACGGGAACGCCACCAGCGGCGCCTCGCCGACGACCGCCGCCGGCGCCGCCGGGACCGCCGCTTCCCGGGCCGACTTGGCGTCGAGCGGGCGGAACAACTTCATGGCCTCCTCCCACTCGACGAACCCGAGGTCGGCGAGGCGACCGCTGCGCCAGCGCAGCAGATCTTCCTCGAGCTGGGCCGGCATCGCCCCGCGCAGCGACAGCGACAGCCGATGCCCCGTCTGCAGGTCGTCGGCGTAGACGCGCTCGAGCACGTGGATGACGCGGTGTCCGAGGTCGTTGTCGGGCACCGCGACGATGAAGCCGCCGTCGGGCGTCTCGTAGGAGAACAGCGCGTCGACGGCCGCGAGCGCCTGCTCGCGTTGCTCGACGTCGTCGGGGTCGAGCTCGTACACCGCCGTGCCCGGGAGCAGCGCCATCGTCCACATCTCCGGGTCCATGTCCTCGATGATGTTGCGCAGCTGCCCGCGCGGCTTGCCGGCGAGCGCGTAGGCGTCGGCGATCGCCACCAGCCAGGCGCGCGCCTTGTCGACCGCGATCCGATCGCGCGACCAGCCGTCGAGGTCGAGCAGCGCCGTCAGCTGCTCGGGCGACGCGTGCGGCAGCAGCAGGTCGAGTCGATCTTCCTCGCGCAGGCCGCGGGCGATCTGCACGAACGCCGTCGGCGGCAGCCGCGGGACGAACTCGGCGAGGTCGTCGCGCTGCTCGAGCACGAGCGGGTCGCGCTGCACGCTGGCGAGGTCGTGGCCGGCGCGGGAGAGCTCTGCGGGCGAGGTCATCGGCGGGAAGGTATCATCGCCGCACGGCCGTGCCACCCCGCCACCCGACCATCGCCAGCGCTCTCGGCCAGGTTCGCCGCAGCCTCCGCGCCGCCGGGCCGCCGCGGCGGATCCTCGTCGCCTGCTCGGGCGGCGCCGATTCGACCGCGCTCCTCGGCCTGCTGCGACTGCTCGCGCGCGACGCGGAGCTCGAGCTGGTGGTCGCGCACGTCGATCACGGCCTGCGCCGCGAGTCGGCCGACGAGGCCGCGGGGGTCGCGCGAATGGCGGCGCAGATGGGCCTCGTGGGCGTCGCCACGCGCCTGTCCCTTACGCCAGGTCCGGGCCTGCCCGCGCGCGCCCGCGAGGCCCGACGCGCCGCGCTGCAGGCCTTCGCCGATGGGCACGCCTGCGATGCGATCGCTCTCGGTCACACCGCCACCGATCAGGCCGAGACCTTGCTCATGCACGCCGCACGCGGCTGCGGCCTCGAGGGTCTGGCCGCCATGCGGCCGTGGGAGGCGCCGTGGCTGCGGCCGCTGCTCGGGCTCTCGCGCGGCCTGACCCGGGAGCTGTGCGATCGCATGGCGCTGCCGTTCGTCGACGACCCGACCAACAGCGACGAGGAGCAGCCGCGCGTGCGGGTGCGCGAGCGCGTGCTCCCGCTGCTGCGCGCCGGCAACCCGCGCGTCGAACAGGCGCTCGTGTGTCTCGCCACACACGCCGCCGACGCGGAGGAGGCGCTGTCCGCCTGGGCCGAGCGCGAGGAGGCCGCGCGGCGGCGAGGCCCTGCGACCTGCTGGTCGACGGACGATCTGCACGTCTTGCCGCGAGCGGTGCGGACCCGGGTCGTGCGCCGGATCTGCGGCCTCGGGGGCGCCGACCTCGGGGCGCTGCGGGCGGCCGTGATCGAGGACATCGACCGCGCCGTGATGGCGCGCGCCGCAGCGCTGGGGGGCACGGACGCCGTGCTCCGGCCCCATGTCTGGGACCTGCGCCCGGGCTTGCGCGTGCGCCTGGACCGCCTGGGCCTCACGCTCGCGCGGGCCGCTCCCGGCGCAGAGATCCCCGCGCCTCACGACCACTAGCGCCGGGACCAGCGGCCCCGACGCGCGCGATCCGGGCCGCCGCGGCTGGCCGGGCGATCCGTCTTCCGCTATGCTCGCAAAGCTCCAGGCTCGGCTCTGGAACCTTCTCACCGTGAAACAGCAGACCAAGACCCTCCTGGTGTGGCTCGGCCTTATCGTGGGCGTGCTCGCGCTGGCCAACATGTTCAACACGAGCCACGAGGTGGTCAACATCTCGTACGCCAAGTTCGTCGAGACGGTCGACCGCGACTGGGGGTCGCTCAAACACAGCTCGAACATGGTGATCGCGGTTCACCCGAGCTACGTCGACATCTCGTACGACCTCGACGGCAAGACCTACCAGGCCACCGGCCCCGTCGCCGAGAACCTCTACCAAAAGCTCAGCGAGAAGCAGATCGACTACCGCGTCGAGCCCGAAGAGGACAGCGCGCTGCTGCAGTTCGCGCTGATGTACCTGCCGCTGATCTTCATCGTCGTGCTGATGGTCGTGTTCATGCGCCAGATGCAGGCCGGCGGCGGGCGGGCGATGAACTTCGGCAAGAGCAAGGCGCGCCTGCTCAACGAGCACCAGAACAAGGTCACGTTCAAGGACGTCGCCGGCGTCGACGAGGCCCGCGAGGACGTCGAGGAGATCATCGACTTCCTCCGCGACACGCGGAAGTACCTGCGCGTCGGCGGCCGGATCCCCAAGGGCGTGCTGCTGATGGGCCCTCCGGGCACCGGCAAGACCCTGCTCGCCAAGGCCATCGCCGGCGAGGCGGGCGTCGCCTTCTTCAGCATCAGCGGCTCCGACTTCGTCGAGATGTTCGTCGGCGTCGGCGCCTCGCGCGTGCGCGACCTGTTCGAGCAGGGCAAGAAGAACGCCCCCTGCATCATCTTCATCGACGAGATCGACGCCGTCGGTCGCCACCGCGGCACCGGCCTCGGCGGCGGTCACGACGAGCGCGAGCAGACGCTGAACCAGCTGCTCGTCGAGATGGACGGCTTCGAGAGCAACGACGGCGTCATCCTCGTCGCCGCCACCAACCGCCCCGACGTCCTCGACCCCGCCCTGCTCCGCCCCGGCCGCTTCGACCGCCGGATCATCGTCGGCCTGCCCGACGTGCGCGGCCGCGAGGCGATCCTCAAGGTCCACACCCGCAAGGTCCCGGTCGACGACAACGTCGACGTCAGCCTCATCGCCCGCGGCACGCCCGGCTTCTCCGGCGCCGACCTCGAGAACCTCGTCAACGAGGCCGCCCTCATGGCCGCCCGCGGCGGCCGCGACCGCGTCCACGAGGACGACTTCGACCGCGCCAAGGACAAGGTCCTGATGGGCTCCGAGCGCAAGAGCGCCATCATCTCCGAGAAGGAGCGCTGGACCACCGCGTGGCACGAGGCCGGCCACACCCTCGTGGCGATGAGCCTGCCCAAGGAGCACGTCGACCCGATCCACAAGGTCACGATCATCCCCCGCGGCCGCGCCCTCGGCGTCACCCAGCAGCTGCCCGAGGAGGACCGCTACAGCCTCGACCGCGAGCAAGCCCTGGCCCAGATCGCCATCCTCATGGCCGGCCGGATCGCCGAAGAGATCGCGTTCAACGGCCAGAAGACCACCGGCGCCAGCAACGACATCGAACGCGCCACCGCCCTAGCGCGCAAGATGGTGTGCGAGTGGGGCATGAGCGACGAGCTCGGCCCGGTCGCCTACACCAAGGCCGAGAGCCAGCCGTTCCTCGGCCGCGAGCTCCAGCAGTCGCCCAACTACTCGGAGTCGACCGCGCAGGCGATCGACAGGACGATCCACGACATCGTCACCCGCCAGTACACGCACGCCAGGGAGCTGCTCACCACCAAGGCGGACGCCCTCCAGCGCCTCGCCAAGGCCCTGTTCGAGCGCGAGGTCCTGTCCGCCGTCGAGGTCGCCACCGTCATCGAGGGCCGCCCGCTGCCGCCGATCCGCCCCCGCAACAGCGCCCCCGTCGCCACCAGCGAGCCCAGCCGCAAGCCGGCCCCGGTGCCCCCGGGCGGCCTGGTCGCCGAGCCGTCCTGATCGCAGCGGCGCGCGCGAGACGGCCGGACCCGCGGGTCCGGCCGTTCTTGTTTGGTCGCCAGGACATGTCCCCCAGGGCATGCCCTCGACGACATGTCCCAAGTTCCTCGTGCGCGGCGCGCCGGCGACGAGGACATCTCTCGCGCCGCGCCGTCGTGGCTGGCCGCCGTTCAGCTCCCCGGCGCGCGGTCGGTCGGGCGCACCAGCGCCGTCGCCACCACCGCGGCGAGCATGAGCAGCGCCCCCGCCGGCACCACGAGGATCGGCGGCCCCGGGTCGGTCGGCCCGTGCGTGAGCCCGCCGGCCATGAACCCGGCGCCGACGAGCAGCGCGCCGAGCAGCGCCGCCGCGCGGATCTTGCCGGCCCACGGCTCGGGCGTGGCGAGCTGTCCGATCGACCAGGCGACCGCGAGGTTGACCAGCGCGAGCACGCCGCCGTGGGCGTGACCCAGCCGCAAGAACTCACGGCGCAGCGGATCGTCGACCCAGCCGCCCGCGCGCAACCCGATCATCGCCTCGAGCCACAGCCCCGAGGCGAGGAAGATCGCCAGCAGCGCGAGCGAGAGCCGGTGGTGCCGTTCGGCGCGCACCCGGGCAATCTAGCCGCACGACCGCTCGCCCGACAGATCTTCCGCGCGGGAATTCGCGTCGGACAAGGCCCGGCCGGCCCTCGTTCCCGAGGCCCCCTCGTCCGCCTCCGGGCCTCCGTGGCCGGGATGGAGGGCGCCGGCCGCACCTCTCACTCGCCGATCCACAGCACCGTGCGCTCCTGGCGGGCCTCGAGCACTTCGCGCTGCTCCGGCGTGAACGGCCCGCGCCCGAACGCCCCGCGCAACGCGTCGGCCGCGGGTACGCGCTGCTCGGCCTCGGCGTGCGGGTCGTAGGCGGCGACCAGCGCGGCCTGCTCCGGCGAGGCGAGCTTCCGCAGGGCGCGCCAGGCGAACCAGCGGACCGCCGGGTACTCGTCGTCGAGAGCGTCGGTGATCCAGGCCCGGCGCGCCGCCACGTCGACCGGCACCTCCGGTCGCGCGAGCGCGTGGATCGCCAGCACGCGCTGCAGCGGATCGCCGCCGGCCAGGTCGAGCTGCACGCGCGAGCCCCACGCCTCGTCCGGCGCCGGCGCCGGCAGCGGACCGGGACCAGGGAAGCCGAGCCGCGGCAGGGCCTCCGCCGCCCAGGTGCGGCTGCGGTCGACGTGGCACTGCGTGCACGCGTCCGGCTGATCGTGGCGGCCGATCCACGCCTGCGGGCGGGGCACCGCGATCCGGTGGCCGATCATCCCCTCGAGCAGCCCGTAGGTGATCCGCGGCGTGTGGCAGCCCTGGCACGTGACCTTTTCGCCATGTCCTCCGTGCCGTGCTCCAAGGGACAGGTCCTCGGGGACATGACACGAAGTGCAGGCGCGGTCGCCGAGCCGATCGGGTCGGACCTGCATGTCGGGCCGGTCGCCGTGCATCGCGTGGCAGTCGTCGCAGCCGAGCCCGCCCGCGCGGCCGTCCTGGTGGCACGGCGACAGCAGCAGGCCCTGGTACTCGTAGGCCGACAGCCGCGGCGTGCCGTCGGGCCAGAAGCGCTCGGAGAACAGCGCCTCGCCGCCGACGGTCGCGTCGCGGAAGATCGGCCGCGACACGCTCGCCAGGTCGGTGCCGGGGAGAAAGCCGTCCCCGTCGCGCAGCACCGCCGCGACGTCGGCGCTGATCCGGTTGCCGTGGCAGCGGCCGCACACCCCGCTCTCGTCGCGCGGCGACAGCCGCCCCGGGTGCGCGATCGATCCGTCCCCCGCCCCGCCGGTCAGCAGGCGGCGGAACGGATCGGCGTGCCGCTGCAGGTGCGCGCCGGCCGGCCCGTGGCAGGCCTCGCAGGCGATCCCGAGCTCGCCGACGGTGGTGTCGAAGCGAGGCGCGTCACCTGTCCCTTGCGCCATCCCCGGCCGCGGCTCGGTGTTGTGGCACAGCACGCAGTTGTCGTTCCAGCGGCTCAGGTGGCGCAGGTAGGCGTCGGCGTCGCCGCGCGCGCCCTCGGGCTCGAGGAACGCCGCGTTCATCGGGATCCACCGCGCGGTCGCGACGTGCCAGGCGACCGGCAGGCGCCACACCTCGCCGGGGCCGCCGCCGCGGTCGATCTGCGCCAGGTACTGCTGATAGCGATGGCTGCCGACCGTCATCACGACGTCGACGTCGAGCAACGGCGGACCGGACGCGCCTCCCTCGTCATCGATCGCCGCGACGCGCACGTGCGGGCGACCCTCGGCCGTGCGCGTCATCGTCGCGCGGAAGCCCAGGTGATCGACGTGCTCCCCGGCGAACGGCGCCAGCACGGCCGCGCCCTCGGCCCGCTGCGTCATCGTCCGGTGATAGCTACGCGCCCACGTGTCGTGCTGCGCCGGGTGACACGCGCGGCACGCGTCGGAGCCGGCCACCGCCGCGCCGCGCCGCTCGAGCGGCCCCCACGCGTCCGCCCGCCCCCCCGCGTACGCGAGGCCGGCGATCGCCGCGATCGACCACGCGAGCGCCGGCCCGAACACCAGCCCGCTCGCCAACCGCCGCGCTCGCAAGTCGCCCGTCCCGGTCTCGGCCCTCCCGTCGTCGCGTCGACGCGCGTCGAGCTCACGCGCCGCAGCGGACCCCGTCGCCGAATTACTCGCGGGCCTCACGTCGCCCGGTCGCGGCGCGACGGCGTCGCTCGTCGCTGTCTCGTCCGCGTCGTCCGGCATGACGCGGCTCGAGCTCACGGCCCCGTGGCGGTGCCGAGGCGAACCGCGATGTTGCGGTTGTAGAGCGTGAACACGGCGGTCTGGCCGCCCGGCGGGAACGGCATCGGCACGCCGGGCTGGAGCGCGCGGCCCTGGAACAGCGTGCCGTTCTGGCTGTGCAGATCGGCGGCCCACACCCGGCCGCGGTGCAGATACACGCACGCGTGCAGGCGACTGAGGCGCGGCGAGCCGAGCACCACCTGGCACGACTCGTGGCGGCCGAGCACCAGCGGCCCGTGGCGCACGTCGAAGCGCTGGCGCGACTCGCCGTCGATGATGATCTCGGCCATCGGGTGGGTCAGCGCCGGGAACAGCGGCGTCATGTCCGAAGGGTCAGGTATCTCCCACAGCCCGTCGGCCTTGGCCGCGCGCTCGAACTCGGTCGCCATCTCGCGGCCGCTGCCGAAGCGCAGGCGCGGCTCCTTGGCCATCGCCTTGCGCATGAACGCGTCGAGGTTGGGCGACGGGTAGGTCGCCTTGGCCGCGGTGTCGCGGATCGCCCCGGAGCGCACGCGCTTGGGGATCTGCAGCTCGGGCACCGCCGACTCGAGGTGCTGGCGCAGCAGCTCGGGGATCGTGCGGCCCTCGAACGGCCGCCGCCCCGCGAGCAGCTCGAAGATGATGACGGCGACGGCGTAGCGGTCGGTCGCCGGCCCGACGTGCTTGGTGTCGCGGCACTGCTCCGGGCTCATGTAGTGCGGCGTGCCGAACACCGAGCCGCTCGCGGTGGCGGTCTCCTGCGCCAGCCACTTGGCGATCCCGAGGTCGATGATCACGGGCTCCCAGCCGTCGACCGAGCTGCGCAGGAGCACGTTCTCCGGCTTGAGGTCGCGGTGGACCACGCCGAGGCCGTGGAGGTCGTCGAGGCCCTGGCCGACGCCGGCGAGCAGGCGGTGCACCGACCAGCAGTCGCCGGGCCCGACCACCGCCGACGGCATGAGCCCGTCGACGAACTCCATCGCCATCCACGTGCGACCGAACTCGTCGAGGCCCCACTCCTCGACCTTGATGACGCCGGGGAAGTTGGCCCCCGCCATCAGCTCGGCCTCGCGGCGGAAGCGGACCGCCGCCTGGCTGCCCTCGTGCAGCTCGGCGCGCAGCCACTTCACCACCACCAGGCGCCGCTGCTGCACGTCGACGCACAGGTGCACGTCCCCCATCGACCCCTCGCCCAGCGGACGGATCTTGCGATAGGGACAGGGCTGCATCGCCGGCGAGTCTATCAGGAGCCGCGCGCCGTGAAGCGGCGATCGGAGCCGACCGCCGGCGGCCTCAGCGGCGCGAAGGACGTCAGAGGTCGATCGTCACCCGGGTGTAGGGCTCGGTGACGAAGCTGCTGACCTTGCCGTTGATCCGGAAGTACGTCAGGCCCGGCTGGCGCAGCACCACCTCGGCGCCCTCGCTCCCGGCCGGAACGCGGACCGCCTGCTCGCCCTCGTCGGTCTTGACGCCGACCTCGCCGGCCGCGCCGCTCTTGAACCGGATCTTCAGGATCGCCGTGCTGTCGGCGTTGAACTCGACCGGAAACGGGTAGAAGGCCCGCAGCTGGCGGTCGAGGTTGGCCATGCGCGCGTCGATCCCCGGCCCGCGGAACAGGTAGCCCTCGCCGAGCCCGCGCGCTTGTTCGCGCGCCCACGCCAGCTCCGACAGCGCCTCGCCGTAGCGATTGACCTCGTCGTTGGGGTACTTGACGATCCCGCTCTTCTTGAGCTGGCGGACGATGCCCTTGGTGATGCCCGCCGCCGGGGTGATGACGAGCATCTCGGCCATGGCGACGTGCACCTCGGGCGTCTCCGCGCTGGCCGCCTGCGCGCGCGCGAGCGCGGCCTTGGCCCCCTCGACGTCGCCGTCGGCCAGGCGATCGGCGACCTGCATGCTCTCGAGGATCGCCAGCACCTCCGCGTGCCCCTTGGTCTCCTTGGGCAGCGCGTTGACCACCTGGATCGCGCGCCCGATCTCCTTGTTGCCCGCGATCGCCAGCGCCCGCAGCAGCTTGATCTTGTCGTCGGTCGGCGCGAACTCCATCGCCATGCGGAAGTTGTCGTCGGCCTCGACGAGCTTCCCCTCGCGCAGGAAGCCGACGCCCTGCAGACGGTAGATGTCGGCGAGGAACCGCTGGAACTCGGTCTTGCGGTTGGCCGGCAGCGTGTCGGTGTGCGTCGGCCCGAGCATGTGGCGAGCGCGCCCGATCGCGACGTCGACCTTCTTCTGCCGATACAGCTCCTGCGCCAGGCGCAGCTGCAACACGTACCAGCCGTCGCCGCCCGCGCCCGGCGGGAAGAAATTGAGCCAGCGATCGGCCAGGGTGACGTCGCCACGACCCGCCGCCGCCAGCACCGTGCGCTCGCGGATGCCGAGGAATTCGTTCTGCGCCGCGCTGTCGTCGGCGCGGATCAGCGGCACCGCCAGCTCGACGGCGCGGGTCATGCCCTCGAAGTCGCCGAGCTGTTCGCTGATGCGGGCGACCGCCAGGGCCGTCGCGGCGTCGGGGATCAGATCGGTCGCGCGCGAGTAATCGGCGCGCGCGCCCTCGAAGTCCTTGGCCGCCTCGCGCTTGTCGGCCCGCTCGAGCAGCAGCACCGACAGGTAGCGCTTGCACATGTCGCACGGCTTGCCCTGCTCGCCCTCGCCGAGCACCCCGATCGCCTCGTCGAGGCGACCTTGCGCGGCGATGACGCGGCCGAGGAGATCGACGGCTTTCTCGTCGCCGGGGGCCAGCGTCAGGCTCTCGCGCACCAGCTTCTCGGCGGCCGCGGGATCTTGCTTGGCCTTCGCCTGCGCTTGGGCGAACTTGAGCGACGCCAATTCTTTCTGGGCCGCGGCACGATCCTCGGGATCGCTCGCCATCGATTTGCGCAGGTACTGCTCGGCCCTGACGTCGTCGTGGGCATTGCGGGCGACCCGAGCCTTGTCGAGCGACGAGGCGCAGGCGACGAGGGTCGAGGCCGCCAGAAAGAGTGCGCAGACAGAGAGAGAGGGGCGCATACGTGCGAGGGGCAAAATGGCCCCGGTACTGTAGCAGCCTTGCGCGTCGCCCCGGAATTTGCGTGCAAAAGGGTGTGTGTTGGCTCCATCGGGTCGCGGACGGCGCTGCCGCACATGCTTCTCGATTGCCGTGCAGTCGCAGGGTGAGCTAGCAGGTGACGCATGCGTCGGTTCAAGATCCTCGCCACTGCGCGCGCCTTGCCCCCTCGCGTGCTGACGAACGCCGAGCTCGAGACGATGATCGACACCACGGATCGGTGGATCGTCGAGCGGACCGGAATTCGTGAGCGCCGGATCGCCGCCCCCGAGGTCGCCACCTCCGACCTCGCCGCCGAGGCGCTGGTCTCGGCGTGTCGCGCCGGCGGCCTCGAGCCCGACGCCATCGACGTCCTCATCGTCGCCACGTCGACCCCCGATACATTGTTCCCGTCGACCGCGTGCTGGGTGCAGCACAAGCTCGGCCTGCGTGGTCCGGCCGCCTTCGACGTCAGCGCCGGCTGCTCCGGGTGGCTCTACGGCATGGAGCTCGCCGCCGGCCTGATCGCCGGCGGCGGCGCTCGGACCGCCGCGGTCATCGGCGCCGAGGTGATGAGCAAGGTCGTGAACTGGGAGGACCGCAGCACCTGCGTGCTGTTCGGCGACGGCGCCGGCGCGGCGATCCTCACGGCCTGCGACGAAGATCGCGGCCTGCTCGGTTCGGCCTGGGGCGCCGACGGTACCCTCGCTCGGGTGCTCTACCAGCCCGCCGGCGGCACGCGTCAGCCTGCCAGCGCCGAGAGCGTCGCGGCCCGGGCCCACACCGTGCACATGGAGGGCAACACCGTCTTCAAGCACGCCGTCACGGCGATGAGCGAGGGAGCGATCGAGGCCCTCAAGCGCGCCGGCGTGGGCCCCGATGACGTCACGCTGCTCATCCCGCACCAGGCCAACACGCGGATCATGGAAGCCACGCGGGCCCGCACCGCGATCGCCCCGGCGCGCATGGTCTCGGTCGTCGACCGCTACGGCAACATGTCGGCCGCCACGATCCCCGTCGCGCTCGACGAGGCGCGCACCGCAGGTCGCCTGCAGGACGGCGACATCGTGGCGATGACCGCCTTCGGCACCGGCTTCACCTGGGCCGCCCAGGTCCTGCGCGTGTGAACCACCGGGCGTCCGCGCGGCCGCAAATCGGCGCCGGTCCTGGTGAACCGACGGGCGTGCTCGAGGCCATCAGCATCGACCGCCTCAACCGTCGCGTTCCTCACTCGCGCGACGGCGAGAGCAACGGACTCTTGATCCGTTGCTCTCCACGATTGCGATCTCGCAGGTCGTGACGCGCTCGGCGTTCATCGAACCAATGCAAACACGCATCACGACCCGGAGGTCGTGACGCGCGTCGAGCTCGGCGTTCACGGTCGGACCCCTGAGGAGTCCGACGCGCGAATCACTTCTTCTTCGCCTTGCCGGCGGGCTTGGCCGGCGCAGCGGCCTCGGCCTTGGCCGGAGCAGCGGCGGCGGCGGGCTTCGCAGCGGCCGGCGCGGGGGCGGCGGAGGCGCCGCCCTTCACGTTGTAGCGGCGGCGGAAGCGGTCCATGCGGCCCTCGGTGTCGACCTCGCGCGATTGACCGGTCCAGAACGGATGGCTGAACGACGAGATGTCGACGCGGACGACCGGGAGGTCCTCGCCCTTGTGCGGGCGCGTATCGCTGCCGGTCATCGTCGAGTAGGACACCCACTCGTCACCCGAGGAGGCGTCGACGAACAGGACCTTGCGGTAGCTGGGATGGATTCCGGACTTCATGACTCTCCTGCGGCGGGCGACGATCACCAGCTCGACTTGGTCACGCCCGGCAGCTCACCCTTGAGGGCGAGCTCGCGAAGCATGTTCCGGCACAGGCCGAACTTGCGATAGACCGCCTTGGAGCGGCCCGTCAGCATGCAGCGCCGGGTCTTGCGGGTCGGGCACGAGTTGAGGGGCAGCTTGGTGAGCTGCGCCGAGATCGCGAGCTTGTCCTCGAGATCGATGTTCGGATCCTTGAGCTTGTCGCGCAGATCGCCGCGACGCGCCGCGTACTTGCTGATCAGCTTGTCGCGCTTCTTGTCGCGCAAAACTTGAGAGTTCTTGGCCATACG
Source organism: Nannocystis pusilla (assembly GCF_020073745.1). Taxonomy (GTDB): domain Bacteria; phylum Myxococcota_A; class Polyangia; order Nannocystales; family Nannocystaceae; genus Nannocystis; species Nannocystis radixulma. The sequence goes on from NZ_JAIRAU010000039.1 coordinate 22,620, forward strand.
AAGTCCTGGCGGAAATTGTCTTCACGACCCTGCGGGTCTTGAACGACGAGCGGGCGCGGACACTACCCCGCCCGCTTCCCCGGCGCAAGCCGGGAACGCGGCCGCCCGCCCGCGTCCGCCACCGGGGCGTCGCCTCCGCGCCGGGTCCTGGCCTTGGCCTTGGGATGCGCGGCGGGCGTCGCCGCGGCCATGAGGTCGTAGACCTCCGTCGGGGTCAGCGGACGAAACTCACCATCTGCCAGTCCGTCCGCCGTCAGGCCGCCGATGGCGACGCGGATCAGCTTCAGCACGGGCCTGCCGATGGCCTCGCCCATGCGGCGAATCTGCCGGTTGAGGCCCTGTCGCAGCGTGATCTGCACCCAGCTGTTGGTCGCGGTCTCCTTGATCACGCTGACCTCGGCCGCCGGGCGGGTCACGGTGCCGTCGTCCAGCGTGACCCCGCCGGCCAGCGCGCCGAGCTCGGCCTCCGTGAGCTTGCCCTGAAATTTCACGTGGTACGTCTTCGGGATCTCATGCCGCGGATGCGTCAGCGCAGCCGCGAGATCGCCGTCGTTCGTCATGATCAGCGCGCCGCGCGTATGAAAGTCGAGGCGGCCGACCGGGTAGATCCGCTGCGGCAGCTCGGGGAACAGCGACAGCACGGTCGGTCGGCCCTCGGCGTCCTTCGGGCCCTCGGCCGAGCAGACCACCCCGTCCGGCTTGTTCAGGATGAAATAGACCTTCTTCTCGAGCTGCACCCGCGAGCCGCGGACCTCGATCGCGTCGCGGTCGGGATCGACCTTCGTCCCCAGCTCGGTGACCCGCTTGCCGTTCACCTTGATCGCCCCGGCCGCGATCAGCTCCTCCGCCTTGCGCCGCGACGTCACGCCCGCCGCGGCCAGCGCCTTCTGCAGGCGGATCTTCGCCGGGCGCAGGATCTCGGGCGCCTCTGCGGCCTTCCTGGCCTTCGCCGTCGCGCCCGTCTTCACCGCCGCGGCCGCTCGCTCGGCCCGCCGCAGCGCCGGCGCGTCGGCCAGGCCGCGCGGCGCCGAGCTGTCCTGCGGGACAGCTCGCGCCGATCTGTCCTTCCCGCCAGCCGCACCGCGCTTGGCCCCGGCGGCCGGACGGCGCGCCTTGCCGGCCTGTTCGTGGCCGCCGGCGCCGCGCCCTCGTGTCGTCCTGGCCTTCGAGCCAGCCCCCGTCCCCTCGTCGCCGCGCCCTCGCGTCCTGGCCTTCGAGACAGCTCCCGCCGCCCCGTCACCGCGCCCTCGCGTCCTGGCCCGCGAGACAGCCTCCATCCCTTCGTCGCTCCCGCGCGGCCGCGCGGTCCTGGCCTTCGAGACAGCTCCCGGCACCCCGTCACCTGCGGTCCGGCCTGGCCGCGTGCGCCCCTTCGCGGCTCCCGGCGCGCGCGCGGTCCGGCTGTCCTTCGGGACAGCTGACGACCGCCTGTCCTTCGCGCCAGGCGCGCGAGAGCTCGCCTCGGCGCCCGGCCCGCCGGCGCGGGGCCTCGTCCCCGCGCCCTGCGACCTGTCCTCTCGGACATGCTCGCCTCGAGCCCGACCTGCGGACCTGTCCGACCCGCCCCCGCGGCGCTCGTTTCGCCGCTCCTGCGCGGCGGGCCGGCCCTTCGCCCCCGCTCGCCCGCCGGCGGCGGATCGCTCGCCGCCGCGCCGCTCGGGGCGCGGACCACCGCGCTGGCCCTCTTCGTCTCCCCGGACCGCAGCGCCGCGCTTCGGATCGCGGCTCGTACGACGATCGCCGCCTGCGGCGCCGCGTCCCTCGCCGGCCCGCGCCGGTTTCCCGGCCGTCCGCGCCCCTTGCGACCGCGCAGCGGCCTTGTGTCCGCCGGTCCTGCCCTGGTTGGTCGTTCGCTTCATGCTCGCTGCTCCTCTACGCCGTCTCGCGGCTCAATCTTCGTGTTCATCGTCGTCAGTCGACGGTTCGGTCCAGCCTTCGACCGCTGTCGTCGACGCGTCATCGCCGGCCTCGTCGGCCGCGGCGAGCGGGAGCTCGCCAACGTCATCCGCGGGCTCCCTCGAGTCCTCGGCGTCTGCTCCGCGCTCATCGCCCGTGACGACCTCGCCCGGCCCCGAATCATCCTCTGCCGCGACCGGGCCGCGCCAGTCCTCGTCCGGATCGCGCGAATCGTCCACGCTCGACTCCTCCGGCTCGCGCCAGGGCTCGTCCGAGTCCCCCGCGCTCGAGTCGCGCCGGCCCTCGTCCGGGTCGTCCGCGCTCGCCTCGTCCCGAACCGAGTCGTCCGCGCTCGATCCCTCCGAGTCGACCGGCCCGCGCCAGCTCTCGTCCGGCTCATCCGCACTCGAGTCCTCCGAGTCGACCGTCCCGCGTGAGCTCTCCTCGCCGCCGTCCGAGTCGTCCCCGCTCGCGCCCTCCACTTCGGCCGAGTCGTCCGCGCTCGAGTCCTCCGCCCCGCCCGAGCTCTCCTCGCCGCCGTCCGAGCCGCCCGAGCTCTCCTCGCCACCGTCCGAGCCGCCGGCGAACGAGTCCTCCGAGTCACCCGCCTCGCTCGAGCTCTCCTCGCTCTCGTCCGAGTCGTCCGAGCTCGAGTCGCCCGAGATCGAGTCCTCCGAGTCACCCGACCCGCTCGAGCTCTCCTCGCTCTCGTCCGAGTCGCCCGCGCTCGCGGTCTCCACCTCGGCCGACCCGCCCGCGATCGAGTCCTCCGGGTCACCCGACCCGCCCGAGCTCTCGTCCGAGTCGCCCGCGCGCTCCTCGACCTCGCCCGAGTCGTCCCCGCGCAACTCGCCAGAGGACGCCGCTCCTCCGTCCGGACTGGGATCGCCGGCCGCCTCGGCTCCTCGGCTGGCGTCTCCGGCGACGCTCGCCTCCTCGCCGCCCGCGTCTCCCGCCGCGACCGCCGTATCGCCGGCGGCCGCCTCAGCGCCGGACGCGTCCCCTTCCGCCCCGCTCGCGTCTCCCGAATCGCCGGCCGCGCCGTCGTGCGACGCGCCGTCCGCCTCACCGTCGCCCCCGCTCGCGGCTTCGCTGGCCTCCTGGCCGGCTCCTCCAGCCGCGGCTTCCGCTTGGCCTGGCTCCTGCGTCATGTCCGGAGCGCCCTGTCCTTCAGGACCGGGGAACCCCAGCACCTCCTGACCGAGCGCCTCGGCCACCTGCAGATCGCCGAGGCGTTCGCGGACGGTGGCCTTCGACTCCTCGGACAGATCGCGGAAGTCACGCAGCGTCGGCAGGTCGCGCAGGCCGCGGAGGTTGAAGAACTCGAGGAAGCGCACGGTCGTGCCGTAGAGCAGCGGACGGCCCGGCTCGTCCTTCTTGCCGACGATCTGGATCAGCTCGCGCTCGAGCAACGACTTCAGCACCGCGCCGCTGTCGACCCCGCGGATGTCGTCGATCTCGGGACGCGTCACCGGCTGGCGATACGCCACGATCGCCAGCGTCTCGATCTGCGTGCGGCTCAGCTTCGCCGGCTTCGCCTGCAGCATCTTCTGCACCCACACCGCGTTCTCGGGGTGGGTCCGGAACTGGAAGCCGCCTGCCACCTGCGCCAGCACCACGCCGCGCGTGCTCGTCACCTCGATCAGGTGCCGCAACGCCAGCTGGATCTGCCGCTGGCTGGTCTCCTGCAGCACCTTGCGCAGATCCTTGACCGACAGCGGCTTCGCGGCCGAAAACAGCAAGCTCTCGAGGATCGACACCAGCCGCGCCGACGCCTCGCCCTCGACCCCGCGCAGGTCGTCGTCGGGATCGATCGGCAACTCGTCGCTGAGCACCACCCCCGGGGTCGCCGCCCGGGGCGCCGTCGCGGCCGCCAGGGCCGCGGCGAGCGGATCGTCGGGACCTGTCCCTTCGGACTGCTCGCCGGGCTCACCCGCCGGCGCGCCCGGATCTGCGACACCTGTCCTTTCGGACTGCTCGCCGGACTCACCCGCCGGCGCCCCCGGATCTGCGACACCTGTCCCTTCGGACTGCCCGCCGGGCTCACCCGCCGGCGCCCCCGGATCTGCGACACCTGTCCCTTCGGACTGCCCGTCCGCTCCTTCGCCACCTGTCCCTTCGGACTGCTCGCCGGACACGGCCGCGTCGACCTCGCCCACAGCTGCCTCGTCAGACACTGTCGCCTCGGCGCCCGTGCTCGCGTCGCCGCGAGACAGCTCCGTCCCCGCGACAGTCGACTCCTCGCCCCCGCCCGCTCGCTCGCTCGCATCACGATCGAACGGCGACGAACCTGCGTCCCCCGCTTCCACCGCTTCGGCGCTCGCCCCCTCGGCGCCTGCCTCGAGCTCGGCCGACGCGTCCGGACTCTCGCCGCGGCCCTCGCTCCGCGCCGACCCGCTCGCACGCGCGGCCTTCCCCCCCTCGCGACCCCGCCGCGCCCGCGGGCGAGGCTCGTCTGCGCCGCCTTGCACCTCGCCGGAAGCGTCCTTGTGGCGGGCTCCAGCCCGCCCGCGACGTCCCCCCTTGCCTCGCGTTCCTTCCTGCGGCTCGTCGACCGGCGCCTCGCGGATCGCCTCGGGCTCGGTCGCAGGATCTTCATCGCTCGTCCGCGACGAGTCGTCCGCCTCGGCGACGCGCGCGTCGGCGTGCACCTCCTCCGGCGCCGCGTCGTCCCGTTCCTCGCGCGCAGGCTCGTCTGCCGCGCTCGCCGACTCCTCGTGCTCGGACGCCGGGCTCGGCTCGGTCGTCTCGGGCGCGTCGGCACCGGATGCCGGCACGCTCTCGCCCGCATGCACCCGCGGCGGGGCCTTCAGGCCCGTCTTGCGCGGCTTCACCATGTCCTACCCCCTGTCACGGCAGCCGTCACGGCGCGTCATCCTCGTCGTCGACCTCGCCGAGCTCGCGCTCCCCGAGACCCTCGCCGGTATTGAGGAACAACCCGCCCACGGCCTCCTCCTCGCTGTCCGAACCGACGGCCTCGCTCGCATCGCGCGACCCCTCGGCGCGCGCCGCCTCGTCGCCGTCCACCCGGACGGCCTCGCCAGTCACAACCGCGTCCTCGCTGTCCGCACCGACAGCCTCGCGGAGCACGTCATCGCTGCCCGAACCGACAGCCTCGCTCGCCGCATCCTCGCTCTCACTGCTCGAACCGACTACCTCGCTCGCCGCGTCCTCGCTCTCCGAACGGAGAGCCTCGCCGAGAACGTCATCACTATTAGAACGGACAGCTTCGCTCGTCGCGTCCTCGCTGTCCGAACCGACAGCCTCGCCGAGCACGTCATCACTGTCCGAACGGACAGCTTCGCTCGTCGCGTCCTCGCGGCCCGAACCGACAGCCGCGCTCGCCGCGTCCTCGCTCTCCGAACCGACAGCCTCGCCGAGCACGTCATCACTGTCCGAACTGACAGCCTCGCTCGTCGCGTCCTCGCTGTCCGAACGGACAGCCTCGCCGAGCACGTCATCACTGCCCGAACCGACAGCCTCGCTCGCCGCGTCCTCGCTGCCCGAACCGACTGCCTCGCTCGCCGCGTCCTCGCTGCCCGAACCGACAGCCTCGCCGAGAACGTCATCACTGTCCGAACGCACAACCTCGCCGATCAGGTCATCGCTCTCACTGCTCGAACCGAAAGCCTCGCTCGCCGCGTCCTCGCTCTCCGAAAGGCTCTCACTGCTCGAACCGACAGCCTCGCTCGCCGCGTCCTCGCCGTCCAAGACGACAGCCGCGCTCGTCGCGTCCTCGCGGGGACCGACCACGTCCGTGCCCTCGCGGGCGCTCCAGCCGGTATCCTCGAGGTTCGTACGGGCGAGCCCGTCGACGATGCGATGCTCCTCGCTGTCCACACGGACCGCCACATTCACGGCGTCGTCCGCGCTGTCCTCTCGCAGAGCCTCGCTCGCCGCGCGCTCGTCCGCGCTGCCCCACCGGGTGACAGCGTGCTCGCTCGCGGCATCCTCGTCCTCGCTGTCCTCTGCCTCACCGGCCGCGCTCTCGTCCTCGCTCGCCGCGCCCCGGAGAGCCTCGCTCGCCGCGCTCACGTCCGTCGTGTCGCCCTCGAAGTCACCATCCACCTCGACGCTCGCGTCCTCGGTGCTGGCCGCCTCGCGGTCGCCCTCGCTGTCGCTGAGCACGACGGGGTCCGCGTCCTCATCGCAAGCCTCCGCGTCGCTGTCCTCGCGGACAGCCTCGCTCGCCGCGCTCTCGTCCATCAGACGGACGGCTGCGTCCTCACGCCTGTCCGACGCGTCGTTGTCCTCGCGGACAGTCTCACTCGCCGCGTCCTGGTCGTCTGCCGGGACCATCGCGCCCGCCTGCTCGCCGCGGCCCCACCCGGCTGTCTCGCTGGCCGAATCCTCGCTGTCCTCGGGGACAGCCTCGCGCGCTTCCCCGTCGCCGCGAGTCTCCTCCGCGCCGTCCCGGGCCTCGCGCGTCGCGTCCTCACCACCCTCTGCCTGGCCGCTGTCCGACCCGACAGCCTCACTCGCCGCGCCGTCGTCGCTCTCCCCGGCAACGTCCGGGGCGCTCGCCTCGGTGCTGTCCGCAAGGACAGCCTCGGCCTCACCGACCTCGCCCGCGTCCGTCGCGCTCCGTGTCCCCGCCGTGCCGCCTTCGTCGTCCGCGGCCCCCGTCCGCTCCGGCGCCCACGCTGCCCCACGCAGGCTGTCCTCGCCCGGCGAAGCCCTCAAACTCGATTCTCGCCACATGTCCTCGGAGACATCTTCGACGTCCCCGCTCTCCCCCGACATGTCCTCGGAGACAGCCGAGCTCTCGCGCCTTCGTTCGCGGGAAGGGCGGCCCGTCGCGCGGCGCGCCGGCGCGTCCTCGCCGTACTCCGCCGCGGCCGGATCGTTGGCGGCCACGTCCTCGCTCTCGTCGGCGTAGCCGAGCACCGGCTCCTCGGGCTCCTGCACCGACGCCAGCGCCTCGGCGAGCAGCGCCGCTTCTTCGACCGCGTCGAGGTCCGCCTCGCTCGGCGTCCGCGCCGGCGTCGCGGCCGCGCCCGCCGCCGCTGCGGCCGCGTCCTCGGCCTTGGGCGTGGGCGCGCCGAAGCTCGCGTCCTCGTCGTAGTCCGCCAGCGCCGCCTGCGTCTGCTCGGCCGACGCGCGCCGGTAGATGCGGATGTTCGGCGTGTCGTGCGGCTGCTGCACCCCCGCGACCCCGAGCTTGACCATCTCGAGGATCGACATGAGCGTCACCACCAGCATCGCCCGCAGCTCGCGCTCGCTGTTCCAGGTGCGGCCGAGGAACAGCTCCTCGAACTCGAAGTGCGGCTTCTCGTCGAGGATCAGCGCCAGCTGCTTGATCCGCTGCGCCACCGTCACCGCCTCGATCTGGACCTCGTGGGTCGACTTCACCTTCGCGCGCGTGAGCACGCGGTAGTAGGCCTCCGCGAGGTTGAACAGCGACACCGGCGCGAGGCCGGGGTCGATCGGCGGCATCACCAGCTCGGCGCCGCGGGCGAACACGTCGCGTCCCGACACCGGCAGCGAGTCGAGCTCGGCCGCGGCCTGCTTGAACCGCTCGTACTCGACCAGCCGGCGGATCAGCGCCTCGCGCGGGTCCTCGCCCTCCTCCTCCTCGCTCTGGCCCGCCTCGCCGGCGCGCGGCTCCGGCGGCAGCAGCTCGCGGCTCTTGAGGTACGCCAGCGTCGCCGCCATCACCAGGTAGTCGCCCGCGATCTCGAGGTCGAGCTGGCGCATGACGTCGAGGTACTCGAGGTACTTCTCGGCGACGAACGCGATCGGGATGTCGAGGATGTCGAGCTCGTGCTTGCGCACGAGGTGCAGCAGCAGGTCGAGCGGGCCCTCGAACACCTCGAGCTCGACCGAGTAGATCGGGCTCGACGTCCCCTTCCGCTCGCGCGCGCGTGGGGCGCCCTCGCCGAGGCCCGTGCTTCCCTGCTCCATCGCCCGCTCCCGCTCGCTCACGCCCTGCTTCAGCGCCCCAGCAGGCCGGCGTAGGCGCCGAGCCAGCGGCCGTCGATGTACGCCATGCTCTTGTAGGCGAGCAGCATCACCGGCTCGAAGATGATGGACAGCGCGGGAGACAGCAGCAGCGCCAGCAGGATCGCCCAGCCCCACTTCGCCAGGAAGTCGTCGATGCCCTGCGCGCGCGACGGGAGCAGCCACGCCAGCACCTTGCCGCCGTCGAGCGGGTGCACCGGGATCAGGTTGAACACCGCCAGCGTGATGTTCATGATGAAGAACAGGCCGAGCACCCCGAACACGCTCGCGTGCGCGTCGGGGTTGATGCCGCCCGCCGTCAGGCCGAGGACCAGCCCCGCGACCAGGAGCGCCTGCAGGATGTTCGACAGCGGCCCGGCGAACGCCACCAGCGCCATCCCGCCGCGCATGCTGACCTTGCGGTTGTAGTAGCGCGGCTGGGTGTTCACCGGCCGGCCCCAGCCGAACAGCGGCGCGTGCGTGAGCCCGGCGAACAGCGGCAGCGCGATGGTGCCGACCGGGTCGGCGTGCGCCAGCGGGTTCAGGGTCAGGCGGCCCTCACGACCGGGCGTCGGGTCGCCGAGGCGGTCGGCCGAGTACGCGTGGGCGAACTCGTGGACCGCGGTCGCCAGGACCAGGCACACGACGAAGACGAGCATGCGACGGACGTCGGCGGCCTGGACGCCGAGGAGGCCGAGCACGGCGAAGGATGAGAGAGCGCGATCCACGGCAAAGCACCGCGCAGGGGCGCGGAGTCCGGAAAAATTACCGCCCGCGCCCGCCCGAGTCAAACCAGGGCACCCCGCGCTCGCAGACCGGAGCCCCCGGCCACGTGAGCCGGCGCAAATTCGCGGCCGCGGGCGCCCCGGCCCGCGCCGGTGCTCGCGTGACCTGCCCGATCACACATGCCCGATCTGCCATGTCCCTTGCGCCAGCCGCTCGCGCCGCCGCACCCCGGCACCTAGTGCCGCGGCCGGGGCATTCTGCTCGTTCCTCGCCGGGCTCCGACAGGCCGGCGAGGCGGGCAATACGTACCCCGGCGAGCAACGCAGCCAGCGTGGCCGAGAGCGAGCGAGGGAGGGCCGAAATGCCGCGGCACTAGCTAGGCCCGCGGGTGGTGCCGCTTGTGGCGCTCGCGCAGGTGCTCGCGCGTCACGTGCGTGTAGATTTCCGTCGTGCCGATGTCGGCGTGCCCGAGCAGCGCCTGGACCGCGCGCAGGTCGGCGCCGCCCTCGAGCAGGTGCGTGGCGAAGCTGTGGCGCAGCTTGTGCGGCGAGATCGGGCGCGTGACCCCGATCGCAAGCGCGTACTCCCGCAGCTTCAGGAAGAAGCCCTGGCGAGACAGGCGCCCGCCGCGATGGTTGACGAACACCCAGCGGACCGAGCCGCGCACCAGCGCCGGCCGCCCGCTCGTCAGCCACGCCTGCAGCGCCGCGATGGCCGGACCTCCGAGGGGCACCAGCCGCTGCTTGTCGCCCTTGCCGGTCAGGCGCACGATCGCCTGGTCGAGGTAGAGTCGATCGAGCGTCAGGTCGAGCGCCTCGGAGATCCGGCAACCTGTCGCATAGAGCAGCTCGAGCAGCGCCGTGTCGCGCAGCGCCAGCGGGCCGTCCTGCCCCGGCGCGGCCAGCAGCGCCTCGACCTCGCCGCGGCTCAACAGCTCCGGCAGCCGCTTCGGCAGCTTCGGCAGCCGCAGCGCCTGGGCCGGATCGACGTCGAGCTGGCCCTCCTCGCGGAGGAAGCGGAACAGCCCGCGCACCGCCGTCAACCGGCGGGCCTGGCTGCGCGGCGACAGCCCGGCCTGCGCCAGCGACACCACGAAGCGCAGCAGCAGCGCCGGCGTCACCGCCGCGAGCGCGACCACCCCCGCCGCCGTGGCGTGGGCGACGAACACCTCGAGGTCGCCCGCGTACGCGAGCAGCGAGTTCGGCCGCAGCCGCCGCTCGACCTTGAGGTGCTCGAGGTACTCCTCGATCGCCCGCTCGAGCGAGCCGGCCTTCGCCGGCTGCGCCCGGGTCACCTGTCCCTTCGGACCTGGCCCTTCGGACCTGCCCGAACGACCCGGTGTGTTCGCCCCCGCGGCGCGCCTGGAAGCCGGTCGCACCCCGCCGGCCGCGGACGGCCGGCGGCCTGCGGTCACCGCTCCTCCAGGCTGAGGATCTCGCGCACCAGCTTGATGACCGCCGGGGCCTGGATGGGCTTGGTGATGTACGCGTTGGCGCCCAGCGCCAGCGCGCGCTGCCGGTCCTCGGCGGCCCCCTCGGTCGTGATGATGATGATCGGCACGTCCTGGTAGGTCTCGTCGGCGCGCAGGCGCTTGACGAGCTTCAGCCCGTCGAGGATGGGCATGTTGATGTCGGTGATGATGATGTCGAACTTGGTGCCCGAGAGGCGGCGGAGCGCGTCGACGCCGTCGTCGGCCTCGACCACGCTGAGCTCCCGGATCCGCGACAACGCGAACACGATCATCTTACGCATCGGCGGGCTGTCTTCGACCACCAACGCGTTGAGCCGGCGAGTTTGGGTGTCCTGGGTCATGCTCCGAGGAGGTGTTCTACGGCCTGCCGCTGCAGCGCGACCGCCTTGGCGTGGGCCCGGATCCACGCCGTCTCGATCGCGATGCCGGCGTGTTCGGAGATCATAGAGAGGAGGCTGTAGTCATTGTCTTCGAAGCCGGGCTTCTGCGCCAGAAATGCTTCGAGGCGGAGGACTGCGACGAGTCGCCGTCCGCTGACCAGCGGAAGATACATGATCACGTCGTCGGACGCGTATGCGGGATCGCCGCGAGTCCACGGGCGGCCGCGCTGGACCATCTGCGCTGCAGGGCTCGCCTCGTCCATCTCGATCTCGACGAGCTCGTTCATCTCTCCGCCCTCGCGCGCGATCGGGAACAACACGCGGCGCTCCTCGTCGACGAGGTACAGCGTGAACGCCCCGACGCCGATGAAGTTCAGCAGGATCTCGGTGGTGGTCTGCAGCACGTCGCCGATCGTCCGCGAGGCGTGGAACTGCAGCCCCGCGACGTACATCGACGCGAGGTGGTAGTTCTCGTCCTCCAGCTGGACCAGGCGGTCGCGCAAGCGAGCGAGCTCGCCGGGAGGCGCCGGCGCGCCGGCCTCCGTCGCGGCGCTCCGCGCCTTTTCGAGCTCGACGATGCGGCCGATCAGGCCCTCCATCACCGTGCCCGGCGTCAACTCGGGCCGCGCGGGACGATCGGGCTGCGACTCGTTGAGCTCGCTGCGCAGGCGTTCGTTCTCCGCGATGAGCTGGCGGACGAAGGCCTCCCCGCGCCCGAAGAATTCGTGAAGAGCCGCGCGGGTCTTGTCGTGAAGGTCCCCCTGGCCGGCGTCCTGCGCACGCATCGGGGCGACGATATCATGCCCTGAGCCCGTGCGGGCGCCGCCGGGCGACCGCGGCGGGGGTGATTTCGCATCACGAACTGCGCCGCCGCGATCGCGGCTGCCGCCCCGGGCCAGCCCCGGCGCTACGCGGCCGACTCCGACCCCGGCGGCTTGGGCCGGCAGGCGTCTGCAAACCGCTGGATCGCCACCGGGAGCTCCTCGAGCGAGAGCACCTCGTCGACCACCCCGGCGTCGATCGCGGCGGCCGGCATGCCCGGCATCACCGCCGTGTTCGGATCTTCCGCGAGCACCGTCGCCCCCACCCGTCGCGCCAGCTCGGCCCCCTCGCGTCCGTCGCTGCCCATGCCGGTCAGGATCAGCGCGCAGAAGCGAGGACCGAACAGGTCGGACATCGTCTTGAACAGCAGGTCGCCCGACGGGACGATGGTCGCCCCGCCCCGCGGCGGCCGCACGCGCACCCGCGGACCGTTGGGCCCGAGGTCGACCTCGAGGTTGGCCGCGCCCGGAGCGATGTACACCACGCCCGACTGCAAATCCTGCTGGTCGGTCGCCTCGCACACGTGGAACGAGCAGATCTTGTCGAGCCGCGCCGCGAACGCCCGGGTGAAGCGCGCGGGCATGTGCTGCGCCACCAAAATCGAGATCGGCAGCGTCACCGGCAGCGCGCACAGCAGCTGCTGCAGCGCGGGCGGTCCGCCGGTCGAGGCCGCGACCCCGAGCGCGCCGAGCGGCGGCCCGCGGCGCTTCTGCGGCTCGTAGCGGCCGCTGTCGAACGCCGGCACCTCGAGCGTGGTCCGCTCGCCGCGCTGCTCGGCCAGGTGCTGCGCGCGCTGCAGCAGCCGCACGACGTGCAGCCGCCGGACCACGCGGAGCTTGGCCAGCAGGTCTTCCTGGATCGTGCGCAGGTCGGGCCCGATGTGGCGCCCCGGCTTGGCGATGAAGTCGAGCGCCCCGAGCTCGAGCGCGCGGAACACATGGTCGCGCTCGGAGTGGCCGCTGACGACGATCACCGGCAACGGCCGCTTGGCCATCAGCACGCGGAGGAACGCGAAGCCGTCCATCTCCGGCATCTCGAGGTCGAGCGTGATGACGTCCGGCTGGAGGTCGAACACCATGCGCAGCGCCTCCTTGCCGTTGGAGGCGCGGCCGATCACCTCGACGCCCGGATCGAGCTCGAGCATCGCCGCGATCGTCTGCCGGTTGTAGGCAGAGTCGTCGACCACCAGGGCGCGGAGCTTGTGACCGTCCATCGCAGTTCCTCTAGCCCGGTTTGCGATACACGAGGTCGTTGCTGAGGTTCACGAGATCGAAGCGCCCCGGCACGCTGATCAGGCTCTCCGAGTGTCCGAGCAACAGGTAGCCTCCCGGCACGAGCGCGTCGTAGAACCCTTCGACCACGCGCCGCCTCGCCTGGTTCGATAAATACATCAGGACGTTGCGGCAGAAAATCGTGTCGATGGCGCCGAGCTCGCGGTAGCGGGCGGTGTCGAGGAGGTTGAGGTGGACGAAGGTGCACATCCGCCGCAGAGGCTCGATGGCCCGCCACTGTCCGCCCGGGAGCGGCTCGAAGTAGCGCTCCCGCCGATCCTCGGGGGTCGTGCGAAAACTGCTCGGGCCGTAGATCCCGGCCTCGGCGGCCCGGACGCCGCGGACGCTGATGTCGCTGCCGATCACCCGCGAGCCCGGGCGAGCGGTCTCGGTCAGCAGGGCGGCGATCGTGTACGCCTCCTCGCCGGTCGAGCAGCCGGCGCTCCACACCACCGGCGCCCCCGCCCCCCGGCGGCCGAGCAGGACCGGCAGGATCTCGCGCTGGAACGCGTCGAGCTGGAACTGCTCGCGGAACAGGTAGGTCTCGTGGGTCGTGACCCGCTCGATGCACTCGAGCAGCTCGGCCGGCCCGCCGAGGTCGTAGCTCAGGTAGTGGTAGTACTCGAGGTAGGATCCGAGGGACAGGTGATCGAGCCGCGAGGCCAGACGCCGTTCGAGCAGGAACCCGGCGTCCCCGCCCAGCAGCACCCCGCAGTAATCGAGGATCAGCTCCGCCAGCAGCCGCGACTCCTCGGGCGTGATGCGCACGCGTACCGGCGGTTCGATCCCGCCGGGAGGGAGCCGTCCGTTCACGCGGTGGGCTCTCCCTCGCCGTCGCCCGGCGCCGCCGCTTCGGCCGCCGCGTGCGCCTCGAGCCGCGCCACCGCCCCTGCCAGCACCTTGCGCACCAGCGGATCGGGCTCGACCGCGTGCACCCGCCGCAGCGGCGGCAGGGCCGTCGTGTCGCCGCGCTCGCCGAGCGCCTCCGCGGCCGCCCAGCGCACGTCCCAGCGCGGATGCTCGAGCAGCCCGAGCACCGCCGCCGTCGCCCGGTGGCCCTTGCAGCCCGACAGCCCGCGCGCCGCCGCCTTCACGATCTCGTGGTCGGGCGCGCGGCACAGGCTCATCAACATCACCAGGTCCTGATCGGTGCCCGAGCGGCTGAGGCCCGCGATCGCCTGGATCACCACCGCCGGCGCGTTGTCGGCCAGCACCACCTCGCGCAGGCGCGCCAGCGCGATCGGGTTGTCGAGCCCGACCAGCGCCTGCACGGCCGCGGCGCGGACCGACGAGCTCGGGTCGCGCGAGGCCGTCAGCAGCGCCGGCACCGACTCGGCCGCGCCGAGCTGACCGAGGCTGCGGCAGGCCGCCGCGCGCACGCCCGCGTCCTCGTCGTGCAGCGCCAACGCCAGCGCCGCCGCGCCCTCGTGCTCCCCGGCGATCTGCCCCAGCGCCCGCGCGGCCAGCAGGCGCACGCCGACGTCGCGCTCGCCGAGCCAGGCGATCAGCGGCGCCACGAACCCGACGTCTCCGCCGCGACCGAGCAGCCCGAACGCGCGGCACAGGTTGCGCAGCAGCGCCCCGCTCGCCCCCTCCTCGACCGGCAGGTGCGGCGCGACGCGAGCGTGCCGCGACCCGAGCGCGCGCCCGGCCACCGCCGCGAACGCCACCGCCGCCGCCTCGCCCGCCGGGCCCTCCAGAGCCAGCGCGCGGGCCAGCGGCGCGATCGCCTCGGCCCCGCCGACCTTGCCGAGCGCCGTCGCGGCCATGCAGGCGGCGTGCGCGTCGGGGCCGGCCAGCGCCGTCGTCAACGCCTCGACCAGCCGCGGGTGATTGCCCGCGGGACCCAACCCGCTGATCAGCAGGAACAGATCGCCGAGCACCTCGGGAGCTGCCTGTTCGACCATGTCCACAAGGACAGGCACCGCCGGCGCGCCGAGCCCCGCCGCGAACTCGACCGCGCGCTCGCGCAGCTCCGGATCCGACATGGCCTGCAGGACATAGGACAGGCTGCCCACGTCCGCGAGCGCGCCGGCCAGCGCCAGCGCGGCCAGCTTGACCTCGAGCTGGCGGTGCGCGACGAGCTCGCGGATCCGCTGGCGCAGCGGCTCGCCGTCGCCGGCGGCCAGCGCCGCCGCGACCGCCACCGGATCGCCGCGGAGCGACAGCGTCGCGTGCAGCTTCACCACCGCCACCGCCGCGGCCGCCCGCACGCCGGGCATCGCCTCGCCGAGGTAGCGCACCAGCGGCCCCGCCACCCGCGGGTCGCCGCTGTGCCCGAGCACCGCCACCGCCGCCCGGCGCGTGACCGGATCGGCCAGCAGCGGCGCCAGCCGCTCCGGCGCGATCGCCACGCCGAGGCGCGCCAGGGCGTCGAGGGCGAACATCCGCAGCATCTCCGAGCTGTCCGAAAGGACATTCGTCAGCGCCCGCTCGGCGTCGGCCGTGCCGAGCACGCCGAGGGCCGTCGCCGCCGACGCGCGCACGTTGTCGTCGCCGGGCGCGCCGAGGATCGCCGCCAGCAGCGGCACGTCGTCGACGCCGCCGACGTCGCCGAGCAGGTCGACGATCATGCGCGCCCCGGGCCCGCCCGCGCGCAGGCGCCGACGGATCGCCGGCACCACCGAGGGACCGATGCCGGTCAGCACCTCGTGACAGACCGAGCGCCGCGCCACCGAGTCGGGCGAGACCAGGCCGTCGAGCAGTTGTTCGACCAGCAGCGCCAGCTGGTCGGGCGCGGGCGGCTGCTCGCGGACCACGGACATCAGATCGCGAGCGGCGTCCTTGCGCTCGCGCCAGCGCTCACTGCCGAAGGACTCGAGACAGCGCGCGAGATCGGGGCGTAGCGGGTTCATCGGGGCTCCCCGGGATCGAGGTTGAACATCCGCATCATGTCGTCGAAGGCGGCGCCGATCGGATCGACGCCAGGTGCCAGCGGGACCGGGTTGATCTGGCGGAACAGTTGACGGGCCGCGTCGAGGTCGCCGGCCAGCAGCGCGCGCGCCTCGGCCTGGGTCGAGGCCGCGAGCACGCGGTCGCCCGCGTAGAGGATCAGGTCGGCGACGATCAGCTCGGACAGCCGCAGCGTGCGTCCGCGCTGCTCGAACAGCCGCTGATCGCCCTCGTCCTGGATCGTCGAAAGCACCGCCTCGGCCTCGACCAGCCCGGGCATCGCCGCCGGATCGCCGCCGAGCAGCTGCCACAGCTTGCCGGGCAGCTGATCGCCGAGGCGGTGGATCTCGACGTAGTCGTCGGCGCCGTAGAGCTGGGTCGGCCGGCGCTTGTAGCTCGTCCTGCGGAACACCGACGCCACCAGCACCACCGCGGGGATCGGCGCCGGCAGGTCGACCTTCGCCAGCTGGATCAGCTCGTGGCACGGGGTGCCGCCCGGCAACGCGACGTCGAGCACGAGCGCGGCGAACATCTCCGCCCGCATCGCCTTCTCCGCCTCGGCGGTGTCGCACACCGTGACCGCCGTGAACCCCTGCGCCGCCAGCACGCGGCCGATCGCCTGTCCGAGCGCCAGTCGCTCGTGGGCGACCAGGATCTTGAGCTTCGCCTGCGCCTCGCTCACCCCGCGCTACCTCCCCCCCGCGCGCAGCAGCGCGTCGAGGTTGATCACGAACACCATGTCTTCCGCCGCCGGGCGCTCGTCGGTCGGCGCCGGGTGGGCCGGCGCCGACGCGGCGGCCTGCGAGCGGCGATCGGGGCCGAGGAGCGGCTGGCGTCGACCTTCCGGGCGGTCGCGGTGCCGGATGGCGCGCGACACACCGCTGAAGATGTTGCCCTCGGCGGTGCGCTCGAGCTCCGGTCGCAGCATCGACGGCGCCGGCCGCAGCCCGCCCGCCGGCACGCGCAGCTCGCCGAGCACGCGGTCGACCTTGAGCCCGGCGATCCGGCCGGCGACGCTGACGATGATGAGCTTGTTGAGGTGATCGATGGCCGGGTCGATCGGCACGCCGAAGCGGCGCCGCAGGTCGACCACGGGGATCACCACCCCGCGCAGCTGGATCACGCCCTCGACGATCGCCGGCGCGTAGGGCACCGGGCGGATCGGGTACGGGCGCGCCTGGATCACTTCCTTGATCCGCATGATCTCGATGCCATAGAGGCCCTGCCCGACGTAGAAGCCGGCGACCTTGAGCTCCTCGTCGCCGGCGTTGGCGCGGCCCTCGCGACCTTCGCGCGCATCGATCACGGGCGCCCCTCCTCGGTCGCCGCCAGCTTGACGAAGTCCTTGGCGTCGAGCAGCGCCGGCAGCTGGAGGATGATGACGAGCTCGCCGTCGTTGCGGCCGAGCGCGCGGATGTACTCGGCGCGCGCGCCGGTCAGGCCGCCCGGCTTGTCCTCCATCGCCTCGGGCGGGATCCGGATCACGTCCATGACCTCGTCGACCACCAGCCCGTACGGCTCCTCGTTGTAGTGCACGATCAGCACCCGGGCCGCCCGCCCGCGCTCGACCGGGCGCAGGCGTAGCCTTCGGGACAGGTCGATGACCGGCATGATGCGGCCGCGGACGTTGCCGATCCCGAGCAGGAAGTCGGCCGTGCGCGGCACGTGGGTGGTCTGGAAGACCTTGCTGATCTCCTCGATCTCGTGGATCGCCAGGCCGTAGACCTCGCCGCTGACGCGGAACGTCACGTACTGCTGCAGGTCCTGCCGGACCTCGCGCTTGTAGCCGTGCTCGTAGTCCTCGTCGGTGACCACCGCCTCGCCGCTGCGCAGCAAGGCCTGCCACAGGTCCTCGCGCTCACCGGACATGCCCGCCTCCGATCGTGAACGCGGCGTCCGACTGGCGCACGCCCTCGTCGACGAGGCGGCCGACGTCGAGCAGCAGCACCGTGCGGTTGGCCCCGAGCTCGGTCGCCCCGGCGATGCCCGGGACGTTGCGGACCGCGCTGCCGAGCGGCTTGATGACGACGTCCTGCTGTCCGAGCAGCTCGTCGACCACCAGCCCGACGCGGTGCTGGGCCAGGCCGACCACCACCACGTAGAGGCGGTTCGGGTCGCGGTAGTTCTTGTTCAGCGGCTTGAGGCCGAACAGGCGCGACAGCTGCAGCAGCGGCAGCGTGCGGCCGCGCAGCGTGATCACCTCGTGGCCCTCGATCGTCCCGATCTCGCGCGTCTCGACCATGATCGACTCGAGCACCGAGTTGAGCGGGATGCAGAACGTGTGCCCCGCCGACTGGATGACCAGCGCCTGGATGATCGCCAGCGTCACCGGCAGCGTGATCGAGAACGTCGTGCCGCGGCCGAGGTCGGTGGTCACGTCGATCATCCCCGACAGGCGGGCGATGTTGGTCTTGACGATGTCCATGCCGACGCCGCGGCCCGACAGCTCGGTCGCCGCGTCGCGGGTGCTGAAGCCCGGCTGGAAGATCAGGTTGACCGCCTCGCCCGGGGTCAGCGACGCCGCGTCGTCGCCGCTGATCAGGTTGCGACGGACCGCGACGTCGCGGATCCTGGTCCAGTCCATCCCGCGGCCGTCGTCCTCGACCTCGATGACGACGCGGTTGCCCTTCTGGAACGCGCGCAGCTCGATCCTGCCGCCCGGCAGCTTGCCGAGGGCCACGCGCTCGGGCGCCGGCTCGATCCCGTGGTCGATGCAGTTGCGGATCATGTGCATCAGCGGGTCGGACAGCTCCTCGACGATCAACTTGTCGAGGACCGTCTCGGCGCCGGAGATGATGAGCCGGATCTCCTTGTCGAGGTCGCGGCTGAGCTTGCGGACCACCCGGGCCAGCTTGTCGAACACCTGGCCGATGGGGACCATGCGGACGTCGAGGATGCCCTGCTGCAACAGCGCCAGCTTGCGGTGCATGTCGCGGATCTGGACCTGCAGCTCGCGCGACACGTCGGCGCTGTGGTCGAGCTGGCGCAGCCCGTCGAGCACGCCGCCGAGGTTGGCCTGGACCAGCCCGAGCTCGCCGACCAGGTTCATCAGCACGTCGAGCCGGCGCAGGTCGACGCGGACCGTCTGGCTCAGGCTGCGCAGGCTCGCCTCGCTCGAGACCGCGCTGGCGGCGTCGGGCTCCTCCGTGCTGATCACCACCGTGCGCGACGGCGTCGAGCCCGCCGTGCGCGGCTGCTGCTCCGGCCGACGAGATGTCCCTTCGGACATGACCGGAGGGGCAGGTTTGGGCGCGGCCGGCGGCGCGGCCGGGCGACCGGCGGCCGGCGCGGGCGCGGACGGGGCCTCGCCCGCGGGCGTGAGCCGGTGCACCGTGACGTCGGGGTTGGCCAGCGCCGCGTTGATCTCGCCGAGGCTGCCCTTCGAGCCGAGCAGGATGTCGAGCTCGATCGCGTCGTCGGACGAGCCGTCGGCGCTCGGGAGGTACGTGATGACCTCCCCGTAGCCCTTCATCTTCTCCTTCAGCTGCTCGAGCCCGACATCGATCTGCATGATGTCGAACTTGGCGTGGACGCGGAACAGGTTGCGCCCGGCCTTGATGTTCTCGCGCAGCCGGTGCTCCTCGTACTCGGTGAGCACGCTGAGGATGTTCTCGCCGACCCACTCGAGGCTGTCCTGAGGGCCAGCCGACTCCGCCTCGCGCTCACCGAGCTGGCGCAGGCGCAGCAGCACCGGCTCGGTGTCGACCTCGCCGCCGCCCTCCTCGCCCTGCGGCGCGAGCAGGCGGCCGAACACCTCGATCGCCTCGAACAGCACGTCGAGCACCGGGCGCGACAGGTCGAGCTTGCCGAGGCGCAGGCTGTCGAGCGTGTTCTCGAGGCTGTGGGCCAGCCCGCCGATGGCCGCGGCGCCGAACAGGCCGGCCAGGCCCTTCAGGCTGTGGATGGCGCGGAACGCCGCGTTGATGAGGTCCGGCTCCGGACCGCTGCCGCGCGCCTGCGCCTCGAGCTCGAGCAGCGTGCGCGAGAAGGTCTCGATGATCTCCTGCGCCTCGGCGATGAACTCGGCGGCGTTCTGATCGATGGCCGTCAATCGCCGCCTCCGAGCCCGCGCGCCTCGGCCACCGCCGCGAGCAGGCCTGCTGGGGTGAAGGGCTTGGTGATCACGACCTTCGCGCCGGCGGCCCGGGCTCGCTCGACGTCGCCGAGGCGGCCCTCCGTGGTCATCACCACCAGCGGGGTCTGCGAATAGCGCGGGTGCTCGCGGACTGCCCGGATCAGCTCGATCCCGTTGAAGTCGGGCATGTTCACGTCGAACACGAACAGCGAGTAGTCGCCGCGAGGCAACAGGCGTATGGCCTCGAAACCATGGCCGACCTCGTCGACGTCGTAGTCGCCGGTCGACTCCAGGACCGAGCTGACGAAGGTCCGCATCGCCGCGGAGTCATCGACGACCAGAGCGCGGATCGGCATCTCGGCGAGTATACGCCCGGACGCCCGTCCCCCTTAAGCGCGCGCGTGGGCCAGGATTGCGCAGAGGCCGCGCGGACAGCTGTACGGTCGCCGGGCGCGCACGCCTTTTACGCCGACCGCAACGCCGGTCGGGCGCTCAGCCCTCGCCGCGCAGCTTGGCCGCCAGCGCCTGCGCGACCCCGTTGACGAACGGCGCGCTGCGCTCGCTCCCGTAGCGGGCCGCCAGGCGGACCGCCTCGGAGACGATCACCGCACGTGGCGTTTCGGACAGGCCGAGGCTCTCCGCCCCGACCAGGCGCAGCACGTTGCGGTCGACCCGGTCCATCCGCGCCAGCCGCCACGAACGCGACGTCGCCTCGATCGCCTCGTCGATCTCCGCCGCGCGATCGCTGCTGACGGCCAGCAGGCGCCGCGCGAACTCGACGACCTTGGCGTCGGCCAGCCAGCCCCGCAGCTCCTGCCCGCCCTCTCCTGCCTCTGCAGGCGCGTGGGCCCAGAACAGCTCGAGCGCTCGCGGCCGCTCCTCGGGCCGGTACGACTCGAGGTGGCACAGCGCCAGCAGGGCCACCTCTCGCCCGTGGGCGCGATGCGGGTGTCGCGGCTTGGCGTCAGCCACTGGCGGCCTCGGTCTGGGCGTCGGCCGCCCCGCGCGCCGCGATCTCGCGGTACAGCCGGACCTGCTCGACCGCCGCCATCGCCGCCTCGGCGCCCTTGTTGCCGGCCTTGGCGCCCGCGCGGTTGATCGCCTGCTCGAGCGTGTCGGTGGTCAGCACCCCGAACGTCACCGGCACCTCGAACGCGAGCGCCATCTGCGACACGCCGCGCGTGCACTCGGCGGCGATCAGATCGAAGTGCACCGTGTCGCCGCGGATCAGGCAGCCGAGCGTGATCACGGCGTCGTAGCTCTTGGCCGACAGCACCTGGCCGACCACCATCGGGATCTCGAACGCGCCCGGGCAGCGGACCACCGTGATGTCCTCGGAGCGGGCGCCGGAGCGCACCAGCGCGTCGACGGCCCCCTCGAGCAGGCGCTCCGTGATGAAGCTGTTGAAGCGGCTCACGACGATCGCCAGTCGCAGCCCCGCCGCGTCGAGCGAGCCCTCGATCGCCTGCACCTTCGCCAGAACCTCGGCCATGCCCGGCGGCTTACCCCGACTTCGCAGGGCGATCAAGCGCCCTCACGCATGACTCGCCCGAGAGCAGCGAAGGCTCCGCCTGCGCTCGCGGAGACCGCGATGATCAGACGGAGCCTTCGATGTCGGTCCGGGCCGGACCGGGAGCCGTACGCCCCGCGCCGCGGCGCGGGGCCCTCAAGGTACCGCGACGTTCAAGTACGGTCGCGGAACTTGTTGGCGAACACGTCGCCGAGGGTCGCGCCGGCCTCGCTGGCGTTGGCGTAGCCCTGGGCGTCGGCCAGCTCGTCCTGGCGCTTGGCGCTCTTGATCGACAGGCCGATCTTGCGCTCGCCCGGATCCATCTGGATGAGCTCCGCGCGCACCCGCTGGTTGGGCTCGAGCACCGAGCGGGGATCGTCGATGCGCTCCTCGCTGATCTCGGAGATGTGGATCAGGCCCTCGATGCCGGGCTCGAGCTCGGCGAACGCGCCGAAGTCGGTCAGCTTGAGGATCTTGACCTCGATGATCTTGCCGATCGGGTAGTCGTACGGGATCCGGTCCCACGGGTCCTGCGCGAGCTGCTTGAGGCCGAGGCTGATCTTCGGCTTCTCGCCCGAGTTGTCGATGTTCAGGACCATCGCCCGGACCTTGTCGCCCTTCTTGAACAGCTCGCTCGGGTGGCGGACCCGCTGCGTCCAGCTGAGGTCCGTGATGTGCACGAGGCCGTCGATGCCGGGCTCGAGCTCGACGAACACGCCGAAGTCGGCGATGTTGCGGACCACGCCCTCGACGATGGTGCCCGGCGGGTAGGTCTCGAGCACCTTGTCGTACGGGTTCTCCTCGAGCTGCTTCATGCCGAGGGAGATGCGGTTCTGCGACACGTCGATGTCGAGGACCACCGCGCGGACCTGATCGCCGATCTTGAGGATCTGCTTCGGGTTCTTGATCTGGCGCGTCCACGACATCTCGGACACGTGGACCAGGCCCTCGATGCCCTCCTCGAGCTCGATGAAGGCGCCGTAGTCCTTGATGCTGACGACCTTGCCCTCGACCACGGTGCCGGGGATGTAACGCTGCTCGGCGTTGACCCACGGATCCGCGGTGATCTGCTTGAGGCCGAGGCTGACACGCTCGGAGTCGCTGTTGAACTTCAGGACCTTGACGCGGACCTTGTCGCCGACCTGGAACAGCTCGCTCGGGTGGTTGACGCGGCCCCACGACATGTCCGTGATGTGGAGCAGGCCGTCGATGCCGCCGAGGTCGATGAAGGCGCCGTAGTCGGTGAGGTTCTTGACCACGCCCTCGACGATCTCGCCCTCTTGCAGCCGGTTGAGCGTGTCGCTCTTGAGGTTGGCGCGCTCCGCCTCGAGCAGCACCCGGCGCGACAGCACGATGTTGCCGCGCTTCTTGTTGAACTTGATGATCTTGAAGTCGAAGTCCTTGCCGATGAAGGTGTCGAGGTTGCGGACGGGCCGCAGATCGACCTGGCTCCCCGGCAAGAACGCCTTCACGCCGCCCTGCAGCAGCACCGCGAGGCCGCCCTTCACGCGCGCCTGGATGGTGCCGCGGACCAGACCCTCGGCCTCGCAGGCCGACTGGATCTCGTCCCACACCTTGCGCTTGCGCGCCTTGTCCTTCGACAGGACGACAAGGCCGTTGTTGTCCTCTTGCGCCTCGAGCAGGACCTCGATCTTGTCCCCGACGCGGACGTTGATGGTGCCGTCCTCTTCGGCGAACTCTCGCAGCGGGACCTGGCCCTCGGCCTTGCAACCGACGTCGACCACGGCGTACTCGCCGATCACATCGACGATGGTCCCCAGGACGATCGTGCCTTCACGGATCTCCGGATTCTCCTGGGTGTTCTTCTCGAAGAGCGCCGCGAAGTCGTCGTCTCCCTCGGCGCGCAGGTTGTGTTGCTCTTGCATGTTGGGGTGAAAGTTCCTTCCAACCCGCGCCGGCTCTCCAGTGGGGGCCTCGCGACGTGACCTTGCGGACACGGCACGACGCACGCCACCCTGGCCTACGCGAGCGGGGGGAAGCTAGGCGCTTTTCGGCGACCCGTCAACCGGCCCGCCGGCGGCCTGTGCCGCGCCCTGCAGCCTGGAGGTCACGGCGGACACGATCGCGGCCACCACCGCGTCGGCGTCGAGGTCGCTGGAATCGACCAGAACGGCGTCCTCGGCCCGGGTCATCGGCGCCGTGGCGCGCGACCGGTCGCGTTCGTCCCGCCGGTTCAGGTCGCGCAGGACGTCTGCCAGCGCTGCGCCCTCGAGCTCGGCCTGGCGACGGGCGGCGCGGACGGCGTCACTGGCCGTGAGGAAGAACTTGTGCGGCGCATCGGGGAACACCACGGTCCCGAGGTCGCGACCTTCGGCCACGCAGCCGTGGACGCCGAGCCGGCGCTGGATCTCCAGCAGGCTCGCGCGCACGGCCGGCAGCGCCGACACCTGCGACGAGCCCTCGGAGATCTCCGGCGTGCGGATGGCTTGCGTGACGTCTCGCCCGTCGTGGAGCACGCGGGGGCCGC
Source organism: Nannocystis pusilla (assembly GCF_020073745.1). Lineage (GTDB taxonomy): Bacteria > Myxococcota_A > Polyangia > Nannocystales > Nannocystaceae > Nannocystis > Nannocystis radixulma. Next base: position 46,091 of record NZ_JAIRAU010000039.1, read on the forward strand.
CCTCGCCGGTCGCCGCCTCGAACCGGATCGGCAGGTCCGCCGCCAGCGCCACCAGCCCCGCCTCGTCGTCCCACGCGATCCCGCGCTCGCGGGCCGCGAGGGCCAGCGTGCGGTAGATGGCGCCGGTGTCGAGCACCGGCAGCCCGAAGTGTCGCGCCACGCGGCGCGCGACCGTGCTCTTTCCCGCGCCCGCAGGCCCGTCGATGACGATCAGGAGGCCCATTCGCACGGGGGATAGACCAGGCGCGCCGCGCTGACAAGTGCGACGCGGCGACAATGCCGGAACGGCGGGGCCTTGCTGCCGCGAGATTTCTGCGGCTAAGGTCGGGCCGATGTTCGCCGGACCCGCGCGCCTCGTCGCCCTCGTCCTCGCCGCCGTCGTCATCCCCGCCGGCTGCGCCACGGTTCGTCCTTCCGAGCGCGAGGTCCTGAGCCGCCCCGAGATGAACCCTGCCGTCGAGGGCATGGAGGAGAAGTTCCAGTCGCACGTCGAATCGGCGCGCGAGGGCGGGTTCGGCGGCCACGGCGCCGCAGGTGGCGGATGCGGCTGCGGCTAGTCGTCTGCGCCTGCGTCGTGTCGCTCCTCGTCGCCCGCGACCTCGCGGCCGAGGATCGCGTCACCGTGCGCGGCAACTACTACCGCGAGACCTCGACCCGGGTGCTCGCGCCGGTCGTCTACGTCGAGAAGGACCTCCCTGACGAGCGCTTCACGATCGGCGCCGAGTACCTGCTCGACGCCGTCACCTCGGCCTCGATCGGCGCCGGCGCGGCGGCCGTCACCGGCGGCGACTACCTGTTCACCGAGTTCCGCCACGAGGGCACCTTGCGGGCCTCCGCGCGGCTCAAGGAGTGGTCCTTCGGCGGCTTCTTCCGCTACTCGACCGAGAGCGACTGGGTCTCGCGCAGCTTCGGCGTCGGCGGCGCGCGCGACGTGTTCGGCCGGGCCGGCACCGTCAGCCTGCAGTACACGGCCAACCTCGACTCCGTGCTGCAGCTGTACGGCGGGCGCGCGATCCCGTGGTACGGCGGCAAGATGAACATCGAGGAGATGTCCTCGGAGACAGGCAAGCAGTCCAACCTCCTGCAGGTGCACTACCTCGGCCTCGGGTACACCCACGCCCTCACCCGCCGGCTGCTCGGCGGCGCCCTGCTCGAGGGCATCTTCGCCAGGGGTCCGCAGGACAACCCCTACCGCAAGGTCCGCGACGGCCTCGACGAGTCGCACCCGCGCGAGCGCAAGCGGATCGCCCTCAGCGGCTTCCTGCGCTACGCCATCCCGAAGACCCCGCTCGTCCTCGAGGGTCGCTACCGCTTCTACGCCGACGACTGGGGCATCCTCGCCAACGCCCCCGAGGTCCGCGCCCACGTCCGCTTCCTCCGCCGCGTCGTCCTGCGCCTGCGCTACCGCTTCTACCAGCAGACCGGCGCCTGGTTCTGGCGCGAGGACGGCAACTACGGCAGCGACACCATCTACCGCACCGCCGATCCGAAGATGACGCGGTTCCACTCGCACACCCCCGGCGCCGAGCTCACCGTCGAGCTCGACGGCCTCGCCAAGGTGCGCGGCCTCCACTGGCTGCGTGGCGCGTGGGTGCAGGCCACCTACAACCACGTCTTCTACTCCGAGGGCTACCGCTTCGGCCCGTACGCCCGCCTCGGCAGCCTCGCCTTCTCGGTCCCGTTCTGAGCGCCGGCCGCCTGCGCCGCCTTCTTACCTTCTTATAGGCAGAGGCGAGCGCAGGACCGCGGCCGGGCCGCTCACTTCTCGAGCTGCTTGAAGCCGAGATAGAAGTCGACGTGTTCCATGTCGGTGCGGGCCATCCGCTGCTGCAGCGCCTCGACGTTGCGCGGCGGCGGGATGATGACCTTCTCGCCCGGGCGCCAGTTGGCCGGCGTCGCCACCGAGTGCTTCGACGAGGTCTGCAGGCTGTCGAGCAGGCGGATGACCTCGTCGATGTTGCGGCCGTTCGTCAGCGGGTAGTAGACGAGCGCTTGCACCTTGCGGTCGGGGTTGATGAAGAACACCGCGCGGACCGTGGCCGTGCTGCTCGCCTCGGGGTGCAGCATGCCGAACTTCTGCGCGACCTTCATGTCGATGTCGGCGATCAGCGGATAGGGGATCTCGACCCCGAGCCGCTCCTTGATGTTCTGCAACCACGCCATGTGGCTGTGGATCGAGTCGATCGACAGGCCGATGAGCTTGGCGTCGCGCTTGGCGAACTCCTCGTTGCGCCGCGCGAACTCGGCGAGCTCGGTCGTACAAACCGGGGTGAAGTCGGCCGGGTGCGAGAACAGCACCACCCACTTGCCGCCTTGCCACTCCGAGAACTTGATGACGCCCTGCGTCGTCTCGGCCACGAAATCAGGGGCCACTTCGCCGATGCGAGGGATCGCGCCAGAAACCGCTTCAGACATGGGACTCTCTCCTTGAACCGCCGGGCACGCGGCCCCGTGCGGCGCGCGAACTATAGCCGACGCGACCCTGGGCGAAAACCGCACCCGTCGCCGCCCTGGCGTGCAAATGCCGGCTGCCGCCGACCAGACTCGTCCGCAACCACGCCCGGCGCGTGCGGCTCCCCACCGCCGCACGCCCGCATGACCTGTCTCTGGGGACATCCACGCAGACCGCCGCGCCCGACCTCGCCCTGCGCCCGATCGAACGTTGACACCCTCACGGCCGCCGGGAACGCTGGTCGCCGCCGTCAACCGCCCGACCCCCGCGGGCCTGAACAGCGTGACCTCGGGCTGCACGACCGGGCGCGCACCGGAGGCCAGGATGCACCACGACGAGCCGGAGAGGATCGAGCCCACCATGCCCCGCGGGGACGACCAGGCGCCGGCCGACCCCCCCCCGCGAGGCCTCCCGCCGCGCCGCGTGGCCGCACGACGCCGCCGCGTCGCCTGCGCTCCCGACGGTCCGCGCGCCCGTCACTCCTGTCCCTGCGGACACCTCGTCCGTCGCGTCCGCCTCGCCGCCTCGGGAACCTGTCCTCCCGGGCAGCAAGAACGCCGTCACTGCACCTGTCCCTTCAGACACCTCGTCCGTCGCCTCCGTCTCGGTACAGGCACCTGTCCTCCCGGACATCCAGGACGCGCTCGCTACACCTGTCCCTGCAGACGCCTCGCCCGCCTCGCCGGCGCAGTCACCTGCCCTCCCGAACAGTCAGAATACGCGCTCGGCACCCGTCCCTGCGGACACCTCATCGGCCGCCCCGCGAGCCGCCTCCCCCGCCGCACCTCGCTCGCCTGTCCCTTCGACCATGTCATCCGCCGCCCCGTGCTCCGCTGTCCCTTCGGCCACCTCGCCGGGCGCACCTGCCCCTCCGGCCCCCGACGCCCTGGCGAGCGCGCGCAGCAGCCTGCTGGCCGCCTACGGCGCCTTGCTCGACCAGATCCGCGACCTCGCCCGCGGCGACCGCAGCGACCGCGTCGCCCAGCTGGCCGAGGCCGCGGCCGCGCTGGTCGAGGGGGAGTTCGCGCGCCGGCTCGTGTTCGACACCGGCCCCGAGTGATCGCCGCCGCCCGTCACACGCGCGGGATGTCGGGCTCGACGAAGCACCACTTCACCTCGGGGCAGCGCCCGCGCAGTCGCCCCTCGAACTCGTTGATCGCCCCGGCCACCTGCTCGACCGTCATGCCCTCGGCGAACCCGAGCTTGACCGCGACGAGCACCTCGCCGGGTCCCTGCTGCACCGTGATGAGCCGCAGCACGCGCGAGATCTTCGGATCCTCGACCGCCAGCGACGCGGCGGCCGCCCCGATCTCGGGGTCGGCGGACTCGCCGACCAGCAGCGACTTCACCTCGATGGCGAGGAACACCGCCACCCCGATCAGCACCACGCCGATCGCCAGCGTCCCGATCGCGTCCCAGCGCGAGTCGCCGGTCACGGCCGCCATCACCAGCGCCAGCAGCGCGAAGATCAGGCCCAGGCAGGCGGCCGCGTTCTCGCCGAACACCACCACCAGGTCGGAGTCCTTGCTGTCGCGCAGGTACTGGAAGAACGGCTTGCCGCGGCGGCGCTTGTTCATCTCGCTGATGTTCTTCAACGTCGCCCAGCCCTCGATCAGCAGCGACAGCGCCAGCACCGCCAGGCCGACCACGACGCTCTCGACCTCGCCGGTATGGCCGAGCTTGTGCATGCCCTCGTACAGCGAGAACACCCCGCCGCCCGAGAACAGCAGCAGCGCCACCATGAACGACCAGAAGTAGAGCGAGCGGCCGTGGCCGAGCGGGTGCTTCTCGTTCGGCGGCCGCTGGCTCATGCGCACGCCCAGCAACAAGAGCAGCTGGTTGCCGCAGTCGGCCAGCGAGTGCAGCGTCTCGGCGAGCAGCGCGCCCGAGCCCGTGATCGCCGCCGCGACCGCCTTCGCCACCGCGATGAGGAGGTTGGCGACGAGCGACTGGACGATGTGGGCGGTCGAGTGGTCTCCTGCCATCGACCGCAGGTTTTACCATGCGAGCGAGCGGCCATTTTGACCTGTCCCTCGGGCCAGATCGAGCACGAGCACATCCGCGCGGCGCATCGTCGCGCGCGATGTGTAGTTCCGCGCCGTTCGGTTCCGAGCGTAATCTGGAACACACAAATTTCTTTGATTCTGATTGAATGTTCAGTACCTTTGGCGCATGACGGTCGTGGCGCTGAGGGGGGTTGAAGAGGTCGTTTCGGGCAATGACCTGGCGGATCGGACAGGTTCAATCGCCGCCGAGTCCGCCGCCTCCTTCGTCACCCTCGCCGCGCCGGGCAAGTTGATCGAGGTGTCCGGCGGCGCCGCGGGCGCTCGCCTCACCACTGCCGTCGCGCTGGTCCGCCAGGCCCAGCTCGAGGGCGAGACCACCGCGTGGATTCAGCCGGTCGGTGGCCCGCTGTTCCCGCCCGATCTGGCCGACTCCGGCGTCGACCTCGACGCCCTGATCGTCGTCCACATCCCCGAGGATCGCGGCTCCGCCGGCATCGCCCGCGCCGCCGAGCTACTGCTGCGCTCCGGCGGCTACGGCCTGTGCGTCCTCGATCTCAGCGCCCCGCCGCCCCCGCGCGCGGACGCGAGCGAGCGGCCGGCCCCGGCGCCCGGACAACATGTCCCCGAGAACATGCCCGAACGGCCCTGTCCCCGAGGACTGCACGGCAGCGCCTGGCAGGCGCGCCTGGCCGGGCTCGCGCGCGCCCACGGCTGTCGCGTCGTCCTCCTCACCCGCGGCTCGGCCCGGCGCGACTCGCTCGGCCCGATGGTCGGCCTGCGCCTCCAGCCTCGCCGCGAGCGCCGCGGCTCCGGTCTGTTCGCCGTCAACCCCGACGTCCTCAAGCACAAGGGCGCCCTCCCGCGCCCCGCCGCCAGTGAGCTCCGCCGCGGCCCCTGGGGCCTCGTCTGACGCTCGCGCCGCCGTTCGCGTCGCCAGCCCGCCCTGCCGCTGCTCGCTCCGCGCCCCGCTCTCCGAATCGCCACGCGCTCTGCCCCTCGACAGCTCTTCGTCTCCGCGGACGCCCTCTCTCCTCGCGCCTGCAGCTCGCTCCCCGCTCTCACGCTCGCTCGCGCCCGCGCTCTTCGTCTCCGCTGACGCCCCGCTCTCCTCGCGCCCGGCTCTTCGTCTCCGCCGACGTCCCTCTCGCTCGCGCTGCGGCTCGCGCCTTCCGCTCTCGCATCGCTCCCGATCTTCTCTCGCTCGCGCCGCTGCTCGCTCCTCCGCTCTCGCTCGCGCATCGACGCTGGTGCGCGCCTTTGCTCCCATGGTCCGTCCTTCGCTGCCCGCAGTCTTCCGCGACGCGCCCGTCCTGAGCGGCGGGCCCGGGCGCGGGCCGGAACCTGACTCCAAGGACAGGAGCGAACCATCGACCCCCGCGCGCCTCGCCTGCGCCCACCTGCCCGCCTTTCCGCTGCAGGTCCTGCTGCGGCGGCGGCCCGAGCTGCGCGGCGCCCCCGTCGCCGTCACCAGCCGCGAGGGCCCGCACGGCGAGGTCCTGTGGGCCAGCCAGGCCGCACGGCGCCGCGGCGTCGCCCGCGGCATGCGCTGCGCCGCCGCCCGCAGCCTCGTCCCCGAGCTCCACGCAGAGCCTGTCCCCGAGGACATCCTCTCCGCCGCCGCCGACGAGCTGCTGCGCGCCCTGCTGCGGCGGTCGCCGCGGGTCGAGCCGTGCGCCGACCCGCGCGGCGCCTTCTGGCTCGATCCCTCCGGGCTCGAGCGGCTGCAGGGCGATCTCCCGACCTGGGCCGGCGGCCTGCGGCGCGATCTCGAGGCGCTCGGTTACGCCGCCGGCGTCGCCGTCGGCTTCTCGCGGTACTCCACCCTCGCGCTGGCGCGTCACGGCTCGCTCGCCGCGCCGCTCGTGCTCGCCAGCCCCGCCGAGGAGGCCGCCCGCGCCGGGGCCGTCCCGCTGGCCGCGCTCGACCTCCCACCTGTCCTTCAGGACACCCTCGAAAAGCTCGGGATCTCCAGCCTCGGCGGCTTCCTCGCCCTCCCGGCGGCCGAGGTGCGGACCCGCCTCGGCAGCGCCGCCGCGGCCCTCCACGCCCGCGCCGGCGGCCGCGAGCACGCCCCGCTGCGGCCCGCCGAGCTCGACGACCCGCCCGAGCTCGCGCTCGAGATCGACCCACCCGACGACGACCGCGAGCGGCTGCTGTTCGCCCTCAAGGAGCCGATCGCCTGTCTCTTACGCCAGGTCTGCACCGGCGGCGACGCCCTCGTCCTGGTCCGGCTGACGCTCGAGCTCGACCACGAGGATCCCGCCGTCACCACCGTCGAGCCGGCCGCGCCGCTGCAGGCCGAGCCGGACGATCTCCTGCAGCTGCTCGACCTCCTGCGCCTGCGCCTCGACAACCTCGTCCTCGCCGCGCCGGTCAAGCGGGCCGTCCTCGTCGGCCTCGGCGCCCGCGCCCGCGCCGAGCAGCTCGCCCTCCTGCGCGGCCGCGGTCGCGACCTCGCCGCGGCCGCCCGCGCCCTCGCCCGCGTGCGGGCCGCCTTCGGCGAGCAGGCCGTCACCCGCGCCGCCCTGCGCTCCGCCCACCTCCCCGAGGCCAGCTTCGCCTGGGAGCCCGTGTCCGAAGTGACATGTCCGATCGTCCATGACCTTCCGGCCAACCACCACGAGGCCCTGGCCGCCCCGCCGCTGTGCCGGCGCCTGCTCCCGCGCCCGCTGCCGCTGCCGCGCCGCGACGAGGCCGACGAGCACTGGCTGGCCGCCAGCGGCCTGGTCCGCGGCGCCGTGGTCCGCATGGCCGGCCCCTACCGGGTCAGCGGCGGCTGGTGGGCCCGCGAGGTCGAGCGCGACTACTACTTCGCCGAGACCGTCCACGGCGACATCGCCTGGCTGTTCTACGACCGCCCGCGCGACCGCTGGTACCTCCACGGGATCCTCGACTGAGAGCCGCGCCGATGACCGTCCGCGCCGCGGCCCTGTGGGTCAAGAGCAACTTCTCCTTCCTCGAGGGCGCCTCGCACCCCGACGAGCTCGTCGCCGCCGCCCACGCCCACGGCCTCCAGGCCCTCGCCCTCACCGACCGCGACGGCGTCTACGGCCTCGTGCGCGCCCACGTCGCCGCGCAGAAGCTCGGCCTCCCGCTCGTCTGCGGCGCCCAGGTCACCATCGGCGACCCCGACGACCTGCTCGGCGTCGCCCCCGAGGCCCCGCCCGACGATCCCGAAGGACATGCCCTCTCCGACATGCTCGATGTATCAGGTCCTGACGGACATGCTCATTCGGACAAGTCCAAAAAGCCAGCCGCCAAGGAGCACGCCAGGCAGGACCGGCGCGGCCGCCCGGCCCAGCGCTCCCGCGCCGCCGCACCGCCGCCCGGGCGGCCCTTGATCCTGCTCGCGCCCACGCGCGCCGCCTACTCCGACCTGTGCGGCCTGCTCTCGCGCGGGCGCATGTCCTGTCCCAAGGGACACAGCCGGGTCCGCCTCGCCGACCTGCCCGAGCACGGCCGCGAGCTGGTCGCCCTCGCGCTCGACCCCGACATGCTGCCGGCCCTGCGCGAGTCGTTCGCCGGCCGCCTCTACGCCCTCGTCGCCCGCCACCGCGTGGCCGCCGAGGCCCCGCTCGAGGCCCGCCTGCGCGCCGTCGCCGGGCGCCTCGATGTCCCCGTCGTCGCCGGCACCGAGGTGCTCTACCACGACGCCGCCCGCCGCCCGCTGCAGGACGTCCTGACCTGCGTGCGCCGCAACGTCAGCCTCGCCCAGGCCGGCGCCATGCTGCGGGCCAACGCCGAGCACGACCTCAAGTCGCCGGCGCAGCTGGCCGCGCTGTTCCGCGACGACCCGGCCGCGCTCGCGCGCACGCTCGAGGTCGCCGAGCGCTGCCGCTTCTCGCTGGCCGAGCTGCGCTACCGCTACCCCGGCGGCTCGCTGCCCGACGGCACCTCCGGCTCGGCGTGGCTGCGCGAGCTGACCTTCCGCGGCGCCCGCGAGCGCTACCGCGGCGCCGTCCCGCCGGCCGTGGCCGCCCAGCTCGACCGCGAGCTCGCGCTGATCGAGGAGCTCGACTACGGCGGCTACTTCCTGACCATGTGGGAGCTGGTGCAGTTCTGCCGCTCGCAGCAGATCTTGTGCCAGGGCCGCGGCAGCGCCGCCAATTCGGCCGTCTGCTTCTGCCTCGGCATCACCGCGATCGACCCCGTGCGCATGGACCTGCTGTTCGAGCGCTTCATCAGCCGCGAGCGCGCCGAGCCGCCCGACATCGACCTCGACATCGAGCACGAGCGACGCGAGGAGGTCATCCAGCACGTCTACCAGCGCTACGGCCGGCGCAACGCCGCCATGGTGGCGATGTTCATCCGCTACCGCCCGCGCTCGGCGATCCGCGACGTCGGCAAGGCTCTCGGGGCCCCGCCCGACCTGCTCGACCGCGCCGCCAAGCTGCAGAGCGGCTGGAGCTCCGAGCTCGACGCCGACATGCTGCGCGCCGCCGGCATCGACCCCGACATCCCGCTGCACGGCCACCTCCTCCGCCTCTCGCGCGAGATCCTCGACTTCCCGCGCCACGCCGCCACCCACCCCGGCGGCTTCCTCTTGGGACATGACCCTGTGGACACCCTGTGCCCGATCGAGCCGGCGGCGATGGTCGGGCGCACGATCGTCCAGTGGGACAAGCACGACGTCGAGGACCTCGGCCTGTTCAAGGTCGACCTGCTCGGCCTCGGCGCGCTGGCGCAGATCCGCCGCGCCCTCGAGCTCGTGCGCGTCCACCACGGCCGCGACCTGACGATGGCCACCATCCCCGCCGAGGACCCCGCCACCTACGCCATGCTGTGCGAGGCCGACACCGTCGGCGTGTTCCAGATCGAGAGCCGCGCGCAGATGTCGATGCTCCCGCGCCTGCGCCCCACCACCTTCTACGACCTCGTCATCGAGGTCGCGATCGTCCGCCCCGGCCCGATCCAGGGCGACATGGTCCACCCCTACCTGCGGCGGCGAAACGGCGAGGAGCCGACCGTCTACCCCCACCCGAGCCTCGAGCGCGTGCTCGCCAAGACCCTCGGCGTGCCGCTGTTCCAGGAGCAGGTCATGCGCCTCGCCATGCTCGCCGCCGACTACACCCCCGGCGAGGCCGACCAGCTGCGCCGCGACATGGCCGCCTGGCGCAGCCCCGGGCGCATCGAGCCGCACCACGACCGGATCGTCGAGCGCATGGCCGCGAAGGGCATCGACCGCGAGTTCGCCGAGCGGGTGTTCGCCCAGATCCGCGGCTTCGGCGAGTACGGCTTCCCCGAGAGCCACGCCGCCTCGTTCGCCCTCATCGCCTACGCCACCGCCTGGCTGCGCCGCCACTACCCGGCCGCCTTCACCTGCGCCCTGCTCAACGCCCAGCCGATGGGCTTCTACCACCCCTCCACCCTGGTCGCCGACGCCCAGCGCCACCACGTCGAGGTGCGCCCGATCGACGTGCGCAAGAGCGCCTGGGACTGCACTTTGGAGCATGACCCGGAGGACAGCTCGAAGGTCGCCTTGCGCATGGGCCTGCGCTACGTCAAGGGCCTCGGCGCGCTCGACCGCGCCGCGCTCGAGGGCGCACCTGGCCCTTACGCCAGCCTCGACGACTTCGCCCGCCGCACCCGCCTGTCGGCCGCCGCGCTGCACGTCATCGCCGAGGCCGGCGCGCTGCACGGCTTCGGCCTCGACCGCCGGGCCGCGATCTGGCGGGTCCGCGGCCTCGCAGCCGCGCGGGGCGACAGCCTGCCGCTGCCCGAGGCCGTCGCCCCGCCCGCCCAGCAGCCGCTGTTCACCCCGCTGACCGCCGGCGAGGCCGTCCTGTGGGACTACCGCCGCACCCACCACAGCACCCGCGGCCACCCGCTGTCCGAGTGGCGCCCGGCCCTGCGCCGCCTCGGCATCGAGGGCGCCGCCGCCGTCGCCCGCCTGCCGGGCGGCAGCCAGGTCGACTACGTCGGCGCCGTCACCTGCCGCCAGCGCCCGCCGACCGCCGGCGGCGTCACCTTCTACACCCTCGAGGACGAGACCGGCATGCTCAGCCTGATCGTCTGGGCCAGCGTCTACGAGCGCCACGGCCTGCTGGCCCGCACCGCGCAGCTCCTCGGCGTCAGCGGCCGCCTCCAGCGCGAGCAGGGCGTGCTCCACCTGATCGCCGACGCGCTGTGGGACCCGCGCGACGCGCTCGCGTGAGCCGTCGCTAGCCGGGCGATGACATGACCCGAAGGACATGTCTCTCGACCTGACCCCAAGGACATCCTCGCCCCGGCGGCCCGATCGCGAGCGCGGCCGCCGGGGCCTCGCCCCGACGGCCGCACCTGCCCTGAAGGCCAGCCGTCACAGCTGCTGCGGCGGGTTGGCCTTGAACGTGTACTTGTACGAGGCGATGCCCTCGCGGCGGTCGACCGGGTCGAGCACCAGGCCGTCGACGGCCCGGACGATGCACTGCTGCAGCGCCTCGGGGGCCTGCGTGCCGGTCGGGTCGACGGCGACGTCGAACAGCCTGCCGGTCTTTTTCTCGACCTTGAAGCGGACCAGGACCTCGCCGCCGACGCTCTGGTCGTCGACCAGCGCCTGGTCGTAGCAGTCCTTCACCGCGCTGTTCTTGGTCTCGAGCAGCGTGCGGGTGTCGGCGCGGTAGGTCTCGGCGTCGCGCTTGACGCCGGCGCAGCCGACCGCTGTCGCGGCCAGCAAGAGGGAGCTGAGGATGGTGGTGATACGCATGTTGATGGCTCCCCTCTACTTGGCTTCCTTGGCCGCCGCGTCCCCGGCCGCCGCGTCCCCTGCCGCCGCGTCTCCAGCGGCCGCGGCCTCGGACGGGGTCTCGGGCGACGGATTGGCGACCGTCGACGTCGACTCCTCGACGACCTTCTTCTGGCCGGTCTTCGGGTCGATCTCGACCTTCTTCTTCGTCACGTCCTGCTCGACGATGTTGAACTCGACGCGGCGGTTCTTCTCCTTGCCCTCCTCCGTCGATTCGTCGGCGATGAGGCGTGTCTCGCCGTAGCCCTTGGCGGTGAACATCTCCTTGGGCAACTCGCCCTTGGTGACGAGGTAGTTCATGACCGCCTTGGCCCGCTGGTCCGACAGCTTCAGGTTGTGCTTGTCGGTGCCCTCGCTCGAGGTGTGGCCCTCGATGGCGATCTTCTTGATGTGCGGGTTCTCCTTGATGACCGAGATGATCTCGGCCATCAGCCCGTCCGACTCGGGGCGGATCGTCGCCTTGTCGAGGTCGAACTGGATCTTCTCTCCGATCGAGATCTTGTTGTCCTCGACCACCACGCGCTTCGGCGGCTCCGGCTCCGGCTCGGGAGGTGGTGGCGGCGGCGGCGGCGCCGGCAACGGCGGCGGGTCCCCGATCACGGCCAGCGCCGTCGCGTCGTCGAACACGGTCGGCGCGCAGGCGGCGACCTGCGACGCGAACACCGCGAGCAGAGTCGGCAGGATGAGTCGAGTTGTCCGAGACATTGGCATCTGAGTCTCCTCCGTGGGGCCGCAGTGGGCCCCGGCGGCTTTGATACACCGCCGGGACGGCCCGGGCGGTGAGTTTACGGCAGCTTTACCGACTCGAGCCAATTCGCCAACAACCTGGTCGAATCCCCGAATTCGCCAGGATTCGCCGATTTCAGGGCCGCTCCCGGCCATTCAAGCGTCGAACGCGCGCGAGCCGCCCGTTTGCGCCCCACGCATCAAGGGATCCCGCACACACCGACGTTCTCGAACCCGGGGGGCGCCTGTCCTTCGCTGTACCAGGCGATGCACGACATCTTCTCGTCGAGCTCCTGGCACGTCGCGTCGCCCTCGGAGGTGTCGCACCACGGCGAGCAGCAGTACGAGAAGGTGCATTCGGGCACGAGCGCGTCGAAGATGCACGCGAAGCCCGGCGCGCACGACGACCAGCCGATGCACGGGTCCTGGTAGGTCGCCTCCGCGCCGCCCTGCACCACCGGCAGGCACACGAAGTTCGTGTTGCCGACCTTGATCGCGTCCATGTAGCAGCCCTCGCCGTCGGCGCAGTTCTGCAGCAGCGGGTCGCACTGCTTGAAGCAGTTGCCGAAGTCGTAGCCGAAGAACAGCTTCACGCAGGTGGTGTCGCTGCCCTCGCACATCGGGTTCTGCGAGTCACCCGTGCAGTACGGCAGGCAGAAGCCCGAGCCGTCGTAGTCGAGGTCGAGGCAGACCGTGCCGAGCGCACAGTTGTCGTCGCCGAGGCCGTCGCCCCCGACCGAGCACGGCTCGTTGGGGGCCTTGGGGTCGTCCTGCACCGGCACGCACTTGATGCCCTCGGGGATGAACGTGTTGGGGCTGGCGTAGGCCGTGCACTTCTGGCCCTCGGGACAGTCCTGGTCGTACAGGTTGCACATCCCCCCGCCCGAGGGATCGGCCGTCGTCCCGCTCGTATCGCCGCTCGTCGGCTCGCCCGTCGTCGCCTCGGCGGCGGTCGTCCCCTCCGTGGACGTCGTCGGCGACTCTCCCGTGCCGGTCGACGTGCTCTCCGGCATGCTCGTGGGCACCCCGGAACCCGCCGGCAGCCAGTCGTCGCTACAGCCCGCAGCGGCCAGGAATGCGAGGGAAAGTGCCCGAATCTGCATGCGAAGAGCTCTTCTGCGACGCTACGGAGCGTCGTTGCCGGTGTCAAGTTGTCGGCGAGGCCGCCTTCTGGAGCCGCCTGTCTGGTGCTACCGCCGCTTCGCACCGACACGCGCGAGCTCACAGGCCCGTCCAGCGACGCGCGCGGAGTTCGGTTATGGTGCAGCCATGGCCGCCCCTGATCCTGACGACCTTGTCTCCTTTCGCAAGAAGGCCAGCGCAGTGCTAGGTCCCGAGCATCGTGAGATCTCGGACAAGGCGCTCGAGTACGCGGAGACGGGCGTACCGAGCGGCGACCTCGTCGCCGCGGCAACCTTCGCGCCCGGCGATCCGGGCCACGCGTCGCACGGTTCGCACGGCTCCCACGGCTCGCACGGTTCGCACGGCTCCCACGGCTCGCATGGATCGCACGGCTCCCACGGCTCCTGGTGAGCGCTCGCCTGCCGGCGCGATCGAGGCGCGGATCGCCGGCAAGGCCCCGCGGGTGCATATCCTGACCGGCGCGGTGTGCAACAACAATTGCATCTTCTGCATGGAGGAGGACCGCGACGGCCGCTACGTCGTCAACTCCGCCACCACCGACGAGACCGTGCGCTGGATCCTCGGCCAGCACGACGCCTTCGAGGAGGTGTGCTTCACCTCCGGCGAGCCGACCACCAACCAGCGGCTGCCCGTCTGGGTGAAAATGGCGAAAGAGGCAGGTGCGCGCCAGATCAGCATGATGACCAACGGCCGCGCGCTGAGCTACGACCGCTACGCGCGCCTCCTGCTGTCGGCCGGCCTCAACAAGGTCTACGTCAGCATCCACGGCCACACCGCCAAGCTGCACGACGGCCTCACCCGCACGCCCGGCAGCTACGAGCAGACCGTCGCCGGCATCGCCACCATCGCCCGCTACAAGCGCCTCGGCGTCGCGCTGCACACCAGCACCGTCGTCACCAAGCGCAACCTGCCGCACCTCCACGACATCTACGTGTTCTTGCGCGAGCGCGGGGTCGACCAGGTCGTCTTCAACGTCATGCAGGCGAACGGCCGCGCCAACACCTTCTTCGACCAGCTGTTCCCGACGTACACCGAGATCGCCGGCGCCGCCGAGGTCTTCTTGCAGCAGGCGAGCGCGCGCGAGCGCCAGGTCCAGGCCTTCTTCGTCGACATCCCGCTGTGCACCACCACCCGGCTGCCCGATCACAACCGCGGCTACGTCGAGGACTACGTCCACTTCGAGCCGCCCGTGGCCGTGCACACCGATCTGATCCCCGCCGACCGCCTGGCCGAGCGGCGCTCCGGTCCTGACGGTGGCCTCGTCGCCGTGCGCCGCGCCGACCTCGACGACAGCGCCCGCCACAAGCGCCCCGAGTGCGCCGGCTGCCGCTACGATCGCGTGTGCGAGGGCGTGTGGGGCAACTACCTCCGCCGCTACGGCTGGGACGAGTTCGCCCCGGTGGCCTGACGTCCGCCCGCCGACCCCCGCGAGGCCGCGCATGCTCCTCGACGCCGCCACCGCGCCGCTGCCCGACCCCGCCGGCCCCGACGCCGAGGCCGCCCTGCTCGCGCCGTTCTTCGCCGCCTACCGCCGCCGCTTCGGCGTCGCGCCCGCGACCACCCGCGACGCCCACGGCCTCCTGCTCCGCTTCCCCGCCCACGACGCGCCCGCGCACGCCGTCGTCGTCGGCCGCGTCGACGTCCTCGGCGGCCACCCGGCCGTCCGCGCGTACCTGCGACAGCTCGGCTTCGGCTGGGACGCCCGCGGCTTCATCGACGCCACGCCCGCCCCCGCCAGCCTGCTCGCCCGCGTCCCCGCGCTCGGCCCGCGCCCGCGCTACTATCAAGCTGCCTATTCGGCCATGAACAAACGAACATGGCTCGAAGGCAACCTGCGCGGCGAGGTCCCGCTCGCCCTCGGCAGCGCCGCCTACTACGCCGCGCTCGGCGCGGCCGCCCGCCTGCGCCTGCCCGAGCCCCGGCGCGTGCGGGCCGGCCGCGACTACCACTTCTTCGGCGTCCAGCACGACATCACCAAGCACCTGCTGCTGACCCACCTCGTCCCGCGCCCGCTGCTCCTCGACCTCGGCCGCGCCCTCGCGGCCGGCCTGCGCCGCTGGCACCGCGGCCCGCTCGTCCCCGCGCCGCTGGCCCGCTTCTACGAGAACGACCTGCTCGCCTACTGCCAGCAGATCTGGCGCGACCTCGCCGACCCGGCCGAGTTCGTGCCCACCTGCCTGCTGCCGCCCAACCTCGATCAACTGTGGCGCGCCGTCGACGCCCGCCTGCGCGAGTCGGCCGCCGGACCGCACACCTGGATCGCCACCGACGCCGACACCTGCCCCGACTTCCACATCGCCCGCCCCCGCCGCGCGTCCTGACGACACCTGTCCCGAAGGTCGCGTCACTGCCCCGCCGCCTCGGGCAGCGCCCCGAAGCGGACCAGCAGCCGCCGCGCCAGGTCGACTCGCAGCGGGATCAGGCGCTCGAGCTCCTTCTCGGGCGTCCGGATCATCAGCGCATAGGCCCAGGTCGACGGGCCGCGCTCGGCCAATCCGACCAGCCAGCCGACCGCGAGCCCGTCGTGCTCCGTGAGCCCCGTCTTGCCACGCCACGACCAGCCGGGGGCCTGGGCGCGCGTCAGCATGTGCTCGACCAGGGCGCAGTGCGCGGGGGCCACCGGCAGCGCGCGGCGGTGCAGGCGGCTCATGAACTCCACCTGCTCGCGCGGCGAGATCCGCAGCTGACCCGAGAGCCAGAAGCGATCGATCCCCCCGCCGATGTCCGCGTTGCCGTACGCGAACGCCTTCAGCGACGCCTGCATCGCCTCCGGCCCGACACGCCGGGCCACCTCCTGGAAGAACCACACGGTCGAGTCACGCAGCGCCGACGCCAGCGTGTGGTCGCGGTTCCACTCCCGCGGGCCCTCGCGCTCGACCCCGTCCCACGGCAGCGATGCGTCGGCGCCGCCCAGCACCCCGCGCTCGAGGGCGATCAGCGCGTTGGGGATCTTGAAGGTCGACGCCGGCAGCTCGCCGACCCCTGCCAGCCGCGCATCGCTCACGATCTGCTCGCCCGTCGTCAGCGAGCGCAGCACGAACACCCCCTCGACCTGCGCCGCCGCGAACAACTCCTGCGCCGACGCATCGACGCGCTCGACCACCGCGGGCGCCGGGCTCTCGGCGCCCCGCGCCTGAGCAGCGACCGCCGCCACGGCAGGCGGCGCGACCGGGGCCGCCGGCCGGGCGCACGCAGGTACGACGAACAGAGCGAGGCCGAGCCACCGGCGCATGGCGGCACGACGCGCGAACCCGGCCGCGCATTCCCGAGCCGCAGCGGAACCACAGCCCGTCGCCTCCGACCTCCGCCGCGGCTCGCTCTGCCGGCGGCTCATCGGCCCCTGCACCTCACCACATGTCCCGAGGGACAGCCTATGGCGGCGCCGCCTGGACAGCGCCGCCTGCCCCGTTCATGTTGGTCTCTCGTCCGGAGGTAGACCGTCATGGCCCAGATCGACATCCGTCGCGCGAACTCGCTCGGCAAGGCGACCGCGCGCGAGCGCACCGAGGCGCTCGCGCGCCGCCTCGAGACCAAGTTCGGCATCCGCTGGCAGTGGAAGGGCGACGACCTCTCGTTCAACGCCCCCCAGGGCCCCGCCAAGGGCACCACCGGCACCATCAGCGTCGAGGACGCCGGCGTCCGCGTCCAGGTCGCCCTCCCGCTGCTGCTGCGGGCCTTCAAGGGTCGGGTCGAGGATCGGGTCAACGAGGAGCTCGACAAGCTGCTCGCCTGAGCGCCGGCGAGCCGCGCCCGACTCACACCTGTCCCGAAGGACATATCCCCTGGCTCGCGCGCGCATCGAGCACGCGGTGCAGGGCTGCCACCACCTCG
Source organism: Nannocystis pusilla (assembly GCF_020073745.1). Lineage (GTDB taxonomy): Bacteria > Myxococcota_A > Polyangia > Nannocystales > Nannocystaceae > Nannocystis > Nannocystis radixulma. The sequence goes on from NZ_JAIRAU010000039.1 coordinate 62,973, forward strand.
TCGGGCTCGCTGCCCATCGCCACCGGCTGATTGGCGTACGTGCTGGGGAACTCGAGCTTGCTCTCGTGGTAGCGGGCCTTGAACTCGGTGAACTTGAGCCCGTGGGCCGTCGAGATGACGATCACGCGCTCGCGCCGGCCGATCACCCCGCGACGGGCCAGCTTCTGCAGGCACGCCAGCGCCACTCCCGTGTGCGGGCAGTTGAACATCCCCGAGCGGTCGGCCAGGGCGGCCGCGTCGGCCAGCTCGGCCTCGCTCGCCTCCTCGACCAGCCCGTCGCAGCGCTGTAGCGCGCGCACGGCCTTCGGCAGCGACACCGGCGCTCCGATCTGGATCGCCGACGCCAGCGTCGACTGCGCGTGTTGCGGCGCGTAGTCCTCCTCCGTCATCGCGCGCCCCTCCGCCTGCGCGCGCGCGAACGCCAGGTACAACGGATCGGCGCGCTGGGCCTGGCAGCACACGAGCCGCGGCAGCCTCGCGATCACCCCGAGCTCGAGCATCATCTCGAAGCCCTTGGCCAGCGCCGACACGTTGCCGAGGTTGCCGCCCGGGATCAGCACCCAGTCGGGCACCTCCCAGTCGAACTGTTGCACGATCTCGACCGCCACCGTCTTCTGGCCCTCGACGCGCAGCGAGTTCATCGAGTTGGCGAGGTAGATGCCCGGGTCCTCGGTGAGGCGCTGGACCACGCGCATGCAGCCGTCGAAGTCGGTGTCGAGGCTGCACACGATCGCCCCGTTGGCGACCGGCTGGATCAGCTGCGCCGCGCTGATCTTGCCGGCCGGCAGCAGCACGACCACCGGGATCCCGGCCGCCGCGCCGTAGGCCGCCAGCGCCGCCGACGTGTCGCCCGTCGACGCGCAGGCGACCGCGCGGATCGGTCGCCCCTCCGCGATCGCCTGCTTCACCGCCGACACCAGCACCGTCATCCCCAGGTCCTTGAACGAGCCCGTGTGGCTGATCCCGCACTGCTTGACCCACAGGTCGTCGAGCCCGATCGACTTGCCGTAGCGCTCGGCCCACAGCAGGTTCGAGTTGCCCTCGAACAGCGACACCACGTTGCCCGGATCGATCTGCGGCAGCACCCACTCGAGCTTCGACCACACGCCGCTGCCGAACGGCCACTGCGTCCGCCCGTAGCGCTCGTCGAACAGCCGGATCCACGCCGCCGCCGAGCGCGAGCGCAGCGCCGCGTGGTCGTGCTGCACCTCGAGCAGGCCCTGGCACCGCGGGCAGCGATAGATCACCTCGGTGAGGCCGAATCGGCCGGGACAACCGCGAAAGCACTGGAACCAGGCGGCGTAGGTCACGCGCGCAGGATGCCACAGTTCCGCCCGCCGGGCCGCGCCCGGATCGCCCGCCCGCGGCGGCCCAGGCCGCGCCCCTCGCCGGCCTCCGGCTCGCCAGGACCGCGGGCGCCGCGACCGCGAGCCAGGACCCAGGAGCCCTCCCCGGGACAGACGACGCGCCGGCACACGCGCCCTCGGACCACGGCGTCGACGCCGTCGCTGTTCGTGTACGCGAAGGACATGTCCATGTAAACATGTTTTATATACAGTGTCTCATCGACCATGTCTCCATGAACATGGCTATCCGTCCATGTTCTTTCAAACATGCTTCATGCGACATTTCCCATGCATCATGTCCATGTGCCCATGTCTGATTGGCCATCTCATGACCACGGCACGGACGACCGGCGGGACCCGTCGCCGAGATGCCGGTCGCATCGCGCAGCGGCCGAGCGCGACCGTGATGGCGCCGGGCGGCCTCCGACGTCGCGGCGGGCGCCCTACTCCACCGGCGCGAGGACGACGGCGGTCCCGTAGGCCAGGATCTCCGCCGCGCCGGCCATCACCGTCGACGTCGCCAGGCGCATGCCGATGATCCCGTTGGCGCCGAGCGCGAGCGCCTCGGCGCGCATGCGGTCGAGCGCCTGCTCGCGGCTCTGCGACAGCATCGCCGTGTACTGCGTCACCTCGCCGCCGACGATGTTGCGCAGCCCGGCCAGGAAGTCCTGCCCCAGGTTGCGCGTGCGGACCGTGTTGCCGCGGACCAACCCGAGCACGCGGACGACGCGGTACCCGGGCACCGACTCGGTGGTCGTCAGCAGCATGTCGCCGGCGCGGCGGTGCGCGAGGTCGGCGGCGTGGAGGACGGCGGGGGTGCTGCTCATCGCTGAATGTCCTTGTACGGGTCCTGGCGGTGATTGACGCGGATCCACGACAGCAGTAGCACGCCGAGACCGGCCACGACCATCCCCGGCCCGAGCAGCGGCATGGCCGCCCACGCGACCACGCCGACCGCCACCAGCAGGCCGCCGATCCCGCGCTCGAGCAGCACGCGTGGCGACCGCTCCGCGTGGGCGATCCGGTGGTCCGCCTCGACCCGCGCCAGCCACCCGCCGCCGAGCGCCGCCTGGCTGCTCCTCGCCTCGATCGCCGCCCGCAGCTGCGGATCGGCCTGCGCGTACAGCTCGAGCTCCTCGGCCTCGGCCTCGGACAGCTCACCGCGCGTGAGCCGGTCGAGCAGCTCGGACACCCGTCGCGCCTCGGGATCGTCGACCATCGCGGGCGAGATGATATCAGGCCAGCGCGACCGGTCCGAGCGCCCGGGCGACCACGCGCACATCCACGCCGGCGGCGAGCCGCCGATCGGGCTCCCTCGGGTTCCGGCTCCGCAGCAGCCAGCCTGGCCCGTCCTGGACGGGGATCTTGAGCACGACCTCGGCCAGCTCCGGCCCGTCGGCGATCGCCAGCACACACGGCTGGCCCTCGACCTCGCGCAGCGACCGCTCGCGCACCCACTCGCACAGCACCAGATCGCCGTCGCGGATCGGCGTCTCGCCGCCGTCCATCGAGTCGCCCTCGATCTGGACGACGAAGTGCCGCTTCGCGTCGACCGCGATCGCCGCGCGGATGGCCGCGACCTCCGCCCGCGGCTCCGCGTGGCTCAGCGGGCCGAGGCCGGCCGCCACCGCCAGCTCGCGGTAAAACGGCACCCCGCGGCGGATCGGCGCCACCTCCTCGCGCACGGGCTCGAGCCGCCAGCGCCCGTGGCGGCGCGCCAGCGTCACGAATTCCTTGCCCCACCCGGCGCGCGCCCCGAACCACCGGCGCAAGATGTCCGGAAGGACATTGTCCTTCGAACCTGGCCTTGTCGCCACATTCACCGCGATCTTGACGAACCTGAGCACGTACGGCTCGCCGTCGACCTCGACCTCGACCTCGCCCTGCGGCGTGTCGGGCCGGCGCTCCCGATTCAGCATCAGGATCGGATCGGCGTGGTTGTGGTTCAATTTGAGCTGGATCGGCGGCACCAGCCCCAGCACCGCCGGGCGCGCGTCGGCCTCCCGCTCGCGCACGCACAGCTGCTCGAGCAGATCGATGACGACGGTCGGCAGCTCGACCGCGCAGCCGGGCGGCAGCGCCAGCGTCTCGCCGCGGAGCGCCCGCAGCACCTCGACCCGCCCGAGGCCGCTGTCGAGCAGCGCGCGCAGGGCGTCGAGCTTGTCGAGGAACGAGCGGTGATTGCCGACGATGTCCACCACCGTGAGGTGCGACTTCGGTCGATCGCGCCCGAGCCGCAGCCCGCGGCCGATCTGCTGCAGGAACACGACCGGCGACTCGGTCGGACGCAGCATCAACACCGCGTCGATGTCGGGCACGTCGAGGCCCTCGTTGAACAGGTCGACCGCCGTCAACGCCGCGAGCTCGCCCGCGGCGAAGCGGCGCAACGACTCGGCCCGCGGCGCCGACGTCGGACCGCTGTGCACCGCCGCGGCCGCGACGCCCTGCTCGCGCAGGAACGTCGCCATGAAGTCCGCGTGCGCGACGCTGCAGCAGAACACCAGCACCCGCCGATCCCCGCGCGGCGCGTGCTCGTCGAGCGCCCGCAACGCCGCGCTCGCGTGCTCGCGGGTGGCGAGCGCCTGTGTCAACAGGGCCTCGTCGAAGCGCCCCGATCGCCACGGGATCTGCGCGTAATCGACGCCATCGCGGATCGCGTGGTAGCGGAACGGCGCCAGCAGCCCCGCCTCGAGGCCGGCGACGAGACCTGCCCGAAAGACCAGGTTCTGGTGGCACAACTCGAGCAGATCGGCCCCGTCACCGCGCTCGGGCGTGGCCGTGAGGCCGAGCAGGTACCTCGGACGCACATGGTCGATCAGGCGCCTGTAGGTCGCCGCCTCGGCGTGGTGAAACTCGTCGATCACGACATAATCGAAGCGCTCGGGATCCACCGCCGCCAGCGCGTCCGCCCGCGTGATCGCCTGGATCGACGCGAACACGACATCGGCGCCCTCGTCGCGCTTGCCGGCGAACCACTGTCCGAGCGAGCGACCCGGCAGCACCCTGCCCCACGCCGCGCGGGCCTGCTTCAAGATCTCCTCGCGGTGCGCGACGAACAGCGCCCGCGACCAGCCGGTCGTCGCGAAGTCGAACGCCGACAGCAGCGTCTTGCCCAGCCCGGTGGCCAGGACCACCAAACCGCCCAGGTCGCCTGACTCTCGGGACAGCTTGAGCTTGGCGAGCGCCGCGACCTGGATCGCGTGCGGAGTCGGCGGCAAGGGTGGCACGTCGAACGCCTCGACGGCCGGCGGCGCGGCTGGACGACGCTCGCGGTAATCCGCCAGCAGCTTCGGCGTCAACCGTTGCGAGCGCGGATCTTCCCACAGCGCCGCGAGACGTGCCCGGATTTCGGCGAATGCGGCCTGCTCCGCGACCGCGCGCAGGTTCCACTCGATCCCCTGATTCAGCGCCGACCGGCTCAGGTTGCTGCTGCCGACGTACGCGATCCCGACGTCGTCGTGGGCGACGAACACGTACGCCTTGGCGTGGAACGTCTGTCCCTTGGGAGAGCAGTACATTCGCACCTCCAGGCGCTCGTGCTCGCCGGCCAGGGCGAGCAGCTCCCCCAGCGCCGCGGGATCTGTGATCGACAGGGTGTCACCCGTCAACAGGCGGACGTGCGCGCCGCGCTCGAGCGCGTCCTCGAGATCGTCCTTGATCTCGCGCAGCCCCGACAGCATCACGAACGCCGCGACGATATCCACCTTCGTCGCCAGCCGTAGCCCCGCGCGGAGCACGTCGACCAGCGGCACCTCCTGCCCCGGCACGAAGCCTCGCAACGCCCGGAGCGGGTGGGCAGGCGCGATCGGGTGGACGCGAATCACCAGCGTATTTCCAGCGCCATGGACGAATTCCACCCGCCCGCCGTCCGGCATGTGCTCGCGCTGCACGGCGCCGACGAGCGAGAATATGTCGGAGAGTTCATCCGGAGACGCCTCGTCGATCGAGCGCAGCGATCGCAGCGGCCGGACCTCGATCACCGCGCCGCGACGCCACGCGCTCGCGCTCGCGTTCGCGGCCAGCTCGCTCGCGCCTGTCCCGTCGGACACGCGGCCATTGTACGGGCTCGCCGGCCCCGCCGGCAATCGCGGCGGACCTGCGCCGGCGACGGCCCGCAGGCGCGTGATTACGAGCTCCACCGCCTCGCCCCAGGTCCGCCTCGTGTTCGGCCCGCCACGCCGACGCGTGCTCCTCGGCGTACGCCTTCGCCTGGTGGCATCTTCGACTCCGTCGATTCGCGTGCGTCCGGCGAATCGCACCTTGTATCGGCGCGAGAGGTACGAATAATCAACAGTGAGCTCGGAGCGGTGGGGAATACCGTCAATGATCAATACGCCCCGGCGGTCGCGCATCCTCGCCGCACGCGCGCCTGCGGATCTTCAACGCCAATGCTGCGACCTCCTCCCGGACTCGAATGCGAGCACCCCGCCGTTCCGCGTCGTCTATGGCGCGCGCAAAGGCAAGCGGACCTATTGGCCCGCGCACGCGGCGGCTCAGGCCGCGTGGGTGCGCGAGCAGAGCGACGCGGGGCGGACCTTCGACGAGATCCGCGACGCGCTCGCGGCCGGCGAGTTCACGCCCCCGGCGACGAGCTAGCGAGCGCCGCCTGCACGCGCTTGAGCGTGTCGGGCTCGATGCGCACGCGCACGCGCGTCCCTGCCTCTTCGTGGGCCTCGGACAGCACCTGCGCCTCGCCGTGGAGCTGGGCGACCAGCGCGTGTTGCGGCCACGGGACCAGCAGTTCGGCCTCGACCAGGGCCTGGCCGAAGAACGCGACGATGGTCGCGCGGAGGCGGGCGACGTCGTCCTTGTCGAGGGCCGACATCTGGATCGCCTCGGGGAATTCGCGGCGGAGTTCCTCGCGCTGGGTCTCGTCGAGGCGGTCGACCTTGTTGAGGATCAGGCGCGTGGGCGCCTGCATCGCCCCGATCTCGCCGATGACCTCGCGGGTGACCGCGTACTGCTCGCGGAACGTCGGATCTGAGGCGTCGACCAGGAACAGCAGCAGCCCGGCGTGGCGGGCCTCGTCGAGGGTCGAGCGGAACGACGCCACGAGGTCGTGGGGCAGCTTCTTGATGAAGCCGACGGTGTCGGAGACCAGGATCCGCGGGTGCGCCTCCGGGTGCAGCGCGCGGATGGTGGTGTCGAGCGTGGCGAACAGCTGGTCGGCGACCAGCACCTGGCTGCCGGTCAGCGCGCGCATCAGCGAGCTCTTGCCGGCGTTGGTGTAGCCGACCAGCGCGACCGTCGGCTGGCCCGCGCGGTGCTCGCGGCGGTGGTCCTGCTCGCGGTGGACCGCCTCGAGCTCGCGCCGGATCTCGGCCATGCGGTCGCGGATCCGCCGGCGATCGAGCTCGAGCTCGGTCTCGCCGGCGCCGCGGCCGGCCTGGCGCTCGCCGCGGGCGCCGGTCTCGCGCAGGCGCGGCGAGACGTAGGCCAGGCGGGCCAGCTCGACCTGCAGCTTGGCCTCGCGGCTGCGCGCGTGGCGGTGGAAGATCTCGAGGATCACGCCGGTGCGGTCGAGCACCTGCACCCCCGTCGCCTTCTCGAGGTTACGCGCCTGGCTCGGGCCGAGCTCGTGATCGACGGCGATCAGCCCCGGCCGCCTCTTGCTGTCCTCGGGGACATCTCTGCCGACGATGGGGACCTGGCCGTCGTCGTCGTCGTCGGCCGCCTCGAACTCGTCGTCGTCGGCCTCGCCGCTCTCCTCGGCGCGGCGCATGCGGGCCTTGTCCTTCTTCACCGGCACGGCCGAGGGCACGTAGCCCTTGCCGCCGGTGAGCTCGGCCAGCTCCTTGAGCTTGCCCTCGCCGAGCACCACCGACTTGCTGAGCGTATCGCGACGCTGGGTCACCGTGTCGGTGACCTCGTAACCGAGCGTGTCGACGAGGCGCGCGAGCTCGGCGAGGTCGGCGGCGTGCTCCGCGTCGCCGACGCCGGGCAGCTGGACGCCGACGAGGATCGCGGTCGGCCGGTGGGCTGGTCGTTCGGACATGGGGGCGACAGACTGACGCTGCCGACCGCCGGCGGCAAGCCCGTGACCGCGCGGCCGACGATTCGCCGTCAGCGCGGGTCACGAGGCGTCGCGGCGGGCACCGGAGCCGGCTCGGCCGTCTCGATGAGCACCGCCTGGACCATCAGCAGCGCGCCGACCGCCTGCTCGATCCCCCCGTAGGCCCCGAGCGCCTCGCCGAACTCCTGCAGGTCGCTCGTGGTCGCCAGCGCCAGCTTCTCCGAGCGGGCCAGGAACGCCTGCAGCAGCGTCCGTGCCCGTTGCGGACCCAAGATCCGCCCGACTTTCTCGAGGGCGAGCGCGTGGACGTCGACGCTGGTCATCGTGCTCTGAAGATGGACGCTCTCGTGGTCTCGCGCGACCGGCGCGACGCGACCGTCGTGCGCTCGGTCTCACGGCGCGAGGCTCGGCGCCGCTGCGCTCGAGTGTTGCCGAGCCCGGGCGTGGCGAGCAAGTCCCTGTCCGCGAGGGGCTCACTCGCGGAAGCGGACGTGGAAGTGGTTCCGATGTCCGCGCCAGTGGCGGATCACCCCGGCCGACGCACCCTCCCCGCGCGGGTACTGGAACACGTCGTTCAACCGCTGCGGAGCGACGCCCGCGGCGACTGCGTGCTCGTAGAAGAGCTTTTGGAGCCCGTAGTCCATGAACACGTAGTGCACCTGTCCGGTCGCCAGCACCGCCTCGATCAGCGCCCACGAGCGCGCGACGTCGAGGTTGTCGCGATCGGCGGTGATGAACCGCGTCACGTCGGCGTCGGTGCCCCGCAGCACGTAGCCGATGTCGATGTCGCGGCCGTGGCGGTGGGACAGGTGGGGCGGGAACACGCCGCCGCCGTGCAGGCTGATGTCGCCGACGTGGACCTTCGGGCCGCCACGACCTCCGCGCGTGTAGGCGCGGATCGACTCCTGGAGCAGCCGGATCGTGCGCGGGGTGCCCCACGCGTGGTCCTCGTTCTTGACCACGTAACCTGGCCCCGGGGGCAGCTTCACGCCCTGCGCCAGCACGCCGGCGAAGTCCTCGTCGGCGAACAGGTCGGGGTAGTACACGTCGGTCGCGCGCAGCTCGACCGTACCTGTCCCGATGGACAGGCGCTCCTGCTGGCCCGCGCGCGCCAGCACCACCGCGCCGCGCTCGACCGCCGCGATCGTGGTCCCCTCCCACACCAGGTCGCCGACGCGGAACACCCGGATCACCCCGCTCGGATCGTCGCGGATGGTCGCCTGGCTGCTCGCCGGGTCGGTCGCGGTGGTGGTGGCGAGCAGCGTCAGCGGCAGCTCGGTGTCCTCGATGCTGTCCTCCGGGACCTGTCCGTTCGAACAGCCCTCGCACGGCGGCGTCGCCTCTGCGGGCGCGGCCGCGAGCGCCGGCGCCTCGACCGCCGCGGCCGCCGCCTCGATCGCGACCTCCGGCTCGGCGGTCGCGTCGCCGCAGCCGATCAGCAGGGCGAGGCAGACGAGCAGCGGCGCGGGGCGAGGCGTCACGTCGACCGCCCTCGCAAGAACCGCACCAGCCCGCTCGCCTCGATCTCCGCGGACTGCCTCGCCTTCAGCCATCGCCCCGTGTGACAGTTTGTCCGCCACGCCCGGCCAGGCGCGCCAGCCCGTCACACGCGCGATCACGCCGTCACTGGGCCTTCTGCTTTTGGTACGTGCCGATCAACTCCGCCCTTCCGAGGATGTGACCGGCCATCGCCTGCTCGAGCTCCGCGCGGGTGGCCGACTGCAGCGCGGGCAGCGTGGTGTCGAGCGCGTACAGCGTGTGGAAGTAGCGATGGCGACCGACGGGAGGGCACGGACCGCCGTAACCGAGGCGCTTGAAGTCGTTCATGCCCGGGCGTGCTTCGGCGGGCAGCTGCTCGGCGCTCACCCCGGCCGGCAGCGAGCCGTCGGCCGGCGGCAGGTCGACGAGAATCCAGTGCGTCCACACCGTCTTCGGCGCGGCCGGGTCGGGCGCGTCGGGATCGGTCTCGATGAGGGCCAGGCTCTTGGCCGTCGCCGGCACGCCCGACCAGCGCAGCGGCGGGGAGATGTCGGCGCCCTCGCAGGTGTACTCCGTCGGGATCTCTGCGCCCGGCGCGAACGCGTCGGACTGCAGGCTCATCCCGCCGCTCGGCGCCGGGTCGTCGGCGCCGCCCGGCTCGGGCTTGGGCTGGCAGGCGAACAGGCCGCAGAGGATCAGGAGCGCGGGGCGGTGCATGGCCGCTCAACCGTGACCGAGCCGCGGGCGTGCGCAAGCTCAGCGGTTCCACATGTCCTTCACGACATGTGCGATCGGACCGGTCCTCGCCGGCAGTCCACGCCTGTCCTCACGCGCGCGCGGCCCGGGCGCGCGCCCGCTCGGTTACGCTGTGACGTCGTGATATCCCGCCCGCTCCTCCTCACCCTGGCCGTGCTTCCGCTGGCCTGCGGCGACTCGACCGCCGCGACCTCGGACAGCGACACATCCACCTCCTCTTCCACCTCGACCAGCGGCGACGACCCGCCGCCGACGACCGAGGCGCCGCCGACGACCTCGACCTCGACGGACACGACCACCGAAGGACCGACGACGACGCCGACGACGACCGAGGCGATCACGTCGACGACGACGACTACGGACACGACCGCGACCACCGACACCTCGACGACCACCTCGACGACCGACACGACGACCGGCACGAGCACGACCACGACCGGCGACACCGACACCGGAGAGCCGCCGCCGGACGAGATGCCGGAGATCGTGTGCCCCGGCGATCCCGACGGTCAGTGCGATCCGGTCGACGGCGCCGCGCTGCTGGCGGGCACCTCGGTGAAGTCGATCGTGCCGACCTGCTTCGAGTCGTGGACCGACCTCGACGCCGACGCCGAGTACGAGGCCGGCGAGACGTTCCTCGACTGCGGCTGCGATCGCCTGTGTCCCGGCGACCCCGGCTACGTCGCCGCCGACATGGGCGAGGACGACGGCGAGTTCCAGGCCAGCTGGCTGGCGGGCTTCCACAACGGCCGCCCGGCCACCGGCGTGCGCGGGGCGAACCTCGGCCTCGTCGGCGAGGGCGACGGCCTGTGGGCGCGGGCGCTGGTGCTCGAGCAGGGCAACACCAAGCTGGCGATCGTCACCCTCGACCTCGTCGGCTTCTTCAACAACGAGACGCTGGCGATCCGCGACACGCTGGCCGACCAGGGCCTCGAGGTCGACTACGTCCTGCTGCACGCGCTGCACAACCACGAGGGCCCCGACAGCATGGGCCTGTGGGGCGAGCAGCAGCTGGTCAGCGGCTACGACCCGGCCTACCGGGCGCAGGTGCGGCAGGCGATCGTCGACGCGATCGCCGAGGCCGACGCCGCCAAGGTCGAGGTCGCGCAGCTCGTCGTCGGCGAGGTCGACGCCTCGACGTACCACAGCAACGGCGTCGGCAACGTCATCAACGACAGCCGCGACCCGTTCGTCGTCGACGAGATGATCGGCGCGCTCCGCCTCGTCGACGGGCAGGACAACACGATCGCCAGCGTCGTCAGCTTCGGCAACCACCCCGAGGCGCTGTCCGACGAGAACACGCTGATGACCAGCGACTTCGCCCACGGCCTGCGGCGCACGCTCGAGCAGGGCAGCACGTGGCTGAACTCGCCCGGCAAGCCCGGCGTCGGCGGCACCTGCCTCTACATCAACGCGGCCGTCGGCGGCCTGATGACGCCGCTCGGCATGGCGGTGAAGACCCCCGACGGCGAGACCTACCAGTCGGGCACCTTCGAGAAGGCCGACGCGATCGGCCAGCTGCTCGGCGAGATGGCCCTCGACGCGCTCGCCAACGGCGACGTCGTCGCCGCCCCGCAGCTCGACCTGCAGGCGCAGCGGTTCATGCTGCGCGTCGACAACACCAACTTCCAGGCCATGTTCCAGCTCGGGATCTTCGATCGCGAGACGTTCATGGAGGAGGACGGCATGTACATCGAGACCGAGACCGCGCTGATCAACCTCGGCCCCGCGCAGTTCCTCAGCGTGCCCGGCGAGCTGTTCCCCGAGCTGGCGATCGGCGGCTACGACGGCAGCCACCTCAACGTGCCGACCAAGCCGCTCGTCGACCCCAACAACACCAACCCGCCCGACCTGCTGGCTGCCCCCGAGGGCCCGTACCTCAAGGACAAGATGCACGGGACCTACCGCTTCATCGTCGGCATGGGCAACGACGAGCTCGGCTACATCGTGCCCGAGTACGACTGGGAGCTCGGCGACCCGCCGTGGGTCAGCGAGGCCGAGGGCGATCACTACGAGGAGACCAACTCGCTCGGCGTCGAGACCTTCGCCAGGATCGACGCCGCGGCCGACATCCTGATCGCCTGGTCGAAGTGGGTCCACGGCGCGCCGTGAACCCGCCTCGCCGCGAGCGGGCGCCCTACTCCATGATCGGCGTCCGCTCGCACTCGTAGGTCACGTCCATCGTCGGCCCGTGATCGATGACCTCGAAGTCGGTGGCCTTGAGGTCCTCGAGCGAGAACGCGTCGACGCCGACGTCGGCCCAGGTCGCGCAGCCGAGCACGTCGCTCTGCGCGGTCAGGGCGATGTTGCCGCCGTCGGACATGTACATGCCGTACTTCTGCAGCGCCTTGGCGATCACCTGCGCGCCGGGGCTCAGGGTCTCGATCGGGTAGTCGGCGCGCAGGCGCATGTGGCCGCCGTACGGGATCGAGGTCATCGGCCCGGTGGTGTTGGTGCCGTGGGTCGCGGGGGCGACGTACTTCTTGGCGCGGATCATCGAGTTGGGCAGGATGAACCGGATCGCGTGGTTGATCTCCCCGGCCTCGATCTCCTCGGCCGAGAACAGCAGCGGCGCGATCGGGAAGCCGGCCGCGTCGGCGCTGGTGCACTGCTGCCCGCGGCCGTCGAGGTCGTAGGTCTTCGAGGTGTCCCACAGCGCGAGGCAACCCGCGGTGAACTGGTCGGACTGCGCGTCGAGGGTCGCGTGATAAACTTCGTAGAGCCGCTGCTCGCTGCGCGACACCACGATCATGTGGCAGTCGGCGCCGTCGTCGTACCCGCTGCAGTCGTAGCCCTCGAAGCTGTCGGCCGGCGGGAGCTCCTGCGGGTAGTCCTCGACCACGCCGCCGGGCGGCAGCGGGATCGGGGCGACGTCGCAGTCGGGCGAGTAGTAGTAGTCGTTGTCGAGCGCGTAGGCGCGCTTCTCGGTGCCGGCGGGCGCGTCGACGGCGGTGATGCTGAAGTCGATGCGCATCGTGCCGGTGCCCCACCCGTTCGGCGGGGCGTTCTGCACCATCCACGCCGTGATCGCGTCCGAGTCGGGCGCGACCGGGTCGTTCGAGGCGTCCTGGTACCAGATCGCGTCCGGCGGGAAGAACAGGCCCTCGGCCTGCGACGCGCACAGCGTGCTGTCGTCGCCCGCGCCGGTGGTCGTGTCCGGCGTCTCGGTCGTGGTGTCCGGCGGCTCGGTCGTCATCCCGCCGGTGTCCGTCGTGGCGGTGGTCGTCGTGGTCTCGGTGGTCGGACCCACCGTGGTCGGCTCGTTCGTCGTCGGGCCCGCCGTGGTCGGCTCGTTCGTCGTCGACGTCGTCGGCCCGCTCGTCGAGGATGTCTCCGAGGACATGGTCGTCGGGCTAGGTTCGGTCTGGCTCGGGCTCGTCGAGCCCGTCCCGTCCGTGTCCGTCGTACCTCCGCCTGCGCCCCCGCACGCGACCGCGAGGGTCGCCGCCGCTGCCCACATCACCCGTTGAACCATGTCCGGCCTCCTCATGGCCGGGCATGGTACCGCGTCGGCGGGCCGGTTACTGCGTCAGCAGGCCCGTGCGACGGCGCAGCTCGATCGCGCCCTCGCTGCACCAGAAGCGCAGCAGGTCGGCGATGACCTCCGAGTTGAAGACGAGCTCCTCGCCCTCGAGGTAGAGCAGCGCCTGATCCTCCTGGCGCAGCAACGCCGCGCACGACGGCAGGTCGGCGGCGATCAACGCGGCCGCGCGCAGCGACGTCGTCTTGAGGTCGGCGTACCACGCATGGAAGTCGACCGGCGCCGACTGGGCGTATTCGGCCGAGACCTCCTGCAGCACCTGGCGCTCGCGCCGGCCGAGCACCTTGACGATCCTGCGCTGCAGGTCGTCGAGCGCGCTCGGATCGGCGAGGTTCGAGCCGTAGTTCGGCGCCGCCGTGCGGGCCGCCGCCGCGAGGATCAGCATCAGCTCCGAGGCCTTGAAGCGGGTGACCGCCTGCAGCCCGCGCTGCACGTACGCCAGCGCCCGGGCGATCACGAACGCCTGCTGCGGCTCGGACAGCCGCAGCACCGTCGCCGGCACGAGCACCACCGGCAGCGCGCCGAACTCGAGGCTGACCGTGGTGCCGGCGCCGCGATAGACGTAGAGGTCGTAGTCCGGCAGGCCGAACAGCCCCGCGATCTTGTCGACGAAGCCGCGCAGCGGGTTGCCCGAGCGCGCCGTGATCTTCTCCTTCACGTTGACGCTGAAGCGGTTGAGGTCGCCGAGGTACAGCTTGCTGAGGCTGAGGCTGATCGCGTTGATGAGCTTCTCGGCGACCGCCCCCTGCGGGCTGCGATCGAGGTGGGTGCGCAGGACCTCGGGCGCGAACGAGTTGGGGATCGCCGAGGCGGGCTTGGGGGTCATGCGGGTCAGCGCCCGCATGTCCGACTCGCTCGCGGCCCCGAGCACGCACAGCGGCCCGAGCCCGAGCGCGGCCTCGGCCATCTTGCCGCGGTCGACGTAGCACTGCACGAGGCCGCGCCACGGATCGGGCGAAGCCGGGTAGAGCGCGGCCGCCTGGCGGAACACGGTGCCGCCCTGCTCCGCCAGCCCCTGGGCCCGCAGCCGCTCGCCGAGCGCGAGCCGCAGCGGCAGGTTCTGCCGCACCTCGGCGATGCCGAACTCGAGCGTGGCCATCGCCTTGTCGGAGCGCTGCATCGCCTCGCCCTGCACGCGCGCCAGCTCGAGGTACGCGCGCCCGAGCTTGGCGTCGTCGCCGGCGACCTGCTGCAGGTGCCGCATCAGCGCCTGCTCGTACAGCTCCCAGTCGTCGGCCGTCTGCACCTGCTTGGCGTACTCGCTCGCGGCCACCCCGTCGGGGCCCTCGAGCGCGACCGCGCTGAGCAGCGCCTCGAGGCCCTGCGCGCGCCGGCCCTGGTGCAGCTCGATGTGCGCGAGGTGGACGATCGCCGCCACGCGATCGTCGATCGTCGTCGACGCGCGCAGCAACCGGCGCGCCGTCTCGGCCGCCGCCGAGCCGTCGCCCATGCGCGCGTAGACGTCGGTCAGCGCCAGCAGGGCGCCGCGATCGTCGGGCCGGGCCTGCAGCGCCGCCTCGAGGCAGGCGCGCGCGCGCGGCAGGTCGCCGATGTGATCGGAGAGCAGGCCGGCGAGGTTGCGGTTGGCCGTGAACAGCGCCTCGGGGCTGCTGGCGACCTGCAGGATCTCGCCGTAGATCTCGGCCGCGTCGCCCCACTGCGCGTTGCGGTTGTAGAGGTCGGCCAGAAACAGCAGCATCGGCACGTGCCGCGGCCTGTCCCGAAGGACACGTCGCAACACGCTGATGCCGCCGGCCAGGTTGCCGAGCTCGTCGGCGTACAGCTCGGCGATCCGCAGCCACAGCGCCGCCGAGCGCTCGGCCCCGCGGGCCGCCGCGGCCGCCTGCGACAGCTTCTCGAGCAGGCGCGTGCCCTGCTCGAGCATGAGCAGGATCTTGTAGAGCATGTCGGCCGCCTCGGCGTGATCCGGGTAGCGCTCGAGCGCGAGCTCGAGGTCCCGCGTCGCCGCCTCCGGATCGTCGAGCCGCTGCAGCCGGATCTTCGCCGTCTCGACCAGCAGGTTGGCCGCCGTCTCGCCGCTGCGCTCGGCCGCGGCCAGGCGGGCCTTCGCGGCCGCCAGCGCGCGCGGGTCGTCGATCAGCGTCGACACCCGCACGAGCCCGAGGATCGCGCCGAGGCTCTCCGGATCGCCGACGAGCGCCATCTCGTAGGACTTGGCCGCCGACTGCAGCGAGCCGGCCCGCTCGAGCGTCTCGCCGAGGCGCGTGTAGTAGGCGCCGAGCAGCGTCGGGTCCTCGCCCTCGGTGCCGACGATCTGGGCGTCGATGCGGGCCAGCGTCTGGTCGTCGCGCGCCGCGATCGCCAGCCGCTCGAGCCCCGAGAGCGCGAACGGGTCGCTCGGCGACTTCTGCAGCACCGAGGCGTAGGTGTTGCGGATCGTGTCGACGTCGGCGCCGACCGGGCCCTCGTAGAGCCGCGCCAGCTCGCGCAGGGCCGCCACCTTCGCCCCGTCGTCGCCGACGTGCTTGGCCAGCCGCAGCTGCAGGTCGGCCAGCGACTTCCACATGCCCTGCTGGCGGTACAGCGCGTCGAGGGCCAGCATCGCCGCCAGGTTGCCCTGCTCGCGCTCGAGCACCCGCTCGTAGGCCGCGATGGCGCGCTCGGGCTGACCGAGCTGCTCGGCGAACACCTCGCCCGCGCGCAGCAGCGCCGCGGTCGCCAGCGAGGCGTCCTTCGACATGGCTGCCTCTTGGGCCAGGTCCTCGACCACCCCGGGCCACGCCTCGAGCGCCGCGCGCACGCGGGCCAGGCCGTCGAGCGCCGGCCGGTAGTCGCCGAGGGCCTGCAGCGCCGCCTGGTAGGCGACAACCGCCCGCGGCGCGTCGGTCAGGTGCTCCTCGTAGACGCGGCCGATCCGGTAGGCGACCTGGGCCCGGGCGCGCGGCTCCGACAGCCCGCGCAGCTCGGTCTCGAGCACGTCGACCAGCTCCTGCCAGCTCTTGTTGCGCTCGAGCAGCCGCTGCAGCGCGTGCAGCGACGGCCCGTGCTTGGCGTCGATCTCGATCGCGTTGCGGTAGCAGCCGATCGCCCGCCGCGTGTCGGCCAGGCGGCTCTCGCACAGCCCGCCCATCGTGTGCAGCAGCGCCACCGCGGCCTTGCCCGGCGGCGTGATCGCCAGCTCGCGCTCGTAGGTGCCGAGCAGCTCGTCCCAGCGACCTGTCCGATGGTACAGGCGACCGATGCTCGCCAGCGCCGGCGCGTACTTCGGGTCGACCTCGAGCACGCGGCGCAGGCGGACCAGCGCGCCGTCGCGGTCGTCGAGCTTCTCGTCGAGCACCTCGCCGGCGCGGTGCAGCAACTGGACGATGCGCGGCTTGTCGAGCGTCTTGCTGGCCTCGAGCTCGATCGCCTCGACCAGCTCCTTGTAGCGCCCCGCAACCTCGCAGGCCCGCTGCAGCGCGTGGATCGCCCCGATGTGGTCGGGGTCGATCTTGAGGATCCGGCGGTACGTGTGGGCCGCCTGGACCGGCTCGTTGAGGTAGTCGATGTAGAGGTCGGCGATCCGCGTCAGGTAGGCGATCCGGCGGTCGTCCTCCTCCGCCGAGTCGATGCCGCGCTCGAGCAGCTCGATCAGCTCGTGGTGGCGACCGGCGGCGGCGAACAGCCGCAGCAGCGCCTTGAACGACGTCGCCAGCCCCGGGTGCAGCGTCAGCGCGCGCGAGTGGTACTCCATCGCCCGCTCCGGATCCTCGAGCTGGATCTCGTGGATCTCCGCCATCCTGGTGTAGGCCGCGGCCGCGCGCTGGGCGTCGTTGACCGCCTCGGCCTCGGCCTGCAGCATGTGCAGCAGCCGGTCCCACAGCTTCTTGCGCGTCAGCAGCTTCGACAGCGCGCGCAGGCCCGGGCGGTACGCCGGCTCGATCGCCAGCGCCTGCTCGTACCAGCGCATCGCCTCGTCCTCGTTGTGCAGGCGGTTCTCGACGATGTCGCCGATCTGGTAGAGGACGCTGATCTTCTCCGAGGGCAGCTCGAGCAGCTCGACCAGCGCCTGCAGCGTGCGCGTCATCGCGTCGTAGCGCTCGGCCGCCTCGTACAGGCGGATCAGCTCCTCGAGCACCAGGCGGTAGCGCGGGCTCTCGGCGACCGAGCGCTCGAGCGCGGCGATCGCCTTGTCGCGGCTGCCGAGCCGCTCCGAGTGGATGCGGGCGATCCGGTAGTAGGCCATCGCCCGCACGTCGGCGTCGTTCAGCTGCTGCGCCTCGCGCTCGAGCACGCTGATGAGCTCGCGCCAGCGGCTCTGCCCGTGGTGCAGGCGCTTGAGCGCCGCGAACGCCCCCGACGCCGCCGGGTCGAGGTCGAGCGCCGTCTCGAGCAGCTCGACCGACGAGCCGACGCTCTTCAGCCGGACCTCGGCCAGGTGCGCCCGGCGGGCCACCAGCGCCGAGCGCAGGCGCGGGTCCTTCTCGACCGCGCTGGCCAGCTGGGCCACCGTGCGCTCGAGCTGATCCCACGACCCTGCCCGCGTGTCGAGCTGCTCGAGCGAGCGCAGGTAGGCCACGTTGCTCGGGTCGAGGTCGCGGGCCTGGGCGAACGTCGCCCGCGCCTCGCCCTCGTTGCCGAGCCCGTCGAGCAGCACCGACGCCTTGGCCGCCAGCAGCGCCGCCTTGCGCTTCTGCTCCGACGTCAGCCGGATCTCGGTGTCGAACAGCGGCAGCGCGCGCGACCAGTTCTTCTGCGCCAGCAGCGTCCGCCGCGCCCCGCGGACCACCGGCAGGAACTCGGGCGCGAGCCCGTGCGCGCGCAGGTAGTAGGTCCCCGCCTGCGCCACGTCGCCGAGCGGGTACTCGTAGAGCCGCCCGATCTCGTACGACAGCCGGGCCGCGCGGAACAGGTCGGGCTGGGTCGCCAGCTCGGCCTCCCACGCCTCGATCTGGGCCTGCGCCGCGCGCAGGAACGGGTTCTCGGCCGCCATCGCCGGGCTCGAGATCGTGCGCGTCACCGGCCCCGACGGCCCGCGAGCGCCCTGCTGCGCCGCCGGGACGCCCGAGGGCCCGGACATCGGCGTGGTGCGGGTCCGCGGCGGCTCGCCGGGCGTCGCCGGCGCTGGCCCCGAGGACCTGTCCCCGGGGACCTGTCCCGGAGCACCTGGCACCGGGGGCCTGTCCGAAGGGACCTGTCCTCGCGGGCCGGTGGGAGGCGGCGCGCCGCGGCTGAGCAGGCGGGTGCGCAGCGCCTCGGGCATCGGCGCCGGCGCGCCCGGGCGCGGCGTGGTGTCGGGGTTGGTGGACAGGCGCGTCGCCGAGTCCGAGGCGCGCGGCGCCTCGACGGGCGCTCTGGCCGCCGAGACCACGTTCGGATCGATCTCTCCGTCACGGGCCGTCACCGCGAGCGCGTCCACCTTCGCTGCCGCGGGCGGCGGCTGCGGCGCCTCGGCGTCGATGTCGACCTCGAGCTCGACCGGAATCGTCTTCACCCCGCTGGCGCTCGGCCCCTCGTCGGTCTTGCCGGTGCGGCTCGCCGGGGGCGCTGCCGCGGCCGATTGCGCGGCCGGTAGCGTGGCAGCCGCCGGCGCGGCCGGTTGCGGCTGCGACGGCGCCTTCAGGCTGGGGCCGCTGCCGATCAGCGTGGTGCTGCCGAACCCCGGCGTCGGTCGTGAGCCTCGCATCGGCATCGAGCCGAGCCCCTTGCCGAGTCCGGACAGCCCCAGGCTCGGCGGCGCCGGCTTGCCGGGCTCGGCCGCCGCGGGCTTGGGCTCGCTGAGCTTCGCGAACGGTCGCACCGGCTCGCTCGCCTTCGGTGGCACCGGCGCCGGCGCCGGCTTCGGCGGCTCCGCCTTCACTTCTGGCGGTCGCGGCGCCGGCGGCACCGGCGGCGCCTTCGGTGGTGGTGCCGGTGCTTCTTGCAGCTCGATGTCCTCGTCGAGTTCGACCTCGAGCGGCGGCATCGTGGGCATCGGCGGGATCGCGCCGGGTCGGGTCGCCACGCCCAGACCGGTCGCTCGCTCGTCGACGATGATCGCGTCGAACAGATCCGCGGGATCGCGCGGAATCTCGTCCTCGGTCAGCGGTCCGCCGGGAAGAGTGATCGGAGGCCGACCAGGAGAGCTCGGGGGCTTTCCACCCTTGTCGTCTTGCTGCGCCACGGTGACGCGAGTATGCCCGATCCGGGAGCCAATGGATTCGCAGGCCGGCCGCGTGTGCCGCGAAATCCGCCGTCCCGGGGCCGCCTCGCACGTTTTCGCGCAAATCACGCGGCGCGCCGCACCCGGCGGCGCACCGACGATCCCCCGCGTGGTCGGCGTCGCCGTGACGGGCCCGTAGCGACGCCGTTCGCCGGTGACCGAGGATCGGGGCCCGATCGCCGCCGCCATCGATCTGACCTATGGGCCAGCCTCGAGATCGCAAAAACCTTGCGCTCGACCGCCCGCTGGTCACTATGCTCCTCGCGGCACATGGCGAGCACCGACCACGGCGTGATGACCTCGAGGCCAGGTTCGATCCTGGCCGGGCGTTGGCGCGTCGTCGGCGACCTCGGCCGTGGTCCGCTCGGCGAGCTCATGCGCGCCGAGGATCTCGAGCTCGCGCGCCCCGTCGCGGTGAGGTTCGTGCCCCCCGAGCTGGCCGGCGGCGACGACCTGTACGCGCGGCTCGAGCTGCGGTGCACCCGCAACCTCCGCCTCCCGCGCGGCGACGTCCCGCTGCTCGCCGATCTCGTCGATCTCCTCGACGTCGGCCGCGACGAGCGCGGGCAGCTGTTCCTCGTCACCGACGTGTTCCCCGGCCACAACCTCGCCGACGTGCTCGCGCGCGAGGGCCCGCCGCCGTGGCAGCGGCTGCGCGCGTTGCTGGTGCGCGCCTGCCAGATCGTGCACCTGTCCCATGAGCACGGAATGATCCGCCAGGATCTTTCGACCAGCGCGCTCTACCCGGTGCGCGACAAGAACGACCCCGGCACGCTCAAGGTCGTCAGCCCCGGCTTGATGGTCGCCGGCGGCGGTCGCGTGTGGTCGTGCCCCGAGCCGCGCGCCGCGGCGATGCTGGCCCGCTACGCCGCGCCCGAGCAGATCAGCACCGGCGTCGTCGATCGCCGCACCGACGTCTACGCCCTCGGCGTCATCCTCTACGAGTGCCTCACCGGCCGCGTCCCGTTCGCCGACGCCCGCCCGGCCCACGTCCTCGCCGCCCACCTCATCACCCCGCCCGCGCCGTTCACCGCCGCCGTCCGGCGCAAGCTCCCCGCCGAGCTCGAGGCGATCGTCCTGCGCGCGCTCGCCAAGTCGCCCGACGATCGCTGGCCCACGGTGATGGCGCTCGCCAACGCCATGGCCGCGATCGAGGTCGGGCGCTGCGAGTTCAGCGGCATGCTCGACACCGGCGACGCCGACGACCCCGCCGAGCACCTCGAGCCGCAGGCTCCGGCCACCAGCATGCGGGTCGACCGCGCGCGCCTGTCCGGAAGGGCAGGTCTCGTGTGGGCCGCCGATCCCGGGAGCACCGGCGAGCACGCCCTGCGCGACCTCCTCGACGCCGGCGAGTCGGGCCTCGGCCTCGCGTCGGCCAGCAGCAGCGCCTCGCTGTCGCGCCCGGACGGCGTCGAGGAGAGCTCCCCGGCCCTCGCGTACGACTCGGCGACCCGCTGGGCCGCCCCCTCGTCGGCCGCGCCGCCAGCCATCGCCCCGCGTCGGCTCGCCCCGTGGCTGCTCGCCTGCGGCCTCTCGATCTTCACCGCCGGCGTCGTCAGCGTCGGCCTGCGCCCTGCATCCGACGGCGCGCCCCCTCCGACCGTGGTGAGCGCCGGCGATCCGGTCGCCCATTCCCCCTCCGACTCCCGGTCGAGCCGCCCGAGCCCGCTGGTCCCCGCCTCCGTCCGCTTCGACGCGCTCGGGTCCGGACACCTCCCGGAGGCCTCGCCGGTCGACCCGTCGCCGCCCGTCGACGCGACCGCGTCCACCGGCCCCCAGGGCGCCGCGTCGCCCGGGGCCGATCCCGCTTCCGGCCCGACCGCCGGAGCGAGGCCCGCGGGCGCTCCCCCCGTGTCCCCTCGCGTCCCTGCCGCGCTCCCCACGACCCCTCCAGTCCCGGGCGTCGACGCCGAGGTCCACGACCGGCCGCCGTCGCTCAAGCCACGCAAGTCGGCTCCGCAGCCGCGCAAGAGGGTCTCCGGCAGCGAGCACGACCTGCCCGATCCGGCCGCGCCCGAGCCCGCCGGCCCGACCGACTGACAGGCGTGTGACTTTACGGTCCCGCGTGCCGCGGCGACCGCCCCTCCGGGCACGCCGGGCGCATCCGGGGCCGACCGCGGCGGAGGGTTTGCCACCGCCTCCGCCATCGCCTATCCATGATGTCCATGGGTTCATACGAACACGACGACGACGATCGCCCCAGCGCCGCTGCCCGGTTCGCCAAGGGCTCGCTGCTCGTCCTCGGCGGCCTGTTCGCCCTGATGATCGCCGCGCGGATGGTCTTCGGCCTGTTCTTCGCGGTCCTCGGCAACGTCCTGTTCGTCGGCGCGCTCGCCGGCGCCGGCTACATCGGTTATCGCCTGGTCGCCGGCAGCGGCGAGCGCAAGGCCGTCACCGGCGGCCGCAGCGCCCGCGCTCTCGGCCCCGGCCGCAAGCGCGGCGGCGACGACTTCGAGCGCAAGATGCGGGAGCTCGACGCGATCGAGCGCCGCCTCGACGCCGAGATCTCGAAGCGCTGAGGGCCTGGTCGTTCGTACATGTCCTGTAGAACAGGCCCGAACGGACCTGTCCTCCGCAACATCCGCGCGCCACCGCCGTCGCGGCCGGCCTCGCAGGGCACCGCTTCGCCCGCTCCCGCACGACTCCCGCCCGGTGGTCGCCGGTCGGCCCCACGCGAGCGCCCACCCGGGGCGCACGCTCGTGCACGCGAGGCGTCTTCACGGCCCGCATTGATCCCGCGCGCGCTCGCGGGCACGATCGCCGCGTGAGTCGACTGCTGCTCATCCGCCACGGTCAGGCCTCGCTCGGCGCCGCGGACTACGACGTCCTCTCCCCGCTCGGCGAGCAGCAGGCCGGCGCGCTCGGGTCCTGGATGGCGCGCATGATCGACCCGCCGCACGCCATCTACGCCGGGCCGCGCAAGCGCCAGCGGGACACCGCCGCGCACCTCGTCGCCGCCGCGCGCTCGGCCGGCGCCGAATTTCCCGCGCCGCAGGAGCTGCTCGAGTTCGACGAGTACCCCGCGATCGTCTTGATGAAGGAGGCCGTGCCCGAGCTCGCCGCCCGCGACCCCGAGCTCGCCGCCCTGGCGACCGCGTGGATGAGCGCCGAGCGCGGCACCCCCGGCCACCAGCGGGCCTTCGAGCTGGTGTTTCAGGCCGCCATGCAGCGCTGGCACACCGGCGCGCTCGAGCACCCGGCCGTCGAGCCCTTCCGCGAGTTCCAGGCCCGCGTCGCCCGCGGCCTCGAGCGGGTCATGCAGCAGCACCCGCGCAAGAGCACCGTCGTGGTCGTCAGCTCGGCCGGGCCGGTCGGCGTCATCACGGCGCTCGCGCTCGGGCTCGACACCTGGGCTGGCCTCAAGACCAGCTTCATCGTCCACAACGCCTCCGTCACCGAGCTCGCCTACCGGCCCGGCGAGCTGCAGCTGCGGGTCTTCAACGCCCTGCCGCACATCCACGAGCGCGCCCACGTCACCCTGCGCTGAGCGGTC
This sequence comes from Nannocystis pusilla, assembly GCF_020073745.1. Classification (GTDB taxonomy): domain Bacteria; phylum Myxococcota_A; class Polyangia; order Nannocystales; family Nannocystaceae; genus Nannocystis; species Nannocystis radixulma. The sequence goes on from NZ_JAIRAU010000039.1 coordinate 85,743, forward strand.
ACCGCGGCCGCCCGTCGGGCCGCGCGCGCTCGCGGACTTCGGGCGACACCGCCTCGGTCAACAGAGACCGGGGACGCACGAACCCCCCGCGCGCGACCGACCTCGACCCTCGCCGAGCAGCGCCTCGCCGTGGCCGCGGGCGCACCGCCTGCGGTAGCCTCGCCACCCATGGACTTCGCGATCCCGCCCGCGACCGCCGCCCTCCTCGACCGCGCCCGCGCCTTCATGCGCGCCCACGTCCTCCCGGCCGAGCCCGTCGTGCTCGCGCGGGGCGTCGACGCCAGCGCCGACATCATCGCCGGCCTGCGCGCCGCGGCCCGGGCCGAGAACTTGTGGCTGCCGCAGATGGGCACCGACGCCGGCGGCCTCGGCCTGTCGCTGCTCGACCACGGCATGCTCAGCGAGGTCCTCGGCGCCAGCCCGCTCGGCCACCTCGCCTGCAACTGCCAGGCGCCCGACGCCGGCAACATGGAGATCCTCCACCGCTACGCCACCCCGGCCCAGCGCGAGCGCTTCCTCGAGCCGCTGCTGCGCGGCGAGATCCGCAGCTGCTTCGCCATGACCGAGCCGGACACCGCCGGCTCCAACCCGACCCAGCTCGCCTGCGCCGCCCGCCTCGACGGCGACCACTACGTCATCGACGGCCGCAAGTGGTTCACCACCGGCGCCGACGGGGCCGCCTTCGCCGTCGTCATGGCCGTCACCGATCCCGCCGCCGAGGCCCACCGGCGCGCCAGCATGCTGCTCGTCCCGACCGACACCCCCGGCTTCGAGCGCGTCCGCAACGTCCCGATCTTCGGCCACGCCGGCGCCGGCTGGGACTCGCACGCCGAGCTGCGGTTCGCAGCCTGTCGTGTCCCGAAGGACAGCTTGCTCGGACCGGCCCACGGCGGCTTCGTCATCGCCCAGGAGCGCCTCGGCCCCGGGCGGATCCACCACTGCATGCGCTGGCTCGGGATCTGCGAGCGCGCCCTGGCGCTGATGGCCGCGCGCGCCGCCACCCGCGAGCTCGCCCCGGGCGAGCGCCTCGGCGACAAGCAGATCGTCCAGGCCTGGCTGGCCGAGTGCCGCGCCCGCATCGACGCGGCCCGCCTGCTGGTCCTGCGCACCGCCTGGCTCATCGACCAGCACGGCTTCGCCGCCGCGCGCGACGACATCTCCCTCATCAAGTTCCACGTCGCCGAGGTCCTGTCCGAGGTCCTCGACCGCGCGATCCAGGTCCACGGCGCCCTCGGCCTCACCGACGACACCGTGCTCGCCTTCTTCTACACCCGCGAGCGCGGCGCCCGGATCTACGACGGCCCCGACGAGGTCCACAAGGTCGCCGCCGCCCGCCGGATCCTCGCGCGCCACCGCCCCGGCCGCCCCGGCTGACGCCACCTGGCCCTTCCGCCCTGCTCTCTCGGACCTGTCCTCACCGACATTTCCGCTTCGACCTGCCCTTCCAGACCTGTCCCTTCGACCACTCCCCTCGCTCACCGACCTGCCCCGGAGGACTCATGACTGCGATCGATAACCCGCGCCCCGTCCGCCCCGGCGAGGAGCTCGACCTCGGGCGCCTCGCGCCGTACCTGCGCGACGCGCTCGGCGCCCCCGCCGACGCCGACGTCAGCGCGCAGCAGTTCCCCGGCGGCCACTCCAACCTCACCTACCTCGTCAACGTCGGGGCCGACGCCTACGTCCTGCGTCGGCCCCCGTTCGGCACCCAGGTCAAGACGGCCCACGACATGGAGCGGGAGCACGCGCTCCTGTCCCGCCTCGCGCCGGTGTGCGAGCGGGCGCCGCGGCCGGTCCACCTCTGCCTCGACGAGTCGATCCTCGGCGCCAAGTTCTACCTGATGGAGCGGCGCCAGGGCGTCGTCATCCGCCGCACCCCGCCGCGCGACGTCGTCTTCACCCCGGAGCTCGCGCGCGGCCTCGCCACCGCCGCCGCCGACGCGCTCGCCGACCTGCACGCCATCGACATCGAGGCCTCGCGCCTCGTCGAGCTCGGCCACCCGGACGGCTACGTCAAGCGCCAGGTCGAGGGCTGGACGAAGCGCTACGCCGCCGCGAAGACCGACGACATCCCCGCCGTCGACGCCGTCGCGACCTGGCTCGCGGGACACATGCCGGCCTCGGGCGCGCCCACCCTGCTGCACAACGACTTCAAGTACGACAACCTCGTGCTCGCGCCCGACGACCTCACGCGCGTCACCGCGATCCTCGACTGGGAGATGGCGACCGTCGGCGATCCGCTCATGGACCTCGGCACCGCCCTCTGCTACTGGGTGCAGGCCGACGACCCCCCCGAGCTGCAAGCGTTCGCGTTCGGACCGACCAACGCGCCCGGCAGCTTCACCCGGGCCGAGTTCGCCGGGCACTACGCCCGTCGCACCGGCCGCAGCCTCGACGCGATCACGTTCTACTACGCCTTCGGCCTGTTCAAGACCGCCGTCGTCGCCCAGCAGATCTACGTCCGCTTCGTCCGCGGCCACACCAGGGATCCGCGGTTCGCCATCATGATCGAAGGCGTGCGCGCGCTCGCCTCGCAGGCCGAGCGCGCGATCGAGGCCGGCCGGCTGTAACACCCGCGGCGGCGCTCCGTTGACGCCGCGCATGCCGTCCTGCCGCGCTCGCCTCCTCCTCCTCGCCCTCCTCGCCCCCGCCTGCGGTGACGACGGCGACCCCGGCGACAGCGTCGCCACCCCCGACGCCGCCGGCGGCGGCGACGACACGACGTCGACCGCGGCGCCTCCGGGCGCGACGACCGACCCCGATCCGACCGCGGACGAACCTACGAGCACGAGCGACCCCGGCACGACGTCCGCCGCGAGCACCACCGGCGACGAGCAAGCCTCGCCGCCGACCGACTCGGCCGAGCAGCTCGAGCAGTGGCTCGCTGCCGGGCTCTACAGGAGCTGGCCGGCCGAGTCGCAGATCCACCCGTCGGCCGGCCCCCACGGCGGCAACGTGCGCACCTTCGTCACCGCCGCGCTCGCGCAGTCACTCGCCGACGCCGACGGAATGCACCCGCAAGGCGCAGCCGCCGTGAAGGAGCTGTACGGCGACGGCACCGACGTCATCGTCGGCTACGCGGTGATGGTCAAGCTCGCCCCCGACAGCGCGGACGGCGACGGCTGGTACTGGTACGAGCGCCTCGACACCACCGTGTACGCCGACGGCACGGGCGTCAAGCTGTGCACCGGCTGCCACGCGGACGGGGCCGATTACGTCCTCACGCCGTACCCGCTGCAGTGAGGTGATCCAGACGATGTCGGGCGCCGCGCACGTCGCCACGCCGGCGAAGTGGTGCTACAGTGGATGGTGCGAGCGGGACGCTCGGCATGAGGCCCAAAGTTCTACCTACACCGTTCAGCCAGGGGTCCGTCTCTGATCGCTGGTGCGCAGGCTCGTCCGACGAGAAGCCCGACGCGGTTAACATAGATCCCACCTACTTGATGTAGGGGTTGAACTTCGGCCACATCATGCCGGGCGACCCGCTCGCCTTTCTAACGCAGGTTCAGGTGTCGTCCACCGCGACCGCGACGCGGCCCTCGTCCCCCGCGAGCGTTCACGTCGTTCCGTGATCGCCGTCGCTGACGTGGGCCCCCGTGAGGGAGGCGCCGGCGCCGGGTTGTGGTAGAGTCCGCGGCCTCATGTCAAACCCGCGCGTCTATTTCGACATCTCCATCGGCGGTAAGCCCGCCGGCCGCATCGTCTTCGAGCTGTTCGCCGACGTCGTCCCAAAGACCGCGGAGAACTTCCGCGCCCTCTGCACCGGCGAAAAGGGCGTCGGTCGCTCCGGCAAGCCGCTCCACTTCAAGGGCTCGAGCTTCCACCGCATCATCCCGCAGTTCATGTGCCAGGGCGGCGACTTCACCCGCGGCAACGGCACCGGCGGCGAGTCGATCTACGGCGAGAAGTTCGCCGACGAGAACTTCAAGCTGCGCCACGTCGGCAAGTACCTGCTGTCGATGGCCAACGCGGGCCCCAACACCAACGGCTCGCAGTTCTTCATCACCACCGCCGAGACCCCCTGGCTCGACGGCAAGCACGTCGTCTTCGGCAAGGTCGTGTCCGGCTCCGAGGTCGTCGACGCCATGGAGCGCGTCGGCTCGCGCAACGGCGCCACCAGCCAGACCGTCACCATCGAAGACTCCGGCCTGGAGGCCTGAGCGCCGCCTGTCCTGCAGGACATGTCGCGACGGTCCCCGGCCTGACCGTTGCGACATGCCGCACCGGCGCGGCCCTCGCCTGCCCCTCGGGTCATGTCCTCGCACCTGACCCTCGCTCGCTCGGTGGCCCATCCCGGCGCGGGCCTCGGCTGATCGTCCGAGCCTGACTCCCGTCAGCTCGCGTCCTCGCGGCGCGGCCCGCTCCCTGCCTGTCCGTCGACCTCGGCCGGCGTCACTCCCCGCGACGCCGCCAGCGCCGCGATCATGCGCGCGCGCACCTCGGCCCGCAGCTCCGCCGCACCTGCCCCCGGGGCCAGGTCGGCGAGCGCGACCGGCGGCAGCACCTGGACCATGATCGGCAGCCGCGCCCGATCGAGGCCGATCCGCCACGACGACTTCGGCAGCGCCGCGCTGGTGCCGTCGAGCACGATCGGCACCACGGGCACGCCGGCCTCGGCCGCCAGCGAGAACGCCCCGTGCTTGAAGCCGTGGATCCGGCCGTCGCGCGAGCGCGTGCCCTCGGGGAACATGAACACCGAGGAGCCCGCGTCGAGGTTGGCGCGGCAGCTGCGGATCATCGCCGCGATGCTGGCGTTGTCACCGCGACGCAGCGCCACGTAGCGGTTCAGGCTCATGTTCCAGCCGATGAACGGCACGCGGAACACGCTCGCCTTGGCGACCCACTTGAAGTGGCGGAACAGGGTGAACAGCACCAGCGTGTCGACGTGCGACTGATGGTTCGAGCACAGCACGTACACCCCGCCCGGGGCGATGTGCTCGCGGCCGAGCACCCGCACGTCCCAGCCCGGCATGAGCAGCGCGTAGTGTCCGCCCCACAGGCACGTGTAGCGGTGGAGCAGCGCGCGCCGGCGATCGAACGGCGCCGTCACCAGCGTGATCACCAGCGCGCCGGCGAACCACAGCGGCTGGCTGAGCACGAAGTAGAGCGCGAAGAGCAGGACCGCCGCGATCCGCAGCACCCCGCGAACATACGAGCTGCCCGACCCGCGCTCAAGGCGTCTCGGCCAGCAGCGGGCCCAGCCGCGCCATGATGTGCTCGACCGCCTCCGGCCCCTTGATCCCGCCCTGGATCTGCTTGCCGCTGGCGCGCCCCTCGGCATCCGGCAAGGCGAACAGCGGGATGAAGCGCGACTTGTAGCCGGCCGCGGCCAGGCGCTCCTTGTCGCGATCGATGTCGAACTCGAGGAAGCGCACCCCCGCGAGCGGCTGGTCGAGCCGGCCCGACTTGACCGCGTCGTGGAACGCCACGCACGGCTCGCACCAGCCCGCGCCCACGGTGACCACCAGCGGGCCGGCCTCGCGCGCCGCCTCCTCGCGCACGATCGCCGCCAGGTCGCCGGTCTCCGGCGCCGCGATCAGGCGCGGCTTGGCGGCGACGATCGGGTCCGGCTCGGCCTTCGCGGGCGGAGCCGCCGCGGGCGGGCTCGCCGGCTCCGCGCACGCGAACGTGCCCATGAGCGCGAGCGAGAGCGGAGCGGAGCGGCGACGGGCGGACGGCACCGCGTCATCATGCCACGATCGCGCCCCCTCGCCAGCCCGCCGCCGTCCGCGGCGTGCGCGGCCGCTTGCCACAGGCGGCCGCGCGCCGCTACAAGTGAGCCGCTGTGCAGCGGCTCCGCTCGGCCCTCTTCTGGTCCTACCTCGCGGCCAGCCTGGTCGTCTTCTGGATCGCCGTCGCGCCGATCTGGGTGCTCGTCGCGCCCTTCGATCCGCGGCGGCGGTTCTCGCACTGGTACGCGATCACGTGGGCAAACCACTGCATCCGCCTGTTCGGCGCCTCGCGGATCCACATCCGCGGCCGCGAGCGGCTGCTCGGCGATCGCCCGTGCGTGCTGGTCGCCAACCACCAGTCGTTCGGCGACATCTTCGTCCTCTACGCCCTGCGCACCCCGTTCAAGTGGGTCGCCAAGGAGTCGGTGTTCTGGGTGCCCTTCCTCGGCTGGATGATGGCCATGGCCGACTACGTGCCGGTGCGGCGCGGCGACCCGCACAGCCGCGCGCGCATGCTGGCGCGCTGCCGCCAGCACCTGCGCGACGGCTCGCGGCTCCTCCTGTTCCCCGAGGGCACGCGCTCGCGCGACGGCCAGATCCGCGAGTTCCGCCGCGGCGCCTTCGCCCTGGCCGTCGAGGCCGGCGTCCCGATCGTCCCGATCGTCATCGACGGCACCGGCGCGGCCTTGCCGCGCGACGGCTGGGTGTTCGAGGATCTCGACGACCTGCGCGTCGACGTCCACGTGCTCGAGCCGGTCGATCCGGACGCCACCGGCGGCGACGTCGAGCTGCTGCAGACCCACGTCCGCGAGCTCATGATCGCCGCCCTGCACGACATCCGCGGCCCCCGGGCGGTCCGGCCGCGCGCGTGATCGCCTGTCCGGGCGGGCATGTCGGTGGCGACATGTCCCTTGCGGCATGCTCCCGAGAACATGCCCCCCCGAACATGCGCTCTCAGCCAGCCCGGCTCAGCCCTGCCCGACCAGCGCCTCGAGCTCGGCGACCCGCTTCGGCGCGCCGGCGCTGAGCACCTCGGGCCCGGCCGGCGTGACGAGCACGTCGTCCTCGACGCGGATCCCGACCCCGCGGAGCGCCGCCGGCACCTCCGCGGTGGCCGGGAAGTACAGCCCCGGCTCGACCGTCAGCACGTAGCCGGCGCGCAGCGGCCGGGCCCGGCCGGCCACAGTGTAGCGGCCGACGTCGTGGACGTCGGCGCCGAGCCAGTGGCTGGTCTTGTGCGGGTAGTACGGCTTGTACAGCTCCTCTTCGATCGCCTCGTCGACGCCCGCGCGGACGAGGCCGAGCGCGCGCAGCCCGTCGCACAGCACGCGCAGGCACGCGTCGTGGATCGCGTCGAGGCTCGATCCCTCGGTCGTGGCCGCGATGCCGGCCTCGTTGGCGGCCAGCGCGATCTCGTAGGCGTCGCGCTGCGCCGGCGAGAAGCGGCCGCTGACCGGGAACGTGCGCGTGATGTCGCCGGTGAACAGCTCCCACTCGGCGCCGGCGTCGACCAGCAGCAGCTCGCCGTCGACCAGCCCCCCGCGGGCGGCCGTGTAGTGCAGCGTGTTGGCGTTCGCGCCGGCCGCCACGATCGTCTCGTAGCCCGGTCCGCTGGCGCCGCGGCGGCGGAACTCGTGCTCGAGCAGCGCCTCGATCTCGAGCTCGAGCCGCCCGGCCCGGGTCGCCCGCATCGCCGCCACGTGCCCGGCCGCGCTGATGTCGACCGCGCGGCGCAGCGCCGCCATCGCCGCCGCGTCCTTCACCATCCGGTCCTCGGCCAGCAGCGCCCGCGCGTCGCGGAGGCACGTCGGCGCGACCTCGCCCCGGCGGTCGCCGGCACGCAGGCGCTCGATCGCGGCGAACGCCGCCCGCTCGAGCGTGGGACATGTCGAAAAGGGCAGGTACACCTCGTCGACGCCGTCGAGCAGGCGCGGCAGCTCGAGCTCGAGCTGCGCGATCGGGAACACCACGTCGACGCCGAGCCGCTCGCGGGCCTCGTCCGCGCTCGGCCGCCGGCCGTGGTAGAGCACGTCGCGCTCGTCCTGCACCGGCATGAACAGCGCGCTCGCGGGCTGGCGTCCTGGCCTGAGCAGGAGCACGCTGCCGGACTCGGCCGCGCCGGTCAGGTAGTAGAAGTTCGACTCCGGCCGGAAACGGTAATGCGTGTCGCCGGAGCGGGTCGGCGGCGCGCCGGAGGACAGCAGCAGAGCGGCGTCGCCGAGGCGCGCGGCGAGGCGGGAGCGACGCGCGGCGCAGGCCGCCAGATCCGGTGCAGCGACGGAGGGCGAAGGCACCAATCAAGAATAGGACCGCAAGCACCGCGGCCCCTTCGGATCCCGCGTGCGGGATGTCATGCTGCCGCGGTGCGCAACGGCCTGCGCGAAGCCTTCCGGGGGTTTGCGCGAGTCGGCAGGCGGCCGGCTGCCGAAAACGGCGATGGGTCGCGGCAACGGTCGCGTGCGCTCGGCACGGGAGGGATTGCACCCAGCCGCCGGGCGGCGGAGAGTTGCCGCCGATGGCGACGCAAAAACTGAGCAATCAGCGGATCCACGAGGTACAGCAGGTCCTCGCCTCGTACGTCCCCAAGCTGCCCGGGACCGACGTCAACCTCCTGGCGGCCCTCTGCAAGGCGGTCCTGACCTCGGTCGACCTCCGAGACATCCGGCGGGTGGCGAGCGCCGAGCTCGTCGAGCAGCTCGAGCAGGTCCTGAGCACGATCAGGACCCGCGGCCGCGGCGAGATCAACTCCGTCGTGCGCCGGCGCGACGACAGCGTCGTCCTCGAGAGCTGCCTCGAAGACCAGCCGTTCCTGGTGTCCTCGCTGCGCGCGCTGTTCGGCGCGGAGCGGCTCGAGATCGCCAGCCTGATGAACGCGGTGATCAAGGTCCGGCGCGACGCCGGCGGCAACCTGACCAGCATCGGCATGGGCGCGCCGGAGTCGGTGATCCGCGTCGAGCTCGACGCCGGCCAACATGTCCCCGAGGACATCGAGGACCGCTTCCGCCTCCGCCTCCGGATCGTGCAGGCGATGGTGCGCGACTTCCAGCCGATGAAGCGCCGGCTGCAGGACCTCGCCGACGACTACCTGCGGGCCGCCAACGCCGAGAGCAACGACCGCAGCCTGACCCTGCGCGAGACCGAGGGCATGGTCCGCTGGCTGTGCGAGGAGAACCTCGTGCTGCTCGGCGTCGAGGAGTACGACGACAAGGGCCACCGGATCTCCGCGCTCGGCACCGCGGCGGTCAACCTCAGCGAGCGCGACGCCGATCGCTTCGCCGCCTACGCCCGCGACCTCGATCGCACCGTCCGCTACCACCGCAGCAACGAGGAGTCGCCGGTCCACCGCAGCGGCAAGCCGGGCCACTTCGTCGTCACTCGCGTCGGCCGCGACGGCCAGCCGGTCGGCACCTGCCTGATCAACGGCCTCTTCACCTACAAGGCACTGCACACCCCGCCGGAGGAGATCCCGTTCCTGCGCGTCATGCTGCGCAAGCTCCTCACCGAGCGCAGCGTCTCGATCGACAGCCACCGCGGCAAGAGCCTGACCAACGCGTTCAACTCGCTGCCGCTCGAGTACCTGCTGACCCAGAGCGAGGACAGCATCTGGGAGCTGACCGACCGCGTCCTGCGGGCCGAGGTCGAGGGCGGCTCCGACGTGCACATCAACGTCGGCGAGGACGGCCGCTTCGTGTTCGCGTTCGTCAGCCTGCCGCGCGAGCAGTTCAACGACGAGCTGCGCCTGCAGGTGCAGGAGAAGCTGCAGCGCGAGTTCGGGGCCACCTACTCCGACTTCGGCGTCTACATGGATCGCTACGACAACGCGATCATCCACTACTACATGACCGGCCCGACCCCGTTCGCGGCGGTCGACACCGAGCGCGTGCGCGCCGAGGTGCTCGCGCTGGCCAAGGGCTGGAACGAGCGCCTGCGCGAGGCGCTGTCCGAGCTGGCCCCGCCCGACCAGGTCGAGGAGCTGTTCGAGCTGTACCACGGCGCCTTCAGCGAGGAGCACAAGCGCCGCGCCGGCGACCAGCGGCTGCTCGGCGACCTGCGCTGCATCGAGAACATCCGCCGCGGCGCCGAGTTCGACTTCGACCTCTACGTCTCGGTCACCGGCGACCACCCTGGCAGCCTCAACATGCGTGTGTTCAGCCGCAAGGCGATGAACCTCAGCGACGAGCTGCCGCTGATCGGCAGCTTCGGCTTCAAGGTCGTCGACGAGTACGCGCGCCCGGTCCACATCGCGCACGCGACCCCGTTCGAGCTCGACAACTACCGCCTCGACGTCCGCCCCGAGCGGATCCCCGCGGTGATGAGCCGCGCCGACGAGATCCGGGCCACCCTGCGCCAGGTCTACGCCGGCACCATGGGCCGCGACTCGCTCAATCAGTTGATCGTGTCGACGACGTTGACCGCGCTCGAGGTCGAGATCCTGCGCGCCTACGTCGCCTACCTCCACCAGGTCCGCTGCCCGTTCACCTCGGCGCTGATCCGCCAGACGCTGGTCGCCTACCCGACCGTCGCCTCCGCGCTGGTCTCGTGGCTCGACGCCCGCTACGACCCGACCAGCGCCAGCCCGCAGCTGGCCGAGGTCACCGACAAGACCCTCGAGGCCGAGCTGCGCGACGTCGCCGACTACACCGCCGACCGCGTGCTGCGGGCCGTCGCCGACGTCGTCCGCGCCACGCTGCGCACCAACGCCTTCGTCATCAAGGCCCAGCCGGGCGCCCGCCGCGATCAGGCCCCGGCGATGGCGTTCAAGTTCGACGGCCAGCGCGTCCCGTTCGGCCCCGATCCCAAGCCGCTGCGCGAGATCTTCGTCTACCACCCCGACTTCGAGGGCGTGCACCTCCGCGGCGGCCGCGTCGCCCGCGGCGGCATCCGCTTCTCCGACCGCCCCGACGACTTCCGCACCGAGATCCACGGCCTCATGGCCACGCAGATGGTCAAGAACGTGCTGATCGTCCCGGTCGGCGCCAAGGGCGGCTTCGTGCTGCGCCAGGCCCCGACCGACCGCAACGAGCTGCGCGCCGCCGGCGACCGCTACTACCAGATCTTCGTCGAGGCGCTGTTGTCGGTCACCGACAACGTCGTCGACGGCGAGGTCGTCACGCCGCCCGGCATCCTCCACACCGAGGGCCCCGACCCGTACCTCGTCGTCGCCGCCGACAAGGGCACCGCGCACCTGTCGGACACCGCCAACAGCGTCAGCATGACGCACAAGTTCTGGCTCGACGACGCGTTCGCTTCGGGCGGCTCGAACGGCTACGACCACAAGGCCACCGGCATCACCGCCCGCGGCGCGTGGGAGACGACCAAGCGCAACTTCCGCGAGATGGGCATCGACCCCGAGACGGACGTCATCACCGCGGTCGGCGTCGGCGACATGAGCGGCGACGTGTTCGGCAACGGCCTGCTGCGCAGCCGCACCATCAAGCTGCTGGCCGCCTTCAACCACGCCCACGTCTTCATCGACCCCACGCCTGACCCGGAGGTCAGCTTCCTCGAGCGCGAGCGGCTGTTCAACCTGCCGCGCTCGCAGTGGTCCGACTACGACGCGAGCAGGTTGAGCCCGGGGGGCGGCGTGTTCCCGCGCAACTCCAAGTCGCTCGACCTCTCGCCGGAGGCCCGCAGCCTGCTCGGCTTCTCGCCGACCCAGGTCGTCTCGGGCGAGGAGGCGATCCGGGCGATCTTGATGCTCAAGGTCGACCTGTGCTGGATGGGCGGCATCGGCACCTACGTGAAGAGCAAGGACGAGACCCACGCCGACGTCGGCGACAAGGCCAACGACGCCGTGCGGGTCAACGCCAACCAGCTGCGCTTCCGCGTCATGGGCGAGGGCGCCAACCTGGCGATCACCGACCGCGGTCGCCCGGCCTTCGCGCGGATCGGCGGCCAGAACTACACCTCGTTCCTCGACAACTCCGGCGGCGTCGACACCTCGGACCACGAGGTCAACATCAAGATCCTGTTCGCGCCGCTGCTGGCGAGCGGCAAGGTCACCCGCGAGCGCCGCAACGAGCTCCTCAAGGCCGCCGCCACCGAGGTGTGCGACATGGTGCTGGCCAACAACCGCTCGCAGAGCCGCATGGTCAGCTACGACGTCCGCCGCTCCAAGGTCGACGTCTACCGCTACGCGCGCACGCTGTCCTATCTCGTGCAGCACGTGCCGTTCAACCCCGACACGTTCGCCCTGCCGACCGAGGACGAGCTGGCCAACCGCGCCCGCAAGGGCATCGGCCTGTTCAAGTGCGACGCCTCGACGCTGTGCGCCTACGCGAAGATGCTGGTCTACCGCGTGCTCCTCGACGGCGAGCCGCTGTCCGAGGGCCTGGTCGACCGCATGGTCCGCGAGTACTTCCCGGCCGCGATCGTCGACGCCGCCGAGGGCGCCGTGAAGTCCCACCTGCTGCGCCGCGAGATCGCGACGACGATGGTGGTCAACCGGATCGTCGACAACGCCGGCGCGACCTTCTTCCCCGAGCTCATGACCAGCACGGGCCGGCCCGCGCACGCGATCGCCGAGGCGTACATGACCGCGTCCGCCGCCGGCGACGTCGACGCGCTGCGCCGCGACCTCTACGCCAGCGAGGACAAGAACCGCCAGGAGGCGGTCTACCGCGCGATGCACGTCGTCGAGGCCGCCCTCGAGGAGACCACCGTGGTCCTGCTCGAGGCCGACGCCTACGCCTCGATCGATCAGCGGACGATCGATCGCGCCCGCGAGCTGCTCGACCACGTCGAGCACGCCCTGCCCGCCAGCCAGATCCCGCTGCTCCACGCGCGCGCGCACGAGTTCGAGTCGGCCGGCTTCGCCCCGGCGCTGGCCGGCCGCCTGGCGCGGATCGAGCACCTCACCGGCGCGCTGTCGTCCCTGCGGGTGGCCGCCGAGACCGGCCGCGACCCGCTCGACGTGCTGCGCCTGCGCCTGCAAGTCGCCGCCGACATGCACCTGCGGGCCCTGCAGGACGCCCTCGCGCGCATGGTCTACCAGTCGCCGTGGGACGGCCCGGCCGCCAAGGCGCTGTCGCGCCAGCTCCACGGCCACCTCGGGCGGCTCGTCCAGGCGGTCGAGGGCGACGACGTCGGGGGCATGATCGGCCGCCTGGGCCTCGACGGCATCCGCCGCCAGGGCGCGGCGATGCTCGAAGGCGGCGTCACCATCCCCGGCATCGTGCTGTTCGACGACCACCTGCGTCGCCAGCTGCCCGGCGTGGACATCCGCAAGTAGTCGGACCTCGCACCCCGGAGAGCGATCTCCGAAAAATTCAACGGCCTGGCGGCGTACCCGCCAGGCCGTTGTCGTGTCCGCTGGCCCGGAAGCGCGGCCTTGCCCCGCCAGATCGACGTTCTCGCCCCCTCGGCGGGCCCGCAGCGGGCCCTGAAACAACGCCCGTCACCCGCCAATGCTGGACGCAAACGTGCGACGGAGTGGGGCGAACCCGGTCATACGCAGGCATGCGAAGCCAATTAGCCAGTTGCGCTTGTTCCGTAGGATATGCCATGCTGGCCGCACGGAAATGAGGATCGGCGGGTAAGGATTTCTCCCAGAGCGAGCCCAACCGCCAACTCGAACATGTGCGCGCCCCTCACACTGTGGGCCGCGCCCCGACAGCTCCAAAACGACCTCACGAGGGACCCATGAAGAAGTTCAGCTTGGTTTCTAGCCTGCTCTGTACCGCGCTGGTGTTCGGCTGCGGCGATGACGGCAAGCCCGGGGCGACGGGCGCCACCAACCCCACGACGATGGACACCAACCAGACGGGCGACGAGACCGAGGGTGACACGTCGTCGGGCAACGCCACCGAGTCGCCCACGTCGACCTCGCCGGGCACGAACCCGACGATGCCGTCGACGGACCCGACCGGCGACGCCACCACCGGCGACACGACCGAGGGCTCCTTCATCACGCCGCCCGACGGCGGCGGCGGGACCAAGGAGTGCGATCCGTGGACCCAGGACTGCCCGGCCGGCGAGAAGTGCATGCCCTACTCGGGCGACGGCGACTTCTCGTGGGAGTCGCTCAAGTGCACGCCGGTCATGGAGAACCCCGGCCAGACCGGTGACCCGTGCACCGTCGAGGGCAACGGCGTCAGCGGCATCGACAGCTGCGACGTCGGCCACATGTGCTGGAACACCGACCCGGAGACCGGCGAAGGCAGCTGCATCCGCTTCTGCAGCGGCTCGCCCGACGCCCCGACCTGCGACGTCCCCAACACCACGTGCACGATCGTCAACGAGGGCGTGCTCATCCTCTGCCTGCCGTCGTGCGACCCGCTGATCCAGAACTGCGAGGGCGGCGACCTGTGCATCCCGAACGACACGGGTGACTTCATCTGCGTGCTCGACGCGTCGGGCGAAGAGGGCCAGGAGTTCGACCCGTGCGAGTACGCCAACGCGTGCGACCCGGGCCTGTACTGCTTCAACTCCCCGTACGCCGTCGAGTGCAGCCCCGACTCGGCCGGCTGCTGCCTCCCGTTCTGCGACCTGTCCGCGGCCAACACCTGCAACGGCGCCAACGCCGAGTGCATCGCCCTCTACGAGGAGGGCACCGCGCCTCCCGGATACGAGAACGTCGGCTTCTGCGGCATCCCGCAGTGAGCCCCCGCGGGCTCCTGCCCGCCCCCGCCGTCGCAGCCGCCTTCCCCACGGGGAGGCGGCTGTGCCGCTTTCTCCGCCCTGGTGCCATGCCCCTTCCGACATGCTCGCTCAAACATGTCCGGAGCGACATGCGCGAAGCATCATGCCCGAACGGACAGCCTGGCGACGCGACCCACGCGTGACCCGGTCCAGGGCCGCCACGGCGCACCCGGGCCGCGCCGGCGCCCGCTCACTTGCCGCAGGCGCCCAGGGCCGCCTTGGCCTGGGCCAGCGCGTCGGGCTTGGGGCTCTTGGCGGCGAACGCCTTGAGCGCCTCCTTGGCCGGCTTGCACTGCTTGGCCTGCGCCAGGGCGCCGACCTTGCGGACGTGCGCCGACGCCAGCTCGGGCTTGAGGCTCAGCGCCTTGTCGAGCTTGCCGAGCGCGCCGTCGGGCCCGTCGAGCCGCCCGAGCTTGGCCAGCGCGGCCCCCCACTCGCTCCACACGACCGCCTGATCGGGCAGGCGCGCCGCCAGGTCGGCCAGGTGCACCAGCGCCTCGTCGGGGCGCTCGAGCTTGACCAACGCGCGCGCCAGGCCGAGCTTGGCGTCGTTGTCGTCGGGTCGCTTCTGCAGCGCGACCGAGAACTCGACCTGCGCCTCCCGGACCTTGTCGGCCTCCATCAACAGGTGCCCGAGCGTGCGCCGCACCTCGGCGTCGTCGGGGGCCAGCGAGGCCGCCTTCGTCGCCGCCGCCAGCGCCTCGTCGCGCTTGCCGAGCTCGCGGTCGACCTGGACCAGCAGGAACAGCACGTCGACGTCCTCGGGGGCCAGCCGGTTGGCCTCGACCAGCGCCGCCGCGGCGCGATCGTTCTGCCCGCGCGCGTGCGCGGCCCGGCCGAGGTTGTAGTGCGCGTCGGGGAAGTCGGGCTTGGCCGCGATCGCGGCCTCGAACGCCGCGACCGCCTCGTCGAAGCGCCCGGTGTCGAGCGCGATCGCGCCGATGCCGTTGTGCGCCGGGTAGAACTTCGGGTCGATGCGCACCGCCTCCTGCCACGCCGCGACCGCGTCCTCGGGGCGGCCGGCCTGCGCCAGCGCGATCCCGCGGGCGTAGTGGAGCTCCTTGTCACCTGGCTTTTTGGCCAGGGCCTCGTCGAGCACCGCGATCGCCTCGGCGGTCTTGCCGGCGTGCATCAGCTGGCCGCTGCGCTCGATCGGCGGCGCCTCGGGCAGGCGCTCGTCCTCGCCGGCCACGTCGCCCGGCGGCGTCGAGTCGGTCTGGCCCTTCGGGGTGCACGCCAGCAGCGCGGCGGCGGCGAACAAACGGAGTGTCCGGGGGAACGACACCGGCCGACTATACCCGCATTCCCCCGCGCCCGCGCGACCCGCGGGGCGCCCGCCGGCGCGCACACGCGGGCGCGCGCGACCCTCACGGCTCGAGCGTGACCGTCTCCGCCGTGGCCGCCTCGACCTCGTGGCGACGGAACGGATAGTGGTGATAGCGATCCTCGATCCAGTCCGACCGCGTGTCGGCGAAGTGCGGGCTCGCCGGATCGGCGCTGTTGCCCGGCGGGAAGTTGACCACCGCCTGCGGCACGCCGTCGGCGGCGAAGCTCGTCACCACGCGGAACACCGCGCCGTCGTTCGACTCGAACCGCGGCTGCACGTCGAGGTTCTCGTCGAAGAACGAGCTGCCCGAGACGTTGACCGTGTCCTCGCCGCCGTCGGTCGGGTGCCAGCCGCCGTCGAGCTCGCCGCCGTAGGCGTTGCGGAAGCCGGTGCCGTGGCGGTCGCCCCAGCGGTAGCGGTGCGGCGACACGGCGCCGAACTCGGCGGTCAGCCAGTCGGCCGCGTCGACCAGCGCCTCCATCACGAGGATGTCGCGGCCCTGCTGCATCAGCTCGTTTGCGTTGGGGTACATGCCGGTCGCCGCCAGCGCCGCGAACTTCAGCGCGTACACCGGCGACGCGTCCATGATCGACGGGAACACCAGCGCCAGGTCGTCCTCGAAGATCCGCTTGACCAGGAAGTGGGCGAACGCGTGGAACGCCAGCGCGCCGGACTCCCGGCGGTCCATGCGGCGGTTCCACGTCTTCGTCAGCAGCTCGTTCAGCACCTCGAGGTCCTTGCGCCCGCGGTAGGCCAGCAGCGTGTCGTCGGTCGCGACCTTGGCGTACACCTCGGCGAGCACCGGCAACATCTTGTCGGCCACCAGGCTGTGCGTGTCGGACTGGATCGCCTGCATGTCGGCGACCGTGACCTTGCCGGCCTGCGTGAGCTCCTGCAGCCGCTGCTCGACGCGCCCCGCCCGGTAGCCCGGGTCGTAGTAGGCGCCGTAGTACCAGGGGTCGTTGCTGAGGTCGCCGTCGCCGGTGAAGCCCCACGGGTCGTTGTTGGCGGTGACGATGAAGCCGGTCTGCGGCGCCCGGCTGCGCGGCAGCTTGTCGGCCGGCAGGAACGCCCCGGTCCACACGAAGTCGGGGTCGTCGCCGCTCACCACCGTCACCGGCATCTTGCGCCCGCCCGGCGCGCCGCGGTCGGGCACGTTGGTGTTGAGGTGGTAGGTGATGCCGTTGGCGTCGGCGGCCATCCAGTTGAACGTGCCGACCTCGATGAGGTCGACCGCCTCCTCCCACTCGTCGATCGACTGCGCCCTGCCCATGCCGAGGAACGCCTGCGCCTCGTTGGTGCCGCGGAAGCCGGTCCAGTTGATCAGCAGCCGGCGGTTGGACGCGACCACCAGCGCCGGGTCGAGCGGCAGCGCGTCGCCGGTGAGCACCCCGTAGCCCTCGACGTCGCCGACGCGGAAGCTGCGGTCGCCCATGCCCGCGACCTTGATCACCTCGTCGCGCCAGACCACCGGCGCCTTCTTGCCGCCGATGTCGATCGTCGTCTCGTCGGGCGCCAGCAGCACCTCGTAGAGGTCCATGCAGTCGGCGAAGCCGGTGGTCGCGGCCCACTGGACCTTGCGGTTGTGGCCGAGCTGCACGCCCGGCAGGCCGGCGAAGCCGAACCCGGCGACGTCGAATTCGCCGCCGGCGTCGGCGCTGTTGAGGTGCACCGCGTAGACCACCGAGGGGCTCTGCAGCGGCTGGTGCGGGTCGTTGGCGATCATCGGCCTGCCGTTGGCGGTGAACCGCCCGTCGACCGACCAGTTGTTGCTGCCGACCACGCGGAAGCCGGACAGCGCCTGGTGCAGGCGACGCAGCTGCACGGCGGCGTCGGCCGGCAGCGCGCGGTCTGGCTCATGGGACCTGCTCTTTGCGACCTGTCCCGAAGACTTGTTCGGCTCCGGCGCCCCCGGGGCCGGCGCGGCGCCGGACGACGGCCGATCCTCCGGCGGCACCGTGTAGGCCTCCCAGCCCGGGCGCGGCAGCTGGACGATCTCGAGCACCGCGGGCAGGAAGCGGGAGACGACGGTGGCGAGGAACTCGTACTCGAGCACGTTCGAGTTGCCGAAGCTGATCATCTTGCCGATCACCAGCGCGTCGACCGGCTCCCACGGCTCGGGCGCGTAGTTCAGCTCGGCCTTGCCGAACCCGTACGGCAGCGGCGCCGCGCCCGAGTTGACCTCCTCGATGCGGCGGTTGACGCCGGCGATCCACGCGGCGAACAGCCGGTAGTCCTCGGGGCTCTCGGCCAGCAGCCGCTCGGCGTCGAGCTTGCCCCACCGCGGGAAATTGAAGAGGCGCGAGATCCGGTCCTCGTCGACCTTGCTCTCGCCCAGCACCTCGGCCCCGCGCCCGTACGCGCGGCGCCGCATCAGGTCCATCTGGAACAGGCGATCGACCGCGACCTGGTAGCCCGCCGCGAAGAACACGTCGGCGTCGGTCTCGCCGTAGATGTGCGGCACGCCGCGCACATCGATGTGGATGTCGACCGGGGCCGACAGGCCCGGGAACACCTCCGGATCGCCGAGGTCGCCGGTGTCGCCCGTGTCGCCCGTGGTGTCGCCCGAGGGCCCCGAGTCGGCGGGGTTGCAGGCGACGAGCAGCGAGACGAGTAGCGCGCGAGTCACAGGAGCGAGGCGACAGAGCATGTTGGCATGAACTTTTGCGCAGGTTCATGCACACAGCAAGCCCCATGAGCGCCGGCCCGCGGCGCTCCGCGGCGGCGCCCGCGTGCGTCTCACGACGGAGCATCGGCACTCGCGAACGCGCGAGTGCCGGCGGTCGTCACATCGACAGGGAGCCCTTGCGGAAGTCGGTGCCCGCGAGGTGGACGTTGATCAGCACCGGCGAGCCGGCCTTGGCGGCCGCCTTGGCCTCGGCGATCACGCCGTCGACGGCGGCGGCCTCACGGATCTCGAGCCCCACGGCGCCGAAGCCCGCGGCGGCGCGGTGATAGTCGGTCCGGCTCAATTCGGTGCCCACGGCGTCGCCCAGGATCTCGACCTGCTCGCGCGCGATCTGGGCCCAGCAGGCGTCGTTGCCGACGACCGCGATGACCGGCACCTTGTGGCGGACGAAGGTGTCGAACTCGCTCAGGCTGTAACCGACGGACCCGTCACCGTAGAAGATCCAGGTCTCGGCCTCGGGGCGCACGAGCTTGGCCCCGAGCGCGAAGCCGGCGCCGACGCCGAGCGTGCCGAACACCCCCGGGTCGAGCCAGGACAGCGGCGCCCGCGGGCGAACGATGTACGAGGCGGTGGCGACGAAGTCGCCGCCGTCGGCGACCAGCTGGCTGTGGTCGTCGAGGTTGGCCTCGATCCGGCGGCACAGGTGGAGCGGGTTCACCAGCGCCTCCGGGGCGGTCGGCGCGGCCGCGGCCTGCGCGGCGATGTCGTTGTCGCGCGCGTCGTCGGCGACGCGCAGCTTGGCGACCCAGCCGGTGCGATCGCGGACCTGCCCCGCGGCCGCGAGGCGACCGGCGAGCCCCTGCAGGAACCGCCCGGCGTCGGCCAGCACCGGCACGTCCGGGCTGCGGTTCTTCTGCATCTCTTCTTCGCTGCGGTTGGCCGCGATCAGCACCGCCTTGCGGCTGATGTTCTGCCCGTAGTCGAGGCGGAAGTCGCACGGCACGCCGGCGAGGACCACCAGGTCGGCCTGCTTGAGCGCGGCCTTGCGGGCGTGCCGCATCTGCAACGGGTGGCCGGCACCGAGCAGGCCGCGGGCCATGCCCGAGAGGTAGACCGGCGCGCCGATCGCCTCGAGCGCGGAGGCGATCCCGCGCGCCTCGCCCGGGATGCTCATCGCCTGGCTGCCGACCACGATGACCGGCCGCTCGGCGCGCGCGAACGCCTCCGCGGCCGCGCGCAGCTCGTCGCGGGCCAGCGGCGGCGGCGGCACCGGCTTCGGCGTCTGCGGGCGGGCGTCGTCGGCCCCGGCGAACATCCGCCAGGTGTGGAAGCCGAGGTAGGTCGCCAGCGCGCGCTCGCCGAGGCTGGGCGCCTGGCCGGGTTTGGTCTTGGCCACGTACCAGCTCTTGACCACGTCCTCGCTGTACAGCAGGTCGACCGGGCACTCGAGGAACACCGGCCCCGGCACGCCCTCCTGGGCGACGCGGAACGCCTCCTCGAGCGCCGGCACCAGCTCGCGCACGCGCCGGGCCGCGTGGGCCCACTTCACGTGCGGCCGCATCAGCGCCATCTGGTCGATGTCCTGCAGCGCGCCGCGGCCCTTCAGCACCGTCGCCGCCGCGCCCCCGAGCAGGATCACCGGCGACTGCGCCAGCTGGGCGTTCTTCACCGCCGTGATCGTGTTGGTGAGCCCGGGCCCGGCCGTCACGGCCGCGACCCCGGGCACGCCGGTGATGCGGGCCACCGCGTCGGCGGCGAACACCGTGTTGACCTCGTGGCGGACGTCGACGACGCGGATCCCCCGGCGCTTGGCGCCGACGAGGATCGGCGAGATGTGTCCGCCGCACAGCGTGAACAGGAACTGCACGCCGTGTCGGCGCAGCACCTCGGCGATCCGGTCTCCTCCGTCCATCGTCGCTCTCCTTCGGCTCTCGAACTCGTCGGGTGGAACTCAGGGCGCGGCGAGCACGTGCCTGTCGAGGACGAAGCACACGAACTCGCCGCTGAACACGACCTCGCCGCCGGCCTCGCGCACGACCTCGACCGCGACCATGCGCTTTCGGCCATGTTCGCTGGAACATGTCGCTCGGGCCAGCACGGCCTCGCCGACCCGCACCGGCTTGAGGAACTTGACCGTCGCCGAGCCGAGCACGACGTTGGGGTCGTTGACAGCCAGCATCGCCGCGTAGTCGGCGGCGCCGAACACGAAGCCGCCGTGACACAGGCCGTGGTCGTCGGCGGCCATCACCGGCGTCGCCACCAGCCGCACCTCGGCCCGCCCGGGCGCGACCGTGACCGGCGCGCCGCACAGGCTGGGGTCGATCCGCGGGTGAGTGGCGATCGCGGCGGCCGTCATCGCCGCCGCTTATAGCACGGCCTCACATCGGGATGTACTGCGAGCACAGGCTGTCCTCGACCGACTGATTGATGGCGGCCGACAGGCTGAGCTGACCTTCGTACACGTCGTTGATGTTGAACGCCCCGCCGTCGGTCGCCTGCGGGATCGGGGTCTTCCCTTGGTAGGGCGTGAAAAAGCCCATGCTGACGTCCTGGTTGTTGCCGGGCCCCCCGGTCTTGTCGTTGTCGACGAAGCTGAACACGCGGATCTCGCGCTCCTGCAGGCCGAGCACCGTCTCGTCGTAGCTGTGCTGGACCACCTCGCCGCTCTGGACCGCCCCCTTGTCCCCGAACGTGTCGTCGGTGGTGTGGATGATCATCCGCAGCGTCGACTCGACGGGCCGCCACTGGAACCCGAACGCGGCCAGGTACAGCCCGTCGATCGTGTTCTCCGGCCAGTCGCCGTTGGAGCCGTTGCCGTCGGTCTGCGAGTTGCTCTGCGTGAAGTTGCTCCACTGGATGAAGTCGGCCTGCAGCGAGGCCGCGTCGGCGTACGGCGTGCCGTTGTTGATCAGCGTCGCGTCGTCGACGAACACCACCAGGCCGTAGTTCGGCTGGGTGTCGACGTCGAGGTTCGCGATCGCCTGGTCGACCACCAGGATCTCCTGGGCCAGCTTCTGCAAGATCGCCGACATCGACGTCGACACGTCCATCACGAACACGATGTCGATGTTGGGCTTGCACATGTCGCCGCTGGTGGTCGTCTCCCACCAGCCGGTGTCGGTGTCCTCGCCGGTGGTGAACGGCGAGGTCGTGGTCGTCAGCGTCGTCGTCCCCGTCGTCGTCGGGCCTGTGGTCGGCTCGGGGCCGGAGGTGCTCACAGCCCCCGTGGTCGTCCCCGACTGGGAGCCCGTCCCCTCGCTCGTGCCGTCGCTCTCGCTGTCGCTGTTCGAGCTCGTCGGGCCCGGCTCGACCGTCGTCACGCCCGTCATCGACTCGCTCGTCGGCGTCGTCGCCGTCACGCCGGCGGTCGCCGTACCGTCGCCGGAGTCACCGCAGGCCGCGAGCACGAGGCCCGCAGAGAACACACCGGAGAGCACGAGAGGAATACAGCGAGACGAGCAAAACATCGTCAACAGCACAGCTCACCCGTCGCGTGCCCGTCAAGCGGGGCCCGACATAAAATGTTGCCGCCCCCGCGTCCGCGGTTTACCGTGACCTCGGAGGGCCCTCGGCCATGAATTTGAGACTCATCGCACTGTCCCTGCTCGTCGCGAGCGCAACCGCGACCACCAACGTCGCGTGCAAGAAGGACTCCGCGTCCGAGACGCCCGAGCCGGTGGCCGAGGCGGCCCCCGAGACCGCGCCCGAGCCCGAGCCCGAGCCCGCCGCCGCCGAGCCCGAGCCCGAGCCCGCCCCGGCGCCCGCGGCCAAGGACCTGATCGGCGTCGTCGGCGGCCTCGAGAAGGGCAAGACCTTCGCCGAGCTGCTGGTCGTGGCGGAGCTCGACAAGGAGCTCGCCAGCCCCGAGGTCAACCTCACCGTGCTGGTCCCCAGCGACGAGGCGTTCGCCAAGCTGCCCAAGGGCACCCTCGACAAGTGGAAGAAGAACAAGGATCAGCTGCAGAAGGCGCTCAAGTACCACTTCATCCCGGGCATCAACGACACCGCGAAGATCGGCAACTACCGCACCGCGCCGACCGCCGCCGGCCCCGAGCTGCCGATCGTGCAGAGCCAGGACTCCGAGATGACGATCGACGGCGCCAAGCTGCTCGAGATCGACCTCCCGGCCAGCAATGGCATGGTCCACGTCATCGACAAGGTGCTGCAGCCGGGCGCCAAGAAGAAGTGAACAGGCCTTCCCCTTGAGCCAGGTTTCTCGGAACATGTCCCGAGAAACCTGGCCCCCGGACTAGAAGTACGTGCCCATGCCGAGGTGGCCG
This sequence comes from Nannocystis pusilla, assembly GCF_020073745.1. GTDB lineage: Bacteria > Myxococcota_A > Polyangia > Nannocystales > Nannocystaceae > Nannocystis > Nannocystis radixulma. Next base: position 108,288 of record NZ_JAIRAU010000039.1, read on the forward strand.
GCGAACAGGTGGAAGGCCACCCGGTTGACCGTGCCGATCTCGTAGCCGACATTGCCGGCGGGCGCGTCGCGCAGATCGAAGGCGATCTGGGCCGCCGAGCCCTGGCCGTAGCTGTAGCGCACCGCGATGCAGGTGCTGAACACGATGCTGCGCGCCCGCTCGCCCTTGCCGAGGCGGACCGGCGAGAAGAACTCGACCCCGGTGGTGAGCCCGTAATAGTTGATGCGAAAGTGCGGGAACTTGTGCGTGTGGACCTCGTCGTCGCGGTCCGAGAACACGCCGATGCCGAAGTACAGCCGCTCCGCGGTGCGCAGGCGGGCTCCGGCGCGCACGTTCCACAGCGGGCGGATGTTGATGTCGCGCGCGCTCAGCTTGAGGCCCGGGCTGTAGTCCATCTCGCCGCTGATCCAGCCGCGCCGGCGCGGCAGCGCGTAGGCCACCCCGGCCGTGAGCCGCATCGGCGCCACCCGCCCGCGGGCCGACGGCTCCGGCGAGTCGTCGAACTCGAACTTGTACTCGTCGTCGCCGTCGCCGGGGCGGTCGACGTTGGAGGTGTTGAGCTCGTAGCTGCGGCTCGCCTCGAAGGCGACGAAGCGAGGTGTCCGAAAGGTCAGGCCGAGGTGGAGGTTCTTGACGAACTCCCACTGCAGCCCGACCACCACCTCGCCGCCGAACACCGAGCGCTTGCTGTCGTAGTCGTAGGTGCGCGTGGCGTCGGTGCGCGACTCCGGCGTGCCCGAGGCCGTGTCGATCCAGATCCGCGTCTCCTCGCGCTGCCAGCCGTAGGTGCCGAACAGCGTCATGCCGATGCGGAAGCGCGGGTGCGGCTGCCAGCCGATCGCCGGGCCGGCGTGGTAGCGGTAGATCCAGCCGTCGACCTGCACCCGCGCGTCGTACTCGGTGGTCCCGCCGGCCCCGCGCAGCACCGCGTTGTAGTCGTAGTAGTCGTAGTCGGGCGCGAAGTAGCCGACGCCGACCGTGACCCCGCGGCCGAGGTGGCGCGTGACCGCCAGCGACGACGGCATCACCAGCGCCTGCAGGCTGCTCAGCGTCGCCGCGTCGCGCGTCCCGCCCGGCAGGTCGGCGACCGCCGCGTACGGGACGATGCGGGCGCGGAACTGGCCGGCCTGGGTCGACAGGTTGAACTGCGTGCGACGGACCGCACCGAGCCCCGCCGGGTTGTAGTAGATGGTCCCGGTGTCGCGCCCGAGGGCCGTCACCGCCCCGCCGGCCAGCGCCGCCTCGTTGCTCAGCGGGTTGGTCTCGCGGTTGCCGGCCGCGGCCTCGCGCGCCGGCAGGCCGACGGCGAGCGCGCCGACGACGACCAGTCCCGAGAGACAGGCCCGGGGCGTGCGGCTCGAGCGGCCGCGAGCGTCGGCCTCACGAGCCACGGGCGACGTAGAGGTCGAAGGTGAGGTCGACGACCGGACGGCTGTCGCTGTCGTGGAAGTGCCAGGTCAGCGTCGCCGCGTTGGCCCGGTCGACGCGCTCGAAGTAGACGTAGCCGCGCATCGACGTGCCCGGGACCAGCACGCCCCACGGCAGCGCCGACGAGGCCACGTCGCCGCCGACCCACTCGATGCGGCCGAAGTCGAGCTGGCGGCCGGGGTGGTAGCCGTTGTCGTTCTGCCCGGCCTGGACGAACGAGCCGCCGGCGTCGAGGAGATCGCGCCGGAATCCGCGCTCGTCGATCAGGTCGATGTCGCCGGGCGCCAGGCGGATCGGCCGGTTGCCGAGGTTGGCGACCAGCACGTGGAGCACCGTGACCTGCTCGTCGAGGTCGCTCGGGATCCCCTGCCAGGCGCCCGTCGTCAGCACCACGCTGATCCCCGACTGCGGATCGCGGGCCACCATGCGGTGACCGCCGTCGATGGCGACGAGCTCGCCGGAGGGGATACAGGCGGCGCTCGCGAGCAGCAGCGCGAGCGCGAGACGTCTGGAGGCGCGCGTCACGGCTGCAAGCATACTCGCTTTGACCGCCGCCGCGAGTCGGACCCGCTGCTGCCCGAGTCAGGTCTCACCGCCATTTGCGCAGTTTGCGCTCGCGCCCACGCATCACCTCGGTTGGTCCTCCCGGGTCGCGCCTCGGCCGCGCCTGCGGTCGCGCCACCCCGACGCGCGCCACGACCGGCGCTATCATCCGCGCGATGAAGATCCTCATCGTCGAGGACAACAAGAAGCTCGCCAGCTTTTTGCTCCGCGCCCTGGCCGAGGAAGGCTACGTCGTCGACCTCGTCGAGGACGGCGGCGTCGCCATCACCCAGAGCCGCAGCATCAGCTACGACCTCGTGATCCTCGACTGGATGTTGCCCTCGGTCGACGGACTGACCGTGTGCCGCACCCTGCGCTCGGCCGGCGCGACCATGCCGATCCTCATGCTCACCGCGCGCGCCGAGATCCAGGAGCGCGTGGCCGGCCTCGACGCCGGCGCCGACGACTTCCTGCCCAAGCCGTTCGACCTCGGCGAGCTGCTGGCCCGCGTGCGCGCGCTCGGACGCCGCGGTCACGGCGATCGCTACCTCGAGGTCGGGCCGGTCCGGATCGATCGTCACGAGCGCACCGTCACGCTGTCCGGCCGCCGGCTCGATCTCACCCCGCGCGAGTTCCTGCTCCTCAGCTACCTCGTGCGCGAGGCCGGGCGCGTCGTCCCGCGCACCGAGCTGCTGCAGAAGGTCTGGGAGCTGTCGTTCGACCCCGGCTCCAACGTCGTCGAGGTCCACGTCAAGAACCTGCGCACCAAGCTGGGCGAGCACGCCGCCCGCATCGAGACCGTGCGCGGCGTCGGCTACCGCTGGCAGAACGAGGCATGAAGCTCCGCAACCGCCTGGTCGCGGTCGTCACGGGCGTCACCGTCGTCGCCCTCGCGTTCTCGTTCGTCCCGCTCTACATCCTGGTCCGCGCGCTCGAGACCTCCGACCTCGACCACGCCCTGTTCCGCCAGGCCACCGCGCTCGCCCAGCACCTGCCCGGCACCTACGCCGCCGGGCACCCGCTCGACGAGGGCCACGCCGACGTGCCCGAGAGCATCGATCCCACCCCGCGCTACACCGCGGTGTACGGCCCCGGCCACGAGCTCGAGACCGCCTCCGAGAGCTTCGACGGCCGCGCCCCGCCCTCGCTCGAGGCGCTCGGCCTGCGTCGCCCGGTCCCGTGGGACGGCGTCGCCGTCGACCTCGAGGTCGGCGACACGCGCCTCCGCGGCGTCGTCATGCCGACCGGCGATCAGGGCGAGGCCCTGCTCTACGCCGTCAGCAAGAGCACCGTCGAGGACGACACCGCCACCCTGTTCGAGCTCCTGCTCGCCATCTTCGTGTTCGCCGTCGGGGCCACCGCCGTGATCGCCCGCATCCTCGGCGAACGCCTCGCGCGCGACGTGCACTCGGTCGCGCGCGTCGCCCGGTTGGTCGCCGAGGGCGACCTCGCGGCGCGGCTCGGCGACCCGCGGACCATGGGCGCCGACGAGACGCGCGCCCTCGCCTCCGACCTCGATCACATGATCAGCCGCCTCGACGAGGTCGTGTCGTCGCAGCGGCGCTTCATCTCGCACGCCGCCCACGAGCTGCGTTCGCCGCTGGCCTCGCTGCGCGGCGAGCTGCAGCTGGCCCTGCGCCGCGATCGCACCGCCGAGGAGTACCGCGCCGCGCTGACCGAGATGTTGTCGTCGGTCGACGCCCTCATCGCCCTCGCCGAGGACCTGCTGCGGCTCGCGCGGGCGCAGGGCGGCGCCCCGGCCACCCGCGCTCGCGCCCGCGTCGCCGACGTCGTGCGCGAGGCGGTGCGGATGGCCCGCGGCCACGACGACGATCGCGGGGTCACGATCACCGTCCCGCACGCGCTCGCCGAGTTTCCCGTCGAAGTGCGCGGCGCCGCGGCCGACCTCGCCCGCGCCCTCCGCAATTTGATCGACAACGCCGTCGTGCACAGCCCGCCCGGCGGCGAGGTCCGCATCGAGGTCGTCGTCGTCGAGAGCGGGGTCGAGCTCGCCGTCGTCGATCAGGGCCCGGGGATCCCGGTCGAGGATCAGCCGCACATCTTCACCCCGTTCTTCCGCGGCGCCGGCGGGGAGAACCAGGAGGGCGCCGGCCTCGGCCTTGCGATCGCCCGCGGCCTCACCGAGGGCAGCGGCGGTCGGCTCGCGCTCGACACCCGCCACACCGGCGGCGCGCGCATGGTCCTGCACCTCGCCTTCGCCGATCCGGGCTCGGCCCCGTGAAGCACCTGGCCTTTCAGCCATGTCCTTTCCTCCAGGACCCCCCGGCGGGCCCGTCCTGACGCGCCTCGCGCAGCGCCCCGCCGCCCTGCCGGACCCCTTGCGGGCGCACGCGCGCGCCGACTAGCCTCGCGTCATGCGTCGCCCCCCTCGCTCGCCTGGCTCGTGCGTCGTGCTCCTCGCCGCCTGCACGGTGCCGAACCCGGCCTACCACGTCACCCAGGGCCTCTCCGACAGCAGTTCGGGCGACACCCCGGGCGCGACCGACGGCGCGACGCAGAGCCCCGGCAGCGCCACCGGCGAGCCGACCACCAGCCACGGCGACAGCCAGGGCACCGACAGCAGCGCGAGCCCCACGACCCCGACCAGCCACACCGCCACCAGCGGCGACACCGAGGACACCGCCGCGACGACGCAGACCGCGACCACCAGCCCGGGCACCACCGACGACACCGCCGCCGCGACCTCGACCGGCGACGGCAGCGACGCCACCTCGATGGCCGCGAGCGACACCCTCGGGCCCAACCTCGACCTCGGCATGCCGGACCTCTGCTCGCTGCAGGCCGCGCCGGACCTCGGCCTCGCCGTGCAGCACAGCCCCATGCCCAACTGCCTCGGCTTCACCGCGCTCACCCTGGTGGTCGAGGCCAAGCCCGACGACCACACCCTCAAGTTCCGCGAGTGCCTCGCCACCAACGAGTGCTTCGCCGGCAACAAGCAGTGCGCGCCCAAGCAGAGCGTCACGTTGAAGATCGCCGGCCCCGCCTCGCACGTCCCCGACCTCGCGCCGGGCACCTGCATCAACCTCGCCTACCAGGCGACCGGCCTCGCCGACGCCAGCACCTGCAGCAGCTCCCTCGTGCGGATCGGCAAGACGGGCGCCAACATCAAGACCACCAGCGTGTACGCGGCCGCCGGCGGCGTCCCGGCCACCGGCGCGCTCCCGGCCCCCTGGCCGGAGATCCTCGGGTTGTCCGTCACCGCCGAGCTGGTCGCGCCGTGCCTCGGCGGCGAGGTCTGCGGCCAGCCCACCGGCAACCACGACCTCGTCGGTCAGGCCGCCGGCGTCGAGGCCACGGTGCCGATGCAGACCGAGGAGCCGCTCAAGCTGCCCCTGCTCGACAAGCAGAACAACAAGATCGGCGACGTCGCGGGCAGCCTGTTCAACCTGCGCTCGTACGCCGTCGCCCCCGCGCAGTGCGAGTTCGACTGGATCTGGATCGCCGACGAGATCCGGCCCTGAGGACATGCCCGCATGAGCATGTTCATCAGGACATGCCCATACCAGCATGTTCTCTGCGACAGGCTGCGAAAGACATGTGACCCCGGCGCGCGATCCTGCGCCGGGCGATTTTGCCGCGCGCGAACTCGCCGGGCCCACACGTCCGCGTGTGCGTGCTAGAGTGCGGCGATGGTGAACCGGTGGGCGCGAGCGCCCCTCGCCGCACTCCTCGTCCTGTCGACGGCCCTCGGCCCCCACGCGACCGCGCGGGCGGCCCCGGCCGCCGACGACCTCGTCGGCTTCGACCGCAAGTTCCGCGAGGGCCAGGAGCAGTACAACCGCGGCCGTTACCTCGACGCCGCGCGCACCTGGACCGCCGCCGCCGACCTCCTGAGCGAGACGGCCGCCAACCGCGACAACCGCCAGGCCGTGTTCGACTACATCGCCGAGTCCTACCGCCACACGCTCGTCAACGGCGCCGGCCAGAGCGTGCTGCGCGAGGGCCTCGCGGTGCTCGACGCCTACGCGACCGGATACGCCGCCGCCTACCCCGGCGAGGCGCTCGGGGCCCAGATCGACGACGTCCGCCAGCAGCTCCGCGCCGCCGTCGAGGCGGCCGAGCCCAAGCCCGTCGACCCGCCCCCCGAGCCGGACAGGCCCGCCGAGCCCGCCCCGGTCGTCTCCGCCGGTACACGACCACCCGACGCCGCGCCCGCCCTCGCGTGGAAGGGCCTCGCCATCGGCGGCGGCGTCGTGCTCGCCGGCGGCGTCGCCTCGCTCGGCCTGTTCATCGGCGGCCTCGTGCGCGCCCGCGAGGCCGAGCGCAGCTACGAGGACCCGGCCAACATGTGCCCCCCGAGCGACGCGACCGGCGCCTGCGCCGAGTTCGATCGCACCGGCCGCTCCATGAACACCCTCGCCACCGTCGGCCTCGTCGCCGCCCCCGTGCTCCTCGGCGCCGGCGCGGCGATGCTGGCGATCGGCCTCAAGCGCCGCGCGAAGGCCCACGCGATGGTTCCGGTGGTCGGCCCGACCATGGTGGGACTCGTATGGGAGCAGCGGTTCTGAACCCCCGCGCCCGCCCGGGCGCGCTGGCCGTCCTCGCGATCGGCGGCTGCTTCTATCAACCGCAGGTCGCGGCCACCGACGCGACCACCGCGACCACCACGACGTCGACCGGCTCGACCCTCGATCCGCCGACCGGCACCACCACGACGTCGACCACCGGCACCACCGATCCGATCGGCGAGACGACCACGACCGGCACCACCAGCGACCCGACCTCGACCACCAGCGACACCACCACCGGCACCGACTCGTCCACCACCGACGACCCGGCGATGTGCACGATCCCCGACGTCCCCGATCTCGCCGTCCGCATCACCCACGCGCCGGCGCCGGCCACTTGCGGCAACGACCTCGGGAGCGTCGTCAACGCCGTGTTCACCGGCAAGCCCGACGACCAGACCCTGCTCTTCCGCCAGTGCACGGTCTCCGCCGATTGTCAGGCGGGCAACCTCCAGTGCGACGCCACGCAGGAGCTCAGCGTCCACATCGACGGCCCGGCCACGCACGTCCCCGAGTTCGCGCCCGGCGCCTGCGTCAACATCGCTTACCTCCCTGCGGGCTACGCCGACCCCGAGACCTGCCAGATTCGCCTGCTGCGGCTGGCCAGGACCGGCCCCGACATCGCCAACACCAGCGTGTTCGTCGCCGCCCTCGGCGTCCCCGACACCCTCGAGCTGCCGGGCCCGTTGCCGCTCGCGCTCGAGTTCCTCGCCAGCTCCGAGCTCGCCGACGCCTGCCCTCACGAGAGGGTCTGCGACCGCCCCAGCGGCCGCCACGACCTCGTCGGCGACTTCCCCGACGCCGTCGTCGCCGTGCCGATGGGGACCGAGTCGCCGGCCGTGATCGACCTCCGCGACAAGAGCAACGTCAAGATCGGCACCGTCCCCGGCTCGCTCTACAACCTGCGCTCGTACGTCCTCCCGGTCGACCAGTGCGAGTTCGACTGGCTGTGGCTGGCCGACGAGAACCGGCCGTGAGCCCGATCGGACATGCCCTCTAGGACATGCCCATAATGGCATGTCCCATCGAACATATCCCATGAGACACGTGCACACCGACCTCGCCGCGGCGGACGTTCCGCCCCAGCGCGAGCGACACGGCCGCCGGCGCGGCAGGGCTCGACCCGCGGCCTCGCCGGAGGATTCGCGGGGCGCCCACCGTCGTCCCGCGATCTCCGCCGCCCTCGCCAGGACGGCGTTTGCTCCCGGTCACCTCACCGGAGCCTGACGGTCGCTATGCCCGGGGCGGGACTCGAACCCGCACGCTTGCGCCGGGGATTTTAAGTCCCCTGTGTCTACCGATTCCACCACCCGGGCGCGGGCCCTCTTAATAGAAGCACCTGGCGTCGTTGAGAAGGCGGCACGGTCGACCGGCTCGCGCGAGATCGCACCTGAACACCCGGACACGTGCGCAAACTTTCACCTGCACAGACGAGCGGCAGTGTCCGCCGGCGCGAAAACGCGTGCTAACACGGCGCGGTGGACACTCCTTCGTCGGAACGGACCGGCCGCCTGAGCCCCGTGCGCGAGCCCGACTTCATCGAGGTCAAGGGAGCGCATGAGCACAACCTGCAGATCGACGAGCTGTTCGTGCCCAAGCGCAAGCTCGTCGTGTTCACCGGCGTCAGCGGCTCCGGCAAGTCGAGCCTCGCCTTCGACACCCTGTACGCGGAGGGTCAGCGCCGCTACATCGAGAGCCTCTCGGCCTACGCGCGCCAGTTCCTGGGCCAGCTCGAGCGGCCCAAGATCGAGCACCTGCGCGGTCTGTCGCCGACGATCGCCATCGAGCAGAAGAGCGCGTCGAACAACCCGCGCTCGACCGTGGGCACGATCACCGAGATCTACGACTACCTGCGCGTCCTCTACGCCCGCGTCGGCACCCAGCACTGCACCGACTGCGGCAAGCCGGTGCGCAGCTCCTCGCCCGAGCAGATCGTCGACGCGCTCCTGGCCGAAGCGCCAGGTTGCAAGCTGACCCTGTTCGCCCCGCTCGTCACCCACCGCAAGGGCGAGTTCAAGGACCTGTTCGAGGAGCTGCGCGGCCGCGGCTTCCTCCGCGTCGAGGTCGACGGCGAGATCCACCGCCTCGACGATCCGCCCAAGCTCGACAAGAAATTCAAGCACACCATCGCCCTCGTCGTCGACCGCATCACCGCGCGGCCCGAGGATCGGCGGCGGATCACCGAGAGCGTCGAGCTCGCCCTGCGCGAGGGCAAGGGCGAGGTGCGCGCCGAGGCCGAGGGCAAGGGCGGGGCTTCGGGTCCCAAGCTGCAGTTCTCCGAGTCGCGCAGCTGCTGCGGCAAGAGCTTCCCCGAGCTCAGCCCGCAGAGCTTCTCGTTCAACAGCCCGCTCGGCATGTGCCCCGACTGCAACGGCCTCGGCACCCGCAACGAGGCCGCGCCCGACCTCGTCGTCCCCGACCCCAGCCTCAGCATCCGCGACGGCGCGATCGCCCCGTGGGCCTCCGCGATGGAGCGCGGCGAGGGCTGGACCTTCCGGATCGTCGAGGCGCTGGCCGAGGCCTGCGACGTCGACCTCGACATCGCTTGGAACAAGCTGTCCAAGAAGAAGCGCGACACCGTGCTGTTCGGCGTCCAGGGCGAGCAGAAGATCGCCGTCAAGTGGGGCAGCGAGAACAGCGCCTCGCAGGGCACCTGGGGCATGAAGTTCGAGGGCGTGATCCCCAACCTCATGCGCCGCTTCCGCGAGACCGACAGCGAGGCCGCGCGCGACTACTACCGCAAGTACTTCCGCGAGGCCCCGTGCGACGCCTGCGGCGGCAAGCGCATGCGCCCCGAGAGCCTGGCCGTGCGCGTGTCCGGCGTCGGCATCGCCGACGCCACCGCCCTCACCGTGCAGCAGGCCAGCAAGCACTTCGCCTCGCTCACCCTCACCCGCGCGCAGCAGACCATCGCCGAGGGCGCCCTGCGTGAGATCGCCGCCCGCCTCACCTTCCTCCTCAACGTCGGCCTCGACTACCTCACCCTCGATCGCTCGGGCCCCACGCTGTCCGGCGGCGAGGCCCAGCGGATCCGCCTCGCCAGCCAGCTCGGCTCCGAGCTCAGCGGCGTCATGTACGTGCTCGACGAGCCGAGCATCGGCCTCCACCAGCGCGACAACCAGCGGCTGATCCGCACGCTGCAGCACCTGCGCGACCTCGGCAACACCGTCCTCGTCGTCGAGCACGACGAGGACACCATCCGCGCCGCCGACCACGTCGTCGACTTCGGCCCCGGCGCCGGCCACCTCGGCGGCAAGGTCGTGTTCAGCGGCAGCGCCAAGGAGCTGGCGCGCTGCAAGGAGAGCCTCACCGGCGCCTATCTCTCCGGCCGCAAGGAGATCGCCGTCCCCTCGAGGCGTCGCCCGGCCAGGGGCAAGATCAAGGTGCTCGGGGCCGCCGAGCACAACCTCCGCGGCATCGACGTCACCGTCCCGCTCGGCGGCCTGGTCGCCGTCACCGGGGTCAGCGGCGCCGGCAAGAGCTCGCTCGTCAACGGCATCCTCCTGCCCGCGCTGGCCAACAAGCTGCACGGCAGCCTCGATCGCGTCGGCGCGCACAAGGGCCTCAGCGGCCTCGAGAAGCTCGACAAGGTCATCGCCATCGACCAGCGCCCGATCGGCCGCACCCCGCGCTCGAACCCCGGCACCTACACCAAGTCGTTCGACCTGATCCGCGAGCTGTTCGCCCAGCTGCCCGAGTCGCGCGCGCGCGGCTGGAAGGCCGGCCGCTTCAGCTTCAACGTCAAGGGCGGCCGCTGCGAGGCCTGCCAGGGCGACGGCGTCATCAAGGTCGAGATGCACTTCCTCAGCGACGTCTACGTCCCGTGTGAGGTGTGCGCCGGCAAGCGCTACAACGCCCAGACCCTCGGCGTCACCTACAAGGGCCGCACGATCGCCGAGATCCTCGACTCGAGCGTCGACGACTGCCTCGAGCTGTTCGAAAACCACCCGCCGCTCAAGCGGATCTTGAACACGCTCGTCGACGTCGGCCTCGGCTACATGAAGATCGGCCAGACCGCCACGACGATGTCGGGCGGCGAGGCCCAGCGCGTCAAGCTCAGCCGCGAGCTGTGCAAGGTGCAGACCGGCAACACGCTCTACGTCCTCGACGAACCGACCACCGGCCTCCACTTCGAGGACATCGCCCGCCTGCTCCACGTGCTCCAGCGCCTGGTCGACGCCGGCAACACCGTCCTCGTCATCGAGCACAACCTCGACGTGATCAAGTGCGCCGACTGGATCATCGACCTCGGCCCCGAGGGCGGCCAGGGCGGCGGCCTCGTCATCGCCGAGGGCACCCCGGAGGAGGTGGCCAGGGTCGAGGCCTCGCACACCGGCCGCTTCCTCGCCCCGCTCCTGCGCCGCAAGTGAGGCGAGCCACGAGACCGCGCCTCGCCGCCCGGCAGGCGCGGCTTCGTGCCGCCCGAACCGAACATGTCCCGATGGACATGTATCATTGGACATTGAATCAGGATCGGACACCTCGTTCAGCATGTCTCCGAGGACAGGTCCGGGACACGCGCCACGGAATCACCGCGGTCCGGCCATACACCCGTCACGCCCCCGCGCCGCTTGCGACGCGACGACTCTGCCCGTAGCCTGCTGGCATGCGCTTGGCTTGGACTTCTGTTGGCTCTCTCGCACTCCTCGCGGCCTGTCCGACGAAGGACACCGGCACACCCGCCACCGACACCGCCGTCACGGACACCTCCGACACCGGTGACTCGCCTGAACCGCCGAGCAGCACGGGCGACATGCTCACCACGGAGGTCACGCCGACCGAGACCGGCGAGACCACCGACACCGGCAGCACACCCACCGAAAGCACCGCCACCGCCGCGACGGCCACCGATGCCACTGCGACGTCCGCCGACACCACCGCGACGACCGGCGACACCTCGCCCGACACGGACACCGATACGGGGAGCGAGCCCGCGATGTGCCCCGAGGCCGACCCGGCGGTCGACGCCACCTTCGCCGTCACCCTCCTCGACTGGCCCGAAGCCTGGACCGAGATGCATTTCATCGACGTCCTGTGCACCGTCGACGCCGTCACCCTCGAGGGCGGGATGGTCGTCACCGCGCTGAGCTGCGACCACGAGGGCGAGCCGCGCCTCGCGACCGTCAGCATCGTCGCCGCGCCCGAGGGCGACGTCACCTGGGCGGCAGGCGACAGCGTGCAGCTCGACAGCATGGCCCTCGACGACGACGTCAGCCTCCCCACCCGCGCCGTCACCATGCGCACCCCCGACGAGCAGCAGCTCCTCCTCGTCGCCGTCGACGGCGCCGAGGAGGCCGACGAGCCCACCCGGTTCGAGCCGCTCCTCTACACCATCGCGGAGTTCTGCGACCTGCCGCCGTGGGGCGATATCAACGGGGTCGTGGCGACCGTCACGCTCGAGAGCCCGATGGGCCCCTCGCTCAGCCTGAACTCCGGCACGCGCGGCAGCTTCGCCGCGGACCCCGGCGAGGTCTACGCGTTCGACCTCGCCGAGGCCGTCGTCGGCGCGTGCTGCCACGGCAACGACATCCTGCAGCTGCTCGTGCGCCGCGTCGCGATCGACGGCTGAACCAACACCACGACCGGCTCCACCTCCTCGCGGTCCTCCGGACTCGGCCTCACCGCGCGATCGGCAGCCGCGTCGGCCCGCGCGACGGCGGTCGCCCGCGCGTCGCCGCGATCTCCCCGTCGCCGAACGCCGCCAAATAATCGGGACGCACGCCCGGGCAGACCTGCTCGAAAGGACAGCCCGTGCACGCCGGCACCTTGACCCGCCCGGCCAGCCGGCTGTCCTTGAGCGCGAACGTCGCCTCCGGCGTCACCACCACCACCCGGTCCGCGCCGGGGTCCCACGCGTGCGGGTGATCCTGGCCCAGGAGGCAACGCGGCACGTGCAGCGAGCGCAGCGTCATCGCCCGCGCCCGCCCGCGCGCCAGCGCCTCGGCGATGAACGGCAGCGCCTCGGTCATCCGCGGCAGCGACGCCACGTTGTCCGCGTTGGCGTCGGTCAGCGACACGTACCAGAGATCGACCGCGCGCACGCCGTGCCCGGCCAACCACTCGATCGCCGCCGGCAGGTCCGCCATCGTGTCGCGCTTGACGATCAGGTCGACCACCAGCGGCGCCCCGCTGGCGACCGCCCGCTCCAGCCCGCCCACCATCGCCGCGTACGTGCCTGTCCTCCGGACCAGCTCCTCGTAGCGGTCGGCCCGGTGGGTGTGCACCGACACGTGCAGGCGCGTCGCCCCGGCCGCCAGCAGCCGCGCCAGGTTGTCGCCGTGCGCGTACATCAAGCCGTTCGACTGCACCTTGATGTCGGCGAACCCGAGCGCCCGGCCGGCGCGGACGATCGCCAGCAGGTCCGGCCGGATCGTCGGCTCGCCCCCCGTGATCGACAGCGCGTCGAGCCCCTGCGCCCGCCCCTCGCGCAGCGACGCCAGCGCGTGGGCCGTCGACAGCGCCCGCCCGCGCAGCGCCGGTCCGATCGTGCAGTAGTCGCACCACAGGTTGCAGTCGTAGCCGAGGATCATGTCGAGCAGCCCCGGCACTCAGTCCTCCCACCAGCCCCGGAAGCGGGCGTCGAGCGCCACCAACTCCGCCAGCAACGGCTCCCCCAGGCTGGTCGGTCGCGCGTGCAGGCGCAACGTCTCGACCGCCTCGTGGTTGCCGCGGGCCACCTGCCGCAGCCGCCGCTCGACGTCACCTGTCCCTTCCGCCAGCATCGACTCGAGCATCGCCGCCACCGGCAGGAACGCGTGCGCCGCCAGCAGCACCCCGTGCAGCGGCCGCGGGTCGGGGCGCACCGGCGAGGCGTACAGCGGCGACCAGGCGTTGTCGAGGATCGGCCCCTGCTCGAGCAGCGCGTGCAGCTTGTTGTGCGAGAACTCGTGGATCAGCGCCTCGGCCAGCGTCAGCGCGCTCGGGTGCAGGCTCAGGTAGACCGTCCCGATCGCCTCCTGGTACGACGCCGACAGGTGGCGCTCGCCGTCGTGGCCGACCGGCACCACCAGCACGAGGCCGACGTCGAGCTCCGCGCGCAGCGCCGGCAGGTGCGTGGCGATCAGCTCGAGCCCGGCCCGCAGCCCCGCCAGCCAGGCCGCCGGCGGCAGCCCGCCGAGGTCGAGCGCGCTGCCCGACTTGTCGGGGTGCGCCTCGAGCCCGGCCAGCGGGTTGTTGTCGCGCCGCAGCGCCAGCGCGATCGGCCCCGCGATCGTCGCGTAGATGTCCGTCAAAACATGCTCCGACGGACATGTCCCGAAGTCCCTCCCGAGCGCCCCCCCGACCCCGCCGACCGCCCACCCGTCCGGCCCGATCGCCAGCGGCCCCGGCGGCGGCGCCAGGGCGCAGCGGGCCCCCAGGCACGGCACCATCGCCGGCGGCTGCAGCACCGTCACCCTGTCCTCGAGGACACCCGCGACCGCCAGCTCGAGCGCCAGCGTCGCCAACAATTCGCCCTGCAGCGCCGCGTCGGGCCGACCGCGCAGGCAGCGGATCAGCGTCCCCACCGTCGGTCGCCGCACCGCGCTCGCCAGGGCTCCCGGCGACTGCCCGGCGATCCGGCGCAGCACCGGCGCGAAGCGCCCCCACGCCGCCCCGTTCGGCCCGGGCGCCGGCGGCAGCCGCAGCAGCTCCGTCAGCGCCCGCCGCAGCGCGGCCGAGAACAACCCCCGGGCCGTCTGCGAACCCCGCGCCGGCAGCGTCAGATCGGCCAGCACGCCCCCTCCGCGATCTCCAGACATGGCCCCGAGAACATGTCCTGAAGTCTCTTCGCGCGCGGCCCCGCGGCCGCCGGTTCCGCCGTCCCTCTCCTCGCCGCCAGCTCGCCCGCGCCGAAGCGCTGCAGGTACCTCGCGTCGATGCCGACACAACCGCCGCGCAGCTCGCAGTCGTCGCAGCACCCCGCGAACGCGCGAGGCGGCCCCGGCACCCCGCGATCGCGCAACGGACCCAGCAAGCACGCCGGCGCGCCCGCGACCGCCGCGGCCAGGCCGGCGCGCTCCGCCGCCGCGATCGCCTGCAGCGCGTACGGCAGCGCCGCCCCGAGCCGCGGGATCAGGCCCCCGGCAGGTTCACGCCCGTCCTCGGCGATCACCTCCACGCACCAGCCGACCGCCGCGACGTCGACGAGCAGCCCCGGCAAGGCCGCCAGCACTCGCGCGTTCGATCGCGTCAGCGGCGTGCGCACCGTCGCCGCCACCCGCAGCGCCCGGGCCGCGCGGAGCAGCGTCGTCGTCGCCCGGAACGACCCCTCGAGCCTCGCGTGCCAGTCGTGCGCCGCACTGTCCGCCGCGTAGAGCCGGGCCTCGATCGCCCCCACCCCCGCCGCGACCAGCTGCGCCAGCGCCTCGCCGGTCAGCGCCGCCGGCCCCGGCGCCACGACCACGCGCGTGAACCCGGCCGAGCGGGCCGCGCTCGTCCAGCGCGTCAGCGCGTCGCCGTCGCCGCCGACCAGCGTCAGCGTCATACCTGTCCCTCGCAACATGTCCAATGCGTCCTGTCCTTCCGGACTGGACGGCGCCGCGCGGACGCTCAGCTCCACGGCTTCAGCACGGCCTGGCTGTGGCCCGCCAGGCGCTCCGACAGCGTCAGCAGCCCGGCGATCGCCGGCGCGCCGCGCTCGGCCGCCAGCTGCGTGAGCCGCTCCGCCAGCACCCGCGCCCCCTGCTCCTCCTCCGCCGTCGACGGCCGGTCGCCGCCGCCGCCGTTGGCGAGGTACAGCGCCAGGTCGCCGGCGTGCGCGACCGCGCGGGGGCCCTCGGCCTCGGCGCGCATCAGATCGACCTGGAAGCGCTGACCTTTCGGCGTGCGCATCAACACCGGCACCGCGCCGGCCGTCAGCGGCATCACCTGTTCGACCCGCCATTCGCCGGTGCGTCCGACCAGCCCCGCCAGCGGCGCCGTCGCCGACGAACCGGTCGTGCGGGGTCGGAGCGCGCACGCGGCGGTCGAGACACCGGCAGCGGCAACTCCGAGGGCGGCGAGGACCTTGCGACGGGCGACACGCGGCGAAGGCTTCATGCAGTCAGTCTTCCTAATCGAAGCCCACGGTACTCGCCGGTCGCATCTCCCGTCAAGGCGACGCGAGCCCGGGCCGCTCACGCCAGCCCCGGACACCTCACGCGAGCCCGGAACTCGCCCGCGCCTTTGCCGACGCCGACGCCTCCACCGTCCTCCCGTCCTCCCGTCCTCCCACGAACGCGAGGACGCGCTAGCATCGGCGCTGCGCATGGACGATCGCCCCCACGCCGCACGGCCCTCGCGGCCCGCGAGGCCGCCGCAGTTCGGCCCCGGCGACTACAAGGCGCTGATCAAGGTCGGCTACGGGTGCAACGAGCACTGCACCTTTTGTCACACCCTCGACGTGCGTCCGATCGACGGCGACGCCGAGGAGGTCGAGCGCAAGATCCTCCGCGCCGCCGAACTGGGACACGGCATGGTCGTCCTGTCCGGCGGCGAGCCGACGATCCGGCCCGAGCTCCTGCGCTGGGCCGCGCGGATCGCCGGCCTCGGCCTCGACCTCGGCCTCGTCACCAACGGCCGCGCCCTCGCCTACCGCCAGCTCACCGACAAGCTCGTCGCCCACCGCCTGCGCTACGTCTACCTGTCGCTGCACGGCGGCACCGCCCCGGTGCACAACCGCCTCGTCCGCAGCGACGCCTTCGATCAGGCGCTGGCCGCCCTGCGCAACCTCGGCGGCCGCGGCCTCGACCTCACCGTCAACTGCGTCGTCACCCGCCAGAACCTCGCCCACCTGCGCGGCCTCGTCGACCTCGTCGCCGGCTTCACCGACGTCACCCTCAAGTTCTCGATGGTCGAGCCCAAGGGCGGCGCCGCGCGCAACTTCGAGCTGCTGGTCCCGCGCGTCGCCGCCGTCGCCGAGGCCGTCCTCGACGCCGCCGCCCACGCGCGCGAGCGCGGCGTCCGCGTGCAGCACGGCGGCGTCCCGCGCTGCCTCCTACCTGGCCTCGAGGACAGCTACAGCGACCTCCGCACCCACCGTTACTGGACCATGGTCGAGATCGGCGAGCCCGATCTGTTCCCGGTCGACGACGACAACAAGCGCCACCCGCCGGCCTGCGACGGCTGCAGCCTGCGCGGCGGCTGCCCCGGCCTGTACCGCGGCTACCACGACGTCCACGGCGCCGGCGAGCTGCGGCCCGTGACCGACCGCCCGCGCGCCAACTCGTTCAACTACACGCTCGAGGCGGTGCACCCGGCCCCCGACGACACCTGTCCCTTGCGCCAGGGCCCGCTCGGCGTCACCCCGTGGGAGCGCGGGCGCCACCTGTTCGTCCGCCGCGGCGGCGCGATCGCCCGCTACCGCGCCGACAGCCGCGACTTCACCGACGAGGAGATCGCCGCGATCAAGCACGACCTCGGCCAGGTCTACGTCGACGCCGCTCGCGGCCCGGCCCCGCAGGACTTCGCCCGCGAGCTGGTCCCGCTGGCCCGCAGCCCGCTGTGCGCCGGCTGCCCGCACCTGTCCGCATGCACAGGGATGTTCGAACCTGTCTTTGAGGACATCTTCACGCGCGACGACGCGGTCGTGCGCGCCCGGCTCGCCGGCCTCACCGGCGACGTCCTCGACCTCGGCTGCGGCGACGCCCCCTACCTCGACGTATTGGCCCCGCGGATCGCCGCCGGCGCGATCCGCTACACCGGCGTCGACCCCGACCCCGGCGCGCTCGCCCGCCTGCGTCCCCGCCTGCCGCCCGGCGCCGCGCTCGCGCAGGCCGACGCCGAGGCGCTCGACCTCGGCGAGCGGCGCTTCGACGCCGTCACGATCCTCCGCAGCTACAACCACCTCCGCGACCCCGACCTCGTGCTGCGCGCCGCCCTGCCCCGGCTGCGCCCCGGCGGCCAGCTCGTCGTCTGCGACAACACCGCCTTCGGCCTGGCCCGCACGCCCGCGCAGACCACCCGCGGCGAGCGCTCGAGCGCCCGGCGCGAGCACTACCGCAACGACACCGCCGTCGAGGCCGCGCGGCGGATCGCCGCCGTCGCGGCCGAGCTCGGCGTGCCCCTCGCGACGCACGATTGCCACGACATCGCCCCGGGCACCAGCAACCAGTGGCTGCTCGTCTACGGCGTCGGCGCCTGACCTCCCGCTGCCGGGCGCGCTCGCCTACCGCTCCGCCGCCCGATCGCGTACATAACCGCGGAGACCGATGTCGATCACCTTCTACTACGCCCCCAATTCCAGCGCGACGCGCGTGCACTGGGCCCTCGAGGAGCTCGGTGTCGCCTACGACAAGGTCAAGCTCGACCTCCGCGCCGGCGACCAGCACAAGCCGGAATTCCTCGCCATCAACCCCAACGGCAAGGTGCCCGCTTTGGTCGTCGACGGCACGCCGATGTTCGAGTCGCTGGCGATGATCATCTACCTGGGCGACCGCTTCGGCGCCGACAAGGGCCTGTGGCCGCGCGTCGGCTCCGGCGAGCACGCCGAGGCGCTGGCGTGGATCGTGTGGGGCTCGGTCACCCTCGGCGGCACGATCTTCCGCATCTTCTACAACACCAGCGAGTGGTTCCCGGCCGAGTCGCGCAACGCCCGGCAGGCCGAGACCGCCGGCAAGGAATTCGAGGCGCAGCTCGGTGTGCTCGACCAGCGCCTGCGCGGCCCCGAGTACCTCGTCGGCGACGGCTTCACCCTCGTCGACGTCGCCAACGCCGCCGCGCTCGGCTGGGCCCTGACCATGATCAAGGTCGACATGACCCGCTTCCCCGGCGTGGCCGCCTGGCTCGACCGCTGCACCCGCCGCCCCGCCCACCAGGCGGTCCGCGCCGCCTAGCCGCTTCGCCAGGTCCGATCGACCAGGTCCTTTGGAGCCTGCCCCTTTCGACCTGCTCCTTCGAACCTGTCTGAACGTACCCATGCCCGGCTTCCTCGACCGCGTCCGCACCCTCCCGCGCCTCGGCCTCGGCGTCAGCACCGAGTACGGCGCGCGCCGGCAGGACGGCGCGCTCGACCCGCTGGAGCTGCGGCGGCGCCGGCCCGACTGCGCCGGCTTCCTCGAGGTCGGCGTCGAGGTCGTCAAGGGCCTCGACGACGACGCGCGGGCGTGGGCGGCCGGCGGCCTGCCGACCACCTACCACTTCCTCGACATCAACCTCGACGACCCCGACGACTTCGACGCGCCCTGGCTCGCCGGCGTGCGTGCGATCGCCGGCGAGCTGCGCCCGGCCTGGTTGTGCGGCGACGCCGGCCTGTGGCACCTCGGCCGCCGCGACCGCGGGCACATGCTGCTGCTGCCGCCGATCCTCGTCGACGAGGCCGTGGCCCCGCTCGCGGAGGGCCTGTGCGCCCTGCGCGAGGCGACAGGTCTCGAGGTGCTGCCGGAGAACCCGCCCGGCGCCGCGTTCGTCGGCGAGCTGCACCTGCTCGACTTCTTCGCCCGCGTCGCCGAGCGCGCCGACACCGGCCTGCTGCTCGACTGCGCCCACCTGGCCATGTTCCAGCGCGCCCGCGGCCTGCCCCCGCGCGCCGGCTTCGACGGCGTCCCGTGGGACCGCGTGGTCGAGCTGCACGTCGCCGGCGGCCGCGTGCGCAACCAGGCCGGGCTCGAGTGGGTCGAGGACGACCACGGCACCGACGTCTTGCCCGACACCTGGGAGATCGCCGGCGAGGCGGTCGCGCGCGCCGTCAACCTGCGCGCCATCGTCGTCGAGTGCGAGCGCAACCCGATCGAGGCCGTCCTGCCGCTGTTCGACCGCGTCGCCGCCTTGTGGCCCGCGCGCGGCCCGGAGGCCGCTTGACCGACCGCCTCGACCCGCGGCGCGTGCAGGCCGCCCTGGTCTGCATGCACCTCGATCCGGCCTACGCCGCCGCCGTGCGCGGCCCGGGCCCGCTGCCCGAGCTGGCCGGGCGCGAGCGCGAGCTGCTGCGCGCCGTCGATCCGCGGACCCTCGCCGTCGACCCCTACCGCCGCGCCCGGGCCGTCCACGCCCTGATCGAGGAGTACCCGGCCGCCGCCGCCCTGCTCGGCGTGCCCGCGATCGACGCGTTCTTCTCCACCCTAGCCTTTCGGACATGTGTCTTCGAACATGGCTCGATGGCCCTGTCCTTTGGCACGTGGCTCGGCGACCAGGCCGGCGGCCCGGGCCGGATCGAGGCGGCGATCGCCCGCGCCCGCCGCCCGCGCCCCGACCCCGCGCCCGGCCTGAGCTGCAACCCGTGCGTCGCGCCGCTGCTGCTCCCCGCCGGCAGCCTGGCCTGCCTCGAGCGGATCCGGGCCCGCCTCGGCCCCGACCCCGCCGCCGCCCTGGCGTCCGCGCGACCGCTGCGCGAGCGGCCCCCGCGCGGGCCGAAGCAGGAGGCGCTGCTCATCGAGGCCAGCCCCGCCGGTGAGGTGTCCCTCGGGACAGCCAGCGAGCCGCTCGTCCGCCTGCTGCGGTTCGCCGCCGCTCCGCAGACCCACGCCGCGCTGGCCGCCGAGGCCGTGCGTCTCGGCGCCGAGCCGCACGAGGCCGACGAGCTGCTCGCCGGCCTCGTCGCCGACGGCCTGCTCGTCGCCGGTTGACCGACCAGCCTCGCTCGCACACACGGCGAACGAGCGCCCGTCGTGTCCTCGATCGCACGACGAGCGCTCGCCCCTCCGCTGGCCCGCTCAACCGCCGCCCATGAAACGCAGCGCGAAGTCTCGCAGGCGCAGCACCGCCGGGATCCCGTCGGTGCTCTGGAACGTCAGCGTCTCGGCGAAGCGCACGTTCTCCGCGCTCTTGTAGGCGACGTACGCCCGCCCGGCCGGGCTGCCGAGCAGCGCGTTGATCTTGCTCTCGAACTCGCCCTGGACCGCGGCGACCTCGGCCGCGCCCTCGGCGGACAGGCGCTGCGACACGCCGTCGGCCTCGGCGTTGACGCGCTGGCGGTACTCGAGCGTCTCGGCCTCGATGTTCTTGATCCCGAGCAGGTAGCCGTCGGCGAGCGCCTCCGGCGCGTCGATGTCGAGCACGCGCCCGACCTCCTCGCGCAGCTTCACCTGCTCCTCGTCGGACAACGCCTTGAGCGCGCGACGGGCCGAGCCCGGCGTGCTGTCGCCCTTGGTGTCGACGAAGCCGACCTGGTACGCGCGCTCGAGGTCGGCCTGGCGCTTGATCCAGTCCTGCTGCAGCGCGTTGGCCAGCGCGTTGGTCCCGAGCTCGTAGTTGTCGAGCTCCTGCTGCTGCTTGGCGACCTTCTCGCGCGCCCCGTCGAGCAGCTTGTTCTGCTCGTTGAGCTGGATCTGCTGCAGCTGCTTCTCGTACTCGTCGCGGAACGTCACCGCCCGGACCAGCACCGCCTGCGCCTCGAGGTGCAGCGGCGCGAGCTCCTGGTTGAGCCGCTCCAGCGTCTCGGCCGCGACCTTGAGCCGCGTGTCGGCGTGGTAGAAGTCCGAGCTCGTCAGGTTGGCCAGGCCCTCGCGCAGCACGCTGACCGTCGTCTCCTGCGCCAGCCGCTGGAACCGGTACTGCCCGTTCGTGCTCTCGACGTGGTTGCCCGCCATCATGATCTGATGCGCCTCGCCGGGCTTGATGCGGTACGGCACGCTGACGTCGACGAACACGTTGTTGTTGTCGCGGGTGCGGATCTGCAGGACCTGGCCCTCCTCCTCGCCGTAGTCGAGGAACAGGTAGTGGCTCGGCAGCAGCGTCAGGCTGTGGATCCCGGCGATGTTGAGCGTCCACCCCGGCTCGAGGTCGGCCGCGAGCACGCCCGAGGCGTTGCTGCTGCGCACGCCGATCGTGCCGAGCGGCACCGTCGAGATGACGCACGTCGGCGCGATCCACAGGAACAGCAGCGACAGCAGCGTGAGCTGACAAATGCGGACGAAGCCCTTCACTGCGCACCTCCGACCTTCTCGACCTCGACCCGCGACGGGTTGGCGTCGTTGGCCCACGGCTCGATCGCGATCGTCACCCCGCGCAGGCGCTCGCCCAGCCGCTCCATCACCCGCTCGACCGGCTGCGAGCGGAACGCGTCGATCTCGGCCTTGCGCCCGCGATAGTTCGCCTCGAGCTGGCCGCGGAGCTCGGCCGCCTGCTGCTTGGCCGCGCTGAGGGCCGCCTGGCCCTCGGCGACCTTCGAGATCTTGTACGTGTCGGCCTCGCGGGTCGCGTCGGCCTGGGCCGCGATCGCGGTCGCCAGCGCCGACTCGAGCTCGGTCCGCTTCTCCTGGATCGATCGGTTCTGATCGCGGTTGACCTCGGCCAGCCGGCGCTCGCGGCTGGTCTCGGCCGCCGCGAGGTTGCTCTTGATGACCTCGAGCTGGTTGCCGAGCTTGTTGCGCTCCTCGATCAGCTTCTCGTACTCGTCGTTGAACTGCGGTCGCGGCGTCACGATCTGGGTCACGATGACGCCGTGCACCCCGAGCAGCTCGTTGAGCCGGCTCTTCGCGCGCTCGGTCGCCTCACCGAACTTGGTCGGGTTCGACACCGAGATCGTCGACTCGCGGCCGAACTCGTCGCGGAGGATCGCGCGGGCGTACGGGCGCATCCACTTGAGGTAGCCGCGCTCCTCGCCGCCGTCGCGCACGACCGTCTGGGCCTCGTCACCGGCGATCTGGAAGATGATCGTGGTGTCGGAGAAGTGGAAGTTCGAGCCGTCGCTCGCGCGCACCGTCAGCTCGCTGACCTCGAGGTCGTCGACCGTCTTGCTCCCGTGCATCGAGAACGTCTGCGGGCTGGCGTCGAGCACGTACACCGAGTGGATCCCGAACGGCAGCCGCGTGATCCAGCCCGGCTGCGTCACCGTCGCCAGCCCGCCGGTGACGTTGTTGATCCGCACGGCCACCTGGCCGGGCTCGATCGCGGTGAACGAGGTCGTCATCAGGACGAGGCCGGCGATCAGCGCCCCGCCGATCCACACCCAGTCGAACCAGCTCGACCCGCCGCCTGTCACTGATCTGAGCTTCCCCTGGAGGTCCCCCAGGATCTGGCCGCCGCTCTGCCGGCCTGAATTCCGCTGTTGCGCCATGCCAGCATCGTACACCAGGCCCCGCGGGTCGCTCGGCCCCGAACGCGACCGCTGCTCGTCGCCCTGCCCGCCGCGCTGCGACGCGGGCGCTCAGCCGGAGCGCGGCTCGTCGCTCGGCTCCGATTCGCCCGCCGCCGCGCTCCGTGGTCCTGCCTCGCTCGCGTCGCTCACCACCTCGCCGTCCGCGTCGCTCACCGGCTCCGATTCGCCGCTCGCGCTCGCCTCGTCGCCGGGCGCGGGATCGCCCGGCCCGCGCGGCGCCAGCACGCCGACCCGCGGATCGACGAAGGACGCCAGCCAGCCCGCGATTTGATTGTCGCCGGACGCCAGCGCGCGCATCTGCACGACGCGGACGCCGTCGCTCGCCTTGATGTCGGCCGACAGCTCCTCGGCGCGGACGAAGCGCCGCGTCATCAGCACCTTGGCCGCCATGCGCACGCGCGGCGTCAGGCGATCGAGCTCGGCCTCGTCGTTCTCGCTCAGGGTCGACGCCACCAGCTCGCCGTCGATCCCGATCAGCGCCGCCGGCATCGGCCACTGCTTCATCAGCCCGACCAGCGCGCGCCGCTGCTCGAGCAGTCGGCCCTGCATCTGCGACTCGAGCTCCTGCTGGCGATCGAGCGCCGCGTTGAGCTGGCGGGCCACCTGGCCGAGCTCGTCCTGATAGAAGTCGCGCACGCGCCGGCGCCGGTCGCCGCTGGCGATCGCCTCGGTCACGCTGCCGACCTCGGACAGGCGCCCGAGCACGTCGCGCTGCAAGCTGCGCGACAGCGGCCCGAGCGACAGCAGCGCCACCGTCACCAGCACGCCGAGCAGCACCGCGGCCTCGATCGCCGACTGCGACGCCTCGATGTTGGCGTCGCCGAGCGCCGTCTTCTTCGCCTCGAGGTACTGATTGACGTCGCGCTTGAGCTCCTCGAACACGCGGAACACCGTCTCGTGGTAGGCCGCGTACGCGTCCTCCGGGATGCTGCGCAGCAGCTCGTCGCGGGCCTTGCGGTAGACCTCGTAGTCCTCCTGCAGGTTCTTCAGCATCGCCCGCTCGTCGTCGCTCATCGCCACGCTGCGGGCCTGCGCGAGCGCCTTCTCGAAGTCCTCCTCCGCCGCCGTCATCTCGGTCGGCTCGCTGCGGTGCATCAACCCGACCAGCGTCGCGCTGTCCTGGCGCTCGATCTGGTGCAGCATCGTCACCGCCGCGCCGAGGCTGACCAGGTTGTTCTGCACCACGACCTGGACGTTGCGGGCGACCCGCTGCGAGTTGAACGCGGCCGTCCCCACGCTGAGCAGCAGCAGCGCGATCAGGTAGCCGTAGCCGAGCAGGAGGCGGGTGCGGAGGGTCATCGCGGGTGCTCCTGAACCGGTCTACGCGAGGCTGGCGACGCGCCGGACCGACGCCGGCGGGCCGACGATGAGCAGGCGATCGCCGCGCGCGAGCCGGTCGTCGGCCGCCAGCTGCGGGATGACCTGCCCGCCGCGGCGCACCGCGATCACCGACACGCCGTAGCGGCGCTTCATGTCGATCTCCGCCAGCGACTTGCCGATGAACTGCTCCGGCGTGGCGACCTCGACCAGGTTGGTGTTCTCGTCGAGCGCGATCTGCTCGAGGATCGTCGGGTGGGCCAGGTTGCGGGCCAGCCGCTGGCCCATCTGCATCTCCGGGTTGATGACCTCGTGCGCGCCCACGGCCAGCAGCACGCGCGCGTGCAGCTCGTTGGCGGCGCGGCTGATGATGCGGGGGATCCCGCGCTGGCGCAGCAGCGACGTCGTGAGGATCGACGTCTCGCGGGCGCGGGCGCCCATCGCCACGACGACGCACGACATGCGCTCGAGCCCCAGCTCGTTGAGCGCGCGCTCGTCGGTCGCGTCGGCGCAGGCGACCGCGTCGACCTCGGATTCGACCAGCTGGGCCCGCTCCTCGAGCTGGTCGATCGCCAGCACCGCCGCGCCCTCGCGCACCAGGCTCAACGCGACCGCGCGCCCGAACTGCCCGAGGCCGATGACTGCGAATTCTCCGCTCATGAGGACATGTCCTTGAGTTCAGGTTGCTGCGCCGGCGCTCAGCCGACCATGATCTTCGCCTCGGGGAACTGGACGTGCCCGCCGCGCGGCGTGCCGAGCGCGAGGGCGAGCGAGATCGGACCGACGCGACCGACGAACATGGTGACGATGATGAGCCACTTGCCGAGCGCGTTCAATTCCGCGGTCGCCCCGATCGACAGCCCGACCGTCGCCAGGGCGCTGACCGTCTCGAAGGCGGCGCGCTCGAAGCTCATGTCGTGGCTGGCCAGGAGCGCGAAGGTGATGGTCACCGCGACCATCGTCGCCAGGGTCATGATGGTCCCCGCGCGGTAGACGACGTCGTGCGGGATCGTCCGCCGGAACAGCTGGGCCCGCGCCTGGTTGCGGATCAGCGCCGGCACCGCCGCCAGCACCACCGCCAGCGTGGTCGTCTTGATGCCGCCGCCGGTGCTGCCCGGCGAGGCCCCGATGAACATCCACACGATCATCATCAGGATCGTCGAGCGCTCGAGCGCCGAGAGGTCGACGGAGTTGAAGCCCGCGGTCCGCAGCGTCACGCTCTGGAACAGCGAGTTGATGATCTTGTCGGCGACCGACAGCCCGTGCAGCGACGCGTCCCACTCCGCGAGCGCGAACAGCACGGTGCCCCCGACGACCAGGCTCAGCGACATCCACAGCACCACCCGCGCTTGCAGCGACAGCCGCCGCTCGCCTCCGCGCGCGCGCAGCCACAGCCCGAGCAGCACCGGGAAGCCGAGCCCGCCGAGCGTGATCAGCGTGCCGTGCACCGCCTGCACCAGGCCGTCAGACTGGAACTGGATCAGGCTGTCGCTCCACAACGCGAAGCCCGCGTTGCAGAACGCCGAGATCGCGTGGAACGAGCCGCGCCACAGCGCCGCCGCGAAGTCGAAGCCGTAGCCGAAGTGGAACACCAGCGCCAGCACGAGCGCGCCGATGGCCTCGATCAGCAGCGTCGACACGACGATGAAGCGCGTCAGCGCGTAGGCCGAGCCCGGGCTCGTCAGGTCGAGCACCTCCTCGAGCGCCTGCTCCCCGCGCAGCGCCAGGCGCCCGCCCAGCAGCACCGCCGCGAACGTCGACAGCACCATGATGCCGAGGCCGCCGAGCTGGATCAGCAGCATGATCACGACCTGCCCGAAGTGCGAGAACGCGACCGGTGTGTCGAGCACGATCAGCCCCGTCACGCAGGTCGCGCTCATCGCCGTGAACAGCGCGTCGATGAAGGCGATCGACCGCTCGCTCGCCGAGGCCGCCGGGAACGTCAGCACCAGCGCGCCGGAGAACGCGATGAGGCCGAAGGTCGAGAGGATGAGCAGCGCCGGCCGGGCGTAGAAGCTCTGCAGCAGATCGGCGAACACCGGCCCGCGCGCGACGATCACCAGCAGCACCGCGGCCTGCAGCGCCCACAGCAGCGCGAGCACGGCGCCCGGACTCGTCGTCGCCGCGGGCACGAAGAGCACCGCCGCGGCCACCACCGCCAACAAATAGCGCCGCCGCTGCCGCATCAACCCGTAGACGTACGGAGAGACCAGCGCGAGGGTCGTCAGCGCGAACGTCAGCCCGATCAGGTCGGGGACCAGCTCGTACTCGACCTCGAAGCCGAACAGCGCCAGCCCGGCCAGCAACGACACCAGCAGCAGGTGCTGCGCCGCGGCCCCGTAGCGCTGCAGCCACGCGAATGACTCGCCGCGATCGCCGACTCGCCGCGCCCGCGCGCTCGGGTTCGAGATGGCGAACAGGGTGTCGCCGATCAGCGCCAGGTTCCAGACGATCAAGAAGCCCGCGATCTGGACGTCGGACGCGATCAGCGGCACGAACATCCCGGCGTTGATCGAGAGCAAGAGCGGCACGAACACGAACGCCCAGCGCCGCCCGCCGAGCAGGCCCGCGATCACCGCGAGGGTCACGAGCCCCATGGCGATCGCATAGAGGTTGCCGACGCTGAGCAGCTCGTCGACCTTGCCGAGGAAGCTGTCGCGGTGCAGATCGGCGACGATGCGCACGCCGAGCACGCTGAGCAGACTCGCGCCTGCGACGCGGGCCGCCTGCAGGCGACGGGACGGACGAGGGACGGGAGCGGCGCTCATGGCGACAGGCCGACGAGCCTCGGTCTGCCTTTATCACCGACCTCCTCCGCGGTCCAGGCGCCCCCGGTGGATCGGGCCGCCGCGATCCGTATACTCACTCGCACGTGCCCGCCTCGTCGCCCAAGCCCGCCGGCGCCGGACTGGCCGCCGCCCTCGCGCGATCGCGGATGCTGAACCCGCTGGCCTGGTTCGACACCGGCGCCCAGATCGAGGTCCGCCGGTTCGCCGGTCCGGCCTCGTTCGTGTCCCAGCTCGCCAGTCCCCTCCGCGTGGCCCACGTGACCGACATCCACGTCGGCCGGATCACGCCGATGAAGATCCAGCGCGCCGCCGTCGACCTCGTCAACGCCGAGCGGCCCGACCTCGTGTGCATCACCGGCGACTTCGTGTGCCACAGCCAGACGTTCCTCGACCAGCTCGAAGAGCTGATCCGCCGCTACGAGGCCCCGGTCATGGCCGTGCTCGGCAACCACGACCACTGGTCCGGCGGTCCCGAGGTCCGCGCGGCCCTGAAGCGCGCCGGCGCCGAGGTCCTCGACAACGTGCACACCACCATCACCCTGCGCGGCCAGGCGTTGCAGGTCGTCGGCCTCGACGACGCCTACACCGGCCACGCCGACGTCGAACGCGCGACGCGGGGCCTGCGTCACGACCTGCCCACGCTCGGCCTGTCGCACATCGCCGAGGAGGCCGATCACCTGTGGAGCGCGGGCGTTCAGCTCGTGCTGTCCGGGCACACCCACGCCGGCCAGGTCACGCTGGCTCGCCTCAACGAGCTCGCGCTCGGCCGCCTCATCGGTCACAAGTACGTGCACGGCCTCTACGGCTCGCGCGTCGACGTGTGCCCGCGCGGCGCGGTATACGTCGGCGCCGGCATCGGCGCGGCCGTCATCCCGCTGCGCGTCGGCGAGCGAGCCCGCCGCGAGGTCACCGTCTTCGAGCTCGGCGCGGCCCCCGGGAGCTTCGAGGAGCACCACGTCGATCAACCCGCGCTGCCCGGCCGCCCCCCGACCGAGAAGCAGAAGTACAAGCGGATCTTGCAGGTCGAGGCCAAGCGCGAGAAGCGGGAGCGCAAGGCCGCCCGCAGCCGCCCGCGGAGCGACGAGGATGACCGCTGACGGCCGCAGCCGGCTCGCCGCGGCCCTGCTGGCGGTCGCCTGCGCCGTCCCCGAACCGGCGCCCGCGCCTCCGGTGACCGGTCCTTCGGGACATGTCCAATCGAACCTGCCCGAAGCGACCGGGCCGATCGACCATGCCCCCGAGGACACCTCGCCTCCCGCCCCGCCACCCGCGAGCGAGCCGCCCCCGCCGCCCCCCGTGGCGATCGTCGATCGGCCGATCACCTACGACGAGGCCCGGATCGCCCGCACGATCGCGTACCGCCAGGCCCACCAGGATCCGGCCGCCGCCGGGATCGAGATCGAGCCGCGCATGATCATCCTCCACCACACCGGCGGAGGCTCGGCGGACGCGACCTGGCGCTACTTCGACCGCCCGACCATCGAGAGCGGGCGCAAGACCATCGCCGCGGCCGGCGACCTCAACGTCTCGTCGCAGTTCCTGGTCGACCGCGACGGCACGATCTTTCGCCTGATGCCGGAGACCTCGATGGCCCGTCACTGCGTCGGCCTCAACCACGTCGCCATCGGCGTCGAGAACGTCGGCGACCTCGAAGACCACCTGCTGACCGACGCCCAGGTCGCGGCCGACGCCGCACTGGTCCGCCACCTCAAGGCCCGCTTCCCCGCGATCACCCACCTGATCGGTCACCACGAGTACCTGGCGATGGAAGGCCACCCCTACTTCGTCGAGCGCGACCCCAAGTACCGCACCCGCAAGGCGGATCCCGGCCCCGAATTCATGGCGAAGGTGCGCGCGCAGGTGGCCGACCTCGGGCTCGAAGGCCCACCTGTCCGTTGAGCCATCCCCACCGCCGCCACGCGCTCCCCTGCCCGCCGCGCCCCGCCGAGCGACCCGGACGCGCTCGCGCCCCCGCTCCACCCCGTGCCGGGCGCCGCCGGCGCCGAGGAGCACGCGCGACTCGGTCTCCCGCAGCTCGACCTGCAGCGCTCCGCTGAAGCCCGAACAGACCCAAGCAAAGAGCCCCTGCGGTGGGCAGGGGCTCTCGGCTTCGAGCTTCGTTGTTTGGAGGCCTGGGCCGGAATCGAACCGGCGAATAGAGCTTTTGCAGAGCTCTGCCTTACCACTTGGCTACCAGGCCGAAGGGGCGACTTATCTATCACGGGAAAAATCGGCGGGCAAGAGCATCGCGGCGCATTCCCTTCAAACGCTTGCCCCGCGCCCCGGACCCGTGAGGGCCCGGGAAGCGGGGCAGAACACGGCTGCGGCGCGAGCGACTCGCGCCGCACGGCTGACGCTCACAGGCCGTCCAGCGGGTCGTCGACGTTCTTGCTGACCGAGATCCCGCCCTTCGGCTTCTCGGACTTGGGCTCGCCGTCGCCGCTCGGCTTGCTGCTGCCGGACGACTTGCCCTTGTTCTTCTTCTGCTTGTCCTCGTTGGCGGCCAGCTGCGCGTCGAGGGCCGCCTTCTCCGCGAGCAGCTTCTGCCGCTCCGTCTCGTCCTGGACGTTCCTGAGCTGGTTCTCGATCTCGTCCTTCTGCGACTTGATCTTGTTCTGCTCCTCCTGAAGGCCCTTCAGCTCCTTCATGAGGGCCGCCATCTCGGCCTGGCGCTCGTCGTCCTTCTTCTTCTGTTCGATCTGGGCGATCCGCTCGGCCTCGTCGCGCTTCTGGATGTAGTCGAAGATCCAGTAGCCGCCAGCGCCGACGCCGATCACCAGCACGCCGAGGACGGCGTACAGCATCACCGGACGCGCCTTCTTCTCGGCCAGCTTGACCTGCGCGTCGAGCTTCATCTGCTCTTCCTTCAGGCGCGCCTCCTGCTCGGCGCGGGCGCGGAGGTCGGCCTCTTGCAGCCGCAGGCGCTCCTCGCGTTCACGGGCCTCGCGCTCGGCGGTCTCCTTGGCGATCCGCTCGGCCTCTTCGCGGGCCTTCTTCTCGGCCAGCTCACGCGCCTTGCGTTCGGCCTCTTCGCGGGCGCGGCGCTCGGCTTCTTCCTTCGCACGCTTCTCGCTCTCGACCTCGGCGACGCGCGCGGCCTCGAGGTTCTTGAGCTCACTCAGGGCGATGAGGGCTGAGTTCTCGGTGTTCGACATGGCGAGCAGTGCTCCTGGAGATCGGGGGCCCGAGGTGGGCCAGGAAGTATGTTTCGGTCCAGCGTCGGGTCCAACGCGAACGACCGCGGCAAGGTCTCGGCCAGCGCCGCGGCGCGGATCTTCAGGTTGCCGCAAAACGCCGGCGCTGCCTAGTCCCTGATGCCGAGGGGGCCTGCGCGACGTGTGCGAGCGGCCACGGGCCCGGCGACGGACTCGCGCGCGAGGGACGAGCGCCGAAAGTGCGACGGGGCCGCCCCGAAGGACGACCCCGCCGACCGACTGGCCCTGGCGCGCGCGCCGAGCTCAGAAGCTCACGGACACCTGGGTGCCGATCTGCTCCTTCTGGACCTTCTTGAAGGTCGCCTTCTTGAGCTCCGCCGCCACGCAGTTGGCGAGGCCGTCGTTGCCCGCGGCGTCCACCACCGTCGAGCTGAGCACGGTGCCCGAGGGGCCGCTGATCGACAGCTTGATCGAGACCTTCTCGCCGCCCTTGGCATTCTTGGCGCAGTTGGTCTTGGCGTTGGCCTTGACCGGGTTGACGCCGGCCTGGATGTCCGACAGCTCGAGCTTCTCGGGCAGGCTCGAGTCGCTCGGCGGCTTGCTGTCGCCACCGCCACCGCCGCCGCCGCCGCCGCTCTTCTTGCCGCACTTCGACGGGTCGAGGATGCAGTCGACGCTGTAGTCTTCCTTCTTCTCTTCCTTCTTCTCTTCCTTCTTGGGCTCGACCTTGCCCGAGTCGCCGCCGACGGCAGACGTCTTGCTGTCCGTCTTGTCGCCCTTCTTGTCGGTCTTCTTCGCCGTGGTCTTGGCGACCGTGCCCTTCTTGTCGTCGGGCGTGGCCGGCGCAGCATCGGCTCCGCCGGTCTCCTCGTCCTCTTCGTCCTCTTCCTTCTTCTTCTTCTTCGGCTTGTCGCCGTCGTCCTCGTCCTCGGACTTGTCCTTCACCTCGACCGGCTTGATGACCTCGACGATCTTCGTCTCCGGCGTCGGCGGCGGCCTGGTGAGGATGTAGTACGCCATGCCGCCCATGCCGAGCAGCAGGATGGCCATCAGCGCGTAGAGCGGCGCGTTGGACGAGCGCTGCGGCTCCGGAGCCGGCGCGTGCTCGACGACCGGCTGCGCCGGCGTCACCAGCAGGGGCGCGGCCGACAGGCCACCGAAGCCCGTACCGCCGAAGCTCGGCAGCATCGAGTCGTCGCGGCCCTCGTCGCTACCACCGCCGCCACCGCCGCCACCGCCGCCGCCGCCCATCATGCCGCTCATGGCGCGGATGTCGATGAGGCCCGAACCCTCGCTGTTGCTGGTCGGCGAGGCCGCGGGCGAACCGCCGCCGCCGCCGCCACCGCCACCGCCGCCGAGCGAGAACGACGGGCCGCTGGGAGCAGCAGCCCCACCGCCCCCGCCGCCCGGCTTGCCCATCGCGATCGACGACAGGCTGTCGAGCGAGAACAGCACCGAGTTCTCGTTGCGCGCGCCGGTCAACGACGACACGCGCGGGTTCTCACCGCCGCCAGCCGGCGCCGCCGCTGCTTTCGGGCCGCTGCTCGCAGCAGGCGCGGCCGCGACGGGCTGACGCGCCGGCTCGGGCTGGCGGTCGAAGCTGGAGCTCGCCGAAGCGGCCGGCGCGGGCGCGCTGTAGTCGTCGTCGCTGCCGCCCGCGAACGGATCGGGGGCCGCCGAGCGAGCACCCGCTGCTGACCGATCGGCCAGGTCGGAGAACGCGCTCACTTCACCGAGCGGCAGCCAATCCTCGAAGCCTTCCTGCCAGACGGAGGTGTCCTTGTCGATCTCACCGGCGGCGAAGCGATCGCGGACCTCGGCCTCGCTGATCGGCCCCACGGTCTCACCCCCGATCGCCAGGTGCCAGCCCGGCTCGTCGGCTGGCGCGTCACCACCGTCCTCCGCGCCGCCCGCCTTGTCGCGGACGATGATGACGTTGCTGCACTTCTTGCAGCGGATCTTGAAGGTCTTGCCGCGGACCTTGTCGTCCGCAATCGAGTATTTGGCTCCGCACTTATCGCATTCGATCTTCATGAGCGTGATTCCTGGGATTCGCTCGCCAGAGCGCGACGGCGTCCTGCAGAACTGACTACGTCCGCGGGGCCGCCAGTATAGGAAATGCGGCTGGTAGGTACAACCAGACGGATAAAACAGCCGAGTGCCGCGACACGGGCCGCCTGGCGCCGCCCTTCGCCGACCCCTGCCGCTTTGGGGCCCGGGCTCACTCGACCGGACATCTGCCCAGATCCGACACAAGACGAGCCAGCGCGGGTTTGCCCGTCGCGTGCGTCAATTGCGCTAGTCGGACCCATGGAGCTCGAGCGGGGTGGCTGCGGTGCTGGCGCGAGCCTCGAGGCTGCAGGACGTGGAGTCACGGGGCCGTGACGACGAATCGCCAGCAACGGGCTCAAAACGGGTCCCGCAGCAAAATGGTCTGCTCTCGATCGGCTCCGAGCGACACGAGGGCGATCGGCACGCCGACCTCGTCTGCGATCAGGTCGAGGTAGGCGCGCACGGCGGCGGGGAGATCTTCGAGACGTCGCGCGGCCGAGATTCGTCCGCGCAGCGAGGGATCGCCCCAGCCGGGCACAGGGCTGAGCACGGGGGTCACCTCGTCGAGCTCGACCTCGCCGGGCGCCGCCCCATCGGCGTAGCGACGGCACACCTGCACTTCGGGCATCGCCGCCAGGACGTCGATCTTGGTGATGCAGAGCCCGGTGAGGCCGTTGAGCCGGGCCGCGTAGCGCAGCGCGGGCAGGTCGAGCCAGCCGCAGTCGCGCGGACGTCCCGTGGTCGCGCCGAACTCGTCGCCGGCGCGGCGGAGCTGATCGCCCAGCTCGCCCTCGAGCTTGGTGGGGAACGGCCCGGCGCCGACGCGCGTGGCGTAGGCCTTGCTGATGCCCCAGGCGCCCCCGATCGCGGTCGGGCCGATGCCGATGCCGGAGCACACGCCGCCCGCGAGCGTCGTCGACGAAGTCACGAACGGATACGTCCCGTGGTCGAGGTCGAGGAGGGCCCCCTGCGCGCCCTCGAAGAGCACCCGCTTGCCGGCGCGGATGGCCGCGTCGACCAGCTCGCCGGTGTCGCAGACCTTGCCCGCGAGCCACGCGGCCCACGCCTCGGCGCGCGCCAGCTCGGCCGCGACGTCGACCCGCTCGCTGCTGAGGAGGCGCGCGATCTCGGCGTCGACGACCTCCTTCGCCAGCTCGAGCCGGGCCCGCAGCCGCTCCGGTCGGAACAGGTCGCGCACGCGCACGCCGCGGCGCCCGGCCTTGGCCTCGTACGCCGGGCCGATGCCGCGCCGCGTCGTCCCGATCTTGGCCGCCTGGGCCCGATCTTCGCGCAGGCCGTCGAGCAGCCGGTGGTGCGGGAAGATCACGTGGGCGTCGCCCGACACGCGGAGCTCGCCGCCGTGCAGCATCCCCGCCGACTGCAGCTCCTCGACCTCGGCGCGGAACACCTCGACGTCGATCACCATCCCGGCCCCGAGCACGCACAGCGTCCCCGGGTACGCGCAGCCCGACGGCACCAGGTGGGTCACGAGCTTGCGCCCGCCGATCACCAGCGTGTGCCCGGCGTTGTTGCCTCCGGCGTAGCGCGCCACCAGCTGCGCCTGGCTGGCCAGGTAGTCGACCACCTTGCCCTTGCCCTCGTCGCCCCACTGCGCGCCGACCACGATCAGCGTCGTCATGCTCCGCTCTCCTCCGCCCGGCGCCACGCGCCCGGCTGTCCTTGGGACCAGATCTCGGCCCGCTCGTCGGCGCCGATATACACCAGTTCGTCCGCCTCTGCGGCCGCGGCCTGAGCTGCCTCGAGGGACAGCCCGGCCTGGATCCACGCGCGCCGGCCCGCCGCCCGCTCCGCCTCGGCCCGCGCGGACGCGGCGGCGCGCAGCCGCGGCTCGCGCCCGTGGACGGCGATCATCACGCCGCCGGCCCGCGCCGCCCTGTCGCCGTCCGTCGCGTCGAGCGAGACCTCGAGCGCGTCGAGCTCGACCGCGAAGCCCGCCCCGCCGGCGTAGCGCCCGCCGACCACCAGCGGCCGCGCCGAGCCCGGCGCCCACGCGCGCAGGCGCAGCCCGGTGTAGTAGTCGAAGCCGCGCACCTCGCCGAGGTCGACCACCAGCCGCGCGTGCAGCTCCGGGGCGCGCCCCCGCACCAGCGCCAGGGTGTCCTCGAGCCGGGCCAGGCGCTCGGCCAGCCACGGCCAGGTCGCGCGAATGTCCTCGGGGACATGCTCCAAAATACCTGGCGCTCCGAACAGCTCGCACAGCAGCCCGAGCCAGCGCCGCGGCTCCTCGCCGAGGTCGAGGCCGGCGGCGAAGCGCGCCACCCCGGCGGCGTCCTTGCGCGCCAGCAGCCCGTGCAGCGCCTCGACGTCGCAACTCGGCAGGCGCTCGAACACCCCGCGCGCGATGCCGACGTCGGCGACCTCGAGGGTCGCGCCGGCCACTCCGGCCGCGCGCAGCGCCGCGTCGGCGAGCAGGATCAGCTCGGCGTCGGCCTCGGGCGCGTCGTCGCCGAGCAGCTCGACGCCGACCTGGTGGCGCTCGCTCTGCTCACGTGCCCCTTCGGACAGGCGCACGACGTCCGCCGCGTAGCACAGGCGCACGGCCTCCCCGGCGGCCAGCCGCTCGCGCAGCTGCTGCTCGGCGAGGCGGGCGATCTGCGGCGTGATGTCGGAGCGCAGCGTCACGAGCTCGCCCGAGCCGGCCTCGATGAAGCGGACGCAGCGCTGCCGCTCGCGCTCGGCCAGCCAGCGGCCGAACACCGCGAAGTACTCGATCGCCGGCGTGACCACCGGGTCGTAGCCCCAGCGGTCGAACACGGCCAGCAGCGCGTCGGTGACGGCGCGGCGCCGGCGTGCGGCTCCGGGCAGCAGGTCACGAGCGCCGCGCGGCAGCACCGCGTCGACGCCGTCGGGGGAGCGCGCGCTCAAAGGCCTTCCTTGAGATCGTGGAACACCAGGCCGGTCGGGATCTTCGGATAGAAGAAGGTGCTCTTCTGCGGCATCACCTCGCCGCTGTCGCACACCGCCCGCACGTCGTGGACCGGCGTCGGGTTCATGAAGCACACCAGCTGCACGTCGCTCCCGCCGGCGCGCGCCACGGCCAGCGCCTCGTCGGTCGACTTGTAGTAGCGGATGTTGGTGTTCTGCGCCTGCGCCTCGCGGGTGACGCCGAACCCGCGGTCGAGGATGAGCTCGTGCAGCAGCGCGACGTCGAGGCGCTGCAGCGCCGGCGCCAGGTGCTGCAGGCCGGCCGCGGCCGGGTCGAAGTCGGGGCGCAGGGTCAGCACGACGAGCTCGCCGGTGGCCGGCGCCGCCAGCCCGAACGCCGCCCCGCGCGCCCCCGCCTCGGCGAGGCGCGCGCGCACGGCCGTGCCGCTATCGGGCAGCTTCTCGTGGGTGATGGTGAAGAACGGCTCGACCTGGGCCAGCGCGGCCGCGAGGTCGAGGCCGGGCACGCTGTGGATCAGGCGGTGCGTCGGCAGCACCACGAGGCCGGGGTCGTCGAGGTTGGACAGGAAGATGAGGCCCCAGCGCGCCACCTCGCCCTTGCCCGCCGCCTCGAGCTCGGCGCGGAAGCTGCACATCGTCTCGTAGCGGTGGTGGCCGTCGGCGATGTAGATCTTCTTGTCGGCGAGCACGTCAGTGAGCGCCGCGGTGGCCGCCGGATCGTCGACGCGGTAGAGCGCGTGGTGGGTGCCATCGAAATCACACTCGAGCACCGCCGACCCGAGCGCCCGCGACGTCGCCGCCTCCCACGCGCGACCGGGGTCGGAGAACATCCCGAACACCAGCTCGAGGTGAGCCTGGCACGCGCGCATCAACTTCAGGCGATCGGCCTTCGGACCGGACAGCGTGCGCTCGTGCGCGAGGACCGGGCCGGCGCCGAAGCGCGTCAGCTCGATCAGGCCGATGAAGCCCTTGCGCGTGTACTGCTGGCCCTCCGACGTGAACGTCTGGTGGTACACGTAGAAGCTCGGGGCCGCGTCGCGCACCAGCGCCTCGCGCTCGAGCGCCGCGAACCGCCGCGCGCCGACCTCGTACTTCGCGTCTCCTTCCCCTTCGGGTAGGATCACGTGGATGCAGTTGTGCGGCGAGCGAGCGCCGATCCGCTCGCGGCCGGCCGCGTCGACGACGTCGTACGGAGGCGCGAGCAGGAGACCGGCGTCGCCGAGGCGGGGGAGGTCGTAGCGGAAGCCGCGGAGCGGGCGGACGTGTGCCATTGCCGGCCGTATACCACGCTTCGCGCGGGCGGCGTGGGCGTCCCCTGCCCGCCGCACGCCCCGACCTCATGCGCCGCGACGCAGCGTCATCCGCCCATGCGGGTGAGCGCTCGCACGCCGATGTCGCGGCGGTGCTGGCCGCCCTCGACCTCGATGCGATCGACCGCCGCGTAGGCGCGCTCGATCGCCGCGCGCAGGTCGTCGCCCCGAGCGCAGACCCCCAGCACCCGTCCGCCGCGGGTCTCCCAGCCGTGCGCGCTGCGGCGAGTGCCGGCGTGGAACACCTTGACGTCGGCGAGCCCGGCGACCGCCTCGAGCCCGCGGATGGCCGCGCCCGGCCGCGTCTCGCCCGGATAACCACCGGCGGCGACGACCACGCTGGCGGCCGGCGCGGCCTCGTAGCGGCGCGGCGTCAGCTCGCCGCGGGCGGCCGCCAGCAGATCGGCGACGATCGGCGTCTTCAGCCCGAACAACACCGGCTGCGCCTCGGGGTCGCCGAACCGACAGTTGTACTCGATCACCTTCGGCGTCCCGTCGGGCGCGATCATCAGGCCGACGAACAGCACGCCGACGAACGGGCGGCCCTCGGCGCGCAAGCCGGCCAGCGTCGGCGCCACGATCTCGCGCTCGGCCCGCTGCAGCACCGCAGCGTCGCACACCGGCGCCGGGCAGTACGCGCCCATGCCGCCGGTGTTCGGCCCCTGATCGCCGTCGCGCAGGCGCTTGTGGTCCTGCGCCGGCGGCAGGAGGCTCCAGCGCTGGCCGTCGCTCAGCACGAACAGCGACGCCTCCTCGCCGTGCAGCCGCTCCTCGAGCACCACCGTCGCGCCCGCGTCGCCGAAGACATGACCTTCGAGACAGGACCGAACAGCCAGCTCGGCCTCCTCGAAACTCTCGGGCACGACCACGCCCTTGCCGGCCGCCAGGCCGCTGGCCTTGATCACCGGCGGGCTGGCGAACGTCCGCACCGCCGCGAGCGCCTCGGCCAGGCCGGCGGCCGTCACGTGCGCCGCCGTCGGGATCGCGTGGCGGGCCATGAACGCCTTCGCGACCGCCTTGCTGCCCTCGAGCTCGGCCGCCGCCGCCGAGGGCCCGAACACCGCGTGCCCGGCCTCGCGCAGCCGATCGGCCAGGCCGTCGACGAGCGGCTGCTCCGGCCCGACGATCACCAGATCCGGGCGCAGGCGCTCGGCCAGCGCGACCAGGCCCGCCAGGTCGCCGACGCCGACCGCGTGGCAGGTCGCGTCCTCGGCGATGCCGTCGCTGCCGGGGGCCGCGTGGACCTCGTGGCCCTCGACGCGGCAGCGCCACGCCAGCGCGTGCTCGCGCCCGCCCCCGCCGACGATCAGCACCTTCAAGCTCTTCGGGACGTGCACCATCGCACCTGTCCTTTCCGACATGCTCTAAAGTATTGTGGCGAACTCAGTGGCGGAAGTGCCGCTGGCCGGTGAACACCATCGCCACCCCGTGCTCGTCGGCCGCGGCGACGACCTCCTCGTCGCGGACCGAGCCCCCGGGCTGGACGATCGCCGTCACCCCCGCGGCCGCAGCCGCGTCGACCCCGTCGCGGAACGGGAAGAACGCGTCGGAGGCGAGCACCGCCCCCTGGGCGCGCGCCCCTGCGCGGGCCGTGGCCTGCCGGGCCGCCTCGACGCGCGAGGTCTGGCCGCCGCCGATGCCGACGGTCGCGCCGTCCTTGCACAGCACGATCGCGTTCGAGCGCACCGCCTTGCCGACGATCTGCGCCATCTCGAGGTCGCGCAGCTCGGACGCCGTGGGCGCGCGGCGGGTCGCCACCTTGCCCTGCGCCGCCGCGACCGACACCGCGTCCTCGCGCTGGGCCAGCAGGCCGCCGGCGATCGAGCGCAGGCGCAGCGCCGGCTGTGCTTCGGGACCTGTCCCGACGAGCATGTCCTCGAGGCTGAGCAGGCGGAGGTTCTTCTTGCTCGCCAGCAGCTGCAGCGCCTCGGCGGTGAACGAGGGCGCGATGACGACCTCGAGGAAGGTCTCGGCCAGGCGCTCCGCGACCGCGCGGTCGACCGGGCCCGACAGGGCCACGATCCCGCCGAACGCGCTCTCGGCGTCGGCCTCGCGGGCGCGCACGTAGACCTCGGCGAGCGACTCGTCGGCGCGGGCGACCGCCGCCCCGCACGGCGACACGTGCTTGATGACGGCCGCCGCCGGGCCGAGCCGGCTGAGGTCACGGCACAGGCCGAGCGCCGCGTCGGCGTCGAGCAGGTTGTTGTACGACAGCGCCTTGCCCTGGTGCTGGACCGCGCGGTGGAGCCCGGCCGGCTCGCCGGCCGCCAGCGCGGTCGCGTAGAAGCGGGCCGCCTGGTGCGGGTTCTCGCCGTAGCGGAGCTCGCCCTGAGCGGCCCCGGCAACGAAGATCCGGTCCGGCAACACATCTGTCCCGAGAGACAGCCCCGCGTCGTCGAAGCGCGCGAGGTAGCCGGCGATCGCCGCGTCGTAGGCGGCCGTGTGCGCGTAGGCCTTGCGCATCAGCGAGCGCCGCAGCGCCTCGGGCAGCGCCCCGCCGTGCTCGCGCAGCGCCTCGCCGACGCGCGCGTAGTCGGACGGGTCGACGACCACCGCCACGCGCTGCCAGTTCTTGGCCGCCGCGCGCACCATTGCCGGGCCGCCGATGTCGATGTTCTCGACCGCGTCCTCGAAGCTGCAGCCGGGCCTCGCCACGACCTCGCGGAACGGATAGAGGTTGACGACCACGAGGTCGATCGGGGCGATGCCGTGGAGGCGCAGCTCGGCCTCGTGCGCCGCACTCGGCAGGGCCAAGATCCCGCCGTGGATCTTCGGGTGCAGCGTCTTGACGCGCCCGCCGAGGATCTCGGGCGCGCCGGTGTACTCGCTCACCTTGACGACCGCGACGCCGAGCGCCTCGAGCGACTTGAAGGTGCCTCCGGTCGACAGCACCTCGACCTGGGCGTCGATGAGGATCTGCGCCAGGACCTCGAGGTGGGTCTTGTCGCTGACGCTGACGAGGGCGCGACGGATCGGCGTGGGCGCGGTCATGCGCGCCCGCGGTACCACCCGCGCGGCGGCCGGGTCAACCCTCTTCGCGGGCCAGGTACGAGAGAAGATCCTCGCCGCCCGCCTCCTTCAGCTTGAGCAGGCCGCGGACCTCGACCTGGCGGATGCGCTCGCGGGTGAGGTTGAGAATCTCACCGACCTCTTCCAGCGTGATCCCGCCGCCCTGGGCCACGTCGAGGGCGCAGGAGTGTTGCAGCTCCCACACCTCGAGGTCCGGGAAGTTGATCTTGATGCTGCCGGTCGCCGGGTTCACGTCGATGTACAGGTGGTGCTTGCAGCTGACGTACGGGCACGGGCGGGCGACGTTGGCACACTCGCCGCGGGTCTTGGGCCGCCAGTAGCTGCGCTCCGGGTACAGCAGCGCGCCGATCCGCAGCTCCTCCTTGGTGAGGCGCTTCATCGCAATCGTCTTGGCGCGGGCGCGCCGCACGATCGGGCGCGGATCGTCGCCGTCGTCCGCGGCGTCGTCGTCGCCGTCGACGTCGGCGGCGACCTCTTGGTCGGTGTCAGTGTCGCGAGCCTCGTCGAGGTCGCTGTCGCGATCGAAGTCGCTGCCGGTGGCGGAAGAGTGGTGCTTGAGCATGATGATCCCCTGGCGGCGCGGCCGGAGCGGCGCCGGTAAACCCAATGCGCGGAGGTGAGCGGTCAGACGGACGGACGAACGAGCAGGTCGTAAAGGACAGGTCGTAAGAGACAGTTACAAAAGTTCAGTCGGGCTGGCGGCCCCACCGCCCCGCGGACGGACAGCGCCGCCGCCGGCGATGAGCAGCTTCTCGAGGCGGTACACGCCGGACAGCAGCGCGTCGGCGGCCGAGCGGAGCGAGCGGAGCTCGCCGAACAGCGCGTCGCGGCGCGGCGACGGATCCTCGGCCTCGATCTTCGCGGTGAAGGCGGACAGCAGCTCCTCGAGCGCCTCGTCGAGGGTCTCGATGCTGTCCTTGAAGGTCAGGAACTTGGCCTGGATCTCCTCGATCGTGTAGCGCTCCGCCATCAGCTTCTTGATGGTGTTGATGCGCCGCACCGCCCGGATCGGGTACACGCCGTGCGAGCCGAGGTGCTTGCCCTTGTGGCCCACGCGACGCGAGCGCGGCACGAG
The DNA here is from genome assembly GCF_020073745.1 of Nannocystis pusilla. Classification (GTDB taxonomy): domain Bacteria; phylum Myxococcota_A; class Polyangia; order Nannocystales; family Nannocystaceae; genus Nannocystis; species Nannocystis radixulma. Next base: position 148,417 of record NZ_JAIRAU010000039.1, read on the forward strand.
GCCGAGCTGCACGTAGCGGCGGAGGTTCGCCTCGCTGAACTTGACGTCGGCGTCCTCGAACACCGCGACGAGCTGCTGCGAGCTCAGCCCCTCGGGGCTGCTCGCTTCGATGTCGCGGATCTGGGCTTCGGTGAGCGCGGTCGGCATGGCGTGCTGCGGGGAGAGTCGCGCCCGGGAGCGCTTGGGCTCGGTGGGCCGGGCGGAGAGGCTTCAAACGGTAGCGGAGGTGCGATCCAAGCCGTACAGTTCCTTTGGCGCGATCAAGTTGGCTTGTGGGTCCGCAATATAATCTACTGAGTAGATCACTAGAAGCACTTTCACGCGATGTCGGCAACTTTCGGACGCTTCGCATTCTGCGAGAACGTTCAGTACCCCCTGCCCAGGCATTCAGTTCAAGCGCCGTTCGATCAGCCCTCGCGCCCGCGAATTGACGACGAGCGGCCGACTGCCGCGTGCTCTGCAAGGCCCTCGCGGCGGCAGATCTCGCCGTCGACGAGATCGCCTCCGAGAGCCGCGCCGATCTACTCAAGCGATCGAGCGACGAGCACCCAGCGAACGGACGTGCAGATCTCCATCGCCGAGATCTCGCACTCCCCTTCCCTGCCCCTCAAGCCAGGCGCAGCCGACGCGCGCAGGCGCGCAGCCGCCGACTCGCGTCGCGCGATCGAAGCTGGCAGCGCTCGCCCGGCTGCTCCTGCAGCTCGCAAGTTGCGAGCCTCAGCGGCGCTCGCTCGCAACTTGCGAGCCCGGGCCGTCGCCGCGGAGATTTCGCCGTCGCTCACAAGTTGCGAGCCCCGCTCGGCGCCGCGGCGACGGCTTCGCCGACGCTCGCAACTTGCGAGCCCGCGGCCACCGGCACCGACGCTCGCAACTTGCGAGTCCCGCGGCCACAGGCACCGACGCTCGCAACTTGCGAGTCCGCCGAAGCGCGCCGTTCGCTCGAGCGAGGGCATCGCCGGCGCTCGCACAGTGCGAGCTGCCGGAGCTCCCGTGACGCCCTCGTCGTGCCCGCAACTCTCGTTCCCCCCTGGGCGACGAGCGACTCCGCGCACCGCGGCCTCGACATGTCCGAACGGTCAGCCGAGCAAAGCTTGCCCCAAAGGACAGATCTCTGTTCGCCTCGCCGCTCGCACGCCGCGCTGCGCAGCTCGGCGCGGGCCGCTCAGCCCGGTGCCATGGCCATCGCCGACAGCGACGCGAGCGAGCGCCAGGCGATCGGGTCGTAACGCTCGGGACCGCCGTACTTGTACGACTTCTTCTCGTGCTGCCAGACCACGCCGCGGTCGACGCAGCCGTGGAACCGGTCGTCGCGCGGGCAGTAGATCCGCACGTGGAAGTGGTCGCTGTGCGTCGGCGCGTCGGGCGGGTCGTACATCACGGCGCGCGCGTACTCGATGAGCCAGCGCGGCTTCTTGTGCCGCGTCGCGTAGTCGAGCAGCCGATCCTCGAGCGGCTGCGAGACGAAGATCCACTGCACGCGGATGGTCGCGTCGCTCAGCAGCGCCTCGACGAGGGCCCAGTTGCGCGCGGTGTCGAAGCGGCGCTGCTCCCAGATCGCGTCGTTGTAGGTGCCCTTGCCGCGGATGTACGGCTTGCCCTCGCCGTCGTAGCGGATCATGTCGTTCTCGGGCGGCGCCAGCGGCTTGCCCTGCTCGTCCGCGCTGTAGAAGATCAGGTCGACGTCGCGGCCGCTCTGGTGGCTGCTGTGCCACTTCGACTTGCCGCCGCGCTGCGGGCTGAGATCGGCGACGCCGAGCGTGGCCTTCTTCGCCTTGCCGCGGACCGCGTTCGCCGCCCGGCCGAGCGCCGCGACCAGCTCCTCGGTGCCGTACTGGAAGCCGCGCGACTTCCAGCGCTCGGGCACCTTGAAGCCGCTGCCGCTCAGCTCGAGCTTGGCCGGCCGGCGCAGGCGACCGCGGCTCGACAGGCCGGTCGACACGCTGGTGCCGTCGGTCCAGAGATTCGGACCGGCGCAGCTGGTGACGAGGAGCCCGAACGCGAGCGCAGCGAGGGCCATCGCGCGACGACGCATACCCTCATTCTTTTAGTCCCTCCGCGTCGCCCTGTCCAAAGACGGGCAAACTCGCGCTGGCGCCCGCGCGCGGCCGCAGAAGTCGGCCGGCGAGCGCGCGGCGCGAGGCGGCGACGTCCTCAGCGCATCGGCGCGGCGCCGAGAGGTTCGAGCCGAGAGGGCGCGGCGCCCCGCAGGCGTCGGCGGCAAACCAAGGGGATCGAGCCCCCGCGGCCTCGGCCTGCGCGAGTCTCGGCGGCAAAACGAAAGGGCCGAGCCCCGCGAGGGACTCGGCCCGATGCGCGCGCGAGCGCGTCCGATCTCAGTTCTTCTCTTCGAACTCGGCGTCGATCACGTCGCCCTCGGTCTTGGCGCCGGCGTCCGCTCCGCCCGGACCGCCCGGGCCCGGACCGGCACCACCCGGCCCGCCGGGGCCACCGGGGCCCTGCTCGGCGCCGGGCTGGCCGTACGCCGCCTGCGCCAGCTTGTGCGAGGCCTGCATCAGCTTGTCCTTGGCCGCGGCGATCCGGTCGTCGTCCTTCGAGTCGAACGCCGCCTTGGCGTCGGTGATGGCCGACTCGACCTCGGCCTTGGGGCCGGCCGGGAACTTGTCGCCGTTCTCGGCGAGCAGCTTCTCGGTCTGGATGATGAGCGCCTCGAGGCTGTTGCGGTTCTCGATCGCCTGGCGACGCTTCTTGTCCTCGGCCTCGAACTTGGAGGCGTCGTTGACCATCCGCTCGATCTCGTCCTGCTTGAGGCCGCTGCTCGCGGTGATCGTGATGTTGGCCTCCTTGCCGGTCGCCCGGTCCTTGGCCGACACCTTGACGATGCCGTTGGCGTCGATGTCGAACGTGACCTCGATCTGCGGCACGCCGCGCGGGGCCGCCGGGATGCCGCCGAGGCTGAAGCGACCGAGCGTGCGGTTGTCGGACGCCATGCTGCGCTCGCCCTGCACCACGTGGACCTCGACCGACGGCTGGTTGTCGGCCGCGGTGGTGAACACCTCGGTCTTCTTGGTCGGGATCGTGGTGTTGCGCGGGATGAGCACGGTGGTCACGCCGCCGAGAGTCTCGATGCCGAGGCTGAGCGGGGTGACGTCGACGAGCACGATGTCGGTGACGTCGCCGGCGAGCACGCCTGCCTGGACCGCCGCGCCGAGGCCGACGACCTCGTCGGGGTTGACGGTGCGGTTCGGGTCCTTGCCGAAGAACTCCTTGACGTACTTCTGGACCATCGGCACGCGGGTCGAGCCGCCGACGAGCAGGATCTCGTCGATGTCACCCGGCGACTTCTTGGCGTCGGCGAGCGCCTTCTTGACCGGCTCGATGGTCTTCTTGACCAGGTCCTCGATCATCGACTCGAACTTGGCGCGCGACAGCCGGATCTGCAGGTGCTTGGGCCCGGTCGCGTCGGCGGTCAAGAACGGCAGGTTGATCTCGCTCTCGATCGCCTGCGACAGCTCGATCTTGGCCTTCTCGGCCGCGTCCTTGAGGCGCTGCAGGACGAGCTTGTCGCCGCCGACGTCGATGCCGGTCTCCTTCTTGAACTCGGCGATCAGCCACTTGATGATGCGGTCGTCGAAGTCGTCGCCGCCGAGGTGGGTGTCGCCGTTGGTCGAGATGACCTCGACCACGCTCTCGGCGACCTCGAGGATCGAGATGTCGAAGGTACCGCCGCCGAGGTCGTAGACCGCGATCGTCTGCTCCTTGGCGCTCTTGCCCTTGCCGAGGCCGTAGGCCAGCGCGGCCGCGGTCGGCTCGTTGACGATGCGCTTGACGTCGAGGCCGGCGATCTTGCCGGCGTCCTTGGTGGCCTGGCGCTGGGCGTCGTTGAAGTACGCCGGCACGGTGATGACCGCCTCGTTGACCGTCTCGCCGAGGTAGTCCTCGGCGGCCTTCTTGAGCTTCATCAGGATGCGGGCGCTGATCTCTGGCGGTGAGTAGAGCTTGCCGCGGATCGAGATGTGCGCGTCACCGTTCGGCGCCTTGGCCACCTTGTAGGGCACGCGGCTGACCTCGTGCGAGGCCGAGTCGAGGTTCATGCCCATGAAGCGCTTGACCGAGTACACCGTGTTCTCGGGGTTGGTGATCGCCTGGCGCCGCGCCTGCTGACCGACGAGGACGTTGCCGTTCGCCTCGAAGGCCACCACCGACGGGGTCGTGCGACCGCCCTCTTCGTTGGGGATGACTTTCGGCTCGCTGCCCTCCATCACGCAGACGACGGAGTTGGTCGTGCCGAGGTCGATACCGATGATCTTGCCCATTGTGGAACTCTGACCTTTCTCGGACTTCTGGCCCGCGACGGGCCGGGGGACTTCTGCTTCCCACTCGAGCCCAGAAAGGCCGGGAAGCGTTACGGGCGCAGAGTAAGGCCCGGTTCTCGCATGTCAATCGGCCGAAGAGCGGGCCGAGCAGGCAAAGAGGCCTGAAAAATGCAGTTGTAGGGGAGCGGCCGGAGCGGCCAAAATTCCGGTGACAGGGCGCAGATCCGGCCGACGTGGGCTGGCCGTCGTCACGACGAGCGCAGGGCTCGGAGAACCCTGCGGTCCTCGAGCCCTGCGGCCCCGCGACCCGCGCTCAGGTGGCGGCCGTGGCGGGCGGCTCGCCGCGGGCGGCCTCGGGCGAGGCGGCCTCCGGCGCCGCGTCGGACGGGATGACCGGACGTTCGAACACGTGTTCGGCCACGTCGTGCACGTTCTTCACGCACAGGATCGTCATGTCTTGCCGGATCTCCTCCGGCACGTCGACGATGTCCTTCTGGTTGCGCTCGGGCAGGATCACGCGCTTGATGCCGGCCCGGTGGGCCGCCAGCATCTTCTCCTTGATCCCGCCGACCGGGAGCACGAGCCCGCGCAGGGTGATCTCGCCGGTCATGGCGACGTCGGGGCGGACGCAGGTGCCGGTGAGCAGCGAGGTGATGGCGGCGAACATCGCCACGCCCGCCGATGGGCCGTCCTTCGGGATCCCGCCCGCCGGCACGTGGACGTGGATGTCGATGTTCTCGATGGCGGACTTCTCGATGCCGAGCGGGTTCAGGTGGCTCTTGACGTAGCTCATCGCCGCCTGCGCCGACTCCTTCATGACGTCGCCGAGCTGGCCGGTGAGCATGAGGCCGCCCTTGCCGGGCATCTGCGTCGCCTCGACGAACATGATCTCGCCGCCGACCGGGGTCCAGGCGAGCCCGGTCGCCACACCGGGCTCGGCGGTGCGCTCGGCGACCTCGGGCAGGTACTTCTGGGGCCCGAGGTACTCCGGAATCACTTCCTTGGTGATGACGACCTCGTCCTTGACCTCGCCCTCGACCACCTTGACGGCGATCCCGCGGATGACCGTGCTGATCTCGCGCTCGAGGTTACGGACGCCGGCCTCGTGCGTGTAGCTGTCGATCATCTCGAGCAGCGCGTCGTCGGTGAAGCTGACCTTGAGGTCGGTCTTCTCGAGCCCGTGCTCGCCGATCTGCTTGGGCAGCAGGAAGCGCTTGGCGATCGCCAGCGACTCCTGGCGCGTGTAGCCGGGCAGGCGCAGGATCTCGAGCCTGTCCTTCAGGGCAGGCGGGATCGGGTCGAGGTAGTTCGACGTGGCGATGAACATCACCCGTGACAGGTCGAACGGGACCTCGAGGTAGTGGTCGCTGAACGACCAGTTCTGCTCGGGGTCGAGGACCTCGAGCAGCGCCGAGCCCGGGTCGCCGCGGAAGTCGTGGCCGAGCTTGTCGATCTCGTCGAGCATCATCACCGGGTTGTTGGTGCCGGCGCGCTTGATGCCCTGGATGATGCGGCCCGGCAGCGAGCCGACGTAGGTGCGCCGGTGGCCGCGGATCTCGGCCTCGTCGCGCACGCCGCCGAGGCTGATGCGGACGAACTTGCGGCCGATCGCGCGGGCGATGCTCTTGCCGAGCGAGGTCTTGCCGACGCCGGGCGGTCCGAGGAGGCACAGGATCGGCCCCTTCTTGCTGGCGTTGAGCTTGAGCACCGCCATGTACTCGAGGATGCGCTTCTTGACCTTCTCGAGGTCGTAGTGGTCCTCGTTGAGCACCGCGCGGACGGTCGCGATGTCGAGCTGGTCCTCGCTGGAGATCGACCACGGCAGGTCGACGAGCCACTCGAGGTAGGTGCGGGTGACGGTGTACTCGGCGCTGCTCGGCTGCATCGCCTTGAGCCGGTCGAGCTGCTTGCGCGCGACCTTCTCCGCCTCCTCGGGCATCTTCGCGTCGACGATCTTCTTCTGGAACTCCTCGATGTCGCCCGACTCGTCGTCGATCTCGCCGAGCTCGCCCTTGATGGCCTTGAGCTGCTGGCGCAGCACGTACTCGCGCTGCGAGTGGCCCATCTCCTCCTGGACCTGCGAGTTGATGCGCTCGCGGACCTTGAGGATCTCGAGCTGACGCGTGAGCAGCATCAGCACCTTGCGCAGGCGCTCGCGCACGTTGTTGGCGGCCAGCACTTCCTGCTTCTCGCCGGCCTCGATGTCGAGGTTGCTGATCACGAGGTCGGCGACCTGGCTCGGATCGCTGACGCTGTCGAGCAGCGCCGCGGCCTCGCGCGGCAGCTCGGGCACCAGCGCGATCAGCCGCTTGGCCGTCTCCTTGATGCTCTGGACCAGCGCGACGGCCTCGACGTCCTCGCCCTCGACGTCGGGCAGCTCGTTGACGCGGGCCTTGAGGAACGGCTCGCTGGCGACGACGCGCTCGATCGAGATCCGCATCACGCCCTGGAGGATGACGCTGTAGTTGTCCTTCGCGAGCTTGATGACCTTGAGGATCCGCGCGGCGCAGCCCACCGCGTGGAGGTCGGCCTCGGTCGGCTCTTCGACGCGAGCCTCGCGTTGCGTGACGATGCCGATGATCGGCCGCTCGTTCGCGATCGCCTCTTCGATCAGCTTGACGGACTTGGGCCGCCCCACATCGATCGGGATGATCGAACCCGGGAACAACACCGAGTTGCGCAGGGGCAGCAGCGAGATGACCTCGGGAAGCTCCGGGGGCTCCTCGCGGCGGCCAGAGGTCGGAGTAAGGGTGTTTTCGGTCACAAGGGTGCCGGAAACGTAACACTCGGCCCTAGGCTGTCAACCACGCGAGTTCCACGCGCGCGGACGGCTGATTTATGGCCAGGAGAACGGAATTTGCGGTCTCGGGCGCGGACGGACGGGGCATCAATTTCGCCGGTGCTCCCCGAGAATCGGCGCGCGCCCCGGCCGGGCACAGCGACGATGTTATAGTCGCGGTAAGTGCATCCTTTTCTGCTCATCGTCCAGGCTGGGCCGGATCGCGGGCGACAGATCGAGCTCGGCGATGGCCCGCTGACGATCGGCCGCGGCCAGGGCGAAGGCCTGCAACTCGGCGACGGGGCGGTCTCGCGCCATCACCTCACGATCCAGCTCGACCGCGCCGGCGGCCGCCTCCGCGTCGTCGAGGTCGCGGGCGTCAACCCCGTGTGGAGCGTCGCCGAGGGCCAGCGTCTGGCGCTGAAGGCCGGCCAGGAGCTCGCGCCCGGCGCCGCGTTCACGCTCGGCAACACCACCCTCTCCTTCGCCGCCCCCGAGCCCGCCGCGCCGCCCCGTGCCGCCGTCGAGCTCGACGCCACACGGGCGATCTCCGGCGCGAGCGACCGCAACCGCCTCGCCGCCCTCGCCGCCCTCGGCGACAAGCTGGCCCGCTGCGGCTCACTGCCTGCGGTGTTCAGGGCCGCGACCGCGTGGGCGCTCGAGGCCCTGCCGGCGACGCGGGCGCTGCTCCTCAGCCCCGACGGCAGCGACATCCTCAGCAGCGCCAGCGCCGGTCCCGTGTGCGACCTGGCGCTCTCGCCTGCCCTGCTCGCCCGCGTGCTCCGCGAGCGCCGGGGCTTCCTGCTGCGCGACGTGCTCGCCGAGCCCGACCTGGCCGATCGCCGCAGCGTCCAGCTGCGCGGCATCGTCGGGGCGATGGCCGCGCCCGCCGAGGGGCTCATCTTCTACGCCGAGTGGGACGCGCCGCGCGCGGTGCGGGCGACCTACGACGAGCAAGCCCTGCTGCTGCTCGTGTGCGCCGCCCAACTCGTCAGCGCCAGCGGCGAGAGCGCCGGCGAGCGGCAGCAACTGACCGCGGCCGCCAAGCTGTCCCACAAGCCAGGGCCCACGCACGGCCAGATCATCGGCAGCTCGCCCGCGATCCAGCGGCTCCACGTGTTCCTCGAGCGGGTCGCCGCCACGCCGACCACGGTCCTCCTGTTCGGCGAGAGCGGCACCGGCAAGGAGCTGGCCGCCGGCATGGTCCACGCCCTCTCGCCGCGCGCCGCGAAGCCGTTCGTCGCCGTCAATTGTGCCGCGATCCCCGAGGGCCTGCTCGAGAGCGAGCTGTTCGGCCACGAGAAGGGCGCATTCACCGGCGCGGTCAATCAGCACGAGGGCGTGTTCGTGCGGGCTCACGGCGGCACCTTGTTCATGGACGAGGTCGGCGAGCTCAGCCTGCCGGCGCAGGCGCGGATGCTCCGCGTCCTCGAGAGTCGCACGCTCACGCGCGTCGGCGGCACCAAGGAGATCGCCGTCGACGTGCGCCTGATCGCCGCGACCCACCGCAACCTGCCGCAGATGGTCGAGGCCGGCCGCTTCCGCGAGGATCTCCTCTACCGCCTGAGCGTCATCCAGACGACGATCCCCCCGCTGCGCGAGCGTCGCGACGACATCCCGCGGCTCGCCCTGCACTTCGCCAAGCTGTTCGGCGAGAGCCTGGGCCGGCGGATCACCGACGTCTCCCCGGCGGCGCTCGAGGTGCTCACCCGCTACCGCTGGCCCGGCAACGTCCGCGAGCTCCGCAACGTCATCGAGCGGGCCATGGTCCTCGGCGACGGCCCGATCCTCGACCTCGACGATCTCCCGCCCGAACTGATGCGCGCCGCGCCGCTCGCCCTGGCCGAGGCTCCGCCCGACGCCCGTCTCGTGCGTCCGCTGGCCGAGCTCGAGCGCGAGGCGATCCTCAATGCGCTGGCCGCCACCGACGGCAACAAGGCCCGCGCCGCGGCGCTGCTCGGCATCGATCGCACGACGCTCTACCGCAAGCTCAAAGACTACGCGCTCGGCTGAGTTCTGGCGGTGGCGGACGCACGTCGCGGGCGCCTACCAACGCGCGTTGGCGGGCGGACTCACGACCCGCGTCGCGAAAACTCGAGCGCGGCCTGCAAAGAAGGTCGCGCGAGCGACGACCTCGGGGTGTGCACCCGCGAAGCATCGCCTCCTTCCTCCCCCTCTTCCTCTTCACCGCGTGCGGCGCCTGGACTCCCTCGCCCGCCGACGCCCTGGCCGACACCTCGACCTCGTCCGGCACCACCGTCGAGACCTCGTCCACCACCGGGGCGACCACCTGGCCGAGTCTGACCGACTGGCTCGCGCCGCCGGCCGATCTCGGTCTGCCCGAACCGGCCACCACGACCTTCGGGACAGGTTCCGACGGCCCTGTCCTCACGGACAGCGGCGGGGGCGCGACCATCGACCTCTCGGCCCTGCGGATCACCGAGGTCTTCGCCGATCCCGACGGCAAGGACGGCGGCGCGACGAGCCCGGAGTTCGTCGAGATCGCCCACGTCGGCGCCAGCGCGTTGACCCTCGGCGGCCTGGTCGTGACGGCCCGCAGCTGGCCGGAATTGTGGATGGGCGATCTCGGGATCGGCGGCGAGCTCCTCCTCCCCGGCGAGCGCCTGCTGCTCGAGCGCTACGCCAGCCCTGCCGACCTGCCTGTCCCGGCGATCCTGCGCGAGGGTGAGGTCCTGCGCGCGGCGTTCGCCCACAGCGGCGGCCTGCGCAACGAAGACGGCGCCGTCGCCCTGCGCGACCAGGACGGCAACTCCGGCGACGCCGTCCTCTATGGCGCGCTGCAGCCGGCGCCCTTCGACGAGTCTGCGCTGTGGACCGGCGACGCCGTCCCCACCCCGGGTGCGGGAGAATCGCTGTGTCGTCCCGACGCGACCGTCGACAGCGACAGCGCCGCCGACTGGTCCGCCTGCACCCCGAGTCCAGGCCAGTTGCAGAGTGAGCCGGACGAGACCACCGGCGAGGCCCCGCTGCCGACCACCCTGGCGATCGTCGAGGTGCTCAGCAATCCACCCGGGCCGGCCAGCCTCGAGAAGCACGCCGAGTTCGTCGAGATCGAGAACCTCGGGCCGGGCACCGTCGACCTGGCGGCCTTCACCCTCGCCGACTCGATCGACCCGGACGCGCCCGGCATCGATCCCCTGCTCTACCTCGGCGGCGACGGCGGCTGCGCGCCGGTCACTTGCCTCGCACCTGGCCGAAAGGCCCTGCTCGTCGGCTCCCTGTATGAAGGGCCGGCAGGGGGCGCCCTGATCCTGAAGACCGACGACAACGCGCTCGCCAACGCCGGGCTCGGCCACACCGAGGCGGTCGTCCTGCGCGACGACCAGGGCGAGCTGCGGAGCAGCTACCGCGTCTGGCCCGATCCGCTGGCGGCGCCCGACCCGGCGACCCAGGAGGAGGCGCTGGTGCGCGTCGCGCCGGAGGCTCCCGACGCGCCGGAGAGCTGGGTCTTCGCGGCGCCGAGCCCGGGGGTCTGAGACACGGCACAGCTCAAGATCCCGAACACGATCAGTTTCGAAGCGCCGAGCAGGAGGGTCGACAGATCGCCCCCTGCGGCGGCCGCGATGGGGGTCGCGGCGAAGGTCCCGGTCAGCGCCGCCATGGCCTACTCGCGGCTCCGTCGCCGGCGCGCGCGGGCAGCCGGGCGCACCAGGTTGTCGCTGTCCTCGAGGTCGTAGATGAGCTCGAGCTCTTCCTTGCCGAGCTCGTCGCGGTCGCTGCGGAGCGCCTCTCGCTGGAACTCTTCGAAGCTGGTGAACGCGGTCCGGTAGTAGCTCATGGGCGCGTTGTAAAACCTTATCCTACATGTGGGCAAGAAAACGACTTTGAATCACATGATCCCCCTCGTTGCAGGCGAGCAGCGCGGCCCCGGCCGTGGTAGGGAGTGGCCCCGTGCCGAAGGTCACCGCATCGAGGTCGCCCACGCGGCGGCGACCGCGGATCGTCGCTGTCAGCAACCAAAAGGGCGGCGAGGGCAAGACGACCACCGCCGTCAACCTCGCCGCCAGCCTCGCCGCGGCCGAGCGGAAGGTCCTCCTCGTCGATCTCGACCCCCAGGGCAACGCCAGCTCGGCCGTCGGCTATCCCCGCGGTCAAATCGACAGCGGCACCTACGAGCTCATGCTCGGCGCCGCCCCGCTCAAGGCCGTGGTCCACCCGACCGAGCTGCCGACGCTGCAGGTCGTCCCCGCCTCGCCCGACCTGACGGGCGCGGAGATCGAGCTGGTGGGCGTGGCGGGCCGCGAGTCGGTGCTCCGCACCGCGCTCGAGCGCGCCGAGCAAGAGCTCGAGTGGGACTTCGTCATCCTCGACTGCCCGCCCTCGCTCGGCCTGCTCACCCTCAACGCCCTGGTCGCGGCCGACACGGTGCTGATCCCGATGCAGGCCAAGTACTTCTCGCTCGAGGGTCTGGGCGCGCTGACCGGTACGATCGAGCGCGTCCGCGCCGCCCTCAACCCCCGCCTGGCGATCGAGGGCATCGTCTTCTGCATGTTCGACCGCCGCACCAACCTCGCGCAACAGGTCGTCGCGGAGGTCCGGCAGCACTTCGCCGACAAGGTGTTCGCCACGGCGATCCCGCCCAACATCCGCCTGAGCGAGAGCCCGAGCCACGGCAAGCCGGTCCTCCTCTACGACATCGAGAGCAAGGGGGCCCGCGCCTACCTCGACCTCGCCCAGGAGCTGCTGTCCCGCATCGAAGCGAGGCCCGACGCGTGAACCTCCCCAAACGGCCCCCTGCCCTCGGCCGCGGCCTCGGCGCCCTGATCCCGCAGGCGCCCGCCCCGACCGCCGACGTCGCCCAACCCGTCCCCGGCGGCCCCTCGTTGCGGACCTTGCCGATCGAACTGATCGCGGCCAACCCCGATCAGCCGCGCAAGCAGTTCGAGCCGGTGCTCCTGCGCGAGCTGGCCGACAGCCTCAAGCGCCACGGGCTGCTCCAGCCGGTGGTCGTGACGCCCAACCCGGGCACCCCCGGGCACTTCATCCTGGTCGCCGGTGAACGCCGCTGGCGCGCCGCCCAGCTCGCCGGTCTGCACGAGCTGCCGGCCGTCGTCCGCGACACGCCCGAGAGCGACCGCCTCGAGCTCGCCGTGCTCGAGAACCTCCAGCGCCTCGACCTCACGCCGATCGAGGAGGCCCAGGCCTACCGCCAGCTCATCGACGTCCGCGGCTACACCCAGGACCAGCTGGCCGAGCGCCTGAGCAAGGATCGCAGCACGGTCGCCAACGCCCTGCGCCTGCTCCGCCTGCCGTCCAAGGTGCAGGACCTGGTGCAGGACGGCCGCCTCAGCATGGGTCACGCGCGCGCCCTGCTGGCCCTCGAGCACGCCGCCGACATGCTGTCGCTCGCCTACGAGGCGATCGAGAAGGGCCTCAGCGTCCGCGCCGTCGAGCGGCTGGTGCGGGAGCGCCTGCGTCCGCCGGAGCCCGAGGCCGAGCCCGACCCGGAGACGCACAAGCGCGCCGTCATCGTCCGCGACCTCGAGGAGCGGCTGCGCCGCAGCCTCGGCGTCAAGGTGGCCGTCCGCGCCGACGCCAAGAAGAAGGGCTCCGGCACGATCGAGCTGCCCTACGGCAGCCTCGACGAGCTCGATCGCCTGCTCGAGACCCTGCTCGGCGAGCAGCGCGACGGCGAGGCCTGAGTCCGCCGTTTGCAGCATGCCCGTGGAGACATATCCTTCCGGGCATGTCGAATAGGACATGCCCTCCTGGGCATGCTCCCGACGACATGTCCTCCTGAGCATGTCCAACGCGCCCTCCGCGGCCATACGAACTGCGAGGGGCCCAATCTCCCGCTCATGGCCTCGGGACGCGCGGGTTCGGGGGGCCAAAGCGGCCTCGCCGCCGGACTGCTCCGCGCCGCTCAGGTCGGGCTCGCGCGGCGCTCGGCGGACAGGACCACGTTGTGCAGCAGGCACGCGATGGTCATCGGCCCGACGCCGCCGGGCACCGGCGTGATCGCGGCCGCGCGCGCTTCGGCGGCCGCGAACTCGACGTCGCCGACGAGCCGGCCGTCGGCCAGGCGGTTCATGCCGACGTCGATCACCACGGCGCCGGGCTTGATCCACTCGCCGCGGACGAACTCGGGGCGACCGATCGCCGCGACGACGACGTCGGCGCGCGCGACCTCGGCGGCCAGGTCGCGCGTGCGCGAATGCGCGGCCGTGACGGTCGCGTCGGCGTGCACGAGCAGCTGCACCATCGGCTTGCCGACGATGGTCGAGCGGCCGATCACCAGCGCGCGCAGCCCCGCGAGCGGGACCCCGGCGTCCTCGAGCAACAACATGCAGCCCTGCGGCGTACACGCGACGAAGCGCGGCTGACCGAGCATGAGCAGGCCGAGGTTGTCGGGGTGAAAGCCGTCGACGTCCTTGGCCGGATCGACCGCGAGGAGGATCCGCTGCGTGTCGCACTGGGGCGGCAGCGGCAGCTGGACCAGGATCCCGTCGACCGCGCGATCGGCGTTGAGCGCCGCGACCAGCGCGAGCAGCTCGTCGGTGGTCGTGGTCGCCGGCAGGCGATGATCGCGGGCCTCGATGCCGACCTCGGCGGCGCGCCGCTCCTTGCTGCGCACGTACACCTGCGAGGCCGGGTCGTCGCCGACCAGCACGACCGCCAGGCACGGTCGGACACCTCGCTCCTTGCAGGCCCCGACCCGACGCTCGACCTCGGCGAGCAGACGGGCCGCCCGGGCCTTGCCGTCGAGCCGGCGGGCGCTCATGACGTCGCCGCCTTCGGGCTCGCCGGCTCGGCCGGCTTGCTGCTCGACTCGCTCTTGCCGGCAGCGCCGTCGCTGCTGGGCGTCGAGGTCGCGCTCGACTCACTCTTGCTGTCGCCGGGCTTGGTGCTGGCGTAGCCGTCCTTGTACCAGCCGCCGCCCTTGAGGTGGAACGACGCGGCCGTCACCTTGCGGACCAGCTTACCGCCGCAGGCCTCGCACACGGTGAGCGGATCGTCGCTCATCTTCTGGATGACCTCCGGCTCGGCTTCACATTGCAGACAACGATAGGCGTAGATCGGCATGACGCGTGGTTTCGGGCGGGAATGTAGGCTGCACGAATTTGTGGTCAAGACCCAGCCCGCCGGCGCGCCACTTTGCGCCCGGACCGGCCCGGTCGGCCTCTCCGCCGCTGCGGGTCGGGTGCGCTCGCGTCGCCGGGCCTGGAGGCGCCGTTGCCTTCGCCCCACGACGCAGCGAGCAAACCTGCTAGGCTCGCTGTGATGGTCCTCCGGCCCCGCCTCGCGCCGAGTTCGCGATCGGCTCGCCCGCGTGCTGGGGCTCACGCGCTGTGCGGATGGATCCCGCTCGCCCTCGCCCTCCTCGGCGCCCCGGCGGTTCACGCCGCCCCGGTCGAGGACGACTGGAGCGTCGAGCGCAGCGCCGCCGATCCCGCGCTGGTCCAGCAGCGGTTCGACAAGCTGCGCAAGCAGCCCTTCGACACGGCCCAGTGGCGCGCGCTCGAGGCCGTGCTCGGCAAGGCCGGCCTCGCCAAGAAGATCGAGGCCGGCCTGTCCCGAACGCCAGGTGACCTGTCCCTCGGGATCCTCGACGCGCGGGCCAAGCTCGGGCTCGGCGATCCACGCGGCGCGGCCGCGCGGCTCGCCGAGGTCGAGGCGAAGGCCGGCGGTCTGCGCTCGCGCGTGTTCAAGCTGAGGATCGAAGCCTTGCTAGCCGCCGGCGACGCGCGCGGCGCCGTCACTGCGCTCGAGGCCGCGGCCCTGGCCAACAACGACGACGCCTTGCGGCTGCAGGCGCTCGACATCGCCGACCGTCATCAGCTCGGGCCCGAGGGCCTGCGGCTCGCGCAAGCCCTGGCCGCCCGCGATCCCAACAACGGCGCGGCCCAGCTCCGCCTCGCCCGCATGGCTGCCCGCGCCGGCCAGGCGGCGACGTCCGAGGCCGCGTATGCGAAGGCCGTGGCCCACCTTCGCGGCGGCGATCAGCTGCGCGCGCGCGAAGAATGGGCGCGCGCCCGCATCGTCAGCGGCGACGCCGCCGGCGCCGGAGAGCTGGCGTGGGCCCAGGTCGAGGCGACGCGCGTCGGCAGCCCCGAGCGCGCGGCCGCGTGGGACCTGGTCCTCGAGGCAGGTGCGCGTCAAGCCGGCGGGGACACGCCGGCGCGGATCGAGAAGTTCCTCGCCCGCGCCGATCAGGCCCACGACGGCGCCGGCTGGCGCGCCCTGGCCCGGGCGCAGACGGCCGGCGGCGCCGATCCGGTCGACGCCTGGCGCCGCGCGCTCGCGGCCGATCCCGACGACCCCGAGGCACGTGCTGCTTTGGTCATGTCCCTCGAGTCAGGTGGCGAAGCCGACGCGGCCCTGGCCGAGTTCGCCAAGCTCGGGCCCAAGAGCCCCGAACGGCTGCAGCTCGGGCTCGAGCTCGCGGCCCGGCTGATCGGCACCGGCAAGCGCGAGCTCGGGCTCAAGGTCGCCGCCGAGCTCGAGGCCTCGGCCAGCGTGCAGGGTGACGCGCTGCTGCGCCTGCTCGACTTCTACAACCTCCACGACGAACCCGATCGCGCCCTGGTGATCGCGCAACGCCTGGTCCGCGCCCGCCCGCGCGACCCCGACGCCCGCGTCGCCCTCGGCGAGCAGCTGTTCCAGATGAACCGCGAGCCCGACGCCATGAAGGAGTGGGCGCTGCTGCCGGGCCTCGTCCGGCCCGCCCACGCCGGCTGGGCCCGCCACGCCGAGATCCTCGCCGAGCATCGCCGACCCGAGGCCGTCCTGTCGCTGCAGAAGGCCCTCGCCGCCGCCCCGCGCGAGCCGAAGTACCTGCGCCTGCGCGCCATCCTCGAGACCGACGATCGCCTGCCGCACCAGGCCCTGGCGACCTGGCAGCAGGTGTTCGACCTCACCCGCGCGCCCGAGCACAGGATCCTCCACGACGAGGCGCGCACGCGCATCGTCGACGTGCTGGTCGGCGGCACGCTGTCGCAGTTCACCAGCCGCCGCCAGGCGATCGAGAAGCAGGCGCTGCTCGACCTCGACGGCAAGGACACTGACCTGGCCCATGAGGCAGGTCTCCTGCTCGCCGAGATCTACACGCGCGAGGAGAAGTACGGCAAGTCCGTCGCCGTCCACGAGAAGCTGGTGCGCCTGCGGCCGCAAGATCCGGAGCGGCTCGCCGAGCTCGCGCTGGCGCTGCGTCGGGCGGGCCGCGGCGACGCGGCCATGGATGCGCTCGAGCGGATGATGACCCTCGATCCGAAGCGCAGCGCCGACGTCCTCGCCGAGCTCGCCGAGGTGGCCTTCGAGTCAGGTGACATCGAGCGCGTGCTGCTGGCCGCCGCCCACGCCGAGCTCGACAAGGCCGACAGCGCGCGCGTGCTGATCCGGATCGGCGAGCTGTACGAGCGCCGCGGCGAGCCCGAGCAGGCGTCGAAGCTGTACGAAGGATTGCTGCAGCGCGATCCCACCCACGCGCCGGCGCGGCTGCGCCTGGCCGAGCTCGAGCTGGCCCGCGGCCGACCCGAGCGCGCAGAGGCGATGCTGCGCGAGATCGTCGAGAAGGGCGGCGCGCCCGAGGTCGTCGAGCAGGCTGGCCGCCGCGCGCTCGACCTCGCCGAGACGCGCGGCGCGATCGCGCCGATCCTCGACCTCGCGCTCGCGCGGGCGCGCCGCGATCCCAGCGCGGACGAGGGCCGCGGCCTGCTCCTCGATGCCCTCGACCGCACCAGCACCTCCGCGATCAAGGCGTGGCTGGCCAGCGGCGACGAGCCCGAGCGCGCCGCGCGGACCGGCGCGCTGCGGCGCTCGCTGGTCGAGGCGCTCGCGCGTGGCCCGGTGACCGGTCGATTGCGGGCCGCCGAGCACCTGGGTCGCCTCGCGCTGCCCCAGACCGCGCTGCCGCTGGCTCGCATGGGCGCCCAGCTGACGCCCCCGCGCGACGCCACGCGGACTGTCCGCACCGCCTTCGAGCAGGCGCGCGCGGCCGCGATCCAGGCCGCCGGCGCGCTCGACGAGCCCGAGGCCGTGCCGGTGTTCGCCGACCTGCTGCGCACCGCAGACGCCTCGCGCGAGAGCTGGTATGCGGCCGCGTGGGCGCTCGCCCGCAGCAGCGCCCCGGCGGCGGCCACCGAGCTGCGCCGCTTCGCCGCGCCCGAGCACGAGGGCCTCATGATCGCGCTCGCGTGCGCCTCGCTGGCGCGCGGCGGCGACCTCGCCGACCGGGAGCGCGTGGCTCGCCTGGCCGCCACCGCCAGCAGCCAGCAGGCCCGGCGGGTCTGCGCGTTCGCCCGCGCGGCCCTGACCAGCGACGACCAGCTCGGGCGCGTCAGCGCCGACCTCAACGCCAGCGATCCGATCGTCGCCGCGATCGCCGCCTGGCGTTTCGGACAGATCCGCCGCGACGCCGCGCGCGAGGACGCGGTGGCGACGCTGCTCGCTCGTTACATCGGTCCGCGCGGGCTCCCGCGCGACGCAGCCCGCGCGGCGCTCGGGCGCCTGCTGGCCCCCACGCCCGCGCGCGTCGAGCTGCCCCCCCTGCCGCCGTTACGCGCCGGGAGCTGGGAGATCGCCATCGATCGCTGGCTCGCCCAGGCGATCGCGCCGCCCGTCGAAGCCCTGCCCGCCTCGGTCTTGCGGCCCCACACGGCCGCGCTGCAGCAGGCGCTCACCGCCGCGTCCGCGGGCACGCGCGCCGAGGCGTGGTCCCAGGACCGCTTGCGGCGCCCGTGCGGCGCGAGCGGCGAGCGCGACTGCCTCGATCTCCGCCCCCTCATCCGCGAGCCGGTTCCGGCCCCTCGCGGGCCCGTCGCGCGTTGACAACGAGGCCGCGCGCGGATGAGGATCCCCGGGTCATGGAACTGGGCCTTGCCTGTTCGGTGTGTGGCCACCTCAACCAGCTGCGCGCCGTGAGCTGCGACCGGTGCGCTGCCGTCCTCGCGCCGCAACCGATCGCGCCCTCCGCGGTGCTGCCGGGCATGGGGGCCCACCCCGCGGTCTCGGCGAGCTCGCCCCCGCGTGGCGTCACCGCGATCTCGACAGCGCCCGCCGCGCCGGTCCCGGGCGCGCAGCCGCAGCCGTCCGTCGCCCCGAGCAAGCCGCCGGCCACCGTGATCTCGGCCGCGCAGCAGGCCAGCGCCGCGCCGGCGGCCCAGCCCCGCTTCAACGCCGTGACCGGCGCCCCGCTCGACGCGATGCAGGGCAAGCCTGCCGCCAAGACCATGTTCTTCGGCGCGCTCCAGCAGCAGCACGTCGTGCCGCGGCTGGTCGTCATCAAGGGTGAAGGCGGCGACGGCGTCACCTACCATCTCAGCGCGACCAATCACGTCGTCGGTCGCAGCACCGGCGAGATCCGCTTCAACGAGGACTTCTTTCTCAGCCCCGAGCACGCGCTCTTCAGCGTCCAGGGCAACCGCCTGTTCGCCAAGGATCTCGGCAGCATCAACGGCGTGTTCGTGCGGATCAAGTCGCCGGTGCCGCTCGATCACGGCGACTGCTTCCTCGTCGGCGAGCAGCTGCTGCGCCTCGACAGCGCCCCGTTCAACGAGCCGGGGCCCGATTCCAACCACACGTACAGCTACACCAGCCCGCGACCCGACGCGCGCTTCCGCGTCGTGCAGCTGCTGGCGGGTGGCGGTGAGGGCCGCATCGTCTCCGCGCAGGGCACCACGCTGACGCTCGGGCGCGAGGCCAACCACATGAACTTCCCGCAGGATCGCTTCATCTCGGGGCGCCACGCCCGGCTCGATTCTGCGTCCGATTCGCACCACATCATCTTGACCGACACCGGCTCGCGCAACGGCACCTTCGTGCGGATCAAGGGCGCCGTCGAGCTGTTCCACGGCGACTACATCTTCATCGGCCAGCAGCTGCTGCGCGTCGAGATCTCGTAAGCGACATTCGCTTCACGGCCCGTCGCGGCCTGGAGAAGGGGCCTTTCGTTGTGATCATCTGTCCGAACTGCGGCAAGGAGAATCAGGACCACTACAAGTTCTGCCTCGGGTGTGGCGCACGCCTGCCCGGTGGCGCACCGGCATCCGTGCCGCCGCGGATGGGCCACACCCCCGCGGGGACGCAGATCACCCCGCCCGTCGCGCCGCAGACCTCGGGCGGCACCGTGATCGATCCGCCCAAGCCGACCAGCCAGCCGCCGGTCACCGTGCCCTCCGCGCCGGCGGCGGCTCCCGCCGCGAGCGCGCCGGTCGAGGCTGCGTCGAGCGGCTGCAACGCGTGCGGCATGGTCAATCCGGCCGGGTTCCTGTTCTGCGGGCGCTGCGGCAACCGGCTCGCGGGCGCGCCTGTGACTCCGCCGCCGGTGGCGGTCACTCCGCCCGTCACTGCACGGCCTTCGGCCAAGCCCAAGCTGCGCGCGTTCCTCCACCTCCTGCGCGAGGACGGCAGCGACGGCGGCACCATCGATCTCGAGGACGGTCCGATCCCGTTCGGACGCGACTCGGGCGCGCCGTTCGATCAGGACTTCTACCTCAACCCCAAGCACTGCGCCTTCACCGTCGAGCCCGAGGGCGTCCGCGTCGACGATCTGAGCCCCGTCAACGGCGTCTATCGCAAGATCGAGGGCCGGATCGAGCTGCAGCACGGCGACACGTTCCGCGTCGGGCAAGAGCTCCTCTACTACGAAGATCTGCCGGAGGCCGAGGCGCTGGCCGACGGCACCGAGCGCATGGGCAGCCCGAATCCCGGCTACTGGGGTCGGATCAGCGTGATCGTCGACGGCGGCCGCGCCTGCGAGGCGGTGCCGATCGTCGGCAACGAGTTCATCGTCGGCCGCGAGCGCGGCGACCTCACCTTCCCGACCGACGGCTACGTCTCGAGCACGCACTGCCGGATCGGCGGCGACGACGACGGCGTGTATCTCGAAGATCGCGGCTCGTCGAACGGCACCTACCTGCGCGTGCGCAGCGGGCAGTGCGTCCCGTTCGGCAGCTTGCTGCTGATCGGCCAGCAGCTGTTCCACGTCCGCGAGAGCTGACGGCCTCGGGCGCGCCAGACCCGGCTCGTGCGCACGAACCGGGCAGTCTATTGCGCGGTGGGCACGGGCAGCGCGCCCGGCTTGAACAGCACCGGGCGCAGCGGCTTGCCCGCGACCTGCTTGTACGTGAACGCCTGCGGCAGCGTGTGCGAGGTGCCGTCGGCGAAGTCGATGCGCACGTCGACGGCGGCGAACTCCTCGGCCTCGGGCGTCTTCACCGAGATGTGATGCGCGTCCTCGAGGACCACCGCCCGGGCCGAGCGCATCCCGAAGTAGACGACCGCGGGTCCGTGCCCGAGGAAATCGGAGCCGACCACGCGGACCACCTGGCCGCCGTCGCCGTCGCCCTCGGCTGGTTCGACGCGCAGCTCGGTCGGGCCGCCGCACGCCGCGACGACGCACGCGAGGACGAGAAAGCGAAGACCGGCGCCCATGGCGGGAAGATACCACCACGGGCGCCGGCGCGAGCCGCGAGGGCTCGTCTCGATCACACGACTTCGCGGCGCTTGAGCTCGCGGCGGATCTTGCCGAGCGCCTGCTCCTGGAGCTGCCGGATCCGCTCGCGCGACAGCGAGTACTGCTCGCCGATCTCCTTGAGCGTGAGTTCGTCGCCGGAGTCGTCGAGGCCGAAGCGCTTGCGCAGGATGTCGGCCTCGATCGGGCGCAGCTGGGTGATGACCTCACGGACCTGCTCGCTGAGCGCCTCGGCCTCGAGGTTCTCGCCCGGCGCCGCGGCCTCGTCGTCCTCGAGGAAGTCGACCACGCGGCGGCCGTCCTCGTCGGATACCGGACGATCGAGGCTGATCGCCTGATCGAAGATCACGGTGCCCATGCGCTCGATCTTCTCCGAGGCGAGGCCGGTGTGCTTGGCCAGCTCGTCGAGCTGCGGCTCGCGCCCGTGCAGGATCTCGAACTCACGGCGGGCGCGCGACAGCTTGTGGTGCGCGTCGATCATGTGCACCGGCAAGCGGACCTCGCGGCCCTTGTCGGCGATGGCGCGGCTGATCGCGTGACGGATCCACCACGAGCCGTAGGTCGAGAAGCGGAAGCCCTTGCGGTGATCGAAGCGATCGACGGCCTTCATCAGACCGATGTTGCCCTCCTGGATCAGGTCCTGGAGCGGCATGCGGCCGTGGTTGAAGCGGCGGGCGATCGACACGACGAGCCGGAGGTTGGCCTTGACGAACGCGTTCTTGGCGTCGCGCAGCAGCTGCCCGGCTTGCTTGACGCGCTGCACGTACTGCTCGAACGGCTTGCTGCCGTGGCGCGGCGGGTTGACCTGCATGTTGAGGCCGTCGCGGCGACCGGCCTCGAGCGCCTCGAGATCGGCGTACACGAGGTCGGAGACCACGCCGTCGAGGTCGACCTCGGAGGCGCGCTCGACGAGCGTGTGGCAAGCGGCCTCGAAGGCGGTGCGCGTAGCTCGGGTCTCGCGGTCGCGGAGATTACGGGCGCTGGCCCGCAGGGCGTCGAGCTCGCTGCGTGGGACATCCTCGCTCGAGATGCGGGCCTCGATGAGGCCGACGATCGGCTCGACGAACGGCGGATAGGCGAGCATGGCGGCCCAGTAGGCGCGGCGGAGGTCGGCGATCCGCGTGGCGATGGTGAGCTCTTCCTCGGGGCTCATGACGCCGAGCCCGGCCATCTCGCGGAAGTACACGCCGAGGAAGTTCGGCGACTCGTCGTTCGCGGCCACCTCGCCGCCTTCACGCTCGGTGCGCGGACGGGCCGGGGTCACGGCAGGGGTCACCGAGCGGGGATTGGCCGCGGCCAGCGAGGTGCGCGGGCGGGCGCGAGCGAGCTTGGGGGGGGCTCCACGGGTGACTTTGCGGCGTGCCATGATCGACCTCGTTTGGTTGGGGTGCTATCAAGATTCGGGCCAAGCTAAGGGCGGGGACTTGCGACATCGCGGGAGGCGGAAATCGCGGGAATCGCGGCCGGCAGAAGCCGCTTCGCATTCTGGGGGCCTGCGCAGGTAGTGTCGGGCAGGCCGGGCCGGGATCACATTCGGACCCCCGTTAGGCACCGCTTTGGCGCCTTTGGCTTCGAGGTCCTACGCAAGTCCGAGGTGGAAGTTTCATCACCCTCTGCGTCGGTAGAACTGCGCAGATGTGGGTGTGTCCTGGACGCCTTGTCTCACATGGAGCCGCGTGTGAGAGGCTTGACGGGGCGAAAGAGGCTTGTTCCGCGGACCTGACCCAAACTGGGTACGCGCGACTGCCTCGTCCAGGGCATCGCGGTCTCGGCGCGCGTGATCTTCCTCCGCCAGCGTGACAACGGGTCACGAGGTTCGAAACCCGCGAGACACCGCTGTCATTCCCTCTGACATCGTTGTCGCGCGGGCACGACGCCGCTACGCGACGATCGGACGCAGGTCAGACGTCGCCGCTGCGCTGGGCGAAGATCCAGATCTCGGGCGACGCCCCGCCATAGAAGCGGCCGCGAGTGTCGCGACTGCCTGACAGCTCGATCACTCGCGCGCCCATCGTGGCGAGCATCTTCGCCAGGGTATGCGCGGAGTAGGCGCGGATCGAGATGTGGTGCTCGAACTGGCGGCCGTCCTCGAACACCACGGTCCGGTGGATCCGGACGCGACCGGCTGAGAACTGCATGTCGGCCACGTCGAGCACCAGGCAGCCTCGACCCTGCCACCACGAGCGGCACGGCAAGACGCCCATGAGGTAGTCACGGTTGAACACCTGCAGCGCGAGCTTGCCGCCGGGCTTGAGCAGTTCGACCATGTCCTGCAGGCACTGTCGGTTCTGCTCGTCGCTGTCGAAGTAGCCGAAGCTGCTGCCGAGGCAGGTGACGACGTCGTAGGCGCGGTCGCGTGGCAGCGTGCGCATGTCGCCGTGCAGGATGTCGAAGCTGAACTTGCTGGCCTCGTTGCGCCGCGCCGCTCGCAGCAGCTGCGGCATCGAGTTGTCGAGCCCCGTGACGTCGAGCCCCAGCGCCGCGAATGCGTGCGCGTGGCGGCCGTCGCCGCAGCCGACGTCCAGCAGCGTCTGCCCGCTCGTCAGGTCGAGCGACTTGTAGATGAACGAGGCGTCGATCTCGGCGCTCGCGTCGGCGTCGGCGGGGAGGATCGCGGCGTAGTGGTCGCCGAACACCTCCTCGTGCCAGGGACGGCGCTTGCGACCGTCGCTGCGCGGCGCGGGCGCCTTCGGGGCCGGCGCCTTCTCCGGCGGGGGACGCGGCGGCGCGGCGGGCTTCTCGGCAGCCGTCGGTGGCGGCCGGGGTGGACCGGCCTTCTCGGGGGTCGGCGGCGGCCGCGGCGGCCCGGCCTTTTCGGGCGCGGCAGGCGTGGGCGCGGGAGGCCGCGGCGGGCCCGCCTTCTCGGCGACCGGCACCGGCCCGGTCGGCTGGCGCGGCCGCGGCACCGCCGGCTTTTCGGGCACCGGCGCGGGACGAGCCGCGACGACGACCTCCTCCTCTTCTTCCTCTTCTTCCTCGACGTCCTCGATCTCGTCGTCCTCGGGCGTCTCGGCCTCGGACGGCTCGGCCTGGATCTCCTCCTCCTCTTCCTCCTCGACGTCGGGCTCGGCCTCGGTCTCCTCGTCCGGCTCGGAGACGGGCAGCAGCGACGCGGAGGCGGCGACGGCCGACATCACGTCGTCGGCGTCGTCGTCGCGCACGCGCGGCTCCATGCCGACGGGGTTCAGGCGCTCGAGCGCGAGCACGTCGTCGTCGTCGTCGACGAGCATGCCGGGTCGCGTGAGCGACGGGATGACCATGCCGGCGCCCGTCTCGGCCGGCGGCGCAGGGCTCGGCGCGGGGGGTCCGATCGGCCGCAGCTCGACGGTGAGCTCACCGCTCGCTGCAGACTCCGAGAGCGGCGCAGCCGCGGGTTTGGGGCCGGTGGGCTGCTTCGCCGTGGCCCTGGCGACCGGCCCCGTGGCGGCCTTCGACAGACGCGCGGCCGTGATCGTCGGGATGATGATCCCGGCCGGAGGAGCCGGCGGCGCGAGCATGGTGCGGAGGCGATCGTCGATGACGTCGAGCGAGTCGACGCCGCGCGCGAGGCCGCGCGGGATGACGGTGAAGTCGAGCAGCCACTCCTCGGGAGATACCTGCCAGGTCATGCGAAGTCGCCTCGCTGCAGAAGGGGCTGGCCCATGCGCACGGCGGTCGGCTCGTCGGTGGGCGCGAGCGGACGGACGCCGGCCTGGGTGAGCACGACGACCGTGCTGCCGAGATGAAACACGCCGAGCTCGTCGCCCTTGCGCAGGCGCGCCGGGGGCTCGCAGTCGATGCGCTGGATCTCGCGCGGATGGGTCTCGATGTGACGGTAGGCGCAGCTCATGTGGCCGACCCCGAAGGCGGCGATCATGACGACGGCGATCGTGCCGAAAGGCGTGTCGAGGACGTGGATCAGGCGCTCGTTGAGGGCGAACAGCCGCGGCGCCCGCTCGAGCGCGGCGGCGGTGACCGGGAGCAAGCGCCCGGGCACCGCGACCACCCGCAGGGCGGTGCCGTCACACGGCGTGTGCACGCGGTGGTAGTCGCGCGGATGGAGATAGATCGTCGTCGCCAGGCCGCCGAGGAACGAGTCGGCGAGCGCGTCGTCGGCGAGCAGCTCGCCGAGCGTGTAGGCGTGGCCCTTGGCGACCACCGCGGTGTCGCGCTCGATCGCCGCCATCCCGCGCAGGAGGCCGTCGCACGGGGCGCTGAGCACGTCCCCGCGCGAATCGACAGGGCGCGCGCCGGGCCGCAGGCGCCGGGTGAAGAACGCGTTGAAGCTGTCGTAGCCGTCCTCCATCGCGCGCGGGTCGACATCCTCCAGATCGACGCCGAAGTAGCGGACGTAGGCGGAGACGAACGCGCGGCTCAGCGGCCGGGGAAGGCGCGCGCGGGCGGCCGCGCCGAGGGCCTTGCTCGCAGCGCTGGCGCCCCAGTCGGGTGAAACGTCGAGGACTGCGGCCGCGAGGCGAGCCCGCCAGGGAATTTCACGATCCGACATCAGCGACCGCCAGCCTATCCGAGGCCGGCAATTGGTCGCAAGCGGCGGCGAGGTCCCCGACCCTCGCGCGTGGACGCGCCCCCTCGCGGACACGCATGCGTACGGCCGCCAAGACACCGCTCGGCACCGAATAATAGCGCGTCACCTACATGCACCGGCGCTCGCGCACTGCGCCGCATCGGCGGCGATCGCGTCAGCGGACCCTGCCGCCTAGCCGAAAGACCAGGGTGATTGGGGCAGGTGCTCGGGCTCGGCGGCGTGGGCCTCGAGGCTGCCGATGGCGGCGCGCACCGACGGGATCTTGAGCGCACGCAGCAGCCCTCGCAGCTCCTCGGTGATGCGCACGCACGCGCCGGGCTCGGCGAAGTTGGCGGTGCCGACCTGCACGCAGTGGGCACCGGCCATCAAGAACTCGAGCGCGTCCTCGCCGCTGAGGATCCCGCCCATGCCGCAGATCGGGAGGTCCGGCAACGCACGCGCGACCTGATGGACCATGCGCAGGGCGATCGGCTTGATCGCCGGACCGGACAGTCCGCCGTAGCGGGTGGCGATCTTCGGCCGCCGCGTGCGCACGTCGATCGCCATGCCGGTGATCGTGTTGATCAGCGACACGCCGGCGGCGCCGGCCTTCTGCACCGCGTCGGCCATGGCGACGATGTCGCTGACGTTCGGGCTCAGCTTGACGATGATCGGCACGCGCGAGACCTCGACGCAGGCGCGCGTGAGCCGGTGCGCGACCTCGGGGACGGTGCCGAACTCGATCCCGCCCTTCTTGATGTTGGGACACGAGATGTTCATCTCGAGCGCGTCGATCCCCTGCCCCGCGCCCAGCGAGCGCGCGCAGTCGACGTAGGTCTCGAAGTCGACGCCGAAGAAGTTGACCCACACCGACACGCCGAGGTCGCGCAAGAACGGCAGCTTGTCGCGCAGGAACGCCTCGACGCCGACGTTCTCGAGGCCGATCGAGTTGAGCATGCCGCCGGTGGTCTCGCAGATCCGCGGCAGCGGGTTGCCGTGGCGCGGCAGCGGCGAGATGCCCTTGGTCGAGATCCCGCCGAGCGCGCGCAGGTCGGTGAAGGCGGCGAACTGCTGGCCGTAGGCGAAGCAGCCGGAGGCGGCGAGGATCGGGCTCCGCAGCGCGATCGGGCCGCACGAAGTGGTGATGTCGATGCCTTCGGTCATGGCCAGCGCACCTCGCGGGCGTCGAACACCGGGCCGTCGGTGCAGCAGTAGCGGTAGGGTTTGGCGCCGTAGACCGGCACGGCGCAGCCGAGGCACACGCCGAAGCCGCAGGCCATGTTCTCCTCGAGGCAGAGGTGGGCCTGCACGCCGCGCTCCAGCACCAGGCGACGCACGGCGGCCAGCATCGGCGTCGGCCCGCACGCGAGCACGCGCACCGCCTGGCCCTCGCGCGCGGCGAGGTCGAGCCGCGGCGCCAGCGCGGCGGTGACGTAGCCGCGGACGCCGGCGCTGCCGTCCTCGGTGGCGAAGTGGGCGGCGACGTTCCACGCCTCGAGGTCGTCGAGCAGCACCAGGTCGTCGCGGTTGCGGCCGCCGTAGTACATTTCGACATGTCCCGAGAGACCTGCTCGATGGGCCATGCGTGCGTAGAAGTGGAGCGGCGGCAGGCCGACGCCGCCGGCGACCAGCAGGTCGCGCACGCCGGGGGCCGGCCGCGGGAACGCGACGCCCAGCGGACCGGTGGTGACCAGGCGGTCGCCGGGCTCGACCAGCTTGAGCCGCCGCGTGCCCTCGCCGTAGGCCTTGGCGAGGATCGAGAAGCGCCGGTCGTCCGGCGCGTCGAGGATCGAGAAGGCGCGCGGGTTGAGCAGCTCCCTGCCCCACTCGCCGCGCAGCATCACGAACTGGCCCGGGACCGCGGCGGCGACCGGCGTCGCCTCCGCCGCCGCGAGCTCGAGCAGGAAGTAGCCGCCCGAGAGGCGACGGTTCGCCTCGACGCGCACCTCGAACTGTGCAGCGGTCATCGCGGGCGAAATAGGCCAGCCGGACGCGCCAGACAAGCGCGCGGGGCGTGACCTTGCGCGCGGGGCCGCTCGCCCGCCACGCTCGTCGCCCACGCGCGGGGAACGAGCGAGGCGCGGGTTCGGTCACGCGCGCCCGCAAGGCCGGCGCCGCGGGCGATCCGCCTCGCGCTCGCCGATCCGTGCGGCGTCACGGCGCACCGTTCGCCTGCTCGGGGTGCCGAGGCCGTACTCGAAGGGTGAATGCGCAGCCCCGACGCGCCAGGCAGACGCATAGGCCTCCGCGAGCTCCTCTTCGTCCCCCTCGCCTCTCCCCTCGCCTCCGACGACGCCGACGAAGCTCCGCCGACACGCCGGGCAGCGATCGTCACGAGAGGTCCTCGTCGCACCGCCGGCCTCGCTCCCCCGCAACACACCGCGCCGGAAGGGCCAGCGAACGAGCCTCGACACCTTCGAACATGTGCGAGCGAACATGCTCGATCGGACATACTCTTTTGAGCATACCCCTTCGGACATGCCCGTTCGAACATGTCCTTGCTGACCCGGCAGCTCAGCGCTGGGCCGCTTCGGAGCGCTTGTGGGCGACGTTGCGGAACATGCTGACGGTGCGGTCGAGGCTCTCGAGCGTGTCGCCGAGCGCGCGGGCGTCGGCGCGGGCGAGCTCGCCCTCGGCGCGGCGGACGACCGCCTCGGCCTTGGCGATCGCGTCGCGGCCGAAGCGGGTGCCCGACATCGCCTCCTGCACCTGGGGCAGCAGCTCGCGGATGCTGTCGATCAGCTTCTCGCACTGCTGGCGGCGCCGCTCGAGCTCCTCCGAGGCGCGCAGCTCGATCATGTAGGCCTGCGACTGCTTGACCAGCTCCTTGAGCTCGTCCTCGGTGAGGCCGCTGGTGGCGGTGACGGTGATGCACTGCTCGCGGCCGGTCTCGAGGTCCTTGGCGGCGACGCTGACGATGCCGTCGACGGAGATCGAGAACGTCACCTCGACCTCGACCTGGCCGCGCGGGGCCTTGCGCAGGCCGCTGAGGATGAACTCGCCGAGCAGCTCGTTCTCGGCCGCCTTCTCGCTCTCGCCCTGCAGCACCAGGATCTTCACCGACGTCTGGTTGTCGCGCACGGTGGTGAAGACGTGGCCGGCGCGGGTCGGGATGGTGGTGTTCTGCTCGATGAGGCGGTGGAAGTAGCCGCCGACGATCATGATCCCGAGGCTGTGCGGGGTGACGTCGAGCAGCAGCAGGTCGTGCTGCTCGTCGACCAGCGCGGCGGCCTGGATGGCGGCGCCGAGGGCCACGACCTCGTCGGGGTTGACGCCCTTGCACGGCTCGATGGCGAAGAACTCGGCGACGCGGCGCTGCACCAGCGGCATGCGGGTCATGCCGCCGACCAGCACGACGTCGTCGAGCTGCTTGCGATCGACGCCGGCGCTGGCGAGCGTGCGCTCGCAGATCTTGATCGTCTGGTCGACCAGGTCCTCGGTGAGGTCCTCGATCTGCTGCTGCGTCAGCGGCTCCTGCAGGTGGAACACCTTGCCGCTCGGGCTGGTGTGCAAAAACGGCAGGTCGACGATCACCTCGCGCGCGCTCGACAGGTCGCAGCGGGCCTTCTCGGCCGCGTCCTTGAGCCGCTGCATCGCCATGCGATCCTCGCGGAGGTTGACGCCGGTGTCCTCCTCGAAGGTCTCGATGAGGTACTGCATGATCCGCAGGTCGAAGTTCTCGCCGCCGAGGAAGGTGTCGCCGGCGGTCGAGATGACCTCGAACACGCCGTGGCCGATGGCGAGGATCGAGACGTCGAAGGTGCCGCCGCCGAGGTCGTACACCGCGACCTTGCGCTCGAGGTTCTTGCCGAACCCGTAGGCCAGGGCGGCCGCGGTCGGCTCGTTGATGATGCGGATGACCTCGAGGCCGGCGATCCGCCCGGCGTCCTTGGTGGCCTGGCGCTGGTTGTCGTTGAAGTAGGCCGGGACGGTGATGACGGCCTTCTCGACCGCGACGCCGAGGTGGGCCTCGGCGATCATCTTCATCTCCTGCAGGATGAAGGCGCTGATCTCGGGGACGCTGTAGACCTGGTCGCGGATCTTGAGGCGGATGTCGCCGTGCGGGCCCTCGGCGATGGTGTACGGGCACGTCTGGGCGACGGTGCGGCCGGCGGTCGAGTTCCACTTGCGGCCGATCAGGCGCTTGGCCGCGTAGATGGTGTTCTGCGGGTTCGTCAGCACCTGCCGCTTGGCGAGGTGGCCGACCAGCCGCCGCCCGCTCTCCGACAGCGCGACCATCGACGGCGTGGTGCGGTAGCCGCCCTTGTTGGGGATGACCTTCGGGACACCTTGCTCGACGATCGCGACGCAGGTGTTGGTGGTCCCCAGGTCGATACCGACGACGTGCTCGGCCATGACGAGGTCGCAGACCTACCACGCTCGGGGCGCAAGCTGCCGCGAAAAACAGCCGTGTGGAGAGACACATCGGTCAACGCGCGTCGGCGTCGACCTCGTCGCTTCCCTCGCCTGCGGCTTTCAACTGCGTCAGATAGCGGGCCCGACGCCGCGGATCGCCGAGGAACTCGGCGGAGGCCCGCGCCCGATCGAAGAGCTCGGCGAGGATCGCCGCGAACGTTCCGATGCGTTTGCCGTAGTAACGATCCGGGTGCAGATGGCGACAGGTGTCGAGGTAGGCGCGACGGATGGCGGCGCCGTCGCCGGTGGGCGCGAGGCCGAGGCGCTCGAAGTGACAGACCTGATCGCGCCGCGCCCACAAGGCGAGGAGTCGCTCTTGCTCGTCGCGCGCGAGGTCGAGGTCGTCGCTGACGCGCGGGCCGCCGCCCCGCAGCTCGAGTCTCACGCTCCAGCGACCGGCGACGCAGCGACACGCGGCCAGCCAGCGCGCGACCGGCTCACCGGCGTCGGGCAGCAGCGCGGCGGAACCGTGCAGCGCGAGGCTGTACTGGCCACGGAGCGGCTGGGCGACGGCGGTGGCGGGACGCATGGCGAAAACGAGCGTACCTCCGGATGCTCGCGTCCGCGCGCCCGCCGAGGTGAAGATCGTCACAAAATCGCGCATGAAATTCCCGGCCATCCGGCACCAGAAGCCCGTTCGTCGCGTGCGCCCGCTGCGTGCGCGCCGCCGGACGAGCCTGTATGTCCGCTGTCCGGCCGTACCTTCTCGGTCGCGTCGCCTGGGGGGCTCGGGGATGCCCCCTGCGCCTCCGCGCGCCCTGTCGGGCTGCCGGATCCCGGCTAGGATGGCGCCGCATGCACCCCCTGCGGGTCCTCCTCGTCGCGCTGTCGCTGCTGGCCGGGTTCGGCTGCAAGCCCAAAGATCTGCGCCCGCCGGACCAGGCCAAGTTGAAGCCGACGTCG
Source organism: Nannocystis pusilla (assembly GCF_020073745.1). Lineage (GTDB taxonomy): Bacteria > Myxococcota_A > Polyangia > Nannocystales > Nannocystaceae > Nannocystis > Nannocystis radixulma. Next base: position 178,725 of record NZ_JAIRAU010000039.1, read on the forward strand.
GAGCTGATGCCGGAGGCCGATCGCCTGATCAACGGGCTGTTGCTCGGGCGAGTGTCGGAGCTGCACGCGTGGATGTCTCCCAGCCTCAAGACGGTGATCCGGCCGCCCGAGCTGGCGGCCACGGGTGAACGCCTGCGCACCCGCTACGGCCAGCCGATCGGGATCCTCGAGGAGAAGGTGCACAAGGAGGGCGACCTGACCTGGTACTCGGGGCTGGTGGTCTACGCCCGCGGCAAGGCCGGCGCGCCCGACCGCAAGATCCGGCTGGTGCTGTATCAGTTCGCCATCACGCCCGACCGCGCGCTCGACCGCCTGCTGATCCGCGAGCACCTGGCGTTCGAGCAGATCGTCGGCCCGGCGCGCCGCTACTCGACGGTGACGCGGCTGCACTTCGTGAGCACCGGCGAGTGGACGGTCGTGCACGGCGGACCGCGGCGGATGACCAACTACCACCACAACCACCGCGGCCAGCGCTTCGCTTACGACATGGTGGTGATGAAGGGCGGCCGCAGCCGGCCGCTCGGCACCAGCGGCAACAAGGACGCCTACTGCTACGGCTACCCGGTGCTGGCCCCGGCGGCCGGCACGGTGATCCGCGCGATCAACGACGTGGCCGAGAACGGCCCGGGGGCCGAGGGCAAGGGCGGCGGCAACGGCGTCGTCATCGACCACGGTTTCGGCGAGGCGTCGTCGCTGTGGCACATGATCCCGGGCAGCGTCCGCGTGAAGGTCGGCGACAAGGTCGAGCTCGGGCAAGAGCTCGGCAAGGTCGGCAACTCGGGCCACAGCAGCGGCCCGCACATCCACTTCCACGTGGCGACCAACGTGAACTCCCGCGAGGGCGAGCTCGGGCTGCCGGCCCCGTTCGTCGACGTGTACATCGACGGCGCCTGGTACGAGCGCAAGATGCCGGTCCGCAACGACCGCGTGCGCCGCACCGCCACCGACCGCCTCGAACGCAAGCAGCGCGGCAGCGCCGAGGTGCTGCTCGACGCGGCGATGTGAGTCAGACCTTCAGGACATGTCCGAATGGGCATGTCTCGGCAGGCATGGTGTTTCGGACATGTCGTGGACGGACCTGTCCCGGCGCGGCGACCGAGGTCGGAGCTCGCCTCGCGGGCTTCAGGCGGCGAGGCGGCGGGGCGCCGAGCGCGGATCCTTCGCGCGACGAGCCGGAGGCGAACCTGTCCCGCAGGACAGGTTCATCGGCGCGGCCGCTCCTTCGCGGGCGCGGGCTCGACGGGCGCGCCGGCGCGGGCGCGCGGGTGGGCGCGCTCGTAGACGTCGACGATCCGGCCGAGGTCGAGGTGGGTGTAGCGCTGGGTGGTGCTGAGGCTGGCGTGGCCGAGCATGGCCTGGATGCTGCGGAGGTCGCACCCGCCCTCGAGCAGGTGGGTGGCAAAGCTGTGGCGGAGCCCGTGCGGGCCGACGCGGGCGCGCGCGCCGGTCGCCTCGCAGCGGCGGTAGACCAGCCCGCGCACGCTGCGATCGCCGATCCGGCGGCCGCGGCGGCCGAGGAACAGCGCCCGTTCGCCCTTCGGGACATGTCGTTTGGAGCCTGTCCCTTCCGCCATGCGCTGGGCCGGCGGCAGCAAACCGTCGCGGACGGCGAGCCAGGCGCGCAGGGCGGCGGCGCCCGGGGCTCCGAGCGGCACCTCGCGGTCCTTGTTGCCCTTGCCGCCGACGACGCGGATCGTCAGGGCGTCGCCGTCCCAGCGCAGGTGGTCGAGGTCGAGGGCGACGCACTCGCCGACGCGCAGGCCGGCGCCGTAGAGGACCTCGAGGATCGCGCGGTCGCGCAGGCCGAGCGGGCCGTCGGCGTGGCCGGGGCCGTCGATCATGTCGGTGAGGTCCTCGACCGGGAGCGCGACCGGGAGCCGCTGCGGCAGCTTGGGTCGCCGCACCAGCGCGGCCTCGTTGTCGGGCAGCTCGCCGCCGCGGCGCAGGAACTCGGCGAAGCTGCGCAGGGCCGAGAGCTTGCGCGCGGAGGTGCTGGCGGCCTGCTCGCCGAAGCGCTCGGCGAGGTCGGCCCGGACCTCGCGCACGCCGAGATCGGCGAGCTCGGCCGGCCGCCCGCGCCGGGCCTCGAAGCGGGCCAGGAAGTCGAGCAGGTCGCCGCGATAGGCCCGCAAGGTGTGCGGCGACAGCCGCCGCTCGTCGCGGAGATGCTCGAGGAAGCGCTCGACGGCGTCGCGCATGCCGGAGGTGTAGCGCGGGCCGGCCGCGGCGGGAAATTTGCGTCGCGCGGCGAGGCGTCACGCGCACGCGGGATCGGCGAGCCGTTCGGCGCGGGCCTGCGATGCGCGACGAACGGCGACGCGTCGAGGTCGCATCGACGAGCGTCGCGCGGCGAGGCGTCACTCGCACGCGGGATCGGCGAGCTGCCCGGTCGCGGGCCTGCGTGCGCGACATCGACATGCGTCGCACGGCCCGGCGTCACTCGCACGCGGATCGGCGAACCGCCCGGTCACGGACCTGCGTGCGCGACGAACGGCGACGCGTCGACGTCGCATCGACGATGCGTCGCGCGGCGAGGCGTCACTCGCACGCGGGATCGGCGAAGACTCGGACGCCGCGGTTGCGGAGCTCGAGGATGTCGTCGCAGTCGCCGTCGTCGAGCGCGGCGCCGCGGGCGTCGAGGCGGTCGTTCGTGCGGAACGCCTTGATGCCGACCAGCAAGCCGATGTCGTCGACCTCGGTGTCGCTGATGTCGATCTGGTCGACGCCGAGCACCGTCTCGACGCCGGCGAGGCTCTGCAGCGGGGTGCGGGCGACGCGGAGGAAGTCGAGCTCGAGCCAGTCCTTGACGGGGCCCAGGGCGGTGATCCGGGTGCCGTTGGCGGAGAAGTCGACCAGCGACGTGAGCGGCGCCAGCGGGCCGAGGTCGGTCACGGGGGCGCCGGAGATGTCGAGGGTGGTGAGCGCGGTGGCGGCGGCGATGGCGGTGAGGTCGGCGGCGTCGAGCGGGGCGTTGAGGAGCCGCAAGACCCGCAGCGCGGGCAAGGTGGCGAGGACGTCGTACTCGGCGGTGGTGGCGTCGACGAGGTCGAGCTGGCGCAGCAGCGGCAAGCCGGCGAGCGGCGCGAGGTCGGGCGCGACGCCCTGCCCGCCGAGGCCGAGGTAGTCGAGGTATGCGAGTCCGGACACCGGCGTGAGGTCGACGAGGCCCGGGTTGTCGCGCAGGTCGAGGCGCCGCAGGTCGGCGAGGCCGGCGACGGCGTCGATGTCGGAGATGGCGTTGATCCGGGCCGAGAGCGTGCGCAACCGGGTGAGGACCTCGACGCCGTCGAGGCTCCTGAGGGCGTTCTCGTCGAGGTCGAGGGTGGTGAGGCCGGTGAGGCCGGTGAGCTCGGCGAGCTCGGAGATCTGATTCTTCTCGAGGCCGAGGTCGACGAGGTCGGGCTTGCCGGCGAGGCCGGTGGTGTCGGTGATGGCGTTGGCGTTGACCTCGAGCCGGCGCAGGCGCGTGAGGCCGGCCAGCGGCGCGAGCGAGGCGATCTGATTGTCGTCGAGGTCGAGGTACTCGATCTGCTCGAGCGCGGCGAGCGGGCCGATGTCGGTGATGGCGTTGCCGACGAGGGTGAGCGCGAACAGCTGGCGGAGGTCGGCGAGCGGGCCGATGTCGGCGATCTTGTTGTCGGACAGGACGAGCGACTCGAGGCCGAGGAGGTTGCGCAGCGCGGCGATGTCGACGACCTCGCCGCGGGCGACGTCGAGGTGCCGCAGCGCCCGCATGCCGGCGACGAAGGCGATCGACTTCACGCCGGTGCCGCCGAGCACGAGCTTCTCGAGGTTGACGAGGCGCGAGAGCGGGTCGTGGCGCTCGATCGGGTTCTCCGACAGCTCGACCTCACGCAGCTCGGTGAGGTTGATGAGCGGGCGGATGTCGGCGATCTTGTTGCGCGCGAGGCCGAGGGTGCGGAGGTTGACGGCGCACTCGAGGCCCTCGAGGCTCTCGATGCCGCGCTCGGCGGCCTGCAGCCCGGTGAGCGCGGCGAGCGACGCCGCCGTGAGCGCGGGCTCGCCGGTGGTGCTGTCGTCCTGCGCCTCGGGGTCGCCGAGGATGTCGAGCAGCAAGACCCGCAGCGCGGGATCGGGGACGTCGATCTCGCCCTCGCACACGACCGGCCCCTGCGGGGCGAACTCCTCGCGGGCGCACGCCAGCGCGAGCGCGCCGAGCAGCGGGATGACCGGCCAAGATCGCATGCCGAGGCCGGCAACGGTATCACAGGCCGGCACGCGCGCGGCCACGGAGCTCGCGCGAGCGCGAGGACCGGCCGACGGCTCCCCTGCCCCGGTCCGTCACGGCATCACGCCGCGAGCTCGTCGAGTCAACCGCCGACGCGGAAGGTGCCGCGCACGGCGGCGTGGTCGGAGCCGCCCCAGCCGTCCTGGCCGGGGTCGCGGAGGACGCGGGCGGTGCCGTCGACGAAGGTGCCGCCGCCGCTGCGGGTCGACAGGTAGAGGTGGTCGAGGGCGCGGGTCTCGCCGCCGTAGACGTAGGTCCAGTCGTCGTCGCCGAGCTCCGCGGCCACGCGCGAGGTGCCGCCGTCGGCCTCGATCGCCTGCAGCGGCGGCGACTCGGGCACGTCGTTGAGATCGCCGCCCATGACCACGAGCGCGTCGGGGTAGTTGTCGACGGCGAGGTCGATGAGGTCGCGCGCGGCCTGGGCCTCGGCGAGCCGGCGCTCGGGGTCGTCGTCGTTCTTCGACTTGAAGTGGGCGACGAAGGCGATGAGGCGGTGGCCGCCGGCGTCGAGGTGCGCTTCGAGGTAGTCGCGGGCGAAGTGGGTGGAGCCGCCGCCGGGCAGCGGGATCGGGGCCGCGCCGTGGCTGCGGATCTCGATGAGCGGCAGGCGTGAGAGGAGCGCGGTGTCGATCGAGGCGGTGAAGCCGGTCTCGCCGAGGTAGGCGGTGGTGAACTGTGGCAGGCGTTCGACCAGCGCGTCGAGGCAGTCCTGGCTCTCGACCTCCTGCAGCAGCACGACGTCGGCCTGCAGGTCGTCGATGGCGGCGGCGATCTGGTCGGCGCGGTAGTTGAACTCGGCCGTCGAGTACACCTCTTCGAAGGCCCCGCCGCCGCACTGGCCGCTGTCGCACACCATGTCGAAGAACAGGTGGACGTTGAAGGTGGCGACGACGATGTCCTCGGGGCCAGGTGGCGGGAGGTCCGGCGGCGCGGGCGACGAGGTCGAGGTGTCGTCGCCCGAGCCCGTGCTCATGTCGTCCGGGACGAGCGAGGGACAGGCGAGCGAGGTCGCCGCCAGGGCGAGGACGCTCAGGCGGAGGCGCACGAGGGGCATACAGGCGAGCTTGCCGCGGACGGGCGCGCGCGTTGAGTCCGCGAATGCGGGAGTGTCGTTGCGATCACGAACTGGTTGCACGACCGGGACACCTCGCGCCTTCCTTGGCACAAGCGGGGCTCGTACGACGCGCATGGCCTCAGGCACCACCCTCGACGGCGACGAGCCGCTCGTGGAGCCGGCGCAGGGCCTCGTGGGCGTGGCGCGGGCTCAGCTCGTCGGGGTGCAGGGCCCGCAGGTCGGCGAGGATGGCCGCCAGGGCCGGCGGCGCGGCGTCGACGGCCTGCGGCGGCGGGGTCGGGGCGGCGAACAGATCGAGCTGCGGCAGCGGGCGGCTCTCGCCCTGGGCCTGCTCCAGGCGGGTCAGGAGCTTCTGCGCGCGACGCAGCACCGAGGCCGGCAAGCCGGCGAGGCGGCCGACCTGGATGCCGTAGCTGCGCTCGGCCGGGCCGGCCTCGACGCGGTGGAGGAAGACGATCGAGCCGCGCTCTTCGTGGACGGTGACGTGGGCGTTGCGCAGGCCGACGAGGCGCGCCTGCAGCTGCGTGAGCTCGTGGTAGTGGGTGGCGAACAGGGCCCGACAGCCGATCTGGTCGTGGAGGAACTCGGTGATCGCCCACGCCAGCGCGAGGCCGTCGTAGGTGGCGGTGCCGCGGCCGATCTCGTCGAGCAGGACGAGGCTGCGCGGGGTGGCCTGGCTCAAGATCTGAGCAGCCTCGCGCATCTCGACCATGAAGGTGCTCTCGCCGCGGCCGAGGTCGTCGGCGGCGCCGACGCGGGTGAACACGCGGTCGACGACGCCGACGCGGGCGCGCACGGCCGGCACGAAGGCGCCGGCGTGGGCGAGGATCGCCACGAGGGCGGCCATGCGCATCGCCGTGCTCTTGCCGCCCATGTTCGGGCCGGTGAGCAGGACCAGCCGCCCTGCCCCGTTGCTCGCCCCGGCGGAGGCGCGCAGGTTGAGGCTGTTGGGCACGAAGCGGCCGGCGTCGAGCATGCGCTCGACGACCGGGTGGCGGCCCTCCTCGATGTCGAGGACTGGCTCTTCGACCATGTCCGGACGGACATACGCGTGGTCCTCGGCGATCTCGGCCAGGCCGGCCAGCACGTCGAGGCGGGCCAGCGCCTCGGCGACGGCCAGCAGGCGGTCGCCGGCGCCCGAGACCTGCTCGCGCAGCGTGGTGAACAGCGCCTGCTCGCGCTCGAGCGCGGCCGCGACGGCGCCGAGCACCGCGGTCTCGTGCTCGGCCAGCTCGGCGGTGACGAAGCGCTCGGCGTTGGCGGTGGTCTGCTTGCGGATGTAGTCGGCCGGGACGCGCGCGAGGTGGGTCTTGAGGACCTCGATGAAGTAGCCGAACACGCGGTTGTGCTGGACGCGGAGGTTGGCGATGCCGGTGCGCTCGCGCTCGCGGGCCTCGATGGCCGCCAGCGCCTCGCGCCCGCCGTCGCGCAGGCCGAGCTGGCGGTCGAGCTCGGGGTCGGCGCCGGGGCGGATCATGCCGCCGTCGCGGGTGTGCGCCGGCGGGTCGTCGACCAGCAGGCGGACCAGCGCGGCGTGGACGTCTTGCAGGAGATCCTCGCCGAGGTCGAGCAGGACCGGCAGGCTGCCGCTCGGGACATGCCCCTTGGAACCTGTTTCAGAGGGCATGTCTCCGGGGACCTGTCCCTCGGTGAGCAGCGGGGCGCGCCGGCGAGCCAGCTCGTGCAGCAGCGCGGCGACCCCGGGCAGCGCGCCGAGCGACTGGCGCAGCGCCGCGAGCTCGCGCGGGCTGACGGTGCCGAGGCGGGCGCGCGCGGCCAGGCGGGCGATGTCGCGGACGTCCCGCAGGCGGTCCTGCAGGTCGCCGCGCACGCGCGGCTCGGCCAGCAGGGCCTCGATGGCGTCGTGGCGCTCGCGGATGGCCCCGAGCGCGCGCAGCGGGGCGCCGAGCCAGGCGCGCAGCAGGCGGGCGCCCATGGCGGTGCGGGTGGCGTCGACGGCCCACAACAGGCTGCCCTTGCGCTGGCCGTCGCGGAGCGTGCGGAACACCTCGAGGTTGCGCAGCGAGGCGTCGTCGAGCACGAGGTGGGCCTCGAAGGCCTGGCGCCGCAGGCGGTGCAGCAGCAAGGTCTGGCCGGGCTGGGTGTCCTCGGCGTAGGCGAGCGCGAGCGCGGCGGCCCGCTCCTCGACCGGGACCAACGCCTCGCCGCCGCTCTCCTCGCGCAGCTTGCGGACGCGGGCCAGCTGCGCGGCGCCGACGGCGGCGGGATCGCGGGCCTCGAGGCGCGGGCACAGCGGGCCGAGCTCGAGCCCGAGCCACGGGTGCAGCCCGGGCTCGCACACGATCTCGCGCGGGACCAGGCGCGACAGCTCGGCCCGCACCGCGCCGGCGCCCTCGCACAGGACCACGAAGAACTCGCCGCAGGAGACGTCGAGGACGCCGAGGCCGTAGGTGCCGCCGGCGTCGTGGACCAGCGCGACGAGGTAGTTGGGCTCCTCGCCGCGCAGGTGCTCCTCGTCGACGAGCACGCCGGGGGTGACGACGCGGACGACCTCGCGGCGGACGATCTTGTTGGGACCCTTGCGCTGGCGCGCCTGCTCGGGGGTCTCCATCTGCTCGCAGATCGCGACCTTGAAGCCGCGCTCGACCAGGGTGCGCAGGTAGCCGCCGATCGCGTGGTACGGCACGCCCGCCATCGGCACCGGGTTCTCGACCTCGCCCTTGTCGCGCGAGGTGACGGCGATCTCCAGGACGGGCCCGACGGTGACCGCGTCGTCGAAGAACATCTCGTAGAAGTCGCCCATCCGGAACATCAAGATCGCGTCGGGGAACTGACGCTTGATCTCCAGGAACTGGCGCATGACCGGCGTGTCGGCCGAGTGGTGCGGAGCGCTCACAGCCGGCCCTTATAGCTCAGCGCGGATGCGCGCGGCACAGCGGGCGCGGCGCATTTCGACACGGCGTTACGGATCTTTGTGTAAGCCCGCTGACAATTCAGGCAGGCCGGCCCGCGGCCACGCGCTCACGCGGCGATCTGGGCGAGCGCGAGGATTTCGCGGCGGATCGCCTGGCGCTCGCTGCTCAGGTGCGCGAGCAAATTGCGGCGCAGGAAGAACATGGCGAGGCCGTGCGCGGCGGACCTCACGGTGGCGAAGCGCTCCCAGAAGTGCAGCGCGGCGAAGCCGGAGGTCGGCGCGAACAGCAGCCCGGCGACGAGGCCGGCGTGCAGGCCCCAGGCGTAGCCGGCGCCGAGGCCGACGAGCAGCCACGTGAGCGGGAAGAAGGTCATCGCCGCCAGCAGCTTGGCGGTGGCGACCATGTCCTCGTACTCGCCGGCGACGCGCGCGGCGACCATGCCGCTGGCGCGATAGCTGAGGTAGTGCAGCGCGGTGCCGACGAGCGCGAGCGGGAGCACGACGCCGAGGGCGAACACGCTGCGGAGGGCGTAGCGGAGGCTGGCGGAGAAGGTGATGTTGTGCGGCGCGAGGTGGTTGGGGCCGAGGCCGAGCTCCTCGAGGTCGCGCTCGTAGCGGCGCACGCGGGCGACCAGGGCGTCGAGGCGCGCGGGGTCGCGGAGGCGCAGGCGGGCGTGGCCGTGCAGCAGGCGCTGGCGCAGCTCGAACGCCTCGGACACGCTCCACGCCTCCTCGCTGGCGGCCTCGAAGATCTCGGAGGTGCGCTCGACGAGCGCGAGGATCTCGTGGTCGTCGCCGTGCAAGGTGACGGCGCGCAGGGCCACGTCGATGTCGCGCGTGAGCGCCGCGACCGCGCCGGGCGGCGGCTCGCCGCGGGCGTCGAGCGGAGCGTACGGGACGCTCAGCGGGGCGCCGAAGTAGACCAGCGCGTCGCTGCGGAACCGCGCCTTGGCGGTGTAGAAGAGGCCGGCCGGGATGATCGTGAGGTCTTCGAGACCTGTCCCGAGGGCAATGCGGGCCGCGCCGGTCTTCATCGGCTTGAGGTTGGGGTCCGAGTGCGAGGTGCCCTCGGGGAAGATGGCGACCGCCTGGCCGCGCAGCAGCAGCTCGCGGGCGTGGCGGAAGGTCTCGTGGTTGTCGACGCGCGGGCCGCCCTCGTCCTGGCGGCGGTAGATCGGGATCGAGTCGAACGCGCGGACGATGGCCCCGAGGACAGGTGTCTTGAACAGCGGGGCCTTGGCGAGGAACGACACCGGCCGCGGCGACAGGCACAGCAGGAAGGCCGGGTCGATCAGCGCGTTGGGGTGGTTGAGCACGAACATCACCGGACCCTCGGTGGGCACGCGGGTGAGCCCGTCGAGCTCGATCCGGCGGAAGAAGATCCGTAACGCGACCCCGAAGATCTGCTCGACGACGCGGCGCAGCACCTGGACAGTATAATGAGGATGCGCCGCGGCGGGCGTGGTAAGGATCGGGGATGTCGCCCGCAGCAGCCGACCTCCGGAGCCGCTGGAGCCTCGATCCCGGGGTCGTGTTCCTCAACCACGGCAGCTTCGGCGCCTGCCCGCGCGCGGTGCTCGCCGTCCAGGACGAGCTGCGACTGCGCATGGAGCGGGAACCCGTGCGCTTCTTCCTCCGCGATCTGCAGGGGCCGCTCGACGCCGCGCGCGAGGCCGTCGCCGCGTTCGTCGGCGCCGACCCGCTCGACCTGGTGTTCGTGCGCAACGCGACCGAGGGGGTCAACGGGGTCCTCCGCTCGCTGGATTTCTCGGCCGGCGACGAGCTGCTCGTCACCGACCACGGCTACAACGCCTGCAACAACGCAGCTCGCTACGTGGCTCTTCGGACAGGTGCCCGCGTGGTCACGGCCGCCCTGCCCTTCCCCATCGCCGGCCCCGAGGCGGCGCTGGCGGCGATCCTGGCCGCGGTCACCCCGCGGACCCGCCTGGCGATCGTCGACCACGTCACCAGCCCGACCGGCCTGGTGCTGCCGATCGCCGCCATCGTCGCCGCGCTGCGCGAGCGCGGGGTCGACTGCCTGGTCGACGGGGCGCACGCGCCCGGCATGGTGCCGCTCGACCTGAACGCCCTCGGGGCCGCGTACTACACCGGCAACCTGCACAAATGGGTGTGTGCGCCCAAGGGCGCGGCGATCCTCCACGTCCGCCGCGATCGCCAGGGGCCGATCCACCCCGTCGTGATCAGCCACGGCTTCACCGGCCCATGCGGGCGATCGCGCCTGCACGCCGAGTTCGACTGGACCGGCACCGCCGACCCCACCCCGTGGCTGTGCGTCCCCACGGCCCTGCGCGAGCTCGGCTCGCTGCTGCCGGGCGGCTGGCCCGAAGTACAGGCCCGAAACCACGCCCTGGTGTGCGCCGGCCGCGAGATCGTCGCCGCGGCCCTCGGCGTCGCGCTACCTGCCCCCGCGGACATGCTCGGCAGCCTCGCCAGCCTGCCCCTTCCGCCAGGTCCCGAAGGACAGACGGTCACGCCGCTCACCTCCGACGCGCTGCAGGACACGCTGCTGCTGCGCCACAACATCGAGGTGCCGCTGCCGCCGTGGCCGGCCCCGCCGCGCCGGCTGATCCGGATCTCGGCGCAGCTGTACAACGAGGTCGCCCACTACGAGGCGCTCGCGCGGGCCCTGCAGGTCGAGCTGGGCTGACCGCGGAGGTCGCCGACGAGGTCGACGCGCCCGCGAGCGCGCGCGGTGGGGCGGCCCGGGGCGCGAGAGCGCGGGCCGGGGCGCGCCTCCACGAGTTCTGGCGAACGCGTACGAACCCGCGGTCATGGCCGTGATCGACGGCGAACGACAGGCCCGTGGCTGACCGGAGCGCGCCGGCGACACGTCTCCACGTCGCCGCGTTTTCGTTGTGTTGTACAAAACGAAATATTGAACAACATATTATTGGCGCATTCTTGCGAGTAACCCCATGCTATTGCCGTTCTACGCGTACCTCGTTAGGCTCCGAAGCATGCGAATTTCTGCGTTATCGATCCTCGGGTTGACGGCAACAGCGGCGCTGAGCCCGGCGTGTGGCGACAGCGGAGGTGACGGCAGCGCGTCCACCTCGAGCACCACCGAACCCGGCGCCACGAGCCCCGACACGTCGGCGGGCGAGTCGACGATGTCGGCCAGCGCGCCCGACACGACCATGGGCACCGATGCCACGTCGAGCCCGACCACGTCGACCACGACCGAGCAGCCGACGACCGGCGACACGATGGCCGTCGACACCACGACCGGCGACACCACCACGACCGGCGACACCACGACCACCGACACCACGACCACCGACACCACAACCGAGAGCTCGACCAGCGACGGCAGCACTACCGGGATCGGCGGCGAGGCCAACGTGCTTTACGTGCGCGGCGACGGTCAAGACGGCAACCCCGGGACCGTCGAGCTGCCGCTGCGGACGATCCAGTGGGCCATCGACAGGGCCGGGCAGCTGGGCACCATCGACACCATCCGCGTCGCCGAGGGCGACTACGCCGTCGACTACAGCAACGACGACCACATCGTGATGCTCGACGGCGTCTCGCTGTACGGCGGCTATCGGGCCGACTGGGGCGAGCGCGACCCGGCGCAGTACGTCACGCGAATCGTCGACGAGTCGGCGGTGGCGCTCCCGTCGTCCGACTCCGATCCCCACCGGTCGATCGAGATCCCCGCCGGCGTGTCCGGCGGCACGGTGCTCGACGGCTTCCACGTCGGCGTCTCGCGCGGGGAGCACCGGGCCGCGCTGTTCGTGGCGGGCGACGCCACCATCCGCAACAACGTCATCGAACCGACCGAGGACGTCGCCTCGACCCGGATCGTCGGCATCCGCGTCGACTTCGGCGACCCGAACATCGTCGCCAACCGCTTCCGCTTCGACGTCGTCGACGTCCCGAGGCCCTCGTTCGCCGTCACGGCGGTCAGTTCCAACGGCCTGATCGCCGACAACGTGATCGACATGTCCGGCGTGCTGGGCAAGGCGTACGGGATCTATCTGGAAGGCGGCGCGGCGAAGGTCCTGGGTAACAGCATCTACCTGCAGGACGTCGACATCGGCACCCCCTACGGGATCTGGTTGGGCATGAACGCGACGCCGACCGTCGACAACAACCTGATCGAGTCGGAAAACATCTCCGCGACTTGCGTCTTCTCGAACAGCGGCGGGTCGGTGCCGAAGAACGCGCGCAACAACGTGCTCGATTGCAACTGGACCCTCTACGGGAGCAGCCCGATGCGACAGTGGAAGACGGTGATGGAGTTCGAGGACGGGCTGGCGAACGCCGCCGACAACCTCAAGCTGGCGCAGACCATCGTCGGCCCCGACGACGACATGGTCCTCGACGCCCTCAGCCCGTGCACGGTGACGCAGGGCGGTCGCGACATCACCGCGGAAGTGCCGGACGACATCGACGGCCTCCCGCGCACGCTGCCGCTCAGCATCGGCGCGCACGAGTGGGACGGCGGCTGCCAGTGACCGCGCGCGAGCGGGCGCCCGGATCGCGGCGTGCTCGCGCGGTCACGGACCGCTCGCCGCCTCGAAGGCGCGCATGAACGTGTCGGCATCGACGGCGCAGGCGCGCAGCAGCTGCGGGAGCAACGCCTGGAGGCGCTCGCCGCCCTCCCTGGCCGGGACCTTGTCGCCGGCCCACATGCGGGCGATCGCGTCGACCATGCCGATCAGGACCTCGACGCGCACGCTGCTGCGCGGCGACACCGGCGGGTACGACTGACAGGTCTGCCCGGCGGCCACCACCGCCTGGTCGGTGAGGCCGGCGCGCACCAGCAGCGCGGGCGTGAAGATCCCGCAGTGATACACGCTGAGAGACGGCGAGTCCTCGCTGCTGCCGCGGCGCTCGGCCTCGTCGGCGAGGGCGATGCAGCGGGTGCGGACCTCGTCGTAGCGGCCGGCGGCGAAGTGGACGTCGAGCTCGAGTGGGTCGGCGAGGTTGCGATCGCGCAGCAGCTGCGCCTCCATCTCGGGGCAGCCGTACATGTCGACGAACACCTCCACCTTCCCCTTGGGACATGGCACTTCGTACACGTCGATCATGTGCCCGCGGGCGTCGGGGCCGAGGCTGCCGGTGCGCGCGGCGGAGGCGGCCTGGGCGTCGCCGTCGAACGGATTGCCGCCGCCCGGGCAGCGGAACTCACGGGCGACGTATTGATAGGAGTCGCGCGGGCCGCAGCGCGGGATCGGGGCCTCGGCGCTGCCGGTGCCGCCGCCGGTGCGGCTCTCGACGCTCATGTCGTCGAACAGCTTGACCTGCGCGGCCTCGCCGGCGGCGTCGGGCGGCGCGACGTCGCGCTTGCCGCCGCGGCCGTGCCCGCCGCAGCCGGCGAGCGCGAGGAGGAGGACGAGCGAGCGCGGCGCGGTCATCGTCCTCCGAGAGTTGCACGAGGTGGGCACCGCGACCAGTCCCGCCGGCGAGCGAGCCGCCGGGCGGGACCGGACGCGGACGAGGTCACTCGACCACGCGCACCCTGGTCGAGGCGCCGTGGCCGAACAGCTCCGGCATGTACATCGCCTCGGCGCGCACGGGCGGCAGTTCGAACTCGCCGATCGTGGTCGCGCGCGCGGTGTAGCTGTACGTGTAGACGCCCGCCGGCATGTGGTTCGAGAACAGCAGCATGCGATCGTCGCGCATCTCGGTGTGGTCGAAGCGCCACCACGGGCGCCACCACCACCAGCCGCCGAGCTCGCCGAAGAACGGGACGCTGCTGTCGACCGACTGGCTCTCCACCCCGCCCTCCACGTCGCGCAGGGTGGTGGAGAACTTGGCGTTCTGGCCCTCGAAGCCGCCCGGCAGCGGATCGTCGATGACGACGAAGTTGGCGCGGTCCTTGGCGACGAGCGTGAGGTTGACGCGCACGAGCGCGCCGGCCTTGATCTGCCAGGTGCCGTCGTCCAGCTTCTTGACCGACTCGGGGTCGGGCTTGTCGCCGCCCTGCGCCAGCGGCTCGTAGCTGCGGTGCACGGTGAAGCCCTGCGACTCGGCCTTCATGGCCAGGTCGGCGGGCGCGTAGCGGAGGCCGAGGCGGTAGTACAAGAGGCCCGGGCCCTCCTTGCTCAGCAGCAGCTCGCGCGGCTTCTGCTCGACGAGCTTCTGCATCGGGATCTGCTGCTCGACCACCGCCATGCTGCGGCCCTTGAACGCGCGCTCGCCGGCGAACGCGGTGTCGAGCCAGACGCGCGCGACGTAGTCGGGCACGTCCTTCTCGATGGTCGTGAAGTAGCGGCTGGCCGCCAGCAGCGCCCACGCGTTGGCGTGCGTGGTGCCCCACTGCCCGCCCTTCTGCGGGTCGCGGCTGTCGAGGATCCCCGCCATCACCTTCGGCAGCAGCGGGTCGTCGGCCGCGACCTCGAGCAGGGCCATGAGCGCGATCGCGTCGGTCTGCACGTCGGAGTGCATGAGCACCTGCAGGCCGTAGCCGTCGTCGCCCTCGCGCGCGCTCTCGGCGAAGTGCGCGGTCCTGGCGTTCTCGACCACCTTGGCCTTGAACTCCTTCAGCAGCGCGTCGCGCGGGCCGGTCATGCCGTAGCGCTGCGCCGTCGCCAGCAGCAGCGCGTGGGCGTACAGCGGCATCTCCTTGCGCTTGGCGTAGACGCGCTCGAACAGGTCGCTGCCGCGGCCGTCGCGGCTCATCAGCCACAGCGCGAAGGCCCGGCTGGTGTGATCGTAGTAGCGACCCCACGGCGTCGCCTCGCCGTTGCGCACGAAGTTGTCGAGGTAGGCCATCGCGCGATCGATGGCGCCGTCGTCGACCTTGAACCCGGCCTTCTTGCCCTCGAGCCAGGCGAAGGTCACCCACGCGGTCAGGTACGGCGAGCTGCGCGCGGCCTCGTCCCAGTAGCGGAAGCCGCCGTCCCAGTTCTGCCGCGTCTGGATCCGCGCGACGCCCTCGGCGCCGAGCGCTTGCCGCTTGGCCAGGTCGCTGACGCTGGCGATCGGGAACTGCTCGAGCACCGGGCCGAGCACGAAGATCGGCAGCAGGCGGCTGGCCAGCTGCTCGGTGCACTCGTACTTGTAGCCGATGAGGTAGTCGACCGCGTCCTCGAGGCCGGTCAGCGCGGTCGAGCTCATGCTCAGCTCGAGCCCGCCGAACGCCTTCAGCGCGTCCTCGGGGACCTTGATCGCGCGCGAGATGCTGTCGCTCGTGACCCCGTAGTCGGCGAACGCCTGGCGCGTGGCCGGATAGTGGACCGGCAGCGCCAGCTCGGTGGCGTCGCGGCCGCCGTTCGACAGCGCGGCGAACTGCAGGCGCATGGTGCCGACGCGATCGACGGCCATCGGGAACCGGACCTCGCGCGACTCGCCGGCCGGGATCTCGACGCCCTGCGTGGGCTCGCCCGAGATGACGACGTTGCTGCCGCGCGTGCCGACGAGGATCGCCTGCGGCTCGCTGGTCTGGTTGTCGACCATCACCGAGGCCTCGAACTTGTCGCCGAAGTTGGCGAAGCGCGGCAGGCTCGGCCGCAGCATGATCGGCTTGCGCACCTTGACGGAGGCCTCGCCCGAGCCGAAGCGATCGGCCTGATCGGGGTCGACGGCGACCGCCATGATGCGGAAGCTGGTCAGGTTCTCCGGCATCGGGATCTCGACGGTCGCCTCGCCGCTGGCGTCGACCGTGACCTCGGCGTTGAAGTACGCGGTGGTCGCGAACAGCGAGCGCAGCGAGATCGGCTGGTTCATCGCCACGCTGGCGTCGAGCGCCGCCGTCGCGGTGGCCTGGCGCGCGCGCTTGGCCATTTGTGGGACGGCCCGCTCCTCGCTCTCTTCGGCGACCTTGGCCTCGGCCATCGGCATCGTCGGTGCGGGCGCGGCCGCAGGCATGGCCCCGCCCTTGTCGGCCATCGCGCCGTAGCCGGAGCCGGTGCCGCCGCCCCCACGGCCCACGCCGTTGAGGGCGAGGCCGCCCCACACATCACCGTCGGTCGGAGCCATCTGCGCCTCGTCGGGCGGCGGCGGCGGGGCCGGCGGCTCCTGCTCCTTCTTCGCCACCAGGAACTGACGCATGTCGAACAGGCTGACGCCGGGGTCGCGCTCGTGGTGGAAGAACGCCAGCGGGTCCGGGGTCTGGAAGCCCATCAGGCTGAGCACGCCCTCGTCCACGACCATCACCGCGACGGCGGCCTTCTGCGGCGCGCCGCCGGCGTCCCTGGCCTTGATCTTGAGCTTCAGCGTGTCCTTCGGCGCCACTTCTGTCTTTTCGGGCAGGACCTCGAGCGCGATCTGCTTGCGCGTCGGCGCGATCTTGAGGTCGACCTGGCCGACGGCGAACGCCGGGCGGCCGAGGTCCTGTCCGGGCGGCGCGCCGGGCACGTCGACGCGCCCGCGCACCAGCAGGATCGACGCGCGCACCTGCGGGATCTGGGCCTCGTCGATCGGCACCTCGATGGTCGCCGCCCCGCCCTCCACCTCGATCGTGTGGTGCGAGACGATGCCCTCGCGGGCGATGACCACCAGACCGCGCGCCTTGTCGAACGGCGAGCGCACCAGCACCGTGGCCTTGTCGCCGGGCTCGTAGGTGCGCTTGTCCGGCACCATGTCGACGCGGTGCTGGTCCTGCTGCCACACCACCGCGTCCTCGCCGTAGACGTAGAACGGGTGCTTCGACAGCGACTTGTGGCCCTTGGGGTCGGTGATCAGCGCGCGGATGTCGTAGCTGCCGGCCTTGTCGACCACGACCTCGCAATGGACGGGCGCGTCGGCCGAGACCAGCGCGCAGCTGCCGACCTCGACGTCGACGGTCTCGTACTTGTACTGCCACGCGCCGCCCTCTTGCACCGCGGCGCGCGAGGTCTCCTTGCGCACCAGCTTGACCGCGACGTCGCGGCCCGCGATCCGCTTGCCGTCGACGTCGACGACCACGGCCTCGAGGCGGGCGCGCTCGCCCGCGCGGTAGACCGAGCGATCGGCGCGCACGCCGGCGTACTCGCTCGCGGGGTGGACCACGTAGGTCGCGCGGCCGGCGATCGCCTGGCGGTTCTCGTCGGTGACGTTGGCCTCGAGCGTGTACGTCGACGCGCCCGGCGGCTCCTCCGACTTCGGCCCGGCCGGCGGCACCGGCGTCTTCTGGCCCCACGGCGTCTCGACCGCGGCGAGCACGTGGCTCACGCTGAGGAGGCCGCGCGCGTCGGTCTGGCCGCTGCCCTGGCGCACCAGCATGCCGCTGCCGTACGGCGTCGGGAAGCCGATCTTGCCGCGGCCGAAGCCGCCGTAGCCGAACCCGCCGCCCTGCATCCACCACTCCGAGCCGCCCTGGCCGAACGTGAACGCCTCGTTCTCGCTGCCCGGCGGGCGGTACGGCGAGTCCTGGCGGCGCAGCGTGTACGTCGCCGCGGCGCCGACCATCGGCGCGCCGTGGAGGTAGCTGGCCTTGATGTCGGCCTGCAGCGTGTCGCCGTAGAGCAGCGGGGCCTCGGCCGGGCGCTCGACCTTGACCTCGAACTCCGGCGCGCGGAACTGCTGGACCTCGAACGAGTGGTAGAAGGCGCGCTCGTTCGAGAACAGCCCGCCCGGCGAGCTGACGTGCAGCTGATAGCTGCCCGTGTCGCCGTCGGCGGGGATCGGGATGTCGAAGCTGAAGGTGCCGAACTGGCCGATCTTCAGCTCGCCCTTGGCGACCTCGTGGCCGCGCGGGCCGGTCACCGTGTAGCTCGCGGTCGTGCCGGCGCGCCACAGCTGGACCTTGCCCGCGGGGCCGCGCGTCTCCTCGCGCACGATGCCTTGCATGTGCACCGTCTCGCCCGGCTTGTACGGCTGGCGATCGCTGTAGAAGAAGATCCGCGGCTCGTCCTCGCGGTTGCCGTTCATCCACGAGCCCCACGAATTGTCCGCGGTCTGCTGCAGCGGGATGTAGGCGGCCTCGCCCTGGTGGCGGGCGAGGATGTAGGGCTGATCGTACATCGTGCCGTGGGTCAGCTCGGCCAGGCCGTCGGGGCCCGACTTGCCGGACCACACCGGACCGTCGAGCGCCATGTTGTGCAGCGCGAGCTCGACGCCCGCCATCGGCGCGCCGGTCTCGATGTCGGTGACGAGGATGACGCCGCTGTCGCTGTCGAGCGCCGCGGTCACGCCGAGGCGGGTGATCTGGACCACCTGCGACAGCGACTGGCGGTAGTGCCAGCCGCTGCCGCCGAGCTGGTTCGAGCGCGCGCCGAGCAGCACGAACTTGCCCGCGCCGGCGCCGAGCGCCTTGGCGTCGAGCGGCAGGATCGACGCCTCGACCCGCGAGTCCTTGACGTCGAACATCTTGTCCCACGTCGGGCTCTTGAGCGGCTCGGGCCACTCGCCGTCGTAGCGGACGTGGCGGTCGATCAGGACCTTGCGGATCTCGGCCGGCTCGAACGACCTCGCCCGGACCTCCACCGAGGTCAGGCCGGTCGCGCGCGCCTCGAGCACGCCGGAGTGGCTCGGCTCGAGCACCGCAGGGTCGACCGGGCGGTCGGCCCACTGCAGCGAGGCGTCGAGCGCCGGCAGCGTGACCGTCTTGCGGTACGGCGCCTTGAGCTCCTGGCCGTGGATGTCCTTCAGGCCAGCATCGACCTCGATCGTGTAGGTGCCGAGCCCGCGGAACCCGCCGGCGAGGTGGATCCCGCCGCCGACCGTGACCTTGAGGTCGGGCACTTCAGGGGTGACCCGGACCTTCTTCTCGAAGCCCGGGTCGCTGACGATCGGCGTCGACGCGCTGATCTGGATGCCGCCCTGCGGGTTGCACTCCCAGTAGTACTGCTGCGAGCACCGCGGGCCGCTCAGCGTCAGCGGCGGGAAGGTGCGCACCTTGAGCTTGATCGCCTTGCTCGCGTTCGGACCCTCGCCGTATACACCGGCCGGGATCTCGACGGTGTAGAGCGTGTTGGCCGCGAGCGCGCCGGTCGGCCGCAGCACGATCACGCGCTCCTTCGGGCCGCGCGTGGCCTGCGAGCGGAACGGCTCGGGCAGGCCCTCCCACTGCTCCGGCGCCACCGCGCTGACGCTGACCTCCCCGCCCCCGCCGCGCACGCGCAGCGCCGCGAGCAGCTTGTCGCGGTCGATCGCCTGGTTGAACTGGATGACGATCGGCGTGTCGAGCGTGGCGTCGCCGAACTCGCCCGGCCAGTGCGTCTCGACCTCGAGGCCCGGCGTGGTGAACTGCCACTTCACCTCCTTGGCGAGCTTGGTCCCGAGCGTCGACGTCTCGCCGGACACGACCTTGGCCGTGTACGTGGTCGAGTACGGCATGCGGCCCTCGGGCTCGAACGCGATCATCTGCGTGCCGAGCCAGCGGAATTTGCCCTTCGGCAGCGGCTCGATGGTCAGCGGCGAGCGCTCGAGCTTGAGGTCGTCGATCGACGCCAGCGGGACCATCGGCTGGTTGAACACCGCGCTCACCGAGCCGACCAGCCCCGGCGCCTTCTCCGTCGGGCTGGTGCGCAGGACCTTCAGCGGGCCCTCCTCGACCAGGTCCTGGGTCTGCTTGCTCGGCGGCGCCGGCGGCGGGAACGGCAGCTCGATCTTCTCGCTGACGCTCGGCGGCGGCTTGGGTCCGGCGGTCGGCGTCAACTCGCCGGCGATATCGCTCGCCTCGGGTTCGATCGCCGGTACGCCCGCCCACAGGTCGAGCCTGGCAGGTTGCCCGGCAGCCTCGGGGGTCGCCCCGGTGTCGGCCGCAGGAGGCGGAGTCTTCGGAGTGCAAGCCGGGAGGAAGAACATCGCGGCGAAGAGGCCCGCCGGGCCGGTGCGCCGGATCTGTCGCTTGTTGGCGTGGTCACGCATGGAGCGCTCGATTCACATTCGGGTGAAAGGGGGGAGCGGAAACGCCACGCAAACGCGGAGGCGGGGCTCATGCTTACACACGCGGACGCCGCGATCGAGTGCGTCGACGCGCGGGCGCGACCCGGGGCGATCTCCAGCGGAACAACGGTCCGAGCGGCGTGCGCTTGCGGGGCCCGGTCACGGCTGCCACCCTCCGCCACCATGAAACCCCTCACGCTGCTTGGCCTAATCGCCCCACTCCTCATTGCCGCGTGCGGTGACGACGGCGGCGCCTCGACCGGAACCGGGTCGACCACCGACTCGACCACCGGTGGTTCCAGCGGGACCGGGACCGCCACCGAGCCCACGACCGGCGCCACGACCGACACCACCGGCGACAGCATCGGCGAGACCACTGGGCTCGACACCACCTCGACCTCGACCCCGGCGCCGACCTCCACCGACGCCACCGATACGACCACGACCACCACGACGACCACCGGCGACACCACCGATGGCGAC
Organism: Nannocystis pusilla; assembly: GCF_020073745.1. Taxonomy (GTDB): domain Bacteria; phylum Myxococcota_A; class Polyangia; order Nannocystales; family Nannocystaceae; genus Nannocystis; species Nannocystis radixulma. The sequence continues at coordinate 199,188 of NZ_JAIRAU010000039.1, forward strand.
ACCGGCTCGACTGACCCTTCGGACAGCACCACCGGGGCCCCGAGCGGCGACGCGCTGGCGATCACCCTGAAGGACATCGCCATCTACGCCAATTGTATGCCGATCGTCGAACCCGACAACATCCTCGGCTTCTGGACCGTCACCTACGACAATTCGCAGGGCCTCGCAGCGACCTCCGCCGAGCTGACGAAGGCGACCATCACCTTGTCGCCCGACAACATGCCGAGCGTCCACGACATCACCGTCGCGCCGGACCAGAGCGGCCCGGTGGGCGCCGGCCAGTCGCTCGATCAGGAGCAGATGAAACAGCAGGGTCCGCCCACCCCCGGCTGCGCCTTCTGCAATCAGCCGTACCGCCTCGACCTGACGTTCCAGAGCGGCGGCGTCGACGTCCCCGTGGTCCACGAGGCCACCCTCGACTGCGTGTTCTGACGCAGCTACGATCGCGCCATGACGCGACTCGTGCCGCTGTGCTGTCTCGCCTCGATCCTCGCCGCCTGCAGCGAACCCGCCGCCACCACCGACGCGACCACCGGCACGAGCGCCGCGGCGACCACGAGCACGGCCACCGGCGAGGTCACCACGACCACCGGCGAGGCCGCGCCGACCACCGGCGAGAGCACCACCACCGGCCTATTCGACGAGCGCCTGCGGATCAATCACCTGCAAGCGCTCGGCACCCACAACAGCTATCACGTGTCCCCCGGCGCCCTCGTCAAGGAGTGGGACTACACGCACCTGCCGCTCGACCAGCAGCTCGCGCAGCAAGGCGCCCGCAAGTTCGAGCTCGACCTCTACTTCACCGCCGTCGACGCGCCGATCGACGTCTATCACCTCGAGCTCCTCGACACCACGTCGACCTGCGCCACCCTGGTCGACTGCTTGATGGCCTTGAAGACATGGTCGGACGGACATCTCGCCCATCACCCGCTGTACGTGATGCTCGAGCTCAAGAGCCCGTTTCAGCCCGCCGACGCGCAGGCGCTGCTGGCGACCCTCGAGTCGCAGATCCTGGCGGTGTGGCCGCGCGAGCGGTTGGTCGTGCCCGACGACGTGCAGGGCGCCGCGGTCAACCTGCGCGACGGCCTCGCCGCGAACGGCTGGCCGGCCCTCGACGACGCGCGCGGCAAGCTGCTGCTGGTCCTCCACGACGGCGGGCAGTGGCGCGACGCGTACACGGCGGGTGGCACGACCACGGCAGGGCGGCTGCTGTTCCCCGACGCATTCGGCGACGTCTCGCTGCCGTTCGCGGCGGTCCACTCGCTCAATGACCCGATCGCCGAGGCGGCGCAGATCGAGGCGGTGGCGGCCGCCGGCCACCTCGTACGCACGCGCGCCGACGCCGACAACGTCGAGCCGAGCCAGGGCGACACGGCCCGCGCCGAGGCGGCGCTGGCGAGCGGCGCCCACTTCATCAGCACCGACTACCCGCCGCCGAAGGGCGACAAATACGACTACGTGTTCGAGCTCCCGGGCGGGACGCCGTCGCGCTGCAACCCGCGCACGGCGCCGCCCGACTGCGCGCCCGCGGCGATCGAGGACCCGCAGGCGCTGTGACGCCTACAGCATGATCCCGCAGATACCGACGTTCTCGTAGCCGGGCGTGGCCGCGCCGGGCTCGAACCACGGCACGCAGCTGAGCGTCTCATCGAACTCCTTGCAGCTGTCCGGCGAATCGAGGTCGCACCACACCGAGCAGCAGTACGGCGTCTTGCACGACGGCAGGTTCTCGCCGAAGATGCACAGGTTGCCCGGATCGCAGCCGGACAGCGCGTAGCACGAATCGCCGTACTTGCCGAGCTGGGGGAACACGCGCGGCATGCAGACGAAGTGCGGGGCGCCGAGCGCGGCCTCGTTGGGCACGCACGTCTCGCCGGGGCTGCAGTCCTGCAGCAGCGGGTCGCACTTGCTGAAGCACACCGGGACCGTCGGCTCGAACAGGAACGCGCAGCGGTCCTCGGCGTGCGGGCACACCGGCGCGTCCATCGTGCCGGTGCAGTAGGCCACGCACGTCGCCTTGCCGGTGTTCTCGAGGTCGAGGCAAATCGAGCCCTTGTCGCAGTTGTCGATGCCGTCGCCGAACTTGCCCGGCACCAGGCAGTCCTCGCCCGGCAGCGCCGGGTTGAGGTCGACCGGCACGCAGCGGGTGCCGTTGGGGAACGGCCCGCCGTCCTCGTTCCACGCGGTGCACTTCTGGTCCGGCGGACAGTCCTGCGCGAACAGGTTGCACTGCCCGCCGATGCCGCCGATATCGTCTTTCATCGTCGTGGTCGGCGTCGGCTCCGACGTCGCCGTCGACGTGGTGGCGCCGGTGGGGTTGCCGGTCGAGGTCTCGCTGTCACTGCCGGTCGGCGTCGCCGTCGACGTCGTCTCGATACCCGCGGTCGTTCCCTTGGGTTCGCGCGAACAACCGACCAGCAGCACGGCCAATCCGGCGAAGGTGGACAGGTGGACGAGGGTTCGGGTCAGGCGTCCCACGTCGTCAGCGTAGCGCAACCACGACCGGCGCCACGTGTGCAACTTGCTGCGCAACGAAGCCGATCGGCGGTCGCTCCAGCGACTCGCCGACCGGCTCCAGTGGTCCGAGCAGGACTGTCCGGCTCACGCCACGCGGTAACGAGTGCCGCGCGCCTTGCCGGTCCAGGTGACCTGGCCGGCCTCGATCAGCCGGTTGACCGCCGAGCGCACCTGCATGTTGGTGCCGCCCACGCGGCGCTGGATCTCTCCGGCGCCCGCGGGGCCGCCGATGGCCTTCAGCGCCTCGAACACGCCCTTGTCGAACGCCTCGCGGCCCGCCGGCGTACGCGTGTTCACCTCGGCAGCGGGCTCAGCCTTGGCGCCCTTGGCCGCCTTGGCGGGCGCCGCGGCGGGCTCCTTCGCCTTCGACTCGGCGGGCGCTTTCGCCACCGGCTTGCGGCCTGGCCGCCCCGGGCGAGAGACCGCGGCTGGGGCGGCCTCACGGGCCGTGCCCTGCAAGAGATCCTGGACGGTGATCGTGCTGAGCAGCTTGCCGAGCTCACCGCGAGACAATTGATGCAGTTCCCCGAGGGTCAGCTCGGAGTTCTGGCGCAACAGATCCACGAGGATCTGGCGCTTGCGGCCTTCGACCGCGGACACCAGGGACACGTCGTACTTGGACATGGCCTCTAGGCTAGCACAAGACTTTGGAACAGGGTGGGCTCTATTTGCACAATCACATCAATTTCATCCCACCTGACCTGCATCCTCAGTCCTCACATCGACCGACGATACTCGCCGCCCACTTCGAACAGCGCCCTGGAGATCTGTCCCAAACTGCAGACTCGTGCAGTCTCCATCAGCGCCGCGAAGATGTTGCCACCCGACAACGCGACGTGCCGCAGCCGCTCGAGCGCCGCCGGGGCCGCCTCCGCGTTATGGGCCTGAAACGCCCGTAGACGGTCGATCTGAGCCGTCTTCTCGGCGTGGCTCGCGCGCGTCAAGTTGAGGCCGGCCGCCTCCTCGTCGCCCGACCGGTTGGGGTTGATGAAGGTGTTGACACCGATGATCGGGAGATCGCCCGAATGTTTGCGCTGTTCATAGAGCAGGCTCTCATCCTGGATCTTGCCTCGCTGGTATTGTCGCTCCATCGCCCCCAGCACTCCGCCGCGCTCGTCGAGTCGGAGGAATTCGGCGAGCACCGCCTCCTCCACCAACTCGGTCAGCTCGTCGACGATATAGCTGCCCTGCAGCACATTCTCGGTCTTCGCCAGGCCCTGCTCGCGGGTGATGATGAGCTGGATCGCCATGGCCCGCCGCACGCTCGCCTCGGTCGGCGTCGTGATCGCCTCGTCGTACGCGTTGGTGTGCAGGCTATTGCAGTGATCGTAGTAGGCGAAAAGCGCCTGCAGCGTGGTGCGGATGTCGTTGAAGTCGATCTCCATCGCGTGCAGCGAACGACCGGACGTCTGGATGTGATACTTGAGCTTCTGGCTGCGCTCGTCGGCGCCGTAGAGGTCGCGCATGGCGATGGCCCAGATCCGGCGGGCGACGCGGCCGATCACCGTGTACTCGCTGTCGAGGCCGTTCGAGAAGAAGAAGCTCAGGTTGGGCGCGAACTCGTCGACCGCGAGGCCGCGGGCCCGGTAGTACTCGACGAACGTGAAGCCGTTCGACAGCGTGAACGCCAGCTGCGTGATCGGGTTGGCCCCCGCCTCGGCGATGTGATAGCCGCTGATCGACACCGAGTAGTAGTTACGCACCTTCTTCTGAATGAAGTACTGCTGGATGTCGCCCATCATCCGCAGCGCGAACTCGATCGAGAAGATGCAGGTGTTCTGCGCCTGGTCCTCCTTCAGGATGTCGGCCTGCACCGTGCCGCGGACGACCTGCAGCGTGCGATCGGCGATCGCCGCCCGCTCCTCCTCGGTCACCGGGCGGCCGATGTTCGCCTCCTCGCGCTCGACCTGCTGATCGATCGCGGTGTTCATGTAGAACGCCAGCAGGATCGGCGCCGGTCCGTTGATCGTCATGCTCACCGACGTCGCGGGATCGCACAGGTCGAAGCCGCTGTAGAGCAGCTTGGCGTCGTCGAGCGTGCACACGCTGACGCCGCTCTCGCCGATCTTGCCGAACACGTCCGGCCGCTCGTCGGGGTCCCAGCCGTACAGCGTCACCGAGTCGAACGCGGTCGACAGCCGCTTGGCCGGCTCGCCGCTCGACAGGTAATGGAAGCGCTCGTTGGTGCGCGCCGGCCCGCCCTCGCCGGCGAACATCCGCTTCGGATCCTCGCCGTCGCGCTTGAACGGGAACACGCCGGCGGTGAACGGGAAGTACCCCGGCAGGTTCTCGAGCAACGCGAACCGCACCAGCGCGCCGGGCTCGTCGTCGCCGGGCACCGCCACGCGCGGCTGCGTCGTGCCCGACAGCGTCTGCACCTGGGTCGGATAGCGCACCGTCGCGGCCCTGATCTTCACCACGAACTCCGGCTCGCGGTAGGCCGCGAACAGCTTCGGCAGCTCCTCGAGCGCCCGCCGCGTGTCGCTGTCGAGCTGCCCGCGCAGCTCCTCGAGCTTGCGCGCGAACACCGGTGAATCGACCTCGTCGGCCAGCAGCCGCTGCGCCGTCGTCAGCGCCCCGATCTCGCGCGCGAGCTGGACCTGTCGCTTGACCCGCGCCTTGTATCCGCGGACCTGCCTGACGATCTCCGCCAGGTAATGCTGGCGCTCCGGCGGGATCAAATCACTGGTGTCGGAGACCACCGCGCGCTGCGCCGCCGGGATCGAGCACACCCACGGCGCGTCCGCCCGGCGCTCGCTCAGCGCCGCGCACAGCGCCGCGTACAGGCCGTTGACCCCGCGATCGAAGAATCGACTGGCGACGGTGCCGAACACCGGCAGCTTGTCGTCTGCCACCGAATACGGGATCTCGCGGTTGCGCCGGACCTGCTTGCGGACGTCGCGGAGCGCGTCCTTGCTGCCCTTGTGCTCGAACTTGTTGACCGCCACGAAATGCGCCACGTCGAGCATCTCGATCTTCTCGAGCTGACTGGGCGCGCCGTACTCGGCGGTCATGACGTAGAGGCAGAGGTCGGCGATTCGCGTGACTTCGGCGTCACCCTGACCGATGCCCGACGTCTCGACGATCACCAGATCGTAGCCGACGCGCTGCAGCAGCTTGACGATGTCGTCGGTCGCGCGCGACAGCTCGACCCCCGCCGCTCGCGTCGCCAGGCTGCGCATCATCACCCGGTGGTCGCGCAGCGCGTTCATGCGGATGCGGTCGCCGAGCAGCGCGCCGCCGGTGCGTCGACGCGTCGGATCGACCGACACCACCGCGATCCGGCGGTCGGGGTGATCGCGCAGCAGCCGCGCCAGCAGCTCGTCGGTCAGCGACGACTTGCCCGCGCCGCCGGTGCCCGTGATGCCGAGCACCGGCGCCCGCGCCTGCCCCGTGTCCGCGCGCACCGCCGTGAGCAGCGGGTCGCCGCCGCCCGCGGCCACGGCCGCCTCGACCGCCGTCATCAGCCGCGCCAGGCGACTCTTGTGATCGGCCGCAGCGAGCGCCCCCGGCTGGCACAGCGCCGCGAGCTCGGCGAGCGGGTCGGCCGGCGCCGTGGCGAAGTCGGCGCCCGCGAGGATCATGTCGATCATCCCCGTGAGCCCATGGCGCCGCCCGTCCTCGGGGCTGAAGATCCGGCGCACCCCGTACGCGTGCAGCTCCTCGATCTCGCGCGGGACGATGACGCCGCCGCCGCCGCCCCACACGGTGATGTGTCCGGCCCCCTTCGCGCGCAGGAGGTCGACCATGTACTTGAAGTACTCGATGTGGCCGCCCTGGTAGGAGCTGACCGCGATCGCCTGCGCGTCCTCCTGGATCGCCGCGTCGACCACCTCCTCCGCGCCGCGGTTGTGACCGAGATGGATCACCTCGGCGCCGCCCGCCTGAAGCACCCGCCGCATCACCCCGATGGCGGCGTCGTGGCCGTCGAACAGCGCCGCCGCCGTCACCACGCGGATCTTGTGCCGCGCGACGTAGCGCGCGTTTTCATCGTTGGCAGCCGGGTTTACAGGGGTCTCTTGCTTGGAATCGACGCTGGCCATGGCTTCCGGGCGACCTCGGCGGTCAGCTTAGGCCCGACCCGAAGGCCCCGGGCGGGGTTTTTTTTGCTTGAGGTCGCGGCTTGCCTCACAATCGCGCGAGGTATGACACATGCACACAGATGCGCCCTTGCGACCACCTTGAGTGTCGCTCTCGTCGGCGCCCTGCTCGTGCCCGCCGACGTCGAGGCCGCAGCGGGAGGCCGCCTCGGCTGGTCGAACGCGCCGCGGTGGCGCTTGCCCGCCGCGCGCCCGCCCGATTGCAGCGACGGCTACGCCGGCAACCGCGCTCTGGTACAGGTCGCAAGTGCCAGGTGCAAGGAGACAGGTCCTCAGGGACAGACTGCGAAGCGGCCCGCCGCGCGGCCCGCTGCGCGCCCCGGCGCTCCGGCGCGTCCGGAGCCGGCGGCCGCGGGCGCGGCGGCGCCCGCGTGGACGCCCGCGGCCCCGGCGCAGACGCCTCACGCGACCGCGCTGATGGCGATGAACGCCGCGCGCTGCCACGACTACCTGCGCGAGCGCGAGGTCGAGTTCATCGCGCTCAAACGCGACGAGGCGCCCGAGGTCGCGATCCCCGTGCGACTCCGCGGCCCGATCGCGGGTGTCACCTTCACGATCCCGTGGACCTCCGATCTCGAGCGCGACGCCCACGCAATTTGGGACTGTCGCCTCGTCGCCGCTGTGGTGCCGCTGGCGGAGTGGCTGCATGCCCGGGGCGTCACCGAGGTGCAATATTTTTCCGCGCTGCGCCGGGGCAAGATCGTGCAGCAGAAGCCGAGGAGTCAGCACAACCTCGGCCTCGCGCTCGATCTTTACGCGGTGCGACGTGGGAGTGACCCGGCCGCGAAGGTCGAGGAGCACTATCCGCGGCGGACCCTGCGTCGTTGCCCGGGGCCGCGGGAGGCCGGCCCTGGCGCCCCGCCGCCCGCCGGGGCGCCGGCCGCCGACCTCCTCCTCGGCCTGGTGTGCCTCGCCAGTCAGGGCGGGCTCGTGCACACCCTCCTTACACCGGATCACGACCGGGCACACGCCAATCACCTGCATCTCGACCTCAAGGCCGGCCAGGACAGCCCGCCGGACCCGTTCATCAGCTTCCACGGCAGCTGAGTGGCGGCGCCCCCGCTGGCGAAATTGAGCCTCTGCCTCGCGCCGATGGTGGCGTGGCCGACAAGACGATACACTCCCGAGCCAGTCGACGAATGCCCCCGATTCCGAAGAGCCGCCCCGCGAACGCCTTGCTCAGCAAGAGCGAGATGGCCAACAGCGCCGCTTCTTCGTCGACGCTCGAGGTCACTTTCAACGAAGACGTCGGCCGCGTCATCAACGGCCGCTACGAGCTCCTGGGCGTGATCGGCGAGGGCGGCATGGGCGTCGTGTTCGAGGCCCACGACCACCGCGTCGATCGCCGGGTAGCGATCAAGCTGGTCCGCCGCGAGTGCCTCACCGACAACAAGTTCATCATCCGCTTCCGCCGTGAGCTCGAGGTCACGGCCCAGCTGCGCCACCCCTCCACCATCCGCGTGTTCGAGCACGGCGAGTGCGAGGACGGCCGGCCGTACATGGTGATGGAGCTGCTCACCGGCACCAGCCTGTGCGAGCGGCTCGAGCAGGGCAAGATCCCCGAGCTGCAGGCGCTGCAGTTCGCCAAGCAGATCGCCGAGAGCCTCAGCGAGGCCCACGAGAACGGCATCTTCCACCGCGACCTCAAGCCCGACAACATCTTCATCGAGACCGTCGGCGTCAGCACCGTGGTCAAGGTCCTCGACTTCGGCATCGCCGGCGGCGTCGACGCCATGCGCCTCACCCGGGCCGGCGAGGTGTTCGGCACGCCGCAGTACATGTCCCCCGAGCAATGCAACGGCGGGGACCTCGACCACCGCACCGACATCTATTCCCTCGGCTGCATCCTCTACGAGATGATCGAGGGCAAGCCGCCGTTCTCGGCCGAGAGCCCGATGGCGACGATGCTCAAGCACGTGCGGGCCAAGGTGCCGACCCCGCGCAACGGCTCACAGTTCACCGCGAAGCTGCTCCAGCTGGCGCTCCGCAAGGATCGCACCAAGCGGATCCAGAGCGCGGGTCGCTTCGCCGAGCTCATCGGTCAGGCGATCGGCGCCGTGCGGGCCGCCGAGGAGGGCCGGGTCGTCCACATCCCCGAGCTCAGCGGCAGCCAGCACACCGGGCCGTTCGCGGCCGTGGGCGCCGGCGGGCCCCAGCGGGTCACGCTGACCGGCGCGATGCCGAATCAGGAGTCGAACCGCAACCTGTTCATCGGCATCGGCGCCGGCGTCGCCGTCCTGCTCGCCGTGGTCGTCTTCGTCACGCGCGGCGGCGACGACCCCGCCGAAGCCACGCCGCCGCCCGCCGAGACCAAGGCCACGCAGCCGGTCGGCTCCGAGGGTCTGCCGAAGAACCGCGCCCTCATCAAGGCCAACGTCGACGGCGCCAAGGTCCACGTGGACGGCGAATTCCAGTGCAATTCGCCGTGTGAGATCACCGTCCCGGTCGGTGACAACCGCTCGCACGAGATCCGGCTGACCAAGGACGGCTACATCGACGTGGTCCAGAATTGGCGCCCGCTCACCGTCACTGACGGCCTGCCGCCGTTCCCCGACCTCAAGCCCATCTCGCCCGTGCTCGAGGTCAAGACGACCGGCAAGAAGCGCCCGGGCTAGGCCCAGCTCACGGCGCGCACCGGCGGCGCCGACTTGTGAGGCCCCGGCACTTGTCCCGCGGGGTCGGCTTTGCCAAGCTTGGCCCCCCATGGCCCAGCAGCAAGATGAAGACTTCGCCGCGATGTTCGAAGCCCAGGGCGCGCAGACCCGCGCCAGGCTGAGCAAGCGCGTGCGCCCCGGACAGCTCGTCGAGGGTCCGGTGGTCGAGATCGGCGCCGACAGCGTGTTCCTCGACATCGGCGCCAAGAGCGAGGGGCGCATCGATCGCGCCCAGCTCCTCGACAAGGAAGGCAACCTCAAGGTCAAGGTCGGCGACAAGCTGCGGGCCACCGTGGCCTCCGTGTCGGCCGACGGCGTCCAGTTGGTGGTCGCGATCGGCAGGGGCGGCATCGACACCCAGGCGCTCGAGCTCGCGCTGCAGAGCGGCGTGCCGGTCGAGGCCACCGTCACCAAGGCGGTCAAGGCGGGCCTCGAGGTCGAGCTCGGCAGCGTGCGCGCGTTCTGCCCGGCCTCGCAGGTCGACCTCGGCTTCGCCCAGGACCTCGAGCGCTTCGTCGGCACCAAGCAGTTCTTCAAGGTCATCGAGATCCGCGACGGCGGCCGATCGGTCATCGTCTCGCGCAAGGCCGTCCTCAAGGACGAGCGCGAGAACCAGGCCAAGGCCGTGCGCGAGCGCCTGGTCGTCGGCGCCGAGCTCGAGGGCATCGTCCAGACCATCCAGCCCTACGGAGCCTTCGTCGACCTCGGCGGCATCGAGGGCATGATCCACATCTCCGAGCTCGGCCACGGCCGCGTCGACAAGATCGCCGACGTGATCAAGATCGGCGAGACCGTCAAGGTGCGCGTGCTCGCCGTCGAGCCGCGCGGCACCAGCCCGACCGACCTCAAGATCAGCCTGTCGATGAAGGCGGCCGATCAGTCGACCGAGACCACCAGCACCGCCGCCGCCGAGCAGGTGCTGCAGGGCAAGGTCGGCCAGGTGACCAACTTCGGCGTGTTCGTCGACACCGAGATCGGCCGCGGCCTCGTCCCCACCAGCGAGCTCGGCCTGCCGCCCAACGCCGATCCGAAGCGCGCCTTCCCCGTCGGCAAGGACGTCGAGGTCGTCGTCCTCGGTCGCGGCGGCGGCGAGGGCAAGCTGCGCTTCAGCATCCAGGGCGTCGCCGCCGCCGAGGAGCGCTCCGCGTTCAAGTCGTTCGCCAAGGAGGCCAAGAAGGCCAGTGGCGGCGGCAAGGGCCTCGGCAGCCTCGGCGACCTGATGAAGGACATCTCGGCCAAGCTCCCCGCCGGCAAGGCCGCTCCCGCCCGCGAAGGCGCCGCCGAGGCCAAGCCGGGCGCCACGCGCCGCCGCGCCTGAGACCCGCTGCGACGAGAAGAGCCGCCTCCGCCTCACCGGCGGACGGCGCGGCTTCGCCACCGACGAGAAAAGCCGCGCCTCCGCCTCACCGGCGGACGGCGCGGCTTCGTTGTATGCGGCGAATAACCGTCAGGCCGCCTCACGAGCTCGGCTGGCTCGTCGCGCCACCAGCCGGCAACCGCCGCAGCGGGATCGGGCGGACCTCGGCATCTCCACGGGAGCGGTCCCCGCGCGTCTCAGGCGTAACGTCGACACCTGTCCGAAAAGCCGCCTTGATTCAAGGCGCCATTCGCCCGGCGAGGCGACATTACCTGTCCTGAGAGGCAGGCCGTGATGCACCCGTACGGCCGCGGCGCCGCTGCACATTTGCCCCAAGTACCATGGTCTTCGGGACAGCGGCGTCGCCGGCGACGTCCCCTCATTTGCAGGAATCGGCCAGCGCCGCCTTCACCTTCGACGCCGGCCGCTTGGCCAGGATCTGCGCCGCCTTGGACTGCGCCTCGCTCGCGCGTCCCATCCCGCACAGCGCCCGGATCCGTCGCTCGTCGAACTTGTCGACCAGCTGTCCGCCCGGCAGCTCCCGATCGTGCTGCTCGACGTACGCCAGCGCCTGGGCGAAGTTGCCGGCCTTCAGCGCCTTGTCGATCGCGCTGAGGAACTCGAGCTCGACCAGCACGCGTCCCGGATCGGCCGCCTCGGCCTGCTCCTTGCGCTTCGCCAGCGGGTCGTCGACCGGCTCGATCTTCTTGACCCCGCCCGACCCCGACTTCGTCCCCGAGTTCGACTTCTCGGCCGGCTGCTTCTTGCCGCTCGTCCCGCCGCTGTCGGACTTCGTCGCCTTGCCGCTCTTCGTCGCCGGCGGCGTCGGTGGCGGGGTCGGCGTGGGCGTCGGCGCAGGCGGCGTCTCCGGCCCCGGCGGCAACGTCTCCGGCTCGGGCACCTCGACCGGCGGCGGCTCCACCGGCGCGGGCTCCGGTTCGACAGGCGCCTCGACCGTCGGCTCGACCTGCGTCTGACGCCACGCGAGATACCCACCACCGCCTGCGAGCCCCAGCACCAGCAGGCTCACCAACACCAGCGCGAACGACCCCGGCACCAGCCGCCGCGGCCGCTCCGTCAGATCGCGCTCGGGCACGTCCAGGTCGGCCACGATCGAGCGCGACCGTTGCGGAGCCGCCGGCGCCTGGCGAACGGCCGGACCGCTCTGGGGGTGCCCCCAGGGGCCCTGCACGGCCATCTGGGGTGGAGGTCCCCACGGCCCCGGCGCGGCGACCGGAGGCTGCGCCGGCTGTCCGATCGGACCTGTCCCCGGCGCCATTACAGGACCTGCCCCCGCGAACGGCGCCTGCTGCGGATGTCCCCCAGGACCTGTCCCCGGCGCCATCACAGGACCTGGCGCCTGCTGCGGATGTCCCCCAGGACCTGTCCCCGGCGCCATCACAGGACCTGGCGCCTGCTGCGGATGTCCCCCAGGACCTGTCCCCGGCGCCATCACAGGACCTGCCCCCGCGAACGGCGGCGCAATCACAGGACCTGCCCCCGCGAACGGCGCCTGCTGCGGATGTCCCAGACCGGCCGCCCCGACCGGCGCCTGTTGCGAAGCCGCCCAACCCGGCGCGGACCCCGGTGGCAGTTCTCCCGCTGGACCTGTCCCTGCGCCCGGCGTTTGTCCCGCGAGCGGCCCCTGCGGCGGGTGCCCGACGAAACCTGGTCCCGGCGCGATCCCCTGACCCGGGGCTGGCGGTCCCTGTCCCCAGGGACCTGTCCCGGGCGCCATCACTTGACCCGCCACCTGGCCCAAAGGACCTGTCCCCGCGGCCATTGGCGGCACCCCTGCTGCAGGCCCCGCCAGCCCCGGCGCAACGACGATGGGCGGCGCGCCTGCAGGCGCCCCCCCCTGCCCTGCCAGCGGCGCAGGACCCGAATTCCCCGGACCTCCTGCCGGCCCCCACGCACCCGCTGGCGGTGCCGCCGGCGCGACTCCCGGCGGAGGTCCCCACACAGGCGGCGCACCTGTCCCCGCGGCCATCTGCGCCCCAGGCCCCGGCACTCCCGGCGGCGGACCCCACGCCGGCGCCGCGCCACCTGTCCCCGGGGCCATCTGCGCCCCAGGCCCCGGCACTCCCGGCGGCGGACCCCACACCGGCGCTGCACCTGTCCCCGGGACCATCTGCGCCCCAGGCCCCGGCACTCCCGGCGGCGGCTGCCAGCTGGGCGCTGCGCCACCTGTCCCCGCGGCCATCTGCGCCCCAGGCCCCGGCGACCCTGCGCCAGAGTTCAACGCGGCCGCCCCTGGTACGACGATCGGCGGCCCAGGAGGAGCGACCAGCGCCCCCGGTCCGAGGCCGGACACGACAGGTTGCCCGCTCGACGGGACCACCAGTGCGCCCGGATCCAGACCGGCCAGCACGATCGACGGACCGCCCGGCGACTCGGGAGCGCCCGGCGAAGCAGTTCCCTGGCCCAAAGGACCTGCCCCAGGGGCCATCGGACTGCCTGGCGCCGACCCTGGCCCCGGACCCGCACCTCCCGCGACCTCGCCCCCAGGCTGTCCCGAAGGACCTGTCCCTGCAGTCATCTGCGCTCTTCCGGCGTCCTCGGCGGCGGCCGCCGCCGTCGGCCCGCTCTCGGCTCGCCGCAGGCTGATCGGCATCACCCACTGCGAATGCGCAGGCTCGGCGCCATCGGGCGTCAGCGCCCGCGGCGCCAGGCGAGCCGCCAGCGCGGCGAGCTGCAACTCGCGCTGCACGGGCGGCGGATCGAGGGCGCGCACCAGATCGTGCAACACCTCCTCCGCACCGGCCGCGGCCGTGGCCGCCGCGAAGTCGCGGACGAGCTCGACCACCTGGGCCCGCGCCGCCTCGAAGCCGACGCCGAGCTCGGCCGAGATCTCGGGGACCCGCAGGCCACCGAGCTCGGACAGCACGAACACCTCGCGCGCCTGCGGCGTGAGACCGGCGATGAAGCGCCCCAGCACCTCCGCGCCGGGGAATTCCGGCGGCACGTCGGCGACCGTGGCCGGCAGCTCCTCGCGGTACCACTCGGCGACCCGTCGCGTCAGCGTGATCAGCCGCGCGCGCCCAATGATCGGATCATGCAGGTCCTCTCCGCGGCCGTGGGCCATCACGAACGTCTGCAGCGCGACGTCGTCGAGCAGCGGCGACGGGATCCCGAACAGGCGGGCGGCCGCTCGGATCGCGCCGAAGTGCTGGTGAAACGCGGCGCGCAGCCCGTGCGCGTCCGATTCGGCGGGCTTCGTGGGATCGATCAACGCGCCAGGAGTATGCCCGCACGTCGCGCCCCGGTGCTAGCCTGCCGACGTGGCCACCTACGGGCTCGTCCTCACCGGCGGCGGAGCGCGAGCCGCTTACCAGGCAGGCGCCATACACGCTCTCGCCGAGGTCGCCGGCGTGCGGGAGCTGCCCTTCCGGGTGATCGCCGGGGTCTCCGCCGGAGCCATCAACGCCGCGTATCTGGCCGCGCACGCCGACGACTTCCCCCGCGCCGGGCGGATGCTGCGCGACTTCTGGCACCGACTCACACCCCAGCAGGTGTATCGCACCGACACCCGCCGACTCGCCGCGATCGGCAGCAGCTGGGTCCGCGATCTCAGCCTCGGCGGCCTCTTCGGCGCGAGCCCGACCAACTTCCTCCTCGACACCGCGCCGCTGCGCGGCCTGCTGGCCGACCGTCTGCCGCTGGCGCGGATCGGCGAGCACCTGAGCGCGGGCCGCCTGCGCGGGCTCGCCGTCACCGCCACCAACTACCTCACCGGCACCGCCGTCAGCTTCTTCGAGGCCGACGCGGACGCCCGACCGTGGGTCCGGAGCACTCGCCTCGGCCGGCGCACGAAGTTGCGCCTGGAGCACGTGTTCGCCTCTGCCGCGATCCCGATGTTCTTCCCGCCGGTGCCGATCGACGGCGTCCCCTTCGGCGACGGCTGCGTGCGCATGCACGCGCCCACCAGCCCCGCGATCCATCTCGGCGCCGATCGCCTGCTGGCGATCGGGATCCGCTACGCCCGCACCGCCGATCAAACCCTCCGGCTCAACGACGAGGCGCGCAGCGAGCGGCTCGCCGTCGCCGACATCGTCGGCGTCCTGCTCAACGCCGTGTTCCTCGACTCGCTCGAGGCCGACCTCGAGCTGCTCGAGCGCATCAATCAGACCATCGCCCACGTGCCCCGCACGCGCCACGCCGACATCCCGGGCCGCCTGCGCCCGATCCCCGTGCTCGCGCTGCAGCCCTCGCAGGACCTCGGGCGCCTCGCGGTCGACCAGTACGACGAGTTCCCGCGGTTCATCCGCTACCTCCTGCGAGGCATCGGCGCCACCGGCGAGCGCGGCTGGGACCTCCTCTCGTACCTGGCCTTCGAGCCAGCTTACACGCGCCGCCTGCTCGAGCTCGGCTTCAGCGACGTCATGGCGCGCCGCGCCGAGATCGCCGCATTCCTGGCCGCCCCGTGACGGTCACAGCGCGCGCTGGGCCGCCTCGACCAGCGCACGCAGCCCGAACACCACCGCCGCCAGGATCCCGCCCTGGGCGACGAACACCAGCAGGAAGTTGCCGCGCGTCACCCCGCACAGGCCCGCCGCCATCATCAACCCGCCGCCGACGACGC
>NZ_JAIRAU010000044.1 GCF_020073745.1 Nannocystis pusilla
ACCGACGGCCCCGGCCGGGCCCTGAGGGCCTTGCGGGCCTTGTGGGCCTTGCGGGCCGATCGCGCCGGCGGGGCCTTGCGGGCCTTGTGGGCCGACGGCACCGGCGGGGCCGGCAGGGCCGGGCGCACCATCGGCGCCCGCGGGACCGGCGGGGCCCGCGGGGCCCTCGGGGCCTGCGGGGCCGGCGGGGCCGGCAGGTCCGGGGGGACCGGCAGCACCGGCGGGGCCGGCGGGGCCGATGAGGCCCGACGGGTCGCCGACCCACTGGCCCTGCTCGTTGATGACCTGGCCGAAGCCCTGGATGTCGACGGAGACGGGGGTGATGTTGCCGATGGCGTTGTTGGCGACGAATGCGTAGGGGACCGAGAGTGTCTCGACGCGGGGCGTCATCTCGGGGTCGTCGCCGACGGTGATGCCGACCCAGCGGACGGAGCCGTCGAAGATGGTCGCGTCGAACGGGGTCTCGCTGCCGAGGGCGGCCGAGAAGTAGCCCTCGTCGATGTCGATGTTGTGCGACTCGATCCAGATCGGGTCGGGGGCGTCGGGGGCGTCGTAGAGGGCGAACTGGATGTCGAAGTTGCCGCTGATCGGGGCGCCGCCGGCGTCGAACAGGCGACCCTGGTGGGTGATGGTGCCGGGGACGAGCGCCGAGGCGGTGGAGGAGGCGGTGAAGGCGGCGGCGCCGAGGCCGACCGCGAGCGCGAGACGGACGATGGACGAGCGGATCATGGCGGGCTCCCGTTGGCTCCGACGAGGCCACCGCGGAGCTTGAAGTTGGGTGAAGACGTGGTCCCCTGGTTCTGGGTCGGCTGGCCCATGGTGAACACGAGCCGGAAGTTCGGGCTCTGGACGAGGTGCCCGGCGTTGACGGTCTGCGAGACGGTGCGGCCGACGACCTCGGCGCCCGTGGTGCCGTCGGTGTCGCCGGTGCTGGTGCTGTCGCCGGTGGTCGAGGTGTCGGTCGTGGCGGTGGTCCCGACGGTGAGATCGTCGGTCGTGGACGCGGTGGTGGAGGTGCCCTCGGTGCCGAGCGTCATCCCCCCCTCGGTGGTGGTCGGTGGCTGCGTGGTGGTCGGGACGTCGCCGGAGCTCGTGTCCGTACTCGCAGTCGTGCCGGTGCTGGTGCCCCCGAGGGTGTCGGTGACGGTGACGCTGTCGTCACTGCATCCGAACCCCGCGAGCCCGAGCCACCCCAATAACATCCATCGCCCCGACCGCCAGCGGCGGGTCGGTCCTGACTGCATGCTGCAATACCTCCTTTGTCGTATCGACGATCGTGGTGAAATGCGAGGCCGGGACCGGTCCCCGGCCGGTGACCATGCGCAGGCGAGGACCGCCCGACGTCGTCGCGGCGCGGCCGCTCAGACGGGCGGCGGGACGGTGACGGAGACGTCGGACTCGCTGCCGTCGGCGGTGCGGCCCTTGATGAGCATGCTCTGGCCGGCGAGCCGCGGGTCGCTGTTGGTGACGACGAGCGCGCCGTCGGCCAGCTGTTCGACCTTCACGGCGCTGCTGGGGGTGCGAAGCGAGGTGAATCGCGGGGTGCCGTCCGAAAGGACGGATGATGTGGCATCGGCCGCGTCGGCGACGTCCTCGTCCGCGGCCTCACCGGGCTGTCCGGGGGCGCGTGCTCGCGGGGCCGCCGCCCGCATGCCGGCCTCGAGGCGCGCGAGGCGGCGTTCGGCGTCGGCGATCGCCGGGGCGTGGCTCGGCGCGCCGAGCTGGCTGCGCGTGAGCTCGACGCTGTGCCGCAGCTCGGCGAGCTCCTGCCGGAGCTCGGCCAGCCCGGCGGTGTCGGCCGCGAGCGGGCGGCTGGCCGGGCGCAGGGCCCCGTAGATTCCGACGCCCAGCGCGGCGACCGACAGCACGGTGGGGATCAGGACGAGGCGGACGAGCGCGGGAGAATTGGATGTCATTGGCAGATCTCCGGGTGGGGCGCATCCATCCCCACGACGCGCCATACAATACGAATGTCCGCGGCGTGGCAATCGTAATATTCGCGCCCGGACTGCCGGCCGGTCGCAGCATTCACGTTTGTGGCCCCACGGCGTCGTTCGCCGACGTGCGCAGCGGAGTGCACGGAGCGGAGTGCGAGCATGTGCTCCGATTCGTCGCAGCGACGGACGTGCAGGCCCAGGGCGGCTGCGCAATGGAGGACGCCGACGAGCGCACGCCGCCGGAATTGCGGGTCGGTCGTGAGCGGTCGGCGAATGCGTCGAGCCCCCGGCGATGGCACGGTCGCTTCGGCAGCCACGGCGCCGGACGACGGCATCCGCCGACGGGGGCGACGCGGGCGTGGCCGGTCACGTACGAAGGGACATGCCGGAGAGAATATGTCCTATTAAACATGCCGCAAGGGTCATGTCGCAGGACGGTCGCGGGCGCTGACGAGGCGGATCCGGGCGTCGGGGGCGAGCTCGGCGAGTGGGTCGTCGTCGGTGATCTCGGGGCCGTCGGCGAGGAATGCGCGGACCATGCGGGTGTGGAACAGGCCGCTGGCGAGGCCGAGCAGGCTGGCGAGGTGGCGCTTCTTGAGGAAGGCGCGCTCGACCCGGTCGCCCCACTGCAGCTCGAGCGGGAGCTCGGGGTAGTGGGAGGCGGCGAGCTTGCCGGTGATCGCGAACTTGGCCCCGCGCTCGGCCAGGGCGAGGGCGATCCGGGCGATGTTGTGACAGTCGTCGATGCCGCGGTGGTGGGTGCCGACGAGCTCGAGGTCGAGGGCCTGCAGCATCGCCGGCATGCCGGTGGTCTTGGCCTTCTTCATGCTGTCGAGGAAGACCTTCTTGATGTTGATCCACCGGCGATAGACGCGCGGGAGGGCGGTGACCGGCAGGCCGGCGGCGGCGCACTGGACCGGGAGCATGGTCTGGAGGTCCCAGTCGCCGCAGGTGACGAACGCGAACCGCTCCGGGCCGCCGGCGTCGAGCAGACCATGGCCCGCGAGCCAGGCCTGATGCGCGGCCAGGACGTCGAGGAAGGGCGGGGCGGCGTCGACGTCCTGCTGGCGAATGGTGGTGAGCTCGGTGCAGAAGGCGCTCAGTGTGGGGTGGTGCAGCGGGCGGACGAAGGTGCTGAAGGTGTCCTCGACCGCGCGGTCACGCAGCGAGACGATCACCGAGGGGAACTCGATGATCTCCTGCGGGCTCGGCGGCGTGCCCGGCTGACAGGTCGCCTCGAAGTCGAGGACGACGATGCGGTCGAACGAGGAGGGCATGGCGTGGCGCTTGATGGTGGCACAGGTCGCGCGGGCTGGCGAGGCGGCGCGGGCGCGAGCCTGGTGGTCGGCGTGTACCGGCGGCGAGGCGAGTCTGCTAAAGGTCGAGCATGTGCGTGATCGTCAGCCGGGAGCGGGTCGAGGTGCGGTCGACCCGGATCTTCGCCCGGGCGCTCGAGGAGCGGCAGCTCCTCGTGTACCAGATGTACCTCGACACCCGCGAGCCGGCGGCGATGATCTTGCCGATCCCGATCGCGCCGGGGACGGGGGAGGATGCGCTCGAGTTCCGCGACCTGTCGCGGCTGCCCCACCTGTTCGACGCGATGAAGCGGGGCTTCGAGCCTCTCTCGCGAGCGCCGGGGCCTGCAGCGGTGTTCTCCGCGCCGCGCCTCGCGGTCCACCAGGTCGGGTCGTTCGTGGCGTCGTTCGTGCCGACCCGCGCCGAGTTCGGCCGCCTCGATCCGCAATTCCGCCTGTCCGACGAGGTGTGGTCGCAGCTGCCGCCGTACGATGATTGGGGCTTCGTGGTGTTTCAGCTCGGGGCGGGCAAGCAGACGGTGCACCCGATGGCGTTCGTGTTCCCGTCGCGCTTCCCGGACTGGCTGTATTTCCCGACGGTGCACGTCCACGACGGACAGGTCCACGCCGCGGCGAGCTTCGACCACGAGCTGTACTTCCAGGGGCTCACGCGGGTCCGCTACCGCGAGCGGTGGTTCGGCGCGGGGTTGCCGGGGCTCCGCGCGCCGCGTTACCGCGGCGAGGTGTCGGACCAGCGGGCCGGCGAATTCATGCCGTTCGAGGCCGTTCATGGCGGGGTGGTGGAGAGGGAGAGCCCGCTGCTGCGGCTGGTGCTGCAGGGCGAGCTGCCCAACGAGGACACGTGGCTGCGCGATTCGCCGCTCGAGTGACGGTGGGTTGGGCGCTCACCGGCGTCGCCGGCACCGCGATGAGCGGTATGCTCATACCCGGGTGCGCTCCCCGCTCGCGCGCCGCTCGAGGCCGTCTGCTCTGAGCGCCGACCGTGATGTGGTGATCTTGGCTTTACTTCGAGTCGCTGCTCGAACTCGCGCGCAATATGAAGCGAGAAGACAAGTCGGTTCAATAGTACTGCCGGATGTAGCCGTAGGCGCGGTCGAACAGCTCCGGGTCCTGGTGGAGCTGAAAGCCGAGCAGGGTCTTGCGCAGGGCCTTCTTCACCTCGCGCTCTCCTGCGCTGGTGTGCTGCCAGCCCGGAAAGCGGACCAGGCGCACGATCTCGTCGATGGCCTTGACCACGTTGGCGACGATGACCGGCGTCCTGTCGTTCTTCACCTGCTGGAACAGCTCGGTGAGCGCCGCCTTGCCGCGGTCCTCGTCCTCTTCGGGCGGCGCCTCCTTCTCGGTGGCGACGAGCTCCTCGGCGAGCTTGAGCAACTCCTTGAGGAAGGCGATGCTCTGGATCTGGCCGCGCTCATGGCGCTCCTTGAGGTCTTCCAGCCGCTCGGAGAGCTTCTTGTAGCGCGGGTTCCTCATGTGCTTGCGGAGTCTGGCGACGATCTTCATCTCCAGCTCCTTGCTCTTCCTCTTCGGATCGCCGGACAGCACCGCCTCGACCAACCCCGCGTCGAGGACGAGCGTCTCGAGGTCATCGTGGATGTTCTCGACGTGGACGTTCTCGTGGATGAGCTCGATGGTCTTGGCGCCGAGGGCGTGCCAGAGCAGCCGGCCCGTGCCGCTGGTCGGCTGGACCGAGACGTAGATCTGGGTGAGCCAGCGGTACTCGGCGGCGAACGCGAGCAGCATCGGGTCGGGCGAGATGGCCTCCCAGAGCCGCGCGAGCACCGAGTAGGTGGCGGCGAAGGCGTCGCGTACGTCGTTGTTCGGCAGGCACTCCTGGGCGGCCATGAGGCCCTCGTAGCCCGTCTGCGTGCGGTCGCAGCCGGCGAAGAAGACGAGGCACTTCTGGACCGCCTCGGCGATCTGGTCCTTGAGGCCGGCGATGTTGCTGACCACGCTGCGGAAGCCGTTCTCGTCGAACTCGAGCGCTTTGGCGACGTCGTCGAACACGCCGAGGTAGTCGACGATGATGCCGTGGGTCTTCTTGTCGCCGTACGTGCGGTTCGTGCGGCAGATCGCCTGCACGAGGGTGTGGTTGCGCAGCGGCTTGTCGAGGTACATCGCCTGGAGGATCGGCGCGTCGAAGCCCGTGAGCAGCTTGGCGGTGACGACGAGCAGCTTGAGCGGGTCGCCCGCGTCGCGGAAGCGGTCGAGGAGCTTCTCTTCCTCGTCCCGCGAGCGGTCGTAGCGCTTGAAGCGGGGGTCGCTGCCGGTGGCGGAGATGACAACCTCGGTGGCCTCGGGCGGCAGGAGCTTGTCGAGCTCGGCCTTGTAGAGCAGGCAGCACTCCTGGTCGAAGGTGACGACCATGCCCTTGAAGCCGTTGGGGGCGACGACATCCTGGTAGTGGCGGGCGATGTCGGCACAGATCTTCTGCACGCGCTCGGGCACCTTGACGAGCACGGCCATCCTGGCGGCGGCCTTGGCGAGGTTGTCGCGGTCGAGATCGGAGAGGCTGCCCGTGAGCTCGGCGTAGGCCTGGTCGATGGCCGCCTTGTCGATGTGGAGGTCGACGAGGCGCGGCTCGAAGTGGAGCTTGAGCGTGGCTCCGTCGCGGATCGATTCCTCGAAGCCGTAGCGGCTCATGTAGCCGCGGGGGTCCTCGGCCGCGCCGAAGGTGTAGAAGGTGTTGCGGTCGCGGCGGTTGATCGGCGTGCCGGTGAGCCCGAACAGGAAGGCGTTCGGCAGCGCGGCGCGCATCTTGATGCCGAGGTCGCCCTCCTGGGTGCGGTGGGCCTCGTCGACGAGGACGATGATGTTGCCGCGGTCGTTGAGCACGCCCTCGGCCTCGCCGAACCTGAAGATGGTGGTGATGATGATCTTGCGGGTGTCCTGCTTGAGCAGGCGCATCAGCTCGGCGCGGGTCTCGGCCTTGACGAGGTTGGGCACGTCGGAGGCGTGGAAGGTCGAGCTGATCTGCGCGTCGAGGTCGATGCGGTCGACGACGATGAGCACGGTCGGGTTGTGCAGCGCGGGCTCGAGCCGGAGTTTTTGTGCGGCGAACACCATCAGCAACGACTTGCCCGAGCCCTGGAAGTGCCAGATCAAGCCCTTGCGCGGCTTGCCGGCCAGCACCCGCTGGACGATGAGGTTGACGGCGTCGTACTGCTGGTAGCGGCTGACGACCTTGATCCGGCGCTTCTTGTTGTCGGTGGCGAACAGCGTGAAGTGGGCGAGGATGTCGAGGACGACCGCCGGACGCAGGAGGCCCTCGACGGCCGCCTTGACGCCCACGAGGTCGCCAGGTGCGGCCTCGTCGTCGCCGCGCCACGGGCCCCAGACCTTGATCGGGGCGCGGATTGAGCCGTACATCAGCTCCTTGCCCTCGGTGGCGACGCTGAAGACGTTGGCGACGAACAGCTCGGGGACGTTGACCTCGTAGTCGTCGTGGATCTGAACCGCACCGTCGAACCAGCTCACCGCCTTTCGGACCGGTGTCTTGGCCTCGATGACGACCAGCGGCAGGCCGTTGACGAGCAGCACGAGGTCGGCCCGCTTTTCGGCGCGACCGGCTCGGAAGGTGAACTGGTTGGTGACGACGTAATGGTTGTTCTCCAGGTCGTCGAAGTCGAGCAGCCGGACCGTGGTGTGCTCGTGATTCGGCCCGAACGGCATCGACCGTTCGCCGCGGAGCCAGGCCGTCGACTCCTCGTTGGCTCTGATAAGGCCGTCGGAGCGGACGGCGAGGACTATCGCGCGGAGTTTATAAAGGACCTCGTCGGCCCGGTCGGGGACGGCGGCGATCTCAGGGTTGAGGCGGATAAGCGCGTCGCGGACCCACGCCTCGACGAAGACCTCGTGCGGCTGGCGCGGGACGTTGGCAGCCGAGAGGTAGTGCCAGCCGAGGCCGGCGAGCTTGCCATTGCGCCGCGCGAGGCCAGGGCCGGCGGCGGTGTGGTGGGTGACACCGCCGGCCAAGAGGTCGCGGACGAGGGACTCGACGGTGTTGGCCTCGTTGAAATCACTCATTGAGGTGCCTCCAGTGGAACGGCCAGGGATTGTAACATCGCACGCTTTACGGCCACTGCGCGTTGTGCCCGTTCCATGGCCTGATCCTGAGCCAGCTTCATGTGCGCGAGATCGGCGACGATGCGGTCCTGGATGTGCCTGGGGGGCAGTGGCATGAGAACCCTGGCCAGATTGGAAGCGCTGACATTCGCCTGGCTCACGGCCTTTGTTGCGAACGAGAGGACCTGTTGCCGGCCCAGCGGGGCGTTTAGATACGCGGTCAGGTACTCTGGGCTCAAAATGTCGCGCTTCACCTTGAGTCGTACGAGGTACGACGCGAAGACATGCTCGCCTTCGAGGGTGTAGACGCCCGTTCTTCCGACGAGATCGATGCTGTTCGTTCGATTGAACAACACGTCGCCGCTCTCGAGCCGGTAGGTCGAGAAGACCTCCTCCGGAAGGTCGACGTAGCGGAGGTCGTTCTCCACCACGAAGCCGTCCACGACGTTCATCATGCGCAGAATAGGGTATTGGCCATCTTCTTGGGGGGCAGTAGACAGGCCGTACTGGTCAGAATCCGTCAGACTGCCGATCGTCATTACAGGCCAGTCGGCTGAAACGAGACCGAGTCGAGGATGCGGGATCATTTCTCGCATTCCTTCACCTCGGAAGGCTGCAGCCGCAAAAGCATCCGCCGTGCAGGACGCTGCGGTGGCCAAGTCACGAGCCGACTGGTATGCCAGTTCCGCGGCAGATAGGGCCGCGCAATAGCGAAGTTGCTCTTGTAGCGACGGCAGCGAGAACTGGTACCAGGCGAGGTCGGAGAAATTTACGTACGGGTTGACCGATCCCTTGGACTCTCGCCTGGAGTGCTCGTGGAACGCCTCGGTTTGCATGATGAAGGGCAAGATTTCAGGTCGCAGTACGGCTGGGTCCGCAGAGTCCAAGACAAAAGTCGTGTTCGCGCAGATGCCTTCGAAGTCGGCCACGGCGACCTTTCGCAGGTAGGTGCGGCGGGATCCGTAGAGCACCTGCCCTGGACGAAAGCGCATGTGGAACGCCGGGCCCAGGTAGCCGTCGCCGATGTCGCCCCAGCGGCGGATCCGGAGGTCATCGCTGTCCATGTGCTCGCCTGCGACAAACCTCTCCAGGCCAGAAATGTTTGGGTCCACCTTGTCCTTGATCTGACGCACGACCTCACCGAACTTCACCCGGCGCCAGTCTGGTCTTGGCTCAATCATTGTTCGCCTCCGTCGACGCGGGTCCGGCCAGTTCGTCGAGCATGTCCATGACGGCGTCCATCTCGATCGAGAAGGCGCGGCCCGAGAGCTCCCAGGCGGCCCAGGCTTCGGCGACGGTCTGGGCGCTGGGGGTCGTGGCCGCGTTCGTCGTGGTCCTCTTGACATAGAGCGAGATCGACAGGCTCCATCCCTGCGCGCCGATCTCCGCGAGCGACGCCACCTTGGCGAAGCCGGGCTTGTCGGTGAATGCAGCGTAGGCGCCCTCGATCCGCGCCTGGTGTTCGGGCTTCAGGAAGCTCTGGGCGCGCTCGCGGGCGACCTCGTGGACCGCGTCGATGAGCAGCACCTTCCCGCGTCGCGCGGGCGGCTTGTGCGAGCGGCAGATGACGACGCAGGCTTCCATCGGCGAGTTGTAGAAGAGATTGGGTCCGAGGCCGAGCACGCACTCGACGAGATCGGCCTCGATGAGCTTGCGGCGGAGCTCGGCCTCCTCCTTGCGGAAGAGGACCCCGTGCGGGAAGAGGATCGCGCAGCGGCCCGTCTTCGGGTCCAGACTCTTTAAAATGTGCTGGAAGAAGGCGTAGTCGGCGCGGCCCTGCGGGGGCGTGCCGAGGAAGTTGCGGTCCCACGGGTCGGTGGTCCAGGCCTCGCGGTTCCACTGCTTGATCGAGTAGGGCGGGTTGGCGAGGACCACGTCGAACGTCCTCAGCCGGTCGTCCTCGGTGAAGGCGGGCGCCTTGAGCGTGTCGCCCCGTGCGATCTCCGAGTCCTCCACCCCGTGCAGCACCAGGTTCATGCGGGCGATGGAGGCGGTCATGTGGTTCCGCTCCTGGCCGAACAGCTTCAGCGTGCGGTGCTCGCCGCCCTTGCGCTTCACCTCGGCCAGCGCGGAGATCAGCATGCCGCCGGTGCCGCACGTCGGGTCGTAGATCCGCTCGCCGGGCCTGGGGTCGAGCATCTGCGCCATCAGGTGGACGACAGTGCGATTGGTATAGAACTCCTGCGCCGTGTGTCCGCTGTCGTCGGCGAACTTCTTGATGAGAAACTCGTAGCCGTTGCCGAGCTCGTCCTCGGGCACGTTCGCCAGCGAGAGCGTGTGCTGGGAGAAGTGCTCGAGCAGGTTCTTGAGCGTGGCGTCGGGCAGCCGCTCCTTGTTGGTCCAGGGCGCGTCGCCGAAGATGCCGTCGAGGCGGCCCGGATTGGCGGCCTCGATGCTGCGGAGGGCGGCCTGCAGCTTGCGGCCGACATCCTTGGACGCCTCGCGCACCTCGTTCCAGTGGGCGCCCTTGGGGATGACGAAGCGGTCGTTCGCGGTGGCGAGCGCGTAGGCCGGGTCGCTCGATTCGTCGAGCGCCGCCGCGTAGTCCTCGTCCCACACGTCGGACAGCCGCTTGTAGAAGAGCAGCGGGAACACGAATTGCTTGTAGTCGCCGGCGTCGACCAGGCCGCGCAGGATGACCGCCGCGCCCCAGAGATAGGACTCGAGCGCCTGCTGGGTGAGGGTCGCGCTCATTGCAGCCAGCCCCCCTCGTGCATCACGCGGCGCAGGTTGTCCTCGGCCTCGCGGCACTTCGCCAGCGCCGCCTTGAAGGCGGCGACCGCCTCCGGCAGCGGCGGGATGTCGGCCCCGATCGGCGGCAGGACGTAGCGGGAGATGTTGAGGGTCCAGCCCTCCTTCTCGATCTCGGCGAGGCTGACGGCGCGGGCGCGGTCCTCGACGTCCTCGAAGCGCTGGAACCACTCGAGGATCTGCCGGCCGTGCTCCGGCTCGAGGAAATTCTGCGCGCGCCCCTTGCGGAACAGGGTCGAGGCGTCGACGATGAGCACCTTGCCCTTGCGCCTGGCCGGCTTGGCCTGGTGCAGGACGAGGATGCAGGCGGCGAGCCCTGTCCCATAGAACAGGTTGGGGGCGAGGCCGATGACCGCCTCGATGCGGTCGTCTTGGAGGAGGTGTTGCCGGATCTGCGCCTCCACACCGCCGCGGAACAGGGCGCCCTGGGGCAGCACGACGGCCATGCGCCCGGTGCGGGCAGCCATCGACTTGACCATGTGCTGCACCCACGCCATGTCGCCGTTGCTGTCGGACGGCACGCCCGCGAAGTTGCGACCCCACCGGTCCATCTCCCACTGCTCGCGGCCCCACTGCTCGAGCGAGAACGGCGGGTTGGCGAGCACGACGTCGAAGGTGGCGAGGCCGCCGGTGCCGGGGTCGGTGAACACGGGGCTCCGCAGGGTGTCACCGCGCTCGACGGCGAAGTCCTCGATGCCGTGCAGGAACAGGTTCATGCGGGCGACGGCCGCGGTGGTGAGGTTCTTCTCCTGGCCGTGGAGCTTGCCGAAGAAGGTGCGCGGATCGCCGCCGGCCTCCTGGACGTGGGCGACGGCGGCGAGCAGCATGCCGCCGGTGCCGCAGGCGGGGTCGTAGACAGTCTCGCCCTCGCGCGGGTCGAGGATGTCGACCATCAGGCGGACGACGCTGCGCGGGGTGTAGAACTCGCCGGCCTTTTTGTTGGTGGAGTCGGCGAACTTCTTGATCAGGTACTCGTAGGCGTCGCCGAGCACGTCGGAGGCGACGTTGTTGTTGCCGAGCGGGAGCGCCGAGAAGTGCTCGATGAGGGTCTTGAGCAGCTCGTCGGGCAGACGATCTTTGTTCGTCCACTGCGCATCGCCGAAAACACCGTAGAGGTGCTTCTGGTTGGCGGCCTCGACGCCGCGCATGGCGTTCGCCAGCGCAGCGCCGATGTTCTTCGGCGCCTTTCGCACGTCGCGCCAGTGACAGCCCCCGGGCACCTGAAAGCGGTGCTCGTCGGCGAAGTCCTCGCCGTACTCGGCGAGCATGGCGGCGTGCTCCTCGTCCCAGACGTCGCAGATCCGCTTGAAGAACAGGAGCGGCAGGATGTACGATTTCCAGTCGGTGCGATCGACAGGGCTGCCGCGCAGGATGTTGGCGGCCTCCCAGAGGTGAGACTCCAATGCGCCGAGCTCGAGGAGAGGTTGCGCCGGAGGCGCGGCCGGCGGGGGGTTGGCGCCCGTGGAGTTGCGCGGTGACGCTGACGGAGACGGGAGGTCGCGCGGCGGCTCGCCGAGTAGTGGCACCTGGACGGGGGCGCGTCCGAGGATCCGATCAACGAGCGGCTGCCTGGCCGTGCCGCCGTGGTCGAGGCCGCCCGCGCGACAGACGGCCTTGAGCTCGTCACGGCTGAGCTTTTCGAGGATGACCTCCGGCGAGGCAGTGCGGGAGCGATGGAGGAGGTCGACGAGGTCGTCCTTGCGCACGACGCCTGCGCGGTCGAGCTCGAGGACGTCGCACAGTCCACCCAGGCGCTTGACGGTGAGCGCTTGCAGGATGGCTCGCTTCGAGGGGGGGCTCATCGGGGCCGGGATTATGCCAGAACGGCGCTCCGGTGGGGGCTGGCGAGGACGTGCGCCTGCGGCGCAAGCTGTGGTGCAACAACGGGCGACGCCATCGCGCGTCACTTCGCTACCAGCGCCCCTTGTTTAGCCCCTCGAGGATTGCACGTTCCCGGAAGTTTGGATTCGGGTTCGAGGTACTCAGCAGGATCTTCGGCGCCGGCAGCGTCGAGAGCAAGTCCTCTTCACTCGACCTGCGGCCGGCACCCGTTCGGTGTTGTCGGAGCAGGTGTGGAGTGGGCTCTCCTCGGTCGCCGGAGCGCTCCAGGCGCACCCACCGGGCCCGCGGGTTCGGTCCCATCGACTCCGGCAGGCTTGGCCACGGCCACTATCCCCTCTGCAAGATGCCGGGACTCCCTGTCGACGCCGGTGTCGCGGACCTCGAACACCGGCATCGCGGCTTCGCGGGGGTCGAGCAGGGCGTGCTCGTGGCGAGCCTGGGCCTCGCCGGCGCGCGGGGTGACTCAAGCGCGGGAGAAGCGGCGCCACAGGCCGAAGCCGACGCCGAGGCCGAGCAAGATCAGGATGCCGAGCGGGATCCGGTAGAGGAGCGGCTTGCCGAGGTCGTCGACCTTCACGCCGAGCAGGCCGGCGGCGTCCTCGGGGGTCAGCTCCCACACGTTGTCGCCGTGGTACAGACAATACTTGCCGTCCCAGGTCCACAGGTCGAGCCAGAACACGCCGAAATGACTGTAGAGATAGCCGACCTTGACCTCGTA
This sequence comes from Nannocystis pusilla, assembly GCF_020073745.1. Classification (GTDB taxonomy): domain Bacteria; phylum Myxococcota_A; class Polyangia; order Nannocystales; family Nannocystaceae; genus Nannocystis; species Nannocystis radixulma. The sequence continues at coordinate 12,630 of NZ_JAIRAU010000044.1, forward strand.
GCCGGTGGTCTCGGCGGCGAAATTCTTCATCTCGCCGGTGAGGTCGTCATAATGCAGGACGCTCTCGCCGTGGGTGATAAGGAGGAGACCCTTGCCGGCGTGGGCCTCGGTCGAGGTGAGGGCGAGGCCGGCGAGGGCGAGGGCTGGGACGGAGAGAGACAGCAGTGGGCGCATTCGAACCTCCGCCCGGGATGCTGGCAGCGCGCCCCGGGGGCTGTCAAACCACCGATCGCAGGAGAACGAGGTTCGCCGGGCGGCGCGGGACGAATGTGGGCGCTGCGACGGGCGGGGCGGGGCGACCCGGCGGAGATCGGCCGGGGCCTCGCTGCGCGAGAACTGCTGGAGTGAACGGCTCACGGGGCGTACGGGACGTCGAGGGGGACGGCGCCCTGGTCGTGGAAGCTGAAGTGCCACCATTCCTTGTCGTACGGGGTGAACCCGACCGATTGCAGGGCGCGGCGGAGGCGGCGGCGATTGTTCATTGCGGGGCCGCTGGCATGTTTATTAGAGAAGTTGCTCTCGGGGCCGAGGTGGTCCCAGGGGCTGCCCATGTCGAGCGGCTCGCAGCTGCCGGCGCGCGCGAGGGTGAGGTCGACGGTGTCGCCGCGGTTGTGGCCGGAGCGGCGGGCGATGTAGCCGTCGTCGACGAGCCGGCGCCGACCGCTGCGCTCGGCCCACTCGACCATGGCGAGGCTGGCGCTCGCGGGGCGGTAGGCGTCGTAGACGAGGAACGTGAGGCCCTCGGGGGCGAGGGTCGCCTGCGCGCGGGCCAGGGCGGCGGCCGGGCGCTCGCGCAACCACGCTCCCGGGAGGTCGTAGCCGGGCAGGGGGGCGCCGGTGAAGTTGTCGGCGGTGGCGTAGCGGACGGCGAAGCAGGCGCCGGGCAGGGCGGCGCGCAGGTCGACGAACCCGGGCGGCGGGGGGCGGAGCTTCGGGGTGTCCGCGGGGACAGGTGAGGCGGGGAGCGCGGTGGAGGCCGTGCCCGCGGGGGCGGGGAGTGGATCCGACGGGGCAGGGGGCGAAGGGGTCGCGGCAGATTCGGAAGAGATGACCTCGGGGACATGTGACGTGTCTCGAAGGTCAGGTAATGCATGGAGCGCGGCGGCGGCGAGGTCGTCCGGCGGGTCAGGTCGGCGGATGGGCTCGGGCGGCGGCGCGCCGCAGGCGACGGCCAGCAGCGCCGGGAGGCAGCGGCGAGGGAGGCGCAATGGACATGTCCGTTCAGACATGTACCGACATTCTCGCGCTCACAGGCCGCGCAGCAGGCGGGTGGCGCCGACCGGGTCGACGGCGGCGGCGGCGAGGGCTCCGCCCATCATGGCGCCGATGACCCCGACGGTGGCGACCTCGCTGCCGGCGAAGAACAGGCCGGCGATCTTGCTGCGGGGGCGCAGGTAAGGGTTGCTGAACCGCTCGGGGGTGGGGAGGATGCCGTAGATCGAGCCCCGGGTCGGGCGCACGAAGGTCTCGGTCGAGAGCGGGGTCGAGAGCTCGACGTGGTCGACGAGCGGGCGCAGGCCCGGCATCTTGCTGAGAAATTGCGCGAGCAAGCTGTCCTGCAGGCTCCTCTTGAAGGAGTCGTAGTCGTCGCCGCGGCGCTTCCAGCGGCTGCCGAGCCAGCCGGAGAAGCGGTCCCACGGGACGAAGGTGACGACCTCGCCGGTGTGCCGCTGCTCGGGGCCGGGGTCGTAGGCGGGGTCCTTGAGCGAGGGGAAGCTGCAGTACAGCACCGGGGCCTCGGACAGCCGGGCCGGGTCGGAGATGTCCCAAAAGTCAGCCTCGGTGTCCCACGTGTTGTAGTACCACTGATTGAACGGGCCGGCGCCGGCGGAGCGGATGTCGCCCTTGAAGCCGAGGTACAGGCACACGTGCGCCGGGGCCGGCGGCAGCGCGCGGACGCTGGCGGCCCAGCGGGTGTCGGCGACCTCGCGCGGGAGGAGGCGCTGCAACGTCGACGCGACCCCGGCGGCGCTGATCACCCGGCGAGCGCGGATCTCCTCGCCGTCGCGCATGCGCACCCCGACGGCCGCGCCGTCCTCGAGCACGATCTGGGCGACGTCGGCGGAGATCCGGGTGTAGCCGCCGGCGTCGGCGACGGTCTGCAGCAGCTCGCGGGCGATCGCGGCCGAGCCGCCGACGGGGTAGTAGCCGCCCCACATGAAGTGCTTGGTGACGAGCGCCTGGATCGCCAGCGAAGCCTTGCTCGGCGGGGCGCCGTGGTAGGCCCACTGGGCGGCCAGCACGGTCTTGAGACGACTGTCGCCGGTGAGCCGGTCGAGGGCGTGCTGGGTGGTCTCGCCGAAGGCGCGGCGGGCTGTCCGTGTGAACATGTCGGCAAAGACATGTGCAGAGGGCGGGGCGAGCCGGGCCAGGTAGTACGAGCGCATGGCCGCCGAGACCTCGCGGACGCGGGCGAAGTAGGCGTCGACGGCGGCGCGCTCGTCCGGAAAATTGTCGTGCAAGAGGGCGCGGAAGGCCTGCGGGTTGTCGGGGAAGCCGAGCTCGAGGCCGTCGGGGAAGGCGAAGGCGTCGTACACCGGGCCGAGCGAGGCCCACTGCAGGCGGCCCCGGGTGAGGCCGGCGAGCAGCCGCCCGGGCATGCTGCGCTCGGTGACCTCGCCGACGGCGTGGACGCCGACGTCCCAGTGGTACTTGCCGCGCTTGAAGCTGTGAGTGAAGCCGCCGGGGACGTAGTGCTGCTCGAGCACGAGGACGCGCTGGCCGAGCGCGGCGAGCAGCGCGGCGCAGGTCATGCCGCCCATGCCGGAGCCGATGACGACGCTGTCCCACAGGACAGGCGCGGCGAAGCCGGACGGGAGGTTCCTCGACCAGGGGTGACGCACAGGGCGGTCGGACATGCGTGCGCAGCATACAGCGCGCCCGGGCCGCGATGGGAGAGCGGCGAAGACGACGGCCGAGGCCGCTGTGGAGGCAAAAGCGCGAAGCGGCGCGCGGCGGCCAGGGCGACGCCGGCGAGCCCGACAGCCGAGGGGCGAGCGACGCGAGAGATCTCGGGGATCTTCGCCGATCCGGCGGCGCGCGGCCGCAAACCGGGCCACGATCGAGGCCGGAGGACAATGCGATGTCACCGCTCGTCTTCTTGCTCCTGTTGTTCGTGGCCTTCGGGCTGTTCGGGCTGATCAGCGACCGCATCGATCGCAAGACGCAGATCCGGCGCGTGGGGGTCGAGCGGCGCGTGACGCTCGAGCACCTGGTGCCGGCACACCCGCGCGGGAGGCGATGGCCGGGGCGCTGAGCGGGACGGGCGATCCGGCGAGCTCGTCACGAGAGGCTCGCTCATGCGTTCGCGCTGTAAATCGGACCGGGTCCGGAGAGGTTGCGGCAAGGCTTTGTTCGCCTGGGCGTGTGTTGCTGTCCTTGGTGACCTGTCCCAAGGGTCTTGTCACGCGAGCATCGAGTCGGACCATGCAAGGCACATGCGCTGGCGAGCGGAGCGTGAAGCTCTTTGAGACAAGCTCCAAAGAGCATGGTCATGGCTGGCGAGGTACGGCGAGGAGCGGTCGCTCGCGCTGGCGCAGATTTGCCTGTTCATTGCGGGGGCGAGGCCGCGCGCCAGGGTTCCCATGCGTCGAGAGAGCCGGGCGCGGCGCGGCCAGCCAGGACCTCCGCGAGCGCGGGGAGCTGCGCGGCTTCAGGGTGGCCCATGCGCTGCGCCTGCTGGATGACCCCGGAGAAGTCCCAATTGCCGGTGGTGATCCGCCGCTCGCTGACGAGGTGCCGCAGTCGCGCCAGCGCGCTGCTCCGCTGCTCGGGCGCTCCGCAGCAGTAGGTGTACATCCAGCATTCGACGTCCGCCTCCGATGGGCGCTCAGGGGGGAGGAGGGCGAGGACTCGCCCGATCAGGTTGATTCCCTCGTCCACTCGGCCGCGAGTGAGGCAGAGCCGGGCGTAATTGGCGAGGTTGTTGGCGTGGTTGGGGTCGGCGTCGAGGGCGCGGCGGTAGAAGGATTCGGCGGCGTCGAGGTCTCGGCGCTCGTCGCAGAGGAAAAGGGCGAAGCCGCCGAGGTTGTTGGCGTGGTTGGGGGCGGCGTCGAGGGCGCGGCGGTAGAAGGATTCGGCGGCGTTGAGGTCTCGGCGCTCGAGGCGGAGGAAGAGAGCGAAGCTGCCGAGGTTGTTGGCTTGGTTGGGGTCGACGTCGAGGGCGCGGCGGTAGAAGGATTCGGCGGCATCGGGGTCTCGGCGCTCATCACCGAGGAAAGTGGCGAAGTTGCCGAGAATGCCGGCGTGGTTGGGGGCGGCGTCGAGGGCGCGGCGGTAGAAGGACTCGGCTGCGTCGAGGTCTCGGCGCTCGTGCCGGAGGAAGCTGGCGAAATTGCTGAGGATGTTGGCGTGGTTGGGGTGAGCGTCGAGGGCACGGCGGTAGAAGGATTCGGCGGCGTCGGGGTCTCGGCGCTCGTGCCACAGGAACCAGGCGAAGTTGTCGAGGTGATGGGCGTGGTTGGGGTCGGCGTCGAGGGCGCGGCGGTAGAAGGATTCGGCGGCGTCGAAGTCTCGGCGCTCGTCGCAGAGGAAGAGGGCGAAATTGCCGAGGTTGGTGGCGTGGTCGGGGTCGGCGTCGAGGGCGCGGCGGTAGAAGGATTCGGCGGCGTCGAGGTCCTTGCGCTGGGTGTGGAGGAAACTGGCGTAGGCGCCCAGGACATCACTGCTCGTCGGGCTGATCGCCAGCGCTGCCTCGAACAAGGGCCCGGCGTCGTTCGCGGGCATCGCATAGGCCTGCCAGGCAATCCGGCTGGCGACTGCGGCGCGGGTTGGGCTGCTGGCTCGCTCGCGCACGAATGTATAGAGTTCTTCGGCGGCGGCGATCTCGGGCATGGACTTGGTGGCGGCGAATTGTACGAGGAATCGGTCGATCCACTCCGGAGAGTCCGCGAGAAGGGCCGCGTGACGGAGGCGCGTGACCGCGACCGAATAATGTCTGTCCCTGGCGGCGGTGACGGCCGCGTCGCTCAGCGCTTCGGGCGTGGCGCCGAGGTGTTCGCGGACGTGTGCCTCGATCTGGTGATACGCCTCGAAGAGATAACCCTTGCGGCGACGGAAGATGTGGGGCTCCTCGGTGAGCGCGAGCCGGGGGTGGTAGGGGATGTGCAGGCCGGTGGCGATCTCTGCGCCCCAGGCCTCACGAAAGGCGCGTTGGGCGGCGCTCTCGCGCTCTTCGACCAATTCATCCTCGCCGTTGGGGACCGGGCTCAGGATGATCTCGATCGGGCGGTTTGGGTCGACCTGCGCTCTGCGGAGCGCCTTCAGGAAGTGGGCGGTGCCCTCGACGTTCTGTCTGTTGAGGCCCGAGACGACCATGAGCGCGTCGGCGAGGTCGCGCGTGCAGATGCCCGATTCGTCGGAGAAGCCGGTGCGGCTGTCGATGAAGACGTAATCGAACAGCCGCGAGTCCTGGACGACTCGCTTGAACGCGCCGATCAAGGCGAGGCCGTTGCCCGCACGATACAGGCCGGGCAGGTCGAGGCGTTCGAGGCGTTCGGCGTAACTCCGGTCGAGGCGCCCGGCGGGCATGATGTGCAGCGAGGCGGGGTCTCGCTTGAATTCCGGCGGGAGCTCGTAGGGGGCGGTGTAGCGGCGGACGGCCTGGTCGGCGGGCAGGTGGAACAGGTCGCTCGCTTCACCGCGCTCGACGGCGTCCAGGAGGAAATCGACGAATCCGGGCTGGTCGGACGCCACCGGCGAATGGGTCGAGGCCGACTCGTGCGCCAGGTAGGAGAGGCCCGGCGCCTCGAGGTCCATGTCGATGACGAGGACGCGGAAGCCACGGGACGCGAGGATGCCCGCGACGTTGATGACGGCCATGCTCCGGCCGACCCCTCCCTTGAATGAATAGAAGGTGATGAAGGGCGAAGGGCGGTCGAGGATAGACGGCGGAGGCGCGAGAGACATGGTGTTCACGCGGCGAGGCGAGCCTTGCGCGACGGGCCGACGCACGGCGCGAGCTCCGGGTATTTGCGGCAGGCCGCAAGCGCGGCCCGGGTTCCGTGCGGCTGGGTGTGAGGGGGCGAATTTCCGCGGTACTCCTCCACGACCTCGTGGAGGGCGTCGCGCAGGGCGGGCGAGCACGAGGGAAGTACGGCCTCGAGGTCGCGCAGGCAACCGGTGCGGTGCGCAGGGGGGAGGTCTTCGAGCGCCTGACCGATGAGGATGGCGGCGGCGCTGGCGAACGACTCGCGCTCCGGGAGGCGCGGCAGGATGGATAGTCCGGCCTCCCAGCTGTTGGCGAGCATGCCGGCGAGGGCAGCGCCGGCGAAGGCGTCGCCGTCCTGTGCTAGCATCGACAGCCAGAATTCGGCGGGCTGGACGGCCTTCAGATCGACGAGCGTCAAGAGTACGGTCTGCTGGACGGCTCGCTCCAAATGGGGCCAGTTCGGGAGGTGCGAGGGCATCGCGGCGAGGGCGCCGGCGAGTCTGTCGCGGAGTTGCAGGCCGACGGCCAGGTGGAGGACGGCGCGGACATAGGCGCGGCTCCCCTCGCCGCTGCGCGTGAATTCGTGGACGAGGTCGCAGCACGCCGTCTCGAGGTCGCGCCGGGTCAACTTGTCGAGGGTGCCCTCGCAGGCGAGGATGGCGATGTCGGGCCGCTCGTCGGGGGTGAGCCTGGGGACGGGCACCCGCTCGTTCAGGGCGTCCTTGAGCCAGGCGCGGAGCTGGTCGAGAGACATCGAATTGAGGTGGAGGAGGCTCATGAGGTCACGCGATGATGCGATAGGGGAGGACGAGCGCGGCGCCGGTGACGGTGGCGTGGACGACCTCGGGCATGGGACGAACGCCGGGCTTCAGCGGCCTGGTATAGCCGTGGTGCGCGGCGGGGTCGTGATGGGGTCGATAATAGGAGTAACTGCTGGCGTCGGCGATCGTCGGGCGATGCAGGGGCAAATGGGTGCTGTAGATGAAGACGACGAGTTCGCCGCCACGGTGGTATCCGAGGCCGAGCGCGCAGGCGATGCCTTCTGCGCTCTCGGGGAGGCAGGTGAATGGGTCCTGCGCGGTGTCGTCGGGGTGAAACGTCGCCCACATGACGGCGCCCCCGAGCGCGGTGGCACGTATCTGCGCCGACAAACGAGCGGGAGGTCGTCGCGCGTACGAGCGAAGCGCTCGCTCGGCTGCGCCTTCCGGCAGATCTCCCGGGGTCTCCGAGATCGCGGCCGCGAACGCGCCGACACGCCAGGCCCGCCCGAGCACCGCCGGACGCGCTCCGGCCGGCATCGCTGAGCCGCGCAGCTCGTGCGACTTGCAGGTCGTTTTCCACGCTTTCTCGGGTACCGGCGGGGGGTCGGTCTGGAGCGCCGCGGCGAAGTCGTGGAGAAGGGATGTAAAAAGCTCGTGAACGAGCGCGCACTCGGCCCGCAGATTGGCGCCGACCTGTTGCCATTCGGGGTGCGTGCCCCAGGCGACCAGCTGCGCCTCGACCAGGGCGCGCAGCGGCGGAGGCAAGGTTGCGAGGGCGTCGTCGAAGACTGCCATGGCGGGACTTCGCAGCTCGAGGCGGCACACGAGCCTACCCGATCGAACCGCCTGGCGGGGGAGGTCCGGCAAAGCGGGGTGGTGCGACGTGCGCTGGGTGCGCGGCAGAACTCGCGGCGAGATGCGCGGCTGGATGGCGAGGTTCGCAAACGGCCTGAACAGAGTGATGCGGAGATGCCGTATCTGGCCAGGCCGGAGCGCTGCGGCTTCAGCCGACCGGGGTGACGACGCCGCAGGCGCACTTGATCGAGACCTGGACCTCGCCGTTCTGGATGGCGTCGCAGGCGTCGCCGACGAGCTCGACCTCGCTGGGGTTGTTGAGCTGCCAGCCGTTGTCGCCGTCGAGCGGGATGACCTCGCCGTTGACGAAGACGGCGCACTCGTCCTCGCCGCCCTCGGCGACGGCGCCGTCGAGGGTGAGCTTGCAGTCGCGGACGCCGTCGACGATGTCGGCGAAGGCGTCGGCGAGGGCCTGGGCGTCGTCGGCCTTGTAGAAGGGGGCGTCGGGGTCGCCGGGGCCGACGCCGGCGCCGGCGTTGGCGACGTCCTGGAGGTGCTGGTCGCTGACCTCGTTGCCGACGCTGATGACGTAGGTGCGCACGCCCTGCTCGAACGCGGCGGCGGCGGCCTCGACCGACTCCTCCTGGCCGTTCTGCGGGTTGGGCTGGGCGCAGGTGTCGGGCTCGCCGTCGGTCGCGAGGACGATGACCTTGGTGCCCTCGCTCGGGTCCATGACGAGCGTGGGCGTGACGGCGGCGATCGACTCGCCGGTCGGGGTCTCGTCCTCCGGCTGGCTGGCCTCCCAGGTGGCGGCGATCGCCCCGTAGTTGTCGAGCGCGGGCGGGGTCTCGGTGATGACGGGACACTGGCCGCCCTCGTCGCCCTCGAAGCTGGTGTAGAGCGCCATGCCGAAGCGGACCTGGCCCTCGAGCTGGGGCACGAGGCCGTCGTCCGGGTCGAGCAGGGCGTTGTACACGGCGTCCCAGCGGTCGGTGCCGCCGAAGTTGGAGGTCATGCTGCCCGATTGATCGATGAGCAGCAGGACGGTGGGGATCTGCGGCTCGAACTTGACGTCGGCGTCGGCGCAGGTTCCCGTGTCGCTGCCGCCCCCGACGTCGTAGCGCACGACGTCGGTGCTCGAGCCGAGGGTCGGCTCGCTGTCGCTCGAGGTGACGCTGGTGATGCCGGGGATCCCCGGGCCGGTGGTGCCGGTGCCGGTGCCGGTGTCGGTCCCCGCGGTCTCGCCGACGCCGCCGCAACCCGCGATGACCACACACGCTGCCCAAATTGCCCCGACTGAATTCATGCGTCGCTGATGCATCCGTGCAAGAGTAATGAGATCGCGGCCGCGCGCTAGCCTGATTGTACGCGCCGCCTCTGGACCGCAGGCGGGGGCCTGCAAACCCGTGTTCGAGATCGATGCGGACAGTGCCGCGTATGGCACGCGGTTCGGTAGGACACGGTGCCGCGATGAACGGCGCTGCGTGTGAATGCGAGGACGCCGGCGCGAGAGGCATTTGCTGGCACATGCCCGCGCTCGCGCCCGCCGGCGCGCTCGATGCTGCTCGCGCGCGAGGAATCGACGGTTCCTCGTGCGTGTTCGATGGTGCCCGCGGAAGGTCGGAGAATGCCCTGTCTCGTGCGGCCGACGGCCGTGCGGCACCATGGCGACAAACGTCGATCGCAGGCCCCTCGCAGGGTCTCGCGGCGAAAGACACCGGGCGAAGGGATGTCCCGGAGGACATGTCTTCGCCGCAACATCCGCTCAGTCGTCGTCGCCCTCACCGTGTGCGTCGCGGTGAGCCTTGCGGTGAATCAGGCGCGCCAGCGGGCCGCGCGGGGGCACCGAGCACAGCAGTTCCTCGGCGACGCCGTGGTGGTGGAGGACGTGATTGGCGGCGAGGATCCCCGAGCTGGCGGCGCGCTCCATCAGCGCGGTGGGGAACGGGGTGTGGACGAAGTCGCCGGCGAGGTAGAGGGTGGGGTCGGGGGTGTCGACGCGCAGGCGCATGGGGTGGCTGCCGGGGCGGAAGGCGGGGCAGTCCTGGCGCAGGAGGAAGCGCTCGTCGAGGTGCCGGGCGGCGCGCGTCTCGGGGTAGAGGTCGTGGAGGGCGCGCAGCAGGTCGGCCTTGATCGCGGCCTCGTCGGCGAGGTCGTCGGGGAGGGCGTAGGCGTGCAGCTCGACGACGCTGCCGCCGGTCCGCGCGGCCCACTCGCGGCTCTCGTCCTCGAACAATTCGTAGAGCGAGATGTTGTCGACGAGGCCGAGCCCGGTGGTGCCGACGAAGGCGGCGCGGCCGGGCGCGCAGGCGCGGTCGAGCCACAGGCGCCACACGGCGAAGCGGGCGGTGACGGACTGGGCCGCGACCTGCTCGCGCCAGCAGTGGGCGGCGCCGGGATCCTCGGGGGCCTCCGCGCGCGGGTGGCCGAGCGCGGGCGATTCGTCGACGAGGCGCTGCAGGCCGGGGACGCTGGCGGCGAGGATCAAGGCGTCGGCCGAGTAAACCTGTCCTCTCGAGCTGGTGAGGCGGTGGCGGCCGTCGGGGCCGCGATCGACGTGGACGGCGCCCTCGCCGGTGCGCAGGCGGACGCCGTGGCGCTCGAGGACGGCGGCCATGGGGCGCCACAACCTGGTGGAGAAGGGGCCGTCGACGAGGTCGAAGACGATGCCCTCGGGGTTGGCGATGAAGTAGAAGTGAAACATCATCAGGAGCTCGGCGGCGCTGAACTCCTGCTCGGGGTTGAAGAACGAGTGGGCGAAGACATCGAACAGCATCTGCCGCGCGCGCGCGGGGAAGCCGAGGCGGTCGAGGAAGCTGTGGGCGTCGAGGCGGTCGAACTGGGCGTAGGTGGCCCGCGGGTCGTAAGCCATGATCGCGCGGCCGCAGGTGTCGTCGACGCGCAGGGCGTCGCGCAGGGTCATGCTCTTGCTGCGGCGGATCAGGCTGACGAGGTTCCAGATCGGGAGCCTGGGCAGGCCGGCGAACGACTCGCGCTGGCCGTCGGGGCCGAGCAGCGGGTAGTCGGCGACGGGCCGCAAGAAAGCGAGCTCGGGGTCGATGCGCCGCAGCCAGGCGCGCAGGTTGTAGTACTGGCGGAAGAAGGCGTGAAAGCCCCGCTCCATCTCGAAGGGGGTGCCGTCGGCGAGGGTGTCCGTCCAGGCGCCGGCGCGACCGCCGAGGTAGGTCTCGGGCTCGAGCACGGTGACGCGGGCGCCCCGCTCGGCGAGCACGGTGGCGGCCGCGAGCCCGGCGATCCCGCCGCCGACGACGAGGACGTCGAGCGGCCGCGGGAGGCGGTGCGGGGCCCGCTTGTCGGGCTGGTTGGCAGGTCGGCGGGAGATTCCCAGCATGGGCGCGCTCGTGTCGGTGGCAGTTTCGGGGCGATGTGGAGGGGCGGCGCTCAGGCTGTCCGCGGGGTCAGGCGGGCGGTGCGGCGGCGCGAGGGGAGAATGCCGCGCGAGACATGGGAGCCGGACGGCCGCGGAGGATGGGCCTGGCTGTCTCGCGGGACATGTCTCGGGGTCTCATGGTTCGGGGCGGAGGAGTAGTATGTCCTCGAGGACATGTCGGGCGAGCGGCGGCGAGGAGTGGAGTAGCATGTCCTCGAGGACATGTCGGTGAGGGCGGTCCGCGACGGCGCGGACAGGGGTTTTGCGGGCGGGCGCGGCGGCGGGGGTCGGCGAGGCGCGGACAGGATCGGTGTCTCAGGGTCGAGCTCGCTCAGACCGGGCGGCGGGCCAGGAAGGTGTGCACGATCCCCTGTTGCCAGCCGTCCATGGTCTCGCTGCGCGCGTCGCAGAAGCCGGCGGCCTGCAGGCGGCGCTGGAAGGCGGCGGCGCCGTCGAATGCGTTGACGCTGCGGCGCAGGTAGCGGTAGATCTTCGAGCTCGGCGAGGTGACGAGGCCGGCGGGGATGATGATGCCGATGCACACGGCGTTCCACACCAGGTGGGCGCGCAGCGAGTCGCGCACGCTGTACTCGTGGAAGCAGATCACGCCGCCGGGCTTGAGCAGCGGCAGGAGGCGGCGCAGGCACAGGTCGGGGTCCGGCATGTTGCGGATCCCGTAGGCCATCATGATGCCGTCGAAGGGGCCGGCGGCGCCGTGTGCGGCGGGGTCCATGGCGTCGCCGTGGAGGAAGCGGACGCCGGTGAGCTCGCGCTTCTTGCGGGCCAGCTCGAGCATGCCGGCCGAGGCGTCGAGGCCGGTGATGCGCGCGCGCGGGTAGGTGCGCACGAGGGCGAGGGTCGAGAGACCTGTCCCACAGCACAGGTCCAAAAGGTCGGCATCACCGGGCATCCGCATGCGCTCGGCGCTGAGCTCGAGGTGGCGGCTGTAGCCGGGGTTCATGCCGGTGAGGAGGTCGTAGCGGGCGGCGACGCGGTCGAAGGCGTGCGGGACGGCCTGCTTCTGGGCGCGCAGAGACGGCGGCGGTCGGGTCATGGTGGCGTTGGGGAAGAGGAGGCGCGGGGGCTGGGAGAGTCTGCGCGAGGATCGAGGGCGAGCGAGGATCAATCGGCGGCGGATCGAGCAGCGACCCGGACGTCGCGGCGCGGGGCCGCAATGGTGCGAGATGCTGGTGAGAGCCGTGGGGAGGCGTCGCGGCCCGGACGGGGATCGGGGGCGCGTCGGTGGCTGGTGGCGCGGGGGATCGCGCTGCGCCGGCGACCCCGGGTCGGCGAGTCGCGGGTCACGAGCGGATGCTGGCGGCGATCGGGGTGGGCACGGCGAGGAGCTGCTCGGACCAGCGGCGGAGGTGGGCGAGGAGGTCGTTGCGGCCGGCGCAGGCGGGGACGCGGCCGGCGGCCTTTTCGACGAGGTCGCCGAGGTGGACGGTGGCGCCGGACAGGCCGAGCTCGTGGACGGCCGAGGGCCGGTCGTGGACGCGGTCCTGGCCGACAGGCTTGCCGAGCAGCTCGGGCCGGCCGTAGGCGTCGCGGATGTCGTCGGCGATCTGGTAGGCCTCGCCGAGCCGGTAGCCGAGGCCGGTCCACTGCAAGGGGTCGCCGCCGCCGGTCAAGGCGCCGGCGATGATGGCGGCCTCGAACAGGGCGCCGGTCTTGGCCCGGTGGTAACGCCCGAGGTCGTCGAGGTCGGACTCGGACTCCCAGCCCTGACCGGCCACGATGCCCGAGGGCCCGCCGACGCCGCGGGCGATGACGCGGAGCAGGCCGGGCAAGAGGTGCGGGTGCGGGCCGCCGGCGCGCGCGAGGGTCTCGAAGGCGAGGACGATGAGGGCGTTGCCGGCGAGGATCGCCAGCTCCTCGCCGAAGGCGGCGTGGACGGTCGCCTGGCCGCGGCGCACCGCGGCGTCGTCGAAGCACGGCAGGTCGTCGTAGACGAGCGAGGCGCAGTGCAAGAGCTCGATCGCGGCCGCGGCCGCGTCGGTCAAGGCCGGGTGCGCGTCGCCGCAAGCGCCCGCGACGGCGAGACAGAACTCGGGGCGAAACCGGGCGCCGCCGGGGAAGACGGCGTGCCGCATGGCATCCCCCAGCCGCGGCGGGCACGGCAATGCGGTCGCCTGGTCGAGACAGCTCTTGAGGGCTCGGTCGATGCGCCGTCGAGATTCCATGGCCGCTGCTCACGCCCGATCGGGCCGCCGTAGGGTCGCTTGAGGGCCTGCCGGCCAGGAAATTAGGCTCAAAAGCATGCCTGCCTGTTCAAAGACTGTCAATAAATCGGGTTAACATTGGACAAAGACTTGAAACCTGGAGTGGTCGCGATAATTTGGTGACAGTCATGGTGGTGGCGAAGCAGAGCCCCCGGGTGGTCGTGGTCGGCGGCGGGGCCGGAGGGCTGGCGGCGGCGGTCGACTGTGCCCGCCGAGGGGCCGCGGTGGTGGTGCTCGAGCGCGGCGCGGCGGTCGGCGGCAAGGTGCGCCAGGAGTGGGTCGGAGGCCAGCCGATCGATGCGGGGCCCACGGTGCTCACCATGCGCTGGGTGTTCGAGGCGCTGTTCGCCGACGCGGACGATGCGCTCGGCGAGCACGTGCAGCTGCAACCGCTGCCGCTGCTGGCCCGCCACGCCTGGCAAGACGGCGAGCGGCTCGACCTGTACGCCGACCGCGAGGCCTCGGCCGCGGCGATCGCCCGCTTCGCCTCGGGGGCCGACGCCTCCGGGTACCTCGCGTTCTGCCGCCACACAGAGGCGATCTACCAGAAAGTGCAGGATCCGTTCATCCGCGCGGTGCGGCCGACGCTGGCCGGGATGGTCGGCTCCCTGGGCCTGCGCGGGCTGCCGGGCGCCCTCGGGATCGATTTCCACCGCACGATGTGGAAGGCGATCTGCGATTATTTCCAGGATCCCCGGCTGCGCCAGCTGTTCGCCCGCTACGCGACCTACTACGGCTCGAACCCGTTCGAGGCGCCGGCGACCCTCAACCTGATCGCCCACGTCGAACAGGCCGGGGTGTGGGCGCCGGTCGGCGGGATGACGGCGTTGATCCAGGCGGTGGCCGGGCTGGCGCGCCGCCTCGGGGCGGAGATCCGCCAGGAGGCCGCGGTCACGGCGATCGAGGCCGACAGCCGGGTACGGGCGGTCCGGCTGGCCAGCGGCGAGCGCATCGCGGCCGACGCGGTGATCTTCGCCGGCGACCTGGCGGCGCTGTCCGGCGGGCTGCTCGGCGCGGCGGCGGCGCGGGCGGTGAAGGGGCCGCCGAGGTCGCGGCGCTCGCTGTCGGCGGTGACGTGGTGCCTGCGCGGCACGACCGAGGGCTGGCCGCTCGCGTATCACAACGTACTGTTCTCGCGGGACTACGCGGCCGAGTTCACGGCGCTGTTCGCCCGCGGGGCGCTCCCGCACGAGCCGACTGTCTACGTGTGTGCGCCGGATCGCCTGGGCGATCCCCGGCCGGAGGTGGCGGAGCGCCTGTTCGTCCTGGTGAACGCGCCGCCACGCGGCGGCGAAGGGTGGCTCACGGCGAGGGAGATCGAGGCATGCGAACGAGCGACATGGGGAGTGATCGAGCGCTGCGGGCTGTCGATGGCGCCGACGGAGCCGCCGCGGGTGACGACGCCCGACGAGTTCGCGGCGAGGTTCCCAGGCTCGGGCGGGGGGCTGTACGGGACGGCGACGCGGGGCCTGCTGGACGCGATGGTGCGGCCGACAGCGGCGACGAAGCTGCCGGGGCTCTACGTGGCCGGGGGCAGCGTGCATCCGGGAGCGGGGGTGCCGATGGCGACGCTGAGCGGGCGCTACGCGGCGACGACGGCGTGCGCGGGCCTCGCTTCGACCGGGTGGTCCCTCCGGGCGGCTACGGCTGGTGGTACCTCGACGCGCTCAGCGACGACGGCAGCCACGGACTGACGATCATCGCCTTCGTCGGCAGCGTGTTCTCGCCGTACTACGCCAGGGCCCGCGCGAAGGCCCCGGCCGGCGCGGCCGACCCGATGGCCCATTGCGCGATCAACGTGGCGCTCTACGGGCCGGGGATCGACGCGTGGGTGTTCACCGAGTACGGCGCCAGCGAGGTCGAACGCCGGCCGGAGCAGCTGCAGGTCGGCCGCAGCGCGATCGGCTGGGAGGGCGACTGCCTGGTGGTCCGCTTCGACGAGCGCACGGCGGTGTTCGGCCAGCGCGTGGCCGGGACGGTGCGCCTGTACCCGTCGGCGTTCCCGAACCGGCCCGAGCCGCTCGACGCCCACGGCCGCCACACGTGGTTCCCGGCGGCCCCGCACGCGCACGTGGTCGCCGAGCTGACGGCGCCGCAGCTGACGCTGCGCGGGACCGGCTACCACGACGCGAACTTCGGCGACGAGCCGCTCGAGGCGGGCTTCCACGACTGGAGCTGGTCCCGCGCGGCGCTGCCCGACCGCACGGTGGTGCTGTACGACGCCCACCGCTGCGACGGCAGCACGCTGCAGCTCGGCCGGGTGTTCCACGCCGACGGCCACGTCGAGCCGCTGGCGGCCGCGCAGACGATGACGCTCGGCCGCACGCGCTGGTGGATCGCCCGCTCGACCCGCACCGACGGGGCGCCGGCGAAGGTCGTCCGCACGCTCGAGGACACGCCCTTCTACGCGCGCACGCAGGTGGCCACCGCCTTCGGCGAGGTGCCGGTGCGCGCGGTCCACGAGTCGCTGTCGCTGTCGCGCTTCTGCTCGCCGCTGGTGCAGACGATGCTGCCGTTCCGGATCCGCCGGGTGAGCTAGCGTACATGTCCTGAGAGGAATGCTCGCGAGGACATGCCCTTTGGAGCATGCCCGGGCGAGCATGTCCGGGGGCGGGCTCGCCCGGATCGCGCGCCCGGGCATTCCTGAGCGCCTCGACCTCGATCCCCGGTGTCGATGCAGACGACGATCGGATCGGACGGCCCGCGAGCCCGGCCGAAAGCACGCACCGTCCCGAATTCGAGCGTCGAGAGCTATTTCAGCTCCTGCGGCCGTGACGGTGACCGACAGTTGAATTGTGCGTGGTGGCGGAGAAATTGCGGAGGCGCCTTCGATTCGAAGGGTACGAACCCGGCGTCGGCCAGCTACCAAAGATACGATAACCGCCGGCTCTACCGGAGTCGCGATTCGCCCCGGTGCGTCCTGCGTCGATCGCGGCGCGGCGATGCGCCGCATCGGTTCGTTTTGGCGCTGGTGGTCGCGTTCGCGTGAAGAACGCTTCATGATGCGGCTGAGGCCGCCAAGCCTGCCCGGAGCGCCTATTCACTCGCCGGGTCGAGATCGATCGAATATTCCGCACGCCAGCGATCTGGGTCGATGCGCGCCGATGGTTTCGAAGCGGCGATCGGAGGTGCTACAAGGCGGGCCAGCCGCCGGCGCCCACATTCTCGTGGGAGCGCCGCCGGGAAGTTGCATTCAAACCCGAGAGATTCGACTCATGCGTACCATTTCCAAGCTTTCCCTCGCTGCCCTCTTCACCGTCTCGTTCACCGCCTGCCCCGCGGACGAGGGCGAGACGACCGACACCACCGCGGCCACCCCGGGCACGGACGCGACCGCCACGATGACCCCGGCGACCGCCACCGAGTCCCCCACGGGCACGGACGGCACGGAGGGCTCGGACACCGAGGCCCCGACGACCACCGAGACGACGGGTAACGGCGGGGCCGGGTTCTGCGCCCAGACCTGCGCGGCCGTGGCCGAGTGCGTGCCGATGGGCGGCAACGAGGCCGACTACGCCTGCACCGACGGCTTCTGCGAGTACAAGGGCCAGCTCCCGGCCTGCGACGACACCACCTGCCCGGCGGCCGCCGGCGGCGCTTGTGCCGACGTCAACGGCGTCAACCAGTGCACCTTCCCGTGCACCGAGGGCGGCACCGAGTGCGACCTCCTCCAGCTCGAGTGCACCGGCATGAACGACGCCGGTGAGCCGATCTGCGCGGCCAAGCCCTGCGGCGGCGTGGCCGAGGGTGCCGCCTGCGAGATCGCCGGCTTCGGTCAGCTCGGCGTCTGCACCGACGGCGTGTGCTCGTGCTCCGCGGACACCGAGTGCACCGCCGAGGGCTACGCCTGCAACCAGTAAGTCGGCCGGGCGGTCCCTGAGGGGCGCTCTCGCGCGCCCCGGTCAGGTGACCGCGTATGTCCCGAGGGACATGCCGACATGAGAGCTCCGGGTCGCACGTCGACGACGCGCGACCCGGATTCTTTTAAAATGGGCCGCTCCTGCGCGGGCGGGCGTCTTCAGGACATGTTCAAAGAGGAATGTCGCAAAGGACATGCTCGTTGGTGCATGTTCAGGCGAGCATGTCCGAGCGGCGGCGGTAGGGGCGGAGACCGAGCAGGGCGGCGACGGCCACGGCGACGGCGTTGAGCATGCCGAGCATGAGGGTGGCGAAGTAGGGGAAGAAGTAGATCGCGGGGGGCGGGACCGGGAAGCCGAGGCGCCAGCCGAGGGCGACGGGGTGGGCCAGGCTGAGGACGGTGCCGAGCGCGGACAGGGCGGCGAGGTCGAGCATGAGGGCGCAGCGATCGCGGCGCAGCAGCCAGTGGCCGAGCGTGGCGAGGGTGGTCCAGGCGAGGCCGAGGACCACGGTGAAGCCGATGAACTCGCCGCGGCCGGCCACCGAGCTGAGGTCGAAACTGCCGCGCAGGCCGACCTGCAGGGCGTAGGTGACGACGGCGAACAGGGCGACGAAGCCGAGGCCGAACAGGGCGCCGGGGCGGGCGTGGTCGCGGCGGGCGCGACGGCGGTGGACGAGGGCCTGGGCGACGAGCACGAATCCGAGGAGGGCGGCGAAGGGGACGGCGGCGAGCAGCTGGCTGCGGCGGTGGGCGGCGTAGAAGCGGTCCCAGCTGCCGTCGCTGGCGGGCAGCCACCCGCGCAGAGCGGCCTCGTTGACGCGGCGGAACCGCTCGACGGCGGCGCGGCGGTCGGCGAGGTAGTCGGCGGGCAGGACGGCCGGGTCGGCGATGTCCCAGAGCACGTCGAGCTCGTCGTCGCCGGCGCGCATGTGGGCGGGGAACGGCAGGCCGAGCAGGAGCGCCAGGGACGGCCCTACTGTGGTGATTCGCAAATGCCCGTGGTCGGGCAGGTGGCGCACGCCGAGGCCGGCGTGGCAGGTCATGACGTTGGCGATCGGCTCCTGGGCCCCGCCGTGGCCGCCGCGCGGCGAGTGGCCGTGATCGGCGGTGACGATGACGAGGTCCTGCGCGAGGTCGAGGCGCTGCAGCAGGGCGGTGAGCTCGCGATCGACGCGGGCGACGGCGGCCTCGTACTCGCGCGAGGCGGCGCCGTGCTCGTGGCCGGCCTCGTCGACGTAGAGCGGATGGACGAGCACGAGGTCGGCCGCGGGGGCGCGGGCGAAGTAGTCGACGTCGAGGCCGGCGAGCTCGAAGGAGGTGAAGCCGCGCGGGAACAGCTCCTGCCACCACGGGACCTCGCTGATGCCGGCGACCGAGAGGCCGGCGGCGCGGGCCAGGTCCCACACCGACTCGGCGAACAGCGGCGACTCGTCGTCGTTGCCGCGGGCGCCGGTGCGGTCCTGTTCGAGGCCGGTGGAGATCGTGGCGTAGACGGGCCGCGACATCGAGGGCGCGCCGACGGCGGTCTTGCGACACTGGCCGCGCTCGCGCAAAAGAGCGATCGCGCCCATCGTCCGCGCGGCCTCGTGTCCGAGGCCGTCGATCACCACGAGCACGCTGTGGCGCGGTCTCCGCGGGCCCGCGTTCGCCGCCACGACGTCGGCGACGGGCACCGCGTAGAAACCGCTGGCGTGGGAGGACAGCCGCGCGGAGTAGGTGAGCCCCAGCAGCCACGGCACGGCGAGGCCGAGCGCGCAGCAGACGAGGAGGAGCCACATGCATCGCCGCTCGGTCATGTCGCGGGAGAGCATGGCCGATGCTGCGCGCCCGGGCGAATGCTGCTAGGAGAGGGGCGCCCCGGGAGAGGGGCCACGATGCACCGCGTCTGCAGATCGCTGGCACTCGTCGCGGCCGCGCTGGCGGCCTGCGCCCCGACCTGGAAGGCGCCGCTGGTGGTCGACCACCGCGAGGTCGCGCGCGCCCTGCACGACCCGGCCGACGTCGGCGCGCGCTTCGATCCAAAGGCGGTGCCGGTGATCGCGGCGCCGCACAAGCTCCGGCCGTGCTGCGCGTTCGGCCAGGACCTGCGCGCCGAGGTCGGGCCGGTGCCGGTGCCGCTGTACAAGAACGAGAACATCCGCTCGCCCGACGAGCTCGGGCCGCACGGCTACGACCGCGGCGGCGCGTCGCCCGAGCGCAACGGGCTGGTCTACACCTGCCGCGGCGGCTTCCTCGACATCGCCCACGTGCGCGACACGGCCGACAAGACGCTCTTCTTGACGCTGCAGCTGGTGCGCGCGCTGCCGGGCGAGGTCACCGTCGAGTGGCCGGACGAGGGCACGCAGCGGCGCGTGAAGCTGAAGGCCTTGCCGAAGGGGCTGCTCGAGCGCCACGGGCGGTGGAAGACGGCGACGTTGCTGGCCGGCTGGGCGGTCCAGCAGCTGGCGACGTGGCACGAGGTGGTGACGTGGTACGGCTTCGAGAGCGTGCCCGGGGTGTCGGAGCGGCTGTCGGCGTTCTCGCCGGAGGACGTGTATTCGAACGTGCTCGGCATCAACCTGGCGGCGGGGCTGATCCTCGACGGGGAGATCCGCTCGCGCGAGGCGTACGACACGGCGATGCAGGCGTGGCTGCGCGAGGCGCTGCGCCGCCTCGGGGCGGTGTCGAAGCAGGAGGCCCGCGCGGCGATGCAGGCGGTCGACGGCCGCTGGTGGGACTCGCGCAAGCGGATCCCCGAGTTCACGCTGGTGACGCGACGCTATGTGCATAACGATTCGCCGGTGCCGGCGTGGCTGGTCGACGCTCCCGACATTCGCAAGACCTGCTCGGGACAGCCGCCGCCGCTGCCGCTGGTGCTCGAGCAGAAGATCGGCGAGCACGAGATCGCGGCGCTGGTGACCGTCGAATTCGAGTTCGACTCGTGGCTGCCGGAGCGGTTCCCGCTGCCGATCGCCAGGGGCTCGACGGTGACGCCGCGCGACTTCTCGGCCATCTTCGCGGGCATCCGCGCGGAGGCCGTCGAGGCGTTCGGGCCCGACTTCGACAAGCCCGACGACGGATGAATCCGGCGCGAAAACGCGCGACAAAAATCAGCCGTCAAGGCGTGACGGATCGCGTGGCGGCTGCCACTACCCCTGCGGGGCCCGTGGTGCCGGAGTCGCGCCGGTAGCACGCGATATCCATAACGCGACGTATCCGCCCGGTTCCGCTCCGGTTCGCACAGCTTCAGGTCTCACCGGCCTCGAAGCGCTTTTAATCCGAGCCATCCCCCACCAGGGGCGAGGGCTCGAGCCCCTCGAGAGTCTCGCGCACGACGGAGGCGCTAAACGGGCGATCGGCGCTCCACGCTCGCCGCAGCGCCAGCCGTCCGAGCCGTTCGGTGAGGTCGGAGTAGCTGAAGGGGACGTCCGCGCGCGTGCTGGCGTCGACCAGGTCGGCGATGTCTCGTTCGCTCGCGTGGGCCTTGTGCAGCATCGCCTTGAACAACTCTGCGCGGGCATCGGCGTCGGGTCGAGCGAACTTGAGGTGAGAGGCCGCTCGACGAAGGACCGCTGGGTCGAGCGCCGACGCGCGGTTGGTGATGAGCAGGGTCACCAGCGGTACCTTTTCGCGCGCCAGCAGGTCGAGTTGCTTGAGCAGGACATTGAGGCCTGCCCGATCTTCATGATGCGCCTGCATCTGCGCGCGACTGGTGGCCAGGTCGTCGGCTTCGTCGATGATGAGCAGGGCTGCGTCGAACTCGCGGGCGCGAGCCTTGGCCTGAGTGAATGCGTCCGTGAGGCGGGCTGAAATCTCTCCCACGCGACCCCAACCCCGGATGTCGGAGGGGGTCTCGAGGACGAGCACCCGCCGCTCGAGCCGATCCGCCAGAGGCGTCGCCACCGACGATGCGAGCGCGGTCTTGCCGCATCCGACCTCGCCGGAGAGCAGCAACAGGCGACTGCTCGCGGCCCCTGCGTCGGCGAAGGGCAGTCCGCGCGGATGGTGCCGCTCGCGCCACTTCTCGAACTCCTCCGGTGCGAGCATCAATACCAGGTCTTCGAGGAGGCGCTGCTTCTGCGCGTCGATGCCGAGGAGGCCGTCGAAGCGACGCCTCGCGGACTTGTCGGGGTGTTTGGTCTCCAGGAGGGTCAGCTCGCTCATGTCCATTCTCCGACCTTCTTACGGGTGAGGCCGTACCCGCTCTGAGAGTACTGGCGATCGACGTACGTGTTGCCGGTCAGGATCTTGCCGTCCATGCCCCAGCGGCGCCTCTGCAGGTACTGGAGGACTTTCTCGCGCCCGCGGCCGTTCGGACGCAGTCGCAAGGTGATGCCGACCGTAGTGCCCGTGGCAAAGTCCAGGTAGTTGATGCCGCCGGGGCGCTGACTGGCGCTGATCGAGCCGTCGTCCTTGACCTCGTAGTCCAGGGCCCGTTGTTGTCCAGTCGGGCTCGTGAACTTGAGCTGGAACATCTCGACGGCTTCTTCGCAGAGGGCGAAGAGCAAGGCGTCGTGCCACTCCTCGGCCTGCGCCGCGGTGATGAGTCCGGCGTTCTTTAGGGCCGTGAAGTCGCCCAGGACGCTGATCATGACGGCCCGGGCGCGAGCCTCGGTGAAGGTCGAGGCTTCTGTCGTGGTGTAGGTCGAGGCCATCACAGTTCTCCGTGATGCCGGAAGGGGTTGCCGAACAGCTCGATCAAGACCTTTCGCGACTTCTCGTGCTCACCGGTACGCTCGAAGCTCTCGACTTCCGACCATTGGTCGCGGGCGGTGGCCACCCAGTCCGCGAGTTCTGTGATCTGCAGGTTGTTCCACGCCATCGGCAGGACGTTATTGTCCGGATTCACGGGGTCGAGGAGGGCCCACTGCCGGTCGTCGTCGGTGCGCGCGGAGGCCGGGCCGAAGTCGTCGAAGGCGACCCTCCGCTTGCGATGCGCTAGATCTGCCATGCGCGTGAACCACTGGCCGAGGGTCTCGGTGTAGGTCTCGGCTACCCCGCACTGGTCGAATGCCTTGGCGCAGAGCAGGTCGATCAGGATGCTGGGCACCTCTTCGATCGAGTGGGCGTCGCCCTCACGGTAATGACGCCACCACTTGACCAGCCGGACACACTCGTTGAATTTCACGCGCCCGGGCAAGTCGTTGCTGCGCCGGTTGCGGCGGCGCACGAACTCGATGTGGTCCTGAATCGAGGTCCGGCGTCGCTCGCCGTTGCTGCGGAACAGGAGCTGCTCGCGGTCGGTGCCGGACACCGCGAGCATCGGAACGAGATCGAAGTTGATCTTGCTACCGACGAAGGTGACACGCACCGAACTGCGGGTAGCGGAAGCCTCAGTGTCGGGGTAGCTGGCGCGGAAGTAGCCCAGGAAGCGTTCGATCAGGTGCCCTCGATCCTCGTCCTCCGGTATGCTGTCGGGGTCGACGACGATGGCGATGTCGACGTCCTGACCCTCGATCTCGGCGTCACCGTGCATGTGTCGACGCAGGCCTGTTCCCTTTTCATAGGAGCCCGAGAACGGCATGGACCGAATGACGAGCTTGTCGCTCTCGGCCTTCCCGCGCAGACGGCGCCGGACTTCGTCGGCTTGGGCCTTGATCCGCTCCTCACGCTCGCCAGGCGTGCGGATCCAGTCGACGAAGGTGCTCAGTCGTCGGTGCGACGGGCTCTTGGAGCTCAATTGCTTCACTGCTTCCTCCTGAGACTGAGCCGTAGTGCCGCCCGCCGGCCGGAACGATCACATCGTCACGCACGTGATCGTTCGGCCCTCGGCTCGGCACTCTCACGACCGTGATGGACGCCTCGTCCCAGCAGACCCACGTGATTCGCCTCTCCGCCAACATCGGCCGCCAGAAGGGGCTGTGGAACGGTGACCAGATCCAGGCCGCGCTGCGACCATGGCATGCGCTGCCGAACGGTCTGGACATCGATCTCGTGCCCCTGTCCGTATCGGACGCCGAGCCGGCCCTATGGGACCCGCTGGCGTCGGTGATCCGGCAGCGGGTGAGCGCCTATCTGCAACAGGTAGCGAGCTCGCCCGTACGACGGATCTGTGTGTTTGGTCTCGCTCCAATCCCGTTGCTCATGGTTCTCGGTGAGGCTCTCGGAGAGAAACAAGAGATCCATGTGTTCAATCGCTTCCACGAACCTGGTGGCTGGCTCTGGGCCGAGACGCAGCCGGAACGCTCACGTTTCCAGGTGCTCACGCACGTCTCGCGGGGGACGCAGGTCGCGCTGCTGCTGTCGATCAGCGGCAAGGTGTTCGCTGAGGAGGCCGAGGCCATGCTTCCTCCGAGCCCTTGCGCGATGTACGAGATCGCGGTCGAAGAGCCGCGTCGTGACTCGATACGCGCGGTGTCCCAGTTGCATGAATTCGCCAGAATTTGCCAGGACTTGCTCGCCAAAATCCGGGCGACCCACGGGCCCCGCTGCCGAATTCACGTTTTCCCGGCAGTCCCGGTCGCCGTAGCGATCCAGTGCGGGTTGAGCCTTCTCCCCAAGGCCGATCCCGCGATGCGAATCTATGATCACCAGCGAGACAGGGGCGGGTTCGTGGCCACGCTAGAGCTGCTGTCACCGGGACCCCCGTTGCCCCAACGTCGAGCAGAGCCTGCACGGGCGTTGGTTCAGTTCCTCAGCGATTCATTTGACAGCAAGGACCTTCGGCTTCTGTTCAGTCTCGACGATCACCTGGGACCGCTGGTCGAGAAGATAGATTGGTCTGCGGCGTTCGCCCTGGTGACCGTGGAGGTCGTGGAGGTATTGCGGAAGCACGGCAAGATCGGGCCAGAGCTATTCGCGGCGCTGCGCAAAGCGCGCCCGGCAAGAGGGGCGGAGATCGACGAGGTTGCAGCGGAATGGGGGTGCTGAGGTGCGCCACCCCTCGACGCCGCTCTTGACGCCAGAAGCAGCAGAAGGACACCGGGCGGAACCGAACATCAAGCGGTTCACATCGCCGTTCGACATCGCGTCCGGGGTCGATAGTCAGGTATTCTCGGCTCGGAGCGTTTCACCTGCCCGTCTCTCACCCCACCTGCAGCCTTCCTACTCTATCATTTAGGCTATGCTCCTCTAGACATGTTTTTTGGAGCATGATCATTGGGGCATGTCTCTTTGGGCTGGTGGTCCCGCGGCCGACGCAGGCGCACCAGGTCGGGCTGTCGCGCGGGGTGTACACGGTCGACGGGCGCGAGATCGCGGCCGAGGTGACGTTCGCGCGCGGGGAGCTGCGCGGGCTGGCGCCGGGGCTCGACGCCGACGGCGACGGGCTGCTCGGTGACGACGAGCTGGCCGGCGGGGGCGCGGCGCTGGCGGCGGTGGTGGCGGGCATCGAGGTGACGGGCGACGCCCAGGCGTGCCCGGGGTCGCTGGTGCGCGCGGGGCTGACGGAGGAGGACGGGGCGGTGATGGCGGTGCGCCACGTGTGCGCCGCGCCGCCGCGCGAGCTGGTGCTGCGGTGGTCGCTGTTCGAGGGCGGGAAACTGGCGGCAGGGCATCGCCACATCGCGGAGTTCGTGGCGCCGGGAGCTGGTCCCGAGGACATCCTCGCCGAGGGGGTGCTGCACGCGCGCGCGCCGGCGGCCACGGTGCCGCTCGACGGGGCCGCGGGCGAGCGGCAGGGGTGGCCGGTGACGGCGTACTTCGAGCTCGGGGTCGAGCACATCCTGATCGGCACCGACCACCTGGTGTTCTTGCTCGGGCTCGTGGTGGTCGGGGGCCGGCTGCGCTCGCTCGTGGCGGTGATCACGGCGTTCACGCTGGGCCACTCGCTGAGCCTCGCGCTGGCGACCCTGGAGATCTGGACGCCCGACGGTTCGTGGGTCGAGCCGGCGATCGCGCTGTCGATCGCGTACGTCGGTCTCGAGAATTTCTTCGTCGCCGACGCGGCCGGGCGCTGGCGGATCACCCTGCCGTTCGGGTTCATCCACGGCTTCGGCTTCGCGGGCGTGCTGGCCGAGCTCGGGCTGCCGGCCGGCGAGGTCGGGCCGGCGCTGCTGCTGTTCAACCTCGGGGTCGAGGCGGGCCAGCTCGCCGTGCTGGCGCTGGTGCTGCCGGTGCTGCTGTGGCTGGGGCGACTGCCGGCGTACAGGAAGGGTCGCGGGGCGCGGTGGATCTCGGGGGCGATCGTGATCGCAGGGCTGGCGTGGTTCGTCGAGCGAGTGTTCGGCGGGTGATGCGGCGAGTTCAGCACCTCGTCGCCGTCGGCTTGCCCTGGCCGCGCCATCGGGCTCAGCGATGGCAGAACAAGCTCGGCCACAGACGCATCCAAGCGGTCGCGCTAGACGTGCCTGGTGCATGGCCGTCCGGTTTGCTGCTTGCGTCGGCAGTGTCTTGAGCCACGGATGGGTGTGCATCTTGCAGTCCTCGCCGCTCTCGTGCTGCCCTTCGGGCAACCTTCCCCTGAATCGAAGGTGCAGGCGGATGGCGGCACCCGAGCCTCGGTGTTCGAGCTGCAGGAGATGTCGCAAGCGCATCCTCGCGTGATGACGACTGAACTCCTGCAAGCAGAGCCCGGTCGTCTCGCCCTCACGGTCCGATTTCGGGTCCGACCATCCGATGCACCGGGTGAGCTGCAGCTCGATCTTTGGAACGACCGCGAGGGTCCCATCGTCGAGGCGAACTACGTGATCGGGGGCGCGCGACACATCCATATTCGTCACGCGGACGGGGCCGAAGAACGCGATCAAGTGTTGTTATCGCCGAGCATCCGCGATGAGCTCGCGCGTGGCGCACCGGAGCTCATGCTCGTCTTCTGGCCGTTCTGACCGATCCGCGGGTTCACGCGCGAATTGCTGGGCAACTGAGCACGCTCCCACCCGATCCACTGGCGAAGAATCCGGCATGTGGGGTGACCAAGTGGGGCTTGAAGGCGGTGGTGTGGATCGCCCAGGCGGCATGTTGTGGTGGGGGTTTTGGCGCTTGCGCCGTCTGCTACGTGGGAGGCGGTACGGCGCTGGATGCCATCAATGGCATCGATTGCAATAAGGAGTGCAGACCCGACTGCCCGATCGGATAGCCGACCATGACGACGCTAGCCCGGATTTCTCACCACGGATAGGAATTCCGGCCGTACTTCCCGAGTTAGAGCGGGTGTGAAACGAGATGCTCTCACCAAGTGGTACGGCCGGAACGCGACAAGGTGTATCCGCGCCGAGTTCGATTTTCAACCTGCCGGTCGACGCCGTGTCGAGGCGGCGTTCGACGCGGGACGGGTCAGCTCGGACGGCGGTCTGCTGCTGCTGCGCGAGCTGACCAAGAGTTCAGGTGTGTTTCGAAGGTTTGCGTCCTGCTTCCGGGACCACCGCGATCCGAGCCGCATCGAGCACACCGTCGAGGAGCTGCTTGCGCAGCGCGTGCTGGGTCTGCTGTGCGGCTACGAGGATCTGAACGACCACGACACACTCCGCGACGACGCCTTGCTCGCGCTGGCGGTCGGCAAGGCCGATCCGACTGGCGAGCAGCGCAAGCGGGAGCGCGACCGGGGTCACGCGCTGGCGGGCAAGAGCACACTGAACCGCCTGGAGCTGGCGACGCCGAGCGTCGCGGGAGACGAGCGTTACAAGAAGATCAGTTACGACGACCACGCCATCCAGCGCCTCTTCGTCGATACCTTCCTCGCCGCGCACGCTGAACCGCCGGCGGAGATCGTCCTCGATCTCGACGCGACCGACGACCCGGTGCACGGTCAGCAGGAGGGCCGCTTCTTTCACGGCTTCTATGACGGCTACTGCTACCTGCCGCTGTACGTCTTCTGCGGCGACTTCCTCCTCGGTGCCGCGCTGAACACCGCCAACGAGCAGCCGGCCAGCCACGCGGTCGAGGAACTCGAACGGATCGTCGCGCAGATCCTCGCGCGCTGGCCAGGCGCGCGGATCATCGTGCGCGGCGACTCGGGCTTCTGTCGGGACGACATCATGCGCTGGTGCGAGGATAACGGGCTCTTCTTCGTCCTGGGCTTGCAGAAGAACTCTCGCTTAATCGCGGAGATCGACGACGACATGAACGAGGCCCGCGCCATCGCCGAGCGCACCGGCAAGAACGCACGTGTCTTCAAGGATTTCCGATACGAGACGAACCGGTCCTGGTCCTGCGAACGTCGCGTGATCGGCAAGGCCGAATACACGACCGACAAGGAGAACCCGCGCTTCGTCGCCACCAACCTGTCCTGCGACGAGTACGACGCCCGCGGCCTCTACGAGGACCTGTACTGCGCCCGCGGCGACATGGAGAACCGGATCAAGGAGCAGCAACTCGGCCTCTTCGCCGACCGCACCAGCGCGCACACGCTGCGGGCCAATCAACTGCGCCTCTGGCTCTCCTCGGTCGCGTACATGATCCTGAACGAGCTCCGCCGAATCGCCCTCGCCAGCACCGAACTCGCGCACGCCCAGGTCTCCACGATCCGCACGCGGCTGCTCAAGATCGGTGCGATCGTCACGACCTCGGTCCGCCGCATCTGCGTTTCCCTCAGCTCGGTCTTTCCCTTCCAGCATGTCTGGTGGCGAGCCCTCGACAACCTCCGCCGAGCTCACTCATGAAACGCTGACGGCCTCGACAACATCCCGCGTGATGGATGCGCCTCTCTGCGCAGGAGGTCGTCTGTCCTCATGGACATGTCGCTCGGAAGGCGCCCGCCGGACTTGTAAGCCGGCATACAGCTCGATCTCGCGCGCTCGCCGTCCGTCGCTTGCGGCTCATGTCACCGCCGTCCGAGCGCCCCGCGCCAGGTCGACGGCGGCCGCTCAGCAGGCTCCGCTGTGCGTGGTGAGAAATCCGGGCTAGCACCCTGCCCGCGCGTGAGGGAGCCGGCCCGCCTCGATCGCCCGCAGAGGTTCGGCTGTTTGCCCACGATCGCCTTTTGGAAGCGACCGGAGGTGTGGAAGATCGTAGGACCCTGGGTGGCTGTCTTCGCCGTCTTGTGGTCAATGATGCTCGACTGGCTGGTCATGGAGTGGACGCCCATATGGGCGAGCGGCTTGCTCGGTGGTGCGGGCCTCTTTCTGTTCCTCGCGCTGCTTGAGCGCTATCTGAGAGCCCGCCTGTGGCGAGCTCGAACCACGAACAACCGGAGTGGCGAACTTCCACCGGCGGCGAAGTAGGGGCGTCTTGAGGCGCCGTGGCGCGGCGGCACTTCGCCGGTCCCGGCGGAAGCGCCGAGACGGGCCGGCGGGCGGCGCGGCCGCTCGGGTGCCGAAGGCTGCGAGGATGTGCGCGTGGAGGGCTCTGCGGGCGCGGGCTATCGCGGAGGCGGGGTCACGCGATAGGGTGGAGGCATGGCCGTGCTGACCCTGCCCGACGGCGAGCTTTATTATGAGGTGCACGGCAGCGGGCCGCCGCTGGTGTTCGCGCACGGGCTCGGCGGCGGGTTCCTGTCGTGGTGGCAGCAGGTGCCGCACTTCCGCAAGCGGTTCAGCTGCGTGGTGTTCTCGCACCGCGGGTTCGCGCCGTCGCGCGACGCGAGCGGGCTCGGGCCGCGCAAGTTCGTCGACGACCTCGACGCGCTGCTGCAGCACCTGCACGTCGACGACGTGCGGCTGGTCGGGCAGTCGATGGGCGGGTGGACGTGCCTCGGCTACGCGCTGCGGCGGCCGGAGAAAGTGCGCGGGCTGGTGATGGCCTGTACGACGGGACAGGTGACGACGCCGGAGATCGACGCGGCGATCAACCGCCTGCGCGGGCGGGCGACGGCGGCGTTCATGAAGGGGGTGCACCCGGCGGCGGGCGAGCGGATGGTCCGCGATCAGCCGGCGATGCACGAGCTGTACCGCGGGATGGACGTCCTCGGCGCGGCGGACAAGCGGGCGATCCGCGACGTGCTGCTGGGGATGCGGACGGTGACGGCGCGCGACCTCGAGGGCTTCACGGTGCCGACGCTGTGCCTGACGTCCGAGGAGGACTTCGTGTGCGCGCCGGACTCGGTGGCCCACCTGGCGCGTATGCTGGTCGGCGGGCGCTTCGTCAAGGTGCCCGAGACCGGACACTCGATCTACTGGGAGCGCCCGGCGGTGTTCAATCAGCTCATCGACGAGTTCCTCGACTCGATCGAGTAGCAAGCGGTCACTGCAGGCGGCGGATGACCCGGTTGGCGCTGTCGAGCACGAACAGCGAGTCGCTCGCGGGGTGGAAGGCGAGGGCGAACGGGCCGTTGAAGCGGGCCGCGAGGCCGACGCCCTCCATGTAGGCCCCCGGGCACATCATGTTGCCGTCGCAGTGCTGGCCGGCGTTGGTCGAGACCTCCTGGGTGGCGAGGATGCCCTGGCGGATGGTGTTCTGGTTGAACTCGGCGAAGTAGAGGCTGGTGCCGTCGGAGGCGAGACCGCGCGGGCGGTGGACCGAGGCGGCGGTGCCGATGCCGTCGATGTAGCCGGCCATGCCGTCGCCGGCGAAGGTGCCGACGTAATTGGTGACGGTGCTGAAGCTGCGGATGTGAAAGCCGTTGGTGTCGGCGATGTAGAGCACGCCGCTGTTGTCGGAGGCCATGTAGCGCGGGCTGACGAAGCGAGCCGCGGCGCCGACGCCGTCGACGGTGTCGTTCATGTAGGGGCTGCCGGCGAGGGTGACGACCTCCTGGGTCGCGGGGTCGAAGCGGCGCAGCACGCCGGCGCTGGCGTCGACCATGTAGACGGAGCCGGCGTAGTAGGTGAGGCCGCGGTTGTCGTCGAAGCTGGCGGCGTCGCCGATGCCGTCGTCGACGCCGCTGGCGCCGCTGCCGGCGACGGTGGTGACGGCGAACGGCGGGGTCAAACTGACGGCGCGCAGGCGGCGGTTCATGCCGTCGCTGACCCACAGGGTCTTGCCGTCGGTGGCGATGGCGTCGAGGCCGGCGAAGCGGGCGTTGAGGCCGTCGGGGTCGTCGACGTAGCCCCCCATGCCGACGGCGGAGCCGGCGATCGTCTCGACGGTGGCGGTGGCGATCTCGATCCGGCGGATGCAGTTGTTCTGCGCGTCGGCGAGGTAGAGGTAGTCGAGGTCGACGGCGAGGCCGCCGGTGCCGGAGATCCGCGCGGTCATGCCGACGCCGTCGGCGAGGCCGAGGATCCCCGGGCTGCCGACGAACAGCGAGGTGGCGTTGCCGAGGTTGCAGGTCGGGTTGCACTCGTCGCCGTTGTCGAGGTTGCTGTCGTCGCACAGCTCGCCCGCGTCGACGGCCCCGTCGCCGCAGGTGGCACCGAGCAGCTCGAGCTGGCAGGCCGCGCTGCAGCCGTCGCCGGGGTCGAGGTTGCCGTCGTCGCAGGCCTCGCCCTGGTCGAGGTCGAGGTTGCCGTCGCCGCAGTTCGCCGGGGCCTCGAGGGCACAGGCTGCGCTGCAGCCGTCGCCGTCGCCCTCGTTGCCGTCGTCGCACTGCTCGCCGGCGAGGTAGTCGACGACGCTGTCGCCGCAGCCCGCGGCGGCGCAGTCGGTGCGACAGGCGCCCTGCACGACGTCGCTGTTGGCGGGCCCGTCGTCGCACTCCTCGTCGCACTCGACCGTGCCGTCGCCGCACACGGCGGCGCATCCGGTGGTGGTGGTGGTCTCGGCGGTGGTGCTGGTGATCGGCTCGGTGGCGGTGCCCTCGGTGGTGGTGCTCGTGGACGAGGTGGGCGGCTCGACGGTGGTGGTCGGCGCGGTGGTGCCGGTCGGGACGTCGGTGGTGGCTTCCGTGGTCGTGGTCGAGGTGTCGCTGTCGGTCGCGGTCTCGGACGCGGGCGGGAGGGCGCAGGCGAGCGTGATGCCGGCGCCGAGCAGGCCGAGCGAGGCTGGTCTCAAGCTGTGGGGGCGATGCATCTCGTCAGAGTAGGGCGCCGGGCCGGCCGCTGACAATGCGGCCGGTGACCGGCTCCGCAGTTCGCGGGCGGCTGGCCGGCAGCGAGATCGAGGGGAGCGCGAGCGGCTCGCAGGTTTGGCGGCTTTTGCCCCCGCTGCGGGCGGCGACGTGGCAGGATCGCCGGGATGCCGGGAGCAGGCCGCACGCGCGCGCTGGCCGGCGCCCTCGCGGCGTGGGCCCTGGCCTGCAGCCGCGCGGAGGCGCCGGCCCGACCGGTCGCGGCCGCCCGCGGAGATGACCCCGGGGACATGGCTGAAAAGCCATGGTTGAAGGGGCAGCTCCACATGCACACCGCGAACTCCGGCGACAGCGAGACGCCGCCGGTCGAGGCGTTGCGCTGGTACGAGGAGCACGGGTTCGACTTCGTGGTGGTGACCGACCACAACTTCGTGACGGCGCCGCCGCCCGGCGGACGCATGCTGGCGCTGCCGGGGGTCGAGCTGACGCAGAACGTCGAGGGGTGCGAGCCGCCGCCGGAGCCGGGGCTGCAGTGCCTGCTGCACGTGAACGCGTTGATCGTGGCGGAGGAGCGCGCGGGGCGGATCGAGCAATTCCCGACGGCGCGATCGTCGGCGCGGGAGGAGCTGTTCACGCGGGCGCTGCGGGTGAACGAGGCGCTCGGCGGGGTGGCGATGCTGAACCACCCGAACTTCCACTACGCGGCGGACGCGGGGCTGCTGACGGCGCTGGCGCATTCGGGGCTGCGGCTGTTCGAGCTGGCGAACGAGGCGATCGACTCGAACAACGCCGGCGACGCGAGGCACCCGTCGACGGAGGCGCTGTGGGACGCGGCGCTAGGCGCCGGGGCGCGGCTGTTCGCGGCCGCGACCGACGACGCGCACCACTACTACGATGCGCCGCTGCTGGCGCGCCGGTCCGAGACGGCGTACACGGGCGACCGCGGGTTCGTGGTGGTGCACGCGCGCCGCGAGCCGGCGGCGATCCGCGCGGCGCTGCTGGCCGGCGAGTTCTACGCGTCGAACGGGCCGATGCTGACGGCGGTGCGCCGCGACGGCGCGGCGCTCGAGATCGAGGCGGCGCAGCCGGTCACGGTCGAGTTCGTCGGGGCGGGCGGCGAGCTGCTGCGCGCGGTCGAGGGCACGCGCGCGAGGATGACGCTGGCGGAGACGACGGGGCCGTACCTGCGGGCGCGGGTGCGCGACGGGGCCGGCAAGACGGCGTGGACGCAGCCGGTCTGGCGCGAGTGACGGGCGCGACCGGGGGAGCTGCGTCGACATCGAATGCCCCGAAGGACATGTCGGTAGTGACGTGCCACGAGTGACGCTCGGCTGTCTCTTAGGGCAGATTGTGGCGCACCTGCGAGGGCCGGACGGCGGCGATCAGCGGGCGCCGATGTGGGCGGCGAGCTCGGGGTGCGAGCAGCTGCTGCCGGTGTAGTGGGCCGCGGCGGCGCCGAGGGTGAGCGCCGCGGCGGCGCCGAGGGAGGCGGCGAGGACCAGCGAGGAGCGCCGCTGGCCGCGGACGAGGATGGCCTCGAGGTGGGCGAGGAGGGTGTCCATGTCGGGCCAGCGATCGTCGGCGTCGAGGGCGAGGCCGCGGGCGATGCACTGGTAGAGGGCGCGGGGGATCTGCTGCGAGAACGGGGGCGGCTGGGTCGGCGGGCCGGCGAGGACGTTGTCGATCAGGGTGCGCAGGGTCGGGCCGGCGAACGGGCGCTCGCCGAACAGGCACTCGTAGGCGGTGACGCAGAAGGCGAACTGGTCGGAGCGCGGGCAGGCCGGCGAGGCTCGCAGCTGCTCGGGGGCCATGTACGCGGGCGTGCCGACGAGGACGTTGGTCTCGGTGTCGGTGAGGTGAAACTTGCCGAGGAGGGTCTCGCCGCTGCTGCCCTGCGGCCGCGCGACGCTGAAGTCGACGACGCGGACGCGGCCGTCGTCGCCGACGAGGATGTTGTCGGGCTTGATGTCGCGGTGGATGACGCCGCCGCGGTGCGCGGCCGCGAGGCCCCGCCCGGCCTGGATCAGCAGCGGGAGCACCTCTCGCCAGCCGCGCGGGGCGGCGTCGCAGTACTGACGCAAGGTCGGACCCTCGACGAACTCCATGGTCAGGAAGACGCGATCGCCGGCGACGCCGACGTCGTGCACGGCGACGATGTTGGGGTGCGAGAGGCGAGCGATCGCCTGGGCCTCGCGCAGCAGGCGAGCGTCGCCGGTCGAGACCTGATGCGCGGTCGGCTTGCCGGTCGGGTAGAGGACCTTGACGGCGACCGGACGCTGCAGCCGCGGATCGTAGGCCCGGTAGACCACGCCCATGCTGCCGCTGCCCAGCCTGCCGAGCAGCGAGTAGCGGCCGAGCGAGTCGGACAGGGTGCCGAACAGCTCGCGCTCCGCGGTGCTCAAGGTGCGCCGGGTGGTGCACAGGTCCTCGAGGTCTTCCGGAAGGGAGGCGTCCATGCCGACATCGATAGCGCAGGTGCCCATGGAGCAGATGTCCCTCGGGGCAGGCGCGACGCGGACCGTCGAGCAGCGACGCTCGCCGTCGCGGTACGGGCGCCGCGCAGCAGGCCCGGCGGCGCTCCGCGATCTGGCGCACCAAAAAAAGATCAAGTCGGACCGCCTCTCCGAACGCGTGTCCGGGTCCCCCTCGCGCTGGCGGCGCCGTCGACAGCGGCGCTCATTCGCACGCCGAGACCAACAGCGGGGCGGCTGCGACGGGCGCCGCTGCGCCGGCGATGCGCGCCTCGTCACATGCCCTTCGGGACAGGTACCAGCGTTCCCCGCCGCCGAGATCGATGGCCGTCGGGCCGACGGCGAGCACGTCGCGCGTGACGAGACAGCTGCTCGCCCGCACGACGTCGGTCGGCCGCCCGTCGACGCGGACGCGGCGATACTCGGCGGGGCCCTGCAAGGTGAGATAGCCGGGGCCGACGTCGTAGGCGTAGCTGCGGACGAAGCGGCCGCGCTCGTCGCGACCGCGGTGCTCGAGGCGACCGTGACCGGCGGCGGGCTCGGGCCGGTTGCGCCACGCGTCACACACGAGGACGCCGTCGCTGCCGCGGCGGAGGTGATGCAGGGCGCGGGCGCGATGCAGCCGGGGCGCGGCGTTCGGAGCGTCCTTCGCCGGCGGCCGCTCGAGGCGGGCGCGGGTGGCCGGATCGGCGAGGGCGCCGGCGCAGCCGACAGCCCGCAGCTCGTCAGGACCTGGCGGATCGTCGGCGAAGCCGGCCTCCTCGCAGGCGGCCTCGGCGAAGAAGAAGCGCTCGCGCGCGGCGAGGATCAGGCGCCCGGGCGTGCCGGCCGGACCGGTCAGCGAGACGCCGGTGAAGACGCAGGTGAGCGCGTGGCCGAGGGCCTTCTGCTCGCCGGGCGGGGCGTCCACCGGCCGCTCGAGCTCGGGGGCGGTGAGGGTCAGGTGACCCTCGGCGAGGCGATACGCGAGCTGCAAGGTCGGCGAGCCGAGAGCGGGGACGAGGTCGGGGCTGTCTGAAGGGGCAGGTGGATCGGGGGCGGGGAACAGCGGCCAGGCCGCGAAGTTTTTAATGACGGGGAGGGGCGGCGATGAGGCGAGGAGAGCGGTCGAGGGGCTGGATGAGCTGGCCGAAGGGGCAGGTTCGGGGCGGTCCTCGGTGGTGTCCTCGGGGACATGTCCTTCGGGACCTGAAGAGAGATCGGCGGGGGTCGGGTCGGCGACGAACAGCAGGCGGCCGCGCTCGCGGTCCGCGGGGTCGGGGACCAGCCGCCAGGCCTCGCAGCGCGGACCCTCGGCCCCGGGGAGGCGCCACCAGAGCAGGCCGCCGGCGCGGGCGTGGTCGAGGAGGCGCGCCTGCTGCTCGTCGGTCATCGGCTCGCCGGCGACGCGGACCTCGCGCTCGTCGTCGTCGTCGCCGCGAGCGCCGCCTACACGCGCACAGGCGAGGAGAGCCGCGAGCGCGAGAATTGCGGCGCGCATGCCCGCGAAGGGTGCCCGCAATTCGGCGACGGGAGCAACGCGGTCGGGCCGCGGCGCCGAGCGTCGCTCCAGGCCCGCGTGTGCGGAAGCGCGCTGCGCAGGCGCCCGCGCGCATTGCTTCGCCCGCGCTCGCCGGCCAAAATCCGAGCCGCCATGCCGTGGAGCCGCGAAGACATGGCCGCGCGTGCAGCCCGGGAGCTGAGCCCGGGCAGCGTGGTCAACCTGGGGATCGGGATCCCGACGCTGATCCCCAACTACTTGCCGCCCGACTCGGGGATCTTGCTGCACTCGGAGAACGGGCTGCTCGGGATGGGCCCGTTCCCGTACGACGACGAGGTCGACGCGCAGGTGATCAACGCCGGCAAGCAGACGGTGACGATCGTGCCCGGCGGCTCGACGTTCGACTCGGCGCTCAGCTTCGCGATGATCCGCGGCGGCCACGTCGACGTCGCGGTGCTCGGGGCGATGCAGGTGGCCGAGAACGGCGACCTCGCCAACTGGATGGTTCCGGGCCAGAAGGTCGCCGGGATCGGCGGGGCGATGGACCTCGCCACGGGGGCGCGCAAGGTGATCGCGGTGATGACCCACACCGACCGCGACGGCGGGGCGAAGCTGGTCCGCCGCTGCTCGCTGCCGCTGACGGCGATGCGCTGCGTCGACCTCGTGATCACCGACCTCGGGGTGATCGCGGTCGAGGACGGCGGCTTCCGCCTGGTCGAGTGCGCCCCGGGCGTGTCCGTCGCGGCGATCGTCGCCGCCACCGCGGCGCCGCTTCAGGTCGAGGGCGAGCGCGCGTCCGCCTGACCTTTGAGGCTACATCGAGCTCGGCGAGCTCGGCGCGAGATCGACGCCGGGGTCGTCACGCGGTTGGTCGACCTGACCGATGGGACAGGAGGTGTGACGAGCGAGTTCGCGGGCGCGCCGGCGCCGAAGGCATCGGCAGCACGGTCGAGACCGGGGCAGTGGTCCTGCGTGGGGTGTGAGCGGGCGCACCTGGTCGAATGGCCAGATCGTGACGGGGATGTCCCCGAGTACTGGGGCGTCACCTACGTCGGGGCCCACGCGCCGCTGCGCGCCGGCGAGAAGCACTACTGGCGGGTGTACGCGGCCGAGGACGATACGACGGTGACGACCACGCCGGCGCTGCCCGGCACGCCGTTCGCGCTCGACCGCGGGCAATGGAAGGAGCTGGTGGTGGCGAACGGGACCAGCGTGATCTTCACCGGGAACAGGCCGTTCTTGCCGGTGCAGTACCTCGAGAGCCAGCACTACGAGGTCGCCGACTGGCAGATCGCCGAGGGGCCGCACCTGGCCGAGAGCGCCCAGCCGTTCGGGCTCGTCAACGTCGGCTACGACGAGGCGACGTCGTACGCGTACCCCGGCGGGACGCGGCTCAAGGTGATCAATCCCCAATGAGCGGACCGCGAGAGGACGACGGCCGGGTCCGCTGATTGGCCCGGCGCGGCGGTCGCCGGCGCCAATCGTCGCTGGGCCCGCTGGACGAGGGTCGGGTTTGCGTCACGTTGTCGGCCGAAGGACAAGAATCGTCATGCTCTGTGAATCGCTCTCGATGGCCTGGTGGTCGCTGCTTCTGCGCGGGATCGTCGCGCTCGTGTTCGGCTGTCTGGCGCTGGCCGCCCCGGGCGTCACCTTGACCGCGCTGGTGCTGTGGTTCGGGGTGTTCGTGCTCATCGACGGGGCGTTCCTCATCGCCGGCGCGTTCGCCGGCCGCAAGGAGCACGAGCACTGGTGGCTGATGCTGATCGAGGGCCTGTGCGGGATCGTCTTCGGCCTGCTCGCACTGCGTGTGCCGGGCATCACGACGCTGGTCCTGCTGATGTACATCGCCGCGTTCGCCGTCATCACCGGGGTGCTGCGCGTGGTGATGGCCGTCCGCCTGCGCCGGGAGATCGAGGGCGAATGGTGGCTGGGCCTCAGCGGCCTCGCCGGGGTGCTGTTCGGCGTGCTGATGTTGATGGCGCCGGGCGCCGGGGCGCTGGCGATGATGATCTACATCGGCGTGTGGGCGCTGTTCGTCGGCTTCTCGCTGATCTTCCTGTCGTTCAGGGTCCGGCGAATCGGCCGCACCGGCGGGACCTGGCGCGGCGGCGAAGTGGCGCCGGCGCACTGAAGCCGCGGAGGCGCGATCACGCCCGCTCGCGTCAGATGCGCCGTCCTTAAGTCCCAAAAATTGGCAAAAATTGGGTCTTAACTCCCATTTTTTTGCTAGAAGGGGCTCGAGAGGCGATCTTGAACCCCAAAAATCCGCTCGAGGCCTTGCCCGAAGTCTTCGTGTCCTCGACCGAGCTCTCGGAAGCGGTATCGCGGGGCATGCGGCGAGGGCTCCTGCGGCAGCTGGGTCCCAAGGTTTACACGAAGAACCTGATGGACCCGCCGGCGAAGATCGTCGGCCGGCATCGCTGGCAGTTGATCTCGCGTTTGCTGCCCGGGGCGCTCGTCGCCGATCGAACGGCGCTGGAAGCGGCGCCTGCCCCGGATGGATCGGTGTTCGTCGTCGCCGATCGCAAGCGAGACATCCATCTGCCCGGATTGATCGTCCACCCCCGGAAAGGTCCGCCAGCGCTGGAGTCTGACCGGCCGTTCATCGACGGGCTGTTCCTCAGCTCCGAAGCGCGCGCCTTCCTCGACAATATGGCCCCGTCGCGGCGGCGTAAGAGCGAGGTCAGCCGGACGCTCAGCCGAGAAGAGCTGGAGACACGGCTCGAAGAGAAGGTGCGGCATTACGGCGAGGAGGGCTTGAACAAGCTCCGGGATGAGGCGCGGCGGATCGCGCCGCTCATCGGGCGGGAAGCCGAATTCCGCGCTCTCGACGGGATCGTGGGGTCCTTGCTGGGGACCCGAGACGAGCCGTTGACGACGGCGCAAGGTCGGGCTCGGCAGGCGGGCTTGCCGTTCGATCCGACTCGCATGCAGACATTCGAGCTGTTGTTTCGAGAGCTCCGCGGCGCGACGCATGGGCAGCCCGCGGCCGTGCTGGACGCCGAGAGTCGGGCCACGCTGGCATTCTTCGAGGCTTACTTCTCCAACTACATCGAGGGGACCAAGTTCGAGGTCGACGAGGCCGCCGACATCGTGTTTCGCGGCGTCATCCCTCCGCGTCGGCCCGAGGATGCGCACGACGTCCTGGGCACCTGGCGACTCGTGTCCGATCCTGTCGAGATGGCCCGGACACCTGCCTCACCGGCGGAGCTGATCGCGTCGCTCAAGCGGCGTCATGCGATCGTCATGCAGTCGCGGTCGGACAAGGGACCCGGTCAGTTCAAAGCCCGCTCCAATCAGGCCGGTATGACCGTGTTCGTCCAGCCTGAGCTGGTGGAAGGGACCTTGACTCAGGGGTACGACCTGTACCGAGGGCTCGACACGGCGTTCGCCAGAGCGGTGTACATGATGTACTTGATCGCCGAGGTCCATCCGTTTGCCGACGGGAACGGTCGGGTCGCAAGGATCATGATGAATGCGGAGCTCGTGGCGGCGAATGAGAGCAGGATCCTCATACCCACGGTGTTTCGCGACGACTACATCAGCGCCTTGAAGGCGCTGTCCAACGTCAATCATCCGCACCCCGTCCCCCTCGTGCGGGCGCTTGGCCACGCGCAACGATGGGTCGCCGCGGTGCCGTGGGGGGACTTCGAGGCGACGCGGCAGGTGCTCGCTCGCTGTCACGCGTTCCTCGAGCGCGACGAGGCCGACGCGCTCGGGGTGCGTCTTCAGACTCCAGGGGGCGCGGATAGCGCGGAAGGGTTGCGTGAAGGGCGCTAAGTCCCAAAAATTGGCAATCGGCGGGGCTTAACTCCCAGATTTTGGCATTCCGGGCGCTTGGCACCGGCCTAACTCTCAAATTTCTGCGGGCCTACCAGGCCGGCCGGTGAGGCCGGCCGAGGCGGAGGCACCGGACTCGTAGCCGAACAGTTCCATCGTGTCGGTGTGGGGGCGGTCTTCCTTGTTGCAGGTGCCCGGCTTGAAGCCAAACCCGGGCAGGCGGGTAAGCGCGAGGGGCGTGGCGAGGACGCGCCGGCGTCGCGGCGCACTGAAGACGCCGGCGTTCAGAAGTGGAACGCGCCGCCGAGGTAGACGTACCAGTCGTCGCGGACGAGTTGGTTGGCTCTGTTCCTGAAGACAGCGTCCTTGTTGCTCCCGTAGCGCCCCTCCACGCGGAAGGTGAGCTGCGGCAGGGGCAGATACTCGAGGGTCAACGCCCCGCTGTGGCTCTGCCAGCCGTTCTTGGTGCCCGTCTTCAGCTCGGGGACGATGTCGGCCTTGTTGTACAGGTACTCGTACCGCGCGGCGATGCCGACCTTCTCCGTGATCGCCAGGCGCGCGGAGAAGGCCGGCGCGACGACGATGTCGTACCTGTCCCGCTCGTTGTTCTTCTGCATGACGAAGTCGAACATCGGGAAGATCAGCCAGCGCTTCCCGAGCCAGATCCGGTAATACAGGTTCTGGTAGTGCCTGAAGACCGGCGGCTCGCCCTGCCGGGCCTCGTTGCCCCAGTACATCGTCCAGTCGCCGACGATCTTGAACGGCCTGAAGATGCTCCAGACGAAGCCGTACCCCTTCTTGCCGTTCGCGTCGCGGATCTCCTGCCAGCCGTTCAGGACCATGAACCTCAGGGTCATGTCCTTGCGAAAGTGATAATGGAGCCGGGCCCCAGCCTCGTAGTCCGGGGTGAAGTCGGCGATGTACGCGCGCGTGGCGTGGAGGTTCTCCTTGTTCAGGACGATCTCGGCGCCGTAGTAGGACGGGAAGATGCCGGCCTCGACCGCCAGCTTCGGGTGGAAGAAGTAGTAGATCGCCGCCTCGCGGATCAGCTGCAACGACTTCGGCTCTTCGTTGTACA
Source organism: Nannocystis pusilla (assembly GCF_020073745.1). Classification (GTDB taxonomy): domain Bacteria; phylum Myxococcota_A; class Polyangia; order Nannocystales; family Nannocystaceae; genus Nannocystis; species Nannocystis radixulma. The sequence continues at coordinate 52,137 of NZ_JAIRAU010000044.1, forward strand.
GCGACTCGACGATGTGACCGGCATGCATGGCGAAGCGGAACCGGATCTTGTTGGGGATCTCGTACTGGGCTTGCACGAACCCGTACGCCAGCGCGAACTGATTGGCGTACAGCGGGTAGCTCGTGTAATCCCTGCGGCCGTAGTCCTCGACCTCTTGCTTGCTGATGTAATCGTAGTACCGATGCTTTCCTTGCGGCCCGAAGGCGTAGCCGAAGTCGCCGTACAGGTTCAGGGAGAGGACGCCTCGGCCGACCCTGGTGCTGATCGCAGGTACGATCAGAGCCTTGCGCTTCTCCTTGCACCGACGCGACAGGCACGTGAAGGGCCCCCGCGCCGAAAGGGGCGCAGCCCAGGAGGAGGGGGCGCCCTCGACGACAGCGCTCGGGGGTGCGGGGGGGACCGCCGCCGGGGCCTGGGACACGGGCCCCGGCGCGACCGGGTCCGGGGGCACGGTCTCACCGGGCCCCGGCGCTTTCTTGGGGCGAATGGCGCGCTTGATCTCGGCGAGCTCGTTGCGCAGGGCCTCGAGCTCGTGCTGCAGTTCTTCGGTCGTGGGTGGCGCCCTCGGGGCGTCGTTCGCTGGCGACGGCGTGGCGGCGCCCGCAGCAGGGACCGGGTACGGCGCGGGGATCGCCGTGGTCGGGAAGGTCTGCGTGGACGGCGAGGACGCGGGCGCGTCGGGCGTGGCGGCGGGCGAGGGCGACGAGACCGAGGCCTCGGACGCGGGCGGCGACGGCACAGGCTGCCAGGCGCCGATGTCGGGGAGGCCGGATCCCCCGAGCACGAGGAACGCTGTAAGAGCCGCGAGCGAGAGGTTCAAGGGCAAATCCTCGAGGCCGGCAGAATAGCTCCCCTCACCGGCTATCTTGTTCACCTTTCGCGTGAGAAAGGTTCGGGTCGCCGGAGCCTGAAGGAGTCTTTAGAGGGCCGTGGCGATTGCCTCTGCCCCTCGATGCAGGGGGGCAAGGACATCACCTGTCGGCGTCGACAGGTGCGCCTCCGGTGTCGCAGGCAGGCAGGGCAGCGGCGCCGATCCCGTCGTCGGGCTCGATCCGCGACGGGAACGGATCTCTCCTCGACGTCGGCCAGGACAGCTGTCCGGCGAGCTCGCGGCACGCGACCGTCGCAGAGCACTTCATCGATGCGACGATCGCCTCGCGCGCAGCAGGTTTGCTACTTGTCCGGCCTATGTGGGCTCGGTGAGAATCGACATGCGCCGTCGACTGGCACATGCCGGTCGCGCGTGGACGGCCCGGCGAGTTCGACGTGCATCTGCGTGGTCAGGGCGAGGAGCTCCGCGGTGGTTCGAGGGGCGGGCGGCGGCGAGACGTCGGGCGCGATCTGCCGTTACCCTTCCCGCCGCATGTCGCTCCCCGGCCGCTTCACCCTCGCGCTCGTCGTCTCCGTCGCTCCGCTGGCGTGCAAGCACGCGTCCGCCGAGGCCGGCGGGGCGGGCCGCGACACGCTGTCCGCGGTCGCGTGGGTGCAGACGAGCGCCGAGTACGAGGCGGCGGCGATGCAGGCGTACGCGGCGGCGGGCCGGGTGCTCGAGGCCGCGCTCGCCGATCCGTCATGGACGGCGGCCGTGGAGCAGACCGGCGAATTCTCGGCGCTGCCGCCGGCGATCATCGTCGACATCGACGAGACGGTGCTCGACAACAGCGCCTATCAGGCGCGCCTGCTCGAGTCGGGGGGCCGGTTCTCGCCCGACACCTGGAACGCGTGGATCGAGGAGCGCAAGGGCGCGGCGATCCCCGGGGCGGTGGCGCTGCTCGGCGCGGCGGCGGCGAAGGGCGTGCGCGTGTTCTACGTGTCGAACCGCGACGTGAGCCAGGCCGAGGCGACCCGCGACAACCTGGCGCGGCTGCAATTCCCGGACACCGACGACCTCGACACGTTCTACTTCCGCGACGCGGCGCGCGGCTGGAAGGACAAGAGCCCGCGCCGCGCCGAGGTGGCGAAGACGCACCGGGTGATCTTCATGTTCGGCGACAACCTGTTCGACTTCGTCGAGAAGGAGCGGCCGACGCTGGCCGAGCGCGCGGCGATGGTCGAGGAGCACGCGTCGTGGTGGGGCACGCGGTGGTTCGTGATCCCGAACCCGATGTACGGCTCGTGGGACGAGGCGCTGTTCGGCTACGACCACAAGAAGACGCCGGCCGAGCAGGAAGAGGCGCGCCTGCAGGCGCTCGACCCGGCGCAGTGAGCGAGCGGCCGCTGCGATACGATCACCCGTCGACGTGCGGGCTCACCTGGGAGCGGGCGCAGGGGCAGGCTTGCCGTCGACGGTGAGGCGACCGTACTGGTCGGCGAGGGTCTCGCGCCTGGCGCCGAAGATACCCTCGAGGGAGAACGACATCATCCACACGAACAGACAGGCGAACAGGCCGACGACGGCGATCTGGAGGATTCCGCCGGCGGTGGCGATCGGGGGCCTGGATGCTTCGAGCTCCCACTTGTTGTCGGCGATTTCGCTGGTGGACATGGTCGTGACTCCGGGCGCCCGCACGCGAGCACCCGGAAACGTGGGTGAGCTTCACCCGCCGACAAGCGCCCTGTCGGCTCGCCGAGGTTTGCCCCCGCGAACGCTGTTGCCTCCCGTGCCCCTTCCGGCTTGCGGCGGCGCCGCCTGAGGCCTCCGATCCGCGGGGCGTCCGCGCCGACGCTCCGGGGAGCGCGCTCCCGGCCGCTCGATCGCCCGCGGCAGGGCCCCGGTGAGCGCGCCGGCAGACGCCGGAGGCCTGCCAGCCGAGTGGGCGGCAGGACCGACGGCGCTCGCGCTGCGCTTTTGAGATGTCCTTGGGGTCAGGTTCGATCGCTCGCCGCGCTCGACATCGAGGCCGCGGCGAATGGTGGCAGTCGCCGTGCGATCAATCGCGGCCGTCGCGGGCGATCCACCGATTCGCGCGGGCGGCCGCGTCGCCGACCTCGATGATGCGCGCGACCAGATCCTTGGGCAGGCCGCGCGGGCCCGGCGGCTTCGGCGGACGAATGATGATCACGGCGCCGGAGATCTCGTCGGACACGTCGACCGGGAGGCGGCCGCTCGCCGGGGGTCCGACGAGCGCGAGGTGCTTCGCCGTCTCGCCCTCGCGCACGGCGGCGATCTTCCGCTGGTCCACGTCGACGAGGAAGGCCATGAACCGGGCGGGATCGTCGGCGTGCGGGGTGACGACGACGGCGCCGTCGGCCACCTCGGGCCACCGCGGGCCCGCCTTCCAGTCGCTGAAGCGCTCCATCGCCACGACTTCGGGGACCTCGAGCGAGCCGGGGCTCCCGGTCCGCCAGCACGACTTCGAGTTGGCCGGTCCGGGCGAGATCGGGGCGAGCCACAGCGCGGCGAGAATCACGGCGATTTGCATGAGGAGCGTCTTTCTGCGCGCCGGAGCGCGCGTCGGTCCGAGGTCGATCGAGGAGAGGGTAGCGGCGTCGCGTTCGAGCGTCGCTTTCGCCGGCGACAGCCGAACGCGGCGCGGCACGAGGCCGCGCGCGCGAGCGGCCGCGCGCTACGGCGAGAAGTAGCCGTGCGCGAGGTAGGCCGGGTCGAACACGGTGCCCGTCGACCGGGCGACGTACACGTCGGCGGCCTGGTCCTGGGTGAAGCGGAGGAGGTCGTCCTTGCCGTCGCCGTCGACGTCGCCGACCAGCAGGGCGTCGCTGCGGTCGCCGAAGTCGAGGTCACGCAGCGTCTGGGCCAGGCCGGAGCCGGTCGACTGGCCGACGTAGACCCAGCCGTTGCCGACGAAGCGGAGCACGTCGTCCTTGCCGTCGCCGTTGAAGTCGCCGACCGCGGGCACCTCGCCGACAGCGGCGAAGTTGGTGTTCCAGGTCGTGCGCACGCCGAAGCCGGTGCCGGTCGAGAGGGCCACGCGCACCTGCCTGCCGTTCATGTCCTGCGTGAAGTTGACGAGGTCGGCCCGGCCGTCGCCGTTGAGGTCGGCGAGCATCGGCGACTCGCCGGTGTAGGCGAACTCCTCGTGCCATTTGGTCTTGGGGCCGAAGCCGGAGACGGTGGCGAGCATGACGTGGACGTCGGCGCTGCCGTCGTTGGCGAACACGACGGCGTCGGCGCGGCCGTCGCCGTTGACGTCACCCACGGCGCCGATGCTGACCGCGGTGGTGGTGCCGACCGGCGTGGTGTGGACGCCGCCGTTGAAGTCGTAGCCGCGCGAGCGGCTGACCCACACCTGCTTGTCGGTGAAGGCCCAGATGTCGGCCCGACCGTCGCCGTCGAAGTCGCCGAGCATCGGCGTGTGACCGCGATGGGCCCACCAGTCCTGCCACTTCTGCGCGGTGCCGAAGGTGGTGCCGTTGGACAGCGCGACGTAGACGTCGAGCGGCCCGCTGGACGAGTCGCCGTGGGTGAAGGTGACGATGTCGTCCCGGCCGTCGCCGTTGACGTCACCGACCGCCGGCGTCTCGTGCAAGACGGTCTTGAGCCAGCGGTGCAGCGTCGGCGCGCCGATGCGGCTGAACAGCGAGGGGCTGATCGGGTCGTAGTACTGGTAGCCCCAGTCGCAGCCGCTCGTGTAGAGGTGCACCCCGATCTGCTTCCACCCGTTGGCCGTCTGCACGAGCAGCGGGCCGCCCTCGTCGCCGTCGCAGGCGCCGGCCGGGGCCTCGCCGGCCATGAGCTGGAGCGCCGGGTCGAAGTCGCCGTCGAGCCACTGCTGGTCGGGATCGCTGTCGGCCAGCACGGGGAGCTGGATCTTCTGCAGGCTGCCCGAGAGGGAGCCGCCCGGGACGAGGTCGCCCCAGCCGAGCGCCGTGGCGAGCGCGCCCGGCAGCCACTTCGCGCGGTCGCTCGGGCCGAAGGGGCTGGCGATCTCGACCGGCTCGAAGCTCGAGGGCGACGACAGCACCACGACCGCGAGGGCGTGGGGGTTGTGGTGGACCGGCAGCGCAGGGTTGTAATCGGGGTGCACGATGATCTGGGCGGCGCCGCGGGTCTCCTGGCCCGCGCCCTGGCCCAGGCTGGTGTCGCCGATGCCGATGCTCACCGCGCCGGGCTGCACGATCGCCCCGTTGCCGGTGAGACAGGCGGCGGAGGTCAGCACGCGCGTCGGCGTGACCAGGGTGCCGCCGCAGATCTTGTAGTAGGGCGAGTTGACGATGACCGTGGCCATGAACGGAAATTCGCCGGCGCCGGCCGGTTGACCCCCGACGATGGCCGAGGGCTCGACGGCGGCCGCGAGACCGTCGAGCGCGTCGAGCTCGAAGGCTTCGCCGGTGTCGGTGTCGTCGCCGGATTCGGCCTTGGCGAAGATGTCGTCGGTGTCCGTTGCCCCGGCGGTGACGCCGTCGCAGGCGCTGATGGCGGGGAGCAGGGAGGCGAGGGTGATAGTAATGAGGATCCGGGGTGGCATGATGGTCGGTCTCGCTCGCGCGCCGGCGGTCGCGTCGCGCTCTGCCGCGACAACGCCGGGTCGTCGCGATCTTCCCGACGGGCGAGAAAAAAAATCGCAGGCCGGAGGTGAGCGCGGGGGTCTGCACAATCGTCGAGGACGAGAGTTGAGACATGCAAGAATCCGGGGTTGTCGGACGGCGCGACGCCGATGCGACATCGCCCGTGGACGGCCCCGTGAGAGCGGTGCTACGGAGCGGTATGCAACGGGTTCATTCGAGGGTGAGTGGTCTGATCGTCGCGGCGATCGTCGCGGCTTGCGACGGCGCGGCCCCGGGCGCGGGCGCGGAGGCGCAGCCCGCCGCGGCCGAGGCGAAGTCGACACCGGCCGCGGCGCGGTCCGACGAGCCGTCGCGGACGGCGAAGGACAGGGGAGACGCGACGGTGACGATGGACGGCAAGCCGTGGACGGCCGACCGCTGCTCGGCGCGGATCAAGGCCGTCGACGGCGGCGAGAAGTTGGCGGTGTCGTGCAGCCGTATGGTGACGAGCGACGGGTCGGTGAGCGGCGATCAGCTCACGCTCGTCGTCGAGGACTACAAGGGCGCCGGGACGTACACGACGACCGGCAGCTCGCACTTCGCGACGGTGGGGGTCGACACGGCCGCCGCCGGGGCGGCGCAGGACGGGGACGCGAAGAACGAGGTCGTGGCCGACAGCATCCGCGGAGCTCGACACGTGAGCCTGGCGGGCGCGCAGGTGGTCGTCGGCGCCGTCTCCGACGCGGCGGTCGACGGCAGCTTCGCCTGGACGCCGGAGGCCGGGAAGGAGGGGCCGACGCTGGCCGACGGGAAGTTCCACGCGGTGCGCAAGGACTGAGCCCGCGTAACCCTCGAGCTCACGCGCTCGGTGGGCCGCCGATCGCGTGGGCGAGCACGGAGGCGATCGCGGTCACCACGATCACGGTGACCGCGTAGCGCCGCCAGTGCGCCAGCGTGGCCGGCTCGCCGCTGGCGGTCTTGCCGGCCCAGCGGGTGATGTCGACGCGCCGCGCGGCGATCGTCAGCACGACCGTGAGCCAGACGACGTAGTCGAGCCGCGAGGGAAAGTCGGCGCCGCCGAGGGCGATCGTCGCCAGCGAGGCGTACACGATCGCGTTGCCGACGAGCATCCAAAACAGTCGGAGCGCGCAGCCCGCCGGAGCAGGCGCGTGGTCGGGGGTATTCTGTTGTTGCACGGTTCGCCTCCGCAGCCGCACGAAGCGGCCTGCGAAATGGCGGCCCGACCATCTCAGCGCTCACCCCGTTTCGCCGGCGTGAGCCGAATCCTGCCGCGACGAACCGTACGCCGCGGCACCCTTTGCGCGGTCAGGATATCGTGAGCGTCCCCGGTTCCTGACAGAAAAATGCACGCAGCCTCGTTCGCGTATGAGATGTCGAATCATCACGCTCGAGCCCGCTGGGCGACGGCGACGCGAGCGGCGAGCACCTTTCATCGGCGACATGAGCGGCGGCGGCCCCGCCGTCGCGGGCTGCGCTCACGAGGCACGGGCGCCATGGCGATCGCGTCGACGAAGCCCGCGAGACTACGATCGGGCCGATGAGCGACGAACCGAGAGCGAGGCCGGAGGTCGGCCGCGAGCATCCGTTTCAAGACGCGCTGGCGCGCTGGCTCGGCGTGCCGACGAGGCAGCGCGCGGCGATCGTGCGCGAGATGTACTCACGCCACCGCTCGGACGCGGTGAGCTACTGGTTGCAGCTGGTGCTGGCGACCGGCATCGCCACGCTCGGGCTGGTGCTCAGCAGCACCGGCGTGGTCATCGGCGCCATGCTGATCTCGCCGCTGATGTCGCCGATCGTCGGCCTGGGCATGGGCCTGGCGGCCGGCTCGCCGCTGCTGACCCTGCGCTCGATGTTCCGCGTGGCCGCGAGCATCGTGTGGGTCGTTCTTCTGGCGGCAGGGCTGACGGTCGGCTTGCCGTTCCACGAGACGACGGCGGAGATCGCGGCCCGCACCTCGCCCACCGTGCTGGACCTCGCGGTGGCGGCGTTCTGTGCGCTGGCGGCGGGCTTCACGACGGCCCGACAGAGCGCGGACACCACCAGCGCCGCGGCGGGGACGGCGATCGGCATCTCGCTGGTGCCTCCGCTGTGCGTCGCCGGCTACGGGCTCGGCGTGAGCCAGTGGAACATCGCCGGCGGCGCGCTGCTGCTGTTCACCGCCAACTTCTGCGCGATCATCTTCTGCTCGGCGCTGCTGTTCATCGGGCTCGGCTTCAACCACGTGGTGCTCGCAGAGGATGGCGCGTCCGGCGTCGGCGCGCGGCTGCAGCGTGTCTTCGGCGCGCGCTACGGCGTGATGTGGCGCCTCGTGCTGCCCGCGCTGCTGCTCGCCAGCGTGTACGTCCCGCTGCGCGCGGCGCTCGGCGAGGTGGCGTGGAAGATCCGCGTGCGTGACGCCGTCACGCGCATCCTCGCCGAGGTCGCCCCGGACGACCGCTCGTTTCGCACCGCGCTCGCCGTCGAGGCCAACGGCGTGCGCGTGAACCTGGCGCTCATCGGCTCGCCCGAGGAGGCGCACGCGGTCGAGGCGCTGCTGCGGGCGCGCATCGCCGCGGTCGCGGGGAGCGAGCCCGACGTCGACGTCACCGCGGTGGCCGACGAGCGCTCGCTGCAGAAGATCGCCGCGTCGATCGCCGCACCGCCGGCGACGACGCCCCCGCCTGCGCCGCAGCCGCGGCCGTCGCTGCTCCGCAAGCCGATCGACGAGGCGCTCGCGGCTCACTGGCCCGAGAGCGCCGGCGTGCTGCAGGGCTGGCAGGTGGAGTTCGCGGCGGACAGGCCGATCCTCCGTGTCCGCCACCAGGGCCCGCCGCTCGGCGCTGCTGCCGAGGCGCTGCTGGCCGACTTCGTGGGTCTCGCGCTCGGTGAGTCGATGGCGGTCCGGACCGAACCTGTCCTCACGGGCAGGTGGAGCGCCGAGGCGCTCCCGCCCCGCGAATTCCTCGGTGCGCTGGCCCGCGGGCTCGCGCTCGGGCGCGATGCGAGCGAGACGCGCGCGTGCGTCGAGCGGCCGACGACGGCCGATGGAGCTCCGGGTGAAGACGAGCCGTCGCGCGCCGCCGAGGCCGAGCCCGCCCGAACCGCCGAATTGCTGCTGGAGGCGTTCGCCGGCCCCGGCGTCGAGGTGCGCGAAGGGGCGGCGTGGGCCATCGAGCTGGTCGTCGGCCCCTGTCCGCAGCCGCGCGATGCCCCCGGCGATGGGACCGGTGATGCAGGGGCCGCCGGCACGGCGGATGGTGTTCTGCCGGCCGCCCAGGCGCACGTCGCGAGCGACTGAGTTGCGCGGCGCGACGCGGCGGTGACCCGCTACCACGAGGTCGCGGCGCGCCGGCGGGTCGAGTCGGTGGCAGGTGTGGCGCCGCCCGGCGCCGGCCCGCTCGCCGGGGAAGCTCTCTCGGCCGAGAGCGCATGGACCGGGAGCTCGTCGGCGAGGTAGGTTGGTCCGGACGGGCAGACCTCGGCCGGGAGCGATATGTACGCAGCCTTGAAATCGGCGGATGGAAGTTTTCGGGCGAACGACGGCGGGACGTGGTTCGTACAAAAGGACGAACGCCCGGCCTCCGAGATCGAGGAGGATGTCGCGTATTCGACGCTGTTCGCATTGGTTCGTGTGCTGAATCCATTGCGGATGGCGCGGCCGGAGAGTCGCCCCCGGGTCCAGTACGTGTTCGCCGAGATGCCGCCGGACCCGGTGCGTGAAGCGATCGCTTCGGGGGGCGGGCACCTGATTCATGCGTCCAGAGTCGTCTCTTACGACGAGCCGTGGCGCGCGCCCGAGGACCTCGCCGACGAATTCCTCTCGCGGCTCGCGCGAACGGTCGCGGCCGAACGCGCGCTGGAATTCTCGCGGGACGGCCTGGCGCAGCTCGAGCGGGAGCTGGCCCACGCCCGCGGCGGCGACGAGGCCACGTATTGGAGGGCCGTGTTCGGCCTCGGTGCATTCGCCGGTGAGACGCTGCGAGAGGCCGGTGGAGGGCGGTGGCGCCGGCAGGACCAGGCCGGCGTCGTCCCGTTCGCGTTCGCATGCACGATCCTCTCCGAGCCCGCCGAACTCTACCTCCTGGCCAAGGCGATGAAGTTCATCGCCAACGGCCCGGAGGACAGCTTGACGGGGTTCGTGGGCATGACGGCGCGTGCGGGCGCCGGGCCGAAATGAGCTGCTGATCCAGGCGCTGCGGTTCGCCGAATCGAGCGGGCGACGGTCGGCGGTGACGGTTCGCCGTGACCCACGCGTCCCACGATCGCACGGGCTTCGGCGCCCTCGTCGCGACGCTGATGACGCACTGGCTGCAGGCCGCAAAGAGTCCCCGCGCCTCGACGCGCCGCTGAGGAAACCCCGCTCAATCGTCGTCGTCGTCGTCGTCCGGGGCGTCCTCGTGCTCGTCGGCGATGACGGCGGCGGGGTGGTGCTCGGCGGCGGCGGCGGCGGGCTCGAGCTTCTGCAGCGCTTCGACGGCGCCGGCCCGCACCGCGAGCAGCGGCTGGGGCACGAGGCCGCCGATCAGCAGGGCCGCCATCAACGCCACCGAGGCGCGGTACTCCCAGCCGCGCAGGTCGGCGAACGAGCGCAGGGCCTTGGCGTGCTGCGAGCCGGGGCCGAGGAAGGTCTGTTTGAAGGCCTTGAACAGGGTCACGCCGTTGATCGCGGTGACGACGAGGAGGAGCGCGGCGGCCAGCTGGTGCTCGTGGAGGAGGCCCTGGATCGCCAGGTCCTCGGCGACGAAGGAGATCGTGCCGGGGAAGCCGACGGCGCTGGCCGACAGCAGGAGGAAGCCGGTGGTGAGCCGCGGGGCGCGGCGGACCAGGCCGCCGAGCAGGCGCATGTCGGTGGTGCCGGCGCGCGCCTCGACCTCGAGGGCGATGAGCATCAGGCCGCAGACCTCGACCACCGACGACATCGCCTGCAGCAGCGCGCCGGACACGCCGGGGGCGTTGAGGGTGGCCAGGCCGGTGAGCACGAGACCCATCTGGCTGACCCAGAAGTAGGCGATCACGCGCCGCAGGTCGTACTGGCCGACGGCGAGCAGGGCGCCGTAGAGGGCCGTGACGGCGCCGATCATCACGAGCGGGCCCGAGACCTGCTCGCACAGGCGGGGGAACAGCGGCATCACCACGCGCGCCAGGCCGAACGAGCCCAGCGAGGTGAACAGCGCCGGCATCGCCGAGTAGCCGGGGGCGCGCCAGCCGGCGGCGGTCAGCCACAGGTGCAGCGGGAAGATGCCCATGCGCAAGAGCGCGGCGAACAGGAACAGCCAGCCGATCACCGGCGGCAGCGGGGTGCCGGCGCGCGCCAGCGCCAGCAGGTCGAACGGCGCGGCCATCCCGGCGGCGGCGCCGGCCTGGGCCAGGAGCACGAGCGCGGCGACCAGCGCGAGCGCGGTGGCGGCGATGGCGAGGGTCATGACGAGGTGCAGCGGCCGCGAATTGCTGCGCCGCGTGTCCTGCCACAGCGGCAGCATCGAGCCGATCCAGAACAGCGCGAGGGTGGCGGCGTCGAGCGCGAGGAAGCAGCCGAGCAAGGTGCCGAGGACGGCGAGGATCCGCGCGGCCGTGTTGCCGCGCAGGTCGGAGCGCGGGGTCGACAGCAGCGAGGCGAGCGCGATCGCGGCGGTCATCGGCAGCAGCATGGCGTTGAGGCCGTCGACCGCCATGTGGAAGCGCAGCGACATGAACAGCGGCGCCTCGAGGTCGTCGCGGACGAAGTGCGAGTCCCAGCCGATCGCCAGGAACACGCCGGACGCGATGAAGAACACGACCCAGGCGACGCCGATGGCGACGTCGCGCTGGCGCGTCGGCTCGCGGATCAGGAACTGGACCACGAAGGCGCCGACGAGCGGGACGATCCACAGCACCGGGATCGCCAGGGCGAGCAGGTCGAAGGTCATACGCGGGCCTCGGGCGCGCCGGCGTCGGGGCGCAGAGCGGGGGACAGGACCGGCGCGGGGGCGTCGGGGCTGAGGTCGGGGGCCATCAGCGGCAGCGGGGCGCCGGTGCCGGCCTCCGGCGTGCGGGCGTGGAGGGCCAAAAGGCCGCCCTCGAGGCGGTCGAGCGCGCGCGAGAGGTTCATGATCGGGCGGGTGAGCCAGCGGTCGAGCGCGGGCTCGACGGCGAAGCGCTCGAGCGCGAGGCGGTAGAGCGCGCGCCGGGGCCCGGGCGCGACCTCCTCCCAGCGCGCGGCGGCCTCGTCGGAGTCGGTGCGGCCGAGCGCGGCCTGCTGCCACATCGCGTCCTGCACGGCGGAGAGGGTGCGGAGGAACTGGTAGTAGCGCAGGGTGGCGTGGGTGATCAGGTGGACGAGCGCGAGCGTGTAGAGGCCGAGGCCGCACTCGACGAACATCAGGCCGACCTGGCTGGCGGTGGCGTGGGCGACGGCCGACTTGGCGTCGGCGCTGACCTGGCTGCTGAGCGCGGCGATCACCGCGGTGACGAGGCCGACGACCACGAGGACGGCGCGGATGACGAGCGACTGCTCGAGGAGCGGGGCGGCGCGCAGCAGCAGGTAGACGCCGGCGTGGACCGAGAGGCTGCCGTAGAAGACCGCGCTCGAGGCGGTCGGGCCCTCCATCGCCCGCGGCAGCCAGCCGCCGACCGGGAACTGCGCCGACTTGCCCATGGCCGCGAACACCAGCGCGAGGCCGACGGCCAGGCCGGCGGTCTCGCCGGCGTGCTGCGGCAGGCCGGCGAACACGTCGGCCCACACGGTGGTGCCGAGCCAGTGGTGCAGGCCGACGGCGCCGAGGAGCAGGCCGATGTCGCACACGCGATACGTGACGAGCACGCGCAGGGCCGCCTGCACCGGCATGGCCCGCTCGTGGAAGAAGGCGACCAGCAGCACCGAGCTGATACCGACGAACTCCCAGCCGATGAACAGCAATTCGGCGCTGCCGGCCAGAACCAAGAGCTGCATGCCGGCGGCGAAGAACAGGGTCAGCACGAAGAAGCGGACGAAGCCCGGCTCGCGGTGCAGGTAGGTCACCGAGAACTTCACCGTCGTCAGCACGATCACCGCGACGAACGCCGACATCGCCGCCGTCAGGCCGTCGAACAGCATGACCAGCGGGAAGCTGTACTCGGCGGCCTCGTACCAGTTGCCGAGGCGGTAGTCGACTGGCCCATGGGACAGGCACAGCAGGACCCCGCAGGCGGCGCTGGCGAGGCTCAGCCACACCGCGACGGCGGTGACGCGGGCGACGACGCGCTCGGAAGGGCGGCCCGGCAGCAGCAAAAAGGCGATGACGACCGCCGCCAGCGCCGGCCACACCGGCGCGAGGGCGAAGCCGGCGGACAGGAGGTCAGGAAGCATGCTTCACCTCGTTGGGCGTGACGATCCGGGCCGGCTTGAGGCAGTCGCGGCGGCCGGCGCACCAGTCCTCGGAGCGCGGGACCAGCGGCAGCTCGACCGGGGTCGGCGTGTATTTGCGGAAGCCGAAGCGGGCGTCGAAGGTCCACATCTCGCGCGTCTCGGGGTGGATCGCCGTGACCCGCACCCACTCGTTCAGCACCAGCTCGGCGACCCCGGCCTGGCGGGTCAGGATGTCCTGCAGCACCTCGGGCGCGGCCTCGACGATTACCTCGAGGCGCATCGGCTCGTGCATCTCGGTCGCCTGGGTCGGCAGGCCGGTGCGGAGGTCGCTCGACGAGCCGTTCATCACGCCGGCGAGGGCGGTGACGTTGTGCGGCAGCTTGGTGCCGGAGCCGAGCTTCTCGGGGTCGACGCTCGAGCAGTAGTAATCGAGGGCGATGCCGGCGCCGACCGGCGAGGTGGCGGCGAGGGTGCGCTCCAAGATCTTGTGGTCGGGGTCCTGGGTCGGGTCGTAGGAGACCAGGAGGCAGCGGCGGTCGAGGAACAGGCCGTAGCTCAGCTCGCGCCGGCCGATGATGCTGCAGGCGCAGGTGGCGTGGCCGAGCTCCGCGCGCGGCTCGCTGAAGTCGACGGCGCGGCCCTCGACGTGCTTGAGCGCGGTGTCGGCGGCGCGCTGCTTCGGCGCCGAGTCGAACCGGCGGCTGCGCTCGACCGCGTTGCGGCGGCACATCTCGGCGAGGATCGGCTCGAGGTCGGCGAGCTCGCCGCGGGCCGAGGCCGGCAGCAGGTCCTCGTCGATCCACGTGATCGCCTCGGCGCAGGTGTCGTAGACGCCGGCCACGAACACCGAGTCGGGCGGGATGACGATGCCGCGCTCGGCCAGCTTCTGGCGCACGTCGGGGCGGTTGCCGATGTGGGCCAGGTAGCGCGCGTTGGGCCCGCCGCTGCGGCCGCCGCACGCGGCGCACGAGTAGGCGGCCAGCAGCGGGTTGTTGACCGAGGAGGTGTCGTGCCCGAGGGCGACGATCAGCCTGCCGAAGCGCCTGGTCATGCCGAGGTTCTCGAGCAGCGCGGCGACGCGGGCCGCCATCTCGTCGACGGAGAAGCCGGGCAGCAGGTCGTCGTCGGGCGCCCTGGTGAGGCCGATCCGCGCCGGCGTGAGGCGGGTCCTCGGCTCGGGGACGAGCTTGCGGCGGATGGCCTGGCGCAGCCGCCCGGCGGTCCGCGGGGCGAAGATCGACAGCAGCAGCGGCACCACCGCGACCATGCCCGTGACGATGCTGACGAGGAGGCCCAGCCACAGCGAGCGCGAGGCCCGGCCGAACAGCGCGCTGGCGCGGGCGAGCTGCTGCCGCCGCTGCTTGCGCAGCTCGGCGAGGTCGAACTGCTGCGTCAGCACGACCTCGTCGATGCGGTGCTGCGGCGTGACGATCACGGGGCACAGCGGGAACGTGCGCGGGTCGTCGATGCCCTGGTAGGCGAACGCGACGCCGAAGAAGCCCGGGCCGCCGTAGGTCTCGACCTCCGGCGAGATCTCCTCGAGGTAGCGGCGCGACGACTCGAAGCGGTCGTCGAGGCACAGCATCACCTGAAACCGCGGGGCGACCGGCGGCAGGCTGGCGACGCGGACGTTGGCCGCGATCGCGTCGAGCAGCTCGACCCGGTAGTGGCGCTCGTAGGCCTCGTGCCACAGGCGCATGCGCGTCATGTCGTCGTGGCGGTCGAGGAAGGCGATCACGGTGTCGATGTCGCCGCGGCTGGCGGCGTGGATCGTCGGCGCGCCGACGCCGGCGTGCTGCGCCAGCAGGAACAGCGGCCAGGCGGTGTCGTGCGGGCCGCGGACCGCGGGCGGGGCGATCTGCGGCAGGCGGGCGCAGGCGCTGCGGATCGCCGAGGCGGGGCCGTGGTGGCCGAGCTGGCGGGCGATGTCGCGGAAGGCGTACAGATCGTAGGTGAGGCGCACGGCCAGGAAGTCGAGCAGCTCGATCTTCGCGCGCGAGCGGCCGATCGGGCCCGGGGCGCGCTCGAGGCGGTGGAACATGCCGGACCACCCGGGCAGCTGCAGCAGCGTGCGCTCGACGTAGGTCTCGACCTCGTCGGGGCCGACGCCGAGCTCGGCGAGCACCTCGAGCGCGGCGTCCTCGGCCGTCACGCCGCGGGTCAGCCAGTCGCGCATGCGCCTGTCGGCGCCGAGCATCCAGCCGGGGCGGATCGACAGGCCGGCCTGCTTGACCCGCAGCCAGGCGAGGAAGAAGCCGTCGGCCCGGTCGGGCATCGCCCACTGCGACTGGCCGCGGTCGAGGAACGCCGCGCACAGCGGGATCAGCACCGGGTGCACCAGGTCGTTGGCGTCGACGTCGCTGCAGGCGCGCAGCAGCTCGCGGTGGGTCCACAGCTTGCGCGCGCCGAGCACCGGCATCCCCGTGTAGTGGGCGCAGGCCTCGACGCAGGCGGTCCACAGCGCGCGCACGGCCACCGGCTCGCGCCGCTCGGCGAAGGCCGCGGCGTGCAGGCGGTCGCCGAGCAGCGCGGTCAGCTCGCCGACCGGCGTGCGGAACGCGGGGCGGCCGACGATCGCACGCGCGACCGCATCCTCGGCGCCCTGCAGGTGCACGAGCTGCGGCTGCAACCAGTCGGCGGTGGCGGCGAGGATCGCGTTGCGGGCGTCGTCGCCGACGTCGGCGGCGAAGTAGGTGGTGGCCTGGTCCTCGACGATCTTCCAGTGGAGGTCGGCGGGCGTCTCGGTGCCGATGCTGTGGCGCGTGATGATGCGCGCGGCGGCCCGCTCGCCCGGGAAGTGAGGCGCGAGCGGCGAGTCCGACAGCGGCTCGTCGGCGAATACGGCGTCGAGGTCGGCCTCGCCGATCCGCCCGCTCGCGTGCTCTTGCCGGTAGCGCTCCTCGGGGAAGTAGCCGCGCACGCCGAGCTTGCGCCGCGCGGCCAGCATGGCCTGGTGAAACGGCAGGTGCTGGAACGCGGCGAGCAGGTTGTTGTGGACGAACACCTCGAGCGGCGCCTGGATCGGCAGCCATTGCGCCGCGTGCTCGAGCGCCTGACGCAGGCGGTCACGGGGGCCACGCGCGGGCGCGACGTCTGGTGTGATCATTGTCGGCGGCCTCCTCCGGCGGAGAGGCGCGCGACGAGTCGTGATGATTGCAACGCCAGTCTCCGGCCAATCCCGCGAGCTGCGATCGCTCGCGCGAGGTCTCCAGCGTGCACACGAAAACGGCCCGACTCGAGCGCATGAGCAAAAGTTCACCGTCCCATGAGCAGTGCTTCATCCGCCGCCTATGCCCGTGGCGCCGCTCGCAGGGCCACCCGCGGCCCGATCGATCGTCGTCGCGGTGGCACTTTCACGATGAGCGCGACACCTTCGCGGCGGCACCCCGCGACCGGCGGCGCCATGAACGCCGATGAATTCGCCCGACCCCGTCGACGCGCGACGACGGCCGCCGCCGCGCGCGAGCTCGTCGGCCCGGCCCCGTCTGCAGGCGCACCCACATCGCGCGGGGCGTCGAGGCGCGGCGAGGTCGCGTGCGTCGACGTGACGCTCGCGACTCGCGAGTGAGGGCGCGGCGAGGTCGCGTCGCACATGCGAGGAGGTGACGAGTGTGACGCGCCGTCACGCGAGTCGCTGCCGTCGGAGATCCGCCTCGCCCGTTCCCGAGCGGGAGCGCCGAATGCGCGATCGATGGATCTCCCGTTGCGGTCGCCGATGGCGGCCGACCTGCCGTGTCGTCCCGCGCGGCGCCGGGGCCCGCGAGTCGCGGCGGATGAACGATGTTCGCGAGGCAGGCCCGGGGCGGTGAGGACGCGGCGTTTGACCCTTGTACGCGGCGGTCGCCTCGCCGATATTCGCTGCGCCCGCGGCTGCGGGATCAAGGAGTGACTACCTCATGGGTCTGCTGTCCAGACTGACCGGCAAAGTGACGCCGCAGAAGAAGCCCACCGACGACGCCCTCTTGCTCCACGGGATGCTGCTGATGTGCGGCGCCGACGGGAGCTTCGACGAGCAGGAGCTGCCGACCGTCGAGGGCTACTTCGCCCAGCTGCCCGAGTTCGAGGGCAAGGAGTTCGGCGACGTGTACCAGGAGGCGGTCAAGATCCTGAAGCGCTTCCCGTCGCTGAAGGACTCGGTCAAGGCGCTCGGCGACCTGTCGTCGCAGCTGGTCAAGAACAAGGCGTACCTGCTGGCGGCCGACATCGCGATGTCGAGCGGCGACGTCGACGAGGCCGAGGACGCGATGCTCGAGGCGATGCAGCGCGTGCTCAACGTCGAGGACGCGCTGGCGACCAAGATCCTCGAGGTGTTGACGCTGAAGTATGCCCGCGCGTGAGTGCGGGTGAGCGGGCGCGCCGACCGGGACCGCGCGGCGGTCCGGGGCGGCGCGCGCCGTTTGTGAGCTTCGAGTGCGGTGCGAGCGAGAGGTGACGTGATGCGCATTGATCCGCGGCAGTTCCAGGTCCGGCGCGAGCAGCAGCTGCGCGACGAGGTGATGCAGGACTTCGGGGTGAGGAAGGCGCTGGCCAAGCTCCGCGAGTGGCGCGGCGGCAAGGGCTACGGCTACCGGCGCAACTTGTTGAGCTCGACGCTGCGGCTGACGCGCTCGATGTCGCCGGAGATCGCCGACACGGTGGCGCAGTGCAAGGAGATGCTCGGCTACGACTCGCCGGTCGAGGTGTACGTGACGCCGGAGCACCAGTTCAACGCGACGTGCTACCGCGAGGTCAAGGGCCCGACGATCTTGACGCTGTCGAGCCGCCTGCTCGAGGCGTTCACGCCGGCGGAGCTGCGCTTCGTGATCGGCCACGAGCTCGGGCACGCGGTGTTCGACCACTACGGCCTGCCGATGCCGATCACGGCGACCATCGAGGAGCTGGGGATCCCGTTCGTGTCGCGGCCGACGTCGCTGCGGCTGTACGCGTGGTGCCGCAGCGCCGAGCTGTCGGCCGACCGCATCGGCCTGCTGTGCGCGGGCGACCCGGAGGCGGCCGCGAGCGGGTTCTTCAAGCTCGCCAGCGGCATGGCCAGCGAGCGGGTGCGGCCGGACCTGGCGACCTTCGCCCGCCAGGTCGAGAGCCTGGCCTCGGCCCCGGAGGCGCGCGAGAAGGAGTACGACGAGGACACGCTCGACTGCTTCAGCACGCACCCGTACAACCCGGTGCGCGTGCGCGCGGTGTGGGCGTTCAGCCGCTCGGAGCCGTACCTCGAGGCGCTCGGGCGCTCGACCGACAGCGCGTGGGCGCTGGAGGACGTCGAGCAGGTGATCGAGCGCGACCTGCAGCTGATGGAGCCGTCGTACCTCGAGGAGAAGAACCAGACGTCGGACACGCTGCGGCGGCTGCTCTACACCGCGGGCCTGGCGGTGGCCGCCGCCTCCGGCGGGATCGAGCCGTCCGAGCTCGAGGCGCTCGGGCGACTGCTCGGCTCGGACCACGCCGACGCGCCCGTCGACGTGCCCAAGCTGCTCGGCGACCTCGACGGCCGGATCGCGGCGGCGCTCGAGGTGCCGCTGCGCAACCGCGCCCAGCTGGTCCAGCACCTGACGATCGTCGCCGCGGCCGACGGCTCGGTCAGCGAGGACGAGCTGCACGTGATGGAGGACATCGCCCGCCGGCTCGAGGTCGGCGCGCAGGTCGTGCACCAGACGATCCGCGGGGCGATGCACCCGATCGATTAGCGCCGCGATCGCGGCGCCGCGGCTCACGGCTTCTGGACCGCCATCCAGTCGAAGTGCAGCCAGTCGGCGTGCGCCAGGCTCGGGTCCTGACACTGGGGCGAGTGGATGTGCGAGCGCAGGTTGTAGAACATGTGCTCCTTGCCGTCCTGCTTGAACATCAGCATGCCGCCCTCGGGGACCGACCCCATCGCCAGCTCGAAGGAGTAGAGCTCGGGGCCCGGCGCGGGGGCGCAGCAGTCGGGGCAGCCGCAGTCGGTCGTCGGCTTGCTGCCGACCTGGAGCGGTACGCCGGCGAACGCGGGGCGACCGAAGCTGCCCCAGACGATCGGCTTGCCGGCGAACGTCACGACGGCGTGGGAGACGACGCACTTCTCGTGGTCGGCGTGGACGCCGAAGCGGAGCTTGACGCACACGTTGTTGTGCGGCGGCAGGTCCGGCATCTCGACCGCGAAGTGGAACCCCGCCACCGGCAGCGCGGCGCCGCAGTTCTGCTGCGAGAGGACGGTGAAGCCGTTGTCGGTGACGACGAGCTCGCCGGCCCACTCCTGCATCGCCCAGCCGATGCACTCGTCGGTGGCGAGCCCCTGGCCGTCGGGGAGCTGCAGCTGGACCATCGGGCCGAGCGGGTCGGCGAAGGCGACGCACATCATCGGCCCGGTGTCGCTGGTGTTCGGGTCGGTGGTGGTGGTCGTCGTCATCGGCTGGGGCTCGGTGGTGCCGTCGGTGGTGGTCGAGGTGCCGGGCTCGCCGGTGGTGAATTCGGTGTCGCTGACCGGCGAGGTGGTGACGACGTCGCTGGTGCCGGTCGGATCGCCGGTCGAGGCGGTGGTGCCCGGCTCGCCGGTGCTGGTGGTCGGCGCGACCGGGCCGGTGGTCGGGCGCGTCGGGTCGGTCGACGGACCGGTGGTCTGGCCCTGCGTGGCGCCGCCCTCGGTGACGAAGAAGGCGGGGTTGTCGAGGGTGCACGCGGTGAGACACAGCAGTAAGCCAAGCGGGCGCATGCGATCACTGTAGCGGGCGAGGTCGACGCGGTCAGCAGCGGGCAAGGCCGGGCCCGCCGGCGCGTCCCGCCGGCGCGATGGGTCGTCCGGCTTCACGGCGCTTTGCCGCGGACCGCGGGCCTGGTACACCGTGCGTCGATGAACGATGCCGCCAGCCCCCACGCGACGGCCCACGACCTCGAGCAGCACCGGGCGGCGCTCACGGGTCACTGTTACCGCATGCTCGGCTCGGCTGCCGAGGCCGACGACGCCGTGCAGGAGACGCTGGTCCGGGCCTGGCGCAGCCTCGACCGCTTCGAAGGCCGCTCGTCGCTGCGCACGTGGCTGTACCGGATCGCCACGCGGGTGTGCCTCGACGCGCTGACGCGTCGCTCGCGGCGCGCGCGGCCGATGGAGCTCGGACCGGTCGGCACGATCGACGACGTGCTGCTCTCGCTGCCCGGCGAGCGGTGGGTCGAACCGATCCCCGACGCGCACGCGCTGCCGGCCGACGCCGACCCCTACGAGCGGGCGTCGCTGCGCGAGAGCATCCGCCTGGCCTTCGTGGCGGCGCTGCAGCACCTGCCGCCGAAGCAGCGCGCGGTGCTGCTGCTGACCGAGGTGCTCGGCTGGCCCGCCGTCGAGGTGGCCGACAGCCTCGAGACGTCGGTGGCGGCGGTCAACAGCGCGTTGCAGCGGGCCCGCGCGACCATGGCGGCGCGCAAGGCGACGCTGACGCCCGCGCCGCTGTCGCCGACGCAGTCGCAATTGCTCGAGCGGTTCGTCGACGCGTTCGAGCGCTACGACATGGACGCGCTGTCGCACCTGCTGCACGAGGACGCGACGCTGTCGATGCCGCCGTACTCGCTGTGGTTGCAGGGCCATCCGCAGATCCGCGCGTGGCTGACGGGTCCGGGCGCGCCGTGCCGGGGCTCGCGGCTGGTCGCGACCGCGGCCTCGGGCTCGCTGGCGTTCGGGCAGTACCGGCCGAACGGGCCCGACCGACCCGCCGGCGGCCACCACGCGTGGGCGCTGATCGTGCTCGAGACGGCCGGGGAGGTCGTGACGGGCCTCAATTCTTTCCTCGACACCGCCGCGTTGTTCCCGCGCTTCGGCCTGCCGCTGACGCTCGAGCCGGCGTAAAAAATTTTTGCGAGGGACCGATGAGCCGAAGCGGGCTCTCCGGTCTGTAGAGCAGAACCTTCAAGGAGGAAGCACCATGACCGCCGCCAAGACCCGCAAGCTGTTCGTCAACATCCCCGTCCGCGACCTCAAGCGCTCGGTCGAGTTCTTCACGAAGCTCGGCTTCACGTTCAACCCGCAGTTCACCGACGACAAGGCGACCTGCATGATCGTCAGCGACGAGGCGTTCTTCATGCTGCTGGTCGACGACCGCTTCAAGGACTTCACGACCAAGCAGATCTGCGACACCAGCAGCCACCAGGAGGCGCTGTTCGCCCTGTCGACCGCTAGCCGCGCCGAGGTCGACCAGATCCTCGAGACCGTGATCGCCGGCGGGGGTCGCGAGGCCGGCGAGGCCAAGGACCACGGGTTCATGTACTACCGCGCGTTCTACGACCTCGACGGGCACCACTGGGAGGTGCTCTTCATGGAGCCGAGCCAGGTCCAGTCGTGAGGCCCCGTTCGCGCGCCGTCAGCGTGATCGCGTGTGCGCGTCGACGTGATCGATGAACGCGCGCACGCGGCTGTTGCTGCGCATCTCGTTCAGGGTGAGCAGCCATAGATCGCGGCTGAATTTGGGGTCGACCGCGCTGATGCGCACGAGGGACTCGTCGGCGTCGCCGTCGAAGCAGGCGAGGAAGTGCGCGCCGATGCCGGCGGCGACGGCGTCGTGCACGGCGCGGGTGTTCGCGCCGACGCGCAGCGCGACGCGAGCGCCCGGCGCGTGGACGGCGAGCCACTCGTCGAGCCACCGCATGTTGAGTCGCTCGTCCCAGTGGATCCACGGAAACGCCGCGAGCCCCGCCCCCGCGCCCACCCGCTCGACCAGCGACCGGCTGGCGTACACCGCGAAGTCGACGCGCCCCACCTTGCGTCCGACCGCGTACTCGGGCGGGCTGTTCGTCATCCTGAACGCCACGTCGGCCTCGCGCCGGGTGAGCGACAGCTCGTCGTCGCCGGTGAGCACCGTGAGCGCCACGCGCGGATACAGCGCGATGAACTCGGCGAACACCGCGTGATAGCGCTGGAACAGCATGTCCATCGTCGCCACGCGCAAGGGCCCCTCGAGCTGCGTGTCGCGCCCGAGGACCTTCGCTTCGAGCGCGAGCATCTCGGCCTCGACGCGCTCGGCGACCGCGATCGTCTCGCGCCCCGCGGTCGTCGGGACGAACCCCTCGGGGGTCGCGTCGAACAGGCGCACGCCCAGCGATTGCTCGATCGCACGCAGCCTCCTCCCCACCGTCGAGTGGGTGGCGTGCAGCCGCTCGGCGGCGCGGCTCAGCGTCCGGTCGCGCGCGAGCGCCAGCACGTAGCGGAGGTCGTCCCAGTCCACGCTGTGCATGGTTGCACACGGGGTGTTCGCCATCAATCGTCGACCGCGGCGCCCGGGACGGCCACGCTGCCGGGCGATGAGAGCAGCGATCCAGACCAGCTTCGGTGCGCCGAGCGTCCTCGAATTGCGCGAGGTGTCCGCGCCCGCGTGCGGCGACGACGAGGTGCTCGTGCGCGTGCGGGCGTCGACGGTGTCGGTGGGCGACGCGAGAGTGCGGGCGATGCGTGTGCCGCGCGGGTTCGGGTGGATCTCGCGGCTGGTGTTCGGGTGGTCGAGGCCGCGGCGACCGATCCTCGGCGTCGACGTCGCGGGCACGATCGAGGCGGTCGGCGCGAAGGTGCAGGGCTTCGCGCCCGGCGACGAGGTCTTCGCGCTGAACGGCAAGATGGGCGGACACGCCGAGCTCTGCGCCATCTCGACGAAGGGCGCCGTGGCGCACAAGCCTCGGTCGCTGTCGCACGAACAGGCGGCCGCGCTCACGTTCGGCGGGACGACGGCGCTCGACTTCTTGCGCCGCGCGAAGCTGGCCCGCGGCGAGCGCGTGCTCGTCAACGGCGCGTCGGGTGCGGTCGGCACCGCGGCGGTCCAGCTGGCGAAGCACCGCGGCGCGCACGTCACCGGGGTGTGCAGCGGCGGCAACCTCGAGCTCGTCCGCTCGCTCGGGGCGGACGAGGTCATCGACTACCGCGAGCGGGACTTCGCCGCGGCGAGCGAGCGCTACGACGTGATCCTCGACGCCGTCGGCAACGCTCCCTACGCCCGCTGCGAGCGCGTCCTGAGCGAGCGCGGGCGGCTCCTGCTGGTGGTCGCGGGCCTGCCCGAGATGCTGTCCGCGCTGTGGATCAACGCGACGACGCGGCGCAGGGTCATCGCCGGCCCCGCCGCGGTGCACGGCGAGGACGTGCGCACCCTCGCCGCGCTGGCGGAGTCGGGCGCGCTGCGGCCCGTCATCGAGCGCACGTTCTCGCTCGAGCAGATCCGCGACGCGCACGCGCTCGTGGACGCGGGCCACAAGCGCGGCGCGGTGGTCGTGCGGGTGAGCTGAGGCGCGCCGCGCGTCGCGGCCGTTCAGTTCGCGGCGGCGATGGTGGCGAGCTCGCCCTCGACGTGGACCTCGCAGCCGGTGCGGGCGCGGACCTCGTCGAGGGTGTGGCCGGGGGCGATCTCGACGAGGAAGAGGCCCCTGGGGCCGGTGCGGAAGTAGCCGAGGTCGGTGACGACCTCGTGGACGACGCCCTTGCCGGTGAGCGGGAGGGCGCAGGTCTTGACGAGCTTGGGCTCGCCGTCCTTGTTGTTGTGCTCCATGCAGACGATGACGCGACGGGCCCCGGCGACGAGGTCCATCGCGCCGCCCATGCCCTTGACCTTCTTGCCGGGGATCATCCAGTTGGCGAGGTCGCCGCGCTCGCTGACCTCCATGGCCCCGAGCACGCACAGGTCGATGTGACCGCCGCGGATCATGGCGAAGCTGTCGTGGCTGCCGAAGAACGAGGCGCCGGGCTGGAAGGTGATGGTCTGCTTGCCGGCGTTGATGAGGTCGGGGTCGACCTCGTCCTCGCGCGGGAACGGACCCATGCCGAGCAGGCCGTTCTCGCTGTGGAGCACGACGTCCATGCCGGCCGGGATGTAGTTGGCGACGAGGGTCGGCATGCCGATGCCGAGGTTGACGTAGTAACCGTCGCGCAGCTCTCGGGCGACGCGCTGGACGATCTGCTCGCGGGTCAGGGGCATGGCGGTGTTTCCGGGGGTGGGCTGGAGAGTAACAGCGGGCCTGGTGTCACGGGGAGAAGTCGAGGAGCAGCGGCGGCGGGTCGCCGAGCTCGCGCAGCGGGGCGCGCAGCAGACGCGCGCTCAGGGCCTCGTCGGCGGGGTCGGGGCGCGCGTTGGCCTCGGCGGCCCGCGGCGCCTCGGCGGCGGCGATCTTCGCGGTGTCGTCGAGCCGGACCCATGCGCGGGCGCCGGTGGCGGCGAGCACCAGCGGGCGCTTGAGCCTGTCCTCGAGGACATGTGTCGAGGCGGCGTCGCTGGCCGCGCACAGGCGCAGCACCTCGCTGGCGAGGGCGAGGGCGAGGGCGCAGTCGTAGCGGCACGGCTCGAAGGTGACGAGGCGCAGGTGCTGGCGCAGCAGCAGGTTGTTGAGGCGCCAGTCGGGGCGGGCGACGAGGGCGTCGTGGGCGGCGGCGTAGTCCTCGTGGACGCTGTCGCGGTCGCCGGCGCGCAGCTTGCCGGGGCCGCGGAGGATCCGCGCGGTGAAGGCGTCGACGCAGCAGCGGGGATAGCCGAGGCGGCGCCCGAGCTCGCCGGCGTAGTAGGCCTTGTCGCGCGCGGGCAGGTGGGTGCCGAGCAGCGGGCGCTCGGCGGCGCGGACGGCCGCGGCGTCGGCGGCGCCACGGGCGACGTAGACGAGGGTGTGCTCGTGGCGGTGGACGCCGACCGGGCCGCGCGCGGTGACCACGGCGGCGCCCATGGCCTGGAACCGCCCCGCGATCGCGCTGGCCTCGAGGGCGCTGGCGGCGATCCGGATCGCCGGTTTGAGGCCCGCGGCGAGCGCGAGCCACTCGACGTCGATGCGCTGGTGGCCGCCGTGCATCTGTCTCTCGGGACCTGATGGAAAGGTCAGGCGCTCCGGGTGGTCCGGAACTCGATCGGCTTGGCGTAGCGCTCGCCCTGGATGATGCGCTGGACGTAGATCCCGGGCGTGTGCACGTGGTCCGGGTCGAGCGCGCCGGCCGGCACGAGCTCCTCGACCTCGGCGATCGTGACCTTCGCGGCGGTGGCCATCGCCTGGTTGAAGTTGTTGGCGGTGCGGCGGAACACGAGGTTGCCGTGGGTGTCGCCCTTCCACGCCTTGACGATGGCGAAGTCGGCCCTGAGCGGCGCCTCGAGCACGTACCAGCGGCCGTCGATCTCGCGCACCTCCTTGCCCTCGGCGATCGGGGTGCCGTAGCCGGTCGGCGTGTAGAACCCGCCGATGCCGGCCCCTCCGGCGCGGATCCGTTCGGCCAGGGTGCCCTGGGGCACGAGCGTGACCTTGAGCTTGCCCGAGAGGTAGAGCTTCTCGAAGGTCTTGTTCTCGCCGACGTACGAGGCGGTGATGCTGCGGACCTGGCCGGCGTCGAGCAGGATGCCGAGGCCGACGCCGTCGACGCCGCAGTTGTTGCTGATGAGGTCGATGTCGCGGATGCCCTTGCGGTGGATGGCCTGGATCAAGTTCTCCGGGTTGCCGCACAGGCCGAAGCCGCCGCTCATGAGGGTGATGCCGTCACGCAGGTCGGCGACGGCCGCGTCGGCGCTGGGATAGGTCTTGTCCATGGCGCTGCGATTGTCGGGCCGCGCGGGGCCGCGAGGCAAGCGCGCCGGCGTGCGGGCGTGTGAGGCCGCGCAGCCGAGCCCGCCGTCGCCGGCGGCGCCGAGCCGGCCGCGCGACCCGCGGACCGCCGGCTGCGGTCGCCTGGTCGCCCGGACGGGCTGTGGTAGAGCAGGGGCATGGCTTCCAATACACGGTTCTCCAGCGCCCTTGCGGCGATCTTCCTGCTCTCGCTCCCGGCCTGCGGCGACTCGACGTCGACGACGACCGCGACCACCGACTCGAGCGGGCCGAGCACGGCCACCGAGACGACGGCCGAGCCCACGACGACCACCACCGCGTCCACCGACAGCCCGACGTCGACGACGACGACGGGCCCGACGACGACGACCGCCGAGACGACGACGAGCACGGGCCCGACGACCGAGACCACCGGCGTGTCGGCGTCGACGACCGAGACCAGCGAGACGACCAGCGCGGTCACCGGCGAGACGACCGCCGGCACGACCGACGAGACGACGAGCGGCGAGACCACCGGCGAGCCGGTCGGCGCGACCTGCGAGCAGGACAGCGACTGCCAGATCTTCACCGACTGCTGCACCTGCGACGTGCTGGCCGTCGGCGAGCAGCCGCCCGCGTGCAACGTCCCCGAGTGCTTCGTCGAGGCCTGCGCGGTGCTCGACATCGGCGCCCCGGCGAAGGCGGTGTGCCGGTTCGGCCGCTGCACGTTCGAGAAGGTGAGCTGCAACCCGGTCGGGGTGACCTGCGACGTGCCGCCGCCAGACTGTCCTCTGGGACAGCTGCCGAGCGTCGCCGGCGAATGTTGGTCCGGCCAGTGCACCCCCGTCGAGGCCTGCGACTGGGCCCCCGACTGCGCGGCCTGTACCACCGACCCCCACGACCCGCTGGTGTGCGTGCTCAAGGGCCAGAAGGGCGCCTACAACGTGTGCGAGCCGAAGCCGGTCGAGTGCGGCGACATGGCCGACATCGACTGCGAGTGCGGCCAGGAGATCTGCGACGCCATGCCGCCCCACACCGTGTGCAACGACATGACGCCCGGCATCGTGTGTCAGTGCCCGTTCTGCTGAGCAACGCCGTCCCCCCCCGCCCCTATGTACGTCATCTTCATTCATGGCCCGGCCGCCTCCGGCAAGCACACCATCGGCATGCAGGTGGCCCAGGCGCTCGGCATCCCGCTGTTCCACAACCACCTGGCGGTGGACGCAGCGCTGGCCTTGTTCGAATTCGGCAGCCCGGGCTTCCGTCGTCTGCGCGCGGCGATCTGGAGCGCGGCGTTCGCCGAAGCCGCCGCGGCCGGGCGCTCGTTCGTCTTCACCTTCCATCCCGAGGCCACCGTCGATCCGGCCCTGATCGAGAGCTTGAC
This sequence comes from Nannocystis pusilla, assembly GCF_020073745.1. Taxonomy (GTDB): domain Bacteria; phylum Myxococcota_A; class Polyangia; order Nannocystales; family Nannocystaceae; genus Nannocystis; species Nannocystis radixulma. The sequence continues at coordinate 78,713 of NZ_JAIRAU010000044.1, forward strand.
CGGAACGGTGCGCGGCCACGGCGGCGAGGTGGTGTTCGTCGAACTGCTGTGTTCGCCCGAAGCCATCGCCCAGCGGCTCGACCAGCCCAGTCGGCATCGTTTCGGCAAGCTCACCGATGTCGCCTTGTACCGCTCGATCGAGCGCGCAGGCGGCTTCGCGTTTCCGCCGCTGCCGCCGCCGTCGCTGCGCATCGACACCGAAGTGCACACGCCCGAGCGATCGGCGGCGCTGATCGTCGCCTCGCTCGGCGAGCGGCGCTGATTCACGGCGAGTTCGCGCGCCGTTCGCGGCGACGTCCACCGGAGCGGCCGATGACGACGCCGACGCCGACGCACTCGCATCACCGCACCGGCGAGTCGCCGCGCGCTCGCAGGGCCCGGGCGTGCGCCAGGCCGAGCGGCCGCGCGACGAGCTCGCGGCGCAGCTCGAGCGTGAGCTCGCGGCGATGGACTGATGCTGCTTGACGGCCGCGCGGGGGAGCGCGGATCGTCGACGCACGCATGAGCACCGACGCCTTCGCCGCGCTGTTCGCCGAACCCTCGCCCGACGCGCCGCCGCGCGCGGGTGACGTCGTGAGCGCCACGGTGGTCGCGGCCGGTGGCCTCGATGTGGTCTGCGAGATCGCCGACGGCCGGAGGTTCATGGTGCCGCTCGACGAGCGGCTCGAGCCGGCGCTCGCGGTCGGCGCGACGCTCGAGCTCCTGCTGTTCGCCACCGACGAGCTGGGCACCCTGGCCGCGTCGGCGAGCATGGCGCGCAAGCGGAGGGCGTGGGAGCGCGTGGTCGCGGCGCAGGCGGGGGCCGAAATGCTGGCAGCGACGGTGACGCGACGGCTGCTGCGCGGGTGGGAGGTCGACCTCGGGGGAGTGCTCGCATTCCTCCCCGACGACGCCGCCCCGGCGACCGGGCCGGGCCAGCGACTCGCGGTCCGCGTCGTGCGCTACGATCGCTGGCGTGAATCGGTGCTGGTCGCGCCGTAGCCGGGCGGCGCATCGCGCGATTGCGGGGGGCGCGATTCGTCCGCGCGAGAATCACAGGACCCCGCCCTCGACCTTGACGCCGAAGGTCGAGGTCGAGGGCCTGGGCGGAGTCAGCGTGCTGGCGCAGCGCGGCATCTCCTGCAGGCAGGGGGGGCCTGGAGGAGCATCGAGTCGAGCGGGGTGGCCTCGACGCCGCGGAACGCCTGGCCGCGGCAGATCATCCCGGTATGATCATAGTCGTCCTCGCGCGACGGACAGGGCGTCGTCGTCGCAGGCGACGAGCGCGAGCACGAGGGGGCAAGCCACGGTGAATCGACGAATGAATGCGCAGAGCATGGAAGTTATCCTCGGCCCAGTCGGGGCGCTGATTCCTCAACATGACCCGCATCTGCGGAACAATTCCCGGGCGGCGCCTCGCTTGACGGCGTTTGTTCGGGGAACCGGAGGTGCGCGCGGAAGCGCCCGCGGTGAGACGCGAGCGTCGTCCGCGGCATCAAGCAGGCTCCCCGCGGCTCCGCCGGCTCGCGTGGGGCCGGCGATTTTTCTCGGCCGCGGCTGACTCGAGCGCCAGGTGGCGATGCGCGGGCGTGCACGCCGTTTCTGCGGTTATTCAACCGGTCTTGATCCGCGCTGGAACAAGGTCGTGCCGTAGAAGGTACGCATGTCTCAGTTCATTCTTGACGATTTCAACCTCGAAGCCGCCGAGCGCCGCCTCTGCAACGAGGCGCTCAACCGGGCCGGCAACATCGTCGGCGCCGCCCAGCTCCTCGGCATCACCCGCCACGCCATGAAGCGCCGGATCATCAAGCTCCGCATCGAATGGCCGCGGAGGACGGCGCCCCCGACGACGCTGCCCTGAACCCGGACACGTATCGACTGCGGGGGAGCACGAGATGGTGCTCACATTTCCAGGCGCCGGCGGCGACGAGGATGTCGCCGACCGGCGCGAACCATTTGTCGGGTGTGAAGGCGCAGCTCCGCGCAGCGCCGGGGCGGCGATGCTCGCGAGCGCGCCCTTGGTCGCGGTCGGCGAGCCGCGTGACCTCGGGGCGCAGCAATACATGGACATGGCTTGAAGGTCATCCGCCGGTCGAGCGCCATTCGGCCGGCACGAGCCTCGAACCTGTCCTGCGAGACATGACGTCGATCCGTCACGGCCCCGAGCTGAGGATGTCCCAAGGGCCAGGCCGTCGGAGGAGGCGGGCGCTCGTCCGGTCGCGGCGGGGGCTCGGGCATCACCTGTCCCGATGGTCAGGCTGCCCTGTCGCCGCGCGCGGCTCGACCTGTCCGATGCGTCACGTGCCGCGCCCGGGAGATTCCCGGGGCATCCCACGGAGTTCGTGTAGGGTCGAGTCGGGCCGCCGACCTGCGCGGCGTCGGGTGCCGACACGGACGCGGGCGCGTGTGCTGGTGGCGGCGCGAACGAGTCATCCGGCGATGACCGCCTCGCCGCGCCTCCCGGGCCGGCGGCGCGCGGTTCGGCGGCGCGGAGCTTCACGCGCCGCCGCCGTCTGTGCCATATTGCGCGGCTGGTGATGCCCGACCAGCGGCCTTCTCCTTCGTCCCGGGCGCACCTCGCCCAGCTCCTGCGCGAGCTCGTGCCGCAATTCGTCGAGCTGTTCGACGGCGCCGAGCTGCTGGTGGACGAGCTCGCCGACCTGCTGGTCGCGCCGGAGGAGTCCGCGGCCTGCCCGGCGGGCGTGGGGCACGGGGCCGGGCGGGCCCGCGAGGACGCGGCCCCCGAGATGCTGGCGCGGGAGTTCGCGGCGCTGCGCCGGGCGCTGTCGTCGCGGGTCGAGCAGGACGAGCTCGCCGGGGCGGCCGTGGTCGCGCTGCACGAGCAGATCGACGAGCAATACGCGGCCAGCGTGGCGGCGTTCGCCCGCGAGCGCGAGGCCCAGCTGCTCGAGATGGTCGCGCACGACATCAGCAACCCGCTGATGAACATCAGCCTGTGCCGCGATTACCTGGCCGGGCTCGGCGAGGGCTCGCCGGAGCAGCAGATGGTGCGGGAGATGCTGCAGAGCGCGACGCTGCGGCTGCAGGAGGTCACCCGCGGGCTGCACGAGGTCGCCGACCTGCGCGGGACCCCGGAGCTGCTCGAGCGGCGGCCGCTCGCGGTCGCCGAGCTCGTCGCCGACGTGGTGGCCCAGCAGCAGCCGGCCGCGTCCGCCCGCGGCGTGCGCATCGAGCAGTCGCTGGAGCTCGCCGGCGCGACGGTGCTCGGCGAGCACGAGCGCCTGGTCCGGGCGCTCGGCACCGTGGTGCAGGCGGCGCTGCGGGCCGCCGGCGCCAGCCGCCTCGTGACCCTGCGCGGCTCGGTGGCCCAGGCGCAGGTGGTCCTCCGCGTCAGCGACGTCGCCGCCGACCTCGGCGGACCGTCGCTCGCGCGCCGCCGCACGACCACCGAGATGTTCGTGGCCCGCAGCGTGGTCGAGGCCCACGGCGGGCGGATCTGGCACGAGGCCTCCTCCTCCAGCCGCGGCACGACGCTCGCGCTCAGCCTGCCGCTCGCCGACGCCGTCGGGTGAGCCGGGGCGCGCGTATTCGTGGCACATGTCCCCGGGGACGTCTCGCCGCTCGCCCGCGCATTCGTGACACATGTCCTCGGGGACATGTTCCGTGATGGGTCGTCCAGGGACATGCCCTTCAGGACATGTCGCTGGGGTCCGCGCCCGGCGGGCGCAGCAGCGCCTTGAGCTTGGCCAGGCCGACCGGCTTGATCAGGTGGGCGTGGAAGCCGCTGGCGAGCGAGCGCTGGCGGTCCTCGGCGCGGCCGTAGCCGGTGAGGGCGATGAAGCGGGTGGCCGCGAACTCGGGGCGGCCGCGCAGCTGGGCGACCACGCCGTAGCCGTCGAGCAGCGGCAGGCCGATGTCGCACAGCACGATCTGCGGCACGAACGCCAGCGCCGCCTCGATGCCCGACGGGCCGTCGGCGGCGGTCTGGACGGTGTGGCCGAGCATGCCGAGGAGGGCCGCCAGCAGCTCGGCGGCGTCGCGGTTGTCGTCGATGACGAGCACGCGCAGGCTCGGGCCGGCGACACTCGGCTTCTCGGTCGGCGGCGCCTCGGCGCCGACGCGCTCGCCGTCGTGCAGCGGGAGCCGGACCACGAACTCGCTGCCGAGCCCGGGGCCGTCGCTGTGGGCCTCGACCTGGCCGCCGTGGATCCCCACCAGCCGCTTGACCAGCGCGAGGCCGATGCCGAGGCCGCCCTGCGAGCGGTCGAGCGAGCGGTTGACCTGCGTGAACAGGTCGAACACCTCGGCCAGCATCTCCTCGGGGATGCCGATGCCGCTGTCGCGCACGCGGATCACGGCGTCGCCGTCCTCGCGCTCGAGCCGCACGACGATCTCGCCGCCGGGCTCGGTGTACTTGGCGGCGTTGTTGACGAGGTTGCCGACGACCTGGGCGATCCGGGTCGGGTCGGCGCGCACCCACACCGGGTCGGGCGGGCAGGCGAACTCGAGCCGGTGGCCCTTGCTGTCGACCACGGGCCGGCTGGTCTCGATGCCGCGCAGCACCACCGTCGCGAGGTCGATGCGCTCCATCTGCAGCTGGATCTTGCCGGTGTTGATCCGCGAGACCTCGAGCAGGTCGTCGACGAGCCGCGTCAATTGTTGGACCTGGCGCTCGATGACGTCGCGGCACTGACCGGTCAGCGGGTCGTCGAGCGCCTGCAGGTTCATGATCTCGAGCGACGACTGGATCGGCGACAGCGGGTTGCGCAGCTCGTGCGCGAGCATGGCCAAAAACTCGTCCTTGCGGCGGTCGGCCTCCTGCAGCTCGCTCGCGCGCCGGCGCAGCTCGTCCTGGGCCTCGCGCAGCGGGGTGATGTCGGTCAGCGTGATCACCACGCCGAGCCGCTCGCCGCCGGCGACCACCAGCGGGCCCGCCCCGAGCAGCAGCTCGGCGCGCCCGCCGGACGGGCGGTGGAAGCGGACAGTCAGGCCGCGCAGCGTCTCGCCGCGCCACGCCGGGCCGAGGTCGACGCGCGCGCCGACGTCGTCGGCCGCGAGCGGCGTCAGGGCGAACACCTGGTCGAAGCGCTGGAACAGCGGGTTCTTGCCGGCGAGGTCGTGCGCGGCCCGGCTGGCGCGCAGCACGGTGCCGCCATTGTCGCACACGACCACGGCGTCCGCGACCTGCTCGAGGATCGCGCGGGCGGTGGCGGCGTCGGCGAGGACGCGCTCGCGTCGCTTCTGCTCGGTGAGGTCGACGACGAACAGGCACACGCCGGCGATGCCCTCGCGCAGGGCGCGGACGCCGAGGACCACGGGGACGCGCTCGCCGTCGCCGTGGCGCAGCATCACCTCGCTCTCGGCCGAGGCGGCCAGGCCGTCGCGCAGCAGCGCCTCGAACACCGGCAGGCCGGGCGGGTCGACGTGCTCCTGCAGCGGGCGCCCGAGCACGGCCTCCTCGCCGCAGCGGAGCAGGCGCGTGAACTGGGTGTTGCAGGCGAGCACGACCCCGTCGACGTTGACCGCGGCGGCCCCATGGTGCATCTGCTCGACGAGCAGGCGGTACGGCTTGTCGGCGGCGTCGAGCGTGAACACCCGCGGCGGCTCGACGTCGCTGATGACGAGCGCGTCGACCTCGCCGCCGGTGATCGCCCGGATCGTCTCCTGGGCCTCGGCGAGGCGGAAGCGCAGCTCCGCGAGCTCGCGCTGGAGGTCGTCGCTCACGGCGCGGCCTCCCTCGCGTTCGTCACATGGTCGAAGAGACAGGCTCGTTCGGGCCCGGCGAGGACGGCGGTGGGGCGGGCGCTCATGGTGTGTGGGCCGGCACCAGCTGCAGTCCGACCAGCGCCTTCTGCACGTTCGAGAGGTCGCCGATCACGCGCCGGATCGGGTCGGGCAGCTTGCGGACGAGCGTCGGGATGGCGACGATCTCGTCCTGCTTGGCCAGCCTCGGGTGCTTGTGGAGGTCGATGACCTCGATCGTGTAGCGGCCGTGCAGGTGCTCCTCGCAGATCCGCTGCAGGTTCGCCAGGGCCTGGAGCGACTTCGGTGTCTGCCCGGCGACGTACAGCCGCAGCTGCCAGACGTCGGGGTCGCCGGCGCTCGCCTCGTGCTCGCTGTTCATGCCGTCTCCTCCTCTTCCGCGTCGGCCCGCCGGCTGCGCGCCATGCCGACGCGGTCTGACTGCAGCCTGCGCTCGACCGCCTCCTCGGCGCCGAGCAGCAGCTCGAGCTCGCTCTCCTCGATCTCCGCCTCGGCGCGCAGCGCCGCGATCTGGGCCTCGAGCGCCCGGCGCTTGCGGTCGATCTCCCGCCGCTTGCGCGCGATCGCCAGCCGGCGGTTCTCGGCCGCCTCGCGCTCCTTGGCCTCCTGCGCCAGCCGCATCGAGCCGGTGAGCACTCCCTCGGGGCCGACGTAGACGTCGCGCAGCTCGATGCCGCGGCTCGACAGCACGAACTCGCGGACCTGGTTCGAGTGGGCCGTGCCGCGCGACTTGAGCACGTGGAGCCCGCGGTTGCGCTCGCCGCCGAGCTCGATGTCGCGGAGCAGCACCCAGGTGTCGATGAGCGAGGAGATGTTCTGCTCGGTCGCCTCGGTCGCGGCGGCGCCGCTGATCAGGCTGACGAACACCGCGGTGGTCTGGCGGCTCTTGAGGAAGTCGACCAGGCGCAGCAGCATGGCGTGGGCCTCGTTGGCGGTGCCGACCGAGACGAAGTTGCTGATCGGGTCGACCACGACCAGGCGGGGGTCGAGATCGCGGATGTGCTTGTACATCGTCGCCAGGTGCATCTCGAGCCCGTGGAAGGTGGGGCGGGTCGAGACGAACGTCAGCAGGCCGTTCTCGAGCCAGGGCGCGAGGTCGAGGCCGATCGACCGCATGTTGCGCAGGACCTGCGACGGCGACTCCTCGAACGAGTAATAGAGGCACCGCTCGCCGCGCTCGCAGGCGGCCGCGGCCATGTAGGCGGCGACGCTCGACTTGCCGGTGCCGGCGGTTCCCGAGAGCAGCACGCTGGTGCCGCGGTACACGCCGCCGCCGAGCATGGCGTCCAACCGCTCGATGCCGGTGGAGACGCGCTCGTTCGAGGCCTCGTGGTCGAGCCTGAGCGAGGTCAGCGGGAGCACCGAGAAGCCGTCGTTGTCGATGAGGAACGGGTACTCGTTGGTCCCGTGCATGGTGCCGCGGTACTTGACGATCCGCAGGCGCCGGGTGGACACCTGATCGAACATCCGGTGATCGAGGAGGATCACGCAGTCGGAGACGTACTCTTCCAGGCCCTGGCGGGTGAGGGTGCCGTCGCCGCGCTCGGCCGTGATCACGGCGGTGACGCCCCGATCCTTGAGCCAGCGGAACAACCGCCGCAGCTCCGAGCGCAGCACCGCCTCGTTGTCGAACCCGCCGAACAGCGTCTCGAGCGTGTCGAGCACGACGCGCTTGGCGCCGACGGTGTCGATCGCCAGGCCGAGGCGGATAAACAGGCCCTCGAGGTCGAACTCGCCGGCCTCCTCGATCTCGCTGCGCTCGACGCGGATGTGCTCGACCACCAGCTTGTCGCGCGCGGCCAGGTCCTCGAGGTCGAAGCCCAGCGAGCGCACGTTGGCCGCCAGGTCGTCGGCGGTCTCCTCGAAGGCGAAGAACACCCCGGGCTCGTCGTAGTCGGTGGCGCCGCGGACCAGGAACTCCATCGCCATCAGCGTCTTCCCGCAGCCCGCGCTGCCGCACACCAGCGTCGGCCGGCCGCGCGGCAGGCCGCCGCCGGTGATGTCGTCCAAACCGTGGATCCCCGTGGGGGCCTTGGGGATGCTCGGTCGTTCGCTGGCGGTGATGCCGATCATGAAAAGTACGTTCCGTCCGCGGGCCGAGCGCGCCCGCCCGCACCGTCGCAGTTTATGTCGGGGAACATGGGTGCGGCAACAGCGAAGTCTCCACGACAGAGCTCGCTGCAGGCCCTCGCGTCGGCCGCAGCGCCGTAAAATGCGGCGCGCAGAGGGCGGGTTCAGGCGCTGTCGGTGTCTGGCCGCCGGTCGGCGCGATCGAAGCTTGCGTCTCGACGGCGAACGCTCACGCACGTCGGTTCGGTGACGGCGCCGCGCAGGGTCACTCGCACGGCGACGTCGACGCTACTCCGCGGCGGCGACGCGACGCGGCAGTGGTGACTCGCGCGACGACCACCACGACCTGCCGCGCGCGCCGGCTCGTCACTTGCGGCGCGCTGCAGCCCGGCGCGAGCACCATCCGCCGCGGCCGCGATCGGCAGCAGCGCGACGACTCTTGGTCGTACCGCGCGATCGCCACCACACGCGCTCACCCGACGCGTGCGAGCGTCACCGGGCCCGTGCGCGAGGCGGAGCGCCGCATGGCGTGCTCGTCCGCGGCGGCGAGCTATGCACTCCGAGGAGACGCATGGCCACACACGTCATCTACAAGCTCGGCCCGTTCACGCTGCCGAAGTTCGCCGGCGAGCGCCACGTCCGCGTGTATCTCCCGACGGAGCGGCCCGACAAGAGCCCGCTGCCGACGCTGTACATCTTCGACGGGCAGAACATCTTCCACGATGACCCCTCGATGGCCGGGGGCTGGTACCTGCACCACGCCGCCCACGACCTGTACGCGGAGGGCAAGCCGGCGCCGGTGATCGTCGGCATCGACCACGGCGGGGTCGACCGGATCCACGAGCTGTCGCCGTTCGCGTGCGACGACTGTCGCGGCGAGGCGGACCACCTGATCGACTGGGTGGTGGAGGAGCTGGCGCCGCGGATCCAGCGCGAGTTCGCGGTCCGCACCGACGTCGCCGGGACGGCGATCGGCGGCTCGTCGATGGGCGGCCTGGCCGCGCTCTACGCCCACTTCCGCCGCCCGGACGTGTTCGGCGCGGCGCTGTGCATGTCGCCCTCGTTGTGGTTCGCGGAGCGCCGGATCTACGACCGGATCGCCGAGCTCCCGCGCCCGTCGACCTCGCGGATCTACGTCGACGCCGGCGCCCACGAGGGCGACATGCTGGCCGACGCGGCCCGCCTCGTCGGGCAGCTGGTGGCCGCCGGCTACGGCGACGACGAATTGATGTGGCGCCCCGACCCGTACGGCGCGCACAGCGAGCTGCACTGGCGCAAGCGCGCCCCCGAGGCGCTCGAGTGGCTGTTCTCCGAGCGCATGGCCGCGACGACATGTACGGCCGCGTGACTCGTCCCGCAACGCCAGAATTCCTCGCCGGCGCGAGCGCATGAATGAGAGGGCGGGCTTAACCTGAACCTGAACTTCGCCACGTTGTGGCAGCTCTGCCGGGTCCACAACACGTGTGACGACAACCCGCGCCTGGTTGACGCTGAAGGCAAAGAGGTGGCCTTCCTCCATCGAGAACCGTTCGCGAACGCCTCGTTCATCTTGGAGGCCGCGAAAGCTGTCACGGTAATCGCTGTGGAGCGGAGCAAGTCCCAGCAGTAGGGTCACTTCTTCCCGCTCCTCGGCATCGTTGTCGGCGAATGCGGGGTCCGGCGCTAACCTCCACGCTGCCATGTCAACCGTCGTCTTCTCCGACGTGAACCGCCGCTTCTCCATCCTCGACGAGCTCGAACACGCGGTCTCTTGCCTTCACGTTGCCCTGAAGCGCATCGCCGACGGGCGCACTGTCCTGCGGGTCGACGCACCAACCTTCTTCCTGCTCTCGCTCGGCCTAGAGCGGTACTTGAAGGTCGGGGTGCACATCCTCCTCCACCATCAGAACGGGTCCTTCGCCGACTTCAGCACGATGAAGAAGTACGGCCACGAACTCCTGAGCGTGGAGACGGCGCTCTTCGGGTTGGAAAGCCCCGACGCCCGCATGAGTATGATGACGCGCGAGGACCTGGACTTCGTGAAGAACGATCTCCTACTGAGGAAGCTCCTCGAGTGTCTTGATGCCTTCGCATGCGGTGAGAGGTACTTCCTGCTCGACGGGGCGTCGGGCAAGCCGATGGACCCCGACAGCAGCCCACGGGCACGCTGGGAGGACATCCTCGAGCTCGCCTCGGACCACAACCCCGAGCTCTTCCTCGACGTCGAGCGAGCCCAGCGAGTTGTCGGTGCGCGCCTGATTGGCCGCATGCAGCGTTACCTGCGATGCATCTCGCAAGCCGTGTTCTACTCGACCTCCGACCTCTCGCGCTCGCTGGCCTCCGGCATGTGGGTCTTCCTCGACGTTCGAGATAGGGCACTCGAGGTGCCGATCGAGCCGAGATAACGTCGTTTAGCCGTTGCGGGGCGGGCGGGCGTGTGACGCCGTCCGATCGCCGGCTTTTCGTCCTCAGCCGAGTCGAGCCCGGCCTCGTAGCGGCGCTCGAGCAGCTGCGGATCGGGCCGGAGCCCTGAATCCGCGTCACGCCCAGGTGTCGCCGAGAGCAATCGGCCGTCAGCGGGCGCGCCCATACGGTCGGGCGTGCGTCCGCGGCGAGCCCTGGCGCATGCTCGCCGGCTGACAGCGATTTACGGGGCCCAGCTCGTCTGGCGCAGCTCCAGGCCAGGCAGTCTTGCGCGCACGGGCTGCTTGGCGCAAGCTCGACCGCATGCGTTCTGCGGTGCTCACTGTTTGCGTCTGTTTCGGCGTGGGCCTCGGCCTCACATCGACCACGCCGGTCGCCCACGCTTGCTCCTGCGTTTCGGACACTGTCCTGGTCCTCCGGCTCGCCGGTATCCACGGCGATGCCGAGCACGCCGCTGAACAGGCCTTCTGGCCGGACGAGGGGTCCGCCGCTGGGTCCGGGAAGGACGCTGCCCTCGAGCTGATCCCCTCCGACGCCGAGCCCCAGGTCCGCCTCGTTCTCGAGGGGGTGCAGTGATGGCGGCGCTACCCCCCGCATACGCCCGGGTGATGGTCGGCGCGCTCGGTGTCGCGGCGCTGCTCGCCGGCATGGCCGTCGGCACCTCGGCTTGCGGCCCGTGCATTCACCCCTGCCCGTCGGCACTGCCCCTCGAGCGCGGATCGTTCACGATCGTCGAGAGCCCCAGCCGCCCCGAGCTCGTCGGTAGCCTGGTCGAGATTACCGACGAAAAGGTCGAGCTCCGCTTCACGGACGCCGAGGGTCACGATTGGGTCGTCGACTACACCATCGAGGAGGAATACTGAGCGCGGCGCTTCCTTGGTACGCCCGCCGTGAGCCGGCGCGCCGACGTGCCCTCGGGGTGCAGAATCGTACGCTGCGGGACGGCGCCGTGCTGCGCGGCTTTCCGTGCCAAGCGGAGATCGTGTCGAGCACGAAGGAGAGGTGTCGGAGCATGCCTGGTGTAGCGCGAATCAGCGCGCGGCGGCGAGGGGGGAGTGGCGCGGCCGGGGCCGAGGTGACGGGTGATGGCGCCGGTCCGCGGGTCGCGGGCGGCGAGGCCGTCGTCGCCGACGGAGACGACGGCTGCCGTCCGGTCGCTACCGAGGACGGCGATCACCTGCTCGCTGGCGGCGAAGACTGCCGAGCGCGGGGCGTTGGGGTTTGCGATCTCGAGCGCGAGGCGAGGGGCGGCGAGCGCAGTGACCAGCGCCCGCAACGGGGCGGCCGTCGGGCGCCGTCGGCTTGAGCGTCGTGCAGCGCGACGGCGGCGAGGGCCGCAGCCTCACGGGCGCGCGCCGGCGTCGCCGCGAGGTCGAGCGCGTGGCGGATCGCGGCCTCGGCGGCGCGGCCGTGCAGCAACCGCCGTTTCGCGCCGCGCCCCCGCCGATCATGTCGAGAAGGTCGACGGACAGCCGTCGTCGCCACCGCTGTCGAGCAACTCGCGCGGGGGTGGCCAGGGTGGTATCGACCGAGTCGCGCGGCGCGGCTTGCGTTGCCAGACCGTTGCCACCAGGAGCAGTTGCCAAGCAGGATCGGGCTGAGAAGGGCATGGGCGGGCGCAACTTCACCCCCTTGAAACGCGGTCCAGGCCAGGAAACGGAGGGGCCGGGGTTTGGGGCGTCCCAAGGGGGTTCACTGCGGACAAGGCATGGCAGGTCCGGCGTCGCTACGGGACCCGCTGCGCCGCCTCCCGTCCGCCCCACGACGATCGCCGCGGCCCCGCCTGGCGCAGACACGACGATCGCCGGGACCCCGCCTGGCGAAGACACAGCGATCGCCGCGCGGCTCGTCGCGCATGCTGCGGCAGCAAGTGTGGGCAGGCGCGCCGACCTGTCCCGAGCGACAGGCGGCCCTCGTCGGCGCGGAAGCAAAAAACCAGCCGATCGACGCGAAGGTCGACCGGCTGGTCGAGGGGTGTCGTGGTGGTCTACATCAGCTGGCGGCGCGAGAACTCGGTCCGGAGCTTGCGGAGGGCCTGCTCCTGCAGCTGGCGGATGCGCTCGCGCGACAGCGAGTAGGTGGCGCCGATCTCCTTGAGCGTGAGCTCGGGCTCGCCGTCCATGCCGACGCGCTTGCGCAGGATGTCGGCCTCGATCGGCGAGAGCTTCTGGAACACCTCGAGCAGCTGCGACTGCAGCAGCTCGGAGTCGAGCAGGTCGGAGGGCGCCACGTTGGTCATGTCGACGAGGGTGTCGGCGAGGCAGCTGTCGCCGTCGCGGGTGGCCGGCAGCGACAGGCTCAGCGGCTGGTCGATCAGCGACCAGCTCATGCGCTGGATCCGCTCGAGGCTGATGCCGGTGGCCGACGACAGCTCCTCCTCGGTGGGGGCGCGGCCGTACATCACCTCGTACTCGCGGCGGGCCCGGTTCACCTTCTTGCAGGCGTCGATCATGTGCAGCGGCAGGCGGACGCTGCGGTCGGTGTCGACGATGGCGCGGGTGATGGCGTAGCGGATCCACCAGGCGGCGTAGGTGGCGAAGCGGCAGCCGCGGGACGGGTCGAAGCGGTCGACCGCCTTCATCAGGCCGATGTTGCCGTCCTGGATCAGGTCCTGCATCGGGATCTGGCTGCGCCCGAAGCGGCGGGCGATGGCGACCACGAGCCGCAGGTTGGAGCGCACGAACTCGTTCTTGGCCAGCATCAGGGCGTTGTGGGCGCGACGGGCGGCGGCCACGTAGCGGAAGAACGGGGCGCTGTCGCGGTAGGGCGGCTTGACCTTGAGGTTGGTGGTGGTCGCGCGGTCGCCCTCGAGGCCGGTGAGGTCGGCCAGGATCGCGTCGGACGCCACGCTGTCGACGTCGGCGAACACCAGCTTCTCGATCAGCGCGGCGCGGGCGGCCGCGAACGCCTCCTCGTGGACCTTGAGCACGCGGTCTCGCAGCGCCCGCGCGGTCTTCTCGACCTCGGCGACGACGGCCGGGGGGCACGCCTCGGCCGACAGGCGCTCGTTGAGCAGCTGGCAGATCGCCGGGATGAACGGCGGGTAGTTGAGGAGCGCGGTCCACAGCGCCTTGCGCAGCTCGACCAGGCGCGTGGCCGCCGCCATCTCCTCGTCCTTCGCCATCACCGTCACGTCGGCGAGCTCGCGAAAGTATTGCGCGGTCGTGGCTCCACCCATCGAGGTGTAGGTGCCATCATTCCCGGTGTTGGAGTTGGTGATTCGATTGAGCATTGCCGGACCCCTCTGTGACCACCAATACATTCGCAATCTTCGGATAAAGAGGACGTAAGGAGAGGCGGCGATTTCATCAAGAAAGCATAAAGAACAACGTTAACTGCGGCTTTCACGCTGTTTTTCTTCGACTTTGACCGACTCTGACCGACTGAAGGCCTGTTTTTTGGCACCCGGAAATAGGGCTAAAACCGGGGCGTGTATCGGCGAGAGCCCGAGAGAAATGGGGCGAATGATCAAAGTGCAGCCGCGGCTCGACGCCGCGTTCCGGTCGAGCTCGCTGCATTCGTAATGATCACAGTCGATATCGGTACCGCGAGCGCGACGAATCATCCGCGCGCGCCGGACAGGAGTCCGCGCGCGCTCACGAGGGCCGCGGCGGTGGCGGGCTCGTTCGCCGGCAGCTCCACGCGTGCCCGGTGGCCTCGAGCTCGATCGGTTCGCGGAGCGCGGGCCGCGGGTGATATATCCGGCGCATGATCGACGACCTGCCGGGCGCGGCGGACCTGCTCGGCGAGGTCGTCGCGCTGTCCTCGACGCAGCTGCAGCAGGCCATGCAGGTCGGTCGCTGGCCGGTGCACCCGCTGCGCGCGCGCCTCGACGCGCCGGAGCGACTGGCGAGCGCGTACCAGCGCGTCGCCGATCTGCATTGCAGACGCGCGGGCGAGGTCTGGCGCGCGTTCGCGGGGGAGGACAGGGACGCGGCGCCTGCGGTCATCGCGGTCCGTCAGACCGAGGCGCTGGCGCTGGCGTGGGAGCGCCTCGGCGACGGCATCGAGCGCCGGTTTCATGTCCGCGGCCACCCGCGGGTCGAGCGCGAGCGGCTGCACGCGCTCGCGCGCCGCGAGGCGCCGCAGATCGCCGTCGACGCCAACCCCGGCGCGCCGCGAGCGTACGGCCTGCCGCACCCGGGCTCGATCGAGGACGCGGTGCGGTTCGCCGCGGCGCTGCCGCTGATGCGCCGCTGCGAGGAGCTCGGCGCGCGGGCGGTCCGGGCGTTCGACGCGCTGGGCCAGCCCACGCACGCGCTGGCCCGGCTGGCCGCGCAGCGCGGTGAGTCGCCGCAGCGCGCGGCGGTGTGGCGGTTGTGGCGGCCGCGGAGCGAGACCTCGCGGCAGCGCATGGCGACGCTGACGGCCACCAGGGTGCTCCACGACCTCGGCGGCGCGGAGCACCACGAGCGCCTCGGCGTGCCGGGGGGCCATTGCTCGCAGTGGAGCGAGCTCGAGACGCTGACCGTCGGCGCGCTGGCGTGGCGCCGCGCCTGCGAACTCGAGGTCCGCGTGCGGGACCACGATCGCTCGCGCCACGGGTCGCACACGGTGAATCTCCGCCCCGGGATCGTCGGTCGCCGCTACGCCGAGCTCGACGATCCGTTCGCGCCGCTGCTGGCGATCGTCGGTCTGGGCTGCCGCCTGCACGCGTTCTCGTGGGAGGCGACGACCTTCGAGCTGTGCCCGAGGCCCGGGCAGGACTGGCGGCAGCTCGTCCTGTGAAGGCCGGCGACCCGGGCCCCGGCGAGGTGCGGGGGCCCGGGCGCTGGACGGCTCACTGACACGGCAGGTGGACGTCGACGATCTCGCCGCTGCGGACCGCGCCGAGCTCGTCGCGGAACTCGAAGGCCGAGCGCTCGACCCCGCAGTTGCCGCGCTCGTCGCAGTCGTGGCGCCGGCCGAACCCGAGGTCGATGGCGATGAGCTCCGCCTGGGCGACGGGCACCAGCTCGCCGAGCGCGCCGCGGCGGTCGCTGTCGTGGTCCGACCAGAGCACCAGCTCGTGGAAGATCGGGTCGGCGGCGGTGATCTTGCCGTCGCGGTCGACGTCGAACTCGCCGAGCGCCTCGAAGCCGTGGCTGGCGCGGACGCCGGTGGTCATGATCGTGCCGCTGCCGAACAGCTCGCGGCCGCTGCCGATGATCCCGTCGCCGTCGCGGTCGATGGCCAGCCACGGCTGGGTCGGCCAGTCGGTGCTGAGGCACGCGCCCTGGCCGCTGATGTCGAACGCGGCGGCTCCGGCGGCCTCGAAGCGGATCGGCTCGCCGTCGAAGCTGACGACCAGCGGCGTCCAGCAGCACGGGTCGTCGGTGCCGCAGCACGGGTCTTCGCTCCACCACTCCTCGACCGTCAGGACGCCCTCGAGGATGGCGCAGTGGGTGCCCCCGCACTCGCCCTGGTCGAACACGTCGTCGGGGGTGCAGGCGTGCTCGACCGCGCAAGTCGTCCACTCCTCCTGGCCCCACGAGACCACGCAGAGCGACGTGCCGGCCTCGCCCCCCTCGGTGGTACAGGGCATGGAGTTCTCGCCCTCGCACCACGCGAGCTGCTCCGACCGGCTGTACGACTGCGAGGCGGTCCAGGCGGCGAGGATCTCGTCGGAGGTCATGTCGACGAGGAAGCCCCCGCATTCGTCGTCGGGGAGGGGATCGGGATCGGTGGTGCTGCTGGTGCCCGGGTCCTCCGCGGGGTCGTCGCCCTCGGAGTCGTCGCCCTCGGTGGTCGTGGTCGAGGTCGAGGTCGACGTCGGGCTCGCGGGATCGGCGTCGCCTTCGGAGTCCCCCTTGGCGTCGGCGACGGTGTCGGTGCCGGCCGGCTCGGGCTCGCTCTTGTCACAAGCAGGAGCGAGGCCGAGGAGCGGCGCGAGGGTGAGGAGGAGGCGAGTGGTCGACGCGCTGCGGGTCATGCCCGGCGCCGAATGCATGGGTGATGCCACGGCCATCTCCGGGCCACGACGGCCTCTGGGAGCCAGTTTCTCCGCCGGCCATGACGCGCGTGTCAGGGCCCTGCCGTCGATGTCGGCGTCGAGCGGGGCGTGAGTTCGCGGCCGCGGAGCGAGCCGTCCCCGCGGCCCGGCGGCCTCGATCGGTCGCTCGAGAGCCGCGAAACGGGCTTTTCGGACATGTTCCGGGGGACATGCTCTGGGAGACATGCGCTCCCCCCCGCCCGCGACGCTAGGTCGCGGAGTACCGCGGCAGGCGCACGCGCAGCAGGTTGCCGCCGGCCTCGCTCGACTCGAACGCGATCGTGCCGCCGTGGGCCAGCACGACCTGTTTGCTGATGTAGAGCCCGAGCCCGAGCCCGCGGGCGCCGTGGCGGCGGGTGGGGTCGGTGCGGCGGGCCGGCTCGAACACGGCGTTGCGGACGCTCTCGGGCACCACCGGCCCGAGGTTGTGGACCGTCAGCGCGACGGACTCGGGCGCCTCGCCGTCGAGGCGGATCACGATCGGCGTCCCGGGCGTGCCGTGATCGACCGCGTTGTGCACGAGCGTGAGGATCACCTGCAGCAGGCGGTCGACGTCCCACGCGCCCTTGAGCTCGCCGACGGCGTCGAGGCGGATCCGCTGCTTGCCGACGGTGACCTCCTCGAGCGCCTGTTCGACGACCTCGCGCAGGTCGGCGGCCACCGGGTGGACCGCGATGCCGCCGCCGAGGCGCGCCAGGGTCAGGTCGAGCAGCTGCTCGATGTGGCGACCCATGCGCTCGCCGCTGGTGAGCACGCGCTCGAGCGGCGTGCGGACCGGCTCCTCGCGCGCGCGCATGAGGGCCAGCTGGGCCGACACCATCATCGCGTTGAGCGGGTTGCGCAGGTCGTGGCCGAGGATCCCGAGGACCATGTCGCGGAACGCGTCGGCCTCCTTGCGCGCGTGGATGTCGATGTTGGCGCCGATCCACTCGAGCAGCCCGCCGCGCTCGTCGCGGACCGGCTCGGCGCGGGCCAGGGTCCAGGTGTAGCGGCCGTCGGGGCGGTGCACCCGGTATTCGATGTCCCACGGCGCGCGGCTGCGCAGACCGGCCTGCCAGGCCTGCAGCACCCGCTCGCGGTCGTCGGGGTGGACGCCCGCGAGCGGGCCGTGCTCGCGCCATTGCTCGACGCTCATGCCGGTCAGCGCGCGCCAGCTCGGCGAGTCCTCGAGCACGCGCGCGTCGGCGGGAGACAGCCGCCACACCGCCTGGCTGGCGGTCTGCAGCAGGTCGCGGAAGCGCTCCTCGCGGCTCTGCTGGGCGTGGCGCCGACGGGCCACGCACACGTACGCGTCGACCTTGCTGCGCACCACGTGGGCGTCGATCGGGCGGTACAGGAAGTCGACCGGGCCGGTCTCGTAGCCGGAGAACACCCGCTGCGGCTCGCGCGAATTGCCGGCGACGAAGATGATCGGCAGGTGCCGCGTACGCTCTTCGCCGCGGACGTGCTCGGCCAGCTCGTAGCCGTCCATCTCCGGCATCTGCACGTCGAGCAGGGCGACGGCGACGTCGCGCCGGAGCAGCTGCTCCTGCGCCTCGCGGGCGGAGCGGGCGAGCACGAGCTCCCAGTCGTCGCGGCGCAGCATCGCCTCGAGCGCGCGCAGGTTCTCGGGCTGGTCGTCGACGACCAGCACGACCGGGCGCGCCGCCGTCGAGGTTCGCGCAGGGGCAGCGGTACGGTTCATGGCATCAGCACCCATGGTGCATCATCGCCGGTCCAGCAACTTGCGGATGGCATCGCGCAGGGCGCCGAGGTCGATGGGCTTGCGCAGCACGGCCGGGCTGCCGGTGTCGACGCGCCGCTCGGCGGTCACCAGCAGCACGGGGATCGGCGCCAGGCGCGGGATCTTGGCCTGGGCCTCGCGGAACTCCCGGCCGCCCATGCGCGGCATCTTGAGGTCGAGGACGATGACGGCCGGCAGCGGGGTGGCCGGGGCCGCGAGCAGCTCGAACGCCTCGACGCCGTCGGCCGCGGCCAGCACTCCGTAGCCCTCGTCGACCAGGAAGTCGCGCAGCGACTCACGCACCATCTCGTCGTCGTCGACCACCAGCACGAAGTCGCGGGGCGCCAGCGTCGCCGGGTTCTGCGGCGCCGGCGTCTCGGAGCGCCGCTGGCCCTCCGCCAACATCCACCGGTCGACCTCCGACAGCTTCAACTTCCACAGCTTGCCGATCTTCTGCGCCGGCAGCCCGCGCCGCTCGATCCAGCGGTAGATCGAATCCTTGCGGACGCCCAGGTGCGCCGCGACTTCGTCGATGGAGACCCACGGCTCCGAGCGCGGATCGTCATCCCGGGGCGGGCGAGGCGGTGAGGCCATGTGCCTGATTGGTAACTCGGCCAGGGAAATCCCTCAATAGTCGATAAAACACGGTCGCCGAATGCGCGAATAACGCTTGGGCAGGCGCGGACTCGCGGGCGCGACGGGCAGCCGTCCGGGGCTGGCTTTCAGAGCAGGTGTCTGCACCTGTCCCTCAGGCCAGATCAAGACCGGCGGGCGCCGGGCGGGCGCCCGCCGCCCGCGCCCGAACCTATCGCCGGCGTCAGCCGACGCGGTTGCGGCCGGCGCCGCGGCCCTGGGCCAGCACGCGCGACAGCTTGGCGAAGTTGACCGGTTTGACGAGGTGAGCGTCGAAGCCGGACTCCTGGGTCCGGGTGCGAACATCCTCCTGGCCCCAGCCGGTGACCGCGACCAGCAGCACGTCCTCGGCCCACGGCTGCGAGCGGATCCACGAGGCCGCGCCGAAGCCGTCGATCTTCGGCATCCCGAGGTCGAGGAACACGACTTCGGGGCGGAAACGGTCGGCGGCGTCGATGCCCTGCTGGCCGTCGTAGGCGGTCTCGACGATGTTGCCCGACACCTTGAGGAGGCCCGCCAGGCTGAGCGCGGCGTCGACGTTGTCGTCGACCACGAGCACGCGTCGGGCCGTCGGACCGGGCGCCGCGGCGTCGCTGGCCGCTGGGCTCGCTGGGGCGGTCTCCTGGCGCAGCAGCGGCAGGCGAACCACGAACTCGCTGCCGCTGCCGGGGCCGTCGCTGTGGGCGGCGACCGAGCCGCCGTGGAGCTCGACCAGCCGGCGCACGAGGGCGAGGCCGATCCCCAGGCCGCCCTGGGCCTGATGCACGGTGCGGTCGACCTGCGTGAACAGCTCGAACACCTTCGGCAGCATCTCGTTCGAGATCCCGGTGCCGGAGTCGGACACGCGGATCAGCACCCGGGCGTCGGCGTCGACGCCGGCGAGCTCGACCGTGAGGCGGATCTGCCCGCCCTCCGGGGTGTACTTGGCGGCGTTGTTGAGCAGGTTGCCGACCACCTGGGTCAGGCGCGTGCGGTCGCCCTCGATCCAGATCGGCGCCTCGGGCACGGTGACGGCGAGCTCGTGGCGGCGCGCCTCGATCAGCGGGCGGGTCGTCTCGAGCGCGCGGCTGATCACGGCCGAGACCTCGAGCGGGGCGCTCTGCAGCTTGATCTTGCCCTGGGTGATGCGCGACACGTCGAGGAGGTCGTCGACGAGGCGGTGCAGCTGCTCGGTCTGGCGCTCGATGACGTCGCGGCACCAGCGGACCTCGGGGTCCGCGATCTCCTTGAGCGCCATCAATTCGACGGCGCTGTGGATCGGCGCCAGCGGGTTGCGCAGCTCGTGGGCGAGCATCGCCAGGAACTCGTCCTTCTGCCGGTCGGCCTCGCGCAGGCGCTCGTGGCTGCGGCGCAGCGCCTCCTCGGCGCGCTGGCGCTCGGCGACCTCGGCGTTCAGCGTGCGGTTGGCCTCGGCGAGCCCGGCGTTGGCCCGCTCGAGCACGGCGTTGAGCTGCTCGAGCTCGCGGGTCTTCTCGGCCTGCAGGGTGGTGTTGGCCAGCGCGAGCTGGGCGTTGGCCTGCTCGAGCGAGCGGTTGGCCCGCTGCAGCTCCTGGCGCTTGAGGTGCAGCTCGACCAGCACCGAGACCTTGCCGCGCAGGATCTCGGGGACGATCGGGACGTAGACGTAGTCGACCGCGCCGACCTCGTAGCCGCGCAGCGCGTCCATGTCCGTCACGTTGTGGCCGGTGACGAAGATGATCGGGGTCCGCTCGAAGCGCGGGTGCTGGTGGATCAGCGCGGCCGTCTCGAAGCCGTCCATCTCGGGCATGCTGACGTCGAGGAGGATGACGGCGTACTCCTCCTTGAGCAGCTTCTGCAGCGCCTCGACGCCGGAGGAGGCGCGCACCAGGTTCTGCTCGAGCGGCGCGAGGATGGCCTCGTAGCTGAGCAGGCGGGCGGCCTGGTCGTCGACGAGGAGGATGTTGACTCGTTCGCGCGCGGTCATGACGACACCTCCGTCACCGGTGCAGCCAGATGCGCAGCTGGGCCAGCAGCTGCTCGGTGTTGACGGGCTTGGCGATGTAATCGGAGGCGCCGGCCTCGAGGCACTTCTCGCGGTCGCCCTTCATCGCCTTGGCGGTGAGGGCGATCATCGGCAGGCGGCGCAGGCGAGGGTCCTTGCGGATCCGGCGCATCGTCTCGTAGCCGTCCATCTCGGGCATCATGATGTCGACCAGCGCGAGCGCCAAATCCGGGGTGGATTTGACGATGTCGATGGCCTCCTGGCCGGTCGAGGCGCTGATGACGCGCATGCCCTGGCGCTCGAGCAGGGACGACAGCGCGAAGATGTTGCGCACGTCGTCGTCGACGACGAGGACGCGCTTGTTGACCAGCACCTCGTTGTTGTCGTGGAGGCGCTCGATCATCCGCTGCTTGTTGGGCGGCAGCGCGGCGAGGTCGCGGTGGAGCACCAGCGCGGTCTCGTCGAGCAGGCGCTCGGGCGATTGCACGTCCTTGAGGACGATGCTCTTGGCGACCTTGCGCAGCTGCTGCTCCTCGGCCGGCGACAGCTCCTTGCCGGTGAACACGACGACCGGGAGGTCGCGCATCGACGGCTCGGTCTGCAGCCGGCTCAGCAGCTCGAAGCCGGACATGTCGGGCAGGCGCAGGTCGAGGACCACGCAGTCGAACGGGCGCTCGCGCACGGCGACGAGGGCGGCCTCGCCGCTGGCGACGGCGGTGATCCGGACGTCGTCGTGGCCGAGCAGCTCGGACAGGCTGAGCCGCTCGACCGCGTCGTCCTCGACGATGAGCAGCTCGCGCGGCTGCTTGGCGGCGAACTTCTTCATGCGATCGAAGGCGGTCGCCAGGCTGTCGCGGGACAGCGGCTTGTTGAGGTAGGTGAAGGCGCCGCGCTCGAGCACGTGCTGGCGCTCGTCGTCGAGCGTCAGGATCTGCACCGGGATGTGCCGGGTCGCCGGGTTCTGCTTCAGCTGGCTCAGCACGGCCCAGCCGTGCACGTCGGGCAGGAAGATGTCCAGAGAGATCGCGGTCGGTCGGTACTGGATCGCCAGCGAGACCGCGTCGGCGCCGCGCAGGGTCACGAGGCCCTTGAAGCCGCGCTCGCGGGCCACCTCGAGCAGGAGCACGGCGAAGTGCGGGTCGTCCTCGACGATGAGGAGCGAGGTGTCGCCGGGCTCGAGCGCGTCGCGGTCGTCGACGATGGCGTCGGCCCGCGGCGGGGCGGCGGCGGCCGGCGCGGCCAGGCTGTTGCGCGGGGCCGGCGGGGCCTTGCTGTTGGCGGGGCCCTGGTACTGGCTCGGCAGGTAGAGCGTGAAGGTGCTGCCGCTGCCGACGACGCTGTGCAGCTTGATCTCGCCGCCGAGCAGGCTGGCGAGCTCGCGGCTGATCGCCAGGCCGAGGCCGGTGCCGCCGTACTTGCGGGCGGTGCCGGCGTCGGCCTGCTGGAACGCCTCGAAGATGATGCGCTGCTTCTCCGGCGGGATGCCGATGCCGGTGTCGCTGACCGAGAACGAGACGACGCCGGGGGCGGTGCTGAGGACCGGGTGCTCGGGGGTCCAGCCGCCGGCGGCGCCCTTGACCTCGAGGCGGACGCCGCCGCGCTCGGTGAACTTGAAGGCGTTCGACAGCAGGTTCTTCAGCACCTGCAGCAGGCGCTTGGGGTCGGTGGTGATCGCGCGGCCGATGTTGGGCGCGAAGTCGGTGGCGAGGGTGAGGCCGCGGTTCTCGGCCTCGTGGCGGAAGTTGCGCTCGACGGTGTCGCGCAGGCTCGAGAACGGCAGCTCCTCGGAGTCGACGGTGACCGTGCCCGACTCGATCTTCGACAGGTCGAGGATGTCGCTGATGAGGTTGAGCAGGTCGGTGCCGGCGCCGTGGATCGTCTTGGCGAACTCGACCTCGCGCTCGCTGAGGTTCTTCTCGGTGTTGTCGGCCAGCTGCTGGCCGAGGATCAGGATGCTGTTGAGCGGCGTGCGCAGCTCGTGCGACATGTTGGCGAGGAACTCGGACTTGTAGCGCGAGGTCAGCACCAGCTCGGCCGCCTTCTCCTCGAGCGCGCGGCGGGCCTGCTCGATCTCCTGGTTCTTGCGCTCGACCTCGGCGTTCTGCTGGGCCAGGAGCTTGGCCTTCTGCGCCAGCTCCTCGTTGGTCTGCTGCAGCTCCTTCTGCTGCGCCTGCAGCTCGCCGGCCAGCTGCTGCGACTGCTGCAGCAGGCCCTCGGTGCGCATGGTCGCTTCGATGGTGTTGATGACGATGCCGATGCTGCCCGTGAGCTGCTCGAGGAACGCCAGGTGCGAGGCCGTGAACTCGCGCAGCGAGGCCAGCTCGATCACCGCCTTGACCTGGCCCTCGAACAGCACCGGCAGGACGATCACCGTGCGCGGCCGGGCGGTCATGAGGCCCGAGCTGATGACCACCGAGTCGTCGTCGATCTGCGACAGCAGGATCCGCTGGCGCTCGAACGCGCACTGGCCGACCAGGCCCTCGCCGACGGCGTACTGGCGCGGGTTCTTGGGGGAGCGCGCGTCGGCGTAGCTGGCCAGCTGCAACAGCGCGCCGTCGCCGTTGATGCCGTCCATGACGTACATGACGCCCTGCTGGGCGTCGATCAGCGGCACCAGCTCGGACAGCAGGCGCTGGCCGACCGTGATGAGGTCGCGCTGGCCCTGCATCATGCGCGTGAAGCTGGCGAGGTTGGTCTTGAGCCAGCCCTGCTCGTTGTTGCGCTCGGTGGTGGCGCGCAGGTTGCCGATCATCGCGTTGATGTTGTCCTTGAGGTCGGCGACCTCGCCGCGCGCCGCGACCTGGATCGAGCGCGTCAGGTCGCCCTTGGTCACGGCGGTGGCGACCTCGGCGATGGCGCGGACCTGGGTGGTCAGGTTGGCCGCCAGCAGGTTGACGTTGGCGGTCAGGTCCTTCCACGTGCCGGCCGCGCCGGGCACGTTGGCCTGGCCGCCGAGGCGGCCCTCGACGCCGACCTCGCGCGCGACCGAGGTGACCTGGTCGGCGAAGATCGCCAGCGTGCCGGTCATGTTGTTGATCGTGGTGGCCAGCGCCGCGACCTCGCCCTTGGCCTCGACCGTGAGCTCCTGGCGCAGGTCGCCGTTGGCCACCGCGGTCACGACCTTGACGATGCCGCGCACCTGGTTGGTGAGGTTGGCGGCCATGACGTTGACGTTGTCGGTCAGGTCCTTCCAGGTGCCGGCGACGCCCTTGACCTGGGCCTGACCGCCGAGCTTGCCCTCGGTGCCGACCTCGCGGGCGACGCGGGTCACCTCGGCCGCGAACGCGTTGAGCTGGTCGACCATCGTGTTGATGGTGTCCTTGAGCTGGAGGATCTCGCCCTTGACGTCGACGGTGATCTTCTTCGACAGGTCGCCGCGGGCGATCGCGGTCGTGACCTCGGCGATGTTGCGCACCTGCGAGGTGAGGTTCGACGCCATCGAGTTGACGTTGTCGGTCAGGCCCTTCCACGCGCCGGCGACCCCCGGCACCTGGGCCTGGCCGCCGAGGATGCCCTCGGTCCCGACCTCGCGGGCGACGCGGGTCACCTC
Organism: Nannocystis pusilla; assembly: GCF_020073745.1. GTDB lineage: Bacteria > Myxococcota_A > Polyangia > Nannocystales > Nannocystaceae > Nannocystis > Nannocystis radixulma. The sequence continues at coordinate 102,729 of NZ_JAIRAU010000044.1, forward strand.
GGCGGCGAAGCCGTTGAGCTGGTCGACCATCGTGTTGATGGTGTTCTTGAGCTCGAGGATCTCGCCCTCGACGTCGACGGTGATCTTGCGCGAGAGGTCGCCGCGGGCCACGGCGGTGGTCACCTCGGCGATGTTGCGCACCTGCGAGGTGAGGTTCGACGCCATCGAGTTGACGTTGTCGGTGAGGTCCTTCCAGGTGCCGGCGATCCCGGGCACCTGGGCCTGACCGCCGAGCTTGCCCTCGGTGCCGACCTCGCGGGCGACACGCGTCACCTCGGCGGCGAAGCCGTTGAGCTGGTCGACCATCGTGTTGATGGTGTTCTTGAGCTCGAGGATCTCGCCCTTGACGTCGACGGTGATCTTGCGCGAGAGGTCGCCGGTGGCCACGGCGGTGGTCACCTCGGCGATGTTGCGCACCTGCGAGGTGAGGTTCGAGGCCATCGCGTTGACCGAGTCGGTCAGGTCCTTCCACGTGCCGGCCACGCCGGGGACCTGGGCCTGACCGCCGAGCTTGCCCTCGGTGCCGACCTCGCGGGCGACGCGGGTCACCTCGGAGGCGAAGCCGTTGAGCTGGTCCACCATGACGTTGATGGTGTTCTTGAGCTCGAGGATCTCGCCCTTGACGTCGACGGTGATCTTGCGCGAGAGGTCGCCGCGGGCCACGGCGGTGGTCACCTCGGCGATGTTGCGCACCTGCGAGGTGAGGTTCGACGCCATCGAGTTGACGTTGTCGGTGAGGTCCTTCCACGTGCCTGCCACGCCGGGCACCTGGGCCTGACCGCCGAGGTTGCCCTCGGTGCCGACCTCGCGGGCGACACGCGTGACCTCGGCGGCGAAGCCGTTGAGCTGGTCGACCATCGTGTTGATGGTGTTCTTGAGCTCGAGGATCTCGCCCTTGACGTCGACGGTGATTTTTCTCGAGAGGTCGCCGCGGGCCACGGCGGTCGTCACGTCGGCGATGTTGCGCACCTGCGAGGTGAGGTTCGAGGCCATCGCGTTGACGTTGTCGGTGAGGTCCTTCCAGGTGCCGCCGGCGCCCTTGACCTGGGCCTGACCGCCGAGCTTGCCCTCGGTGCCGACCTCGCGGGCGACGCGCGTGACCTCGGCGGCGAAGCCGTTGAGCTGGTCGACCATCGTGTTGATGGTGTTCTTGAGCTCGAGGATCTCGCCCTTGACGTCGACGGTGATCTTGCGCGAGAGGTCGCCGCGGGCCACGGCGGTGGTCACCTCGGCGATGTTGCGCACCTGCGAGGTGAGGTTCGAGGCGAGGCCGTTGACGTTGTCGGTCAGGTCCTTCCAGGTGCCCGCGACGCCGGGCACCTGGGCCTGGCCGCCGAGCTTGCCCTCGGTGCCGACCTCGCGAGCGACGCGCGTCACCTCGGAGGCGAACGAGCGCAGCTGCTCGACCATCGTGTTCAGCGTCTCCTTGAGCTGGAGGATCTCGCCGCGCACGTCGACGGTGATCTTGCGCGAGAGGTCGCCGCCGGCGATCGCGGTGGCCACCTCGGCGATGTTGCGCACCTGCGCCGTCAGGTTCGACGCCATCGAGTTGACGTTGTCGGTGAGGTCCTTCCACGTACCTGCGACGCCGGGCACCTGGGCCTGACCGCCGAGCTTGCCCTCGGTGCCGACCTCGCGGGCGACGCGGGTCACCTCGGCGGCGAAGCCGTTGAGCTGGTCGACCATCGTGTTGATGGTGTTCTTGAGCTCGAGGATCTCGCCCTTGACGTCGACGGTGATTTTTCTCGAGAGGTCGCCGCGGGCCACGGCGGTCGTCACCTCGGCGATGTTGCGCACCTGCGAGGTGAGGTTCAGCGCCATGGCGTTGACCGAGTCGGTGAGGTCCTTCCAGGTGCCCGCGACGCCGGGCACGATCGCCTGACCGCCGAGCTTGCCCTCGCTGCCGACCTCGCGGGCGACGCGGGTCACCTCCGAGGCGAACGAGCGCAGCTGGTCGACCATGGTGTTGATCGCCTCCTTGAGCTGGAGGATCTCGCCGCGCACGTCGACGGTGATCTTTCGCGACAGATCGCCGCTGGCCACGGCGATCGTCACCTCGGCGATGTTGCGCACCTGCGCCGTCAGGTTGCCCGCCATCGAGTTGACGTTGTCGGTGAGGTCCTTCCACACGCCCGACAGGCCCTTGACCTGGGCCTGGCCGCCGAGCTTGCCGTCGGTGCCGACCTCGCGGGCGACGCGCGTCACCTCGCTGGTGAACACGCTCATCTGGTCGATCATCGTGTTGACGATCGTGGCCGAGCGCAAAAACTCGCCCTGCAGCGGCCGGCCCTCGACGTCGAGCCGCATGGTCTGGGTCAGGTCGCCCTTGGCCACCGCGCCGATGGCCCGGCTCACCTCGGCGGTGGGCCACAGCAGGTCGTCGATCAGGGTGTTGACCGACTCCTCCATCTCGCCCCACTTGCCGGCGCGGTTCTGGCCGCGCACGCGCTGGCGCGTCTGACCGCGCCGCCCGACGACCTCGCCGATCCGCTCGAGCTCACCGGCCATGACCCGATTGGTGACGATGATCTCGTTGACGGTGTCGGCGATCTTGCCCCCGAGCCCCGTCCAGTCCCCCGGCAGCTCCGCGGTGAAGTCGCCGTCGCGCACGGCTTGCAGGGCGTGCAAGAGCTGCCGCAGCTCGCTGCTGCCGATGCCTGTGTGACCCTGGGCGGTGGCCGTCGCGTCGGTGCTGTTCATCGTCGAGCCCTCCCTCGGCGCGCGATCGCTGGACCCGCGCGACGTCGGAGGATACGCAGGTTCTCGAGCCGCGTCCCCGCGATCATGACGAAGGCGTCACGCGCAGTTCTCGCGGCGCGGCGAAACCGTCGAGATCTCTGGGGCTGAAGGCGATCCAGCGAGCTCGACCGTGGACCCGGCGAAGCTCGTCCCGCACGCTCCGTCCGTGATGCTCGCACCGCTCGGCACACGTTCGCGTGGCGTCGAGACCACATGCAGGCGCGGCGAACGAGGCGGCGTCGCACCCGCCGTGAGGCAACCTCGGGCGATCTCACGCGGCCGCGGCGGGGCGCGCGAAGCTCCGAGCAGCGCAGGTGGGTGTTTTAATAGACATGTCCGAAGGCGCATGTGACAGCGGAGCCCGGCCCGATCGTCGAGATGTCCTTCGGGGCAGATGACGGGCGAGGTGCCGGCGCATCACCAGGTCGCGCGGGACGAGCTGCGGCGGGAGCGTCGAGGAGCGGGCGGTCGGCGCGAGGCCGGTCCCGGATGAGGGACCGACGTCGCTGCCCCCGCCTGCTCGCGCAGGCCCGACCGCCCGCCGACGCGCCACGCGGCTGCCGCTGCTTCCGGCCCGAGGCGCGCCCAGCGGGTCGCGGCGGAGGCATGGAGGGGCATGCACCCGGCCCTCGCCGCCGCGTCGTCATATCTCTCCCTCGCCGCAGCTCCGGCGCCCGCCGCGACCGCCGAGGATTTCTTCGCCAGCCTAGGGGTGCCCGTCTCGCTCGAGGACGTCGCGGTCGATGTGGCTGAAGACGAGGTGCGGCCTCGTCACGAAATGCCCAACATGCTACGGCCATGGCTTCACTGTCCAATCCGTCGTGGCAGGTTATATCACCGACAAGTGTAACGGAGCGCAGAACAAGTGACTGCGCGAGATTCCGGGGACCTGCTGCAGCGACTGACTCCCGCGCGCGGGCCCCTGCCTCCGCAGCGGTGGGGGTTCTTGCCGACCGAGCAATTTTGGCGGCTCGCGGCGCGGACGCCCATCTTGTTCGGCCTCTGGTTCGTCACCGGCTTCTTTCATGACTGGCTGCGCTCCTTCGGCTTGCCGTGGTGGCAGAACGGGCTCGGCTGTCTGGTCTTCACCGCAGTCTGGGCCGGGTTGGTGGAGCGGTGGCGCCGGCAATACTTCATTCGCTGCCGCATGCGCGCGCTCAGCTCGCCCGAAGAGCCACGCCGCGTGGCGGCGCGATCGCTGACATGTCTTTCGGGGCAGGCGAACGGCGTGACGGCGCCTGGCGATCGCGCTACGCTGCCGGCCATGTCCACCGAGAACCACCCCGGCGACGCCGCGCCGCGCAAACGCGTCCTGATCGTCGGCCTCGCGCCGAAGTTCGTCGACTTCTCGCAGTTCCCCGGGCTCGACGAGGCGAAGTTGACCGCGAGGTTGCAGGCGGCCGAGCAGGCGGTGGTGGCGGCCGGCTTCGACGTGACGTGGTGCCTGACCGACGTCGCGTGGGAGCGGGTGGAGCCGCTGCTGCGCGAACGCCTGGCCGCCGGCGAGTTCGCGGCGATCATGATCGGGGCGGGGATCCGCATGCCACCGCCGCTGCTGCTGCTGTTCGAGCGGATCGTGAATTTGGTCCACGAGGCGGCGCCGCGCGCCCGCCTGTGCTTCAACACGTCGCCCGAGACGACGGCGGCGGCGGTGCTGCGGTGGGTCCGTCCGTGAGGCGCGCGGGCGACCCCTCGCGGCGCGCGGACGCGGGCGAAGCGTCGCGCCGCGCGTGAGCCTTGCGTGAGGATGTCGGCGCGAGCGGGCGAGCTCGCCGCGCCCGCGGTCGCCGAGGCTTGACGCTCCCGGAGGCGTGCGCGACGCTCGCGCAAATATGCGCATGGACCGGCGTCCCTCGCCCCTGGCCGCGAGCCTCCTGTGGTCGGTCACCGCCTGCTCGGGGGCGTCGCAGACGACGGCGCCGCCGCAGAGCTCGCTGCCGCCGGCGCCGACCTGCGAGGCCAGCGAGTGCAACACCCAGGGGATGCTGGCGCTCGGGCTGCAGCGCCACGACGAGGCGATGCGCCTGCTCGATCGGGCATGTTCTCTCGGACATGCGGTCGGCTGCTCCAACCTCGCCGGGGTGTTCCGCGGCGGGGTCGGCGGCGGGCCCAAGGACCCACCGCGGGCCGTGGGCCTGTACGACCGCTCGTGCCGGCTCGGCTTCGCCGAGGCGTGCGCGACGGTGGGGACGATGCTGGCCGAAGGGACAGCCGTGCCGGCCGACCCGCCGCGGGCGCTGGGGATGTTCGAGCTGGCGTGCGCGAAGCAGGACGCGTTCGCGTGCTTCACGGCGGGGCTGTTCTACGAGACAGGTCGCGGGGTGCCGGCGCGCGACCCGAAGCGGGCGGCGAGCTCGTTCGGGCAGGCGTGCGGGCTGGGCCACGCGACGGGCTGCTTCAACGCGGGGATCTTGCTGTACTCGGAGGAGGGGGCGGGGCCCGGCGAGAACGAGCGCGCGGTCGAGTTCTTCGCCCGCGCGTGCGACGGGGCCCAGCCGGCCGGGTGCCTGCGCCACGGGCTGGCGGCGCTGCGCGGGGTGGGGACGGCCGCCGACTCGAACAAGGCGGCGAGCCTGTTCGCCCGCGCGTGCCAGGGCGGCGACGAGGACGGGTGCGGGCTGGCGGAGCAGCTGAAGCGGGCGCGCGGGCGCAAGATCGAGGTGGCGCTGACCAGCCGCGCGCCGACGCTGACGATGGCGGGGCTGACGGCGCACGAGCTGTCGTGCCGGATGCCGCAGACCGACCCGCTGGCGCTGGCGGAGGCGCTCGAGGGCGTGGCGGCCCACAAGGCGGCGCTCGACGCCTGCGCGCCCGCGGGCGACGCGGTGAAGGTGGCCTGGAGCTACCGCGGCGGGCGGGCGGCGCTGGTCCGGGTCGACGGGGCCGATCCCAGGGTCGCGGGCTGTGTGCGCAAGGCGGTCGAGCGGGCCCGCTCGAGCCTGACGGCCAGCTGCGCGGCGACGGTCCTGATCGGCGAGGCGGCAGGGGCCCGCAAGGCGCTGGCGGAGCGGCGTTCCAGCGCGACGGGCACGCCCGCACACCCGCTGGCGCAGGCGCGTTGACAGGCCGCGCGCGCGACCCGTAGCTTGGGGCATGCGCTTAGGAAGAATTACGGGCGCCGCCCTGGCGATGGCCGCGACGCTGGCGTGCGGCAGGGGCGGCGGGAGCGGGACCGACACGGACACGGACACGGGCACGGGCGGGACCACGGGCGAGCCGATCGAGTTCGCCGAGTTCTTCGGCCGCGCCGAGGCGGCCTACTGCGGCTGGGCGACCCGCTGCGGGGCGTTCGCGGCCGAGGAGGACTGCCGCGCGGCCGAGTTCTTCGACTCGATCTACCCGTCCGGCCTGCTGGCGGCGGGCCGGTTCGACGACGGGGTGAGCGGCGGGCAGATCGTCGAGTACCTGCTGGCGTCGCACGCGGCCGGGCGTATCGAATTCGACGCCGAGGCGGCCGCGGCCTGCCTGGCGTACGTCGAGGCCCGCGGCTGCGCCAGGCCCGGGACGTACGTGGCCGACGAGGCCGAGGCGGCCGGGCAGGCGGCGTGCGCGGCGGTCATGCGCGGGACGATGGTGAAGAACGGGCCGTGCCTGCTGTCGGTCGAGTGCGCGCCGCAGGACGACGCGGCGGTGGTGTGCGGCTTCGACCCGAGCTGCAGCGACGTGTGCTGCGTCGGCGGCTGCCGGGTGCTCGGCTCGGCGCCGGTCGGCACGCCGTGCAACTTCTCGACCCGCTGCGCGCCGGGGAGCTTCTGCGCCAGCGACCCGAACACCGGGCTGCCGACGGTGTGCACGGCGCAGCGGCCGGTCGGCGGGGACTGCGTGAACCAGATCGACTGCGACGCGAGCGGCTTCTGCGTCGACGGGACATGCAAGGCGCTGGCCGGGGAGGGCGAGCGGTGCGGCGATTGGGGCCAGGGCGGGTGTCAGCCGGGGCTGTTCTGCGCCGCGCCGAACGACGACGGCGAGGGCCGCTGCTACGCCTACAACGCGCTCGGCGGGGCGTGCCCGGGCCAGTGGTACGAGGACGGCTGCAGCGACTACGGGGTGTACTGCGACTGGGCGACCGACAAGTGCGTCGCGCCGGCCGGGCCGGGGGCGTCGTGCGGCGAGGCCCCGTGCGGGCTGACCAGCACCTGCGACTGGCAGACCAACACCTGCGTGCCGCTCTCGTTCGAGAACGAGCCGTGCGGCGACAGCCGCCGCTGCGCCGGGGCGCTCCAGTGCGACGGCTGGGACCCGAGCACGGCTCGCTGCCGGGCGCCGGTGATCGACGGCGTGTGCGCGGTGCCCGGTGAAGACGTCCTGCCCGAAGGTACATAACTCTTAAGACATGGTTTGGAGGACATCATGAAGAAGACGATCACCGGGGCGGCGCTGTGGCTGGGCGCGGCGGCGGCGGGGTGCGAGGGGCCGGCGACGCCGGAGAACTTCGCCGGCGAGTACGAGGAGGCGCTGTGCGCCTGGGCGAGCGGCTGCTCGGTGTTCCAGTCGCGCGGGCAGTGCCGCGACGCGCTGGTGTGGGACACGTCCGGGCGCTTCCAGTACCTGCTCGAGGCGCTCGAGGCCGGGCGGGTCGGGTTCGACGCCGCGGCGGCCGAGGCCTGCCTCGAGCAGGTCAGCGCCCAGGCGTGCGACGGCCTGCTGCTCGACCGGGTGCTGTTCAGCGCCGGGCCGACGGCGGCGCCCGAGGTGTGCCACGACGTGTTCGTCGGCAAGGTCCGCAACTACGACCCGTGCCTCAACTCGGAGGAGTGCGCCGGCGAGAGCGCGGTGTGCGGCTTCAACCCGGCGGGCTGCCCCGACAACATGTGCTGCGCCGGCGCCTGCCGGGTGCTCGGCGGTCCGCCGGCGCTCGGCGAGCCGTGCACGGGCAGCTGCGGCGACGATGCGTTCTGCGCCTTCGACCCCAACACCGGCCAGCCGACGGTGTGCACCAAGCGGCGCGGGGAGGGCAAGCCCTGCGACGACGACTTCGACGCGTGCCAGGCCGAGTTGTACTGCGACTCGAGCGACTTCACGTGCAAGCGGCGGGGCGAGAGCGGCGCGCGCTGCGAGTTCTCGAACTCGTGCGCCGAGGGCCTCGAGTGCTACGCGTTCCCGAACGACGACCGCCGCTGTCTGGCGCTGCCCGGCGAGGGCCAGAGCTGCTGGAACAACAACTACCCGGCGTGCGCCCGCTACGACAATACCTGCGACCAGAGCGGGACCTGCCGCAAGCTGCCGCTGCCCGGCGAGCCCTGCCTCGACTTGAATTGCGTGCCCTACGCCGTTTGCACGACCAACGCCGGCTCCCCGGTGTGCGTGCGCCGCGGCAGCCTCGACGCCGACTGCGGGCCCTCGACCGGCTATGTCCAGTGCATCGGTCACCTGTTCTGCGAGGGCGACCGCTGCGTCGAGCCCGACCCCGAGCCGGTGTGCTCGCTGCCCGAGTGACGGGCGAGCGGATGGTATGATGATTCGCGGCGGCCCGGTCGCCGCGCGTCACGGGGTCAGCGCGACCTTCAGCACGCCGTCGCGCTGGTGCGCGAACAGCTCGTAGGCGGCGCGGATGTCGTCGAGCTTGAAGCGGTGCGTCACCATCGGTCCGAGGTCGAGGCGGCCGGCGGCGATCACGTTCATCAGCCGGCGCATGCGCTCCTTGCCGCCGGGGCACAGCGAGGTGACGATCGTGTGATCGCCGAGGCCGGCGGCGAAGGGGCCGAGCGGCAGCCGCAGGTCGCTCGAGTACACGCCGAGGCTCGACAGGACGCCGCCGGGCCGCAGCACCCGCAGGCACGCCTCGAACGTCTGTGGGGTGCCGAGCGCCTCGATGGCCACGTCGACGCCGCGGCCGTCGGTGATGCGCAAGATCTCGTCGACCGGATCGGTCTGATGAAAGTCGATCACGTGATCGGCGCCGAGACGTCGCGCCATCGCCAGCCGGTCCGACACGCCGTCGACGCCGATGATCGTGCTGGCGCCGCGGAGCCGGGCGCCGGCGGTGGCGCACAGCCCGATCGGCCCCTGGGCGAACACCGCGACGGTGTCGCCGATCAGGATCCGTCCGCTCTCGGCGCCGGCGAAGCCGGTCGAGAGGATGTCGGGGCACATCAGCACCTGCTCGTCGGTCAGGGCGTCGGGCACGGGCTCGAGGTTGGCCATCGCGTCGGGGACCCGGACGTACTCGGCCTGGCAGCCGTCGATCGTGTTGCCGAGGCGCCAGCCGCCCATCGGCTTGAAGCCGTGCCGCGTGCCCGCGCCGCACTGCGCGCTGCAGCCGGCGAGCGAGGCGTAGGAGTGACCGGACGGGGTGATCGCGCCGGAGATGACGCGCTGGCCCTCCTCGTAGCCCTGGACCGCCGAGCCGAGCTTCTCGATCACGCCGACCGGCTCGTGACCGACGACGAGGCCCCTGCGGACCGGATACTCGCCCCTCAGGATGTGCACGTCGGTGCCGCAGATGGTGGTGGTGGTGACGCGGACGAGGGCGTCGAGCGGACCGATGTCGGGGATCGGTCGCTCCTCGAGCTCGATACGACCCGGTTCGACGAAGACGGCGGCTTTCATGGTGCGCATGTGCGACGTCTCGTGGCGAAGTCGTGCGTCGACGCCAGTGACGGCGCGCAACCAGCGAGCGGGCCGGGTTCGCGATCCGTGCGCCTCGACCCGGCGCCGACGCTGGTGGGCGCGGCTTGCCGGGTCGCACGCGAGCTCTTGCCGCCGGACCTGGGGGCGCGGCGTGGGTCGCCGCGCCGGGCGGCTCAGATGAACTTGAACACCAGGCTGAACGAGGTGATCGTGTCGAGCCTCTTGATGCCCGGCAGCGGGGCGTTGTCGTAGCGGAGGGTGAAGCTGGTGGCGAAGGCGAAGCGCTTGCCGAGGGCGGTGGTCAGGGCGACGTCCCAGTTGACCCACGCCTTGGTGCGCTCCTTGCCGCCGTCGGTCTCGACCGGGTTCGAGCGGAACGGCGCGAACGCCTGGATGTACTCGAGGCCGGTGGTGAAGGTGACGTACTCGGACAGCAGGTTGGTGTAGCCGACGAACACGCGGCCCGAGTGGGTGGCGACGCTCGGGCGCGCGGCGCAGGTCGGCATCGCCGAGGTGGTGTTCGGCACGTCGAGCACGAGGCTGGTGCCGGCCGGACAGTTGGTGTTGTCGGCGCCGCGACGGATCCGCCGCTGGTCGTAGAGGAAGTCGTAGCCGACCTCGGCCCACAGGCGGTGCTTGGGCTGGTTCACCATGTAGAACGCGAACCCCGGGTCGACGCGCATGCGCATGTTGAGGCCGAGGAACGGGTCGAAGCGGGCGGTCAACATCGTGAAGAAGGTGACCCGCGGGTGGAAGTACACGTCGTAGCGGACGCGCCCCTGGACGTTGCCCGCGGTCAGCTGACCGGTGCGTGAGCCGTCGGCCTGGCGGATCGCCGCCTGCGCGTAGTTGCCGAGCAGCTGCGCCTGGAACTCGTGGATCTTGCGGCGGATCCGGAAGCGGCCGCCGCCCGTCAGCGCGGCCGAGCGAGCGTTGCCCGAGGTGAACAGGCCGCCCGCCGAGATCTCCGCCTCGGTCGCGTCCATCGGCTCGCTGGTGCCGGCGGTGGCGAACTTGTTGTCCTCGAGGTTGGTGGTGCCGGCGCTGGCCGGGGCCTGGGCGCCGACGGTGCCGGCCGCCCTCGGGCCCTCCGTCACGGCGGTGCCGGTCGGGGCCGGCGCGAGCGCAGGTGCAGGCTCGGGCTCGGGCTCCGCCGCGGGCTCGGGCTCCTTGGCGGGGGCGGGGGCGGGGGTCTGAGCGGCGACGTCGCCCCCGATTCCGAGGACGAGGGCGAACGCGAGGGCGAACGAGGGGAAGCGGGCGAGCGAGGAGGACATGGCGGAAGCGGCGCGCCCTTTTTGACATCGATCGCGCGTTCGGCCAACTTCCCGAGCGGTCGCCGGGGCCGATCGAGGCGCTCGCGCGGCGGGTCAGGTGCGCCAGATCATGGCGGCATCGGCGGTCCCCCGAAGGGCCGCGATGGCGGCCGCGTAGTCGCGGCCGAATTGCGGGCTGCGCAGCACGCCGGTGCCGGAGACGAACGCGTCGGCGCCGTCGCCCGCGACGTCGGCGATGGTGTCGACGGTGATGCCCCCGTCGACCTGGATCCGGGTGGGCAGGCCGGCGGCGGCGATCATGGCCCGCAGCTCGCGGATCTTCGGCCGCACGGCCGGGATGAACTGCTGCCCGCCGAAGCCCGGGTTGACGCTCATGACGAGGACGAGGTCGCACAGGTCGAGCACGTGCACGAGCTGGGACACGGGGGTGTGCGGGTTGAGGCTGACCCCGGCGAGCACGCGCCCGCCCGACCGGCGCGAGAGGCCGCGGATCTGCTGGAGGTTGCGGTGCAGGTGGCGGCAGGCCTCGACGTGCACGGTGATGATGTCGGCCCCGGCGTCGGCGAAGGCGCCGACGTAGCGCTCGGGCTCCTCGATCATCAAGTGACAGTCGAGCACCCGCGAGGTCAGCGGCCGCAGGGCGCCGACCACCAGCGGGCCGATCGTGATGTTGGGGACGAAGCGACCGTCCATCACGTCGACGTGCAGCCAGTCGGCGCCGGCCCGGTCGAGCGCGACGGCCTCCTCGCCGAGGCGGGCGAAGTCGGCGCTGAGCAGCGAGGGGGCGATCACCGGCGCGTGCCGGTCGGACGGTGCTGTATGTTGGGACATGTCTCTCCGAGACAGGTGAGGAGCGGGCGGCCGCGGTGTGGTAGCACAGTCCGGCGCGCCTGCGGTACGCTGTCCGGGTGAGCTCGGAGGACACGCCGCCTGCGCCGCGGCCCGGGTTCGCCGCGGTGGTCCGCGGCAACGTGCTCGCCGTCGGGGTAGTCAGCCTGCTCACGGACCTGGCGAGCGAGAGGATGAACCCCCCGCCGCCGGTCGACCGGGTCGGCAAGGGCGTCCGCACCGGCCCGCGCGACGCGCTGATCGCCGACGCGGCGCCGGCGGCCCGCCGCGGGCTGGCGTTCTCGTTCCACCGGGCGATGGACCACGCGGGGGCGGTGATCGGCCCGCTGGTGGCGCTGGGGCTGCTGCACCTGCTGCTCGGCCACGGGTCCTGGCGCGGCGACCGGGCGGCGCCGGCGGCCGAGGAGCTGGCGGCGCTCTCGATCGGCGCCGGGCTGGCGCTCGCGGCCGCCGTGGTGCTGCTCACCGCCGTCAGGCCGGGGCCGGGGCGATGAGCAGCGAGGCCGCCCGGGCGCACGAGCGCGGGCTCGACCCGGCCCGGCGCAAGATCGACGGGGTGTTCTACACGCCGCCGGACGTCGTCGAGCGGCTGGTCGCGGAGGCGCTCGGCCCGCTGCTGGCGGCCCCGCCGACCGACCGCCCGATCCGCGTGGTCGACCCGGCCTGCGGCGCGGGGGCGTTCCTGATCGCGGCCGCGCGGGCGCTGCTGGCCCGGCACGAGCAGATGTCCCAGGGGACAGGTGCGCCGGCGTCGCGGCTCGAGCTGGTGCGCGCGGCGATCTTCGGCGTCGACGTCGACCCGGCGGCGGTCGAGCTGACCCGCGCGGCGCTGGCCGAATTGGTGGGGGCTGTCCCCGAGGACATGTCCGAGAACATCAAGGTCGGCAACGCGCTGCTCGGCGCCGACGCGCCGGCCGAGGCGGGGGCGCCGTTCGTGTGGGCGCGCGAGTTCCCGGCGGCCCACGCGGCCGGCGGGTTCGCGGCGGTGCTCGGCAACCCGCCGTTCGTCGACGCCGAGGCGATGACGCGCCACCACCCGGCGCTGCGCCGCCACTGCGCGGGCCGCTACGAGGCCGCCCGCGGCAACTGGGACCTGTTCTGCGTGTTCATCGAGCTCGGCCTGCGCCTGTGCGCGCCGGACGGCTGCCTGGCGCTGGTCGTGCCGAACAAGCTGGCCTCGGCCGACTACGCCGCGGGGGCGCGCCGGCTGCTGACCCGCGAGGCGCGGCTGGTGGCGCTGCACGACCTCAGCGCGGCGGCGGTGTTCGCCGCCGGGATCTACCCGCTGGCGTTCGTGGCCCGCCGCAGGCCCGCGGGCCACGAGGGACCGGTGACGCTGACGCGGGCCGGCGCGCAGCGGGACGAGGTGCGGACGGAGATGTCCCTCGGGACAGGTGCCTCCGCGGGGCCGTGGCCGATCTCCGGCCGCGGCGACGCGACCTCCATCGCCCACATGCGCGCCGTCGGCCGCCCGCTCGGCCAGCTCGCCGAGGTGTGGGGCGCGGCCACCGTCGGCGAGGCGTACGCGATCGCCGAGCTCATCACCGAGGGCGAGGCGGGCGCGCCCGGGCTGCGCGTGGTCAACAGCGGGACGATCGACCGCTGCGCCTCGCTGTGGGGCTCGTCGCCGCTGCGCTACCTCGGCCGCAGCTTCCTCCGCCCGGTGGTCGCCGAGCCCGAGAAGCTGCCGCCGCGCCGGCTGGCCCAGGCCAGCACGCCGAAGCTGATCGTCGCCAGCATGACGCGCACGCTCGAGGCGATGATCGACGCCCGCGGCGAGGTCCTGGCCGGCAAGTCGACGACGATCTGCTGGTGGCCGGCCGACCTGCGGGTGCTGGCCGCGATCGTCCACAGTCGGGCGATCGACGACTATTATCAGCACGTGCACGGCGGCGACCGCCTGGCCCGCGGCTACCTGCGGATCGGCCCCCGCCAGCTGCGCGGCCTGCCGGTGCCGGCGCCCGCCGACTGGGACGCGGAGGTGGCGGCGCAGATCGCCGCGCTGGTCGACCGCTGGACCGCCGGCGATGCCTCGGTCGCGCCCGCGCTCGACGGGCTGGTCGACGCGCTCTACGGACTGGCGTGATTGGACCCGGGGGACATGTCCCGCGGGACATTGGACAGGATCAGGCGAGCAGCTTGTCGCGGATGTCCTTGAGCGTCTGATCGCTCGGCTGGGGCTCGGACGGCGGGACGCTGCGGCCGCGGATGACGGCCGGCCGCTCGCCGATGGCGCGGAGCCAGCGCTGGAGGTTGTCGAGGCCGTCGACGGGGACACCGGCCCAGTCGTGCCCGCGGACCCACGGCCAGGTGGCCATGTCGGCGATCGAGTAGTCGCCGGCGACGTACTCGACCTCGCCGAGCCGCCTGTCGAGCACCTCGAGCAGGCGCCGGACCTCGCGCTGGTAGCGGCCGATGGCGTAGGGGATCTTCTCGGGGGCGTAGCGGAAGAACACGTTGGCCTGGCCCATCATCGGGCCGATGCCCCCCATCTGGAACATGAGCCACTGGATCACGCGGCTGCGCGCGCGCGCGTCGGTCGGCAGGAACTGACCTGTCTTCTCGGCCAGGTAAATGAGGATCGCGCCCGACTCGAACACGGCGAAGTCGCCGGCGTCGCGGTCGACGATCGCGGGGATCCGCCCGTTGGGGTTGATGGCGAGGAACTCGGGCTGCTTCTGGTCGCCGCGGGTGAGCGAGAGCGCGTGCACCTCGTAGGCGAGGCCCATCTCCTCGAGCGCGATCGAGACCTTGTGCCCGTTCGGCGTGGCTGCGGTGTAGAGGTCGATCATCGCGATGCTGTAGCACAGATGCCGGCGGACCCGACGAGGCCGCAGGCCGCACCTGCCGCGAATCACCCGCGACCCTGCCGCCGCCCGCGAGTCGTGTGCGACGTCGCGGCGAGCGGAGGGACGAGCAGGCGGCGCGATCGGACGGTCACCGAGGCAGGCGGGCGGCTCGAGCGCAGCGGGGGTCGCGGGGTGTGGGATGGTGCTAGCGACATGTCTCGAGGGACATGCAGTCAATGTAGTCTGCCCGGTCCGACATCGGCGGGTGCCGGGCTCGCTCCGACAGCCAGGCTCGGCGGCGTCGACCCGCGGCCGCGCGGGATTGAGGGTGGTTGGAATGGCGGCTCACGCGTCGCGCACGATGGTCTTGAAGCGCCGCAGGTAGGTGACGAAGGGATCGCTGATCGCCAGCTCGTGCAGCTGGGCGGGGGTCAGCGGGCCGCGCTCGGGGACGAAGGCGGGATCGGCGGCGCGGCGCGGCCAGTCGGGGTTCAAGACCGCGGCCTTGCCGAGGGCGACGATGTCGGCGCCGCGGGCGAGCGTGGCCTCGGCGTCGGCGACGGTCCAGATGTTGCCCGCGACGACCAGCGGCACTTCGACCGGCAAGGCGGCGCGGAACAGCGGGATGGGGTGCTGGTCAGGCCGCTTGGCGGTATTTTTAAAGACGTCCCACAGCGAGACGTGGAGGAAGTCGACGCCGTCCTCGGCCAGCCAGGCGGCGAGCTGCAGCGATTCGTCGAGGTCGATGCCGCGGGAGTAGCCGAAGTTCTCGGGGGAGATCCGGACACCGAGGACGAATTCGGCGGGGGTGGCGGCGCGGACGCGGCGGGCGATCGTGCGGATGAGGCGAGCGCGATTGACGAATGCGCCGCCCCAATCGTCGGTGCGCTGATTCATGGCGCTGCTGAGGAATTGCGCGAGCAGGTAGCCGTGCGCGCCGTGGAGCTCGACGCCGTGGAAGCCGGCCGCGGCGGCGCGCACGGCGGCCTGCTCGAAGGCGGCGATCGCCGCCTCGATGTCGCGCTCGTCGGCGGCGCGCGGGACCTCGAATTCGGGCCGATCCTCGGTGAAGCTGCTCGCGCTCCACGGCTGCCGGCCGGTCAGCCGCGAGGGCGAGCGCACGCCGCCGTGGTAGAGCTGGACCAGGCCGAGCGCGCCCGTCCGGGCGATGCCGGCGGCGAGCTCGCGCAGACGCGGCAGCTGATGGTCGCCCCACACGCCCATCTGCCCGTCGAAGCCCTTGCCGTCCTCGGAGACGTAGGCGGCGCAGGTCTCGATCGCGCCGAAACCCCCCTCGGCCCGCCGCTCGAGCCAGCGCTGCTCCTCCGGCGAACACACGCCGTCGACGGCGCTCTGGCCGTTGGTGAGCGGCGCGAGCCAGACGCGGTTGCGCGCGACGACGCCGTTGCGGAGGCGGATCGGGGACAGGAGAGCGCTGCTCATGCAGCGGTGGTTAGAGCATCACCAGGGCGCCCGACCGACACGGGGGCGCGACGAGGTGTCGTGATAAAAATCGCGCGAGAGGTGGCGCGCGACGGCGACGGGCCCGCCGCGTTCGGCGAATGACGGGCGGCCGTCGATGCCGCGACGAACGAAGGCGCCCGCCCGCGAGCGGACGAGCGCCTCGGGGCGCCGGGCGGTCACACCATTCGCGGGGTCGACCGCCGGCGTCGCGACGAATCGCGCGGCTCACATCGGCGGCATGACGCCGCAGTCGTCGACCTCGCTCGGGACGCAGCCCTCGCAGTCCCAGCGGAAGTTGTCGAGGAGCGCGGTGCTGGTGTAGATCGTATCACCCATGTCGGTGATGTAGAAGCCGATCGTGACCTCGGCGCCGGGCTGGACGCCGCCCTTGGCGGTGAACCAGTCGGAGCAGGCGTGCTGCTCGAAGCCGGTGCCCTGCAGCTGCGGCTCGGCGTAGGTGTAGCCCGGGCCCATGTAGTACGGGTCGAGCGCGGTGATCGTCAGCGGCAGGCCCTTGGTCGGGTCGCCCGGATCGGGGATGAACGTGACGTTGCCGGTGTACGGCTCGACCGGCGGGTTGGCGTTGGGATCGGCCGGCGTCGGGTCGACCTGCCAGGCGACCAGCAGGTCGTTGAACGAGCCGCCGACGAACACCGGCCACTCGCTCGAGCAGAACACGAAGTCGAACGTGTAGCCGAAGGTGCCGGCCGGGACCGTGGTCTTGAAGGTGAACCACAGCTGGTCGTTCGGGTTGGCGCTGGCGACCTCGAACCACTGGTACTGCAGGGTGTCCGAGCAGTCGTTGACGCCGTCGCAGCCCTTGAACGGGGTGCCGCCGAGGCCGCCGTTGCTGCCGTCCTTGGCCGCCATGGGCGCGGGCATCGCGTCGGGCAGGTCGGGGTTGCTGTTGCTGCCGACGGCGGCCTGCGAGTTCGGCGGCTGGATGACGATGCCCTGCGGGTTCGGCGGGGTGATCGTGCCGGTGCTGATCATCAGCATGGTGTCGCCTTCACGCGGGCTGTAAAGCAGCTTCGGCGGCGTGTTGGGGTCCATGTCGTGATCGTGGGTGTAGGTGCCGAAGCCCTTGGCGATCTGCCACGACGCGTTGTCGACCGCGTTGAAGCTCCAGTCGGTGATCAGCACCGAATCGGCGGCGTTGCTGTTGCAGATGCCCATCGCCTTGTGCGCCTGGGTCTTGTCGGCCTTGTTGGCCAGGTCGAGGGTGTCGTCGCAGACGACGTAGTCGGCCGGGGCGTTGCAAGAGGCCGGGAAGAACGGGGTGCAGTCGTTCTTGCAGAAGTCGCCGGGGCCGCCGTTGATGTCGTTGCCGTCGTCGCACTGCTCGGTCCCCTCGACCTTGCCGTTGCCGCACATCGGCGGCGACACGGTGCAGTCGGGCTCGCAGCCGTCCCCGGGCACGTCGTTGCCGTCGTCACACTGCTCGGGGTCCTGCACGGTGTTGTCACCGCACACCGCAGCCGGCGTCGCCGTCTGACAGTCCGCGCTGCACTCGTCGCCGTCCTCGTTGTTGCCGTCGTCGCACGCCTCGCCCTGCTCGACGATCTCGTTGCCGCACACCGGCGTGGGCAGGCAATTCGGCTCGCAGCCGTCGCCGGCGTCCTGGTTGCCGTCGTCGCACTCCTCGTTGCCCTCGACCTCGCCGTTGCCGCACACCGGCTCGGGTGCGCCCGTGGTGTCGACCGCTCCGGTGGTGTCGGTGTCGCCGGTGCTCGAGTCGCCCGAATCCGAGTCGGTGCCGCCC
The DNA here is from genome assembly GCF_020073745.1 of Nannocystis pusilla. Classification (GTDB taxonomy): domain Bacteria; phylum Myxococcota_A; class Polyangia; order Nannocystales; family Nannocystaceae; genus Nannocystis; species Nannocystis radixulma. Next base: position 120,179 of record NZ_JAIRAU010000044.1, read on the forward strand.
GATTCGCTGGTCGTCGGCACGCTCGTCTGCGAGGTCTGCGTGGTCTGCGTGGTCGTGGGCGTGCCGTCGTCCGTGGTTTCGGTCGTCGCGCCCAGACTGTCGCCGGCGGTGGCGCTCACGTTGCCACCGTCGTCACCGCACGCTGCGAGCATCAAGGTGCTCAGTCCAATGCTCAAGTGTCGGGTCATCATCGGCTGTTCCTCCTGTGGGCCTCACGAGCGCGCAGTGGGCGCGAGCGCGCAGCCAACCGCACGGTACCTCACAGGATCTGTGGGGGTAACCGCCCTCGTGAGATGAGACTCACGGCCAATGTCGGGACGTGGGGTGTGATGATCCTCGCGAGTGTGCGGCAAAACAGCCGGCCGCTCTCTCGGCGGACGGCGTGATCGCGGCCTGAGTGCCCCGTATGTCGAATCCTCCGTCTATTGAATGCGATTCAGCGCCTCGTGGAATCCCCGATGATTGTAATCGGTATCGGGCTCGAATCGTCGTCCGGTGTTTCGACGTGAGAATTTTCGGCTGGAGCTGCAGTGAGCGCGATCCCGGCGGGCGCCACGCGAACGCGGGTGCGCAGCGCCTGCTCCGCGCCGGGGTGTTGCCATCACCGCGAGCCGTCGTCGTGCGGTTCAGCAATCCTATGTCTCGAGAGACAGGCGGTCGGCGAGCTCACGGCGAGCGTTCGCGCAGGCGTCGCGCGAGCGCGGACCGGTCGGCGAGGAACCACACGCTGTCGCCGCGGTTGGACTCGCGCACGTAGTCGCGCAGCGCCTCGCTGTCGGCGAGGGCGGGCTCGAGGTCGCCGAGGACGACCATGCGGAGGCGGTAGTTGACGAACTTCTGCGCGAACTCGCCGGCGATCCGGGTGCGCAGGCGCAGGAATTCGGGGTGCAGGCGGGCGAGCGGGACGACGACCGTGTCGGCGCCGGCGCCGAGAGCGTCGCCGATCAGCTGGGCGGCGTCGGCGGTGCCGAGGACCGGCCCGACGTCCGCCAGCACGAGCAGGGTGGCGCCCTCGAGCCGGACGATCTGCGAGGAGGTCATGGGCTCGACTATGGCCCGGGCGCAGGCCGCTGTCGTGCTCGAAGCGCGGATGAAATCGCGCGCCGCTCGTACCTCGGTCGGACATCGCGCCGGGGCGCGGCGCGGTGCGGTTATCGTCGATGCATGCGTCGGGTCGTCCTCGCGGGGGTGGTGGTGCTGACCGGTTGCGCCGCGCGGCCCTCGTCGGACGAGGCGACGGCCGCGGACGCGACGACAGACAGCGAGACCACGGGCGAGGCGAGCGCGACGGAGGCGGTCGAGCCGACGACGACCTCGGCCCCGGGCGGGCCGCACATCCCCGAGGGGCTGTTCATGTGCCTCGACACCGAGCTGTGCGCCCGCTGGGACTGCGCGGGCGGCTGCGAGACGCCGGGTCCCGAGGCCATGTGCGTGCTGAGTGCCCTGTACGAGCGGACCTTCGGGGCGGTCGAGGTGGTGCGCTGCGACGGCGACTGCGCGCTGCACCGCATGATCCCCCGCGCCCTCGGGACCGACGGCGTGCGCTGGCAGTGGCGCTCGCAGACCAATCCGCCCGGGTACGCGGAGATCGTCGACTGCGTGCTGCGGCCGCCCGAGTTCTTCGAGTCGTGCCTGCTCGCCTTCACGCCGGAGTGCGCCGATCCGGCGGCGTGGGTCGAGGATTGCTCGCCGAGCCTCGAGGTCTGCTTCGACTGAGTTGTTTTGGACATGTTTTTTAAGACATGTCCTCCAGGGCATTCAGATGAGCTTGACGTGGACGGACCAGGAGAACGAGGGCCGGCCGTCGGGCAGGGCGGTGGACATTTCGAGGGCGACGGTGGCGTTCGCCGGGGCGCCGATCAGCCAGCAGGGGTAGATCTTGCTGCCGAACGGCGAGTCGGGGACGAGGTAGCGGCGCAGCTCGGCGAGGGTGACGGGCTCGGCGTCGGCGGCGGGCGGCGGCCAGCGGGTGCCCAGGGCCTGGGCGACGGGGCCCATGCCGCCGAGGGCGGCGAGGACCGGCGCGAGGGCGGCGAGCAGCTCGTCGAGGCTGGCGAGGTCCTCGCGGCGGAGGGTCATGCCGGTGATCTGGCCGTTCCACGCGCGGAACTGCAGCTCGCCGAGGCCGGAGGCGGACAGGTCACGCGTGAGGCGCTCGGCCAGCGGGTCGAAGCGCAGCTCGGGCCGGCGCCGGTGCAGCTCGGCCAGCGACTCGCGCTGGAGCTCGCGCACCTCGGCGAGCAGGACGCCCTCCCGGTCGGGGACGACGAGCCGGGCGCCGGACGGCGGCGGCGCGGCGGGGCGCGGCGAGGCCGGGGCGGCGCCGTCGCGGGCGGCCTCGAGGGCGTGCAGGGACGCGAGGTCGAAGGCCGGGGCGCCGCCGGGGGGCCGCTGCGAGGCGCCCGGCGCCGGCTCGGGCTCGTGGTCCCAGCCCTCGTCGATGCCGTTCAGCGGGTCGAGGAACAGCGACAGCGGCTCCCGCTGCGGGACGTGCTGCAGGACGGGCAGCGGGTGGAGCTCGAGCTTGGGGGCGAACAGGGAGCGGAGCCAGCCGGTGAAGCCGCGCGCGGCCGGCCGGGTGGGCGGCCGGGCCTCGGGGAGGCCGCCGTAGCGGCGCTGCAGCTGCTCGCGCAGGGCCTCGGCGGACAGCGGCGGGGCGATGCCGAAGCTGGTGGTGCAGCGGCCGTCGCCGGCGATCTTGATCTCGATCGAGGTGAGGCGATTGCCGCTGTCGTAACGCGAGAGGACGTCGAGCAGCCGGCGCGTCTCCTCGGTGAAGTGCTTGAGGCGGAACACGTGCTGCTGGCCCGCGAGCTCGTGGACAAGCAGCCCGGCGCGCACGTGTTCGCCGGGCTGCGGGAAGTGAGCCGCGAACACCAGCGCCTGGAGCCTGGCGCTGAGCGGGATGACCTGCAGCAGCTGGACGGCGATCTGCTGGGTGAGCGGCAGCAGGACGGCCTCGTGGTCGAAGGTCTGGCGCCTCGGCCTGGCAGGCCTGGCGGCAGGCTTGGCGGCAGGTGGCGCGCCGATGCCGTGCTGCTCGGCGAGCAACTTATTGAAGTTCTCGGGCGAGACGCGCGGCGGGGCCTCCTCGTGCGCGTGGTCGGGTCCGGCGATCTCGCCGGGCGCGGTGCCCCTGAGCCAGGCGACGTGCCGGGCGAGGTCGACCTCGAGCCACGGGCACGGATTGGTGGGACCCTCGTAGTAGTCGACGACGCAGATGTCGCGCCACACGCGGGCGCCGCTCGAGGTGTCGCGCAGGACGAGGCCCATCGCCTCGAGCTCGGCCGCGAGGTCGCGCGCGCCCATGTCCATGAAGGCGACGGCGAGCAGGTGCTCGTCGCGCCACGACGGCGACCAGTTGGCCTGGACCCGGGCGACGCCGTCGGGCGCGACCGCGGCGAGGCGATCGACGCGGACGATCAACGTGGTGAACTGAATGAGGACAGCCATGCGGGGGGTCCGGGGTCTGTACCACAGACCTCCGGACGCCGCATTCGCGCGATGGTGTCGTCGATGTGCCCCGTGAGGGGGCCGCCGGACCGCTCAGTTCAACACGACGGGGATGTCGGAGTCGCGGATGAGGTCACTGGCGGTGATCTCGGGGGCGGCGCGCTCGTTCTCCCACTCGAGCAGGCCGAGCGCGGCGTAGTGCGGGCGCACGCGGTCGGTGAGCAGGCCGATCCGCTTGAGGTTGGGGACCAGCCGGCGGAACATGGTCTTGCGGAAGTTCTGCATGTACGCCGAGCTGAGGATGAGCTCGTCCCACTGCTTGCGCGTCATCGCGTGGGCGTAGTACTCGTCGTAAAACTCGTGGGCGAGGAAGCGGTTGCGCATCAGCACCGCGACCTCGAAGGCCCAGTCCTCGCGCTCGCGGCGGTCGGGCTCGGGCAACTGATGATAGAAGTCGCGCAGCGACAGCACGCCGTAATGCACGTGGCGCGCCTCGTCGGTGATGACGTACTTCAGCAGCTCGCGCAGCAGCGGCTCGCGGCTGGTCTGCCGCAGGGTGCCGAAGGCGGCCAGCGCCAGGCCCTCGACCATGATCTGCATGCCGAGGAACTTGAGGTCCCAGCGGCCGTCGGTCATCAGCGCGTCGATGAGGGTGAACAGGTTGTCGTTGACGGTGTAGAGCTTGCCGAGCTTGTCGTTGAGGTAGCGGTAGAAGACCTCGACGTGGCGGCCCTCGTCGACCACCTGGGTGCTGCCGTAGAGCTTGCCGTCGACCCAGTGCACCGCCTCGGTGACCTGACAGGCGGCGAACAGCGCGCCCTGTTCGCCGTGCAGGAACTGCGACAGCATCCACGCCAGCAGGGCGTGGCGCTGGATCTGCTGGCCGCGCTCGTCGAGCTTGCGGTAGGCGGGGATGCTCGGCAGCGGCGACAGCTGCTCGGGGAACAGCTCGCGGCGCGTGTCGAACGGGTCGACGTCGATCGACCAATCGAGGTCGGTGGTGGCGTTCCACTGCGAGGTCTTGGCGACCTCGTACAGCCGCGCCATCTCGGGCTGGGTGCGCTGATACGTCCAGTCGAAGTGGGCCTTGTGATTGGCCTGCATCTCGCTGGTGGCGCTGCGCCCCCCGTGCAGGACGAGGCCGCGAATGGCAGGACCCAACAGATTGAGGGCGACCTTGACGTTGCCGCTGCGTAGGACCTTCTGCAGGACCGAACTCGGGTTGTAGGCGCTGGCTTGGTTGAGGAGCTCCTTGACGTGCATCATTGTTCTCCGCTGTTGCTCGGGCCCGGGAAGAACAGCGCGCGGGCGAGCTCCCGCGCGTGGTCGTCGTCGCCCCACAGGGCGGTCTTGAACTCGCGCGCCGAGGTGCGCAGCACCAGGTCGCTGGCGATCTGCAGGATGGCCGCGCGCACCGGCAGCCTGGGGCGGATCTCTCGCCGACCCTCGATGCGGGCGAACCGCTCGCACAGGTCGAGCAGCGGCACGACCTGCTCGAGCAGGACGACGCGCCCGGGGCCCTGACCGTCGAGCAATTCCCACACGAGGATCCGCGCCAGCTCGGGGTGCTCCTCGAGGAAGCGGGTGTACGTGGCGATGATCGCGTCGAAGCGCTCGGAGAAGCTCGAGGGCTGCAACATCGCCTCGGTCAGCGCGGCGCCCAGGCGCTGGAAGGTGCGCCGCACGACCGCGTTGTAGAGCAGCTCCTTGGACGGGAAGTGATAGAGGAGCGACGGCCGGCGGATGCCCGCGGCGGCGGCGATGTCCTCGAGCCGCGCGGCGCGGAATCCGTGCTGCGAGAACACGGCGTCCGCGGCGTCGAGCAGGCGCTCGGGTGTGGCCGTGGTGACGCTCCCTGCCGCAGGTCGGCCCATCGGCCGGAACCATATCTACTCCCGAGTAGATTTGCAAGCGTGCTTGTCGGGGCTGCTGTTCGCGATCACGCTTGCCGGCGAATCGGAGGAACGGCCATGCGCGGAACGAGGATTCAGGCGCTCGCGGCGGTGCTGTCGGGCCTGCTGGCGGGCTGTGGCGACTCGGCGGCGAGCAAGAAGGCGGCCGAGGAGACGAAGGAGGCGCTCGACGCCGCGGGCAAGGCGGCCAAGGCGGCCGGCGAGAAGGTGCGGAGCGGGGCCGAGCGGGCCGTCGGCGTGATCGAGTCGGGGGCGAAGGTGGCCGGCGAGAAGATCGAGGACGGGGCCGAGGACGTGGCGGCGGCGGTCAAGCACGGGGCCGAGAAGGTCGAGGCAGGAGCCCGCGACGCGGTGGCGAAGGGCAAGGCCGAGCTGAACGAGATCAAGGAGGCCGCCGACGCGAAGGCAGAGGCCGCGCGGGCAGAGGCCGAGCGCAAGGCCGCGGAGGCCGAGAAGAAGTAGTGGGACGGATCCGCAACTGGATCGCGGAGCTCCTGGCCCTCAACGGCACCCCGCAAGGGGTCGCCGGAGGGTTCGCGCTCGGGGTCGGCCTGTCGCTGATCCCGATCCCGTTCGCGGGCATGCTGCTCGCGCTGGCGCTGGCGCCGGTGCTCAAGCTCAACATCCCGGCGACGTACCTCGGCACGGCGGTGGTGAACCCGGTCACCGGCGTGGTGTTCTACGCTGGCGAGTTGTACCTGGGATTGTCGCTGATGGGCCGTCCGCTGCCGTCGTGGGCCGAGTTGACGGCGCTCGACGCCCGCGGCTGGTGGGACATGTTCACGGGCATGCTCGGGCCGTTCGCGCTCGGCGCGGCGGTGATGATCCCGACGCTCGCGGGGCTCAGCTACGTGATCGTGTATCTGGCCGTGCGCGCGTGGCGGGGCAGCCACGAGGCGGCCAAGGTCGACTGAGGTCGCGAGGGGGAGCGCATCGGTATTTTGCATTGAGCCGCCCGCACCCTCGGGCCGCAAGGCCGAGAGCGGGCCACTGAAGCCGTGTTGCGATTCAGAAGGTGCTGCGGGCGCGGCGAACACGAGCGCGCGCGACGACGAGGAGCGCGCCGCGCTGGTGGCGGATCTGATCTGTCTCGAAGGCCAGGTTGACTGATTTTCGCGCGGCGCACCAGCGCGCCGCGCTGGCCCCGGCCGCGGGGCGCGAGCGGGCCGAGGTCGGGCCGGCGTGGGTGGAAGGGGGGCGCTGTCGCCGGTGGCTGGCGCGCCGCCGGTACTGGCTATCGTGTCGGGTCGCAGGCGCGGCCGTAGGGGCGCGCGGCTGCGAGCTGTTCCAAAGGACATATCATGCACACCGAACGCGCCACCCCCCACTACGGCCGCCTGTCCGCGACGGACGCGGCCCTCCTCCTCATCGACCACCAGTCGGGCCTGGCCTCGCTGGTCCGCGACCAGCGGCCGGAGGAATTCTGCAACAACCTGCTCGCGCTGGCCGACACCGCCAAGCTGATGAAGCTCCCGGTGGTCCTGACGACCAGCTTCGACACCGGCCCCAACGGACCGCTCTTGCCCGAGATCCGCGAGCGCTTCCCCAAGGCGCCGCTGATCCGCCGGCCAGGCGAGATCAACGCGTGGGATAACCCGAAATTCGTCGAGGCGGTCGAGAAGACCAAGCGCAAGCAGCTCATCCTCGCCGGGATCACCACCGACGTGTGCGTCGCGTTCGTGGCCCTGTCGGCGCTGCAGGCCGGCTATCAGGTGTTCGTGGCGGTCGACGCCTCCGGCTCGATGAGCCACATGGCGACCCACACCGCGCTGGCCCGGGTCGCCCGCGCCGGCGCGGAGGTGGTGACGTGGTTCGTGGTCGTGTCGGAGCTGATGCGCGACTGGCGGAACGACAAGCCGGGGCTCACCAAGCTGATGCGCGAGCACGTGCCGACCTACAGCAACCTGATCGCCAGCCACGAGGCGAAGGCCAAGTGAGGCGCGTCCCGGGGGCACCTGTCCCCCGGGACAGACGGTCTGCTCAGCCGCGCGGCCAGCTGTCGGAGGCGCCGGCGATCGGGTAGCGATCGCCGCTGCCCTCGTACTCGGCTCGCAGCGGCTCGAGCAGGTCCCTGACGACGGTCCGCAGGGTGTCCATCACGCCGATGCCCTCGGTGGCGACGGCCTCGATCGTCGGCAGGGCGTTGGGGTTGATGGCCTCGTTGAGCGCGTCGAGGGTGGAGAGGATGATCGGCTGCGAATGCATCGACTCCGGCGGCGGCGCGGCGAACCCCTCGACCAGGTCGCGCTTGTTGTACTGCAGCACCATCGGCATGACGGCGCTGTCGACCCCGACGTCGTCGAGCAAGGACAACAGGAGCTGCATCGACTCGATGTTCTCCTCGAACCGTACCAGCTCGCCGCCCTCCTCCTGGGTGTCGGCGACGAACACGACCGCGTCGACGCCCCTGAGCACGAGCCTGCGCGACACCGGGCTCAGCACCAGCCCCGGGACGGTGACCAGGTGGAGCCGCACGCGGTAGCGGCCGTCGAGCAGCGGCAAGGTGTCGGGCGCGAAGTCGAACGACAACATCGGCTCGAGGTCGCCCGCGATCTCGTCGAGCCGCCCCCGCAGCTCCGGCCGCGTCTTGCGGTGGATCGTGCGGATGTTCGTCGACTTGCCGGCCAGCGCAGGCCCGAAGTAGACGACCTTGACGCCGATCTCGCCGGCTTTGGTGTTGATGATGGACACCCTGGTAACCCGGAATTGTCCCGAATCCAGGCGATAGAAACAAGGGGCTGCGGACGACGGGCGCGCAGGCGGCGCCGTCCTGACACGAGGTCGGCCAGCGCGGACTTCCGCGGTGGCAGGATCCGGGCCGGCGATGGTCGACCCGGAGCGAGGCGCGAGGGTCGACGACACACCATTGCTGCTGGCGTCATTGCCTGATCCGACTCGTCGCGGACACTCCGAGCATTCGCCGTCTCAGTGCGGATCGAGCCCGGCGAAGGCCGGCCAGATCGCCTCGTACCACGCGGCGTGACCGGCGGCGGACGGGTGGAAGCCGTCGGCCGCGAAGTACTCGGCGTGCTCGTCGAGGCGGGTGGCGCCGAACAGGTCGACGAGCGCGTAGCCGTGGTCGACCGCCAGCCGGCGGACGCGCTCGTTGTAGGCGACGATCCGTTCCTCGATCTGGGCGCGGGCGATCCCGAGGAAGCGCTCGGCGAGCGCCGCGGCTGGCGCATGGGACAGGTTGGGCAGGGTGCCGACGACGACCGGGCAGCGGGCGCGGTCGAGGCGGTCGGCGATCGCCTCGAGGTTGCGGCCGTAGTGCGAGGGCGTCACGCCGCGCCACAGATCGTTGCCGCCGATGAACAGCGAGCAGACGGTCGGTCGGGCGCCGAGAGCGGCGTCGACCTGGTCGGCGCGCAAGGTCTCGGTGGTCGCGCCCTTGCGCGCGAGGTTCAACAGCCGCGCCGAGGCGTCGCGCTGCTGCAGGCGCGCGTACACGCGGTCGACGTAGCCCGCGCCGGCGGGTACGCCGAAGCCCGCGCCTGCCGAGTCTCCGAGGGCGACGTAATGGGTGGGCACGAAGCGCCAGGGTAGGTCCTCGCGGCGGCGGTGCAAGCGGCGCGGCGCCGCGACGCCGCGACGCCGCGGCCGGCGCGTGGCGGGGCGGGCGCGGGCGCGGCGGCGAGGGTCAGAGCTGCTTGCCGATCGCGAGCAGCTGTTGGCGCAGCCACTGATGGGCGGGGTCGAGGTGGCGACGCTCGTGCCAGTAGAGGTGCATGGCGAACCGTGGGATCGCCAGCGGCGGCTCGTGGATCGTCAGCGGCAGGTGGGTGGCGAAGGCGCGGGCGACCCGCTCGGCGAGGGTGATCACGAGGTCGGAGCCGGCGATCGCGTACGGCGCGACGAGGAAGTGCTGGACCATCAGCGCGACGCGGCGCGACAGGCCGCGCTCGGCGAGCAGGTCGTCGACGACGCCGCCGGGGATCCCCCGCGGGGCGATGAAGGCGTGCGGCAGGGCGACGAAGGTGGCGAGGTCGAGCTTCTTGCCGATCCGCGGGTGGTCCCGCCGGGCGACGCAGACGAAGCGCTCGCGGAACAGCCGGCGCTCGCGGAGGGCGGCGCCGACGTGCGGGCCGATCGGGTCGCCGCGAGGGAGGCTGCGGTCGGGAGCGACGAGGACGTCGAGCTCGTCGAGCCGCTCGAGCGGCCGTTCGAGGGGGAAGTCGCGCGCGACGAGGTCGACGTGCGGGGCGATCTCGGCGAGGCGCGCCAGCAATGGCGGCAGGAGGATGAACTGCGCGTAATCGGCGAGCCCGAGCACGAACCTCCGCCGCGCGGTGGCCGGGTCGAACGCGGGCGGCGGGGCGAGCACGGTCCGCAACGAGGCCAGCGCGTCGGCGAGGCGCGGGGCGAGGGCCTCGGCCCGCGCGGTGGGCACGAGCGTCTGGCCGTCGCGCACGAGCAGCGGGTCGCCGAGCAGCCGCCGCAAGCGGGCGAGCGCGTGGCTGGTGGCCGAGGGCGACAGGCCGACCCGCCCGGCCGCGCGGGCGACGTGCCGCTCGGCGAGCAGCGCCTCGAGCACGACGAGCAGGTTGAGGTCGAGCGCGGCGAGGTTCGGTTCGTCGTGCATGCCATGCATGACGCGAGTGTACATGCTGCACTGGGCGCATGTCGCGGCGGGCGTTAGCTTGAGCGGCGGAGGCAACGAGCATGTACGTCATCAGCGGAGTCACGGGTCACACGGGCAAGGTCGCGGCGGAGACGCTGCTCTCGCGGGGGGAGGCGGTCCGGGTCGTGGTGCGCGAGGCGGCGAAGGGGGCGGCGTGGGCGGCCCGCGGGGCCGAGGTGGCGGTCGCCGATCTCGGCGACGCAGAGGCGCTGGCGCGGGCGTTCGCCGGGGCGAAGGGCGCCTACGTGCTGCTGCCGCCGAACCTGGCGGCGCCGGACGTGTTCGGCTGGCAGGCGGGGCTGCTCGCGGCGTTCCGGGCGGCGGCGGAGGCGGCCGCGCTGCCGCACCTGGTGTTCCTGTCGTCGATCGGCGCGAGCCAGCCGTCCGGGACCGGGCCGATCGTCGGGGTCCACCGCGGCGAGCAGGCGCTGCGCGGGCTGTCGCGCACGCGGGCGACGTTCCTGCGCCCGGGGTACTTCCACGAGAACGTGGCGGCGTCGCTGGGCAGCCTCGCCGAGGGCAAGCTCGTGACGTTCTTCCCGCCCGAATTCCCGCTGCCCTCGGCGGCGACGCGCGACATCGGAGCCCTGGGGGCGACGCTGCTCCTCGAGGGTCCGACCGAGGACGGGGCGGTGGTCGAGCTCGGCTCGCCGGTGACGCCGAACGAGACCGCCGACGCGATCGGCCGGATCACCGGACGCCGGCCGGCGCTCGTCGCCCTGCCGGCGACGGAGCAGGCGGCGACGCTGCGCGGCCTCGGGGTGCCGCCGCCGGTCGCGGCGCTGTTCCAGGAGATGACGACGGGCTTCATCGCCGGGCGCATCGCCTGGGAGCCCGGACGGCGCCACGTGCCGTCGCAGACGTCGATCGAGGAGGTGCTGCGCGGGCTGCTGTCTCAAGCCGGCCCGCCGCGCGCGCAGTCGTAGCCCGATGCCCGGGCGCGGTGAGCGGCCGAGTGGCTCGCGGCGGCGATCCGCGCTACATGGGCGTCGTCATGTTCGCCGTCATCTACCGCTGGAAGCTGATCCCCGGGCGCGAGCAACAATTCGAGGAGGGCTGGCGCGCCGGCACCCGGGCGATCGCGGAGGAGTTCGGCGGCTGGGGCTCACGGCTGCACCGCGGCGAGGACGGCGTGGTCGTCGCGTACGCGCAGTGGCCCGATCGCGCCACGTGGGAACGTGCGATGCAGTCGCGGATGCACCACTCCGACGACGAGGCCCGCGCCAAGTATCGCGGCGCGTTCGAGCCCGACAGCTTCGAGACCCTGTTCGCCGGCGAGGTGACGGCCGACCTGCTCGAGCTCCGCCGCGCCGGCAGCGACGCGTGAGCCGAGCGCGGCGGGACGCAGTTGTTCGCGGCGAGGGCGAGCGGTAAGGTGCTTCGCGCATGACGACGCAGGGACAGGTCAAGGATCTCATCTGCCAGTTGCTCAGCCTCTTCCAGCAGCTCGATGCTCTTTTTGCCGGTGCACGCAACGGCTTCGCCGGCCTGACGGACCGCGTGGTGGCGTCCGCCGGAGTATTGGGGGCCCTGACGGACAACGGCTTCTCGACGGCCCTGGGCCCGCCTACTTTCATGAATGTCGGATCGGCGGGCTCATCGGGTTATGTTCTGATCGATGACATCGATGAAGCGTCGTACATCGGGGTCGTCAAGGCGAACTACGGCGAGGGGTTGCAGGGGATCTACTTGTTCCGCAGCGGGACCATCACGATAGGCCCGGACGGGAGGGCGATTCCCGAGCCCGTTCTCGGGCAGAATATCGTTGGAGCGAGCTTGAGCGCGATCGTTGCTGCATGGGGCGAAGCGGTTGATTCCGACCCCAGAGCGCAGCTCCTGATGGTGATCGCCCCGTCCTGAGGCTGGCGCCGACTGCCGCGCGTGCGAGGCCGTATCACACCACGCCGATCTGCTCCGCGAGCACGTGTGAGAAGCGCAGCAGCGGGCCGAGCGTGACAGTGGGGTCGGCGGTGATCGCCAGCGTCGAGATCGTTCGCACCGCGAGGGCGGCGTCGACGACGGCGGGCTGCGGCGTCGGCGGGCCGGCGAAGATCGTCAGCCCGGCGCGCAGGCGCGGGCCCGGCAGCACGAGCGGCGGCGCGGGCGGCTCGATGCGGACCAACTGCAGGGTCGCGTGGGCCGCGTCGCCGTCGCGCAGCCGCGTCCCGCTGCGGAGCGCGGCGAGGAGCTGCTCCGGCGAGGCGTCGGGGCGGACGTCGAGCTGCACCCAGCGCACGCCGTCGGCCTGGACGTCGCCGCAGGCGATCCGCAGGCCCGGCTCCGCGAGGAATTCGGCGAGCGCACGCTCGAGCAGCGTGGGCGTGGCCGTGAGGGCGCGCAGGGTGGCGACGCACAGCAGCGCCATCTCGGCGGCAGGCACCTCGGCCGGGTCGTCGGCGAGTCGGCGGGCGCGGGCGAGCAGGTGCTCGACGTCGCAGGGCTGCTGCACGCCGGTATGGGCGGGGAAGCGGGGGGCGTCGGGCGCGGGCGTCGGGAGCGGCCACAGCTCGTAGAGCGGCGCGTCCACTGGCAGTTCGTCGTCGTCGGCGGCGAACAGCCGCCCGACCACGCCGGCGCGGGGGACGGTCAGCTCGGCGACGACCTTGCCGATGTCGACCTCGAGGATGGGCTCGTCCGCCTTGACGACGTCGCCGGTGCGACGGAGGAAGCGGACCCGCCCCGAAGCGTCCTGGTCGAGCGCGGGCAAGCGGACGAGCAGCGGTCGGTCCTCAGGGTCCTGCGTCATGTCGTTGCTCCGCTGGTTCGAGCGCGCGGGCGACCTCCGGCAGGATGTCCTCCGCGGCGCCGGGGAGGTGGTGCACGCGCACGGCCGCGGCCAGGCGCGACGGCCGACGCTTCAGCTCGACGATCCGCGCCCCGGCCCGCGCGGCGATCAGCGGCAGCTCGCGCGCGGGCGAGACGTCCATGGCGCAGCCGATCACGAGCAGCAGGTCGGCGGCAGTCACCTGCGCCCGCGCGGCTGCCATCATCGCGGCGGGGACCTGCTCGCCGAACAGCACGACGTCCGGCCGGAGCACGCCGCCGCAGTCGCAGCGCGGCGGCAGCGGGCGGTCCGCGGCCGCGAGGGCCTGCGCCGTCGCCTCGCCCGGGCGCCCGCAGCCGAGGCAACGCGTCTGCGACAGGCTCCCGTGCAGCTCGATCACCGGCGTCGCTCGCCCGGCGGCGGCCGCCGCCGCCTGGTGCAGCTCGTCGACGTTCTGGGTGACGATCGCCGCGAGGCCGGGCAGGCGCGCGAGGGCGTGATGGCCGGCGTTGGCGAGGTGCGGCACGTCGCCCCAGAACGCGCGGATCACCGACCACAGCGTCGAGGGATCTTCGCGGAAGCGGGCGATGCTGACCGCGTCGTCTCGCGGGAATTGTTGCCACAATTGCTTGCGGGTCTGCAGCCCGCTCGCGGCAGACATGCCGGCGCCGGTCAGCGCGACGATTCTTGTTGAGGTGCGGAGCGCCGCGGTCAGCTCGGCGATCGACCAGGTCACGCGCCCGCGCGCGGCAGGAGGGCCCATCGGCGGCTCCACGGGTTCGCGCGGGGACGGCAGCGGGGTGGCGCAGCGCGACCACGAGAGCGCCGCTCCGGCGTCGTCGAGCTCCCGCGCCTGCTGGAACGCCTGCAGCCATTGCAGGTCGTCGAGCGGGGGCGAGGCGTCGGCCGCTGTCGCCGCGGCGAAGTGGGCTCGCGCCGCCGCCGGCTGCCCGCGCTGCACGAGGTTGACCGCCAGGGCCGCGTGCGCCGCGGCGTCGCGCGGAGCGAGCGCGAGGGCTCGCCGGTAACGCGAAGCGGCTCGCTCGAGGTTACCGCGCAGGTGGTCGATCGATCCCAACAGCACCCATGCGCGCGGATCGGCGGGCGCCGCAGCGACGGCGGCCTCGGCGGCCTCCGTTGCCTCCGCCAGCTCGCCCCGGCGGCGCGCGGCCGCGGCCTGCTCGATCGCCGAGCCCTGCATCCCGCGAGTGTCGCCGCGGAGCGTCGCGCGCACAAGCGTGACGACGAGGGTGGCGGCGTGCTCGGTCCCGACGAGGTTCGGCCGACCAGGGCCCGGTGACATCGTGCGGGGGCCGCGGCACGGGGGGCCGCCTCCGCGCATCTGTCCGTAAGGACATGGAGCTCGCCGCGACGTACAGGGCGTCGGAGGCGATGGGGGTCCGAAGCGGGGCCGCGAGGTTCGGGGAGCCGATCGTCGGATCGCAGGGGTCTGGTCTTCGAGACAGGTCCGCGGACGGGCACGCGGCCTGCGAATTGCGGGGTGAGCGAGAGCGCCGAGCGCCCCGCGGACGGAGCGCTCGGCGCAGGGCGCTCAGCCGTGATGGCTGGTGCCGGCCTTGACCTTGCTCTTCGTCTTCATCGGGACCTCCTCCGGAGCCGAATATGACTCGCACCGCGGCGGCCGACGAGGACCACCTTTGCGCGGGCGCGCCGTCGCTTGAAATCGCCACTGCGGCGCGGAGACGTGCTCGCGCGGCAAAGAGGTCGGCGCGAAGCCGTCGGGCGGGGCGAGGATGTCTTTTCGGCCAGGTTCCGGGGAAGCCGGGCTCACGGGGCCGGCGAGGCCTCGCCGTAGAGCAGCTCGAGCGTCTGCGGCGGGTCGGTCGCGGGCGCGCCCGCCAGGGTGACGACGAACAGCCGATCGTAGGCGTCGTCGGGCAGCATGCGCTGGCCGTTGGATTCGACGGTGTCGCGGACCTGCCCGCCGAGCGCCTCGACGATCGCGGGCACGGTGTTCGAGTGGGCGGCGACGACGGCGATGGCTCCGGTCGGGAGGGCGCGGAGCGCCATCACCAGCTCCTGCGGCGCATCCGCGGGTAATGCGACGACCGCGAGCCCGGTCGCGCCGGCGAGCGGTGCCAGGGTCGCCCGGGTGCGCCGGTACTCGCTGGCGAACAGGTGCGTCACGCCGGCGCGGGCGAGCAGGGCGGCCAGGGCCCGGGCTCGCGCCTCACCGGCGGGGCTGAGGCCGGGGTCGCGCGGGTCGTCGGTCGCCTTTTCGCCGTGGCGCACGAGGATCACGGTCACCCGCGGGGCGGCGACCTCGGGCTCGTCGCCGGCCGTGGGTGCCTGCGGGGGCGCGGCCGGCTTGCAGGCGGTGAGGGTCAGCGCGAGCAGGCTCGCCAGGCCCAGCCGGGCGTACAGGCGAAACAACGGTGAGGTGGCGGAGCGAGGGCGGGGGCCGGGCATGGCGAGTGTGTCGATTCGGATCCGTCCACGAGGGCGGAGGTTTCGCGGGGGCGTGTGCGAGTGAGATCGGTTCAGCCGCAGTCCCAGGTGATGCTCTCGCAGGTGAGCACGCGGCCGCCGTCGTCGGCGGCGCAGGTGCCGGCGTCCTCGCAGGCGAAGCTGCCCCACTGCGCGTCGGTGCCCGGCGGGATGCAGTCGCACGAGTCGTCGCCGTCGCACGCGGCCGGCAGCGGCACGCAGGTCGAGCAATCGTGGGGGCCGCCGACGATGCACAGCTCGTCGGCCTGGCAGGTGCCGCCGTTCGCCCCGCAGGGGAACGACTCGCCGGCCGTGTCGATCGTCTCGTCGCGCCCGGGCGGGCAAGCGGTCAACAGCAAGCAGACGAGCCAGCGCGCGCGGACGGTGGGCATGGTGACCCCGACGATACAACCTCGGAGGTCGTTCGGGGCGCGCTTTTGGGCCGGGGCGGCGAGGCTCCGCCGTGACGCGAGGGGACGGACGCCGGCGCACGGGCGAAGCCGTCACCGGCGGCGAGATCCTGGATGCTTCGGGGGACGCTCGCTCGCCGGCCGGGCATTCGCGCGGCATATGTGTGAGATGTCTCTTCGGGCAGGTGCATGAAGGGCGTCGTCATCTGTCGTCCGGCGCGGCGAAGCGGGCGAGGATGGCGGGCGGGTCGCGCACGGCGATGACGACGAGCTCGTCGTCCGCGGCGACGGCGAGCCGTTCGGCGGCGGGGCTGAACGCGGCGGCGAGGATCGAGGCGTCGACGCGGAACCACCGCTGCTCGCCGTCGCTGACCACGCCGGTGCCGTGGAGGATGCGAAACCGCCGCTGCGGCGTCAGGCCGAGCGCGGTCGCCATCTCGCCGGCGCTGGCCTCGTCGCGCACGTCGGGCGCGTCGGCCGAGAGGCTCACGACGGGGGCCTCGTCGTCGGCGTGCGACTCCATCACCGGATCGAGCTGGGGGACGCCGGTGTCGAGATCGAGGACCGCGGTGGATTGGTCCTCGCCGACCCACGCGAAGCGGCCGTCTCGTGTGGTGGCGAGCACGGCGGGGCGATCGCCGCCCCAGCGCAGGGCGCCCGACACGGGCTCGCCGGCGACGCCGGTGACGAGCAGGTCCTCCGGCTGGTCGTGCTCGAGGTGGCGCTGCGGCAGATCGGCGGGGTAGGTGTCGAGGTATTCGCCGGTGGCGAGGTCGAGCACGGCGAGGCTGGCGCGACCCGCCTTCGCGTCCCAGTATTCGTCCTGGTCGAACCATTCCCATTCGTTGCCGATCCACGCCGGCATGCGCAGGCGCGAGCCGTGCACGCTGGCGGCGATCCGCCCGCACGAGGGGAAGCGCGCGAGGACGTCGCCGGCGGTGGTGACGAGCCAGGAGCCGTGGGGTCGCTGGACGAACAGCCGCTCGTCGTCGACGAAGACGAGGCCGACGACCCCGGCGCCGACGTCGTCGCGGAGGCGGCCGGGCGGGCCCATGAGGCGCACCGGCTGCGCGGGCGGGGCAGGCTCGGGCCACGGGCGCTCGAACGCGGGCGGTGACGCGGTCCACTGCACCAGTGATTCGAAGCGCTCCTGCACCCGGCGCTGGCCGTGCATCTCGATGATCGGCGGGACGCCGATCTCGAGCAGGCGGAGCTGCTGGTTGACCTCGAGCACGAAGGTGCGCCAGGCCTCGTTGAGGGGGCCGATCCACGGGTCGACCATCGCGGGGCCGAGGTCGGCCACGAACGGGCGCAGCCCCGGCGGCGGGACGGGGATGGTGCGCAGGAGCGCCAGGTCGACCAGGGCCGGGTCGGCGCCGACCCGGACGAGCGCGGCGACGAGCGCGGCAGGGCCGGTCGTGTCGAGCTCGTCGCAGGACTCGTCGTCCGGCAGCCAATGACAGGTGTCGCCGTCGAGCCAGGCCTGGCAGCG
Source organism: Nannocystis pusilla (assembly GCF_020073745.1). Classification (GTDB taxonomy): domain Bacteria; phylum Myxococcota_A; class Polyangia; order Nannocystales; family Nannocystaceae; genus Nannocystis; species Nannocystis radixulma. Next base: position 137,280 of record NZ_JAIRAU010000044.1, read on the forward strand.
GGCGACGGCTCGCACCTGCTCGACCGACAGCCCCAGCGCCCGCGCGACGAGGGGCGCGAGCGCGGGGTGCAGCACGCCCGCGACCTCGATGTGGCCGTGACGCCGCCGGCGCACGTCGGCGGTGGTGCAGAGGACGCCGCAGCGCTCGCACGTGGTGCCTGCGTGCTCCGCTCCGGAGACGTCGCCGCAGGCGCAGCGGAAGTCGGTCAGGGGGCCGAAGATCTTCTGGCAGAAGATGCCGTCGCGGGCCGGCCGACGCCCGCTGCCCGACCAGCGGTGCAGGAGGTCGCCGCTGGTCACGCGCCCGTGCGAGCGCTCGTCGGCCGGCGCGGCGGGATCGAGGAGGCGCGCGCGGACCCATCGCAGATCGGCGAGGACATCGGAGGGGCGGAAGAACCGATCGTGGAGAGACATGGGCGCCGAGGATCGCGGGCGGTGTCGGGTGATTCACCAGCGCGGGTGGCCGCCGCCCTGGACGATGTCGACGGATTCGACGGTGAGCTCGCGCAGGGGGTTCTGCGCGCAGTCGAGGAGCCGCGCCTGCCAGGTCGTCTCGGCCGCCTGCGGGTCGGACCGGACGAGCAAGATGCAGGCGCCGTCGGCCTGCTCGGCGAATCGCACCGCCATCGACGGCTGAAATCCGTAGGCGTCATTGACGTCGCCGGCCGAATACTCCAGGTCCCAGTATTTGTCGACGTCGATGGCGATGCCGTCGACCTCGCCCTCGGCCAGGACCGTGAAGCCGAGCTGGTGCCGCGAGACGGCGGGGCGCGTGTGGAACGAGACGGCCCCCTCGGCGAGGGTGACGTCGACGCGATCGACGTCGAGGTCGTCGCGCTCGCACGGGGCGGCGCGGACGCGCAGCGGCGGATCGTCGGCGGCGACGCCGGGGACCGAGGCGAGCACGCGCAGCCGGCCCTCGCGGTCGAGGAGGGGCAGCGGTGATAGATCGAACTCGGTGGTGTCGGTGGGGTAGGCGACCTGAAGATGCAGGCGCCGGCCCCACGGCTCGGCGGCGGGATCGTCGGTGTAGGCCGCGAGCTCCCAGCCGGGTTTGTCGCCCTGGGGCAGTCCGGGGGCGCTGTCCGGCGCGAGGCTGACGGCGCCGGGGCTCTCGCCGCCGGGGACCTCGGGCCCGCCGACGCTCGACTGTAATGAATAGGGGAGCCACGCCTCGGCCTCGCCGTGAGGCCCGGACGGCAGCGCGACGTCGCCGGCGTCGAGGCGCAGGACGCCGCGGTAGTGAAAGAGCGGGGCGTCGCGAAAGGTGAACGGGGAGGGCGAGACGAGGCAGAGCTCGAAGCCCTCGGGGACCCGCAGCACCCGTTCGTCGAGCGGCGTGGTCGTGTCGTCGACGCAGGCCGCGGCGCCGCTCACGAGGGCGAGCGCGAGGGTCGTGCGGGGCGAATAAGAACAAGGCATGATCACACGACACGGTACCCGCGCGGAGGCGTCTGCGTCGAGCGCGGCGCACCCGTGAGGTCGCTCCGCGTGAGCTCAGCCGAGGGCCGGGCGACAGCGGGGGCGCGACCGCGGACGCGGGTCGCGGCTGCCGCGCGTGAATCCATGGTCGCCGCAGTGTGTCGATCGTTCGACCGCGTCCGCGGCCGGCGGGAGGCGGTGGCGACAGTGGCCGGCAAAGCTGCTATCCCCCGCGCCATGAAGGAGTTCACCGACAGGGTCGCAGCGATCACGGGCGCCGGCTCGGGCATGGGCCGGACACTGGCGCTGGCGCTGGCGCGGCGCGGCTGTCACCTCGCGCTGTCCGACATCGACGAGCGCGGGCTGGCCGAGACCGCGGCGCAGCTGCAAGGCGCCCGCGTCAAGGTGACGACCCAGCGCGTCGACGTGGCCGACCGCGAGGCGGTGTACGCATGGGCCGATCAGGTCGTCCGTGACCACGGCAAGGCCAACCTGATCTTCAACAACGCGGGGGTCGGCCTCGGCGCCACGGTCGAGGGCATGCGCCAGGAAGACTTCGAGTGGCTGATGAACATCAACTTCTGGGGCGTGGTCCACGGCACGCGCGCGTTCCTGCCGCACCTCAAGGCCTCGGGCGAGGGCCACGTCGTCAATACGTCGTCGGTGTTCGGGCTCATCGGCGTGCCGTCGCAGTCGGCCTACAACGCCGCCAAATTCGCCGTCCGCGGCTTCACCGAGTCGCTGCGCCAGGAGCTCGACATCCTCCGCTGCGGCGTCTCGGCCACCAGCGTGCACCCCGGCGGGATCAAGACCAACATCGCCCGCTCCGGGCGCATCGACCCGAGCATCGCCTCGCTCGGCGCCGACCCGAACAGCGCCAACCTCAAGTTCGAGAAGAACTTCATCACCTCCGCGGAGGCCGCCGCCGAGGCGATCCTCCGCGGGGTGGCGAAGAACAAGCGCCGCGTGCTCGTCGGCCCCGACGCGCTCGTGATCGACTTCATGGCGCGGCTCTTGCCGTCGCTCTACCAGCGGCTGACCGTGGCGGTCGCGCGCAAGAACATCTGAGCCGCTCCGGCCGCGGCGTGGCGTCGCCGCGGCCCGCCCACCCCGTCACTGCGGGGTGATGATCACGTCGTTGATGAGCCGCACGTTCATGCCGGCGGGGTAGCCGTACGAGACGTTCTGCGTGATCGGCGTGGTATTCGGCGAACCCCAGCCCCAGATCCACATGCCGAAGCGACCGGCGCTCGAGATCTCGCGGCGACCGGTGGTGCAGCCGCCGACCGGCTGGAAGTTGCCGGTGCTGAGGTCGACGCGCGTCCACTCGTAGTCGCCGACGCCCTGCCAGCCGCCGACGACGCCGGCGCAGTCGAGCGTGACGTCCTCGAACACGTCGTCCTCCGTCTTGGTGCGCACGAGCACGAGGTTGGTCTCGGGGTAGGTCGGGTCGGTGAAGAACACGTAGCGCGGCAAGTACTGGTCGACCGGGACGCTGATGACGTAGTCCGAGTCGCCGCGGCCGCTGAGGTTCGGCATCCAGGTCGAGCCGCTCATGTACGTGAACAGGAAGAACGGGTGGTCGTCGTCCTGGCTGCTGACGACGAACGGGGTGCTGGTGATGAACTCGACCTTGTCGCCGCGGCTGAGCGTCGCCGGGCCGCCGACGTCGGTGCTCCACGTCAGCTCGGTGCCGTCGACGGCGCCGACGACCCGCCAGATCGCCGGCTCGTTGACGCGCGGGCGGTACATGACGCCGACGTACTCGCTGCCGAGCGCGCGGATCGGCGGGATCATCTGCTCGGCGTGATCGGAGTAGGCGGTGCCGACCGGGGCCTGCATGCCGGTGTGCCCGCCCATCAATCCGATCGGCTTGTCGGACTGGATCACGCTGCCGGTGAGCTCGGCGGTCTGGGTCAGCTGCGCGTGCTGGCCGGCGTCGAGCTTGAACTCGACGGGCACGCCGGCGGGGCTGCCCGGGATCCCGCCGCCGCCCGCCAGCGCGACGACCGGCTCGATCTTGACGGTGGTGTCGTCGTGGTGGGCGATGATGTTGGCCGAGGGCTGGCCGATCGAGGCCGGCAGCGAATTGATGACGACGTAATTGGTGTCCCACGCGCTGGTCGGCAGCAGCAGCGAGGCGCCGGTGACGGCCGCGCTGCCGCCTCCGTACGGGTTGATCTGATAGGCGACGACCGGCACGTCGGAGCTGATCCGGAAGCTGTGCCCGAGACCGGTGCCGGCGACGTCGGCGCCCTGCGGCACCGCGCTGGCCACCGGGCACGGGGCCGAGCCCTGCTGCGGGTTGCCCTGCGGACCGGCGAGGAAGAGGATCGCGACCTCGCCCGGCGCGAGGCCGGCGACGGGGTCGTAGGGGCCGTACGACAAGCCCTGGCCCATGCCGGTGGGGATCCGCGCGAAGGTGGCGATGTCGAGAGGCTGGCCCTGGCGCGTGACCGCCAGCTTGGCCGGGGTGTTCCAGGTGTTGGCCACGAACGCGGCGAAGCAGCGCGACTGCGGGCCGTCGTGGTGCTGCATGAAGGTGGCGTAGTACTCGCAACCGACCGACTGCTTGCTGTTCTCGGCCGCCTGACAGGCGTTGATGCAGCTGACGGTCTCGTCGTCGCAGCCGTCGGTGCCCTCGCACTCGAACACCAGCTCGCCCTCGCAGGTCTCGACGCCGTGCAGGTCGGGGCTGCACTTGATGCACGAGCCGCCGCTGTCGGTGTTGGTCGCGCTCGGATCGACGGCGGTGGTGCCGGTGGTGCCGCTCGTGGTGGTGTCGAGCGTGGTGGTGCCGGTGGTGCCGTCGGTGGTGCTGCTCGTGGTGGTGCCGGTGGTCGGCAGCGGGCCGGTGGGGTCGCCCTCGGTGGCCGTGCCGGTGCCGGAGGCGTCCGTGCTCGCGTTCGTGGTGCCGGTCGTCGGCGGACCGTCCGTGCCCGTCTGGCCGGTGACCGAGGTCTGGGTGCTGGTGGCGTCCGTCGCGGCGCTCGAGTCGCCCCCGCAGGCGGCGAGGGCCGCCGACAGGACGATGGGCGCGCGAGGGCAGTGCGAACGAAGCGAATCAAACGACATGCGAGCCATCCTACCAGCGACGTCGCGGTCGCTGGCGAACTGCTCGTGCGGCGCCGTCCGCGGACATCGCGAGCCGGCTCGTCAGCCGTGGCAGGCGATGAAACACACGCACCGAGCGACGGGTGCAGCGCGGATGCGGCGCGTTTTCGCCGGTGTCCGCGTGTCCGTCACGAGTCACGCGAATCGCGGCGCGCTCGCGACCATATGCACTTGAGGACAGGTTCTTCGCGCGGCCGAGCGCGAGCTCGACCGCTCACTCGGTGCGCGTGAGACCGACGGCGACGCCGTCGCGGCGAGGATCGGCGACGCCGACGAAGGTGCCGCCCTCGCGGCGGATCACGCCGACGTCGCCCACGTCCTCCGGGTCGTCGCGGAGGCCGTGGCCCCATTGCTTGAGCTTGGTGCGGACGGCCGCCGGCAGGCCGGGCTCCCAGCGCGCCTTGCGGTCACAGAGGTCGCTGAACACGCGCGGGAGGGCGACCGCCGGCTCGAGCTCGAGGCCGTACTCGAGCAGGTTGAGGAGCACCTGCGCGACGGCGGCGATGATCCGCGGGCCGCCCGGCGAGCCGAGGGCGTAGACCGGCGCGCCGTCGCGGAACACCAGGGTCGGCGACATGCTGCTGAGCGGCCGCTTGTCGGGCGCGGGCGAGTTCGGGCGGCCGGGCCGCGGGTCGAAGTCGGTCAGCTGATTGTTGAGGAAGAAGCCGTAGCCGGGGAGCATCCGACCGGTCCCGTAGTGCTGCTCGATGGAGGTGGTGAAGCTGACGAGGTTGCCCCAGCGATCGGCGACGTTGACGTGGGTGGTCTGCGGGTCGGCGCGCACGTCGTCGACGAGGTCCGCGGCCGCGGCCATCCCGCCGAGGTCGCCGGGGGGCAGCGGGCAGGTGTTGCCGTCGAGCTCGATCAGCGCCGCCCGCTTGGCGATGTACTTCGGGTCCAGCCACGCCCCGAGATCGAGGGGGACGAATTCGGGGTCGCCGAGGTAGGCGTTGCGGTCGGCGAACGCGAGCTGCATCGCCTTCATGACGAGGTGGTAACGCGCGCTCGAGCCGACGGCGTGCTTGCCGACGCCGACGGTCTCGAGTAGATCGAGGAATTGCAGCACCGTGATCCCGCCCGAGCTGGGCGGCGCGGCGGTGAAGAGCTCGTAATCGCCGTAGCGACCGGTGAGGGGCTCGTCGAAGGTGACCTCGTAGTTCTTGAGGTCGGCCAGCGTCATCTTGCCGCCGGCGGCCTTGACCTCGGCGACGAAGGCCTCGCCGATCTCGCCGCGGTAGAAGGCGTCGATGCCGTCGTCGGCGAGGGTCCTCATGGTCTCGGCGAGGTCGGGCTGGACCAGCAGGTCGCCGATCTGCAGCGGCTCGCCGTCGGGGAAGAACACGGCGCTCGCGATGGGGTTCTCGGTCAGGATGGCGCCGTGCTCGGCGAGGCTGTCGGCGAGCAGCTTGGTGACGACCACGCCGTGCTCGGCCAGCGCGATCGAGGGCTCGATGAGGGCGGCGAGCGAGCGGGTGCCGAACTCGTCGAGCGCCGCCTGCAGGCCGGCGAGCGCGCCCGGGACCCCGACCGCGACCCCGAGCGTGCGCCGCAGCTCGAACGGCACCGGCTTGCCGTCCGGCTGCAGGAACATGCCGGCCTTGGCCTTCGCGGGGGCGCGCTCGCGGCTGTCGATGACGGTGACGCTCTTCGTGTCGGCGTCGTAGATCATCATGAAGCCGCCGCCGCCGATGCCGGAGTAGCCCGGCTCGGCGACGCCGAGCGCGAACTGCATGGCGACCGCGGCGTCGACGGCGTTGCCGCCGTCGGCGAGGACCGCCGCGCCGACCCGCGCGGCGTCGTTGTTCGACGAGACGACCATCCCGTCCTCGCCGCCGACGATCGGCCCGATCGAGGTGACCATCGTCGGCTTCGCCTCGGCCGCGGCGGTCGCGGAGGCGAGGGCGAGGCAGACGGTCGACATTGTGCAGAGGAGGCGTGCGCGCATGCGGGCTCCGTTCGACGCGGCGGTCGGTGGTAGCAATGGTGATGCCGCGCCGACCGAGGCGCCGACGCGAGAGGCGCTACCATGACATGCGGCGCGGCCCCGGCAACCGGCGCGCCGAGGCGCGGCCGCCGGGTCGCCGACCGACGCATGGGGATGCGGCCATTCGCCGGCGAGCGTGCCCTGTGATGATTGGCGGCCGTCGCCGGCTCAGGCGCGGCGAGGCCGGCGGCGACGCACCGCCGCGAGGGCCAGGAGCACCAGCGGACCGCCGAGCGGCGAGCCGCTGCGGCAGCCGCAGCCGCCGTCGTCGTCCTGCTCGGGCGAGGTGTCGCCGGCGCTGGCGCTGCCCGGTTCGGTGGCGGCGCCGGTGGTGTCGTCGGTCGTCGGGGCGCTGTCGGTCGCGCTGCCCGGACTGCCGGTGGTCGGGTCGTCGGTGGCGCCGGACGTCGGCAGGTCGCCGGTGGTCGGATCGCCGCCCGTCGGGTCGCCGGTGGTGGTGTCGCCGCCGGTGGGATCGCCGGTGGTCGACGGCTCGTCGCCGCCGGTCTCGGCCGGCAGGCCGCCGTTGCAGCCGTCGCCGTCGTACTCGATCGCGCCGATGTCGGGCGTGCCGTCGTCGCGGAGGTTGCCGCAGTAGTCGTCGGTGACGTCGGGCACCGCGAGGCCGAGGTCGACGATGGCGGCGCCGTCGACGAGCGTGAAGTCCTGCGCGGCGGGGTCGACGAACCACGCGGCGAATTGCTCGAGGGTGGCCTCGACGAGGTTGTTCTGCTTGTCGGTGACGGCGCCGTCGCGGTCGCGGATCTTGCCCATCAGGAGGTTGTTGTGGACGACGCCGGTGGTCTCGGCGAAGCGCATGTCGATGCCGGCGGTGTTGTAGAGGGTGTTGTTGAGGATCTTCGAGTCGGCGCCGGCGTTGATGTAGATGCCGACGTCGGCGGGGCAGTTGAGGACGATGTTGTTGCGGACGATGCCTCGCTCGTGCTCCGGCTTGCAGGCGCCGTCCTCGCAGATCATGTCGGGCCCCGAGCCGCCGCCGCCGAGCGACAGGCCGAGCCGCACCTGGCCGCTGTGGAGCAGCTCGCAGACGACGAGGTTGCGCTCGATGAGGCCGTCCTTGGAGTGACCCTTGAGGAAGGCGGCGTAGCTGATGTTGTCGCCGCCGCCCTTGGCGTGGTCGTGGATGAAGTTGCCGCGGAGGATCCACCGCTGGCCGCCGACCACGTCGATCGGGGTGACCGGGTTGCCGGTGTCGCGCGGCGCGGGGTTGAAGAACTCGTTGTACTCGACGACGACGTCGTCGGGGTGCACGTAGCTCATGCCGGGCCCGATCGGCTCGCCGTTGCCCTTGATCATGGCGTTGAAGCCGTGCAGCCGGTTGCGGACGATGTGGGTGTTGCTGGCGTCGCCGGTGACGTGGAAGGCGTGCTCGCAGTCGCTGTCGGCGGCGCAGATGCCCTCGATGTCGAGGCCCTCGAACACCCACCAGGGGGCGCGCACGTGGAAGCCCTCGAGCGCGTCGAAGCGCAGCTTGGCGGCGCCGGGCTCGGCGGCGCGGACGGTGATCGGGGCGTCGGCGGTGCCGGGCGTCTCGCAGGCGATCTTGTTCTGGTGCACCTCGTAGTCGCCGGCGGCGAGGACGATCGTGTCGCCCGGCTGGGCGGCGGCGATGGCCTGCAAGAGCGCGTCGACGTCGGCCACCGGCACGTCGGCGGCCCGAGCGGTGGCGCCGGCGAGCGCGGTGAAGAGGAGCGATGAAACAACGAGAAGCGAGCGATGCATGGCGCGACGGTAGCACCGCGCCGGGGCGCGGTTGCGGACGCGAGCTCGTGAAATTGCTCGTCGCCCGCGGGCCCCTCGATCCGAGGAGCACCCGCGCGCGATGCACCGGCGTCCGCGTCGTGAGCGAGTGGCCGGCGCGCGCCGTTGCGGCGCGCCGACGAGCGTGGCATCCTGCCGCGATGCGCGACCTCTGCCGCTGCCTCGTCCTCGCGCTGGCGTGCGCGTGCAACCCGACCGACGACACGAAGACAGGCAGTGGGTCGAGTACGTCGGGCGGTACGAGCACGACGGACGGGACGGGCAGCGGGTCGGGGTCGGAGTCGACGGGGACGACCGCGCCCACCTCGGGCGACGATCCCGCCTGCGCCGGCGATTACCTGTGCTTCGGCGCCGACGCGGCGGATTGCGAAGACGATCGATGCTGCGTCGCCGCGTTCGGGCGCCGGTACGAGCAGGACGGCGACGCCTGGTGCCTGCACGCCGAACAGGAGTACGTCGGCTGCGCCCACAAATACAACAGCGCCCCGTGCGATCACACCGGCACGATCCAATGCGTCGACATGGACGACCATGAGTATTTCGCCGAGCTCGAGTCGGAGTGCTTCCCCCACTCGTGCCTGGTCGGCGTGCCACCAGCGGCCGATGCGGCCGTCTGCGGCGGTTGAGCGGCGCAGGTCCGCCCTTCCTCCCGCTGGGAGCACCCTCCAGGCGCGATTCTACCCCGGACTTCTGGTGTTTTCAGCCCGGCGGCACTAACCTCCTGAGCCCCGCCGGCGAGGCCGCCGCGAGGTCGGGTCATGGCGAAGCAACGCGACAGGCAAGGGCTGCGGCCGGTGCAGGACGTCGTCGGACGGCTGCGCTTCGACCCGGTGTTCGACGCGCGCCGGTTCGTGGTCGGCTACGAGGAGCGGTTCGCGGGGGTGCGCGAGGCGCCGCTGGCCGATTTCCTCGCCGGCGACAACGAGATCCCGTGGCACCGGATCTTCTTCATCAAGGCCGGCGAGCTGGTGGTGTGGGACCGGCGGGCGCGCATCGATCTGGTCTTCGGGTCAGGTGACAGCGCGGCCGCCGATCACCCGGCGATCGCCCGCGCGTGCGCGCCGGCGCCGACGGTCGCGCCGGCCCCGGCGGCGCGGCGCGGGAAGGCGCGCGCGGGGGCTGCCCCGGCGGCGTTCACGACCCGGCCGTGCTGGCGCTACGAGCCGACGCGCGGGGCGTGGCTGCCGGTCGCGGCGGCCGGGCTGGCCGAGGCGCGGGTCGAGTCGCTGCAGGTCGCGACCTACAACGTGCTGTTCGACCTCTACGAGCCCGAGCAGCTGTACAGCGAGCGGCGCACGCCGGCCTGCCTCGAGCTGCTGCGCGAGCGCGACGCCGACGTCATCGCGCTGCAAGAGGTGACGCCGACGCTGTGGGCGGCGCTGCTGGCGGCGCCGTGGGTGCAGGCGAATTACCACGTGTCCGAAGGGCCAGACGCCGAGGGGCTGGTGCCGTACGGGCAGGTGCTGCTGTCGCGCTGGCCGCTGGCGGTCGAGGTGCACGCGTTCTCGCCGCGCAAGCGGCTGGTGGTGGGCCGGCTCGCGCTCGCGGGCCGTCGCCTGGCGATCGCTGCGGTGCATTTGACGAGCAACCGCCACGACGACGCCGATCGCCGCCGGGCCGAGCAGCTCGGGGTGCTGGCCGAGCGGCTGGCTCGCGCCGACGTCGACGACGCGCTGGTCCTCGGCGACCTCAACTTCGGCGACGGCGAGGAGGACGCCCAGATGGCGCGCGCCGGCCTCGTCGACGTGTGGCGCGAGGTCCATCCGCACCACCCGGGCTTCACCTTCGACCCGGTCGCCAACCCGCTGGCGGCGCTGGCGACCCGCAGCGGCCGGGCGGCCCGCTTCGACCGCGTGCTGCTGCGCTCGCCGGCGGGGGCGCTGGCGGCCATCGACGCGACGCTGTTCGGGGACAGGCCCTTCGGGACAGGTCCCGAAGGACAGCCGATGTTCGCGTCGGACCACTTCGGCGTGTGCGCGCTGCTGCAGGTGGTCGAGGGCGCCGAGGCTGCCGCGCGGCGGGCCCGGCTGGCCGAGGCGGCGCCGGTGCACCGCAGCGCGCTGGTGGTGATCCCGCCGGAGTCGGCGTGGCCGGCGATCGAGGCGATCCGCGCCTGGCACGACCCGAGCCACGAGCGCTGGATGCCGCACATCAATTTGGTGTACGGGTTCGTGCCCGAGGCGCTGTTCGCCGACGCGGCCGCGGCGCTGGAGCCGGCGCTGCGCGGGCTGCTGCCGCTGCGCGTGCGCCTCGAGGGCCTGCGCCGCTTCGACCACCGCGGCAGCACGACGGTGTGGCTCGAGCCGATCAGCGACCCGCCCGGCGCGCTGCAGGCCCTGCAGGCGGCCGCGGCGGCGCTGTTCCCCCTGTGCGACGAGCAGTCGTCGCGCGGGCCCGGCTTCACGCCGCACCTGACGATCGCCAAGCTGAGCGGGAGCGAGGCCGAGATCGCGGCCGCGGTCGCGCGCTGGGACAAGGAGCTGGCGCCGATCTGCTTCACGGTCGAGGCGGTCCACCTGATCAGCCGCCGCGACGAGGCGCCTTTCGAGATCCGCGCGACGGTTCCGGATGTTTTCCAGGGACATGTCGTAGAGGACATGTCGGTCGTGACGCTGCCGCCGTGGGCGGTGCTGCCGTCGCCGGCGCACGCGCGGGTGGTGGCGGCGTTCGCCCGCGCGGGCGCGGCGGTGGTCGAGTCGTCGCACGTGCACGTGGTCGGATCGGCGCGGCTCGGCGTGGCCCGCCCCGACGCCGACCTCGACCTGGTGTGGGCCGGGCCCGAGGGCGTGAGGGAGGAGCTGTTCGCGGCGCTGACGCGGCGGCTGGCGGACGCGGGGGCGCTGCAGGCGGTGCGCACGGTGACGAGCGCGGGGCTACCTGTCCTGAAGTGCAGCTTCGAGGGGATCGCGGTCGACCTGCAGTACGCGGGGCTGCCGGCGTGGCTGCACGCGCGCGAGCTGGCGGCGCTGGAGCCCGAGGCGCTGGCCGGGCTCGACGAGGCCAGCCGCCGGGCCGCGCTCGGGTGCGTGGACGCCGACGCGCTGGCCCGCCTGGTCGCGGAGAAGCTCGACGTCGCGGTGTTCCGCGCGACGCTGGCCGAGGTGCGGCGGTGGGCGCGGGCGCGGCAGCTCGACGCAGGGGCGTGGGGGCTGCTCGGCGGGTACACGTGGGCGCTCGTGGTCGGCTTCACGGTGCGGGCGGCGATCGACGCGGGGGTGCCGGCCGAGCCCGCGGCGCTGTTGCGGCACTTTTTTGAAACGCTGGCCGCGCGGGCGCCGGGCGAGCCGATCGCGTTCGGGCCGCTGCCGGCGGCGAAGGGCGGGCGCAGGCCGCCGTGGCCGATCTTCACGCCGACGCCGCCGGTGTTCAACTCGGCGCGCGGGGTGACGCGCTCGACGCTGGCGCTGCTCCACGCGGAGCTGCGGCGCGGGCACGCCTGCGACGCGGCGGAGTTGATGGCGGCGGTCGATCCGGCGGCGGAGTCGCGGCGGGTCGAGCTGACGGTGCGGGCGGCGGGGCCGGAGCTGGCGATCTGCGTCGGCTGGCTCGAGGGACAGGCGGTGGGGTGGATCCTCGCGCTCGAGGGGGCGGGGGCGCGGGTGCGGCCGTACCCGCGACCGCTGCACGGCGAGGCGGGCGAGATGACGTGGGTGCTCGGGGTCGACGGGGGAGACGCGACGGGAATCGTGGCAGTCGGCGAGGCGATCGCGGGGGCGTTCGCTGGCTGGGAGGAGCGTCCGGGCGGGGCTGAATTGACGGCGCGGTTCGTCGACGGGTGAGCGCAGACAAAGGCGTGCTGCGCGAGGTGCTGCGCCTCGCCAGCGGGCTGCGCCTTTGCGCCCGGGCCGTCCGTGCGCTTCACGCGCTCGCTCACGAAGAATTTTCTTGCCCGGGCGCGTCACAACTCGGGGATGCGGTCTCCACCGCACCGACATGAACAGCACACGCTCTCGCATCACGCTCTCCGTCACCATCACCCTGCTCGCCGTGACGCAGCTCGCATCGGGCTGCATCGCGGAAGAGGAGCTCGATCTCGCCGAGCTCGACGACGCGGTCGAGTTGGAGGAGATGGAGCCGCTCGACGAGTTCGCCGCGGCTCACGAGGAGCTCGAGCCGGGCGAGGACGCCAGCCCGCGCGCCCTCTGTTTCCTCGACGCCGAGACGTTCGCCGAGGGTAACTTTTCGTGGCACCACCAGACCGACGCGTACTCCTGCGTCATCCATCAGGTCGACCTCAATCGACACACGTCGGACTACCCGGCAGGGCAGTCGGCGCTCGGCGATTTCCCGCAGTACTCCGGGGCCTTCTCGCTCAACGATCTGATCCTGTGCACCAACTCGTACATCCTGATCGAGCGCTGGCATCGGCCCAACCCCGGTTCGGCCTGGACGCAGCTCACCAACAAGACGCAGCAGGCGACGTACGCTCAGCGGCCGGACGGCAGCTACCGCTGCCGGGCCAGCTTCACGCCCGGGTTCTGCGGCAATCTCGGCCACGACCTGCAGAAGGCCCGCGTCCGCCCGGCGCCCAACGGCGACCTCGCCAATCCCAACGGCGCCACCGTGAGCCACTATTTCCGGAAGGGCGTCGACTGTTAGGCGGTGCCTGGCACCGATCGGTCCGCGACGCCCGGCGTGGGCGTCGCGTGCGGTGCGTCGACGGGTGAAGCCTGGGCTCAGCCGGGCGGGCGCGGGCACTTGCCGGTGCCGGAGGCGCGGTTGTTGTCGACCCGGCACTCGTGCCAGGCGTGCATCGGCATGGCGTCGTCGACGACGACCCACACGACCGAGCTGCCGTCGACGACCCCGGGGGGCGGGTTCGGCAGCACCAGCACGACCTCCTCGGCCTCGGCGGGGTAGAGCACCTTCGTCGTCACGCCCATGCCGAGCAGGACGCCGCCGCTGTCCGGGTCGCCCTCGTAGAAGTAGACCGGGACGCCGACCGGGACCGAGGCCTCGCCGATGTTGCGGACGCGCGCGGTGAGCCCGTAGGCCTCGGGCGCGCATTGCAGGCGCAGGTCGACGATGAGGTCGGGCGCCGCGAACTCGCCCTCGGGCTGGACGTTCTGCCGGAAGTTGTTGAGCCCGGGCACCTTCCAGTTGGCGGCCTCGATCGTCGGGGTGACGCCGCCCTCCTCGGTGTTGGTCACATGATAGGTGTGTTGATTCCACACGCGGCGGGTCCGCACCCAGGTGCCGAGGCTGTCGCCGAAGATCCGCACGCCGGTCTGCTTGGTGCCCTCGCAGGTGAGGCCGGAATAATCGTTGGAGACGGCGACGATGTCGGCGTGTCCGTCGCCGTCGACGTCGGCGACCAGCGGATACTCGACGAGCGTGCCGGTGGTGTTGCAGGTGCTCCACAGCACGGTGCCGTCGCTGCCCTTGTACACGCGCAGGGTCGTCTCGTCGGAGTAGACGACCTCGGCCGAGCCGTCGCCGTCGAAGTCGAACACCGAGGAGCCGGTGGCCGCCGACGAGCAGTCCTGGGTCTGCTTGATCCACAGGAAGGTCTCCGCGTCGGGCACGTTCGGGTCCATCAGCTTCTTGCCGTCGAACACGGCGTAGCCGACCCCGCCGGCGACGGCGACGTCGGGCGTGCCGTCGCCGTTGAAGTCGGCGATCGTCTGCGGGCCGCCGCCGTTGGTGTTGCCGGCCGACCCGACGGGGCACAGGTCCGGCGAGAGCGCGCCGTTGATGTCGATGCCGGCGCGGAGGATCTGGGCCCCGTTCGCGGCCATCGGGTCGTGGCGCCAGATGATCAAGTGGTGGGGCAGCAGGGGGCCGCCGTTGGCGATCGTGGCGACCTCGGCCTTGCCGTCGAGGTCGAGGTCGGCGACCGCGCTCCACGAGCCCTCGAGGCCGGTGGTCGCCAGCACGCCGCCGGCCGCGTTGTAGGCGCCGCGGGAATGGACGATGTCGAGCTGACCGTCGCCGTCGAGGTCGGCGGCGGTGTTGACGTAGCTGCCGGGGAGCATCGTCTCGATCGCGCCGGTCTTGCCGTCGAGGACGGCGCTCGGGGTCAGGACCTCGGGGATGCCGTCCTGATCGAGGTCGGTGATCGAGACGAACACGCCGGAGCCCTGGGCCGGCGAGGTCCACAGGACGGTGCCGTCGCCCCTGAACGCGACGATCTTGCCGGTCGTGGTGCTGGCGACGACCTCGTTGCCGGGCAGCCCGTCGATGTCCCCGCCCGCGAGCTCGCGCCCGGGGGCGATCGGGTCGACCGCGTCGAAGTAGGTCCACTTCTCGACGATCTGGCCGTCGACGATCGAGATGGCGTGGATCGTGCCATTGTTCTGGTAGTCGCCGTTGTCGAAGGTCGAGAACGCGATCTCGGGGATGTCGCGCTCGTCGACGATCAGGTCGCAGTTGTCGTCGTCGAGCTGGACGACGATCGGCGTCATCATGACGTCGCCCTTGTCCCAGTGATACTTGACGACCGGCGTGAACGCCCCGGGCGGCGGCTTGTACTCGCACTTCGACAGGCAGGTCGGCGGGTCGCCGGGGTCCTGGCCGTCCAGGCAGACCGGCGGCGACGGCAGGCACTTGCCGGTCGCCGGGGTGACGCCGCCCTGGCACATGCCGCCCATCATCTCCGGCTCGCCGAGCGAGTACTCGCAATATTCGTCGTCGGCGCACTCGCTGGCGTCGATGCAGGCGTTGCCGGGGGTGACGCAGGTGTTGAACGAGCAGAAGCCGCCCTCCGGGCAGCAGGTGTCGCCGCAGGCGCGATCTTCGGTCGGACAGCACTCGCCGCCGGTGCAGATGCCGCCATGGTCGGCGCAGTCGGCCGGACACACGGGCTCCGCGGTGGTGCTGTCGGTGCCGTCGGTGCCGCTCGGCTGCGTGGTCGTGGTCGGTTGCGAGTCGCTGGCGGTGCCGGTACCCGCGTCGCTGCCGGCCTCGGTCGACGTCGGGGTGCCGTCCGTCGCAGTGGTCGTGGGCGACGTCGAGGTGAGGCTCTCCGTGGCGGACTCGCGGGCATCGTCACCGCAGGCCGCGCCGAACGCGAGACCGCAGCACAGGAGCATTCTCGGGGTAGGCTTCATGCGCACAGGGTAACGAAGCTCGTTCGTCGCCGATAGCGGGACGAGCTCACGGCGCAATTGCCCTCGGGTCGGCGCCGAGGTCGCGATGGCCGAGATCGTTGCGATCGAGGCTGCGCGGCTGGCCGTGAGCGTCGACGACTTCGCATTTCGCCCGCGGCGACCGGGGCACAAGGTGTCGCGGCGATGCACGCTCGTGCATGTGGATAGCGACTCGCTGCGTTCGCGCAGCTCGGAGGGCCGCGAGCGCCGGCCCGACGAGGTGCAGCTCGCCCTGCGCGAACCCGCGTGCGAGCTGACCGCCCATGGCGCCGGCGACGAGGGCGCTCTGCGGCTGTCGACCCCGGCCCGTGCGGACGAGGCGCAGACCGGCGCCGTGGCGGCTGCGTGGGCCGCCGTGCGCCGGGACCACCCGGAGGTGCGCGAGCTCGCCGCGCTGGCCCGACCTGCCTGGACTCAAGTTGCACGGCGGCAGCCATGAGAGGCGGACCGCCGTCGCGGGCTTTGAGGCGAACATGGGCGCTGGCAGATGTCCGCGCCCGTACGACGGCCCGGGCTGGCCATCGTACAGGCGCTTGTTGCCTCATTCACGGCGCTCGTACCCGTGCGGCGAATGCCGGTCCGTGACGGGTACATCCTTTCGCGTCTGCGCTCGGCGACCAGATCCACCTGCTCAACGCGACACCGCCGAACGAGCACGCCCGCTTCGTCGTTCACAGGCCCGCGCCGCCACAGCCGGTCATCTCGCGGCTGCTCGACCATGTTGCCGACTGGACGGACGACGATTACGATTCCGATCCGTCGCTGTTTCATGCGCTCGCAGTGCTCGAGCCCGCGGGCCGGCGCCGCGCGCTGCTGCACGCCCGCGCGACGCTCCCGGATCAGACGCCGTCGCTGTGCGCCTCGGCGCCCGGTCGCCCGAACTTGCTGCTGTCGCACCATCAATCCGGGGTCCTGGTCACGGTCCAACGGCGCTGGCGTGAGTTCGAGGTGACGAAGACCAGCGACGAGGAGTATCGGGTGTGGAGCGAGCCGCGGCGCAAGGATTGGATGAGCTATCGCGACGAGGTGCCGTGGCACGTCGTCCCGACGGTGTGGTTGCCGGCGATCGAAGAGCCGGCCGAGCTCGTCGATCTGTGGCTCGACAATCAGGAACGCTCGGCGTGGGTGGACGAGTGGTCCTGGGACCAGTTTCCGCGACGTCAAGCGCTGCTCCAGAGCTATGCGGAGTGGCCGATCGCCCTGTTTGACCCGCAAGATTGGGAGAGGCAGGCGATCGAGGTGGCGGCCGCGACCTGGGATCAGGCTGATGCGATCCTCGCCCAGTGCTGGATGGCGTCACGTGCGGCCGTGCGGGAGCCCGTGGCCGTGCGGCTTCCTGACGGGGTGGTGTTTGTGTCGCTCGGCGCGGGAACGAGCGCCCGTATCGAGATGAGCGAGCGTCGCGGTCGCTATCACGGCGAGCCCGAGGGGGCGTGCGACGCTGGCGTTCATCAGCTCGTGGACGCACGACGAGCGGCCGCAGGCGCCGACTCGGACGCAGACCTCGACAACCGGGCTCGCCTGTCGGGGCATGATCTCGGCCCGCTGCCGGCCGTCTCCTCGTCCAGTCCGTACTTCGCCGGCGCCTTTCTCGGCGAGCGGCGAGCGCGTGCCCGAGGGCGGTCGGCATTGTGAGAAGCACACGCGCGGCTCTCCGCCGCATCTGATTCGGGCGCGGCCTCGCCCGACCGGGACGCGCTCGCGCAGCCTGAGCGCAAGCGCGCGGCTCTCGTGCTGGACGTGGTCGGCCAGCGCTGGCCGTCTTCGTCCGACGGCAAGCGGCGCAAGGGCTGTTTTTCTGGAGCTCGGGGACGGCACGCCCAGTGCAAAGGCGCCGCGTGTAATTTCGGTTCGGTTCCGTTCAGGAAAAGGCGAACTCGGCGCGCACTTCCGCGCATCTCCGAACATCGAGTAGCGATGCGCTCGATTCATACAACATCTCGTTTGGTCACTTACCATCGCGTCTAAATCGCGCTCTGAATGGCATTATCTTGAGATGGTTTGCAGTTGCGTCCTCCAATGCAGCGATCTCTGGCGCGAGCGTCCTGGCCAGGACCTCGAGCGTCTCATGACGACTGGCGGCGCTGCAGCCCGCGGTCTGTCGGCGAACATGATGTCGAGGTCGGAGACGGCGCGCCGGTGGCCCCCAAATCATCATCCGGCGCGAGAGAACGGGGCCTCCCGGGGGGTTGAAACAGGGAGGCACGACCTTCGGGCCGTCGAGGCCGAATCGCCGCGCGCCCTGGTTCGCCGTGCGCGCGCATCCCCTTCGACGATGGGCCGCCGTTCAAGCGCCGTTTTCACAGCTGCGCAGGTTGTCGCGCTCGGATCTCCCAATCCCAGGTCGGCGGGTTCGAGCCGACTGTCATGTTTCATGACGTACGTCGAAACTCGTCTCTCGCAGATATTGCTCGTCGACCCCGGCGACGAGCTGAGCCCCGAGGTTCTCGAGCAGTTCAGCACCCCGTTCATCGCGCTGCGCCCCGTGTCGAGCCCCGCGGCGGCGAGACGAATGATCGACCAAGGCGGGTTCGACCTCGTCGTGCTCGTGATCCCCGTCGGCCCCTGCGGGGACGGCGAGCGATCGCTAGGGATCGGTACGCTAGTGCTCGAACTGATCCAGCGTCGCCCGCTCTCTTCGGTCCTCGTCACCTCGGTCGACGAACTGCGCCGCCGGCCGGCCGCGCTGTTTACCGGGGTTCGGACGCCGTCGAGCCTCCCGGCGCTCATGCCGCGCAAGCTCGCGGCTGCCGATCGGATGCGCGGCATCATCGGCGACGCGCCAGCGACCCGAAGGATGCGGCACATGATCGAGCGGGTCGCTCCCTCGGATCGTCCAGTCCTGGTCGTCGGCCCGACGGGGACGGGTAAAGAGCTGGCTGTGGAAGCGATTCACCGATTGGGTCGGCATCCCGAGGCTCCTCTGCTCGATCTCAACTGCGGGGCCATCCCCGACACGCTGATGGAGTCACTGCTGTTCGGGCACGCGCGCGGCGCCTTCACGGGTGCGGATCAGCAGCAGGAGGGCTATCTCGGCGCGGTCGGCAAAGGCACGCTGTTCCTCGACGAGATCGCGGAGTTGCCCGTGCTGCTGCAGTCGAAGCTGCTGCGCGTGCTCGAGACCCGCAAGTATCGCCGGCTCGGCTCGACCGAAGAGCGCACCTTTCACGGGCGGATCGTCGCGGCCACGCACGCGGATCTGTTGGCGAGGGCCGCGGAGCGGCGGTTCCGGGAAGACCTCTATTATCGGCTCGCGGTGCTCGTCGTCGACGTGCCGCCGCTCGACGATCGGCGCGAAGACATCCCCGCCCTCGTCGAACACTTCGCGGGGCAACAGGACCGACCCCTGAACTTCTCGTCCGCGGCGATGACCTACCTGCAAGCGATCGACTGGCCGGGCAACATCCGGCAGCTGCGCAACGCCATCGATCGCCTGGCGGTGACGACCGACGTCGAGCTCATCGACGTCGAGGCGCTCCGCCGGTACCTGCGTCCCGAGCACTACCAGGAGGCGCGCCTGCGAGCGCCGCAACTCCACGACCTCGCTTCGGTGTTCCTGAGGACCGCCTCCGGCGACAAACTCGCCGCCGCGCAGGACCTGCTGATCGAGGCGGCGATGCGGGAATTCGGCGGCAACAAGAGCGCTGCCGCCCGCGCGCTGGGCGTGCATCGTAAGGTACTCGAGCGCCGTCTCGCACGAGATGACCGGAGCGGCGAGAACGGCGGCTCCCACGTCATGTTCGATCGCGAAGTCGATTGACCGCGAGAGCCCTGACCCACCTCGTCGCCCGCGTGATCCTCATTGCCGAGGCGCCCGAGCGGCCGGGCCGGCGCGTGCCGACGTCCGGCCTGCTCGCCGACATGCTCGGTCGAAAGATCGCGCGAGGGCCTGGCGCCCGGGACCGGTGTTCGAGCCCGACCTCTGCCGCGAAGCTCGCCGTCCGAGAGGGCCTCTTCGGCAGCGACGAGGACGCCTGCTCAGGGTCGTCGCTCCGACGAGCGTCCATGACTGGACGCGACTTGGACTTGTCCGTCCACCCGCTCTCGAGCGGCGACGGCGAAGATTGGCTTCGGTGGTGGCACGCACCGTGCAGCAGGATCGTGCGGTCGTCTCGCCTGTCTGTGATCTGTGAACCCTCGTCATTCCCGATCGAGGCCAGCTGCAGAATCCTCTGAACAATCTGTCCCCAAACATCGAAAGAAAGCGCCACAATCATGCAAGAGTCCAACAACTTTGCCAACTCCACCCATTACCCCCCGGTCTTCAATCAGCAACAAGGTGATGACGTTCAACACCGTGGTGTCTGGCGATACGCCAGCGGCCTCGCCTTCGCGCCGCAGGGCGTGTTCGGCTCGCAGCTCGGCTCGGCCCTCGGCGGGGTCGGCGGGCAGCTCCTGGGGGGTTTCGCCGGTCAGCCCGGCGCCGGGCAGTCCATCGGCAGCCAGATCGGCGGGATGCTGGGCGGTCTGCTCCCGTTCCAGGCCGGCCCCGCCTTCGCGCCGCAGGGGGTGTTCGGCTCGCAGCTCGGCTCGGTCCTCGGCGGGGTCGGGGGGCAGCTCCTGGGGGGTTTCGCCGGTCAGCCCGGCGCCGGGCAGTCCATCGGCAGCCACCTCGGCGGGGTGCTGGGCGGTCTGCTCCCGTTCCAGGCCGGCCCCGCCTTCGCGCCGCAGGGGGTGTTCGGCTCGCAGCTCGGCTCGGTCCTCGGCGGGGTCGGCGGGCAGCTCCTGGGGGGTTTCGCCGGCCAGCCCGGCGCCGGGCAGTCCATCGGCAGCCAGATCGGCGGGATGCTGGGCGGTCTGCTCCCGTTCCAGGCCGGCCCCGCCTTCGCGCCGCAGGGCGTGTTCGGCTCGCAGCTCGGCTCGGCCCTCGGCGGGGTCGGCGGGCAGCTCCTGGGGGGTTTCGCCGGTCAGCCCGGCGCCGGGCAGTCCATCGGCAGCCACCTCGGCGGGGTGCTGGGCGGTCTGCTCCCGTTCCAGGCCGGCCCCGCCTTCGCGCCGCAGGGGGTGTTCGGCTCGCAGCTCGGCTCGGTCCTCGGCGGGGTCGGGGGGCAGCTCCTGGGGGGTTTCGCCGGTCAGCCCGGCGCCGGGCAGTCCATCGGCAGCCACCTCGGCGGGGTGCTGGGCGGTCTGCTCCCGTTCCAGGCCGGCCCCGCCTTCGCGCCGCAGGGGGTGTTCGGCTCGCCGGTCGATTGGGTGAACGGGCACCCGCTCGCGCGAATGATGTCGTATTCGGGTGTCGTCCCGATGATGAGGGCCTAGCCCGGATTTCTCACCACGCACAGCGGAGCCTGCTGAGCGGCCGCCGTCGACCTGGCGCGGGGCGCTCGGACGGCGGTGACATGAGCCGCAAGCGACGGACGGCGAGCGCGCGAGATCGAGCTGTATGCCGGCTTACAAGTCCGGCGGGCGCCTTCCGAGCGACATGTCCATGAGGACAGACGACCTCCTGCGCAGAGAGGCGCATCCATCACGCGGGATGTTGTCGAGGCCGTCAGCGTTTCATGAGTGAGCTCGGCGGAGGTTGTCGAGGGCTCGCCACCAGACATGCTGGAAGGGAAAGACCGAGCTGAGGGAAACGCAGATGCGGCGGACCGAGGTCGTGACGATCGCACCGATCTTGAGCAGCCGCGTGCGGATCGTGGAGACCTGGGCGTGCGCGAGTTCGGTGCTGGCGAGGGCGATTCGGCGGAGCTCGTTCAGGATCATGTACGCGACCGAGGAGAGCCAGAGGCGCAGTTGATTGGCCCGCAGCGTGTGCGCGCTGGTGCGGTCGGCGAAGAGGCCGAGTTGCTGCTCCTTGATCCGGTTCTCCATGTCGCCGCGGGCGCAGTACAGGTCCTCGTAGAGGCCGCGGGCGTCGTACTCGTCGCAGGACAGGTTGGTGGCGACGAAGCGCGGGTTCTCCTTGTCGGTCGTGTATTCGGCCTTGCCGATCACGCGACGTTCGCAGGACCAGGACCGGTTCGTCTCGTATCGGAAATCCTTGAAGACACGTGCGTTCTTGCCGGTGCGCTCGGCGATGGCGCGGGCCTCGTTCATGTCGTCGTCGATCTCCGCGATTAAGCGAGAGTTCTTCTGCAAGCCCAGGACGAAGAAGAGCCCGTTATCCTCGCACCAGCGCATGATGTCGTCCCGACAGAAGCCCGAGTCGCCGCGCACGATGATCCGCGCGCCTGGCCAGCGCGCGAGGATCTGCGCGACGATCCGTTCGAGTTCCTCGACCGCGTGGCTGGCCGGCTGCTCGTTGGCGGTGTTCAGCGCGGCACCGAGGAGGAAGTCGCCGCAGAAGACGTACAGCGGCAGGTAGCAGTAGCCGTCATAGAAGCCGTGAAAGAAGCGGCCCTCCTGCTGACCGTGCACCGGGTCGTCGGTCGCGTCGAGATCGAGGACGATCTCCGCCGGCGGTTCAGCGTGCGCGGCGAGGAAGGTATCGACGAAGAGGCGCTGGATGGCGTGGTCGTCGTAACTGATCTTCTTGTAACGCTCGTCTCCCGCGACGCTCGGCGTCGCCAGCTCCAGGCGGTTCAGTGTGCTCTTGCCCGCCAGCGCGTGACCCCGGTCGCGCTCCCGCTTGCGCTGCTCGCCAGTCGGATCGGCCTTGCCGACCGCCAGCGCGAGCAAGGCGTCGTCGCGGAGTGTGTCGTGGTCGTTCAGATCCTCGTAGCCGCACAGCAGACCCAGCACGCGCTGCGCAAGCAGCTCCTCGACGGTGTGCTCGATGCGGCTCGGATCGCGGTGGTCCCGGAAGCAGGACGCAAACCTTCGAAACACACCTGAACTCTTGGTCAGCTCGCGCAGCAGCAGCAGACCGCCGTCCGAGCTGACCCGTCCCGCGTCGAACGCCGCCTCGACACGGCGTCGACCGGCAGGTTGAAAATCGAACTCGGCGCGGATACACCTTGTCGCGTTCCGGCCGTACCACTTGGTGAGAGCATCTCGTTTCACACCCGCTCTAACTCGGGAAGTACGGCCGGAATTCCTATCCGTGGTGAGAAATCCGGGCTAGCGAGGGAAGCGACGCCCCGGTCCGCTGGACATGCGCCAGCGGCTCCTCGTCTCACCCAATTCTTCGCCGTCTGTCGCTGACACGGCTGGATGCGGACGAGCTGACGCCATTTGGTGGTCGAGCCCGCAGCCGACCGCCTACACGCATGACTCGGGTCCTTCGCCGCATGTCTCCTCGCCATGCCCGACGCGCCCTGGAGCGCCCCGACTCCGCCGCTCCTCGTGGAGCGGCGGAGGTTCCATTGACTCTCACCCGCTCACGAGCTCAACGATGCCTCGCCCGACGACCCCGAATACCACCACCACCCCATTGTCCCCTCCGCGCCGGCGCCTGCTGGTGGCCGCCCGGCACGCCCATGACGCCGCAGCCCGCGGTCTGAAGCCGTTGTCCGCCCAACAACTCGATAATGCAGTGAACGGCATCCTCGGCCTCCCTGGCGTCACTCACGTGCGTGTGCTGCGACCCGGCGAGCGCCGGCTGCGCGCATTCGACGCGAACGGATTCGACGGCGCCGCCGCGTCCGTACACGTGATCGAGGCGAACGAGGACACCGCGTCACGGCTCAAACTACAGGCGTCGGTGTCTGACTCGCTGCTCGTCGAGGAGGATGCCGCGCTGCGGTACGGCGCCGCAAGGCTCACTTTCCCCGCGGCGGTCTCGCCCGCCGATGCCGTGACGGCCGTCAACTTCCGCTTTCGCGTGCTCGGATCGGACGACAGCCCTGTCTCCGGCGCGCAAGTGAACTTGCGGCTCGACTGCGTGAACCTGTCCGCCGTCACCGACGCGGCCGGGATCGCCGAGATCGCCGGCTACGTCGTGCCCGGCAGCACCGTCCAGTACCTGCAGATCCTGCCGCAGTACGGTTATTGGGACCTGTACGCGGAGAACCCCTCCCTACGCACGGACGCTGCCAACGAAGTGCGCCTGGCCTCGCTCGCGGCGGCCTTCCCCGGGTTCCCGCAGGGGTTCCGGCACGGGTGGGGCCAGAAGATGATGGGGCTCGACCAGCTCACGAAAGCACTGTCGGGGCGCGGCGTCCGGATCGCCGTCGTCGACTCAGGCGCCGACCGACGGCATCCCCAGCTCGGCCACCTCCGCACCGGGCTGGACTTCACGGATCATGCGACTGCCGACTCCTGGGCGACGGACGACATCGGGCACGGCACGCACTGCGCGGGGATCATCGGCGCCGCCGGCCAGTCGGGCCTGGTCGGGTTCGCGCCCGAGGCCGAGATCCACGTCCTGAAGATCTTCCCCGACGGCCGTGTCAGCGGATTGCTGGACGCCCTCGAGTACTGCATCGAGGAAGGCATCGACCTCGTGAACCTGAGCCTCGGCACCGACGCGGTCTCGGAGCTCGTCGAGAGTCGGCTGGCAGAGTGCGTCGCGCACGGAGTCGCGTGCGTGGTCGCGGCGGGCAACTCCGGCGGGCCGGTGCAGTTCCCGGCCCGCTCGCGCCACGTCCTCGCGGTTGCGGCCGTCGGCGCGGCCTCGCAGGTGCAGCCCTGGAGCTGGGACGTCTCGCAGTACACGCCGCAGCTCGCCGCCGCCGACGGGGTCTTCAGTCCCCTGTTCAGTTGCTATGGGAGGGAAGTGGCGGTGGCTGCGCCCGGCGTCGGCATCGTCTCGACGTATCCGGGCGGGAGCTACAAGCCCGAATCGGGCACGTCGATGGCCGCCCCGCACGTGACGGGTCTCGCGGCCCTGCTGCTCGCCCACCACACCGACCTGCGGACGGGCTCCGCGGCGCAGCGGGGTCCGGCGCGGGTGCAGCAGCTCTTCACCCTGGTGCGTGACGCCGCGCGGAACTATCCATTCGGAGCCGAGCGCGTCGGGGCCGGCGTGCCGACCCTCGATGGGCTCGAGGAGAAACTCGATGCGGCCCCGGCAGCCCGTGCGACCGAGGCGCCAGCGCTGGCGACAGCCAGCGCCGGGCCCCGGGCCCCGGGGAGGGATGCGACGGCATTCCTCCACACGCTGGCCGCTTCGCACGCCTCCACCCCGGCCGGACAACTCGCGGCCCGTTTTCGAGCCCTCCGAGCCTCGCCGCTGCACGTGCGCACGACCTCCAGGACCGCGGCCGATGACGACGCTTCGACCGGCCCGTGCCCCTCGCCGCCCGCTCCGAGGTCCGAGGCGCGCCCCGTCGCGGCCGGCACGCCGGCGTCGCCGGAGGCTGCTGCGCTCTCCCGTGCGAACGGCGCCGGCGACGAACCGACGGAGCTCCCCTCAGGGAGCCCACCCTCGACGGTCACCGACATCAGGGGGTTGTCGCCGGCCCAGGAAGCCGACGTCCGACGAATCGTCGACGAAGCGATCGCATCGGCCCTCGAGCGCGACCGCGAAGCTCCCGTGCAGCGACATCACGCCGTCACGCGGTGCGATGGGCATCACGAGAGCGTCTCGTGATCGACAGCACCGTTGGGCGACAATTCACGGGTTTCGCCCCCGTTCCGACCCTCTCACAGTGCGACTCGAGGATCAGACATGCCCATCACCCACATTCCAAGCCAGACCGAGATGAACTTCGCCGCTTCCACGCTCCGGGATTTCAGCATCAGAATTCAGCGGCTCAACCCGTTCGGGGCCGCGAGCTTCGTGGTGTACGAGACCAACAACCCCGGGAGAACTCTCGCTGCAGGGACGTGCCCGGCTCTCTCCGCAGCCCCGAATTTTGTCGAAGTCATGATTCGCCAAAATGTCGCGTTCACGGTGCAATCGCTCGACGGCGAGCTCGCGGTGGAGGAACCGGGCAATAGGTAGCAAGGGAGCCTCGGCGACGGTCGCCGACCGCGAGGTCGACGACCGTCCGTGGGCGCGCGAATGCGGGCTCGGGCCCGGCGAGACGCGGATCAGTTGGCGGCGCCGGGCGTGGGGGTGGGGACCTGCTTCCAGTCGGCCATCAGGCTGTTGGTGTCGACGCCGTTGGGGATGCGGGCGAGCGAGCCGTTGAACGGGCTCGTCTCGACGAGGTTGTGGGCCGGGCCCTCGAGCAGGCTGAAGGAGCCATAGTCGGGGTTGTTGGCGAGCATGGTCGTTCCGCCGTACGAGACGGCGTCGATGAGCTGCTGGGTCGGCTTGTACACCAGGGCCACGCCGTCGGGGTTGCCGTTCTGGATGTTGTTGCTGGCCATGGTGAACTCGACCTTGAGCGCGCCTGCGGCCGGCTCGAGGGCCGGAGGGGCGAGCACGAGGTACTGGCCGGCGGCGAGCGTGGGGTGCACGGTGCCGAGGTCGATGTCGTCGCCGTATTTGACGCTGCCGTTCCCGTTGACGAGCACGACGTGGTGGCCGGCGAGGCTGACCGGGCCGCTCGAGACGTTCAAGATCTCGATGAACTCGGCCGGATCGGGGTTGGTCGATTGATCGTAGTCGACCTCGTTGATCACCAGGCACTGCGTGGGGCAGGAGCCGCCGCAGTCGACGCCGAGCTCGTCGCCGTCCTGCATGCCGTTGCCGCACTGGCCGGCGGTGCAGGCGTTGGTGCAGGCGTCGTTGTCGTCGTCGTTGCCGTCGTCGCAGTCCTCGTGGCCGGCCCAGACGAAGCCGTCGCCGCAGGTGGCGAGCTTGCACAGGTCGGTGCAGTCGTCGGTGGAGCCGTTCTTGCCGTCGTCGCAGTCCTCGACGCCCTGCTGGACGAAGGTGTCGCCGCAGGTGGCGTCCTTGCACTCGAGCACGCAGGCGTCGGTGTCGTTCTGGTTGCCGTCGTCGCACTCCTCGGCCAGCTCGTTGACGAAGCCGTCGTGGCAGACGTTGGGCTCGCAGGTGTCGAGGCAGGCGTCGCTGTTCGACAGGTTGCCGTCGTCGCAGGTCTCGCCCATCTGCTGGAAGCTGTCGCCGCAGGCGGGCAGGGTGCAGGCGAGGGTGCATTCGCCGGTGTTGTCGTTGTCCTCGCCGAGGTCGCACTCCTCGGCGGGCTGCTTGATGCCGTCGCCGCAGGTGGCGGGCTTGCAGGCGCTGGTGCACACGTCCTCGTCGGCGTTGCCGTCGTCGCAGCCCTCGCCGGGGCCCTGGTCGCCGTCGCCGCAGACGTTGGTGATGCAGCCGGCGCGGCAGGCCTTGCCGGGGCCGTTGTTGGGGCCGTCGTCGCACTGCTCGACGCCGGCCTGGATCAGGCCGTCGCCGCAGCTGGCGATCTGACAGTCGAGGGTGCAGGCGCCGGTGTTGCTGTTGTCGGGGCCCGCGTCGCAGGTCTCGCCTTCGCTCTCCTGGACGAAGCCGTCGCCGCAGCTGGGGGCGAGGCAGAGGTCGGTGCAGCCGTCGTCGGGGTCGCCGTCCATGCCGTCGTCGCAGTCCTCGCCCGGGTCGACGATGCCGTTGCCGCACTCCTCGAGCTTGCAGGTCGGTGAGCAGCCGTCGCCGGGCTCGAGGTCGCCCTCGTCGCAGGCCTCGCCGGGGCCCTGGTCGCCGTCGCCGCAGACGTTGACGGTGCAGTCGGCCTTGCAGGTCTTGCCGGGGCCGTTGTCGGGGCCGCTGTCACATTCCTCGCTGCCGTCGCCGGTGTTGAAGACGTGGTTGTCGCCGCAGGTGGCGGGCTTGCACTCGCTGGTGCAGGCGGCGTTGTCGGAGTTCTCGACGCCGTCGTCGCACTCCTCGCCGGCGCCGGGCTGGAGGTGGCCGTCGCTGCAGGTGGCGAGGGTGCAGGCCTCGGTGCACTCGTCGGTGCTGTCCATGTTGCCGTCGTCGCACTCCTCGTCGGCGGCGACGATGCCGTCGCCGCACGAGGCGAGCGCGCACATGTTGGTGCAGGCGTCGTCGTCGGTCTGGTTGCCGTCGTCGCAGCCCTCGCCCGGGCCGACCTTGCCGTCGCCGCAGACGTTGTTGAGGCAGCCGGGGACGCAGCTGTTGTTGTCGGCGTTGTCGGCCCCGTCGTCGCACTCCTCGCCCGGGCCCTGGTCGCCGTCGCCGCAGACGTTGAGGACGCAGGCGGCGTTGCAGCTGTTGCCCGGGCCGTTGTCGGCCCCGTCGTCGCACTCCTCGCCGGCGTCCATGGTGCCGTC
Source organism: Nannocystis pusilla (assembly GCF_020073745.1). Taxonomy (GTDB): domain Bacteria; phylum Myxococcota_A; class Polyangia; order Nannocystales; family Nannocystaceae; genus Nannocystis; species Nannocystis radixulma. The sequence continues at coordinate 164,676 of NZ_JAIRAU010000044.1, forward strand.
GCCACATACGCCCTCACCGCCGGTGGTGGTGGTGGTGTCGGTGTCGGTCGTGTCCGTCGCGGTGGTGGTCGTGGTGGTGGTCTCGGTGTCGCCGGTGGTGACCGTGGTCGTCGGCGGCGACGTCGAGGTCGGCGGCTCGGCGGTGGTCGTCTCGGTCCCGCCGGTGGTGTCGGTGGTGGTGCCGGTGTCGGTCGTCGTCGCCGGCGTGTCCGGACAGCCCGTCAACCACAAGCAGCCGGCCAGACCGAGCGTCCAGCGCCGCGGCGTCGAATGTCGAGAAACGTCATGACCTATGATTGGAATGATGCGCATCAATTGGCCTCGGATGGCGCGCACGCTACCACAAGCCCCCTGCACCGCCGCGCCGCGTTCGACGTGAGCGGAGGCCGAAGGCCGCGGCGGGTGCCGCCGCACCCAGGCGGGTGACGACACCGTCGCGACGCGTTCGCGAGTGTGCAGCCGACCGCGCTGCGCCCGGGCCCGGGCCCTGGACGGCGGCAGATGACGGAGCTGTCATGCGCGGCGAGGACGGGCGTGGCTGCAGATGCGGCAAAAATTCGGCCGGCGAAGATTCAGGCCGGTGGAGATCCCGGCCGGAACGGCGGCGGGGGTCGGACGCCGAGGGCCGCGAGGTCGCCCGGAAGGAGCGCGGGGGCCCGCGAGCGCCCGCCGAATCATCGGAGCCGGGCATTCATTACAGCAACCAGCCGTAGCTGCCGGGTTGCCCGACCTCGGCCCGCAGATCGCGAGTCCCATCGCGCGAGGTCCGGCTGCTGTTCACGCGCTACATGTTCTCCGGGACATGTGCGAAAGAGAATGAACATTGTCGGTCGGGGCGACCGATCGCCGGCTCGCAGGCGCGGGGCTCGGTCGGCGCGGCGAGGACTGGCGCGAGGGGCGAAGGAGCCGCGTGACGGCCGTGGAGCGCCGGCGCGCGACGGCGGGGGCGCGCGGCGACGGTACCGCCCGCGCCGGCCCCGCGTGAGGCGAGCAGGGTCGGGCAGGCGTCAAGTCTGCGCCGATCCAGCGCGTCGCCACCGGTGTTCGGCGGGCCCGGCGAGGACGGGCGGGGGTTGTGGGGTTACGGTCGATGGACCAGCGAGCAGGAGGAGGCCGATGGATCCGAGTGATCACAAAGAGAGCATGTCGCACCTGGCGGCGCAGACGGTGGTCCTCGCGGTGGTCGAGCGCGCGCGCGAGCTCGGCGTGCGCCAGGCGGTGGCGGTCCTCGACGCGAATGGCCTGCTCATGGCGTTCTGTCGCATGGAGGGCGCGCCGCTGATCAGCCGGGAGATGGCGCAGAACAAGGCGCTCACCGCATTGTTCGGACCGTCGGCGCGCGACCCGTTCGCGCGCGGCGGCGGCGATCCGGCGCTGCTGGCGAGCCCGTCGCAGCGGCCGCGGATCACGCCGATCGGCGGCGGCTTGCCGGTCGTGGCCGGCGACGAGCGGATCGGGGCGATCGGGGTCAGCGGCGGGACGCTCGAGCAGGACATGGCGTGCGCGCAGGCGGGGCTGGCGGCGCTGCGCGAGGGCGGCTTCCTCGGCGATTCAGCGGGCGACGAAGGCGGCGAGCTCGGCGAGCGTCGGGCCGGTGGCGTCCGCGGCCGCTGACAGGGCCTCGGGCGCGACGCCGAGGCGGTTGAGCCAGAAGGTCGGAAAGCCGTACCAGGCGGCCCCGGCGGCGTCCCAGCCGCCGAAGGCGGCGAATACGATCTGCTCGCGCGGGAGGCCGAGGACGGCGGGACCGAGAGCGTAAGCCCGCGGGCTCGGCTTGAAGGTGCGCGCGCGGTCGGTGCTGATCTCGGCGTCGAACAGCCCGGCGAGCCCGGCGTGGGCGAGCAGGCGCGAGAGCATGCCCGGCGAATAATTGGCGAGCGGGGCGAGGCGCAGGCCGGCCCGCCGCCAGGCCTCGAGGGCGGGGCGGGTGTCGGGCCACGGGGTGAGCTCGGAGCAGGCGGCGACGAGCCGGCGGCGATCGACCGCGGACAGCGAGAGGCCGCGCGCGCCCGCGGCGTAATCGAGGGCCTCGCCGGTGACGACCTCGAAGTCGCGGTACTGCCCGGCCGTGGCGCGGAGCCATGCATATTCGAACTGGCGGACCCGCCAATCGCGGCACAGCTCCGCGGCCTGTCCGGGGGCGACGGCCTCGGCGACGCGCTCGACGCCGCGCGGGTCGAACAGGGTGAACAGGTCGAAGCAGATGCCGCGGATCTCGACGTTCTCGCGCGCGGGCGGCTGCGAGGCCGTCGGCGTGGATTTCGGCCGGCACGCGCCGAGCAGGCCGCCGGCGCCGGCGACCAGGCGGAGGAATTGGCGGCGAGACATGGCGTCGAGGATGATGGATCGCGACGCGGCGGTCGATTGGCGAACGGCGCACCGGGGGCATGCATTTGTGCATGGGGCCGGCTATGCTGGCGCGGTGCTCGACTGGGACGACCTGCGGATCTTCCTCGCGGTGGCCCGCACGGGCTCGTTCTCGGCGGCGGCGCGCGAGCTCGGCGTGGCCCAGCCGACCGTGGGGCGCCGGATCGCCGCGCTCGAGCGCTCGCTCGCGGCGCAGCTGTTCGTGCCGGCGGCGACGGGTCAGTCGCTGTCGGGCTCGGGGCGGCTGATGCTGGCGCGCGCCGAGCAGATGGAGGCGGCGGCGCTGGCCGCCGAGCGGGTGGCGGCGGGGCGCGACGCGGGGCTGCGCGGGCGGGTGGTGGTCACGGCGTCGGAGTGGCTGGTCGGCAGCGTGCTCGGGCCGCTGCTCGGGCCCCTCGTCGGCGAGCACCCCGGGCTCGAGCTCGAGCTGGCGGCCGACGTGCGCCACCTGAGCCTGGCGCGCCGCGAGGCCGACATCGCGGTCCGGCCGTCGCGCTTCGAGCAGGCCGAGGTGGTGCAGCGGCAGGTCGGGGTGGTCGCGTTCGGCCTGTACGCGTCCGACGGCTACCTCGCGCAGCACGGCATGCCGGACTTCGCGGCGCAGTGCGAGGGGCACACGCTGATCGCGATGAGCGAGTCGCTGACGAAGATCCCCGACGTCGAGTGGTTGCCGCAGATCGCCGGGCGGGCGCGGGTGGTCGTGCGCACCAACGGGCGCGAGCCGATGGCGACGATGGCCGCGGCGGGGCTCGGGCTGACGTGCCTGCCGCGCTTCCTCGGCGACCGCGCGCCGAACCTCCGCCTGCTGCCGACGCCCGTGCCGGGGCCGCGGCGGCAGCTGTGGCTCGGGGTGCACCGCGACGTGCGCTCGGTGCCGCGGGTGAAGGCGAGCGCGGCGTTCTTGCGGGAAGGGCTGGGGCGGCTGGCGTGGGCGCTGGGCCCGGCGTGACGGCGGGCGTGGTGCGGCGAATCGCGGTGTGACGAAAGAAGACGCGGTCGGCGAATCGGCGGTGCACCGAATCGCATCCTGACGTGTAAAGGGAATGCAGGTTCGTGGGCGAGGAATGATCGCGGCCCTGGCAGGCTACCGGCGCACGAGGCGGGCCCACAGGCTCGGCTTCTTCCAGCGGCCCAGGGGCGCGTCCGGAGGGACATCGAGAGCGGCGCACAGCCGCCACAGCGGCGCGGTGGAGGACGGGTGCAGCAGGTCGAGCACCGCGCTGGGATCACCGGCGCGCCGGGCCGCCTCGAAGCGCGCCACGTCCTCGGCGGCGAGCTCGTCGTGGAGCATGTCGGGCCAGCCGTCGCTGTCGGGGGCGGTCGATGCGTCGTCGAAGAAGAAGGCCGGCTCCCACGGCTGGACGTCGCCCTCGACGCGGAGCCAGCCGCCCTCGTCTCGCGAGTAGACCAGCCGGCGGACGCAGGCGCCGCGCTCGAAGGCGTGCAGCTCGTACACGTCGGAGCAGGTCTGGGCCGCGAAGGCGAGGCCGCTGGTGGACAGCTCGCCGGAGAGCGCCTGTGCCGTCCGCTCGGCGGCCTCGGGCCCGCCTCGCGGCTCGAACTCGATGAGGACGCGCGCCGGGACGTCCGTGGCGAGCGGCTCCACGCCCTGCTTGCGCGCCAGGTCCCAGAAGTCCCGGCGTCCCTGCGTCTCGACGATGGCGCCCACCCAGGTGCTCATCGGGCCGGTATACCGCAAGCGGGACGGCGGCGGCGAGGCGGTCGACACCGTGCTCGCCTCCGGGTGAACTACACGCAGAGGCTCACGGCCAGGCGACGCGGCCCTGGCGCTCGAACCACCAGTACAGGCCGCAGAACACCATCGCGTTGAGGACCGGGCCGCCGAGCTGGGCCCGCAGCTCGGACGGGCTGCACAGCACGATCTCGATGTCCTCGCCCTCGTCGAAGTCGGTCTCGCCGGTGCGGACGCAGCCCTCGGCGAGGACGGTGTAGCAGCGGTTGTGCTGGAAGGCGGCGTTGGGGGCGACCTCGCCGAGGCGGGAGATCGCGGCGGCGGAGTAACCTGTCTCTTCGAGCAGCTCGCGCGCGGCCGCCTGCTCGGGCGTCTCGCCGGGATCGATCGCGCCGGCCGGCAGCTCGAGCTCGAAGCGCCGGGTGCCGTGACGCCACTGCCGCACCAGCACGAGCTGGCCCTCGGGGGTCAGCGCGACGAGGTTGACCCAGTCGGGCGCGTCGAGGGTGACGTAAGGCCGCCGGCTGCCGGTGCGCGGGTGCTCGGCCTCGACCTCGTGCAAGCGGAAGATCGGGGTGGTCGCCAGCTCGCGGCGCTCCCCGTAGCGAAAGGGTTTTAATGCTGTCACACAGATCCTCCGCGCTGACGGTAGCACGGCGGCGGCGGGCGCCGGCGGCGGCGCGAGCCCGGGGAGGCGCGCGCCGCCACGAGGGCGCGGAAGTGATCGGTGGCGCGGATCGATCGCCGCCGACGCCGGTCGATGTCCGCGCGCGCTTCGGGTCAGGGCAGGTCGCCCTTCTCGAGCCCGAGGAACGTGGCGATCGGCTTCTTGCTGCCGTTCTTGCCGACCGCGGGGATCTCGAGGCCGTTCTTAAACAGGTCTTCGTCGGCGCGGCCGTCCTTCGGGTCGGTGTCGGCGACCTTGTGGAGGCCGTTGGGGACGAACAGCTGCGGGTGGTCGAAGGGCGCCCGCTCGTAGACGACGTCGGGGTCGGTCAGCGACTCGAGGAACAGCACGAGGTCGGCCTTCTGCTTGTCGGACAGGCCGAGCGGGGTGATGTCGGGGTCGCGCTCCTCGTTGCGGTGGAAGTCGCCGCCGCGGTTGTAGAACTCGACGACCTGCTCGAGGGTGGCCATGCCGCCGTTGTGCATATAGGGGGCGGTGAGCTGGATGTTGCGCAGGGTCGGGGTCTTGAAGGCGCCGCGGACGGCGGTCCGCAGGTGCTCGATGGAGCGGCGGTTGGCGCTGTTGTTCTTCGGCGCGCCGGTGGACACCGGGAGCTTGCCGCCGCATTTGGTCTTGTCTTTGAACCCGCCGGGGAACAGCGGGTCGTCGACGACGATGTTCCACGGGACCTCGAAGCGGCAGGGGTCGACCTCGAACGGGTCGCGCACGTCCTTGCCGAGCAGCTTCTGCACGTACTGCTCGGTGAACGACAGCGGGTTGCCGAACGGGTCCTCGCCGCCGACGCCGATGTCCTCGGCGGTGGGCCGCACGCCGATGTTGTAGAAGCCGTTGTCGTAGAGGGCGGGCTGGCGGATCTGCAGCAGCGACCTGTCGGCGTGGCCGACGAACTCGAGGTGGCCGTCGCCGTCCTGGACGACGACGAAGTCGAGGTAGGTGTCGAAGACCTTGAAGTCGTCGCGGACGGAGATCTTCAGCTTGTTCGGGCAGCCCTTGCCCTTGCGGCGCACGGCCTCGATCTTGGCGTCGCGCGAGATCGAGTCGTCGGCGCCGAAGGTCATGGTGAGCGGCTCGTACGTACAGATGACGTCGCCGCCGGGCCTGCCGAGGACGATGTGGCCGTCGGCCTTGCCGGGCACGATCTGGCTGTTCTTCGCGGTGGGCGTGGCCTCGACGTCGAGGTCGAGGAAGCGCTCGTTCTGGCTCGGCTTCCACAGCGAGAGCGGGTGTACCTTGAAGGCGGGCCGGGTGCGGACGCCGTAGTGGAAGCGCTCCTCGGACATCAGCATGCGCTCGACGAGCCCGCCCTCCTCGTCCTCGGGGATGAGGTGCAGGGTCGACGCGCTGGTGAACATGGCGGTCTTGTGGCAATTGACGCACTTGCCGTCCTTCATGAACACGTCGAGGCCGGCGCGCTCGCGGGGGCCGAGGGCGTGCTTGTCGCGGCCGTCGCGCCAGCGGTCGAACGGGCTGTCGTCGGACACGAGGGTGCGCTCGTAGGCCTGGATGGCGAGGCCCCAGAACAGGCTGAAGTTGGCCTCCATCAGGCTGAAGCGCTGACCCTCGGGGACGGCCTTGGGGTTGGCGAGCAGCTTGCCGTCGGCGTCGAACCATTGATCGGAGTCCCACAGCTTGTCCGCGAACGCCTGCTCGATCAGCTTGGCGTAGGTGGTGTTCAGGCCCCTGGTGGGCCTGGCCAGGTGTCCGAGCACGGAGTCCTGCGGGTGGACCTTCTGGTACGCGAGCGGGATGGTCGGGGCGCGCAGGAGCTTGCGGCCGACGTCGGGCAGGGTGCGGCCGGCGCACGAGGCCTCGAACTCGTTCAAAGGCGGGCCTACGGCCTGCGAGGCGAGCGCGGCGTTGACGAGCTCGAGCTTGCGCTGGACCGGCTTGCCGGCCTTCATCTCGAGGACGAAGGCGTCCTTGTTGCGGCGGCCGAACGGGTCACGGCCGTTGAAGATGCGATTGGCGCGGCCGTCCCAGAAGTTGCGGAAGTTGAAGGCGGCGTTGATGACGGTCGGCGTATTGCGCAGCTCGACCCGGCGGACGTTGATATCCTTGACCTGAAACGGCGGGTCGTCGACGACCTCGCAGATGTCGGCGAGCTGGCCCGGCTTGACGGCCTCGAAGCCGGTGCGGAGAACGCCCTGAGAGGATGTGACGTCGTCGGTGTCGAAGATGACCTTCGACTTGCGGTCGTCGGGGTCCTTCTTGACGTGAAACGGATAATCGTGGGCGACGAGCTGGAGGTTGACCCCCTGCCCGCCGGTCCGCGTGGGGTCGAATTTGCCGTTCCCGCCGAGCAGGCCCGGGCTCAGCTGATTGCGCGAGCGGTTGTCCGCGCCGGCGGCGAAGTGGCAGCTCGCACACGCCTGGCCGTCGCTGCCGGACTGCATGTCCCAGAACAGCGCCTTGCCGAGCGCCACGGCGGCGTCGAGATCCTCGATCAGGTCGGCCTCGACCCGCTTGCCGGTGATCCGGTCGAAGATCGGCGGCAGCTCCTTCGTCGCCAGCGATTCGGGGACGTCGGCCGGCTTTCCGTGCGGTCCGTGCGGTCCGTGCGGCCCATGCGGGGGCTTGCCGGGCCCGGGCCCGGGCGGCGGGTCCTCGTCCCAAACCCAGTCGAAGTCGCATGCGGCCGACGATATTGATCCGATACTTATACCTGTGATTGTGAGCGTGTAGATCCACGCACTCGAGCGAATACGCATGCCCGGTTCATTCGTCGCGGCGCAGCCTCGAGTTTGTGATCCGCTCGATGTCGTCGCGGCCCCTCATGGGGCAGGGGCGCGAACGATGTACCGGGGGGCTCTCTCGCCGGCCAGGGCATTCAACCGGCGAACTGCGGGGCCGACGCCGGCTTCGTGACAGCAACCACAGCGAATGCTGCGAATCACGGGTCACCCGATGTGGTATCGGGCGAGCCCCGGGCTTCGCTGCGGCGCGGGCCGTCGACGAGGCGGAGACGCGGGCTCACGCCGCGCCGGGGTCGCGGCGGAGGCGGGCGCACAGGTGGCGGACCGAGTCGAGGCTCATGTACGCGTAGCCCAGGAGCCACGGCAGATTGGGCGCGTAGAACAGGAAGAACGTGTAGGGCGACTGGTAGCGCATGTCCGGGTAGCCGGTGACGTGCGCGGCCCAGAAGTACAGCACCACCGAATAGGTGAGGTACGAGCCGACCAGCAGCTGCAGGACGTGGCGGTAGTAGACGCGCTGGACGATGGCCCAGATCAGCCAGACGTTGACGATCTGGGTGACGAACACGTTGATCTGCTCGAGGCCGATCGCCATCGGCGTGATCCGGTCGAAGTAGGCCCGGTCGGCGTCGCCGTAGATCTGGAACAGGCGGGCGAACAGATGGTGGTCGGCGCGGGCGACCAGAGAGTCGTTATAGACGATCCAGTACAGCTCGAGCGTGAAGGCGATGATGAGGAAGAAGGTGAGCAGGCCGATGATGACGCGCTCGCTGGCGGAGAGGCCGGAGGTCCTGGACATGGCGCGCGAGTCTAAAGGCCCGACCGGCGCCGCGTTGCCGGGCGGATCACACTGCGTTCGCGGTGCAGCGGATTGACGCGCGTCGCGGTTTGTCGCAGGCTCGCGACCACGGCGCCATGATCGAGGTCGGCACCCTGTTCGCGAGGTCGTGGCGGCGGAGCCAAGGCTGTCGCCGCTGCGGCTTCGTCGGTCGCGCCGATCGCGGAGGCTCGCTGTCGCAGCAGGAGCTGGCCTCGCTGAGGGTCAGCGCGGGCGCGGCACGTAGGTGACGTCGGCGATCGCGTCGGACAGCGCCTGGTAGCGCTCGGCGAACCGCGCCTCGACGTGGAGGGTGCCGCGGCCGGTGGCGGCGTTGTAGAAGCTGCTCTCGACGCGGGCCTCCTCGGCCTCGCCGGGGAGGCGGACGAAGCCCTCGATGAGGAATTGCCCGGCGTGCTCGGCCTCGCGCTTCAGGCCCGTGACGCGCACCTGCAGCGCGGTGCCCGGCTTGTCGCCGTAGAGCTCGACGGTGCCGCCGGCGGGCAGCGCCAGCAGCTGCTCGGCGGTCGGGTTGGCCGGGTTGGCCGGGTTGTTGACGATGTCGATCGACTGCGTGGCCATGGGCCGGATGGTACCAGCGCGCCGCGGCGGTCGGCGACGGCGCCGGCGAGCCGGCAGATCCGCGCGCGCGTCCCGGGGGCTATGCTCGACACGTGGTCGCCGTCCGCCCCGACGAGTTCCTGCTGCCGCTCCACTTCGACCTCGGCGCGACCCTGCTGTTCGGGCTCAGCGGCGCGCTGCTGGCGGCTCGTCGCGGCTACGATCCGGTGGGCCTGTTCGTGGTCGCGCTGGCCACCGGCGTCGGCGGCGGGCTCCTGCGCGACGGCCTGTTCCTGCAGCAGGGCCCGCCGGTGTGCGTGCAGGACGGGCGCTACTTGCTGGTGGTCCTGATCGCCAGCGTGTGCGGCTACTTCTTCGCGGCGGGGCTCGACAAGATCCGCGGGCTGTTGTTCGTCGTCGACGCGCTCGGGCTCGGCATTTACGCGGTGGTCGGGGCGCAGAAGTCGCTGGCGCTCGGGCTCGGCGTCGGCGCGGCCAGCTTCATCGGGGTGATCAACGCGGTCGGCGGCGGCCTGCTGCGCGACGTGCTGGTGCGCGAGGAGCCGTTCCTGTTCAAGCCCGGCGAGTACTACGCGCTGGTCGCCGGCGCCGGCGCGACGCTGTTCTGCCTGTTGGCGGTGGCGCTGGCGTGGCCGCCGTCGCGGGCCGCGGTGGTGGCGATCGCGGTGACGTTCGCGCTGCGGGTGGTGTCGCATCGCCTCGGCTGGACGACGCCGCCGGCGCGCACGGGGCCGCACCCGCGGGTCGAGGTCGAGCCGCGCGAGTGATCAGCTGGTGGCGACCTCGCTGCTGCCGACCCACCACGTCGGTAGGTCGCCGAGGGCGTCGGCCCCACACCCGATCGGTCCCCATGCCTCGTCCCCTCGCCGGCCATGATGCAGGCGAGGGGGACGGGCGCGTCAAGCCACGACTTTCGCGCGGCCGCTCGCGGCCCACGAGCGCCCGCGCCCGGGCTCATTGCGGGACCGGCGGCGGCGGCTCGAAGCCCTGAACGATGTAGATCCGGTCCTGGCCGGCGCCCCAGGTCAGGAACATGAAGTCGCCGGTGAGCGGCTCGAAGTAGGCGCCCCACGGGCTCGGGAAGTCGAGGTAAAAGTCCTTGCGCGAGGCCGGCAGCGGATCGCCCTGGTCGTCGACCTGGTACACGCCGACGGTCCCGGCCGACCACTCGGAGACGATCAGGTGGTCGACCTCGAACCCGGGCGAGCCGTCGGGCACGTAGGCGAAGCCGCCGGGGCCGAACAGCAGCGCGGCGGTCTGCTGGGCGTTGGCGAGATCGAAGGTGTTGCCATTGGCGGTGCGGTCGAGGTGATACCATTTGCCGCCGGGCCAGGTGATCGTGCGCATGCCCCCGGCGTCGGCGAAGCCGGGCGGGACGAACCCGAGGCCGCTGACCGAGTTCTCGACGCCGAGCGCGGCCATGTCGGTGGTGACGCCGGGGGCCATCTGGCCGGGCAGCAATTGGCTGATCTGGTTGACGGGCCAGGCGGTGTAGAACAAAAGGCCCGACTCGACCAGCGCGAGGTTGGCGTCGACGTAGGGGGTCTCGGCGACGACCTGGGCGACGCCCTTGAAGTTGACGATGTGGTCGCAATTGCCGCGCACGACCTCGATCGCCCACACCTTGCCGGTGGCGGTCTCGGAGTCGCCGGCGACCAGGAGGACGTTCGGGTCGGTGTTGGAGATGACGCAGCCGCCGAGCCGCGAGTCGGTGGGGATCCCCGGGACCTGCCCGAGCTCGTAGGTCTTGTAGAACTCGGCGAACTCGGGCGCGAGCACGACGTCGGGCCCGGCGGGGATCGGCGGCTCGTCGCTGCAATCGACCGGGCCGCCGGTGGTGGTGGTCGTCGTCCCCGGATTCGTGGTGGTCGAGGTCGCGGTCGATTCGTCGGTGGTGCTGGTGCCGGTGGTGCCGGTGGTGCCGGTGGTGGAGGTCGGCTCGGTGGCGGTCACGGCCATCGTCGTGGCGACGCCGGTGGTCGGGGTGACGTCGGTGCTCGCATCGGCGGTATCCAGGGTCGCGCTCACGCCGCCGGGATCGCCGGTCGGTCCGCCGGTCGGGCCGGTGGTGGCGGTGGTCATCATCCCGGTATTGTCGGGACACGCCGCGCCGGCGAGACCCGACAGCGTCACTGCGATCGCCGTGTGCCTGTGCATCGCCCGCGAGTCTAAACGAAGCTCCGCGCAGGGCCGCCCGATTCGCTCGTGGATGGGCGATGGCAGGCGGTTGGCGAGAGATTGCGGTCTTGAACCCCCAATGCCTCCGCAGGCGGCGACCGCGGCGTTCGCGGTCGCCTCCAGGTTCAATTCATGGGCGCGCCGAGGGCGGCCGGTACGGCTTCCCGGTCACCGTGTCGTGCTCGCGGCCGCGAGGGCATCGTCACCGCGTCCATGACGAATAGCGAAGCGCGTCGCGTCGGCCCACATGGGCGATCGACGCTGACGAGCCACCCCCCCGTGTCGGCTGCTCCGGGGCCGACAAGCCGCGTGAGCTTGGTGTTCGAATGCCGCGCCGGAATGTTCGCGTGCTCGAATCGAGTGACTCCGAGCCGCTGGCCGAGACCAGAGCGGGGTCATCGTCGCCCCGAAGGAGGCTCGCGTCGTATTGGCATGAGCGCGTCGTCTCGCCGGCGTGGGATCGACTGCCGCGGCCCGTGGCGAGGACGACACGACGGGCGAAGGCGTCGCCTCCAGCGGGCACGACCGGCGCGTGAGGAGCCCGGGCTCCGCGAGACGCGCGAGCGCGACGTGCTCGCGCTGTCGTCGCTCGGCGCGTCGCCGGAGGTGCTCTCGCACCCCAGCTTGCCAGATCTGCGGCGAGGTACCGGACGAGGTCTCGACGCGTGCGAGCGAGCCTCGTGCGGCGCCGTCACGCGGTCGCGCCCGGTCGGTCGTCCGCGCGTCGCTGCGATCGCCGCGCGGCGCGGAGAACCACGGCGCGGCGCGGTGTCTCGGGGACCCGTGCAAAAGGCGCGATCCAGCGCGCCGGGCCGCTACGGGGCGATCGGTGCGGCTGTGCAGATTCACCGCCGCGACGCCGGTATCCGCTCGGCGCCGAGGTGCACACAAGCTGCGTCGCTGCGGGGCGCCGAAATTTTCGTTGACGTGGCCGCGGGCCGTGCCTTTTCATGGCGGGGTGCGCCTCAGGGGTCGCTGTCTTCGCGTCAATGTCATGTTCGCGCTCGCAATTGCGGGCTGTCACAAGGAGCCGCCGCCGACAGCGCCGGGTGACGACTCGTGCTTCGGGGCGGAGTGCGTCGAACAGGCCGAGGCGGCCATGTACTACAAGGATTACGACAACGCCCGCGAGCCGTTGACGGCGGTGTGCGAGAAGAACGACGGCTTCCAGTGCTTCCGCCTGGCCGAGCTGTACCAGACGGGCAAGGGCGGGCCGGTCGACCTGGCCAAGGCGGCGGAGGTGTACGAGAAGTCGTGCGCGGCCGACTACCCGGAGGCGTGCGAGCGCCGCTCGGACATGGCGCGCGACGGGCAGGGCACGCCGCAGGTCGAGTACGAATACGCGGTCAAGGCGTGCACCGGCGGGCGCCAGCTGGCGTGCACGCACGCGGGCCAGATGCTGGGCGCGGGCCGCGGGGTCGAGCCCGATCCGGCGGGGGCGATCGAGATGTTCCAGAAGGGGTGCAAGCTCGGCGACATCGACGGCTGCACGGGCGCCGGTGACCTGCTGCTGCAACAGAGCTCGGCCGAGGCCAAGTCGCGCGGGCTGACGGCCTTCATCAACGCGTGCGTCGGCCACAGCGGCTACGGCTGCCTCAAGGCCGGCATCGCGTTCCACGAGGGCGTCGGCACCAAGCGCGACGTCATCAAGGCGGAGCAGCACTTCAGCCGCGCGTGCGAGTTCCAGATCGCCGACGGCTGTCACGTCGCGCAGCAGCTCAAGGACGCCGCGGGCAAGCCGGTCGAGCTCGAGCTGACGTCGAAGGCGGCGGAGCTGGCGGCCGGCGGGCTCGAGACGCGCGAGCTGTCGTGCCGCATGGCGGGGCAGGGCGAGCCGGCGCTGTCGCGGGTGATCGCCGGGGTCGCCCGCGGCAAGGACTCGCTCGACTCGTGCGCGAAGGACGGGGCGGCGGTCGGGGTCCGGTGGGTGTTCGAGGACGGCAAGTTCCGCGACGCGAAGTTCCTCGGGCGCGTGCCGAAGAAGCTCAAGCAGTGCGTGGCCTACGTGCTGCGCAAGAAGGCCAAGTTCTCGCGCAACGGCTCGTGCGAGGCGGTGCTGCTGCTCGGCGACCCCGAGGGCGCGGCCAAGGCCCTGGCCGCGCGGGCGAACGCGCCGGCCGACGACGGCAAGGTCCACATCCGCATCAGCAGCGAGGACGAGGAGTAGCGACACGATTGTCGCGGTGCGCCGCAGGGGCGACGCATGTCGCTGCGAACGCACGCGGGCCCGGCGCGGTACGGCCGTTGCAAGCGGGCCGGGGCATGCAACCTCGTCCGTATATCGTCACCTCCCTCCTGCTCGTCGCTGCCGCCGACCTCGCGTGCATCTTCGTCGAGCCCGGCCACGGCACGGAGGGGACCAGCGCCGCGACCACGGAGGCGTCGAGCAGCGGGAGCAGCAGCAGCGACGCGAGCAGCAGTGAGCCGACCGGGACCGACACCGACGCGAGCAGCAGCGACGCGAGCAGCGGCGACGCGAGCAGCACCGACGCGAGCACCACCGAATCGACCGGAACGGACAGCACGACAGCCGATCCCAATTACAAGCGCGACTGTCAGCCGGGCGACTTCGTGTGCGACGACTGGGGCTGCCAGGCGGCGACGGAGTCCGGCGAGTGCTACAAGCCGTGCACGCCGAGCGGCGAGATCGGCGGGACCGACAGCGAGTGCGACGAGCCGGAGCGGCCGTTCTGCAGCCAGGTCGGGCTGGCGTTCGGCGGCGACTTCGACTGCAACGGCTGCAAACACATCTGCGTGGCGGAGCCGCTCAACTGGTGCGACTACGGCGCGAACGAGTGTGAATAGCGGCAGGCTGTGAAATGGTGCATCGGACATGTCTGAAAGGGCATGAGCTCCGAGCGCGAACGGTCTTCGAGTCGGCGACGTCCGGCCCCGGGACCTCGCGCCCCGGCACGAGTCCTGGCCGGAGCGTGGTGGGGCGGTGCGGGCGCTGGGCCGCTGCCACCAGCAAGACGCGATCCTCACCGCGGGTGGCCGAGGCGGCGCGCCGGGGGCCGATCGAGGTGTGGTAGCGAGGCGGGGGCGGTTCGTGTACCCTCGCCGAGATGCGGCCGTGGCTCGCCCTCACGTTCGTCGCGGCCTGCCAGGCCGGCGACTCCGCCGCGACCGGGTTCGGTCCCGGCGACGCGGTGACGGTGGCACCGATGAGCGCGGGGAGCTCGACGGGGTCGGGCTCGTCGAGCACGACGTCGACGGGGGCCGAGACGACGGGCACGTCGGCGGCGGACACGTCCACGAGCCTGCCGGAGACCGGCGCGCCGCAGATCCCCGACTTCGGCGACCACAAGCCGATCGGCTGCAAGGGCAAGGTCGACCTGCTGTTCATCATCTCGCGGCAGGGCGTGATGGACGAGGTGCAAGAGCAGCTGCTCGCGGCGATGCCCGAATTCATCGACACGATCGAGACGGAGCTGCTCGGCTTCGACGCGCACGTGATGGTCGCGGACGCCACCGGCTTCTGGAAGATGCCCGATTGCAGCATGTGCGCCGATCCGCAGGACTGCGATCCGCTGGGTGAGCCCTACTGGTGCGGGGCCGAGACGGACCAGTGCGACCAGACGCGCGGAGCAGGCGCGACGTTCCCGGTCGGCGCGAACGCGACGAATCGCCGGTGCAAGCTGGCGGGCGGGCGCCGCTACATCATGACGAAGGAGGAGCCCGATCTGCTCGAGGCGTTCTCGTGCCTCGCGCGTGTGGGCACTCAGGGGGTCGAGCCCATGTCGTTCAATGCGATGATCGACGCGCTGTCCCCCAAGCTCAACGGGTCCGGAAGGTGCAACGACGGGTTCCTCCGCAACGACGCCCTGCTCGTGGTCACCATCATTCATGCTGGCGACAGCTACTCGACGGGGTATCCTGGCGAATGGGTCGAGGCGCTCTACGCGGCCAAGGGGGGCAACCGGGACGCGGTGCAGGCGCTCGTCATTGCACCCGATTCTCACACTGCGCACCCCGTCTGCCCGGACTCGGAACCAGGCGAGAAGAACCCCTCCTACGAATTCGTGCAGAAGATGGAACATGCCATCTTCGCGTCGGTCTGCGAGCCGAGCTACGGGCCCTACTTCGCTGACATGATTGCGCAGCTCACCGAGCTCTGCGCGACCTACATCCCCGAGTGATCAGGGGTGATAGACCCGCAGGAAGGCCTGGGTCTTGATCTGGGTCGTCTGCACGCCCCCGGCCGCGCAGAAGCCACGCTCGTCGCAGGCGGCGGCGTTGAAGCCGTCGAGGGAGGCGCCGCCGTGCTTGATGTCGTAGGCCAGCGGGCTGTCGGCGTCGCGGAAGGCGAACACCCGCCCGTCCGAGTCGCCGAGCAGCTCCTGGGTGCCGGCGCTGAACACCTTGCCCTCGCGATCGCAGGCGATGCCGCGAGTCAGTGTATTGGCGATCGATTCCGGGCGGCGGTCTGCAGCGGTCCCGTCCCAATCGATAAATCGCGTCAGTGGATTCAGCTCGCTGTCCTCCCGGCCCCATCCTCCCATCACCAGTGAATCGCCGCAGGCAGAGACCGCGCGTGCGCCGTCGTGCAGGGTCCAATTGCCGTCGGACGTCCATTGGCCCGAATACGCACCGTCCGGCGAGAACCGAGCGAGGAACCCCCGCTCTCGATCGACCGGAAACACCTTGGACCGATACGTACGTTCGCCGACGACGACCATGACGTCCTGCGAAGGATGCAGCGCGACCCCTCGAAGTCGTTCACTTCGAATGTTCAGATCGTCTGGATCCTCGTCGGCCTGCAGCGGGGCAGATAGCACGTTCACGACCGTGAGATTCTTGCTCGGTGTGTGCGACCACACAATCGCATCATGGGAGATCGGCTCCAGCGACGTCACCCGCGATCCGACGGCGAGCAGGTGCTCGTCGGGTGCATGCGCGGCGGCGACGCCGGCGATCTCGTCGCCGGGACTGCCGAGGTACTCCCAGATCGCCGAGCCCTCCGGCGACAGCAGGGCCAGGTACGGCTGCGACAGCGGCGCGGCGCCGAGGTTGGCGGCCACGGCCAGGTAGCCGTGGTCGTCGACGGCGAGCGCCGCGGCCTGCGACGTCGCGGCCATCCACTCGAAGTGGGCCGTCCACTGGGTCAGCGTGCGCGGCCAGCCGGGCAGGGGCGCGCAGGTGTCGGGGTCGAGGCGCCACACGGCGGCGCGCAGGCCGTCGTCGGTGGCGATCGTGCCGGCCGCGAGGAGCGCGTCGGTCTCGTAGACCACGCTCGCGATCCAGCTCATCGTGCCGGCCTGCTCGGCGAAGGTGCAGCGCTCGGTGCCGGCCGTCGGGGCCAGGACGGTCAGCGTGGCGTGGGCGACGGCCTTCGCGCCGTCGTCGTTGAACACGCGGACCTCGAATTCGTGCTCGCCGTTGGCCATCGCCGCGGACGTGGCGAAGAACTCGTAGGCGAACGCGTCGGGCGTGGTCGTCTGCGCGAGGGCGCCGTCGACCCGCAGCTCCACCGCCACGACGTCGGCGCTCGCCTCGAGGTGAAGCACCGCCGGGCCGGCCTCGCTGAGGAAGCTCGGCTCGATCGTGAAGGCGGCGATCGTCGGCTTTTTGAGCTCCGGCTCGCCCGTCGTCGACGATGACGAGGCGTCCGCGGACGTCGAGGTCGAGGTGATCGCGCCGGTCACCGTCTGCACGCTCCCGGTCGACTCGTCGCCGTCGCTCGTGCCGGTCGAGGTCGTCCCCGTCGAGCTGCTCGTCCCATCGATCGCGGGAAATTTCCTCGACGCGTCGGCCCACAGATCGGACAGGCAGCCCGACGTCATCAGCAGCAGTGCAGGGGTCAGCGCGCGCATGATCGATCTCCTAGAACCTGAGCGAAAAGACCAGTCCGGGGCCGGCGACACGGGCCGCGGCACGAGCTCGCGAATTCTTGTGCTTGTGCATGGTCCCGAGGAGCGCCGCGCCGACGGCGATCGTGACGGCAGCGGCGACGCCCGTGCCGATGGCCACGTGCTGCGCCTGCTCCGCCTTGCCGTAGACCTGCAGGAACTCCTGTTGCTCCGGCGCGGTCCAGTCGCGTCCCGGCGCCTGGCGGATGAGCTGCCGTCCTTCGTGCTCGTGGTCGGCGAACACGACCAGCGAGCCGAGCAGCGCCCCGAGCAGACCGCCGCCGACCGCGACGAGGGTGCCGCCGACGACGACCTGCGGGCGCACGGGCTTGCGCGGCGGGACGCGAGCTCGGGACCGCCGAGGAGGGGGCTTTTGCGAGCCGACGGCGATGACGACCTCGAGATCGCGGTGCTTGGCGGCGAGGGCGAAGTAGTCGTCGGGGTCGTGCGGTCGCCCGCAGTTCGAGCCGCACTTCGGCGCCTCGGCCGGCGGCGAATCCGGCGGCGGCTCCGGCGGCTCCGAATTGGCCGGCGGGGTCTTCTCGTCGCACGCGCCGGCGAGGCTGGCGAAGCGGCGCTCGAGCACCGCGGGACGGGGGTTCTCAGGCGCGGCCCGGTACGCCTGCAGGAGCTCGAGGGCCTTGCAGCGGGAGGCCGGCGTGGCCTCGAACTCGAGCCACACGCCGCTGGCGATCTTGGCGCCGAACTGCCGGTGGACGGCAGGCACGGCCGGATCGAGGGCCAGAGCCGCCGCGAGGTCGGCCGCCGCGGCGTTGTCTTCGCGTTCGAGCGCGTCGCACACGGGACGGATGACCGGAGGGCACACATCGAGCGTGAGGACCAGCGCGAGCACCATCATGGTCATCTCCTGCGGGGTAGGTTCTCGTTCGTTGACGCTACAAGATCCTGGGCCTGCAGCCAATAGCGCTCTCGGGCCGCGTGCCCGACGTGCTATCCGGTTGCACGAGCGGCGTCGAGTCTACGACGTTGACGGCTGATCAAACTCCTATGAGGTTGATCGCGCGACGGCCTGCGAATCGCCTCTTACGAGATGTTTAAAAAAACATGTCTGAACGGGCATGTCACACGGCTCGCCCGAAGCGCGCGGCAGTCACGCGCGTGATGCGAGCGGTGTCATGAGATGATAAAAGGGACATGTCGAATACGACATGTCCCTTGATGCTCATGACGGCGGCTCACGCCCGGCGCCGGCGCCGGCCCGCGAGGCCGAGCGCGGCCAGGCCGGCGAGCAGCGCCGCGGACCCGCCGGGCGCGTCGCTGCGGCAGCCGCAGCCCTCGCTGGCGCCCTCGTCGCCGCCGGGGCTGGTGTCGGTGCCGTCGACGCCGGCGGTGGCGTCGGTGCTGCCGTCGCTGCCGGGGCTGCCCGGGCCGTCGCCGGTGGTCGGGCCGTCGCCGGTCGTCGCGTCGGGGCCGCTGGTGTCGCCGCCGGGCCCGCCGGAGGTCGGCTCGTCGGAGGTGGAGCCGCCCTGGGTCGGGTCGCCGGGCTCGTCGCCGGTCGTGTCCGGGTCGGGGCCGGTCGGGCCGGCGCTCGTCGAGTCGTCGCCGGTGGTGGAGTCGTCGCCGGTCGTGCTCTCGTCGACGCCCCACTCGTACGCGCCGACGTCGGGCGCGCCGACGACCGGGCGCATCTCGGTCTGCAGCGGGTGGAGGTACTGCGTGTCGGGCACGAGGAGCGCGTCGAGGGCCTCGCCGACGTCGATCGCGGCGGCGCCGTCGACGAGGTGGTAGTCGTAGCCGGCGCGGTCGACGAGGACGGCGTCCTCGGTCTGGAGGTTGCCGAGGTCGACCACCATGGTGTTGGCGTCGTCGGTCTTGATCGGCGTGCCGGGCCCGACGAACAGGTTGTTGGCGACGTGGACCTCGGCGCCGGTCGGGGCGTGCACGAACGCCGCGTTCGGCGAGCCGTCGTTGACGAACGTGTTGTGGCTGACGAACAGGCGCAGGTCGGGGTTGGTGGCGCCCTCGCCCTTGTAGAAGACGATGCGGTTCTTGTTCTCGGCGGCCGGCCCCTTCTGGATCAGGTTGCCGATCACGTACGACAGGCCGCCCTGCGGCAGGTCGATCAGCGCCGAGCCCTTGCCGTCGGCCTCCTCCATCAGGCGGTTGTAGAGGATGTGGTTCTCGAGCGCGCGCGACTTGACGGCGTGGCCCGACTTGACGTGGTGCGAGTAGTTGCCGCGGAACACGAACTTCGGCCCGGCGCCGACGTAGATGTTGTGCTCGTAGCCGGCCTCGCCGTTGAACGCGAACTCCGAGTACTCGACGGTCATCGCGCCGTCACCGGCGAGGATGCCGTTCTGGTTGTCGTGGAAGTAGCAGTTGCGGACCGTCAGGTCGGTGCCCTGGGCGCGGATGCCGGCGCCGTTGTTGCCGTCGGCCGCGCTGATCTTGGCGCCCGAGAACTCGAGGTTCTCGACCGTCACCGGCCCGACGCCCAGCTCGACCACGAAGATGCCCTTCTTGTTCGGCGGCGGCACGGTGGCCTTGAGGTGGGGGCGGGTGTCGCCGACGCCGCGGATCGTCAGGTCGCCGACCTTGATCGACGAGATGTCGTTGACGTACTCGCCCGGATCGATCTCGATGACGTCGCCGCTCTTGGCCGCAGCGACCGCGTCCTTGACCGCCTTGTAGGTCTTGTCGGCGCCGACCTGCAGCGTGGCGGCGAGCGCCAGCGACGGCGCGAGCAGGCCGAGGACCGCGCCGCCGAGCGCCGCAGGGATGAAGTGTGCGTATTCGAACCGTGTCCGCATGCCAAATCTCCGGCGTGTCGTTTGCCCGCCCGCGTACATCCCGTCAAGTGCGTCCCCGTTCGCGGGGACGCGAAGACGTGCAGTTGGACGCCCCTAGGGGGCTATCCTGAGGGACGCTCGACCCCAATGTGCGGAGGCGAAGAGGCGCCGGACACGCACGATATGTCCACAGGGACACGTGCGAAATCGTCGGAGGCGGCGGACCTCAAAGGGCGCCGTACATGGTCCGCCAGACCGGCTCGAATACGTACATGTCGAGGTCCTTCGGCGAGGAGCCGCCGGCCTGGGTCGAGCTGTGGCCGTCGCCGGTGGGCGCCGAGGTGACGAGGCGGTGCGAATCCATGTAGGGCGCGGCGGCGCCGTCGACGACGAACGGCTCGCCGGGCAGCATCATGTCGGCGAAGCTCTGCAGGTGGCCGGCGTGCTGGTCGTCGGCCGTGTGGGTGAAGGCCCAGAAGCGGTCGATCGGGGTCAGCGGGGCGCCGGTGAGCCAGGCCTGGCCGCTGTCGAGCGGGCCCGACAGCATGACCACGCGCTCGACCTCGCGGTTCATGCCGATCACGCCCGAGCTGCTGGCGCCGTGGGAGATCCCCGAGATCACGATCTCGGACCAGCGCGGCTTGCCGTCCGCGATGAAGTACTGCCAATCGCCGCCGGGGTGGAGCGCCTGCAGGTGCTCGAGCATCTTGACGACGCGCGTCTCGATGCTGTCGGCCGGCGGGATGGCGATGAAGGGGTGGCGGTCGACGCCCTCGAACGCCTCGAGGCGGCAGCCGCCGATGTCGTCGCCGCAGTTGCCGACGCCGTAGTCGCTGACGTAGCACGGGTGAATGACGTGGAAGCCCATGCCCGCGAGCAGGATGCCGTGGGCCTGCGAGCCGCAGGTGGCCGGGGCGCCGGCGCCGTGCAGGTAGACGACCAGCCGGCCCTGCAGCGGCGCGGCGGTGTCGAGGTGGGCCAGCTGGGTGTTCAGCGCCAGCGCGGCCGCGGGGTCGGCCTCGTCCGGCTTGAACGAGAACTCGTACAGCTGCGGGCCGGAGACGTCGACCATCGGCCCGGCCGGCATCGCCTCGGTGGTGGTGCCCGGATCGGCGGTGCCCGTGGTGGCCTCGGCGGTGGTGCCGGTGGTCGCGCTCGTGGTCGTGGGTTCGAGCGAGGTCGACGAGGTGGTGGTGCCGGTCGGGGCGTCGGTGGTGCCGTCGTCGCCGCTCGAGGTGGAGGTGCTCGCGGTCGTCGTGGTCGAGGCGGTCGAGGTGGTCGTGTCGGTGGCAGAGTCGGCCGGCTCGCCGCCGCAGGCGGCCAGCAGCAGCGCCGCGCAGATCGATCGCGTGCTTCGCATGCGGGGGAGGATGCCAGAAGACGTCGCGCGGCGGTGCTCGCCGGACGTCGTGGTCTCACCGAGCGAATGACCGTGCGATCGTCACGCCGCAATTGCGTACATGGGGGCGGCCCGCCCGAGCCCGCCGTGCAGCTCGCGCACGCGCTCGCACCACGCGACGACAGAATCGTCGCGCTCGAGCCGCGGCAGGTCGTGATCGACGCGGACCACAGCGAGAAGCTCGCGGCGATGTCGTCGGCGTACCCCAGCGGTCGTCGATGCCGGCGAGATCGTGGCGGACGCGAGGCGCGGGCATGGTGGCAGAAGGCCGGGACAGCGGACGGGCGGCGGCGCCGGCCTCGCCGGAGCGCTCCGACGAACACGGCCGTGCGCGGCGCTGCCGTGCCGGCGGGTGTTCTCGGCCGTTCGAGCTGCGGACGCCCGGCCCGCCGGACCAGGTTCCGTTACCCTGGCCGGACGATGTCGACGGGCTCGCAGCAGGCGCACGCGCTGGCCGAGCAGCTCGAGCGCGACCGCCAGGTGATCATCGCGCGGTGGGTGGAGCGCATGCGCCGGCGTCACGTCGACAGGCAGACGCTGCCGACGCTCGAGACGCTGCCGACGCTCGAGCTGATCGACAGCCTGCCCGAGTTCCTGGTCCGCGTGGCCGAGGCGCTGCGCCAGGGCCTGCCCCAGGACGAGCTCGACGCCGAAGTGACGCAGCCCACCGTGGAGGTGGCCCGCGAGCACGGCATCCACCGCTACCGCCACGGCTTCGACGTGCGCGCGGTCGTCGACGAGTACGCGATCTTGATCGACGTGCTGCTCGACTATCTCGCGGAGAAGGAGCACCGAATCGAGTCGTCGGAGCTGCGCTCGATCCTCCGCGTGGTCTCGGTGGGGGTCGCCGCGGCCGTCGACCAGTTCTCGGCCGAGCGCGACGCCGCGGAGCAGGCGAGCCACGCCGAGCTGCTGCAGGCGCGAGAGTACGAGCGCCAGTTGATCGGCGTGGTGTCGCACGACCTGCGCAATCCGCTGGCGATCATCCTCAACTGTGTGACCATTTTGATGCGCAGCCCGGGCCTCAGCGAGCTGGCGATGCGGTCGCTGCAACGGCTGCGGAACAACGCGGAGCGGGCGGTGCGGCTGATCGGTGACCTGCTGGACTTCACGCAGGAGCGCAGCCTCGGCCGGATGCCGGTCCGGCCGGCGGACTGCGACATGCAGCAGTTGATCCGCGAGGCGATCGAGGAGGCCGCGTTGACGCATCCGGGCCGCACGATCGAGCAGTCGGGCGAGATGGGGGCGATACCGGGTCACTGGGACCGTGACCGGGTCGCGCAGGTGCTGACGAACTTGCTGGACAACGCCCTCAAGTTCAGCCCGCTCGATTCACGGGTGTCGGTCGACGTCGACGTCGACGAGGAGCAGGTGACGGTGGCGGTGCACAATTGGGGGAACCCGATCCCTCCGGAGCGGCTCGGCTCGGTGTTCGAGGCGTTCCAGCGCGCCGACCCGACGGCCCCCTCCCGCGGGTCGCTCGGGCTCGGTCTTCACATTTCGCGGGAGATCGCGCGCTCACACGGCGGCGGCCTCGACGCTGATTCGGCGGCGGACCGCGGAACGACGCTGACGCTGACGCTCCCGCGCCGGCCCCGGGGCGCGAGCAACGCGAGCTGACGCCGACCTCGGCCGTATGCGCGGCGAGCCGTTCGTCGGTGAGCCCGGAGCCGCGAGTGGCGGCGCGTGCCGGCGCCCGGCGGGCGGTCGGCTACCGCGGGGCCGCGACTCGAGTCATGGAAGCGGCCATGAAAGCCCTGCGCTACCAAGGTACCCGCGACGTGCGGATCGAGACCGTCCCCGATCCGGCGATCGTCGACGCCAGGGACATGATCCTCAAGGTCACGTCCTGTGCGATCTGCGGCTCCGACCTGCACCTCTACGACGGCCTCATCCCCACCCTGCTGAAGGGCGACGTCCTCGGCCACGAGTTCATGGGCGAGGTGGTGGAGGTCGGCCGCGAGGTGCGCTCGGTCAAGCCGGGCGACCGGGTGGTGGTGCCGTTCAACATCGGCTGCGGCGATTGCTTCTTCTGCAAGCGCGAGCTGTGGTCGCTGTGCGACCGCAGCAACCCCAACGCGGCGCTGGCGAGCAAGCAGTTCGGCTACGCGCCGGCGGGGCTGTTCGGCTACTCGGCGCTGTTCGGCGGCTACCCCGGGGGACAGGCGGAGTACGTGCGCGTGCCGTTCGCCGACATCAACCACGTGAAGATCGAGAGCGACCTCGACGACGAGCAGGTGCTGTTCATCGGCGACATCTTCTCGACGGGGTTCATGGCGGTCGACGTGTGCGGGGTGCAGTCCGGCGACGTGGTGGCGGTGTGGGGCTGCGGCCCGGTCGGCCTGTTCGCGCTGCGCAGCGCGAAGATGCTGGGGGCCGAGCGGGTGGTCGCGATCGACCGCTTCCCCGAGCGCCTCGCGCTGGCGAAGATGAAGTGCGACGCGATCACGATTGACTACGAGAAGACCGACGTGCTCGACGCGCTCAAGGAGCTGACGAGCGGCCGGGGACCCGACATCTGCATCGACGCCGTCGGCATGGAGGCCCACGGCCACGGGCTCGAGTTCTGGTACGACCGCGCCAAGCAGGCGGTCGGCCTGCAGCCGGACCGGCCGACAGTGCTGCGCCAGGCGGTGATGGCCTGCCGCAAGGGCGGCACGGTCTCGGTGCCGGGCGTGTACGGCGGGCACATCGATCACTTCCCGTTCGGCGCGGCCTTCAACAAGGGCCTGACGCTGAAGATGGGGCAGACGCACACGCACCGCTACGCGCCGGCGCTGCTCGAGCGGATCGAGGCGAAGGAGATCGATCCGTCGTTCGTCGTCACCCACCGGCTCCACCTCGAGGAGGCGCCGAAGGGCTACGACATCTTTCAGAACAAGAAAGAGGGCTGCATCAAGGTGGTGCTGAAGCCGTGATGCGGCACGGCCGCTCGAGTCGGTCCTGGTGCCCCAGTGCGACCAGACGTTCGTCGGCTGCTGCATCCCGTCCTGGACGTCACCGGGCCGAACGTCTGCGCCGCCCTGGGCCTCGAGTGCGTGCCGCTGTTCGTCGCGGGCGAGGCGCCCGGCAAGGAGACGCTCGGCACCTGCATGCCCGCCGTGGCGCAGCGCGGTGTGATCATTCGCCTGCGGCGGAGGCGCGCGAGCGATGAAGACCTCGTCGATCGCCGGCCTCGCGCGCGTGTCGTAAGGGCTCACCCCGACCTCTCGCTGTCGCTCCTCCAAGTCTGCAGAGCGCGCCGGATGGACACGCCGGCCGCCCGGGCGGTACAAGCCCTGCGGATGAACGCGACGAAGGCGGAGTACTCCGGGGCGGCCTTGAACTCGTTCGTGCTGGCGTTCGGCGCGGCGAACAGCGTCGTGCGGAAGATCCTCGCAGACGCCGGCGTCGAGCGGATCGACCCCGAGGGCTGGTACGACTACGAGTGGGCGAGCTCGATCTACTACCGGATCGGCGAACAGGTCGGGCGCGCCGCGGTCATGGCCGTCGGCCGCAAGATGATCGAGGCGGCCGTGTTCCCGCCGGGCATCGACAGCGTGCAGAAGGTGCTGATGAGCCTCGGCGCGGCCTTCAAGCTCAACACCCGCGGGGGCGACGTCGGCGACATCCTGTGCACGATCGAGGACGACTACAGCGCGACGATCGTCCGCACGCAGCGCGGCCTGTGCCCGTTCAACATCGGCATCATCGAGGGCTGCTGCGCCCGCTACGGGGTGAAGCCGCTGATCGAGCACGGGGCCGGCGGCTGTCAGGACGACGGCGCGCCGACCTGCACGTACCACGTGAACTGGTAGAGTCGCGGTCGCTGCATTCAGGCGCGACGCGTCCGCCCATGCCTGTCCTTTGGGCCATGTAGTTCGCCAGCGTGGCCGGCGGCGCGCGTGACCGCAGGGCGCTCGCCGCCCCCGGCTCGGGCTCGGCCTGATGTCTCGGGGCGCAGCGCGGCGCGCGTGGCCGCCAAGAATGCCCAAGCGGGGCGGCGGCGAGGCGCTATGATCGCCGGCATGGCCACCCGGGCTCAGCCCCTCCCTGTCTCGTTGCCTGGCCTGCACGCGGCGCGAGTGGCGAGCGACGCGCCGTTCGCCGGGGTGAAAGAGACCTTCCTCATCACCCGGTTCGAGTCGGGCCGCTCGGAGTTCTGGACGCACGGTCGCGCGTGGACGGGCGCGCCCGGCTCGATCGTCGTGTTCCAACCCGGCGACGTGCACCGCGACCTCAAGCGCGAGGGCCCGGTCACCTATCAAATGATCGGCTTCTCCACGCCCGAGGTCGACACGCTCCGCGTGCAGTCGTGTCTCGCGGCGGACGACCCGCGAGGCGGACCCTTTCGCCGCCTGCACGACGCGGTCGCCGTCGGGGCCGATGCCTTCACGCTCGAGTGTTTGCTCGCCGAGGTCATCGCGGCGATGACGGCGATGCGCGAGTCGAAGCTCGAGCCGACGCGACCGGTGCGGCGCGCGCTCGGGCTGATGCGCGAGCGACTCGCCGGGGCGCTGTCGCTCGACGAGCTGTCCGAGTACGCTGGGATGGACAAATTCCACCTCAGCCGCGCCTTCCGGGCGCAGGTCGGCATGCCGCCGCACGCCTACCTGACGCGGCTGCGCATCATGCAAGCGAAGGCGCTGCTGGCGGCGGGCACGAAGCCGAAAGACATCGCGCCGCAGGTCGGTCTGTACGATCAGAGCCAGCTCAACCGCCACTTTCGCCGCATCGTCGGGATGACGCCCGGACAGTTTTTCGCCAAGAACCGCCAATCCCCGGCGCAGGCGGACCGGTAGTTTCCTGGACATGAAAATCTTCGTCACGGGAGCCTCGGGCTTCATCGGCAGCGCTGTCGTTCGGGAGTTGATCCACCACGGGCATCAGGTGCTCGGCCTCGCGCGCTCGGACGCGAACGCGGAGGCGATCGCCGCGGCGGGAGCCGAGGTGCTCCGCGGGTCGCTGGCAGATCTCGCAAGCCTCGAGCGCGGGGCCGCAGCGAGCGACGGGGTCATTCACACCGCGTTCATCCACGACTTCTCGGACTACGCGGCGTCGATCGCGGTCGACCGCCGCGCCATCGAGACGCTCGGCAATGCGCTGGCAGGCTCGGGGCGGCCGCTGGTGGTGGCGTCCGGGACGTTGCGGGCGCCCGGGGGCGGCCCGGCGACCGAGGACACGCCTGTCGATTCGACATTTCCTCGCCTCTCGGAGGCGACCGCGCTGCCGTTCGCGGAGCGTGAGGTCCGCGTGTCGATCGTGCGACTGCCCCCGACCGTGCACGGCGACGGCGACCACGGCTTCGTGCCCGAGCTGATCCGCATCGCGCGGGACAAGCGGGTGTCCGGGTTCGTGGGTGACGGCAGCAATCGCTGGCCCGCGGTGCACCGGCTCGACGCGGCGGTGGCGTTCAGGCTCGCGGTGGAGAAGGCGCCCGCGGGGACGCGGGTCCACGCGGTCGCCGAGGCGGGGGTTCCGACGCGGGACATCGCGGCGGTGATCGGCCGAAGGCTCGAGGTTCCGGTCGAGGCGCGGCCGGTCGAGCACTTCGGGTGGCTCGGGCCGTTCTTCGCGCTCGACCTCCCGACGGCGAGCGAGAAGACGCGCGAGCTGCTGGGGTGGCGCCCCGTTCAGGCGGAGCTGCTGACGGATCTCGACCACCCCCGGTATTTTGCGCGCTGAGGTGTGACAGTGAGGGAGGGTTCATCTATGCTGACTGCCCTTGCCTCGCGCCACGCCATGAAGCTCCTCGCCCCGCTGCTTTGTTGTTCGCTCGTCGCCTGTCAGGTCATCTCCGATCTCGGGCACGAGCGCGAGTCCGCGATCGTCACGTCCTCGCTCGCCATGGTCTCGGAGGGGCAGGAGCTCGCCTTCGACAGCGAGCGTGAGGGCTGGGCCGCCGACCCGACGGCGTCGTGCGAGGTGGACGGGAGCGACAACGAGGCCACCGGGCGGTTCAATCGCAGCTTCGCGTTCGCCATGGCCGCCAACGAGGCCGACCCCGTCGCGTTCGGCGTGGCCATCGAGTTGGACGAGAGCGGCGTGTGGGACAACGAGATCGGCCTCCACGCGCGCGGCAAGGACGGCTGGCGGCCGGCCGAGGGCTGCCGCCTGGAGCTGGGCGAGTGGGACTACGAGGCGCGGTTCTTCGAGTTCAGCGCCGACTGCACGTTCACGCTGGAGGGCGAGGCCGACATCACCGTCGTCGGCGACCTCCGGGCCGAGCGCTGCTTCGACCGCAGCGCCGTGTCGATCGAGCTCGCCAAGTCGATCGTGTCCGACGGCGTGGACGTGGCGGTGGACCTCGGCCGCGCGCTCGTCGACGATCCGGTCGGCTTCGCCAGGACCATCGCGCTGCTGCCCCTCTACGCCGCGGGCGGTCACTGAGATGTCATCAAGGACATGTCACGCAGGACATGTCCAAGGTTGCAGTCGCTCAGCCCGCGCGCTCCAGGAGTGAGGAGTGAGCCGCGCGCGCGGACGAGGTCGGGGGTCCGCTCGACGGAGCTCGACCGCGGGCCGAGACCACGGCTCGCTCATGACATGTGCCAAGGGACATGTCAGGCGAGCCCTCGACCTGGACATCGCCGTGCTCCTGCGCACCTCGCACGGGAGGCCGGGGCGACGCGGAGCGCGCCGACTTGCGCCCGGTCCCCGGATGCGGCTATCTTCGGGAGGTCGAACCTCTTCGGAGCTGGCCCGCCCTTGAAGCTGCACGCCTGAATCCCGCTGTCCCCCAGCTGCCCGCCTCGCGCCGCCCTGCGGCGAGCGACGGGCGAGATTCAGGAGCATCTTCATGGCCACCATCCTCTGTCGCGACCTCGCGTTCTCGTACGGCGACGTCCCCCTGCTCTCCGGCGTCGACCTGCACCTCGTGCCCGGCTGGTCCGGCCTCGTCGGGGCCAACGGCGCCGGCAAGACGACCCTGTTGCGCCTGCTCGCGGGCGAGCTCGAGCCGAGCGCGGGGTCGATCCAGCGCGATCCGCCGGACCTGTCCCTGACGACATGTCCCCAGAGCGTGGAGGTGTGCACGCCGGAGATCGAGCGGTTCGCGGCGCGCGACGACGGGGCCGCGCGCCGCCTGCTCGGCGAGCTCGCGCTCGAGCCCGGCGACCTGCGGCGCTGGAGCAGCCTGTCGCCCGGCGAGCGCAAGCGCTGGCAGATCGGGGCGGCGCTGCTCGACGAGCCCGACGTGCTCCTGCTCGACGAGCCGACCAATCACCTCGACAGGGCCGGCCGGCGCCTGTTGATCGCGGCGCTGCGGGGCTTTCACGGCGTCGGCGTGGTGGTCAGCCACGACCGCGCGCTGCTCGACGGGCTCACCGAACGCACGCTGCGCGTCCACGGCGGCGGCGTGCACGACTGGTGGCTGCCGTACGGGGCGGCCCGGCAGACGTGGGAGGCCGAACGCGCCGAGCACAACGCGACCCGCGCGGCCCTGCAGAGCCAACACCGCCGGCTCGAGGGGCGCCTCGACGACCAGCGACGCGCCCTCGCCGGCGCGACGGCGAACCGCAGCCGACGGGTGCGCAGCAAGGGCAAGCACGACAGCGACAGCCGCACGCTCGGCGCCGCCACCCTCGCCGAGTGGTCGGAGAAGTCGCTCGGCCGGGGCGCGAGCGTGCTGCGGCGCGCCATCGATCGCAGCGCGGCGGCCCTGGCCGACCACGCGTACGAGGGCGAGCTCGGCGGGCCGATCGCGGTCGCCGCGGAGCGCGCACCGTCGGCGTACCTCGCCGCGCTCGACCTGCCGGAGCTCCGCGCCGGTCCACGCCGCGTCCTCGGCCCGGTCCAGATCGCGCTCGCCCGCGACGCCCACGTCCGCCTCGCCGGCCGCAACGGGGCAGGCAAGACCACGCTGATCCGCGCCCTGCTGGCGCACCTGCGCTGCCCGCCGGCGCGCGTTCTGTATGTCCCACAGGACATGTCCGAACAGGAGGCCGTGGAGCACCTCGAGGCCGTGCGCGGGCTGGCCCCGGAGGAGCGCGGCCGCGTGCTCTCGGTGGTGGCCGCGCTCGGCGTCGACCCGGGGACGCTGCTGCGCTCGGCCCGGCCGTCGCCGGGCGAGGCGCGCAAGCTGCTGCTCGCGCTCGGGCTCGGGCGGCCCGTGTGGGGCCTGGTCCTCGACGAGCCGACGAACCACCTCGACCTGCCGGCGATCGAGCGCCTCGAGGCGGCGCTGGCGGAGTTCCCGGGGGCGCTGGTGGTGGTCAGCCACGACGACGCGTTCGCCCGCGCGTGCACGAGCGTCACGTGGCGCATCGAGGACGGAGAGCTGCGCGAAGAGACAGGCGCCTGAGCGGCCCGCGAACCCCGACGAAGTCGGTGCCGCGACCCGGGCACGTCGAGCAGCCCTCGCTTGTTCTCCGCCGCTGGTCGCGTCGCTCGTCAAATACATTTTCCCGACATGCGCCCTCCTCGCGCCTTTGCCAGCTGTCGGATCTCCGCGCGAGGACGATGCTTGCAACGGGCGACGCGCTCGGTTCGTGACGATCTCGGCGTCGCCGTACATTCCATCAATACGTGCATCTGCGGAATCATCGCACCCGCGGCTCCGGGGGGACGAAATGCGGGCGCCCGCGGATCTCGGCGGGAGGCGCGGAACGCGGTTTAGTGGCGGCTGCGGCGCCACTGCTGCCTTTGTGGAGGTTCCTGCGGCGACGGCGCTCGCCAACAATCTCCAGGAGGTCTCCTTGGCGGAATCAAGCGAGTATTCACAACAGGACGCGGAGAGCGAGCTGGCGCAGCTCCGCAAGCGAGTGGCGGAGCTGGAGGTCGAGTCCCGGCGGTTTCGCGCGCTGGTCGGCTCGAACGTCGTGAGCGTGCAGGTCTACCGCGCCGACGGCCTGACGGCCGAGGTCAACAGCGCCTACGAGAAGCTGTGGCAGGTCAAGGCGGCGGACGTGGCCGAGTACAACGTGCTCGCCGATCCGCAGATCCGGGCATTCGGGATCACGCCGCTCGTCGAGCGCGTGTTCAATCAGGGCGTGGCGATGCACATGCCGTCGATCCGCTACGACCCTCAGGAAACCGAGTCCATCAGCGCGGGCCAGGCCGCGTGGGTGGCGTCGGCCATGGCGCCGGTGGTCGACCCGGCCGGCCAGGTACAGGAGGTGATCCATATCCACCTGCCCGTCGGCGAGCTCATGCAGAGCGAGGAAGAACTGCGCGAGCAGAACCGTCGCCTCGAGGAGGCAGTGCGCGTCCGGACGGCGGAGCTCGAGAGCAAGCTGGCGCTGATCGGTTCGCAGCAGCAGGCGATCCGCGACCTGTCGGTCCCGGTGCTGCAGCTGTGGACCCGCGTGCTGGCGTTGCCGCTGATCGGTCACATCGACGCCGACCGCGGGAAATTGATGCTCGAGAGCCTGCTCCGCGCGGTCACCGAGTCGCGCGCCGAGTGCGTGCTGATCGACGTCACCGGCGTACCGGAGGTCGACGTCGAGGCGATCGCCTACCTCCGTGACGCCATCCGCGCGACCGGTCTGCTCGGCTCGCGCTGCATGCTGGTCGGCATCTCGCCGACGATGGCCGAATCGCTGGTCGCCCTCGACGTCCCGCTCGAGCGCGTGCCGACGTTCGCCACCCTGCAGGACGGCCTGCGCGAGGCGCTGACGATGACGAGCCGCGCGCTGCGGACGTAGCTGTATTCGCGGCGGCTCCGGCCGCCGCATCGCTCGTTCGCGCAGGAACATGTCCTGAGGACATCTAACCGTTGAACACGGCGAGGGCGGCGGCCGCCGTGCGGACGGCGTCGCGGTCGGGCGCCTCGGCGAACAGCTGGCGCAGGGGGAGGTCGACCAGCGTCAGCGCGTGCTTCTCGAGGATCAGCGTGCACTCGCCGTGCTCCGCCTCGACCTTGTGCGCCAGCTCGGAGGTGATCTGCCAGCCGCTGGCTTCGAGCTTCGGGACGCAGCGCGCGGGCTCGCAGCGGCGGCGCAGGGCGAAGCGGATCCGGTCGGGCTCGAGCTGCAGACACTCGAGCAGGGCGCCCATCTGGGCGTGCGCGTCGAGCCACGCCGGCTGGAGCGCGAGCTCCTCGACCAGGACGCCGCGCGTCTTCTCCGTGGCCTCGTAGCGGACGCTGTAGTGGCCGTCGGGGAAGGTGACGCCCGCCCCCTCGGCGGTCACCGCGGAGGACGCCCACTTGAACCGCGCGCGCAGGCGGCTGACGACGCGCCCGAGGTCCTCCGCGAGGTGCTCGCCGAGGGCAGCGTTGGCCCGCTGCTCGAGGTACGACTGTGAATAGTGGGTGCGCGAGAGATCTTTCAAAATTTCCTTGACGGACACGGGCCGCGGGTCGCCCGTCAGCTCGACGGAGTCGAACAGCCTGCCGTCGAGCTCGAACGCGCCGGGGCTCAGGAGCGGGCCGCTGAAGTCGGCGAGCACCGGGGTGTCGGCCGACTCGTGGAGGAACGGCCGCTGCACCGAGCCCGCGGACCCGGACCAGCGGCGGAGCGCGGCGGACAGGAACTCGTGGAGGCCCGGGATGGTCAACAGCCGGGCCGTGAGCGCCTCGGGCTCCTCGCCGCGCAATGCCGGCAGGAGGAGGGCGGTGAACAGGCTGTGCTGCGGGTTCGGCGACCGGGTGGTCGTGGGGGCGTCCGCGGCGGACGAGGCGAGGATCGCCGCGCCGGCGGGGTCGCGCAGGGAGTCCTCGAATTCCGTGACGGGTGAGGCGCCGGGGCCGGTCACGCAGACATCGAGGATCATGAGCTTGTGCGTCGCGGGCGAGCCGGCGAGGAGCTGCTTGACGAGGGCGAGGGAGACGAGGCAGCCCGGATCGTCGGCGGCGAACGCGTCCTGCGGCACCAGATAGGCCGCCGGATCGCCGGCGAACCGGTGCGCCCGGCCGCTGAAGTAGACGATCAAGCGATCGCCCGCGGCGCTCGACTTGACGAGCTCCCGCAGCGCCTTGACGATCTCGCCGCGCGACGGCATCGTCCCTCGACCCGATACCAGCGCCCTGACGGCGCCCGCGTCGGCGCCGAGCTGCGGGATGTCGCGGAAGCAATCGGCGAACCCGAGGGCGTCTCTCCGCGAGGTCGTCCGCGGCGCGAAGCCGCAGTCCGGGTCGTAATCGTCGATCCCGATGGCGAGCACCCGGGCCCGGCCGAGCCCGAACTGCCGGAGCAACGCGTCGCGCTGGCGCTGGCTGAGTCCCGCGGCCATGGGAGCGGGCTGCCTAGCACGGGGCCCGACCGCGAGCAACCGGCTGCCCGCGAGGATCCGGCGGAGCTGCGCGAGCGGCGACCGTCGCAAGCGCGGTCACCTGGTCGATCGCACACCGCGCCGCCTTCGCGCTGCGCCTGCCGCGGGACGGGCCAGGGCTCGCCGCCAGCATGCTTGAAAGGAAATGTTTCATGGGGCAGGTGATAAGAGGCATGTCCGATGAGACATGTGAGAGCGGGCCGTAGCCAGGCGGTCGCTCGCGTCGAGGCGCCAGGTCGCCGCGGGGCATGCAGCCGCCGGGATGCTCGCTGCCCGAGCGCGGCCTGCACGACCTGGGAGCGGCACGAGGATCTTCTCGTGCTCGCCGGTGTCGAGGTGTTGCTGCGCGGTTGACAGTCGCCCGCGCCCCGGGCGAAAAGCTCGCGCGATGGCCAGGCAAGATCCTGCGGTCCTCGCCCTGTTGCCTCTGTTCAAGGATCGGTCGCCGCAGGGGTTGGCCCGTCTGCTCGCCAGCGTCACCGACCTCGGCAGCGATGGTCTGCCGGCCCTGCGCCGGGCCGCTCGCGGCAGCAAGCAGCGGGCGCACAGGCGCGTCGACGTGCTGCTCGCGCTCGGCGACAGCGACCCCGGCGGCCTGCCCGATCGCGAGGTCCGCGAGCTCCTGGGCGTGCGCGACGACACGCGAGGCTGGCTGGTGCAGGGCATGAAGTCGCGGCCGCGGTTCATCCCCGACCTCCGCGCGATCGCCCGCGACCGCGACGACCCCGACTGGGCGTGGGCCGTCGACGCGCTCGGCGAGCTGCGTGACCGCGACGGCGTCGAGGTCCTCATGGCGCACGCGGCAGGTCAGCACACGCCCTTCGTCCTGCTCGACGCGCTGCGCAAGATCGCCGATCCGATCGCCGCCCTGGTGTTCGAGCCCAACCTGACGCACCCCGAGGCGCGCACGCGGGTGTTCGCGCTGTGGGGCCTCGCGGCTCTCGGTCACGCGACGCCGATCGCCGGCCTCGTCGCGCTGCTCGACGACCCCGAGGTGCGGACCCCGACGTCGTACGAGCCGGGCGAAGCGCGCCGCGCCGCCCAGGCTCTCTGCGACGTGCTCGGCTGGCCGTTCGAATGGAACGCGGAGGCCGTGCAGGCGACCCGCGAGCGAGTCCGGGCCCGGTTCACCGAGGCGTACCTCGCGGCCTGCGCCGAGGCGCTGGCACGGGGGGCGTTCGACCTGCCGCCCGACCACGACGCGCAGCTCGCTTGAACTGCGAGAGAGCGATCGTCGCGGTGAGGCATGGCGGAAGGAGCGGGGTTCGTGACACCCGCCCGGCTGCTCGCGCTCGCAGTCGTCCGCCGCGCTCGCGGCGCGACGGGGAGAACCCGAGGGCGTTCGAGGCTTGGCGGACCGCGGGCCGGTCGGCACTCTCGGGTTCCGCATGCGCACGCTGGTCCTCTCGCTCTCCCTCGTCGCGGCCGCTTGCGACACCGCCGACAGCGCCGCGACGGACGGACCTGCGGACACGGGGGTCGGCGGGGCGACCGGGACCGGCGAGCCCGCGACCACGACCGACGCGCCGGCACCGACGAGCGAACCGACGAGCGAGCCGACCGGCGAGCCGGACGCGGTCTGCGGCGACGGGGTGGTGCAGTCGTCGGAGATCTGCGACTTCGGGGCGGGCAACGCCGACGACGGCCCCTGCACCCTCGCGTGCCAGTTCGCCCGCTGCGGCGACGGCCTGGTGTACGCCGGCGTCGAGGTGTGCGACGACGCCAACCTCATCGACTCCGACGATTGCCCCAACGACTGCCTCCCGGGCGGCTGCGGCAACGGCTTCCTCGACCCCGGCGAGGCCTGCGACGACGGCAACGACAACGACGAGGACGACTGCCTGAGCACCTGCGAGGCGGCCCGCTGCGGCGACGGCTTCGTGCACGCGGGCGTCGAGGTGTGCGACGACGGCGACGACAGCGACGACGACCTGTGCACGACCGCGTGCGTGCCACCGAGCTGCTCCGACGGGGTCGCCAACGGGTACGAGCCGGACGTCGACTGCGGCGGACCACACTGCGCCGCCTGCTCGCTCGGGGAGAATTGCTTCGGCAACCAGGACTGCGACCAGTCGGTGTGCAAGCAGCAGCAGTGCGTGCCGCCGCTGCCGCTGGTGCCGCTCGACTGCGCGCCGGCCTCGGTCAGCGCGGCGCAGGCCTGGCAGGCCGTCAAGGGGTCGTGCAACTGTCACGGCAACGGGGTGGGCACGAGCCTCATCTTCAAGGACGGCGACAGCTTCCGCGACAGCATGGTCGGCGTGCCGTCGACGATGGCGGCGATCGACATCGTCACCGCCGGCGACGTCGATCGCAGCTACCTGCTGTTCAAGCTGCTCAATCAGCAGACCAATGTCGTCGGCGGCGGCGGCAACCCGATGCCGATCGGGAAGGTGCTCACCGACGCGCAGCTGTGCACGGTGATCGAATGGGTCCGCAGCGGGGCGAATTGACGGGCGCCGCGTGACGAGCGTGGCGACTGCCAGGCGTCGGCGCTCGTCGGCGCGCGCTCGGCCGTGTGGGAACGCGCGAGAGCTCGGCTCCGCCGGCGAGGCGATGCCGCCCTAAACTCGTGCGACCCATGTCGAGCCCTGTCGAGGCGATCGAGGCCCGGCTCCTCGCCGACCCGGACGACGCCGGCGCGTGCGCGTGCGCTGGGCACCCCTGAGCATGGCGATGCGGGACTGCGTGTGGCGCAACGGCTTCGTCGTCGCAACCACGATGCATATCGCGGGGCGGGGCGACGCTCGCATGCTCGCCCGGACGATGGCCGATCCTC
The DNA here is from genome assembly GCF_020073745.1 of Nannocystis pusilla. GTDB lineage: Bacteria > Myxococcota_A > Polyangia > Nannocystales > Nannocystaceae > Nannocystis > Nannocystis radixulma. The sequence goes on from NZ_JAIRAU010000044.1 coordinate 199,658, forward strand.
GGTCGCGCCTGCTGGGCAGCCTCCGCCTGGAGTTCGCCGCAGGCGTGCCGTCGCGCGCCCTCGACTGGCTCGCTCAGGCCGACCTCGGCCGGCTGCGCTCGCTCCGGGCCGGTTACTGCGAGCGAGGCAACCGCGTCGCGCGCGTGCTCGAGGTGTACCGCCGCGCGCGGCACTGGGCGATGCGGCGGATCTTCGCCGCCCCGGTCGTGATGCTCGGCAAGGAGCTGTTCCTCGACCCGGACCGCTTCGTCGTCGAGGGCGACAAGATCCACGTGCTGTCGCGCGAGTCGCTCGGCCCGCTGCACTTCGCCGGCGCGGTGTTCTTCGAGCCGGCCGACTTCGTGGGCGTCGACGTGACGCTGGACGCGCTGCAGCCCCTGGTGCCGCCGATGTCCTTCCACGAGACGGACGAGACGCTGCATCTGTGCTGCGATCTGTTCCGCAACTCGTGGATGGTCAGCCATAGCCGCGAAGAGGTCCCGGTGCCGCGCGTGCTCGACGGCACCGACGTCGACCCGGAGGCCACGCCCTGGCTCCACGCCGCGTCGCTCGACCTGGCCCGGCTGCGCGCCGAGGCGGGCGAGGAATAGCGGCCACCGCCGTTCATGCTGCCCGAGGAGACATGCTCGAAGAGCTATGTCGCATCGAACAGCTCACAAGCCGCCGGTGACCTTGACCACGGCGCCCGAGACGTAGGACGCGTGGTCGGACAGCAGCCACAGGATCGCCTCGGCGACCTCGTCGGCGCCGGCCACCCGGCGCAGGGGGGCGATCCGGGCGACCATCGCCGGGCGGTCGGGGTTGCCGGAGCGGGCGTGGATCTCGGTGTCGGTCGTGCCCGGCTGGACGGCGTTGACGCGGATCCCGAGCGGGCCGACCTCGCGGGCGACGCCGATCGTGAAGGTCTCGAGCGCCGCCTTCGACGCGGCGTAATGGACGTACTCGCCCGGGCTGCCGGTGACGGCGGCGATCGACGAGACGTTGACGATGACGCCGCCGCGCCCGCCTCGCTCGGTCGACATGCGCCGGATCGCCTGCTGCGTGCAGAAGATCGCGCCGGCGACGTTGACCGCGAGCACGCTGTGGACCGTCGCGGCCGCGACGTCCTCGACCCGCGCCGGCGCGCCGATGATCCCGGCGTTGTTGACCAGATGGGTGATCGCCCCGAGGTCGCGCTCGCAGGCGACGAAGAGGCGCTCGACGTCGGCCGGCGAGGCGACGTCGGCCTTCACCGCGATCGCGTCGGCGCCACAGGCCCGGCAGTCGGCGACCACCTCGCGGGCGCGGGCGTCGTCGGCGGCGTAGTTGATGCAGACGCGATAGCCCGCGCGGGCGGCGAGCCGCGCGGTGGCGGCCCCGATGCCCCGGCCGGCGCCGGTGATCAGGACGGTTCGCGGTGAAGCGCTCGTCTCGTGCATGCTGCAGCTCCCTGCGTTCGTCGTGACGAGTATATCCGGGAGCAAGCGGGAGCCCCAGGGGTTCCGTGGTCAGGAGCTCTTGACCCCGCTGTCCTCGCGCACGAGGCCCTCGCCGAGGGCCCGGACGGCCGCGACGACGCGGGGATCCAGCGCAGGTGCCCGGCTCGCTCGCGCCAGGGGGGGCCGGATGCGGCTGCCCGCGAGACGATGCAGTGCTCGGCGTCGGGGAGCCACGGGGCTTTCGTGCCCGGGCGGCGCGATCTGGAGTAGGATTCGCCGGGCAACCCGAAAGCTCTGCCATGAACTTCTTCGAGAGCCCCTTCAAGGGCAAGCTGCTGTCTGAGCAGATCAAGAACCCCAACATCGTCGCCGGCCGCTACAGCTATTACTCCGGCTATTACCACGGCCATTCGTTCGACGACTGCGCCCTCTATTTGATGCCGGACCGCACCGACGTCGACAAGCTGATCATCGGCAGCTTCTGCTCGATCGGCACCGGCGTTGCGTTCATCATGGCGGGCAATCAGGGCCACCGCCACGACTGGGTCTCGAGCTTCCCGTTCTTCTACATGCCCGAGGTGCCGGCGTTCGCGGGCGCGCGTGACGCTTTCCAGAAGGCCGGCGACACGGTGGTCGGCAACGACGTGTGGATCGGCGCCGAGGCGATGTTCATGCCTGGCGTGCGGATCGGCCACGGCGCCGTCATCGGAAGCCGCGCGCTCGTCACCCGCGACGTCGAGCCCTACACCATCGTCGGCGGGAACCCTGCCAGGCCGATCCGCAAGCGCTTCTCGGAGCCCGAGATCGCCACGCTGCTGGAGATGGCGTGGTGGGATTGGCCGCTGGAGCAGATCCACGAGGCGATGCCGCTGCTGTGCTCGAGCGACATTTCGGGGCTCTACCGCATGTGGCGGGAGGCCGGCGCGAACGCCGGCGCGAGTGGCGAAGGCTGAGGCGTGCCCGCTCCCCGGCACGCGCCGCCGGGGCGAGCGAGACCGGACCTCGGCGACGTGCCGGTGTCGCCGCCGGCCCCCGGGGCGGCGACGAGGGGCACCCTTCTAACGACGCCCGTCGTGCCACATCATGGCAGCCATGACGGCGCTGCAGGTGCGGAGGGTGCAGTTCGACTTCGACGGGGACGTGCCCTTCCTGTGGCAGCCGGAGAAGCCGGCGTTCTCGCTGATGACGAACATGATCAGCATCATCGCCATCGCCTTTGAAAAATACATCGTGCAGGCGATCCGCCAGGCGATGCCTCTGATCACGGAGCCGTCCGTGGCCGCCGAGGCGGACGCGTTCCTGCGCCAGGAGGCCCAGCACGCGCGGGTCCACCGGCAGCACTTGAAGGCGCTGAGCAGGACGTATCCGGGCCTGCAAGAGACGGTGGAGCGGGCGATCGGCTGCTTCGACGAGCTGTTGGCGACCAGGTCGCTGAATTATCACCTCGCCTACATCGCCGATCTCGAGGCTTCGTTCACCCCGACGTTCAAGCTGCTGCTCGACCACGAGGAGCAGCTGTTCCGCCCGGGCGACGAGCGGGTCGCGTCGATGTTCCTGTGGCACTTCGTCGAGGAGGTCGAGCACCGCAGCTCGGCGCTGATCGTCTACCGGGCGATCGGCGGCGGCGAGGCGTACCGCCTGGCGGTGCTGCCGTCGGTGGCCCTGCACATGGGGCGTGTGCTGCAAGTGATCGTCGAGGGCTTCAACGCCCACGTGCCGCTCGAGGTGCGCAAGATCGACGCGCGCGTGCTCCTGCCGACCTTCCGGGCCCGACACTTTCTCCGCTCGCTGCTGTCGTTGTTCCGCGGGGGCAGCGACGGCTCGCTCCCCGACGGCCTCGCGGGCGTATCAGGGCCGGCGCGGCGGGCGGCGTCGTGGCGGATCTTGAGGTCGCAGCTGCCCAATCATGATCCCGAGCACCAGCCGCTGCCTGCCTTCGCCGCGCAGTGGCTCGAGCGGTACGAACGCGGGGAGGACGTCGTGCGCTGGTACTCGTCCGAGCTGGCGCGCTGAGCTCGTCGTCCGGCGCGCCTTCGAGGTCATCGCCCCGGCGCTGCGCGCCCGGGCTTGCGCGTCTGGTCGATGCAATACGTCAGGCCGTCGCGCAGGGTGGCGAGCACCGTGAGCCTGGACAGTTCGACGCCGATCGAGACCATGGTCTGGGCGATCGCGGGGCGAATGCCGGTGATGATGCAGCGCGCGCCCAGCATCTCGGCCGCGAGCACCAGCCGCAGCAGGTGCTCGGCGGTCGAGGTGTCGATGAGCTCGACGCCCGTCAGGTCGATGATCGTGTATCCGGCCTTCTTCTGGAGGATCGCCTCGAGCAGGCGGCCCATCATGTCGGCGGCGCGCTGGCTGTCGATGACGCCGACCAGGGGCAGGGTGAGCACGCCGTCCCAGACCTCGATGATCGGGGTCGCCAGGGCGCGGATGGCGTCCTCCTGGCGGGCGATCAGGTCGAGCTTCTCCAGCAGCCGCTGCTCGGCCTCGACGCGCTCCTCGACCTCCTTGCGCACGCGCTCGAGCGCGACCGCGAGGTCGGCCCGGGTCGCGTCGTCGGTGGCGAGCATGCGCTCGAGCCGGTCCTCCAGGCTGGCGTTCGACGGCGTGATCACGAATTCGTCGTACTCGTCGCCGTTGGTGACGAACGCGACCTGCTCGGCCCAGCACTGCGCGACCCCGAAGTGGCGCTGGAAGATGCCGGCGAACTTGCCGCCGAGGTAGCTCGAGCCCCAGCTGACGTCCAGCACCTTCTGGATGTTCGCCTCCCAGTGGTGGTGGACGCGCACGACGGCCCGCTGGGCCTGATCATCGAGCGAGACGAGCTCCCAGCGGCCCCACCCGAAGGTCGCGGCGACGTGGACGAGCGCGGCGAAGCCCTGCTCGAACGTCGGGAACTGCGAGATGTAGGCCCAGTCGTCGGCGACGCCGTCGCGGCCGCCGCCGTGCAGCGCGAGGCGGAAGCGGTCGGTGCCCACCATGCGCTGCAGGCCGGAGATCAGGCCGGCGAGGGTGCTCTCGGTCCAGATGAAGATCGCCGGGTGACCACCCATTCGGATGTTGCCACGCTCGGTGTCGTACTCGAATTCCAGGCCCCCCAGAGTCGCGCGCTCGATCATGTGGTGGGCACGAATGAACCACGTTCTGGCCGCAGGCACCACGAAGAACTTCGCTCGCGGGCTCCTGCCGCGGCGCGCGCTCCGCATCGTCGCGCCAATGAGATTGCCTGCGATCGATGACGAGCCCGCACGCCGCTGCGAGAGATATCGGCGCGAGCGGGGCCGCGCGGCGAGCTGTGGGACAGCGTCGGGAGCGGGCGAACGTGAGGCCAGTTTGAACATCGGAGTCATTCCCCGCACGCCGATCGGGCTGTGCCCCGCAGGCACAGGCAGGCGCCGACGATGCGCGCTCGTCGATCGATGCGCGTGCAATCATCCGACGACGAATACGCGGCCCGTCCGGAGCCGGCCGGGGCTCACGCGCCGGGTTCGCCGGGCAGGTGAGACAGGGTCGCGAGCGCCTCGTCGGCCCAGGCGAGCACCGCGCGCGAGACGTGTTCGCCGAACGAGAGCGTCAGGCCCATGTAGGGATCGACGCCGCCCTCGGCCGCGGTGGTCTCGCGGATCTTGGCGTAGGCCGCGAGGTGCCCGGCGGCCTCGTCGCGGGCCGCCGTCACCAGCGCGCGGCAGGCCGCGGCGCCGAGGACGCGGCCGAAGAACAGGCGCAGGAGCAGCCCGTTGCGCGGCGGGGCGGTCTGGATCGGCTGCGAGAGCAGGGCTTGCAGCCGCTGCCGCCCCGCGGGCGTCAGCGTGAACACCGAGCTGCCGGAGCGAGCCCCGGGCTGGCGCGCGACGAAGCCCTGCTCCTCGAGGCTCGTGAGCGCGGGGTAGATCTGCCCGAAGCTCTCGTTCCAGAAGTGGCCCAGCACGTCCCGGATCGCCTCGCGCAGCGCGTAGCCCGACATCGGCTCGACGCTCAGCGCCCCGAGCACCGCCATGTGGGTCTGCTCCTGTCGACTCACGCTTCGCACTTCTAGACCAGTCACGGAGCGCCGTCGACGGGCAGCTCGAGGGTCGACCCCGCCGGGCCGCGCAGCACCGTGAACGTCGCGCCGTGAGGGGTGATCGGCGCGAAGGTGTCGGCGTCCCCGCCGGCGAGCGAGAGGCGGATCCGGTGCCCGGCCGCGATGCGCGCAGAGGTCGGCAGCAGCGGGATGACGAGCTCCACGAGCTCGCCCGGCGCGTAGTCGCGGGCGTCCGCGCGACGGTAGGTGCGGCCGGTGACGCGCTCGCGGCCGGGCCCCGGATCGCCGGTGGCGCGGTGCAGGAGGCGGAGCTGGCCCTCGGTGACGTACCGCGTCGCGCCGTGGTCGTCGACGTCCTCGAGGTAGACGAACACGGCGGCGTCGGCCGCCGAGGCGCGGAGCTGAAGACGGACGACCGGCGTGCCAGTGATGCGGGTGTCGGCGTCCAATGGCTCGGTCGTCCACGACAGCAGGCCCGGCGCGGCGGCGCGGTCGGGGTAGCGGACCGGCGCGCCCTGGAGCGCCCCGAGCCAGCGGTTCTCGCGGCCGGTGGTCGCCGAGCCGTCGACGACGAGCGTGTCCTCGCCGGCGTCGGCGAGGCCGTCGCGCAGCGAGCCGCCGGCGGCGAGGGCGAGGAGCCGCGGCGTCACCGAGGGCGGCGGCCAGGTGGTGGTGGTGCGCCAGGTGCCCTCGCCCAGGGTGACGTAGCGGAGCTCACGCGCGGGCGCCGGCGCGCCGCCGAGCTGCTCGCCGAGGAACTGCAGCGCCTGCACGTACTGGGTCGCGATCGCCGGATCGGCCGCCGGCAGCGGGTCGCGCAGCGGGTCGGAGTCGAAGATGCCGCCGTGGGAGTAGGCGCCGATCTCGACGACCATCGGGCCGTCGTGGCTGGCCCACGCGTCGAGGGCCCCGGCCGCGGTGCCTCCGTCCATCCAGCTGGCGGTGAGCAGGGTCGGGACGGCCGCGCCCTCGGCCGCCCAGCGGTACGGCGCGATGGCGTCGAAGCTCTCGCCGCCCGTCGCCAGTGGGTCGTCCTTGAACGTGATCCGGGTGAGCGCGGCGGCGAGGTCGAGGTTGCCGGCGTGCCCGGCCACAGCCGCGGCGAGGTCGTCGGGGACGACCGGGCGCGGCCCGGCGATCATCGCCTGTCTCTCGGGACAGGTGCGTCCCTCGAAGGTAGCGAGCGCGCAGGCGTCGTTGCGGTCGAGCGCCGCGGTGTAGGCGCTCCACTGATTCATGAACCCGATGTTGGCGATCCCGCCCGGGAAGGCGAGGTGGGCGAAGGGATCGTGATCGTGGAACCGGGTGACGACGGCCTTCACGGCCGGGTGCCCGCTGGCCGCGATCAGGGCGGCGGTGTTGCCCTCGTAGCTGACCCCGAGTCCGACGACCTGTCCGTTCGACCAGGGCTGGTCGACGATCCAGTCGAGCACCGCCACCCCGTCGGCCCGCTCGTCCGCGTTCCACGGCCCGGCGGAGACCCCGAAGGACGCCCCGGTGCCGCGCGCGTCGACGGCGACGACCGCGAGCCCCTGCGAGACGTACAGGTTCGCCAGCATCTCCTCCTGATCGGCCGCTCCGGCGTCGCCGAGGTACTCTGTGGCGCGCCAGTAGCGGGTCAGCCGCAGCATGGTCGGCACCGGCGCCGTGGTGTCTGCGGGCAGCCACACGTCGGCGGCCAGGCGCGTGCCGTCAGCCGCGGTGACGTAGATCGAGCGCCGGCCCGGCCCCAGCGGGGTCGGCTCGGACGCTCCGCCCTCGCACGCGGCGAGGCAAGCAACAGCCAGGAGGTTCCACGAGCAGAAGGAGCGCAGGGACATCGGTTTCGCCATGATTTCGTGTGTATCTCCAAGATATATCTTGGAGATACTATCTGCAAGATATATTTGAAAATGGCGATTTCGCGCAGACTTCTCGTCGCCGGGGCGCGAATCCGCCCTCTCGACCCGGGGGTTGTCCGGCATCCGAATCGGCCTCGCCCACGATCTCGGGGACGAGCCGCGCCGTCGGCTCGACCTGGCCGAAGAGTCAGGCACTGGGTTCGCCGTGAGCCTCGCGGCGCGCGTCTCGATCGCCGTGTTCGAGAGGCGACGGCGTCACGGTCGCTGTCGCAGCCGTCGCGCCCGGTCGAGTCTCCGCGGGAAATGGCAGGAGGAGGCGAAGCGGCCCTGATGCGCGGATCGCGAGCGGCCGCTCGTGCCCGCACGCGTCGTTTTTTGCTGCGGACGGAATGCGCGCCGTTCTAAAGTCGCGGACGACGATGACCACCTCGGCCGACGGTCCATTCGCAGCGGAGCTCACCCTCGACAAGCGCGATGTCGACAGGCTCTGGGAGTCCTTCCGGATCTTCGACACCGACGGCAGCGGCACGATCTCGGCCGACGAGCTGGGGGCGGTGATGCGATCGCTGGGGCAGGACCCCACCGAGTCGCAGCTGCGCGGGCTGATCGAGGAGGTCGACGGCGACGGTTCGGGCCACATCGATTTCGGCGAGTTCACGACCTTGATGCTGGCCCGCTACGGCGATCGCCGGAGCCGGCTCGAGCTCGCGTTCGCCGTGTTCGACCGCGACGGCAGCGGCCGGATCACCGCCGAGGAGATGGGCGGGGTCATGAGCCAGGTCGGGCTGACCGCGCGCGAGCTCGACGAGATGATCAAGGAGGTCGACGTCGACGGCGACGGCTCGATCGGCTTCGCCGAGTTCTGTCAGCTGGCGCAGGCCGTGCCGACGCGGCCTTCGGGGGCGCTCGAGACCGCGGCGCCGCTCGGCAGCGCGGCCGCGAACGCGGCGGCGATCGCCGGCGCGGTCGATGCCCGCGAACGGGCCGAGGCCGCGCCGGAGGCTGCGCCCGCGGCGGACGAGCCGCAGGCCACCGTGGAGGTCGAGATCGCCCGCCTGCGCGAGCAGAACGCCCGCGACTCGCAGGCGGGCAAGGTCCGCGGGACGTCGGTCCTGCAGCTCCAGATCGGCCTGTTTCGCCTGATCCAGGGCGCGGCGTACCGCTGCTTCCGCGAGAGCTTCTCCGCCAACCACGAGACGCACCTGCGCGTGCGCAACCTGCCGTACCGGATCACCGAGTTCGTGCCGTTCGTGCGCACGGCGATGGGCCTGTACAAGGCGCTCGGGGTGGTCGAGGAGGTATGCCACCCGACGCTCGACGCGGTCGTCGAGTCGCTCGAGGCCGAGTACGCGCGGCTGCAGGAGCGCATCGCCAACTGGCAGACCGTCCCGAAGACCGCGGAGATGCTGGCCGAGCACCAGGCGATGGTCGAGGCGCGCAGCCGGTCGGAGAACACGCGCGAGAAGTTCGCGGCGGGCGTCGAGTTCGCCATCAGCATGCGCAAGCAGCGGCTCGGCCTCGGCGATGTCGTCGAGGGCGTGCTGGCCCTGGGCGAGCTGAGGCGCCTGCGCGCCGAGGAATTGGCGCAGGAGTCGGCGCCGCAGCGGGCGCAGCCGGCCGGCGACCCGAAGACCTACCTCGACCGGTGGCACCGGGTCATCCTCGACAACGCGCTGGAGACGGTCGACGGCGCGATGATGCCGGTCCGCTACTGGTACGAGGACTTCATGCCGAAGCTCCTCAGCGCGTTCTCGGTCAGCAACGCCAGCCACGTCGCCACCTGCGAGGGGCCGACCGACGTCGTGATGGACGGGTGGTTCAAATGGATGCACGACGCCGGCGAGTTCGCGTATTACGGCAAGGAGCTGGTGGCGGCGTTCCCCGGCTGCAGCCCGCCGGAGAAGCTGCGCCTCCTGCAGAGCTGGTGGCTGTCGCGCCATTACCTGAACGGGGTGCAGAAGCGGCGCGAGCGGGCGGAGTTCGGGCGCGACTCGGGCAGCATCTCGCAGTACGTGAGCTTCGTCGACGTGTACGTCGGCCGCAACGACGTGCGGGACGCGCAGATGCGCGTCAGCTTCCCGTACTTCATCGGTCCGCCGGTGTGGCGCTTCCTCCACACGGTGGCGGAGATCGTGTGTGACAAGCCGGCCGGGGAGCAGCAGCGTCTGGTCCCCGTGTTCAAGCAGTTCTTCAAGCTGTTCGCCACCATGTACCCGTGCCCGTACTGCCGGCACCACCTCAACGCCTACGTGGTGCAGAACCGCGAGGTCGACATGTACCCGGTGGAGTACCTGCTGCTCGGGCACGACCTCGAGGCGACCAGCTTCAACATGTCCATCGACGACAAGCTGGGGGCCGTGTCCGACGGGCCGTCGCTGCGGCTGTTCCTGTGGAAGCTCCACAACACCGTGTCGTCCTCGATCGCCCGCTCCGAGGAGTGGTACCACCGCGACGACGCCGCCTTCTACACCACGCGCTACTGGCCGAGCCTCGCGTCCGAGCTCGCCCGCGCCCGGGCGTTCAATCAATCGAGCATCCCAGTCGAGCGCGTCGAGAGCAACTTCCGCATGATGGGGCCCGTCGGCAAGCTCGCGGGCGTGCGGCTCGAGCTGCACCGGCTGCTCGCGCGAGGTGACGCCGCGAGCGCGCTGCAGGCCAAGAAGATCGCGCAGGACTACATCCGCGAGCTCGAGTCCCGCGTGATCGCCGAGCGCTTCCTGCAGGACAATTATCATTTCGATCCGGACCTGGGCGATCCGCTGACCGTCGGCTTCTCCGAGGAGGAGGAGCGGCTCGGGCGGAGCGGGCTCTACACCGAGGATTGACGGCGCGCCGCGGGACGGGCGAGTCGGTTGACCGGCTCGCCCGGGCGTGCTGATGTGGCGCCGATGCGGGCCGCACGGACGGGAGTGCTGGTGAGCGCGGCGCTGGCCGTCCTCGAGAGCGAGGCGCAGGCGTGCTCGTGCGGGCAGTCGATCGTCGGCGCCGGGCGCTTCTACGTCGGCGCCGGGGGGCCTGCTCCCGCCCGATGCCCCTGGGTTCCCGTGGGCAGGTCCGGAGTCGCTCGCCGGCGCGAAGGACCGGGTGAAGGTGGTGCGCGTCGAGGGCGAGCGCAGGCTGCCGGTGAAGCACACGATCCGGGATATGGGCGGTATCGACGTCATCGTGCCGGCGAAGAAGTTCGAGCCGGGCCAGGTGTACGAGGTGACGGTCCGCGAGAGCGCCGCGGCCAGCGAGTCGCGCAAGCACGTGCGGGACCCGGGCTCGCTGCCGCCGGCGGAGCTGACGACGAGGGTGACGATCGCCGCGGCGCCGCTGCGGCTGACCCGGGCGACCTTGCACGCGGGGCCGCAGACGCAGGACGTCGTGGCGGCCGGCGGTGATCCGCGGGTCCTGTCAGGAGGAGTTCGGCGCGGCCAGGGTGCCGCTCCGGGTCGAGCTCCCGCCGGAGGTCGAACCGCTGCGCGACTACCTGGTCTATGGGACACGTATCGACGGCCACACGTGGGACGCGCGATCCAGCCTGTGTGAGGAGATCGATCCCGGGCGCTCGTGGGCCGGAGAGGCCGGCACGGACCTGGTGTTCGCGGTGTGCGACCGCAGCGAGCTCCGCGAGCGGTACCCGCTGCCGGGCCCGCACAGGGTCGAGATGCTGGTCGGCACGGTGGACCAGAGCCAGTTGATCACGACGCCGGCGCTCGTGGTCGAGTTCACGTGCGCGCCGCCCGGGGCCCCGCTCCCGCAGCCGGTCGAGGAGCCGCCTGCGTCGGTCGAGCCGCCGAAGCCGCCGGAGCCGCCGGAGCTCCGGAGCCGCGGGTGCACCCTCGGCGAGCCCGGGTTCGCATGGGTCCTGGGCGCCGTGGGGTGGGCGCGGCGGCGCCGGCGCGGCGGCGAGCCCGCGCGGTAGACATGGCCGAAAGGACATTCGCGGCACGCCGGTGCGAGCGCCAGGCGCGAGCGCGGCAGCTCCTCACCGGGAGCGCGACGGGCTTGACGCGGCCGGCGGTCGCTCGGCACGCTGGGAGCGACCGTGGCCCGCTCCTCCTCTGATGATTCGATCCGCATGTACCTGGTGCTGCTGGGCGCGATCGCACCGGCGATCGTCGCCTGGCGCGTGGCCGACACGATCGACTGGGCCCCGTGGTTCGTGCTCCTGGTCGCGGGCGTGGTGGTCGCGGCGCTCGTGTGGCGCACGCGGCCGATGGCCCGGGCGCGGGCGGCGGGCTTCTGGTTCGTGGCGATCGCGCCGCCGCTGTGGGTGCTGGCGGCCGGGCTGCTGGCCAACGCGTTCCTCGGCGGCGGGCCGCTCGAGCGTCACCCCTCCGAGGTGCTGCGCGAGGCGAGGGCGCGCAAGGGCGCGGACGCGCTGGTGTTCCGCGACTTCCGTTCGGGCGGCGACGAGCTCAAGATCTCGCGCCTGAACCCGCACCTGGTCGGTCTCGCCGTCGGCGATCGCGTGGTCCTCGTCGTTCGCCCGGGCCTGTTCGGCTGGCCGCGCGTGGCCGGGATCGAGAAGGTCGCCGCGGCGGAGTAGCCGGGCGCGCGACTGCCATCAATGTCCCAATAGACATGCTCGAAGAGACAGATGTTTGGGCGCGTCAGGTCCGTCGCGGCGTCAGTTCGGCGTCGGCGGCGAGCCGCCGTAGATCGCCGCGAGCCAGATCGCCAGCAGCACGTCGACGACGTGCGCCTCGTCGATCGTCGGCGCGTGACCGGCGAAGCCGGCGTGGAGGACCCGCTCGTTCATCCAGTTCAGCGCGACCGCGAGGTCGCGCGCCGGGACGCCGGGGCGAGCGGCGCCGCGAGCTCGCTCGCCCTCGATCGCGGCGGCGGTCTCCTCGACGAGGTTCGTCATCACCTGCGACCACAGCGCGCGGACCTCGGGGTTGGTCACGCGCGCGTCCGCGGCGGCGACGCTGACCGCCCGGTGGGCGCGGAAGATCCGGTAGTACGTCTCGATCGCGGCTCGCCACGCCCGGGCTGGATCGCCCGCCGCGCTGGCGAGCGCCGCGTCGCGCTCCGCTCGCGCCTGCTCGACCATCCGATCGAGCAGCGACAGCAGCACCGCGTCCTTCGAGGGGAAGTAGAAATAGAACGTCGGCCGCGAGATGCCGGCGCCGCGGGCGATGTCGTCGATCGAGATCTCGGGCAACGCGCGGCGCTCGAGCAATTCCTCGAAGCTGGCGAGGATCGCCTGTTCGCGGTCGTCGCCGCTGGTGCGGCGGGTCCGGCGGGCGCGCGACGGGCGGTCCTTGCCGTCGCTCATCGCCGGCCCCGCGCCGCGGCCGTCAGCCGGCGTCCGAGGGCGACGGCCGCGCGCTGGTAGGCGACGGGGAACGCGCGGACGAGGAGGTCGACCGCGCGCGCGTCGTTGCCGACGAGCACGCGGGCCTGGTCGCGCGCGACGCCGGCGAGGATCGTCTCGGCCGCGAGGTCGGGGCTGAGCTTCAGCAACTTCTCGTTGTACATCCGCTCGCGGGCCTCGTCCTCGGCGGTCACCGGCAGCCCGGAGGCCCGGGCCCGCGCGAGCGCGGCGCTGGCGATGTTGGTCTTCACGCCGCCAGGATGCACGACGGTGACGCGGACCGGCAACCCGGCCGCGAGCATCTCGATCCGCAGCGACTCCGTGAAGCCGCGGACCGCGAACTTCGCGGTGCAGTAGTGGCTCATCTGGCCCTGCGCCATGAAGCCGTTGAGGCTCGAGATGTTGACGACGTGGCCGTCGCCCGACGCGATCAGGTGCGGCAGGAAGGCCAGCGTCCCGTGGATGACCCCGCGTAGGTTGACCGCGAGCACCCGCTCGTAGTCCTCGTACGTCGATTCGATCACCGACCGCGAGAACGCGATGCCGGCGTTGTTGTAGATCTGGTGGACGACGCCGAAGCGCGCGGCGACGGCGGTCGCGTACGCCTTCACCGCGTCGCCGTCGCTGACGTCGAGCCGCGCCGCATCGACCTCGGCCGCGAGCAGGCGCGCCACCCGGGCCGTCTCCGCCACAGCGGCCTCGTCGACGTCCGACAGCGCGAGGCGGGCGCCCCGGCGCGCCAGCGCCAGCGCCAGCGCGCGCCCGATCCCCGACCCCGCCCCGGTCACCGCCGCGACTTTCCCCGTAAACGTGCTCATGGCCGCATTCTGGACCGATCTGCAGCGCCAGTCAACACGGTGTTGACAGACTCGACATGGTGTCGAAGAATGCTCGAGCCATGACGGTCGAACATCTCGACGTGCTGATCATCGGCGCTGGCCTGTCCGGCGTCGGCGCCGCCTACCACTTGCAGCACGGGTGCCCGGGCAAGCGCTTCGCGTTGCTCGAGGCGCGGGCCGACCTCGGCGGCACCTGGGATCTGTTCCGTTACCCGGGGGTGCGCTCCGACTCGGACATGCACACGCTCGGGTACAGCTTTCGCCCGTGGACCGAGGCGCGGGCGATCGCCGACGGCCCGTCGATCTTGCGCTACCTGCGGGACACCGCGGCCGCGTACGGCATCGACCGCAAGATCCGCTTCCATCACCGCGTCGTCACGGCCCGCTATTCGTCGGCCGA
>NZ_JAIRAU010000048.1 GCF_020073745.1 Nannocystis pusilla
CGCGCGGGGAAGGACGAGGGCGGCGCGAAGGGGGGCGATTCGAGTGGCACCTGTGATTGGGGGGCGGTCGATTCGGGCCCCGGCGTGAACGAGTTCGGATTCGCGGACCGCCCGATGAATGGATCGGTCGTCGCTGCGCGCGGCGGCGGCAGCAGGGCCAGCGGGGCGGCCAGCTGCGGGGCGCGGCGTCGCAGGGCGCGCTCGAGCAGCGCGGCGGCGGGCGCGGGTTCGAGGGTGGTCGGTATGTACAATCCGGGGGCGAGCGGGTCGCGGCCGAGGTAGTCGACGCCGTCGAGCCACGGCAAATCCGACGATTCGCCGGTGAGGACGACGAGGTCGCGGCCGGCGACGCCGCGCAATCGCAGCAGGACGTCGTCGGCGAGGGTGAGCAGGCGATCGGCCAGACGCGCGGCGACGGGGCCGCTGGCGGCCACGGCGGCGGGTGCCAGCGGGATCGGGCGCGGCGACCAGGTGATGCGAATCGCGGCGGTCACACCGGATCCGGGGCGGGCATCGGCGCGTCGCCGTCGAGGGCGGCGAAGCGGGCGACGATCGCCGCGCGCACGCGTGCTGCGGCGGCGGGCAGGTCGTTCGGGTGGAAGCTGGCGTCGATCTCGCGGGCGATCGCCTCGAGCTTGAGCCGCCAGGCCTCGCGCGCGAGCGGCTCGCTGCCGGGGTCCTGCGCGAGCACGCGGTCGGCGTCGTCGGCGAGCCGGGCGGCGCGGGCCAGCGGACCGAGCGACGATTCGGCCGCGGCGGCGCCGAGCACCCCGCTCTCGGAGCGCTGCAGCAGGTCGCGCAGGGCGTCGCGCGTCTGCGCCTGCTCGGCGGCGGTCGGCACCGCGGCGACGATCGGCCACAGGTCGCCCTCGCCCGCGCGCGTGCGCCCGGCGAGCGCGGCGGCGGCGGCGACGAGGCGCTGGATCTTGACGAGGCGGCGGTCCGACAGCGCGATGCCGGCGGCGCGCAGGCGGCGGATCGCGTGGACGAGGGCCGGGCGCACGCCGTCGAGGTCGACGCCGCGGGCGGCGGCGGCGAGGACGTCGAGCTGCGCGAGCGAGGTGAGCGGGGCGTCGAGGTCGTGACTGGCGGCGGCGCCCTGCTCGAGCAGCTCCTCGAGGCGCGCGTCGGGGATCGCGTCGACGAACACGCGCACGAGGAAGCGGTCGGCGAAGGCGGCGAGGCCCTCCTCCTGCGGCAAGGCATTGGCCGCGCCGACGCACACGCGCAGCGGGCAGCGCATGACGGTGTGACCGCGGCGGAACACCCGCTCGGCGAGGATCCCGAGCAGGGCGTTGAGGATCGCGGTCGAGCCGAGGAAGACCTCGTCGAGGAAGGCGATCTCGGCCTCGGGCAGCATGCCGGCGGTCTCGGTCTCGACGCGGCCGTCGCGGAGCTTGCGGAGATCGACGGGCCCGAAGATCTCGCCCGGCTCGGTGAAGCGACCCAGCAAGTATTCGAAGTAGTTGCCGCCGACGGCCCGGGCGATCCGCCGCACCGCGGCGCTCTTGGCCGTGCCGGGCGGACCGATCACGAGCACGTGCTCGCCGGCGACCGCGGCCAGGACGACGAGCTCGAGCAAGGCGTCGCGCTCGACGAGGCCGCGACCGGCGGCGGCGAGCGCTGTGCGAAGGGAGGCTGCTGCTTGCGGGAGAGACGAGAGGGTCACTGGCGGGTGCCAGGGTACGCGATTCGCGAGAATTCGCGGTCGTGGAGGTGAGGCGCGGAAAAGCGCGACGTGGCAGTGACGGCGCCCTCGCGCGCGCGCAGGACACGGTGCCGCGGGAGATCGAGCTGGCGATCTTCTGGCGCCGCGGGCGTGGGCCCTGCCGCGGCGAGTGCCAGCCCGGGGCGCGGGTGCACCGACTCGGAGGAGGGGCGTCGTTCGTGGCGGCACCGCGAACGCTCGGATGAGCGCGCCGGCCATGACGCGACGACGGCGCAGCCAGGGCAGGTCATGCGGATCATGGGATGACCCTGAAGACATGTCGTTTCGGGTATTGCCTGATGAACATGTTTGAACAGTCATGTCGCATGGGACATGCCCGAGGAGACCGATCACGGCCAGGCCTGGGTGGCGCGCGGGTCCGGGGGCGACGACGGGGCGGCGCTGGCGCGCTGGACGGCCTCGTGGGCGGTGAAGCTGAAGCGGTCGGGGCCGAGCTCGCGGGTGAGGCCGCTGCGGGCGAGGATGTCGCGCACGGGGCCCTTGAGGTCGGCGATGTAGAGCTCGACGCCGCACTGGCGCAGCTCGCCGAGGAAGTCGCGCAGGTTGGCGAGGGCGGACACGTCGATGTCGTGCACGCCGCCGGCGTCGATGACGACGGCGCGCGCGCCCTGGGCGGAGATCTGGCGCCGGATCTCGTCGATCAGGTAGGTCGCGTTGGCGAAGTACAGCGGGGCGTCGAGGCGGACGATGACGACGCCGGGGACGGTCTCGGCGTCGGGGAAGCGGAGGACGTTGCGGTAGACCTGGGTGCCCGGGAGGCGGCCGAGCACGGCGGTGTGCGGCCGGGTGGTGCGCAGCACGAACAGCAGCAGCGAGGCGCCGACGCCGAAGGCGAGGCCGAGGCCGACGCCGAGGGCGAGGGTGGTGCCGAAGGTGATCGCCAGCGGGACGAGCTCGCGCGGGCGGGTGCGCCGGAGCTGGCGGACGAACGCGACGTCGACGAGGCGGGCGACGGCGACGACGATGATCGCCGACAGCACGGCGCGCGGGAGGGTGGCGAGCAGCGGGGCGAACAGCGCGAGGGTGAGGGCGACGAGCGCGGCCGTGACGACGCCGGCGAGCGGGCTGCGGGCGCCGGCCTGGGCGTTGACGGCGGTGCGCGAGAGGCCGCCGGCGATCGGGTAGCCGCGCACGAGGCCGGCGGCGATGTTGGAGAAGCCGAGCGCGAGCAGCTCCTGGTCGGGCTCGACGACCTCGCCGCGACGGGCGACGGCGAGGCCGCTCGAGAAGGCCTCCATGAACGAGATGAGGGCGATCAGCCCGGCGGCGGGGGCGAGGCCGAGGAGCAGCTCGCGGTCGAGCGCGGGCCAGGTGGGCAGCGGGAGGCCGGAGGGCACGGGCCCGAGCAGGGCGAGGCCGCGAGCGTCGAGGTCGAGGAGGTGACCGGCGAGGGTGGCGAGGACGACGAGGAGCAGCGCCTTGCCGCGGAACTTGCCGAGCGCGACGAGCACGACGACGGCGCCGAGGCCGAGCGCGAGGGTCGGCAGGTGCACGCCCCGCAGCTGCCCGGTGAGCGCGACGAGCAGCGGGGCCAGGCCGGCGCTGGTCGGCAGCTTGAGCCCGAGCAGGGGGCCGAGCTGGCTGGCGATGATGAGGATCGCGGCGGCCGCCGTGAAGCCGCGCAGGACCGGGAGCGAGAGGACGTTGACGACGAAGCCGAGGCGCAAGGCGCCGGTGACGGCCTGAAACGTGCCGGCGAGGATCGCCAGCGCGGCGGCGGCTGCGGCGTAGGTGGCGAGGTCGCCGTTCGCCAGCGGGGCGAGCGCGGCGGCGGTGAGCAGCGAGTCGAGCGCGACCGGTCCGACGGCGAGGCGCCGCGAGGTGCCGAGCACGGCGTAGATCAGCGGCGGGGCGAGCGAGGCGTAGAGGCCGGCGATCGGCGGCAGGCCGGCGAGCATGGCGTAGGCCATGGCCTGCGGGACGAGCAGCACGGCCGTGGTCGCGCCGGCGAGCAGGTCGGCGCTGAAGTCGGCCCGGCAGTAGCCGGTCGTCCAGCGCAGGAGCGCGCGGCGCTTGGGCTCGAGCAGCGGCATGCGGTCGCGTCGCTAGTGTGGCACGTCGTCGCGCCGGCTTCAGCGGGGAAGCGGACGACGGCGCGGGTTCAGTTTAGTGGAGGCGCCGCCAGCCTGGGCGCACGCGTGCCCGCTGCGGCGGCGAACTCGGGAGAGGTCGGGCGGGCGACGAACATGTCCCGATGGACATGTTTCGTACGAGCCGGGACGAGATGTCGCTCGGGACAGGTGGCGAGCCGGCGATCATGACCTGGCGCGAGGGCCAGGTGGGATGAGCGCGTCGATCTCGGGGCCGGCGATGATTAGTCAGACAGGCTGCGGCGGTGGCCTGGCGGGAGAGACAGGTCGGCGGTCACTGGGCGGCGGCCTGGAGGGCGGCCGCGATCGCGGGCTCCTGGGCGTCCATGGTGGTGAGGAGGGAGTTGCAGGGGACGTAGTCGTCGACGGTGATCTGCGACTCGGGCCACTCGCGGAAGCCGACGGTGTCGGCGCGGAGCTGGACCTTGCCGACCCAGGGGACGATCTTGGTCGGCGACACGCCGGGGCGGGAGATCAGGGCGATGACCAGGCAGCCCTGGTTCTGGCGCGACAGCAGGAGGCCGACCGAGACGCCGGCGCAGCCCGCTTTCGGGCACACGCGCTCGGGCTCGGGGCGGAAGTCGATCGGACGTCCGGGCAGGTGCTTCTCGACGATGCGCTTCATCTGCTGCTGGAGGGCGCTGGCGAGGCCGCGGTTGTCGTCGACGATCTCGCGGGGGATGATGCGCGGCCACAGCACGGTGACGCCGCCCGCGGTGCCGGCGGATTTGGAGACATTGCGCTCCTCGAGCGTCTCGGGGGCCGGCTGAGGGGCCGGGGTCGGGGTCGGTGTCGGTGCGGAGGTCGCGGGCAGACCCGGCTGGGGCGCGGGCGTCGGGGCGGGGGGCTGGCTGGGCGGCGCATCGGTCGTCACGGGCGTGCATGCGAGCAGGGCGGCGAGCAGGGGGGCGAGGCGCGTGCGCATGCGGGCGAGTGTATCAAACGCGGCGCGCGCTCGCGCCCGCGGGTGTGAGAGTTCCTCGGCCGCGGGCGGTCCGCGAGCGACCGGTTCCAGCTAGAGTGACCGGCGATGCGATGGAACGCCGGGTTTCTGCTCGCGCTCGCGGGCTGCACGTTCGACGCCTCGGGGCTCGGCGAGACGCCGAAGACTCCCGACCCGGGCGTGACGGAGACGACGACGGCGAGCACGGAGACGGCGTCGCCGCCGACGACCGGGCCGACGTCGACGACGACGACGAGCGAGGAGACGGTCGGCGTGTCGGGCTCGGAGTCGATGACCGAGGGCGGGCCCGGCGACCCGACGTCGATGCCGCCGCTCACGACCACCACCGAGCCCGAGACGACGACCGAACCGTCGACCGACACCGGGCCGGACATCACGACCGGCTGCCCGCTGGTGATGGCCTACAAGGACTTCGACAACGACTACTACGGCGACCCGTCCATGCCGGCGATGGTCTGCGAGGGCACCCAGGGGTGGGTCCCGGACAACACCGATTGCAATGACATGTCGGCCAACGCGCACCCCGGCATCACCGAGATGTGCGACGGGATCGACAACGACTGCGACGGGGTGCTCGACGAGTACGACGCCGAGACCAACGCGACCGAGTGCGGCGCCTGTCGCTTCCGCGTCCGCGAGGGCAGCCTGTACTACTTCTGCAGCAACGCGCTCGACTGGGAGCCGGCGGAGGCGTTCTGCGTGATGCACGGGATGCACCTCGTCAAGGACGACGGCGGGGCCGAGCACGACTGGCTGCTGCAGGAGATGGGCAACACCGGCGGGTGGTGGATCGGCGCCAACGACCGCGCCGACGAGAACAAGTTCAAGTGGGTGTCCGACAACAGCGACATCTCCGTCGACGACGA
The DNA here is from genome assembly GCF_020073745.1 of Nannocystis pusilla. Taxonomy (GTDB): domain Bacteria; phylum Myxococcota_A; class Polyangia; order Nannocystales; family Nannocystaceae; genus Nannocystis; species Nannocystis radixulma. Next base: position 5,650 of record NZ_JAIRAU010000048.1, read on the forward strand.
TCTGTGGGGCAACAACGAGCCGAACGATCAGGTGTGGGTGTTCACCGACGTCGCCGACTGCGTGATCCTGCTCGACAGCAACGGCGAGCTCGGGTACCCCGGCAGCGGCGGCCGCTGGAACGACCACCTCTGCGGCGACGGGTTCAAGTTCATCTGCGAGGGCCCGCTGCCGTGATTCGCGCGGCGGGACCCGCGGCGGCCGCGGGGTCCCGCGCCGGGGGCGTCGGGCGCGTCGGATGATCTGGCCGAAGGGACATTCACGACGCGTGGCGGGGTGATGAGGCTGGCCGTCGGGACAGGTGATGCGCGGTGTGGCTGTGTCTCTCGGGATGGATCGCGGGAGCGGGTGGGCCGCCGGCGCGGTGAGCGGGGCTCTTGCTGGATCTGCGGACGTGCGGCCGCGCGGGTCGGAGCGCGGTCGACGCTGCGAGAGAGAATCCCGGCTGCGGTCGCGAGCGGGCGCACGCGACGGTCGCGGGGCGAGCTCCCGAGCGGCTGTCTTGAAGGCCAGGTGATGCGCGAGGCCGCTCCTATTCGATGTCTCTCGCGCCAGGTGATGCGCGCGCTCGCTCCATCGTCTGTCCTTGTGGACACGTGACGCTCGACCCCGCGCGGGGCGTTCGTGCGCGGCGCGGAACGGCGCGCGCCCGCGGCGATGGCGAGGGCCCGGCGGCTCGGGCATAGAGAGGGCGTGAAGGTTGCGAGCGCGGGGACGGGGCCGAGCCGGTGGGCGCGGCAGGCGGCATCACTTCTGGCGCAGGTCCGCGACGACGCGCTGCGCGACGACCTGCGCCAGCGCTTCGACGAGCGGGCCGCCATCTGCGAGATCGACGGCGAGCTGTCGCGCACGGAGGCCGAGCGGATCGCGTTCGAGTCGCTGGTGCAGGCGATCGAGCGCCAGCGCGGCCGCGGGTGACGCGGGCGGTCGGCCGGCGCGGATGACAATGAGGTGACATGTCGAATCGGACATGTCGAAGGGCGCGAGCGTCGAAGCGCGGTCGCGCAGGGGCGGCGTGGCGGTCGGCCAGCGCGAGCGCCTCGGCCGTGGCGGAGAACAGCTCGACTCGGTGGAGCCCGAGGTCGGTCGCCGGGCCGGTGAGGTGCGGTGGTGCGGACCCAGAGCCCGAAGCAGAGGAGCGACAGGAGGATGAAGTCGGCCGGCTGCGGGTATTCTGGATCGCGCCGCTCGACGGATGACCGCATTATCGTATGACCACAGCATGGAGTTCATCCATCGGCTAAAGGGCGCAGTGGGCATCGGGGCTCCGACCCTCACCATCGCGGGCGTCGCCGGTCCGGTCCGCGCCGGCGAGGTCATCCGCGGCACCGTCGCCGTCCGCGGCGGGAGCTACGAGGTCCCCGTCCTCAGCGTGGCGCTGCACTTCGACGAGCAACGCCTCAGGCACACCCGGCCGAGCGCGGCCATGCGGCCGGATCGCGTGCGGCGCCGGCACCTCGCCTCCGCCGAGCTCGCCCTCGATGGGCCGGTGCTCCAGCCCGGCCAGCAGATCGTGCGAGAATTCGCGTTGCCGCTGCCGCCCGCGCTGGCGCCGAGCGCCGGGTCGCTGGCCTACGCGCTGGTGGCCGAGATGGCGATCGCCGGCCTCGACCCTCGCGCCGAGGTCCCGCTGGTGGTCGTCGCGTGAAGCCGTGCGCCTGGGCCGCGAAGCGCGGCGCAGCTGGCGGAGTCGCTCGACGACGCGACGAGAAGCTCGACCTGGCGGAGTCGTGCGCGGCGGCGCTGCGCGAGCTTTCGGGCGTCGAGCTTGAGGGGGTGGATCTCGCGGGCAGGTCTGTCGATTGGGACAGACCTACCCGGCGAGGGGTCGCGTGATTCTACCGAGGTCCCCGGTGGGCATTCGTCGCTGATGCATTCTCTCGCGGCGACAGGCGAGCGGACATGTGATCGAGGACATGTCCTCGGTCACATGTTTGAAAAGACATGGATGTCTGGCCATGTCCCCTGCAGCAGGTGGATGACGAGGCCGACGTGCGACAGCGGGCGGCTGAGGTCGTCGGGGTCGGGGTTGGTCTCGTAGTCGAGCAGGACCACCGGGCCGAGGGCGCCGAGGCGGCGCAGCTCGGCCAGCTCGGCGCCGAGGCGGTGGTCGAGGACCCAGCGGTAGGTCGGGAGGTAGATCCGCCGGCGGGCCTCGGCGTAGGACAGCAGGCGCTCGCCGGCGAGGCCCTCGCGGTGGCCGAGGCAGGGACCGAGGCGCCGGACGGTCCGCTTGAGGCCCTTCATGCTGGTGACGTCGAGCTTGCTCGGGTCGACGTCCTCCCTGGAAAAAACTTTGAGCGCCTGCCACACGCCCTCGACCGAGGCGGCGGTGCGCCCGGGGGTGAAGGGGATCGGGACACCGCGGTGCGGATAGAAGGGGCTGAACCTGACCCATGGGTCAGGTCCGCGCGAGGTCAGGTCGAGGACGGTGGCGCCGGGGAAGCGCTTGCCGACGTGGGCCAGCGCGTGACGGTTGTAGAGGTGAAAACTCATGGCGCGTGCACGGCCGCGAGGGCGTCGAGGTCGAAGCCGCCGCTCGGACCCGAACACCACAGGCCGGACGGATCGTACTCCTCGCCGACGTCGATGAGGCGGACCCAGCGGGCGCGCGCGAGGCCGACCTCGGCGAGGTCGAAGGCGTCGCCGCCGGCCACGGCGGGGTCGGTGGGGTCGAGCCCGTTGGCGGTGTTGGCGTGCACGAGCGCGACGCCGGCGCAGCCGCGCGGGGGATCGTCGCCCGCGAGGTCGCAGGCGAAAGCGCGCCAGTCGACGCCGTCGTCGCTGACGAGCACGCGCGCGGGCTCGATGAAGGTGCCGTCGCCGACGACGAAGGGGTTCTCGAACACCAGCAGGTCGGGGCCGGGGCCGTCGACGACGCCGGCGCCGGCCAATTTCAGGGTGATCTGGCCGCCGCAGCCGAGCGACAGTACGTCGAGGCCGGCGTTGCCGTCGACGCCGGCCTCCGGCGGGCCGAGCACGATGTCGGGGAACGACTCGCGGCCGTGGCCGGCCCCCATGGGCAAGAACTCGTCGACGCAGTCGGCGAAGGGATCGCTGGCTGTCTCGTCGGACATGTCCTCGGGGCAATTTTCGAGGACGGGGTGGCGATCGAGGCCGTCCTCGGGCTCGTCGACAGGGGCGCAGGCGAGGACGAGGGCCAGAGGGGCGAGGAGCCGGGCGTGCATGGTCAGGCGTCGGGGCTGGTGGCGGCGGCGATCGAGGCGCGCAGGGTGCGGTCCATGACGCGGCCCTGGTGGACCCAGCGGATCTGGCCGTGCTTGTCGACCAGCACGAGGTGGGGATAGACCGACAGGCGGAAGGCGCGGGCGAGGGCGCCGTGGTCGAGGAGGACGCGGAACGGGAGGCCCTTGTCGTCGCGGTAGCGGGCGGCGATGGCCCGCTGGTCGCCCTCGCGGTCGCAATTGACGCCGACGACCTCGAAGCCGCGCTCGCCGAGCTCGCGGTGGACGGCGGCGTAGGTCGCCATCTCGTCGCTGCACACGCCGCACCAGCTGGTGAAGAAGACCAGCAAGTGGGCCTTGCCGCGCAGGTCGGCGGCGGTGAAGTCGAGGCCGTCGAGGTCGTTGACGTGGAACTCGGGCACCTCCTCGCCGGCGCTGACCGGGGCGAGGGTGCCCCAGTGCTCGGCGAGGTCGGCGGCGTCGCGGCCGGCGCTGACGAGCGGCAGCAGCACGACCAGCGCGCCGACGACGAGGGCGGCGGGGCGGCGCGGCGGCGGGGCGGATGGAGCTGGCTCGCGGGACAGGCGGACGGCGGGGCGGATCCAGATCGCAAGGGCGGCGGCCAGGGCGGCGCCGGCGATCTCGATGCTGTACTTCGGGACAGGTAACGGGTGGCCGGCGCCGGCGAGCAGGCGCGCGAGCACGACGAGGAGCAGCATCGGCAACAGGCACAGGGCGGCCCGGTGAGCCCGGTGGGGCCCGAGGATCGCCTCGACGCCGAGAGTCGCGACCAGCCAGGGGATCAGGACGGTGAAGCCGGCCAGCAAGGTCGGCAGGGCGGCGAGGCCGGCCATGGCGACGAAGTCGGCCGCAGCGTCGCCGAGCGGCAGGAGGTGCGCGCCGGCGGCGAACAGCAGGAGGAAGAGGAGGCCGTCGCGCGGGCCGGCGTCGGGGGCCAGCGCGGCCGCGGTGGCCCGGGGATGGACGAGCGCGCCGCCCCAGCGGGCGAGGGCGGTGAGCAGGGTGTTCATGGATCGACGAGCCTCCGGCGCGCGGCGGCGGCGATGTGGAGGAGCGCGCTGCCGCGGCGGGCGGTGAGCAGGGGGTTCATGGCTGGCCGAGCCTCCGGCGCGCGGCGGCGACGAGCGGACGCGGGAGACGGCGGGCGTCGGCGACGCGGCGCAGGTCGGCGCGACGCAGGCGCCACAGCAGGCTCATCGCCAGCGGCAGCGGGGTGCGCGGGTCGAGGACCTCGGCGACGCGGGCGCTGTACGGGGCGCCCGGTCGCGTGGGCGCGGGCACGGCGGGCGACGGCTCGAGCAGGGCCGGCGCGGGCGCGTCCGCGGGCGTGTCGTCGGGGTCGGGCGGCAGCGGCGGCGCGGGTGCGAGGTCCTCGCCGGCGCACGAGCGCATGGCCGCGAGCTGGCGCTCGGCGTGGACGTCGGACCTGTCGTGGGGGACATGTCCCGAGAGCAATGCTTGCAGCAGGCCGCGCAGCCCGGGCACCCGCTCGCGCGCGCCGAGCTCGACGGCGGCGTGGAGGGCGGCGGCCGGGCAGCGCGGGTTGCGGGCCAACGCGGAGAGGATCGCCGGCGCGGCCAAGAGCCGCGGGTGGGCGATGGCGATCGCCTCGCAGGCGCGCGGCGGGCCGCAGCGGGCGACCAGCGCGAGGGTGTCGGCGTGGACCTGCGGGTGCCGCACGAGCACCGCGAGCTCGTCGGCGTGGGCGAGCCGCCGCCGGGCCATGAAGTCGAGCGCCGGCGCGGGCAGCAGCGGGTCGGCGAGGGCGGCGAAGATCGCCGGGCCGGGCAGCTCGGCGGCGGTGCGACCGGCGAGCTCGGCGTGCGGGGCCTGACCGAGCGCCCACAACTGATAGAGCGCGAGCCAGGTGTCGCTGCCGGGCGCAGGGACCAGGGCCCGCGCCGCCAATTCGCGCTGCGCCGCACCGGCGCCGGCTCCGACGAGCTTGTGCAGGCGGGCGCCGAGGCGCGCGTCGCTGAGGGGCGGGTGCAACATGACGGAAAGGTCAGGTGGGCGGGCGCGGGAAGAACAGCCGGCCGACCGGGAGCTCGACCGCCTCGAACGGCGGGACCCGGGCCACGGCGGTGTCGTCCCAGGTGCCGGCGACGAGCCACTGGCTGTCCTTGAGGACATATGCTTCGAGGATCCGCTCGGCCGGGTCGACCAGCCAGTAGTACGGGACGCCGTGCGCGGCGTACAGCCGGGCCTTGAAGACGCGGTCGTGGCGGGCGTTCGAGGGCGACAGGACCTCGCAGATCCAGTCGGGCACGACGTCGATCGGGCGTATGCCGGACGGCGAGGGCAGGCGGGTGCGCCGCCAGCCGGCGAGGTCGGGGCGGGTGACGTCGTGACGCGTGAAGCGGACGTCGACCTCGGGCAAGATCCACCAGCCGCCGGGACCGTCGGTGTCGTCGCCGAACGGACCGCCGATGAAGCGACCCATGCCGAGTTGCGCATGGCCATGGTCGGGCAAGCCGCCCGGCTGAGTGACGAGCTCGCCGGCGTGGAGCTCGGCGCGCACGTCTTCGGGGAGATCGAGCAGATCCTCGTAGGTCTTGAGCTTGCGCGCGGCCTCCACGACGCGAACGGTACCACATGCCGGCGAGGCGGGCGCGCGGCGAGGATGTTTGCGTCAGTCGGCGGGCGGACGGTGGCGGGCGTGGACGAGGCGCAGGCCCTCGAGCACGAGGGCGTCGTCGACGACGTCGATGACGTCGGTCTCACGGGCGACGTCGGGGGCGAAGCCGCCGGTGGCGACGACGGCGACGGGGTGATCGAGCTCGCCGCGGATCCGCCGGATCATGCCCTCGACCAGACCGACGTAGCCGTACAAGAGCCCGGACTGCACGGCCATGATCGTGCTCGTGCCGATGACGCGGGCCGGGCGGGCGATGTCGACGCGCGGGAGCTTGGCGGCGCGGGCGAACAGGGCGTCGGCGCTGATGCCGATCCCGGGGGCGATGACGCCGCCGAGGTACTCCGGCGCCGGCGTGACGACGTCGAAAGTCGTGGCGGTGCCGAAGTCGACGACGAGGACGCCGCGCGCCGGCTCGGAAGCGCCCCCGGTGCCGCTGGCGCCGTAGCGGCGATGGGCGGCCACCGCGGCGACGATCCGGTCGGCGCCCACCTCGTGCGGCGGGTCGTAGAGGATCGGCATGCCGACGTCGAGGCCAGGCTCGACGACCAGCGCGCCGAGCCCGGCGTAGTGCGACAGGGCCCGCAACAGCGGCCCCACGACCGGCGGCACGACGCTGGCGACCACGGCGTCGCGGAGGTCGACGAAGCGGATGCCGACGAGCGCAAGGACGCGCTCGATGGCGACCGCGAGCTCGTCGCGGGTCCAGTTGCGCTGGGTGACCAGGCGCAGCTCGCATCGCAGCTCGCCGCCCGCGAACACCCCGATGGATGTGTTGGAATTGCCCACGTCGATGGCGAGCAGCATGACGGGGCCACTCTAACCCCGACGACGCGACCTCTGCTACCGTGGCGCCCGTGGGGGACGAGCCCAAGGCAGCGCAGGAGCCGCAGTCGCAGCCGCGCGAGCTGCCGCCGCTGGTGTCGCCGACGGCGGTCACGCGCGAGGAGAAGCTCGACGACACGATGCACGCCAGCCGGTCGATGATCCTCCGCCGGCTGCCGCTCGACGGCCAGCCGCGCGAGGCGGAGATCCGGCGCAAGCAGCAGGCCCGCGGGCAGTACCGCCTGGCCCTCAAGACCTGGTCCGTGCCGCTGCTGATGATCGGCGCGGTGGTGGTGGTGTTCTACCTGCTGTCGTTCTGGCTCAACGTGATGTCGTACACCGGCACCGACGAGCTGAGCCTGGTCGACCGCCTGGTCCACCAGGACCTCGAGAAGGCGCAGAACACCGTCGGCGGCCTCGGCGAGGTGATGGCGGCGGTCCTCGGGCTCGCGCTCACCGTCTCGAGCATCATCGTGCAGCTGGCGGCGACCCGGTTCACGCCGCACATCACGGTGCTGTTCTTCCGCGCGCGCACCAACGTGCTGGTGCTCGGGTTCTTCGTCGTGTCGACGGTGTTCGTGGTGTGGGTGAACTTCTCGCTCGACGGGGCCGACTACGCCGGCCCGCGCTGGGACGTGATGTTCTCCATGCTGCTGATGACGACCAGCCTGCTGCTGCTGTTCCCGTACTTCGCGTACGTGTTCGACTTCCTCGACCCGAACAAGATCATCGGCCGCATCAAGGCCAACGGGCTCGACGCCTGCACGACCAAGCTCGGCCGCCAGTCGATCACGATCGAGCAGCGCCAGCGCACCGCGGTCGAGGCGGTCGAGCACCTGACCAACATCGGCCTCAACGCGCTGCAGCAGAAGGACAAGAACATCGTCTCGACGACGATCGACGCCATGCGCGAGTTCTGCGTCGAGTACGGCGAGATGAAGAACGGCATGGTGCTCGAGTGGTTCAAGATCCCGGACCGCCAGAGCCCCGACTTCGTGTCGCTGTCCAGCGAGGCGATCACCGACCTGCGCCACCGCCGGACCTGGCTCGAGTGGAAGGTGCTGCGCCAGTACCAGATGCTGTTCACCGAGGGGCAGAGCCAGATCAAGGACATCTGCTACCTGATCGCCATCAACACCCGCCGCCTCGGCGAGGCCGCGTCCGTCTACGGCGACCTGCGCGCGCTCGACCTGACGATCAAGTTCTTCAACACGTACCTGCGCGCGACCCTCAACGCGTCGGACATCCGCACCGCGTACAACATCCTCCACCAGTACCGCCAGCTCGGCGAGACGGTGCTCGAGATCGGCAAGCGGGCCAAGCCGTCGGCGATCGACAAGGACAAGACGCTGGCCGACCGCGCCGTCGAGATCGCGCACCGCATGCGCTACTACTCGGGCGTCGCGTTCCAGCGCAACATGGCGTTCGTCGCCGAGGTCATCGCCCACGACATCGGCACGCTGTGCGAGCGGGCGTTCCAGCTGAGCAGCGAGTGCCACGACGACCTGCTCAAGATCTTCCTCGCGGTCGACGACGCGACCGAGTCGGCCGACAAGGCCAAGACGCTGCGCGGGGTGCGGAAGGCCCAGATCAAGCTGGCGACGCACTACCTGGTCTACGGCGCCGGCACGCTGGCCCGCCGGATCGCCGAAGACATGCGCGCCGAAGACCCCCGCCGCCTGCGCTCGATGTGGATCGAGCTGGCCAACCTCGACACGCCCGAGTTCTGGGAGGTCAACGACCGCGGCTCCAACTTCGACTACCTGACGCCCGACCAAAAGGCGACGCTGCCGAAGTTCTTCGCGTGGTTCGACGGCCTGACCGCCGACGGGGCGGTGCTCTACGACTCGCTGGTGCTGCGCAAGTGAGCGAGCGGCTCCTCATGCGTGTCTGAACGGACATGTCGTGAGGGCCAGGCGGTGGGCTCAGCCCTCCTCCTCGGCGACGAAGCCGTCGTCGAAGCAATAGAGGCGATACGTCTCGTTGCACTTCCGCCCCAGATAGCTGGTCCAGTGCCGCTCGTCGCGCCAGGTCTGCCAGGCGGGGCCGTCCTCCACGGCGACGGCGTTCTTGCCGAGTCGGGCGGACAGTTCGGGGTTGCTGGTGGTCCAGTGCGAGCAGTGATTGTCGGGGCTGAAGCTGTCGCCGAAGGCCGAGGTGTTGGTCCACACCCACTCCTCGACGAGTAGCTCACCCAGTTCGGTGAGTGTGATGCCCGTGCGAGGGCCGAGCGTGATCAGCTCGTCGTAGTCCGCCGCGATCACGCGACCGTCGAGGCGCAGGTACGGGACACCGGCGAGTTGCTTCTGCTCGAAGCGGTCTCCGGGGCCGTCGAACCCGTCGGCCAACCAGGCGCGGTAGGTATGCGGGTGCGCGAGCCCGACGCCTGCGGCTCGCGCCTGACACTTGAGGTCGGCGCCGGACAGCCCGCCCAGGTCGCCGCTGTACGCCTGACTGGTGACGAAGACCGGACGGCCGTGAAACCGGCACGTCGGCGAGCACGGGGCCATGCCGTCCGGGGAGGCGCCGGTGCCGTTGAGGTCACCGAGGTCGCAGGTCTCGAACTCGATGTCGAGGATTCCGTCGCCGCAGCGGGCGGCGAACTGACAGTCGTCCGGGCGGCAGCCGCCGTAGGCGTCGGCGTTGCCGAGGCCGAAGTCGCACGCCTCGACGCCGGCCCAGACCAGGCCGTCGCCGCACAGCGCGTGCTTGCACTCGAGCGTGCACGCGCCCGTGTTCGCGTTGTCGGCCCCGTGATCGCACTCCTCTCCCGGATCGGGGTGACCGTCGCCGCACACGGGCTCGGCCGCGGTGGTGGTGGACGGACCGGTCGAGGTGGCCTCGGTCGTGTCACCGGTGGTCGGTGCGGCGGTGGTCGGCGTCGGCTCGTTGGGGCCGAAGCTGGTGGTCGCCGGCTCGTGCTGGCCGGGCTGGCCGGGCGATACGGTGGTCGAGGGCGCGGCGGCGTCGTCAGGACAGGCGGTCCCGAGCGTCAAGAGCAAGGTGGCAGAAAGGACATGGACGCCAGGACATGCTCGAAAGAGCATCGTGGTTCAGGCCCCCTCGATGCAGTAGAGCCTCCAGCTCGCGCCGCAGGCGGTGGGGTTGAAGTCCATGTCGGACGGCATGGTCCAGGCCTCGTCGGTCGCGGTGATGACCCCGTAATGCAGCGAGAGCTGGTCGCCGACGAAGGTCCAGTCGTCGCAGTGAAGCGAGCCGGGCACGGCGGTGCCGTCCGGGCGGGTGCCGGTGATCACCCCGCCCTCCTGGGGCGCGCCGAACTCGTCGACGCTGATCGACGCCTCGAGCGTGCCGGAGAAGAATTGATCGACGCCGCGAGCCACGACGACGCCGTCGGTGCGGACGTAGCGGGCGAGGACGCCCGGGGTGAGGCGGTCGCGGATGTCGGTGGTCGAGTCGCTGACCCACGCCTTGAAGCTCTTCCACGTGTCGTCCGCGCGGCCGCTCTGCAGGGCGTACTGCCGGCACAGGCTGTCGGCGCCTTCGGCTCCGCCGAAGTCGGGCTTGTGCGTGGCCGCGGTGACGAACACCCAGCGATCGCGCAAGCAGGTCGGCGGGCAGGCGTCGGCGTCGTCGGTGTTGCCGTCGTCGCACTCCTCGCCGGGGTCGACGTCGCCGTCGCCGCACACCGCCGGTGCGCCGGTGCTGGTGGTGCCCGTCGAGTCGGTGCTGTCCGTCTGACCGTTCGTGCCCGCGTCGGAGCCGGAGTCGACGGCGGTCGAGCCGCTGCTGCTCGAGCCGTCGCCGCTCGAGCTCTCGCCGCTCGAGCTCTCGCCGCTCACGGTCGCCTCGCCGGAGCTGGTGGACGGCGACACGCACGCGGCCTCCTCGTCGCACGGGGAGTACGGTTTGCAGGCGAGGAGCAGCGCGAGCAGGAGCGGTGGGAGGCGGCGCCGGCCCGCCAAGACGAGCCCCAAAGCGACACTCGACGCCGAAGGCGCTGCCGGCCCGGGAATGTCGGCTCTTGTGAGCCTCAGCACGCCCTGGACGATGCACGGGCGGCCAGGGGCTGTCAACCAGGGCAAGCGTGGGGCGATCTCGCCAGAGATCGACGACGACGAGATGTCCTTTCAGACATCTCAAGAGCCGGCTCGACTTCGGCGGCGGCGAGAGCTGTGCTCGCGCCGCGATGGCGGGGAGCCGCACCGCGTGGCTCGCGGCGATGCGATGAGAGCGGAACTGCCGGCGAGCCGAGCGTCCGCGCGATGGGGGCTTCTCGCCGCGAGCGCGGGCGTGGCACGCTCGCGCGCGATGACGCCAGCCCCACGGTCCATCGCGCTGTTGTTCGGGTCGTTCGCGGTCGCGTGCGGCGAGACGACGAGTCCGCCGATCGTGGCCAGGGCGGCGCCGGAGGAGACCAGGGCCGCGGTGGACACGAAGGCCGCGGTCACGCCGGAGGCGCAGGGCGACCCGAAGAAGGACGCACCGGATGGGGGCTCGGTCGCGCCGTCGAGCGAGCCGCCGGTCGCTCCGGGGCCGCCGGCAGCCCCGGGGCCGGGGCCGGCGTTCTTCGCGGTCGACAAGAAGGGGGTCGTGCGCCTCGACCAGGGCGAGTTCGTGCCGCTGAAGAACGGGCCCAGGGAGTTGATCAAGAACCTTCACGTCGCCGCCGACGGCGCGCTGTGGGTGCTCGGGTTCGAGACGATCTACAAGCTGCCGCGGCTCGACGCCGACGGCTTCAAGGAGGTCGCGCGCGGCGGGTTCCAGGACACCGGCAGCATCGACGACTTCTTCGTGATCGCCGACAATGATGTGTGGGTCGCGGGTTTCGGCGGGGTGTCGCACTGGGACGGCAAGTTCTGGACGCGTGAGGAGAAGGCGGCGATCGGGGCCGGCGACGACACGATCGACGGCATCGCGGTCGACCGCGAGGGCAAGGTGTGGGTGGCCTCGTCGAACCATGTCCACGTCAAGGACAACGGCGCGTGGAGCACCCTCGACCTCGGCAAGGTCAAGGACACGCTGTTCATGGAGGGGGTCGAGCGCGCGGCCGACGGGACGGTCTACGCATTGGCCTCGGCGGCGTTGATCAAGCTCGGGCCCGGCGCCGCCGACGCCGCGCCGGTGCGGCTCGGCGGCGGGAGCATCCCGAGCTACAGCGACCTGTCCCTCGGGCTAGATGGCACGATCGCGGTGCGCAACCTGTTCGATGTGGTGATCACGGCGCCCACCGCCACCAAGGTGTGGCGCAAGAAGGACTACATGTCCGAGGGCGTGCGGTCGCTGGCGGTCGACGCGAGCGGGCGCGTGTGGGTCGGGGGCGAGATCGGGGTGACGATCCTCGGGCCCGGCGACGCCAGGGTCGAGTGGCCGTCGGGGTCGGTGCCGGAATTGTCGGGCGAGGTGGTCGGCGTGGCCGTCGCCGGGGCGGGCCCGGCGGCGCTGCCGGCGACCGGACCGGTCAAGAAGGGCGCGCTCAAGGGCACGCTGCTGCGCCGCGGGCAGCCGGCGGCCGGTATCGAGGTCGAGCTGTGCCCGAGCCCGGGCATGCTGTTCTCGAAGTCGCCGTGCGCCGACAGCTCGGTCAAGTTCGCCGGCAAGACCGACGACAAGGGCCAGTGGCAGTTCGACGCCGTGCCGCTCGGCGCCTACGGCTTCGCCCTCAAGTCGGAGGGCAAGTGGAAGATCACGATGGGCTCCGATCTCGGGGTCGAGATGCGAGAGGGCCAGGTGTTCGACGTCGGCTCCATCTCCCTCGACAAGTAGTCGGAGGCGGCGAGGCGCCCGCCGATCGGCTCGCGCGGGTGCGCGGGCGCCTCCGGCGGGGCGCTCGCCGAATGCGGGGCGACAGCGATTCCGCGGAGTTAGCCGCGGCGAGCGGCCCGCCGAATGTATAGACATGTCCCGTCGCCGGCTCCGTGGCCGATGTAGGCGATTGACGGCACCACCGAACATCGGCGATTGATTTGTGGAGACCCGCACGCGCGGGCAGACCGCCGTTCGGCGCGCGCCGCGGTCGGTGATAACGGCGTTCCTGCCGGTTGGGGCGGGGCTATGCGGGCTTTTGCGACGCGCGCGCTTCGCCCCCGGCATGCGCCTCTCCACACCGTCTCATGGCGGCCCCGACGGGTCGCCGAATATTCGGACCATGCGTCCCGGCGAGACGGCCGGCGACCGGAGGAGATGAGGAATGCTTCGGAATAGGATGTTACTAATCCCCGCGCTAGCCTTCGCGCTGCCCCTCGCGCTGCCGCGACCCTCGCAGGCGCGGCCCCTCACGGCCGAGACGCCGCAGGCCGCGTGGTGCTGGGGCGACTCCTGCGGGGGCGACAACCAGGGGGGCGAGGAGGATATCATCGTCGAGATCGACCTCGAGCTGTGCGTGTGGATCGATATCGGGATCGACGCGCGGAGCTGCGAGATGCGGTCCGGTCCCGGGTGCATCGAGTCGTGCTCGTTCGCGGCGGTCGCCCCGGGCTGCCTGGCGGAGCTCGGTGACCGCGCCCGTCCGCGTGACATCGCCGTCTGCCAGGCCGAGCGCGTCGAGGTGTGCCGCAGCCAGTGCGACTTCGGCGGCGCCGCGTTCTGCGACGCCGGCGACCGCGGCGGCGGCCCGCCGGGCAAGGGGCACTGCAAGAAGGGGAAGAAGGAGCACGTCGGGCACGTCGACAAGTGCAAGGACAAGGACGACCACCATCACCACGACGACCATCACCACCACGACGACAACAACAACGACGGCGACGGTGGCCCGGTCAACGTGTTCGTGGACATCGACGTGTGCATCGACCTCGACATCAAGATCGAGGAGGACAATCGGTAGCGATTATCGTCGATCGTCCCGATGCCGCCGCGGGTTGCGACGGCCGGCTTAGGCATACGACGCCGGGCCGCCGCGGGGCAGGCTCCGAGGCCGGTGCGACCTGACGTTCTGGGGAGTGCGGACAGGCCGGGGGTCTCGGAGAATCTCGGGCGCGCGACGGGGCGGGGGTACCTCCCGCCGTCGGGACGAATCATGCGGCCGCAGGCAGTGCGGACGGAGCCGCGCCGGGGGCGTCGTATCGACGCCCCCGGCGGGCGCCGTTGGTCGGTCGAATGAATGGTGGTAGTCGAGACACTGCGATGATTGGTGATGCTCTACACATAACATCGTTGCGCGGGCGGATGATCGGCGTACGTTTGTTGCGGCGCCGGAGGAGTGCACCGCCGCCGCCCTTCGAAAGGATATCGAACATGTTGAATACGATCTTGATGGCCGCGCCGATCCTCGCGTTCGCCCTCCCGTTCGCCGTGACGCCGCCGAGCTCGGCGCGCCCGCTGGCGACCCCCGTCCCCGAGGCCGAGTTCTGCTGGGGCGACTGCGACGACGAGCTGATCGATCTGCTGATCTGCGTGGAGGTCCAGCTGGTGGTGAACCGCGACTACGAGTGCGAGGTCAACCAAGGCCCGCAGTGCTTGACCAACTGCACGCCGGAGGCGGTGACGCCGCTGTGCCTGAACCAGCTCGGCGACCGCGCCCGCTCGGCCGGGGCGCTGACGGCCTGCCAGGAGGAGCGCGTGGGGACCTGCCGCAGCCAGTGCGAGGCCGGCGGCGCGGCGTTCTGCACCGAGGGGGCGCGCTGGGACGACGGCGGCGGCCAGGGCGGCACGCCGGTGTTCATCGACATCGACGTGTGCGTGTGGCTCGACGCCTGAGGCGACCAGGCCCGGCCGGCCGCGCTCGTCACCGGTTGTGAGCCGGGCGAGCGCCGGCCGGGCTCGAGCCGCTGCTGGCGGCGCGCCACGAGCAGTTCGGCGACGTCGACCGGGCCAGGCGCGACCGCGAGGCGGCGCCGGCGGTCCTGGCGTCGTGCGCCGACGCGGACCCGGGGCCACGCCGGCAGGGACCACGCGGCGCAGGCGGGCCCTGGAGAGCTCGCCCGGGCTGCTGCGCGAGCGGCTGGGCCGGCACCGCGCCGTCGCCGGGCTCGTCGCACGACCCGGCGTGGCGCTCGCGGCTCGATTCTCGCCGTTAGCGGGCGGAAGTGTGCGAGATGCGCGAAAACGTGCGGTCCTGCAACGGCTTCCCTCTGGTGTCGCGCGCGCGAACTGCATAACTTCGGCCGAGGCACATGCAGGGCCGGCTTCAACCGCACGAGGCGACGCTGTCGGAGACGGCCGAGACCGACTACGAGCGCGAGATCACGGCGCCGCAGCGGTTCGCGCCGGCGCTGGTGCTGTTGTGGTCGCACGACGAGCCGTCGCGGGTCGGCGAGGTGGTCGTGCTGCCCCCGACGGCGCGCGGGATGAGCTTCACGCTGGGGCGGGCGGTCGAGGCCTACGAGGACGGCTCGCTGCCGCTGACGCTGCGGCGGCTGCGGCCGTTCTCGAGCGAGGATCGCGGGCCGTTCGAGTCGGCCCGGGTGTCGCGCTGGCAGATCCGGATCACCGTCGAGGCCGGCGACGAGCTGACGATCGACGGCATCGGCAAGGGCGAGCTGCGGGTCAACGACCACCCGACGCGCAGCGCCGCGGTCGGGCCCGGCGACACGATCGAGGCGGTCGGGCGGTTCCTGCTGCAGGTGACGCGGCGGCCGCTCGACTGGCCGCGCGCGGGCGGCTGGCCCGACGTGTTCCCGTTCGGCGGCGCGGACCGCTTCGGCCTGGTCGGCGAGTCGCCGGCGGCGTGGCTGCTGCGCCAGCAGATCATGTTCCTGGCCCAGCGCGACGGCCACGTGCTGGTCGAGGGCCCGAGCGGGGCGGGCAAGGAGCTGGTGGTGCGGGCGATCCACGCCGCGTCGAACCGGGGCGCGCGCCCGCTGATCGCCCGCAACGCGGTGACGATCCCCGAGCGGCTCAGCGACGCCGAGCTGTTCGGCAACCTCAAGGACTACCCGAGCCCGGGCACGCCCGACCGCAGCGGGCTGTTCGGCGACGCCCACCGCTCGTCGCTGTTCCTCGACGAGGTCGGCGAGCTGTCGGAGACGCTGCAGGCCAGCCTGCTGCGGGTGATGGACAGCGGGGAGTACCAGCGCCTCGGCGACTCGAGCATGCGCGCGACCGACGTGCGCGTGCTGGCGGCCACCAACCGCGAGCCCGGCGAGCTCAAGCACGACTTTTTGGCCCGCTTCGCCCACCGCGTGCGGGTGTCGGGCTTCGGCGAGCGCCCGGAGGACGTGGTGCTGGTGGCGCGCCACCTGCTGCGCGGGTTCGCGGCGCGCGACCCGGCGATCGCCGAGCGGTTCTTCGCCGCCGGCGAGCCGGCGCTGAGCGCCCGCCTGGTCGCCGTGCTGGCGCACCACCGCTTCACCACCCACACCCGCGAGCTCACCGAGGTCCTGTGGCGGACGATCGCCACCAGCTCGAGCTCGCTGCTCGACCTGCCGAGCGACTTCGTGGTCCGCGCGGCCCCGGCCGCCCCGGCCGCCGACTCGACCGACCCGCGCGAGCTGTCGCGCGAGCAGATCGTCGCCGCCCTGGCCCGCGTCGGCGGGGTGCGCGACCGGGCCTGGCGCGAGCTCGGGCTGCGCAGCCGCGACCAGCTCAAGCGGCTGCTGAAGAAGCACGACATCACCTGAGCGATCGGGCATGTCCTCGCGGGCATGTCCCGAACGACCGGGCGGGCGCCGGCCGGCGGGGCCGCGCGAGCAATTCGTGCCGGCGGCGGGGCCGGCCGGCGCAGCGCCTGCGGTGGTCGTCGGCGGGGGGGGACGTAGGCTTGAGCGCCAGGAGGACGTATGGCCAGCATCACTCGCGGTGGCGGACTCATGGGATGGGCAGCGGCGGCGCTGGTAGTCGCGGCGGGGTGCGCTCCGCCGGACGAGCGCGAGCCGGGCGAGCGGCCGATCGGCGAGGAGCCGCAGCAAGCGGTCGCGGGACGGCCGATCGAGACCGACGACGGGCTGTACCTGCTGACGTTCACCCGGCCGGAGAACGACAACTTCCCGTGGCCGACGAATCCGGGGCCGACGCGCATGAACGTGACGGTCGCGGCCGGGCCCGAGTTCCCGTCGGCCGAGGACAAGGACCTCGGCCTCGACAAGGGCACCCCGGCGTACCCGCTGGAGCTGAGCTTCGACGCGGTGACGCCGCCGGAGAGCTCGATCGGGAAGTCGTTCTTCCCCGAGGCCTGGGCGACCCGCTCGGACGGGACGGCGTGGACGGTCAGGGTCGACTTCACGGCGCCGGGCGAGTGGGTCATGCCGGTCACCGTGGCCGACGTCGACGGCCACATCGACCGCGTGCGCGTCGCCTTCACGGTGCAGGGCAAGCCGGGCGAGGGCAAGCCGGTGATGTTCCGCTGAGCTGCCGTTTCAGACAGGCGCGGGCGGGCCGTCCGTGACGGCGGCTCGCCCGCGCGAGCGACCTCAGAAGTTGGCGTTGTCGGCGGTGATCATGGCGTTGATCTTGTCGCGGGCGGTGTCGCCGGCGGTCTTGCCGAGCGACACGGTCTCCTCGTAGTTGTCGTTCTTGCCGGTCTGCCACTCGTCGCTGGGGATGAAGTAGCCGAGCGCGTCGCCGGTGTTGCCGAGGATCATCTTGTGCGGGGTCTTCATGACCTCCTTGATCGCCAGGCCGTTGCGGGTGAGCGACTCGCCGGGGAACGCCGCGCCCTGGACCTGGGTGCCGAGGCGGAAGTAGGTGCTCTGGGTCGCCACGACCTGCGACAGGCCCTGCGACATGAAGTCGAATTGCAAGATCCCGAGCCCGGCCGCCAGGTTGAACAGCAGGTTGTCGACGCCCTGCTCCCACTCGGTGTGCGACCACGCCAGCACGCCGTCGTCGATCGGCTCGGCCGTCTCGACCGCGGCGACGGCGATGTCGGCGAGCAGCTCGCCGTAGGCCTGGGCGCGGGCGAAGTCGTCGGCGTACATGCCCTCGGGGACCTTGGGCGTGGCGTCGCCGAGGGTGCCGTTGAACAGGCTAGCGGGGGCGCCGAGGCCGGCCTCGATCTTCTGCACCGCGTAGCCGACGTAGTCGCAGGAGATCTCCTTGTTGTCCTCGCCGAGGATGACGGGGTGGGCCGCGAAGTTGACGAGGGTGCCGATCCGCTCGCCGTCGAGGTCCTTGGCGTCGAGGACGATCATGTCGTCGTCGGTGAAGCCCCAGCTGCGGCGGTTGTTGTTGGGCGCCTTGACGGTGGCGACCGCGAGGGTCGCGGGCACGCGCGCGTCCCAGGCGGCGGCCATGCTCTGGGCGATCTCCTCGTTGATGTAATCGCGGTAGTCGCCGGGCACGCCGCCCCACAGGCCCATGAGGTCGGGGGCCGAGTGGCTGTGGGTGGTGCCGACCAGGACCTGGCTCTCCTCGAGGCCGGTCAGCTCGGCGACCTTCTGGCGGACCGCGCGGGTGTTCTGATTGCCCATGCCCGGGAGGTCGACGATCGCCATGATGATCCCGCCGCCGTCGCCCTCGATGGCGAAGCTGCGGGCGAAGATCGGATCGTGCACGCCCTGGGCCGGGCCGCGGGTGAACGGGGCCCCGTAGGCGCCCATGTACACGTTCTTGTCGAGGTGCATGTCGGTCGGCGAGACGTCGGACGTGTGCACGCCGACGAGGAAGCCGTCGACCGGGCCGCCGGTGGTCGTGTCGGTGTCGCCGCTGGTCGTGGTGGTGGTGTCGACCGGGTCGCCGGTGGTGGTCGTCGTGCCGGGCGAGGTCGAGGTCGCGACCGTCGGGTCGTCGGTGGTGGTCGGGCTCGACGTCGAGGTCGGCGAGGTCGGCGAGGTCGAGGTCGGCGCGTCGGTGCTGGCGACCGAGGGGTTCGGGTTGTCGGTGGTGCCGGGGCCGGTCGACGTCGAATCGCTGGTGCCGCCGGTGCTGCCGCCCGGGTCGCTGCCGCCGCAGGCGAGGGAGAAGAGGAGCGGGACGGTCAGCAGGGGCAGGCGGCGGGTGGTCATAGGAATGGACGGTGACCATAGCGGAAGCCCGCGGGCGCTCGCCAGGGGGCCGGGCGTCGCCGGGCTCACGCGCCGCCGGTCGCAGGGCGACGGCCGGCGCGTGCGAAGACGCGGGGCCTGACCTTCGCTCCCGACATGCAGGCGGCGCGGCGAGGCCTCGCGTGCCGGCGCTCACACGCGAGCGCACGTCCGAGCGCCCGCATGCTCGGGCAGACAGGCGCGAGGTGGCGCGCGGACCGGATTCATGGGACAGGTCGCACGCGATCGTGCGCCGCGGAGCGACCTGTCTCGGGGGACAGCTCGTGCCGCGCCCGTCAGGCCGCGGGGACGCACACGTCGAGGCAGGTCTCGAGCGCAGCGCCCGACGCCGCCTGCACGACGCAATCCACCCGGGCCGCCACGTCGGGCTCGAGCAGGCACTGCTCGAACACCTGCGGCGATTGCAGCTCGCGGCGGACGAGCGCCTGGGTGTAGATGTCGTCGACGTCGACGCCTTGCTGCTCGAACACGCCGCCGTCGGCGCGCACGTAGAGGAAGGTCCACTCCTTCAACTGCTCGGGCTGGCCGGTGTGGCGGATGACGCGGAGCTGTCCTTGCGTGCGGTCGCGCAGGGCCGTCAGCGCGCACTCCAGCGCGGCGGGGTCGGCGAGCACCGGCACGTCGCCGCTGTAGTCGACCAGGACGTCGTCGCACGCCACGACCGCCTCGCACAGCACGACTGTCGGATCGCCGCAGCCCTGCGCGTCGGCGAAGCAGCAGCACTGGTCCGGCGGCCCGTCGAGCGGGCACTGCTCGCCGCCGGACGAGGTCGGGTCGGTGGTGCCCGTCGTGGTCTCCTCGCCGGCCGAGGTCGGTTCGGTGGTCTGGCTCGTGGTCTCGTTCGTGGTCTCGTTCGTGGTCTCGTTCGTGGTCTTCGCGTCGCCGGGAGAACACGCGCAGAGCAGGAGCAACAGGGCGCAGCAGGGATGAGTCCGTAAGCTTTTCATCCTGCGAGGATAGCACGCGGTCCGCCTCGCACAGGTTCAGCGATCGGCGCGGCGCCAGAACTCGACCTTGCCGACGCGCAGGCCGTGATCGCGGACGTAGCGCTCGCCGAGGAACCGGCGCAGCGCCGGGAATTGCTGCTTGGGGGCGGTCCCGCCGATGGCGATGTACGCGGGCGGGGCGGCGGCGAGGTCGTGCAGGAGCTGCTGCGCCCACGGGCCCTCGGCGAGCACCTGCGACGGGCCGGCGGGGGTGCGCCAGGTGTCGTCGTGCGTGGTGGTCAAGAGGCCGAGGGTCTTGTAGACGCGGCTGGCCGACAGCCGGCCGCTGTACGCGTGGACGCCCCACAGGTGCCAGCCCCACACCCAGATCGTGTCGCCGGGTTCGGTGCGCTCGCCGAGCCAGCGGCCGATCGTGCGCGCGCCCTCGTCGTGCGGGCGGGCGCGGTCGTCTCGCGTCAACCGCAGCGCCCAGGCGGCGCGGACGGTCAGCGCGAGGACCAGCGGGGCGAGGACCAGGCGCGGCCAGCCGCGGCGCCACAGGCCGCCCGCGCTCGCGCCCCACGGGGCCGCGGCGAGCAGGCACAGCGGCGGCAGGACGCCGAGCCAGTAGCCCTTGTAGAAGCGCAGGCCGGTGGCGGCGGCGGCCATGGCGGCGGCGGTCCACACGAGCAGGAAGCGGATGGCCCCGGGGACATGTCGGCTGTCCTCAGCGACATGTCCCCGGGGACGGGCGGCGAGGGCGAACGCGGCCAGGGCCAGCGGCAGGGCCAGGAAGTGCGCGGCGGCGGCGACGAACTCCCAGGCCGCGCGCGCGGGCGAGGTGCCCGCCGCGTTGTGGGCGATGTACTGGAAGCCCCACGGGTTCCACACGTAGCCGGTCAGCAGGGCGCCGAGGTGGCCGCGGACGAGGTAGTGGAGGGCGACCGGGACGTGGGCGAGCAGGAAGCCGGCGACCACCGCCGCGCCGGCGCGGACGTCCCGGCGACCCGGCGGGCACACGGCCCAGAACAGCACGGGCACGAGGATCACCCCCGAGGGCTGCTTGCACAGCGCGGCCAGGCCGCACAGCGCGCCGGCGACCAGCCATGTCCCGAGGGACCTGTTCCGAAGCGCATGGTCCTCGCGCCAGGTCGCGGCCCGCACGGCGGCCAGCGCGGCGGCCACCGCCGGCAACTGGGCCCAGGTGACGTAGTTGGCGTCCATGCTGTCGAGGTGGGCGTCGTGCAGGGCGTACAGCGCGGCGGCGACGACGGCCGCGCGCGCGCCCCACAGGCGCCAGGCGACCCACGCGAGGAAAACCAGCGAGCCGAGGGCGACCAGGTTGGCGGCGATCTGGAACGCGGCGATGTCGCGGCCCTCGGGCCCGGCCAACACGGCGGCGAGGTAGAAGGTGCCGGGCGCCTTGAGCTCGACGGCGTCGACGTAGGGCAGGCCGCCGGCGCGCAGCAGCATGGCCTCGTAGAGGATCCCGCCGACGTCGTGCGAGGCGAATCCGCCCTCGACGAACCCGGGCCGGCGGATCAGGCCCGACAGACCGACGATCGCCAGGACCGCCAGCGCGGCCGCGAGGTGGCGACGGGCGAGCACGAGGCGCGATGATGCCCGACTCGCAGAGCTTCTCGGAAGCCGTTCGGACGTGTGGCGCGATTCCGCGCCGCGGCGGTTGTGCGGCCCGCCGTTTTTGCTGCAATACCGGGGCATGCGACGACATGACCTCGGCTTGAAGGGCGCGCTCGGCCTGCTGACCCTGGCGGGCTGTCCGCCGGACGACGTGGTGATCGTCAGCGCGAGCGACACGGACACGAGCACCAGCACGAGCGGCGGGGAGCCGACCTCGGAGGACGGGCCGCCGACGAGCTCGACGGGAGAGCCGGACGCGACGGCCACCGGCGGGCCGGAGTTCGACGGGGTGATCGCGCCGACGCTGCGGATCTACCGGCCGCTCGACGGGGCGGAGATCGAGGCCTCGCGCGACCCGCTGCTCGACCACGAGAGCCTGACGATCGTCGCCTCGGGCGTGACCTACCCGGCGGTCTACGCCGAGGCCGAGGGCCGGCTCGAGTTCGCGGATGTCCCGAAGGCCATGTACTCGCTGCGCGCGCAGCAGCCGGCCGCGCCCGACCTGCCCGACCTGCCGGGGCGGCTGTCGGTGATCCAGAGCGTGGCCCGCGAGCTCGAGAGCTTCGCCGGGATCTGCAGCGGCCGGCCCGACGTCGCGTTCACCGGCGACCTCGACACCGCGCTGGCGATCTCGGCGGGCGAGATGCTGCCGCTCGGACCCGAGGACCAGTTCGAGTTCTACTCGTACAACGCCGACGCGCTGTTCCTGGTGTTCCCCGACCTCGACGAGATGGACGCGACGGGCTCGCCGCAGCTCGACGAGACCGAGATCGTCGACTGGACGATCCCGTGGCGGCCCGACAGCGGGCGCGGCGCGTGGCCGCTGGTCGACACCGCCGAGGGCGACGACTTCTGGCTCGGCCACCTGGTGGCGACGCCGCTGGTGCCGGCGCCGACGGGCGCCGAGCTGCAGGACCCGTGGTCGTTCGCGCAGCGCTACGTGCTGGGCGAGACGGCCAAGCTGTCGCTGCCGACGATGACCGCGGGCGCGACGACGGCGGTGAGCGGGACGTTCAAGGCGGTCGCCGGCGAGACGGTGAGCGTCGACCTGCGGGCGGGCGAATTCATGGCCGAGCTGCAGATCTACGACGCGGCGCTGAAGTCGGCCGGCTGCTTCGTCGCCGCGGTGCTCGAGCCCGGCGCCGAGCACCCGATCACCGGCATCACGCCCAACCTCGGCGGCATCAACGTGTACGGCATCGACGCGCCGGTCGACCCCGAGTGCGTGGGTATGGACTGCGAGACGATGTTCGTCACCCCGGGCGACCGCGTGCTCGAGCTCGAGCTCGGCAACCCCTACTCCGAGGACGGCACCGAGACGCTGATCGTGCAGTGCTCGCGCTACGTGTTCGTCGACGACCCCGACGGCGGGGCGTACGACTACCTGGCGAGCGACCTGATCGTGCAGGGCCGCCTCGCCGACCTGACGCAGGCGCCGATCGTGCCGAAGATCGGGCTGGTCCGCGACCTCGCGGTCAACGGCACGCCGGTCGCGCCCGACGAGAAGCTCGACGGCGTCGGCGAGAACCCGACGATCAGCTTCACGGCCCCGAAGTTCGGCGCGCCGGATTTTTATACGATCACGATCCGCACGCTCGACGACGTGATGGGCGCCGACGGCCCGGTGGTCCGCCGCGCGATCGGCAGCATCCGCACCGAATTCACGACCGTGACGATCCCCGACGGCTTCCTCGAGCCCGGCGGTCATTACTACGTCCAGGTGACCGCCGAGCGCAGCCACGGGCTGACGGAGGCCCACGCCAAATCGCACGACGTCTGGCTGTCGCGGGCGATGACGGGCGTGCTGACGCCGTAGGCGTCTCGGGCGAGGCGAGCGCAGTCGCTATCAGTGCTTGCCGGTCACACGGCGGAGCTCACCTCGTGCATCTCGCACCGAAGGGGGTTCGTGCTCCAGCACTTGCGGCCATGCGCGTGCGAGTTCACGGGCGGCCGCACCGAGGTCTGCGGCGAGGCGACGCCAGTCAGGGTCGCGCTTGAAGTCCTGCTCCTCGCTCACCGGGCGGCGCGACGGGCAACAGAAGTGCACGTACCAGTTCTCGGCCTCGAGTCTCGGCACCACGTAGGCGACGCGTTCGCCGTTCTGGCGGCCGGCGAATCCCTGCTCGCTGAGGATTCGATCCAGGCGGTGCTTGCGGCCGTCGACGCCGAAGTCGTCGGCGTCGATCACGACCAGTAAACCACGGGACGTCTGAAAGTTTTTGCTGCGGAGAAATGGGATCTCTTCGAGCAACGCCCGCTCGACGCCGACGCAATCGACGCAGCGGCGGTAGCGGACCTTCGGGGGCGTGAGTCCATAGACTCTCCGGAGGAGCTGGCGCAGGAGGGATTCGTGTTCGTTGTCTTCGAAGAGGACGGCGAGTTCACTCATGGATCCCTCGCGCGAGCGTCTCCCCGAGCGTGATGCCGACGGGTTTGGGCACCGATTCGGCGCGGACATGACCTCCGTCGGGGCGGACGAGCCGGACTGCGTCTTCGTGGCCGATGAAGTCGATGATCTCGCGCGAGTGCGAGATGATGAGGCCCTGCGAGCGGTGCTCGTCGAGCGCGTCGCAGAAGGTGACCAGCCAGGGCTGGATCTCCGGCAGGGCGACGAAGTTGTCGGGTTCGTCGAAGCAGAGGACGCTGGCGTCGCCGTGGGCGGCGTGCAGGACGACGTAGAGGATGATCAGCGCGCGCTGACCGTCCGACAGGTGATCGAAGTCGATCGTGTACGGGTCCCCGCCGGGGAACACGAACTCCGCTTGTAATAACTTCGCGCGCCCGAACGTCGGCTTCTTGAGGTGGCGGAATCCTGGGAGGATCGTGCGCAGCTGCGCCAGCGCGGCCTCGACGGCCGCCGGTTCCTCGTCGGAGATGAAGCGGTACCAGGAGGCGAAGTTCGCGGCGTCGTGGTCCAGGAACGGCGAGTCCCGGCGTGTCGACGGATCGATGCCCTTGGGGTCGATGCGCAGGATCAAGATCCCCTGCAAGAAGTCCTTGAACCAGGTCGCCAGGCGGTTGACCTTCTTCGGTTCGAGGGCGGCGAGGAACGAACGCCGCGGGTTGAAGGAGAACGAGGAGCCGGGTTTGCCTTCGTCCGTGAAGAGCTGGACCTCGGCGTCCTGGTATCGGTAGAGCGTGCGACCCTCGAAGACGAGGGATTCGCCGGCGATCCGGACGTCCTCGTCGTCCGGATCGTGCTCGACCTGGAGCTCGTAGGTAAATGTGCCGCCCTGGCCCTCGACCTCGAGGATGAATCGCTGCTGGCTCGAGCCGGCGAACAGCGCGAGCGTGTCCGGCGGGAAGGCCTCGCGGACCTCGTCCTCCGCCACGAGCAGACTCTGCAGCGCACCGAGGGCGTCGAAGAGCGAGGACTTCCCGGAGCCGTTGTCACCGAGAAGCAGCGTACGCCGGCCCAATCGCAGCTCGAAGTTCACGAAGCAGCGGTAATTGTCGATGTAGAGGCGCTTGAGCATCGGCCCGTAGTGCGTGGTAACACGGGGCTCCAGGCCGCGCCAGCAGCACGGCCGGGCCCGTCCGCGGTCACCCGGACCCTCACGCCCCAGGGGCTCTGGCGCGTGCGCGCGGGCGGGCGGGCGCGTACACTCGCGGGCCCGTGAGCCCGCGCGATCCGCTCTCGCTGTTTCATCCGCCGACGCGGCGGTGGTTCGCGGACGCGTTCGGGGCGCCGACAGCGGCGCAGGCGGCGGCGTGGCCGGAGATCGCGGCGGGGCGATCGACGCTGTTGCTGGCGCCCACGGGCTCGGGCAAGACGCTGGCGGCGTTCCTGGCGGCGATCGACCGCCTGATGTTCGCGCCGGAACCGGCGGCGGAGCGGCGCTGCCGGGTGATCTACGTGTCGCCGCTCAAGGCGCTGGCGGCCGACGTCGAGCGCAACCTGCAACGGCCGCTCGCGGGCATCGCCGCTGTGGCGGAGCAGGCGGGCGCGGCGTTCCGCCGGCCGACGATCGGGGTGCGCTCGGGCGACACGACCCAGGCCGAGCGCGCGCAGCTGCGGCGGGCGCCGCCCGACATCTACATCACCACGCCGGAGTCGCTGTACCTGCTGCTGACGTCGAGCGCGCGCGACGGCCTGCTCGGGGTCGAGTCGGTGATCGTCGACGAGATCCACGCGGTCGCGGCGACCAAGCGCGGGGCCCACCTGTTCCTCACGCTCGAGCGGCTCTGCGCCCTGCGCCGCCGCCATGACCCGTCGGCGGCGCCGCTGCAGCGGATCGGGCTGTCGGCGACGCAGCGGCCGCTCGAGGAGGTCGCGCGCCTGCTCGGCGGCGGGGCGGTCGACGCCGCCGGCGAGTGGCAGCCGCGGCCGGTGACGATCGCGGCGCCGCCGGGGCGCAAGGCGTGGGAGCTGACGATCGAGGTGCCGGCCGACGAGAGTCCCGAGGGACAGGCTCGAGAGAGCATGTCCGAGAGGACAGCCGCGAAGTCGCGGCGGAAGACCGGCAAGGCGCGGGCCTCGGCCGGGCTGGCGCCGGCCGGCGGCAAGTCGGTGTGGCCGTCGATCGTGCCGCGCCTGGTCGAGCGGATCCGGGCCCACCGCTCGACGATGATCTTCTGCAACAACCGCCGCCTGGCCGAGCGGCTGGCGACGGCCATCAACGACCACGCGCAGGCCGAGATCGCGCTGGCGCACCACGGGGCGGTGGCGCGCGACCGCCGGCAGATCATCGAGGCGCGGCTCAAGGCGGGCGAGCTGCCGGCGATCGTGGCGACGTCGTCGCTCGAGCTGGGGATCGACGTGGGGGCGGTGGAGCTGGTGATCCAGATCGAGTCGCCGCCGTCGGTGTCGGCGGGGATCCAGCGGATCGGCCGCGCGGGCCACCAGGTCGGGGCGGTGTCCCGCGGGGTGCTGGTGCCGAAGTTCCGCGGCGACCTGCTGGCCTGCGCCGCGGCGGCGCCGCGGATCGCCGCCGGCGAGGTCGAGCCGATCGCCTACCCGCGCAGCCCGCTCGACGTGCTGGCGCAGCAGGTGGTCGCCAGCGTGGCGATGGACGCGACCACGGTCGAGGCGTTGCACGCCGAGGTCCGCGGCGCGGCGCCGTTCGCTGACCTGTCCCGAGAGACATTGGAGGGAGTGCTCGACATGCTGTCCGGACGCTACCCGTCCGACGAGTTCGCCGAGCTCAAGCCGCGCATCACCTGGGACCGCGACTCGGGCCGGCTGACTGCGCGCGCCGGCTCGCGCACGCTGGCGGTCGTCAGCGGCGGGACGATCCCCGACCGCGGGCTCTACGGCGTGTTCTTGAAGGGCGAGCCCGGGGCGGCGATGCGCCGCGTCGGCGAGCTCGACGAGGAGATGGTGTTCGAGTCGCGGGTCGGCGAGGTGTTCCTGCTCGGGGCGTCGTCGTGGCGCATCGAGGACATCACGCCCGACCGCGTGATCGTCAGCCCGGCGCCGGGCGAGCCGGGCAAGATGCCGTTCTGGCGCGGCGACACGGCCGGCAGACCGGCGGAGTTCGGGCGCGCGATCGGCCGCCTGGCCCGCGAGCTGGCCGAGGCGACGCCGGCGGCGGCCCGGCGCAAGCTGACGCGCGAGCACTTCCTCGACGAGCGCGCGACCGACGACCTGCTGAACTACGTGCACGCGCAACGAGCGGCGACCGGCGAGGTGCCGAGCGACCAGGCGATCGTGGTCGAGCGCTGGCGCGACGAGGTCGGCGACTGGCGGGTGTGCGTGCTGTCGCCGTTCGGCGCCCGCGTGCACGCGCCGTGGGCCACGGCCGCGCTGGCGCGCCTCCGCGAGGCCCGGGGCGAGCAGGTCGAGGGGCTGTGGGCCGACGACGGGATGGTGTTCCGCTTCCCCGACGCCGAGGCGGCGCCGGACATGGCGGCGCTGCTGCTGGCGCCGGAGGTGATCGAGGACCTGGTGGTGCAGCAGCTCGGACAGACGGCTGTCTTTGCGGCCAGGTTCCGCGAGAACGCCGCGCGCGCGCTGCTGCTGCCGCGGCGGTTCCCCGGGCGGCGGGCGCCGCTGTGGGCCCAGCGCAAGCGCGCCGCCGACCTGCTCGGCGTGGCCGGCCGCTTCGGCTCGTTCCCGATCGTGCTCGAGACGTTCCGCGAGTGCCTGCGCGAGGTGTTCGACCTCCCGGCCCTGCGCGAGCTGCTGCGGCAGATCCACAGCCGCGAGCTGCGGGTCGTCAGCGTCGACAGCGAGCGCCCGTCGCCGTTCGCCGGGTCGCTGCTGTTCGGCTACGTCGGCAACTTCATGTACGAGGGCGACGCGCCGCTGGCCGAGCGGCGGGCCCAGGCGCTGGCGATCGACACCGGCCAGCTGCGCGCGCTGCTCGGGGAGACGTCGCTGCGCGAGCTGCTCGACGCCGAGGCGATCGGCGAGGTCGAGCGCGGGCTGCAGCGGCTGACCCGGCCGGCGACGTCGGTCGACGGGCTGCACGACCTGCTGATCGCCATCGGCGACCTGTCGCGCGAGGAGTGCGCCGCGCGCTGCGCCCCGCCCGACGCGGCCGGCGAGTGGCTCGGCGAGCTGGTGGCGGCCCGGCGGGTGTTCGCGGTCAAGAATATGTCCGGAGGGACAGGTCGCTTCGCGGCGGTCGAGGACGCGGGCCGCCTGGCCGGGGCGCTCGGCGTGGCGCTGCCGGACACGATCCCGGCGGCGCTGCGGGCCGAGGTGGCCGACCCGCTCGGCGACCTGGTGCGCCGCCACGCGCGCACGCACGGGCCGTTCACCACCGCGGCGGTGGCCGCTCGCCTGGGCATCGGGACAGGTCCCATCGAACATGTCCTGCAGCGCATGGCGGCGGAGGGCCGCGCGGTCGCCGGCGAGTTCACGCCCGGCGGCACCGGGGCCGAGTGGTGCGACCCCGAGGTGCTGCGGCAGATCAAGCGGCGCAGCCTGGCGCGGCTGCGGCAGGCGGTCGAGCCGGCGGCGCAGCCGGTGTACGCCCGCTTCCTGGCCCGCTGGCAGCACCTGCAGCCGCGCCTGCGCGGGCGCGAGGCGCTGCTGACGGTGGTCGGGCAGCTGCAAGGGGCGCCGCTGCTGGCGTCGGCGCTCGAGACGGAGATCTTGCCGGCCCGCCTGGTCGACTACCGCGCCGGCGACCTCGACGCGCTGTGCGCCGCCGGCGAGGTGGCGTGGCTCGGGGTCGCGGCGGTCGGCGCCGGCGACGGGCGGATCGCGCTCTATCTGGCTGACCAGATGGACATGCTCCGAAGGCCAGGCGAGGAGGTGCCCGGCGAGCTGCCGGCGAAGATCCGCGCGGCGCTGCGCGAGCGCGGGGCGCTGTTCTTCAGCGACCTGGCGCCGCTGGTCGGCGGCTTCGAGCCCGACCTGCTGCAGGCGCTGTGGGACATGGTCTGGGCCGGCGAGGTCAGCAACGACACGCTGACGGCCCTGCGCAAGCTGGTCCACGGCTCGGCCAGCGACCGCCGGCGCGCGCCGCCGCCGCACAGCCCGTTCCGCGCCCGCCGCCTCGGGCCGCCGGGCTCGGAGGGCCGCTGGTCGCTGGTCTGGCCGCCGCGACATGTTCGAAAGGATATGCCCGAAGGGGCAGGGAGCGTCGGAGCCCACGAGACCCGGCGGCGCCACGCGCTCGCGCAGGCGCTGCTCGAGCGCCACGGGATCGTCACGCGCGAGGCGGTCCAGGCCGAGGAGATCGCGGGCGGGTTCTCGGCGGTCTACGAGGTGCTCAAGGCGATGGAGGAGGCCGGGAAGGTCCGCCGCGGCTACTTCGTCGACGGGCTGGGGGCGGCGCAATTCGCAGTACCTGGCGCAGAGGACAGGTTACGAGCGCTGCGCGACCCGCCCGCCGAGCCCGAGGCGATCGTGCTGGCGAGCACCGACCCGGCCAACCCGTACGGGGCGGCGCTGCCGTGGCCGGAGCACGCGGGGACGCGGGTCGGACGCGCGGCGGGGACGTTCGTGGTGCTGGTCGACGGGGCGCTGGCTGCCCACGTCGGCAAGGAGGCGCGCAGCGTGGTGATGTTCGCCCCGGCCGACGAGCCCGAGCGCACGCGCGTGGCCGAGGCGGTCGCCAGGGCGCTGACGGGGCTCCTGTCGCCGATCCGCCGCACCTTGCTCGTCGGACAGGTCGACGGGGCGCCGGCGCAGGAGTCGTCGTGGCTGCCGCTGTTCGAGCGCGCCGGCTTCGCGGGCACGAGCCAGGGGCTGTTCGCCCGCTGGTCGGGCGGCGAGGGCTAGGAGCCTGCCTGAGAAAACGCGCGCCAGAAGGCGCGGGGCCGTGGAGATCTGGGTGACGGCGGGCACGGAGCGGCGGAGCGGGTCCCTCGCGACGGCGGGGCCCTCCCAGGCAACGTGCTCGGCGCCCGTGGGCTTCGATGGTGAGCTGTCGTTGAGGACAGGTTCGTTCGTGCTTCGCGGACGATGGCGCCTGCGCGCGGTTGCCTGCGGCCCCTCCCGCCTGCGTCCCACTCCGCCGCTCCGTGCCCGCCTGCGGAGAGCGTCGCCGGCCCCGCTTGTCGTCGTGCGGGAGGCTCACCGAGCGGCGGCGAGTGCGGCGCGACCGACTGCGGTCAGCAGTTTGCGCAAGTTGTGAGCGGTGCAGACGAGCCGCCATTCGAGCTGCACCTTCTTCATACCGCGCATGAGGAAGCGGCCGAAGCCGAGCGCGGCCTTGATTTGGCCGAAGACGGGCTCGACGACCTGCTTGCGCAGGTGATAGCGACTCCGATATCCGGCGCGGGCGAGTCGCATGCGCATGTCATGGGCACGTGTGCCGGGGAGCTGGCCGATGCGACCCTTCGCGCTCCCCTCCCTGTGCTTGATCCGTCCGGTGGCGATGTAGCCACGGACGTGTCGGCGACCGAGCTCGCGGAGATTCGCCTCCGAGCAATAGCCCGCGTCGGCCGACAGTTCACGCGCCTGCCTGCCCGTGTTCGCCTTGATCTGTGCGAGCATCGGTGCGAGCGCACGGACGTCGTTCTGCTCGGCGATCACCATCTCGGCGACGATCACCTGGGAGGCACTGTCGACGGCGGCCTGGGCGTTGTAGCCCTGCACGAAGCCGTCCTTGGTCATCATCAACTTGCTCTCGGGATCGGTGAAATTGCGCTGGGCCTTGTCCGAAGGTGTCCCATCAGCCATGTGGTGAGGTCGCGGCACAGTCGGTTCCGGCCGTTCCTCGTCGCGCGCCCTGGCCTCCTGGGCTGCGCGTCGGTCCCCGTCACGAGCAGCGGCCTCGGCGGCAGCCTCGGTCTCGAGCGCCGCCATCGCCGCACGGATCTTTGCCAGGCGCTCCTGCTTGCTCTGCACCCATGCCGGCATCTCGTCGCCGCGACCATCCGCGTGCCGATCGTCCTCGCTACGATCGAGGTCGTCGGCCTCAGCGAACCACCGCGCGACCTCGGCCGCGAGCTGCGGCTCGACCTCTTTCATCCGCGTGTAGCTCATCGCCTTGTGCTTCGAGGCGTTCGCCTTGATCTTCGTCCCGTCGAGCGCGACGTGTCCGAGCTTCACCAGTCCGGCTTTCTGGCACAGCCGGAGAACCTGGCCGAAGAGACCGCCGAGCGCCGGGAGATGCCGCCGGCGGAAGTCATTAACCGTGCGATGATCCGGCCGCTGACACGCAGTCACGGCCATGAAGTCAACTCGCAGGCGGGAGGGGCCGCAGGCAACCGCGCGCAGGCGCCATCGTCCGCGAAGCACGAACGAACCTGTCCTCAACGACAGCTCATCATCGAAGCCCAAGGGCGCCGAGCACGTTGCCTGGGAGGGCCCCGCCGTCGCGAGGGACCCGCTCCGCCGCTCCGTGCCCGCCGTCACCCAGATCTCCACGGCCCCGCGCCTTCGGCCACGCGATTTCCTGGACAGGCTCCTAGCAGGGCGCTCGAGACATGCGCGCGCGAGGGCGCGGGGCTGCGGAGATCGTCGAGGGGCGGACGAGGGGCGGCGCAGCGGGTCCCTGCGACGCGGTCCTTCCACACCAGGTGTTCGACGGCGATGATGTGGTGGCTCGCGTCCGACGATTGGCACGCCGTCTGCGCGCCAGGTGCGGAGCCCCCCGCTGCTTCCCGCTGCGCCGCCCCTCGTCCGCCCTGCGGAGACCGTCGCCAGCCCCGCTCGTCGAAGGACGGCGATGCTCACCTCGCGACAGCGAGCGCGACGCGTTGCGCGCTCACGGCGAGGCGGGCGACGGCGGCTCGGGCAGGAACAGGCGCCCGACCGGTAACTCGACGGCCTCGAACGGGGCGATGCGGGCTCTGGCGGTCTCGTCGTAGACGCCGATGCTCTTCCACTGGCCGCCGTCGAGCGCGTAGGCCTCGAGCAGACGGGCGTCGGGGTCGACGAGCCAGTAGTGCGGGACGCCGTGGCGGGCGTACAGCTGGAACTTGTGTAAACGGTCGCGCTTGGTCGAGGAGGGCGAGAGGACCTCGCAGATCCAGTCGGGGATGACGTCGATCGGGAGTTGGTAGTGACCTTCCAGGCGAGCGCGGCGCCAGCCGACGACGTCGGGCTGCGCGATGTCGTCGACGGTGAAGCGGACGTCGATGCCGCCGACGATGTCCCAGCCGCCCGGGCCGTCGTCGTCGAAGTCGAAGGGCCCACCGAGGAATCGATACAGGCCGCTCCGCACGTTGGCGTGATGCAAGGTCTGGCCCGGCTGTATGACGAGCTCGCCACCCAGGACCTCGGCCTTGACGCCCTCCGGCAGGGCGACGAGGTCGGCGTAGGTGGCGAGCTTCGCGGCGGCCGTCATGAAGTGAGGATACCACGCGTCCTGCGGGCGTGTGCTCGTGACGCCCGGGGATACACTCGCGCGGCGGCATGAGGGAGCAGGACAGGGTGATCGTGATCGGCTCGGGGCTCGGCGGGCTGGCGGCGGCGATCCGGCTGCGCGCGCGCGGGCACGAGGTCCTGGTGCTCGAGGCGATGGAGCAGCCGGGCGGGCGCGCGGCGGTGTTCGAGCAGGACGGGTTCTCGTTCGACGCGGGGCCGACGGTGGTCACCGCGAGCCACCTGTTCGACGAGCTGTGGGCGCTGGTCGGGCGCGAGCGGCGGGACTACGTGCAATTCGTGCCGGTCGATCCGTTCTACCGGGTGCTGTTCCCC
Organism: Nannocystis pusilla; assembly: GCF_020073745.1. GTDB lineage: Bacteria > Myxococcota_A > Polyangia > Nannocystales > Nannocystaceae > Nannocystis > Nannocystis radixulma. The sequence continues at coordinate 37,804 of NZ_JAIRAU010000048.1, forward strand.
GACGGCGCGCGCTTCGACTACGTCGGCGACGAGGCGCGGCTCGTGGCGCAGATCGAGCAATTCGAGCCGCGCGACGTCGACGGCTACCGCCGTCTGGCGGCCGAGGCCCGGCGGATCTTCGACATCGGCTACACCGAGCTGGTCGACCGGCCCTTCGATCGCTTCAGCGACATGTTGAAGATCGTGCCGGACCTGGTGCGGCTCGGCTGCTGGCGCTCGATGTACGAGTGGGTCAGCCGATCGATCCGCGACGAGCGGCTGCGCCAGGTGTTCACGTTCCAGCCGCTGCTGATCGGCGGCAACCCGTTCCGCGCGCCGGCGATCTACGCGCTCATCCACTGGCTCGAGCGCAAGTGGGGCGTCGAGTTCGCGGTCGGCGGGACGACGGCGATCGTCAAGGCGATGGTGCGCCTGCTCGGCGAGCTCGGGGTCGAGGTCCGCGTCGGTACGCCGGTGGCGGAGATCGAGGTCGAGGGCGGGCGCGCGGTGGCGGTGCGCACGGAGGCTGGCGAGCGGATCGCCTGCGGCGCGGTGGTCAGCAACGCCGACCCGGCGACGGTGTACACCAGGCTGGTGGCGGCGCGGCACCGCCGCTGGAACCATGACCTCCTCGTCAAGCGCAAGAAGCTGTCGATGGGGCTGTTCGTCGGTTACTTCGGGGCCGACCGCACGTGGCCCGAGCTGGCGCACCACACGATCATCCTCGGGCCGCGCTACCGCGAGCTGCTCGAGGACATCTTCGAGCGCAAGGTGCTGGCCGAGGACTTCTCGCTGTACCTGCACGCGCCGACGCGGACCGACCCGAACCTGGCACCGCCCGGCTGCGAGGCGTTCTACGTGCTGTCGCCGGTGCCGAACACCCAGGCCGAGGGGCTCGACTGGGACGCGCGCGGCGAGGCTTATTTCGACAAGATCCTCGACTTCCTCGACGCGGAGCACGTGCCGGGTCTGCGCCGGCACCTCGTCACCCGCAGGCACGTGACGCCGCGCTACTTCGAGACGACGCTGCGCTCGTTCGGCGGGGCTGCGTTCGGCCCGGAGCCGCGGCTGACGCAGTCGGCGTATTTTCGTTACCACAACGTCTCCGAGGACGTGGCGGGGCTCTACTTCGTCGGCGCCGGCACCCACCCGGGCGCGGGCATGCCGGGGGTGCTGTGCTCGGCCAAGGTGCTCGAGCGGGTGATGCCGGGGCCAGGTCGCAAGGGACATGTCTTTAAAAATAAGTCCGGAGGGACAGGTTGAGTTACGACCGGGCGCGGGTGGTGGCGGAGAGCCGGGCGACGCTGGCCCGCCACGCGCGCACGTTCGACCTCGCGGGCTGGTTCTTGCCGCCGGAGCGGCTCGACGAGGCGGCGGTGGTGTACGCGTTTTGTCGGCTCGTCGACGACGTGATCGATCTGGCGGCGGCGCCCGGCGACGGGCTCGCCGAGGTGCAGGCGATCGAGGACGAACTGGCGGGGACGGCCGCGGCGCGGCCGCTGATCGCCTGCTACCGCGATTTGCTGGCGGGCTGGGGCGTGCCGCTGCAGGTGGCGCACGAGCTGATCGCGGGCGTGCGCGCCGACGCGGGGCCGGTCGCGCTGCCCGACGACGCGGCGCTGCTGCGGTACTGCTACCGCGTGGCCGGCACGGTGGGGCTCATGATGTGCGGGGTGATCGGCGCCCGCGACCCGCTGGCGCTGCCGTTCGCGCTCGACCTCGGGATCGCCATGCAGATGACCAACATCGCCCGCGACGTCGCCGAGGACGCGGCGCACGGGCGGGTGTACCTGCCGGGGACGCGGCTCGCGGCGGCCGGGACCAGCGCGGACGAGCTGCTCGCCGGCTCGGCCGAGCGCGGGGCGGTGGCGGAGGTCGTGCTCGGGCTGCTCGCCACGGCCGAGCGCTACTACGCCAGCGCGGAGGCGGGGATGCGGTTCATCCCGTGGCGCTCGCGGCTGGCGATCGTGGTGGCGAGTCGGGTCTACCGGGCGATCGGGCTGCGCTTGCGGCGACGCGGGGGCGACGCGCTGGCCGGGCGCACGGTGGTGCCGGCGCTCGAGAAGGCGGCGTGGACGGCCGTCGCGGTGCTCGGGTTCGTGCGCGGGGCCGTGTGGCCGCGCCGCGAGGCGCACGCGTCGGGGCTGCACCGCTTCATCGCCGACCTGCCGGGCGCCGACGCCGGGGCGCCCGGCCCGAGAGCCCGCGGGGCGCGCGTGCTCGAGCTGGTGCGCGACGGGCTGTGACGGATGGGCGGCGATGTCATGACATGGCCGATGCGGCATGTCCTGAAGCACATGAATGAAGGGACACAGAGAGACGATGGCGGGTGACGGGGCGATCGCGGGGGTCGTGTTCGACCTCGACGGCACGCTGTACGACAAGCGGCCGGTCGAGCGCTGGGTGCTGGCGCGGATGTTGCCGTCGCTGCCGCGGCTCGTGCGCTACACGAAGGTGCGCACGAGCCTGGCGGGGGTCGACTTCGACGACGCGGGGGCGCTGGCGCGGGAGACGCTGCAGCGGCTGGCCGGCGACGCGCGCGGGCAGGAGACGTGGCGGCGGTGGATCGCCGAGCGCTACGAGCCGCAGGTGCTGCGGGCGGTCGGGCGGGCCGGGCGGGCCTACCCGGGGGCGGCCGAGACGCTGCTGCGGCTGCGCGGGGCCGGCCTGCGGCTCGGGCTGGTCAGCGACTACCGCGGCGCGCACGACCGCCTGCGCGCGCTGGGCATCGACCCGGGGCTGTTCCACTTCTCGCTGGTGACCGAGGAGCACGGGGCGATGAAGCCGGCGGCGCGGATGGCCGCGCGCACGCTGACGGGCATGGGGCTGCCGGGCGAGCGCATGGTCATGGTCGGCGACCGGGCGTTCGCCGACCAGCGGTTCGCCGAGACCTGCGGCATGCGCTTCTTCGGCGTGCTGGCCGGCGGCGACCCGCCCGACCCGGCGTGGACGCCGTGGCCCGGGGTGCGCGCCCGGCTTTCCGCGCTGCTGCGCTGAGGGTATGTTCCCGCCATGCGCAACGCCGTGATCGCCGCGATCGCCGGGGCCCTGCTCGGGTGCGGGCAGACGCCAGCCCCGCCTGCAGGACATGCTCAAAAGGCCATGCCCGATAAGACAGGTTCCCATGAACATGACGCAGAGGCCAGCAAGGAGCGGGCCTACCACGCGCAGGAGCACGAGGAGGCGGCGGAGGCCTACGCCGACCACCGCGGGCGCGGGCACCACAAGCACCACCGCTTCACCAACGCGGCCGAGTGGACGGCGATGTTCGACAGCCCCGAGCGGGCGGCCTGGCAGAAGCCCGACGAGGTGGTCGCGGCGCTGGGGCTGACGCCGGCGATGACGGTCGCCGACCTCGGCGCGGGCACCGGTTACTTCACGGTCCGGCTGGCGAAGGCGGTGCCGCAGGGCAAGGTCGTCGCCAACGACCTCGAGCCCGACATGGTGAAGTGGATCGGCGAGCGCGCGGCCAAGGAGGGGCTCGGCAACGTCGTCACCGTCGCGGGGGCGCCCGCCGATCCGAAGCTGCCGGAGGGCCTCGACGTCGCGCTGATGGTCGACACCTACCACCACATCGACGAGCCGTCGCAGTTCTTCGGCAAGGTCCGCGACGCGCTGAAGCCGGGCGGGCTGCTGGTGATCGTCGACTTTAAAAAGGACGCGCCGGAGGACGCTCCGGGGCCGCCGGCGGCGATGCGCGTGGACGACGCGATCGTGGCGGCGCACCTGCAGAAGCTCGGCCTCACCCACGAGCGGACCGACCGCGAGCTGCTGCCGTATCAATACCTGGTGTTCATGCGCAAGCCGGGCTAGGCTCCATCGCATGGTTCGCGCCTTGGTGTTGTCCTCGCTGGCGCTGGTGTCGGCCTGCGGGCCCGAGTTCGAGCCGCGCGACGGTCACTGGGCGTTCGCGGAGGCCAGGCGGCTCGAGGACTCGTGCGGGCTCATCACCGGCATGCTGGCGAGCGACTTCTCGCTGGTCGCCAACGGCGACGGCACGATCACGCTCGACGCGGACAACACCAACGGCACCTTCGAGTGCGACCTCTCGGGCCGGGAATTCGAGTGCCCGGAGCACCAGGTGCGGGCGATGAGGGGCGAGGCGACGCTCGACATCTGGCTGCGCTTCTCGGGGACCTTCTCGTCGGAGACGGAGGCCAGCGGACGACGCGACGCCGAGGTGACGTGCGACGGGGAGGAGTGCGACGGGCTGGCCGCGCTGGCGCGGACGAAGTTCCCGTGCGCGGCGGCGATGGAGTTCACGGCGTCGCTGGTGCAGTGACGACCGCGGCGGGCTCGGCGGTCGCGCCGGCGGCCTCGTCGACGCGGCCGAGCACGTGGACCGCGGCGACGACAGCGGCTGGCCGAAAGACCAGGGCGGCGAACGGCACGGCGATGATGGCGGCGACGCCGAGGCCGAAGCCGAGCGCGAGCTCCGGGTGGCGCGCGACCAGCTGCAGCTCGCGCCGCCACGGCCGGCTCAGGCGGCGCAGCAGGCCGGAGAAGCGGCGCAGCAGCGGCAACTGGTAGATCTGGACGAACCACGGGTCGGGGTACGGGTCGGGCTGCTTCGCCGGCGCGGCCGGGTCGACGGTGTGGCCGTTGTCGAGCGCCTCGATGACGATCCAGTGCAGGGCCCAGAAGCCGCCGAGCGCCCACGCGACCCACGCGAACGCGTCGGCGCCGGCGGGCCACAGCGACTGCGCCAGCTCGAACGCGAGCCACACGGGGACGAGGCCGATGCCGAGCAGGACGGCCTGGCGGATGGCGTCGCCGATCGCGCTGCGCAGGCCCGGCATGTCGGCTGTCCGCGGGGACAGGCCGAGCGGGACGCGGGCGGCGGCGGCGAGGCGGCGGTAGGTCTTGCCGAACAGGATCACCGGCGCCGGCGCGAGGGTGACGAGGGTGTCGAGGAAGACCTCGAGGCGCGCCGAGGCGTCGTCCTCGGCGCCCATCGCCACGAGTACGCAGAAGCCGGCGAACAGCAGCACGGGCCAGGCGGCGGCCCGCAGCAGCGCCGGGTCGCCCGCGATCACCCGCAGGCCGAGCAGCGGCTGGGCGAGGCCCCACGCGAGCTGGGCGAGCCCCCGCGGCGGCAACGGGCCCGGGGACAGCCAGGGGAGCGGAGCGGGGGCCGGCGGGGCGGACGACGGGGCGGTCACGGGCGCGGGAGCGTAGCACGCAGGCGGGTGTGCGAGCGCGCGGTCGGCTGCGCGGCGGTGCGGATGTCCGCGGGGACAGGAGCGGCCCTACGCGGCGCTCAGGGGCCATGGACGGCGACAGCAGGGGCGTTCGGGCGTCCCGTCGCGCGGGAACAGCGGGGCTGGCTTTCGCAGGGGCGAGCTGTTTGAAGAGACAGGAGGATCGGCACGCGATGAGCCACGGACCGGTCAGGCGCGGCGGGCCGCGAGTCCGAGGCGAGGAACGAGAGGTGACCGAAGGGACATGTTACTCGCGGCCGGAAGGTGACCGAAGGGACATGTGAATCGCGGCTGCGACGGCGATCGGCGGGCGACAGGACCGAATGGACATGTGATGCGTCGCGGCTGCGCTCGACATGGTCGATCGGCCCTGTCTTCTCGATCACGCGATCACGCGGTCTCGTGCGCCAGCGCTCGCGTCGGGTGACAGCTCGGCGTCGCGGTCGCGAACTGTCGCACCGCGCGTGACCCCGAGGTCGCGAGCTCGCGAACTGTCGCCCCGGCGCTTGAACCGGCCGCGGCGCTGGGGACACTGGGGGCGCGTTCGAGGTCGCGTCCCCGTGTCACACGCATCAACGTCGCTGCTGTCGCGCCTCTTGCCCTCGCTGCCCGGACCGTCCGCTCGGGTGTACGACCGCGTCGCCTGGGCGTGGTGCGCGGGGGCGCTGATCACGGTGCTGTGCACGTTCCGCCACTACGGCGTCACCTGGGACGAGGCCTGGCACCTCGAGTACGGCCGCCGGATCTCGAAGTGGTACACCTCGGGCTTCAGCGACACCGACGCGCTGACGTACCGCATCAACTACCTCTACGGCGGCGGCTACGACCTTTTGGGGGCGATCTTCCGTGCGATCGCGCTGCCGATGGAGCGCTTCACGGCGATCCACCTGCTCGGCGGGCTGGTCGGCGTGCTCGGCCTGGTCGGCACGTGGAAGCTCGGGCGCGCGCTCGCGGGGCCGCGCGCGGGGCTCCTGGCGCTGGTGATGCTGACGCTCCACCCGGTGTGGTGGGGCCACATGTTCAACAACCCGAAGGACAGCCCGTTCGCGGTCGCGTACGCGTGGAGCCTCTACTTCATGGTCGCGGCGATCGCAGAGCTGCCGCGGCCGTCGCGGGCGACGCTGGCGAAGCTCGCGGCGGCGATCGGCCTGGCGCTGAGCGTGCGGATCGCGGGGCTGATCCTGCTGTGCTTCCTCGCGCTGGTGTTGGCGCTGTTCGCCGCGCACGCCGGGTGGTTGCGGCGCAGCTGGGCGGCGCTGGCGGCTCACGTGCGGCGGGCGCTGACGATCGGGGCCGGCGTGACCGCGGGGGCGTGGGCGGTGATGTTGATCGGCTGGCCGTGGGCGCAGCTGGACCCGCTGACGCGCCCGTTCGTGGCCCTGCGGCGGATGAGCAGCTTCGACGCGCACCAGCGCAAGATGCCGTTCGCCGACGAGTACCTGTGGAACTACGAGATCGGCTGGGAGTACCTGCCGCACTACTTCGGGTTCCAGACGCCGGAGCTGGTGCTGATCATGCTGGCGATCGGGACGGCGTGGGGCGTGGCGGCGTTGCTGCGCCGCGGCGGGCGGGCCGAGCTCGTGCGCCCGGCGCTGGCGCTGCTGCTGGTCGGCATGGCGATCTTCGTGCCGCCGATCTACGCCGTCTACAAGGGCTCGCCGCTGTACGACGGCTATCGCCACTTCCTGTTCGTGGTCCCGCCGATGGTGGCCCTGGCGGCGGTGACGATCGAGGCGCTGGTCGGGCGGCTGCGCCGGCGGTGGGCCCGCGGGATCGCGTGGGCGGTGACGATGGCGTTGCTCGTCGATTTGCTGGTGCAGATGGTGCATCTGCACCCGCAGGAGGTGGTGTACTTCAACCGCTTCATCGGCGGCGTCGCCGGGGCGATCGGCCGCTACGACACCGACTACTACGGCAACACCAACCCCGAGGCGATGAAGGCCCTGCAGGCGCACCTGTGGCGGACCGAGCGCGCGACGTACCTCGACTCGGTCTACTACTACACGGGCTGCCTGTCGGGCAAAGCGATGCGGCTGCACGTGCCGGGCAACTTCCGCACGTTCAAGCAGCGCCAGGGCGAGCAGTACTCCGACTTCAGCGTCGGCTACCTGCGCGACCGCTGCGACCGCCGCTTCCCCGACGGCCGGCCGATCTTCGAGGTCGTGCGCGACGGCGGGGTGCTCAACGTGGTGAAGGACCTGCGCGCCCTGCCGGTGCCTTACCGCACCGAGAAGGGCGCGCGCAAGAAGCTGCCGGCGCCGCGGCCCGCGAAGGAGCCGGGGGTGCCCGCGGCCGACAAGGAGGCGAGCGGATGATGAGCGAGACGCAAGGTGCGCTGTCCGTGGCGGAGGCGGCCCATCGGGCCGCCCGCGCGGTGACCGTCGACCCCTCGTGCGAGCCGCGCAGCGCGGCGCACCACCTCGTCGGAGCGTGGGAGGCGCTGGCGCGCGCAGTCTGTCCTGGTGGACATGTTCCCGAGGACATCAGCGACGTCGGCGGGTGGCTACCGGCGCGGCTGCAGGCGACGCTCGGGCCGCGGGCGGTGACGGAGCTCGGGCGGGCGTTGCCGGCGCTGGTGGCCGAGCGGGCGCGGCCGGGCTGGGAGTCGCGGGCGTTCGCGCTGAGCCGCGGCGAGGTCGAGGCGCACACGTGGCGGCTCGGCGAGCTGATCGCGCGCGCGCGCGGCGAGGGGTCGCCGCGGCCGAATTGGACGGGCAAGGCGGCGCTCGCGGCGGCGGCGGCTGTCGTGCTGCTGATCGCGGTGCGGCCGTGGTACACGCTGACGCTGCAGCCGTGGCGCGGCACTTACTACGCCCGCTCCGACCACAGCGGGAAGTGGCAGATGCGCTACGACCGTGAGATCGACTTCGACTGGGGCCGCGACGCGCCGATGCCCGACTGGCCCGCCGATAACTTCTCGGTCCGCTGGGACAGCTGCCTGCACCTCGACGCGCCGACCCGTGCGGTGTTCCAGTCGATCTCCGACGACGGCTCGCGCGTGTACGTCGACGGCGACCTGATCGTGCGCAACCGGACGAAGGGCAAGACGCAGTCGCGCGGCGGCGAGGCCCGGCTCGCGGCCGGGGTGCACCACGTGCGGGTCGACTACAGCGAGCACAGCGGCGACGCCCACGTGCAGGTGCTGGCGAGCTTCGACGACGAGCCGCCGCGGCCGATCCCGGCGTCGATGCTGCACGCACCGCGCGGGCCGGCCGGCGAGGACGACCCGTGCGAGTGACGACTTGGAGACATGCCCAAATGGACATGTCTCTCAGAACCGCAGCCCGATCCCGTCGCCCGACAGCGTCAGGCGGTTGAGCCGGTGGAGCCGGCGGGCGCCGACGAGCGCGAGCGTCAGCCCGGCGGCGATCAGCGGCAGGCCGACGCCGTAGCCGAGGATGCTGTTGCGGGTCGTCCGCCGCAGCGCCGCGTCGTAGGCGCTCGGCGAGTCGAATTGCCGGGTGCCGTCGACGATGTTCTGGCGCGCCATCAGGCTGAACAGGCCGACCAGCACGAACACCACCCCGCCGAGGTTCAGGGGGATGCTGGCGATGACCATCCGGTTGTACTTCTTCTTCTCGCGGAGGTTGCGGTGCTCGGCGTCGACCACCCCCGCCTCCTCGAGGCCGCGCAGCTCCGCGGCCACGGCGTCGACGTCCTGGCTCGCGTGCGTGTGCGCGGCCCGGCCGGCCTGCACCCGCTGCGTCGCGCCGTCCAGGTTGCCGCGCAGGCGCGCCAGCTCGCCGCTGTCGAGGGCGGCGACGCCCGGGCCCGGCGTGGCGAACCGCCCCGACGCGGCAGGCACCCACGGGTCCGCGAGCCCGTCGGCGCGCACCAGCGCGGCCACGTGCTCCTCGAGGGTCGCGGCCGGGCGGCAGCGGAACGGGCCCTGCGGCCCGCGCAGCTCGATCGCCGTGAAGGGCGGGGCGCTCGCGCACCAGGCGTCGACCTCGCGCTGGCAATCTTGCGGCTGCCACTCCGCGTGGCGGCGCAGCTCGGCGCGCAGCGTCGTCCCCTTCACCGCGGCGGTCAGCCGCCCCTTCGCGTGCGGGTAGGACTCGTCGAATCCCTGCACCACCGCGCGCGCGAACGCCTGGCGCGCGGCGGGCAGCGCCTTCGCGTGCTCCTGCGTCCTCGCTGCCGCGGCAGCCGTGCGGCAGCGGTCGAGCGCCTCGATCGCGGCGTCGCGGTGCGGCTCGGCCACGAACTGCGCCAGGTAGCGGTGCAGCTGGACCAGGCGAACGAACCCCACGCGACAGGTGCGACCGGTCTCCTGCGCCTCTGCGAGCGCGGATGTGTACTGGGCGTGCTCGTCCGCGGCGTACCGCTCGAGCGCGCGGATCTGCTGCTCGAGGTCGGCGCGCGCCGCCTCGGCCTGCTCGAGCTCCGCCGCGGCCGCGGCCTTGCGCTCCTCCGCCGCGATGTAGTCGCTCCCCAGCGCGGATTGCCGCTGCACCTCCTGCGACGGCGCCATCGGCACCTCGGCAGGTCGGCAGCCGCCGATCGCCAGCGCCACCGATACGCAGATCGACCTCGTCATCCGACGTCCGCCGTACGACAGCCGGCCCTGCGCGTCAAGCGAGGCCGCCAGGTGACGCGCGGCGCGGCGCGTCGGCGGCCCGAGGCCCCTCGCGGGCCGGCCCGCGTGTACGCTCGTCGCCGTGCTCACCACGCCGACCTCCGACGCGCCGCGATCTGCCATCGCCGCCGGGACCGCGCTGGTCCTGCTGGCGCTCGTCATCGGTCTCGACGTCGCGTGCGCCGGCGTCGCTGCCCGCGACCCGTACACGGCGTTGATGCGCGGGCATCCGGAGGAGGCGGGAGGGTGCACGCTCGCGCTGTCCGACGTCCAGTCGCCGCTGCTCGAGATCCAGGGCCGCGTCAACCTGCCGCGCGGCGTCCTGCTGATCGACGAGACCCTCGACTTCTACAAGGACAGCGAGGTCGCCAGGCTGGTGGGCTCGCCGTGCCGCACCTACGCGATCTACGGCTGGTTCAACGTCATCGACCCGGTCGGCCCCGACGACCACCGCGACGGCATCGTCTACAGCGCGCTCGGCCTGCCTCCCGACCACGTGCGCTGGTCCGAGGTGACGATGACGCCGACGCGCTTCTCCGGCGCCTACGAATACCGCGACTGGTACCCGCGCCCCGTCCCGCCGCGCAAGGGCTGGGCGACCCTGCGGGTGCTCCGCGGGGTCGCGTACTACTTCGTGCTCGAGACCAACCAGGACTACTGGGACTCGCTCGGCGAAATTTTTAAAAGGTCGGCCGAGACGGCGGTCTTCACGGCGGCGAGGGGGCAGGGCCCGAGCGCGCTCGACGACGAGGCGGCCCTCGCCGCCGACGCGGCCGAGAGCGCCGGCTGAGCGCAAGGCGCTCGGTTCACGGCGCGCTGGAGCGGCGGCGGATCGCATCTTTCCTGATGGACATGTTCCGAGGGACATGTGTGTGACGCGCGGGAGCGAGCCGGCTGGGGGCGGCCGGGGCCAGGGCGCGGCGGGGCGTGGGAGGGCGACCCCGGGTATTCGCGCCCGGAGCGGGGCGGGCACTCGGGGAATCACCCGATCGTGGGACCGTGGCGCGCGCGGTAGCGTGGCGCTCCGATGAAATTACGCAGCCGCCTGCCGCTCGTCGCCGTCCTGCTCACTGCTTGCGGGGAGAGCTCCCCGGTCACCACCGAGGGCGACCCCACCGCCGGGACGTCGACGTCCACCGGCACGTCCACGACGAGTCCTCCGGGACAGGTGACGACGACCGGCCCGGGGACGACGACCGGCGACTCGCCGACCTCGAGCACCTCGACCGGGCCGGTGAGCCCGACGACGACCGAGGGGACGACGACGACGAGCGAGCCGGCGACGACGACGGGCGGGGCGACGACCGAGGGCACGACGGCGGCGAGCGACGCGACGACCGACGGCACCTCGACGACCTCCGGCGAGCCCGAGTGCGTCGACCTGTTCGACTGCGAGCAGGTCCTGGGTCCCTGCGTCTTGATCCTCTGCAAGGACTTCGTGTGCGTCGGCGAGAACCGGCCGGCCGGCGACCCCGACTGCGCGCCCGACCAGGTGTGCGACGGCGAGGGCCACTGCGTCGACTGCTACCAGGACATCGACTGCGATTTCTACGAGTACTGCGACAACGGCGAGTGCTTCGCGTCGAAGTGCTTCGACGGCGTCCACAACGGCGACGAGACGGACATCGACTGCGGCGGGTACAACTGCGCCCTGTGCGAGCCCGGCCAGCACTGCGAGGAAGACTGGAACTGCGCGAGCCAGATCTGCGTCGGCGAGGCGTGCCTGGCGCCGACCTGCGGCGACGGCGTCCAGAACGGCGACGAGACGGACATCGACTGCGGCGGGGCCGACTGCTCCCCGTGCGAGGACGGTCAGCACTGCCTCGAGGGCTCCGACTGCCTCGGCGGCAGCTGCGAGGACTTCAAGTGCGCCTCGCAGTGACGGGCCCGATCACGTGTCGCAGAGGACATGCTCGAAGAGACATGTCCTTGAAGGCGAGTCACAGCGCGGCGGCGAGGGCCTCGTGGAGCTCGGCGTCGGTGAGCTCGATCGGGTTGCCCTTCATGCTGCTGGCGCGGCGCGAGCGCTCGACCAGCCCGGGCAGGTCGGCCGCCTGCACGCCGTAGGCGGAGAGGGGGCGGATCTGCAGCGACGCCACGAGCGCGCGCAGGTGGTCGACGGCCTGGTCGAGGGTGGCCGCGGGGTCGCCGGTGACGAGGCGGGCGACCTCGTCGAGGCGGGCGAGCACGGGGCTGCCGGGGTCGCGCCGGTGCAGGGCGCGGGCGTTGATCCGCAGCACCTCGGGCAGCAGGCGGGCGCACACGGCCCCGTGCGGGGCGCCGGCGAAGGCGCCGCCGATCGGGCCGGCGAACCCGTGGACGGCCCCGAGCGCGGCGTTGGCGAGGGCGAGGCCGCCGAGCAGGCTGGCGAGGGCCATGTCGCTGCGGGCGTCGAGGTCGCGGCCCTCGGCGACGGCGCGCGGCAGGGCCCGGGCGGCGCGGGCGATGCCGTCGCGGCACAGGGCGTCGGTGATCGGGTTGGCCTTGCGCGACACGAACGGCTCGATGAGCTGGGTCAGGGCGTCGAGGCCGCAGTCCGCGGTGACCAGCGGCGGCAGCGAGAGGGTGAGGGCGGGGTCGACGATCGCGGCGCGCGGCAGCATCTTCGGGCTGCGCAGGCTGACCTTGACGCGCTGCTCGCTGGCCGCGAGCACGGCGTTGCGCGTGACCTCGGAGCCGGTGCCGGCGGTGGTCGGGACGGCGATGAACGGCGCCGGGTCGTGGGCGAGCGGGCGGCCGCGGCCGACGACCTCGAGGTAGTCGAGCGGCGGGCCGGGGTTGCGCACGAGGGCGGCGATCGCCTTGCCGGCGTCGAGCGGGCTGCCGCCGCCGACGGCGACCACGACGTCGCAGGCGCTCGCCCGCGCGGCCGCCACCCCGCGCTCGGCGTCGGCGACGGTCGGCTCGCCGGCGACGGTGAACACGGCGAGCTCGAGGCCGGCGGCGCGCATGACCTCGAGGACAGGTTCGGTGCGGGTCGGGTCGCGGCCGGTGACGACGAGGGCGCGGCGGCCGTGCTCGCCGGCGATCGCGCCGACCTGGGCCGCGGCGCCGACGCCGAACACGATCCGCGCGGCGGTGGCGAGCTCGAACGGGATCACCACGCGTCGTCCGCCGGGAACACGTTGGCGAGGCGCACGCTGGTGCGCGGGCTGGCCATCATCGGCGCCACGGTGTCGCGCCACAGCTGGTAGTGCGCGGTCTCCTTGTGGCGCGCCGGCGCGGCCTCGTCGCGGTAGACCTCGACGAGGATGAAGCGGGTCGGGTCGCCCTCCTGCTGCAGGACGTCGAAGCGGGCGACGCCCGGCTCGCGCACGCTCTCGCGCGCGTTGGCGACGGTGGCGGCGCGGAACGCCTCGACCTGGTCGGGCGCGACGTGGACATGGACGTGGACGACGAGCATCACGGCCACGATAGCAAAGGTCGGGCGCGGACGAACCGCGGGCGGTCGGGCGGCGCGCCGCGGGCTTGCGCCCCCGGATGTCCTTGCGGGCAGGTCGGGTCACGGCGCGGCGCGGCGGAACGCCTGCACGCGCTGGCGCGTGTCCTCGCGGACAGGCTGGCGCCGCAGCGAGCGCCAGGCGCGGTCGCGGACGGCGGGCCGCTCGTCCTCGGCGGTCATGCGGGCGACCAGGGCGGCCTCGGCGGCGGCGGTGTGCAGGCGGGCCTGGCCGAGGGCGAAGCAGGCGGCCGCGCGCAGGCGCCAGTCCTCGTGGCCGAGGGCGGCGAGCACCGGCGCGAGGTCGGGCTCGGCGCGGGCCCACTGCGCGGTGACCCACAGGGCCCGCGCGCGCAGCTCGCCGCCCGGACCGAGAGCGTGCGGGCGCACGGCCGCGAGCACGCGCCGGACCAGGGCAGGGTCGTCCTGCGGGCGGCCGAGGGCGTACAGGGCGCGGGCGTGGACGGCCGGCGGCTCGTCGCCCGCGAGGAGCTCGGCGATCCCGCCGACGATCTCGGGGTCGACGCTGTCGCGGCGGTCGAGCAGGTCGAGGGCGGCGAGGCGGCGCGCGAGCGGTTCGTGCGGGCGGGCCATCCGGAGGGCGACGGCCTCGACGCGAGGGTCGTCGACCAGGCCGAGCGCGACGGCGAGGCGGCCGCGCAGGGCGTCGTCCTCGGTGGCGGCGAACTCGGCGAGGACCTGCGTGCGCGCCTCGTCGTCGCGCTCGATCACGCGGAGCAGCGCGGCGAGGGCGACCTCGCCGCGCTTGTGGGAGTCCGAAGGATCGAGCGCGGCGAGGTCGGCGATCGCGACCTCGACCTCGGTCGCGGCGGCGACCCGGAGGGTGAACAGGGATACGGCCGCCAGCGCGCACCAAAGCGCGGCGGAGCAGAGATAGCGTGTCATCTTTTAAAAATACTCCTGGGCGCTCAGCCCTGATTGTCGCAGTCGAAGCCGAATGGCCGGACGATCCGGAGGTGCAAATGATTGTCGTGACCGGGCCTGGGCTCGACGATCCCGCCGATCAGCTGGGGGTCGTTGAAGAAGATGCGCTCGGCCGGCAGATTCGGCAGCAGGTAATCGTCGACGAGCGTGGCGGTCCACTTGCGGCTGTAGTCCGGGTCCGTCCACAGAAGCGGCTTTTCGGCGGGGGTCTTGCCGATCGGGCGCAGGTCGACGTCGATGCCGCAGCGGTGGTTCTTGTGCGGCGGGAAGTAGCCGCCCTCGGCGAGCGAGATGTCGCCGACGCCGAGGCGGGGCAGGTTCTCGGCGAGGCGCGCCTGGTCCCACGCGTCGGCGGCGTCGGCGAGCCCGAACACCATGTCCTGCACGCCCCACAGCTCCTCGGGCGGGGCGAGCGTGTAATAGCCGCCGCCGCCCGAGGGTAGCTGGACGAACCAGTTGGTGCCGTCGTCTTCTTCGTGCTCGTGCAGCGCGTCCAGGTCGAGGAAGCGCGGGGAGGCCTGGACGTCGACGGCCGTGGCGCACAGCCCGAGGCCCAGGAGCACGCCCGCGCGGCTGATCGGGCGCCGCCGCGTGTGCCCATTCACGGATGTATTGTGCATATCCTACGTGTGGCGCGCCGGGGTGGACCGGCAAGCGTCACCCCGGCGTCCCTGTGATCCGCGGCGTCGCCGAGGTCTGGGCGCCGCAGGCCGGAGCGCCGCCGGTCCTCATGTACCTGACCCGAGAGACAGGTGCTCGCGCGTCAGCGGGCCTGGGGTCGGCGGACGATCTCGACCGCGGTGAGGAGCTCGGGGTCGCGCGGCTTGTCGTTGGCGTCGCGCGGGACGAGGGCGATGTCGTCGGCGAGGCGCATCGCGGCGTCGTTGCAGTGACCGAACACGGTGTGCTTGCCGTCGAGGTGCGGGGTCGGGTTGAGGGTGATGAAGAACTGGGCGCTGCCGGTGTTGGGGCCGCGGTTGGCCATGCTGAGCACGCCGGGCGCGTCGTGCACCAGCTCCGGGTCGATCTCGTCCTCGATCAGGTAGCCGGGGTTGCCGAGGCCGGTGCCGGTGGGGTCGCCGGCCTGGACCATGAAGCCGGGGATCACGCGGTGGAAGGTGGTGTCGTCGTAGTAGGGCCGCTTGACCCACGCGTCCGAGGCCTTGTCGTACCAGGGCCGCAGACCGCGGGCGAGGCCGACGAAGTTGGCGATCGTCTTGGGCGTGTGGTCGACGTGCAGCTCGCACTCCAGCACGCCGCGCGGGGTCTTGAAGAGGACCCACAGCGCGTCGGCCGGGTTGCCCGGGAGGCCGGCGAGCGCCTCCTCGAGGGTGAACTCGCCGGCTTCCGGGTCACCCTGGGCGATGTTGTAGGCCTTGAGCTGGGCCGGCGAGAGGCCCTCGGGGGCCGGGTCGCCCTTCTTGAAGGCGATCTCGGCGCCGGCCTCGCCGACCTCGCCGCCGCCCTCCTCGCCGGGGCCCGTGGGGCGGGCCGCCTTGCGGGCGGCCTTCGCGGCCTCCATCGCGGCGATCTCCTCCGGCAGGGGCGGCGGCGGGACGAACACGCAGCCGGCCAGAAAGGCGGCCGGAAGGGCGGCCAGCAGGCTCCACGGGCGCGGCGAGGGGGTGGTCGACATGGTTGTGAGGGTCTACACGCCCCGGCCCGGCCGCGCACGGCCAAACGACGGACCACACGGCCGCGGCGATGCGGCTCGGCTGGCGCGCGGGCGTACAGTGGCAGCCGGGGGTCGCCTTGACAAGGGCCGCGCGTCGGGTCCATAAGCTCCCTCCCCTCAGGAAACGAAGAGCAAGACACGTGGCGAATCACAAGTCGGCAGAGAAGCGCAACCGTCAACGCCTCAAGCGGCGCGAGCGTAACGTGTTCCACCTGTCCACCATGCGCACGTACATGAAGCGGCTGCGCAAGGCCCTCGAGGGCGGAGACCTCGAGGGTGCCAAGGAGAACCTGCCGCTGGCGCTGCAGGCGATCGGCAAGGCGGCGAGCAAGGGCGTGATCCACCGCAACACCGCGTCGCGCTACGCGTCGCGCGTGCGGCTCGCCTTCAACAAGAAAAACGCGCCCGCGGCCTGAAAGCCCCGAGGGGTAGCGAGTCGAGCGCGCCAGGACCTCGGGTCCGGCGCGCTCCTCGTGTTGGGTCGACGTCGCGGCGATTGATCGCTTGCCGCAGCGCCGGGCATCGGCGACCCTTGCCGCCATGCATGACGCCCCGCCCGTCGTCCGCACGGTCATCTCCACCCCCGACGCCCCGGCCGCGATCGGCCCGTACAGCCAGGGGATCGTCGTCAGCGGCGGCCGCACGCTCTACACCGCCGGCCAGATCCCGCTCGACCCGCAGACGATGCAGATCGTCGAGGGCGACGTGCGCGTCCAGGCCGAGCGGGTGATGCACAACCTCGCCGCGATCCTCCGCGCCGCCGGGATGGACTTCACCAACGTCGTGCGCTGCGGGATCTTCCTCAAGGACATGAAGGACTTCGCGGCCGTCAACGAGGTCTACGGCCGTCACTTCGGCGAGCTCCGGCCGGCCCGCTCGACCGTCGCGGTGGCGACGCTGCCGAAGGACGTGCTGGTCGAGATCGACGCGATCGCTGTCGGCTGATGCGGCGACGAACCCAGGCGCTCCTCGTCGGCCTGGTCGTCGGACTCACGGCCGCCGGCGCGCTGCTCCTGCGCGGCTGCGCTCCGGGGCCCGAGGGCGGCGCCGGCGAGACCGGCGCGGCGGTCGACGGCGCGAGCGAGGCCGCCGAGACCCACGCGCCGCTCGAGCCCGCGGCCCCGCCGGCGCGCGTGCGCGGGGCGGTGATGGTCGAGGTCGGCGGCGCGGTCGAGGCCCCGCCGCCGGCGAGCGAGGGGCCTGGTGAAAAGGACATGGTCGAAGGGACCGGTCCTGACGGCTATGACCCGAGCGCCCTGGACAAAGAGCCAGGTGCCGACGGGCCGCCGGTGCCGCTGGCGCCGCCGCGCGAGTGCAAGGCGCGGGCCTGGCGCGACGGGTTCTTGCTGGCCGAGGCCGTCTGCGACGCGGCCGGGGCGTTCCAGCTCGACCTGGCGCTGCCGGCCGGGCCGGCGGCGACGGTGACGGTCGAGGTGCTGGTGCCGGGCCACCTGCGCGGGGTGCTGGCGGCGCCGGCGCAGGCGGGCACCGAGGCGGTGCTGCCGACGCTGGCGCTCGGGCCGGCGTCCTGGCTCAAGGGGCAGGTGATCGATCGCCGCGGGCAGCCGGTCGCCGGGGTGAAGATCGAGGCGACGCCGCTGCCGGGCCTCGGCGAGCCGGAGCCGTGGCGGGTCGACAGCGACGCCGCCGGGGCCTTCGTGCTCGACACGGTGCCGGGCGGGCCGCTGCGGCTGCGGGCGACCGGCCAGGGCCTGGCGCTGTCGGTGGTCGAGGCGTTCGCGCCCGAGGCCGGGGTGGTGATCGTGGTCGACTCGCTGCAGGACCTGAGCGGCACGGTGCTCGGCGACCCGGCGCTGGTGGCCCGCGCCGAGGTGCGGCTCGAGGGCTCGTCGCTGTGGCCGCCGCTGGTCCAGAAGGCCGGCCCGGGCGGCGAGTTCCTGTTCGGCGACCTGGTCGACGGCGTCTACGGGCTGGTCGCGCAGGTGCGCGCGCAGCAGCCGGGCGAGCAGGAGTACGCCTCGATCCCGCTCGAGAACCTGAGCCCCGGCGGCCACGTCAGCCTGGCGCTGATCGCCGCCCAGCGCGTGCCGGTGCAGGTCGTCAGCCCCGACGGCTCGCCGGTGCCGCGGGCCCGCGTGACCCTCGGCTACGCCAGCGTGGGCCTCTTGCAGCAGATCGCCGAGGCCGACGACGCCGGCCTGGCCGACCTCGGGCCGGTGGTGCCCGGGCCCTACGTCGTGCGCGCCGACGCCGACGGCTACCTGCCGTCCGAGTCGCTCGCGGTCGACGTCGGCGCGACGGCGCTGGCGCGGCAGACCTTGACCCTGGTGCGGCCGGGCCGGATCGCCGGCACCGTGATCGACGACGCCGGGCGACCTGTCCCCGAGGCCAGCATCATGGTCGACGCCGACGCGCTCTACAGCCCGGGCGAGGCGATGATCCGCGCGCGCACGTTCAGCGCGCTGCAGCGCGGCGGCAGCCTCGGGGTCACGCGCGGCGCGGTCCCGCCGATCCCGCTGGTCGGCGAGGGCGAGGCCGTCGGCACCTGGGCCGAGACCGACGAGCGCGGCGACTTCTCGCTCGACACGCTGATGCCCGGGCGCTACCGCCTGCGCGCGGTCCACGGCGACCACGCCGGCTCGGCGACGGCGGTCGTCGACCTGAGCCCGGGCGAGCGCGAGGACGGGATCGTGCTGCGGCTCGGTCACGGGGTGCCGCTCGGCGGGCGCGTGCTCGACGGCAACCGCCAGCCGATCGCGGGCGCGCGCATCGAGCTGGCCGACGGCTCGGAGGTGACGAGCGACGGCTTCGGCATGTGGAGCGCGGGGCACCGCCGCGGCAAGCAGCGGGTCGTCATCCGCGCGGCGGGCATGATCCCGGCGGTGGTCGAGGTCGACCTCGAGGGCCAGGCGACGTCGATCGAGCAGGTGCTGCTGCCGGCCGAGGGCGCGCTCGAGGGCCGGGTGCGCGACGGCAACGACCAGGCGATCGCCGGCGTGCGGGTGACGCTGCTGCCGGCCGGCGAGCTGGCGCCGACCGAGGTGACGTGGACCGACGCGCGCGGGCTGTTCGAGTTCTCGCGCCTGGTCCCGGGGACAGCCACGCTCGAGCTCGACCACCCGGAGTACGCGCCGGTGAGCAAGCGGGTGAAGGTCGAGAAGGGCGGGCGGCCGGCCGGGCCGGTCGAGCTCGCGCTCGCGCGCGGCTGGTCGCTCGAGGTCGTGGTCCGCGCACTCGGCAGCGGCGACCCGATCGCCGGCGCGCGCGTCGAGGTCGACGGTCAGGTGTGGGCCGCCGACGAGGCCGGCGAGGTGCGGGCGGCCCGGCTCGCCCGCGAGCGCGTGCGCGTCAAGGTCGAGGCGCCGGGGTGGGTCGGCGTGTCGACCTCGTTCGCGCGGCCGCAGGGCCCCTCGGGCACGCTGGTGCTCGACCTCGACGAGGCGGCCGGTCTCGACGGCGAGGTCATCGACGAGCGCGGCGAGCCGGTCGCCGGGGCGCGCCTCGTCGTGCGCACGCGCGACGGCAGCACGGTGCTCGCCGAGACGACGACCGACACCGAGGGCCGCTGGTCGGTCGAGGGATTGCCCGAGGGCGACGTGTCCGTCGAGGCGATCCCACCGCCGGGGCTCGCCGACCTGCTGGCACCCGTGACTTTACGGACCGACGTGCGCCGCGGCCACGTGACCCGCGAGGTTGACCTGCGCTTCGATCGGCTATGATTCGCGCGCCATGACCATCCGTTCGCCGCGTTACGCGCTGCTGGTGCTCGGTCTCGCTGCCGCCTGCGGAGGCGACCAGAAGAAGCCGGCGAGTCCCGATGCCACGAGCCCCGAGGCCAAGCCGGTCGCGCAAACTGAGACAGCCAAGCCGGCCGAGCCCGCCCACGACGCCGCCCCTGCCGGTGACAAGGTGAAGGTCGTCGACGGCCCCGGCGACGACCGCTTCGCCCTCCGCATCACGCCGCCGGCCGACGCCGCCGTCGGGCGCGAGGGTGTGGTCACCGTCGCCGCCGTCCCGCAAGGGCCCTGGCACATCAACCTCGACTTCCCGACCAAGCTCGCGCTGTCGGCGCCCGAGGGCGTCACCCTGCCGCAGCCCGAGCTGGCCAAGGCCGACGCCGCCAAGCTCGACGAGAAGAGCGCGGAATTCGCCGTGAAGTTCACGCCGACTTCGCCCGGAGACAAGACGTTCACGGGCGAGTTCAAGTTCGCCGTGTGCCAGGACGAGGCCTGCTCGCCGGTCACGCAGAAGGTCGACTTCAAGGTCGCCGTGAAGTAGCGCGGGCCCTGCGGACGTTGTTCGCGGCGGTCGGCTCCGCGCCCCGGGCGCCCGGCCTTTTTGCCGAGCGCGGCGAGCTCGATTACCATGGGGCTTCTCGTCGCCGAGAGTGGCGCGAACGGAGGCAGCGATGGACGAGCCAGTGAGCGCCAAGACGAGGATCGAGGCGCTGGCGGCCGCGGTCGCCCAGGAATTCGAGAGCACCCGGCGGGTGCTCAGCTTCGAGGAGTGGTTCGAGCTGCTGTGCACCCAGCCGCACGTCCACGCCCGCAACGCGGCGCAGTACCTGCGCGACTGCTTCGACTTCTACGGCCGCCGCGATGTCCGGATCCCCAGCGGCAAGGTCGCGCGGTTCAAGCTGTTCGACTGCGAGTTCGACGGCGGCTCGGGCCGCCTCGTCGGCCAGGAGCCGGCGCAGAACGCCTTCTACGAGGCGCTCGACAGCTTCGTCCGGATCGGCCGGGTCAACAAGCTGCTGCTCTTGCACGGGCCCAACGGCTCGGCCAAGACGACCTTCCTCGACGCGGTGATGCGCGCGCTCGAGAAGTACTCCGAGACCGACGGCGGGGCGCTGTACCGCTTCTCGTGGGTGTTCCCCAACAAGAGCTCGAAGAGCGGCGGGATCGGGTTCGGCAGCGGGCCGTGGAGCGCGGCGATCGGCGAGGCGACGTTCGCCAAGCTCGGCGCCGAGTCGATCGACGCCAAGCTGAGCGACGAGAACAAGGACCCGCCGCTCTACCTGATCCCGGTGCCCGAGCGGGCGGCGCTGCTGCAGGCGCAGCTGGCGGCGGCGCAGGCACGTGACCCGAAGGACAGCCGGCTGCAGCACTTCGTGATCGGCGACGCGGCCCTGCGCGGCGACCTGTCGCAGCGCAACCGGCGGATCTTCGACGCGCTGCTCAACATCTACCAGGGCGACCTGCGCAAGGTGTACCAGCACGTGCAGGTCGAGCGGCTGTTCCTCAGCCGGCAGTACCGCAGCGGCCTCGTCACCGTCGAGCCCAAGCAGACCGCCGACGCGCGCAGCTTCCCGGTCACCGGCGACCGCGCGTACGCCAGCCTGCCGCCGGCCGTCGGCGGCCAGGTGCTGTTCGCCTGCCAGGGCGACCTGGTCGACGCCAACCGCGGCCTCATCAACTTCAGCGACCTGCTGAAGCGGCCCTACGAGCACTACAAGTACCTGCTGACGGCCACCGAGTCGGGGCAGGTGGCGCTCGAGCACGTGGTGCTGGCGCTCGACGTGGTGTTCGGCGGCTCGGCCAACGACCTCAACCTGCTCGAGTTCCGCGCGCTGCGCTCGGGCGAGTACCAGAGCCTGCGCGGGCGCCTCGAGCTGATCCCGGTGCCGTACCTGCTCGACTACCGGGTCGAGCGCAAGGTCTACCAGGAGCAGGTCGGCGACGTGCTGCGCGGCATCCACATCGCCCCGCACGTGCCGCGGATCCTCGCGCTGTGGGGCGTGATGACCCGCCTGCGCCCGCCCAACCCGGCCGACTACCCGCCGAAGCTGCAGGCGGTGCTGTCGCGCCTCGGGCCGCTCGACAAGGCCGACCTCTACGCCTACGGCCGCGTGCCCGCCGGCCTCACCAGCGACGAGGCCCGCGAGCTGCTGCTGGCGGTCCCGCAGATGCACCTGGAGCGGTTCCCCCAGGCGGTCGTGCGCGCCGAGGGGGCCGAGCACCTGCTCGGCGACTACGAGGGCAGCTTCGGCGCCTCGGTCCGCGACCTCAAGCGCGTGCTGCTGGCGGCAGCCAGCGAGCCGGGCACCACCTGCGTCACCGTGCCGCGCCTGTTCAAGGAGCTGCGCAAGTTCATGGGCGACGCGCTCAACCACCGCTGGATGCTGCTGCCCAAGGCCGCCAGCGGGTTCCACCTGCTCGACGGCGAGGGCAGCATCACCGCCGCCGCCTGGAACTACTGGCTCAGCGCGTCCGACTGGGAGGTCCGCGAGGCGATGGGCCTGGTCGACGAGGCCCGCTACCTCGAGGTCTTCAAAAAATACGTGGTCCACGTCAAGCACGCGGTCAAGCGCGAGAAGATGTTCGACCCGGTCACCGGCAACCTGCGCGACCCCGACGAGAAGTTCATGCAGGGCCTCGAGAAGACGATGGACCCGAAGGCCGGCCCGCACTTCCGCACCGACCTGCTGTCCCGCATCGGCGCCTGGGCCCTCAGCCACCCCGACGAGGAGCCGGCCTACGCCGAGATCTTCGCCGACTACTTCTATCGCCTGCGCGACGACTACTACCGCCAGCAGAAAGGCGTGGTCGCCCGCGGGATCCAGCGCATGCTCGAGCTCCTCGCCGACGACCGCCGCGCCGACAACCCGCTCGCTCCACAAGAAGAGCAGGTGGCCCGCCGCGCCCTCGAGATCCTGCTCGGCGACCACGACGGCGGGATCAAGCGCGAGCGCCACACCCGCGAGACGCTGCGCGACACGCTCGTGCAGCTGTCGAAGGCCCGCTACTGACGCGCGTCGCGCCGTGACCGCGCGGTCGCGTTCTGCGGCCGTCCGTCGCGCGCGTGACGGCCGTGACCGACGGCACGCCGCGCCTCGCCGCGGCCCGGCGAGCGGCGCGCGAGGCGTCGGCGCGGTGACCTCGCAACGACTGGGAGGCCGCCGCGCAACGGCTGCGCTCGCGCGCAGGACGCCCGCGCCGCGAGGCGCGAATCGCATGAGGCGGCGCGGGCAGCGAACGGTCATTCGCTCGAGCCTGGATCGTGGGCTTTCCGACGGCGGACCCGGCATTGCGCGGAGTGATGCATATCGCGCGGATCCGCGCGAAATGTCGCAGTGCGACCGAGTACGACCATTGATTCTACGGCCTGGCGCTGACGTAGGTGCAGCGCGCCCTCCCGGCCGTTCTAAGGCGATCCACGAGGGGCGCGCGCCGGCGGAATTTCGCCGGGGAACGTTGATTGTTGACTCCAGAAGCCCGGCGTGGCAGCGTCACCGTCGGCCGGATGAACGTCCAGCGCTTCTTCAACGAGGACCTGCCCGCGGCCCTCCGTCGCAACCCCGCGGGTGCGGCCGAGATCGGCGGGACCTACCAGTTCCGGATCTCCGGCCCCGGCGGCGGTGAATGGTGGGTCGAGGTGACCCGCGCCAAGACGGGCGTGTGGGCCGGCTACTGGCCGGGCGCCCAGTGCGAGCTGGCGATCGACAGCGCGGACTTCAAGAGCCTGGTCACCGGCGATTCGAGCACCGCCGACGCGCTGACCACCGCCGGCCGCCTGGTCGTGATGGGCAGCCGCACTCTGGTCGCTCGCGTCGGCCTGCTGTCGCAGCTGTGAGCCCGTCGCCGGCCCGCGGGCGCGAGCGTCGATCGGCCCCGGCCGCTGCCATCAATGGCCTTCAGGTCATGTCGATTGGGCCAGGTTTAAAAGCTCCTGTCCCGTGAGGCGAAAGATGGTCCACTCCGACACGGCCCGGGCGCCGAGGCGCTCGTAGAAGCCGATCGCGGGGGTGTTCCAGTCGAGCACGGCCCACTCCATGCGGGCGCAGCCGCGCTCGACGGCCAGCTGGGCCAGGCGGACCAGCAGCTGCTTGCCGATCCCGCGGCCGCGCCGGGACGGCTCGACGAACAGGTCCTCGAGGTAGAGGCCGGGTCGGCCGCGCCAGGTCGAGTAGTTGTGGAAGTAGAGGGCGAAGCCGACGACGGCCCCGTCGTCGTCCTCGGCCAGCAGGCACTCGAAGGGCGGGCGCTCGGCCGCGAGCTGGGCGCGCAGCTCGTCGACGGTGACGACCACGGCGTCGGGCTCGCGCTCGTAGGTGGCGAGGTCGACGATCAGGCGGAAGATGTCGGCGGCGTCGGCGGGGCCGGCGGCGCGCAGGCGGGCGAGCATGCGCGCGAGGATACGCCGGCCGAGCCGCCGAACGCGAGCCCCGGCGCGCGCCTCAGAACTGCAGCGCCAGGCCTCCTGTGCTCACGCCGAACGCGGTGCGGCGCTGCTTGCCCGGCTTCTTGTCGTCGTGCTTGACGAGGCGGCGGGTGAACATCACCGCGGGGACGATCGCGGCGATCGTGAGCACGCCGAGGATCGGGGCCATGATGCCGGCGGTGCGGCGCTCCTGGCTGCAGTCGATCATCGCGCCGCGGTCGGCGGCCTGGTTGCAGCGATTGAGCATGCCGAGCGGGATGGCCATGCCGATCGTGCCGAGGCCGGCGAGGGCCCACGACGCGCCGGTGCCGGCCTGCAGGAAGCGCTGTTCGCTCTGCCAGTCCCGCTTGTAGTCGGGCGGGACGAGGTCCGGCTCGCGGCCGGGCGGGATGAGCGGGGTCGACTGGTTCGCGGGCTCCACATTGCGCGCCGCCAGCGGGCGCGCGACGGGGCCCTGCGCAGCCGCGACCTGCGCGGGCTCCTTCGCCGCCGCGAGGGTCGAGGTGCAGCAGAGCAGCAAGGTCAGACATGAACGTGCGAGCATGGCGGATCTCCTTGAACCTGAGCGCAGCGCCGGTCGGTCGGATCGGTATGCGCCCAAATGGTCGGTTGGCTTATGACCCGGAGCCACGACTGGCACCAATACAGCGACCTCGAGCTTGGCCCGCCCGTATGCCCCGAATCAGCGCACCGGCAGGCGATCACGGGCGAAACCAGGCCGACTGAATGCTCGCCCGCGCCGCGTCCGGACGCCCGCGGTCCGCCGCTCGCGCCGGGCCGACGACCCCGGCGCGGCGTCGGTGCGGACCTGTCCCGAAGGACCGATGCACGCGCGGACGGGCGAGCGAGCGCTCGCGCGGCCCGTCACAGCAGCGGCCTCGGCTCGGCGGATCCCGCGACCCGACGCGACGCCGAGCGGGCGTCCGCGTGAGCCCGGACGACCGTCGGGCGCGCGACCTCGAGGCGGCGGCGGTGCGGTCGAGGAGGGGCTGGCGTCGCTCACGGTCATCGGGTTGTCGCACGGTGCCGGCTCGCGCGGCTCGCGAATTCCGCGGCGCGCGTGGAGCCAACCGGCTCGCAGGGACGGACGAAGGCCCGGAGGAGCGAGCGACGGTGAGGTCGTGCGGCGCGTGCGGAGGCGGGCGAGCGGTGCGGGCGGCGCGAGCCGCCGTCGCGTCCGCAATGTACGTACATGGCCCCGAGGACATGTTACGGGCGGTTCTGCGCCCGCTGCAGCGGACCTTGAGCCGGGGGCCGGCGTCGGCCACAGTTGTCGGCAGTGTACTGGGCGATCACCGTGGGCGCAGGGGTCACGGCCGTGGCGGCGGCCCGCTGGTGGTCGCGGGAGCGCGAGCGAGACGCCCACCGGCGCGAGCTCCTGGCGCTCAGCGAAGAGGGCGACGCGGCCAGCACGGCGCACCTGAGCCGGGGGCTCGGCGAGCTGGTGCGCCAGGCGCGGGCGGTCCGGCACGCGCTGGCGACCCCGCTGACCTACTGGGACACGCCGCTGGCCCCGGAGACGCCGTGGGGCCGCCGGGCCCGCTGCGACGCCTACGACCGCGCGATCGGCGAGGCCCGCCGCACGCTGTGGGAGTGGCTGCTGCTGTTCCGCCGGCTCGACGAGCGCGACCGCCTGGTCCTGCTCGGGCTCGGGCTGTCGCCGGCGCCGTTCTACGCGGCCCTGTTCCGGCCCGGCGTGTTCGACCGCAGCGACGACCTGTGGGAAGAGGTGCTGTATCCCGATGCGCCCGACCTGGCGCGCGTGTTCGTCGAGCTGCGGCGGACGATGATCGCGCTGCGGGCGTTCGAGGCGACGCTGCTGAGCCGCGTGAACGATCCGTACCGGCGCTGAAGGACATGTTCAGGACAGCATGTCCTCCAGAGCATGTGCCATAGGACATGCTCGTGAGGCAAGACGGGCAACCCGGGCCGACGTCCGCTCAGACCGGGCCGGGCGGGCGCACGGCCTCGAGGTCGAGGCTGAACAGGTGGTCGTCGACGGCGAACACCCAGCGCTGGCCGCGGCTCGTGAGCTCGCCGAGGACGCCGCCGGCGATCACGACCGGGCGCTCGCGGCGGCCGATCCAGCCGTCGCGCTGGCTGTGGACCTCGAGCGTGTGCTCGAGCGTGGTCGCGCCGCCCGTGGACAGCCGCGGGGTCGCGCGCAGGGCGAGGCGCAGCTGGAGGTCGCCGCCCTCGAGCTTGACGTTCTGGTCGACGGCGGCCTCGGTGCCGACGACGGCGGTGACGAGCGGCGACGACAGCACGTCGCCGCGGTCGTCGAGGGCGTGGTCGTCGGCGGTCACCGGCAGGGCGGGGTCGTCGTAGCGGCGCAGGACCAGGCGCAGCTGCATGACCTGCGGGTGGTGCAGGTCCGGCGAGAACTCTTGCACCGGGACCGGCCCGGCGGAGCCGCCATGGGCCGAGGGGTCGGCGCGGACCAGCGGGGGCGGCGCGAAGTCGACGGTGCGGGTGAGCACGAGCAGCGCCCCGCCCGCCAGCGCGATGTAGGCGTGCCGGGCGAGGAAGTCCCGAACGACGGTCAAGCGGGGGCCTCGGGGGCTCATCCGCGGACTTTTTCACGGGCGTCCCGGGCGGGCAAGTTTCACGCCCGAAGCCGCCACGCGCCCCCGTTTGACCCTGCGGGGCCACCTGGAGTACGGATCTGGCCGCCATGTCCACTGAGATCAAGCCGCCCGCCGACGAGGGACCCTCGAACTTCATCCGCGAGCGGATCCAGCAGGACGTCGCGCAGGGCCGGCGCGACGGCCGCGTGTTCACCCGCTTCCCGCCCGAGCCCAACGGCTACCTCCACATCGGCCACGCCAAGTCGATCTGCCTCAACTTCGGCATGGCCGCCGAGTTCGGCGGCCGCTGCCACCTGCGCTTCGACGACACCAACCCGGTCACCGAAGACGTCGAGTTCGTCGAGGCGATCCAGGAGGACATCCGCTGGCTCGGGTTCGACTGGGGCGACCACAAGTACTTCGCCTCGGACTACTTCCAGCAGCTGTACGACTACGCGGAGGCGCTGATCCGCGCCGGCAAGGCGTTCGTCGATAGCCTGACGCCGGAGGAGATCAAGGCGTACCGCGGCAACTTCTACAAGAAGGGCACCGCGAGCCCGTACCGCGAGCGCAGCGTCGAGGAGAACCTCGACCTGTTCCGCCGCATGCGCGCCGGCGAGTTCGAGGAGGGCGAGCACGTGCTGCGCGCCAAGATCGACGTCGAGCACGGCAACATCAACATGCGCGACCCGCCGATCTACCGCATCAAGAAGGCGCACCACCACCGCACGGGCGACGCGTGGTGCGTCTACCCGATGTACGACTACGCCCACTGCATCTCCGACGCGCTCGAGCGGATCACCCACTCGCTGTGCACGCTCGAGTTCGAGGACCACCGCCCGCTGTACGACTGGATCCTCGCCCAGCTCGACGTCCCCGGCGACCCCGAGCAGATCGAGTTCGCCAAGCTCAACCTCAGCTTCACGGTCATCGGCAAGCGCAAGCTCAAGCAGCTGGTCGAGCTCGGCCTGGTGTCGGGCTGGGACGACCCGCGCATGCCGACGCTGGCCGGGATGCGCCGCCGCGGCTACACGCCCGAGTCGATCCGCGCGCTGTGCGAGCGCGTCGGCGTGTCGAAGCGCAACGGCATGGTCGACGTGTCGCTGCTCGAGCACGCGGTCCGCGAGCACCTCAACGCCACCAGCCCGCGGGTGATGGGGGTGCTGCAGCCGCTCAAGCTGACGCTCACCAACTGGCCCGCGGGCCAGGTCGAGTGGCTCGACGCGCCGTACTTCGCCGACGACCCGGCGCGCGGGACCCGGCCGGTGCCGCTCGGCCGCGAGCTGCTGATCGAGCGCGAGGACTTCAAGGAGCAGGCGGTCAAGGGCTGGTTCCGCCTGAGCCCGGGGGCCGAGGTGCGGCTGCGCCACGTCGGCATCGTCCGCTGCGACGAGGTGGTGAAGGACGAGGCCGGCGAGGTCATCGAGCTGCGCTGCTCGCTCGACATGGCGTCGCGTCCGGGCCAGCCCGGGGCCGCACGCAAGGTCAAGGGCACGATCCACTGGGTCTCGGCCGCGCACGCGCTGCCGGTCGAGGCGCGCCTGTACGACCGCCTGTTCAACGTCGAGGAGCCCAACGAGGCGCCCGAGGGCAAGACGTTCCTCGACAACCTCAACCCCAACTCGCTCACCGTCGTCGCCGACGCGCGCGTCGAGCCCAGCCTCGCCGGCGCGCCCACCGGCACCCGCGTGCAGTTCGAGCGCCTGGCCTACTTCTGCGTCGACCGCGACAGCACCGAGGACCGCCTGGTCGTCAACCGCACGATCGGCATGCGCGACTCGTGGGCCAAGCTCGAGGCCAAGGGAGGATAGTTCGATGAGCCACGACGACACCCGCGTCAACCTCGGCAAGGCCGCGCCGGAGCTGTACCGCGCGGTCATGGCCCTCGACGGCCAGGTGGTCCAGCGCGCCAAGGCGGCCGGCATCGCCGAGGGCTTCTCCCACCTGCTCCGCCTGCGCGCGTCGCAGATCAACGGCTGCGCGTTCTGCCTGCGCATGCACACCCGCGACGCCCTGGCCGCCGGCGAGTCGAGCGACCGCGTCAGCGTGCTGCCGGCCTGGCGCGAGACGCAGTACTTCAGCGACAAGGAGCGCGCGGCGCTCCAGCTGGTCGAGGCGGTCACCCTGGTCGCGCACGACCAGATCCCCGAGACCGTCTACGCCGAGGCCGCCGAGCTGCTGTCGACCGACGAGATCGCGGCGGTCGAGTGGCTGGCGATCCAGATCAACGTCTGGAACCGCGTCGCCATCGCCAGCCGCTACCCGGTCGGGCCGGAGAAGTGAGCTGTCGCCGAGGACATGTCCTCGGCGACATTTGATTGAAAAGGAAGGCGGCGCGCGCCGGGCCCGGGGTCGAGGGCCACGGCTCGCGCCGCCGCTGTCGCCCGGCGCGCCGTCGACTGTCCCTTGGGACGGCTCAGGACCGGCGCGCGGCCCGTCAGCGCCGCATCACGAAGGTGACGACGGCGAGGATCAGGCCGATGAAGGCGAGGATCTTGGCGATGTAGGCGCTGTCGGCCGCGAGGCCGCCGAAGCCGAAGATGGCGGCGACGAGGGCGACGATGAAGAACACGATGGACCAGTAAAGCACGGTGGACCTCCATTCCCGGGAGCCTCGCGGCCCCCGTGGCAACCGTGATCGACGCGGGGGCAGAGTCAAGCCGCGAGCGAAACGGGTCCGCGCGTCCTCCGCCGCGACGCGCTCGAGCGGCCACAGAAGCACGCGAGATCGAGGGCCCGCGGATCGCCGCCGCAGGCCGCCGATGCCGGCGATCTCCAAGGTTTCAGGCGAGCCGGTCGGGACGTGCGACGAACGCCGCGCTGGCCGCCGCGGCGACGGCTCGCCATGGCTCTCGCATGCGACGACCCGACCTCCGCGTTGCCACCCTCATCGCTCTCCTCGCCACCGGCGAACTCGCGTGCATCACCGCCGAGGGGGTCGTGCGCAAGGCGGTGCCGGCGACGCTCGACGAGAGCGTGGGCTTCCTCGAGGACCCGCAGTCGCAGGCGCGGATCCAGCGGCTCCTCGCCGACCCGCAGATCCAGGCGGCCAGTCGCGAGCTGACCGCGTCGCTGGTCGAAGGGGCGCTCGACGGGCTGACGGACGCGGAGCGCCAGGCCGCGCTGCGCGAGGCGACGAGCCGCTACCTCGGCGCGGTCGCCAAGGCGGCGGGCACCAGCCTGCGCGAGGACATCAGCCCGGCGCTGGCGGCGACGGTGCGCCAGACCCTCGACACCGCGCTGGCCCCGAAGACGCGGCAACAGGCCAGCGCGCTGGTCGACCAGCTCACGCGCACGACGGTCACCGCGCTCACGCAGTCGGCGGGGCAGGGCCTCAAGCAGGACCTCGGCCCGGCGCTGCGCTCGGTGCTCGAGGAGGACCTCGGCCCCGGGCTGGCGCACCTGGTCCGCGCCGACCTGGCGCCGGCCCTGCGCGAGGCGGTGCGCGACGAGCTGGTGCCGGTGGTCGGCATCGTCTCGCGCGAGGCGAGTCGTCAGCTGGTCCTCGGCGCCGCCGACGCGCTGGAAGAGCTGCAGGTGAAGCGCGACCTGGGCCAGCTCGAGGAGAGCCTGTGGAGCCGCCTCGACCACACGCTGCACAAGGGCGTCCAGATCAGCCAGGTGATCGCGTGGGTGCTGGGCCTGGCGCTGGCGATCGTGATCGGCCTGGTGGTCCGCGCGACGGTGCTGCGCCGCCGCATCGAGGCCGACCGGGCCCGCAGCGAGCGACTTCTGCTCAGCCTGGTCGACGAGCTCCACCGCGGCTGTGACAAGCCCGACGTCGAGGAGCTGCTGTCGCAGATCCGCACCCGCGTGCCGGACCTGGACGATCGCGGGTACATGGCCGAGCTGGCCCGACGGGCCGACCGGCCGCGGCTGCGCGGCGATCGCCCGCGCCGACGATTGTGAGGTGCACGCGGCGGGGAACGCAGGTCGCACCGAGTTCCACGATTTGCCGCAACTCGGTGGCGTGACCTGTGCTCCCGGGTATTCGCAGCGGGCGAGCGGCGCGGGATTCGTCACAGCGGCGCGTCCGACTGCGCAATCCGCACAGGCCGTCAGGGCCGCGGAGAGCGTCGTTCCGGGGCGAACGCGCGGGAACGCGCGCGGTGATCCTCGGTTCATTTCGCCGGTCGAGAGCTGTTTACCGATTGCTCGCTCGGGGAAATGGATCATTGCAAGGACATGCAGTCGCGCGGGTCACTCGCGCCGCGGCCGGAGACAGGAGCCCGATGGAACCGATGGAACGACAACCACGACCGCGACGCGACCGCACCCCGTCGGCGCCGATCGTGCTGAGCCGGTTGGCGCAGACCGACAGCGAGCTCGAGGTGCCGATCGACGTCGAGGTCGTGAAGGCGCCGCCGATGGACGCGCCGGTCGACTTCCGCGAGCGGCTGGCGCTGGCGCTCGGGA
The DNA here is from genome assembly GCF_020073745.1 of Nannocystis pusilla. Classification (GTDB taxonomy): domain Bacteria; phylum Myxococcota_A; class Polyangia; order Nannocystales; family Nannocystaceae; genus Nannocystis; species Nannocystis radixulma. The sequence goes on from NZ_JAIRAU010000048.1 coordinate 68,726, forward strand.
CCACCGACGCCCGCCTGCTCGACGCCGCCGAGCGCGGCTACCGGGGCACCTTCGCCAGCGTGCACGACTACGTGCGCGAGCGCCTGGCGCTGGCGACCGGGCCGAACTTCGACGACGCGCTGGCCAGCCGCGACCCCGACGAGCTGCTGCGCCGCTACTCCGGCGACGAGCGCCTGGTGTGGTCGATCGCGCTGTCCGACGAGCAGGTGATGGTGTTCGAGCTGCCCCGCGAGTCGTCGCGCGCCGCCGCCATCGCCGCCCGCCTCGACCCCGACGACCCCGACCTGCTGACGTGACGCTGCCGTGATATGTCCCGCGGGACATGTCTCGCACGATCACATCAGGATGTCGCCGCGCGGCTGCAGCGGCGGGGGGACGTCCGGGTGGCCCAGCATCTCGCGCAGGTCGATCTCGATGGCGCGGGCGATCGCGGTGATCGGCACGTCGTTGGGCCCGCCCTCGAACGGGTTCTCCGAGCTCTCGCCGATCTTGTCCATGGTGTGGAACACCCAGGCGACCACGACGCTGGCCGGGATCGTGCACCACACGAACCCGTCGCCGAGCTTCTGGAACTCCTGCAACAGGCCGAGCGGGACCAGGACGATGAACAGCCACACGAACAGCAGGTTCAAGGTGGCGAACTGCCGCGGGTAGGGGAAGTTCTTGAGCCGCTCGCACTTGCCCTGGTGCTCGTAGAGCTCGACGAGCACGCGCGTCAGGTCGACGTGGCGGTAGTCGGACAGCAGGCCGCGCTCGCGCAGGCCCCGGATCGCGTGCGACTGCTGGGCGAGCAGCTGCGCCGCCGGGTTGGTGGACCCGAGGATCGCGGCGCAGTCGGCGGCGGTCAGCAGCTTGCCGAGCTCGATGCCGAGGTAGTCGCTGTCGCGCTCGGGGATCTGGTAGTGGCGCCGGTACTCCACGTTGTGGCGCAGGCCCATGTTCTCCCACGCCCGCGGCTCCCGCAGCTGGAAACGCAGCGCGGTCAGCCAGGCGATGTGCCGCGCGATCAGGCCGTCACGCGCGGCCTGGAGGTCGGGCGCGGGCCCGGAGTGTCCTGGCTCTTCGAGCAGGTAATCACAGGCCATGACGCCGAACGAGCGGCTGGTGTTGACGATGCCGCCCCAGATCTGCCGCGCCTCCCACAGGCGCGCGTAGGAGGCGTTGTTCTTGAAGCCGGTGATGAAGGCGACGGCGGTGCCGATGAGGGCGATCGGCAGCCAGGGGACGGTCAGCCAGGTGCAGCCGTACAGGGCGTAGAGGACGGTCGGGGCGGCGGCGATGACGGCGAAGGCCGCGGTCTCGCGCCGGGTCCACCGGATGACGTGCTTGAGGGGATAGTGGCGGCCCGCGTGCATCGACGGCGTGGAGGCGGCGACGGTATCACGGGGCCGGACAGGCGAGCCCGGCGACGCGCACGAGGACGTCGCCGCCGGCGACGTAGGTGACGCCGGTGACGCCGTCGGCCGCCATGGCCAGGCCGAGCGCCGGCGGACTGCCGACCATGACGCTGTGGACGGCAGCGGGGGCGGCGTGCGGGGTGAGGTCGGCGCGGAACCACCGCAGGCGCAGGTCGGAGGCGACGCCGCTGCAGTCCTCCGCCTGCTCGCCAGCGTCGCCGCACTCGGCCCAGGCGACGGCGAGGTTGCCCCACGCGTCGCTGCCGATGTCGACGAAGGGCGCGTGCATCCGCGGGGCCTCCGACACGGCGACGATCTGCTGCGGCAGATCGCCGGCGTCGAAGGTCTGGAGATCGACGAGGCCGTCCTCGCCGACGCCGCCGATCACGACCCCGAGATCGGGCGTGACGGCGAGGCCGCTCCACGGGCTCCTGTTGTCGGCGAGGGCGAGCCCGCCGGTGCGCAGGGCGGTGGTGACGAGCGGGCCCGGCGTGGCGTCGGCGGCGAAGCGGCGGTAGAGGATGGCGCCACCGGGGTCGCCCCAGGCGACGACGAAGGCGCCGTCGGGCAGGAGGGCGACCGTGGGCGCGCTCGGGATGCCGGCCTCGTGCTCGCTGATCGTGAACTCGGGCGGCGAGTCGGGGTCGAAGTTGTCGAGCCGGCGCACGTGCACGTGATACATCGCGGGGAAGACGGCGCCGACGAAGGCGAGGGTGAGCCGGCCCTGATCGTCGAGGGCGATCGCGGGCGACTGCTGCAGCGGGCCCTCGTGGACGACGCCGTTGATGCCGGGGAGGCCGACGTCGGCGACGACGCCGCGGACGACGACGTCGTTGTTGTTGCCGTTGACCTCCCACGCGAGCGCGAGGTCGCCGACCGGGGCGACGGCGAGCACGGGGTCGCGGATCACCTGGGCCGGCGGGTCGGCGAGGTCGAGCGGCGTGTCGACGAGGCTGCCGTCGGCGGCGACGGTCTGGACGTCGATGCGGTCGAACAGCCCGTTGACCCGCCAGGCGACCTTGAAGGTGCCGTCGGCGGTGACGCCGATCGCCCGCGGGTTGTCGTCGCTCTGCTGCGCGCTGGCGTCGGTGGCGAGGACGATCGGGGGGCCGAGCGGGCCGACGTACAGCGCCCCGTCGCCGCACGCGGGCTTGATGCAGCCGGGGCGGCAGGCGGTCGGTTCGCTCGGGTGATTGGCGGGGCCGTCGTCGCAGGCCTCGACGCCGACGTGGACGACGCCGTCGCCGCAGCTGGCCGCGCGGCAGTCGGTCAGGCAGGCGTCGCTGTCGTCGTCGTTGCCGTCGTCGCACGCCTCGCCCGGGTCGAGCTCGCCGTCGCCGCAGACCGGCTCGGGCCCGGCCGTGGTCGTCGCGCCGCCGGTGGTGGTGGTCGTCGTCGGACCGCCCGTGGTGGTGTCGAGGAACGGGCCGTCGCCGGTCGTGGAGGACGTGGTGGTGATGCCGGCGCCGGTCGTGTGCAGGCCGCCGTCGCTGAAGCAGGCCGTACAGGCGAAGACGAGGCACGCTGCGGTCCTGGCGGCGATCGTCGACATCGGCGCGATGGTACCCCGGCTCGCGCTCGCCCGCGCGTGTGTCCCCGCTCGCGCGGGCGAGGCGCGCAGCCGCGCCGGACCCCGGGTCCCGGCGCGGCGGTCGGGGGAGCTCCGTTCGAGTGGACATGTCGATTCAGACATGTCGCCGAGGACAGTGTCGGCGATCGGGGCCCGGAGCAGGTCTACACGCGCAGGGTCGCGGCGGACGCGGAGCGGGCGAGCGCCGGGTTGTGTGCTCGAAAACATGCTCGATGGGGCATGCTCTTTAAACAATGTCATAAAGAACATTGCACGTGGGACATGTTCCCGAGGACATGGTCGTCCTCGATGCGGCGGGCGGCGGCGACGCCGGTTGCGGTGTCGAACCGCGGGCGGTCGCCGCCGTCGCGGAAGCAGGCCGGCCGCCACGGCGACTGCCGGGAGCCACGCGGCCGGGCGGCGGCGGGTCGAGCGCTCATTCCGGCACTTTACGCCCGGCGGCGGGTCCGCTGGCGCGGGCGCCGCGTGTGCTGGCGCGCGTGCGCGCACGCGGGTCGGGCCGACTCTCACGTCGGCTCGACCCGGAATGGGGTGTCCGAAGAGTCAGGGTCTCAGGGACATGTCGGAAGCGACATGTGACAGGAGCGCCGCCGCAGCCGGGGCTGCGTCGCGGCGCTCCGCGGGGGCGCGGCTCAGGAGGCCGCGGCGGCGCCGATCTTGGTGACGGCGGCCTTGACCTCGTCGTAGTTGGGCTCGACGCCGGGGTTCGGGGCGACCCACGCGTAGCGGACCACGCCCTCGGGGTCGATCACGAACACCGAGCGCTTGGCGGCGGTGTAGCCGGGCAGGCCGGCGAAGTCGTCGTGGGCCACGCCGTAGGCGCGCACGGCCTCGCGGGCGTAGTCGGACAGCAGCGGGAAGTTGAGGCCGTTCTTGTCGGCGAACGCCTTGTTGGCGAACGGAGCGTCGACCGAGACGCCGAACACGGCGGCGTTGAGGTCGTTGAGGGCGCTCAGCGAGTCGCGGAAGGAGCACAGCTCCTTCTCGCAGACGGCGGTGAAGGCGGCGGGGAAGAAGGCGAGGACGACGGTCTTGCCGCGCTGGGCGTCGAGGCTGACGCGCTGGCGGGCGTTGTCGAAGAGGTCGAAGTTGGGGGCGGGGCTGCCGAGTGCGACGGTCATGGGACGCTCCTTGGAGTGAAGGCCTAGTACCCGCGGGCGCGGCCGCCCGCAAGGGGCCTTTAGAACCCGGACGTCGCCGCGCGGGCACGGACGATGTTGCAGTGATATGCTGGCGCCGATGCTCGCTCCCGGGACCGCGACGCTGCTGCTCTCCGTCCTGTGCGGACTGCCGCTCGGCGCGGGGGCGCCGCGGCCGGTGCCGATCGTCGGCGGCGAGGAGGTCAAGGCCAGCGAGTGGACCTCGGTGGTGGCGATCCTCAGCCAGGAGTCGAAGTCGACCGCGAGCCTGTGCACCGGCACGCTGGTGGCCCCGCGGGTGGTGTTGACGGCCGCCCACTGCCTGTCGCACGAGCCCGACCTCGCGGTCATGCGCGTCGTGTTCGGCGACTCGATCTACACCAAGGACCAGACGCGCGTGGCCACGGTCGAGCGCTACGGCGTGTACCCGACCGCCTGCGTCGAGAACTGCAAGGCCGACGCGTACGACTTCGGCTACGTGATCCTGGCGCAGGATGCCCACGGCATCGACGTGGTGCCGCCGCTGACGACCCAGGACGAGTGGGACGAGACGATGCACGTCGGCGCCGAGATCCACGTCGTCGGCTTCGGGACCGTCCGCGACGGCGAGAGCGACGCGCTGCAGACCACCGACGACGTCGGCCACAAGCGCATCATGACGACGCCGATCGACTCGTTCAGCAAGAGCCGGCGCGAGTTCCGGGCCGGCGGCGAGGGCCAGGACGCGTGCGGCGGCGACTCCGGCGGGCCGGCGTTCGTCCGCCTCGCCAGCGGCGAGTACCGCCTGGCGGGCGTGACCTCGCGCGGGGTTCGCCCGTGCGGCACCGGCGACAGCGTCTACGGCGTGCCGTACCCGATCCTCACCTGGCTGCGCGAAGAGACAGGTGCCGACCTGCTGCCCGGCGACTGCCCCGACGGCGACTGCGTGGTCATGGCCGAGCCCGACTCGGGTTGCGCGATCTCGCACGAGCGCGCGTCGCTGGCGTGGGCGCTGCCGCTGCTGGTGTTCGCCCGCCGGCGCCGGCAGACTCGGTCCTCGCCCCGATGAAGCCCGAGCCGTCCCGCGCCGTGGAGAATGCCGCCGAGCGGCGGCGATTCGAGGAGCAAGTCGCCTGGAAAGAGGTCGACCAACTGCACGCGGCGACGCTGCAGTTCGCCAGCAAGTGCCTCGAGCTGAAGAAGCTGTGCGTGGCGCTGTGCGCGGTGCTGCTGGTCTGGCTGGCCGACAAGGACCTGCGCTTCGTCGAGTGCGCGGTGCTGGCCCTGGGGCTTTTGGTGTTCTTCTGGCTGGCCGACGCGCAGAACTTCTACTACCAGCGCAAGACCCGGCGCGGGATCGCGGCGGCGCTCGGCCGGGCCCGCCTGGCCCGCGGCCTCGGCAGCTCGGTGTCGCCGCTCGGGCTCGAGAAGGACGCCGTCAACTCCGTGCTGTCGAGCCTGCTCAACACCTCGCAGCTGTTCTATTTCTACCTCGGCGTGGCCGTGCTCGTCGCCCTGGCGCTCACGCACCATGCCTGACGCGCTCCGCCGGTTCGACCGCCGGCGTACGTTCATCAGCTACGCGGTCCGCGACCTGCCGCTGTCGCGCGCCCACCTCGAGCGGCTGCGCGCCAGCGACGAGTTCGTGTTCCTCGACTATCCGCAGCGGTGGTCGACGTCGGCGCAGCGCACGATCGCCGACTGGCTGCGCTCGGCCGACCGGGTGATCTACGTGGCGACGCCGCACAGCCGGCTGTCGCCGTGGGTGCGGCTCGAGCTGGCGACGGCGCGCCGGCTCGGGGTGCCGATCGAGCAGGTGGTGCTGCCGGGGACGGTCGCCGCGGTCGCGGCGTGCGAGCGGCCCTTCCGCTCACGAATCACCGCACCGTGACGCCGGGCCGAATGCCGGCAGCGAGGCGGCATTCGGCCCGGTGTGACGATGGACGGTCGCGTCACGCGCCGGATGGGGCGGCGCGAGCGGCGGCGCGACGCGTCAGTGCTTCTTCTCCTCGCAGTCGAAGTCGGTGATCCTGCCGTCCGAGGTCCCGCCGTCGAAGGTGCATTGAATCACGACCTTCTCCCGGCCCTGCTCGATCACCAGCGTCGCCCTCTCGAAGCTGATGTCGGCCTCCTGCTTCCAGTTGGCGTTGGGACACTTGTGCTTGGGACCGATGGCGTCGGTCTTGACCGTGAAATCCGCGGATCGCTTCTCGATGTCCTCGGCGGGGATGGTCTCCTCGCCTTCGACCTTCACCCGCGATTGCTTCTGGTGGGGCTTGGGCTTGTTCCCGCCCGGGTTCTCGCAGCTGACCTCGAGCTCGCCCTCCGCCCGGAGCGTGATCTCGACGTCCCTGTTCCCGTCGAGGCACTTGAGCTCGCCGGTGGCCCGCAAACGCGTCCCGAGGTCGCGAAACTCGAGGTCTTCGACCTTGATGTCCTTGCATTTGTGCCCGCCCTGACCTCCGAGACCTCCGAAGTCGCACTTGCCCCAGCCGCACCAGCCCCCCGACGCGTGTGCCGTGGCGACCGGCGCGATGAAGGAGCAGGCGACGAACAGTGACGATGTCAACATATGAGAAAGGCGCATGGTTAGAGTAATCTCCCGGGCCTCAACATGAGGTGGAATCGCGGCGGGCAATCGTGCGGTCCCCCAAGTCTCCCCGCGAAGCCCGGCGATTGCGGCGACCAGCGGCTGTTCGCGGGGATACGGGCGAAATACAGGGCGACGTGCGCGGCGGCCGACGAAGACGTAATGCGTATACATGTGCCTCGGTATGCGAGGTGGCATTCGATGTCCCATTCTGGCGGGCGGGCCGCTCGCCGACTTTTGGAGCCGCCCGCGACGATTCAGCCCGGCGCGGCGCTCGCAGCGATGGCGCTGAACCCGGCCGCGCCGGCGACACCTGCCCGCTGTCACAGCGCCGCTCGCGGGGTGGGACGTGCACTCCGCTGGCGCAGGAGTCGAGGTCGCAGGTCGTCGGCGGCACGGCGATATGGCGTCGCCTCTCGACGGTGGCTCGTCCTCGCGACGGGCGCGCGTCGAGCGGCGGTTCATCGGTCCGACGCGCTGTCGCGGTCGAACTGCCCGTGGGACCGCTCGAGCCGCGAACGCTCGCGCGGCGGAGTTCGGGGCGGGCCGTCAGGCCTTGCTCAGGTGGGTCTGGAGGTCGCCGAGGTAGCGGCGGATGGAGCCCTCGAAGCCGAAGATCGTGCCGGCGAGGAAGCGCAGCGCGGGGTTGGGCACGTCGCCGACCTCGGTGAGGGTGACGAGGGTGCCGCCCTCGGCGGGGGCGAACTGGAACACCCAGCGGCCGGAGAAGGCGCGGCCGGGGTCGGCGAGCTCGGTGACGAGGCGCTCGTTCGGGAGGTCCTCGGTGATCTCGAAGGTGTTCACGCCGTCGTCGCCGATCTCGCGGTAGACCCGGTGCTCGTTCTTCTCGGGCAGGAGCTCGACGCGATCGAGGTCGGAGCGCCACGACGGCGCCGACTCGACGTCGCGCACGACCGCGTAGACGACCGCGGGCGCGGCCGGCACGACCACCGACTCCATGGCGATGTGCTGGCGCGGCATGAACAGGCCGCCGGTCGTGACGAGGACACAGACGCCGAGGAGCCAGAGGACGACGCGGAGGACGCGGCGGGGCATCGCCATCGGCAATAGCCGCGCGGCGGGCGGCCGTCAAGACGTGGCGCTTGAGACAGGTCCGCCGCAGCTCGGCCGCCTCAGTTGGGCTTGGGCGCGTCGGGCGGCAGCTTGGGCGGCGGGGGGCGGATCGCGCTGGTGATGTCGCAGAGGTCGATCTCGACGGCGCCGAGGCCGTCGAGCGCGATCTTGAAGCTCATGCCGGCGTCGCCATCGAACAGGAGGCGGGCGCCGAGCCGCGCGGTGGCGACGAGCGGGGTCGGCTCGCCGGCGGTGGTGAGCAGGCTGCGCCCGCTGGTGGCGGTCACGCGGACGGTGCGCGCCGGGCTCGGGGCGCCGGGCTCGACCAGCAGGTCGATGCCGCGATCGATCCAGGCGATCCATGTCTCTCGGGACAGGTTGAGGCGGCCGCCGCTGACGCGCTGGCCGGCGCACTCGAACACCGGGACCGTCCCGCTGGTGGTGTAGCGCACGGCCAGGAGGCCCTCGGGGAGGGTCACCGGGACGAGCGACGCGATCAGCGGGCGGGTGCTGCGGACGAAGGTCAGTCGGGTCGACATCGGCGCCCTATGGGTGGCGCGACGAGGTCGATCGGATCATGCCGATCCGCCGCGGTCGCGACTTATTTTCTGCGGGCCGTGGAGGACGCTCGGATCCGTGCCAGCAGCTGGCGCAACTCCGGCGCGATCGCGTCGTCGTGGCCGACCAGCGCGAGCGCGCGGCGACAGTGAGCCTCGGCCTCGCGTCGATCGCCGCGCACGAGTTCGAGCTCGGCGGCGGTGGCCCACGCGTAGGCCGCGGTGGTGGCCGAGACGGCGCCGAGGTCGGCCTGCGCCTGCTGGAGCGCGGCGCGAGCGCCGGACAGGTCGCCCAGGCCCTGGCGCGCGGCGGCGAGGCCCACGCGCATGGCGACGGCGTTGTCGCGCACGTCGGGCAGGAGCTCGCCGGCGGCCACGAGCGCGAGGCCGGCCTCGTAGCTGCGCAGCGCGGCGGTGAAATCATCTGTCGCAAGGGACAGGTCGCCGCGGAGCTTGGCGAGGGCGATCCGGTCGGCGCGGGCGGCGAGCGGGTCGGTGACGGCGGCGAAGGCGAGCGCGGCCCGCTCGGCCCGGGCGCGGGCGGTCTCGAGGTCGCCGCGGGCGTAGTGGACGACGGCGAGGTCGAGCTCGAGGGTGGCTCGTTCGCGCGCGTCGGGGCCGCGCTCGGCGACGTCGAGGGCGGCGCGCAGGTTGGCCTCGGCCTCGGCGTACTGGCCGGCGGCGAGCTGATAGCGGGCCAGGCTCTGGCGGGTGTCGGCGACGCTCGCCGCGTCGGGGCCCTCGCGACGCAGCTGCAGGCTCAGGGCCTGGCGCGCGAGGTCGATCGCGGGTAGCTGCTGGCCGCGCCGGTGGGCCTGCTCGGCGTGGTGGCGCAGGACGCGGGCCGCCAGCGCCTCGTCGACGTCGCCGCCGTGCTGCAGGGCGCGGCCGAGGCGCGCGTGGGCGGCGTCGAGGTCGCCGCGGCGCAGCTCGGCCCACGCGGCCGACAGCTGGAGGTCGACCATGCGAGCCCCGCTCGCCTGACCGATCCGGTGGAGCGTGCTCTCGGCGTGCGGCAGCAGCAGCAGCGCGTGCCCGGGGTCGGGGTCGCGCGCGGCGTCGACGTAGACCAGCCAGCGCCAGGCGTCGGCGACCAGGTAGTCGTCGCCGACGGCGCCGGCGTCGCGGGCCGCGGCCTCGAAGCGCCGGCGCGCCCCGGCCTCGTCGCCGGCGTCGAGCGCGGCGATGCCGAGCGACAGGTCGGCCCGGGCCTGACGCCAGCGGTCGCCGAGCAGCCCGGCGCGCGCGCGAGCCGGGTGCAGGCGCGCGCCGGCGGCCGCGGGATCGCCGGCCAGCGCCAGCGCGGCGCCGGTTTGAAGCTGCTCTTCGAGCCATGTCATTTCGGACAGGTCGATATGGTCAGGCGCGTCGACGGCCCAGGCCAGCCGGCGCGGGTCGACGCAGTCGGCCGCGGGCGGGAGGGCGCGGTCCCACAGGGCGAGGCGACCGTCCCAGCGCCGGCCGGGCTCGAGGTCCGCGCCGGGGCTCGCCCATTTCGCGGTGGCCGCCGGCGCGGCGACGACCAGGCCGGCCAGCTCGCGCAGCGCCCGCTCGCGCTCGTCGAGGCAGCGGTCGGCGGCGGCGCGCGCGGCCTCGTCCCAGCGCTCGCCGGCGCGGCAGGCCTCGGTGCGCGCGCTGGCCCACTCGAGGACCTGTTTGGAGAACCATGTCTCGACGGACATGCCCGAAGCGCCAGCTTCGCGCAGGGCCGCGCGCTGCTCGGCCGGCCACAGCGTCTCGGCGAGGTCGGACGGGTCGGCGCAGGCGGAGCCGGCCTCGCTGCTCTGGACCGCGGCGCCGGCCCCGGCGCCGAGCACGGCGGCGAGGGCGACGGCGGCGAGGGGCCGGCGGCGGCGCGGCAGCAGGCCGGCGGCGAGCTCGGCCAGCAGCGCGTCCATGGTGGGGTAGCGGTCGCGGCGGTCGAGCGCGAGGCCGCGGCGCAGCGCGGTCAGCAGCCACGGCGGCGTCGGGGTGGTCGAGGCGACGGAGCGGCGCCAGTCGGGCAGCTCGCCGTGGAGGGCCTCCCACAGCGCGACGCAGAACGAGTACTGGTCGCTGCGCGCGTCGACGGTCGCGCCGGTGTCGTACAGCTCGGGCGCCATGTAGCGCGGGGTGCCGGCGCGGCTGGTGAGCACGAACTCGGGGCCGGACGGCTCGTCGCCGTCGACGGTGGCCGCGATGTCGCGGCTCGAGTCGCGCATGCGCGCGAGGCCGAAGTCGATCAGGCGCACGCGGCCGTCGCCGTCGACGAGGATGTTGCTCGGCTTGAAGTCGCGGTGGATCAGGCCCTGGTGGTGCGCGGCCGCCAGGCCCTGGCCGGCCTGCAGGTACATCTGCACGATCTCGCGCCAGCCGCGGGGCGCCGCGCCCTGCCACTTGCGGAGGGTGACGCCCTCCACCAGCTCCATGGCGATGAAGAGGTTGTGGTCCTCCTCGCCGATCTCGTACACGCGGACGACGTTGGGGTGGTCGACCTGGGCCAGGCTCTGGGCCTCGCGCATGATGCGGGCGCGGACGACCTCGTCGAGGCTGCGGGTCGGGATCTTGATGGCGACCCGGCGGGCCAGCTTGTGGCTCCACGCGGCGAACACGACGCCCATGCCGCCCTCGCCGAGGTGGCGCAGCAGGGTGAAGTCGCCGATCTGGTCGCCGGTCGCGGGTCCGCGCGCGCGTCGCTCGCCGACCACGCCGTCGCCCGCGCTCTCGGTGCTGAGCGCCGACTCGCCGGCGCTGACGCTGGTCGGGTCGGGGCGCGAGGGCTGCGACAGCAGGTCGGCGCAGATCGTGCTCGCGTCGCCGTCGATCCCGGGCTGGACGGGCATGGCCACCATGAGCGACCGCGAGGGGTCCGGCGGATCACCACCTCGCGACGGGATTATGCGCACGGGGCGCGATCGCTCGCCGGCGGGGTCTCGAAGAGGTCCGCGCGGTGGCGGCGGTGGCGCGGCGGGGGTCGGGGTGCTGTCCGAAAGGACAGGCTCGAGGCGCGCAGGGATGAGCTGTCCGAAGGGACAGGTGCGCGCTCTGGCTGTCGCGGTCGAGTCACGGCGCGAGCTCGCAGACGCAGGCGCAGGTCGGCTCGTGGGCGTCGGCCGCGCCCGAGGCGCACGCGGTCCAACCGACGGCGTCGCTGCCGGCGCTCAGGTGTGCTCGCGGGTGGCGCTGAAGCGGAGCTCGGGGAAGCGCTCCTCGACCTTGGCCAGGTTCCACTTGTTGGGCGCGAGGTAGGCGAGGTCGCCGTGGCTGTCGTGGGCGAGGTTGCCCTGGTTCTTGTGCTGGAAGCTCTCGAGCAGCTTCTGCACCTCGATCTTGCTCTTGGTCGAGGGCCTGGGCGTGACCCACCGGGCGGTGGTGTAGTCGATGCCCTCGTAGTCGGCGTCGACGTCGTACTCGCTCTTGAGGCGGTGCTTCATCACCTCGAGCTGGAGCTGGCCGACGGCGCCGACGACGAACATGCTGCCGACGATCGGCTTGAACACCTGGATCGCGCCCTCCTCGGCCAGCTGGTGCAGGCCCTTGGCCAGGGCCTTGGCCTTGAGCGGGCTCTTGAGCAGGACGCGGCGGAACAGCTCGGGGGCGAAGCTGGGGATCCCCGTGAAGCGCAGCACCTCGCCGGCGGTGAAGGTGTCGCCGATCTTGATGGTGCCGTGGTTGGGCAGGCCGATGATGTCGCCGGCGTAGGCGGCCTCGACGATCTCGCGGTCGCGGGCCATGAACATGGTCGCGTTGCCGAGGCCGACCTCGCGGCCGAGGCGGCAGTGGAAGGCCCGCATGCCGCGCTCGAACACGCCGGAGCAGACGCGCAGGAAGGCCATGCGGTCGCGGTGGTTCGGGTCCATGTTCGCCTGGATCTTGAAGACGAAGCCGGAGAACGGGGCCTCGGTCGGCTCGACCAGCCGCGTGGGGACCGGCTCGCCGGGGGCGGGGGCGGTCGCGGCGGCGGGGCCGGTGATCGCCTCGCGCGCGAGCGGGCCGGGGGCCAGGCGGATGTAGGCCTCGAGCAGCTCGCGGACGCCGAAGTTGTTCATCGCCGAGCCGAACAGCAGCGGGGTCTGCTTGCCGGCGAGGAAGGCGGCGTGGTCGAGCGGCGCGCTGGCCTCGACGAGCAGCTCGGCGGCCTGGCGCAGCTCGTCGACCTGGTCGCCGAGCAGCTCGTCGAGCCGCGGGTCGTGCAGACCCTCGACCAGGATGCCCTGCTGGATCTTGTCGTGGCCCTGGGCCTGGAACAGGTGCAGGCGGTGGTGGATCAGGTCGTAGACGCCCTTGAAGCGCTTGCCCATGCCGATCGGCCAGGTCAGCGGGACGCAGCTCATGCCGAGCTTCTTCTCGACGTCGCTCATCAGCTCGAGCGGGTCGAGGCACTCGCGGTCGAGCTTGTTGATGAAGGTGACGACCGGCGTGTCGCGCAGGCGGCAGATCTCGATCAGCTTCTCGGTCCGCTCCTCGACGCCCTTGGCGCCGTCGATCACCATCAGCGCGGCGTCGACGGCCGTGAGCACGCGGTAGGTGTCCTCGCCGAAGTCGGCGTGGCCGGGCGTGTCGAGCAGGTTGACCTGGACCGGCGGCGCGTCGGCCGGCAGCTCCGGGTGCGGGTACTCGAAGCTCATCACCGAGGTGGTGACGGAGATCCCGCGCTCGCGCTCCATCTCCATCCAGTCGGAGGTGGTGGCCCGCCCGGCCTTCTTGGCCCGCACCGCGCCGGCCAGCTGGATCGCGCCCGAGTAGAGCAGCAGCTTCTCGGTCAGCGTGGTCTTTCCGGCGTCAGGGTGGCTGATGATGGCAAAGGTCCGACGACGGGCGACTTCGGCGGCGAGCTCGGTCACGGCCCGCGGGGAGGTAGCAGAGGTGGCGAGTCACCGCCAGCCCCGCAACGAGCGAGGTCGCGCACGGCGCGCGGACGCTCGGCGCCCGAGGTCGAGGCGAACTCGCGGCGCACGGGCTGCTGCGGGCCCGCGAGGCCGCGGCCGGGCCCGAGAGCGCGGTCGCGGCGGAACGGGCGCGGCCCGGCGAGCACGTCTTCGCCGCGTCGACGACGCGAGGCGGGAGAGGAGCGTGCGCTCGTCGTGCGGGTCTGGAGCGACAGCCAGGGACGCGCAGGGACCGGCGGGCTGCCTCGCCACGGACGGTGCGGCGGAGGCCGGCGGCTCGGAGCGTGTTCTCATGAGCATGTCACATAGAACATGCCCGTGAAAGCATGTCCTTCGGGACATGAACGATCAGCGCGGCGGGATGGGGGCGGCCCACAGGCCGGGCTGCGGGCCGCGCTCGTCGAGGTAGAACACGCCGAAGTCGAGGTCGAGCTCGAAGTAACCGACGTCGGCGGCGATGGTGGTGTACAGCTCGGTGTCGGGGTCGAACACGACGAGGTCGAAGGTGTAGATCGAGGATGGGATGCCGGTGAAGTAGCGGCCGTCGGCGAGCCGGACGGTGGAGAAGCCGACTCGGGGCACTCGGACGGTGGTCTCGCCGGTCGCGAGGTCGACGCGCCAGAGGGTGGCGTCGGAGGACTGGCCGTCGAACAGGAGGTAGTCGATGCTGTCGTCGCGGACCGCGAACACGTTCGGCTGAGAGCCCCCGGGCGCGGCGCGGTACCACTCGCGCAGGAGGTCGGTGCGCGGGTCCCAGCGGGCGAGCACGAGCTCGTCGTCGTCGACGAGGGCGAGGTTGAAGTCGTCGCGGACCAGGCCGCGCAGGCGCGCGCCGGCGGGCGGGACGACGGCGGCGCCGGTGTCGGTGCGGACGACGGCGGCGACGCGGAGCTCGGGGCCGTAGAGGGCGGCGTGGGTGCCGTCGGGGGTGGTGAGCCAGTGGCCGATGGAGGCCGTCGCGGGGTCGCCCAGGCGGTTCCACGAGGCCGCGGTGAAGTCGTTGACGGCGATCTGGAGGTCGTCGCCGGTGTCGCGGTCGCGGAGGAAGACCGGCTCGACGAGGTCGTCGCCGAGCTGCTGCCAGATCAGGCGCCGGCTCGCCGGCACCGTCACGAAGTGACGCACGCCGGTGAGCACGAGCTCGGACTCGCCGGTGCGCACGTCGACGTCGCGGAGCGTGCCGTCGTCGTGGAGGATCAGCAGGCGGTCGTCGTCGGCGGCGAAGCGCACGACCTGCTCGCCGAGGAGCACGGCGGCGGCGGCGGGATCGCCGTGGTGCGCGTACATGGAATACGCCGGTGCGCCGATCCCGGCCGCGTTGACGAGGGTGCTCCGGGGCTGGTGCTCGGTGAGGTAGTAGATGGCGCCCTGGCCCCGGCTGGTCGTCAGCTTCCCGGCGGGCAGACCGAGGACCGGGTGGGGCTCGTCGAGGCCGGGGACGTCGAGGCGGTCGAGGACGAACTGCCGGCCGGCCTGGTCGTCGGCGTAGAGGACGAAGTGGTCTGCGGTGCGGATGACACCGCGCAGGCCCACGCCGGGGAGGTCCGGTGCGTGATGCTCGGGCTCGCCGCCGCAGCGGTCGAGCAGCGAGTACTCCAGTTTGTGGTCGTCGTAGGGGCCCTTGGCGTAGAGGAGCTGCTCGCCGACGCGCTGGAAATACAGCCGATCGCCGGACTCGCGCGTCCAGCCGGAGGGCGGCCCGGCCAGTCGGACGGGCTGGTCGAGCGGACAGGTCGCGACCGGCTCGGCGTCCTCCGCGAGGCAGGCGGCGAAGGCGAGGGCGAGCAGGGCGGCGGGGACGCGCATGCTTTTAAAAATATGCCCCAAGAGACATGTCTTCGCGGGCTCAGCGCGGCGGGAACGGGGAGAACCACAGGCCGTCGGGGCCGATGTGGAGGATGCCGTGCTCGGGGTCGAAGTCGAGGTCGTCGACGTCGCCGGCGATGGTGGTGTAGAGGCCGGTGTCGGGGTCGAAGACGAGGATGTCGTAGGGATAGCCGCCGGGGGAGATGAGGGTGAAGTAGCGGCCGTCGGGGAGCAGGGCGGTCTGGCCGCCGATCCGGGGCACTTTCATGGTCGTCTCGCCGGTGACGAGGTCGACGTGCCAGAGTGTGGCGCTGCCGCCGCCGTCGGGGACGGCGTAGGTCACGGAGTCGTCGGTGATGCCGAAGAGGGCCGGGAGGAACGTGGACGGCGGGCCGCGGAACCACTCGCGCAGCTCGTCGGTGCGCGGGTTCCAGCGGGCGAGCACGAGCTCGTCGTCGTCGGCGAACTGAAGGTCGAACTCGTCGGCGATGACGTTGCGCAGGTGCGCGCCCGCGGGTGGTGTGACGGCGACGCCGCTGTCGAGGCGGACGACGGCGGCGATCGTGCGCTCGGGGCCGTAGAGGGCGGCGTGGGAGCTGTCGGGGAGGAACGCCCAGGTGCCGGTCAGGCGCGTCAGGAAGTCATCGAGGCGGTCCCACGAGGCGGCCGTGAAGTCGTTGACGGCGACCTGGATGTCCTCGCCGCTGTCGCGGTCGTGGAGGAAGATCGGCTCGACCTGGTCGTCCCCGAGCTGCTGCCAGAGCAGCCGCCGTCTGTCGGGCACGACGTCGACGCGGCGCACGTCGGTCAGCACGAGCTCGGACTCGCTGGTGCGCGGGTCGACGTCGCGGAGGTCGCCGTTGTCGTCGTGGACCAGCAGGCGGTCGTCGACGGCGATGTGTTGCACGATCTGGTCGCCGAGGCGCACGGCCGGGACTGCTGGATCGCCATGGTGCACGTAGACAGTCGAGAGAACGCCGCCGATCCCGGCCGCCCCCTCGCCCAGGGTGCCGGACAGGTGCCGTGCGCCGAAGTACAGGGACCGTTCGCCGCCGGCGAGCCAGAGATGGAGCTCCTCGTCGGGGAGGCCGAGGACCGGGCGCGGTTCATCGAAGCCCGGGACGTCGAGCCGGTCGAGCACGAAGTGGCGACCGCTCTCGTCGGACCCGTAGGCCACGACGTGGTCGGCGGTGGCCTGGGCCAAGACGAACATGCCCGCTGGGGCTGGGAACCGCTCCGGGGGGCCGCCGCAGCGGTCGACGGTCCAGTAGCTCCGGTCGCCCACCGGGAAGTTGAAGAGGACGTGGTCGCCGACGCGCTGGAGGTTCGCGCGACGGTACGTCCCGGGGTCGCGCTGCCAGCTCTCCGACGGGCTGGCGATCTGCACCGGCTGGTCGAGCGGACAGGTCCAGCCGGGCAGCTCGGCGTCATTGCAGGCGGCCAGGGCGAGGGCGGCCGCGAGGGGTCGAACGAACATGTCCTTCAAGCTGTGTCCATGTGGGCATGTTTATTAGAACATGTTGAAATGGAAAGGTGGTCGGGATCAGCGCGAGACGAGGGGGGCGGCCCACAGGCCGGGCTGGGGGCCGCGGCTGTCGAGGTAGAGGACGCCCTGGTCGGGGAAGTGGAGGAAGTGGTCGACGCGCTCGGCGATGGTGGTGTAGACGCGGGACTCGGCGTCGAACACCAGCAGGTTCCAGGTCCACTTGACCTCGCCGCCGGTCTGTACCGGCTCGGCGCGGACGGCGGTGAAGTAGCGGCGGGCGTCGAGCTGCTGGTACTCGCGGCCGATCCGCGGGACCCGCTCGGTGAGCTCGCCGGTGCCGAGGTCGACGCGCCGGAGGCTGCCGATGTCGCCGTCGGTCGGGTCGGCGAGGAAGTACTCGAGCGCGTCGCCGTCGCGCCGACGCGGCTCGACGGCGGCGTCGACCGGGCCGCGGTACCACACGCGCAGGTCGCCGTCGGTCGGGCGCCACAGCGCGAGGACGAGGTTGTCGGGGTCGGGCATGACGAGCACGAGATCGCGGCCGAGGGCGCCGCGCTGCTGGCGATGCTCGGGGATCTGCAGCGGCTCGCCGGTGTCGCTGCGCACGGCGGCGACGAAGGTGCCGTCGGGGCCGACGAGCGCGGCGGCGGCGCTGTCGCCGGTCCACACCCAGCGGCCGACCTCGAGGCCCTGCCCGGGCATGCGGTTCCACGAGCGGGCGGCGAAGTCGTTGACGCCGATCTCGCGATCGACGCCGTACTCGGCGGCGGCGATCCGCGCGCTGGCCTCGAGGTCGCGCAGGTAGACGGGCTCGACGTCGTCGTCGCCGATGGCCTGCCAGATCAGCCGGCGGTGGTCGTCGGCGAGGCTGAAGTAGCGGACGCCCTCGAGGACGGGCTCGACCTCGCGGGTGAACGGGTCGACCTCGCGCAGGACGCCGTCGTCGGTGAGGACGAGGAGGCTCCCGCCGCGGTGCGCGAGGCTGACGACGTCGTCGCCGAGGTGCAGCGCGGGCGCGTCGGGGTCGCCGTCGTGGGTGTGCACGACGGCGGCGCCGGCGGTGATGCCGGCGGCGTGCAGGGCCGAACCGGTGGGTCGATGGACGCGGGCGAACAGGGCGTAGCCGGCCTCGTCGGCGAAGCCGCCGGGGACGTCGTAGTCGGGGAGGTCGGCGATCGGTCGCGGGACGTCGAAGCCGGCGACGTCGAGGCGGTCGAGCAGGACGTGGCGGCCCTCGGGGTCGACGGCGTAGACGAGGGTGCCGCGGTCGGTCTCGAGCGCGAACGGGAGGATGGTGCCGGGGGTGAAGGTGGTGAAGCGCCTGGGCGCGCCGCCGCAGCGGTGCACGAGCCAGTAGCCGGGGTCGACGTCGGCGGGGCCGTCGAAGCTGTAGAGGATCCGGTCGCCGAGGGCGCGGAACGGGTAGACGCGGGCGCGGCCGGGCTGCCAGCGCTCGGGCGGGGCGGCGAGGCGGACCGGGGCCTGCAGCGGGCAGGCGGCGGCGAACGGCTCCTGGACCACGGGCTCGTCGCCGCAGGCTGCGAGCAGCAGCGGCAGGGCGGCGAGATGAGCTGGTCGAAGAGACATGGCCGTAAAGACTTGTTACTGCAGCGCGAGCGGATAGGCCCACACGCCGGGCTCGTCGCCGTGGGGGGCGAGGTAGACGAGGCCCTCGTCGGACAGCGAGGCGAGCGCGGTGACGCCCTCGGCGATGGTGGTGTAGAGGCCGTCGCTCGGGTCGACGAGCTTGAGGTCGTAGGCGTAGGCGCCGGCGTGGCGCGAGCCGTCGAACGGGGCGCCGGGCAGCTGGCGGCCGTAGAAAGCGAGGAAGTAGCGGTCGTCGGCGAGGCGGGCGGCGCTGCTGCTGGCGCGGGCGACGAGCTGCCGGCGCGCGCCGGTGGCCAGGTCGACGCGCCAGAGCACGCCGGTGTAGGAGGTGCCGGGGTCGGTGGCGAAGTACTCGACGCTGTCGCCGTCGACGCGGCGCAGGCGGAGGTCGCCGGCCGGGCCGCGGTACCACTCGCGCAGCGCGCCGGTGAGCGGGTCCCACAGCGCCTCGACGTGCTCGGGCTCGTCGGCGAGGACGAGGTTGAACTCGCCGCCGAACGAGCCCCGCGGCTCGCGGTGCGCGGGGACGGCGAGCGCGGCCCCGGTGTCGAGGCGCGCGGCGGCGACGAGCGGACCGCCCGGCCCGGGCAGCGCGGCGACGCTGCCGTCGGCGGTGACGAGCACGCGGCCGAGCTCGGGCTGCTCGGGATCGCGGAACCACGACGACTGGGCGAAGTCGTTGACCGCGACCGCCACGTCCGCGCCGGTGGCGAGGTCGCGGAGGAAGATCGTCTCGGCGACGTCGTCGCCGAGCTCCTGCCACAGGACCTTGCCCGGGTCGGCGCGGATCGGCGTGAAGTGACGGACGCCGGCGAGCAGCGGCTCGCTCGCGCCGGTGAGCGGGTCGACGCGGCGCAGCTCGCCGCTGTCGTCGTGGAGGAGCAGGGCGTCGCCGAGCAGCGCGTAGTCGACGACGGCGTCGCCGAGCAGCAGCGCGGGGACGTCGACGTCGCCGGCGTGGGTGTAGATCGCGCGGGTCTCGCCGCCGAGGCCGGCGGCGAGGTAGACCCGCGCGCTGCCCTCCTGGCGGAAGGCGAAGGTGGCGAACGGGGACGACAGCTCGCCGGTGAAATTGAGGGCTGTCCCTTGAGGCAGGCCGGGGACGGGCCGCGGCTCGTCGTCGCCGGCGACGTCGAGGCGGTCGACGACGTGGCGGGCGCCGAGGGCGTCGTTGGCGTAGAGGACCCGGCCCGCGGGCGTGGCGATGCTGAACGGGTTGTGCAGGCCGGGCGCGAGCGAGGGGAACTCGGCCAGCTCGCCGTCGCAGCGGTCGAGGCGCCAGTAGACGCGCCCGGGGTCGTCGAGGGCGTCGAAGGTGAAGAGGAGCTGATCGCCGAAGCGGTGCAGGCCGTACCAGGTGTCGGGGTCGGCGACGAAGCCGGGCGGGGCGGCGACGAGGCGCGTGGGCTGGTCGATCGGACAGGCGCCGGCGAGCGCCTCGGGCACGTCGCGGACCGGCTCGTGGCAGGCGGCGACGAGCGCGGTCAGGGCGGCGAGGCGAGTGGAACGATGGGACATGGTCGATCGGTCAGATGAGTCGACCGCGGGACCTACACGTCGGGCGCGGGGGGACAGTGCGAGGGTGCGCCGCCGTCGGGCATGATCGCGGTGGCGAGGTCAGGCCAGTCGGGGTCGCAGGCGGCGGCGTAAATCGGGGCCGGGAGGCCCGCGAGGCGGCGAGGCGGCGAAGTCCGGCGATCGCACCGGCGCCCGCGAGTGCGGGCGGTTGGCCCTCGGCGGCAGACGCCGCGAGCGAGCCAGAGAGATGCGCCGACGAAGCCACGATCTGAGGGTGGCCCGTGGCCGCGCGCCGGGCAAGTGTCCGCGGCCGATCGAGAGCGCGCGGGAGGTCGGCAAGACCCTGGAATTGCGCGGCGTGCTGCCTGCTCGCGCCTCGCAGCCCGCGGCAGCGCGAGCGAGGACCACGCAGTCCCGGTCGCGGCGGCGTTTTGTTTATTAAACGGCGACGGCCCGCCCCCGGGGGCAGGCCGCCTGTGCGCGCGAGGTCGGGATCGGCTCAGCGATCGCGGTCGGTGGCGCCCATGCCCATCTCGCTGATGTCGACCTTCATGCCGCCCGAGGGCTTGCTGAGCCACGACCCGACGGACTTGTAGTGGACGCCGAAGGCCGCGCAGGCGGCGAGGAAGATGAAGACGAAGTAGAAGATCGAGGCGCTGTTGCCGATGACGTGGATGTAGCGGAGCTGAAGGTTGATCGGCAGGTTGCTGGCGTCGCTGGCGAGGCCGAAGGCGAGGACGAGCACGCCGAAGGCGATCATCATCAGGCTGTAGATGTTGGTGTGCGTCCAGCGGCCGACCTGGCCGCGGTCGTCCTGGCGGAAGCGCTCGAGGGCGAAGCGGATGATCGGGTGGGTGATGAGGTAGAGCGCGGCGAACATGCCGTCGAACACCTTGAACGGCAGGAGCGCGTAGAAGATCGTGAACTGGATCAGGTGGGCCGTCAGCGCGTAGAGCTGGGTCGGGTGGATCTTCACGCCCTGCAGCTCGGGGCGGAAGCGGACGACCTTGGAGTGCGGGCTGGTGTAGGCGACGCCGAACCGGCTGTCGGTCGGGCGGCCCCAGCAGCAGCCGTACACGTAGCAGCCGAGGCGGCAGATCGCCTCGCCGAGCGGCATGCAGAAGCCGGCCGCGTCGAGCAGCGCGAGCAGGCTGATGCCGGTCGACCACGAGTAGCCGGCGAACGCCATCATGCCGCCGAAGATGCCGCCGTGCAGCATGTAGCCCGGCTTGAGCAGGGTCTGCAGCGGCTTGCGGAACAGCTCGCGCCACTCGAGCAGGATGCTCGTGAGCCGCGAGACCATGAGGATCGAGGGGATGGCGAAGAACAGGTAGAAGCCGGCGGTGCGGGCCGTGTCGGCGCCGACCATGCCCATGTACCAGGTCGCCGTGGACACGCCGACGAGGAACGCGAGGCCGGCGATCATGCCGTAGGTGACGAAGATCCAGTCACCGGCGCGGAACAGGATCGTCTTGTTGTGGAAGTCGCGGAGGAAGGCGAGGAGGCCCGTACGCGGGGTCTCGAGCTCGACGCTTGCGTGGCGGGTCGTTCCAGACATGGTCGGCGGCAAGGTACCCGCAGGCGCCCCTCGGCTCAAGTCCACGACCGAAGCGTGCCCTCGTCGGGGGATCCCCTGAGGCCCAGGATCCACGGTCGGCTTTTATTCCCGCGACATCGGCCCCGCTCCCGTGAATTCGTGACCGCAGCGTGACGCGGGCGCGGACCATTCGAGTGACCTGCCGCACCGCCGCGGTTGTTATACGCCTGTCCAAAAAGCCCGGTCGGCGCGGCCACGCACCGGGGCAAAATGGCGCGCGAAGCAGCTGTCTTTTGGGGCAGGTGAATGGCCGCGGCGAGGGCCGCGATTAATTTCTGTCCTTCGGGGCAGGTTCGGCAGGGGCCGGGGCGGAGCGCTCGAGCACGTGGGCGAGCTCGCCGAGGCGCCGCTCGAGGCGGGCGCTGAGCGGCAGGCGGAGGTCGGAGCGCGTGGCCTGGAGCTCGCCCCAGATCTTGCTGGCGTCGGCGAAGAAAGTG
This sequence comes from Nannocystis pusilla, assembly GCF_020073745.1. GTDB lineage: Bacteria > Myxococcota_A > Polyangia > Nannocystales > Nannocystaceae > Nannocystis > Nannocystis radixulma. Next base: position 90,373 of record NZ_JAIRAU010000048.1, read on the forward strand.
GACGACGCGTCGCGGTCGCCGGAGGCGAAGGTGGCGGCGGCGGCGGCGGCGAGCGCCTCGGCGTGGGCGAGGGTCGAGGGGCCGACGTAGGCGATCGCGTCGTCGTAGAGCTTGCCGGCGGCGATGACGGCCTCGAGCGGCTCGCCGGCGGCGATCAGGATGTCGACGGCGAGGACGCCGTCCTCGAAGACGGCGAGGCTGTCCTTGTGGACAGCCATGGCGCGGCGCACCGAGGTGAGCGCGCGGTCGGGCTGGCCGAGGGCGAGCTGCTCGCGGGCGAGGCCGCGGAAGGCGTCGCCGGCGAGGCCGGGCTCGCGCGCGAGGTCGATGGCGGCGAGCGCCTCGAGGCTCTGGCCGCGGGCCTCGGCGTAGCGCTGCTGGGCGCACAGGAGCGCGCCGTGGAGGATGAGCCAGCGGGCCCGCTCGGCCCCGCTGGCGCGCGGGCCGAGGCGGTCGAGGTCGCGGGCGAGGACCTGCAGCTGCTGCAGCGCGGCCGGCTGGTCGTCCTGGCGCAGGGCGAGCTCGATGGCGAAGGCGCGGAGGGCGTCGCGCCCGGGGTCGGGGCCGGCGTCGCCGGCGTCGGCGAGCCGCGGGCCGAGCTCGGCGCGGACGACGTCGACGAGGCCCATGGCGGCCTTCTGGCGCAGGAGCGGGAGGTCGCCGGCCGGCGTGGGCTCGGGGCTGCTCGGGTCGAGCACGACCGCCGGGGCCGCGGGCGCGGGAGGCTTGCAGCCGGCGAGGCCGGCGGCGAGCAGGAGTGAGGCGGTGAGGCGAGCGTGCACGTGGCGCTTCAATCGTAGTAGTAGCGATTGTATTTGAGACTGTAGCCGACGGTGGCGAGGCGCAAGCTGCCCTGGTCGAGGGTGAACGGGTAGGTGCGCGTGACGGTGGGCGTGCGCAGCGTCAGCTGGCCGGTCACCGGGCCCTGGCCGGCGAGGCGCGAGACCTCGATCGCCAGGGTCTTGCGGACGCTGCGGTAGACCAGGGTCTCGGCGCCGGCCGACTCGGCGACGGCGATGCCCTGGGGGCGCAGCGCGCTGAGGCGCCGGCCGCTCGGGTCGACGACGGCGATGTCGACGTCGCCGGGGCCGGTGAACACGAGGCTGGCCTGGAGCTCGGCGCCGCCCGGCAGGTCCGGCGCCTGCGGGCGCAGGGTCCCGAGGTCGAGGTCGCGGACCGCCCGGGCGATCTCCGGGGTGCGCGCGCGGGCGGCGTTGAGTGTCTCTCGGGCCATGTCGTTTTGGCCCTGTCCCGAGAGGCAGCGCGCGAGGTCGACGCGATAGCCGGCGCGGGCCGGGTCGATGCTGACGAGGGCGCGGCGGTGGGCGCAGCTGCGGGCGAGGTCGCCCTTGCCGGCGAAGCCGTCGGCGAGCTGCTTGTGGAGCTCGCGGTCGAACGGCTTGACCTCGGCGGCGGAGGCGTAGGCGCGCGGGGCCGCGGGGTCGGAGCGGGCGGCGAGCAGGTCGGCGACGGCCATGAGCGCGGGGGCGTGGTCGGGGTCGGCCTCGGCCCAGGCGCGGGCGTAGGTGAAGGAGTCGGGGGCGCCGGCGCGGATGGCCGCCTGGACCAACTTGCGGTGGGCGGCGCGGCTGGTCGGGTCGGCGTCGACGCTGCGGCGCAGGCCGTCGATCGTCGCCAGGTTGCCGGCGCTCGGGGCGGTGGCGGGGCTGACCTTCCAGACAGGTGTGGGGTGGCGCGGGCGCGGACCGCCGTAGCCGCGGCCGACGCCGCTGCTGCTGCTGCCGCCGCCGCCGGCGATCATGGCGTCGTCGCCGCCCCAGGAGCTGTCGGCCTTGGTCTTGGCGGCCTCGGCGGCCTTCTTCGGCGCGGCCGGCGGGGTCGACGTCGGGGCGGGGCGCGAGGCGGCCTTCTCGGCGGGGGGCGTCTCGTCGAGGTCGATGCCCGCCTCGGCCTCCTCGGTCGGCTCGGGCGCGCTGGCCTCGGTGCGCTCGCGGCGGCTGTCGTCGCGGGCCTCGTCGGCCGGCGGGTCGTACACGGCCTTGTCGGCGGTCTCGCCCCTGGTCTTCCTCGGGCTGGAGGCGGCGTCGGCCAGCGGCTCGGCGGACGGCGGGGCCGGCGGCGGCCTGGACTCGGCGGCGCGCGCGGGGTCATCGTTGCTGTCCTTCGGGACAGGTTGAGACGCGCTCGCCGGCGCCGGCGCGGTGGTGACCGGGACGCCGCCGGTCGGGGCCACGGTGCCCTTGGCGTCGGCCTTCGGCGCGTCGAGCTGGCCGTTCCAGCCGGTTGTCCGGCCCGACTGGCGCACGACGTTGAACTCGCGGTACATCGCGTCGTTCTCGAGCACGAGCAGCGCGGTGTAGCGCGACAGCACGGTGTACTGGCGCGAGAGGTCGATGATCTCGGCGCGCGCGGCGTGGCCGCGGCTGGCGGTGAGGGCCTCGATCTCCTCGCGGACCCAGGTGCGCGGGAGGTGGGCCCGGCGCGAGGCGTTCGGGCCCGGGACGGCCTCGAGGTCGACCTGGATGCTGTCCGAAACGACCTGTCCGTTGGGACCGGTGGCCTGGATCGTCAGCGGGCCGTGGACCGGCTGGCTGAGCTTGCCGACGAGGGTGATGGTCTCGCCGGGGCGGATGCCGGCGATCTGCTCGGGGTGGCTGTAGACCATGCCCTCCGGCAGGCTGATGTCGACGTTGCGGGCCACCGGCAGGGCCGCGCGCACGCCGAGCTCGCGCGCGAGGCCGCGGAGGTCGTCCTTGGCGTCGGCGCGGAGCAGGTCGCCGCCTGTCTTTTTGGCCAGGGCTGAAAGGACGGTCAGATCGGAGCGGGCGCCGAGGGCCACGGCCTGAACGCGGGTGCCGAGCAGCGGGCGCTCGAGGTCGCGGAGCAGCTCGTCGGGGGCCAGCGCGCCGGCGCTGGGGCTGCCGTCGCCGAGGTAGACGATGACGCGCTCGGCCTGGGCGGCGCGCGGGTCGGCCGCGTCGCTGCCGAGCGCGGACGCGGCGGCGCGCATCATGCCGCCGATGTCGCTGGCGCCGGCGAGGACCTGGGCGTCGAGGAAGCGCTCGGCCTCGGCGAGGTGCGAACCGCCGGCGGGGCCGAGGCCGCCGGGGGCGACGTCGCAGGCGGCGTCGCAGGCGAGCACGGTCATGCGGTCGCCGTCGCGCAGGGTGGCGGCGGTCGACTGCACGAGGCTGCGCGCGACGGTCCACAGGTCGGCGGTGGTGCTGTGGCTGCGGTCGAGGACGAAGGCGACGTGGCGCGGGCGGTCGCCGGCGGTGAGCTTCAGATCTGGCTTGAAGGCCAGCATGAAGTAGGCCTGGCCGTCGCGGTCGAGGTGGGTCTCGGTGTGGACCCGCTGCTCGCCGGCCGGCAGCGGGATGTCGACGCCGAGGTCGTGGACCGGGCGGAACCGCTGCTGGCGGGTGGCCAGCTCGACGCGGCCGTCGAGGTCGCGCCGCTGCAGCGCGGCCATCGGCGTGACGAGCTCGCCGGTGGCCGGGAGCTCCGACTTGTCGACGTCGATGGCGAACTCGAAGTTCTCGATCTCGGTGCCGCTGGCGCCGCTGCTGGCGCCGGTCATCGGGTAGCGGTAGCGCAGGTTGTCGCCGACGACCGGCAGCACCTGCGTGTAGCTGAGACGGATCTTGCGCTCGCCGCGGCCGGGGATCGGGAAGATCTTGAGCTTGAAGATGTTGCCGCGCTCCCACTCGAGCAGGGCCGGGTCGCGCGGGATGGTGGCGTCGACGATCTGGCGGAAGATCTCCCGGGCGCGCTGCTTCTCGAGCATCTCCGCGCTCATCCACGTGTTGCCGACGAGCAGCTGCAGCCCCGAGATCGAGGCGTCGGCCGGGAGCGGGAAGCGATAGGTGCCCTCGAGCACCTCGCCGGCCTCGTTGTAGAAGGTCTGCTCGATCTCCGTGCGCGCGATCCGGCCGGAGATCGAGACGTGGACCTTTTGATCGACGAGCGCGAGCTTGTAGAGCTCGGCCTGGCTGCCGGCGCGGCGCGCGGTCAGGCTGCCGACGCCGGGGGGCACGCCGTCGGCCAGGCGCGCGGCGGCCTCGAAGGCGCGCGACCACTCGGTGTCCTCGAGCGGGCGCATGCTGACCTCGGGCTGGGCCGGCTGCTGCGGGGCGAGCGGGGTGTCGACGTGGGCGCCGGGGCCGAGCGGGACGTCCTGGCCGCCGGTGCGCAGGCGGGCTGACCCATAGACCACGTCGTAGCTGCGGCGCTCGCCGCGGGCGAGGACGCGGGCCTCGCCGGTGGAGACGTCGAGGGTGTCGGCGCCGGCGCGCAGGGCCAGCGGCGGCTGACCCGCGGCGACGATGGCGACGAGCTCGCCGCGCTCGACGTCGAGAGCGCGGGCGTCGGGGCCGTCGGGGAGGGTGAGGCGCGTGTCCTCGTTGATCCGCAGGATGGTGCCGCCGCTCAGCCGGACCTCGACGATGGTGCCGCGCGGAACGACGAGGATCTGGCCGGCGCGCAGCTTGGCGCCGGGGCCGAGGAATGTCCCTTCGGGCAGGTCCTCGGTGCGCGCGCCGACCGGTCCGGAGAAGTTGGTGAGCTCGGCGACGGGCTCGCCCTTGACGGCGTCTGCCGGGGCGACGGGGGTACCTCCGGGGCCTACAGGGCCCTCGGTGGCGGCTGGCGCCGGCGGGTTGCAGGCGGTGACGAGCGCGAGGGACAGGGTCGAGGAGAGGAGGCGTCGCGCGTGCGGCATGGGTGGCTCCGGCGGGGCGGGGAACGTCCGCGGCGTGGGTGTGGTCTCGCCCGGCGCTAGGCCCGGAAAACGCGGGGCAGCGGGCCATCCTTACACACTCGGGGGCCTTCGCGGGGGGCGCACGGCGGGGCGAGGCCGCGCGCGCGCGCCTACATCTGCGTCGCGGCGATGATCCGTGCCGGATCTCGCCAAGTTATAGCCAGCCGCGGCGATGTTGCTTACTGTTAGCGACCCATGGCTTCGGCGAAGGAAGTCTTCCTCGCGCACGCGGACAGTCCGACCTACGACCCCACCGTGGCGGAGCTGCGCCGCAGCTTGACCGCGGCCAAGCAGGAGGCGCTCGAGAAGGCGCGCACGGTCGCGCAGGACGAGCTCAAGCAGGTGATGCCGATCCTGTACGAGCGGATCGTGGTGACGACGATCCAGATCGCGGCCCACGTCGGCCTCGGCGTCGGGCTCGCGCTCGAGGCGATCGACGAGGCCCGCAGCCACACCTCGCTGTCGCTGTTCTCGCGCGAGATCCGCGAGATGATGACCGAGACCGGCGTGTCGCTGAAGCGCCGCCACTCCAACCGGATCGCCAAGCTGGTCGCCGAGATCGAGGCGCAGCGGCTGGCGTGGCGCCACAACCACGAGTTCCTGTCGTGGCTGGCGTTCCGCCGCGACGACCCGCGCTACCCGCCGCACGACCGCCGCGAGCGGCTCGAGGCGTTCAAGCTGCAGCACCGGCTGCTCACCAGCCGCGACGCGGTGATCACCAAGCTCGGCGCGCCGCTGACGACCGCGCTCGAGGGCCACGACCGCTTCATGCTGGCCAACCGCTGGCGCCTGTCGCCCAACGCCGAGCACTCGGTCGAGCGCTACTCGTGGCCGCTCCTGTCCCTTCAGCCAGGTCCGGTGGCGATGCTGGAGTTCGCCCGCCTCGAGTACGACGCGTTCGTCGACGCCAAGGGCAACAAGGAGCAGGCGCAGGCGCTGCTCAAGAAGATCGCGGCGGCGGTGCACGACCAGCTCGCGGCGGCGCTCGAGCACCTGCCCGAGGACGCGCGCTCGGGGCTGATCGCGTAGCGCTGCGAGCCGGCGAGGGCTGCTCGCCGCGGTGAATCACTCGCGCACGTCGGGGCAGCCGGGCGGCAGCGAGACGCACTTCTTCTCGGGATCGTCGGGCGGACAGGCCCCGTCGATCGCGGCCCGGAGCTCGTCCGAGACGTCGTAGCCGCCGGCGCGGCGGGCCTCGTCGCCGAGGCAGAGGTCGATCATGTCGAAGCGCCGCGGCAGCTCGTCGGGCGGGTAGGCGGCGATGTCCTTGTTCTGACAGAAGCCGGCGCGACACTCGAACTCGTCGGGCACGAGCAGGAAGTTGAGCTGCGGGCAGTCGGCGTCGGTCTCGCAGACGACGAGGCGGCTCCACCCGGGCACGAAGGACCACGAGCAGGCGCCGTCGAGCGAGATCATGCGGCTCCACGAGTAGCCGAACCCGGGGCGCTCGCCGGCGGCGCAGGCGGGCAGCGGCGGCGATCCGGAGATCCGCCGCAGCTCGCAGCCGCTGTACTGCGTGCAATCCCAGGCGAACACGGCCCCGCTCTGATCGGTGAGCCGCTCGGGGTTGAGCTCCTCGACCGGATCTTCGCCGATGATGCAGGCGACGCTGACGAGCGAGAGGGCCGCGAGACGGCGCATGGCGGCATCCTAGCACGCTCCCGAACGCAGGCGCGGCGGGCGGCCGGAGGGCCGGGAAGCGTCGTTCGTGCGCCTGTCGGCGCTCAGCCCCGCGGGTCGCGGCAGCCGGCGGGCAGGCTGACGCACGGGTCGTTGGACTCGCCCGGGCAGGCCTCGTCGATGGCGGCGGCGAGCTCGGGCGACGGCTCGTAGGGCTCGTAGCGCGGGATGTCGCCGAGGCAGATCAGCTCCATCTGCCAGCGGTTCGGCAGCTGGTCGAAGTGCTGCTCGCCGTCGACGTTCTTGCAGAAGCCGGCGTTGCACACGTAGCTGTCGTCCTGGATCGTCGGGCAGTCGGCGTCGGCCTCGCAGACGACGAAGCGACCCCATCCGGGGAATGAGACCCAGCCCTCGTCGTCGGCGCACACGGCCGACAGCTCGATCATGTGGCCCCACGAGTAGCTGAAGGTCGGCGTCAGCACCGGCCCGCAATCATCGACCGGCGCCGGCGGCGATTCGTCGAGCCGCGTCACGCGACAACGGAGGTCGTCGTCGCACTCCCAGCCGAACACGGCGCCGCTCTGGTCGGTGATGGTGCTGGGGTTGAGGGGCTGGTCCTCGCCCGCGCATGCCGGGGCGAGGACGACGAGCGAGAGGACGACGGTTCGCATATGCATACGCCCGGCACTACCGGGTGACCTGGGCGCGCATTCCCGTCAATGCACGCGGTCGAGCCGCTCGATGAAGGCGTTGATGTCGATCGGCGGGGGGAGCTTGGCGGCCTCGAACTCGTCGCGGGCGAGGACGGCGTGCGAGCGCGCGTGGTCGTACTCCGCCAGGCGGGCGTCCATGGTGGCGGCGAAGAAGTAGCGCAGGCCGCGGCGCATGAGGTCCTTCTCGAGCTCGACGTCGACGAGGAGGGCGTCGCGGCAGACGGTGATGAGGTCGTTCTCCTGCGGCAGGGTGACGTAGGCCTCGAGGTTGTCGAGCGCGGCCTCGAGCTTGTCGGCCACCAGCGGGCCCTCGAGCAGGATCGTCGGGAAGGCCGACTGGAGCAGGCGAATCGCGGCGCTCTGGCCCTCGGCGGCGAGGGTCATGCGCACCATGCCGAACAGCGACGGCAGGTGGGCGCCGTCGAGCTTGCGCGCGGCCTCGTAGAAGCCGCGCGCGGCCTTGAGGTCGCCCTTGTTGCGCGCGACCTCGCCGCGGATGAACAGCGCCTGGGCCTGCTGCGGGACGTCGCCGAGCTTCTTGTAGACGACCTCGGCCTCGGCGGCGTGCTTGTCGGCGGCCGCGAACTCGCGCTGCTCGAGGGCGATGACGGCGAGCATCGTGGCGATCGTCGGCTCGTCGTAGCCGCCCTCGCGCGCGACCAGGAGGAACGGCTTGGCGGCGGCGCCGGAGTACTCGCCCATCTGCACGCCGGCCCACAGGAACGCGAGGTCGGGGGTGAGGTGGTTCTCGGCGGCGAGGGCGGCGAGGTCGCCCTTGAGGATGCCCTGGGCCATGTCGGCGACCTCCTTCGAGGCCGGGCAGCGCGACACGTAGGCGGTCGCCCGCGCGCGGGCGATCCGCGCCTGGGTCTGGAGGATCGGCTCCTTGGCGGTGAGCGCGGCGTCGAGGTTGGTCAGCATGGCCTCGACGGCGATGTCGCCGGGGCCGAGCTTGGTGTCCTCGCTGTAGTCGCTCTTGCGCGTCGGCGGGGTCTTCGCGTCGAGGTCGACGAGCCGCCAGGCGACGCCGCGGATGCACGTGGTGAAATAGATCGCGGCGAGGTCGGCGCGGGCGACGGTGATCCAGTGGCGCCCGTCGCTGTCGGCCAGCGCGGCCAGGACCTCGTCGGCCGAGCGCGCCTTGCCCGACTGCAGCAGCTTGCTGGCCTGCTCGAGCGCGGCGACGGTGGTCGGGCCGGCGTGCGAGCGGGCGGCCTCGACCAGCGGGGTCAGCGTGAGCCACTCCTGCCACGAACCCATGGCCACCTGCGCGGCGCCGGGCTCGGGCGCGACGGACGAGCGGCCCTTGCAAGCTGTCCCGAGAGACAGGCCAAAGGCGAGCGCGACGGCGAGGGCGAGGCGGCGGGGCGGCACGGCTGCGAAGGGTAGCGCGCGGGCGCTCGCGACCCCGGGGCGGGAGGCGTGACGATCTTCACGGGCCTCTCGCCTGTAAGCCTCGCTCACGAGGGGGCGTTCGGGGCGCGAGGCCGGCACACCGGCCCCAACGTGCCCCCGGCGGCGTTCCGGGGCCTGCGGAGACCACACGACCATGCGACGAGCCAGCACTAAGACCTTCGGCCTGATGGCGACCCTTCTCCTCGGCGCGGCGGTGTTCGCCTGCGGACCGGGCGTCGCCGAGGCGCACCGGCCGTGGACCGACGCCGGGCAGATGGTGGCGCCGCCGTGGGGTCAGGACGTGTCGCTGACGATCGAGAGCGGGTACGGCGGGGCGCTGCCGACCTACCAGCACGGCGGCTCGGTGTTCGTCGCCGGGCAGATGGGCGAGCGCTACAACATCCGCGTCCGCAACAACTCGGGCGAGCGCGTCGAGGCGGTGGTGACGGTCGACGGGCGCGACGTGGTGAGCGGGCAGCTCGGCAACTACAAGACCCAGCGCGGCTACGTGCTCGAGCCCTACGGGTCGGTGCTGATCGAGGGCTTCCGCCAGTCGCTCGACCACGTGGCGGCGTTCCGCTTCACCGACGTCGGCAACAGCTACTCGGGGCGCTGGGGCACGCCGCAGCACACTGGCGTGATCGGCGTGGCGGTGTTCAAGGAGCACCAGCCGCGCAAGCTGCGGCGCCAGCCGCCGCCGCCGATCGCCACCCGCCCGTACTACGAGCCGTACTACGGCGATTACGACGCTCGCGGCGCCGGGGGCGGCCCGCCGCCGCCGGCCGACGCGCCGAGCGCGAGCAAGAGCGCCCCGGCCGCGCGCGCCGGCGGCTACGCCCAGGACGAGGCGGCCGCCGAGTACAACCGCAGCCCGCGGCTCGGCACGCAGTACGGCGAGACGACCCACAGCTCGGTGCGCGAGGTGACGTTCGAGCGCCGCCACAAGCGCCGGCCCGACATCATGATGACGGTCTACTACGACAGCGCCGAGAACCTGCGCGCGCGCGGGGTGATCGTCGACCCGTACTTCGCGCCGCCGCCGCCGCACGACCCGCGGCCGTTCCCGGCCACCGGAGAGCGCCACAACCAGTACGCGCCGCCTCCGCCGGCCCGCCGCTACTGACGCAAAGGGAATGTCGATAGGGACATGGGTGAGGGGACAGGTTCGAAAGGGCCTGTCCCCTTTGACATGTCATCGGGGCCAGGCGATCAGGGGAAGCCGATGTAGTGGCGGCTGACGAAGCCGAGGCCGGCGCTGCTGGCGTTGGCCAGCAGCGCCCACAAGAACGCGCGCTGCAGGCCGCAGCTGCGCAGCAGCAGGGCCTCGACGCCGACGGCGAAGCTCTCGGCGGCGAAGAAATAGATGGTGTAGCGGTGGTCGACGAGGGCGGGCCAGCGATAGCCGAGGTCCTCGTAGGCGCGCGAGTAGAACACCGCGAAGAACACGAACCACACGTAGGGGTGCGTGAGCGCCGAGGCGAGGAAAGCAAGCCCCACCCGCTGAGGCCAGCGGAGCACCACCGTGCGGTCGGGCCCGCTGAGCGCGCGCAGATAGATCGGCACCTCCACCAGCTGGGTGAAGGCGAAGGACCAGAACCAGCGGCCGATCGTCACGCGCGCGCAATGTACCAGGCGCTCGCGCCGATGAGCGGGGGGGGAACAAGGTTGTCGCTGACGGTCGCTGCTGTTATCGTCCGCGCGCCGGCCGTCTCGGCCGTCAGGAGCAGTCTGCCCATGAAGCGCCTCTCGATGTCCCTCTCGTCCGTGTTCGTCGCCGTCGCCACCGGCTGCGGCATCGGTCCGGAAATCGACGACTTCAATCAGTCCGCCGTCGCCGCCGCGGTGGCCGACTGCCCCTGCGGGCACATCGGCTACTCCTCCGAGGAGGAGTGCCGCGCCGAGGCGCCGCCGACCGCCGCGGAGCAGGCCTGCGTCGAGGCGCTGTTCAAGAACATCGAAGGCGACTACGAGCCGCACCTCGTGTGCCGCACCGGCGCCAACAACCGCTTCGCCAACTGCCTCACCAGCAAGACCTGCAGCGACCTCGCCCGCCTGGCGTGCCTGACCGACTACGCCGACGAGGTCGAGGACTGCCCGGCTTTCCCGGCCGACGTCCAGCAAGAGCTCACGGAGTGCCAGACCTGAGCGCCATGCGCCGCGCCGCGCTCGCAGCCGCGATCGATCACACCCTGCTGCGCGCGACCGCGACGGCGGCGCAGATCGAGGTGCTGTGCCGTGAGGCCCACGAGCACGGGTTCTTCAGCGTGTGCGTGCAGCCGTGCCGGGTCGCGCTGGCCCGGCGCACGCTGACGGCGCTGGCCGCGAGCACGCGCGTGTGCACGGTGATCGGCTTCCCGCTCGGCGCCAACACGCCGGCGATCAAGGCCGCCGAGGCGGCGCAGGCGCTGGCCGACGGGGCCGACGAGCTCGACATGGTGATCGCGCTCGGGCCCCTGCGCGACGGCGACGAGGCGGCTGTCCTCGCGGACATCCGCGGCGTGGTCGCTGCCGGGGCGGGGACGCACCTGACGAAGGTGATCCTCGAGACGGCGCTCCTGACCCCGGAGGAGATCGACGCGGCCTGCCGCCTCAGCGTGGCCGCAGGGGCGCAGTACGTGAAGACCTCGACCGGCTTCGGCCCGGGGGGAGCGACGGTCGCGGCGGTCCAGCGGATGCGCGCGGCGGTCGGGCCGGGCTTCGGGGTCAAGGCCAGCGGCGGGATCGCCGACGCGGCGACCGCCCGGGCCATGCTGGCCGCCGGCGCCTCGCGGCTCGGCGCCAGCGCCTCGGTGGCGATCGTCGCCGGCTGGGACGAAGATGTCCCCATCGACAGGGTCGATCGGGCAGATCAGGAAGGCACATGACGCAAGGCTACGAGTCCGCCACGGTCGTCCGCGACGCCGAGGGCCGCCAGTATCACATCGCCCTCAAGCCGGGCGAGGTGGCCCGCCACATCATCCTCGTCGGCGACCCCGAGCGCGCGCGCCGGGTCGCCGGCACCTTCGAGTCGATCGAGCTCGAGCGGACCAACCGCGAGTACGTCACGATCACCGGCCGCCACCAGGGCCTGCGCGTCAGCGTGATGGGCACCGGCATGGGCGCGGCCAGCACCGAGATCGCCATCGTCGAGCTGACGCAGTGCGTCGAGCGGCCGGTGATGATCCGCTGCGGCAGCACCGGGGCGCTCCAGCCGGGCATGGCGCTCGGCGACCTGGTCATCTCGCAGGCGTCGCTGCGGCTCGAGAACACCACCCGCTTCTACGTCGACGACGGCTACCCCGCGGTCGCCGACCCGCAGGCGGTGATGGCCCTCGCGGCCGCCGCCGACGCGAGCGGCCAGCGCTACCACGTCGGCGTCACGGCCACGTCCCCGAGCTTCTACGCCGGCCAGGGCCGCGCGGTGGCCGGCTTCGCGCCGCGCGAGCCCGACATCGTCGAGCGCCTGGCGCGGCAGGGCGTCAAGAACCTCGAGATGGAGACGTCGTGCCTGCTGACGCTGGCGACCCTGCGCGGGTTCGTGGCCGGGGCGGTGTGCGCGGTCTATGCCACCCGCGGCGACGACGTGTTCATCTCGCCTGCGCAAAAGGACATGGCCGAAAAGGCATGTGTGACGACCGGCCTCGGGGCGCTGCACCTGCTCGACGCGATGGAGCGGGCCCGCGGTTCGCGGCCGATCTGGCACCCGGGCCTCGAGCTGGCGGAGCCGACGCGCTGAGGCCGCGCCGCGGCGCAGGCGGTGCGGGCGCGGCACGGCCGAGGCCCGCGCACACGATCGCGGGCCGGCGATCGACGCGTTCGTTTCTCGGCTCGCCGACCCGAGGTGAGGCGATCGACGTCCTGGCGGGGTCGACGCCGCGCGCGATCGTAGGCTTGGCCGGATGTCGCCTGGCCACCCCAGGAGCGTCTTCACGGCCGAGCTGTTGCTGCTGATCGGCCTCACGATCGTGGCGCTGCAGGCCCGCGCGCTGCTGCGGGGGCGCGCGTCGCTGCTGCAGGCCGTCCACGACGACGTGCTGGCGGCCACGCGCGCGGCCGCGGCGGAGCTCGACCGGCAGCACCGAGAGTGCATGGGGGTGGTGCGGGCCGTGGCGGCCGACCTCGACGCGGGGCGGCTGTCGCTGGCGGGCGTCGAGCGCCGGCTCGCCCAGGAGGTCGCGGAGCAGCCGCAGGTGTTCGGGCTCGTGGTCGCCTTCGCGGCGTCGGACGGGGCGGTGCTGATGCCGGCCAACATCCGCCGCGAGCGCGGGCGCGTGACGGTGCGCCTCGATCGCGGGGCCGACGACGTGCGCCGCACCGACTGGTTCCAGGCCGTGGCCGCGCACCCCGAGCCCGGCTGGCTCGGGCCGTTCCGCGGCCCCTTCTCCGGGCACTTCATCGCGCTCTACTGCGAGCCGTGGTCGCCGCCCGCCCGGCGAAGCGCGCGCGGGCACGTGTGCGCCAGCCTGTCGCTGCACGACGTCGAGGCGCAGCGGCAGTCGTTGCCGTCGGGCCGCTTCGGCTACTCGTGGGTGCTGTCGCACGAGGGGCGGTCGCTGGCGCATCCGAAGGTCGACTGGGTGCGCGCCGCGAAGACGCCCGAGCAGCTGGCGGAGGAGACCGGCGACGGGCGGCTCGCCGAGCTGAGCGCGAGGATCGCGGCCGGCGCGGCGGGCACGCTGCTCGCCGACGATCCGCTGACGGGGCGGCGCGCCGAGATGATCCAGGAGCCGATCGCGGCGTCGGGGGGATCGCTGGTCGCGGTGATCCTGCGCGACGATGTCCTCGCGGCCGAGCCGTCGCTGCGGCGGCTGCAGATCGAGATCGCGGCCGCGGTGCTGGCGACGTTCACCGCCGTGAGCGCGGTCCTGCTGGGAGGACGGCGATGAAGCCGTGGCGGCTGTCGTTCGCGGCCACCGTGCCGTTCGCGGCCGGCGTGCTGTTCGTGTGGCGGCTCGAGCTCGCGGGCATCGACCCGTCGCGCGCGACCCCGGTGATCGACGTCGACGCGGTCGATCGCTTCGTCGCCGAGAGCGCGCGCCGCAGCGGCCGGGTCGGCATGCCGGCGCCGGTGCGGATCGAGACCGGCATCGAGCTGCACGCGATCGTGTTCCCCGGCCCGCACGAGACGATCCTGACCGGGCACCTGTGGCAGCTCTACCCGCCGTCGTCGCCGCGGCGGCTGTCGCGGGGGGTCGTGTTCCCCGACGCCGTCCCGCTCGACGACGACGTCATGCGCCGCGCCTGGCGGGTCGACACGCCGCGCGGGGAGGTCGTCGGCTGGTACTTCCGGACCACGCTGAACCGCCGGGTCGACTACGCCAAGTTTCCCATCGACGAGCGCCGGGTGGTCCTGCGCATGTGGCACGCCGACCCGACCGAGGACGTCGTGCTGGTGCCGCACTTCGCGGCCTATCACGCGATGTTCCCGGCGCTCCGACCTGGCCTGAGGGACAGGCTTCAGGTGCCGGGCTGGACGGTCGAGTCGAGCGAGTTCTCGCTGGCGACGACGGAGCGGCGGACCGGCTTCGGCCTGCCCGGGTTCGCGGCCGAGGGCGAGGTCCCGGAGCTCGGCTTCGAGGTCCGGCTGACGCGTAACTTCACCGACGCGTTCGTCTCGAACCTGCTGCCGCTGATGATCGTCGCCATGCTGCTGTTCGGCGTGCTGATGACGGCCAGCCTCGACAAGGACAAGGCCGAGCGCCACGGCTTCACCAGCTCGGCGGCCTACGCGACCAGCGCGGCGCTGCTGTTCGTCGCGCTGGTCGGGCACCTGCAGATCCGCCAGGAGGTGGCGACGCCGCAGATCCTCTACATCGAGTACTTCTACTTCGTCGCCTACTTCATGATCCTCGCCGTCTCGGTGGTGGTGTTCATCACCGCGACGCCGGGGCCGCACTCGCGGTTCATCGCCTACGGCGACGTGCTGCTGCCGAAGGTGCTGTACTGGCCGCTCAGCTTCGCGCTGTTCTTCGCGGTCACGGTCCGCGTGTTCTACTGAGAGATGGTCACGGCTTGAAGCCGGCGACCTTCATCGCCGCGTCGAAGTCGTCGTCGCAGATCGAGAAGAACTGGCCGTCGAACGGCTGGGCGAACTCCAGCAGGCGCGCCGGCGGGTAGGCCGCGAGGTCGCTGGAAACCAGCGGATCGGGGGCGGTGCAGCCGGGGCCGATGCCGAACAGGTCCTGCTCCTCGGCGTTGGGGTGGTCGGCGTAGACGAGCGGGACCTCGCCGGTCTCGAAGTCCTGCGGCACGCCGGCCAGGCCGATGACGCGCACGGTCGCGCCGCCGGTCTTGCTGGCCTGGATGCCCTGCAGGAACTGCACGTACTTCGACAGCGGCTGCAGCACGGCCTCGCTCGGGTCGCCGGTGATCGCGCCGGTGACGTCGTGATTGGTCGCGTGGCACTCGGTGTAGGTCCCCGGGCCGCCGGTGCAGGTGACGCCGGCGTTGAAGCACACGGCGCTGGTCGCGTCGGGACGGTCCGGGTCCTCCCAGAAGGTCTTGTTGGTGGTGAAGATCTCCGAGAACTCGGGGACGTAGCTGCAGTCCATCTCGTCGGTGATGAAGACGATCCGCAGGTCGGCCTCGGGGCGGAGGAAGCCGTAGTTGGTGGGGCTCCCGGGCAATGCGGTCTGAGCCAGCGCGAGGTACATGCTCTCGAGCGGCGACTCGAAGCCGCAGCCGGACACGCCCTGCGGCAGCGTGCAGGCCAGCGCGTCGGCGAGGCCGGCGGCGACGTTGAGCTGCCCGTTCGTGCGCTCGAGCCAGTTGCGCGGCTTGGGGTCGGGGTCGTCGGCGGTGGCGGTCGGCGCGACGATGAAGTCCGCGGGATCGATCGTGCAATGATCGGTGCACGCCTCCGAGTAGTCCTGCATGTTGAAGGTGAAGTCGCCGAGGGCGACGGCCGCGTGGCAGCTGCGCATGACGAACTTGCCGCCCTCGGGGGTGGTCTGCGCGGCCGGGCAGCGCGGGTTGGCGGCGTCGGTGGTGGTGACGGCGATCCGCAGGTCGAGGCCGTCCAGACCCTCGAGGAAGGAAGGGATGCTGGCGACCAGGCGGCTCTGGTGATTGGCCATGCTGCCGGAGTTGTCGATGACGAACAGGACGTCGACGGCGGTCACCGGCGGCTCCGGCTCGCCGGTCGTCGAGTCGGTGGGATCTGCGGTGGTGGTCAGACCGGGCGGGTCGCCGGTCGAGTCGCCGGTCGGATCGCCGGAGGTGCCGGGGGGGTCGTTCCCGGTGTCGTCGCCGGTGAGGCTGATGCCCTTGAGCTCGCAGGCGGCGACCAGCGGGACGAGCAAAGAGAGGGTGAGGGGTAGGCGTGTCATCGATCGGGCTATGGCCGCGGCTCGCCGATCTCGTGCGACGAATTGCAGGCCGCCCTCGCTCGCTCGCGCAGGGGGGAATGTGGGTAGTCGACGAGGAAGGCGTCGACCTCGCGGCGCGCGTCGCTCGGGCGCGCGAGCAGGCACAGGGCCTCGATCCGCCGCAGGCGCGCCTCGGGCACCAGGGACCCGCGCGGGTGCGCGACGAGGTAAGCGTCGGCGTGGCGCAGCGCGGCGACGCCGTCGCCGTCGCGCACGGCCTGGCCGGCGGCGCGCACCGTGGCGAGCTCGCGCGCGAGGTCGGCCTCGTCCCCTGGTCTTTCGGGCATGACTGAAGGTGCAGATCGCGGCGGCGCCGGCTGGGCGGCCGGCGCCGCCGGTGGGATGTCCGCAGGGACAGGTGGCGCCGGGATCAGCGAGGGGCGCGGCGCGGGGGCCTGCACCGGCTGCTCGCGCGCGTCGGGCTCGTGGAGGTAGGGCGCGGCGGCGGCGGCGTCGCGCCCGCGGGTCGAGAAGCGCTCGGGCCAGACGAAGCGGGCGGTGATCAGCGCGACGGCGGCGGCGGCGAGCAGGCCGTAGGCCCACACGCGCGAGGGGGACGCGGAGCGCGGGGGCGGCTCGGCGAACGCGAGCGCGGGCGCGGGCTCGCCGGCGTCGATGCGGCGGACCAGCCGTTGCCAGTTGTCGGCCGCGGCGCGCGGGGGCGGGCCGTGCTGCGCGCGATAGGCGAGCAGAAGATCGCGCGGGTCGTCATCGGGGCTGGCCATGGGTCCTCCGCAGTTCGGGGGCGAAGCGTCGCACGGCGCGGTCGAACAGGGCCCGCGCGGCTCGCAGTCGCGAGTAGACGGTGTTGGTGTTGACGCCCGTGGCCGCGGCGATCTCGGGCGCGGTGAGGAACTCGATCTCCGCCAGCATGAAGACCTCGCGCTTGTCCTCATCGAGGGTGGCGAGGAAGCGCTCGACGAACGCGGCCGCCTCGGCCTGCGCGAGCGCCTGGTCGGGCTCGACGGCGGGCGGCGGGTCGGGGACGGCGCGCAGCCGTCTCTCGGCGCGGGCGGTGCC
Organism: Nannocystis pusilla; assembly: GCF_020073745.1. Taxonomy (GTDB): domain Bacteria; phylum Myxococcota_A; class Polyangia; order Nannocystales; family Nannocystaceae; genus Nannocystis; species Nannocystis radixulma. Next base: position 107,187 of record NZ_JAIRAU010000048.1, read on the forward strand.
GCGGCGCAGGTCGGCGGCGACGCGGCGGGCGATCCCGTACAGCCAGCTGCGCATCGAGCCGGCGCGGTCGAAGTCGTCCCAGCGGCGGTAGACGACGAGGAAGACGTCCTGGACCTTGTCGTCGACGGCCTCGGCCGGGACGCCGAAGTAGCGCAGCATCCGCCACACGAAGTCGTGGTGTTCGCGGAAGACGACGGCGAACTCGGGGGCGACCCCCGAAGGACCGGACCGCGCGGCGAGCGGAGGCATCTCGAGCGGGGATTGGCCGCCGCGCTCCGGGTCCGTCATGGAATTCGCAGCTGCACGCCGAGCACGGCGCGGAAGGCGGCGGGGTGGGCGCGAAACACCGGTCCGACGCCGTCGAGGACGAACAGCGGGCGCACCAGCGCGACCACGGCGTCGACGCCGAGAGTGACCGCGACCCGCCGGGCCACCGGGACGGCCAGCTCGGGCCCGACGACCGCGGCCAGCCACGGCTGTGCGCGCGTGCGCGCGGCGCCGGTGCCGAAGGCGGCGCCGAGCAGGGCCCCGGCCTCGAGGCCGCCGCACGCGGCCAGCTCGAGGCGCGGGCGCAGGCCGGCGACGCCGCAGGCGCGGATCGAAGCTGTCCACAAGGACATGCGCGCGCCGGGCGGCCGCTGCGGGTCGGGACGAGCGTCGCGCGGGACGTAGCCGGCGAACCCGAGCTCGACGCGGAAGGCCCGGCGCATGACGCCGAGAGCGAGCGCGAGGCCGCCGGTCGGGCCGGGCAGGCTGCCCTGGTCGAACACGCCGGCGAGGCGCAGCGAGGCGCGCGGGCGATCGGGGGGCGCAGGCGCGGGCGCGGGCGGATCGAGCGGGTCGGCCGGCAGCGCGGGCGCGACGGGCGGGTCGAGCGGGTCGGCCGGCAGCGCGGGCGCGACGGCGGGAGCCCGGGCGACGGCGGGCGCGGGCGAGAGTGTACTTTGAGTCATGTCCTGAAGAGCAGGATCTTCAGGCCATGTCCCATCGGACTCGGGCGGGAGCGCGGGCGGGACCCCGGCGCGGGCCAGGGTCGGGTCGGCGGCGGTGGCGAGGATCTCGGCGGTGGCGTCGGCGAGCACCTGGCAGCCGCGCGCGCGCAGGGTCCGGCGGTCGAGGCCGGCGTCGCTGTGCAGCTCGAGGTCGAGGCGGAGGCCGCGGGGCTCGCGGGTGACGACGGCGCGGGCGCGGACCCGCTCCTCCGCCGGACCGGCGCCGGCGGGGCGACTGACGAGCCGCGCGGCCGCGGCCGCGACGGCGTCCCGCGGCGGGCAGTCGGCCGGGGCGACCCACTCGAGGTCGACGTCCGCGGGGGCGAGCGCGGCCGCGAGACCGAGGACGAGGACGGGGACGAACACCGCGGGGGAGAGTATCGGGTCTCGCGGGGGTCTGCACGCCGGGCTCGCGGCGGGCAGTCGTCCGGATGACGCGCGCGAGAGATCTGTCCGAAGAGACAGGCCGGCCGTCGACAGCGGGGCGGCGGTTTCCTACTGTGTGGGGGTGTCGGTTCCTGATTCGCTGCGTATTTCGGGTGTATGTGTCGCGCTGTCGTTGCTGCCGCCGGGCTGCGGCGACGACGGGGCCGGCGCGACGGCGACCACGCCGTCGACGGCGACGACGACGACGCCCACCTCGCAGACGAGCGAGACCGCCGGCACCTCGACCGACGTCGTGCCGACCGAGGGCGGTAGCACGATGGGCGGCACGCAGAGCACGACCGCGGCCACCGATACCGAGACCAGCGCGACGAGCCACGTGACCGACACGGACACCGGCCCGTCGACCGAGACGGCGACGACGATGATGGTCGGCACCGACGCGACCACCGACACGACCGGCCCGTCGTGCGGCGCCCCGCTCGGGTGCTCGGACGACCTGCAGTCGGTCACGTGCCTGGGGGCGCCGGTCGAGGCGTGCGCGCCGGGCAACTACTGCGTCGACGGGGCGTGTACGCCGCTGACGCCGTGCGAGGCTGCGGAGCTGCTGAAGGGCAGCGAGGGCTGCAACTTCTGGTCGGTCAAGACCGAGCTGATCCCCGATGTCGTCGGCGCCTGCTTCGCCGCGTTCGTCGCCAACACCGGGGACGAGCCGGTCCACATCAACGTGGAGTTCAACGGGCAGATGCTGCCCGTCGCCAACTTCGCGCGGATCCCCCAGGGCCAGGGCAAGGACATCGTCTACGGCCCCTACGACGTCGACGCCGGTCTGCCGGCCGGCGAGGTGGCGATCCTGTTCCTGTCCCGGGGGCCAGGATTCTTCCCGGACTGCCCGGCGCCGGTCGGCGTGGGGATCGAGACCCAGGTGGTCGGGACGGGCCGCGGCCGCGGCTTCAACATCACCACGGACCGGCCGGTCGCCGCCTACCAGATGCTGCCGTACGGCGGCGGCTCGGTGGCGGCGACGTCGGCGACGCTGCTGCTGCCGACCAGCGTCTGGGACACCAACTACATCGCCGTCAACGCCTACCGCAAGAGCCTGGACGTGCCCGAAGCCAACCCGCTGACGGTGATCGTCGCCGACGAGGACGGCACCGAGGTCACGCTCGACCCGAAGGTCGCGGTGGTCGGCGGCAACGCGGTCCAGGGCGGGCCGGCCGGGGTGCCGATCGTGTACACGCTGAAGCGCGGGGAGACGATCCAGATCCAGCAGCCGCAAGAGCTGACCGGCTCGCCGCTGGCGGCCAACAAGCGCGTCGGCCTGTTCGGCGGGGCGAGCTGCCTGAACGTGCCGGTCGACAAATACCCGTGCGACGGGGCGCACCAGCAGATCCCACCGGTCAAGGCGCTCGGCAACGAGTACGTGGCGGTCCGCTACCGCAACCGCACGAACCAGGAGGAGTCGCCGCCGTGGCGCGTGGTCGGCATGGTCGACGGCACGCAGCTGACGTGGACGCCGCTCAAGCCGGCCGGCGCGCCCGACACGCTGGCGCTCGGCGAGGTCGCCGAGTTCAACTCGAACGGCGGCTTCACGGTGCACAGCCAGGACATCGACCACCCGTTCTACCTGGCGGCGTACATGACCAGCGGCGACCCGTTCGGCGGCATCGGCGACCCGGAGTGGGTCAACGTCGTGCCGGCGGCCCAGTACCTCGAGAGGTACGTGTTCTTCACCGACCCGACCTACTCCGAGACCAACCTCGTGGTCGTGCGCACGCAGAAGAACGGCGCGTTCGCCGACGTCAACCTGAGCTGCGCCGGCCCGCTCGGCGGCTGGCAGTCGCTCACCGACGACTATCAGTTCACGCGCGTCGACCTCGTCACCGGCGACTTCCAGAACGTCGGCAACTGCTCCAACGGCCGCCACGAGATCTCGAGCCCCAACCCGTTCGGCGTGACGGTGTGGGGCTGGGGCTCGCCGGACACCGTCGGCTTCTCGACCGAGTTCGTGTCCTACGCGTACCCGGCCGGCGCGGCGCTCAAGGCGATCAACGACGTGGAGATCATCCCGCAGTGACTCGTGCCGTCATGACCCGCGCTCGAGGATCTCGCGCGCGCGGGTGATGGCCTCGGGCGTGCCGGCGAGCGCGAGCACGTCGCCGCTGGCGAGCGGGGCGTGCGGCGCGGGCGAGGTGTCCGACGTCGATTGGCGGCGGACCGCCATCACCGTCGCGCCGCAGCGCTGGCGCAGCTGCAGGTCGGCGAGCGTGCGACCGACGGCGAAGTCGTCGGCGTCGAGGCGCAGCGGCGCGAGGTCGGGGAAGCCGGGCAGGAGCTCGTGCATGGCCGGCAGCGGCGGGTGGGCGCCGCTGCCCTCGTGGCTCTGCTTGGCCAGCATGGCGACGATGAGCTCGGTGCCGGCGCGCACGTGGCCCTGGAGGTTGGCGAGGCTGCGCCAGCCGTCGTAGAGGAGCACGGCGGCGACGACGGCGAGGACCACGAGGATCGAGCTCAGCGGCACGAAGGGCTGGACGATGGCGACCAGCGGGCCGCTGACGGCGAGGGCGAGGGCGACCTCGAGGGCGACGGTGAGGGCGCTCCGCGGCGCGGCCCCGAGGTCGGGGCCGTCGTCGGCGTGCACGGGCACGACGATGCGCGCCAGCGTGCGCGCGGTGGCCCGCAGGTGGCGCAGCACGCCGAGGAAGAACAGCGCGACGATCACGAGGGTGAGCGCGATCCACAGGATCTCGACCAGCGAGGGCGGGAGCAGGAAGCGGCCGGCGAAGAACTCGACGACGTTCCAGTGGATCACGTACGCGCCCGCGGCGGTGGCGACCAGCAGCGCGGCGTCGACGACCAGCAGGATCACCGACTTGCGCACGCGGCTCCACACCGTGACCGCGCGCGGCGCGGTGCGCAGCCGCTCGATCCACGACTCGTAGAAGTCGACGAAGGTCTGCAGCCGGCCGGGCAGGTGCCGCTGCAGCGCGTCGGCCAGCGCCTCCGAGCGGCGCACCAGCAGCGGGGTGCTGATCTGCGTCAGCAGCGACACGCCGACGATCACCGGGAACATGTCGGGCTCGAGGATCCCGGCGGCGATGGCGAAGGCGACGATGATGAACGAGAACTCGCCGTTCTGCGCGCAGCCGAGGCCGGCGCGCACTGCGTTGACCAGGCCGTTGCCGGTGAGGAAGGCGCCGGTGGTGACGCCGACGACCTTGCCGACGATGACGACCCCGGTGAGCGCGAGCACCAGCGGCCAGCGGGTGACGATCTCGAGCGGGTCGGACTGCATGCCGACCGAGACGAAGAACACCGAGCCGAAGATGTTGCGCAGCGGCTGCACGTGCGGCTCGATCTTCGTGCCCTCGCCCGACTCCGAGACCAGCATCCCGGCCATGAAGGCCCCGAGCGCGATCGAGTAGCCGGCCGCGGCCGCGAGCGAGGTCATGACGAAGCAGACGGCCATGCTGGCGATGAGCACCGTCTCCGGGCGCTCGTGCGCGGCGGCGCGGCGGATGAAGCGCGGGACGACGGCGAGGCCGAGGGCGAGCAGCGCGAGCAAGAAGCCGATCAGCTGGCCGACCGACAGGGCGAAGTCGCCGGCCGACAACCCGCTGCCGCTGGCGACCGCGGTGAGCAGCGCGAACACGAGGATCGTCAGCATGTCGTCGAAGACGAGGATGGCGAACGCGAGGTCGACGAAGCCGGCGCGCTGGTTGTGCTCCTCGAAGGCCTTGGCGGCGATCATGGTCGAGGAGCTGGCGATGCACGCGGCGACGAACAGGCTCTGGAATCGGTCCCAGCCGAACAGGCGCGCGCCGCCGAAGCCGAGCGTCATCATCAGCGCGACCTCGAACAGCGCGGTGAGCCCGGCGGCGGGGCCGATGCGGGCGATCTTCCGCAGGTTGAACTCGAGGCCGATGGTGAACATCAGCATGATGACCCCGAACTCCGAGAGGTCATGGGTGAGCTGGTTGCTGTCGCCGCCGACGTCGATGCCGGGGACGTAGGGGCCGATCAGCACGCCCGCGAGCACGTAGCCGAGGACCGGCGGCTGGTTGAGCCGCTGCGAGATCATGCTCGTGACCGTCGCCGTCACCAGGATGACGCTCAGATCCTGTATGTAATGGACGACGTCGCCTGGCATGCCGAAACGCCGAGGTATAGCGCCGCGGGGCGGCGCGGCCCGGCGAGCGCGCCGCATCGCCGCGGAGCAGGCGATGACGGCGAACGATCGCCGCCGCGGGCGAGACGGACGGACGGGCGCGCAGGCGGCGGATGCCGCTCGCGCGGGCATCCTCCGCGTAGCGAGCCGTGGATCGAGGTGTCGTCGACGGCCGTCGAGTCCGCCGGCGCACGGGCGCGTGCGCGCGCCCTTTCGCCGGTGAGAGCCGTCGTCTAAGCTCGCGGACCATGACCTGGTCTGTCCGCGTCCCGCTCCTCGCCGCGGTCCCGCTGCTCGCGTGCACGTCGTCGCCGCCGGGCGGGGCGAGCGAGAGCACGACCGGCGAGGGCGACCCCACGACCGCGCCGGGGCCGACCACGCTCGAGCCGACGACGACCACGATCGACCCGACGGTCGACCCCTCGCTCACCGACACGAGCACGAGCGAGCCGCCGGTGCCGGTGTGCGGCGACGGGATCGTCTCGGGCGACGAGGAGTGCGACGACGGCAACCAGGTCGACGACGACTGCTGCACGCTCGCCTGTACCAAGGGACAGCCGGAGCCGGGGCAGGCTTGCTGGACGGCGATCGTCGAGGGGACCAAAAACGGCGAGGACCTCGCCGGCGGGATCGCGGTCGACGCAGCCGGCGAGATCTACATCGACGCCAGCGTGGTCGACATGACGGCCGGGCCCGACGCGCTGATCCGCAAATTCGACCCGGGCGGCGTCAGTCAGTGGACGCAGCAGTACGACGGCGGGGTGAACGCGGCCGACTCGGCCGTTCGTCTGGCGGCCGAGCCGACCGGCTTCCTGGTCGCGGTCGGCCGGCAGACGGTCGCGCAGGGCCAGCCGGGGCTGTTCTGGCTCAGCAAGTGCACGCCGACCGGGCAGCTGGTGTGGCAGTTCACCGACGACGCGCCGATCGCCGGCGCGGCGGTGGCGATGGCCGGCGACGACCCGGTGGTCGTCGGCACGATCAAGCAGAACGACGACACCGACGGGCTGGTCCGCAAGTACGACGAGAACGGCGGCGAGATCTGGTCGCGCGTGCACGCCGGCGGCAGCGGCGGGCTCGACAGCCTGAGCGGGGTGGCGGTCGACGGCGCCGGCAACGTGTATGCGGTCGGGCGCGAGTCGACGGCCGGCCAGGGCTTCGACATCCTCGTCCTGCAGTACGGGCCCGACGGGCAGCCCGGCTGGACGGACCGGGGGGACGGCGGGATGGGCGGCAACGACTGGGCGCTCGACGTCGCGGTCGACCCCGACGGCGCGGTGTACGTGGCCGGGCGCGTCGAGACCGGCGGGGGCTTCGCGGACGCGTGGCTGCGCAAGTACGACGGGGCCGGGCAGGCGCTGTGGACGGGCACGTTCGCCGGCGAATTCGGCGAGAGCGACGACGCCGTGGCGATCGCGGCCGCGGCCGGCGGCGGGTTCGTCGCCGCCGGCGGCACCGCGGTGGGCGAGGACGACGTCGACCTGTGGATCCGCCGCTACGACGCCGACGGCAGCGAGATCTGGACCGACGTCGTCGCCGGCATGAACGGCGGGGTCGACACCGCCACCGACGTCGCGTTCACGCCCGACGGCGGGGTGGTGGTGATCGGCACCATGACGGTGGCGCCCGACCTCAACAGCGACGTGTGGGTGCGCAAGTACGGCCCGTGAACTTCGGACATGCCCTATGGGACATGCTGAAAAGAACATGTCCCGGAGGGCATGTCCTCAGGGCAGCTCCTTGTCCTCGTCGATGAACTCGAGCTGGAGCTCGTCGGCGTCGAGGTCCTTGTTCTCGAGCTCGACCGCCTCGTCGGCGGGCTCGGGCGCGGGGAAGCGCGGCTCGGGGACGATGAGCGGGCGGTCGGGGGCGGTGATGCGCTCGTCGGCCGAGGTGTCGCGCGGGCCGGTGTAGTCGTGGCTGCGCAGGTCCCGGCGATCGATGGCGCGCATCGCCTGGTCCTGGCTCGAGCCGCGGTCGCGCAGGTGCTCGGTGATCCACGCGTCGCGGCGGGACGGGTGGTCGTCCTTGTGCGTGCTGCGGGGCTTGCTCTCGACCTCGTCGTCGGCGAACGTCTCGACCGGTCCGGGCGGCGGCGGGGCCACGTGCGGACCGATCCGCAGCAAGTTGGTGACGTCGCGGACGCCGGCGATCTGGTAGGCGATGTCCTCGATGAGCCGCTTGGTCGCGCGGCGGCGGACGCGACCCCGCAGCAGGACCTCGCCGCGCTCGACCAGCACCTCGACGTCGGAGGCATCGATCTCGTCGTGCGCAGCGAGGATGACGTGGAGGTCGTCGCGGATCGACTCGTCGCTGCGGCGATAGCCGCGCGGGCCGCGGCCGCTGTGCTCCGGTGGGGCGAGCTCGGGCTCGAGTTCCATGCCGGTATAGTCGAGCTCGGCGTATTCGGACTCGTCGAGGCGCGTGCCGTCGAGCGTGGCGTAGGCGCCGTAGCCCTGATAGCTGGCGTCGGCCTGGGGGACCCGCGATTCGGCGAATCCCCAGGGGAATCGCGGCCCCTGGCCGAAATCACCGGTGTGTCGGAATCCGTCCTCGATGGGCATTCTGCGCCGGGTCATGCTCAGCCTCCGCGCTCCAATTCTTGTGCATGGTCACGGCGCGGGCAAGCGGCGGCGCCCGGCGCGACGTCATTCGACGGGGAGCAAGACGATGTCGACGCGACGCTCGTAGGGCCAATCGCTCGGGGCCTCGGGCGCGGCGCCGGGTTCACCGGCAGGCACGACGACGACGCTCTCGGGGTCGACGCCGAGCTGCGAGAGGAAGTCGCTGACCGACGCGGCGCGCGACATGCCGATCTTGTCGTCGTACTCGGTGCTGCCGCGCGGGTCGGTGTGACCGCGCAGCTCGACCTTGCGGTCGCGCAGCGGGCCGGTGGTGAGGCACTCGGCGACGCGCCGCAGCAGGATGTTGTCCTCGGGCTCGAGCGCCGACGAGTCGAACTCGAAGTAGGACTCCGGCTCGAGCGGGATCCCGCAAGCAGTAGCGAGCGGGACGTCGATGAACACGCCGGTGATCTCGATCGGCATCTCGGCGTCCGTCCGCGCCTCGACGTCGCGCGCCGGCGGCAGCGCCTCGCGCTCCTCGGCCTCGGCGATCAGCGCCGCGTCGACGCGCTCGGCGACGTCGTCGGCGTGCTCGACCGGCCGGTCGGCTCGAGTCCTGGCACAGCCCGCCGCGGACGCGAGGAGCACACAGAGGGACAGGTGGACGGCTCTCATGGCCGCCAGGATTGGCCGGCGCGCGAGGCCGTCAAGCGCGGCCGCGCCGGCCCCGGCGGCGCAGGCGAGCAGACCGGCCGACCGCTCGCCGGCGCCGCAGCTGCGCATGCGGCGGCGGATCGGCCATGGCTTTCGGGGCATGTGTTAAAAAACATGTCCGAAGGTCAATATGCCACCCCGATCGCCTCGGCCTGGCGGCGCAGGGTGTCGGTGACCTTGCCGTCGAAGCCGTCCCCGGCGCCGGCGGCCCGCTCGGCCTCGCGCAGGAAGGCGTCGCGCTGGGCCGAGAGGGCCCGGATCTCCTCGTTGACCTCGCCGCGCCTGCGGCGGATGTCGCTGACGTGCGCGGCCTGCTGCTCGGGCGTCATCGCCTGCATGACGTCCGGCAGCTGATCGCGCGGGATGTCGGCGAGCGCCTGGCCGCCGTCGAGCGCGCCGAGCAGGTCCTCGCTGTTGAGGCGGCCGACCTTGGCGCTGTAGCTGGCGGCTTCGGCGGCGGCGCTGGCGGACATCGCCATGCGGTTGCCGAGCTTGGCCGCGGCGTTGTGCTTGTCGGCGCTGCTGCCCCAGTTCAGCATGGTGCGCGAGAGGTCGTGGTTGAGCTGCTGCAGGCGGCCGTCGTACGGGGTGGCGACGGCGACGACGCCGCCGTCCTGGGCGATGCGGGTGTACTCGCCGTTGGTGGCGGCGGCGATCCGCCGCCACGCGACCTCGGCGTCGGGCCCGGCGCCGCACTGCACGGTGTTGATGATGATCCCGCGCTCGGCGGCCCGCCTGGCCAGCGCGTCGGTGGTCGGCGAGTCCTGGTAGTCGTCGTGCGGCGGGGCGTCGCCGACGAGGAAGACGAGCCGCAGGACCTTGTCGCCGGCGGTCCATTGCATGCGCTCGAGGGCGTCCTCGAGGCCGCGGCCGACGTGCTCGGCATGGTCGCCGCCGCCGTTCACCTCGTAGCCGAGCAGCTCGGCGTAGACGGCGTCCATGTCGCTCGAGAAGTCGAAGCGCCTGGTCACGTATTCGTCGCCGAGGTCGCGATAGGCGACGAGCCCGATCCGCAGGTCCGGCCGCGGCTCGCCCGAGGCGAGGCGGTTGGCGATGGCCCAGATCTTCTGCTTCGCGCCCTCGATGAGCCCCGACATGCTGCCGGTGGTGTCGAGCACGAACACCACGTCGATCCGGGGGCGCGTGGCCGCGGTCGTCTGGACCGGCGTGGTCGCCTGGACCGACATGGTCGTTTCGACCACCGGCGCAGGGACCTCGGGGGCGGGGCTCTCGATCATGGGACGAATCGCCAGAGCGAGGCAGCAGACGGCGATGGCGCTGGCGGCGAGGACTTCCATGGGGCGGTGACGCATGCCAGCAACCTACGCGCGAGGCGGCGAGCTGGCCGCCGACTGCGTGGGCTTTTACACAACCTTGACCGGCGACGAAGGGCGGCGACGAGCGAGGCCCGCCGAGCGGTTCGCGGACGGGCGGCGTATCATCCGCGGAGGTCGTGATGATCTGGTCCCGGCTCGGCAGGCGACAGAAGAGCGCGATGGCCTCGGCGATCGACCGGGAGCAGGAGCAGAGCGTCCGCCGCGTCAACGCGATCCGCTTCGCCGGCGCCAGCGGGTTGCTCGGGCTCTACGCGGTGCTCGACCTGCTGCTGCAGCAGGCCGAGTGGGGCGCCGGCGGGGTGCGGATCGTGGCCAGCTACTGGCTGATCGCCGGGGCGCTGTTCCTCGGCGGGCGCCGCCTCGGCGGGCGCGGGTCGGTGCTCGGCGTGGCGATCGCGCTGGTCGACGTGCCGTTCATCTTCGTCCTGCTCTACAGCACGATGGGCACCGGCTCGGCGGCGGGCACGGCCGGCTTCGCGGTCGGGGTGTTCGCGCTGTTCATCATCCTGTCGGCCATCACGCTGCAGCGGCCGCTGGTGGTCGCGTGCGCGGTGGTCGGCAGCGCGCTCGAGATCGTGCTGCAGGTGACGGCGGGGGTCACGGTCGGGGCGATGGTGGCGACGGTGCTGCTGCTGTCGCTGGTGGCGGCGACGTGCGCGTACCTGATGGGCCGGTTCCGCTTCCTCATCGAGACGACGGCGCGCGACCAGCTCCGCCTCGACCGCATGGGCCGCTACTTCTCGCCGGCGGTGGCCGAGCTGCTGAGCCAGGCGCGCGAGCAGCAGGCGCTCGGCGAGTCGCGCGAGCTGACGGTGCTGTTCAGCGACATCCGCGGGTTCACCACCCTGGCCGAGTCGATGCCGTCCGAGGCGGTGGTCCGCCTGCTCAATGATTATCTGACCTGCATGGTCGACGTGATCTTCGCCGCCGGTGGGACGCTCGACAAGTTCATGGGCGACGGGATCATGGCCTACTTCGGGGCGCCCATCGAACAGCCCGACCACGCCGACCGGGCGATGTGGTGCGCGCTGCACATGCAGGAGGCGCTGCACCGCTTCAACCTCGCGCGCGAGGAGGCGGGGGTGCCGGCGCTGAAGATCGGAGTGGGGCTGCACAGCGGGCAGGTGATCGTCGGCGACATCGGCTCGCCGCGCCGCCGCGAGTACACGGCGATCGGCGACGTGGTCAACGTGGCGTCGCGCCTCGAGGCGCTGACCAAGCAGCTGGCGAGCCCGATCCTGGTGTCGGAGACGACGAAGGCGCGGATCCGCGGACCGGTGAAATTCGTGCAGGCGCCGGAGGTGCCGATCCGCGGCCGCAGCGGGCCGCTCACCGTGTTCGTGCCGGCCCTCGATCCGGCCGCCGGCGAGCTGGCGGGGATCTGGCTGCGCGACCACGAGAGCATCCTGGCGCTGGCCCAGGCGGCCGATTCGACGGCGGTCGGCGAGACGATCGAGAGCGTGGGGGCCGACGACTCGAACCCGTGGCTGGCGAAGAAGCGAGCCCCGGCGAGCGCAGCGTCGCGGTAATTCGGCGGCGCACCGGGTAGATCCGGCGATAGGTGACGGGCCGGCTTCGCTGGTATGGTGGCGACAATGTTCGCCGTCCAGCTCCGCAGGGTCCTCGTGTGCGCGACCGTCCTCGCCGTCGGATGCGGCGAGGAAGCACCCCCACCGCCACCAGCGGCGGTGCCGGACGAGTTCGACGATCCGTTCGCCGACGACGCGAAGGGGGAGGCCAAGGTCGAGGCGAAGGACGAGGCGAAGACCGAGACCCAGGTCGCGCTGGCCGAGCCGGCGGGCGCTCCCGCGGCGCCGGGCGTGGCGGGGACCGAGACGCCGGCAGACACGCCGGCGGCGGCCGTGGCGGGGACGGAGACGCCGGCGGCCGCGCCCGCGGCGGTCGCGGAGGGCAAGACGGACGCGAAGGCGGCCGAGCCGGACAAGGCGGCGGCGAAGAAGGTCAAGCCGACGAGCGAGACGCAACCTGTCCCGAAGGACAAGTCACCGACGCCGGCGGCGCCGGAGCCACCTGTCCCTGCGGACAGTCCGCCACCGGCGCCGGCCCCGGCGCCGACGCCCGCGCCGGTGACGACGCCGACGCCTGCGCCGGCCCCGGCGGCGCCGGCCCAGCCGGAGCAGAACCGCTTCGCGGGGACGTTCCGCTACGCCGGCGGCGAGGCGCAGCGGCAGGGCTTGACCGACGCGATCGAGGCGACCGTGCAGCAGTTGAACGCGCTGATCCGCGGGATCGGGCGCAAGCGGCTGACCGCGGCCAACCCGATCCGCGAGCAGATCACGTTCGCGGTCGAGGGCACCAAGATCACGGCGACGTTCGCGGCCGGGCGCACGATCTCGGGGACGCTCGGCGGGCCGGCGGTGCCGTGGACGGCCGACGACGGCTCGCCGCTCACGGTCGCGTTCTCGATCGTCAAGGGCCGGCTGCTGATGGAGTTCAAGGCCGACGACGGCGGCCGGCGCAGCGTGTTCACGCTCGACGAGTCGGGCGACAAGCTGACGATGAGCGTGACGATCACGTCGTCGCGGCTGGACAACCCGCTCAAGTACGCGCTGACGTACCGGCGCAAGTGAGCGCGCATGCGGGTCCGGCGATCGCCGAGTCGATCGCGGACCCCACGCGCCACGGCCGCGGCCCCGACTCGTCGCACGGCGAGCGGCGTGGCGACGCGGCGTCGAGGTCGGTAACGTGGTCGACATGCGCACGAAGGGGCTGGCGGTCGCGCTCGGGGTGTGGGTCGCTGCGGCGGGCTGGGAGGCCAGCGCCGGGCAACTGGTGGTGATGGACGAGACGTGGGTGCACGCGCCCGACCTGGCCGATTCGCACTACCGGGTGACGCCGGCGATGGAGGTGCCGGAGGACTGGACGAGCCCGATCGACTGGACGCAGGGCTCGGTGTGGGTCCACCTCGAGGTGCTGTCGAAGCCGACGGCGCAGGAGACCAGATTTCAGGTGTGCTTCGAGGCCAACCCGACGTACGCGTGCACGCTGCAGTCGCCGACCTACACCGAGGTCGGGGTGTACGAGTGGGAGTCGACGTTCGCGCAGTTCTGGTCGCCGCCGGGCGAGTTCGTCGACTGGAAGCAGGGGGTCAACAAGTTCGCGTGCATCCTCAAGGACACGATGAACGGCAAGCCCTCGGCCGACAACGTCGGCGCCGAGACGGCTGCGCTGTACATGCCGACCGAGGTCCGCATGGTCATCACATTGGTCGAGCCGGGCAGCGTCTACGAGCCGCCGGGGCCGCCGGTCGGCGAGACGACCGGCGATTCGAGCACGGGCGAGGACAGCACGGGCACCACGGACGCGGCGACGGACACCGGCGAGACGACGGAGGACGCGAGCGGCGGGGCGCCTGCGACCACGGGGGCGACGACGGGCGAGCCCACCGGCGGCGAGGCCACGACGTCGAGCAGCGGCGGCGACGCGCCGACGAGCGGGGGCGCGAGCGACGGGAGCGGCAGCGGGGGCGGGACCACGAGCACGAGCAGCAGCGACGGCGCGAGCAGCAGCGACGGCGCGCAGGACTCGGGCGAGGCCGGCTGCGGGTGCCGCGGGGGCGGCGAGCTGCCCGGGGGCCTCGCGCTGGTGCTGGTCGGGCTGGCGCGGCGGCGACGCCGGCGGTGATGCGAGGTGTCCCGGGAGACATGTCCCGGGCGGAGCATCAGATGTCCGAAGAGACAGACGGCCGTCCTGGTCAGGTGTCCTGAGGGACAGGCGGCGGGTCAGCCGAGCGCGACGCGGAGGGCCGCGGGGCCGCGGACGGTGAGGTTGTCGAGCCAGACGGGCGTCTCGAGCAGCTCCCAGCGCGGGAATTTTTTGAGAAGGGCCTCGAGGGTGAGGCGGGCTTCGAGGCGGCCGAGGGCGGCGCCGATGCAGTAGTGCGGGCCGGTCGAGAAGCCGAGGTGGCGGTTGTCGGCGCGGGCGATGTCGAAGCGGTCGGGGTCGGGGAATTGGGCCTCGTCGCGGTTGGCGGCGGCGAACGAGAGGAACAGGCGGTCGCCGGCCTTGAGCTGCTGGCCGTGCCACTCGAAGTCGACGCGGGCGATCCGGCCCATGCGCGACACCGGGCACTCGAAGCGCAGCACCTCTTCGATCGCGCTGGCCACCAGGCCAGGTTCGGCGCGCAGCCGCTCGAGCTGGTCGGGGTGGCGCAGCAGGGTGGAGACGGTGTTGGCGATCAGGTTGGTGGTGGTCTCGTGGCCGCCGAACAGGATCGCGGTGCAGGTCGACAGTAGCTCCTGCTCGCTGAGCACCGAGCCCTGCTCCTCGGCGGCGACGAGGGCCGAGAGCAGGTCGTTGCGCGGCGCGGCGCGGCGCTCGGCGAGCGCGCGGCGGAAGTAATCCTCGAGCTCGAGGATCGCCGCGCGGGCGTCGGCGAGCAGCGCCTGCGTCATGGCGGCGGCGCCGAAGAAGGCCGCGATCGCGTCGGAGCAGGCCTTGAGCCGGTGGCGATCGCCGGGCGGCAGGCCGAGCATGTCGCCGATCACCAGCACCGGCAGCGGGCCCGCGAGCGCGTGCACCAGCTCGACCTCGCCGGGCTCGATCGCCGCCAGCAGCTCGTCGAGGATCTGCTGGATCCGCGGGCGCCACGCCTCGATCAGCCGCGGCGTGAAGGCCTGGCCCAACAGGCTGCGCAGGCGCGTGTGGTCGGGCGGGTCGCGCAGCAAGATCCAGTGCGCCAGGTTGCCCGTCACCGGCGCCACCCACTCGCGCGCCTCGGGCGGCAGGCGCCTGGCCATCGCCTCGGCGCGGCTGGCCGAGAGGCGAGGGTCGCGGAAGCCGGCCGAGACGTCGGCGTAGCGGGTGACGATGTACGAGCCCGCGCCCTCGTTGCCGGCGAAGTACAGCGGCGCCTCGCGGCGCAGGCGGGCGAGCACCGGGTAGGGGTCGGTGCGGTTTTCCGGGGCGTACAGGCCGAGAGGATCGTGCATGCGCACTCGAGGGTAGCGGAGTTCGCGGCGCGCGGGGGGCGAGGCGAGGGCGCGCGGGGGCGCTCGAAGGGGGCGGCTGCGGGAAGGCGCTTCGGTCGTCGCGTCGGGGGGGTCGGACGGCATGGCGCGAGAGACAGGTCGCCGGAAGGCTGGGTGAGCGGCGCGAGCACATGGCCGAGAGGACATGTCGTACAGGGGCCTGCGAGTGCGGCGAAGCGGCGCCTGCCGTCGCGGAGGCGCAGCGAGAGCGACGGCGGGGGCAGAGTCCGTCATGCATGCATGCGATTCAGGGGCCGCGCGGGCCGTCAGGGATCGTGCGGCCGGTGGTCGAACAGCTTTGAACGTGCTCCGGGGGCGCGCGCGGCGAGGTGAATTGATAGAGTCTCGGCGAGAGGATCCACCCATGCGAATCGTCCCCCTCGTCGCTGTCCTTCTTTCGCTCGCCGGTTGTGACAAACCGAGCACCACGAGCTCGCCGCCGCCGTCGGGCGCGGTGAGCGAGTTTCACGTGTCGATCTTCAACGCCTGCGGGAACGACGTCACGGTCGAGGTCGGTACCGCAGCGGGCAGCGGGCGGCAGGTCTACCTGTTCAAGGCTGCGCGCGAGACGATCACCGGCGGCGCCGAACAGATCTTCCTGATCGGCAAGGGCGGCGAGCTGCTGGCGACGTATCAGCCGATCCAGGGCAAGCAGAAGGCGCAGGTGACGAGCGACTGCACGGCGATCGAGCGCCTCGACTGAGCTTGTGCGCGCGGGGGGGCGCGGATATGCTCGCGCTCATGCTCCGCTCGCTCGTCGTCGCCGTCGCGCTCGCCGTGTCCGCCTGCTCCGCCGCGCCGGCCGGGGCGCTCGAGGTGCAGACGGCGACCCGCTCCGAGTCGCTGACGGCGGCCCGCCTGGCCGAGCTGCCGCAGGTGCAGGTCACGGTGAAGGACAGGCAGTACGCCGGGCCGCGCCTGCGCGAGGCGCTGCTGGTCGCAGGGGTGCCGGCGGGGTTCGACGTCGAGGTGGTCGGCGCCGACGGCTACAAGCAGACGGTCGACGCGGCGACGGTCGGGCGCGACGACGTGATCGTCGCGCTCGGGCTGCCGGTCGGCGAGGGGCCGCTGAAGCTGGTGGTGCCCGGGTCGCCGGGGCTGTCGGTGCGCCAGGTGATCGCGCTGCGGGCGACGCCGGCGACCGGGTCCTGACCGTCGAGACAGGGTCGGAGAGACAGGGGCGAAGGGACATGGCTGAAGAGACACGTGTATTGCCGGCCGAGTGGGCGCCGCAGGCCGGGGTGCTGCTGACGTGGCCGCACGCGGGCAGCGACTGGGGGCCGACGCTCGCGCGGGTCGAGCCGGTGTTCGTCGAGATCGCGCGGCAGGTCGCGCTGCGCGAGGTGGTGGTGATCGCGTGCCACGACGCGGCGCTGGCCGGGCACGTGCGGGCGCTGCTGCGCCGGGCGGGGGTCGCCGACGCGCGGGCGCTGCTGCACGCGGTCCCGTGCGACGACACCTGGGCCCGCGACCACGGGCCGCTGACGGTGATGGTCGACGGGGCGCCGCGGGTGCTCGACTTCGTGTTCGACGGCTGGGGCGGCAAGTTCGCGGCGGCGCAGGACGACGTGATCCCGCAGCGGCTGCACGCGCTCGGTGCGTTCGGCGCGGTGCCGCTCGAGATCGTGCCGCTGGTGCTCGAGGGCGGCAGCGTCGAGTCCGACGGCGCCGGCACGCTGCTGACGACCGAGCGCTGCCTGCTGGCCGACAACCGCAGCGGGCTCGACGCGCCGGCGCTCGAGGCGGCGCTGCGCCGCCACCTCGGCGCGCTGCGGGTGCTGTGGCTGCGCCGCGGCTGGCTCGAGGGCGACGACACCGACGGCCACATCGACACCCTGGCCCGCTTCTGCGACGCGCGCACGATCGCCTACCAGAGCTGCGACGACAACGCCGACAGCCACTGGGAGGAGCTGCAGGCGATGGCGGCCGAGCTGGCCGCGTTGCGTACGCTGGAAGGCGAGCCCTACGAGCTGGTGCCGCTGCCGTGGCCGCGCCCGCGCTTCGGGCCCGGGGCGCGGCGCCTCCCGGCCACGTACGCGAACTTCCTGGTGATCGACGGGGCGGTGCTGGTCCCGACCTACGACGACCCGGCCGACGCGGAGGCGCTGGCGCGGCTGGCGAGGGCGTTCCCCGGGCGCGAGGTGATCGGCGTCGACTGCCTGCCGCTGATCGAGCAGGGCGGCAGCCTGCACTGCCTCACGATGCAGCTGCCGCGCCCGCTGTGCCTCGGCCCCGGCGCTGCGAGTTGATGTCCTGAGGGACAGGTAGTTTTTCGCGCGCCCGGCTTCGCGTCGGCAGGTCGAGTGCGCGCGCTGCTGCGAGAAGGTCGTCGGCGCCGCTCGACGGCCGCCGTCGCGTCGTTGCGGTTGCACCGATCGGGGGGGGTGCTAAGGAGGGCGGCCGTCGCTCGCTCGATCGACGGCGCAGAGGAGGACGTGATGGCGACGGACGAATCCAACGAGAACGACGCGGCGGCCCGCGGACCGAAAAATTGCCCAACGCTCACCACCAATCAGGGGGTGCCCGTCGGCGACGACAACCACTCGCTGAAGGCGGGGCCGCGCGGACCGACGCTGCTCGAAGACTTCATCTTTCGCGAGAAGATCACCCACTTCGACCATGAGCGGATCCCCGAGCGAGTGGTCCACGCCCGCGGCGAGGGGGCCCACGGCTACTTCGAGGTGACGAAGTCGCTGAAGAAGTACACGCGCGCCAAGTTCCTGCAAAAGGTGGGCGAGAAGACGAAGGTGTTCGTGCGCTTCTCGACGGTCGCCGGCTCGCGCGGGTCGATGGACACGGCGCGAGACGTGCGCGGCTTCGCGGTCAAGTTCTACACCGACGAGGGCATCTTCGATCTCGTCGGCAACAACATCCCGGTGTTCTTCATCCAGGACGCGCTGAAGTTCCCCGACGTGATCCACGCGGTCAAGCCGGAGCCGCACAACGAGATCCCGCAAGCGGCGTCGGCCCACGACACGTTCTGGGACTTCGTGTCGCTGACGCCCGAGTCGACCCACATGCTGATGTGGATCATGTCCGACCGCGCGATCCCCCGCAGCCTGCGGATGATCGAGGGCTTCGGCGTCAACACGTACCGCTTCATCGACGCCGAGGGCAAGGCGACGTTCGTCAAGTTCCACTGGAAGCCGAAGCTCGGCGTGCACTCGGTGGTGTGGGACGAGTCGCAGAAGCTCGGCGGCAAGAACCCCGACTACCACCGCCTCGACCTGTGGCAGGCGATCGAGCGCAAGCAGTACCCCGAGTGGGAATTCGCCATCCAGGTGATCGAGGAGAAGGACGAGCACAAGTTCCCGTTCGACGTGCTCGACGCGACCAAGATCTGGCCCGAGGAGCTGGTGCCGCTGGAGCGGGTCGGCAAGCTGGTGCTCAACCGCAACCCCGACAACTTCTTCGCCGAGACCGAGCAGGTCGCGTTCTGCCCGTCGCACATGGTCCCGGGCATCGACTTCTCCGACGACCCGCTGCTGCAGGGCCGGCTGTTCTCGTACCTCGACACCCAGCTGAGCCGCCTCGGCAGCCCCAACTTCCACGAGCTGCCGATCAACCGCCCGCAGTCGCCGATCGACAACAACCAGCGCGACGGGCACATGCGCCACACGATCGACAAGGGCCGCACGTCGTACTCGCCGAACTCGCTGGGCAAGGGCTGCCCGTTCCACGCCGGGGCCAAGGGCTTCAACACCTACGCCGAGAAGATCGACGCCAAGAAGGTGCGCGAGCGCAGCAAGAGCTTCTCCGACCACTTCGGCCAGGCGGAGATGTTCTGGCGCAACATGTCGGGGCCGGAGAAGCAGCACATCATCGACGCGTACAGCTTCGAGCTCGGCATGGTCGAGTCGGAGATGGTGCGCAAGCGGATGGTCGACATCCTCGCCCAGGTCGCGATGCCCCTGGCCGAGCGCGTGGCGGCCAACCTCGGGCTGACGATCGACAACGCGAGCGCGGCGATGAAGCGGCTCAAGGCCGAGTGGGACAAGTACGGCGTGACGTTCCCGCCGGGCGAGCGCCACGACTACGACGGCGTCAAGGCGCCCGAGCTCAGCATGGCCAACACGGTCAAGGACACCATCGAGACCCGCATGGTCGCGGTGCTGGCCGCCGACGGGGTCGACGGCGCGCAGCTCGAGGCGATGAAGGCGGCGCTCGAGGCCGGCGGCGCGGTGGTCGAGATCGTCGCGCCGTCGCTGGCCCCGCTGAAGAGCAGCGACGGCAAGTCGTTCAAGCCCGCCAAGACGCTGCGCACCGCGGCCTCGGTGTTCTACGACGCGGTCTACGTGCCCGGCGGGGCCGACAGCGTGAAGGCGCTGAAGAAGGAGGGCACGGCGGTCCACTTCGTCAACGAGGCGTTCGCCCACTACAAGTCGATCGCGGGCGTCGACCAGGGGCTCGACTTCCTGCTGGCGACCGACATCCTGCCGAAGGGCTCGAGCGACGCCGACCTGTTCAAACAGTCAGGCGTGGTGGGGTCGCGCGACGGCGGCGACGTGAAGCAGGTGGCGCAGAAGTTCAAGGCGGCGATCGCCGCCCACCGCCACTGGGACCGCAAGAACGTCGATCGCGTGCCCGCCTGAGCGCGCGCGAGCGCGGGCGCGCCGAGGCTCGCGCCCGCGACCGCTCTCGATCGCGCGAGCGCGTGGCGGCGAGCCGCGCATGCGCCCGCGCGCGGCCCGTGAAACCGCGTGGAACGACGATTGATGGCGAGCCGCCGCCGACCCGCGGCTTGCCGAGGCTCGCCGGCCGAGACGCGGGCATAATCCGCCGGCGTATGAATGTCCCCGTCCTGAGCTCGCGGATCGATTCGGTCACGGTGTATCGCCAGGGCGCGCTGGTGTGTCGCTCGGCGATCTTGCTGGCGGCGCAGCCGGTGCCGGCGCAGGTCAAGCTGCTCGGGCTGCCGCTCAGCCTCGACGACGGCTCGGTCCGCGTGCGCGTCGAGGGCGAGGGCGGCGAGCTGCCGGTGGCCACCGACCTGCGGATCGCGCTCGACCTCGCGGAGCCCGATCCGGCGCTGCCGCCCCCGGACGACGCCGAGCTCAAACAGGCCCGCCGCGCGGTCCGTTCGCTGGCCGACCGCCGCGCGCACCTCGAGGCCCAGCGCTCGCGGATCGAGCGGCTGCAGGTGTTCGAGCGCCCGGCCAACAAGCGCGGGCAACCACCGCTGCCGTCGCCGACGAACGCGCGGCTGTCGCTGGTCGAGTTCCAGCAGAAGCAGCTGGAGAGCCTCGACGCGCAGCTGGCCCAGGTCCGCAGCGAACAGCGTCAGGCCGAGGAGCGCCGCGACCACCTCGAGGCGCGCCGCAAGGCGGCCTCGCGCGCGGGGCAGGCCAAGCCGCACGAGCTGCGCAAGGCGGCGCTCATCAGCCTGCGCGCCGCCGAGGTGCCGACGGTGCCGGTGCGCGTGATCCTCGAGTACATGGTCCCCGGCGCGCGCTGGGCCCCGTCGTACGCGATCAACCTGACGCCCGACCTGGCCAAGGCGACGGTGGCAGTGCGCGCGGTGGTGGCCCAAGAGACAGGTGAGGACTGGACCGGCGTGCGCCTCACGCTGGCGACCGCGGACGCGCAGCGGTGGGTCGAGCTGCCGGAGATGCAGGCGCTGCGGATCGGTCGCCGCCAACCCGCGCCGCCGCGCCGCGGCTGGCGGGCCCCGCCGGCCGGCGCCGGCGAGCTCTACGCCGACTACGACCGCTTCCTCGCCGGCGGCGCGGCGCCGAACAAGCCGGCGCCCGAACCGGCCCCGAGCGACGAGTGGGAGGGCGAGTCGTTCGCGGGGATGATCGATCCCGAGGTCGCCGAGGACATGCCGACGCGCTCGGGCTCGGTCTCGCCGAAACAGGCGGCCGCCCTGCAGCAGCAGTTCGATCGCGCCCGCAACCTGCCCGGGGCCGCGCGTCCGCCCGCGCCGCAGGCCCCGGCGCGAGCGAGCGCGCCGCCGATGCGGGCCTCGCCGCCGCCCTCGGCGCCCCCGCCGATGACGTTCTCGGCCTCGGCCGAGCTGGCGAAGCGCAAGGGCGGCGGCTTCGGCGGGGCGCTGGCCGACGCCGGCGGGGCGCTGGCAGGCGCGGTGAGCAGCCTGTTCGCGGCGCCGGAGGGCGGCGGTGGACCCGGCCTCGCGCGCGCCGAGCCGGAGCTCGAGCACGAGGTGGCGCCCGAGCAGCTCGCGTACGGCGACCTGCGCATGCCGGGCCCCGAGAGCGGCCGGCGCGGCACATTGACGCTGTCGCACCGGCGCGAGCGCTACCTCGAGATGTTGTGGGTGCGCGAGGTGACGCGCGAGATCGACGTGGTCGCCCTGATCGACGGCGCGGTGGCGCGGGCGCAGCAGGCCGGCGGGCGCGGGTTGCCGCCGCGGCACCGCTTCGCCGAGTCGTGGTTCGGCTTCGACTACGTGTACGCCGCCGAGACGCCGATCGACATCCCGTCCGACGGCGACTATCACTCGGTGCCGCTGCTCAAGCAGGCGGCGCCGAGCGTGCTCGGCTACGTGGTCGTGCCGCGCGAGAGCACCGACGTGTTCCGCTTCATCAGGCTGAAGAACCCGCTCGACGCGCCGCTGCTACCTGGCCCTGCGGACATCTACGTCGGCGACGATTATTTGCTGTCGGCCGACCTGAAGGTCGCGCCGCCGCGCGGCGAGGTGAAGATCGGCCTCGGCGTCGAGCAGGCGATCAAGGTCGCGCGCAACACCCACTACAAGGAAGAGGCGGCCGGCCTGATGGGCGGCTCGCTGTCGCTGCGCCACGAGATCGAGGTCGAGATCGCCAACCGCTCGCCGCGGCCGGTCGAGATCGAGGTGCAGGAGCGGCTCCCGAGCCTGCGCGAGAGGGAGGACGAGATCCACGTCGACGTCGGCGCGGTCGAGCCGGCCTGGGCCCCGTTCGAGCCCGAGCACTACGAGCTCAAGGGCGGCTACCGCTGGCGCGTGCAGCTGCCCGCCGGCGAGAAGAAGAAGCTCAGCGCGACCTACGTGGTCCGGATCTCCGCGAAGAAGGAACTGGTCGGCGGCAACCGCCGGGAGTGAGTCATGTCCGAGCCCACAGTCATGGACAAGCACGAGCCCACCACCAAGGCCCCGGTCGAGCTCAAGGCCCCGGTCGTCGAGGTCACCGTCCTCGAGGATCGCGCGCACGTGGTCCGCCGCGGCACGATCGAGCTCGGCGCCGGCATCTCGCGCCTGCGGATCGCCGCGGTCGCGCCGGTGCTGAGCGACAAGACGCTGTGCGCGGCGATCGCCCCGCGCGGGCAGAAGCACGGCGACCCCGCGCGCGTGCGCGTCAGCGACGCCCGCGTCCGCCGCTCGAAGCTGGTGCTCGGCGAGGACAAGCCGGAGCGGGCGCGCGAGCTCCAGCGCGAGCGGGAGCGCCTGGCCCAGAGGCTAGCCGAGCTGCAGGCCGCGCGCGACCTGGCCCAGCGCCACGAAGCGACGCTCGCGGGGGTCGGCGAGGTGGCGATCCAGGACATCGGCGTCGACGTCTGCTACGGCCAGGACGACCCGGCGGGGTGGGCCGACGCGCTCGAGCGGATCGCCGCGCGCGAGCACGCGGCCCGCCAGCAGCGCCTCGAGCTCGACTTCGAGGTCGTCGAGGTCGAGGCGGAGCTCAAGCGGCTGAACCAGCGCATCGGCGCGACCGCGCAGGTCAGCGACGCGGTGGCCGCCGACGTGGTCGTGGAGGTGTGGGCCGCGGCCGCCGGCGTCTACGCGGTGCAGGTCGACTACGTGGTGCCGGGCGCGTGCTGGCGGCCGTACCACCGCGCGCAGCTGGTCGAGGTGATGAAGGGCGAGCCGCCGATGCTGCACTTCAGCAGCGAGGGCTGCGTGTGGCAGAACACCGGCGAGGACTGGAGCGACGTGCAGCTGATCTTCTCGACCGAGCGGCCGTCGCTCGGCACCGAGCCGCCGCAGCTCGCGAGCGACGTGCTGTTCGTCCAGCGCAAGAGCGAGGTCCTCGTCGTCGAGGCGCGCGAGCAGGAGGTGCAGACCACCGGGCTCGGCGGGGCGCCGAAGCAGCACTCGCAGGACCTGCCGGGCATCGACGACGGCGGCGAGGTGCAGGCGTTGCGCGCGCCGGCGAAGGCGAGCGTGCCGAGCGACGGCCGGCCGCACCGCGTGCCGCTGATCGCCTTCACCGCCGGCGAGACGGTGCTCGAGCACGTGCTCATGGCCGAGCTCGCCGAGGCGGTGATCCTCAAGACGACGCAGAAGAGCCGCTCGCAGCTGCCGATCCTCGCCGGGCCGGTCGACCTGATCCGCAACGGCGGCTTCGTCGGTCGCACGAGCACGCTGTTCATCGCCCCGCACGAGAAGTTCAGCATCGGCTGGGGACCCGACGGCGCCGTGCGAGTGCAGCGGACGGTGACGCAGGCGCGCGAGGAGCGGGCGATGCTCTCGGGCTGGACGTCGCAGATCCACAAGATCGAGGTCAAGCTCAGCAACCTCGGCGCGCAGCCTCGCACGGTGGAGGTCAGCGAACGGGTGCCGGTGTCGGAGATCGAGAAGGTGAAGATCGAGATCGACGCGGCGACGACCACCGATCGGGCGCGACCCGACAGCAACGGGCTGGTGCGCTGGAAGGTCGAGCTGCCTGGTTACGGGCGCGCAAGCCTCTGCCTCGGCTTCATCGTCCGCAAGCACGGCGACGTCGTCGGCATCTGAGTAGTGGTCGAAGCGCGGGTGTGGGTCCGGGGGGTGCGTAGCGCTCCGCGCGCCTGCAGCGACCTGTTCTTGCAGACAGGTCGTCGCGGTGCAGCCGCCGATGTGTCACGCCGACGTCGTCGCATCACAGGACCGCCGCCCGGTTTCCCCATTGCGCAGGGGTGTAAGCCGGAGGCTCGAGACCGCGCGTGGACTCACTTTTACTGGACGTGGGCGCGAGACCCTTCTTATGCTGGCTACGACGCTCCAGGGCCCTGTCGCGGGCGACCCGTCGCGTGCGGCTCGTACCTCGACTTTGTTCCCCCCGATTGAAGGTCCAAACATCATGCTGTTCGTCCGTCTGCCGCAGTCTCAACCTCTCTCTCGCAGCCTCAAGGTCGTGACGGCCCTCTCGGCGGCGCTGTTGCCCTCGGTCGCCGGCGCCTCCCCGTGGCAGGTCGACAACAACGTACAGCTCCCGGACTCCGGCTACGTGTCGCAGAAGGTCGAGCTGGTCGACGTCAACAACGACGGCTTCGTCGACATCGTGTTCGCCAACAGCTCGGGCACCGACACCGGCAGCATCGCCAACGCGCAGCGCAACCAGCTGCTCATCAACATGGGGGGCACCGGCTTCACCGAGCAGGGCGGCGTCTTCGAGGATCCGGACAACGCCTACGTCATCAAGGCCGGCGACCTCGACAGCGACGGCGACGCGGACCTGGTGGTCGGCGTCAACTACCAGGGCCAGAGCTACGTCCTCATCAACGAGGGCGGCGGCGACTTCACCCGCCAGGACATCTCGTTCAGCACCAACAAGAGCATCGGCGACCTCGAGCTCGGCGACGTCGACGGCGACGGCAACCTCGACATCGTCGCCACCGACTGGGGCAACAGCCAGCCGTTCGGCGACCCGGTCGACCAGGGCCAGCCGCTGCAGCTGTGGCTCGGCAACGGCGACGGCACGTTCGAGAACGGCAACCCCCAGCTGCCGATGGGCATGGAGACCTGGGCCGCGTACTCGTTCGACATCGAGCTCGTCGACGTCGACAACGACTACGCGCTCGACGTGCTGGTGTCCAGCCGCGGCGTCGGCTTCGGCTTCGGCCTCAAGAACGACGGCAGCGGCATCTTCAGCAAGCTGACGATCCCCGCGCTCGAGGCCAACATCGCCAAGCAGGTCAACGTCTCGTTCACCCCGAGCGACTTCAACGGCGACGGCTACATCGACCTCATCACCCTGCAGGACGGCGTCGGTCAGGGCGGCAACTGCATCGAGGTCATGGGCGTGCAGTACTGTGCCAAGCGCAACGCGCTGCTGCTCAACAACGGCATGGGCAACTACCCCAGCGATCCGGGCACGTTCTGGCCGATCGCCAACAACCCGGCCAAGCTCGACTTCGACGCCGCGACCCTCGACTTCAACAACGACGGCCGGCCCGACTTCGTGGCCACCGGCCTGCGCCTGGCCCAGAACGACAAGAACTCGCGCCTGTTCCTCAACAAGAACGGCATGGGCGTCGAGCCGGCGTCGGTCCCGCTCGACGCGGCGTTCCCGATCGTGCCCGAGCTGGCGCAGTCGTTCGGCCTGATGTTCGCCGACTTCAACCACGACCGGCGCGAGGACGTGGCGATCGCCCAGCGCGACGCCGGCCTGCCGAACTTCGTGCTGTTCGGCCGCGACGACCCGACCGACGGCGTGGCCTTCGACACCAGGGAGCCGCGGATCTACGACGACGGGTTCGCCAACAAGCTCGGCACCCTGCTGTACTTCGGCCAGGAGGCCAAGATCAACGCCCGCGTCGACGACTACAAGACGCCGTCGCACTGGCACGATCACAAGTTCGACGAGAACCTGGCCGACTACAACCTGACCGGCGAGGGCGCGGCCCTGACGGCGCACAACCGCCGCCTGCCGTACATGGAGTTCGCGCTCAGCCTCGACAACCCCGACGACCTGCTGGCGCTGGCCGACGGCGACCCGAAGAAGTTCATCTCGCCGTCGATCTGGTTCGGCGAGGCGCTGTGGCGCGTCAAGTTCAACGTGCCCTACAACGGCAGCAAAGAGGACACGCTGACCTGGCAGTACTGTGCGATCGACGCCGCCGACAACAAGGTCTGCGTCGGTCCGTTCACGGTCAAGCTCGAGATCGACCCGGCCAACTGCGGCGACGGCACGGTCCAGGAGTGGGAGACCTGCGACGACGACTCCGAGACCTGCATCAAGTGCGAGCAGACCTGCGGCAACGGGATGTGCGAGGACCACGAGGACGCGAACAACTGCCCGGAGGACTGCGGCGAGGGGCCGTGCGACCACGACGGGGCGTGCGAGCCGCCCGAGGACGCGAACAACTGCCCCGACGACTGCGACTACGACGGCGTGTGCGGCGACGGCACCTGCCAGAACCCGCCGGAGAACGAGCAGAACTGCCCCGACGACTGCGGCCCGTGCGACAACGACGGCGCCTGCGAGCCGCCGGAGAACGCGCAGAACTGCCCCAACGACTGCGACTACGACGGCTACTGCGGCGACGATCACTGCACGAACCCGCCGGAGAACGAGGATAACTGCCCCGACGACTGCTTGCCCGAGCCGACGGATGGCGGCGAATGTGGCAACGGCGTCTGTGATGACAACGAGACGCCGACGTCCTGCCCCGAGGACTGCGCCGTGTGCGGCGACGACATCTGCTCGGACGGCGAGGAGCAGACCTGCCCGGAGGACTGCGACGGCGCGTCGGCGAGCGACGGCCAGTGCCCCGACACCGCCGGCGGCGTCGACGGTCAGTGCCAGCTCGACGACGACGGTTGCGGCTGCGTCGCCGAGCCGGACAGCACGCGCGGCCTGTGGGCGTCGCTGCTGCTGTTCGGCGTGTTCGGCGTGCGTCGCTTCCGCAAGCGCGCTTGATGCCAGCGTGACCGGGGCCGGGGGCCCGGCGGACTACCGCCGGCCCCGTCGGGCCCCGTTCGATTTTACGATCGGTCTGGTCCCACTACCCCACTCGCTTGAAGGTGAAACGCCATGTTCGTCGCTCGCATTAGGTCCCACTCCTGTTCTCGTTCGGGTCGCGCGCTCCAGGCGGTGACGGCCGTCTCGGCGGCGCTCCTGCCGGCGCTGGCCGGCGCGTCCCCGTGGGCGCTGGACCCGGGGGTCACGCTGGCCGACACCGGCTTGACGACGCAGAAGGTCGAGCTGGTCGACATCAACAACGACGGCTTCGTCGACATCGTGTTCGCCAACAGCTCCGGGGACGCGACCGGCGCTGACCAGAACGCCCAGCCCAACCAGCTGTTCGTCAACACCGGCGGCACCGGCTTCATGGAACAGAACGGCGTCTTCGACGAGCCCGACAACGGCTACTCGATCAAGGCCGGCGACATCGACGGCGACGGCGACGCCGACCTCGTGGTCGGCGTCAACTTCACCGACC
The DNA here is from genome assembly GCF_020073745.1 of Nannocystis pusilla. Lineage (GTDB taxonomy): Bacteria > Myxococcota_A > Polyangia > Nannocystales > Nannocystaceae > Nannocystis > Nannocystis radixulma. Next base: position 134,418 of record NZ_JAIRAU010000048.1, read on the forward strand.
AGAGCTACGTCCTCTTCAACGAGGGCGGCGGCGCGTTCTCCCGCCAGGACATCGGCCCCAGCGCCAACAAGAGCATCGGCGACCTCGAGCTCGGCGACGTCGACGGCGACGGCGACCTCGACATCGTCGCCACCGACTGGGGCAACAGCCAGCCGTACGGCGACCCGGTCGACCAGGGCGCGTCGGTCCGCCTGTGGCTCAACACCGGCGACGGCACCTTCGAGGACGGCGGCGCCAACCTGCCGATGGGCCTGGAGACCCAGGCCGTCTGGTCGTTCGACCTCGAGCTCGTCGACATCGACAACGACTACGCGCTCGACGTCATGGTCGCGACCCGCGGCGTCGGCTGGGCGATCGTGCTCAAGGGCGACGGCGCCGGCAACTTCACCCACCTGCCGATCGGCGCGCTCGAGGGCAACATCGCCAAGCAGGTCAACGCCGCGTTCACGCCGATGGACTTCACCGGCGACGGCTTCGTCGACGTCGTGACCCTGCAGGACGGCGTCGGCCAGGGCGGCAACTGCATCGAGATCATGGGCGTCGACTTCTGCGCCAAGCGCAACTCGGTGATCATCAACGACGGCGCCGGCGACTTCGCCGACAACCCGATGGACTACTGGGCCATCGGGTTCAACCCGCCCAAGCTCGACTTCGACGCCGCGACCCTCGACTTCGACAACGACGGCAAGCCCGACTTCGTGACCACCGGCCTGCGCCTCGGCCCGAACGACAAGAACGCGCGCCTGTTCCTCAACGACGGCACCAAGTTCACCCCGGCGTCGGTGCCGATGGACGCCGCCTTCCCGGTCGTGCCCGAGCTGGCGCAGTCGTTCGGCCTGATGTTCGCCGACTTCAACCACGACAAGCGCGAGGACGTGGCGATCGCCTCGCGCGACGCGGCCCAGCCGAACTTCGTGCTGTTCGGCCGCGACGACCCGACCGACGGCGTGCCCGAGGACGCGACGCCGCCGCGGATCTACGACGACAACATCAAGGACAAGCTCGGCACGCTGCTGTTCTTCGGCAAGACGGCCGGCCTCGCGGCCCGCGTCAACGACTACAAGACGCCGTCGCACTGGCACGACTACAAGTTCGACGCGAACCTCACCGACTACAACCTGATCGGCGACGGCGCGGCCCTGACGGCGCACAACCGCCGCCTGCCGTACATGGAGTTCGCGCTCAGCCTCGACGACCCCAACGACCTGCTGGCGCTGGCCGACGACGACCCGAAGAAGTTCATCGCCCCGTCGATCTGGTTCGGCGAGGCGCTGTGGCGGGTAGGCTTCACCGTGCCCTACAACGGCAAGAAAGAGGACACGCTGACCTGGCAGTACTGTGCGATCGACGCCGCCGACAACAAGGTCTGCGTCGGCCCGTTCACGGTGGCGCTGGAGGTCGACCCCGCCGACTGCGGCGACGGCGTGGTCCAGGAGTGGGAGACCTGCGACGAGGACTCGCCGACCTGCATCGCGTGCGAGAACACCTGCGGCAACGGCACGTGCGACGCGCCGGGCGAGACGCCCGAGAACTGCCCGCAGGACTGCATGTGCGACGGGGAGTGCGGCACCGCCGACGACCCGATGTGCCCCGACGACTGCCCGTCGACGGACAGCGACACCGCCGGCATGTGCGGCGACGGCATCTGCTCGCCGGACGAGGAGTGCGCCGAGGACTGCGACACCGACACCAACGGGTGCGACGGCATCTGCGAGCCGACCGGCGGCGAGACCTGCCCGCAGGACTGCGTGTGCGGCGACGGCGTGTGCAGCCCCGGCGAGGAGGATAGCTGCCCCGACGACTGCGGCGACTCCGCCACGACCGGCATCAGCGAGTGCCCCGACGGCTCGCCCGCCGACGCCAACGGCCAGTGCCAGCTCGACGACGACGGCTGCGGCTGCGTCGCCGACGCGGACGACACCCGCGGCCTGTGGGCCTCGCTGCTGCTGTTCGGCGTGTTCGGCGTCCGCCGCTCGCGCAAGCGCGCGTGAGCCGGCCCGGCTGACCCCGAGGGCTCCGGCGCGGCCGCGCCGGGGCCCTTCTCGCGGGCGCGAGGCGCTCTGTCCACACATGAGTGAAGGGACATGCCGCGAGCGACATGTCCCTTCGAGCAGGACCGCGAAGACAGGCGCGATTACTTGTTCGTCAGCGGCAGCGAGCGGTACTTGTGGGCGATCTTGATCGCCTTGGCCTCGGTGACGACGCGCCTGTCGCCGTCGCGGCGGGCGATCTGGGTGACATCGTCAAAACCCTCGGGGAGCTCGGCGACGATGTTGATCACGTCGCTGTCGGGCTGCGGGCGGACCTCGGCGGCGTGGACGGCGAGCCGCTCGCCGCCGGCGTAGAACTCGACGCTCTGCACGGCGCTGAGGTTGTCGCGGTCGATCGCGCCGGGGGTGGTGATCCACGACTCGGTGCCGTCGGGGTAGATCATGCCGAGGAGGATCGCGCCCTCGTCGTCGGGCGCGGGCGCGCCGGCCATCTCCCACGAGCTGAGCTGCTTGATGACCGGGTAGACCTTGTTCCACCCGAAGGTCGAGGCCCACACCGGGTGGCAGTAGGTCATGTAGTCCTTGTGGATCGTCGGGTGGTAGAGCTTGAAGTTGACGACGCCGAAGCCCCACTCGCCGATGTCGCCGCCCTGGTGCGGGTAGCTGTTGTCGGTCCCGGCCTCGCCGCTGCAGGCGATGTGATAGCGGCCCTGCGAGTGGCCGACCTCGTGGACGAAGGTCTCGGCGGCGTAGTCGGTGTTGTTCGGCAGCGACAGGCCCGAGGAGATCCGCTTCCACGCGTCGGTCTTGAGCGAGGTGCTGGGGATGTCGATCGCCTGCCCGCCGGCGCCGCCGAGGCCGCCCGAGCACACGTCGACGTAGCCGAAGTAGTACGTCTCCGGCGGGGCGCCGTCCTGCTGGCGGAGGTCGACCATGAACTGGTTCAGCTGGCCGAACTGCGTCAGCTCGCCCTCCCACACGATCGGCTCGCGGATGGTGATCTCGAGCTTCTCGATCGGGTTCATCATGAACATGAAGGTCTCGAACTTCTTCATGGTCCCCTCCGACAGGTCCGGCGTCGTGTTGCAGCCGCCGTAGTTGTAGTGGTAGGGGACGATGGTGACCTTCATGCTCTGGTAGCTGTCCTCGATGCCGATGAAGGCGTTGCCCGAGAGCGGCAGGTTGGGCGGGTTGGCCCCGGGCGGGGGCGGCGGGTCGAGCAGGGCGTAGCCCGCCTCGGTCTCCCACAGCTCGATGCGGTACTTGAGGTTCGCGATGACCTCGTCGGGCATGAGGCCCCAGTAGAAGCTCTTGTCGAGGTTGCCGACGAACGAGTCGCCCTCGACGACGGCGGTGTGCTTGAACACCTTCTCGCCGTCGGGGTAGCCGCTGACGATCAGCCGCGCCTCGATCTTGCGCGGGACCCAGTCGTCCGGCAGCTTCCGCCAGAACGCGCGCACCAGCGTCAGCCGGTTCTGCAGCAGGTACGAGGTGCGCTCGGTCCCGCCGACGCCGGCGCCGTCGCGCCCGATCGCCACGCCGATGCCCTGGTTGGCCTCGACCCACTCGAGCTCGAGCCCGCCGAGCGCCGGCATCGGCTCGAACGGCGTCGCCGAATCCGTGGTCGTCGGCGCGGTCTCGGTCTCGTCGTCGGTGGTGCCTCCGGGGTCGGTGGCGGTGACGGCGGTGCCGGGGCCGTCGGTGCCGGCACCGGTGTCGTCACCGCACGCGGGGACGAGCACGAGCGCGAGAGCTGCGGAGATCGAGAGCTGGGGGCGCGTCATATGGACACGCTATCCGGCGCCCGCAGGCCCGACAAGCGCGTCGAGCCGTCGCGCTGCTGGAGCGTGGCGCGCCCGCGACGCGCAGGCGCTCAGCGACGCCGCAGTCGCGGCACATCGAGGAGGAGGGCGGTGAGTCCGAGCACAACGCACAGGCCCACGGCGGGGACGGCGACGCGGAGCAGCGCCGCGGGGTCGCACGCCGGGCCGGCGACGACGCACACCAGGAACGCCAGCACCGCCCCGATCTCCCCGCCGCCGAAGCAGCGAGCCGCGAAACGCCGACCGCAGCGCAGCCAGAACGTCAGGCCCGCGAGGGTGAGGAGGCCGAGGACCAGCGCGCCGGCGCTGGAGCCCGCGCGCCCCAGCGAGCCCAGCCCGGGCAGCACCTGCGCGGCCCCGAACTGGTCGCGTACGGGCGCCTGCATGCCCGCCTGCAGCAGTTCGGCCGGGTGCGGCGTGTACAGCGAGTAGCCCGGGTTGCCCGCCGGCCGCGGATCGCGGTGAAGCGGTATTAACACCGACTCGCTCGGGCGCGGCTCGGGCACCCGGGTGGCCGCGCGGACCTCGGCGGCGAAGCGATGGCTCGGCGGCACGAGCCGCGGCACGCCGTGGTCCGGGTGGGTCTTGGCCAGATCGCCGAACGCGATCGCGGGGTCGGTGCTGGCGAAGCGCAGGCGGCCGAACGCGAGGCGGCTCTGCACCGGCACGAGCACGTCGCGCTGCGGATCGTCGCGGTGCGGCAGCACGGCCGTGGTGACGCCGGCGAGCAGGTCCCACGGCGGCACCTCGAGCTCGCCGAGGCGATTCACGAACCCGAGTTCCAGCCCGCGCGCGGGCGCGTCGAGGCGGAGGTGCACGCGCTGATCGATCGCCAGCGACGACCCGGGCGCGGCGGCGAAGGCGAGCGGCGGTGCCTCGGTCGCGCCGCCGGGATCGAAGTAGGGACCGGCGTAGCCCAGCGTGATGAACTCGCGGAGGGCCGGGTTGGCCGGCGCGTCGGCGGGGCGCGGCTCCTCGTACAGCAGGTGCTGGGTCTGGTTGGTGGCGAGGTCGACGGCGGCGCGGACGCTGGCGGCGAAGTGATAGTCGCGCAGCGGCACGAACGGCCCGTCGAGGTCGCGCGCGCGCATGAGCTGGTAGAGGTTGATGTTCGGGTCGCGCGGGCGCAGCTTCCAGAACTCGCCGACGCGGGTGCTGACGCGCTCGCGGGTGCAGGCGATGTGGACGTCGAAGCCGGGGTTCTTGGCGCGCGCGGGGTCCTTGTCGCGCAGGATGACGGCGTCGACGTCCTCGGCGACCGCGTAGGTCGGCACGACGACGAGGTTGTCGCCGGGGATGACCTCGCCGGCCCGGTGCCCGCGGGGGTCGGCGCGCAGGACCACGTCGTAGCGCTTGCCGGCCTCGAGGCCGAGGCCGGGCGCGAGCACGATGGTCTGGCCGTAGTCGCTCGGCTGCAGGCCGACGCCGAGGTGGCGCTCGAGCGCGACCGCCCCGGCGGGGGCGTCGGGCAACGCGCTGGGCTCGCCGGAGAACACCGGCGCGCGCGGGTCGGCGCCCGCGAGCACGAGCAGCCCCGCGAGCGTGGCGACCAGCGCCGCCAGCGGGGCCGCCGTGACGACGCGCTCGGCCGGCTCGTCGGCCTCACCGGCGGCGCCACCGAGCCCCGGGCCTGCGGCGAAGCTGCTCCAAAAAACAGCCTGGGTCGCGGCCGCGAGCGCGCCGGCCAGCGCGGCCTCGCCAGACCATGCCCCTTCGACCATGGCCGAAAGGCCAGCCGCGAGCGCGCCCGGGGCGGCCAGCACGGCCGCCAGCGCGAGCACCACCCAGGCCAGCAGGGCGACGGCCACCAGCGCCCCGGCGAGCCGCTCGCCGCTCGGACGCCGGGCGACGAGGCCGAGCCCGAGCACCAGCGCGGCCAGCAGCGGGCCGGCGGCCCACGCGGCGACACCGAGGCCGTCGCGCAGCACCTCGGCGCCCTGCTGGGCGTGCAGCAGCGCGCCGACGGCCAGGGCCGCCGCCACACCTGCGCAAGCGGACAGGAATTTGAGGACCTGTCCGAAACGACCGGAACCTCGGGTCAACGGGGAAGCATCGCGGCCGAGCTGCGCCTCGGCCCAGTGGAGGCCGCCGCCCAGCAGGCCGGCGGGCCACCACCAGGCGATCGCGCCCGGTCCGCCGAGGGCCTGGGCGAACACCGCCCCGGCGACGCCGCCGAGGCCGACCCCGGCGAGCAGCCGGCGGCGGGCGCGGCTCGGGCGCAGCGCCTCGGCCAGGCCGCGCAGCTGGGGGGCGCCTCCGAGGGCGGCGACGACCAGACCGGCGGCCACGAAGACGGCGACGAGGAGCGTGAGCAGGCCGAGGGTGGGGTCGAACATGCGTCAGTGGCGGCCAGATCGGGTCTCGGCCGTGGAAGATCGGGAACGGAGGCGCACAGGAATCGAACCTGCCCGGGGCGCTCCTCGCACCCCACTCCGGTGTTGAAGACCGGGGGCCGCACCAGCGAGCCGAGCGCCTCCGCGGGCGAGGATAGCGGAAGCGCGCCGCCGATGGAACCGCGCCGGCCTCACATCTCGGGTTCGGCCCCGATGCCGCAGACCTCGCGGCAACCGGTCACGTCGAACGACGCCACGCTGCGCGACTGGAAGATGAACTGCGAGGTCGTGCCGTTGCTGTCGAACACGCCGAACGGCAGCGGCGTGTAGCGGTACGTGTCGTTGTACGTGTCCGGGCTGTACTCTTCGAGCGCGATCTGGACCCCGGCCTCGGGCGGCACCACGCCGTTCATGACGTCCTCCTCGGACGGCTCCGGCGGGGTCGGTTGACCCTTGGGCACGAACTCCGTCCAGGTCATCGCCGTCTCGTCGAACTCGTAGTTGAAGCAGCGGCAGTAGTAGCCGCCCTGCTCCTTCGGCAGGTCACACTGGCTGGTCTTGAGCCCCTGCTCGCCCATCGAGTCGTTGCAGGCGGCGGTGGCCACGATCTTCGCGTCCTTGTCGTAGAAGATCATGTACTTGTCCTGGCGCAGCGAGGAGCCGAAGCCGCCGATGGGGTCGCCGTCCTCGAGCGCGAACAGCGAGAGCACCCAGGTGCCCTCCTCGTCGAACAGCGGGATCGGTTCGTCTTTGCACCCGGCGGCCAGGATCGGGAGTGCGCACGCGGTCGCCACGAGCGCGCGGATGAGAGCAATCTTGTGCATCGGGCCAGTGTCCTCGGTGGCGCACGCTACCACAAGCGTCATCGCCGCGCGCGCTCCGCTGAGCGCGTGGCGGTCCGCACGGCGGACATGGCCCGCCGCGTGGAGCCGTCGTTGACAGCGAGGACGCAGGTGTTTAGCTTCCCCGCGCGGTGCCCGCAAAACGCGATTACTATGAGGTTCTCGGGGTCGAAAAAACGGCCCCCGCGCCTGACATCAAGCGCGCCTATCGCAAGGCGGCGATGCAGTGGCATCCCGACCGCAACCCCGGCAACCCCGAGGCCGAGGAGAAGTTCAAGGAGGCGGCCGAGGCGTTCGAGGTCCTGAGCGACGAGGACAAGCGTCGCCTCTACGACCAATACGGCCACGAGGGCCCCTCCCGCGCCGGCTTCTCCGGCTTCCAGGGCACCGACGAGATCTTCAGCCGCTTCAGCGACCTGTTCGGCGACCTGTTCGGCAACCTCGGCTTCGGCGGCCGCCGCGACGGGCCGCAGCGCGGCGCGGACCTCAAGACCCGGGTCGTCATCCCGTTCGCCGAGGCGGTCGCCGGCGTCGAGCGCGAGCTCACTGTCCAGCGCCGCGAGCCCTGCGACGACTGCCACGGCAGCGGCGCGGCCCCCGGCACCAAGCCGCAGACCTGCAGTCAGTGCGGCGGCCACGGGCAGGTGATCCACCGCCAGGGCTTCTTCACCATCCAGACCACCTGCCCCCGCTGCCAGGGTCAGGGCTCGATGATCACCACGCCGTGCAAGACCTGCTCGGGCACCGGCGCTGTCCAGCGCGAGTCGACCCTCAAGGTCAACATCCCCGCCGGCGTCGACGACGGCCAGACCTTGCGGATCCCCGGCCGCGGCATGGCCGGCGCCAAGGGCGGCCCGCCCGGCAACCTCTACGTCGAGGTCGGCGTCCAGCCTGACGAGCGGTTCCAGCGCGACGAGTACGACGTCCACTCCAAGGTCACCATCTCGATGGTGCAGGCCGCGCTCGGCTGCACCGTCAAGGCGGCGACCCTCAGCGGCGACATCGACCTCGAGATCGAGCCCGGCACCCAGCCGCACCACGTGATCTCGCGCAAGGGCAAGGGCGTGCCCGTGATCGGCGGCCGCGGCTACGGCGACCATCACATCCACGTCGAGGTCACCGTGCCGACCAAGCTGTCGGGCGACCAGGAGGACCTCCTGCGCGAGCTCGCCGAGCTCGGCGGCGAGAGCGTCGCCGAGCCGAAGAAGGGCTTTTTCAGCAGCCTGCGCCGGCGCAAGCGCAACAACTGCTAGCCGACTTTTTGCTAGCTGACCGTCCGGACCTGTCGGCTCGGGCAGGTCCGAACGGACAGGGCATCCGGGGCAGGTCCTAAGGGGCCTGTCCGAGCAGGCAGACGGAGGCGCGCTCGCGGACCACGCCCTCGCGCAGGACGCGGGCGTACAGGCGGCTCCAGCCCGGGTGCAGCTTGGCGGAGATCCGCTTGAACTCGCCGCCGCGGAACGAGCCGGCGATCGTGTTGCACGGCGCGGCGGGGCCGGTGATCTCGAGGACGACGTCGTCGCCGACGGCCAGGCGGTCGCCCGCCGCGAGGCGGCCCCAGTCGAGCCCCGCGATCGTGAGGTTCTCGCCGGTGGTGCCCGGGGCGATCGGGTGGCCCTCGGCCGCGAGCGCCGAGATCCGCTCGAGCGCGAACAGGCAGACGGCGCGGTCGGGGCCGCCGTGGTGCTTGAGGTCGCGCTGCCGGTCGCCCGCGACGCCCTGGGTGGTGACGAGCGCGAGGCCGACGGCGTGCTTCGGCACCCCGCCCTCGGGGTTCACGTGGACGCCGACGACGACGCCGGCGGCGAGGGGGACGGCTGCGGCGCCCGCGGGCATGACGACAGTGTGGCCCCTACTTGGCGTCGCCGCAGCGCTGCAGCGCCTCCATCGACTCGGCCGCCAGGGCGCAGCGGACCTCGGCGGAGGTGCCCTCGCTCAGGCAGCGCGCCTGCAGGTCCTTCGCCATGTCTTTGGCCAGCTGCGTGGTCTTGCCGACCTCCGCCGCGTTCACCCCGCCGGTCATCAGCGCCTCGAAGTGGGCCGCGAACCGGGTGCACTCGGCCTCGGTCGCCTTGCCGTTGGAACATGCCCCAAAGAGCAGAACGAGGGACGCGCAGACGGCGGGGAGAGTGGCGTGTCGCATGGGGTCCTCGATGGAGCCGACGAGGCGAAGGTAGTCGAAGTCGACGCGCGGTTGCGCGCAGCGCGCTGTCCGCCCCCGCAGGCGGCCCTAGCCGGCGTTCATGAACGGGTAGCGGAAGTCGCGGAGCGGCGTGAAGGTCTCCTTGATGGTCCGCGGGGAGATCCACCTGACCAGGTTGAGCAGGCTGCCGGCCTTGTCGTTGGTGCCGCTCGCCCGGCTGCCGCCGAACGGCTGCTGACCCACCACGGCGCCGGTCGGCTTGTCGTTGATGTAGAAGTTGCCGGCCGCGTGGCGCAGGGTCTTCGTCGCCTCGACGATGGCCCCCCGGCTCTCGGCGAAGATGGCGCCGGTCAGCGCGTACTCGCTGCCGCGCTCGCACAGCGCCAGCGTCTCCTCGAAGCGCGCCTGCGGGTAGACGTGCACCGTGAGCACCGGGCCGAACAGCTCCTCCTTCATCGTCCGGTACTCGGGCTCGACCCCGGCGATTACCGTCGGGCGGATGAAGAAGCCGTGCTTGTCGTCGCACTCGCCGCCGATGACCTCGGCGACGCGCCCGCCCTGGCGGCTCTTCGCCTCCTCGATCGCCTCGCGCAGCTTGGCGTAGCTGCGGGCGTCGATCACCGCGCCCATGAAGTTGCTGAAGTCGCCGACGTCGCCGACCTTGATGCTGGCGATGCCGTCGCCGAGGATCTCGCGGACCTGCGGCCACAAGTTGTCGGGGATGTACGCCCGCGACGCGGCCGAGCACTTCTGGCCCTGGTACTCGAACGCGCCGCGCAGCAGGTTGTGCGCCAGCGAGGCGACGTCGGCGCTCGGGTGGGCGAACACGAAGTCCTTGCCACCTGTCTCTCCGACCAGGCGCGGATAGCTGGCGTAGTTGTCGATGTTGTTGCCGACCTGGCGCCACATCTGCTTGAACACCGGGGTCGAGCCGGTGAAGTGGACACCCGCCAGGTCGCGGTGGGCCAGCACCTGCTCGCCGACGGTGGCGGGCGGACCGGGCACGAAGTTGATCACCCCCGGCGGCAAGCCGGCGGCCTGCAGCAGCTCCATGATCACCGAGCCCGAGAGCACGGCGGTCGAGGCCGGCTTCCACACCACCGTGTTGCCGCACAGCGCCGGCGCCGTCGGCAGGTTGCCGGCGATCGAGGTGAAGTTGAACGGCGTCACGGCGAACACGAAGCCGTCGAGCGGGCGGTACTCGACGCGGTTCCACGTGCCGGGCGCCGACTCCGGCTGCTGCTCGTAGAGCTGCGTCAAGTAGTGGACGTTGAAGTTGAAGAAGTCGATGAGCTCGCAGGCGGCGTCGATCTCGGCCTGGTGGGCCGTCTTCGACTGGTTCAGCATCGTCGCCGCGTTGAGGCGGTCGCGGAACGGCCCGCGCAGCAGCGCCGCGGCTCGCAAGAAGATCGCCGCCCGCTGGTCCCACGGCAGCGCCGCCCACTCGCCGCGGGCCGCCTGTGCCGCCGCGATGGCGTCCTGGACCTCGCGCGCGCCGGCCTGGTGGAACCCGCCGAGCTCCTGCTTGCGCTGGTGCGGGCACACGATCGGGGCGACGTTGCCGGTGCGGACCGCCTTGCCGCCGATCCACAGCGGCAGGTCGAACTTCTTGGCGGCGAGGTCGGCGTAGGTGGCCTTGAGAGAAGAGCGTTCCGGCGTGTCCGGCGCGTACGTGCGCACGGGTTCGTTGACGGGGTCGGGGACGCGGAACAGGCCAAAGGACATCAGGGCGGTCTCCAGGCTGGCGCAAGCATGCACGGAAACCCGGCCGTCGGCGACGGTCGTGGTGGCTCCAGGCATGCGGCCCAGGCGGGCGCGAAGGCTATCAGGCTCCGGGGTCGCCGGCAGCGGTCGGCAGGCGCGGGGTCGCGCACGCGGGCGCGCGGCCCCGGCGGCGGACGAGGGCTCCGACGAGGAGGAGCCAGGCCAGGCCGGCGGGGCCGGAGTCGCCGCCGAGATCGCAGCCGCCGCGGGTGGCGGGGGCCGGGGCGTCCAGGGCCGGCGGCGGGGCCGAGGGCTCGATCCGGGGCGGCTCACGGCTCTCCTGCGTCTCGGGCGACGCCGGAGCGGGGGGGGGAGTGCCGGCCCCGAGGGCTGCGAGATCTTCGTCCGCGGTGCCGACCTGGCGGGTGCGCGAGCACATGGTGTCGCCGAGATCGCCCTCGGGGGTGCGGTGGGCGTAGAGCAGGTAGCGCTTGCCGAGCACGAAGCTGCGGCCGCACGCGGCGCTGCTGTTGCGCGTGACGATCGACGTCGACGCCTGGATGTCGCCCTTGAACACGCGCAGGACCGTGAGTCCGTAGCGGACCATGCCGTTCGTGTCGGAGCTCTGGACCGCGTCGACGCGGGCTTCGAACACGGCCTCGGCCTGATCGCGGGCGACGAGGGGCGCGGGCGGCGGCAGGCAGGTGCAGGCGCTTGCCTCGTGAGGAACCGCCCACACTGCGACCGCGATGAGGCTCACGGCGACGAGGATTGGGCGTTGCCGGTGCAAGTCCCGCAAGCTAACCACGCACGGACGCGCCGGGCAAGCGGCGCACCGGCCTCGGGGCCCCATCGCTTGACGATCGTGTCGATCGGAGCGCGGCCCTGAACGAGGTTATTTGCGAGGAAGCCAGCGATGCTGACGGTATCTGAGATCACGAAGTCGTACGGCGGGAAGGTGTTGTTCGACGACGTCACGACGTCGTTCGAGCCCGGTCACCGCTACGGTCTGACGGGGGCGAACGGCGCCGGCAAGTCGACCTTCATGAAGATCCTCGCCGGCGAGCTCGACCCGGACAAGGGCGGGGTGTGGAAGCCGCCGCGGACGCGCCTCAGCGTCCTTCACCAGGACCACTTCAAGTACGAGGACTGCCGGATCCGCGACGTCGTCATCATGGGCAACCGCCGCCTGTGGGACGCCATGGAGGAGAAGGAGAAGCTGCTCGCCGGCGGCGACATGAGCGACGAGGTCGGCATGCGCCTCGGCGAGCTCGAGATGGTCATCAGCGAGGAGGACGGCTACGGCGCCGAGACCGAGGCCGAGCGGTTGCTCGAGGGCCTGGGCATCCCGGCGGCCGAGCACGAGCAGCCGCTGTCGACCCTCACCGGCGGGATGCGCCTGCGCGTGTTGCTGGCCCAGGCGTTGTTCGGCAACCCGGACATCCTGCTGCTCGACGAGCCGACCAACCACCTCGACCTCGAGTCGATCCACTGGCTCACCAACTTCCTGCTCGAGTACAAGGGCGTGCTGGTCGTCATCTCGCACGACCGCCACTTCCTCAACGAGGTGTGCACCCACACCGCCGACGTCGACTACGAAAACATCATCACGTACACCGGCGGCTACGACGACATGCTGCGGCAGAAGATCCAGTACCGGATCTCGGCCGAGAAGAGCAACCAGAGCAAGCAGAAGCGGATCTCCGAGCTCAAGGAGTTCATCCAGCGGTTCGGCGCCAACGCCAAGAAGGCCAGCCAGGCCCAGTCGCGCCGGCGCGCGATCGCCAAGATCGAGCTGGTCGACCTCAAGCGCAGCAACATCCAGCGGCCGTTCATCCGCTTCGAGCAGAAGACCCCGAGCGGCAAGCTGGCGCTCTCGGTCGACCGCCTGTGGAAGTCGTTCGACGGCAAACCTGTCCTCAAGGACGTCACCTTCAACGCCACCCGCGGCGAGAAGATCGCCGTCGTCGGCCCCAACGGCATCGGCAAGACCACGCTGCTCAAGTGCATCGCCGGCGCCTACGAGCCCGACCGCGGCAAGCTCACCCTCGGCCACGAGGTCGTGCTCGGCTACCTGCCGCAGGACCACGAGGACGGGCTCGGCAACATCGAGAACCGGACCGCGTTCCAGTGGCTGTACCAGTGGGACCCGAAGTCGACGGTCGAGGAGATCCGCGGCCTGCTCGGGCGCATGCTGTTCCCCTCGGAGGACGCCGACAAGCCGGTCAAGGCGCTCAGCGGCGGCGAGACCGTGCGCCTCCTGCTGGCCAAGATGACCCTGATCAAGCCGAGCCTGCTGCTGCTCGACGAGCCGACCAACCACCTCGACCTCGAGTCGATCCGCGCCCTCACCGAGGCGATGCAGAAGTACGAGGGCACCCTCATCTTCGTGTCCCACGACCACGCCATGGTCTCCGAGGTCGCCACCCAGGTGCTCGAGCTCAAGGGCGACAAGGGCTACGACCTGTTCCCCGGCAACTACGAGGAGTTCCTCGAGAAGACCGGCAAGACCCAGAGCCGCTGAGCTGTCCGATAGGACATGCCGAAAAGGCCCTGCTCCGAAGGAAATGTCCTTCAGGGCAGGGCCTTCGGCGCGTGTCCGAGGGGCGGCGCCTCAGAACATCTTCTTGGCGGCGTTGATCTTCTCGACGTACTTCTTGCTGCCCTCGGGCACGCCGCGCTTGCCGGCCTTGCGCCACTTGAGCACGTGGCCGGGGCCGCCGTGGTAGGCGGCGAGGCCGAGCTCCGTGTTGCCGTCGAACTTGCGGATCATGCGCGCGAGGTAGAGGCTGCCGGCGCGCACGTTGAAGCCGGGGTCGAGCGGGCGCGAACGCTCGCCGAGGCTGTTCGCCAGCTCGCGGGCGGTCGCGGGCATCAGCTGCATGAGGCCCTGCGTGCCGCCCGGGCCGCGGGCCTTGGCGTTGAACTTGCTCTCGACCCAGATGACGGCGTTGATGAGCTTCGGGTCGAGCTTGTTGCTGCGCGCCGCGGCCGTCACGTGCGGCTGCACCGCCGCGATCTGGTCGCGCTGGGCGCTCGGCCACCGCTCGCACGCGTCGCCCGCCGCGCCGGCGTGGGCCGAGACGTCTGCGGGAGATCGCGCAGGCTCGACGCGTGAGCTCGCACAGGCCGGAGCCGTCAGCGCTGTCCCGAGCAACATCCACATCACGGTCCATCGCGCGTGTCGCAGGCGCCGAAGGGCTCGAGGGGCAGTCGAAGGCTGTAGGGTAGTCATGGGTGCGAAATATCCTACATTGTCCGCCGGGGACCCAGAGTTTAGCGAAAAAAGCGGGCCGAGGTGCACAAGCCCACGCGTGCGCTACTGGAATGTTCGTATGATGGGTTCTCGTAGCTCGCAGACGAGCGGGCAGGAGCGGAGACATGGCTTTGAGGGCAGACGCAATTCTCCTCCTCTGCGGCGTGACGCTCGGGTTGCCGGCGGCCGCCGCGGCCGCCGACGGCGAGCGGTACGACCCCAACGCGCGGATGGCGACCGGCGCGTACCACTACGACATGGCGGAGGTGTTGCGAGCGCGTGACCAGTTCGTGGCCGAGCCGGTGCAGCAGCCGGACCTGTCGCTGCTCGACTCGCTGCCCCTGAGCGCGCGGCAGTCGGCGCCGCTGGCACCAGGGGTCCTGCCCGAGGGGTGGGTGCAGCTCGGCGAGGTCGTGCAGCGGCGCGAGATCGCCGAGGGCCGCAAGCAGATCGACCCCGAGCCGCTGCCGGCCTGGGAGGACATCGAGGGCAACCAGTACCCGCGCAAGGGCACCGTGTTCCTCAACTTCAACGGCGGCGAGCTCAAGGGCGGCGACGACAACTCGGCCGAGAACAAGTCGACGCTGGCCAGGCACAACCACAAGTACCCGGTGTTCAACGGCTCCGAGGCGACCGCGTTGACGCTGATCCAGGCGGTCGAGCAGGACCTTGAGACGCTCGGCGTGCGCGTGCTCTACCGCCAGCGCCCGAGCAAGACGGTGCCGTACACGATGGCGATGATCGGCGGCTCGTGGACCGACACCAACATCGGCGACCCGGCCGGCGGCGTCGCCCCGGGCACCGACTGCGAGGACCGCGACCAGCGCAACGTGGTTTACGCGTTCGACAGCAGCTCGGCGACGATCAGCCAGGAGATCGCCCACGCGTGGGGCCTCGACCACACGCTCGGCAGCGATCGCATCATGAGCTACCAGGCCGGCAACAACAAGCACTTCGGCGACAACTGCCAGGCGCTGTGCGAGGAGCAGTGCCAGGGCCCGGGCTCCATCGGCTGCCGGCTGGTCCACGAGAAGTACTGCGGCGTCGACAGCGAGCAGCAGAACGACCTCGCGGAGCTCAACAAGATCTTCGGCACGCCCGAGCCCGACACCGAGCCGCCGACGGTCAACATCGCCTCGCCCGAGGGCGACATGATCGAGCTCGAGCCCGGCAGCACCGTCAACGTCAAGGCCGACATCCACGACAACTACGGCGGCGTCGGCTGGAAGCTCATCGTCACCAAGGACGGCGAGGTCATTCACGACAAGGTCGACTACGACAAGCGCGGCTCCTGGGTGTTCTCCAACCTGCCCGCGGGCACCTACACGGTCGTGCTCGAGGCCGAGGACCACGCCGACCACGTGGTCCAGGACAAGCTGACGATCCTCGTCAGGTCGGCCGACGCAGAGCCGACCGAGAGCGGGAGCGCCGACGACAGCGGGAGCGCCGACGACAGCGGGAGCGCCGACGACACCGGCGCCGCGGACGACGGCGGCACCACCCTCAACGAGGACCCGACGGGCAAGGACGGGTGCGACTGCCGCAGCTCGAATCAGGGGGCGGGCGGAGCGCTCGCCCTGCCGCTGCTCGGCCTGTGGTGGGCCCACCGGGCCCGCCGCCGGCGCGTCGCCTGAGGGAGCCTCGGCGGTCCGTGCGCGAATGCGCGCGTGACCTCCGCCGCGCCCCGGCGGCTTGACCGGCCCACGCGGCCGCGCATATAAGCCTGTTCCCTCGCGCCCGGCCGAGGGCCTCGAAAGATCGATCCGGGCGGTCGCAGCCAGCCATCTGGCTGCCGCGTGGGCGGGCGGATCGCCCCAGAGAATGCGAGCGCTTCGTGTCTGAGATCCAGCAAGCCATCATTCGTACCGGCGGGAGGCAGTTCCGCGTCAGCCCGGGTTCGGTGCTCCGCGTCGAGAAGCTCCCGGCGGAAGCCGGCGCCACCGTCAACTTCGACGTGCTGCTCGTCGGGCAGGGCGACACCGTCAAGATCGGCAAGCCGCTGGTCGCCGGCGCCAAGGTCGAGGCCAAGGTCGTGAGCCACGGGCGCGGGCCCAAGCTCATCGTCTACAAGTTCCGCAAGCGCACCAACTACCGCAAGAAGCAGGGCCACCGGCAGGCCTACACCGAGGTCAAGATCACCTCGATCACGGGCTGAAAAGCGCCGCTGGAGAACGACGATGGCACACAAAAAAGGTCAAGGTTCGATCAAGAACGGCCGCGACTCGAACGCGCAGAACCGCGGCGTGAAGCGGTTCGGCGGCGAGGTCGTGCGCGCCGGCAACATCCTGGTCCGTCAGGCCGGCAGCAGCTTCCACGCGGGGCCGAACGTCGGCACCGGCAAGGACTACACCCTGTTCGCGCTGGTCGACGGCAAGGTCCGCTTCTACAAGCGGGGCCACGAGCGCAAGGCGTTCATCGCCATCGACCCCGTGGCGAGCGACGCCGCCGCTGCGGCGGAGTGAGCGATGCGCTTCATCGACCAGGTCCGGATCGTCGTCCGCGCAGGGCGAGGCGGCGACGGGCTGGTCGGCTGGCGCCGTGAGAAGTTCGTGCCCGACGGCGGTCCCGCGGGCGGCGACGGCGGCAAGGGCGGCGATGTCGTCTTTGTCGCCGACGATCATTTGACGACGCTGCTGGACCTGAAGTTCCGCCAGCACTTCGCGGCCGAGAGCGGGCGTCCCGGCGGGCCGAACAAGATGACCGGCCGCTCGGGCAACGATCTCCGGATCCGCGTGCCGGTCGGGACGACGGTGTTCTTCGAGGCGCTGGCCGGCGAGCCCGGCGAGCGCCCGCCGTGGCTGGCCGACGACCTCGACGAGGAGCTCGACCAGATCGGCGCGATCGCCTGGACCGACGACGGGGCCGACATCCCGATGCCGGTGCGGGCGCAGAAGTCGGGGCCGATCCGGCGCGCGCAGGACCGCCAGGAGTCGGCGCCCGAGCCGGGCGCGCAGCTCGGCGACCTGACGTTCCACGGCCAGGAGCTGGTGGTGGCCCACGGCGGCCTCGGCGGCCGCGGCAACGTGCACTTCCGCAGCTCGACCAACCGCGCGCCCGACTACGCCGAGCCCGGCACGACCGGCGAGGCCTACTGGCTGCGCCTCGAGCTCAGGCTGCTGGCCGACGTCGGCATCGTCGGCTTCCCCAACGTCGGCAAGTCGACCTTCATCCGCGCGATCAGCCGCGCCCGCCCGAAGGTCGCCGACTACCCGTTCACCACGCTCGTGCCGCAGCTCGGGGTGGTCGCGCTGGCCGGCGAGCGCTCGCTCGTCGTCGCCGACGTGCCGGGCCTGATCCACGGCGCCAGCGAGGGCCGCGGCCTCGGCCTCGACTTCCTGCGCCACCTCGAGCGCACCCGCGTGCTGCTGCACCTGCTCTCGCCCGACCCGACGCCCGGCCGCGACCCGATGGCCGACCTCAAGGCGCTCGAGAAGGAGCTCACGCAGTACGGCTCGATGTTCGACGGCCGCCCCCGCGTCGTCGCGCTCAACAAGATCGACACCCCGGAGGGCCAGGAGGCGCTCGGGCCGCTGCGCAAGGCGCTGCGAGCCCAGGGCATCCCGCTGTTCCCGATCTCGGCCCGCACCGGCGAGGGCGTGCCCGAGCTGCTCGAGGCGCTGTGGCGCCGCGTCGACATGGTCCGCCGCGGCGCCGCCTCCGGACCTCTGCCGGCCCCGCAGGGCTGAATTCGGCGCGGGCGCGAAGGGGCATGTCCGCATGGACATGCCCCTTTCGTCATGCTCCTGCGGACATGCCCATAACGACATGTCCTTCGGCGCCGCCGAAGCTCCTCGCGCGGCCCAAGGCGGGGCCCTCGACGATCTCCGCCGGGCGGGCGAGGGGCGGCGTGGTGGGACGCAGCGGGGGGCTCCACGCCTGACGCGCAGACGGCGAGTCCATCGTCGGACGCGCGCCGGCCGTCATCGCCGTCGAGCATCTGGCGTGGAAGGACCCGCGTCGCGAGGGACCTGCCGCGCCGCCCCTCGGCCGCCCTCTCGAGACCTTCGGGCCCCGCCTCGTCGCTCAACGAGACTCAGCGCCTACCCGCGCGTGGCCTTGTCCCGCGTGTCGTAGACCTGGACGTTGTTGGGCTTGAGCCGGCCCGTGGCGTAGAGCAGGCGGGCGTTGGCGGTGCGGAGGTCGATGCGCGAGTTGACGATGCGGAGGATCGCCGTCAGCTGGTCGGCCTCGGCGTCGATGATGTCGTTGGTGGTGGCGGAGCCGGCCGCGAACAGCTCGGAGGCGACGCGGTAGGCCTCGACCGCGGACTCGAGCGTGCGGGCGCTGAGCTCGATGTCGGCGATCGCCTTGTTGCGGGCGAGGTAGGCCTGCGTGACCTCCAGGGCGATCCCGCGGCGCAGTTGCTCGACCTGGGCCACGAGTTCGCGCTTGTTGGCCTTGTACTCGCGGATCTCCGCGCGTGTGCGCAGGGCCGAGTTGAGCGAGTAGGTCAGCTGGGCGCCGACCGACCACGACCCGCGCCACTCGGGGGCCAGCGGGAAGAAGCGCTGGTTCGGGTTGGCGTAGGTGGCCTCGGCGAAGGCGTCGAGGCGGGGGAAGTAGCCGGCGCGGGTCGCCTTGATGCCGTAGTCGACCGCGCCGATGCTCTTCTCCATCGACTTGAGCTCGAGCCGCTTGCTGTGGGCCTCGCGGATCAGGCTGTCGAGGTTGCCGAGGTCGGGCATGTCGGGCGGCAGTTCGATCACGTCTTCGCCCGGGACGAGGCCGAGGTCCGGGTCGTTGAGCATGATCACCAGGCCCTGCTCGGCGGTGGTGCGGAACGCCTGCGCGTCGTTGATCGCTTGCTCGATCTGGGCGATCTGGGCGGCCAGGCGCATCACCTCGGCCTTGGTCGCGCTGCCGGCGTTGAACAGGTTCTCGACGTCGACCGCGCGGGCCTTGACGCGGCGGAGCGAGTCCTCGACGGCGACCACCGAGGCGATCGTGCGCAGCCAGTTGTAGTAGGCGAGGCGGGCGTCGGTCTCGACCTTGATGCGTTCGGCGTCGCGGGCGAGGGCGACGGCGTCGCGGCGGGTCTCGGAGCCGCGCTTGGCCGGCAGCAGCGAGAGGATGTAGTCGGAGATCGGGACCGAGAGCTGGGCCTGCAGCGAGTACGAGTTGAGCGGGATCTGGAGCTTGAACGGCGGCGCGACCACGAGGGTGAGCGGCTGGCCGGTGTTCGGGTCGACCGTGCACATCTGCGGCGAGCCCTGGGCGCACGGGCCGATGCCGATCGGGATCGGGTCGCCGTCCGCCTCGGGGCCGGTCGCGGCGCCGACGCTGTAGCCGCCGCCGAAGTTGATCGCGGCCTTGGACAGGCGGGTGTAGCCGGCCTTGCCGCTGATCTGCGGCAGGAAGGCGATCATCGTCTGATCGAGCTTGGCCGCGGCGGCCTGGATCTGGGCCTCCTTGGCGGCGACGGCCGGCGACTCGGCGACCGCCTGGACGGCGACCTTGTCGGCCGTGAGGCCGCCGGGCTGGGGGGCGAGCGCCTCGGCGAGGGGGCCCTGGCGCAGGTAGGCCTGGGCGTCGAACACGCCGGAGTCGGTGGTGGCGGCGGCGGGCGAGGGCGGCGGCGGGGGGCCCTGCGGGGCCGGAGCGGCCAGCGCCAGGGCGACGGACCAAACAAGGGACATGGCTGAAGAGTCCTGTGCGAAAGAACCTGTTCGAAGAGGAAGGTGCCTGGCCGCTCACTCCGGCGGCTTGGTCACGCGGCGGAGGCGGGGGAACACGACCTCGCGCTCGATCTCGAAGTCGTCGGAGGGCGGGGGCTCGGGCTGGGCCACGAGCACGGGCATGACCATGTCGGGGGGCGCAGCGGCCGGGGCGGCCGGGGCGGGGTCGTCGAGGGACTCGGCCGGCTTGTCGACGTCGACGCCGAAGAACTTGAAGCTGATCCAGCGCATCGAGCGGCTGGTGACCATGCGGTCGAACAGCAGGTAGACGACGGGGACGACGACGAGGGTGAGGACGGTCGAGGTGATCATGCCGCCGATGACGATGACGGCCATGGGCGCGCGGGTCTCACCGCCCTCGCCGAGGGCCAGCGCGACGGGGATCATGCCGAAGATGGTGGCGGCGGCGGTCATGACGATGGGGCGCAGGCGGATGGTGCCGGCGCCGACCAGGGCCTCGGTGAGCACGGCGCCCT
This sequence comes from Nannocystis pusilla, assembly GCF_020073745.1. Lineage (GTDB taxonomy): Bacteria > Myxococcota_A > Polyangia > Nannocystales > Nannocystaceae > Nannocystis > Nannocystis radixulma. The sequence goes on from NZ_JAIRAU010000048.1 coordinate 154,661, forward strand.
TCTCGCGCTCGCCGTTGGCGAAGTCGACGAGCAAGATGGCGGTCTTGGTGACGAGGCCCATCAGCATGATGAGGCCGATGAACGAGAAGATGTTGAGCGACATCCCGGCGAGGTAGATGCCGCCGAACGCGCCGACGACCGACAGCGGCAGCGAGACCATGATCGTGATCGGCTGGATCAGGCTGTCGAACTGGGCCGCGAGGATCATGTAGACGAGGATGATCGCCAGGGCGAGGGCGAAGATCATCGACTCGAACGACTCCTGCATGACCTCGGCGTCGCCCATGAAGCTGGTCTGCAGCTTGGTCGGCACGACCCGCTTGGCGGCGTCGATGACGAGCTGCTGTGCCTCGCCGAGGGTGGTGTCGTTGAGCGCCGCGAGCACCAGCACCTGGCGCAGGCGGTTCTGCCGCTCGATCTCGCTGGGGCCCTCGCCGCGCTCGACGCGGACCACGGCCGAGAGGTCGACGAGGCGACCGGAGGCCGAGCGGACCTTGATGTTGCTGAGCGCCTCGAAGCTCGAGCGCAGCGCCTCGGGCATGTAGAGGATGACGTCGTAGATCTCCGAGCCCTCCTTGAGGTCGGAGATCGGGTCGCCGGCCATCAGCGAGCGCACGGTGCGGGCGATCGAGGCGATCGGGACGCTGAGGTCGGCGGCCTTGTTGCGGTCGACGGCGATCGCGACCTCGGGCTTGCCGCCGCGGTAGGAGGTGTCGAGGTCGACGAACTTGCCGGTCTCGGCGAGCTGGCCCTTGAGCGCCTCGGCGGCGGCGACGACCTCTTCCAGGTCGGTGCCGCGGATCGAGAACTGGATCGGCTGGCTGCGGAAGCCGCCGTCGTTGCCGAACGGGTCGAGCTGGTCGACCGTGAACATCGCGCCCTCGATGCCGGCGAGGCGCTCGCGCGTCCACTTCATCGCGTCCTGCTGCGAGAAGCCGCGCTCCTTGGGCCGCTGCAGGGTGACGGTGATGCGCGCGCGGTTGACCTGGCCGACGGAGCCGCCGCCGATGGTGGTGAACGTGTCCTTGATCTGCGGCAGGTTGGCGCGCAGGTCGGCGGCGACGGCCTCGGAGGTCTCGATGGTCGCCTCGAGCGCGGTGCCGGTGGGCAGCTCGACGTTGACGGCGAACTGCGACTGGTCTTCGGGCGGGAGGAACTCGGCGGGCACGCGGGTGACGAGGGCGCACGAGCCGAACAGCGACAGCAGGGCGATGAGGACGGTGGTCCACGGCCAGCGGAGGGCCCAGCGCAGCACGCCGGCGTAGCCGCGCTCGACCGCGCCGAACATCTTGTTGAAGAGGCGCGCGAACAGGCCGGGCGCGTGGCTGTGCTGCTGTCGCATGATGCGCGACGACAGCATCGGCGTCAGCGTGAAGGAGACCAGCATCGACAGCAGCACCGCCGCCGAGACGGTGAGGCCGAACTGGAAGAAGAAGCGGCCGATGATGCCCTTCATGTAGGCGACCGGCACGAACACCGCGACGATCGACAGGGTGGTGGCGATGACGGGGAGGCCGATCTCGCTGGTGGCGTCGAGGGCGGCGCGCATGCGCGGCTTGCCCATCTCGAGGTGGCGGTAGATGTTCTCGATCACCACGATCGCGTCGTCGACGAGGATGCCGATCGACAGCGACAGCGCCAGCATGGAGATGTTGTTGAACGAGAACCCCATGTACTGCATGAACGCGAACGTCGCCACGATGCTGGTCGGGATCGCCAGCGCGGCGATGAAGGTCGCGCGGATGTCGTGCAGGAACACGAGGATGATGATGATGGTCAGGATGGCGCCGAGGATGAGGTCGAACTTGACGTCGCCGATGGCGTGCTCGACGAACACCGAGTTGTCGGTCGGCACGGCGGCGGTGATGCCCCGCCGCTCGAGCTCGGGCCGCATCTCCTCGAGGACCTCGCGGACCTGGTCGGCGAGGGCGACGACGTTGGCGCCGCTCTGCTTCTTGACGACCAGCGCGAGCGCCTGGTTGCCGTTGAGGAACGAGGCCGAGCGGGCGTCCTCGACGTCGTCGATGACCTCGGCGACGTCGCGGATCCGGACCACCGCGCCGGGCGGGCCGGGGATCAGGATGTCGGCGATCTCGGCGGCGCTCTTGACCTCGCCGCGGGTCTTCAGCGTCAGCTCGCTGGTGCCGGTCTTGATGAAGCCGGCCGGCAGCTCGAGGCTCTGCGCGCGCACGGCGTTGGCGACGTCGTCGGCGGTGAGGCCGAAGCCGGTCATGCGCGCGGGGTCGACGAGGACCTTGATCTCGCGCTCGCGGCCGCCGACGAGGTCGACGTTGCCGACGCCGGAGATCTGCTGGATCCGCTGCTTGACCTCGTCCTTGGCGATCCGCGTCATCTCGGCCGGCGGGAGGTCGCCGGCGAGCGCGATCGAGAGGATCGGCGCGGCGCCGACGTCGAACTTCTGCACCACCGGGGGGTCGATGCCCTGCGGCAGGTCGCGCTCGATCGCCGAGATCTTGTCGCGCACGTCCTGCAGCGCCTGGTTGCCGTCGACCTCGAGCTCGAACTCCATCACCACCTGGGTGACGGCCTCGAGGTTGCGCGAGGTCATGCGCTTGACGCCGCTGATCGACTGCAGGGCCTCCTCGATCGGGTCGGCGACCTTGGTCTCCATCGTCTCCGGGTCGGCGCCGGGGTAGACGACGGTGGCGGTGACGACCGGGAACTCGACGTTGGGGAACAGCTCGACGCCGATGCGCGGCAAGCTGAAGAAGCCGAACACCATGAGCGCGGCGATCAGCATCGTCGCGAAGATGGAGCGGCGGATCGATACTTCGGCGAGCAGCATGGCGAGACCTCAGTGAGTGCCGGCGGACGGCGGCGGTGGGTCGCTCTTGGCCGTCTTGCCCCGGGTCGCCTTGGCCACCTCCGCCTTGGCGTCGGGCGCGGCCTTGGCCTCGGCCGCCGGCTCCTCGCCCTCGGCGCCGGGCAGGACCGACGCCAGCGGCGGGCGCAGCTCGAGCTCGACGTACATGCCGGGGCGCAGCGTGCCGTCCTTGTTGTCGACGTCGGTGACGATCTCGATGGTGCGGGTGGCGGCGTCGACGGTCGGCTGGACGCGCACGACCTTGGCCTCGCGGGAGACGCCGAGCGCGCTGAAGTGGGCGGTGACCTGGTCGCCGACGTGGACGAGGCGCAGGGCGGCCTCGGGGATCCGCGCCCTGACCTCGAGGACAGATTGGTCCTGGATCACGACGACGATGGTCGGCGGCATCATCGTCACGGTCTCGCCGACGTCCTTGAACTTGTGGGCGACGAGGCCGTCGATCGGCGAGATGACGGCCGAGTCGGCGGTGCCGCGGCGGGCCATCGACAGCGCGACCTCGGCCTGGCTGACGCCGTTCTCGGCGCTGTTGTAAGCCGACTCGGCCCGCTCGAGCACGGCCGCGGCGATGGTGCCCTTGGCGGCCAGCTGCTGCTGCCGCTCGAGCTCGCGCTTGGCGTTGTCGCGGGCGATTTGCGCGCCCTGCAGGCCGGTCTCGGCCTGGCTGACGCCGAGCCGGGTCGAGCGCGCGTCGAGGCGGAACAGCACCTGGCCCTTCTTGACCAGCTGGCCCTCCTCGACGTCGACGGTGGCGAGCGTGCCGCTCATGCGCGGGCCGAGCTCGGCCTCCTGCTTGGGCAGCGCGGTGCCGACGTAGCGCTCGATCGACAGGTCGCGCGCGCCGGCCTTGACGCCGGGCTGCGGCGCGGGCCCCTTCGACGGCGTCGGGATCGTCGGCGGCGCGCTGGCCTGCGACGACGGCAGCGTGGGCTTCTCGGCTTCTTTGGCGTCGCAGGCGGCGACGAGGAGGCCGGCGAGGACGAGGGGGATGAGCTGTGGGCGTGCGGTCATGGGGCTCTCGCGCCGTTCAGGAAGAAGTCGATCAAGGGGTCGGCCTGGTCGCGGAGGCCGGGCTCACAGCCGGTCCGCACCCAGGTGAAGATCGTCGCGTCGGTCAGGCCGCTGAGGAACACCGCCAGCTGCTCGACCGAGACGTCGCTGCGGATCAGCCCGCGCGCCGCGGCGTCGCGCAAGGTGGCGTGGCTGAGCGCGAGGTAGCGGGCGGTGTTCTCGACCATCAGCGCCTGCTCGACGCGCTTCTGCGCCCAGTCGAAGCCGCCGCCGATCGAGACGTAGAGCAGGAAGAGGGCGCCGTGCTCCTCGAGGAACGCGAACGCCTCGCGCGTGGAGGCCCGCATGCGCTCGATCGGATCCTCGAGCTGCTGGTGGACCAGAATCCGCTGGTACACCAGCTCGTGCGTCCGCTGCAGGATCGAGCGGAACACCTCTTCCTTGTTCTTGAAGTAGTTGTAGACGGTGCCCGCGGCCACGCCCGCCTCGGCGGCGATGTCGGCCATCTTCGCGTCCTGAAACCCCAGCCGCCCGAACACCCGCGTGGCCGCATCGAGGATCGCCTCGCGATACGCCGCGCGCGTCTCGGTCCGAACCACCTCGCGGACTCGCGCACCACGCGAATTGCGCGGCGCGTCGGCTCGCCCATCGACCCTGCGCGTCACCGGGGGTTCATTGGCGTGAACCGAGATTCATGTCAAGGTGAGATCAGTATCGATCGCGAAACGGGGCGAGTTTCGCCGAGTTGTAAGTTGGCACGAAAAACCCGCGCCCTCTCGCTGCACGGGCGAGCTCTGGCGCGGGTTCACGGCTTTGAATCGAAGTTCAGGTCCGGTTTGGCAGGGGGGGCTTCTGCGACCGCAGATCCCCCAACGCGTCGCGCAACGACTTGGGCACGTCGATGCCGGTGGCGGCCTTGATCTGCTCGGAGGCGTCGACCAGGCGGGCGCCCAGCGGCTGTCCTTCAGGACCTGTCCCCTTGGGCAGGATCGTGAGGCGGTCGATCTTCAGCTCGCCGATCGTGCCGGCCAGGCTGTGGAACAGCGGGACCAGCTTCTGCATCAACAAGACGTCGCGGGCCGCGGCGCCGCCCTCGTTGTAGGTGGCGGCGATCTGGGCCAGGACCTGCGCGGTGGCCCGGCCCTGCTCGACGATGCGGGCGGCCTGGCCCTTGGCGTCCTCCTCGGCCTTGCGCCGGGCGGCGTCGGCAGGGGCGAGGATGTCGGCCTGCAGCTGGCGGCGGACCTGCTCGATGCGCGCGTCCTGCATGCCGACCTCGGCGCGGGCCTGGGCGATCATCGCCTCGACCTCGGCCTGCTGCTGGGCGATGAGGGCGGCGCGGAGGGTCTGGGCGTCGGCGATCCGGCGCTCGTTCTCCTTGAGGGCGATCTGGGTGTGCGCCTCGAGGGTGGTGAGCTCGGAGTTGCGGGTGTTGGTCCAGCGCTGCTCGGTGGCCTGGGCCTGGCTGACGGCCTCGGCGATCAGGGCGTCGCGGCGGATCGCGGCGGCCCGCTGGCGGCCCATGGCGTCGAGGTAGCCGACCTCGTCGCTGACGTTCTGGATCTTCAGGGTGTCGAGCACGAGGCCGAGCTTGTTGAGGTCGTGCTCGGCCTCGGCGGCCAGGCGCTGGGCGAAGGTCTCCTTGTCGGTGTTGACCTGCTCGGGCGTCATGGTCGCCAGCACGCCGCGCAGGTTGCCCTCGAGGGTCTCGCGCGCGGTCTTCATGATCGAGTCGCGCGAGCGGCCGAGGAAGCGCTCGACGGTGTTGTTGAGCAGCGGCTCCTCGCCCGGGACCTTGATGTTGGCGACGCCCTGGATGTTGAGCGGGATGCCGCCGCGCGAGTAGGCGTTCTTGACCTGGACCTCGATGATCATGTTCGTCAGGTCCATGCGGTCGACCGTCTCGAACAGCGGGATCCGGATGGCCCGACCACCGCGGATGATCTTGTAGCCGAACAGCTTGCCGTCGGGCGTCTCGCGCCTGCGGCCGGAGAAGATCAGGACCTCGTTCGGCTGGCAGACGTAGAGGACGTTCTTGACGATGAGCAGCAGGGCGACGAACGCGACGCCGGCGACGCCGAGCAGGGCGATCAGGGCTTCCATGTTCACTGGGCACCTGCCTTTCCGGACAGGATCGCGGGCACGTCGACGCCGGTGGTCTCGCGCAGGGCGCTGAGCACCGAGGCGACCGCGCGCGGGTAAGAGGCGGCGTAGCTCGACAGCGCGCTGCCGTCGCCCGGGTCGAGCGCGGCGACCTCACGCACCTTGAGGTTCTGGATCGGCTCGAGCACGGCGGACAACAACTCCTCGAGGTGCTGGATGACGTAGATCTCGCGCGCCTGCGGGCCCATGGTCAGCCACGCCTCGCTGGTCAGGCGCAGGACCTCGGCCACCGCGGCGCCGTTCTCGATCGTCGGCGCGGCGTCGCCCTTGGCCAGGAGGAGCCGCGCGGCGCGGTCGACCTCGGCCGGGATGATGACCTCGGCCATCAGTCGCTTCTGCTCGAGCTCGCTGCGCACGGTCTGCAGCTCCTGCTCGGCGTTGGCGCGCGCGGTCTTGGCGGCGGCCTCGGCCTCGCGCTCGACGGCGGCGGCGCGACCCTCGAGCTCGGCGCGGATCTTGGTCAGCTCGTTGCGCTTGACCAGGATCGCCGTCTCGGCCGCGGCCTTGGCCACCTCGGCGCGCTGGTTGGCCTGGGCCTGGGCCTCGGAGATCTCCTGCTGCGCCTGGCTCTCGGCCTTCTCGGCGTCGCGCAGGACGGCGGCGATCAGCGGCCGGCCCAGCGAGTCGAGGTAACCTGTCTCATCGGCCACGTGCTGGATCTTCAGGGTGTCGAGCTGCAGGCCGAGCTTGTCGAGGTCGTCCTGGGCGCTCTTGGCCAGGTTGTTGGCGAACTCGAGCCGGTCGTGGTTGACCGCCTCGGGGGTCATCTGCGCCAGCACCTCGCGCAGCGCGCCCTCGAGGGTCTGGCGCGCGACCTGCTGGACCTCGTTGGAGGAGCGGCCGAGGAACCGCTCGATCGCGTTGCGGATCAGACGCGGGTCGGGGCTGATCTTGACGTTGGCGATCGCGTGGATCTTGAGCGGGATGTTGCCGGCGGAGTAGGCGTTCTGCACGTAGACGTCGATCGACATCGCCGACATGTCGAGGCGGTCGACCAGCTCGAGCACGGGGATCCGCCAGGCGCGACCCTTGCCGCAGCCGTGGTACTCGGGCGCCTGACCGACGACGCCGCGGCCGAGGATCACCAGCGGGCCGAGGTCGACGCCGTCCTTCACGCGCTTGCGGCCGGTGAAGATCAGGGCCTCGTTGGGGTGGCAGATGTGGAGGAAGTTCTTGACCAGCAGCAGCAGCAGCAGCACGCCGAGGCCGATGCCGACCGCGCCGACGATCGCGAGCGCGGCGACGTTCTGGGTCAGGGCCTCGAAAGTAGATTCAAGCGCTGGCGCGAAGGCCAGGTACGTGAGGGGCGGGTTCACTCGGTCCTCCGGTGGCAGGTTGACCGCGGTCAGATGCCCGGGGCGCGGGCGACGACGGCGGTGGTGTCGTTCATGGCGATGACGAGCGCCTCTTCACCGGAGGCGAAGCCGCGCTCCTCCTCGGTGGTGGCCAGGACGTCGACGGTCGTGCCCTTGAGCGTGAGCCGGACCTTGCCGAGGTCGCCGGCGGCGAAGCCGACCAGGACGCGGCCGCTGCGGCCGATGTAGTCGGCCGCGCTGGCCGCCGTGCTGGTCTCGCTGTGCGAGAGGTTGCGGAACACCGCGACGGTGCCCTGGCCGGTGAGGAGGCCCATGGCGAGCGCGGCGACGAGGGCGAACGCGGGGCTGTCGACCAGGTCGAGGCCGTCGAGCACGAGCCCGGTGAGGCCGAAGAAGGCGAGGAAGAACATCCAGAAGCGCAGCGAGAAGAAGGCGGTGAACAGCCCGGCGACGCCCCCGTGACCCTCGCCGACGCCGTGGTCGAAGTGCTGCGCCTGGGAGCTCGCGTCGCCGTCGTGGCCGGCGTCGCCGCCCGTGTCCTTATCGCCGATGAAGATCGAGCCGAGAAGGAGGACGCCGCCGAGCCCGAACGCGAACAGGTAGAGGTAGATCAGCATCGCCAGTGGGGTCGAACAGTATGCCACGCGCGGCCGGCCCATGCGCGGCACCAGGGCCCGATCGCGCGCAGGAGCACGAACGATTGCGAAGAACGACGTACATCGAACGGCCGAGTGCGGCTACGCTGTTCGTGCGTCACCGCGAGGCGCTGGAGCCACATGGCCGCCGAAACCTACTCCCTTCTCCCGCGATCATTTTTCGCCCGCGACGCGCTCGAGGTGGCGCGCGATCTGCTGGGCAAGCTGCTGCGACGCGACGGCGTGATCGTGCGGATCACCGAGGTCGAGGCGTATCGCCACCCGAACGACAGCGCGAACCACTGCCGCTTCGGATTGACCGAGCGCAACGCGGCGATGTGGGGCCCGCCGGGGCGCGCCTACGTGTACCTCTGCTACGGGGTGCACAACATGCTCAACCTCTCGACCAACGAGGAAGGCGAGGGCGCGGCGGTGCTGATCCGCTCGGCGGAGCCGGTGCTGGGGCTGGCGGAGATCCAGCGCCGCCGCGGCGGCCTGTCGGGGCCGGGGCTGCTCACCGGGCCCGGCAAGGTCGGGCAGGCGCTGCAGCTCGACACGTCGTGGTCGCATCACCCGGTCACCGAGCCCGGCGGGCTCGAGGCGCTCGACGCACCGCCGGTGGGCGAGATCCTCGCCGGGCCGCGCGTCGGCATCGACTTCGCGGCGCCGGCCGACCGTGACGCCCCCTGGCGCCTGGCCGTGGCCGGCACGAAGTGGGTCAGCGCGCCGAAGGGCCTCCGACCGGTGTAGCATCCCCGCCATGCCGTCCGTGTTCACCCGGATCATCAACGGCGAGCTGCCCGGTCGCTTCGTGTACCAGGACGACCGCTGCGCCGCATTTTTGTCGATCGCGCCGCTGCGCCCCGGTCACACGCTGGTGGTGCCGAAGCAGGAGGTCGACCACTGGCTCGACCTCGACGCCGACCTCGTGGCCCACCTCACCCAGGTGGCGCAGACGATCGGCCGTGGGCAGATGCTGGCGTTCGCGCCGACCCGCGTCGGGCTGATGATCGCCGGCCTCGAGGTGCCGCACGTGCACATCCACGTGGTGCCGATCGACGGGCCGCACGACCTCGACTTCGCCAACGCCGACCACCGCGCCGGCGCGGCCGCGCTCGACGAGGCGGCCGACAAGCTGCGCCAGGCGCTGGGCAAGCTGGCCCCCGGGGGCGCCGGCGAATGGTGTCTGTGAGGACATGTCACAAGAGACAGGGACGACGATGCTGAACCTGCTGCAGAGGCCGCGCCGCAACCGCAAGCACCCGGCGATCCGGGCGTTCGTCCGCGAGACGACGCTGGCGCCGGAGCACCTGATCTACCCGCTGTTCGTCCACGCCGGCGAGGACGACGTGCCGATCGCGTCGATGCCCGGGTGCGCCCGGCTGTCGCGGCGGGGCCTCCTGGCCGAGGTCGAGAAGGCGCGCGCGGTCGGGGTCGACATCATCGCGCTGTTCCCGGCGGTCGCCGAGGCGCTCAAGGCGCCCGACGGGCGCGAGGCGTGGAACCCGAACGGGCTGGTGCCGGACACCATCAAGGCGCTGAAGGACCGCTGGCCCGACCTCGTGATCGTCACCGACGTCGCGCTCGACCCGTACAACAGCGACGGGCACGACGGCATCGTCGCGCCCGACGGGCGGATCTTGAACGACGAGACGGTCGAGGCGCTGTGCAACCAGGCGCTGTGCCAGGCGCGCGCGGGGGCCGACGTCGTCGCGCCCTCGGACATGATGGACGGACGCGTGCAGGCGCTGCGCGAGGCGCTCGACGGCGAGGGCTTCATCGACGTGTCGATCCTGGCCTACACGGCGAAGTACGCCTCGGGCTTCTACGGGCCGTTCCGCGACGCGCTCGACTCGGCCCCGAAGAGCGGCGACAAGAAGACGTACCAGATGGACCCCGCCAACGCCCGCGAGGCGCTGCGCGAGGCCGAGCTCGACGAGGTCGAGGGCGCCGACATCCTGATGGTCAAGCCGGCCGGGCCCTACCTCGACATCCTCGCGGCGCTGCGAAGGTCCACCAGCCTGCCGCTCGCGGCGTATCAGGTCAGCGGCGAGTACGCGATGCTCAAGGCGGCGTGCGAGCGCGGCTGGCTCGACGAGAAGCGAGTGGTGCTCGAGAGCCTGCTCGGGATCCGCCGCGCCGGCGCCGACGTGATCTTGACCTACTTCGCGCGCCAGGCGGCCGAGTGGCTGGTGGCGTCGTCGCGGCGGTAACAGAGGTACAGCGATGGCGCGGCTCGAGTTCTGGTTCGACTTCTCGTGCCCGTTCGCCTACGTGGCGTCGACGCAGGTCGAGCAACTGGCCCAAAGGACAGGTGCAGAGCTCGACCTGCGGCCGATGCTGCTCGGCGGGGTGTTCAAGGCCCGCGGCACGCCGCAGAACCTGGCGGCGACGCTGAACCCGGCCAAGGCCCGGCACAACCTCGACGACATGCGCCGCCAGGCCCAGCGCGCCGGCGTGCCGCTGCGCATGCCGGCCAGCCACCCGATGCGCACGGTCGAGGCGCTGCGCTGCGTGCTGGCGGCGGGGCTGTCGCTGCCGCTGATCCACCGGATCTACCGCGCGTACTGGGACGAGAACGCGGACATCTCCGACCGCGCGGTGCTGACGCGGGCGATCGCGGAGGCGGGGCTCGAGCCGGCAGCGATCCTCGCGCGCGCCGGGTCGCAGGCGATCAAGGACGAGCTTCGCCGCCGCACCGACGAGGCGGTCGCGCGCGGGATCTTCGGCGTGCCGACCTACTTCGTCGGCGACCAGCTGTTCTGGGGACAGGACCGAGCGGACATGGTCGAAGCGGCGCTCGGCGGTCGACCGGCGGCGCCGCGCCTGGCGCCGACGGCCCCGGTCGAGCTCTTCTTCGACTACAGCAGCCCGTTCGCGTACCTGGCGATCCTGCGCGCGGAGGCCGAGCTGGGCCCGCAGGTGCGCTGGCGGCCGATCCTGCTCGGGGGGCTGTTCCGCAGCATCGGCACGCCCGACGTGCCGCTGTTCGTGCAGAGCCCGGAGAAGCGGCGCCACACGATGCTCGACCTCGACCGCCAGGCGGCTCGCGCGGGGGTGCCGTTCAAATTCCCGGCGCGGTTCCCGGTCCGCACGGTGCTGCCGCTGCGGGTCACGCTGGCCGCCGGCTCGCCTCCGGCGCTGGTGCGCGCGCTGGCGACGGCGCTGTGGGCCGAGGACCGCGACATCAGCGACCCGGCGGTGGTGGCGGCGATCGCCGACGCGGTCGGGCTCGACGGGGCGGGGCTGGTCGCGGCGACGGAGACGCCGGAGATCAAGCAGGCGCTGGTGACGAGCACGGCCGCGGCGGAGGCCGCCGGGGTGTTCGGGGTGCCGACCTTCGTCGTCACCACGGAGCGCGGGCCGCAGCTCTACTGGGGCGCCGACCGCCTGGCGCTGGCGGCCGCGGCGGCCGGCGGCGACCTCTCGGCGATGTGACTCGAGGACATGTCTGTTCGGACCTGCCCGCGAGAGCAGGCCCGATCGGGCATGTTCATCAGGACATGCCCGCGCGGCCGCGGCTCACAGGTGGGCGTAGCGGTCGGTGGCGCGGCGCAGGCTGAGGGCGATGCCGGGCTCGAAGGCGGAGTGGCCGGCGTCGGGGACGATCACCAGCTCGGAGCGGGGCAGCCGCTTGTGCAGGTGCCAGGCGTTCTCGAGCGGGCAGATGACGTCGTAGCGGCCGTGGACGATCGTGGTGGGGATGTGCTGGATCTTCGGCGCGTCGTCGAGCAGCTGGGTCTCGTGGGCGAGGAAGCCCTTGTTGACGAAGTAGTGGCACTCGATGCGCGAGAAGGCGAGGGTGAAGTCGGTGTTGTCGCAGTGCATCTCGACGTCGGGGTCGGGGTGCAGGGTGGCGACGCGGCTCTCCCACAGGCTCCACGCGCGCGCGGCCTCGACGCGGACGCGCGGGTCGGCGGCGGTGAGGCGGCGGTAGTAGGCGGCGATGAGGTCGCCGCGCTCGGCCTCGGGGATCGGGGCGACGAAGGCCTCCCAGGCGTCGGGGAACAGGGTGCGGGTGCCGCGGCCGTAGAACCAGTCGGACTCGCGGCGGGTGAACATGAAGATCCCGCGCAGCACGAGCTCGGTGACGCGGTGCGGGTGCGCCTGGGCGTAGGCGACGCCGAGGGTGCTGCCCCACGAGCCGCCGAACACCTGCCAGCGCTCGATGCCGAGGTGCTCGCGCAGGCGCTCGATGTCGGCGACGAGGTCCCAGGTGGTGTTGTCGTCGAGCGAGGCGAACGGCTCGCTCTGGCCGCAGCCGCGCTGGTCGAACAGGATGATACGGTAGCGCGCCGGGTCGAAGAAGCGCCGGTGCTTGGGGTCGGTGCCGCCGCCGGGCCCGCCGTGGAGGAACACCACCGGCTTGCCGGCGCGGTTGCCCGACTGCTCGAAGTAGAGGTCGTGGCCCCCGGGGACCTGCAGCCGGCCGAAGTGGAACGGGTCGATCGGCGGATAGAGGCCGGCGAGTGGGTCCTGACGGTGGGGCGCGGAGTGAGCTGGTCGAACGGTCATGACGAAAAGCCCAGGTTCGATAGGACAGGTTTGAAAGGACAGGGCCGGTCAGACGCGGGCGGCGAACCGGTCGGTGGCCGAGACGAGCTCGTGGAGGATGCCGGGCTCGAAGGCGGAGTGGCCGGCGTCGTCGACGATCCGCAGGTCGGCCTCGGGCCAGGCGCGGTGGAGGTCCCAGGCGCTCTGGGCCGGGCAGACGACGTCGTAGCGGCCCTGGACGATGACGGCGGGGATGTTGCGGATCCGGGTGACGTTCTCGACCAGCTGGTTGTCGCGCTCGAGGAAGCCGCGGTGGACGAAGTAGTGGGCCTCGATGCGGGCGAACGCGAGGCTGAACTCGTCCTCGCCGGCGCGCTCGATCTGCTCCGAGTTGACGTGCAGGTAGCTGGTGCTGGCCTCCCACACGCTCCACGCCCGCGCGGCGTCGCGGCGCACGACCGGGTCGTCGCTGGTCAGTCGGCGGTGGTAGGCCTTCATCAGGTCGCCGCGCTCGGCGACCGGGATCGGGGCGAGGAACCGATCCCACGCGTCGGGGAACAGCGCGCTGGCGCCGTCCTGGTAGAACCACCGCAGCTCGCTGCGGCGCAGGAGGAAGATCCCCCGCAGCACGAGCTCGGTGACGCGCCGAGGGTGCGTCTGCGCGTAGGCCAGCGCGAGCGTGCTGCCCCACGAGCCGCCGAACACCTGCCAGCGCTGGATGTCGAGGTGGTCGCGCACGCGCTCGATGTCGCCGACGAGGTCCCAGGTGGTGTTCTCCTGCAGCTCGGCGTGCGGGGTGCTCCTGCCGCAGCCGCGCTGGTCGAACAGCACGATGCGGTAGCGGTCGGGGTCGAAGAAGCGCCGCTGCTCGGGCACGGTGCCGCCGCCCGGTCCGCCGTGGAGGAACACGGCCGGCTTGCCGTCGGGGTTGCCCGACTCCTCGAAGTACACGCGGTGCAGGCCGCTGACCTGCAAGAAGCCGGCGTTGTAGGGCTCGATCTCCGGGTAGAGCGTGCGCCTCGGTGGGGGGGCCATCGGCGCGAGCTTGGCAAAGCGCGATCAAGGCGTCCATAGGCGCCGCGTGCGGCCGCCTCGCGCGGTCGGTGGCGGGCCCGGCGGGCAAAACCGCGCAGCGGCCGGAGACGCGCCTCCGGGCGGGCTCAGCCGGCAGTAAGGGCCGGCGAGGGCCCGGCGTTACCATCGGCCTCGCAGGAGATCCCTCGCACGTGTCCAGGCTCGCATCGTCCGCCCTCGTCGCTTTCCTCCTCGCCGGCTGCGCCCATGGCCGCAGCCCCTACGCCGCCACCGAGAGCTCGCTCGAGCTCGACCGTGTGGTGCTCTACCGCAACGGGATCGGCTACTTCGAGCGCCGCGGCGAGGTCAAGGGCGACGCGCTGGTGATCAAGGTCCGCAAGGACCAGGTCAACGATCTCCTCAAGAGCCTGACGGTGGTCGAGCGCAAGAGCGGCCAGGCGGTCAGCGTGTCGATGCCGCTCGACCCCGAGTCGTGGGCCAATGCTGCTCTTTCGACCCTGGCCCCGGGGCAAGGTAGTTTGGCGCAGGTGCTCGACGCGCTGCGCGGGACCTACGTGACGCTGAAGACGACGCAGGGCAAGCTGCGCGGGCGCATCGTGCTGGTCGAGGCGATCGTCGACGAGCCCGACCCGACGCCGCCGCCGTCGTCGGAGCGGGTGCCGCCGCCGCAGGGCGGCGCGCGCGACTTCAAGGTGTCGCTGATGGACGGCAAGCAGCTGCAGGTGGTGCGGCTGTCGAAGGTGCGCGGGGTGACGCTGCAGGACGGCGACCTCGCGCTGCAGTTCCACCGCACGCTCGACGCGACCGCCGGCGAGGGGATGTTCCAGCAAGTGGCGGTGGAGATCCGGCTGGCCGGCGCCAACGCCCACGACCTGGTGGTCAGCTACGTGGTGGCGGCGCCGATGTGGAAGCCGACGTACCGGGTGGTCCTGCCCGAGCCGGGCGAGAAGGGGCCGGCGCTGCTGCAGGCGTGGGCGGTGGTCGACAACACCAGCGGCGAGGATTGGGGCAAGGTGTCGATGAGCCTGACGTCGGGCGCGCCGATCGCGTTCCGCTACGACCTGCACACGCCGCGCACGGTGTCGCGCTCCGACCTCACGGAGGCCGGGGTGCAGAAGCGGGCCGCGGTGGCGATGGGCGAGACGTCGTACCAGTCCGGCGGCGACCGCGACGGCGACGCGATCCCCGACGCGCTCGACAAGTGCCCCGACCACCCGGAGGTGTTCAACGGCTACACCGACGAGGACGGCTGCCCCGACGCCGCCAACGCCGCGTCGATCGCGGGCCAGCCGGCGCCGCCACCCCCGATGGCGCCCAGCCCCGCTCCGGCCCCCGACCCCAGGGCGGCCAAGAAGAAGGACAAGGCGGGCGGCGGCGGGAGCAGCCGCAACACCCGCGCGACGACCATCGAGGCCGAATACGAGCGCGGCTGGGACCACGCCGGCGACGAGATGGCGAAGGCCGAGGAGCAGGCGGCGGGCCCGGCGATGGACCTCGAGTCGCTGCGCCGCAGCACGCAGGCGAGCGCGCGGGCCAAGAGCGTCAGCGGGTTGACGCGCTTCGATCTCAACGAGCGCGTGACGGTGCCCGACGGCAGCTCGACGATGGTGGCGATCGTTAACCAGGACGTGGCGGCCGAGCAGACGTTCCTGTTCCGCCCGGGCGGCGCGGGCCAGGGCTACGAGCAGAACCCGTACCGCGTGGTCCGCTTCAAGAACACGACGCCGTTCGTGCTCGAGCCGGGGCCGATCGCGATCTACGCCGGCGGGAGCTTCGTCGGCGAGGGCCTGTCGGAGGCGGTCGGGACGCAGACGAGCACGACGATCCCGTTCGCGGTCGAGCCGTCGCTGATGGTGTCGTCGCAGGCGCAGTACACCGGCGACGACCTGCGCATCGTCAAGATCGTGCGCGGGGTGATCGAGGTCGAGAACTTCCAGCGCGTGGCGACCACGTGGACGGTGAAGGGCCAACCTGACCCGAAGGGCTACTCGGTGCTGATCCGCCACCCGAAGCGGGGCGGGGCCTACGCGCTCAAGTCGAAGATCGAGGGGCTCGAGGAGCTGCCCGACGCGTACCTCGTGCCGCTCAAGGTCACCGGCAACGCGACCGAGGGCAAGGTCGAGGTCGTCGAGCAGACGCCGTCGCAGACCCAAATCTCGATCTGGGACGGGCGCGTGCCCCTGCTGCTCGACGCGCTGCTGCGCGTGCCGAACCTCGACGCGGGCGCGCGCAAGAAGCTCGAGCCGCTGGTCCGCCTGCGCCAGGAGATCGGCCGCATCGACACCGAGATCGAGGGCCTCGCGCGCCAGCAGTCCGAGCTCGACCAGCGCGCGAACGAGACCCGGCAGAACCTCGAGGCGATCAAGAAGGACTCGGCGGCCGGCGATCTGCGCAGCAAGTTGAACAAGCGCCTCGACGAGTTCACGCGCGAGGCCGACAAGATCGGCCGCACCATCGTCGAGCTGCAGTCGAAGCGGCTCGAGAAGAAGATCGAGCTCGAGGACTCGCTGCAGAGCATCGATTTATCGGCGCCAACACCGTGAAGTGAATTGCCGGGTACGCGAGGTGACGAACCTGCACCGCGCGCAAAAGCCGACGGCTCTGTCCCACACCGCCCCTCACCGAGGCAGCCAAACGGCCTTGCCGCGCGCCCGCGGGCCGTGCGACGCTGGTCGTGATGTCCCGGAACCCCGAGGACCTTCGGTGAGCGATCACGACGCAGGCGCGTCCGGCGCGATTCCGAACGTGGATCCGAGGCCAGGTCCCAAAGGCCAGGTTCCGACGTCGTCGCAGCACGCCCGCTCGATGCGACCGGTCCCGAAGATCGTCGAGACCGCGGTGTTCGAGTGGGAGCCGCCGGCCACGTTCGACGAGTACCGGCTGGTCCGCCTGCTCGGCAAGGGCAGCATGGGCCGGGTGTACCTGGCCCACGACACGGTGCTCGACCGCCCGGTCGCGGTGAAGTTCGTCGGCCACGTCGCGCCCGACGCCGACGACCGCGAGCGCTTCCAGGTCGAGGGCCGCGCGGTGGCGCGGATCCAGCACCCCAACGTGGTGACGATCTACCGCGTCGGTCAGCTCGAGGGCCACCCGTACCTCATCACCGAGTACATCCGCGGCAAGAACCTCGGCGAGATCCAGGTGCCGCTGCCGTCGCGCAAGGTGCTCGAGCTGGCGATCGGCCTGTGCCGCGGGCTGGCGGCGGCGCACCGCCACGGCGTGCTCCACCGCGACATCAAGCTGGCCAACGCGATCCTCGCCGAGACCGGCGAGATCAAGCTGCTCGACTTCAGCCTGGCCAAGCTGATGGACCCGGCGTCGCTCGACCCGGTGCGCCCGGAGCCGCCCAGGGAGGAAGCGATCGAGGCGGCGTCGTCGGTGGTGATGCGCAGCAGCGACGGCGGGCGCATCGATCGCCAGGCCGAGACGATCAAGCTGCGCGACGCCAGCGCGAGCGCGGCGCTGCCCCGCGTCCACGACGACTCGGCCGGACGCTCGAACGCGGGGATGTCGGCCGCGGCGCTGTCGGCCGCCGACATCCCGGTGGCCGCCGAGTCGCTGACCCAGGCCGGCACGCTGCTCGGCACGCCGCACTACATGGCCCCCGAGCTGTGGCGGGCGGAGCCGGCGTCGCGCCGGTCGGACGTGTACGCGCTCGGCGTGCTGATGTACATCCTCGCGTCGGGCCGCCCGCCGACCGAGGCGAGCACGCCGCTCGAGCTGGCCGAGCGGCTGCAAGAGTACGAGCCGCGCCCGCTGCTCGAGCGAGCGCCGCGCTGCGACCCGCGCCTCGCCGGCCTGATCGACCGCTGCCTGCGCCGCGACCCGTTCGCCCGCTTCGGCTCGGCCGACGACCTGCTGGCGGCGCTCGAGTCGCTGCAGCCGAGCGGCCGCGAGCTGGTGATCCCCGAGGGCAACCCGTACCGCGGCCTGCAGGCGTTCGAGTCGAAGCACCGCGCGGTGTTCTTCGGCCGCGGCGTCGAGATCCGCGCGGTCCTCGAGCGCCTCCGCGCCGACGCGCTGGTGGTCGTCGCCGGCGACTCGGGCGTCGGCAAGTCGTCGCTCGTCAAGGCCGGCGTGGTGCCGATGGTCGAGGAGGGCAACCTCGACCACGCGCGCCAGTGGGCCTCGGCGGCGATGACCCCGGGCCGCTACCCGCTGCAGACGCTGATCTCGACGCTGGCTGTCCTCTTCGACATGTCCGAAGAGACATTGGCGGCGCTGATCGCCGAGAGCTCAACCGAGCTGGTCCGGGCGCTGCGCAAGCAGATCGGCGAGGCGCGCGGGCGGCTGCTGGTGATCGACCAGTTCGAGGAGCTGGTGACGCTGAGCGCGCCGCAGGAGGTCGGGATCGTCGGCCCGCTGCTGGCGCGCCTGGCCTCGGGGCTGCCGGGGCTGCGGGTGATGGCGACGGTGCGCGGCGACTTCCTGACGCGCGTGGTCCAGGTGCCGGGGATCGGCGACGAGCTGTCGCGGGCGATCTACATCTTGCGGCCGCTGTCGCCGGAGGGCGCGCGCGAGGCGATCGTCGGACCGGCCAAGGTCAAGGGCGTGCGCATCGAGCCGGCGACGCTGGTCGACGAGCTGGTCGAGGCCGGCTCGCGCGGCAGCCTGCCGCTCCTGCAGTTCGCGCTGGCCGAGCTGTGGGAGATCCGCGACCAGGCGACCAACATCATCTCGCCCGCCGACCTGCGCAAGGTCGGCGGCGTCAGCGGGGCGCTGGCGCGGCACGGCGACGCGGTGCTGGCCGAATTGATCCCGACGCAGCGCGCGGCGGCGCGGCGGATCTTGATGCGCCTCGTGACCGTCGACGACACCCGCGCGGTGCGGACCGAGGACGAGCTGACGTCCGACTCGCCCGCGGCCGCCGAGGCCCTCAAGGCGCTGGTGCGCGCGCGCCTGGTGGTGGCCCGCGAGGTCAACGACGTCGCGGTCTTCGAGATCGCCCACGAGGCGCTGCTCGGCGGCTGGTCGACGCTCAGCACCTGGCTCGAGGAGGAGCGCGACGGCCGGGCGACGCGCCACCGGCTCGAGCTCGCGGTCGCCGAGTGGGAGCGGCTCGGTCGCAGCCGCGACGCGCTGTGGAGCGGGGCGCCGCTGCAGGAAGTGATGGGGCTCGACCCGGCGTCGCTGCGGCCGAAGGAGCGCGACTTCATCGCCGCGTGCAAGGCGGCCGCGGCGCGGGTGCGGGCGTTGAAGCGCGGGGCGGTCGTGCTGCTGCCGGCGGTGGCGATCTCGATGTACGCCGGGATGTGGTTCAAGGGCCAGGCGGACCTGCGGGCCAAGGTCGACGCGCACCTGACCGCGGCCGAGCAGGAGCGGGCGGTCGCCGGCAAGGCGCGCGCCGACGCCGAGGCGCTGCGGGCCGAGGCGCTGACCGCCTACGACGCCGGCAAGCAGGCCGATGCCGACGTGCTGTGGACCCGCTACGTGGCGGCGCTGCCCGAGGCGGAGCAGCGGCTGGCCCGCTCGGCGCAGAAGCTCGAGACGGCGCTGAGCCTCGACGGCCGCCGCGACGACGTGCGCGAGCGGCTCGGCGAGACGCTGCTGCAGCGCGCGCTGCTGGCCGAACAGGCGGGTCACGGGGAGTTCGTGATCAACGACCTGCTCGAGCGCCTCAAGCTCTACGACGAGGGCGGCGCGCTGATGCAGCGGTGGGACGCGCCGGCCGAGTTCGCGGTGACGAGCGAGCCGTCGGGGGCGCGGGTGCTGCTCGAGCGCTACGACTCGGCGCGCGCGCGCATCGACAAGACGGAGGAGCTGGGGAGCACGCCGCTGGCGGCGCGGCCGATCGAGCGCGGGTCGTATCGTCTGCGCTTCGAGCTCGACGGCTACACGCCGGTGACCCTGCCGATCGCGCTCGCCCGCGAGGAGGTCGCCGACTTCTCGGTCGTGCTGCCGCCGGCCGAGACGATCCCCGCCGGCTTCGTCTACGTGCCCGCCGGTCGCTTCCTCTACGGCACCGGCGACCTCGAGGAGCTGCGCGTGTCGATGAACGCGGAGCCGCTGCACAGCGTGGAGACCGGGGCGTTCGTGATCGGCCGCCACGAGGTGACGTACGCCGACTACATCGAGTTCCTGTCGGCGCTGCCGGCCGGCGAGCGGACGGCGATCCTGGCGATCAACGCGGCGCGGGTGCTGTCGGACAGCGCGCGCCTCACGGAGCTGGCGCAGGGCGGCTGGCAGCTCGAGCTGCATCAGACGGTCCGTGTATACACAGCGCGGACCGGCGAGCCCCTGGTCTACGAGGGCAGGACGCAGCGGGCCCGCGTCGAATGGGAGCGTCTGCCAGTGACCGGTATCGGGGTCGAGGAAGCGACAGCGTATTTCGCCTGGCTGAATGCATCGGGGCGGGTCCCAGGCGCGCGCTTCTGCAGTGAACACGAATGGGAGCGTGCAGCCCGCGGCGCAGACGACCGCCGGTTCTCGACCGGCAACCGCCTCGACGCCAGCGAGGCCAATATCGACAGGACCTACGGTCTTTTGGCCTCGGCCTTCGGCCCCGATCCGGTCGGCTCGTATCCCCAGTCGGTGAGCCCCTACGGGCTCTACGACACGATCGGGAACGCCTACGAATTGACGGTGTCGCCGTACGACCGCAAGCAGTTGAATGCGCGCGGGGGGGCCTTCTACTATAACGAGTTCGCCGGACGAGTCGCCAATCGCTTCGAGATCGCTGCGAGTTTCCGCCATAGCACCGTCGGGTTGCGCGTGTGTGCGACATGGCCGCTCACGCGCTCATAAAAATGAGCGCGGGCGGACAGATGTCCTTTCACGTGTCCGCCATCCGTGCTACAGTGCGTAGAATCGATGGGGGGTGGGTCTATGGCCGTGCGTCGTGTGGCGCTTGTCGTGTCGGCGCTGAGCTTCAGCGCAGGGTGCTACGTGGGGGCGGATGCACCCGCCGATGTTGTTTCCACCCGTGACGAGGAGTTCAACTCCGTTCACCTGAACAGCCCGGTGCTTCAGGGGCCGGTGCTGAACGGGCCGGTGCTGCAGGGCATCATCCTCGGTCCGGTGCTGAACGGGCCGGTGCTCAACGGCAACGTGCTCGAGGGGCCGTTGATGCAGGGGCCGGTGCTGAACGGCGTGAACCTGAACGGGCCGGTGCTCAACGGCCCGGTGCTGAACGGGCCGGTGCTCAACGGCTCGGAGTTCAGCGCCCAGGTGATCAAGAACGGCAAGAAGAAGTGGGCCAAGGGCACCGACTTCGTCGGGTCCCAGTGGGACTTGACCGTCGGGCAGGTGATCGACGGCCAGGAGGTCTTCGAGGACTACGTCCTGCGCATCGACAAGATCACCAAGTCGCCCGACCAGGACGACGTGTGGCTGTACGACGTCGTGCACCGGGCCAAGAACTCCAACCAGTGGAAGCCGCTGTGTCAGGACGGTCAGGGCCAGATGGTGTCGGCGATCCCGGTCGCCAACTACTGGAACCTCGAGACCGGCGACCGCGTCGACGACCCCAACGTGTTCGTGTGGGCCTGCACCAACGCCGTGATCGCCAAATGCGTGCTGTGGGGCTACCGCCCGTGGGCGACGGCCAAGCGCTGCAAGGACTACGAGAAGGGCAAGAACTGCAAGAAGATCTCGCTGCAGGACCACCACCAGGCCTGCACGCGCATGGCTCGCGCCGACTACTGCGGCAACGGCGAGCCGTGGACGGTGAACGGCACCGCGATCGACCTGTGGGACCACCTCACGCCGGCGGTCGAGGAGCGCGCGACGAACTGGTTCATCGAGGCCGAGTGGGACCCCGACGGGGCCACCTGCCTCCGCGACATCCGCCACCAGGAGTACAAGGAGCAGGGGCTCTACCCCAAGTGCTTCCAGGACGCGTGGGGCAACCCGAAGAAGGCGCCGAACGACTGCGGCTCGCTCAAGGACCACCGCGCGCTGCTCGTCAGCTCGTTCGACAAGTACAACGTCGGCCTGCCCGGCGAGAACCCGGGCGACGACGACGATGACGACGACGACGACGACGGCGGCGGCTGGGGTGGTCACGGCGGCCACGGCGGCCACGGCGGTCACGGCGGCCATGGCGGTCACGGTGGCCACGGTCACGGCGGTCACCACGGCCACGGGCACTGAAGCGGGCGCATCGCGCTTTACATCGCCCGGCGCGTGTGTTGCCGTCGGGCGATGACGGACGTCCCCGAGCTTCCTGCGTGGCTCGCCGCGTTGCTGCCGCTGCGGCGGAGCGTGAGCGCGCTGGCGGACGGCAGCCGGATCCACCGCATCGACCACGGCGATCCCGAGGCGCCCGTGGTGCTGATGCTGCACGGCAACCCGACCTGGAGCTTCCTGTGGCGCGAGGTGATCGCGCGTCTGCCGGAGCTCCGCTGCGTCGCGCCCGATCTGCTCGGGTTCGGGTTGTCGAGCCGGATCTCCCTGCACGAGCACGGCATCGATCGCCACGCCGACGCGCTCGCGGAGCTGGTGACGCGGCTCGAGCTGCGGCGCTTCGTGCTGGTGGGGCAGGACTGGGGCGGGCCGCTGGCGACGGCTCTCGGGGCGCGGTTGCCCGAGCGCGTGGTGGGAGTGGTGCTGGGGAACACGTCGGTGGTCGCGCCGACGCACCCGCGCGGGACGTGGTTCCACCGGTTCGCGCGCGTGCCGGTCGTCAGCGATGTGGTGTTCCGCGGCCTCGGATTCCCGCAGTTCGCCCTGTCGGCGGTGCAGGGCGATCGCGCGTCGATCCGGGGGCCGGTGTCTCGCGCCTACCGCTGGCCGCTGCGGCACCTGTCCGATCGCGCAGGTCCGCTGGCGCTCGCGCGCATGGTCCCCGGCAGCCTCGAGCACCCGAGCATGCCTGCCCTGCGGCGCGGCGAGGCGTGGCTGCACGCGTTCGTGGCCGGCGGAGGTCCGCTGGCGCTCGTGTGGGGCGAGCGCGACCCGATCCTCGGCCGGGGGCTCGCGCGTCACGTGCGGGCATTCCCGACGGCGACGGTGACGCGCACGCAGGCGGGGCACTTTTTACAGGAGGAGGTGCCCGCGGAGCTGGCGGCGGCGGTCCGCGACGTGGCTGGCCGATCGGGCATGCTCTGAAGCGAATGTCCCCATGGACATGTCATCGCATACCTGTGCTTTAGGACAGGTCGAGCGGCGCGTCGCCGACGTGTCGCGCGGCGGTCAGGCGTCGATGTGGCGGTGGGCGGTGATGACGCGGGTGAAGCGGCGGTCGAGGCCGTCGGCGTCGGGGACGTAGCAGGGGGCGAACTGGTCGAACAGCGCCTCGACCTCGGCGCGGACCGGCAGCTCGGGGTCCTGGGCGCCGCCGTCGACGTAGGCGGCGAAGAAGTCGTCGGCGTCGCGGGCCAGCGGGGTGCCGATCGCGGCCATGATCCGCAGGACCGCGCCGCGCTGCTCGGGGGGCAGCTGGGCGGGGTCGCCGAAGCGCAGGCCGGCGACGGCGTGCAGCGCCTGGGCGACGCCGGCGCTGATGTCGGCCTCCGGCAGGGCGTAGAACGAGGCCATGAGCTCGGCCTCGTCGCACCACACGAACAGGATGTGCGGCGGGAGGGCGAGCAGCTCCTGCTCGTCGCGGGCGACGAAGCTGCTCATGTCGAACTCGAGCGCGCGGGCGACCGGGGCGATCGCGGCGCCGATCGCCGCGTGCAGCGCCGCGTGGCCGTCGACGTCGCGGCGCGAGACGGCCCGCGTCGGGAAGGTCTGCTGCGAGAGCGCCTCGAGCTGGGCGAGCGTCAGCGGCACGCGGGGAGGATAGCGCGGCAGCACACGCGCGGGGCGGGCGAGTGCGCCCGCCGGGCCGCCGTTGCACGGGCGCAGGCGCGCCGCGATGGCTCGTTGTGCCCAGCGGGCGCGGCGCCGCGGTGAATCTGTCTTCATCGTCATGCGCGCGGGGCACGGATGGCCCAAGGGACACGTCATCAAGATGTCTCTTGGGGCATCTTTTAGAGATGTCCGGAGGGACATGTGGTGCGAGGCTCAGAGGAGCTCGTCGGCGAGGGCGTCGGGGGCGGCGCGGCCGAGGTCGACGAGGGCGGCCAGGGCCGCGCTGCTGCCCTGATAGAAGGCCTCCTCGAACAGCGGCAGGCCGGCGACGTCGGCGGCGCAGGGGCGGACGCGGTCGATCGGGGCGCGGGCGCGTGCGAGCGCCGGGCCGAACAGGAGGCCGGGGACGGGGCGGATCATCGCGTGACCCCAGCGGGTGATCGAGACGCTGGTGATCTCGCCGGCGATGCCGGGGTGCATGGCCGAAAGGGCAGCCACCACGTGGTCCGACCAGCGTGAAAGATCGGCGGAGAGGAGGCGCCGGCGCTGGACCGCGAGCTCGGCGGGGCCGTCGCCGCACAATGGTTCGTAGTAGGTGAGGACGGCGCCGGGGCGGCGCGCGTCGGCGGGCTCGCCGTGGGTGGCGACGACGTAGCCGAGGCTCGGGCCGGCGAGCGGGACGTTGTCCCACGCCAGGCGTGCTCCGAGCCCCCGCGGAGCGGTGCGCACCTCGACGCTGGCGACCAGCCACGGCGCGTAGGTCAGGGCGCCCGGCGCGAGCGGATCGGCGGCGAGCAGGCGCGTGAGGACGAAGCGCGGGGCGGCCCACAAGATCGCCCGGGCGTGCACGCGCAGGCGCCGGCCGTCGCCGGGGCGATGGACGAGGAGCTCGCCGGCCGCGGGATCGACGGCGACGACGGCGGCGCCGCGGTGCAGGCGATCGCCGAGGCCGGCGCGATCGAGCATGCCGCGGACGAGGCGCGCGTTGCCCTCGGGCCAGGTGAGGAGGAAGCCGCCGCGGGTCTCCTCGAGGCCGCGGGCGAGGAAGTGATGCAGACCGGCGAAGGCCGAGGTCTGGGCGAGGGTGCAGCCGTAGTCGTCGCGGCAGGCGTAGTCGACGGCCCAGCGCAGGCGGGCGCTGGTGAAGCCGAGATCGTCGAGGTAGTCGGCGAACGAGACGGCGTCGAGGTGGCGCAGCTCGGCGCTGCTGCGGCTCACGGGGATGGCGAAGAGGGGTCGGCCGTCGCTGCCGCGGCGGCCGTCGAGGTGGCGCAGGTGGTCGTGCCAGCGGGTCCACTGCGCGGCCTCGTCGGCGGTCTCGCCGGCCGCGGGGTAGAGGCCCTCGTACCAGCGACCGCGGCCGAAGTGGCGCTCGAGCGGCGCGGCGGCGATCGCCGAGGGGGCGTACTCGGGGCGGCCGTGGCGGTCGCGGCCGAGGATGATGCCGAGGTCGGCGAGCAGGCGCTCGAGCGCGGGGCAGCCGGGCGGCGGGGTCGGGAGGTAGTGGGCGCCGAGCGGGTGGCGCGAGCGGGGCAGCTCGCCGCCGCGGGCGGTGCCGCCGACGTCGTCCTCGAGCTCGAACAGGTGGACGTCGGCGAGGCCGGCCCGGCGCAGGCGCCAGGCGGCGGCGCTGCCGGCCACGCCCGCGCCGACGATCGCGACGTCGGTGTGGATGGTCTCGTGGACAGGTCCTTCGCGCCATGTCCCTTCACGCAGGTGATGGCCGCGCTCGGGCTCGGGGCCGACGAACTCGACGGCGGGCGGGGCGGGCTGGCCGGGGCCGCAGGTCGCGGCGGCGGCGACCGTGCCGGCGGCGCCGCCGAGGAAGCCGCGGCGGTTCACGCGGGGCCTTCCGCGCGGGCGAGCCCGCCGCTCACCCGCGGCCTCCGCGGCCGGGCAGGGCGCGCAGGTCCTCCTCGTAGTAGTGGACGAGGAGCTGGTCGTTGAGGCGGTTGTAGTCGACGTCGGGCGGCTGCTGGTCGCGCGGGAACACGAACAGGGTCGGCAGGAGGGCGTCGTCGAGGAAGCGCAGCGGGACGTCGGCGAGGCGGGTCGGCTCGGGGCGCGGGGCGGGCGAGACGAGGACGAAGCCCCAGTCGCCGAACGACGGCACGTGGGCGTGGTAGGGGCGCGGGTGCAGCTCGGCGGCGGCGAGCGTCTTGACCACGCACCAGAACGAGCGCGGGGCCAGGTACGGCGAGGTCGCCTGGATCACGCCGACGCCGGAGGGGGCGAGGGCGCGGCGCAGCAGGCGGTAGAACGAGGCGGTGTACAGCTTGCCGAGCGAGAAGTTGTTGGGGTCGGGCAGGTCGACGACGGCGACGTCGTAGGACTCGCTGGTCGATCGGACATGCTCTTCGAGCCAGCGCATGGCGTCGGCGTTGTGCACGTGGACGCGCGGGTCGGTCAGGCTGGCGCGGTTGATCCGGACCAGCAGCGGGTCGCGGCCGAACAGGCGCGTCATGCCGGGGTCGAGGTCGACGAGGTCGATGCGCTCGAGGCCGGGGTACTTCAACAGTTCGCGCACGGCGAGGCCGTCGCCGCCGCCGAGGACGAGGGCGCGGCGCGGCGCGGCGCCGGCGAGGGCGGGGTGGACCAGGGCCTCGTGGTAGCGGTGCTCGTCGCTGCTGGCGAACTGCAGGTTGCCGTCGATGTAGAGGCGGATGTCTTCGCCGCTGCGGGTGATCGTGAGGCGCTGGTAGGCGGTCTTCTCGGAGAAGATGACGGGGGCGTCGTAGAGCTCGCGCTCGGCCAGGCGCTCGAGCCGACCGCCGAACAGGAGGCCGGCGGCGAGCGCGGCGCAGACCAGCAGCGCCTGCGTCAGGGCGGCGCGCGGGCGCGCCAGGTGCTCGCGGAACACGCGGGCGCAGGCGAGCGCGACGACGGCGTTGAACAGGCCGCACAGCAGGCTGGCGCGCACCAGGCCGAGGTGGGGCAGCAGCGCCAGCGGGAACAGCAGGCTGGCCAGCAGCGCGCCGACGTAGTCGAACGCGAGCACGCGCGCGACCGTGTCCTTCAGCTCCTGGCCCTCGCCGACGATCCGCATGAGCAGCGGGATCTCGAGGCCGACCATGGTGCCGACGATCACGAGGATCGAGAACAGCAGCGGGCGCACGCTGGCGAGGTAGGCGTAGCCGTAGAACAGGGCCACGGCCGACAGGCCGCCGACCACGGCGATCACCAGCTGCACGGCGATGAAGCGGGCGTGCAGGTCCTTGACCACGAACTTGCTCAGCCACGAGCCGAGGCCCATCGCGCTGAGGTACACGCCGATGACGAGGCTCCACTGGGTGACGCTGTCGCCCAGCAGGTAGCTGGCCATGGTCGCGGCGATCAGCTCGTAGACGAGGCCGCAGGTGGCGACCACCAGCACCGAGGCGAGCAGCAGGCGGGTCCCTGGCGCGGCGGACATGTCACTTGCCGCCGTGGTAGCCGCCGCCGAGCCACACGAACGCGGCGCGCCCGCGCACGGTGCCGTCGGGGTCGCGCTCGACCTTGCCGCGCTCGGGCTCGCCGACCAACAAGAAGCCGGTGCGGGCGCCGAGCAGCAGCAGCAGCAGGACGGCGGCGGAGCAGATCCAGTAGGTCGTTCGGAACATGGTCAAAGGCTCATGGTCGAATAATCATGTGGCGTGGTCGCTGTTCTGCCAGCGTTTGCGCTCGCGGCGACGGCCGAGCATCCAGGCGAGCAGCGGGAAGCCGAGGATGACGGGCACGGGCAGCGCGGCGTAGCGGGTCAGCCACACGTCCTCGCGCAGGCGCAGGCTGTAGGTGTCGGGGCTGCGCGGGCCGAAGCCGGACAGGCCGAGGCCGAGGGGGTCGTCGAGCGAGCTGGTGTCGCGCTCGGGGGTGACCTGCAGCAGGTAGCGGCCGCCGGCCACGCGCCCGAGGATCCGGTCGACCTGGCGGTCGCCCTCGAACCACGACTCGCCGTCCTCGAAGCCGTGGTAGCTGCTGGCCTCGAGGCCGAGGCCGATCGCGTCCTCGCCGTCGACCGGGATCAGCACGACCTCGGCGAAGGCCCACGAGTTGTCGAGCGGGTAGGCGGTGAACGAGACCTCGACCGTGGTGTAGGCGCCGGGCTCGCCGATCGTGACCTCCTGCGCGAGCGCGCTGTCGAAGCGGAGGTCGGTGGCGAGGAACACCTCGCGCTCGCTGCAGCGGCCGGCGACGTACTGCACGGCGAAGTACCAGGCGATCATCAGGCCGAGGCACGACAGCCACAACGGGCGCGACTGCTCGGCCCAGGGGTTGGGCGCGAGCATGCCGACGCCCTTCTGCCTCGGCGGCTTGTCGGGGCGCTCGAAGGCGCGCCAGACTTCGTCGGCGTCGAGGTGGCGCATGGCGGTGCGGGTCAGCTCGACGCCGTCGCGCCCGTCGACCTCCTCGATCGAGATGCCGCGCGGCGGGGCGACGAAGTCGTCGATGTGGGCGACGTCGCCGACCTGGACCTGCCACGGGAACTCGCCCTCGGCGTAGGTGACGTGGGCGTCGGCGCCGGAGAAGTGGCGGTAGCGGCGGCCGCGGTGCTCGATCGCGTGTCGCTCGCCGTCGACGACCCGCGGCGCGCCGGGAATGACCTGCCCCAAAGACCAGTGGCCGTCCTGGATCGAGTGGGTCAGGTAGCGGTAGCCGCGGTACGGGTTGTAGAGGAGGAACTCCTGCCAGTCCCAGCGCGGGTGGAGGATCCTCCGCCAGGCGATGCCGACGATCTCCCAGGTGGCGCCGTCGAGGCGGCCGCGGGCGTGCAGCGGCAGGACCGAGGGCTGGTGGGCGCGCGCGGCCCGGAAGATCAGGGCCAGCGCGCCGCTGTCCTCGGGCCGCAGGAGGCTGCCGCAGGCCGGGCAGACGACCCGCTGGATCGCCCCGAAGCCGCGCAGGGCGATCGGGCCGCCGCACGCGGGGCACTGCACCGCCTCGGTCCGCGCCTCGTCGCGGAACAGCCGCTGCGGCGCCGCCTCAGTCACGCCAGCCCTCGAATCTGCGCAGGCGGTCGAGGCCGAGCTCGGCCAGCTCGACGGCGCGGCCGACGAAGACGTCGGGCCGCGTGTGGTAGGGGTCGACGCCGTAGTCGAGGGTGACGAACCCGTCGTCGGGCCCGGCGAGGTCGACGGCGAAGAAGGTCAGCCCCGGCTCGGCGGCGAACGGCAGGCAGCCCTCGGCGCCCTGGTAGCGCGCGGCCCGCTTGTCGACGACCATGTACGAAGCGCCATGTACTTCGTGCCATGTCCCGATGGCCATGTTGTAATAGGTGGGGATGGCGGCGAGCGCGGGGCCGGGGCGGGTGACGGCGAAGTTGCCCTGGAAGTCGGCCAGCCAGCCGGGGCCGTCGGCGAATTGCAAGAACCACTCGCTCCAGGCGCCGCGGGCGTAGCGGAGCTGCAGGCGGCCGACGATCTCGAAGCCGCGGCCGGCGAAGCTGCCCCTGGCGCCGAGCAGCACCGGGCTGCCGTCGTCGACGATCGCCGAGACCTTGCCGAGCAGGCGCACGTCGAGGCCCGTGCGGACGACGGTGCTGCCGCAGTGCTCGCACACCAGCGAGACGGCGGTGCCGCGGAACGGCGCCGGAGCCCCGCACTGCGGGCACGACACCTGGCGCTCGCGCTCCATACGCGCGGCCATGGTGCCACTTCCACCGGCGCGGCACAAAGGGACCCGCGGGCGCTCGCGGCCGCGCGGGCGCGAGCTCGCGGCGCGACCTGCCGGCGACCGGCGAGTGATGCCGCCTGTGCTTGGAGCAGGCGGGGCGGGCGCGGCCGCAGGCGATGCCGTCGCAACGGCGAGGACGCGCGGAGGTCCGACCGGGCGGATTCGGGAGCAGGTCGGGTGCCCGTGACAGCGGTTCGGCCGCAGGCTCGGAGGTGGCGGCTCTGCGTAAACCTGTCCTTCGAGACATGTTGATTTGCCTGGTGATAGGGACATGTCCGAAAGTCGAGACGGCGATCTGGCGCGACATGGCTTGCGGACCGTCGGTCAGGTGAAGCGGGCCAGTCAGGTCCGCATGCGCGGGTGCCTTCGCCCGCGGGCGAAAATGCGCTAGGGTCGCGTGTCATGGCTTTCCGTGGCTTTCTCTCGCTCGCCGCCGCCGCGGCGCTGGTCCTGACCGCTTGCCCGCCGACGCCCGGCGAGACGGCGACCGACCCGCAGACCGACACGATGAGCGCACCGACGACGGGGACGACCGCGTCGCCGATGATGGCGACGACGACCACGGGCTCGAGCAGCGAGCCGACCACCGGGGGGCCGCAGGCCAAGCGCTGCGAGTCGCGCTGCGACAGCGACCGCGAGTGCCGGATCGGCGGCGAGGACCTCGGGTTCCGCTGCATCGACGGGCTGTGTCTGTTCCCGGCCTGCACCAGCGACGCGCAGTGCCTGGCGGACCTCAGCGGCTGGCAGACGCCGTGCGCGACGCAGGCCGAGTGCAAGGCCGAGGAGGCGTGCGTGGCGGTCGCGGACGGGGGCCGCTGCGCGCTGCGGCCGGGGACGTTCGCCTGCGCCGACTTCGGGCTGGTCGAGCTGACGCTGCCGCTCGCCGACAGCGAGCGCGAGGTGACGGTGTGCGGGCAGGCCAGCGCGACGTGCGAGGCGGGGGTGTGTCAGAGCCCGTGCACCGGCGACGAGGCGTGCCCGCCCCAGCTGGGGCACCCGTTCTGCGACGCGCCGGCGGGCCAGTGCGTGTGCCAGGTCGACCAGGACTGCCTCGATTCGGGGCTGCCGGGGTACGTGCAGTGCGTCGACGGGCGCTGCGGCTGCGCGGCCGACAGCGACTGCGCGGGCGGCAAGAACGTCGACACCTGCTACGAGGGGATCTGCGGCTGCTCGTCCGACGCGACCTGCACGGCGATGGTGTTCGACGGGGCGCCGCTGTCCTGCCAGTGAGCGGGCGCGCTGCGGGACTCGCGCGGGCGATGATTTCGCGGTACCCTCCGCGGCGTGTCGACGCACGACCCTGCCATCGCCATCGTCGGCCCCGGCAACGTCGGGTCCGCCATCGCCCGCCGGCTGCTCGCCGCCGGCTTCTCGAAGGGGACCCTCGGCGTGCGCGCCGGCTCGAAGATCCACCTCGCGCTGGTCGGCGGCCAGGGGCGCGACGTCGCGTTCAAGCTGCTGCGTCGAGGATGACCGATCGCGCATGTCGAGCGAGACAGGTTCTTCGGTACATGCCCCGGAGGTCAGGGCGGCCTTCGCCCGCCTGCGCAATTTCCTCGCCGGCCGCCTGGTCGGGGCGACCCGCGACGCGGCGCTGCTCGACGAGCTGCTGCGCTGCGTGTTCTGCCGGGCGCTGACGGTCCGCAGCGGCGAGGTCGCGCCGCTCGAGGCGGGCCCGCTGCTGGCGTTCTACCGGGCCCAGCTGGCGCGCCTGAAGGCGCTGATCCCCGACGTGTTCGCCGCCGAGGCGCAGATCGGGCTCGACGCGGCGACGCTCGCCGAGGTCGACCGCGAGCTGCGCGGGCTCGACCTCGACGACCCGCGCTGCGACCCGATCGGCGACGCCTACGAGGTGTTCACCGCCTCGGCGACGCGCGGAGTCGAGGGCCAGTTCTTCACCCCGCAGACGGCGGTGCGCATGCTGGTCGACCTGGTCGACCCGCGTCCCGGCGAGACGGTGATCGACCCGGCCTGCGGCGCGGGCGGGTTCCTCAGCCACACGGCGCGCCGGCTGGTGGCCCGCGGGGTCGCGCCGGCCGCGGTGGCCCGCGCGGTGGTCGGGATCGACAAGGACCGCTACCTCGCCGGGCTGGCGCGTGCGCACGTCGGCCTGGTGACGATGGCGCCGGCGCGGATCCTGTGCGGCGACGCGCTGGCCTGGCAGGCCGAGGACGGCGGGCCGCTGCCCGGCGAGGTGCTCGGCGGGTTCGACGTCGTGCTCGCCAACCCGCCGTTCGGGGCCAAGATCGTCGCGGCCTCGGCCGAGGTGCAGCAGACGTTCGCGCTCGGCCACGTGTGGCGCCGCGGCGCCGACGACCGCTGGGAGCGCACGCCCCGGCTGCAGCGCGGGGTCTCGCCGCAGGTGCTGTTCGTCGAGCGCCTGCTGTCGCTGGCCCGCCCGGGCGGCCGCATCGGTTTGGTCGTGCCCGAGAGCCTGGTCTCCGGCAAGTCGTATCGACATGTCGTTCAGTACATGTGCGAACAGGCAGATCTGCGCGCGGTCATCGGCATGCCCGAGGAGTTGTTCAAGACGTCGGGCAAGGGCGGGACGCACACCAAGGTGTGCCTGATCCTGCTGACCCGCCGCGAGCCGGCCCGCGCGGACACGCGGCCGACGATCTTCATGGCCGAGGCGGCGTGGTGCGGCAAGGACAGCCGCGGCCGCGCGATCGCCCGCGACGAGCTGCCGGAGATCGGGGCCCGCTACCGCCAGCACACGTCCGGCGAGCT
The DNA here is from genome assembly GCF_020073745.1 of Nannocystis pusilla. Lineage (GTDB taxonomy): Bacteria > Myxococcota_A > Polyangia > Nannocystales > Nannocystaceae > Nannocystis > Nannocystis radixulma. Next base: position 186,271 of record NZ_JAIRAU010000048.1, read on the forward strand.
GCAGGCGGCCAGCCGCCTCGGCCACGCGGTCGCGCCCGAGGAGGTGCGCGGCAACGTGCTGGCGCCGCGCTACTACGACCCGGCGGTCGCGGCCACGCTGTCGAGCCTGCGGCGCACGCACGAGCTGGTGTCGGTGCAGCAGCTGGTCGACGACGGGATCCTCGGCATCACCAGCGGCCACGAGGTCGGCAAGCTGGCCTACGGCGGCGGCGACGTGCCGTTCGTGCGCACCTCCGACCTGTCCAACTGGGAGCTCAAGCTCGACCCCAAGCACTGCGTCGGCGAGGCGGTGTACGAGTCGCTGCGCGCCAAGCAGGACGTGCGCGCCGGCGACATCCTCATGGTCCGCGACGGCACCTACCTGATCGGCACCTGCGCCTTCATCACCGAGCACGACACGCGCATCGTGTTCCAGAGCCACATCCTGAAGCTGCGGGTGCGCCGGCCCGAGCTGCTGTCGCCGTACCTGCTGCTGGCGGTGCTCGGCTCGGAGCCGGTGCGGCGGCAGATCGAGGCCAAGCGGTTCACGCAGGACATCATCGACTCGCTCGGCGACCGCGTCGGCGAGCTGATTTTGCCGCTGCCGCGCGACCCCGCGGCGCGGGCCCGCATCGCGGCGATGGTCGAGGCGTCGATCCGCGAGCGCGTGGCCAGCCGCGAGCGCGCGCGCGCGGCCTGCCTCGAGGTCGCTCGCGTCGATTAGCGCGACGAGCGCGTCGCTCAGCCGAACAGGACGCCGCGCATCGAGATCGAGCCGAGGTCGAAGCCGGGGTTGAAGAACCGCGGGCTCTCGGCCTCGCCGGCGGCGCCGACGGTGTAGAGCAGGGGCAGGTAGTGGTCGATGCTCGGGTGGTTCTGGCGCCCGAGCGCGGTCTCGGGGGCGCGCGCGAGGAAGTCGTGGTCCCGCCGCTCGACCGCGTGCGCGATGTCGGCGTCGAACTTCAGGGCCCACTCCTGCAGCGACGTATCGCCGCTCTGGGCGTGCTGCATCGCCGCCCGCAGGTTGTGCGTGATGTTGCCGCTGGCGAGGATCAGCACCCCTTCCTCGCGCAGCGGCGCGAGCGCGCGGCCGATCTCGAGGTGCCCGGCCGGCGGGCGCTGGTGGTCGATGCTGAGCTGCAGCACCGGCACGTCGGCGGCCGGACGCATGTGGTGGAGGACGGTCCAGGTGCCGTGGTCGAGGCCCCAGTCGGCGCGGGGGGCGGCGTCGACGGCGGTCAGGAGCTCGCACACCCGGCGCGCGACCTCGTCGCTGCCGCGCGCGGGGTACTGGATCTCGAACAACCGGCGTGGGAAGCCGCCGAAGTCGTGAATCGTGGGTGGGTCGCCGCCGGCGGTCACGAACGTGCCGCGGGTGTACCAGTGGGCCGAGACGGCGAGGATCGCTCGCGGAGTCGGCAACGCGGCCCCGAGATCGTTGAACGTCCGCGTCCAGGCATTGTCGAGGATGACGTTCATCGGCGACCCGTGGCCGACGAACAGGACGGGCATGGTGGGCATGGCGACTCCTGGGGACCGGTTATGTTACCCCGCGCGCACCCGGACAAGCCCGACGCGGGCAACGCACTGTTGCACCGGTGAGACGATCCACGAGCCCTCGACGCAGCGCGAAGCTCGGGCTAGCGTCGGTCCAGATGCGCGCGCCAGACGGCTGCCCCCGCGTCGTTCACACCGACGCGGTCGTCATACCGTTCATCCGCGACGCCGAGGCGGCGTCGTTGTGCGGCCATGAGCCGGCCGCGAGCCTCGTGGTCTTCTATCCCGACGCGCAGCGGTTGTGTGAATTCACCGGCGGCGCGGTGCGGGTGTCGCTCGTGCCCGACGTCGGCCCCGTCGATCCCGAGGGCCTCCACGGCACCGGCCTCGGCGAAGAGGTGGAGATCCTCGCCGGCGCGCCCGACAGCCCGCTGTGGCTGCGGATCTGCGAGCCGCTCGGGCGCTCGACGAAGATGCTGCCGCTGTCGGGGCAGCGGCGCATGCCGTGGGCGCTCGGGCGCACCGCGACCGGCTACGCGTTGGCCGACGGGTCGGTGCTCGCGCTCGAGACCGAGGCGTGGCGCAGCGCGTCGCAGCTGGTGATCGCCCACCCGAGCGGCCGCGTCGAGCGGCGCGCCCTGGCCGAGACCGGCACGATCCGCGGCGGCTGGTTGTTCGGCGCGATCGCCGAGGCCACGGTGCTGCGGATGTTCGCGCGCCGCGTCGACGCGACCGGCGTCGGCCCGCGCGTCGACCTCGGCCTGGTGCCGGCGACCTCGCCCGGCGTGTACCCGTGTCAATTCCACCTGCGCAGCGCCGGCGACGCGGCGTTCCTGGCGATCGAGATCTCCCACGGGCCCGAGCCGCCGCAGGTGGCGACGAGCTTCCTCCGCGACGGTCGCTGGTCGCCGCTGGCGCTGCACACGATCGACAGCCTCGACCTGCGGGTCGCGTACACGCGCGGGGTGGGGCGGGTCCTGTGGAAGGACGACAACATGTTCTCGGGGACAGGTTCGCGCGACATCGCGGCGTTGACCGCCTGGCCCGAGGGCACCGTGCGCGTCGAGCGGCACCCGCCGCTGCCGGCCAGCGAGTACCTCGACTTCGAGGTGCTGCCGCTCGGCGACGGCGTGCTCGCGCTGTCGCTCGACGGCGAGGTCGGCCTGACCGCGCGCCTGTCGCCGCTCGCCGAGCTGGGGCGGGCGCCGGACCGGGTGCTCGTCGAGCTGCCCGACGGGTTGTGGTCGTTCACGGCGCACGCGCGCGGCGAGCACGCGATCGTGGTGCTCCACGAGTCCGAGCGCCGCTGCGAGTACGCGGTGCGCATCGACGCCGACGGGGAGACGAGCGCGGTGACGCCGGTGTGGCTGGGTTCGCGGGGCGCGACGAGCGACCGGTGAGCGCCGCGACGAAGACCGATGAGTCCGGGCCGCTCGCGCGGTCTACACGGCGGAGGTTGTCATGACTGGTTCGTCCGCCGCTGCTCTCGTCCCCGCCGAGTTCCCCGTGCGCCTGCTGGCGCGGGGGCTCGACGTCCTCGTCCTCGCCGCCGTCGACGTCGGCCTCGGCCGCCTGATGGGCTACGGCTTCGACTGGCTGCTGGTCGGTTCGGCGGTCGTCTACTTCTACTTCAGCCTGCTCGACGCGCTGGCCGGGGCGACGCTCGGCAAGCTCGTCCTGGGCCTGCGGGTCCTCGGCCCCGACGGCGGCCGACCCACGCTGCGGCAGTCGCTGCGCCGCGAGGCCTTCACGTTGGTCGGATCGATCCCCTTCATCGGGCCGATCCTCGCGCTCGCCGCCTGGGTCGTGATCGCCAGGACGATCCGCGAGAGCCCGTCGCGACGGGGCAAGCACGACGAGCTCGCCGGCGGCACGCGGGTGGTGCAGCTCCAGGCGGGCTGATCGCCGAAAGCGAGAACGGCCTCGAAGATGACTCTTCGAGGCCGTTCTCGTGGCTCGGACAGCAGGACTTGAACCTGCGACCCGCGGATTAACAGTCCGCTGCTCTACCGACTGAGCTATGTCCGAATGAACGCGGACCTTGTGGGCCCGAGGCGAGCGTGTGTACTCGATCCCCCGGGACGGCGTCAAGCAGCAACCTCGGCCGGGGTGTGAGCTCTTCCACGAAGCTCGGGACGTCGTGGCGGCTCGTCGGTGGTTCGCGGTCTTGCGCCTCGGGGCGGCGGGGCCGCCGGGGAGAGGGCGCCCCAGGTTCTTTCACAAACCCGTCGAAGGGGGCTTGACACTCCATGGGGCTGGTATATTCTCCGCCTCCCCTCGCCACTGGCGCGGGGCCACAACCTGAACCAACCGGCGGAGTACCGTCCCCTGGACGATGTTCTGCACGATATGCGGGAGTAGCTCAGTTGGTAGAGCACGACCTTGCCAAGGTCGGGGTCGCGAGTTCGAGTCTCGTCTCCCGCTCAGCGATGAAAGCCCCGTCACTTCCGGTGACGGGGCTTTCGACTTTGGTCCCGGCCGCGTCCGCGGGGGGCATCGGGGTGATGCGGGCCATGAGCCTCGGGTCGCGACCTGCTCGCCGGCCGCGTGCGTGCAGGGGCTCCGGCGGCGAAGCGGCGTCCGGGCTCGCGCGCGCCGGCGGGGAATAGATGGCGGCTTGCGCAGTTTGCAAAACCCGCCTAACGTTTCGCCGCGCTCCGTGTCTCCCGTGTTCTCCAGCTTCTTGCGCTGTCTCCTGGTGCTCAGCCTGTGGCTGAGCGCAGGCGTGGCAGCCTCGAGCGCGGAGGCCGCCGTTGGGGGCACGCCCGATCTGCGCAGCGACATCCACCTCCGGCTGGTCGAGCTGCTCGGCGCTGCAGAGTTCTGCGGCGGCGAGGACGACCCGGAGGCCGAGGTCCTGTGCGGAGGCGATCTCCTCGCCGACCTGGTCGTCGACCCGTCGGTCCTCAAGTTGTCGCGCGGCTCCTGCTCGCGCCTGCTCGAGGTCCTGTTCAAGCGGGCGGTGTGTGACCCCACCGACGAGACCTGCGGCAAGCTCCAGCGCGGCGGACTGCCGGCGCGCCCGCCACCCGACCTGCTCGGGCCCGGGTCCAGCGCCGCCGTTGCCGCGCTCCTGCGCGACGAGTGGTCGCCGCGGCGCACGACCCTGGGGTCGGCGCGCCCGCGCGACGACCCGCCGCTCCTGTCCCGAACGACCTGTCCCGAAGCACCCCCGCCTCGCATCGCGCCCGCGTAGTCCGCTCGGGCCGACCGGAGGTCTTGGGTCGCGCCCGAGAGGCCGCAGGTGCCTCGTGCACCTGCACGCGGGAGCCGGCGCTGCGCGCCTCGGCGGCGCCCTCCGGGTGTTCGAGACGGTCCTCTCATGCGTGTTCCCCATCTCTGGCTCGGCCAGGTCGCGTTCGGCCTGGCGCTGAGCAACGCAGCCTGCGAGTGCTCGCCGGCCGCGACCGAAGAAGCACAACCGGCCATCGCGCCGATCGCCGCGTCGTCGCTGCGCCACCGCGTCGACCTCGGCCCCGACGAGCACGCGCTCGGGGGCGCCGAGCCGCTGGTCACGATCGTGGTCTTCTCCGACTACGCGTGTCCGCCGTGCGCGCGGGTGTGGAAGGTCCTCGAGCACCTGGTCGAGGACTACGGCGACGACCTCCGGGTGGTGTTCCGCAGCCAGACCTTGCCCGGCTTCGGTGACGGCGAGCGCGCCGCCGAGGCCGCGCTCGCGGCGGGGGCGCAGGGCCAGTTCTGGCCGATGCACCGCCGGCTCTACGACACGACGCAGTTCGACCGCGCGGCGCTCAAGGCGAGCGCCGAGGCGCTCGGGCTCGACGTGCCGCGCTTCCTCGACGACTTCGATGCGGGTGTGTTCTCGGGCACGCGGATCCGCCACCGCCGCGAGGCGGTGTCGCTCGGGATCTACTTCAGCCCGGTGGCGCTGGTGAACGGCCGGGCGGTGGTCGGCTTCCGCGACGAGGCGGCCTGGCACGCGCTCATCGACGAGGAGATCCTCGCCGCGCAGGCCCGCCTGCGCCAGGGCACCGCGCGCGCCGATCTCTACGCCGCGATCATGGCCGACGCCGTGGTCGCCCCGATCGAGGTCGACGAGGCGACCGCGAAGCAGCGGCGCGTCCTCGCCGAGCGGTTCAAGGCGGCGGAGGGACCGCCGCCGCAGCGCGCCGAGGCGGGCAAGCGCTACGCGGTCGACGCCGGCGACGCGCCGACCGTGGGCCCGGCCGACGCGCCGGTCCTGCTGGTCGCGTTCATGGACTTCGAGTGCCCGTTCTGTCGCAAGGCCGCGACCGAGGGCATCGCCGAGCTGCGGCGGCGCTACCCGGACGACCTCCGGATCGCCTACCGCCAGCTTCCGCTGCCGATCCACGCCTCGGCCGACAGCGCCGCGCGGGCGGTGGTCGCCGCCGATCGCCAGGACCAGTTCTGGGCCTACGCCGAGCGCCTGTTCGCGGCGCCGCGGCTGGGCCGGCGCACCTACGCCGAGATCGCCCGCGAGCTCGGCCTCGACGAGGCCCGCTTCCTCGCCGACCTCGACAGCGCCGAGGTCGCCCAGGTCGTCCGCGACGACCTCGTGTACGCCCGCAGGCTCGGGCTCGACGCCACCCCGGCGTTCTTCGTCAACGGCCGTTACATCGACGGCTTCCGCGGCACCGAGGCGCTCGCCGCCGAGGTCGCGGCCGAGCTCGCGCACGCGCAGGAGCGGATCACCGCCGGCGCGCCGCGCGGCGCCGTCGTGCGCGCGATCCTCGACGCGGAGGCGATCCCTCCGACCGAGTTCCCCAGCGCCGATCTGCAGCAATGACGCGCATCACAGCAAATTCCAAGATGTCCTTCGCGACATGAATTTCGTGACATGTTCCTTCAACCACCCAACCATCTAAAGACACAGAGCCCCATGAAACGCATCAGCCTCCCCGTGTTCCTGGTCTCGGCCCTCGCCCTGGCCGCCACTCCTCTCACTGGTTGCACCGGCAACCGCGGCGGCAAGCAGGACGAAGCCGCGACGAGCGCCGGTCCGGCCGCCGGCGGCGGCGGGCTGGTCACGATGGACCAGGTCGACGACTCGCTCAACGCCAAGATCCAGGGCGAGCGGTTCCGGGTCACCTACACCGACAAGGACCAGATGAAGGGCGCCGCCGACCCGCTGGTCACGATCGTCGAGTTCAGCGACTTCCAGTGCCCGTTCTGCTCGAAGTTCACCGACATGCTGAACGAGCTGATCAAGGACCCGGCGTACGCCAACGACGTGCGCGTGGTGTTCAAGCAGTACCCGCTGCCGATGCACAAGGACGCGGCGATGGGCTCGGAGGCGGCGCTGGCGGCCGGTGAGCAGGGCAAGTTCTGGGAGATGCACGACATCCTCTTCAAGAACCAGAAGGCGATGACGCGCGCCGACGTCGAGAAGTACGCCGAGGAGCTGAAGCTCGACATGGCCAAGTTCAAGGCCACGCTCGACGCCAAGACCTACCAGGCGCAGGTCAACGAGGACATGGCGCTCGGCAAGAAGTTCGGCGTGCGCGGCACCCCGAGCTTCTTCATCAACGGCAAGTGGCAGCGCGGCGCCCCGCGCACGATCGACGGCCTGAAGAAGCTGGTCGACGAGGAGAAGGCCGCGGCCGAGCAGCTGATCAAGGACGGCAGCAAGCGCAGCGAGGTGTACGCGCGCATCATGAAGGCCGCCAAGGACGAGCGGAAGGAGCCGCCGCCGGAGAACAAGCCGAAGGTCGGCGAGCCCGACCCGGCGGTCAACTACGCGGTGCCGGTCGACGGCCGCCCGGCGTTCGGCCCGGCCGACGCGCTGGTCACGGTGATCGAGTTCAGCGACTTCCAGTGCCCGTTCTGCAACCGCGTCACGCCGACGCTCAAGCAGATCAAGGAGAAGTACCCCAACGACGTGCGCGTGGTGTTCCGCCAGCTGCCGCTCGGCTTCCACGACCGCGCCCGCCCGGCCGCCAAGGCCGCGCTGGCCGCCGCGCAGCAGGGCAAGTTCTGGGAGATGCACGACCTCCTGTTCGCCAACCAGAAGGCGCTCAGCGACGCCGACTTCGAGGGCTACGCGCGCCAGATCGCCGGCCTCGACTTCGACCAGTGGAAGAAGGACCTGGCCGACCCGAAGCTCGAGCAGATGATCAAGGAGGACGAGCAGACGGCGCAGAAGTTCGGCTCGAACGGCACGCCGGCGTTCTACGTCAACGGCCGCCACCTCTCGGGCGCGCAGCCGTTCGAGGCGTTCCAGAAGCTGATCGACGAGGAGAAGGTCAAGGCCGAGAAGTTCCTGGCCGAGAAGAAGCCGGCCAAGGACAAGCTGTACGACGAGATGATCAAGGGCTTCGAGACCGAGCTGAAGGTCCCGCCGCCGCCGCCGCCGGCCGACTTCAAGCGCCGCGAGGTCAGCACCAAGGGCCTGGCGGGCAAGGGCAACCTCAAGAACCCGAAGATCACGGTCGTCGAGTGCTCGGACTTCGACTGCCCGTTCTGCAAGCGCGGCGCCGACACGGTGGCGCAGATCGTCAAGGAGTACGGCGACAAGGTCGCGATCTACTTCCGCAACTACCCGCTGCCGATGCACAAGATGGCCGAGCCGGCCCACCGCGCCGGCATCGCCGCGCAGAACCAGGGCAAGTTCTGGGAGATGCACGACCTCCTGTTCGCCGACAAGACCAAGCGCGCCGACGAGGACTTCAAGGCCTACGCGCAGCAGCTCGGGCTCGACCTGGTCAAGTTCGAGCGCGACTACAACGACCCCGCGACCGCGCAGCGCGTCAAGGACGACATGGCGGAGTGCAGCAAGATGGAGGTGCGCGGCGCGCCGGGCTTCCTCATCAACGGTCGCCTGCTGAGCGGCGCCCAGCCCTTCGACCGCTTCAAGATGGTGTTCGAGGAGGAGCTGAACGGCGGCTTCGAGGCGACGCAGAAGAAGGAGAAGGAGGCCGCGGCCAAGGGCGGCGCGCCGGCCAAGGCGCCGGCCCCGGCCCCGGCGGGCAAGTGAGTCTGGTCGCCGGGCCAGGCCTCGCCTGGCCGTGAAGGACGGCCCGGCCCCGCGCGCGCGACGGGGCCGGGCTCACCCGAACGAGTTTGCATCGCGCGCTACTATTGGGTACCCACGAGGTCGACGATGTCCGACGCCACCACGCCAGCTCCCAACCCCTCCAAGCGGTCTCCCGCCTCGATCCTGGTCGCGGTCCTCGGGTTCGCGGCGACCATCGGGGTCGGCTTCTACGCCGGGCAGTGGGTCCGCGACCGCTTCTTCGTCCCGTCGGCCAAGCTCGAGGTGGGCGACCGCTACCGCGCCGAGCTCCGCGGCGACGAGCCGCAGCTCGGGCCGAACGACGCGCTCGTCACCGTCGTCGAGTACTCCGACTTCCAGTGCCCGTACTGCGCCAAGGTCACCGACCCGCTGAAGGACGCGATGGGCACCTACGAGGGCGACGTGCGCCTCATCTTCAAGCACTACCCGCTGCCCGGGCACACCGCGGCGCCGGGCGCGGCCCAGGCAGCGTGGGCTGCGCACCAGCAGGGCAAGTTCTGGGAGATGCACGACCTCCTGTTTGCCAACCAGAAGCAGCTCGACGACAAGAGCCTCGAGGGCCACGCGCAGAAGCTCGGGCTCGACGTCGCCAAGTTCAACGCCGACCGCACGAGCGACGCCGCCAAGGCGGCCGTCGACAGCGACTACACCAGCGGCGGCAAGGCCGGCGCGACCGGCACGCCGTACTTCCTGGTCAACGGCCGCCCCTACTCGGGCTCGCTGCCGGCCAAGCAGTGGCGCGAGATCTTCGAGTACGAGCGCGAGCAGGCCCGCCAGCTCGAGAGCCAGGGCACGCCGCGCGCCGAGGTCTACGGCGCGCTGATGAAGGACGCCAAGGACCAGCGCGGCCCCGGAGCCGGGCCCGGCAAGGCGCCGAGCCAGCGCGACGACGGCCCCGACCCGAGCAAGACCTATCGCGTCCCGCTCGACGCCCGCCCGCAGTGGGGCCCCGACGACGCGCTCGTCACCATCGTCGAGTTCAGCGACTTCCAGTGCCCGTTCTGCAAGCGCGTCAACGGGGCGATCGAGGACGTCAAGAAGAACTACCCGAGCGACGTGCGCATCGTGTTCCGCCAGCGCCCGTTGGCGATGCACCCGCAGGCGCGCATCGGCGCGCGGGCGATGCTGGCGGCTCACCGCCAGGGCAAGGCCTGGGAGATGCACGACCGCCTGTTCCAGAGCCCTTCGGACATGTCTGAAGAGGCGGTGAAGAATCACGCGCAGGAGCTCGGCCTCGACGTGGCGATGTTCGAGCTCGACCTCGCCGCCGCCGAGACCGAGCAGATGGTCAAGGACGACGAGGCGGTGGCCAACCGGCTGCGCAGCGGCGGCACCCCGTCGTTCTTCATCAACGGCCGCTTCCTGTCCGGCGCCCAGCCCTACGAGTCGTTCAAGGCCCTGATCGAGGAGGAGAAGGCCAAGGCGCAGAAGCTGGTCGACGAGGGCACCCCGCGCGCGCAGGTCTACGAGAAGATCATGGCCGGCGCCGAGGAGAAGCCGGGCAAGTGAGCGCCGCGCGGCCCCCGGCGAGCCGGCAAGTACCTGTCCTCGAGGACAGGGAGGAGCGCCGCGGCCTCATCGGCCCGCTGGCCTACGTGGTGTTCATCCTCATCGGCTCGCTGTGGATGTTCTGGTTCGCCGCCTCGCTCGGCCCCGCCGCCAAGGCCCAGGCCGAGGCGGCCTGCCGCGCGCTGCAGCCCGAGCCGCGCTCCGGCCCCGCGCCCGAGTTCTCGCTGCAGGACCTCGCCGGCCAGACGGTCAGCCTGCAGGACCTGCGCGGCAAGTTCGTCGTCATCAACTTCTGGGCCACCTGGTGCGAGCCGTGCATCCGCGAGTGGCCGCAGCTCGACCGCCTGGCCGAGCGCCTGCAAGACCGCGACGACGTGGTCGTCCTGGCCATCAGCGTCGACCAGGACCAGAGCCTCGTGGCCCCGTTCCTCGCCCGCATGGGCCTCGAGCAGAGCAGCGTGCGCGTGCTGTGGGACCCGACCGGCAAGCTGCACAACCAATACGGCAGCGAGAAGCTGCCCGACACCTACTTCGTCGACGCCGCCGGCCAGCTCGTCCACGCGTACATCAACGTGCGCGACTGGGGCCGCCCGGCCGCCCACCACTGCGTCGAGTCGATGCTGGCGCGGCAGTAGTGCCGGACAGGAGGCGTCGTGCTGATCCAGTTCGTCGTCGAGAACTTCCGCTCGTTCCGCGACTAGACGGTCTTCAGCATGCGCGCCGCCAGCAACGTCGCACGCGGCGTCGACGCGCCCCAGCATCGGCCAGGGCGTCGACAAGCCTGTAGGCGTGCGTCCCCGGCTCGCTCGGCCAACGCTCGCCAGGCTTGCCGTCGAGTGCATGTGCGTTACGGCGGCTCGAGTGAGCGCTCACGGCAGCGCCGCGAGCTGGTCGATCGACTTCTTCAGCGTCGAGCGCAGGCACTCGAGGCAGTCGTTGCTCTTGAAGATCCCGCAGCCCTTGCGCGGGGTCTTGTTGAGCCGCTGCAGCGCCGGCAGGCCGCGCTTGTCGTTGGCCTCGGCGATCCGCTTGACCGCCGCGCGCTTGGCCTCGCAGCTCTCGGCCTTCTCGAGCAGGGCCAGGCCGTGCAGCCACAGCGGCACGTCGACCTCGGGCTCGTAGGCTAGCACCGCCTCGGCGGCCTTGAATTGGCCGCCGCGCCCCTCCGCCAGCAACGTGGTCGCCGGGCCGCGCAGGCCCTCGGGCAGCTCGCCGGGGTCGTTCTTGCTGGCCGAAGGGACAGGGCCCGAAGGACCTGCCCCTTTGGACTCGCCGCTCACGCCCGGGTCGGCGGCCGTCTTGCCGGCCGCGGGCACGAACTCGGCCGGTCGCTCGCCGTCCTCCGCGGGCGGCGGCTCCTCGCCGCCGGGCTGGCGGACCGCCCACAGCACGACGATCAGCGCGGCCGCGCCGACGAACACGGCGATGAAGCCGGTCAGGCCGCGGTTGGGCGCCGCGGGTCGGGGCGCCGGCGGGATCGTGTTGGGCGGCGGCACCGTCGCCACCGGCACCGCGCCGACGCTGCGGCTGAGGGCCCGCAGCGCGTCGCGGACCTCGCGGGCGGTCTGCGGGCGCTGCTTGGCCTCGCGCGCGAGCAATTGCTGGATGAGGCGTTCGAACTCGATCGGCAGGTCGACGACCTCGCCGGCGAGGGACGGCGGCGCCTGGGTCAGCTGGCGCGTCAGCAGGTCGGACATCTCGCCGCCGTCCCACAGCGCGCGACCGGACAGGCACTCCCACAGGATCACCCCGAGCGCGTAGAGGTCGGTGCGGTGGTCGGTCGGCTCGCCCATCGCCTGCTCGGGGGCCATGTAGCCGGGCGTGCCCATCACCGTGCCGAGGCGGGTGAGCGGCTCGGCCCCGGTGCTGGCGCCGGCGACGCGGGCGATGCCGAAGTCGAGCACCTTGACCACCTCGCCGTCCTCGCGCGGCTCGAGCAGGATGTTGTCGGGCTTGAGGTCGCGGTGGACGATCCCTATCGCGTGCGCGGCGGTCAGCGCGTCGGCGATCTGGGCCCCGATGTCGCACGCCTGCTGCCAGCGCAGGCGGCCGCGGGCGATGATGTCGGTCAGCGACGAGCCGCGCACCAGCTGGGTCACCAGGTACGCGCCGCCGCCGGGCAGCGGCCCGAAGTCGATCGCGCTGGCCACGTTGGGGTGCTCGATCTGCGCCGTCGCCATCGCCTCGCGGCGGAACCGCTCGGCGATCTCCTCGTTGCCGGTGTACTCGGCGTGGATCATCTTCACCGCGACGAGCTTGCGCAGGTTGAGGTGCTCCGCGGTGAACACCGCGCCCATGCCGCCCTCCCCGAGCAGGTCGCGCAGGTGATAGCGGCCGTCGAGGGTGTGGCCGACCCACGCGGTCGGCGGGGCGTCGGGGTTGGGGAGCGGCGAGGCGGCTACGTTCACGGCGACCGCGGGATTATAGGCGGTTTATCGGGTCAGGGGCGCGCCGGCTGTCGCGGGGTCTCGATATACTGCCCGCGCCCCTGGAACCGGGCCTCGCGGGGTTGTCCCACCCGCGCAGTCCTCGCTCTCGGGGCCGCCATCGTGGAGGTTCATATGTCCGAAAGACCAGCTCGGAGCGCAGCCCTCGTCCTCGCCGCCCTCGTGATCGCGTGCGGCAAGCCCGTCGACCCGTCCGGCAACGAGGACGCCACCTTCACCAAGGCCTCGATGGCCGTCCAGGCGCCGACCGGTGACAACCGCCCGCTGTCGGCCGATCTCGCCGTCGAGCCGGTGTCGATGCTCGTGACCTTCAACCGCCTCAAGTCGGCCGACAAGCTGCAGGAGGCGCTGAACAAGAAGCCGGGGCAGTTCAGCCACATCGACCTCGACAAGGACGCCAGCCCCGACCCGCTCACGGTCGCCGACCGCCCGTCCAAGGACGGCCACGCGTTCGAGATCCGCGTGCGCCCCTCGACCGGCGAATTCGTGGTCGCGACCATGCTGTTCGACCAGGAGTGGAGCTACCTCGGGCATTACGACGGCGTCATGGGCGGCGCCGCGTCGACGACCGCCCGCCCGCTGCCGGCCGCTCCGCTGCCCGGCGCGCCCGCGACCGCGCCCGCGCCCGTGGTCGTCGCGACGCCGCCCGCCGCGGTGCCCTCGGCCGCGCCGGCCCAGGTCGCCGCCGACACACCGGCGCCCGCGCCGACCGCAGCTCCTGCCGCGCCCGCAGTCGCCGCGACGCTGCCGCCGACGCCCGCGGTGGCCGGCGCCGTGCAGGCCGTCCCGCCCGGCAGCGCCCAGCCCGCTGCCGCTGCGCCGAAGAGCCCGTAATCAGAACGCCCACGTCGGGCTGACCTCGCCGCGGGGGCGCCGGCAGGCATGGTCGCGCTCCTGCCTTCCGGAGCATGTCCTCTCAGACATGCTCCGAACAGCATGTCCAAAAGCTCAGCACCGCCGCCGCCGCGTCAGCAGCCCTGGTGAACGAGGTCTCGCTCACGACGACCTCCGCCCCGGCTGGACCACGATCGGCGGGCCGCGACGGCGCGGCACCTTGCCGAAGATCGCCGCCGCCGACTTGACGCGCACCGACTCGCCGACCTCGCGGACGACGCTGCGCAGCACCGGCGGGGCGAGGGCGGCCCCCAGCGCGAAGCCGCCGAGGTGGGAGAACCACGCGAACTGCCGCGCGTCGGAGAACATGGCCATCGCCGCCTGGAAGCCGACCCATGCGCCGAGGTAGATCCACGCCGGGATCTTGAGCTGGACGTACACGAACGGCAGCGTCTGCAGCAGCCGCGCGCGCGGGAAGATCACGAGGTAGGCGCCGCACACCCCGGCGATCGCCCCCGACGCGCCGATCACCGGCGTGCCGGTCGCGCTGGTCAGCAGCAGCTGCAGCAGGCCGCCGAACAGACCTGCCCCGAAGTACAGGATCAGGAAGCGCTTGCGGCCGAACACGTGCTCGACGTTCCTGCCGAACACGTAGAGGAAGTAGAGGTTGAACAGGAGGTGGAACCAGTCGGTGTGGAAGAACGCGTGGGTGAGGACGGTGTAGAGGCGCAGCGGCTCGGCCACCACCTTGCCGGCCACCAGCGCGTACTCGCGGGCGTAGATCAGGCCGAGCACCGAGGCGACGTAGCAGCCGACCAGCAGCGCGGCGAGGCCGAGCACGACGAAGGGGATCCCGCGGCGCGGGTTGTCGACCTCGATCGGCAGCTGGGTCAGGACCTGCGCCGCCCAGATCAGGCCGCGCTTGGCCAGCTGCACCGAGCGGTCCTCCTGGCCGGCGCGGGTGCTCGAGCGGGCCAGGGCGTGGCGCTCGTCGCCGTCGAGCCACAGGCCGCGGCAGCGCGGGCAGCGGTCGACCGGGGTCTTCAGCATGCCCGGCAGCAGGTGCTCGTTCATGAAGCCGTGGCCGCGCGGACACATGCGCCCGGCCGAGCGCCCGACCATGGTCTTGAGGAACGCCGGGTCGACGTCGGCGTCGCCGAGCTGGTCGAGCTCGCCGTGGTCGAGCCACACCCCGAAACACACCGGACATGTATCGAGGGTCAGGTCCCCCGGGACAGGTGACTCGCGCGCCGGCAGCTGGCGCCAGCGCCCGGTCCTGGCGTGCCGGCGCAGGTGCACGGCCACCAGCGCGTGCAGGCTGCAGGCCGGGCACTGCGCCGACAGCGGCGCGGCGGCCGGAGCGGGCGCCGTCCCGGGCGGGTCCCCGTGGCCTGTCTCCTGGGGCATGTGCGGCGCGAGCAGGTCGGGCGGGCGCAGCGTCGGCGGGCGCGTCGCGGGCGGCAGGTGAGGGGCGAGCAGGTCGGGTGGCTGTCCCTTGGGACCTGTCTCTTTCGGCAGGTGAGGGGCGAGCAGGTCGGGCGGCCGGCGAGTGGGCTGGCCCTTGGGACCTGTCTCTTGCGTCATGTTCGCGGTCGAGGCGTCGCTCGCCGCGGCCCTGGCGGTCCGCCCGGATCGGGGCCCGGACGGGCCATGGAGCGACTCAGCGGGCACGGGCGCGGAGCGGCAGCATAGACGCTCACTGGCGGCGCAGCCAGGCCAGGACCTGGTGCTCCAGGCCGGGCCGATCGCCCATGCCGAGGTCGAGGCCCGCGCGGAAGCCGACGTGGCCGCCCGCGACCCACCGGGCCACGACGTGGCTCGGGAGGTCGCGCAGGTGCGGCGCCACCGTGGCCGCGGGGACCATCGGGTCGCCGGTCGCGGCGACGATCAGGGTCGGGAGCGCCAGCGCGCGCAGCCGCGGGCCGGCGCTCTCGCGGGCGTAGTAGTCGTCGACGCTGCAGAAGCCGTGGCGCGGCACGACCGCGAGGCGGTCCCAGGCGCGGATGGTGGTGAGCGCGGTGATCGCCGACATCGGCGTGGGGACGGGCCGGCGGGCGGCCACGGCGGCGTAGATCTCGCGCAGCCCCGAGAGCACGTGGGCCCGGTACACGGCGCCGCGCGGCCGGTCGATCGCGGCGCAACCGGCGGCGAGGTCGAGCGGGGCGCACACGCTGGCGACCGCTCGCACCCGCGGGTCGCTCGGCGCCATCGCCCAGCGCAAGGTCATGTGTCCGCCGAGCGAGAAGCCGATGACGTAGACGCGGACGTAGTCGGCGAGCGCCGGGCTCCGCAGGGCCGCGACGAGGTCGTCGACCAGGCCCGCGTGATAGAAGTCCTCGCCGCTGCGGTCGGCGCCGCGGAGCGACAGGCGCAGGCTGTCGAGCCCCGCCGCTGCCGCGGCCCGGGCCGCCTTGATCACGTAGCTGCTGTCGATCGCGCCGCCGAGGCCGTGGATCAGCACCACCAGCTCGCGCGCGGCGGGCAGGCGGGCGAGCGCGCCGGTCAGCCGCACCTCGCCGACCCGCGGGTCCTGCAGGGTCGTCGACCAGTCGGCCGCCGCGGGCGCCTGATGCGGCAGCAAGCGATGGCGCAGGTTGGGCCCGATCGTCCAGAGGTGTCCGAGCATCGCGCTCGCCGCATAGCACGGGTACATAGGAGGATCCACACGGCCCCTGCGCCGCGCGTCACCGCGGGTGCGACCGCCGGTCGCCGCGCCGTTGACCGCCCCGGCCCCGGCGGCTAGCGTCGCGCCCGTGACAAGCCCTGACGGATCTGCACCGTCTCCGCGGCCGGAGACGCAGTGGCGCGGGCCCAGCCTGCGCGCCGTGATGATCGGCATCTTCGTGCTCGGCGGGCTGATGGCCCTGCAGATGCACCGCGCCTACGTCCAGGGCGAGCAGGTGGTCCAGGCGATGTTCCCGGTGATGGCGGAGAGGGGCAAGTCGCTCGACGCCGAGGGCTGCATCGACGCCGTGATCGCCTGGCACAAGCAGTGCGAGGCGACCGCGGTGATGTGCAACCACGGCGTCAAGCAGGCGATGTTCCACTGCCTCCAGGCCCAGGACCGCAAGGAGGGCTGCACCAAGCTGCCCGCCAGCGAGAGCATGGACGGCAAGTGGGTGTTCCTCACCTGCAAGGAGCGCGGCACGCAGTGCAAGCGGACCAAGGACTGCGCCTGCGCCGACGCCTACCGCGCCTTCGACAGCTTCTGTCGCACCGATCAAAAGGCGGTCCAGCTGTGAGCGGCGACCTCGGCCCCGACGCGGGCACCTGTCTTTCAGAGCATGTCCCTGCGGCCAGCGAGCCGCGGCGCAAGCGGCACACCCCGGCGCGCGAC
>NZ_JAIRAU010000052.1 GCF_020073745.1 Nannocystis pusilla
GGGACATGTCGTGAGAGACATGTGACTGCCGCGGCGCGCACGCGCGGATCGGGGTCGCGGAGGTGGCGGTGGAGGTGACGACGGATCTGCCGCCCCGGCAGCGAGGCGAGCGCGCGCAGCACGATGGCGCGGCTCTCGGGATCGAGCGGTCCGGCGTCGAGGTCGAGCAGCAGGTCGGCGAGCACGCGCGCGCCGGCGTCGGCCGCGTCGGCGGCGGCGAGCAGGCAGGCCGGGCGCACGGCCCCGCGGGCATGGAGACGTTCGCCGAGGCGGCGCACGGCCTGCAGGGCGAGCCCGGGGAGCTGCCGCTCGGCCTCGCTGGCGCGCAGGGGGCTCGGCTCGATCCGCAGGGGCTGGCCGTCGCGCTCGACCAACACGCCGGCGACGATCTCGGAGACGATCCGCGCCAGCAACTCGCGCGCGAGCGGCAGCTCGGCGGCCCCGCCGACGCGGCCGAGCCGCTCGAGCGCGCGGACGCTGACCGGCTCGGGCAGGCCGGCGAACAGCAGCTCGAGGTCGATGCGCGCCGGCGGGTGCTCGAGGTCGCGGAGGATCGCCGTGGGCAGCGCCGCGAAGTTCAGGCGCGCGCGCAGCCGGGCGCGCACGGGCGCGTCGGCGTCGACGAGGTGCCACAGCAGCGCGGCGGCCTCGCCCGCGACGTCGCACAGGTGCGGGCGCACGCCGGCCTCGTCGTGCAGCCCGAGGCCCTCGCTCAACGCGGCGATCGCCGCGGCGCCGCCGCGCCAGCGCAGCGCGGCGAGGCTGGCGGACGGCTCGAGTTCGAGGTGCGCGAGCACGACGGCCTCGCTGGTGTGGTCGCCGCGCGGGCCGAGCTCGCGGAGGATCTGCCGCCGCAGTGAACGATCGCCGGCGGCGGCCAGCAGCGCGTGCAGGCGCTGCGGCACCTCGTCGCTGTCGAGCGCGCACAGGAGGGGCAAGAGCCGCGGCCACCGCGGATCGTCGGCCGGCACCGCGGCGAGGCGGCGCAGCAGTGGTTTGCGCGCGGTGAAGCACAGCGCGGCCAGCTCCGCGAGGTCGAGCGTGTGATCGCCGGTCGCCAGCTCGAGCACCGCGGGCAGCTCGTCGTCGCCGACGAAGACGGCGCGGCGGTGCAGCGCGCGCAGGGCCTGCAGGCAGGCCGGGCCGAACAGCAGGAGGTCGCGGCAGGCGAGCGCGAGCCAGGCGGGCAGGGCGTCGCGCTCGCAGCCGGCCATGCCGCGGGCCAGGGCCTCGGCGCGCACCCGCGGGCCGGCGCTGTCGTCCTCGGCCAGCGCGCGGAGGTCGGCGCCGAGATCGCGGGCCGCGGCCACGCGCACCGCGGCGCACGCGACGTCCTCGTCGTCGTCGGCGAGCCGCGGCAGCAGCAGCCCGCGCGGGCAGGGGAAGGCGCAGGCCCACGGCTCGGCGAGCTCGCGCAGGGCGTCGCGGCGGAGCGCCGCATCGCCGCCGGCGAGCAAGGCGACGATCTGCTCGGCCGCCAGCGCCGGGGCGCACAGGCCCGCGTGCAGGCACTCGCGCAGCAGTCGCAGGCCCTCGCGCCGGACGTCGTCGCGCGGGTGACCGCACACGATCGGCAGCAGCGTCGCCGGATCGAGCAGCGCCGCGCCGGCGAGGCCGCGCAGGGCCGCGAGGTCGTGGGCGTCGGCCTCGCGCGCGGCGAAGCCGCCCGGCAGGGCCGCCAGCTCGAGCTGCAGCCAGGCGCGGGCGACCGCGGGCTCGGGGTCGACGGCGCGCCAGTCTGGGAGGACATGTTCTTCGCGCCATGTCCATAAGGTCCGGTACAGCGCCGCCAGGCGCAGATGCAGCGCCGGCGCGAGGCCGGCGAGCGAGGTCGGCAGCAGGGCGGCGAGCTCGGCCAGGGCCTCGGGCTCGCCGGTGGCGGTCAGGCGGGTCTGCAGGAGCAGCAGTCCGGCCGCGCGCGTCGCCGGGTCCGCGAGCGCGGCGCGCAGCCGCTCCGGTAGCGGCAAGGACTCGTCGGCGGGCTCGAACCTGACGTCGCGCGGGCTCGCGGTCACACGGGCATCGTCCCCGAGGTCGCGGCGGGGCGGAGGCCCGCCGCGCGTGAGCCGGCCCACGCGCGCCGCAGGAGATGTCCCCCAGGACAGGTGCAGAACCGCCGCGAGCCGCCCTCGAAGCGCGAGAGCGCACCGATCCCGCGGCGCGCCGGTGCACCTCGGCGATGAGCGGCGCGTCGGGCCGGGCTCGAGCGGCGGCTAAAGGAATGGATATGGCTGATAGAACATGTTTGAAAATGCATGGTGAATAGAACATGCGCGATGGGACATGCCCGCGATCGCCGCCGCGACCGCGCCGGCGCCGCGCGGCTTGCTGCGGCGGCGCGGGAGGGAGTAGGGTGGGAGCGATGACCGACGCAGGCCCGGCCCTCGCCGCCCTCGTCGCGGCCGGCAGCGACGCCGCCGCGGTGGTGGCGATCCTCAACGACCACCGCAGCGCGTTCGACCGCCTGATCGGCCTCCGGTTCACGCTGGCGAGCGCCGACGCGGTCGAGGCCGAGGTGCCCGTCACGCCGCAGCTGCTGCAGCCGTACGGGCTGGTCCACGGCGGCGTCTACGCGACGATCGTGGAGACGCTGGCGAGCTCGGGCGCGGCGCTGTGGGCGGCTGCACGCGGGCAATCGACGGTCGGGCTCGAGAATTCGACGTCGTTCCTGCAGGGCACGCGCGGCGGCACGCTGCGGGCCCGGGCCACGCCGCTGCAGCGCGGCCGTCGCACGCAGGTGTGGAGCGTCGAGATCCGCGACGACGACGGGCGCACGGTCAGCAGCGGCCGCGTGCGCATGCTGTGCCTCGACGGCGGAGCGACCGTCGCCGGCGAGTCGCTGGCCCTGCGCCGCGACGGCGAGTGAGTCATGCTGCGGCCCGGGTGATCCGGGCGTGAGCCGCAGCGCGGCCGGCGAGCCCGGCGTCGACGCAATCGCGGGTGCTGGATCTCATGCGGTCGCGAGCGCGGCGATCGGCGTGAGCCGTCGCGCGGCGGGCGAGCTCGGCGTCTCCGCATTCACGGCTGCCGGATCTCACGTCACCACGTATGCGACAAGTGCGTGCCCGCGGCACCGCGTGCGAGCTCGAAGCGACCTCGACGAGCGCCGCGACCGGAACGTGTTCTTTGCCGGCGACAAGCGAGTGTGTTCCGCCGAGGACGGCGCCCTCGCGGGCATATGCCACGAATGTGCGGTGGGATCGGGCGCGGCGGTAACCTCATGCATACCCCTGCGCGGGCGCATTCGCGGCCCGGGGTTCGCGCTCGCGGACGCGGTCCGCGAGACGCGCACGACGGCGGGCAGTCACCGCGTGGCGCTCGCTACATTCGCGACTCGTCACCGTCGATTCGCCCGGCGAGAGGGCGCTCTTGCGCTCGCTCGACCCTTGTAGGGATCGCGGCAATTGGCCGATGATCGCGCCGCGTTCGCCCACGCGTCGAAAGGATCGTCCTTGTCCACGACCCTGCTCGAGCTCGCTGCTCGCCCGCTCGCCCCGGAGCGCTCCGCCGTCCTGCTGCGCAGCGTCGCCGCCGCCGTACACGCGCTGCACCGCCGGGGTCGCGCCCATCGCCACCTCGCGCCGCGGTGGGTCCGGCTGGCCGGCGACGAGGTGAGCGAGCTCGACGGCGCGGACGAGGGCGCCGATTGGTTGGCCGCGCATCGCCCCGACGAGCTCGCCTACGCCGCGCCCGAATTGTTGCAGCCGACGCTGCACGCGGTCGACCACCGCGCCGACCTCTACTCGCTCGGCGCGCTGTTCTACGAGCTGCTGGTGGGCGTGCCGCCGTTCGCCGCGGTCGACCTGCTCGGCTGGACGCACGCCCATGTCGCCCAGGCCCCGCGCCCGCCGGTCGACGTGCGCCGCGCCGTGCCACCGCCGCTGTCCGACATCGCGCTGAAGCTGCTGGCGAAGTCGGCCGACGAGCGCTACCAGAGCGCGACGGGCCTGATCGCCGACCTCGACCGCTGGCTCGCGGCGGTCGGGCGCGGCGACGGCGACTCGCGGTTCTCGCTCGGCGAGCGCGACGTGCCCGAGCAGCTGCGGATCTCCCAGCGCCTCTACGGCCGCGACGCCGAGCTGCAGCTGCTCGAGGCGGCCAGCGAGCGCGTCGCCCACGGCGCGCCCGAGCTCGCGCTGGTGCGCGGGCCCTCGGGTATCGGCAAGTCGGCGCTCGTGCACGGGCTCGAGCGGCGACAGACCGGCCAGCGCGGCGTGTTCGTCGCCGGCAAGTTCGACCAGTACGACCGCGACATCCCGTACGCCACGCTGGTCAAGGCGTTCAGCGAGCTGGCGCGCCAGCTGCTCGCGGCCAGCGAGGAGCGGCTGACGGCCTGGCGTCAGCGCCTCCAGAGCGAGCTCGGCAACCTCGGTCAGCTCATCATCGACATCATCCCGCAGATGGAGCTCGTGATCGGGCCGCAGCCGCCGGTCCCGCCGCAGCCGCTGCTCGAGGCGCAGAACCGGTTCAACCGCGTGCTGCGCCAGTTCATCGGCGTGTTCGCCCAGCCCGACCAGCCGCTGATCTTGTTCCTCGACGATCTGCAGTGGGCCGACGCCGCCAGCATTCGCCTGCTGCAGCACATCCTCACCCACCCCGACGTGGAGCACGTGCTGGTCGTGTGCGCCTACCGCGACGGCGAGATCGGGCCGTCGCACCCGTGGACGGCCGCGCTGGCGGAGATCCAGAGCGCCGGCGTGCGCGTGAGCGACGTCGTGGTCGCCCCGCTGCCGCCGGTGCACGTCGCCTCGCTGCTGGTCGACACCCTGCGCTGCAGCCCCGAGGCGGCCGTCAGCCTGGGGAACCTGCTCCACGCCAAGACGGCCGGCAACCCGTTCTTCGTCGGTCAGTTCTTGACCATGCTGGCGAGCGAGGGCCTGCTGCACCTCGACCCCGAGCTCGCCGCGTGGCGCTGGGACCTCGCCGCGATCGAGGCCAAGGGCTACACCGACAACATCGTCGCGCTGATGCTCGAGCGCCTGCAGTCGCTGCCCGCGGCGGCCCAGCGGGCCCTCAGCCTGCTCGCCTGCGCCGGCGCCGAGATCGCCCCGGCGACCCTGGCCGCGCTGCTCGGCCGCGACGAGGCCGCGGTGCTGGCCGACCTCGCGCCCGCGCTGACCCACTCGCTGGTGGTCGCGCGCGGCGGGCAGCTGAAGTTCACCCACGACCGCGTGCAGCAGGCCGCCTACAGCCTCACGCCCGAGGCCGAGCGCGCCGGCGTGCACCTGCGGATCGGCCGCGAGCTGCGCGGGCCGCTCGCCAGCGACGTCGCGCCGGAGCGGCTGTTCGCGGTCGTCAATCACCTCAACGCCGCGGCCGCGCTGATCGCCGAGCCGGAGGCGCGCCTCGACCTCGCGCGCCTCGACGTCCAGGCCGGCCGGCGGGCCAAGCAGGCCAACGCCTACAGCTCGGCGCTCGTCTACTTGAAGGCGGCACTCGACCTGTTGCCCGCCGACGCCTGGGACGCGCACTTCCAGCTGACCTTCGACCTCCACCGCGACCTGTCCGAATGCGCATATCTGTGCAACGAGAACGACGTCGCCGAGCGGCTGTTCGACGCCGCCCTCTCGCACGCCCGTGACCCGCTCGAGCGCGCCGAGATCTTCGCGCTGAAGATCAGCCTCTATTACTCGGTCGGGCGCATGCAGGAGAGCATCGACGTCGGCATGCTGGCGCTGCGCGAGCTCGGCGTCGACATCCCGGCCACCTCGGAGGCGCGGCTGTCCGCGTTCGGGCCGATGATCGAGGCGGCGGTGGCGCGCTTCTCGGCGCTCGACATCGAGGCGCTCGAGCACGCGACCTCGGTCGCCGACCCGGCGCGCCGCGTCGCCGCGTCGGTGCTGGTCGGCCTTTTGCCGTCGAGCTTCTACCTCGACATCGTCCTGTTCTCGATCATCATCCTGCGCCTCGTCGAGCTGTCGCTGGTCCACGGCGAGACGCGCGACTCGGTGGTCGGCTACGCCTCGTTCGCGCTGCTGCTGGTGACCGTGCTCGGCGAGCACGACATGTCGGGGCGGATCGCCCGCATGACGCTGCGCCGGCTCGAGCACATCACCGACATGGGCGTGCACGCCAAGGTGCGCACGATCTACGGGTGGTTCACCGGGCCGTGGCACGAGCCGCTGCCGCAGATCCTGGCCCACCTGCGCGCCGGGCAGCAGGCCGGCATCGAGGCCGGCGACCTCTCGGCCTACGGCGCGTTCGCGCTGCTCGGCCAGGACACGCTGCTGCTGTGCCGCGGCGACAGCCTGAGCCAGGTCGAGGAGCAGTGGACGCGTCACCGCGCCAGCTACGTGCAGATGCAGCACGAGATCGCGGTGATGACCACCGAGGTCGTGCTGTCGCAGCTGCCGCGGCTGCGCGGCGCCCGGGTCGACGTCGACGACGCGGTCGAGCCGGGCCCGAAGGTCGTCGGCTCGGCGCTCGGCACCCACCACTATTTGCGCATGCAGCGGCTCTACCTGCTCGGCGACCTGCCCGGCGCGCTGCAGGCCGCGGAGCGGTTCGCCGCGACGAAGGGCAACGGTCTGCTCGGCACCTTCCTCGGCGCCGACGGCGACTTCTACGGCGCCCTCGTGGCCGCCGCGGTCGCCGACCGCGAGCCGATCCGCCGCGCCGAGATGCTCGAGCGCGTGCGCGTGCAGGCGGCCCTGAGCGAGCGGCTCGCCGCGCGCTGCCCGGCCAACTTCCGCGCCCGCGCCGAGCTGCTGGGCGCCGAGCTGCTGCGCCTCGAGGGTCGCAGCGCCGACGCCCTGCCGCGGCTCGAGGCGGCGGCCCGTGCGGCCGCGCAGGACTCGTTCCTCGCGATCGAGGCGATCGCCTGCGAGCGCGCCGGCGAGCTGGCGCGCGCGCTCGGGCTCGGCATCGCCGCGGTCGCCTACTTCGAGCGCGCGCGCGGCCTCTACGCCCGCTGGGGCGCGTCGGCCAAGCTCGCGCAGCTGGCCACGCGGGTGCCCGAGCTGGGGCCGATCACGCCGCCCGGCTCGCAGTGGCTGTCGGTCGACGCGCTCGCGGTGGTCAAGGCCACGCAGGCGCTGTCGGGCGAGCTGATGCAGGACAAGCTGCTCAGCAACCTCATGCACATCGTGCTCGAGCACGCCGGGGCGCAGAACGGCCACCTGCTGCTGCTCGAGCGCGAGCGCCTGGTCGTCGCCGCCGGCGCCCGCACCGGCGACCAGGGCGTCGAGGTCACGCTGCCGGAGCCGCGGCCGCAGGCCGGCGGCGACGGGCTCGCGCTGTCGATCGTGCAGTACGTCCGCCGCACGCGCGAGCAGGTGCTGCTGACCGACGCGCGCACGAGCCCGCTGTTCGCCGCCGACCCGCACCTCGCGCGCGGCCAGGTGCGCAGCGTGCTGTGCGTGCCGATCGTCCGCGGCGGCGGGCTCATCGGCGTGCTCTACCTCGAGAACAACTGGATGAGCGGCGCCTTCACCCCGCAGCGCACGGCCGTGCTCGAGCTGCTGCTGGCGCAGGCCGCGATCTCGCTGGCGGTGGCCTCGCTGTACGGCGACCTCGCCCGGGAGAACCGCGAGCGCAAGCAGGTCGAGCAGGGCCTGCGCGAGAGCGAGGACCGCATGCGCCAGCTCGTGGAGAGCGCCGGCGCGATCCCGTGGGAAGCCGACATCACGGTCGGCCGGATCACCTACATCGGCCCCCAGGTCGAGGCGCTGCTCGGCCACGGCGGCGAGCGCTTCACCGCCGACGCCACCTTCTTGCCCGGCATCACCCACGCGGACGATCGCGACGCGCTCGAGCTGCACCTCACCGGCAGCGGCGGCGAGGCGCGGGAGCTCGAGTTCCGCGTGCGCGCGCAGGGCGGCGAGGAGCTGTGGCTGCACAGCATCCGCGCGGCCCGGCAGGCCCGCGGCGAGGCCCACCTGCGGCGCGGCTTCTTCTTCGACGCCACCGCCCGCAAACGCACCGAGGCCAGCCTGCGCGACAAGCTCGAGATCATCGCCGCGCAGCAGGAGGCGATCCGCCAGCTCTCGACCCCGATCATCGAGGTGTGGGAGGGCGTGGTGCTGATGCCGCTGTTCGGCACGATCGACACCGGCCAGGCCATGCGCATGCAGGAGCTGCTGCTCGACGCGATCGGCCGCCTGCGCGCCCGCTTCGCCATCATCGACCTCACCGGCGTCGAGGTCGTCGACACCGGCACCGCCCAGCACATCATCGGCCTGGTCCGCGCCGTCCAGCTGCTCGGCGCCCGCGGGATCGTCGTCGGCGTCCGCCCCGACGTCGCCTCCTCGATCATCTCGCTCGGCGTCGAGCTCGGCCGGATCTCCACCCTGTCGACCCTGCGCGAGGCGCTGCTGGCCTGCATGCAGGCGGGGCTGCGGCGCAAGGCCGGGGCCTGAGCCGAAATGGCCTCGGGGGCATGACCTGGAGAGCATGCTTTGAAGGGCATGTTCCATGCGACATGTCCATTCGCGCAGCCATGATCACGCGGCCTGGCGCAGCGGCGGCGCGACCCGGCGGACCGGCCGGCGCCGGCGCTGCTTCAGCGAGGCGGCGAGGCGGGCCGGCAGCGTGCGCTCGCCGGCGGTCGCCTGCCACTGCAGCAGCAGGGCGACCGCGCGGCGCTCCTCGGCGCGCAGCGCCGTGTAGGCCCGGGGCCCGCGCGCGCCGGTCGGCAGCGGTACGCCCTCCTCGTAGGCCTCGAGCACGGACGGGTGGATGTAACACTTCTTGCATACGGTCGCGGTGTTGCCGAGGCAGTCGGCGACCCGCTCGATCGCCCGCGTGATCGCCTGCTTGCGCCGGCCCTTGTGCTCCGGCCGCGCCGCTCGCCACAGCTCCTCGGCCGCCAGCACCGTGCCGGCGAACGTGCGGAAGTCCTTGGCGCTGAACTCGCTGCCGGAGCACGCGCGCAGGTAGGCGTTGACGTCGGCCGAGCCGATCGCGTGGTGCTCGCCGGCGTGGTCGTAGAACTGGAACAGCTCCTGCCCGGGCACGTCGCGGCAGCTGCGGACGATCTTGGCCAGGCGGGCGTCGTCGAGGCCGACGCGGTGCAGCTTGCCGCCCTTGCCGCGGAAGCGGAACTCGAGGTGCGCGCCGTGGATCTTCACGTGGCGATCGAGCAGGGTGGTGAGCCCGTACGAATCGTTGGAGTGCGCGTACTCGGGGTTGCCGATCCGGATGTGCGTGGTGTCGAGCAGGCGCACCACCGCGGCGAGCACCTTGTCGCGGTCGAGCGCGGGGCGGCGGAGGTCGCGATCGACGCGGGCGCGGATCGCCGGCAGCGCGGCCGCGAACGCCAGCATGCGCTCGTACTTGGTGCTGTCGCGGACCTCTCGCCAGCGCGCGTGGTAGCGGTATTGCTTGCGGCCGCGGGCGTCGCGTCCGACGGCCTGGATGTGCCCGCGCGGGTCGGGGCAGATCCACACGTCGGTCCACGCCGGCGGGATCGCCAGCTTGCGGATCCGTGCCAGCTGCAGGTCGTCGCGCAGAGGTCGACCTCGCGGGTCGCTATAGGCGAAGCCCTTGCCGACGCGCCGGCGACGGATGCCGGCCTGGGCGTCGGTCACGTAGACGAGCCCGGCGTCGTCGGCGCAAGTCAGCGCATCGGGGGCGGCCGTCATGGTGTTTTCAGCGTAGTCGCCCCGCGGCCGCTGCTGGCTGTGGCGGCGTCGAGGCGACGATGCCGGCCGCTGCGGGAGCAGGGCGTCGCCTCGGGGGCCTGGTGGTCGCAATGTGCGCAGCGACCTCGTCCGCCGCCGCGTCTCATGGTTGTCCGGCGCCGGCGATCCGCGGCCGCGTCGCAGCGGTCCCGGGCGCCGGGTCCGCGACCGGATCTTCTCGAAGAGCCCTCGCCCCGGGAGCCTCCCGCCGGCACGGCGCGAATGGGACGAGCGACGGGCCGCCTGGGGAGAACTGGCGAGGCCGCTCGAGAGGGTCGGTGGCCGCACCTCTATATTAAGAAATTGTCGGCAGCGAGCCCCCGCGAGTCGGACCCGATCCTTCACGATCGGAGGGCGCCGTCGTCGTCGACTGGCGGTCGTGGACGTCCTGCGGGCGCCAGACCGCGTCGCCCCGCTGCCGGTCCGCGTCCGCCCGGCGGTCGTGCCGGCCGAGCTTAAGCGTCGATCTCCGGCTCGGCCCGGTGCCGCGATACCGCGGACCTCGCTCGGGCACATCCGTCGATTCGCGGGCGGAACAGCGTGCACGTCGGCCGCCGCGGTACCTACAATTGCAACAGCGCGCGCCCCGCCGAGAATGGTAAGACATGCGCGAACTCGCACCGGGATGCGCCGGCTCCTGCGTGACCTCCGGAAACCCGCGGTCATCCGGTGTCGCCCCGCGGCAGCGGGCGGCCTTGCGGTCTTGCAAAGTTTTTTCTTTCCACCGGCGGCGACTTGGCTATGGTTCTCGCCGCCGAGACGCCACATTGGAACCTCCGGGTGCATCGTCCGAGTTTTGTTCGCCTGCGGTCGCGGCCGCGGCGGTGGTAGGTCGTTCGTCCCGCCTGGCACAGGGCGTGGTTTCAGCGGAGGTCGTATGCGGCTCGGCTTGACCTTCAATCTCAAGCCCGAGCTCGGTCCGCAGCCCGGCGAGCCGATCGACCGCTTCGAGGAGTTCGACTCGGTGGAGACCGTCGACGCCATCGATCGCGCGCTGCGGGGCCTGGGGCACGAGGTCGAGCGGCTCGGCTGGGGCGCGGGGATGCTGGCCGCGCTCGAGGGGCGGGCGGCGGAGCGCCACATCGACGGCGTGTTCAACTTCGCCGAGGGCGTCGGCGGGCGCGGCCGCGAGTCCCAGATCCCGGCGGTGCTCGAGGTGCTGGGGATCCCCAACACCGGCTCGGGGCCGTTCTCGCTGGCGCTGGCGCTCGACAAGGGCGTCGCCAAGATCTTCGCCGCCGCCCACGGGATCCGCACCGCGCCGTTCCAGATCGTCGGCGCCGACGAGGCGCTCGGGGCGGTGGACCTGACCTATCCGCTGTTCGTCAAGCCGGTCGCCGAGGGCTCGTCGATGGGCATCCGCAAGAACTCGGTGTGCCGCGACGAGGCCGCCCTGCGCGAGCGGGTCGCCCAGCTGCAACGCGACTACCGCCAGGCGGTCCTGATCGAGGAGTTCCTGTCGGGCGACGAGTTCACCGTCGGCGTGATCGGCAACGGCGCCGCGGCCGAGGTGGTCGGCGTGATGCAGGTGACCCCGCGCGAGCCCGACGGCGAGGCGTTCGTCTACTCGCTCGAGGTCAAGCGCGACTACCTCAATCAGGTCCGCTACGTCATGGCCGACGAGCTGCTGCAGTCGGGGCGCCTCGACGCCGCCCGGCTCGACGCCATTCGCACGCTCGCGCTCGACGTCCACCGCGTGTTCGCCTGCCGCGACCTGTCGCGCATCGACATCCGCTGCGACCGGCGCGGCGACCCCAACTTCATCGAGGTCAACCCGCTGCCGGGGCTGCACCCGGTCAGCAGCGACCTCGTCATCATCGCCCGCGGTCACGGCTGGTCCTACGAGCAATTGATCGGCCGGATCATCGGCGCCGCCATCGCCCGCTGGTCCTGCCCCGAACACCCCCATTAGTCGCCTCGCATCCCTCGCATCCCTCGCTGGAGCCCCCCATGCGGATCGCCATCACCTATCACGTCGCGTCTCCCTCGCATCCGCACGGTCAGGCCGGGTCGTTCGGCGCCCACGAGCTGTCGGCGACCGCGCGCGACATCCACGCCGCGCTGGCGCCGGCGCACGACTGCACGCTGGTGCCGATCGGCGACTCGGTGCCCGCCGCGCTCGCCGCCGTCCGCGAGGTCGCGCCCGACGTCGTCTTCAACCTGTGCGAGGGGGCCGTCGGTCGCACCCGCTTCGAGGCCCACCTGTCGCTCGGCCTCGACATGCTGGGGATCCCCTGCTGCGGCTGCGATCCGGTCACGCTGGCGCTCTGCCAGGACAAGCCGTTCGTCAAGCAGTTCCTGCGCCAGACCGGCGTCGCCACCCCGTCCGGGTTCGCCGTCGCTCCGGGCTGCTCGGAAGGACATGTCCTGGAAGACATCCGCGAATTGCTGGCGCGCGCGGCCTCGGGCCGGGTGATCGTCAAGCCCGCGCGCGAGGGCGGCGGCGTCGGCATCGACGGCGACAGCGTGTGCGGCGAGGCCGAGGCCGCGCTGGCCCGGGCCCGCCTGGTGTGGGCGCGCCACCATCAGCCGGCGCTGATCGAGACCTTCATCGACGGCCCCGAATACAACCTCGCGCTCTACCACGCCGGCGCGCGCGGCCTCGTCGCCTTGCCGCCGGGGCAGATCGTGTTCGCGCCGACGCTGGTGCCCGAGCGCCGCGTGGTCGGCTGGACCGCCAAGTGGGACGTCGCCTCGCGCGAGGCCCAGGCCACCATCAGCCGGATCGTCCCCGACCTCGCGCCTGCGCTGCACGCCGAGCTCGTCGCCACGTGCACGCGGGCGGCCACGCTGCTCGGGATGACCGGCTATTGCCGCTTCGACCTGCGCCTCGCCGCCGACGTGGTCCAGATCGTCGACGTCAACGCCAACCCCGACCTCGGCCCGGGCTCGGGCTTCCGCACGGCGCTGGCGGCCGTCGGCATTCCGTTCAGCGAGTTCCTCGGCGAGCTGATCGCCGCCCGGATCCCCGCGGCGCGCCTGGCCCCGGCCGCGTAATTGCTCGCCATGCTGTTCGTGAGCGCGGTCCAGCACAGGCGTCGGCTGAAGGCGACCGATCACGGGCGGTCGGAGGGCTGGGACGTCCTGCTCGCGGACCGCGTGGTCGCGTACCTCGACGATCCACGCTTCGAGGACATGTTCTGGATCAGCTATCGCGTCACGCCGCTCACCGACGACGCCGACCTGGCGGCGCGATTGCTGACGCCGGAGTACTGGCGCTCGGACGAGGGGTGCACGCTGACCTTTCGCAGCCGCGCGCTCGGGGTGTTCGCCCCCAACGCGTTCGCTTCGCTCGGCATGGATGCGCCGGGCCGCGTGGCGATGCGCGCGCTCTACATCACTCCCGAGGTCCTGGCCGCGGCGCCGGGGCCCGCGACCCCGTCGCCCGACGAGACGCTGACCGAGCCGCGCCCTCGAGGCTGGTTCGCCCGTGCATTGCGCGGACTCCGGCGCTGCTTCGGCGGCTCACGGTCGCGGTAGAACTGAGGCACGCGGTCAGGTGCGCGCGAGCACCGGGAAGCGGTCGGGCAGCGCGGGCATGGTCAGGCCGCGCACGAACAGGTAGGCGTCGGCCTCCACCTCGACGGGCTGGGCCTGCGGCCACCACAGGTCGGGGGTGAAACCGAAGCGCAGCGCCCGGATCGGCCGATCGATCAGGCGCGGCAATTGTTCGCGCAGGTCGAACGGCGCGCGCGCGACGATGTCGTCGATGTGCAGGACGTCGCCCTCGATCCTGGCGAACACCCAGGCGTCCTCGCTCAACGCGCGCAGCGGGCTGGCGTAACCGTTGGCGGCGTACCAGGTGGCGATCGAGCCGTAGTCGCGCGCGCCGAAGCGGTCGCTGATCGGCGCAGCGCCGGCGGCCAGGGCCCGGAAGCTCGCTCGCCGGGCCGGATCGGCGAGGTCGACGACGGGCGCGGGAGCGGGGCCCGGGGCGGCGCCGTGCTCGGCTTTGAAGACGTGTTGCGGTCGCGGCGCGAAGCCGAAGCGCGGGTAGAATTGGAGCACCGTCTCGTTGGCGAACAGCAGCACCGGAGCATCGCCGCAATGCGCGAGAGCGGCGGTCATCGTCGCGCGCGCGAGGCCGCGGCCGCGACGCCCGGGCAGGCAGCCGACCGCGCCGAGTTGATAGCCGATGATGTCCCGGCCCTGCACGCGCAGGCGCATGCGGCTGACCGAGGTATTGGCGATCACGCGGCCGTCCTCGACCACCGCGAACGCGCGGTAGTCGTCGCTCCATTCGCCCCACTCGCACCAGCGGCGGAAATCGATCCCGGGGAAGACTTCGGCGATGTACTCACAATACGCGGCCTGCAAGCGCGAGCTGCGCTGGTCGATCATGGCAGGCCGGGCGGGCACGGGCAGAGATTGTGCCGGGACCCCTCGTCGATCAAGCTCATCGTCGGCCGGTTGGTGAAGCCTCACTCCGACGAGGCGGCCGCGAGCGGCTGCGCGGCCGTCCGAGCCACCCTCGCCGAGCGCCTGTGCGAGCGCCTCGGCCACGATCGCCGCCGCCAGCGCCTCGTCGAGCTCACCGTCCTCGAGGGCGCGGCGCACCACCAGAACCAGCGCGTCGATGTGCAGGCCGCTCCCCGGCCGGGCGGGCCTCGTTGTGCGCGAACGGACCGGGGCCCGTCCATCCAGGGAGAGCGGGGCGCGACCGATCCGGCCGCGGACGAGCGCCGGCCTACATGCAGCCGCCTCGGGCCACGCTCGCATGGATCGCCCACATCTCGACCACATGTTCTCACAGCGCAAGCCCCGGGCGGCTTCGCACTCATCACATTTGCCGGATCAATCATCGCACCACGCCCTCCGAGCGAACCCGCGTTCCGGCCCGACCGCGAGCCGGCGTGACGACGCTCCCTTGTCGCGCCCGGACAGTTGTACAGCCTGAGCGCATGCGTCGTGCATCCGCTCTCCCCGTGTTCGTGATAATCGCAGCTTGTACCACACAGGAGCCCCAATCGAGCGCTACCGACAGCGACGCCGCGACGACCTCCGGCGCCGAATCGACCGGCGGCACCACCATCGAGGACGCGACGGCCGGCGCCGCCACCCTCCCGACCGGGGGTACCTCGACCGGCGACGACGGCACCACCGGCGACCACCCTGTGAGCACCGGCACCGGCGCCCCGGACCCGACCACCGGCGGCGAGGATGTGTGGCAGCCGAAGGCGTGCCCGCGGATCTACGGCCAGGAGCTGTTCCCGACCTTCGAGCTCGAGATCGCCGCGGACGAGCTGGCGGAGATCGAGCACGAGTTCGCGGTCGCCGACGACAACAACCTCGAGGAGCACCCGCTGCTCGCGTTCAAGGTCGAGGACACCGTGATCACCGACGCCTCGGTGCGGCTGCGCGGCAACTCCGATCACTGGCCCGACGCGAAGAAGATGCAGTTCGAGGTCTCGTTCAACACCTACGACAAGAAGGGCCGGTTCGAGGGGCTCAAGCACGTGCTGTTCGACGCCGCCGAGTACAACCGCAGCTTCCTGCGCGACCGCCTGGCGCTGGCGATCCTGCGCGACGCCGGGATCGCCGCGCCGTGCGCCAACAACGCCCGCGTCGTGCTCAACGGCACCTACTACGGCCTCTTTACCAGCATCGAGAAGGTCGACAGCGAGTTCCTCGAGCGCAACTTCGAGGACAGCAGCGGCAACCTGTACAAGCGCGGCGGCGGCGGCTCGGGCTGGAAGAAGAAGACCAACGAGGAGGACCCGAGCGAGGCCGACGTCGAGCGGCTCAACGACGCGGAGACCGTCGACGACCTGCTCGCGGTGATGAACCTCGAGCAGGCGCTGCGCGAGTGGGCGGCCGAGGCCGTGATCCCGGACCGCGACGGCGCGTGGGGCGGGGGGCTCAATCAGTACGTCTACAACGACCCGAAGACCGGCTTCGTCGTGATCCCGTGGGACCTCGACGACACCTTCACGCGGCTCGAGCCCGACACCGACCCGTACACCTACATCAAGGAGGGCGACCACGGCCGGCCCTTCTACGACATCGCCACCGCCGACCCGGAGTGGTTCCGCAAGTACGTCGACGCGATCGCGTCCGCCGTGCAGACCGCCTACGACCCCGATGTCCTGCAGGAGCGGATCGACATTTGGGCCGCGCAGATCGCCGACGCGGCGGCCGAGGACCTGAACAAGCCGTTTTCGCTCGAGAAGCACCTCGACCAGATCGAGGACATGCGCGAGTTCGTGGCCGAGCGCCGGCTGTTCCTCGACGACTGGCTCGCCTGCTGGCGCGCCGGCGGGGTCGACGCGGATCACGACGGCCAGTGCGACGGCGCGTGAGCCCGGTTATGCTCGGCCGCGGCGATGGCGAGGCGGCGCGACGAGCAGGCGAATGCGGCGGTCGTCGCGGGCGCGCTCGCGCTGGTGCGCCCGGGGCTGACCGGCTTCGGCGGCAGCCACGATCCGCGCTGGAACCTCGCCTCGTTCCGCGCGGCCTGCCACGCGATGGCGCGCGCGGTCCCCCGCACCGCGCTCGGCGAGTGCGAGGGCCCGCACCAGTCCGCCGAGTACTACCGCGCCCGCGTCGATCACGAGGGCACGCCGCTGTGGCTGCTGCTCAACGCCGCCCAGCCGGTGCTGGCATTCGCGCGATGGGATCAGCGGCTCGACTATCGCTTCGTCGACGCGCCGCTGCTGGCGGCCGCGTTCCACGGCCCGCACGAGCTCGCCACCGCGGCCCAGCTCGAGACGCGGCTCGCGCCGCAGGACTGGGCGACGCGCCTCCACGGCCAGGAGCTGGCGCAGGCGCGGCACTGGCGGCCCGAGCGCGTCGGCGACCTCGTGTTCGGCTGCTGGGACTGAACGGCTCGCCAAACGGAGCGGTCACGCGTGTGCCGCGAGGTGGTCGGCGAAGCGAGTCGAGCCAGCCATGCCGACAACGTAACCGGTGTGCGCGCGCCTGGTGACCCTTCGTTTGGGGGCGAGCGGCCGCAGCAGCGAACGGCCAATCTGTCTTTCGAGACATGTGATTGTCTCGCCGATCGCGCGTGATGGATCTCCGGGGCGATGTCGTGGCGATCAATCACCACAGTTCTCCGCGCCCGCGATTGAGGTGTTCACCGCGGTCGCGCCGCACATCGGGCGCGGACGGTCGGGGAGGGTCGGGACGCATTGGACGGCCGAGCTCCGGGGCTCGTCCGCGCGCAGCGGCTGCCGCGCGCGCGCAGCGGAGCGGCGCTGCGCGCATGCGCGTGCGGTCTCCTGCGTGGCGCGCCGCAGGCTCGCTCTGTCGAGTCCTGCGGGGATGTGCTACGTCGGGCCAATGCTGGAAACAAGCGGCCCGTCCGAGTTGAAGTTCGATCCCTTCGACCCCGCGTTCGTCGAGGATCCCTATCCCACGTACCGTCGATTCCGCGAGCAGGCGCCGATCTACGCGTGGGAGCAGGTCAAGGGGCACGTCGTGTTCCGCTATCGCGACGTCATGGCGCTGATCCGCGATCCGCGGCTCGTCACCGATGGCACGCTGGGGTCAGGCTTCCCGGACGAGCTGCGGGCGGCCTATCCCGACTACGTGGCGATCCGCGAGAACGACCTGTTCATGATGCCGCCGTCGGCGCACGCGCGGGTGCGCAAGCTGGTCACGCCGCTGTTCGGGCCGCGCAACCTCGAGGCGCATCGCCCGCGGGTCACGCAGATCATCACCGACGTGCTCGCCGCGCTGCCGGAAGACGGCGTGATCAACGTGTTCCGCGACTTCGCCCAGACCTATCCGGTGCGCGTGATCGCGGCGATGCTCAACATCCCGTCGGGGTCGGAGCCGGAGTTCCTCGCGTTCGCCGACGCGCTGATCGCCACCATCTTCCCCGGCCTGCCGCCCGAGCAGTTCGCCGGGTACATGCCGGCGGTCTCGCGCGGGCTCGACATCGTGCGGGCGTGCATCGCCGACCGGCGTGAGCGGCCGATGGCCGACGACCTGATGACGCACCTCATCAGCGCCTGCGACGACGCCGATCGCCTGAACGACGCCGAGCTGCTGTCGCTCGTCGGCGGCCTCATCATCGGCGGCTCCGACACGACGGTGCACCTCACGACCTACACGATCCTCGAGCTGCTGCGTCACCCCGACCAGCTGGCGCTGCTGCGCGCCGATCCGTCGCTGGCCCGGCTCGCGCTCGACGAGACGCTCCGCTACAACGCGTTCGGCCGCGGCGGCGGGCTCGCCCGCTTCGTCGATCAGCCGTTCACGTTCGAGGGCGTCGAGTTCCACCGCGGTCAGCCCGTGTTCCTCAACACGCCGTCGGCCTTCCGCGACCCCGAGTTCGTGTCCGACCCCGACGTCTACGACATCCGCCGGCGCACCAATTCGAGCCCGTGGTTCGGCCACGGCCCGCACTTCTGCCTCGGCGCCTCGCTCGCGCGGCTCGAGGCCGAGACGGCGCTGCAGCAGTTCCTGGCCCGCTATCCCACGATCGAGCTGGTGAGCAAGCCGGTCTACGGCAATCACCCGATCTTCCGCGACATCCTCGACCTGCCGGTGCGAGTGTCGACGAAGTGAAGGCTCGCGCGCGCGCGGCCCGGTGAGCGCGCGGGCGGAGCCGGCGCGCTGACGAAACCGGGTTCGATCGACCTGCAGGGCGCGCAGGCCCCCGACGGGCTCCGCTGTCCGCAGCGCGCTGGACAGCGGGGCTGACCCGGGGGATCGTCACGGCATGCTCCGCGTCGCCGCGCTCGCCCTCGGCCTCGCTGCCGCGCCACCGGTCGCCCGCACGGTCGACGAGGTCGTCGTCACCTTGCACGGCGAGCCGCACCGCGACGAGTACGCGTGGCTCAAGGCCGGGCCCGACGACCCGGCCGTGCGCGCTCACCTCGCGGCCGAGAACCGCCACGCCGAGGCCCTGCTGCGCCCGCAGCGGGCGCTCATGCGCGCGCTCGAGCGCGAGATCGAGGCCATCGCCTACGTCGACGACGAGTCCGCCCCGGTGCGCCGCGGCGAATGGCTGTACTGGACCCGCCAGCGCCGCCAGGACGAGCACCCGGTGTATCTCCGCCGCCGCGTCGGCGCCGCGAACGATCGGCCGCCGCAGGTGGTCCTCGATCTGCAGCGACTCGCCCGTGGCCGCGATTTCCTCGACCTCGGCGTCTTCGAGGTCTCGAGCGACGGCCGCGCGCTCGCCTATTCGCTCGACGAGGTCGGCGGCGAGAACTACACGCTCTTCATCAAAAACTTGGAGACGGGGGTGGAGCGGCCCGAGCGGATCGATCGGGTCACCTCCGCGGCGTGGAGCGCCGACGGGCGCGAGCTCGTCTACACCGTGCGCGACGACACCTACCGCTCGTTCGCCCTGCGCGCCCGCACTCTCGGCGGCGACGATCGCCTGATCTTCGAGGAGACCGATCCGCGGTTCGACATCCACGTCGAGCGCAGCCGCTCCGGCGAGTGGCTGATCGCCCGCAGCAGCTCGGCCACCTCCAGCGAGGTCCGGGTCGCTCGCGCCGCCACGCCGGCCGGGCCGTGGACGGTGGTCGCCTACCGCCTGCCCGGACACCTCTACGACGTCGACCACGCGGGCGACGAGTTTTATATCCGCAGCAACCGCGGGGCCCCGCACTTTCGCGTGGTCGCGGCGCCCGAGAACGACCCCAGGCCCGCGCTCTGGCGCGAGGTCGTCGGCGAGCGGACCGGCGTCGCCCTGGCCCACCTCGACGCCTTCGACAGCCACCTGGTCCTGCTGCAGCGCGAGGGCGGCTTCCCGCGCCTGGTGTTCGTCGACCGGGCCACCGGCGCGACCGTGCGCGCCGGCCAGGCCGAGCGCAGCCGCGGCCTGTCCCCGCGGACAGGC
The DNA here is from genome assembly GCF_020073745.1 of Nannocystis pusilla. GTDB lineage: Bacteria > Myxococcota_A > Polyangia > Nannocystales > Nannocystaceae > Nannocystis > Nannocystis radixulma. Next base: position 19,420 of record NZ_JAIRAU010000052.1, read on the forward strand.
GAGATCGTCGACATCAGCCCCGGCGACAACCCCGATCCTGCCGCCACGCACTACCGCGTGCACCTCACCACGGTGCACGCGCCGGACGACACCGTCGACCTCGCGTTCGCCGACGGCTCGGAGACGCTGGTCCACAGCCGGCCGCCGCCGACCGCGTGCGGGCTCAAGGCCGGCGCGTTCGCGTCGGCGCAGGCGAGCGACGGCACCGAGATCCTCTACATGTATTTCGCCGGCACCGGGCCTCACGACGGCCCGCGGCCGATCCTGCTCGAGGCCTACGGATCGTACGGCTTCGCCTGGGACCCCGACTTCGACGCCGCGCGCTGCACTCTGATGAATCGCGGGGTCGACTTCGTGATCGCCTGGGTGCGCGGCGGGGGCGAGCTCGGCGAGCCGTGGCACGAGGCCGGGCGCCGGCGCCTCCGTGACAACGCGGTCGACGACCTGCTCGCGGTCGCGGCCGACCTGATCGACCGCGGCTACACCACCCGCGACATGCTGGCGGTCGCCGGTGACAGCGCCGGCGGGGCGCTGGTGGCCTCGGCGCTCAATCGCCGCCCGGAGCTGTTCCGGGCCGCGGTCCTGCGCGTGCCGTTCCTCGACGCCGTGGGCACGATGGCCGACCCGAGCGCGCCGCTGACCACCACCGAATACGAGGAGTGGGGCGACCCGGCGGTGCGCGCCGACTACGACGCGATCCGCGGCTGGTGCCCCTACGCCAACCTCGGTCCGCGCGCCTATCCGGCCCTGCTGGTCGAATCGTCGCTGGCCGACGCCCGCGTCGCCTACCACGAGCAGGCCCGCTACGTCGCCCGCCTGCGCCGCCTGGCCAGCGGCGGCGGCCCGACGCTGCTGCGCACCGAGACCCACGCCGGCCACGCGGGGCCCAGCAGCCGCCGCGCGTGGCTGCACGGCCGCGCCTTCGAGGCCGCGTTCTTGCTGGCCCAGCTCGGCCGCGCCGGGCGGTGACAGGCTCGCCGGGGCCCGGGTGTCACGCGCTGAAGTCGAGCACCAGCCGACCGCGGACGCCCCCGGCTTCGAGCAATCGATGCGCCTCCGCGGCCTCCGCGGCCGGGAGCACCCTGGCCACGCGCAGGCTCAGCTGGCCGTCCTCGGCTTGCTGGCGCAGGCGCTCGAGCTTCGCGGTGTCGGTGAGCGCCGTGCCGACGAACACCGGGTGCACGACGACGCCGCGCTCCGTCGGACCGCTCCATCCGCGCACTGTCACGATCCCGCCGCCGTCGCGGATCGCCGGCAAGATCTGCTCGTGCAACATGGCCGCGTCGATCACGACATCGACCCCTTGCGGGGCGACCTCGCGGATCCGTCGGGCCAGGTCGTCGCCCCGCTCGAGGATGACATCGGCCCCGAGTCGCTCGACGAGCGCGTGATCGGCCGGCGAGGCGTCGGCGATCACGCGCAGGCCGTCGGCCTTGGCCAGCTCGATCGCGTAGCCGCCGACCGCCCCGGCCGCGCCCGTGACGGCCACGGTCTGACCGGGCTGCAGGCCGAACGCGTCGAGCCCCAGCCGCACCGTGAGCGCGTTCATCAGCAGCGTCGACGCGGCCGCCAGGCTGCTCCCCGCGGGCGCGCGGACGACCGAGGCCGCGGGGGCCACGATCTGCTCGGCGTACGCGCCCTTGTGCGGACCGTAGGGCGTGACGACGGCGACGACCTCGTCCCCGACCTTCAGCCGGCCGTCGCCGCCCGGCCCGACCGCGTCGATGACCCCGGCCGCGTCCATCCCGGGGATGTACGGCGGCGGCGGCAGCTGCGGCGCCAACCGCTTGATCTCTCCGGAGCGCAGCAACACGTCGGTCGGATTGACCGCGGCCGCATGCACGCGGATCCGGACCTCGCCCGCGCCGGGCCGCGGCTCCGGCAGCTCGACGACCTTCAGGACCTCCGGTCCACCAAACTCTTCGACGATGATGGCTCGCATGCGAAAGTTCATAGTCCGCCGCTCAGGTCTCGACAAGGCTCGCGCCTGAACGACTCGCGGATGGCCTGTCCGCACGCATTGATTCTCACGCTTCGAGTCGACGACGTCCGACGTACCGATACGCGCTCGGCACACGATGCTCCGGCGCCGCCGGACTCATCGACAGAATCGGCCGGCGACGGCTACCGGCTGTGACCGCGCACGTCTCCACCGAAGTGGCGGCGCTCGACGGCGACGGGCCGGTCGCGCGCCGGCCCGCCGGTCCCGCCGCGCGTGGCGGACGAAGCATGTGCCGGCAATGCGAGCTCCTCGACAGCGATCGCGGCGCCGACCGGACGCGCTCTCGGTTATGCTCCGCCGGTCATGCGCGTCGCCCTCGCCACCTGCGTCATCAAGCCCGAGCCCGACCCCGACGAGGCGCTGCTGGTCGCCGCCCTCACCGAGGCCGGCGTCGAGCCGCGGGTGCTGGCCTGGGACGATCCGGCGGCCGCCTGGCACGAGGCCGGGCTGTGCGTGATCCGCTCGACCTGGAATTATCCGCACCGCCCCGACGACTTCCTGGCGTGGGCGCGGCGGGTCGCCGGCGTCACGCGAATGTACAATCCGCTGGCGATCGTCGCCGGCAACTATCACAAGAGTTATCTGCGCGGGCTGGCCGATCGCGGCGTCCCCGTGGTCGACACGGTCCACGTCGCGCGCGGCGCGGCGCCCGAGCTGGCGCAGATCCTCGACGAGCGCGGCTGGGATCGCGCGGTCGTCAAGCCGGCCGTCTCGGCCGCGTCGCTGGGCACGTGGCGCCTCGAGCGCGCCGAGGCGGACGCCTGCCAGCAGCGCTTCGCCGAGGACGTGGCTCGCCGGGACACGATGGTGCAGCCGTACATGCGCGCGGTCGAGGGGCCGGGCGAGCGCGCGCTGATCTGGATCGACGGCGCGCTCACCCACGCGATCCGCAAGACGGCGCGGTTCGTCGGCGAGCGCGAGCAGGTCTCGCCCGCCGTCCCGATCGCCGGCGACGAGCGGCGCCTCGCCGAGGTCGCGCTGGCGCCGATCGCCGACCAGCTGCTCTACGCGCGCGTCGACGTGGTCCGCGACGACGACGGCGCGCCGCGGATCATGGAGCTCGAGCTCATCGAGCCCTCGCTCTACCTCGCGGAGCACCCGCCCGCGCTGGCGCGGCTGGTCGCGGCGATCGTCGCCCGGTCGCGCGGGTGAGCCGGCGGGGCGGCGAGAGATGGCGCCAAAGACATGTCTTGTGTGACATGATCGATGAAGCATGTACACGCGGCGGCCCGGCGCAGCTCGTGTTGAAGACATGTCTCATGAGACATGTGTAATGAGACATGTCATCGCGGCGGCCGCGCGGAGCGGTGCGCGGGCGGTTGCGCAGGACATCGGCGTGAATCGGCCTCCGGGCGCCCCGGCGAGGGGCGCGGGGACGAGCGGGCCCGGGCGTTCGCGCGCGGCCGTGACCCGTGCGTCCGCCGCGATCGCGCCGTTTCGCCGGCCCGCCGATGCCGGCCCTTGACCGTGCGCGCGAGCGCAAGGTACCTGCATGCGATGAATCGCGGGAGTGTCGCAATCCTCGGTGTCTCTGCGCTCGTCGTCCTCGCCTGCGGCGACGACGGACGGCCGGCCGACAGCACCGCGAGCAGCGCGCCGGGCACCTCGACCGCGACGATCCCGACCGGCACCACCGACGGCGACGCGAGCAGCGCGACCGCGCCGACCGGCAGCGACGCCACGTCGACGCCGACCACCACCACCGGCAGCACCGATTCGGGTCCGCTGTTCGACCTCGGCCAGGGGCTCGACGTGGCGAAGGCGCTGCAGTGCAGCGCCGACCTGCACGCGGTCGTCGACACGAGCGGGCAGGTCGTCGAGCAGTGCGCGGCCGACCAGGGCTGCGCCGACGCCGAGTGCGTGCCCGCCTGCGACGCGGCGGCCGCCAGCAAGGCCAACTTCGGCTGCGAATTCCAGGTGCCGACGCCGCCGACCTCGCCGTACTTGCCGACGCCGCCGTGCTTCGCCGCGTTCCTCACCAACAGCTGGGGGCATCCGGCCAAGATCGAGGTCACGCGCGACGGCGTCGCGTTCGACCTCGGCGCGTTCGCTCGCGTCGTCACGCCGGGGCAGGCGCCGGAGGACTGGTCGCCGGTCGCGGCCGCCGGCCTCGGGCCCGGCGAGGTCGCGGTGCTGTTCCTCTCGAGTCACCCCAATGCGATCCACCCCGAGACCATGCAGAACCTCAATTGCCCGGTGCCCGACGCCGCCGGCGCGGCGACCCAGGTCGACGCCTCCGGCCGCGGTCTCAGCTTTCACGTCACCTCCGACATCCCGCTGACCGCCTACGACATGGCCCCGTTCGGCGGCGCGTTCTCGTACATCCCGAGCGCCGAATTGCTGTTCCCGACCAGCGCGTGGGGCACCAACTATGTGGCCGTGATGCCGCCCGTGGGCACGCACGTGCCGCCGGGGCCGCTGTGGCTGCAGGTGGTCGGCGCCGTCGACGGCACGAACGTGGAGATCCGTCCGACCGCCGACCTCGAGGCCGGGCCCGACATCGAGGCGGCGCCGGCCGGGGTGGTCCAGGCATTCACGGTCGACGCCGGCGAGTATGTGCAATGGGAGGTCGCCGCCGGGGCGGGCGACGCGTCGGGCACGCTGATCCTCAGCGACAAGCCGGTCGCGCTGCACACCGGCAACCGCTTCTTGCGCCTGCAGCCGATGATGGCCCCCGGCGGCGAGGCGACGCACCAGCAGAACCACTCGGTCACCGCGCTGGGCTATGAATACGTGGCCGCCGCCTACGAGACGCGCCGGGCCGACCTGGCGCCGGAGGCGATCGAGTACCGGGTGGTCGGCGCGGTCGACGGCACGGCGCTGAGCTACGACCCGCCGGTCCCGGGCGCCCCGGCCGCGCTGGCGCAGGGTCAGGTGGTCGACTTCGCGGCCACCGGCTCGTTCCAGATCCGCAGCCAGGACCCCGAGCACCCGTTCGTGCTGTCGCAGGTGATGGACACCTGCAACATCCCCGGCGGCACCCGCCCCGGCGCGACGGCGATGGGGTTCATGCAATTGCTCGGCGACGAGGAGTGGGTGATCCTGCTGCCGCCGGCGCAGTTCCTGCAGGAATACATCTTCTTCACCGACCCGTCGTACGCGACCACCAACCTGGTGATCACGCGCGTCGACGACGGCGACGGCTTCCACGACGTCACCGTCGATTGCCTGGGCACGGTCGGCGGCTGGCAGCCGGTCGGCGGCGATGGCCGCTTCGAGGTCGCCACCGTCGATCTGATCCGCGCCGACGTCGGCGTGAACGGCTGCACCAACGGACAGCACACCGCCGGGAGCGACGGCAAGTTCGGCCTCGTGGTCTGGGGCCTCGACAGCTATTCGTCGTACGCCTATCCGGCCGGCGGCAACGCGATCGCGCTGACCGACCTGGTGATCCCGCCGGGCTGAGCTCAGCGCTCGTCGAGCCGGCGGATCACGCGACAGGGATGGCCGCCGGCGAGCACGCCGGCCGGGATGTCGCGGGTGACGACGCTGCCGGCCGCGATCGTGGTGTCGGCGCCGATGGTGACGCCCGGGCAGACGATCACGCGGCCGCCGAGCCACACGCGGTCGCCGATCCGCACCGGCCGCGCCGACTCGAGTCCCGTCATTCGCTCGGCGGCGAGCAGCGGGTGGGTGGCCGCGTAGATGTGCACCCCGGGCCCGCACAGCACGTGCGCGCCGATCTCGACGGCGGCGCAGTCGAGGATCACGCCGTCGAAGTTCATGTAAAAGCCGTCGCCGACGCTGATGTTCGCGCCGTAGTCGCAGCGGAACGGCGGCTCGATCTCGATGTTCGGACCGCACGCGCCCAGCAGCTCGCGCAGGATCGCCACGCGCGCCGCGGGCTCGTCCTCGCGGGTGGCATTGAACGCGTGCGTCAGCCGACGCGCCGACCGCCGCAGGGCCACCAGCTCGGTGTCGGAGGCCAGGTACAGCTCGCCGGACAGCATCTTCTCGCGTTCGCTCGCCACGCCGGCACTGTGGCCGCGCTCTCGCGCGTGGGCGCGCGAATCGTCGCCAAATGGATCGCGTCCGGCGATGAGTCGACGCGGCGGTCGGCCGGCGGGGCTGCGGCGCAGGGCGCGGAGCTCCACGGCCGGCGCGACGGGCCCGTCCGCGACCCGCGATCGCCCCGAGTCGCAACACGACGGGACTCGAGAGGAACGGCGTTCGATGACCTCGCGCGTGCAACGCCGGCTCGGGCCGACAATTTCATCACCGACGTGGTGACAGGCGTGGCCGCGAGTGGTGTCATAAGATCACGCCCCACGCCATGACGACTTCGCTTCCGTCCCTGAGTCTACCCGTCATCGCCGGGATGACGGCGCTGCTGCTGTCTGCGTGCTCCGAGCCGGACACTCCGCTCCTCGAGCGCGTCGTGCGGATCTCGCCGGACGCCGGCGAAGACGACGAGTACCTCGGTTGCAAGGGGGGCGGTGCGCTCGTCACCGCCGGTGGCGAAGGCTACGTGCTGAACATCGAGCGCGAGTTCGAGAGCGGCTGGTCGACGCGGTACCGCGTGTTCGCGATCACGGACGAGGGGGAGAAGACGGCCGTGCTCGTCGACCACAGCATCGGCGAGAATTTCCTCGCCGGCGAGGACGCGCTCGTGCTGCCGTTCTCGGCGCGAGGGACGAGCTTCGAGCTGCGGGTGAGCGTCGACGGCGACGGCGTCTTCGAGTGCGGCTGATCCGATGAGCGGGTGACCAGCGACGGTCGCGTGGTTGCGAGTCGGCGAGGTTCCGCGTGACCTGTCCGCGAGGACAGCAAGTGTGACGCTCGCTCGCGCAGGTGTGGCTGCTGCGCCTCCCGACTTCATGGTTGAACGAGCATGTCCGATCGAGCATGTGACGCGGGCTGCGCTGCCTGCGCAGATCGGCGCCGGCACGCGGTCTCGCCCGGGTGCCGGCGCGCTGCAGGCGACGCGCGGGCGCGCGGCGTCCTCGCCGGCCGGGAGCCGCGAGCATTCCTCCGACGGCGGCCGGCGAGGCCTCGTTTCGGCCGGGCGCCCGGGACGCACGCGCCCGTCGCGGCCGACGCGTCCGTGCGACGACTCGCAGGACGAGCGAGCGGACGATTTGCTGGGATTTTAACCGTGCCCGCGTCGCCCACGTCCGCAACTGTACAGGCGTCGTCGTGCTGTCGTTCGGCTCAGCAGGTCAACGGAGCGAATTGTTCGACGAGCTGGAACGAGTGGGGCCGTTCCTGTTCTCGCTGCTCGAGAACATCCCGGACATCGTGTGCATGATCTCGGGCGACGGCGTGGTGCACTTCGTCAACCGCGCTCGGCCCGACCGCGCCCCGCTCGAGATGGTCGGCGAGAGCATCTATGAATATTTGGCGCCCGAGTCGCACGAGGCCGCCCGGGCCTGCTTCGCCCGCGTGGTCGAGACGGGCTCGCCGGGGTTGTTCGAGGCGGCCGGCTTCTGCGGCCAGGGCGAGGCGGCACGCTTCGAGACGCGGGTCGGTCCGGTCGAGCACGGCGGCCGCGTGGCCGCGCTGACGCTGATCGCCAGCGACATCACGCAGCGGATCGAGATGGACCGGCGGCTGCGGGACAGCCGCGACGCGCTCGAGTTCGCGATCGCGGCGACCGGCCTGGGTCTGTGGCACGTCGATGTCGAGACCCGCGAATTGGTGTGGGACGAGGGTACGCTGCGGATCTACGGCCGCACGGTCGCGCCGCGCGACTACCGGGCGGGGATCGAGGCCGTCCACCCCGACGATCGCGCCGTCGTCGACGCCGGGGTGCGCGAGAGCCTGAGCACGGGGACGTTCGCCGACCTCGAGTATCGCATCATCCGTCCCGACGGCGGCCTCGTGTGGGTGCTCGCCCGCGGGAAGGCCATCCGCGACGCGAGCGGTCGGGTCATGCGGCTGCTCGGCGGGGTCATCGACATCACGGCGCGCAAGCGGATCGAGGAGGCGCTGCAGAGCAGCGAGGCGCGCTACCGGACCTCGATCGCGGCGCTCGAGGAGGGCATCGTCCTGCAGGACGCCGAGGGCACGATCCACACCTGCAACGCCAGCGCCGAGCGACTCCTCGGCCTCACGCAGGCGCAGATGTGCGGGCGGACGTCGCTCGATCCGCGCTGGCGGTCGGTCCACGAGGATGGCTCGCCCTTCCCCGGCGACACGCACCCGGCGAGCGTCACGCTCAGCACCGGCGAGCCGCAGTCGGGGGTGATCATGGGCGTCCACAAGCCCGGCGGCGAGCTGACGTGGATCTCCATCAATTCGCGGCCGCTGTTCCTGTCGGGGCCGACCGCGCCGAGCGCGGTGGTGACCTCGTTCTTCGACATCACCGAGCGCAAGCGGGCCGAGGCCGAGAACGCGCGGCTGCTGGCCGAAGAGCGGGCGGCGAGGTCGCGCGCCGACCTGCTGGCCGAGACCAGCAAGCTGCTGGCCTCGTCGCTCGACGTCGTCAGCGCGCTCGAGGAGGTCGTCCACCGCTGGGTGACGAGCGCCGCCGACCTGGCGCTCGTCGAGCTGCTCGACGAATGGGGCGAGTTCGGGCCCGCGCACGCGATCGCGATCGCGGCCGACGACGCGACGATCGAGGCGCCTTACCTCGAGCTGCGGCGGCGGGCGCAGTCCGAGCATTGTCCCCTGACCGAGGTCGTGCGCGAGGCCGCGGTGCGCCTCGTCGCCGGTCGCGGCGACGGCGTGGCCGACCCGCTGCCGGGGCTCCCGGCCGGCGAGGGCCTGGCCGAACGCATGCGCTATCGCTCGACGGTGATGATCCCGCTGACCGCCCGGGCCGAGCCGCTCGGGCTGCTGGTGCTCGCCGCGCGCACGCGGACGTTCGGCCCCGACGACCTCGCGCTCGGCGAGGAGCTCGGGCTGCGGATCGCCCAGGCCCTCGACGTCGCCCGCCTGTACGGCGAGATGCAGACATCGCTGCAGAAGCGCGACGAGTTCATCGCCGTGGCCTCGCACGAGCTGCGGACGCCGCTGACGCCGGTGGTGCTGCAGCTCGGGCGCCTGGTGCAGCAGACCCGGCGCAGCGACGCGCTGGCCAGCGCCGAGGTCGAGCCCAAGCTGGAGCGGATGCAGCGGCAGATCGATCGCATGCAGCGGCTCATCGAGGAGCTGCTGGACGTCTCGCAGATCACCCGCGGTCACCTCCACCTCGAGCTCGAGGACCTCGACCTCGTCCCACTCGTGCGCGAGACGGTCGACGGCTTCGCCGACAACCTGGCGCGCGCGGGCTGCCGGTTGCACCTCGAGATGCCGCCCGAGCTGCGCGGCCGCTGGGACCGCACGCGCATCGAGCAGATCATCGGCAACCTGCTCTGCAACGCGATGAAGTACGGCGCGGCCCAGCCGATCGACGTGATCGTCCGCGAGGAAGAGGACGACCGGGTGTCGCTGTCGGTGGCCGACCGCGGGATCGGGATCTCGCTGCAAGACCAGGCGCGGGTGTTCCAGCGGTTCGAGCGTGCGGTGTCGGAGCGGCACTACGGCGGATTCGGCCTCGGGCTGTGGATCACCCGCCACGTCGTCGAGGCGATGGGCGGGACGATCAGCCTGACGAGCACCCCGGGCGTCGGCTCGACCTTCTGCGCGTGCATCCCCCGCCACGGACCGCCCGCGGCGACGACTTGATTCGCGATTGCTCGCGGTCGCGAGGGCCCGCGCGAAAGCGGGCGAGTCGACGCATTGGCGCGCCGTGACGCTTGTTTGCTGCCTGTCTTGACGCGCGACCGGTGTGTGATTGCCTCGCGGCGGTCGTTCGCGGGCGCGATAGGTCAGAATCGGGCGCCGAGGACGAGGGTGCCGCCGTCGAGGAAGCGGGTGGGCGCGACGCCGAGACGCAGCCGCTTCCCGAGCCTGAAGCCGTCGGCGCCGACTCGCTGCGGAAGCCGGCCGTCGCGCACGTACTGCACCGTGCCGACGATGGCCATCGTCAGCGCCGACAACTGCAAGACCCCCGGCAGCGCGATCAAGGACCGTATTCCGTGTTTCCACCCCGCGGGGATCGCCATGAAGGGGCCGACGACCGGGATGTACAGCCGGTAGACGCGTGGGTCGGTCTCGGGTTCCGAGTAGCAGCTCGACTCGAAGCAATACCCCGCGTCGGGGCCACCGGAAACGTCGACCGTCGTGATCGCGGTGGCGCCTACAGTGGCGAGATAGAACGCGCCGAATACGGTCCAGCCGGCGATCATCAGGCCCTTGCGGCGGATTCGCGGCGCGGGGGGCGGGGGGAGCGGGCCTGCGGAGGGCAACGCGTAATAGGACCCCGGCGGCTCCGTCGATGGCGTTTGGACCATGTCCAGAGGAGCATGTGGTGCAGGAGCGGCGAGCGCGTCGGCGGGCGTGAGGCCGAGGGCGAGCGAGACGGCGAGCGGCGCGGCGCGGTGGTGCACGACAGGCCCCGAAGCTGCCCCGAGCGTGCCCCGGGGCCGCGACCGCGTCAAGCGCGTACGCGGTCATGTTCCTCGTTCGACAGCGGGAGCCTCGGAGGGCCCGGCCGTAAACCACCGACAGCGGGTGTGCTCGACATCGGTGCGCGGCTGCCGATCGCGGGTCTCAGCCCGGCGCGGTGCAGCACACCGCGGTGACCGTCGCCGCCGCTCGATACCGGACACGTCCCGGCAATCGCCTTCCCGCGAGCGCGTGTCCAGTGTAGCATGACGGGATGAATTGCTGGCTTCGGACTCGCTGCGCTCCCGCTCTTTGCTGTTTGTTCACTGTCGCCGTCGCCTGCGGTCCGACCCCGGCCAGCGAGACGACGGCCGACACCTCGAGCGGCACCACGCCCGCGGAGTCGAGCAGCGGCGGCACTCTCACGGGGCCGACGACGGGTACGAGCGAGACGAACGCGACGACGCTCGCACCGACGAGTACGACGACGAGCGGCACGACCGGCGAACCGACGGGCACGACGACGGTCGACCCGACGGGTGCGACCACGGCGATCTCGACGACCGGGCCCGGCACGGGATCGACCACCGAGTCGGTGGATTCGACGACGACGGCCGGGTCCAGCAGCAGCAGCACGACGTCCGACACCGGGCTCCCGGCGGTCTGCCCGACGGCCGTCGATTGTCTGCCGGTGTTCTTCGAGGACGAGAACGGCCAAGATACGGACGAGGTGTCGGGCTGATTGCTGTGCAACGAAAGGACCGTGTATTACCGCGAGGTGGCGCTGGACTGCGCCCACGAGGTGTTCTGGCCGGCCTGTGACGGCCAGCCGGGTAGCTGTGCCACCGACGCCGACTGTCCCGGCAACGAGGTGTGCGCCGATGTTTGGGGGTCGTGCGAGTGCGAGAGTCAATGCATGTCGGACAGCGATTGCGAGGACGGCCAGATCTGCATGTGCGCCGGCGGGGGTAACGGCGGCTGGCTCGCGCTCAAGAACTGGTGCGTGCCGGCCGGCTGCGCCGGGCCCGAGGACTGCGCCGACGAGTGCGGCTGCCGCGGCTCCCAGTTCTTCTGCGGCACGCTCGATATGGCCGCCTGCCCGACGCCAGCCGACGAGTGCCACGACAACGCCGATTGCGGCGGCCAGAACTGCGCGTGGGAGCCCCAGGAGCAGCGCTGGACCTGCCAGGAGTGGGGCTTCTGCGAGTGAACCGGCGATACCGGGCGATGCCCCGTTCGCGCGGGGCCATGCGTCCACAATTCAGGAGCGACAGGTAGATATGGGGTCGCGGGCCGTTCACCCGGTGCCACGATAGGATGACAACCTCGTCATGCGCCGAGGCTGGCATTGGGCCCGGGTGCGAAAGCGCTCGGAGTTGCCAGCGGCGCCTGTCCTCGTGAGGTTTATAGGGGGGTCGTCCGGCGAACCGCGCCGCTGCGCCCGTAGCTGCCCGAGAGGCGCCCGGGCCGTACTCGCAGGTGCACTCGACATCGGGCCTCGCGTCTGGATATGGTGTGGGGGACCATGCGATACCCCTCGACTGCTCGTCTCTGTACTGCGCTGCTCGTCGTCGCCTGCGGCGAGACTGACGACAACCGGAACCCGCAACAGACGTCTGCGGGCTCGATCACGGCGGTCCCGGGGATCACGGTGACCGCGCCGGGGACCAGCGAGACGACGGATCCGGGCGGGACGATGGGGGGGACCTCGGACTCGGGCGAGGTGACGGAGACGTCGCCGGCCAACCCGACGGGCAGCGAGGGGGTCAAGTTCGACGTCGGCGAGGAATCCGGCGGTATCGACCCCAACCCGATGACGGGCGAGCCGATGGGCGGCTGTCAGAAGATCGACTTCCTGTTCGTGGTCGACAACTCGGGCTCGATGGCGGAGGAGCAGGCGGCCCTGGCCGCCAGCTTCGACGGCTTCATCACGTCGATCCAGAACACCGTGATGGCGGAGGACTACCACATCATGGTGATCGACACGGACGCGGGGAACGCGTTCCTGCAGGAGTGCCTGGTGCTCTGCTCGTTCTTCCCCGAGTGCGAGGGCTACCCGTGCAACAACCTGCCGCAGCCGACCGGCTGCGACGCGTCGCTCGGGGTCGGGCTCACCAAGGACCCGAGCGACAACGAGTGCGGGATCGTCGGCGGCAACCGCTACATGGTCGACGGCCAGCCGAACCTCGCCAGCACCTTCGAGTGCGTGGCCAAGGTCGGGACCAACGGCGACGGCAGCGAGCGGCCGATGGAGGCGATGGTGACGGCGGTGGGGACGCTCAACAACGCCGGTCAGTGCAACGAGGGCTTCCTGCGCAAGGACGCGCTGCTGGTCGTCACGTTCATCACCGACGAGGAGGACGACGCGGAGTCGAACGGCAACCCCGTCGGCTGGAACGCGGCGCTGGTGGCGGCCAAGTACGGGCTCGAGCAGAACATCGTGGTCCTCGGCCTCATCGGCGACCCCGACCAGCCGAACCCGGTGTGCACCGGCCAGGCCGAGGCGTCGCCGCGGCTGCGACAGTTCGCCGAGTCGTTCACGTACGGCAGCTGGGGCTCGATCTGCTCGCCCGACTACGCGCCGTTCTTCGACGCGGCGGTCAGCGTGATCGACACGGCCTGCGAGCAGTTCGAGCCGCCGGGCTGAGGCCGGCCGGCGAGGGGAGCGGTCCTCCACGAACACGAGCCGCAGGTCTTGATCGCCCTCGCGTACTCGCCGCGAGGTCGCTCTCTCTGCGGGGGTCGACGAAAACACGGACAGCGGCGATGGCAGTTCGCGGTCTCGGGGGCGCGAGGAGCGGCCTGGCGGTGTGCGCCGATTCGTGGTCTCGCTCGCCGGGCGTTTGCCCCGCGCCCGGCGGGCCGCGGTGAATCGGTCGAGATCATCGTCGCCGGTCGCTCGACGACGAGGGCGGCGAGTCGCCCGGGAGCGATGTACCAGTGGCGCCCGAGAGCCGCGGCGTCCGCGGCGCCGCCGCGGCGGTCGCGTGAACTTGCGGCGCTGCCGGACGCGAGGATACTCCTCGACGATGATGGACCGGCAGCACCTGCTGGAGTTCACGCATGAGGCCGTCATTGCGCTCGATGAAGCGGAGCGCATCACGTTCTGGAACCGCGGCGCCGAGCGGTTGTACGGCTGGGCCGCCGCCGAAGCGCTGGGCCAGCGCTTGCCGGATCTCCTCGGCGCCGAGGCATTGCGCGACGCGTCGGTCGCCTTGCGGTCGCTCGGGGGCGGAGAGACGCTGACGCGCGAGTTCGTGTCGCGGCGGAAGGACGGGACGACGAGGTGGGTCGAGGGCAACCGGCGCGCCCTCGTCGACGACGCGGGCCGGCTCGTCGGTTGCGTGGCGGTGCATCGAGACGTCACCGCCCGGAGGCTCGCCGAGACCAAGCTGCGCGAGAGCGAGGCCCGGATGCGCGCGCTCGTCGACGCCTCGCCGCTCGGCATCTCGGTCATGGACCTCGCGGGCCATCCCGTGTTCTACAACCCCAGGTGCGAGGAGCTGCAGGGCCGGAGCTATGCCGAGTCCCGGGGCCGGGGCTGGACGGAGGCGATCCATCCCGAGGACCGTGAGTGGGTGGTGTCGTCCTGGTACGGGGCCGCGAGCGGGGGACAGCCGTGGGCCGAGACCTACCGCTTTTTGCATCGAGACGGCCGCGTGGTCTGGGTGAGCGGCCGCGCGGCGCCGATGTTCGTCGAGGGCGAGCCGGTCGGCTACGTCGGCACGCTCGAAGACATCACGGCGCTGAAGCAGGCGGAGGCGGACCGCGAGCGGCTGCTCACCGCCGAGCACGAATTGCGTGTGCACGCGGAGCGAGCCACCCGCCAACGCGACGAGACGCTGGCCGTCGTCGCGCACGACCTGCGCAACTTCATCAGCGCGATCTTGCTGTCCGTGGCCCGCCTCGAGCGGCCGACCCTCGCGGAGGACGAGCGCGCCCGGCGAGTCAGCGCCATCAAGCGCTCCGCGGAGGCGACGGAGCGCCTCATCCGCGACCTGCTCGATGTCTCGAGGATCGAGGCGGGCACCTTCGCCATCGAACCCGCCCCGGTCGACTTCGCCGCGCTGTTCCGCGGGGTCGTCGAGCTCATGCAGCCGCGAGCCATCGAGCGGGGGGTCGCGCTGGAGTACGTGATCGCCGACGGCGATCTGACGGTGCGCGGCGATCGCAGCCGGCTCACGCAGGTGCTCCTGAACCTCCTCGACAACGCGCTCAAGTTCACGCCGGCCGAGGGGCGGGTGAGCCTGCGGGCCCGCCGGATCGCAGGCCAGGTGGAGGTCACGGTCGAGGACACGGGCCTGGGGATCGAGGCGGAGGTCCTGCCGCACATCTTCGACCGCTACTGGCAGGTCCATCGCACCTCCCGCGCCGGCGCCGGCCTGGGGCTGGCGATCGCCAAGGGCATCATCCAGGCGCACGGCGGCGAGATCTGGGCCGAGAGCACCCCGGGACGCGGGACGGCGCTCCGCTTCACTGTACCCGGTGCTCCCGCGCCGGCGTGACCCCGGGTGAATGTCGATCCACGGTCGTCGGGCGACGTCGTGCGGCGCTCGTGTCGACGCACCGTCGAGTCCATGTATTTTATGACATGTCGCAATGGACATGCCTGAATAGACACGTACACAGACGGACGCGCTCCGTCGTCGCGGGGAGCATGGGCGAAGCCTCGCGCGATTCACACGGCGGGCCACGAAACCGCGCCGGCGTGCGCGCTCGAGTGCCACGAATTGTCGATCGACGACGAGGATCGGACGGCCGTCGACGCGCGGCTCACCGGTGCGCCCGGTGTGGGTATTCGTGGGGGTCGGTGCGGGCGAGGCGGTGGACCGATTCGTTGTGCGCCCTGGCCAGCGCGTCCTTGCTGGCAGCCAGCGCGCGGCTGGCGTCGGCGATGTTGACGACGGTCATGTAGAGGACGAGGAACACGGCGATGGCGCCGAGGAGGCCGCCGACCGAGAACCGATGAGTCGTGGGGCGCGGGTTCCGGGACGTCATGGGATTGCTCGTGGAATCTCCAGGGTAGTCGCCGGGTGAGCGTCGTCAGCTAAAAATACTCTCAACATTCGCGAGCGAGCCCCGCGTGGCCAAGAGGCCCTCGAGCGGCCTCGGGGCGCGGCGGGGCGGGCGCGGCGCCGTGTCGGCCTCGCCTCCTCGGTCACGCGGGAGTGCAGCCGGCGGGCAGGACGTCCTCGCCGGGGAGGAGGACGCACAGGCTGGCCCGGTACAGCCCGGCGAGCTCGTCGCGCGTCATGGTGCCGGCGCGCAGCTTGTCGAACACGCCGTCGAGGGCTCCGAGCTCGAAGCTGAATTCGCGGGGCGTCATGCCGACTTCGGCGGCGACGCGCTCGAGGCCGAGGTTGGCCTCGAACTGCAGCGACAGGCCGTAGATGGGCTCGGGGGTGGGGGAGGTGACGCCGAGCCGGAGCAGGCGGTCCTGGAACTGACGGGCGTCGGCGCCCTGGTCGGCGACGGCGCCGTCGGGGTCGGCGAACAGGAGGTCGATGAGGTCGCGCTCGCCCTGTTGAAAGTTGTTCTCGACCCCTTGATAGAACGCGTAGAACTCGTCGGCCCTGGTGATGATGCCGGCGGAGTGGCACGACATGCACGACACGCCGACGCGGACGACGGCGTCGCGCTGGCCGAGATCCTTGACGACGTTGGTCGGCGCATCGGGGATGAGCTCGTCGGCGGCGTTGGAGATGGCGTAGCCCTGGAGGCCGTTCGGCAGGGTGAAGATCATCTCGCCGCCGTCGGCGACGAAGTCGGTGGGGTTGGTGAAGAGGTTGGCCGCGCCGCTCTCGCCGGCGAAGTCGAAGCTGCGGTAATAATAGGAGCCGAACGAGGGGCCCGAGTAGCGGTCGAAGGCGCGGTTGTTCTGCGAGACGCCCGAGTCCTGGACGATGACGCGGGAGACCTCGCCGGCGGTGACCGCAGCTGCTCGATCGGTCAGGCCGATGAAGGGCAGCCGCTCGAGCGCGGCCACCGAATTGTCGGGCGCGCCGGCGTGCGGGAGCTGCAAGATCTTGTAGTAGAGGTTCAGATCGGGGTCGACGCCCGCGAGCGCGCCGCCGGCGGCGACCTGCAAAAAGCTGTCGGCCGGCTGGAAGGCGAAGGCGCTGCCGGCGAGCGCTCGCAGGTCGTCGGCGGGCCCGCGCTCGAACCCGACGGCGAACGGATTGAACGCGGCGACGGTGTCCCACAGGTCGCTGGTGACGAAGTTGGGGTTGGCGTCCCAGCCGTAGTCCCGCAGGTCGATGCGGAAGATGGTGCGGCGCTCGTCGATCGCGACCGGCTCGGCGAGCGTGGGCTGCAAGGACAGGCTGTTGACGCCCTTGGCGATGGCGGTCCGGTAGAGGTCGAGCTCGCGGTCGCACATGCCGGCGTTGTGGAGATGGGTGAGGGTGAGGTAGCGCGTGTGGATCCGGTCGGCGTCGTCGACCTGCTCGAAGATGTCGCGGCTCATCGCCGCGATCATGTCGTCGAAGCCGACGAAGCCGTTGTCGCAGGCCTGCTCGCCCGGCAGCGCGCCGGCGGTGATCCAGCGGCGCACCAGCTCGATCTCGGCGGCCGAGGGGCGGGCCGCGACGCCGGCGGGCGGCATCGGGTTGGCCTCGTCGGTCAGGCGTTGGTAGATCTTCGAGGCCGCGGGGTCGCCGGCGACGACGAGGCCGCGCTCGACGATCGCGGCCAGGTCGTCGATGATGCGAATGTTGCCGCTGCCCGGGCTGTCGGGCCCGTGACAGTCGACACAATAACTGGCGAACACGGCGCGGGCCTCCTCGGGCAGCGGCGCGGGCGCGTCGGGCAGCTCGGGTTCGACCGCGGTGGTCGAGCCGAGCTCGCCGGTGTCGGTCGCGTCGTCGTCGAGCGGCGCTCCCATGGCGCAGCCCGAGGCGACGACGACGTGCAGCAAGAACGATGAGGCGGCGAGGCGGGTCGAGCTCTGGTCACTCATTCGCGGGACTCCTGTTAGGCCCTGCTTCAGCAAGACCGGAGCCCGGCATTCGCCTGCAATTCTCGGCAGATCGAAATGGTGGCAGGAGCGGGGCCCAAGCGGGCTTGGGGTCCGGCGCCAATGCGCGTTGGGTCGGCGCTCAGGGGCGCAGGCCGAGGCGCTTGAGGGCCAGGCGGAGGCCCTCGGGGGTGAGGCCGGCGGCGCGCGCGGCGAGCACCTTGGTCGGGAAGCGCGCCAGCAGCTCGGTGAAGTAGGCGCGCTCGAATTCGCCGACGGCGGCGGCGTGGGGGTGGAGGAACCACTCGTTGGCGCTGCCGCGCCCGCGCGGCTCGGCGATCAGGTCGAGGTCGGCGGGGGCGATCGCGTCGCCCTCGGCGAGCCAGTAGGCGCGCTCGATGACGCTGCGGAGCTCGCGGACGTTGCCGGGCCAGGTGTGGGCTTCGAGCGCGCGACAGGTCTCCTCCGTCAATACGCGGTGCGCGCCGGACTCGGCGATGCAGGCGGCCAGGAACGCCTCGGCGAGGAACCGGACGTCGCCGTCGCGCTCGCGCAGCGGCGGGACCGCCACGGGGAAGCCGTTGATCCGGTGCCACAGGTCCTCGCGGAATTGGCCCTCGCTGACCATGTGCTGGAGGTCGCGGTGGGTGGCGAAGACGACCCGCACGTCGACGGGCCGCGGCCGGTGCTCGCCGACGCGGACGACCTCCTTCTGCTCGAGGACGCGGAGCAGCTTGGCCTGCAGCTCGAGCGGCAGCTCGCCGATCTCGTCGAGGAACAGCGTGCCGCCGTGGGCCTCCTCGAAGCAGCCGCGGGTGTCGGCGACGGCGCCGGTGAAGGCGCCGCGGCGGAAGCCGAACAGGATGCTCTCGGCCAGCTCGCGCGGGATGGTGGCGCAGTCGCGGGCGACGTACGGCCCGGCGCTGCGCGCGGAGCGGCGGTGGAGCGAGCGCGCGACCAACTCCTTGCCGCTGCCGGTCTCGCCGCTGACGAGCACGCGCGGGTTCTTGTGCTGGGCGATCCGCTCGAGCCGCGCGAACATGGCCCGCATCGCCGGGCTGCGCCCGAGCAGCTCCTCGAACTGGTCGGTGGTCGCCAGCGGCACCTCGACGGCCTCCGCCGCGACCAGCTGGATCTGGGTCTGCCCGGCGCGAAAGACCGTCCCGGGCTCGATCCAGGCCTCGCGCACGCGGTGGGACCCGAGGTAGATGCCGTTGAGGCTGCCGAGGTCGCGCAGGAGGACGCCGCGGCTGGTCCGCACCAGCTCGAAGTGACTGGTGCTGATGTGGTCGTCGGCGAGGACGAGCTCGTTGACCGCCCCGCGGCCGCCCTTGATCGAGAGCTTCTCCTCGAGGTCGACGCTGAGCTCGCGCCCGCGGTCCGGACCCTCGCACACCCGCAAATTGACGCGCCCGAGCCGTCGCATGCTGCGCCCGGGGCCGCGGCCGGTGAGCGGCCGGGTGGGGAGACCTTCGCCGGGATCGGCGCTGGCCGGAGGATCGTCGTCGTGGGTCGTCATGCGTGCTCTCGAACCCCTGTCCTGGTTGGGGCGGCGGCCCAACTCGCGTTGGGTCCGGCGCCGGCGCGGTCTCCCACCGCGTATCATCTATTCGTAACTCATCGATAATTTTGCGCGCGTCGCCAGCTCGAGGGCTGCAACGAGGTCCGGTGAGGTCCCATGATGTACACCGACTTCGAATACCAGCCCACTCGAGCCTTTCGTCGCGACGAGCTGCCGGGGCTCTGCGCGGTGATGGACGGCGAAATTGCCGACGAATCGGCGAGCGCACCGCCGCCGGACAGCCAGGCCGACCGCGATCTGGCGTTCGCCGATTCGCTGGACGCGCAGGGCCGAGCCGAGGCGTCCCGCGGGCGATTTCGAGCGGCCCGCGCCTTTCACGAGCAGGCGATGGAGCTCCGTCGCACGCACCACGGCGAGGCCGACCCACGCCTGCTGTGGTCCTTTACGTGGCTCGGCGAGCTGTCGTACCGCGAGGGGCTGGTCGAGGAGGCGCGGTGGTTGCTCGCGCAGGCCCACCAGATCGCCTGCAAGCGGTTCCAGCCCGATGACCTGCAGTTCGCGGTGACGCTGCACAACCTGGCGGTGGTCGCCCGCAAGGCCGGAGACCACGTCGAGGCGACCCGCCTCGGCGAGCAGGCCCTGGCGATCAAGGTGGAGCGGCTCGGCTGGGAGCACGCCTCGGTGGCGCGCACGCTGTGCACGCTCGGCAATCTGGCCCGCCTCACCAAACGACGCCGGGTCGCCCTGTGCTACTTCGACCGGGCGCGCACGATCTACGAGAAGACCGAGGGCGGGGTGAATGCCGGGCTCGCCACGGCGCTGGTCGGAATGGCGCGAGTCCACACCAGCATGGGCTCGAAGGTGTCGGCGCGGTTCCTGCTCGAGCGGGCGCTGCAGATCCGCGAGGCGGTGTCGGTGCCGCCGGCGCAGAGCGCAGGGGTGCGGGTGCTGCTCAGCCAGGTCCTCGACGACGACGACCGCACCGCGGCGCACGAGCTGGTCCACGCGGCGCTCGACGAGTACGAGCGCCACGAGTCGGCCCGGCCGGAGCTGCTCGAACACCTGCGAGGCCTGGCGCGTGACCACGAATCGCGGCGCAAGGCGGCGAACTGAGGCGACGGCCATGCGCAGAGTGTTCTTCTACACGGTCATCGCGGCGGTCGCGTGGTCCATGGCGGCGCCCCGCGGCGCGCTCGCGCAGGAGACGAGGCCGCCGCCACCCCCGCCTCCGCCGGCGCCGGTCACGGAGGCACCGCCCATCTCGGTGTCGGCTGCTCCTCCGCCGGCGCTGCCGGCGAACGCGGCCGCGCAAACCCCGGCGGCCGCGGCCAGGCCCGCGATGGTCTCGCCGCGCGACGATTCGCGTCGTTCGCTGCGCACGGGGCTCCTGATCGGGAGCGTGGTGACGCAGGCGATCGGGGTGGGCCTCGACCTCGCGACCGCCCGCGCGGTGGCCGACCGCTGCGAGCGCGCTGGCGAGGCGTGCCGACCCGGCGGCGGCGAGATGCTCGGGGTCGGCCTCGGCGCGCTCGCCTCGTACGTGACGAGCTTCGGCCTGGCCGCCGGGCTCGGCTACGTGCAAGGAGGCCTGCGCGCGGCGAGGTCGCCCGCGACCACGATCGGCCGCACCCGCGCGATCGCGTGGGTCGGCGGACTGCTGGTGGGCGCGGGGCTGGTGGGCGCGGCGTGGTCGGGGTTGGAGACCCAGGCGGCCTGTGACAAGGCCGGCTGCGACCCGCAGCGCGCGCTCACGGCAAGCCTGGTGCGCGGGGCGTCGACGCTGTCGGCCTCGCTCGGCGTCGGGATGCTGAGCTGGCGCGAGGGGATGCGTCGGGTCCACACCGGGCTCGCGCTGGGCCCGGGGCGGATCGGGGTCGCGGTGCGGCTGGCGTTCTGAACGAATTTGCGTGGTCTTCGGCGATGTCTGCGCGAACCGACAGGGTCCGCGCAGACATCGTCGCGAGCGCATCGTCGTTGCGACAAGACGCCTCGCGTGTCGCGGGCCGGCGCGGCCGATTCGACGTCGCGCCGCGCTCCCGAGTCATCGTGTCGCCGGCGTCTTCTTGGGGTTTCGCTTCTGCTTGCGGGCGACTGCCGCGACCACCACGTCCGCGATGCGGAGCAAGTCGACGCCGAGTCCACCCTGGATCATCGGATAGGCCTTCCGATAATGGACGGGGGTCGACGTGAGGCGCAAGGTCGGGCACAGCATTCCGCTCAAGAAGCAGACATGGAGGCCGCCTCCGCCGTACGCCCCGGCGAAGTTCGGCTCGTTCATGACGTCGACGCTGACGAGGCCCATGCCGACGGTGACGAACGGGTTGATGGAGAAGCCGGGAAATCGCTTGAACGGGACCAACTGCAGCTCTGCCACGGCTCCAAAGCTGGTCATCCCGCCGTTTCCGGGCCAGTCAGGCTGAGCCGTCACGAACTTGTCCAGGCTCATGCGGCTGAAATACGGGCCGAAGAGGACACCTATCCGTGTGGACCCGCCCGGGAAGTACCTCGCCAGGGCTTCGAGGCGAAGGTACCAGCCACGGTGCGTGAGATGATTGCGCGCGATGTCGTTATCGACGAAAGCAGCGGTGCCTCCCCCCGCCTCGACCCGGAGCGCCAGGTGCCCGAGGGATGTGTTCGTCAGCGGCCCCTTCGGGGTGACCTCGCCGTCGTAGACCACCGAGCCGACGCTCGTCCGCGGGCGCCCCGGCTCGGTCCTGGGGGACTTCCGCTCGTGCTCGGCGAGTTCGGCCTCACCCTCCTTGATCCGTGCGTCGAGGGTCGAGAGCGTCTCCGTTCGATCGGGCGGCACGTGCCTCCTCAATCCTCGCAGCGCCGCGAGGGCCTCGTCCAGCGCCCTCCGCGAGCGTGGATCGCAGCGATAGGATTGACGGTATGCCTCGACCGCCTGAATCACGAGGGGAACCAGGTTGTCCGTCTTGATCTGGAGCTCGGCGCGGGCGATGTCGATTCGCGTGATATGGATCAGCGCTATTTGCTCGGCGATGCGCGCACCCTCCGGATCGGGGACTCCGGGCTGTGTGCAGTGCTTCTGCAGCCGCGCCTCCTCGACACGAGCGGCGCTGTCCAGCGCCTGCACCTGGGCGAGGGCGTCGTTCCCCGCGGCGCAGGCGCGCTCGGGCCAGAGCACGAGGGCGCAGAGGACAAGCGCGATTGGAATATGAGGCGACCATGATTTCATTGCTTCACCGTGTAGCTATAGGAGAACTTGGCCTGGAGGTCTGTCGCGCCCTCGAACGAGCCCACGAGGCTCCTGGCCAGCTTCTCGACGCATTTGTCCTCGTCCAGGGGCACGTGCGGGCCGTTCGGCTCGACATCGAGGATTGCGCCGGTCTTCGTGTCGACGTGGAAGACGATCTGGTACTCGGCGCGATCGAGGCTCGAGAGCACGCTGATCTTGCACTCCGAGCGGATCTTGCCGGCGATACGCCCGGCCATCGTCTTCATCGTCTTGCTGACGGGCGCGGGGGCGGCGGGAGGTTCTTCGTCGATCGCCGGCGGCGATCCAGGGGTGGCTGGATTTGTCGGGACGGTCTTCTCTGGCGGCGTCCGACTGGCGGGCGGGGGCGGTTCGGCGCCCCGGCCCTTGCCTCGGGTCACCGTTCGCCTGGTGTCGGCGCCGGTCGGCTCCGGCTCGACCATCGGAGGCTGGGCCGGCGGCTGGGTGGGCTGGGTGCCCGGCTCTGCGCTCGCTGGGGGCTCGGGCTCGGGGGGCGTCGGCTCCGAGGGCGCCTCGTGGGTGGTTCGAGGATTCGCGGCAGTCGAGGCGGGTGCCGGCTCCGACGGACTCGTCGCGAGTGAAGACGGCGAGCCGGACGTGAGCAGGGCCGAGTCGCCGGGACGTGCGGCCTCCGGCGCGGCTTCGCCTGCAGCGTAGGACGACCAGAGCGTCCACAGGGCGGCGAGGAGGCCGAGACCGCCGATGCCGAACACGACGGCGGCGATCCGTCGCCTCGCGCCGCCGGTGCGCACGAGCCCCGGGACGGTGGCAGAGTCGATGGACATCGACGCGCGCGGGGCCGACTCGTGCGCGCCGGGTCGCGGAAGGTCGGGGGAATCATCCGCACGCGCGATTCGAGGTCCCTCGCGGAGGGGTAGGGGGACCGCCGCGGCTGGCCCGCGGGGATCCTTGATCTGCGTCGGGTCATCGAGCTCCTGGGCGGCGCCGCTCGAGGGGTGGGCAGAGTAGACGAAGACGGACGCGTCCTCGGGTCGGGCGATGATTGGCGCCGCGATGGTGGCGCCGGGGAGCCGCGGGGCGGGCGGTCGCGCCATCACCGTGGGCGAAGATTCGGCGTCCGCGTCGAGGACGCCGACCGGGTCGCCCTCACGGCGGGTGACTGCTTGTGCGTGGTCAGGAGAGCTCGGGAGCGGCGGGGCGGGTCGTGGCGCGGTCTCGGTGGTCGACGGCGGGGGCGGGGGCGACGGGAGGGGCGGCACCGCCTTCGCGGTGGACGCCAGTTCGGGCGCGCGAGAGCGGACGCGGACCGTCGTGGTCTCGTCGCCGTCGACGGGCGAATCCTCGGGCAAGGCCGAGAGCGCGGCAGCGACGCCGCGGGCCTCGTCGAATCGAACCGTGGGCTCGCGCGCCAGGGCGCGGAGGACGATGTCCCGGGCCGCGGACGTCAGGCCGATCTTCTGCAGCGTGACCGCGTTGGCGGCGGTGTTGGCCGCGGGTAGCTGGCCGGTGAGGAGCTCGAACGCGATGACCCCGAGGGCGTAGATGTCGATACGGCGATCCGGGTCCGCGCCGCACAGGTATTCGGGGGCCATGTATGGCAGCGTGCCGAGCAGGACGCCGGCCTGCGTGAGTTCCTGGCGATCCTCGCCGATCGGCTTGGCGACGCCGAAGTCGAGCAGCTTGACGAAGTCGGGGCGACCAGGACGCGGGTCGAGCACGATGTTTTGCGGCTTGAGGTCGCGGTGGATGACACCGCGGTCGTGCATGGCGTCGAGGGCGTCGCAGACCTGCAGGACGATCGCCCGCGTGCGCGCCCACGGGAGCGGGCCGTCGCGCTTCAGCAACGCCCGCAGGTTGGGGCCGCGGAGGTGCTCCATGACGAAGTAGAGGTCGCCGGAAGGGGTCTTGCCGGTGTCCTGGACGCGGACGATGTGATCGTGGTGAAGTGAGCCGATGAGCCGCGATTCGCGGTAGAAGCGGGCGATCTCGGAGGCGTCGAGCCGCGCGGTATTCTGCAGGACCTTGATCGCCACGTCGGTACCGAGGTGGACGTGCCGGGCGCGATACACGGCGCCCATGCCCCCGCGGCCGAGCTCGTCGAGCACCTCCCACCGCTCCGCGAGCACGGTGCCGATCAGCGCCTGGTTACCCGTCATGGGGCGAGAGTAACCGGAGCGCCCGTTCCGGGCCAGGTTCTCGCATTCGGCCGGATCGCGGTCGCAACCCGCATCGCGCCGCCCGTGCTGGCCGGTTCGAGCGCGACCGCGATGGTCGTTCGCTTCGGGGCGAGCGATGGTCCAGACGGGTCGGAGAACGGCGGACGTCATGCTTCGGCTCCCGTGGAGGCGCGGTCAGTGTCGGCGGGCGTTGGGGGAAATACGGCGGCGGTGTCGTTGCATGCGATCGGCGAGGGCGGGAGGCGGAGGAGGCGACGGGTGTGGGCGCGGGGTCGTGCGCATGCTGCGTCCCCGGTCTTTGCAGCGCTCATGCTGCAAGGACGAGCCGGAACTGCCTGGAATTCCGGTGGAAACGGGCGATGCGTGGGGCCGGCGGAGGGGCGGCCCCAAGATGCATTGGGTCGCGGACCCAACCGGCGTTGGGGTAGGCCGGCTGTATTGCCCGGCCAGCGCCGACGGGCCCTCCGTCCGCGTGTGCCGGGCGACGGGCCGTTCGAGACATGTACTTCAGGACATGTCCCGAGAGGGACTCACTCGCACGACGCGGCGGTGATGATGACGTCGGTGACCGGGACGTCGTCGTAGTCGCCCTCGCTGCCGGTCTGCACCGCCGAGATCGCGTCGCGGACGTCGAAGCCCTCGACGAGCACGCCGAAGACGGCGTAGTCGCCGTCGAGGAAGTGCTGCGGGCCGTCGCAGATGTAGAACTGCGAGGTGGCACTGTTCGGATCGTCGGTGCGGGCCATGGCGATGGCGCCGTCGACGTGGGTGAGCGCGGGGCTGATCTCGAGCGGGATCGGCGGGTCGGTCGGCTTCTCCGTCAGGTCGGGCAGGAGGCCTCCGCCCTGGAGGACGAACCCGTCGAGCACGCGGTGGAAGATGGTGCCCTCGAAGAAGCCGGTCTCGATGTAATGGATGAAGTTCTCGGTGGTGAGCGGGGCGTTGACGGCGTCGAGCTGGACGACCATGTCGCCCATCGTCGTGACCAGGCGAACCCGCGGGGCCAAACCATCGCAGAGGCTCGGCCCCGGTCCGGTCGAGGGTTGGTGGGTGGTCGAGGTGGGCGCGTCGGTGGTGCCCGTCGACTCGACGGTGGTGGTGCCGGTAGTGGTGGCGCCGTCGGTGGTTGCCATGGTCGCGCTGACGTCCCCGGTGGTCTTTTCGCCGCCGTTGCAGCCGGAGACGAGGATGAGGAGGACGGAAGCGAAGGACAGGGCGCGGACGGGCATGGGCGGTAACGATGCCGGGCGGCGATCGGGGGCACAAGCGCCGGGCCGCGGGAGGGCGGTGCGCGGGGCGACGTCGAGGGGTGCGCGACGATCGGTGGCACGAGGGGCCGCGCTGCGAGGAGCCGGCGCACGGAGGCGGCGAGGTGAAGTCGCGCGGCCATCGGCAACACCCGGATCCGGACGGCGGGCCGCGGGGCCGAGACGAAGTTGCGCAGGGGCCGGCGGCACGAGGTCGGCGCCGGCGCGACTCGCCGAGTTGCGGAGGCGACGGCGCGCATCGCCGAGTTGCGGAGGCGACGGCGCGACTCGCCGCGTTGCGGAGGCGACGGCGCGAATCGTCACGAGCCTGGACACGCGAGGCGGGCGGGCGCGGGGCCGGCGAGCAGACGGGTCGGGGCGCCGCGGGGCGACGGCGGCGCCCGCGGAGTCGCGCGGCGGCGGCTCGCGCGACGCGGGGAGGCGCGAGCCGGAGCGGGTTGAGAGATGGATCGCAGCGGGCGGGCGCGCGGGCGGGCGCCTCCGCGGGGCGGTGCTATCGTCGCGGTCGATGTCTTACTCGGTGCGCGCATTCCCGTTGTGCAGGCCGGTCGACGAACTGATGGCATTCGTGGCCGAGCTCCAGGGCCCGCGCCGCGCCGAGGCCGAGGCCGCCTACCGCCGTTACGGGGTGCTCTACGACAGCTGGCACCTGCAGCACACGCCGCACGGGCCGTGGGTGCTGGTGGTGACGATGGTCGAGAGCCGGGCGAAGATCGCCGAGTACGCGGCCAGCACCAGCCCGTTCGACGTGTGGTTCAAGTCGACGATCCTCGAGCTGTCGGGCTGCGATCCCAACGAGACGCCGTTCGGCCCGCCGACGACCGAGATCTTCGAATGGGCGAGCGCGAAGATGGCGGCGACCTGCGCCGGGATCGAATGACGACAGTCGGGCGCGGACCCGCTGTCTGATGTCCCAAAGGACATGTGGTCCGCCGGGGCGCGGCGATCGCGGGGCGGACGATCGTGCGCGCGTGGTTCGTCGCCGCCGTCGCCGCGACCTCTGGCATGATGGCCGCGGCGGGCGATGGGGGACGGGAGCACGAGCGTTCGGCCCGGAGGCGGGACCGCAGGGCCGGACGCGACGGAGCTGCCGTGGCGCGACGCCCGGTTCGCCGGCTTCTTCGTCGCGGCGAGCCTGGGGCCGATCGCCTCGATGGCGCTGCGCTTCGTGCCGGGGCACCTCGAGCGCGGCGAGCATTCGCCGGCGATCATCGGCGAGGTGATGGCGGCGTCGACCCTGGGCGGGCTGGTCGCGCTGCCGCTGGCGGGCTGGCTGGCGCACCACCGCCTGCGGGCGATGCTGATCGGTGGCGCGCTGCTGCAGGCCGTGGGGCTGGTGTGCGCGGGGACGGCGGCCGACAGCGTCGGCGGGCTGGCGGCGAGCGTGGCCCTGATGAGCCTCGGCACGGCCCACCTCGACGTCGGGGTGATGGCGGCGGTGGTGGCGTCGGTGCCGGCGAACCGCAGGCCGCAGGTGCTGGCGTATTACTTCGCGTTCGTCAGCCTGGCGCGCAACGTGGTCGGCTCGGCGCTGGCGGAGTGGCTCGGCGCGCGCTGGGGCTTCGCGGCGATGTGCCACGCGCTGGCGGGCCTGGCCGCGGCGCACGCGATCGTCCGCGTGCGCATGCCGGCGCCGGCGGTGCTGGCCGAGGAGACCGAGGGGACGAGCCGCGAGTTCTGGCGCGACGTCACCCGGCCGCGCGTGCTCGTGCTGGTCGCGGTGTTCACGCTGCTGTCGATCCACTACGTGGCCCAGGAGTCGTTCATCACCGCGCTCGCGGCCCGGCGCGCGCTCGGCAGCGTGACCCCGTTCTT
The DNA here is from genome assembly GCF_020073745.1 of Nannocystis pusilla. Taxonomy (GTDB): domain Bacteria; phylum Myxococcota_A; class Polyangia; order Nannocystales; family Nannocystaceae; genus Nannocystis; species Nannocystis radixulma. The sequence goes on from NZ_JAIRAU010000052.1 coordinate 46,728, forward strand.
CGCGGCGTACTTCGCGGTGATCGCCTGCGGTCGCGCGGCCGCGGGACACCTGGTCGATCGCCTCGGGCGCGGTCCGGTGGTGGTGGCCAGCGCGTTGCTCCTCGTGGCGGTCGGCGGCGGGCTGGCGGAGGTCCACACGCAGGTCGGGACGATCGCGCTCGGGATCGTGACGGGGCTCGGCCATCTGCTGTTGTGGCCCGCGCTCTACGCGACGTTCTACGACCGGGTCCGCGGGCGCGGGATGGTCAGCGCGGCCCTGAGCGCGGCCCTGGCCCTGGCCGGATTCGTCGCCGAGCTCGGCCTCGGCGAGGTCGCGGCGCGGGGCGGTTACAGGGCACTCTATTGGGCGACCGCCGGCTGCGCGACGCTGGCCGCGGTGCTGGTGCTGCCGCTGGCGCGCTGGATGGCGCCGACGCACGAGGAACATGGCGCGGATCCTGATCCACACGCTCCGTGAACACGGGCACCTGCTGCCGACGCTGAAGCTGGCGCGCGGGCTGATGGCGGCCGGACATCGCGTCGAGTACCTGCTGACGCCGGCGTGGCAGGGCTTCGCCGCGGCGCGAGGGATCGTGATGCGGCCGTACCTCGCGGACATCTTCCCGGCGGCGGCCGAGTCGGCGTGGCCGCAGATGAGCCGCGAGGCGCGCGAGGCCGACGCGGCCCGCCGCAACGAGGCGCGCGTGCAGTTCATCGTCGGCGGCGGACTCGACGCGGTGTACGAGGCGGCCCAGCCCGACCTGATCCTCGCCGACGCGTACGACGTGTCGATCCCGATCGTGGCGCGGCGGCTCGGGATCGCGGTGGCGTCGCTGTCGCCGTCGTGCTTCCAGGGGCGCGAGCCGGGGGTGCCGCCGCTGTGCAGCGAGGTCGCGTGGGGGCCCGACGCGACCGCCCAGGCGGCCGCGGAGGCGGCGTGGCAGCGGCTGGCGGAGGAGCGCCGGCGGGCGACGGACGGGTGGTACCCGCGCTACGTCGAGGCATTGCTGGCAGCGTACGAATTCCCGCGCGAGGAATTGTCGTGGGACGGGGCGATCGCGCCGGACTTCCCGCGACTGCCGCAATTGATTCTGTGCCCGCGGGCGTTCGAGTTCCCGCGCGCGTTGCCGCGGCGCTGCCACGACGACATCGCCAGCGTGACGATCGACGACGAGAGGCCGGCGCCCGAGCTGGACGAGTGGCTCGCGCGCCGGCCGCTGGTCTACTGCGCGCCCGGGTCGCAAGGCTTGTGGCGGCCGCAGCACCATTCGCTGTACGAGCAGGTGTTGACATTGGCGGCGCACCGACCGGACCTGACGTTCGTGCTCGCGTGCGACGCGGAGGCGCGGGCCCGCCACGCCGGCTCGGCCCCCGGCAACGCGCTGGTGCTCGGCTGGGCGCCGCAGCACGCGCTGCTGCGCGCGGCCTCGGCGATGATCTCGGTCGGCGGCATGGGGACGATCAAGGAGTGCCTGTGGCACGCGGTGCCGATGGTGCTGGCGCCGCAATTCAACCCGTTCGACGCGCAGGGCAACGCGGCGCGGGTGAAGCACCACGGGCTCGGGGCGGTGATCGGAGGGGAAGAGGTCATGGCGGCAGGGCTGGAGGCGGCGATCGATCGCGCGATCGCGGGGCAATATGCGGAGGGGCTGGCGCGGATCCAGCACCAGCTGCGCGCGGTCGAGGCGAGCGACCGCGGGGTGGTGCTGGTGGAGCGACTGCTGCGCGGCGAGTCGCTGGCGGCGGAGGCGTCGTGATGGACGCAGGATTCACGGTCGCGCCGGGGCAGCCGATCCGCTTCGGCTGCCACGCGCCGCTCAGCGGGCCGATGGCGATGTTCGGCGAGATCGCCGCGGCCGCGCAGGCGCTGTTCGCCGAGGTCAACGCGGCCGGAGGGGTGCACGGGCACGCGATCGAGCTGATCGTCGGCGACGATCGCTACGATCCGGCGGCGACGCCGGGGGTGGTCGAGCGCCTGCTCGCGGAGCACGCGTTGTCGGGGTTCTTGATGTGCGTGGGGACGCCGCCGCACCTGACGGTGATCGATCGTCTGACGGCGGCGCAGATCCCCGACCTCGCGGTGGTCACGGGGGCGTCGTCGATGGCCGAGCCGGCGCGGCCGAACATGTTCGTCGCCAACGTGCCCTACGAGGCGAACGGACGCGCGCTCGGCCGGCACGTGGCCGGGGTCGCGTGCGTCGGGGCGATCACGTATGACACCGACTTCGGCCGCGACTGGATCGCCGGGTTCGCCGCGGGCCTCGGCCGCGCGCCCGAATGTGTGCAGTGGTTGGCCCCGGGGGAGCCGATCGAGCCGGCGGTCGAGCGGGTGCAAGCGTCCGGGGCGGCTGCGGTGCTGGCGGTGGTGCGGCCGGAGCAGGAGGCGCAGGCGATCCGGCACGCTGCCGGCCGCGGGTTCCGGCCGCGCTGGCTGGTCGGCTTCGTCGACGGGCTCGACGCGATGCTCGGGGCGCTGGGGGAGGGGATCGTCGGTTCGCACTGGCTGCACATGGCCGAAGGGGCAGATTCCCCGGCGATCGCGGCGCACCGCGCATTGATGGCACGCCGCGCGCCGCGGAGCGAGGTCACCGGGACGACGGTGGGCGGGCAGGCGCTGGCCGAGCTGACGGTCGAGTTGCTGCGCCGCGCCGGACCTTCGCCGAGTCGGAGCGCCGTGCTGGCCGCCCTCGACACGTTTGAAAAGGGGGACTGGCGCAGCCCGCTGATGCGGGTGAGCCCGCGCAAAGATCGGCGGCGGCCGGTGATCTTCGGCGAGGTGGCGCTGCTGCGATTGACGGCGGGGGCCTGGGTCGAGGCGCTGTGAATGGATGAGCCTCGCGCAGGCACGGTGTCGGACAGCGTGGTCATCAGGTGGACACCGCGCGGCTCGATCGGGAACCCACCGATCCCGACGCGTTCATCGGCCGTTGCTCGTGTGGGTCAATGCCGGTCGGATCCACGGGAATCGCCGCGACCCTCGTCCTGGTCGGCGGGACCCCGCCAGACGAGACCACGCCGTCGTGTCTGGAAAGGCGAGCGATGTCACGGGCGAAGTCCTGGGGCCACGGAAGGCCGGCGAGCGGATCGACTGCGCGTCCGTCTCCTCGAGAGCCGTCAACGGGCCGGTAGCGATGGACGCAGGACGGGGCGTCATGCCGTCCGGCTTTTCGCGTTTGCTCTTGCCATGATTGTCGAGGAGCTCGTGCCGAGCACCCGGCGGAGGTGACCCGCAGCCAGTCGGTGCTCCTGCGTCAACAGCGCGGTGGCGACGCGGTTCGCGGGCAGAAGCTGTATTCTTTCTCGCGGTCGCGGTACTTGTACCCGTGGGAGCTGCGATGATGCGTTTAGTTTTGCCGCTCGGCGGTTGTCTCCTTCTCGCTGCCTGTTCGTCCGACCCTGTCACCGATCCGTCGATCGGGACGGCGACGATCTCGACCACCACCGCGACCGGCACCGGCAGCTCCGGGGATGACGCGAGCGCCGGACCGCCGACGGGGAGCAGCGGGGACGGTACCGACAGCAGCGGCGAGCCGACGACGGGCGAACCCGAGGAGGTCTTCGAACCCGCCCCGGGCGGCCTGCGCCGGCTGCAGAGTCACCAGTACGTCGGGTCGGTCCGCTACCTGTTCGGCGACGCGGCCGCGGGGGCAGCCGCTCCGCCAGACGACTACTCGCTGCACGGCTTCGACGCGATCGGTGCGGCCGAGCTGTCGCTGCAAGAGAGTGCGATCGAGCAGCTCGAGGCGTCGGCGCGGGCGGTGGCCGTGGCGGCGGTGGCCGATCGCAGCACCCTCGGCGGCCATGTCCCGTGCGTCCTCGAGGGCGATCCGGGCGACAGCTGTTACGACGCGGTCGCCGTCGATCTCGGGCGTCTGGCCTGGCGCCGCCCGCTGACGGCGGAGGAGGTCGCGCCGCTGGTCGCCATCGCCAAGGACGCGCGCGCCTGGGGCGGCGGCGACTTCGGGGTCGGCCTGCAGTACGAGCTGATGGCGCTGCTGCAGTCGCCGTACTTCATCTACCTCGTCGAGGTCGGCGAGCCCGACCCGGACGACCCGGACGTGCGCCGGCTGACGGCGACCGAGCTCGCCGCGCGGATGTCGTTCTTCCTGCTCGGGCAGACGCCCGACGCCGAGCTGCTCGCGGCCGCCGAGGCCGGCGAGCTCGTCACCGACGACGACGTGCGCGCGGTGGCCGAGGCGATGCTCGCCCGCCCGGAGGCGCGCGCGACCCTGTCGACGTTCTACTCGGAGCTGTTCCAGCTGCGCGACCTGTCGACGCTGAACAAGAACAACGACCTGTTCCCGCAGTTCACCCCCGAGCTCACGTACGCGATGACGTACGAGACGCTGCGGCTGATCGCGGACATCGTGTGGGAGCAGGACGGCGACTTCCGCACGCTGCTCGACGCCGACTACACCTTCGTCAATCCGGCGCTGGCGAGCCTGTACGGCCTGCCGCCGCCGCCGGGGCAGGGCTTCGCGAGGGTCGACCTGCCGGCCGAGCAGGGCCGCGCCGGTCTCCTGGGACAGGCGAGCTTCCTCGCCCGCTTCGCCCACCCGGCCGAGACCTCGCCGACGCGCCGGGGCCTGTTCATCCGCACCAAGCTGCTGTGCGAGAAGGTCCCGCCGCCGCCGCCCGGCGTCGACGCCAGCCTGCCGACCGAGGACCCGAACAAGCCGCAGACGATGAAGCAGAAGCTCGTCCAGCACATGGAGGACCCCAGCTGCAGCGGCTGTCACACGCTGCTCGACCCCTTCGGCTTCGCGCTCGAGAACTACGACCCGATCGGCGCGTTCCGGACGCTCGACGGCGGCCTCGCCATCGACCCGAGCGCCAACATCCCCGACCTCGGTGAGGTCGCGTCCGCCCGCGACATCGCCGACCTGCTCGTCGCCGACCCGCGCGTCACCGCGTGCGTGATCAAGAACTTCGTCCGCGGCTCGCTCGGTCACCTCGAGCGCAGCGGCGAGGTCGCCGTCCTCGACGACCTCGAGGCCGAGTTCGTCGCCAACGACCACCGCCTGCAGCACCTGCTCGTCGAGCTGACCGCCAGCCCCGTGTTCCGCGCCGTCGGTGCGCCCAAGTGAGATCCGCCATGAGCAACCGTCGCACCATCCCCCGTCGCACCTTCCTCCGCGGCCTCGTCGGCGGCTCCGCGGCCGTCGTCGGCCTCCCCCTGCTCGAGGCCATGCTCGACAACCACGGCGAGGCGCTCGCCGACGGCTCGCCGCTGCCGACCCGGTTCGTCACCTGGTTCTTCGGCAACGGCGTGATCCTGCCGCGCTTCGAGCCGGCCGCGACCGGCCCGAACTACCCGCTGAGCGAGCAGCTGCAGCCGCTCGCCGGCGTGCGCGACTACGTCACGGTGCTGACCGGCCTGCGCAACCGCTGCGAGGTGACCGTCACCCACCACGAGGGCATGACGGTCTTCAACGGCTACACGATGGCCGAGCTCAACGGCCTGTTCTCCAAGGCCGGCGGCCCGACGATCGACCAGCTCATCGCGGCGAAGATCGGCAAGGACACGCCGATCGCGTCGGTCCACCTCGGCGTGTCCAAGCACCTCAGCGTGATGGACTCCGGCACGACGATGCACGCCCTGTCGCACAAGGGCACCAACGAGCCGCAGTACCCGCAATTCAACCCGCAGCAGGCGTGGACCGACCTGTTCGGCGCGTTCGCCCCCACCGCCGACGACCGCCCGCTGCGGTCCAGCATCCTCGACGCCGTCCGCGACCAGACCGCCGCGCTGCGCACCCGGCTCGGTACGCTCGACAACCAGCGCCTCGACGCCCACCTCGACGGCGTGAGCGCGCTCGAGAAGAAGATCGAGGCGACCGTGCCGCTGTGCACACTGCCCCCGAAGCCGACCGAGACCAACACCGACGTCGGCGGCGTCGAGCCGATCACCGCCGTCAACGACGTCATGAGCGAGCTGCTCGTGTACGCGTTCCAGTGCGACATCACCCGCGTCGCCACCATGCTGTTCCACGGCGGCGCCGCCGAGACGGTGTTCTCGGAGATCGGCCTGCTGAGCGGCCACCACAACAACTCCCACGCCCAGGACTCCCCGGAGCTGCAGGCCGGCATCCTCCACATCATGGGGCGCTTCGCGGACATGCTCGAGAAGTTCAAGGCCTCCGTCGACATCGACGGCAAGAACCTGCTCGACACCTCGATCATCTACTGTAGCAGCGACTGCGCCGAGGGCTGGACCCACTCGATCCAGCGCCAGCCGATCATCCTCGCCGGCCACGGCCGCAACCAGCTCGTGTTCCCCGGCATCCACGTGCAGGCCGCCCCCTACCCGCAGAGCGAGGGCAACACCTCCGACGTCCTGCTGACCGTCCTCCAGGCGTTCGACAAGACCGCGACCTCGATCGGGGCCGGCGCGCCGATGTCGACCACGCCGATGGCGCAGATCATGGGCACGATGTTCTGACGCGACGACGCGACCGGCCCCGCGTCATATGACGCGGGCTCAGCCGCACATGCCGCAGCCGAGCGACTCGACCTCGGAGACGCACAGCCCGTCCCACTGCACGTCGCAGCAGAAGGGGTCCTGGGCGCACACGCACTGGGTGATCGCCGCGTCGTCGCACTCGGGCGTGCCGTGCTCCTCACAGCAGGTGGTCTCGCTCGGCGCTTCGCACATGCCGCAGCCGAGCGACTCGACCTCGGCGACGCACAGCTGGTCCCACTGCACGTCGCAGCAGAAGGGATCCTGCGCGCAGACACACTGGGTGATCGCCGCGTCGTCGCACTCCGGCGTGCCGTGTGTCTCGCAGCAGGTGTTCTCGCTCGGACCGCCGCACATGCCGCAGCCGAGCGCCTCGACCTCGGCGACGCAGCCCTGGTCCCAGGCCCCGGCGCAGCAGAAGGGATCTTGCGCGCAGACACACTCGGCGATCGTGGCGTCGTCGCACGACGGCGAGTCGTGCGGCTCGCAGCATTCGGCCTCGCCCGGGACGCCGCACAGGCCGCAGCCGAGCGGCTCGACCAGCGCCGCGCAGGCGTCGGTCCACTGCTGCTGGCAGCAGCTCGGCGCGACGGCGCAGACGCACGCCTGCACGGCAGGGTCGACGCACCCGGGGCCCTCGCCCGCCACGCAGCAGTCGCCGGGCCCGGCCTGGCACACGCCGCAGCCGAGCGCCTCGACCTCCTCGGCGCACACGCCGTCCCACTGCTGTTGGCAGCAGAACGGATCTTGCGCGCAGACACACGTCGCGATCTGCGGCTCGCCGCAGCCGGGACCGTCTTGCGGCATGCAGCAGTCGCCTTCGCCGACCTCGCACGTCCCGCAGCCGGACTGATCGACGAGGGCCACGCAGGCCTCGGTCCACGCGCCGGCGCAGCACTCCGGCGCCAGATTGCACACGCAGCTCTCGACCGCGACGTCGAGGCATCCGCCGCCCCGGTGCGCCTCGCAGCACTCGCCCTTCGGCGGCTCCTCGCAGGCTCCGCAGCCGAGCGTGTCGACCGCGGCGACGCACTCGGCCCCCCACACGCCCCCGCAGCAGTCGGGGAGCTGTGCGCATACGCAGCGCTCGATCGCGTCGTCGGTACAGCCGGGACCCGCACCGACCTCGCAACACGGACCCTCGGGCGTCGGACACCAGCCGCACCCGAGCTCGACGACCAGCGAGGCGCACTCGCCCGTCCACGGCCCCTGGCAACACGACGGATCGGAGGCGCACACGCACGCCTCGATCGACGGGTCGCCGCACAGCGGCGGCTCACAGCAGACCGCCGCGGGCTCGCCGGTGGTCGAGGTGCCGGTCGAGCCCGTGCTCGTGCCATCCGTCGTCTCCGTGGTCGCGGCGGTCGTCGCGGTGAGCTCCGTCGTCGAGCCGGCCGTCGTCGTCGTCGTGGTCGGATCGGTCGAGGTCGGCTCGCCGGTGCTGGTGCCCGGGTTCGAGGTCGAGGTGCCGGGCTCGGTCGCCGCCGAATCGGCGGAGCTGCCCGAGGTGCTCACGCCGTCGGTCGACTGGGCGACCTCGTCGGAGCAGGCGGAGAACAGCGAGGATGCGACGAGGACGAGGGTGAGCGAGGCGAGGCTGCGCAAGCGTGCGGCTCCTGAGGACGGCGGCGCCGCCGGTCCTCACCGCCACATCGCAGCGCACAGGACCGGCACCTTGGGCAAGGTATCACGAGGAGACGCGCCGCAGTTGCGCAGCTCGCCGCGACGTGAGGCGGCGTCGCGTGCCCGCGGCCCGACACAGCGCGACCCGCTGGCAGCCGCGTGAGATCGCACGCGACGTCGCTCCGGGCCATGGGCTCCCGCTTCCGGCGAGCACAGGGACCCACACGCCCGCCCCCGCGCGGTCGAGGCAGTCGCCAAACTCGACCGGCTCGTCGGCGAGGCAGGCGAACGGCGGGTCGTGGACGCCTGTCGGCGAGCGTGTCGTGGTCCGACCATTGGAGCGGGGTAGAAGCGGGTGTCCTGCGAGGTGCGGCAGGCAGTCAGGGGACCGGCGGGAGCGCGGCGATCGGCGGCGGTGGCTCCGGGCTCGAGGCGCTGTCACCGTGGTCGGGGCTCGCGCCGATTGGAGGGGCGTTGACGCTGGCAGACTGTGTGTCATGGACGCGACATGCTCGTCGCCTCCATCCTCACGTTGTGCTTCGCCTCCAGTCCGACGACTCATGCCAGGCGGATCGAAGTCGAGTGTACCTCGGAAGCGACAGATCGCGTGTCCGAGTCCGTCTTTCTACCCGGAGGAGGGGAAGTGGAGACGATCATCGTCGGCTCCACGGTGAGCATGAACTTTTATCTCGACGGAGAACGCGTGCTCACCGTGAGGGAAGCCGACGGACGCGGAGACGCCGAGCTGACCGAGTACGGCTTGGCGCTCGATCCGGCACGCGCGGCCGAGTTCGGCGACGAGGTGGTGAGCCATGCTCGGGCGATCCTGGAATCCCCCGAGGGCTGCTCCGGCCCATTGCGCAGCAAGGCCGACGAGAACGCGAAGTGTGGCCTCCTCGGGCTCGGTGCGGGCGCCCTCGGTGCAACAGCCGGGTTCCTCCTCGGGGGCCCGCCCGGAGCCACGGTCGGCGGATTGGCCGCGAGCAGCCTCGGTGTCCTCTGCGGCTGGCTCGTGGCCAAGGTGTGCGAGGAGAACTCCGAGGGCTGCTGAGCAAAGGTGCAGTTCCTCCGCCATGCCCCGAAAGCGTCACCACCAGCGTACCGTCGAAACGCTCATGGCGGCGCGTGCGTGTGCGGCCATGGAGCGTGACGCGCGTCGCCCTCGTCCGCTCGTCAGCAGGCCGCAGCGCCTCGGCGTCCTCCCATCGTATTGGTTCTGGAATGAACTTTGGCGGACGGACCCGCGGCTTAGCCAGTTCTTCGCGGTGCTGTGCTGGCTGTTGAGCGCGCCTTTCATCTACGTCTGCATCGTGTACCTCCCGCCATCCTGGCTGTCGGTGGGCCTGATAGGCGTATCGTCCGTCCTCTCGATGGGTCTCGCCGAGCGGTGGCTGCGCCGTATGATCGCCCGCAGGAGGCGTCAGTTGGCCGCTCGTTCGCACGACCTGCGAGGAGAACTCGCCGCGGAGCCTGATGGTGAGAGCGTCGGACTCGACCGGTGGCAACGCTAGCGCAGCGGGGCAGCGAGCGGGTGGCCGGCGTCGGCGAGCTCGCGGGCGGTGGCGACGATGTCGGGCCATTGCGCGAGGAGGTCGCCGAAGCGGCCGACGAGGCGCTGGGCGAGGGCGAGGGCGGCGTCGGGGTCGCGGGTGTCGCTGACGAGGTCGCGTGGGGCGGGGTACTCGGGGCGCGCGGCGTGCTCGGCGATGGCGTCGAGGTGGCGCCGGACGTCGTCGGCCCACGCGCTCGGGCGGGCTTTGTGGTCGGCGAGCAGGCGCTCGAGGTGGGTGATGTAGAGCTCTTTTTGCCGCCAGAGCCGGAGCGAGACGATCGCCCGGAATTCGGCGGGCGCGAGCCGGCCGAGGCCGCGCAGGTGGGCGGCGAGGCCGGGGAAGTCGGTGGTCGAGGCGAGGGCGCGGATGCACTGGACGACGAGCTCGCCGAGGCGGACCCAGCTGCCGGGGCGCCAGATGTCGCCGGGGGCCCAGCGGCGCTCGGCGGGTGGCTCATGGACCAGGGCCGAAGGGACATGTCCGAAGAGCGCGGCGTCGTCGAGCGCGCGCAGGGTGGTGCGGAACACGCCGTCCTCGTAGCGGCCGACGGGGAAGAAGGGCGGCAAAAGGTCGCGGTGGTCGAGGCCGAGGATAGCGCCCTGGCAGAAGCGGCCGTCGCCGACGGTGGCGCGGCGGACCAGGCGGAGGGCCTGGCGGGTCGAGGTGATGATGCGCCGATACGATTCGTCGCCGGCGAGGAGGCGCTCGCGATTGGCGCCGTCGAACAGCAGCAGCCAGGTCGGGGCGTACCAGCCGAGGTCGCCGAGCAGGCCCTGGAAGGTGACGCGCACGCGGCCCTGGCCGGCGCGCAGGCGGCGGAGGATCGCGCGGTCGAGGCAATCGTCGAACTCGACCGGCTCGTCGGCAGGGACGCCGGCGATCAGGGCCGGCAGCGAACGACCGAGCATGGGCGCGTGCCCGGCGAGCGCCTCGTCGTCCGACCAGCAGGCGTCGGCCAGGGCGGCGGCGTGATCGGGGTAGAAGCGGATGTCCTGCGGCTGATAATGGTCGTAACCCTCGCCCTCGCCGGTGAATACGGTGAGCCCGGGGAGCGGGTCGTGCGGGCGCACGGGGCGGGCGATCACGTCGTCGTCGACGCAGACGAAGCGGCGGCCGGCGGCGTGGAGCAGGAGGGCGTTTCGACCTGTCCCATAGGTCATGCCGGTGCGCTCGGGGTCGTCGAGGGCGAAGGCCACGAGCGCGGGATCGTGGCCGCGCGCGGCCATGCGGGCGAGGAACTCGCGGCGCTCGTCGGCGCCGATCAGGTGCACGCGGGCGCCGTGCTGGCGGGCGAGGTCGGCGAGGCGGTCGCGGTAGGCGGCGCGCACGGACGGATCGGCGGAGCCGTCGGCGACGACGAGCTCGCGCGTCAGGCCGTGACGGGCGGCCCCGGCGAGCAGCGAGGCGGCGGCGCGCGCGGCCTGGACGGGGCGATCGGCGCTGGGGATGGCGACGAGGTCGATGGGCGGGGGCTCGGGGTCGCGGGCGTCGGGGCGGCGCAGGGCGTCGCGGGCGACGAACATGCCGGCGGCGGCGAGCCGCTCGAGGCCGGAGGCGATGTCGGCGGCCTCCTCGGCGGGGCGGCCCGCGGTGGCGCGGGCGATGTGCTCGCGCAGGGGACGGAAGCGGCGCGCGGCCAGCAAGGCGTCGGCGGCCGCGCGCGGGACGACGATGGCCTGGCGCGCGTGGACGCCGTAGACGAGGGTGAGGTCGCGGGCGAATCGCCGGCAGACGACGTCGCAGCAGCGGACCGGAGACCCAGGCGAGGTCATGGGCGGGTGGCCTCGACGAGGGCGAACGGGGGGACGACGCTGCGCGAGCGGACGTCGCGGAAGCCGACCCGCGCGAGCAAGGCGGCGAGCTCGTCGCAACGCCACGGCGAATTCCAGCCCCAGGCGTGGCGATCGTCGCGCGGATCGGTGGGCGGGTCGCGGGCGAGCTCGTGGTGGTTCCAGGCCATCCACAGCGACAGGAGCGCGGCGAGGGAGCGATCGTGGGCGGGCTCGCCGGTGGCGAAGAAGTCGACCAGCGCGAGGGTGCCGCCGGGCGCGAGGGCGGCGAACAGCCGCCGCGCCCAGCCCTCGGCGCCCTCCCGCGAGAGGCCGGAGAACAGGCGATTGGCGGTCAGCAGATCGATGTCGGGGGGCAATGATCGGTGCAGGACGTTGATCGCGTGGAGCTCGACAGGTATGTTCAATGTCTGCAGGGCGGCGGCGGTGGCGGCGAGGTAGTCCGGATCGGCGTAGTTGACCTCGGCGGCGTGGACCCGCAATTGCGGCGCGGCCTGCTTGAGGATCGCGGCGAAGGCGGCCGGGCCGGCGCCGACGTCACACACGATTCGGTGGGCGTGCAGATCGCGGTCCGCGTGGGCGCGCGCGAGCAAGGCCGCGGTGTCCCAGAAGTAGCTGCGGCTGGCCTCGTTGAAGGCGCCGCGCGCCTTGAAGTAGGCGGCCTGCTCGCGCGCGTCGGCCTGATCGGACCACAGGCGGCGGTCGGCGCGGCGAGTCTCGCGCAAGGCGGCCGGCAAGGCGCCGATCGCCGCGAGGTAGCGCCGGTGGCGGTCGACGAGGCCGAGCAGCCGCACCTGCGAATTTTTCAAATAGAAGGTCCGCGTGAATGTCGTGAGCTCGAGGCGCTGGTCGCGGAGGGCGAGCAGGCCGAAGGCGCAGGCCAGCTCGGCGGTCATCTGCAGCGATACGGGGGTGGCGAGATCTGCGACCTCGTCGGCGAGCCAGGCGAGGCTGGCGGGGCCGCGGGCGAGCCGCTCGAGCAGGTCGAGGTCGAGCAGGCGCGCGAGCACCGGGAAGGCGGCGGCGTCGAGGCACACGCCGACGGCGGCGGCGAGCTGCTCGCCGGGGATCCGGGCGATCTCGGCGAGGGTGGGCAGTGAGGAGGAGGTCATGGGCCGGCGACGAGGATCCGCATCGACTGGAAGAACTCGTAGGGGGCGCGCGGCGGCTCGAGCTCGGTGATGGCGGTGAAGCCGGCGGCGCGCAGCAGGGCGACGTGCTCCTGCGGCGAGCGGTAGCGGGTGCTCTCCGACTTGGCGAGGAAGTAGACGCCGCGCAGGTACATCGGCAGCGCCTCGGGCAGCACGCGCGCGGGCAGCATGCGCTCGATGACGAGGAAGCGGCCGTCGGGCGGGAGGGCCTCGCGGGCGCGGCGGTAGACCTCGACCATCTTCGCGTCGCCCCAGTCCATGGCCGAGCGGCACATGGTGATCACGTCGAAGCCGGGCGGCAGCGGGGTGCGGAACAGGTCGCCGGCGATCGCGTCGACGCGGCCGGCGAGCTCGGGGCGCGCGGCGAGCTGGCGGCGTCCGATGTCGACGCAGGCGGGGACGTCGAGGAAGGCGCCGGTGAGGCCGGGGGTGGCGGCGACGATCGCGGCGCAGAAGCTGCCGGTGTTGCCGCACAGGTCGAGGAGGCGGCGGTGCTGTCCGAAAGGATAGGTGGCGAGCACGACCTCGACGATCCGGGCGATCGTGGCGTCCATGTAGCGCGAGTACTCGGCGGCGACCTGCGGGTCGATAGCGGCGACGTCGTCCTTGAAGTAGTCGCGCAGCTTGAACGGCGAGGTGGCGCCGTCGCTGCGGACGAGCGCGTCCATGTCGTTCAGGGCGCGGTAGACCTCGTCGTAGTATTCGAGCAGGTAGGTGGTGGTCTGGAACGGGCGACCCTCGGCGCGCACGAGGAACGGGGCGAGGGCGGGGGGCGTGACGAGGCCGCGCTCGTCCTCGTGCAGCAGGCCGAGCGCGACGCAGGCGTCGACGACGATCCGGAACGAGCGCTCGGGCAGATCGAGGGCGGCCCGCAGGGCGTCGCGGGCGATCGGCTCGCGCGCGGCGGTGAACAGGTCGAGCTTGTAGGCGGTCATCAGGACCTTGCTCGCCAGAAAGCCGTCGAGGAGTTCGAGGAGGCGCTTCTCACCGGTCGCGGTCGTCATCGTGTGGCCTGGATCTCGCGCCAGATGGCGTCGAAGTAGCGCCGCCCCAGAGCGCGGTGGTAGCGGAGCGAGGCGAGGAGCGTCGCCTGGTCCTCGGAGCTGGTGACGAGCTCGCCGATCAGGCCGGCGGTCTCGCGCGCGTGCTCGACGTCGGCGGTCATGTGCACGCGGTGGAACTCGCGCGCGTGGTCGGGGACGCCGAAGCGCTGCAGCAGCGCATAGATGTTGCCGTGGGTGGCGGGGGTGCCGGCCTCGAGCGAGTAGAGGACGGCGAGGCCCCACGCGCGGCTCGGGTGGCGGGCGCAGCGGATCCGGTTGTTGAGGTAGGCCTGCGCCTCGGGCAGCTCGGGCCGGTCGTGAAAGCCGTGCGGGACGCCGAGGTGCCGCAGGAGGCGCTGCAGCAGGAAGGGGTGGGCCCGCTCGCTGTCCTCGCCGCCGGTCTCGTCGTGGAGGTTGCGGTGGAGGACGCTGGCATGTCTCAAGGGACATGTCAGCGCGAGCTCGGTCAGCTCGCGGTAGAACAGGCGCGAACGGTGCCAGTGGTGCCGGAGGTAGATGGCGAGGTCGGCCGCCGTCGGGTCGCCGTGGAACATGTGCTGCGACAGCGGGTGGGCGAGGCCGTCGCGCTGCTGCTGCTCGGCGGCGAGGCGCGCGAGCAGGTCGTCGGGGCCGAGCGCGGGCTCCGGCGGGACGGGCGGGACGCAGGCCTCCTCGACGGCGTAGCCGGCCTGCACGAGCCACAGGCGCAGGGGATAGGTGCGGTGGTCGGGGTCGGCGTGGAGGTCCCAGACGAGGCCGTGATAGGCGGCAGCGGCGGCCCCGTCGGCGTCGACGAAGGCGCGCGCGGCGAGGTCGTGCAGGGCCGTCGCGGCGGCGGCGGCGAGGTGCGGGGCGCGATCGCGGAGGGCGGCGCGGACGACGTCGACGAGCGCCTCGATCGCGGCGGTCATCGCGGATCCTCCACGCGGGCGATCCAGCCAGGACGGCGCGGATCGGCGCCGCGCACGGCGGCGCGGTAGGCCTCGACGAGGCGCGCGGTGAGGGGGCCGGGCGCGGGGAACCGCCGACCCTCGACGAGGACGACGGGGCGCAGCTCGGCGGCGCTGTTGGCGAGGAAGACCTCGTCGGCGCCGAGCAGGTGGTGCCGCGCGATCGGTGCCTCGACCGCGGGGATCTCGAGGTCGGCGGCGAGGGCGAGCACGCTGGCGCGGGTGATGCCCGGCAACAGCGGCTGACTGTCGGGCGGGGTGACGAGGCGACCGCCGCGGACGATGAAGAGGTTGGCGCCGGTGGCCTCGACGACGCTTCCGTCGTCGCCGAGGAACAAGGCGTCGTCGTGCCCGGAGGCCTCGGCCTCGCGCAGGGCCAGGAAGGCGCGCCCGTAGTGGCCGGCGTGCTTGGCGGTGGGGATCCATCCGCCACCGTGGCCGAAGGAGGCGATCCGCACGCGGGTGGCGGCGCCGGGCGAGCTGCCGGGCTCCCACGCGAGGACGGCGACGTGGACCGGGTTGCGCGCGCCGAGGCCGATCCGCTGGTCGCCGTAAAAGGCGAGCTGACGGACGTAGCCGTCGCCGCGGCCGCCGGCGCCCACGACCGCGAGGGTGGCGTCGATCAGCTGCTCGTGTGAATACGGCAATTGCATCCACAGGCTGGCGGCGCTGGCGTGGAAGCGGCGCACGTGCTCGTCGAGGCGGAACACGCCGACTCCGCCGTCGACGAGCCGATAGTGGCGACCGCCGTCGAACACGGCCGTGCCGTAATGCAGCGAGTGGGTCAGCAGGCCGACGCGGGCGGCGTCGGCGGCGACGAGCTCGCCGTCGAACCAGACGCGCTCAGGCATGGCCGACCTCGGGGGCAAGGAATGAATGGAGATGTCCGGATGGACATGTCCTGTCAAACGGCATCGGCGGTCTCCGGCAGCGCGGCGCGCGCGGGGCAGGCGCGCCTGCGGCTGTCCTCGAGGACATCTGCGACGCGGGCGGCGACGCGGCGCTCGACGTGGGCGAGGACGTCGGCGGGCCCGGTCGGGTCGCTGGCGTAGAGGGCCTCGACGGCGAGCGAGCCGCCGGCGCCGGCGAGCAGGTCGGGGACGACGAGGACGCCCGCGGCGTGCAGGGCGTGTTCGACGGCGGGCGCGAGCGCGAGGTTGGCGGCCTCGACGATCCCGCCGCAGCGCAGGCCGGCGATCGCGGCGACGTCGAAGGCGCGCGAGACGGCGGCGAGGATGAGGATGTCGCACTCGGCGGTCAGCACGGCCGACGAGGGGCGCGCGTCGGGCAGGTCGGGGAGGCGGCCGCCCTGGCGTCGGGCCAGCAGCGCGGGGACGTCGAGGCCGGCGCCGGCGACGAGGCAGCGGACGTCGTCGGCCCAGGCGATGACCCGGCAACCTGCCCGATCGAGCAGGTAAGCCGCGCCGCCCCCCATGGCGCCGGCCCCCTGGATGGCGACGCGCAGGCCGCTCGCGCGGCCGAGGGCGCGGGCGAGCGCGAGCGCGGCGGCCCGCACGGCGGCGGGTGCCCGCAGCTGGTGCACGGACCAGCCGTCGAGCGCGGCGTCGAGGAATTCATAGCGGCGGAGGAACTCGCGATCGGGCAGGCCGCGGCTGCGGCCGACGGCGATCTTGAGGCAGGGCAGGCCGACGTCGGCGCCGGCCCGCTGCAGCTCGGCCATGGTGGTGTTGAGGTCGGGGCCGACCGACCACGTGCGCTCGACGAGCGGCGCCAGCGTGGCGAGGAAGCGGCGCAGGACGGCCGCGCGCGCCGGATGCTCGGGCGCCATCGCCAGCCCGGCCTTGGCGCCGCCGACGGGCAGGGCGTACACGGCTTGCTTGCGGGTCATGTTGCCGGCCAGCGCGGCGATCTCGTCGATGTCGACGTCGGCGGCGATCCGCAGGCCACCGGCGCACACACCGTCGACGAGGCGGTCGATCACCAGCACGCCCGTGACCGGCTCGATCGGATCGCAATATTCGATCTTGAGGAGCGCCACCCGTCCGCACCACCCGCGCGAGATCATCGTATCGGAGCAGGCGACGCCTGACCATGCGCGAGCGCTGACGTCGCGACCTCATGCGGGGCCTGAGAGGAGTCCTCGCGCGCGAACGCCTCGCTCGCGCTCTCGCTCGCGCGGCCGCGTTGACACCGCCCGCGCCGCCGCGGACCATGGAGCGCGGCGGTGGGCGTGGGGATGGCTGAGGCGTGGCGATCCTTGATCGATCGGCGGTTTCCGGCGGCGCAGAGCGTGCTGCTGCGCTATCACCGGGTGCTCGCGCTGCCGGAGCTGGCGCCCGGGCTGGAGCTCGCAGACCTCGAGCGATGCTCGCACGGCGAGGGGGCGACGACGTTCGCGCTGGCGGACCGCGGGGCCAGCGAGGTGATCGTCTGCGACGAGTCGAGCCGGATGATCACGGGCACGTACAAGGCGCTCGACGCGTGCGTGTCGCTGGCGCTGCTGCGCCGGGCGAAGGTGTCGCGGCTGGTGGCGTCGTCGGGCGGCAACCTGTGCGCGGCGCTGGCGGCCTACGCGTCCCGGCAGGGGATCGAGGCGTTCCTGTTCCAGCCGACGCGCACGCTGTACAAGCAGCGCAGCGATCACTTCGGCGCGGGCGTGCACCTGATCGCGGTCGATCTGCCGGAGCCGGAGGTGAAGCGGCTGGCGCGAGCGTTCGCCACGCGCTTCGGCGTGGCCCACGTGCCCGACATCCGCTGGCGCCTGGCGGCGTCGGCGGTGCGGGCGATGTTCGTGCTCGAGACGACGGCGGACGAGATCGGGGCGGTCGACTGCCTGGCGCAGACGGTGTGCGCGGGCTTCGGACCGGCGGGCATCTACCAGTGCTTCGCGGCGCTGCGCCGGCGAGGGCTGCTGCGCCGCAGCCGGGTGCCGCGGTTTTTGGGGTTCCAGCAGGAGGCCAACGCGCCGATGGTGCGCGCGTGGCAGGCGGGCGAGCCGGCGCTGGCGCGCGAGCACGTGCGGCCCGAGCCTTCGCGCTACCTCGAGCCGGGGCTCTACAACACCGATCCGGCCCGCGAGTACGCGCGGCTGGCCGCGCTGCTGCGCGAGGTCGGCGGCGACATGCTGGCGCTGTCCGACGACGACTTCGGTCGCCACGGGGCGGAGGTGCTGGCGCAGATGCGAGCGGCGGGCTTCGAGTTCTCGAAGCTGCCGGGCAGCGACGAGGTGGTCGAGAAGACGGGGCTGCTCACCGGGGTGGGGCTGTTCAAGGCGATCGACGACGGTCGCGTGGCCCCGGGCGAGCGGGCGCTGTGCATGTTGACCGGCGGGGTGCGCGAGCTGGCCGGCAGCGAGTCGCCGACGCCGGCGCTGACGATCGACGCCAGCCGCAGCGAGGCGGAGTGGGTCGAGGCGCTGGGCCGCGTGTTCGGCCTGCGGGCGGTCGGGTGAGCGCCGCGCTCGTGGGAGGCGCCAGCGCGCCCGGCGCGGGGAATTGGACGGGCGCTGCGTGAATCACCTGATGTGAGGTCGGCTCAGGCCCCCGACGTGGCGACATTCGATCGCCAACGACCTCGCCACGCGGCCCGGCGTGGTCCTGGGAGGCTCCGCGAGATCGAACGCGACAGCTGCCGGCGTCTGTGGTTTCCTACGGGCATGAGCTTCGTCTTTCGCTATTCACTGATATCGAGCGCGATCGCCTGTACGGGCCTCATGACGGCGGGATGCGGCGACAACACCGGCAATGAGACGGCCACCGACACGACGACGACGACGACGACGACGTCGAGCTCGACGGGCGAGACCATGGAGCCGACCGGCACGACCACGGCAGTGCCGACGTCCGGCGACACCACCGGCGAGGTCACCACCGGGTCGACGACCGGAGACTCGACGAGCACCACGTCGTCGACCAGCGGCGGCGCCGAGGTGTGCATGACGCTGCTCTGCGGTCTGCCGGCCGGTTGCTGCGAAGCGGGCGAGGAGTGCATGAGCGGCGCTTGCGTCCCGGCGTGCCCCGGCGGGGTCCGCTGCGGCGCCGACGACTCGATGTGTTGCGGCGAGGGCGAGGTCTGCCTCGACGACGCGTGCCAGCTCCCGCTCGGTGCCTGTCAGGACGCGAGCGAATGCGAGGCCGGGCAATTCTGCGATCCATCGCTCGGTCAGTGCCTGCCGCTGCCGGGCCAGCTCGGCTGCGAGACCGGCCCGCTCGAGGTGGCGCTCGAGTGGGAATGGACGACCGACGAGGTGGCCCACACGCCGATGATCGCCGACGTCGACGACGACGGCGTGCCCGACGTCGTCATCTCGGCCAAGACGGGGGGCTGGGGTACCGGCGCGCTCGTCCTCCTCGACGGGGCGACCGGGGCCGAGAAGTGGCGGATCGCGCACGACCCCGTCAACATGCAATTCGGCTCGCTCGTGCGCTCGACCCTCGCCCTCGGCGACGTGAGCGGCGACGGCGTCCCCGATATCATCTACGCCGGGGGGACCGAGGTGAACTCGTCGCTCGCGCCGGTCCACGCGGTCGACGGCCAGGGCCAGCTGCTGTGGACGTCGCACCTGGCGAACGACGAGATCGTCAAGGTCCGGATCGACAACGCCTCGGTGACGGTGGCCAACCTCGACGACGACCCCGAGGCCGAGGTCGCGCTCGGGGCGATGATCATCGACCACGACGGCCTCGTGGTGTGGAACCCGAACAACAACGGGGTCCAGGTGGGCACGCCGCTCAACAACAACACGCCGATCTACTTCGGCGGCCTGGCGACGGTGGCGGACCTCGACGGGGACGACAAGCCCGAGCTCGTCACCGGCCGCGAGGCGTGGAAGATCGAGTGGGTCGCGGGCGATCCGCCGACGGTCACGCTGTCGGAGTTCTGGGCCAACGACATGAACCCGGTGATGGCGCACAACAACGACGGCTGGCCGTCGGTCGCCGACCTCGACGGCGACGGCAAGCCGGAGGTGGTGCTGACCGCGTGGCCGACGATCCGCGTGATCAACGGTCAGACCGGCCAGCTGTGGTGCGGCGTCGATCCGACCGACGCGGCGTGCGTGATGAACCCGGCCCTGCGCACGCAGCCGATCCCGATCAAGGGCGGCAACCTCGGCGGGCCCGCGACCATCGCCGACTTCGACGGCGACGGCCGACCGGAGGCGGCGGTCACCGGCGGGTCGGCCTTCGCGGTGTACGACTTCAATCGCCCGGACGAGCAGGTCGTGAAGCCGAACGCGGACCCGATGCCGGCCGCCGGGGCGATGTACGCCCGCTGGACGGCGCCGGTGCAGGACAACTCGTCGGCGGCGACGGGCGCGTCGGCGTTCGACTTCCAGGGCGACGGGGTGGCCGAGATCATTCAGCAGGACGAGTGCTTCGCCCGCGTGTTCGACGGCGCGACCGGGGCCGTGCTGCTGGAGCTCATGAATTCGAGCGGCACGATCCACGAGTACCCGCTCGTCGCCGACGTCGACGGCGACGGGGCCTCCGAGCTCGTCATGGTCGCCAACCTCGCCGAGCCGCAGAACGTGACCGATTGTACGGTCACGACGCCCGGCTTCCAGCCGCGCAAGGGCGTGTTCGTCTACCGCGCGCAGGGCAACAACTGGCAGCCGGCGCGGGACCTGTGGACGCAGCACACGTATCACGGCACCGACGCCGACGCGGCCGGCAACCCGCCCCTCGTCGAGCAGGCCAACTGGACGGTCCCGGGCCTCAACAACTTCCGTCAGACCACCACGGCGGGGCCGTTCCACCCGGCCGACCTGACGCTCTCGCTGGCGGCGGACGTCGCCCAGTGCCCGGCCGAGTTCGTGCTCGTGGCGACGATCCACAACGAGGGCTCGCTCGGCGCGCCGGCGGGGATCGACGTGCGCTTCTACGAGGGGCTGAACGACAGCGGCGCGCTGCTCGGCACCGTGCCGACCACCGAGGCCATCGTCCCGGGCGGCTCGACGCAGGTCACCCTGGCCGTCCCGGCACCCCCGGCGGACATGCCGGGGAACTTCTTCGCGGTGATCGACCCCGGGCCCGACGGCGGCGTCATCCAGGAGTGCCTCGAGAACAACAACGACGCGCTCCTCACCCAGGCCGCCTGCGCAGAATGAGGCGAGCGTCGCGGCCGGGGCGCGACCGCTCTCGAGCCTGACACGCCGGCATCGGCGCGGCCGCGGTCGCGGGCGCCGGCTGTCGCGGCCACGGAAGGTCCGCAGCGCGCCGACGCGTCGGACGAGTCGCGGGCCGGCGACGACCTCCGCAGGGCGGACGACGGGCGACGCGACGCAGCGGGGGCTCCACACCCGACCGAGCTGCCCCAGGCGCGCCCCGTCGAGCGGCGCGAGAGGTCGAACGACGTGGAGCGGCCCGTGGCGTCGCCGGCCGGGCTCCGGACCGGAGAAGCACGAATTTTAAGGATCGTTCAAAAAATATTCGCAAGACAATTGGTTTTTCAGGGTCTGTAGGCCCCATGTCGGTTATATTTTTTAATCCATTGTAAAAATTTACCGCGTCTGCGATCGTGACGGGATGGTCCGGTGGCGGGTCCATCGATGCGGCGATGTGCCGCTCTGTCCGCCTGCGCCCACCGCCCGCACACCTCGAGGAGGCCCTCCGATGCTTCGATCGCAACCCACCGCGTCACGCTGTTCCTTCGTCCTGTCCACGCTGCTGCTCCCGGCGCTCGGGTGCGGCGGCACGCCGCCGGCCGAGAGCACCGGCACCGGCGAGGTCGTCACCTCCGGCGCCGTCACCGAGGGCGGCGCCACGACCGACGAGGACGTCCCGACCACCGGCGAGCCCACCACCGGTGGCAGCAACAGCGACGGCAGCAGCGGCAGCACTGGCGACGACAGCAGCACCGGCAGCACCAGCGGCGGCGAGGTGGAGGGCTGCGACGAGTCGAGCCCGTATTACGTCGAGCCCTACTTCGACCCGACGCCGCCGGCGCCCGACGAGCTGCTGTGGAGCAGCCACGGCGGCTGGGCGCTGTGGGACTTCTGTCAGTGCAAGCCGGACGACACCGTGCTGCCGGAGGATCCGCGGGCGATGGTGCAGCCGGGCATCAGCGACGGTCGGGCGGTCGCGTTCAACGCGTTCTGGAAGGACTGCCACGTCGATCCGGCGCTCGTGAAGGAGGTCGGCGCGGCGAAGACCTGCGGTGAGCTGCGCGCGCGCGCGAAGCGGGGCCGCCTCCTCCTCTCGCCGAGCACGGTCGGCACCGGCGCGCTGTTCTCGGGGACCGAGCCGCAGGACATCTCGGCCGGCTTCGGCATCGCCACCTTCCCGGCGGAGCAGTACAACAAGCTCTGGCAGATCTGGGGCTTCCAGTCGCGGCCCGACAACTTCGACGAGCTGGTGTCGCAGCGCTACGGGGCGCCCTTCGGCCACACGCCGAACCCCTATCCGCTGCCGGGCGAGGACCCGAACGCGACGAACGGCGGCTCGGGCCGGCTCCCGCAGTTCTTCACCCACCTGCGCGAGCCCGACGGCACCTGGACCGGCAAGATCGGCATCACCTGCCAGGGCTGCCACTCCGGCAGCATCGGCGCCCCGGAGGACGGCCCCGGCCTCGGTCTGATGCTCGGCAGCGGCAGCCCGCTCGCCGACCACAACCTGTTCCTCCGCGACATGCTGCCGCTCGGCTACCTCGCCTCGTTCGCGACGATCGCCAACCTCAACCGCACCCGCGGGGTCAACAACGCCAGCGACGTCAACCTCGCGTTCCTGTTCCCGGACGACGGGCAGTTGTACGATCTCCAGACGCTGTGGGGCGTGCTCACCTCCGGCTCGACCGCGGGCATGAACACGCCGTCGTGGTGGAACATGGGCCACCGGGCGCTGAAGTTCGTCGACGGGACCTTCCCGATGGACGCGCCGCGCGTCGACATGGTGTTCTACACCCCGTTCTTCGGCCTCTTCGGCGGGATCCTCGGCCAGCTCAGCGAGTCCGGGCAGGACTGGATGCGCCAGCACGGCCCCGACGCGAACGACTGGATCGTGACGCTCAAGGCGCCGAAGTACCCGTTCCCGATCGACGAGCAGCTGGCGCGCGACGGGGCCGTCCTGTTCCACCTGCTCGACCTGTGGGCGCCCGCGCGCAACAACCCGGTCAAGAACCCCAAGGCCGGCAACGGATCGTGCTCGAGCTGCCACGGGGCGTACTCGCCGCGCTTCTTCAACGATCCGGCGTGGCTCGCCCGGCCGGAGCTCGAGGGCGTCGCCAGCTACATCGTGCCGCTCGACGTCATCGGCACCGACCCCGTGCGCATGGAGACCAACAACGAGGCGGTGCAGGTGGCCGGCTCGAAGAACTTCTTCGGCTACCCCGAGACCTCGGGCACCGAACAGGACTGCGGCCCGCAGAACCGCGCCGACCTGCGCGGCGATCGCGAGCTCGGCTACCTCGCGCCGCCGCTCCACGGGGTGTGGGCCACCGCGCCGTACTTCCACAACGGCTCGGTGCCCAACGTCTGGGAGGTCCTGAAGCCGTCGGAGCGCAAGAACATCTGGCTGCGCCTGTCGACGCCGCCGCGGCCCGACCAGGCCGACGACGTGGTGATGGGCTACGACACCAGCCTGACCGCCTACGACACCGAGCGGGTCGGTTGGTACTACAAGGAGCTCCCCTGCGAGGTCGGTGTCGGCGTGACGCCGTACATCAATTGCACCCCCGGCAGCGACCAGGACCCGCTGGCCCAGTTGCTCCTCAGCACGCTGTACTCGAACTTCGTCGGGGTGTGGAACATCCTCTATCCGCCGATCCTCACCCAGCAGCAGATGGAGGACCGGAAGATCTACAACACGCACATGCACGGCCAGGGCAACGAGGGCCACGAGTTCACGTCGGTGCTCACCGACGACGAGCGGCGGGCGATCCTCGAGTACCTCAAGACGCTCTGACGTCGCGGTACGAGCTCGAGCTCGAGACGTGGCCGGCCGGGCGAGCCGGGCGCTCGGCGGGTCGACAGCGCGTAGCGACGGTCTCGAGGCGCGACGGGTGGTGGCGGGTGAGCGAGCGTCCTCGTCGGACCTCGCCGTCATCGCGCCGCGTGACGCCACGCGGGCCGCTCGCACCGCCCGAATTCGCACCGGAGCCCGCTCGACCGCGCACGCGATCGGTTTCAATGTCTCCTCAGCATTGATGCAATAAAAGGAGGACGCAATGCTGATTGTGAGCGCTTTCACCGAGCTCCAGGCGGCAGTTCTGGGCCTGCTCGCGTCGTTGGCCGCGCCGGCAGGCGGGGAGCCGCGCGAATTCACCGCGCCCGCCGAGGTCACCGCGAACGACCTCGAAGAGGTGTACATCGAGGATGTCAAGTACTTCGGGACCGGCTGCTCGGAAGACACGGCCGAGGTCGTGCTCGCCGAGGACAAGAAGAGCTTCATCCTCATCTACCGTGAGATGATCATCGACCGCCAGGACGAGTCGGACCCCGAGCTGCAGACCAAGAATTGCGTCGCGGCCGTCAGCCTGCACATCCCGGAGGGCCTGAAGACGGCCGTCTCGACGGTGGTCATGCGCGGGTCCGCCGTCCTGGACAAGGACATCCGCCTGGAGCTGAGGTCGAAGTACTTCTACGCCGGAAACCCGACGTCGGTCGGCGGCCGGTTCGAGCTCGTCGGCCCCTACGACGACTCCTTCGACTTCCCCGACACCGAGCCGTTCGGGCCGTGGTCGAACTGCGGCGAATCGGGTCTGTACGGCATCAACACGTCGATGCACCTCGACGCGGGCGACAACGACGAGGGCAGGGCCCTGGTCAACATGGAGGTCACCGACGTCGGCCTCAAGATCGAGTGCGACTTGAAGTGGGAGAAGTGCTGATCCGGGAGCCTCCTGGACCGGGCGCGGGGCGAGCTCGAACGGCGGGCTCGCCTCGCGCCCGTTCGAGCGCCGCCTCGCCCGTGCGCGCGCCTCACCGCCGCCCGCTCTCCGCGGCCGGTCGCTCGCCGGAGCAATTCGCCGCACACCCGCCCTGGAGTCCGCTCGACCACGCACGGGATCGCGTTCAATGTCTCGCCCGCTTTCATGCGCTGAGAGGAGACGAGAATGCCGATCCAGAGTACGTTCCACACCCTTCAGGCCGCGCTCCTGGGCGTCCTCGCGTGGCTCGCGGGCCCGGAGGACATCGATCCGCCGGAGCTGGCCGACGACCCGGAGGCCGCTCGAGCCGAGCTCCTGGACCCCCTGGCGCTGGTCGACAACCCCGACGTCACCGCCGCCGACTTGCATGACGTCTATGTCGAGGACATCGAGGTCTTCGGCCCGGGATGTCCGAAGGGGACGGTCTCCTCGACGGTCGCGTCGAACCGGCGCAGCTTCCTCGTCAGCTACAGCAGGATGGCCCTCGCGCACCCCTCTCCCGCCGGGGGCGCGCTGCAATCCACGAGCTGCAGCCTGGCCCTCAAGCTCCACATCCCGCAGGGGGTTCAAGTGTCGGTGGCGACCGTGGTGACGCGAGGCTACGCCTACCTCGATCCGGGGATCCGCGCGCGACAGACGTCGAAGTACTCCTTCGGTGGCACGGCGATCCGCATCCGCCGCGACCTCCCCGCCGGCTTCGACGGCCACTACGACCTCGCCGACCACCTGCCGTTCTGGTCGCAGGGCTGGTGGTCCTCCTGCGGCGGCTCCGCCGTGTTCGTCATCGACAGCCGGCTCCAGCTCGACGCGCAGGCGAACCCCGCCGGCGAGGCGTTCTTCAACACCGTGGCGACCGACGGCAGGTTCAACACGCGGTACCATTTACGGTGGCGGAGATGCTGAGCGCAGCACAGCGGCCGCGCGGCGCGACCCGGGTCAGTCACACTCCTGAATCTTCCAGCGGACGAGCTGGCTGAAGCCGACATCGGTGTCGACGAGCATGATCTCGGACTCCTCCTCGGGGTTCTTCGTGGCGTTGAGGGACAGCAGATTGTCCAGCGCGAACACGGCCGGTTCACCGCACGGCGACCAGACCAGCGAATGGAGCGGGACGTCGCGGTGGTAGTCGAAGACATCGTCGTGAGGGCCGGTGAACCTGAGGCCGTCGCGGCTGCCGACCGGGTCCCCGGCGTACCAGTAACGCGACGTCGCCCGCGCCGTGACCTTCTCCGCGAGGGTCGCGCTGCCGCGCGAGACGACGCTCGCCATGGCGATCTGGAGGCCCCCGGGGATGTGGAGGCGGACGCTGACGAGGCAATTCTTGCTCTTGAGGTGATTCTCGTCGGTGGGCAAGTTCGTCAGCTTCATGTCGTTGTAGATGATCATGAAGCTGTTCTTGTCGGAGTCGATCACCACCGAGTACTTGTCCTCGTCGTCGCAGCCCGTGCCCTCGGCCACGACCTCCTCGATGTACATCGTGTCGGGATCGGGCTCGGGCTCGGATGCGACTACCTCGCCCGCCGGTGGCGCGTCGAGCCCGGACGGACCGCCCGGGGGAGCGAGCGACCCCAGCAAGCCGACGAGGTACGCCGGGAATTTGGCGAGAGTGTCGAGGATCAGCATGTCTAGCTCCTTCCATCCATTGCGCGGCCCGCAGCACAGCCGCTGCCGCGGCCGCGCGACGACCTGGGGTCACGCGCGTCGGCGCCGCGGAGCGCTGCCCCGTGGCGCGGCTGCGAGCTCGGACGAGGCGGCGCGCGTCAGCACTTTCGCCAGCGCCACCTGGAGATCCGCTGCGCCTTGACGCGCACCTCGCCGTTTCCGTCCTCGTTCTTGGTCGCGTTGAGCTGCAGGCTGGCGTTGAAGGCGAAGATGGTCGGCTCGCCGCACGGCGACCATACGAGCGAGTCCTCCGGGATCTTTTCGAAGTGCACCTCCTCGTCGTCGTATTTGCCCCTGAATTCCCGCTTGAGCGTGACCGAGAGCGGGTCGCCGGCGAAGAAGTACTTCGAGGTGACCCGGGCGGTGATTCGATCGGCGAGGTCCGCGGAGGTTCGTATCCCGACCTCGGCCGGCGCGAACTGCCAGCCCTCGGGAATCCGCAGGGAGAGGCTCACCACGCAATGGGTGGACTGGAGGGCCGGGCCCTGCGGGTTCTTGAGGACCATTGTATGGTAGACCGCACGGAACCGCTTCTTCTCGACGGTCACGTCGCTGTCGTTCGGACAGCCCGAACCGCCGACGGTGACGCTCTCGATGGCGAACCCCTTGGGGGGCTTCGCTTCCAGGGGCTCGGACTCCAGCTCGGGCTCGGCCCCGCTGTCTCCGGCGTCGAACGGCTCATCACCCTCCCGATCGGGCGCGCCGAGCGACGCGAGTAGCCCCAGCAGCGCGGCCTGAGCCTTGAGGAACGTATGAATGCTCAACATGGTGTCAACCTGCCCGGAGGTTGAACCCGAATGCACACCCTGTCGAGCGAGCTCGGGTTCGATGGTCCTCGCTCGACCCGCCCCGGTGGCGAATGCGACGACACGGACGCGGCAGATCCGACCCGTCGCGCCACGGCGCAGCGCTCGTCGCTCTCGCCGCTTGCACGGCCGCGGTGCTCCGGGCGGGCGGCTCGCCCGCGTACCCGCCGGCGGCCCCCGGACATTCACGCTGCCGGGTGGCCCGAATGGGGCGAGCGCTCCGGCGCCCTCCCCGGTCGACGAAGAGGTGCCGCCGGGCACCTCGACGCCGGGCGGCTTCAGGCGAAGGAGCGGAGCACGCCGATTCGGCGCCTCGCGGCTGGTCGCTAGGCGTGCACGAGCTCGAGCTTGATGCCGTCGGGATCGGAGAAGAAGAGGGCGTAGTAGCCGGGCGAGTAGGGGTACTCGGCGGGAGCGTCGAGGATCTCGACGCCGTCGGCGACGAGACGGCGGTGGACCTCGTCGACGGCGGCGCGCGAGTCGAGGGCGATGGCGAAGTGGTGGAGGCCGACGCTGTAGCGGTCGAAGGCGCGACCGCGGTGCTCGGGCGCGGCCTCCCACACGCCGAGAGCGAAGCCCGGCGCCGCGAGCAGCATCATGCGGCAGCCGTCGTGCTTGTGCGGAGGGCCGACGACGTCCATGAGGACCTGACCGCCGAGGATCTCGAACAGCCTGGTGTAGAACTTTCGCGAGCGGTCGAAGTCGTTGACGGTGATCGAGACGTGATGGACCCCGACGGGCCTGGTCGAGACGGTCATGCGCAGCCTCCTACGAGCACAGGATCCTAGCTCCGGCGGCCGAAGCCTTCCATCCGGCGCGTCCGTAGCCGCGAACGACGAGGGCGGCGGCGGGCCGGCAGGGCAGCTGTGGTGCTCGCGGGCGACACATGCCTGCGGCCGAGCGGCCCGGTCATGCTGCGGCGCGACCTGGCGATGAGGACAGGTGGATCCCGCGTGCACGCGGGTGTGCACCGCGGCGCACCACCGCGGCGGTGCGCATTCCCGCTCTCCGCCACCGATGCGACGCGGCGAAGGGAGGCGGTCGCTCCGGCGGGTTCGCGCGGGGTATCAACATATGTCCGATCGGGCATCGGGCCCGATGGGCGAGGCGTTCCTGGCGGGCAAGCGCCGGCCTCGCTAGCGCACCGGGCCGACGACGAGCGGGAGCTCGATGGTGAAGGTCGAGCCGGCGCCCAGCTCGCTGACGACGGAGATCGAGCCGCCCATGAGCTGACAGAGGCGGCGGCAGATGGCGAGGCCGAGGCCCATGCCGCCGTACTTGCGCGTGGGCGAGTCGTCGGCCTGGCTGAAGGCGTCGAAGATCGTGGTGCTCTGCTGCTTGCTCATGCCGATGCCGGTGTCGGCGACCTCGACGAGCAGGCGGTCGCCGCGGCGGAGGACGCGGAGGTCGATGGTGCCGCGCTCCGTGAACCGGGCGGCGTTGCGCACGACGCTGCCGATGACCTGGACCAGCTTGGTGCGGTCGTTGACGACGTCGCCGAGCGCGGGGTCGAGGTGGGCCCGCAGGGTGGAGTGGTTGCGCTCGACCTCGGGGGTGTGGGCCTCGACGATCTCGCGCACGACGTCGGCGATCGAGAAGCTGCTGGCGGCGAGCACGAGGCGGCCCGACTCGAGCTGGGTGATGTCGAGGACGTCGGAGATGATGGCGAGCAGGCCGCGGCCGGCCCGCGAGATCTTGTCGAGGTCGCGGGCGATGACGTCGAGGCCGTCGTCGCCGGCCTCCTCGGCGAGCATCTCGGAGGCGCCGATGATCCAGTTGAGCGGGGTCCGCAGCTCGTGGCTCATGTTGAGCATGAAGCGGCTCTTGGCGACGCTGGCCTCCTCGGCCGAGCGGCGGGCCTCGTGCAGCGCGGTGAACATGCGCGCGTTCTCGATGCCGATCGCCAGCTGGGTGGTGAGGAGGCGCAAGATCTCGAGCCGGTGCGGGGTGAAGGCGCCCCAGATCGCGCGGTTCTCGAGGTAGAGCGCGCCGATCCGCTGGCCGCGGCTGAGCAGGGGGAAGCACGCGAGCGACAGCGGTCGCACGCGCAGGAGATAGCCGCCGAGGAGGCTGGGGTTGCTGTCGACGTCGTCGGGCAGGAGCACGCGACCGCTGCGCTGACACACGCGCAGGAGGCCGGCGGGGACGTCGGCCTCGCTGATCGGGAGGTCGTCGTGCAAAACGACGCCGTGCTCGGCGGAGTAACTGGCGACGAGCACGAGGCCGCCGCCGTGCGCGAGGGCGAGGGCGCCCCGCTCGGCGCCGGCGTTCTCGACGAGGATCGCCATGAACTTGCGCAGCAGGGCGGGGCGGTCGACCTCGACGGCGAAGGTCTCGGCGGCCTTGATCGCGCTCGAGAGGTCGAGGCGCGGGTCGACCGACGTGGCGGTGACGATCGAGGTCTCGAGCGACTCGCCGGCGGCGAGCGGCCTGGCGACGGCGCGCGGCAAGTAGGTGCGGAGCAACTCGCCGTGCACGGCCAGCAGCGCGTCGGCCCGCGGGACGGCGCCCCAGCGGCGCCACACGGCCTCGGCGTCGGCGAGCAAGCCGGCGGCGAGGCTGTCGCGGCCGCCGCGGACGTGAAAGGCGGCCGCGAGCTCGGCGGCGAGGGCCTCGGTGCCGAGGTGGCCGCCGCGGTGCGAGCCGGCGATCGCGGCGTCGTAGGCCGACATCGCGGCGAGGGCGTCACCGGCGAGGGCAAACCGCTCGGCGTCGATCAGCGCCAGCTTGTGGGCGAAGTTGTCCGGGCACGAGTCGGCCCACGCGGCGTAACGCGCCCGCAGCTCGTCGAGGCGCCGGCGCGCGGGCGCGGCCTCGTCGCCGCCGCGGCGGGCGATCGCGGCGTGGACGAGCGCGGCGTAGAAGGCGAGCTCGGTGGTGAGGTACCACGAGGAATTGAGGAGCCGCTGCTCGGCGGCGGCGATCCACCGCGTCGCCGCGTCGAGCTCGCCGTGCACGAGGCAGAGGTAGAGCTTGGCGATGCAGTACCACAGGGTGGCGAAGGTGAGGCGGTCGCGCTCGGCGGCGGCGAAGAAGGCGTCCTCGTCGAATTCGGGGCCGCCGAGGCTGGTCGGGCCGGCGGTCTCGCCCTGCAGGCAGGCGACGAGGCGCCGCACGACTCTCAGCGCGGCGGTCGAGGAGGCGACGCGGGTGCGCCGCATGAGGTGGAGGTACTCGTCGGTCTGGGCGGCGAGCGAACGCAGCGGGGCGCCGGCGCCGAACTGGACGATGGCGGAGTGCGAGCAGGCGTACGAGACGAAGATGTAGTCGCCGGTCTCGAGGCCGTGGTAACGCGCGCGCTCGAGGTACTCGAGGACCTCGGGCAGCGGGCGGTAGTAGTGGAGGATCGAGCCGAACACGAAGCTCAGGCGCGGGACCTGGTCGGCGTTGCCGAGGCGGTCGTTGACGACGAGCGCGGCCTCGCCGAACTCGTGGGCCAGGCGCACGGCCCCGCGCGAGGTGGTGAGGTAGAAGGCGTAGACGAGGTAGCCGTACGGCGAGGCGTCGGCGTGGCCGTGCTCGAGGCTGAGGTTGATCTGCTTGAGGCAGAGGTACTCGAACAGCGGCTGGCGGGTCAGCTGGGCCGGGGCGAGCAGGTCGGTGATCAGCTTGATGACGGAGCAGAACTCGGGGTCGGCGGCGCGCGGCCGATCGACGAGGGCGGCGATCGGGGCGTCGGTGAGGCGGCGCTGCAGGTCGGCGCGCTCGGCCTCGGCGGCGGCGCGCAGGGCGTCGTCGCCGTCGGGGACGTCGAGGCCGGCGAGGCGCAGGGCGGCGACGCCGGTGGTCAGCGCGTCGCCCGAGCGGCCGATCGTGACGTAGAGGACGACGCGCAGCGAGCGAGCCGCGAGGGCGTCGCGGCGCGAGGCGGCGCGCTCGAGCAGGACGTCGAACACCTGCTCGGCGCGGGCGAAGTCGCCGCACAGGTACTCGCACTCGGCGAGCTCGAGGTGGAGGGCGTGGATCAGGTGGTAGTGCGTGCGCCAGTGGGCCTCGCCGAGCAGGCCGGCGCCGACGCGCAAGAACCCGAGTGCGGCGTCGTGGGCGGTGGCGGCCTTGGCCCGGCGGCCGGCCTCGAGGTCGAGGGCGGCGAGCTCGAGCTGCTCGCCCGGGCCCTCGAGGTGCGCGCGACCGAGGTTGAGGTGCGAGACGGCGGCCGGCAGCTCGGAGCGGTCGCGCACGACCGCGGTCGCCAGCAGGTGGCGGCCGATAGCGAGGTGCACGCGCGGGAGCTCGTCGGCGTCGAGCAGCGAGTAGGCGGCCTGGCGCACGCGATCGTGCAGGAACCGCAGGCGCACGTTGGGCAGCTGGCCGCCGGCGCCGTAGGGGAGCAGGCGGTACTCGGGGTCGATCGGGACGACGAGGCCGCGCTGGATCGCCTCCCACAGCGCGGGTCCGATCGCGTCGGTCGGGCGGCCGGAGGCGGCGGCGAGGGTCTCGAGGTCGAAGCCGACGCCGATGCACGCGGCGCAGGTGAGCAGCGCGCGGACCTCGGGCCCGAGCTTGCGCACGCGGTCGAGCAGCAGCTCGGCGACGTCGTCGGGGATGCTGGCGGCGCGCAGCTCGGCGAGGTCCCAGGTCCAGCGCCCGAGCTCGGGCGAGAAGCGGATCAGCTCGTCGCCGTGGATCACGCGCAGGAACTCGCGCACGAACAGCGGGTTGCCCTCGGTGCGCTGGTGGATCTCCGCCGCGAGGTCGGCCACCGCGGCGGCCGGCTCGGCCAGCGCGTCGGCGACGATCGCCGCGACCTCGCCGCGGCCGAGCGGCGCCAGCTCGATGCGCTCGATCGTCGCGCCGACGGCGTCGAGCTCGGCGATGGCCTTGCGCAGCGGGTGGCCGACGTCGACCTCGTGGTCGCGATAGGCGCCGATGACGAGCACGTGGCGCAGGTCGTGGTCGTTCATCAGGGCGACGAGCAGGCGGATCGTGGCGCCGTCGGCCCACTGCAAGTCGTCGAGGAAGACCACGAGCGGGTGGTCGCGGTCGGCGAACACGCCGATGAAGCGCAGGACCGCGAGGTGCAGCCGGTTCTGCGCCTCGGCGGCCGAGACCGGCGGCGGCGGGGGTTGCTCGCCGACGACGTGCTGGAGGTCGGGCAGGGTGTCGACGAGCACGGCCGTCTGCGCGCCGAGGGCGTCGACGAGGCGCCGGCGCCAGCGCTCGACGTCGCCGGCGGTGCCCGCGAGCACGAGCTCGACCAGCTGGCGCAGGGTCTGCAGCAGCGAGGCGAACGGGTGGCGATTGTATTGATCGAACTTGCCGGCGATGAAGTTGCCGCGGCGGGCGACGATCGGCTGGTGGAGCTCGTGGACGAGGGCCGACTTGCCGGTGCCGGAGTAGCCGGAGATGAGGGCCAGCGCGCGCGCGCCGGCGGCCGCGAGCTCGAAGGCGGCGAGCAGGCGGGAGCGCTCGTCGGCGCGGCCGTAGAGGCGCTGCGGCAGGCGGAACTCGGCGCTGCGGCGCGGCCTGGGGGGGACGAGCTCGGGCGTCGCGTCGCCGCCGAGGGTGGAGCGCAGGTACTCGAGGTCGGCCCGGAGCGCGTGGGCGCTGCGGTAGCGCTCGTCGACGTTCTTGGCCATCAGCTTGAGGACGATGGCGGACAGCTCGCGGCCGATGCCGGGCTCGATGCTGTGAGGCTCGGGCGGGCTGCGGGCGAGGTGGGCGTGTACGAGCTCCATCGGGTCGCTCTGGGCGAACGGGCGCCGGCCGGTGAGCAGCTCGAAGAAGGTGACGCCGAGGGCGTAGAGGTCGGCGCGCTGATCGATGCCGCGGCCGACGCGGCCGGTCTGCTCGGGCGCCATGTAGGCGAGCGTGCCGACCAGGCGATCGGGCGCGGCGAGCGAGACCGACTCGGTGGCGAGCCGCGAGGCGATGGCGAAGTCGGTCAGCTTGACCTCGCCGGTGCGCGGGTTGAGGATGATGTTGGCCGGCTTGATGTCCTTGTGGATCACGCCGTGCTCGTGGATCGCCGCCAGCGCCTCGGTGACCTGCAGGGCGATGTTGAGGAAGCTGCCGACGCCGACCTTGGACGGGAAGCACTGCGTCAGCGACAGGCCGCCGAAGTCCTCGAACACGAGGAACGGCAGGCCGCGCTCCTCGAGCGCGAGCGCCTGGACGACGCCGCCGAGCTTGAGCCGCACGGCGACGTCGTACTCGTGGCGCAGCTCGGCGAGCCGCTGATGCGTCACGCCGTCGGTCCGCGGGACCTTGAGGATGACGAGGCGGCCGTCGGCGACTCGCGTGGCCCGGCGCACCTCCGACTTCATCCCCTCGTGGAGGACCTCGACGGTGATGTAACCGTGGAGCGACACCGGAAACATGATACACGCGCGGCGATCCGCGGTCAGCGGGCGCGGGGTGCACGATCGCGCTATGGGGCGTGGCGGCAAAACTGATAGCATCCGGCCGTGGTGGAACGGGGGGTGGCCGACACGACATCGCGATCCTCAGGAGATGTCTGGTACTTCGCCTACGGCTCCAACCTGCACCCGCAGAGGCGCGCGACGCGGGCCGAGTTGTCGCCGATTGCGCTGACGCCCGGGACGTTGTGCGGCTGGCGTCTGGTGTTCGATATGCCCGGGGTGCCGCCGGCGGAGCCGGCGATGGCCAGCATTCGTCGCGACCCCGGGAGCGAGGTCCACGGGCTACTGTTGCACCTGCGCGCCGTGGATTTCGCGGCGCTGATCGGCAGCGAGGGCGGCGACCGCTTCTACGTCCGCGAACAGGTCCGGGTGATCACCTACGACGGACGCGAGGTGCCCGCCGAGGTGTTCGTCGCGGCCCCCGGGCGCCGGCTCCAGCGCGAGCGGACGCCGTCGCGGCGCTACCTCGAGCTGATCCGCGAGGGCGCCCGCCTCAGCGCGCTGCGCCCCGAGTACTGCGCCTGGCTCGAGGCGCTGCCCCACGCGGAGGCCTCGCCGGCGGCGCGCTGGGCCTCCGACCTGTTCCTCGAGGTGTTCATGCGCGCCAGCCGGGGCTCGCTGCGCGAGCTGGCCCACGGCTGGCTCGCGGCGCTGCAGCGCACCGAGGAGCTCGCGGGCCTGCGGCGGCGCGTGGCCCAGGGGGTGCTGCTCGCGCCGGTGCTCGGGGTCGGGCTCGGGCTGCGCATGGGCGGCCGCACGCCGCGATCGTGACTGCCATCATTGAGGCGGACCGACGCTGCCGCGAATGACGGCGGCGCTGCCGTCATTCGCGGTCGTGGGTCGGGCGGCGTCACGTTCGCGTGAGACGGGCGCCGGCCTGGCTCGCGGCGTAGATCGCCGGGCGCATGGCCTGCAGCACGCCCACGGGCACCAGGCCCATCGCCGAGGTGCCGGGATTGAACTCGATCGCGTCGTCTTCGATCTCGAGCTGCTCGCGCAGTTCGACGGTGGCGAGCGGCCGCCAGGAGTCGTCGCCCAGGTCGGGCGCCTGCAGCTCGAGCTCCAGCTCGGCCTTGCCCTGCGCGACGGCGAGGGCGAGCCGCTGGCGGCGATCGGGGCCGGCCGGCGCAGGCTTGGGCGTGACGATCCGGAGGTAGACGCGACCGACGCCGGCGAGCCGGTACGGCACGAGGGTGTGGTAGCGGTTGTCGAGGAAATCACCGGTGTCCGTGGCCAGCGCGGCGACGGCGACGCCGAGCAGCGAGCCCGCGGTGACGAACAGCAGATCCTGGTCACCGGGCAGCAGGCGCGGAGTGACCTCCTTGTTGCCGCGGACCCGCAGCGCGATGCCGAGGATGTCGGGGCGGCGGCGCCCCGCCGGCCACGACCACACCGCGCCGCTGAGGCGCACGAGCGCGGTGCCGGCGAGCCGCTGCGCGAGCGGTTTGAGCAGGGTGTCCTTCGCGGTCGCCCGCACGTCGGCGCGATAGATCACTCCGTCGGGGTGGAAGATCGGGTCACGCCGGATCGCGCTGGCGAGGAACGCGATTGGCGCGAGCGACAGGCCCAGTGCACGTCCGATATATTCCTGGATACTCATGACTCTCCTCCGCGGGAGAACCATGCGACCGCGCCGGGCGTCCGCACGGTGCGAACTCGCCCGCGGGCTCTCTCTGCGGTGTACGTCGGGCTCCGTGGCGAGGAGGGTCGAGTGCACCGCGAGCGACGGACATGAACGCGGCGCAAGGCGAGGGCGGCGCTGCGTCGTGCGGCCCGCCCGCCCGGCTCCGACGAAATCGCGCGGGAGCTGCCCTGTCGACTGTCGACATTCATGCCAGCCCGATTCGGCTCGCCGCCGATGCGCTCGCCGAGCGCCTGGTAGAGCGGCCGCAGCGGAGCGGCGGCGGGTGGCCTTCATCGCGGAGACCTGGCGCGTCGCCCTGGCCCGGCCGAGCCCCTCGCGGGCATATACGACACAGAGAACGCCGACTGCGCGTCGCGCTGCTCGTGACGGCGAAGCTGCGGCGGCGCGCGGGCGCAGCGACGGCTCCGCGCTCGCCGGCGGGCGGATGCATTTGCGCCCGGGCGGCCGCATGCGCTATCGTCGCGGGACATGGCTCCGTCCGGCGAAGTGCTGCGCTATCTCGATCAGGTGGTCGATTGTTACGACCCCGAGATCGGGCTGACGCTGCCGGAGCAGATCGCGTGGCTGGTGTCGGTCTCCCAGCTGCCGCCCGGTGATTGGGCCGACGAGCCGGAGGCGACGTGGTTGCGCCTGCTCGCGGCGCTGCTGCGCGATCGCGGGGCGCCGCGGGTGCGCGCGCTGATCCTCCACGATTGCAGCGAGTACACGGTCGACGGCTGCGACATCCCGTTCGAGGACTGCGACCCGCTGCCGCTGCTGCGCCGGCACGCGGGGCGGCTCGCGAGGCTCGAGCGGCTGCACGTCGGCGTGTTCCCGGCCGTGCTGCCGCCGACGAGCGGGTTCTGCCAGGGCGTCGGGCCGGCGCTGGCGGGCCTGCCGGCGCTGCAATGGTTGCACCTGGTGGGCGAGCGCGGCTGGGAGCTGCTGCCGCCGGGCGGCCACCCCGGGCTGCGCACGTTGCTGATGCACGTGACCGAGCCGGACGACGATCCGCTGGCGGTCCTGGTGGAGGCGCGGTTCCCGGCGCTGGAGCGGCTCGACCTGTGGCTCGGGCCCGCCGTGGTCGACGGCCGCGACGAGGGGGCGCTGGGCGCGGCGCTGGCGAGCGAGCGGTTCGCGGGGCTGCGCGAGCTGGCCCTGCGCGGGCTCGAGTCGGGCGAATTGCTGGCCGAGCTGGCGCAGCAGCGCGACCTCGGCGGGGTGCAGGCGCTGGCGGTGACGCACGGGCCGGCGCTCGCCGACGAGGCGCTGGCCGAGCTGCTGGCGGCGCCGTGGCTGGCGCGGCTCGCTCGCCTCGACCTGCGCGGGACGGGGGCGTCGGCCGAGCTGGCGGCGGAGCTGGCGGCGCGCGGGCCCGAGGTCGTGCGCGAGCGCTGAGTGCGAGAGGACATGTCCGGATGGACATGTCTTCGAGGCCCGGCGATTACGCGTGACGGACATCGCCGGAGGCGGCGAGGCAGTGGCTCAGGGCCTGGCGCAGGGTCGCGTGGACGACGAAGCCGCGCAGGTCGACGCCGAGGGTGACGATGGTCTGGGCGATGCCGGGGTGGATGCCGGTGAGGATGCCCTCGGCGCCGAGCAGCCGGGCGGCGCGGATCATCGCCAGCAGGTGGTTCGCGGTCGCGGTGTCGACGACCTCGATGCCGGTGAGATCGAGGATGGCGAAGCGGGCGCGCAGGCGACCGATGCTCTGCAGCAGGCTGTCCATGATCTCGCCGGTGCGCATGCTGTCGACGAGGCCGATGATCGGCATGACGAGCACGCCCTCCCACACCTCGATGATCGGGGTGGAGAGCTCGCGGATCACCCGCTGCTGGCGCTCGATCAGGTCGAGCTTGGTCCGCAGCTCGCGCTCGCTCGCGTGGGCCTCGGTGACGTCGAGCGACATGCTCACCATCGCCGCGCGGCTGGCGACGGGGGCCGGGATGTGCCAGCTGTCCCACCAGCGGCCGAGGGATTCGACGGTCATGCGCGTGGGGACGCCGGCGAGGCCGCGGCGGATGAACTCCAGCGAGTCGGAATTGTCCTTGAACATCTCGAGCGGGTTCTTGCCGATCATCTGCTCCGGGGTCATCGCGGTGGCGGCGAGGCCCTGGCCGCCGACGTAGACGTAGGTGCCGTCGGCCGCGTAGGCGCAGACGACCACCGGCAGGTTGTCGACGAGGACGCGCAGCATGACGTGCTCGAGCTCGCTCTCCCGGGCGGCGGCGGCCCGCGTGGTGATGTCGGCGCCGTAGCAGACGACGTGCGCGACGCCGTCGCCGGCGCGCGCGGGCGCGACGGTCCACTCGAAGGTGCGGCCGTCGGCGTGGACCAGCCACACCGGGGCGGCGTCGTCCCGGTCGGTCCAGAGGTCGCGCCAGTCGCCGCCGGCGAGCGGCACGAGGTCGGCGATGCTGCGGCCGCCCGCGTGCGCCGGGGCGTGGCCGAATTGCTGCTCGGCGCGGTGATTCCATTCGCAGACCCGCAGCTCGCGGTCGAAGCCGACGAGCACGAAGGGGACGCGGTGAGTCGCCGTCGACCCCCCATCTTCACGAGGCGTGTGCATGACGACAGTGAAGCACGCCCGACGGCGATTGTCTGCAGTCCGCGAAACGAGTGGCAGAGGGGTCCACACGCCGGTGCAGTCGATGAACACGGGCACGTCGGAGAATCACCGATCAACCGTCGCGACGATGCCCGCCGAATCGCAACAGTGCGGGCGACGGGCTGATTCGCGGGCGAAGTATCGACGAGAGGGTGCCTAGCACGCGCGGCGGGGTGGTGCACCTGAAGAGGCATTCATGCGCGGCGCGCCGCGTGCGGCTCGTCGTCGAGCGCGCGCGGGGGGGTTGATTCTTGACTACTCTTAACTTGCGCCGTGGGTGGGCGTGGTCAGCCGTCGAGCGTGCAGGTCGCCGAGCAGCCGTCGCCGCCGACGTTGTTGCCGTCGTCGCACTGCTCGCCGTTCTGCGGCTGGACGATGCCGTCGCCGCACAGACCCTGGCCCTCGAGCGTGCAATTGGCGGTGCAGCCGTCGCCGTCCTGGCCGTTGCCGTCGTCGCACTCCTCGCCGGGGTGGAGGACGCCGTCGCCGCAGGCGCCCTGGCCCTCGAGCAGGCAGGTGGTGGCGCAGCCGTCGCCGTCGATGGCGTTGCCGTTGCTGTCTACATGGCCCGCTAACGGGCCCAATTCTCGCGTAAACGGCACTTTGATCCGCCGGTTCGAGAAATCGAACCAGGAACGACCCAAATTCGTCCCGTGGAGGGAGATCGCGTTTTCGCTCGATGCGCCGTATTTTCTATCGCCGAGCGGCCTGGCCGCGCGGCCGTGCGGCCGCCGCAGCACCCTTCAGTGAGGGATGCCCATTCCCCAGGCGGCCCCAGTAGGCGCCTCAAAAGCATGCGCGCCTCTGAGCAGCACCTGCCCCTTCGGTCAGCTCAACCACCGTCACGATCGCTGGCTCATCCCCCAGCTCGCTAGAGTAGTTTCAGGCGCTGCACTCGGAGCGACCTGCCTGGCGCAGACTGGACCTTGCCCTTGCGCTGCGCGCTGTACGGCAGCGTTGGGGTGCGCGGACCGACCGCGGCATCGACGGACGCGACCAGCACGCCACCCACGACTGGAACTTCGTTGGTCCAGGGTCCAGCGCGAACTTCGCTGGCGCAGAAGGTCGCCTCGATCGCAGCGTGGCAGTCAAGCATCGAGCCTGCTCCAACTCTCGTCCGCGCGTTCGCCCATGGCAACGGCACTAGCGGTGCGTGGTCCGGGAGAAAGTCGAACCCGAGGAGCCGGCATCGTCGAGCGGTGCTCCTGCGTCCGGCCGGTCGCTTCGACCACGGCCCTCGTCCGCGCGTTTGTGTTACCCTCCCAAGCGCCCCGACGCCGTCAGCCCAACGCCCATGGCAACTCAGCGAAAGACCATCCGAGAGATTCTAGGCCGCGAGTCTGTGCACCCGTTTCCCGCACGCATGGCGCCAGATATCGCGCTCGACAACCTTGCGCCGTCCCCGAAGCCTCTTCGCGTCCTGGACCCTATGATGGGTTCCGGCACGGTTCTCGCTGTTGCTCGTTCCCGCGGCCATAAAGCCCATGGTATCGACATCGATCCGCTCGCAGTTCTACTGTCACGGGTATGGACATCGAACGTCGAAGGCGATGACGTTAGGCTAAAGGCGAAGGAGGTACTTCGACGTGCGATGCGCTTACATCCTGGCATGCGCGCCGACACTGCCTTTCCTCCAGACGCGGATCGCGAGACCATCGATTTCCTAAGATACTGGTTTGATGCGCGTGCCCGCAAACAACTGTTTTGCTTGGCAACCGCAATCCGGGGCGTTCGTTCAGTTCTGGTACGCGACGCTCTTTGGTGCGCGTTCTCGCGACTGATCATCACAAAACAAGCGGGGTGCTCTCTTGCATTGGACCTTTCGCACAGTCGGCCACATAAGGCTTTTACTGTTGCGCCGTCTGTTCCGTTCGAACGCTTTTTAAGTGCCGTGGAGCGAGTCGTTCAGGGGATCGTTGTCCCAGTCGTTACCAAGGCGCCTCATTCAACTCCACGCCACGGTGACGCTCGAAAGCTTCCGTTCAGCAGAGAGACAATCGACCTCGTCCTGACATCTCCTCCCTACTTGAATGCAATCGATTACATGCGCTGTAGCAAGTTCACACTCGTTTGGATGGGGCACCGCCTAGTCGATCTGCGGAACTTGCGTTCTGTCAGCATCGGAAGCGAGGCTACAAGAACGGGCATCGAACAGGACAAATTTATCCTCGACGTCATTTCCAAACTTTCGCTCTCTCCACCCCTTAGTCGTCGGCACAACGCGATGCTGGCGCGATATACAGACGACATGCGAAAGTCTGTTGGGGAGGTAGCGCGAGTCTTGGTGAAGGGCGGGAAGGCCATCTACGTGATCGGCGAGAACACGATTCGTGGGACGTACATCGGTACGTCAGAGATTCTTCGTGCGGTCGCGGAGTTCGCGGGTCTGGAACTTAGCGAGAGAAGCGACCGGGAGTTGCCCCCCAACAGACGCTACCTGCCCCCGCCGCAAAGTCATCAAACACGGGAACACCTCGATGCGCGCATGCGCCGCGAGGTTGTTCTCACCTTCCAGAAATCCTAGCTTGAGAAACCTCCGTTCTGCTCGACCCACCAGGAAGTGCTTTATGACACAACTCCCGAACTCGTCGTCCGTGAACATTAGGGAATTAATTGCCATGGCCATGAAGCAAAATGGCCGCTATTCGAAGCAACTCGAGCGTCTCCAGGGTCAAAAGCCGCCCGTGGACACCAAGCAGATCGAGGATGCTGTGGCTGGCACGATGCGCAACCTTGCCAGTTCTAGAAGCGCGTCGTTCGTTATCTACGGCGAGCCGCAAAGCGGCAAGACGGAGATGATGATCTGCCTTACGGCGAAGCTGCTCGATAACGGCCATAAAGTCATCGTCCATTTGATGAACGACAGCGTGGACCTGCTCGCGCAGAACCTCAAGCGGTTCAAGCAAAGCGGGCTGTCGCCTGCGGCGAAGGTCCTGTCAGAATTGCCGACGACCACCTCCCTGCCGAGCGAGATGGTCGTTTTTTGCAAGAAGAACTCAAAGGATCTGGAGAAGTTGATCAGACGGCTGGCGAATGCCGGGATCACTCAGGTCATCGTAATCGATGATGAAGCCGACTTCGCCACGCCGAACGCGAAGATCAATCAGGGCAAGATCACGAAGATCAACCAGCACGTCGCTACCCTCTTGGGCACAGACGGCATCTACATCGGTGTTACGGCCACCCCCGCCCGGCTCGACTTGAACAACACGTTCAACAACAAGACGGAACTGTGGGTCCAGTTCAAGCCTCATGCCAACTACACGGGATGGGAGGTGTTCTTCCCGCTCAAGATGTCGCGGGTCCAATACCGCCTGACCCGGCTGGGGCAGGGTGGGAGCGCTGCCGACGCTACGGCTGCTCTCGTCCGGTTCTTGGTGACCGCGAGTTACCTAAACACGCATACGGATAAGGGCGAGCAGAACTGGACCATGCTAGTCCATACTAGCGGGAAGAAAGCGGACCACAAGGAAGATCAGAAGACCATCGAAGAGGCTGTGGACGCACTTCAGGACCCCATGAGCCCCGCATTCGCTGCGCTCATGGCCGTGATCGGGGAAGAGGCCGCGAAGCTCTATCCGGCCGCCGATGTGCATACTGTTGCTAGCTATGTCGTCTTGAATCGGCAGAGGATTAGTCTCACTGTCCTCAACAGCGAGCGTGAGCGGCTTGGTGAGAACGCCACCGACCCCACGTCGCCGTTCACGATCATCATTGGCGGAAACATCGTGTCTCGTGGGGTGACGTTCCCGAACTTACTCTCGATGTTCTTCACGCGCGACGTGACGACGAAGTTGCAGCAAGACACATACATTCAGCGTGCCCGTATGTTTGGAGCCCGGGGTGGCTACCTCAAGCATTTTGAGCTGACGATCCCTACCACTCTGTACGCGGACTGGCGAAAGTGTTTCATCTTCCATAAACTCGCCCTAGAGACGATCAACAGTGACCTAGGTGCCCCGGTGTGGCTCGCAGGCAGAAGGGTCACCGTCGCGGCGAGCGCCAGCATCGACCGCTCCACGGTCACCCTCGATAGAGGTGAAATGGCATTCAAAGTGTTCGACTGGGATCCGCGCATCGACACGATCATCAAGGGCGACCAGACCGGCGTGGACACGCTATCAAAGCTCCGGACGGCCGTCGGGCCAGAGGCCCTACCTCAGTTCCTGATCGACTACATCCAGACTATCGAGCCCAACGGCCCCGGCTCACTCGCCATCCACGTGTCCCTAAACATCGACGGATACCGGGACGCCGACAAGACCCAGATCACCCGTGCTAAGGGCTTCATCGGCACTAATGACCTGGAGCGGCACAAGTTCCCGTCCGCCGCGCACCACATCAAGGTCTATCGGAGTGAGGGCACCGGCAAGGCGCGCGTATTCTACAAGTTCACCGAGGACAGCGTGCATTTCGTGCAGAATAGGGCATAAGCTGGCGGACGAGATCTACCATGGCAACGAACGCCATCGGCGCGGTTCTTGTTATCGATCCCGCTCTGCACGGGCGCATCGAACGCGCGCTGAGGGTCAATCGGACCTATACGACCATCGTCACATTTGACGGCCCGCGACGCATGCTTGCAGTCGCGTTCTTTGCAGGGACCATCCTCTTCGCCGCGATACTGCAGTCCACTGGCCATGGAGTGACGGGCGGGCGCCGGATACGAGTCCACTCGACTGTGCCTTTGAACATCCCTGCGGCAGCGATTTCACGTCATTTCGAAAGGATGAGAACCGCGGACGCCAGTAAGATCATGGCTTCACTGGCGCAGGAAGGCATCCTCACAGGCTCGTCATGGTCCCTCTTTTGGGAATACCTTAAATCCTGCTCGACCGCTCGACGCGACCTCGAGGAATTGGAGCGCAAGGTCAAAGCTACTGATGAGCCTCAGGACACTCAAGCAAAAGAAGTATACCGCCTCGAACGTGATGCTTTGGGCTTAGCTAGCGAACTGAGCGGGTTGGATCGGCGGTCGATTCTCGCAAAGATTCCATCGACCCTTCCGGATGAGCCAAATCCAGCAGTCTTGAAATTTGCTCAGAAGGCAGCGATCGAAGATGCATATATTTCTTATGATGTGACAAAATTCCCAGGGCTCGATTGCTTGCGTGAGAGCCCTTCTGGTGTTGCCACGTTCACTAACAAGACGGGCGAGCAACTCCACGTCGTCAACGTAAACCGCACACGACGGGAGACGACGACAGGTGTTGATCTCATATATCTGGCGGACTCGTTCGAGTCGGCGATATTTGTCCAGTATAAACTGTTCAATATTAACAACGACCCCAGAGTCAAGAGCCCGAAGGCCGCGTATCGTCTGGTCGACCGAGACAAGGATCAATGCAAGAAAATGCTGGCCGTGCAAAGCGTTCTGCACGCGCGAGGAGACAGAATGGACGTGCGGGACTATCGGCTGGGGCCTGAGTGCGTGTTCTACAAACTTTGCCATCGTTGCGAACCGGATACCCCGTCCGATCTGGTGCCCGGTATCTATTTCTCAGTCGAGCATTGGCGGAGGCTGCTTGAAGATCCTCGCACTGCTAGCCCCCGAGGGGCTGAGGTAATAGGCTACGAGACGTCGGACCGTTACCTTAGCAATACGGAGTTTGTTGCCCTCGTCCGTGGGGGCTGGATCGGCGCTCGAGATACGGCGGTGGAGCGGCTCGAACACATAATCGAGTCCCTGTTGGAGGACAACCGATCCGTCACGATCGCCCGCAAGTCCCGTCGCGCGCCGAACGTCTCGTCCGAACTGTTCAATGTCATTGATGCGGGGGGTACAGAGGAGTTCCAGCTTCGGGTGCCCGACCCAGACTCGGGCCGAAATTCTGGCAGAAAACGGAAGAAGCCATGACCGAGTACGCGAACGCGTCGGCTTTCGCCGACGTTCAAAGCAGGAACTTCAACACGCCGTCGGGGCCGAGCGCCGCGGTCTTGGCATAGTCGGCGACGCAGCGGCCGAACGTGCCCTGGACGCTGCGACCGTTGAATGTCGCGTCGACCGAGCCGTTGGCGAGGCGTTTGATCACGACCGCGGCGTTGGCGAGGACGCCGTCCGGATTGCACTCGAGGATGCTGCGGCGGGCCTTGCGGATGAGTCGTTGCTCGGCGGTCACCTGCACGCG
The DNA here is from genome assembly GCF_020073745.1 of Nannocystis pusilla. Taxonomy (GTDB): domain Bacteria; phylum Myxococcota_A; class Polyangia; order Nannocystales; family Nannocystaceae; genus Nannocystis; species Nannocystis radixulma. The sequence goes on from NZ_JAIRAU010000052.1 coordinate 90,289, forward strand.
GTGCCGCGCCTGCTGGCCTACCACTTGGCTGTTGACGCTCGTCATGGTGGCTGACGCGGTCGAGGGCTCGAGCGGCGCGGGTGTCGGGGGGGACGCGGCCGGTGCTTCCTCCGGCGGCGCGGGGGGAGGTAGTTCGGGCTCTTGCGCCAAGGGTTGGGGCACCACCGGCTGGGCCGGACCGCTCGCGGGCGGATGCACCTCGAGGTCGCGGCGTGGCGGCTCGCTGTTCATCGCTGCGAGCGTTGCGGTGGAGGGCTGGGTAGCGAGGAGCAAGCCGCCGACCAGCAAGCCGCCGATGATCGCCCCGCCCGCTCCGATGACTGCTGCGGGCCGCAGCACGCGACGACGGGTCGCCGCCTCGGCGTCAGCCTCGACCTCGGCGAGCGCGGCGCGGATGGCCGCGGCCATCTCCTCCGCGCTGGCGAACCGCACGCTGACGTCGCTGAGCGCGCGCAGCACGATTGCGTCCACGGCCTCGGGGATGTCGTAGCCGGGCGCGAGGACGCGGAGCGGCGGCACGGCGAGGTTTCCGAAGCTGCGGCCGTAGTCGATCATTTCGAGGCCGGTCAGCAGCTCGAACATCAGGACGCCGACGCTGTATACGTCCATGCGTGGGTCCGGGGGGCAGCCCGCGAGGGTCTCCGGGGCGACGTAGCTGTGCATGCCGTAGATGGTGCGCGTCGGCTCGGGTGCCTGCGTGATGCGCCGGCCGGGCATGACTGCGGCGAACCCGACGTCGATCACGACCGTGAAGTCGTCGCGCGACTCGTCGACGAGGATGTTCGAGGAGTGCAGGTCGCGGTGGACGATGCCGCTCTTGTGCAGCACGGCGAGCGCTTCCAGCACCTGCAGGATGATCCGACACAAGCGCTGCCAGGGCAGCGGCGTCGACGACACCGGGCCGCTGTTGCCGGCGAGCATGACTGCGGCGAACCCGACGTCGATCACGACCGTGAAGTCGTCGCGCGACTCGTCGACGAGGATGTTCGAGGAGTGCAGGTCGCGGTGGACGATGCCGCTCTTGTGCAGCACGGCGAGCGCTTCCAGCACCTGCAGGATGATCCGACACAAGCGCTGCCAGGGCAGCGGCGTCGACGACACCGGGCCGCTGTTGCCGGCGAGGTGGCGGAGCGGCTTGCCCTCGGCGAAGTTGAACACGGTGTAGGTCGCGCCGCGGACCTCGCCGAGATCGATGGCCTGGATGAGGTGCGGGCAGTTGTGCCGCGCGGCGATCCGCCCCTCCTGACCGAAGAAGTCGCGCAGGGGTTCGTAGAGGTCGCGGCGCAGCACCTTGACCGCCAGCCGGGCGCCGGTCTTCTCATGGCGCGCCTCGTAGACGCTGGCGGTGGCGCCGGCGCCGATCCGGCGGATGAGCTTGTAGCGCTTGTTGAGGATCTTGCCGGTCCGGTCGGTGTCCTCGGCGAACTCGGTGGTGAAGACCGCGAGCTCCGGGTCGGGGGCTTGCTGCGGCGGGTACCAGACGGCCTTGGTCTTCATGACGATCAGAACCGGAGCGAGAGGTGGCCGCCGGCGGGCCATACGACGGGGGCAATGGAGAGCCGTTGCCCGCGACGACGGTGCGCGTCCACGGCGAGCAGGACGATGCTGGTGACGATGGCCGCACCGGAGGTGATCGCGGTGCCGACCGCGAGCCGGTTGGCGCGGGTGCCGAGGCCATCGAGACGATCCGCGAGGGCGTGACCTTCGGGTCCTACGGGTTCTGGCGCGTTCGTCAGCCTGTCGCGCTCGTCCCTGATGCGCGCGCCGTAGGCGAGCGCTCCAGCCGCGACGAGCCCGAGAGCAATGCCGGTGCCCAGGGTCACGCCGCCGGCGATCCGTAGGCCGCTGCCCGGCGTCGGTGGCGGCGCTTCCTGCTGTGGCTGCGGCCGCAGGACGACCGGCAAGAGGTCTTCCTGCCTGGGCAATGGCTCGACCACCGGCTCGCTGCACTTTTGATCACCGCGTCGGGCCGCGAGCTCGGCGAGATCCTTCTGCGCGTCCTGGCGGTCGTCGGGACGCGCCTCGGCGGGTAGGCGCGCGTCGAGGTAGGCGAGGTATTCGGTGAGCAGCTCCTCGCCGGCGCAGAGGAACACGATGTCGTTCGTCGCCTCGAAGGCTTCCAGGTAGGTGTTGTAGCCGTCGAATACGATGAGCGAGCGGGCGTTGAGCGGGGGCTCGCGCGTGTCGTCGGGGAGCGCGTCGTAGGCGGCCCGGCAGTGCGGGGCAGCCTCGGCGAGCTTGCCGGCGTCGCGCAGCTCGACGCAGGTTCGGTGCTCGCGGCGGGAGATGCTCTCCTCACTCGCGCGAGCTGGTCGCGACGGTCCGAGCACCGTCATGCTGCAGCACGCGATGATGCAGAGTCGCCGGCCAGGGGGATGCGCAGCGGCCACGGCGTCACCGTATCTCGACCCTCCGCGACTGACAAGGACGAGGAGCTCTGCTATCTTCGCGGGCGTCATGGCCGTGTGCTCGAGGTGGGTCTTCGGGGGCGTCGCACTCGCGCAAATTTTGACGGGTTGCTACCAACGGAGCCCATGGGGGCCCTGCGCGCTCGGCCTGTGCCAGGACGAGACCGACAGCACCGAAGGCGGCGAGCCGGAGACTACGGGGACCAGTGCCCCCAGCGTCATGACGACGACGCTCGACGAGCCCACGCCTGGCGAGCCTACCGCCGGTGAAACGGCGAGTAGCTCCGCCACCGAGCCGGGCGAGGCGCTGCCTCCGACGATCTCGGACATGAAGGTCGCGCCCAAGCTGCTGGAATCGGCGGGGTTGATCACGGTGGAGGTGGAGGTCGAGCACGCCGACGTGGTGACCATCACCGTCGACGGAGGCGAGCCGGTGGCGCTCGCGTCGGTGAGCGACACGCTGTTCACCGGCGACATCGCGGTGTTCGGCGAGTCGTGGAACGGCGATCACGTGGTCGAGGCGATCGCTGCGCGGGACGCGGAGACGAGCGAGCCGCGGACGGACACGTTCACGGTGGTGGCGCCAGCCGCCGGCGGAGAGTTGTGGCTGAAGAAGAGCCCGCTCGTGCCGAGCTACGGCAACGCAGTCGACGTCGACGACCAGGGCGACGTGCTGGAGCTGTTCACGCACGCGACGCCGCAGGGCCAGGAGTGTTTCCTCCGCCGGCGCGACGACAAGGGCGTGCCCGTGTGGATCGGTGACTCGCGCTGGATCGCCCAGGGGTCTGACTGCGTCGGCGAGGACGTCAGGTTCGCCCCGGACGGGACGATCTGGGTGCTCGTGAACGTCTACGAAAACGGCTTCGGGCGCTGGCAGCTCTGGCACCTAGACGACGAGGGGCTGCCGCTCGGGCAGACGCCGGAGGACGGCAGCTTGACGCACCTGGGCCGCGGGCTCGACGTGAACGACGCCGGCGACGTGCTGCTGTGCGGGACCTGGCCGGCGACGCAGGCCGATGACGACGCGTGGGTCCGGCTGCAACGCGCGGTCGGCGAGCCGTGGACCGTACCGTGGGACTACCGCTCGCCCTTCGAGCCAGACAAAGAGCACCAGTTTAGCGAGCGGACGCGGGACTGCGCGTTCGTCGAAGACCGGATCGTGGTCGTCGGCGAGGCATGGGGTGCGCACCAACAGGGCAACCAGGAGGGCCAGAACCGCGGGTTCTCCGTGGAGTTCAGCTTCTCAGCAATGACCCTCGCCGAGGTTGTCAACCCAGGAACACCCGCATGGCACAGCGGACATCTGGCCGTGGCGGCCGACGAACTCGGCGGATACGTGACGGCGGGCTACAACTGCGGCGCGATGATCACTCCTTGCAACGACACCAGAGGTGGCTTGCGTTGGTTTGCCCTGGGGGCAACGGAGGTCGACATGAAAGCCATGCCGGAGGCGCGACGGGTCATGGACGTGGCGCGAAGCCCATCGGGATATGTCGTCGCCGCGGCGGAAGGGCTGCAAGCGGACGAGGGGTTTATCGTGCAAGGCTGGTTCAGCGGCGCAACCGATCCGGTCGTGAACTACACGGGCGCCAAGACCAAGCTGCAGGTGGCTACAGGGATCGCGGCGGATCCGGTCGGGTTCATCCTCGCAGGCGGGTACTACCAGGAAGCTGACGACACCCTCGCCGCGGGGATCGTGAAGCTGCACCCCTACTAACCCGGCACGAACGAGTTGCAGGTCTCGATGGCCAGGGCCGCGGCGTCCTTGAAGATCGAGCCGTAGTCGGGGCTCGTCAGAAGCTCGAGCATGCTGTGCGGGAACTCGGGGACCATCCGGCACAGACGGTAGTCGGGGTCGGTCAGGCCGGTGCAGTCGTCGGTGAGCGCGAGCATCACGATCGCGTCCAAGTCGCCGCCCTTGCGCTCGACGACGGCCTGCATCCACTCCTGCCAGGTGCCAGTCGAGCCTCCCGGAAGGCCGGTGGTGTCGCCGGGCCCGATGATGGTGACCATGAGGAGCGCGTCGTCACGGACAAAACCCTCGTTGCACCCGCCGACCTTGTTCAGCTTGGGGCTCATCGCGGCAACGAGCGCGTTGCCGATTTGGTTGTAGCCGACCGTCCCGACGCGCGCGAGGCACTCGAAGGTGGCAGGGATGTCGGGCGTGTCGGCGGTGATGTAGCGGCGCGGACCATCAAGGCACGGGGTGTTGGTGGTGTACTGGCCGACGTTCATCACAACGCCCGCACCCATCGTCGTGTCGCAAGTGGTCGGCCAGTAGTCGCACGGGTAGTCGGGCGCTTCCACGCACGGGTCGGGGCAGTCGTCGTCGCACGCGGGCGAGCCCCACTCCGGCTCTGTGTCCGTGACGAGGACCTGCACGTCGAATTCGCTGAACTGGCTCTGGATCGTCTCGATGAACTGCGGGAACGCGGCGATGAGCTTGTCCTGGTGCGGCTTCATGAAGCCGTGGCGCGAGATGATGAAGAGGAAGTCGATCTTCCCCTGGCAGCCCACCGGCGGCCCCGTGTCGAAGTCCGGCGGGAGACCCATGTCCCACATCATCGTGGTCGAGCTCGACGCCGCGGCGCTCGAGTCCGAGTCGCCGCCCGAGCCGGCGATCGAGCTGGTCGACGAGCTGCCGGAGCCGCTGGTGCTCGTGTCGCCGCTGGTCGTCGACGCGGGGGCCGTCGTGATCGGCGGCGTCGTGAAGCCGGTCGTGTTGTCGGCCGGCTCGTTGCAGGCGACGAGACCCGCGAGCATGAGCGCCGAACCTGGACGCGCGGAAGGCACAGTCCAGCCTAGCGCGCGTCGAGGGCATCGCCAAGCCTTGGCGTCTTGGGGGCCAAACGGCGTCACCGACCGCCCCCGTGGCATAGAACGGCCTCCTCGAAGCCCCAGCGCTCTTGCTGTTCTCCGGCGACCAGGCGGTCGCGAAGTGGTCCGTAGTCCACGTGCGCGGGAATGTTGACCGCGACGAGCCGACCCAACGCCTCGGTGTCGCACCCTAGTTCCTCGAGCATGCGCCGGACGTTGTCGACGTTCTCCGCACTTTTCACGATGATGCGGATCACGCTGTTGCCGGATTCGTGGAGTAGCGCGTCAAAGAACAGCTCGCCGTCCCCTTCCTTCACGGAGACGATGTCGCCACGAGCCGCGTCGTAGCTGTAAAAGGGGATGTTGGCGATTTGGTACGTGCCATCCGCGCGAGGGATCGCCCACAGGCTCTCGCGCTGAAAGTCGGGATAGCCGTCCTCGTCGGGCACCAGCCGAAAGATGACGGGGCATTGGCCCGCCGTTGTAGGCCCGGCGGCATGCCGCACGGTGAGGAACCGCTCGGGGCTCGAGTCCAAGTCGCGGGACGAATCCTCGATAAAGCGACGAGCTTGTCGCGCGTTGGCTTGCGCCGCGTCGTGGTCCGCGCGCCAACAGCCGGTCTCCCAATCCCAGACTCCATCGGCGCCGCCCTTCTCCAAGAGATCGGCAACTCGCTCGAGGTCAGCACCTCGTGGAGCGTCCACCGCGTAGAGTCGTTTTTTTGCCTGCTCCCAGGTGCATCCGAGCGCCTGCAAAGGCTTCCAGTAACGTTCAAACATCGCCGGATCGGTGTCCTCGCGGAGCATGAGCCGGAACGTGGATGAACCGCTGGGCTGAACGACCTCGACGAACTCCAGCATCCCATCCGCCGCCGGACGAGCACGGACGACATCCTCGAAGCTGACCCCGTACATGAACCACGGGGAGTTGCGCAGCTTGTACTGACCATCGCCCAGATCTTCGGCCCACAGGCTCTCTGGAGACTGGTCGTCCGGGTAGAACAACACCTTGACCATGCGCTCGCTCATTCGATCTTTGTTCCTTTCGCACGGTTGCACGTACCGCAGAGGAGCTGCCCGTTGGTGGGCGACCCGTCACCGCCGCGGACCTTGGGGATGACGTGGTCGTGTTGCCGTTCGTTCCCCGGGGGGGTGACGTTCGCCGTGTGCCGCTGTCCGGGCACGAGAGGCGTCTTGCACTTCTCGCACGTCTCAACGCCATCATACCGCGCGCGGTTCTCGGCTCGGATCTCTTCTTTCCCCTTCGGCGTGAATTTCTTGCTCGCCCGCGGACCGCCAGAGGTACCAGCCTTGACACCGCTGCGGAGCTCATCGAACCGCTTTACGGCCTCGCGTTGTGCCTTTGCCGAGGCCGCCGCGTCGACGACGCGGTCGGCGCCGCGGGCCCAGCGGTAGGCGCCCTTGATGTCGCCCGCGCTGACGGGCAAGGCCTCGCTGGCGAGCGAGAGGGCGGACAGGACGCGGGCGCCGATGCCGGCCTCGGCGCTGGCGATCGTCAGAGCGTCGTCGACGACGCCGCTGAACTCGTCGACCTTGTCGTAGCCCTTGTAGGCGGCCTTGAACGTCGCTTTTGCGCCCTTGATGATCCAGGTGACCCAGCCGTGGCCGGTCGGGTCGACCTTGCCGATCGGGTTGTTCGCGGCGTAGCGGTAGAGGTTGCGCTCGCCGGGCTCCTCCAGCCGAGCCGCGGGGTTGAGCAGGTGGTAGGGGTCCGGGCTCGCCCAGCGGCCGAGCTCGGGCAGGTAGTGCCGGGCGCCGATGGCGATGGCGCCGCTCAGCGGGTCGTCTTCCTTGCCAGTGAAGCGGTAGGTGGGTCCCGCGGCGCTGTCGTCGGTGCGCCAGGCCAGTCGAGCCGCGCCGTAGGGGTCGGCGGCGTCGCGGGCGAGCGGGCGACCCTCGTGGTCGAGCACCAGGGCGGCAGAGCCGAGGCGATCGGCAACGTGGTAGCGGGTGTGCTCGTCGGGGACGAGCTGGCGCGCGGCGTCGTCGTGATGGCGGCAGCTCAGTGCGCCCGCGAGACCGGCGATGGCGAGCGCTGCTGCGATGGGCCGCGGGAAAACCGGAACTGTTCCGGTCGAGCCCTGCTGGCGGCCGAGGCGCCACGCGAACGCGAGCAGCAACAGGAGCGCCAGCAGGAGCGCCGCGGGGGCGGTGCGGGGCGTGTGGACCGCCGCCACGGTTGGGGCGTCGAGCTCGGGGTAGCAGCCGCTCGGCATCGGCACGGCGCTCTCGGCGATCCGCTCGCCGGCGAAGTGAACCCAGCGGACGAGCTGGCCGTCGCGGACCTCGACGTTCGGGGTGACGTAGAGCGTCTCGTGGGCGAGCTGGCCACGCGCGTCGTATTCGCGGCGGACGGCGCGCTCTCCGGTGTAGCTGTAGACGTGTTCGACGCGGCGACCGTCGCCCGCGACGAACGACTGCACGCGGCCGTGCGGGTCGAAATGCCACGCGCCGCCGGCGAGCGGGCCTGCGCCTGTGACCTCGGCGAGCTGGCCGGCGTCGTCGTAGGCGAGGTGCTGGCCGTCGAGCTCGATCGCGGCGTGCGGGCGCGCGTCGTCGTACCCGAGGAGGCGGCCATCGTGCTCGAGGAGGTTGCCGTCGTCGCTGTAGCGCCAGCGGTGGGTCACGCCGTGTGCTTTGCTGGCGACCAGGCGGTGCAGGTCGTCGTAGACGTAGGTCTGCGCGAGGGAGAAATTCTCCGCGGCGAGGTGGTCCCGGGTCTCAGCGAGCTGGCCCGCAACGTCGTAGCGATGCACGAGGTCGAGTAGCGCGGCGTCACCCTTGGCGCGCTGGCCGAGGACGCGGCCGGTCGTGTCGAGCTCGCGCGTCAGCATCACGCCGGGTGCGAGGGTGAGGCGTCGCCAGCGGGCGAGTGCGTCGTAGTCCGCAGCGGTGGCGAAGAGCCCGGGCACTTCGAGGCCGCGCGCGGTGTAGGCGTGATCGAGGGTGCTGCCGTCCGGGTACACGTCGCGGAGCGGCCGGTCCTGGGCGTCGTAGAGCTGGGCGGTCGAGAGAGTGACCGGGGCGCGTGGACCGTCGAAACGACGGGTCGCGCGGATCACCCGGCCGCGGGCGTCGTGGGTGAATTCGACGCGGCCGGCGTCGTCGTCGACCGCGACGAGCTGGCCGCCGCGATCGTAGGTGCGACGGACGTCGCTAACCTGCGCGCCGGCGGGATCGAACGCCTGCTCATGGAGCAGCCGGCCGAGCGGATCGAACGACCACGTGACGCGCGCGCCGGTGGCGTCGATCCGTTCGACGAGCCGGCCGGTCGCGTCGAAGCGCTGGATTACGTCGCCCGCGTCGGGCGAGTCGATGGCTTCCAGGCGACCGCCGCCGTCGTAGCGGTAGGTGGTCGCATGGCCCTCGGGGTCGATGTGCTCGACCAGGCGATCGGCGGCGTCATGCTGGTAGCGGTGAGTGATGTCGCGGCCCGCGAGGCGGCTCGTGATACTCGCTATTCGGCCGAGGCCGTCGTGCTGCGTGCGCTCCGGCGCGTCGGTGTACGGCGGCGCGGGGTGCAGGTCCTCGTGATCGCGGCGTTCCAGCGCGAGCGGGCTGTAAGTCGTCGCGGACTCGTAGCCGTCTGCGTCGCGCGTCCAGGCGACACGGCCGAGCGCGTCGTGATGCGTGACGCTGCGGGGCCAGGCGCCGGCGAGCGTCACCTGTACGCCGGGCATGAGCGTGGCGGCGGGGAGCACCTGGCCGACGAGCAGCTCGGCGACATGGCCGGCGGCGCTGTAGCGCCGCGCGGCCCGCAAGATGGCGCCGGTGCCGGCGTCGTCTTGGGTCACCTCGGCGACCGCGCGGCCGAGGCTGTCGAGGTGGCTGACGGCGAGTTCGACTGCCACTTCGCCACTCACGCGACGCAGCTCGGTGACGATGGACGGGCGCGCGGCGGTGCCGTCGAGGTAGTAGCGGTAGCGCGTCGTCGGCAGCTCGGGCGTGTCGCCGGGCTCGATCTCCGCGACCAGGCGGCCGAGGCCGTCGTACTCGGCGCGCGTCATGGCGCCGTTAGGCGCGGTGACGACGAGGGGATGCCCCGTTCGCGCGTCCCAGGTCGCCGTCGTCACCAGATCGTCGGCGCTGGCGAGCTGGAGACGCTCCTCGATCGGGAACAGGCCGTCGTCGTCGAAGTGGCGCTCCAGCGTGCCGTCCTCGGCGTCGCGGATCCGCGTGATGTTGCCGCGCGCGTCGACTGACTGACGCAGCGTCGGGACCCAGGTGTCGCCGGCGAGCCAGGTCTCGACTCGAGCGACGACGCCGCGGGCGTCGAGCTGGCCGAGCGGGACGCCTTGTTCCGGCGGTCCGTCGTAGTAGGTCCGGGTCGCGGTGATCTGTGCGCCGTCGCCGTCGCTGATCACTTGCTCGGCGACGCGGTCGCGCGGTGCATCGTCAGCGGCGGGCTCGGCGTAGACGTAGGTCGTGATTCGCTCGTCGCCGGGTAGGTCTGCGCCCGATTTCGCGTCGACGCGACCGAGGGCCCGTTCCTCGAGGACATTTCCCCACGCGTCATAATCCCACTCGGTGCGAACCCGGACGGCGGCTGCGTCGGGCCCGGCCTCCACGTGATCCGTGTCGGTGGCGACGCGGCGGGCGGCGAGCACACCCGGCGCAGGGTTCTCGACCTCGATCGTGTGCGACTCGCGGACGAGTACGCCGCGCGGGCTCGCGGTCTCGCTGCGGAGAAGCTGGAGCTTGCGGGCCTCGTCCGTCTGGCCGAGGTCGTAGCGGGTCGTGGTGGTCGCGGTCTCGCTGAAGGTGTCGCCGACGCTGGTCTCGCGCAGCTCGGCGAAGCCGCGGAATTCGCCGCGGTCCGCGTCGAACCAGCCGTCGCGCACGTGGTGCTCCGCGGTGTGCGACCAGGACGTGTGCTCGTCGGTCTCGCGCGATCGCGTCAGCACCGGCAGCGCGGTCGGCGGCGTCGACGTCCAGGCGTCGCCGGTGTCGGCGTCGGCGTCGGCGAGCGCGGCGGCCGACGCATACGTGAACTCGCGGCGGTAGCCGAGGCCGGTGCTCAGCTCGGCGAGGAGGCCCGGCTGCTCGGCGAACGACCACGCCCGCCACGGCTGCGAGCCGTCGATATCGACGCGGAGCACGTCGACCGTCCCGCTCGCGTCCACGTCGCTCAGGAGGACGACCTCGTCGGCTTCGAGGTCGGGCCAGGCGACGCTTGCGGCAGGGGCCACGGAGCCGTCGTGCTGATAGGTGTAGAGGTCGAGCGACGCGCCGCCGATCCGCACGAGGTCGGCGGCGCCGTCGCCGTTGAGGTCGCCGAATTCCCAGCGCTGGCCCTCTGCCATCGGCGGCACGCCCGCGAGATCGACCGGCTCGGCGAACAGGCCGAGGCCCTCCCCCGCAGCGACGAGAACGCGGCTCTCGCTCGGCAGGACGCGCACGAGATCGGGCAGCCGATCACCGTCGAGGTCGGCGACCTGCATGCCCGGATCACCGAGACGCATGCCGGCCGGCGGCGGGGGAACCGGCTCGGCCGGGAGGTAGCCGGGCGCGTCATGGTGGCGGATCCAGATCCAGCCGTCCGCATCGTCATGCCGCAGCACGTCGACGCGGCTGTCCAGGTTGAGATCGACGAGCGTGACGTTCGGCGCGGTGAGGTCGAAGCCGACGTCGAGGGCGATCGGCGCGGCCTTGCCGAACGGGATGCCGCCGCCAGTGAACGCCCACAGCTCGCCCTCGCCGGGTTGCGCGAGGAGATCCTCGATCCCGTCGCCCGTGAGGTCGGCGAAGCGCGCGGTTGTGGTGAGCGTGACGGCCGGCGTCGGGACGGCGGTCCAGTTGGGTGCGAGCGCGGCCCCCCGGCCCTTCCGGTAGCGCCAGCCGTCGAGCGTCGTGTCAAGCAGGTCGGGCAACGCGTCGCCGTCGATGTCGACCCAGGCACGACCGTCTGCGGTGGGATCGAGCGCGGGCGCCTCGGCGATCGCTGTCTCGCGCGGATTGTCGAGCGCGCCGCCATAGCGGAGATGCCAGGGCGGCAGTGCGGTGCCGTCACTCGCGGCGGTGTCGATCCTGACGAGCACGCTCGCCGGGTTCATGACGGTCTGCTCGTAGGTGAGCGTCGTGGTGCGAACCGGCGCGCCGTCGACCTCGGTGACGATCGTGCGGAGCCTGTGGCGCAGCTCGACCGCGAAGCCTGGCGCGCGCGTGCGGACGACGTCCGTGCGCGTCTCGTAGACGAAGCGGACGGCGGCGCGGCCGTCGTTGTAGGTGATCGCGGCGAGCAGCGGCGCGGTGGAGCCGGGCTCGCGCGTGTAGTGGAAATCGAGGCGGTTGCCGTGGACGTCCGTGATGGCGGAGAGCTCGAGGTGGAAGTCGCCGGCGTTGCCGCTGAGGCGCGCGTCGTCCGCGAGGCCGAACAGATAGCCGGTGCCGTCCGTGCTGACGGCGGACATCGCCCCGCCCGGCAGCGCGCGGACGACGACGGGCGCCCCCTGTTCGATCCGCTCGCGGTAGACGCCTGGCGCCACCTCGACGAGCTCCTCGCCGCCCCCGAGGCCGCGGAGAACCCACGCGTCCGAGACGTCGTAGCGGGGGATGCCGGTCCGCAGCGAGCGCTCGATCGCCGGCAGCCCGAGCGACCAGCCGAGCCCCAGCACGCCCGCGCCTTCACCGGCGCTGTAGTGCAGCGCGAGCTCAGGCTGAAGGCCCGCGCGGCCGAGCGGGACCTCGAGCGGGTAAGACAACGACGGAAGGCCGCTCGCGGGGCTCACGTCGTAGCCCTGGCCGAAGCCTTCGATCGAGGCCGGGCCCTTCGGGAGATTGATGGCGGTGGCGAGGGTCGCGCTGGTGTCGGCGCGGGCGGTGCCCGCGGTGAGCGCGAGCGCGACCAAGATGGGACCTGTTCGCAGAGACATGTGAACCTCACGGGAATGTGGGGACCGGAATCAGAGGCCCATGAGCGTCGTCAGGGTCGTTCCGAGCTCGGGGGGTGGAGATGAATCGGTGGATGAGTCTGGCGCGGCGGTAGACCGCGTCGCGGCGCCCCGGTGGAAGCGGAGCGCTGGCTTGGCCAACAATCGAGGCTTCGTCGCGTCCCCGACGCGCGGCACGAGCCCGCTCCGTGCCGCGTGCCGGTACATGGCCGCGTGCTCCTCTTCGAGGTACGTGCGGAGCAGGGCCGCGCCGGTCGGGGATAGCCGGCGCTCGTGGTTCAGGATGCTGGTCAGCGCGGCCACCACGCCGCGCTTCATGCCGCGGAGCGACCACCAGATCCGCTCGAAGGGCGCCCGGTCCTGCGTCTCGGCCAGGTTGATCAGGCGCACTACGCCGGCGATGCATCGGTCGATGCCGGCGAGCGGATGATCGTCCGGAGCTTCCGGCGTCATCGAGTGCCTCGCTCCGAGGTGTCGCGCCGCGACGTCCGGATGGTGCAGTTCACGATCCGTCCGACCATCGTCCGGTCGCTCAGACTCAGGATGTGGCCGGAGGCGAACGCCACCTGCACAGCACCGTAGTCGTGGTGCTGCACCATGACGGCGCGGCTGCGGAGCGTCGGTTGGCCGGGAATTCGGACCACGATGGTCGCGAGCCCGGGCTCCAGCTCGCGCGCGGGGATGATGCTGTGGATGCGCATGAACCCCTCAGTTGCCGCAGCTCGGCGTGAACGTGCCTTGGCCCGCGGGGGCGATCGAGCCGGCGCGGTGGTGCAGGCGCAGCACCACGTCGGCGAGGTGGCGGAGGTTGAGGTCGCGGTTCGCGGGCGCCTTGTCGGCCGGCGGGATCGTGAGCGTCCACTGCTCGCCATGGACGGGCCAACCCGCGTAACCCGCGTTCCCGCCAGCGGTGCCCCACTCGCCGACGCCGGCCTGGATCACGACCTGCTCGCGCTCAAAGCTGTAGGGCACGTAGGCCGACCAGGACGGCAGGTCCGCGCCGTCGCAGCGGCGGACGCCAGCGAGGCCCTGTCGCGTGAGCCAGATTTCGGCCTCGCGGTCGCCGAGGTAGTCGCCGACGAGCTTGGCCTCGATCTCCTCGATCCGGTCGTCGCAGAGCGCCGGCGAGAACAGCGTGTGCTCGAAGGCGGAGAGCGCGAACGGCAACGCGACGGCGCCGTCCGGCTGACGGTGCAGTGGGTCGCGCAGCAGCGCGGCGAATTGTTCGCCCGGCGTGACCACGGAGCCGTTCAGATCCGGCACGTCGAGCGTGATGCCGAAGATGTCCGAGCGCAGGCTGACCTCGGTGACGTAGGGCTGGCCGAAGCCGTGCTCCAGCCGATAGTCCTCGTAGATGCTGTCGAGGCACACAAGCAGGGCGTCGAAGTCGGCGGGCGAGCGCGCGGCGGCGAGGCTTTCGCGCAGGGTCGGCAGGTCCTGGTTCAGCTCGTATTCGAGGGCGCGCAGCGCGAGGTAGGCGCGGCGCATCGTCTGCTCGCGGACCGGAAGGACGCGGCGGGCGGCCTCCAGGCGCGCCTGTAGGAAATGCGGGCGCGTCAGCGCGTTGTCCGGGTTGTCCTCGAGCATGAGGCCGACCGCGCGCGTCTTCTCCTGCACGAGCGCGCCGACCTCCTGGTAGGCGCTCCACATGGCCGTGATCGCGGCGGCGCGGGCGAGCTCCGCCTCCTCGACCTCGATCTGCAGCAGGAGGCCCTCGGCCCGGATGTTCTTGATGAGCGCCACCGACGCCGCCCGCCGGACCTCCAGGTCGCTCGCGCGGATGGCCGCGTCGATCTCGGCGTTGATCGCCGTGATCTCCTGCTGCTCGTTGCGCGCGAGTTCGTCGCGCGCCTCGTCGAGGCCCGCCTGCCCGAGGATGCTTTCGCACTGGTTGTCCGTGCGCGTGGTGAGGCTGTTCGCGTTCGCCTCGCACGAGACGACGGCGCCCGCGAGCGCGACCGGGTTCGGCAAGGCGTTGCCGAAGATGGACGGCCCGGAAAACAGGCTTGAGCCGATCTGCTGCATGCAGTCGCCGATAAGCACCTCACCCTCGGCCTGGGCGTTCTCGCGGACGCGGGTGCATTCTGCAGTGGCCTCCGCCTGCGCAAGCGCGGCTCGCTGCTCGCCGGCGGCGTCCTGCACCTTGAAGATCTCGCCCTGCGCCGCTTCGATCTCGGCCTGAAGGTCCAGGGCGAGCGCGACTTCCTTCCCGAACCGCTCCTCCTCGACCGCGATCGCGTGGAGGTTGTTCTCGACCGCCTGGCCGGCGTGTCTGATCCGCAGACCCGCGGCGAGCACCGCGGATTTGAGGTCGGCGATCTGGCCGCCGTGCTCTCCGCAGTGCTCCAGTGCCGGCGCAGTCTCACCGGGCAGGCTGCCGCAGAGCGCACGCAGCTTGCCGTCGTACTCCGCCTCGATCTGGAACGCGGTCGTCTGGAGCGCGTGCGTCTTCTGCTCGTAGTCGCGGACCGCCTGCCACGCGTCCTCGGCGACCTGTTCGAGCTGCGCGAGGTCGTCCGCAGCGAGTGCGTGGACGGCCTCGAAGTTGCTGCGGTGCTGCGCGATGTCCTGTGGCCCGAGCGCGAGCGGGACGTAGGCGGTCGGATAGCCGAACGAGGTCTCGGGGGCGAGCTCGGCGTGGGCTGTTGCGAGCGACTCGAGTGCCTGCCCAAGCGCGTGGAGGCCGAGCGCGGCGTCGGGGTTGTCGTGCAGCCGCGCGTGCAGCTCGACGCTGGCGGCGTGGGTAGCGATCGTGGCGAGGCGGACGGCGGCGCGGGCATCGGCGAGGCTCGTACCGGCCCGGCGAGCGAGGCGGGACCACTGGTTCGTGGTTCGCGCGAAGGCGGCGACGAGGTCGAGGGGCGCGAGGTGAGCGCGCGCGGTCGGGGCGTCGGGAAATTCCTCGTCGATCGACGCGAGGCTCAGGGCATAGGCGGGCGCGAGGAGGGGCGCGAGCGCGGCGGCGAGGCGCGCGCGATCGTCGGCGAGGATGTCGAGCTCGCGCGCCAGGACGTCGGACACCGGCTCGCCGATGGCGTCCTTGTAGGCGAAGGCGGCGTCGACCTGCGCCTCCGTGGCGAGCAGCGCGGCAGCCTGCGCCTCATCCGCGGCAAAGAGCGCGCTGGACTTGCCGATCGCCTCGCCCCACGCACCTCCGAGCTCGACGCTGCCGCGACGGATGAGCGCGTGAGCGCAGCGAAGCGCGGCGATGTCCAGGCACGTGACGCCGTCGTCGTAGATGGGCGACGACGCTGTGCAAGCGTCCCAGGTCCAGATGCTCGGCGGTTTGACCTCCGCGCCGCCGCTCAGCGCCGCGAGGACGCTCGGGAGGTTGTAGGCCGAGGCCCGGAGGTCCCCGCCGCACTCGAGCTTATCCTCCGGCGAGCAGCTTCCGCCCGCACAGGCCTCGCATGCCGGGCCGGGCTCCGCGAGCGTGTCGGGCGTGCCGTAGGCGGTGCCGAGGCCGTCGCATGCGTCGGCGTCGAGGCCAGGCGGCGCGAGCCAGGCGGGTGCGAATGCGTCGCCCGGGACGTTCTCGGCGGCGTGGACGAGCCCCGTCAGCGGCCCGTGTCGGCGCAACGTGAAGGCGCCGCCGACCTGCACGGGAGCGTCTTGCAGGCCCGTGATCGACTCGACGAGGGTGCCCTCCAGGCCGTCGCCGTTGCGCGTTCCGGTGAGGACGAGCTCGCGCCCCAGCTCGCGCGCGATCGGGCTGCTGCGCCAGTTGTCCGCCGGCAATCGGTCGCGGATCGTGATCGAGATGTCGCCCGCCGGCGTCCACGTGCCGGTGAGCGCGAAGGGTAGCGGCCACAGGAGGCTCGCGTCGGTGTCGACCCGGCCGGCGATGGTGCCGTCGTCGCGGAAATCGAGATCGAGGATGAGGTCGCTGCCGCCGAGACTGAAGCCGCCGGCGTCGAAGGCGAGCGCGCCACGGAAGCGGCCGGAATCGGGCGCGGCCTCGATCTCGATCGACCACAGGATCGCGCCGCCGCTGGTGAGGATCTGGACCGGCAGCATCCGATCTTCCGCCGACATCGCGGCGAGGTTGACCTCGGCCGTCAACTCGACGGTTTCGCCGGCCGCAAGCTCGGCCGGCTCAGTGTCGATGGTGAGCGCCGGGCTGGCGGTCGTGAGGCGGTAGGCGAGCGGATCGGGCCCATCGTTGCGGAGGACGGTGCGCGCCTGGGTCTCGCCGAACGCGAGGATGGTGAAGCGCTCGACCAGCACCGGCACGCCGACGAGCGGGGCCGATTCCTCACCCGCCGCGCAGCGGCCGTGGGGATCGCAGCTCGATCCGTCCCCGCACTCGCCGTCGCTGGAACAGCCGTCGACGCAGATCCGCAGCTCGCAGAAGCGGCGCGCGCCACAGTCGGCGTCGACGCGGCACGCATGGCCCGTCGACGCCTCGGTGTCGGGCGGCGTGGACGACGGCGGATCGGCGGCCAGCGGTGGCGGCGATTCCGGCGGCGCGTGGGCGGTCTCCTGGTTGCAGGCAAACGAAAGCAGCAGGGCAGTAGCGGCCCGATAAAGGGTTCCACGTCTCAAGGCACACCTCTCCTGTGGCGCTCGTGCGAGCGCATTTTCAGCGCGGGCAAGTTCGGCGGGCGTCCGCCGTCAAGCGCCTGCAAGAGGCGCGGCGAGGATCAGGAGGCCGGCGCCTCCCGTGGAGCGAGGGCGTCGGGCGCCGGCCGCTCACTTGCGAGAATGAGATCGGCGCCGCTACCCGGCCGACCGAACACGTGGACGGCGCCCTGGTGCTCGAGGGTCCAGATGTCGCCGTGCAGGTGGAGGTTGCGCGCGATGGCCGTGCGGTCGGCGATCGTGAGGCCCGAGACGATGCCGAGGGCGCTGCGGAGACAGTTTCCGAGCTCGGACATCGAGCCGAACGCGCCGCGGTAGTTGCCGCGGTGGCGATACGCAGCGATCGACGCCGGCAGCGGCGCCGAGTCGGCGTAGAGGGTGTTACGGCGAGCCCGCAGACTGATCCGCGCGACGTTGAGGGCCCGCTGCGCCTCGTCGCTCCGCCTGACGGCGGCGTCGAGCTCCGCCCGGATCTGCTCCGGGGTCCGCGGCGTCTTGACGGCGATCACCCGGCGAAGCGCGTCGACCAGGGCTTCGGCGACGAGCTCCTCGTCGCGGCGGATCTCGGCGAGGCGCGCCGCGCGGCGCACGGTGCTCGCCGCCAGAAACTCCTGCCCCGAGCGGGCTGGCGGTCGGGATGCGGGTGGCGCTGGCGGGGAAGCAAAGTGAGCGTCCATCGTGGCGTCTCTACCGGTGGCCTTTCTATAATTGATAAAAACAACCAGCAACGTCTGTTTTCGCGCATGCCGTGCGCGAATTCGACCCAAGTCCCAAGGGCGCCCACAGCTGGGGCCCTGGCGCCATGGCAGCTATCGAAAGGACCGGTTAGGCTCGGGTGGTGCCCCGGACCAAGCCGTTGCCGAAAATTGCCACCACGGATGACCTCGTGAGGGTCACCGGGCTCACGAGCGCGACCATGTACGACTGGGCCGACAAGGGCCTGCTGCCCGCGCCGGAGGTCGTGTCAGACGGGAGCCGCGGCATCAAGGCGCGCTGGCCGTTCGAGTCGCTCGAGCGGGCGCGCTTCGTGATGCAGAAACGTGCCGAGATGCACACCCTGCCGGAAATCGCCGCGATGATCGCCGAGAAGTGGGGCCCGCCGACCGAGGAGGACAAGGCGCGGCGCGCGGACACCCGCGCGAAGCGGGGCCGGAAGAAGAAGGAGCCGGAGACCTGAGCTGATGGCGCGCCCGAAGTTCGTCACCAACGAGGAGCTGATCGCCGTCACCGGCGTGTCGCGGCAATCGCTCAACCTGTGGGTCAAACGCGGCCTGCTGCCGGCGCCGACGATCTTCTCGGACGGCAAGACCGGCGTGCGCTCGCGCTGGCCGGCCGAGGCGCTCGAGCGGGCGAAGTTCATCGTCGAGGCCCGCAGGTTCTACGCGCTGCACGAGATCGAGGGCCTCGTGCGCGAGCGGTGGGGCGACGGCGGCGAGGCGCCCGCAGCGTCAACAACAGGGGCGAAGGAGTGAGCACGGGTGCTCCACGGTGCCGAGCTGCTGGGGGCCGGAAATGAGCGACGACGCCTGCGTTCCGCCGCCTCGCGTGCTCGCGCCTGCCTCGCCCCGAGTCTCGTTGAGCCGGGCGGCCGGCCCGGATGCGCAACACTGCACAACCTGATATCCGGACCTGATGTCTGTGATGTCCCAAGGGACAGCACAAGAAATGCCGGTGATATTTTAAAGGCCAGCAATTCGGCCGACTCCGCGCCCGGCCGCGAAGATGGTCCAGTGGCGCGCCAGCGGCAGCGTTTCGGGCCTCTTATTGCTCCGAACCGCGCACGCCCGAACTTGGGGGCACAGAATTGAGCGTGAGGACGCGCAATGCTGCACAATGTGATGTCCTAAAGGGCATGTGATGATGTCCAAAGGGACAGCACCAGAAATGGCGGTGATATTTTAAGGGCCAGCAATTCGGCCGACTCCGCGCCCGGCCGCGAAGATGGTCCAGTGGCGCGCACGGATAAATTCCTTCGGGCCGCGTATTGACGCTCGCCGAGGCGTGCTACGGTGCGTCGTCGTGAAGCTGCTAAAGGTGATATGGGCGATCCTGCGCGGCATCTTCTGGGGGATCGTGGACGACGATCTATTCAGCAGCCGCGAAGAGCCGGCGGCCAACAAGGAAGGCCCGTGGTGGGAGGACAAGGCGAGGACGCCGAAGGAGCCCACCGCGAGCTCGACCGCTCCCAAGGCGGAACCGAGCGCGCACAAGGCGACAACGCCGGGCTGGTGGGCAGCTCCCGCGCCACCTGCGACCCCACCGACGATCAAGGTGGAAACGGACGCGGGCACGTTCATCGCTGCGACCACCTTCTCGGGGCCAAACCTCATGGGGATCCGCCGTGTCGAGCGGCCGCGACAGGAGGGTGAGAGCCGCCGGCGCCGCCGCAGCACGACCCCTCCAACTTCGCCCGTCACGCGCACAGACATCAAGTTGGAACCATGGGAGCCGGCCATCCCCCAGCAGGTCGCCAGCGAGCCCACCATCCGCCAGGGCGCCGCCAGCGAGCTGCCCACGACGGGCATCCAGCTCCGACCGCGCGAGCCGGCTGTTCCTCAGAATGCCGCCAGCGAGCCAAATGGCCCCGACGCCGCAGTGCCGATCGAGCCCGCCGACGTACCGCGAGTCGCGCGAGCACGACGCGTGCGAAGTCGTTTCGGTGGAGCGCCGCAGTTGGCGACCACGCTCGCCACTCGGCTCGCGCTCGCCGCCAGCACCCAGAGTTAGCCAGCCCCACGGCCGAGAACAAGTCTCTCGGAATGAGGCGACGACGCGGATCAGCGAGTCCGACGCGTCACCGGTACGACGTAGGTGACCGCCCCAGAGTCGTCGAGATCGTAGTGGTCCTGGTCGCGGTTGATACGACGCCCGAGGTAGTTGTCGAGCATCCGGCGCGGGAAGAAACGCAGGCTCGCGTTCGTCCCGAGCAGTTCGATTCGACCTGCGCTGTAGCCGTGGATCCGCTTGAGTTGGCGGCCTTCCCGGTCCTTGTACTGCTCAAGACCGAACAGCGAGGCGCCTTGCAGGGCACGCCGTTCGGGTGCGCCGCCGATGCTGATCGCGGTGGAGGTGCCCTCGTGCATGTGGCCGAACAGATGCGCGGCGAAGCGGCCTGGAATATCGATCTCAGCGGAGAATTCCTGTCTGGCGCGGGGATGTAGCCAGGTGGGCGGATGGTGCGTCAGTAGGAAATTGACGTCGTGGCGCCTCAGCCACGCGGGGGCGTCGTGCCCGCAGACCTCATGAAGCTGGCGTGGATCCACGTCCATTCGCTCAAAGAAATCTCCCTCGGCGAGCTGCAAGAATGCGGAGTTGAGGCCGACGACACCGACATCGACGCCACCGACGCGCAGCGACAACGCGACGTCGCCGGGCAAGAGCCCACTGAGGCTGGTTGCGGTCGTCCACCGACGACGAGCTGCCCATGCGCTGTAGGCCCCGAAGGCAGTCCGCAGGCCGGCGAGGTACGGGTTGTCGTGGTTGTTGAGGACGTGATCGCGCAGGTCGTGGTTGCGATGCCACTGCTCGAGCGCGAGCACGATCGGGTCGAAGCGAGGCGGGCGGGTTAGATCGTGGTTGCCGGGCACTGCGACGAGCTGCGGCTGCGATCCAAGCCGATCAAGGCATCTCCACAACTGCTCCAAGGTTCGGTCGAGTTGATCGAACTCCTCCGGCTCCCCGCGCTGTGTGAGATCGCCGGTGAAGAACACGACGTCCCAGCGACCCGTGTGCTCCGCCAGGCGCTCGAGGTCGGCAAACATCTTGTCCTTCACGTTGGGCCATAACCAGCTCGTGCCGCTCATCCCTTGGTGAAGATCGGTCAGGTGCAGCCAGCCAAAAGACGCCGGGGTGACGGGCATGGGCGTTGGCTGGCTTCGGACCTCGACGCTCGGAAGCGTGGAAGCCAGGGAGGTGGGTGCCACATGGACGGACCGCGGCGAAGGGGCCGCAGGCTCGCGCTCGAAGGCAATTTCGATGATGCTTCGCAGGGGTGAGGATGGGGCCCGCCCGGAGGGGCTTGGGAGGAAGTTCAGCGATGCGGGAACAACGTCGGCCGGGCCAGGCGCCCCGGCAGCAGGGGCCGGCAGCGTCGGCACGGGGCCGTCAAGCTCGTCCTCGTCGACTGACGCGGCCGCGCCAGCGGCCCGCGCGAGACGAAACCCGCTGATCAGCAAGACATCGGCGCCGTGCGGATCGATATGGTGCGCGACGAGCAGCGCATGGACGCGACGGCAGTACTCGAGATAGTCCGCTCCGGTCTGCAACGCGAGCACGGGCTTGCCCTCGAGCGCGGCGAGCCCGTGCGCCATTGAGGTACTGCGCGGGACGAAACGCCCAGACTCGCGGACGTGGAGCACCATCGACAGGAACAACCAGCCGCCACCGGGGAGCCGGCCGCCGCGTCGCAGCGCGACGAGGTTGGCAGCCAACCACGCGTCATCGGCGCGCCACAACTGGGGTACGATCTCGTTGACGTTGTCGAGGCTGCCGACGAGGAGGTTAGCGTTGCGACCGACGAGGCCGGTGGCGAAACGGCCCTGGACCTCGCGCCCGTTGCTGACGTCCTGGTTGAACAGCTCGAGCACGCGACGCAGCGCAGTCTCGTCGAGGCGACCGAGCCGCTCGCCCAGGAGCGCGCGAGCCTCGGCGGTCGCCCTTATGCGCCGCTCCAGGCGCGCGGGCGGGAGATGAGCGAGGGCGTCGCGGATGGCCTGAGCGCGATCGTTCATGAGACGGGACGCCACTCTAACCGAATTGCACCCCGCGCTGGGCCGCCTGCCGGGGTCCGGACGGGCTCACCGCCGGGCGCGCAGGGCGGCGCTACCGGGAGCGCGGGCGGGTCGGCGACCCCTTCGGCGGCTTCGCCTTCGCGCCGGAGCGGCCGGCGCGGACGATCACCTTGCTCGTCAGGTTGACCGCGTCGCGCAGCACGTAGTCGGCGATGTGCGCGTAGCGCTGGGTCGTCCGGTAGTTCTTGTGGCCGAGCATCTTGCCGACCACCTCGAGCGGCACGCCGTTCATGATCGCGTCGCTGGCGACCGAGTGCCGGAGGTCGTGCAGGCGCACGTCGGGGATACCCGCCAGCTTGCGCGCGTTGGCCCAGCTCCGGTCCAGGCTGTACAGCTTCTTGCCGTTCTTCGAGCAGACGACCAGGCCGCGCTTGGGGTTCCCCTTCGCCGCCGCGATCGCCCCGAGCAGCGCCATCACCTCGTCGGCGACGATGACGTCGCGCTTGCCGCCCTTGGAGTCGGGCAGGCGCAGCATCTTCTGGCGCCATGCGACCTGCTCCCAGCGCAGGTCGCGGATCTCGTCGCGCCGCATGCCGGTGAGCATCAGCAGCCGCACGCCCCAGATCGCCTCGCGGCCGATGTGCCCCGGCTTGCCGGATCGGATCTTCTCGGCCGCCGTCAGCACGCGCTCGAGCGCCTGCCGCTCCTCGGGGGTCAGGAAGCGCTCGACCTCCCTCTCTTCGAATCGCTGCACCGCGGTTGCCGGGTTCCGGTACGCCGTCCGATCCCACAGCTCCCACTTCGAATACATCACGCTGAGCACGCAGCGCATGTAATTGGCGGCACACGGCATCGGCTTGAGCTTGTTGTGCGCCCGCTGGACGTCGGCCGGTGTGATGTCGTCCATCCGCTTGCTGCCGAACTCGGGAAGGACATACAGGCGTAGCACCCTGCGGTACTTCTCGGCCGTACGTGGCTTGAGGTACATGTCGACATGATCCTGTTCGAAGCGCCTGGCGAACTCGCGGATCGTGGGCGCCTTCGAGCCACTCGACAGCGCGGTCTCGGACGTCGGCCCGGCGGCTTTCGGAGCGCCGACGCTCGCGCCAGGGCCCTGCTGTGCCAGGACGACCATTGCGATCTTGCGCGCCTCATCAGCTCCAAACGCCGGGGTCAGGAGCCCGAGCCGGTGCCGATGGTCCTTGTTGGCCGGGTCGCGGTACCTGGCGAAGAACACCTTCTTGCCACTCGGAAGCACCCGCAGAACGAATCCGGGCAGGGAGTCGCAGGTGATCTCGTACTTGACTTCGCGCGGCTTGGCCTCGCGCGCTTGCGTGTTCGTGAGCATGGCTAGCCTCCAGACCCACAACCAAATCGATCCAAAAACGAACCGGCGCAAGGGTGTTTAACGCCCTGGCCTAAGAGACATGAAATCTCGAATTCGAGCCATAGGGGCTGATTTCGATCATGTATATGACATTGCCGTCGTCGCACTGCTCGCCGGGATCGACGACGCCGTCGCCGCACAGGGCCTCGTCGCCGTCGGTCAGCTCGCCGAGGTCGCCGGGCTTCTGTTCGCAGGCGCCGAGCGCCAGCGTGACGAGGGCGGACAGGAAGATGGTCGAAAGGACAGACTTATGGAGCGTCATGGGTAACCTCGAGATGCAGGCACGCCGCCCGATCTGTCACTCGATCTCGCGGCAGATCTGGCGCATGCGTTCGGCGAGGTGCGAGCTCGGACGCTCGCGCAGGAACTTCTGCCGCGCGGCGCTCGCGGCCTCGCGGTCGCCGAGCTTGCACAGCGCGGTCGCCCGCGAGACCTGGCGCTCCTCCTCGAACACGCCGCCGGGGAAGCGACGGCCGTGCGCGTCGAGGGCCGCGAGCGCGTCCTCGTGGCGGCCTGCGGCGAGGGCCGCCTGGGCGCGCTGGAACGAGGCGACCTCCTCGGGCCGCAGCGACGGATCGGCATCCGGCCGCGGTCTCCGCCGCGGGCCGGCGTCGCGGTGTGATGATTGGACCACCTTCGGGGCAATGATGGGAGGCGATGCGTCGATCGTCGGCGGTGGATCGAGCGCGGCGGCGGGAGCGTCGGTGATCGATGGGTCGAGCGCCGGCGAGGCCTGGATCGAGGGCGCGGTCGTTTCGCGCGGCGCGAGCGGCTGCGGGGCGGACTCGCCGGGGGCTTGATGCTCCGCCTCGACGTGGCTGGCCGTGCGTCCGCGCCAGGCGGTCGCGGCGGCCAGGCCGACGCACAGCAGGAGCGCTGCGGCCATGGCTGCGAGGGCCCAGGTCGTGCGGGGGCGCCGGGGCGGGGCGGCCGGAGGTGCGAGCCGGGCGTCGATGGCGGCCCAGGTGGCGGCGCGGGTGGCCGCGCTCGGCCGATCGACGGCGCGCAGGGCAGCGGCGTACTCGCGGAGCTCGTCGTCGAGTGGTTCGATCACGGGGTCCTCCTCGCGGCGCGCGCGTGGTGGCGGGCGATCGCCTTCTGCAACAATTGGCGCGCGGCCCGGACCCGCGAATACGCGGTGTTGAGGTTGATCTCGAGGCACTCGGCGACCTCCGGCATGGGCATGCCCTCGATGTCGGACAGCACGAAGGCCATTCGCTTGTCCTCGTCCATGGCGTCGAGGGCGCCGCGGACGACGGCGGCGGCCTGGCGGCGCGCGAGCTCCTCCTCGGGGCAGGAACCGGCGGGCTCGGGCTCGACCACGAGCTCGAGGTGCCGCGCGGCGCGCTGGCGATAGCGGCGGGCGATCCGTCGCGTGATGCCGTAGAGCAGCGCGCGCACGGAGCCACGGACGTCGAACTCGTCGCGGCGTTGATGCAGGACGACGAACACGTCCTGCACGGCGTCGTCGACGACGGCCGCGGGCACGCCGAGGCGGCCGGTCAGGCGCCACACGAACTCGTAGTGATCGCGGAACAGCTCGGCGATCGCGGGCAAGGCGGCGGCGCGCGGGCTGGCGTGCGCGCGCGTGTCGGGGTCGCCGAGGGCGGCCGATGGGACGAGGACCGGCGGGATGCTCCGGTCATGCAACGAGGGGCCAGGTTCTGTCAGACAAAAAACAGGGAGACGACGGCGGGCGAACCCGCGCCAGGAGTCAAGAGGCGCGTCGTGCGCGATGCGGCGCGTTCCGCTGTATTGATGGAACCGCGCCGGTGCGCAGCGACGAGTCGCGGGGCGGTCAGAAGAACCGCAGCTCGAGCGCGAACAGGCCGCGGAACGCGACGGGGGCCGCGCGATGGACATCCGTGTCCTGGCCGCGCAGACGGAAGCGCGCGGCCAGCAGCGGGACGGCGACGCCGAGCTGCAGGCCGAGCGCGAGCCGGGGCACCGGCACCCATTGCACGCGAGCGTCGGCCAGAGCGGCCAGCCAGAACACGCGATCGACGGTGGGCGTGACGACGCCGACGCCCGCGCCGCGCATCGCTCCCAGCTCGAGGCCGGCGCACAACGGCAGCTCGACCTTGCGGAGGGCGAAGCGCGGACAGACGCCGAGCTGGGCTGCCGTGAGGCGCAGGTCGCCGCCGCCGCCGGTGCCCGCGACGCGGGCAGGTTGCTCGAGCCAGTGACCGGCGCCGACCTCGGCGCGCACGCGGCGAGCGAGCAAGCCGAGGCGCAGCAGGAAGCCGGCGGTGGGGCGCGGCAGGGCGCCGACATCGAGGCCGGCGGCGAGGCTCACCGCCATGCGCAGCGACGCAGGCGGCGGGACGCGGGGCGCGGGCGAGCGAGGTGGTGAGCGCGGCGGTGGGCCGTCGCGGGCCTCGCGGAGCACGGGCACGGCGAGCGGGATGTCGCCGGGGTCGCGCGAGGTGGGCTCGGCGGCGAGGACCGGCCCGGCGAGGAGGTCGGGGTCGATGGCGACGGCGATCATCAGCGCGGCGGCGTCGACCAGCAGCTCACACGAATCGGCGACGACGCTGCGTGTGACGGCGGGGGCGTCCTGCGGCTCGATCGTCAGCGCGAGCTCCCACCGGCGATCGCGGCGGCGTCGCGCGGTGGCGCGGGCGGTCACGGCCTCGGCGTCGGCGGGGGTGAGCGAGCGGCCGAGATCGGCGGCGACGGCCCCGGCGAGCGCGTCGCGCGAGGGGCACGCGGCCGGTGCGTCCCACCGCAGCAGGCCGTCGGTCGCCGCGGGTGGCGCGAGCGAGAGCGTCAGGGCGGCGAGGATCTCCGGCAGATCCACGCCGCGAGTCTATCGCAGTTCTATTAAAAGGGCGGCGACGGCGAATCATATGTACTTCAGGACATGACCGCCGGGCCAGTGTCGATCCGAGCCGGGCGATGTACCTTCGACGAGGCGCAGGGCGAAGGTGTCGCGCGCGTTCGCTCGTCGCGCGGGAGTGGTGGCGCGAATTCGCGTGTAAGGAGCGTCTGGACGGCCGATCGCGGGCTTGCGAGGATCGTCGCCCGCATGCAGCCCGGCCGCGTTCGCCTGCTCGTCTCCTGCGTCGTCGTGTCGTTCGCCGCTGCGTCGAGCGGCTGCATCCCCGGGACGGGTGAGCAAGCGATCGAGGCCGCGCCGCCGAGCACGGTGCGGCCTCGGGACGAACCGCGGAGTGAGCCGGCGAGCGCTCCCGCCACGGGCTCACGGCTCGCGGCGCCGCTGCTGGCGACCCTCGCGGTGCGGCCGCGCGACGCCCGGAAGGGCTACGCGCGCGAGCAGTTCGGGCACGCGTGGGCCGACGTCGACAAGAACGGCTGCGACACGCGCGACGACATCCTGCGCCGCGACCTGCGCGACGTGCGGCTCGAGCCGGGCAAGCGCCCGTGCGTGGTCACGGCCGGGCGCCTCGCCGATCCGTACACCGACAAGGACATCGAGTTCGAGCGCGGCGGCGGGGCCCAGGTCGACATCGATCATGTGGTCTCGCTTGGCGACGCCTGGGCCACCGGCGCGGCGGCGTGGCAGCCGTCGCGTCGGATCGCGCTGGCCAACGATCCGCTCAATCTGCTCGCGGTCGCGGCCTCGGCCAATCGCGCCAAGGGCGGCAGCAACGCGGCGCTGTGGTTGCCGCCCAATCCGGCCTACCGCTGCGCGTACGTGGCCCGGCAGATCGCGGTGAAGGCGAAGTACGGGCTGTGGATCACCGAGGACGAGCACGCGACGATGACGGAGGTGCTGCGAGATTGCCCGGACGAGGTGGCGCCCGAGGGCACGGCGCCGATCGACGCGCCGATCGAGGCCACGACCCGCGCGAAGCCCCACGCCCGGGCGGAGCCGGCCGACGCGCCGCCGGAGCCGGCCGCCGAGCGGCCGCGCGGCGCCGATCCGGACTACGGCACTTGCAAGCAGGCCAAGGCCCACGGGGCCGGGCCGTACCGCCGGGGTGTCGATCCCGAGTACGCGTACTACCGCGACGCCGACGGGGACGGGGTCGTCTGCGAGTGAGCGCGGGCTGTCCTGTCGGGCAGGTCCATGAGGACATGCTCGATGAAGCAGCTCGTGATCAATACCAGTCGCGGCGTCGGACCTCGACGCCGCTGCCGGCCAGGGCGCCGTCGAGCTCGTCGAGGTTCGAATCGCGGTAGTGATAGGGGTAGAGGACCTTCGGCTTGAACGCGGCCACGCACTCGGCGGCCTCGGCCGGGGTCATCGTATACGGCAGGTTCATGCACACGAACGCGACGTCGATGTCGCGCAGGGCCTTCATCTCCGGCGTGCACTCGGTGTCGCCGGAGAGGTAGATCCGGCGGTCGCCGATCGTGAGCACGTAGCCGTTGCCGCGGCCCTTGTCGTGGAACAGCTTGCCCTCCTCGGGGCCGCGCTTCAGGTTGTACATCGGGATCGCCTCGACGCGGACGAACCCGAGGTCGCGCGATTCGCCGTTGGCGAGGGCGACGGCGCCGGCGACCTTCTCGGCGACGACCGGCGGGGCGACCACGAGCGCGTCGTCCTTGCGCACCGCGGCCAGGCCGGCCTCGTCGTAATGATCGGGGTGAATGTCCGTGATCAGCACGAGGTCGGCCTTGGGCCCCGAGAGGTCGGCCTTCGACCACGGGTCGACCCACACGACCTTGTCGCCGACGGTGAAGCGGACCGTGCCGTGCTGCACCGGATGGATCTCCACGCGGCCGGCGCTGGTCTCGAGCGCGTCGGCGCCGGCGGCCGGCGGGGCCGCGGGGGGCGTCGGTTGCCGGGTCGCGCCGCCCGGCGCGGGTGAGGGGCCGCAGGCGGCGAGCGTGAGGACGAGGACGTGGGCACGCATGGCCGCGAGGGTACGAGGGGGGCGCGCGCATTCGCAACCGGTGCCCCGGGGACATCGCTCGCGGCGGCGGCGGGGAGCGACACGCTCGAGCGGTCGCGGCGGGGTCGTCGACCGCGTGCGGTCGCGTGAGACCGGTGCCGATAAATTTCAGGGCATGTCGTCGCGCCGTGAGTGAACGCTCTGTCGAGGGCGTCGCCCCAGGCGACGCGGACGCGATCGTCTCGGGGTCGGCGACCGCCGCGATCTCGGAGGTACCACGACGATGTTGCGCCGCGCGCTCGAGCTCTGCGACCGCCACGCCGGCCTGCGCACGATCCTCGCGGCGCCGGTCATCTCCGCCACCGGGGCGCTGGTGCTGCTGGTATGTACATTGATGCGGCGGCGCGCGGCGTCGTAGGTCACATGTCTCGGAGGACAGGAGCGTCTCGGGGGGATCGCTCGCGCGCCGGGAGTGCGCGGGCAATCGGTGGCTGCGCGACGGCTCGCTTCGGGCGCACGCTGGTGGTCGTGGGGCCTCATCGCGGGGCGCGCGAGCCTCGAGGCGGCGACAATGACGTGAGCTCGCCCGGGTGTCGGTCCCGAATCGCCGCGATTCGTGGCATCTGTCGGCGGGCCGACGATGAATCCGCGATCGTCGACGGTGGCGGAGGCGCGATGCCCGGGGCACCATCGCCGTCATGTCGACGCCGCACGCAATTGCCCTCCGCCTCGTCTCTTGCTCTCAGGGCGAATTCACCGAGGTGAGCGAGATCGCGAGCGAGCCGGCGCGGGACAGCTGCGGACGACCTGCCCGGTCGTTCACGGTCGGCGCCAATTTGCTGTCCTGCGATACGGCGCCGATCCGCATCGAGGCGGTGCTGCGCCGCAGCGGCGCCGAGTCGGCCGGCTTCAGCCGCGAGTGCGAATCGGTGGGCGGCCACAAGTCGACCGGCGAGTGGCACGATCTCCGAGGGCGACGGGTGGGCGGTCGCCGCCCAAGAGATCGACGACCCACAATTCGTCGGCAGGTGGGGCTACAATTTCGTGTTCGACTCCGACTCGACGCAGCCCAGCCGGTGCAGCATCCGCTCGGTGACCGTCACGAAGATCTGAGCGGCAAAGGCGCGAGCTGACGCGGCGTGAACCTGGATGAACTCCGGCTGTCCGTCGGAGATGGTGTCTGCGCAGTACGGGCACGCCGGGGTGTGCGGGCGCGAGCCATGACCTCAGGGCGCACGTGAGGGCGCGATGAAGGCCGCGGGGGTACAATGTGGACAGTCGCTGAAATCGACGTTTCTCGCTGCTCCCGGCTTGACCGGAGCGGTGGCTTGTGCACAATGGAGAGCCAGCTCGCTCGGGTGGCCGTGGCATTCGTGCGGCGGTTGTTGGCACGCGCAGGAGGTCGGCGACTGTCGCGGTACCGAGAAGGCTGGAGTGAAGCGAATCCGTGGTGCATGGCGATACGCGAGCGTTCACTCACGGACGGGTGGGATCTCGCCGGACAAACGAACCTCGACGTATGGTCTTTACAGACAACCTGACCGGCGTCGATTTCCTGCCTGGGAGGATCAGATGAAGCATCGAGTCATGTCGGTTCTGGGAGTGTCGATGGTCATTGCGACGGCGTGCGACGCCGACGCGGTGAAGGAGGCGCCGAGCGTGCGATCCGGCGAAGTGGACGTGGATCCCGAGACGCTGGACAGTGCGCTCACCGGCTCGTCGCGGGGGCAGCTGATCCAGCAGGTCCGCGCGCTGATCGCGGAGAACGGCATCGAGCCGCTCGAGCTGCCGCCCCCGGTGTCGGACGAGCTGTTCGAGCTCGGCGAGGCGCTGTTCTACGACAAGATCCTGAGCGGCAACATGGACGTCTCGTGCTCGACGTGCCACCATCCGCGACTCGCCACGACCGACCACCTGACGATGAATCGTGGCATCCGCGGGGTCGGGATCGGGCCCTCCCGCGTCGGCGCGGTGGTCGGCGGGCGCACGACGCAGCCGCTGTGGAACCTGCACAAGCTGCAGACCGGCCTGACGGTCGACCACAAGGTGCCGCTGAACCCCGACGGCTACGTGATCCCCCTCGGCGGGCCGTTCATCCCGTTCGACTGGCAGGACGACGCGTTCGACCCCGACATGCTGGTGGCGGCCGGGCAGGCGATGATGCCCGAGGTGACCGACCAGGAGATGCTCGGCTTCCCCAACGAGAACGACTTCACGACCGCGTGCGCGCTCGACAACCCGCCGTTCAACTTCGTCGTCTGCGCGTGGGGCATGATGATGGATCGGCTCGGTGCGATCCCCGAGTACGTCGACATGTTCGAGGCGGCCTATCCGGGCGTCGATTTCGCGGACATGCACTTCGGCTACGCCGGTAACGCGATCGCGGCCTACGAGTTCCGCGCGTTCTTCTCCAACGACACGCCGTGGGACCGCTTCGTCGGTCGCTACGACCCCGACACGGGCTGCCTGATCCCGCCCGACAACAACGCGCTCACCAACTCGCAGCTGACCGGCGCGCGCCACTTCCTCGACGAGGACCGCGGCAACTGCACGGCCTGCCACGCCGGGAACGCGTTCACGGACGAGGACTTCCACAAGACGCTGGCGCCGCAGTTCGGCCCCGGCGGCACGGTCCCCGGCGGCGACGGCCCGGGCGGGCTCGACGACTTCGGCCGCATGCGGATCTCCGGCGACCCCGACGACAAGTACGCCTGGCGCACCCCGCCGCTGCGCAACGTGATGTACACCGGGCCCTGGGGCCGGCAGAGCCACTACAACGACATCAAGGACTTCATCCGCCACTACTCCGATCCGGAGGACGCGCTGCTCGACTACGACATCACCGACAGCGTCGACGAGGTGGCGATGCACTCGCAATTCCTCGAGAACCGCGCGGCGATCATCGCCGAGGGCGTCGACCCGATCCTGGCCGACGTCGACGTGAGCGGCTGGTGGACGGTCGACTACCTGGTGGCGTTCCTCGGATCGCTCAGCGACGACGCAGGGCCGGACTTCTCGCACCTGATCCCGCTCACGGTGCCGAGCGGGTTGCCGGTCGACCCGTGAGCGCGGCGGCGTGAGGCCGGGCCCCACGGGCCCGGCTATCCGGCGGAGTGATGTGAGTCGACGTGCAGGCGGACGAGCACGAGCGCCGCCTCGCCGGAGAGGGCGATTGGTGGTATGTCCTCGGAGACAGGTTCGAGGACGGCGCATTCGCCGGCCTCGGCGCGGACCTCGGCGAGGGTGACGGCGCCACGCTCGACGTACACGACCCAGCCGAGGCCGGGAGCGCGCTCGAGGGTCGTCGGCGCCTGGGCAATGAACAGCGAGTGGCGCACGCGGCCGCGCCGGGTCATGACGTTGAAGTCGCGGGTGGGGCCGCCGACGAGCGTGCAACTCGTGGTGCGGTCGCCCGAGAAGGCGTGCGCGGGGCCGCCGAGGCGCAGCGGCGCGGGCGGCTCGCCGTCGACGTGCAGGTCGAAGCCGGGGCCGGAGAGCACGAGGACGCTGCGGTCGATGCCGGGGAAGTTCGAGAAGGTGCAATCGGCGTCGACCTCGGCGATGCTGACCCGCCAGTCGAACTCGCTCGCGCCGTCGGGGCGCACGGCCAGCTCGGTGGTCCAGCCGAGGTCGTTCTTCCAGCGCACACGGCGTTGCGCGGCGCGAGGGACGAGGACGACGGCGGGCTGCGGGTCCGGCGAGTTCACGCGGGCGAGGGTATCACGCGTGCGCGCGTGGACGCGGAGCATCGGCGTCGTGGGCCGCGGGGATGAACGCTCCGGGAATTGACCGAGCTCTTACAATCGCGGCTCCGGCGCCTTCTATGCTGAAGCGCATGACTCGCCTGCTCTCGCTCGCCCTCGTCGTCCTCGCCGCTTGCCACGCCGAACCATGCCCTCGCGAATTGCCCGTGCCGGTCGCCTGCACGCCCGCCGGGCCGGCCCAGGCGCCGCTGCCGGGGCGCACGATCACGGTGTCGGGGGCGGCGGAGATCCTCACGGCGCCCGACACCTTCGAGCTGACGATCGGCTTCGACGTCCAGGCGCCCGACCTCGAGCACGCGCGCGACGACAGCCGCAAGCGCGCGGCGGCGCTGCTCGCCGTGGTGGCGCGCCACCAGATCCCCGACAGCGACGTGCAGACGCAGGAGCTGTCGCTGCAGCCGCGCTACGACAACTACGAGCACCGCAAGATCGTCGGCTACCAGGCGACGCGGGCGCTGACGCTGACCGTCCGCGACGTCGACGCGGTCGAGGCTGTCCTTTACGACATGCTGGCCGCGGGCGCCAACCGCGTCGACCGGGTGCAGTTCCACAGCAGCGCGGCGCGGGAGAAGCGAGCCGAGGCGCGCGTGCTGGCGATCGAGGCGGCGCGCGACAAGGCGAAGGCGATGGCGGCGGCGCTCGGCCTGACGCTCGGGACGCCGCTCCGCGTGGAGGAGGTGGCGAGCGATCCGTGGCGGCCGCCGACGATGAACAACTTCTCGCTCACCAACGACTCGACGCCGCAGGTCAGCGAGACGGTGGCGAGCGGGCGGATCAAGATCGCGGCGAACGTGGCGGTGACGTTTCAGCTGGCGGAGGGGTGAACGTCGTCCGACGCGGCGGGGCAGGGAGCCGGAGTGACGCCGGCGGAGGGGGCGCGGGCCCGGTCGACGCGGCGGGGGCTTTTCAGTAGGCTGCCTGCGAGCCGCCATGCCCCAGCCTCTGCACGCCAGTTGTTTCCGCCCCGATGTCCTCGCCGGAAGGGTCGCCCTCGTCACCGGCGGCGGCTCGGGGATCGGGGCCGCGATCGCGGCCCGCCTGGCCGAACACGGGGCTCGTGTGGCCATCTGCGGGCGCACGCAGGCGAAGCTCGACGCGATGGTCGGCGAGATCGAGGCGGCCGGCGGAGAGGCGCTGGGCCACGTGGCCGACGTGCGCCGGTTCGAGCAGGTCGAGCAGGTGATGCAGGCGCTCGAGGCCCGCTGGGGCCGCCTCGACATCCTGGTGAACAACGCGGCCGGCAACTTCCTGTGCCCGGCGGTGGGCCTGAGCCCGAACGGCTTCGGGACGGTGATCGACATCGACCTCAAGGGGACGTTCAACGCGTCGAAGGCGGCGTTCCCCCTGCTGTCGCGCGCGGGCGGGGTGATCATCAACATCTCGGCGACGCTGCACTACGCGGGCACGCCGTTGCAGACGCACGCGGCCAGCGCGAAGGCGGGGATCGACGCGCTGACGCGGTCGCTGGCGATGGAATGGGGGCCGGCCGGGATTCGCATCAATGGCATCGCGCCGGGGCCGATCGACGGGACGGAGGGGATCACGCGCCTGCTGGCGCCGGAGCTGCGCGAGCGCGCGGAGCGGCTCATCCCGCTGCGACGATTCGGCAGCACGGCCGAGGTGGCCGACGCGGCGCTGTTCCTGGCGTCGCCGGCGAGCGCGTACGTGACGGGGGCGGTGCTGGTGGTCGACGGGGGGCAGTGGCTCGCAGGGTCGATGGCGCTGGCGCAGTGACGACATTGGCGGCAGGGGCGGTGTTCGCTCGCGGCCAGGGGCTGTCTCGACGGGGACTGCGGTATAGTCGGCCGCGGAGAGAGGGACCGGCATGCGTTTCACGTGGGCACAGAGGTTGACGATCGCCGCCGCCATCGCAGTGGCGCCGATGAGCGCGGCGCACGCCTGGAACGAGAGCGGGCACCGGATCGTGGCGCGGATCGCCTGGGACGAGCTCACGCGCCCGCAGCAGGTGTTCGCCTCGGAGCTGCTGGTCCGCCACCCGCGCTTCGCCGAGGACTTCGCCGCCCGCATGCCGCCCGACATCGCGGCGCGCGCGGCCGACGATCCCGAGCGCCAGCGGTGGGTGTTCATGCACGCGGCGATCTGGCCCGATCTGCTCAAGGCCGAGGGCAAGCGGCTGAGCGAGCGGATCGCGGCGCTGCCGGCCGGGGCGGAGAAGACCGAGCTCGAGCGCCGGCTCGCCGACGTCAAGCGCTACGACAACGCGACCTGGCACTACGACAACAAGCCGATCCTCATCGACCCGTACGCGTTGCCGCCGGCGGCGCCGCCCGGCGCGAAGCCGATCGGGGTCCAGCAGGCCCTGCCGAACGCCCTGCGCGAGCTCGACGACCGCAACCTGCCGGCGGAGCGACGCGCCGTCGCGCTGGCGTGGGTGCTCCACCTGCTCGGCGATTCGCACCAGCCGCTGCACGCGGTGTCGCTGTTCTCGGCCAGGCATCTGCCGCAGGGCGACCTCGGCGGCAACGTCTTCTTCGTCGTCAAGCCCAGGCCGGCCGATCCCACGCCGGTCCGCCTGCACGCGGTGTGGGACGACATGCTCGGCACCGATCCGAAGCTCGAGGCGGCGACCAAGCGGCAGATCGTCGCCGCTTTCCCGCGCAGCCGACTGAAGCAGGAGCTGGCCGAGCCGGCCGACCCGCCGGCGGTCGAGGCGATGGTCAACCTCTGGCTCGACGAGAGCTACCGCGCCGCCGACACGAGCGTGTACGACGCCAACCTGCGCGCCGCGCTGCTCGCCCCGTTGCCGGCCGGCGCGACCTCGGCGCTGCCGGTCGCGCTCGATCGCCGCTATCTCCCGGCCGCGTTGCCCGTGGCCCGGCGACGCGCCGCGCTCGCCGGCTACCGCCTCGCCGACTGCATCCGCCGGGCCGAGAGCCGCAGCCGGCCGTGAGGGGCGCGCGAGGGCGGGGCGTCAATTGTCCTTCGGGACATGTTCGAAGGTGCAGCGGCGTGAGATGCCGTCCGCGGCGTCAGGCCTGCGGCTCGACCGTCAGCTCGGTCTGCAAGTCGATGTCGGCGAAGCTGCGGACGGTGATCACGCGGCAGGCGCGGACGATGCCGCGCACGCTCTTGACCCGCTCGGCGAGCCCGGAGACGGCGTCGCTGAGGGCGACGGGCGTGTCCGGCGACTTGCTGCCGTGCGTGTCGAGCACGCGATCGGACAGGTAGACGATGCCGGTGTCGAGGTCGGTGATGACGGGCTC
Organism: Nannocystis pusilla; assembly: GCF_020073745.1. Classification (GTDB taxonomy): domain Bacteria; phylum Myxococcota_A; class Polyangia; order Nannocystales; family Nannocystaceae; genus Nannocystis; species Nannocystis radixulma. Next base: position 124,912 of record NZ_JAIRAU010000052.1, read on the forward strand.
GTGCGGCCGGGGCTTGCGATTGGCGCCGCCGAAGAACCCGGCGTCGACGATGTCGTACCAGGTGAGCTCGACGCGGTGACCGACGGGGACCGGCGCCTGGAAGATGACGACGAACTTCTGCATGCCGGGCATGCTAACCCGGCGCGGCTGCCCCCGCTGCAGGCCGCGGGCGGGCCCGAGCGGGACCTTGGATCGGCGCGACCTCCTTCGCGCTCGGATCCGTCCGACGCGCTACAGGCCGAACGTGCACTGCAGCCCGGTGCCGATGGCACAGACCGCGAAGTCCCCGCAGGTGTCGGCCCCGCACGCGTGGAGGTCGTTGACGGTGTCGGCCTGCTCGTCCGCGCGGCAGCGGTTGATCCGGTTCTGGCACCGCTGCTCGCACGACTCGGGGCGGATCGCCTTGTTGCACTCGCTCGCCTTGGCACAGTAGGACTTGCAGCCGGCGTTGATCTCCGTGACCGTCGCGCCGGGCTTGTATTCGTCCTTGTCGCTGCACGCGCCGGCGAGGAACACGCCGAGCACCACGAATCGCAAGTAGTCGCGCATCATCGCTCTCACTCCTGCGCTCTACGTGGCCGACATCGGCCGCGGCGCAAGCGAGCGGGCCGGCCGCCCGGCGTGCGTGCTCATGCATGGCATGCAGGAGCACGCTGGTAGCCGGACGCCGGCATGATCCGCCGCGCGGCGACTACTCACATTCGCACGTGCCGATGTCGATGTGCAGCCCGTCCGGTTCGCAGGACCAGCCGGCGGCGACGCAGGCGTAATAGCCGGTGCAGTCGACGCAGAGATCGGCGAGGAAGGTCGGGCATTGGGCCGCGAGCGGGTCAGGCAGGAGCCCGCAGGCTTCGCGCACCGCGTTGATCTGCTCCGCCGCCGCCGAGCAGGCCGTCATGTTGTCGGGCGGGCTGTCGCACGCGTCGCCGAAGCCGGCGTGGATGTCCAGCGCCGAGGTGCCGCGCGCCAGGTAGGTGCTGCCGTTGTCGGTCTGCTCCTCGTCGAGGTGGCGCCGGACGTAGATCGACGCGAACCCGTCGACGGGCACCTTGGCCAGCACCGCCGCCGGGATCGTGAACGACCCGTCGTCGGTCATGCGGCAGCGGATCTCGGTCCACTGCCGCGACCCCTGGGGACTGACGCTGATCACCAGCTTGAGATCGAGCGGCACGTCCCCGGTCCCGGTCCATTGCAGGGGGAGGTCGCTGCGGCCGATCGGCGCGCCGAAGTCCGGGGCGGTGAAGCTCAGCTCCGGCGGCACCACGGGGCCCGGGAGGTCGGCGTCGCCGACCAGGCCGCCGCGGACCTCGAAGGCGAAGCGCGTGCCGGGCGCGGGGTCGTCCTGCGGATCGAACCCGAGCCAGTGGTAGAACGGATCGCTGCCGTGCTCCATCGTGAGCATGGCGCCGGCGACCTCGACGCGGACCTCGTCGGCGCCGAGGAACGTGACGTCGTCGCTGGTGCCCACCCCGTCGGTGTCGAACACGAATACGCCGCAGTCCTCGACCCCTTCGAATGGGTCGAGCACGTCTCCGGTCATGAAGCCTTGCGCTCCCGCCGCGTGGAAGAACTGGGCCAAAGCGCCCGCGCCCGCGTCGATCATCGTGCTGCCGGCGAAGCTGCGCAGCTCCTCGACGATCAGGAAGCCGTCGATGCCCGGCTGATAGGGCCCCGGGTCGGTCGGAATCTCCCCTTCCGTGGTCCCGGGCGCGGGTTCTTCACTCGTGGTCGACCCGGCCGAGGTGTCCTGCCCGTGGCTCGTGGAACTGGTCTGACCGGGCTCGGTCGGGCCCTCCGTCGGTACCGTCGCACCACTGCCGGTGCTCCCCGATTCGCTGCTGCTGCCAGGGTCCTCGCCGCCCGTCGTGTCCTCGCCACCCGGCGTCTTGGGACCGCAACCGAGCGCGGTCCCGACGATCCACGCGCTGCACACTCGCATCCAATTCGAATTCAAGCTCATGGCGAGCAGTCTACTCCACCTCGCGGTGTCAGCCAACCGCGGCCGCGCGCCCGGGGCAAGCAGGCACCGCACGGAGCCCGCGGTGCGCGTGCCTCGGCGAATCTCGCGGCCCGCGGGCGCCCGCTCCGGCTACTGCGCCTGCACGTAGAGCGAGAACGGGAAGTTGCCCTGCGCGTCGACGAAGGTCGCGTCGGGGACGTCGATCACGAATTCGTGCATCCCGCCGCTCTGGGCGCCCCAGGGGATGATCCGGGTGTCGATCACGTCGCCGGGGCACCAGTTGCTGAACGACTGCCACTCCGCGTCCGACCGCGGGTACGGGCCGTAGATGCCGTTGGCCTGGGTGTTGAAGTCGCGGAACGGCTCGCACGAGGTGCGCCCGGGCTTGTACTGCAGGACCATCTCGCCGTCGACGTACACGTAGTGCTCGCGGCGGACGTACTCCTCGCCGCCCGCGTTGGCGCCGTGATTGGAGGTGATGAGCACGAGCTGGGCGTTCGTGGTGTCGGCCGGCAGCTCGAATTGGACGGTCTTGCGGGTGGTGCCGAGCTCGTCGCTGGCGCCCTCGGCGTAATTGTTGAAGTCCTCGCTGATCGCCAGCGGCACCAAAACGCCGAACTCCGGGGCGGGCTTCTTGCTGTCGGTTTGGATCAGCAGCGTGCCGAGCTGGGTGTCGTTGCGACCGGCGCAGCCGGCGACCTCCTCGTTGGCGGCGTAGGGCACGCCGAAGATGCTCAGCTCGAACCAGAAGTCGTACTCGGCCAGGAGGTCGGGGTCCTTGAGGATCGGCACCAGGTTGCTGGCCTCCCACTGGTAGGGGACCGTCATCGGGTGCTTGTTCATGTCCATGAACGGAGTGATGAATCGTGCCACCTCGATGCGCTCGACCTCGGCGGGGACGTAGGTCTGGGCGCCCTTGGGCACCAGCGCCAGGTTGACCCCGCCGAGGCGGTCGTAATTGTCGCACAGCGCGCCCACGATGACGCCGAGCTTCAGGCTGGTCTGGACCTTGGCGAGCATCTCGTCGCTGAACCGGGTCGCCACCAGCGCGTTGTTGTGACGAATCACGCCGTCCGGGATCGGTTCGTCGACGGTGGCGGCGTAGCCGTCGTAGAACACGATGTCCTCGAGCACCGGGATCACCTCGGGCGCCGGGGGCGGGCCGTCGCCGGTGCTGTCGGTGCCGTCGGTGCCGTCGGTGAGCGCGTCTGTGGCGGTCGAAGTGGTGGTGGGCTCGGTTCCCTCGCCGGTCCCGGTGGTCTCGCCGGTCTCGCCGGTGGTCTCGGTCGCGGTGGCTTCGCCGGTGCTCTCACCCGTGGGCGGCGGGTTGTTGCAGGCGGCAAGCAGGACCAATAGACACGGGCTCACACGACGCAGCTTCATGCGTCGAGCCTATCAGATCGCCAGGACCTCGCCGCGTGAGTCGCCGCCCATGACCCGCGACCACGGTGCGACAGCGAGGGAGGTCGGGAGAGCCGCACGCCGCTGCGTGACCTCCATCTCGGGATCGAACCGCGAGGCGCTGCGGTTCACGGCGGGTCGGGCAGGCCGGTCTCGAGCTGCGCGCGCAGGCCGTCGGCGTCGAAGGCGGTGCTCCAGACCTCGTTGACGACGCTCGCCAGCACCTGGGCGCTCGGCTGGAGCTGGTTCGTCTCGACGACGAGCGTCTGGAGCCGCGGATCGGCGAGCTCGCGCAGGCGCGGGAGGATCCACCCGACGTCGTTGCCTGCTTTCTGCTCGGCGAGGACGCGCTGGAGGTGGAGCGCCAGCGAGGGTCCGCTCGTCAGTGAATACACATTGTCGGCCTCGGGCGGGGCGAGCGAGACGGCCAGGGCGGCGTATGTGTAGATGAACACGCTCGGGAGCAGGCCCTCGCCGGCGAAGGGGCCGTGGGTCATCGTCGCCGTCTCGAGGTCGAGCGGCGTGGCGCGCGGCCAGTAGAGCGGCTCGACGTCGGCGCACGCGGCCGCGAGGCCCAGGGTCTGCGTGACCGGAATGATGGCATCCCACGCGTCGTGCGGCAGGACGAGCCGGCCCGGCAGGCCCGGACACAGGCCGGCGTGGGTGTACGGCCCGGCGCCCGCGCCGGGCGGTGTTCCGAGCGTCGGCCTGGCGCGCCGCCAGTACGGCGAATAGAAGCCCGTCACCATGGCGGGATTCATCGACTGTTCCGGGAACGTGCCGGTCGACCAGGCCCACAGCTCGACGAAGTCCGAGGGCGCCGAGATCGGCACGACGATCCGCGGGGCGGCGTCCTGCGGGGCCTGGCTCGCGCCGAACAGCGCCATCATTCCGCCCCAGCTCGAGCCGAATGCGCCGATCCGGGCGAGGTCGATCTCGTCGGGCCGCGTGCGCGCGAACGCGTAGGGGGCGACGGCGTCGAGGACGTCGTCCGCGAGCGCGCCGCCGGCGTAGAAGCGGCCGTACGCGTGGATCGCCGCGAATCCGTTGAACGCCCACACGTTGTTCGAGCCGACCGCCTCGGCCGGATCTTGCAACGTGTAGGCGACCATGTCCTTGTCGTTGTAATCCGGAGCGTCGACGTCCGGATGGCCGCCGTTTCCCATCTGCGCCCAGCGCTCGTCGACCTCCTCGCCCGTCCAGTCGATCCCCGCGTACGGCTGGTTCTGGATGACGAGCGGCGCCCCGGCGGCGGGGGCGTGCTGGTAGAGCAGGTAGGAGCGCCCGCCGTCCGGACGCTCGGCGCGGATGAACTCGACCGCGACCTCGCCGCCGTTGAGCATGAAGGTCTGCTCGGCGAGCGTGACGAATTGCCACTCGGCGGTCGGACCGGTGTCCGTGGGGGCGGAGTCGGTGCTGGTGGCGTCGCCGTCCGTGCCGCTCGTATTCGTGGGAGTCGTGCTCGTGACGTCGCCGCTCGTCGGGGCCGTGCTCGCGGCGCCGCTCGTCGACGCCGTCGTGTCCGAGTCGCCATCGCTGGCGGATGGGATCGGGTCGTTGCCGCAGGCGGCGAGGCCGAGGCCGAGGATGAGGCGGTGACCGGCGCGACGAGGGCGCTCCGCGACGAGGGCATTCCGGCCGGGATGCTGCATGACGCCGACTGTACCCGCTTCGCCGGGCGTTGCCGCCGGCGATCGGGAGGCCGCCGCGGCTCGTGTCGCGGCTTTCGCCTCATGGCGGGCCTCGGCGCTCGGCGCTCGGCGCAGTGTTGCGTTCCTCACCAGCGTTTCACCGAGCGGGCACGACCGGGCGAGCGCCTGCAGACGCTGAACTCGCGGCTGGGGCCTCCCCGATCTTGCTGTGCCGCTCAGGCGCGACGGATGACGCGGATCTTGGGGTCCAGCGCGTGCAGCACGGAGGTGCCGTCGGGCTTGATGGCGACGACGACGAAGTCCAGCTCGGTCGAGAGATCGACGGCGGGCACCGCGAACGAGGTGCTGCTGATCGAGCCGCTCTTGGGCCACGGGTTCACGCCGGCCCCGACCGAGTAGGCAAATACCGCGTAGGTGACCCCGGCCACCGTGAAGTCGGAGATGGAGACCTGCACGGTGCCGGCCTGGTAGAACGTGTCCACGATCAGGGTGAACGTCTGGGATTGATAGGTGACCTGCAGCGCGTTGCTGACGAGGGTCGCGGTGAGGTTGATGGTCGTGGCTTCGGTGACGGAGATGGTGGGCATCGTCGTGTTCCAGGGCTGGGCTGTGTGATCGAGGTCGGTCGTCTCGGGGGCATCATCGCGGGCCGCCGGCCAGCAGCGGCCAGCGCTCGAGCTCGGCGCGACGGAGGTCGCCGCGGGAGCCGAGCGCGGTGAACGTGGCGTGCGCCTCACGACCCAGCGCGGCCGCCTCGGCGACGGCGTCGAGCGCGGCGAGGGCCCGCGCCAGCGCCCAGGTCGTCTCGGCCCGCTCGAGCGGATCGGCGGGGCCGCGGCTGCGGATGTGCAGCGCGCGACGCAGCGGCGGGACGGCCTCCTCGGCGCGGCCGAGCGCCAGCAGGGCCGCGCCCTCGCCGTGCAGCGGATAGGCGAGGAGCTCGTGATCGTCCGGGTGGATGTCGGCGAGCCCGGCCCGGCTGGCCGAGAAGCGGGCCAGCGCGGCGTCGGCCTGCCCGAGCGCCAACAGGGCCTCGCCCTCGTCGCTCGCGCACATGGCCGCGCCCTCGGCGTCGGCGGAGCGCTGCCACAGCGCGCAGGCCCGCTGGTAGTCGGTCAGCGCCTCGCCGGCGCGTCCGAGGCGGAACAACAGCGTCCCGCGGGTCGCCAGCGCCGTGGCGTATTCGCGGTGCCCGGGCACCAGCGCCGCCAACACCGTCACCGCGGCGTCGGCGGCCGCGAGCGCCTCGGCGAACGCGCCCTGCTGCTCGCGCAGCGCCGCGGTCGCCAGATCGATCTGCGCCGCCCGCTGGCTGCGTTCGCCGTGGGCCTCGAGGTCGATGCTGCGGACCTGCGCGAGCACCTCCTCGGCCCGCGCGAGCGCGCCGAGATCGATGGCCACCAGCGCGAGGTCGAACAGTGACACCGCCACTTCCGGGTGGCGCGGCCCGAGGTGCTCGGTCTGCAGCGCCGCGGCCCGCTCGTACAGCTCGAGCGCCGCCGGCTTGTCGCCCTGGGCGTCGAGGGTGTTGGCGAGGTGGATGAAGGTCCTGGCGAGCTTGAGGTGGCGCGGCCCGAGCACGCGCTCGCGCAGCGCCAGGACCTCGCGCTGGACCGCGAGCGCCGCCTCGAATCGACTCTCGGCGAACAGCGCCAGACCCTCGCCTTCGAGCGCCTCGGCCCGCAGCGCGCCGCGGTCTCCGCTGCGCTCGGCGGCGGCGCGGGCGAGGCGGTACCAGCCGTGGGCGCGCGCCGGATCGTCGTTGGCGAGCGCGGTGACGCGGATCAGCAGCGCCCACGCCTGGGCCTTGAGGGCGTCGTGGCCGGCCGCCTCCGCGGCCTCCGCGGCCTCCTCGAGCGTCGCGGCGGCCGCGGGCCCGTCGTCGAGCGCGGCCTCGCTGCGGCCGCGCTGATACAGCGCCTCGGCGACGACCGGCGGGTACGCGAGCGCGCGCGCGGCGGTCACGGCGGCGGCGGCGGCGGCCCGTGCGGCGCGATAGTCGCCGGCGACCTCGAGCGCGTGCGCTGCGAGCAGCTGCTCGCGCAGGCGGGCGACGCTCGCGGCCAGCGGCGGCGGCGGCGGCTCGAAGCCGCGGCGCAGCGCCTCGACGTCCTCGCACAGCGCGAGCGGCTGCAGCTCCGCCACCGCCGTGGTGGCGCGCTGGACCTGCGACGCCGGCGCGACCGGCTCGCGCGCCCACAATCGTAGGAGTGCGGCGAGCTCGGCCCGCCGGCGATCGAGGCAGGCCATTCGCAGGTTCATCGTCGCGGGTGACTGCGCGTGGGTCAGCATCGTCTCCTCGCAGGCCGCCCGCCGCATGTCGCGCCATTGTCGCGTGTAATCATCGGTGCTGCGGCGCACCGCGAGCCAGGCGTCGTCGGCGTAGCCGGTTCCGCTGGCGCGGAACGCCGCGGCGATCCGCTGCTGCTGCGCCGGGCCCCACACGTCGACGAACGCGTCGCCGGATTCGTCGCAGGCGCCGACGGCGGGCGAGCGCCACAGCGCCACCACGACCACCGCCGCCAGGGCGAGGAGGCCCGCCCGGATCCACTGCCACGGCCGTCGCTCGAGCTGGGCGAGCAGAGCGTCCATCGACGGCCAGCGCGCCTCCGGGGCCGGCGACAGGCCGCGCAGCAGCACCCGCCGCAACCATCGCGGCACGCGTCGGCCTCGCGGCGCTTCGTCGACCGCGCCGGCGCACACGGCCTCTTGCAGCCCTTTCATGTCGCCGGTGGCGAACGGGCGCACGCCGTAGAGGCCCTCGTAGAGGCTGGCGCAGAAGCCGAACTGATCGCTGCGCGCGTCGGCGGGCAGGCCGCGGAATTGTTCCGCGGCCATGTAGCCCGGCGTGCCGACGCAGCGCCGCGTGGTCGTGGTGAGCGAGTCGTCGCCCTGAGCCGCGGCGGGCGCTTCCAGGGTGGCGTCGGGCAGGGTGGCCTCGCCGGCGTGGACGAGGCCGAAGTCGAGGACGCGGACGCGGCCGTCGCTGCCGACCAGCACGTTCGCGGGCTTGAAGTCGCGGTGCACGAGTCCGGCCGCGTGCGCCGCCGCGAGGCCGCGTCCGGCCTGGACGAAGATGTCGCGGACCTCTCGCCACCCGCGCGGCCGTTGCGTCAGCCAGTCGGCGAGGGTCGGCCCGTCGACGAACTCCATGGCGATGAACACGCGGTCGTCGAAGGTGCCGACCTCGTGGACGGCGACGACGTTGGGGTGCGACAGGCGAGCGAGCGCCCGGGCCTCGCGGAGCAGGCGCTCCTGGGCGGACGCGTGCGCGTGATCGGAGCGCAGCAGCTTGATGGCGATCTTGCGGTCGAGGCGCTCGTCGTAGGCGGCGTAGACCACTCCGGTGGCGCCGGTGCCTTGCAGGCGTAGGACTACGAACCGGTCGATCCGGACCGGCTGGGCGTCGTCGGCGAACAGCTTCGAACGGATCAGCGCCTTGACGACGCGACCCTCGACCCCCGCCAGCATCCGGGGCGGGGCCCCGAGCGGGTGGTTGGCTGGATCATCGCTGTCGACGGGTGACATCGCTCGAGTCTGCTGTCCGGCCGGAGCCGCTCGAGATTGCGGCGGTGACGAATTTTTTCGCTGCGCCCTCAGGTCGGGCGACCGATGAGGCCGCCGATCCCCCGGGCCCAGGTCTGGAGGTCGCTCAGGGTGCTGCGGATGATGGCCGCGGAGCTGCCGAGCGCGGCGATGTGCTCGCGCAGCAACAGGCGACCCCGGCGAATGCGCGTCTTCGCGGTGCCGAGCGGGATCCCGACGATCTCGGCCGCCTCCTCGGCGCTCAGCGACTCCCAGTAATGCAGCTCGAGCAGCACCTGCAGCTCGAGCGGCAGCTGGCGCAGCGCGGTCAGCAGGACCCGTTGCTCGTCGCGCGCTGCCAGCAGCCCGGACGGGGTCGGGCTGAAGTCCGCCACCGCCATCACGGCCGGCGCGATCGGCTGGCCCTCGCGCCGGCGCTGGTCGTAATACTTGCACAGCACCTTGTAGGCGATGGCGAACAGGTAGCTGCGGAAGCCGCATTCGCCGCGGAAGCGCTCGCGACCCTCGACGCAGGCCAGGAAGGTGCGCTGGATCAGGTCGGGGCCCTCGTCCCCGACCTTGTTGAAGAAGAAGCGGGCGACCGACTCGTAGTGGCGCTCGAACAGCTCCTCGCCGGCCACGCGCGCGCCCGCGCGCCACGCTGCGAACAGCGCATCGTCGCTCTCCATGGCGCGCACGTTAGCGGACTCGAACTCGCGCCGAAATGGTTTTTTTCGCTCACCGCAATCTCTCGGCGGCCCTGCCGGACTGCCATGTCGAGGCGGGACCGACCCCGGCAATCGGCGCTGCGGGGCGAAGCCCCCACGCATCTCCCGGGCGCGTGGCGGTGATTGAACCGCTCGCGCGCCGACGCGCCGCCTCGTCGCGAGGACCGCCGACCGGCGCGCCGCGACGGCCCTGCCGACAATGGCGATACCCGCGAATTCGGGCTCCTCCGGGCCTTCCAGGGCCCGGCGCGGCGGAACGAGCGCCGAATCCACAGTCCTGAATAACACCGTCCGCCCGCGGCGGACCCATGAATTCCACGCAGCATTTCCGACCCAACCAATTACCGAAAAAAGAGAGCACGACATGGCCAACTCCGGTTCACCCACGAACTTCGTCGATCTGCAGGCAGCCTTCTACAACGCCTTCTCGCAGGCCCTGGGCTTCTCGCCCGGCGACCCGTTTCAGGTCGTCCAGCCCTCGCCGCCGCTGGTCGGCGGCGCGCAGGCCGACCAGCTGCTGTGGAACTACTTCAACGCCATCCCGCCGTACTCGCTGACGCAGAACACCATCCTCTCCGGCGGCAATCAGTTCCTGGCCGACTACCAGGGGGTGATGTCCGCGCTGCAGGGTGCGCCGAACAACTTCCAGTCGACCATCGGCCCGAGCTGCTACAAGGCGTACAGCGCCGCGATCAAGGCGGGCCAGGTCAAGGCGGGGGATCCGCTGGCGTTCCGCAACTGGGCGCTCGTCAACTCGCAGTGCTCGGGCGTCGCGGTGTCCGGCGCGTCGGCGCTCGCCGCGGCGATGCTCGACCCGATCTTCGCCGCGCAGATGCACGCGATGGCCTACAAGCCGGCGGGGAGCCAGAACGTCGACTTCGTGCCCGGCTACGCGACGATGATGCGGCTGCTGGCGGCCGCGCCGAGCCGCTCGATCCCGCAGATCGGCACGAGCCAGTGGAACTGGGACGTCACGAGCTCGTGGACGTCCGGCAGCGACGACGGCTTCTTCGGGCTGTGGGGCGGCAGCAGCTCGAGCTCCTCGACCAGCCAGAAGTTCGCGTCGAGCGGCGTGACCCTCAGCGCCAGCTTCGGCAACGTGCTGCAGTTCAGCGCCACCCCGGGCGATTGGTACAGCTCGGCGGCGCTGGGCCTGGCGTACAATAACCAGTCGGGCCCGCCGTGGGTGCCGGACAGCCCGATCAACTGGCAGAACACGTTCGGCAGCAACGGCAACATGCAGCGCTTCCTGTCGACGCTCGTCATCGTCCAGGACATGAACGTGACGGTGACCTCGCTGGCCACCTACTCCGAGAGCGAGCAGCAGACGATCCGCAGCCAGTCGAGCGCCGGGCTGTGGCCGTTCTACACCCAGAGCAGCAGCAGCGGCTCCAACACCGACGTCGGCTTCAACAGCCAGGGCAACATGACGGTCACGATCACGAGCCAGCCGGGCGTGGCCGTGGTCGTCGGCTGCATCGTCCTGCCCGCGGCCCAGTACCTCGGCCACGAGTCCGAGCGGTCGCGGCTCCTGTCGGCCGCCCGGGCCAGGCGGTAGCCCCATTCGCCGGGCGCGCGGGGCCGGTCGTCGGCCTCGCGCGCCCGTCGCTCACCACGCAAAGGCCAGCCATCATGCACGCCGATTCCGCCGCGGGCTCGCCCGCCATGACGGTCCTTCAAAACAAGTTTTACAACGGCCTCACGGCCGCGCTCGCGGCCAGCCCGACGAGCTTTCAGCTCAGCGTGCCCGCCGCGCCGCTGCCGGCCAGCGACGCCGGGCTGTGGGCCTGTCTGGACGTGCTGCCGCCGAAGTCGCTCACTTTCAATCGCGCGCAGCCGGCGAGTCCGTACTTCGCCGCGTACGCGGCGGTGGTGGAGCAGCTGGAGTACGCGCCGTCGCTCGTGTCGGTGATCGGGTCCGCGGCCGACACCGCGTGGCAGGCGTATCTCGCCGGCCTCGACCCGCCGCCGAGCGTTTGCCAGCAGGGCCCGATCTTCCGCACGTGGGCCGAGAAGAACGGCTACTCCGGCGTGGCCGTGGCCGGCGCGTCGAACCTCGCCGGTACCTGCCTGTTCGAGGGTCAGCAACAGGCGGTCGCCCGCTACCAGGGTCCGAACGGCCTGGCCATCGACTTCGTCGGCGGCTACGCCGACCTGCAGGCGACGCTCGCGGCGGCCGGTCCGGCGCAGCTGGCCTTCGACAGTCTCAGGACCAGCAGCGACGTCTCCCGCACCTGGGCCGGCGGCCAGCAGCTCGGGCTGCAAGGGCTGTGGACCGGGCTCGGCCCGCTCGATGCCCTGAGCGCCCGCTTCGCCGCCGGGCGCGTGCAGGTGACGGCCACGCTCACGCACTACGCCGCGTGGCTGGCCACGCCCGGCGGCTGGTACAGCTCGAGCCTGCTCAACGCCGCGTACTCGAGCCAGTCGACCCCGCCCTGGCCGGTGGGCGCCGATCCGGACTGGACCGACGCGTTCGGCCCGACGGGGAACTTAGTGTGGTTCCTCGGCTCGCTCGCGGTCGGCGACGGCCTCCACGCGGTGGTGACGTCGACGACGAGCTTCACCCGAACGGAGCAGGCGACCATCCGCGCGCACGCGGCGCAGGGGATGTGGCCGTTCTACGCGCCCTCGAGCGCCGTCGTGACCAATGCGGTCAGCTTCGACGCGGTCGGCCACCTGACGATCACCACGACCAGCGCCGCGGGCAACCCGTTCGTGCTGGGCGGGGTGGTGCTGGGGATCGCCCAGTACCTCGGCCAGGCCCCGGGTTGATCGGCGATCGCGGGCCCCGGACGATCCATCCTCCGCACCGCCGGCGGTGTCGTCATTGTCGTCGAGCGCGTCGTCGAGCGCGTCGTCGAGCGGCGACGACGTGTGCCCGATCGCCCGCGTTCGCAATTCATGCGACCGTGACGAGGCGTCATTCTCCCGGGGCGCCTCGTCACGGCGCCCCGCTCGCCGCTTTATCCTGCCGCGTGCGATGATGACAGGCGCGCCTTCGAATTCGGGCTCGCCCGCCGCCGGGGCGACGACGCCACCGCGCTCCCCCCGGCGTCGTGCGCTCGCGTGCTCCAGGATTCACGATTTGCGACGCGGAACACTTGTGTCCACGACAGGAGACGGCGCGCATAGTACGGTGGTCCGGCTCGCCCGAGCCGACACGCATGGCAGGAACCACGCTCTTCACCCTCCTCGACGACCTGGCCACGCTCCTCGACGACGTCGCCGTACTGACGAAGGTCGCGACCAAGAAGACCGCCGGGGTGCTCGGCGACGATCTGGCCCTCAACGCCGAGCAGGTGGCCGGCGTCATCCCCGAACGAGAATTGCCGGTCGTGTGGGCGGTGGCGAAGGGCTCCACCGTCAACAAGGCGATCCTCGTGCCGCTCGCCCTGGTGATCAGCGCCGTGGCGAGCTGGGCCATCACGCCGCTGCTGATGATGGGCGGCGCCTTCCTGTGCTACGAGGGCTGCGAGAAGCTGGCCCACCGCTACCTCGCGCCGGCCGAGGACGCGCGACGCGAGGCTGCGCTGGTGCGGGCGATCGCCGACCCCGCCGTCGACGTGGTCGCGTTCGAGCGGGCCAAGATCCGCGGGGCCGTGCGCACCGACTTCATCCTGTCGGCCGAGGTCATCGTGATCTCGCTCGGCGCGGTCGCCTCGGCGGCGTTCGCCACACGCGTGCTGGCGCTCGTGGCGGTCGCCGTGCTCATGACCGTCGGCGTCTACGGCCTGGTCGCGGGCATCGTCAAGCTGGACGACCTCGGCCTCCATCTCAGCAAGCGGACCGGTGTGGCGCGCCGCTTCGGCGAGCTGATCCTGCGCGGCGCGCCCTACCTGATGAAGGGCCTGTCGATCGCGGGCACCGTGGCCATGTTCCTGGTCGGCGGCGGCATCCTCGTGCACGGGATCCCCGGCGCCGAGGCGCTCGGCGAGCGGATCGCCGCCGCCGCTCCGGGCGCGAGCCTCGTCATTCCCAGCCTGTGGAGCGGCCTCGTCGGCCTGCTCGCCGGCGCGCTCCTGCTCGCCGTCGTCACCGGGGCCCAGCGGCTCGTCCGCGGCTCGCCCGGGGCCGCCGGCGGACCGCCGCCCGCGTGAGCCGCGAGCTCCGCCGGGCTCGATCGAAGACCTGTCCTCCAGGACATGCAGTGAGCCCGGGTCCTCCTCGACCTGGAGGGCGCGCGCTGCCGATGACGAGTGATATGTCCTTTCGGACATGCCGCGTCAGCCGGCGGCGAGGACCGCCAGCGCGTCCGACGACTCGTAGTAGACGGCGTCGAGCCCACGCAGCAGCGCTGCCCGCTGCTCGCGCGAGAACACGGGCTCGAGCGACTTGAGGACCCGGGGGTCGTAGAAGCGGAAGAACACGCGGTCCGGCTCGCCCTCGACCTCGACCATCAAGAATTGTCGCAGGTGACGCCTCACCGCCTCGAGCGGCTTCTGGCTGACGAGGAAGACGCCCCACGAGTCGCCCCAGCCCTCGTGGACGAGGCGCTCGAGCAGCAGGGAGTCGGCCCGCAGGTGGATTACGTACGGCGCCACGTCGTCGAAGGCGCGGCCCCGCTCGCCGTCGAAGAGCGAGGCGTAGGGGTCGACGCTCTCCTCGATGAGCTGGAGCGCCCGCTCGGAGCGCGCGGCGTCGACGACCGCGTAGAGGGTGCCCGCGTCGCAGGGGACACGGAGCGTGGCGAGGGCGGCCAGCCCCGCCTCGCTCGGCGTGACCGGCCCGGGCGGCGGCGTGTAATCCTCGACGAGGAAGCGGAAGCTCGTGCGGCCGGCCGTCATCCACCCGCGGTTGGCCAGCTCGCCGACGAAGCACGGCTCGCCGTCGACGGTGATCCGGTGCGGGTCGAGGGCCTGCACGTGGGCGCACACGCCGTCCCACACGGTCTGAAACTGCGGCGAGCCGCCGGCATCGGCGTAGACCACGAAGTCGGACCGCGCGGTGCCCACAGTGCGCGGCACGCCCGGCTCGAGGATCAGCTTGTGGAAGCTCTCGCGGCCGGACCACACCTGCAAGATCCCGCGACGCGTCGCCGCGGGCCCGGGCGGGAGCAGGTGATAGCGAGCGAACGTGTAGTCGAGCTCGCCGAGCGCGTCGGCGTATTCGGGGTCGAGCTCGCCGAATTCGCGGAGGCCGAGCGGACCGAGGTTGGTGCGCGCGCGATCCTCGGGGTGCGGGATGCGGCCGCGGGCGGTGGTCCGGGCCATGAATTCGAGCTGGGCGGCGATCGATTGCAGCGCGGGCCAGCGCGAGGGGTCGAGCGCGCGGGTGTGGGCGCGGGCCTCGGCGAGCACCTCGGCGAAGGCGTCGCGGGACGTGATTCGCATCAGTTCGGACACGCGTCAGGCCCCCGTCGGCGGGTGAAAGCGCTTGGGGATCATGACCTGCGTGGCGCCGCCCTTGCAGTACACGGGATCCGCGAGCGACCAATCGTCGACGATGCCGGCGGCGGTGCTCTGGAGGCCGAGGGCGGGCTCGTCGAACGTGACCTCGCGCGGCTCGCGGACGACGGGCGGCGGGCTCGGCTTGCCGTCGACGAGCGCATAGGCGACCGACGAGCAGCCGACCTCCTCCGGGGTGATCGACGGGTCGAGCGTGAAGTACTGGCCGGTGCCGGCGCCCGGGATGCTGCGTTGAAACAGGGTCTGCTTGCTGAACGAGCGCACCGTGACGGGCCGGCTCAGATCGATGCCCTTGATGTGCGAGAGGATCTGGCTCGGCTTGATCTTGCTGCGCCCGTTCGCGGCGTAGAACTGGTAGGCGACGGCGTAGCGGGCCTGCACGCGCAGCTCCGCGAGGCCGTCGTCCTCGTCCTCCTGGCCGGCGAGCTCGTGCTTGGAGACGTCGAGGTCGGCGAAGGCGTCGCGGCCGCTGCGGGCGCCGGGCGGCGGCTCGTCGTCGTCGAGGGTCGCGCTGCCCGGATCGGACGCGACCGGCTCGGCCGAGTCGTCGAAGAAGTCGACCGCGACGCGTTGCCGCTCGCACTCCTCGCAGAAGGGCGTCCCGCGGCGGGCGGCGACGCGGAGCGCGAAGCTCTGCGGGGTGTCGCCGATGATCACGGTCGGGCAGCCGGCCGTGATCAAATCGCCGGAGGCGTGCACCGCGGGATCGGTGCGGCGCGCGGCCTGGCGGTGATTGATCAGCACGGTCGCCGAGCCCTGCTTGATCTTGTCGCTCGGACCGACCGGGAAGCACACCACGCGATCGTCCTTCCGCGCCGCCGGGAGGAAGCCGACGATCACGTCGGCGCTGCCGGAATAGATCGGCCCGCCGACGTGCGGGACGGGCCCGTCTTTCGGGCAGCTGTGATAGTCGCTGATCCGGGCGGCTTCGGGCATGGCAACTGCTTCTGCGGGTTCGTGGCAGACTAACAGAAGACGCGGAGGGCGATACACGAACGGCGATGTGGACATGGGGCGCATCGTGCGTTCCGCGGTCTGCGGATGCGCGAGCGACGAGAGCGCGCGCGCGCTTTCGCCGGCACAATGGACAGACGCGGGTCATCACGGCATGATGGGCGGACGCCGTGTCCGGTTCGTTCTCTCCGCGCGTCGGTGACCGCGTCCGCGAACGCTTCGAGCTGATGGCGCCGCTTCGCGAGGGCGGATCGACGCAGGTGTTCCTCGCCGTCGATCACCGGGTCGGCCGCGAGGTGGAGCTCCTGCTGTTCGACCCGGCCAGCGTCCGGGCGGAGACGTGGAGCGCGTTCGCTCGAGCGATCCGCGCGGCGGCCGCGGCCAAGATCCCGGGCCTGGTGTTGCCCCGAGGCTTGACTGAGGCCGCCCCCGCCCCGCCGTGTTGCGCGACGGACGTGCAAGGCGCGTCCAGCCTGGCGCTGCTGGTCGAGCGCGGCCCCACGCCCTGGGAGCGCGCGCTGACCCTGTGCGAGCGGGTCGCGGCGATCGTCGAGCGCGCGCACGCGGCGACGGGATTGGCCCACCGCGCGCTGACGCCGTCGCGCTGCGTCGTGACCGGGCGCGACGAGGTGCGGGTGCTCGACTACGGGGTCGTCGAGGTGACGGGCGTCGAGGACTCGCCGTACCGCGCACCGGAGCAGCAGCACGGCGGCGGCGATCTGCGGAGCGATGTCCGTGCGATCGGGGTGATGCTGTGTGAGCTGATCACGGGCCAGCGCGCCGGCGATGAGCCGCCGCGCGTGGAGGCGATCGCGGACCTGAGCCAGGGCGTCCGGGAGCTCGTCCACAAGGCTCTGGCCGCCGATCCCGGGCAGCGGTACGCCGATCTGGCTGCGCTGCGGGGGGCGATGTGTGGGCTGCTCGGGACCGAGTTCGTCGCGGTCGAGCCCGCGGCGCCGCCGGCCTCGCGCGAGCCGACACCGGCGGCGCGCGCCGATCCGTCGCCCGCCGGCGCGGAGCCCCCGTTGCACGGCAGCGCGACCGAGTCGGCGCAGGGCGACGTGCGGCGCGACCCGGCGCCTCCGCAGGCGCGCCGCACGGCGCCGCAGTCCGTCGTCCCCTCGGCGCCCCCGCCTCGCTCGGCGCTGCTTTCGTCGGCAGCGCCGCCCCCGTTGCCTCCGCCGGCCGATCGGACCGTGGTGCTCGCGCTCGACTCGCTCGCGCAGGCACCGGCTGCGCGCACGCACAGGACGGGGGCGCAGGTCGCCGTCCCGGCGAGCGACGGGACGCAGGTGCTCGCGCTCGACTCGATCGCGCAGGCACCGGCGCGCACGCACAGGACGGGGGCGCAGGTCGCCGTCCCGGCGAGCGACGGGACGCAAGTGCTCGCGCTCGACTCGGTCGCGCAGGCACCAGCGCGCACGCACAGGACGGGCGCGCACACCCCCGTTCCTTCGAGCGGCGGGACCGTCGTGGTCGCGCTCGATTCGATCGCGCGGGCACCGGCCGCGCGCACGCACAGGACGGGCGCGCACCCCCCCGTTCCTTCGAGCGGCGGGACCGTCGTGGTCGCGCTCGATTCGATCGCGCGGGCACCGACCACGCGCCCGCACAGGACGGGCGCGCAGGCCGCCGTTCCGCCGGCGAGCGAGAGGACGGGGGTGACTCCGCGGCGCGCCGTGAACGGCTCCCGCGCGGCATCCGTCGGCGCCCGCGCCAGCACCGGGTCACAGCGGGCTATCGTGCGCCAGGAACCGTCGCTCGAGGACACGCCGCCGGTCGACTCGACGGTCGTCGCGCGCTCACCCCTGACTTCGTCGAGCCCGCGGCTCCCGGCGCCGGCGTCGAATGGCGTCACCCGACAGGCCGCGAATCGCCCCAGTCAGCCGCCCGCGATGTCGACATTCGTCGGGGCGCGGCCCGTCGCCGACTCGACGATGATCCTGCCGGCGCCCGAGCCCCTCGTACGACCGAGCGAGCCGGATCGCACGGTGATCTGGCGGCGGCCGGACGAGCCTGAAGACGCCGAGGAGCCGCCGCACGCGGCCCCGGAGGTCGAGCCGGAGCTGCCGGCGCACGAGCAGACCATGATCCTCGCGGGGCCGGTCCCGGCGAACGCACCGCGGCTCGCAGCGGCCGCAGGGTGGTCGCTGCAGACGAAGCTGCTGGTCGTCAACGTCGCGCTCGCCGTGGTCATCCTGGTCGGCGTGATCGTCGCGACCTGAGGAGGTCACCCGCGCGTGACTCGCACCGCGCTCGGCGTCGGCGAGTGGCTTCGCGCGCCGCCGCGTGGACCTCCGCGCATGCTCGCTAGCGCTCGGCGACGCCGGCGATGTGACGGCCCTGCAAGGACGAATGCCCAGTGCATCGTCGCGCGAGCCTCCGGGCGGACCGGGCGTCCGGCGTCGGTAATCGTATGAGTCCTCGAATCGCGCGCAGGCGAGCGCCCCACGGGCGATCCGAGGGGTTTCACGCGGCACCCCGCATGCGCACGGCAGTTCGCGCGGGCTCGTCGCGCGCCTCCTTGCCGGAGGCAACCGTGTTACAGTGCGCCGCGATGTACTCGGTGATGTCTCCGCTCGCGCGCAGCCACCGAGGCGAGGGACCACCTTGAGCACCCCAAAGGTCATCGGGTTGAACATCCGCAAGGAGGCGTCGGGCCGGAGCGCCAAGCTCGGCCTGCTGCCCCGCGGCGCACGGATCGAGCTCGGCGAGCGCTCGCAGGACGGCAAGTGGGCGCGGATCGGGAAGGTGGTGTCCGGCCAGATCGCCCCGGTGCAGCAGAACGGCGCCGTCGATCCCGCGGCCGCCACCGGCTGGGTGTTCATCGGCGAGCTCGATCAGGGCGCCGCCCAGCCCGAGGCGTTCGACGAGGTCGTCGCCCCGTCCAAGCCGGTCGCGATCTCGGCCGGCGAGTTCATCGGATACATCGGCGAATATCAACAGCACGTCGACGCGCTGCAGGCCCCGGTCCGTGGCCGTCGTCCGCTGCTCCACCTCGAGGTCTTCACCGGCGACGACGTCCCGGCCTTCATCGAGAAGTGCCGGCAATACGCCAAGACGCTGCCGGCCGGCAGCGGGACCCTGTTCGTCGTCGAGAAGGGCGCGAAGCTGGTCCAGCCCGCGCAGCCGACCGGCGAGATCGGGGCCGACGACCCGGTGGTGCCCGTCGAGAGCAAGGCCACCGGCGCGTGGGCGCAGGTCAAGCGCGCGACGCTGCAGGTGATGGAGCGCAAGGCGCTCGGCGACTACAACAGCGCGAGCAAGACCTACGCCGGCGGGGCGGTCTTCACCGGCTGGTTCGTGGGCGCGCAGGACGGCCAGCGGACGCAGGACGAGGCCGCCTCGAAGCGCCTCGGCTACCCGCGACGCGAGGTGATGGTGCCGTCGGGCCAGCCGCTGTGGGTCGAGCGCGCCGCGCTCGACGCCCGGGCGAACGCCTGCGTGCCGCTGAAGACGTGGAGCGAGTATCCGCTGCGGGTGGCCAACGCCGCCGATCCGCCGGTCACCCTCACCCGCGTGATGTCGAAGACGGAGCTCGAGCGCACGCCGGCGAGCGGGCGCGCCACCGATCCCGACGGCAACCGCTGGTGGCGCGTCTCGGCGCGGCGCGACCCCGACGTGAACGGTAACACCGCGGTCGTCGGCTGGGCCTGCGAGAAGGGCCACGACAAGGTGTCGTGGCAATCGCCGTGGGCCTGGCCGGGCTTCGAATACGTCGAGGAGGGGGAGATCGAGCCGGTCGATCAGTGGTCGACGATGCTCTACCGCATGGGCATGGCCAACGACGAGGAGCTGACCGACTTCAAGATGCGCGCCGACAAGGTCGACAAGAGCGCGCTGCTGCAGAAGCTCTACGAGCTGATCGACACCAACAAGAACTGGATCTTCGAGCCCCACGAGCTGCGCGCGGCGATGCGGCAGCCGCTGCTCGCGCAGGCGTTGAGCCGGATCATCAGCCGCTACGAGAGCGAGTGGGGCGGCGAGGACGCCAAGTGGGACGCCCTGGATCCGCTGGTCCTCGACGGCAAGCCGGAGTGGCAGGCCGAGAAGCTGCGGATCAAGGGGCTGCGGTGGTGGCCGCAGGTGGCCGCCAAGGTGCAGGGGTTCCCGAGCAGCCCGCTGGCCTTCCACATCCATCCGATCGGCCTCATCGAGAACTTCTACTCCCAGCCCAGCGGCGAGACCGCCAGCGCCGACACCGGCGGAGCGCGGGAGAAGAGCGGCGTGCAGTGGGTCAGCCGCTTCATGCCCAGCAAGTCGCTCTCCGACCTCAAGGATCCGTTCCGCACGAACGTCACGAAGTTCTTCGACGCCCTGGCCGCGGCGGGCGTGGCACGGAACATCAACACGACGCTGCGCCCGCCGCAGCGCTCCTATTTGATGTACTACGCCCGCGAGATCACGGCGGGGCGGCTCGCGCCCGACAAGGTGCCCGCATTCGTCCCCCAGGACGGCGACGCGCCGGTCAACATCGACTGGGCGCACCTCGACAGCGCGGGCAAGCCGAACCTCACGGCCGCCAGGCAGGCGGCGCGCGAGATGGACGCGAAGTACGGGGCCGCCGGCGCGATCGGCATGGCCTACCGGTCGAATCACAACAAGGGCCAGGCGATCGACGTCAGCTTCACGCCGGGGTGGGGCATCGGCAAGAGCGTCGTCGACGCCAACGGCAAGACCGTGGCGATCGGCTCGAAGCGCGACCTGCTCGAGGTCGGCGCGTCCTACGGCGTCTACCACTGGACCTACCACGGCGCGAAGTCCAAGTCCGACGAGCCGCACTGGTCGCTGACAGGAAACTGACCCCAAGGACATGCATCGAAGGCCATGCCGCGCTCGGCTCGAGCCCCTGTCACGGGTCGCTGAGCGGGCGCTGACGCGGCGCCGCGCTCACGAGGAGAACATGTAGAGCCGGCGCGCGATCGCCCGCGGGCAGCGGCCGATCGGGTCGCCGACCTTCGCTCGATTGCTGAACTCCTCGTCGGCCGCGGGGGCAGGCTTCGTCTGCGCCGCGGACGTTTCGCCGTCCCCGGCGTCCTGCGCCGCCGCCTCCTCGCACAGGCGATCCATCACCTCGGTGGCCGTCTTGGGGTTCGCCTTGGCCAGGAGCTCGGCGGCCCACGTGAGCTTCGGGTCGACGTCGAACTGCTCGCCGAGCACGGCGGCCAGCTCGAGGAAGCGGCTGACGTCTTTCTCGGAGGTGATGTGATGCGCGGCCGCCCGCTCGATGCCCGCCTTGATCTTGCCGAGGAGCTCCGCGCCGTTCATCCCGGCGACGGACGGGAGCTGCTCGCTCAGGCGCCGCACCATCTGCGCCTCGAAGTCACGAGCGCCTGCCTCCGCGAGCTGGGTCATCTGTTGCTTGACGAACTTGAGCATGGCCGCCCCGGACGACAGCCTCCATTTCTATCACTTCCGCTGCGCTCGCGCGACCGACGGCGCAGGCCGGACGCACGAGAGTTCGCGCCGCGAATCACGGGTCGATGGGCCTGCCTGGCTCGCTCGCGGGCGCGCGACGCGTCGCCGGCGCAGCCCGCGAGGCGCTCTGCGGGACCGGCCCATGCGTCGGTGCGTGGTGCCCTCGATATCGATTCGTGCAGGAGTCGAGGTCATCGTTGTGGGAGGTCGTGAGCGCGCGCGAGCGCCGGGCGTCTGTCCGCCCGGGTCGAGCGAGGCCCGCGCTGACGGAGCGGCCGCCTTGCGCCGCCCTGCGCGCGTCGATATCCTCGCTCACCAGATCGCGCGTCCGAGCCGGCGCGATCGATCGGCGGCGGGTGGCGGGATGGCGACCAGAGAATTCCCTGATTATTGCGAGTTGACATTCCGGACCGAGGGCGGGCCCACGGCGGCCGTACTCAAGGCGCACTGGCCGGGGGGCGTGTCGGGCGTGACCATCGGCCCGGGATACGACATGGGCCACCGGAGCGCCGCGTCGATCCGGGCGGACCTCGTCGCCGCGGGCGTCCCGCAGACCAGCATCGACAAGCTCGTGGGGGGCGCCGGCCTGACCGGCACATCCGCCCGCGACTGGGTGAACGCGCACGCCAGCGAGGTCCCCCTCCTGACCCGCGAGCAGTCGATGTCACTCTTCACCCACGTGTACCCGGTGTACGTCGGGTACACGAAGGACATCATCAAGTCGTGGGGGGGCAACTGGGACGCCTACCCGCAGAAGATGAAAGAGGTGCTGGTCGACCTGCGGTTCCGCGGCGACCTCTCCAACCGGCACAAGCCCCGCCTGTTGCCGTCGATCACCGCCGCCGACTACCCCGCCTTCCGCGCGGTCATCCAGGACCTCAAGTACTGGGTGGACAACACCAACCTCAAGAACGCGAAGGACGGCAGCATCAACCAGCGGATCACCGCGCGCAGCGACTGGCTGAACGGCGAAGCGGAGGCCCCGGCCGCGGCCTGGGTGTTCCCGTTCCCCGACAACGCGGGCAAGGAGGTCCAGGACGGCGGCTATTACATCGGCTCGCCGTCGCTGAGCGCGGCGGCCCTGCCGAAGGTGGACGACGGCTATTATCCGATCGGCGCGAGCGGCATCTGGCACGGCGGGATCCACTTCGACGCCGGGACCGGGACCCAGCTCAAGCAGGTCGACGGCGTCCGCTGCATCAAGGACGGCGAGGTCGTCGCATACCTCGTCAACCAGAAATACAAGGAGATCGCGTTCCCGGCCGAGGACAAGAAGGCGCTGTATTCGTCCGGATTCACGCTGGTCCGGCACAAGCTCGAATGTCCGGGGGCGCCGCCGGCCCAGTCGACCGCGCCTGCCACGACCCCCCCCGCCCAGGGCCCACCGCCTGCACAAAACACGGCGCCCGGGAAGCCGCCTCCGCCTGCACAGAACACGGCGCCCGGGAAGCCGCCTCCGCCCGCCCAAAACACGGCGCCCGGCAAACCGCCGCCGCCTGCACAGAACACGACGCCCGCCAAGCCGACCCTGACTTTCTACAGCCTCTACATGCATCAACTCGACTACGAGGGGTATCAGAGCGACGCCCAGCGCAAGCGCCCCAAGTACTGGGGGCCCGCGAAGGAATATGTGGTCGGGGAGAAGGCCAAGGATCAGCAGGAGGACGGGCCGGAGCCGGCCGAGCCGGAGTTGCTCGGGGAGTGCGACGAAATGGCCTGCTGGTCGGAGGCGGACTGACCCCATGCTCGGCGCCCCGCACGGGGCGCTGGTCCGTCGCCCGGCCCCGTCGGCGCTTCAGCCTGCGGCGCGCAGCGAGGCGACGGCGTCGCGCGTGGCTCGCTCGCGGGTCGCCTCGACGTACCAGCCGAACTCCTCGACGAGCCGGGCCGAGGCGCCCTCGTGGACGAACGCGACGCGGCCGTCCGGGGCGACGAACAGTGTCAGCGGGATGGAGCGCCAGCCGCTGTCGAGGTAGTAGCGCGCGCCGAGCAGCACCTCGAGCCGGAGCTGTCGTTCGGCGAGCCACTCGGTGAGCTCGGCGGTGTCGTCGTCGGTGTGGACGGTGGTGAACACGACGTCGGGCGAACCGGCGACGGCGTCGGCGAACTGCTGCAGCGCCGGCATCTCCATCACGCACGCCCCGCAGCTCCGGCCCCAGAAATGGATGACGGCCAGCTTGCCGCGCAGCGAGTCGCTGGCGCGCTCGCCCCCGCCGAGCTTCGGCAGCGCGAACGGGCGCAGCGCCTCCGGCTCGACGGTCGACTTGGCCAGCAGCGCGGTGCGTCGCCGCTCGTGGTGCTCGGCCTCGAGCCGCTCGCGGTGGGCCGCGTAGCCGCGCTCGTTGCCGTGCCGCCGGCGGTACAGCTGGCGCAGCGCGTCGTCGCAGGTCGCGTCGCCGCCCCAGCGCGGCAGGCCCTCGACCAGCAGCTGCTCGGCCTCGTCGAGGCGCCCGTCGGCCTCGGCCAGCGCCGCCAGCTGCACGAGGTACTTCGCCGCCCGGCTCTCGAGCGGCCGCCCGCGCTCGAGCACCTCGCGGGCCTCGGCGTCGCGGCCCTGGGCCTGCAGCGTGGCCGCCAGCGCGCCGTAGAGCGGCGTCAGCAAGAAGCCCGGGTCGCGGGTGGCCGCTGCCGGGTCGGTCCGCCGCGCCTCGGCCAGGCGGGCCTCGCCGCGCTCGAGGGCCAGCCGCGCGATGGCCTCGGCCTCGGCGTCGTACGCGGTGCGCTCGCTGAGCTCGACGGCGACGACGGCCAGCGCCTGGAAGTTGTTCCGGTCGTGCTGCGCCCACGCCTGCAGGGCGTCACGCAGGGCCTCGGGCGCGACGCCCTCGATGTCGCGCAGCAGCCAGTAGCGCATGCGCGTCACGTCGCCCAGGAGCCGCGTGACGACCGGCCGGGCGAGGAAGGCGTCGAGCAGGCGCAGCTCCTCGGCGTCGGCCGCGGGATCGGCCGGCCCCTTCCGCCCGTCACGCGCCATGTCGAGCGCGAGGAGCTGCCCGTAGCGGGCCCAGTCGGCCTCGGCGCTGTCCGGGAAGCGCGTCAGCACCTCGGCGGTGAGCTCTTGATATGTCTCTTGAGACATGTCCTGATAGACATGCGCTGCGGCCTGCAGCGCGGCCGGGGAGTCGCCGCGGTGCTGCAGCAAGAGCGCGACGTCGGCGTCGATCGCCGCCCGCCGATCGGCGGCCTCGCGCGTCGGCGACACGTCGATCGCCTGCCACAGCCTGGCGTGCAGCGGCGGCGCGTGGGGCGACAGCGCGAGGGCGCGGCGCAGCGAGGCCTCGGCCTCGCCCGGGCGGCGGTGCAGCAATTGCCAGGTCGCCGTCATGAACTCGGCGTCGACGTTGTCCGGGTCGAGCGCGCGGACCCGGTCGGCCAGCTCGGCAATTCGCGACTCGGTGGTCTCGAACTGCTGGGCGACGAACGCCAGCTCGAGCGCGACGAGGTCGGCCGGGGCCGGCTGCGGCTGGGCGGCGAAGAACGCCTCCGCCTCCTCGCGCGGCGCGTGGACCACGAGCGCCCGGGCGAGCAGCCACACCGCGTCGGGATGATCGGGCATGGCTGCGAGCGCGGCCCGAGCCGCGGGGATGCCCTCCTCGGCGCCGCGGCGCGGATGATCGACGAGGGCGCCGGCGCGGGCGAACAGGGCCCACGGCTCGCCGGGCCGCTCGCGCAGCATCGCCTCGGCCAGCGGCACGGCGTCGGCCTTCGCACGCGCGACGCACAAGATCGTCCACGACTGCAGCGGCGCGCTGTCCGGGTGCACGAGGCGGAGCGCGGCGCCGTCGCGGGCGCAGGCCCAGAAGTCGCGGCCGAGGTACGCGCGACGGACCTGCGCGACCGCGCCGTCGGCCGCGGTGACCGTGGTGGTTCGCGGCTCGCTCGCGGGCCGCGAGTCGCAGGCCGCCGACGCGACGAGGAGCAGCGCCCCGATCAGCGCGCACAGGGACGCGAGGGCGCGGCGGCGGAGCGGATACCGGTCATACATGGGTGCGCCACAACTCTGATGCAGAGGCACTTATTTCGCCATGACGCGCCAGCCGATTCGCCGGCCTGCGCTTTGCCAACATGCGCGCACAGGCGAGGCGTGACCGACAATTTGGCGAGACCCTCGCGCCGCTGTCGCGAGCGCGGCGTCAGCGATGCGCTCGGGTCTTACTTCGAGCCGCGCTCGGACGGCGTCGCGGCGATCGGCGCGGCGTCGTTGGCGTCGTTGGCGGTCTGCGGCGCGGCGTCCTGCCCGCGCAGCGGCGAGCCGGAGCTATTGATGTAGACCATGTTGCCCTTGATGTAGATCCCCCCGGAATTGATGGTGATGAAGCCGCCCGGGCCCTGGATCGTCAGGCCGCTGCCGGCGTCGAGCACGATCTTGCTCGACCGCAGGTGGATCTCGTCGGCGGCCTCGATCGCGAGGCGCCCGCCGATCGTGGTCTGCTCGTTTGCGCCGACGATCCGCGACACCGAGCCGTCGACCTTCTCGAGCGTGCTCTTGCGGACGTGCTCGTGGCGGTCGCCGTCGATGAGCTCGAGCTTGTCGTCGAGGATGTGCATGTCGACGCGGCCGGGGCCGTCGATGCCGCCGATGAGCAGCTGGACGTCGCTGCCGAGGTGGGCCGCGGTGTTGCGGTGGATCTTCAGGTGATGGTCGTGGAACAGCTGGACGAAGCTGTCGCCGGCCTTGCCGCCCTCGTCGTGGCCGACGGTCACGTGCGAGTTGTTCCACACGGTCGAGAAGGCGTCGTTGTTGACGCGGACGTCGATGTTGCGCTCGGCGTGGAGGAAGATCTGCTCCTCCTTCTTCTTGTCCTCGAAGCGGAGCTCGTTGTAGCCGCCGCCGCCGAGCGAGCTGTCGGACTTGATCGTGCTCTTGGTCTTCTGCTCCGGCAGCGGGTAGGGGACCTCGTTCTGGCCGTGGTAGATGCGCCCGGTGATGATCGGTCGGTCGGGGTCGCCCTCGAGGAAGTCGACCAGCACCTCGTGGCCGATCCGCGGGATGAACATCGCGCCCCAGCCGTTGCCGGCCCACAGCTGGCTGACGCGGACCCAGCAGGTGCTCGTCTCGTCGAACTGGCCCTCGCGGTCCCAGTGGAACTGGATCCGCACGCGCCCCCACTTGTCGACGTGCACCTCCTCGCCCTCGGGCCCGACGACGACCGCCGACTGCAGGCCGCGCATCACCGGCCGCGGGGTCACGCGCGCCGGGCGGAACGGGACCTTGAGCTCGGTGACGGTGAAGCGGTTCTCGTAGGAGCTGGCCTTCTGGCCGTCGTGGTCGAGCACCTGCGGCTGCTCGCCGTGGTGCCGCACCTCGGTGACGCGGTATTGCGTGTTGAGCTCCTGCTGCGTGTGACCGGTGAGGGTCATCGTGTGGCCCGGCGTCAGGCGCGGGCAATCGCTGTCACCGACGCCCTGCCGGCGGCTGGCCTGCAGCTCCTCGAGGCGGATCTTCGCCAGCACCTGGCCCTCGTGCGGGCCGGCGCGCCCGGGGTCCTGATATTCGCCGGGGAAGTCGTAGGCCTCGAGCTCGGGCTTGGCCTTGCCCGTCTCCTTGACCTCCATCGCCTGGTCGGGCTTGTGCAGGTTCTTGTCGCGGAGCGAGACGGTGCCGGTGCGGATCCTGCCGCCGAAGCGGAAGCCCTTGACGTGCTCGCGGTCCTGCACGGCGCCGTCGGGCGGGTTGAACCACACCGTCGAGTCGCCGGCGATCGCGGGGTGAGCCTGGCTGCTGTCGGCCATCACCCACACGTGCTTGCCCTCGTCGTGCTCGAACCAATAGCAGATCCCGTCCTCCTCGAGCAGGCGGCTGACGAACGCGAGGTCGGTCTCCCGGTATTGCACACAGTAGTTGCGCGGCTGGTACGTGGCCGACAGCGCGAAGCGGAAGCGATCCTTGGCCACGCCGGCGCGCGTGAGCACCTCGGAGACGATCTGCTCGGTGGTCTTGTCCTGGAAGATCCGGCAGTCGCTGCGGTGCAGCAGCAGGTGGGCCGAGGGCCCGATCACCAGCTCGTAGAGGTCGAAGTCGCGGGTGTGGCCGATGTACTCGGCCTCGTACACGATCCCGTGGACGTGGCGCGGCACGTCGGCGCCCTCGATCGTCAGCGACGCGGACTGGCCCAGCACGCCCTCGGTGTCGAGGTCGAGGCCCGCGACCTCGACCCGGAACTCGAACGGGCTCGACACCGCCTCGCGGCCGGTGAAGCGGACCACCCGGAGCGACGCGCCCCCGACGTCGAGCGTGAAGATGGGGTCGTTCGTCTGGAGCACCGAAGCAACAGGATTGATATCGTCGACAGCCATCGGTACGCTCGAGCCCTCGATTCGCAAGATAGGTGCAGCGGCGAGGAGGCGTCAACACGGGGGACGCCGGGGCGACATCGTCCGCAGCGGACATGTGTTGCCGGACCAGGCGGATCCCCGCGCACGGATCCGCGCGCGCGCGAGCGATGCCGACCGGCGCAGGCTGCTTCGCGCGTGGCCGCGCGCGTTCACGCTCGACGCTGCGAGGTGCACATTCGCGGGCGCCAGCCGCCCTGATGGCAGTGAAAGCATTCTCCCGCAGCGCGCGGTCGGTGCGCGAGGTGACGCCGCGGTCACGATGCGGTGTCCGTCACGATCGCCGCTCGCGTCCCGACGGGGCGCGCTCGCTCACGGCGATCCGATCTCGAGCCGTCGCCGCCGGCGCGAATGCATGCATGACCCGAGGGACATGTCGATGACGAGCCGGCCGGATCGCCCTGGAACGGCTCCGGCGCATCATCGGATGTCTCTCGAGACATCTGGCATGCAGGGCCCGCGGCGCGCGGGCTACTTCAGCATGCACATCCCCATGTTCCACACCGGGTAGTTGCAGGTGAACGAGACGTCGTCGCCGAAGAACCCGTACTCGTTGACGTAGTGCTGGACGTCGTTGGGCACGTTCTCCTGGGCCTGGCCGAAGCCCCAGTCGCTGGCGGTCACGTCGACGGTCACCGGCGACTGGAGGAACATGCCGCCGCCCTCGTCGGCGGTGTTCAGCTTGACGGTGCCGCCGGCGATCACGACGGGGCAGTAGCTGAAGTAGAGCCCGCCGCCCTGGTTGCCGGCGGTGTTCTCGACGATCGTGGTGTCGGTCATGGTCGTCGGCGCGTACGAGAAGATGCCGCCGCCGTTGACGTCGGCGTTGTTGCCGGTGATCGTCACGCTGTCGAGCTCGAGCGTCGCGTTGTCGTCGTTGGCGCTGCCGTCGTAGCAGATCGCGCCGCCGTACTGCCCGTGGTTGTCGGTGAAGGTGCAGTCCTTGATCGCCACGGTCATCGACGCGGCCGAGCGTGAGACCGCCAGGCCGCCGCCGCACAGCGAGTTGCCCAGCGGGTTGTGCTCGGCCTCGCCGTGCTGGAAGGTGAAGCCCTCGATCGTCACGCTCACGCGGTCGATGAAGATCGGCGTCGAGGCGCCGCCGCCGTCGAGGAACGTCTTGTCCTGGCCGGCGCCGATCAGCGTCATCGGGCGGTCGATCACCACCCCCTCCTGGTAGGTCCCGGCGCACACGGTGATCGTCGCGTTCGGCGGGGCAGCGGCCACCGCGGCGGTCAGGGTCGAGTACTTGCCCTGCCCGTTGACCGTGATCGGCTCGCCGCCGGCGCAATCCCACGGGTCGTCGCCGCCGGTCGTCGTGTCGTCCTCGGTCGTCGAGACGGCGTCGGTGGTGTCACCGGTGGTGGTGGTGGTGTCGCCGCCGGTGGTGGTGGTGTCGTCACCGGTGGTGGTGGTGTCGTCGTCACCGGTGGTGGTCGTGGTGGTGTCGCCGGTGGTGGTGGTGTCGGGGCCCGTGGTCGGGAGGTTCTCCGTGGTCGGATCGCCGGCCGTCACCGTGACCTCGTCGTCGGTGGTGCTCACCGTTGTCTCGCCGTTCGTGCTGCTGTCGGTCACCGTCGCCGCCGACGCGGCGGGCTCGGTGGCCGCGGTCGCGTCGGAGTCGCTGCCCTCGGTGACGGTCGCGGTCGCGGAGTCGGCGGGCGCTGGGTCGCCGCAGGCGATCACGCTGGCACAGCAGACACACGACACGACGCGGGCGAGACGGCTGGAATTGCGAGACATCGGCGGTATATGCCCCGGCCGGCCGCCGACGGTCAAGCGGGGGCGCGAGCGCCCGCGGAAGCCGCGACGCGCCCGCGCGCGGAGGCTCGACGGGCGCATGCGTACATGTCTCTCGGGTCATGTTCTTCTAGGCATGTCATCGCGGCGCGAGCCCTCGGCGCGACGTCCCGGTGGATGTCACCCGGGCCGGGTTTCGACTGGCCGCCGCGCCGCCTGCTCGACACGCGTCCTCACCCCGTGACCGGTGGATCACGAATTCGAGGCCGTGAGGGCCGTGAGGCGCCCGGGGCGGGTGCCTGGCACATGGAGCCGCGGCTCTGATACGCTCCTCGCATGACTTGGCTTGATGCTCCTGACCTCATGCATGGCCCGCGCGCGGCAGCCCGACGGGCGCTCGCTCTCGGGATGTTCGTCGCCGCGGCTTGCAGGCCCGCGCCTTCGGTCCCGCCGACCCCGGCGAGCGCCGCCTCCGAAGCGCCATCGCCGGCGGCGGAGCCGGCGATGCTGGTGCGCCACGACGCAGCTCCGGTGTTCACCGATCCCCGGCGACGCGAGCGGCTCGCGGCCGCCTTCCCCGAGCTGCGGCGCCGCGTCGAGGCGTTCGCGGCCGACGAGGAGCTGCCCGGACTGGCCGCCGGCGTCGTCATCGACGGCGAGCTCGCGCTGTTCGTCGGTGCGGGCGTCGCCGACGTCGACAGCGGCGCTCCGGTCGACGAGCACACCGTGTTCCGCGTCGCCTCGATCACCAAGGTGGTCACGGCGACGGCGATCCTCGCGCTCCGCGATCAGGGCCAGCTGTCCCTCGACGATCCGGCGAGCCGCCACGTCCCCGAGATCGAGCGCCTGGTCTATCCCACCGCCGACGCGCGGCGGCTCACGATCCGCGACCTGCTGCTCCACATCTCCGGCCTGCCGCGCCTCGGCGAATTCGATTACACCGATCCGCACGATCCGCCGGACCGCGCCGAGATCGTCGATTCGCTGGCACAATTCGGCCTGCGCAGCGATCCCGCCGCGGTCCACTCGTATTCGAACCTCGGGTTCGCGCTGCTCGGACTGGTGATCCAGAGCGTGGCCGGCGAGGAGTACACGCGGGTGATCGACAGGACGCTGCTGCAGCCGCTGGGGATCGAGCACGCGGCGTGGTCGCCCGCAGGGGCGGGGCCGCGGCTGGCCACCGGTTACGTGCGCAAGGCGGATGGCTTCGTCCGCCAGGAGTTTTGGAACCACGGCGCCGCCGCCGGGGCCGGCGGGCTCTACCTCGACATCGCCGACCTGGCGCGCTTCGCCGCGTTCCACCTCGACGCCTGGCCCCCACGCGACGCGCTCGAAACCGGTCCGGTGCGCCGCTCGAGCCTGCGCGAGATGGGCCGGGCGAGCCACGTGATGGGGTTCCAGGTGCACACGCCGACGCCGGAGCCGCGCGTCGAGCTGGTGGCCCAGGGGCTGGGCTGGAGCGTGACGCAGGACTGTCGGTTCGAGCACGTGATCGCGCACTCGGGTGGCACCGACGGCTATCGATCGACGATCCGCCTGCTGCCGCAGCGCGGCGTCGGCGTGGTCCTGCTCGCCAACAAGAACGGCGCGCCGCTCGAGCGGCTGGCGACCGATCTGCTGGTGGCGCTCGACGACACCGGCGCGCTGGCGCGACGCGAGCCGGTGCCGATGCCGGCGCTCGCCGCCGCGGTCGAGCGGGTCACGGGGCTGTTGGCGCAGTGGGATGCCGAGCGCGCGCGGCCGCTGGCGTCGCTGTGGTTCGACCGGGCCGGCGGACTCAAGCAGCTGGAGAAGGATCTGGCGTGGGCGCGAGGCGCCCTCGGCAGCTGCGGCGCGTGGTCCCGCACGCGCACGGGGACGCCCGATTACGCGGTCCATACGGCGACCTGCGAGCGCGGCGAGCTCGTGTTCGAGGCGAGGGTGACGACGGCGCGCGGGGCCGGGCTCGCCGGCGTCGACGTGGCGGCCCGGGGCGTACCGGCCGATCCGCGGCTCGTCGCGGCCGCGCAGCAGAGCGTCGCGCTGCTGACGAATTGGGACCCGGAGCGGTTCGCCGCGCTGTTCTCGCGGCAGTACGCCCGCGAGGGTTTTCGTCAGTTCCTCGCGCGCTCGAACCCGGAGCGCGCGGCCTGCTCGCTCGGCGAGGTCGAGGTGGTGCGCCCGGCGAGCGCCACCTTCAAGCTCCGCTGCGGGACCCACGACCTGCGGCTCGTCGCCGGCAAGCTCGACGCCGAGGGACGGCTCAATCAGTTCAGCATCTCGCCGGCGCCGCGCGACCGCTGCAACCGCCCGCGCGAGCAGGCCGACGAGGAGTGACGGGGCAGTCGTCGTCCGCGAATGTGCGGTGTCATGATCGGTAGCGAAGGTCGCGGCCGCGAGGCCGCGAGCCACCATTCACGGCGGGACCAGGGGATCGGTGCAAGTCTGCCTCTTGACGACCTTGCGCGGGCGCTGCACGTCGATCTCGACGGCCCGCGGATCGATCGCGCCGAGCGAGCGGATCGACGCCGGCTCCGGCGGCTGCTCATGGCCGCAGCCCTCGACGCAGGTCCCGCGCTTGACCACGCGCCGGATCTCGACCTCGGGCACGACGACGACGATCGCCCAGCCGTCGCCGCGGCGCCGGTAGCGGTGCTCGGCGGCCACCAGGCAGCCGCACGGCTCGTGGTAGGCGCAGGGGTGCTCGAGGAAGCCGAGCTCGTCGCTGCCCTCGCGCACGACGAGCCGCGGGTCGACCTCCGAGGGGCGCCAGCGCGGCGGCCCCGGCTCCGTGTCGGGCAGCCAGTGCCGATCGACGATCGGCGGGGCCTCGCCCGCCTGGGCGGTCGCGTCGGCGCCGGAGCCGGAGCGCGCGTGGGTGCACGCATTCGCCAGCACCAGCGCGGCGATCAAGATGCGGTCGGCGCGGGGCATGCCGCCACTGTAGAAGATC
The DNA here is from genome assembly GCF_020073745.1 of Nannocystis pusilla. GTDB lineage: Bacteria > Myxococcota_A > Polyangia > Nannocystales > Nannocystaceae > Nannocystis > Nannocystis radixulma. Next base: position 156,960 of record NZ_JAIRAU010000052.1, read on the forward strand.
GCGCGGCCGCTGGCGAGCTGTCCGCGCGAGCGGTTGCGCGTGGGTGAGCATGTCTTTAAGGGCATGTGTTAAAAGGCATGTCACGGGTGGACGGGCAGCTTCCCGCGCCGGTGGGCGCTCGAGAGCACGCGGCCGCGGGCCGGCACGGAGCCCGCGAGCGGGCGAGCTCCGCGTTTTCAATCGCGCGCCGCCTCACGTATCCTGCTGCGACCGCATGAGCCGGGCATCGCTCTCACGCCGCGCGGGGCATGTCGACCCTCACTCGCCCGGTCACCGCCGCGCTCGTCGGTTCCACTTCGCCTCGCGCTTCGCCGTGTTCGCCGTCGGCATGGGCGTCGCGCGCGTCGCCGCGGCCGCGTCGCCGCCGACGATCGCGTGGGACGCCCCGCCGGGCTGCCCGGACACGGGGGCGCTCACGGCCGAGATCGCGCGCCACCTCGACACGGCGGCCGACACGGACCTGCCGGTGGACATCCGTGTGCAGGCGCGGCCGGCGGACGGGCGGTGGAGCGTGGTCGTCGTCATCGCGGCGGACGGGCGCACGCAGGAGCGCACGCTCGCGGTCGAGAGCTGCGAGGCGGCCGTGCGCGCGGCGGCGTTCGTGATCGCCATCGCCGTCGATCCGGCGGGCCGTGAGCCGCCGCCCGACGTCGTGCCCGCGCCGCCGGCCCCGGCGCCACCGCCGGCCGCGAAGGCGATCGACCCGGTCGAGCCCGCGCCCGCTCCCGTGCTGCCCGCGGTCGCCGGCGAGGAATTCGACCCGCTCGCCGCCGGGGCAGCGCCGCGCCCGCGTCGACCTCGGCGGGTCCGCGGGCTGTTGCAGGTCGGGCCGGCGGTGCAGGTCGGGATGCTGCCGGTCGACCCCGGCATCGCGGCGGCGGGAGGGCTGCTGTGGCCGCGCGCGCGCCTGACTCTCGGGTACACGCGATGGTTCGCCGCCGAGGTGCGGCACGACGGAGCGCGACCCTACGGCGCCGATCTGGCGGTGCACGCGGCCCAGCTGCGCGGGGGCCCGGTGCTGCGCGCGGGGCCGCTGGAGCTGCCGCTGCAGGTCGGGCTCGAGCTGGGCGCGCTGCAGGCCGCGGGCGTCGGCGGCGACTCCAACTACGGGGCCACCACGCTGTGGGGCGCGGCGAGCCTCGGAGCCGGGCTGGCGTGGGCGCCGCGCGCGTTGCAGGGGTTCGCGGCGCTGGTGGTGCTGGCCGAGGCTGCTGTGGCGCTGCGCCGCCCGCGGTTCGTGTTCACCGGCGACCTCGAGGTGCATCAGGTCGGTCCGGCCGCGTTCCGCGGGTTTCTCCTGGTCGAGGCGCGGTTCCCGTGAGCGATCGTGCCCGGCGAAAAATCGTGCGACCGGGTTAATGAGTTCGGGCGTCGGCGGAAAAGATGGGGGCGGTGAGCAAGACGCTCGACACGTCCCTCTCGTCCGCCGGGTTCGCGGTCGAGAGGGACGTGGGGTGCGGGGCGCCGAGCCTGCGCGAGGTGTTCGCCGACCACGTCGGGTACGTGTGGCGGATCGCCCGCGCGTTCGGGGTGCCGGCCGACGACGCCGACGACGTCGCGCAGGAGGTGTTCCTGGTCGTGCACCGGCGGCTGCACACGTTCCAGCCGAGCCGCTCGCTGCCGGCCTGGCTGTTCGGCATCACCCGCAACGTCGTGCTCGCGCACCAGCGCGCGCACACGCGGCGCGAGCGGCGGTTGTCCGCGGTCGAACCACCCGCGCCGCCGCGCGAGCCGGAGGCGTCGCTCGAGCTGCGACAGGCGGCGGCGTTCATGCAGGAGTTCCTCGACGGGCTCGACGTCGACAAGCGCATGGTGTTCCTGCTCGCCGACATCGAGGGGCTCACCGCCGCCGAGATCGCCGACGCGCTCGAGATCCCGCTGGGCACCGTGTTCTCGCGGCTGCGGGCCGCGCGGCTCAAGCTCGAGCAATTCAGCCAGCGCCTGCGCGCTGGCCCAGTCCGGAGGGCGCATGACCGATGAGCCGACGTCGACCCGCGCGCTGATCGCCGCCTACAAGGCGTGCGCCCGCCCGTCCGCCGCCGGCGAGGCGCAGCTGTGGGCCACGCTCGCCGCGGCCGAGCGCGCCGCGTCGGCCCGGGCGCGCCGGCCGGCGTGGAGCAGCGCGCCGTGGCTGGCGCTCGCGGCCGGGCTGCTGCTCCTTGCCGCCTGGCAGCTCGACCTGGCCCGGATCTTCGCTTCGGGGCATGTCCTGAAGGACATGCGCGATCAGGCCGCCTACGCCGCGCCGGAGACGAGCCCGCAGGTGGCGAGGAGCCGCGACGAGGCGATCGGCGCGACGGCCGAGCCGCCGCGGCTCGAGGTCGTCGTCACGCCGCCGCGCGAGCGGCCGCGCGGCGAGGGCCGCGGCGCCGTGCGCGAGCAACAGGGGCGCGCGGGCGCGGCGGACGGGGCGGGGGCCGGCGACGCCTCGGTGCTCGCCGAGATGGCGCTGCTGCAGGAGGCTCGAGCGGCGCTGCGCGGCGGCCGGCCGGACGCCGCGCTCGAGCTGCTGGGGCGCCACGCCGAGAGCTTCGCGCGCGGCAGCATGGCGGAGGAGCGCGCGGCGCTGCGGGTGCTGGCGCTGTGCGCCGCCGGCGAGCTCGTCGACGGGACCGCCGAGGCGGCGGCGTTCCTGCGCGCTCACCCGCGCTCGGCCTACGCGCCGCGGGTGGCAGCAGCATGTGCGAAAGAGCAGGACCTCGAGGACACATCGAAGATGGATTAATGCGATGAGCCGGCGGCGGACAATCTCCCGGCGAGGACCATGATCATGCGATTCGATCGATCTCAATTCATCACGCGCGCGGCCGGTCTCCTGCTCGGCGGGCTCGCGCTCGCCGCCTGCGACCCGAAGATCTTGCTCGGCGAGTTCGGCGACAGCTCGGGCGAGCAGAGCGGCGGCGGCGACGAGGGCGGGCCGCAGGACGGCACCGAGGGCCAGAGCTCGGGCGCCAGCGGGCAAGACCAGAGCTCGGGCGGGAGCAGCGAGGGCGGCGGCTCGAGCGAGTCGGCGACCGGAGGCGGCGAGACCGGCAGCGAGACCGGCACCACCGGCGGCGAGACGACCGGCGGGGACGAGTGCGACCCGTGGCTGCAAGACTGTCCGACGGGCCAGAAGTGCGCGCCGTGGTTCGATGGGAACGACGGCCCGACGTGGGACGCGTGGCGTTGCGTCGACCTCGACCCGACGCCCGAGTCGGTCGGCTCGAGCTGCCACGTCACCGGCGAGTACAACAGCGGCGAGGACGACTGCGAGCTCGGCGCGGTGTGCTGGGACGCCGACCCGGTCACCTTCGAGGGCACCTGCGTCGCGCTGTGCGAGGGCTCGCCGCAGTCGCCGACGTGCGCCTCGGGGACGACTTGCACCGTGTTCAACGACGGCAAGCTCAACGTCTGTTTGCCCGACTGCGACCCGCTGGTGCAGAACTGCGGGAGCGGACAGACCTGCGTCGGGCTGGGGCCCGGCATCGACCAGTTCCTCTGCGTCCTGGACGCGGGCGGCGCCGAGGGCCAGGCGTTCGACCCCTGCGAGTTCCTCAACGCCTGCGACCCCGGGCTCCTCTGTGTGAAACCGGAGGCGGCCAGCGAGTGCTCGCCGACGGCTCCCGGCTGCTGCATGCCGTTCTGCGACACGACCCAGCCCAACAGCTGCCCCGGCGTCGACCAGGAGTGCCTGCCGTGGTTCGAGCCGATGCAGGCCCCGCCGGGCAAGGACAACGTCGGCATCTGCGGCCTCGAGCCGTGACGCGCGCTTGAGCCCGGCGGTCGCGCGCGGGTATCGTCGCGCGACCGCGATGTACACGCTCCACTACTCGCCCGGCTCGGCCAGCATGCTGGTCCACCTGCTCCTGCTCGAGATCGGCGCGCCGCACGAGCTGCGCCGCGTCGACCTCGACGCCGGGGCGCAGCGCGACCCCGCGTACCTGCGGCTCAACCCGGGCGGCGTGGTGCCGACATTGATCGTCGACGGGGCGCCGTGCTGGGAGACCGCGGCCCTGGCGTTGCTGCTGGCCGAGCGCCACCCCGAGGCCGGGCTGGCCCCGCCGCCGAGCTCGCCCGCGCGGGCGCACTACCTGCAATGGATGTTGTACCTCGCCAATTCGTTGCAGCCCGCGTTTCGCTGGTGGTTCTATCCCGAGGCCGAGGGCGCCGAGGCCGAGGCCGTGCTGGCCGCGGCGCGGCGGCGGATCGAGGCCGCGTGGGACCGCCTCGACGCCCAGCTCGCGGCCGGCGGTCCGCACGTGCTCGGCGAGCGCTGCAGCGTCGTCGATCTGTACGCCACCATGCTGATGCGCTGGTCGCGGAAGATGCCGCGCCCGGCCACCGAATGGCCGCAGCTGGCCGCGCTCGCCGGACGCGTGAAGGCGCGGCCGAGCTGGCAGCGCCTGTACGCGATCGAGGGCCTGACGGAGTGGGCGTGAATCGTCGCGCTCGCGCGTCGGCGCCGTGACGGGCCGTCGTGCGGCGAGCGTGGACGCGCTCGCACGCGCTTCCGGATGGCGGGTGAGGCGCACCCGGCGATCGCGTGATGCGAGGATGTTCACGTGCCGCGATGTCCTGGCCAGCAGAGGTCGCGCGCGCCCGGCCGTCGCCCGCGGACACACGGACGCCGACGCGGCCGCGGGCGGGTGTCGTGGGTCCACGGGGGCGAGGGAGGGCGATCGCGCGCCGGCGCGGGTCGGCTTCCCTGGCGAGGCGATGCCGGCGAAGCTCGGCGGGCCCGAAGGACGGCCGCCAGCGCGAGGTGAAGCGCGCCCGGATTTCGGAGTCTGAGGACGAACATGCCTGCGACATCCAGGGTCACCTTCGCCACGCTCTTCGTGTTCCTCTGCAGCTGCGTGATCGTCCGCGTGCCGTACTCGAACTCGCAGCCGAGGCCGGCGGCGCAGCGGCCCAAGCCCGCGAAGTCGAAGCCGAAGCCGAAGCCGGCGCCGGCCAAGAAGCCGACCCCGAAGCCGGCGAAGCCGAAGCCGCCGGGCGCGGGCAAGCCCGCCAAGCCGAAGCCGAAGCCGCGGCCGGTGCCGGCGCCGCGACCCGCGCCCGAGCCCGATGAGCCGCCGAAGGTGCCGAACGGCACGCAGATGGTCGTGCCGTTCCGCGTCGGGTTCGCCGAGGCGATGCAGCGGGTGGACAGCCAGATCCAGAAGACGATCACCAAGGACTGGCACGTGGTCAGCGACCCGAAGTCGGCGACCAAGATCGAGGCGCGGTACACCGTCTGGCGCGACCCGATCAAGGCCAAGTTCGACGACGGCACCCTGGATGTGACGGTGAACGTGCGCTACGCGGCCGACGTGCGCGCGTCGACCAAGATCGCCGGGCGGGTCATCTGGATCACCAAGGGCGAGACGTGGGGCACCAAGGCCGAGCCGCAGAAGATCGCCGCCAAGTTCCACGCCAAGTTCAAGATCCAGGACGACTTCCGCGTGACCGCCGAGGCGAAGCTCGACGACATCGACTTCGGGCCGGCGCCGAGCGGGCAGGCGTGCGTCAAGGCGCTGGCCAAGGTGTGCGTCAGCAAGGAGACCATCGCGCCGATGGTCCGCAAGAACCTCCAGAAGGCGATCGTGCCGCAGATCGAGAAGGCGCTCGACCAGGCCGACTCGCAGATCGAGAAGCAGCTCGACCTGAAGAAGCAGGCGCAGTCGCTGTGGACCGCGCTGCAGCAGCCGCAGTCGCTGCAGAAGCTCGGCCAGGGCCGCTGCCCCACCGAAGCCGGGGCGATCTGCACGACGCCGGCGTGGCTGGTCGCCAAGCCGACGTCGGTCGGGGTGTCGCAGCCGCGCATGGACGGCAAGGACCTGCGCGTCGATCTCGGGCTCGCGGGCCAGCTCGTGGTCCAGCTGGGCGACAAGCCGGCCGTCAAGCCGACGCCGCTGCCGAAGCTCGAGCCCGTGACCGATCCGCCGGGCTTCGCCGTGCGCTCGCGCCTGCGCCTGCCGCTCGATCAGCTCAACGAGGAGCTCGGCCGGCGCCTGCGCGACCAGAAGCTCGACGGCCGCGGCACGCCCGACATCGTCGTCACGCACGTCAAGCTCGTCGACGAGTTCAACCCGCGCTTCCCCCACCGGATCCGCGTCAACGTCGGCGTCGGCGGGGCGCTCACCGGCGAGCTCACGCTGCAGGGCGACCTCGAGTGGAACGCCAAGAAGCGCGAGCTGGCGGTCGAGAACTTCGACTACACCGTCGACACCGACAACGAGGCGCTGAAGAAGCTGTCGGCGTCCCAGTACGTGGCGATGAAGAAGCTGGTCGAGGACAAGGCCCGCTGGAAGCTCGACGCCAAGGCGGCCGCCCTCAGCGAGGCGGTGACGAAGGCGCTCGGCGGGGCCCTGAAGGGGCGCCTGCAGGTCAGCGGCGAGCTGAGCAAGGTCCACCTCGAGGGCTTCGACGTGAAGGACGGCGTGCTCGACGCGGAGGTGGTCATCGCGGGCGAGCTCGACGTCGCCTTCACGCCGTGAGCAGGCGGCGCGGGAGCACCTGCGCCGCGCGTTCTCACTTCAGGACATGACCTGCAAGACATGCCCGCAAGGGCATGTCTTTTTGCGGCCGTATTCACCTGTCTCTCGGGTCATGTCACGCGCGCCGCAGCTCTCGCACCCCGCGGCCGGTGCGGCGGCGCAGCAGGGTGCGCAGGGTGGTCGCCTCGCGGTAGCCGACCTCGGCCGCGATCGCCTCGAGCGAGGCGTCGGTGGTCTGCAGGCGGTGGACGGCGTGGGCGACCCGCAGGTCCTGCACGAACGACAGCGGCGACTTGCCGAGCACGGCCTGCACGCGGCGCTCGAGCGTGCGCTCGGTCGCGCCGAGGGCCCGCGCCGCCGCGCCGATCGTGAAGCCGTCGAGGTGGCGCCGGGCCCAGTCCTCGAAGCGGGCGACCAGCGGGTCGGCGTGGGCGAGGTGGTCGGGCATCACGTAGGGCGCCTGCGACGGGCGCGCGTCGTAGAGCAGGTGGTTGGCCACGGTGCGGGCGAGGGCCGGGCTGCGGCGGCGGACCAGCCACAGCGCGAGGTCGAGGTGCGCCAGCGCCGAGCCGGCGGTGACGATGTTGTCGGACTCGACGACCATCTGCGCGTCGTCCAGCGCGACCGCGGGGAAGCGCGCGCGGAACAGCGGCGCGAGCCACCAGGTCGTGGTGGCGCGCCGGCCCGCGAGCAGGCCGGCGTCGCCGAGCACGAAGGTGGCGGTGCAGGCCGCCGTGACCTGCGCGCCCGCGGCCGCCGCGGCCTGCAGCTGCGCCGCCGCCTCGACCACGTCGCGCCGCGCCAGCGCCCGCTCGAGCGTGTCCGGGGTCTTGGCCCCGAGCGCCGGCACGATCACGACGTCGGGCCGCGCCCGCGGCCGCGCGACGATCGGCACCGCGAAGCCGAGGTGCGTCCGGACCCGCCGCCGCACCCCGAGCACCGCCACGCGAACGCGCTGCTCCGGCGCCGCGGCGAGCGCGTTCGCGGTGTCGAGCGTGTCGAGCACCAGGGCCAGACCGGCGTCGAACACCCCGTCGAGGACGAGCACGTGGACATGCATGGCGAAAACGATACCATCATTGTCGGTTCCGACAATAGCGCGTGACGGCCTCGAGCGCTACGTTGTCGACCGTCACCGGGCGTCACGCCCAGAGGAGAACACCATGGTGAAGGTCGGATTGTTGGCTCGTATCGTCGCGAAACCTGGCAAGGAGGAGGAGGTCGCCGCGTTCCTCGCCGGCGCGCTGCCGCTCGCGGAGCGCGAGGAGGCCACCACGGTGTGGTTCGCCATCCGCCTCGGCCAGCACGAGTTCGGGATCTTCGACGCGTTCCCCGACGCGGCCGGTCAGCGCGCGCACCTCGAGGGGCCGATCGCCGCGGCGCTCATGGCCCGCGCCGACGAGCTGCTCGCCGAGCCGCCCCGCATCGACAAGGTCGAGGTGCTCGCGGCCAAGCTGCGCGGCTGAGCCGCGCCGGAATCAGGGCGGCCACCTCGCGCTTCGCGTCAGGAAGAGCGGCAGGAAGCTGACGCTGCCAAACGCGAGCACGGCCGGCGCCGCGAATGCTGCCGCCATCGCGACGATCGGCTCGTGATTGCAGGCAGTCGCGTCTCCGGGATGCGAGGGCCGGGGCCGCGCGCGACGGCTGCCGCAGTGTTACGATGGACGCTGTCGTCGCGCGCCGGGCTCGGCAATGGTCGCAGTCCATCGATTGATGATCGATCGCCGACCGACCGCTGTCCTTTTGCCCAGACCTCGAGGACTCGAGAACGCGCCTGGTGCGAGCTCATCCGCGGAGGCTCGCAAGAGCCGTGAATCACGCGACGTGATCGGCGGAGTCGTCGTCACCGGCACGGCGCCGCGAGCGTCGCCGCGGCGGACGAGGGCGTCGCGATCTCGGCGGACGAGACCTCGCGCAGGACCGGCAGGGGGAGCCGGAGGCGAGCCGGCGCGGCGCGGCCGGCTCCGGCAGCAGCGGCTCGACGAGCGCGCCCGCGCTCGGGCATCGGCGCGACCTGGATCGTCGGCCGCCGGGGTGCCCGAAGGTACGTGTTCAACAGGACATATGATGATTCGGCACCGGGGTGCCCGAAGGTACGTGTTCCAGAGGACATATGATGATTCGGCGCCGCGGGCCCGAAGGCGCGTGCCCCGAGGACTGTGACGTCGGCCGCCCGCCATCTGCACGCGCTTGCCACGCCGAGGCGAGACGACGACGGGCTGCTACTACCATGGATGTGCCTGCTAGGAGCTGCCGCCCATGAGCTCGATGACGCCGTTGTTCGCCCCCACGTCCGACGCCCAGCCCGCCGGGCTCGATGACTGGTCCCCGACCTCCTGGCAGTCCCGGCCGGCGCTCCAGCAGCCCGAGTACCCCTCGGCCGCGGCGCTCGAGGCCGTGCTGCGCCAGCTCGGCCGCCTGCCGCCGCTCGTCACCTCCGGCGAGATCGAGGCGCTGCGCGGCCAACTGGCCGAGGCCGCCCGCGGTGACCGCTTCCTCCTCCAGGGTGGCGATTGCGCCGAGCAGTTCGCGGAGTGCGACGCCGTGGCCATCTCGGGCAAGCTCAAGATCCTCCTGCAGATGAGCCTCGTGCTGGTGCACGGGGCCAGGAAGCGGGTAACCCGCGTCGGGCGCTTCGCCGGACAGTACGCCAAGCCGCGCAGCGAGCAGGTGGAGGCGCGCGACGGCGTCGAGCTGCCGGTCTACCGCGGCGACCTCATCAACGGAGCCGCTTTCGAGCCTGCGGCGCGCACCCCCGACCCCGAGCGCCTGCTGCGGGGCTACGAGCGCGCCGCGCTCACGCTCAACTTCATCCGCGCGCTCATCGACGGCGGCTTCGCCGACCTCCACCATCCCGAGAAATGGGACCTCGAATGGGTGCAGCACTCGCCGCTCGCCGCCGAGTACCAGCGACTCGTGGAGTCGATCGGCGACTCGCTGCGCTTCATGGAGACGCTCTCCGGCGAGCCGGTCGGGCAGACGAGCCGCGTCGACTTCTTCACCTCCCACGAGGGGCTGCACCTGCTCTACGAGCAGGCGCAGACGCGGCAGGTGCCGCAGCGCGACGGCTGGTACAACCTCTCGACCCACCTGCCCTGGATCGGCCTGAGGACCTCGCGGATCGACGGCGCCCACGTCGAGTACTTCCGCGGCATCGCCAACCCGATCGCGGTGAAGGTCGGCCCGGGTACGACGCCCGAGGGGCTGCTCGAGCTGGCCGCCGTGCTCGACCCGGGCCACGAGCCCGGTCGCCTGACGCTGATTCACCGCTTCGGGGCGCGCGCCATCGCCGACGGGCTGCCGCCGCTCCTGCACGCGGTCGAGCGGGCGGGTCGCCGTGTGCTCTGGGTCTGCGATCCCATGCACGGCAACATCGAGCGCACCGCCGAGGGGTTTAAAACGCGCAAGTTCGAGCACATCCTCGGCGAGGTCGAGCAGGCCTTCGAGATCCACCAGCGCGCCGGGACCTACCTCGGCGGGGTCCACGTCGAGCTGACCGGCGAGAACGTCACCGAGTGCATGGGAGGCGCCCGCAACCTCTCCGAAGGCGACCTCGCGCGCGCCTATCGCTCCTGCGTCGACCCGCGGCTCAATTACGAGCAGGCGCTCGAGCTGGCGATGCTGATCGCTCGCCGCATGCGCCATTGAGACGCCGACAGCGCGACGCGACGGCGTCGTCGGTGCACTGTCAAACGCGGATCGCCGCGCGCTCGGCCGGCGAATGTGCGCCCGGAAGCGGCGCGCGAGCCGGGCTCGGCGGCGGCTTGGTCGGCGGAGATCCCGGAGCTGCTTCGGACGAAGCGAGCCGCTCGACGATCAGGTGCTTCGAGCGCCGGTCCACGAGCAGATGAACGGGTTCGGCCACGACGAGCTCGAGCCTCGCCCTGCGGACTCGAGCTCCTACCGGGCCTTCCCGCGGTCTCGAGCGGCACGACAGGCCGGTCGAGCGCTCGACGCCGCAGGAGAACCTCGAGCGGATCGCGCCGGAGAGGCTGGAGCGCATCCGCGGGCCTTGGTGGGTCCGCGAGCGCCGCGGCGATCGAGCTCGGCGAAGAATTCCGTGTCGACGCGAATGACGTGAATGTCGACATTCATTCGTCGACCGCGCTGTTCGAGGTGATGACAAAGGCGCCGCGCTCGTGGCGCTGATGGACGGCTTCGTGGGAGCCGATCGGTCCGTCGTGCTGCAACGGGCGCAGGTCGAGTCGTCGACGATCGGCAGGTCGAGCGCGGTGAAGCGGAGCAGGCGCAATCGTAGCTGTGACCGGGGCGGGCGCCCCACATTGGTCAATCTTGCGCGCGGGGACAAATGTCAATGCTGGCGCTGTCCTCAAATTCTACCGGCGCCGCGGGCCGCGGCCGGATGGACCGAACTCGGCGCCGCTGCATCGTGTGGATAGCATCACCCGCCGGGGCCTGCCGGCTGCCGCGCTGCCGGTCTCGGTTCATGCTATGCGTCGAGGACCAGCGCCCGGTTCTTCTCCGGACGGAGTTCTCGAGCGTCCCTCGAAAGGGCTTCGCACATGAGCACCATGCCTCAAATCGACGTTCGTAAGCTCAATCGTCAGATCGTCCAGCGGTACATGGAGACTCGCGGGCAGGCCCGCCTGAAGCGCCACGAGCTGTTCACCGCGGACGGCTGCGGCGGCCTGTGGACCACCGACACCGGCGAGCCGATCATGATTCGCGGCAGGGACCGCCTGGCTGCGCACGCCGTGTGGTCGCTGAGGTGCTTTCCGGATTGGCAGTGGTACAACGTCTCGATCTTCGACACGCAGGACCCGGACGTGTTCTGGGTCGAGTGCGACGGCAAGGGCGCCATCCGCTTCGAGGGCTACCCCGAAGGCTACTACGAGAACCACTTCATCCACTACTTTCAGTTCGAGGGCGGCAAGATCAAGCTCCAGCGCGAGTTCATGAACCCGGTCCAGCAGTTCAAGGCGCTGGGCCTCCCGGTCCCGAAGATCGTCCGCACGGGGATCCCGCTATGATGCACATCGCAATTCCTCGCATCGAGGACTACGAGCTGCATGCGCCCGAGCTCAGCGCGGCGAACATCGTCACGTGGGCGCAGGACGACCGCCGCAGCATCCTGCTCGTCCACGACATGCAAAAGTACTTCCTCGATCTGCTCCCGCCGTCGGTGCGCCGCAGCCTGGTCGAGGGCTGCAGGAGGCTCATCGCGCACGCGCGGGCGCACCACGTCCCGATCTTCTACACCGCGCAGCGCGGCGACATGTCGCCCAAGGAGCGCGGCCTGCTCTACGACATCTGGGGCAAGGGGATGAGCAGCGCGACCACGCACACCGCGATCCCCGAGGAAATCGCGCCTCTGCCTCAAGAAGCGGTGCTGGCCAAGTGGCGCTACAGCGCGTTCTTCGCCACTCCGCTCGACGAGGCGTTCCGCGAGCACGGGCGCGACCAGATCATCATCTGCGGCGTCTACGCCCACATCGGCGTCCTGGCCAGCGCCATCGACGCCTACTCGCGCGACATCCAGGTCTTCCTCGTGCAGGACGCCATCGCCGACTTCTCGAAGCAGAAGCACGCGCAGGCGTTGAGCTACGCGGCCGAGTGCTGCGCGAAGGTCCTGCCCGTGAGCGAGGTGTGCAAACAATGACGATCCTGCAAAGAGCTATCGACGGGCGGTTCGACGCTTACGCGCTGGTCTTCCGCCCCGACCGGTTCAAGGCCTCCACCCTCGAGGTGATGGCGGGAGCGGAGCGTGTCCTGGCCGAGCTCGCCGACCTGGACCGGCTCCACGCCGAACAGCGCGCGAAAGGTCGTTGGGGCACCCTCGTCGTCGCGCCTTACCGCCAGATCGCCGAGCGCGGCTTCACGGTGAAGGACGACCGGAAGCCGACTCTGGCGCTCTGCGTCGACGAGTATCAGGCCCTTCCGCTCGAGGCGGCACTGGCGGCGCTCCCCGACGCCCAGGTCAATCTTCGCAACTGCACGTTCACGCCGGACGACGCGGCTTACGCGGACATCGTCGATCGGGTCATCCGCCAGGAGATCGGCACCGGCGAAGGGTCGAACTTCGTCATCAAGCGTACGCTCACCGGCGGGCTCGACGCATACGACGACCGCGTCGGATTGATGATCTTCCGCAACCTCCTGCGTCAGGAGCGCGGCGCGTACTGGACCTTCTTCATCCGCATGCGCGGCATCACGTTCGTCGGCGCCTCGCCCGAGCTGCACATCAAGCTCGCGGCGAAGACCGTCACCATGACGCCGATCAGCGGCACCTACAGGTTCCCCCCGCTCGGTCCGACGCAGGAAGGCGTGCTCGAGTTCCTGCAGAACGGGAAGGAGGAGGACGAGCTGTCGATGGTCCTCGACGAAGAGCTCAAGATGATGACCGACATCTGCTGCTCGGACGTCCGCGCGCACGGGCCCTACCTGATCCAGATGTCGCGGCTGGCGCACGTCGGCTATCGCATCGAGGGCAGCACCGAGCTGTCCGTCGCCGAGATCCTGAAGCGCTCGATGTTCGCGCCGACGGTCGTCGGCAGCCCGCTGGAGAACGCGACGCGCGTCATCGCCCGCTACGAGACCTGCGGGCGCTCGTACTACAGCGGGGTCGCGGCGATCGTCGAGGACGACGAGCGCGGCCCGCTGCTCGACTCGGCGATCCTGATCCGCACGGCCGAGATCGACAACGACGGCGAGCTCGCCATCGGCGTCGGCGCGACCCTGGTCCGCGAGTCGGATCCCCAGTCCGAGACGAAGGAGACGGCGGCGAAGGCGGCCGCGCTCCAGAACGCCATCGGCGGCGGCTCGCTCGGAGACCTGTCGAAGAAGGACTCGGTCGCGGAGTCGCTCGGCAGGTGGAACGGGCGCCTGTCGAGCTTCTGGCTCGGCGAGCAAGCGCGCGTCGATCGGCCGCGCTCCCGTCGCGGCGAGGCGCCCGCGATCGTCATCCTCGACAACGAGGACTCGTTCACCTCGATGCTGCAGTACCTGCTGCGCGAGCTCGGCTTGACCGTGAGGGTCGAGTCGTACGCGACGATCGGCGAGGTCCGGGGCTCCGAGCTGCTCATCGTCGGGCCGGGCCCCGGAGACCCGTGCAAGCTGGCGGACCCGCGGGTAGCGACCAGCCGGCGCTTGATGTTGGCCGCGATGGAGGCGGCCCGGCCGTTCATCGCGATCTGCCTCGGGCACCAGATGCTGAGCTCGATCCTGGGGCTGCCCATCCAGCGGCTCCCCGCCCCGAACCAGGGCCTCCAGAAGCAGATCTCGATCTTCGGGAAGCTGGAGACGGCCGGCTTCTACAACACCTTCGCGGCCATCTGCGAGGCCGACCACGTCGACAGCCCGTGGGGCGCGGTGAGCGTCTATCGCGACCCCGCGTCGAATCAGGTCCACGGGCTGAGAGGGCCGAGCTTCTGCTCCATGCAGTTCCACCCCGAGTCGGTGCTGACGAAGGACGGGCCCCGGATCCTGCGCGACGCGGTGTTCTGGCTGGGGAGCGCGGCGTATGTGGATTGAATTGGCGTGGTGGGACCTCGGCGCCGGCGATCCCGACGCCGACGAATTGGCCGCGAGCCCGGCGATCCAGCAGGCGTTCGCCGAATGGGAGCGCGTCCCGAACCTGACGACGAAGCTGTGGCTCGCCTCCAGGGACGCGCGCCGCTGGGGGGCCTTGATGCTCTGGCACGGCGACAGGCCGGACCGGGCGAGCCTGCCGCGCAACGTCTCCGCCGAGCTCATCGGCAGGCCGCCCGACCATCGGATCGCATTCGAAGTGGTGGAGGGGACGATATGCACAGATACACCGTAGTCAACGCATTCGGCCAGGAGCGCTTCACCGGCAACCCCGTCGCCGTGTTCTTCGCCTGCGACGATCTCGACGACGGTGACATGCAGCGCCTCGCCGCCGAGCTCAATTTGTCGGAGACGACCTTCATCCGCGCTCCGCGGAGCGGCGGGACGGCCTGCGTCAGGATCTTCACGCCCGTCAACGAGTTGGGCTTCGCGGGTCATCCGCTGCTCGGCACCGCCGTGGCGCTGGCGGCGGAACGCGGCCTGGCGGCGATGAATTTCGAGACGCGAAAGGGCACGTTTCGCTTCGCCGTCGAGCGCGTCAAGGACCAGCCGTTCACCGCCTACGTGCAGATGGAGCAGCCGAGCCCCGTCGTCTCGCGGTATGAACGCGAGCACGAGCTCCTCGAGGCTCTGGGCCTGGACGGGAGCACGTCGCCGATCGAGATGTACGACGTGGGGCCGCGGCACGTGTTCGTGGGGGTGAGCGACGTCGCCGCGCTCGGAGCCGTACGGCCGGACCTCAAGCGGCTGGCGGACCACCCGGACATGGCGGCCCTGTGCTTTTGTCCGGACGGCGCCGGCGGCTGGCGCATGCGCATGTTCTCGCCCGCTTACGGCGTGAACGAGGACGCCGCCACGGGCTCGGCGGCGGGCCCGCTGGCGCTGCACCTGGTCCGGCACGGTCGCGCGGCGTTCGGCGACAAGATCAGGATCACGCAGGGCGTGGAGATGGGCCGGACGTCGCGCATGGATGCGACCGCCCGCATGGAGCCGGACGGCCCGCGCCTCGCGGCGGGAGGCCACGGCTATCGCATCGCCGTCGGCAGCTACTTCATCTGAGGAGATGACATGAGCAGCAAGCTCGAAAGCATGACGGGGACGGCGGACCTCGCCTTTCCCGAGTACGACGACCCACCGGACGACCCGATCGCGATCGGCCAGCGATGGCTGCGCGAGGCGATCGAGGAGAAGGTCTGCGAGCCGCGCGCCATGGTGCTCGTCACGGCGAACGGCTCGGGGCTGATGTCGTCGCGCGTCATGGCCATCCTGGAGTTCGCCGGCGTCGGCGTCGTCTTCGCGACGCATGCCACGAGCCGCAAGATCAAGGACTCCATGGAGGTCCCGTACGCGTGTGGCCACTTCTACTGGCGCGAGCTCAGCCGCCAGCTCTCGGTGAGCGGCACGATCGTGGCGCTGTCGCGGGACCGGGCGGTGGCGGAGTGGAACAGGCGGCCGGTCGCCTTGCACTCGATGTCGACGGCGTCGCACCAGAGCGAGCCCCTGGTCTCCTCCGAGGCGCTCCTCGCCGAGGCGCGGCGGCTCGCCGAAGCGGGCGCGCTGCCGTGTCCGGAGCGCTTCATGGTCTATGTCCTCCAGCCGCTCGCGCTCGAGTTCTGGGCGTCGAGCTCCAACCGGCTGCATCGCCGGCTGCGCTTCGACCTCGCGCCCGGGGGCTGGAAGAGCACCCGGCTGCAGCCTTGATCCAATCCGAGGGACGCCATGCGCAACGACACCACCGCCGACATCGTGATCGCAGGGGCCGGGATCGGAGGGCTGACCGCGGCCCTCGCCCTGCACGCCCGCGGCATCACAGCAACCATCCTGGAGTCCGCCGCCCAGCTCCGCCCGCTCGGCGTCGGGATCAACATCCAGCCGGCCGCCGTCGCCGAATTGACCGCCCTCGGGCTGGGGGACGCGATGGCGGCGACCGGCATCCCCACTCGCGAACACCGCTACGTCGACCACAAGGGCGTGACCCTGTGGGTGGAGCCGCGCGGCGTCGCCGCGGGCTACCGGTGCCCGCAGTACTCCATTCACCGCGGCGAACTGCAGACGCTGCTGCTGAACGCGGTCCGCGAACGGCTCGGCGATCACGCGATTCGCACCGGGGTGCGGCTGCAGGACCTCGAGCAGACCCGCGGCGCCGTCCGCGTCCACGCCCACGACCGGGCTCGCGGCGCCGACGTCGTGTTCGAGGCCGCTGCCCTGATCGGCGCCGACGGACTGCACTCGGTCGTCCGCTCCTGCCTCCACCCCGAACACGGCGCGCTCAACGGCGCCGGGGTGGTCATGTGGCGCGGCCTGACCGAGCTGGACGGCTTCCTCGACGGCCGCACGATGATCCTGGCCAACGACGAGCGGGCCACGCGCCTGATCGCGTACCCGATCTCCGCCCGGCATGCCGCTCGCGGCGAGGCGCTGCTCAATTGGGTCCTGCTGGCCCGCACGGGCGCGCCGGGGCCGGTCGACGGCGCGGGCTGGGACGTCCCCGGCCAGCTCGCCGACATCCTGCCCCACGTCGCCGACTGGGACCTGGGGTGGCTCGACGTCCGCGACGTCTTCGAGCGCAGCGCGCTGATCTTGCGTTACCCGATGATCGATCGCGAGCCGCTGGAGCGATGGGGCCTGGGCCGTGTCACCCTGCTCGGCGACGCCGCACACCTCATGTATCCCATTGGCGCCAATGGCGCCTCTCAGGCCGTGCTCGACGCCGCCGCCCTCGCCGCCGAGCTCTCCTGCGGCGGCGACGTACCCGCTGCCCTGGAGCGGTACGAGAACGAGCGGCGTCCTGCCACCACCGCGATCATCCTCGCGAACCGGCGGATGGACCACGCCGAGCGGACGACCTCCACCCGCCCTGCCGATGACAAGGCCGTCGAGCTGGCCACCATCACCGCCGAGTACCGCGCCGTGGTGGAACGACGCGGCCCGACTTCCTGACGCCCGCGTCGAGCCGAGGTGAGTCCGAGCGCCACCATCGCCGTTCACCGCCGCGGGTGCCCACAATTCGGGCATGTGTTTTCAGCCCCTCACAATCGCACGAGCGCGGGCCGGTGCACGCGTCGCGCCTCCGCGGTCCTCGTCCACACGAGCGTGCATCCTCTGTACGGCGCCCTCCGGTATCGGACCCCGTGGCGGCACCGCGGGGTGTTCGTCAGCCTGGCCGGGGCCGCGCTGACGGCCGGCGAGGTCGCGCCGGGCCCGCCGATGTGCGTGGATACGAGTGCGTGGGCGACCAGGCGACGAGCACCCACGAATCGCCCGCTTCGGCCGTTCGTTCGCCGCGCCGGGGCTCGCGGCGCGGAGGCGCGATGCCTCGATGTGGTCGCTTCGAGGGGCTCGTGGGACGCCGAACGTCGCGCGTCACGAACTCTCTGCGGCGCGGCGATGGGGCCGCGGCGATAGCCGATCGAGCCCTGGCACGTCCGCTGCAGCGCGGCGGAAGGTCGGTGCATTGAAGACTCGGTCGCTGTGACGCCCGGAGGCCGGTGCGAGCGGTGATTCATCGCCCGGCGCCCGGATGGTGCACTTCGCCGACGATCCGGCGGCGACGCGATGGCGCCGGCGCACAGGGTCTGCGACCGCCGTGATCCGCAGTCCTGCGATTTTCATCGACAGGGCGCCGCGCGTGCGTTGTTCGTGTCGCCTGCGAGCATCTGTCCAGGTGACAGCCAGCACCCGCGCGGCTTGCTCCGGCGAGGGGTTGCCCGCATCGTCGGGGGGTCGAAATCCGGGCGAAGACTCGTACGGAGGTTGATTTCAGCATGCCCACATCTATGCACGCATTCATGATCGGTTCGCTATTGGCGAGCCCGATCACAGGACTCTTACAGTGTGACAGCCCCGCGGCGGACGATGAGCCGGACGAGGGGCTCGACCTCACCGCCGAGGAGGAGGCGAACGTCCTCGCGGACGCCGCGGCGGACGACGCCGTGGAGCCGGAGGAGCTGCCGCTCGAGCTGCTCTTCGACGGCGAGGTCCCGACCGCCCGCTCGTTCGGGCTGCGCAAGCTGAGCCTGGAACAGCTCGGGAAGTTCGTCTTCTTCGACGAGATCTCGGTGCCGAAGCGGCGACAAGCCTGCGCCAGCTGTCATGACCCGGCCGCCGGCTGGACCCTCCGGGACCTCAAGATCAACAACGGTCAGGTGGCGGCGCCGGGCGCGGTCCCGGGCGCGGTGGGCTCGATCAAGACCCCGAGCAACGCGTACGCGCGCAACATCCCGCTCCGGGAGTCGTGCGCCCCGTCCGAGCTGCCCTGCGGCGGTCTGTTCTGGGACGGCCGCGCCGAGGGCAACGACACGCCGGTGTTCGGCGGGTCGACCACGCACATCGGCGCCGAGGTGTTCAAGGGCCGCGCCACTCTGGAGAGCCTGTTCGGCCAGTACCTGGGGCCGCTGGCGGATCAGGCGTTGCAGCCGTTCCCGAACGAGGTCGAGCAGAACATCAGCGAGAAGCAGGTCTGCAAGCACGTGGCGAAGTCGTTCTACTCGCTCCTCTACGTCCTGGCCTGGGGCGAGAAGATCGACTGCAGCCCCGCCGGGTTCATGCTCAGCTTCAAGCGGGTCGCGGTGGCGCTCGCGGCCTGGCAATCCTCCGCCGAGGTCAACTCGTTCAGCTCGAAGCGGGACAAG
The DNA here is from genome assembly GCF_020073745.1 of Nannocystis pusilla. Taxonomy (GTDB): domain Bacteria; phylum Myxococcota_A; class Polyangia; order Nannocystales; family Nannocystaceae; genus Nannocystis; species Nannocystis radixulma. Next base: position 175,600 of record NZ_JAIRAU010000052.1, read on the forward strand.
GCGCTGGCCGCCGAGATCAAGGTGGAGGGGGCGGACGTGTCGTTCCCGCTCCGGGGCCTGACCGACCAGGAGAACCGCGGCCACGACCTGTTCTACGGCAAGGCGGGCTGCGCCCTCTGCCACGACAACTCGCCGACGGCCCCGGCCCCGGACCCGACGACCTCGGCGGGCCTCGCGGCCATCAGGAGGATGGGCCTGGAGCGGGACCAGCTCTACACCGACGCGGTCTTCCACAACATCGGCGTGCCCGCCAATCCGCTGATCCCGGGCCCGGAGGGCAGTCTGGGCCTGGGCCAGCGCAGGCTCGGCGACGAGAACCTTCGCGGGCAGCACAAGACGCCGACCCTGCGCAACGTGGACAAGCGGCCGTACAAGAGCTTCGTCAAGGCCTACACCCACAACGGCTGGTTCAAGTCGCTCGAGAGCCTGGTCCACTTCTACAACACGGCGGACGTGAGCGGTGCCACCGCCGCCGGCTTCGGGATCACGCGCTGCGACGAGAGCCGGAGCTGGACCGAGGCGCAGGCGCTGGCGGCCAACTGCTGGCCCAAGCCGGAGGAGAACGGCACGCTCGCGATCGGCGGCTTCTTCGGAGACCTCGCGCTGACCCTCGACGAGGAGGCCGCGGTCGTCGCGTACCTCAAGACGCTGACCGACACCAAGACCGTCAGGCCGCCGCTGCTGCTCCAGTGACGGGCCCGGCAGGACGGCGAGCGCGGGCTCGCCCGCGCTCGCTGCAATCGCGATTCATCGTACGATGAATCGAGATTTCAGCGAGTGGCGACGCGGCCGGCGGCCGCCGGGAATGTGCACAGGAGCCTCACTGCATCTCAGTCGGGGGCCCGCAGAACCGAGCGACGAGCTGCAGCAGGTCGTCGATGTCGATCGGCTTGGCGAGCCCCTCCAGGCCCATCTCCGTGGCCTTCTCGGCGACGTGGTGATCGCCCGAGACCACGACCACGGGGACCGCGGCGATGGCAGGATCGCTGCGCTGTTCGGCGCGGAACTCGAGCCCGTTCATCACCGGCATCATGAGGTCGAGCAGGATGAGGCAGGGGCGGAGCCCGCGGCGCAGGGCGTCGAGCGCCTCCCGGCCGTTGGCGGCGGCGGCGACGCGATAGCCGGACACTTCGAGGACCGTCTGCAGCGTCTCGCAGACGTCCGAGTCGTCGTCGACGACCAGGACGACACAGCTCGCATCATTGTCGGCGGTCATGCCCGGGGACCTCCGTCTGCCGCGGCGGCCGGCGGCGGTGGTGCGCGCGGCAGCTCGACGGTGAACGTCGAGCCCTCGCCCGGGGTGCTCGCCACGCGGATCGAGCCGCCGTGGCTCTCGACGATCCGGCGGGCGATGTAGAGCCCGAGCCCGAGTCCGCCGTAGTTCTGGGCCGACACGCCGCGCTCGAAGCGCTCGAAGATCCGCGGCAGGCGGGTCGGGTCGATGCCGATGCCGTGGTCCGTGATCGTCAGGCGGGCGACGTCTCGCTCGCCGGTCACCGCCACCTCGATCGGCGCTCCGGCCCCGAACTTGGCGGCGTTGGCGAGGATGTTGGAGATGACCTGCTCGATGCGGGAGCGGTCCCAGCGGCCCACGACCGGCGCCTCCCCCTCGATCGACACCGTGCTGCCGGCGCGCGCCAGGTCGGGCTGAAACCGGGCCACGATCTCGCGGACGAGGCCGCACAGGTCGACCTCGACGAGCGCCAGCGCGAGCTGCCAGGTCTCGATGCGCGAGACGTCGAGGAGGTCGTCGATGAGGCGGTTCATCCGCCCCGACTGCCGCAGCGCCAGGTCGAGCAGCTTGCCGGTGATCTGCGGATCGAGCGGCTTCTCGACGGTGGTCTTCTTGACGATCGTCTGCAGGGCCAGGGTGAGCGACGTCATCGGCGTGCGCAGCTCGTGCGAGGCCACCGACAGGAACTCGTCGCGCAGCCGCAGCGCGGCCTGGGCCTGGCGGTACAGCCTGGCGTTGTCGATCGCCATCCCCGCGCGGCGGGCGAGCTCGACGAGCAGCTCGAGGTCGGCGGCCTCGTAGCGGAAGCCCGGCTGCGTCGAGCCGAGGGTGATGGCGCCGATGATCCGCGCGCGGGCCGGGAGCGGCGCCACGATCGCGGTCTCGATGCCGAACTCGCGGAGCAGGCGCGCGTGGCCCTCGTCGACGCAGTAGCGCCCGAGCGTCTCCTCGCTCATCTCGAGGCGGATCGGCGCGCCGCTGCGGATCACCTCCGCCGCCGGGTGCGGCGAGTCGATGCGCGGGGGGTAGCGCGACCGCAGCTCCTCGAGCTGGACGTGCCACGTCGCGTCGGCGCGCGTCGTCATCAGGCGCCGGAGCTCGTCCTCCTCGAGGATGTCGATCACGCACCAGTCGGCGAACGAACGCACGCACAGGTCGGCCAGGCGATGCAGCACCTCCTCGTAGTCGAGCGACTCGCCGAGCAGCTTGCTGGCGTCGCCGAGGAACCGCGCGCGCCGGTGATCCTCCTCGGCGGCCCGCCGCGCCGCCTGCTCCTGGCCCAGGAGGGTGGCGTTCTCGAGCGAGATGGCGGCCTGGGCGGCGAGCAGCTCGAGGACGGTCAGCTGCTCGCGGCGAAACGCGCTCGGGATCAGGCTGTTCTCGAGGCAGAGGACGTCGTGCACGGCGCCGCGGCGGCGGATCGGGAAGCACAGGAGCGAGCGCGGCTGGGCCGTTCGCACGTACTCGTCCTGGCCGAATCGACCGGGGTCGGCGCGCGCGTCGTCGAGGAGGACGCGCTCCCGCGTGCGATGGACGTACTGCACGAGCGAGGTCGGGACGAGCCGGGCGAGCCCGGTCGGGCCGCGCCGCCGCAGGTCGGCGCGCGTCCCCGACTCGTCGAGCGTGGCGCTGGCCTCGAGCGTCAGTTCGCCGCCGCGGACGCGGATCAGGTGGGCCGTGTGCGCGCCGCTCTGCTCGAGCACCACGGTGAGCAGGCGGTGGAGCAGCCGCTCCTGCACGATCTCGCTCGAGATCGACTGCGACGCCTTGGTCACCGCCAGCAGATCGATGTGATCGGCCGTGACGGTGTCGGCGGCGTCGGCCCGAGCCGACCGCGCGTCGCTCAGGCGCGGCTCCTCCGCCTCGAGCTGACGGACCTTGCCGTGCGCGCCCCACTGCAGATAGCCGGCACGGGCGGCGCGCAGGTGCGTCTCGGCGAGCACGTCGAGCCCTCGCTCGCGGTAGAAGCGGGCCAGGAGCTCGTCGGCGAGCGCCTGGTTCTGCACGAAGCCGTGGTCGCGCGCGCCGCGGATGGCACGCTCGTAGGCGTGGAGGGCGTCGCGGTCCCTGCCCTCGAGTCGGGCGATCTCCGCGGCCACCAGCGCGTGCTTGTGGCCGAAGTTCTCCGGGCAGGTCGCCGTCCACTCCGCGAGCTTGGCCTCGTGGCGCGCCAGGACCGCGAGGGCCTCGTGCAGCCGCTCGGGCGCGGCCCTCGCGGCCTGGGCCGCCAGCGCCAGCGCGTAATAATACCAGTACTCGGGCTCCTGGATGTGCGCCAGCGTGGACCACAGGATCGGCGCGGCCCGGTCGCCGGCCGCCAGCGCCCCGGCGTAATCGCCGGCGAAGAAGCGCGCCTGCAGCTTCAGGATGTAATACCAACACCTGACGACCGTCCACGACGACTCGTCCATCCGGCGCTGGTAATCGTCGTCGTCGAAGGTGTCGTCGCTGAAGCTCGAGAAGCGCTCGGTCCGGCCCTGGAGGTTGCGGACCAGCCGCTGGATCCCGATGATGGCCTGGGCGGAGCCGGGGAAGTTGACGTTGCGCGTGAACTCCAGCCGCCGCTCCGCCTCGTGGTCGATCTGGTCGAGCGGCTCGCCGAGGATGAACATGTCGGACGTGATATGGTTGCAGCAGTAGCAGGCGAAGGTGATGTCGCCGGTCTGGAGCGCCGCCTGAAAGGCGATCTCGAGGTAGCGGAGCGCGCCGCGGAGGTGCTGCGTCCAGAAGCAGATGCAGTCGCCGAAGATGCAGTGGAGCTTGGCGCGGTAGGCGACGAGCTCGAGCCGCTCGGCCAGGTCGTAGCCGAGCTTGCCGAACTGATAGCCCTCGCGATAGCGGGCGAACGACGGCCCGAGGACCATGCCGAAGTACGCGTAGCCGAGCGCGGAGGCCTCGCAGTTGCCGTGGCGCAGGCTGATCTGGACCATCCGGCAGTAGCAGAGGAACGGCAGCTCGGGGTCGGTGTTGAGGGCGGGGGCGAACAGCACGGCGAGGATCCCGAGCGCCGCGCGCATGTCCGGATCCGTCAGCGGGGGCAGGTCGATGAGCGCTTCGATCGGCCGATCGCCGAGCTCGTCCCGGATGGTCTGGAGCTCGCGCCGGACCTGCTCGCGCGTCGGATGCGGCGCGACCTCGACGCCGAGCAGGCGCAGGCCGTCGAGCCCGCGCGCGACCGCGGTGCCGAGCTCCTGCTGGCTCGTGAACAGGTCGACCTCCACGCGCCGGATCTCCGCCTGCTCCCGGCGGGTGCGGGCGCGCTCGAAGAGCGTCGCGAATTGCGACTCGGAGGCGTCGAATCGACCCTGCAGGTACTCGCATTCGGCCCGCTCGAACGCGAGCGAGAAGGCGAGCGCGTGGTGAGCCTCCCACGCGTCGGCGCCGAGCAGCGCGAGCCCGGCCGAGAAGTAGCGGGCGCCCGCGGCGTAGGCGGTCGAGGCCTTGGCCTTGCGTCCGGCGGTGCGCTGGAGCTCGGCGATCCGCCGCCGCTCCTCCGACGATTCGAGCAGGCCCCCGCCGGCCTCGAAGTGGCCGGCGACCTCGAACACCCGCGCGTCGAGCTCGTCGCGCGCGAGACGGGCGAGCAGCAGCCGGCCGATTTGCAGGTGGACGGCGGGCCGCTCCGCCGCGGGCGTGAGGGAGAAGGCGGCCTCCTGCACGCGGTCGTGCGCGAACTTGTAGGCGTCGTCGTCGCTGAGCAGCAGGCCCGAGCGGACGGCGGGCCACAGGTCGCGGTGCAGCTCCTCCTCGGGCCGGTCGCTGAGCGCCGCGAGCACGCCGACCTCGACGGTGCCGCCGAGGCAGGCGGCGAGCGCGAGGGCCTGCTGCGCCGACGCGGACAGGCGCCGCACGGTCTGGACCATCAGGTCGGCGACGTTGCTCGTGGACGCCTTGGCGCGGATCCGCGGGATGTCCCCGGACCACAGGCCGGAGGCCGGGTCGAGCGCGATGAGCCCCTCCTGGTGGAGCATGCCGAGGAACTGGAGCGCGAAGAACGGGTTGCCGGCCGTCTTGCGGTGGATCACGCCGGCGAGGAGCGCGGCGTCGCGGACGCGATGGCCGAACGTGGCGTTGACGAGCGCGGCGAGGTGCTCCTCCGAGAGCGGGGCGAGGATGATGTCGCACACCGCGACGCCCGCCTGTCGCACCCTCGTGAAGGCCGCCATCAGCGGGTGCGCGGAGGTCACTTCATTGTCCCGGTACGCGCCGACCCACAAGAAATGGCGGGTGTCGGGGTGGGTGACCAGGTGGGTGAGCAGGGTGAGGCTGGCCGTGTCTGCCCATTGCAGGTCGTCGAGGAACAGCACCACCGGGTGCTCCCTGGCGGCGAACACCTCGACGAACCGGCGAAAGACGAGGTGGAACCGGCTCTGCGCGTCGGACCCCGACAACTCCGGCAGGGGCGGCCGCTCGCCGAGGACGAGCGCGAGCTCGGGGATGATGTCGACGATCAGCCGCGCGTGCAGGCCGAGCGCCGCGGTCAGCCGCGCGCGCCACTCGGCGATCCGCGCCTCCGGCTCGGCGAGGATGTCGCGGACGAGCGCGCGGAACGCCTGCGAGATGGTCGCGTAGGGGATGTCGCGCTGGAACTGATCGAATTTGCCGGCGAGGAAGAACCCGCGCGCCTGGACGATCGGCCGCTGGAGCTTGTGGACGAGCGAGGACTTGCCGACCCCCGAATAGCCGCAGACGCGCACGACGCCCGCCGCCCCGGTCTCGACCACCATGGCGAATGCGGCGAGGAGCGCCGCCAGCTCGCGCTCGCGGCCGTAGACCTCCTGCGGCACGCAGGGCTGCTCCGACAGGTCGTCCTCGCCGAGCGGAAACAGCTCGCAGCGCCCGCGCGTCCGCCAGGCCGCCAGGCACCGCTCGAGATCGCGGCGAAGGCCGCGCGCGCTCTGATAGCGGTCCTCCGCGGCCTTGGCGAGCAGCTTCAGCACGATCGCCGAGACGACGGCGGGGATCGAGGGGCGCAGCGAGGCGGGCGGGGTGACGCGGCGCGCGACGTGGCAGTGGATCCACTCGAGGGGATCGCCGGCGTGGAACGGCAAGCGTCCGGTCAACATGCGATAGAACGTCACGCCCAGCGAATAGAGGTCGGTCCTGCAGTCGAGCGGCCGGTTCATCCGCCCGGTCTGCTCCGGCGACATGTACGGCAGGGAGCCCGCGAGGAGCCCGGCCGCCTGCCCCTGCCGCGGGTCGGCGTGGCGCGGCGAGGCGACGCCCAGGTTGGTCAGCTTGACCTCGCCGCCGACGGGGTCGACGACGATGTTGTCCGGCTTGAGGTCGGTGTGGACCACGCCGCGCCGGTGCAGCTCCTCGACGGCCGCGGCGATGCCGACGGCGAGCGAGAGGAAGCGTTCGAGCGGCAGCGGCGTCGCGGTCAGCAATTGCTCGAGGAAGCTCCCGTCGAAGTGCTCGAGGACCAGCGCGGGCAGGCCGCGATAGGTGTCGAGCGCGAGCGGCTTGACGGTCTTCGGGAGGTCGAGCGAACGACCGAGCTCGTACTCCGCCCGCAACCGCTCGAGCTCCCGCGCCGGCCGCAGCCGCGGGTCCAGGGTCTTGATGACGACCGCGCGGTTGTCCTCCACCCGCACCGCGCGGTAGATGTCGGTGCCGTCGCGCTGGCACACGATTTCGGTGGCCCGGTACCTGGCCGGGTCCGCTGTGCCTGCGTCGCCCATGCCCTCATCGTGAGGGTGCCGGGCGGCGAAATCCACCAGGCTCGCCATCCCGCTGGCTCTGCTCCGAGAGGCTCCGTCGACGCTCTCCCCCGCGCTCGTCCGCGCCGTGCGCCGAATGGCGAGAGCGTTGCCCGAGCCCGCCAGTGTCGGGCGGGGCGCGCGCGGCGGAGCTCCGAGTCGCGGCTCGGCCAACACGGTCTCGGAGGGCCGGCGCCGGCGGCGGCCGAGCGAATGGGGTGAGGCCGCATCGTGGCCTTCCGCGTACGCCGGAGCCCGGGAATCTTCACGGGGACGGGCACGGGCTCCGTGTTCGTTCGCGAGGAGTCCAGGCCGCGCCCTGTCGACCTCGCACGGATCTTCGCGTCGGTGGAACATGTGTCCGCTCGATTGATTCATATCACCGGCCGGTCTTACGATCGCCGCGTGTCGCTCACCCTGCGAGCAGTCGGCGTCCGAGCGAGCCGGTGAGGTGATTCATCAGGGTCGCCGTCGCCGCCTCGTCGACGGCCCCGGCGGCGCGCCTCGACGAGTCTCCCACCGCACAAAAGGCCCGCACCCGTGAACGTTGTTCTCGTCCGGTCGATTCGACCGCGTGCACGGACCGACGGGAGGCTCGGCGTTTCGGGGTTGCGTCGCTGGTCCGCGGGCGAGGCGGGGTCACTGTAATGCCGACTTTCATCCCTGCGCGGTTCACGATGACGCGTCCTCGCGCGGGGGGAGGCCGAGAACCATGACAGATACTTACATTGCAAGCTGGACCCACACCCTCAAGACGACGATCTTCGCGGCGACGACGCCGCTGCTGCTCGGCGGCGCCGCGCTGCTCGGCGGATGCGCCGACGACCAAGTGGACGGCGAGCTCGATGCCGGCGAGCTCGCGCTGCGGGAGGAGGAGGAGAAGATCGAGCTGTTCGACCCGCCCCCGCCGCCGTTGCCGCCCGGTCCGGAGGCGGACGCGGGCGACGCCCTGCCGCTCAACGGGAAGCCGAAGAAGGTCAAGAATGTCGGCCCCAAGGACATCAAGGGCCGCTACATCGTCAAGATGAAGGCGGACGCCGACCCCGACGCGGCGGTGGCGGACGTCGCCGCCCAGCCCGACCACGTGTTCAAGAAGTCCATGCGCGGCTTCGCCGGCGCGCTGAGCCCCGGCCAGCTCAAGAAGCTCGAGATGCGCGCCGACGTCGAGTTCATCGAGCCCGACCAGATCGTGACCGCGGACACGACTCAGCTGATGGACCCCGCCGGACAGCCGTGGGGCCTCGACCGCATCGATCAGCGCACGGGCGCCCTCGACGGTCAGTACGAGTATTTCCGCGACGGCTGGGGTGTACGCGCCTACATCATCGACACCGGGATCCAGAGCAATCACCCGGACTTCTTCAACGCGCTGGCGATGTTCGACGCGTTCGGCGGTAACGGGCAGGACTGTCACGGCCACGGGACGCACGTGGCAGGCACCATCGGCGGCACCGTGCACGGGGTCGCCAAGCGGTCGTTCCTGCGCGGCGTCCGCGTGCTCAATTGCAGCGGGAAGGGCACGATCTCCGGCATCATCGCCGGCGTCGAGTGGGTCGCGAAGAACCACATCAAGCCGGCCGTGGCAAACATGTCCCTCGGGGCAGGTAAGTCGGCCGCCCTGAACGCCGCGGTCGACCGGCTCGCCGACTCCGGCGTGTTCGTGGCGGTCGCCGCGGGCAACAACGCCGCGCCGGCCTGCAACTACTCGCCGGCGAGCGCGTCCAAGGCCTTCGCCGCCGGCGCGTCCGACAAGACCGACAGGCGGGCGGTGTGGTCGAACTACGGCCCGTGTGTCGCGGCCTACGCCCCGGGCGTCGGCATCCGCTCGACGTGGATCGGGAGCGCCACGGGCTCCGCGAGCGGCACGTCGATGGCCTCGCCGCACGTGGCCGGCACGGCTGCCCTGTACAAGGCCGTCTTCGGCGATGCGCCGTGGAGCACCGTCAAGGCGAAGCTCGTGGAGTGGGCGACGCGCGACAGGGTCGCCGGCAACCCGACCGGCACGCCGAACCTGCTCCTCTACCAGCCGCTCTAGCAGCCGCTCTAGACGGCGCCGCGGCGCTTGCCGGCGAGCAGCTGCATGGCGAAGGCGATGCCGTCCTGCAAGGTGCCGTGGGTGGCGATGCCGCGCAGGTCGATGCCGAGGTCGACGAACAGCGACGCGGCGTCGGGGCTGACGCCGGTCACCACGGTGCGCGCGCCGAGCAGGCGCAGCGCCGAGGCGGCGTTGATCAGGGCGATCGCGCCGCCGGTGTCGATGCCCTTCATGCCGGTGACGTCGAAGATGACGACGCGCATGCGCCCGGCCTCGGCGCCCTGGAGGGCGGTGTGCAGCAGGTGCTCGCAGCGGGCGGTGTCGAGGGTGCCGATCAGCGGCATGACGACGATCGCGTCGGTGATCGGGATCATCGGCGTCGACAGCTCGGCGAGCAGCGCCTGCTGCATGCGGATCATCTCCTCCTGCATGGCGGCGCGGGCCTGTTCGGCGCGCTCGCGCTCGCCGAGCTCGGCGGACAGGCGCTCGTTGGCGGCCTGCAGGTCGGCGGTGCGCTGGGCGACGTCGGCCTCGAGGCGCTCGTTGGCGCGGGCGAGGGCGTGGCTGGCGTCGACGACGCGGCGGTAGAGCAGGGCGTTCTCGACGGCGGTGACCGCCTGGGCGCACAGCACCTGCAGCAGCTCGACGCGGCCGCGGCCGAAGGCGTCGCGGATCAGGTCGTTCTCGACGACGAGGATCCCGCTGGTGCGCCGGCGGTGCGCGAGCGCGAGGCACAGCACCGACTTGACCTGGCGGGCGACGAGCGCGGGATCGGCGGCGAAGCGGGGGTCGCGGGCGACGTCGCCGAGGACCACCGCCTCGCGGGTGCGGGCGACGTAGTTCACGAGGCTCGCCGGGACGTCGGGCCGGGCGGCCAGCGGCGTGCCGGGGACGACCTCGACGACGTCGCTGTCGGCCGTGGCGGCGGCCGCCAGCTCGAGCGCGCCGTCGCGGTCGAGCACGAGGAACACGCGCGTGCCGCCGGCGTTCTGCATGACGATCCGGACCAGCCGGTCGAGCAGCTTGTCGAGCTCGATCTCGCCGACGAGCGCCTGCCCGAGCCGGACGACGGTCTCGAGATCGAGCGCCGCGCCGACGTCGACGGCTCCGCGGTCCTCCGCGGCGTGCGTGACCGCAGGGGCGGCGGCCGGCTGCGGGAATTCGCGGGCGATCAGGGCGGCCTTGGCGGGCGCGCCCCACTGGATGAAGCCGTCGTGGGCGGCGCGCATGTACACCGGGGCGATGAAGCCGCGCCCGCGCCGGCGGTAGAACTCGCCGCACAGCGCGTGGGCCAGCGCCTCGTACTGCGTGAAGCCGTTGCGCCGCGCCGACGCGATCGCCTGGTCGTAGAGCTCCTCGGCCTCGAGCGTCCGCCCGGTGACGCGCGCCTCCTCGGCGCGCACGAGCAGGTACTTGTGCTCGAAGTTCTCCGGGCAGTCGTCGGCCCAGCGCGACAGCTTGTAGAGGTCGCCGCGCAGCAGGTCGCGGTCGGCCAGCGCCTGCTCGGCGTCGCCCTCGCCGGCGCGCGCGCACAGGGCCAGCGCCTCGTAGAGGTGGAAGGTCGCCTCGATCGGCATCGCCATCACCGCGCCGAGCACCTCGCGCGCGGCGGCGGCGGCGGCGAGCGCCTCGTCGTGGCGCCCGTAGGTGTAGAGCAGGACCAGGCGGATGATGTGATAGAAGGCGATGCCGCAGCCGAAGCTCGCGCGCGTCAATCGCCCGAGGCACTCGGCCGCGTCGAAGTCGTCGCTGTCGAGCAAGGTGCCCGGGCGGACGCGCCCGGCCAGGCTGTCGAGGAACTGCTGCTGCAGGCGGATGGTCTCGTAGACCGCCTCGTTGTTGCTCTCGCGGGCGAACGCGGCGAACCGCTCGGCCGCGCGGCGCGCCTCGCTCAGCGGGGTGCCGACCTCGATGTGCTGCCAGACCGTCTCGAAGGCCAGGAACGAGGCATACACGAGGTCGCCGGCGGACACGCAGGCGTGGAAGGCCTGCTCGAGGATCGGGAAGTCGGTGCGCAGCGGGCGGACCCAGAAGTTGATGTGGTCGCCGTGCAGGTGGAGCAGGGTGCCGCGCAGCTTGGTGTCGCCGAGCCGCTCGTTGAGCTGGATCGACATTTCCGAGAAGGCGTAGCCGGCGGCGGCGTCGCCGAACACGGAGACGAGCATGAAGCCGTACACGCTGTAGGCGAAGCACGAGTCCTCGGCGTTGCCGTTGCGCAGCGAGAAGTTGACGGCCATGAGCGCGAAGTACGGGAACACCTTCGGCCGGCCGATGTACGCGCACGGCATGATCCCGACCATCAGCGAGAGGATCGCGCGGTGGACCGGGTCGATCATCAGCGGGGCGTCGAGCAGCGAGGGGACCGGGCGCCCGGCGAGGTTGCCGGCGACCGCGGTGGCCTCGTCGGTCATCGCGGTCTGCAGCGCGTCGTCGCCGTCCGGCATGTCGACGCCGAACAGGGCGAGCCCCCGCACGCCGAGGTCGACGCCGGCGTCGTAGCGGCCCGCGACCTGATACAGCCGCATCTGCAGGATGTAGACGTTGGCGTGGTCGACGCTGTCGCGCGCGTGGGCGTGGATCAGGTCGAACAGCGGCTCGGCGCGCTCGTAGGCGCCCGCGAGCGACTCGCACTCGGCGAGCTCGCAGTGCAGCGCGTAGGTGTGGGCGTAGTCGTGGTCCCACGCGCCGTCGGGCAGCAGGGCGATGCCGGCGCGCAGGTACTGGGCCGCGGCCGCGTAGGCGGTCGACTTCTTGGCGTGCCGGCCGAGCGCGAGGTTGAGCGCCGAGACCTGCCGCCGCTCGGCCGGGTCGCGCATCAATTCGAGGCCGAGGTCGAGGTGGTCGACGACGTCGAACAGCTCGTCGGGCCGCGGCTCGCCGCCGAGCCGCAGGAGCAGCAGCCGACCGATCCGCAGGTGCGTCTCGGCGCGCTGATCCTCGGCGACGAGCGCGTACGCGGCCTGCTGCACGCGATCGTGGGAGAAGTGATAGGACAGCTCGAGGACGTCCTCGCCCGCGCCGGGCAGCGCCGGCGCGGCGTGGTGGGCGAAGCGGTAGTCGTTGCTGTCGGGCAGGACGAGGCCCTCTTCGAGCGCCTCCCACAGCGCGGCCGCGGTCGTCTGCGGCGTCTCGACGCAGATGGTCGAAAGCGCGGCGAGCGTGAACTTGTGGCCGATGCAGGCGGCGAGCCGCAGCGCGCGCTGGGTCGCCTCGCCGCAGCGACGCAGCCGCTGGCTCATGAATTCGACGACGTTGGCGGTGACCTCGCGCGCCTCGATCGCGGCGAGATCCCAGGTGAACGCGCCCTCACCGGGGTTCGCGCGCAGGAGGCCGTCCTGGTAGAGGCCGCGCAGGAACAGGCCGACGAAGAACGGGTTGCCGTCGGTCTTGCGCCAGACGACGCGCGCGAGCGGCATGGCGTGCTCGACGGCGCCGCCGAGCACGTCGGCGAGCAGCTCGCCGAGGTCGTGCGGGGCGAGCGGCCCGAGCGTGAGCTGCTGGATGCCGAGGCCCTTGCCGCGCAGCTCGTCGGCGGCGGCGGTGAGCGGGTGCGTCGGCCCGACCTCGTTGTCGCGGTAGGCCCCGACCACGAGCAGCCGCCGCGGCGACGGCGAGGTCAAGAACAGCTGCAGCAGCTTGAGCGAGGCGAGGTCGGCCCACTGCAGGTCGTCGAGGAAGAGCACGAGCGGGCCGTCGCCGCCGGCGAAGGTCTGCACGAACTCGTCGACCAGCCGGTTGAAGCGGTTGAGCGCCTCGGTCGGCCCGAGCTCGGGCGCCGGCGGCTGGGGGCCGATCACGTGCGCGAGCTCGGGGATCAGGTCGACGAGCACCTGCCCGTGGCCGTCGGCCGCGCGCAAGATCGCGTCGCGCACCCGCGTCAGCCGCTCGCCGCCGCCGCCGAGCGTCTGCCGCAGCAGGTCGCGGAACGCGGCCACGAACGGCGCGTAGGGGGCGTTGCGGGCCAGCTGGTCGAACTTGCCGGCGACGAAGGTCCCGCCGTCGCGGGCGATCGT
>NZ_JAIRAU010000045.1 GCF_020073745.1 Nannocystis pusilla
CAACTCGGGCGACGACACCGCCGGCGCCGGCAACACCGACACGCAGGCGAGCACGACCGACACGACCGACGGCAGCACCGCCGGCGATCCGACCGGCGGCGCCAGCGAGAGCGACACCACCGTGCCGACGACCTCGAACGGCAGCAACTCCGGCGCGAGCGACACCGACGACACCACGACCACCACCGGCATGACGGCGACGAGCACCACGAGCGAGCCGACCACCGAGACCGGTCCCGAAACCACCACGACCACCAGCGACAGCGACACCACCACCACCGGCGACACCACGACGATGGGCGTCGACGACACCGGGATGACCGACACGAGCAGCACCACCGGCGAGCCCGACACCACCACCGGCGAGCCCGACACCACCACCGGCGACCTCCCGTGCGGCAGCGTGCTCAAGGCGACCATCCGCGACTTCGCCTTCGCCCACCCCGACTTCGAGAACTACAGCGGCAACAACGCCTACAAGGGCCTCGTCGAGGAAAACCTCGGCCTCGACGACAAGCCGGTCTACGCCCACCCCGGCCCGACCCCGCAGACCAGCGGGCCCGACGCGTTCGCCCAGTGGTACAACGACGTCCCCGGCGTCAATCACACCTTCCAGGTCGACCTCCCGCTCACCGAGGTCATGCCCGGCCTCTATCAATTCGCCGACAACACCTTCTTCCCCATCGACGGCCTCGGCTTCGGCAACGAGGGCCAGCCCAACAACTTCGCCTTCACCACCGAGATCCACACGACCTTCGCCTATAACGGCGGCGAGGTGTTCACGTTCATCGGCGACGACGACGTCTGGGTGTTCATCAACGGCAAGCTCGCGCTCGACCTCGGCGGCCTCCACCCGCAGCTCACCGACTCCGTGAACCTCGACGACAGCGCCGCCTACCTCGGCATCACCCCGGGCATGTCCTACTCGATGGACATCTTCCACGCCGAGCGCCACACCGACCAGTCGAACTTCCGCATCGACACCACCATCGCCTGCTTCGTGCCGATGTGACCCAAGGACTTGACCGACGGCCGGGCGCGTGCGACCTCATCGACAGATGGAAGACGAGGCGCACGGCGACGAGGCGGAGCTCGCCCGCGAACGGCTGTCGCAGCTGCGCGGGGTGCTGCGCCTCGTCGGCGCGACCGTCGACGGCGGCGCCGGCGTCGCGCAGGACATGCACCGGACGATCGCCGACACCGCGGGTCGTCTGCTCGCGCCCGTGCCGGTCGCGGCGGCCGCGGAGCAGCTGCACGCCGGCGTGTGCGACGCGGTCTACGCCTGCGTGCGCGGCAGTAGCCGGCTGGTCTTCAAGGCGCTCGACGCCGCACTCGAGCGCGGCGGGCCGCTCCTCACCCCTCCGAGGGCGTTGCCCGGCCCGCTCGTCGGGGTGCTGCACGGAGTCGTCGGCGATCGCCTGGTCCGCGACGCCAATCCGATGCACATCACGATGCAGCTGCGGCACCGCGGCGCGACGCTGCCGCTCGCGCGCGAGGCCCTGGCGGCGGCCCTGGAGCGGGCGAGCGAGCGGGTGATTCTGTTCGTACACGGGCTCGCGGCCGACGAGTCGAGCTGGGAGCTCGCCTCGGCGCGGGCGTGGGGCCGCGACGGCGTCAGCTACGGCGCGCTGCTCGCCGAGCGCCACGGATTCACGGTGCTCCACGTCCGCTACAACAGCGGGCTGCGGATCGCCGAGAACGGGCGCGCCCTGGCGGCGCTGCTGCGCGCCCTGCTGGCGGAGTACCCGGGGGACCTACGCGAGCTCACGCTGATCGGCCACAGCATGGGCGGCCTGGTGGTTCGAAGTGCATGTCTTTACGGACATGCTGTGAGGGACATCTGGTCCGGGCGGGTGCGCGACGTCGTGTGCCTCGGTTCGCCGCACCGCGGGGCGCCGCTGGAGAAGCTCGGGGCGGCCGCGGCCGCGGTCCTGGCGGCGGTCCCGATCACGGCGCCACTCGCCCGGGTGCTCGAGGTGCGCAGCGCCGGGATCAAGGATCTGCGGCGCGGCGCCGTGCGCGACGACGGCGAGGAAGACGATGAGACGCCGCCGGCGGGAGCGCGGTATCATCTCATCGCCGGCACGCTCCGAGGAGCCGGTCCGGTGCTCGGCTGGGCGCTCGGAGACGGGCTGGTGCGCCTCGGCAGCGCGACGCTCCGGGGTGGACCGCGGATCCGTCGCGTGCGCTTCGACGGACTGCATCACGTCCACCTGCTCAACCATCCGCGAGTCTTCGCGTACCTCGAGGCGACGCTCGCTCGCTGAGATGGCGTTCCGACCGCCCCCGGCACCGGTGTCGATGACACCTGCCGTCCTCGCGCGCCGCGGCGAGGTCGTCGAGGGGATGATCCTCCAGACCGCCCGCGCAGCAGGTCAGTGCGTCCAAAGGCGGCCCTGGAGGCCGCCGTCGGCCAGGCGGCCCACCGTCAAGGAGTGGCCTCCGGCCCCGCCGAAGTTGCCGGTGACGAAGATGTCGGCGCCGGATGTGAGGCCGTCGCCGTCGCCGCCGCTGTCGTTGATGCGCATGGGGCTGCCGGTGGTGACGCTCCACTCGATGACCATCATGTCTCCGGAGGACGTGCGGACGGCGGTGTAGATTTCGCCGAACTTGGACAGGGAGATCTCCTGAGCGAAGCCGGCCTGACTGCCGCTGTTGCCCTGCCACGAGATGTTGCCGGCGCCGTCGATGTCCCAGCGGGTGACGAGCAGGTCGTCGTCCTCATCGCGGATGGCGGTCACCGCTCCGTCGCCCCACTCGCGGATCTTCACGCGGCTGGCCGGGCCGCTGGTGTAGTTGTCCAGCTCCGTGAAGTCTCCGGCGGCGTCGATGGCGAGCGTCTTGAGCTGCAGGTTCCCGCTGTTGTTGCGAAACGCGACCACGACCGACTGATCGATGGTGCTGCCGATCGAGTCGATGTCGATCTGGGAGGCGTTGCCGAACGTGATCGTGTCCAGCTCGACGACCTCCACGTCGCTGGTTCCGGGGAGGTCGACGATGTCCCACGATGTGAGCTGCAGGCTCCCCCCCGCGGTGCGAACCGCGGTGACGACCCGGTCGGAGGAGTCGGGGTGGCTGGTATCAAACGACACCTGGGTGACGGCGACTTCGCTGATCGCGGCGCCAGGGAACCCGCTGAGCACGTTGTCACCCAGCCGAGCCAGGGTCTGGGGCTCCCAGACGATGAGCATCAAGTCGCCGCCCCCGTCTTTGAAGGCCGATACGACGTAGTACGTGGGATCGACCGCCGTGGGCGGGGGGAGGCTGGTCATCGCGAGCTGGCTGGTGCTCGAGATGGGACCCGCCGTATTGCTCACGGGTCGCTCGATCCCGGTCGTGACGATGCTGGTGGCGTCGTACCGCGTCAACTTGAGATCCCCGGAGCTGGTCCGAAAGCCCACGACGGCGTTGCGGTAACAGGCGCTGCCGGGGGTAATGCAGATTTCGGTCCCGGCCAGACGCGAAGAGCCGAGCGCTCCATCGTTCAGGGTGTCGTCGACGTTGATGTCGCCGGCGCCGGCGAACGCGTCGCCAGGGGCTGCGAGCGAGAGCGCGGACAGGAGGGCGAGGCTGAATGCCTTGGTCTTCATGGTGGATTCGTTTCGTAATGGTTGTTGGGTCGAGCGCGGCGGGGCGCTCCACGGCTAAATCGCTGCAGACGGAGATTCAATTGCACCGGCCTCGAAATTCTCGATCGTCCCGCTTCCGCTCGACCGTTGGCGTTCGACCGAGCGTCCTCGCCCGTGCTCGACGCATCCCCCGTGCTCGCGCCCTCGCCGGTCGCCGAGACCGCGCCGCTCGCCTCCGTGGACGAGCCCGCATGCTCACTGCTGGTCCTGATCCGGGTCGACGTGGAATGGTGTTCCAGATGAGCGGTTTCGAGCTCTTGACCGATGGTCGCGGAGTCCCGCTGCGCCGTCGCCAAGTACCGCGAGGTCGTGGTCGCCGGGCGCCTGATCGGCCGCCCGGGAAAGCGTCCGTCACCTCGGCGCCGCAGATGGGCTCAGCGGCACCGGGCCTCACCGCCACCGCGCCGGCTCGTCCGCGCAGCCCGGCTCACCGCCGTCGCAGCACAGGCACGTCGGCTGCCCCTCTCGCTCCGCGCACGTGCCGTCGTCGTGGAGCTCCCGCGGAGTCAGTCCGTGGTACCGGCACGCCTCGCGGCAGTCGACGGCCACCATCCGGCCCCGCTCGCACACATGGAGGTTCCGCCCCTCGCAATATTGCATCCGCGTCCTGTCACACGGCGTCCCCGGACCGGAGCCGCACGCCACGACGCCTTCCGCTGCCACGTACGCGAAGTCAAAGCCCTCCGCGCGGCACAGCTCGTCGGGCGTGCGCGACGCGGGCGCGGGCGCTGGCGCCACCATGCTGGCGGGCCTCCGCGGGGCGCCCTGCGGGCGCGAGCCACAGCCGAGCAACAGCAACGCGATGATCATGGCTCGCATCGAAGCTCGCACTACCACGTCCGACCCGCCCGCCGATCCGACCGCGATCGGCACAACCCGCGCTGGTGCGGCCGCAAAGTCGCCCGCCTCACCCCGGGATCGGCGGCTTGCACAGCCCGCCGTTCTCGATCTGCGAGTTCGTGCGGTAGGTGTTGAGGTTCTTCCACGACGGCGGCTCGAACTGCGGGATCGTGCCGTCTTCGCGCACGTTCGTCACGTGATAGGTGTGCTGGTTCCAGATCCGTCGCGCCTGGATCCACCGGTCTTCCTTGTCGCGGATCACCTGCACCGTCGGCGACGGCGTCCCGCCGAACTGGCACGACACGACCACGATCTCCGCCGAGCCGTCATTGTCGATGTCGGCTATATGGGCCGCAGAGGGGCTCATTTCTCGCGTTTGCGGCACTTCGAGCGACTCGATCGAGAATTCGTACCAAAGTTGAACCAAGTTTGACCCGCCGGGGGAGATCTCACTACCGCGCATAACTCGTCGCAGGTGTACGGACCCTACCGAGAATCGACGGCCATGGGGCCGACCTCGGACCATCGCCTAATCGGTCCGACTTCGAAATCGAGTCCCCGTACGGCTCCAAGGGTATCGGGGGCGCGCACCTCGAAGGTGGGAGTTTGACCGGCGGATCGACCATGCGGAGGGGATGAGCGCGGCGTGGCGGCGTAGTCGAGCTTCTGGGTCCCGTGTCCTACGGGAGCGCGCGCTCCGTCCGGGTTCACCCCCAAGTCGGCGACGAGCCCAAGCGCCTCGGCGACCTCTTCATCGCGCCGAAGACGGCAGAGCGGCGGGCGGCTGTTCCTTCGGTCAGCTTCGCTTTGCCGGCGTGCCCTCGGGCTGCTGGTGACGGTCCGCTTCAGGGGCGTCGCGGGCCCGAGCGCGATCGGCCCCTCGGTGCGGCTCACGGGATCGATGAGCGACGGCTCGGCGGGGTCGTATCCTCCTCGACAACCTGCGGCCGCTCCGTGTGCGCCTCGGCTTCGACCGCGTCCATCGGCGCCGGGTGAGGGGTTGCTCGTCTGGGCCCGGCGGTGTCGCCTCCTCGGTCGGCGAACGCACGACGACGAGGATCGGCCGGGAACGCTAACGGTGCGGCGAGTTCGGCTTCGGCTTGCGCGAGGCGAAGTCGAGCTCGGCCTCGTGGGCGTCCATCAGTCGGCGCAGCGCCTCGAGCTGACGCTTCACCGCGCCGACCAGCGACGGGCGCGTCGGTGCGGAGGGCGGCGGCAGCGCAGCGCGACGTCAGGGGCAGGGGGTGGCCGCGGAAAACCATGCCCATCCCGCCCTCGCCGATCAGCTCGGGCCGCTTGAGCCGCCCCGGCAGTATGCACGGAGGCAGCGCCTCCTTGCGGACGAGCCTCGGCGCGTCCGGTCATCGTCGAGGGCGCCCCAGCCCGAGGCGCCGTCGCCGTCGTCGTCGTCCTCGCCGACCACGACGTCCCGACCCTTCGCCCATTAGATCCTTGCGGCTCGCACACGCCGGTGAGAGTGCATGGCTGTGCATCGACGAGTGCGGGCCGTACCAGGTCGACGGGCAGCGGGCTCAGGTTCACGATCGATCGACCTCTTTGAGCGGCGGCAGAAGGCTTCGACGGCGAATTCTACGTCAGCCAGATCCACGCGTCCCCGTTTGCCCTGGGGGCTCGATTGCTCGGCCTGTACATGGCCATTCGGACATGTACAACGGTGTCCAGTGGCCTACGTGGTGGTCACTACGATCAGCTAAAGACTGGCGCGGGGTGTAAACCGGCCGACAGTACATGACCCCTGGCGCAGTCCGCCCTCTCGGCTGTGCGAACCGCGGCACGATGGCCGCCACCCCGCAGCCGCGGGCGAGGGGTGGTCCAGGCGCGGAGGAGTTCGGGCGGCGACGCGAGGCGGTCACGCCGCCGTCCATCCGAGCAGCGCCGCCTCCGGCGCGTAGGAACCCTTGCGTCCCGATCGCCATCTACGGCGTCCCGTCCGCAAAACGCCGGCGCGTCTGTGTTACCCTCCCGAAGCGTCCCCGAGCATGGCCCCCACAACGTCCTCTCCCCGCTCGGGGCACCAACCCACGGCACCGCTGCAAGGCCCGGCCTCAGGAGCACCCCGATGGCGCGTAAGCGCAAGCCCAACGACGATGAACAGCCTGAGCATTCCGCCGAGGCACCTGCCGAGAGGTACGACATAGACCCTGCTGAGGGCGAAGGGGACGATAGCGGCGACGAGCCGATCCCGCAGGACACCCTGGTTTGCGCCCTGACAGGCGAGTTCAAGCCCGACAAGCCCGAGGAGCGCGTACTCCAGAGCTTCGTCGAGCAGCTTCACCGTGAGTACCAGGTCGAGCTGGCTGACATGAAGCGCGACGTGCGTATCGCTTGCCAGGACGCCGCGGGGAAGAAGAAGACCGTCACGGTCGGCATCGCGGTGTACGAGCACGGCAAGCCGCACGAAGTGGACAACATCATCCGCGTGGTGGTGATTGCGAAGGCAAACGCGAAGGTCTCGGACGCGGCGGTGGGCCAGCTCGACCTGGTGCTCTCGAACCTCAGCGAGGAACGGCCGGAGGTCTACGGCGCGTGGACCAACGGCAAGGACCTCACCTTCCGCATGAGGACCTACGACCCCGCCACCGGCTTCCCGGTCTCCGCCGAGCTCAACGACTTCCCCGCTCCCCACGAAACGCTGGCCGACCTCAACGACCCCAACCGCCGAGCCCTCCGGGTGGCGGCAGGTGACTCGCTGCTGCGCGCGTTCACGCACTGTCACGACTACCTCTCGACGCACGGTCTGCGTGACGAGAAAGCATTTTGGCAGCTCCTCTACTTGATCTTTGCCAAGATTTTGGACGAGGAGCAGACTAAGAACCTGTTCTTCGTCGGCGCCACGGAGCGGAACTCTCCCGAGGGGCAGACGCGCATCGCAAAACGCATCGAGCGGCTGTTCAAGCTCGTGAAGGAAAAGGTCAGCGATGTGTTCGACGGCAACGAGCGTTTGGAGATGAACGAGCGGGCGCTGGCCTACGTTGCCGCGCAGCTCGCGCGCTTTGACCTGCTCTCTACCGACACCGACGCCAAGGGCATGGCCTTCGAGGCGATCACCTCGCACACGCTGAAGCAGAAGAAGGGCCAGTTCTTCACGCCCCGAAACGTCATTCGTATGATGGTGGAGATGGTGGAGCCGCAGGCTGGCAAGCGTGTCCTCGACCCGGCTTGTGGCAGCGGCGGCTTCCTCATCGTCGCGCTGAATCATGCGCGCCGTCGGATCCTGGCGAAGCAGGGATGCCCGTTCCCCGACGACCCAGTGCAGAGCGAGATTAAGCGGGCAACGCCGCAGATCCGCAAGTACGCCGAGACCAGCCTGTTCGGCATCGACGTGGACAGCGACCTCCGCAAGGCTGCCCGCATGAACATGGTGATGAATGGCGACGGGCACGGCCATATCTTCAACTTCAACAGCCTGGAATATGGCGTCTATGGCGCGTCGGAGAGTGTCGGCAAGTCGCGCTACCGGACGCCCGAGATGGAACTGCTGGAGCGCGAGCTCGGCGTAGGCCCCGGCAAGGCGCACGGTCAGTTCGACTACGTGTTTACCAACCCACCGTTCGGCGCGAAAATCCCGGTTGAGGACCCGGAGGTGCTTTCACACCACGATCTGGGCCATGTCTGGAAGCGATCGGCGAGAGGGTGGTCTCGAGGCCCGCTCCAGAAGAAGGTCGCCCCCGAGGTGCTGTTCATCGAGGCGTGCCTGAAGTTCCTCAAACCCGGCACTGGTGTCATGGCGCTTGTGCTGCCGAATGGCATCCTCGGCAACCCCGGCGAGCAGATGGAATTCGTGCGGTGGTGGCTGCTTCAGCATGGGGAGCTGCTCGCTAGCGTGGACCTGCCCGCCGAGACCTTCCTGCCCCAGGTTTCGGTGCAGGCGAGCTGCGTGTTCGTCCGCCGCCGCGCACCATCCGAGATGCGCTTGGTTGGCGCGGACGGGCCGAAGCAACGCCCGGTGTTCATGGCGATCGCCGAGACCTGTGGACATGGACGGCGCGGTGAGAAGACGTGGCAGCGGCTACCAGACGGCTCTCTGAACCTCCGCGACGTGAAGGAGCCTGACCGGTGGGAACGTGACGGCGTTGTTCACAACGGTACACGGCCCAGGAAGAACCAGAAAATACTCGACGACGACCTGCCGCTCATCGCCAAAGAGTACCGTCGGCTAGTTGCCGAGGGGCGGTTTACATGAGGGCATTCGTCGTCGAGGAACCCCGCTCCCGAGCGCTTCGGGCGCTGAACTACTCGCCGGCTGTCGAGCGCATCCGGCGCGCGGGTTCCAGCTCGGCTCGCCCGCTGCGGCAGATCGTCAAGTCGTTCGGTCCCGCCTACGGCACGGTGTTCACCCGCCTCGACTGCCACTCCGACCACGGCATCGAGCTGCTGTCGCAGAGCGACATGTTCGCCGCCGAACCGCGTGGTCGCGTGATCCGTAGCGACTCGCTGCACGAGCCCGACGAGCATCTCGTCAAGCGTGGTCAGGTGTTGATTGCGGGCGCGGGAACGCTCGGCGAGAATGAGCTCTATGGCCGGGCCATCCTCGCGGACGACCGCCTCGCTGGGAAGTACGTCGGCCCCGACTCGATGACCCTCGTGTTCGAAGACCCCGACGACGACTTCTCGCTGTTCGCCTACGCATGGCTGGCCAGTCCGACGGGGGTCCAGGCGATTCGCTCGACAAGCTACGGAACGAAAATCCTAAGGTTTCGAAGCGAGCTACTTCAATCACTTCCGGTTCCGGTCGCGCCGCTATCCACGATCAAGCGCGTGGCCGGCCTGATCAGACGTTGCTCATCGCTTCGGGAGACATTCTTCCAACGGCTGTTGCTGGCTCGCGCTAAGATTGAGCGCCTTCCAGACATGCAAGAGGCAACTCTGATGTGTGGAGAGCGGTCTCGGAGGACGATCGAGTGGCGGGGGCCGTTTCCTTCTCTGTGTGCCTGGACGTTCGCCTCCACTGGTGGCGCGCTTCGTTTCCTGGCTGACCGTTGGGAAGGCCGCCTCAGAGATTTTGCAGAGCCGAACGGTATTTTCAACGGTCAAAGATTTGCAAGGATCGACTGTGCGGCTCCACACGGCGTCGAGCTAATGTCCCAGCGAGACGCACTGCTGATCCGGCCGGTACCTCGACGTATCGTGACGCCCGACGTGCCAGCGGAGAAGCTGTTCGTTCGGCCCGGCACCATCCTGGTGGGCGCACAAGGTACACTCGGGGAAGGTGAAATCTTCGGACGGGCATTGTTTGTCACGGAGAAATTGTTGGGCGTCGCGTTCACTCAACACCTTCTTCGCATCATTCCCCGGGAGCCGTTCGCTGAGGCGTTGTATGCGTTCCTCACAACGACTGTGGGTTTTCGACTTCTGCGCAGCACGGCAGTCGGCACCAAGTTGTTGAGCATGAGGACGGACCTCCTTGCGAACCTACCGCTGCCTGAACTGAATGGTGCGCTCGGTCGCAGCGTGAGCGAGCTGGTCCAGTCGGCGTTCGCATCCCGAGACGAGGCAGACGACGCCGAGGCCGAAGCCATCCGCATCATCGAGGAGGAGGTCCTTCCCCAATGGCTCGCCTGATTTACACTCCGTCCGGCGGCAACGGCCCTGTCGGCCCGTTTGAGGCGTTGGTGCTGGAGACCCTTCGCAAGGCCCTGCCGCGCGCCTGGGGCCTCGCGCCGAACTTCCAGCTCAAGCAGCGGGGCCGCGATGCGCTGGAGTACGACATCGTGCTCCTCGCCAGGCACGCGTTGTTCGTGATCGAGGCGAAGGAGTGGTACGGCAGGCTCACCGGCGACGACCAGGAGTGGCTGCTCAACTACACGCCGAAGCGTTGCCCGATGACGACGGTCAACCACAAGTGCAAGGTCCTCAAGACCGAGCTCGGCGCGCTCGGGAGCCACGCCGCCGCGGTCCCCGTGCTCGTGGTTCCTGACAACACAACTATCCAGATCGGTGGTGGTTGGAACGGCTCGGTGGTGAACCTGTGCGACCTCGCCGCCTGGCTGCAGGACGAGCGCAACGTGCCGTCCCACCGACGAGGCGAGGAGCTCGTGCCGCTGTTTCCCGCGCTGGAGGAGGCCCTCCAGGGCAAGTGGGCGGCCCGTCAGCGCCAGCGGCGTCGGCGTGTCGGTAGCTACGAGATCGTGGAGACCTTGCACCTCTCGAACGATGAGGCGATGTACCTCGCCAAGCGGGCCTACATCGAGGGCGATACCACCCGCTACCGAATTCGTACCTGGAAGATCGACCCGAGCGGCAGCCACGAGGAGGTCGAGCAGCGCAAGGCGGTCGTCCGCCGGCCCACCGAGGCGGTGGCCCGTATCGGTCGGCACCCGAACCTGCTACCGGTGCTCGACTTCTCTTACTCGGACGAGGACCACGAGTTCGTCGAGGTCACGGAGTGGTCCGAGTACGGCACGCTCCACGGTTTTTTCACCAACCCGGAGCGCGACCGACTCACGATTCGGGAGCGCCTGGAGATCGCGGAGGGCGTCACCGCCGCGCTCGAGGCCGTCCACGCCGCGGAGGTCGTTCACCGCAACGTCTGCCCTTCCACGGTCCTCGTCGGCTTCGACCGCAAGCCGCGCCTGACCGACTTCGACCGGGCCTGGATTGACGCCAGCCGCACCGTGTTCGCGGACACCGAGAGCCGCGTCGAGAGGCCATATCTGCCGCCCGAGCTCGCCGACGTGTCGAACTACGACTTCGACACCACTTCGGACATGTACTCGTTCGGGGTCCTGCTCTACCAGCTTCTCGCCGACGAGGTGCCGTTCACTGGACCGGAGGAGGCGCGGGCGGCGGGTGGCTGCCCGAAGAAGCTTCCGTCCGAAGTCCGGGCCGGCGTGGACACGAGCATCGACCAGTTGGTGCTCGACCTTCTCCGCATTGACGACTTCAAGAGTCGTCCGACTGCCGCAGAGGCGCTATCGCGTTTGCGGAGCGTGCTCGGCATCACGACCGGACTCGGCCGCAAGGAGCCGTCGCAGCCCCCCGCGCCGGCCCCGACCGAGCTCAAGGTGGGCGTGGTGCTCGACGGGAAGTGGCGGCTCGACGAGGAGATCGGCAGGGGCACGTTCGCCAAGGTCTACCGGGTATTCAACTTCGACCACCAGCGGACCTACGCCATGAAGGTGTTGGTGGACGCCGACAACGCGGATCTCGCCCTGCACGAGTTCAACGAAGTGCAGCCGCACCTACCCCGCAACCATCCCAACATCGTCGAGATCGTCTGGATGGACCGGCTGGGGCCACCGTTCGGCCACCCCTACATCGTCTCGGAGTACGTCAAGGGCGAGACCCTGGAGCCCTACTGCGCTGACGAGCGCCGCCTGGCGTGGGCGGACGTGAGACGGATCGGCAGCGAGCTGCTGGACGCCCTGGAGGCGCTGCACAAGCGCGGCGTCTACCACCGCGATATCAAGCCCGCGAACATCATGCTCGAGCTTCCTTCGCACCGGCCGAAGCTCATCGACTTCAACATCGCGGCGAAGGCGAGCGAGGCGAAAGGCAAGGCCGGGACGCGCCGGTATTGGGCACCCGACGTGATGACCGCCGGCTGGGGCGCCCACGCCGACCTGTTCTCTCTCGGCATCGTGCTCTACGAGCTGATCGTTCACCGGCACCCGTTCCCGCACGACCGGCCCGATCGCGGGCAGCCCTTCGACCCGCGCCAGCTCGTCGTAGGGGTGCAGTTGTCGGATGAGATCGTTGCCTTCCTGCTCAAGGCGGTGCAGCCGCGGGCAGAAGCCCGGTTCCAGTCCGCCGCCGAGATGAAGGCGGCGCTCCTAGCGGTGCCCGCCATGCTCGCGCCGGCCACGCCGCCCCCTCTCCCGACCGACGGGTTTCCGGGCATCCATCTCGCCCCCGAAGAGATCGGCCGCACCGATTACAACCCCTACGTCACCCGGATGCTGACGCTCTACAGCCAGGCGCGGCGCTCGAACACCGGCACGCGGGGCCTCGACGACATTGCGCGACTCACCTACGTCAAGACCGGCCTGGACAACAAGCTCGCCCCGCAGATCACAACCGGCCGCTACCGGCTCGTGATCGTGACTGGCAACGCAGGCGACGGCAAGACCGCCTTCCTCCAGCAGGTTGAGAGCCTGTTCGAGCAGAACGGCGCGAAGGTGACCCGGTTGCCGAGCAAGAACGGCTCGAGGTGGACATGGGAGGGACGCAACTACGAGACGAACTACGACGGCTCGCAGGACGAGGAGGATCGTTCGAACGATGCTGTGCTCGACGCTTTCCTCAAGCCCTTTGAGGGCGAGGAGATGAGCGGGCTGTCGGGCTCTCAAGTCCGGCTGATCGCCATCAACGAGGGCCGCCTGCTGGACTTCCTCGCCCACGGGCCCCGTGCCACGGCCTACGACGGCCTCCGGCGCTTCGTGAACGACGCGCTCGACGGAAATCCGGGACCGGAGGGGGCGTTGCTCGTCAACCTCAACCTCCGCGCCGTGACGGCCGGGGGCGCGGCTTCGCTCGTCGAGCGCCAGCTCATGCAACTCCTCCAGGCGGCATTGTGGGCCCCCTGCTCCTCGTGTTCGGTGAGTGAATCGTGCCCGTTGCTGCACAACGCGAACACGCTGCGGGACAGCAACTCTGGTCCGGCGGTGCGGGAGCGTGTGCGTCGTCTCTTCGAGGTCGTCCACCTTCGGCGCAGAGCACACGTTACCATGCGCGATCTGCGCTCTGCACTGTCGTGGCTTCTGCTACGTGACCACGGGTGCGAAGACGTGAAGGCGCTGCTCGCTCGCGCCGGCCAGGATGGGCCAAGCACACTGGTCGCACTCTACTACACCGAGGCGTTCGCGGACCCGGACGCGGGCGCTAGCCTGCCGGTCCATGTAGATGGACCAGAGCGCGCCGTCGATCGCCTCGTGCGACGGCTCCGCGAGACCGACGTGGGCAGGGTGAACCACCCCACTCTCGA
This sequence comes from Nannocystis pusilla, assembly GCF_020073745.1. GTDB lineage: Bacteria > Myxococcota_A > Polyangia > Nannocystales > Nannocystaceae > Nannocystis > Nannocystis radixulma. Next base: position 13,414 of record NZ_JAIRAU010000045.1, read on the forward strand.
CCGTAACCTCAATCACGACCTGGACAGCGCGGTGCCCTGGATGACCTTCGACGACCGCTCGCCGGTCGCTGCGGCCCAGGTGCGTCGGTACGCCGCCGAGGTCCCCCGGCCCATCGACGACGTGCCTGTCCCGAGCGTCGTAGAAGCCCGGCGGAAGCTCGCCGCCGTGCTGCGACGTTGGTCCTACTTCGAGCGCCGCGACAACGGCTGGCGGGAAATGCTGCCCTACACCTCGGTCGCGCTCCTCGAAGCCGTTATTAACGCGACCAACGACGACGACCGGGAGCGCGCCCGCCTCGACCTGCGCGATCGCGTCGTGGAGGCCGTGAGCGTGGCCGAAGGCGTACGGAACCCGAAACTGCGGCGTAACTACCTCGCGCTCAAGGTTTCGCGGGTCAAGGACGCCGTCATCCGCTCCTACCGCCTGTTCCCCAAGGACGACTTCCGGATCGAGGTCGCACTGCCGGCGCACGAGGATTTCCTGGAGTTCGCGCCCGACGCCGTGGAACTGGCGGCCGTGAACGGTCCAGCGCGGCTCCGCATCTCCCTGGACCTACTGGAGATGATGGAGCTTATCCGTCACGGCTACCGTCCGACGGCGAACGACCTCCAGGGCTTGTTCGTGAACTTGCTGATCTTCCGTCACGAGCTGATCGCTACCACCTTCGACCGGGTGCTGTTGTCGGCGGATGACGAGCAGTTCTACGAGGTGTCTGCCGAAGGGCGGCCCGAGGGCATTCGGCTGACGCTGGTACGACACGGCATCGATGTCGAGGCCGCGATGGAGGGCGCATGAAGCTCCGCAAGCAGGACCAGGAGTTCCGCAACCCCCGGATCTTCTACGCCGATCCGAAGAACGTGGACCTCGACCGCGTGCTGGTCGTCTTGTTCCTCTGGCTCAAGACGAACGGAATGCGGCCGGCGACCACCGGCCGGCAGAAGAAGGAGTTCGAGAAGGTCGATGTTCACTTCAAGCGCCTGGCCACGCTTCCCGGCGTCTCCGGCTTCACGGAGAACGAGGAGATCGCCCGCCAGTGGCTCGAGACGGACGTGTTCGACCTCGTGAACCGGGGACGTCCCACCGAGGCGATTGCGTCCCTGCGACCGCTTCACCTCGACGCCCACAAGATCCGCGTTGCGAAGCACTGTCGCGACTACAACTTCGCCGACGCGCTCTACGCCATGCTGGAGCACGGCGAGGGCCGCGCCCACAAGGAGTTGAAGGCGTACTTGGAGCAGGGGCGTAGCTACCAGCCTGGCGCGAAGCTGGACCTGGAGACACTGGCCGTTCTCAAGCTCGTCGAAAAAATCACCGACACCTTCCCATCCGGAGAGAAGATCACGCCGTACCCACCCCTGTGTCGGGGGCAGTCGCGCGTGCTCTGCGACGACATCGAGCGCATCCTGTCCTACAAGGACGTGCCCCGCCCGGTGATGATCGACTACCTACGGACGATCCTTGGCCTTCACCTGGGCATCTATACGCTACGGCTCGGTCGCCAGCTCTCCGGCTGGATCAAGGACTGCGGGTCACACCCAACCTGCCGTTCGTGCCCCGTATACGGCAACAAGGCGGATCCGTTCGCCGAGTGCCCGTACCCGGTGACGTTCACGACTGACATGGGCGGCGACTACCGGAGCCGCATGGCCCAGCTCGCGCAGGAGGACGCAGCGTCCGAGTACGCTCGCCTCGGCGATCTCATCAAAGCTGTGTTCTCGATGAACCAGCTTCTCCGCTATGCACGCGAGGAGCGCATCACAGATGACCCCTTCGACGCGCCATCTCTGCTTGCAAATCCGACCCCGGCATTCGAGGCGGACTTCAAAGCCGTGCTCAAGCAGATCCGTAACCTCAACGAGGAGGACGAGAGCCTGCCCCCGGAGGTGCAAGCCATCTTCGACGCAGGCATGTCGTCGTTCGACACGCTGATCGAGCTCGTCACCCACGTCCGCCAGGCTCACCACATCAAGTACCTGGTCCAGATGATCGACAAGCTGTTCCAGAAGAACTCGCCGTTCGGCGCGCTCGTACAGGGCAAGTCGCGCGCCAACCCGCGCCGGTGGCACCTGGGCGGGCGCACACTGGAAGTCCTCGTCCAGCTCGCCGTGCTCAAGGCGAAGGACACGCCCACGGGTCGGCAGTTCGAGACCGAGCCGATCCTTGTCGAGGACTTCCTGACCTGGGTGGAACGACGCTACGGCTTCGTCATCGCACCCGGCGTGACTCCGGCCGGTCGTAAACCAGTGTCCCTCGACGAGCACCGCGCGTTCCGCGAGAACGTGCGTGCCTTCAAGGATCGACTGCGGGAGATCGGCTTCTACGACGATCTGTCGGACGCCTACAACGCGCAGACCATCCGGCCCCGCTACGAGCTCCGCGCGGAGGAGAGTGCGTCGTGACCGACCTCAAGCCCATCGTGCCGGCCTCGGCCGACGACCACCACGACGCCCTTGCGGAACAGCTCGCCCCCCGCCTGCGCGAGGTGCTGAAGCAAGCCGGCCCTGGTCACCGCCTTCGGGTGACGACGCTGCCCGAGCCCGTCATGACCCGCCTGGCGATCGCCCTGAAGGACGCACGCTGGCGAGTGTGCGTCCTGAGCGAACACCCCACAGCCGCTCATGAGGCGACAGCAGCGACGATCATTCGATTCCGCGACCACTCTGACGTGCCGGTCCTCGTGTTCTTCCCGCCGGGGCCACGCACCGCGTCTGAGGACTCGCTCGACATCGCGACCTTCACCGAGCTGTCGCTGGCTTCGATGGCGCAGCACCTTGCCGACGTGCTCTCGGAGCGCCTCGCGGAGCCGTTGCGCGGTAACGTTCGCGAAGTAGCGAAGCACCTCGCGGAGGTGCGCCAGATCCGACATCCCGACGAGCAGGTCAACTACCTGCTCACGGTCCTCAAGAACGGTGGCACCTCCGAAGCTGCCGGAGCTGCCGTCTACCTCTTCGGGCTCGTACCCGACTTCGAGCTGTTCACGCGAGGAGCCGGGACGACGCTCAACCGGGTAAGCCGGAACCAGAAGGCGTGCGAGAAGCTGGCCGACGTGAACCAGTCGCTCCAGAAGCGACTCCGCGCGCTCAACCTGAAGCCGGACACGCTCCAGCAGCCCCTCTTTCACTTCTTCCGGCTGCGGCACACCGAGGAGCCTCGTGTATGGGGGCAGGTTGTCGCCTGCGATCCAACCGCCCGTCACCTTTCCTTCGACCGCTGGGAGTTCGCCGACGCCGAGACGGACGGAGAGCTGCGGCTCATTCTCGACCCCCTCAACCTGCCCCGCCAGCAGGCGGACGAGGTGTCCGGGGCCGACCGAATGCCGGTGTTGAACGTCACTGGACGCGATCCGCTGAAAGTCGTGTTCCGCTCCGTGCCGAACCCCTCGCAAGCCCCCGCGTGGAAGAGCTGGCGCGTGCAGATTCTCGCCATCGGAGATGGGGGCGCGACCGTCGCCTGGGAGAGCAACAGTTACCCGAAGCCCGCTGGTGGCCGGCTGGCGAAGGTTCGGCGGTCGATCAAGACCAAGGACCTGGAGAGCTTGGACGAGGGCACCTACTTCCTGCGCGTCGACGCCTACGACGGTGACGGCGCACTGCTGACGACCCCGCGTCGGATCGACCCGAAAGACGACACATCCCGCGCCGAGAACGAATCCGAGCCCTTCCTGGTGGTCCGGGAGGACGTCGTCATCGACGACCCGGACGTTCGCACGATCTTCGTGCCATCGCTGCTCGCCGCCTGGCTGCGTGGCGCGCTCAAAGCCCTCGACGGCAAGTCGCGCGAGCCGGTGCCAACCCGCCACGACCTCAAGGGTTCGTGGAACCAGCCTGTCGGCGCGTCGGTGAAGGGCGACGTGCGATTCGACCTGGAGACAGACGGCTTCCACGGCTTCGCTGTCGTCGTTCCAGGACTACTGCGGAAGGTCGAGGTCGAATTCCTGTGCAGCCCGCGAGCGCTCGGCGTCTACCAGATGGTCCTCGGAAAGGCTCGCACACCGGGCGACGTGGAGCTGGTGCGGAAGGAACACGCCAACCTCGACGCCATCCCTGGAATTGACCCCTTCCTCGCTGCACGGGACGAGGTATTCCGGCGCATCCGAGAGCAGCACCTTCCCCCGGGCGCGATGCCAGAGGAGCGGGGCGCCCGCCTAGGGATCGTCGAGGTTGTGGATCTCGTGCCGCACGCCGATGCGATCCGGGCTTACGCCGAGGCGTTCACCGACCTGGTACGGGGCTCAATCGAGCTGGAACCCGTCCAGCGCACCGCACTCCTGCGCTCAATCGCGTGGCTCGACACCGTGGAAATCCGCTGGCCCGCGCAGCCCGGCGATCCCGGGCGTGGGCTTCTGCTCGCGCCGACCCATCCCCTTCGGCTGCTCTGGCACCTTCGGCACACATCCGAGTGCGCCGCGGCGATCGCGGCCTGGGATACCCGTACTCATCAAGTACCGGAGTGGCGGCGCTTCATCGAGCAGATCCGCGACGACCTGCTGCCGCTGAACCTGCCGATGGCGATGTTCGACCGCCGCGGCCGAGCGTACACCGAGGCCCTCCCCATCACGCCGTTTTGGGGCCTCTACTTGCCCGATCGCGATCACGACGGTCGGCACGTGGATGCGACTGCTGCCCGTGACCGGGCGCTCGCCAGCATGGGGGTGAAGGCTCGGTCGGTCGCCGTCACCACGGTCAATCCGGACGATGTCGCGGCGCGGCTGTTCGAGTTCGTTATCCAGCACCCCTACGTCGAACAGCTCCGGCTCAACGTGTTCAACCCAGGCAACGGTGAGCTGATCGCCGACGTCCTTCGCGGCGTGGAGGCCCTGCGCCGCAGCGCCGAGTCTCCATCATCTCTGCGCTACGCCGTCCACCTGTTCGCGCCGCCCAGCCAACTCGACACTGTGGGCGAGGCCGTGGAGGGCCTGCTGGACCCGGAGCGGCACGTCGGCGAGGACGACGAGTTTGCGCTCTACAGTGGCAACCATCTGCACCCGAAATTGCTTGTCGCCCGTAACGACGTGGCCGACTTCGTGGCGGACCACACCCGGTTCCCCGCCCACCTGTCGATACTCGTCGAGCAGTTCACCGCGCAAGGGCGAGTCGGCCCGCTGAGCCACTTCCGGCGCGGGTCATATGTCGGTGGTCTTGTGCAGGAGCCCGAAACCGTCCCGCTCGAAACACCCGAGGGGCAGCCGAAGCAGGTCACCGGCTGGTCGAAGGGCGTTCGCCCGGGAACCCGGACCAACCCTGAGCCGATGGAGCGGCAGCTCGCCGAGGCTCTGGCTGCGACCCATCGGCTCCAAGCGGCGGTCGCGTTGGGGCAGCCGGTAGATCCGGGAGTCGCGCCGGTTCTCGCGCTCCAACTCGACGCCGAGACCCAAGGACTCATCCGGCAAGTCCACGACGTGAGTGACCGGGTGATCACCATCGACCGCCACCTCGGCGTGGATTTCTTCGACACTCCATCGGCCGGCGAGGAGGCTGGGTACCTGCTCGACTTCGCGCCCGAGTTCTTGCAGGAAGAACGGCAGCGGATCGTCCTGACGACGCGGAACACGGCGGAGATCGAGGGCGTCCTGTCTCCGATGCTCCAGGGCTACGGCATCCATCTCCGCGCGGGGGACGAGGTGATGGTGCTGGAGGGCCTTCGCTCACTGTCGGGCCGGCTCGCGCTGCGCCTGGAGGGCTCGACCACCCGCGCGAAGGAGGTGGTGGGGTTGCTGTTCGCGCGCTGGCTGATGGAGGAGATCGGCGCGCTGGAGAATCGGATCGTCATTCCACTCGACGCACACCGCTCCTGGTTCCAGGGGCCCGGACCGCAGCGGCGGGCAGATCTGTTGCTGGTGGGCTTCCCCGGTAACGGGGTGATCCGCATGGACGTGATCGAGGTGAAGCTTCGAGATGACCTGCCTCCTGCCGCACGCGGCCCGCTCTATCGCTCCATGCGGGAGCAAACCGACACCACGGAAACTCGCCTACGGGCGCTGTTCGACCCCGACCTTTACTCGCTCCCGCGTGCCGACCTGGCCTTGCGCGCCAAGGAACTGGCCGGTGTCCTGGCCTTCTACGTCCGTCGAGCCGTTCGCTACCGGCTGCTCGCGCCCTCCGACGGCGACGCCGCGCTCTCCGTCGTCGAACGACTCGACGACGGCTACCGCCTCGACGTGCAGCGCATGGGCATCGTGTTCGAGCGCCGGGGCTCTGGCCACCACATCGACGAGGACGAGCCCGGTTTCGCGGTGCAGCGTTTTGGAGCAAACAAAGCCCGCAAGCTGTTCCACATGGCGATGGGGCGGTACAGCGAGCGCGCATCAACGCGCAGTGACATGGAGTCGGACGCCCCCCTGTTTACCGAGCGCGGCATTGTCGAGCTCGCCGAGGCCCCCGGCGAGGATCGCTTGCTGGACGCGCTGCGTAGCGCCATCTCGGTGCCCCTAGCGGGGACAACGAGACTGTCTCCCGAGGCGCCGCGTGACGCCGCCGGGAACCGCGCGGACGCGTCGGCGCCAGTTCCGCGCCCCGAGCCGAAGGGCCATCCGGCCACCCCCGTCGCCGATGTGAGGGCCGAGCTTCCGCATGAGGAGCCCATCCGTTCCACCCGCCCCGTCATCCCTGAAGGCTCACAGCCTGTCACGGGAGCGACGCCGGTGGTCGTGCCTGACGTGCTCATCGGTTCCACCGAGGTAACCCCACAGTATGGCGTGCTCGGTCGCTCCGGGTCTCAGGCCGTCGCCATCGACCTCAATGGCTGCAACACGATCTCGTTGTTCGGCGTGCAGGGCTTCGGCAAGAGCTACACGCTCGGCGTGATCGCCGAGATGGCGTCAGTGGTGAACCCCGGCGTGAACGTGCTGCCGTCGCCGCTTGCCACCGTAATCTTCCACTTCCACAAGAGCGACTCCTACGAACCCGAGTACGTCACGGCTGTCGAGCCGAACCGCAAGACTTCCGAGGTGGACCGGCTGCTCGTCGAGTACGGGGCGCGGCCGAAGGGCCTGGGCGACGTGGTGCTGCTCGCGCCGGAGGCCAAGGTGGAGAGGCGGCGTCGGGAGTACCCAGGCGTGCGGGTCGAGCCAATCAAGTTCAGCTCCTCGGAGCTCGGCGCGGAGAGCTGGAAGTTCCTGATGGGCGCGGTCGGCAACTCGTCGCTCTACGTCCGACAGATTGTGGACATCATGCAGTCCTACGGTAACGACCTGACTCTGGCCGACCTGGAGAAAGAGATTGAGGAGTCCGACTTCTCCAAAAGCGACCTCCGCTTCGCTAACATCCGCCTGCGCCTTGCCCGCCGCTTCATCGACGACTCAGTGCGCCTGCGGGATCTGCTCCGGCCCGGTCGGACCCTCATCGTCGACATGCGCGACGAGTGGATGGAGAAGGACCAAGCGCTCGGCCTGTTCCTGGTGATCATGAATACGCTCGCGCAGGCCGAGGAGAACGGCACACTGTTCAACAAATTGATGGTGTTCGACGAGGCCCACAAGTACATCAGCGAGAGCGGCCTGATCAACGAGGTCGTGGCGATGATCCGCGAGATGCGCCATTGGGCCACGAGCGTCGTCATCGCTAGCCAGGACCCCTTGTCGGTGCCCCGCGCGATCATCGAGCTGACCTCGATCCTCGTGCTCCACCGCATGACCTCGCCCCAGTGGCTGAAGCACCTCCGCAGCGCGATCGTCGCCCTCGACGATGTACAGGACGGTGCCGTCACTTCGCTCCAGCCGGGGGAGGCGCTCGTGTGGGCGCAGCGAAGCACCGACAAGCGGTTCACCCTCAGACCGCAGAAGATCGCGATCCGGCCGCGATTCACCCAGCACGGCGGCGGGACCAAGACGGCAGTCGATGGGGCGACCACTCGGTGATCCGGGAGGCGAGCTGGCCGCTCGTCGTCGGCCACTCCAGCGGCGTGATCGCGTGCAGATTTTTACAGCTTGAACCGCAAGGGTTGATCGGCGCGAAGGCTCAGCGATTGTGCAACCTTGAGGGCACAGTCGCCGAGGGCTCCCAGGGGCTCGCGCCCATCGAAGCGGACGCTCAGCCTCCCGTCAGACGCGCGCTCGATGACGACGATCGCCGTCAACTGGGCCCTGGGTGGGTTGCAGGCGAGAATCCCCTTCCGAGCTCGGGAGACGTGTGCTGGGGGCTCGGAGGAGCGCAGGACAGCGCTGCGGGGCTTCGGGACAGCGCTCGATGCCTGATCCGTGGTCGGAGGCGGTGGCGCAACGAGGGGCACGTGACGGGACGGCAAACTGGGAGTGGACGCGCGCTCGAGGAGGTCGTCGTCCAGGTCGATGTGTCGCCGGCCGGTGTCGGTGTTCGCTTCGGCGGTCATGGCGACTTGCCCGGCCATGACACCAACGGCCGATCCGCTGGCAAACGCGACCGACAACAAGGCGCTCAGACCCTTGCGCGTGAGGAGCGCGGACGGTGCGGAGGCCGCAAGCTGGATCGTGGTCGGGGCAACGAGTGGCGACGACGAAGGCGTCACCCCGGCCGAGGCAGGCGACGCGAGTGACGACGGGGACGCCGGCCTCGGCGAAGTCGTCGACGCCGGCGGTGCGGTGTCGGCCGCGAAGGTCACTTCAGGCAGGGTGGCCACGGCCGCAGCGGCCGCGACTGGCGAGACGTGCGCAGTGAGGACGGGCGGTGTCGTTGACGCTGGCGCAGGGAGGGTTGCCACAACCGCAGCAGGTGCAGCCGTCAGGACGGGCGCAGTGAGCACGGGCGGTGAGACGTAATCGAGGACGTCGCGTAGCGCCTGGGCCATCTCTTGCGCGTCGCGGAAGCGGTACTCGACGTCGCTGAGCGCCCGCATGACGATCGCGTCGAGCGCCTCGGGGATGTCGAGGCCGGGGGCGATCGTGCGGACCGGGGGGATCGCCAGGCCGGGGTCGAGCTCGTACTCGGGGAGGGTCTGGGCGGTGAGCAGCTCCCAGAGAAGCACGCCGACCGAGTAGAGGTCGGAGCGCGGGCCGGGGGCGTCGCCGGCCCGGCGCTCGGGGGCGATGTAGCGGCACATGCCGAAGATGTACTTGCTCGGCTCGGGCGAGCCTGTGATCCGCTTCGGCGGGATCACGAAGGCGAAGCCGACGTCGATCACGACGGCGAAGTCGAGGCCCTCGAGGTCGCGCTGGACGAGGATGTTCGAGGGGTGCAAGTCGCAGTGGACGATGCCGCTGGTGTGGAGAGCGTCAAGGGCCGCGAGGATCTGGATCGCTAGCCGCGCGACCCGGCGCCACGGCAGCGGGTTGTCGCGGCCGAGGTTGAAGAGGGAGATGCCGTCGACGAACTTGAAGACGGTGAAGGCGCAGTCCTCGTGCTTGCCGAAGTCGATCGCCTGGACGAGGTGGGGGCACGTGTGGCGGGCCGCGACCCTGCCCTCCTGGCCGAAGAAGCCGAGGAGGTGCTCGTGCATGTCGGCGTTGAGGATCTTGACGGCGATCCTGGCGCCGGTGCGCAGATCCTTGCCGCTGTAGACGGTCGAGGTGCCGCCGGGGCCGATCGGCTTGTCGAGTTGGTAACGGCCGTCGAGGACCGTGTTGCTGTAGTTGTAGGCGAGCCCGTCTTCGGGGATGTCGAACGGGATCAGCTCGGGGTCGGGCGCGAGCCGTGGCGGGTGCCAGATCGCGGGCATCGGATCAGAACTCCACGGCGAGGCGAGGCCCGGCGAGCCGCACGCGTGGGCGCTGGGCGAAGCGCTGCGCGCGGCGATGGCGGTGGCCGTCGACGGCGAGCATGGTGATGCCGGCGATGAGCGCGGCGCCAGCAGCGGCGACCAGCCCCCCGGCGATCCGGTTGAGGCGTACGCCGGTGGCGGCGAGTTGAGCGTCGGCCTCCAATACGTCTTTTGGGACATGTCCCATGGGGTAGGCGCCGTTCACGACGAGGCTGTGCTGGCGCTCGGCAGCCTCGCCGAGGGTGAGCGGGATGGCGGTGACCGACGCGAGCACGATGCCGGCGCCGAGGAATACTCCGCCGGAGACACGGAGCGGGCGCGCTGCTCGAGCGGGCGGTGGTGGCGAAGGCGGTGGTGCTGGCGGTGGCGGCTCTACACGCGGTTCGGCGACAGCGTGCACAGGGACGAGTTCGACCTCCGGTATTTCGCAGCGGTGGTCGCCGAGTGCGGCGCCGAGATCCTTGAGGAGCCGCTTGGCGTCGCGTCGATCGGCGGGCCGGGTGTCGACGCTGACGTGCGTGTCGAGGAAGGCGAGGTAGGCGCGAAGGAAGGCAACCTCCTCGCACAACAGCGCCGGATCGCGGGCGACGCCTTGCGCATCCTCGTAGGTGTAGTGCGTCTCCCAGACGACGAGCGAGCGGTCATGCAGGGCCTCTTCCACGGTCGCGAGGGGCAGCGCGTCGTAGGCGGCACGGCAACGCGGGAGCGCCTCGCGGGGCTTGCCGGCCTTCCGGAGCTGGATGCACTCGTCGAACGCGCGCGGCACGGGCGGCTCGGCGCTGGCCGTCGCACTACAAGCAGCCACGACCACGACGAGCAGACGCCGGGCGGCCGATCGAGGGAGATGCAACACGGCTGCGCCATCGTAACGAGCGGCCGCGGCGAGGGCAACAGCTCGGGCGGGTTTGGGGGTGGTCTCCCCCCGCTCGGCGGCCATGACGGTCGACAGGTTGCGGGTACACGGACCAGATCAGGTCAGGAACCGGAGGACGGCCGGGTTGCGAGCGCGAGCACTTCCGAAGTGCAACAGGCAGCCCACGCGCCGACGTCGGAGGGAGATCGCCAATTGTGAGAACTTCACCAAAATTTCAGTCGCCGATGGCCGCAGGTGGGGTCCGGCGAGGTTGAAGGACATCGTGTGCTTCGGCATGCTCGGGTGCATGGGGCGCTTCGGGATGTTCTTCGCGGCTGGCCTGGTCGTCGCGTCGATCGCCGGTTGCTACCAGCGGCCGGCGTGGCCGCCCTGCGTGCTCGAGGTGACGCCGGAGTGCGGGGACAGCGGGTCCAGCGGGGGGGTCGGCGAGTCCGAGACGGAGACCCCGGGGCCCATCGCCACCGTGACGATGGTCCACCCGACGAGCTCGACCGGGACGGGCGACGACGGCTCGGAGAGCATCTCGACTTCGGGCTCGGGCGAGCTCCAGCCCCCGACGATCGTCGACATGACGCTGACGCCGAACCCCCTCAAGTCGGCGGGGATCGTCGCGGTCGAGGTCACGGTCAAGGACGCCGGGGTCGCCGTGTCGATGACGGTCGACGGGGGCGAGCCGATCGCGCTCGTGCCGGCCCAGGACAGCGCGACGCTGTTCGAGGGCGAGATCGTGGTGTTCGGCGAGTCGTGGAACGGCGAGCACGAGGTCGTGGCGATCGCCATGCGCGATGAGGAGGTGAGCGCGCCGTGGCCGGAGACGTTCAAGGTCGAGGCGCCGGCGGCCGGGGGCGAGGTGTGGCTCGACAAGAGCGGACCCGTGCCGAGCTTCGGCAACGCGGTCGACGTCGACGACCAGGGCGACATCGTGGAGCTGTTCACGTGGTCCGGGATGGACGGCCAGCAGTGCCTTATTCGTCGGCGCGACTCGGGCGGCAAGAAGCTGTGGGCCGGCGACGGCTACCAGGTCGCGCCAGGGGACTGCGTCGGCGAGGCCGTGAAGTTCGCGCCGGACGGGACCATCTGGGTGCTGGTGAATGTGTACGAGAACGGGTTCCCGCGCTGGCAGCTCTGGCACCTCGGCGCCGGCGGTCTGCCGCTCGGGCCCCCGGAGGTAGGTGGCCTGACGCACCTGGGGCGCGGGCTCGACGTAAACGCGGACGGCGACGTGCTGCTGTGCGGGACGGCCCCGGCGACGGAGGACGACGACGATGCCTGGGTCCGGCTGCTGCCGGCGGCCGCCAAACCGTGGACAGAGACGTGGGACTATGTCGATCCCATCGAGGAAGAAGAGCACTGGTTTAACGAGCGGACCCAGGACTGCGCGTTCGTCGAGGATCGGATCGTCGTCGTTGGAGAAGCATGGGGAAAGCACCATAACGGAGGACTCGAGTCGCAGAACCGCGGCTTCGTCGTTGAATTTAGCCCTGCTGCTGCGAAGCTCGCCGAGGTGGTCAACCCTCCTGCCTTCGCCTGGCACAGCAGCCACCAGGCGGTCGCGCCCGACGGCAAGGGCGGGTACGTGGCGGTCGGGTACAACTGCGAGCCGATGACGACGCCCTGCAACAACACCCGGGGCGCGCTGCGATGGTTCTCGCTCGGCGCGACCGAGGTCAAGATGCAGCCAGTGACGAACGCTGATGTCCTTAACGACGTCGCGCTCAGTCCGGCCGGCTACGCCGTCGTCGCCGGTGTGGCGCTCCAGATCGACCAGGGATTTCTCGTGCAAGCCTGGTCCAGCGACTCGTCCGAGCCGGTTCTGCACTACCAGAGCATGCAGACCCAACTGCAAGTCGCCACCGGGATCGCCACGGATCCGGTCGGCTTCATTGTGGCCGGTGGGTACTACCAGGAGGCCGACGACTCGCTCGCCGCCGGCGTGGCGATGGTGCACCCCTACTAACCCGGCACGAACGCGCTGCACGCCTCGAGCGCGAGCGCGGCGGCCTCGTCGAAGATCGGGCCGTAGTCGGGGGTCGTGAGGACTTCGAGGAGGCTGTGCGGGAACTTCGGGGTCATCGTGCAGAGGCGATTGTCGGGGTTCTTCGTCCCCATGCAGTCGTCCGTGAGCGTGAACATGACGATGGCGTCCAGGTCGCCCTTCTTCCGGTCGACGACCGCCTGCATCCACTCCTGCCAGGTGCCCTGGGAGCTGGCCGGCGTGTCTGCGTTGTCCTCCGGGCCGATGAGCGTGACCATGAGCAGCGCGTCGTCGCGGATGAAGCCCTCGTTGCAGCCGCCGACCTTGTTGAGCTTGGGACTCATCGCCCCGAGCAGGGCGTCGCCGATCTTGTTGTTGCCGTAGGTCCCCACGCGTGCGAGGCACTCGAAAGTGGCCGGGATGTCGAGCGTGTCGGCGGTGATGTAGCGACGCGGACCGTCCAAGCAGGGCGCGTTCGCAGTGTTGGGGCCGACGTTCATCACGATGCCCGCGCCGATCGTCTCGTCGCAGGTCGTTGGCGCGTAGGCGCAGGGATAGGCGGGCTCCGCCATGCAGATCTCCGGGCAGTCATCCTCGCACGCGTTCGACCCCCACTGCTGCACCGAGTCGGTGACGAGGATCTGGACATCGAAATCCGTGAACTGGCTCTGAATCGTGTCGATGAACTGCGGGAAGGCTGCGACCAGTTGTTCCTGGTGCGACAGCATGAAGCTGTGGCGCGAAATGATGAACAGGAAGTCGATCTTCCCCTGACAGCCCGGCGGCGTCACGTCGAAGTCGGGCGGCGTGCCCATGTCCCAGACCATGCCAGTTGAGGCCGAGGCTCCGGCGCTCGAGTCGGTCGAGCTGCCCCCGCTCGTGCTCGTGCTCGTCGACGAACTCCCCGTGGAGCTGCCCTCGCTCGTGTCGTCGGGCAACGTCGTGATGGGCGCCGTCGTACCGGGCTGGGTCGTGAAGCCCGGCGACGTCTCGGCCCCGCCGGAGTTGCAGGCGAGCACGGCGAGTGCGAGCACGGCAGGCTTTCGTGCGGCGGTCACCTCGGTCAACGGTAGCGCGGCAGTGAACGTGTGCCAAGGGGCGCGCCGGCCGGGGCCGCGATGCTGCGGGCTGCTCATCGCTGAGGCCCCCACGCCTCATGCACGAGGTTGACGAACGAGGAGCGTCGGCCAACGCGAGTTCTGGGGTGCGGCTCGTTGTTCTGATGGGAGCGTGCTCTCATGGGATCACTCCAGGTCCTGAACGCCGGCGGCGTCCAGGCGCCAGCCCGTCTCGTTGACGTACGAGTGCCCCCACCCCCAGCCGCCCGACCGGGAAACGAGGTACTCCATGGTGTACGTCGCCCGCTTCCGGCACCCGACGACCCCGACCTGCTTCGGCATGTCCGGCCCGGCGTCGTCGTGGACCGCGAGCATCGTGAAGTTGAGCTCCTGCGGGGGACAGTTGAGGTCGAACGACGCCCGCCGGCGCAAGCTGGCCAACAGTTCCTCGGTCCTGTCGCGCTCGAGGTCGAACCCGTTCATCTGAATGCTTGGCTGGGCGCAGGCTGCCGAAATACACACACTGCCGATAATGCACTTGCTGAGTCTCACGGTTCGTCTCCCCGGTCAGGTGGTGTTGCACGAACCCACGTAGACGCGCCCACACGCGCGGCACTGAAACAGGAGGATGCCGTCAAGGACACCGTCCTTTCGGCCCTCGTCGAGGAGATCCTGATAGCCTGTTTGCCAGACCTTCTCGACGGCCTGTTCGTCGCGAGGGCTCCAGTCGTGCCAGATCTCCATCTCCATGAAGGCCAGGTCGAGGGGTCCGGTCTCCGCTTCGATGCTGGCGAGACTGCGACCGCTCCCCTCCTCGTTGATGAGGGTTGATAGGCGGCCACAGCACATCGGCCAGCTCGGGTCACGAATTTCGCTGGAAGCCGAGCGGAGGGACCGTAGTTGACTCAGGTTGTCGTAGAAGGTCCGCCAGGCCGGGATCGGCGCACCACTGTCGATCGTGGCGATCCGAGCGCGCTTGAGATCGTCACGAGTGATGACATACAGGCGTGGATCGCTAAATGCCGGAAGCTCATCGCCCGGCTCGCCCGTTTGCCAGGATGACCAGACCTCGTCGCTGATCCATGGCACGGGGCTGCGCACGAAGGGCGCGCTCGAGGCGGAGGAGGACGACGGCAGCTTGGCGCCTCGGATGCGTTGCAGGAGGGAACGTAGCACGGGTTACTACCCCTTGGTCTGCTGGTTGGAGGGGAGTGCAGCTCGGGCAGCCGAGCTGACGTCAGTCGGCGGGGTCCATGGGCCGTGTGTGGCCCAGCGTGTGAAACCGTATCGCTGGCCGAAGCGCCACTGCTCGTGCAACTGCACGTGCTCGAGCGGGGTGCGGAAGATCGAGCCGGGACCGTGAAGGTTCGCTCGTGTCAGCAGATTGTTCAGGTTGTCGAGGGCTGTGTTGGCTCGATGTTGTGGGACGCTGAACTCAGGGTACTGAGCAACATTTCGCTGGTGATGCGTGCTCGCATTCTTGTGGGCAGCCTCCATGTGCGCTGCTGCCCGTACGCTGACGCGTGTACGCCAGTATTGATAGCTCGTAGGATGTAGGGCCGTCACGGCGAGCCCGAGGAGGGCGCCGCGCCAGCTCGCATCGCCGATACGAGCTTCGCTCAGCGCGTTACCCTCCCAGAGATCGCCGGCGACGGCGCCGGTCGCAGCAGACGCGGAGCCAATGACGGCCGAACCTAGCCCGTAGGGGCTCACGAGCCCCCGAACACCGAGTTGGGCGGTCCTGCCACCCCAGGACCGACCTGGGGCGATGCGCCCGCCGTGGATTCTCGACCAGAGCCCAGACGGCAGCACGCCCGCTCGGAGCGCCCCCTGGAACAGGCCGCCGCCCACGGCGCCAGCGGCCATGCCCGAGATTCCCTCGCGGAGGGCGCCGGTCTTGATCAAAGCCCAGGCGTCACCGCCGTAGCGGGCGGCGCCATACGAGCCGGCGGCAGCTCCGGCGAGGCCGCCGCTGAGGCCGCCGCTGAGGGCCCCGGCACCGATCCCGCTGGTGACACTGAGGGCGACGGAGGTCTTGGAGCCGAGGGCGACGCTGCTGCGGCCGGCGACGCTGAGCAGGCCGCGTGTGATGCCGGCGGAGGCCCAGCCGAAGGTGGTCGCGCCGACGAAGCCGGCGCCGAAACCGATCGTGCCGGCGGCGAGGAGGTCCCAGGCGTCGGCGTCGGGGTCGCTGCGCCAGGTCTGGATCACGCTGAAGGCTGCGCCGATCGCTCCGAACAGCAGGCCGCCCCACAGCTCGCCGCCGGGGTCGTGGCGGTCGACGGGGTTGTGCGCGCAGTAGGTGTAGGGCGAGGGGCTGTCGATGTGCAGCGCGGGGTCGGGGGTCAGGTAGAGGGCGGCGATCGGGTCGTAGGCCCGCGCGGGCGCGAGGTACAGGCCGCACTCGGGGACGTAGGTCATGCCGCCCCAGCGCGGGCGCAGGCCGAGGGCGTCCGCCGGGAGCTCGACGGCGGCGTTGCCATCGCGGACGAGCGGGGCGCCGAACACAGCGTAGTCGTAGCGCAGGAGCGGCTGGCCGAGGAGGTTGGTGACGAGCGCGAGATCACCGAAGGCGCCCGGGTGTAGCGCGAGTGGACCGAGCGCTGTGGTCGCCATCACGGGGCCCGAGGCGTGCGGGTGGTGAGTGTACTGGCGTAGGGCGAGGCCGCCGGCGGTCTCCTCGTGGAGAGCGAGCGGGCCGAAGTAGAGGGTGCGAACGGGTTGGTCGAGACCTGTCTGAACGGACAGGCGACCGAGTGCGTCGTAGATGTGCGTCGTCAGCACGGTGAGGCTGTCCACGGCGGAGACCTCGGCGAGGCGGCCGAGGGCGTCGTACCAGAAGACACGCTCGGAATCCGCGGTGCGGCGGCCGGCCGGATCGTGGGGGTGAGCCGCGCCGTTGATGGCGAGCACCTGATGATGCGGGCCGAGCTCGCGCTGGACCAGAGTCTGAATGTTGTTCTCGGTGGTGGCTATCGCCTCTGGTGTGTCGGCGCCGGTGAGGGTCCAGGACTGGTGAAGCGGGGCCTGGGCCGCCGCCAGCTCGGCCGCCTTGATCGCGGCGTCCTGCGCGGCCTGGTTGAGCCCGCCGAGCTCCGGCGGAGCGAAGCCGGCGCGCAGCTCGGCGAGCCGCGCGTGGGCGTCGAAGCCGTGCAGCCGGACCAGCGCGTCGGGCCCGGAGCGCACGAGCAAGCGGCGATGATCACCGCGATCGTGCCGGAGGTCTACTGCCCCGAGCGGGAGCATCTCGGCGTCGGTGTGCTCGACGCGGACGAGGCGGCCGAGCGGGTCGTAGGTCAGGTGCGTCGCGGCTCCGCTGCCGTAGCGCAGGCTGGAGAGCCGCCCGGGGCCGAGGTAGCTCGCCTGGACGAGGCCACCGGGCGGGCCGCCGTCGAGGCCGGCGTTGCCGGGATACTCGAGCTCGATCTGGGTCACGCGTCCGAGCGCGTCGAGCCGGTGCAGCTCGCGGCGCTGGTCGGGATAGACGAGCCGTGTCGTGCGAGCGATGTCGTCGATCTCGAGCGCGGTGATTCGGCCGTTGCTGTCTTCACGGCGCAGACGATCGAGGCTGTCGTAGCGGCGGCGGACATCGCTGTCGCCGGCCTGAGCGCGCACCAGTCGGCCCAGGCCGTCGTAGCTGTAGGTGTGCTTCGGGACAGGTTTGAGCGTCGGGCCGCCGAGCACCTCGAGCGTGTGGAGCCGGCCGGCCTTGTACTCGAAGCGCTGCTCGGTGCCGTCGGGGCCGATCGTCCGCGTGAGCCGGCCGGCCTGGTCGTAGTCGTACTGGACGTGGACGCCACCGGGGAGGTCGACCCGGCGGATCCGGCCGAGCCGGTCGCGCTCGGTCTCGGTGACGGCGCCGGTCGGGTCGACGAACTGCACCTCGCGCCCCGTGGGATTGCAGTCGTGCGTGTAGACGAGGTCGAGGCCGCCCGGGTCGACGTGCTCGCGCTCGAGCTCGCCGAGCGTCCCGTACTCGCGGCGGGTGACGACGCCGAGGGCGTCAGTCAGCTCGACGAGCAGGTCGCGCGCGTCCCAGCGCTGGGTCAGCACGGGACCATCTGGGCGAAGCGTGGTGACGAGGCGGCCGCGCGCGTCGTGGTGCAGCTCGGTCCAGCGGGCCATGGGCGGGTCGCCTTGATCTTCGTCAGTGAGGCGCAGCGGGCGGCCGTCAGGGCCGTAGTCCGTGCGGGTGACGTTAGCGAGCGGGTCCGTGGTGCGCGTAAGCCGGCCGAGGCCGTCGTACTCGTGAGCGATCGTCCCGTTCAGGCCGTGGACTTCCCGGCACAGACCGTCCGCATCGCGCCAGAAGCTCGTGACGAGCGGGGTCGCCGCGTCGGGGTCGTCCTCGAAGGCGAAGGCGATGTGGCGGATCAGGCGGCCGCGGGCGTCGTGGTCTCGGCGCGTGCGCTGCAAAACGCGCGGCAGACCGTCGCCGGGGTCGCCGGTGACGAGCTCCTCGGTCGGCAGGTCGAAGGGTCCATACGACAGCACGGTCGTCGTGCCGGTCGGATCTGTCTTTCGGAACAGACGGCCCCAGGCGTCGTACTCGAAAGTGCGCACGTCGCCGGCGGGATCCTCCTCGCGCACGACCCGGCCGGTGCGGTCGTAGGTCCACCGGGTCGCCAATTCATCGGGCGTCTCGTAGCTGTCCTCGACGCTGAGCACGAGGCCGCGCTCGTCGTAGATCGTCTTGGTCTGGCAGCCCGCGGGATCCTTGGCGACGACGACCCGGCCCTCCCAGTCGCACTGGAACTCCCACACGCGAAACTGGCTGGTGTTGTCGGCGATCGTGACGCGCTGCAAGTGGCCGAGCGGCGTCCAGCGGTAGGCGTCGACGATGGCTTCGCCGACCAGCTTCGGGTCCTTGAACTCGCCGCGCGGGCGCTCGACGCGGACCAGCTTGCCCTGGGCGTTGTAGAAGTGCCGGATTGGGTCGACGGCGCCGTCGACCTCGGGCTGCTCGAGGTCTTCGACCTGGCCGAGCGGGTTGACCGTCTGCCGCCAGGTCGCGCCGCCCGGCGCTGTCCATACGGACAGGTGGCCCGCGCCGTCGTACTCGAAGCGGGTGACGAGGTCGGCGTCGTCGGGGTCTTCGTGCTGCTCGCGCACAAGACCGCCGAGCGGCGCGCCGGGCGGCTCCCGCACGAAGCTGCGCACCCGGTTCGCGGGCGAGGTCTGTCGGACGAGCAAGCCGCGCGCGTCGTAGTCCAGGCGCGTCACGGCGGCCTGCGGCGTGCCGTCAGGGAGCTCCGCGACGGGCCAGTGGATCTCGCGCAGGTCGCCGCTCAGGTCGTACTCGAGCGTCACCTTGGCGCCGGTCTCGTAGGTCAGCTCGCGCGGGAACTGGTACGCCGGGTCATAGCTCGCGCGCAGGACGATCCGGCTCTCGACGAGGCCCGCGGCGCGCAGCTCAACGCGCAGGAGGTTGCTCCGGGCGCGCGGGTCGGGGCTGCCGTCGTCGTAGCGCCACTCGACGCGGCTGCCGTCCGGGCGCGTGAGGGCGACGAGATTGCCGGCGGCGTCGAAGGTGCGGCGCGTGACGATGACGCGGTAGGATTTGTCGCGGACGAGCCGCACACGCTCGTCGAGCAGGTCGCCGCGGTAGTTGAAGGTGTAGGTCCAGACCGCGCCGCCGGGGTCCAGCATCATGGTCCGCATCGCCGGCGTTCCGACGAACTCGGCCGCCGCCGGCACCCACTGGATTTGTTCGTAGGCGAACTGCCACAGGAAGTTGCCGGCGCGCTGGGCGAGGATCCGGCCGAACGCTAGCGAGGCGGGGTCGGCCTGGTAGAGGTTGTCGAGGACCAGGTTGCCGTGGTGGTCGAAGATCCGGGCAATGCAATGGCGCAGCAGCGGGTGCGGCGCGCTCCACAGGTATTCGTAGTGGGTCAGCCGGCCCTGCGGAAAGTCGCGGGTCGCTGGCTCGCGCACGGCGACGAGGTGGGTCGCGGCGTTGTCGTGCAGGTACTCGACGCGGCGGCCGCTGTGATCCTCGATCGCTTCCACGATGCCGCAGCGGCCGTAGGTGAAGGCGAGGAAGCGGCCGTCGTCGTCCTCGACGCGTCGGAGCAGACGGCCCTCATAGATGAGGCGCACGCCGTTGGCGTGGCGGTCGCGGATCTCGACCAGCGGGATCCGCTCGGGATCGGTGTAGCCCGGCGGGCGCTCGAAGCGATAGACGAGGCCGTGGCGGGCGCGTAGCTCGTAGCGCTGATTCGGGAGCGGGACGAGTTGCTCGAAGACGCCTCGCGGCGGCTGGAACTGCGCGCCGTCCCAGACAAAGACGTCCTCGTGCAGCGCGCCTGTCCACCGGGACATGTCGCCGGACGCGAGCGGGCGCAGGTAGACGTTCCAGTTATGGTCCCAGTTGAAGCCGAAGGGGCCGAACGCGGGCGCGCCCGAGAGGTAGCGTCGAACGAGCGCGAACTCGAAGAACGGCGACGCGAGCTCGAGGTCGACGGCGACGAGCGCGAGCCGGCCGGTGAACAGGTCGACGGGATCGCCACCCTGTGCGGCGTGTTGCGACTTCTCGCCGGTGTGCGTGCTGCGGGGCTCACCCTCGGGCGGCTCGCCCCGGAGTCCGCGCTCGACCTCGGCAGTCGCGGCGTCGAGGTCCTTGCCGCTGGCCATCGCCTGGCCCTGGACCTGGCTTTCGGTCGCCGGGTGCTTGGGGTCGTGCAGCGCCTCGGCAGGCGTGCGCTCGTCGCCTGGCTCGCCGTGGACGGTACGGTGAACCTCGACCTCCATCGGCTGGCCGACCGGGCCCGGCGCGCCCTGAGACTTCGCTGTGTCGCCGCCGAAGGGAACGACCTCGGTCGCCTCGCTCTCCTCGGTCGGCGCGACGACTGTGCCCGTGACCTGCTCGCCACAGCCGGCGCGCTTGGCGGCGCGGTTGATCCCCTGTACGACTGCGCCGGGCGTGTTTTCGAGAAAGGCGCCCCCCGTCCCGTTGACGAAGTGGACGGCGGAGCAGACGTCGGAGAATTCGTGCGTGTCGCCGGGTTTGATGGTCGTCGTGCCGTCGCTCATCGGCGCGGCCGAGCGGTTGCGGATCCTGACGGCCGTCATCGCCGGCGCTCCTGTCGGGCGAGGCGGAGGGCGTGCTCGATCGCGTCGTGGCGCAGGCGGGCGGCGGCCTCGTCGGTCAGGCCGAGGCGCTCGCCGAGCTCATCGACCTCGCCGAGTAGCTCGCGCCAGCTCAGGCCAAGCTGAGCGCCGGGGACGACCGCCGGGCGGTCGAGCCTCTCGCCGAGCAGGGTCGCGGCATTCGCGGCGAGGGCGTCACTGCTCCGGTACGTGCGTGCGCCGAAGGCCAGCCGCGCCGGGCTCGACAGGCTGCGCTCGAGCTCGCGGCGGAGCTCGGCGGCCAGGGCCCGGCTCTCGCGCAGGTGCGCTGGGCTGGCCGCGGTGAAGCCGGTCGTGAAGGGACGAGGAAGGGCGCGCTCGTAGGTGATCGCGGTGATGTCCTCGCGGTTGGGGGTCTTGGTGCAGCAGCAGAGCTGGCGCGCGGCGAGGAACATCCGCGTCGCCTTCTCCTCGACCATCGCCTGCGTGCTCCGCAGGTGGACGCGCACGTCGGCGTGCAAGTGGCCGTCGCGGTAGATGTCCTCGTACTCGCCGCCCTTGAGTTTGCCCTCCTCGAAGCGCCAGCTCACCTTGCCCCGCACCGACAGGTGCTTCTTGTCGTGGTCGACAATGGGGCCCTCGATCACCCGCTCGGTCTTGATCAGCGTGACGTCGTAGCCGACGATCTCGAAGTCCGGCGGGGCGTCGTAGTGGACGGTGTCCTCGGCCTCGCCCTCCCCGCTGTCCTTCTTGATGGTCTTGTCGAGGTTCGGGGCCTTGGCGGTCAGGCGGAACTCGACGCGGGCGGTGTCCTCCTCGAAGACCTCGATCTCTTGTTTGAGCAAGTGCGCCGTCTCGAGCACCGCGCCGACGCACAGCTCCTTGATCGCCTTCGGGCGCACGACGACGAGGAAGACCTCTTGCATGCCCTCGAGCGCGCGCGGCCCCTGGATGAACGTCGCCTCCGACTGGCGCACGTGGGGCCGCGGTTCCATCAGGAACAACGTGCGGTTGGTGCCGACATGGAACGCCTGGAAGAGGTTGTACATCTGCGAGAGCTGGGTCGTGTGCGAGTGCAGCTCGCGGCGCTCGGTGCTCTGGTCGGCGGTGCGGATGTCGGTCGACTGGTAGCCCGAGCTCGACACCGAGCCGCGCGTCTCGGATACGCCGACGAAACCGCTGCCGCTGCCGCCGCCCACCGGGCCGGAGCCGCTCGCCGACATGCCGAAGTTCCAACCGTGGTTGAGGTTGTAGAGCTCGGTGGTCTGGAGCGCGCCCTGGCTCTTGCCGACCGACAGGGCCGAGGTCGAGCCGGACAGCACCTCGCCGGTGTCGGTGACGAGCTCGTACAGCTCGCGCTTCTTCGGCTCGACGTCGAGGAAGTACGGGTATGCCTGGTGCGATAGGCCCGCGCGCTGGTCCTCCGGCGGGGCGACGGTGACGTGCAGCAGCGCGCCGTAGCACGGGAACGCGGGCGCGAGGGCGTCGACCTCGCGGCGCCCGAGCTGGATGTCGAGCTCGGGCGCGAAGGGTGTCAGCGTGACCGTCAACTTGAGGTAGGTGACGTGCAGGTCGGAGTACGGCTGAAAGCTGTCCTCGGGGTCATAGCGGAACAGGGCGATCGACGAGCGCCAGCGCGGCGGCACGGCGAGGTCGCAGGGGTCGGCGTCATGCATGTCGCCGCTGGCGCAGACGCGGCGCCAGGGGATGTCGGTCGGGACAGAGAGCGCGAATACTTGGGTCACGGTAGCGTGGTCCTTTCGCCGCGGTCGAAGACACGGCCCACGCGTCCCCCCGCGGCGAGGGGGCGCGGGCAAAATCGGCGTCACTGCTCGCTCACACTGCCCCCCGCTCTTCGATGCACCGGAGGTCTTCGAACGCGTTCACAGGGGCCTCCGCCGAGGCGACGTCGAGGACGATGTTCCTGGCGAAGTGCAGTGTGAATTCTTGCTGTTGAGGGTCCGGCACGCCGACGCGGCGCGCTCGTGTCGCGGTCCGGTGTCCGGGTCGCCGGCTCACCGCTCCCTCCCGACGCCGAACAGCAAAGGGACGCGCGTCAGGTACGACACACGACGGAGATCGGCGATGGACAAGCCACAACGGGCGGCGCAGTCCTGGAGGCTCGAGGACTCGGTGACTGCGCGCCGGAGAAGGGCGCCGAGCGCGGTCTGTAGCCGGGGGACATCGCTCGACTCGAGGACGATCTTGCCGCCGGGGACACGGCGGAGGGACGGAGGGTTGCTCATGTCTGCACCTGTCGTCTCAGTTCCGTGGGCCTTGGCCGTGGGTCGAAGTCGACGAGCGGCGGGCGCTCGCCGGCGAGGCAGAGGTCGGCGTCGCTACCTGGCCTTCCGAACACATGCACGACGCCGCACTGCACGGTGATCCACAGGTCGCCGCGTAGGCACAGCTCGCGGGTGATCCGCTCGCGTTCGGCTCGTGGCAGGCCGGCCCGGATGCCGAGCACGGGGCGCAGGATGTTCCCGAGGTCGGCCACCCATGCGAACGCGCCTCGGTAGTGGCCGCGATCGCGGAACGGCGTGAGCGCCACGGGCAGGGGCGCCAAATCGCCGGAGGACGGCGAGGGGGCTGCGACACTGGCGACGGACTCCGCTGAGCCGGCGAGGGGCTCGGAGTACGGCGAGACCGTTGCGACGGCCGGTGCGGCGCTCTGGGCGTGGCGGTCGATGACCGCGGCGTGGCGCCCGGCCTCCACGACGACGCACGCGACGTCGGCGAGGTCGGGCAACGCGGCGAGCGGACGGTCCATCATCGTCTCTCCTTCAGGTTGTTTTCTATAATTACTTCGGTGAACCAGCAAGCGGCGAAGTCGCACATCCCAGCGGTTGTCTAAGTCAGCCCGCCTACCCGGCCGCGGCGTGGACGCTAGCGAGAGGCACCGCTACTATAAGGAAGTGACTCCGAAGGAACCCTTGCCCCCGGTCGCCACGACCGGCGACCTCGTGAAGATCACGGGGCTGAGCAAAGACACGATGTACGACTGGGCCGACATGGGTCTGCTGCCCGCGCCGGAGGTGATCTCCGACGGGCGCCGGGGGATCAAGTCGCGCTGGCCGATCGAGGCGCTCGAGCGGGCCCGGTTCGTGATGGCCAGACGCGCCGAGCTGCTGACGCTGGCGGAGATCAGGGTCCTGGTCACCGAGAAATGGGGGCCGCCGACCGCGGAGGACATCGCCCGGCGCGAGGCGGCGCGGGCGCTACGCCGGCCGAAACGGCTACGCTCGCAGCAGTAGGCGATGAAGCGCAGGTTCGTCACGAACGAGGAACTGATCGCCGTCACTGGGGTGTCGCGGCAGTCGCTCAACCTGTGGGTTAAGAAGGGGCTGCTGCCAGCGCCGACGCTGATCTCCGACGGCAAATCCGGCGTCCGCTCGCGGTGGCCGGCGGAGGCGCTCGAGCGGGCGAAGTTCATCGTCGAGGTACGGAGGCACTACGCGCTGTCGGAGATCGTCGCGCTGGCGCGGGCGCGGTGGAGCGTTGAGGAGGACACCCAGGCGGGACCGCTCAAGCCGGATACCCGACGCCGCCCGGAGTGACCTGTCAGGTGTCCTCGAGCGACAGCGCCGATGGCATAAGGGCCGAGCGCCCGGGCATGTAAGGCGGAAAGCTTCGATGCCGGGCCTACCCGGGCCGCTCTTGCGTATCCGTCCGATGCGAGCCCTGGCGAGCGCACCCCTTGACGGGGTCAACACCTCGCAAAACTACTGAACCCGACGGTGGCGGGGTGGTCGCGATACGGTCGGGTTGTCGCGCGACAACCTTCGCGCCAAACAGCCATTTTCCCTGCGGCAGCGCGTCGTGGTCAAGCGCAAAGCCTGCGGGATCCACTGGTCGCGAAAAGTGGATCCGATCCTGGCCGCCACTAAAGCGGAGGGCCTTGAGGTAGAAGGCAGTCGGCCGGTCGACCAGGATCCGGGCGTCGAAAATCGCATTGTAGGTCGCCTGAAAGGCCGAGAAGGTGGCCTCGACGTGCCGCGCGCCGCTGGGGTCACTCCTGGACCCATGACCACAGCCTTTTGGCCAGCGGGTAGCTCTCGATGGCTAGGCCGAAGTGCAGTCCGCTAGCCTCGCTACAAGCCGCGACGGCGAGCCAGTCGCTGAAACAGAGGAAGACCGCGTCGTCCATGACTAGCGCGTGGAGGGGAACAGGTTGGTAAGGCAAAAGCACGCGGAGGCGGGGTGAAGGAACGAGCGCTTTCAATGTGGTACGCGCCTTCTCGGCCGCCTCCCGGGTGCTTCCCGATCCACTGGAGCAAACGAGCGTCACCTGCCACCCGCGCACCTCGACAGCGTGGGCGATGACGGCCGTGATCTCCGACGTCAGGAGGTCTTCGTCAAGGCGAGAGCCGAGGATCAGGATCTGGCCCTCTACGGGGCGGCGGTTCGGCTCCGTCAGGACAGCCGCTAGTGTCGGTAGCAGGTCGCTCGCACCCAGCCGAGTCCACAGCGCCCACGGAGACGCAGGGGTCAGCGAAAGATTGTACGCCAGCTCGTCCCGCTCCTCGCCTAGGAACGGGAGCTGTTCGACGAGGGGGCGGGAGCGGTCGATCTTGTGCGAATCAACAGTCTGAAGCTCCTCGATCTGCTTGCGCATGAGCAGTTCCGGGTCGACTACGGCGTTGACGAGCCGCTCCGTGAATGCTCGCAGTCCGTCGATCGCCACGATGATCGGGCGCGCGTCCGGCCCCTCGCCGAGTCGGGCCTCCTCATGCGACCGCATCGTGTCACGGCGAACGCGCAGGCGACGGAGCAGTTCGCGCGACAACTCGTGCTCGTGGCCCTGTTGGTGCGTGTCGGGCAGCGCCTGGAGGATCCCGAGGAACTCGTTGGCCAGGTTCGCGCCGGTCATCCGCAGGGTGTGGGTCTGCGGCGCGTGACGCAGTCGGATCTCGGACCAATCGCCGAGCACGACCGCGGGGCCACCGTGCGGCCACTCCCGGACAAGCACCGACACGAACCGCGTCGGGCCGACCACCCGCTGCAGCTCGCTGTCCAAGCCATCGAGCCGCGCCCGGACCGTCGGCGGTACGATCAACAGCAGGTTGCTCGGAACCGGTTTGTCCGCGCGCGCGCGCTCGTCGAGTAGCTCATGGACCCCCGTGATCGCGCCCTCCCAGGGCACGACGACGACCACCCAGTCGTGCGAGCGGTCGAGCACGGGCGCGATCCAGCGCATGTCTCGGTCGGCCCGTGCGTGCTCGAGCAGTTCGACGTGAGCGACCGACAGCAGGTGGCCGGCCAACGGGGCCTGCTTCTCCCGCACCGTCCGGAGCTCGAACCCCGACATCGGCGGCGGGAGCTGCTGGAGGAACGCGTCGACCGCGTCCCTCCACGCGTCGAGATGAGCTCGTGCTCGCCACCTCGAGACCAGGCGCACGCCTTCAGCATCGGTCGTCGCCGCAAGGTGGAACGCCATCTCGTTGCCGCGCGAGAACGCGATGCGCCGCAGTGAGACGGACCAGACGCGGGTGACCCATGCCGGAATGCCGTCGGCGGTCAGCTGCGGGATCACCTGATCTTGGAGCTGCGCCTCGCTCCCGGGCACGCAGATCGTCTGCGGGCGCACGCGGTACCGGTCCGTCAAGCGATCGAGGAGGGAGAAGCTCTGTCGCCGCTCCATTAGCTGGCTGTCGCACCGGAGCAGGCACTCGATTAGCTGCGCGTCCGGGGCCTGGAGAAAGCTATCGACCAGCGGGACGAGCCCCGTCAATTCGTGAGAGGCACCGCCTCCGCCGGACTCGAGGTGATCGACGAGGTCGGCCGGCAACACGATGCCTGTGGCAGAGTCCTGCCAAACGTCGAACGCCTCGCCTGCCCGATGGACCACAATCGGGCTCGACTCGCTGACCAGGCGCAGCTCCTTGACCCCGTTCTGCACCACCAGGCGCGCGCGATTGCGACGCACCAGATCGCCGAGGACATCTTCGACGACCCGCGGTTCGAGCCCGAACGCCCGGACCAGCCGCGAGACGTTGGTCTCGTACTTCAACACCTCGAGGAACAACCGCGCGAGTGGGTCGAACTCGTCGACCGGCAAGAACTGCGGCGTGCAGCGGTAGCGGACCCCGGACAGCCGAAGCACGAAATCACGATTCACGGGCACCTCGCTTCGCCGACGATCTGCGCTCCGCCTCGCGCTTGAGCCCGTGGTAGCGCCGCAGGTCATCCCAGTAGCGGTCCTCGATGAAATCGCTCGCCGGCAGAATCAACACGCCGGAGTTTCGGTCGCCCGCCAGTGCCTCTACCTCGCTGGCGACCCGCTCCATCGCGGTCCCCGGGTGGCGTCTGAAGTGCTGCAGACACCCGACGATCACCAGGAGGCGCTCGGCGCGTGAGAAGATGACGGTCGCACGCTGCACGTTCTCGAGGAAGCCGAGCGCCGACTGTCGCCGCCTGAGGCTGTTGTTGCGGACGAGCGACACCAGTACGATGTCGGCCTGCTTGCCCTGGAAGCTGTCGGCAGTGTGCAGGTTGTTCTGCAACTCGCCACCGCCGCTGAAGCTGTAACCGCGGGTCAGTTTCGCCAAGGCACTAATCTGCGCCCGGTACGGTGACAGGATCGCTACGGTGTATTTTTTCGGCGGTCCGACCAGGAGATGGCGCGCGAAGCCGAGCAGCACGCGCGCCTCGAAGCCATTCTCGTACCCGCCGCCGAAGACGTGGTGTTCGGTCGCTAGCTCCTGATCCTCGACCCAGGGCGTGTCGAGCCAGACGATCGATTTGTCGCGGATCTCCGGGAGATTCCTGGGTTCGAGGCGGTGGCGTCGCTGTTCCTTGAGCAGCTCTGGCGAGCCCGTAGCGATTTCGCCGTCGTAGAAGCACCGGCTGATGAAGTCGCCGATGACGGGATGCATGCGCCATTGCGTCCGCAACATGCCTGTCAGCCCCTGTATGGCCGCGGACTTGCCGTCGAGCCCGCCCGGCAGCGATGCACCCAGCGGGACCCGTAGCCGCGAGCGCGTGAGGGCGTAGTCGAAGAATCGGAACAGGCTCATCATCTCCTGCTGGATGCCGGCCCACAGATCGCGGGGCGCCGGGCCGGTCCCGAGGATGGTCGCCGGATCGATGCCACTCGCGTTCCCGCCGGTGCGTTTGCCGTACCGGTACCGCTCACGGTGCTCGGCGATCTCCGCTCGCAGGCAGCCGTCGATGTCGTCAAGGCCGAACGGTGGAAGCTGCTTCTGGTCGCCGATCAGCAGCCAGCGGCGCGCGAACCGTAGCGGACCGAGCACTTCGAGCGGATACGCCTTCGCCGCTTCCTCGTAGATCACCAGATCGAAGCTGCCGGGCCGCAGCGCTGCCAATCGGCGGTCATTGGCGGTGGCGTAGACGAGGTTCGCGGAGCTGACCAGCCGGTTCTCCAGGCTGCGGGATAGTCCGTAGAGCGCCTGGGTCTCTTTCAGATGCTGCCACGCCGCGAGCGCCTTCTCGTGCTGGATGTCGCCTGGGCCGGGGCGCCACTCGGATGCGTCGATCATCAGCTGCGCGGCCACGCGCGACGGGTGGAATTCCCGCGCCACCCGCACGCCCTCCTGGCCATAGCGCTGCTCGTCCAGACGCTCCTCCGAGGTGAGACGCACGCTGCTGGGGCTGAGCTTGCCGCCGCCGCTGCCCAGCGCGGCGAGCGACTGCTGGACCCGCTCAAGGAGGTTATTCAGCGGATCATGGGCCTGCGAGACAATGAGGATCCGCGACGACGGTGCCTGATGCAGGGTACGGAGGATGATCTCGGCCGCGAGCGTCGTCTTGCCGGTGCCCGGGGGACCCTGGACGAGGAAGTGCGGGCGGCGGTTCTGGATCGCCACCGCCAGCGCCTGCTTGTCCGCGTCGAGCCGACCATCGAACAGCCGCGTCGGCGGCAAGTTGAGGTCGTCGAAGGTCTCCTCGGGGGTATGGAGCGCGCGGACGAGGAACGGGTCGCGCTCAATGTCCGCCAGAACGTCCTTGCGGCGCTGGTACAGGGCGTGGTGGCCCGCGAGGCTGTGCGGGCGGACGAAGCCTTGCGTCGGCGGCCTGCCGGCACCCTCACGGCGGATCCGGTGCATCTCGATCCGACCGGTTTGCTCGTCGCTGCTCTTTTGGAACCATCTCTGGCCGGGATCGAAGCGGGCGGTCGGGCTCCGCCGGCGGCCGAGCTCGAAGTACGTGTTGCCGCGATCGGCCGACTGCGCCATTAGATCGGAGAGCCCATATCGGTTTCGCTCGCCGTTCCCGACCCGCCGGTCGCCGACTCCCTGAATGATCGCAACGTCGTACAGGCCCGGCCGCGTGGCCTCCCTATACTCGACGAGCTCGTATGGTTCCACCTGACGCTCCCACGACTTGCGCTCGAGATCAATCGACCAGTGAAGGCGGGCGACGAAGGCCCGCTCGTCGGACGTGAGCCCCTCGTAGAGCCGCTCGACCGCGTTGAACCAGCGGGTCCACCCCTCCGGGCTGGTCAGCAGAGGGGCGATCTGCAGCTGCCGGTGGTAGTTGTGGATCTCGACACCGCCGACGAGCGTGCCGAGGACCGCGCCCGACGGGCCGTCGTGCTCCTTGGCGACCTTGAGCCAGCCGATGTGGTGGTGAAGGTGCCCGTGAAAATGGAACGGCTCGACCGTGAAGTTGAGGTCCCTACCCTCGAGCAACAAGGGGGCCCCCGCGCGCCGATTGGGGCGGATTCTCGCGTTCTTCAGCTGCTTCTGGATCCACGAGGCGAGCGCCTCGATACTGGCGAATTCGAGGTTGGGAAGCTCATCGTGGATGAACCGAGCGATCGATTCTGGGGTCGAGAGTTCGAGTGCGGAGACCAGTTGGAGCGGACGATCGGCG
Source organism: Nannocystis pusilla (assembly GCF_020073745.1). Lineage (GTDB taxonomy): Bacteria > Myxococcota_A > Polyangia > Nannocystales > Nannocystaceae > Nannocystis > Nannocystis radixulma. The sequence goes on from NZ_JAIRAU010000045.1 coordinate 42,894, forward strand.
CCGGCGTGATGGTCCGGGTCGGACTGGGCTAGGACGCCGACAGTCTCAAGGATCGAGTCGAGATCGGCGCAGCGGCGGATCGGGTCGGGGCGCAGCAGCTCGGCGAGGACGAACGCCTCCTCGGGAAGCAGCCGCTGGTCGCGCCTCGCCTCGTTGACCGTGATCAGGAGCTGGGTGATCCATTCCCTGTGCGCCTTCGCGTCGTAGCTCGTCGGCAAGCGCTCGCGCTCGGCCGGGCGCAGCGGTTCCATCATGCATTCGTACAGCAGCACGCCGAGGGCGAACGCGTCCGTGACTGGGCCCTCGCCGCTGACGAACCCGTCCTCGCCGCGAGCGCGCATGGAGATCCGCTCCGGCGCCATGTAGCGGTCGACGACCGGGTTCGTCAGCGGCTGCGAGGCGATGATGTTGTACATGTAAACGGACCACTCGAAGTTCGCCAGGCGTAGCCACGGGCGTCCCCGGCTCGAGCGGGCTTCGGGGTCCACGAGAACGTGCTCGGGGCGGACGGCGCGGTGAAGGTATCCGGCACGGTGCAGCGACGCGAGGCCGTCGATGATGCCCTGCAGGTGCCACCACAACCCGGAGCGGGAGCTGCGGCGGAGGCGCTCGATCTCGCCGCTGTCGATCAGGTCGCGGAGGGTCCGTGGACCCACGTGATCGGTCACCAGGATGAGCGCCTGACCCTCGAAGCGGGAGACGTGGAGGCGGGGCAGCGCGCGGCCTTCCCAGCGGGTGGCGAGGGTGGTCAACAGCCGGCGTTCGTTATCCCACAGGTGGGCAAGGAAGGTCTGGACGCTCGGCTCTCCGCCCTCGACTCGGTACGCGCGCGCAAGCAGCTCGCGCCCGAGGCGCTCGACGCTCCAGGCTCGGACGTACCCGGGCGGGACGCCATAGATCCGGTAGGGCACCGGGCGCCCGACCTTGTAGACGCTGCCGAGAATCACCGCGAGCTCGCTGGCCTCGATGTGCTTTCCAGCGCGGGTCGGCGCGGCCTCGGGCATGGCGACGTTGATCGCCCGAAGCGTTTGGATCGATCCGCGCAGACTCGAGATCTCGGCCGGCCAGTCGCTCGCGAGAGCCTCGAGCAGTTCGTGCCAGCTCGACCAGACCGACTCGTCCTCGCGGCTCGCCGCCGCCGACCACTCAGGGTCGGCGTCGATCCGCTGAAACAGGTACTCGATGTTATTGACGATGTCCTGAAGGTACGACTGGCGGCACTGCTCGTCGACCAGGGCGATGATGTGGGAGATGATCATCGGCAGCGTCCACAGCGCCACGCCGACGCCCGCGGACGAACCGGAGTCGACCGACTCGACGGCCCGGTGCAGCGCCTCGCCGAGGCGCTGACGCGCTTTCTCCTTCTCCTGGAGGTGGGCCAGCAGGGCAACCGCCCCCCGGGTGAGGACCACGTCCTGACACGCGAATTCGGTCAATCGTGAAACAGTGACCAGGGCAGACACGAGCTTTCGTACCCGGTCGCCCATTTCGGACTGTGCGCGGCGGCAGCTGGCGAGCTGCGACAAGCTGCCCGGCAGCACAATGGTCCCCAGGTGACCCGGCTCGAAAGCGAATCGCTCGAGCGCCGACGTGACCGCCGCGAAGCTGTGTGCCCACAATTCGGACAGGCCCTCGGCCGCACTGTCCGTGAGCGGTTCGCAGCGCTGCAGGACGTGCGGTGAGACGTGGCAGACGAGACCTCGCAGGGGCTGAATGTCCGTCCGGCCCTCGAGACCCCCGAGGATGGCAGCGTGCAGCCGGCGCAGCGCCGCCGGGATCCGTGCGCCGGCCGGAACCAACACGAGGCGGTCAGTCGCCTGGATCCACTCCTCCGGCGGCCTCTCACTGGTAATCACAGACCACCAGGATTCGACGTCGATCTCCGCGAACGAGGCCTCGGCTTCCGGGGCCTCCTGCTGCTGCGGATCGACGGCGCGCAGCTCGTCCGCCCAAGCCGCGACGTCGTCATGCAGGGCGAGTGCCTGCTTCAGGCTCGCGGCCAGCGCGCGCGCCCGGATCCGCCGGACCTCGGCGGTCGGCGAGGCCTGACGGAGCTTGCGCGCCGCGTCCATCGGCCGGTTCTGCTTCAGCAGGATCTGCCCGAGGCTGACCGCGGCGTGCCAGCGGCCCTCGTCGAGCTCTAGCGCCCGCTCGAACGCCTGGGCGGCCCCGTCGAAGTCCCCCTTTCCGTACAGCTCGCGGCCCCTGCGTTCTTCGCGCTCAGCGGCCGCGGACTGGCCGTCGCGTGGGTCCTCGGGCTCGGCGAGGAGCACGCCGGGGTCGATCGATGCGATCCACTGCCGGATCATCTCGACCGCGTAGACGTACCCATGGGCGGTCTCGGCGAGGACGTCGTCGTCAAGGAGACCGCCGAGGAGCGGTTTGAAGTCGGAGCTCTCGTAGGGCGCTCCCCATCGCTGCACGCGCGCCGTCACCTCCTCGAGGACCGCGGGCGTGCCCTCGGCGACCGCGCGGAGGAACAGCTGCTTTACCCGCCCCAGCTGGCGCCAGGCGTCCCCCCATGTCTCTGACCGGTCCAGCGCCAGGTCCAGCGCCGCGTTCACCTCGGGGATGGTCACGACGGCGGTGGTGCCGTCTGCGCGCCGGCGGTGCACTGCCGCGCCGAGCGCCGCAGCGAACAGTGGATGACCGCTGGTCAGTTCCCAGGCCCTCCCGACCGCGTCGTCGCTCCACGCGTAATGGTCGCGCACGGGCTGATTCAACAGGGCGGCGACATCGGCGCGAGAGAATCGCTCCAGGTTGTGGCGAGGGAAGTCCTTGTAGATGTCGGGGATGTCACGCGCCAGGCCCCGTCCGTACGCGCGTCCCCAGACGACGCAGAGAAAAGGTCGATTCCGGGACGCCCCAACGATCGGCGTCAGCGCGTGGCCGAGCTCGCCCGGCGCTCGCGGGTCGCGAGCCTCCGCCACCTCCATCTCGTCAATCAGGACGACCAGACGGCGCGGCGCCAGCTTGAGCAGCTCCGCGAGCCCGCGCCGGCGGAACATTTGGATGTCGATCCCGGGGCTCGATACCAAATTGCGCAGCGGCGCCGGCAGGTGACCGACCGCCGATTCGACGACCTCCAGCAGGGCGAGCAGCACGGTCGGCGCGACCGAGCCGACCGGCCACACGTCGGAATGCCCTAGAATACTCAGCAGATCGAGCCGGATGACGAGCGCCTCGTCTTCGATGAGTACCCCGAGCCGCTCGAGGACGGAGGACTTGCCGAATCGACGCGGCCCGCGGATCAAGAAGCCGGGCACGTTCAGGTTCCGCACGAGCGCGCGAATCTCGCTCAGCAGCACCGTCCGGTTGGCAAATCGGCAGTCGTCGTGGATGGCTCCGCCGACCAGGAACGGCGCTGCCGGCCACTCGTCGCTCATGCCTCCCACGCCTCGGTCCATTCTGGCACCCTCGGGCGCGGGTCAGCATCTCTCGTCAAGATCCCGGCCTTCCGCAACGCGTCGACGCACCCGAGGGCCTTGCTGCGGCCGCAGACGACATCGACGCAGCAGTGAAACATCGAGGCCAGAAGCACCCGGCCGACGTTGATCAGGGAATCGCGCACCAGCTCGAGCCGTTCCGCTGGTGAATTACGTGACAGGACCCGCAGGGCGGTCTGCGCCGGCTCAAGGAACCCTCCGGTCGCGCGCACCAGTGTGTCGCGCTCGGCAGTAGCGAGGTGAGCCAGGCGCCTGCGCAACCAGGATTCGAGCCGCTCGCCGTCGTTGTCGGACGGGATGATCGACTCCGCCGTGAAGAGCGAGCCCTCCCGAGTCCCCCGGACCACATGCTCCAGCGGCGTGGGCATCATGCCGATGAGGATGGTTTTGGGAGTGGTATTCTTGAAACCGAGCCAGAACAGCGCGATCGCGCGCAGCGACTCCGGACCCCAGGTTTGCTCGTGCAGACCCCACCCGGAGATGAGGAGTACCAGCCGGCGCCTGTCGCCCCGAAGCGCCTTCGCCAAGCCGATGTGTGTGGAGCGGTCGGGCGCCGTGTCTGCGGACTCAATTAGGTGCGCGACGCAATCGGCGGGCGTCTCTAGCTCGCTGATATCGACCTTGACGACCCGAAGCTCGGGGGCCCATTGCTCAAGGACATCCTGGATGTGATTGGGACCGTTGCCCGGCAGGATTCGTACTTGCGACCACCTGTCCTCCGCGACGCAACTCTTCAGGTGCTCGATCCATTGGAATGCGGGTAGATCGAGCACTCCGCCGGCGGCATGGTCGGCTGCGCGGGTACCCCGCGAACCTGATGTCGATCGCCGCAACACGACGGACTCCATGCGCGTACCGCCGTCGACGCGATCCAGCTCGCATTGGGTATCGCCGACGAAATTGATGTAGTTGCCCTCTTTTTGCACGGCCATCCGCGGCCACAGCCTGTAGGTCGCCGAGCCGCCGCGCAGTTCGATCTTCCCGAGCGTGAAGCCGTGTCGGCGGTCGATGGCGCCGTAGCGCTTCTCGATGCCGAAGAGCGCGGTCCCTTGCCAGTGCCGGCGCGGCTCTGCGGCCCCGGCCGACGTGCTGCGATGGGAGTGCTCGTGCATGTGCCCGAACAAATGGGCGACGAATCGACCAGGCAGATAGATCTCGCTTTCATAGTGCGTACGGGCGACGGGGTGAAGCCAGGCGGGGGGATGGTGGGTCAACAACAGCGCCGCGTCGACTTTGTTTTGGGACCACTGCGCGCCGTCGCCCCCGCACGCCGCATGCAATTGGCGGACGTCGAGAGCGAGCCGCTCCATGTACGGCTCGTCGGCGTGCTTCGGCGCGGCGACGTGACGCCTGTCGACCAACTGAAGAGCGGCGCTGTTGAGGCCGACGATGCCGAGGCGCGCACCGTCCTTCTCGAAGATCCAGGCCCTGTCGCCCGGCAAGAGCCCGCTGGGGGTGACGGAGGGCACTCGCGGGAAGCGGTGGTTGCGCTCCCATTTCGAATACGCGGCGAAGGCTCGGCGCACGATCTGTCGCGTCCGGCACTTCGGGGCGGTCCAGAATGTCTCCCGGGCCTGCTCGTCGTCACACAGCGCCAAGAGCCGGGAGACGTACCGGTCGCTCGGATCCTGCCAGGCGAGGTCATGATTTCCTGGGACCGTAAAGAGCTTGGGCGAGAACTTCAGGGTGTCCTCGAAGAAGTTCCACAGACCGCGGAGGGTCCGGTCGAGCGCATCATAGAGCGCCGGTTCGGCCTTCTGCACGAGATCGCCGGTGAAAAGGACCACATCCCACGGGCCCGTGGTGCGCACCAGCGCCGTCAGGTCGTCACGGATCCGCTCGACGATGTTCGGCCACAGATGCGGCTGGCGGTGCCCTTCGTGCAGATCGGTGATGTGTAACCATGTAAAGGTCGTATCGGCCGAGGGCCAAGCTCGTTGGTGCGGTTCTCCTGGCACAATGATCAGCATCGCCAAGCTTCCTGCTGGGTGTCAACCATCGACGGCTCGTATCCTCGTGAACCCCACTCGGAGCCTCGCGCAGGTCCAGGAAAGCCGGAAGCGGTGCGCATGCCGGTCGCTCGGCTCCGTAGGGGAGTCGCGGCCGAGAAAATGCGAGAAATCCCACAATGCACGAAGAGGCCGGAGTTCGACGGGCCTCGACAGGAGCTTCGAGAAGATGAGCGGGGCGCACGGGCCAGAATGATGGCCCGCCAGCCGGGTGCCGTGCCACCGCGAGGGAACCCCGAGCAAGTCGAGCGTGGGCGCGCGCGGGTGGCGATCGCCGCGACGCAGGTTTTGCGCAGCTGCGGCGTCTGGTCGACGACGATCACGGCATGAGCCCGAGGACGACTCCGGCCGTGACGGTTCCGCCGATGACGCGGCGACGCGGTGGAAGATCGTCTCGGGCCTGCGCGAGCAGACGCCGCAGATCGCGGAGCAGGATCCGGCGACCGCGACGGATGAGCAGGCGAGACCGTTCGAGGCGACCAAGCTCGAGCGACACGCTCTCGCGGGTCGTGCCGATCAGCGCCGCGAGTTCATGGTGGGTCAACGAGAACGCGAGTTCGCGGCCGTCAGGCGTGTCGCGGCCGTGCTCGGCGAGCTCGAGGAGTTGGCCGGCGAGCCGCGCGCGCACGCTGCTGGTGAGGGCTGCGGCCAGTCGGCGGATCGTCGCGTCGCGCCGGACGACGGCGAGCTCGGACAGGCGCTGTTCGATCCGCCCGTGAGCGTCGAGAACCGCGCGCAACAGGGCGCGGGGGATCCGCGAGAGCAGGACCGACGTCGCGGTGACGGCGGTGTCGTCACGCGGGGCCGAGCTCCACAGACAGCTCTCCCCGAAGACCTCGGTCGGGCCGTAGAGCCCGAGACTGACCGTGCGATGGGTGCTCGTGATGTAAAGCGAGCTGACCCGGCCGCCGTGCAGGAAGTACACGTCCCCGGCGAAGTCGCCCGCGAGGTAGAGCGTCGTATTGCGCCGTCGTTCGCACAACTCGGCGGCCTGGGCGAGCGATTGCAGCTCTGCGGCAGGCAGGTCCGCCAGCACCGGGCTCTTGCTCAGATACCAGCAGTGGCGCGTAGTCTCGGTGGTCATGGCGTCCTTTCGCGGGCATGAGGCATCGGGAGGACCACCCGCGTCGACGCGTCGAGATCGACGAGCGGCGGGCGCTCCCTGGCGAGGAGGAGGTCGGCGGAACCGTCTCAGGAAGACGGGCGCGATGTGCTCCGGGCGTGGTGGTCAAGGATCGCGGCGAGCTGGCGTTGCAGGTCGTCGACGGCGGAGCGCGCGACGCTATCGGCGCCCTCGGGGAGGTCGTCGAGTCGCTGGACGGTGATGGGCGCGCCTGGAGCTCGCAGTAGGAACACGTCGCCGCGCTGCGTGACGTAGAAGACGCGCGTGCGGGTCTCGTAGAAACCAGGCGGGCGGCGACGAGCCTCCACGACGATGCACTCGAGGTCGGTGAGGTCGGGTGACGCAGCGAGCAGGGGGTCCATCGTCCTTTTTCCTTGTGGTTGCTTTCTATAATGGTTGAGGAGAACCAGCAAGTAGCGAATTCGCGCCTTTCCTGGATGGGCCCAACGGCGCACCGATCGCCGTTGAACGTGGATGCTATCGAAAGGTACTGCTACTATGTGCAGGTGAGTCCGAAGGCACCCCTCCCTCCGATCGCGGCCACGGGTGACCTCGTGCAGATCACGGGGCTGAGCAAGGACACGATGTACGACTGGGCCGATATGGGTCTGCTGCCCGCACCGGAGGTGCTCTCGGACGGCCGCCGGGGCATCAAGTCGCGTTGGCCGATCGAGGCACTCGAGCGGGCCCGGTTCGTTATGGCCAGGCGCGCCGAACTGCTGACGCTGGCGGAGATCAGGGTCTTGGTCATCGAGAAGTGGGGACCCCCGACCCCCGAGGACATCGCCCGGCGGGAGGCCGCGCGCGAGCTGCGGCGGCCGAAGCGGCTACGCTCGCAGAGGCAGCGATGAAGCGGAAGTTCGTCACCAACGAGGAGCTGATCGCCGTCACCGGGGTGTCGCGGCAGTCGCTCAACCTGTGGGTCAAGAAGGGGCTGCTACCGGCGCCGACGCTGATCTCCGACGGCAAGTCCGGCGTCCGCTCGCGCTGGCCCGCGGAGGCGCTCGAGCGGGCCAAGTTCATCGTCGAGGCGCGGAGGCACTACGCGCTGTCGGAGATCATCGAGCTCGTGCGCGAGCGGTGGAGCGTCGAGGAGGACGTCGCGGTCGGGCCGCTCAGGCCCGACCCGCGACGCCGCGGTGAGTGACCTCCGCGACCTGCTGTTGCGTCGGCGCGATGCTCCTCCCTCTTAACCTGTAGCACCCACCCTCCCCACGATGACCGCCTCCGCCGAGCCGGATGCCGGCGCGCTCGACCGCGCCCGTCCGGACTCGAAATGCTCGCCCGTGCGCCCGACCTGGCGCAGCGTGAGAGGACGACGCTTTCATGGCGGCGGCCTCTCCATGGCTGATTTCGCGCCGTGCGGTGCTTGACCATGATTTTCGCTAGTCTAGCGAGGTGCGGGGATGCTGGCCCGCACGGGCGGCGCGCACATGGCTGGACGCAGTCTCACCACCGAAGACATCCGCGACGACGTCGCCGATTACAAGCACAGGGCGCTGCTTCATCTCGAGCAGGGCTTTGGCTCACTCGAGACCGCCGTCGACGCCAAGTGTTTAATCGAGCGGGCCGCCGAGATCTCGCTTAGGCACGGCCTCGAAGACGAATTGCTCGAACTGCGACGGATCCACGAGCGGATCGAGGTCGCGACCTACGCCTTTCTTCTCGACCAGATCCCCTTCGATCTCGATCACGGCGAGTATCCGCCTGAGGATGAGTGGAAATGGTCAGATTATGAACATACCATCACGCGCAGCCGAGCGTGGGGGCTGGACGTGACCGAGGCGGAGCAGGCGCTCACTCGTGCTCGCCAGGTGGCGGCCTCGTGGGCGCGAGGATACGACGATCCCGAGCACGAGGAGGAGCGGCGGGAACAACGTGCTCGCAGGCGATCCATCGCCGGTGTCGAGGATGCCGTGACAGGTGCAACTGAGTACGGCGCGCCACTCCAGGCTGGGCCAGCACGCGACGAGGACGGCGCCTGCGAGCGACTCCCGGTCGAGCTTGCCTCTCCGGACCTTGAGGTGAATGCACCTGACTCCGAGTTGGAAGAGGCTCAACTCGTCGGAACCTCTGCCTGCGACGAGGTGAGGGACTCACCGCAGCCCGATCCACCAGCCACTTCTGCGCCGAGACCTCGGTTCTCGCTGGCGGGGGACCTGTCGGCGGAAGCGCTCCAGCGTCATTTCTTGGAAGTCGAAGCGGCGATCCCTGCGCGTCGAACCGGCGCAGCCACCGCGGTCGAGCTCTGGCAAGCGATCCGCGAGGCGCATCACCACGGGGCGCTGCCGCTCACCGGCAATTGGGTCGATCTCGTCTCGGTCCTGCATCATCGAGGGTTGCTCTCGCATCTCCCCAGCGACCGGGCGTCGCGCGCCGCCCTCACGATCTTGGCGGAGCTGACTCCCCTTGTCCGGCGGCTGCACCACCGCCGATGGTTCATCGGCGTGGGGCCTTGACCGACTCCCGCGGACGTGTGGCTGCTCCTAGCGAGGTTTTCTCGCTGGGACTGTGCCCGTCGGGCCGGCTGGCACCAGCGCCGTCTCGGCGGGCGCGAGGGCCAGCGTGACCGGCCGGCTCGATCCGGCCTCGAGGCGCAGGAGAGCCTCGCCGACCGTGATGTCGTCGTTCGTCATCAAGAACGCCGCCAGAATCTCGCCCACGCCGCACAGACCCTCCTCGGCAACGGCGATCGAGTTCTTCAGCAGGTGAGCCACGGCCCGGTGTAGGCGCCTGAACTTCTTGTCCGGGTCTCGGGCCTCGTCCGAGGCGTGGATGTCGATCTTGTAGAGGCGTCGGTCGATGCGGAAGTACAGCCGCGAATTCCGGCCGCCGAGGGCTACCCATCGGATGTCGGTGATCCCCAGATCGGCGCGATCGAGGAGCTTCTGAATCTCCTCCCTCGACGTCGTCGCTGAGATCCCCGTCGTTTGATATGAGGGCCGCTTTCGCGTCGCTGTCGTGGCTGCGGAGGTCATCGAGCTACGAGGATCGCCGCCTCATCCGCGAAGATCAATCGCGTGGGGGGCGCTGCGTGGAGCGCTCATCGACGAGCAGGGCGACGCCGCCCCGACCTCGACGAATAGAGCCACATGCGGCGAATCTGAACCGCTCGATTTCATGCATGTCTTATGAGACATGTCGCTCACCCTCCATGTGGAGCGTGGAGGATCGAGCCTCGGTAGGTCGCAGGAAACGAGAGCCGTGGCGTCGAGCTTCACGAGATGCAGACGCGACTCGAGCCGCCGAGGATGGCGGCTCGGCGCGCTGGGATGATGCGCGGAGCGTGGCGCCGAGGATCTCGTTTGGATGGCCAGCCCTGAAGCGTGAAGCTCGGCGCGCTGGATCACGGATAACCAGGCGCGAAATGAGGGGTGGAGGATCGCCCTTCCTGGCGGTAAGCTCGCGGTACGGGGTGGCAGTATGGGCACGTCTACGGGCATCGAAGGGGTGGAGGACTGTCTCGGCGAAATGGGGTATGGGGCTGGGGTTCGCGGCGTCGTGCGGCGGTTTCGTGAGACCACCGCGGCGCTGCAAGAGCTCACGCTCTGCTGGCGCCCCGAGGCGCCAGAATCGGGCGCGCCAGTGGTCGAGCGCGCCGGACATCCCGGAGGCCAATTCTTACTTGGAATTGATGCCTCGGGCACCGGAATGCTCACGCACCTCTGGCCTGGCAGGGGCCGCCGCGTCCTCGGGAGCGGCCGTCCGGAACACCTGCGCTCGGAGGCGCTCGCCATCCTCCGGCATGGTGGCCCCTTCGGCGGGCCCACGAGCACGCGGCAGGGCGGGCAGGTCGTGCAGATTCACGACCCGCATGGCGGGATGCGCGTAGCGCTCACCGACGGGAGCGAAATACGCGCGCTCCTGCTGGCGCGGGGGGTGCTCGGTGTGCGGACCTGGCCGAGTGGCAAATTCGCTATTGGGATTACTCAGGACGACCTGGCCAGAAGTATCGAGGACGATGCCGAGCGCCTGTCGTTCGGCTCGACAGCCACGTTCTGGAGGTCCACGGAGCTGCATCCGCTCGTCGGCACAATCCGGGCGGATCCGTACGACCTCCTGCTCTGCGCATTACGAGCGGATCTGGCCGGGCTATTTGCAGTGCGGGGAGATGAATTGCTGGGGCTCAAAGTCGCGCCGTGGGACGCGATCCGGGAGATTGACGCAGGGCCATGGCTCGAAGGCCTTGTCATTCGTCAGTCTCCGTCGGCCGCGAAGGCGACGACAGCGACCGCCACAGAGGCGACGTCGGCACGCGCGCCCGGCAGAGACGAGGGCAAGGCCACCACGGAGGCGCCAGCGACCAAAGGCCGCAAGCGTGCTGCAGCGTCCTCAGGGGGCATGTCTGGCGGGCGTGGGCGACGGGTACGCCTCAAGTCAGCGTTCGCGGCGGCCCTGACACAGCACCTCGCCAACGTGGCGTCGAGGCTCCCCGCCGGGGTGCTCGGGGCCGCCTTCGCGGTCGAACTGCTGCGGGCGCTCGAGGCCGCCGCTCTCAGCGACCATCCGACCTTGACCGGCAAGGTGGTAGAGCTCTTTTCCCGGCTGCACAAGAAGGGGTTTCTCGCGGCGATGCCCGGCGACCAGGCCGGGCGAGCCGCCCTGAAGTTGCTCGCCGCGCACACACCGCTCGTCCGCAAGATCCACTACCGCCGCTGGTGCTTCGCGTTCGGCGACATCCATGCTCCAGAGTCCGAGCTGCGCGCTCGGCTCGGGCCCATCGCCGTTGAGTGACGGCCCGGAGGCTCGCGGTCAGCTTGGCGTGGGCCGCGCTCGGTGCTCGCGTTCGCGCAGCCGAACGAGATGTGCGAATATGTCCTCGCGCTGCCCCCGATGCACCCGATCCTCCACGCCCTCATCGAGCGCAACCTCCTGGTCTGCGTCGGCCCGCTCGTCTCCGAGACGGTCGGGCTCGTGGGGCCGCGCCGGCTCGCGCAGCGCATCGTCGAATCGCTACACCCGCTGCTCCCGGACCGTGTGGAGATGGCGGCGCTCGTCGCCGCCGGCGAGGTCAGCTCGGCTCTCGAGCGGGCCGAGCGGCTCGTGGGCAGCGCGCGCTTCGTGGACGTGGCCCGGCCGCTGCTGGACCGCGGTGACGCGCGGCTCCCTCTCGTCGTGCGGGCCGTCGCGGCGCTCTCGCCCGTGCTCGGGCGGATCTGCACGACCAATTTCGACACCCTGCTCGAACGTGCGCTCGGGACGTGGACAGCGCTGGACGCCGAGCCGCTCGACCTCCGAAGGCGCGAGCGATGCATCGTGAAGCTGTGCGGCACCGCGGCGCAGGTCTCCTCGTGGGTGCTCACCCGCGAGCGGCTGCTCGCCCGCAGCTCGGAGTTGCCGCAGACCGGGTCGTGGCTTCGCTGCCACCGGCTGCTTCTTGTCGGCTACCGCGCCGATGACGAGGTACTGCGCCGGCTGTTGCTCGCGCTGCGCGGCCGCGATGCCGCTGGCGCCCCGCCGGTCAACCTCGCGTTCGTGCCGGAGGACAGCATCACGCCCGAGAGCCGCACGCTGCTGGGTGAGCACGGCGTCGATCTCGTGCCTGTCGCCGGCGACTACGACCTCGCCGTCGCCGAGCAGCTCCACGCGCTGGTCGACGCGTACGAGCGCGCGACGGGGACCCGCATCACCGCGATTCCGAGCCGTCCGCGCTACGAGGGTCACCGGGTTCAGGGCACGGGCGGTCCATATCTCGGGCTGGCGCCGTTCTCGCCCCGCGACGATGCGCAGTTCTTCGGCCGCACCGGCGACGTTCACCGCTGCATCGAGCAGCTCCGCGCCTGCCCCGAGAGTCGGTGGCTGATCGTCCACGGCGCCGACGGAGTCGGCGCATCCTCATTCGTCGCGGCGGGCCTCTATCCGGCGATCGTGCGCGGCGCAGCCTGGACGCTGCCCGGCAAACCGACGTGGCAGGGACTGCGAGGACGGGTGGATCGTCGGCCGCTGCTCGCGCTCGCAGAGGGGCTGACCTCGCTCGCCCCCTGGGGCGAGCAGGAGCCCGAAGGGGTGGGTGATCGATCGTGGGAGGCCGCGACTCTGCACGAGGAGTTCAGCGCTCACACACGGGCGTTGACGGACCGCCTCGCCTCCCCGCACCTGCACGGCCTCGTGCTCGTCATCGACGGGATCGAGGAGGCGATCGACAGCGACGACGACCGCGAGTGCGAGCAATTCGCGGCCGTGCTGGCACACGCGCTGGCGCACGCGACCGCGCCGTTCCTGCTGATCACTCCGATCCGCAGCCGCTACCTCGCCGAGCTCGGGCGGCTCCTGCGGCTCCACGAGCGAATGATCGGCCGCGCGCCTCCCGTGCTCTACGCGCTCGCGCCCATCGACCAGGACGGGCTGCGCCAGATCGTCCGGGAGCCGGGCGAGCGGGCGGGGCTCATGGTCGCCGAGCGGCTCGTCGAGCGGATCCTCGCCGACCTCGATCGGCTGACGCGCGAGCCCAGCGCGCCACCGCCGGGGATCGTGCTCGCGCAACTCGCGGCCGCGTTGGTCGGGACCTACCGCCACATGAAGCACGGCGAGTTCTGCGTGACCGCGTATGAGGCCGCAGGGGGCCTCACCGGCGCTGTCGAGCAGCTCGCCGAGCAGGCGATCGCGGCGACGATCGAGGACTACGGCGAGAGCCTCGTGCGGCAGGTGTTCTTGACGGTGATCGCCGGCGGGGTCGATCGCCGCGGCGGCCGTCGTCCGCTGACGCCCGCGGAGGTGATCGATCGGCTGATCGCCGAGGGGCCGGCGACCTCGCCTGGCGAAAACCGCACCCTCGCCGAGCAAGTGCTCCGGCGGACGACGGCCGCCAAGGTGGGTCTGGTCGTGATCTCGGAGCGCAGCGTCACGCTCGTCCACGACGTCCTGCTGTCCCACTGGCCGCGTCTGCGCGCCTGGCAAGCGCCGGATTGGCCCTCGAAAGAAGAGGCCGACGGGCGAGGGCAGCCCCACGGCAAGGGCCACGAGAACGCCCAGGCGGAGGCCGCCGAGCCCAGCAGCACCGTCGACGCCCCGGATCAAGGCGACCTCCAGGCGGAGGGGGCGATGATCTCGGGCGCGCTCCGCGATGAGGTCGAGGCCGAGCTGCCTTATCTGTTCGTGTTCGCGTTCCTGGCCTCCGCCTCGCGCTCCGACGCGCTTGATCTTGTCTCCGCCGCTCTCGCCGCTGTCGCGAGCGATCCGCAGGCGCTGCTCTCGGCGCCGCAGCCTGCCGACGCGCTCCTCCAGCAACTGATCCTCGTCATCGAGGAGCAACTCGGTCGAAAGACCGGGCGGGGGTTTGAATTACTCGAGAACCTCTTGAACGAAAGGTTCTACTGGCGGTCCGACCGCCCCCAAGTATCTGGCGCCGAGGCCATGATTCTACTGTCCGAACTCAAGCGGACATGCCTGGTCTCGGTTCTGCAATGCCTCCCACCCGGTGTTCGCATCGCGTTCATCCTCGTCGACATCTTCGGGTACCCCGTGACGACCACGGCCGCGCTCACGCGCGGGAAGGAGTCGTCGGTCCGCGTTCGGTTGACGCGCGCTCGTAGGCGCCTCGACGAGTTCCTTCGCAATCGGTGCGGGCATATCGACTCGCACAACTCCTGCTATTGTGAGGGCATCCTGTTCCAGGCGCTCGACACGGGTTTCGTGACGGCGCCCGCGGTGCCACAAGCCGCCGCGAACGAGACCCCACCCATCGCCGACATCGGCGCCCTCTACCGCTCGCTGCCGGGTGCCGCGCTCGATGAGGCCGAGCGCGAACGCTTGTTGGCCGTCCTTGCGAGCTCGCTGCCGCCCAGTGGGTCACGTCTTCGCCGCTGAAGGCGGGGTCGTTCGGACGCGTGGGCCCGGCTGGACGGCTCAGGATCGCTGCCGAGCGGACGGCCACGCTCCTGCCACGCGGCCTGTCCTTGGGGACATCACGCCGCTGAGGGCGGCGGATCCGAGCTCGTATGGTTCGCCGAGCGAGCCCGGATCCAGTGCGGAGTCGTCGACCCCTTGTGCTCGGGCCACGGCTGGCTACCGCCGCGTCTTGGCCGGGAAGGCCGTCCGCTTCGTCGCCTTCGCTTTGCCCCTCGCCGCGCGGGCGATCGTCTTGCTCGTCCGGTTCACCGCCTCGCGCAGCGCCTTGTCGGCGATGTGGGCGTAGCGCTGCGTCGTGCGGTAGTTGCGGTGGCCGAGCATCTTGCCGACGACCTCGAGCGGCGTGCCGTCCATGATCGCGTCGCTGGCGAACGAATGCCGGAGGTCGTGCAGGCGCACGTCCTCGAGCCCCGCCAGCTTGCGGACCTTGAGCCACGTGGCCTTGAAGCTGTGGAGCTTCTTGCCGCTGCGGGAGCAGACGACGAGCCCGCGCCGCGGGTTGCCCTTGGCCTGGGCGATCCGGCCGAGGAGGTCCATGACCTCCTCCGAGACGACGACGTCGCGCTTGCCGGTCTTGGAGTCCGGGAGGCGGAGCAACTGCTGGCGCCAGTCCACCTGCTCCCAGCGCAGGTCGCGGACCTCGTCGCGCCGCATGCCGGTGAGTGCCAGCAGGCGCACGGCGGCGACGGCCTCACGGCCGATGTGGCCGTGCCTGCCGGGCGGCGTACGCTCGGCGGTATTCAGCACCCGCTCGAGCGCCTCGCGCTCGTCCGGTGACAGGAAGCGCTCGACGGCCCGCTCGTCGAAGCGCTCGACGTCCGTGACCGGGTTGCGCTGCTTCGTGACCCCCCACTTGGCCGCCTTGTTGAACAGCGCGCTCAGGACGCAGCGCATGTAGTTCGCGGCGCACGGCTTCGACTTCATGCTTGTATGGAGCTTGTCGACGTCGGCCGTCGTGATGTCATCGAGGCGTCGATCGCCGAGCTTGGGGAGGATGTACTTCCTCAGCGACGACTTGTAGTGCCAGGCCGTTTCTGGCTTTAAGCGCATGTCGATATGTTCCTGTTCAAACCGCAAGGCGAACTCGGCTAGCGTGGGCGACTTCGACCCCGGCGCCTGCGCATCCTCGAGCCGCGAGCTCGTCGGGGCCGGCGCGTCGACGCTCGCCGGCGCCTCGCGTCGCGCGAGGACAAGCATCGCCTCCCTGCGCGCTTCATCGACACCGAACCCCGGCCGTATCAGACCGAGCCTTACCCGCCTGTCCTTTCCGCCAGCATCGCGGTACCTGGCGAAAAACACCTTCTTGCCAGTGGGGAGCACCCGCAGGATGAATCCTGGCAGTGCATCGCAGGTGATCTCATATCGGATCGCGCGCGGCTTCGCCTCTCGTGCCTGAGCATTCGTGAGCATCTCGACCTCCGTTCCCCACCGATATCGAACCAAAAACGACCCAGATCAAGGCCGCACTGGAGCATGTCCGAAAGTACACAATATCTCGAATTCGAGCGCTAAGAGCTATTTTAGACCATATGGCCGTCATTGTCGACGTCGGCGACCACGGGGTACTCGATCAGGGTCGCGGTGGTGTTGCAGCGCTCGAGCAGGACGTCGCCGGTCGGACCCTCGTAGATCCGCAGGCGGTTCTGGTCGGAGTAGACGACCTCGGCCTTGCCGTCGCCGTCGAAGTCGAACACCGAGCTGCCGGTCGAGGCCGAGGAGCAGTCGACGGTCTGCTTGATCCACAGGAAGGTGTCGATGCCGGCGACGTTCGGGTCGACCAGCGCGGCGCCGCTGAACACGGCGTAGCCGATGCCGCCGGCCGTGCCGACGTCGGGGGTGCCGTCGCCGTCGAAGTCGGCGACGGTCGGCGGGCCGCCGCCGTGGGTGCGACCCCACGAGCCGTTGGGGCACGAGTTGGGGTCGAGGGTGCCGTTGATGTCGACGGGGGCGCGGACGACGACGAAGCTGCCCGGTGCGTCGGGATCGTGGCGCCAGATCGACAGCCGGTGCGCGAGGTTGTCGATGACGACGACCTCGGGGATCCCGTCGAGGTCGAAGTCGGCGACGGCCGGCCACGGGCTCTTCCAGTCGGAGGTGGCGTAGAAGTCGCCGACGGCGGCGAGCCCGGTGTCGACGAACACGCTGCCGTCGGCGTGATAGCCGCGGCTCGAGGTGATGACGTCGAGGAGGCCGTCGTCGTCGAGGTCGCTGACGACGAACGAGCTGTTGAGCGTGGGGTTGAAGCTGGCCTTGACCGCCCCGGTGGCGCCGTCGAGGATCGCGCCCTCGACGATGACCTCGGCGGCGCCGTCGCCCTCGAGGTCGGCGATGGCCGGCATGAAGCAGGTCTGGTCGGCGGTCCATAGCGGGGAGCCGTCCTCGCCCTTGAGGGCGAACACCTGCCCGTTCACGCCGCAGGCGACGATCTCGTTGCCGGGCTGCCCGTCGATGTCACCGCCGGCGAGCTGCTTGGTGGGGTTGACCTGGTTGGCGAGGACGTTCCACTTGTCGACGACGACGCCGCCCACGATCGAGATCGCGTGCAGCGAGCCGGTGGTCTTGTAGGCGCCGTTGACGAACGTCGAGAACACGATCTCCGGGATGTCGCGCTCGGTGATCTTGCCGTCGCAGTCGTCGTCGTCGAGCTGGACGACGATCGGGGTCATCATGATGTCGCTGTCGTATGGCGGGTTGACGACGCCGCCCCACGCGAACTTGACGGTCGGGTTGAACTCGCCGGCCGGCGAGTACTCGCAGCTCTGCAGACACTCGGGGTCGTTCGGGTCGGGCGGCGGGTCGTTCGGGCCGCACAGCGGCGGCTTCTTGAGACACTTGCCGTTCGGCTCGGCGACGCCGCCCATGCACATCGGGTCGGGCGGCTGCACGTCGGGCTCGCCGAGGGAGTAATCACAATACTCGTCGCCGGCACAGTCGGCCTCCTCCTTGCAATCGGCGCCGGGGGCCTCACACTTGGTGAAGTTGCACACCTCGCCGGCGTCGCAGCAGACCTCGCCGCAGAAGAGCTGGCCCATCTCGCAACATTCGGCGCCCTGGCAGGTCTCGCCCGTGGTGCCGGTCTCGCTGGCGCTGACCGGGCCGGTGGTATCGTCGGTGGTCGAGCCGGTGGTGGCGGTGCCGTCGGTGGTCGGCGCGACGGTGTCGCTCATCGAGTCCGAACCCCCCTGCGTCGTCGAATCGGTGCCCGTCGGGGTGACCGGCGTGGTCGTCCCGGTCGGGGTGTCGTCGGTGGTGCCGGGGCCGGTGCTGGTGGAGAGCGACGCGGTGTCGGTGGTGGTATTGTCGTCGCCGCACGCGGCGAGCCCGAGCGAGGCGACGGCGACGAGGACGCGGCGCGCGTCACCGAATAAACTCAAGGAGCTGTGCATCGCCCCAGGGTATCGGATCGCGGCGGGCGTCGGCGCGCGCCCGCGACCGTGAGGTGGAGACGTGATCGCGGGCGCAGCGGTTCGTCGAGCGCCTCGTGCGCCCGGCGGGCCGACGTATGGGACGGCAGGAGCCGCGGCCGCGAGCACAGCGGCGTCCATCGCCTCACATCTCCGGCGCGGGCCGGCGTCGCGTCGCTGCTCGTCGGCCCAAAGAAACTGTCTCATGAGACATGCGGCGATCGCCTCGTCTCCGCCGGCGGGCGTCGGCATGGAGCGAGGCATGCTTGCGTGAGCGAAACCCGGGCGGAGGAGCGGCGATCGCCGCGCCGACGAGCGCGAGGCACGGTCGGTCGCTCGCGTGAATCGCCAGCGGTGCCCGCGCAATTTCGCTCGCCTCGGGCCGGCCGTCGGTGTGGTGATTCGGCGAACGCCGACGCGGCCTCGCACGACCGTGAATCGTGGCCGCCGACGCGTCGCGGCGCGACCTCGATCATGCTGTCCGGCGCAATCCCCAAAAAAGATCCCAGGAGCGTCCGATGCGTCGTCTTTCCATGATCGTGTGTGCGGCCCTGCTGCTGCCGCTGGCCGCCTGCCAGGGGGCCGACAAGCCCGGGAGTCCGTCGTCGCCGGCGCAGTCGGTGACGATCCAGGGCGACGCGTCCTATCTCGAGAAGATCGTGCTGCCGCCCGGTTCGATGCTGCACGTCCAGCTGGTCGACACGCGGCACGCCGACACGGCGCGGGCGGTGATCGCCGAGGACAAGTTCCCGGCGACGACTGTGCCGATTCCGTTCCGGCTCGAGGTCGAAGGCAAGAAGATCGCGCCGAACGTGCAATACGGGCTGCGCGCCAGCGTGCGCGACGTGGATGAGAAGCTCGTGTTCACGACCGATACGGCGGTGCCGGTCGACCTGAAGTCGTCCGCGCCGGTGGAGATCCGGATGGTGCGCGCGGGCGGCAGCCGCGAGTAACGAGCGACGCCGGCCGGATCGCCGGCGCGCCCGTGGGCCCCGGAGGCGGCGTCAGGCCTTCCAGTGCGGCGGGATCGTGCGGTCGTGGTACGGCAGCGCGGACAGCCGGTCCTGCCAGGCGCGCAGGTTGGCGGGCAAGGCGTCGTCGATGGCGAGGCCGTCGAGCCTGCTGCCGAAGCGCTGCAGCAGGCGGTAGTGGGGATAGAAGGCGAAGTCGGCCAGGCCGAGACCGCCGACGAAGAACTCGCGGTCGCCGAGGTAGCCGGAGAAGCGCCGCAGCTCGGCGACGACGCCCTCGCGCGCGGCGGCCAGCGACTCGGGGGTGGCCTTCTCGCGGCCGAAGATCATCATCGCCAGCGGGCGCGTGGAGGTGGCGAAGTAGCCGTCGGCCTCGAGGGCGATCCGCCGGGCGAGCGCGCGGTCGGCCGGGTCGCGGGCGAGCAGCGGCCGCTCGGGGTACCTGTCCTCGAGGTACTCGACGATCGCGCCCGACTCCCACAACACGTGGCCCTCGTCGACCAGCACCGGCACCTTGCCGCGCGGATTGAGGGCCCGGAACTCGGGGGCCTGCGTGTCGCCCTTGTCGAACGACAGGAGCTTGAACTCGTACGGCAGCTGCTTGAACTCGAGCGCCAGCCAGACCTTCCACGCGTAGGGCGAGCCGGAGCCGTAGTAGAACGTGCGGGGGTTGTTCGACATGCCGCGAGGCTGGCCGAGCCCGCCGGCCACGTCAAGCGCCAGGAAGCGACATGGCCGGGACGACGATCCGGTGCGGCTGGTGCATCCGCCGCTCCTCCTCGATGCTGAGGATGGTCTTGCCGAACGGCGTCAGCGCGAGCCCGGCGAGCCGCATGCACGCGATGCCGAACGGGATGCCGATGATGGTGAGGCAGAGGATGAGGCCGGCGAGGAGGTGCCCGATGGCCAGCCAGATGCCGGCGAAGATCAACCACAGGAGGTTGCCGATCGCCGACAGCGCGCCGCCGTCACCGGGGACGCTGACGACGACCCGCCCGAAAGGCCAGGCGGCGAACAGCGCGAGCTTGAACGCCTGCACGCCGAACGGCAAGCCGATGATCGTCAGGCACAGGACGACGCCGGCGGCGAAGTAGCCGAGGAACAGCGGCAGCCCCGCGACGAGGAACCAGAGCACGTTGAGGATCAGGCGCAGCACCCGGCGAGCCTAGCACGCGCCGCCAAGGGCGCACGGTGGGGGCATCCGCGCGGGAGAGGACCTGCGCGAGCGGCCGTGCCGAGGCCCCGGCGGCGATCGGCGGCGGCCGCACGGTGGCGTGGCAGCACAGGGCGGCGAGAGGTCGGATGCTGGCGAGAGCGAGCGCGTGGCGGTCGGTGGACGAAGCGTCGGCCGACAGCGAGCGGCGAGGTCCGACGACGACGAGCGCAGGGGGAGCACGCGGAGCGGCGAGAAGCGTCGGACGAAAGCGAGAGGGAGCGACATGCGAACCATACCGAGCGGCGAGAGGGCGAGACCGACAAAGCAGTAGCGACGAAGGCCCGCGAATCACAGGAGCACGCGGATCCGGTGAGGCGGGCCGAGCGAGCGGCGAGAGAGGTCGGACGGAAGAAGCAGAGGCGTGCGGGCGGGCTGCGGTATGGTCATGGTGCGTCGAGGGCTAGGTGATTCGAAGTGTCGTGACGACGATCGCCGCCGCCTGCCTGACGAGAGAAGCACACCCCCGAATTTGAGCCGGTACATGCGGCGAGCGTGGTGGCTGCGAGCGTCGCGGAGATCGTGCAAGGGTCCGCTTGCGAGTCCTCGTCTGTCCCGCATGGTTGCGGGCCGAAAAGGACCCCCCAGGAATGCCGCTCGCCAGGACGTTCGTGCAATCGCTCTTGCTCCTCCCCGTCGTCGTGCCGGCGTCGTCCGCCGCCCGCTCGACAGGGCCCGCCGAGGCCGTCGCCGAGGCCGACCCGGAGCTCCCCCGCGTCGGCGGCATCGACATCAGCACGCCCGTCGGCAAGGTCTGGCGCCTGCGCGGCGTCGGTGACCTCGACGGCGACGAGACCGACGACATCCTCTGGCAGCACCAGAACGGCCAGGTCCATTACTGGCCGATGCTGAACGGCCAGCGCGTCGACGGCCTCGACATCTATACGCCCGTCGGCCAGGGGTGGATCCTGCGCGGCGTCGGCGACGTCGACGGCGACGGGACCGACGACATCGTCTGGCAGTACAAGAACGGTCAGGTCCATTACTGGCCGATACGGGACGGCAAGCGCCAGGGCGGCATCGACATCTCCACGCCCGTCGGCAAGGACTGGGCCCTGCGCGGCGTCGGCGACGTCGACGGCGACGGGACCGACGACATCGTCTGGCAGCACAAGACCGGCCAGGTCCACTACTGGCCGATGCAGGACGGCAAGCGCGTCGACGGCATCGACATCGCCACGCCCGTCGGCGCCGAGTGGCGCCTGCGCGGCGTCGGCGACGTCGACGGCGACAGCACCGACGACATCGTCTGGCAGCACCAGAACGGCCAGGTCCACTACTGGCCGATGCAGGACGGCAAGCGCGTCGACGGCATCGACATCGCCACGCCCGTCGGCAAGGAGTGGACGCTCCGCGGCGTCGGCGACGTCGACGGCGACGGAACCGACGACATCGTCTGGCAGCACCAGAAGGGCCAGGTCCATTACTGGCCGATGGAATTCGGCCAGCGCTAGGATTGACCGCCGGGAGACCAGCGAGCACGCGGCGCGATGCCGCGGCGCTCGCCCGCTGCACGGCCGTACGGCACCCGCGGCGGCCGTGCTACCGTGCCCGCGCCATGAAGGCCGCGCACGACACCCTGACCTCCGCACGCCTCGCGGTGCGCCGCTACACCGCGGACGACCTCGACCTGCTGGTGCGGCTGCACACCGATCCCGAGGTCACGCGCTTCACCGGCGGCCTGCTGACCCGCGATCAGTCGCAGGCGATGTTGCGCTCGCGGATCCTCGCCTACTACGACGAGCACCCGGGCCTGGGGATCTGGCTCACCGTGGAGCGCGAGACGGGGGCGCCGGTGGGCCTGCACCTGCTCAACCACATCCGCGGGTCCGACCTCGTGCAGATCGGCTACCTGCTCTACCCGCAGTACTGGGGCCGCGGCTACGCCACCGAGATGGGCGAGCGGCTGCTCCGCTACGGCTTCGAGGAGCTCGGCCTGCCGCAGATCTCCGGGATCACCGACCTGCCCCACGTCGACTCGCAGCGCGTCCTGCTGAAGATCGGCCTCCGCCGCGCCGGCGAGCGCCAATTCCCCGCCTACGGCCCCGCCCCCCTGGCGTTCTTCACCCGCGACGCCGGCAGCTGGCTCGCCGAGCACGCCGCCCGCTGAGCCGTCCGGTC
Organism: Nannocystis pusilla; assembly: GCF_020073745.1. Lineage (GTDB taxonomy): Bacteria > Myxococcota_A > Polyangia > Nannocystales > Nannocystaceae > Nannocystis > Nannocystis radixulma. The sequence goes on from NZ_JAIRAU010000045.1 coordinate 65,029, forward strand.
CTCACTCCCACGAATGACTCTTCGGACATGCCCTAAAAGGCATGTCTACCGAATTCCGCCGCCGGTCCCGTGGCGGAATCGCCGCGGCGTTCAGCTGCGGCCGCCGAACACCTTGAGGTATTCGTCGCGGTGCTTGCCGTCGAGCAGCGCCAGCGAGCTGTCGGCGTCGTCCTGGTGGCGCACCGCGTAGCCGGCGTCCTTGAGCGCGCGCAGGTGGCGGCGGACCGCCTCGGCGTCGATCTGGAACACCTTGCCGATCTCCTCCGGGTCGCAGATCACCCGCGGCGCCTTCGCCGGACCCTTGCGGTGGCGGTAGGCCGCAGCCAGCGCCGCGTCGACGAAGGTCCAGAGGTAGGCGAGCACGACCTTCGCTCCCGGCGACAACGGGTCACCCTCGGGGGAGGTCGCGGAGAACAGCTCTCGGGGCATCTCGGCCATGCGGAGATTGCGGGCTACTCCGATCGGCGCCGACCGTCAAGGTCGAAGTCGCACACTTTTCGGCCTCCGTCTGGAGTGAACGGCGTTCGCGCGGAACCGCTCGCCGCCCTCGCCGTCGCCGCCCGTCTCGGCGCCGATCGACCGGCGGCGGGCTCATGGCCGCGATCTCGCCGGGTCCGCGCCCGGTTCGCCGCGGCGTAGCGAGGGCCGGCGAGGCCCCCTATCGGCATCTGCGGTCGTGCCGCCGATCGCCGTGAACGGCTGATGCACGGCGGCCCACCGGGCTGTCTCGCGCCGCGCTGCGCCGCGGCTGGCAATCGATGCACCGCGCATTGGCGCGAATCGACGGAGGGCGATCGATCGATATCCGAATCGCAACACCAGGCCATGCGCGTTTTCGCGCGTCCCGTCGCGCCTGGGGCCGTCTCGCGCGTCTGGAGCAGATGGAAAAGCGCGCCCTCGGGCGGGGCCCGACGAGCGGCGAACTCGCCGCCGGTTTGCGCTTGACTGCGTCGGCGACCGGGGTAGCCTCGGGAGAAATGCCGCTTAACCCTTCCTTGCTGACATTTCGATTCGTGACGCCGCAGACGGGCGTGCGTCCCCGTTCCTGAGCCGTTTTGAAACCGCCGTGCGCCTGCCGCCCTGACCGCGCCGCCCGCGAATCGAAGCTCTTGACTTGACTTGACGATGCCCGCAGCCCCTCGCTTTCGGGCTCGCTCCGACCGACATGACCGCTTTCGCCGCGACCACCTCGAAGTTCCGATTGTCGGCATCGCTCGCCACCGTGGTGGCGCTGGCGTGCCTCGTCGTTCCTGACGCCGTGGGTTCGCCCAGGCTCGGGTTGTTCCTGTTCGGCGGGGCCAGCTTCGTCCTCCTCGGATTCATCGGCCTCGACCTGCTCGGCGCCGTGCTGCCGGTCGGGCGCCTCACCGCGCGGCGGCTGCGGCGGGTCGCGGCGCTGGTCATGGGCGCCCCGCTGTTGCTGCTGGCGGTCCTGATCTTCGCCTTCCAGTCGCCCGCCGCCATGCCGCTGGTGTTGGCCGGCGGGCTCGTGTTCGCCGCCGTGGCCGTGTTCGCGGTCGAGCGCCTGGCCCCGCGCCTGGGCGCGCCCGACGACCCGCGCTTCTGGCTCGGCACCGCCGTCGCCGCCGTCCAGCTGATTGCGATCTTCCTCTACGTACATGTCTCGGAGGACACCTTCGCGGTGGTCCGCCCCGGCACCGAGCGCCTGCACGCGGTGCTGTACTTCGGCACCTGGGCCGCCTCGCTCGCGCTGCTCATGCCGTGGGGCGCGCGGATCGCCAGCCGTACCGGCGCCGCCGCGGCCTCGCCGTGGTGGGGCGCCTGGAGCGGCCTGGCCGCGCTCGTCGGTGTCGGGGCCATGTTCGCCGACCGGCGCTTCATGGTCGGCCTCTACCCGGCCGTGCACCTGTGGCTGCAGTTCGTCGGCGTGCTCAGCCTCGACGCCGCGCTGAGCCGCGGCCTCGCGCGCGCCCAGCTCGAGCGCTCGCGCCTCGCGCCGGCCACCGTCGCCCGCCTGCAGCGGCTCGGCGCCGGCGCGCTCGGCCTCGTCGTCGTCGCGGCCCTCGGCTTCGCCGTCGCCGCGTTCGGCGGCTTCGCCGGCGACCGCGGCTTCCGGGCCCAGGTCGGCGAGACGGCGATCGGCCCCACCTTGCTGAAGCTCGCGCGCACCGAGGCGCGCACGCGCGGCAACCTCCGCACCCTCGATCACCCGCTCTACCACGACGTCGCGGCCCCGAAGAACGACTGGAACATCGTCCTCATCAGCATCGACGCTCTCCGCGCCGACGCGCTGCCCGACCCCGAGAACCCCGACAAGAGCGCCGCCCCGCGGCTGTCCGGCCTCGCCTCGACCTGCGCCGACTTCCGCCGCACCTACGCCCCCGGCTCGCGCACCGCGATCGGCATGGGCGCGCTGATGCTCGGCCGCTACAGCGCCCACATCCAGTGGAACCTGTGGATCTGGGACGGCAAGCTGATCAACCCCAAGACCGCCACCGCCAAGGACATCCGCGGCCTCAGCAACGGCGTCCAGTACACCACGATCCCGGAGATCCCCCCCGAGGGCAACCTCGCCCAGCGCATGAAGGCCGCCGGCCTGCGCACCCTGGCGAGCCCGTGGGACGGCTACAGCCGGTTCTTCCGCAAGGACGCCGGCTTCGACCCCGGCTTCGAGGATTACACCGACTTCAACGGCAAGAGCTGGCGCGAGCCGGCCAGCCTCGAGGTCCTGCCGATCGCGCTCGCGCAGATCGACAGGCACAAGGAGAAGCACAAGAACAAGCGCTTCTTCCAGTGGATCCACCTGTTCGACCCGCACGAGTCGGGCAGCGACCGCGACCGCTACGCCGAGCTGGTGCGGGCGATGGACGACGCGATCGGCGGCTTCCTCGACGGCCTCGAGGAACGCGGCCTGCGCGACAAGACCGCGATCTTCCTCGTCGCCGACCACGGCGAGGCGCTCGGTGACCACCGCAACGCCACCCACGGGACCTCGCTGTACGAGGAGCAGGTCCGCGTGCCGATGCTGATGTGTCTGCCCGGGCGCAACGGCCAGGTGTTCCGCCAGCCGGTGTCGACGCTCGACGCCGCCGCGACGATGCTGGCGCTCGCCGGCGCCGACCTCACCGGCATCGACGGCGTCAACCTCCTGCCGCTGATCGACCAGGGCACCTACCCGGCGGAGCGGCCGGTCTTCACCGAGCTGCACCGCTACATGTCGAGCCAGGCCGAGCGCACCACCGACATGCAGGCGGTGATCCTCGGCGACTGGAAGCTGATCCGCGACCTCAAGAACGACACCGCCCAGCTCTACAACCTCGCCGCCGACCCCAAGGAGGAGCAGAGCGTCCTCGGCGGTCGCTCCGACATCGCCGACGACCTCGAGGACCTGCTCGACGCGCTCAACGCCGCCCGCTTCAAGCCCAAGCCGCCGCAGCCGCTGTTCGCCGCCAAGCCGGCCGCTTTCGACGTCACCGGCGACTCCGTCCTGCTGTGGACCCGCGCCACCCTGCCGGCCACCCTCCACTTCGAGGTCGCGACCAACGCCAAGTTCACCAAGATGGTCGTCGAGACCCCGGCGGTCGAGGTCACCGAGGCCACCGACCACGTGCTCGTCGCCGACGTCACCGGCCTGTCCCCGGGGACACGTTACTGGTACCGCCCGATCCTCACCTTCGAGGGCGAGCGCCTCGAAGGCGACACCGGCGCCTTCACCACCTCACCGGCCAAGCCGAAGGCGATCAAGCTGGCGTGGAGCGCCGACCTCATGGCCGAGGACCAGCCGTTCCAGATCTTCGGCGCGCTCAAGCGCGAGCGGCCCGACATGTTCCTGATGCTCGGCGACACCATGTACGCCGACATCCCGAAGAAGAAGAAGGCCAAGGACCTCAAGGGCTACCGCGGCCGCCACCGGCTGGTCCGCCGCGACGAGGCCCTGCAGAACTTCCTCGCCTCGACCGCCACCGCCGCGGTGTGGGACGACCACGAGATCGCCAACAACGCCCACGCCAGGACCGAGAACATCGACGTCGCCCGCCAGGTCTTCCGCGAGCAGTGGCCGCTGCGCAGCGCCGACCCCGACGACGTCGGCCTCTACCGCTCGTTCCGGCCCGCCCCCCAGGTCGAGGTGTTCATGCTCGACCTGCGGAGCTTCCGCGACCCGCCCAAGTCGCGCTCGAGCATGCTCGGCGAGGTGCAGAAGGAGTGGCTGATCACCGGCATCAAGTCGTCGACCGCCAAGACCAAGGTCGTCGTCAGCAGCGTGCCGATGTTCGCCCCGTTCGGCGAGGACAGCTGGAACGGCTTCCCCGACGAGCGCGACGAGCTGCGCACCGTCCTCGCCAGCGAGCCGCCCGGCAGCGTGATCGTGCTGTCCGGCGACTACCACCTGGCGTGGCACATCGTCGACAAGGAGAGCGGGCTCAACGAGCTCGTCGCCGGCCCGCTCGACGCCTGGAGCTTCGAGGAGATGCTGCCGCAGCACACCGGCGACGTGTCCAAGTTCGGCGGCTTCGCCCACACCGACGGGCCCAACTTCGGCGTGCTCGACATCGCCGCCGACGGCTCGGTCACCGCCCGTTACGTCGACGCCAAGGGCAAGCAGAAGTACCGCGTCGTCCTCAGCGGTCCGCCCGAGGGCTCGGCGGTCGAGGCGCCCAGGCCCGAGCCCACGCGGCTCGTCGGGCCGAAGGCGGGCCGCGCCAAGAGCGGCGCCGCCGAGCCCGACAGCACCAGGCCGACCGCCCCGGTCACCTCTTCAACTTCGGCAGGCACCGCCCCGAAACGTTGACCAGGCCCTCGCTGCAGCGCGTGAGCTTCGGCGCCGCCAGCTTCTTCGGCGTCAGCGCCTGGCGCAGCAGCTTGCTGCGGTCGAGGCTCGGCTTGCTCGGCTGAACCAGCTGCTTCACCGCGAGGTTCTCCGGCGACCCACTTGTCGGCGGCGACGTCCTGCGTGTTCACCAGGTCGAGCTGGATCGATCATCGGCGTGTCGTTGCCGCTGTCCGAGTCGACGGTGCACTTCATCGACGCCAGCACCCCCACGACGACGGCGTCTCGATCGCCGGCCTCGTCAACTTGTCGTTCGTCGGCAACGTCGTCCCCGCGCTCCACGGCTGCGGTACCGACGGCGACCGCGGTCCCTGCTACAACGGTTACAGCGACGGCCTACAGCCCCGAGACCGGGCTCGTCGCCTACATCGAGGATGCGCGCGCCATCGACGTGCTGCATAACGCTATGCTCGTCCCGGTGTCGCTGCTCGTCGGTCTCACCGCGTCCACACCGCCGCGCCCCGTCCTCGCCGCCACGCGACCTGTCTGAAACGACAGGCGCCCTCGTGAGCCGCGCGCGTCGGTGGTAGCCTGCGCGCGGTGGCCGGCGTCTTGACCGCCCTCGCGCTGGCGACCGCGCTCGCGGTCGCGGCCTTGCTGCGCGACCGGCTCGGTTCGGCCTGCGCGCTCGGGGTCGGCCTCGCCGGCACCTGCCTCGCCGTCAGCGCCGTCGGGATGCTCCTCCTCGACCTGCAGCGGCTGCAGCCCTGGCCGGTGCGCGCCGGCCTGCTCGGCGCGTTCGCGGCGCTGGTCCTCCTCGCCTTCACAGTTCGACGGCGGCTCCCCGCCATCACGCTCCCGCTGCGCACGCGTCACACCGTCGCCACCACCATCGCCGTCGTCGTGTTGCTCGTCTGCGGCGTCGGCCTGCGCCTGCACCCCTCGCCCTATCTGCAGGGCGGTCAGGACCAGGGCATCTACGTCAACGTCGGCCATCACATCGCACGTACCGGCCGGCTGCGACCCGTCGACCGCGTGATGCAGGGAGCGCTGCGCGGCGTCCCGCAGGCCGACGTGCTGGCCGCGTACCGGATCAAGCAGCCGCCCCCCGGCTCGCCGCTCGCCGGCGTCCGCGAGGGTCGCTGGACCGCGGGGCTCCACATCGAGGACGCCGCCGCGGGCCGCCTCGTCCCGGCCTTCTTTCATTTGATGCCGGTGTGGTTCGCGCTCGCCGAGCTCGACTGGGGCTTCGCCCGCTCGACCTGGCCCCTGGTGCTGTTCTGGCAGCTGTCGGGCCTGGCCGCGTTCGCCCTCGCGCGCCGCCTCGCCCTCGCCGGCGCCGACCCGCACCTGCAGCACCGCGCCGACCGGGTCGGGATCGTGGCGCTCGCCGCTCTCGCCCTCCACCCGCTCGACCTGTGGATCTCCAGCTTCACCGTCACCGAGAACCTCGCCCGCGCCTGCCTGCTCGCGGCCGCCTGGCTGTCCCTCGAGGCAGGTGCCGCCGAGCGCCAGGGCCGGGCCGGCGTCGCCCTGCTCGCCGGCCTCGCCGGCCTCTGCTTCGCCGCCGGCGCCTTCACCCGCGGCAGCTTCGTGGCCCACGCGATCGTCCTCGCCGGCGCCCTCCTGCTCGTCCCCCGGGACGCCCCGCGGGCCCGCCGGGTGCTCCTGCGGACGCTCGTGGCCGGCACCGCGCTCGCGGTCGTCCAGGCCGTCCTGCACTCGTGGCCCTACTTCTTCTCCGCGGCCACCAACCACTTCCACGTCCCGCGCCTCACCCCGTCCACCGGCGAGGCGGTCGCCTGGACCTTCGCCGCCGCCGCGGCGCTGCTGCTCGCCGACCTCGGCCTGCGGCGACTGCCCCCGCGCCTCGCCGCGCTCGCGCCCCGACTGCTGCGGATCGTCGCCGGCCTCATGCTCGCCGCCGGCGCGCTGGTCTCGCTGCGCGACCTGTTCGCCCCCGCCAACGAGCTCGGCCCCGACCAGCAGGTGCTCGCCGTCCTGCTGCGCCACGGCGGCCCGCTGCCGCTGCTCCTCGGCTTCCTCGGCCTCGCCGTCGCCGTCCGCCGCGCCCACGCCTCACTCCTCCCGTGGGTCTTCCTCGCCTCGGCGATCGTCCTGCTCACCGCGCTCAAGCAGGGCGTCCGCTACGAGTTTTATTACGCCCGCTACTTCGTCGCCGACGCGCTGCCCGTGCTGCTCGTCGCCGCCGCCTGTCTCTCGGGACATCTCATCGCCCGCCTCGCCGCTCGCCGCGGCCCGCGCTGGGCGGCGGCAGGGTTCGCCGTGTTGCTGCCGGCGTGGTTGGTCCCGCCGCTGCGCCTGTTGCCGCGCGAGGTCTACTGGACCCGCGACCTCGCCGACGACCCCGCGCAGCTCGCCAGCATCTTCGAACATGTCCCCGAGGACGGGTTGCTTTTGTTCGACGACCGCGCCCCCGGGCGCTGGCGCGGGCTCCTGGCCGCGCCGGCCTTGCTGTCGTTCGGCCGCAACGCGCTCGCCGTGCCGCCCCGCGGTCACATCGTCGAGGGCGCGCTCAAGGCCGGCACCCCGGTGTTTCTCCTGTCCGGCGGCTGGGAGCCCGACGAGCGCCAGCGCTGGCCCAGCGCCGCGCACGGCCCGTGGCGCACCCGCGTGGTCGCCCGCGGCATCTACCGCGCCGTGCGGGCGGAGACCGTCGCCGGAGGCGTCCCCGGCCGGCTCGTCGACGGCGGCGGCCCGTGGGAGCTGCAGCAGCTCGACCGATCGATCTGGCGCAGCTCCGGCGCCTTCAGCCTCTACCCCGAGAGCGTGTTCGTGGCGACCACGGCGGCCGGCCTCGTCACCGAGCCGCTGCCGCTGCCCGCCGGCGCGCGCCTCGAGCTGTGGCTGCCCGCCCGCGGCCCGGCCTGCGAGGTCACCGCGGCGCTGCGCACCGGCGACGCCGCGCACGAGCTCGCCCCGCTCCCGCGCGAGCGCGACGACCAGCTGCTGTGGTCCTTGCCCGCGGCGCCCGGCCCCGCCGCCCTGGCGCTCACGGCCCGCTGCGAGGGCGCGTTCGCGTGGCGCTGGCTCAGCGTCCGCCGCAGCGAATGACACGTCCTTCGAGACACATCTCGATAGATGTCTCGAGGGACATCTCGCGTCGTGACGGCGGAGAAACCCAGCCCTCCGCGCGCGCGACGACTCGGCGAAGACGTCACGCCCGCCCGCCTTTGTTTATGTCTCGAAGGACCTCCCGCGTCGTGACGAGCGGAGATGACTCGGCCCTCCGCGCGCGGCGCGACGTCTCGGCGAAGACGTCAAGCCCGCCGTTCTTTGTTATATGTCTCGAAGGACATCTTGCGTCATGACGAGCGCGGGCGCGGCGTCTCGGCGGAGACGTCACGCCCTCTGAAGCAGCTCACCGCGGCGGCGGCGAGGCCTCGAGCACGGTGGCGCCGGCCTCGTCGGAGACGACGAGGATGGCGAAGCGCTCGACGCGGTCGAGGTCGTCGGTGGACAGGGTGACGTAGTCGAAGCGCCCGCGCGCGTCGGTGTAGCCGTCCTTGTAGAACTGGACCGTGCCGCCGGCCTGGCGGGCGTAGACCTTGACGTAGGTCGCGGGCAGCGGCGCCTGCGTCGACGCGCGGAGGACCCGGACCTGGCCGTATTGATGCGCGAGCTGGGCGGCGAGGTCGTGCGAATAATGGGTGATCGAGCGGCGCAGGCCCGGGGCGACCGCCTCGATCACCAGGTTGGCGCCGCGCATGCCGGCGGGGATCTCCACGACCGTGCGGCCCTCGCCGGTCAGCGCCACGTCGAGCGTCGCGCCGGGCTCGATCCACGAGAAGCGCTCGACGTCGCCCTGCACGAACGGCTGGCGCGAGAACAGCAGCTCGATGTCCATGCGGTAGAAGCGGAGCTGGCAACCTGCGAGGTTGTGGTGCTGGACGATCACCCGGCCCTGCTCGGCGCCGAGGCTCAGCGCGGGCTGGCGCGCCGCGAGCTCGTCCATGCGCTGCTCCCGGCTGTCGGCGTCGACGGCGACCGCCGGGCCGCGGCCCTCGGCCTCGTCGAGCATGGCGAGCAGGGCGGCGAAGCGGCTGCGCCAGCGGTCGACCGGGTGATCGCGCCACGGCTCGGCGAGGGCCCGCGCGGCCGCGAGGTCGCCGGTGGCGCTGGCGGCGTAGGCGGCGAGGTAGTCGTACTGCAGGCGGGTCGACAATTGCGCCGGGTCGACGCGGGCCAGCGCGGCGAGGGCGTCGTCGACGCGGTCCATGCCGAACAGGTAGTGCGCCGCGGCGAGCAGGTCGTCGGGGCCGGCGGCGGGGCGGTGGGCGACGAGCTCGAGGAACTTGTTGTACTGCGCGGCGAGGGCGTCGTTGAGGACCTGGCGCCTGCTGCCGAGGCGGTGGGCGCGGGCGCTGACGAGCGGGGCGTACTCGAGGTGCTCGTACCAATTGCGCTCGACGGCGTCGAGGTCGACGATGCCGTGCGCGAGCGCGGGGCCGGCCTTGCGCACGAAGCCGTCCTGGTGGCGCAGCCACTCGGCGACGCGCCGGCGGTCGGCGTGGGCCAGCGAGTAGGCCCACAGGCGATCGTGGTAGACGCCGCGGGCGGTGAGCAGGGCGAGGACGCGGGCGAAGGCGTCGCGGTCGCGCATGCGCCAGGCGATCTTCTCGAGCTCGACGCGGCCGAGGTTGGCGCGCCCGAGGAACGCGAGCACCTCGTCGGTCGTGCCGTGCTGCGAGACGTGGGCCCACGAGTTGGCGTCGACGCGGGTCGGGGTGACGACGACGTCGAGCACCGCCGGCGGCGCCGCGCCGACCAACTCGTGCTGCCCGAGGTCGGTGCGCGTGACGTGGGCCGGGAAGTGCGTGAACTGCCCGGGCGCCGGGAAGTAGAACGCGTACTCGAGCGACTCGGTGCCGTGCGGGCCGAGGTGGAGGTTGAAGGTGCGGGTGTAGAAGCCCTGCGCCACCGGCAGCGCGCCGCGGGGGATCTGCAGCAGCGCGGCCAGGCGTTGATAGCGGCTCGTCGGGTTGGTGACGACGACCTGGCAGCGGTAGACGACGCCGACCAGCAGCTCGCCCTCGACGATCTTCTCGCGCTGCTCGGCGCCGTCCCACTCCCAGCGGTCGTCGCTGCGCAGGTAGCTCTGGCCGACCAGCAGCGGCGAGCGCGAGTCGACGTCGCCGACCGCGGCGATCCGCGTGCGCGCGGCCAGGGCCGGCGAGGCGCAGGTGAGGCTGAGGCGCGTGTCCTCGACGGCGATCGCGTGCGCGCCGGCGACGAACGGCAGGTCGAGCACCGCGAGGGCGCACAACGCCGAGGCGAAGTCGCCGGCGCACTCGCCGAGGTGCGGCGAGAGGAATGGACCGACCGCGGGGTCGTGCCTGGCGAAGTCACGCCAGTAGCGATTGACGGCGATCAACGCGTGGCCGGCGTCGGCGGCCCGGATGTGCCACCAATCCGACTCTGCCCACTCCTGGGTCTTGTCGGCGCCGCGGTAGAGCGGGGCGGACCGGCTGCGCTCGCGCAGGTCGGCGGCCACGCCGGCGCCGTCGAGGTCACCGCCGCCGCCGCGTCGCGCGGACCGCATCATCATCGGGGCCGCGGGGGCGGCGGCCGGCGGGGGAGGCGGGCGACCGCCGACCTCGATGAGCGCGCTGGCCGGCGCGTCGTCGTCGTCGGCGACCATGTAGTCCACCTCGGAGCGGCTGCGGCGGGCCGCCGAGTCGCGCTTCTTGGCCTTCTCCTTGGGGCGCGGCTCGCCGGCCTCCTCCTCGGCGACCTCGCGCTCGAGGAAGTCCATGGTCGCGGCGGCGGCGACCGGGCCGCCCTCGAGCGCGGCCGAGCCGAGCAAGGTGTCGACGAGCAAGGCGTCGCGGTCGGGATCGGGGGCGATCAGATCGACGGCGTCGCCGAGCAAGCGGACCACGGCCTCGCGCACCTCGGGCAGGCGGCGGGCCAGGAGGGCGCGCTCGAGCGCGTTGAGGCGGCCGAACGCCCACGGCTCGCAATAGGCCGAGAGGTCGGCGCCGAGCAGCCAGTGATCGACGAAGGTCTTGCGCCGCTTGTGCGCGAGGTACGGCCTGACCACGCGGGCGAAGAATTCGGGGTCGCGGAACCAGAGGAACAGGTGCAGCTCGTGGCAGGCGTACTTGCTGTAGCGCGCGCGGCGAGTCGCGTCGTCGAGGGCGTGCCACTGGGCGACGAAGGCGAACTCGCGCAAGCTGTCGGGCGCGCCGAGCGAGACCAGGACCTGGTGCGCGCGGGCGACGGTGTCGACCAGCTCGAGCTTGCCCGAGCGCAGGTCCTCGACGACGAGGGTGGTGCCGGCCGGCGCGCCCTCGACGCCGCGGACCTCGGTGAAGTGCCGGTCGTGCGCGAGGGCGAAGCGCAGCCGGAGGTCGCGCGGGCGCAGCTCGGTGGCCGGCAGGGCGAGGTCGGCGACGCTGGTGAGCGCGGGATCGACGACGATGACGCGCACGCTCTGGGCCGCGCCGAGGTCGGCCCGGGCGATCTGCAGGCGACCCTCGGCGTCGGGGCGGAGGTTGGCCAGCACGACCGCGGGCGCGCTCAGGAAGTCGAGCGAGACGAAGCCGCCCTGCTCGCCGCCGACGACCATCGTCTGCCGCGGGGCGCCGGTCGACGGCGCCGGGGCGGCGCGCGGCGGGCTCGAAGCGTACCCGCTGCCGCCCTTGGCGTGCTGCACGCCGGTGCTGGTGGTCCGCAGGGCCCACGGGTTCAGCAGCAGACCTGGCTTTTCGAGCAGCATGCCGGGGCGCCGCGCTTGGTTGCGGCGGTCGAGGACGTAGCGGTACTCGTCGCCGATGTCGCGGCCCGAGACGTAGTGCGACAGCACCGGGGCGACCGCGCCGGCCAGCGGCGGACGCGGGCTGCGCCGCAGGTGGCGCGGCAAGACGCCGTCGGGGCGGTAGCGGGTCGCGAGCACGTGCACGCGCGTGGCCGGGCCGGCGTCGGCGAGCTCGAGGACGAGGTGGTCGGCGTCGGCGGCGAGGCGGGTGAGCAGCGGCAGCGGCGGCGACAGCTCGACCGAGGTGGGACCGGCGGCGGCCCAGCCGTCGCTGATCGGGGTGTCGGCGGGCACGAGGACGATGCGCACCTCGGCGACGCCGCGGCACTGCAGCAGGTACTCGCCGGCCTCGAGGTCGCCGGCGACCTCGAGCACGCGCTCGGCGAGGCGGACGCGGCCCGAGACGTCGCGGGCCGGGGCGCCGCCGCGCAGCTCGACGAGCGCGAGGGCGTCGGCGGTCAGCGCCGGCGGTCGCGGCAGCAGGACCTGCTCGCCGGCGACGGCGTGGATCGTGCGGGTGGCGTCGACCTCGGGCCACAGCCACCAGCTCTGCTGCTCGCCGGCCGGCGGCGACGCGGTGACGCGCTCGATGCCCGCGAGCGCGCCGAGCTCGATGCGCCCGCGCGCGTCGGTCTCGAGCGTGGTCGACAGCTCGGTCGTGACGGCGACGTGCTTGAACTTGAGGCTCACCGCGCGGCCGGCCCGCGGCTCACCTGTCTTTCCGAGCAGGTGAAGGACGTGGCCCTCGGCGCTGCTCGAGAGGTGCAGCGCCTCGGTGGACTCGCCCTGGTGGATGCGGCCCACCGCCGCTTCGGCCGCGTCGAACAGGTCGCCGGTCTTCTGCGCCGAGGTGCTGCGGATCTGCCCGCGCACGGCGACCTTGAGGTGGGCGGCGTCCTCGGGGACGTTGAGCTCGACGACGGTCTCGGCGTCGTCACGCAGGATCACCGGCCGGGTCTTCGTGGAGGTGGTGCCGGCGTGGTCGGTGACCGCGAGCTCGACGACCGGCTCCTCGACGAGGCCGACCGGCGCGGGCCAGCCGGCGACGGTGAGCATCGGTCGCAGCAAGATCCGCGCGACCTTGCCGGGCAGCAGCGACTCGCGCTCGAGGTGGATGCCGGCGAAGAACTGATACTGCTCGGCGGGGTGCTGCAGGGTCTCGGCCTGGGCGATGTCGCCGTGGACGAGCAGCATGGTGGCGCGCGACGGGGCGGTCGAGAACGGGATCGAGATGGCGCCGTCGTCGCGCGGCGTGTACTCGCGACCGGCTAGCCAGATCCGCGCGTCGGGCAGCGGGCGGCCGGACTCGTCGAGCACGCGGATCGTCGGGCCGGCGAGGCCGACGCGCACATTGTGGCGCAGCGCGCCCTTGCGGATCAGGGCGCGGCTCGACTTGCCGTTGCCGATCAGCTCGATCACGTAGGTGCCCGGGCGGGCGCAGCCGGGCAGGGCGATCTGCCGGCGCACGCGGCGGATCGCGGGGGCGTCGCCGAGGATCACCTGCTCGTCGCTGGCGACCAGGCCGTCGAGGTCGATGGTGGTGTCGACCTCGGCGCGGCGGGCGAGGAAGTGGGCGACGGGGTCGATGCGGTAGGTCTTGACGACGAGCCGCGGGACGTTCTTGACGTCGACCTCGAGCGCGACCGCTGCGTCGGCGGCGTGGCGCGCCGGGTTGCGCACGGTGAGCTCGAGGTCGACGCGGTCGCGCAGGGCGGCGAGGCGGGCCGGGCCGAGCGCGGCGGCCCAGCGCTCGGGGTCGGGGGCGCCGGCGAGGAGGCGGGCGGTGGCGACCTGTTCTTCGAGCCAGTCGGCGCGCAGGTGCTCGGCGAAGGCGTCGCCGTCCTCGTGGACGAGCAGCTGCTCGAGGTACTCGCGCACCAGCGGCTCGTCGTCGGCGACGGGCTCGAGGCCGGCGGGCTGGGCGGCGTCGATGCCGGGCGCGACCTGGTGGTCGGCCGGGACGTGGCGCAGGCGCGCCTCCGGGGCGTAGTGGACCTGGCGCGGCAGCCCCAGGTAACGCAGGAACCGCTCGCGGTCGAGGACGCCGCGGCGGCGGTCGAGGTCGAGCTGGTGGTAGAGGACCTGGGCCTTGAGGGCGTTGAAGGCGGGCGGTAGCGCGGCGACGTAGGCCCACAGCTGCGCGAGGTAGGCGGCGCGGGCGTCGAGGTCGGTGCGCCAGTCGACGTGCCCGGGCGGACGCAGGCGCACGAGCACGGCGGCGACGAACTGCGGGTGCTTGCGCAGCTCGGGCCGGAGCGCGGCGAGCTCGTCGAGCTGGGCGCGGGTGAGGCGGCCGTGGATCGGCAGCGAGCCGAAGCCGCGCGACGACTTCTCGCCGAGGTCGGCGGCGACGACCGCGACCAACTGCGGGTAGTTGGTGCGCGTGAGCCGTTGCAAGAGGTGACGCCGCTCGCCCGGCTCGAGCTCGAGCGACAGGAGGTCGGCGAGGGCCCAGTCGGTCAGGTGCGCGAGGTCATGGCCGCGGCCGCGAGCGTTGCTCACGAGCGCGGCCTGGTCGATGAGCGCGGGGTCGAGGCGCGTGGGATAACGGTGCGCGGCGGCGACGGCCTCGGCCTCGTCGTCGAGCCGCACGTGGGCCTCGAAGCGCACGGCGTCGGCGTGCTTGCCGAGGTCGCGACCTGCCCGAAGGAGCAGCTGACGCCGCGACAGCCGGGTGTAGAGCTCGTCGGTGCGGCCGTGCCGCTTCTTCCACCCCGAGAGGATCGCGTCGACGGCCTCGAGCTCGCCGTGGTGCTGCAGGTGGACGCCGCGCCAGTAGTCGTGGTCCGGGGTGCCCGGCAACAGACCGGCGAGGGCGGCCGCGCGGTCGTCGGAGAGCGCGAGTGCTTCGAGGTGCTCGAGGTCCATGAGGACGCCCAACATATGCCGCCGACCCGCTACGTGCCAGCGCGTGCGATGGCACCGCGAGCGATGGCGAGCGCGCCGATGAGTACATGTCTCTCGGGACATGTCGTGAACGCGCGGCGGACGGGACGGCGTTCCTCGTGGCGCGGCCTCCGCGCGTGGCGGCTGCGGCTGCGGCTGCCGGGCCCTTCAGGCCTCCGCTCGAGTCGGCTACCCTCGGCGGTGGATGGATCTCGAAGAGTTCAGGGCCTTCCTCGGGGTGGTCGAGACCGGTTCGTTCCTGGCCGCGGCGACGTCGCTCAACATGGCCCGCGCGACGCTGCGACGCCGGGTCGAGGCGCTCGAGGCCCGCGCCGGAGTACCTCTGCTCGAGCGGAGCGCGCGCGGGGTGGTGGTGACCGAGGCCGGAGCTGTCCTCGCGGCCAGGGGTCGTCACGTGCTGCAGGAGGCGAGCGCGCTGGTGGCGTCGGTGCGGGAGATCGGGCGCGAGCCGGTCGGGGTGCTGCGGGTGCTGATGCCGATGGGGCTGCCTCCGCACGCGCTGACGCCGTTGTTCGCGGCGCTGCGCGAGGCGTTCCCGCGGCTGTCGCTGCAATTGCGCTTCAGCGAAGACCCGGTCCAGGGCGCGCTCGAAGACGTCGACCTGCTGGTGCACTTCGGACCGGAGGGGCCGGAGGGCCCGTGGCTGTCGCACGAGGTGTGGCGCCTGCGCGAGTGGCTGCTCGCGTCGTCCGCGTACCTCGAGCGCCGCGGGACGCCGAAGACGCTCGAGGACCTGGCCGGCCACGAGCTGCTGGCCTGGGCCCCGCCGGGCGAGGACCCGCGCGTGCTGCCGACGCTCACCGGGGAGTCGATCGAGGTCGAGCCGACGCTGGTGTCGGCCGACGTGCACTGCCTGCGCCAGATGGTGCTCGCAGGGCACGGGATCGGCTTCGTGCCCGACGCGCTGCTGCCCGACCCGGGCGTGCCCGAGGGGCTGCTGGTGCCGGTGCTGCCGGAGCTGGTCGGCCGCCAGCGGGGGCTCCACGTCGTGTTCCCGGCGGCCCAGGCCGGGCTGCCCAAGCTGCGGGCGATCCTGCAGCACGTGCGGGCGTTCGCGGAGCGCTCGGCGGCGCTGCGCGGGGGGTGAACGCGGTCGACGGGCGCTGGGCGGCGGGCCGGCGTGGTAGCGTGCGGCATGCTGCGAGCGATCTTTCGCGGGTGCGTGGCGGTGATCCTGGGCTCGGCGTGCGCGTCGCCGGTGATGTCCGAAGAGACAGGTGATTCCGAGGGCGCGACGTCGACGACGACGTCCACGACCTCGACGACGACGAGCTCGAGCGGCACGACGGACGCGCCGACGACGTCGAGCACGACGAGCGGGACGACGAGCGAAGTCACCGAGACCGAGGGCGTGGTCGGCAACCTGCTGCTTTCAAACAAATTTCTAAACATCGCGCACCGCGGGGGCGGCGACCTGCGGCCGGAGGAGACGCTGCCGGCCTTCGAGAACGCGCTGGCGGTCGGGGCCGAGGTGCTCGAGTTCGACGTGCACGCGAGCAGCGACGGGGTGATCGTGGCGATGCACGACGGGACGGTCGACCGCACGACCGACGGCACGGGGGCGGTCAAGGCGATGACGTTCGCCGAGCTGCGGGCGCTCGACGCCGGCTACCGGTTCACGCCCGACGACGGCCAGACCTTCCCGTACCGCGGGACGGGGATCGTGATCCCGACGATCGAGGAGATCCTCGACGCGTTCCCCGATTCGTACTACCTGATCGAGATCAAGCAGACCGACCCGCCGATCGTCGACGGGGTGCTGGCGGCGCTGGAAGAGCGCGGGGCGCTCGAGCGGGTGGTCCTGGCGTCGGCCGACCTCGACACGATCGTGGCGGTGCGCGCGGCGATGCCGGCGGTGTTCACGTCGCTGAGCACGCCGGAGATGCTCGACCTCTACGTGAACGTGGGCAGCCCCGATTACACGCCGCCGGCGCAGTTCGTCCACGCGCCGTGGGACCTGGCCTCGGCCGAGCTGGTGGCGTTCGCCCACGAGCTGGGGATGAAGGTCCACCCGTGGACGGTCAACGAGGAGAGCCGGATGGTCGACCTCATCGGCCGCGGCGTCGACGGCATCATGACCGACGACCCGGTACTGCTCGAGTCGGTCTCGCCGTGACGTCATGCTCGACAAGATCGCGAACGGCAGCGTGAATCGGACGCTTCACGACATGCTATGAATAGCATGTCGGATGGGTCAGAACATGTCGCTCATCCACGGGGTGCCGCCGGCGAACACGCCGGCGGCGGCGCGGAGGACGGCGGGGTCGCCGGCGACGAGGCCGAGGAGGGCGGCCTGGGCCGGGGTGGTGTAGCCGCTGAACATGCAGGCGAGGCCGCGGACGCCGGTGCGCAGGTGGCCGTGACCGCCGGGTTCGACCTCGCCGCGGCCGCCCTCGACGCGGAGGATGAAGCGCCCGTGGTTGGCGGGGACGAGCGGGTCGTCGACCTCGAGGTGGAGCTCGGCGGAGACGGTCGGGGCATAGCGGCGGGCCGCGAGGGCCCGCGGCACGTCGACGATCCGCAGCAGCCACGAGTCGAGCAGCTCGCTCTGGTGACGCTGCTGCGGCAGGAGCTCGAGCAGCGGGTGCGTCGGCCCGCCGTGGAACACGAGGTCGACGCCGTACATGGCGAAGTTGGCGAGGAACTCGACGAGCCGCCGACCGGCCCACGCCTCGAGGAAGACGACGTCGGACAGCATGAGGTCGAAGCGACCGTCGGGGCGCCGCGACTGGTGGAGGTACAGGTAACCGGCGAGCCGGCCGTCGTCGTCGCGCACGCCGAAGCCGGTAAACTCCATGTCGCGGAGGTTGCGGAGCCGACTCCAGATGTAAACGCCGCGGTCGAGCGCGCCGTCGTGCAGGGCGGCGAAGGCGGTGTAACAGGCGTGGATGTCGTCGCGGTCGGCGTCGGCGAGCGCGACGAGCCGGCCGCGCGCCTCGCGGGCGACCAGCTGGGTGAGCGCGACGGTGTGGCGGAAGCGATAGCCGGCGTGTTCGAAGCCGACGCCGCGGTAGAGGGTATGGGTCGAGGCGTAGAGGCCGGCGAGCGGCCAACCCGCGGCGGCGGCCTCGCGCACGAAGGCCTGCATCATGGCGCGCGCGTAGCCGCGGCCGCGGTCTTCGGGAGCGACGGCGACGCCGGCGACGCCGAGCATGGGGACGCTGACGCCGCCGAAGAACTGGCCCATGGCGATCTCGAGCAGACACGCGGCCGGGCGCGCGCCGTCGCGGAGGACGCGGAAGTGCTCGGCGCCGGCGACGGCGACCCAGCCCTCGATGCCCTGCTGCGTGGCCCCGAACGCGAGCGCGAGGGTGCGGAGGACGGCCGGCCGGTCGTCGTCGCGGAGGGGGGTCAAGAGGCGATCGTGCATGGGCGCAGGATACCTCGAGCGCGAGGTTGCGCGAGCCGGAGAGAGCGACGACCGCGTGGACCGATGCCGGTCAGCCTGGCTTTCGAGACATGTATTCGACCGGCCGCGCCCGTGAACCTCACAGGCAATCGGTGCAGACGTGGACCAGGCCGCGGAGCTCTTCGTCCGGGTCCTGGTCGGGGGTCCAGAGGGCTCCGGGCTCGACGAACGGAATGAGCGCACACCCGCCGTCGATCGCGGTGACGTTGAAGCCGCCGAAGCCCGGGGCGGCCGGGCTGGGATGGTTGAATACCGCGGCGGGCGCGAACGGATCGTCATCGTCCAGGACGCAATGGTCGGGCACGCAAGCGTCGATCTGCGGCAGGCAGTCGTGGGGCTTCATGGCCTCGAGGTTATGCGCCCTGACGTTCAGCCACGCGTCATCCGGCACGTCGATGACGATGTCGGCGGCCCACGGCTGGATGGCGTGGACCAGCAT
Organism: Nannocystis pusilla; assembly: GCF_020073745.1. Lineage (GTDB taxonomy): Bacteria > Myxococcota_A > Polyangia > Nannocystales > Nannocystaceae > Nannocystis > Nannocystis radixulma. The sequence goes on from NZ_JAIRAU010000045.1 coordinate 83,294, forward strand.
CTGGCCGTAGAGAGCGGTGCCGCAGGGGCATTCCGGCGACCAGGCCTCGCTGCCGCTGCCGTCGGGCCAGGTGGCGCAGGCGGCAGCGCTCTCCGGCGGACAGGTCGGGGCAGGCGAGAGGTCGCGGCACAGGCGAACGCGGGCCCGCCCGGCCTCGAGGTACATCTCGCCGTTGCCGCACAGGCCGTCGATCGTGACGTCGCCGCGGCGCGGCCACGCGGTCTCGGCGATGTTATCCTCGGTGTGGACGAGCAGCTGGCCGCGCCAGCCGGTCGGGAGGTGGACGCGGAGGTCCATGCCCAGGCGGGCGGGCTGCGACTTGCCGTCGTAACGGGCGAGGATCGCACAGCCGTCCTTCCAGGTGTCCACGCTGCAATCGTCGGCGGGATCGGGGTGGTGCGTGGGATCGCCGTGGAGGACGAATGGCCAGAGGGAGAGGCGGGCGAACTGCATCTCGCGGTCGACCGCGTCGCCGAACACGTACTTGCGGGCCTCGACGGTGATCGTCTCCTCGGGGTGATCGAAGAGGACCTCGACGACGCCCCTGTTGGCGAAGTTCTCGTTGAACTCGCGGCCGCCGACGGTGAGCATGTGAATGTCGGCGATCGGGAACGGCAAGGCGTCGACCACGACCTCCCACGGGCCCTCGTGCGGCATCGCCCCCTCGGGGGGCACGGGAGCGTCGGTGGTCGGGGTGTCGCTCGTGGTCGGGGTGCCGCTCGTGGTCGGGGTGTCGCCCGTGTCGGTGGCGGATGAGGGCGACGGGTCGGTGTCGGAGGAGCTGGTGCCGTCGGTCTCGCCGTCGCCGGGTCGGCCGGGACAGGCGAGCAGGACGAGGCCGCCGAGGAGGCCGGCGAGGGCGCGACGCACATCATCCATCGTCATGTCCCTCAATTAGCACGAGGTGCGTGAGATGAATCAGCGCGTTGAGCGCGGGCCGATCGCCGACTCGTGGCCCGAACGCGAGCGCGAGGGTGCGGAGGACGGGCGGGGGGACTCGCCCTCAAGGTCTCCGGGACATGTGCTCGGCGCGAAGCGCTACAGACAATCGGTGCAGACATGGACCAGGCCGCGCAGCTCCTCGTGCGGCTGCTGGTCGGGCGTCCACGACGTGCCGGGCTCGGCGAACGGAATGAGGGTACACCCGCCGCTGACGGCGGTGACGTTGAAGCCGGCGCCGGCGGGGGCGGCGGGGCCGGGATAGTTGAACTCGGCGGTCGGCGAGAACGAATCGTCGTCGTCGAGGACGCATGGTTCGGCGTCACAACCGTCGATCTGCGGCAGGCAGTCGTGGGGCCGGTTGACCTCGATGTTCTGCGCGGTGGCGTTGAGCCACACGTCGTCCGGCACGTCGACGACGATGTTGGCGGCCCACGGCTGCGCGGCGCGGATCAAGAGCTGGCCGAAGAGATCGGGGCTGCACGGGCAATCCGTCGCCCAGGCCTCGCTGCCGCTGCCGTCGGGCCAGGTGGCGCACTCGGCGACGCGGTCCGCCGGACAGGTCGGCGTCGGCGAGAGGTCGCGACACAGACGAACGTGCGCTCGCCCGGCCTCGAGGTCGATGTCGCCGCTGCTGCACAGGCCGTCGATCGTGACGTCGCCGCGGCGCGGCCACGCGTCCTCGACGGCGTTGTCCTCGGTGGTGACGAACAGCTCGCCGCGCCAGCCTGCCGGCAGGTGGACGCGGAGATCCATGCCCATGCGCAGCGGCTGCGAATTGCCGTCGTAATAGGCGAGGATCGCACAGCCGTCCTTCCAGGTGTCGGTGCGGCAATCGCCGGCGGGATCGGGGTCTCCCGTCGGATTGCCGGACAGGACGAATGCCCACAGAGAGAGGTGCTCGAAGCCGTTCTCGGCGTCGGTGCCGTCGCCGAACACGTACTTGCGGGTCTCGACGGTGATCGTCTCCTCGGGGTGATCGAAGAGGACCTCGACGACGCCGCGGTTGGCGAAGTTGTCGTCGAACTCCTTGCGCCCGACGGTGAGGGTGTGAATGTCGGCGATCGGGAACGGCACGGCGTCGACGACGACCTCCCACGGGCCCTCGCGCGGGCCGATCTCGTCGTGCAGCAAGGAGTCGCCGGTGGTCGGCGCGTCGCTCGTGGCCGGGTCGGTGTCGGAGGCACCGGTGCCGTCGGTCTCGCCGCCGGGTCGGCCGGGACAGGCGGTCAGCACGAGGCCGCCGAGGAGGCTCGCGACGGCGCGACGGGCATCATCCATCGTCATGTCACTCGATTAGCACCGCGGTGTGTGGGACGAATCAGCGCGCTGAGCGCGGGCCGATCGATCACGGTGCGGGTTCGAGCGGCGACAGGCGGCGAGGAATGCGTGTCGCGGTGGCGTTTGCGATCTCGGCGATCCCCGAGCGGCCGATGGCGGCGAGGCTCGGCGAGCGCGCGCACCCGCTGCGCCGCGGGCCGGTCGACGGCATGAGCCCTGTGATGATCGACGGCGCGCAGGCGGTGTGGCTCGAGGGCAGCGGTCGCGATCGCAACAACATCTACAAAAAGATCGACCTGTGGCGCGCCGACGTCGTCGACGGGCCGGCGCTGGCCGACGCGCGGCGCGTGCTGGCGCTGGCGCGGACGACGATGGCGACGCCGAGCTTCGGCGGCGGCGTGGTGGCGGTGCCGCTGGAGCAGCACGTCGACGGGTACATGGTGGTGCGCATCGACACGGGCGAGCAGCGCTCGTTGCAGGCGCCTCCCGGGCTGATGATCGAGCGGGTGTTGTGGATCGCCGGGGACGAGGTGGCGGTGCGAGTCGGGTCTGGCGAGATGGGCGGTGCGCCGTCGGTGGTGCGGCGGATTCCGGTCGCGGCGCTGCCGCCGTTCGTCGCGAAGTGAGGGGTTGCGCGGGCCGGTGAAACGGCCTAGCGTCGGCGGACGATCATGGACCTGCCGCGCTTCGAAGCCCTGATGGTCGACCTCACCGCGAAGGTCGCAGGACGCCCGCTCGACGCCGATCTGGCCGAGTGGCTCAACCGGGAGATCCCCGCCGGCTCGCCGACCTTCGCCGCGATCGCGCAGGCCTGCCGCGAGGCAGTGGCGGCCGGCTGGATGTGCAGCCGCGAGCACGCGGGCATCAAGTACGGGCGCGTGATCAAGGCCGGACCCGCGACGCACGGGTTCTCGGTCGACGTCGTCGACATGAACGAGATCGCCGGCGGGCACCACGTGCACCCGAACGGCGAGATCGACATGGTGATGCCGCTCGAGGGCGACGCGAAATTCGACGGCCACGGCGCGGGCTGGTGCGTGTATCCGCCGGGCAGCGCGCACACGCCGACGGTCGCGGGCGGGCGGGCGTTCGTGCTGTACCTGCTGCCGCAGGGCGCGATCCAGTTCACCCCGGCGGCGTGACGCGAGCATGACGACGCCGAAGCTGTCGTACGTGCACGGCACGAGCGCGACGCCGCTGCTCGGCGAGACGATCGGCGACAACCTGCGGCGCACGGTGCTGCGGGTGCCCGACGCCGAGGCGCTGGTGGTCCGCTCACAGGGCTTTCGCGCCACGTACTCGCAGCTGTGGGCGTGGACCGGGCAGGCGGCGCGCGGCCTGATGGCGCTGCGGGTCCAGCGGGGCGACCGCGTGGGGATCTGGGCGCCGAACCGGGCCGAGTGGGTGATCGCGCAGTACGCCGCGGCGCGCGTCGGCGCGGTGCTGGTCAACATCAACCCGGCCTACCGCGCCGACGAATTGCAGTACGCGCTGCGCCAGTCGGGCGTGTCGGTGCTGCTGCTCGCCAGGCGGCACCGCGGCTCGGACTACGCGGCGATGGTCGCCGAGGTGATGCCGGGCTGCCCGGCGCTGCGCCTGTCGATCGTGTTCGAGGACGGCTGGGAGGCGCTGCTGGCCGGCGGGTCGTCGGTGTCGGAGGACGAGCTGGCGGCGCGCGAGGCGACGCTGCAATTCGACGACCCGGTCAACATTCAATACACCAGCGGCACGACCGGCTCGCCCAAGGGGGCGACGCTGTCGCACCACAACATCCTCAACAACGGGTTTTACGTCGGCGAGGCGCTGCGCTACAGCGAGCGCGACCGGGTGTGCATCCCGGTGCCGTTCTATCACTGCTTCGGCATGGTGATCGGCAACCTCGCGTGCACGAGCCACGGGGCGTGCATGGTGGTGCCGGCCGACGTGTTCGACCCGCTGGCGACGCTGGAGGCGGTGCAGGAGGAGCGCTGCACCTCGCTCTACGGGGTGCCGACGATGTTCATCGCCGAGCTCGAGCACCCGCGCTTCGCCGAGTTCGACCTGACCTCGCTGCGCACCGGGGTGATGGCGGGCTCGCCGTGTCCGGTGGAGACGATGAAGCAGGTGCAGGCGCGCATGCACATGCACGAGGTGACGATCTGCTACGGCATGACCGAGACGTCGCCGGTGTCGACGCAGAGCGCGGTCGACGACCCGTTCGAGCCGCGAGTGACGACGGTCGGCCGGGTCCACCCGCACCTCGAGGTGAAGATCGTCGACCCGGAGACGGGGGCGATCGTGCCGCGGGGGAGCCGCGGCGAGCTGTGCACGCGCGGCTACAGCGTGATGCTCGGCTACTGGAACGACCCGGCGGCCACGCGCGCGGCCATCGACGAGGGCCGGTGGATGCACACCGGCGACCTGGCCGTCCTCGACGACGCGGGCTACGTCAGCATCGTCGGCCGGATCAAGGACATGATCATCCGCGGCGGCGAGAACATCTACCCCCGCGAGGTCGAGGAGCTGCTGCACACGCACCCGCTCGTCAGCGAGGCGCAGGTGATCGGGGTGCCGAGCCAGCGCTACGGCGAAGAGGTGATGGCCTGGGTCAAGCTGCGGCCCGGGGCGACGGCCACGGCGGAGGAGCTGCGGCAGCACTGCCTGGCCCGGCTCGCGCGCTTCAAGGTGCCGGTGTACTGGAAGTTCGTCGACGCCTTTCCCATGACCGTGACCGGGAAGATCCAGAAGTACCGCATGCGCGAGATCGCCGTCGCCGAGCTCGCGCAGGGGCACGTGCGCAAGGAGTGATGCGGTCGCGGGCGCGCAGGCGACCCGTCGCGTGCACGAGCCGAGGAACTTCGGTACCGTGAGGCGTGCGCGCCGCCCTCGCCGCAGTCTCGCTCGTCGTCGCCTGCAGCGGCGGCGCCGGTGCGCCCACGAGCACGAGCACGACGACCTCGGGCACGTCGAGCACCGGCGCGGCGATCGACTGCGAGGTCGAGCCCGACGCGCTCTTTATTAAAAGAATCGCGCCGTTGCTGGCGACGGACCGGCCGAAGACGTGCAACACGTGTCATCTGTCGGGCGTCGACCTGGAGATGTTCGTGCAGGAGACGCCGTGCCGGACGATGGCGTGCCTCGAGTCGCGCGGGCTGGTCGACCTCGCCGACCCGGCGGCGAGCGTGGTGCTGCGGTGGATCTCCCGCGCCGATCCGGCGAGCCCGCTGATCGACCAGTCGGTGATCGACGAGGAGTACGCGGCGTTCCTGGCGTGGATCGAGGCGACGGCGACGTGCGGGCCGTGCTGGTCGGGCGAGGAGCCGTGCGGCGCGGGGACGGAGGCGACGTGCGAGGAGGACGACGCGATGCCGGCGTGGGTCGACCCTGGCGACTGCTCGCCGCTGACGCGCGAGGCGCTGTTCCGCCACCGGGTCTACACGTGGCGCGACCGCTGCTTCCCGTGCCACTTCGACACCAGCGAGATCGAGGCGCCGAAGTGGATCGCCACCGGTTCGTGCGAGCTCGGCTCGTTGATGACGATGCGCGACGTGCTGGAGCGCGGGCTCGTGAACTACGACGACCCGGAGCAGAGCCTGTTGTTGCTCAAGCCGCTGGCCGAGAGCGCGGGCGGGGTGATGCACGGCGGGCACGACAAGTTCGCCGACAAGAACGATCAGGCGTACGTCGACTTCCTCGAGTGGATCTCGCGCGAGACGTCGTGCGCGCCGTGAGGGCTGTCTTTTGGGACAGTTTGAGCGTGAGTGAGGGCGTGTCTGGTCAGGTGCCCGGTCCCATATTTTGTGTTGACGCCCTGGCACCCCCCCTATATCTTGGGGTCGGCGCTGGTACCTTCTGCGTTGCGAAGACGCCGAGGGTTTAATAGGGAACCCGGTGAGAATCCGGGGCTGCCCCGCAGCGGTAAGCGAGAACGAACCCCACGGAGCACTGGCCGCGCGGCCGGGAAGTGTGGGTAGTAGGGACTCGGCGGCGACGTCGAGGAGCTCGTGAGCCCGAAGACCTGCCTGCGCCCGGCGACGGGAGACATCCGCCGCCGGAACGACCTGGAAGCCTCGCGGGAGGTCCGGTGCAAGCGAAGCGGTGATGCCGCCGCGCCTCTGCTCCTGTCCCGCGCCGACTTCCGGTCGCCCGCGGGGGCGAGAGGTCGGTGCAGGGCGTTCGCTCGCGCTGACCCTCTGCCCCGGCTCCTCCTCGCGGTTCTCACGCGGACACGAGGAGGCGAGATGGACAGGGACATGACGACGAGCGCGGCGGCGGACGAGACGACGCGACCTGGCTTTCAGACCAGCATGCGGGTGAAGAAGCGCAGCGGCGCGCTCGAGCCGGTCGACGTCAGCAAGATCGTGCGGGCGATCGACCGCCGCTGCGCGGGGCTCGGCGACGTCGACGCGGTGCGGGTGGCGACGCGGACGATCAGCGGCCTGTACGACGGCGCGACCACGCAGGAGCTCGACCTGCTGTCGATCCAGACGGCGGCGGCGCTGATCGCCGAGGAGCCGCAGTACTCGCGGCTGGCGGCGCGGCTGCTGGCGGCGTACATCGACGAGGAGGTCCGGTCCGAGGAGGTGCGCGCGTTCTCGCAGTCGATCGCGCTTGGGCGGCGGCTGGGGCTGATCCACGAGCGCCTGCACGAGTTCGTGGCCGCGGCCGCGGGCCGGCTCGACGAGGCGATCGCGCCGGAGCGCGACCTCGAGTTCGAGTACTTCGGGCTGCGCACGGTCTACGACCGCTACCTCCTGCGCCACCCGCAGACGCGGCGGGTGATCGAGACGCCGCAGCAGTTCTTCCTGCGGATCGCCTGCGCGCTGGCGGAGAGCGTGCCGGAGGCGTTCGAGCTGTACGAGCTGCTGTCGTCGCTGTCGTACTTGCCGAGCTCGCCGACGTTGTTCAACGCCGGGACGCGACATGAACAATTGGCCAGCTGCTTCCTGATCGACTCGCCGCGCGACCAGCTCTCGCACATCTACCAGCGCTACACCGACGTGGCGATGCTCTCGAAGTTCTCCGGGGGGATCGGCCTGGCGTACCACCGGGTGCGCTCGCGCGGCTCGCTGATCACGGTGACGAACGGGATCTCGTGCGGGATCGTGCCGTGGCTGAAGACGCTCGACGCGAGCGTGGCGGCGGTCAACCAGGGCGGCAAGCGCAAGGGCGCCTGCTGCGTGTACCTCGAGTCGTGGCACGCCGACATCGAGGCGTTCCTCGAGCTGCGCGACAACACCGGCGACGAGGCCAGCCGGACGCACAACCTCAACCTCGCCAACTGGGTGCCCGACCTGTTCATGCGCCGGGTCGAGGCCGACGCGGGGTGGAGCCTGTTCGACCCCAAGACGGTGCGCGACCTGCCCGACCTGTACGGCGAGGCGTTCGAGGCCCGCTACCTCGAGTACGAACGGGCCGGCCTGGCGGTGAGGACGGTGCCGGCGCGCGAGCTGTACGCGCGGATGATGCGGACGCTGGCGCAGACCGGCAACGGCTGGATGACCTTCAAAGATCGCTGCAACACGACGTGCAACCAGACGGGGGCGCCGGGGCGGGTGGTGCACCTGTCGAACCTGTGCACGGAGATCGTCGAGGTGACGGCCGGTGACGAGGTGGCGGTGTGCAACCTCGGCTCGATCAACCTGGCCCGGCACACGAAGACATGTCCCGATGGACAGGTCGAGTTCGACTTCGACAAGTTGGCGCGGACGGTGCGCCTGGCGGTGCGGCAGCTCGACCGGGTGATCGACCTCAACTACTACGCGCTGCCGGGGGCGCGGACGTCGAACGAGAAGTGGCGGCCGGTCGGGCTCGGGCTGATGGGCCTGCAGGACGTGTTCTTTCAGATCGGGCTCGCGTTCGACGGTGAGGCTGCGCGGGGCTTGTCGCGCCGGATCTCCGAGGAGATCTACTTTCACGCCCTGGCGGCCTCGTGCGCGCTGGCGCGGGAGCGCGGGCGCCACCCGAGCTACGCGGAGACCCGGGTCGCGCGCGGGGAGCTGCAGTTCGACGCGTGGGGGGTGACGCCGAGCGAGCCTGCTCGTTGGGACAGGTTGCGAGCGGAGATCGGGGCGCACGGGCTGCGCAATTCGCTGCTGGTGGCGATCGCGCCGACGGCGACGATCGCGGCGATCGCCGGCTGCTACGAGTGCATCGAGCCGCAGGTGTCGAACCTGTTCAAGCGCGAGACGCTGTCGGGCGACTTCCTGCAGGTGAACCGCTACCTGGTGGCGGCGCTGAAGCAGCTGGGGCTGTGGACCGAGGCGACGCGCGACCAGCTCAAGCTGGCCGAGGGCTCGGTGCAGGGGCTGGCGGGGCTGCCGGAGGCGCTGAAGCTGGTGTACCGGACGGCGTGGGAGCTGCCGATGCGCGCGCTGATCGACATGGCGGCCGAGCGGGGGGCGTTCATCGACCAGAGCCAGTCGCTGAACCTGTTCAGCGAGAGCCCGAGCATCGGGCAATTGTCGAGCATGTACTTTTACGCGTGGAAGCGCGGGCTCAAGACGACATACTACCTGCGCTCGCGGCCGGCGACGCGGATCGCCAAGGCGACCGTCGATTCGGCGGCCGGCGCGGAGCAATCGGCGCCGCGGGCCGCGGTCGCCTGTTCGCTCGAGAACCCCCAGTCCTGCGAGGCTTGCCAATGAGTCACGTCCACCGCCCCGCCCGCTTGCTCGACCCCGGGCTCTGTCTGACGCTGCGACCGATGGCCTACCCGGCCTTCTTCGAGATGTACCGCGCGGCGATCAAGAACACCTGGACGGTCGAGGAGGTCGACTTCTCGACCGACGTCGGCGACCTGCGCGGCCGCATGAGCGAGGCGGAGCGCCACCTCGTACAGCGGCTGGTCGCGTTCTTCGCCACCGGCGACGCGATCGTCGCCAACAACCTGGTGCTGAGCCTGTACCGCCACATCAACGCCCCGGAGGCGCGGATGTACCTGTCGCGCCAGCTGTACGAGGAGGCGCTGCACGTGCAGTTCTACCTGACGCTGCTCGACACCTACGTGCCCGACCCCGACGAGCGCCACCGGGCCTTCGCGGCGATCGAGAACATCCCGTCGATCCGCCGCAAGGCCGAGTTCTGCATGCGCTGGCTCGACGCGGTGCAGGGCATGGAGCGGCTCGACGAGCGCGAGCAGCGGCGGCGCTTCGTGCTCAACCTGATCTGCTTCGCGGCCTGCGTCGAGGGGCTGTTCTTCTTCGGGGCGTTCGCCTACGTGTACTTCCTGCGCTCGCGCGGGCTGCTCCACGGGCTCGCGGCCGGGACCAACTGGGTGTTCCGCGACGAGAGCGCGCACATGCGGTTCGCGTTCGAGGTGGTGAGCACGATCCGCCGCGAGGAGCCGGAGCTGTTCGACGCGGCGCTGACGAGCGACGTGCAGGCGATGATCGCGGAGGCGATCGACTGCGAGACGCAATTCGCCGAGGACCTGGTCGGCGGCGGCGTGGCCGGGCTGTCGGTGCGCGACATCCGGCAGTACCTCGAGTTCTGCGCCGACCAGCGGCTGGCGACGCTCGGGATGCCGCGCCGCTACGGGGTCAAGAACCCGCTGCCGTTCATGGAGCTGCAGGACGTGCAGGAGGTCGCCAACTTCTTCGAGCGCCGAGTGTCGGCGTATCAGGTCGGAGTGACCGGACAGGTGGTGCTCGATGCAGCGTTCTGACGACGAGAACGAGCGGATCGAGGCGGGCCGCGTGCGCGAGGCTCGGCTCGTCGAGATGGTGTTCCCCGAGCAGACGAACCACTACGGGACGCTGTTCGGCGGGCAGGCGCTGGCGCTGATGGACAAGGCGGCGTTCGTGGCGGCGTCGCGCTACGCCCGGCGCACGGTGGTGACGGCCAGCAGCGAGCGGGTCGACTTCCATGTGCCGATCCGCCAGGGGCAGCTGGTCGAGCTGATCGCGCGGGTGGTGGCGACGGGGCGCACGTCGATCACGGTCGAGGTCGAGGTGTTCGCCGAGGACCTGCTGACGGGCGACCGCCAGCTCGGGACGCGCGGGCGCTTCGTGCTGGTCGCCCTCGACGCGCACGGCAACCCGACGGCGGTGCCTCGGCTTCCGGACGAGCAGGGCTCGCCGGGCGCGGAGTCGTGAAGGGGCGTGATCGGAGGCGCGGGGCCGTGGAGAGCTGGGTGACGGCGGGCACGGACGGCAGCTTCTAGCCGTCGAGGCGGAACAGCACCTGGCCGGCAGTGCCGGCGCCGCTGGCCCAGTCGACGCCGAGGCGCGGCAGCACCTGCAGGCACAGCGAGTCGACCTGGCGCGACCAGCAGCCGCACGGGGCCACGGGGTTGGTGCCGCACACGGTGGTGTCGAGCTTGGCGAACAGGGCGTTGTAGTCGACGACGATCGTGCTCGACTCGAGGTCGAAATCGTCGAGGACGATCTCGGGGCGGTTGGAGCGCTGGCAGGTGGCGCCGACGCAGCCGTCGCTGGCGAGGTCGAGGCCGACGCCGCTGAAGACCTGGGTGTCGGGGCTGAAGGACTCGAAGTTGGCCCACGCGGTGAAGAACAGGTGGCCGCCGGTGACGGCCGAGCGCAGGGTCGGTTCGGCGAGCGGCGTGGGCAGGGTGGCGGGGTCGGCGAAGTCGAGCTCGGGCGGGACGCCGATGCGGAAGCGCAGGCCGGTGTAGCGGGCGTGCTCGGCCCGGTCGGCGGCGGACAGCTCGCCGCGGATCGTCTTGTTGAGCGCGGGCGTGCCGCGGCACTCGCCGGTGGCATCCTCGAAGTCGAGCAGGGCGACGCCGCGGGCCTGAAACTGGCCGTCCTCGGCGAGCTCGACCGGGTGCTCGCGGCCCTCGTCGGTGACGAGCCGGACGTCGGTCACGTACATGCGAAAGTCCTGCGGTTTCATGGCCGCCCCGGCGCCGGGGTACATCTCGCCGCAGCTGAAGTAGGCGCCGCTGACGACCGGGCGAAAGAAGAGCTCGACGGTGCCGTCGAATTCGTCGCGGTCGGAGCAGGCGGCGAGCGTGGCGAGGGTCAGGAGCAGGGCGCGGCGCATCGCCGCCAGTCTAGCGGAGCCGCGCGGGCGCCCGTGGGAGGCGGCGGCGACGTCCGTTCGCGGGCCGATCGGTTCGTCGTTCTCGCGGCGAACTCGCTGGAAAATCGTCACATGCAGGGCGCGCCGCCGATGGCGGCCTCGCACAGGGCCGGGTCGTCGACGGCCAGCTCGCAGTGGGCCAGGCGGCATTCGAGCGAGTTGCCGGACATCGCCGGCGTGCCGACGGTCGGCAACATCTCGGCGGCCATGGTGCAGTTGATCTCCGACATCGGGTGCTCCTCGCCCCAGGTGCCGTGATACTGGTCGTGGCAATGGACCAGCATGCACTCGCAGTAATCGGCGACCGGGGAGCCGTCGCCGGTGGTGCTGCTCGTCGTGGTGGTGTGCTCGTGACCGGTCGAGGTCGGGCCGTGCTCGGTGGCGTGCTCGTGGGTGGTCGCGTCGCCGGTCGAGCTGCTGGTGGTCGCGTGGTCGTGCGTGCCGGCGCCGTGGGAGTCGTGGTCGGTGCCCGATTCGGTGGTGCCGCAGGCGACGAGGCCGAGGAGGAGGAGAGGCGCGAGGGTCGTCTTCATGGCGGATGCGCGTGGTTCGCGGTACGCAGGAGCGGGGCGGACGGACCGGCGGGCCACTGTAGCGGAGGCGGCGAGGCCGCCGGGCTGCGGCGGATGGTCGCAGCCCGACGTGGGGCCGCGAGGCGACGGGCCAGCCCACGCGCGGGGGCGGATCCGTGACGAGGACGGGTAAGGCGCGGCCCCATGCGCTGCGCACGGCTCGAGGTCGTGCGCACGCATTAATGGTTGTGCGCGATGCCGCGCCAATCCTATGACGGCACCGCCGTCAACGATCGACGGGTCATCGCTGCCGCGGCGTCTCCGCATTGCGTCGCCGCCGCCGGGGCGGGCAGACTTCATTCGAGCTGTCTGGGCGGGTGGGATGTGCGTGCCCGGCTGTATGTGACAGCGGCGCGTCAGTGCGCGATTCGAGGGCCCTTGTCTCACTATTTGTGCAGTGATTGCTCCTTTGTTCGCCCCTGCGCACCGGTGCAGGAAGCGTCCGAATCTGCGGCAGAGCAGCGTTCTGCCGTCGAGCCTGGTGTCTGACGGTGAAATGTGCGGACTCGCCGCCGGTGTGAATGCATCTAGCCACTCGACGAGACTGGAGTAAGTTGTGTCTCCATGCACTCCCGCCATTTCCTCCTGGCCCTCCAAGCCGGTCTGGGCATCGCCTGTTCGAGTGGAGCCGGAGTCAATTCCACGAATTCGAGCGGCGCGACCGGCTTCGGGAGCTACACGACATTCGTCACCACCGTGCAGACCGGCGCCGACCCGAACGGCGAATCGAGCAGCGGAGGGGGCACGCAAACGGGGACCGACAGCGGGACGACCGCGGACGGTGCGGCGCCGACCACGAGCGGCGGCGGCGGCGAGACGACGACGGGCAACCTGAGCGGGGCGTTCGAGACCAGCGGCGCGAGCACGGGCCCGGAGACGCCGACGACCACGAACGACGGGCCGCTGACGAGCGGCCCGGACGCGACGACCGAGCCGCCCGGCGGTTCGACGACGACGACCGGCGAGGCGCCTGGCGGCGACAGCAAGCCCCCGCCCGCCAACGCGACCGACGAGAACCTGCTGGTCGCGCTGATCGGCGATCAGGGCACCGGGAGCGACACCAAGGCGGTGTACCAGCTGATCCTCGCCGAGCAGGCCGACTTCGTCATCATCCTCGGCGACTTCGACTACGGCGACAACCCCGACGCGTGGGCGAGCGAGATGAACGGGGTCCTCGGCGACGACTTCCCGGTGTTCGCGGCGATCGGCAACCACGACAAGGACGCGTGGTCGGGCTACCAGAGCAAGCTGAAGTCCCGCCTGGCGAAGATGGAAGGGGCCTCGTGCGAGGGCGACCTCGGCGTCAAGTCGAGCTGTACGTACCGCGGGCTCCACTTCGTGCTGTCGGGCCTCGGCGTCAAGGGCTCCGACAGCGACCACGAGAAGCACATCGCCGAGGTGCTGGCGGCCGACGACCACCTGTGGAGCCTGTGCACGTTCCACAAGAACCAGCGCGACCTGCAGGCCGGCGACAAGCCCGACGACCTGACGTGGAAGGCGCTGCAGTCCTGCCAGAACGACGGGTCGATCATCGCCATGGCCCATGAGCACTCGTACGCGCGCACGCGCACGCTCACGGACATCGGTAACAGCGGTGCAGCACATGGTGCCACCGGGATGGCCGAATTGTTGGAGGTCGGACCGGGCCGCACGTTCTCGGTGGTGTCCGGCCTCGGCGGCAAGAGCATCCGCGACTACGAGTCCGGCCTGCACGACGGCGAGGACTGGTGGGCGTCGATCTACACCGGGAACTACTACCTGAAGAACGGGGTCGAGGTCGGCAACTTCGACGCCGACCACGGGGCGCTGTTCCTCCGCTTCTACGTCGGCGGCGACCCCAACGCGGCCCACGGCTACTTCAAGAACATCAAGGGCGACGTGATCGACGAGTTCGACATCATCCACAAATAGCGGCAGCCGCGTCAGCGCCAGGCGCTGAGATACGCGTTGTCGCGGGCGACGTCGTTGGCGATCGTGGTCGAGCGGCGGGGCGACAGGGAGGCGAATGGGTTGAGCGCGGGCGCGAGCAATGGGACGGCGCCGATGGCCTTCAACACCCGCGCCTCGCCGGCGGCCTCCCACCCGCGGTAGCTGGTGATCACGAACGGGACGCCGGAGCCGCGCAGCTCGAGCATGGTCTGCTTCCACGTCGGATAGAGGAGCAGGCCGCAGTCGTAGCCGATGACGAGCGCGGGCCGCCCGAGCCGCTGCCACAGGTCGCGCCGGTAGAGGCCGGGGACGGCGCGGATGCCGGGGCCGAGGTCGCCGGGCGCGAGCTCGGGCCCGACGAGCGTCAGCGCGAAGCGACGGCCGAGCAGGCGCCCCGCCTCGGACCACAGGGCGGGCGGGACGTCGCGCTCGCGCCGGGCGGCGGCCATGATGTGGATCTCGCAGACCTCGGAGGAGGTCTTGGGGACATGTTCCGAGAGCAAGGTTAGCACGTGCGCGAGGGTCAGCGGGCGCGTCGCCAGGTCGGTCATGCACCGGCGCTCGCTGGCGGCGAGGTCGGCGCCGAGGTAGTCGGCCCAGGAGGTCGGGACGGCGGCGCTGCTCGGCGCGCGCGCGAGGAGGGCGTCGGCGAGGCGCGGGTGCTCGGCGGCGAAGGCGAGGTCGTCGGCGATCGCCCGCAAATCGGCGCACACGGGCGCGTGCCAGCGGGCGTCGCGATCGCGGTGCTCGTCGCCGCAGTAGGCGACGCCGCGGCAGTACCCGCACGGGCGCGCCGGGCCGGCGCCGCACACGAGGCAGGCGAGGTCGGCCGAGGGCCCGGCGAGCCCGGGGGACGCGGCCTCGACCGCGGGCCGCGGCTCGAGGCGGGCCATCTTCTCGAGCTCGGCGCACTGACCGACGTAGTCGAGGAGGCGCGGCATCGCGGCGGCAGTGTAGTGCGGCGGCGTGGCAGGCGGGGGCCCGCTCGCCGTGAGCGGGCGTGGCGGGCGCGCCGCGCACGCGCAGGCGAGCCGCGCTATCATGCGGTGTCCCCGTGCAGTCGTCGCTCGAGACCCGCGCGCCCCGGTCCCCGCTCCTCGGGCCCGACGCGAGCGAGCGCGGCGCGGTCTTCACCCGGCCCGAGGTGGTCGAGGCGCTGCTCGACCTGGCGGACTACACGGCGGAGCGGCCGCTGCACCGCTGGGCGGTGCTCGAGCCGTCGTTCGGCGCGGGTGATTTTCTCCTGGCGATCGTCGAGCGCCTGCTGGCCGCGTGCGCGCGCGCAGGCCCGGGGCCGAAGGATGCGCGGCGCCTCGGCGAGGCCGTGCGCGGCGTCGAGGTCCACGCCGAGTCGTTCGCGGCGACGCGCGACCGCGTGCGCGCGCGCCTGCTCGCGTGGGGGGCGAGCCGCGCCGACGCCGAGTGGTTGTGCGACGCGTGGCTGCTCCGCGGCGACTTCCTGCTCGCGCCGCTCGAGCGCCGCTTCGACGTCGTCGTCGGCAACCCGCCGTACGTGCGCCAGGAGCGGATCCCCGAGGCGCTGCTCGCCGAGTACCGCCGGCGCTATCGCACGATCTACGACCGCGCCGATCTCTACGTGCCGTTCTTCGAGCGCGGGCTGCAGCTGCTGGCCGAGGGCGGGCGCCTGGCGTTCATCTGCGCCAACCGCTGGCTCAAGAACAAGTACGGCGGACCGCTGCGCGACCTCGTCGCCCGCGAGTTCCACCTGTCGCACTTCATCGACATGGAGGGGACCGACGCGTTTCAGTCGGAGGTGTTCGCGTATCCGGCGATCACGGTGATCCGCCGCGGCGCGGGCGAGGTGACGCGGATCGGTCGCCGGCCGCAGGGCGCGGGCGAGCTGCCGGCGGTGGTGCAGGCGATGACGACGCCGGGGCCGATCCGCGATCCGCGGGTCGAGGAGGTCGCGCAGGCGGTCCGCGGGGCCGACCCCTGGCTGCTCGACAGCGCCGATCAGCTCCGCGTGCTGCGCCGGCTCGAGCGTGACCACGTGGCGCTCGAGGACGCCGGGTGCGTGGTGGGGATCGGCGTGGCCACCGGGGCCGATCGGGTGTTCATCGCCGAGCTCGACGCGCTGCCGGTCGAGGCGGCGCGCAAGCTGCCGCTGGTGATGGCGGCGGACCTGCGCGGCGGGGCGATCGCGTGGAGCGGGCGGGCGATCGTCAATCCCTTCGAGCCCGACGGAGCGCTCGCCGATCTCGCCCGCTACCCGCGCTTCGCCGCGTACGTCCGCAGCCACCGCGAGGCGCTGCAGCGGCGCTACGTGGCCCAGCGGAGCCCGGCCGCGTGGTACCGGACCATCGACCGCGTCGACGTCGCGCTGACGCACACGCCCAAGCTGCTGATCCCCGACATCAAGGGCGAGCCGACGGTGGTGTTCGACGCGGGTCGCTATTACCCGCACCACAACCTCTATCACGTGACGTCGCCGACGTGGGACCTGCAGGCGCTGGCGACGATCCTGCGCTCGTCGCTGGCGGCCCTGTTCGTCGCCAACTACGGGATCAAGATGGCCGGCGGGTTCTTGCGGTTCCAGGCGCAGTACCTGCGGCGGATCTGCGTGCCGCGCTGGGCCGACCTGTCGGCGAAGAGCCGGGCGGCCTTGATCGCGGCGCCCGCCACCGACGCCGCGGCGATCGACCGCGCGGCGTTCGCCGCCTACGGGCTCACGCGGGCCGAGGCGGACACGGTCCGGCGCGCGGCGGCGACGATTCGCGTCGGGGGCAAGCGGTCGGTGTAAAAGGACATGTCTGCATGAGCATGTCTGCATGAGCATGTGCTTCAGGACATGCCCAAATGAGCGAGGGCGGCAACGGCTGGGGACGCGAGGGGCGTCGAGGCCGTGGCGGGGTCGAAGCCGGGCCTGTCCTGAAAGCCAGGCAGGCGATGGTCGTCTCTCCGATTGTCGCGTGTGGGTGATGATCATGTCCGAGGAGATCAGTGGAGCCGGCAGGGCGCGAGGAGCTCGGCGAGCGCGGCGTCGCTCGGCGGGCCTGCGGGTTCGGGGGTGGAGCAGAGGACGGCGGTGTCGCGCGCGGCCTCGGCGATCCGGGCCCGCTCGCCGGGCGTGAGGCGAGCGACGGCGACGAGGGTGTCGGCGACGTGATCGCCGTCGCTGCCGGCGGCGCCGTGGACCCGCAAGCAGCGGGTGGCGCGGGTGCCGGGCGGTAGTACGGCCTCGATTGCGCGGATGTCGGGCTCGCATACGGTCATGGCCAGGCGCTCGACGGTATAGGCGTAGCCGACGCAGCCGATCGGGTCGAAGGCGCGGACGCTGCGCTCGAAGTACTCGACCATGCGCATCGCGGTGGCCGGACGCACGCGCTCGACGACCCGCACGGGGTCGTAGCCGAGGTCGCGGAGGTCTCGCAGCGCGAGCAAGTCGTGGTCGCTCCCCTCGCGCGCGCGCTCGCGGGCCCACTTCGCCAGGACCTTGCGGCCGACCGCGGCGAAGCGCTCGGCGGCCAGTTCGAGCCGCGCGGGCGTGGAGTGGGTGAGGTGATAGAGGCCGGCGAGGCGAAAGGCCCAGCGCGTGGCGGTCAGCGGCGGGACCTCGGCCGGGCGCGCGTGCGGGAAGGCGGAGGCGACCGCGCGGTCGAGCAAGGTGCGGACGCGGGCGACGTCGCTGTCGCCAGGGTGGTACGGGGTCGTCGTCGAGGTCGCGTCGAGCATCTCGATCGCGTAGTGATCGAGGCGGTCACTTCGATCGGGACGATCGGCGACATCGTTCGAACACCTCCCATATGCGGAGGAAAAGCCAAGGATAACGAGGCGGTGCGCGTTCCCGGGGTCCGAGGCGGGTCCGAATCGGTGCGCGGGCGTCGCCTCCGCCGCTGAAGATCGGGAGCGCCCTCGGGCGAGTCCCGAGCTCGAGCACGGGTGAGATGTCCTTCAAGACATGTGGAGCTGGGTATGTCCCTCGGGTCAGGTCAGTTCAGGCCATGGCCTCTTCGAGGCCGGCGATCATCCACGCGAGCTGCTGGCGCTGTTCGGTGGACAGCGGGCCCCGGGCGGCCGCGGCGGCGAGTCCGTACCCCATACGGGCCGCGAGCTGGAGGGCCGCGAGCGAGCCGGCGGGGACGTGCGGGGCGAGGTGGCGGGCGAGGGCTCGCAGGGAGGCGATGGTGGCGAGGTCGTCGCGGGCGTCGGTGTCGAAGGGCGCGGGGGCCTCGGGGCGCTCGCGCAGCAGCTGCACGAGGCCGGCCAAATAATCGACGGTGGAGACGATCTTGTCGTAGTCGAGCCGGTCGGGGGTGTCGGTCGGCTGGTGATAGTGCTGCCAGCGGCCGCAGCTGAGGAACAGCACGGGGACGCCGGCCTGGCGGAAGGCGTAGTAGTCGCTGAGCGGCGGGAGGACGTCGAGGTCGGCGCGGCGCGGGTAGACGCCGCCGGCGATCGTGGCGGCGTCGACGAGCTCGCCGACGCCGGCGCTGAGCTCGGCGCCGAAGACGAACAGGGAGTTGCGGACCTCGCTGGGGAAGCTCGCGGGCCCGATCGCGTGGCCGCACAGGTCCATGCACACCATCATGTCGATGCTGGCGAGCGGCGCGGTCGGGTTGGCGACGTGGTACATCGAGCCCATGGTGCCGTGGAGGAAGTGCGGCATCTCCTCGCCGTCGTAGGCGGCGAGGATGACCCGCCGGCCGGGGCGCCCGCGCGCGACGAGCTCGCGCCCGACCTCGACGAGGATCGCCACGGCGGCGGCGTTGTCGTCGGCGCCCCAGAAGACGCAATCGTCGGCCGTCGCGCCCAAATGATCGTAGTGCGCGGCGACGACGATCGTGCGCTCGGCGAACGAACCGCGGCCCGGTACCTCGGCGAGGACGTTGGCGCCGCAGTTCGGGACGGGCTGCAAGTACCCGTCGATGCCGCCCGGCACGGCCCCGATCGCGCGGAACTCGTCGACGAGCCGCATGCGCGCGGCGATGCCACCAGGCGTGTCGGGCGCTCGCCCGGCGCACTCCGGCGAGCAGAGGTAGCGGACCAGATCCTCGATGCGGGCGCGTCGCTCGGAGGTTCGGCGTTGCATCCGGCGATCGTAGCGGACTTCGCCGGGCGGCGGAGGTCGGCGAAATAAGAGGTGCCCGGCCGCGTCGGCCGATATGTCGGGGTCCGTCGCAGGAAGCACCTATCGACGCGCGCGAGAAAGGCCAGCAGGGAAACGCCAGGAGCCAGGGAACATTGATTTGCCGGCCACAATGCGTTGTGGGCGAGAACGCTCGCGCGCGGGCCTGGTCCGTTGACCCCAGCGTCATCGTCGACCTACACTCGATCGTCACGGAGAGATGATGGCCGCGTTTCACGATCAATTTTTGAAGCTTGCAGAGCAGATCCGCAGGCGGCTGCCCCACGTCCATGGAGAAGAGTCCACGAAGCAGGCGTTGATCCTCCCCTTCATCGGCGCGCTTGGCTACGATATCTACGATCCGACCGAGATACGTCCGGAATACGTGGCGGACTTCGCCAAGAAGCGTCCAGGAGGCCCGGCGGAGAAGGTCGATTATGCCATCCACCTGGGCGGGACGCCGGTCATCTTCGTGGAGTGCAAGTCCGCCGACGTCGCGTTGCACAACTTCAGCGGCCAGCTCGCTCGCTATTTCAACGCGACACCGGCGTGCCCCGTCGCCGTGCTGACGAATGGCGTGAAGTATATGTTCTTCACCGACCTCGAGGAGAAGAACATCCTCGGTGAGAAGCCCTTCTTTGAGTTCGATGTTCTTTCGTTCACCGAGGCCGACGTCGAGGTGTTGGAGACGTTCTCGCGTGAGCGGTTCAACCCGGGTGGGGTGCGTGAGCAGGCGGAGGAGATCATCTACACGAGCAAGATCAGCGGCTACATGGGGTCGATCTTGCGAAATCCGCCCGAGAGCTTCACGCGCTTCGTCCTCGGCGAGCTCAGTGTCTTCGCCGGCAAGCGCCTCACGCCGAGGGTGATCGAGAAGTTCACACCGACGATCAAGCGCGCGATCCAGGCGACGTTGCTCGACATGGCGACGCGATCGATCAAGGATCAGGCTGAACCGAGGGCCGAGGCGCCGGTCCCGGCCGCTCCTCCGAAGCTCGAGGTCCCGACGGTCGCTCCGCCGCAGCCGGTGATCAAGATCGACGAGAAGCTGTGACGGCGCCCGCGGTGCCGAATATCGTCACGACAGGCGAAGAGCTGGAGGCGCTCGAGATCGTTCGATCGATCTGCGCCGACTCGCCGATGAGTTCGGGGGCGCCGATCCTGCACAAGGATACGGTCAATTGGTTCACGATCTCGACCATCTCGATTCGCCGCTGGTTCGTCAGGCTCCACTTCAATCAGCGTAAGAAGTCCATTTCCACCAAGGTGTCTCCAGAGAAGGCCAAATCGCTGTCACCAGGCTTCGAGGTGGAGAAGGGGTTCGTTTACATCAACACAGTGAAGGACCTGCATCGCCTGCGTCCGCTGCTGCTCCTCGCCTACGAAGAGGCCATCCGCCAGACAGAGCCCGCGGCTGATGCCGAGGCGGGCTAGGCTCCGCTTCTTGCGATCGATCTGCGCCGGCGGCGCGATCTTCCTGCTCCTGGTTCACGTGCTCGCGGCGCGCGTGACGGAATCGCCGCGGTCCGGCCACCTCCCTCGATTCCCAGCGCTCGGGCAACGAGGGTCGTGATAGAGAGGAGCGATGGCATCGGTCTCGCGGTTTGTGGCGCTCGGGCTCGTGTTCGGGGGTGGTCTCATCGCGCGCGAGGCGGCGGGGTGCCTCGACCTCGGCGATCCGTGCGGCACCTTCGACACGTGGACGACGGTCGAGGAGGTGTTCACGGCGCCGATCCCGATCGACGGGGTGATCGTGATGCGGGTGTCGGGGCCGTCGGGGGCGGCGCCGACGACGGACATCCTCGAGGTCGAGGTGACGCTGGACGGCATGCCGCTGGCGGGAGCGGTCGAGGACAGCGGGATCGACGGGGTGCTGCTGTGGCGGCCGGAGCTGCCGCTGACGGCGAATGCGACGCTGGTGGTGACGGGGACGATCCACAACGTCGAGTTCGTGCCGAACCTCGAGTTCTGCGGGGAAGAGTTCGTGCCGTTCGAGTTCGAGGTCGAGGTCGCGGGTGAGTCGATGCCGCCGCTCGCGCTGCCCGCGGTGATGACGAACGAGGCGCTCGCGGAGCCGCCGCTGTCGAGCCTCGTTCGGCTGGTGTGCTGCGACGGGGCGTTCCCCCGGGTGGAGTTCGCCGGCTGCGGGTCGAGCGAGCTGGTGGTCGACGAGGGGCACTGCGCGCCGCTCGACTGGGTCGGGGCGATGCAGGTGGAGGTGACGGGGACGGCGATCGCGGCGCCGGGAGCGGCGTCGATGATCGCGGCGGAGCTGCGCGCCGAGGGGAAGATGTGGGCGCCGAGCTTCTCCGGACCGGACGGGTTCGTGCTGCGGGCGCGCGAGACGGAGCCGTTCTGCGCCGAGGTGGTGCTGCGCAACCTGGCCAGCGGCGAGGAGGTGGTGGGGCCGCCGCAATGTCACGGGGATGCGCTGGCGAGCCAGCTCGGACCGCAGACGTTGACGGCCGAGTCGCCGGCGCTCGCGGCCTGTCAGGGCCAGCCGTACGTGTGCGAGACGGACGAGCTCGAGTCCGAGTGGGACCCCGACCGCTGCGCGGCGTGGCCGGCGATGGAGGGGAGCACGGGCGAGCCGACGACGGGCGCGCCGACGACCGGACCGGTCGAGCCGGGGACGACAGGGGCGACGACGGGGGCGACGAGTGATGCGAGCGGCGGGGCGACGACGGCGGCCGACGACGGGCTCGTCGAGCACGGTTGCGCCTGCGCGAGCGGGAGTGCGTCGTGGCGCGAGGCCTGGGCGCTGCTGGTGCTGGTGGGATTGCGGCGACGGCGACGCATTGAGTGAGACGGCGCGGCTGGGTGTGACTCCTGCCGACGAATCATGAGGGGACGGACGAAGGCGAGCCGGCTCAGGCGTCGCTGCGGAGCAGGCGATAGCCGGCCCACGCCAGCGCGGGGCCGTCCGGGCCGTCCTCGGCGGCGACGCGCTGGCCCTTGCCGCGGCCGATGCCGAAGATCGTCGCGTCGCGCGGGCCGGAGGGCGCGAGGGCGAAGCGGGCCAGGGTCGAGCTGGTGGCGAAGGCTTGCGGCAGCTCGAGGCGCAGCTCGAGGCCGCCGCCGACGTGCTCGAGGTGGGCGGCCTTGAAGGCGACGACCTCGCCGGGGGCGGCGTCGACGCGGTAGCGGCCGGCGCGGCGGAGCCAGTCCTCGGGGACAGGTCCTTCGGGACAGCGGACGCCGATGCGCGTCTCGATGCCGCGCACGGTGCTGGTGAGGACGTGGTAGCCGGCGCGGTCGGTGATGGTGACGTGAGAGTCGCGGTTGGCGGCGCTGTGGAACCCGCCGCCCTGCGCGGGGATCAGGGCGGTGTCGCCGAGCTCGGCGCGCGAGACCAGGCCGCCGTGCCCGAGCTCGAGGCGGACGACGTCGAAATCGTTGGCGTAGCGGCCGACGTGGCGCTGCAGCGCGACGGGGTCGAAGGCGGCGCGCGGGCGTGCCTCGCCGTCGCCGACGCTGGGCGGGAGGTCGAGGCCGTCGCGCTCGAGCAGGGCGGTCTGCAGGGCGTCGACGGCGAGGTCCTCGACGCCGCCGGCCTCGCGGAAGTTGGCGAGGACGGCGATGCCGAGGCCGCGGTCAGGCAGGACGAACAGGACGGCGCGGTGAGCGAAGGTGCGGCCGGTGTGCCAGCCGACGCGGCCGGCGTGGGCGAGGCCGACGTGCTTCAGCGCGAGGCCGAGGCCCCAGCGCTCGTCGCAGTCGAGCGGGCCGGCCGGTTGCGGGGTGAGCATGGCGGCGGCGAGGCCGTCGCCGGCGAGCAACCAGCGGAGCAGGGGGACGAGGTCGAGGACGCTGCCGTACATGCCGGCCGCCGGCTGCAGGCGCAGGCGCGGCTCGACCTCGCGGCGGCCGGCGCAGTAACCGGCGGCCAGCAGCGGCGGGGGATCGAAGCAAAGGGCGCTGGTGCCGAGGGTGTCGCGGGCGACGTCGAGGGCGTGGTCGGGGAATGGCTTTTCGGACATGCTGTCGAGGACATGTCCCATGAGGGTGTAGCCGACGTTGGAGTAGGCGTACCAGCGGTCGGGCGCGGCGATGAGCGGCTCGTCGGCGATCTCGTCGGCGACGAGCCGCCAGTCGGGCGGGCGCTCGCCGAGGCTGCCGCGGTGCCAGTCGGAGATCAGGCCGGAGCGGTGACAGAGGAGGTGGCGCAGGCGGACGGCGTCGACGCCGGGGGCGCGTAGCTGGGGGAGGTGCCGCTGCAGCGGGGCGTCGAGGTCGAGGGCGGCGCGGGCGTCGGCGCGCAGGGCGGTCAGGGCGGTGTAGAGCTTGGTGAGCGAGCCGATGGCGTAGACGGTGTCGGCGTCGGCGGGGCGGTGCGCCTCGCGGTCGGCCATGCCGAAGCCTCCCGCCCAGGCGAGCTCGCCGCGGTCGACGAGCGCGAGGCTGAGACCGACGACCGGCATCTTCTCGCGCCAGGCCTCGACGAGCGCGGCGACGGTCTCGCGCGTCTCGCTGAAGGCGAACCTCGGGGCGTGACCCGGGCGGCCGCAGGCGAGGGCCGCCGCGCCGGCGATGAAGCTGCGGCGACGCACCCGGCCATCGTACGCGAGCAGGGGAGCGGAGGCGACGGCGGGTCGCAGCGGCGCGGACGGGGCATCGGCGCCGAAGCTGGGGGAGAGGTCGCCGGCGCGACGCGGGGCGCGGAGGGATGAGGCTGGAGGAGAGGACGACAGCCGCCCGCCTCGCGGGCGAGGGCGAGGGCGAGCGCGTGTCGCGGGGGCGGCGGCTCGTGGCACGGTGGGCGCGGCGAACGAGATGTCCTTCGGGACATGTCATGAGCGCCCGCGAGGACGAGGCGGCAGGGCCCTGCGAGCGCGCGGGCGCGCCTTGATGGGCATGGGCGGCTGCGATAGCGTGGGCTCCACCGTGGATCGTCGCACCCTCCGCGTCGCCGACCTCGAGGTCCGTCTGCTCGGCGAGTCGCCGGGGCCGGGGGAGCGGCTGGCGTTCGCGGATGTGCGCGCGGCGTCGGCGTTCGTGGCCCGGCTGATGAGCGACGCGCGCGACGTCTTCGTGCTGCAGCAGCTCGCCGGCGAGCTCGATCACCGCGGCGGGGAGGACGTGGTGACGCGGCTCGCCGGGGCGCTGGTGAGCGGCCGGCTGGCGTTCACGCGGCCGGGGGCGGTCGCGCCGCCGCTCGTCGGGCCGCCCGGCGAGGAGAAGGAGGTTGACGAGCGCGCCGGCGAGGAGGCGTTCTCGACGCTGGAGGCGGGGCCGCCGACGCACTGGGTGGAGATCCAGCTGGTCGGCGAGGACGGCGAGGGGATCCCGGGCCAGCGCTACCGCATCGTCGCGCCCGACGGGGTCGAGTGGCGCGGCTTCACCGACTCCCTCGGCGTCGCGCGGATCAGCCGGATCCCCGCAGGCACCTGCGAGGTCTTTTTTCCCGACCTCGACGCCGACGCGTGGGAGCCGGCGTAGAGCCTCGGTGCCGATCGCGGCCGAACTGATTTCGTGCGATCCTGCGGGCCTCTCTCTCGCCGCAGGAGCTCGTCTTGTTCGTCCCGCTCACGATCCTCGACTTCATGCGCCGCGCCGAGCAGGTCTACGGCGACCGCGTCGGCGTGTTCGATGAACCGCAGCAGCCGGCGAGCTCGCTGGGGGCGTTGACGTATAAAAAGCTGGCGGCGCAGGCGCGGGCGCAGGCGGCCGGACTCGACGCGCTCGGGGTCGGGTTCGGCGAGCGGGTGGCGATCGTGTCGCACAACGCGGCGCGCATGCTGGTGTCGTTCTTCGGGGTCGCGGCCCACGGGCGGGCGCTGGTGCCGATCAACTTCCGCCTCAGCCCGGCCGAGATCGCGTACATCGTCGAGCACTCGGGGGCGTCGATGCTGCTGGTCGATCCGGAGCTCGACGCGGCGCTGGCGGAGGTGAATTGCGCGCGCCGGTTCGTGCTCGGCGCCGAGAGCGATCGGCTGCTGTTCCGCCACGACGCGACCCCGGCGATCTGGCAGGCCGACGAGAACGCGACGGCGACGATCAACTACACCAGCGGAACGACGGCGCGACCGAAAGGGGTACAGCTGACGCACCGCAACCTGTGGATCAACGCGACGACGTTCGCGCTGCACACGGCGGTCACCGACCGCGACGTGTACCTGCACACGTTGCCGATGTTCCACTGCAACGGCTGGGGGATGCCGTTCGCGCTGGCCGGGCTGGGCGCGGTGCAGCACGTGCTGCGCAAGATCGACGGTGCGGAGATCTTGCGGCGGGTGCAGGCGCACGGGGTGACGCTGATGTGCGGGGCGCCTGCGGTGTACAACGCGATCCTGGCGGCTGCGCAGCAGTGGCAGGGGCCGATCCCGGGGCGCGGGAAGGTGCGGGTGGTGTGTGCCGGGGCGCCGCCGCCGACGCGGACGATCGAGCGCGTGGAGGCGGAGCTCGGGTGGGAATTTATCCAGATCTACGGGCTCACCGAGACGTCGCCGCTGCTGACGATCAACCGCACGCGCGCGGAGTGGGACGCGCTGCCGGCTCACGAGCGCGCGGAGAAGCTCGGCCGCGCGGGCGCGCCGGCGCTGGGGACGGAGATCGAGGTCGACGCGCAGGGCGAGGTGCTGGCGCGCGGCAACACGGTGCTCGAGGGCTACTGGCGAGATCCCGCGGCGACGACGACGGCCCTGGCCGACGGGTGGTTCCACACCGGCGACGGCGGCCTGGTCGACCCGGAGGGCCATCTGGTGATCTCCGACCGCAAGAAGGACGTGATCATCAGCGGCGGCGAGAACGTGTCGTCGATCGAGGTCGAGGACGCGTTGTGCTCGCACCCGGCGGTGGCGGAGGCGGCCGTGATCGGCGTGCCCGACGAGAAGTGGGGCGAGACGGTCAAGGCGCTGGTGGTGCTGGCTCCCGGGCAGTCGGCCACCGAGGCCGAGCTCATCGCCCACTGCCGCCAGCGCCTGGCACACTACAAGTGCCCGACCTCGGTCGAGGTGCGCTCCGAGCTGGCGCGCACGTCGACCGGCAAGCTGCAGAAGTTTAAACTGCGCGCGCCGTACTGGGCCGGACGCGCGCGGCAGGTCAACTGAAGGGCGGGTCGCCCACCCCCGCGTCTCAGTACGGCTTGTCGCCCTTGGCGAGGACGAACGGGCTCGGCGGGGCGTGCACGCCGTTCACGGTGGTGCCGCCGTTGTGAATGGCCGGGAACATCGGCTGCATGTTCTGCGGGAAGCCGAAGGTCGGACGGGTGAGCGCCTCGAGGCGAGCCAGGTCGTCGGCGTGGAGCTTCACGTCGAGCGCCTTCACGTTGTCCTCGAGCTGCGCCAGGGTGCGCGCGCCGATGATCGTGGAGGTCACGCCGGGCCGGCCCTGCACCCACGCCAGCGCGACGCGGGCCACGGTGGTCTCGTGGGCCCTGGCGATCTCCTCGAGCGCGTCGACCAGGGCGAAGGTCTTCTCGTGGAGGAACGGCTCGAGGAACATGCCGCGGGCGGCCTTGACCGTGCCGGCGTTGGCGCGGGTGTACTTGCCGCTGAGCGCGCCGCTCTTCAGCGGCGACCACGGGGTGACGCCGAGCCCGAGCTCGAGCGCCATCGGCACCAGCTCCTGCTCGACCGAGCGCTCGAGCAGCGAGTACTCGATCTGCAGGCCGATGAACGCCGACCAGCCGCGGAACTGCGCGGTGACGTTGGCCTGGGCGATCTTCCACGCCGGGGTGTCCGAGACGCCGATGTAGCGGACCTTGCCGGCGCGCACGAGGTCCTCGAGCGCCGCCATCGTCTCGTCGATCGGCGTGTGCACGTCCCAGTTGTGCAGCCAGTACAGGTCGATGTAGTCGGTCTGCAGGCGACGCAGCGAGTTGTCGCATGCGGAGAGGATCGACTTGCGGCCCGAGCCGCCGCCGTTGGGATCGCCGGGGTAGAGGTTGCCGCTGAACTTGGTGGCGAGCACCAGGCGGTCGCGGCGCGCCGGGTGGCGGCCGACGTGGTCGCCGAGGATCTTCTCCGAGTGGCTCTTGGTGTAGAAGTTGGCGGTGTCGATGAAGTTGCCGCCGAGCTCGATGAAGCGGTCGAGGATCCGCTGCGACTCCTCGACGCTCGAACCCCAACCGAGGTCCTCGCCGAAGGTCATCGCACCGAGGCAGAACGGGCTCACGCGCAGGCCGGAGCGGCCGAGCGTCACATAATGGTCGAGTGGCATCGTGACTCCTGGTATGTTCGAGTTGGTTCAGCCTCGAACTGGTTCAACCTTGAACTGGTTTAGTGTTGAACTATCGGGAGCGCAAGAGGGGTCATGACGAAAATCGACGCCGCCAGGCTGTGGTCGCTCAATCACCGTTTGCTGATGTCCGTGATCGCCACGGTGGCGGCCGAGGTGGGCGCGCTGGGCCTCGAGGTCAAGGAGCTGTTCGTGCTGTCGGAGGTCGACGAGCACCCGTACCCGGCCGAGCTGGCGGCGGCGCTGGTGATGCCGAAGCCGACGATGACGCTGTACGTGAAGCGGCTCGAGGCGGCGGGCCTCCTCCGGCGCGAGATCGACCCCGACGACCTGCGCAAGCACCGGCTGGCGCTCACGCCCGCCGGACGCAAGGTGATGCAGCGGGGGATGACGCTGCTCGCCGACGCGTTCGCGGCGCGGGTGGGGCGCCTGAGCGCGGGCGAGCAGGCGCAGCTCCGCGGGCTGCTCGAGAAGCTGACGGGGTGAGGTCGATGTCCTTCAAGACATGCTCGAACGAGCATGCTCATCCGCTCACGGTGCCGCGCAGACGTCGGAGCGGATCAAGAAGCGCACGCCCTCGGGCGCCTCGAGCGAGAAGCCGGAGCCGCGGCCGGGGACGACGTCGAGGGTGAGGCGGGTGTGACGCCAGCGCTGGTACTGGTCGCCGCCGATGTAGAAGGGAGCGTCGCCGACGGTGCCGAGCAGGACGTCGCGGGCCCCTATTTTGAACTCGCCGGCGGGGTAGCACATCGGCGCGCTGCCGTCGCAGCAGCCGCCGGACTGATGGAACATCAGCGGGCCGTGCTGCTGCCGCAGCGCCGCGATCAGCGCCAGGGCGGCCGGGGTGGCGCTGATCGGGGCGTCGGTCATCAGAAGAACCCCATCGGCTTGGGGTCGTAGCTGACGAGCAGGTTCTTGGTCTGCTGGTAGTGGTTCAGCATCATGCGGTGGGTCTCGCGGCCGATGCCCGACTGCTTGTAGCCGCCGAACGTGGCGTGGGCCGGGTACAGGTGGTAGCAGTTGGTCCACACGCGGCCGGCGGCGATGTTGCGGCCGGCGCGGAAGGCCGTGTGGACGTCGCGGGTCCACACGCCGGCGCCGAGGCCGTAGAGCGTGTCGTTGGCCTGGGCGATCGCGTCGTCGAAGCCGTCGAAGCTGGCCACCGAGACCACCGGGCCGAAGATCTCTTCCTGGAAGATCCGCATCTTGTTGTGGCCCTCGAAGATCGTCGGCGCGACGTAGTAGCCGTCACCGAGGCCGTCGCCGAGGCGCACGCGCTCGCCGCCGGTGCGCACGCGGGCGCCCTCCTTCTTGCCGATGTCGATGTAGGCGAGGATCTTCTCCAGCTGGTCGTTGCTGGCCTGGGCGCCGATCATCGTCGTGGTGTCGAGCGGGTCGCCCTGGACGATCCGCCGGGTGCGCTCGGTCGCCAGCTCGAGGAAGGTGCCGTAGATCTTCTTGTCGACGAGCGCGCGCGAGGGGCAGGTGCAGACCTCGCCCTGGTTGAGCGCGAACATGGCGAAGCCCTCGAGCGCCTTCTGGCGGAAGTCGTCGTCGTGGTCGAGGATGTCGGCGAAGAACAGGTTGGGCGACTTGCCGCCGAGCTCGAGCGTCACCGGGATGATGTTCTCGGAGGCGTACTGCATGATGAGGCGGCCGGTGGTGGTCTCGCCGGTGAACGCGACCTTGGCCACGCGCGGGCTCTGGGCCAGCGGCTTGCCGGCCTCGATGCCGAAGCCGTTGACGATGTTGACGACGCCGGGCGGGAGGATCGATGAGGCGAGCTTGGCCCACAGCAGGATGGTCGCGGGGGTCTGTTCGGCCGGCTTGAGGACGACGCAGTTGCCGGCGGCGAGGGCGGGCGCGAGCTTCCACGCGGCCATGAGCAGCGGGAAGTTCCACGGGATGATCTGGCCGACGACGCCGAGCGGCTCCTTGAGGTGATAGGAGACGGTGTGCTCGTCGAGCTCGGCGAGCGTGCCCTCGTCGGCGCGGATGCAGCCGGCGAAGTAGCGGAAGTGGTCGATCGCAAGCGGCAGGTCGGCGGCCAGGGTCTCGCGGATCGGCTTGCCGTTGTCCCACGTCTCGGAGACGGCCAGCTCCTCGAGGTGCGCCTCCATGACGTCGGCGATCTTGTTGAGCAGGCGGGCCCGCTCGGCGGCCGGGGTCTTGCCCCACTTTTCTTTGGCGCCGTGGGCGGCGTTCAGCGCGAGGTCGATGTCCTCGGCGCTCGAGCGCGCGACCTCGCAGAAGGTTTGCCCGGTCACGGGGCTCGGGTTCTCGAAGTAGCGCCCCTGCACGGGGCGGACGAACTCGCCGCCGATGAAGTTGTCGTAGCGCGACTCGTAGCTGACCTTCGCGCCGGGAGTGTTGGGCCTGGCATATCGCATGTCGTCGGTGCTCCTCCGCCGGCCAAGATACTCCCGCGACGAGGCGCACGCGTGGGGCCTGCGACCGACACGCGGGCGAGGAGCGCGCTGCGCATCAGGAAAAGCTCAACGCGAGGCCAGGACGGGGCGCGGGCGGGCGATCGGGGCGCACGAAGTGCGCAGGCTGCTCAGCTCGGACGCGCGCCGCGGACGGCGAAGTCCTGCATGATCGGCGCGTACTGCTCCGGTGGCGGCAGGTCGGGGAACGAGTACACCGCCGGCGTGGTGACCCACGGCAGCTTCTCGGCCGTGCCGGTCTCCATGAAGGGGACGAACCACGCGTGCTCGTCGAGCATGGTGGGCCGCAGCACGACGAGGTGGTCGATGCCGTGGGGGCGGCCGAACAGCCACGACTTGCAGTGCGGGCAGTGGAAGTGGCGGTTCGGGCCGTGGAGGCCGCCGATCACCGGCTCGCCCGCGGTGACCTCGAAGCCGGCGGAGAGCAGCAGCAGGCTCAGCGAGAAGGCGCTGGCGGCCATGCGCTGGCAGCCGCGGCAGTGGCAGGCCATCGTGACGAGCGGCGGCGTGGTGACGCGGAACCGCACGCGGTCGCAGCGACAGCCGCCGGTCCAGGGGAGCTTCCAGTCGTTCGTCGTGTCGTCCATGATGATGCGGCAGGAATGGTGTGAGTCGGCGCCGGCGGCAGGCTGTCCGGAAGGGCAGGTGAGCGCGGCGCCTGCTTTCTACCTGTCCGGGGCGAGAAGACAAGCGCGGCGCAGCGAGCGTCGCGCCCGTGCGACCTGTCGTCGCGGCGGGCGACCTGTGGCACCATGCGCGGCATGTCGAGGCGTTGCCCGTGCGGTCGTCGCACCTACGAGAGCTGCTGCGGCCCGCTCCTCGTCGGCGCGCGCCCGGCCGAGACGGCGGAAGATCTGATGCGCAGCCGCTACACGGCGTATGTGGAAGGGGCGGTGGACTACCTCCTCCAGACCACAAGCGCGGCGGCGCGCGGGACGATCGACCGCCAGCAGCTCACCGCGTATTGTCGCGGGCTGCGAGGGATGTCGCTGACGATCGTCGAGACGGCCGCGGGCGGGCCCGCAGACGAGACCGGCGTGGTCGCGTTCGCGGCGGCGCTCAAGTCGGAGGGGCGCCGCTTCGTGCAGCGCGAGCGCAGCCGGTTCGTCCGCGAAGACGGACGATGGGTCTACGTCGACGGCGTGGTGCAGGGATAGCGGCGGGCGACGGCTCGGTGAGGCCCTGTTGACGGCCGGCGGGCCGTCGTCGACGTTGCGGCGATGGGCCATCGCCTTGTCGTCGTCGCACCATTCGCAGCTCTCCTGATGACCGTGCCGAATGCGGCCGAAGCGGCGGCGCCGTGCGACTGCGACCACGTGATCGAGCTGTCCGGGGAGGTCGTGAACGGCACCGACATGGGGGTGCAGCCGGGCGAGAGCGTGTGCGTCCGCGGCGGCGACCGGCCGTTCTTGCGCCTGCAACAGTTCATCGGCGAGGAGGACGCGCCGATCGAGATCCGCAACTGCGAGGGCCAGGTCAACATCGACAACAACGACAAGGGCTACGGCCTCACGGTCGACGGCTCGCGTCACGTGCGGGTGACCGGCTCGGCCGACCCGGAGATCCCGTACGGCTTCAAGGTGCGGGCGTCGCGGATGGGGCCCGACTATTCGGCGTTCGGGGTGGCGGTGGGCGACCTCAGCAGCGACGTCGAGATCGATCACATGGAGGTGTACGAGGCGGGCTTCGCCGGGGTGGTGATGAAGACCGAGTCGCGCTGCGACGGGTCGGCCAACCTCGGCAACTTCGTGATGTACAACTCGCGGCTTCACCACATGTACATCCACGACGTGCACGGCGAGGGCATCTACTTCGGCAGCACCGGCTACGGCGGGCGGGTGTTCACGTGCGACGGCCAGGAGGTGACGCTCTACCCGCACGAGCACCACGGGGCGTGGATCCACGACAACATCATCGAGAACACCGGCTGGGACGGGGCGCAGATCGGGGTGACGCCGAAAGACTGTCACTTCTATCGCAACACGATCAAGAACGTGGGCACCGCGGGCGAGCTGTACCAGCAGCAGGGCCTGCAGGTCGGCGGCGCGTCGAGTTGCAAGATCTGGGGCAACGTCCTGCTCGACGGCCCGACCAATGGCTTCTTCATCTTCGGCGCCGGCGACACGCAGCTTTACAACAACGTGGTCGCCAACTTCGCCGACTCCGGGATCTACATCAACGATCAGAACCTCAACATGGGGTCGAAGATCCAGGTCGCCCACAACACGGTGATCTCGTCGGGCGGCTGGGGGATCGCGGTGTTCGGGCCGATGCTCGGGCAGGGCTTCTTGCGCAACAACGCGGTGGCCGGGGCCGGGATGTCGCCGATCGGGATCGGCGGCGAGGTGCCCGACTTCATCGACGAGGGCAATCAGACGGCCGACGACCCGGGCGGCTGGGGGTTCGTCGACGCGGCGGGGCGCGACTTCCACCTGACGGAGGGCTCGTCGCTGCGCAACATCGGCTTCCCGGTGCCCGAGATCGAGATCGTCGACGACCTCGACGGGGTGCCGCGCGACGACGGTGCGCCCGACGTCGGCGCGTACGAGTACAGCGACACCGGGACGAGCGGGGATACGTCGACGTCGACGACCGACGACCCGACGGGCGGAGGGCCGGGGAGCGACAGCGAGTCGAACGGCGAGACGCAGGGCCCGACGAGCGGACCGTCGAGCGAGTCGGGCGGCGACAGCGAGTCAGGCGGTGACACGAACAGCCCGACGAGCGGCCCCGGCAGCGACAGCGAGGGGCCGAGCTCGGCGAGCGGCGGGACCGACGACGGCACGGCGGGCGCCGACGCGGCGACGGCCGGCGAGGGGAGCGAGGGCAGCAGCGACGGCTGCGCGTGCTCGAACAACGCGAACGCGGCGGCGGTGTGGCCGATGCTGCTGGTGCTGGCGGCGATCCGGCGCCGGCGAGCGATCGCTTGAGGAATTGCTGCGGGCGAATGCGCTCCCTGCAGCGCCCGCGAGTGCGGTGATTCCCCGCGGGTACCGTGAAGTGCCCGCAATTCCCCGCTGCACGGGCGATCTGGCCGAAAAAGCAGTACCCAAGGGGCTGGCGGCGTGCAAAGGTCGGGGCGTGGTGAAGATCCACAAGCTGGCGACCGAACGCGTCGATCGCCTGCACCGCACCCTGGACGTGCCGCAGGCCGATCGTCTGAGCAACATCCGCCAATTGGTGGCGGCGGTGCGCGACGGCATCGAACACGCGGGCACGCTGCTCGAGCTGCTCGACGTCGACCGGCGGCACTTCCTGTACTACCGCCAGGCGGCGGTGATCCTCGGGGTGGTCGAGTTCAACGCGCGCGGCGAGCTGCTGGTGACGTCGCTGGGGCAGCGCCTGCTGGCCACGGGGGAGGGCTCGCGCGAGGAGCGGCAGGTGTTCGCGGAGGCGGTCGGGCTGGCGCGAGCGCTGCGGCCGTTCGCGTCGTTCTTCACCGGCGAGGCGCTCGACCTGGCGACGCTGACGCGCCGGCTCGAGGTGTTGACGGGGCTGTCGCGGACGACGGCGGAGCGGCGGGCGCACACGCTGATCAAGTGGCGGCGCTACATCCAGGGGCCCGACGCGGCGGCGCCCGGCGGGCTCGAGCTCGGTGACCCCGCGCCGCAGATCGAGGCCCTGGTGGCGCGTCACAACGCGCTGGTGAAGCAGCAAACGCTGCAGTGGTTGATGGGGGTCGAGCCGCGCAAGTTCGAGGCGATCGTGGCCGACCTGCTGCGCGCGATGGGCTACGTCGACGTCGAGCAGCGCGGCGGGCCGCTCGACGGCGGGGTCGACGTGGTCGCGGCGCGCATCGACGGCTGGGGCCACCGCTCGCGGATCGCCGTGCAGGCCAAGCGCTACGCCGGGGCCGTGGGCCGCCGCTACGTCGACGAGCTGCTGGGCGCGTTCCGCCGCCAGCAATTCTCGGAGGCGCTGCTGGTGACGACGTCGGACTTCTCGCCGCAGGCGAACGGGGCGGCCCACGGCGAGCCGAACCTCAAGCTGGTCGACGGGCCGAAGTTCGTCGACATGCTGGCGGCCCACGGGGTGCTGCTGCGCGTCGGACGCTTCGGTGAGCTCAAGCGCCACGGGTCGTGAAGGGCGTGCAAGCGGCGGCGGTTCGGCGCAAGATCGGGGCGTGAACCCGCCGCTCCGTCTCGCCACCTTCGCCGACGCGCCCGCGCTGCGCGAGCTGATCGCCACCTCGGCGCGCGCGCTGCAACAGCACGACTACTCGGCGGCGCAGATCGAGGCGGCGCTGCGCTCGGCCTACGGGGTCGACTCGCAGCTCATCACCGACGGGACGTACTTCGTGGCCGAGGCCGAGGGCGCGCCGGTGGCGTGCGGCGGCTGGAGCTTCCGGCGCACGCTGTTCGGCGGCGACGACCAGCCGGGGCGCCAGGCCGACCGCCTCGACCCCGCGCGCGAGGCGGCGCGGATCCGTGCGTTCTTCGTCCACCCGGGGTGGGCCCGCCGCGGGCTCGGCTCGGCGATCCTCGGCCGCTGCGAGGCCGAGGCCCGCGCGGCCGGCTTCGCCGCGGCGGAGCTGATGGCGACCCTCCCGGGCGTGCGTCTGTACGCGGCGCTCGGCTACGAGGCCGCGGCGGCGCAGGAGGTGCCGCTCGCGGGCGGGCTGACGATCACGTTCGTGCCGATGCGCAAGGCCCTGAGCTGAGCGGGCGCAGGATTGATATTGTGTCCTTCGGGACATGTGGCCGGTCGGGCGGGGAAAATGTTCGTTGGGCCGGCCCGACGGCGAATATGCGGCCTGCGCCGAGCTGGCCGCTCGCTTCAATTGACCGCGCGGGCGAGCGTTCGCCCGGTATGTGCATTGCCGTCGCCCGCTCGCGGCATTCGTGGCGCCGTCGCCCGCCTGCGGGCGGGGGCGGTGATGTGGTGAATCGCCGGGAATCGTGGGAATCGACGGCACGTCGCGGCCTCGACGGCGCCGAATCGGTCGGCGCAGGCCCTGGCCGGCGTCCGGGCCGGGCGGGGGTCGCGGCTCGGGAGCGGCGCGACGGGCTCGGCCTGGCCGGCGGGCGCGAATGTCCATACTGTGATGGTGAGCACAATCGGGGCCGCGCCGCCGCTGCGGCGGAGAACGGGCGCCGATCGACGGCGGACTGAACATATCGCCGGCATTTCGGCGAGGCGGCGTCCGTTCCGGGTCGCCGTCAGACTCACGACATTCCCCGAGGAGGCCGCCGACGCGAGGCGCGGGCCCCTCGCCGACGACCAAGGAGTGCGAGTGATGTTCATCCAATCGAAGCGACGGTTCTACGCGGGCCTGTTGACGGCGGGGCTGGTGCTCGGCTGCGCGCTCTCGGAAGTCGACGACGACGACGACGCCGTGGCCGTCTGCGCGGTGGACGAGGACGACACCGACTGCGACGTGTGCATCAAGACGGGCTGCTGCGGCGCCTACTCCTCGTGCCAGAACGACCCGAATTGCATCTGCGTGCTCAACTGCGCCAACGAGAACCAGCCGCGCGAGGTGTGCGCCACCCGCTGCAACGTCAGCACCACGGAGATCTCCGACGTGCTGACGGTCCTCGCCGGCACCGACCAGACCTGCACGGTCCAGTGCGACGACGAGTGCGCGGTGTACGGCTTCGTCGACGACGACGGCATCTGACCCAAGAGCTCTGACGCAACAGAGGAGAGGTTCGCGCGGGGTCGACATGAGGTCGCCCCCGCGCGATGTCTTGCCGATCCTTTTAAGAAAAATAGTATGTCCTGGAGGACATGTCTGCGAAGGCGCTCGCGGCGGCGACCGGGCCTCGTGGGGCGGGCGTGGCGCGAATTCGCGCAGAACTCGTGAGGCCGAGCGCGGCCGGGTGGTGGTAGAAGGCGGACGGCATGTTGATGTCGGCGCACGAGTACGTCGCCTGGATGGCCCGGCTCGGGCGGTTCTCCGAGTCGGCGGCGGCGCCGGAGCACGACCCGCGGGTGTGCGCGAGCTACTTGCAACTGCACGCGCGCTGGCTCGCCGCGCCGCTCGACGGGCCGATCGTGGCGGGGC
Source organism: Nannocystis pusilla (assembly GCF_020073745.1). Lineage (GTDB taxonomy): Bacteria > Myxococcota_A > Polyangia > Nannocystales > Nannocystaceae > Nannocystis > Nannocystis radixulma. The sequence goes on from NZ_JAIRAU010000045.1 coordinate 118,757, forward strand.
AGGACGGCGTCGGGCTCTACCGCGACCCGCTGGCGCCGGGGGCGTTCGGGTGGGCGCTCGTCGGCGCGCTGTCGCATCCGGTGGTGCCGCTGTCGGCCGCGGAGATCGTGGCGAGGGCGCCGGCGATCGCGGCGACGCTGGCGGACGAGTGCGGCGAGGCGATCGTCATGACCGACACCTTCGAGGCGGCGGAGGCGCTGGCTCCGGGTGCGCCGGGCGGGGAGCGATTCGCCTGGCTGGCGAGCCCGCGCGCCCGCTTCGGCGACGAATTCGCCGGCTACCTGGCGTCGCTCACCGCCGATCGCCGCCGCGCCGCGCGCGAGCTGCTGGCGCGCTTCGACGAGGGCGAGGGCTTTCGCTTCGCGCTGTCCCCGGATCCGCCGAGCGAGGCCGAGCTGACGTGGATCGCCGAACAGCTGACGCGACAATGGGGGGAGGACGCCGCATACGCGCTGGCGCAGCACCTGTGGCCGGTGGCGGTCGCCGGGGTGCGGCCGGGCCAGGCGCTGTTCATGCGGGTGTTCGTCGGCGACCGGCTGGCGTACTTCAACGGGTACCTGGTGCGCGGGCCGGTGATCACGTCGCAGTCGACGAGCCGCGACCTCGAGGTGCACCGCGACGGGCTCGGGGTCGTCATCGACCTCAAGGCGATCGCGCGGCTGGTCGACGCGTTCCCGGCGATCCGCTGCCTCGACCCGACGTGCCGCACCGGGCTCGACGACCCACCGTCGATCGGCGTGGCCAAGCGCAAGGTCGTCAACGAGGACGCGTACAAGCCGGTGCTGATCGTCGGCGCGCCGGCGCAGGAGTTCGCGGCCGGGCTGCCGCGATTCGACGCGAGGCTCGGGTGGGTGCCGGGGACGACGGCGATCGTCGGGAGGCGATTGTGAGGCCCTCGAAGCGGCCGCCGCGATTGACGGCGGCGATCGTGCGCCGGCTGGCGGCCGAGCTGGAGGGCCGGCGCGCGGGCGCGGGGCTGCGGGCGTTCGTGATGACGGCGGCGGACATCCCGGAGGTCGCGGCGATGAGCGCGGCGGCGTTCGGCGAGGAGGCGCTGACGCCGGCGAAGCTGCGGTTCTACCTCGAGCGGGCGCACGCGCTGGCGATCGGGCTGCGGCGCGGGGGGACGATCGTCAGCTACACGCTGGTCGAGCTCAATCGCGGGCAGCGGCGGGTGTACGTGGTCGAGACGTGCACGCGGGCCGGCGAGCAGGGCCGCGGCCACGCGTCGTGGCTGCGCGCGCGCATGGCCGCGATCGCGTACCGGCTCGGCTATCGCACGCAGACGACCCACGTGCGCCTGTCGAACACGGCGGCGCAGGAGCTCAATCGGCGCGCGGGGATGGTGCTGGTGCGGGAGATCGCCGATTATTACGATGATGGCGAGACCGGGCTGTACCTGGCGCGACCGCTGACGGCGGCCGACGACGCTTGAATGGTACATGGGACATGTCCTCTCGGGCATGTCCCCGGAGCGTCAGATGCCCTTGCGGCGGCCGCGGCCGAAGTGCCAGGCGGCGTTGAGGCCGATCTCGGTGGCGAAGCCGAGGCCGCCGCCGACGCCGATCATGCCGGCCTCGGCGTGGCCGCCGAGGCTCCACCGCTCGTTGAGCTTGCCGAGCACGGTGACGCCGCCGAGCAGCCAGCCGGCGAGGACGGTGCCGCGGAAGTGCGTGGTCGCGCCGAGGTCGTCGATGGCCTGGCCGCGCGTGAAGGCGGCGCCGAGGCCGAGGCGCAGCGAGAACAGGCCGACCACGCGGTCGCTGCCGCCGCCGACCAGCAGGTCGCCCTCGGGGCCGAGCATGTGGATGCCGATGTCGTGGCCGCCGAGGCCGCCCTCGTGGGCGCGGACGCTGCGGTAATGGAGGCGCGGGCCGCCGCCGATGTAGCCGCGGCCGCGGGCGCCGAAGCGCTGCGAGGCGTGGACGCCGACGCCGAAGTGGCCGCCGTGGTAGTCGAAGCCGCGGTACAGCATCGAGTAGCCGCCGAACAGGCGCAGGGCCCAGTCGGGGCGGCGCTTCTCGGGGCTGGCCTTCGGGGCAGGTTCGGCCGGGGTCCGGTCGGCCACGGCGGCGCCCTCGGCGGGCAGGCTGTCGGCGCCCTCGGTGACGATGAAGCCGGCGCGGCGGTTGGCGGTCCAGATCTCCTTGCACTCGGCGAGCTTGGCGTCGGCGACCGTCTCCTCCGAGCGGTTGCGGCAGTAGCTGGGCTCGACGCGCTCGGGCTGGCTCTCGCCGTAGCCGCGAGCTTCGAGCCGGTCGCCGGCGACCCCGCGGCGGACGATGGCGCTCTTGATCGACTGGGCGCGCTTCTCGGACAGCTCCTGGTTCGACTTGGTGCTGCCGCGGCTGTCGGTGTGGCCGTCGATGCGGATCTTCAGGGCGGGGTACTGCTTGAGCACGTCGGCGTAGCGGTCGAGGATGTCGTCGGTGTCCTTGCCGACGAGGGCCGCCGAGTTGGTCTCGAACTCGATCTCGCCGTTCTCGTAGTCGAGCTTGTCGCCGCGGCGGACGATCTTCACCGCCGAGGCCCGGGTCTGGATGGCGGTGCGCGCCTCGACGTCCGCGGGCGAGGCGGACACGTTGATCGAGGCCCTGGCCGAGCAGCCGGCGACACCCGCGATTGCGAGGACGACGAGGGGACGGACGTGACTGCGCATGCGCGGAAAATACACCACGGCCGCGGCCGCGGAGCGACGAAATCAAGGACCGGTGAGGCGCTGGCGACCGAGGCGGGTCAGGCCGCACACGAACAGCTCCATGCGATTGCTGGGCAGCTGCGTGGCCTTGACCTCGTCCATGCCCATGGCGGAGATCGACGCGAGCAGGCGCGGGACGTGGCGAACGGCGCGCCAGTCGTCGAGCTTGAGGGTGAGGAGGACGCCGTGCAGCGCGTGGCGAGGCCGGGCGGCGAGCCGCCGCGCGGTGATGAGGGCGACCTGCGGGGCGAGGTTCACGTCCATCAGCACCCAGTGCAGCGCGGGCGGCAGGTCGGCGCGCTGGACCAGGCTCATCGGACGGTGCAGGTGAATGAAGCGATTGCCGGCCGCGCCGCGGTAGTCGAGCACGACCGGGTCCATCAGCGCGGGGTCGATGCCGTAGACGGTGACGCCGCGGCGCAGCAAGGCGTAGCTGGCACCCCCGGGGGCGCTGCCGATCTCCACCGCGACGTCGCCGGGGCGCACCGGGGCGCCCGACCAGATCAGCGCCTCCTCGAGCTTGCGATAGGCCCGCGACGGCGCCTCGGGCGGCATGTCGACGGCGATCCGTCCGCCGGGGAACGGCGAGTGGCCGGGGCCGTGGACGTGATGGCCGACCCACCACGGCTCGCCCTCGGCGACGATGACGTCGAGGACCCGGTCGCCGACCTCGGCGACCTCGCCGGGCAACAGCGGGTGCTGTCCTTCGGGCCATGTCGCGACGATGGCCTCGCGCGCGGCCGCGGCCCGCGGGCCGTAGCGGAACCCCGGCGGCTCCTCGCCCGGGCGGGTCACGTCGCGCTCCCACACGTGCAGGCGCACGGGCTGGCCTTGAGGACATGTCCCGGAGAGCATTGTGTGGACCTGCGGCGGGCCCTCGGCGGGGCCGAGGGAGGCGCCGAAGGCGCGGACGAACACGGCCGGCAGCGGGTCGTCGGGGGCGACCGGCGACGGCGACTTGAAGGTGACGAGGCCGGGCCGGCTGTAGGCGAAGCGCAGTTCAGGCCGCAGGACGGCGAGCTCGGCCTTGATCGCCGGCTCGGCGCCGAGCTGGCACACGCAGAAGAGGAAGTGGGTCACGCCGGCGCTGCTACCTGACGAACACGGAGACGGCGCGGACGCCCCACGACTCTTCCTCGATCGCCTCGTCGAGGTTGCTGGTGAAGCTCAGGGCGACGGCGTCGCCGTCGTGCGCGGCCGGGTCGGTGGCGATCGCCACGACGCCGTCGTTGAAGTCGGCGTCGCCGCAGACGTCGGCCTGCTGGTTGCAGCTGAACGCGGCCTCCGAGTCGCAGAGCTGGCTGAAGATGTCGACGTCGTCGAGCTTGATGATGATCTTCTCGTCGGTGAAGGCGTCCCACGAGTCGATGACGACGGCCTCGGCGACCACGCGCAGCTCGGTGTGCGGGACGGCGGCGGCGGTGGTGTCGAGCGTGAGCACGTCGCCCATGCCGTAGGGGCCGTACATCTCGCCGAGGTCGCCGCAGGCGCCCTCCTTGACCGGGTCCCAGGCGCCCTCCACGGCCGGCGAGAAGACCTCGGTCCAGCCGGGGCTCTCGGGGCTCATGTCGCAGTTGAACTCGAGGCCGGTGCCGTCGCCGTCGGGGTCGAGCGGGTAGGTGCCGCTCGCCAGCTCGGGCAGCTCCTCGTGCAGCGCCAGGCAGCTGGCGAGCAGCGGGAAGCAGACCTCGGCCTCGCACTTGCTCGACTTGCAGTCGTCGTCGCCGCCGCACGCGGCCCCGCCGTCGCACCCGCCGCAGCTGCCGCCGCAGTCGACGTCGCTCTCGTCGCCGTTCAGCTGGCCGTCGCCGCAGCCCGCGGGCGGCTCGCCGGTGTCGGTGTCGGTGTCGGTGACGGGGTCGGAGGTCATCACCGACTCGGTGGTGGTCGGTTCGCTGGTGGCGGGCGGGTCGCCGCTGGACGAGCCGGTGTCGGTCGTGTCGTCCGTGCCGGTCGAGCCCTGCATGGCAGGGCCCGGGCAGGCGGGGAGGAGCAGGGCGGTGACGAAGAGACAGGTCTTGGGGGACATCTGTGCTTAGTGCTCGCTCAAGAAGCGGGTGGCGTCGACCGAGGTGTCGACCCACCGTATTGTGCCAGTCTTGCTGCGGATGGCCAGACTCTGGAGGTGCATGCGATCGCCGATCCGCCGCACACCTTTCAGCAGGGGGCCCCCCGTGACGCCCGTGGCGACGAAGATGACGTCGCCGCGGACCAAATCGTCGACGCCGAACACTCGATCGGGGTCTTTGTGCCCCATGGCGATGGCCCGCCGGCGCTCCTCGTCGGAGCGGAACACCAGCTTGCCGACGAACTCGCCGCCCATGCAGTGGATCGCCGCGGCCCCCAGCACGCCCTCGGGGGCGCCGCCGATGCCGTACACCATGTCGATGCCGCTCTTGGGGATGCACGTGGCGACCACCGGCGCGACGTCGCCGTCGGTGATCAGGTGAATGCGTGCGCCGGCCTCACGCAGCTCGGTGACGAGGTTCTCGTGGCGCGGACGATCGAGGACGACGACCGTCAATTCGTCGGGCCGGCGCCCCTTGGCCGCGGCGAGCGTGTAGAGGTTGTCGCGCGGCGACTTCGACAGCGAGATCTTGCCGCGACCCTCGGGGCCGCAGGCGATCTTCATCATGTAACAGTCGGGGGCGTTGAGCAGGAGGCCGCGGTCGGTGACGGCGAGCACGGTGATCGCGCCGGGCAGACCGTTGGCGCACAGGTTGGTGCCCTCGAGCGGGTCGACGGCGATGTCGACCTCGGGCAGCGTCGGGTCGGAAGGGCCGACTTTCTCGCCGATGTAGAGCATCGGCGCCTCGTCGCGCTCGCCCTCGCCGATGACGATGGTGCCGCGCGCCGCGACGCGCTCGAACGCGTCGCGCATGGCCTTGACGGCGGCCGCGTCGGCGCCGTTGCGGTCGCCGCGACCGATCATGGTCGAGGCCGCGATCGCGGCGGCTTCGGTGACGCGGGTGTACTCGAGGACGAGGGTGCGGTCCATGTCAGTCGGCTCCTTCTGGCTTCGGGGCCAGGTCGGCGAGGGCGGCCCGCAACGGGCCAGGAAACCGCGCCGGACGGCCATCGGCGCGGGCGATACAACAGTGGCAAGTCTCGGCGAAGGCGATGGTGAGCGGCTCGGCCAACCCCTTGCGATCGCCCGGCTCGACGCGCACGTGGTAGCCGAGGATCAACCGCGCGTAGCCGATCTCGACCACGCCGACCATCACCGACAAGATGTCGTCGTAACGCGCCGGCGAGAGGTAGCTGATCTGCAGGTCGGTCAACGGCAAGGCAAACCCCGCCGCCTCGACGTCGGCGTACGTCTGACCGGCGTCGCGCATGAACTCGACCCGCGCCGCCTCGAGATACCGCGCGTAGGTGCCGTGGTACACGACGCCCATCTGGTCGGTGTCGGCGTAGATGACCCGCAACTTGACGCCGAGCCGCAACTCTCGGGCAGGCGATCGGGTGAGCCTCGGTGTGCGCGCCATGACGAGCGGCCGCGAGGGTAAACCGCCCCGCACACGAGCGGGGCCGCGCGGGGTGTGAGCGGTGTCGCGTTCCGGCCAGGCGGAATACCCGCCAAAGGGGTTGCGGCGGGCGAGCGGCGGTTTTTTTGCGCGACCACGCGGGGCTCGTCGCGCTCGCGGCGGGGCAGTGACCCCGGCAGAGGTGCCGAGCGGCCTCGGCCTCGTCACGGCTCCGCGGCGGGCCGGGGCGTGACGCCGTCGTTGCGTCGGCTCGCCAGGCGAACGACCGGGGAGGGGCCCGGATGCGGATGCGGCCTGCCGCTCAGTCCTCTTGCTCGAGGACGAAGCCGTCGTCGATGCAGTAGAGGCGGGCGAGCGCGCTGCAAGTGAAAACCGAGAAACTGGTCCACCACCGCTCGGCGCGCCAGCTGTCCCATTCAGGACCGCTTTCGACAGCGAGCGCGTTGATGCCCGAGCGCGCTTGCAGCGACCCATCGGCCGCGGTCCAGCCGTCGCAGTGATCGTCGATGCTGAAGATCTCGCCGAAGGCCGAGGTGTTGGTCCACACTCGCTCCTTGAACAGAGTCTCGCCGAACTCGGTGCGAGCGATGCCGGTGTGCGGGCCGTTGTCCACGAGGTCGAGGAGGTCGTCGGCGACGACGAGACCGCCGGTCAGGATGACCGGGACGCCAGGCAGATCCCACTGATCGAAGCGAGTCTCCGGCGACTGAAAATTGTCGCTGATCCAGGCGCGGTACTTGTTGGCGTTCGGCAACCCGGCGGCCGAGGCGGCGGCGCGGCATTTTAGATCCGCGCCCGAGACGCCGCCGAGGTTGCCGTTGAATTGCTGACTCGTCATGAAGAGCAAGCGGCCGTAATAGCCACACATGAGCGAGCACGGCGCGAACTCGTCGTCGGTGACTCCGGTGCCGTTGAGCTCGCCCCGGTCGCAGATCTCGTACTCGACGTCGAGGATACCGTCGCCGCAGCGAGGGCCGTATTGACAGTCGAGAGGCCGGCACCCGTCGTAGGAATCATCGTTGCCGAGGCCGAAGTCGCACTGCTCGACGCCCTCGTGCACGAGGCCGTCGCCGCAGGAGGCGTGCTTGCACTCGAGCGTGCAGGCGCCGGTGTTGGCGTTGGCGGCGCCGAGGTCGCACTGCTCCTCGTCGCCGACGATGCCGTCGCCGCACACCGATCCGTCCGGCCCGGTCGTAAGATCGCCGGTCGAGGTGGTGCTCGACGTCGTGGGCTCGGTGGTCGTCGGTTGCTCCGAGGTCGTCGAGGACGACGACGGCGGATCGAAGGATGTCGGCGAGCCGCTCCCGCCGCCGGTGGCGGGCATCGAGGGCAGGGGATCGTCCGTGCAAGCTGTCCCGAGGGGCATCACGAGGAGCGCGAGGAGATCAGTGTTGCGCGGCATGGTCACTCCCCCTCGATGCAGTACAGCCGCGCGGCGAGGGCGGTGCAGGGCTGGGGGTTGACATCGGGGTTGGGGAGCATCGTCCAGGACTCGTCGGTCGCGGAGGGCACACCGATGTAGGCCGAGAAGTCGGTGAGCTTCTCGGTGGTCCAGTTGTCGCAGTGGGTGCCGGGAGCGGCGGTGCCGTCAAACCTGGTGCCGGTGAGTACGCCGCCGCTGAGCTCCTGGTTGCCGTGCTCGTCGACGTCGATGGTTGCGGCGATCGAGCCGGAGAAGAAGCGGTCGACGGTCTCGGCGACGACGACGCCGTCGGTGCGGACGTAGCGGCCGCGGCCCGGGTAGAGGCGGTCGCGGACGTCGTGCTCCGAGTCAGAGAGCCAGGCGATGAAGGTCTTCCAGGAGTCGTCGGCCTTGCCGCTCTGCAGGGCGTACTGGCGGCACAGGCTGTCGGCGCCCTCGACGCCGCCGAGTGCGCCGGTGTTGTGCAGGGCGGCGGAGGCGAAGACCCACCGGTTCTTGGTGCACTCGAAGCAGCGGTCGTCGTCGATGTCGTTGGCGTCGTCGCACTCCTCGTCGCCCTCGACGACGCCGTCGCCGCAGAAGGGCTCGGCGCCGGTGGTGGTCGTCGTCGTGTCGGCGGCGGTCGCGTCGGCGGTGCCGGTGGCGGCGTCCGAGGTGGTGCTCGTGGTGCCCGAGTGCGAGGCGTCGCCCGAGTCCGAACCCTCGGTGCTCGTCATGATCGAGGTGCTCTCGGCCCCGCCGCTGCTGCTCGTGGTCGCGTCGCTGCCACCGGTGGTCTTGTCGTACCCGTCGATGTACTTCAGGCCAGGTGCGGTGCAGCCGGCCAGGAGCAGCGCGGCGGGCAGGAGCGTGCGGATGCGCGACATCGCGCAACGGTCTCATGATCGTCGGTAGCGTGTCAACCGAGGCCACGATCGCGCCGGGCGATGTCGCAGGGCGGTGTTGCGAACGAGCGCGACGGGCCTGTGCGGCCATCGCACTGGAACCCTACGCGCTTGCCGGGCGCGAGCGCGAGCGACCCTGGCCTGACTCGCATCTCGGTGCGAGCGGGCAGCTCAGCCGCTACTTCGGCGGCTTCTTCTTCGGCGCTGTCTTGGCGGCCTTCTTCGCGGGCGTGACCTTGGCGGTCTTCTTCGGCGCGGTCTTGGTGGCCTTCTTTGCAGGCGTGGCCTTGGCGATCTTCTTCGCGGGCGTGACCTTGGCGGTCTTCTTCGGCGCGGTCTTGGCGGCCTTCTTGGCGCTGGGCTTCGCGGACGCGGCGCGCTCGACGAACTCGAGCGCGGCGAGCTCTCGCCTCTCGTACTGCTTCGCGCTGTGACCGATCATGCGGCGCAAGATGTCGGCGGCGTCGGTGCCGTAGGCGTCGACGATGTCGAACGACAGCCAGAGCGGCCTGCGGGGGGTGCCCTCGCCGAAGACGCGGGTGATCAGCTCGACGGCCGAATTCGCGTCGAGCAGGGCCGGGTAGAGGAACGGCAGCGGATCGGGGCTCTCGTCGAGCGCTGATTGCATCAATTCGGCCTTCACCGCCTCGGCGATCGAGGGATCGCGCGACAGGGCGAACGCGACGCGGCAGCGGATGTTCAAGACGTGGGGGCCGAGGCCCTTCCACCGCGCGAGGAGCGGCCGCGCCGCGGCGAGCTCGCGGGCGAACGCGTCGTCGGGCAGCGATGAGACCCACACGCGCAAGGCCCACCACAGCGGAGACGTGACATTGTGCACCCCGTCGTACAGGACCCAGGTGTCGTCGTTGGGAGCGACGAGCTCGCAGTCGAAGAACCCCTCGCTCCGTTCGTATTCCAGCGAGAATTGCCCGGGACTCGTGAGCACCTCGAGGCAGAACGCGAGGCCCTTCGAGCCGGCCCAGAAGTCGACGAGCGCGCGGGCATGACGCCAGCCGCCCCACCTGTCCAGCAGCGTAGGGTCGTTGCTGTCGGTCCGAATGTGCTCGAGGACGTATGCCCGCACGAGCTCCTTGAGGACGTCGAGGTCCTGCGGTCGCTCCGGGCGCTCGAGCTCGGCGAGCACCGCGGCGAGGCACGACCGGACCGGCTTGAACTTCGTGACGAAGCGCCGGGGGAACAGCACGCGGGGGCCGAGCTGGGTCTCCTTCTTCACCCGCTGGGCGTAAATCGCGGTGAGCTGGAGCCACGCGTCATCGGGGGTGGCGGCGAGCGGGTCGCTCGCGTGACGGTTGCGTGGCCCGTGCAGCTTGAGCCGGTGCACTTTCGTCCATGGCAGGGTAGCCGTCGTCATTCAGGGCGATGGTATGCGCGACGCCGGCTGGAGTCGAGCGTGAAGTGCTCGAACATTGAATTGCTACGGCCGTGTTCGGGCGAGGTTCGGGACCTCGCGAGGGCGACGATTGGGGGGAATGCCGCGAGGAGGCAGTTCGATCCTCACGGGGGAGAGCTCCATGCTGCGGCGGTCGTCGCATTCGTCGTCGTCTGCGAGAGGTCGATGCTCGTGCGCAGGTGCGAGACATCGGTCGGGTGCGCGTCTCCTTATGGCGAGCTGTCGATGCATTTCAGCCCAGGGAGATGTTTGAGGCGGTGCTGGCGCCGGTCGGTCCAATCGATGCATCCGCGCGGTCGCAGAGTGGATGATAAGAACGACGACGCGCGCCAATCGTCTACTTCGTGGGTGTGGGTGGTCGTGGCGGCACCCGATGCCCGACGGACGCCGCACGTGGGGCGAGTTCGTGGCGCTCTTGCTCGATCCATCTCGGCCATTCGAGTGGAACGGGTCGCGCCTTGTAAGGCGGACGAATCAGCGGACACTTTTCGGTGACCCGCATCGAACTGACGGACAGATCACTCAGAGCCGCCACTAACTTCGTGCACAGTGTTTCCCGGAAAGGATACTTAACATGCGAAACAAGTTCATTGCATTGGTCTCTACCTTTTCCCTCACCGCCATGCTCGGGGCGACGGTGGCGCTGGCAGCGAGCGTGCACCTCAAGGGCGGCGCGAACGCCGAGCCGAGCTTCACGGACCTGGGCCTTGCGCTGCAGGCGAGCGGGGCCCTCGCGGGGCTCGGCGCGGGCGACATCGTGATCAGTCTTGCGGGCACGGGTCAGGCGACCGCGGTCTGTGTCAACCCGTCCGGCGTCAATCAACCGCCGGGACAGAATCCTGCGCCGATCACCCTTACGGGTACCGAACCGATCTCGGAGGGCGAAATCAAGAACGGGAACGTGTCCTTCGTTGTGCAGACGGATCCTGCTCCGAGTTCGATCGCCGGCGCGCCCGGCTGCCCCAATTCCCGGTGGACCGAGAACGTCACCGCCTTCGCCTTCACGGCGGCAACCATCACGGTCACCCTGGACGAGAACAGTAACGAGGTGGTGGACCCAGGCGAAGAGACCCTGCTGACCGTCACCTGCACGTTCAGCCAGCCCACCAGTAATGGCCCGGTGCCCCAGAGCAACGTGATCAACTGCGTGTAGCTAATCCGTAGCCGGCATAGCGGCAGGGCCAGCGTCTGCGTAGGCGCGAGTCAGGGCAGCGGAACAGGTCGCTGCTGCTCTGCGTCGCGGTCGGCGGAATGACGCGGGCACAGGCGAGCGGAGTCCCGTCAACCCGGGGAGACGGGCTCCGGCGCGAGGAGGGGGCGCGGGGGGCCGAGGGCCAGGGAGGGGCGGGGTTCGGGTGCGGGCAGGGGGAACGGCTCGGGCAGGCCTTTGATGTACACGTCGTGCTTCGAGTACGGGATCTCGATGTTCGCGGCGGTCAGGGCCTTGTAGACGCGGCAGTTGAGGTTGTCGAGCACCTCCTCCAGGAGGCCGGGCTGGTGGATCCACACCAGCAGCGAGAGCTCGAGGCCCGAGCGGCCGAAGCTGGTGAACACGACCGTGGGGGCCGGCTCGTCGCAGATGTGGGGCTGTCCTTTGGGACACTCGAGGAGCACGGCGCGGACGAGGTCGATGTCGGAGCCGATGGCGACGGAGACCTTGACCGACACGCGCTCCTTCTCGGTCGGGCCGGCGCTCTCGTTGACGACCTTCGAGTTGCCGATGATCGAGTTGGGGACGTTGATCTCGATGTTGTCGCGCGTGAGGATCCGGGTCGAGCGCAGGCCGATGTCGGTGACGCGCCCGCGCAGGCCGTCGTCGAACTTGATCATGTCGCCGATCTTGTAGGGGGCGTCGGCGAGGATGAAGATGCCGGCGAACAGGTTGGCCAGCGAGTCCTTGGCGGCGAAGCCGACGGCGATGCCGACGATGCCCGCGGAGGCGAGCCAGCCGGTGACGTCGACCTTCCACGCCAGCAGGGCGAAGTAGGTCGCGCCGCCGACCAGCAACAGCTTGGCGAACATGTCGAACAGCGGCAGCGTGCGCGGCTGGAGGAACGCGCCGTCGCCGGCGCGCCGGCTGAAGTGGTGCAGCAGGAGGGTGGCGATCCGGAAGGCGGCGCGCGTCCACACGATCACGGCGATCGTCTCGAGCGCGGCGTCGCCGATGTGCCCGAAGCGCCCCTCGCCGTCGAGGATGCCGGCCGACCAGTGGAAGCCGACCAGCAGCACGGTGATGAAGACCGGGCGCCGCAAGATCGCGACGATCTGGTCGTCGAGGTCGGTCTTGGTCTTCCGCACCAGGATCTGCACGACGCCGCGGAAGAACAGCTCGACGAGGAAGGCGCCGAGGAAGGCGCCGAGGAGGACGGCGGCCGCGCGGACCGGGGGGACTTCGAGCAGCTCCAGCAGCGCTTGGGGCATATCCGGGCCAGCGAGGATGCCGTGACGCCCGGCCGCGGTTCAAGTCATGAGAGCGAATGCGCGTGTTGAGGTGTGGTCTTTCGACCTCAGGGGCCCAGGGCCGCGCGGACGGCGTCGGCGAGCCCGCGCGAGGCCTCGGGCGCAGGGCCGCCGGCGACGTGGACGATCCGCCCGTCGCGGCCGAGGACCAGCGCGGTCGGCAGGGCGGCGAGCTGCAAGCGGGCCGCGAGGGCGCCTTGCGGGTCCCAGCCGAGCTCGAAGCCGTGGAGGCGCAGGTCGGGTTCGGGGCTGAGGATGCTGCGGTCGTGGTCGAGGGCGACGAGGACGACGGCGAGGCGAGCGGCGCCGTGCTCGCGCAGGAGGTCGTTGTAGAGGGCGAAGCTGGCCGGCCACGAGGGCAGCGCGGCGGAGGTGAGCTCGAGGACGACGACGCGGCCGCGCAGGCTGGGCAGCGGGAGGGCCGGACCGGCGAGCAGGGGGACGGTGAGGTCGAGGACTTCGCCGGCGGCGTGGCGGATCGGCGCGTCGGGCAGGACCGGCGCGTCGGGCGGCGGCGGCTCGGGCGGGGGTCCGGTCTGCGGACGCGTGCAGGCGGCGGTCGACGCCACGAGCGCCGCGAGCCGGAGCACGCGGGACGGGCGGCTCATGCGTCGTGGACCGTGTCGACCAGGAGGCGCGCGATCGTCGGGTCGGTGTGACGCGAGATCCCGTGACCGAGGTTGAAGATGTGGGCCTTCGCGCGCCGGCCGGCCGCGACCACCGCCCGCGCCTTGCGCTCGACCAGCGCCGGCGGGCCGAGCAGCGCGAACGGGTCGAGGTTGCCCTGCACGACCCGCTCGGGGCCGACGACGTCGATCGCCCGGTCGAGCTCGATCGACCAGTCGACGCCGACGACGTCGGCCGCGGTCTCGGCGGCGAACGCCAGCAGGTTGGCGTTGCCGCGGGTGAAGTTGATCAGCGGGACGCCGAACTCGCGCACGGCGGCGCACAGGCGGGCGGTGTGGGGGTGCACGTGCTCGCGGTAGTCGTCGGGGGCGAGCGCGCCGGCCCAGCTGTCGAACACCTGCAGCGCGTCGACGCCGGCCTCGACCTGGCCGCGCAGGTAGTCGATCAGCAGGTCGGTGAGCCGCTCCATCAGATGTCCGAAGAGACCTGGCTCGCAGAACATGAGCGATTTGACATGTTCGAACTCGCGGCTGGTCTTGCCCTCGACGAGGTAGCTGAGGGTGGTGAAGGGCGCGCCGCAGAAGCCGATCAGCGGCACGCGGTCGGCGAGGGCGGCCTTGCAGGCGCGCACGGCCGCGTACACGTAGTGGCAGGCCTCGCGCGGGTCGATCCACTGCAGGCGGTCGACGTCGGCCCGGGTGCGCACGGGCGCGGCGATCACCGGCGAGGGCTCGAAGCGGACGTCGACGCCGAGGGCGTCGAACACCACGAGGATGTCGGAGAACAGGATGGCGGCGTCGACGCCGAGGCGGTCGATCGGCTGCAGGGTGACCTCGGCGCACAGGTCGGGGCTGCGGCACAGTTCCTCGAAGCTGACCCGGGCCCGCACGGCGCGGTACTCCGGGAGGTAGCGCCCTGCCTGTCTCATGAGCCAGATCGGGGTCCGCTCGGGGCGTTCGCCGCGGCAGGCGCGGAGGAAGCTGTCGTTCTGCATGGCCCGGGGACGATAGCGCACCCTGGCGGGCGCGGGGCCCCGCGTCCGGGGCGCGGACGCACACGCGGGGCTGGAGCGGTCCGTCGGGCCCCCTGGCGCGCGCCCGGACCGTTTGCCATCCTTCGGCCCATGCGACTTAGATCTCTCTTGTTGATCTCCACCATCGGTCTCGGGTGTTCGACGGCGGCCTCCCAGGGCGAGAGCCTCGGCAACTCGACGGCGACCGCGACCGACACCGGCACCAGCGACCCGAGCGGGATGACGAGTCCCGGCGGCTCGACCGACTCGCCGACCACGGGGGTGTCGGGGCCGACGCCCGACACCAGCACGACCGGATTGAGCGACCCCACCGGGGAGGGCCCCGCGACGACCTCGGACAGCACGACCGGGGCGATCACCACGACCGAGTCGACGACGACGATCGACACGGGCACGACGGGCGAGACGACGACCACCACCGGCGACACCGAGACCGACACCGAGGCCGGCACGACCACGGGCGGCACGACCGGGCCGATCGGCGGCGGGCCGTGCGTCACCGACGAGGACTGCAAGCTCCACGACGATTGCTGCTCGTGCTACGCGATCCCCGTCGACCAGGACGACGCGGTCTGCGACGAGCGGTGCGACCAGACGCAGTGCCAGCAGATCGGCATCGACGAGGCGAAGTGCGTGCTCGGCCAGTGCACGACCGAGAAGGTCGACTGCAGCAGCGATGTCCTGTGCGACTCGCTGCCGCCGGACTGCCCGCCGGGCAAGCTGCCCGGCGTCACGGGCGGGTGCTGGAGCGGCGCGTGCGTGCCGGCGGTGTCGTGCGACAAGGTGCCGGACTGCAATGCGTGCCCCGACGAGCTGCTGTGCGTCGAGAACCAGGCGTTCGTGTTCGAGCACGTGTGCCTGCCGATGCCCGAGGCGTGCGGCGGCGAGGCCAGCTGCGGGTGCGCCGAGGAGGCCTGCGTCCAGCCGTTCGGGTTCTGCGGCGAGGGGGCCGGCGAGGTCGATCTGGCGTGCTCGTGCCCGAACTGCTGAGGGCTACGGCCGGCAGCGCTCGGGCGACCACAAGTGCGCTGCGCGTCCGTCGAGGAGGCGCACGCACGGGTCGGGGTCGATGAGGTCGAAGGCGCCGACGGGGCCGAGCTCGACGAGCTGCTCGGGCTCGCCGCGCGCGGATCTCGTGCACGCGACCGGAGCCGTGGCGCAGGCGCACAGGGCTCCGCGCGCGGCCGGGAGTCGCTTCAACATCGCGGCGGGTCGTAACCGTCGAGCACCGCGCCCACCAGCCGGGCCTCGTGCGCGAGCAGCCAGCGCTTGCGCTCGAGGCCGCCCCCGTAGCCGGTGAGCGTGCGGTCGCTGCCGACGACGCGGTGACACGGGACGATGATGGCGAGCGGGTTCTTGTTGTTGGCCCCGCCGACCGCCCGCGTGGCGGTGGGCCGCCCGAGCGCGCGGGCGATGTCGCCGTAGCTGCAGATCGCCCCGAATTCGACGGCCGTCAGGGCCTTCCACACGGCGCGCTGAAATTCGGTGCCGACGGCCCCCAGCGCGACGTCGAAGCGGCGACGGCGGCCCGCGAAGTACTCGTCGAGCTCGCGCCGCGCCTGCTGCAGCACCGGCTCGTCGGGGCGCTCGCGGCCGTACGCCGCGGCCGGCGGGTCGCCGCGGCGCTCGGTCAGGTGGACGGCGCGCAGGGCCCCGTCGGCGGCGACCAGCCGCAGGTCGCCGATCGGGCTGTCCATCCATGTCCAAAAGGCCATTGTCATGACAAGCTCCAAAGGACAGGTCGATACGGGGCCCGCGGTGCGCGGCGCGGCGGCGAGGCGGGCGGGTCGGAGGCGGCGCGGGTGAGGCTCACGCGACCGGTGTACCCCGGCGCGCGGGCGCGCGGCAGCGAATTCGCGCGTCGGCGTGAAAACGCCGTCTCGGGGGCCGCAGGAGCCCGTGCGCGCGCTCGGGGCGAGGACGAGGGCGCGCCGGATCACAGGCGAGCCGAGCCGCGGCGACGCACCCGCAGGGGCGACGAAGATGCAGCGCGACCGACCGCGCTCGCCACGGCTGCGCTCGCTCGCGACGGCCCCGCCACCCCGCGGAACGCGGGTCCACTGCGAACCGCGCACGCGAGGTGGATGCACCGCGCGCGGCGTCCGAGGTAAAACGGGCAGATGCTGCACGTCGCCGCGGCCCCCGAGCTGTTCGACCGCACCCTCTGGTCCAGCGCGACCGACGAGCGCCGCGACGAGCTGGCGCGCCTGGTCGCGGCGGAGCTCGGCCCCGAGTTCGAATACGCGGGCCTGCGCAGCTACGGCGGGGCGCACACGCCGGTGGCCGTGTTCACGCACGCGACCGTCGGCGAATTCAGCCTGGTGCCCGGCGGCGGCTTCGACATGGGGCTGTCGCCCGAGGAAGAGGAGGCGATCCGCACGGCCCGCGAGGCGGTCGAGGTCGCGGCCGACGACTTCGATCAGGAGTTCGACCTGCTGCTCAGTGAGATCGGGCAAATGCGCCCGCTGCACCGGGTGGTGGTGCCGCCGTTCTTGATCGCACAACGCGTGCTGAGCATCGGCCGGGCGCTGCGCTGGCTGCCCGACTTCAGCGACCCGCTGTACGGCCAGGTGGCGAAGGCGGCGGCCCACCTGAACCCGGAGCAGATCACGGCGGTGCTGGTCGGCACGGGCATGCGCCTGCCCGCGGAGGCCGAGCTCGAGTACGCGGCCCGCGGCGGGCTCCACCGCCGCCTGTTCCCCTGGGGCGACCGCCTGCCCGACGACGCGACGATCGAGGCGATCCTCGCCGACGAGGACGGCTCGACCCACAACGCGTTCGGCCTCCACGGCTACGGCCTCTACCCCGTGCTGTGCGCCGACCACTGGCACCCCCACTACCGCGCCGCCCCCGACGACGGCGCCCCCTGGCTCGCCTCCGGCATGCATGTGGTCCGCGGCGGCGCCGCCGATTGCTACCCCTGGCAAGGCTGCGGCGAGTGGAACCTGATGCTCTGCGCGATGCGCATGACCGACCGCGCGGCCGAATACGGGGCGTCGGTGCGGCTGGTCTACGGGCTCGGCGAGCACGAGAGAGCAGACATGGTCGAAGAGACAGGCGCGGTGAAGAAGGCGAAGGCGAGCGCGAAGAGGGCGAGCAAGACGGCGGCGAAGAAGGCGAGCAAGACGGTCGCGAAGAAGGCGGCGAAGAAGTCGGCCAAGGCGCGGAGGAGCGCGTAGGTCCGTCCGCGGCTCCCGCCGGGGGCCGCGAATGTCATGCGCGCACGAGCATCGCTCGGCCGCTCGCCGGTCTCAGAACGGGTGGGCGGCCTGCGGATCGGTCTCGGGGGCGTGCTTGACCTTGCCCTTGCGGCCGATCTTGATGTTGACCATCTCGATGGCGACCGAGTAGGCCATGGCGAAGTAGATGTAACCCTTGGGCACGTGGATCTCGAACGCCTCGGCGGTCAGCAGCAGGCCGATCGTCAGCAGGAAGCTGAGGGCCAGCACCTTGATGGTCGGGTGGCGGTCGACGAACACGGCGATCGACTTGCTGGCGAGCAGCATCACCCCGAGCGCCAGGACGTTGGCGGCGACCATGATCCACAGTTCCTGGGCCATGCCGACCGCGGTGATGACGGAGTCGATCGAGAACACGAGGTCGAGCAGGAGGATCTGGAAGATCACGCCGCCGACGGTGGCCGCGCCCCTGGCGGCGAGGTGCTCCTCGCCGTCGCCCTCGATCTTGTCGTGCAGCTCCTTCGTCGACTTGTAGATCAGGAACAGACCGCCGAGGAGCAGCACCACCTCCTTGCCGGTGAAGGGGTGGCCGAGCAGCTCGAAGAACGGCTTGTCGAGCTGCATGATCCAGCTGAGCGTCGCCAGCAGGCCCAGGCGGGTGACGAACGCGCCCATGAGGCCGATCCGGCGCGCGCGGTCGCGGCTGGCCTCCGGCAGCTTGCCGACGAGGATCGAGATGAAGATGATGTTGTCGAGTCCGAGCACGACCTCGAGGGCCGAGAGCGTGAGCAGGCTGATCCAGACCTCGGGAGTCGCGAGCGTGGCGGGGTCGAACACGGGCGGTAGCTTAACCCGATTCAAGAATCGCGGGTCGCCGAGGCGGACCCGGGGCGCCTGGCGACGAGCTCAGCCGACCGCGCGGTACGGGTGCTCGGGCGCGCCTGCCAGCAGGGCGCGCTCGCAGGCCTCGAGGTCGCGGATCAGGGCCAGGACGAGCTGCTGGACGGCCTTCACGTCGTCGACGGCGAACGGCTCGAGCGCAGGTGCGCGGACGCTGCGACGCACCTCGCGGCCGAGCTCCGCCCGTCGCTCGCCGAACTGCCGCGCGGTGTAGCCGTACTCCTCGAGCCGCCGCTGCTCGTGCTCGGGCAGGCCGTCGTAGACCCGCAGCCACGCGTTGGCGGCCGACCAGGCGTCCGCCAGCGCGAACCGGTAGCGGAGGTCCCGGACGCACCCGAAGGCGACATCCGGGTCGATGAGGAGCACCATGGCGACCTGCCGCGCGCTGGCGACGAGCTGGACGCGACCCGCGTGGCTGTGCCCGAGCAGCCCCGCGAGCGCGCCGCCCAGGTGCGCGGGCGCCTGCGCCGGCGCGCCCGCCCGCGGCAAGTCGCCGCGCATGCGAAAGAACCGCCACTGCCCCCGCGCCCACAGGGCCGACCGCATGGCGCCGTAGACGAGCATGAGGGCGAGGAGGACGAGCGACACTCGAGCTCCACCATAGCGCAGGTCGAGCGCCCGGGGCACCTCGCCCGAACGACCCGGTCGGCTCGATCACGCCCGGGCCGTCTATCGCATCGGTCGCGCGATCTCCGCTGGCGCTCGAGCGAAACGCCCCGTCACGCGCTCGCGTGCCGGGGCGTCGCCGTGGGCCCGGGCTCTCAGTTCTCGACGAAGGCCTTGAGGCGCTTGCTGCGGGACGGGTGGCGCAGCTTGCGGAGCGCCTTGGCCTCGATCTGGCGGATGCGCTCGCGGGTGACGGAGAAGTCCTGGCCGACCTCCTCGAGGGTGTGGTCGGACGACTCGCCGATGCCGAAGCGCATGCGGAGGACCTTCTCTTCGCGCGGGGTGAGCGTGGCCAGGACACGACGTGTCTGATCGGCCAGGTTCATGTTGATGACCGCGTCGGTCGGCGAGATCATGTTCTTGTCCTCGATGAAGTCGCCCAGGTGCGAGTCCTCTTCCTCGCCGATGGGGGTCTCGAGGGAGATGGGCTCCTTGGCGATCTTGAGGACCTTGCGGACCTTGTCGAGCGGGAGCTCCATCTTCTCCGCGATCTCCTCCGGCGTGGGCTCGCGGCCCAGCTCCTGCACGAGAGACCGGCTGGTGCGGATCAGCTTGTTGATCGTCTCGATCATGTGGACCGGGATGCGGATGGTCCGGGCCTGGTCGGCGATCGCGCGGGTGATGGCCTGGCGGATCCACCACGTCGCGTAGGTGCTGAACTTGTAGCCGCGCTTGTACTCGAACTTGTCGACGGCCTTCATCAGGCCGATGTTGCCCTCCTGGATCAGGTCCAGGAACTGCAGGCCGCGGTTGGTGTACTTCTTGGCGATCGAGACGACGAGGCGCAGGTTGGCCTCGACCAGCTCGGCCTTGGCCTTCTCGGCCTGGCGGCGAGCGGTCATCAGCTGCTCGTGCAGCTCGCGCAGCTGGGGCGCGCGCATGTTGGTCTCTTGCTCGACGGCGCGGATGCGCTTGATCGCCAGCTTCATGCGCGCCTCGATCTCGTGCAGCTCCGAGGGGTGGAGGCCGAGGCGGCGGCACAGCTTGAACTCCTCTTCCTCGGACAGGCGGACGTCCTTGAAGAGCTTGCGCAGCTCCTTGAGGTCCATGCCGGCCCGGCGCTCACACTGGATGAGGTCCTTCTCGGCCCGGGCGACGCGCTCGACGAGGAGGGTGAGCTCGCCGACGATGCCGTCGATCGGGCGGCGGCCGAGCTTCATGTCCTGGATGGCCTCGAGGATCTGGCGCTTGTGCTCCTCGCCGGCCTTGGTGTGGGCCTCGCGGGACTTGTCGTCGAGCGGCGGGGTGGGCGGCTCGTTGACGGCGACGACGACGGCCTTCTTGGTGTCGACGGCGAGGATGAGCTTGATGCGGTCGAGCTCTTTCTGGTGCCGGCGGATGCGCTCGACCTGCTTGCCGAGGTTCTCCATGGCCGCCTCTTGATTGAGCGCGGTCGGGTCGTTGCTCATCGGCAGCGCGCCGGGGCCGGCCTCGGCCGGGTTGGAGATGTTGAGCACGTCCTTGGCCCGGATCTGCCCGCGCTTGATGCGGTCGAACATCTCGAGGATGTAGGGGACCGAGACCGGCGACGCGAGCGCGATCTCGAGGACCCGCATCTCGCCCTGCTCGATGCGCTTGGCGATCTCGACCTCGCCCTCGCGGGTGAGCAGCGAGACGCTGCCCATCTTGCGCAGGTACATGCGGACCGGGTCGTTCGTGCGCGAGGGCTCGTCCTCCGGGTCCTCGTCGCGCTTGGGCATGACCTTGCGCGTGGCCAGCTTGGGCTTGGCGGCCTCCTTGGCGGCGGCCTCGCCGGCGATGACCTGGACGCCCTCGTCCTGCAGGGTGCGCTCCCACTCGCTCAGCTCCTCGGGGTCGATCAGGTCGGGCGGCAGGAGTTCGTGGAGCTCGTCGTAAGTGACGTGGCCCTTCTTCTTGCCGAAGGCGATGAGCTGCTTCTTGAGCTTCTCACGGTCCACGGTGCGCGTCTTGCTGGGGGTCATAGGTTGCTCTGGCCTCGGAGTGACTGCGTAATGCGCGAGGGGAGTACGAACGGTCAGGCCCGCAGGCCCGATTGTGGATTCGCCATGGGAATGAGGGCCTGCTCGTCGAGGTTGGCGAGCATGCGGTTGTGCTCGATCTTCTTCAGCGACAACTCGCGGGCGCGGTCGAGCTCGCCCCGCTCCTTGGCCTCGCGCATCTGCACGTCGAGGCGCCGCGACTCGGCCTTGAGCTGCTCGCGTCGGCAATCGAGGATGCAGCCCTGCAGCAGCATCACCGGGTCGTCCTGGGTGTCGCGGAAGGTGCCGACGAACACGGCGTCGTGGACCTGACGGCGCGTCTCGGCCGGGATGAGCTCGAGGAGCTCGCCCTCGGTCGGGTTCTCGCCGACGAGGGCCCGCCGCACCACCTCCTCGGCGATCGGCGCGAGTCTGCGATCTGTCACGTATTGCTGCACACCCGCCCGTTCGGCCTTGTCGGCCAGGTGTGGGTTGTCCACCAGCAGAGCGAGCAGCGCAACTTGATGGCGCGGAAGCTCGGGCAGCGGCCGCGCTGGCGCGGGCGGCGAGGCGGCGGTGCGAGACGGCGGGCTGGGCGCGGCACGGTTTCCTTGAGGACCCGGAGGCCCGTGAGGATGCTGGCGCGACGATATGCGCCCGGCGGGCAGCCTGAGCAACTTTGCGGCGCGCTCGGCATAGCGCTCCCGGGCGGCGTCGCTCTTGACCTTGGCGAGCAGCGGCCGCAAAGCGGCGACCGCGCGCTCCTGCGCGTCGATCGAGTCGAGCGCGCCCTGGGCCACCCATTGCCGCACCAGCCACTCGAGCGCCGAACCTGGCTCTTCGAGCAGGGCGGCCAGGCGCTTGGGGTCGGTGCTGTCAGGGTCGGCGCCGGCGTCGAGCGCGACCACCCGGGCGTCGAGCCCCTCGTCGAGCAAGATCGGGATGGCGGCCCGGATCGCCTTGCGACCGGCGTTGTCGCCGTCGAAGCAGAGCACCACCGTGTCGGTGAAGCGGGCCAGGATCGCGGCCTGCTGGGCGGTCAGCGCCGTGCCGAGCGGCGCGACCGTCTCGATGTAGCCGCGCTGATGCATGCTGACGACGTCGACGTTGCCCTCGACGAGGATCGCCCGGCGCGCCCGGCTCATCGCCTGGCCGGCGACGTGCAACCCGAACAGGGTCTTGCTCTTGGTGTAGAGCAGCGACTCCGGGCTGTTCATGTACTTGGGCGCCTCGCGCCCGTCGGCGTCCTTGGCGTACTCCGGCAAGATCCGCCCGGAGAAGGCGATCGGCTTGCGGTTCGACTGCAGCACCGGGAACATCAGCCGCCCGCGGAACCGGTCGTACAGCGAACCCTTGTCGCTGCGCACCACCAGGCCCAGCTTCTCCGCCAGCGCCAGGTCGCAGCCCTTCGATTGCAGGTGGCGCGTCAGGCGGTCCCAGCTGCCCGACTCGGCCGGCGCCGGCGCATACCCCAGCATGAAGGTGGCCGCCAGCTCGGGGCTGATCGCGCGCTGTTGCTGATACAAGCGCCCGAGCTTGCCCTCGGGCCTGCTCTCGAGGATCTCGCGGTAGAGGTCGGCGGCGATCTGGGTGATCGCGCGGGCCTTCTCGAGCTCGACCTGCTGCTCGCTCGACTTCCGGTCGACCAGCCCCTCGGGCAAGGTGACGCCGAACATGCCGGCCAGGTGCCGCGCGGCCTCGAGGAAGCCGAGGCCGTCCATGCGCATCACGAACTCGAGCCCGTCGCCCCACACACCGCAGCCGAAGCACTTGAAGCTGCGCCGCTCGGGGTTGACGAAGAAGCTCGGCGTGCGCTCCTGGTGGAAGGGACAGCACGCCGTGAAGTTCTTGCCCGCCCGCTTGAGCCCGACGTAGCGCCCGACCAAATCGACGATGTCGATCCGATCCCGCAGCTCTTGCAGTTTCTCATCGGGGATCATCACGAGGTTCTGGCCCAGCGCGCCTTGCTCTTCCGCTTCTGCTGATTCTGCTGTGAAGCCCGCCGGGGGCCCGCGAACTTCGGGCGCAGCAGCGGAAGACCGCTCGCTGCGCCCTGTCGGCCGCCTGGAGCGGCACAGATTAGGACAACTCCTCCGGCCCGGCCCTGCGCGTCGCCGTTAGGATCTTCACGCAGGGCGCGGCTGGCAGCCCGAGACGTGAACATCTGCGCCGATACGGACCCGTCTGCGCCGGCGCGCTGCGCCTCGGATCGCCCGGAGAGGACCACGCACGAGGATTTAGCCGAAAACTTGCCCGCCGCCGCGAAGGCTGCCATGCCACCGCCATGGCCGAGTCGCTCGCTCCCCCCCTTGCCCTGGATGGTCCAGAAATTGCTGAGGCACGCGAGCTCGACGGTCGGGAGCGCCGCCGCAGCGGCAACCGCACCCGGGCCCGCGACCGCATGATGGACCGCGCCTCGCGCGACTACCCGGAGAGCGACGCCCTCCGCGGCGTGCGTGGCGTCGAGAACCTGGTGCTGTTCATCGACGACGACCTCCGCGAGACGGGGATGGCGCTCGGCCACGTCGAGGCCTATCTGGTCGAGATCTTGCGGATGCTCGAGGGCCCCCGCATCAAGCGTGAGGATGTCCACGCGCTGGCCAGCGACACCCGCGTGCTCGACCATGTCGACATGCTGGTCGAAAACCTCGAGACGCTGCGCCGCCGCCTGACCCGACTGGCGACCAGCCTGCGCTGATAAGCTCGCGCGCCGTGACGTCCCCCGAGGCCAGCCGGCGCGCCCGCACCGCAGTGCTGGCGACCTGCGGCCTGTACGCCGCATACGGGCTCATGGCGCTGGTGCCGGGCCTGTCGATGGTCCGCGGCGCGGCGCTGGTGGCCGCGTTCTACTTCTTGCCCGGCTGGCTGCTGCGCGACCAACCGGAGGTCCAGGCCCGCTACCAGGTGGGGCCGGAGGGCCCGATCCCGCCGTGGAGCTGGCGCGCCGTCCGCTGGGCCGCGGGCGTCTGCCTGCTGGTGTTCCCGCCGTTCGTGCTCGGGTTCTGGTGGTTCTACGACCAGGTCTGCGCCGGCGACCTGCGGGTGCTGGCGCCGGCGCTGTGGGTCGAACAACAGACGCCGTGGGCCGGCGGCCTCGAGCACTACCTGGAGCGGCTGTGCCGCGGCCACAGCGGCGATTTCTGGCCGACGTCGCTGCGCCTGCCGGCGACCTGGACGAGCTACGGCGGCCTCGGCTTCGTGTTCCAGGTGGTCGAGGGCCTGTTCGCGGTGGCGCTGGCAGAAGAGGTGTTCCACCGCGGCTACCTGATGAGCGCCCTCGAGGAGCGCTTCCCGCCGCGCCGCCGGATCTTCGGCGCCCAGATCGGCGCCGCCGCCGTGCTCTCCAGCCTGCTCTTCGCCGTCGGCCACCTCGTCGGCATGGCCCAGGCGGCGCGCCTTGCGACCTTCTTCCCGGCGCTGGTGTTCGCCTGGCTGTGGCGCCGCAGCGGCAACCTGTGGGCCCCCGCGCTGTTCCACATGAGCGCCAACCTGTTGATGGAGTTGCTCCTGGCGAGTACCTTCCGCGCGTGACGACCAGGCCCGAGCCGACGACCGTGGGGGCCTTCTTCGACGTCGATCACACCCTGCTCGCCGTCAACTCCGCGGTGCTGTGGGTGCGGCACCAGCGGCGCACCGGCAAGATGTCGGCGGCCAAGGCGCTGCGCTCGCTGTCGTGGGTGGTCCGCTACCGCCTCTCGCTGCTCGACCTCGAGGCCGTGACCGCCCGGGCGGCCCGCGACTACGCCGGCGTGCCGGTGGCGGAGGTCGAGGCCGAGACGCGGGCGTGGTTCGAGGCGGAGATCGTCCGGTGGATCTGCCCCGAAGGACAGGCCCGCATCGCCCGCCACCGCGAGGACGGCCACACCGTCGCGCTGCTCAGCTCGGGCACCCGCTTCTCGGTCGAACCACTGGCCGAGCGCCTCGGCGTCGAACACGTGCTGTGCACCCGACTCGAAGAGACCGGCGGGGTCCTCACAGGCAAGCACGTCGCCCCCGCCTGCGCCGGACCCGGCAAGGTCGTGGTGGCGGAGAAGTTCGCCGCCGATCACGCGATCGACCTGTCCCGAAGTTACTTTTATACCGACAGCTTCTCCGACCTGCCGATGCTCGAGCGCGTCGGCCGACCGCAAGTGGTCAGCCCCGACCCCCGGCTGCTCCGGCGCGCGCGCGCCCGCAAGTGGCCGATCGAGCACTGGACGGCGGCGTGAGGAAGCCGGGCGCGGCGAGGCGGCTCGCCGGGCGCGGCAAGTCAGTCGTCGCGCAAGAGTGACAGCGCGCCGAGGGACCCGCGCGGTGGCAGGCGAACGGCACGTGTGGCACCCTCCGGGCCATGCGTGACCCGTGGAGCGAGCTCGGACCGGTGGCGGCGATCATCGAGGCGGCGCTGGCCGAGGACCTGGCCAGCGGCGACGTCACCGGCCGCGCGACGGTGAGCCCGGAGACGCGCGCGAGCGCGCACATGGTGGCCAAGGCCGACATCGTGGTGGCAGGGCTTCAGGTGGCCGAGGCGGTGTTCCGCCGGGTCGAGCCGGAGGTCGAGTTCTCGGCCTACGTGCGCGACGGCGCGCGCGTGACCCCGGGAATCGAGATCGCGCGGATCGTCGGGCCGGCCCAGGCGCTGCTGGCGGCCGAACGCACGGCGCTCAACTTCCTCCAGCGGATGTCCGGCGTGGCCACGCTGACCCGCGCCTACGTCGACGCGGCCGGCGAGCGCTGCCGGATCACCGACACCCGCAAGACCATGCCCGGCCTGCGCGCGCTCGACCGCTACGCGGTCCGCTGCGGCGGCGGCCACAACCACCGCAACGACCTCGGCGCGGCGGTGCTGATCAAGGAGAACCACGTGCGCGCGGCCGGCGGGATCACGGCGGCCATCCAGCGCGCCCGCAACTGCGCGCCGCACACGATGCGGGTCGAGTGCGAGGTCACCAGCCACGACGAGCTGCGCGAGGCGCTGGCCGCCGGGGCCGACATCGTCATGCTCGACAACATGGACGACGAGGCGGTCCGCCAGGCGGTCGCCATCAACAAGGGCCAGGCTGTCCTCGAGGTCAGCGGCGGGGTCGCGCTCGAGCGCGTCGCCGCGGTCGCGCGCCTCGGCATCGACGTGATCAGCGTCGGCCGCCTGACCCACAGCGTGCCGGCGGCCGACATCTCGCTGCTGTTCGAGCGGGCCGACGGGACGTGGGCGTGAGCCGCTTCGAGGACCTGTCCTTCGAGACACGTTGGCTCGGGCGCCCGCGCGAGCACTGGGCCGAGCTCGGCTCGACCAATGACCGCGCGATGGCGTGGGCCCGCGCCGGCGCGCCGCACGGGGCGATCGTCACCGCCGACGCGCAGACGGCCGGCCGCGGGCGCCTCGGCCGGGCGTGGGCCTCGGAGTCGGGAGAGGACCTGTACGTCAGCGCGATCGTCCGCCCCGACGCCGGCAAGCCGATCGGCGCGCTCGGCCTGGCGGTCGGCGTCGGCCTGCGCGAGGGGCTGGCCGCGTGGCTGCCGGCGACCCAGCTCAAGTGGCCCAACGACCTGCTGGCCGGCGGCCGCAAGCTGGCGGGGATCCTCTGCGAGGCGCGGTGGGTCGGCTCGTCGCCCGAGGTCGTGGTCGGCTTCGGCGTCAACGTCGGCCGGGCGCTGTTCCCCGGGCCGCTGGCCGACACGGCCACGAGCCTGCGCCGCGAGCTCGCCGCGCCGCCGGACCGCGGCGAGGTGCTGGCGCGCGTCCTGCCGGCGCTCGAGGCGGCGCTGGCGGCGTTCTTCGCCGGCGGCTTCGCGGCGATCCGCGCCCGCTACGAGCCGCACTGCGCGCTGCGAGGACAGGCTGTTTTTGTGGACATGTCGAACGGGGCAGGTCCAAAGGAGCAGGCGCGCGCGCTCGGGCTGGCCGACGACGGGGCGCTGCTGGTCGAGCCGCCGGGCGGCGGTCCGCCGCGACGGGTCGAGTCGGGCGACGTGTGGCTGGCGCCGTGAGCTGCGCGCGGAGTGCGCGTTGGCGTGCCGGCTGAGCCCGACCCGGGGTATAAAGAGGTTCCGATGATCACTCGCCTCGAAGTCGACGGCTTCAAGTCCCTGCGAGGCTTCGCGATCGACCTCGAGCCGTTTACCGTGCTCATCGGCCCCAACGGAGCGGGGAAGTCCAACGTGCTCGAGGCGATCGGGCTGCTGTCGCGGCTGTGGGAAGGCGCCGCGGACGCGCTGAAAGCGGGGCGCGGGCGGGCGAGCGATCAGTTCTCCCGCTACCGCTCGGAGTCGGTGCGTGACATTCGGTTCGGCGTCGAGACCCTCGAGCCCGATACTGATGATCAGGGAGAGGACGGGTTCACGAACTGGGCGGTGCGGTCACGCTACGAGGTCTCGCTGGCGAAGACTGCGGCGACGGGGGGGGTCGAGCACGTGAAGCTGACGCACCGCGCGCATCACCTGGCTTCAACTACAGATGCCTGGCTCGCGGCTCACCCGGAGTGGTCGGAGCGAGTGATCGCTTCCAGCGATGAGCGAGAGCTGGGATACATGCCGAGTTTCGGCTTCGTCGAGTTTCACGCGGCGAATCTCCGCGAGTCGAGCGACCGCATCGATTCGGGCGAGTTGCTGCCCGATGGCAGCAATCTCCCCACCGTACTCGCGTCGCTCGCAGATGACTCGCTCGGAGAGATCCGGGCCGAGTTGGCGGCGCTCGTCCCCGGGGTCGCAAACTTCGCTGTCGTCGAGAGTGACGACGCTTATCGCATCGAGTTCCACATGCGCGACGGTGACGTGGTCCCGGCGCGTCTGATCTCGAACGGCACCTTGCGTGTTCTAGCCCTTCTGACGGCCGTCTATTCACAGCGCGCGTGGTCGTCGATCCTCTGCATCGAGGAACCCGAGAATGGAATCTATCCCGGGCGGTTACGCCGGCTTATCGACCTTCTGCGGGAGGTCACGGATTTGGACGCCTGGCGGGAAGAACGGTCGGATCGGCTGCCGCCTCAAGTGATCGTCACAACTCACTCGCCGGTCTTCCTCGCGGCACTGCGCGAACATCCGCAACACCTGCGGTACATCGACACGGTGCAGCGAGGAGGGATTCGCGTGACTCGGGCGAGACCCGTGGGAGAGCGCGCATCTGCGCAAGAGGGGCAAACTATCGCTTCATTGGCGGAGATCAGCGCGATCTTGGAGGACGCGTCTCTCTCAGAGGTCGATCGATGATCTATGTTCAGGCTGGGCTTTATGCCGAGGGGCGGACAGATTATGACCTCTTACTCCCGCTCGTCGATCGCCTTCTCGCAGAACTCGTGGCCCGTCATCCGGCGGCCTTCGCCGATCTTCCGGCTCCCATCGCGTTGGCTGACGAGCCTGGGGACGGACGGCGAAGGAAAGAGCGGATCGCCGCCGCGATCGAGCGAAATTGGGAGCGCTGCACCTTGTTCGTGATTCACGCCGACTCCGATGGCGATTCGAAGGGAGCCCGCGAGAGAAACATTCTGCCGGGCTTGAGGGCGGCAAAGGAGCGTCTCGGCGTCGAGATTTGCCGGCCGCGGCCTGTGTGCCCGTTCGCGAGATTGAGGCCTGGCTCCTGGCTGACGCTGGGGTGTTTCAAAGACTCTTCCCTACGGCCGCGTCACCCTCGCTCCCACAGGATCCCGAGAGAGTCACCGATCCCAAGCATCGGCTTCAGGCAGTATTCAGCGA
Source organism: Nannocystis pusilla (assembly GCF_020073745.1). Classification (GTDB taxonomy): domain Bacteria; phylum Myxococcota_A; class Polyangia; order Nannocystales; family Nannocystaceae; genus Nannocystis; species Nannocystis radixulma. The sequence continues at coordinate 147,134 of NZ_JAIRAU010000045.1, forward strand.
GCTCCAGCGCAGGCGCCCCAAGAATCTGTTCGCGTCCGGTGGTGAGAACGTCAGCCTCGCAGCCTTGCGGAGGCTGCCCGCGTTCCGCGAATTCGAGGCCGATCTGTCGGCGGCGCTCGACCTCCTGGCGCGGGCGTGATTCCTCAAGCGTGACGCTCACATCATGAAGGACGCCTCGAGCGAGGCGATCACCTGGGCGACGACCTCGTCGCTGTAGCCGCCGACGAGGATCAGCGACACCTCGTTCTCGAGCACCTGCCACTCGCCGGGGGCGTTGCGGGTCATCTCGAACAGCTCGAGCTCGACGCCGGGGTCGAAGGCGAACTCCCACACGATCAGCGGGGTGCCGGCGCCGTCGCGGGCGCAGTCGAAGCGGTCGCCCATCCAGCGGCCGGCGACGTCGAAGTAGCGCTCGCGCTCCGCGAAGTCGAGGTTGTCGCCGTCGACCGGGTCGACGTGCATGAGGAAGTTGAAGTACATGGCGGCGCCGAGGCGGTCGGGGGCGCGCAGGCCGTAGCCGGGCGGGAGCTCGTAGGGGGTGTTCGGCGCGGCCGGCGGGGTGTCGGTGAGGCGGCGACGGATCAGCTCGGCCGTGCTGGCGACCGGGCGCGTGAACGCCTCGTCGGTGGCGCCGGGGTTGTCGGCGAGGAAGTTCTTGAGCGCGAAGCGGGCCCCGGCGACGGGGAGGCGCAGGTCGACGTAGCGGTAGTCGAAGCGCCACGAGCGGGCGTACTGGAACAGCTCGCGCTCGGCCGGCTCGTAGTCCTTGAGCTCCCTGGCGACGCGCTTGTGGAAGTCTTCGGCGGGCTCCGCTTGCGTCTTGAGCGCGGCGGCGTCGCCGAAGAACCAGCCCTCGCCGAAGAACAGCGCGTCGAGGACGTCGGCCTGGTCGGAGGTGAGGCCGTGCTCGGCGCGCCACTCGACGAACCCGCCGAGCTCGACGTCGCGTTGGGCCTGGGCGATCGCGCGGAGGATCGGGATCTGGACGTCCTCGGGGTCGGCGCTGTCGACGACGACGACCTGCCGCCGCTCGACGTCGAAGCGCGCGGTGGCGTCGATGTTCTCGAAGGTCTGGACGTACTCGTGCGGCCACAGCGAGGTGAGGCCGAGGCACTCCATCGTGTCCTCGGCTGGGCTCGGGAGGCTGTTGTAGCGCGCCATGTATTCGTCCTTGCTGACGAACTCGAAGGCGGGCGGCTCGCTGGCCAGATCGCCGCCGCGGACGCAGGCGACGTGGGCGTGGAGGTCGCGCTGGCAGTCGGCGTCGCGCGGGTCGCAGGTGGGCAGCACGCTCTCCTCGCATGGTTCGAGGCCGCCGCAGGCGGTGAGGCCGAGTGCGCTGCAGATTGTCAGGGTAAGCGGTCGCAACATAGGATGCTTCTAGCGTGTCGCGGCGGAGGATCGTCCGTCAACCGCGAACCGCCGGCGGGACCGGGTGCAGCGGCGGTCACGGGCGGGCGCCGCGGACCAGGGCGGCGCAGGCCTCGTCGCACAGCGGGCGCCAGGCCCCGCGCTCGGGGTCGGGCTGGTTCATCGCGTAGCTCAGGAGGCCGTGGCTGGTGAGCCAGGCGACCTGCGACAGGCGGGCCGGGTTGGCGTCGGGGTGCAGCAGGCCGGCCTTGCGGTCGCGCTGGAGCTTGGCCTCGAGGGTCTGGCTGACGACCGCGGTCAGGGGCAAGATCTCCGCCAGCACCAGCCGCTGGGCCGCGCCGAGCGTGGGCGCCCAGGTGTAGAGGATCCGGAACGCGTCGGGGTCGGCGAGGTAGTGCTCGACGCGGGCGCGGATCAACGCGGCGAGGCCGTCGATGCCGCGCTCGGCGGCGATCACGGCGCCACTGACCGCCTCGACCTCGCGCCGCAGGGCCTCGATCGCCAGCGCGGCGACGACCTCCTCCTTGGCCTGGAAATAATAATAGAGCGCGGCCTTGCTGGCGTCGGCCGCTCGCGCCACCTGCTCCATGGTGAAGGACTCGGGGCCGCTGGCCAGCAGCACCTCGCGGGCGGCGCGGAGGATCTGCTGGCGGCGGTTGTCCTGCCGCCGCGACTTGCGGGCCAGTCGCCGCGCCTCGGGGCTCGGCTCGCTGTCGGGTCGAGGCTGTCCCATGGGGCCTGGTGAAATGGACATGTGCCTAAAGCCAGGCAGCGGCAGCGCGCACGGCATCCTTGCCGCCGGTGGGGAGGATGTCGCGGTGGCTCATGACGACGCGGTCGAAGTCCCACTGGAGGAGGCGCTCGATCGCGGCCCTGGCGGCGGCGCGGTCCTTGATCATGCCGCGCAGGAACGCGGTCTGGGCCGGCTTGCCGAGGGCCCGCGAGAGGCGGAGGTAGAGCCCGGTGAGCCAGTTGGGCGCCTCCTTGAAGTAGAACACCCAGTCGGTGAGGATCAGGGTGCGAGAGGCGCGGTGGAAGAAGGCGACCTCGCCGAGGCCGGGGGCGCCGTCGAGCTCGAAGTGGTCGAGGTCGCCGGCCCAGAGCAGGTCGGGGTTGGTGGGGATGGGCGCGAGCTGCAGCTCGGGGTGCTTGGCGATCGCGCCCGGAGCCGCGTAACCGCGCGCCTGCGGGTAGGCGGCGAGGAAAGGCCCGAGGAACATGTGGTGCATCGAATTGGGAGCGACGGCGGCCTGCACCGGGCCGAGCGCGTCGATCGCCGCCCGCAACTCGGGCGTCAGGGAGATCGGCGCATGGACCAGGAGGCCGCCCGAGCCGAGCTTGACGACCGTCATGCGCGCGCCGATCTGCACGCCGAAGATGCTCAGCGGCTGGGTGGCGGTCCACAGGTTGGTGTCGATCGACTGCAGCACGCGGCGGCCTCCTTCAAGGGTGTCGAGAATCTGACCGAGGGTTGAAAAATGTGCAAGCCCGGGGTTGTGGGTGGCTCTCGTTGCGATCGGGGCCTACAATGCGGGCATGTCGGAGCGACGGATCGAGCTGGTTCGCGGGGACATCACGCGCCTCGCGGTGGATGCGATCGTCAACGCGGCGAACACGTCGCTGCTGGGCGGCGGCGGGGTCGACGGGGCGATTCACCGCGCGGCCGGGCCGGAGCTGGTGGCGGAGTGCCGCACGCTCGGCGGCTGTCGCACGGGACAGGCGAAGATCACCCGCGGCTACCGCCTGCCGGCCCGGCACGTGATCCACACGGTGGGCCCGGTGTGGAACGGCGGGCGCCACGGCGAGGAGGGGCTGCTGGCGAGCTGCTATCGCAGCAGCCTCGAGCTGGCGCGGGCCCACGGGCTGCGCACGATCGCCTTCCCGGCGATCTCGTGCGGCATCTACGGCTACCCGATCGCCGAGGCCTGCGCCGTCGCGCTGCGCACGATCTCGGCGTTCTTGGCCGAGGACCCGGCGATCGAGCGGGTCGTGCTGGTGTGCTTCGACGCGGCGGTGCATGACGCGTATGCGGCGAGTCTGGCCGAACCGGCGCCGGCGGCAAGCGTGACGGCGCGCGAGCGCATGCTGGGGTGCCTGCTCGGGTCGGTGGTCGGCGACGCGCTCGGCGTCCCCGTGGAATTTCGCAGCCGCGAGCAATTGTCGGCCGATCCGGTGACGGGGGTGCGCGGCCACGGGACCTACGACCAGCCGCCCGGGACCTGGTCGGACGACAGCTCGCTGCTGCTGGCCACCGCCGACAGCCTGAGCCACAACGGCTACGACCCGCCGGACATGATGGCGCGATTTCTGACCTGGCTTCAAGGACAGGCATACACGCCGCACGGCAAGGTGTTCGACGTCGGCATCGCCACGCGCAGCGCGATCCTCCGCCACGCCCAGGGCGCGCCGGCCGACGCGTGGGGCGGCCGCGACGAGCGCGACAACGGCAACGGGTCGCTGATGCGGATCGCGCCGCTGTCGCTGTTCACCCGCGCGCTGTCGCCGGCGGAGATCGTCCGCTGCAGCATGGAGGTCAGCGGACTGACGCACGCCCACCCGCGCTCGCAGCTGTGTTGCGCGTACTTCTCGCTGCTGCTGCCGCTGGCGCTGCTGGGCTGGCCGCTGGAGCGGGCGATGTCGCAGGCTTCGCGGCACCTGGCGCCGTTCGTGCCCGAGGCGGAGCGCGGGCCGCTGGCGCGGATCCTCGACGGCTCGGTGGTCGCGGCGCCGGTCCGCGAGATCCGCGGCAGCGGGTACGTGGTGCATTGCCTCGAGGCCAGCTTGTGGTGCGCGGCGAATCAGCCGAGCTACGAGCGGGCGGTGCTGGCGGCGATCAACCTCGGCGAGGACACCGACACGACCGCCGCGGTGACGGGAGCGCTGACGGGGGCGATGTACGGGCAGAGGGCGATCCCGGAGGCGTGGCTGCGGGCGCTGGCGAGCCGTGAATACGTCGAGGGCGTGTGCGAGCGGCTGGTCGACAGGATCGATGAGGAGATGCCGCGGCGGTGATTGGCTGTGGCGCTGGGAGCTGGCGATGACTTCCGTCGGCGTCGAGGGGCAGCGAGGCGGGGGGTATCAGGCTCGATCTCACCGGCGGGCCATGGCCATTGCCGCGCTTGGCTCCGCGACGAATGTCCTGTCCGCCATGGCCGGGCGTCCTCGACGCTCGGTCCTGACGATGCCAGCAGTGATGAAGGGGCTTTTGCGCGACCGGCGGTGGTCCTCCGACGCCTGCAGGCTTGCGGGGGGCGGCGCGGCCGACCTAGCCTGAGACATGCGCGACCTTGGCTTGACGATCACGACCTGTTGCTGGCTCCTCGCCGGCTGTACCAGCCTCAACCCGGCGTGGCTGAGCGGGACGACCGACGACTCGACCGCGTCTGCCGGGACCGAGCCCGGTTCGGACTCGACGGGCGCGCCGGCGACGACGAGCACCGCGGGGCCCGGGACCACCGACGCCCTGACGACCAGCGGGACCGACCCCACGATTACCGGTGGGCCGGTGACGGTCGGTGAGACCGATCCCGTGACCACCGATCCCGTGACCGGCGGCCCGGACACGACCACCGACATCGAGCCGGGCACCACGACCGGCGGCGAGGGCTGCTTTTTTCCGAACGGGCTCGAGCTCGAGCTCGTCGTGAACAGCACCGAGCCGCAATTGTGTGATGCCATCAATCCGCGCCAGATCTACGCCGAGGTGCTGGGCCAGGCGGGGCCGGGCCGGTGGAAGTTCAACGTGTGCGGGGACAAGGACGCGTGCAAGGACCCGCAGGCCGAGTGCCCCGATTCGGAGCACCTCACCTTCGTCTTCGAGGGCGAGCCGTCGCTGGTGCCGGAGTTCCAGGCCGGCGAGTGTCATCACCTCGACTTCCTCGCCCGCGCCGCTCTGCCGGACGATCCTTTCACCTGCAAATTGCGGGCGCTGCGGGTCGCTCACACCGGCTTCACGCCGGAGCTGACGCAATACGTCGGCGCGATCGACACGCCGGGCAGCGACGGCCTGCCCATGCCGATCGACTGGAGCGCGCTGTTCGGGTTCACGGTGGTGGCGAGCGTCGACACGGTGTGCCAGACCGACATGCCGGCGTGCTTCCCGTCCACCGGCTCGTACAGCTACGTCGTGACCAGGGAGGACAAGGGCACCGAGCACGTCGTGCTCGAGGGCGAGACCTTCGAGGAGGTGTTCGCCGTCGCCACCGACAATCAGGACGAGGTCGAGGTCACGGGGACCTTCACCGACGTCCGCTCCCGCATCGAGCCCGGCGTGTGCGGCACCGGCCAGGACTTCCGCTGGGCGTGGCTGGCGACGTTCAACGGGCCGTGAACCACCCATACACAATACTGTCCTCGAGGGCATGTCGCGAGGGACATGCCCCAAGAACATCACTCGGGCGGCAGCAGGCGCAGGCGGGTGACGGGGAGGGCGGCCTCGTCGAGGGCGGCGGCGAGCTGGCCGTCGGCGACGGGCTCGGTGAGCATGACCATGGCGGCCGAACCGTCGTCGGAGGGGGTCTCCTGCGACATGCGGCGGATGCTGACGCCGTGGCGGCCGAGGCAGGCGGCGACGCGGCCGAGCACGCCGGGGACGTGCGGGGCGCGGAAGCACAGGTAGTGGGCGCAGACGACCTCGGCGAGCGGGCGCAGGGTCGCGGGCGTGGCGGGGGGGATCGCAGGCTGGCCCGAGGGACCTGTCCCGGAGTACAGGCCCGCGAGGATGTCGCGGGCGACCTCGAGGATGTCGGACACGACGGCGACGGCGGTGGGCATCATGCCGGCGCCGCGGCCGTAGTAGAGGCTGGGGCCGAGGGCGTCGGACTGGACGAGCACGGCGTTGAAGGCGCCCTGGACGCCGGCGAGGACGTGGCCGCGCGGGACCAGCGTGGGGTGGACGCGGAGGCTGACGCCATGGTCGTCGCGCTGACCGATGGCGAGGCTCTTGATGACGAACCCGAGCTCGGCGGCGGCGCGGATGTCGAAGGCGGTGATGCCGGAGATCCCCTCGGTGGGCATCGTGCTCGGGTCGACCTGGACGCCGAAGGCGACGAGGGCCAAGAGCGCCAGCTTGTGGGCGGCGTCGCCACCACCGACGTCGAGCGTGGGGTCGGCCTCGGCGTAGCCGGCGGCCTGGGCGCCCGCCAGCGCCTCGGCGAAGCCCGCGCCGGTGCGGGTCATGGCGTCGAGGATGTAATTCGAGGTGCCGTTGACGATCCCGCACAGGCCGGTGATCCGGTCGCTGGCGAGGCCCTCTCGCAGACTGCGAAGCAGGGGGATCCCGCCGGCCACGGAACCCTCGAAGACGACCGCCCGCCCGACCCGCGCGGCCTCGGCGAAGATCTCGGCGCCGCGCTCGGCCAGGACGGCCTTGTTGGCGGTGACGACGTGCTTGCCGGCCCGCAGCGCCGCCAGGATGTAGCTGCGCGCCGGCTCGATGCCCCCCATGAGCTCGACGACGACGGCGATCTCGGGATCGCCGAGGACAGCCTCGATGTCGGTGGTGAGCAGGCCCGGCGCGGTGGCCACGGCTCGCTCGCGGGCGGGATCGCGCACGAGGACGCGCCGGATGTGAAGGGATGCCCCCAGACGGGCCTCGATCCGGGCGCGGTGTTCACCGAGCAATCGCACGGTGCCCGCGCCGACGTTGCCGAGGCCGAGGATGCCGACGCCGAGCGCTCGCACGCGGCGACACTACCACGCGGGCGGCGATTGTGCGAACGTGGGCGGCGATGGAAGCGCCGGCCGAAGCGACTGAAACGCCGTTCAGGACCCTTCCCCGGGCGCCCGGACTGCCCTGGCTGGGCAGCATGGTCGACATCGCGAGGAAGACCAATTACGTCGGCATGACCGAGCTGGTGCGCCGCTACGGGGCGCCGCTCGGGGTGCACTTCGGCAACATCGTGGTGGTGCCGACGGTCCGGCCGGAGCACGCGCAGCACATCCTGGTCGAGAGCCGCGGGGTGTATCAAAAGCTGAACGAGATCGACGGGCTGCGGCTGCTCGTCGGCCAGGGGCTGTTCTCGAGCGAGGGCGAGACGTGGACGAGCCAGCGGCGCCTGATGCAGCCGCACTTCACGCCGAAGGCGGTGCAGCGCTACGTCGCCGACATGCGCGGGGCGGTCGAGCAGATGCTGCAGCGCTGGTCGGGGCAGGCGGAGGTCGAGGCGCTGTTCGAGTCGATGCGGATGGCGATGGACGTGATCGGCCGGACCATGTTCGGGGTGCCGGAGATCGGCGAAGCGGGGCCGATCGGGCGCGCGATCGGGACGGCGCTCGAGCTGGCCAGCCGGCGCCTGTTCGAGCTGTTCACGCCGCCGCTGTGGATCCCGACGCCGCAGAACCGCCGCTTCGTCGCGGCCAAGCGCGAGGTCGACGCGTTCATCTACGACCTCATCGGCAAGCGCCGCGCCGGGACGTCGGGCTCGGAGCAGCGCGACCTGCTCGACGTGCTGATCGCGGCCACCGACGACGAGTCGGGCCGGCGCATGAGCGACGAGCAGCTGCGCGACGAGGTGATGACGGTGTTCATCGCCGGCCACGAGACGACGGCGGTGACGCTGACGTGGGCGCTGGCGCTGCTGGCCCGCCACCCCGAGGTGATGGCCCGCGTGCAGGCGGAGGTCGACGCGCTGGGCCACGACATCCCGGGTCTCGAGGACATCCCGAAGCTGCCCTACACGCGGCAGGTGATCGACGAGACGCTGCGGCTGTACCCGGCGGTGTGGGCGATCCCCCGCACGGCCGCGCGCGACGACGTGCTGTGCGGCTACCCGATCGCGAAGGGCTCGATCGTCACGGTGATGGTCCACGAGCTGCACCGCCAGCCCGACGTGTGGCCCGACCCCAACCGCTTCGACCCGGGCCGGTTCGCCGCCGGCGCGGCGCAGGGCCGCCAAAAATCGGCGTACATGCCCTTTGGAGCAGGTCATCGCATTTGCATCGGCATCCACTTCGCGCTGCTCGAGCTGGTGGTGGCGCTCGCGGCGGTGGCCCGCCGCTACAGCTGGCGGCTGGTGGCGCCGGAGGTGCCGGCGGTGGGGGTCAGCACGCTGCGGCCGGCGCGGCCGGTGCGGATCGCGCTGGCGCCGCGGCGGGCAGACGCACGGTGAAGACGCTGCCGCGGCCGAACTCGGAGCGGACGCCGATGGTGCCGCCCATCATCTCGACGAGGTTCTTGCACAGGGCGAGGCCGAGGCCGGTGCCCTCGTAGCGGCGGCGCGGCGACGAGTCGACCTGCGTGAAGGGCTCGAAGATCCGGCGGTGGTCGCCGTCGCGGATGCCGATGCCGGTGTCCTCCACCGCGAACACGACGAACTCGGCGAGGCCCGCGGTCTCGCCGTGCACGTGGACGGTGACGCGCCCGCGGGCGGTGAACTTGAGGGCGTTGCCGACCAGGTTGATGAGGACCTGGCGCAGGCGGCCGCGGTCGAGGTCGGCGACGAGCGCGGCGGGCGGCGGCCGCAGCTCGAGCACGTTGCCGCGGGTGCGCGCGAGCGGCTGCAGGGCCTCGACGACCTCGCGCGCGACGTCCTCGGCGACGAAGCGCTCGCGCCGGAGGTCGAGCTTGGCCGCCTCGACGCGCGAGAGGTCGAGGACGTCGTCGATGAGGCCGAGCAGGTGCTGGCTGGCGCCGACGATCTTGACGAGGTCGTCGCGCATGTCGGGCAGGTCGCGGGCGTCGGCGTCCTCGACCAGCATCTCGGCGTAGCCGATGACGGCGTTGAGCGGGGTGCGCAGCTCGTGGCTCATGGTGGCCATGAAGGCCGACTTGGCGCTGCTGGCCGCGACCGCCTGCTGGGCGAGGATCCGCGCGCGCTCGATCTCGAGGTCGGCGTGCTCGAGCTGGACCGCCGCGGCCTCGGCGCGGGCGATCGCCTCGTCCTTGGCGAGGTCGGCCAGGTAGCCGAGCCCCTGGACGGCGAGGATCGTCATCGCGCCGTAGATCGCGGTGGTCGAGGCGTAGCTCCTCGGGTCGTGGAACTGCGGCAGGACGTCGGTGAAGTGGTCGGCGGCGAACAGGAGGCCGACGCCGACGAGGCAGATCGCGCCCCACAGGTGGCCGGCGGCGCGCCCGGCCATCTGCGTGGCGAGGAAGGGCACGAGCGCCAGCAAGATCCAGTAGGGCGAGGCGAACACGCCGGTGGTGGAGACGGCGTAGACGGTGCCGGCGAACACGCAGCCGGTGATCCAGTGGCCGGCCGCCGTCGGCGTGCCGGTGCGCCGCAGCAGCCACGGGCCCACGAGGGTGAGCGCGAGCGTGCCGAGGTCGGCGGCCAGCGAGGTGACGCGGCCGAGGCCCTCGGTGGTGGTGGCGATGACCGGGACGGTGAAGGCGCAGGCGAGGACGACGAGCCAGGCGGTGCCCTCGATCAGCAGGGCCCTGCGCCGGCGCTCATGATCTTCCAGCAGGGCGGACGGAAGTCCGCGCTCGAGCAGGGCGATGAGCCGGCTCGACCATGTTGGCAGACCCTGTGCCATGCGGGGGAAACAGCATAACGCAGCCGATGATGGTCGTGCGACGTGGGCCACGTCGCGCCGGCGCTGCGCTTTACACAGGGCTGCCGGCGTGGTCTCGTGCGCGCCATGAGTACCCCTCCAAGCGGCGTTACGGCGCCTCCTCGCGGCAAGACTCTGGTGACAGGCGCAGCCGGTCACGTCGGCGCGAGCCTTGTGCGACATCTGCTCGCGGCCGGCGAGGATGTGCGTGTGCTGGTGCATCCTCGGCACAACAACCGCGGTGTGGAGAACCTCCCGGTCGAGCGCGTCGAGGGCGACCTGCTCGACGAGGCGGCGGTGGCGCGGGCGGTGCAAGGTTGCACGCGCGTGTACCACACGGCGGCCAAGGTCTCGGTGCTGAGCCCGACCGAGCCGCAGATGCGCGAGCTGTGGCGGATCAACGTGCTCGGCACGCGCCACGTGCTGCGCGCGGCCCAGCGCGCCGGCGTGGCCCGCGTGGTCCACACCAGCTCGTTCTCGACGATCGGCTTCGACCCCGACGACCCGAGCAAACCTTGCCATGAGGACATGCCCTTTTATCCCTTCGTCGAGTGGATGCCCTACTCGCGCACGAAGGTGCTCGCCGAACAGGAGGCGCTGCAGGCCTGCGCCGACGGGCTCGACGTGGTGATCGCGGTGTCGACCGGGGTGGTCGGGCCGCACGACTACCTGCCGTCGCGCACGGGCAAGGCGATGATCGACTTCGCCAGGGGCAAGCTGCGGGCGATCATCCCCGGCGGCTACGAGGCGGTGACCACCGACGACCTGGCGCGCGGGCACGTGCTGGCGATGGAGCGCGGGCGCACGGGGCAGCGCTACATCTTCAGCACGCGCTACGTGACGATGGACGAGATGCTGGCGCTGTTCGCCGAGCAGGTCGGGACGAGCCGCCGGCCGGTGGCACTATCGCCGCGGCTGATGTCGACGGTGGCGCGGGCGATCTCCAGGCCGATGGCGCGGCTGTTCCCCAACGTGCCGCAGCACCTCACGCCGGGCGCGGTGTTCGTGCTGACGATGCAGCGCCGCGCCGACACCACGCGCGCGCAGCGAGAGCTGGGCTTCGTGCCCGGCGACCTGCCGGCGGCGGTGCGCGCGTGGTACGAGTTCTTCGTCGCCGAGGGGATGATCGCGCGCTGAAGCTCAGCGGGTGTGCGCTTCGAACTGCAGGCTGAACACCGCCTTGGTCGGCTTCGGCATGGTCGGGTGGACCCTCCACCCGACGGACGCCTTGGCGAGGCACTTCTCGATCTTGCCGATCGAGAGGGTCGACCAGTTGACGCGGGCGAGCACGGCCTTGCCGGTCTCGTCGAAGTGGACCTGGAACTGCATGACGCCGGCGAGCTCGGGGTCCTTGACCAGCGCATCCTCGTAGCAGGCGCGCCAGGGGCCGGACCGCTTGCGCGCGTACTCCCGCAGCTGCTGCGATTCGATGCCGCCCTCGCCGGTCATCGCCGGCGCGTCGATGTGGAGCTGGGCGATGATCCGGCTCCTCGCCTGCTCCTCGGCGGTCGGCGGCGGCAGGCCCTGGGTGGCGGTGAGGGTGACCTGAGAGACAGGTCCCTTCTTGGGCTCGGGCTTCTCGGGGTGCACGCCGCCGCCGCGCTCGGTCTCGGCGAGCTCGAGGCCGCCGAAGTGCTTGCTCGTGCGCGGCGGCCCGCCGGTGGCCTGGGCCCACCACGCGTCGTCCTGGGGGCCGCCCTTGTAGGCGCGCTGGCCGTTCTTCATGTTGACGGTGAAGTCCTCGACGGCGTTGACGAAGCCGGGGTCACCGAGGTGGCCGGCGACGCGGTCGTAGTCGAAGCTGCGATCGAAGCGCGAGCCGACCTTGGAGGGCCGGCGGGCGAACGCGGCCGCCGAGCTCGGGGCGACGAGGCCGGTGGTCTCGTCGGCGACGAAGGCGGGCGCGGGCTCGGGCTCGGGCTCGGGCGCTCGCGCGGGCGCGGGCTGGCTGCGCGGGACAGCGACGCGCGGCGCTGCGACCGGCGGCGGAGGCGGAGGCGGCGGGGTCGACTCCGAGGGCGGCGGCGTGGGGCTGATGTAGCGGGTGACGAGCTCGATCTGCGCCTCGCGGTCGAGCTCGAGCGGCGCCGCCGGGGCGCGCTCGAGCCAGAACATCCAGCCGCCGAGCAAGAGCGCGGCGCCGATGTGGCTGAGCCACGCGAGGCGGTCGAACGCGAGCGGGTTGTGCGGCGCGTCGGCGGGCGGGACCTGGGAGATCTCGAAGGTCAGGTCGCCGAGCTCGAGGACGGCGCGGGCGCCCGCGGGCAGGGCGATCGAGCGGCGGCCCTGGGCGACCGCCTCGGCGAGGTCGAGCGGGCCGGGGCCGTCGACGGTGCCGCGCACGCCGGGCGGGAGGCCGAGGACGAAGCCCTGCTCGAGGGCGATGATCAGCGGGACGCCGGCTTCGGGCGCGCCGGCGACGGCGACGGTGAGATCGACCCCGGGGGCCTCGCCGATGGTGTAGCGGGCGCGCGGACGGTCGCGCCAGCGGACCAGGCCGAGGACCAGCGGGACCAGGCCGAGAGCGACGAGACAGGCGCCGAGGCCGGCGCCGAGGCCCGCGGTGGGGCAGGGCGGGAGCTCGCACTGCCCCGTGGCCGCGGCCTGGGCGACGGCGCGCAGGGCCAGGGCGAAGCCGAGCAGCAGGAGGACCGCGCCGGCCCCGAAATAGGCCGCCGGGGCGACGGCCGGCGCCTCGGACCAGCGGACGTGCTGGATGTCGACGACGCGGCCGCGATAACGGGCGACGACCTCGGCGACGGGCGGGACGATAGGGGTCACGCTGGGGGCGGTCACGCAGAGGGAGTGTCACGTCCGGGGGACCCGAAAGTTCCCGACCAAGTGAGATTCACGACGAGCCCGGGCGTGTGAAACCAAGCGGTGTTCGGCCGGGTCGGCGCGCGAGCGCTTCCGGAGATGTCCGTAAGAGCATGTCCGATCGAGCATCGGCGGAAGCGGAGGTCGTGAGGCAGCGGCGATCGGTGGCCATCCCTGGCGCGCGTCCGGCTCGGGCAAGCTGGCGTCATGCGCGTTCGTGTGGGTGCGTCCTTGTTGTGGATCGTGGCGTGTGGTGGCGGCGGTGGGGGCACGAGCGCGTCGACGGCGACCGGGGAGGCGACGAGCACGAGCACGGGCGCGGACGGGACGACGAGCGGCTCCGCCGCGACGACCGAGGCGCCGACGAGCACGACGACGGCGACGCCGACCTCGACGACGACGACGACGGGCACCACCGGCGAGGAGGCGGGCTGGCGCAGCGAGCTGTACCCGGAGGACTGGACGCCCGGGTTCACGGGGCCGGAGGGGCGCTTCCTCCACGACTTCTCGTACGCGGGCTACCACCTCGCGGGCGAGGAGCCCGGCAGCGTGGTGCCGGCGATCACGATCGACGCGGTGCGCGACCACGGGGCCGACCCGACGGGCACGAGCGACGCGACCGCGGCGCTGCAGGCGGCGATCGACGCGGCGGCGCAGGCCGGGGGCGCGGTGGTGCGGCTGCCGGAGGGGCTCTACCGGGTCGACGGCCGGCTGACGGTCACGAGCTCGAACACGGTGATCGCCGGCGCGGGGGCCGAGCACAGCCGGCTGTGGTTCACTGCCTTTTCGGACATGTCCTTCGAGGCACACCTGACGTTCGCCGGCGCGCCGCAGCTGGGGGCCGACGTGCCGCTGGTGGCCGACGGCCAGCCGCGCGCGCGCACCGTGACGGTGGCCGACGTGGGGACGCTGAAGGTCGGCGACGAGGTCGCGATCGGCTGGCAGATCTCCCCGGCGTTCGTCGCAGAGCACGGCATGACCGGGACGTGGATGGCGTTCAACGACACCTGGCAGGTGTTCTTCTGGCGCACGATCACGGCGATCGACGCCGGCAGCGGGACGATCGAGCTCGACGTGCCGCTGCGCTACCCGGCGCTGGTGCGCGACCAGGCGAGCGTGCGCGCGGTGACGGGGCTGCTGCACGAGGTCGCGCTGACGGACGTCGGGGTCGCCAACGCCGTCGGCTGGGAGGACGCGTGGTCGCAGGACCAGGTGTACGCGGTGGCGATGGTCGGCGTGCGCGACGCGTGGGTCGCGGGCGTGAAGTCGTTCGTGTCACCGGGCGCGCCGACCGAGGGCAAGGGCGCCGGACGGCACCTGCAGTCGGGGGGGCTGACGATCCAGCGCAGCGCGCGGGTGACGGTGATGGACTCGACCATGGAGCTGGCGCAGCACCGCGGCGAGGGCGGCAACGGCTACCTGTTCGAGGTGATGCAGAGCGGCGAGGTGCTGGTGCGCGACTGCGTGGCCCGGGCGGGGCGGCACAACTTCGTGCAGAACTGGGGCTTCGGCGCGACGGGGATCGTGTGGCTGCGGGTGCGCAGCTCGGAGGGCAGGGCGATCGCGCTGATGAGCAGCGAGCTCGGGCCGGTCGGGCTGTCGGAGTTCCACCACTCGCTGGCGACGGCCAACCTGCTCGACCAGAGCGTGGTCGACGACGGCTGGGGCGCGGTCAACCGCCTGGCGTGGTCGAGCGGCGCCGGACACAGCGCGACGCAATCGGCGGTGTGGAACGCCGACGGCATCGGGGCGGTGCGCTCGCGCCAGTTCGGCCACGGCTACGTGATCGGCGTCGGGCCGCAGCTGCGGGTCGAGACCAGCCTCGACGAGCCCGACGCCGAGGGCACGATGCCCGAGGACTGGGTCGAGGGGCCGGGCAAGGTCGGGCCGCTCGAGCCGCCGTCGCTCTACGAGGACCAGCTGGCGCGCCGCCTCGGCCGCTGAGCGCGGCGTGACGAGGGGCAGGTCCATCGGGACATGCGCGAACGGGCATGAGGACATGCCCGTTCGGGAAGGTTCGCGGCGACGCCGGCCGCGGCGCTCAGTTGCCGGCCGAGGCGGAGGCGCTGGCCTTGACCTTGACCTTGCCGCTGCCGCCGCTGTCGCCCTGGATCTTGCCGGTGTCGACGACCTCGCCGGTCTTCAGCGGGAACACCGGCGGGGTGTTGGGATCGCAGTCGGGCGGGGGGCCGAAGCCGTCGGCGCTGAAGTCCCACTCGAGGTCGCCGGAGCCCTTGGGGTTCTTGCTGTTGGCGACGATCCGCACGGTGTGGGTGCCCTTGCGCGCGGGGGTGCAGTACGACAGCAGGTAGAAGCGCTTGGTGTGCCTCTCGATGCGGTCGGCGACCTTCTCGAAGGCCGCCTTGACGCCGGTCTGCTCGGTGGCGAGCTCGGTGCCGTCGCGGCCGATGTCGCCGAGGCCGGCCTTCTTGATCTCCGCGCCGACGCCGATCGCGTAGATCTCGTAGTCCTTGTACTGCTCCTTGAGCAGCTCGCCCTTCATGTCCTCGCGGCTGAAGCGGGCGGCGCGGTCGGTGCCGTCGGTGAACACGACGAGGGTGCCGAACTTGAGCGGCTTCTTCTCCTTGTCGAGCGACTTCTTGAGCTCCTTGAGGCCCTCCATGACCGCGCCGTGCAGGTTGGTCGAGGGGTCCTTGGGCTTGTAGGTCCGCAGGCCGTCGAGGCCGCCGGACACGGCGCCCTCCGACTCGGTGAAGGGCGTCACCGAGTGGAGCTCCTTCTCGCCGTCGAACGCGTAGACGCCGACCTTCTGGGTCTTGCCGACGCGGTCGGTGAACAGCTGGGCGGCGTCGACCAGCTGATCCGCCGAGCCCGACTCCGACACCGAACCGCTGACGTCGAGCAGCAGCATGGTGTACATGACCGCCGCGACCTCGGGGTTCTGGATGACCTGCTTGCTCTCGTAGGTCGAGACCAGGTCACCGTCCTCGTAGATCTGGAAGTCCTCGGCCTGCAGGCCGGCGACCGGCTCGTCGCCCTGCTCGACGGTGAAGAACACCCACACGTTGTTGGGCTTCTTCTGCGCCGAATTCAGGCGGGTCAGCGTCAGCGAGGTGCAGGCGATCAGCGGTACGGACAGAGCTGCGCCGAGAGCGAAGCTGCGGCCCATCCGGCGCGGATCGAACAGTCGAGAGAACGCGCGGCGAATGCGCACTGCGAGGGGCGTGACGGGCGGCACGGCCCCAATTCGTCCGACCGACCACCGCTTGTCAATCGCCTAAACGCCCGCCGCCGCTACCGCCACACCCTGAGGCGCAATTTCGCGCGATTGGGCACGAGGTCTTGGAATTCACGCGCCGGGGTCGCGAGGGCGGCCTGTCCCGAA
This sequence comes from Nannocystis pusilla, assembly GCF_020073745.1. Classification (GTDB taxonomy): domain Bacteria; phylum Myxococcota_A; class Polyangia; order Nannocystales; family Nannocystaceae; genus Nannocystis; species Nannocystis radixulma. The sequence goes on from NZ_JAIRAU010000045.1 coordinate 163,164, forward strand.
GGACCTTGTCGCGAGGACAGCTAGTTGAAGGCGCACGGTTGTTCTTCGCACTCCTCGAGGTTGTCGCCGCTCCACGGCGAGACGCTGGGCGCGACCCGATAGGGGGCGCTGTCCCCGGCGCTCATCGCCAGCGGAATGTTCGGGTGCTCCTTGTGCTCGGGGGGTTGGTGGGTCTCGTTGTGATCACGCATGGGGTCCTCTGTGGGAACGAGTGAGGCGCCGTGAACCAGGGGCATGTACTGCTCACGGCGAGGTGCAATCGCGCTGCGTGCGCCGCGCATAATTCTGCAAGGGTGCTCGTAGACGCGTCGTGGCGAGGCTGGCGGCGGCTGCGGTGGCTGCGCGAAGGGCGCCGTTCATCGACTGCGCAAGACGCGGCGTCCCCTGGGGGCTCGGCACACCTCGCGATCGCACTCGACGCCGCCCTGAATCGGGCGAGCAGGAGGCGATGCCGACGCATCGCGAGCATGGCGAGAGCGCGGTCATGGGCGGGCCAGAGAGACGTAGGTGCCGTCCTCGCCGAAGCCGACGATGTCGGCGAGGTCGTCGCCGTCGACGTCGGCCATCACGCGCGGGTGCTTGTCGACGCGCCACTCACCGGCGTGGTAGCCGAAGCTCTCGACCCCCGGCTGCGGCCAGGCGTAGCTGCCCGCGGTGGCCAGCGAGACCACGACGCCGTAGGTGCCGAAGCCGACGATGTCGGGCCGCCGGTCGCCGTCGACGTCGGCGAGCAGGCGCGGGTGGCGATCGATGCGCCACTTGCCGTCGCAGCCGAAGTTGGCCAGCCACAGGCTCGGCGAGCGGAAGCCGGTGGCCTGCGACAGGGACACGAACACGCCGGCGTTGCCGAAGCCGACGACGTCGTGGCGGCCGTCGGCGTCGACGTCGGCGACCGTGCGGATGTGGCGATAGGACCGCCAGTCGCCGGCGTCGTGGCCGAAGGCGTCGACCCACAGCTCGGGGGAGGTGAAGCCGGTGCCGGTCGAGAGCGAGACGTGGACGCCGTCGTTGCCGAAGCCGACGATGTCGCTGCGCCCGTCGCCGTCGACGTCGGCCAGCAGGCGCGGGTTGCGATCGACGCGCCAGGAACCGACCTCCTCGGCGAAGGCGTCGATCCACAGCTCGGGCGGGGTGAAGCTCGAGCCGGTCGAGCGCGAGACGTAGACGCCGTAGTCGCCGAAGCCGACGACGTCGGGCAGCTCGTCGCCGTCGACGTCGGCGAGGCTGCGGACGTGGCGAGCGACGCGCCAGTCGCCGGCGTCGTAGCCGTAGTTGGCGACCCACAATTCGCCGGGGTAGAGCCCGGCGCCGTACGAGCGCGCGACGAAGGTGCCGGCGTCGCCGAAGCCGACGACGTCGACGAGGCCGTCGCCGTCGACGTCGGCGAGCAACCGCGGGTGCCGGTCGACGCGCCACTGCCCCGCCTCGTAGCCGAACTCGGCCGCCCACAGCGACGGGACGAGGAAGCGCCCGCCGGTCGAGAGCGCCACGCGCACGCCGTCGTCGCCGAAGCCGACGACGTCCTGGCGACCGTCGCCGTCGACGTCGCCCATCAGCCGCACGTGTCGATCGGTGCGCCAGTGGCCGGCGGAGTAGCCGTAGTCGTCGATCCACAGCGTCGGCGGTGCGAATCCGGCGGCGGCCGTGGTCGCCGCGGCGAAGGCCGAGGCGCCGGTGAGCGGACCGAAGATCCGGGACGTGATCATGCTTCGCCTCCTCGCAGTCGCGCGCGAGTCACCCGCAGCGACGCGGGTGTCGGGCGCGCGAGCCACCCTCCGCGCGCCGAGAAACCGCGGCGATCGTGACGGCGAAGACGCGCCGGCGCAACGCGGCCGCCACGCCGTGGGACCGCGACGGTCGGGCTCGTGTCTGCGAGCGGGGCGCGGGGGGACGCGGCGAGTCGCCGGGGGCGTGGCGATCTCGCATCGTCGAGGACGCCCGGCGGACCTCGGGAAGATGCATGCGCCGGGCAAGCCGACCGGGCGGGGGGCGCCGAGAAACTCGTGGGAGGTGCGAGCGGCGAGGCGGGCGCCGGCGGGGGCGAGCACGGCAAAAGGACCAGCGAGCACGGCGCCGCGGGGCGAACGGCGAGTCGGTGGCGCGCGTCGAGGCGACCGCCCACGACGGGGCGGTTCGAAACGCGGCCGAACAGGACACGCCCCGCTCGTGGCAGACGAGCCGTGTGCGAGTGATTCGGCGGTGCGCGACAGGACCATGGTGTCGAGGATGTCGCAGGTTGGTGGGCGAGCCAAACGGCGGCGAATTGTGCTTTCTCGCCAACTGCATTTGGGTCCGACGTATGGCCGTCGGGGTGAGGCAATCTGGCTTGAGGGACACCACGCAAGATTGCGTCGGCGCCTCACACCGATGAGGGGTGAATTTCGCGGAGCGGTGCGTTGCCGCGGCTTCCGAGCGCGTGCTAGACACTCACACGATTCGCTGAGTCACGCCATTTTGGTGTGGTCGCGGTGTCGAGCCTGTGCAGTTCGGAGGTCTCATGTCCATGTATCCGCGTATCGCTCTGCTGTTTGCCGTCGGCTGCGTCTCCCCGGACGCCGACGCCGGCGACGAATCCGAGGGCCGCGACGGCCAGACGGACGGTGGGGCTGCGGGCGAGGTTTCGTCTGCCGAGGCTTCGTCTTCGTCGACGGAGGCGCCGGTGCACGCCGGCTGGCCGCAGGGGGACAAGTCGGGCGCGAACGTCGGGGCGGTGTATGTGTATTGAGGAGACGTGCGGGCCCGGGGGCGCGCGGATGGCGGGCGTTGACAGGCGGCCGGCGGCTTGCGATGGCAGGGTTCGTGGCGGTCGCACGCGCCCTCGCCGAGTTGCCGGTCGCCTGGGCGCTGGTGCGAGCGCTGACGGCGACCGCGGGCGCGGCCGCGATGCGCCGCGCGTTGCCGGTCTACGCGGGGCTGCTGGCGGTCGCCGGGCTGTTGTTCGGCGGCAACGGGCTGTCGACCGAGACGGTGGTGGCGGGCGCCGCCGAATCCATGCCGGCGCGGGCCCTGCTGTGGACCGCATGGTTGGTCGCGCTGACGCCGACGCTGGCGGCGCTGTGGCAGACGAAGGCGAGCCTGTGGCTGCGCTCGTTGCCGGTGCCGCGGGCGTGGCACCTGGCGACGCTGCTCGGCTTCTCGGCGCTGGCCGAGTCGCTGTGGGCGCTCGGTTGGGGCCTCGGCGGCGGGCCGCTCGTGGCCGTGGGGGCCCTCGGCGGGGCGCTGGCGGGGCACGGCGTCATGCTGGCTCGACCGCCCGGATGGCAGGGGGCGCTGGCGGTGGCGGCGACGGTCGCAGGGCTGGTGTCGGCGCCACCGATCGTCCTGGCCGTGGCGACCTGGCCGGTCGCGATGGTGACGCTGCGCGCGGCCTGGCTGGCCGCTCCGACCCGCTCAGCGGGGGTTCGCGGGTTCGCGCGGGGGCTGCCGGGGCCGTGGATGCTCGCCTCTGCGCTGGTGCGCAGCGCGGCGCGAGGCCAGGCGACGACGCTGGCCCGCGGAGCGCTGATGTTGGCGCTGGCGACGGCGGCCGCGTGGCTGGCCGCGCGCACGAATCAGGTGAGCGACCCGCGCGGGCTGCAGATCTACCTGTGCGGCTTCATGGTGCCGGCGGCGCTGGCGGCCGGCTCGGCGGCGAGCGGGCCGATCTTGCAGTGCGAGCGATCGGCGCTGTGGCTGCTGACGATGGCCGGGGCGTCGGCGCGGACGCGGCTGGCGGCGCTGGCGCTGGCGCTGGCGTGGCTGGGCGGCGGCTTCGGAGCCGGGTGCGGAGCGGCGCTCGCGGCCACGAAGAACGGCGCAGCCGCGCCGCGCCTGGTGCTGGCCGGGGCCCTGGCGGCCGGCAGCCTGGCGGTGGGCGCGGGGCTGGCGGCGCGCTGGGCCGAGCGCTTCGGGACGCGCGGTCCGGGGCGCCTGATCCTGGCGCTGCTGCTGTCCGCGGCGCTGGCGCTGGCCGGGCTGGTGTGGTTCGAAGCGGGGGCGGTGATCGTCTGGGCGATCGCGGTGGTCCTGATATGGTTCATCGGACATGCCCGATCAATCACCTTGAAGCGAGCGACAGGAGGTGCGGCGGCGGTGCTCGAGATGATCGGGGTGCGCAAGCGGCTGGGGACGCGGATCGTGCTCGAGGCGATCGACCTGCGCTGTGGGCCGGGCGAGGTGACGCTGCTGCTCGGCGAGAACGGGGCCGGGAAGTCGACGCTGCTGCGGATCGCGGCCGGACTGGTCGAACCGGACCGCGGGACGGTGCGGGTGGCCGGAGCGGCGCTGGACGGGGGCAGTGCTGCAGGGCGGCGGGGCCTGGGCTACGCGCCGGACACGGCGGACGCGTTCCCGGAGCTGGGGGTGCGGGAGCTGCTGACGCTGGTGGCGGCGCTCAAGCAGGCGTCACCGCCCAGCCCGGAGCTGTGCGCGCGCCTGGGGCTCGGGCCGGTGATGGACCAGCGCATGCGCACCTTGTCTTTCGGTCAGGTGAAGCGCACGTACCTGGCCGCGGTGACGATCGGGGGGCCGCCGCTGTGGGTGCTCGACGAGCCGAGCAACGGGCTCGACCCCGAGGGCGGGGCGCTGGTGGCCGCGCTGCTGCGCGAGCACGCGGAGGGCGGCGGGGCCGCGCTGGTGGCGACCAACGACGCGCGCTTCGTGGCGCTGTGCCCCGGGCGTACGGTGCGGCTGGCGGCGGGGACGCTGCGCGAGGAGCTGCGCGCGGAGGGGTGAATCGTGGCGGTCTGGGGTCGCCGCGGAATCCCGACCGGCGAGGTCGAACCAGCGGGTCGGGATGCGACTGGTACCTCGGCGAAGAATCCGGTGAGCCTTCCATGTCCCGGTCGAGCCGGGGCGGCGGAGGCTCTGCCGTGCCGCTCGTGCGCGTCGTGCGATGCCGCGGCCGGGGCGAGACGGCGCGGTCACGCGGCGAGGGCGGGGAGGCGATACCAGGCGACGGCGTTGTCCCACAGGGCCTGGCGCGCCAGCTCGGGGCCGAGGGCGTCGCGCAGGAGGTCGATGTCGGCGGCGGTGAACGGGCGCGGGGCGCGGGTGCAAGGCAGGTCGGTGCCGAACATCAGCGCATCGGGAGCGATGGCGGCGATCTGGCGCAGGACGGGGGCGACTTCGAAGTCGACGCGGCCGAAGCCGGTGGCCTTGACGCGCACGCCGTGCTCGACGAGCCGGAGCAATGCGGGCAGGCCGGCGCGCGAGAGGCCGAGGTGATCGATGCTGACCCGCGGCAATGCCCGCAGTCGCGGGACGAGCTCGGGCAGCGCGGTGGAATCGACGTAGAGCTCGACGTGCCAGCCGGCGAGGTCGTGGACGCGGCGGGCCAGCGGTTCCAGGTCGGCGAGCTCCGCGGAGCCGCCGCGGCGCAGGTTGAAGCGCACGGCCCTCACGCCCGCGGCGTGCAGGCGCAGGACCTCGGCGTCGCTCGCGTCGGCCGGCAGTTGCGTGACGCCGACGTAGCCCGGGCCGAGGCGGGCCAGCGCGTCCTCGAGGTAGGTCTGGTCGAAGGCCTGGAACGAGCCGGACACGACGGCGCCGCCGCAAATGCCGAGAGATGTCGCCTGGGACATGTACTCACGGACCGGGAACGGCTCGGGCAGCCAGCCGTGATTTTCGACCAGCGGGAAGCGCGGGTCGATGACGTGGAGGTGGGCGTCGAAGATCATGAGACAGCGTGGCGGTGGCGGCGGCACTCCTCGCGTAGCACGGCCAGGGCGAGGTCGCCGGGGTATTCGACGGTCAACCCGGCCAGCACCTGCTCGGCCTCGGCCATCCGCCACTCCGCCATCGCCCGCACGGCGGTCACCACGGCGTCACGGGTGGCCCGCTTGTCGGCGCGCAGGGCGGGCGCGTCGGCGCTGAAGACCTCGAAGACCGCGGCCGGGCGCCGCTTGCCGGCGGTGCGGCTGACGCCGAGGGGACGGGCGTCGCCGGCGAGCTCGGGCGGGAGGCGAGCGTGCACCGCCTCGGTGACCAGCAGGGCGACGTCGAAGCGCCGCGTGAGCCGCTCGACGTGGGCGGCGAGCTGCACGGTCTCGGCGACGACGGTGCTCTGCATGCGGCCGTCGGCGCCGACGAGGCCGAAAGTGACGGGGCCGAGGTGGACGCCGATGCCGACGTCGACGCCGAGGTCGCGCGCGCGGGCGATGATCGCCAGGCCGGCGCGCACGGCGTGGACGGGGGAGTCGGGGAACACGGCGATGAGGCCGTCGCCGAGGTACTTGTCGACGACGCCGCGCTGCTCGTCGATCGGCGGGACGATGGCGGCGAAGAAGCGGTTGAGCGCGGCGAAGGTGTCGCGGGTGGTCTGCCGCTCGGCGCGGTCGGTGAAGCCGCGCTGGTCGACGACGAGCACGGTCATCTCGCGCTCGACCTGGTCGCCGAGGACGGCCTCGGCGGCGTCGGAGCGGCCGAGCAGGGCCAACAGCCGCTCCGGTACGAAGCGGGCGCAGGCGGCCGCCAACACTCGCTCGCGCCGGTGGAGCTCGGCGATCGCAACCAAATCGCGGTACGAACGGAGGGCGCCGAGGACGGTGGTGGCGAGCCGGCGGGCGGTGAGCTCGGTCTTGTCGCGATAATCGTGGATGTCATAATCGGACATGACCTTGTGTTCAGGTGCGAGCCCGGGCTGGCCAGTGCGCAGGACGATCCGGACATGCGAGTCGCCGAGGTCGTGGCGGATCCACCGCGCCAGCTCGAGGCCGGCGTGGTCGGACTCCATGACGACGTCGAGCATGACGACGCCGATGTCGCGCTCGGCCGCGAGGGCGTCGCGGGCGGCTGCTGCGCTGTGCAGCGAGCGAAGGGCGACGGGCCGACCGTCCACGGCGAGGCCGGCGAGGGCGAGGCGAGTGATGTCGTGGACCTCCTGGTCGTCGTCGACGACGAGGATCTTCCACGGCTGCGCGCTCACGGGTACCGGGACGGGCTCGTCGTCGGCGGGGAATTGGACCAGGTCGTCGTCGTGAGGGGTCATAGGCTTTTTAAAATGGTAAGTGTGGGGAGTGGGCGAAGACGGTGGTACTCGTCGTCGTCGGTCACGGGTCTCCGGGGCGGGCGGGGAAGCGGACGATGACGGTGGTGCCGCGCTCGGGGGCCGAACGGGCGACGATCGTGCCGCGCAGGAGGTCGGTGACGAGGTTGTGGACGATGTAGAGGCCGAGCCCGCTGCCGCCGCGGTCGCGCGCGGTGCTGAAGAAGGGCTCGTAGATCCGCGGCAATGTCGAGGCCGTCATGCCGACGCCGTCGTCGCGGCAGCCGAGCTCGATCTGGTCGCCGGCGACCTGATCGACCCACAGGACGACGGTGCCCACCCGGCCCGAGGGGAAGGCGTGACTCAGGGCGTTGTGCACGAGGTTGGTGACGATCTGCGCCAGGGCGGCGGGGAACACGGCGGCGGTCGGATCGCGGCGGACCTCGACGCTGACGCGGTGCGGCGAGCCGGCCGACAGCGGGCTCAGGCTGGCGACGACGGCGCCCACATATGTCCCCACGGAAATGTCCTGGCGGACCTTCTCGGAGCTGTCGACGGCGACCTGCTTGACGCCGATGACGAGGCCGGCGGCGCGGCGCAGGTTGAGGAGGGCCATGTCGGCGGCGGCGAGCGCCTGCTCCAGATGGTGGCGCATGTCGCGTTGGCGCAGGATCCCGGCCTCGAAGGAGGCCTGGAGCTCCTGCAGGCGGTCCTGGGTGAGGCTGGCGGCGGTGACGGCGACGCCGAGGGGGTTGCCGATCTCGAGGGCGATGCCGTCGACGAGACCGCCGAGCGCGGCCAGCTTCTCCTTGCGCAGCAGCTCCTCGCGCGTGGCGTCGAGGGCGGCCCGCAGACGCTCGGCGCGGCGCCGCTCGGTGACGTCGCGCAGCGACAGCCATAGACCGGCGAACCGATGGCGCGGCAGGGCGAGCGGTCGCGCGGCGAACTCGAGCCAGCGGCCGCGGTGCTGCAGCTCGCGGCCGAGCGCGCTGCGACCGGCGAGGTAGTCGCGCAGCACCACCAGCGAGTCGTCGATCAGCAGGTCGACGAGCGCGGCGCCGCGCAGGGCGTCCTCGCTCAGCGGGATGTTGCGGGTCGAGCGGAGGTCGAGCAGGCGGAAGAACGAAGGGTTGTACTCGAGCAGGCGGCCGTCGCCGCCGAGCACGGCGATGCCCTCGGCCGATTGATGCACGACCTCGCGCCACAGCTCGCGGCTGTGCGCCAGCTCGGACACGAGGTTGCCGGCGCCGCCGAGATCCTCGATGAAGGCGAGCCAGCCGACGTCGGTGCGCCTGAGCAAGAGGCGCGTCAGGACCTCGCGCGCGCCGAGACGAAGGGCGATCGTGAGGTCGATGTTGTCGGCGTCGCTGTGGCTGATGAGTTCGTCGAAGCGGAGGATCCCGCGACGATCGCGGACGCTGAACAGGGCATCGAGAGGGCGGCCGAGGACCTCGCCGGCGCGGTCGCCGGCGATCGCGGCGAAGCCGGCGTCGAAGCAGCGAATGACGAGGCGCGGGTCGAGCTCGAGCCGCCCGAGGTGCGGCGCGCTCGGCGAGGGCACATGGCGCGAGGGACAGCGGTGAGTGTCGGGCGGGGTCATGCTCCGGCGTCGGCGGGGAAGCGAATCGTGAAAGCGGAGGGGGGTGGGGTCATGCTCCGGCGGCGGGGAAGCGGATCGTGAAGCGGAGGTGGGGCGGGGTCATGCTTCGGCGACGGCAGGGAATGCGGATCGTGAAGCGGAGGTGGGGCGGGGTCATGCTCCGGCGTCGGATCGTGAAGCGGAGGTGTTGGGGGTCATGCTCCGGGGTCGGCGGGGAAGCGGATCGTGAAGCGGGCGCCGCGTCCCGGCTCGGATTCGGTGTCTATCGTGCCGCACAGCAGCTCGGTCACGAGGTTGTGGACGATGTGGAGGCCGAGGCCGCTGCCGCCGCTGCCGCGCGCGGTGGTGAAGAAGGGCTCGTAGATCCGCCGCAACAGCCGGGGCGGGATGCCGACGCCGTCGTCGGCGCAGCCGAGCTCGACGCGGCCGTCGTCGGCGCGGGCGATCGACAGGGTGACCGTTCCGACATGTCCTTCGGGGAATGCATGTACGAGGGCGTTCTGCAGCAGGTTGGTGACGATCTGGGCCAATGCGCCGGGGTAGGTGTCGACGAGGACGGCGGCGCGGACGTCGACGTCCACCCGGTGCGGCCCCCGGCGGTACAGGGGGGCCAGGCTGGCGACCAATTCGCAGAGGTGGGGGCCGAGAGCGACGCGGCGGCGCGACTCGCTGCTCTGGTCGACGGCGAGCTGCTTGAAGCCGGTGACGAGGCCGGCGGCGCGCTGGAGGTTGCCGAGGGCCATGCCGCCGGCCTCGCCAGCGCGGGCGAGGCCGTCCCGCAGGTCTCGCTGGCGCAGGCCGCCGGCCGCGAAGGCGTGGCTGAGCTCGTCGACGCAGTCCTGCATGAGCGAGACGGCGGTGATGGCGACGCCGAGCGGGGTGTTGATCTCGTGGGCGACGCCGGCGACGAGGCCGCCGAGCGCGGCCAGCTTCTCCCGCCGCAGCAGCTCGCGCTGGGCGGTGTCGACGACCTCGTGCAGCTTGCGGGCGTAGGTGTCGGCGGTGAGGAAGGCGGCCTCGAAGCAGGCGGCGTCGACGCGGCGCAGGATGTCGAAGGCGAGCTGATGCGGCACGCTGTCGCGGGCGAGGATCGGCTCGAGCGCGCGGTGAAAGGCGAAGAAGCCGCGCAGCAGCGTCGATATGCGGAACCGCAGGTTTGAGCGCAGGGTGGTGACGCGCTCGATGAAGGCGTCGCGCGGGCGCGGGTCACCAGCCAGCAGCAGCGCGGCATAAGTCCGCACGCTCTCGGCCACCAGCGCCCGCGTCTCGCTCGCCGGCCGCCCGGCGAGGTCGACCGCGGCCACCTCGCGCACCCACGCGGTGCCGGTCTCGATGATCGCCTCCTCGTGGGCCGCGAGCAGCCGGCGCAAGGTCAACATCGATTCGTCCATACCGAGCGCGGCGAGGATAATCCCGGGCCCCCGGCTGAACAAGAGGCCGTCACGGCGGCTGATATCGCGACACCGTGAATGAGCGATCGCGAAGAACGGTGTATTCGAACCTTCGACAGCCGCGACAAAGATTCGCTGGGGTCCGGCGGCGACGCTCGGGGGCCGGCTCGCCGACGCCGCGAATGTGCTGATGTCAGAGATTGATGATTGGCAGGACGGCCCGGTCGCGGCCGCAAGTCGATTCACATCATGAACTGTATGTAGTAGAGGGTGTGATTTGATGTCCGAAGGGACAGGTGGTGGGCGGCGGAGGGCGGAGTGCCGACGGGCGCTGGCGCGAGGGGCGAGGCTCGGCGGCGGACGCGTGGGAGGTCGGCGCGCACCCGGCGTGGCCGCGAGCAAGAGTCTGCCGGCGGGGGCGGTCGGCGGCGATCTCCCCGTGCGGGTCGCGCCCAGGGACCGGGGGGTTACGTGGGCGAGAGTCAAGGGGCGGCGCGGCGACGTTCGCCGGGCGCGGGGCTCGCGGAGCGGCGCTCGCCGGGGAGGCCTGGATCGCGGGCGCAGACCCGGGCGGACGCGGTCGGGGCCGATTTGCGCGTGAGCGGACGCGCGATAGCGCCGCGGACCGGAAATCTCTTATGCTGCCGGCCATGAGCCCGGGCGAGCATGACCGCACCGTATTGCCGCGACGGTGCCCGACGTGCGGCGAGCACTTCCCGCTCGATTACAAGGTCTGCCCGCGGCACGCGGTCGAGCTGGTGGCGGTCGATTCGAACAGCGACGATCCGTACATCGGCTCGACGCTGGCCGAGAAGTACCACATCGAGGCGGTGATCGGCGACGGCGGCATGGGCCGGGTGTACGAGGCGAAGCACCTCCGTCTGCCGGGCCGCACGGTGGCGGTGAAGATCCTGCACCGGGTGCTGGCGAGCGACAGCGAGGTGGTGTCTCGCTTCCGCCGCGAGGCCGAGATCGCGGGGACGATCGAACACCCGAACGTCGTGCAGATCCACGATGTCGACCAAACCCTCGACGGGACGCCGTTCATCGTGTGCGAGCGGCTGGTCGGCGAGGACCTCGGACAACACCTCGACCGCGTCGGCCGCATCGGCGTGCGCGAGACGGTCCACATCCTCCGCCAGGCCGCGGCGGTGCTGACGGTCGCCCACTCGCGCGGGGTCATCCACCGCGACCTCAAGCCGACCAACCTGTTCCTCGTCGGCGACCCGGCCCAGCCGACGGTCAAGCTGATCGACTTCGGCATCGCCAAGCTACATGACCCGAAGGCCAGCCAAACGCAGACCGGCATGATCATGGGCACGCCGGCCTACATGGCCCCGGAGCAGGCGCGCGGGTCGAAGGTCGACGGGCGCGCCGACCTCTACGCGCTCGGCGCGATCGCGTACCGCTGCGTGACCGGGCGGCCTCCGTTCGACCACGACGACTCGGCGGCGGCGCTGCACGCGGTGCTGACGTCGGAGCCGCCGCGGCCGCGCGCGATCTTCCGCGACCTGCCGGAGGCGTTCGAGATGGTGCTGCAGCGGGCGATGGCGCGCGAGCCGGCGCAGCGCTACGCGACCCTCGAGGAGTTCGATGCGGCGCTGGCAGGCTTCGTCGCCCCGACCGAGGCGATCGCCGTGCGCGCGTCGAGCTCGCTGGCCGCCCGCACGGCGACCGACATCGACGAGCTGTCGGCGGTGGCGCGGCGCGCCCGGCCGGAGATCGCGGCCTACTCGGGCATCGGCGCGGCGATCCTGATCGGCGGGCTGGCCGACGTGCTGGCGCTGATCTTCTCGGCGTCGTCGCTGGCCGGCGGCCTCGCGGTGGTCGCGGCGATCGGCGTGGCGGCCACCCCGGGCTACCTCTACGTGCGCTACCTGCAGCGCGAGGTGTGGAGCAACAGCCCGCGCGCGGTGGCCTGGGCCCGCTCGCTCGGCGCGATGGTCAGCGCCGGTGGCATGGTCTACGCGGCCACGTTCCTGGGCCTGCGCCTGCTCGACCTGTCCTTGGGGTCAGGCGACGGCCCGGGCGGCTGGGGCCGCATCCCGCCGTGGGTGCTCGCCCTCGCGGCCGCCGGCGCGGTCTGGCACCTGCGCCAGAACGCGCGGTCGACCCGCGAAGAGGCCGCTCTGTCGATCTCGGTGTTCTGACCTCGGTGTTCTGGCGCCGCCGGCCGCGCGAACGCGCTGGCGGGATTTCCGCCGAACCGACCGCGGGCGCCTTAAATTGACGCGCAGCACAGGTTTGCGCGGGCGTCGCGGGCGCCGCTTCGACGCGCGGCGCGGCGGTGCTCACACTCCAGAACCCATGGCAGAGGCGCGCGCGACCGACTTCGTGGACCCGCAAGCCCGGGCCTTCTACGTCCAGACGATGGCGGCGCTGACGGCGGCGCAGGTGCCGTTCATGGTGGGGGGAGCCTACGCATTCGCCCGCTACACGGGGATCGAGCGTCACACGAAGGACCTCGACATCTTCGTGCTGCCCGACGACGCCCGCCGCACGCTCGAGGTGCTGGCGGCGGAGGGCTTCACCTGCGACCTGACGTTCCCGCACTGGCTCGGCAAGGCCCACTGCGGCGAGGACTTCGTCGACGTCATCTTCAGCTCGGGCAACGCGGTCGCGCGGGTCGACACGCAATGGTTCCGGCACGCGCGCCACGACGTGGTGCTCGACCAGGAGGTGCTGCTGGTCCCGCCGGAGGAGATGGTGTGGAGCAAGGCGTTCATCATGGAGCGCGAGCGCTTCGACGGCGCCGACGTGGCCCACGTGCTGCGCTCCTGCGCCGACGAGATCGACTGGTCCCGCCTGGTCCGCCGCTTCGGCGACCACTTCCGCGTGCTGCTCTCGCACCTGATCCTGTTCGGCTTCATCTACCCCGGCGAACAGAGCAAGATCCCCGGCCCGGTGATGGTCCACCTGCTCGACCGCCTGCGCCGCGACAACTACGTCCACACGAGCATGTGCAAGGGGACATTGCTCTCGAGACAGCAATACTTGACCGACATCGACCGCTGGGAGCTGGCCGACGCGCGGCTGGAGGAGCGGTGGATGTCCCGCGAGGACATCGCCCACTGGACAGCAGCGATCGACAAGCACGGCAGGTGAACGATGGATGTGGCGGCGACGGGCACGACGGTCAAAATCGCGGCGGTGAGCGATCTGCACTGCACCAAACACTCACACGGAGCGCTGGCGCCGCTGCTGGCCCAGGCGGCCCAGGCGGCCGACGTCATCGTGATGTGCGGCGACCTGACCGACTACGGGCTGGTCGAGGAGGCCCACGTGCTGGCGCGCGAGCTCCACGGCCTGCGCGCGACGATCGTGGCGGTGCTCGGCAACCACGACTACGAGTCCGGCCACGAGACGGAGGTGAAGGAGATCCTCTCGAACGCCGGGGTGAGCGTGCTCGACGGCGAGTCGGTCGAGGTCCACGGGGTCGGGATCGCCGGCATCAAGGGCTTCTGCGGCGGCTTCGGCCGCTACTCGCTCGGCCCGTGGGGCGAGGCCGGGACCAAGGCGTTCGTCCGCGAGACGCTCGACGAGGCGCTCAAGCTCGAGTCGGCGCTGGCCCGCCTGCGCACGCCGCAACGGCTGGCGCTGCTCCACTACTCGCCGATCCGCGCGACCGTCGAGGGCGAACCGCTCGAGATCTTCCCGTTCCTCGGCTCGAGCCGCCTCGAGGAGCCGCTGATGCGCTACCCGGTGACGGCGGTGATCCACGGCCATGCGCACAAGGGCTGTCCCGAGGGACAGATGAGCAACGGGGTGCCGGTCTACAACGTGGCGCTGCCGCTGATGCGCCGGCTCCACCCCGAGGGGCCGCACTTCCGGCTGATCGAGCTGACGGCCGGGCCGGCGGACTGACGCGCCGCCGCGTCATTGGTGCGGGCGAATCGCTTGCTCGCGCTCGCCATGTCGTCGCAACTCTCTGTCAGTGACCGGTGAGAGCGCAGGCGATCAAGCAGACGCGGGGCGGGCGGCGTTGACGGCGAGCAGGCGGTCGAACAGCTCGGCGGCCACGGGCGCGCCGGCGAGCTGCTGCGTCCACGGCGGGAGCTGCAGGTCGGTCCATTCGTAGGCGGCGAGCACGGCGCGGTCGAGGGCCTCGTGCGCGGCGCGGAGGTCGGCGAGCCGGGGCTCGCGGGGGTCGCGGAGGGCGTTGTACAGGGCGGTGAGCGAGCGCGGCGCGGCGGCCAGCGCGGCGGCCCTGGCGGCGAGCAGGCGCTCGCCCAGCGCGGCGAGGCGCGGGTGCTCGACGCGCGGGCCGGGGCTCGGGAACGGGAAGGTGGCGAAGCAGTCGGCGATCGAGTAGCGCAGGTCGGTCTTCATCGAGGAGGCCAGGCGGCGGGCCCAGACCTCGTGGACTCGCGATTGCAAGACGGCGAACAGGCTGAGCGGCGCGGGGGTGGCGTAGACGTAGGCGGTATGACTATAGACATAGCCGGTGGGGACGAGGTCGAACACGAGGTGCTTGCCGACCTGCGAATTGACGACGCAGCGCTCCAGGCCCCGCAGCGCGGCGTACAGGCCGGGCGCGACCTCGCCGAAGCGCCACCAGTAGCGGCGGCGGAACTCGCGGGCGTTGCGCTCGCGCTCGGGCTGGACCCGCGCGCGCACGATCGCCAGGAGGTCGGGGTGCGCCTCGGCCTCGGCCAGGCTGCACGCGCCGAAGTTGATCACGTGGCGCCGCGGACCGCCGCCCCGCAGGATGTCGTCGCCGCCGAGGTACGGGAAGATCCGCCGCGCGTTGTGAGGATCGCGGGCGACCAGCGCGGCTCGCTCGCCGACGGTCAGGAGAAAGCCCTGGCCGTAGATCTTGCTGCCGGCGAAGCCGATCCGGCGGTTGTCGGCCAGCGGTCGCGGATCGGGCAGCTCGCGCCCGGGCTGCAAGTGCGAGGAGACGGCGGCGACGGTGCGCGTGCGGTGCGAGGGCGGTGACTCCTCGGATGTCCCGGGGGACAGGTCACCGGCCGGCTCGTGGAGCAGGCACGGACCGGCGGCCGCAGCGGCGGCGCCGCGGGCGAGGTGCACGATCGCCACCGTGACGGCGGCGCTCTCCGGCCAGGGCAAGTCGCGCGTGACCTCGTAGAGCAGGTGGCCGCGCGCGAGCAGGGCCTGCAGGCCGGTGATGCGGGTGTCGCCCTGGCCGATCGTGTTGGTGGCGATGAAGCCGATCGTGCCGCTGGCGGCCAGGAGGCCGTCGACGCGGCGGAGGAAGTGGGCGCACAGGTCGGCGTTGCCGTGGCTCCCCGGGTGGAGGGCGAGCAGCCAGGCGAGGTAGGCGTCGCCGAAGGCGCCGGAGATCTGGCTGCCGCCGAGGAAGGGCGGGTTGCCGACGAAGGCGTCGAACGGCCGCGAGAACGCGAGCGGCCAGTGCAGCGGCGGCGCGAGCGGGACGGGCACATGGAAGCGCGGGAATTCGTGATCGCCGCCGCCGCGCGCGAGCCAGGCCTCGACGACGAGCAGGCGGCGCCGGCGCTCGCGCTCGCGCTCGCGGTCTGTCTCTTGGGACAGAAACGCGCCGACGAGGAGATCGCCGAGCCGCGCGGCCAGCTCGGGGTCGCGGGCGACGGCGGCGGCGATCGCAGGCACGACGGGCCCGGGCTTCCAGTGAAAGGCGTCGAGGCCGTCGCGGTCGAGGCCGAGGAGGGCGTCGCCGTGGCGGACGGCGCGGGCGAGGAACTCGGGCGGCGGCTCACCTGTCCCGAAGAGCAGCCAGAGCGAGCGCCGGGCGAGGGCGACGGCGTGCGGGTCGGCGTCGACGCCGAAGAGGCAGCGCTCGACGACGAGACGACGGGCCAGGCGGTGCGGCTCGGGCGGGAGGTCGCCGGCGCGCGACCAGGCGGCGACGAGGTGCACGGCGAGGCGGCGGGCGACGGCGAGGAGGAACACGCCGCAGCCCATGGCGGGGTCGCAGATCTGCAGGCGGAGCAGCTGGTCGGGCGTCGGGTCGGGGCCGAGCGCGGCGAGGAGGGGCCGCAGCGCGGCGGCGACGACGACGTCGGCGAGGACGCGCGGGGTGTAGTAGGCGCCGGCGCGGCGGCGATCGGGAGATGGCTGAAAGACCAGGGCACCAGGGCGCGGCGAGGGGTCGCCGCGCGCGCGGGCGAGGATCCGGCGCGCTGCCGCCTCGTCGCTCACGCCGGCGAGCTCGCGGACGCACCGCCGGGCGGCCTCCCGCGCGAGGCCGAGGCCGCGCAGGTGATGAGCGCGCAGCGCCTCGGGCACCGCCAAGAGCCCGGGCAAGTTTATAAAAAAGGCGCGGCCCTGGAGGTCGCGCAGCGCGACGGCGTCGGCGTCGAGGCGGACGATCCGCCGCCCGGCGAGCGCGGCGTAGACCTCGCCGAGCGCCTCGATCGGCAGTGGGGACCGGTCCGAAAGGACAGGTGGGGGCGCGAGAGCGAAAGATGAGATGTCCCAAGGGACAGGCGGGTCGCGGACGGCCGGGGGCGCGGAGGCGGTGGGCGAGGCGCCGAAGGAGGACGTGGCCGAAGGGACAGGCGGATCGCGGGCGGCCGGAGCGGCGGGCGAGGAGATGCGGGTGGCCGAAGGGACAGGCGGATCGCGGGCGGCCGGAGCGGCGGAGGCGGGCGGCGCGGCGCCGAATGAGAAAGTGTCCGAGGGGACAGGCGACTCGCGGGTGGCAGCAGGAGCGGGCGAGGAGACGCGCGCGTCCGAAGGGACAGGGGGGGCGAGGGCGGCCGAAGTGGCAGACGCGGGCGGCGAGCGGATGTCCGAAGGGGCAGGTGGGTCGCGGGCGGCCGAAGAGGCAGTCGCGGGCGGCGAGCGGATGTCCGAAGGGGCAGGTGGGTCGCGGGCGGCCGAAGAGGCAGTCGCAGCCGACGAGCGAGTGGCCGAGAGGACAGGCGGGTCGCAGGCGACCGGCGCGACGGGGCGCGGTTCGGCGGCGGGTGCGAAGAGGCGAGTGTCCGAGAGGACAGGTGGGTCGCGGGCGGCGGCGGCCGAGGGGGCCCTGTTCAAGAAAGATGTCTGGAGGGACAGGTCTGAAGGGCCGGGCGGGCCGCGGGCCGCGGCTGACCGATCGGGCAGGTCATCCGCGGCAGGCTCGACGAACAGGGCCGCGGGCAGGGTCAGGAGCGCGTCGGTGAGCAGCGCGGCGTGGGCGGCCGCGCCGTCGTGTTCGGCGGCGCGGACGAGCTCGGGGCTCGGGTCGGCGAGGGCCGCGTCGAGGGCGGCGGCGATCTGCGCGACGAGGACGCGCGGCGCGGGCATGAGAGGCTCAGCCCCCGGCGGCCCGCTCCTCGGCGCGGAGGCGGCGCTCGAGCACGAAGGCGCCGAAGGGGACGACGCTGGCGATGAAGGCGCCGGCGATCTTCGACAGCGGCCAGCGCGCGGCGGTCGAGGCCGAGAGCAGGGCGAGGATGAACAGCACGAACAACAGGCCGTGCGCCCAGCCGACGTAGCGGACGGCCTCGGGGATCCCGGCGGCGTACTTGAGCGGCATGGCGATCCCCAGCAGCACGAGGAACGAGATGCCTTCGAGGAGGCTGACGAGGCGGAAGCGGCCGATCTCGGTGCTTAGCATCGGCGTGAAGCTAGCGCGTCCGGAACGGCGCGACCACCGTTTGTCGGGCTGCGACGATCCGCCGCGGGCTCACGGGCACACCACGGCGAACATCTCGCCGTCGCAGACCGCGAAGTCGTCCGGGATGCAGGTGCTCCCGAACAGCCACGCCTCCTGGGCGCCCTCGGGGCAGGCGAGCGTGAGGACCTGGCCGCAGTCGGTCGCCTCGATGCACGCGAGGAATTGCCAGGGGCCGAAGCACTCGTTCCGCGCGTCGGGCGGGCTGCCGCGGATCGCCGTGCATGCCGCGTCGGCGGTGCACGCCTCCTGGTCCAGCCCGTCGCACGGCCCGGCCGGGCCGGTGGTGCCCCCGGTGGAGGTCGTGGATGTCCCGGGGTCGGTGGTCGTGGTGGTCGTGCCCGGGTCGGTGCTGCTGGTGTCGAGGGTCGGGTTCGGGACGTGGG
>NZ_JAIRAU010000049.1 GCF_020073745.1 Nannocystis pusilla
CCTCGCCGCGCGGCCCCGGCGGCCTCGCCTCCGCAGGCGACTCCTGGACGATCTCGTTCGACGACCCGCCGGCGCCGAGCAAGGCCGACGACCGCGCCGGCACGCGCAAGGAGCCCGCCGGGCCCGAACCCGCGGCAGGACGTCTCGAGGCCATCACGCGCAAGGAACCCGCCGGACCCGAACCCCCTCCGGCCCGCCGAGACGGCCGCGCCATCACCCGCAAGGACCACGGACAGGAACCTGTCGCGCTCCGCCACGATCCCTTCGCCCGCAACGAGCCCGTGGAGCCCGAACGCCTGGTGCTCCGCCAGGACGCCATCACTCGCAAGGAGCCGTCCGGGCCGCAACCGTCCTCGCTGCGCCAGGACGCCATCACCCGCAAGGAGCCCTCGGGCCCGCAACCGTTCTCGCTGCGCCAGGACGCCATCACCCGCAAGGACCCCACCGGCCCCGAGCCCGACGACAGGACCCGCACCGGTCCCATCCGTCCGCTCGCCGGCAAGACCGGCCGCACCGCCGTCAGCGGCCGGATCTCCACGCGCAGCAGCAGCTCGAACGTCAACGCCGAGGGCAAGCAGGTCCGCCTGTTGCCCGGCCGCCGCGTGCCCGGGACCCGCTACCGGCTGATCCGCTGGCTCGGCGAGGGCGGCATGGGCGTCGTCTACGAGGCCGAGCACGAGGACATCGAGCGCCGCGTCGCCCTCAAGATCCTCCGCCCCGAGGCCAGCGAGGACCCGCAGCAGGCCGCCCACTTCCGCGACGAGGCCCGCGCCGCCAGCCGGATCGGCTCGCCCAACATCGTCGAGATCTTCGACTTCGGCGAGCTGCCCGACGGCCGCCTGATGTTCGCGATGGAGCTGCTGAACGGCCACGGCCTCGACAGCGAGCTCGACAAGTGTCCCATGGACCAGGCGCGGATGATCGGGATCTTGCGCCAGGTCTGCAAGGGGCTGGCCGCGGCGCACGAGGTCGGGATCATCCACCGCGACGTCAAGCCCGACAACATCATCCTGGTCAGCCACAGCGGCAAGGCCGACTGGGTCAAGGTCGTCGACTTCGGGATCGCCACCGTCCACGCCGAGACCGACGCCGGGGCCGCCGGCACGCCGCACTACATGGCCCCGGAGCAGGTGCTGGGCCAGAGCTTCGACGGCCGCCTCGACATGTACTCGTTCGGCTGCACGGCCTACGAGCTGCTGGTCGGCAAGCCGCCGTTCGTGGCCCCGACGATCGAGGAGATCCTCGAGAACCAGCTGACGCAGACGCCGACGCCGCCCTCGGAGCTGTGCCCGCCGGGCGCGGTCCACCCGGCGCTCGAGGCGGTGATCCTGCGCTGCCTCGAGAAGGAGCCGGCGCGGCGCTTCCGCGACATGCGCGACGTCGAGGCCGCGCTGTGCGAGGCCCAGATCGCCGCCGGCCTGCACACCGCCTACGACGACCTGCCGCTGCCCGACGTCGACCCCGACCGCTACGAGCGGCTGCGCCGCGACATGCCGCAGCCCGGGGTGATCAAGCAGCGCCGCCGCTGGCTGTGGCCGACGATCGCCGGGGCCAGCACGGTCGCCGCGCTCGGCCTCGGGCTCGCGCTGTGGAACCTGCGCAAAGAGCCAGCGCCCGAAGAACAGGTCCTTGTGGACAGCCTCGTCAACGAGGCGCGGGCCGCCGGTGCGCGCGCCCACTGGGTCTACCCGCCCGAGAGCGAGCCCGACCGCACGGCGCTGATCAAGGTGCACGCGCTCGAGGAGGTGCGCGGCACGGCCCGCTCGCTGGCCCGCGGCAAGGCCGGCGACCTGCGGCAGGAGTTCGCGCAGACGCTGGTCCGCCTCGGCGACCAGTACTGGGAGATGGACGGCGGCAAGCCGTTCGCCCGCGACTACTACATCCAGGCGGTCCTGTTCGACCCCGACGACCTCCGCGCCCGCGAGCGCTCCGGCGTGACCCCGGGCTTCGTCCTCGACCTCGAGGAGCGGGCCCTCACCGGCGGCTTCACCCCGGCCGAGCTGCGCAACACCGGGGTGCTGGTGGCCCTCGCCGAGCAGGACACCGACAAGCGCGACCAGGCGCTGCTCGACCTCGTCGACGGCGAGGACAACACGTCGCTGGTGATCGCCGCGTCGGCCGAGAAGCTGGTCCAGTCGACGCAGGCGCGCCCGGGCCGGCGCCCGAAGGCCGAGGCCGCGCGCCCGCCGACGCCCGCCGACGCCACCAGCCCGCCCGCGACGACGACCCCCGCCGAGCCCGAGCCGCTCGCCGCGCCCGGCAAGGCCGCCCCGACCACCAAGCGCGACAGCAAGCGCTCGACGACGCTGGCCGCCGACGCCCGCGCGGCGCTGGCCGCCGGCGACCGCAAGCAGGCCGAGACGCTCTACCACCAGGCCCTCGCCGCCGACAACCGCAACGCGGCCGCGCTGATCGGCCTGTCCGACCTCGAGTTCGACCGCGGCGCCCACCAGCGCGCCGCCGACTACGCCGAGAAGGCGATCGCCGCCGCGCCCAAGACCGCGGCCTACCGCCTCAAGCTCGGCGACGCCTACTTCAAGCTGCTCCGCTACGCCGACGCCCGCAACGCCTACGAGAAGGCCAAGGACCTCGGCTCCCGCGAGGCCGACGAGCGCCTGACCAAGCTCAAGGCCAAGCTCGGCAAGTAGCGGTCCGAAGGAGCATGTCCAAACGGGCATGCTCGAAGTAACATGCTCGATCGGGCATGTCCGACAGGACACGCCCATGCGCCGGGCCCGCGCTCAGCCGGTCTTCACCCGCCGCACGAACACGGTGAAGCTCTGCGTGTCGTGGCAGCACGTGTTGTACAGCGCGTCGGCGACATCGATGACGTAGCTCTCGCCGGCCCCGGCGGCGATCTCGCCGCGCTGGGCGGTGAACAGGCTCAGCGGCGGCTGGCCCTCGAGCTCGAAGTCCAGCCGGTACGAACGCTGCGCCATGTCCAGGCCCATCGGCCCGCACACGGCCTCCGGCGCCACCGTGAGCGGCTGGAAGATCTCCGACTTGAGCGGCCCGCCCAGCGCGAGCCCGGCCGCCCACAGCTTGTCGTCGTCGACCCCGCGCAGCTGAAACTCCCGCTCCGCGGTCACGTCGAGGTCCTCGTAGCGCGAGTGCAGCGTCAGCGCGTCGCCGACCGCCCAGGCCACCTCGCCCTCGGCCGCGACCGGCAGCTTCAAGGTCACCGCGACCGGCGCGCCCGCATCGTCGCACGACATCGAGGTGATCGACTTGCCCATCTCGGTGGTCACCGCGTCGATCGTGCAGGGCACCACGAATTCGTGCGACTTCCACTCGCCGTCGAGCAGGACCTCGAAGACGTCGTACGGCGCGTACTCGGCCTCGCCGCACTCCGCCGGCACGCCCTCGGTGGGCTGGTCGTTCGTATCGGTCGCCGGCCCGCCGGTCGCCTCGGTGTCGCTGTCGGTCTCGCCCTTCTCTCCGCCGCAGGCGAGCGGGCCTGCGAGGAGCAGCGCGAACAGGGAAGAGCTCAAGCCAAGATCAAAACGCATGGCCGCGGTGTACCACGCGGCCTCGGACCGGCAAAGCCGCCGAACCCGCGCGCGCGCGAGAATTTCGCGCTCAGGGTCGCCCCGTTCCGGCCGACGTGAAGCCCTTGTGCGCCGACATTCGCGGCGTCACTCGAACACTCAGGGTCGCCCCGTTCCGGCCGACGTGAAGCCCTCGCGCGCCGGCATTCGCGGCATCACTCGAACGCTCAGAGTCGCCCCCGTCATGGCGGACGGGAAGCTCTCGCGCGCCGACATTCGCGGCGTCACTCGAACGAGATGTCTCATCGGGCATGCACCGAGTCGGCGAGGAGCCGGTCGTACGGCCGCTCTCGACCCGCACGCCTCTCGGCTCCGCGGTCGCGCGGCGACCCGCTCGTCCCTCGCCCCCGAGACGCGACCGCGCGGACCCGTCGCCGTCGACGGAGCCGCTGGACCCGCCCACGCCTCGCCAGTCGGACGCGCAGCGACCTCGCCGTGGCGAGGCCCGCGTCGGCAGCAGCAAGGACGCCGCTCGTCGCCGCGACGCCGCGTCGCGCCCGGTCCGCAGCACGCGGCCCCTCGCGCGCAGCAGTTTGCCCTTCCGCACGCCCCGCGGCCGGGCCGCGCCGGCCGGTCGCGCGGCCCGCTGCTACACTCCGCGCGTGTCCGCAGCACCGGCCTCGTGGCTCGTCGTGCGCCGCCTCGGCGGTCTCGTCCGCTTCAGCCACACCATCTTCGGCCTGCCGTTCGCGCTGGCCGCGGTCGCCCTCGCCCACCGCCACGCCCTCTCGCACGGCGGCCCGGGCCTCGACGCCGGCCGCCTGGCGCTGATCGTCCTCGCCTTCACCGCCGCTCGCACCGCGGCGATGGGTTTCAATCGGATCGTCGACCGCCGGATCGACGCCGCCAACCCACGGACGGCCATGCGCGAGCTGCCGGCCGGGCTGGTCTCGCTGCGCGCCGCCACGGCGCTGACCGTCGGCTCGGCCCTGGCGTTCCTCGCCTTCGCCTGGCTCTTGGGACCTGTCCCCTTGTTGCTGGCCCCCGGCTGCCTGGCCGTCGTCCTCGCCTATAGCCTTTTCAAGCGCTTCTCGTGGTCGGCTCACCTGGTGCTCGGCGTGGCGCTGGCGCTCGCGCCCGGCGGCGCGTGGGTGGCCGTCACCGGCGACCTCGCCGCGCCTGCCACCCCGCTGTGGCTGATGCTCGCGGTCGCCACCTGGGTGGCCGGCTTCGACATCCTCTACAGCCTGCAGGACGAGCAGTTCGACCGCGACCAGCGGCTACACTCGATCCCCGTCCGCTTCGGCACCGTCGGCGCGCTGGTGTTCAGCGGCGTGCTCCACGTCGGCACCGTCGCCGCGCTGCTCGCCGTGCACCTGCGCGAGGGCCTCGGTCTGGCCCACGCGGTCGGCGTGGCGCTGATCGCCGCGATCCTCGTCTACGAGCACGCGATCGTCCGCCCCGGCGACCTCAGCCGCATCGACAAGGCCTTCTTCGACCTCAACGGCTACATCAGCATGGCCTACCTCGCCTGCGCGCTGGTGGCGACGCTGGCCGGCTGAAGCCATGAAGAAGCCGGCGCGCGGCAACGGCCCGCCGCCGCGCTTCCGCGAGCTCCGCGACCGCGAGCCGCAGGCCGAGGCCCCCGCCGCCAGCTCGCTCCTCCTGGTCGTATGCCCGCGCTGCGAGGGCTGCGCGCGGCTGGTCCGCCGCCACGAGGGTCGCTGCCGGAGCCGCCACGACCGCCTCCATTGCGCCTGCGGGGCGATCCAGGACGACCCGCCGCTCCGCTGGTGGCTGCAGACGCCGTGCTGCGGGCACGTGCTGTGGGCCACCGGGCCGGACCTCGCGCTGCTCGCGGACTACGTCCGCAGCACGCTGCGCGAGCGCCTGCGGCTCCGCCTCGGCGACCGCCGCACGATCGCCCGCCGCCTGCGCCGCATGCTGCCGAAATCCGCCGAGTCGAGACAATCATAGGATGCTCCATGGGACATGTGCCGACATTCGTACCCGGTCGGCGCGAACGTCGGCACGCATGCGTGAGGCCGGGGATGAGCAAAGAGCCAGTCAGCGCGGCGGAGGCGAGCCGACTGCTCCGAGGCATGAGCTCCGAAGTTCCGGTCTGCGTGTCGTCGCTGCGATCGCCGCGGCCGCCTGCCATGCCGAGCGCGAGATGCCCGGTCACGGCCTCGCGGTCCTCGTGACGAGGACCGCCGCTCTGCGAACCCGTCCGGCAACCCGCGGACGGGAGATCGCGCGGGCGCGACCGCCCCGACGCCGGAGCGGTCGCGCCGAGCTACGGCCGTCAGATGAGCCCGCAGAAGCCGAACCCGGCGTAGATGTCGCCGTCGCAGAACAGCGCGCCGCCGAGGTGGCAGGCCGCCTCGCAATGCGCGATCAGGTCGGCCTGGCACGACGCGAACTCGTGGAAGCTGCAGTCCTCGCCGAGCTCGAGCAAGCAGGCGGCCTCGACGGCGACCGGCGAGCACGCGGCCATGCACTCCGCGCCCAGGGCCACCTCGCAGTCGACGTCGACGCCGAGGCCCAGATCGAGGCAGATGTCGATGTCGAGGTCGAGGTCGACGTCGACGTCGAGGTCGACGTCGAAGCACGCGTCGAGGTCGAGGTCGATGTCGAGGCCGAGGCCCAGGCCGCCGAGGCAGACGTCGGCGCCGACGAACACGCCGTCGCAGAACAGCGCGCCGCCGGCCTCGATCTCGGCCTCGCAGTGGGCCGTCATGTCGGCCACGCAGGCGATGAACGCGTCGAGGCCGCAGTCGAGCCCGAGCTCGGCGATGCACGCGGCCTCGACGCTGAGCGGGTTGCAGTACAGCGCGGCGTCGACGTCGGTGACCAGCGCGCAGTCGGCCCCGAGCCCGACGTCGATGTCGAAGCAATCGCCGAGGTCGAGGTCGAGCCCGAGGTCGATGTCGACATCGATGCCGAAGTCGAGGTCGAGCCCTCCCCAGCCACAGCTGCCCTCACACCCGTGCGTCTGCGGAGGTTCGGGCGCGGCCACGGTGGAAGAAGCGGTGAACGCGAAGATGGCGAAGAACGAGGAGATCGCGAGGGACATGACAGCCTTCCTTTCAAGACATCGGCGAGTTCGCTGGTAGATGGGGTCTACGCGGCGGTTTGTCGCGTCGCCGCAGAGAAGCCCGCTGGCGACATTGCGGGCTAACCATGGTGTGGTCGATGACCCGAGCAACCGAAAAAATGCGCTCGATGGATTGACCGGGAGCCACGAAACCCGCGTGTGACGCGAGATACACCCGCCTCTCGCGCCTCCGGGGCCTTTTCGCCGAACCCGCGGCAGGACCGAGTGCAACGATGAATACACCTCGCCGAGTCCGGTCGCACGCGGGCGAGGGGCGGTACACGCGCGATTCGCAGAGGCCCGCCGGCGGGTCCAGAACGGCTGCGCACTGCCGATCTGCGGGCTTGCGTCGATTCGTCGTCGCCGCTGTAGGCGACCGTGCGCGGCCTCGAGTTCGCCCCACCGAACTGGCAGTTTTCATCGCCTCGGTGGCAGTCTCGCCGGCCGCAATTTCGGCCCAAGAGCCGCCGCCGACGCCTCGTGGGCCCGTGGAGGCGCATGGGCCCGCTCGGCGACGCCTGGGGATCTCCGGCGGCCACGCCGCGGTCCTGCCGAAAGCACTGTGATGATTTGCCGGCTGTCGCGGGTGAATGTGCAGAGTCGACCGCGAATCGATGGAATCACGGCTGAGCCCGCCCCGGTCCCGTCGCTCCGCGACCTGCTGTCAGTTCACGAGCCTCCGACCGGCGAATGACGACGGTCGGAGGGTATCGACACATGTCGCATGGAACATGTTCTCGCGCCCGCGCGCGTCACGGCCGGCGCAGCACGAACTCGCGCTCGAGCGCGGCGCCGTTGCGCACGATGCTCAGGGCCAGGCGCCCGCGGTTCAGCACGCCGTCCAGGTCCCACGCGAACTCCGGCGCGGTCGTGGCGGTGCCGTCGACGGCGACGATCCGGTCGTGGCTGCGCAGGTCGAGCCGGCGCATGACGTCGCTGTTGTGCGCGTTCATCACGAGGAAGCCGCTGAACTCGCCGTCCTTCATGGTCGGCATGAACCACGCGCCCTCGAGCAGCGCCACCGGCTCGATCTCGCCGACCAGCGCGGCCGGGACGACCTCGCAGCGGGCGTGGTCGTAGGTGCACGTGACCGCCTCGGCGAGGCTCGGCACATACGGCACGACCGTGCCCCCGGCGAATTCGAGGTAACCGCGCTCGACCGGCGTGCGCGTGTCGGGCTCGCCGGTGCTGGCCCGGCGCGCCGCGGCGGCGCCCTCGACGTCACCGGCGAACTCGCGCGCCTGCGCCAGCTGTTCGGCGAGCCAGGCCCGCGTGCCCCTGTCGGTCTCGTGGCGCAGCGCGGCCGCGAAGTCGTCGACCGCCTGCGCGATCGCCTGGCACGCGCCGGAATTCGGCGCGGAGGCCTGGCAACCCCCCGGGTCGACGTGGCGGGCGTGCGCCGCCGCGAAGACCGCCAGATCGACCGCCAGCCGGCGCCGCAGCCGGTGGTCCGCGGGCAACTTCGCCAGCTCGCGGCGCAGGTTGTCCCACGCGATCACGCGCTCGTGATCGCTGTGCGGACCGGCCTCGAGCAGCTCCGCCACGCCGGCCCACGCCCGCGCGGCGACGTCGGCGAATCCGGCCGCGGCGCTCCGCTCGGCGGCCGCCCGCAGCTGCTTGAGCGCGAGGACTCGCCGCGGCGGCGGGTATTCGAGGTACAGCACCGTCTCGCCGGTCCGCGGGTCGGAGAAGCTGAAGCTGCTCGGCTCGTCGGAGCCCTGGGGCACGCTCTGGATCGTCCCGGCGACGTCGAGCTCGAGGTCGAGGCGCGGATCGCCGAGATTGCGCGACGTCATGAACGCGGCGAAGCCCTCGCCCATCTCGGCGAGTCGGGCCGAGCGGAGGGCCCGCGGCGCGTAGCCGCCGGCGACCAGGAGCCGCCCCCGCCAGCCGGCGCGACGCGTCGGCGCGAGGCCCTGGCTGGTGAGCGTGTTGTAGGCCGACGGCTCGACGCAGTCGGCGACGTCGGGCAAGAACTCGGGCGCGAACCCGACCAGCTTCGCGCTCTCGCGGGCACCCTCCTCGACGACGGTCAAGAGGTCGTCGAGCGCCTGCAGGCGATCGGCCAGGCACGTCCGCGTCCAGTTGATGTTGACCCTGCCGGTCGGCGGCACGGCCTGGACCTCGCGCCAGCGCGCCGCGTAGGCGTCGAGGGCGACGAGCAGCGCGTCGACCTCCTCGCGCGCCTGCGGCAGCTTCCACTGCAGCGCCCGCGCCCGGTCCGGGTGCCACACCTTCGTCATCTCTTCGCCGAGGGCAAGCCCCGCGAACCTCGGGCTGTCGGTCACGGGCGCGACCGCCGGATCACTCGACTCCGCAGGTGTCCCAAAGTACATGAGCGCCGCCCCACCGACCGCCAGCGCGCCGAGCAGCCCGTACCACGACCGCTCCTCACGCACGCGCGCCAGCTCGGCCAGCAGCGCGTCCATGGTCGCGAAGCGCCGCTCGGGGTCGACCTGCAGCCCGCGCTCGAGCACCGCCTGCAGCCGCCGCGGCACCGGTCGGGCCGGCTTCACCAGCGCCCCGCGCTGGAACGCCTCGCACAGCTGGGCCAGGTTGTCGCCGCGGAACGGCCGGTGGCCGTGCAGCGCCTCGAACAGCACCACACAGAACGCGAACTGATCGCTGCGCGCGCTGGCCTGACCGCCCGCGAGCTGCTCCGGGGCCATGTACGCCGGCGTGCCGAGGACCGCGCCGGTGCGCGTCATCGGCTCGGCCAGCGCGGCCCCGTGCTCGTCGGCGGTGCGCTCGACGTCGGCGAGCGCCTCCTCGCCGAGCCGGGCGAGCCCGAAGTCGGAGATCCGTATGCGCCCGCCGCCGACGAGGACGTTGGCCGGCTTGAAGTCGCGGTGGACCAGCCCGGCCGCGTGGGCCGCCGCCAGACCGCGGCCCGCCTGCACGAGGACCTCGAGGACCTCGGCCCAGCGCCGCGGCGCCGCCCGCAGCCAGTCGCCGAGAGTCCCGCCGCCCTCGTACTCCATGGCGATCCACACCTGGCTGGCGTGCACGCCGGCGTCGTAGACCGCGAGGACGTTCGGGTGCTGCAGCCGCGCCATCGCCTGCGCCTCGCGCAGGAGCCGCTGCTGGGCCGCGGGCCCGAGCTGGGCCGGGTGCAGCAGCTTGAGCGCGACCGTGCGGTCGAGCTGCGGGTCGCGGGCCGCGTAGACCACGCCCATCCCGCCGGCGCCGACCACCCGCAGCACCTGGAAGCGCCCGATCGTGCTCGGCTCGTGCGGCTCGTCGAACAGCGACGCCGCGATCTGACGCCGGATCTGCTCGAGCGGGTGGAGGAGGAGGTTCGCGGGCGCGGGCGACGACGGGTCGAGGGGCATGGAGACGGCGGTCATGGCGGGCTCTCTCCCGCGACGTTCCACGAGGATGCCGATCGGTCATGACCGACGACGATTTTTTTTCACCGCCCGCCCGGGCCCCCGACTACCATCGCCGCGTGGAGTCCGACGAGGCGCTCCTGGCCGCCTGGCGCGGCGGCGACCGACGCGCGGGCAGTCGCCTGTTCCAGCGCCACTTCGAGCCGATCGCGCGCTTCTTCTACGGCAAGGTCCAGACGGGCGTCGAAGACCTCGTGCAGCGCACCTTCCTCGGCCTGGTCGAGCGCAGCGAGCACATCCCGGCCGGGGTGCCGGTCCGCGCCTACCTGTTCGGGATCGCGCGCAACATCCTCATGCGTCGCTTCCGCGAGCAGTACCGCGACGGGGTGTTCGACGGCGAGACGGTCTCGGTCGCCGACCTCGGCGAGTCGCCGAGCGCCCTGGTCGACCGCCGCGAGCACCTGCAGCTCCTCTATCAGGCGCTGCGGTCGCTGCCGCTCGAGCTGCAGATCGTCGTCGAGCTGTTTTACTGGGAGAAGTACAGCGCGCCCGAGATCGCCGCCGCCCTGGGCGTGCCCGAGACGACGATCCGCGGCCGCCTCCGCCGCGCCCGCGAGCTGCTCGGCGAGTCGCTCCACCGCCTCGCCCCCGCGCCCGAGCTGGCGGCGGCGACCCTGCAAGACCTCGAGCGCTGGGCCGACGAGCTGCGCGACCGCCTCGGCCGCGGTTGAGCCGTGAAGAATTTTTTAGGACATGTTCTTTATAACATATCCATATGAACATTGCCATTTGCACATGTTCCGGGACGCGGTCGACGGCCGGTGATCGTGACAGTGCCCTTGCGGGAGGTCGTCCCGGGCGGCCGGTCCATATGCCAGCGTCCGGGCGCTCCCGCGATGTTCGCGGGCGTCCGCGGCCGTTCATGACGTTGCTCGCGGCGGTCGTCCGCTCCGGCTACTGCCAGTCGGCCCTGCCATCACGTCGCGGGGGTCCACGCGGATCACGGCAGCCCGTCCGGACGTCGGCCGCGCTGCCCGCCGCGTGCAGGGCCGCGTTCGCCTGCGTCTGCGCGCACATGTAAGCGATGGCCGATCGCCCGTGCGGCGCGCGTGCGACCTCTGCCGCCGCCGCTCGCTCGCGCCGGGCCGCGACGGCGACGGCCTGCGTCAGCGATCGCTGCGGCAGGCGATCACGGGCCTTGCGAGCGTTGCATCGCCTCCGCCGGCGGGTCATCGATCTCGCATGGTCTGCGTGCAACGTCCGTCGGGGGTGTCCGTCCTGGTCGCGTCATTCGTGGTCTCGCTCGCCGGGACCGCGTGGGCCCGCGCCGATCATTTCGCCGAGCCGACGCTCGTGTCGCGCGGGTTCGCGGCCGACGACGGCTGGCGCGCCGGCAGGAACCCGCGCGTCCTGGCCGACGTGAACGGCGACGGGTGCGACGACCTGATCGGCTTCGCCGATCACGGGGTCGTCGTCGCGCTGTCGACGTTCAGCGCCGCGACCGGGCCCGCGCTCGGCGAGCCGCGGCTGTGGCTCGACGCCTTCGGCCACGACGCCGGCGGCTGGCGCGACGATCGCCACCTCCGCCTGCTCGCCGACGTCGACGGCGACGGCCTGCACGACGTCGTCGGCTTCGGTGACGACGGGGTGATCGTCGCGGTCTCGCTCGGCGACCGCCTCGCCGCGCCCGAGCGGTGGAGCGACGAATTCGCCGGCGACGCGTGGGGCCTCGACCGGCACCCGCGCTTGCTCGTCGACGTCGACGCCGACGGCACGCTCGACATCGTCGGCTTCGCGGACGACGGCGTCCGGGTCGCGCGCGGCAGCGGGCGCGACTTCCTGCCGGCGACCCGGGCCGTCGCCGCGTTCGCCGACGGCGAGTGGCAGGTCGAGCTGCACCCGCGCATGCTCGCCGACGTCAGCGGCGACGGCCTGCCGGACATCGTCGGTATCCACGACGCCGGCGTGTTCGTGTCGCTGGCGACCGCCGACGGGTTCACGTCGCCGGCGCAGTGGCTCGACGCGCTCGGCACCGAGGACGGCTTCGAGTCGCAGGACCGGTTCCCGCGCGTGCTCGCCGACGTCGACGGCGACGCCCACGCCGACATCGTCGCCTTCGCCGGCGGCGGCGTGTTCCTGGCCCGCTCGACCGGCGAGGGCTTCGCCGGGCCCGAGCTGGTGCTGCCTGAATTCAGCCGCGACCACGGCGGCTGGGCCTCGCGCAGCGTCCCGCGCCTGGTCGCGGACGTCGACGACGACGGCCGCGCCGACATCGTCGGCTTCGCCGACCCCGGCGTGTTCGTGTCGCTCTCGACCGGCGAGGGCTTCGGCGCGCCGTCCCCGTGGGTGTGGAGCTACGGCCGCGACCGCGGCTGGCAGGTGCCCCGCCACCCGCCCCTGCTCGGCGACCTCGACGACGACGGCCAGCTCGACGTCGTCGGCCTGTTCGACGACGGCGTGTGGGTCGCGCTCGCGCGGCCCACGAGGCTCTTCCTGGTCGCAACGACGGGCTTACGCTGGTAGGATGAGACGTGTCCCACGAGCCCAGCGAGGAAACTTCAGAGCCGAACCAGGACTCGAGTTCGGCGGCGGACCGCGCGCAGATTCAGCGCTTCGTCGTCTCCAACTTTCGCAGCCTCGGCAAGGACGTGTCGGTCAACCTCGGAGCACTTACCGTGCTGGTCGGGCCCAACGGTTCCGGGAAGAGTAACGTGGTGGATGCGTTGCACTTCATCCGTGACTGCATGGTGATGGGGCTTGGCGGCGCGATCAACGACCGCAATGGTATCGAGACCTGCCGGCGTTGGAACCGTTCCCATGGGGGACACCCTTACAACGTCTCGTTCCGCCTAGAATTGCTGTTGCCAGGCGGGCCGGCGAGTTACGAGTTCGAACTTACCGGCTCGACCGTGGCCGAATACCGGATCAAGTCCGAACGCGCGGTGATACGCGGCGGTGACGAACTGACATTGCACGTCTCGGACGGCAAGCTGCTCAAAGCTCCCGACGGGCTCGCGCCGGCGGTTGATGATCAGAACTTGACCTTGCCGCTCGTCGGCGGCGATCTGCGTTTCCGACCGCTGTTCCAGGCCCTACGCAGCATCGCCGTGTATTCGATCTACCCAAACACTCTCCGTCGACCCCAGCAGTACAGTGCCGTCAAGCCCATGGCCAAGCACGGCGAGAACTGGGTCTCCATCCTTAAAGATCAGGTCGAGGAGACCTGGAAACCAGATCTTATCGCCGCACTGAACAAGCTCACGGGCGATATCGCCGACATAGACATTGTCCGCGCCGCTGGCTACCTCGTGGTCCGCTTTCGTCGCCGAATCGAGAAGAAGAAGTCGAGTGCTGAGAAATGGTTCGATGCCAACCAGGAGTCGGACGGCACGTTGCGAGTCGCCGGGATCATCACTGCGCTGTTGCAGGACCCTGCCGTCCCTGTGATCGCCATCGAAGAACCCGAGCTTACCGTACATCCCGGTGCCATCCCCCTCGTCGCGGACTTCCTCCAACAGGCCAGTCATCGCTCGCAGGTGATCGTGACCACGCACAGCCCGGAGTTGCTCGACTGCGTGGATGCCTCGACGATCCGAGTCGTCAGCCGAAGTCCCGAGCGCGGCACTGCCGTAAGCCCCATGGCAGCGTCTCAACGAGACGTCGTGCGGCGTGGGCTGTTGTCGCTCGGTGAGGTCTTACGTCTGGAAGGTTTTCAGACCGAGCTCCCTTTGGCTGCAAGCGCCGGGGAGGACTGACCTCATGCCGGCATTCCTCGTCGTCGAGGGGCACGGTGAGCTCGAGGCGGCCCACAACCTACTCGTACGGCTGACCCAGGATCTGGGCTACGCCCTGCATTGGAGCCAACCGCGCCGATTCCCGAACCTCCATCTCGAACGCGGGATCCGGAAAGCGGCTGAGGTCATCCGCGTCCAGCAAAACGTCGACGCCCTGCTGATCCTCCGCGACGAAGACGACCGTTGTCCGGCGAAGACGGGTCCCGAGCTCGCCAGCTGGTTGCGAGCGCTGCGCCTTCCGTTTCCAGCGGCCGCGGTCATGTTCTGCCGCGAGTACGAGACCCTCTTCCTGCCCTGCGCTCACCTTATGGCCGGTAAACCGCTGCGGGGCAACGCGACCGAACGCCCAGGTCTCGTGGCCGGAACTCGCTTCGAGGGCGATCCGGAAGCAATCCGGGGTGCGAAGGAGTGGTTGTCGCGCCACTTCCCAAAAGGTTCGAGCTACAAGCCGACCCTGGATCAACTGCCGATGACCCGCATGCTCTCTTTCGATCGCTTGCGAGAATGTCGTCTGCCATGCTTCGGTACATTGGAACGGGCGCTGGCGTTCCTCGTGGACTCTCGCGGGTGCGGAGGCGCCGTCTACCCGCTCGATGCCGGGTAGGCTTCGTCGCCTGGTGCCCGAACATCAGGACATGTCCTGACAACCATGTTCTAGAACGCATCTACTGCGCCCGCGCGCCGGACGGGGCCGCGGCCAGCGCGCGCGGCGTCGGCACGTCGGCGAGCGAGTGCAGGGCGAAGTCGATCGCCACCGACACCGTGTCGCTGGGGCCGGCCGGGAAGCCGCGGGTGTGGAAGCGGACGATCCCGCGGCGGTCGAAGATGATGACCACGGGGGCGGCGAGGTAGTCGAAGATCGACTCGCGGATGTCGGCGGCGGAGTTCTCGAGGCCGACGGTGTTGCCGTTGTCGGGCGACGACGACAGCTGGAAGATCGGGATGAAGCCGTTGGGGCCGGGGTCGGCGGCTGCGCGGACGTTGTCGCGGAAGGCCGGCTCGGCGCGGAAGTCGGTCACGAAGTAGGTGTCGACCCCGGCGGCCGCGAGCTCGTCGCTGAACCTCTGCAGGTGGGCGTACACCGCGGGCAGCAGGGCCAGCGAGGCGCGGCGCTCCTCGATCATCGATGGCACCTCCCAGATCACCAGCAGCGCGGCGCGGCCGTACAGCTCGCGGCCGGTGACGAAGCCGCGCGGCTCGTCGGCGCGGTAGAAGCGGATCGCCGGGATCGCGTGGCCGAACAGCTTGCTGCGGGCCCAGTCGGGCGCGCGGTCGAGGGCGTCGGCGCCGACGGTGAACATCGGCGGCGCGGCGGCGATCGGCGGCAGCCGCTCGTTGGGCCTGGCGACGATCGTGACCTCGCGGATCTCGTCGCCGCCGTACTTGGCGACCTGCAGCTTGAGCGGCGCGTCGCGGGCCAGGTCGATCTGATCGATCTCCGCCCCGCTCGAGACCGGGCGGCCGTCGATTGCGAGGATCCGGTCGCCCCGCTTGATCTCCTCGCAGCCGACCTCGCAGCCGTGGTTGTACGCGACCCACACGCCGCCCGGCGCCAGCACGCTGTGCGCGGGCGGGG
Source organism: Nannocystis pusilla (assembly GCF_020073745.1). Classification (GTDB taxonomy): domain Bacteria; phylum Myxococcota_A; class Polyangia; order Nannocystales; family Nannocystaceae; genus Nannocystis; species Nannocystis radixulma. The sequence continues at coordinate 15,285 of NZ_JAIRAU010000049.1, forward strand.
GGCGCGGCGGGTTGAGCTCGGGGCCGCAGGCACAGAGGCCGATCGACAGGGTCAGGGTGGAGAGCAGGGAGCGCTGCACGGCGTGTCCTTTGCTCCTCTCAGCATTGCCCGCGATTCGGGCCGGCGCCAGGAAATTATGAATATTCTGTCATAAACGCGTTCACGCGCGCGGCGAGGCTCACAGGCCGCGGGCGCGCGCGTGTTCGCGCCGGGCGGCTCACGCTCGAGCAGTCAGCTCGGGCTCGTGGGCCCGTGTCGGCTTGCGATCGAGCTCGGGGATCAGCTGGCCGACCAGGCGGATGCTCTTCATCACCTGCTCGTGGGACAGCTGGCCGACCTGCTGGAAGCACATCAGGCGGTCGATGCCCATGTCGGCGTAGACCTGCATCTTGCGCAGGCAGGTCTCGGGGCTGCCGACGATCAGCGAGTCCTGCTCGGCGAGCGCGTCGTAGACCTCCTCGGGCGGCACGTCCTCGCCCTGCATGATGCGGCCGATGACGATCTGGGCCCGGTTGACGCGGCCGCTGCGGGCCTTCTGGTCGTCGAGGAACTGGCCGAGCAGCGCGCTGCCGGCCGGGTCCTTGAGCCGCTTCTCCTGCTCGGCGGCCTGCTGCAGGAACTGCTCCTTGGCCTCGAAGAAGGTGAACGAGCGGTTGGTGTACCACGCGGCCGCCGTGGCGGCGCCGTTGCGCATGGCCTCCTCGTCGGTGTCGGCGCAGTGGACGAAGGTGAAGAACGCGACCTTGTCGTTGATGAACTCGCCGACCGGGCGCTTGCACTCCGCGATCGCCTTGCGATAGAGGCCGATCCACGCCTTGACCTGCTCGGGCGGCGCCCACAGCGTGACGCCGAGCGCGCCGACGCCGTTGCGGCCGGCCTGCTCGAACGAGGCCGGCGAGGAGCAGGCCTGCCACAGCGCCGGGTGCGGCTTCTGCAGCGGCTTGGGCACGATCGGCACGTCTTTGATGTCGAAGTACTGGCTCTTCCACGAGAAGCGCTCTTGCGTCCACATCTTCGGGATCATCTCGAACGCCTGCTGCATCTGCTCGCGGGCCTCGTCGGCGGCGATGTTGAAGGTGCGCCACTCGGGGATGGTCGAGCGCGCGAGGCCCAGCTCGACGCGGCCGTTGCTCAGGTGGTCGAGGTACGCGGCTCGCTCGGCGATCCGGATCGGGTGGTTGAAGCGGTACGGCGCCAGCGCGGCCGAGTGGCCGAGGCGGAGGTTCTTCGTGTGCTGCGAGATCGCCGTCAGCAGGATCTCCGGCGCCGACGACAGGCTGAACTCTTCACCGCCGTGGTGCTCGACCTGCCACCAGGTCCCGTATCCCATCTCGTCGGCCAGCTTGGCCTGCTCGAGCGCCTCCATGATCCGGAGGTGCTCGTGATCCGGCGTCCACGGCCTCGGGTCCTGAATTTCGGTGAAGATGTCCAACTTCATCGCTAGCCTCCTCGTCCCCCGCGGGAATAGTGAAGGGCCAGCATAGCGGTCACGTGTCCGGTTGCCATGGTCGAGCCCGCTGGAGACGTGTGACTGCAATCGCGCGAGCACGGGGAGGCGCGAATAAAGACACGACGTCTCTCCGATGAATCGCGGGACATCCACTAGGATGATTGCGCAGGAGCGACTCCTGCGATTCGCCGACGGGGCCGTCGACCCTCATGCGGTCGATCGACGGCAGCGCCGGCGGGACGATGTTCAACGGCGACGGCGTCGCAACACGACGAGGCCGCCGAGGGCGAGGATCGCCGCGCCGAGGTCGCCCGCCCCCTGATTGCAGCCGCAGCCGCCTTCCTTGTCACCACCACCGCCGGTGGCCGAGTCGGTGTCGGTGTCGGTGTCCGTGTCGGTCACGGTGAACACGGGCCCGCCGGGGCCGGTGGTCGGGTCGTCGGTCTCGAGCATGCAACTCGGGCTGCAGCCGTCGCCGGCCTGGAGGTTGCCGTCGTCGCAGGCCTCGACGCCGCTGACGATGCCGTCGCCGCAGGTGCCCTGGGTGCTCGAGCCGGTGCCGACGACGCACAGCTCGTCGATGTTCCAGCCGCCGAACTCGAGCGCCTCGTCGCCCTCGAGGATGAACTCGAGCTGGACCTGTCCGTTCGCCACGAACGGGGTGAGGTCGATGTCCTGGAAGCGCCACTCGCCGTCGAGGTGGTTGACGTTGCCGTCGCCGCCGGCGGAGTTCATCCACACCTCCTCGCCGTTGACGAGCACGAGCGCCTGGTCGAACGTCGCGTCCTCGACCTCGAGCCAGCGGTGCATCTGCAGGCGCACCGTGCTGTGGCCGCTCACGTCGATCACCGGCCCGAGCATGTGGCTCTCGAGGAAGCTCTCGTAGGTGCCGGGCGGCGCCAGGCCGTTGCCGGCCACGCCGCTGCCGTTGAACGCGCTCGCCGGGTCGGGGCCGCCGGCGGGCGGGCCGAACGCCCAGTCGCCGTTGAGCGACCAGCCCTGGGCGCCGGGGCCGTTCTCGAAGCTCTCGCAGAAGATGTTGGTGACCGGGCCGAGGTAGAGCTCGTAGGTGTCGTCGGCCGGGTTCTTGGGGAACACCACCGTCGTGCCGCCCTGCAGCAGGAGGCGGACCTGGTACTCGAGCACCTTGCCGTCGCCGACGTTGGGCATCACGCCGCTGAAGCCGCCCTGGCTGGCCGTCATCTGGACCATGCCGCTCTCCTGCTCGCCGCGCACGCGCCAGTGCAGCTCGGCGCCGAGCGGGTTGAGGTTGAGGCACACTTTCTGCTGGCCCGACACGACCAGGTCGACGAGCACGCCGTCGGGCGTGGGCGCGCTGGTGAGGACCTCGGCGGCCACGGCCGCCGGCCCGACGAGGCCGTGGGCGTCGAAGGCGACGTTGATCTCGCACTCGTTGGGCGTGCCGTTGCCGAGGTCGCCGTCGTCGTCGTCGGCTAGCAGGACCTCGGGGTACATCGTCGGCATGTCGGTCGCGCGGCGGATCGCCTCGAACCACAAGCGATTGACGTGCGTGACCCCGGGCCCGGCGCCGAGCTTGTTCCGCAGCGCCTTGCGCAGGTCCCACAGCGCGCCGCCGATGATGCGACCGCCGTCGTGGATCTCGCCGTTGTCCTCGGGGAAGTGCCACTCGGAGCCCTGCGGGTCGAGCTCGCGCAGCGGCGCGTCGCTGCCGTTGAAGAAGCCGGGCGCGACGCCCGACGAGTCGGTGATGGTCGCGCTCAGGAAGTCGGAGATGCCCTCGGACAGCGCGCCGTCGGGGAAGCCGACGCCGGGGATGATGCCCTGGAAGTGCACGTTGTGGCCGAACTCGTGGTAGACGACGTCGGCGATCCGGCCCGAGTTCTGGCACTGCGCGTCGGAGCGGAAGAAGTTGATCGTCTCGCCGTCGGCGAACGCGTTGCAGACGTCGTTGATGTTGACGATCGCCGGCATCTGCTGGTCGAGGAACGCGAAGTCGGGGGCGATCGCGCGGACGACCTGCTTGACCCGGTCGGCGTGGACGTAGGTGGTGAGCTGGGCGTCGAGGAACTCGTCGGTCGAGGCGGTCCAGGTCACCTGACCACCTGGCGGAAGGACCAGGTTGGTGGCCGCGGGCGCGCCGGCCTCGCTGGCGACGGCGACGAACGAGCCGGCGACGGTGGTGGCGACGTTGGCCGGGCCGCCGTCGGCGAAGCTGACGGCGCCGGTGATCGAGGTGACCGTCGGGGCGCCGTTGACGAGCACGCCGAGGTTGGCCGCCGCGAACTCGAGCCGCTGACCGGTGGGCCCGCGCACCGGCGCGTTGATCTTGAGGTTGCCGGAGGCGAACCGCAGCAGCTGCTCGCGCGCGACCGGCTCGCCGGTGGCGGCGTCGACGTAGACGGCCCAGCGACCGATCGGCGCGGTGGCGTCGACGGTGACGCGCAGGACCTCGCGGTAGCCGCGGACGCGCTCGTCGTCGACGAGCGGGAGGATGAAGGGGCCCTCGACCGCGCCCGCGCCGGCGCTGCCCGCCTCGCGGGCGATCCACTCGCGGGCCCGCTCGCGCGCGACGGCGTCGGCGACCGGGCTGTCCGTGAGGACAGCCTTGACCTTCGGCAGCGCCTCGGAGCCGATCATCGCCAGCCGCCCGCCCTTGAAGCGGAAGCTGACCTGACCGCCGATCACCGGGCGGCCGTGGTAGTGCTGGGCGAAGCCGAGGCTGTGGATGCCGGAGGAGACGTCGTCGCCGACCAGCACGAAGTCGGCGGCGTCGCTGCCGGGGGCCAGGAGGTCGAGGTGGCGACCGAGCAGCTCCTCGGCGCTGCGCAGCTCGAGGGCTCGGCTCGAGATGGCCCTCGGGACAGCTCCCTTGAGGCCCCAGATCCGCAAGGGCACGCCGGTCGCGGCGTCCCACATGACGTCGCCGGGGTCGAGCGCGGCGGCGAGGCGGCGATAGGCCGCGCGAGCCGCCGGCGGCGCGTCGTGGATCACCGCGCGGGACGATCGGGCGGTCATGCCGGCGGACCCGGCCGCGAGCTCGAAGCCCGCTCGCTTGCCTGCCGGTGGCACCAACGCCTGCGCCGCGTCGGGCGCGAGCCAGCAGAGCGCTGTCACGATCGTCGCCGAGAGACCACCCGCAGCAATATTCTTTAAACGCACATTACTCGCTTACGCGCTCCGCATGGGGCCGTCAAGCGCGAGCCGCGGACGTCGCTCGGCGACGCGTCCGCCGCCGCCAGCCGAGACCGGCCAGGACGAGCATCCATGCGCTGGAGCCACCCGCGCCACCCGCGCCACGGCAGCCGCAACCGGCCGTGTCGGTCGCGTTGCCGCTCGTGGCCGAGTCCTCCGGGTCGCCCTCGCTGTCGCCCTCGCTGTCGCTGCCGCTGGCCGATTGCGCCCCGCCGGTGGGCTCTTCGGGGGTTTCCACGCTGCACTCGGCGCTGCATCCGTCACCGTCTTCGGAATTCCCGTCGTCACATCCCTCACCCGCGCCGATCACCCCGTCGCCGCAGATGGCCGGCGGCGGCTCCTCGACGCCGACGATGCACACGTCGTCGATGTTCCAGCCGCCGAGCTCGAGGCCGCCGTCGGACGACAGGCGGAAGCCGAGCTGGATCGTGCCGCCGAACGCGACGGGCGTGATGTCGACGTCGTGGAAGTTCCACTCGCTGTCGCGATGATGGGTCTTGCTGTTGTTGTCGCCCATCATGCTGTTGAAGTTGCGCCAGCCGAGCTCGCCGTTGACCATGATCTCGGCCTTGTCGAAGTAGGCGTCCTCGACGTTGAGCCAGCGCTGGTACTGCAGGCGGATGGTGGCGAAGCCGGGCGGCAGCTCGACCACGGGCCCGGTCAGGTTCATCACCCGCTGCGGCGAGTAGCGGCCGTCGCCGCCGAGGTCGATGCCGGCGACCTTGTCGCCGGCGAAGGCCGCGGCGGGGTCGCCCGACTTGCCCTGCGGCGCGCCGACCTCCCACTCGGTGCCGAGGGTCCAGGCCGACACGTCACCCTCGAAGCCCTCGCACCAGATCGGCACGACCGGGCCGTAGTAGCGCTGATACCAGCGATAGGCCGGGTTGGCGGGGTAGCTGGCCTCGGTGCCGTCGCTGATGTCGGCGACCACGCGGTACTCGATCACCGTGCCGTCGAGCTGGGGCGGCAGCGCGGCGGCGAAGCCCTCGGGGGTGGCCGTCATCGCCGCGCTCTCGATCGTCTGGGTGCCGCGGATCCGCCACTCGAGCGTGGCGCCGGTCGGCGCGAGGTCGATGCACGAGCTCTGCGCCGCCTGGATGTCGAGCGCGACCGGGACCGTGCCGTCGCCCGCGGCCTCGAGCGTGCGCACCTTGCCGCCGAGGATCGCCGCGCCGACGAGGCCGTGCAGGTGGAACACCTGGTCGATGAGACAGCTGTGAGGTGTCCCGTTGGACAGGTCGCCGTCGTCGTCGTCGACCAGCAGCGCCTCGGGGTACATCGTCGGGATGTCGCTGGCGCGGCGGATCCCCTCGTACCAGATCTTGTCGGCCCAGGCGACGCCCTCGGCCTCGCCCATCTCCTCGACGAGCGCGACCCGCAGGTCCCACAGCGTGCCGCCGATGATGCGGCCCTCGTCGTGGGCCTCGCCGCGGTCCTCGGGCCAGTGCCACTCGTAGCCGTCGGGGTCGAGGTCGCGCAGCGGCTGGCTGTCGAGGAAGAACCCGCGCGCCATCCTCGGGTCGCCGGTCATCGTCGCGCTGAGGTAGTCGGAGATGCCCTCGGACAGCGCGCCCTCGAACAGACCGACGCCGGGGATGAGCGCCTGGTTGTGCACGCTGTGGCCGGTCTCGTGATAGACGACGTCGGGGATCCGCGCGGTGTTCTCGCAGTTCTCGTTGCCGTCGTAGAAGAACAGGTCGTCGCCGTTCGACATCGCGTTGCAGGCGCCGCTGCCGTCGCTGACGGTGACGCGCATCTCCTCGTCGAGCCAGGCGAGCGGCTCGCTGGCGATCGCCCGCACGTACTCCTTGGCGGCGTTGGCGGCGATGTACGCGGTGAGCTGGGCGTCGAGGTGCGGGTCGTCGGCGCCGCTCCACTGGACCTCGCTGCCCTCGTCGAGGCCGACGACCTGAGCGGCGAGCTCGCCGGCCTGGTTGATGATGCGGACGAAATCACCGCGCACGCCGAGGCCGATCTGCACGGTCGCGGCGTCGAAGCCGACGACGCCGGCCGCGTCGGTGGTGGCCGGGACGTCGTCGATCGTGACATCGAGGAAGGGCGCCGGCCGCAGCACGCGGTCGCCGTAGCTCGGGCTGCGCTCGGGGACGTCGTAGAGCACGGTGCCGCTGGCCGAGACCACGGTCGAGACGCGGGCCAGCGGCGCGCCGGTGGCGGCGTCGACGTAGACGATCCAGCCGCCGATCGGCCGCGCGGAGCTGACCTCGACCGCGCGCGCCTCGACGTAGCGGACCGGCCCGGCGCCGACGAGCGGGAGGATCACCGGCGCCGAGACGTCGCCGGCGACCGCGGCCGGAAACTCGGCGCGCAGCCACTCGAGCGCGCGCGCGCGGGCGAGGTCGTCGGCGACCGGGCTGTCCGTGAGGACAGCTCGCACGTGCGGCAGGGCCTCGCTGGCGATCAGCGCCAGGCGGTCGTGCTTGAAGCGGAGGCTGAGCTGACCGCCGACGACGCGGCGGCCGTGGTAGCGCTGGACGTAGCCGAGGCTGCGGATCCCCGCCGACAGGTCGTCGCCGACCAGCTCGAAGTCGTCGAGGCGAGCGCCGGGCGCCAGCAGGTCGAGGTGCGCGGCGAGGAAGTTCTGCGCGCTCCGCTGCGCGACCAGGGTCGACGCGACCGCCCCGCTGGCCGCGAGACCGCCGCCCCACACGCGCGTCGGCACGGCGGTGTCGGCGTCCCAGATCGCCTGCGCGTCGGCGCCGAGCTCGGCGGCGAGGCGACGCCAGGCGGCCGCTGCCACGCGCGGCGGGGTGCCCCCGAGGTCGACCGCTCGCTGCGTGCGCATCCCGACCCCCGGCGCGGCCTGCCAGGTGCCCGGCTCGACGGGGCGGGCCTGGGCTTCGCCCGCGAGTGACAGGGCGAGAATCGTGACGATGCTGGCGGAGCTCAGGAGACGGCTGAACATGGACTTCCTGGCAAAGCACGCTAGCCGCGTGCGCAAGTCGCCGTCAACCGACGCGCCGGGCCGCGATCCTCAGGGCAACGTCGGCGGCAGCTCCGCCGCGTCGTCGAAGATCTGCCAGCGCGCCTCCGGGACGCCCGCGAAGGCCGTGCGGTAGCGTGGGGCGTCGCGACCCTCGTCTGTGACGTCACGGATGTAGATCGCGACGACCTGGTCGGGGAACTCACGGTACGCGTCGGCGTAGACCTCGGGGTCGAGCTCACCGGAGTCGCCGACGAGCACGAAGCGCCGGCCCGGCGCGCCGGTGATGAGCGCGCGCAGCAGCGGGGCCTTGTAGCTCTTCGGGTCCTGAAACAGCGAGAAGAACGTCGAGTCCTTCGGGCGGAACAGCTTGAGGTGCATGCTGCCGGCGGGGAAGCCGGCCGCGTCGGTGAACTCGCGCAGCGCGTCGTAGAGCTGCCACGGGCTGGCCGACAGGTAGTGGAAGCCGGCGCCGGCGACGGCCCAGCGGCGGTACAGCGCCGCCATCGCCGGCACCGCCTCGAATTCTTTTAAAAAGGTCCGCTCGAGCAGGCGCTGCTTGTCGCGGACCTCGCTGATCTTGATCGTGTCGTCGACGTCGGACACCACCGACACGCCGGTGGGGTCGAGGCGGACGATCGTGCCGGTGAAGCTGCGCGGGTCCCCGGGTCGCAGCACCGCGGTCACCGCCGTCAGCGGCGCGGGCAGGTCGGCGTCGTCGAGGCGCAGCCGGGTCTCGCTGTGGCCGTTCGCGCCGGTGACCTCGAGGACATGTTCTTTCGTACCGATCTGGACGACGACCCGCTTGCCGCTCTCGTTGTCGACCAGGAACGCGCGGGCGCGCCGGCGGAACACCGCGTTGCTCTCCGAGCCCGGCGGCAGGCCGAGCGCGGCGACGAGGCCGTCGACCGTCGCCCCGCGGGGCCACGCGCCCTCCTCGGGCTCGAACACCCACGCGCGCAGGTCGACGCGCCAGCCGTCGCCGTCGCGCACGGCCACCGCGGGCAACAGGCGCACGTCCTCGTCGGCCTTGAGGTCGGACGGGAAACCGACGCGCTGCACGGCGACCTCCGGCTTGGCGGTCTGGGTCGCGAGCGGCGCGGGAGCAGGTGCCGGCGCAGGCGCCTCGCTCCCGCGGTCGCAGGCGGCGCAGCCGAGGAGCACGGCGGCGAGCGCCGGGAGGACCACGCTCGCCGTCACGAGCCGGCGGCCTGACATGTCCGCGAGGACAGCCGCTCGTGGGCGAGGGACAAACATGTCCGCCCGGACAGGTCCGCCCGCGCCGCGCCGGCCCGCGTCGCACATGTCCACGAGGACAGGTGCACACGCGGCCCGGCGGAGCCCCGGACGACCGCTCGCCGGACGGGTCACGCGGCCGAGCCCGCGCGCCCGACCGTCTGCTGCCAGGTCGGCCGCTCGCTGAGCCGGCGCCACCACGCGCCGACGCGCTCGCTCGCGTCGATGAGCCCGATCTCACCGCCGGCGGCCAGGTACTCGATGTACGGCATGAAGAAGATGTCCGCCAGCGTGAGGCCGTCGCCGACGAGGAAGTTGCGGTTGGCGAGCTGGCGCTCCATCACCGCGACCGCCTTCTTCACGCCCTTGCGGCCCTCCTCGACGGCGGCCATGTCGGGCTCCTTGCCGAAGAACTTGCTGAACACGAGGTTGTAGATGATCTTCATCGCCGGCGCGGTGAAGTTGGAGGTCTCGATCGAGATCCACTGCTCGACCAGCGCCCGCTGGCGCGCGTCGGCCGGCATTAGCGAGGGGCCCGAGAGCTTGGCGTCGAGGTAGCGGCAGATCGCCCGCGACTCGTACAGCTGCCAGCCGTCGTCGTCCTCGAACGCCGGGATCTGGCCCCACGGCTGCCGCGCCAGGTGCTCGGCGTTGTGGCCCTCGCCCTTCATGATGTCGACCAGGACGAACTCGGCCCGGTGGCCCTTCTCGGCCAGCGTCATCAGGACCTTGCGCGTACACGTACTCATCGGGTGTCCGTAGACCTTCATCGAACTCGCGTCTCCTGCTTCGCGGAAATGGGCGCCATGTGTAGCACGACCGCCGAGCGCGTGTCCGCGCCGGGCAGCGAGGCGCGAGACGGCCCGCGCGACGCTGTTCGCACGCCGGTCCATGGCTGCGGCCGACCGCGACAAGCCGGCGCGAACTTTGCCGACGGTCTACGGCGCGGTCTCATCCTCGCACGGTGGAGGTGGCTCCTCGCACCACACGGTCTTGTAGGCGTCACAGTTGCCGGCGCCTCCCGGACAAGAGGTATATGCGCGCGTGCACACGGCCCCGCGGACGTAGGTGACACGGGGGTTGTCGCTGAGCTCGCCGTCGACGATGGGAACGGTGACCAGAAGGTCGCACTCTTGTCGCTGGGTGAGCATGTTCGTGCCCAGCGGGATCCGCCAGGCGCTGGCGTTCGCGTCGTCCTCTGCCCGCATGACGATCGCGTCCTCGCCGTCCGGCTCCCAAACGTACGCCTCGTCGTAGGTCGGAGCCGTGCTGCCGCAGCGGAACCCCCCTCGGTAGGCTTTCCCGTCGGCGTCGATCTTGAGGTGGGTGACGCTGCAGTCGTTGGTATCGATGTTGACGGCCTCGTCCGACCAGACGCCCAGCATCCACGTGCCCACCTCGGGCATCGCCGGGGGGTCCGACCCGCACGCGGCGGCGGCCAGGACCAAGAATACAGCGCGAGAGTAAGGTCGAGTCAAATGCATGAGATTCCCTTTGTCGCCGTCGTCGTCGCACCGCGAGCGTCGCGCACCGACGCCTCGATCGTATGGGCCCCGGTCACGCCGTCGTACGAGGATCACTCGGTGACGACCACCGCCGAGGCCTTGCCGAACCGGCCGGTCGACGGCGTGACGGAGTGCCAGCCGTCGGGCAGCGCCGGCTCGGTGAAGCCGAACAGCCAGCGCGCGTCGGGCGGCGACAGGTTCACGCAGCCGTGGCTGCGCACCAGGCCGAAGCCGCCGTGCCAGAAGGCGCCGTGGAGCGCGACGTTATTGTGAAAGTACTGCGTCCACGGCACGTCTTCGATCGAGTAGGCGTCATCCTCGACCGGCTGGTCGCGCATCGACGTGGCGATGTGCTTGCTCTGCAGGCGGTGGACGCCGACCGGGGTCATGCCGGGCTCCTTGCCGGTCGAGACGAGGGTGGTGAACACCGGGCGGTCGCCGACGTAGGCGACGAGTGTCTGTTCGGACAGGTCGACGTGGACCCACTTCTCCTCGGGGCCGATGCCGGGCGGGCGCTTCAGCTTGTACGACTGGCCGACGGCGTACTCGGGCATCAGGTTGCCCTCGGCATCCTCGTAGAAGCGGGCGTTGCCGACGGTGACCTTGCGGACGAACGGGTGGCGCGAGCGCCGGGTCGGCTTCTTGTCCTCGAGCTTGACCAGTCCCTCGCCCTCGCCCGAGCGGCGCTGCAGCGGCGTCTCGCGCACGATCCAGTGCACCGGCAGGTCGTCCTCGCCGCGCAGCACCAGCCCCTGGAAGGTCGAGCCCTCGCGCTGCTCGAGCTGGTACTTGCGGGCGAACGTGCCGCGCAGGGTGCGGAGGAACTTGCGCTCGCTCTTGACCGCCTCGCCGGCGACGGTGACGTAGAAGCCGGCGTTGAGGTACTCCTTGACCACCGCCGGGACCCCGGGCGGGCGCTCGCTCGGCGTCGTGGGCATGAGCGATCGGCCATGTTCCGCGAGCCATGTCTTCGCGGCCATGTCCGCCTGGTCCTGCTCGCCGAAGCCGGGCAGGCGGTGGAAGAACGGGGTGCCGTCGTGCGAGACGCGCCAGTACTCGTAGGGCATGGCGGCGTCGAGGCGCGCGCGCGGGGTGGCGACGAGGCCGTCGTCGGGCGGGGAGTCGGCGACCTCGAGGCCGGCGTTGAGGCAGATCCACCCGGCCGGGTAGACCTTGTGCCAGCCCTTGGTGCAGCCGCCGCCGAAGCTCAGCTCGGCGTCGGCGCGCACGCGGGCGCCCGCGCGCAGGATGCCGAGGATCGGCGCGTCGCGCTCGGTCCGCTCGCGCACGACCGTGGCAACGCCGGTGACGAGGCCGTGCCTGGGGAACGTCGCCTCGAGCTCGGGGGTCCACTCGGGCGGCGCGACGTAGACCGGCGGGAACGCGACGAAGGTGCCGTTGGCGTCGGGCGTATAAGGATCGGCAGGAGCCTCCGGCGTGTCCGCGGCGATCGCGGGCGCCTCGCCGGACGCGTCGGCGGGCGAGATCGCGGGCGCCTCGGGCTCGGGCGCCGGGTCGCCGGCCGTTGCGAGCTCGCCGGTCGCCTCGGCGGCCGCCGCCTCGCCCTCGCCTCCGGGCCGGCGCAGGCCCGTCTCGTAGACCGCCGCTGATAGGACGACGCCGCAGAGAAAGCTCCCGACGCCCTCGATGAGCCGCCTGCGCTGCATGTCGCCGAAGGTGCCGCGGACGATAGCCGTGCGGCTCCGCGGTGGCAACCCGCTTGCTCCCGGCGTCGGGCCTCGTCCATGCTCTCCGCCGTGACCTTCGTCCCCGCGCCGCCCCGGCGTCCCGCGCCCGCCCCCGTCCTCGCACCGGCTCGCGGCTCGCGGCTCGCGCGATGGACGTCGGCGCTCGCGGTGGCGCTCACGGCGTCGTCCACCGCCGCGGCCCGGCCCGCGGAGCCGGCGCCGCTCGCCCGCGCCGAGCCGGCGATCGCTCCACCTGTATTTTCAGACATCTTTAAAAAGAATGAGGCCGAGCCCGCGCGCTCGCCTGGCGCTTCGGACAGCCGCGGGGCTGCGCCATCGCCTGTCCCTTCGGACAGCCGGCAGGACCGCGGCCGCGAGCCCGCGTCGGCGCGCGGCACCGCCCTGCTCGCTCGCAGAGAACCTGCTCCTTCGACGGGCGAACCGCCGCCGCCGTCCCCCGCTCCGGCGGACAGCGGCGACGAACCTGCTCCTTCGGCCAGCTCACCGGCGCCCGCGAGCCCGGACGCCGGCGCGGAAGAACCTGTCCCCGAGGACAGCGAGCGATCCGAGCGCAAGCTCGAGGGCCCGGGCGACGCCGCGGCCGTGTCGACCCCCGAGACCGCGGCGGAGAAGGCGGCCGAGGCGCCGACGAGCGGCGCGAAGCCGCCGCGGGTCGACGGCACCTACGTGGGCGGCACGATCGGCCCGGGCATCAGCTTCGCGCGGGTCAACGACTTCCCCACGCCGAACCCGTTCGCCGGCGGCGGGGCGACGTTTCGCGTCGGCGAGGTCATCTACCCGTGGATGAGCGTCGGCATCGAGATCAGCGGCAACCTCGCCTACCGGTCCGCCGACCCGCGCCAGCGCCTGCTGCAGGGCGCCTTCCTGGTCGACTTCGGCTTCTATCCGCTGGCGAAGAAGCAGCTGCCGCTGTCGCTGCGCGCCGGCTTCGGCGCGGGCGGCGGGGCGATCCGCGAGCGCGGCCGGACCGACCGGTCCGGCTTCGGCGGGGCCGTGTTCACGGCCGCGGCCCGCTACGAGTTCTTCCCCGGGGCGGCCAGGCGCCGGCCGACCCGCGGCGGCGGCTTCTCGATCGGCCCCGAGCTCGGCTGGATCGGCTTCATGCCGGCGGCCAAGGGCCGGCCGATGTCGCACACCGTCTACCTCGGGCTGTTCGTCGGCTTCTACTTCGGCTCGTGAGCGCGCGCCGGGACATGTCGCCGAGAGCATGTCGCCGAGGGCATGTCGACCAGGACATGCCGCATCGGACATGTCGCTTTAGCCAGCTCAGCGGCCGTACATCAGCGCCGCGACGACGAGGGCGAAGATCGCCGCCAGCCAGGTCATGGTGGTGGCGTTGAGCGGCGGCGGGCCCTGGACCGGCAGGCGATAGGCGAGCGGGCCGGGCGCCTCGGCGGGCGCCTCGGGGCGCGGCATCGCGGCCAGCACGTGCTTCACTTCGGGCGGCGGCTCGGTGCTGCGGCGGTCGACCTCGACGTGGACCAGCAGGTCGCCGGGACGGCCGTCGGGGTGCGCCTCGCCCTGGCCGCGCAGGCGCACGACGCCGCCGGGTGGGAAGCCGGCGGGCAGCGACAGGCGCACGCGGTCGTCGGTGTCGAGCGAGGACACGACGCGGCGCGCGTAACCGCCCTCGGCCGCGAGGTCGAGCGGGACGCGGACCTCGAAGGGGAACGGGAGGCCGAGGGCCCAGGCGGGGACCGTGACGTCGGCGTGGAGGTCGCGGCCGCGGGGTCCGGGCGCCTCGGGTTCGAAGATGCTGCCGAGCTGCGTCACCGCGGGGCCACTATACCGCGCGCCTCGGCGCTTGCGCCACGGCCCTGGGTGGTGCCAAAACGCGAAGGATGGTCGAGGTCAACTTCGACGGCCTGATCGGGCCGACCTACAACGATGGGCTCGCCGCCGGCGTCGTGCCGAGCCAGCGCGCCGGATCGACCACCAACCCCAGAGCGGCCGCCCTCGCCGGCCTGGCGAAGATCCGCCTGGCGCGCTCGCTCGGCCTGCGGCAGGCGGTGCTGCCGCCGCACCCGCGCCCCAACCTCGGCTGGTTGCGCCGGCTCGGCTTTCGCGGCGACGACGAGCGGGTCCTGCGCGCCGCGAGCGAGAACGACGGCATGTGGCTGCGGCTGTGCAGCAACCCCTCGTCGATGTGGGCCGCCAACACCGCGACGGTCGCGCCCAGCAGCGACACGCGCGACGGCCGCGTGCACTTCGTCGTCGCCAACCTGCAGCACATGCTGCACCGCGCGCAGGAGCCCGAGGTGACGCACGCGGTGCTGTCGGCGATCTTCCGCGACGAGGCGCGCTTCGCGGTCCACGAGCCGTTGCCGGCGGTGCACCAGCTCGGCGACGAGGGCGCGGCCAACACCTTGCGCCTGCAGGTCGGCGAGCGGCCCGCGGTCCACGTGTTCGCGTGGGGCCGCGGCGCCTACGTCCGCCACGCGGCCTCGCGCGTCCCGGCGCGCCAGACGATCGAGGCCTCACAGGCGCAGGCGCGGCTGCTCGAGCTCGAGCCGGCGCGGGTGATGTTCCCGCAGCAGCACCCGGACGGCCTCGACGGCGGCGCCTCGCACACCGACGTCCTCGCGGTCGCCCACGGCTCGCTGCTGCTGATCCACGAGCTCGCGCTGCGCGACGTCGGCAGCGTGCTGACCGAGCTGCGGCGGCGCCTCGGCTCGGCCCTGCAGGTCGCGCTGGCCCGCAACGCCGACCTGCCGCTGCAGGACGCGGTGGCCACCAGCGTGTTCGGCAGCCAGTTCTACACCTTGCCCAACGGACAGCTCGGGCTATTGGTCGCCGCCGAGAGCCGTGAGAACGCCGCGGCCCGTGGTTACCTCGACCGCCTGATCGCCGACGGTCACGTGGCGGAGATCCGCGAGGTCGACCTGCGACCGGCGCTGCGCCACGGCGGCGGACCGGCGTCGCTGCGCCTGCACGTGCGCCTGAACGACCAGGAGCTGGCCGCGCTCGGCGGCCACGTGCTCGTCGACGACGCCCTCGACGCCGCCCTCGTCGCCTGGGTGGAGAAGCACTACCGCGACCGCCTCACGTCCGACGACCTCGCCGACCCGCAGCTCTTGCGCGAGGTGCAGACCGCCCTCGACGCGCTGACGCAATTGTTGGAGTTGGGATCGGTGTACTCGTTCCAGCGCTGACCGCGGCCGGCGCCGGCGCGGCCCGGCGCCGGCGGCTCCTCCGGGGGCGACCGAGCACGCGTGACCTGGGCAGCGGCGAGGCGCCCGCGGCCGGGTCGCCGCTGTTGGACATCGGCTACATTGACGGGACCATGACATCCCCCTCTCCGCAGGCTTGCGCGCTCGCCGATCTGCTGGAGCACCGCCGCGAACTCATCCTTCGCCGCTGGGCCGACCGCGTCCGCGCCGGCGATCTGGTCGGCGCGAACGTCAGCGAGCCGACGCTGCACGACAGCCTGCCCGACTTCCTCGACCACGTGGCCCTCGCCCTGCGCCGTCGCGCGCCGGAAGGGGTCACGGCGCCCGCCCCGGCCGCCGCCGAGGATGTCGCCCGCGAGCACGGCCGCCAGCGCTACCGCGTCGGCTTCGACCTGCGCACGCTCGTCATCGAGTACGACCTCCTGCGCGAGGTGCTGTTCGACATCATCGACGAGTCGGGCCTGCCGCTGCAGATCGGCGACCTGCGGGTGCTGTGCGCCGCCTTCGCCCGCGGGATCAGCGAGGCCGTCGACCAGTTCTCGCGCGAGCGCGACCTCGACCTGCAGGCCGGCGCGGCCGAGCGCGAGCGCGTCAGCGAGTTCGAGCGCCAGCTGATCGCGATCGTCTCGCACGACCTGCGCAGCCCTCTGGCGGCGATCCTGATCGCGGCCGAGGCCGCGGCGCGGCGCGGCGCGCTCGACGACAAGACCAGCCGCCTGCTCGTGCGGGTCCAGACCGGCGCGCACCGGGCCACGCGCCTCATCAACGACCTGCTGGACTTCACCCACGAGCGGAAGTCGGGCCGGATCCCCGTCAGGCCGCAGGACGTGTCGCTGCGGGCCCTCGTGCAGGAGTCGATCGACGAGGCGGCGACGATGTTCCCCGAGCGCGTGATCGAGTACGCCTGCGAGGACCCGATCGCCGCGCGCGTCGACCCGGACCGGATCGCCCAGGTGCTGTCGAACCTGCTGACCAACGCGCTGAAGTTCAGCCCGCCGAGCACGGTGGTGCGCGTGACGACGCGGGTCGACGGCGACGTGGCCGTGATCGAGATCCACAACTGGGGCCCGCCGATCCCGCCGCACCGCCACGGCTCGATCTTCGAGGCGTTCGAGCACGGCGACCTGTCGACGCAGACGCGCGCGTCGCTGGGGCTCGGGCTCCACATCTCGCGCCAGATCGTGCTCGCGCACGGCGGCGCGATCGACGTCTGCTCGAGCGCCGAGTGCGGCACCACCTTCACGTGCACGCTGCCGCGGCAGTCGCAGCCGGTGCCGGTGCCGCTGTCCGTCTAGACGCTGCGCCTTTCGGGTATCCTGCCCGGCATGTCCGGTGCCGAGGGAAGCGTGACCGAGCCGTCTCCGTCGTGGTTGAAGCCGCGCCCGCCGATCGTCGGCGGCGACGACTACATCGCCAGCCTGCGCGGCCGCGGGCTGCGGGTGTATCTGCTCGGCGAGCGGGTGGCGGAGCCGGTCGACCACCCGATCCTGCGCCCGTCGATCAACGCGGTCGCGCGCACCTACGACCTCGCGCTCGAGCGGCCCGAGCTGGCGACCGCGGTGGTGGGCGCCACCGGCGAGCGAGTCAACAGGTTCCTCCACGTCACCGAGTCGGCGGCCGACGTCGTGCAGCAGAACAAGATGCAGCGCCGGCTCGGCCAGCTGACCGGGACCTGCTTCCAGCGCTGCGTCGGCATGGACGCGATCAACGCGCTGTACACCACCACCTGGCTCATCGACCAGGCGCACGGCACGCCCTACCACGGCCGCCTGCGCGCGTTCGTGCGGGCGATGCAGCGGCAGAACCTGGTGGTGGGCGGGGCGATGACCGACGTCAAGGGCGACCGCGGCAAGGCGCCGCACGAGCAGAGCGACCCGGACATGTTCGTGCGGGTGGTCCGGCGCGAGCCCGGGGGCGTGGTGATCCGCGGGGCCAAGGCGCACCAGACCGGCTGCATCAACTCGCACTGGATCGTGGTGATGCCGACGATGCGGCTCGGCCCGCGCGACCGCGACCACGCGATCGTGTGCGCGGTGCCGGTCGACCACCCTGGCCTGACCTTCGTGGTCGGGCGGCAGTCGTGCGACACGCGGGCGCTCGAGGGCGGCGCGGTCGACGTCGGCAACGCGCGCTACGGCGGGCAGGAGGCGCTGATCGTGCTCGACGACGTGTTCGTGCCCGACGAGCTGGTCTTCATGGACGGCGAGTTCGAGTTCGCGGCCGACCTGGTCGAGCGCTTCACGGCGTACCACCGCCGCAGCTACGTGTGCAAGGCCGGCGTCGGCGACGTGCTCATCGGCGCGGCCGCGCTGATCGCCGACTACAACGGGGTGCCGCAGGTCTCGCACGTGCGCGACAAGCTGGTCGAGATGGCCCACCTCAACGAGACGATCTACGGGGCCGGGATCGCCGCCTCGCACGAGTCGACGGCCACGCCGGCCGGCAACTGGCAGAACGACCCGCTGCTGGCCAACGTGTGCAAGCACAACGTCACCCGCTTCCCCTACGAGCTGGCCCGCCTGGCCCAGGACCTCGCGGGCGGGCTCCTGGCCACGTTGCCCTCGGAGCACGACTTCGCCGACCCCGAGGTCGGGCCGCTGCTGAAGAAGTACCTGCGCGGCCGCGACGGCACCTCGGCCGAGGCGCGCGCGCGGGCGCTGCGGCTGATCGAGAACCTGACGCTCGGGCGCAACGCCGTCGGCTACCTGACCGAGTCGATGCACGGGGCCGGCTCGCCGCAGGCGCAGCGGATCCAGATCGCGCGGCAGATGCAGGTCGAGGACAAGAAGGCGCTCGCCCGCGCGCTGGCGGGCATCACCGACGAGGTCGACGGCAAGGACCCATGAGACATGTCCATTGGAGCATGTCCTCGGCGGCATGCTCCCGGCGACATGTTCTCCGGTTCACCCAGGCTTGACGCCCGGCTGCGACGCCTGCAGCGACCACTCGAAGTTGTCGAGCAGCACCAGGGAGTCGTACCAGGGGTCGCCGGTGTCCCACAGGACGAACCGGATCTCCATCGTCTCGCCGGGCTGGACGTTGCCGGACATCTTGAGCCAGCCGGTGCCGCCGCCGGCCTGGTTGTTGGTGCCGCACCAGCCGGGGTCGTCCTTGAAGTGCGGCGCCGGCTCGCTGGTGTGGAAGCCGGTGCCGGCGAGCTCGCCGTTGCCGCTGCAGCTGTCGTAGCTGCCGCTCGGCGGGTAGGCGCAGCTGATCTGGCCGTTCTTGCACTGCGTGAACAGGCCGGGCGCGCCCTTGAGGATGTTGACCCCGAGCGGGAACAGCTGGTTCATCTGGTTCTTGTAGATGGCGACGTTCTTGTCGGCCGGGTTGCCGGCGCCGTTGCCGTCGACCAGCGTCAGGAAGAAGTCGTTGTACGGGCTGCACACCCACTCGGGGTACTCGCTCGAGAAGAAGTACACGTAGGCGCTGAACGACAGCGCGTTGGTCGGCACCCGGATCCGCAGCTTGAGCTGGATCGTGTCCTGGCCGGTCGCGCCGCCGCCCGGCTCGGGGCAGCCCGGCGCGTTGGGGAAGTTGTTGCCGTTGGCGGCCAGCCAGTCGGCCGGGACCGCCGCGGGCGTGGCCAGATCGGTGCCGCCCTGGAACGCGGAGAAAGCCGGCTTGGTGTCGGAGGTGTCGGCGGCGTGGCCGGTCGACAGGACCGCCAAACTCTGGTTCTTCTGCGGGACGATGACGGTGCCGAACCCGGAGCGGATCGACTTCGCCGCGGGGGCCGGCGCACCGGCGCCGTTCGAGCGGTTGAAGGCGCCGGAGATCACGCCCCACTTGCGCTCGGCGAGCGGCGGGTCCTCGGTGGTGAACTGGCACAGGTCGATGGCGCGGGCGTACTGCAGCGCGTCGCTCGAGTCGCTGGGCAGGCCGCCGTCGCACGCGGGCAGGACGTTGTCGGGCATGCCGTCGCAGTCGTCGTCGACCATGTTGCCCATGACCTCGAACGCGCCGGGGTTGACGAGGTCGGGGTTGAGGCAGTTGGGGCCGATCTCGTCGCAGCAGTCGCCGCCGCACACGGTCCAGCCGTCGCCGTCGGCGTCGCCGTCCTCGTCGGTCTCGCCGTCGCAGTCGTCGTCGAGGTTGTTGGCGCACACCTCGCCGGCGACCGGCAGGATCTCGCCCTGGCACGGGCCGAAGCCGGTGCCCTGCGGGTTGCACACGCGCATGCCGGCCTTGCAGGTGCCGACGTCCTTGGTGCCCGGGGGGCCGCCGTAGCAGGCCTCGGCGACGCCGGGCGTGCACTTGCAGCTGCCCTGGGTCTCGCAGCCGTTGCTCGGGTCGCCGTCGCAGTCGGCGAAGCCGCCGCCGCAGGGCCCGAGGACGCACTGTCCCATCGAACAGGTCGGCTCCGCGTTGGCCAGCGGCGAGCACGGCTCGCAGCCGCCGCAGTGGTTCGGGTCGCCCAGCAGGTCGGCGCAGGCGCCGGCGCAGCAGGCCAGGCCGCCGGCGCACGGCTGGGTGGCGCTGCAGCCCGGGGCGCAGGCGCCCGCGTCGCACACCTCGCCGAGGTTGCAGTCGGCGTCCCCGTTGCAGCCCTTGCACGTGTGGTCGGCGAGGTCGCAGGTGGTCGGCGGGACGCAGTCGCCGTCGCCGGCGCAGCCGGGCTGACAGCCGTCGCCGGCACAATACTGTCCTTCGGGACAGCCGGTGGGGCAGCCGCCCGGAGCGGTCAGGGGCGTGGTGGTCTCGCCGCCGGTCGCCAGGGTCTCGCCCTCGCTCGTCGTCGGCACGGCGGTATCGGTCTCCGGCCCGGTCGTCGCCGTCGCGACACCGGGGGCGCTGGTGATCATCGCCGTCGTGGCGTCAGAGGCCGTCGCGGCCGGGCGGTCATCGTTGCAGGCGGACGACAGCGAGACGAGCGTGATACCTATCGGGACGAGGCCCCGGCAACTGATTCGCATGCTCGCAAGATGGGACCCTTGCGCAGGCGTGCCGCCGCGACGGCGGCAAACCTGCCCGCTCGGGGAGCACGGCGCGACGCGGCCGCGCGACGGTGCGCGCGGCTCGAATCATGCGCTGTGGCCGCCGCGCGGCGGCGCTCAGCCGGCGGTGCAGTAGTACTCGACGTCGGCCTCGCCGGCGATCTTGAGGTCGGTGCAGGCGGTGCCGCACAGCTCGATCGCCGCGTACGGCATCGGCTCGACGTAGCGCCAGCCGCTCTCGGTCGCGCAGTCGGTGATCTTCGGCACCTCGGTGTTGCCGATCTTGACGATCGTCTCGTCGGGGAAGGCCGGCGGGGCGTCGAGCGCGACCACGCAGCTCTGGGCCTGCTGGACGATGGCGTTGAGCGCGTCGCTGAGCTCGATCGCGTTGCTGGCGCTGTAGAACTTCTCGTCGCCGGCCTTCGGCACGCCGCCGGCCTCCGCCAGCTCGTTGAGCTTGTCGTACGGGTTGATCCCGTTGGGGCTGCCGTCCTGCTGCATGCCGCTGACCATGTTGGCGATGGCGATGCCGATGACGTAGGTCGGGATGCCGTCGACCATGAACGCCTCGCCGACGAGTGGCGCCAGGTTGTCGTCGTAGGCCTCGAACAGCTGGTTGAGGTTGCCCGCGGTGGTGCTGCAGTTGGCGGCGCCGTCGGTCACCAGCATGACGACCCGCGGGATCGCCGGGTCGAGCGTCTTGAGGTGGTTGAGCGCCGCGGTCATGCCCCGCGCCGTCGGGGTGCCGCCGGCGATCGTCATGTTGGTCTGCGCCGGCAGGACCGGGATGATCGCGTCCTTGTTGAGCTCGGCGACCGGCACCTCGACGTTGTCGTTCACGACGCAGGCCTGCATGTTGTAGTCGCCGCTCGCCGACTTCGACGGGAACAGGTTCATGCCGAAGTTGAACTTGTCGTTGAAGTCGGTCAGCACCTGGGTGACGACCGCGTAGAGGCTGTACCAGCGCGTCACCTCGGGGGTGTTGGCGTTGGCGTCGTCGTCCCACTTGTTGAGGACCATCGAGCCCGACTTGTCGAGCACGAGCATGGTGTTGGGCTTGACCGGCTGGACGGTGACGGAGATCTCCTGGCACGGCGTGTCGCCGGTGGTGCCCATCGTCGTCATCGTCGAGTTGGTGGTCGTGGTCTCGGGCTCGGTGGTCGGGCCCGCGGTGGTGTCGACCGGCTCGGTGGTGCTCTCGGTCGCCGTGCCCTCGGTCGTCGTCGGCGCGGAGCTCGACTCGGTCGCGCTGGCGGTGCCCTCGGTCGTCGTCGGCGTGTCCGTCGTCGTCGAATCGGTGCTCGGGCCGGTCGTCGTGATCGGCGGCAGCGTCGACGTCATCGTGTTGTCGGTGGCGGTCGCCATGTTGTTGCCGTTGTCGCCGCAACCACCCGCGAGCCCGCAAGAAGCCAGGAACAGAACACCCGAAAGACGTCGCATCACCACTCTCCCGCGCGAAAACGGAGTAAATGTCGACAGCGACTATAACTCAGGGTCCGCGCGCGTGTCCGACTGTTTTTGTGCCGACGCGGGCGCAGAGGCGTCGGCGCCGTCCGCGGGCGGTGAGCCGCTGTCGCTGTCGACAGAGGTGTGGTCGTGGACGATGTACCAGCCGCGACCGTCGCGCCGGAACACCAGCGTGAAGACACCCGCGCCGGCCTCTTCCGTCTGCGTCAGGCGCCAGCGACCGAGGACCACCGCGCTGCGATGATCGAGCCCGCGGATGTCGAGGATCTCGAAGTCGAGGTGGCCCATCGTCTCGGTCTGCGCGCCATAACGCTCGAGGTAGCGCGCGCGCGCCTCGGCGAAGCCGCGCCGGATCGCGCCGGCTGCCGTGAAGAGCAGCTGCTCCGACGGTTCGTAGGCGCGCAAGAAACCGTCGAGGTCGCCGTGGTTCCACGCCGCGGACTGCTCGGACAGCACGCCCTCGATCGCGCGGCGATCGTTGCTCGTGAAGCGACACCCGCCGACGACGACGACGACGACGCCGAGCAGGACGAGGACCCCTCCGCGCCAGATCCCTCGCGCCGCGCCCCCGCGAGGGGCGCCGACGGCTCGCCCCGGACCGCTTCTACGGCCCCCTGCATGGCATTGAGCCGCGTTATCGGGCGACATGTGCTCCGCGTCACACCTTCGGGCGCCCGGGACGGTCAAAAAACCTGGATAAGTTGCCCAGAACACAGCCCGAGTATAGCTCAGGGGCCCGCCGCCGATGCCCGAATCTCTTCCGCAACGGATCTTTTCTCGCATCGCGAGCCTGAGCCTGAGCCGCCCGGGGCTGGTGCTTTCGGTCGCAGGTCTGTTCGTCGTCGGCTCGGCGGTGACGCTGCCGCAGCTGCGCGTGTCGACCTCGCGCTACGGGCTCGTGTCGGACACCAACCCGGACCAGGCCCGGATGCTGCGCTTCTTCGACCGCTTCGGCAACCCGGACGCGCCGGTGCTGGTGGTCTCGGGCGAGCGCGCCGAAGATCGCCGCGCCGTCGTCGACCGCCTCGTCGCGGACCTCGAGGCGGTGCCCGAGCTGCGCGGTCGCGTGCTGGCCCGCGTCGGGCCGAGCGAGGTCGCCGAGGTGCTGTTGCTGCAGCGCCCCGAGATCCTGTCTCAAGTGACAGGTAGTCTGCCGCCCGACGTGGCGCTCGCGCCGCTGGTCGAGGGCGGTCTGCCGGCGTGGTTCGGGGCGATCGAGGGTCAGCTGCAGGCCGGCCTCGACGGCGAGGCGGCCCCGCAAGATCCCGCGCGCGCGGCCGAGGGGCTCAAGCAGCTCGGCGGACTGGCGAGCACCTTCGACCGCTACCTCGGCGGCGAAGATCTGATGCGCGCGGCGATGCAGGCGCAAGCCGGCGAGGCGCCGGTGCGCGGGCGCGACGAGGCCGGCTACATCCAGACGGTCGACGGCAAGCACCACATCGTCAGCGTGTTCCCCGAGTTCCTCGGCAACGAGGTCAGCGACTTCGCGCCGCTCATCACGCGGATCAAGGACATCCGCGAGGCCGCGCTCGCGGCCGGGCCCGCGGGGGTCACCGCCGACCTCACCGGCCTGCCCGCGCTCGCGGTCGAGGAGCAGCGGCTGGTCAGCCGCGGGCTGGTCCAGTCGAGCATGTGGTCGGGCATGGCGATCCTGGTGCTGTGCCTGGTGATGCTGCGCTCGCTGCGGCAGACGGTGCTGAGCCTGGTGCCGCTGCTCGGCGGGCTCGCGCTCACGCTCGGCTTCGTCTACTGGTACTACGGCTACCTCAACCTGATCACGTCGAGCTTCGTGTCGACGCTGCTCGGGCTCGGCATCGACTTCGGCGTGCACATGATGCACCGCTTCAACGAGCAGCGGCGCGCCGGCTCCGACGTCAGCGGGGCCATCCGCGAGGCGCTGATGCACACCGGCCCGCCGATCCTCGTCGGCGCGCTGGTGACGGTGCTGGCGTTCCTCACCACGCTCGGCTCCGACTTCACCGCCTACGCCGAGCTCGGGGTCATCACCGCGGTCGGCCTCGGGTTCGTGGTCCTGTCGACGTTGTTCGTGCTGCCGTCGCTGCTCGCCGTGGCCGGCAAGACCGGGCTCGCGGCGGTCAAGAAGGAGCCGCCGCTGGTGCACCGGCTGGTCGGCTTCGTCGCGCGCGCGCGCGTGCCCCTGGTCGCCCTCGCGGTGCTGGCGGCGATCGGCGGCGGCTGGGGCCTGTCGCGGATCGCCTTCAACGGCCGCTACTTCGACTTCTTGCCGCGCAACAGCGAGAGCGTGCGCGCGCTCGAGGCGCTCGAGGGCGATCCGCTGATGAGCCCGGTCTACGCCAACGTCGCCGCCGACAGCGTGGAGGAGGCGCGGCAGAAGACCGAGGCGCTGCGGGCCCTGCCCGAGGTCGCGGGGGTGCAGACGGCCACCGACCTGCTGCCGCCGCTCGACGCGACGCGGCTCGAGCAGCTGCGCGCGATCGAGAAGCTCGGGCCGCTGCCCGACTTCGCCAGGCTGGCCGCGCGGGCGACCACGCCCGAGGAGCTGCTGCCGAAGATCAAGGCGATCGTCGACGCGCTCGACGAGGTCCGCTTCGCCCTGCAGCAGGGCGGGCAGCCGGTCGAGGCGGTCGACCAGGCGCAGGCGGCCTTCCGCGCGCTGCGCGACCGGCTCGACAAGGCCGGCCCGGACGAGCGCAAGCGGCTCGCCGCCGCCGAGCCGCAGGTCGCCGACCTGCTCGCGCGCGCCTGGACCACCGCCAAGAACGTGGCCGCGCGCGGCAGCTACCTGCCGACCGACCTGCCGCCGCTGTTCCGCGCCCGCTTCGTCGGCCGCGACGGCACCGGCCTGGCGATGTTCGTGGTGCCCGCGGTGTCGCCGTGGGAGTCCGCGTCGGCGGCCCGCTTCCGCGACGCCGTCGTCGCCGTCGCGCCCGACGCCTCGGGCCTGGCGATCAACATCGAGCTGCACTCGTCGATGATCGTCGCCGGGTTCCGCCGCGCCGCCCTGTGGGCCGCGCTGCTGATCCTCCTCGTCGTCACCCTCGAGCTCCGCTCGCTCCGCGACGGCGCGCTCGCGCTGGTCCCCACCGTGCTCGGCTGGCTGTGGATGCTCGGCCTGATGGCCGCCGTCGGCCAGACCTTCGACGTCGCCAACATCGTCTCCCTGCCGCTCGTCATCGGCATCGGCACCGCGTTCGGCGTCCACTTCATGCACCGCTGCCAGGAGAGCGAGCAGCACAACAGCCACGCCCGCCTCGACGACCTCGTCCGCGGCACCGGCAGCGCCGTGGTCCTGTCGGCCCTCACCACCATCGCCAGCTTCGCCTCGCTGACCCTCAGCGACTACGGCGGCATGAAGAGCTTCGGCCTCGTCATGGTGCTCGGCATCTCGAGCTGCCTGGTCGCCAGCCTGCTGGTCCTGCCGGCCCTGCTGCTGATGTTCGGCCGCGTCCGCATGCACTGAGCCGCCGGCATGCTTCGAGGGACATGCCCGAGCGGGCATGTCCCTCGGCGCAGGTGCGAAAGCTCAGAGGTGGCGCGTCTCGGCCGGCGGCGACTGCCAGTTGTTGTTGGCGCCGTCGGAGTAGTTGATCGGCGCGTCCGCCAGCGCGCTCCAGTCGACGTCGTCGAGGCAGGCGAGGTTGATCATCACGAAGTCGCCGCCGAGGACGTCGAGGTGGCCGCGGCCGAACGGGCGCACGCCGCAGCGGCGGCAGAACAGGTGGTGCATGCTGTTCGAGCCGAACTGGTAGTCGGACAGGGCGCCCTCGCCCTGGAGCAGGCGGAAGGCGTCGGGCTTGACGATGGTGCCCCAGGACCGCGTCTTGGTGCAGATCGAGCAATTGCACTTGCCGCTGCCGGCGGCCACGTCGATGTCCGCCTCGAACTGGACGTCCTGGCAGTGACAGCTCCCCTTGAACGTTTTCGCGCTCATGCGTCTGCCATAGCCCCGGGGCCGCCTGGCTGTCAATCGCCAGGCAGGCGCGGGGCAGGCATTCGAGCGCGAAGGTGCCGGGTGCCGGCGCGTCGGCCCGCGACCGAATTGGCGACCCCCGAGCGAGAGCGTCACGAGGCGACGGCCGAACGCGGCCGCGTGGTCGGAGGCGGCGGCGGGCGCGGGCGAGCGGCCTCGGTCGAGCGGTGGGCGGCGCGCCTGCATGAATGCGGTGGAGCGCCCCGACCCGGAGAGCGACCTCGTGCGGTGTGAAGGCCGATGACTTCGGGCCACGGGCCGCCTCTCGCCACGAGCGGCGGACACGGCTGGGGCTGGTACTCGTCGGCGCCGCGCTCGCTCGCGTGCGAGGGCGTCCCGGTCCAGTACGCCTCCTTGCAGCCACGCCGCATCGCCAGAGGTGCTTCGCTCATGACCACCGAGACGCTCGGTCGCGTCGCAGTTCCGCTCGCGGCGACGCTGACCGCCATCGCCACCGCTCCTCTCCTGAACCGGGTGTCCGAGGGCGCGCCGTTCGTCGTGTTCCACCTCGCCGTGATCGTGAGCGCATGGTGCGGCGGGCTCCTCGGCGGGCTCCTCTCGACGCTGGCTGCCGTCGTCGTCGCCGAGCTCTTTCTCTTCCAGCCCTACTACTCGCTGACCGTCGCCAGGATCGCAGAGGCGGCGCTGCTCGGCGTCTTCGCCCTCACGGCGTCCCTCATCAGCTGGTTGGTGACGCGGCGGAAGCGGGCGGAAGAGCGGCTGCGGTACGCCCTGGCGGCGTCCACCGACGGTCTGTGGGACTGGAACATCGCGGCCGGTACGGTCTTCTTCAGCGATCGCTGGCTGGAGTCGCTCGGCTTCACGCGCGACGAAGTGCCCGGCGCCATGGTCGAGCGGGAGAAGCGGGTGCACCCCGAGGATCGACCCCGCATGCAGCGGCTGCTCGCGGAGCACCTGGCCGGCCACACGCCGACTTACGAGTGCGAGAATCGACTGATGACGCGGTCCGGCTCCTACCGCTGGAACCTGGCGCGCGGCCACGTCGTCTCTCGCTCCGCCGACGGGACGCCGCTGCGAATGGTGGGGACCGACGTCGACATCAGCGAGCGGAAGCAATTCGAGCTCGCCCTGGCCGCCAGCGAGGCCCGGTTCCGGCGCATGGCCGAGGCCGCCCCCGTGATGATCTGGCTGGCGGCCGAGGGCCAGGGCAGGACCTACTTCAACGAGCGCTGGCTGGCGTTCACCGGGCGCACCCTCGAACACAGCCTCGGCCACGGATGGCTCGACGACGTGCACCCCGAGGACCGCGCGACGGTGGTGCAGGGCTTCCAGGAGGCGCTGGCCGCAGGCGCCGCGTTCCGCTGCGAATACCGCCTGCGCGCCGCCGACGGGGCGTTCCGCTGGGTGCTCGACTGCGCGGCTCCGTTCGAGACGGACGGCGGTACGAAGGCCAGCATCGGCTCGTGCCTCGACATCACCGACCTCAAGGAGATCGAGGCGCAGCGGGCGGCCCTCGTCCGCGAGCAGGCGGTGAGCCACGCCAAGGACGAGCTCCTGGCCCAGGTGTCGCACGACCTGCGCAACCCCTTGATGGCGACCATGCTGTGGGTCGACAGGCTGCGGGATTCAGCCCGCGATGGCCCGCGCCTGCAGCGGGGTCTCGAGGCGATCAGGCGCTTGACCCATAGCCAGCTCATGCTGGTCAACGATCTCCTCGATCTCTCGCGGCTCGTGTTCGGCAAGCTGTCCTTGAACATGACCGAGGTCGACCTCCCGCGGCTGGTGAACACCACTCTCGAGCTCGTCCGCGGCATGGCCGAGCTCAAGCCGGTGCTGCTGGAGGTCGCGATCGATCGCCTGGCGGGCCCGGTCCGCGGCGATCCGGAGCGCCTGCAACAGGTGCTGTGGAACCTCGTGACGAACGCGATCAAGTTCACGCCGTCCGGCGGCACCGTGACCGTCCGACTCGGCCGCACGGAGCGCGGCGTGAGGATCGAGGTCGCCGACACCGGGCGGGGGATCCATCCGGAGTTCCTCCCGCACGTCTTCGACCGCTTTCGCCAACAGGACGCCGAGGCCCAGGCCCACGGCGGTCTGGGCCTCGGCCTGTCCCTCGTGCGCGAGCTCGTCGAGCTGCACCACGGGACAGCCCGCGCCGAGAGCGGCGGAGAGAGCCAGGGCGCCCGGTTCATCGTCGATATCCCGCGCGCCGGCGGCGGGGCGGGCGGCGAGGATGAATAGCCCACCTGTCCTTCGGGCCATCCGTCGACCCGCCGAGCCCGCTGCCCGCATCCCACCGACTCCGCGCGAGGATTCGCCGGCGAAGACGAGCACCCGAGCGGGTATTGCGCGCCGACCGGCCCGGCGGCCGAATTGTCGGTTACGGCGCCGCTGCGCGGCCGAGCGTGCGCCGACAGGCCGGCACGAATCGGTCGCCATGCGCGCGGACACCCCGTGTGGGTCGACCGTAGGCGCTCCAGCGGTACGTTTGCCGCGTGTCCCAGCACGAGACAGGCCGACTCGTCGCCGCTCGTTATCGCCTCGAGCGTGTCCTGGCGCAGGGCGGCATGGGCAGCATCTGGGTCGCCCGCCACCTCCAGCTCGACGTGGACATCGCCATCAAGTTCATGGCCCCCGAGTTCGCCAGCTCCCCCGATCTGCGGGCCCGCTTCGAGCGCGAGGCCAAGGCCGCGGCGATGCTCAAGAGCCCGCACGCGGTGCAGGTCCACGACTACGGGATCGAGGACGGCGCGCCGTACATCGTGATGGAGCTGCTCGAGGGCGAGGACCTCTCGGCCCGGCTGGCGCGCGAGGAGCGGCTGTCCTTGCCAGCCACGCGACGGATCGTCGAGGACGTGGGCAAGGCGCTGCGCCGCGCCCACGAGATCGGCCTCATCCACCGCGACATGAAGCCGGCCAACATCTTCCTGGCGCGCCAGGCCGGCGAGGAGGTCGTCAAGATCGTCGACTTCGGGATCGCCAAGTCGACGGGCGTCCTCGACGCCGACCAGCCGACGCAGGCCGGCGCGGTGCTCGGCTCGCCGCGCTACATGAGCCCGGAGCAGGTCCGCAGCAGCGCGCAGGTCGATCATCGCACCGACCTCTGGTCGCTCGGCGTGATCGCGTTCCGCTGCCTCACCGGCCGCCTGCCCTTCCCCGGCGGCGAGGTCGGCGAGGTGTTCGTGGCGATCTGCACCGCGCCGATCCCCCGCGCCTCCGAGGTCGCGCCCGACCTCGGCCCCGAGGTCGATCGCTTCTTCGAGCGCGCCCTGACGCGTGACGTCGAGCAGCGGTTTCAGAGCGCGGCGGAGCTCGTCGAGGCGTTCGCGGCGCTGCCCGGCGCTCACGACGGGGCGCCCGGCGCGGGCGTGCAGGCCTGGCGCGGCGCGGGCTCCGACGCGCGCATGAGCGGCGCCGAGGCCGAGTTCCTGCCGACCCTGCCGGCCAGCGGCACGCTCGTGCCCGCCTCCGATCCGCGACCCGACCGGCGCGGGCGGGTCGCGCTCGTGATCGTCGGCGGGGTGGCGGCGCTCGGGCTGTTGATCTCCCTGTATCGGCGCGCGCCGGCGCCGATCGCCGAGCCAGCGCCCGCCGAGGCCAGCGCGACGGCGACGATCTCGCCGCCTGCGCCCCCTGCTGCCGAGCCCCCTGCGAGTCCGCCGGCAGCGACGCCCGCGTCCCCGGAGCCCGCGCCGGCGGCCCCCCCGTCCGCTCCCGCCGACAAGCGAGCTCGACCTGCCGGCGCAGCGAAACCCGCCCCGTCCTCCGCCAAGTCGCGGCGCTCCGGCGCCGCGCGGACGAACCGCAGCGATGATCTGCTCAAGCACATGTAAGCCCGCCCGGCCGCGCGGGACGACCCTCCGCCGCGTGGCGCTGCTCGCCTGCGTCGCCGCGCTCGGGCCCGCCGACGTTGCCGCCGCCGCCGCGCCCGCTGCCGGCGACCGTGCGGCCGCCGAGGCGCTGTTCGACGAGGCGCGCGCGCTCGTCGAGGCCGGCGACTTCGCGGCCGGCTGCCCCAAGTTCGCCGCCAGCATGAAGCTCTACGCGGCGACGAGTACCGCCCTCAACCTCGCCAGGTGCCACGAACACGCCGGCGAGCTCGTGGCCGCCCGGGACGCCTATCACCAGGCCCTCGCGCACAACGGCGAGACCCGGGGCGCGCGGCGGCGCAAGGGCCTCGAGGCGCTCGCCAACGACGGCATCGCCGCGCTCGCGCCCCGGCTGCCGCGGCTGCGCGTCGTCGTCGAAGGCGCGCCCGCCCGGCTGGCGGTGACCCGCGACGGTCAGCCGCTCCCCGCGGACGCGCTCGGACAGGCACAGCCCGTCGACCCCGGCTCCCACGAGATTCACGCCAGCGCGCCGGGCCACCAGCCG
Organism: Nannocystis pusilla; assembly: GCF_020073745.1. GTDB lineage: Bacteria > Myxococcota_A > Polyangia > Nannocystales > Nannocystaceae > Nannocystis > Nannocystis radixulma. The sequence goes on from NZ_JAIRAU010000049.1 coordinate 45,161, forward strand.
GTGCGCCGGGTGGTCGAGCTCGCCGAGGGCGAGACCGAGACCGTGACTCTGCAGCTCGCGCCGATCCGCCCCGCCGACCCGGCCGCGGAGCCTCGTGGCAAGCCGCGCCGCCGGGCCGTCCCCGCGTGGGCGTGGGCCACCGGGGCACTCGGCCTCGGGCTGGCCGGCGCTTCGGTGTACTTCCTCGTCGACGATCTGGCCGCGATCGACGCCCTGAAGACGCACTGTCGCGACGTCCCGGGCGGCACCTATTGCGATCCCGACTACGAATTCGCCGCCGACAACGCCCGCAAGAACCGCGACCTCGGCCTCTTCATCGGCCTCGGCAGCGCCGGCCTGGTCGCCATCACCGCCGCCGTGGTCGGGATCGTGAGAGCGTCGCCGGCGAAGCAGAAGCCGGCGCGCAGGGCCGCGGCGGGGCCGTGGCTGGCGCCCGGCGGCGGCGGGCTCAACATCGGCGGGAGGTTTTGAGGTGAGCACGACATCGCCGCGATCGGGGCGCTTCGACCCGTCTTCGCAGCGCGAGCGCGTCGACGCCGGCCATCCCCGCCGAGACGCCCGTGCGCGTCGCCTCGCCGGCGTCGCGCTCGTCGCCGCCGCGGCGTGCATCCCCGACGTCGAGCCGAATGTGCTGTCCCTGCCGCGCTGCGAGGGGGTCGAGCCCGGCTGCGGCGACGGCGGCGGCGACGACTGCTGCGCCGGCGGGCAGGTCGCGGGCGGCAGCTTCGACCGCGCCAACGACCCGGCCCTGACGGCCTCGGTGGCGGACTTCGAGCTCGACCGCTACGAGGTGACCGTCGGCCGGTTCCGCCAGTTCGTCGCCGATTACCCGCGCGACCGCCCGCAGCCGGGCGCCGGCGCGCACCCGCGTATCGCCGGCAGCGGCTGGGACCCCGAGTGGGACGCCATGCTGCCCGCCGACGAGCCGGCGCTGCGAGTCTCGCTGCAATGCGACCCCAACTTCCGCACCTGGACCGACGCGCCGGGCGACGCCGAGGCGGCGCCGATCAACTGCGTATCGTGGTACCTCGCCTTCGCCTTCTGCGCCTGGGACGAGGGGCGGCTGCCGACCGAGGCCGAATGGAACTACGCGGCCGCCGGCGGCAACGAGCAGCGCCCGTTCCCCTGGGGCGCCGAGCTGCCCGACGATTCGCGCGCCGCGTTCGGCTGCGACACCTCGGTCACCGCGTGCCTGCTGCCCCGCGTCGGCTCGAGACCCGCCGGCGACGGCAAATGGGGCCACTCCGACCTCGCCGGCAGCGTGGCCGAGTGGGTCCTCGACTATCACGGCCCCATGCCGCCGTCGTGCCAGGACTGCGCGCTCCTCGAGGACGCGAACCTCGGCCGCGAGGCCCGCGGCGGCGACTTCGCCCACCCCGACGTCGCCACGACCTTCCGGATCGGCTACATGCCGGACACCCGGCACACCTTCGTCGGCTTCCGCTGCGCCCGCTGAAGCGCCGCGCTACGTCCGCGCGAATGTCCACAGGGCGAACAGCGCCAGCGCGACCGCCAGCGCGCACAGCAGGCCGGGCCAGAACAGCGGCGACCGCCGCCACCGCGCCGGCATCGAGTCACCGACCGGCGCCCGGGGCCCGCGCGCGAGAGCTGTCCGATCGGCCAGGTCGGCGCGCGCCAGGCCGGCGCTCGCAGGCAGCCCGGGGCCACTCGTCGGCGCCGCGAGCCCGCCCCCGCGAACTGTCCGATCGACCAGGTCGGCGTGCGCGGGGCCGACGCTCGCGGGCCGCCCGGCGCCGCCCGCTGGCGTGACGTCACCGACCGGCACCGCGAGCCCGTGCGTGCGAACTGTCCGATCGACCAGGTCGGCGTGCGCGGGGCCGACGCTCGCGGGCCGCCCGGCGCCACCGATCTCCGCGGGTGCGATCGAGCCGGTCTCCGGCAAGACGATCATCGTGCGGTCATCCTCCGAGCTGGGCGCCCGTCCGAGCGGGAATGCGGGCAGGACCAGCGTCTCCTCCCGGCTCCCCCGCAAGACATCTGTACGCTCCACGCGATCGGCGACTGTCCTGTCGGCGACGGTCGCGTCGACCGGCGCGGAGATCGGCCCCCCGGACCCGACCGGGCTCCCGTTCGACGCCAGCACGAGCGTGCGCTCATGCACTGCCGGCGCCGACCCGAGCGCGCTCCCCTTCGACGGCGAGGCGAACCCGGCCGTACTCGCATGCGCCTCCGCTTCGACCGTACTCGCATTCTCCGCGGCACCGACCGTGCCGCCATTCCCCGCCCCGGCGGCACGCGCATTCGCCGTCGCCTTGACCGTGCTCCCATTCTCCGCAGCCCCGCCCGTGATCCCTCTCGCCACCGCCCTGCCGGTGCTCTCATGCTCCCCCGACCCGCCCGCGCACTCATTCGCCGTCGCTTCGGCCGCGCACGCATTCGCCGTCGCCCTGGCTGCACGCTCATTCGCCGTCGCTTCGACCGCACTCCCATTCTCCGCGGCGCCCACATTCCCTGCCGCTGCGGGCATCGCCGCCTCCCGCGGGCCCTCGCCCGGCAGGCTGACGATCGTCGTCCGATCGTCGAGGTTCACCGGCGCCTCGTGCCGCTGCGTCGGGTCCTCGTCGACCGTTGCGCGCGCCGCCGGCGCCCCGCGGGTCCGCGGCGTCATCCCGGGCGACCGGCGGATCAGCGCCAGGTGACGCGCCAGCTCGGCCACGTCGCCGAAGCGCTGCGACGGCCCGGGCGCGAGGGCTCGCACGATCAGCGCCTCCACCTGCGACGGCAGCGGCGTCCCGGCCGCGAGCTCCGCGGGTCGCGGCGCGGCTCGCCGCGTCAGCACGCTGCGCGCCGCCTTGAAGGCAGTCGGTCCCGCGAACGGGTGGACCCCGGTCGTGAGCTCGAACAGCAGGACGCCGAGCGTGAACACGTCCGAGCTCGCGTCGCCGGGCAAACCCGCCAGCTGCTCGGGGGCGCGGTACTCCGCCACGCTCCCGTCCTCGCGCGGCGGGACCGGCTGAACGCCGAGCTCCGCGATCCCGAAGTCGAGCACGCGGACCTCGTCCTCGGGCGTGACGCGCACATTGCCCGGCTTCAACGCCCGGTGGGTCGCGCCCGTCGCCTCGGCGAGGGCCCACAGCCCCTCCGCGGCCGCGTGCACGATCGCAAGCGCGCGCTGCCACGGCAGCGGGCCGGCGCGGCGGAGCAGCCCCGCGAGGTCCTCGCCCGCCACCAGGTCACCGGCCAGGAAGGGCGGGCTCTCGGCCGCGCCGACCTGGATCCGCGGCAACATCACGACCGGGTGCTCCGCGCCCATGGCCGCCCGCAGCAGCCCCGCCAGGCGAGTCAGCCGCTCGACCGGGACCGGCGCGGCGTCGAGGACCTTGACCGCGACCTCGCGATCCGAGCGCAGGTCGCGGGCGACGAAGACCTCGCCGAGCCCGCCGCCGCCGAGCCGGGCGCGCAGCGCGTAGCGATTCACCAGAGTGTCCCCGACCGCGCTCACCGCTCACCTGCCCGTCGGCGCCTCGAGGTTGTCGTGGATCACCTCGACGAGGAGCTGCCCGCTCGCGGCCGAGTCGGCGCCGACGCGCACGTCGATCCGCGCGCTCTCCGGCGGGAGCTCGAGCAGCACCGACAGGTCCGCGCGTTCGAGCGTGTGCAAGCCCGGCCGCGACGGCAGCGCCGGCGTCAGTCCGAGCCGGCCGCAGATCGCCGCCACGTCGTCGAGCCGGACCGCCCCTGCCTCACCGGCCGCGAACGTCGAGCGCTGCTGATGCGCCCGCGCCTCGACCGCGAACGACAGGAACGCCCGCGCCTGCAGCATCGCCGTCCACGCGCGCGCGACCACGTCCACGCGCGCCGCGACGAAATCGGCCGGGTCGCCCTCGTCCTCGAACCGCACCACCGGAGGGTCGTCCGGATCGCCGCGCTGCAGGTCGAGGAACCAGTCCTGCAGGATGTCGCGGCCGATGCCGAGGTCGAGCCCGACCTTGAAGAAGCGATCGTCGGGGTAGGACGGCGACGTCGCCAGGATGTGCGGCCACAGCGAGGCGGCGCGGCAGTCCGCCACCGGCAGCGGCTGGAAGCTGCCGCTGGAGCCGCCCATCGCCCGCAGGAACTCGAGATACGCCGCGGGCAGCGGCCGCGGGCACGCCCCGGCCAGCTCCGCCAGGTCGTCGGGGTGGGCGCCGCGGAGCTCGGCGCGGAGGTCCGGGGCGCGGGCCATCAGGAAGGCGAGGATCTGCGAGAAAGACATCGGAACACCTGCGGGTCGACGGGGTCCTCTTTATCTGGGGCAGCTGCGTCGCTTGTAATCGCAGAGGGTCAGCGGCACGAGCGACTGGCACGTGACGCACGAGGGCACCGTGACCCCCGGGTCGAAGCTCTCCTCGCGCCACACGTCGTGGTCGCCGTGGCGCCCCCGCGTCAACCACCGCAGCGCGACGCGGAACGGGTGCAGCCGGTCGTAATGTCGATAGCGCAGATCGACGCGATGCGGCTGCAGCGGCGCGAAGAACATCTCGGTCATCGAGCGCGGGACGTGGCCCCCGCTCCGGGTCACCAGCTTGGCCGCGGCGCACACCCCCGGGGCGTTGCAGAACGGCTCGTTGTTGCGGTTCCTGTTCTTCGCCTCGTCCCAGCGCTCCTCCACCCTGAGCCGCGCGTCGACCCTCGGGTTCGCCGCGATGTAGTCGTCGACGCCGGCCTGCTGGTCGCACAGCGTGAAGCCGAGCTCCTCGACCACCCGCTTGAACCCCACGAGCGTCTGGCCCGACATCGCCGCGAAGACCTTCCCGCACTCGCAGACCATGACGCCGATCATGTACCCGCCGTGCGTCGAACGATTCTTGTGCACGGCCCGCTTCCCGACCTCGTCCTGCTTGCCCCGCACCTCCCTGCCCTTGTCCTTGATCCGCTGGCTCAGCGCCTTGCGCTGCTTCGCGTCGAGCGGCGCGGTCGACGGCCCCGCCGTCGACGGTCCCGCCGTCGACGGTCCCGCCGCCGAGGTCCCCGCCGCCGCGAGCTGGGCCTTCAACTGATCGAGCTCCCCTTGCAGCGCGACCCGCTCGTCGCCGAGCGCCCGATAATCGTCATAAGCCGCCTGCAGCGCGTCGTACAGCGCCTGCGCCTGCTTCAGGCTCGACTTCTTCTTCTCCGGCACGCGGTGGCTGGAGGGGCTCCGGTTGCAGATCCGGCACGGCCCCTCGAAGTCGTCGCCGTAGGCCCAGCCGGTGCCGCACTGGAAGAACGACGCGTTGAAGGTGTTGCCGTTGTGGCTGACCGCGTCGGTGAAGCGGGCCACGCCCTTGCCCTCGACCCGCACGTCGAGGCTCGTCGACTGCCACTTCAGCTTGCCGCGGATCCGCCCGGAGATGACCCCGCCGCCGGCGGTGCCCGGCTCGTCGCCGGTGCTGGTGACGATGTACGAGCTGGCCAGCGCGACCGGGGACCCGTCGATCTCCGTGCGCCGGGCTCCCTGCGCCAGGTCGGCCGTCCTCGCCGCGTTGACGTAAGGCACCGGCACCGGACCGGCGGGCGACGGCGTCTTGCACACGTCGGGCGGACCGGCGACATCGACGAGGCCGTCGCCCCTGTGCACGATCGTGCGGCCGTTGGCGTACGCGCGGGTCATCGGCGCTCTCCCGGCTCCGCGGCCGCGACGTCGACGAGGCAGGCGCCGATCGCCCCGTCGTCCGCGCTGCCGTACAACAGGGCGCGGCCGGGCTCGCCGCGCCGCTGCAGGTGGTGGATCGCCAGCGCCAGCGCCAGCGCCGGCGCGGCCGCCCCGGTGTCGCCGAAGCTCTCGCAGGCGCGCAGGTGGACCAGCGGCTCCGGCATCAGCGGCGCCTGCCGCAGCGCGGCGTAGGTGAAGGCCCGCGCCTCCGCGACCTCGCCCGTCTGGCAGCTCGACACGCACCGCGGCCGCTCGCCGCTCGCCCCCGGGTCACGCGCGAGGCGACCGAACACCGCGGTGAGGCCGTCGGCGAGGTCGCGCACGCGGTCGGCCCCGCGAGTCATATGTCCCGAAGTACAGGCGATCACCCGCGCCGGGGGCGGGCACTCGCTAGCCGCCGCCGATGGGCCCCGCGCGAGCAGCAGCGCCCCCGCGGCCTCGCCGGGGATGAGCCCGTCGCGCCGCGCCGCCAGCACTCTCCCCCGTCGCTCGAGCCGGCCCAGCGTCGACGGATCGCACAGGCTGTCGGCCGCGATCACCAGCGCGTCTCGCCCGGTGAGCCGCTCGAGCAGCTGAAACAGCCCCGCACGACCGGCGCAGACGACCTCACGCAGCTCCAGCGGCGCCGGCGCCTCGGCCTGCAGCGCGTGCACGATCGCCGCCTCGTCCACGGGCGCCCCGCCCGGCTCCGCCAGCGCCAGCACCAGCGGCAGCGGCGACGCGAGCGCGCCCGGCGAGAGCCCGCCGAGACAGTCGCGGAGCGCCCAGCCCGCGAGCGCCGCGACGCGAGCGCTGCGCGTCAGCCCGGGCTCCAGCCGGCCGAGCCTCGACGCCCGGATCGCCTCGCCGTGGCCGTCGTCGTGGTCCGTCTCGGCGAAGCGCACCACACCGGCCCGCACGGCGGCGAGGGTCGTCGGCGCCGACAGGCCGAGCGGCGTCCCCAGCCCCACGCGCACCACGGACCAGCCGGCGCTCGCGTTCACGACGCCTCCCACGGCTCGACCGCGCGCACGAACACGCACTCGAGGTCGAGCCAGTCGCCCGTCACCACGAACGCGGTCCGCCACACCATCGTGAACCGGCGATCCTCGGGCGCCAGCGCCAGCGCGTCCATCGCCATGGCCTGGCGCGTCCGACCTCTTCTGCGCTGCAGCGTCGATCGCAGGCGGAAGCGCGGCAGGCGGAACGCGATCGGCCCGTCCGGGCTGACCCCCGCGAGGCGCACGAGCTCGTCGCCGACCAGCCCGGTGTCCGCCACCAGGCCGGGCGCCGCCGCGTTGAAGAATCGCGGGTCGAAGTCGGCCGGCCACAGCGGCGCCCGCTGCTCCACCCATTGCGAATCATAGCTGCCGGCGAAGCCCAGCCGGGGCTGCCAGTGGCGCGCGATCGGTCCGAACCCGACCGGCGGCGGGCGATCCTCCCAGCGCTCGCAGGGTGAGTCCATCGCCTCGATCGCCGGCAGCGCTTGACCCTCCGCCGCCCGGGCCGAGGCGTAACCGCGACCGACCGGATTGCGCGGATCGTCCGGCCCGCCCGCGCAGTACTCGTAGCGCAGCGGCAATTGCGTGAAGCGTTGCGGCGCCGACGAGCGCAGCCCCGCGAGCCCACGCGTCCACCGGCGCTCGCCCGTGATCGAGGCCGCGACCCGACACGATCCGACGCGGACATCGACGATCGATCGCTCCTCGGGCCGCCCCCTGTCGGTCCACGCGAAGCCCTCCAGGTAGATGTCCGTCCCCGGGCGGAAGTAGGCCGTCTGCCCCTCGACGCGCAGGCTCGACCCGCCCGGCTCGCCCCAATAGACGTCCTCGAGCGGCGGCGCGACCTGCTCGTGGGCGACGCGCGGGGGCTCGTCCATGATGAACGTACCGGCGACACACACCACCAAAACGTCGCGCCCCTCGCCGTCCACGGACGGGCTCGCCCGCGCCGCGAAGGGCGTCAGATTGTGGAGAGTCGTCATCGCTGCCCCCGTCGCCGCGCGCGAGCTCGAATGCGACCACCATGTCCACCGCGACTCCCGGCTCGAGACGCCCTCACGCCGGCGAAGCTCTCGATCATCGCCTCATGCGTGGATCGCAGGGCAGCCCGGGGCACGGGCTCCTCGGCCACGACCTCGATCCGGCGCGATCACGGGCCCATCGCGCGACTCGAGGCCAAGCACGGCGCGAGCGGAGCAAGTCGCGCAGGGGCAGGCGACAGACCTCATTGTGCATCCTCCGGCCCCCATCGCGCCGACGCGCTCGCGGGCCGCCCCCGTCGAGTGCGCGAGCGTGCGCGCCGCTTTCGCCCGCGCTTGCCCGCATCGCGATCCATGTCACGTTCTCGACCGTGTCATCCGATGGACTGCCGGCCCTCCTCGGCAACCAGGCACTGTTCACGTTCGCGGTCGAGGGTTGCGGCGAGGAGCTGCGTGTCGTTCGTTTCAGCGGCCGCGAAGCGCTCTCGGCCCTGTTCGAGTTCCGGATCGAGATCGCCGCGTCCACGGTCCCGCTCGACGAGCTCGTCGGCAAGCCCGCGGTCTTGACGATCGAGGGCCTCCACGCCACGCGCCACGTCCACGGCCTCGTCTGCGAGGCCGGCTACATCGGCGAGAGCTCGAGCTACACGCTCTACGAGCTCACCCTGGCGCCCGCGATCTGGCGCCTGCAGCAGCGCGCCGACTGCCGGATCTTCCAGCAGCAGACCACCCCGCAGATCCTCGCCAGGGTGCTCGAGGCCGCCGGCATCCCGCGCTCCGACTTTCGGCTCGACCTGACGGCCACCCATGCACCGCGCGACTACTGCGTGCAATACCGCGAGAGCGACCTCGACTTCATCAGCCGACTGATGGAGGACGCCGGCATCTTCTACTACTTCGAGCACGGCGAGGACCGGCACGTGCTCGTCATGACCGATCGCGGCGACTCCAGCCCGCCGATCGAGGGCGACCCGACCCTGCGCTTCAACTTCGAGGACGACCAGGAGCACATCGACACCTTCCGCCTGATCGAGGGCCTGCGGCCGCAGCGGGTCAGCCTGCGCGACCGCAACCTGCACCGGCCCGACGCGCCGATGGAGGCGAACGCGGGCGCCGGCAGCGAGCGCGAGGTCCACGACTACCCCGGCGCCTACCAGGATCCCGGCAAGGGCGGGCCGCACACCGGCGGGCAACAGGCGCGGCTGCGGCTCGAGGCGCTGCAGGCGTCGCGGCGGCGCGGCGTCGGCACCAGCGACAGCCCGCGCCTCGTGCCCGGCTTCGCCTTCACCCTCGCCGACGCCGCCCGCGGGCACCTCGAGGGCGACTACCGGGTCGTCCGCGTCGCTCACCGCGGCGAGCAGCCGCAGGCGCTCGACGAGGCGGCCGCGGGCGAATTCCGCTACGCCAACGAGTTCGAATGCACCGACAAACGGCTCCCCTGGCGCGCCCCGCGGGCGACCCCGCGCCCGCAGGTCCGCGGCGCGCAGACGGCGACGGTCGTCGGCTCGCGCGGCGAGGAGGTGTACGTCGACGAGCACGGGCGCGTGAAGGTGCAGTTTCACTGGGACCGCCAGGACGCGAACGACGAGACCAGCTCGTGCTGGGTCCGCGTCAGCCAGGCGTGGGCCGGCAACGGCTTCGGGGCGATGTTCATCCCGCGCGTCGGCCACGAGGTGATCGTCGACTTCCTCGAGGGCGACCCCGACCGGCCGATCGTCACCGGCCGGGTCTACACCGGGCTCAACGCGCCGCCCTACCCGCTCCCGGCCGAGAAGACCAAGAGCACGATCAAGTCCGAGTCGAGCCCGGGCGGCGGCGGCTCGAACGAGCTCCGCTTCGAGGACGCCAGGGGCCGCGAGGAGATCTTCCTCCACGGCCAGCGCGACTGGAACATCGTCGTCGAGCACGACGAGACCTGCCGGGTCGGCCACGACGAGTCGCTGTCGGTCGGCAACGACCGCAGCAAGACGGTGGCCCGCGACGAGCGCGAATCGATCGGCCACGACAGGGCGATTCAGGTCGGCAACGACCACGTCGAGGCGATCGGCGCCGGCATGACGCTGACGGTCGGCGCCGATCGGACCGAGACGATCGGCCTCCACCAGTCGACGACGATCGGCGCGACCAAGGCGGAGACCGTGGCGCTGGCCAGCGCGCTCACGATCGGCGCCGCGTACCAGGTCAGCGTCGGCGGCGCGATGAACGAGACGGTCGGCCTCGCCAGGACCGAGCAGGTCGGCCTCGCCAAGCACGTCGCCGTCGGCAAGGACAGCGCCGAGGACGTCGGCGGCGGCAAGACCGTCAACGTCGTCGAGAACATCACCGAGAGCGCCGGGCAGAACCTCGCGCTCTCCGCCGGCAAGCACGTCAACGTCGGCGCCGGGCACAACCTCAACGTCACGGTCGGCAAGGCCGCCAGCGTCATCGTCGCCGACCGGCTGACCTTTCAGTGCGGCAGCGCGACGATCGTCGTCACCAAGCGCGGCGAGCTCACGATTCAGGCCGCGAAGCTGAGCGTCAAGACCAGCGGACCTATCACGATGAAGGGCTCGCGGATCAAGCTCAATTGAGCCGACCAGGAGGAATCGATGGCCCGCAAGTCCGCCTCGTCCACCGTCGTCCGCCTCGTCCCGCCCGCGCCCGCGCTGCCGGCCGCGATCCTCGGGACCGTCGTCGCCCACCAGCCCGGGCGCGGCTGCCTCGTCGACTACCCCGGCAACCTCGCCGGCCCGCAGCCCGCTCGCCTGCTCGTCGCCGCCACCGTCGCCGAGCTCCGCCGCGCCGCGGCCGAGCGCACCCCGGTGGCCCTGATCTTCGAGGCCGGCGACCCGGAGCGCCCGCTGATCGTCGGCCTCGTCCAGACCCCTGCGCCGGCGCGAGCGGCCCGGATCGACGGCAAGCGGGTGATCCTGACCGGCGAGGAGCAGATCGAGCTCCGCTGCGGCCAGGCGTCGATCTCGCTCGAGAAGAGCGGCAAGCTCGTCATCCGCGGCGCGTACGTCGAGACCCACGCGCGGGGCACGAACCGGATCAAGGGCGGCTCGGTCCAGATCAACTGACTCATGCGCGCCGCCGAGATCGATCCGCTGTGGGACATCGTCGAGGAGCACCTCGACGAGGCGGAGTTCCTGTGGGAGGCGTGGCAGCACAGCCTCGTGGCCCCGGACTACACCCTCGACGAGGTCGCCGAGGGGCCCGAGGAGCGCCTCATGGCCCACATCGACGGCCTCGTCCGCAACGGCCCGCTCGTGGCGCGCAGGCTGCTGATCCCCGCGCTGGACGACGACGAGCCGGCGCGGGTCAGCGCCGCAGCCACGGCCTTGCTGCTCGGGCCGGATCCCGACGCCGCATTCGCGGCGATCCTCGAGGTCCTGCGCGACCGACCGGAGCAGCGCGGCCCGCTCGTCCAGGCCCTCGCGTGCGCCGACGTCCCGGCGCTCCGCCCTCGCCTGCGCGAGCTCCTCGCCGAGCACGACGGCGAGCTCGTGGCCGCGGCCGCCGGGGTGTTGACGGCCCAGCGCGAGCCGCTCGGCGACACGCTCGGCCTGCTGTTCGCCGGCGAGGCGACCACGCGCGCCCTGGCGCTGCGGGCCCTCGCGGACGAGCCCGAGCCGTTGCGATACGCCCGCGCCGTGCAGGCCAACCTGCAGGAGCTCGACCCGACCGTCCTCGACGCTGCGATCGACGCCGGTGTCCGCCTCGGCCTCGCGCCCGCGTGGGCGCGGGCGTGCGAGCGCGTCCACGACCCCGACGGCGCCGCGTCGCTGGTGCTGCTGGCCCTCCGCGGCACCGCGAGCGACGACGCCGCGCTGGCGGCCGCGCTTTGCGATCGCAAGCGCCGTCTCGCCGCGCTGTGGGCCCTCGGCTTCCGCGGCACCCCCGAGGCCGTCGACGCCGCGATCGAGTGGCTCGAGGACGACGCGGCCGCGCCTCTCGCCGGCGAGGTCTTCACCGCCGTGACCGGCGTCGACCTCGACGCCGCGCGCATGGCCCTGCCGCGCGATCGGGCCGACGAAGCCCTCGTGCACCGCCCCGAAGACGACCTGCCCCGGCCGGATCCGCTGCAGGTGCTGAAGTGGTGGACGAACCACCGCGGCCGATTCGCCGCCGGTCAGCGCTACCTCGCCGGCGCTCCGTATTCCTCGCACGCCCTCCTCCAGGCGCTGCGCTTCGGCGCCATGCGCCGCCGCCCGAACCTCCTCCTCGCGCTCACCCTCGACCTGCCCCCGGCCAGCCGCCCGCGTCTCCGGCTGACCGCGACGGCCACCCGCCAGCGCCGCGAGGTGGACGCGCTGTTGCATCGATTGCCCCGCATCGACGCATCGCCGTGACGCCTCCCGGGCGCGTCGCTCGGCTCGCGCGGGAGCTCGTCGGCGAGGTGCAACCACGACACGCGACTCTCGACCGTTACCGGCCGGGCCCGCGCTGACAGCCCGGCTCGAGTTCGGTGCGCATGCACCGACCGCGGAGAGCCCCCGCGAGCCTCGCAAGCGGCACCAGCAGCGCCGCCGGCCACCTCGCCGGGGCAGCGAACGGGCCGATCGCAGGGTGGGCGCCGGCCCCGGATTTCATTATGCTGCGCGCGTGCCGATTCACGTTCATGGCGGATCCCTGCTGCTGGCCCGGCTCGCCGAGGCCGGCGTCCCCGGCGAGCGGCTCGAGTGGTCGGAGGTCCTGTGCGACGGCCCTGTCCTCGCCGCCGACGACCACGCCTTCCGCCGCGCCCGCGCCGACTGGCTGGCCGAGCACACCGGCGATCCCGCAGCCGCCCCGCAGATCGCCGACGCCTTGCGGGCCCAGGACGAGGCGCTGACGGCCGCGGCCGCGCGCGACGAGCTGGTCTTGTGGACAGGTAACGAATGGTTCTGCCAGGCGATCGCCCTCGCCCTGATCGCGCGGCTCGGCCCCGCCGGCGCGCGGCTGTCGTGGGTGACCGCCGAGGACGATCCGGAGCGGCCCGGCTGCAGCGTCGGCGAGCTCGGCGAGGCCGCCTTGCCGCGCGCGTTCGCGGCCCGCCAGCCCGTCGACTCCGCCGCGATCGCCCTGGCGGTCCAGGCCTGGGACGCCTACCGGGCGCCCGCTCCCACGCGGCTGCAGGCGCTGGTCGACGACGTCGCGGCGTTCGTCGCCTGGCCGGCCCTGCGCGCCTCGCTGGTGCTTCACCTGGCCGAATGGCCAGGTCGTGACGACGGCCTGGCCCGCAGCGAGCGCCAGCTGCTCGACGCCCTGGCCGACGGCCCCCGCGACGTCGGCGCGCTGCTGTCGGCCTGCGCCCGCGTCGAGACCCGCCCGTGGCTGACCGACCTGCAGGTGGTCGCGCGCCTGCGCCGGCTGGCCGGCGGCGACGCCCCGCTGGTCACGCTCACCGGCGCCGCCCCGCCCGGGCTGACCGCCGAGATCACCGAGGTCGGCCTGGCGACCCTCGCCGGTCGCGCGCGCTGGGCCACCCCGGCCCGCTGGCTCGGCGGCGCGATCCTCGACGCCGCCACCCCGTGGTGCTGGGACGGCGAGACCGGCCGCGTGACCCAGTGGGCATGACCGATCGGACATAACTTTTCGAGCACGCTCGGAGGAGCATGCTCAAAAGGGCATGTCTCGCAGCGCATGTCCTGGCCTCCCGCGCTCGAATCGCCCCCGCGCTCGCAGCAGCTCGCCCGGGCCGTCGCGGCCCTCGCGGCAGCTCGTCCCGCCCTGCCCGCTCGGACGCCGCCCGCGCTCGCGGCAGCTCGCCCCACCCCGGCCTCCCCGCGCCGGCCCTCAGAACGACGAGCCCGGCTGCATCAGGAACTCGCACTCCTCGGCCGTGCTGTCGCGCCCGAGGATCGCGTTGCGGTGGGGGAAGCGGCCGAAGCGGGCGATGATGTCGCGGTGGCGGACCGCGTAGTCGTGCCAGAGCGGCGTCTCGTCGAGCGCGCGCATCAGCTCGACGCAGCGCTCCTGGTCGGCGAGATCCTCGCTGTGTTCGAGCGGCAGGTAGAGGAACAGCCGCTCCTCCTGGGACAGGTCGTGGTCGAGCCCGGCCTCCAGCGCGAGCTTGGCGATCTCGCGGGCCTTCGCGTCGGAGGCGAACGCCTCGGCGGTGCCGCGGAACATGTTGCGGGGGAACTGATCGAGGAGGATCACCAGAGCCAGCGCCCCGCGGGGGCTCGCGGCCCAGCCGTCGAGCGCGCCGGCCGCCGCGCGCGCGTGCAGCTCGCCGAATGTCTCGCGGATCTCGTGGTCGAGCTCGTCGGAGCGGACGAACCACTTCGGCCGGACCCGCGGCGAGAACCAGAACTCGAGGACAGCGTCGGGGGTGCTCATAAGCAGGAATTTGGGCGCTGAACGGCCGAACGGCAATGCCCCCGGCGGCCTCGGCGACGGGAGGTCGGCGCATGCCGGCCTCAGCCCGCGAACAGCAGCGCCACGCCCGTGACCGCCACCAGGGCCCCCAGGAGCCCGCGCAGACCGACCCGCTCCCCCTCGAGCCGCGTCGCCAGGGGGATGATGAAGATCGGCGAGGTGCTGAGGAGGCTGGCCGCGACCCCGGCCGACGTCCGCTGCAGCGCGAACAGGGCCAGCGACACGCCGAGAAACGGCCCCAGCATCGCCCCCACCGTCGCGTAGCCCAGCGCCCCCCGGTCGCGCAGCCCCGCCCGCAGCCGCGACGTCGTCCCCGTCGCCAGCACCAGCGCGACGAAGCAGGCCAGGCCGACGATCATCCGGATCTGCGCCCCCTGCAGCGGCTCGTAGCCGATCATCCCGCGCTTGCTCAGCACCAGCCCGACCGCCTGCCCGAGCGCGCCCCCGAGGCCGAGCAAGATCCCCCGCAGCCGCGGCGACGCCGGCCCCGGGGTCGCCCCCGCAGGTGTCCTTTCAGACAGGACCCAAGCGACACCTGCGAGCGTCGTCGCCATGCCCGCGACCGACAGCAGGCTGAGCCGCTGGTCGAGCGCCACCAGGTCGATCACCGCCGTCAGCGGCGGAGCCAGCGCCATGATCAGCAGCGTGAGGCGCGGCCCGATCTCGATGAACGCCCGGAACTGGCACAGGTCGCCGAGGAAGTAGCCGAGGAACCCCGACAGCCCGAGCCACCACCACTGCTCCGCCGTCGCATCGCTCGGCCACGGCCGCCCGCGCAGCACGAGCCCGGCGAGCGCCGCGAACACCAGCGCGAGCGCGAGACGGATGACGTTCAGCGGCAGGCTGCCGATCCGCCGCCCCGCCCGCGTGAACGCGAGCGACCCGAGGGCCCAGCACACGGCCGTTCCGAGCGCCGCGAGCTCGCCGAGGTGGTCCGTCACCGCCGCGAGTGTATGCGAGCGACGCGACCGGATGCACCGGGCGAGTCTGCCGTGCAGCGACGTCTCGCGCTCATCGCCAGCCCGGGGTCATCGTTCGATTCGTTTTGGTCGAGGGCCCGGAGCCCACTCCGTGAGCGCCTCGGTGCTTTGGGCGATAGCATAGGGAAAACCCCGACGCCAGGGAGGGCCACACTCGAGGTCCCGAGACGCAGGAAGGGGCGGCGAAAATTGGCGAACGGAAGTCGGAGGCTCCGGGCACAGACTCACCATGCTCCACCGCCTGACTTTCTGCTTCATCCTGGCGAGCACGCCGCTGGCCGGCTGCAACGCGTCCGAACACTGTATCGGCGATTGTGAGTCGCAATCCACGTCCTCCGACACCGCGGGGCCCTCGCCGTCCAGCACGTCGGGCACTGCGGCCGGCGGGACGACGTCGGCCGACGCACCGACGACGACGGCCGAGGCGCCCCCGACGGGGCACACGACCACCGCGGCCGACGACATCACGACCACCGGCGCCGAGGGGCCGGTGACGTGTCGTGACGGTATGCATTGCACCGTCAACTGCATGATCCAGGTTCCGGAACCCACCCCGCCCGAGTACCCGCTGGACGAGTGTCTCACCAGTTGCCTCGAGCAGCTGTCCAACGCTGAATTGCTCAAGCTGCACGACCTGCAGGAGTGTGCCCGGACCAAGTGCGAGGCGACGGCGGAGTGGAAGTGCCTGAACGGCACGGACGATTGCCTTGCGTGCTTCCTGCAGACCCTCGCTGGCACCATGCTCCCGGCCGGGGACGAGTGCGAGGCGCAGTCAAAGGCTTGCGATTGAGCCGCAAGCTCGTGGCTGGCGACGAGCGATTTTGTCGTCGTGTTGCTGATTGACCTGATGTTAGCGATCACGTGAAGGTGGCCAGGAGTCTCATGTCCTTCCTTCAATCGACGTGCCTCTGTGCAACCATCATTCAAGTTGATAGCGCCCTCCGGCTCGATCGCCGACACCTTCAAGAATGTAGCCCTCTACCGCGTTGGACCGACATTTTTTCCTTGCGCATGCAAATGCATAGCGCGTCGGCGCGGCTGCCGTCGCCACGTGCACTGATGTTCAGCGAATCTCGTATGTCAAATCAGTAGATTTGCGGCCGAAAAGCCTGATAGTGTCAGGCGCGATGTCGCGCCACACTACTTTCGTCCTTCTCTGCCTCGCCGGCTGCGGCGGAGCGGGGCCTGCTGATTCGACGCCCTTCGGCGGCGCCGGTGGCGAGCCCCCGGCGAGCAGCACGACGACGACCTCCTCGTCGACCTCCTCGTCGACCTCGACGACCTCGACGACCTCGTCGTCGACGGCCGGCGACCTGTCGTCCTCGACTTCCCTCGACGTCAGCACCGGCCCCCCGCAGCTCCCCGACTTCGGCGACGGCGCCCCCCTCGGTTGCAAGGGCAAGATCGACATCATCTTCGCCATCTCCACCGAGTGGTTCATGAAGGACCACCAGCCCCGGCTCATCGCCGCCTTCCCCGAGTTCACGCAGGCGCTCGAGGAGGAGCTCGGCGACTTCGACCTCCACATCCTCGTCACCGACTCCACCTACACCTGGTCGATGGACGACTGCTCGATCTGTCAGGACCCCGCCGACTGCGACCCGAACGGCGTGCCCGACCTGTGCGGCGCCACCATCGACGAGTGCGACTACACCCTGGGCTCCGGCGCGACCTTCGCCCACGAGCTCGGCTCGTCCGGTCGTCGCTGCAAGCTCGCCGGCGGCCACCGCTACATCACCAGCGAGGAGCCCGACCTCGGGGCCGCCTTCGAGTGCCTCGCCCGCGTCGGCTACGCCGGCTCCACTCCCCTGACCTTCGACGCGCTCCTCCAGATCGTCGGCCCGCCGCTGCTCGGCGAGGACATCGACCTCAACGGTCCGGGCGGTTGCAACGAGGGCTTCCTCCGCGACGACGCGCTGCTGCTGCTCGTGATCATTCAGAACCAGTACGAACAGTACTCGCTCGGCGGCCCTTACCAGTGGACAAAAGCCCTGTACGCCGCGAAGGGCGGCGACGAGGACGCAGTGTTCGCGCTCGCCATCACCGCCGACAACGACATCTCGCCCAATCTCTGCAATCCCGGCGCACCTGCCAGTGGGACCAACCGGACGCGGCTCTTCATCGAAGACTACATCAAACACGGCACGATCGAATCGATCTGCGCCCCGTCGTATGGCGCCTTTTTTAAAAACGTCGCAGCCGAACTCGCCCCTCTGTGCAATCAGTTCATCCCGAAGTGAGCCGGACGGGCCTCACGGGTGGTGCACTCTCAGCCACGGGTGAGCGCCCTGCAGCCCCGCCACCGCGCAGAATCCACGCGAATCACAGCTCGCGGCTCGCAACGACGCGCTCGGGAGCTCCAGCTTGTACAGGAAAGGATCGTCGCTCGTGCGATAGCCGACCGCGTAGGCGGTGAGGGGATCGCTGATCGCCGCCGTGAACTTCTCCTCGCGGTCACAGGCGAGCCCCTGCGTCAGCGCCTCGTCGAGCGCGTCGAGACGGCGCTTTTTCTCGCCGTTCCCCGCGAGATCCAGCCAACGCGTGGCGGACGCTCGCGCACTCTGCTCGTTCTGAATCCATCCGCCCGCGACGAGCTCCTCGCCGCAGCGCGTGACCGTCACCAGCCCGTCGTCGGTCGAATCGAGGCCGGCCGAGGTCCAGGCCGTCGTCAGTGAAC
The DNA here is from genome assembly GCF_020073745.1 of Nannocystis pusilla. Classification (GTDB taxonomy): domain Bacteria; phylum Myxococcota_A; class Polyangia; order Nannocystales; family Nannocystaceae; genus Nannocystis; species Nannocystis radixulma. The sequence continues at coordinate 62,755 of NZ_JAIRAU010000049.1, forward strand.
CGCTGATCGAGTACTGCACCGAGAAGGCGCGCAGTCGCGTCTTGTTGTTCTCGGCTTTGACATACCGCTCGCCGACGACCATCACCGTCTTGGCCTGCTCGGACCAAACCACCCCGCGCGGGTGCTCGTCGAGGACGTTGAGGCCGTCGTCCCAGTCGTCGCCCGGCAGCGGCGCCGCCAGCGAGTCCGTCCACAGCTTCGTCCCCTCGAGGTCGAAGCTCTCGACCAGCCCGTCGTACTGCGGCGGCGCCTCGTTCACCAGCTGCTCGCCGACCACCACGACCCCGCCCGGCACGGCAGCGATCCCGCTGTACGTCTGCCCCACCGGGCCGACGACCTCCCACTCGAGCGCCCCCTGCGGTGTGAGAACCGCCACGTACGGCCGGCGCGTCAGGCCCGAGCCGAGGTTCGCGGCGATCGCCATGCGCCCGAGCTCGTCGGTCGCCAGCCCCACCGCCTGGGACGGCGGCCCCACCAGCGGCGCCTCCGTCCACTGGGAGATCGCCCACGGGTACCCGGCCTGCGGCTGACACGAGTCGGGGTCGAGCCGCCACACCGTCGCCTCGAGCGCGGGCTTCGCCAGCGCACCCGCGACCACCAGCGCCTCGTCGCCGTACTCGGCCGCCGCCAGCCAGCCCGAGCCCGCGTCCTCCTCGAACTGACACTTCTCCGTCCCCGACGCCGGCAGCGACACCCACAGCTTCGCCTCCGCCGCCGCCTCCTCTCCCTCGGCGTCGCGGGCGACGAGCACGAACGTGTACTCGCCGTCCGACGCCGACGACGTCGCCTCGAACGCCCACGCGATCGCCGGCGGTGGACCCGCCCACTTCTCCACCCCTTCGAGCTGCAGCGACAGCTCGACCACGTCCTCGCTGACCACCGCCACCGGCTGCGCCGCGCCGGCCTCGTGCAGCACCTCCGGCTCGAACGCGAAGCTCACGATTACCGGGCCCGTGTCGGGCGGACCCTCGCCCGTCGTGCTCGCCGCGCTGCCCGGCCCGAGCGTCGTCGTCGGCACCTCGCCGGTGTCCGTCTCCACCGAGTCGCCCGGGCCCGTGTGCGTGCCCGCCGTCGTCGACGAACCCCCGGCGCTGTCCGTCCCGTCCGGGTAGTGCTGCGCGCCGTCTTCCACGAGATCGCCGAGGCAGCCGGCGGCCGCGAGCAGGAGCAGGAGTGTTCTTCGGGACATGTCCTCGGCTCCGTGGATCGCCGACGCGCGGGCAAGGGAGTCGTCTCCATACTGCCTGCACTTCGAACGTCAAGGAGAGCGCCGCTCGCCTCGAGATCGCCCTCCGTTCAACGTCGTAGCAGCGCTATCGCGTTGCATCGATCGCACCGTTGCGCATGCAATTGCAGCGGCGGCGACACGGGCGCCGAACACCTTGCACTGATGTTCAGGGTCCTTGCAGCTACACCGGAGCGCTCGAGCTTGCATCTCAAACGAGTAGCCCTGGCGCCACGAAGCCTGTTAACTTCACGCGCGATGTCGCGCCACACAGGTCTCGTCCTCCTCTGCCTCGCCGGTTGCAACGCCGCGGCCTCCGCCGACGCGACGCCCTTCGGCGGCGGCGGCAGCGAGGTCGTCACGAGTCACGCGAGTCCGACGACGACATCGACGTCCTCCTCAACATCGACATCGACCTCGACGTCGACCTCCACGTCGACCGCGACCACCGACGAGTCATCGTCGTCGACCGCGCTCGACACCAGCACGAGCGCCGCGCCGATGCCCGACTTCGGCGACGTCGCTCCTCTCGGCTGCCAGGGCAAGATCGACATCATCTTCGCCATCTCGACCGAATATTTCATGAAAGACTATCAGCCGCGGCTCATCGCGGCCTTCCCCGAGTTCGCGCAGGCGCTCGAGGACGAGCTCGGCGACTTCGACCTCCACATCCTCGTCACCGACTCCTCGTTCGTGTGGGGCATGGGCGACTGCTCGCAGTGCCAGGACCCCGAGGACTGCGATCCCTTCGGCGAGCCGAACCTCTGCAACGCGAAGATCGACGAGTGTGACACGACCATGGGCTCCGGCGAGACCTTCAGCAGCGGCATCGGCTCGTCGGGCCGGCGCTGCGACCTCGCGGGCGGCCGCCGCTACATCACCAACGAGGACGAAGATCTGGTCGAGACGTTCACCTGCCTCGCTCGCGTCGGCTACGCCGTGGCCACGCCCCAGCCCTTCGACTCGATCCTCGCCGCCGTCGGCAAGCCGCTCATCGAGTCCGACATCGATCTCAACGGCCCCGGCGGCTGCAACGAGGGTTTTCTCCGGGACGACGCGCTGCTGCTGCTCGTGATCATCCAGGATTCCTACGAGTACGCCTCGCTCGGCGGCCCCTACCAGTGGCGCAAGGCCTTGTACGCCGCGAAGGGCGGCGATGAGGACGCGGTGATCGGGCTTGCCATCACCTCAGACCGGGACATCTCACCCGGCCTCTGTGCCCCCGACGAACCCGCCGGCGACGGCAACCGCATGCGGCTCTTCATGGAAGACTATCTCAAGCACGGCACGATCGAGTCGATCTGCGCTCCGTCCTACGGAAATTTTTTCCGCGCCGTCGTCAGCGAACTGGGGCCGCTGTGCGATCAGTTCATCCCGAAATGAACCTGGCGAGCGGCCGCCTCGAGTCTGGGCCTCACGGGTGATGCACTCGCACCCACGCATGCTCGCCCTGCAGCCCCGCTGCGGCACAGAACCCACGTGGATCACAGCTCGCGGCTCGCAACGCCGCGCTAGGTAGCTCCGTCTTGTACAAGAAGGGATCGTCGCTGGAGCGGTACCCGATCACGTAGGCTGTTAGCGGATCACTGATGGCCGCCGTGAACTTCTTCTCGCGGTCACAGGCGAGGCCCTGGAGCACCGCCTCGTCGAGCGCGTCGATGCGGCGCTTCTTCTCGCCATTTCCCATGAGATCCAGCCATCGCGTGGCCGGCGCTCGCGCGCTCTCCCCATTCTGAACCCATCCCCCCGCCACCAACTCCTCACCGCAACGCGTGACGGTCACCAGGCCATCGTCGGAGGAGTCGAGGCCGTGCGAGCTCCAAGCCGCAAGGAGCGCTCCGTTGAGGGAGTACTGCACGGTGAACGCGCGGAGTCGCGCCTTCTCGCCCATCTCTAGCACGTGCCGCTCGCCGACGACCATCACCGCATTGGCCTGCTCGGACCACGCCACGCCGCGCGGATGTTCGTCGAACGTGTTGAACTGATCGTTCCAGTCATCCCCCGGCAGCGGCGCCGCCAGCGTGTCCGACCACAGCTCCGTCCCCGCGAGGTCGAAGCTCGCGACCAGCCCGTCGTACTGCGGCGGCATGTCGTTCACCCGCCGCTCCCCGACCACCACGATCCGTCCGGGCGCCGCAGCGATCCCGGAGTAAGTCTCCTTCTCCGGCCCGAGGTGCTCCCACTCGAGCGCCCCCTGCGGCGAGAGCACCGCCACGTAGGGCCGGCGCGCCAGCCCCGAGCCGAGGTTCGCCGCGATCGCCATCCGGCCCAATTCATCGATCGCCAGCCCCACCGCCTGCGACGGCGGCGTCACCAGCGGCGACGCCGTCCACTGGGAGATCGCCCACGGATATCCCGCCTGCGGCTGACACGAGTTCGGGTCGAGCCGCCACAGCGTCGCCTCGAGGGCGGGCTTCGCCAGCGCGCCCGCGATCACCAGCGCCTCGCTGCCGTACTCCACGGCCGCCAACCAGCCCGAGCCTGAGTCCTCTTCGAACACGCACCTCTCGGTCCCCGACGCCGGCAGCGACACCCACAGCTTCGCCTCTGCCGTCGTCTCCTGCCCGTCGCCGTCACGCGCGGTCAGCACGAACGTGTACTCGCCGTCCGACGCCGCTGACGACGTCGCCGCGAAGCTCCACATCAGCGGAGGCGGCCCCGACCACACCTCCGTCCCGCCCTGCTCGAGCGTCAGCTCGACCACGTCCGCGCTGACCACCGCCACCGGCTGCGCCGAGCCGGCCTCGCTGAGCACCGCAGGCTCGAACAGGAAGCTGACGATCTCCGGCCCCGCGTCGGGCAGCTCCTCGCTCGTCGTGCTCGGCGGCTCGCCCGGCCCCGCGGTCGTCGTCGGCACCTCGCCCGTGACCGTCTGCACCGAGTCCCCCGACCCCGGCGTGCTCGTATCGGCCGGCGCGCCCGTCGACGTGCCCCCGCCGCTGTCCGTCGCGTCCGGATAATATTTCGACCCCTGCGCCGCCAGGTCGCCGACGCAGCCCGCGGTCACGAGCGAGAGCACAAGTGTTCTTCGGGACATGTCCTCGGCACCTCTCAGAACGCGCCGCTGAAGATGACACCGGCCGCGCCGCCGCGCATGTACGGCTGGAGACGCAGCGCTCGTCTGGCCGAGACCACCAGCGGGATGCCGACCCCGAGCGTCGCGGCGCCGGCGAGCCCCACGCCCAGCGCGACCCATCGCGCCTGTCGTGCGCGCGAGACGGCCTCGTCGAAGCGCTGCGCCTCCGAGTCGGTCCACTTGCGGTCGCCATCCTCCGCGCGGGCCACGAGGTCGCGGCCGACGCCCATCTCGTGCCCGAGCACCGCCAGTGCGCCGATGGTGACCGCGCCGAAGCCGACGCCGACGCCGACCAGCGCGCCGCCGAGGGCGAGTCGGCTCGAGTCGGAGATCTGCGCCCTGCGGGGCACGGGTGGCGTCCTCGTCACCGGCGGCGGCGGCGGCCCCCCTTCTGCCGCAGCCGACTTCGGCCCTTCAGGCGTCGTCGCGGCGGCGACTGTCTCCGGCTGCGGCGGGGGCGACGCCGGCGTCGCGTTCGGTGCGAGGTGTGATTCGCAGTCGTCCAGGGCCAGCTCGGTGCGGCGGCGCTCGAGCGCCGGCGTGCGCGGCAGGTTGGGCGCCGCGAAGTAGTCGGTGAGCAGCGCCTTGGCCTTGCAGCGGGCCGCGGGCGAGCCCTCGTCGATCCAGGCCCCCACGGCGATCGCCGCCGCGGCCCGGCGGTTCTGCGGCGCCGCGAACGCGTCGCGGGCGATCGGCTCGGCGAGCTCGGCGGCCTCGAGCGGGCGACCGGCGGCCAGCGCCCGGCAGACCGGCACTAAAACTTCGGGACAGGTCGGCTCGCCGCTCAGCGCGACGAGCAACATGTGCGTGTACATCGTCTTTTCGCTCCGTGATGCGGCCTGCCCCGTATACCAGGAACCGCGGGCCTCGTGGTACGACATGACATGGTCAAGCCGGATCCGAAGGCGCTCGTGGGCAAGACCCTGGGGGGCGTGTACCGGATCAAGCGGCACGTCGCGGCCGGCGGGTTCGCCGACCTCTACGAGGGCTGGCACGAGGAGCTCGAGACGCCGGTCGCCGTGAAGGTGCGACGCCCGGCCGACGAGGGTGCGAGCGAGCCCGGCGACGACCCCTCGCGTAACGACGATTACCTGTTCGCCCACTTCAAGACCGAGGCCATCCTCGGCTTTCGCCTGCGCGACCCTCACGTCGTGCGCGTGCTCGACTTCCGCCTCGAGGCCAAGGTCGAGTACCTCGTCATGGAGTGGCTCGAGGGCAAGAGCCTGCAGGCCCTCGCCGACGGCCGGCCGATGTACTGGCGCCGCGCCGTCGAGCTGATGGCCAAGGCCGCCGACGCGGTCGCCGGCCTGCACGCCGCCGGGTGGTTTCATCGTGACATCAAGCCCGACAACTTCATGGTCATCGGCGACGGCGAGGACGAGCGGGTCGTGCTCATCGACCTCGGCCTCGTGCGCCAGCGACCGCTCGCCGCGCCGATCGTCTCGCAGCTCGCCGAGCCCACCGCGTGGATCGCCCACACTCCGGGGTATTGCGCGCCCGAGGTCTACGCGCAGGTCGGGCAGAAGATCACGACCTCGCCGTTCACCGAGGCCTCCGAGGTGTTCGCGCTCGGCGTCACGCTTTACAAATTGATCACTGCCCGCATTCCGTGGTCCGGTCATACCCCGCAGCAACAGCAGGTCGAGATCGCCGGCGGCGCGCCGCCGCTCCCGCCGTCCGAGTTCGGGATCCGCCTGCCGCCCGAGCTCGAGCTGGTGCTGCTGCGGACGCTCGGCGTCGATCCCTCGCAGCGACCCGACTCGGCCCAGGCGTTCGCGCGCGAGCTGCGGCGCGTCCTCGCCCCGTCGAAGCCGCTGCCCGACGTCGCCACCGCTCGCCCGCCCGAGGCCGTCTCTCTGGATGGCGGCATCGACACCGCCGATGCGGACGCCCAGCCCGTCGCCGCCCCGGCGCCCGCGAATCGTCCGTGGCTGCGGCTCGCCTGGCCGCTGCTCACATTCACCGCATTGCTCGGGCTCACAGTGATCTTGTGGCCCGCGCCGGTTCCCACCCCGTCACGGATCCTCCTCGGCGACGAATCGCCGCCGGCTCCCGTCCCCGCGCCGATCGAGGTCGTCCAGCCCGAAGCGCCGCCCGCCGACGTCGGCGTCGAGCCGCCGCCGCCTCCACCCGCGCCGCGGCGACACCTCACGCTCGGCGACCGGCTGCGCCGCTGCCCGGACGCGCCCTCGGGCATGGTCCAGTTCGAGATCCGCGACCGCCGCCTCGTGAAGGTCGACCTCGAACCGCTGCAGCGCAACGACCCCTGGCACCGCTGCGCCGCGCGCATCCTGCAAGGCGAGCCGGACGGCCTGCGGCCGATGAACCTGTAGCTGACGGGAGGGGCGGGAAAGAGACGGACCACGTCACACGCTCGACCGGGCGAATGCGGCGAAGGTCCCGAGCACCACCACGCCGAAGTTCTCACCCGCATGCGCGGCAATGGACCCGGGAAGGCCCACCAGCATGAACGCCCAGGCGAAGGCCCACCCGCTCAGGAAGTAGCCAGGATGCGGCTGGGAGCCGTAGCCGAGCCAGTGGACGAGGAAAAACACCAGGCCAGACAACAACGCGGCCCAGCCCCGCGACATCTTCGAGAGCAGGATCGGGATGAGCAACGCCCGATAGGGAAGCTCCTCCGTCAGCGGCGGGAGGACGATCTTCTTGATTGACCCCAGACCCACGTCCCAGACCGACAGGGGCGGTTCAGTCCGCCCGTAGACGTAGCGATACTCATGGCGCCGGAGATGATCGACGATCTCTTCGTAGCTCATGCCTTTCGAAAGCATGGTCGCAAGCGGGCCGGCGATGTCGATGAGCGCGCCCGCGACGAAAATCGCCACGAGGAGCAGCACTTGGCCGACACGGCCGCGCAGCATCGTCCAGTCCGGCATCCGCAGCCCGAGTTCCTCCCGGGTGAAGAGCCCACCTTGGAGGGCAAGCGCCAGCCCCACAACCGCGATGGTCAGCATCGGCCCATGGATCACGACTCCCCGCAAAAGGGGATCATCCACCGGATCCAGGCCCGAGCGCCGGAGACTGAAGATGTACGCGACCTGCGCCGCGATAATCGTCAACGTGAGCCCAGCGCGCTTGGACACGCGTCGGGCTTACCGGATGATGGCCGACGTCGCAACTCACTTGTCCGGCGGGACCGTCTCGCCGCCGTCCTTCGGGGGGCAGGTGGCGAAGCACGACGCGAACAGGCAGGCCCCGACGATCACCACCATCCCGAGCAAGCCGCCACCGGCTTTCGCCGCCGCGCTCTCGGTGAGCTTCAGGCGTTCGGCGATCTCCAGCGCTTCGGCCTGCTGCCTGTCCGTCCCGTGCGGACCGAACGCCGCCACGATTTTCAACAGCTCCGGGAAATGGTCGAGGACGGCGGCCGAGACCAGCTCCAGATCCCGCTGGAGCGTCGCCTGGTCGAGGTCGGCCAGGTTGACGGCCGCGAGGTCGAGAAGGGCGTGACCCCGAGGAACGGCGAATAGAACCCGGCTCGCATCGCCGACGGCGGGCACTGTTTGAAACTCGGGCTTGATGACATAGCGCAGACTGCCCACACCGCCCTCGAAGCCCTGCGGGACGGCGGCAAAGGTGCCTGAGGTGACGACATGGGTACGCGGCGGAACCGAATGATCGACAGACATGGATTACCTCCGACAGCGTCGGTATCATGGGCCCACGCGCGAAGGGACGCGCGGCCCATGGGCCGATGTGCTGGAGGACGTGGACCTTCGCCCCCGTCGCCGCTCGGTCGCTCAGGTCTCGGGCCAGACCTCAACGTAGTAAACCACCGCGGAGACCGATGGTCAGGTGGGCGAGATCAGGGCTGCCACCGGTCGGTGTGATCGTGACCTCGACGTATTTGCCGAGCGACCTCGCCGCATTCGGGACCGGCATCGAGGCGCCAGGGACATTGGCGTCGGTAACACCTACGGCGCGTGATCGATGTTCCGCGTGACGCGAGGCGCGCGCGGAGGCATGCTCGTGCGCTCGCGTGCCCGACCTCGCCGCACTGTTCCCGCCCGACCAGGCCTCGCTGCTGGCGCTGCTGGTCGCCAGCTTCCTGGCGGCGACCTTGTTGCCGCTGGCCTCCGAGGTGTGGCTGCTGGCGTTGCTGGCCGCGCGGCCGGAGCTGTGGGAGCTCGCCTTGCTGGTGGCCACGCTCGGCAACACCGCGGGCGGCCTCACGACCTACGCGCTCGGGCGGCTCGGGCGGGTCGCCGCCGACCCGGCGCTGCTCGCCTCGCCGCGGGCCGGGTGGCTGCGGCGGCGCGGCGCTCCGGCGCTGCTGCTGGCCTGGCTGCCGGTCGTCGGCGACGCCCTGTGCCTGCTGGCCGGGTGGTTGCGGCTGCCGGTCGTGCCGGTCGCGCTGTGGCTCACGCTCGGCAAGCTGGCCCGCTACGCCGCTCTGATCTGGCTGTTCTTTCAGGTCTGAAGGGACATGCTCTGAAGAACATGCCCCGGCGAGCATGCTCTCCAAAACATGCCCGAGCGGTCAGCTGACCTTGTCGCGGCCGAGGCTGCTGTACACGTCCTCGAGGTCGGAGCGGACCTTGGCCAGCGAGATCACCTCGACGTCGGCGAGCACGAGCTCCTTGAGCAGGTGGGCCGCGCGCTCCTCGCTGCCGTGGATGCGCACGCGCAGCAGGCCGCGCTCGTCCTTCTCCGGGTCGGGCTGGGGCTCGCCCTTGTGCAGCGGCAGGATCGCCTCGACGAGGCCCTCGTGCTTGCGCAGGATCTCGATCGCGCGGGCCAGCCCGCGCGTGACCTGGACCTCGTGCAGGCGGCGGCCGACCTCGTAGCGGTTGATCACCTCGTCGACCGGGCCGTGGACCTCGAGCTTGCCCTGCTGGATGACGGCGACCGCGTCGCAGAAGCCGTCGAGCTCGCGCAGGATGTGGCTGCTGATGACGATGCCGACGCCCTCGGCGGCGACCTGGCGCAGGACCTCGCGCAGCTGGCGGCGCGCGAGCGGGTCGAGGCCGTCGGCCGGCTCGTCGAGCAAGAGGAGCTCGGGCTTGTGGACGAGGGTGCGCGCGATCGCCAGGCGCTGGCGCATGCCCTTGCTCATGTCGGAGATCCGCGCGTGCGTCTTGCTGGCGAGGTCGAACACCTGGAGGAGCTCCTCGACGCGCGACCTGGCGGCCTTGTCGTCCTGGCCGTAGCACTCGGCGAAGAAGGTCAGGTAGCCGGCGGCGGTCATGCCGGGGTAGAGCGCGGTGCCGTCGCCGAGGAAGCCGATCTTCTGGCGGATCGCGTAGCGTTCGCCCCAGGCGTCGCGGCCGTCCCACAGCACGGTGCCGCGGTCGGGCTTCTGGAGCGTGGCGAGGATCCGCAGGGTGGTGCTCTTGCCGGCGCCGTTGGGGCCGATGAGCGCCAGCACTTCGCCGGCGCGGATCTCGAGGCGGAGCTCGCGGACGGCGTCGCGGACCCCGTCGTACGAGTGATTGACGTCGACGCAGACGACGCGCTGCATGGGCGAGGACTCCCGGTGGTGGTTCGCGGTGAAGACGCGGCTCGCGCCGGCGGATGTTCCCGCGAGCGTACCAGGCAACGCCGACGCCTGCGCGGTACACTGACGGCCGATGCCGCGTCCCTCGCTCCGCACCGCGCTCCTCGGCGCCTCGCTCGCGCTCCTGTCCTGCTCGCGCCACAAGGCGAGCACCGCCGCCCCGGCGGAGGCGCAGGCGACCGGGGAGAGCCCGCTGGCGCAGGCTGCGGCCGGCCTGCCGGGCTTCGAGACCGGGGGCGCCGCGCGCGACGTGCCGCACGAGCGGTTCTACGTCGAGGTCGGCGACGCGCCGGTGCGCGGGCCCGCCGACGCGCCGGTGACGATCGTCGCGTTCTCCGACTTCGAGTGCCCGTACTGCGAGAAGGGCCACCAGAGCATGCTGGCGCTCGAGCGCGAGTTCTCCGGCCAGCTGCGCTTCGCCTACAAGGCGTTCCCGCTCGAGTTCCACGGCTACGCGCTGGTCGCCGCGCTGATGGCCCGCTCGGCGCTCGAGCAGGGCAAGTTCTGGGGCTTCTACGACCGGATCTTCGGGCAGAAGGGGCTCGACCTCGAGCGCCTGCAGCAGGCCGCGCGCGCGGCCGAGCTCGACCTCTCGAAGATCCAGGACGACCTCGAGGCGCTGCGCTGGGGCACCGCCGTGCAAAAAGACCTCCGCCAGGGCCGCCGCCTCGGCGTCACCGGCACCCCGGCGTACTTCATCAACGGGCGCCACATCAACGGCGCCAAGCCGCTCGAGCTGCTGCGCTCCGTGGTCCGCGAGGAGCTCGAGCTGGCGGCCAAGTGGCGCGAGCAGGGCGTCGCGCCCGACCGGATCTACGCCCACGCGATCGCCGACGGCTACCGCGAGGTCCAGGTGCGCAAGCCTCGGCCGGGGCTCAAGCCCGACGTCATCTACCCGGTGCCGATCGACGACTCGCCGCAGCGCGGCCCGGAGACCGCCCCCGTGACGATCGTCGAGTTCGCCGACTTCGAGTGCGGCTTCTGCGTCCGCGGCCACGACACGCTCGAGAAGCTGCGCCGCCGCTACGGCGACAAGATCCGCGTGGTCTTCAAGCACTACCCGCTGCCGTTCCACAGCCACGCGTTCCTGGCCGCGCGCGGGGCCATGGCGGCCCAGGCCCAGGGCAAGTTCTGGGAGTTCCACGACCGCCTCTACGCCGAGAAGGCGCAGTTCGACGAGGACACGCTGCTGCAGATCGCCAGGGAGCTGAAGCTCGACCTCAAGAAGTTCAAGCAGCGCCTGCACGGCGCCGAAGCCGACGCGCGGATCGTCACCGACCAGGACCTGGGCAGCACGCTCGGGGTCCGCGGCACGCCGGCGTACTTCGTCAACGGGCGCGCGGTCGACGGCGCGGTGCCCGAGCTCGAGTTCCGCCTGGTGATCCAGGAGGAGCTCGAGCGCGCGGAGGCGCTGCTGCGCCAGGGCGTGCCGCCGGCCGCGCTGTACCACCGCCTGGTCACGCCGCCCGAGGCCGCCGCCTCGCGCTGACCCGCGCGGATCCGAACCTGAGGTCGCTGGCGCCCCGGCTGCCTGCGCCACGAACGGGCCGCCGATTGGGAGATACTCCCGCCGTGCCGGACACTCCGCCTGCGCAGCTCCCGGGCGTGCAGCTCCTCGAGGAGGTCGGCCGCAGCGCGCGGAGCGTCGTCTACCGGGCGCGGCGCGGCGACTTCGTGGTGGCCGTCAAGCTCCTGCGCACCGACGCCGCCGGCGACCTCGAGGCCGCGGCGCTGAGCTTCCGCCGCGAGGCCGCGACCCTGGCCACGCTGTCGCACCCGTGCGTCGTCCAGGTGTTCGAGATCGGCGACGCCGGCGGCCTGCCGTACGTGCTGATGGAGTACGTCGAGGGCCGCACCCTCGCCGCGCGCCTGGCCGCCGGACCCCTGTCCGAGGTCGAGGCGATCCAGCTCGGCGTGCAGCTGGCCGGCGCGCTCGGCGAGATCCACCGCCGGCGCCTGATCCACCGCGACCTGCGGCCGCAGAACGTGATCCTGCTGCAGGGCGCGAGCGGCCTGGTCAAGCTGGTCGACTTCGACCTCCGCCTCGACGCCGCCGCCGCTTCTGCGCCGCCGGCGGCCTACCGCGCGCCCGAGCAGACCGGGATGTTCGACCGCACCGTCGACGCCCGCTCCGACCTCTACGCCCTCGGGGCCGTGCTGTTCGAGGCGGTGTCCGGCCGCCCGCCCTTCCTCGCCCGCGAGCCCGACGAGCTGCTGCGCCAGCACGCCGTGCTCGCCCCGCCGCCGCTGCGCGAGCTGGCGCCCCGCTGCTCGCCCGCGTTCGCGGCCGTGGTCGCCCGCCTCCTCGCCAAGGACCCCGACGACCGCTTCCAGTCGGGCGAGGACGCGGCCGCCGCCCTGCTCGCCGTCGACGAGTCTCTCGGGGCAGGTCCTCTCGGACAGGTCCACAAAGACAGACTCGACGGCCCGCTGGTCGGCCGCGAGCCCGAGCTGCGTCGGCTCGAGGAGGCCCACGCGCGCGCGCGCGAGGGCCTCGGCGGCGGCGTGCTCGTCACCGGCGAGGCGGGCAGCGGCAAGTCGCGGCTGGTCGCCGCGTTCGCGGCCGCGCGCGGCGAATCCGGCGTGCCTGTCCTCGAGGTCAGGTGCCAGCGCGAGGCGCGGCCGCTGGCCGGCCTGCGCGCGGCCGTCGATCCGCACCTGCGGCGGCTGCGGCCCGACGGACCGGGGCTGGCCGGCGGCGACGGCGGCGAGCTCGTGACGGCCACCGTCGACGCCCTGGCGCTGATCGCCGAGGCCCACCCGGGCGCGCTGCTGTGGGTCGACGACGCCGAGCGGATCGACGAGGCCACGCTGAGCGCGCTGCGCCTTTTGGTCGGCCGCGTCGCCGAGCTGCCGCTGCTCCTCGTCGCCGTCGGCCGGTTCGAGCGCTGGGCCGGCGAGCTCGAGCGCGACGGCGCCTGCGAGTTCCTGGCCCTCGAGGCGCTGTCCGAGCCGGCCGTCGCCGGCCTGATGGCGGCGCAGCTCGGCCAGCGCCGCGTCGACGACGACCTCGTGCGCCTGGTCGCCACCCGCAGCGGCGGCCTGCCGCTCGGCGTCATCGAGTACGTGCGGGCGATGCTCGACGGCGGGGTCCTGCGGCCGTACTGGGACGTGTGGCAGGTCGAGGTCGGCGGCCTCGCCAGCCTGCGCCTGCCCGGCGACGTCCAGCAGCTGCTGCTCGACCGCGTCGCCCGCCTGAGCGAGCGCGCCCGCGACGCCCTGCGCGCCGCCGCGGTGCTCGGGCCCGACGTCGAGCCGTCCCTGCTCGCGCGCGTGCTGGCCCGCGACCCGGTCGGCGTCGGCCATGCCCTCGCCGAGGCCGCCGAGGCCCGCCTGCTCGAGCGCCGCGCCGGCGGCGGCTTCAGCTTCGTCCACAACCGCGTGCGCGAGGTCCTGCTGTCCGGCCTCGACGCCGCCGGCCTGGCCTCGTACCACCAGCGCGTCGCCGAGGCGCTCGACGGCGTCGACGTCGACGGCGACGGCCTGCACCGCCTCGCCCACCACTACCTCGCCGGCGACCACTCGCGGCCCGGCCGCGCGATCGAGGTGTGCCTCCGCGCCGGTCGCCTGGCCCAGGCCGAGTCGGCCGACGAGGACGCCTACCGCTACTTCGTCCGCGCCGAGGAGCTGCGCGCCCGCCTCGGCCTGCCGCCCGACCCCCGCCTCGACGAGGGCCTCAGCGAGGTGTGCAGCCGCACCGGCCGCCACGACGAGGCCGAGGTCCATGTCTCTCGGGCCATGTCGCAAGAGAAAGACCCGATCCGGCGCGCGCAGCTGCTGCGCCGGCGGGCCCGCGTCGAGCTGTTCCAGCTCGAGCACCGGCGCGCCCTCGCCAGCCTCGCCGCCGCCTTCGCCGAGGTCGGCGCCGCCATGCCGACCCGCGGCCCGCTGGCCCTGGCGCTCAGCGCCGTGATGTGGCTGCTCGCCGCGCTGATCTCCGCCACCGGCGTCGGCCGCGTCTCGCCCGACCGGCGCACCCGCACCCTGCTGCTCGCCCAGCTCTACGACGACGCCGTCCGCGTCGCCTACTTCGACCTGCGCGCCGCCACCTTGCTGCAGGCCGTCGTCCGCCAGCGCTTCTACAGCGAGCGCATCGGCCCGTCGTCCGAGCTCGCGCGGGCCAAGACCGCCCTCGGCATCGTCTACGCCGCCGTCGGCCGCTCGCACGCGGCCCGCCGGTGCGCCGCCGAGGCCGTCGCCATGGCCACCGCCGTCGGCGACCGCCGCACCCTCGCGCGCGTCAGCTTCTACGCCGCCGCGATCCACGAGTCGTGCGGCGACGTCATCGCCGCCGAGCAGATGCTCACGCGCACGCTGGCCGACCACCACCGCTGGCTCGAGAGCTGGGGCCTCGTGTTCACCCACCAGCTGCTCGCGCTCAACTTGTGGGTGCGCGGCCACGACGCCCGCGCCACGGCGATCTTGCGCCGCCTCGCCGCCGAGCTCGAGATCGAGGGCGACCGCACCACCCGCCAGGCCATGGTCTTCACCGACGGCCTGCACGCCGTCGCGCTCGCCGGCGTCGGCCGGCGCGACGAGGCGCTGCGCCACCTCGGCCAGGCCCGCCGCGGCGCGCTCGCCTTCCCCGACGACCGCGGCCAGCTCGCCAACCTGCTCGGCCTCGAGGCCGTCACCCTCATCCTGCTCGGCGAGCCGCTCGCCGGGGTCGACGACGTCGTCGCCCGCCTCGACGCCCTCCGCCTGAGCCCGCGCCAGGTCCCCTACCACGTCCGCTTCGCCTACGCCTTCGTCGTCTACGCCCGCCTCCACCAGGCCCTCGCCGCCCCGCCGCCGCTGCGCGGGCCCCACCTCGTCCGCCTCCGCGCCGCCGTCGACACCCTCGCCGACCTGCCCGCGCACCCGGTCCTGCGCGGCTTCTTGTTGCTTGGCCGATCGGGCATGTCCTGGATGACAGGTTTCTTCGACCATGCCCTAACGGACCTGTCCGAAGCGGAGCAGATCGCCTTCGCCACCGACAACCGCTGGCTGCGCTGCGAGGCGCTGCAGCACCGCGGGCACGCGCTGTGCGGCGCCGGGCGGCTCGACGCCGGCCGCCGCGAGGCCCGGGCCGCCGCGGCGCTGGCCGAGGAGCTCGGCTGGCGCCCGCGCGCCGAGGCGATCCGCCGCGCCTTCGACCTCGGGTCCGGCGACGACCGCCCCGGCCGCCCGGACGGCCACCTCGGCGACGTCCAGGCCGCCCGCCTGCGCCGCCACCTCGACGCCCTGCTCGAGCTCAGCCTCGCCTCCGCCACCGCCCGCGCCTTCGAGGAGCAGGCGCGGATCGCCATCGACGAGCTCGCGCGGCTGCTCGCCGCCGAGCGCTGCGCCCTGTTCCTGTGCGACGAGGCCGGCAAGCTCGAGTTCAAGGTCGGCCGCGACGCCCGCGGCGGCGAGCTCGCGGCCGACTTCGGCGTCGTCCGCGACGTCGTCGAGCAGGTCCAGCGCACGCGCGAGCCGATCGTCGTGTCCGGCGAGGACCGCGGCAGCCGCGGCCGTCACAGCGCCATGGCGGCGCCGATGATCCTCAAGGATCGCATGATCGGCATCGTCTACCTCGACAACCGCCTGGTCCGCGGCGCCTTCACCGGCGGCGACGTCGAGATCTTGTGCGCCATCGCCGGCCACATCGCCATCGCCCTCGAGACCGCCCGCGCCGCCCAGCTCGAGGCCCAGGTCGTCGCCGCCGCCCAGGAGAAGTCGGCCCTGCTCGAGCACGCCACCAGCGCCGTCGGCATCGGCATCGCCGTCCTCCAGCCCGACGGCGAGCTCGCGCGCCACAGCCCGATCCTCGCCGACATGGCCCGCCGCTGGCCCTCCGTCGCCGACTGGTGGGCCAGCGCGGCCCGCCAGCTGCTCCTGCCCGAGCCGCGCCCGTGCCCGCACTGCGGCGAGATGCAGTCGCTCGGCCGCAGCGTCGCCGACCTCGCCCAGGACGGCGAGCGCCAGGTGTTCGAGATCACCTTCACCGGCCACTTCCACGAGCTCGACCTGGCGACGCCGGGACATGTCCTTTTGGTCAGCGACATCACCTCGCGCAAGATCTCCGAGGAGAACCTGCTGCGCCTCAACGAGGAGCTGACCCTCGCGCGCGACCAGGCGCTGGCGGCCAGCCGGGCCAAGAGCACCTTCCTCGCCAACATGAGCCACGAGCTGCGGACCCCGCTCAACGCCATCATCGGCTTCAGCGAGATGTTGGTCGAGGACGCCGAGCACCTCGGCAGCCGGCAGATGGTCACCGACCTCGGCAAGATCCGCATGTCCGGCGCCCACCTGCTCGACCTCATCAGCACGATCCTCGACCTCTCCAAGGTCGAGACCGGCAAGATGCAGCTCGAGATCGTCGAGTTCTCGCTGCCGGCCCTGATCGCCCGCGTCAGCGCCATGCTCACGCCGATGGTCGCCAAGAACCGCAACATGCTGATGCAGGCGATCGAGCACGGGGTCGGCGCCATGGTCGGCGACGAGACCAAGGTGAAGCAGATCCTCTTCAACCTGCTGTCGAACGCCGCCAAGTTCACCACCGACGGGGTGATCACTCTCGGGGTCGAGCGGGTCGTCGAGGGCGAGCGCGACGACATCGTCTTCACCGTCAACGACACCGGCATCGGGTTCCGCCCGGACCAGATCGACAAGCTGTTCCAGGACTTCTACCAGGCCGACATGTCGACCACCCGCAAGTACGGCGGCACCGGCCTCGGTTTGGCCATCGTCCACCGTTTCTGTCGCCTCATGGGCGGCGAGATCGGCGTGACCAGCGAGCCGGGGATCGGCTCGACCTTCCGCGTCCGCCTGCCCCGCGTCCTCGTCGTCGAACCGCAGAGCGAGGCGCCCGCCGCGTGAACCTGGTTCGGCGCGGGCCCGCGCGCCCCTGGCGCCAGGAGGCCCCGAAGCTGGAGAGAGCAAGCGCGGACCGCTGCGGCCTCACGGGCGGACGCTGGCCCTCGTGGGGGGCCTCGGGCGACAATGAGGGCCCGGAATGACGGACCGGCCCACTCTGCGGCGATGGCTCTCGTGGATCGAGGGGCTCATCCCGGCGAAGCTTCGCCGCGACCCTGTCACGCGCCGCCGTTCGCTCCTCGCTCTCGGCATCCTCGGCGCCAACACCCTCGTCGGCACCGCGCTGCTCGTCCCGCTGTCGCTGATCCGCCAGCCCGACCTCCGCGCGATCGCCCTCACCAACACCGGCGGCTGCCTGCTGCTCATGCTGCTGGGCGTGCTGTTCCTGCGCCGCGGCTCGCTGTGGCTGGCCGGCAACTGGATCTGCGGGATCCTCTACGCCGGCTTCGTCTACGCCATCCTCCGCGGCGGCGGCGTGCGGGCCCCGTTCGCCATCTGCCTCGCCCTCCTGCCGATCCTCGCCGGCATCATCTCCGGCCGGCGCAGCGGCCTCGCCTGGGGCTTCATCTCCGTCGCCACGATCACCGGCTGTTACGTCGCGCAGGCCGGCGGCGTCGAGCTGCCCGACCTCAACGACCCCGACACCACCGTCATGCTGGCGTTCGGCGCGCTGGCCGGGACCTCGATCCTCGTGACGTGGATGACCTCCTTCTCCGAGGCGACGAAGGAGGCCGCGATCGTGCAGATCGAGCAGGCCTCGGCGCAGCTGGCCTCGGCGATCCAGGAGGAGGAGAAGGCGCGTCACGCCGCCGATCAGGCGATCGCCGCCAACGCCGCCAAGTCGGCGTTCCTGGCGACCATGAGCCACGAGCTGCGGACCCCGCTCAACGCGATCCTCGGCTACAGCGAGCTCGTCGTCGACGAGCTGCGCGACCGCGGCGGGCACGACGACCTGATCGACGACATCCGCAAGGTCCACGCCTCCGGCCGGCACTTGCTCGGGCTCATCACCGACGTCCTCGACCTCACGCGCATCGAGGCCTCGCGGCTCGAGCTCAGCCCCACCGAATTCGAGCCGGCCAAGCTGCTGCGCGAGGTCGCGGAGATCTTCATCCCCCTGGCCCTGCGCAACAACGACGTCCTGACCCTCGACCTCGCCGACGACATCGGCGAGGTGCACCACGACGCCACGCGCGTGCGCCAGGTCGTCATCAACCTGGTCGGCAACGCCATCAAGTTCACCCGCGACGGCACCGTGACCGTGCGCCTGCGCGGCGACCCCGACCTCTTCGAGATCTTCGTCGAGGACACCGGCATCGGCATCCCGATCGACAAGATCGAGCGGATCTTCGAGCCCTTCACCCAGGTCGATGCGTCGTCGACGCGCCGCTACGAGGGCACCGGCCTCGGCCTGGCCGTGTGCCGCCGCCTGGTCTCGCTGATGGGCGGGGCCATCGAGGTGCGCTCCTCGGTCGGCCGCGGCAGCTCCTTCACGGTCCGGTTGCCACGGCGTTACACCATCCCCGAACGCCCCGTCTCGGTCACCACCAGCGCCTTCTGAGGCCCCCGGGGTCCGCCCGGGCGCCGGGCTCGCGCTGTGTGCTGGGGCACGAGTCGGCGCGTGACCCCACCCGGCCCCCCTGGTAGATTCCGCGCGCCATGTCGAAGAGCACCACCTCGATGCTCCTCCTCGCGTGCTTCGCCGCCGGTGCCGGAGCCGCGGCCTGCAAGCGTCCCAACGTCGGCTACGCGCTGTCCCCCTGGGACGCCACCGCGATGGCCAACTGCGACCAGCACGGCCCGCTCGCCCGCACCTGCAACCAGTGCAACGGCGGCGACGTGAAGGCCTGTCTCAGCCTCGCCCACGAGTACGAGCGCCAGCACGACCTCAGCCGCAGCAGCCGCGACCTCCACCTCGCGAGCAACTTCTTCGGCCGCGCCTGCGAGCTCAACTACATCCCGGCCTGCGTGCTGCTCGGCGATCACTACTCGATCGTCCGCCCCGAGCCGCCCGCGCGCCAGGACGCGGTCAAGATCCGCGACGCCTCCTGCGTCGAGGCAGCCGCCGCCTGCGACAACAACAAGGACGCGCTCGCCTGCCGGATCGAGGGCATGTGCCTGTCCGACGAGTGGTTCGCCCGCAAGACCCCCGTGGATGTCCCGAAGGCCATCCAGGCCCTGAACTCCGCCTGCGAGCTCGGCGACGCGATCGGCTGCGCCCGCCTCGGCTGGGTGCGCGCCGCCGACAGCAAGGACGAGGCCTCGCTCACCGACGCCTTCGCCGCCTACCAGAAGGCCTGCGACCGCGAGCTCTCCGAGGGCTGCGTCGCCGTCGCCGCCTATCTCCAGCACGGCATCGGCACCGACGCCGACCCCGAGCGCGCCCGTACCCTCACCAGCGAGTGGTGCGCCCGCGGCTCGGTCGCCGCCTGCCAGGCCGAGACCGGCCACTACACCGCCCTGTGGGCCCTGCTCACCGACGACGCCGGCAAGAAGACCTGGGCCCCGCCCGACGCCAAGCGCCTCGCCGCCCTCGACCTGCAGGTCGCCTGGTCGCGGGGCATCGGCCGCACCGGCTTCTGCGTCGAGCCCAGCGGCGCCGTCGACAAGGTCACCACCCTCGACTCCGTCGGCGACCCGGCCGTCGACCAGATCATGGTCGACACCGTCAAGCAGTGGAAATTCCCGCGCCACCCGAGCAAGCCGATCTGCGTCACCCACGAGCACAACTTCGTGTTCGCCGTGCGCCCGTGGCTGTTCCGCTCGTACTACATCGTCACCGACCAGTGGGTCACCGCCCGCGGCGGCGTGACGATGCTCGACCACGACTGGCAACGCCCGGCGCGCAACCGCTGAGCCCAGCCCCCGAGCGGGCCGCACAGGCCCGCCTCACCCATCTTCCTGGCACGCGCTCCAGGCGCCCGAGTCAACGCGTGTTCGGATAGATGCGTGCGGATCGACGCCTCACACCTCGAGCACCAGCCCTCTCACGGGTCGGTCGTCGATCTGCGTGGCGCCGAGATCGACCTCACCGGCGTCGCCCCGGTGCTCGAACAGCTGATCACTCGCTGGTGCCCGCTACAAGTCAAGTTTGGTTGTTCGGCAGTCGTGCGCGCGGCGAAGCGACGGAAGACAGCGATTGGGACCTCTTGGTCGTCGTCCCCGACGACACGCCCGACGACGAGCTCGATCCCCTGGTCGCGTGGCAGTTGCGCAAGGAATCGGCCGAGGACCTCGCAGGAGCCCGGCTCCTGGCAGCTGCGAACAACAGAAACGCGATCTATCTCTGCGAGCAGGCCGCCGAGAAGATCATCAAAGCTGTACTCACTTCCGAGAGGCTCCACGGTCTCGCAGCCGCGGCTCGACGAGAGCATCGCCTCCAAGACGCCATCGACAAGGTCGCCGTCGCCTTGACCGAGGTCGCCGCGCGCTTCGGCGTCGACCTCGACCACCCCGACGCCCCCGCACGCCGGCCCGGCCCCATCCGCTGACGCGAGCCCTCCGCTGCCGCGCCGCTTTACACCCGCGCGCGGCTCGTGCTCCCATGCGCGAGCATGCCCGGGCTCGCGCACAGGCTCGCCGGGTTCGCGGCCCACGCCGCGGCGCTCTCCGGCGCCGGTGAGGCCGACGCGCGGGCCTTCTGCGAGCGCCTGCTCCGCGCCTTCGGCTGGCGGAGCCTGCGCCACGCCGGCGCCGTGTTCGCCGCGAGCACGACCCACGGAGAATTCGACCTCATCGTGTCCTCGACCCTCTGGCTGGCGCTGAAGCCCCGCGGCACCGACCTCGCCGAGCACCGTCAGCGAGCCTTCGAGCACTGGCACGATCGCACCGCCCACCCGCGATACGTCGTCCTGTGCAATTACAGCGACCTCGTCATCCACGACTTCAATCGGCAGATCTGGGAGCCCCTCGATCACCTCCCCCTCGCCTCGCTGCCGCGCGAGCACCCGGCCCTCGGCTTCCTCCTCCCCGACCCCCGTCCCCCGGTGTTCCGCAACGATCGCGTGGCCGTCACCCGCGACGCCGTCGATCGCCTCGCCGCCGTCTTCCACCGCCTCGTGCAGCGCGGCGCCCCGCGCGAGCTCGCCCGGCGCTTCCTCCTGCGTCGCGCCTTCGACCTGTTCGCCGCCGCCGTCGACCCCGCGCCGCGCCGGTCGCCATTGTTCCCCGATCTCGAGTCGTTCGCGCTGACCGTCGACGAGCAGAGCCACCTCGACGCCGCCGCCGCCCGCGATTGGTCGCGCGTCGAACTGCCCGTCTTCGGCGCCCTGTTTCAGCGCAGCATGGACCGCGAGCGGAGGCACGCCCAGGGCGCCCACTTCACCAGCGAGGCCGACATCCAGCGGATCGTCCTCCCGACCCTCGTCCGCCCGTGGCGCCAGCAGATCGCCGCCGCTGCGACTTCCGAACGATTGCTCGCCGTGCACCACGACCTCGCGCGCCTGCGCGTCCTCGACCCCGCGTGCGGCAGCGGCAACTTCCTCTACGTCGCCTACCGCGAGCTCCTCCGCCTCGAGCTCGAGCTCGTCGCGCGCCTGCGCCCCGAGTCCGCGCCCTCCTCCGTGTTCTCGCCGCGCGTCTCGATCCGCAACTTCTTCGGCCTCGACACCGACCCCTTCGCCGTCGAGCTCGCCCGCGTCACCCTGCAGCTCGCCACGAGGTTCGCGCTCCGCGAGCTCCGGCCGGCGTTCCCCGTCGAGCCCGAGCCGCTCAGCGAGCTACACGACAACCTCCGCCACGCCGACGCGCTGTTCACCGACTGGCCGGCCGTCGACGTGATCCTCGGCAACCCGCCGTTTCAGTCGAAGAACAAGATCCAGCGCGAGCTCGGCCCCGACTACGTCCGCCGGCTCCGCCGCGCCTTTCCGGAGGTGTCCGGCCTCGCGGACTACTGCGTCTACTGGTTCCGCAAGGCCCACGATCATCTCCCGATCGGAGGCCGCGCCGGCCTCGTCGGCACCAACACGATCCGTCAGAACAGCTCGCGCGACAGCGGCCTCGGCCACATCGTCGCCTCGGGCACCATCACCGACGCCGTCGCCTCCGAGGTGTGGTCCGGCGACGCCGCCGTCCACGTCTCGATCGTCAATTGGACCAGGCACCCCTGTGCGCCCGGCAAGAAGTCCCTCTCGTGGCAGACCGGCGATGCCGCGCACAGCCCGTGGCAGACCGTCGAGGTCGAGCGGATCGGCCCCTCGCTCAGCCCGCACACCGACGTCAGCGCCGCCAGGGTGCTGCGCGCCAACGCCGGCGCCGGCCGCTGCTATCAGGGCCAGACCGTCGGCCACGAGGCCTTTCTCCTGCCACCCGCCAGCGCCCGCGCCATGCTCCGCCGGGCCCGCGGCAACGCGGCCGTCATCCTCCCGTTCCTCATCGGCGACGACCTCCTCGGCCGCGCCGACGGCTCGCCCAGTCGCTGGGTCATCGACTTCGGCGACCGCGACCTCCACGAGGCCCGCGAGTTCACCGCGCCGTTCGCCCGCATCAGGGCTCACGTCCTGCCCGACCGCGAGGCCGCCGCCGCCGAGGAGCTGCGGCGCAACGCCGACCTCCTGCGCGCCGACGCCCGCGCCCGCGTGAACCGCCATCACGCCAATTTCCGCGAGCAGTGGTGGCGCCTGTCCTGGCGGCGCGGCGAGATGCTGGCGGCCATCGCCCCGCTGTCGCGCTTCGCCGCCTGTGTGCGCGTCACCAAGCGCCCGATCTTCGAGTTCGTCAGCCCGCAGATCCGCCCGAGCGACGCGCTCGTGGTGTTCGCCTTCGACGACGACTACTCGTTCGGCCTCTTGCAATCCTCCGTCCACTGGCAGTGGTTCACCGCGCGCTGCTCCACCCTCAAGCGCGACCATCGCTACACCTCGAGCACCGTGTTCGACGCGTTCCCCTGGCCGCAGCGCCCGAGCGCCGCCCAGGTCGTGCAGGTCGCTCGCGCCGCGCGACACCTGCGGACGGTCCGCACGCGGGCCCTGCAGCAGCTCGGCTGCTCGCGCCGCCAGCTCTACCGCGACCTCGACACGCCTCGCGGCGGCCCGCTGCGTCGCGCCCACGACGCGCTCGACCGGGCCGTTCGGGCCGCCTACGGCATGCCGGGCGGCGCCGCTCCGCTGCGCTTCCTCCTCGACCTCAATCACGAGCTCGCGGCCCGCGAAGCCGCCGGCGCGGCCATCGTCGGCCCCGGCCTCGCCGCGCTGGCGCCGGGCGCCCGGCTGCGCGCCGCCTGTCGCTCGCGCGACTGCATCGAGCCGGCCTGAGCCGTCAGCTCTTCGGCCACATCTTGGTGCCCTTGCGGCCCCACACGAACGACACGCCGATCGTGAATTCGCCGTGGTGGGCGAAGCTCGGCTCGCGGCCTGCGGCCTTCGCGTACGACGGCGTGACGATGTCGCGCCCGTCGAAGCGCAGGGCGACCCACTTGCTGACGTAGATCTTCAAGCCGCCGCCGACGTGGAGCGCGCCGTCGACCTTCTTGCCGATCAGCTCGTCCTTCGACGAGCCGCCGAACATGCCGCCGCCGGCGACGATGAACGGCGTGATGCGGGTCGGCAGCTGCAGGATGACGTGGGCGCGCAGGCCGAACAGCACCGAGCGCTTGCCCTCCTCGACGTCGACCTTGGTCGGCGACACGTTGCCCTCGACCTCGACGCCGACGAAGCGGACCGGCAGGTAGGCGAGGCGCAGGCCGATGTCGAAGCCGGTCTTGAACGCGCGGGTCGGGTTGGGCGGCTCGACCCCGTAGAGGCCGTGGTCCTTGGCCGGGAACAGCGCGCCCATCAGCCAGCCGACCTCGATCATGTGCAGCTCCTTGCGCCACGGCGGCTTCGGCTTGGCCTCGCTCTCTGCCGGGGCAGCCTCCGCGGCCGGCTCCTCGCCGGCGGGCTCGTCGGCGCGGGCGAGCGACGGCGCGAGCAACACGAGGGTCAAGGGGGCCAGAGCGAAGAGGGTCGACGGTCGCGGCATGCGGGCTCCGGGCGAGGACCCTTCATGTACCGCGAAGCCGGGCAAAAAACGAGCCCCCACGGCCTCGCGCAGGCGCGGCGGCTCGCGTTTTAGACCACCTCGCGCCGGAACTTGACCTCGGCGACCGCAGGGTGTGGGCCCGGCACCGTCGCCTGCTCGCGACACAGCGTCCAGCCGCCCTCGCCCACCAGCATCACCGTCGACACCCGCGTTCCGTAGCCCGGCATCGCGATGCACAGCGGCGACAGGGCCCGCTCGAGCTCGATCCCCACGCCCGTGTCGGGCAGCGCCGCGTCGTCCGCCGGCGTCGCGTCCGCCAGCATCGCCATCACCGCGCCGACGTCGACCGCCTCGCCCGCGATCAGCCGCCCGAGCCCCGCCTTGCCGCGCACCACCTTCGGCCACGGCGTGTCGAGCTCGGCGTTGCTGATCCCGTACAGGCCCGGCGCCAGGCGACGCCGTTCACCTGTCTTATTATTCATGTACCAGACGCCATCCGGGTCGCCGACCACCAGGTTGAAGCCGGCGTAGCGCTCGCCCGCGATCGCCGCCAGGTAGTCGCCGGGCGCCGCCGTCCCGCGCAGGAAATCGGCCACCAGCGCCCCGCGCGAGCGGGCGTCGAGGCGGATGTCGGCCGGGTCGCGCACGTTCGTCAGCGCCGCCCAGCGGCCGCGGCGGGTCACGCCGAACCACGTGCCGCCGGCCTGCAGGTCGCGCCCGGCGAACAGCCCCGGCGCGTCGGGCCACCAGCCGGCCGGCGCGGTCGCGCGGGCGTAGAACTCGTCGCGGTTGGCCGCCAGCACCAGCGAGTAGCGCGGGTGGACCCCAACGGCGAACAGCAGCGTACACACTCAGCCCTCGTCCTTCTGCCCGCGCAGCCGCCGGCCGATCCGCGTCAGCGCCTTGCCGGCGTCGTCGAACAGCGAGTACGCCACCGGCACGATCAGCAGCGTGATCAGCAGCGACAGCGCCTGCCCGCCGATGATCACCTTCGCCATCGACGCCCGCGAGGCCGCGCCGGGGCCCTTGCCGAGCGCGATCGGGATCATGCCGGCGATCAGCGTGATCGTCGTCATCAAGATCGGCCGCAGGCGCGTCTTGTTGGCCTCGACGATCGCGACGTCGCGGGCCTCGCCGCGGTCCCGCAGCGTGTTGGTGTAGTCGACCTGCAAGATCCCGTTCTTCTTGATGATCCCGAACAGCATGAACACGCCGAACGTCGAGTAGATGTTCAGCGTGTCGCCGAGCAGCATCAGCGACAGCAGCGCGAACGGCAGCGACAGCGGCAGCGACAGCATGATCGTCACCGGGTGCAGCAGGCTCTCGAACTGGGCCGCGAGGACCATGTACATGAACAAGAACGACAGCCCGAGCGCGCTCAGGAAGTTCGTGATCGTCTCGCTCATGGTCTTGGCCCGCCCGGTGAAGACCACCTCGTACTCCGGCGGCAGCTTCAGCTCGGCGATCATCGCCTGCACGCGCGCGACCGCGTCGCCGAGCGGCAGGCCGTCGAGGTTGGCGCCGACCTCGACCTGGCGGATCCGTCCCAGCCGATCGATCTGCGCCGGCCCGCGCTCGCGCTCGAAGTCCGCCAGCGCCTCGAGGCGGATGAGCCCCGTGCGCGCCTGGATCGGCAGCCCGCGCAGCGAGTCGACGTCGCGCCGGTCCTCCGGGCGCAGGCGCAGCCACAGGTCGTACTGCTCGGCGCCCTCGCGGATCTTCGAGATCGGCTCGCCGCCGACCATCGTGCGCAGCGCCGCCGCGATCTCGCCGGCGCGCACGCCGAGGTCGGCGGCGCGGTCGCGGTCGATCTTGACCCGCACCTCGGGCTTGCGCACCGCCGCCGACGAGTCGATGTCGACGAACCCGGGGCTCTCGGCCATCCTCGCCATCAGGGTCGCGGTGTACTCGCCGAGCTGCTCGAGGTCGGGCCCGCGCAGCGAGAACGCGAGCTGGGTCCGGCGCCCGCCGCCGCCCATGCCGCCGAGGTCCTGCACGCTCGGGCGCAGGTCCGGGTACGGGCGCAGCGCCTCGCGGGCCTGCTTCTGCACCGCCTCGAGCGGGTAGTCGCGCTGCTCGATGTCGGCCACCTGCACGTAGATCTGGACCTCGGTGACGTCGTCGCCGCCGCGGGCCGCGCCGATGCTGGTGAACAGCCGCTCGACCCCGCGGAGCTCGCGGAGGTGGCCCTCGATGCGCGCCGCCATCGCCGAGCTCGCCTCGAGGCTCGACCCCTCGGGCATGGTGAGCACCACCATGAACTCGCTGGTGTCGTCCTTGGGGATGAAGTCCTTGCCGATCCGCTGGCCGAGCGGCACCACCATCGCCACCGTCGCCACCGACAGCGCCACCACCAGCCAGCGCCAGCGGAGCGACCAGCGGACCAGCCAGGCGTAGCCGTCGTCGAGCAGCGCGTTGAGGCGCTCGACCACGCCCGGCCTCGCGTGGTCCCTGGGCTTCGGCGGCTTCAGCAGGCGCGAGCACAGCATCGGCGTCAGCGTCAGCGACACGAACAGCGACACCCCGATCGAGAACGCCGTCGTGATGCCGAACGAGCGCCAGAACCGGCCGATCCGGCCCTCCATGAACGCCGTCGGCAGGAAGATGACGATCAGCGACAGCGTGGTGGCGAACACCGCCAGGGTGATCTCGCGCGTGCCCTCGATCGCGGCCTGCATCGGCGGCTCGCCGTGCTCGACCCGGCGGAACACGTTCTCGAGCACCACGATCGCGTCGTCGATGACGATGCCGACCGCCAGCGTCAGCGCCAGCAGGGTGAAGTTGTTGAGCGTGTAGTCGAGCGCGTTGAGGACCGCGAAGGTGGTGACGATCGAGCAAGGGATCGCCAGCGCCGCGATCAGCGTCGAGCGCAGCGAGCCCATGAACAGCAGCACCGAGACGCTGGCGAGCAGGGCGCCGAGGACCAGGTGCAGCTCGACCTCGTGGATCGAGCGGCGGATGAAGCGCGAGGCGTCGCGGATCGGCGTGACCTCGATGTCGGCGGGCAGGCTGCGCTGCAGCGTGGCGATGCGCTTCAGGATGGTGTCGACGACCTCGACCGTGTTGGTGCCGGCCTGCTTCTGCACCACCAGCGCGACCGCGTTCTCGCCGTCGAGCCGCGACAGCGAGCGCGGGTCCTCGGTGCCGTCCTCGACCTCGGCGATCTGCCCGAGCAGCACCGGCGCGCCCTGGCGCTCGGCGACCACCAGCCGCCGCAGCTCGCGCGCGTCCTGCACGCGCGCCATCGTCCGCAGCACCTCCTCGCGCCCCGAGCTCTCGAGCCGCCCGCCCGGCAGCTCGAGGTTCTGCTGCTCGATCGCCTGCCGGACCTGCTGGATCGACAGCCCCTGGGCCGCCAGCGCGTCGGCGTCGAGCAGCACGTTGAAGGCCCGCTTCTGCCCGCCGGTCAGCTGGATCTGCCCGACCCCGGCGACCCCCTGCAGCGGCTCCAGCACCTGCTTGCGCGCCAGTTCGGTGACCTCGCGCAGGTCGCGGCGGTCCGACGAGACCACCAGCGTGATCACCGGCACCGCCGTCGTGTCGAACCGCGTGACCACCGGAGGGTCTGTCCCTTCGGGCAGGTTCTTGAGCGTCGCCGCGACCTTGTCGCGCACGTCCTGGGTCGCCTGGTCGCGGTCGCGGTCGAGCAGGAAGTTGATCGTGACCACCGACACGCCCTCGAGCGACGTCGAGCGCAGCTCGTCGATGCCCTCGGCGGTGCTGACCGCGTCCTCGACGAACTTGGTGACCTGGGTCTCGATCTCCTCCGGGCTCGCCCCGCGCAGCGTGGTCGTCACCGTGACCACCGGGATCTCGACGTCCGGGAACTGGTCGACCCCGAGCGTGCGGAACGACAGCACGCCGAAGGTCATGCAGGCGAAGATCAACATCAGGGTGAAGACCGGCCGGCGGACGCAGATCTCCGACAGCGTCACGGCGTCTTCCCCTCGCTCTTCCCTGGCTTCTCGGACATGCCTTTGACGGCAGGCCCCGCCGGCGCGGCTGCGGCCGCGTCCTTCTCGCCTGCCCCTTCGGACATGTCCTTCGCGACCTGTCTATCAGCACCTGTCTCGACGGGCATGTCCTTGGCGACAGTCGGCGCCACCGGCGTCCCGGGGGCGATCAGCGCCGCCCCGCGGACGATCACCTGCGAGCCCGACTCGAGCCCGAGGACGATCGCGTCGCCGTTCTCCTCGGCGATGAGCTCGACGTCGTGGGTGACCGCCACGCCGTCCTCGACCCGCATCACCCGGTCGCGGCCGAGCACGTGGAACACGGCGGGGCGCGGCACGCGGACGCTGCCGGCCTCCTGCCCGAGCGACAGCGAGGCGACCGTGAACATGCCCGGGCGCAGCACGCTGCCGGCCGGCGAGAACACCGCCTCGACCGTGAACGTGCGCGTGGTCGGCGACACCACCGGCGACACGCGGGTGATCGCCGCCTGGGCCGCGCCGGCGCCCTCGGCGATCTTCGCCCCCGCCTCGCCGGGCTCGCCGACCAGCGAGTCCTTGAGGGTGATCGTCGCCGGCGTGCCGACCTGGACCAGCGCCGCGTAGCGCTCGGGCACCTCGACGGTGAGGCGCAGGCGGTCGTCGGCGACCAGGTCGAACAGCGGCGTGCCCGGCTTCACGTAGGTCCCCGGGGCCACGTAGCGGGCCGCGATCGCCCCCGCGAACGGCGCGCGCACGGTCGTGTCGCCGAGCTGCCGCGACGCCTGCGAGCGCTGCGCCTTCGCCCCCGTCAGCCGCGTCCGCGCCCGCTCGAGCTCCTCCTGCGTCGCCACCCCGCCGAGGCTCTCGAGCCGCTTCACGTCGCTCTCCGCCTGCGCCAGCGAGGCGTCGAGCTCCGACACCCGCGCGCGGTAGTCGATCGGACGGATCGCCGCCAGCTCCTGCTCGCGCACCACCCGGTCGCCGAGGTCGACCTTCACCTCCGTGATCGGCCCCTCGACCCGCGCCGCCACCTGCACCTTCTCGAGCGCCGCCAGCGTGCTCGAGAGCGTCAAGATCCGCGGGTGGGGCGCCGCTCGAGCCTCCGCCACCTCGACCGCCCGCGGCTGCGGCCCGGCAGCCGCCTTGCCGGCGTCGACCGGCGCGCTCGTGCACGCCGCCCCCAGCAGGGCTGCGAACAGGACGACGCGCGCGGGTGCGAGCGGCACGGCCGACACACTGTCCCGCGGCGCCGCCGCGGTCAAGCCGGGACCGGCCCGACCGCGCCCGCGCCGATGAATCGCCCTTCACGGGCTCGCCGCCTGCGCCACCGACACCGCTCGCTGCTTCCGCGTGGATCCTGACACCCCCGGTCAGGAGCGCGGCGCGGGATCATCCGGTCGTCGCAGCCGACGCCGACCCGGGACCGCGCGAGCCCGGTCAGAGACACTGCCCCATGTCCTTCTCGTCGTCGGCCTTGGTGAACTCGATGCTGTCGAGCAGCACGGTGCGCGAGTCGACGTCGTTCGGGAACGTGATGACCACGGCCTCGACGTCGCTGATGTCGGCCCCCTGATCGCAGAACGCGCTCAGCGGGATGCGGATCGATCGCATGAAATTGACCGTCTGACTCGTGTGCGCGCCGACCGTCACCGAGAAATCGTCCTGGGTGTAGAGGTCGACGTCGACGGGGAAGGCCTGGCTCACCATCCCGGATGGAGTCTTCAGGCCGACACTCATCGTCGTCATGGTGGGCGGCGACGCGTGATTGATCTGCCCGGCGCGGAGCGAGAGGAACGAGTACTCGCGAAGGCTCTCGTCGACAGCCCACTGGATAGTCCCGCCGGACTCGAGGTCCCCCCAGCGCACCCGCATCGCCGAGGTCTCTCGGTGCCACGTATCGGCCGAGCCCATCGGAATCGGCAGCGTCAAGTTCTGGCTCGACCCCATGCAGACCTGGCCGTTCGAGAAGCCGGTCGTCGTCACCACCTTGCTTGACGAGGCGGGCGACACGGCCGATATGCACGCGTCCGGGCTGGCGCGCAGCATGTTGTCAATCTGGAGTCGCTTGTGGGAATCGCCTTTCAAGCCGTGCGCGAAGTCGCCGAAGATGACGGGCGAGTCGAGATCGGCGTCCTCCGGCGAAGTGTTGGCCCAGAACCCCGTCCCGTCGAGGGACGGGTCCAGAGTCACGGTGTTACGATCGAAATGAAGGAGATCCATGAAGCGCTGGCGATCACTCGAATCGCCGTTCTCGAGGATCTGCCAGCGCAAGAAGGCCGGGACGTAGTGCGAGATGTTCGCCGCTGTCTTCGGGTCGTCCGCCGCCAACTTGCCGCCCCAGCGGTTGTGCGAGATGTCGTGCGCCCACAGCAGGAACTTGTCGTGCCTGGGCAGCAGGGCCGACTCCTCATGCCCGACGATCTCGAAGGAGCGGGTCGGATCCTTCTTGACGTCCTCGTACGCGAGACATAACCCACGGAACCCGACTGCGCGTATCTCGCAGAACGCACGTGCGCGCGCTAAAACGCAGTTCCAGGCACGGCCCCTCTTCATGGAGCTCAGGCCCTGACCCGCCACCGACAGCACGCCCACGACCACCACCACTGACACGACGGCCACCGAGAGCACGACCACCACCGCCGGCACGACCGACACCACCACCACGACCTCGACCAGCGACACCACGACCAGCGACACCACCTCCGAGACCAGCAGCACCACCACCTCCGACACCACCACCACGGGCTGCACCGACGCGTGCGACGACGGCGCGCTGCAGTGCCTCGACGACGCCGTGCAGGTGTGCGAGGTCGGCGAGGATGGTTGCCTCGAGTGGTCCGCGCCCGACCCGTGTGCCGCCGACGAGGTGTGCGAGGACGGCGCCTGCGTGCTCGGCTGCACCGACGCGTGCGCGCCGGGGGCCAGCCAGTGCAGCGGCGGGGGCGTCAGCGAGTGCGTCGACGATCCGCAGTCCGGCTGCACCGTGTGGTCGGACGCGGCCGCCTGCGGGCCCGGCCAGGTCTGCCTGCAGGGCGAGTGCGTGCTGCCGGCGTCCGCCTGCCTCGGCGACTGCGTGTTCACCAAGCAGGCCGTGCCGGGCGGCGTCGACTTCTACAGCGTGTGGGGCGCAGACGCCGAGGACGTGTGGGTGGTCGGGGACAGCGGCGCCGCCCTGCACTACGACGGCACCAGCTGGCTGGCGACCGACAGCGGCATCAGTACGCGCCTCGAGTGCGTGCACGGCAGCGCTGCCGACGACGTGTACGCGATCGACACCGAGGGCGCGATCATCCGCTGGGACGGCATCGAGTGGCTGCCCTACGTCGATCTCAACCCGTCCTGGGGGTGGAACGCGTGCATCTCGGTGCTCGGCGAGGAGAACATGCTCGCCCTCGTCTACGACGAGAGCGGCGAGAAGCAGGTGCTGTGGCACGTCGAGGACGGCCTCAAGACCCAGCTCTCCGTCTACGCCCCGCAGGGCGTGTTCACGCCCAGCGGCAGCAAGCCCCGCTCGATCTCGCTGCGCGCCTTCTCGGAGACGCAGGCGCTCATGACCGCCAGCCGCGCGCTGCGCTGGGACGGCGTCTCGATCACCGACACGGGCGCGCCGAACCGCTCGTTCGGGCTGTGGGCGCCGACGCCGAACCTCGCCTACGCGGCCGCCCACACCGACGGGATCGGCCACCGCTGGGACGGCGCGACGTGGAAGGTCGTCAACCCCAACCTCAACGGCTACATGCACATGTTCACCGGCACCGCGAGCGACCGCGTGTTCGGCGTCGGCGAGATCCTCGGCGGCGTCGCCGCGATCACCGCCTTCAACGGCGTCGGCTGGGTCTCCGTGCCCACGCCCGCCGACGCCAAGGCGCTGTTCGCCGCCTGGGCCGCGCCCACCGGCGAGGTGTTCGCCGTCGGCAAGGCCGGCACGGTCCTGATCGGGGAGTGACGCCGGCTTCCCTTTCAGGCATGTTTAAAAAGGCATGCTCTTTCAAGCATGCCCTTTCAAACATGTTTTTCGATACATGTTATCCTGCCGGTATGCGGGGGACCGACCCCGGCGTCGCCTCACACGCGCGCGCCGGGTCCGGTGAATCCTCGCACCCCGCCGCGCGTTGTTCCTCGACGATGCTCGCCCGCACGCTCCTCGCGGCCGCCGCCGTCCTGCTCCTCGCCCCGCGCCCGGCCTCGGCCTGCTCCAAGCGCCACGAGACCCCGTTCGAGCTGTACGACGCGGCCGCGCGCGTGGCCGAGGTGCAGGTCACGGCCACGCCCGGGCGACACCAGGCCGGCATGGCCCAGCTCCGCGTGCTGCGGACCCTCAAGGGCTCGCCGCGGGCGACGCTGCAGGGCCAGGAGACCAACACCAGTTGCCACGTCGGCTACCGCACCGGCCGCCGCGCGCTGGTGTTCCTCGGCCCGCGCGGCGAGACCCTCGGCCAGTACGAGGGCTACCTCGAGCGCCGCGCCGACGACCCGCTGGTCCTGGCCCTCCGCGCGTACGCGGCCGCGCGCGACGACGACGCCCGCGTCCGCGTCCTCGTCGACACGATCGCCTCCGCCCCGCCGCAGGTGAAGGACGAGGCCGCGTACTACCTGGCGGGCCGCCCCGACCTGCTGGCGCGCGTCGACGTCCCCGCGCGCGAGCGTCTGGCCGCAGCCGGCGCCGCCGATCCGCGCGAACAGCCGCTCCTCGTGGTGCTGGCGCGGCTCGAGCTCGACTTCCCCGCGCCGCCGCCCGCCCCGTACCGCAACTTCTACGCCGACATCGCCGACCTGCTGCGCCCGCGCGACGACCTCGACGATCTCAACACCGCCGCCCTCGCCGATGTGATCGGTCAGAGCCGCGGCGGCCACGACCCGCGGCGGATCCGCGCCATGGACCGCTGCGAGCGCCTGAACGGCCGCGCGCTGTATCGCGTGTTTTACTACGGCCACAGCGTGGCCGAGCAGCTGTGGCCGAAGCTCGCCGAGGCCTGCCGCACCGGCGCGCCGTTATCAGGGCACTAGCCGCATCGGACATGCCCTTTATGACATGTCCTAAGCGCCACCCAGATCTTAGCCGCTCGCCGGCCCCATGTCCTCCTCGCCGCCGGGGTACACGAACGAGTCGCGCGGCGAGTAGAAGCTCGAGCCGACGACGATCTGCAGCGGCGCCGCCGGACGCAGCGCGTACACCGGGTGGTCGGGGTCGAGGAACTCGAGCGAGAGCACCTCGAACTCGTCGACCAGCTCGCCGATGTAGGGGTAGTTGCCGCCGACCAGGCGGTCGCCGACGCGGGTCACGTACTTGAGGTGCCCCGCGACGGTGGTGCCGATCTTCTTGCTCACCTTGACGCGGGTGCGGATGACCGGCTTGCCGTCGATCGAGGTGGTGGCGGTCAGCGTGTGCGCGTGCAGATCGAGCTCGGTGTTGCCGGGGCTGGCCGGCACGCCGCGGGCGCTCACGTAGGCGCGCACGACCTGCGACGAATTGAAGTAATGCGTGAAGAAGCGGGCCGGCGTCACGCCGTCGGGCGCGAACACGTCGAGGTCGAGCCCGATGTAGGTCAGCGAGTAGGCCCCGAACCCGGTCGTCTGCTCGGCGGAGTCGACGACGTACTGATTCATGTAGATCGCCCCGTTCGGCGCCGGACGCAGCGCCGGCGGCAAATAGGCCCTCGCGGCCTGCGGATCGGCGGGGATCCAGCTGGTGTAGAGCATGCGGCTGTTGACGACGAGCTGAGGCGCGGCGAGCTTGGGAATGTCAGTCATGGGGTTCCAACCTGCGAGCCGACGAGCATAGGCAGTCTCCGCATGGCAGGGAAGCGCGGGCCGCCGGGCATCCCCGCTCACGCCCCGATGCGCACCCGCGCCGCTCGTGCATCGACACGAATGCGCGCACTCGAGCACGCCACGCGCAGCGCCGTCGACCACGACGAGCGCGCGAACCCATCGACGATCCACGCCGTCGACCGACGACACCTGAAATCACGTCACGCCCGGGCGCCCGTCAGAGACTCTCCAGCTCGACACGCACATCGCGGATCTCTTCGCCCGCGCGAACCGAGACCTCGACCTCCTGCGTCGCCTTGCCCGCCCGGAGCCGGATCTTGTAACGGCCCGCCGGCAGCTCGGGCACGCTCCACGCTCCGTTCGTGCGAAAGAAGCTGTCTTGACGACGATAGCCGGTCGCCTCGTCGACGAGTTGCAGGAAGAACTCCTGGGGCAGCGGCCCCTCGCCGACGCTCACCGTGCCCGAGATGCGCGCGGTCTCTTCCATCACGATCGCCACCTCGCTGCCGAGCGCCACGTGATCGAGGAACGCCTCTCCGCCGCCCTTGCGGTAGGCGCGGAGCGTGTACCTCCCTGCGAGCAATCCTCCGAGCTCGAAATGCCCGTCGGCATCGGTCAGGTGCGGCGTCTCGAAGAAACTGCCCCACGGCTCCTGGCGCTTCGCACCACCGCCACCTTCCGGCTCCCGCACCGCCTCGACGAACGCATCCACGATCGGTCGACCTTGAACGTCGCGCACCACACCGCCGATCGTTCCGGCCGCGGCCTCGACGACCAGCGCGATCGTCTCGGACTGGCCTGCTCGCACCTCGACCGGCTCACCCGGGGGTTCCTCGGGCGACTTGCCCGGTCTTCGCAGCTCGCCCTGGCTCCCTTCCACGATCGCCCGGTAGCTGCCGGCCACCACGTGCTCGATCGTGAAGCTGCCGTCGTCGCGGATGACGGCGAAAGTTCCAGGGCCATCGCCGCGCAGCGCGACGCGCAACCGCTTGAGCGCTCGGCCCCCCGGATCGGTCACGCGCCCGACCACCTGCCCGGTCTCCGGCAGCTCGATGCGCACGTCTTCGAGGTCTCTGTCGCGCGACACCGTCACGCTCAACGGGGCCGGCGCCGGCCGACCCCCCGAGACGGACAGCGTGTAGTTCCCGGCCAGCAACCCTCCGAGCGCGAAGCGACCATCTGCGCCGGTCATCGCACGAGCGTCGATTCGCCGCGCCTGCCCTTGATCAAGATCGCTCGACGGGGCGGCCCGGACCTCGAGCCGCGGCGCCGGCGTACCATCCGCGGCCACGACCTGCCCGCGGATCGCCTGACCACGCGTCACCGTCCAGGTCACCCCTCGCACGCTCCGGTCGCGGATCGTGATCGGCTCGTAGCGCTCCTCCAGGAGGTGATTACGACAGCCGAGCCTGACCTCGTAGGTGCCGGGCTGAAGCCCGAGCAGCCGCACGACCCCGTCGACCTCCGGGCTCGCCAGCGAGTTGCCGAGATGAACCGGATCTCGCAACCCCACCCAACCATCGTCACACGCGCCGCCACCAGCCACGACGAGGCGCCCCTCGACAAACAGCGCCGGATGGGCCTCGATCGTCACCTGCGACGACGTCTCGCCGAGCCCGAGAAGCACCTGCTCGGCGGCCTTGCCGATCGCGTCGTCGGACCTGGCGACAGGCTTGTACGCCCCGGGCGCGAGCCCGGCGATCCGGAAGTTGCCGTGAGCATCGGTGATCGCCGCGTGACTCCCACCCCACTGGCGGCCACCGGCGGTCACGGTGGCGCCTTCGACCGGCGTGCCGCTCCCGATCAGGACGACCTTGCCCACGAGCACCGCCTCGGGCGTCAGGTACACCTCGAACACTGTCCCGGGCGCGATGCCCTCGGCGAGCGCCGGCGCGTAACCTTCGGCGTCCGCGACCAAACTGAGCGGACCAGTTCGGACCCACAGCGAGAACCGTCCCTCCGCGTCGGTGCGCGCAAAGCTACGTTCAGCGATCACGCTCGAACCTTCGATCGGACCTCCGCTGAGGTCCTTGACGACGCCGCTCACCTCGACACCGCCGGCTTCCAACACGAGGTCGATCCCAGTCGCCTCCAGGCCCGGGCGCAGATCGAGGGCCTCGAACTCACCGCTGTGAAAGATCGCCGGGGCGTACCCGCTCGCGCTCGCCGTCACCCGGTGGCGCACAGGCACGAGTCCGTCGATCCGATAGTGCCCGTCGCGCTCGCTCACGGCACAGCGCGGCCGCCAGCCCTCACGATCGGGCAACAGAGAGCTCGATACACCTGCGCACACCTGCGCGCCGGCCACCGCCGAGCCGCCAGGTTCACGGATGGTCCCGGAGATCGAGGCGAGCGCGCCGAAGCGAAGCGCCACTTCTGGCTCTGACCGCGGGTGCTCGAGCGCCAACGACGTCGCCCCCTCCGGGCGCGACTCGGTGGGGCCGACGTGCAAGACCGGCGTGACCGCCTCTCGCCGCCAAAACCAGGCGCCGATCCCGAGGAGGATCAGAGCCGCAACGATCACCGCCCTTCGCTTCACCGCACCGGCGGGAGACGAGCGACCGTGCTTCGACACGCCAATGCCACGAGCGAGCTACGCCTGGGCGGCCAGCGACTCGATCGCCCGGCGCGTGTACACGCGGATCATGTCGCGCCGATACGCCGCCTCGTAGGGCACGTTCTCGAGCGGCTTGCACTGCGCGTACGCGGCGTCGGCGACCATGCGCGGCACGGCCGGGTCGGCCAGCTTCTTGCCGACCACCTCGTCGAGCTTGCCGAGCGTGCGCGGCTTGGAGCCGAGCACCCCGACGACCACCTTGACCGCGGCGATCGTCGCCTCGTCCTCGGCGAGGTCGAAGCGCAGCGCCACGCTGACCAGCGGGAAGTCGATGCTCTTGCGCACCGACCACTTGACGTATTGCGCGCGCCGCGGCCCCTTCGCCAGCGGCACGCGCAGCTCGGTGGTCACCTCGCCGGGCTTGGCGTTCGTGTGCGCCAGGCCGTCGGCTTTATAATATTCCTCGATCGGCAGCGCGCGCACGCCCTCGGGGCCCGCCTGCACGATCGTCGCGTCGAGCGAGATCAGCACCGGCACGTTGTCGGAGCTCATCGCCGCCACGCAGTTGCGGCCCCCGGGGACCACGTGACACACGTTGCCCTCCGACTTGAGGCAGCCGCCGCCGAGCGCCTCGCGCCAGAAGTGGGTCTGGTTGACGTAGCGGCAGCGGGTGTCGAGGTTCACGTTGCCGCCGATCGTCCCCATGTTGCGGATCGGCGGGCTCGCCACCGCACCTGCGCTCTGGGACAGGCTCGGGAAGTGCCGCTGGACCTCGGGGTGCTCGCTCAGCTGCGACAGCGTCACGCCCGCGCCGATCCGCAGGACCCCCGCGGCCTCGTCGAGCACGACCCCGCGCAGGGCTGTCACTCGGGACAGGCTCACCAGGACCGGCGGCAACTCGTTCGGGTGCTGCGGCGTGCCGAGGTGGTGCTTCAGGTTCGGGAGAATGTCCGTACCGCCGGCGATGATGCGCGCCGGGCCGCTGCAGCGCGGTCACGACGTCGGCGACGCTCTCGGGGGCGACGACCTCGAATTGCGGCAGGCGCAGCATCAGGCGCTCCTCCGGGAGTTCAGGTCCGCGGCTTTGTGCGGCTCGACCTGCCCGGCGCGCTCCCACTGCTCGCGCTGGCGCAGGGCCGCGAGCACGCTCTGCGGCGAGAACGGCAGGCGGTCGAGGCGGACGCCGACGGCGTCGTAGATCGCGTTCGCGATCGCCGGGATGCTCGAGTGCAGCGGCCCCTCGCCGGCCTCCTTGGCGCCGTAGGGCCCGTTCTCGTCGGGCGCCTCGACGATCATCGCCTCGAGGTCGGGCGTGTCGAGGAAGGTCGGCATGCGGTAGTCGAGGAGGTTCGGGCCGGTGTGGACGCCGCGGTGGGCCGGGTCGACCGCGTGGCGTTCCATCAGCGCCTCGCCGAAGCCCATGTAGGTCGAGCCCTCGATCTGGCCCTCGACGATCTTGCGCGACAGCGCCTTGCCGCAGTCGTGCGCGATCCAGATCGTCTTGACCTCGACGAGCCCGGTCTCGGGGTCGACCTCGACCTCGGCCACGTGGGCGGTGAACGAGTACGCCGGCGACGCGCCGATCGTGCCGCCGCGGTACTCGCCGTGGCGGTCCTTCGGCGTATTGTAGCTACCTGTCTCTCCGAGCAGGCCGTGGTCGGCCTCGGCCCACTGGAACGCCTGCGCGCTGTCGACGTGGCGCGACGGGTCCTCGCGGTCGATCGCCATGCGCCCGGCCAGCGTGACGCGCTGGCGCGGGATGCCCCAGCGCTTGGCCACGCTCTCGCACACCTTGCGCCGCAGCCGCTGCGCGCCGACCAGGCAGGCGTTGCCGACCATCAGCGTGATGCGCGACGAGTAGGCGCCGAGGTCGACCGGGCACAGGTCGGTGTCGGCCGACAGCACGCGGATGTCCTCGAGCGGGATGCCCAGCTCCTCCGACACGATCACGGCCAGCATCGTGTTGCTGCCCTGGCCGATGTCGTTGGCGCCGCTGAACACGCGCGCGCGGCCGCTGCGGTCGAGGCAGATCTGGACCGCCGCCTGCGGCATCTCGTTGGGGTAGATCGGGTAATTCGTGCCGCTGATGTAGGTCGAGCCGGCGATCCCGATCCCGCGGCCGTACGGCAGCGTGCGCCGCTTCTCGATCCACCCCGACGACCGCTCGACCTTCTCGAGGCACTCGAGGAAGCCCGACGAGCCGACGGTGAACTCGTTGACGGTCTTCTCGCCGGCCTTGATCGCGTTGCGGCGGCGCAGCTCGATCGGGTCGAGGCCGAGCGCGTGCGCGGCCTTGTCGAGCTGGATCTCCATGGCGAAGCGCGGCTGCACCGAGCCGTGGCCGCGCTTGGGCCCGCACGCCGGCTTGTTGGTGTAGGCGCGCGTGCTGTCGAAGCGGTAGGCCGGGAACACGTAGGGCGAGCACATCAGCTGGCCCGAGTAGTAGGTGGTGACCAGGCCGAAGCTCGAGTAGGCGCCGCCGTCGAGGATCGTGCGCGCGTCGACGCCGAGCAGCCCGCCGTCCTTGGTGAAGCCCGTGCGGTGCTTCATCTTCATCGGGTGGCGGCCGCGGTGGGCGTAGAACACCTCCTCGCGGGTGTACAGCAGCTTGACGGGCCGACCTGTCTTCATGGCCAGCTTGGCGACCACGAACTCGAGGTCGAACGGCTCGCTCTTGCCGCCGAAGGCCCCGCCGAGCGGCGGCTGGATCACGCGGATCTTGTGCGGCGGCAGCTCGAGCACCTTGGCCAGCTCGCGGTGCAGGTAGTGCGACACCTGGGTCGCCGACCACACGGTGAGCACGCCGCTGCCGTCGAGGTGGGCGAGCGCGCAGTGGGGCTCGATCGCGCCGTGGGTGGTGCCCTCGAAGAAGTACTCGCCCTCGACCACCAGGTCGGCGCGGGCCAGCTCGGCCTCGACGTCGCCGAACTCGAGCAGCACGTGCTTCGACACGTTGCCCTTGCGCGAGTACGGGTTGATCGTGCCCTCGCGGTCGCGGACCTTGAGCGCCTCCTCGGGGTCGAAGTACGGCTTCAGGACGTCGTACTCGACCACGAGCGCGCGCAGGGCCGCGTTGGCGGTGTCCTCGTCGACGGCCGCGACCGCGGCCAGGCCGTCGCCGACGTGGCACACCTTCTCGACCGCGAGCGCGTTCTCGTCGGGCGTCCACGGGATGATGCCGTAGGGGATCTTGAAGTCCTGCCCGGTGACGACCGCGAACACCCCGGGCAGCGCCAGCGCGGCCGAGCTGTCGATCGACTTGATGCGCGCGTGCGCGTGCGGGCTGCGCAAGATCTTGGCGTGCAGCATGCCCGGCAGCTTGAGGTCGTCGGTGTAGCGGGTGACCCCCCGCATGCGCTCCATCGCGTCGACCTTGCGGTGCGACTTGCCGAGCTGCCACATGGCCTTCTCGGCGGCCTCCGTGGTCTCGCCGATGCCGTCGCCCTGCGCCTCGCGCTCCCCGTCGTCACTCGCCACGGCCAGCCTCCTGGGTGTGCGCACCGGCCATCACGCGGCTGGCGTCGACCACCGCGTCGATGATCTTGGTGTAGCCGGTGCAGCGGCACAGGTTGCCCGCGAGCGCCTCGCACACCTCGGCGCGCGTGACCTCGCGGCCGCGCCGGCGCAGCAGCGCCTCGGCGCTCAGCAGGATGCCCGGCGTGCAGAAGCCGCACTGCGCCGCGGTGTGGCGGTCGAACGCGTCCTGCAGCGGGTGCACCCCGCCGGACGAAAGCCCCAGCCCCTCGACCGTGGTCACCGCGCGGCCCTCGGCGTGGATCGCCAGGGTCAAGCAGGCCAGCTGCGGGACCCCGTCGATCTGCACCGTGCAGGCCCCGCAGTCGCCCTTGTCGCAGCCCTGCTTGCTGCCGATCAGGTCGAGGCGGTAGCGCAGCACCTCGAGCAGCGTCCAGTGCGGCGGCGCAGCGACCTGCACCGGCTCGCCGTTGACGGTCATCGACAGCATGATCGCCGCGGGCGACATGGTCTCGACTTTTGCCCGAGCCACAGCCCCCGCGCAAGCGCGCGCCCGGCTCCAGACCGTGCGTAACCTCGCCGCAACGGGCCTTTGCCGCCGCGGCCCTCGGCGCGACGACGGGGCCCGATCACGGGGCCGACCCCGGCGCAGCGGTCGGGCCCGCCGCGCGAGGCGCCGCGCCGTTCGCAGGTCTGCACGTGTTATGCTCGCGCGTCGATGACGGCCGCGCACTGGCTCACGGATCTCGCCGAGCTCGCCGCGCTCGCCCATGTCGCCGAGGCCGTGCCGTGACGCGCCTCGCCCTCGTCGCCCTGCTGTCGGCCCCGCTGTCGCTCTCGGCCTGCGCGATCGAGCGCGGCAAGGCGTGGGGTCCGCCCGTGGTGCCCGACAAAGCTGTCCCCGAGGTCAGCCTGGTGCTGCTCGGCGACGTGGGCGCGCGCGGGCGGTCGGGCGCGGTCGTGGCGGCCGAGCTAGAGCGCGTGCTGGCCGAGCACCGGCGCCGCGGACGACCGGCGGTGGTGCTCTGGCTCGGCGACAACATCGGCCCGGTCGGGCCCGGCGACCTCGGCCGCTGCACCGCGCCCGCGCGCGCGTGGCAGGCCAGGGGGCCGGCCGCGCTGGCGCAGGTGGTGCGCGCCCACGTCGACGCCGGCGGCGCGGCGCTCGCCGCCCTCGGCGAGCAGGACTGGCGCTGCGGCCAGCCCGAGCTCGAGCTGCAAGCCGACGCCGGAGGACCCATGCCGTGGGCGATGCCGGCGCACAACTACAGCGCCGCCGTCTATCCCGACGGACATGTCCGAGTGACCATGTCCTGTACGGCAGGTGTCTGCGTACCGGGCCCGAAGGACATGTCGTCCGAGACAGCCCCGCTGGTCGAGCTCGTGGTGGTCGACAGCGCCGCCTGGCTGGTCCCACCGCCGGTCGGCACGCCCGCGGCCGCCCGCGCCGACCACAGCCTGGCCGAGCAGGCGGCCCTGCTCGCCGCCGTCGCGGCCAGGCCGGCCGCGCACCCGCGCGTGCTCGTCAGCCACCACCCGCTCGAGAGCGCCGGCCCGCACGGCGTCGGCGGCCTCTTCAGCGACAGCGGCTACTACCTCCACGCCCCGCCGCTGCGCGAGGCGGTCGACGCCGGCCTGTTCGCCGGCGCGCTGTCGGCCCACGACCGCATGGTCCTGGCGACCGCCGACATCGGCCCGGCGACCAAGCGCTCGAGCCGCTTCTGGCTCAAGCACCCTGTCTTTCAGGTCATCTCCGGCTCGGCCTCGGCGCCCGACAGCCGCGGCGGGGTCCGCGGCGCCTGGTACTTCCAGAGCACCACCCTCAAGGCCGAGCTGCAGTCGAACCGGCCCGGGTTCGCCGAGCTCGTCGTCCGCGAGGACAGCTTCTCCGCGGTCGTGCGCCGGCGCAAGGCCGGCCGCTGGGGCGCAGGCACCCTGACGTTCCCCGCCCGCCGGCCGCCCCACCCGGTCGAGACGACCTCGCCCGTGATGGACCCCTGCCTCTACTGCGACCCGGTCCCGCCGCGCCAGTGAGAGGCGAGCTGTCCCGAGGGACAGCTCACGGCATCTCGTCTGGCTTGCAGTCCGGGTAGGTCGCCGCCTCCATGCCGGCGATCCACGCCTCGATCAGCGCCACCCCGCGCTCGTCGATCACCCGGTTCGGCAGCTCGGGCATCTTGATCTCCGGATCGAGCGAATTCATGCGGAACGCGACGATGCTCTTGTCCGGGTGGCGCGGCACGATGTCGTAGTCGTTGCCGCCGGTGCCCGGGCCGGCGGCGGCCGGCACCTTGCACACCCCGAACTTCGCGTGCACCTCCTCCCAGGCGAGGAACACCAGCCCGCTCTTGCCCGCGCCGCCGCCGAGCCGGTGGCAGTGCGAGCAGTTGGCGTGCAGGTACGAGCGCGCGCGCGTCTCGAGCGGCTCGTCGCCGAACGGGTCGACCAGCCGCGGCAGCGCCTGTACGTCGGGCAATGCCCCGGAGAACATGTCCTGAGACGCCATCCACTCGAGCTGGTTGACGGTCTGCCCGTCGACCTCGATCTCCATGTTGAGCTGGTGGGTGATCACCCCCAGCAGCTCGGAGGTGTCGTCGCGCTCGTGGCAGCTGCCGCACTGGTCGAGGTTCGGCACGATGTACTCCTCGACCCGCGCCACGCCCTCCTCGTCGATGAACTCGACGTCGACGCGCTTGCCGATTTTGAGCAGCGTCGCCTCGGTCTGCGCGTCGTCCCACAGGTACGTGAACGACTCCCACGCCCCCGCCTCGCGGACGAGCAGCCGGGTCTCGATCACCCGCCGGCCCGCGGCCGGGTCGCGGCGGTCGTGGTCGAACCAGAACGTCTTGATGATCGTGGTGCCGTCGGGGAAGCTCCAGCCCTCGCCATCGGTGAAGCCGATCTTGCCGCCCTCGGGCAGGACGATGAAGCGGCCCTTGCCGGCCGCGTCCGACCACAGCGGCGCCGCCACGGTGTAGGGCACCACGCCGTCCTTGGGCGCCTGGTCGACCATCGGCGCGACGAAGAAGTCGTAGTCGCTGAGCTTCGGCAGCGGCCACTCGCCCTCGACCGGGCAGCGCGTGGTCCCGGCGCACGGGTCACCGGTGGTCGGCGCGGTCGTGTCGGTCCCGGGGTCGGTCGTCGCGGTCGCGCCGCTCGTGTCGGTCGCGCTCGTCGTGCTCGTCGGGCTCGCCGTGCCCTCGGCCGCGCCGCCGGCGTCGCCGCAGGCGGCGACGACACCCATGACCCAAAGTACATGGCCTCTCATACATGTCCTCCGCGGCAAGTCACGCGCGCTCAGCCGGCCGGCAGCTCGGGCAGCGCCGTGTGCTGGCAGGTGACCGGCTCGAGGTCGGTGCTCTTGTTGGCGAGCCCGCCGCACAGGTCGAAGTTGATGTAGTCGGCGTCGCCGTTCTGCCACAGGCAGTTGACCACCGCCGGGTCCATCGGCGCGGCGTCGGGGTTCAGGCAGCCGTCGAACTGGATGTCCGGCGCCGGCACGCCCGCCACCCCGTCGACCGGCGTGGCCGGCATCGTGCCGTTGTCGCTGAAGTTGTTGTCGTGGATGTAGTTGCCCTCGGCGAACGCGTCGAAGTTGGGGTCGTCGGCCGGCTCGAGCCCGATCGCCTCGTTGTAGCTGACGATGATCACGCCCGAGGTGCGGTTGCCGCGGATCGTGTTGTTGCGCAGCTCGTTCTCGTCGGAGGCGAGGATCATGAACCCGACGCCCGGCGGCACCGCGGCCACGGACGTGCCGGGGATGCCGAAGTTGTTGCCGTTGTTGTTCTCGACGATGTTTTCGTAGGCCAGCGTGTGCTTGCCGTTCTGCACCGGCAGGCCCGGGAGGTTGAAGATCAAGATCCCGCCGGTGTTGTTGTAGGCGTGGTTGCGGCGCAGCGTCGCCCCGGTCGAGTTCTCGATCTCGATGCCGGCGACGTTGTCGTAGGCCTCGTTGTCCTCGACCAGGATGTTGCTCGACTGGCCGACGTAGATGCCGGCGTCGCGGGCGCCGATCACCCGCGAGTTGCGGATCACCACCCCGGTGCAGCCGACCGGGTAGAAGCCGTAGGCGCCGCTCTCGAGCGACTCCTTCGCCGCCCACTCGACCGACACGCCGTCGAAGGTGATGTCGGCGACGTCGTCGCCGCGGATGCCGTCGCCCGGGGTCTCGCGCACGGTGAAGTTCTGCACCGTCACGCCGTCGCCGCTGATCTTGATGCCGTTGGCGCCGAGGTCCTGGGTGCTGAAGTCGAGGATCGTCTGCTCGCGACCGGCCCCGCGCAGCGTCAGGTTGTTGGCCGAGATCGAGATCTCGGTGTTGAGCTCGAACAGGCCCTCGGCCATGCAGACGATGTCGCCGTCGGCGGCGTCGAGCAGCGCGCCCTGCAGCGCGGCGACGTCGTCGTCGCTCGGGCTGACGAAGGCATCGCAGTCGGCCGGCATCTCCTCGCCGGTGGTGGCCGGCGCGCTCGTGTCCTCGGTGTCGGTGCCGGT
Source organism: Nannocystis pusilla (assembly GCF_020073745.1). Classification (GTDB taxonomy): domain Bacteria; phylum Myxococcota_A; class Polyangia; order Nannocystales; family Nannocystaceae; genus Nannocystis; species Nannocystis radixulma. The sequence continues at coordinate 106,594 of NZ_JAIRAU010000049.1, forward strand.
CGGCTCGGTGCCCGCGGTGCCGTCGGTCGCGTCGGTCGCGTCGGTCCCGGCGGTGGGCTCGGTGCCGACGGTCGTGTCGGTGCCGATCGTGCCGTCCCCGTCGGTGTCACCCTTGTCGTCGCCACCACATGCCCCGAGAGACAGGGTGAGCGCGAGCCCGGTGACGCCGGCGCGCGCGAACGAGAGGAGCGGAGGACGACCAGGAGACTTCATGCCAGACATTGTCTCTCTTCATACCCGAAGCCGACGCCGCGTCGCCAGATCGACAATCGCGTGACAACATCTTCACGCGACGAGCGGGCGAGCGCCCGCACCTCGCGCCCGTGCGATGAGCCGCGGCAAAACGCACGGGGCGCGGACCCGCGAGCGTCCGGGCGGACTGCGATAGAGTCGATCGCGGGAGCGACCCACGCATGACTCAACGATTCTCTCGCCGCCAATTCCTGCGCGCGACGCTCGTCAGCGTCGTCTCCGCCGGCCTCTCCGCCTGCAAGGGAGGCGGCGACGCGACCACCGACAGCGACGGCTCGACCGGGACCGACGGCACCACCGAACCGACCGGCACCACCGCGCCGACCACCGGCGCCGAGGAGCCGCTGCTCGACGGTGCGGCGTATTTCCCACAATCGGTGGCCTCGGGCGACCCACGACCCGACAGCGTGATCCTCTGGACCCGCGTCGACGACGGCGACGTCGGCGACGGCGATCTGGAGCTCACCGTGGAGCTGGCCACGGACCCCGAATTCACCGCGCGCGTCGAGCTCGACGCCGCCAGCGCCGCCGTGGCCGCGCGGGCCGCGTTCGACCGCTGCGCCAAGGCCAAGATCAAGGGCCTCGAGCCGGCCACCACCTATTATTATAGATTCGTTCACAATCGCGAAGATGGCCGCTACGGCAGCCAGGTCGGCCGAACCCGCACGGCGCCGGCTCCTGACGCCGATGTGGCGGTTCGCTTCGCCTACGTCTCGTGTCAGGATTACAACGGCCGCTATTATAATAGCTATCGCGGCCTTCTGGGGCAGCAAGACCTCGACTTCTTCGTTCACCTTGGTGACTACATCTACGAAACTACCGGAGACCCGACGTTCCAGGCGGCGGGCCGGGCCGTCACGTTCTCGGACACCGCGGGCGCGATCGTGTTCAACGAGGGCACCGAGGAGGAGTACTTCGCGGCCAGCAGCCTGAGCAATTACCGCGAGCTGTACCGCGGCTACCGCTCCGACCCGGCGCTGCGCCGCGTGCACGAGAGCCTGCCGATGATCGCGGTGTGGGACGATCACGAGTTCTCCGACGACTGCTTCGGCGCGACCGCGACCTACTTCGACGGCCGGATCGACGAGCACGACGAGGCCCGGCGCAAGCACGCCAATCAGGCGTGGTTCGAGTACATGCCGATCGACTTCACCGACGAGGAATTCGCGTACGACCCGAGCAAGCCGCACCCGCAGGACATCACGATCTACCGCGACTTCCGCTTCGGCAAGCACCTCCACCTGGTGCTGACCGACCTCCGCAGCTACCGGCCCGACCACCTGATCGCCGAGGACGGGTTCCCGGGCGCGGTCGTCCTCGACGAGGCGGCGCTGGTCGAGCAGCTCGGCTCGCTGCCCGAGTTCGCCGGGCCGTACGTCGAGGACATCGACGCCTACGACGGCGGCACCTACAAGACCGCGCTGCTGGCCGCCGCCGACGCCCTCGGCTTCGACCCGGCGCACCTCAGCGGGCCGATCGACGCCGTCTTCATCAACGACACCCTGGCGAGCGTCATGGACCCGACGCCGCCGATCGACGAGGCCACGCTGGCGACGCTGCCGCGCGGGCTGTCGTACCGCGGGCTCGGCAAGCGCAGCTTCAACGGCTCGATCGGCGCCCGCTACTTCGTCAACAAGCCGGCCTTCGACGCGTGGGCCGCGGCCCGGAAGGCCGCCGACCCCGCCTCGGTCGACGTCATGGGCCCGACCCAGCAGCAGTGGTTCCTCGACACCATGAAGGGCTCGACGGCGACGTGGAAGGTGTGGGGCACCGAGATCACGCTGATGCCGCTGGTGATCGACCTGACCTCGTTCCCGATCGAGCCGTTCAACCAGCTCTACTACATGAACGTCGACCAGTGGGACGGCTTCAACCCGACCCGCGACGCGCTCCTCGCCGAGCTCCAGGCGGTCGAGAACGTCGTCGCCATCACCGGCGACATCCACGCCTTCTACGCCGGCACGCCGATGGTCGCCGGCGCGCCGGACCAGAAGATCGTCGAGTTGGTCGGCGGCGGCATCAGCTCGACGCCGTTCCAGTCGCTGCTGGTCCTGCAGGTCGCGGCCGACCCGACCCTCAGCAGCCTGCCCGGCGCCGGCATGCTGGCGGCGGCGATCGACGCCCTGTTCACCGGCACGACCACCAACCCGCACCTCGGCTTCGCCGACTCCAGCCGCAACGGCTTCGTCAGCGTCGTCATCGACCGCGCCGAGCTCGACGCGACCTTCCACATGCTGAGCGAGGACGTGTCGCTGACCGACTACGAGGGCATGGACGACGCCCTGGCCGGCAAGTTCACCCGCGAGCGCTTCCGCGTGAAGGCCGGCGCGCGCGACCTCTACCGCGAGATCGCCGGCGAGTGGAAGCGCTGGGACCCGAGCACCAACCAATGGGTTTGAGATGAACTTTCGGACATGCCCGCCGAGACATGTCCCGAGAGCTAAAACGCGGCCACCGCCGTTGCGGTGGCCGCGGTGGGTGCGCCCGGGCTCCCTCCCCGGACGCGCTCACGGAGCCTGGCTCAGGGGACGTTGAAGATCAGGACGAACGAGGCCATCTTGGCGCTGCCGGCGGTGCCCCACAGCTCGGTCGGCGCGCCGTCGACCTCGACGGTGAACTTCTCGGCGATCCCGGGGTTGAGCAGGACGAACACGCCGTTGCTGCTGGTCGCGTCGGCGTTGAAGCCCATGCCGTCCTCGTTGAGGTAGCGGACGGTCGCGGTCGACGTGTCCTTCTCCGGCACGACGACCGCGCCGGCCAGGCCGTCGGTGCCCGTGCGCACGAGGCCGATCACGCCGCCGTTGTCGCCGAGCGGCAGGGCGTCGACGACCGCCGTGTCGGCGTCGGTCATCAGGTAACCTGTCCATTCGGTCAGCTTGGCCGAGGGCACGCCCCAGATGTCGTGGATGCCGTTGAGCGGCGGGTACAGCGTCGTGCCGGTGTACGGCTGGGCCAGGCCGGTGGCGGTGAGGTAGTAGTCGCCGCCGCTGACCACGCCGATCACGCCGATGCCGGTGTTGACCGGGGTGGTGGAGGTCGCGTCGATCTGCCCGTTGGCGTCGGACGTGGCCTTGACGATGTCGACCGCGCTCTCGATGCCCTGGATGGCGGCGAGGGCGCCGACGACCCGCAGCTCGGCGTTGGGGATCGGCGCCTTGGTGGCGAAGTCCGTCAGCGTGCCGATGAAGCGGGTGTTGCCGCACTCGGCCCGCACGCCGCAGGTGGCGTCGGTCTGGGTGTCGGTCCACTTCATGCACGTCTCCGACTCGCAGTCGGCGTTGAGCGTGCACGGCGAGCCCTCGGCGCCCATGCCGGGCATCTGCATGCCATCCTCGCACACGCTCCCGGTGGTCGGCGCCTCGGTCGTGCCCTCCGTGGTGTCCTCGGTCGACGCCGTGCCCGCCGTCATCTCGTCGGTCGTGCCGGTCGGCGTGGTCGCGGTCGCGTCCTCCGTGTCCGTGGAGGTGTTCGCCGTCGACGCGTCCGTCGAGGTGCCTTTGTCGTCGCCGCAGCCGACCGTCGCAACGAGCGCGGTCAGCAAACCCAGGGTAACCAGTGAAGTGCGCTGCATGGTCGTAGTCGGCGCCACGGTACACAGGCGTGGCGCGCGGCGCAACCAACGACCGGGCCGACGACCGCAGCACCACGGCATCAGGATCGCTTCCGCAAACGCGAGCGGGCCCGCACGCCTGCGCGCGCGGGCCCACCCGTCGCCGCGATCACCCGACCGCGCTCACTGCCGCGTCTCGACGTAGCCCTTCGGCACCACGTACTTGAAGTCCTTCGCGACCTGATTCTGGTTGCTGGCGACGTCGGTCAGCACGAAGTGATTGGTGCTGTTGTCCTGGGCGCGGACCACGAACGAATCGACCCGCCCGGTGAGGTCGTCGACGACCAGCAGCAAGGACTTGTAGTGCGGGTTCTGCTCCTTGGGCTTGAGCTCGATGACCTTGTGCCCCGGCATCCCGTACGACTTGGCCTGCTTGTCCGGCGCCATCCGCACCTTGAACTCCTTGATCAGCTTCTGCCCGCCGAACAAGAACTTCATCGCCCCCGCGAGGTTCGAGTTGCCCTCGACCTTCTGGCTCACGACCTGGCGCGTGTCGTGCTCGACCACCCACAGCTTCTGGCCGTCGACGTAGAAATCGGGGTCGGCCTTGCCCTCGTAGTCCCACACCATCATGCCGGGCTTCTTGAGGCGGAGGTCGCCGGTGCTGACCGTGCGCGTGCCGTAGACCGGGTGCACGTAGGTCTGCTTGAACTTGCAGGTGAGGTCGGTGGTGCCGTCGTAGAACGACTGGACCGAGGCGAGCACCGCCGAGGCCGAGGGCTTGATGTCGGGCGCCGGCGCGGCGGCCACCTTCGTGGTCGCCTCCTGCGTGGTCACGCTCACGGGCAGCAGCGGAGCATCATTCGCCAGAGCGACATCGCTGCAGAAGAGGCCGAGAGAGAGCGCGCAGATCGAGGTGAACGGTTCCATGGTGAGCTCCTGGGGCGCGAGACCCCGTGGGCGTGCAGACGAGTGGATGCTGGGGGCGATTCACCGCCGCGCCGTCGCCGCGCGCGCGGCCGCGCAGACGGGCGCCGCGAGAGTCCTAGCACACTTCCAGGCGCGCAGGCCCGGGCGGCGGAGATCTCGCCGCCTCACGCGGCCTGGACGAACACCTCGCGCGGCGCTGTGCCCCGCGCCGGGCCGATCACGCCATCGGCCTCCATCATCTCGACGATCTTGGCCGCCCGGTTGTATCCGATGTTGAGCCGGCGCTGGATCATGCTGGTGCTGACCTTGCGCGTCTCGGCGACGATCTGGACCGCCTTGTCGTAGAGCGCATCGGCGCGCCGCTCGCTCGGCGCCTCATCCTCCTCCTCGTCGCGCTTGGCCGTGATCGCCAGGTTGTACGTCGGCCGCGCCTGCTTGCGGATGAACGCCACGACCTTGAGGATCTCGTCCTCGGACACGTAGCAGCCGTGCACGCGCTGCGGCTGGCCGCCGCGGTCCATGTGCAGCATGTCGCCCATGCCGAGCAGCTGCTTGGCGCCCTTGCCGTCGAGGATCGTGCGGCTGTCGATGTCGCTCGTCACCTGGAAGGCGATGCGCGACGGGAAGTTGTTCTTGATCGTGCCGGTGATGACATCGACGCTCGGCCGCTGCGTCGCCAGGATCAGGTGGATGCCGCACGCGCGCGCCTTGGCGGCGATCCGCGCGACGCTGGTCTCCACTTCCTTGCTGGCGACCATCATCAGGTCGGCGAACTCGTCGATGATGACGACGATGTACGGCATCTTCTCCGGCCTGTCGCCGACCTTGGCCCCGGTCGGCAGCCCGCCCATCGCCTCGACCGGCCCGTCCTCGTCGAAGCCGACGCCGCCGAGGAACTCGGCCGGGATCGCGTCCTCGCCCTCCTCGCGCGCGGCGGCGCTGGCGTCGGCCGCGGCCTCCTCGAGCGCCCGCTTCTCCGCCTCCCACTCGTCGAGCAGCTGCGGCAGCTTCTTGTTGTAGCCGGCGATGTCGCGCACCTGCGCGTCGGACAGCACGGCGTAGCGCCGCTCCATCTCGTCGACCGCCCAGCGCAGCGCCATGCTGGCCTGCTCGGCGTCGGTGATGACCGGCAAGAGCAGGTGCGGGATGTCCTTGTAGATGCTCAGCTCGAGCATCTTCGGGTCGATCATGATCATGCGCACGTCCTCGGGCGTGCACGCGAACAGCAGCGAACAGATCATCGCGTTGACGCCGACCGACTTGCCCGAGCCGGTCGCGCCGGCGACGAGCAGGTGCGGCGCCTTGGCCAGGTCGATGGCGACCGGCTTGCCGGTGATGTTCTTGCCGAGCACCATCGGCAGCTTGCCGCCCCGCGCGGCCTCGAACGCCTCGCTCTCGAGGATCTCCTTGATCGAGACGGTCTCGCGGATGGCGTTCGGGACCTCGAAGCCGACGGTCGCCTTGCCCGGGATCGGCGCGAGGATGCGGATAGCGATCGCCTCGAGCGCCATGGCGAGGTCGTTCTCGAGGCTCTCGATGCGCGACAGCTTGACGCCCGGGTCGGGCTTGAACTCGTAGCGGGTGATCACCGGCCCCGGGTGGATCTTGGTGACCTTGCCGTTGACCTTGAACTGCGCCAGCGCGTGCTCGATGCGCTCGGCCTGCTCGAGCACGAAGTTCTTGTCGACCTCGACCGCCGGCGCGTCGGCGGCCTCGAACAGCTTCGACGGCGGCAGGTTGTACGGCCCAGAGGTGAGGCGCACGATGCCCGGGATCGACGGCACGCGCTCGACCGGCTTGACGGCCGCGGCGGCGGGCGCGAGCGGCAGCTGCTCGGGCGCCCGCGCGGGCGCGCTCGCGGGCACGACCGGGGCTCTGGCGGCGATCGGCGGCGGCGCGCTCTCCTCCTCGTCGTCGAGCTCGGTCGTGACCTCGACGGTAGCCGCCAGCTCCTGCGGCCGCGGCGGCGCCTTCTTGCCGGCCTTGGCCTTCGCCGGCGTCGGGATCTCGGCTGGCTCTTCGATCCTGTCCTCTGCGACATGTCCCGGAGCCTCGTCGATGTCGGTCGACACCTCGGGCTCGACCTTGGCCGGCTTGCGGCGCCGCTTCGGCGCGACGTCGTCGGCGGGCTCGACCTTCGCGACCTCGGCCTTGCTCGCCTCGGCCTCGGGGCGCGCGGCCGTCAGCACGATCTCCGGCATGTCCTCGGGGCGGCGCGCGACCTTCCGGTTCTTGCGCGGCGCCTCGGCCACGGCGGCCGCGGGCAGCGCCGGCGCGGGCGCCTCCACCTCTTCCTCGGCGGCCTTGGTCTTCGGCTTGCGCCGGCGCTTGGGCTTCGGCTCCTCCTCGACCTCCTCCTCTTCTTCCTCTTCTTCTTCGGCCTCTTCCTCCTCGACCTCGTCCTCCTCGGCCTCCTCCTCTTCTTCCTCTTCCTCCTCGTCGTCCTCGGCCGCGTCGGCGCGGCCGCGCAGCGACTCGCCGATGCCGACGAGGCCGCCCCACAGGTACTGGCCGATGGCGATAAAGCCGCGGCCGAGCATGCGCACGGCGGCGATCAGGTGTGCCGTCGACAGCGGCGTCGAGGCGAACAAACCGACGCACAGGAGCGCGCCGGCGATCAGGTAGGTACCTGCCCGATCGAACATGCCGAGGCCGATCTCGCCGAGCACCTCGCCGGCCAGGCCGCCGGCGGTGAAGCCGTAGATCCGGTAGGCCGGGAACATCACGTGCAGCAGCACGCAGCCGGCCACCGTCGCCAGCGAGAAGCCGAGGCCCTCGCCGGAGCGCAGCTCCATCGCGTCGCCCAGCAGCGCCTTGACGCCGAGGCCGAGCACGCCGAGCACTAGCAGGTACGAACCCATGCCGAGCGAGGCGTACAGCGCCCCGGCGACCAGGCGGCCGACAGGACCCATCAACGTGCCGGTGCCGAACTGATACGAGAACAGTCCGCCGAGCATCAGCACGCCGATGGCGAGCAGCACCACGCCGAGGAACTCGCCCCACGGCCGTGGCAGCCCGGAAGAACTTTCGCGCACTCGCGCGTCTCGCGCAGAAGGAGAGTTGGCTCGTGGCTTGGCCATTTTCTCTGTGATCTCGCTGCGTTATGGCCCAGATTCCGGGCCCGGACCCGGAGGGTAAGCCGCGAAGTCGAGATGCGTCAAAAATTTGGCCGTCATGGGATAGCCTTGCGCCATGCGCAAGCTCGCCGTCCTCATGCTCCTGTCCACGCTGGCCATCTCCGGCTGTAAACGCAAAGAACTCGAGGCAGCCCTCGCGGAGACGCAGGCCAAGCTCGCCAAGACGGAGGGTGAGCTGCGCGACGAGCAAGGGAAGAACAAGCAGCTCAACGAGGAGAACACCTCGCTGAAGGACAAGATCGCCCAGCTCGAGAAGGACGTGCAGCGCCTGGGCGGCGAGATCAAGGTGCTCGAGGAGCAGAACGCCGACCTCGCGCGCAAGGCCGGCGCCACCGCCGACGAGCTCAAGAAGCTGCGCGACGAGAAGGCCAAGCGCCTGGCCGAGCTGCAGGTCTACAAAGACCTGTTCGCCAAGCTGAAGTCGCTCATCGACGCCGGCACCATCCAGGTCGAGGTCCGCAAGGGCCGCTTCGTCGTCAAGCTGGCCAGCAGCATCCTGTTCGACTCGGGCAAGACCGACCTCAAGCCCGAGGGCCAGGCCGCGCTGTCCAACCTCGCCGGCGCGCTCAAGAGCCTCACCGACCGCGAGTGGCTGGTCGCCGGCCACACCGACAACGTCCCGATCAAGACCGCCAAGTTCAAGAACAACTGGGAGCTGTCGACGGCCCGCTCGGTCGAGGTCGTGCAGTTCCTCGTCACCCAGGGCATGCCGCAGGGCACCCTCGGCGCCGCCGGCTACGGCGACGTCGACCCGGTGGCCGACAACACCAGCGAAGATGGCAAGGCCAAGAACCGCCGCATCGAGATCGTCCTGATGCCGCTGCTCGGCGAGATCCCCGGCCTCAAGGAGATGCTCACCGGCGGCGGCCAGAGCTGAGCCTTCGCTCGCGAGTCACCGTGCGGCCGCCTGCGGGCGGCCGTCTTCGTTGGGTCGCGCGCGGGCCCGAAAAATCGACGCCGTGGTGTGAACCTCGCCGGGGCTCGCGCGAATCATGACGCGCACGACCATGACGGACGACGAACCCCGGGCGCGGTTTTTGGCGCTGCTGCGCGAGCACCAGAAGATCGTGCTCAAGGTCGCCAGCGTGTACGCGCGCGGCGCCCAGGACCGCAACGACCTCGCGCAGGAGATCGCCGTCCAGCTGTGGCGCTCGTTCCCCCGCTACGACCCGGAGCGGCGCTTCTCGACGTGGATGTACCGCGTCGCCCTCAACGTCGGCATCTCGTTCGCGCGGCGCGAGCGGGCCCGCGACGGCCGCTTCGAGCCGCTCGCCGACCCGGGCGACGTCGCCGCCGACAGCGACGAGCCCGACGAGCGGCTCAAGCAGCTTCACGCGGTGATCGCCGGGCTCGCCGAGCTCGACCGGGCGCTCATCGTCCTCTACCTCGAGGAGCGCCCGCACAGCGAGATCGCGGCGATCCTCGGCATCAGCGAGACCAACGTGGCGACCAAGCTCGGCCGCCTCAAACAGCGCCTGCGCGGGCGGATGACGTGACCATGGAACTCGACGACCTCAAGCAAGCCTGGCGAGCCCTCGACCGCAAGCTCGAGCTGCAGGGCGCGCTGCAGCTGCAACTCCTCCACGAACGCGCGATCGGCCGCGCCCGCTCGCGCCTGCGCCCACTGGTGTTCGGGCTGTGGTGCCAGACGCTGATCGGCGGCGCGTTCATCTTCGTGTTCGCGTCGTTCTGGGTGAACCACCGCGACAACCTGCCCCTCATGCTGTGTGGCATCGCCCTGCAGGTCTACATGATCGGCATGGTCGTCCTCGGCGCGCGCGAGCTGGCGATGGTCCGCGCGATCGATCCGGGCGACCCGGTGGTGCTCAATCAACGCCGCCTGGCCGAGCTGAGCGCCTGGCGGGTGCGCACCTCGCCGTGGCTGGGGCTGCCGTGGGCGCTGTTGTGGATCCCGCTGGTCATCTGCCTGGCCGCGAGCAACGGCGACGATCTGATCGCGCGCGCCCCGGAGTTCGTGATCCTGCAGTTCGTGATCGGCGGGGTCACCCTGGCGGCGATCTTGCTGTTCCTCCGCTGGGCGCGGTCGCGCCCGCAGCTGCAGGCCGCGCTCGATCGCAGCGCCAGCGGCAGCAGCGTCGAACGGGCCCGCGCCGCCCTCGACGCGATCGAGCGCTTCGCGCAGGAGTGATGCATCACTCGCGCTACGCGAGCACGCGCAGGCGCCTGCGCTCGACCAGCTCGAGCTGGACGCGCAGGTTGGCCTGGCCGGCGACGTGCCAGCGGTCGCCGGGCGTCGATGGTTGCACCTGCAACAGCGGCGTGCCGGGCAGCTCGGTCAGCGGCTCGCCGTCGTCGTCGCGCACGTGGTAGAGCGCGGCGTAGGGCGCGTTGGCGATCGAGCCGTGGATGATGAGCTGCACGTCGAGCAGGCCGCGGCGCGAGGCGACCCGCAGGACCTCGCTGCAGCGGCTGCGCGGCACGCGGTACAGCCGCGGGGCCGGCTCGAGGTCGCGGCGGTAGGCGATCGTCGGCCCGAGCACCGCGTTGCGGTTGAGCTGCAGCTCGACGCGGATCCCCTGCGCGGGCGGCTCCTCCGGCGACGGCGGCCGCTCGAGCGACACCCAGCGCAGCCAGACCGCGAACGCGTCGCGGTCGAGATCGAAGGACAGGCGCGGGTAGACCACCTCCACGGCGCGGGGAACATACCTCAGCTCGCGCCTCGGCCCAACGCGGCGGGCGCAGCGACCGGTCCTCCGTGAGGCCCCGCACCCGCCCGCCGCTGCCCCGGCCCGCGGGGCCTGTGGGATTTTCGCCGCGACTCATGCACGCGCCGATCGTCGTCCCGGATCGCCTGAACATGGCCGAGTGGTTCCTCGACGCCCGCGTCGCCGAGGGCCTCGGCGACAAGACCGCGATCTACTGCGGCGAGGCGCAGGTGACCTACCGCGAGCTGGTGGCTGCCTCGTGCCGCGTGACCAATCTGCTGCGCTCGCTCGGCCTGCGCATCGAGGACCGCGTGCAGCTGCTCCTGCTCGACACGCCGGAGTTCGCGGCGGCCTACTTCGGCATCCTGCGCGCCGGCTGCGTGGCGGTGCCGACCAACACCTGGCTGCTGCCGGCCGACTACGCCTACTACCTCGAGTACGCGCGGCCGCGGGCGGTGATCGTCGACGCCGAGGTCTACCCGCAGCTCGAGCCGGTGTGGCGCGACGCGCCCTACCCGCCGATCGTCATCGTCGTCGACCGCGGCGGCGCGCCTGTCCCGAAGGGCACCCTCGACTGGCACGCCGAGCTGGCCCGCCAGCCCGACAGCGCGCGCACCGAGCCGACCTACCGCGACGACTTCGCCACCTGGCTGTCGTCGTCGGGCTCGACCGGCAAGCCGAAGTGCGTCGTGCACATGCACCACGACTTCGTGTGGAACACGATCGCCTACGCCCAGCGGACCCTCGGCATCAAGCGCGAGGACGTCACGATCTCGGCGCCGAAGCTGTTCTTCGGCTACGCGCTCGCCAGCAACATGCTGTTCCCGTTCAGCGTCGGCGGCAGCTGCGTGCTGGTGCCCGAGCGGGTCGCGCCGGAGCGGTGGTACGGCCTGATCGAGAGGTACCGCGCGACCCAGTTCGTGACCGTGCCGACGACCATCGCCAAGATGCTCGACCACCTCGACGAGGCCGGGCGGCGCGACCTGTCGTCGCTGCACTCGCTGGTCAGCGCCGGCGAGGCGCTGCCGTCGCGGCTGTACCGCCTGTGGAAGCAGTCGACCGGGGTCGAGATCTACGACGGCATCGGCTCGGCCGAGATGTTCCACGTCTACATCACCAACCGCCCCGGCGACGTCAAGGACGGCAGCCTCGGCAAGATCGTCGACGGCTACACCTACCGCCTGATCGACGACGACGGCCGCGACGTGCCGCCCGGCGAGATCGGCACGCTCGTGATCACCGGGCCCTCGGCCGGCCAGGGCTACTGGCGCATGCGCGACCAGAGCCGCGCGACCTTCTGGGGCGACTCGGTCAAGGGCGCCGACAAGTTCCTCGTCGACCAGGACGGCTACTTCTGGTTCTGCGGCCGCGGCGACGACATGCTCAAGTGCTCGGGCGTGTACGTCTCGCCGGTCGAGGTCGAGAACTGTCTCCTGGGCCATCCGGCCGTGCACGAGGCCGGCGTGGTCGGCTACCGCGACGCCGACGGGCTCGAGCGCGCGGTCGCCTACGTCGAGCTGGCCGCCGGGCACAGCCCCGGCGAGGCGCTGGCCGCCGAGATCCTGGCCCACGCGCGCGCCAACATCGCCGCGTTCAAGGCCCCGCGCCGGGTCGAGTTCGTGGCCGCGCTGCCGCGCACCGAGACCGGAAAGATCAAGCGCGGCGAGCTGCGCAAGCTGGCGGCGGCGCTCGGCTGAGTCACGACATGACCCGAAGGACATGGCCCATTCACCATGGCTGAACAGACACCCGGCATCTTCGTCCGCTTCGCCGAGCTGAGCTACCCCGAGGTCGAGCGGCTGCTGACCGGGTCGGAGCGGAAGGTCGCGCTGCTGGCGGTCGGCAGCACGGAGGCCCACGGCCCGCACCTGCCGCTCTCGACCGACAGCCTGATCGGCGAGGCGGTGGTCGAGCGGGCGGCGGCCGAGCTGGCGGCGCGCGGCCACCTCGCGGCCGCGCTGCCGCCGATCCACTACGCGGTGACCGAGTGGGCGCGCGACTTCGCCGGCTCGACCTCGATCGACGCCGAGGTCGCGATCGGCATGGTCCTCGGGACATGTCGCGCGGCGCGGGCGACGGGCTTCGACCGCGTCGTCGTGTTCACGGCCCACCTCGAGCCCGACCACATCGCCTCGCTGCGCGAGGTGGCGAGGCGCTACGCCGAGGCCACGGGCGAGGCCCTGCTGTTCGTCGACACCACCCGGCGCGCGCTCGCGGCTCGCCTGACGCCGGAGTTCCAGAGCGGCTCGTGTCACGCCGGCCGCTACGAGACCAGCCTCGTGCTGGCGATCCGCCCCGACCTCGTGCGCATGGAGCTGGCCGCGGCGCTGCCCGAGCACGTCGTGCCGCTCGCCGAGCACATCCGCGCCGGCAAGCGCGGCTTCCTCGAGTGCGACATGCCGCGCGCCTACTGCGGCGCGCCGGCGCTGGCGACCGCCGAGGAGGGCCGCGAGATCCTCGCCACCCTCGCCACCCTCGTCGTCGAGGCCGTGGTCGCCTCGTTCGCGTGAGCGAGCAACTTGCCCTGCCCTCGCCGGCTCGACAGGTCGAAGCATCCTTCGTCTGCCGCGGCCGTGACGCCGGGCCCTCCACGAGCCCGCACGCAGCCGTCGCGCCGGTGTATCCTCGCCGCGATGACGCGCGCTGCCCTGTCCTGTCTCGTCCTCGTGCTGACCGCCTGCGACGGCGCCGCGAATTCCGGCGATCCGCCGGCCGAGCCGGCCAAGAAGGTCGAGGCGGCGGCGCCGGCCAAGCCCGAGGCGCCTGAAACCCCGCCGGCCCCGAAGTACCCGCAAGGCGAGGCCGACGAGGCGTGCGCGAAGATCCTCGTCGTCGCCTGGCAGGGGGCCGAGGGGGCCGAGCCGACCGTCACGCGCGACAAGGCCGCCGCGCAGGCCCGCGCCGCCGAGCTGCAGAAGAAGCTGTCCTCGGGGACAGCCTTCGCCGAGCTCGCCGGCGAGTCCGACGAGCCCAGGACGAAGGCCAAGGGCGGGGCGATGGGCACCTACGCGCAGGACAAGTGGCCCGAGAAGTACGCCCCCCTGAAGGACGTGGTGTTCGCGCTCGGGATCGGCGAGACCGCGGCGCCGGTCGAGCACCCGCACGGGTTCGTGGTCGCGCAGCGCTGCAAGGTCGAGAAGGTGCACACGCGGCACATCCTCGTCCGCTACGCCGGGGCCAAGAACGCCGAGGCCGAGATCAAGCGCAGCAAGGACGCGGCGCTGAAGCTGGCGACGGAGCTCCACGCCGAGGCGAGCGCGGCCGGGGCCGACTTCGAGGCGCTGGCGAAGAAGCGCAGCGAGGACAGCTCGGCCGAGCGCGGCGGCGACCTCGGCTCGGTCGGTCGCGGCATGTTCGCGCCGGCGTTCGAGGCCGCCGCGTTCGCGCTGAAGCCGGGCGAGCTCAGCGCGGTGGTGGAGACCGACTTCGGCTTCCACGTGATCCAGCGGGTCGACTGACCGACCGGACGAGTCGTAAGAAAGACATGTCTGTGGCGACATGCCTGAGCGGGCATGTCACTGCAGACATGTACAATCGATCATCCCGATCTCGGTCGCCAGCGCGTGCACGCCGACGTCGTGCGGCTCCTCCGGCAGGCTGTCGACCAGCTCGTCGGAGAAGCACACGCCGATCCGCACCGGGCGGAGGCTCGCGCGCAGCGGGCTGGTGGCGCCGTCGTAGTGGCCCTTGCCGTAGCCGAGGCGGACGCCGGTGCGGGTGAACGCGAGGCCGGGCATCAGCACCAGGTCGACGTCGGTGTCGGCGAGCGCGACGCCCGGGCCCTCGCGCGGCTCGAGCAGGCCGAACGGCGCCGGCGCGAGCGCGACGAGGTCGCTGACGGCCACGAACTCGATGTTCTGGCGGCGCGGGCCGCCCATCCGCGGCAGCCACAATTGTTTCCCGGCCGCCAGCGCGGCGATGAGGAGCGGTCGGGTGTCGGGCTCGCCCTTCACCCCGACGAACGCGGCCAGCGAGTTGGCCGCGCGCCAGCGGGGGTCGGCCAGCACGTGGGCGCAGAGTTCGGCCGAGCGGGCCGCCACGCCCTCGGAGCCCCGCTCTCGCCGCCGCGCCGCGCCCTGCGCCCGAATGTCCGCCTTCGAAAGCATCATTCGCGCACTTACCGCGGCTGGCGCCGCGCCGCAAGGATCCGCAGCGCCCGCGCTCCGGCCGAGACAAGGCGCCGCCGCGAAGCGAGCCCAGCAGCGGCCATCCGCGACGTACTTGCGGTTCGGCGCGCACTCTGGTAGAGATACCGGCCCCGCGGGAGTAACTCAGTTGGTAGAGTGTCAGCTTCCCAAGCTGAATGTCGCGGGTTCGATCCCCGTCTCCCGCTCTCTCAGGCAAGGCCCCCCGGGGCCTTGTTTGCTTTCGGGCTGCGATAGCCCGGCGCGCCCTGCTCCGTTGACGCTCGTCGCTCGCGTGTGAAACGCTGCCGGCGATGTCGCTGGCGTGGCTGCTGCTGCTGACGCTGCCAAACGCTCCCCGGCTCGATTGCCGCGGCGCGGCGCTCGAACGCTGCCCCCCCGGCCTGGCGGGGCCGGCCTGCGATCTGCCGTGCGACGACGCGGCCTGCGAGGTCGCGGTGACCTGCCACGCGAACGGCGACACCTACGGCCTCTCGAGCTTCGGCGCTCACCTGTTCGCGCTCGACCCGGGCGACCCCGACTGGCTGGTGCGCCTGCGGGTGCTGCGATTCATCCTCGACCATCCGACCGACCTCGGCCTGAAGCCCGACCTGCGCGCGCACGACCTCGGCCTCGCGTCTGCGCCGGCGCGGCGCGTCGCGGCCGGCGCGCTGCAGCTGCTGCGATTCGAGCAGCGCTGGCGCGACGTCCCGCTGTTCGGCGCCGACGCCACGCTCACGCTGGTGGCCGACCGCGCGGGGGTGATCGCGATCCGCGGCAGCGTCGTCGACGGCCGCGAGGACTACGCGTTCGCCGCGGCGCCGGCCGGGCGCGACGTCGCCGAGGCGAGCATCCGCGCCCACGCGGCCGCGCGCGCGGCCGTCGATCCCGCGGCGCTGCGGCTCGTCGACCTGCGCCTGGTCGCGTTCTCGCGGGCGCGCACGCTCGGCTGGGCGGCGGCGGTGTTCCGCGGCCCGGCGCGGGTCGCCGACGTGGTCGTCGCCGCCGACCCGCGCGCGCCGGTGCTGCCGCTCCTGTATCACGTCGACCCGGCCGGGGCCGGCCTCGGCGACACGCTGGCGATCGAGGTGCGCGCCGAAGATCTGGCCACCGACATCTTCACCGCGCCGATCGAGACCAAGACGGTCTCGACCGTCCCGGGCGGCCCGCTCACGGGCTCCGCGTCCGACGGCCCGGTGCGCCTCGCCGACGAGCACGTGGTGCTCCTCGACGCCGCGGGCGCCGCCTCGCGCGGGGAGGCGCTGGCGAGCCCGATCGTCAGCCAGCTCGGCGCGCACTTCGACGCCTACCCCGACACCCGCGAATACGCGCTGCAGAACTCCTATTATTTGCTGCGCAGCTTCTATGCGCATACCGACGCGATCCTGCGCGGCCGCTGGGACAGCGCGCTGCCGACGATCGGCCTCGCCAGCGCGCTGCCGCCGGAGCAGTTCTCGCCGCGGCTGGTGGTCGCCGCCGACCCGGCCGCGGGCCTGTGCGGTTCGGCGAGCTGGTGCGTGTCGTCGGCCTGGGGCGGCGGGACCGAGGACCCGCCGGAGGCGCTGCAGCACCCGACGAGCGCGGCCCCGTACGAGGTCGTCGGCGCGATGTACCTCAAGGGCTCGAGCTACGCGCCGGCGGTGCTGCCGCACGAGTTCGGCCACTTCGCCGATCTGTTCGCCGCGCCCGGCCTCATGTACGAGCCGTTCGTGTGCATGCCGTGCGCGGCCGACTGCTACCCCGGCACCACCGACGAGTCGCTGCCGCTGAGCGAGACGTTCGCCAGCCTGATCGCGCTGTGGCTGTACCGCTCGCTCTACCCCGCGGCCGGCCAGGCCGCCTCGTGCAAGACGTTCAGCACCCTGAGCCTCGGCGAGAACCGCAACCCGCACAACGAGGCCTGTCGCCCGGCCGGCGACGAGTTCTCGCGCTTCCTCGACAACTACGACCCGGCCTGCCCGAGTGACGAGTTCGACTACCCCGACCTGTGCGACCGACCCTCGCAGATCGACATCGACTTCGACGAGGGCACCGGTCTGTGCGACCGCCAGATCGGCTACATGGTGGACAGCTGGTTCCAGGCGTTCTGGGAGCTGCTGCACGGCGAGCGCTGCGCGACCACGCCGCCGTACACCTGCACGCCGCTGCCGGCCCTGACCGCCGCGCCGGCCGCGGACGCGATCGGGCGCGCGCTGCTCTACGCGGCGCAGGTCAGCAGCGGCACCTACCGCGGATTCGCCGACGACGTCGCCACCTACGTCGCCTGCAACCACGGCGAGGCGGCCTACCTCGAGCTGAACGAGGTGCTGTGCCACCACGCCATCCGCCCGTGCGACGCGCCGGCGCCGACGCTGTGCGAGTTCTGCGGCGACGGGGTCCGCACCGGCCGCGAGGCGTGCGACGGCGGCGACCTCGGCGGCCAGACCTGCGCGGGCCTGGGCTTCGAGGGCGGGACGCTGGCCTGCGACGCGACCTGCCGGCTGGCGCAGGATGGCTGCATGTCCCCGGGGACAGGCAGCGAGGCGACCGGCGAGGAGGCGACGGCGACCGGCGAGCCGCCGACGACCGGCGACTCGGCGAGCGGCGAGCCGCCGGCGACCTCCGGGGCGGGGAGCCACTTCATCGACCCGGGCGCGACCGGCGGCGATCAGGCCGAAGACGGCTGCGCCTGCGCGGCCGCGCCGGGCGGCTCGTGGTGGCTCGCCGCGCTCGCGCTGGCCCGCCGCCGCCGCCGCCGCGACCGGCGCTGAGGCGGCACCCCGATCGCGGCTGTCCTGCCGAGCATGCCGAAAAGGACATGGCACATTGGACATGCATGGAACGACATGTCTGAAAGCTCTTGTTCAATCGTGCTCGAAGCGGGGCCCGCCGCCTGAGACAAGCGAGCGACGGCGGGCACGGAGCGGCGGAGCGGTCCCTGCATGTTCCCCGCGGTCGGCGAAGCGGGCTCACCAGGCGTGGCCCTCCGGCCGCGCGCCACTGCGTCGCCAAGGTCTTCCAGGGCGGCGGCTTCGGTGAACTGCTGAAGCGCTTCCGCGCCACCACGCTCCACGAGCACCGAGCAGTACCTCGTCGCGGCCGGGACGCCCCCCGCACGGCATGCCCGCCGCGCACGGCGGTCGCGACTTCGACGCGGCTGCCGGGCGCCGCCGCATGTCCTGAGAGACCTGTCCCGACGACCAGGTCTCGCACCGCACCACGAACTCCGCTGCGTGCGACACTGTCGCTGGTCGACCTCGAACCAGCCGCGGATGGGTCCGACCGACGACTGCGCGAGCCTGTTCGCCCCGCCAACCGCGAGCGTCGAAATGCCGCGCTCGAACCTCTAGCCTGCGGCCATGCACGTCGCACTTCGTCCCCTCGTCCGTGGCCTCCCGCTCGTCGCGCTCGCGCTCGTCGCCTGCGGAGGCGGCGATCCCGCCGACACCGACGCCCCCACGACCGCCGCCGAGACCACCGCAGGCACGACCGCGGGCGCCCTCACCGACGCCCCGACGACCAGCCCGCCCGGCACCACCACCGCCGTCGATCCGGCCACGACCACGACCACCGGCACCGCGACCACGACCGCGACCACGACCACCGGTGACGACCCCGACACCACCACCGGCACGACCGGCGGTGAGGCCGGCTTTGACGAGGACCTGCCCTACGGCGGCCGCTTCTACGGCGTCGCCGCCAGCGGCCGCGGCCCCGGCAACACCCGCTTCGCCACCATGGCCGCGCACCGCCTGCGCGCCGAGAAGTCCGGCTACGTCACCGCCGTGCGCTGGAACAACCGCTTCGATCACCAGGGCGGCAACGTCGGCTACTCGATCGGCGACGGCGGCAACGTGCGCGTCGAGCTGCGCGCCGATGACGGCACCGACAAGCACTTCCCCGCCGACACGGTGCTGGCGCAGACGGCCGTGCTCGAGCACATGATCGACCAGCCGGAGTTCCCGCTGGTCGAGTTCGCCGAGCCCGCGTGGCTCGACGTCGACCAGCTCTACCACATCGTCTACGTCCAGCTCGGCGAGCCCGGCAACGAGGTCTCGATCAACGACCTGCACAACTTGACCTACGGCAGCCCCAAGAGCCCGTTCTTCGACGACGACTTCGCCACCCTGATCCACCGCGAGAACACCGGCTGGTCGCGACGCGCCCGCTACATCCCGCTGTTCGAGCTCCACTACGACGACGGCGTCGTCAAGGGCCAGGGCAACCTCGGCGGGCGCCCCGAGGTCGACTCGATCAAGGGCACCGTGAAGTCGATCTCCGGCGACCTCGGCGCGCGTGAGCGGATCGTCGTCGACGGCCCCAGCCGCGTCGCCCGGGCCCTGTGGGTGCGGCCCTGGCGGGTCGAGGGCGACGACCCGCTGCACGTGTGCCTGCGGAACGGCCGCGGCGAGGACCTCGAGTGCTTCGCCCTCGACCCCGCTCAGGTCTCGGCTCCGTACAACGACCAGAACTTCGACTGCAACGACTGCGGCGACTGCGACAGCTGCAACAACTGCGGCGGCAAGAACATCTGCAGCGCCTGCGACGCCTGCGACGCCGGCACCAACGTGGTCGAGTGGATCCGCCTCGAGTTCGCCGGGAGCCAGACCCTGGAGTCGGGCGCGACCTACTCGGTCGAGTTCGCCGGCGATGCCTCGAGCACCTACCGCGTCACCGCGATGTACGGGGCAGGCCACGCCAAGGACGAGAGCGAACGCTTCGGCGAGGACAAGCAGGTCCTCTCGTGGCGCGCCGAGTACACCGTCGACGGCGGCAACAAGTGGACCGGCTGGACCAACTGGGACGTCGACAACCGCTCCGACCACCACCTCGGCGTCCTCTTCGAGCTCGAGTGAGCTCCAACCACGCGGCCTCCGGGACAGGCGCCTAGCGGGACCGGCGGCGGCGCAGCGCGAGCAGGGCGAGCATGCCCCACGCGGCCCCGGCCGGCGCGCCGTCGCTCTTGCAGGCGCACGAGTCCTCGGCGTCGGTCTCGGACGGGCCGTCGCCGTCGCCGTCGCTGCTGCTGCTCGACGGGTCGGCGTCGTCGGTGTCGCCGTCGCTGGTGCCGTCGCCGGTGCCCTCGCTGTCGCTCTCGCCGGCGCTGGTGGTCGGCGCGGACGAGCCCTCGACGGTGACCGTGATCGTGTGCTCGCCGGTCTGTTCGGCCTGGTCCATCACCAGGGCGGTGAGCTCGTAGGTCCCCGCGGGCAGGTTGGCGAGGGTGAACTCGAGCGTGGCGTTGTAGTCGACCACGTCGGCGACCAGCTCGCCGTCGTGCTTGACCATCAGCTTCCAGCCGTAGCCGCCGAAGTCGTCCCACGGCTCGAACGCCACCACCATCTTGTCGCCCTCCTGGAACACCGCGCCGTCCTCGGGCGCGGTGATGGCGATCTCCGGCGGCACGACGTCGGGCCCGGGCGGGGCGTAGATCGCCGACAGCGTCAGCTTGTCGTGCTGCAGCTCGCCGTCGTTGCAATGGCACTTGTTGACCCCGATGCACGCGCCCGACTGGCCCTGGACGCTGATGATCGGCGTGCACTCGCCGCCGAAGCCCATGTCGATCGGCGCGTAGGTGTCGTAGCCGAACGCCATCACGCGGTCGTTGCCCTCCGTGTGGCCGAGCCCCATCGTGTGCCCGAGCTCCTGGCTGGCGATGTTGGCCTGGTTGCTCGTCGACTCGTCGTTGACGAACGCGAAGCACACGTTGCGCATGCCGAGGTCCTCGCAGTCGGCGCCCGGCGCCACGCCGCCCGAGGGCCCGGCGAGGGTGTCGCTGTAGTGGCCGCCCATCATGATCATCGCGAACGGCAGCACCTTCGGCGGGCGCTCGAGGTAGACCACGCGCAGCGCCCAGTCGGCGAAGTCGGCCTGCACCGCCTGCGCGACCGCGATCGCCCGCTCCTCGCCGCCCGTGTACACCGGGTAGGTCGAGCCGGTCTTGGCCAGCGACGACCAATTCTCGGCCGAGTTGTCGCCCATGCCGTTGACCAGCTTGCCGCCGGTGTAGTTCATGTAGATCGTGCCGCGGCGCGGGTACTCGGTGCCGCGGCGGAACGTGCCGGGGTAGACGCCGCCGGGCACCGCGTCGGGGTACGCACACAGCTCCTCGCTGCCGGGCCCGTCGACCTTGTCGGCCGCGACCGCGGGGCGCGCCGTCAGCGGCGAGATCACGGGCGCGCCCTGGGCGACGGCCTCGGGCACGACCATGCCGCCGATCTGCACCCACCCGGACGGCAGCGTGCCGGGCTCCTTCTCGATCACCGGCGAGCCCTCGTACGCGGCCAGATCGGCGAACGTCGGCCCGTGCTCGGGCGCCGGCAACAAGGGCACCTCGTTGTACGCCCCGGGCTTGAAGTCGAGCACCACCGGCCGCGCATCGGGGGCGTACGGATTCACCACCGCGGCGGCGGCGAACGTGAGGACCAGCGTCATGCTCGACATCCCGCGATCGTAGTCGCGGATTGACCCCGCTCTCCGGACCGCTACGATCGGACGCCGTGCGCGACCTCTCCCCGGCTGTCGGCCACGACGCGGCGCGTCACCCCGCTCGCGTCGCGGAGCCGCGCGGCGTCGCCGAGCCGCGAGCGTTCCGGCGCCGCGGTTCCGGTGTCCGCGGTCGCCTCGTCGTCCTCGCCGGTCTGCTCGCGGGGGCGTCGCTCGAAGCCCACGCCGCCGAACCGCCGCCGACCACCGCCGCGCCGTTCCGCCGCCGCGGCGGCGAGCTGGGGCTCTTCGCCGACAGCAGCATCGCCAGTCAGCTGACCCTGGTCGGCTTCGGCGTGCGCGGCGGATGGTTCCTGCGCGAGAGCGTGGAGATCGGCGGCGAGCTGCAGGCGACGATGCTGCTGGCGTCGCCGACCGACCCGTCCCAGCGCCCGCGCGCCGGAGATCCAGCAGCGGCCTTCCGCGTGGCGCCGATGGTGCGGTGGATCCCGCTGCGCACCGAGACCTTCGCGGCGTACCTGCTCGCCGCCGTCGGCCCGCAGGTGCTCGGGGCCCGCGGCGGAGTGCTCGGCCACGCGGTCGCGGCCCCCGGCGCCACGGTCCACCTCGGCGGCCGCGTCTGGCTCGACCTGGCGATCCGCTTCTCGCTCAGCTTCCCCGCCGGCCGCTGCCGCGCCGCGTTCTCCGCCCCGGCCGCGCCCGGCTTCTGCGAGCTCCAGTTCGGCCCGCAGATCGGCCTGCTGGCAGCATTTTAATAAGGCGCGAAAGAGCATGTCCTGGAGGTCATGCTCTTTTCAGCATGCCCTCGAGGACATGTCCTTGAGGTCGTGGCTCGTGCGCTCCGCTCACAGCGGCATGTCCTTTGAGACATGCTCATCGCATCTCGCTCACGGCGGGGGCTGCTGATTCTGCGCCTTCTGCAGCTCCGCCTCGATCTTCTGCCGCTCGTCAGCCAGGGCGGCCTCCTCGTCCTTGCCCTTGATCCGCTGCCCCGCCGGCATCTTGAAATTCACGATGTCGCCGCGCTTCAACGCCTCCGCCATCTCATGGGGCGGGATGGTGGGTTCGGTATAGCCCTTCGACTGACACCTGCGCGTCGCCGCGCTGACGTCCTCGGCGACGAAGTTGCCACCCTTGCCGCACGTGCCCTCGGTGATGTTGACCGAGCAGAACATCTCCCCTTCGCGCCAGCAGCTGCCGGTGGGCGTGCTGCACCCCGAAAGAACGAATGTGAGGAGCACGGCGAAACGCGTCATGGCTTGGTGGCCGACAACTTATCCGGGCCCACCGCCGGCGTCCACCGCGGGCGGACGCCCGGCCCGGATCACGACCGATGACGCTGACCCCCGGCTCGCGCCTACCGAACCCGCGGCGCGAACCCCTCGAGGGCTTCGGAACGGCTGTGCTAGGCCCAGGCGGGGCTGGAGAGCAGGGCCAGGCTGGCGATGTAGCCGACGCCCCACACCAGCGAGCGGCCGACGTGGATGTCCTTCAGATAAAGCACCGGGTAGATCAGGCGCGCGGCGATGTAGGCCAGCGCGAGGGTGTCGATCGCCGCGACCTTCGGGGCGGCGACGGTGGCGACCAGCACGCCGGCGGCGAACAGCGGGAAGCTCTCGATCTGGTTGGCGTGGACGGCCCGGGCGCGCGCGCCCCAGCCGGTCAGGCGGTCCTGCTGCTCGCGCGGGTTGCGGTTGTCGTAGCCCTTGCCCTCGCGCGCCTGGGCAGCGGCGAGCGGGAACTTGCTGAGCGGGTGGAAGATCGCGGCGGCGAACAGACACCAGAGGGCGACGGTCATGGGCCGCGACGCTAGCACGAAGCGCCGCGGAAGCCGCCTGCGCACGCGCGATCGCGGCGGAGCACGAGGCCCCGCCGCCCGCTACATCCGCCGCGGCACCGCGATCCCGAGCACGTTCAGCGCCTCGCGCAGCGCGTGCACGAACGCGTGCACGAGCAGCAGGCGGGCCTGCAGCAGCGGGCCCTCGGCCGGCTTCACCCGGCAGTTGTCGGCGTTGTAGAAGCGGTTGAAGGCGCGGCACAGCTCGAACGCGTAGGTGCAGACGATCGAGGGGCGCAGCTGCTCGGCGGCGGCCTGCAGGGCCTGCGGCAGGCGGTCGAGGGCGAGCACGACCTCGCGCTCCTGCGGCTCCTGCAAGCTCGCGGCGACGGCCCGCGCGGCCGCCTCGCTGGCGAGGACGTCGGGGTCGAGGGTCTTGCCGACCTCGCCGCACTCGCGGAGGATCGAGCCGGCCCGAGTGCCGGTGTACTGCAGGTAAGGTCCGGTGTTGCCCTCGAGGTTGAGCCAGGCCGCGAGGTCGAACACGATCTTCTGGTTCACGTCGCGGTTGAGCATCCCGTACTTGATCGCCCCGAGCGCGACGATGTGCTCGGTGGCGTCGATCTCCTCGGCCGGCCACGCGCCCTCGTAGACGTGGAACCGCGTCTTGCGCAGGTGCGAGGTCATCTGCTGGCGCAGGCTGCGGAACAGCACGACGTTGCCCTTGCGCCCGGCCATCGGCCCGTCGGGCAGCTCGACCATCTCGTAGGGCACGTGCTGGCAGCGCTCGGCCTGATAGAAGCCCATCTTCTTGAGGGTGAGGAAGACGTGGCGGAAGTGGTCGCTCTGGCGCACGTCGACGACGTAGATCGAGCGGTCGATGCGGTACTCCTCGAACTTGAGGCGGGCGAGCGCGAGGTCCTTGGTCGAGTAGAGGCTGGTGCCGTCCTGCTTGCGCAGCATGAAGAACGGCATGTGCTTGACCTCGTCGTTGACGACGCCGACGGCCCCGTTCGAGACGACGAACACGCCCTTCTCGAGGAACTCCTCGACCAGCTTGAGCCCCGGCTCGTCGACCTCGCTCTCGAAGAACACGCGGTCGAAGCCGACGTCGCACCACTTGTAGATCTCGGCGAACTCCTCGAGCGACCACTCGCGGGTCTCTCGCCACACCGCCATGATCTCCGGCTCGCGCGCCTCGAGGCGGTGGAGGATCTCCGACGTGCGCGCCTTGGCCTGCTGCAGCGCCGCCGCGGCCGCGACGTCGCCGCCCTGGGCCTGGTCCTCCCACGCCTCGAGCTGGTTGCTGGCCGCGGCGTAGAGCTCGCCCAGCCACTCGCCGCGGCGGTCCGGCGGCGGCGTGCGGTCGTGCAGGCGATCGAGGTACCACCACAGGCACTTGGCGATGTGCGCGCCGACGTCGCCGAGGTAGTTGGCCGCGACGACGTCGTCGCCGGCGCCGCGCAGCAGGCGGACCAGCGAGTCGCCGAGGCACAGGTTGCGCATGTGGCCGACGTGGAACGCCTTGTGGGTGTTGGGCTGCGAGAACTCGACCATCACGCGCACGCCGGTGCTGGCGCGGCGGAGCGGCTCGCCGCGGCCGAGGCGGGGCAGCACGAGCGCGGCGGCGTCGCCGAGGCGGAGCGTGAGGTTGACGTAAGGACCTGTCGCAACGGCCCTGGCGAACAGGCCAGCCGGCTCGGCGAGCCCGGCGGCGATCTCGGCGGCGATCTGCGGCGGGCCCTTGCGCAGGGCCTTGGCCAGCTTGAAACACGGGAACGCGAAGTCGCCGAGCGCGGGGTCGGGCGGGGCGGTGAGGCTGGCGGCGACCTCGTCCTCGGTGAGGCCGGCGGCGGCGGGGAGGACCGGGTGCAAGGCGCGGGCGACCGCGGCGGCGAGCGAGCCTGGGTGCATGGCCGGCGAGGGTAATCGCGCGCCCTGGGCCCTGCAACCGGGGCGCGCGCCGCGGCCGCACGGACGTGGTAGAAGCGGCCCGTGGGCAACATCTACGCGCTCGTCGCTTTCGGGCTCCTGTGGCTGGTGCTGGCCACGTTCTTCGTGCTGCTGATCCGCACCCTCGTGATCCAGGCCCGCCGCCGCCGCAGCGGCGACCCGCGCGTGTGGGAACACGGCCTGTGAGCGGCGACGCGGCCGATCTCGCCGCGCTCACGCGCCGGCGCGAGCCCCGGTGCGCTGCTCACGGCTCGCCGCTCACTCCCAGTGGATCTCGACCAGCTGCCGGACGCCCGGCTCGAGCGGAGAGTCCCGCGGCCCCGCGAAGAACGTGAGGTAGTCGACCGCGCCGGCTTCGCGCGCGAGCTCGGGGTGCAGCATGGCGTCGCGCACCCGCAGCGGGGCCGCCGGCGCGTCCGGCCGGTAGAGCTCCGCCGCGTCCGACCACGGGCCCTGCAGGCGCGGCGCGGTGCGCAGCACCACCGCCGACTGCTCGCTGTCGGCGTAGACCGCGACGTAGGCGTCGGCGTGCGGGCTGTGGTGCACGCTCATCGCCGCGGCGCCCGCGAACAGCTCGGCGGCGCCGCGCGACGAGGTCATCCACTCGCCCTCGGCCCCGAGGAAGCGCCAGCTGTCGCGCGCGAGCGCCGTCGCCAGCGGGGACCGCAGCAGCATGCAGGCGCCGCGCTGGCCGTCGCAGGCGAAGGCGTAGACGAACTCGTCCTCGGTGAGCGCGGCCGCGGCGAGGCGCGGTCCGTCGGCGCCGAACAACAGCGTCGGCTCGGCGCCCTCCCCCAGCTCGGGCCGCACCGGCCGGCCGGCGAGGTCGTCGCGCCACACGGCGATCGAGCTGCCGACGTGCTGGTTGGCGGCGCTGTCCTCGAACTGGACGACCTTGCGGTAGAAGATCAGGACCCGCTCGCGCCGCGGGTCGTGGACCATCGGACCTGGCCAGAGGGACAGCCGCGGGCAGTCGTCGACGGCGACGCAGCCGGCGTACCCGTGCTCGTCGCCGCGTTCGCGGTCGTCGAGCGGCAGCAGCTCGTCGGCGTCGTGCTTTTCCGGGCTCTCCCAGGCGGCGAACGGGGACAGGCCGTCGCGCGCGTCGAGGTCGGCGGTCACCGCAGCGGCCGAAGCCGGCATCCCGGAGCGGAGGTCGGTGTCGGCGCGGAACGCCCACAGCGCGCGCTCGCCGACGCGGACGCTGTGGCCGCCCTGGACGACCTCGAGCTCGAGCGGCAGCGCCCCGAGCGGGACCGCCTCGGCCGCGGCCATGGCCGGCGGATCCTCCGTGCAGCCGGCGAGAGGCGCCACGAGACATGCCCCGACGAGCATGCTCCTGAAGACAGGTCCATTTCGCCATGCCCTATCGAACATGCCCTCGAGGGCATGTTGCTCGGACGGGTGGCCGGCGATGAGCATCACCGCGCCCTGGGCCCTGGGCCGGACCGGAGGCATGTCGGCAGGATAGTCGCCCTCGCGGGGGCTGTCGAAGTCGCGGCCGATCTTTCGCGGCGTGCCGGCTGCGCGCGTCGCTCCCTGCGGCACGGCGCGCGATCGGGCGCTCGGTGCTCACCCGGCGCGTCGGCGATACAGCCGCTCGCGGGCGTCGATCGCCTCGTAGTCGCGCTCGTGCGGGCTGCCGATCAGCGACTCCTTGCGACCGAGCGCGAGCAGGCCGTGGTCCTCGAGGCTGGCGTGGAGCAGCCGGTGCACGCGGCCCTGCAGCTCGGCGTTGAAATAGATGAGCACGTTGCGACACACGATCAGGTCGAAGCGGCCGAGGCCGACCCCGGCGACCAGGTCGTGGCGCTCGAACGCGATGTTGCGGCGCAGCGCCTGCTTGACGATCGCGCGGTCGTAGCGGGCGGTGTAGTAGTCGGAGAACTGGCCGTGCGCGCCCGACTGCAGGTAATTGGCGGTGTACTCCTGCATCACCTCGATCGGGAAGATGCCGGCCCGGGCGGCGCGCACCAGCTCCTCGTTGATGTCGGTCGCGTACAGCCGCGTGCGCTCGTACAGGCCCTCCTCCTCGAGCAGGATCGCCATGCTGTAGGCCTCCTCGCCCGTCGAGCAGCCGGCGTGCCAGATCCGCAGCCGAGGCCGCTCGCGCAGCAGCGGCACCACCTGCTCGCGCAGGGCGCGGTAGAAGCTGGGGTCGCGGAACATCGCCGTGACCCGCACCGACAGCGCGAGTCGCAGCCGCTCCATGGCGGCGACGTCGTGCAAGATGCGCTCCTGCAGGGCGGTGACGGTGGGGAGCCGCTCGGCGCGGATCTGGTTCCAGATCCGCCGGCGCAGCGAGGCGCGGGCGTAGTCGCGGAAGTCGAGGCCGTAGCGGCGGTGGATGGCGAGGAGCAGGAGGTCGAGCTCGAGCTGCTCGAGCTCGGACGGGGGGCGCAGCGCGGCGACCGAGAGCACGTGGATCGGCTCTTCAGCCATACAGCCACACGCGCAGCAGCGACAGCAGCCGGTCGGGCTCGACGGGCTTGGTGATGTAGTCGGAGGCGCCGGCGCCGAGGCACTTCTCGCGATCGCCGCGCATGGCCTTGGCGGTGAGGGCGATGATCGGCAGCGCGGCGAACCGCGGGTCCTTGCGGATCTCCTTCATCGCCTCGTAACCGTCCATCTCCGGCATCATGACGTCGAGCAGGACGGCGTGGATGTCGGGGTTGTCGCGCAAGATCTCCAGGCCGCGGCGGCCGTCCTCGGCGTAGAGGACGCGCATCTTGTGCCGCTCGAGCACGCTGGTGATGGCGAAGATGTTGCGCACGTCGTCGTCGACGACGAGCACGCGCTTGCCGTGGAACACGGGGTCGACGTCGACGTGCAGCGCGAGCTGGCGGCGCGACGACGGCAGGTCGGACTCGACGCGGTGGAGGAACAGCGCGGTCTCGTCGAGCAGGTGCTCCTGCGACTGCGGGCTCTTGACGATGATCGCCTCGGTCATGCGCCCGAGCTCGGCCTCCTCGTCGGCGCTCAGGGTCTGGCCGGTGTGGACGACGATCGGCAGCTCGCGCAGGCGGTCGTCGCTGCGGATCGCGCGGATCATCTCGAGGCCGGTCATGGCCGGCAGGCCGAGGTCGAGCACGGCGCAGTCGAAGTGGCGCTCGCGCAGCAGCGCGAGGCCCTCCTCGGCGGTGGCGACCGCGGTGGCCTCGACGTCGTCGTCTCCGATGAGGTCGACGAGTGCCTCGCGCTGCTCGGCGTCGTCCTCGACGATGAGGAGGCTGCGGACGCGGCGCTCGACGAAGCCCTTGACGTCGGCGAGCGCGGCGGCCAGCGCCTCGCGCGAGACCGGCTTGGGCAGGAAGGCCAGCGCGCCCCGCTTGAGCGCGCGCGGGCGGGCGTCGACCTCGGCGCCGGAGATCAGGTGGACGGGGATGTGGCGGGTGCGGGGGTCGTGCTTGAGGCGGTCGAGGACGGTCCAGCCGTCGAGGCCCGGGAGGTTGAGGTCGAGGGTGATCGCGTCGGGCCGGACGTCGCGGGCGAGCGCGAGGCCGTCGTCGCCGCGGAGGGCGACGAGGCCCTTGAAGCCCTTCTCGCGCGCGAGGTCGAGGATCAGGCGGGCGAAGGTGGTGTCGTCCTCGATGATGAGGAGGGTGCGGTCGCCGGGGACGATGCGCTCGCGGTCGTCGCGGAGGGGCATCGGCGCGGCGCCGTCGGTCCCGCCCTCCTGCTCGTGCAGGTTGACGCTGGTCGCGGTGCCGAGCACGGCCTCGGGCGTCTGCGGGATCAGCAGGGTGAAGGTGCTGCCGGCCCCGGGGGCCGAGCGGACCACGATCTCGCCGCCGAGCAGGCGGGCGATCTCGCGGCTGATCGAGAGGCCGAGGCCGGTCCCGCCGTAGCGCCGGCTGGTGGTGCCGTCGGCCTGCTGGAACGCCTCGAAGATGATGCGCTGCTTGTGCGGCGGGATGCCGATGCCGGTGTCGGTGACCGAGAACGAGATGACCTCGCCGGCGCGGCCCTGCCGGTCCGGCACGGCCTCGATGCGCAGGTCGACCTTGCCCTTGTCGGTGAACTTGAAGGCGTTCGACAGCAGGTTCTTCAGCACCTGCAGCAGCCGGCGCGGGTCGGTGTAGATGACCGGCGGGACGTCGGCGCCGACCTCGATCTCGAAGGCGAGCCGGCGGGTCTCGGCGACCGGGCGGAAGCTGCGCTCGACCTGGTCGCGCAGGCTCTCGATCATCAGCTCGTCGATGTCGATGCCCATCGTGCCGGACTCGATCTTCGACAGGTCGAGGATGTCGTTGATGAGCGCGAGCAGCTCGGAGCCGGCGCTGTGGATCGTGCGCGCGAACTCGACCTGCTTGGCCTCGAGGTTGCCCTCGGGGTTGTCGGCGAGCAGCTGGGCCAGGATCAGCAGGCTGTTCAGCGGCGTGCGCAGCTCGTGCGACATGTTGGCGAGGAACTCGGACTTGTACTTCGAGCTCAGGATGAGCTGCTGCGCCCGCTCCTCGAGGTCGAGCTTGGCCCGCTCGATCTCCCGGTTGTTGCGCTCGACCTCGAGGTTCTGCTGCTGGAGCAGCTCGGAGCGCTCCTCGAGCTCGCGGTTGGTCTGCTGCAGCTCCTCCTGCTGCAGGCGCAGCCGCTCCTCGCTGGCCTGCAGCGCGAGCGCCTGCTGCTCGAGCCGGCGGTTGGTGGCGGTGAGCTCGCGCTGCTGCTCGCGCAGCTCCTCGGCGAGCGACTGCGACTGGGCGAGCAGCTCCTCGGTGCGGATGCTGGCGGCGAGGGTGTGGAGGACGATGCCGATCGACTCGGTGAGCTGGTCGAGGAACGCGAGGTGGATGTCGCCGAAGGCGTGGAAGGAGGCGAGCTCGACGACCGCCTTGAGCTCGCCCTCGAACACGACCGGCAGGACGACGACGCTGCGCGGGCTGGCCTCGCCGAGGCCGGAGCCGATCTTGAGGTAGCCGTCGGGGACGTCGGTCAGCAAGATCCGCCGCCGCTCGAGCGCGCACTGGCCGACCAATCCCTCGCCGAACCGCACGACCTGGCGCGCCTGCTCGGACGCGACGGCCCAGCTCGAGAGCAGGCGCAGGCGCGGCGGCTCGGGGTCGCCGGGCTCGCCGCCCTCGACCAGGTAGAAGAGGCCGAGCTGGGCCCGCACCAGCGGGGTCAGCTCGCGCAGCACGAGCGCGGCCAGCTGCGCGCGGTCGCGGTGGCCCTGCAGCAGCCGGGTGATGCGCGCGAGGTTGGTCTTGAGCCAGTCCTGCTCGTTGTTCTTGCGCGTGGTGTCGCGCAAGTTGGCGATCATGAGGCCGATGCTGTGGGCGAGCGCGCCGAACTGACCGCGGGCGTCGCTCGGGATGGCGCGGGTGAGGTCGCCCTCGGTGACGGCGACGACGACGTCGGCGAGCGCGCGCAGCTGGGCGCCGAGGGCGATGACCATGCTGTCGACGCGGTCGGCCGGGGTGATGCCGCCGACGCGGGCGACCTCGGCGCGGACGCGGTCGAGGTCGCGGACGAGCCGGCGGTTCTGGTCGAGCAGGTCGTTGCAGGCGGCGTACAGCTCGCCGATGAGGCCCGGCTCGCCGGCCGGCAGGCGGCGCGAGGGATCGAGCGAGCGCAGGGTGTCGAGCAGGGGTCGGAGCAGTTCGGGGGCTTCGACGACGCTGCGCGGCAGGCTGACTCGCGGCATGGCGGCGGATCCTACGTGGCGAGCAGGCGGAACAGATCGTCGAGATCGATCGGCTTGACGAGGTGGGCCATGAAGCCGGCCTCGAGCGAGCGCCGGCGGTCCTCGGGCTGCCCGTAGCCGGTCATGGCCACGAGGCGCGTGCGCAGGTCGGGCTCGGACTGGAGGATCTGCGCGACGCGGTAGCCGTCGAGGCCGGGCAGGCTGATGTCGATGAGCGCGAGCTCGGGGTGGGCGGCGCGGATCCGCTCGAGGCCCTCGTGACCGCTCTCGGCGACCTCGACGCGGTGCCCGAGCAGCTCGAGCTGGTCGGCGAGCGTGGCCCGGATGTCGGGGTTGTCGTCGACGATGAGGATGTGACGCGAGAGGTCGGTGGCCACCGCGGCGGCGCGCGGGGCCGGAGCCTCGACCGGGGCGCCGGCGAGCAGCGGCAGGCGGACGATGAACTCGGCCCCCTGCCCCTCGCCGCGGCTGTGCGCCGTGACGCTGCCGCCGTGGAGCTCGGCGAGCCGCTTGACCATGGCCAGGCCGACGGCGAAGCCGCCCTCGGCGCGGTCGCGGGCGCGGTCGGAGTGGACGAAGAGCTCGAAGATCCGCGGCAGCAGCTCGGGGCGGATCCCGCGGCCGTGGTCGCGCACCCGCAGCTCGAGGGTGTCGCCGTCCCGGGCGGCGATCAGGTGGATCGTGCCGCCGGCGTCGGTGCAGCGCGCGGCGTTGTTGAGCAGGTTGACGAGCATCTGCGCGACGCGGTCGGGGTCGGCGACCAGCTCGACGCGGTGGTCGGGCAGCTGGATCTCGAGGCGGTGCCGGCGATCGCTGAGCAGCGGCTGGCTCATCTGCGCCGCCTGCTGCACGACGCCGGCGAGATCGACGTTCTGGTGGTGCAGCTCGATGGTGCCGGCGGTGTAGCGCGAGGCCTCGAGCAGGCCGTCGACGAGGCGCACGAGGTGCTGGACCTGCCGCTCCATGGCCTGGCGCGCCCGCTCGAGCTGCAAGGTGCCGGGCTGGGCGCGGCGCAGGGTCTCGAGGGCGGTGGCGATCGGCGTCAGCGGGTTGCGCAGCTCGTGCGCCATGACGGCCATGAATTCGTCCTTGCGCCGGTCGGCCTCGGCGAGCACCTGCGCGCGCGCCTCGAGCTCGGCGACGGCGAGTCTCCGCTCGTGGGCCTGTCGCTCGGCGATCCGCAGCTGCTCGGCCTGGCGCCGGACCTCCTCGGTCTTGCGGTACAGGTCGGCGAACACGGCGACCTTGGAGCGCAGGATCTCGGGGACGATCGGCTTGAACAGGAAGTCGACCGCGCCGAGGGCGTAACCGCGGTGGACCTGGGTGTCGCTGCGGTTGAACGCGGTGAGGAAGATGATCGGGATCCGCCGCGAGCGCTCGCGGCCGCGGATCATGGCGGCCGTCTCGAAGCCGTCCATGTCGGGCATCTGGATGTCGAGGATGATGAGCGCGAAGTCCTGCTCCAGCAGGCACTTGAGGGCGTCGACGCCGGACCGGGCCTTGACGAAGCGCGCGCCGATGTCCGACAGCAGCGCCTCGAGGGCGAGGAGGTTGTTCGGGTTGTCGTCGACCAGCAGGATGTCTACGGGCGCTTCCACCAGGTGTGCTCCCCTCCTGAGACGAGCGTATCGATGATCGTTCCAACTTGGCGGGCACGCCGAGGCTGATGAAAGATCATGTCCTCACGCTGGCCGCTCGGTCAGCTCGCGCGACAGGGCTCGAGTGCGGGGTCAGCGCACATCGCGCACCCGCCTGTTTGCCCGCCGAACGCGGCGATGACGGTGTTCGGAAGACCGGTGGGCGCAACCCGAGGGGTCCGGCGGCGCGGCCGCTCGGGGTTCGCCCCGGGGTCGACCGCACGCGCTGAAACGGATCGGCCTGACCCCCAACCTCGACTCAGGCGGCCCTGGTTGTGCCGCGATTGACGAGGTAACCGAACGCGGCCGCGGTGAAGAACATGATGAGGCTGTAGACGGCCGGCGGCACCGCCATGGCGCTGTTGTTGAGCAAGGTCGGGGCGCTGGCGATCGCGATCGCCAGGGTGCCGTTGTGGATCCCGATCTCCATGCCGATGGCGACGGCCTGGCGCCTGGGCAGGCGCACGACCAGCGGCACGAGGTAGCCGACGGCCATGCTGACGAGGTTGAAGGCCAGGGCGGCGAGGCCGACCTGCTGGAAGTACTCGACGACGTGGGCGCGCTCCTTGGCGACCGTGGCGGCGATGACGAGCAGGAGGAACACGGCCGAGAGGATCTTGACCGGCTTCTCCAGGCGGGCGGCGCCGGCCGGCTTCTTGCTGCGCACGAACATGCCGATGGCCACCGGCACGAGCACGATGGCGAACACCTGGATGACCTTGTCGAACTGCAGCGGGATGACCTTGCCCTCGCCCATGAAGTGCACGAGCGAGTAGTTGACGATGAACGGCAAGGTCAGCAGCGAGAGCACGCTGTTGACGGCGGTCAGGGTGACGTTCAGCGCCACGTCGCCCTTGGCGAGGTGGCTGAACAGGTTGGCCGTGGCGCCGCCCGGCGAGGCCGACAACAACATCAAGCCGACGGCCAGCGCGGGCGGGAGGTCGAAGCCGGTGGCGATCGCGAAGCAGACGACCGGCAAGACGAGCATCTGACAGAAGAGCCCGACGAACACCGGCTTCGGCATCAAGACGACGCGCTTGAAGTCCTCGAGCGTGAGGCTGAGGCCGAGGCCCAACATGATGACGCCGAGCGCGATGGGCATCAGGACCGCAGTAAGAACGTTCGACTCCACGCGAGACCTCCGACGTTCGCACGATACCCCGACGCCCCGGCTCGTCGCCATTGGCGGTGAGCATGCGGGCGCGCGAGTCCGCGCCGAATGGGAGGTGGGTCAGTCGAGACCCAGGCGCTGCATGTCGTCCTCGTCGAGGCCGAAGTAGTGGCCGATCTCGTGGAGGATGGTGACCTCCACCTGCTCGCGCAGCTCGTCCTCGTCGGCGAACATGGCCAGCAGGTTGGCGTAATAGAGGACGATCCGGCTGGGGGCCGCAGCCGCCTCGATGCCGCGCTGATGGAAGTGGTCGGGGCCCTCGAACAGGCCGAGGGCCCGCGGGTCGAAGCCGTCCTGCACGAGGTACTTGGCCGGCCGGGCCTCGAGCACCACGGGGACGTTGCCGAGGCGCTGCTTGAACTCTTCGGGCAGGTCCTCGAGGACAGACTCGGCGACGCCGGCGATGAAGCGCTGGTCCGCTTTGGTGCCGATGCCGGCGCCGATGTCGTCGTGGGCGTCGAGCCGCAGGACCTCGAGGTAATGGCGGATCATCGCCGGGCGCTGGTCCATGGCCTCGTAGACCTGGGCGAGCGCGTGGTGGGCGTCGGCGAACCGGGCGTCGCGCTCGAGCGCGCGGCGGAAGTGGGGCCCGGCGGCCTCGGGGCCCTCGACGGCCCACACGAGGTCGCCGCGGAAGTAGTGGATCTCGGGGTGATCCTGCCAGTCGGGGCTGGCCTCGTCGAGCAGCTCCAGCGCCTCGGCAGGGTCGTCGTTGGCGACGTCGGCGACGTCGTCGAGGAAGGCGTGGAGGGCGGGGTCTTCCGGGGGCCGGTTCTTCACGGGCGGGGCTCCGTTGCAGCGGGCGGGGCGAGGACGGTGATCCTGGAGATCCGCTGGATGAAGGCGGTGCGCGAGGTGCCGCGCCCGAGCTCGAGGTCGCTGACGTGGACGCCGTCGACCCGCAGCAGGGTCTCGCGCTCGCCCGCGGGGGCGCCGTCGGTCCGCCCGGGGCACGGGACCAGGTACTCGGCGAACGAGTGGATCGCCATCGGCGCGCCGGCGTCGTCGCGGCCGAGGTAGAGCATGATGTGACCGGGGAAGTGCAGCAGGACGACGCCCCGCCGGTGCGCGGCGTCGATCCGGCGCAGCCGCTCGGGCTCGGGCAGGTCGGGCGGGAGCTCCTCGACCTGCCCGGCCAGCGCCTGGTCGCTGGTGTGGCGCGGCAGGAC
Organism: Nannocystis pusilla; assembly: GCF_020073745.1. Lineage (GTDB taxonomy): Bacteria > Myxococcota_A > Polyangia > Nannocystales > Nannocystaceae > Nannocystis > Nannocystis radixulma. Next base: position 141,027 of record NZ_JAIRAU010000049.1, read on the forward strand.
CAGACCGAGCCCGCCGAACATGTCCATGAGGTAGCGCGAGCAGTCGCGGCCGCCGGCGTAGTCGCCCCAGCCATAGGGGCGGTGGAGGTACGAGAAGGCGTCGGTGAGCACGGCGCGGCGGGTCAGCGGCCGCTCGGGCGCCGAGACCCGCGCGGGGTCGACGAAGCGCACGGCGACGCCGCCGGGGCCGGCCACCAGCGCCTCGCGCCGGCCCGAGGCGGTCGGCATGAGGCTGGCGAATGGGACATGAATGTCGGTACCTTGCCCATCGGACAGGTCGAAGTCCTGGCCGGCGCGGACGAACGGACCGTCGATGAAGCGGCGGGCGATCTTGGGCTCGAGCGGCGGCGAGAGGCGGGCGTCGGCGAGGTCGATCCAGCCCATGACGTAGGTGGTGCGGGCGAGCGCGAGGCCGCCGTCCCAGGGGCGGAGGATCTGCAGCGGCTCCTGGGCGCGGGCCATGCTGCACAGGTTGCGGTCGAAGGCGGGGTCGCGGCTCGGGGTGTAGTACGGCTCGCGCTGCGGGGCGCAGTGGATCGGGACCAGGTCGAGGGCGACGCGGACCTCGGTGGGCAGGTCGGTGAAGGCGCGCGCGTCGAGGGTCGGCGTGAGCGCGGCGATCTGCTCCGGCGGCAGCGGGGTGCCGTCGCCGCGCACGTAGGCGGCCGACTCGAACTTGCCGCGCAGGTAGCCGAGGCGGGTGTTGAGGTCGTCGGCGAGGCGCGCCGGATCGACGGGCGCGAGCAGGTCGGCGCGGGCGCTGGCGCCGAAGACGTCGCGGCGACCGATCCGCGCGTTGAAGGCGGCCAGCTCGGCAGGGGTGAAGAGCGGACGGTCGAGGTCGGCGACCGCGGCGGTGCGCGTGAGCCAGTAGTCGAGCTGCTCGTGCTCGGGCCGGGTGCGCGGGAGCGGGTCGACGGCCACGCCGGTGGCCGGACAGTCGGTCGCCGACTCGCCGGCCGCTGCCGCCCGCGCCACGGGGGCCGGCGGCGGGGCCTGCGGGGCCGGCTCGGGCGGTGGGGTGCCGCAGGCGAACACGAACAGGCCGCCGAGCAGGACACCGTGGGTGCGAGAGGAATTCACGGGCCGCTCGCAGTGTACGCGAGTCGGCTGGACGAGGAGAAATTCGCGGCCGAGCGGGCACAGACGCGCGGGGAGTGGGCGGCCGCGAAGGCGCGGCGCTGGCGGAGAGCACGGCCGGCGCGAAAGCTGGTATGAGGTCGCTCGTGCGCTCTCCCGGGCGATCCGGCGCGAGACCGAACCGGCGCCTCGGCGTGACGGCGTGGGCGGCGTTGACGCTGGCGTGCGCGGGGCGGCCGCCGGAGGAGGGCGGGCGCGCGGCGGAAGCTGGCGCGAGGGACAGGTCGGACGACGACGCGGGCCCGCCGGCGCAGGCGACCGCGGGGCTGACCGACGCGGGGCCGGCTGCGAGCGCGAAACCAGGCGACGCGGGGGCGATCGCGACGACGGGCGCCGGGGGGGCGCGTCCGGAGAGTGTCTCTTCGGACATGCTCGCTTCGACAGGTGCTTCGGGGCATGTCGTAAAGGACCTACCCGCGACCGCCGGCGCTCCCCTGCCCGCTCCGCGGCCGATGCCGGCCGGGTACCTCGGCTTCGCGCGGGCGTGCGAGCCGGGCGAGCGGATCGTGGTGGCGGCGGTGGGCGACCTGCTGCTGCACCACGAGCTGCAGATCCAGGCGACGGCGGCGAAGCAGCGGTTCCGCGTGCTGTGGGCCGGGGTCGAGGACCTGCTGGGCGCGGCCGACCTGACCTACGCGAACCTCGAGGTGCCGCTGGCGGCCGGGGTGCTGCGCTCGGGCGAGGAGGTCGCGGACCCGGGGCTGGTGTTCGACCGCAAGGTCTACACCGCCTACCCGCGCTTCAACGTCCACCCGTCGCTGGCGCTCGACCTGGTGGCCAGCGGCGTCGACGTGGTGTCGACCGCGAACAACCACGCGCTCGACCGCGGGCCGCTCGGGGTCGACAAGACGCTGGCGGCGCTGGCCGCGGCCAAGCTGCCGCACACCGGGACGCGCGCGCGCACCAAGCCGGGGCCGTGGCACGCGGTGACGAGGGCGGGGAATTTCACGGTGGCGTGGCTGGCGTGCACCCTGCACACCAACCGGATCGCCGACGAGGCGGGTCAGGTGCTGCGCTGCTTCGACTCGCCCACGGCGGTGGCCGACCGCGTGCGCGAGCTGGCGCGGACGCCGGGGATCGACGCGGTGATCGTGACGCCGCACTGGGGCAAGGAGTACGCGCCGACGGCGACGCCGCAGCAGACCGAGTTCGCCCGCCGCTGGGCCGAGGCCGGAGCGACGGCGATCGTCGGCAGCCACCCGCACGTGCTGCAGCCGTGGGAGTTGCTGACGACCAGCGACGGGCGCGAGGTGCTGGTCGCCTACTCGCTCGGCAACTTCGTCAGCCACCAGCCGGAGCTGCCCAAGCGCTCGACGGCGATCGTGTACTTCGGGCTCGGCAAGGCCGAGGCGGGCCCGGCGTTCGTCACCGGGGCCGGCTACGTGCCGGTCCACGTGCGCCAGACCGGCGACGAGTTCTTCGCCGAGGCGATCGACCGCGTCGGCGGTCCAGCCGACAGCCGCGCGCACGTCGTCGCCAACTTCGGCGCGGCCAACCTGCTGGCCGCCGACGCGCCGATCGAGGTGACGCCGCAGTGCCGGCCGCCGCGCCAGTGAGGGCGCATCGGATGGATATGTCCTTCGGGACATGTTTATGTCCGCAAAGGACATGTTAGACATGTCTCGGAGGGGCGGCGGTCGTCAGACGATCTTCACGCCCTCGAGGCCGGGCGGGCTCGCGGGGTACTGCAGGTCCATGCGCTCGAGGGCGCGGATGATGATGCGGGCGACCAGCCAGTTGCGGAACCACTTGCGGTCGGCGGGGATGATGTACCAGGGCGCGTCCTCGGTCGCGGTGCGGGCGAAGATCTGCTGGTAGCAGGCGGTGAACTCGTCCCAGGCGGCGCGGGCCTCGAGGTCGTGCGGGTCGAACTTCCACCGCTTCTCGGGGCTGTCGAGCCGCTCCTGCAGGCGCTCGCGCTGCTCGTCCTTGCTGATGTGGAGGAAGAACTTGAGGACGCAGGTGCCCGAGTCGTGCAGCAGCTCCTCGAAGCGGCGGATGTGGTCGTAGCGCGGCTCGATGACGTGCTTCGGTTGCAGCTTCTCGACCGTCGGGACCAGGATGTCCTCGTAGTGCGAGCGGTTGAAGATGGCGACGTGGCCGGCGGGCGGGACGTGGTGGTGGATCCGCCACAGGAAGTCGTGCGCCCGCTCGAGCTCGTTCGGCGCCTTGAACGCGATCACGTGGGTGCCGAGCGGGTTGAAGCCGCCCGCCACGTGCTTGATCGTGCCGTCCTTGCCGCTGGCGTCGCGGCCCTGGAGGACCAGCAGCAGCGAGCGCTTGTTCTCGGCGTAGAGGCACTGCTGCAGGTCCTGCATGCGCCGCAGCAGGGCGGGCAGCTCGGCCTCGGCCTCGGCCCGCTCGAGCCCGCCGTTGTCGCCGGGCTCGCACTCGCTGAGCTTGACCCTCCCGGCCCCGCGCACCCGGTAGTCGTCGAGATCCATGCGCTGTTCTTGCGCGATCGCCGGCGAAAGTCCAACGGCCGCTCGCCGACGCGCCGGGCGCTGGCGAGCGCGCGAGGACAGGCTGTCCCTTCGGGCATGGCCGATCGGACATGCCCGAAAGTTTCAGCGACGACCGCCGCGGGTCGGGCGGGGCGGCGCCGAGGGGCGCGGGTTGGAGGGCCGCGGGGCCGGCCGGGCGCCGCCGCCGGGGCGCGAGCCGCCGCTGGGGCGCGACTCCGGCTGCGGCCGCGGGCGCGGCTGCGGCTGCGGCCGCGACTCCGGCTGCGGACGCGGCCGCGACTCCGGCTGCGGACGCGGGCGCGACTCCGGCTGCGGCCGCGGGCGCGACTCCGGCTGCGGACGCGGGCGCGACTCCGGCTGCGGCCGCGGGCGCGACTCCGGCTGCGGACGCGGGCGCGACTCCGGCTGCGGCCGCGGGCGCGACTCCGGCTGCGGACGCGGGCGCGACTCCGGCTGCGGCCGCGCGCCCGGCTGGGCGGGGTCGGGCCGCGGGCGCGACTCGGGCTGCGGGCGCGGCTCGGGGCGCGGCGTGGGCCGTGGGCCCGGATCGGGCCGGGTGGACGGATCGGGCCGCTCGGGGCGCGGGCGCGGGATCGGCACCGGACGGTCGCCGGGATCGGGCCGCGTGCCGGGGTTCGGCCGCGGGATCGGGACCGGTCGGTCCGGGTCGGGTCGCGTGCCGGGATCGGGGCGCGGGATCGGGACCGGCCGGTCGGGACGCGCGGGGTCGGGGCGGTCGGGGTCGGGGCGCGGGATCGGGGTCGGCCGCTCGCCGGGCTGCGCCGGGTCGGGCCTGTCCGGACGGTCAGGTAGCGGCTGGCCGCCGGGGCCGGGCACCGGCCGCGTGCCCGGAGGAGGCACCGGGATCGGCCGGCCGCCGGGGCCGGGCACGGGGCGCGTGCCCGGAGGGACAGGTTGGGGCAGCGGCTGACCGCCGGGACCGGGCACCGGCCGCGTGCCCGGAGGGACAGGCTCGGGCAGCGGCTGGCCGCCGGGGCCGGGCGTCGGCCGCGTGCCCGGACGCTCGGGCTCGTAGCCGGGGTACGGGCGGCTGCCCGGCGGGATCGGGACCGGTCGACCGCCGGGCTGCGGGTACGGGCGCATGCCGGGTCGACCGTGGCCGGTCGGAACGACGGGGCGGTAGCTGGTGTCGGCGTAGCTGTGGAAGCCGTCGGTGCGGGCGCCGCCCCAGTACCAGCCGGCGCCGTAGCAGCCGTCGGCCCAGCTGTACTGGCGCGCCGGATAGGCGCCGTTCCACACGTAGATCAGGGCGGTGGGCGGGGTCCAGTAGTAGACCCAGGTGTGCATCTCGGGGCTGAAGAAGACGAGGTGCCCCTCGATGTTGTAGTAGGGCCGCCCGGCCCAGGTGACGCGCGGATAGGAGTCGATCGGCATCGACGACAGGTGCGTGTACTCGACCAGCTCGAGCTGCTGGTTGTCGTACAACTCGTAGCCGACGACCGCCGTCGTGCGGGTGCCGCATACCGACTCGCATGTGCCAGTGGTGCTGTGGTACCCGCCTATGCCGGTGACCCGGGTCTCCCGCGCTGCCGGATAGACGCTGTAATAGGTGCAGCCGGAGCTGCCGAGGAGCGCCGCAACGGCAATTGCGGCGAGCGAGAGGAACCGAAACCGAGAACCACTCATGCGATCACCGACTCCTGAAGATGAAAAACTGTTCATGATCGCATTCACTTCCCGGTCGGAACTCATTCTTCGGACGCAGACCAGCCTCGCTGGTCGCTCGCGCGCGGTCCCCAGGCCCTCGCGGCGATCGGGACACCGAGTTCGCCGGCGATGAATTCGAGGAATTCCTCGCTCTCGCGGGTCTGCGGGCCGTTCCAGCCGGCCAGCCGGCGCCAGGCGGGACGGGCCTCGGCGAGCCGGCGAGTGGCCTCGGTGCGGTCGGCCAGACTGCCCGTGACGGGCGCGGCATCGCGCATGAGGGCGCCGTCGGGGGCCAGCCACCCCTCACAGACGGAGATCTGCTCGCGGCCGGCGAGGCGGTCGAGGTGCGTGACGACGAGGCCGTCGACGCGACCGGCGATCGTGAGCCCGAGGCGCGCGGCGACGAGGTCGAACCAGCCGACGCGCATCGGGCCCTGCCAGGGACCGGGGCGGTTGTGCGGCTCGGGGAGGTCGAGGTCGGGGTCCTCGGCGACGAAGGGGCCGGGGCCGTGGCGGGTGGCATAGGCCCGCAGGACGCCGAGACGGCGCAGCGGCGCGGCGGTGGGGACCTCGGCGCACAGCGCCTCGGCCTGGGCGAACGAGACCGGCGACGGGGTGACGAAGGGGAAGAAGCCGCGGTCGGCGTCGAGCAGCGCGCCGTGGGCGCCCTCGAAGATCACGGCGTCGGGCGAGTCGGCCAGCGCGGCGCGCAGCTGCTCGCCCTCGTCGACGCCGAGGCGCGCGGCGATCGCGAGGTAGGCGTCGGCGACGTCTTCGGCGAGCTCGGGGTGCGCGAGCTCGGCGAGCAGCGGGGCGATCGCGGGCGCGGGCGCGGCCTCGGCGAGCTGCTCGGCGCGGTCGAGCTTGAGCAGCTGGAGCTGCCGCAGCAGGCGGACCAGGCCGGGGCGGTCGCCGGTCAGCGCGCCGACGCGGAGGCAGGGGGCGTGCGGGTTGTGAGCGTCGCGCCAGGCCGGGCCGACGCCGAGGCCGCAGCTGCCGTGACGAGCTGTCCCCCGGGACAGCTCCTCGATGCGCCCGAGCAGGCGGTGGAACGGGGTGACGACGGCGCAGCGGCGGTCGACGACGAGGTCGGCCCAGGGGTCGGCGAGGCCGGCCGCGCGCAGGACGGCGGCCTCGCGGGCCAGCGCGAGCGGCTCGACGAGCATGAAGCGCGACAGGCAGGTGCGCCCGCCCGCGAGCGCGCCGGCGCCGAACTGGGCGAAGCAGTGCACCCGCCCGTCGGCAGTGACGACGTGGTGGGCCGCCTGCGGGCCGCCGTTGAAGCGCACCACCAGCGGCCGGCCGCCGCGGCCGCGCCGGCGCGCGAGGGCGTCGACGGCGGCGCCCTTGCCCTCGTCGCCGAAGCCGCAGCCGAGGACTGCGACAGGTCCTTCGGGACAGGTTCGAAGTGCCAGGTCGCCGGACACGGACGCGCCCGGCAGGCTGGCACGAGGCGCGCGCCGCGGTCAAGCGCGCCGGCGGGGCGGTCGAGCCGGGCGTCCGCGCGCGGGGCCGGGGCGACGGCGGGTCATCCGCGCCGGATGCGAGGCGCGAGCGATGGGCGAGCGGAGACGGGCCGCGGCGGCGTCGGGGATGAAGCCGGGTTCACGAAGCGCTCCGCCCACGCGGGGTGCATGTCTCTTGAGACAGGTCGTCACGGCGTCGGCTCAGGCGCCGTACTTGAGCGCGCCGCCGGCCACCAGAGCCGCATGTCTCTTCAGCCAGGTGGTGATCGTGTCGCGGTGGCGCAGCTCGTGGGCCAGCGGCTCGCGCAGCTTGTGGGCCAGGGACGACTCGCCGAAGTCGTCGGCGAGGTCGACGAGCAGCTCCCACGAGGCGCTGTCGACCAGCTCGGCGACGAGGTGGGCGTGGAGCGCCTGCGGCAAGGTCGTGCGCGGGTCGGACACGACCTGGACGATGCCGGCCAGCTCGACGCCGGCGAGGTCGGCCGAGGGGGTGACGGCGGTGGGGTCGGCGCCGAGGTTGATCAGGACGTCCTGCAGGAGCGCGAAGTGATGCGCCTCCTCGGCGCGGAACTGGGCCAGGGTGGCGAGCGAGGGCCCGCGGTCCCAGCTGCCCTGGGCCTCGAGCTTGGCGATGAGCGCGTCGAACAGGCGCACGCCGGTGCGCTCGAACGCGAGGCGCTCGCCGAGCTTGTCGAGCAGGAGGTGGACCCGGTGGCGCCGCAGCACCGCGGCGCCGGCGTTCTCGACGACCTGCAGGCTGGCCGGCGCGGGCATGTGGCCGATCACGCCGACCTCGCCGGCGTACTGCCGCCGCACCTCGGCGAGCGCGCGGGTGCAGCCGGGCGAGCTCGGGGCCTCGCGGGCCCCCTCGACCATCGCGGGGCCGTCGGTCGGCGAGAGGTAGATGCCGGTGCGGTTGAGGGCGAGGTCGGTGGGTCGTGGCGCGCGGTTCATGTTCCGGTCGCTTTCAGCGGAGGGGGCAGGATCGAGGCGTCGCGGATCCGCGGATCGGCGAGCTCGGTGCCGGGCGACCAGCGATAGTCGGCGGCGACGGTCTCGGACGGCGAGCCGTCGCGCGCCAGCTGGGCGCGGTAGCTCTGGGTGGCGCGCGACTCGGCGTCGCGCGGGACGAACTCGGTGCCGGCGGCCCCGAGCTCGACCTCGCTGGCCAGCACCTCGCGGATGAACGCGCGCTCGCCGGCGAACGCGAGCGGCTCGCTCAGCACCGCGGGCACGACCTCGGAGGCGTCGCGCATCTCTGTCTTCTCGAACAGCTCACGCACGATCCGCAGGTGCTCGAGCTCGTAGGCGAGGAAGCGGTCCCACACCGCCCGCACGCGCGGGTTGGACTCGGAGCACAGGCAGCCCCAGTAGACGTGGACCTCGGCGGCCTCGTGCAGCAACCACTTCTCGAGCCAGGTCTCGTTGGGATCGACGAGCGACTCGCACTGGGTGACGTGCTGCTCCTTGACCGAGGCGAGCTCGGCGTAGAGCTGGCGCGCGACCGGGTCGGCGAAGGTCGGGCCGACGTCGAGGTAGTGGTCGCGGGCCTGGTAGGCGAGCGCGCCGGCGATCCGCGCGTGCAGCTTGGTGGCCGGGGCGGTGGCGCTGCGGTCGTACCAGCGCCGCAGGTCGTCCTCGGGCGCGCGGTGCTGGGCCGCCGTCGGGCGCCCCGGGCGGATGTCGGTGTAGGACTGGAGGATCGCGTTGGCGTCGCGACCCTCGAGGCGGTCCATCAGCGCGGCGAGGCGGTAGAGGTGGTCGAAGTCCTCGAGCAGGCCGAGGCGCAGCGCCTGGGCGACGTACGGGTCGGGCTCGCAGCGGGCGACCTGGGCCCCGACCTCGACCGCGGCCTGGGCCACGGCGATCGAGCTCTCGAGCGGCGACTGGTCGGCGGGCTGAAGCCAGCGCAGGAGCGTGGCCTGGTGGTGTTCGACGCGGCGGAGGTCGGCGAGGAGGATCCGGTGCTCGGCGCCGAAGCTGACGGCGGCGTGCTGGAAGCGGACCGCCGCCTGCTCGACGGCGCCGGCGACGATCAGGCGCACGCGCGTGAAGGCCTCGTCGTCGAGCTTGCTGATCGGCTCGCGCACCAGGTCCTTCCATGTGAACACCTGACGCTCGAGCGGGGTGCCGTGCTCTCGCAGCAGATCGAGGGTCATGCGAGAGGTGTGACCGGGTCGGTCGCCCAGGCAAGCTCAGGCGCGGCGCCGACCGCGAGGTCCGGCGCGGACGCCGGAGCGACGCCTCGCGGCTGAGTCGGCCGGTCGCGGCGAGGCCGACGCCGCGGTCACTGCGCCCGGCGGTCGAGCAGCTCGCCGTTATAGCCCGCGGCCGCGTCGCTGGCGAGGAACACGAGGTCGCCGGCCGTGAGGTCGTGGTCGTCGCCGGGCGCGACGGCGTTGACGCGGATCTTCACGCGCACGAGGTTTTGGGCCAGTGAGCGCGTGCAGGTGCCGATCGCGGCCCGGATCGCCTCGGCGTCGCGCACCGGGTCGTCGGGGGCCCGCGGCGAGGCGGTGTTGATGATGTTCGCACCTGGCCGATCGCGCAGGTGCGGCAAGAGCCGGCGCGTCAGGAAGAACAGCGAGAAGAAGCTCGGCGGGGTCCGGCGCGCGACCAGGTTGTTGACCAGCACGTCGACGCCGCCGAACCGCTCGATCACCGCGGCGACCAGAGCCTCGCAGAAGCCCGGATCGTCGACGTCGCCGCACACCGCCAGGCAGCCGCGGCCCTCGCGCTCGACGGCGCGCACCAGCGCGTGGGCGTCGCCATGCCCGGCCAGGTGGGTGAACGCGACATCGGCGCCCTCGCGGGCGAAGCGGATCGCGGTCGCGCGGCCGATGTCCGTGTCCCCGCTCGTGATCAGCGCTACCTTGCCCGCCAGCGCCCCGGCCCTCCGGGGCGCCGGCGACGAGGGCTCGCGCGCGACGACCCGGCGCGGTAGGTCGGCTGCTGAAATTTCGGCGGGATCGTCCATAACCCGGGTCTTTGGGCGGGTTCCGCCGACCCCGCAAGGAAAAGCGCAGAGCCCTGTGATCCGTTCCGTACCCTCGTGACACTACCCCTGTGCGACGACCGAGCCGGGCGCGGTCGTGCGCCACCCGGTGGTATCTCGGGTGCTTATCCCGGCCCTCGTCGAAACAGCCGCCCTATCCTAATCGCAGCGGCTCCGATCGGCGCTATTCGTATGGGACATGTCCTTCGGGACAGGTTGAACAGATCTAGCGGCGTATGAGCTCGCGGCCGCTGAGAGACGGAACTAAACTCACGGATCTCAGCGTCCGAGGCGGACCAGCCTCCACGATGGCCCCGGTATGGCGGTATCGTGCGGGCATGACTTCCTTCCCGAGGCTTGTCGCAGCGATCACGATCATCGCCGGATGCGGCGATTCGACGGCAAACACCGGCGCGAGCGAGGGGACGAGCTCGACCGGTGAGTCGACGTCTTCGACCGACACCGCGCCGACGACCACGACCCCGCCGGCCGAGTGCGGCCCCGGCGAGATCGAGTGCGTCGGCGAGGCCGAGGTCGCGGTGTGCGGCGACGACGGCCTGCTCGCGGCGCCGACGACCTGCCCCGACGCGGGCGTCTGCGTCGACGGGGTCGGCTGCGTCGGCTGCAGCCCCGGCGCGGTCCGCTGCGACGGCGAGGCGCTGCAGCAGTGCAGCGACGCCAGCGAGTGGGAGGTCGTGCAGACGTGCAGCGCCGCCCAGGGCCTGGCCTGCGACGACGCCGCGATGGCCTGCACGGGCGTGTGCGCGCCGGACTCGCTGCCGATGACGGCCTCCGGCTGCGAGTTCTACGCGGTGACCACGGTGAACGTGTACGACCCCGCCGGGCGCTTCGCGGTCGTGGTCGAGAACCCGGGCGACAGCGACGCCACGGTCACCGTCGCGCGGAACGAGGACTTCGCGCAGTTGGTCGAGACGGTGCCGGCCGGCACCGCCCGGGCGATCGAGCTGCCGTTCGTCGCGGGCCTGTCGGACGCGGTCGTCGGCAAGCTGATCTACGACGGCGCGTATCACATCGAGAGCGACCGGCCGGTGCGGGTGGTCCAGTACAACACCTTCAACGTCTCGGCCTCGACCGACAGCTCGCTGCTGTGGCCGCGGCACACCTGGGGCAGCGACTACTTCGTGGCGTCGTACCCGTCCACCTCGATCGAGACCACGTTCAACCGCGGCTTCTGGGCGGCGGTCGCGGGCGCCGACGAGACCACGCTCGAGGCGACGGCGCTGCCGGGCACCAAGTCCAAGGCCGGCCCGGGCGTCGGCGTCGACGGCAGCGGCAAGGCCCCGCTCGGCAGCGGCGACGTGCTCGAGATCCTCAGCGGCGACCCCGGCGACATCACCGGGACCCGGCTGGTCAGCGACAAGCCGATCCAGGTCCTCGGCGGCCACCAGTGCAGCTTCGTGCCGGCGAGCGTGGGGTACTGCGACCACCTCGAGGAGGCGATGCTGCCGATCTCGCAGCTCGGCACCGAGTACGTGGTCGCGGCCCCGACCATGGCCGAACCGGCCACGTCGCGCCGCGCCCAGATCGTCCGCGTGATCGCCACCGAGGCCGACACGGCGCTGACCTACGACCCGCCGCTGCCCGGCGCGCCGACGACGATCGCCGGCCCCGGCGAGTTCGTCGAGCTCGCGCCGTCGCCGTTGAACTTCGTGCTCGTCAGCGACAAGCCGGTGCTGGTGGCGCAGTACATGGTCGGTGCCCAATTCGACGACAGCGAGACCGACCCGTCCATGCTCGCCACGCTGCCGGTGGCGCGCTGGCACACCCGCCACCACGTGCACGCGCTGCCCGGGTGGCTGCCGCCCGACATCGACATCCTGGCGCCGACCGGGGCGACGGTGACGCTCGACGGCGTGGCGGTGACCGACTTCGAGGACGTCGGCGACTCGCCGTACCAGGTCGCCCACGTCCGCCTCGAGGGCGACCCCGGCCTGGTGGCGATCGAGTCCGACCAGCCGATCGCCGTGAACGTGTACGCGTTTACAGTCTTCAACTGGAGCACGAGCTACTGGCACGGCACCGGCGGCTCGCTGGCGCGCTGACCGGGCGGCGCTGTGCGTTCGGGCATGTCCGGACGAGCATGCTCTTACACACATGTCCGTATGAGCATGCTCTTCGGGACATTCAGCGCCCGAGCCGCAGCGGCGGGGCCACGTCCTCGCCGGCGAGGGCGCGCTCGACCAGGCCGGCGACCTGGACGCCGTCCCACGCCAGCCGGCCGGCGGCCACGAACTCGTCGCCGGCGCCGCGGACCCGCGCGATCAGGTGCTCGGGCGCGTCGGCGCTGCCGTCCATCGCGCCGGTGCGGGCGAGCGCCAGCCAGCCGCCCGACAGCAGCGCGGCGACGGTGAGGCGGGGCGTCAGCGCGGCGTCGTCGGCGTGCACGTGCACGCTCCCGTACCGGGTCAGGAACAGGTGCTTGCCGTCCTCGGCGACGGCGACCTCGAGCTGCCCGGCCAGCGCGTCGTGCTTCACGTCGACGCGCGCGCCGGTGCCCGGTCGCCAGCGCGTCAGCGTCGTGTCCTGCCGCAGCACCAGCACCTCGTCGCCGGCGACGGTGAGCCAGGAGGTCCAGCCGTCGAGATCGATCTCCTGGATGTCGGCGGGCTCCGCCCCGTCGAGCCGCCGGGCCCGCAGCTTCGCGCCCGGCCGCGAGCGATCGAGCTGCTGCACCCAGGCCACGAACGCGCCGTCGGGCGCGAACGCGACGCTCTCGACCCGGTCGTCGAGGCTGGCCACCCACGCGCCGTCGGCGACGCGCAGGAGCTTCAACGGGAGGTCCTGCCTCCACGCGGCGACGTGGCGCCCGTCGCCGGCCAGCTGCACGGAGACGTGGCCCTCGATGGCGAGCGGACGATGGGTGCCCGCCGGCAGCTCGACGAGCTCGAAGCTGCGGCCGCGCTCGGCCTCCATGGCGAGGAGGACATGTCCCGAAGTACCGGAGAACTGCGCCTGGCTGCCGAACGGCGAGGCGCGGGTCGGCACGCGCGCGAGCGTGGTGCCCGCGGCGACGTCGCGCAGCTCGACGGCGTCGCCGGTGTGCACGGCGACCCGCGCGGCCGTCGGCGACAGCGCGAGCACCTGCTCCTTGTCGCCGCGCGTCAGCGCGAGCGGACGGCGGGCGACGAGGTCCCAGGCGGCCACCGGCTCGTTGACGGAGAACTGCGCGAACACCCGGCCGTCGCGGGAGATCCACGGGCGCACCGGGCCCGAGCGGCTCTTCGACGTCAATGCTCGAGGGGCGCCGCCGGGCGACAGCAGGCTGACCGCGCCGTAGATGTCGGCCATCGCCACCGCGCCGCCGCTCGCCGCGGCGAAGGACCCGTCGGGCAGATCGATGCCGAGGTGCAGCGCGAGCGGCTTGCCGGTCGTCGCCTCGCGCAGGCGGATCCCCGTCAGCCCGCCGCCGGTGGCCGCCAGCGTCGCGTCGGGCGAGAGCGCCGCGGTGACGGCTCGCCCGCACGCCTCGCGCTCCTCGGCCGTGGCCGCGCGCTCCGGCTCGTCGGGCCCGGCGTAGCGGTTGGCCCAGCGGCGCCCCTCCTCGGCGCCGCAGGTCGGCGGGATGTGCTTGAGCATCGCGCCGGTGCGCGCGTCCCAGATCAGCAGGTCGCCGTGGGCGTGGACGGCGACGAGCCGCGCGCCGTCGGGGCTGAAGCGCAGCGTGAGCGGGCCGTTGAGATCGGGGTTGCCACCGCGGTGGCGGCGCTCGACGTAATTCCAGGCGAACGCGAGCTCGCGCGGCCTGTCGCTCTTGCCGTCGAACAGGCGCACCTTGCCGTCGGAGCCGCCGATGGCGATCCGCCCGGCCCCGGGCGTGAGCGCCAGCGAGACCGGCCAGGTCGGCGAGTCGCGCAGGATGTTCTCGTGGTGGGTGCCCTCGCCGGTGTAGACGCGGGTGATCGTCGGCGTCGTGCCGGCCAAGCTGAACCGCCGCAGCGCCTCGCCGGTCGCGCTCCACAGCACCGTCTCGCCGCCGTGGGCGGCCAGCACCCGCAGGGCGGCGCCCGAGCCGACCACCGCGAGCCCGTGCACGCGCTCGGCCTGCGGCGGGGTCCGCACCAGCACTGTCTCCGAGGACATGTCCTGAAAGACAAGGGCGTTGCCCTCGTCGCGCACCAGCGTGAGGCCGTCGCCGGACAGGCCGACGACCTCGGGCGGGCCCGCGAAGTGGAGCCGGCGCGCGAGCGGGGCCCCGACAGCCGCGGCCACCAGATCGAGCACACCGGCGGGCTGGGCCTCGTAGTCGAACGCCGGGGTGAAGCGGCGCACCAGCGCGAGCCCGTTCGGCTGCCACAGCACCTGACTGGTGAACCACGTCTCGACGGCGACGACGTCGATGCTCGCGCCGAGGTCGCGGAGCCGCGCCCGCGCCCGCGACCACCACCGACGCGCGCCGGCCGGGTCGCCGCGCCGCTGCTGCAGGTCGGCGGCGTGGGCGAGGTGCCGCGGCTCACCGCCGGCCTGCAGCGCCTGCGCGAACTCGTGGGCGGCGTCCTCGAGCCGACCGGCGCGCTCGCTGTCATAGGCGCGCCGCAGCGGCCCGGGCAGCTCGTTCGTGTGCGCTGCTATCGGCGGCAGCGCGGCGATCCGCGCGTCGATGCGGGCGACCAAACCCCCGTCACCACGCTGCGCCGCCGCGGCCCTGCCCTCGTCGAGGGCAGCGCGAGCAGCCCGCGAGCCCCCGCCGTCGACCAGCGCGTCGACCCACGCGAACAGGTCCGCCTCGCCCCGATCGCGCGCGTAGGCCCGGCCGAGGTGCGCGGCGGCGACGTCGACGGCGCCGAGCCGCGCGGCCTGCCCGGCCTGCTCGCGCCAGCACGCCGCCGAGGCACAGCCCGCGCGCGTCGCCGCGATCGCGTCGGTGGCGACGGCCGACTCCGGCGCGACCGCGATCGCCCCGCCCTCCTCCGCCGCCGGCGCCTCGCCGGGCCGCGGGCCGCAGGTGCCGAGTGAACCGAGGAGGAACGCGAGGGCGATCGATCGCATCAGTGCCGCTTGCACGCCCGGAGGTGGCGACCGATCTTACTCGACCCGCGCGCCGACAAAGACGTGCCCGCGCAGGTCGCTGGCGCGCGCATCGCCGGACGCGAACACGAAGGTGAAGCTGCCCAGATCTGGCCGCCCGGCCGCGCGAAAGCGGTGATCGCCGGCGTGCTCGAGCGGGTGGTCGTGCAGCTGCAGCAGCGGCGCCGACAACCGCAGGCCCGCCCCCCGCGCCGAGATCGCCACGTCCTCGCCCCACCGCGCGGCGCGGTAGCTGCCGGTATAGCGGTCCGCCGGACCCATGGCCTCGGCCCGCTCGGGCGCGACGCCCAGCAGCTCGTGCAGCACCGCGGCGAGGGTCGAGCGCAGCGGGTCGGCGTTGTTCGTCAACACGACGACGGCGAACTTTTCATCTGGCACAAAGGCCAGGTCGGCCGAGAAATCGCCGGTCGCGCCGCTGTGGCCGTAGATCGCCGGCCCGCCGCTCACCGCGCGCGCGCGCACGCCGAGCCCGTAGCGCTCCCCCGGCCGCTCGAAGGTCGGCACCTCGGCGGCGAGCAGCTCGCGCCGGGCCGCGGGCGACAGCGGCGAGCGCCCCGGATCGACGAGGTCGCGCGCGAGCCCGGCCAGCTCGGCGGCCGAGACGATCGCGCCGCCGGCCGGCAGGGTCCAGCGGGCATTGCCTGTCCCGAGGGCCAGGTCATCGACGACGCTGAAGGCCCGCGCGGCCGCACCGCGGCCGAGGTGGCCGCAGGCCGCGCCTGTCTTCAGGGCCATCTCCGGCTCGACCGCCTCGGGGCCGAGACCGAGCGGCGCGAGCAATTCCCCGGCGAGCAATTGCGCGTACTCGGCCCCGCGCAGCTCCGCGAGCGCGGCGCCGACGAGCGCGTAGCCGTCGCTCGAGTAGCTCCACAGCTCCCCGGGCGCGCGCCACAGCGGCCGCTCGCCGAGCGCGAGCAGCCAGTCCGCCCCGAGCAGCAGCGGCGGCGGATCGGGCACCCCGGCCGTGTGCGCCAGCAGCTGTCGCCAGGTGATCGCCCCCGCCCGCTCGTCGACGCCCGCGGCCAGCTCGGGCAAGACACGCGCGACCTCGTCGTCGAGCCCGAGGCGGCCGGCGTCGACCTGGCGCAGCACCAGCGCCGCCGTCAACAGTTTTGTGATCGATCCGACGCGGAAGCGCGTGGCCGCGGTGACCTCCAGTCCGCCGAGACAGGCCTCGCCGGCGGTCGCCACGAACGGCGGGTCGTCGCCGGCGACGATCGCAAGGCTCGCGCCGACCCCCGCCAAATTGTGGTGCTCGGCGCAGAACACGTCGACGACGCGAGCGTAGCGCGCCGGCGCCCCCGCGTTGCGGCGCAGGCACGCGGCCCGGCGATCGCCCCGACCGACGCTCGCCCCCGCCGCGGATCCGCCCGGCGCCGCCCCCTCGCTCGCGCTCCCGGACATGTCCTTCGCAGCAGGTCCCGCCGCCGCCGCAGCGCCGTCATGAGACCGTTCGGACATGTCCTCATGAACATCTCGCTCCGGTGCCCTGACCGCACGGGACATGTCCGCAGGGACAGCATCTCCGCTCCTCGCGCCCGCCGCGCGCCGATCGGCGAGCGCCGCGACCCCGCAGGTCAGCGCCAGCGCGCACCACCCGGCGAGCGCGCGTCGCATCGCCGCGCCTCGCTACTCCGCCTCGCCGCGGATCGTCCGCAGGCGCACCGGCGCGGGGGCGCGCTGGCGGAAGCGGCGCTCGGCGTAGGCGACGTCTTCGACCCACAGCCGGGCCGCGCGGCGCTCGATCAGCGGGCGCAGCAGCCGACCTGCCCCGAGGGCCAGCTTGAAGCCCGGCCGCTCGGACGTCGCCAGCGTCGCCTCGAGCACCGCGCAGCGGCCAGGGCCGAGCGGCGTCGCGTGGGTCTCGACGACCGAGCCGACGCCCTCGCCGCCGACGATCGTCATCACGATCGTGCGCGGGTCGGGGCAGTGGAACGTCGCGTCGACCTCGACCACCACCGGCCCGAGCACGCGGTAGGCGACGCGGACCAGCAGGTGGTCGGGCTCGTCGGCCAGGACCTTGAGGCGGGCGAACGAGTGCGGGTGGTAGTGGGCGCCGTGCCACGGGTCGAGGCGGTTGGCGAGGATGTCCGAAGGGTCACATTCGGCCTCCATCCGCACCACCCCGGCGAGGAACCGGTCGGGCCGCGGGGCCAGGATCGGCGCCGGGCTGGCGGCCTCGCTGCAGCCTGTCTCTTCGGACATCTGCACCCACACCAGCACGCCGTCGTCGTGGGCGGGCAGCGGGCGCCAACGGCCGTGCGGCTCGTCGCCGAGCTCGAGCCCGTGCCACGGGCAGACCAGGTTGTCGCCGCGGACGCGGGCGCAGGCCAGCGACGCGCCCATGTGCGGGCACGCCTCCGGGGCCGCGCGCACGCTGCCGTCGCCGGCGCGCCACAGCACCAGCTCGTGGCCGTCGACCGCGTAGGCGCGGGGCGTGCGGCCGATCCGCTCGCGCGCGTCGACGGCGAACCACCCGCCCCCCGGCAGCGCCAGCGCCCGCCGCAACGCCCGATCGATGCGCCCCGGGTTGGCCTGCACCCAGTCCGGCGCCTCGCTGTGCGCCTCGCCCGGGGCCGCGGGGGGGTTGCCGAAGGTGAAGAGGCGCGTCATCGCAGGTCCCGGGTCAGCTGGCCGCGCGCAGCCACAGCGCCCGCGAGCGTAGCACCGCCGCCGTCATCTCCGCCATCGGCGTCGCCAGCATCACCCGCGGATAGTCGAGCGGCCCCGCGTGGTCGCTGAGGAAGCGGCACAGCAGATCGGGCGGCAGGCGCTCGAACAGGTCGACGAACAGCGGCGGCCCGCGGCCGGGGTTCCGCTGCAGGTGGGACAGCAGCACCCGGTCCATCGCCACCGCCGCGGCCGGCCGCGGCGCGGGCACCGGCGGCGGCACACCTGGCCTTTCGAGCAGCTCGTGCGCGAGCCCGGCGGAGCACTTTTGGATCGCCTGGAACGCGTAGCCGGTCGAGCCCTTGGCCAGCCCGCCGCGCAGCCCGAGGTGGATCACCCGCGGCCCCGCGCGCAGCGGCGCCGGCCGGCTCGTCATGGCGATCGAGCCGCGCTCGCGCCAGCGGACCGCCGGCTCGACCAGACCGTACGCCGTGCGCAGATAACCGCGCAGGTCGGCCTCGTAGACCGCGTCGGGCAGGGTCGCCGGCGAGATGTAGGTCGTCTCGACGAGCGCGCGGGTCGGCGTGAACGGCAGGACGTACATGAAGTGGATCCCGCGCGCCTGGTCGACGGCGAAGTCCATCAGCGTCGGCGTCTCGGGGTCGAACACCGGCGACGCGGCCTCGACCTCCCAGCCGACGAAGTGCTGCAGCAGGTCGACCTCGTCGGGCGTCGGCGCCGGCGCCGGCGCCGGCCGGCTGTCGAACACCAGCGCCGCGCGCACGCTGCCGGCGTCGGTCACCACCTCAACCTCGCCCGGGCGCTCGCGGATCGCCTCGACCCGGCAGCCGCGGCGCAGCTCGATCTCCGGGAACTCCGCGAGTGTCCGCAAGGACATGTCGTAAAAGTTATCCGCGGGGATGTGCTCGTACGGGTGGCGCGCGCTGCCGCGGACCAGCGAGCGGTCGGCGTCCGCGACGCGCCAGCGGGTCCAGCGGCGGCTGACGGCCGCGGCGAACGGGTGGTCGACGAAGCGCCAGTAGCACCACGTGCGGTCGCGGGCGTGCCGCGCGCGCGGCTCGACCAGCACCACCCGGGGGCAGCTCCGGCCGCGGCGACGGGCCTGGAGGGCGAGCTGCACCGCGAGGCTGAGGCCTGCACAGCCGGCGCCGGCGATCACGTAGTCCGCGCGCACCGCCGCATCTATGGCCCAGGCGGCGCGAGATCTCAAGCCGCGGAAGGGCGCCGGAAGGGGGGATTCCCGTGGCCGCCGCGCGGGGACCTCGTGTAACGTCGGCCGCATGCGCGACCTCCGGCTGCTCCGCCGACGCCTGCACACCGCCCTCACCTCGGGGCTCCTGCTCGCCGCCTGCGGCCCGACCGCGACGCCTGCCCCGGCCGAGGCCGCCAAGGCCGCGCCGGCCAAGGCGGGAGCGCCCGCGCCCGCCGGGGCCGAGACGCCCGCGCCCGTCGTCGCCGACCCGCCGCCGGTCCCGGCCGGTCCGCAGTACCCCGCGCGCACGGGCATGGACCCGTTCGACCCCGACGGCCTCGAGGAGGAGGGCTGCCCCAACGGCGACTGGTGCGGCTCGCCGCAGGCCGCCAACAAGTTCCGCGCCCCGCAGGCGACCGACGAGATCGGCTGTCCGACGCGCCTCATCGGCCGGCCCGACCCCGGCGTGAACCCCAACGACAAGGCCTACAAGGGCCTGTCGATGAACCCGATGATGATGGGCCGCCTGCGCAAGATCGCCACCGACGACAAGCGCAAGGCCAGCGGCGACGGCGAGATCTGCTGCTACCACTGGTTCGACTACTGCAGCGGCCGCCCGCTGCTGGCCGGCGACGACGACGCCGTGGTCGCGCCCGTGCGGTCCGGAAAGACATGGCTCTCGGAGCATGTCCCCGAGAACATGCTCGGAGAGCCAGACGCGGACGAGCGCCGGCTGCTCGCCGAGGCCTGGCTGGGCGACGCGTTGATGGAGCACGCCTCGGTGGCCGCGTTCGCCCGGGCCGCGCTCGAGCTGATGGCCGTCGGCGCCCCGGCCGAGCTGCTGGCCGGCTGCGCCGAGGCGGGCGCCGACGAGGTCCGGCACGCCAGGATGTGCTTCGACCTGGCGGCGGCCTACGGCGGGGGGGCGTGCGAGCCGGGCCCGCTGCCGCCGGTGCAGCCGCGCGCGGGCGGCCTGGTCGCGCTCGCGCGCGACACCTTCCGCGAGGGTTGCGTCGGCGAGACCATCGCCGCCCTCACCGCGCTGCGCGGCCGACGCGGCTGCACGGCTGCGGCCGCCGACGCCGCCCTGAGCGCGATCGCCGAAGATGAGACGCGTCACGCCGAGCTCGCCTGGGCGACGGTCGCGTGGGCGATCGACGTCGGCGGCTCCGAGGTCGCCGAGGCCGTGCGGGCCGTCGCCGCCGAGCTGCGGGCGGCCGCCTTCGTCGACGAGCCGTCGCCCGTCGAGGCCGAGCTGCGGCGCTTCGGCCGGCTGGGGCCGCCGGAGCGGGTCGACACGCGGCGGGCCGGGTGGACGCAGATCCTCGACGGCATGCTGGCGATGATCCTCGGCGACGCGGCCGAGGCGCGTCCCTCCGCCGTCGCGGACCACGCGAGCGCCGACGCGCGCGCGTGACCGGCCGGCCGATTGCAGCGCGGCGCCGCGCCCGCCTATGATGCGGCGATGGTTCTGCGCACTTTCTGCCTTGCGATCGTCGCCCTCGCCGCGTGCGCGGGCGGTGAAAACCTGCCCGAAAGTTCAGGCTTCAGCGGCGGCGCGTGGACAGCCTCGCAAACGATGCCTGCGAGCGCGTCGCAGGTGTCGGGCGCCTCCGAGCCGACCACCGGCGACGGCGACAGCGGCGCCACCACCGACATGATCCGACCCGACTTCGGCTCGGGCGAGTCGAGCACGGGCGCGCCCGACGTCACCACCGGCGTCGATCCGACCAACGTCACCGCCACGACCGATCCGGGCACCACCACCGTCATGGGCCCCGAGTGCGGCGACGGGCTCGTCGAGGCGCCGGAGGAGTGCGAGGCCGTCGACCTCAAGGGTCAGAGCTGCATGACGCTCGGCTTCACCGGCGGCACCCTGACCTGCGCCGCCAACTGCGTGTTCGACAAGTCGCAGTGCGTCAGCGAGTCGTGCGGCGACGGCACGCTGAACGGCGGCGAGGAGTGCGATTGCGGCCAGCAGGGCGCCAATTGCACCGCGCCGCAGCTCGGCGACATGGCGTGCGCCAACCTGCTCGCGCCGGCCAACGGCAACTACCACGGGGGCACGCTGGCCTGCGGCAGCCCGCAGAGCTGCCTGTTCAACAAGGCCGGCTGCATCTACTGCGGCGACGGCGTGCGCAACGGGCCCGAGGCGTGCGAGGGCGGCGACCTCGGCGGCCAGACCTGCAACGGCCTCGGCTTCAGCGGCGGCGGGACGCTGTCGTGCAACGCCAACTGCACCCACAACACCGGCGGCTGCGTCAACGTGGCCTGCGGCGACGGCGTGTGCAACGGCGGCGAGGACGACTGCAGCTGCCCGCAGGATTGCCCCGAGGACCCGAACTCGTGCTCGAGCTGCGAGTGCGGCGGCTTCAGCACCAATTGCGCCTGCGACGCCGAGTGCATCTTCTTCGGCGACTGCTGCTTCAACGGCCCCTGCTGACGAACTCGCGTTCGTTTCGACGCCCCTGTCGCCGTCGCAAGACGCGGCCCGGAGCCGGCGTTCGCCGGCGAATGGGGCGAGCAATCGCAGCTGCGATCCCGGGCGCATCGTCTCCGGCGAATGCTGCATGGACGCTTCTGTCGCGGCTGCAAGACCACGGCCCGAACTCGCGTTCGCCCTGCGAGTGCGGCGAGCAATCGCGGCTGTGACGCGAAACGCATCTCCTTCGCCACGGCCCCGAACTCGCGTTCTCGCCGCGAATGGGGCGACTTCGGCGGCAGGCCGGCGCCAGGCCGCGAATGTTTGCCCGCAGGCCCACGTCCTCACCCCGCACGATTCTTGCCGGCGGTCGCGCCAATGCTATCGTCGGCTCGCGTACCGGGGGACCTGCACATGCGTCCAATCGCTCTGTTCAGCCTGACCTTCGCGGCCGCCGCCCTGCTCGGCCTCGGCCCGGCCCGCGCCGCCGCGCCGGCCGGGTCCTGCCTCGCCGGCTGCGACGCGCCCGGCCTGTCTGCCGACGACCAGGCCACCTGCCGCCTCCAGTGCGCCCGCCTGGCCCAACCGCCCGCCACGCCCCCGGCCACCACCTCGTCGCCGCCCGCGGCCAAATCTGCGCCGCCCACGAATCCGCCGTCGTCCACGCCCGCGCAGCCGCGTCCGGCTCAGCCCGCTGCCCAGCCGGCCCCCGACCTCGCGCACCAGAAGTTCCTGTGCGAGTCGCAGTGCGACACCGAGCCCAACCCGGGCGACCGCGCCACCTGCCGCCTCCAGTGCGGGCAGCTGGCCCGCGTCAGCGCCCCCCAGCCGAGCGCCGCACCGGTCACGAGCACGACACTCGGCGGCACCACGACCTACAGCTTCGCCCCCGGCGGCGGCTACGTGCCCGCCAGCCCCGCCACCGCTGCGCCGACCACCGCGGCCCCGTACAACCCCTACGCGCAGCAGCAACAGCAGCAGCAGCAGATCGCCGCGTGCCAGGCCACCTGCGACCGCGAGGCCTCGGCCACCGACCGCGCCACCTGCCGCAACAACTGCGGCGCCGTCGGCACGGTGCTCGGCCCCGCGGCCCCCAGCCAGTGGGTCCTCGGCCCGGCCCCCACCATGACCGAGGCCGAGCAGCGCGCGGCCGTCATCCGCTCCTCCGGCGGCGTGGTCCAGGGCGGCGCCCCGGCCGGGGCCGCGCGCCCGGTCACCGTGCCGACCAGCCAGCCCACCGCCGCGCCGACCCAAACCACGATCGCCGCCCCGCCGGCCGGCCAGCAGCCGCAGAACCCCCAGTGCGCCGCGCATGCCCAGAGCTGCAAGGTCGGCTGCGCCTCCGAGCAGACCTCGTGCAGCGCCCAGTGCGACCAGGCCAGGCTGTCCGAGACCGACCGCGCCACCTGCAAGCTGACCTGCACCAGCAGCGGCGACCTGTGCCGCGACGACTGCCGCATGAAAGAGGCCGCCTGCAAGCCGGCCGTCTACCGCTGACATGACCGCACGGACATGCCCATGAGGGCCTGTCCTTCGAGACATTCTCCAAGGGACATGCTCCGAACAGCATGTCCCTTGTCGTCTTTCTTTTTTTAAAAGAATCCTTACCCGGGGATCGGCACGTCGCAGCCGAACACCACGTCGACGTCGACCACCCCGCCGCTCTTGAGCGACTCGCAGGCGGTCCCGTGGAACGAGATCGTGTTGGTGTTCGGGTCGTAGGTCCAGCCGTTCTGCGGGTCGTTGGCGATCCCCGGGACCATGTCTTCGAAGAACACGTAGATCTCGTTCGGGTCCTCGGGCACGAAGTCGAGCTCGAACGTGCACGAGACCACCGCGCCGGCGATCGCGTCGAGCGCCAGCTCGAGCGACGCCGGGTTGTTGGCGTTGTAGGGCGTCATCGTCCCGCCGCTGGTGGCGATCTCGGCCAGCGAGCCGAGGATCCCGTCGGCGAACCCGACCGCGTAGGTGCGGACCGAGATCGCCTGGGCGAACAGCTCGGCGGCCGCCGCCGCGCCGTTGGTGGTGTCCTGGCACTCGCCGCTCTCGTCGCCGTCGGTGATCAGCAGCACCGCGTTGGCGCGCGTCGGGTCCTGGAGCTGCGGCTCGCCGACCAGCGCCTTGAGCGTGTTGCCGGTGCTCGTCTCCGGGTCGCCGGAGTCGCACAGGTAGCCGTTGCCCTTGTCGGCGAGGAACTGCTGGATCGGCCCGCCGTTGAATTCGGCGATCGGCACCACGATCGTGCCGGCCGAGCAGCCGTTGCCGACGCACGCCGAGTAGGTCACGAGGCCGAACCGGATCTCCTCGTTGAAGCTCGTCACCAGCTTGTTGATCGCGTCCTTGGCGACCTCCCAGCGGTTCTTGTCCGAGTCCTGGACGTCCCCCTCCATGCTGCCGCTGCGGTCGAGCACGATCATCACGTTGGGCACGACCTGGGTCAGCTCGAACTCCTGCGCGCCGCACTCGCCGCCGATCACGCACATGCCGCCCTGGCACACCTGGCCGCCCTCGCAGTCCTCCGAGACGACGCAGCCGCCCTCGGGCACGCACTCGCCCGACCACGAGCCGCAGTGCTGTCCCGTGGGACAGTCGGCGTCGCCGCTGCAACCGATCGCGCCCGTGGTGGTCGGCGTGCCGGACGGGTCGGGGTTCGTCGTCGGGTCGGTGGCCTCGCCGGACGTCTCCTCGGAGGTCGTCGCGCCGGTCACGCCGGTCACGCTCGCGCCGGTGGCCCCCGTCGCTCCGGTCGGGGCGGTCGCGCCCGCGCCGGTGTCGCCGCGGCCGTCGTCGCCGCAGCCGAGCACCACCGTCCCTGCCACCAGCCAGCTCGAGAATCGCAACTGCCCGCGCATGCCTCCGACGCTCCTTTGGCGCAGCTCGCGCCGCGGTGGGCTGTACCGAAGCGGGCCGAGAGCGTCAATCGGCCGGTCCCCGGACGCCGCGACGGGGTGACGCCCACCAGCGGGCTCGACCGCCGAGCCGCAGCATCACGATCTTCGCGACCTCGCCTGAGAATCTTCGCGACCCTCGCTCGCGTCGGCCGCGCGATCGCATGAAAACCTTGATATTTCCGCCCTGACGCGCGCTGTGCATATAGAGGCGCGTGGTCCTCGCGCGCCTCGTCTGCCTCGTCCTCGCCCTGTCCGCGGCCAGCGTGCGCGCGGCGCCGGCCGAGTCGGCGCTGAGCGGCCCGTTCGACATCGAGACCGCGGTCGCCGTGGCCCTCGAGCGCAGCCCCGGCCTGCAGGCGGCCGCCCACCGGATCCGCGCCGCCGAGCACCTCGCCGACGCCGAGCGCCGGCCCGAGCCCACGCGCCTCACCTTCGACATCTGGCAGGTCCCGCTGGCGCGGCCGTGGGCGTGGAACGAGTCGCCGATGGTCATGCTCGGCCTGCGCCAGCCGGTGCCCGCGGCCGGCAGCCTCAAGGCCCGCGCCGCGGCCCGGCGCAAGGACGCCGCCGCCGACGCGGCGACCCGCGACGTCGTCGCCCAGGACCTCGCCAGCGCGGTGCGCCACGCCTTCATCGACTACGCCGCCGCGACCGCGCGCCACGGCGTGCACCTCGAGCACCAGCGGGTCAGCGAGCACGTGCTCGGGCTGGCGAAGGCCCGCCAGGTCGTCGGCGGCACGCTCCTCGAGATCGCCCGCGCAGAGACCGAGGTCGCCCGCGCCCGCGCCGACGTCGCCACCGACGCGACCGCGACCCAGGCCGCGCGCACCCGCCTGAACACCCTCATGGCCCGCGACGCCCACGCCCCGCTCGGCGCGCCGAAGGACCCGTCGCCGGCGACCGTCCGCGCCGACGCGAGCGGCCTCATCGCCGACGCCCAGGGCGGGCGCCCCGAGACCCGGGCCGCCGACGCCCGCCGCGAGGCCGCCGCGCTCGACCTGCGGGCCGCGCGGCGCGAGGCCAACCTGCCGAGCGCGATGCTCGGCGTCGCCTACTTCCCCGCCACCAGGCCGATGCCGATGCACGGCTACGGCCTGATGGTCGACCTCCAGCTGCCCTGGCTTTCAGGACAGGGTCGAAAGCGCAGGGACGCCCAGGCCGAGCTCAGCGCCGCGGCCGTCCGCGACGTCGCCCAGGTCAAGCTGAGCATCGCCGGCGAAGTCTCGGCCGCGCTGGCGACCGTGCAGAGCGCGTCCGAGCGCTACCAGGCGCTCACCCGCGAGGCCCGCCCGGCCAGCCTGCGCGCCCGCGAGGTCGCGCTGACCGGCTACGAGGCGGGCCGCGGCGACTTCACCGAGCTGCTGGCCGCCGAGGCCGTCCACGTCGAGGTGGCGATGGACGTCATCGCCGCCAAGTCCGACCTCGACCACGCCCTCATCGACCTCGACCGCGCCGTCGGCTCGCCGGTCGCCCGCCGACCCCTGGCCCAAGGACCCGCCGCGCCATGACGGACCCCCACGACGAGCACGAGACCATGCGCGAGGGCGCCGAGGCCCCGCCGCCCGGCGTCGCCGTGATGGCCGCCGTCCGCTGGCTCATCCTGCTCGGCACCCTCGCCGCCGCCTGCTTCTCCTGGTGGTCGTACGCCCGCGCCGAGCCGGTCGCCGAACAACATGCCCCGAAGTACAGGTGCCCGATGCACCCGCAGATCACCGCGCACGAGCCCGGCGAGTGCCCGATCTGCCACATGGCGCTCGAGCCGATCCCCGAGGAGGAGGCCGCCGCCGCGGTGTACCGCTGCCCGATGCACCCGCAGATCCAGCAAGGCGAACCCGGCTCGTGCCCGATCTGCGGCATGGACCTCGAGCGCGTCGCCGCCGACGATGCGGCTGTCTCTGCGGACATGCCCCCGGGGACAGCCGCGATCACCCTCGGCCTCGACCGCCTGCAGGCGATCGGCGCCCGCGTCGTCGTCGCCGGCGAGCGCGAGTTCGCGGCCGAGCTGCGCAGCGCCGCCCTGACCGAGTTCTCCGAGGACGGCGCGGCGCGGGTGCACGTGCGCGCGGCCGGCTTCATCGAGAAGATCGCCGTCGCCGAGACCGGGGTGCGGGTGCGCAAGGGCCAGGTGCTGGCCGAGTACTACAGCCCGGAGATCTACCAGGCCCAGGCCGAGCTGCTGGCCGCGAGCGGCTGGTCCGGCCAGGTGGTCGGGGCGGCCCGCCAGCGGCTCGAGCTGCTCGGCCTGTCGCGCGCGAGCGTCGACCGGATCGTCAAGTCCGGCAAGCCCGACCGCACCACCCCGATCGTCGCCCCGGCCAGCGGCGTCGTCGTCGCCCGCACCGCCGTCCTCGGCGCCTACGTCCGCCCCGAGGAGCCGCTCTACGAGCTGCGCGAGGACCACGCGCTCTACCTCGTCGCCGAGCTGCCGGCCGCGCGCGCCTCGTCCATCAAGACAGGTACCAAGGGACATGTCCGATTCACCAGCCGGCCCGACCTCGACCAGGAGGTCGCCGTCGACCTGGTCTACCCCGCCGTGTCCGCCGACAGCCGCAGCGTGCGCGTGCGCCTGCCGCTCGACAACGACAAGCGCGAGCTGGTGGCCGGGATGCCGGCGGTCGTCACGTTCACGCTGCCCGGCGAGACCGGCGTGGCCGTCCCGCGCGACGCGGTCGTCGACGCCGGCAGGCAGCCCTACGTGTTCGTCGACGCCAGCGGCGGCCGCCTGGTCCCGCGCCCGGTCGTGCTCGGCGTCAAGGACGACGAGTTCGTGCGCGTGCGCGAGGGCGTCAGCGCCGGCGAGCGCGTCGTCGCCGGCGCGACCTTCCTCGTCGACGCCGAGAGCCGCCTGCGCGCCGCCCTCATCCCTCCCTCCGACCACGCGGCGCACTGACGCCGGCCCTCGCGCATGCTCACCGCCATCGGCAAGCTCATCGACGCCTGCGCGCACCACCGCGGCCTGGTGATCATGGCCTACGTCGTGCTCGGCTGGCTGGCCCTGCGCGCGCTCGAGCGGGTCCCGCTCGACGCCGTGCCCGACCTGTCCGACCCGCAGGTCATCGTCTTCACCGAGTGGCGCGGCCGCTCGCCGACCCTGGTCGAGGACCAGGTCACCTACCCGCTGACCGCCTCGCTGCTGGCGGCCCCCGGCGTCGAGGCCGTGCGCGGCTACTCGATGTTCGGCATGTCGTTCGTGCACGTCCTGTTCGCCGAGGACGTCGACGTCTACTGGGCCCGCTCGCGCGTGCAGGAGTACCTGGCCGGGATCGGCCCGCGCCTGCCCGAAGGGGCAGCCGTGACCCTCGGCCCCGACGCCACCGGGATCGGCTGGGTGTTCGAGTACGCCCTGGTCGATCGGACAGGTCAGCACGACCTCGCCGAGCTGCGCGCGCTGCAGGACTTCGAGCTGCGCTACGCGCTCGAGAGCGTCCAGGGCGTCGCCCAGGTCGCCAGCGTCGGCGGCTACGAGCGCCAGTTCCAGGTCCAGCTCGACCTCGAGCGCCTGCGGGCCCACGGCCTCACCGTCGCCGACGTCGCCGACGCCGTGCGCAAGACCTCCGGCGAGTCGTCGGGGCGGATCCTCGAGCTCGGCGGGCGCGAGGCGTTCGTGCGCGGCCGCGGCTACCTCCAGGACCTCGCGGGCCTCGAACAAGCTGTCCTCAAGGCCAGCCCCGAGCTCGGCGCGCCGCTGCGCCTCGGCGACGTCGCCGAGGTCCGGTTCGGCCCCGACATCCGCCGCGGCCTCGCCGAGCTCGACGGCCAGGGCGAGGTCGTCGGCGCCATCGTCGTCGCCCGCTACGGCACCAACGCCCGCGACGTCATCGAGCGCGTCAAGGCCCGCCTCGACGAGGTCGCCGCCGGCCTGCCGCCGGGCGTCGAGGTCGTCACCACCTACGACCGCAGCGACCTCATCGACCGCGCGATCGCCACCTTGAAGGCGGCGCTGGTCGAGGAGGGCGCCGTCGTCGCCCTCGTCATCCTGATCTTCCTCCTGCACGTGCGCAGCGCCCTGCTGCCGATCGTCGGCCTGCCGCTGGCGGTGCTGCTCGCGTTCCTGCCGATGGCCTGGCTCGGGATCCCCGCCACCATCATGAGCCTCGGCGGGATCGCCATCGCCATCGGCGCCACCGTCGACGCCGAGATCGTGATGGTCGAGGCCTGTCACAAGCGGCTCGAACATGCCCCGAAGGACATGTCCGAAGAGCAAAGGCGCAACCTGCTCGCCGAGGCCGCGCGCGAGGTCACCCCGGCGATCTTCTTCTCGCTGCTGATCATCGCCGTCGCCTTCATCCCGGTGTTCGGGCTCGAGGGCCAGGCCGGGCGCCTGTTCAAGCCGCTCGCCTACACCAAGACCTTCGTCATGCTGGCGGCCGCGCTGCTCAGCGTCACGCTCGCGCCGGCGCTGCGCGACCTGCTGGTGCGCGGCAAGATCTACAGCGAGGAGCGCCACCCGATCTCTCGCGCCATCCGCGCGGTGTACGAGCCGTTCGTCTACGTGGCCCTCCGCAAGCCGCGGACCACCCTGGCGATCGGCCTGTTCGCGGTGCTGTCGGCGATCCCGGTGTTCATGCGGCTGGGCAGCGAATTCATGCCGGCGCTGAACGAGGGCGACATCCTCTACATGCCGACCACTTTCCCCGGCCTGTCGATCGAGGAGGCCAAGCGGCAGCTCGCGCGCCAGGACGCGCTGCTCGCCGGGCACCCCGAGGTCGAGCGCGTGTTCGGCAAGGTCGGGCGGGCCGAGACGGCGACCGACCCGGCGCCGCTCAGCATGGTCGAGACGGTGGTGATGTTGCGGCCGCCGGAGGAGTGGCCGACCGTGACGCGCGAGCGCTGGTGGAGCGGCTGGGCGCCGGCGTTCATGCGCGGGCCGCTGACGCGGATCTGGCCCGAGGAGACGCCGGAGACGTGGGACGAGCTGGTCGCCAAGCTGTCGGCGAGCGTGCAGATGCCGGGCTGGACCCAGGCCTTCACGATGCCGATCCGGGCCCGCGTCGACATGCTCACCACCGGCGTGCGCACGCCCGTGGGCGTCAAGGTGTTCGGGCGCGACCTGGCCGCGATCGAGGCCGCCGGCGCGCGCGTCGAGGCGGTCCTGCGCGACGTCCCCGGCACCCGCAGCATCCTCTACGAGCGCTCGCTGGGCGGCGTGTACGTCGACATCGTCCCGCGCCGCGACGACCTCGCGCGCCATGGTCTGCAGGTCGCCGATCTCGGTGAGTTCGTCGACCTCGCGATCGGCGGCGAGCCGATCGCCGCGACCATCGACGGCCGGCGCAGATACACCGTCCAGCTGCGCGTCGCCGGCGACCTGCGCGACGACCTCGAGCGCCTGCGCGAGCTCCCGGTCGCCGTGCCCGGACCCGCGTCCGCGGTCACGCGCACCGTCCCCCTGTCCGAGGTCGCGGACGTCGCGCTCGCCGAGGGTCCGCCGATGTTGCGCAGCGAGGCCGGCCTGCTCGTCGGCTACGTGTACGTCGACATCGAGCCGTGGCGCGACCTCGGCGGCTACGTCACCGACGCTCGCGCCCGCGTCGACGCCGCTCTCGCCGCGGGCGAGCTGGTCCTCGGCCCCGGGATGTACCTGAAGTGGACCGGCCAGTACGAGCAGATGCAGGCCATGGAGGCGCGGATGCGGGTGCTCGTCCCCCTCGCCCTCGCGCTGGTGGCCCTGCTGTTGTGGCTGCAGTTCCGCGACCTGACCGAGGTCCTCATCGTCCTGCTGTCGATCCCGTTCGCCCTGGTCGGCAGCGCCTGGCTGCTCTACCTGCTCGACTATCGCCTGTCGACCGCGGTGTGGGTCGGCATCATCGCCCTCGTCGGTCTCGCCGCGCAGACCGGCGTGGTGATGATCGTCTACATCGACCAGGCCTTCTTTCGCCGCCTGCGGGCCGGCAAGATCCGCGACCTCGACGACATCATCTGGGCCCACATGGAGGGCACTGTCCTGCGAGTGCGCCCCAAGTTGATGACGGTGTCCTCCATGATGCTGGGGCTCGTCCCGCTGCTGTGGGCCACCGGCAGCGGCGCCGACGTGATGAAGCGGATCGCCGCGCCGATGGTCGGCGGGCTGGTGTCCAGCGCCTTCTTGACCCTGGAGCTCATCCCCGTCGTGTACACCTACTGGCGTTACGCGCAGCTTCGCCGGTCCCAACGGACAGGTCGTCCGTTGGCCGAGATCTGCGGCCTGGATCGCTGAGCGCGCCGCCTGGTTCGCATGCGCAGGCGCGCAGAATTGCCCGCGCGGGCACGCGCCGGGGCCGGCGGCTGGAGCGCGAAGCAGGCCTACAGGTGGGCGTGATCCGCCGGTGGCGATTTTTCGCTACAGTCGGTGAAGTGTCGACGGCCATCACGGACGGAGCAAACTCCGCTCCTGTGGCGAGGCGTTCGCCAGCGTCCGCCTCGCTCGGCGACGCACGGATCCGCCAGATCCGCTTCGCCATCATGGCCTTCGTCGGGCTGACCACGACGCTGGTGGGGACCGCGATCTTGAGCACCGCGGGGCCCGAGCAGGACTGGGACCGGCTGTCCGGCGTGGTCTACGTCGTCATCGCCGCGTTTTGCTTCGCCACCTGCTCGCTGACGCGGACCCGGCTGACCCGCACCTCCGAGCTGATGATGCTCGGCACCGCCTACGGCGGCACGGCCGGGGTCGTCATCACCAGCAAGCCCGACACCGCGCTGCTGGCGGGTGTCGCCGCCCTCACCCTCGTCGTCTTCCTGCCCGGCATCGCCATCCGTACCCGCGGCCGCTCGGGCATCGCCCACATCGTCACCATCAGCACCGTCTACGTCGCCAGCGTGGTCGCCCGCCTGCTCCTGCGCGAGGACGAGGCCGGGACCCAGTTCGGCGACATCGCCATCAAGCTGCTGGTCCCGCCGACGGCGTTCTGGCTGCAGTGGTTGATGGCGCGCGCGCTCAACCAGCGGATCATGGAGGCGCTCGAGGAGAGCGAGCGCTCGCGCAACGCCCTCGCGGTGTCGAACCAGCTGCTCGAGCTGACCAACCGCAGCCTCGAGGCCGCGCGCATCGACGCCGTGCGCGCCCGCGACGGCGCCGAGACGGCCAACAAGGCCAAGAGCATGTTCCTGGCCAACATGAGCCACGAGCTGCGGACCCCGCTCAACTCCGTCATCGGCTACACCGAGATGATCATCGACGAGGCCCGCGAGGACCGCCAGCGCCCGATCAGCGACGTGCTGCCCGACCTGCGCAACGTCGTGCTGTCGGCCAAGCACCTGCTCGGCCTCATCGGCGGCGTGCTCGACCTGTCGAAGATCGAGGCCGGCCGCATGGAGGTGGTCAACGAGCAGTTCGCGCTGGCCGAGTTCGTCCGCGAGGTCGAGCAGACCATCTTGCCGGCCGTGCGCCGGCGCAACAACCAGCTGCACGTCAAGTGCGACGGCGACATCGGCACGATCGTCACCGACCGCGGCAAGCTCAAGCAGGTCCTGCTCAACCTGCTCGGCAACTCCGCCAAGTTCACCAGCGAGGGCCAGATCTTCCTCCGCGCCCGTCGCGAGCCGAGCTCGCTGGTGTTCGAGGTCCGCGACACCGGCATCGGCATCGACCCGGCCAAGCTCGGCCTCATCTTCGAGAAGTTCACCCAGATCGACGCCACCTCGACCCGCCGCTACGAGGGCGCCGGCCTCGGCCTGGCGATCACCCGCGAGCTGTGCGCCATGATGGGCGCCACCATCGACGTCTCGAGCGCGATCGGCAACGGCACCACCTTCGTCGTCGTCCTGCCGCTCACCCCGACCGTGCCCGAGCGCGCCGCCGCGGCCTGACGCGTGGCCCTTGCGACATGCCCCGAAGGGCATGTTATAAAGGCCAGCCTTTCGCGTCGAATCGGCTCGCGCCGGCAGGCCGCGCGCGCCTGTCCCTCGGGACATCCCCTCGCCCCGCCCACCCGTGAACTCCTCCGCAGCGTCGCAGCGGGCGGGGCAGCCTCGGGCGCGGCCCTGCGACGAGGCTCACACCGGCGCGCCTCGCGTGCGGCACCCCGCCGCACGCCGCGATCGCCGTGCGAACCCGGCCCCACTTCCGGCTACACCATCGGCATGCCGTCGCGGACCGAACCCGTCTCGCGCCCTCGCCTGCTGGTGGGCGGACTGCT
The DNA here is from genome assembly GCF_020073745.1 of Nannocystis pusilla. Lineage (GTDB taxonomy): Bacteria > Myxococcota_A > Polyangia > Nannocystales > Nannocystaceae > Nannocystis > Nannocystis radixulma. Next base: position 173,060 of record NZ_JAIRAU010000049.1, read on the forward strand.
GCTGCTGCTCGTCGCGCCGATCGCCGTCCAGGGCCTCGTCCGCCTGCTGTCCTCCTGGACAGGCGAGCCCCACGCCGCCGTCCTCGTCACCCTCGCCGCCCTCGTCCCCGTGCTGCTGGCCGGCGCCGTCGCCCTCGCGCGCGGCGTCGTCCGGCCGGCGGTCGCCTGGGCCGGGGGCGGGCTCGCCGGCGGCCTGCTCTACGCCTTCACCGGCGCGCCCGTCTCGTCGCTCGCCGTGGCCGCGCTGGGCGGATGGATCGCCGCCCGCGGCCTCCCGCTGGCGGCCCGCGCCCCCCTGCCGCGCGGGCGGGTCACGGCCGCGCTGTGGGGCCTGCTCGCCGTGCTCGCGCTGCTGCAGTTCGGGCGCATGAGCGTGTTCATGGCCGACCCGACCCAGCAGTGGGGCGCGCTCGCACCCGCCGAATTCCTCACCCGCCACTCGTGCCTCACCAGCTACGTCCACGGCGCCGAGCTGGCGCGCCGCGGCGACGCCAACATCTACGACGACCGCTACGGCTCCGAGCCCGAGCACCCGGTCCCCGAGCTGCCGCCCGCGATCGACATCGGCCCGCTGACGATGGACACCTACGAGTATCCGCCGCAGTTCCTGGCGCTGCCGCGGCTGATGCTGGCGCTCTCGTCCGACTTCATGGCGATCCGCGCGCTGTGGTTCGCGCTCACCGTCGCCGTGTTCGTGGCCGTCAGCCTCGCGCTGGCGCGCTGGCTCGGCGGCGAGGCCGAGAGGCGCGCGCGGCTGTTGCTGCTCGCCATCGGCCTGTCGCCGCCGCTGCTCTTCACCGGCTACTTCGGCAACTTCCAGCCGATGGCGATGGGCCTCGGGGCGCTGGCGATGCTGGCGATCGTCCAGGGTCGGACGCGCAGCGGCGCGGCCCTGCTGGCGTTCGTGATCAGCGCCAAGATCTTCCCGGGGATCCTCGGCGTCTGGCTGCTCGCCTCGCGCCGCTGGGCCGCCGCCGCGTGGACGGTGCTGTTCGCCGCGCTCTACGCCGCGCTCGCGGCGGCGCTGTTCGGCACCCGCCCGTACGCCGACTTCATCGGCTACCACCTGCCGCGCCTCGCCAGCGGCGAGACGTTCGCCTTCCTCAGCGAGCCGATGGCGGCGATGTCCAACCTCGGCGTGTTCGGCGTGCCGTTCAAGCTGCGGCTCGCCGGCTGGGGCGGCTCCGAGGCCGACGCGTGGGCGCTGGCCCGCCAGCTCGCCTGGGTCTACACCCTCGTCCTGTTCGTCGTCGCCGCCTGGTCCGGCTGGCGCCGCCGCGACCCCGTCACCACCCACGAGCGCGTCGTCATGATCGGCGAGTGGTTCGGCCTGCTCGCCCTCGGCGCGCTGCGCAGCCCGTTCGCCCCGCCCGAGGCCCTGATCCCGCTGGTCTGGGCCCTCGGGTTCCGGGCCGCCGCCGCCGAGCACCGCCGCCAGGTCGTCGCCGCCGTCGTCGCGTGGGTCGTCATCATGATCACCCTGCCGACGCCGAACCAGCCCGCTGCCGTCGTCTCCCTCGCCGTGCAGGCGATCGTCTATGCCACCGCGCTGTGGCTGGCGCTGGCCGCCCGGCGCTCGCGCTGACTCGGTCACGCCGGGTGCTCGACCAGCCAGGCGTCGATCCGGCGCCGGGCCTCGTCGGGGTCGGCGAGCGGCAGGCCCTCGGCGGCGGCGCGGGCCAGGGCGCGGCCGGCCGCGCGGTCGCGGCGCCAGCGAAGCGACGCCGCGGCGAGGTGGTCCTCGACGATCTCGAGCCCGACGGACGGGTTCTTGGCCACGATCGCGCGCGCCCGGGCGAGCAGCGGCGCGGCCTCGGCGTCGCGGCCGACGGCGGCGAGCACCTCGCCGAGCAGCGCCGCGGCGAAGCCGACCTCGACGTGCTCCGGCCCGAACACCCGCTCGCGGATCGCCAGCGCCCGCTGCAGCGGCGCGATCGCCTCGGCGGGGCGCTCGCTCAGGCGCATCAGCATCCCGAGGTTGTAGAACACCCACGACGCGTCGCCGCTGTCCTGCTCGCCGCGCGCGTGCACGATCGCCTCGGCCCGCCGCAGGTGCGCCTCGGCCCCGACGAACTCGCCGCGCGACGCCAGCTCGAGCGCGAGGTTCATCAGCGGCGTGACGAGGAACATGTCCTCGGGGCCATGGGACGCCTCGGCCAGCGTCAGCGACTTGCGGGCCAGCGCCAGGCACTCGCCGTCGCGGCCGGCCCGGCACGACGCCACCCCGAGCCCGCCGAGCGTCTCGGCGATGCCCGGGTGATCGGGCGCCAGGCTGTGCTCGCGGATCGCCAGCGCGCGGCGGAAGTAGTCCAGCGCCGCCTCGTCGTCGCGGCGCAGCACCGCCACGCGGCCGAGGTTGTGCAGCACCACCGCGACGTCCGGGTGGTGCTGCCCGAGCGCCCGCCGGCGCAGCGCCAGCGACTCGCGCAGCAGCGCCTCCGCCTCGTCGAGCCGGTTCTGGTCGGTGCGCGAGGACGCCAGCGCGTTGGCCACCCGCGCGTACTCGAGCGGCGCCTCGCGCCGGCGCGGCTCGGCCAGCGCCAGCGCGCGCGTCTGCACCTCCGCCGCGTCGTCGAGGCGGTCCTCCTCGACCAGCGTCATGCCGAGCCCCGCGAGCAGGTGGATCCGCGGCCCGGGCGGGTCGCCGAGCCGGCGCAGCTTGGCGTCGGCGACGTCGCTCCACAGCAGCGCCTCGGCGCGCCGGCCGAGCCGCACCCCGTCGACGTGCACGAGCTGGGTCGCGGCGTGCACCGCCGCCTCGTCGTGCCCGGCCGCCTCGGCCACCGCGAACGCGCGCCGCAGCGTCTCGCGCGCCCCGGCGTAGTCGGCGGTGGCCGACTGCGTCAGCCCGAGGCGGACCAGCGCCTCGGCCAGCGCCGGCTGGTACCCGATCGCCTCCGCCGTCTCGACGCAGCCGCGCGCCGCGTCGCGGGCGGTGACGAAGCGCCCCGCGTCGTACTCGGCCTTGGCCCCGGCCAGGCGGTCGCGCAGCGCCGCGACCGCCGCGACCTGGTCCGCCTCGCGCGGCGGCGGCATCTTCTCCGCCTCGGCCCGCAGCGCCGCCAGGTCGGTGCAGCGCGACAGCGGCGTCAGCCCGCTCGCCGCCTGCGCCGCCCCGCGGACCGCGTCGACGTCGGCCGCCCGCAGCACCTCCGCCACCGCCGCCAGCTCGGCGCCGCGGCGCTCGAGGCAGCCGTCGTGCAGCGCCAGCACCTCGGCCGCCAGCCCGCCCGAGCGGCGCAAGAGACATGCCCTTGTAGACATGTCCTTGAGTTCATCCGCGTACGCGTCGAGGCGCACCGCCGCGGCCGCCCACGCGTCGGCGGCGAACGGCGCCTCCGTGGCCAGCACCGCCGCCCGCGCGGCCGCGCGGCCCTGCTCGTCCCAGCCGGCCACCAGCCCCGCGCCGGCCCGGCAGCGCTCGCCGACCTGTCCGTCCGGACCTGCCCCTGCGACCATGTACCCGAGGCCAGCCGCGACCGCGATCGCCGCCAGCGCCCCGGCGGCCAGCAGCCGCCGCCGCCCGCGCTGGGCCGCCTCGGTCAGCGCGGCCAGCAGCGCCGGCATGTCGGGGAAGCGGGCGTCGGGGTCGAGCGACAGCCCGCGCCGCAGCACCGCCGCCAGCGCCGCCGGCACCGGCCCCCGCGGCGTCCGCAGCGTCCCCGAGAACACCTGCGGCGCCAGCTCCTCGAGCCTGCGGCCGACGAACGGGCGCGCCCCGTACAGCCCCTCCCACAGCGACACGCAGAAGCCGAACTGGTCCGAGCGGGCGTCGGCCGGCCCGCGCAGCATCTGCTCCGGCGCCATGTAGGCCGGCGTCCCGAGCAGCGTGCCGGCCTCGGTCAGCGGCCCCGACAGCGCCGAGTCCGACGCGAACAGCCGCGCCGAGTCCGACAGCGACTGCGGCAGCGACGGCGCCTCGTCGTCGCCCTGGGCCGGCACCCTGGCGATCCCGAAGTCGACCACGCAGACCCGCCCGGTCGCGTCGATCATCGCGTTGTCGGGCTTGAAGTCGCGGTGGACCAGCCCGGCCGCGTGCGCCGCCGCCAGCCCGCGGCCCGCCTGCACGTAGGCCGCCAGGATCTCGCGCCACGTCCTGGCTTGCCTCTTCTGCCATGTCCTCAAGGTCAGCCCGTTGAAGAACTCCATGGCCAGGAACACCCGCCCGGCCGCGCTGCCGACCGCGTACACGTGGATCACGTTGGGGTGCGACAGCTTGGCCAGCGCCTGCGCCTCGCGCAGCATCCGCGCCCGCCCGAACGAGCCCTCGGTCTCGGCCGCGTGCATCCACTTCAGCGCCACGCAGCGGTCGAGCTCCTCGTCGTAGGCGAGGTACACCACGCCCATCCCGCCGACCCCGAGCTGGCGGATCACCGTGTAGCGGTCGATGCGGAACGGCTGCGGCGGCGGGACGTCCGGCTTCGCCGCCGCGCCTGCGTCGTGCCGCGTGGGGACATCGCTCGGGTCGCCTGTCGCCGCCGGTTCCACCCTGGCCGCACCAGCGTACCGAGCGACACGCGCCGCGGGAACGCGGCCGCGTCACTTCCCGCAATCCGCGACCACGCGCGCGCGCAGGTGAGAACTCGGGCCCTCGCCGAGGCGCCGCGCGCCTTCGACCGTGCGGCCCCGCCGCCTCACTCGGGGTCGCACGCGCCGTCGCAGAAGTTCTCGATCTGCCCGCCTGGCCGGAGGAACATGTCGATCTGCTCGCGGATCTTCGGGTTGCGTCGCACCAGCTCGTGGGCTTTCTGGTCGTCGGGCGGCTCCGGCGGCAGCTTCGCCTCGATGCCCGGCAGCTCCGCCAGCTTGAAGTCGACGGCGACCGCGGCCGAGCCCGCTGCCGGCGCCGGTGTGGTCTGAAGACCGTAGACCTCCTGCGCCGCCGGGTCGAGCAGGTCGATCCCGGTCGCGCGCAGCAGCAAGTGACTGGCGAGGTTGTTGACCGAGTGGTCGCCGACCCCGTAGCTGAACAGGATCTTGCGCTCGGGGCTGTCGACCGGCGGGTCCTGCAGCACGCGCGGCGCGTAGGTCAGCGGGTCGACGCGGTCCCACGTGTGCTGGCTCAGCGCGATGAACTTCTGGATCGCCAGCGGCTCGTCGCCGATCACCACCTTGACGATGTCGAACAGCATCGAGAACGAGCCCGACCGGGTCATCATCAGCGAGTACGGTCCGCCGCCGACGTCGAGCACCGCCTTCTCGATCACCGGCGACAGCGCCATGAACGTCATGCCGAAGATCGAGCCCTGGGAGATCCCGTACCAGTACAGCTGCTCCGGGTCGTACAGCGGCTGGGCGAACGCCTTGAGCTCGTCGCTCTCGAACAGCGTCGTCTGGATCGCGTAGGTCAGCGCCAGCTGGTTGGCGAGGCCCTGGTGCAGCCGGTCGGTGAACTGGAACACGTTCGACGGGTCGTCGAAGATCGCCTCGACCACCGCGGTCTGGTCCTCAAGCGCCATCCCGGCCCACTCGACCGCCACCATCACGAACTTGCGCTCGGTCGAGAACGCCCGCATCGCGCTCCAGTTGATCTCCTCGCGCTCGCCGAAGAACCCGTGGCCGTACTGGATGATCCGCGCCGGCTCGAAGTTCGCGTCGAGCGGGTACACCGACTGCGGCACCTGCAGCGTGAAGGGCACCCACGTCGTCCCGTTCTGCGCCGGCTTGCCGTCGGGCCCGCGGTGGATCTTCGCCATCGGCTCGTCCGCCTCGAGGTAGAGCGGCACCTCGATCTTGCCCTCCACGCGCAGCGCGAACTCCTCGCTGTAGTCGGGGATCACGGCGTCGAACTCGACCGCCGGGCCCGTCTGGCCCAGCGTGGCGACGATGTCCTCGCGGATCGCCAGCAGGTCGTCGGTGTTGCGCGCGTCCGATGCCGTCGTGAAGTCCCACGCCAGCTGCAGCCCCGCGCGCGCCACCCCGGCCTGCTCGAGCACCGGGAAGATCTGCTCCTCGTAGCGCTGCGCCAGCGGCTCCAGCACCGGGTGTCCGGCCACGTCGCCCTGCAGGATGTGGGCGAAGCCCAGCGGCGGCGCCACCGACGAGCCGTCGGCCGCCACCAGCCCCTGGAACGCCACGATGTAGCGCGCGCTGTTCTTCAGGCGCACGAACGGCCGCACGATCAGCGCCTGCCGCGTCGGGTCCGCGGTCATCGCGTCGAGCTCGACCCAGTGCGGCACCAGCTCGCCCGTGTCCGCCTCGATGAGCAGCGTCGGGCTCGTCGCCGCCAGCGTCGCGTCGCCGCCGCCTGTGTGGAACGTCAGGTTCTGGGTGTCGATGCCCTCCGGGAACAGCGCCAGGATCGGCATGTGGTGCGAGAACCCGTCGGCCGGGTGCATCGGCAGGTTGTCGATCGGCGCGCCCATCATGGTCTTCGGGACAGCCTGCTCCGTCAGCGCCACCCGCACCCCGTTCGGCAGCTCCGCGTCCTCGACCAGGAACCAGTCCGACGGGTACGGCAGCATGCAATCGGCCGCGTAGGCGATCGGGTTGCAGCCCTCGGGCACCTCGGCCGGCGGCAGCGGCTCGCCGGTCGTCGGCGCGTCCGTCGTCGCCGCCGTGTCCGTCGTCTCCGTCCCCGACGTCGTCGTCGGCGCCTCGGTCACCGTCCCTGCGTCCGTCGTCGTCGCCGCCTCGGTCGTCGACGAGCTCGCGTCGGTCGTCGCCGAGCCCGAGTCGCCGCAACCCGCGGAGAGCAGCAAGAGCGCCGTCAACGACGCGAGGCACGAACAGGGGGACGAGGGTCGCGGGTCAGTCATGATCGGGCGATCATAGGCCCTGCGCGCGCCGTCTCGCCGGCGCCCTCGCGCGGGGCCTCTCACCCTCGCGGCCGCCCTCGCGCGCCCGCGCGCACACGGCGACGGTTCGCTCGCAGACGCCGGCGGAGCCGTCTCACGCGCGCCCGGACGGCAACGCGCGGCGCACCAGCGCCACGTACAGCAGCAGCCCGACCGGCCCGAACATCAGCGTCGCCAGCAGGCACGGGATCACCGCCCAGTGCGACGTCTGCCGCGCCTCCGCGTCGCGCACGATCCACGACCCGACCCACAGGTCGAACGCCAGGTAATGCACCCACCCCGCGAGCATCACCCACGGCTTCTGGAACAGGCGCATCACCCCTTCCAGCGAGTTGAAGTCGTCGAACGACCCGAAGTCGAAGTTGGGCGCCAGGATCGCCAGGTAGAGCGCCGCCAGCAGCAGCGAGAACAGCCCGCTGTGCACCAGTCGCCGCGTCACCCGGGCCCGCGGCGCGAACCATAGCAACACCCAGCCGGCGAGCGCCGCCGAATTGACGATTGTGAACAGTCGATGCGGATCCACGACCCGCATCCTTTCACACCGCCCAAGCATTGCCAATCGCCGCCGCCCCGGCCACGCCGCGACCCTCGACGCGAACCACCGATATCCCGCACGCCTCGATCGCGGCGACCCCCGGCGACCGCTCCTCTGCCTGGCGAAGCCGGCTCATCGAGCCGCAGGATCACCCCGCGCCCATCGATCGCGGCGAGCTCCCCCGCTCGAGCGGCGCTCGAGCCTGCGGTCGCCGCGATGTCTCGCGGCATGAAAAATGGCCCGCGCCTGCGACCGACCACGCGAGTTCGCACCATCGCAAGCCCCCCTGCCGCGGCTCGTGCCGCGCTCACCGACCTGCCCTTTGGGACATCTCCTTGCGCACGCACCGACCGCCGTATTTGGGGTCTGTGGCCCTCGCCATCGTGCGCGGATCCGTCCGATCGACCCGTCATGGTTCACCCCACCCCGCACGTGTGGCCCACGATCTCGCACCCCCGGGAGAGGTCGATCGTGCGAGCCGCGCCGTGGGTGCTCGTGATAGATTGAGCGGCGCTCCGGCCTGCCGCCGCACCGGGCGCCGGTTCACCACGGGTGCGAGCCTCGTGTACTTCCGTGTCGTCCAGCAGTCGCGCGAAGCGCTCGCGTTTCAGGTCCTCCTCGAGGGCGACCGCGTCTGCCTGACCAGCGTCGAGTTCCGCGACCAGGCGGCCGTGCAGCGCGCCATCGAGGCCGTGATCGCCAGCTTGCGCGAGGGCGTCGACGCCTCCTTGCAGGTCGAGGGCGACAGCTATCACTTCACCTTGCGCGGCGAGGACGGCACCCTGCTCGCGCGCGGGATCTCCTGCCCCAGCCCTGCCGAGGCCGACGCCGGTCTCGCCGAGCTGCAGCAGTGGGCAGGCACCGTCGAGAGGTTCCGCGTCGTCAACCTCGCCAAGCCGCAGCGGAGCGGCGCGCGGGCCGTCGAGACCATCCAGGTCGCCGTGCGCTACGACCTCGAGGCGTGCACGCGGGCCAAGAAGCCCGGCCTCGAGCTGTTGAACCGCGCCAGCGACGGCCTCTTCACCGCCCACCTTCACGGTGAGCGCGGCCAGGTGCTGCTCTACTTGCGCGGCTTCACCACCCGATTCGCGCGCGACGAGCAGGTCGAATCGGTCCTCAACGCCGCCGCCGACGTCCGGCGATTCGACCGCCGCGAGGCCGAGGGTCGGCGCTACTTCGTCCTGACCGCGCGCAACGGGCGGGAGATCGCGCGCAGCCCGTGGCTCGCCGGCGAGGCCGAGTGTGACGCCGCGATCGCCGAGGTCGTGCGGCTCGCCCCGATCGAGGCGCGCGAGTACGTCGGCGCGCGCACCCGCCGGAAGGTCGCCGAATCGGGCTACGACCTCTCCCGCAGATCGACCTCGGGAGCCGCCGGGTTCGAGGTCTTCCGGGCCGACGACGGCCATCACTATTTCCACTTCAACGACGAGCGCGGCGAGGCGCTGCTGTTCAGCCACGGGTACAGCACCCCCAAGGCCCGCGATCACGGCATTCGCAGCCTCCTCAAGGGCGCCGGCGACCCCGTGTGCTACCGGGTCGCCGGCGACGAGCTGCGCTTCGCCATCTCCGCCGTCAACGGCCGCGAGCTCGCGCGCAGCCGCCTGTTCGGCAGCCGGAGCGCCCTCGACCGCGCGACCGCGTGGATCCGCGGCGAGATCCTCCAGTTCGGCCGCAAGTACGGCATTCGCCTGTGGGAGTCGTCGTTCATCGAGCTCCCGCACGACCACGACGCCGGCGGGCCCGCGCCCAACCCCGACGATCTGGCCCGCCGGGCCCTCGACGCCTCCGGCGACGGCACACTGACCCGCCTCGCTCCGCCCTCCGCAGCGGCCACGAACGGAGGCGCGGCCCCACGTCCGCCCGCGCACCCGTCGCAATTCCGCCTCGCTGCCACCGCCGCCCGCGAGCCCGAGCCATCCCCTGCACCTTCTCCCGCCCCGGCCGCCGCCCGCGAGTCATCCCCTGCACATTCTCCCGCCCCGGCCGCCGCTCACTCCGCCGGGTCGGCCATCAATCCTCCCGTCGCCCCCTCCCTCGATTCGACCGCCGTCGAGCCTCCCGTCACCCCCTCCCTCGATTCGGCCTCCGTCGATCCTCCCGTCGCCCCCTCCCTCGATTCGGCCTCCGTCGCTCCTCCCGTCGCCCCCTCCCTCGATTCGGCCTCCGTCGCTCCTCCCGTCGCCCCCTCCCTCGATTCGGCCTCCGTCGCTCCTCCCGTCGCCCCCTCCGCCGGATCGACCAGCGCTCCTCCCGCCACCCCCTCCATCGGGTCGGCCATCGCTCCTCCCGTCGCCTCCTCCGTCGATTCTGCCGCCCTCACTCCTCCCGTCGCCCCCTCCGTCGATTCGCCCTCCGCTCATTTCTCCCGCGCCCCTGTCGCCGCGCCATCCTCCGAATCGACCGCTGACACGCCTCTCGACGGCGACACCTCGACGCACGCCCTCCCGGACCTCGAGTTGTTCGATCCCTCGCCGCGTCGCTCCGAGCGAAGCGATGCGCCGGCCCGCGATCGATCCCAGCCTGCCGACCACGCCGCGCACCAGGCCAGCGGCCCCTTCTCCGCCCGCGAACTCGACGACGCGCTCGCCCCCCTGGACGCGCTCGAGTTCGACGCGTCCGCCGACGAAGGCGACAGTTCCAATTCCCTCGACCTCGAGGACTCGCTGACGATCGCGCTCGACTCCACCGACTTTTCGACCTTCGCCCCCGAATCACCGCACCACCTCGTCGCGCCCGCCCTCTCCGAGCCCTCGCTGCTCCTTGCACCCTTGCAGTCCTCCGG
>NZ_JAIRAU010000040.1 GCF_020073745.1 Nannocystis pusilla
CCGATGTCGCGGGCCTGGACGATGCCGGTGGTCCGGCTCGACAGCGCGGTCAGCAGCTTGCCCTCGCGGACGAACTGCTCGAGCAGCTCCTCGCGCATCTCGACGGGGGCGTTCGACAGCGCCGTGAAGCACTTGACCGCCACCGGCTCGTCCCAGATCCGGTGGACGGCCCGGTAGACGATGCCGAAGCCGCCCTCGCCGACGACCCTCTCGATGAAGTACTTGTCGGCGACGAGGGTGCCGACGAGCCCGAACCGGTCGCCCGCCTCAGCCATGGCGGCTCTCCTTACGGACAGAGGTCTGGTCTGGATCGAGCGCAGGCATATGCATCATCGGCGGCGCGATTGTACGCCAGCGCCGCGCCGCGCGCACCGCGGCGGTTGTCTCGGCGCCCCGCCCTTTTTTTGCCCTCCGCCGCCCGGACTCGTAGGGTCCGGCCAATGTCCGCCCGTCCGTCGCTGTTCGTCTGCGCCGCCCTGCTCGCGGCCCTGTTCGCGCCTCCGGCCTCCGCGGCGTCCTCCGCGACGGGCGGATCCGCACATCGCGCCGCGGCGGCCCCCTCCGGTCGTACGGACGCGAAGTCGACGCGCCCGGCGCCGAGCCGCCCGGCCGCGTCGACGCCGGCGGCTGGCCGTGAGGACATGGTGAAAAAGCCAGGTGCCACGGCGGGCGCGAAGCATGTGCGCTCGAGCACGACCGCTGCGAGCGCCGGACCGGCGAACGGGCCACGCGCCGCCGCGCCGGCCGGGAGCAAGCGGCCGGACGTGATCGACGGCCGCACGCCGGCGGGCAAGCGCGCCGCGGCGGGCAAGCGCAGCGACGTGATCGACGGCCGCGACGCGGCGGCGCTGCGCGAGCTGTACCGCAAGCGCAAGCCGGCGACGGCCCGCCCGACCCGCTCGGCCGAGGCGAGCCCGCGCGACGAGGCGGCGCGCCCGCTGCCGACGACCCGGAACGACGGGCGCGCGGACGAGAGGAGCGGCGCGCGCAACGGAGGCCCGCGCGCCGAGGTCCACGGCGCGGCGGTCGAGAGCGAGCCGCGGGCCGGACTCGCGGCGAAGTCCGGTCGCCAGACCCCGGCCGTGGTCACGCGCGAGCCGATCTCCGCCCCGGCGAGCGAGCCGACGCACGCGGAGGCATCGGCGGCCGCGCAGATGGCTGCCTCTTCCGACATGGTGAAAAAGACCGGTCCGAAGAAACAGCGCCGAAAGGACAGCCAGGACGAGGACGAATTCCTGGCGACGGTCAGCGGGCCGCGGCCGAGTGCGACGAGCAGCTGCGCGGCCGGGCTGGGCGCGGCGCCGGCGCTGCAGTTCGACCGCACGCGGGCGACGCTGCGCGAGTTTTCGTGGGCCGACATGGCCTACTTCTTCGAGACGGCGGCGGACGAGGCCGAGCCGGAGCCGCGCCAGGTGGGGCGCGAGGGCACGCTGCCGACCGAGGAGGCGATCCGCCGCTCGGGCCTGTCGCGCAAGTCGCTGGCGTCGCTGGCCTCGGCGCAGGCGGTCGACCTGCTGACCGAGCGCGAGCTGAGCCGCGTCGACAAGGTGCTGGCCGCCGCGACCCCGGCGGCGATCGCCACCCTGCTGCAGGCCGACTCGCCGACCTTGCGCGCGCACGTGTGGACCTGGCTGGCGACGACGCCGGCCGGTGCGTGCGCGCTGGTCAAGCTCGACGGGCGCGAAGTCGAGGCGGCGATCCGCGACCGCAGCGTCGCCGTCGAGCACGGCGAGGACCTGGTGTTCCGCCCGCTCGGCGACTACGCGCTGGCCGCCCGCTCGCGCCTCGCGGCCGCCGACCCGCAGGCGTACGACAACCTGCTGCGGACGCTGTGGGCGGAGCCGGGGCTCGACCCGCGCGTGCGGGCCCTGGTCGCCGGGCTCCGCGTGCGCCGCGGGCACGCCGACTCGATCGAGGTCGGCCTGCGCGACCCGGTGGCGAGCATCCGCGGGGCCACGGCTGCGGCGGCGATCGATCGCGACCGCCCGCGCTACGAGGGCCGGATGCTCGACCACGCGGCCGACGACCCGGCCGACCTGGTGACCGAGCTGATCGTCGGCGAGCTGCTCGGCGGGCCCGACGGGGTGCCGCGCGGCGAGCTGGCCGAGAGCCGCGACGAGCGGGTGATGGCGGCGCTGAGCCGCTGGCAGGGCCGCGGCGATTCGCTGTCCCCCCTGCCCGTCCCCGACCAGCCGCTGCGGTTCCCGGTGCAGAAGAAGATCGAGGCGGCGCCGCCGGCCGCGCCCGCGCCGGTGATCGCTACCGCGCCCGCGCCCGCCCCCGTCGCGCCCGAACCGCCCGCGCCCGCGCAGGCACGCGAGGACGGGGAGCCGGTCCCGCAGCGGCCGCTGGCCCACTCGCCCGCCCGCCGCGCCGACGAGGCGCCGGCGAGCTCGGGCCTGCCCAGCGTGCTCGACGACCCGGCCGGCGCGGCGCTGCGACCCTGACTCAAGGTCTGTGTTCGAAAGGCCATGTCCATGAGGGCATGGCCTTTCGTATTGGCCGCGAAGGACATGTCCTTGCGAGCATGCTCTCAGGAGCATGTCAAAAACTGCGGGCGATCAGGGCGCGGAGGTAGTTGACGTCGCCGCGCTGGGCGAAGCCGTGGGCGTAGGTGAAGAACAGGTCGATGGTCTCGCGGTAGCCGATCCGGAAGCTGAACACGAGCGACATGCCGAGGCTCCAGCGCAGCGCCTCGCGGTCGAGGCGCTCGGTCCAGGCGACGCCGACGTCCGCGAACGGGATCATCGTCAGGCGGCGCAGGTAGAGCGGCAGGGCGCTCATGCCCCGCTCGACGTCGACCAGAGGCGTGCGGTACTCGGTGTTGAGCACGGCGTAGTAGTCGCCGGGCAGCGAGCGCCAGGCGAAGCCGCGCAAGTAGCCGGCCTCGCCGAAAGCCTCGCGGCGGAGGAACGACTGGATGACGTCGGGCTGGTCGCGCAGGCCGCCGAGGCGGAAGCCGCCGAGCCGGCCGAGGCCGCCCGCCGAGGCGCCGCCGCCGAGGCGCAGCGCCAGCACCTGGTGGCCGCGCCAGGGCATGCGGATCCGCTCGGTGTAGGCGGCGCCGACCTGGATGTCGCCGTACTCGCCGCCGAAGTGCGGGTCGACGACCGACAGGCGCACGGAGGCGGCGCGCCCGGTCTCCTCGGCGTAGCCGTAGCGGACGGCGCGGAGGTTGCTGTAGCGCAGCTCGAGGTCGACGCGCCCGAGGTCGCCGGCGGCCGGCGGGGTGCTCGCGGGCGCGTTCGGGTCGAGGCGCTCGCGGTCGCGGTCGAGGTCGCGGAAGCGGGTGAACACGTAGTCGAGGCTGGCGCTGGCGCTGTGGATCGCGTGGCGGATGATCGGCACGTCGACGCCGACGCGCACCGCCGTCTGTCGCTCGCGGTAGCCCGACTGCAGGTACGGCTGGAAGCTGCCGTCGGGCGAGATGTTGTCGTAGCTGTAGCGCTGGGCGTTGTCGTGGATCCGGAAGTCGCGGCGGAAGCCGAGGCGGAAGGTCGGCACGAAGCGGGCGAAGGTGTACTCGACCGAGCCGGTCGGCTGGTTGTAGGCGATGAACTGACGGAAGGTCCCGGTGAGGCGGTGGTAGCCGACGACGTCGGCGAGCTCGAGCTTGACCCCGAGCTCGAGGCCCTGGCCGGCGCCGCCGAAGTCGAGCGAGGCCGGGGCGATCGCCCGCGGGTACATGGTGCGGATCGGTCGGTAGCGCTTGCTGCGGGCGGTGCTCGGGCGCCCGCGGTCCCCCGGCAGCGGCGGGTTCGGCTCGTCGGCGACGGGCAGGTCGTCGACGACCGGCAGCGGCTCGAGGAAGCTCGCGGGGTCGAACTTCATGACCCAAAGGTCATATCCGGTCGAGCTCGCGCCGATGTAGGCGATCCGCGTGCCGTCGTGGCTGACGACGGCGTCGAAGGCGGCGCCGAGGACGTTGGTGATCTGCCACGTGCGACCGGTGGCGAGGTCGATGGCGTAGACGTTGATGACGCGGTCGCGGTCGGACGAGAACAGCAGCCAGCGGCCGTCGGGCGAGTACGCGGGGGTGGTGTCGATCCAGCGGTCGGCGGTCATGCGCGTGTGCGTGCCGGCCTCGCGGTCGTAGACGTAGAGGTCGCGGTAACCACCGGCGCGGTGCATCGAGTAGGCGACCTTCTTGCCGTCGGGCGACCAGCGCGGGGTGTAGACCTGCTGCGTCCGCTCGACGGGCGCGATCTCGGTGACCTCGCGCGTGTGCAGGTCGAGGAAGGCGAGGCGCGACTGGGCGGCGTCGTTGCGCACGAACACGACGCTGCGGCCGTCGGGCGCGACCATGGCGTCGCGGGCGCGCAGGCCGAAGGTCAGCTGCTCGACGTCGGCCGGGCCCTGGCGGGCGTTGGGCGCCCCGTGCTCGCCGTGCCACAGGTACAGGTCGTTCCACGCGTAGCGGAGGTCGTGGCGGCTGTACTGCTCGAAGACGATGTCCTTTCCGCCAGGCAGGAACGAGCCGGAGGTCGAGCCCTGGACCTCGAGGACGCGCTCGATGTCGGTGCTCTGGCCCTGGCGGCCGACGCCGACGCCCTCGCGGATCCGTCCGCCACGGCTCGAGATCCGCCGGATCCCCGGGTTCGAGTGGCCGTCGTCGTCGTAGAAATAGATCTTGCTGTCGTCGTCGGACCAGAAGGGCCGGCGCGTGAACGCGTTGCTGGCCTCGGCCGAGACGGTGTAGGTGAGGCGCCGGCCCTCGCGGATCCCCCTGCCCCGGATCGCCCGCGCCTGGGCCTGGAAGCGGCGCGTGGTGTCGAGCTCGAACTCCTTCCACAGCTGCTCGAAGGTGATGCCGAGGACCTTCTCGCAGGCGCGGTGGATGCCGTACGGCACGGCCTGGCCGCCGTAGGTGTGGCTGAGCTCGCGCAGCTTGTCGTGGCCGTAGTGCGTGCCGATGTAGTCGACGAGGTGGAGGCCGTAGAGGTAGACGGTGGTGACGTTGGGGAACACCGTGCCGGGCGAGGACACGCGGTCGATCGGCTGGAAGCCGTGCTCGAGCACGTGCATGCGCAACATGGTGTCGAACTGGGCCGAGCGGTGGCGGCCCTGCGAGCTGAGGCGCGACTCCTCGTAGGTCGCCAGGCCCTCGATGAACCACCGCGGCTGGGCGCCGTTCGGCGGCCACACCTTGCCGAGCACGCCGAAGCCGAGGATCGCGTTGACGAGGCGCGGGATGCCGTGGATCGTGTCGATGTGGACGATGTGCGTGTACTCGTGGGTGAGCAGCACGTCGAGATAGTCGTCGTAGCTCTCGAGCACGGACATCGACTCGGGCGCGGTGACGTTGCCGTTGATGTGCGCGTACGGGACGACGGTGGCGCTGCCGTTGGCCGAGTCGGTGTCGTCGGTCATCACGACCTGCGTGCGCAGGAAGGGGCTGTGACCGAGGTCGGGCGCGAGCCGCGAGTGGGCCCGCTCGAGCGTGGCGGCCGCGCGCTCGGCCGCGACCTCGCTGCCCTGGTAGTAGTGGATGACGAAGTGCTCCGTCTCGAGCGTGCGCCACCGCTGATCGCGGGTGCCGGCGCGGGCGACGTCGGCGATCAGCGCGAGCCACAACAGGCACCCCAACGCGAACCAGCGCGCGCGGCCGGGGGGTGATGCGGACACCCTCGGATGGTATCAGGCCGGTGCGCCGAGGTGCCGTCGGACCAGCGCCGTCACCGCCGCGGGACGCTCCTCGGCGACGGCGTGGCCGCAGCCGTCGATCCACACCAGACCGGCGCCGGCGATGGCGTCGCGCAGGCGCTCGGCGTGCTCGCGCGGGACGATGGCGTCGCGCTCGCCCCAGATGACGAGCGTGTCACACGTCAGCGCGCGCAGCCGCGGCAACATGGCGCCCATGCGCTCGTCGTTGGCCAGCTGGGTCAACATGGCGTAGGCCGCCTCGCGCCCGCCGGTGCGCGCGAGTCGGTCCCAGTAGAGATCGAGGTGGTCGTCGCCGAGCAGGCTCGGGTCGGCCAGCGCGCGCGCGAGGTAGTGCGCGAGGGCTGCCCTTCGGTACAGGTTCTTGAAGACATACGGGCCGACGCCGGGGACCAGCGCGAGGCGACCCTCGAGCGGCAGCGGCATGGCGAAGCAGGTGGCGTCGGCGAGGATCAGGCGACGCACGCGCTCGGGGGCGGCGTCGGCGAGGCAGACGGCGATCGCGCCGCCCCAGCTGTGGCCGAGCACGTCGACCCGCTCGAGCCCGAGGTCGTCGAGCAGCGCGAGCAGGACGCGCGCGAGCCAGGTCGGGCTGTAACCGGCGCAGTGCACCGGCGGCGGACGATCGCTGTCGCCTGCGCCAGGCAGGTCGGGGATCAAGAGGCGGTGCGTCCCGGCCAGCTCGGGGACGACGGCGCGGAAGGCGTAGCCGAACACGAGGAGGCCGTGGATCAGCAGCAGCGGCGGGCCGGCCGCCGCGCCGGCGGGGCCGAGGTCACGGAGGTAGAGGCGGCCGAAGTCGAGGGACACCAGCCGCGAGCGGTCGGGGATCGCGGGCCGGTAGCCCGGGGGCTTCACGGCCCGCCCTCCCCTTCGCTGCAGCCGTGGCGGAGGTGCTCGGGGAAGCGCGCGCGCATGGCCGCCAGCACCATCTCGTCGGCCTCGCTGGCCGAGTCGACCTTGAGCACGCGCTCGGCGAGCTCCTTCATGTCGTCGGTCTTCGACGAGCGGATGATGTGCTTGATGACGGGGATCGCGCTCGGGTGCATCGACAGCTCGGCGACGCCGAGGCCGAGGAGGACCCAGGTGTAGCGCGGGTCGGCGGCCATCTCGCCGCACAGGCTGACGGGCACGTGGTGGCGCGCGCCGGCCTCGGCGACCTCCTTGATCAGGCGGAGGATCGCGGGGTGCATCGGCTGGTAGAGGTACGAGACGGCCTCGTTCTCGCGGTCGATCGCCAGCGTGTACTGAATGAGATCGTTGGTGCCGATGCTGAGGAAGTCGACGCGCCGCGCGAAGTGCTCGGCGGTCAGCGCGGCGGCCGGGGTCTCGATCATGACGCCGATGTCGATGTCGTCGGCGTGCGCGACCCCGGCGGTGGCCAGCTGGTCGCGCGCCTCCTCGATCGCGTCGAGACCGGCGCCGAGCTCGTCGACGCCGCCGACCAGCGGCAGCATGATCGCCAGCGGGCCGTGCACGCCGGCGCGCAGGAAGCCGCGCAGCTGGGCGAGGAACATGTCGCGCTCGCGCAGCGCGAGCCGCAGCGAACGCATGCCCATCGCCGGGTTGCGCTCCTCCTCGAGCTCGAGGAGTTTGGTCGGCTTGTCGGCGCCGAGGTCGAAGGTGCGGAACACCACCGTGTAGGGGGCGCAGCGCCGCAGGACGTGCTTCGCCATGCGGTAGTGCTCCTCCTCGCTCGGGAGGGTGTCGCGGTTCATGAACATGTACTCGCTGCGGTACAGGCCGACGCCCTCGGCCCCGTGGCGCAGCGCGAGGTCGAGCTCCTCGGAGATGGCGATGTTGGCGCGCACGCGCACGTGCAGGCCGTCCTGCGAGACGGCGGGGAAGGCGTGCTCCTTGCGGATCTTCTGCTCGAACGCGAGGTGGCGGTCGCGCTCGGCCTGGAAGTGAGCGACCTCTTCGGGGCCGGGCCGGACGATGATGCGGCCGCGGACTGCGTCCACGACGATGAGGTCGCCGGCGTCGACCGCCGCCAGCACGTCGTCGACGCCGACGACCGCGGGGATCTGCAGCGAGCGCGCCATGATGGCACTGTGGGAGGTCTTGCCGCCGACGCCAGTCACGAGGCCGGCGACCTGGCAGCGGTGCATCCGCGCGGTGTCGGCGGGGCTGAGATCCTGGGCCACGACCACCGAACCAGGCGGCGGATCGATCTCGTCGCCGTGCTCGCCGAGCAGCGCCTGCAAGACGTTCTCGATCAGGTAGGTGAGGTCGCTGCCGCGCTCGCGGAAGTAGTTGTCGTCGGCGTTGCCGAGGACCTCGAGGATCTGATCGGTGACGGTGGTGAGCGCCCACTCGGCGTTGGCCAGCTCCTCGCGGATCAAGGTCTCGGTGCGCTGGATCAGATCGGGGTCGCGCAGGATCATCTGCTGCGCCTTCAAGATCTGGCGGTGCTCACCGTGCGGGAGGCGGCTCTTGACGACCTCGATCTGCTGCCGGCACGCGCGCAGCGCCTCGTGCAAGCGCTCGATCTCGGCCTCGACCAGGTCGCGCTCGATGTGGCGGTGAAGGACGTGGACGCGGCGGCGATCGACGACGTACGCCGGGCCGATGCCGACGCCCGGGCTGGCCGCGGCGCCGTCGATCTCGCGCCGCAGGCCGAGGTCGGCCTGGCGGAACAGACCCGAAAATGCGGCGCTCTCCGCTCCGTCGTTCACGTCTCTCCGAATCCGCTCTTGATCAGCTTGCTCAGCGCGTCGAAGGCCGGCGGGGCGTCGGCCCCCTCGACGCGAAGCATGACACGGCTCCCCTGGCCGCAGGCGAGCATGAGCACGCCGAGGATGCTCTTGGCGTTGACCTCCGTGCCCTCGCGCGCGATCCAGACGTCGGACTTGAACTTGTTGGCGAGGTTGACCAGCTTGCTCGCGGCCCGGGCGTGGAGGCCGAGCTTGTTGACGATCTCGAACTCACCCTGCATCTGCTTGCTCATGCGGTGGTCTCCTTGGCGGGCGCGGGCGACGGAACGTGGACGGCGAGGGCCCGCCTGGCGGAGTCGACGCAGGCGCGCGCGAGCTCCTCGGGGGACAGCGTGCTGCGATCGAGGCTGGCGAGCTTGAGGAGGATGTTGAAACTCAGCCCGCTGAGCACCACCGGCGGCGCGGTCGCCTCGCGGATCCCGCACGAGCAGGGGCTGGCGCCGTAGGCGTCGGCGATCATCAGGACGCCGGCGCCGCGATCGACGGCGTCGAGCGCGGCGCGCATGCGCTTCTTCAGGTCGTCGGTCTCGCCGCGACCGGCGTCGATGGCGACGACGTCGGCGAGGCCGGACTCTCCACACACGCCGCGCGCAGCCTCGAGCAAGGCGCTGGCGCTGCGTCCGTGACCCACGAGGACGATGCCGACCTCAGGCATGAACCGTCTCCTTGGCCGCCGCTTCCGGGAGGTCGCGGTGGCGGATGATGAGCTGCGGCGGCGGCCGCGACAGCAGCTCGCCCGCGGTCAGTCTTTGCGCGAGAGCTTCCGTGAGGGCCACGCTCCGATGCTGCCCGCCAGTGCAGCCGAGCGCAACGGTGAGGTAGGAGCGCCCTTCGCGCACGCTGCGCGGGACGACGAATCGGAGCAGGCCCTCGAGGTGGTCGAGGAGCACGCCGGCGTCGGTCTGGCCGAGCACGAAGGCGGCCACCTCGGCGTCGAGGCCGGTGCGCGGGCGCAGGGCGGCGACATCGTAGGGGTTGGCGAGGAAGCGGACGTCGAACACGAGGTCGGCGAAGCTCGGCAGGCCGGTCTTGAAGCCGAACGACATCAGCACGAGGTGCAGCACCGAGGCGGCGCTGTAGCGGTCGCGGATCATCTGCCGCAGCTCGCGTGCCCGCAGGCCGCCGGTGTCGATGGTGGCGGTGGTGCGGGCCCGTAACGAGCGCAGGCTCGCGCGCTCGTCGGTGATCGCGTCGGGCAGCTCGCCGAGCGGGTGGCGCCGGCGTGTCTCGGCGAAGCGACGCACGAGCACGTCGTCGGGGGCGTCGAGGAACAGGACCTCGACGCGGTGGCCGGCCTGGACCAGCTGGAGGTGCACGCCGGCGAAGGCGCCGAGGTGGCCGACCTCGCGCGCGTCGATGCCGACGGCGATCCTCCGCGAGGCCTCCTCGGCGGCGAGCACGTCGACGAGCTGCGGCAACAACAACACGGGGATGTTGTCGACGCAGTAGAAGCCGATGTCGGCCAGCGCGGCGAGGGCGGTCGACTTGCCCGCCCCGCTCATGCCCGTGACGACGAGCAGCTCCACGACCTACTCGACCTCGGGGACCGGCACGGCGCCTGAGCTCGCGCGCGGCGCCGCGACCGGGACGTCCGGGCCGCGGATGTTGACGCCTCGGGCGCTGGCGGCGATCCGGGCGTTGATCTTCTCCTGGAACTCGCGCGCGGAGTCGTGGCCGCGGAACTTCAGCACCTGGTTGCGGGCGACGACCTCGATCAGCGAGGCGATGTTGCGCCCCGGTCGCAGCGGGATCCTGGCCAGCGGGACATCGACCCCGAGGATCGGCCACACCTGCGGCTCGGTGCCGAGGCGGTCGTAGTCCTCCTCCTGCGCCTCGCTGAGCTCGACGACGACCTCGATCTTCTTGTTGTCGCGCACGGCAGCGACGCCGAACAGGTGGGTGATGTTGAGGATCCCGAGGCCGCGGATCTCCATGTGGTGCTGGTGCATCTCGAGCGCGGCGCCCCACACGGTGTCGGGCGGGCGCACGGTGACCTCGACGATGTCGTCGGCGACCAGACGGTGACCCTTGAGGATCAGGTCGAGCGCCGCCTCGCTCTTGCCGACGCCGCTGCGACCGATCAAGAGCAGACCGACGCCGAGCACGTCGATCAGCACGCCGTGGATGGTGGCCCGCGGCGACAGCAGATCCTCGAGCTTGCGCGTGAGCCGGGAGATGAACACCGAGCTCATCAAGGGGCTGCGCAGCACGGGGACGCCGTGGCGGCGCGCGACGTCCATCAGGAAGTCGGGCGGGTCGAGGCCGCGGGAGATCGCCAGGCAGCACAGCGGCTTGCTGCAGAACGCCTCGAGGCCGGCCCGCGCCTGCTCCGGCGACTGGCTCAGGAGGTAGTCGATCTCGGTGAGCCCCAGGACCTGGATCCGGTCGGGGAAGACGTGCTTGACGAAGCCCGACAGCGCGAGCCCGGGCTTTTGGATCCGCATGCTGCCGATCTTGCGGTCGAGCTCGCCCCAGTCCGACAGCAGGGTCAACTGGAGCGGTTCGGCGGCGGCGTCGAGGAACTTGCCGACCTCGATCGAGGCGTCTCTGCGCATGGTGGGCGCAGTTTAGCAGGCGCCGCCCTGCAGGAGCGAGCCCTCGAGACAGGCGCCGACGGCTCCGACCCACCGGTCGAGGAAGCGAGCGTGCGGTCCCGAGGGCCCGTGCGACGAGGAGCAGGTCCGGAGGGCCGTGAGCCAGCCTCAGGTCCGGAGGGCCGTGTGAGGCCAGCCTCGGGCCCGAATGGCCTTGCGGCCAGCCTCGGGCCCCGTGGGCCGACGGCCGGCCTCAGGTGGCCGCGACGGCGGCCTCGGCCTCGCTGCCGTTGGGCTCGATGAGGCCGTAGTTGCCGTCCTCGCGCACGTAGACGACGTTGATCTCGCCGGAGCCGGCGTTGGTGAACACGTAGAACTGCTTGTGCAGCAGGTTCATCTGCATGATGGCGCCGTCGACGGTCATGCGCTCGGTCGTGACCTCGGTCTGGCGGATGATGACGGGGCGCGCCTCGGGCTTGGCGTGCCCGTTGCCGTTGTTG
This sequence comes from Nannocystis pusilla, assembly GCF_020073745.1. Taxonomy (GTDB): domain Bacteria; phylum Myxococcota_A; class Polyangia; order Nannocystales; family Nannocystaceae; genus Nannocystis; species Nannocystis radixulma. Next base: position 11,413 of record NZ_JAIRAU010000040.1, read on the forward strand.
AGGGCGGCGACGGTCGCGGCGGCCTCGGCGGCGGCGTCCTCCTCCTCGACGATCTGGTCGACCATGCTCTCGGCGGCGATGACCCCGAGGCGGACCTTGGCCGTGCGGCCCTCATTGCTCTTGTGGTGCTTGATCCGCGCCTTGTAGCGCCGTACCTGCCGCTCCATCTTGGCCAGCGCCATGTCGACCGACGAGTACATGTTCTCGGTCGACTCCTGCGCGTGCAGCTGCAGGCCGTTGCGCAGGGTGACGTCGAAGGCGGCGATGTGCATGACCTTGTCGACGGTGAACGTGCAGCTCACCCGGAGCGGCTCGGAGAAGTAGCGCTTGATCTTCTCGAGGCGCTCCTCGGCGTAGCCGCGCAGGGCGGTTGAAGACTCCATCTGGCGAAAAACGAAGTGAGTCTGCATCGATCGGGCACCTTCTTGGTGGGTTTGGATCCGGCAGTGGCCGGCTTCATGGGATTGTCTGACCGCAGGGCGGGGAAAGGCCAGGCAAATTGGGCTCAAAACAGCTTACGGCGTTTCGCGCTCGAGAGCACGCCGAGTTGCTCGCGGTACTTGGCGACCGTCCGCCGGGCGATGTCGATGCCTTCCTCCTGCAAGAGCTCGACGAGCCGCTGATCACTGTACGGATGAGCCTCGTCCTCCTGGTCGATGAGCTTCTTGATCCGCTCCTTGACGGCCTCGCTGGCGAGGTCGTCGCCGGTGGTCCGGCTGATTCCGGCGTTGAAGAAGTACTTGAGCTCGAAGATTCCCTGCGGGGTGTGCACGTACTTGTTGGTCGTGACCCGCGAGACCGTGGACTCGTGCATCTCGATGTCCTCGGCGACATCCTTGAGGATGAGCGGCCGCAGGTGCTGCGGGCCGCGCTCGAAGAACTCGCGCTGGAACTTGAGGATGCTGCGCGTGACCTTGACGATCGTGCGCTGGCGCTGCTGGATCGAGCGGATGAGCCACTGCGCCGAGCGCATGCGCTCGTGGATGTACTCCTTGGCCTTCGGGTGCTCGCCCACCGCCTCCTTGTAGAGGCCGCTGATCCGCAGGCGCGGCAGGCCGTCGTCGTTGAGGCTGACCACGAACTCGTCGCCGACCTTGATGATGTAGACGTCGGGCGTGATGTACTGCGGCGTCTCGACGCCGTAGGCCCGCGCAGGACGCGGGTCCATGCCCATGATCACCTTCGTCGCCTCGTAGACCTCCTCGAGCGCCTCGCCGGTGTCGCGCGCGACCGCCTGGTAGTTGCGGATCTCGAGGTTGTGCAGGTGCTTGGCGATGATCGCCCGCACCAGCGGGTCCTCGACCGGGTGCTCGGGGTGGTTGGCCTGCACCCACAAACACTCGGCGAGGTTGCGCGAGCCGATCGCCACCGGGTCGAGCTGCTGGATCTTCCGCACCAGCGTCTCGACCTTGAGCGTCGAGACGCCGAGCTTGCGGGCGACCTGCGGCGCGCTCTCCTGCAAGTAGCCGGCGGGCGACAGGCAGCGGACGATGTACTCGGCGACGTCCTCGCCGGTCTCGCCGAAGTTGGACAGGCGCACCTGCCACATCAGGTGCTCGGCCAGCGTCTCGGCCCGCGTCAGGGTCGCCTCGAGCGAGGGCCCCTCCTCGTCGTCGTTGTTGGTGCGCGTCGCGGTGCCCGCCGAGGACGGCAAGTACTCCATCGAGTCGGCGTAGGCCTCCCAGTCGGCGCCCTCCTTCGGGACCTCGTCGACCTTGACCTCGGGCGCGCTGCGCTCGGGCTCGGCAGAGGCCTGCTCCTGCTGCGGCGCGTCGACCGCGTCCTGCAGCTCGACCGAGCTCACCGGCTCCTCGGCGCTGGTGCCGATCTCGTGCGCCTCCTCGAGCAGCGGGTTCTCCATCAGCTCGCTGCGCACCAGGTCGACCAGCTCGGGACGGGACAGCTGAAGCAGCTTGATCGCCTGCTGAAGCTGCGGCGTCATCACGAGCTGCGTGCTCATCCGCAGGTCTTGGCGCATCTGAAGTGCCATGGTCCCTCGCCTCGCTAAACGGGAATTTTAGCAGAGCGTACTCCTGGAACCAACGGCGACCGGCCGGGTGCCCCCCGCACCCACCTCGGGAAGCACCCACGGCACCGCGACATTTCACCGCAAGAGCGGCGGCGAGATCCAGCGCAGTCCCCGATGGCCGGCCCGTCTCCCGCTTGGGGGCCACGCGGGCCCCTCACGGGACCCCGCCCTCACGCGCGCTCGCGCTGGTACTGCAAAGAAGCGGCGATGTACGCCGTAAACAGCGGATGCGGCGCGGTCGGCCGGCTCTTGAACTCGGGGTGGAATTGACAGGCGACGAAGAACGGGTGCCGGTCTTGCGGCAGCTCGATCATCTCGACGAGCGTGCCGTCAGGCGAGCGTCCGGACAGCACGAGGCCGCTGGCCTCGAGCCGATCGCGATAGCGGTTGTTGACCTCGTAGCGGTGACGGTGGCGCTCGGAGATCCGGCTGCGACCGTAGATCCGCGCGGCCAGGCTGTCGGGCGTGAGGTCGCAGTCGTAGGCGCCGAGCCGCATGGTCCCGCCCTTGTCGGCCACGTCCTCCTGCTCGGCCATCAGCGCGATCACGGCCCCGTCGAGCGAGGGGTCGAACTCGGTGCTGTGCGCCCGCGCGACGCCGGCGACGTGGCGCGCGAACTCGCAGACGGCCATCTGCATGCCGAGGCAGATGCCGAGGAACGGGATCTTGCGCTCGCGGGCGTAGCGGATCGCGGCGATCTTGCCCTCGCTGCCGCGCGAGCCGAAGCCCCCGGGCACGAGCACGCCGCCGAGCCCGCCGAGCAAGGCCTCGGCGCCCGAGGCCTGGATCTGCTCGGCGTCGACGTAGACGATGTCGACCGCGGCGTTGCAGGCGAGGCCGCCGTGGACCAGCGCCTCGTGCAGGCTCTTGTAGCTCTCGGCCAGGTCGACGTACTTGCCGACGATGCCGATCGAGACGCGGTGCTGCGGGTGCTCGAGCGTGTCGACGATCCGCCGCCACTCCTCGAGCGGCGGCTCTCGGCTCCAGATGTTGAGCATCTCGCAGATCTTGTCGTCGAGCCCCTCGGCCCGCAGCACCAGCGGCACCTTGTAGATGATGTCCTGGTCGGGCAGCGAGATGACGCTGTCGGCGCGCACGTTGGTGAACAGCGCCAGCTTGTCGCGCGTGCCCTTGCTGATCGGCTGCTCCGAGCGACACACCAGCAGGTCGGGCTGGATGCCGATCTCCCGCATCTTCATCACCGAGTGCTGGGTCGGCTTGGTCTTGAGCTCGCCGGCGGTGCGGATGAACGGCAACAGCGTGAGGTGGACGAACACGGTGTCGCGCGGGTCGAGCGTCAGCCGCAGCTGCCGGATCGCCTCGAGGAACGGGAGGCTCTCGATGTCGCCGACGGTCCCGCCGATCTCGACGATCAGGAGGTCGAGCCCCTCGGCGGCGGCGAGGATGCAGCTGCGGATCTCGTTGGTGACGTGCGGGATGACCTGGACGGTCTGCCCGAGGTACTCGCCGCGCCGCTCCTTGCGGATCACCGACTCGTAGATCTGTCCCGAAGTATAATTGCTGTGGCGCGACATCCGGTGCGAGACGAAGCGCTCGTAGTGACCCAGATCGAGGTCGGTCTCGGCGCCGTCGTCGGTGACGAACACCTCGCCGTGCTGGGTCGGGTTCATCGTCCCGGGGTCGACGTTGAGGTACGGATCGAGCTTCTGCAGGCCGATGTTGAGCCCGCGGGCCTCGAGCAGCGCGCCCATCGACGCTGCGCACAGACCCTTGCCCAGCGAGGAAACGACGCCGCCCGTGACGAAGATGAACTTGGTGTGCTTCCCGCGACTGCTTGCCACGGAGCCGTGGTATGGCAAAAAAGCGCGGCCGGATCCATCGCCGTCGCCGCGTGCCTAGCTCACGCGACGCGCACGAAGATCCTGCGCCGTCAGCCGCGCCAGCGGGCCGAGCGGCGCCAGGCGGACACGTCGGGCTCGGCGCCTTGAGTCGACGCACCACGCGTCAACGACTGGCTCGCCCGCAACGCGGCGGCCGCGGCGATCGCCCGTGCGTCCGCGTCGCCGGCCACATGTTCGGCGACGAGGTCGGGGTGCTTGTCGATGTAGCGGGTCGAGAATTCACCCGCAAGGAAGTCGGGCTCGTCGAGGCAGCGCAGGTGAAACGCGAGGTTGGTCTCGATGCCGAGGACGACGGTGTCGCGCAGGGCCTCGCGCATGCGGGCCAGCGCCGCGGCGCGGTCGGGGCCCCAGGCCGTGATCTTGGCGATCATCGGGTCGTAGAAGCGCGAGACGACGCTGCCCGAGGCGACGGCGGTGTCGATCCGCAGGTTGGCGCCGACGGGCCAGCGCACCAGGCGGACCTGGCCCGGCGAGGGCAAGAACTTGCGCGGGTCCTCGGCGTAGACGCGGCACTCGACGGCGTGGCCGCGCAGCTCGACGTCGGCCTGGCTGTAGCCGAGCGGCTGTCCGGCGGCGACGCGGATCTGATCCCACACGAGGTCGCGTCCGCAGGTCGCCTCGGTCACCGGGTGCTCGACCTGCAGCCGCGTGTTCATCTCGAGGAAGTAGAAGCGCGGGCCCGAGGCTGTCTCTTCGAACAGGAACTCGACGGTGCCGGCGCCGCAGTAGTTGACGGCCTTGGCGGCGCGCACGGCGACCTCGCCCATGGCCTGGCGCACGGCGGGGGTCATCTGCGGGCTCGGGCTGGGGCTCTCCTCGATGACCTTCTGGTGGCGGCGCTGGACCGAGCAGTCGCGCTCGTTGAGGTAGACGGTCTCGCCGTACTGGTCGGCCATCAGCTGGATCTCGACGTGGCGAGCGCTGAGCACCGCGCGCTCCATCAACATCCGGTCGTCGCCGAACGAGGCCTTGGCCTCGCGCGCGGCGCCCTCGTACGCGCGGCGCAGCTCGCCCGCGTCGTGCACGATCCGCATGCCCTTGCCGCCGCCGCCCGCCGAGGCCTTGAGCATCACCGGGAAGCCGATCTCGCGCGCAGCGGCCTCGGCCTGGTCGGCGTCGGCGATGTCGTCGAAGCCCGGCACGACCGGCACGCCGGCCTCGCGCATGGCCTTGCGGGCGCCGGCCTTGTCGCCCATCACGTTCATCGCGTGCGCGCTCGGGCCGATGAACACGACGCCCGCCTCGCGGCAGGCTTCGACGAAGTAGGCGCGCTCGCTGAGGAAGCCGTAGCCGGGGTGGATCGCCTCGGCCCCGGTCGCCTTGGCGGCGGCGAGGATCCGGTCGATGCGCAAGTAACTCTCGGCCGCCGGCGCCGCGCCGATGTGCACCGACTCGTCGGCCATGGTGGTGTGCAGCGCGTCGCGGTCGGCGTCGCTGTAGACGGCGACCGTGGCGATCCCTCGCTCGGCGCAGGTCCGGAACACGCGCAGGGCGATCTCACCGCGATTGGCGACCAGGATCTTGCGAAAAGGCGGCGTCATGGCAGAACGCCGGATCGGTAGCACAAAACGCCGGACGGCGCGCCTCAGCGATGCGCGCGGCCGGGCTGCCACGGACCGAGCGCACCGGGCTGCTCGGGCGGCTTCCCCGGCTCGACGACCGCGGTCTCGGGCGCGGCGAGTGCCGGCGCGACGACCTCGGTGAGCGCGGCTTCATGTTCGCTGCCCTGCCCGCCCCCGGCGCTCGTAGGCCGGTCGGGCACGCCGATCGGCGTGGCCATCGGCGGGGGCGGCGGCGTGGGCCACAGCGGCGGGGGGGTCTTGTCGACGCACCCGCCGAAAGCGAGGAGCCCGAGCAGCACCACGAGCACCGAACGAGTGCTGCGGCGCGAGCTCGGGCCGGACGGACGCACCGGAGGTCCTCGCCTACTCGTCGTCCTCTTCGCCCTCGCTGCCGGAGAGCTCCTCGTCGTCGAGGCCCGCGTCGTCGAGGTCCTCGAGGCCGGCGGCGTCGTCGAGGTCGGGCGCCGGGCCCAGCTCCTCCTCTTCCTCGCTGGCCTCCTCGGCCTCGGTCTCGGTCTCCTCGACGTCGACGTTCTCGTCGCCCTCGGTGCTCTCGGGGGCCATGCCCACCTTCTCGAAGTCGGCGGTGAGCTCGGGGATCGTGTCACCCTCTTCCGACTCCTCCTCGCCCTCGATGACGCTGAAGGCCGCGGCCTCGAGGAAGGTGTTGTCGTTGCTGGTGAGCTTGAGCTTCTGCCGCTGCTCCTCGATGTACTCGAGCATCACGCCGGTGATCTGCTCGGCGTAGCGGACCTGGCCGCCCTCGATCTCGCGCAGCGCGGTCACGGCCTGCTTGTTGTCGCAGGCGACCTGCGCGGTGCCCTTGCCCTCGAGCAACGCCCGGGCCCGACGGGCGGCGAGGATCGTGAGGGCGAAGCGGTTGGGGATCAGCTCGAGGCAGTCTTCGACGGTGACGCGGGCCATGGGGGGCGGAGTATGGGGGGTGAGGGGCGAAGGCGCAAGTCCCGGCCGGAGGGCCCGGAAGGGCCGCCGGGGCCGGATCTGCGGCGGCTCACATCTCGATCAGGAGCTGCTGACCGCGCTCGCGCAGGTCGAGGGTGTCGCGGACCCAGGCGATGAAGGCGGTCGCGTGCTCGCGGCGGAAGTTGAACGCCTCGGCCAGGAACAGCAGCGCCTCCATCTCGCCGTCGACGATCTTGTTGTCGGCGAGGGCCGCGCAGACCGCCTGGTAGAACAGGAAGATCCGCGCCTCGCGGTGCTGGACCGACCGCGCCACGTTGGACAGGTCGGACGGGTGGGAGAACTCGCGGCGGACCAGGTCGCGCTCCTCCGGCAGGAGCATCATCTGGCCCATCAGCTCCTCGACGAAGTGACGTTCGCTGTCGGAGACCTGATTGTCGCGGGATGCCATGATCGCCACGGCGCGGGCGACAGCCACCTGCTCCTCGGGGGTGATGAGCTCTGCGATCGGGAAGTCGAGCATCCGCTTACTCCAGTCGGCCCAGGCTAACCCAACTCCCCGCCCCTGGATAGCCGGCGCGCAAATGCATCCGCGGGCCGGAAATCACCGCCGGACCGGCGTGCGGACAGCGAGCGGTCCGCGCGCCAGGCGGCGCCTGGGAGATCTACTCCGCGCGCCGCGGCCGACCGTCGCCGACTCACTCGGCGGCCTTGAGACGATCCGGACCGTGAAGCCAGCGCACGGACGTCGGCGCGACCTCGCTGGCGCCCTCGGGCGCGCGCAAGGTGAGGCGCTGCAGCTGCCGCCGATCGAAGTCGGCCGGCAGCGGCGCGACGATGTTGAGCGTGGTGCCGTGCGGCCGGACGCTGACCTGAGCGGCCACCGGCGCGACGCCGTCGGCGAACTCGAACTCGACGGTGTGCGTGGCGCTGCGGGGCGCGTCGATCGGCAGCGAGCCGGGCGCGGTCCACCACATCTCCTGGCCGTCGTCGATGGCGCCGAGGAGCAGCCCGCCCTCGCCCGGGCCCTCGCTGCCCGGCGCCGGCGCGCCCTCGAGGTCCCACGCGCTCAGGGTCCGGATCCGCTGGTACGTCGCGTTCCACTGCCAGTCCGACACCCACGTCGAGCCGCAGTAGCTCATGTAATCGGAGTGCGTGCTCGGGTGGCGCAGGCGGATGTCCTGGATGCCGAAGCCCCACACGCCGATGATGCCGTTGTCGTGCGGGTAGGTGCCGTCGTTGCCCTGCGAGTTGCCGCCGGGGCACTCGATGTGGCGGCGGCCCTGCGTGTGCCCGATCTCGTGGACGAAGGTCTCCTCGGGCTTGCCGATCATCTGACCGGCGGCGGCGCGGCGCGAGGCGTCGGACTTGCTGTCGCCGGTGATGTCGGCGGCGAGGCCGACGGTGCAGCCGGCCTGCGTGCCGCCGCCGGCGCCGATGCACGCGCCGCAGTTGTCGAACAGGCCGTAGTAGTAGACGTTCGGGTCGGCGCCCTCGGCCGTGCGCAGCTGGCTCATCTCGCTGACGAGGCGCGACAGGCCCTGGTACTCCGTCATGTCGAATCCCACCGCGTACGGCGCGTGGATGGTGAACTCGAGCTCCTCGAGCGCGTTCTGCTGGAACAGCGCCGACTTGAACTTGGCCTCGACCTCGGCGCCGTCGACGGTCGCCTGGCACTCGCCGTAGTCGTAGGCGACCGGCACGAGGACCACGCGCATCTTGGCGACCGTGTTCTCGATGCCGACGAAGGCCGCCCCGCTGTGCGGCGCCTGCGGCGGCACGTCGCCCTCGGGCGTGTCCTCCTGCCCCGGCGCCGTCTCCCACAGCGTGATGCTGTACTTGAGGCCAGGTTGGACGTCCTCGGCCTTGACCCCGAAGGAGAAGGTGCTCTTGAGATCGGAGTCGCGCGAGTCGCTCTCGACGAGCAGCATGTTCTTGTAGACCTTGTCGACGCCGCCCCCGGAGAGCTGCAGCCGCGCCTCGATCTCGCGCGGGGTCCAGTCCGCGGGCAGCTTGAAGTAGGCGCGGACCAGGGTGTCGCGACGCGCCGGCAAGTAGGCCACGCGCTCGGCTCCGGCGACCTCGCCGCCGTCCTTACCGATCATCACCGCCACGCCGGAGTTGGCCTCGACGCGGTCGATGACGATCCCCCCGCGCGCCGGGAACGGCTCGAACGCCTCGCCGGTCGTCGGCTCGCCGGTGGTGGTGTCGCCGGGAGGATCGGTGTCGGTGGCGCTCACACCGGCGGTGTCGGGCCCTTCCGTACCCGAGTTGGCGCTGAGGTCGTCCGAGCACGCGGGCGCGACCGACAGACAGAGGAGAGGCGCGAGAGCGATCGAGGAGCGCAGCATGTTTCGGAACTTACGTTTTCTTTATGGGCTTCTCAATTCGAAAAAACCCCGGCAGCCCGGGATAAGCACGCGAGGAATGTGTGAGTCAGCGCGCGATCGCGCCGTTGACAATCGCGCGCCCGATCGCGCACTAAGGCCCTCGTCGCGGGCAAAACAGGTCCGCGGCCCGTTGCTTGACAAGCCATCCGCGCACGCGGTCGGGCTGGATCTCCAGCCCGGTTCGAAGAGGGAAATCGGTGCGGTGCCTCGACTCACGTCGGGCGCGCCCATTCCGATGCGGCTCCCGCCACTGTGAACGGCGACGAGACCGACGACCCCGCGAGGGGACCCACTGCGGCTGAAGGCCGTGGGAAGGGCGTCGGTCGAGGATGACCCGTGAGCCAGGAGACCTGCCGCGTGCCACGTCCGTCCGCTCTGCGGGCGGGAGGTCGCGGGAGTTCGACCTCGGGCGCGCATGGCGTGGCCCCTGTCTCCCGCGATCCGCATTCACGGCCGCCGGCCGTGAGGGCTCCGGATCGGAGCCCGGTGAGACGGGAGTTCACTCGCCATCGCCCTCGCATCTCTCATACCGGGCCTCCGCGGCCTCGTGCGCGCTGCCGTCGCGGCGCTCGTGGTGATCCCGAGCGTCGCCACGGCGCGTCCGCCGGCGCGCGCGCCGGGGCCGTCCTCGCCGTACCGCACGGTCGTGCGCGCCGGTCGTGACGACGGCCTCGACGCCCAGCGCCGGCTCGACGCCCAGCGGCCCGGCTTCCATACCGCGATCGAGCTGGCCGCCGAACGCGGCGCGCGCTCGGCCGACGGCCTGCCGGAGATCCTCGCGCGCTCGGCCGGCGCCACCGTGCGCAGCCTCGGCGGCCTCGGTCAGTTCTCGGCGCTGTCGCTGCGCGGCTCGTCGGCGCAGCAGGTCGCGCTGTTCCTCGACGGCGTGCCGCTGTCGTCCGGCAGCGGCGGCGTCGTCAACCTCGCCGACCTCCCGCTCGACGCCCTCGGCGCGGTCACCATCTACCGCGGCCTGGTCCCGATCGCCTACGGCGGCGCGGCCCTCGGCGGCGCCGTCGACCTCGGCTCCGACCTGCGCTGCGACCCCGACCCGCGCCTGCGCGCCGGCGTCGGCGCCGGCTCGTTCGCCTCCCGCGAGGCCCGCGTCGGCGCCACCGTCCCGCTGCGGACCAGGTCGAGAGGACATGCCCGCCTGGACATGTCCAAAACGACATCCACGGCGCCACACTGCCTCGACCTGCGCGCCGGCTACACCGGCTCGGCCGGCGACTTCCGCTTCCACAACATCGGCGAGACCCCGCTCGACCCGAGCGACGACCGCCTCGACCGCCGCGTCAACAACGGCTACGACCGCCTGCTGACCCAGGTCGCGTTCCACGGGCGGACCGGCGGCCTGCGCTACAGCGTGCAGGAGCTGCTGTTCTTCAAGGAGCAGGGCGTGCCGAGCATGGCGACCGGCGCCCAGGCGCGTCACACCCGCCTCGCCACCATGTCGGCCCGCACCGTCGCGCGCGTGCGCCGGACATGGTCGAAAGGACACGTCGAGGGCGTGCTCGGCGTCCTCGCCGAGCACGTCCGCTTCCGCGATCCGGTCGGCGAGATCGGCCTCGCCCGCGACGACCTGCGCACCCGCGCCCTCGACCTCTACGCCTCGCCGCGCGGCCGGGTCGCCGCCTGGCGCGGCGCCGAGATCGGCCTGGTCGCCGACGTGCGCGGCGAGCTGGTCGGCGTCGACGAGCGCGCCGCCTCGATGGGCGGCCTCGGCACGACCGGCGACGCTCGCCGCCGACGCGTCGCCGGCGGCCTCGGCATCGAGCTCGACCAGCGCCTGCTCGCCGGGCGGCTGCAGCTGGCCCCGGCCGTGCGCCTCGACGTCCTGCGCAGCCGCTTCGCCGTGCCCGCAGGCGCGGGCGAGCAGAGCGACGAGGGCCGCGACCACACCAGCCTCGGCGTGTCGCCGCGGCTCGGCGCGCGCATGTCTCTTCGGCCAGGTATCAGCCTGCGCGCCAGCGCCGGCCGCTACTTCCGCCCGCCGACCCTGGTCGAGCTGTTCGGCGATCGCGGCTACGCCGTCGGCAACGAGGGCCTCCGGCCCGAGCGCGGCACCGGCCTCGACGCCGGCCTCGTCGTCGACACCGCGCCGGGCCGGACCAGCCTCTACGCCCACGCCGCCGGGTTCGTCACCTGGTCGCAGGACCTGATCGCGTGGGCGCAGACCGGCCCCTATCTCCGCCCGACCAACCTCGATCGCGCCCGCGTCGCCGGCCTCGAGGCCGCCGCCGCGCTGCGCCTGCTCGGCGGCGACCTCGAGCTGCGCGGCAACTACACCTTGCTGGCCACCCGCAACGGCAGCGCCGAGCCGTCGATGCGCGGCCAGCCGCTGCCCGGGCGCCCGCGCCACGAGCTGTTCGTGCAGGTCGCCGCCGGCCACGCCTACGACCTGCGCGGCTTCGCGTTCGCGCCGCGCCTCGGCGTCACCGTCGAGCACGCCGCGCGCACCTGGCTCGACCCCAGCGGCCGCTTCGAGGTGCCCGCGCGCACCCTCCTCGGCGCCTTCATCGAGCTGCACCTGCTCGGGCGGATCCACCTCGGCGCCGAGGTGCGGAACCTGCTCGGCGCGCGCGTCGCCACCTGGCACCCGCCGGTCGCCGGCAGCCCCGCGGTCACCGTCCCGATCAGCGACTTCTTCTTCTTCCCGCTCCCCGGCACCAGCCTCTGGACCACCCTGCGCGTCGACCTCCAGCCGCCGCGCCGCCCGCGAACCACGGAAAGACCCATATGACGAGCCGCCCCGCCCTCCTCACCACCGCCCTCGCCCTCGCCGCCTGCAACCCGGGCAAGGGCGACAGCGACACCGACACCGGCACTGAAACTGAAGGACAGGGCACGACGGACATGTCCCCGACGACAGGTGATGCGCCCGTCGTGCTCGAGCTCGACGCCCCGTGCGACTTCGGGCTCGAGCACGCGGACGAGCTGGCGCTGGTGACGAACGACTTCGTCGCCGCGCCCGGGCTCGGCCGCGTCGCCACCGGCGACATGGTGGTCACGCCCGACATCCTGCCGGCGAGCACCGACACCGCCCTCGGCGCGCACGCCGACTGGCTGGTCATGGTCCACCGCTTCGGCCAGAACCGCATCGACGTGGTCGACCGCGCCGGCGAGTGGCTGCTGCGCGGCTCGGTCGACGTCACCCACGCGGCCTCGGCCGATCCCAACCCGCAGGGCGTCACCTTCGCCGGCGACGGCCTCGCCTACGTCCCGCTGTTCACCGCGCCGGCCGTGCAGATCTACGACTTCTCCGCCGCCGAATCGGCGGCCTGGCTGCAGGGCGAGATCGATCTGTCGCCGTTCGCCGACGACGACGGCAGCCCCGAGGCCGGCGTCGCCCTCGCCTGCGGCCGCGTGCTGTTCGTCGGCATCCAGCGCCTGGTCGACTTCGTCCCGGTCGACCGGAGCTTCCTCGTGGCGATCGACCTCGACGCGCGCGCCGTCCTCGACCTCGACGCCGAGGCCGAGGGCGCCCAGGCGATCGGCCTCCTCGGCCCCTACCCCAAGCAGCTCCGCCGCGACCCCGCCGACGCCGCCGGCCACACCGCGCTGGTCCTGACCTCCGGCGTCGAGCGCGTCGACCTGACCCGTGGGACATCCGAGTGGGCGGTCGCCCCCGAGGTCCTGGCCGCGGCCGGCATCGACGGCTTCGACCCGCAGGCCTTCGCCGTCGCGCCCGACGGCGCCTCCGTGTTCATCACCGCCACCGACGGCGAGTTCCCGGGCGCCGCGGTGTTCCAGGTCGGCCTCGACGGCGCCGAGCCGGCCGAGCCGGTCAAGCTGTTCGGCGGCCTCACCTCCGGCGACCGCATGCTCGAGCAGCTCGGCGGCAAGCTGTGGTTCGGCGACGCCGACCCCGCCGGGCCCCGCGTGCGCGTGTGGGACATCGCCACCGGCTCCGAGCTGGTGAGCGAGGGCCTCGAGACCGCCGTCCCGCCGTGGGCCTTCATCCCCTTGCCCTGAGAGACAGGTTCTCATGAACATGTCCAATCGCACCTGTCTCTTTGTACTAATGGTCGCGGCCTGCGACGCCGCCGGTCCCCCGGTCGGCCAGGGCCCCCCGCCCTCCGACGCCCCGCCGCCGATCGCCGGCTGGCCGCAGCAGGTCGGCGCCTGTGTCGGCGAGGCGCAGGCGCCGACCCGCCTGCTCGTCACCACCACCGACCTCGCCACCGGGGGCGTCTCCGCCGTCGACCTCGCGGACCTCGCGGTGGCGCCCGACGTCGCGCTCGGCAGCACCGACGCCAAGCCGTTCTGGTACGGCGGCCTCGCCTACGTGCTGCACCGCTACGGCCTCGACGCCCTCGACGTGCTCGACCCCGACGACGGCTTCCGCCTGCTCGCCCAGCGGGCGATCGTCGCCGGCGACCCCGAGGTCGTCAGCGCCAACCCGCACGCGCTCGTGGTCGGCCCCGACGGCCGCGGCTACGTCAGCCTGTTCGGCGCCCCCGAGGTGCAGGTGTGGGACCTCGGCGACGCCGCAGATCCTGTCCTCGAGGGCAGGATCGATCTGACCCCGCTGGCCGACGCCGACGGCAACCCCGAGGCCTCCGACGTCCTGCTGTGCGGCGGCGTCCTGTTCGTCGCCGTCGACCGCGTCGACCAGGACAGGAGCCTGGTGCCGAACGAGCTGCAGGCGCGCCTGGCCGCGATCGACCTCGCCAGCGGCGCCGTCCACGACCTCGACCCGGCCGCCCCCGGCGCGCAGGGCCTGGCCCTGCGCGGCACCTGGGCCCGGCAGTTCCGCCTCGATCCCGCCGACCCCTCGGGCCGCACCGCGCTGGTCCTGACCACCGGCCTCGAGCGCGTCGACCTGTCCTCCGGGACATCCGAGTGGGCGGTCGCCGACACCCGCCTGCAGGCGGCCGGGCTGACCGACTACCGCCAGCCGCAGGCGTTCGACCTCGGCCCCGGCGGCGACGACATCTACCTCGCCGCCTACCGCGCCGAATTCGCCGAGGTGGCGATCTTCCGCGCCGCGCTCGACCGCGACGAGCCGCTGGTGGAGATCGCCGCGGGCCTGCAGTCGATCGAGCAGAGCCTCGAGGTCGTCGGCGACACCCTCTGGTTCGCCGACCGCGCCCACGGCGCCTCGGGCCTGCGGGCCTGGGACCTGCGCCAGGACCCCCCCACGCCGCTGCCGGGCACGCCGCTGGCGCTCGGCCTGGCCCCCTACGCGGCCGTGGCGCTGCCATGACGCCGCGCCGCGAGCCGGGCGACGTCCCGGGCGCGTGTCTCGAGCCGATCGGCGCCCGAGGGCGCCGCGGCGCAGGGTCGAAATGTCATGGCCCCCGCTCTACACTGCCCGCGGTGCCGCGCCGCCTCGCAGCTGTCCTTTTCGCCCTGTCCTCATGCACAGGCGAACCGGAGCCCGCGCGCGAGCCCGGCGACCCGCCGGCGCGGCGGATCGTCTCGCAGACGATCCTCAGCGACGAGGTACTGTGGGCGCTCGGCCCCGCGGCGCAGGCCCGCGTCGTCGGCGTCAGCGCCCTGGCCGACGACCCCCGCTACTCCGGCGCCGCCGGCGTGTGGCCGCCCGCCGTGCCGCGCCGCGCCCTCACCTCCGAGGGCCTGCTCGCGCTCCAGCCCGACCTCGCCGTCATCGCCAGCTTCACCGCGCCCGAGGTGCGCGAGCTGCTGTCGACCCACGGCGTGCGCCTGCTCGAGCTGACCCAGTTCCGCGGGTTCGCCGACTACCGCGCCCACGTGCGCCGGCTCGCCGCCGTCGTCGAGGACCCGGCCGCCGGCGAGCGCCTGGTCGCCGACCTCGACGCCCGCCTCGCGCGCCTGGCCGCCCGCGAGCCCGCGCCCCGCCTGGCCGCGATCAGCTGGGGCGACGGCCACGCCGCCGCCGCCGGCACCAGCTTCGACGACATCGCCGAGGCGGCTGGCCTTTCGAACCTGGCTAAAGAGAAAGGTCTCGAAGGACATGTACCAGTCGCGCTCGAGCTGATGGTCTCGTGGGACCCGCCGGTGATCGTCATCGCCTGCCCGGCCGCCGAGCCCGACGACCCCGCCTGCCGCGCCGCCGAGGCGGCCACCGCCGCGCTGCCGGGCGTACGCGCGACCGCGGCGGCCCGCGACGGCCGGATCGTCGCCGTGCCCGGGCGCGCGCTCACCAGCACCGGCGAGGGCATGGCGCGCGCCGCCGAGCTCCTCCAGGCCCGCCTGGGCGCGGGGCCGCCGTGAAGCGCAGCACCGCGCTGGCCGCCGCCGCGATCCCGCTCGCGCTCCTCCTGTCTCTTGGGACAGGCCCCGGAGACATCGGCCTCGGCGAGGCGCTGCGGACGGTCGCGCGCCGGCTCGCCGGCGACGAGCTCGACCTGCGCGGCGCGATCGTGTGGGACCTGCGGTTGCCGCGGGCGCTGCTCGCCGGGCTGGTCGGGGCCGCGCTGGCGGCCGCCGGCGCGCTGTGCCAGGGCCTGTTCCGCAACCCCATGGCCGACCCCGGGGTCCTCGGCGTCAGCTCGGGCGCCGCGCTGTTCGCCGTCGTCGGCCTGCTGCTCGGCCTCGACCGCGCCGGCCTGTGGGCGATCCCCGTCGTCGCCGCGGTGGGGGCCGCCGCCGCCATGGGCCTGCTCCTGGCCGCCGCCGGACGACGGGCCAGCCTCGCCGTCCTGCTGCTCGCCGGCGTCGCGCTCGGGGCCCTGTGCTCGGCGCTCATCACCGTGTGTCAGGCGCTCGCCTCGCACCAGTGGGACTTCGGCCTCAAGGTCGTCTACTGGCTCATGGGCAGCTTCGAGGGCCGCAGCTGGCCGCACCTGTCGTGGGCGTTGCCGCCGTGCGGCCTCGGCCTCGGCCTCGCGCTGTGGCTGCGGCGCGACCTCGACGCGCTGCACCTCGGCACCGACGCCGCCGCCTCGCTCGGGGTCGACCTCGCGCGCCTCCGCCTGCTCGTGGTCGTCGCCGTCGGCCTGCTCGTCGGCGCCGCGACCGCGCTGACCGGCGTCCTCGCGTTCGTCGGGCTCGTCGCGCCGCACGTCGCTCGCATGTCCTCGGGGCCAGGTCATCGCCTGCTCGTCCCGCTGGCCGCGCTGCACGGCGCGAGCGCGACGATCGTCGTCGACGCCGTCGCTCGCTCGGCCAGCGGCGTCGTGATCCCTCCAGGAGTGATCACGAGCCTCGTCGGCGCCCCGTTCTTCTTGTGGTTGTTGCGGCGTCGGGGCTTGCGCGGGCTCGCCAGCTGACGCGACGCTTGCACATGCATCGTCGCGCCGCATCGCGCGGGGCACGGGCGCACGCGGTCACCTGACCGCACCGCAGCACGCGCACGTCGATCGGAGGAGTGACTCGATCTGTGCCAGAGCATGCATTTCTGCGCCGCGCGACCACGGGTGTGGTGCGCCGCATGCGGCTCGTAGACCACGGCGATGATGTGCGCGACGTCGAAGTCGCTCCACCACAACATCTTGGGTAGAAGCGCGAGTTGAGGCCCACAACTTGTGTCCGTCGCTCGCGCGACGCGCGGACACAGGCGAGCGACTGTCACATTCTCACGCCTGTCGCTCGCACGACCCGCTCGCCGTCGATGCGGCCTTTACGCCAAGTGGCGCGGCAAATTCCTGGACGCGCGCACTGGACGGACCACCGCTTTCGGTTTCTTCTTGTCGACCTGATGAGCCAAGCCGCCGAACCCCCTCAGCGAGCTCAGCGGAGACGAAGGAGTGTAGCGGAATGAGATTGGTGCAACTGACAGCTCTCGCCTACATCGTCGCCGTCGTCACCGACGTCTTCGACGACGGCGCCAGCGCAGAGGCGGCGCACGAGCGCTTGTTCGACGACGGCTACGACGTCGACGGCGACCTGAGCAGCGCCCGGCGCAACGGCTCGAGCAGCCTGGACGAGGTCATGCCCCCGCTCACGCGTGCGACCGCGACCGTTCCTCCTGCGGTCGTCGAGACCGACGCCGACGAGGCGGCCTCCCGCGCCGCCGATCGCGCAGAGGTCGCGAAGTTCCTGCCCCGTCAGTGCGTTCACGGCGTCGACGAGCAGCGCCCGCGGCTGACGCGGAACGAGCAGAAACGGACCTATGCCGTGCTCGCCCACGTCGTCAAGCGGCTCAAGGCCAGCGACGACTTTCTCAAGCTGCTCCAGCTGGTCGCCGCGCGCGAGTCGAGCCTGCAGCAGGGCCTCGTGCATCGCCTGTCACCTGACCTCGAGGCCAGCCTAGCCGCGTGGCGCAAGACCGCCAACCTCTACGAGGGTAACCCGCACCACGCCGAGCCCGACCACTGGCAGACCTACGGCCTATTCGGCATGAACTCCAACTACTTCACGCAGGTCTGGGACAACCAGGCCGACCCGCGCGTGCTGTGCGACGCGATCGTCGACATCCTGGTCTACCGGCGCGCCGTCGTCCGCGTGATCCGCAAGGCGGGATCTGCCATCGAGTGCACCGACGCCCAGGGCCGCCGCTTCCAGCACACCACCCGCGCCACCTGGGAGACCGTCCATCGCGCCGTCAGCGGCGGCAAGCTGTGCCCGAGCAAGAGCGAGAACGTGGCCGCGATCATGGGCAAGTACTTCCGCGGCCGCGCGGCCAAGTTCGGGCTCGACCCCGACAAGCCGGTCACCACCAAGATGCTCGGCGTCGAGCCGACCCGCGCCCTCGACGGCACCACGTGGGCCGACCAGGAGGCCGTGGTCATGGGGCTGTGGGCCGAGCTCGAGGCCGAGTGGGCCGTGCATCCGATCGACGCCGACGAGCCGGTGAAGATCGCCCGCAAGGGCAGCTAGAGCCGCGACCGGGTCGTCGCCGCAGAACGGCCAAATACTCACATCGCGGCGCCCTGGCCGAGGCGGCCTCCGGACCCCCGACTGTCACTGTCGCCGCCCGGCCCCCCCTGAAACGTCGCCCGCGCACTCCGACCCGCTTCGGACCTGGCCGCCCGGCTCGCGCCGCAAACCCCGTACGGCTCCCTCGCCAGCCTCCCCGGCGGTCCCCGGGGTCGCCAGCGCGCGCCGTCCCCGCTGGCGGACCGGCGCCCCGCCCGCTATCTTGATCCGGTGCTCGCTCGTACGTTGCACCTTAACTTATGGTTGTTGACTGCGGCCGTCGCCGCGGTGGCATGTGACCCTCCGGACAGCTTCACGCCGAAGCCGGAGCCCTCGCCCGGCGCCCCGGGCCCAGCCGCGCTGGCAGCCCCTGAAGGCGGCGGCCAGCTGTGCGGCGAGAACATCGCCATCGACCTGCGGCGCTCGCTCGTCCTGAGCGAGTTCACGGTGATGGAGCCGTTCACGTTCACGCGGGTGGTCGAGCAGATCCTCGCCACCAGCCCCGCGCCGAACGTCACGCCGACGCAGCTCTACCAGCGCTGGTGGGACTTCTTCAACGAGGGGCCCGGCCTCCACCCCGACGCGTTCCACTGCGACGACGAGCTCGTCGACGGCGCGCCGGCCATGGGCGCCTTCCCGCACGCCTGCCCGCGCCCCGAGGGTCAGCTCGCCGACACCGACCCGTTCGACGACCCGCTGAACAACCCCGACTCGTACATCGCGCTCGGCGTGTTCAACCGCTTCGACCTCGCCCCGCTCGACGGCAGCAACTGCGGCGAGTACCGCATCGTGTTCGCCAAGCAGTCGGGCCTGTTCGACACCAACGACCGCAACCTCATCATCTTCGAGGCCGCGCTGCCCAACCCGAACCCGAGCTGCGGCATCGAGGGTTGCCGGCCGATCGCGCAGTTCTGGGCCGACCTCAGCCAGATCGACGACATCACCGAGATCCGCGACCGCGTCGAGGACTTCTACTTCGTCGACGCCGCCGGCGCCGGGCCCGTCGTGCACGCCGACAACTACGGCCCCAGGGGCGGCCAGATCCGCACCAACCAGTTCATGAACGGGCCGAACGCCTGGCAGCTGCGCCAGTTCGAGTTCGTCCACGACTGCGGCGAGTTCGCCTGCATCAAGCCCACGCTCCTCAAGGACAACCCGTTCCCCGAGCTCTTCCAGGACGACTCGCCGTGGCTCGGCGCCGAGGCGTTTCAGGAGTGGTTCGTGCGCCAGGTGCCCAACCTCGAGAAGGCCGGCAGCAACCTGTTCTTCACCACCGACGTCGGCACCTTCGCCTCGGGCGCCAGCAACTCCGAGGGCGAGTTCGACAACTACCGGATCCAGGCCGGCTTCGGCGGCTCGTTCCGCCAGAAGATCGAGGACGCGATCACCGTCCCGGGCCTCACCGCCGACAACATCCTCAACCGCGCGCTCGCGCTGTCGTGCGCCGGCTGCCACGAGCACAACAACTTCGGCGAGAACCTCGAATTCGGCGACGGCCTGCCGTGGGAGCCGAGCCTCGGGTTCGTCCAGATCAGCGAGGAGTTCACCGCCGAGGGTCCGTTCGGCACCCGCTTCCCGCTGTCCGACGCGGTCCGCTTCGTGTTCCTGCCGCACCGCGGCGAGGTCCTGCAGAACTTCCTGGCCGAGACCGCCTGTCAGCCGTGCAGCGACAAGGGCCTCAAGATGTTCGGCCCGCCCGACCCGAGCAAGTTCCTGCCCGACGGCTTCGACAGCATCGAGGGCATGACGATCGGCGGCCCGCGCCGCGGCCACTGAGCGCGGGCGCCCGGCGCCGCGTCGCTCCTCGCGCCGGTGCCGCGCCCGACTCCGACGCGACGCGAACACATCGACGAAACCATGACCGACGGGCGACGCAGCCCGCGTGGTCGAGCACCGGCGAGCGGCGCCTCGCAACGCCGCGTCGATGCCCGCCTGCCGGCATCTGCGGCACGGCGGGCGGATCGGAGCCGGTCGTTCGCGACCCTTCGGAGTGACCTGGCCGGGTGGGACGTGCGTGTTAGACTGCGCCGCCGGAGGACCCGCCGTGGTCAACGCCTACATCTCAGGGACAGGTTCCTACGTGCCGCCGCGGGTCGTCAGCAACGACGCCCTGATCCACGAGTTCGGCGTCGACACCACGCACGAGTGGATCGTCCAGCGCACCGGCATCGAGGCCCGGCGCTTCGCCGAGGCCGGGGTGGGCACCGCCGACATGGCCGCCGAGGCCGCGCGCGCCGCCCTCGCCGACGCCGGTCTGCAGGCCCACGACCTCGACCTCATCATCGTCGCCACCCTCTCGCCCGAGCACGCCTTCCCGGGCAGCGGCGTCTACCTCCAGCGCAAGCTCGGCCTGTGCGAGGGCGACGACGCCAAGTTCGTGCCCGCCCTCGACGTCCGCAACCAGTGCTCCGGCTTCCTCTACGGCCTGTCGACCGCCGTCGCCCACGTACGCGCCGGCATGGCCCGCCACGTCCTCCTGGTCGGCGCCGAGACCCACTCCGCCGCGCTCGACCTCTCGCCCGAGGGGCGCGCCGTCTCGTCGTTGTTCGGCGACGGCGCCGGCGCGGTGATCGTCTCCGCCACCGACGAGGACCGCGGCGTGCGGGGCGTCTGGCTCGGCGCCGACGGCCGCTTCGCCGAGGTCCTGTGCCAGAAGATCTGGGACATCCGCCGGCGCCCCTTCGTCGCCAAGAACCCCGACCGCAGCGGCACTGTCCCGGCGGACATGTTGTGGGCCAGCATGGACGGCAAGGTCGTGTTCAAGCACGCCGTCGCGGCCATGGTCGGTTCGCTCATGCGCGCCTGCTCGAGCCTGTCGCTCGACCTGCAGGACATCGACCTCTTCTACTTTCACCAGGCCAACCTGCGCATCAACCAGTTCATCGCCCAGCAGCTGCAGATCGGCGAGGACCGGGTGCCGCACAACATCGAGCGCTACGGCAACACCACCGCGGCCACCATCCCGCTGCTGCTCGCGGAGAGTGCGCGAGACGGGCGCCTTGTGCGCGGTAAGAAGATCGCGATGGTCGCGTTCGGCAGCGGATTCACCTGGGGCGCCGCTATCGTCGACTGGTGAGGCCCGGCACACCCCCCCGCCCTGGCATCGATCAGGGTAACAGCGTGGTCCGCCGCGCTACCTTGCTCCTCGTCCTCGCCGCGTTCGGGTGCGCCCCGACGACGTCGACGCAGGCGCCGCCGGAACGGCCCGCCGCGCGCGCCGAGGCCGCGCGGACCCAGCCGCGCCGGCCGCCTGCCGTGTTCGTCCAGGCCATCACCGAGCTCGAGCGCAACCCCAACCTCTGCCTCCGCCTCGTCGGCCCGCGCGCCGAGCCTGTCCGCAAGGCCATGTTGCGAGCCGCCCGCGGCCGCATCGACGACGCCCGCATCGTCGTCGACCCCGACCCGGTGGAGCCCGCCCTGCGCCCCGTCGAGTACCGCTTCTTCGTCCCCGCCTCGGCCGCCTCCCGCGGCCCGAGCCTGCAGACGATCCACGCCTACATGCCGCAGTGAACCGGTTCGCGTGTCCGTACGGACATGTCCATCTCGACATGCCCGATCGGCCATGGTCCTGAAGACACTCGCCGCCCTCACGGCCCGCTGAGGTAGTGCGGCGGCACGTGTTCGACCAGCCACACCCCGTTCGCCGCGCGGTAGAACACGATCCCCGCCGCCGCCATCGCCGCCGCGTCGACCCGCAGCACCGCGGGGCGGCCGTGGCGCGCGCCGACCTTGTGGGCGGTGGCCGCGTCGGCCGACAGGTGCACGTGATGGCGCTGCATCTTCGACAGCCCGTCGCGGAGGATCGCCGCCAGCGAGCGCTCGCCTGTCCCGTGGTACAGGATCGGCGGAGGCACCGCCGGCGTCAGATGCAGGTCGACGTCGACGCTGTGCCCCTGGTTGGCGCGGATCTTCGTCTTCGCGGCGTCGAACGCGAAGCGCTGCTTGTCGCTCGTGCGCACCACCTCCTCGAGCTCCGCCCGCGAGATCGGCCGCCGCTTGCGCGCGCACGCGGCGAGCAGCGCCTCGACCGCCACCCAGCCTCCCGGCTCGAGCTCGAGGCCGAGGCCGGCGGGATCGTGGCGCAGGTGCAGCGCGAGGAACTTGCTGATCCGGACCCGCTTCTCCGTGTCCATCGCCGTCACGATCGTCGATCACGTCGCGTCGGCAAACCCCCTGACAGCGCTGTCACGCGGGATCCGTCAGCACCCGGGCACGGGCGTCGCGCGATCTCCCGGCCGCCTCGGGCCCCTGCACCAAAGCCAAGTTATTCCCACGACTTCCACGCCAGGCCCCGGGGTTGCAATCCCAGTCTGGCACGGACGGCGCGCCCCTTCCTCCGCTTCTTTGCGAGCCGCCCCGACCTTGGCTTATTTGGCTTGACGACTGACTTATCCCTGAACTTGGCCCTCTTCTAACTTAGCCCTCCGCCATCCGCACCACCCCATCGGGTCGAGCCACGCTCGGCCCGATGCTCTTTGGTCGCCGGCGGTCTGCGCCCCCGAGTTTTCGGCTATCGTCGGCGGACCATGTCCTTCGCGCTCCGCGGCGCGTGCATCGGCGCGCTCCTCCTCGCCTGTGACAGCGCCCTCCCGCCGGAGGAGGAGCCGGCCCCCGAGGTCCCCGAGCTCGCCGCGTGCGAGCCCGTGACCGCCGACACCTGGCCCGAGGCGTGGTCCGTCGCCGAGCGCGAGGTCCTGGCGCGGATCAACGCCCTGCGGGCCGAGGGCGGCACCTGCGGCGCGCTGCAGTTCTCCCCCGCCCCGCCGCTGGCGATGCACCCGCTGCTGCGCTGCGCCGCCCGCCTGCACAGCGACGACATGATCGAGCGCGCCTACGTCAGCTCGGTCGATCCCGACGGCCTCGGCGTCGGCCCGCGCCTCGCCGCCCTCGGCTACGACCCCGCCACCTTCAGCGAGATCGTCGCGGTCGTCACCGAGGACGACGTCGACGAGGCCGACGACGCCGCCGACGTCGTCACCGCCTGGCGCGACAACCCCACCAGCTGCTGGCAGCTCTACGCGCGCGAGCTCACCCACGTCGGCGTCGGCGGCCTCGAGGGCACCTACGCCGTCAAGGACCCCGAGGCGGTCAAGCGCGCCGCCTACTGGACCGTCACGCTGGCGACCCCGCGCTGACGCCGGCCGCGCGCCTCTGCTACCCTGCCGGCATGTCGGCGCGCCTGCGGCTCACCTGTCTCTTGGTACAAGTCTGTTCGGCCATGTCCCTCGGCGCAGCTTGTGGCGACGACGGCGGCTCGACCGACACCGACCCGACCAACGCCGCGGCCACCGACGACCCGACCGGCGGCACGGCCACCGACGATCCGACCGGAGCCGCCACCGACGACCCGACCATGGGCACCACCGGCGCGGCCGAGGACCCGTGGATGACCCCGTACTGCTACACCGTCGCCGACAAGAAGTGGCTGGCCGCGTGGATCGAGCGCGAGGACGAGGTCGTGACCCTTGTGAACGCCGAGCGGGCGGCCGGCGCCGACTGCCGCAGCGCCGGCGAGTTCGCCCCGGCCGAGCCGCTCGCGGTCGAGCCGCGGGTCCACTGCGCCGCGCGCAAGCACGCCCAGGACATGGGCGAGCGCGACTTCTTCGACCACGTCGACCCCGACGGCGAGGGTCTTCAGGCCCGCCTCCAGCACGCCGGCTACCCGGCCGAGCTGTTCGGCGAGACCATCGCCGCCGGCACCATCGATCCCGCCTTCACCGTCGAGAAGTGGCTCGAGGACGACGAGTTCTGCGCCATCCTCATGACCCCCGACTACGTCCACATCGGCCTCGGCTTCTACGAGGGCCCCGGGAGCCTCACGTATTACTGGACCCTCGACATGACCAAGCCGCTGCCGGAGTGACTCTGCCTGACCCCGGCCGCGCCGCGGTGCTATCCTCGCCGCTCATGCTCCGCACCCGTCGCAGCCTGCTCGCCGGCGCCGCCGGCCTCTGCGCCGCCGCCGCGACCCGCCCGCTGCGGGCCCAGGAGCCCGGCCTGTTCGGCCCGCTCATCGGCGACGAGTTCCGCGAGCCGACCGCCGTCCTCACCGTCGACCTGCCGCAGCTGCAGTACCCCGGCAAGTGGAACCCGCGCCCCGGGGCCATGCGCGAGCTCGCCGTCGAGCTGCGCCTGCGCACCCGCCTCGAGCCCGTGCGCGAGCCCAGCGTCGTCACCGCCGAGTCGCGCAAGTTGTTCGACACCCCGTTCCTCTACGTCGCCGGCGAGGGCCAGCTGCCCGCCCTCGGCGGCGCCGCCGAGACCGCGCTCGGCCGCTTCCTCGACCTCGGCGGCATGATCCTCTTCGACGCCGCCGACGGCGGCACCGACCTCGGCTTCGAGCGCGACGTCGCCGCCCTCCTCGGCCGGATCTTGCCCGGCGCCGCGCTCACCCGCGTCGCCGCCGACCACGTCCTCTACCGCTCCTTCTACCTCGTCGACACCCCGCTCGGCCGCACCAACACCTTCGACCACGTGCTCGGGATCCACGAGGAGGGCCGGCTCAAGGCGCTCCTCGTCCGCAACGACCTCGGCGGCGCGCTGGCCCGCGGCGAGAGCGGCCTGTTCACCTGGCCGTGCACCCCCGGCGGCGCCGATCAGCGCGAGTGGGCCTTCCGCTTCGCCGTCAACATCCTCCTCTACGCCACCTGCACCGACTACAAGGCCGACCGCGCCCACGTCGAGACGCTCCTCCGCAACCGGCGGTGGCGCTGAGCCGCGAACCTCATGGAGCGCTGGCGGATCACCGCGGGCCACGTGCCCGGCCCCTTCGGCCTCGCCCTCGTGCTCATCGCCGTGGTGTTCGCCATCGTCGAGGCCGCGCGGGCCTACCGTAAACCTGTCCCCGGGGTCAGCCCGCGCCTGCGCGCCGGCCTGTTCGCCCTCCGCTGCGCCGGCGCCCTCGCCCTGCTCGCCGTCGCCCTCGAGCTCTCGCTCAGCTTCGAGACCACCAGCGCCGCCGGCCCGCGCCTCGTCATCCTCGCCGACGACAGCGCCAGCATGAGCATCGCCGACGCCGGCGCACCTGGCCAGGAGGCCATGCGCCGCGTCGACCGCGTGCGCGACCTGTGGCAGCGCTCCGCCGACGCGCGCGCCGCCTGGAAGGAGCAGGGCCTGGCCGTCCAGGTGCGGCGCTTCGGCGAGGGCAGCGAGGCGCTCACCGGCGAGGCCGAGGCCAACCTCGAGCTCACCGCGCGCCAGCCCGCCAGCGACCTCACCCGCGCCCTCGCCGAGCTCGCCGCCGTCGACCCCGCCGTCGACCCGCGCCCGCTCGCCGGCGTCATCGTCCTGTCCGACGGCCTCTTCGACCGCACCGACCGCGGCGCCGACGACCCGCTCGTCCTCGCCGCCCGCGAGCTCGGCGTCCCGATCACCACCGTCAGCGCCGGCGCCCCGCACCTCGTCGACCTCGCCCTCACCGAGCTGCGCGCGGGCGAATTCGCCTTCGTCGAGAACGTCGTCGAGTTCGCCGCCGACATCGAGGCCCACGGCCTCGAGGGCGCGCGCACCGAAGTGGTTTTGCGGCGCGACGGCCAGGTCGTCGCCACCGAGCCGTTCGTCGCCCCCGCGAGCGGCGAGACCACCGTCCGCTTCGAGGTCGCCCCCGATCGCGTCGGTCAGTTCGTCTACGAGATCGAGGTCCGCCCGGTCGAGGGCGAGGCCAGCCCGCACAACAACCGCCGCGCCTTCGTCGTCAAGGTCCTGCGCGACAAGGTCCGCGCGCTGCACGTCGCCGGCCGGCCCGACTGGGACGTCCGGGCGCTGCGCACCCTCCTCGGCCGCGACCCCAACGTCGAGCTGCTCAGCTACTACATCTTGCGCGGGGCCGACGACGCCGACCGCGAGGATCCGCTGGCGCCGCTGTCGCTGATCGCCTTCCCCACCGACGAGCTGTTCAAGGAGCAGCTCGGCAGCTTCGACCTCGTCATCCTCCACAACTTCGACGCCCTCAACCACCAGGTCGGCCGCTACCTGCCCGACATCGGCCGCTACGTCGAGGAGGGCGGCGCGCTGGTGATGATCGGCGGCGACATGGGCCTCGCCACCGGCGACTACCCCGCGCCCGCGCTCTCGGCCGTCGTCCCCGTCGACCTGCGCGTGCCCACCGGCCTCGACACCGAGGCGTTCCGCCCGGCCGTCACCGACGCCGGCCGCCGCCACCCGATCACCGCGTGGATCGATCACAGCGGCCTGTCCGATTGGTCAGCCTTGCCCGCGCTCGACAGCTACAACCCGGCCAAGCTCGCGCGGCATGAGGCCGAGATCGGCAGCGCCGTGCTGCTGCGCCACCCCGAGGGCGGCCCGCTGCTCACGATCGCCGAGCCCGGGCGCGGCCGCGTCCTCGTGCTCAGCACCGGCGCCAGCTGGCGGCTCGGCTTCCACGCCGACCTCCCGATCGTCGACGGCGCGCGTCCTTACGATCTCCTGTGGCTCGGCGCGATCCGCTGGCTGCTGCGCGACAGCGCCGCCGATCGCCTGACCCTCGAGACCGACCGCCCCACCTACCTCCTCGGCGCCCCGATCACCCTGCGGGCCGCCGCGCTCTCGCCCTCGTACGCCCCCGAGGCCGGCGTCGAGGTCGCCTGGCGCGTCCAGCCGCTCGGGCACGCGGCCGACGATCCCGGCGCCGATCCCAACGCCCCCGTCACGATCCTGTCCCAGGGGACATGGACCACCGACGCCCTCGGGCGGGCCAGCGAGACCCTCGGCGGCGGCCTGAGCGTCGGCGCCTACGAGGCCGTGGCCCAGCGCGCCGGCGACGAATCGGCCGGCGCGGCGCAGCAGGCCCGCCGCGTCTTCCTCGTCCAGGCCGCCGGGCGCGAGCTCACTCGCCTCGCCAGCGGCCCTGGCGACGAGCGGCTCGAGCGGCTCGCCGAGGCCACCGGCGGTCGCTGGTTGCGCGCCGGCGACGGGCTGCCGGCCGAGCCCCCGCTCAAGGCCGAAAGGCAGGACCGCGAGCGCGTCGACAGCCGGCGCGACGTCCCGGTCTGGAGCGGCGGCTTCGCCATGCTCCTGCTCGTGCTCTGCCTCGGCGGCGAGGTCCTCGTGCGCCGCCGGATCGGCCTCGCCTGATCGCGCACGTGCGCCCCTCGCCGCGGCCACTGCACCGCTGCGGCCGTCTCGGCTAGAGTCCGGGCGATGCCCTCTCGCAGCAAGCCGCCCGCCGACGACGAACGCACCCCGCCCGGACGCGTCTCGCGGCACATCCAACCGCTCGGCCCGCGCGTCCTCGTGCGCGTGATCAAGAGCCCCGACCGCAGCGAGTCGGGGCTGTTCCTCCCGGCTGGCGCGAAGGACAGCCACAGCGAGGCCCTGCTCGCCGAGGTCGTCGAGGTCGCGCGCACCATGCCCAAGCCCGGCTTCGTGCTCGACGGCGACGACGACGACGACGACGAGCCCAAGGCCGACCTCGGCGAGAACGTCAGCGGGATCCCCGTCGGCGCCCAGGTGTTGTTCGCCAAGGATCAGGGCATCGCCGTCCCCTGGGACGAGAGCCTGCGGATCCTCGGCGTGCGCCACGTCCTCGCCATCGTCGACATCATCTCCGAGGACCACCTGCAGTGATCCGCCGCGCCGCCCTCGCCGGCAGCCTCGGCCTCGTCCTGTCCTTTCGGACAGCCAGCGCCCAGGAGCCGCGCGCCCTCGACCGCGCCGTCTCCGACGGCGTCGACCGCCCGATCAAGGACTACTCGAGCGAGGGCGACGCCAGCAGCATCGAGCTCAACCCCGCCCTGCTCTCCGCGGTGAAGGGCCTCGACCTCGTGATCATGGGCTACCGCTCGGTCAGCCCGTTCACGCGCGGCAGCGGCCTCGGCGGCTTCATGACCTTCAACCTCGGCTTCGGCCTCGCCACCGGCATCGGCGTGCAGGCGCTGCGGCCCGGCTTCGGCGGCGGGTTCCCCGACCCGCTGGCCGCGCGCAACCCCGACGTCACCAAGATCTCGTGGGCCGTCTCGGGCGGCGACGGCAAGGTCGCCGCCTTCGGCCTCGGCGTCCACTGGCTGCGCGCCGGCGAGCTGCTGCGCGCGCCCGACCTCGACTTCGGCCTCCTGCTCCGGATCCGCAACTACGCCTCGATCGGCGCCGTCGCCCGCTTCGGGCCCGCCGACGTCCAGGCCTACGGCGACCTCCCGGGCGAGCTCTCGCTGCTCGGCGAGCTCGCCGTGCGCCCGCTCGGCAACCGCACCCTCGAGCTCGCCGCCGGCGTGCGCGGCCGCTTCCGCGCCGCCGAACCTGGCCTTCGGGCCAGCCAGTGGGAGGCCCTCGGCGCCCAGCCGCGCGGGCGGATCGCCGTGCGTCACCACGGCCTCGAGCTCGCCGCCGAGGTCGAGCAGGTCCGCGTCAGCCTCCTCGATCCTTCCACCTACAACTTCGTGCGCGCCGACCGGGCCGTGCGCGGCTCGGTCCAGCTCGCCGTCGCCTGGGACTTCGTCAAGGCCAGCGGCGGCGTGCACGCCGGCCTCGGCGAGGGCCTCGACGGCTTCGGCCTCGCCGCCCGCTTCTCCACCGCGCGTCAGGGTCGCGTGTTCTGGCCGCGCCTCGTCGACGTCGAGCGCCTCGACCTGTCCGCGATCAAGAGCGAGCGCCAGCTCCTCGCCGTGCTGCAGCGGCTCGAGCGGGCCGAGCGGTCCGGCGCGCGCACGATCCTCCTCGTCGACGCCCGCGCCACCGCGCTCGGCTGGGCCAGCCTGCAGGAGATCCGCGCCGCCCTCGTGCGCGTGCGCGACGCCGGCGGGCACGTCTTCGCCTACCTCGAGGACACCAAGCTCAAGGACTACTACCTCGCCAGCGCCGCCGAGCAGGTCTACCTCCACCCCGCCGGCGAGCTCGCCACCTTCGGCCTCAAGTCGACCTCCTTCTACCTGCGCGGCCTCCTCGACAAGCTCGGCGTCCAGGTCGAGGCCCTGCACATCGACGAGTACAAGTCGGCGCACGAGATGTTCTCGCGGACAGGTCCCTCCGACAAGGACCGCGAGCAGCGCGAGGCCATCCTCGACGACACCTACGCCCAGGTCACCCACGACATCGCCCAGGCCCGCGGCCTCAGCGTCGCCCGCGTGCGCGAGCTCGTCGACGACGCCCCCCACGGCCCCGCGCAGGCCGAGCAGCTCGGCCTCGTCGACGCCGTCGTCTACCGCGATCAGGTCGTCGAGAAGATCGGCGACGCCGTCGGCGCGCGCGTCAAGTTCGCCCGCTTCGACGACACCGAACCTGACCCGAAGACCTGGTCGACCGCGCCCTACGTCGCCGTCGTGCTCGTCGAGGGCACCATCATCGACGGCGAGAGCCGCACGATCCCCCTGCTCGGCACCCAGTTCACCGGCGGCGACACCATCGTCGCCCAGCTGCGGGCCGTACGGAACGACCCTGCCTGTCAGGGCGTCGTCCTGCGCGTCAACAGCCCCGGCGGCAGCGCCCTCGCCTCCGACCTGATCTGGCGCGAGGTCTCGCGCACCCACGAGGCGTGGAAGAAGAACCCGCGCAAGAGCCCGCCGATCGTCGTGTCGATGGGCGACGTCGCCGCCTCGGGCGGCTACTACGTCGCTGCCGGCACCGACCACGTGTTCGCCCAGCCCACCACCCTCACCGGCTCGATCGGCGTCGTCACCCTCCACTTCGACGTCTCCGGCCTCCTGCACAAGCTCGGCGTCGCCACCCACACCTTCAAGCGCGGCAAGAACGCCGACATCGCCGGCTTCTACCGCCCCTTCAGCAGCGACGAGCGCGCGCGCATGGACGCCTCGATCCGCCGCGTCTACGACCTCTTCGTCAAGCGCGTCAGCGACGCTCGCGGCAAGACCCCCGAGCAGGTCGACGAGCTCGGCCGCGGCCACGTGTACTCCGGGACAGACGCGAAGGAGCTCGGCCTCGTCGACGCCTTCGGCGGCCTGCGCGAGGCCGTCGCCCTCGTGCGCCAGCGCGGCGGCGTCGGGGCGCGCCGCGAGCTCCAGGTCCGCGTCCTACCTGTCCGCAAGACCATCCTCGACCTCGTCCTCGACCTGCTCGGCCCCGACCGCGGCGACAAGGGCCTGCGCGGGCGGATCCAGGCCCGCCGCGCCGCCGAGCCCCCGCTCCCGCTGGTCCTCACCACCGCGATCGCCCGCCTCCCGCTCGCGCTCCTGTTCCTCCCCCAGGATCAGCCCAGCGCCCTGATGCCGGTCCTCCACGCGATCGAGTGACGTCATGCGCGGCCTTCCCAGCCTGCGCCGATCCGCGCCGCGCTCGCGCACGATCGCCTGCGGGGCCGCGCGCTCCGGCGGCGCGATCGCGCGAGGCTCGACGTGAGCGCCCCCTCCGAGCACCGGCGCTCAACCCGCCCCCGCCCCTCTCCCGCACGCGTCTTCGCCCTCGCGCCAGCCTGGCGCCTCCACCGGCCCTCGCGCACACTCACTCCGCTTTTCGCATGAGCACGCGCCTCGCAAGCCTGGTCCTCTGCATCCTCGCGTGCAACGCGTCCACCTCCGCGTCGGGACCCTCGCCCGCGCCGCGCCCTGCGCCAGCACCTGCCCCTTCGCACATGCTCGATCAGACACCTCCAGCGCCTGTCCCGGACATCGACCCCGAGCGCGCCGCCATCCTCGCCGCCTCCGCGCTGCCCGAGCTGCTCCCGGTCGCGCTGCCCGACGATCCGCTCGGCGTCACCATCCACCGCCTGAGCAACGGCCTCACCGTCTACATCAGCCCTGACACCGCGGCCCCGCGCGTCACCGCGTGGATCGCCTTCCGCGCCGGCAGCCGGCACGACCCGCCGCACTCGACCGGCCTCGCCCACTACCTCGAGCACATGATGTTCAAGGGCACCGCGCGGCTCGGCACCCTCGACGGCGGCGCCGAGGCCCCGCACGTCGCCGCGATCGCCGAGCTCTACGATCGCCTGGGCGCCGCCGTCGAACCGGCCGCGCGCGCGGCGATCCTCGCCGACATCGATCGCGCCACCCAGGCCTGCGCCGCCCTGGCGATCCCCAACGAGGTCGACCGCCTCTACGCCCAGCTCGGCATCACCGACGTCAACGCCTTCACCAGCGACGACATGACCGTCTACAGCGCCGACGTGCCGGCCGCGCGGCTCGCCACCTGGGCCGAGATCGAGGCCGATCGGCTGCAGCAGCCGGTGTTTCGCCTGTTCTACCCCGAGCTCGAGGCCGTCTACGAGGAGAAGAACATGGCCCTCGACGCGCCCGACGATCGGCTCGACGAGGCCATGCGCCTGGCGCTGTTCCCCGGCCATCCCTACGGCACCCAGCCGACCATCGGCAGCGCCGAGCACCTCAAGACCCCCGCCTACGGCGAGATGGTCGCCTACCACCGGCGCAACTACCTGCCCAACAACGCCGCCATCCTGCTCGCCGGCGACGTCGACCCGGCCACCGCCTTGCCCGCGCTCGAGCGGGCCTTCGCCGGCTGGCGCCCCGCCCCGCTCAGCGCCCCCGCGCCCGGCGACCTCGGCGGCCCGCGCGGCCGCATCGTCCGCGAGCTCCTGGCCGACGGCGAGCAGTCGGTCACCCTGGCCTTTCGCACAGTACCCATCGGACATCCCGACGAGCCGGCCCTGCGCCTGCTCGAGCGCGTCCTCGGCGACGAGGTCGGCGGCATGGTGGCCGCGCGCCTGATCCTGCCGCAGCGCCTGCCCGACGCCGAGGTCCACGGCGCGCTGATGAACGAGGGCGGCTACCTCGCGTTCACCGGCGTCGCCCGCGACGGCCAGTCGCTCGCCGACGTCGAGCGCCTCCTCCGCGAGGTCATCACCGCCGCCCGCGACGGCGCCGTCGCCCAGGACGACCTCGACGCCGCCGTCCTGCACGAGACGCTCGACGCCCAGGGCGACCTCGAGAACGGCGAGCGTCGCGTCGAGCAGATGCTCGAGGCCTACACCGGCGGCCGCTCGTGGCCGGCGCACGTCCGCCGCCTCGACGCCCTGCGCGCGCTCGGCCCGGCCGACCTCGCCCGCGTCGCCCGCACCTACCTCGGCGACGACGTCGTGGTCGTCCTCCGCCGCCGCGGCCGCTTCGCCCCGCCGGAGATCGAGAAGCCGCGGATCACCCCCGTCGCCATCGACCCCGCCCGCCAGAGCGCCTACGCCCGCGAGGTCCTGGCCCGCCCGGTCGACGATCCGCCCGCCGAGCAGCTCCTGCCGGATCGAGACTATGTCCGCAAGGACATGTCCTGTGGGCCACTCATCGCCGCCCGCAACGGCCGCAGCGAGCTGTTCTCGTTGATCCTCCGCTACGACCTCGGCACCCGCCGGCGCCCGCTGCTCGGCCACGCCGCCGGCCTGCTGGCGCGCAGCGGCGTCCGCGACGGCGAGCAGCTCCTCGACGCCCCCGCGCTGCAGCGCCGCCTCTACGCCCTCGGCACCGAGATCGACGTCGACGTCGACGCCGACCGCACCGAGATCACCGTCAGCGGCATCGACCGCAACATGGAGGCCAGCCTGGCCCTCCTCGACGCCTGGCTCGCCGAGCCCGTGTTCACCGACGCCGTGCTCGCCGATCTGGTCGCCAACACCCTCAGCGGCCGACGCGACGAGGAGGACGACCCCGACGACCTCGCCGCCGCCTTGCGCGACTGGGCCGCCTTCGGCGACGCCTCGCCGTTCCTCACCCGCCCGAGCGACAGGCAGCTCAGGCGCGCCCGGGGCCCCGAGCTCGTCGCCGAGCTCCGGGCCCTCCGCGACGCCGCCCACGTCAGCCTGTACTTCGGGCCACGTCCCGCCGACCTCGCCGCCGCCGCGCTGGTGCTCGGCCAGGGCCGGCCCGTCGACCCGCCGCCGCCGCTGCGCTACCGCAGCGTCGCCGCGCCGACGATCTTCTTCCTCCACAAGGACGTCGCCCAGGCCCGCATCGACATCGTCCTCCCGCGCCCGCCGCAGCCGGTCGGCGAGCGCCCGCGCGCCGAGCTGCTCGGCCACGTGCTCGGCGGCGACATGAGCGGCATGGCCTTCCAGGAGATCCGCGAGGCCCGCGGGCTCGCCTACCACGCCGGCGCCCACCTCGACCTCGGCGACCGCCTCGGCGACGACGCCGCCCTCGTCGGCAGCCTCGGCACCCAGTGCGACAAGGCCGGCGGCGCCCTCGCCCTCATGCTCGACCTCCTGCGCACCCGCGAGCTCGCCCCCGACCGCGTCGCCGCGGCCCGCCTCGCCCTCCTGCGCGAGTACGCCAGCGAGCGGATCTCGCCGCGCTCGCGCCCCGGCTGGGTCCAGTCGTGGGCCGACCTCGGCCACCTCGCCGACCCGCGCCTCGCCGCCGCCGAGACCATCCGCACCGTCGAGCCCGCGGCCCTGCAGGCCTACCTGGCCGAGTTCGCCGGCGCCGCCCCGATCGTCAGCGTCCTCGGCGACCGAAAGCGCGTCGACCTCGACCGCCTGCGCGCCCTCGGCGAGGTCCACGTCGTCACCCCGTCGGCGCTGTTCTCGCACGCTCGCTGACCCGAGGACATGTCCCGGAGGCCCTGCCCTCGGGACCATGTTCGCTCGAGCATGCCCCGGAGAACATGCTCGATCGGCCCGCCTCGCCAGCCCCCGCGCAGCCGGCGGCCTCGAGGGCAAGCGTGCCGCGCTCCTCCGCCGTCCCTACCCCGCGGGCGCCGCGGCCGGCGCCGCGCCACCTGTCCTTTCGCTCAGCTCCCGCCGAGCAGCTGCTCGACCTCGGCATGCGAGCCGAGCACCCGGCGCGACAGCTCGAAGTACAGCTCGCGCTCGCGGCCGCCGCGCCGGCTCGCGCGCAGGATCGGCACCAGCGAGTGCAGCGCCTTCACGCGCTCGGCGAGGTCGAGCGTCAGCAGGCGTTCGACCAGCGAGTCGAGCGTCGGCGGCTTGTGCAGCAGCTCGGACAGCTCGACGCGGCGGCCGACCGGGATCGGCAGGCGCTCGAGCAGGTTGTCGAAGTGAATCGCCTCGTGGAAGTCGAGGTGGCCGTCGAGGTTGACGAACATGGCCGCCAGGCCGACGGTCAGCTCCGCCCGCAGGTGGGCCTGCTGCGTCCACGTCTCGCGCAGCTGCGCCACCTGGTCGAGGTCGAGGCCGAGCCGGCGCGCGATCCGGTCGTGCACCGTCGCCTCCACATCGGAGCCGGTGCCGTCGGCCAGGGCCATCTGCCAGCAGCGGCGCAGGACGTCTTCTTGCTTGGCCTCGTCGGTCAACGGCGGCAGGTCGTTGAAGCGGCGCTCGAGCTGCTCCTGGCGCGACAGGATTTCCATCCAGGTCATCTGGTCCTGCTCGCTGAGGGCCGAGCCGACGTAGCGCAACACCTCGTCCCACTCACCGATGTCGAGGATCTCGTCGGCGTGGGCGATGAGCCCGCAGCCCACCAAAATCCATTCTTGCTCGGAAGTGAGCGCCACCATGCCTCTCTTTCGCCTCCTCGAAGGGTACAACAGATCGACCGGTGCGGCGGCCGGGCTACTCGACGACGATGGTCTCCTCGGCGAGGGCGAGGTCGGCAGGACGCTCGGAGAGCCACAAACTCGGGGGCAGCCGGCGCAACACCCACACCATCGCCGACTCACCCAGACCGAGCGGAGACGGCAGTTTGAGCCCGAAGATCGCGCTGATCTGGTCGCCGAGGCTGGGCGGAGCCGGGACGTGGCGCACATCGCCCTCGCCGGGCTTCAACTTTGCCTGTTCGCGGGCGTGGGCGACCGCCTCGCGCAACCCGCCGTAGGCATCGACCAGGCCGAGCTCGCGCGCCCGCACCCCGCTCCACACGCGACCGCGCGCCACCGCGTCGACCTGCTCGATCGTCATCTTGCGCGCCTTCGCCACCCTGGCGATGAACTCCTGGTAACTGGCGTCGACCCCCGCCTGCGCCGCCGCCCGCTCCTCCGGCGTGTACGGCTTGAACCACGTGTACAGCCCCGCGTGCGCCCCGTAGTCGATCGACTCGACGTGCACGCCGAACTTCGCCAGCACCCCCGACACGTCGACCTTCGGGCGGAACACCCCGATGCTGCCCGTCTTCGTGGTCGCGTCGGCGAAGATGTAGCTGCCCGCGGTCGCCACGTAGTAGCCGCCGGACGCCGCCACGTCGCCGAACGAGATCACGACCGGCTTGATCTTGGCGATCCGGTCGAGCGCGCGGGCCATGTCGTCCGACGCCGCCACCGACCCGCCCGGGCTGTCGATGCGGACCACCACCGCCTTGACGCGCCGGTCCTCGCGCAGCTTGTCGATCGCGCGCACCAGCGTGCGCCCGCCGGCCAGCACGCTGCCGACCAGCGGCACCGTCAGGCTCTCGCCGTCGCTGATCGTGCCCTCGACGTGGACCACCGCGATCACCGGACCTGGCCCGAAGGACTGGTCGTGCACCGGCAGCGAGCTCGGGGCGCGCAGGTTCACCTTGCGCGTCAACCACTTCTCGAGCTCGCCCTCGAGCTCGTCGGCGTAGCCGACCGCGTCGATCATCCCGGCCCGCAGCGCCTGCTCGGCCGTGTGCGGCGCCGTGTCGATCCACCGCACCACCTTCTCCGGCGTCGTCTGCCGGCCCTGCGCCACCATCCGCACCACGTGGTTCCAGATGTCGGTCAGCAGCAGCCGCCGCTGCGCGTCGGACTCCGGCGTCGGCCCGGTGCGCTCCCACTGCTCGGGCCGCGACTTGTACTCGTACGCGCGCACGAACTCCGCCTTCGCGCCGAGCCGGCCCAGCAGCTCCGCGTAGTAGAAAATCTCCGAGCGCATGCCGACGATCGACAGCCGCGCCCCCGGGTGCAGGATCACCCGGTCCGCCGCCGTCGCCAGGAAGTAGTCCTTCAGGCCCGCGCCGCGCAGGTACACCGCCACCTTTCCGCCGCGCGCGCGCACCCGCAGCATCGCCTCGCGGATCTCCTCGATCTCGCCCCACCCGTTGCCCGAGCCGTCGACCTCGAGCGCCACCACGGCGCGATCGCGACGCAGCTCCGAGTAGCGGTCGAGCGCGTCGACCAACCTGCCGGCCCCGCGATCGCCCGCGTACTTGTCGACGTTGAAGCGCAGCGCCTCGAGCGGCGGCTGGGCCAGCGTCGTGTAGCGCTCGGCCGACGCGCGCAGCTTGAACGCCCCGCCCTGCGCGCCGAAGCCCTCCGGCCCGCTCGGCCCGAGCACCGGCCCCGCCGCCACGCCGACGTGGGTAAAGTCGAGCTCGAGCCCGACCATCGCCCGCAGCGCGTCCGCGCCACCGGACTGCCCGATCGTGTTGACGTAGTAGCGCTCGACCTCGCCGAACAGCCGCCAGCCCTTGCCGCCCGCCGCGATCCGGCCGCGCGGCGCCACCACCGGCGTGTGGAACC
This sequence comes from Nannocystis pusilla, assembly GCF_020073745.1. Taxonomy (GTDB): domain Bacteria; phylum Myxococcota_A; class Polyangia; order Nannocystales; family Nannocystaceae; genus Nannocystis; species Nannocystis radixulma. Next base: position 47,225 of record NZ_JAIRAU010000040.1, read on the forward strand.
GCGGGTCGTTGTTGGGCATCGGCACCACGCGCGCCCCGACCCCGAGCTCGAGCGAGCGCGAGCCCTTGATCGGCCGCACCGCCACCTCCGCGTCGAGCTCGAAGGGCTGGCGGCGATCGAGGATCCCCGGCCGCGGCGGCTCCGGGATCCGCAGGTCCGCGCCCGCCTTCGGCGAGTTGATCGCCCGCGCCACCAGCCCGAGCGCCACGTAGCGGCTCGGGCGGTACGCCAGCGACAGCTCCGCCTGGTGCAGCCGCTGCGCGTACAGGTTGTGCTCCGACCACATGCGCGCGTAGCTGATGCCGAGCGACAGCCCGGGGGCCCAGCGCATCAGCGGCACCGCGGCCGCCAGCGTCAGCTTGTTGTAGTCGAGGTCGGCCGGGACCCAGTCGTCGCGGTACCACTCGACGGAGTCCTGGCTCGGCAGGCGCCCGCAGCCGAACGGGCACAGCCGCTGATAACCTGCCCCGAGGGACAGGAAGTTCTCCGCCAGCTTCTGCCCGAACAGCTTGAGCGTCAGCGGCACCGCCACGAACACCCCGAAGCCGCCGCCGCGCCGCTGCGACGCCGCGCGCGTGTAGTTGCCGGCCAGCACCCCGCTGAACCCGCGGAGGAAGCCCATCGCCGCCGGGTTGACCGCCACCGCCGCCGCGTCGGCCTCGCCGGCCACGTGGCTCTGCGGCATGTCGATGTCGCGCAGCAGCGAGCGGCCCTCGCCCGCGCCGAACGGCGCCGGTTCGGGCGGGGCCGCGCGCGCCGGCGTCACCAGGCCGGCGAACAGCAGCGCACACACCAGCGACGTGCGGGGCGACCGGGAGCGAGCGGCCATCACGGCTGAACCCATACCACGGTCACGCCCTCGCCGCCCTCCGCCTGCATGCCCGGGCGCGTGCGGCGGATGAACGGCTGCTCCGCCAGGTACTCGCGCACCGCCTTGCGCAGCGCCCCGGTGCCGTGGCCGTGGATCACCACCACCACCTCGCGATCCTTCTGCATCGCCTCGTCGAGGAAGCGGTCGATCGCCCGCAGCGCGTCGTCGGCCCGGGCCCCGCGGACATCCACGCTGTTGTCGATCCCCACCTCGATCGCCGCCGCCGACTCGCCGAAGTGACGCGCCGCCGTCGACGGCAGCGGCTCCGGCGCGTCCCACTTGTGGATCGGCGCCGCCACGTCCGGCTTCACCTTCGCGCGCGTGCGCGTCGGCGCCCGCAGCGAGCGCAGCTCCGTCAGCGGCACCGTCGTCTTCAGCGCCTCGACCTGCACCACCGCGCGCTCGCCCTTCACCGCCAGCACCTCGCCCTCCTTGCCGAGCGACAGCACCTTCACGCGGTCGCCCACGGCCAGCTGCGCCGGCGGCTCGCCCGGGGCCTTCGGCGCCGGCTCGCGCCGCTCGTGCAGCTGCTCGCGCCCGGCCTGCAGCCCCTCCTTCGCCGCCCCCAGCGCCGCGTCGATCTTCCCCTCCTTCTCCGCCTTGCGCACCGACTTGCGAAGCTCGGCCACCTCCGCGTGCAGCGCCCGCAGCTCCGCCGACGCCGCGTCGTACGCCTTCTGCTTGCGGCTCTTCGCCTGCTCGAGCGCCGCGGCCTCGCGCTTCGCCACTTCTTGATGGCGCTTGCGCAGCTCGGCCCGCTCGCGGTCGACCGCCTGCCGCGTCGTGATCAGCCGGTCGCGCTCCGCCACCACTTCTTGCAGCAGCTGGTCGACCCGCAGCCGCCCCTCGTCCATCAGGCTCTGCGCCACCTGCAGCACCGGCTTCGGCAGCCCCAGGCGGCGCGCCACCGTCAGCGCGCTCGACGGCCCCGGCACCCCGATGAGCAGGCGGAACGTCGGCACCAGCCTCTCGAGGTCGAAGCCCACCGACGCGTTGACGAACCGCCCCGGGAACCGCTGCGCCAGCAGCTTCAGCCGCTCGTAGTGCGTCGTCGTCACCACCGTCGCCCCGGCCTCCGTCAGCGCCAGCAGGATCGCCTCGGCCAGCGCCGCGCCCTGCTCCGGATCGGTGCCGACCGCGATCTCGTCGAGCAGCACCAGCGTCCCGCCGTGCAGCGCCTGCGCCGCCGCCAGCGCCGCGCACACGTGCTGCATGTGCGCCGAGAACGTGCTGAGGTTGGCCGCGATCGACTGGTCGTCGCCGACGTCGGTCACGATGCTGCGCACCAGGGGCAGCCGGGCCGGCCGACGCGTCGGCAGCCGCAGGCCCGCCTGCGCCATCAGGGCGCACAGGCCCAGCGTCTTCAGGGCCACCGTCTTGCCGCCCGCGTTCGGCCCGCTGATCACCAGCGCCGAGCCGACCTCGAGCACGATGTCGTTCGGCACCACATCGACCCCCGACAGCACCATCAGCGGGTGGCGGGCCCCGATCAATTCGAAGCGGCCCATCGCGTCCGCGTCCTCGCTCGCGTGCGCCGCTCCGACCTCGGGCGCCAAGCCGTGGTACGCGTCGGCGAAGCGCAGCCGCGCGTGGATCGCATCGAGCGCGATCAGCTGCGCCTGATTGACCCGCAACGCGCTCGCCGCCAGGCCCACCCCGCGGCTCAGCTGCTCGAGCACCCGCCGCTCCTCCGCCGCCGCCTGCATCTGCGCCGCGCGCAGCGAGTTGTTCTCCTCGATCAGCTCGCTCGGCTCGACGAACAGCGTCTGCCCCGTCGCGCTGCTGTCGTGGATGATCCCCGTCAGCGACCCGCGCCTGGCGAACGCGTCGGCGCGGACCGGCAGCACCACCCGGCCCTCGCGCTCGGTGTAGTACGCGTCCTGCAGCACCTCGGCCACGCCGCTCTGCTTCACCAGGCGGCCCGCCGCCTTCATCAGCGACGCCTTCAGCTCGCGGACCCGCTGGCGCGCCCGCTGCAGCCCCGGGCTCGCGCCGTCGACCACCCACGGCTCCCCTTCCGGCCCGTCGGGGGCGATCGATCGCGCGAGCGCCGACGCGAGATCGCGCTGGGGGTTCAGCTCCCCGACGCGTGTCGCCAGCGTCAGCACCCCGGGATCGCTCGCGTACCCTCGCTCGGCCGCGGCCGCCGCGTGCAGATCCACGCACAACCGCACTGCCTGCAATTGGCGCAGGGCTGCGAGCAGTTCCGCCGGGACCAGCATCGCCCCGCGGCTGGCGCGCAGCGCCGCGTCGGAGATGTCGGTGAGCGCCCCCAGAGCCTCCGCGAGGTCGCCGGGGGCCCCGGACTCGCGCTCCAGCGACGCCTGCACGGCCAGCAGCGCCTGCAGCCCGTCCTGTTCGGCGAGCAGCGTCCGCACCTGGGCCGGCTCCGCCGTCCGCCGCAGCACCGGCGCCGCGTCGGGGTCGTGCTCCTTCTGAGTCAGCTCCGCCGCGACTTCGGCCGCAAGCAGCGTGCGGGCCATCGGCGTGCGGAGGTGCTCCGCCAGTCGGTCGCAGAGGAGCGGCCAGCCGAGGTGCACGAGCACCGAGCGCGCCCCGGGCGAGCGGGTCCTGGCCTTGGTGGTTCGCGATGTCTCCTGGCCGTTCACGGCCGCGGATTATGCCCCGTTCGCCGGCCCTGGCACCTCCGGACTCCCGCGTTCGGCGGACCTCCTGTGCCTGAAATCGCTCGCCGCCCGCGCACTGCGCCGCGGCGGTCTGTCGGGGCCGTCAGGAGTTGCCGCTGGCGACTTTTCGACTAGGCACGCATGGCGCAAACGAGATAGGGTACGTTACCCGATGATGCGCGCCTTATCGCTTGTCATCCTCCTCGCGGTGTACTGGGCGCTGCTGTCCGGCCAGTTCCACAACAGCTTCCTCATCGCCTGCGGCGCCGTCTGCATCGCCTTTGTGTGCTGGATGGCGACGCGGATGGGGCTGGTGGACGACGAGGGCGTCCCCGCGCGCTACTACGTGGGCCTCCTGCTCTACGTCCCCTACATCATCTGGCAGGTCATCCTGGCCAACTGGGACGTGCTCAAGCGGATCTGGGCCTCGGACATGCCGATCGACCCGCGCCTCGTGCGAGTCCCGCACAGCACGCGCGCCGGCTTCGTCACCGTCACCTACGCCAACTCGATCACGCTGACGCCGGGCACGGTGACGATGGATGTCACCGAATCCGAATTGTTGGTCCTCGCCCTCACCAAGGAGGGCGAGGACAGCCTGTTGGAGGGCGACATGGAGCGCCAGTGCAAGAAGCTGGAGGGCGGCTGATGTCCACGGTCTACCTGATCACCGCCGTCATCCTGATCGTCGGCGCCTTCATGCTGCTGTACCGCGCGCTGACCGGGCCGACCGTCTACGACACGATCCTCGCCACCAACGCGATCGGCACCAAGACGATCGTGTTCGTCACCTTGCTCGGTTACATCAGCGGCCGGACCGAGTTCATCGACATGGCGATCATCTACGCGCTGATCACCTTCATCACCACGATCGCGATCCTCAAGTACATCGAGAAAGGTCGGCTCGACTAGCCATGCCCTGGAACGAAGTCGTCTGCACCGTCCTGCTCGCGCTCGGCTGCGTGATCACCTTCTCCGGCTCCTACGGCGTCCTCCGGTTCCCCGACTTCTACGCCCGCCTGCACGCGGCCGGCAAGACCGACTCGCTGGCCCAGGTGCTCATCCTGCTCGGGCTCGTGTTCGTCACGCCCGACGTGCTGACCCAGATCAAGCTGTTGATGGTCGCCTTCATCCTCCTGATCGTCGCGCCGACCGCCACCTTCGCCATCACCAAGGCCGCCCACCTCGACGGCCTCCGCCCGTGGACGCGAGGAGGCCGGCAGTGAACGCCGTCGTCCTCATCGACACCCTCCTGCTGCTGCTCGTCACCGTCACCGCGGTGGCGATCATCGAGGTCCGCAGCCTCTACGCCTCCGCGATCCTCACCGGCATCTACAGCCTCCTGATGGCGCTGGTGTGGGTCAACATGCACTCGATGGACGTCTCGTTCACCGAGGCGGCCGTCGGCGGCGGCATCAGCACGATCCTCCTGATCGGCACGCTCGTCCACGTCGGCCGCGACGAGAAGCCGATCAAGAAGCGGCTCCACGTCCCCGCCCTCGTCTTCACCGCGCTGACCGGCGCCGCGCTGATCTACGGCACCCTCGACATGCCGCGCTTCGGCGACCCGGCCGCGCCGATCCACCACTACCGCGTGCCGGAGATGATGGCCCAGACCGTCGGCTTCGTGAACGGCACGCCCGGCAAGCAGAAGCCGCCCGAGGGCTTCGACGTCGAGCGCTACCGCCGGTTCGACGGCCGGATCACCGGACCTATCCCCGACGACCCCAAGGACACCGCCTGGCGCGAGAACTCGGCCCTGCGGCTCGAGGGCCTGATGGTCCCGCAGGTCCATGCCGCGCACGAGCCCCACGCCGAGCCGGGCCACCACCTCCACCCGCCCGACGACTTCAACGGCCACGTCCCGAACTCGGTCACCTCGCTGCTCGCGGCCTACCGCGGCTACGACACCATGTTCGAGACCACCGTCATCTTCACCGCCGGCGTCAGCCTGATCCTCCTGCTGCGTCGCCCGCGGCGCGAGGGCTACCTGCAGTCCGGCGCGGTGATGAGCGACCAGGTCATCCTGCGCGTCGTCAGCAAGCTGTCGATCCCCTTCATCCTGATCTTCGGCTTCTACGTCATCACCCACGGCGAGCTCGGCCCCGGCGGCGGCTTCCAGGGCGGCGTCGTGCTGGCGACCGCGTTCATCCTCTACGCCCTCATCTTCGGCCGCGCGGCGCTCTACCGCGTGGTCCCGCCGCCGGTCAGCGACATCCTCACCGGCGTCGGCGTGCTGATCTACAGCGGCACGGGCGCCGTCTGCATGCTGCTGGGCGGCAAGTTCCTCGACTACTCGATGCTCAACCGGGAGCTCCCGGGCGACGGCGAGTCGCTGGGGATGACCCTCGTCGAGTACGGCGTCGGCATCACCGTCAGCATGGTCATGCTCACGATCTTCAATCAGCTCGCGGAGGAGCGCTCCACGTGACCGGTGCCCTCGGGATCTACAACTACTGGATCTACGTCCTGTTGATGATGATCGGGCTGTACGGCGTCATCGCCAAGCCCAACCTGATCAAGCAGGCGATCGCGCTGGGCCTGTTCCAGACGGGGATCTTCCTCTACTACATCTCGATGGCGGTGATCGACGGCGGCACCGCGCCGGTGTGGACCACCATCCTCGACGGGGCGCAGAAGTTCGAGGGCCCCTACGACAACCCGCTGCCGCACGTCCTGATCCTGACGGCCATCGTCGTCAGCGTCAGCGTCCTCGCGGTCGCGCTCGCGCTCATCATCAACATCAAGCGCACCTACGGCACCATCGAGTACGACGAGATCGAGGCGATGGACCAGGCCGACAAGCGCGCCGACTACCAGCGCAGCCAGGTCGTCGACGCCGCCGACGACCTCGAGCAGAGGCTGGAGGGGCATCACCATGCTTGAGGCGTTCGAGATCATCCCGAACCTCCCGGTCCTCGTCGTCACCGTGCCGCTGATCGGCGGCGTCCTGACGATCGCCATGGGCCGCGGCAAGGGCCCGTGGGCGTGGGCCACCCTCATCACCGGCCTGGTGTTCTACTTCACCGTCCTGCTGATGCAGCAGGTCCTGGCCGCCAAGACCGGCTACATCTCCTACGAGCTCGGCAACTGGCCGCGCCAGTGGGGCATCGAGTACCGCGTCGACGCGCTCAACGCCTTCATCCTGCTCACCGTGGCCGGCGTCTCGTTCGTCACCACGCTGTACGCCCAGAAGAGCGTCGAGAAGGAGATCCCGCAGGACCGCCACAACTTCTTCTACGCGGTGTGGGTCCTGGCCGTGTGCGGCCTTTTGGGCATCACGGTCACCGGCGACGCCTTCAACGTCTACGTCCTGCTCGAGATCAGCTCGCTCACCGTGTACGCGCTGATCGCCATGGGCAAGGACCTGAACCGCCAGGCGCTCACCGCCAGCCTGCGCTACCTGATCCTCGGCAGCGTCGGCGCCAGCTTCATCCTCCTCGGCATCGGTTACCTGCTGATGGTCACCGGCACGCTCAACATGGAGGACATGCACGACCGCCTCGCGGCCCTGCCCGACGCGGTCCACAACCGCACGGTCCTGGTCGCCTTCGCGCTCCTGCTCGTCGGGCTGGGCATGAAGATGGCCCTGTTCCCGCTGCACATGTGGCTGCCCAAGGCCTACACCTACGCGCCTTCGGCCGTCAGCGCCCTGCTGTCGGCCACCGCGACGAAGGTCGGCATCTACATGGCCTTCCGCTTCCTGTTTACGATCTTCGGCGTCGGCTTCTCGTTCGTGGCCATGCCGGCCCACGTCGTGCTCAGCGTCGCGGCCTGCGCCGGCATCCTCGTCACCGGCGTCACCGCCGTGCGCCAGACCAACCTCAAGCGCATGCTGGCCTACTCCTCGGTCGGCCAGCTCGGCTACATCGTCGCCGGCTTCGCGCTCGCCAACGTCCACGGCGTCGCCGGCTCGGTCATCCACATCTTCAACCACGCCGTCATGAAGGGCGGCCTGTTCATGGCCGCCGGCGCCATCATGTACCGCCTCGGCCGCTGCGACCTGCGCTCGATCCGCGGCCTCGGCAAGCGCATGCCGCTGACCATGGCCGCCTTCGTCGCCGGCGGCCTCGGCCTGGTCGGCTTCCCGCTCACGGCCGGCTTCATCTCCAAGTGGTACCTCGTGCAGGGCGCCCTCGAGGCCCCGCACATGTGGCCGGTCGCCGCCGTCGTCCTGGTCGGCTCGCTCCTCGCCGTCGCCTACACCTGGCGCGTCGTCGAGGCCGCCTACTTCCAGGAGCCCGAGGGCGAGAGCGCCCTCGTCACCGAGGCCCCGCTGTCGATGGTCGCGCCGATGTGGATCCTCATCGGCGCCAGCGTGTACTTCGGCGTGTCCGCCACCTTCACCGGCGAGATCAGCATGCGCGCCGCCAAGAGCCTGCTCGGAGGGGCCCCATGATCCACCTCGACGTGAGCCCGCCGCTGCTGGCGATCTACATCCCGCTGCTCGGCGCCCTGCTGATCTCGCTCGCCGGCCGCTGGCCCAACTTGCGCGAGCTCGTCACCCTGCTGACCGCCGGCGCGCTGCTGTGGGTGGTCGCGGGCATGGCCCCCGCGGTGCTCGCACCTGACTTTTGGGCCAGCTTCGCCAGGGCCCCGGCGCTCAAGATCGCCGAGGTCCTGCCGGGCGTCTGGCTCGAGCTCAAGGTCGAGCCGCTCGGCATGCTGTTCGCCCTGATCGCCGGCGGCCTGTGGATCCTCAACTCGGTCTACTCGATCGGCTACATGCGCGGCAACCACGAGAACAACCAGACCCGGTTCTACGTGTGCTTCGCCCTGGCGATCGCCAGCGTCATGGGCCTCGCCTTCGCCGGCAACCTGTTCACCCTGTTCGTCTTCTACGAGGCGCTGACGCTGACCACCTACCCGCTGGTCGCCCACAAGGGCACCGCCGAGGCCATCCGCTCGGCCCGCACCTACCTCGGGATCCTCGTCGTCACCTCGGTGTGCTTCCTGCTGGCCGGCATCATCGGCACCTACGTGTTCACCGGCGGCGACATGACCTTCCGGCCAGGCGGCGTGTTCACGCGCGCGCTGGCAGATGGAAGCCTCACCGCGCCTGCGTTCGGCATCCTGTTCATCCTGTACATGTACGGCATCGGCAAGGCCGCCTTGATGCCGGTGCACCGCTGGCTGCCGGCCGCCATGGTCGCCCCCACCCCGGTCTCGGCGCTGCTGCACGCGGTGGCGGTGGTGAAGGCCGGCGTCTTCACCGTCCTCAAAGTCATCGTCTACGTGTTCGGTCCGGCCGTGCTGGTGCGCTACGGCGTCGGCTCGTGGCTGATCTACGTCGCCGGCGCGACCATCCTGATCGCCTCCTGCATCGCCCTGTTCCAGGACAACCTCAAGCGGCGGCTGGCCTACTCGACCGTCAGCCAGCTCAGCTACGTCATCATCGCCGCCGCCCTGCTGTCGCCGCTGTCGATCACCGCCGCCGCGCTGCACATCGCCGCCCACGCGTTCGGCAAGATCACCCTGTTCTTCGCCGCCGGCTCGATCTACACCGCCGCGCACAAGACCGAGATCAGCCAGCTCGACGGCATCGGCCGGCGCATGCCGATCACCATGGCCGCGTTCACCATCGGCTCGCTGTCGATGATCGGCCTGCCGCCGACGGCCGGCTTCGTCAGCAAGTGGTACCTGCTGCAGGCCACCTGGGAGACCGACGCCCCGTTCGTGCTCGTCGTCGTCATCCTGTCGACCCTGCTCAACGCCGCCTACTTCCTGCCGATCGTCTACCGCGCGTTCTTCGTCGCCGAGCCGAAGCACGACGTGATCCCGCACCTGTCTTCGGCCGACGGCGAGTTCGGCGACGACACCGATCCGCAGCACAGCCACCACGGTCACGCCCCGCACGTCGTCGGCCCGCACGGCGAGGCCCCGTGGCCGATCGTCGTGGCGCTGTCGTGCACGGCCGCGGCCACGATCGCCTTCTTCTTCTACAGCGACCTCGCCATCGGTCTGGCGACCCAGCTCCGGAGCGGCCTGCCATGAGCCTCGAAGACCCTCAGACCATACGCAAGCTGTGGATCGTGTCCCTGGTCGTGCTGGCGCTCCTGGTGCTGGCCGACTTTTGGGTCATGAAGGACCCGCACCACCACGCCCACTTCGGCATCGACGGCAGCTTCGGCTTCTACTCCTGGTACGGCTTCGGCGTGTGCGCCGTCATGGTCCTGGTGTCGAAGTTCGTCGTCGGCCTGATCTTGAAGCGGAAGGACACCTTCTACGATGACTGAAGCCGGCCTTCCTCCTCCGGGCCTGATCCTCGTCCTCGGCGGCCTCGTCCTCCCGCTCCTGCGCGGGCTCGGGCCGGCGATCGCCCTGCTGCTGCCGCTGCTCACGCTGGCGGCGATCTGGGCCATCCCCACCGACCTCACGGTCACCATGCCGTTCATGGGCCAGTACGACCTCACGGTCCTGGCCTTCAACCCGCCGACCCGGGTGTTCGCCACCATCTTCGCGGTGATGGCCTTCGCCGGCGCCCTGTTCGCCCACCCGATCACCGGCATCGACAGCGAACGCGGCAAGCGCTGGCGCGTCGAGCTGCCGGCCGCCTTCGTCTACGCCGGCTCGGCCATCTGCGTCACCTTCGCCGGCGACATCCTCAGCCTCTTCATCTTCTGGGAGCTGATGGCGATCGGCTCCACCACCGTGATCTGGAGCGCCGGCACGAAGGAGGCCGGGCGCGCCGGCTACCGCTACGCCCTGGTCCACTTCGTCGGCGGCGTGCTGCTGATGGCCGGCATCCTCGCCAAGGTGTTCGCCCTGCAGTCGGCCGGCGTCGCCGACCCGCTGGCGCTGCACCACTACTTCTTCGGCGCCGCCGGCTTCGAGGGCCTGTCCCTCGGGACAGGCGACCTCGCCGCCTGGCTCATCCTGCTCGGCATCCTCGTCAACGCCGCCGCCCCGCCGCTCGGCTCGTGGCTGGCCGACGCCTACCCCGAGGCGTCCGAGAGCGGCACCGTGTTCCTGTCGGCCTTCACCACCAAGACGGCCGTCTACGTGCTGATGCTGCTGTTCGCCGGCACCCAGCTGCTGGTCTACGTCGGCCTCCTGATGGCGGTGTACGGCATCGTCTACGCCATCCTCGAGAACGACATGCGGCGGATCCTCGCCTACTCGATCGTCAACCAGGTCGGGTTCATGGTCTGCGGGATCGGCATCGGCACCGCCATGGCGCTCAACGGCGCCGCCGCCCACGCGTTCGCCCACATCGTCTACAAGGCGCTGCTGCTGATGTCGGCCGGCTCGGTCCTCTACATGACCGGCAAGCGCAAGTGCACCGACCTCGGCGGCCTCTACCACTCGATGCCGATCACCATGACGTGCGGCATCATCGGCGCCCTGGCGATCTCGTCGTTCCCGCTGACCTCGGGCTTCGTCACCAAGTCGATGATCAACCAGGCCGCCGCCGACCAGCACCTCGCGCTCGCGTGGTTCACGCTGACCGCGGCCTCGGCGGGCGTGTTCCTCCACGCCGGCATCAAGTTCCCGTGGTTCGTGTTCTTCCAGAAGGACTCGGGCCTGCGCCCGCCCGACCCGCCGTGGAACATGCGCGCCGCGATGATCTTCTTCGCCGCCGTCTGCATCCTCCTCGGCGTCCCCGGCCTCTACGGCCCGCTCTACAGCATCCTCCCGTTCCCGGCCGCCGAGGGCGAGACCCTCTACGCGCCCTACACCGTCCCGCACGTCATCAACCAGCTGCAGCTGCTGCTGTTCTCGGGCCTCGCGTTCTTCGCCCTGCTCCCGGTCCTCAAGCGCACGCTGACCATCACCCTCGACGCCGACTGGTTCTACCGCCGCCTGTTCCCCGGCGCGTGGAAGCACCTCGTGCGCCCGGTCGTGCTCGCCTTCCGCGAGTTCTTCGACTACCTGTTCAACCAGATCCCGCAGATGCTCAAGGACACCGTCTACTCGCCGCCGCAGGAGACCCGCGTGTTCAAGGAGTGGGGCCTCGGCGGCGCGATGGTCGTGATCACCGGCTTCCTGTTCGCCTACCTCGTGCTCGGCTACATCGCCGCCTGACCCGGGCGTGCCGGTCGCCGCGCCGGGAGCGTCGACCGCACCTCACGGCGCTCGCCGGCCCGCCGGGCCCGCCGGCGGACGCGGCCGTGACATGTCCCTCGAGACAGGTAACGAACCTGTCGGCCCGCGGCCTCGCCCCCGCGCCGTCGCACCGGGAGCGCACCACGTCGCGCGCGCCTGGGCCCGGTCTGGTCGCGTCGAGCCCCTGACGCGGCCTTGACGGCGCACCGGCGCGGCGCGACGGCGCCTGCCGGACCCCTGCGGCACCTGGCACTACGCTGTGACGCGAGCCCGACGACCGGGCTCCGCGCGGAGCCGCGATGACGACCAGCGACCGCACCACCATCACGAGGCCGCTCGCGCGCGCGAGCCTCGACACCGCGTCGCGGTGGTGGTTCTCGCTGCTCAGCGGCGCGGCCGCGGCCGGCGTCGCCGCCGCGCTGGCCGGCCCGCTCGACGGCGTCTATTTCGCCCTGCCGGTCGCAGTGATCTCGCTCTCCGCGCTGGTGACGGGCATCGGCCCCGCCTTGACCTCCACGGTGCTGGCGACGCTGGGCATCGGGGCCCTGCTGCACGTCCCGGGGCAAGCGCCGCAGCCCAGCGACGTCCTGCAGCTCGTCGGCTTCCTCGCCACCGGCACGCTCGTCAGCCTCGTGTCCGGTTCGCTGCGCAACAGGCGGGCGCGCGACGCCGAGGCGCGCATCGCCGCCTCCCGCGCCGCCGAGGAGGCCGAGCACAGGGCCGCCGAGGCTCGCCAGGCCCTCGAGGCGCTGCGCGCCAGCGAGACGAAGTTCCAGCAGCTCGCCGACTCGATGCCGCAGATCATCTGGTGCACGCGCCCCGACGGCACCGCCGATTACTACAACCGCAAGTGGTACGAGCTCACCGGCGCGAGCGAGGGCCAGATCGGCGACGCCAGCTGGCTGCCCGTCCTCCACCCCGACGATCGCGAGCGCTGCATCGCCGCGTGGAAAGAGTCGATGCACACCGGCAAGCCGTACCAGGTCGAGTATCGCTTCAAGTTCCCCGCCACCGGCGAATACCGGTGGTACCTCGGCCGCGCGCTCGCCGTGCGCGACGAGGCCGGGCGGATCCTCCGCTGGTACGGCACCTCGACCGACATCCACGAGGCCAAGCGCACCGAGGCCGCCCTGCGCGCCAGCGAGGAACGGCACCGCGCCCTCGCCGAGGCCCTGCGCGAGGCCGACCGGCGCAAGGACGAGTTCCTCGCCATGCTCTCGCACGAGCTGCGCAACCCGCTCGCGCCGATCAAGAACAGCCTCTACATCCTCTCGCACGTGCAGCCCGGGAGCGACCAGGCCCGCCGCGCCGAGCACGTGATCGAGCGCCAGGTCGAGCACATGACGCGGCTCATCGACGACCTGCTCGACGTCACCCGGATCTCGCGGAGCAAGATCCAGCTCCAGCGGACCACCGTGGAGATGAACGAGCTCGTCCGCCGCACGGTCGAGGATCACCGCTCCGTGTTCGACGCGTGCGGCGTGGGCCTCGCGTTCGCCCCCGCGAGCCGGCCGCTGTGGGTCGACGGCGATCCCACGCGGCTGTCGCAGATCGTCGGCAACCTGCTGCAGAACGCGGCGAAGTTCACGGGCCGCGGCGGCAAGACCGAGGTCGCGGTCGAGGCGCAAGGGTCCGGCGTGCTCGTCCACGTGCGCGACGACGGCATGGGCATCGGTGCCGACATCTTGCCGCGCCTGTTCGACCCCTTCATCCAGGCCGACACCACCCTCGCGCGCAGCCGCGGCGGCCTCGGCCTCGGCCTCGCGCTGGTGAAGGGTCTGGTCGAGCTGCACGGCGGCGACGTGCAGGCGCGCAGCGCCGGACTCGACCACGGCGCCGAGTTCACCGTGCGGCTGCCCGGGGTGCCCGCGCCCGCGCCCGAGGCCGCGCCATGCGTCGAGGCGGGCGGGACCCCGCCGGGACGGATCCTCGTCATCGAGGACAACCTCGACGCCGCCGAGAGCCTGAAGGAGGCCCTCGAGCTCGACGCCCACGAGGTGTGCCTGGCCCACTCCGGCCCCGAAGGCCTCGAGAAGGTGCGCACGTTTCGACCCGACGTCGTCGTCTGCGACATCGGCCTCCCCGGCATGGACGGCTACGAGGTCGCCCGCGCGATCCGGGCCGATCCGGCCCGGTGTACGACACGCCTGATCGCGCTCACCGGCTACGCCTCGCCCGAGGATCGCCAGCGAGCCAGGGCCGCCGGCTTCGATCGCCACCTCGGCAAGCCGCCCGACTTCGACGTCCTGCTGCAGACGCTCCACGAATTGGTGCTCGCCCCGGCGCCCGCGTGACCACGCCGGCGTCCGATCGCCGCCCGGACCCCCCGCCCCCCGCCCGGCTCACCATGAAGGACCATGTCCGCGCGCCCCGCGTGGCCCGCCCCTCTACGGCTCGCCGTCTGCACCTGACGCAGCCTTCGGCCGGTGAACAGGACATGTCCTCCTCGACATATCCATATGAACATGTCCCTCGTGAAATGTTCACGAAAACATGTCCATTTCGCCATGTCCTGTCCGCCGCGGCGCTCTTCCGTCTCGATCGTCCGATCGCAGTCGGAGCCGCGCCTCGTCGCCTCGCGCTACACCGATCGCATGACGATCCGGATCTCCGCGCTGTTCGGTCTCGCCGCGCTCCTCGCCTGTAGCCGCGCGGGGACCACCTCGCTCACCCCCCCCGAGCTCGCGCTCGCCGACGAGCCGGTGTGGGCCCCCGTCGAGCTCGACGTGCGCCTGCCGGCCAAGGGCCTCGAGCTCGCCCCGCAGGACCTGCCCGTGCGCGACGTCGTCTACACCGACCCCGGCGCCATGCCGCAGCTGCTCCACGCCGGCGTCGCCCTGCCGCTGCGCAACACCGACGTCCGCGCCCGCCTGCGCGGCCCCGTCGCCGAGGTCGTCGTCACCCAGCGCTTCGTCAACGACAACGCCGCCGCCCTCGACGCCATCTACACCTTCCCCTTGCCCGAGAACAGCGCCGTCACCGACATGCGCATGGTCGTCGGCCCGCGCACGATCGTCGCCGAGATCCGCGCGCGCGAGCAGGCGCGGGCCGAGTACCTCGCCGCGCGCGACGCCGGCCACACCGCCGCCCTGCTCGAGCAGGAGCGGCCCAACGTCTTCACCCAGTCGCTCGCCAACATCCCGCCCGGCGAGACCGTCGACGTCGAGCTGCGCTACCTGCAGACCCTCAGCTACGACAGCGGCGAGTACGAGTTCGTGTTCCCCACCGTCGTCGGCCCGCGCTACCTCCCGGGCGCTCCGCTGCCAGGCCGCGATCGCGGCGCCGGAACCAGCGCCGACAACGATCGCGTCCCCGACGCCTCGCGGATCTCCCCGCCGATCCTCGGCCGCGGCGTGCGTACCGGTCACGACCTCTCGATCACCGTCGACATCGACGCCGCCGCCCCGATCGACGCCTGGGCCGCGCCCGCGCACGACGTCGTCGCCTCCGCCGCCGGCAGCCGCCTCCAGGTCACCCTCGCCCGCAAGGACGAGCTCCCCAACCGCGACTTCGTCCTCCGCTACCGCAGCGCCGGCGCCCAGCCGACCGCCAAGCTGTTCCTCGGGCCAGGCGAGGCCCGCGGCGGCCACTTCCTCCTCGTCGTCGATCCGCCGCGGCTCGACGTCGACGACCTCGTCGGCCGGCGCGAGCTCATCTTCGTCGTCGACGTGAGCGGCTCGATGTCCGGCCCCCCGCTCGCGCTCGCCAAGGCCGCCATGAAGGAGGCCCTCGCCCGCGCCCGTCCCGTCGACACCTTCGACGTCGTCACCTTCGCCGGCAACACCCGCCGGCTGTTCGGCGCCCCGCGCCCCGCCAACGCCGAGAACCTGCGCCAGGCCGCCGAATTCGTCGACGCCCTCGGCGCCGGCGGCGGCACCGAGATGCTCGCCGCCGTCGACGCCGCGCTCGACAGCCCGATCGAGGACGGCCGCCACCGCTACGTCTTCCTCATGACCGACGGCTACATCGGCGAGGAGGACGCCATCGCCCGCGCCGCTCGCAGCCTCGTCGCCCGCCAGCGCGCCGCCGGCCGGCGCGCCCGCGTGTTCGGCCTCGGCATCGGCGAGTCGCCCAACAGCCACCTCATCGCCACCCTCGCCGCCGCCGGCGACGGCGCCGCCCTGCACGTGCGCCAGCCGGCCGACCTGACGGGCGCCGGCCAGATCATCGAGCGCACCATCGACGCCCCCGTGCTCACCGACGTCGCCCTCCAGTGGGACTCGCCTGTCCCGCGCGACCTCTCGGCCGCGCTACCACCTGACCTTTTGGCCAGCCACCCGCTCGTCGTCCACGGCCGCTACGCCGGCGCCGCGCCGACCGAGGTGCGCCTGCTCGCCCGCGTCGGCGAGCGCTCCGTCACCTTCCCGGTCGAGGTCGTGACCAGTTCCGAGTCCGCGCCCACGCTGGCGCGCCTGTGGGCCCGCGACCGGATCGCCGCCCTCGACCTCACGCGCATGACCGCGACGTCCGCGGAGACCGAGCAGCACGCCCGCGCCGAGATCCTGCGCCTCGGCCTGCAGCACCACCTGGTCACGCAGTTCACCAGCCTGGTCGCCGTCGACCGCTCGCGCCGCGTCGAGGGCCTCGCCGTCGAGGTCGTGCAGCCGGTCGAGCCCGTCCGCGGCATGCAGGCCGTGACCCGCACGAGCCGCATCCACAACATCCCGCTCGGCGGCACCTCGCGCGACTTCACCGCCGTCGTCGACATGTCCCCCACCCCGAGCCACGACGCCGGCGCGATCCGCCTCGGCGGCAGCACCGGCGCCGAGTCGCGCTACGTCATCGACGGCGTCCGCAGCAGCGGCGCGCAGCCCGGCTGGTCCGCCCCGGCGCCCCCGGACGCCCTCCTCCCGCCCGGCCGCGGCTTCACCCCCGTCGAGACCCACGCCCGCGCGCGGATCGGGGCCGTCCGCGGCGCCGACGAGCTCGAGGCCGAGCGCCTCCAGGGCCGCCTGCGCGGCGACGCCGAGCCGCTCGCCCGCTGCTTCGTCGACGCCGGGCGCTCGACCTACCGCCTCCACCGCAAGCTCGTCCTCGTCCTGCGCTTCACGGCGGCCGGCACCCTCGCGCGCATGGACGTGAAGGGCCGCGAGCGCCTCGCCCCCGCCATCACCGCCTGCCTGCGCCAGCGCGTCCGGCCGCTGCTCGGCGGCGCGGCCCGCCCCGGCGGCGCCGTCGAGATCGATCTCGGCGTGTGGATGCGCTTCTGACATGCTCGAAGGGACATGCCCTCTCGAATATGTCCCTTCAGCCCTATTCTTCGCACCATTGGACATGCCCCGAAGGACATGTCCGTGCGCTCACTTCTTGTTCTCGGCCTTGAGCTGCTGCTTGGCCTCGTCGAGCGCCTTCCGCACGTCCTTGTCGTTCGAGCGCAGCTTGCTGGCCGCCGCGTAGGCGTCGACCGCCTCCTGCCAGCGGGCCTTGGCGGCCATCACCTGGCCCTTGAGCACCAGCGCGTCGAAGCCCGGCTTGACGCCGAGCTTGTCGAACTCCTCGACCAGCGGCAGGAGCTCGTCCCACGCCTTCATCAGCCGCAGGATCTTGCCCTCGCCGACCAGCGCCTCGGCCAGCAGCTCCTTCACCCCCGGGGCGTCGGGCGCCAGCGCCTGGATGCAGCGGAACGTCTGGCCGGCGTCGTGGAAGCGCTTCTCGGCCATCGCCGTCCTGCCCGACTCGATCGCCGCCGCCGGCATCTTCTGGGTCAGGCGCTCGATCGCCTCGTGCTTCGGGTCGATCTCCTTGAGCGCCGCCAGGTAGTCGCGCAGGCACTCGCCCGGCGGCGAGCAGAAGCGGCCCTCGCTGAGCGCCAGGTCGGCGCGCCCGGCCAGCACCAGCGGGTCGCCGACGTTCTCGACCGCCTGCGGGACCGAGAGGTCGATCGGCTTCGGCGGCTCGGGCGGCGTCGAGTCGTCGACGTCCGGGGTCACGATGTCCGGCGGCGGCGGCTCCTCCGGCGGCGTCTTGGCGGCGCCGAACATCTGCGGCCCGAACAGCACCAGCACCACCGCGATCGAGCCGGCGCCGACCAGCCACAGCCACGCGTGCGGGTGCTCCTTGGGCTGCACCTGGATCGTGCGCGTCTCCATCGTCGGCCGCGGCGCGCTCATCGACGCGCTGGCCAGCATCATCGCCGGGTTGGAGACCGCCGCGATCGGATCGGGGGGCGGCACCAGGGCGCCCGAGCTCATCGACATCGCGGCTGCCCTTTCGGCCCTGTCCGAATCGCCAGCCGAGCGAGCGGGCCGCGGCGCCGCCGGGGCGTCGAGCGAGCGCAGCAGATCGACCTCGAGCACGCGCATCGAGCGGACCCGGTTCTCGGGCCGCGGCGCCAGGCAACGGGCCACCAGGTCGGCCAGCGCCGCCGGCACGTCGCGCACCAGTTCGTCGACGCGCGGGGCCTCCTGCCGGCCCTTCTTCATCATGATGTCGTAGTCGTTGCGGCCGGTGTACGGCAGCCGCCCGGTCAGCATCTCGAACAGCACCGTGCCGAGCGCGTAGATGTCCGAGACCGGGTCGGCCTCCTCGCCCGCCGCCTGCTCCGGCGCCATGTAGGCCGTCGACCCCACCAGCTTCTCGATCGTCGACACGCCCGAGCGTTCGCTGTCGACGTGCGAGCACACCCCGAAGTCGAGCACCTTGACGACGTCGAGCTCGCCGTCCTGCGTGACGAGCACGATGTTGCTCGGCTTGAGGTCGCGGTGGATGATGCCCATGTCGTGCGCGGTACCCAGCGCGCGGCAGACCTGGCTGGCGATGTGCACCGCGCGGCCGGCGGAGATCCGGCGCTCCTCCTCGATGACGTTGCGCAGGTTCTGCCCGTCGAGCAGCTGCATCACCGAGTACACGCCGCCGTCGTCGAGCTTGCCGGTGCCGAACACCTCGATGATGTTGGGGTGTTGCAGCACCTGCGCCGCCTCGGCGTCGCGCAGGAAGCGATCGCGGATCTCGGGGTCACGCGCGTAGATCTCGGGCAAGATCCGCAACGCGCACGGCACCCCGCGCTCCGTGTCGCGGGCCCGGTACAGCGCCCCCATGTCGTCGAAGGACAACAGCTCCTCGACCCGGTAGCGCTGCGCGATCATCGTGCCCCAGCGCTGCTCCGCGGCTTCGCGCGGCGACAAGATCAGCCTGTTGGGGTTGCTGAGAAGCCCGTCGTTCTCGATATCGGCCATGATTCGAACTTGTCCCGGCGCGCCGGGCCCCCAAGGCTAACGCGAGCCGGTCACACCCTCAAATTTGTGCCCCCGCGCAAATTCAGGCAGCGCGCGCTGCAAACTGCTTCTTCACCCGACACCGCGAGCGAATTGCCGGGCCCACATGTCCGCGAAGAGCTCCCGCGCGACCCGCCGGACCCGAGTTTACGGCGAGTCGTCGACTTCGATGCGCCCCGTCCACGGGCCGGCGTCGTCGCCGGGAATTGTCACCTGCCCGCGTTGTGAACGCAGCCCGCGCACCCTCACTCCGACGGTGTACGTCCCCGGCAGCACGTCCCCCGCGCCGACGGTCCCGTCCGAACTCGTGCGCGCGCCGGCGAAGGGTCCGCCGTCGACCACCGCGCCGCTCACCGGCTCGTCGGTCCCGCGCCGCACCACCGCGAGCGTCACGGCGCGACCGGGCGCCGGCACGCTCCCGACCAGCGCCACCGCCTCTCCGGCCACGTGTCCGCCGGAATTCGCCAATTCGACCCCGTCCTGGACCACGCGCAGGTCGTAGCTGCCCTCGCCGAGCTCGCCCAGGCTGAACTGCCCGTCCTCGACCCGCGCCTGATGGACCTCGTAGCCCCGCGCGTGCGCCCGCGCCAGCACCCGCGCGCGCGGATAGGGCCGCCCCTCCGCGTCGCGCACCGTCCCGTGGAGCGGCGCCAGCGGCGGCGCCAGCACGATCTGCCAGCCCTCCTCGTCGTCGACCGACACCTCTTTCTCGGTCGAGCGAAAGCCCGGCGCCCGGGCGATCAGCATCAGCGACGCGTACGTCGGCACGTCGCGCGCGTCCCCGGGCTCGCAGCGGCCGCTCGCCTCGCCGCACGGGTCGCACGGCGGCTTCTCCACCCGCGCGAAGCTGAAGAAGCCCTCGCCGTCGCTGACCGTGTTGCGCGAGGTGAACGGG
Organism: Nannocystis pusilla; assembly: GCF_020073745.1. Lineage (GTDB taxonomy): Bacteria > Myxococcota_A > Polyangia > Nannocystales > Nannocystaceae > Nannocystis > Nannocystis radixulma. The sequence continues at coordinate 66,878 of NZ_JAIRAU010000040.1, forward strand.
GGCAGCGCCCCCGGGTCGTCGTCGTCGCCGCGGCGGACCCAGACCTGCGCGCCCGCCACCGCGTGGCCCTCGCCGTCGCTGACCGAGCCGACCACCCGCTCGAGCGCCTGCGCGACCAGCGTCACCGCCGGCCGATTCGGCTCGAGCACCCACGGATCGCGCGGCACCAGCGTCGGGTGCCGCAGCTCCGCGCACACGATCCCCCGGCAGCCCGGCCCGCTGAACTCGCCCTCGGCGCCGACCTCGACCACTCCGCCCTCGATCGGCGCGCTGTGGTCCGTCCCGCTCGCCAGGCAGTGCAGGATGACCCGCCCGTCGCTCACCGGGCTGCCGTCGCGGTCGACGATCCGCGCGCGCACCACCCCCACGCCGCTGCGGTCGACATCGGCCCGGCGCGCCACCCCGTACGCCGGCGCGCCGGCCTCGACCGCCGCGGTCACCTGCGTCGCCGCCCCCTTGCTCTTGCGCCCCCCCGGCCGCGACGGCGTGCGCGCGTCCGTCTTCAGCCAGACCGCCAGCGCCGCCACCAGGGCCAGCAGCGCCGCCACCACCGCGATCCGCCTCATGAAGCCGAACCCAGCCAGGGCCGCATCGTCGCCTCGATCTGCGCGTGCGCGTCGGCCAGCACCGCCTCGACCACCCCGTCGATCTGCGACACCACCGCCGGCAGCGCCGCCGGCTCGATCCCGGGCGCGCTGCGGGCGAGCCCGTAGATCTTCAGCTTCGGCTCCGTCCCGCTCGGGCGCAGCACCAGCCGGCATTTCTTGCCGCCCTCGCCCTCGAGCTCGAGGCTCAGCACGTCCCCGGGCAGGTCGCGCGTCGGCGAGCCGGTGTGGCGCGGCTGCAGCCGGTCTTCGAAGCGGCGCGTCGTCAAACCGGCGAAGCCTGCGGGCGGCGACGTCCGCCACGCCTGCATCAGCGCCGCGATCGCCTGCCGTCCGGCCAGCCCTGGCGCCATGTAGTTGAGCGTCTTCTCGCGGTGGTAGCCGAACCGGCACCAGATCGCGTCGAGCACGTCGAGCAGCGTCTCGCCGCGCAGCTTGGCCAGCGCCGCCGCCTCGGCCAGCAGCAGCGCCGCGATCGACCCGTCCTTGTCGCGGATCTCGTCGCCGCGGAGGTACCCGTGGCTCTCCTCGCACGCGAACACCACCGTGCGCTCCGGGTGCTCGGCCGCCATGCCGGCGTGGTGCTTGAACCCGACCAGCAGATCGTCGACGACCGTCAGCCCGCGGGCCGTCGCCATCGTCGCGATCAGCGGCGTCGTCACCAGCGTCGTCAGCACCCACCCGTTGTCGGCGATCGTCGCGTGGGCGAGCACGTGGTCGAGCATCAGCACCCCGAGGCGGTTGCCGTCGAGGGGCACGAATTTGCCGTCGCGCCCGCGCACGCACGCGCCGAGACGGTCGGCGTCGGGGTCGGTCGCCAGCACCAGCTGCGCACCTGTCTCTTCGGCCAGGGCGATCGCCATCGCCATCGACTCCGGCGCCTCCGGGTTGGCCGAGCGGACCGTCGAGAAGCGGCCGCCGTCGGGGTCGCACTGGCGCTCGACCGGCAGCACCTCGATCTTGCGGGCGCGCAGGGCCGGCAGCACGCTCGTGTGTCCGACCCCGTGCAGCGGCGTGAACGCCACCCGCAGCCCCGCGGCCGACAGGTCGCCGGGCGCGACCCCCTGCGCCAGCACGTAGGCGTGATAGGCCGGGTCGGCCTCGGAGACCACCCGCTCGGGCGAGAGCACGTGGATCTGCTTGCGCTGCTCCTCTTGCAGCTCCGGCAGCTCGGTCACCGACAGGATCGCGCGCATCAACGCCGCGTCGCGCTCGCCCAGCACCTGCGCGCCGTCGGGCCCGTAGATCTTGATGCCGTTGTCCTCCGGCGGGTTGTGACTGGCGCTGATGACCACGCCGGCCCCGCAGCCGAGGCGGCGGACCAGGAACGACAGCTCGGGGGTCGGCCGCGGCGAGTCGAGCAGCACCACCGTCATCCCGCCGGCTGCGCACTGCTCGGCCACCGTGAACGCGAAGTCCCGCGAGTGCGTGCGCGTGTCGTACACGACAGCCACCTGGGGCGTGTCGCCGGCCGCGCGCATCGCCTGCACCAGGCCTTGCGCCGTTTCGCGCACCACTACCTTATTAAAGCGGTTGGGACCGGGCCCGACCTTGCCGCGGCGGCCGCCGGTGCCGATCGGGAGCACCTGGGAGAAGGCGTCCAGGATCTCCGCCTGCGCGGTGGCCGACCCGGCCTCGGCGGCGCTCACCAGCGCCTGCAGCGCCTCGCGTTCCGACGCGAAACGGGCCTCGGAGAGCCAGTGGGACAGGGTGCGCTCGACATCGGCGGGGAGGCGGAGGGCGCTGGGGTTCGCGGTCACGGGCGGATCTTACCTCAGCGACATGCACGCCAGTGAAATCATCTGCGCCGCGCCTACGTTTTGTGGAACACTCAAAGGCTGCCGGTTGTCCGGGCCACAACGCAAGGCGGGTTTATGGCGAACCAGGATCCTCGTACACCTTCACGACCGACCGGGACCTCGAGCCCGACCCGGTCCCTCTCTCAACGACTTCGACCCTTCCTCCGCCGCGACCTCCGGTCGCGCACCGCCTCGGCCCTGGTCGCCGCGACCCTGATCAGCGGCCTTACGTGGCTCGGGACCTCCGCCCTGACGCGCATGGACAGCCCCGCCGCCCAGGACGTGCGCGTGGCCGTCGGCCTCGAGGACGCCTGGGCCGTGTGCGACGGCCCGCAGATGCCGCGCTGCAGCTTCGACGACCGCGAGCAGGCCGTGGTCGACCGCGAGTTCGCCGCCCAGCAGCGCGTGCGGGTCGCCGTGTTGACCGAGCTGCGGGCCCGCGTCGACCAGACCATCCGCAACTTCGACCGCGCCGCCGCGATCCTCAAGCGCGAGGCCGTCGACCTGCGCGGCGACCTCCTCGGCGGGCGCAGCGACCTGCACGAGCTGTTGCTCAGCACCGTCGATCTCCGCCCCCTCACCACCCGCGACGAGGACCTCGCCCGCACCGCCGCGATCCAGGCCGCCGCCTTCGCCGTCGACGTCGAGAACGGCAAGCTCGGCGACCCGGCCGGCCCGCTCCTGCGCGAGATCGAGGCCCAGCGCCGCCAGCTCACCACCCTCGCCGCCCGCATCGACCGCCTCGAGCGGCGCGACGGCGCGGTGGCCATCGACACCAACGGCACCGATCGCCAGGCCCTGTGGGCCGACCTCTTCAACAACGATCCTTACGGCGACGGCGGTCAGCTGGCCGGCTGGGTGCTCAGCTCGGGCGGCCTGCCGCACATCTCCAACACCCTCGCCAACCTCGCCCAGGGCGACCTGCGCACCCTCGCCGAGGCCGTCTTCAACCCCAGCGCCGCCTTGTGGCAGGGCGGGCTCGTCGACCCGATCGCCGAGTTCACCGCCCTGCAGAAGCCCTCGGTCCGCTACCGTTCGCCGGTCTCCGACACCCAGCGCGGCCAGCTGATCGGCTCGGTGCTGTTCGGCTTCGCCGCCTTCATGCTCTTGCTCGTCGGCCCGGTCGTCACCGCCACGCACACCGCCCGCGAGCGCGAGGCCGGCACCTTGCCGGTCCTGCGCATGACCGGCCTGTCGGCGGGAGACCTCGCCCTCGCCATGTCGGTCGGGCCCAACGTGTTCGCCATGGTCGCCGGCGCCTTGCTGCTGCTGCCCGCGCTCGCCCTGCTCGGCCTCACCGTCGGCGTCGGCCCGCTGCTGCTCCCGCTCGGCCTGCTCGTCCTCTTCACCGGCGCCACGCACCTCACCGCGATCGGCCTCGGCGACGCGCTCGGCCAGCGGGTCAACGCCCTGCTCGTCGGCGCCTTGATGGCCGTCGGCATCGCCGGCGCCGGCCTCTTCGGCACCGCCCTCGTCGGCGCCAACATCGCCAGCGCCGGCCTCCTGCTCGGGCCGCTGCCTGCGGTCCTCGGCGGGATCCTCGGCTTCACCGGCCTGCCCGGCTCGGCCGATCTCGTCACCGCCGGCGACCCCGAGCTCGGCTCCTCCTTCCTCGCCTACGCCGTCGGCACCCAGGTCATGCTCGCCACGATCTGCCTGTTCAGCTGGCGCCGCCGCGTCGAGCAGGCCTGGGCCCCGCTGTTCCGGCCGGCCGAGGGCATCGCGCTCGCGCTCGCGTGCGTCGGTTGCTCGGGCCTCACGCTGCTCGACCTCTCGTCGCGCACCAACACCCAGACCTTCGACGGCCTCAACCTCGTCACCTTCCTCGCCAGCGCCTTCCTCCTGCCCGTCCTGGGCTGGTTGCTGGTCGCCAGCCTGCGTCGTCCGGCCCGGGCGCACGCCGTCCCGAGCCACGTCGAGGCCCGCGGCGCCTTCATGCGCTTCCAGGGCGTCCTCGCCGTCGCCATGCTGGTCGTCGGCTTCGCCTACAGCGCCGTGATGCAGCGCAACGGCCTCGCCGGCGAGCAGAGCGAGATCATGTACGCCACGCTGACGCAGGTCCTGCTGATCGCCGAGACCGCCGTCGCCACCCTGCTGCTCGCCTCGCGCAAGCGCGAGGGCAAGCTCGGCATCGCCATGATGGGCGGCGCGCTGCTCCTCCTGCAGATCGTGTTCGCCGTGCTGGTCTACCGCCTCGAGGTCGACCACGTCGCCCTCACCCACAGCGCCGGCATGCCGTTCCTCTACGGCATGAACGCCTCGCCCTACTGGATCGCCCTCATGATCCTCACCTGGGGCGCCGGCTTCGGCCTCATCCTCACCGCCCTGCTGCGTGAGCGCGACCAGGCGCGGGCTGCCGCGGCCGACGCCGACGAGCAGGCGGACGAGGACGCCGAGGACGAGCGCCGCGGTCGCTGGCTGCACTGAGTCTCTCGCGCCGCGGACTCGCTCCGCGGCTTGAGTCCCGGGCGGCGGCAGGGCTATAAGGCCCAGCCTCCGCCCGGAGCCTTTTAATCACTCACTCACTCACCCACTCGAGCCCGCCATGCCCTGGTTATACGAGCACTACCACGACCTCTCCGCGATCGGCCTCCACGTCACCGACAAGGTGCACGAGGAGCAGAGCGCCTTCCAGCGCATCGAGGTCTACGACACCCGGGGCCACGGCCGTCTGCTCATGCTCGACGGCATGGTCATGCTGACCGAGCTCGACGAGTTCGTCTATCACGAGCTCATCAGCCACATCCCGCTGTGCATCCATCGCGACCCGCGACGCGTCCTCGTCGTCGGCGGGGGCGACGGCGGCACCGTGCGCGAGGTCTTGCGCCACCGCGGCGTCGAGCGGGTGGTCCTGTGCGAGATCGACGAGCGAGTCACCCGCGTCTGCCAGCAGTGGATCCCCGCGGTCGCCGGGCGCCTCGACGACCCGCGCGTCGAGCTCGTGTTCGCCGACGCCGTCGACTACGTGCGCAACAACCCCGACAGCTTCGACGCCATCCTCGTCGACAGCTCCGAGCCGATCGGTCCCGCGGCCGGCCTGTTCGGCGGGGCCTTCTTCGCCGATCTGCGCCGCGCCTTGCGACCCGGGGGCATCGTCAGCGCCCAGACCGAGTCGCCGTTTTACGCCGCCGACACCGTGCGCGGCGTGTTCGCCGAGCTGCGCGGCGTCTTCTCGAGCGTCCACGCCTACTACGGCTGCATCCCCACCTATCCGAGCGGCTGCTGGACCTTCGCCCTCGCCGGCGACCGCGTCGGCCCGGCCGATCTCGACGCCACGCGACTCGCTGCGGTCGCCGGGCGCTACGTCGGTCCGAGCCTCGGCGCTGGTGCCTTCGCCTTGCCCGAGTTCGTGCGGCGACTCGTTGAGGGCGGCTGACATCACCATCCACGGGTGATCACACACACGCGGGTGCGTCCGCGGTGTTTTGCAGGCCCTCTGGTACCGTCGCCACGATGGCCCCTCAAAACACCCGGACCCGTCTTTCCTGCCTCGTGTTGACCGCTCTGTTCGTGCCCGGGTTGGCCGTTGCGGGCGGACCTGACGACTTCACCGCGGCGATCCCGATCACCTCGCCGCTTCACGAGCCGCTGGTGTTCGGCGCCGATCTCACCGAGCCGCCCGTGCGCGCCGGCGAGTGGATCGTCTTCACCAACTTCGACGGCGGCAAGATGAACTTCTGCGGCTGGGGCAACAACGACCCGCAGAACAATTGCTCGACGATCTTCGACGGCGAGGTCTTGCCGTTCACCGGCGACCCCGGTCGGCGGGCAGCCGTCGTCCAGGTCATGCGCAACGACCTCGGCAAGTTCAACATCCACGTCACCGACGTCCGGCCCGCCAGCGGCGACTACGACATGGAGATGATCGGCGACTGGAACCCTGCCCCTGGCGGCGGCTTCGCCGGCGTCGCGCCGAGCATCGACTGTTTCAACAGCGACGGCGGCGAGGTCAGCTACACGCTCGACTACACCAACGCGGCGACCGGCATCGCCAAGGCCGTGTTGCAGGAGATCGCCCACACCTGGGGCCTCGAACACGTCGACTCGAAGTCCGACCTGCTCTACCCGACGACCCAGAGCGTCCCCGACCCGACCTTCCTCGACGAGTGCTTCCAGATCGTCCGGCTCGACGACAACGCCCAGCCGGTGCCCGAGAACAACATCTCGTGCCCCAACCAGCACTCGCAGTTCTGCAACGGCAGCAACTTCCAGAACAGCTACCAGGAGCTCCTCCAGATCTTCGGCCCTGGTTCGCCCGACCTCACCGCGCCGACGGTCGAGATCACCGCGCCGGCCGAGGGCGCCGAGGTCGATCCCAAGTTCGACCTCCAGATCACCGCCGCCGACAACCTGAGCCCGCAGATCCTCGCCGTCTCGCTCAAGATCGACGGTCCGAGCGCCGCCGAGACCGACCCCACGGCCTGGCCGAGCCCCTCCGACCTCACCTTCCCGATCGCCGGCCTCGCTGCGGGCGAGTACACCATCACCGCCACCGTCGTCGACGAGGACAAGAACGAGGCCGTCGACATCGTGCACTTCACCGTCAAGGGTGAGCCGGCGCCCGGCACCACCGGCGAGCCCGGCACCACCGGCGAGCCCGGCACCACCACCGGCGACGACAGCACCACCGGCGACGAGCCCGATCCCACCGGCGAGCCGACCCCGACCACCGGCGGCGGCAGCCAGACCGGCGGCGTCACCGGCGCGACCGGCGGCCCCGGCGACTCTGCCACCACCGGCGACCAGAGCGGCGGCGACGACGGCTGCGCCTGTCGATCGGACCTCGCACCGACCTCGGGCGCGCCGGCCCTGCTGCTCCTCCTCGGCCTCGCGCGCGGGCGTCGACGCGCCCGCCGCTGACCGCTGCGCCTCCGCGCCAAAGCGCGTACCCTGGCCCGGTGAACCCCGCGCTCGCTCCCGCCCTCCTCGCCGCGCTGTCCGCCGCCGGCGAGCGGGGCGCGGACGCGTCGGCCCCGCCTCTCCCGAGCGCGAGTCAACCTGCCCCTTCGGACCCGTCCCGAAGCGCATCCGCGGATGCCCCTTCGGACCTGTCCCGAAGCACATCCCCGGCCGCCCTCGACCTGTCCCTGCGGCCATCCTCGGCGCGCCCCGAGCTCGAGCGCCCGCGCCCGGCAGCCACGGCGCCGCTGACGGCGCGGGGCCCGGACGTCCTCCCGGCCATGCCGGGCACGCCGCACACCCTCTACGTCAACTTCGACGGCGCGGTCCTGCGGCGCGGCTGCGGCAACGACTCGCGCCACGACTGCAGCACCCTCGCCGATCTGTTCGACGGCTACATCGGTCCGTTCGTCGGCACCGAGGCGCGGCGGGTCGCCATCATCGAGTCGGTGCGCAAGGACCTGCGGGAGATCGGCGTGCGCACCACCTGGAGGCGCCCGCCGGACGACCCCGGCTACACCATGGTCCTCTACGGCGACATCGGCGCCCAGGACTTCGCCGGCATCGCCCCGTACATCGACTGCGGCAACCTGTGGGCCAACGACACCTGCTTCGCCGGCGCCTTCCAGGGCTCGAACACCGGCGCCACCATCATCTTGCAGGAGGCCGCGCACACCTGGGGTCTCGAGCACGTCAACAGCCCGTTCGACAACCTGCACCCGTTCGTCGAGGCCCCGACCCCGTTCTTCCAGGATCAGTGCAACAAGATCGTCGCCAACACCGACCTGGTCGAGACCGCCGGCACCTGCAACCTCGTGCACGAGATGTTCTGCGAGACCGGCTTTCAGAACAGCTTCCGCGAGCTGCTCTACCTGTTCGGCCCGGCCCAGCCCGACATCGTCGCCCCGGTCCTCGAGCTCACCAGCCCCGCCGACGGCTCGTACCACGTGTTGCCGGTCGAGCTCTCGCTCTACGGCGAGGTCACCGACGACCTCGAGCCGCAGTTCTACGCCGTCGACATCCAGCAGGACGGTCAGACCCTGTTCAGCGACGAGGCGATCCGCGTCGACCTGCGGCTCAAGAACCCGCCGCCCGGCACCTACGACCTGCTCGTCACCGTCCGCGACGAGGGCGGCAACGCCGGCAGCGACCGCGTGCGCTTCACGATCCTCCCCGAGGGCAGCGAGGATCCCGACAGCACCACCGGGGACGACCCCGGCGACACCGACACCGGCGGCAGCGGGTCCGGCGGGTCGTCCGAGCAGATGGGCTGCGACCTCGCGCTCGCCGCGACGGGGCCCGCCTGGCCGCTCCTCCTCCTCTTCGCCCGCCGGCGACGGCCTCGTCCTCCGGCTCTGGCAACCTCGCCCGCGCCGCGCTACATGGAGAACCCGTGACGCACCGCCTGCACCTGGCCCCGTTCGCCCTCGTGCTCCTCGCCGCCTGTCCCCAAGCACAGCCGCCTGCGCCCACGCCCACCGTCGACGGCGCCCACCCGGCCCCCGACGATCCGCGCGTCGTCGCCGTCACCGGCGATCTCTACGCCGCCCAGGCCGCCCCGACCGCGCTCGAGCAACCTGAGGCCGACCCGGCGCCCAAGTCGCCCGGCACCGGCCGCCCCGACGAGACCAACGGCGTGTGCCGCCTCTACGCCCCCGAGCTGCCCAACCCCGAGTGCTGCGAGCACACCCTCGGGTTCGACAGCAAGGTCGCCGCCGCCACCTGCGGCCTGCAGGTCTACCTCGGCGAGTCCTTCCACAACAGCTGCGGCTTCTACTTCGTGCCCGAGCCCAACAGCCTGGCCCAGTGGTTCCGGATCGCCTTCATCATGGGCGACACCCCGCTGCAGGCCGCCGAGGACAACCTGAAGGTCATGCGCCACACCGACCCTACCGTCACCGTCGAGCCCGTGCCCGACGTCCCCGGCGCCTACTGGACCCGGCAAAACGAGTACCGCTGGGCCTTCCTCCCCGGCTGGAAGTCCGTGCGCATGTTCGCCTGGAAGACCTCCAGCTGCAGCGACGACAAGGTCGGCGGCCTGCTCCGCCACATCATCGCCGCCCCCGAGGACATCGCCGGCACGCGCCGCGACGGCCTCGTCCCGGTCGCCGCCCCGCCGGTCGCCGTCGCCCCGGCGAAGTAGCCCGCCTGGCCGCGCGCCGGGACATGTCCCTCAGAACATGTCTTTGAGGTCTAGCCGCCCGACGCCCCGCGGTCGCGGCGAGTGCCCTTGCCACACAAACCGCCGCATTCATCCGGCCGCGAGAGTCACTGTTCCGCTTGCAAGCCGCCGGCAGGCTGAACGCCACGAGACCGGCGAAGATCGAGTTGGTGCGCGCTCGCGGGACGGGGCCGCGAACCGCAGGCTCAGCGCGCCCGCCAGCCCGCGAACCGCGTCGGGCCGTCCAGCCCGCGCGCGGCCGCCAGCGCGCGCTTGCCGAGCGCGTACACGGTGAAGAACAGCTCGAGCCCCCGCCGCTGCGCGCGCGTCAGCGGCTGCGCGCTGAAGATGACCTTCGGGTCCTCCTGGCCGACGTCGACGAAGCCGATGATCCCCACCACCGCCCGCTCGACCCGCGCCCCCGCGGGCAGGCGGCCGCCGAGGACCACCGCGTCGAGCGGGTCGCCGTCGCCGGACATGACCCCCGGGACATGTCCGTAGTTGTACGGGCACGGCAGCGGCGACACGAAGTCGACGCGCCCGTCGCTGCGCCGCTTGACGAAGCTGCCGCGGGGGTACTCGATCACCACCTCGCAGCGCGCCCCGATCTCCGGCAGCTCCACGGCGACGATCTACGCCAGCCGCGCCGCCGCGGCAACCGTCGCGCCGGCCGCGCTCGACTCACTTGCGACGCCGCCGCCAGACCTGCCCGATCGCACATGCCCTGAGAGACACCCTCGGCTCAGAACTGCCCGAACGCCGCGATCCCCGCCCCGTTCGTCCCGAACGTCGGGACCGCGCGGGCCGCCCGGCGCTTGCGTTCCTGGATCCGGTCGGCGAACAGGAGGCTCGCGCCGGCCAGCAGCACGCCCGCGCCCGCGGCCAGCGTCAGGTAGCCCGCGTCGTGGTAGCTGGCCAGGGCTGCGTCGGAGCAGTCGGGCGTCGCCGTCGTGCACTCCGCGCGGTACAGCAACAGGCCGATGCCCACCGCCGACGTCAGCGCCCCGCCGATCGACACCCCGAAGCCGGCGGCCAGCAGCTCCAGCGACGGCTCCGACGGCGCGGCCCAGCTGGTCTGCCCGCGCCATTGACCGGGGCGCGGCGGCGGCAGCCGCTTCAGGGCCGGCAGAGCCGGTGTCGCCGGCGCCGCCTCCCCCGTCGCGCTCGGCTCGGGCTCGGCCGCCGGGAGCCCCGGCGGCTCCGCGCACACGTCGCGGCCGACCGACTGACTGGCCCCGCGCAGGCTCTGATCGATCCGGTCGGCCAGCCCGAGCGCTCGCCGGCGCAGGTAAATCGCCTCGGCCTTCTGCGGCCGCTCGAGGTAGTCGCGCACCACCCCGGCCGCGCGGCACATCGGGCTCTCCGCGCTGTTGTCCGCATGGGCCTGCTCGTAGGCCGCCACAGTGTCGCTCAGCACATTGAAGAGATCGCGGCTCGCCCGCGGCTCGAGCTCCGTCAGTCCGACGTAGACCCGCTCGAAACAGGCCCCTGCCTCGGCGTTGCGACCGTCCTTGCGCAGCGCCCTGCACCCCTCGTGTTCGCGCCGCAGCGCCTCCGTGGCCGGGTTCGCCGCCTCGGCGTGGGTGCTCGCCAGCGTCAGCGCGCAGGCCAGCGCCGTCGTCCTGCTCCTCGCCATCGCCCTGCGAGTATCGGCCAGTTCGGCGCCCCGGGCAGCGGTCGCTTCCGCGCCTCCGCGAGGCCCCGAACCCGGCGCCTGCGCCCGTATAATCGCCCCCATGACGGGCGACGACGTCGACGGCACCGGTCCCACGCAGGCCAGTCCCCCCGGCGACGCCCCGACCGATCTCGCCTCCGACGCCGGGCCGCGCCGCGCCGACGCCCCCGACTCGCTGCTCGGGGGCGTCCTCGCCGGCCGCTACCGCATCGATCGCCGGCTCGGCAGCGGCGGCATGGGGGCGGTGTACGCCGGCACGCACCTCCTGCTCGACCGGCCGATCGCCGTGAAGATCATCAAGCCGCGCTTCGGCGACGACCCCGGCATCGCCCAGCGCTTCATTCAGGAGGCGCGCACCGCCTCGGGCATCGCCCACGCCCACGTCGTCGAGATCACCGACTTCGGCGAGACCGAGAACGGCACCGCCTTCTTCGTCATGGAGCGGCTCGAGGGCGAGGATCTCGCCGCCACCGTCACGCGCGAGGGGCCGCTCGGCTGGCAGCGCGTCGTCCACATCGGCGAGCAGATCGCCCGCGCCCTCGCGGCCGCGCACAAGCACGGCGTCGTCCACCGCGACATCAAGCCGGCCAACTGCTTCCGCCTCACCCGCGACGACGACCCCGACTACATCAAGGTCCTCGACTTCGGCCTGGCCAAGGTCGTCGGCGCCTCGCGGCACGGCGACGCCTCGCTGACCCAGACCGGCGCGCTCCTCGGCACGCCCGGGTACATCGCCCCCGAGCTGTACCGCGGCCTCGCGGCCGACCATCGCGTCGACATCTACGCCCTCGGCGCCCTCATGCACAAGCTGCTCACCGGCGAGCTGCCGCCGATGCGCCTCGGCCTCGACGGCCCGTCCGAGCTCGCGCTGGCCGCCGTCCCACCTGGCCTTCAGGCTATCTTGCGCCGCGCCCTCGCCGACGACCCCGCCGCCCGCTATCCGACCGCCCAGGCCCTCGCCGGCGACCTCCGGCGCCTGGCCGCAGGGACAGGTGTCAGCCTCGACCCCGGCTCCGACCCGCCCGCCGCCAGCGGCCCGCTGCTGACCGTCACCCGCGACGCCCGCGGACTCTCGTTCACGATCGGCGCCCCGCTGCTCGGCGCCCTGGTGCTCGGCCTCGGCGTGTTCGCCTACTTCAGCCTGCGCGCCGTCGCCCTGCCGCCCACCGAGCCCGTCGGCGCGCCCCTCGCTCCGCGCCCGCTCGAGCTCCAGCGCCCGGCCCTGCCGCCTCCCGCTCCCGTCCCGCCGCCCGTCGCCGTCCCTCTCGCGCTCGAACCCGCCGCCCCGCCGCCGGCGTCGCCCGACCCGCCACCTCCCGCTCCCTCCGAGCCGTCGCCGACCGCCATCGACCCCTCGGCCGCGCCGCCCGGGCCCGCCCCGAAGGCCGGCAAGCCGCTCCCGCCCGGCAGCCCTGCAGCTGTCCAAAAGGCCATCCGCCGCCGCTGCGGCGAGACCTTCGGCTACGACGTCACCCTGCAGTGGAAGGCCGACGCCGACGGCCGGCTGATCCCCGGCTCGGTCAAGGCGCTGGTCGGCAAGCGCACCCTCCTCAACGACGCCGAGACCTGCGCCGTCCGCCAGCTCACCCGCAGCGAGCTGGCCTGGACCCCCGGCGAGACCTACACCCACAAGTTCAAGGCCGGCTGATCGACCTGTCCTCGCGGACAGCCTCGGACCGACGCCTCGGACATGTCCCTTCGGACACGCGACGCGCCTGTTCCACAGTCTGCACACCTGTCCCCAAAAACATTCACCGACGCTCGCGCGCCCGCCACAGCGCGCGCCCCACCAGCCCCGCCGCGATCGCCCCGATCACCGCCAGCCCCGCGAACCCGATCAGCATCCCCGGGTGTCCTGCGCGCGCCAGCTTGACCGCGCCGAGCACCAGCACGTCGGGCTGGAGCGTCATGAACCCCGCGATCGGGCTGGCCCACGGCGCAAAGTGTGACGTCTCGAGCACGTGCCCGGCCGCGCGCGGATCGTTCGTCAGCACGATCATCCACTCGAAGATCGATCGCGTCGCCAGGAACCCGGTCAGCGCCGCGCTGCTCGCGAGCGCCGCCCAGAACACCCGCTGCACCGCCTTCGCGCGCTGCGGCAGCGTCTCGACCGCCGCCGCGAAGCCGAGCATCAGCAGCGGGATCGCCGGCACCAGGTGGCGCGGCCCCAGGCCCCAGCCGCCGTACCAGTCGGTGCGCGCCGACACCACCAGCCAGCGCGTCACCAGCAGCGACAGCGCCAACCACGTCGCCGCCGGCGCCCGCCGCAGCGCCGCGCCTACTCCGATCAGCCCCAGCGTCGCCGCCGGCGCGTACAGCCACAGGCTCCGGCCCGGCGCCACCATCAGCGCCCACAGCCCCGTCCACGGGTTCGTCCACGCGCTGTAGTGGCCGAAGCGACCGGTCTCGAGCGGATCGCCGAAGCGCAGCCACTGCCCGAGCAGCAGCGCCGCCAGGCCCGCGCCGGCCAGCAGCGCCGCCCCGCTCAGCCCGCGTCGCGCCGGCGCCAGCGCTTTCAGACATGTCCTCACGAACCTGCCCTTGAGGTCCTGTCCTTTCAGACTTGCCAGCATCGGCAACAGCGCGTACCCCGCCAGGCACGGCCAGGCCACCAGGTTCACCACGTGCACGTGGACCGCGAAGCCGGCCGCCGCCCCGGCCAGCCACAACCGGCAATCGGCCGCGCGCGGCCGGTCGGCCCGCAGCGCGTGCGCCTGCGCGATCGCCAGCGCCGCCGCCAGCAGCACCAGCGCCGACAGCGGCTCGCTCAGGAACGTGCGCGCGTACGGCCAGGCCGCCGTGGCCGTCGCGTACGCGACCCCCGTCCACAGCGCCGCCCGGGCCGAGAAGCCGAGCCACGCCAGCCAGCGGACCAGCAGCCACGCCGTCGCCGCCGTCACCAGGCAGTGCGTCAGGCTGACGACCAGGTGGTGCCAGTCCGACCTGGCCTCGCGGACATGGAACGTGAAGTGGTCCGAGCGGACCGCCCGCGTCCACGCGAACGGCACCACGGGCGCGGTCACGCGCGCCAGCGCGTACATCGGCGCGGCGACCAGCGACAGGCCGTGGCCGAAGAACCCGTAGCGACGGCCGTCCCGCCCCTCGGCCCAGCCGAACGTCCCGGGCGGCCGGCCGGGCGGCTCCCCGGTGCGATGGCCGATCCCGGCGATGGCGAACGAGCCGCGGTCGACCAGGCTCGCCGTCGTCTGGAACACGATCTCGTCGTCCGGGAACTGGATCCGCCCGGGCGCGGTGCACAAAAACAACACGGCGCAGGCCACCAACAGGGCGGCTGCGCCGGGCGTACGCGGATTCAAGCTCGGCTTCGACGAACTCAGCGATTACCCCGAGGTGCCGCTGGAGCTGTTGCCCATGCACAGCGACGTGTCGAAGGTGCAGGTCACGGGGTCGCAGCCGAGCGAGCCGCCGGCGTTGCCGAGCGACTCACAGGTGAACCCGTTGAGGTTGGCGCCGTCGCACTGCTCGTTCGGATCGATCTGCCCATTGCCGCAGCCGGCCGGGTCGGTCGTCTGGGTCGTCGTCGTCTGGGTCGTCGTCGTGTCGACGTCGCCGGTGGTCGTGTCGGCGTCGGTCGTCGAGGTCGGCGGCGTCGTCGTCGGCCCGTTGGTGGTCGGCGCGGCCGTCGTGCTGGTCGTATCGGGGCCGGTCGTCGGGTCGGGGTTCGTGGTCGTCCCCGGCGCGCTGGTCGAGGTGTCCGTGCCGGAAGACGTGTCCGTGGCCGGCGTGCCGGAGGGGTTGTTGGTGCCGGTACCGAACCCACCGGGCTCGCCATCATCACCGCAGCCGGGGACGAGGCACAGGACAGCAACGGAGCAAGCGAGCGTACGCCAGGCGATCATGGCGCCTTTATCCCAATGGCGCTGCCCGGGGGTCAAGAGAAAAGCGAGCCCAGGCACAGGGGCTCACGGAAGCCATTTCCGAGACCTGCCGCACGGGTTTCGCCGGCCACGGCTCGACGGGCCTCGCGGCTTTTGCCAGTGGAGTCGCGAGCACCCGCGCGCCATCACGGCCTCACTGGCAGGGTCCTGACTCCACGGCACGACGGGCCTCGATCTCGCGACCGTCCGCGAAGCAGGACACGCTCCACTCGAGCAGCACCGGCACCCTCGCGAGGTCGGCCACGGAGCACCATCGCCGGCCCGCATCCTCCGATCGACACGCGCGATCGTCCGAGCCTCGCGACCTTCGCTTTCGAACCCTCCGCACCCCTCGCAAATTACGCATCCACCTCTGTTCGCGCTCGCCTCGCCCTCGCCGACGTCCGTCCGTCGGGCCCCGCGGACAGACGACCGCGAGCGACGGGCGAGCGACGGCTCGGCCCGCTCGCCTGCAAGGGGATCGATGACGCATACCCCGCCATCGGCTGAGCACGGCCCGCGACGAGGGCCGCGATCGCGGTCATCACGACCGAAAATGTCGCATATTCTTAATCATCACATTTCAAACACTTACGCCACATAATATCAAGTTGTTTCGAGCCTGTGTACGGATGCCTTTGCGCCCCCCATGGGGCGAGTGCTACCACGATGCTCCTCGTGACCGTACCTGAAGCTCCAGCCATGACCCCGACCTGGCGCGAGAGCCTGGAGCGCGTCTACGCGGCCGTGGTCTCGGTCCGCATCGACGCGCCGCGTCCCTTCGACACCGAGTGGAACGGCAGCTCGCAGGCGACCGCGTTCGTCGTCGACGCCGAGCAGGGCCTCATGCTCAGCAACCGCCACGTCGTCCAGCCGGGCCCCGTGGTCGCCGAGGCGGTGTTCCTCAACCACGAGGAGATCCCGCTGCGGCCGGTCTACCGCGACCCCGTCCACGACTTCGGCTTCTTCCGCTACGACCCCGCCGCGCTGCGCTTCATCCGGCCGCCGGCGCTGCGCCTGCGCCCCGACAAGGCCATCGTCGGCACCGAGCTGCGCGTCGTCGGCAACGACGCCGGCGAGAAGCTCTCGATCCTCGCCGGCACGCTCGCCCGCGTCGATCGCCCGGCGCCGCTATACGGCCAGAGCAAGTATAACGATTTCAATACGTTCTACCTGCAGGCTGCAAGTGGTGCGACAGGTGGATCTTCCGGCTCGCCGGTGGTCGACATCGAGGGCGACGTCATCGCCCTCAACGCCGGCAGTCGGACCCAGGCTGCCTCGAGCTTCTTCCTCCCGCTCGAGCGGGTGCTGCGCGCATTCGAGCTGCTGCGCACGGGTCAGCCCATCCCGCGCGGCACCTTGATGACAACCTTCTCGTACACCCCCTTCGACGAGCTGGCGCGCCTCGGCCTGCGTCCGGAGACCGAGCAGGTCGCCCGCGCCGCCGACCCGGGCGGGATCGGCCTCCTCATCGTCGACAAGCTGATCCCCGGCGGCGTCACCCACGGCCTGCTCGAGCCGGGCGACATCCTCCTGCGCGTCGAGGGCCAGTTCATCCCCCGCTTCGTCCCGCTCGAGGCGGTGCTCGACGCCTCCGTCGGCCAGACCGTCACCCTCGAGCTCGAGCGCGGCGGCCGGCCGCTGACCGTCCGCGCCCGCGTGCAAGACCTCCACGCCATCACGCCCAGCACCTATCTCGAGGTCGGCGGCGCGATCCTCCACGACCTCTCGTACCAGCGGGCCCGCAACCCCCAGGTCGCGCTGACCGGCGTCTACCTCGCCAACAGCGGTTACCTCTTCTCGCCCCTCGACCTCGACCGCGGCGCCGTGATCCGGGCCATCGCCGGCGTGCCGACGCCCGACCTGGCCGCGGCCGAGGCCGTGCTGTCCGGCTTGCCGCACGCGGCACCGTTCATGGTCCGCTGGATCGACCTCGACCAGCCGACCCGCGAGCACGTCACCGTCATCACCATGGACCGGCGGTGGTTCGCCATGACCCGCTCGACCCGCGACGACCGCACCGGCCGCTGGCCCTCGACCGTCGAGCCGCCCCCGCCGCCCCCGCCGCCGCGCACGCCCGTCACCACCAACCTGCCGCCGAGCGACGACGTCCGCGTGCAGCAGGTCCAGCCTTCGCTGGTCACCGTGACCTGCAACATCCCCTACAAGATCGACGGCATCCACGCGACCCGCTTCGTCGGCGCCGGCCTGGTCGTCGACGCCAAGCGCGGCCTCGTCCTGGTCGACCGCAACACCGTCCCGATCCCGCTGGCGGACATCACCCTCACCGTCGCCGGCGCGGTCGAGATCCCGGGCGAGATCGCGTTCCTCCACCCGCACCACAACTACGGGATCCTCTCGTACGACCCGGCCCTCCTCGGCGACACGCCGATCCGCGCCGTCGACCTCGCCCCGCGGCCGCTCCACCCCGGCGACCCCGTCTGGCTGGTCGGCCTCAAGTCCGGCCACCGCGTGTTCGCCCAGAGCACCGCCGTCGAGGCCGTCGACCTGCCGCTGCCGCGCCCGCCCCGCTTCCGGGCCATGAACCTCGAGCGGATCTCCCTCACCAGCGCCACCGCCTCGCTCGGCGGCGCCATCGTCGACAGCGAGGCCCGCGTGCTCGCGCTGTGGGCCGGCTTCTCCTACCAGGACGGCAAGGACCACCGCGTCGCCGAGTACGGCATCACGGCCGACCTGTTCGCCGAGGCCGTCGAGATCCTCCGCCGCGGCGAGTCGCCGATCGTCTGCGACCTCGGCGTCGAGTTCGGCACCGTCACCCTCGCCGAGGCGCGCCACCGCGGCCTGTCCCCCGAGACAGCCGCCGAGCTCGAGGGCCACGACCCGCTGCGCCGCCAGGTGCTGGTCGTCCAGCGGCTGGCCGCGTTCGCCCGCGGCTGGCAGGCCGGCGACCTGGTCCTGCGGGCCGGCGGCGTCGCCGTCACCTCGGTCCGCGAGATCGAGGGCGCGCTGCGGCGCGGCCGCGTCACCGTGCGCCTCCTCCGCGACGGCGTCGAGCTCGACCTCGAGGTCGTGACCCGGCCCGACGACGGCCGCGGCACCGACCGCGTGCTCCACTGGGCCGGCGCCCTGCTCCAGGCCCCCCACCACGCCGCCCTCATCCAGCGCGCCGTCCCCGACGAGGGCGTCTACATCTCGCTCTACTGGTACGGCTCGCCGGCCAGCCGCTCGCGGCTGCGCGCCGCTCGCAGGATCGTCGCGGCCGAGGACCGCCCCACCCCCGACATCGACAGCTTCCTCGCTGCCGTTTCCGGCAAGCCCGACCGCGCCTCCGTCCGCCTCAAGACCGTCGACCTCGACGGCAAGGTCGACCTCCTCACCCTCCGCCTCGACCTCGAGTACTTCCCCACCTACGAGCTCCGCCGCACCCGCGCCGGCTGGGTCCGCATCGAGCACGACTAACCTGTCCCCGAGGACAGCCGAGCTTCGTCGAGATCGAGCTGTCCCCCCGGACAGCTCGTCTCGCCTCGCACCGAGATCAGCCTGTCCCGCAGGACATGTCCCATCACACAGCCTCGCGGCCCGGCGCGAGCGGCCTGTCCCCGAGGCCAGCCCCGCACGACCCGCCGCGACATGTCCATGCGGACATATCCCCTCGACACCGTCGACCTCGGGCGGCGAAGGTATCCGACGCGCCGCACCACGACCTGTCCCTTCGGACATCCGATTCGCCCCGCGCACGACCTGTCCCTCCGGACATCCGCCGGTCCCGCGCCGCGGCCTGTCCCTCCGGACATCCGACGCGCCGCACCACGACCTGTCCCTCCGGACATCCGATTCGCCCCGACGCTCGCGCCCCGTGCATACCGCTTTCCTCGCCCGCTCATGCCCGCTACATTGAGCGGCGATGCGGACAGCGCTGGTCGTCGGCCTCGGGCTCCTCGGCGGCTGCGTGCAGTACGATCGACCGCCCTGGGTCGTCGATCATCCGGTCGCGTGGGGCCTCGTCGTCCGCGTCGTCGAACCGGGCGGCTACTCCTCCGACCTCGTCGTCCCCGACGGCCGCGAGCGCGCCGAGGCCCTGCCGCTCGACACCCTCGAGCTGCAGTGGATCGGCGTCGGTCCGCCCGACATCTCCGTCCCGCCGCCGACCTGGCTGGCGTGTCCCTTCGGCTGCGGCTTCCCGTTCACCTACGAGGAGCTCCCGGCCTGCCCCGTCCCGCTGCCGCTGTCGTTCCCGGAGACGTGCCGCCTCGGCGAGGGCGAGCGCGTGCGCCTGAGCCTCGGCGGGGCCTACACTGCCAACCCCGAGTTCCGCGGGTGGATCCAAGTCATGGCCTTCACCGCCCACGGCGACGTCGACCCCGAGACCTGCCTGCAGCGCTACACCAGCCTGCCGCGGGCCGGCCTCGAGTCGTGCCTCATGCAGCAGCGCGCCCTGACCCTCGGGCCGGAGTGGAAGGCCTTCACCACCGTACCCGCGCTGATGAGCCTGTACCCCCTCGACGGCGAGCTGCCGCCCGACCTCGCCGACACTCCGCCCGACCTCAACCCCGTCCTCACCGGCCTGCTGGTGCGCCGCAACGGCCGCGAGCAGCTGGCGCAGGACGGCGACACCGTGCGGGTCCACGCCGGCGACCGGATCTCCGTCACCCCGCAGTACAGCGACGACTCGCAGCAGGAGTACTACGCCTTCACCTCCGTCGCCGCCTCCGACCACCTCACCGTCATGCCCAGGGAGGAGCAACTCGTCGCCAGGATCGGCCTGTCCGCCGAGGTCCAGGAGATTGGCGACCCGCTCGACGATGAGATCCGCTTGTGGGTCGTCCCCGACGATCCCGAGCCCGTCGACCTCTACCTCTACGTCGCCGACACCCGCCAGGGTCGCGCCTTCGCCACCTTGCGCTTCGTCGCCGAGGACGCCGCCCCCGCCCCATGATCACGGCGCTCCTCGGGCTCCTCCTCGCGCTCGCCGGACCCCCCGCCGTCGGCGCAAAACCTGTCCCTTCAACCAGCCGGACACAAACCCCGGCCCTCGCCGCGGCCACCTCACGACCTGTCCCTTCGACCACCCGCAATCAACCTGTCCCTTCGACCATCCGACTCGAGGCCCGCGGCACCCTCCGCAGCGCCGGCGAGCGCCAGCCGCTCGCCGGCGCGCGAATCTTCGCCCGTGCCCGGCGCGGCCCCGCGTGGACGCGCGAGGCCGTCACCGCCGGCGACGGCAGCTTCGTCCTCGCCGATCTGCCCGCCCTCGACTTCGAGCTCGTCGTCGTCGCCGGCGGGCACGAGCGGCTCGAGCAGCCGACCACCGCCGCCTTTTGGCGCCGCCGGCGTCCGCCCGTCATCTACCTGCAACCGACGGGCTCGGGCCGCTACCGCACCATCGTCGCCCAGGAGCGCACCCCGCGACCGAGCCCGTTCAGCGTCGAGCTCGGACCCGACGAGATCGCCGCGCTGCCCGGCAGCCAGGGCGACCCGCTGCGCGCCCTGCAGAACCTGCCCGGCGCCGCGCGCGTCCCCGGCGGCCTCGGCCTGCTCGTCCTCCGCGGCGCCGCGCCCAACCAGTCGCAGGTGTTCGTCGGCGAGCACCCCGTCCCGCGCGCCTTCCACATCCCCGGCCTCGCCAGCATCGTCCCCGGCGGCGTGCTCTCGGGCCTGCAGTACGTCCCGAGCAACTTCGCCGCCAACTACGGCAACGCCACCGGCGGCCTCGTCGTCCTCACCCCGCGCGTCGGCCGGCGCGACGGCCTCCACGGCCACGCCAAGCTCGACATCATCTCCGCCGGCGCGCTCGTCGAGGGCCCGGTCGGTCGCGGCTCCTTCCTCATCGCCGCCCAGCGCGGCTACCTCGACCTCGCGCTCGGCGTCGTCGGCCGGCTCGCGTTTGGCCGCGACTACCTGCGCCCCAAGTACAGCGACTATCAGGTCGTCTTCGATCACCCCGTCGGCCCGGGCGCCAGCCTCACCGCGCGCCTGCTCGGCGCCAGTGACCTCCTCCGCTTCGACAGCCACATCGCCGGCGCGCAGGGCGTCGCGCTCAGCTCGTCCTTCCACCGGCTCGACCTCGTCTACAAGAAGCGCCACGGCGCGTGGGACTTCCTGCTCTCGCCGGCGCTGCGCCTCGATCGCAGCGGCGTCGAGAGCGAGGCCCAGGTCCAGCGGCGCACCGACGTCGTCGGCCTCCTGCGCGCCGAGGCCACCGCGCGCGTGTCGCGGCGGTTCCAGCTGACCTTCGGCGCCGACGCCCAGATCGATCGCCACCGCACGCGCACGCACATCGACGTCTCGTACATAAATTCCGTCGACGACGTCGCCCGCGGCGTGACCTCGACGAGCGGCGCCTACGTCACACCCCTGCTCACGCTCGGCCGGCTCACCCTCTCACCTGGTCTTCGGGCCAGCCTGTTCGCCGCCAGGGGCGAGCCGAAGTTCTCGATCGACCCGCGGCTGCACGCTCGCTGGGCCCCGCACGCCCGCGTCGCCGTCCAGCTCGGCGCCGGCCGCTACTCGCAGCCGCACTTCGTCCCCGGCAGCCCGCTCCCGAACGTCTCCAACAGCTTCAGTGCCCTCGACAGCCTCGGCATCGACACCCAGATCGTCCTCCCCGGCGCGATCCGCTACCTCGATCCGCGCCTCGACATCAGCCCGCACAGCCGGCTCGGCCTGCGCCAGGCCCTGCAGCTCAGCGCCAGCGTCCACCTCCAGCTCACCGCCGCGCTCGGCCTCGACGCCACCGCCTTCTGGCGCCGCGATCGCACGCAGTCGCCCGCGCCGACCGGCGGCTGGCATTACGGGCAGCGAGACGCCGCCGGCCTCACCTACGGCCTCGAGGTGATGCTGCGCCACGACCTCACGCGGCGGCTGTTCGGCTGGCTCGCCTACACCTGGATGCGCGGACGCTTCGGCACCTTCACCAGCGACGGCCGGGCCGAGCTGCGCTTCCCCAACGAGTTCGATCAGCGGCACAACCTCGTCGCCGTGCTCGGCCTCAAGCTGCCGCGCCGCTGGCAGCTCGCCGGCCGCTTCCGCGTCGTCACCGGCCTGCCCTACACCCCGATCGTCGGCGGCATCAAGCAGGATGGCGCGCGCCCCATCACCCAGCCGCTCGCCGGCGAGTACAACAGCGCCCGCATGCCCGTGTTCCACCAGCTCGACCTGCGCGTCGACAAGACGTGGGTCCTCTCGCGCGCCATCGTCTCCGCCTACCTCGACGTGCAGAACGTGTACAACCGGCAGAACGCCGAGGGCGTGTGGTACCTCGACGACTACTCGGGCACGCGCAGCATCGTCGGCGTCCCGATCCTCCCCGTGCTCGGCGTGCGGCTCGACTACTGACTCACGGCGGCGGCGGCTGCTCGAAGCAGTACAGCCGCGCCGTCGCGGTGCACGGGGCCGTGTCGCAACCCTCGGTCCAGTGGCTGTCGGCCATCGAGCACTCGCCGACCGCGGCGGACTCCATGCCGACCGCGGTCCAGCCGCTGCAGTTCGGCATCAGCGCCAGACCGTCGACGGTCGAGGCCGTCCACACCGGACAGGCGCCGCACTGCGGCCGGAGCAGCAGCTCCGCGCCTTTTTCGGTGACGTTGAGCGATCGCGCCAGATCCCCGTCCTCCAGGTCGTCCCAGCTGGCGGCGATCGGCAGGTCGTTCGTCGTCCGCCACTCACGCGACGAATGGACCAGCCGCATCGCCACCGGCTGCGTGCCGGTGCCCAGCCAGGCGACGAATTTGCCGGGCAGACCCGCGTCGTTGGCCCGCTTGGTGCAGTACGAGTCCGCGCCGTCGACGCTGCCGAACTCGACGACCGAGACCGGATCGGTCGTGACGAACGCCCAGAAATGCGTGCGCACGCAATCCGAGCAGGCCTTGCCGCCGTCGCACTCCTCGCCCGCGTCGACCACCCCGTCGCCGCAGATCGCCTCGTTCATGCACTGGAAGCAGCCGTCGCCCGGAAACGCGTTCGAGTCGTCGCACTCCTCGCCGGGATCGAGCATCTGGTTGCCGCACTCCCCCGCCATCCCGGTCGTCGAGCTGCTCGACACCTCGGCCGTCGTGCTCTCCGTGGTCGTCGGCGGGTCGACGTGCTCCGTCGTCGACCCGGTGGAGATGGTCGTCGGCGTCGTCGTCGGCTCGCTCGTGCTCGTCATCCCGAGCGTGCTCGTGCTCGCCGCCTGCGTCTCGCTCGCGGTGAGCGGGCCGCCGCTCGAGTCGCTCCCGCTCGGCGAGAAGCAGCCGGACATGAGCAGCGCGAGGAGCGAGGCGGCGCACGGGCGGAGCATCGCCGGCATTGTTGAAGAACTGCAGCCCGGCGTCAAAGCAGCGGCCCGCCGCGGCCCCAGCCCGCCCCTGCCAATACTGGAGCCCCCACGGGCTCCAGACCCCGGTGCAGCGGATGGCTCGTGCACCTGTCTCTCCGGACATGTCACTCGCCGCCACCGGCCGCCTCCGCACCTGTCCCTTCCAACCTATCGGGGCGTACCCGGGCGCATCACATGTCTCGGAGGACACCTGGTCACTCGCGCCGTCTTCGACGCGCAGTGCTCGCCGCGGACCGCCCAGCGGGCCCCGCGCGATCGAGGTCGCCCTCCGCGGCGCGGCGCTCGAGCAGATCGGGCCACGCGTCGCCATGCCGAGTCCCACCGCCGCCGGGTCTCGAGCTCTCGCCCGCGCGCGAGCCAGTCCCGGTTCACGCGGCAGCTCTGCGCGCGGCGACGTACCTGCGCCTCAAGACATGCTCCTCCGAGCATGCCCCTTCGGGCATGCCCCTTCGGGCGCTCACTTCAGCCCGCGCTGGGCCGCCCGCTTCGGCAGCGCCTGCGGTTCGGCCTGCAGCGCGCGCTCGAGCCCCTCGAGCGCGGCCACGACCGCGCCAGTCCTCGAGGACAGGTTCGCCGTCTCGACCACCACCGTCACCAGTTGGTCGCCGGCGCGGCCGCCCTCGCTGGGCACGCCCTTGCCGCGCAGGCGCAGCTTGGCGCCGGTGGCCACCCCGGGCGGCAGCTCGAGCAGCGCCGAGCCGGTCAGCGTCGGCACCGGGACCTTGCCGCCGCGGGCCGCCTCGAGCGGGCTGACGAACAGGTCGCAGTGGATGTCCTGGCCCTCGCGGCGCAGCCACGCGTGCGGGCGCACGCTGACGGTCACGCGCAGGTTGCCGGGCCCGCCGCCGAACTGGCCCGGCTCGCCGTGGTTCTGGATCACCTTCTCCGCCCCGCCCTCGGTCCCGGGCGGCAGGCGGACCTTGAACGACCGCTGCTCGCGTCGGGCTCCGCGGCCGCGGCACGTCTCGCACGGGTCGAGCTGGATCATCCCCGTCCCGGCGCAGCGGCCACACGTCGTGTGGCGCGCCAAAAAACCCTCGCCCTTGACCTCGCCGCGGCCGTGGCAGAGCGGGCAGGTCGTCGGCGGGCGCCCGGCCGGCTTGGCCCCCGTGCCCCCGCAGCTGGCGCACGGTCCCAGCGCCTCGAACTGGATCTCGTGCTCCGAGCCCAGGGCCGCCTCTGCCAGGTCGACCGTCAACGTGTAGCGGACATCGCGGCCGCGGCGACGCTCGCGGCGCTGGCGGCCGAACACGTCGCCGACCACCGCGCTGAGCAGGTCGCGCGCCGTCTGCATCGTCACCGGCTGGTCGAACAGCCCGACCGGCAGGTGCCGCTGCGCGTCGTACTTGGCCCGCTGGACCGGATCGCTGAGCACCGCGTACGCCGTGCTGACGGCCCGGAACCGCTCCTCGGCCTCGACGTCGCCCGGGTGACGGTCGGGGTGGTTGGCCAGCGCCAGGCGGCGATAGCTGCGCTTGATCTCGTCGAGCGTGGCCCCGGAGGCCACGCCGAGCACGGCGTAGTGGTCTTGGTGCTGCGCCATGAATTTCTCGGTTCCCGCGGTCAGGAGCTCCCGGTGGACTCGGCGCCGAGCAGCGCCGCGTAGATCTGCTGCGAGGAGCGCTCGAGGGTCAAGAGGGCCGCCTCGATCGCCGTCGCCGGCGCCGCCGCGGCGAGCAATTCGCGCAGCGCGGTCACCTCGGCCTGCAGCGAGGCGCGCTGCGGCGCCTGCAGCCCCGGCAGCCCCTCTGCCGCCCGCTCGCACGCGTAGGCCAGCGCCTCGGCGCGATTTCGCAGCAGCGCCGCGTCCTTGCGGACCGCATCGGCCTGGCGCGCGGCTGCGGCCTCGCGGGCCAGCTGCTCGACCTGGGCCCGGGTCAGCCCGGCCGCCGGCTGCACCGTCGTCGCGACCTCCGCGCCGGACCCGAGCTCACGCGCGGACACGTGCAAGATCCCGTCGGCGTCGACCTCGAACGTCACCTTGATCTGCGGCGCCCCGCGCGGCGCCTCGGCGATGCCCGACAGGCGCAGGCGCGCCAGCGTCTGGTTGTCGGCCGCCATCTCACGCAGCCCCTGCAGCACGTGCACGTCGACCGCCGTCTGGCCGTCGAGCGTCGTGCCGAACACCTCCGCGCGGCGGGTCGGCACCGTCGTGTTGCGCGGCACCAGCGATGTGAACACCCCGCCCTGCGTCTCGACGCCGATGTCGAGCGGCACCACGTCGAGCAGCAGCACCTCCTCGACCTCGCCCGCCAGCACCGCGCCCTGGATCGCCGCGCCGACGGCCACCACCTCGTCGGGGTTCGGGGACGTGTTGGGCGCCCGGCCGAAGAACTCGGCCACCGCCTCGACCACCCGCGGCATGCGCGTCTGCCCGCCGACCAGGATCACCTCGTCGACGTCGCGGGCGCGCAGCTTCGCGTCGGCCAGCGCGCGGCGGCACGGCTCGAGCGTGCGGGCGATCAGCGGCCGCACCAGGCGCTCGAGCTCGAGCCGCGACAGGCTCGCTTGCAGGTGCAACGGCCGGCCGCCGGCCGAGGCCACGAACGGCACCTCGATGTCCGTCGCCAGCGACCAGCTCAGCTCGTGCTTGGCTCGCTGCGCCGCGTCCTGCAGCTTCACCAGCGCCGCGCGGTCGCGGCGGAGGTCGACGCCGTGCTCGCGCTTGAACCCTTCGGCCAGGTGGTCGACCAGCGCCGCGTCGAAGTCCTCGCCACCGAGCAGCGTGTCGCCGGCGGTCGCCAGCACCTCGAACACCCCGCTGCGCAGCTCGAGCAGCGACAGGTCGAAGGTCCCGCCGCCGAGGTCGTAGACCGCCACGATCTTCGGCGGCCTGTCCTTGCGGTCAGCCAGCCCGTAGGCCAGGGCCGCCGCCGTCGGCTCGTTGACGATCCGCTCGACCCGCAGCCCCGCGATCGTCCCGGCGTCGCGGGTCGCCTGGCGCTGCGCGTCGTCGAAGTAGGCCGGCACCGTGATGACCGCGCGCGTCACCGGCTGCCCGATCGCCGCCTCCGCCGCGTCGCGCAGCGCCGCCAGCACGTGCGCCCCGACCGCGGCCGGCGCGATCGTGCGGCCGGCGACCTCGATCCACGCGTCGCCGTTGTCGCCGGGCACGAGGTCGTAGGTCAGCCGCGCGCGCAGGCCGGCGACCGCCGCGTAGCTGCGGCCGATCAGCCGCTTCGCCGCGTAGATCGTGGTCGCCGGGCTGACCGCCGCCTGTCGCTGCGCCAGCGTGCCGACCAGGACCTCCTGGCCGGCGAACGCCACCACGCTCGGGGTCGTGCGGCTGCCCTCGGCGTTGACGAGCACGCGGACCTCGCCGCCGTCCATCACCGCGGCGCACGAGTTGGTGGTCCCGAGGTCGATGCCGAGGATCGGGCTCGGTCGCGGACCGGCCATGCGTTACGACGCTGCGCCCTCGGCCTTGCCGCCGGTCGAGCCGGGGCCGGCGATGACCACGCGGGCCGGGCGGAGCAGGCGGTCGCCCTGGCGGAAGCCCTTCTCCCACTCGCGCGCGACCACCCCGGGCGGGAAGTCGGGCGTGTCGATCTGCTGCAGCGCCTCGTGGATGGCCGGGTCGAACGGGTGGCCGACGCTCGGCACCGGCTCGACGCCGAAGCGGCCGAGGGCGCTCATGAAGTCGTTGACGACCATCTGGATGCCCTTGTGGAGCTGCTCGTTGTCGCGCGCCAGATCGAGCGCCCGCCCGAGGTTGTCGACCGTCGGCAGGAACGCGTTCAGCAGGTTCTGCTGGGCCCGGAACACGTTGTCGTCGATCTCGCGCCGCGTCCGCTTCTTGTAGTTCTCGAGCTCGGCCAGGGCGCGCAGCCACTTGTCCTTGAGGTCGGCCTTCTCGGCCTCGGCCTGCTCGGCCCGCTCCTCGGGAGTGATGACCAACTCGGCTTCCACGGGCGCGCCGTTGCCGTTCTCGCCCGCGCCGTCCGTGTTCTCTTCCTGTGGATCCTGGCTCATGCGGCTCCCGCTTTAAGGCCGGCGAGCGCGCGAGACAAGCCCGAATCGCGACCTCGAATTCGGAGCGCCGACCGCAGTGAGGGATCACTCGCTCGTGCGCGCCGCCAGCGCTTGCGCCGCGTACTCTACCAGAGGGATCGCCGCCTCGTAATCCATGCGATCCGAGCCCAGCAGGGCCACCGCCGCCGTGCGACCGTCCTCGACCGGCTGCACGCGGCAGCCGATCAGGCTCATGCCCGCCAGCACGCACGGCCCGGTCGGCCCCAGGCCCGTCAGCGCCGGCCGCAATTCGGCCGCCACGTGGACCTCGGCGCGCGCCTGGTCGAGCGAGTGTTCGGGCAGCAGCTGACACAGCAGCTCCGCCAGCCCGTGATAGTCGTCGAACAGCGCCAGCACCTGCGCCAGCGTCTGGTCGCTCTGGCCCGCCAGCAGCCGCTGCCCGGCGATCTGGACCCACAACGGGTCGAGCGCCGCCGCCGTGCACAGCCACAGCCCGAGCCGCAGGCTCTCGGCCAGCAGGCGGTCGAGGCGCGCCTCGTGTTCGGCCCACAGGCGCGACAGCTCGGCGCGCGCCTCGGCCAGCGTCTTGCCGACGCACAGCCCGCGCAGCCGCTCCTGCAGCCGCAGCATCCCGCCGCCCTCGGCGAAGCGGGCGTCGATCGTGACCGGGTGCAGCCGCGTGTGCATCCCCGCCAGCGTCAGCGCCACCATCGCCCGGCAGCCCTGCACCGGCACCAGGTCGACCTGCTGGACCTTCCCGTCCCGGCCGCCGCGGTCTTCGCTGACGAACGTGACCGCCACGCAGCTCGCCACCTCGCTCAGCACCTGCGCCGCCACCCGCATCCCCTCGGGGCCGCTGACCGGCTCCGACAGCGACACGTCGACCGCGCGCCGCAGCTCCGGCCGCAGCGGCGGCGGCCGCACCAGCGAGCGCACGTACAGCCGCATCCCCAGCGCCGTCGGCAGGCGCCCGGCCGATTGATGCGGCTGCGACACGTACCCGGCCTCCTCGAGCGCCACCAATTCGTTGCGGATCGTCGCCGGCGACCACTCGAGCCCGTGGACCTGAACCAGCGCCCCCGACGCCACCGCGCGCCCGGAGACGATGTACTCGCGGCACACTGCGAACAGGATCCGCTGGCGTCTCGGGCTCAGCTCCACTCGACTCGCTCTTACCTCGTCTCGCCCCCGGATGCCAGCACGCTCGCCCGCGCGCTCGCGCAGCCGCGGCTCAAGCCTTGCCCGCCTTCACCGGCCTCGCGGCCTTGTCCCGACGCCCGCGCTTGCCCGGCCGACCCCGAGCCCTCGCCGCCCGCGTCTCCCTCGCCCGCCCCGGCTGCGTCTCACTCGTCAGCCCCGGCGCGACCGAATTCGCCGTCCTCCTGCCCGCCGCGCCCGCTCGCGTCCTGCTCGAGCTCGCGTCCGCCCCCGCCGTCCCTGCGCTCGCCTGGTCCGCCGCGCACAGCGTCGCCAGGCGCTCGACGATCCACCGGTGCGCCGGCCCGAGGATCGTGTCCGCGCGGTGGATCGCCGCCAGGTGCAGCGTGTGTTCGTCCTCGGCCCACGCCGCCGGCCGGATCGCCACCAGTCGACCCGCCCGCAGATCGTCCTCGATCATCGCCGCCGGCAAGTTGCCCCACCCGAGCCCCGCGCGCAGCAGCGCCTGCTTCGTGTGCAGATCGGCCACGCGCCAGGTCCGCGGCGACAGCACCGCCTGGTCGGGCACCCCCGCCGTCCCGCGCTCCGACAGCACCACTTGCACGTGGTCGGCCAGGCGGGCGCTGGCGATCTTGCCCCGCACGCGCGCCAGCGGGTGCCCGGCCGCCGCCACCGCGATCATCCGGATCGGCGCCAGCGGCCGCCGCTCGAGCCCGGGGGCCACGGCGATCGGCGCCGCCACCCCGAGCGTCGCGGCTCCTGCCAGCACGCGCGCCGCCACGTCGGACATCGTCTCCGTGTCGACGCGCAGCGCCACACTCGGGAACGCCGCCGCGAACTCGCGGCACAGCGCCACCAGCACCTGCAGCGGGAACAACGCGTCGACGCACAGCGACACCGCCGGCTCGAGCCCCTGCGCCAGCCCGGCAGCCACCCCGCGCAGCGCGTCGACCTCTCCGGCCACCCGCCGGGCCGCCGCCAGGATCGCCCGCCCCGGCTCGGTCAGCGTCGGCACCCGGGTCGAGCGGTCGAAGATCGCGACCTCGAGCTGGCGCTCGAGGTTGGCGATCGCCTGGCTGACCGCCGACTGCACCCGCCGCAGCCGACGGGCCGCCGCCGAGAAGCTGCCGGCCTCGGCGACCGCCACCAGCACGCGCAGTTGGTCGAGCGTGACCTCGCCGATCATCCACGAAGTATCGCAGAAACTGATGGATGACATCACATTTTTATTCGTTTACAGCATGAAAAGCCGCGTCATGATGGGCTCCGTCATGATCACCAAGCGCCCCGCCGACGCCCGCGGCCACGCCGACCACGGCTGGCTCGACTCCCACCACACCTTCTCGTTCGCCGACTATCACGACCCGGCGCACATGGGCTTCCGCGACCTCCGCGTCATCAACGAGGACCGCGTCGAGCCCGGCCGCGGCTTCGGCACCCACCCGCACCGCGACATGGAGATCCTCTCCTACGTGCTCGAGGGCGGCCTCGAGCACCGCGACTCCATGGGCACCGGCTCGGTCATCCGCCCCGGCGACGTGCAGGTCATGAGCGCCGGCACCGGCGTCACGCACAGCGAGTTCAACGCCTCGCGCACCGAGCCCGTGCACTTCCTGCAGATCTGGCTGCTCCCGGAGCGCCGCGGCCTCAAGCCCGGCTACCAGCAGCGCAGCTTCGGCACGGCCGACAAGGACGGCCGCCTGCGCCTGGTCGCCAGCCGCGACGGCCGCGACGACAGCGTCACGATCCACACCGACGCCGCCGTCTACGCCGGCCTGTTCGCCGCCGGCCAGCGCGCCGAGCACCCGCTCGCGCCAGGTCGCCACGCCTGGGTCCACGTCGCCCGCGGCAGCGTCCGCGTCAACGGCCACGACCTCCAGGCCGGCGACGCCCTGGCCCTGTCCGACGAGCCGGCGGTGACCCTCGAGGGCACCACGGGCGGGGAAGCCCTGGTCTTCGACCTCGGCTAGCTCATGTCTGTCCGGACATGTCCTTGATGGCATGTCCGGACGGACATCGTTCCACGTCCATCGAGATGCCTCGCAGGACATGTCCTGTCGACCATACAGATAGATCCCCCGCGGGCACGCCCCGCGACCGCGTCGTGCCAGCGCCAACCCCCCCCGTACCTCCCGCCATTCGGCCATCACCGCTCGCGACCGGCGGCCCGATGCACCCGGTTCGCCCCGCGCCAACTCTCACCTCACGCCAGCAGGTCGGCCGCGACCGCGTCGTGCCAGTACCAGCGCCCCGGCGCGATCCGCAGCACCCGATCCTCGTCGACCCACTCGAGGTTCCCGCGCATCACCTGTCGGCGCGCCCGCGCCTCGACCCACGCGCGCGTCACCGCGGGAAAGCGGCGCAGGTAGGCCGCCACGTCGAGCCCCCGGAGGTCGCGCAGCCCCGTCCACAGCCCCTCGATCGCCGCGGCCTCCGGCGTCAGCCGCTCCGCCTCGGCCGGGGTCCCCGGATCGTTCACCCACGCCGGCAGCCCGCGGAGGTTGCCGCGCCGCAGCACCGCGCCGTCGGCGAAGTAGCGGGCCGAGTGCGCCGAGGGCCCGAGGCCGAGGTAGTCCTGCCAGGTCCAGTAGAGCAGGTTGTGCCGCGCCTCCGCGCCCGCGCGCGCGTAGCTGGCGACCTCGTAGTGCCGCAGCCCCGCGGCCGTCAGCGCCTGCTCGGCCGCGGCCAGCATGTCCGCCTGGTGGTCGCTGTCGGGCAGCCGCCGCTTGCCGCGCCGCACCAGCGTCGGCCACGGCGTGTCGGCCTCGATCGTCAGCGCGTACACCGACACGTGCTCCGCCCCGGCCTCGACCAGCCCGCGGACATCCGCCGCCACGCCCGCCGCCGTCTGCCCCGGCCAGCCGACGATCAGATCGGCGCTCACGCGCAGCCCCGCCGCCGCCGCCGCCGCCACCGACGCGAGCGCCTGCGCCGGCGTGTGCATCCGCCCGAGCGTGCGCAGGCCCGCGAGCTCGAGGCTCTGCGTCCCCAGCGACACCCGCGTGCCGCCGATCGCCCGGACCGCCGAATAGAGCGCCGGATCGCCGTGCTCGGGGTTCACCTCGACCGTGAACTCGCGCCCGCCCGCGCCCGGGAAGCGCCGCGCCAGCCACTCGCCGAGCAGCCCCAGCCCGGCCGGCCCGAGCAGGCTCGGCGTGCCGCCGCCGAGGTACACCGTCGACCATGTCCCATCGGACATGCCCGAATCGACATGCTCGTCCGGGCATGTCCACTCGGCCAGCTCCTGCGCCCGCGCGTCCAGCTCGCGCTCGAGCCCGGTGACGAAGCCGGCCGCGTCGGGCGTCCGGCCGACCTGGAAGTCGAAGTCGCAGTACGGGCAGGCCCGGGCGCAGAACGGCACGTGGACGTAGAGCCCGCGCATCACGGCACCTCGCTCATGCACCGCCGCGGGGCCCGACGCCCGTCACGCCCGGGACGACGCGCCGGAGCGCCCTCGTCCGCGTCCCCGCGCCCCGGCCTCGCCCCGCGGCGCCTGCCGCGTCACACGTCGGAGACGAGCGCGGCGAAGTCGGCGCCGTGGGGGACATCGTCGTAGAGCTCGACGCCGCCGTCCGAGCGGAAGCGGGCCGCGACGCCGCGCCACCACCAGTGCGGCAGCGTCTCGAGGTCGACGCCGGCCGAGCGGAGCAGGCTGGCCTGGGCCTCGACGGTCTCGAGGCTGGACGGGTGGAACGGCTGGCCGAGGCCGCGCATCTGCAGGCCGAGGCGGCGCGACGAGCGGAGCGGCGTGGCCTCCTCGAGCCACTCCTGCGCCGACACGAAGGCGCGGCGGGCGATGCCGATGTCGGGGAACTCGAAGATGTGCCCGTGGACCACCAGCTCCTCGCCGAGCAGCACCGCCAGGCGGGCCGAGTACATCGACAGCAGCTGCTCGTAGACCGCCATCGAGCTGCCCATGCGCTGGACCGCGTCGGCGCGGACCAGGGCCACGACCTCCTCGGCGCTGGCGTACGCGAACGACACGTTGTGCGACTGCAGCAGACCGATGCCGGCGCGCACGGTGAGGCGCGCCAGCTCCGAGTCGAGCGGGTCGTTGGCGCGCGCGCGCATCTCGAGCAGGCGGGCCACGCCCTCGGGGCGCGGCGCGAACTGCATCACCAGACGGAACCCCGGCATCGGCTCGTGATCGCCGAGCACGCGGAAGGCGGAGAACTTACCCCAGGTGTGATTGCCTTGGACCTCGACGCTGTGCATCGGCTTTTCCCGTCTCGCCCGCTACTTGTCTGCTGCCCCGCGCCCGCCTCGCCCTACTTCATCGAGAACATCGTGTACGCGACGTACCCGAGGCCGCCGAGCCCGAACAGCACGAGGATCCAGGTGATGGCCGCGCCGCCGCGCTTGGTCTGGTCGGCCATGATGCCGTGGCCGAAAGTGGTGCTCGTCGCGCCCGGATCGACCACCACCACCGGCATCGACGACGTCGCCGTCGTCGGCGTGCCCTTCGTCATCGAGCGCCCCGCCGTGAGTGAGCGGTTGGCCCCCGTCGGCGGCCGCCGCGGACCCGAGCCCGTGCTCTGGGTCGCCGCCGGCGGCACCGTCTTGTGCCGGGCCGACGACGACTTGCGGTGGGCGCGGCGCGCCCCGGCCACCGCCGCCGCCTCGGACTCCGCGCGCTTGCTGCGGGCCGTCGGCGCCGACCCGGTCGCCGGCTTCTGCTGCTGCGCCGCCTGCTGTTGTTGCGCCTGTTGCAGCCGCTGGGCCTCGGCGAGCACCGCGTCGAGGTTGCCGATCGTCATCGACTTCTTGCTGCGCGAGTCGGACTGCGCCGGCTTGGCCCAGTCGGGCGCGTCGTCCTTCTGGTCCTGCGAGTCGAGGCGGTCGAACTGGTCGAAGTCGAGGGCCTCGTCGGCGAGGTCGTCGTAGAGGTCGTCGTAGTTGACCTCGGCCGGCGCGCCCTCGCCGAACATCTCGGCCATGTAGTTCGAGATGATGCGCGGCGTGCTGCGGATGCCCGCCTCTTCCGTGAACCGCTCGAGGTCACGGAACATGTGGTCGCAGTTCTGGTAGCGGTCGGCCGGGTCGACCTCGAGCGCCTTCATGATGATGGCCTCGAGCGCCGGCGGGAACTCCGGGTCGACGAACGTCGGCGCCGGGATGTCGCCCTCGACGATGCGCTCGGCCACCTCGTCGGCCGCGCCGCGGAACAGGCGGCGACCGAGGCACATCTCGTAGAGCACCACGCCGAGCGCGAAGATGTCGGCGCGCGCGTCGATCGGGTGCCCGAGCACCTGCTCCGGGGCCATGTACGCCAGCTTGCCGGCGAACTGGCCCTCGCCGCCCTGCACGCTCGCGCGCGTGGCGGCGATGCCGAAGTCGACGATCTTGCAGGTGCCGTCGTAGCCGACGTGGATGTTGGTCGGGTTGATGTCGCGGTGGCAGAGCCCGAGCAGCCGGCCGCGATCGTCGGCCCGCGAATGCACGTAGTAGAGCCCCTCGAGCGACTGCATGATGATGCCGAGCGAGATCTGCAGCGGCAGCTGCAGCCCCGTCTTGGCCGACTTGCGCAGGACCGCGACCAGCTCCTCGCCCTTCAGGAGCTCCATGGCGATGAAGTACTCGCCGCCGATCTCGCCGAGGTCGTAGGTGTGCACCACGTTCTGGTGCGTCAGCGTGGCGGCGACGCGCGCCTCGTCGAGGAACATGCGCACGACGTTCGGCCGCTCGGCGAACTCCTCGCGCAGACGCTTGACCACCAATTCCTTGGCGAACCCCTCGATGCCGGAGTACGTGGCGCGATAGATCTCGGCCATGCCGCCGGTAGCGATGTGCTCGACAAGCACATATTTGTCGCCGAAGGGCGTTGGCTCAATGTTGCTCAAGGCGGCTCC
The DNA here is from genome assembly GCF_020073745.1 of Nannocystis pusilla. GTDB lineage: Bacteria > Myxococcota_A > Polyangia > Nannocystales > Nannocystaceae > Nannocystis > Nannocystis radixulma. The sequence goes on from NZ_JAIRAU010000040.1 coordinate 101,152, forward strand.
AGATTAACGGATCTGCGATCTGCCGCCAAGCCCCGGCCGCGGGCGCCGACCTGCGCCCGCGGCGACGCGGATAAAGCCGCGGCGTTGCGGGCTAAATTCCCGGCAGCGCGCGCTCGGGGCCGCCGGTCGGGCGATGGAGACCTGAACCTGCGCCCAGGCCGCAACCGGGATCGCGCACTCTCGTCGCAATGGTAGGCGGGCGCCCACCTGTCGTCCGGGCAAGTCGAGACCTGCAGTTCGGGCGACGCGGCCGACCGGGCGGGCGCCGCGTCAATCCCGTTCGGGCTTCAGGTCGCGCTGCATGAGCGCGGCCACGGCCCGGCGCACGCTCATGCCCTCGTAGAGGATCGCGTGCATGATCTGAGTGATCGGCATCTCGACCCGCTCGCGCTGGGCCAGGCGGTGGGCGCTGAGGGTGTTGTTGACGCCCTCGGCGACCATCCCCATCTCGTCGAGGATCTCCTGCAACGCCCGACCCTGGCCGAGCGCCAGCCCGACCCTGCGATTGCGCGACAGACCGCCGGTGCAGGTGAGCACGAGGTCGCCGAGCCCGGCGAGCCCCGACAGCGTCACGGGGTCGGCGCCGAGGGCGATGCAGAGCCGGCCGATCTCCGCCAGCCCGCGCGTGATGAGGGCCGCGCGGGCGTTCTGTCCCAGCCCCGCCCCGTCGCACACGCCGGCCGCCAGCGCGATCACGTTCTTGAACGCCCCGCCGAGCTCGACGCCGACGACGTCGTGGGTGACGTAGACCCGCAGCCCGTCGCCGTGCATCCACTGCTGGATCGCCCCCGCCGCCGCCGGGTCGGCGCTGGCGATCACCACCGCCGTCGGCAGCCCGCGCGCGACCTCGGCGGCGAAGCTCGGCCCGCCGAGCACCGCCATGCGGGCCGCATGTTCTTTGGGCAATGTCTCATGGACCACGTCGGCCATGGTCCGCAGGCTGTCGATCTCGACCCCCTTCGCGGCCACCAAGTAGTACGGCCGCGGCGCCGCGGCGCCGAGCCCGGCCAGCGCCGCGTGGACCAGGTGGAGCGTCGCGCGCAGCCCGTGGCTGGGGATGGCGAGGATCACGAAGCCCGCCCCGGCGAGCGCGCGGCCGAGGTCGTGCTCGACCGACAGGTTGTCGGGGAACGGGAACTCGGGCAGGTAGCGGCCGTTGACGCCGGCCCCGGCCATCGCCTCGAAGTGCTCGCGGCTGCGCGTCCACAGGCGCGTCACGAGGCCGCGGCGGGCGCAGTGGAGGGCCAGCGCGGTGCCCCAACTGCCGGCGCCGAGCACGGCGACCGTCGGTGGCGGCGGGGACGCGGGGTCGTTCGTCATCGCCTCTGGTTTTACACCGCGTCTGCGTCAGCGCGCGACCACGGGGAAGGCCGCCCGCAGCTCCTCGGGCACGCGGGCGAGCGACTGGCCGGCGATCGTGACGAACACCCAGCGGGTCTCGGCGGTCGCCAGCACCTCGGCGTCGCTCGCCCGCACGATCTGGTAGCGGCGCAGCGACTGGATCTTCCCCATCTCGGTCACCCACGTGCGGACCACCACGCCGTCGCCGAGGCGGGCCGCGCGGAGGTACTCGATCGCGTGCGAGCGCACCACCCACGTCGCCCCGAGCTCGCGGTAGCGCGCGAACGGCCAGCCCGCCGCGCTCGAGTGGGCCTTCGCGGCGGCCTGCGTCCACGCCAGGTAGTGGAGGTTGTTGACGTGATCGAGCTCGTCGATCTCCGCGGGCGTCACCGTGTGGTGGTGATCGAACACGCCCGCGATCGCCGTGAGGTCGGCCGTCATCGGCCGCCAGTAGAGCACGGGCCTGCGGGCGCGCGCGAGCCCTTCAGCGGCGCGCGTCGGCGGCCGGGCTCGGCCGGTCGGGACCCAGCACCTGCAGCGTCGCCCGGTGCGAGGCGATCCCGCCGGGCACCCGCCGGATCGCGTCGACGTCGAACTTCACCTGCGCCGCCGGACGCGGCCCCGCCTGCACCCCACCCATGCCGCGAACCTATCCGGCACGCGGCCCCGCCCGCAAGGTCGGCGGGTGACGGCAGAGCGCCCTCGCCCCCGGGCGCGTGCTAGCGTCGTCCCCGACCTCGTCGCCGATGCTCCCGTCGCTGTACGGCCGCTGGATCTCCGACCTGCTCGGAGGGCCATTACCCGAAGAACAGGCCGCGACGTGCGGCGACTGCGTGCAGTGTCAGAGCCACGTGCCCGAGGGCTACCGGTTCGCCGACGCCACCAAGTGCTGCACCTACGTGCCGGCGCTGGCCAACTTCCTCGTCGGCGGCGGGCTCAAGGCCGGCTCGCTGGTCGGGCGCGAGCGCCTGCTGCGGCGCATGAGCGCGCTGCCGGCCAGCGTCACCCCGCACGGCCTCGACGCCACCGAGGACGAGCGCGAGCGCTACCGCGACATCCTCGCCGCCGAGCAGTTCGGCCGCGACCCCTCGCTGTTCTGCCCCTACTACATCGACGAGGCCGGCGGTCTGTGCGGCGTGTGGCGCCACCGCAACGGCATCTGCGCCACCTGGTACTGCAAGCACGACCGCGGCGCCCGCGGCCAGCGGTTCTGGCAGGCGCTCGAGGTCCTGCTGACCGCCGTCGAGCGCGAGCTCAGCCACTGGTGCGCCTGCACGATCCTGTTCGACGAGACCCCGGACATCGAGGACGGCGAGGCCGCGTGGAGCCGCTGGTCGGGCCGCGAGGCCGACTTCTTCCGCCGCGCCGCCGAGCTGGTCGAGGCCTTGACCTGGTCCGAAGTACAGGCGCTCGTCGGCCCCGCGATCGAGGTCCAGGTGGGCGACCTCCTGGCCGCCCACGCCGCCCTCGCCGGCCCGCTGCCCGCCGCCCTCCGGCTCGGCACGATCCGCGTGTCCCACCGCGGCGACGACCGCAGCCGCGTCGTCACCTACCTCGACACCGACGCCCTCGAGCTGCCGACCGCCCTCCTCGACCTCCTGCCGCGCTTCGACGGCCGCCCCACCGGCGACGTCCTCACCGAACTGCGCGGCCTCGGCGTCGAGGTCTCGCCCGACCTGCTGCGCCTGCTCGTCGACTTCGAGCTCCTGACCGCCGTCGCCTGAGCTTCGGGCCATGCCCGAAGGGGCCTGCCCGATCAGGCATGTTTGTAAACACATGCCCGCTCAGACATGCCCTGACATTCATGTCTCCGGCGGCAACATCACCACCTCGAACTCGGCCCCCGGCACGAAGTCCACGGCCGCGACCGGCGTCGCGCCGCTGCGGTCGAGCGGCACGGTCTCGCCGGAGGCCCGGTTGCGCAGCAGCCACAGCGAGCCGTAGGTGCGCGGCGGCGGCCGGCGACGCGGCGGGAACGTCGCCCACACGTAATCGAGGAGCTCCTGGGTGCTCGTGAACGTGGAGCAGATCATCGGCACCACCCCCTGTTCGCCGTTCGTCGCCGCCATCCAGTCGACCGTCGCGCAGCGCGAACGCAGCTCGTCCGCGGCCGTCACCTCGTCCGGTGCACGATCGCGTGCGCGTGGACCACCGCCATCGCGTCGCAGATCTGCAGCGCGATGTGACGGACGCGCCGCCACGGCAGCCGACCCGCGCGCGACAGCGTGACGGACAGGTCCTCCCCGGCCAGGAACTCCATCACGTAGTAACCTGTCCCATCGGGCAGATTGCCGGCGTCGACGACGCTGATCACCCCCGGGTGGCGGATGCTCGAGGCCGCCAGCGCCTCGCGGAAGAACCGGCGCAGCGCCGGCTCCGAGCGGCACAGGCGCGGCTGCAGCACCTTGACCGCGTAGGGCAGCCTGGCCGCGGTGCTCTCGGCCAGATAGACCGTGCCCATGCCGCCCTCGCCGAGGCGGCGGACGATCCGCACCGGCAGCTTGTCGCCCAGCACCGCGCCGACGAGGGGGTCCGAGTCACGCACGCCCGCCCACGATACACGACGCCCGCGCTCGCCGGCCCCGGTGACCGCGACGCGCGGATCTGCTAGTGTGCGCGCGCCGTGACGCTGTCCCTCCGGACATCCTCGTCCATCGCCCTCGCCGTGGTCCTCGCGTGTGGGGGCGCCGAGGAGCCCGCGACGCCGGCCGACGCGGCGTCCGACGCCGCGGCCGTCGAGCAGGCCCCCGCCGAGCCGCCGCCGCCGCCGCGCGACCCGTTCACGGCCGAGGACATCGAGGCCGCGCGACCGGGTCTGCGCTTCGGCTGGCCGGTCGAGAGCCCGCACATCACCTCGTACTTCGGCTGGCGCACCAACCCGATGACGGGCGTCGGCACCAAGCTGCACCGCGGCCTCGACCTGCGCGGCGGGATCGGCGACCTGATCCTCAGCATCGGCCCCGGCGTGGTCGTGTTCGCCGGCCGGGACATCCTGCTCGGCAACCTCGTGATCGTCGACCACGGCCTCGGCGTCACCTCCTACTACGGGCACATGCACGACCTCCTGGTCCACGTCGGCCTGCCCGTCGACCGCGGCACCGCCCTCGGCCTGGTCGGCAACACCGGCCGCAGCGAGGCCCCGCACCTCCACCTCACCGTCAAGATCGGCGCGCTCGCCGTCGACCCGCTGTGGCTGATCGGCGCCCCGCTCCACGGCTACCCCGGTCTGCCCGCGCTGGCCGAGGCGGACACCGACGCCGAGTACTGATCCCGTCGCGCGCCTCCGGCCTCACTCGCCGAACACGCGCACCAGCTCCATGTTCTCCGGGACATGCTCCTTCAGCCATGTCCCGAGGCGCACCCGGCTCTCGCGCCAGAACGCGGCCAGATCGGTCCCCGCCGCCGCGTCGAGCCCCTGCACCGCCGCCACGAAGCCGCGGATCACCGGCGCGAAGGCGGGCACGCGCAGCGGGTCGTTGCCGTGGCGCGGCGCGATCGCCCCGACGTCGAAGTTGCGCGTGCGGGCCAGCGCCGGCGCGACCGGGTCGCGCGGCTCGACGAGCAGGTACAGGTCGCCCTGCCCCGGCGCCGCCGCGCGCTCGCGCAGGTGCACGCACACGAACCCGAGGCGCTCGGGCGGCGCCTCGCCGAGCGGCCGCCCCAGGCCCTCGGCGCGGGCCGTCTGGCGCGCCGTCGCCTCGTCGCGCACCTCGTCGAGCGCCAGGTTCTGCACCAGCCCGCTGGTCAGCACCACGAACGCCTTCTGCGGCTTCAGCTCGGTGTCGCGGGTCAGCAAGATCCGCTTCGACTCCCAGAAGTAGTCGTCGCGGTACAGGTTCTGCTGGTAGTAGAAGCGGACCATCCGCAGCAGGTCGCCGAACATCTCGCGGTGGTGCGCCTGGTAGCGGGCGCGCGCGGCCGCCTCGTCGGCGCCGCCCTGCAGCACCGCCACGGCCGTGCGCCCCGCGTGCCACGCCGAGTGCAGCGCCAGCAGCACCCCGGTCGACAGCACCGGATCGATGAACCCGGCCGCGTCGCCGATCTGGATCCACCCCGGACCTGTCACTTCGGATATGCGGTAGCTCCAGTCGCGCTCGTGGCGGACCGGCGTCACCCGCGTCGCCGCCGGGCCGAGCACCGGTCGCAGCTCGCCCACCGCCGCCAGCAGCCCGTCGTAGTCGCGCCGCGGCGCCCCGCGGGCCTCGCCGGCGTCGAGCTGCACCACGCCCACGCTCGCCCGCCCGCCGCCGATCGGGAAGAACCACCACCACTGATCGGCCTCGGCCAAAAACAGCGCCTGCTCGTGGCGCGGCGGCGGCACCCCGACGCAGCCCGTGAAGTGGGCCCACATCGCCTGGTGCTTCAGCCCGCCGATCTCCTCGCGCCGGCCCTTCGCGCGGCCGAGCAGCATCGACTGCCCGGTCGCGTCGATCACCAGCCGCGCCCGCGTCTCGCGCGACACGCCCTCTTGCTCCCACGTCACGCCGACCAGCCGCTCGCCGTCCCACAGCAGCGACCGCGCGACCGCACGTTCGCGCAGCTCGGCGCCGGCGCGTCGGGCCGCGTTGAAAAGGATCGCGTCGAAGCGCGAGCGCTCGACCAGCCACGCGTGCTCATACGCGTCGCTGTCGTGGAACCACAGGTCCCAGCGCGGCGTCTTGCCCCACCCCCACAGCGTGCTCCCCGTCTTGCGCCCGAAGCCGGCTGCCTCGACCTCCGCCAGCGCGTCGATCTCCGCCAGGATCGGGATGATCCCCGGCAGCAGGCTCTCGCCGACGTGCGCGCGGGGATGCGAACCTGCCTCGAGGAGCAGGACCCGAAGCCCAGCCTTCGCCATCACCGCCGCCGCCGTGCTGCCGGCCGGCCCGCCGCCGACCACCAGCACATCGACCGCGTCGAGCTCACCACCCGCGCTCATCGCCCCCGCCCTTCCGGCATGTGCATTCGAACATGTCCCGCGACACATGTCCCCGCGCGCGAGTCCGCAACGACATGCCTTTTATAACATGTCTCTCCGAACATGTCCGATAACACCGCCGTCGTCACGCGTCCGTCCGCGCCCCGCGGTAGAGGAACCAGCAGATCGCGGCCACCAGCGCCAGCGTCGCCAGCTCGCCGACCTCGCCGCCGAGCAGCGGCGGGGCCTTCTTCGGCACCAGCCCCGAGACCACGAGCCCGGCCACGAGCACGCCTGCCAGGCCCTCGCCGGCCACCACCCCCGCGGCGGCGAGGATCCCGCTGCGGGCCTCGCCGCCGGTCGGGCGACCGCGCTCGGACAGCGCGCGCACGCAGCCGCCGAGGAAGATCGGCAGCATCGACGCGATCGGGAGGTACACCCCGATCGCGAACGCCAGCCCCGACACCCCGCACAGCATCGCCGCGCCCGAGATCCCCGCGCCGGTGGCGACCAGGCCCCACGGCAGCTCGCCGCTCAGCACGCCCTCGATGATCGTCTTCATCAGGGTCGCCTGCGGGGCCGCCAGCTCCTTTCCGCCGAAGCCGTAGCTCGACAGCAGCAGCACCGTCCCGGCCACCACCCAGCAGGCGCACGCGGCCCCGATGAGCTGCCCGAGCTGCTGCCGCGCCGGCGTCGCCCCGACCAGGTAGCCGGTCTTCAGGTCCTGGGAGATGTCGCCGGCCTTCGACGTCGCCACCGCCACCACGGTGCCGACCGTCAGCACCGCCGCGCGGGCGCCGAGGTCGTCCCAGCCGAACGCCGCGAACACGGCCGCGGTGCCGAGCAGCGTCACCAGCGTGATGCCCGACGTCGGCTGCGACGACACCCCGACGATGCCGACGATCCGCGCCGCTACCGCGACCGACAGCAGGCCGAACACCGCCACCCCGACCGCGCACACCAGCCGGCCGACGAACCCGAGGTCGCCGGCGATGAGCCCCGGCACCAGCGCGACCGCGGCGATCACCACCGCGATGGCCGCGGCGATGAACCCGCCCGGCAGGTCGCGGTCGGTCGGCGCCGCGGCGCCCGCCGTTGAACCTGTCTCTTTGCGCATGCCCCTTGCGACAGATACGAAAGCACCTGCCATCATGGGCATGTTCCGCAGGACAGTCAGGATCCCCGCGGTCGCCACCGCCCCCGCACCGATGTAGCGGATGTACTGGCGCCAGATCTGCGACGCGTCCATCTGCGCGATCGTCAGCTCGCGCTCGGGGTAGAGCGGCCCGGGCAGGCCGGCGCCGATCCACGCGATCAGCGGGATCAGGGCCAGCGACGACACCACCGCCCCGGCGACCACCACCGCGGCCTGGCGGTAGCCGAGGATGAAGCCGACGGCCAGCAGCGCCGGCGCGAACTCCAGCGCCACCTCGGCCTTCGGCAGCAGCGGCACCGCCGCGCCCGCCTCGGAGGGCACCGCGAACAGCAGCGCGACCAGCAGCTTCATGCCCGCGCCGACGGCCATGCCGCGGAAGATCCACGCGCTGCCGCTCGCGCTGGTCGTCGTCGCCTTCAGCACCTCCGCGCACGCGCGGCCCTCGGGGTACGGCAGCTCGCCGTGGGCCTCGACGATCAGCATGCGCCGCAGCGGGATCATCGCCGCGAGCCCCAGGATCCCGCCGAGCAGGGCCAGCAGCGCGATCTGCCAGAACGGCGGCGCGAGGCCCCACAGGAACAGCGCCGGGATGGTGAAGATCGTGCCGGTCGCCAGCGACGTCGAGGCCGAGCCGATCGTCTGTGACAGGTTGGCCTCGAGCAGGCTGGCCCGCCCGCGCAGCAGCGCCACCGTCATCACCGACGCCGGGATCGACGCCGACACCGTCATCCCGACCTTGAGCCCGAGGTACGCGTTGGCGGCCCCGAACACGACCCCGAGGGCGACGCCGGTGACGACCGCGCGGACCGTGAACTCGCGCGAGGAGGGCGGGGCGCTCGGGGGTGCGTCGGCGGTCACGGCGAGCCTGTGCAATACCAGAGGTCGGCTTCCGCCGCGAGCCCCGTCGCGCCGGCGCCGCCGCTCAGTAGAGGCTGTAGTACAGCGTGACGACGGCGAACGGGCGCTGGACCTCGAGCTCGAAGTCCGTCTCGCCCTCGACGAACCACAGCTCGTTGAACGCGAACATCGCGTCCTCGACCGTCGCGAGCGGGAGCCCGTTGAGCGTCAGCGGGATGTCGCCGTCGCGCAGGCCGAGCGCGTGGAGGAGCTCGCCGAGGTCGGCCTGATCGACCTCGAAGCCGCCGCCGGCGGGGAGCTCCGTCAGGGTGACGTCGTCGCACAGGATCAGCGGGGACGGGTCGGCGATCAGGGCCTCGACGTCCGCGTCGTCCATGAGGTGCACGCCGCCCGAACTGGTGACCATGCTCGCCGGACTCCAGCTCGTGCACTCCGGCGGCTCCTCGGTGGTCGTCGGCACGTCCTCCGTGTCCTCGCCGCACATCAGGGACGCGCAGAAGAACTGCTCCGGCGTGAGCGCCTCCTCCTCCTCGAGGTCCCACACCTTGCGACACGCCTCTTCGTGGTTCGCCGCGCTCTCGTGCGTGCACGCGAAGTCGGGCGGCCTCCACGGGTCATCCTCGGGGCCGGGGTCGGGGTCGAGGCAGAAGCACAGCTTCGCCGTATCCGGACACTCGAGGCAGCCGCGCAATTGCGGCGGGAGCTCCGCGCTCGTGGTCGAGCCGGTCGTGCCTGCCGTGTCGGTCGTGCTGCCCGTGGGGTTGTAGAAACACCCCGCGAGGGCCCACACGCCGAGCAACAGCGGCGGCAGATACAGTCGAGATGGCTTCAAGGACATATGACTTCCGGGCGCGGTGTGACTTGCGATTCAAGGAGCATCCTCGGCCACGCGCGTCAGCGAGAAGCCGACCTCCGCCGGCTCGCTCGCCAGCGCGTGGACCCGCAGCGCGTAGCGACCCGCCGCCAGCGTCCACGCCCGCGGGCTGTCGCCGCGACGGGTCGTCAACCACCCGCCCTCGTCGCACGCCCCGCAGCGGATCAGCGACACGCCGAGCGCCTGCCCGCCGATGTATCCGGTGTCCGGGAGCGTCGCGCTCGGCGCGTCGTCGCCGGCCATGCGCAGCTCGTATTTGCCGGTCGTCGGGATCGTGATGGTGCGCAGGAACAACATCTGGTCGCCGTACGGGGGCTCGTCGCCGTACGGGCCGATCGCGTCGTCCTGATCGCAGGCGCGCTCGACTCGCTCGGAGTAGCTCGCGCCGTCCCACGCCACCTCGGGCGCGGCGCACTCGATCAGCTTGGCGTCGAATCGCTGGTGCGCACACGCCGACGCGTCCGCCTCGAACGCGACCACCGTCTCCTCGAACGAGTCGCCGAACTCCTCGCGGAACACGGCGTCCACCTCGGCGACCGACGCGCCCGCCGCGAGCCCCCCGTACACGCGCAGGTACGCCGGCAACCCGTACGTCTCGATCAGGAACGCCGTGAACCCGCCGACCAATTCGTACACCCCGAGCAGGTCGGCGAGCTCGAACCCCGACATCGTCACCAGCGCGCGCAGGTCCGGCTCCTCGGGCGCCCAGCCGATCCCGAACAACTCGGCGCCGAGCCCCTCGTAGGCCACCGCCAGGCCCTCGCGGAGGAACGCCGGCGGCTGCCCGAGGGCACGTGCGACCACGTGGACGAGCTCGTGGTTCAAGGGCATCGACGCGGCGAACGCCTCGCCGCGGACGACACAGCCGGCCACCTCGCGGCCGCAACTGGCCGCCACGGACGCCGTCGTCTCCCAGTGAAAGCGGATCCGTTCGGCCCCGGACGGCAACGCGAGCGCGAACTCCTGCGCGAGCGCCACGACGAACGCGTCCATGTGCGCGAGCGTCCCGCCGCACGGCTCGAGCTCGTGCTCGGCGTACACCGCCACGTACTCGCCCGCGAACGCCGGCGCGTCGGCGTCGTCGTCGGCGTCGTGACACCCGAGCCCGAGCGCGCCGACGATCGCGAGTCTGCTCGCCCACTGCGCGGCTTCAGCCATCCGAAGCACGCAGTCTACAAAGACTGCCCGCACCCTCGCAACGCCGCTCCCGGCCGGCTCACAGGCCGGAGAAGAACCCGCGAGGATCCTCGCCGCGGCGGTCGCGGGCCCAGCGGAGTCGTTGGCGGCGCCACGGCGTCAGCTCGATCCGCTCCGGCGCCCGCCAGTGGCCCTCGTGGGCCCGCTGCAGCAGCGGCGCGATCGCCAGCGGGTACTCGATCGGCGTGCGGCAGGCCCACGGACCACCTGCCCCGAAGGCCAGGCGCATCTCCCACAGCGCGACCGCCCGGCGCGACTCGCCGAGCCACGGCGCCGGCTCGTCGACGCGGGCCACCAGCCCGCGCAGGCGATCGCGCAGCAGCAGCGGGCTGCCCGGCCAGACCTCGAACAGCCCGACCTGCGTGGTCGCCAGCAGGTGGATCACCGGCGTCGGCTCGATCCCCGGCACGCGGCCGGTCGCCGCCCGCCAGGCCCACGTGTCGCCCGGCGCCGCGCCCGGCGGCGTCGCGTCGCACAGCGCCCAGTCGATGCGGGCGGCCGACAGCGCCTCGTGGCCGCTGTCGAGCGACGTGTGCACCCCCACCTCGCGGTCCCAGCGCTCGAGCAGCGGCGCCGCCCGGCGGGCCCCGTCGCGCCCGCCGAACACCTGCTCGCCGAGCTCGTCGAGCGCCGCCGACAGCCACGCGCGGCCGAGGAACTCGCCCTCGCCGCTCACGCCGGCCTCCCGGGCGACCTGCCCCGCCGGACGGCCGCGCCTGTCCTTCGATCAATGTCCTTGCGGACCTGTCCGTTCACACCTGGCCCCGCAGCCATGCCCGATCGGACCTGTCCGTTCGGCTAGTCGGCGCGCTCGCGGCGGAGCCGGCGGACCTGGGCGACGAAGCTCGCCAGCAGGTCGGTGGCGTCGTTGGGGCCGGGGCCGGCCTCGGGGTGGTACTGGACCGAGCCGATCGGCCGGCCGCGCACGCGCAGGCCGGCGCAGGTCCGGTCGAACAGGTTGAGGTGGGTCAGCGTCGCGCCGGCGCCGAGCGACTCGAGGTCGACGGCGAAGCCGTGGTTCTGCGAGGTGATCGCCACCTTCTTGCTGTCTTCGTGGCGAACCGGGTGGTTGCCGCCGTGGTGGCCGAACTTCATCTTGAAGGTGCGGCCGCCGAGCGCCAGCGCCAGCAGCTGGTGGCCGAGGCACACCCCGAACACCGGCGGCAGCCCCTGCGCCGCCAGCAACGCGCGCAGCTCGGCGATCACCGCCGTCGCGGCCGCCGGGTCGCCGGGGCCGTTGCTGAGCAGGATCCCGTCGGGTCGCAGCGCCAGCACCGCGCTCGCCGGCGTGCTCGCCGGCACCACCGTCACGCGGGCGCCGGCGTCGCGCAGGCGGCGGAGGATGCTGAGCTTGATCCCGTAGTCCCACACGACCACGTGCACGTCGGCCGGCGGCGCCGCGTGCTGCCAGCTCGGCTGGTCCCACGCGTAGGTCTTGCCGGTCGTCACCCGGCCGGTCAGGTCCTGGCCCTCCATCGACGGCGCCGAGCGGGCCAGCGCCAGCAGCTCGTCGACGTCGTCGTGCTCGCTCGACAGCGCCGCCATGATCGCCCCGCGGTCGCGCAGGTGGCGGGTCAGCGCCCGCGTGTCGACCTCGGCCAGCCCGGGCAGGCCCTTGCGCGCCAGGTAGCCGCCGAGGTCCTGCTGCGAGCGCCAGCTCGAGACCACCGGCGACAGCGCGCGGACGATCAGCCCCGCGCAGCCGTGCTCGCGCGACTCCTCGTCGTCGGCGTTGACCCCGACGTTGCCGACCTCCGACACCGTCAAGCACACCAGCTGCCCGGTGTACGACGGGTCGGTGACGATCTCCTGGTAGCCCGTCATCGACGTGTTGAACACCACCTCGCCGACCACCGTGGTGGCCGCGCCGAAGCCGAGCCCGCGGAACACCCGGCCGTCGGCCAGCACCAGCGCCCCCGGGCGCGCGGCCGGGCCGGCGGCGGTGAGCGGACGAGCGGCGAGGTCGGGGCGGGCTGTTGCTTGGGTCATGGTCCTCCAGACATGTTCTTCAGAGCAGCTCGACCCCGCAGGCGCGGGCCAGCACCGCCATGCGGACCGCCACGCCGAGGGTGACCTGGCGGAGGATCCGGCTGTGCGGGCCGTCGGCGACCGCGTCGGCGATCTCGACGCCGCGGTTGATCGGCCCCGGGTGCATGACGATCGCCCCGGGCTTGAGCAGGCGGACCCGCGCGGGCGTCAGCCCCCAGGCGGCGTGATAGCTCGCGGCGTCGGGGATCGCCACGTCGGCGCCGAGGCGCTCGCGCTGGATCCGCAGCATCACCGCCACGTCGGCCCCGACCAGCGCCTCGTCGAGGCTCGGCGCGACCTTCGCCCCCAGGCGCGCGGCCAGGTCGGGCGGCGCCAGGTCGCCCGGACCCGCGACCACGCACTCGGCCCCGAGCGTGCGGAACAGCTGCAGGTCGGAGTGGGCCACCCGGCCGTGGCGGACATCGCCGCAGACGGCCACGCGCAAGCCGGCCATCGCGTCCTGCGCCGGCGCGCGGCCGAACGCCTCGAGGATCGTCAGCGCGTCGAGCAGCGCCTGCGTCGGGTGCTCGTTGACGCCGTCGCCGGCGTTGACGACGCGGGCCCGCATCACCTCGGTCCAGGCGCGCGGCACCCCGTCGCGGCGGTCGCGGACGATCACGGCGTCGAAGCCCATCGCGTCGAGGTTCTGCAGCGCGTCGCGCTCGCTCTCCCCCTTGCTGGCCGAGCTCGCCGCGTCCTGGACGAAGTGCACCACCTCGGCGCCGAGCCGGCGCGCCGCGACCTCGAAGCTGAGGCGCGTGCGCGTGCTCGGCTCGGAGAACACGCTCAAGATCTGGGCCCCGCGGAGGATCGGCAGCTCGCGCGCGCCGGTGCCCTCGGCCAGCGGCAGCACGCGGGTCGCGGCCGCGAGCACGGCGCAGGCCTCGGCGGGCGACAGGTCGGCGATCTCGCACAGGTCGCGGCCGGGACGACGAACCCGCCGCGCTGCCGCGCCCCGGTCGCCGCTGTCGCCTGCGCGGTGCATCGCTTCTACCTGGCGCGGAGGGATAGCGCCGGGCCGAGCGTCGCGTCAACCCGCGCACCCCCTCGCGCCCGGACCGCGGCGGTGTCCTGGCTCACCCGCCGCTCACTCCTGGTACGCTGCGACGAGGCCCATGGACCGCGAACCCTCCGTCACCAGCGCCGCCGTCCTCCTCATCGGCAACGAGCTCCTCAGCGGCAAGATCCGCGACCAGAACGGCCACGAGCTGGCGAAGATGATGCGCCGGCGAGGGATCCGCCTGGTCGAGATGTGCACCGTCGAGGACGACCTGGCCGGGATCGGCGAGGCGCTGCTGCGGCTGCTCGCCCGGGTGCCGCTGGTGTTCACGAGCGGCGGCGTCGGCCCCACCCACGACGACGTGACGATGGAGGCGATCGCCCGCGCCATCGATCGCCCGCTGCGCCGCGACCCCGACATGGAGCGGACCCTGCGCGCGCACTTCGGCGAGCGCATCACGGAGGCCGCGCTGAAGATGGCCGACCTGCCCGAGGGCACCGCGCTGACCGCCGCCAAGGGTTGGCCGGTGATGCGGATCGACCTGCCGGCGCCGGCCTCGGCGGCTCCGGGTGCGCAGCCCGGTGCGCGGCGGATTTACGTGTTGCCCGGGATCCCCGAGCTGTGTCGGGCCAAGATCGAGGCGCTCGAGAAGATCCCGGGCGAGCTGCCCGACGCCGGAGGTTGGGCGCTGGAGACCCTGCACACGGAGATGGACGAGTCGGACCTCGCCGCCCCGTTGAACGCGGTCGTGGCCGACTACCCGGACGTCGAGATCGGGTCCTATCCGCGCTGGCTGAGCGGCGACGACGGGCGCCTGCGGTGCGTCGTGCGCGTGACCTTTGAGGCCATCGGCGCGCACGCGGGGCGAGCGGGCGACGCCCGGGACGCCCTCGCTCGCGCGCTCGGTGACGCCGCGGTTCTGGCGGTGCCGGAGGGCGGCGCGCTGTTGTGACCATCCCTCCGCCGCGGGTTCCGTGCTAGCTTCCGGCCCATGCGCCGCAGCTTGACCGCGCTCTTCTTTACCAGCGCATTGCTGGCCGTCTCCGGGTGCAGCCAGCCCAAGAAGGACCTGTTGGCGCTCCCCGCGGCGTACGACCCGCAAGGCGCCGACCTCACCTTTAATAAGAAGAACCTGGAGAGCTTCAACCTGATGAAGCCCCAGGAGCGCGACGACTTCGTCAAGGCGCTGAAGGACAAGCCGGGCAGCTTCCGCGGGCAGGCGGTCACCGAGGCGGGCAACGGCATCGCCGCCGGCGTCGAGGGTGCGGAGCACGGCGCGTGGGAGACGTTCGCGCACGTCGTCGAGCCGGTGCTGTTCGAGATCACGATCGACTACCGGATCTTCTCGACCGAAGAGCTCGGCCGGCCGCTCGGTCGCAACCTCCCGATCTCTTTCACGGGCACACTCGTCGATCTGCGCTACGACTCCGAGGCGAAGCCGCGCAAGCTGACCATCCAGGTCAAGGCCGACCAGCTGGAGCTGATCACCGACAAGACCCCCGCGAGCTGAGCGAACGCCCTTGCTTGAATCCGTCGGCTCACCCCTGACCTGGGGCGCGTTTCTCGTCGGCATCCTCTTCCTGCTGGCGCTCGACCTCGGTCTCTTCAACCGCAAGCCGCACCGCGTCTCGATGCGCGAGGCGCTGATGTGGTCGTGCATCTGGGTGCTGCTCAGCCTGGCCTTCAACGGATGGGTCTGGCACGCCTTCGGTCAGGAGAAGGCGCTCGAGTTCCTCAGCGCCTACGTCATCGAGAAGGCGCTCTCGGTCGACAACATCTTCGTGTTCATCGTGCTGTTCCGCTACATGCGGGTGCAGCAGGAGTACATGCACCGGATCCTGTTCGCCGGGATCCTCGGCGCGCTGATCCTGCGCGGCGTGTTCATCGTCGCCGGCCTGGCGCTGATCGAGATGTTCACCGCGGCGCTGTACATCTTCGGCGGCTTCCTCGTGTTCACCGGCCTGCGCCTGCTGTTCGTCCACGAGAGCGGCGAGGGCGACGAGGCCGGCCAGGACAACTGGGTCAAGCGCTGGGCCGAGAAGTACCTGCGCGTCACCAAGGACTTCCAGGGCCCGCGCTTCTTCGTCAGCCGCGACGGCAAGCGCTACGTCACCACCCTGTTCGTCACCCTGCTGATGGTCGAGACCGCCGACGTCGTGTTCGCGCTCGACTCGATCCCCGCCATCTTCGGCATCAGCACCGACCCCTTCATCGTCTTCACCAGCAACGTGTGCGCCGTCATGGGCCTGCGCGCCATGTTCTTCCTGCTCGAGAACGTCATCGACCGCTTCTGGCTGCTCAAGTACGGCCTCGGCCTGGTCCTCTCGTTCGTCGGCGTGAAGATGCTGCTCGGCGTCGGCTACGAGCCGCACATCCCCGCCTTCCACATCCCCGTCGGCATCTCGCTCGGGGTCGTGTCGGTCCTGATCGGCGGCGCCATCACCCTGAGCCTGCTGTTCCCGCCCGGCCACACCAGCGAGCCGCAGAAGTGAGCTGTCCGCACGGGCATGTCCGCCAGGACATGTCCCTGCGGCCCTGCTGCAACGCCGCGCGCCGCGTCGCCGCGCCGGGCAGATTCGCCGACCTCGTCTCAGGCAGTGACGACACGAGCGGGTCCCGGCGGCCGGCGCCTCGTCGCCGCGGAGCGCGCCCCTGACCCCGCCGGCTTCGAGCTGCCGACCGTCTGCACCCACGCGAGCGCCCTGCGGGAACCCCCGCCCCGTCTTCGTGTCAGACCGGCCATGTCGATCGCCGCGCTCGCGCTCGCCCTCGCCCTCGCTCCGGCCGCCGCGCCAGCCGGCACTTCGGGACAGGTCACTTCGGGACAGGTTTCTTGGGACAGCGCAGTCGAGGCCGCGCAGGCCGCGGTCCAGCGCGCCGGCCTGGCCAGCCCCGGCCGCACGACCCGGGCCGAGCTGGCCGGCGCCGTGAAGCTCGGGCGCGCCGAGATCGTGCGCCTGCTCGAGGACCTGTACGCCGCCTGCGACGGCGCCTCCTGCCCCGCGCTCGCGCGCGAGGACGCCGTCACCCACCTCGTCGACACGCTCGGGGAGATCGGGCTCCCCGCCGACGCGCCCGTGCTGCTGCGGCTCGACGCGCGCGGCATCTACCGCGCCGGGTCTGCGCTCGAGGCGATCTTGACCCGCGCCATGTCCGACGCGATCCCGCAGGCCCGCTGCGCCCCGCCGAGCGCGAGCGAGGTCGCGGCCGCCCGCGCCGCCCTGACCGACTTCGCGGTCGTGCGCCGCCACGGCGACGTCCTGCGCGGCGAGGCGCCGACCCCCGCCGAGCTCGACGACCTCGCCTACTTCTTCGCCGCGGTGGCCGACGCGGGACCGAGGGTCGGCGGCGCGAGCGAGGCCAACCCCGGCAGCCCGCTGACCCCGGCGACGCCGGATCCCGAGAGCGAGCGCCTGGCCGCCGCCGCGGGCGAGGCCAGGAGCCGCGGCGACGTCGCCGGCCTCGTGCGCCACGGTCGCGCCTATCTGGCCCGGCTCGGCTTCCCCGGCCCGATCCAGGGCAGCGCCGAGAGCACCTGGGCGTGGGGGGGCGCGCGCTACTCCTACGTCTTCCGCGACGTCGCGCTCGGGGCCGAGCTGCTCGGCGATCCCACCCTGGCCGGCCAGCTCTACCGCCGCGCCGATCCGGGCGGCGGCATGTGTGGGACCAGCGTCTCCGTCCGCTGGGCCGAGCAGCTGCGCGGCGCGATCCGCAGCGCCGAGCGAGCCGGCGACTGCCGCCCCGCCGTGGCCGAGCGGCTCCTCGACGTGGATGGCCCTCGGGACATGTGGCCGGCGCCGGCCCCCGACAGCATGGACTACGGCCCTGCGCGTCTGGCCGCCGCCGGCTTCGACGTCCCGCGGCTGTACCGCGGCGCCCTGCTCACCGCCGGTCGCGCCGGCGACCCCGCGACCCTGCGCGCCGCCCTGGGGCGCGCCCCCGAGCCGCTGCGGACCGCCGCTCTGGCCCGCCTGACGCGCCGCGGCCCGGAGGCCTGGGAGGCCCGCGTCTACGCGATCGAGGGCCTCGCCGACGTCACCGGTCGCCCCGCGCTCGCCGGGCTCGCTCGCCTGCTCCCCACCCTCGCCGACGACGAGCGGCGGCGGGCCATCGAGGCCATCGGCGCCGTCGCCAGGCGCCCCGCGTGGGACCCCTGCGACGACGCGGGCGGCATCTTCCTCGGCGGCTTCAGCAGCCAGTGGGAGCGCCACGTCTCGCACCTCGGCGACAGCTGCGACACCGTCCTGCGCCTCCACGAGTCGGCCCCGATCGCCCGCACGCTCACGCCCTTCCTCGCGGACCGCGACCCCGACACCCGCGAGGCCGCCGCCGTCGCGCTCGGCCGGATCGGCCACCGCGACGCGCTCCCGGCGCTGCGCGCCCGCCGGCGCGACCCCTACACCCCCGCGGACAGCCGGCGCTGCGACGAGGCCGGCTGCCGCTCGTTCTACCCCGTCCGCGAGGCCGTCACCGAGGCGATCGCCAGCATCGCCCAGCTCAGCCGCCAGGACGCCCGCTGGCGCCGCCACGACCGCAAGCCCTGAAGATCGCCTGTGCGATCGAGCATGTCATCCAAGACATGCTCTGCGAGCCATGTCCGAACCAACATGTCCCACTGGGCTCCGCTCTGGCGCGCCGGCCTACAGCCCCTCGAGGTGGGCGCGCTGGACGATGCGGGCGTCGAGCGTCACGTAGCCGCGGGGTCCGGCGCACAGGCGCACCGGGCTGAGGTCGACCAGCTCGAGCCGGCCCTCGCTGTCGGCGCTGGCGGCCCCGAAGTGGCGGACCAGCGCGTCGAGGCGGAGGAACAGCCCGGCCAGCTCGCGCAGGCCCGGGTCGTCCTTGCGGCGCAGCGGCACGCCCGCGACGATCGCCTGGGCGAACAGCATCGCCTCGGCCGGGTCGAGCGGCGACAGCCGCAGCACCACCTCGTGGGCCCCCGCCAGCGCGCGGCCGAACAGCGCCGTCTCGCCGGTTTGCAGCGCCACCGCCCCGCAGTGGATCTCGAGGCCCTCGCCGATCTGCTCGGCCACCAGCACCCCGTCGAGGTGGGCCGTCGGCGCGCGCTCCTCGACGTTGGCGACGATCGTCGCGTAGGCCCGGCGGACCGCCGCCGACGTCGTCAGGTCGAGCACCACCGCCCCGAGCTCCTGCTTGCGCCGCAGGTCGGGGCTGACCGCCTTCAGCACCACCGGGAACCCGATCTGCTCGGCGAACTGGGCCGCGCCGCTGGCCGAGCCGGCGACCGCCTGGCGCGTCACCTCGATGCCGAACCCGCGCAGCACCACCTTGCTCTCGTGCTCCGACAGCGCCTGCCCGGCCGAGCGCAGCACCTCCTCCGCGCGGGCCAGCGCCGCCGCGTCGATCGTCGGCGCCGGCTCGTCGGCGGCCGCGCGGGCCAGCCCCTCCGCGCGCTCGCGGCGGAGCAGCGCCCGCTGGGCCAGGAACGCGTCGGTCGGCGCCCCCGGCGGCAGGCCCGGGTGCGGCGCCTCCATCCCGCGCTCGTCGCCCTGCAGCGGCAGCGCCCGCCGGGCCTGGCGCCACAGCGCCGTCGTGGCGGATGTCCCTTCAGACATGCCCCCTTCGACATGCTCGTCCGGACCTGTCCCCGGCGACATGCTCTGCGCGTTCAGCAGCAGCGCCAGCACCCCCGGGCTGGGGAACACCGGCCCGGTCAGGCGCTCGAGCGCGTGGGCGGCCGCCGCCGGGCCGAGCGACGGGTGGCGCGGGTGGTCGACGCGCGGCGGCTCGACCCCGAGCGGCACCACCACCTGGCGCGTCCCGGCGGCGCGGGCCCAGCGGGCCCAGCCCGCGTGCAGGCTGTGCGCCGGCACCATCCCCGCGGTGCGGCAGCCCGCCAGCTCCGGCGCCATCAACCACTCCGGCAGCCACGCCGGCGCCGGGCTCAGCGACAGCCGCGGCGCCGCCCCGGCGGCCTGGAACGCCGCCCGCAGCCCGCCCAGCGCCTCGCGGTCGGGCGCCGCGATCACCAGCTCGCCGCCCTCGACGATCACCTGCGCCGCCGGCCCGAGCGTCCGCGTCGTCACCCCCGCCGGCAGCTCCGCCCCGGCGATCACCAGCAGCGCCGGCGGCCGCTCGCGCAGCGCTCGCAGCAGCGTCGGCGACGGCTCGCGGGCGACCACCACCGCCGCGCCCTGCTCGCGCACGCGTCGGGCCAGCGCCGCGTCGGCGAGCACCTCGGCCGCGCCGGCGAACGCGGGCCCGACGTCCTCGGCGACCAGCGCCTCGCCGGCGAGCAGGGCCCGCAGGGCTGACCTGGCCGAAGAGACAGCTCGTTCCGGACCGGTCACCAAGGCGCGCCCGTCACACGATCACCGGCTTCCACAGCTCGCTGTGCAGCTGCTTGACCGCCTCGGGCCACGCGCCGGGCAGCACCCAGTCGGCGCGGGTCCAGGTCGTGTCGATCTCGGCGCCCTCGCCCGGGAACAGGATCACGCGCGCGCCCGGGCCGCGCGAGGCCAGCACCTCGGGCACCGGCTGGTCGGCGCCGCCGAGCCACAGCAGCGTGCCCGCGGTGTGCTGGTCGAGGTACTCGGGCCCGACCGGCTTGGCGCCGATCGACGTCAACGCCCCGCGCGCGGCCTGGTCGAGGTCTTCGCGGGCGAAGTAGCGCAGCGGGCCGCGGCCGCTGTGTTGCTCGAGGCGGGCGACCCACTCCGGCAGGTCGACCAGGCTCGCCTCGTTGTCGTACTCGGCGTCGATGACCGCCGGCAGCTCGTACCACGGCAGCGTGCCGGCGACGATCGCCGTGATCGCGGCCAGCCGCTCCCACTCGACCTCCGGCTCTTGCAGCCACAGCGCCTCGGCGCCGCCGAGCATCTCGGCCGCGGCCAGGCCCTCGTCGGTGTGCGGCACGAACACCAGCAGCGGGTGCAGCCGCTCCTGCAGCGGGCGCAGACCGGCCGGGCCGAGGAACGTCAGCCCGTCGGCGCCGAACCGGCTCACCGCGCCGATGACGAACTGGTCGGCGCGCCCGGCGTCGCCGGGGCAGACCGCGCTCACCGTGGCCCCGCGCTCGCTGCCGATGTCGCGGGCGAGGCACAGAGCCGCGGCGCTGGCCGGATGGATCCCCTGCGGGGTGCGCTGGGCGTAGACCAGGATATGAGCCATTAGTCGAGACCGTGCTTCCGTTTGATGAGCTCGAGCTGCTTTTGGTACTCGATCTCGAACGTCGAGGTGTTCTCGGTGAGGTGCTTGAGGTGGCGCCGCACCTCGCGGTCGAGATCCTCGTCGGCCTGCATGTGGCGGCGCAGGATCTCCTTGAGCTTCTTCCGGATCACCGAGTCCTCGGCGTAGATCTCGCTGACGAACTTGCTCTGCATGAACAGCTCGAGCAGCTGGTTGGCGATCCAGTTCAAGGCCTCTTCCCCGATCCCGAAGTCCTGCTCCTCCGCCATCGAGCGCTTGACCTTGAACAGGTCGGAGTAGGCCAGCTTCTTCCGCTCGAGCTCGTCCTTGGCGCGGTCGGTGAGCTCGCGGTCCTTGCGTCGGTACTCCTTGAGGATCGACTCGACATCCCGTTTGAACTCTTCACGGTCGCTGACCTCGAGGTCGCCCGCCTCGACCAGGCTCTTGTTCACGGCTTCGACGATCGTCGAGATCTTACTTGAATAAAGACGCATGGGGTGGGCCGAGGATAGGCGTAGCTTTTCCGAGCGTCCAGGGTGCGGTACCAACCACGGCCGTGCAGCCCCGCCTCATCGTCGCCGCCGCCCTCGTCTGGCTCGGCCCCCACCGCCTCCTCGTCCAGCGACGCCCGGCCGGCGCCCGCCACGGCGCCGGCGCCCTCGAGCTCCCCGGGGGGAAGGTCGAGCCCGGTGAGTCACCGCGCGCCGCGCTGCGGCGTGAGCTCGTCGAGGAGTGGGGCCCCGCCGCCGCCGAACTGCCCATCGGCCCCGTCGCCGAGGTCCTGCACCACGTCTACCCCGGCCCGGGCCCGGAGGTCCTGCTGGTCGTCTACCACGTCGACGCCGGCGCCTGGCAGAACACCGAGTGGCTCGCCGCCCTGCGCCTCGAGGCCGACGCCGCCGTCGTCGGCCACGACCTCGAAAGCCTGCCCGTGGCCGAATTCCTGGCCGCAGACCGAGAATTCATCGACGACGTCCGCGCCGGCCGGGTCCAGCCCCCGACGCTCCCCTTCCGTCCCTGAGCGTCCCTGCCAGCCCCCGCCCGTCCGGGCCCTCGCGCGCCGCGCCCTGCGCCTGTCCCCGGCCCTCGCGGCGACCCGCCGCCCGGCCGCGATCCGGCGCACACACCCTGCGAGCCGATCGCGCGCCCGGCCGCCCGCGGACACGCCGTCTTGCGCAGCCGCACGACCTGTCCGCGAGGACATCTTCCCGCGGCACGATCTCACGGCCCTGCGCGAGGCCCGCTCGCCCCGTACCCGCAGCCCCTGCCGCGTCGCCTGCTCGCGACCTCGACGCACCCGCACCCCCGCCCGCCCCCGGCCCTCTCGACCCTCCGCCCGCCCTGGCCCTCTCGACGCGCCCGCCTCGCTCCCGCCTGCTCACGACCCTCCGTTCACCTGCAGTCCTGCCCGCCCCCGCCCTCTCGACGCGCCCGCCTCGCTCCGCACGTGCGCCGCGACCCCTCGGCGCCGTGCAGTCCTGCCCGCACGAGCGGCCGGTTCGCCGCGTGTCTCGCGGCCCGGCGATCTCGCGCACAACCTGTCTCTTCAGCCAGCCCGCCGTCTGCGCGTGACGGCCGCCCGGCCGCGGCGTATGGTCGGGGCGATGTCCGCGCCTCGCAATTTCTCGGAGTTCTGGCCGTTCTACCTCGGCGAACATCGCCACCCCGTCAACCGCGCCCTGCACTACTTCGGCACCGGCAGCGCCTACCTGTTCCTGGCCTGGATCGCCTGGCACGGCCGCTGGAGCCTGTTCCCGCTCGCGCTCGTCATCGGCTACGGCCCGGCGTGGGTCGGCCACTTCTTCATCGAGCGCAACAAGCCCGCCAGCTTCAAGTTCCCGCTGTGGTCCCTGTTCGGCGACATGAAGATGTTGCGCCTCAAGCTCACCGGGCGCATGCGCGGCGAGATGATCCGCCTGTTCGGCAGCACCGCCCCGGCCCCCGACGCTCCGCAGCGCGCCCGCACCTGACTTTGTCGCCATGTCCTCTCGGACATGCCCCCTGCGTCATGTCCATTCCGCCAAGCCCTCGCGGATGCCCGCCCCCGCGCACCGCCGCAGCGCCCCGCGCCTGACCTCCTCGCCTCTCGGACATGCCCCTGGCGCCATGTCCCTTCAGCCAGCCCTCCCGGGCGCCCGCCGTCCCGCATGCCGTCGCTCCCGATCACCCTCGACGCCGCCCTGCGCGACGCCCGTTCGCCCGACCCGAACGCCCGCAACCTGGCAGTGCGCCACCTCCCGGCCGCCCTGCTCGCCGAGCTCGGCGAGGTGCCGCCCGGCCTGCACGTGGCCGCAGGACACCCGCGCGGCGAGGCCGTCGTCGCCGCCCTGACGGCAGCCCTCGACGACCCCGTCGTGGCCCTGCGCGCCCTCGCGGCGACCGGGCTCGCGCAGCTCGGCGAGCCCGACGTCATCCCGCGCATCGACCCCTGGCTCGCCGACCCCGACCCCGGGCCCGACGCCGGCCACCTGCGCGAGTGCGCCGCCATCACCTGCGTCCTCCTCGGCCTCGCCGCCGCCCCCGAGCACCTCCTCAAGCCGACCGACGAAGACGACGACCCGACGCGCCCGGTCGAGGCCCCCGCGTCCGCCGCCCACCCCTTGCGTCCTCCGGGACATGTCCCGAGCGACCTGTCCCGAGTCACCTACGAGGCCGCGCTCGCGCGGATCACCGCCGCCCTGCGCGCCCCCGCGGCCGACCTGCGCTTTCAGGCCGCCGGCGGCCTCGTCGAGCTGGCCGGCCGGGCCGCCGAGCCGGCCCTGTGCGCCGCGCTCGAGGGCGAGCCGCACCCGCGCGTCCGCTTCGCCCTGGTCCAGGCCCTCGCCGAGCTCGACCCGCCGGGTCCGGAGGCGTGCGTCCGCCTCGCCGCCGTCGTCGCCGATCCCGCCGCCGACGCCGACCTCGCCTTCGCCGCCGCGCTCGGCCTCGCCGCCGCCCGCGACCCGCGCGGCGGTCCCCCGCTGGTCCTCGCGCTCGCCCGCGCCGACGACCGCGGTCGCGCCCTCGAGGCCCTCGCCGCCCTCGGCCCCGCCGCCCCGCCGGCCGCCGTCCCCCTGGCCCTCAAGATCGCCCGCGGCTGGTTCATCCCCGCCGTCACCCGCGTCCGCGCCGCCTACGCCCTCGTCCGCATGGCCCCCGCCACCGGCCAGCCGCTGTTCGACGAGCTCGCCCGCAGCCGCCGCCCCGCCGTCCAGGAGGCCGTGGCCGACGCCCGCGCCGGCCTCGCGCTCCTCACCCTCAAGGACATGTCCAAGAAAACATAGCCCAAGGGACATGTCTCCGAGCCCATGTCTCGGACATCAGCCGGCGGCCCTCGCCAGCCTTGCCTGAAGGACGCCATTTTTGAAGGGCATCGCGGATACGGCCTGTCTCCAAACCACAAATGATTCGCGCCCGCTGTCCGTCCCGGCTCGCGCATCGCCCCAGGGCTCGCGCCGCGCGGCTTCGGACCCGATTCTCTCAGTGGCCGACGCCCCGACCGCGTGCTATCGCAGCAGCATGCGCTTGATCGCTTATTCTTGTCTTATCAGCCTCACCCTCGGCCTCGCCTGCGCTCCCAAGCCCGATTCGGGTGACTCGCACGAGACCACGACCACCGGCTCGGGTGACCCCCACGAGGCCACGACCACCGATTCGATCGAGCCGACGCCCTGCGAGGGCGCGGCCACCCCGATCGACGCCACCGCGATCGCCTACCCGATCGCCACCGACCTGCCCGACTGCAGCGACTACGAGAGCGGCACCGGCTGCTGGGATGGCCCGCCCGACGGCTCGGTCCTGGTCCACCTGACCGACCGGACCTACACCTGCGACCCCGCCGCCGAGTACGAGCAGTGCGGCACGTGGGTCCTCAGCTTCGCCATCCCCGCCGAATACCAGGCGCCCGGCCTCTATCACCTCACCGGCCCGGCGATCCGCGGCTCGGCCGTCAAGTTCCCCGAGCCCGCCCCTGACGGCCAGTGCGAGGTCGCCTCGGAGCTCCTCGACGCCACCCTCGAGATCACCGCCATCGACGACACCGGCGTCACCGGTCGCCTGTGCCACGTCCAGTCGCCGCTGTTCGCCGGCGCCGGCATCGACGTCGAGGGCAGCTTCTCCGCCCCGCTGTGCGACTGAGCGCGCCACCCCTGCGATCCAGCGCACAGCGTCGCGACCGCCGCTTTGCGACCCTCGGCGCGTGACCCCTGCCACCGCCACGGATCCCCGCAGCGACCTCGCCCACGCCTACGAGGCCGCCATGCGGCACCTCGCCTCGGTCCAGTCGGCCAAGGGCGCACTCGGTGGCGAGGTGATCTGGAACCCGATGCTCGTGTGTCAGTACGTGATCGCCTGTCACGTCCTCGGGCGTCCGATCGACCCCGAGCGGCGGCGGCGGATCCGCCTCGCCCTCGAGCGCCAGGTCCGGGACGACGGCGGCTGGGGCATGCACCCCGACAGCGACAGCTGGCTGTTCCACACCACGCTCTGCTACGTCGCCCTGCGCCTGCTCGGCCACCCGCCCGACGACCCGCTGGCCGCCGGCGCGCTGCGGTGGATCCGGGCCCACGGCGGCGTCACCAAGAACCCGACCTGGGGCCGGATCTGGCTGGCCCTGCTCGGCCTGTACCCGTGGCAGTGCGTGCAGCCGATCCTGCCCGAGATGTGGCTGCTGCCCGACGCCACGCCGGTCCACCCGCGCCGGCTCTACTGTCACATGCGCCTGATCTACCTCGGGCTCAGCTACCTCTACGGCGCCCGCGTCCAGGCCCCCGACTCACCTGTCCTTCGGGACATCCGCGACGAGCTCTACGACCGCGGCTACGACCGCGCCCCGTTCCGCGCCCACCGCGACGACATCGCCGCCACCGACCTGTACGAAGCGCCAGGTGCCGGACTGCGCGCCGCCTTCGCCGCCATGCGGGCGCTCGACCGCGTCGCTCCCGGCCTCGTGCGCAAGAGGGCGCTCGCCCGCGCCATCGAGCACGTCCTGTTCGAGCTGCGCAGCACCGGCCACGTCTGCCTCAGCCCCGTCAACGGCCTGCTGTTCAACCTCGCCCTGCACCACCACGACGCGCGCCACCCCGAGCGCGACCAGGCCTTCCGCGGCCTCGAGTACTGGTTCTGGGAGGACGACGAAGACGGCACCCGGATCTGCGGCGCCCGCAGCGACATCTGGGACACCTCCTTCCTCCTCCAGGCCGTGTGCGAGGGCCCGCGCAGCGACGTCGGCGAGGGCCTGGCCCGCCGCGCCGCCGCCTGGCTGGTCACCGCGCAGATCCGCGACGACATCCCCGGCGGCGCCGAGCACTACCGCGAGCCGGCCGACGGCGGCTGGGGCTTCGCCGACGAGCGCCACCCGTGGCCCGTCAGCGACTGCACCGCCGAGGCGCTCGAGGCCCTGATCCACTGCGCCGACCACCGCCTCGCCGAGCCGCTCGCGCGCGAGCGCCAGCTCGCCGCCCTGCGCTTCGTCCTCCGCCGCCAGAACGAGGACGGCGGGTTCGGCTCCTACGAGCCGCGCCGCGGCAGCCTCGTGCTCAAGCACTTCAACCCCGCCGAGATCTACGGCAACTGCATGCTCGAGTACTCCTACAGCGAGTGCACCGCCAGCTGCGTCCGCGGCCTCGCGCTGGCTCGCCGGCACCTCGGCGACGCCGTCCCGCCCGGCCTCGCCGCCGACGTCGACGGCGCCATCGAGCGCGGCGTCGCCTTCCTCCTCCGCGCCCAGCACCCCGACGGCGGCTGGCTCGGCTTCTGGGGCATCAACTTCACCTACGGCACCTTCTTCGCCGTCCACGCCCTCCTCGCCGCCGGTCTCCCGCGCCAGCACCCCGCCATTCGCCGCGCCGTCGCCTGGCTCGTGCGCCACCAGCGGCGCGACGGCGGCTGGGGCGAGAGCTTCGAGGGCCTGCTCGACGGCCGCGACGTCCAGCTGCCGGCGCACGAGCCCAGCCTGGTCGCCCAGACCGCCTGGGCTGTCCTCACGCTCATGGCCGCAGAGACAGCCGAAGAAGGCCCGGCGATCGAGCGCGCGATCGCCTACATCCGCGCGCGCCAGCAGCCCGACGGCAGCTGGCCGCGCGAGCGGGCCAGCGGCGTGTTCTTCAACACCGCCGTCCTCGACTACGACCTCTACCGCCAGATCTTCCCCGCCTGGGCCCTCGCCCGTCGCCTCGGCCGCGCAGCCGAATGACCCCATGGAGCATGTCCCACAGGACATGCCCACAGTCGCATGCCCCCGAGGACATGCCCGCCCGGACATCCTCGTGAGGCGCGCGTCCGGCCCCTCGAACTACCGCTGCGCGCGTGACAGCGGCGGCGCGGCCGCGACCTTCCAGCGCACCGGCTGCGCCGGCGGCTCGGTGCACTTCACGCGCAGCTTCGCCCCGCCGCGCGTCTCCAGCGTGACCGAATTTTTCGCGGCGCACGCCTTGCGGACGCCGTCGAACGCGTCGCGCGGCGCCTTCATGATGCTCGCGCCGGCCACCCGCACGATCTCGGGGTTGCCCCCGATCGGGCCGCAGTCGCCGGTGGTGTCGAGGCGGACGTGATCGGCCTCGACGTAGAAGCCGTACTCGCCGTCTTTGCAGTGCTGCGCCAGCAGGTGCTGCACCGCCGCCGTGCGCCAGCCGTGCTCGTCCACCGCGTCGACGATCGTCGCGCCGTGCGGGGCGAGCGCCTCCGCCAGCCGTTGCCAGCGCTCGGGAGCCTGGTCGTCGAGGATCGCCGCGACGACGGGGCCGGTGACCGCGCGCAGATCGGCGAGCGAGTATCCGCCGGCCTCGCCGCGGCGCAGCAGGTCGCGCCAGATCGAGAACACGTCGCGCTGGCCCTGCGACGCGCCGCGGGCCTCGGTGTCGGCGATCCACTGCAGCGCCACGCCGCACCAATAGATCTGCGGCCCGGACAGCTCCGCCGCCGCGAGCGAGCGGGCCCCCAGCGCCGTGCGGCAGCGGTCGAGGTGCGACGAGACCTGCTCGATCCCCTGCTCGTGCGTCAGCGCGCCGGCGTCGACGGCCGCGACGAGCGCCGCGTACTCGGCTCCGCCCTCGTGCAGCCACGGCGGCGTACCCGGGGCCGTCTCGCCGTTCCACAGGTGGAACGCCTCGTGGCGCACGAACTTCGCCAGCATCCCCGCGTCGCCCGGTTCCGGGTCGTTCCACCGCGGATCGAAGAAGCGCAGCGAGATCACGTCGCTCTCGCTCGCGTCGCCGCGGTACTCGCCCGTCATCGTGTCCTGCAGGCTCACGAGGATCGCCGGCGCGCGCCCCGGACGCTCGAGCTTGCGCGCGTAGTACCCCAGCGCGACCTCGGCCTCGCCGCGCACCACCTCGACGAGCCGCGGGCCCACCGACTCGGCGGCGACCATGCGAAACCCCTGGCCCTGGATCACCGCGTCGGCGGGCCCGAGCCAGGCATAGCCGCGCTCGGCGCCTTGCTCGGGGATCGCCACGCCGCCCGCTGCCGGTCGCAGCACGACCCGCGCGTCGACCCCCTCCACCCGCAGCGCGGGCCCGTAGAGCGCCACCCCGCGGCCGACGCGGTGCAGCGACGGGTACTTGCGATCGACCTCGACCTTGTCGGGCGCGATCGCCACCTCGAAGCTCGTGCGCGGGGCCTCGCTGACCAGCGCGTCGTCGACCAGCCGCACGCCGGCGGTCACGACCTGCCACTCGTCGCGTCGCAGCGCGTCCGAGCGCACGAGCGCCAGGCGATCGGTCGCCGCGGGCAGCTCGTACACCACGCGCACGCCCCCCTCGTGCGGCGTCACCGTGACGACCACGCCGGAAGGTTCGTCCGCGGGCGCGGCCGGCCCCGGCTCGGGCTTCGCGGCGGCAGGCGGCGCCACCGGCCCGGGCCCGCACGCGAGGCCGCAGACCACGCACGCCGCCCATCCCAGCCGCACCGCGCGAGCGATCGTCGTTCTTGCGTCGAGTCCCGTCACGAGGTCCTGACGTGTACCACGGCCCGACGGCTCGTGACACGCGAGCGCCGGCACGCCGAGACGGTGGACGAGCGTCCGCCCCCCGGCGCCACCGCCTCAGGACATACCGGCGCTCACCGCCCCTGCACGTTCGGACATGCCCCGACGCACATGCCCGAGCGGACATGCCCGAACAAACATGCTCAGAACGACAGCAGCGCCTCGACCCGCAGCGGCGCCAGCCGCTCGCGGCCCTTCAGGAACGGCAGCTCGATGAGGAACAGGCTCGCCACCACCTCGCCGCCGAGGCGCTGGACCAGGCGAGCGGCCGCGCCGGCGGTGCCGCCGGTGGCCAGCAGGTCGTCGACGAGGAGCACGCGGTCGCCGGCCTCGATCGCGTCGGCGTGCATGTGCAGCGTGCCCTCGCCGTACTCGAGCGCGTAGGCCTGCGTGACCGTCTCGGCCGGCAGCTTGCCGGGCTTGCGCGCGGGCACGAAGCCGACCTCGAGCGCGTGGGCGATCGGCATGCCGAACAGGAACCCGCGCGACTCGACGCCGACGATGCGGTCGATCGTCCCTGCGAGGTCGGCGACCGCGTCGAGGTGGAGGCGCAGCGCCGCCTGCATCGCCGCCGGGTCGCGGAGCACCGGCGTGATGTCGCGGAACAGGATCCCCGGCGACGGGAAGTCGGGCACCGCGCGGATGAGGCCGCCGACGGCGCGCAGCGCAGCCGCGCGTTCGGCCTCGGCCATGCGGAATTCGAGCCGTCCCGGCCCGGAGGGGAGTGGTTCACGCATCGTCTGGATCCTCAGTCGTCGCCGCGCGGGTCGACCTGGACCGTCGCGCCGGAGAACATCGCCTGCCACGGTGACAGATCGGGCGCCGTGATGTCGAGGACCAGCGGCGTCACCGACACGAACCCGCGCTTGACCGCCCACGTGTCCTCGCCCTCGTGTTCGCCGGCGTCGCGCGGCGGCCCGCCGATCCAGAAGTAGGCCATCCCGCGCGGGTCCTGGCGGCGCTCGACCTGCTCGACGTAGGGGCGCGCGCCGAGCCGCGTGATCACGATCGGGAGCCCCTCCGCCAGCACCTCCGGCGGGCCCTCCGGCGGCGGCGCGCTGTGGGAGATCCACGGGATGTTGACGTTGAGCAGGCTCAGCGACGGCTGGGCCAGCAGCTGCCGCGCCAGCGTGCGCACCACCGGGATCGCCACCCGCGGCGACTCGCGCGCGTGGACCGACACCGCCATCGCCGAGGCCCCGCGGATGAACCCCTCGGCGGCGCCGCCGACCGTCCCCGAGTAAAAGACGTCGGACCCGAGGTTATAGCCGGGGTTCACCCCCGACACGACCAGGGCCGGCCGGCGCTCGCACAG
Source organism: Nannocystis pusilla (assembly GCF_020073745.1). Lineage (GTDB taxonomy): Bacteria > Myxococcota_A > Polyangia > Nannocystales > Nannocystaceae > Nannocystis > Nannocystis radixulma. The sequence goes on from NZ_JAIRAU010000040.1 coordinate 130,930, forward strand.
GTGCAGCGACGCCAGGTACACGCAGTCGACCGGCGTGCCGTTGACGCGGTGCCAGCCCGGGCGGACCTCGTCGACGCGCAGGTGCGAGTGCAGCGTGATCGCGTGCGACGAGCCGCTGCGCTCCGTCTCCGGCGCGCACACCACCACGTCGCCCAGCGGCGCCACCGCCTCGGCGAGCGCCAGGATCCCCGGCGCGAGGATGCCGTCGTCGTTGGTGACCAGGATCAGCGGACGGCTGGAAGACACGCGGCGCCTTGTAGCACCCGCCACGCCGCGAAAAAAGGCCGCGATGACGCCGCGAAAAAAAGTAAGAGCCGGCAGGGGAAACCTGTCGGCTCTTCGCGTTTGTCGGGGCGAGAGGATTCGAACCTCCGACCCCTAGACCCCCAGTCTAGTGCGCTACCAGGCTGCGCTACGCCCCGAAACGGAGCGCCGGTATACGCGCTTTGCCTCGCGCCGGCAAGCCCCCTGCCGCCCATGCACGCCCGGCAAACTCACGGACGCGCCCCGACCGGCCGGATCGCCCCTCCTGCGACCTCGCGGCCGGCAATTCGCGCTCCCCGCGACCCTCGCCCGCCGCCGACCTGCGCCACCCTCGCCTCGCCCGGCACGCCCCGCCGACACCCTGGCCTTCGCCCCGCGCCCTCACCTCGCGCACCGAAGCGCGGCCCTCCAGCCTCTCGGCGGATCCACCAGCGCCTCACGACGCTCCACCTCGTCGCTGCACGACGTCGCCCCGACACCGCGGACGGAGCGGCGCCTGTCACAGCGGTTCGCGGCCGGTGCGCTGCAGCAGCGGCTGGGCCTCGCCCGCGGCCGCGGCCTCGTCGATCAGGGCCCGGGCCCCGCCGCGCGCGCGGATGAACTCGACCGGGTCGGCGGCCGTGCTCGTGCTCTCGGTGTTCTCGACCCACGCGATCATCTCGTCGAGCGACTCGCGCAGCGCCGCCAGCGACTGCGACGCCAGGTAGCTGGTCGAGGGCGGGGCCATCTCGACCGCGTCGCCGCCGAGGCGCAGCTGCTGGCGCGCCCCCGCGATCGTGAACTTCTTCGCGTACAGCAGGTGCTTGATCTTCAGCAGCGTCTCGACGTCGCGGCGCCGGTACACGCGCTGCTGCGTCCGCGACTTCTGCGGGCGGATCACCTTGAACTCGGTCTCCCAGTAGCGCAGCACGTAGGCCGGCACGCCGACGATCTGGGCCACCTCGCCGATCTTGAAGTACAGCTTGTCCGACCCGAGGTCGGGCCCGACCGTCGCGCCGGCCTTCTTCGTCGCCCGCGTCCGTGCCCGCGCCGGCTTGGCCTGGCCGTCGCTCGCGCCGTCCGCCCCCGACTTGCGGCGCGTGGCCTTCGCCGTCTCCTCGTCGTGTCCGCTCATCGACGTCTCGCTAGGCGTTGAGCGCAGCCTTCAGCACGTTGCTCGGCTTGAACGTCAGCACCCTGCGGGCGTCGATCGTGATCTGCACGCCCGTCTGCGGGTTGCGGCCCGGACGCGGGTTCTTGGCGCGGACGACGAAGTTGCCGAACCCCGAGATCTTGATCTTCTCGCCCTCGGCGAGCGTGTTCTTCATCAGCTCGAACACCACCTCGACCACGTCGGCGGCCTCCTTCTTGGAGAACCCGCCGACCTCCTCGCACACGCGCTCGATGATGTCCGCCTTCGTCATCGCCGCGGATCTTTGGCAAAATCTCGCCGCCGCGCAAGCCCGCCGGCCGCGCCTTGGACCTAGCGCCGTCCGCCCACCGCGAACCCTCCTTTTCGGGCCTCCCGACGCCTGCCCAGAACAGCCCGCAGAACGCCGCTCCGCGGGCTTGCGCGTGATTTCACGGCCGGTGACGATGCGGCAGGCATGTCTGCCGCGGTCTCCCTGCGCCGCCTGCGACCGCGCCGTGTGTGACCAGGGCCGATGGTGCGGGGCGACGGCAACGGCTGCGCCGCGACCTGCGGACCGCCGAGCTCGAGATCCGGCTACCACACGCGACGGCGCCGTCGCGCCGAGCGAGTCCACCGAGCCCGCCCTGTCTCCGCCGCGTGTCCTCACGAACATGTCTCCGAGGGCATGCCTTCGATCGCATGGTCTCCGTGACATGCCCTTGAAGACATGCCCTTGGTTCGGCCCTCCGCCGCGGTCCGGACGGGCCGGCGCGCCCCCGAGCACGCAGGATCGCCGCTGTTCGGCCCCGTCATTCGCCGAGCAACACCGCGAGCGACTCGCAGTCGTACCACTCGCCCTCGACGCAATTCTTCACCGCCGGGAACCACTCCGTCAGCGCATCGAAGTCCGGCGGCAGATCGAGCTCGCAGCGCTCCTGCGGGCCGACCTCGTACTCGGTCGGCGGCGCCTGGCATTCCGGCCCGGCGTCGGCCGTCGCCGTCTGCATGACGACCGAACCGTCGCCCGGGAGGACCATGATCCGGATCCAATCGTGGCAGTACGGCACGCCATACGGCGCGACGACGAAGAGCGCCGGTTCGCCGGAGCGCACGAACTCCGCCGCGCACTCGCTCGGCCACCCCGGCTCCGTCTTGAAGAACTCCTCGCTCAGCAAGCAATCCCGCGTGAACCCGCACTCGCGCAGATCAGCCAACCGGGCCTCGCCAGTCGTCGGGGCCGTCGTCGCACTCGTGGCCGTCTCGCCGTCGCCCGTCGTCGTTCCGCTCGCAGCCGTCCCGCTGCCGCTCGTCGACGTCCCCGAGTCGCTGCTCGAGCCGCCCCCGGTCGTTCCGTTGCACGCAATTCCGAGCAGCGCGAGCCGAACGACGATCCTCGACCGCACGTCCACGACCTCCGAGGCTTCAGGCTATCGCGCTCGCCGACCCGGGCGCAACCGCAGCACGCCGAGGCCGGATGGGCGCAATCATGGCAGTCGCCGCAGCCCTGGCCGGGGGTCGTCGCACCATCGCCTCCTCGTCGCCTCGCGCCGCGCCCGAGCGAACGATTCACGGCACGTGCACGACCCCTGCTCCCTCGCCGCGGGATCCCCACATCACCGTCCGGCCGAGCCCGACCCGTCTCCCCCGCTGGTGCGGCCCGAAGACCTCGGCCATCCTCGGCCCATCATGGACGCCCCGGACGGAATCACCACCCTCCGCGCCTTCATCGCCCAGTTGACCGACCCGGCGCAGAAGCAGGCGCTGACGCGCGGCGTCGACGCCTTCGAGGCGATGTTGCGCGAGTCCACCTGTGACGCCGAGCGCCTCCGCATCGTCGTCGAGCTGGCCGGCGCGAGCGCGGCGACGCTGTGGAACAGCGGCGCCGAGATGCTGCTCGAGCTGGCGTCGCGGCACGAGCTCGCGCGCGCGGCCTTCCTCGCCCTGGCGCGCTCGCCCACCGCGCAGCAGCGCTTCACCGCGATCGCGCTGCTCGACGACCGGCTCCCGCGGCCCCTGGTGCTCGAGATGCTCGCGGCTGGCCTCGCGGACAGGAGCGCGCGGATGCGTCGCCACGCGTTCATCCGCTGCAACGACCTCGACGCGCGCGAGCTCGTGGACGACATGACGCGGGTCGCCGCCACCCTCACCGGCAAGGCCCGCGAGAGCGCCGAGTTCTACCTCGCGCTGGTGCGCGACGGGTGCGTCGTCGAACTGAAGGGCGCCTACGCGAGCGTCGTGTTCATGGCCCCCGGGAAGCTCGACCCACGCGCGAAGTCCATGGTCTCGATGCGGGTGCCGGCCGAGGAGGCCCCCCCGGATCGACTCGCGGCCACGCTCGCCAGGTTGCGCGAGCTCGAGAAGGAGATGTGAGCCGCGCTCCTCCGGGTGTCGGCCGTTCACTGCGGGATGATCGCCTTGCAGATCCCCGCGTCGCACACGAGCGGCGGGCAGCAGCCGTCGTCGACCACGCACGGCCCGCAGGTCCCGTCCTCCGTGCACGCCGGGGTCGGGTTGGCGCAATCATGGCAGTCGCCGCAGCCCTGACCGGGGTCGTCGCAGCCGTCGAGCTCGAGGATCGCCTGGTCGTAGTGGACCACCAGGGGGCTCGCCAGCTGCAGCCCGCCGACGAACAGCGAGCCCCAGATCTCCGACATGTTGTTGGCCGTGAACACCGCGTTCGGCTGGTACAGGTTGGCCCCGAGCGTGAAGTCGCTGGCGAACTTGAACGCCCCGCCGACGTAGATCCGGGTCGCCGCCGGGCGCTTCGGATCGCCGATGCTCGCCACGTTGTTGAAGTTGGCGTTCCCGGCGATGAACAGGTCGAGCTCCGCCTGCGGGCCGAGGTTGATGTGGAACGCCCCCGCGTTCTGCACGTCCCCGGCGACCGCGATCACCGTGCGGCCGGTCAGCGTGATGTCGAGGCTGCTGTTGCTGTCGATCGCGGTGAAGAAATAACGGCCGCAAGGAAGCTCGACCGACTTCGGCTGCGGCAGCCCGACCAGCTCGTCGGCCGCGATCGGCAGCGCCGCGTTGTCGTTGTCCTGCATGTAGCCGCCGACGATCTGCGCCACGTCGATCAGCTCCTCGCAGTCGCACGGCGTCTTCACGTCGACCGGCTCCTTGATCGTCTGCCCCAGCACCTGCGCCCCGTTGTTGGTCTTGTTCGGCGGGATGTGCAGATCGCCGTCGATCGTCAGCGTCATGTTCTGCGCGAACAGGTTGCCCTCGGTGAACAGGTCGTCGGCCACGTGCGACGCCGAGCCCGCCGTGAGGTCGTCGGTGCACTTGAGCTGCTGCGCGACCTCGTGGGTGTTGAAGGTCTGGATCTTGCCGTCGACCCACAGCGACCCGCCGATGTCGACCATCGACGCCGCGCTGTACGGGCCGTTGACCCCGACCGAGCCGCCGTCCATCGGCACCATGTTCGGGTCGTTGCTGTCGAACGAGTCGGTCTTCAGGCTGTTGTTGGCCGTCAGGCCGCTGCACGAGCAGATCGCGAACAAGAACGTCTTCTTGCCGAGGTCGCCGGTGCAGGTCACCTCGTCGCCCGGCAGCAGGATCCCGCCCTCGCCCTCGCAGAAGTCGACGGTCCCGGTCGTCCCGCCGGTGCTCGCCTGGCTCGTCGTCTCGCTGCCCGCTCCCGTCGTCGTCGTGCCCGTCGTGCTCGTCGACGTCGTCGGCTCGCCCGTACCCGTCGCCGTCCCCGTCGACTCGCTGGCCCCGCCGCTGACCGTCGTGCCCGTCGTCGGCGCCTCCGTCGTCGGCGCCTCCGTCACCGTGCCCGTCGCCGTCCCCGTCGACCCGCCCGTCGTCGTCGTCGTCCCGCTCGGCCCCGTCCCCGTGCCCTCCCCGCCGGAGCCGCCGCAGGCCGTCATCACCGCCGCCACCATCCACCCCACGCTGCGTCTCGCCATGTCGCGCCACCCTATCGAGGATCGCCGCGGCGACGCAATGTAAGCAGCGCGCGCCGACGTGGTCCTGTGAATGCCACAATCGCAGGACCCGCCTGCAGACCGCCGCCGCCGCGCAGACGCGGCGCAGCGGCCGCCGCGGGCTTCACCCGACGCCGAACACGCCCCTCAATCGACGACGCCCGGGCTCATCACCCGCGCCCACGCGTCGATGTCCGTGATGTCCTGCATGTGCATATAAGCGTCGAGCCGAGCGATCGTGCGGGCGTCGTGCTGACCGCTGCAAGCGTGGAGCAGCCGCTCGACCAGATCGCGGTGGAGCCCCATGTGCAGCTCGGTGAAGCCGGCGTGGGCCAGGTGCAGCTGGCGCTCCACCGCGCTCGCGTCGCCGAGACAGGCTGCCAACCCGGCGCGGAGCAGGTGGGCGTCGGCCTGGAGGTGCAGGTGGCCCTCGCTCTCGAGCTGGGCGATGTCCTGCTCGACCACCTCGATGAGGGCCGCCGCGTCGGGCGTCGCGGCGCGCAGCACCGCGAGCCCCGCCTTGGCCCGCAGCAGCAGCGCCTCGGCGCGCCGGGCCGCGATCCGCAAGAAGTCGGTCTGTTCCAGCAGCGCCCAGGCGGTGCGGATCCGCTGCCACGCGTCACGCGGGCGGCGCTCGTACAGATCGCAATAGATCCCGATCTTGAGCGCGTGCAGGTGCTGCACGTGGAAGCCCTCGCGCGGCCACTGCTTCTCGGTGTCGAGCACGCGCTTGCGCGCGTCCTTCGGCCGGCCCGCGGCCAGCAGCGTCAGCGCCGAGTAGAGCGCCGCCATGATCCCGCTGAGCATGTCGCCGGTCGCCTGCGAGCGCTGGTACTGCGATTCGGCGCGCGCGCTCATCACCCGCAGCTCGCCGAGCGCCTCGAGCGAGGCCATCGCGCTGGCCTGGCCGAGGCCCGACTCCCACACCCCGCCGACGTGGTGGTCGCGGAGGTGCTGGATCCCGCGATCGATGTCGGCGAGCGCCGCCCGCCACTGCCCCTGGCTGCGCGCCAGGATCCCGCGGCACACGGTCGCCAGCCCGATCGCGTAATGATCGTGCACGCGCCCGCCGACGCGCAGCGCCTCCTCCAGCATCTTCGCGCCGATCGCATGATTGCGGCTCGCCTGCGACAGCCCGCACAGCGCCAAGCTGCGGGCGATCCGCGTCGGCTCGCCGGCGTCGAGGGCCATGCGCGCGCACTGGACCAGGAAGAAGCCGGCCTGCAGCGGATCGTTGAGGACCAGCCCCTTGCCCGCGATCCACGTCAAGTCGATGCAATTGAGCTCGCGCCGCGACAGCTCGTATTGACTGCGCTCGCTGAATTGAAACCCGCGCCGCACCAGGCCGGCCGTCTCGTCGGTCAATCGCAGCCGCAGCTCCTGCGGGCTCGTCGGCGCCGTCACCCCCGCCTCCGCCAGCAGCGGGCGCAAGATCTCGCTGCCGCGGGCCAGCGCCCCGTGGTTGAAGAACTGCTCGGCCGCGGCCCGCTGCAGTCGGCTCTCGGCCCCGGCCGACGCGTTCGCGGCGGCCACCAGGAACAGCGGCGCCGCCTCGGCCCCGCGGCCCGCCTGGACCAGCGCCTCCGCGCAGTTCTTGGCCAGGATCCACTGCCGCGGGCGGCACTCGAGCGCGAGCTGATAGAGCTCGGCCGCGCGGTCGAACGCGAACGCGCGGCTGGCCACGAACGCCGCCGACGACGCGTGCTCGGCCGCGTCCTCGTCGCGCCCCGCGGCCCGCAGGTGGCGGGCGATCTGCTCCGGCCCGCCGCTGTTGGTGAGCACCAGCGCCGCCGCCAGGTCGCCGTGGCTGCGACGGATCAGCTCGTCGTCGAAGCACTGCAGCCCCGCCTGTTGAAATTGCTCGCTCGCCGGCGCCAGGCCCTGGTCGTCGCCCTCGCCGTCGAGCTGCACCAGGCCCTCGCGCCGCAGCTGGGCCGCGAGCGCCTGCAGGTCGCCCGACCACGAGCCCGCGTGCACCAGCAGCGACATCGGCAGCGTCTGCCGCGCCACCACCAGGCGGGCGAACAGCTCGCGCGCCTCCGGGCTCACGCGCTTGAGTCGGGCGCGCACCAGCCCCCGCAGCAGATCGCCCTCCGCGAACAATTGCAGCGCCGGCGCGCTGTCCTGGCGCTCGATCTCCTCCGCCAGCGCCCGCAGCAGCGCCGGGTTGCCGCCGGCCTCGCGGGCGATCCGGCGGGCCACCTCCGTCCGTCCGCGCGCGAGCAGCAGGCTGCTCTCGAACGACAGCGGCGCCAGCTCGATCGTGATCGCCGCGTACGCCGGCGTGCTCAGCGTGCGCTGCAGCCCGATCTCTCGCAGCATCGGCGACGGGCTGCGGCGATACGCGGCGATGAACAGCACCGGCGGGACGCCGGGCGACGCCAGCAAGTGATTGAACAGGTGCGCGCTGTCGACATCGCCCCATTGTACATTGTCGAGCGCGATGACCACAGTCTGCCGCTCTGCCATCAGATGCAGCAATTGCTTGAGGCCCTGGAACGCCTGACGCCGCGTCTCTCGCGGGTCCGGGTCGGCCTCCGCCGGCTGGCGGACCTCCCACTTCAGCGCCGCGAACACCGGGAACAGGCGGACCAGCGCGTCGACCTTCGGCCCGAGGTTGACGCCGATGGCCGCGCGCTCGTTCGCCGGCAGCGTCAGCAGGTGCCTGGCGAGCGCGTCGAGCAGCCCGTCGAACGCGCGGAACGGCACCGACTCGCGCTGCGAGCACGCCCCCGCCAGCACCACCACCCCCGTGGCGCCGACCTGATCGGTGAATCGCTGCACCAGCGCCGTCTTGCCGAGCCCCGCGTCGCCGACGACGTCGACGCACGCCGGTCCGCCGCGGCGCACGCGGTCGAAGATGTCGTAGAGCGCGCGGAGCTGGTTCTCGCGCTCGATGAGCCCGGCCTGGGCCGGCGGCATGCCGACGAACGAGATCGAGCGGCTCGGCGCGCACCAGCGCAGGATCTCCGCCGCGCCCGGGCGCTCGCTCGGCACGCGGCGCAGGAGCCCTGCGACCAGGTCGTCGAGCTCCGGCGCGACGTCGGATGCGAACTCCGACACCCGCGGCGCGTCGAGGTAGCCCTTCTCGGGCAGCGCCTCGTCGGTGAACGGGCGCCGGCCCGTCAGCACCTCGAACAGGATCACGCCGACGGCGTACCAGTCCGACGCCGGCTCGGCGAGCTGGCCTGCCGCCTGCTCCGGGGCCATGTACGCGAACGTCCCCTCGATCTTGCGCTCGCCCGCCGGCGCGTGGCGCTCGATCGTCTCGACCAGACCGAAGTCGAGCACGACCACGCGGCCCTTGTCGGTCACGAACACGTTCTCGGGCTTGAGGTCGCGGTGGATCCGCCCCGCCCGGTGCAGCGCATGCACCCCGCGCGCGAGCTGTCGCAGCAGCTCCGGCAGCGCCCCCAGCCCGTCCCGCCGCGTCGCCGTGTAGAGGTCGCAGCCGCTCAGCAGCTCCATCGTGAAGAACGTGATGTCGCCGTCGTTGCCGAGCTCGTACAGCGTCAGCAGGTTCTCGTGGGCGATGTCCGCCATGCGCCGGAACTCGGCCTTGAGCCGCTCGTCGGCCGCCGGATCGACGTCGAGCAGGTACTTGAGCGCCACCGATTCGCCGGTGTGCGTATTGACGGCGCGGTACACCGCGCCCTGTCCGCCCACCCCGAGCGCCTCTTCCAGGCGGAAGCGCCCGAGCTGCTGCGGCGGCGATCGCCGCTGCGCCCAGTGCACCACCACCGGCTGCGGCGCGACCTCCGTGGCCCTGGCCGGCGGAGGCGGCGGCGGCCCGGGCTTCGCCTGCTTCGGCGGCGGCGGCGGCGGCGGGCCCCGGCGCGCCCGCGGCGGCTCGATCTTCGCCCCGCGAGACGACCGCTTGGCCCGACGACCCACGAAGAACTTCAGGGTCGGCCCGTTGGTGTCGATCGCGATCCGGTCCTCCAGCCGCACGACCCGGCGCATCGACGCGCGGCGGGACTCTCCCTCGGGATCGTCCGGCTCGTTCGGATCGCCCATCGCGCCGCCAGAATAAGCGAGGTCGGCCCGGACGAGGTTCCATGTTTGCGCACGGCCCAGGGGGCTCCGCCCCCCGAAATCGCGCATTCACGCGTGCATCGCCCCGCCGAACCGCCTCAGCGCACCGTGATCCGCTCGCTCGCCGCCGGCGCCCCCGACCGCGGCGGCTCCCACACCTTTTGAATGTAGCGCAGGTTCGCCGCCGAGCGCGGGTGTTGCGGCAGCGTCCGGGTCGCCGCGACCAGCCCGAGCCCGGCGATCATCCCGACGATCACGGCCACGCGCCCGCGAACGCCGAGCCCCCGCGGCGTCGCCAGGATCACCGCCCCGGCGAGCGCCGCCGCCACGATCCAGCCGATCCCGATCCCCGGCGCTCCGAGCAGCCCCGTCAGCGTGTACGGGGCGAAGCCGGCCCGCCACAATGGCAACAGGACCTCGGGGACAGGTTGATTCACGTTCGTCAGGTCGAAGTGCGGCCACAGGTTGGCCGCCAGCCCGTTGATCGTCAGCGACCAGCTCGCCAGGGCCGCCGCAGCGCCGAGCCCCAGCGTCGCCGCCCACGAGCGCGGCGGACCGGCCAGCGCGCGCGCGGCCACGGCCGCCCAGCCGAGCGCCAGCGCCGGCAGCACGACCACCGCGTAGCGCGGCCCGACGCGCCACCCGCCCTCGAAATTGAGGCTGACGCAGGCCAGCAGCACCGCCGCGAACGCCGCCAGCTCCAGCCTGGCCCTCAGGACCTGTCCCCTGTCACCTGTCCCACGCGCCATCTTTCCGAGGCCCCAGACCGCCACCAGCCACAGCGGCGCCCAGCCGCACAGCCCCGACGCCGGCGACAGCGCGTGCGTCTGGATCGCGTGCCAGCTCGGGCCGACGAGCCCGAGCAGCCCCTCGCCGTGCTTCTCGGCGAACGCCGCCGTCGCGCTGTGGTGATAGCCCGTCTTGAGCGGCCCGCCGAACACCGCCGCGTGGTAGGCCATGAGCAGGCCCGCCGGCACCAGCGCCCCGGCCGTGGCCGCCGCCGCCGCCGCCCACTGGCGCGCGCGCACCAGCCCGATCACCAGCCCCGCCGCCGCCAGCCCGGCGAACGCCGCCGTGTACTCGACCAGCACCGCCGCCCCCGCCAGCGCCCCGCCGAGCGCCGCCAGCCCCGGCCGCCCCGCCTCGCGCGCGCGCAGCAGCGCCCAAAGGCCCGCCCACAGCAGGCACGCCGCCAGCTGATGCCCGTACAGCAGGTGCGCGTACGCGGCCGCCGGGGTCGCCAGCGCGTACAGCCCGATCGCCAGCGCGGCCGCCCGCGCCCCGAAGCGCGGCGCCAGCGAGCGCCACAACAGCCCGCACAGCACCAGCGTCGGCAGCACCCCGCCGAGCAGCCGCGCCCACCACGTCACCGCCCGCAGCGCCGGCCCGCGCTGGCCTGCTCCTTCGGACATGTCCTCCGAAACGCCGCCTGCGCGGCCGCCCGCGCCCGCCCCATCGCCTGTCCCCCCGGACATGCTCCCCGAGCCAG
>NZ_JAIRAU010000036.1 GCF_020073745.1 Nannocystis pusilla
ATGGCCGAGCGCCCGCTGCTCGACTTCGGCGCGGGCTACGTGCTCCGCTCGCTGGCCATGCTGCCGAAGCAGGGCTCGCGGGCGCCGTGGCGCCTGCGGATGAACTACCCGTCCGACCTCGTCAGCCTGCGCCTCGGGTCGGTGACCGACAGGGCGATGCGATTCTCGAGCCCGCCCCGGGCGAGCTCACTCGCATGAGTATCGCTCAGATGTCGCTGGCTGTGCCCTCCTCGTCGCACAGGGCGTCGGGCTCGTCGTCGGTCCAGCCGATCAGGCAGTCGAAGCGGGCCTCGAGGTCGGGCTCGGCCTTGCAACCCTCGAAGTAGGCGGCGTCCTTGAGCCGGACCAGGCCGGCGCTGGTCTCCTCGCCGCCGAGGTCGAGCCACCACCACCGGCGCATCACGGCAGTGCGATCGGAGTCGACGATCGTGACCCACCCGCCGCTCGAGGTGAAGCCACCGTTGGAGGTGTAGCTCCACTCGGCGCCGAACCCGACCTCGCCGGCGATCAGGCGATCGAGCGCGCAGTCGATCTTCTCCTCGCTGACGCCCGTGAACACGCATTCGCCGTCCCCGGTGTCGGGGTCGCCCCCCTCGCAGCGGCCGTTGAGGATCCCGCACGAGCCCTTCACGCAGGAGTACGAGTCGGAGCCGAAGGACCACGTCTCGACGCACTCGCAGCGCGAATCGACCTCCATCGTGGTGGTGCCGAGCGTGTCCTCGGTGGTGCCGGTGGCGTCCGTGGTGGTGGGCTCGATCGTGGTCGACGGAGCGCTGGCCCCGTCGGTGCCGGTGGTCGTGCCGAGGGTCGCGTCGGTCGTGACGTCGGTGTCGGTGTCTTCGCCGTCCTTGCCCGGACAGCCGAGCGCGGCGCCGCAGACGAGGACCAGAAGAGCGGGCGCCAGGGCGCCCTGGACGAATGTAATTCGCATGCAGGGCGCGAGAGCAAAACCCGTACCGCGGGGCATTTTGCCGGAAGCGGCCTGCAGGGGCTGCTCCGGCGTGGTCGGGGAGCGTCCGGCGACGCACCGACCCGGGCACGCGTGTCAGGGGGAGCGAAGCCCCACGCGGGCGGGTCCACACGGGCAAGATGGCCCGACCGGTGCGCGGGGGAGGGGTGGGGTTTTTCGTATGCTCCAAAAGACATGTCTTGAGAATCAACCTGTACCGGCCGCGCCGGCAATATGATCATTCCGCAGGGGCACGCCGAATGAAGTGTTCCCCCTCCGTGGTATGACGATACGAGGAGCCGCTGAGCCCGGCTCGCTCGTCGCGCGCGAGCGCAAACCGCGAGCCTCTGCGTGACAAGCCGCTCATTCCGCGAGCGACAGCCGGGATCACCGACGTCTCGTTCATGCCAGTTCGCTGCAAGCGCATGGGGGATCTCCGTTCGGGGTCGCCGCGCTGCGAATGCGAGCCCCAGAGAGTGACGGCGATTGGGGGGTGATGAACCCAAAAGAACAGCTTCATCGTCGACCGAATTGCGCTAAGGTAGATGCACACGTCAAAGGAGCGACCACATGCATAAAGCTGGATTCACCGCCCTCTTCCTGGCCTTCTTCGCCCTGGGAGCCCTGTTCTCCGCCCCCTCGGTGGAGGCGGCGAGCAACTGCACCTACTACAGCGACGCCAGCCGTACCACGGTCGTCGGCCAGTTCGGCTACGATTGCTGCAACAACAAGATCGCCTGGGGTAGCAAGACGCAGTACTCGGCGTGCGGCGCCTGCTTCATCTGTTATCCCCCGCCCATCGAGTGAGAGCAGGGCGACGCGCCGGCGTTTGTTGCAGAGGCCGGTCATTGCCCGTTGCGATCTCCTGGGGAGCAGGCGCCTTCGTCTTCGACGGAGGCGCCTGTTGTCGTTGAATCGCTGAAATCCTGTTCGTGGCTCCGCTCCGTCCGCTGGTAGCGAGCGGGCGAGCCGAGCGAGGACAGCTCGTAGTGCTTCGCGGGCACCGGATGCCTCCGGCGATGCTGAGTGTGCGGTAGCTCATCGGGGCGGGCTGCGCTCCGAGAGCACGCGCCGTGGCTGGAGGCGAGAGGTCCTGCGAGGCGCTGTACGGACAGCAGCGGCCTGATTGGAGCGCTTGACAACCAATAAGCATCGGCTTATAGGTTGCACATGCAGAGCGCGGCCGTGCTCGAGGACAAGATCTTCCAGGCGCTGGCGGACCCCAGTCGTCGGGCGATCTTCGAGTCGCTCACGCGAGGCGAGGCGGCGGTGAAGGACCTCACCGCTCGCTTCGACATCTCGCAGCCGGCGGTCTCGCAGCACCTCGCCACCTTGAAGGACGCCGGCCTGGTCAACGGCCGGCGCGAGGGGCGGTGTGTCTACTACCGGGTGGAGCCAGGTGGAATGAAGCCGCTCATCGATTGGATCGCCCACTACCGTGCCTTCTGGACGGAGCACGTCGATCGCCTTGACCAACTGTTGAAGAGGATGGACCCATGACTGTCACCGAGACGACCGCAAAGTCGCAGACCGAGTCCCTGTCGTTCGAGTTCGATCTGCAGCATTCGCCGGAGAAGGTGTGGCGGGCGCTCACCGACCCCGAGCTGCTCGCCGAGTGGCTCCTGCCCGTCATCGGTTTCAAGCCCGAGTCCGGCGCGGCGTTCATGTTCAAGACGCAGGCGTATCCCGGCTGGGACGGCACCGTGAACTGCGAGGTCCTCGAGGTCGAGGCGCCGCGGAAGATCAGCTACACGTGGCGCGTCCCCTTCCTCGACACCGTCGTGACCTTCACGCTCACGCCCACCGCCAGGGGGACCCTCCTGTCGCTCGTGCAGTCGGGCTTCAAGGCGGAGCAGAAGCAGGAATTCGGCGGCGCCCGCTACGGCTGGAAGATGATGGGCGGGAAGCTCGTCGAGCTGCTGCCGCGGATCGCATGAGCCTCGTGGCCTGTTGAATGACCACGCCCGGGTCGTGCGGCCCGGGCCTTCATGTGCCAGCGAGCGCCGAGGGTTTTCGTGCGCCTCGGCGACTCGCTGCGCTTCGTGACGCTCGGCGAGCAGGATGCGCTCGCCAGCAACAACTTCGTCGTACATGTGCGTGTGTCCGGGCCGCTCGCGGCTCGTTTTCCAGAGGAGGACGTGATGAACTCGAACAAGTGGATTCGGCAGACTCACCGCTGGGTGTCCATCGCCTTCACCGTGGCCGTCATCATCAACATCGCCGCCATGGGGCAGGGGGAGCCGGTCGTGTGGGTGGGCCTGCTGGCGTTGTTCCCGCTGATCTTGCTGCTGCTGACCGGTCTGTACCTGTTCGTGCTGCCGTATGCCGCCAGGTGGCGCGGGGCCGAGTCGGCGCGCGTCCGCGGATGACCCGGCGCAGTGGGGCCTCTTCACAGACCGCCGACGCTCGATATATAGAGGAGCCGAACATGGCCACTCCAATGAAACACCCGGCAGACAACCACGACCTGATCCGCGTCCAGGGTGCGCGGGAGAACAACCTGAAGGACATCAGCGTCGAGATCCCCAAGCGGCGGTTGACCGTGTTCACCGGCGTCTCGGGGTCGGGCAAGTCGTCGCTGGTGTTCGGCACGATCGCGGCGGAGTCGCAGCGGCTGATCAACGAGACCTACAGCTCGTTCGTGCAGGGGTTCATGCCGACGCTGGGCCGGCCCGAGGTCGACGTCCTGGAGGGGCTGACGACCGCGATCATCGTCGACCAGGAGCGCATGGGCGCCAACTCCCGCTCGACCGTCGGCACGGCGACCGACGCCAACGCGATGCTGCGGGTGCTGTTCAGCCGGCTCGGCAAGCCGTACATCGGCTCGTCCAACGCGTTCTCCTTCAACGTCCCGTCGGTCCGCGGGGTCGGGTCGATCTCGGTCGACAAGGGCGAGGGCAAGAAGCCCGAGAAGCGCGAGTTCTCGATCGCCGGCGGCATGTGCCCGCGATGCGAGGGCATGGGCCAGGTCTCCGACTTCGACCTGTCGCAGCTGTACGACGACAAGAAGTCGCTCAACGAGGGCGCGCTGACGATCCCCGGCTACAGCATGGACGGCTGGTACGGCCGCATCTTCCGCGGCTGCGGCTTCTTCGACCCCGACAAGCCGATCCGCAAGTACAACAAGAAGGAGCTGCACGACCTGCTCCACAAGGAGCCGACCAAGATCAAGGTCGACGGGATCAACCTGACGTATTCGGGGCTGATCCCGGCGATCCAGAAGTCGTTCCTGTCCAAGGACGTCGACGCGATGCAGCCGCACATCCGGGCGTTCGTCGAGCGGGCGATCACGTTCGCCGCGTGTCCCGAGTGCGGCGGCACCCGCCTCAGCGAGGCCGCCCGGTCGTGCAAGATCAAGGGCAAGAACATCGCCGACGTCTGTGCCATGCAGATCAGCGACCTGGCCGAGTGGGTGCGCGGTCTGAAGGAGCCGTCGGTCGCGCCGCTGCTCAAGACGCTGCAGGAGACGCTCGACTCGTTCGTCGAGATCGGCCTCGGCTACCTCAGCCTCGACCGCCCGTCGGGCACGCTGTCGGGCGGCGAGGCGCAGCGCACCAAGATGATCGGCCACCTCGGGTCGTCGCTCACCGACGTCACCTACGTCTTCGACGAGCCGACGATCGGGCTGCACCCCCACGACATCCAGCGGATGAACGACCTGCTGCTGCGGCTGCGCGACAAGGGCAACACCGTCCTCGTGGTCGAGCACAAGCCGGAGACGATCGCCATCGCCGACCACGTGGTCGACCTCGGCCCCGGCGCCGGCACGGCCGGCGGCGAGATCGTCTTCACGGGCACCGTCGACGGGCTGCGGGCCAGCGGCACGCTCACCGGGCGGCACCTCAGCGACAGGACCTCGCTGAAGCCGAAGGTGCGCAAGCCCTCGGGCGTGCTGAAGATCCGCGGCGCCAGCACGCACAACCTGAAGAAGGTCGACGTCGACATCCCGCTCGGCGTGCTCGTGGTGGTGACCGGCGTGGCCGGGTCGGGCAAGAGCTCGCTGATCCACGGCTCGGTGAGCGGCCGCGACGGGGTGGTGTCGGTCGACCAGGCGCCGATCCGCGGCTCGCGGCGGAGCAACCCGGCGACCTACACCGATCTGCTCGAGCCGATCCGCAAGGCGTTCGCCAAGGCCAACGGCGTGAAGCCGGCCCTGTTCAGCGCCAACTCGGAGGGCGCCTGTCCGACCTGCAACGGCGCCGGGGTGATCTACACCGACCTGGCGATGATGGCCGGCGTCACCACGGTCTGCGAGGACTGCGAGGGCCGGCGGTTCCAGGCGTCGGTGCTGGAGTACCGGCTCGGCAAGCTCAACATCGCCGAGGTGCTCGACCTGCCGGTCAAGGACGCGGTCGAATTCTTCGGCAAGGGCGAGGCGCGCACGCCGGCCGCGCACGCGATCCTGCAGCGCATGGCCGACGTGGGGCTCGGCTACCTGCGGCTCGGCCAGCCGCTCACCACGCTGTCCGGCGGCGAGCGGCAGCGGCTCAAGCTGGCGACGCACATGGGCGCAGAGGGCGGCGTCTACGTGCTCGACGAGCCGACCACCGGGCTGCATCTGGCCGACCTCGAGCAGCTGCTCGGGTTGCTCGATCGACTGGTCGACTCCGGGAAGTCGGTCCTCGTGATCGAGCACAACCAGGCGGTGATGGCCCACGCCGACTGGATCATCGACCTCGGACCGGGCGCGGGCCACGACGGCGGGCGGATCGTGTTCGAGGGCACGCCGGCCGACCTGGTGGCGAAGCGGTCGACGCTGACCGGCGAGCATCTGGCGGCGTTCGTCGGCAGCCCTGCGAAGGCCGCCCGCGCTCGCTAGCTCGCCGAGAATTCGCGGAGCGCCGTCGTGGCGGTGCCGGCCCAGCGGGCCGTCACCGCCACGCGTCGTCCGGGGCCTTCAATGGCCCGTCAACGGGATGGAGACGGCGGGGTGCGCGAGGTCGTCGAGGCTCGCCACGTTGACGAGATCGGGGGCGATCGAGAACACCCAGTCCTCCATGAACACCGAACGCTTGACCTTGGACGCGGAGTCCGTCCACCAATTGTTGCACTTGCCGCTCCACGCCTGCGGCGTCTCGGGCTCCTCGTGCGGCACGCCGCCCAGCAGGGTGAACCCGCCGTCCACGGTCACGCGGTAGACCAGGAGACCGCTGAAGGTCATGAGGTCGCCGTACTCACCGCCGCCGCCGCCCTCGCAGATCGTCATGGGCACCGCGAGCAGGTCGCGCGCCTTGAAGTAGGTGAACGCCAGGTGATCGGTGGCGGCCTCCGAGGTCGAGCCGCGGGTGCCGATCACCTCCTTGTCCAGCACCTCGGGGTTCGCCAGATCGGACACGTCGATGACCTGCAGCTGGATGCCCTGGAACCACGCGAAGTCGCCCTGATCGTCGGCGTCGTAGCCCATGGTGAGGAGGTGGTCGCGGTCCATGAGGTGCATGTAGGTCGAGAAGCCCGGGATCTTGAGCTCGCCCTTGATGCCCGGCGCGGCGGGGTCGGCGAGGTCGAGCACGAACAGCGGGTCGGTCTTCTTGAACGTCACCACGAAGCCCACGTCGCCGCGGAACCGCACCGAGCGGATGTCCTCGGTCGGGGCGATGTCGTCGATCCTGCCGATCTCCACCAGCCGCGAGCCCTGCTCCCTCAGCACCGAGACGGTGCTGTGGACGTTCGGGTCCGGGAGGTACCCGCTGGTGGTGGCGATCCGGAACGCGCCGTGGTGCTCGTCCATCGCGAACTGGTTGAGGACCCGGCCCTTGACCACGCCGCTGGCCGCGTACTCCGCCGCGCCCCCGCCGGGAGCGAGCGCGAACTTGTGCACGGTGGTGGCGTCGGTCACGTCCTCCTCGAGCCCCGCGAACCACGCGTCGTCCGGGTCCCGCCAGTGCCGCACGGCGACGTAAAGCGAATCCTTGGTGCCGTACACCGCGCCGGGGCGGCTCATGATCGTGCTGGCCTCCACGGGGGTCTGCTCGCCGATGGCGAAGGACACCAGCGACAGGAAGCCGCGGGTGTCGCCGGTCTGCGCCAGGTACACCTCGCTGCATGACGACAGCGGGCCCCTCTTGATGTGAACCTTGTTCCCGACCAGGCGGGCGTCGGTGACCGACGGCAACAGCTTGGACAGGGGGGCCGCCTCGATGCGCTTGAGGTTGGCGAGGCGCACCTTCTCGAACAGCGCCTGCACCTCGGTCTGCGTGAAGCCGTCATCCTGCAGCCCGCAATACGTCTGCGGCAGGGAGTCTGGCCAGTAGGTCAGGCCCGGGACCTCGAGCTCGGGGAACACCACCGCGGTGTGGACGTCCTTGCCGACGCGCCGAGAATTCAGGTACGAGCCGTTGAACACCACCTCGCGGATCCGCCGCGGCCTGGCGCGATTGCTGATGTCCAGCACGGTGATCTGGAGCTTGTGCCCGTCGCCGGTGAAGTCGCAATCGTAGCCGTACGTACACTCGCCGTACCCGCCGTCGCCGACCATCTCGTCGAGGGAGGAGTAGATGACCGCCGTGTCCGCGTGGACGTACATCCGCCGCGGCGTACCCTTGATCTTGACGGAGGAGAGGGCGTGCGCCTGGGCGGCGGGCCAGGCGTCCAGCACCCGGAAGCGACCGTCGGCGAGGACGTACAGGTAGCCGCCGTCGTTCTTCACGAAGTCGGCCTCGTCGACGTCGGCCACCTGGGTATTGGTCTCCGAGTACTCGCTGGCCGCGTCGGACTCTTCCTCCTCCTCTTCTTCCTCTTCCTCCTCCTCCTCGCCGTAATTCTCGCAGGAGTAGGTGGCCGCGGCCATGGCCTCGGACAGGCTGGACTCCAGCTGCGCCTCCATGGCCTCGATGAGCCTGGCTTTGACGGTGCTGGCGACGTCCTCACACGAATCGGCGCGGACGAGCGCCGGCGATGCGCCGCCGCGCTCGGCCCTGTCGGCCTCTTCATCCGCCGCGACCTGGATGGACGCCTCGTCCCCCGGCGCCTCCCCGGCGCAGCCGATCGGCCACGCGGCCAGGAGTGTCAGGGGGAACACTTTGAACTCTCGTGACAGCAACATCTTGCGCCTCCTACTGTGAACAGACCGGACGCGGTCAGGCCCGCCGAGGTGTCCGCCCGCGTGCTCGCAATCGACATCGCCCGCGGCGACCCGCGGCTCTGGCCGCGCCGAGGCCCGGGCACGACGAGACGCACGCCCGGGGCGCGAGCCCGTCGAACCAGCAGCATCGGGTCGGCGATGCCACCAAAGATGTGATTCGTGCCCGGAGCCGTCCAGCGACCTCCGGTGCGAATTGCGTCGCTCGCGGGCCGCCTGCCCGTCCGCGGGCAGCGGTCGAGCACGGCTCGGTGACGCCGCCGCGGCGACCGCCGGCCCGGGGCGCCTCACTCGACGATGTCGACGGCGGGTTCATCGTCCTCCTCGGCCTCGCCGTCGGCTTCCTCGTCCTCGAGATCGGCGAGGCGCCCCGACCGATCCAGGGGCGCGAGGCGCTCGGCCAGCGGCGGCTCGGGCAGCTCGACGAGGACGCCGGCGGGCAAATGGTCGAGCATGAACACGTAGGCGTTCATGGCGTGGCAGACCGAGTCGGTGCGCACGTCGCGTTCGCGCGGGTTCCAGAACAGACCGCCCCGGGCCATGTCCGGGTCCGCGGCCACGAAGGAGTTCTCGGGCGAATAGGTGTACTGCATCAGCAGGCGGAACAGCAGGACGACGGCGCGGCGGAACCTGGCGCAGCCGTCGTGGTCGCTGTCCGGGCAATCGCGGTAGAGCTCGGACAGGACCTCGGCCAACCAGCCGTTGCCGCTGCTCGACAGCGAGGCCTGCCAGCGGCCGTGGCGGTAGACGTCGGCGGGATCGTCGATCTGCCGGGCGAGCAGCTCGTCCGCGCACGCGAACACGGCCTCGCGGATCGCGGGTTCGTCGCCGGCGCGCGCGTAGTCGAAGAGCGACAGGATCACCCACGAGCTCGAGATCGGGTTGGGCGAGCGATAGTCGTCACCGAGGTAACACCCCTCGCTCTCCACCCGGGCGAGCAGGCGGCCGGCCGTGCGCGCGGCGGCGTCGAGGTAGCGCGGGTCGGCGGTCGCCTCGTACAGGCGCGACAGCGCCGAGAGCACCTGGCCGGTGTACAGCAGCGATTCGCGGTCCGTCACGCTCCAGGCGGCGTTCGCGTCGAGGCGCAGCTCCGGTGTTACGCGCCCGTCGGCGTCCTGCATGATCAATAGCCAGTCGGCGGCCAGGCGGGCGGCGTCGAGGTACGCGTCGTCCCCGGTGAGGGCGTGCAGCGCGATCAAGGTGAAGATGGACTTGGAGGTGGTGCCGACGACGAACCGCGGCTCGCGCTCGTGTCGCTGCAGGTCCAGCGAGTAGTGAAACGCGCCGTGGCCGGGCTGGCCCGGGGCGAGGCGCTGCATCGACAGCAGGAACCCGGCCGCCCGCTCGATCGGCTGACGCAGGCTCTCGTCGCTATCGTGGGCGTGGAGCGCGAGCAAGGTGTAGAGCGTCGAGGCGGTGTAGATCGTGTGCAGCCGGGCTTCAAAGCTGTCGGTGGGCGCGTGATAGTACTTGTGGACGCCGCCGAGCGACGGATCCATCACCCGCAGCAGGTACGCCTCGCCCTCGTCGATGCGCCGGCGCACCATGTGCCGGTCGAGCACGCGCGCCGGCACCAGGCCGTTGACCAGCTCGACGCCCTCGCCCTCGTACTCGACCATGGCGTACGCGGAGTCGGTGAGCTCGACGACGAAGCGCGCCTGGGCCAGGCGCGAGCGGTCGGGGCCGGACGCCGCCAGGGCTCGCTCGGTGGCGGCCTTCAGGGCCGGGCACAGCTCGTGTTCGGCCGCGAACCCGCGCCCGACGACCGCGCCGCCGACGTACATCGCGACCGCGACGTGGAGCGGCTCGACCCCGGTCATGGACACGGGGCAGGCGACGTCCGGCTCGCGCGCGGCCACCTCGCGCACGAAGGCGACGACGCGGTCGCGAAATTCAGCATTGTCGAGCCCGGCGAGTTGCGCCCCGGCGCCGTCTCGCTCGCCCGGGTCGCAGGCCACGAAGAGGACCGCGGCGATCGCCAGCCATGCTGCAATCAGGCGCGGGCGTACGCGAGCGGCCGGGCGTTCGATGTCCCTGCAATCGACCAAGATGGGTTCTCGCGGCGGCACTTCCGGCCTCGCTTCCATGGTAGAGCCCGCGCACCCCCGCGATACCATTCATGGCAGGGGCGCGGCGAGTAGACTGCGCTGAATCGCAGGCTAGCGCCGGCCGGCGACGCGACAACCAGGCGCCGGGTGCGGCCTTGGAGCAGCCGACAGTGATCACATCGATCGCGCAGGATCGCGCGGCCCGCCTCCGCGGTGACCTCCAACGGATGCAGCGATGCACGCGTCGCGCGCCGCGGTCGATCGATGGCAGCAGGCGAGCGACCGTGCGTCGGCGGTCAGGTCCTCGCGCGCGGCGGAGGCGGCGGGAGGCAGCCCGGCCACACGGCGAGGAATCGCTGCAGCGCCGCGACGAAGCTGCTGAGGCGGGCCGGCACGTGGCGGCCGTGGGCGTAGACCGCGTACATCTGCTCGACGGCGGGGCAGTAGTCGTCGAGCACCGGGACGACGCGGCCCTCGGAGATCGCCGGCGCCGCGAGGTACTCGGGCAGCCGGGCGATCCCGCAGCCGGCGGCCGCGAGGTCGCGGATCAGCGGCCAGCTGTTGGCGGTGGCGTGGCGGTGCACGATCGCCGGGCGGCTCGCGCCTCGCACGAAGCGCCACGTGGTCGCCTCGCGGCGCGTGCCCATCACCAGGCATACGTGCTTCGCCAGCTCGCGCGGGTGGGTCGGCGTCCCGCGCCCGGCCAGGTACTCGCGGCTCGCCACCAGGCGGTATTTGGTGGGCGCGCCGAGCTTGCGCGCCACCAGCGAGGCGCTCGCGGCCGGCTCGGCCTGGATCACGACGTCGAAGCCGTCGCGCAGCGGGTCGAGCTGACCGGCGGCGAGCTCGATCTCGACGTCGACGTGCGGGTGCTCCCGCGTGAACGACCCGAGCATGCGCCCCAACACGCCCTCGCCGAAGCCGCTCGGCGCGGCGATTCGCAGGCGGCCGCGCGCCTCGCCCCGGCGCTCCGTGACCGCGCGCTCGGCCTCGCTGACGACGTCGAGCCCGGCGCGGACCTGCTCGAAGTAACGCTCGCCCTCGTCGGTCAGGCGCACGCGCCGGGTCGTACGCTCGAACAGGCGGGTGCCGAGCCGCGCCTCGAGGCGGCTGACCTGCACGCTGACCGTCGACACGGGCGCGGCCAGGGCGAGGGCGGCGGCGCGGAAGCTGCCGGTCTCGGCGACGCGGACGAACGCCTCGATGGCGGCGAAGTCGGGGCGGCTGTTCATGGCGCTGAACAGATTGATCAATCGGCCGGGATTGTTCAAGCCGGCGCGGCGGCGTAGACCGGGCCCATGACCCAGCCGCTGAAGCTCTACTACACCCCCGGCGTCTGCTCCCTCGCGCCTCACGTCGCCCTGCGCGAGGCGGGCGCGGCGTTCGAGCTGGTGCGCGTCGACCTGCGCACCCGCAAGACCGAGGCCGGCGACGACCTGGCGAGCATCAACCCGAAGGGCTACGTGCCGG
The DNA here is from genome assembly GCF_020073745.1 of Nannocystis pusilla. Classification (GTDB taxonomy): domain Bacteria; phylum Myxococcota_A; class Polyangia; order Nannocystales; family Nannocystaceae; genus Nannocystis; species Nannocystis radixulma. The sequence continues at coordinate 11,546 of NZ_JAIRAU010000036.1, forward strand.
CGCTGCAGCTGGCCGACGGCAGCGTGCTGACGGAGACCGCCGTCCTGCTGCAGTACATCGCCGACGCCTGGCCCGAGGCCGGACTCGCGCCGCGCCGCGGCGGGCTCGAGCGGGTCCGCTTCGACGAGCGCCTGCTCTTCATCGCCACCGAGCTGCACAAGGGCTTCGCGCCGTTCACGTTGATGCCGAGCCCGAGCGAGGAGAGCAAGCGGTGGGCGGCGGGCCGCCTGGCCGCGCGCGTCGAGGCGCTGGCGCGCGACCTCGGCGAGCGGCCGTTCTTCCACGGCGAGGCGTTCACCGTGGCCGACGCCTACGCCTTCTACGCGCTCCGCACCTACCAGAAGCTGCTCGCCCCGCTGCCGCCGAACCTCGCGGCCCACGGCGCTCGGATCGCCGAGCGGCCCGCGGTGCTCGCCGCGCTGGCGGCCGAGGGCCTGAAGGCGTGAGCGCCAGCAGGAGGCAGCGGAAGCCGCCTGGCCTGGCTCCCAGGGCTCGAGCTCGAGCGCGAGAAGCGACAACTTTTGCGCCGCAAGGCGCGGGGGCGGCTCGCGGAGCGGACCTGGAGGCGTATCCGTGCGCTCCAGATGTTGGACCAGAAGGCTGATCGTCGCGGGCCCGCGGAGCGGCGCGCCGTTCCGCGGCCGGCATATCCGAAGTCGGAGTCGTGCGGCCGGGCGAGCAAAATTCGCCCGGCCTGGCGCCACGAGGCAGAGGTCTGCTGGCCGCCGTGGTAGGCTCGCGCGCAGAGGATTTGATTTAATATGATCATTCGAACGATTGCGATCACCGTGGCGATCGGGCTGCTCGCGGCCTGTGACACGGAGAAGGGCGAGAGCGCCGGCGACACCCAGAGCAGCTCGACGTCGGGCGCGACCGACACCGGCGAAGGCGAGTCGTCGACCGGCGGGACCCCCGAGCCGACCACGACCGCGGGATTGATGACGGCGACCGAGGGCGGCTCGTCGACGTCGACGACGACCGCGGGGTCGACCAGCGCGACGTCGGGCGAGGAGACGACGACCGGCGGCCAGCCGATCGACGGCGACTGCGAGAAATTCTGCCAGAGGTTCGTCGAGTGCTCGCTCGAGACCCCCGAGAGCGCGGCCGTGTGCGTGGTGGACTGCAGCGCGGAGCAGGCGACGCTCGAAGGCGAGTGCCTGGCGGCGTCGACGGCGTCGCTGGCGTGCGTCGCCGGGATGACCTGCGAGGAGCTCCAGGCGACGGGCGGCGGCGACCTCGGGCCCTGCTTCGACGAGGCGGCGACGCAGCACGATCTGTGCGGCGCCGGCGAGGGGTGCGACATCGTCGAAGGTGGCGACCCGGAGGGCACGCAGTGCTCGTTCTCGCGTGAGTGCCCCGGCCAGCCGAAGTTCGAGATGAGCTGCGATCTCGAGTCCTGCGAGTGCTTCGTCGACGGGATGCTGATCAATTCGTGCGAGCCCGAGGAGATCTGCGCCGACCTCGAGCAGATCGACACGGCGGCGCTGCTCTGTTGCGGGTTCTGAGGCGGTCGCGTCGCGGGGGCTCTCCTGTCCTCGCCCTCGACAACAGCTTCAGCGGGCGCGCCGGGAGCTCTGGCGCGGGCGGCGAGCCGCGGCGCCGAGGTCCACCGTCTTCTGCAGAGTCGGCGCCCAGGCGACGAGGGCGTCGATGAACGCGCGCACGTGCGCCGGCAAGAACTCGCGCTCCGGATGCACCACCGCCAGGCGGTTCTCGGTCTCGAGGACCTGCGGCAGCACGCGGACGAGCGCGCCCTGCCCGAGCAGCGCCGCCACGAGGACGTCGGGCAGCATGGCGATGCCGGCCCCGTCCGCTGCGGCGTCGCGCAGGAGCCCGAGGTCGTTGGTCGAGAACGCCGGCTCGACGTGCACCTCGCCGCGCCGGGCCTTCCAGCTCGCCTGCGGCAGCTCGCCGCGGGCGAAGCCGGTCAGGCAGCGATGACGCCGGAGGTCCTGCACCGTGCGCGGGTGGCCGTGCTTCGCCAGGTACGCGGGGGACGCGACGGCGAACATCTTCTGGCGCGCGACGATCCGGGCGATGAGCCCCGGCTCGAGCTGGCCCGACGCGCGCAAGGCCACGTCGTAACCCTCGCGGCGCAGGTCCACGAGCCGGGTCGAGAAGTCGATCTGGACGCGCACCTCGGGGTGCCCGCGGAGGAAGGCGAGCACCAGCTGCGACAGCGCCGACGCGACGCCCGGCGGCACGGTCACGCGCAGGCTGCCGCGCATGACCGACCCGCTGCTGCGGACGCTCTCCTGCGCGTTCACCAGCGCCTCCAGCACGAGGCGCGCTTGCCGGTAGAACTGCTCGCCCGCGGGGGTCAGCGCGAGGCTCCGCGTCGTGCGCCGGAGCAGCCGCACGCCGAGGCGCTCCTCGAGCCGCGCGAGGCGGCGCCCGACGGTGGCTCGCGGGACGCCGAGCTCCGCGGCCGCCCGCGAGACCGTGCCCGCCTCGACCGTCCGCGTGAACGCCAGGAGCTCGGCCGTTTCCAGCGGTTCGGCGATCTGGATCATCCGTGAGCAATTCCTTCCATTCGATCGATCTTTGATCGGCCGGCCCCGGGCTGCAAGCTGGGGGCATGGGGAGCATCGACATGGAAACCGCGAGACGAACGACCGACACGGGCCGCGCCCCGGGCCGGAGAATCGACCAGCGCAAGCGATTGCCCGCGCCCCGGACGGGGTTCCTCGGGCCCGGCCACACCGCCGTCGAGGTCGTGGGCCCCGGCGATCTCGTCGCCACCGACCCCTTCGTCCTCCTGATGGACGACCGCATCGACTTCGCCGCCGGACGAAAGGTCGGCGAGGCCCACCCGCACGCGGGGCTCGAGACCGTGACGCTGACGCTCGAGGGCGGGCTGTTCGACCGCGACGAGGGCTCGCTCGCCGCCGGCGATCTGGTGTGGATGACCGCCGGCCGCGGCGTCGTGCACGGCGAGTACATGTTCGCCACCGGGACGCCCACCCGGGCGCTGCAGCTCTGGCTCACGCTGCCCGAGCGCGACCGCCACGCGCCGCCGCGCCTCGACGTCCTGCGGGTGGCCGACCTGCCGGTCCACCGCGCGTCCGGCGTGCAGGCGCGCCTCTACAGCGGGTCGACCCACGGACTCACGGCGCCGACACGCAACCACGTCCCCGTCACCCTGGTCGACGTCCGCCTCGAAGCCGGCGTGACGTTCGAGCAGGCGCTGCCACGCGCGTACAACGGCTTCCTCTATCCGCTGGCCGGCGAGGTGCGCGTGGGCGGCACGGGCGCCTGGCTGACGGTCGGCGAGATCGGCTGGCTCGATCGCCGCGAGGACGACGGCCCCACGCGCGTCGACATCACCGCCGGACCGGTCGGCGCGCGCGTGCTGCTCTACGCCGGCCAGCGCCAGAACGAGCCGACGATCCATCACGGTCCCTTCGTCGCCGGCTCGGAGTCGACGATCGTCCGCATGTACCACGATTATCGTGCGGGCCGCTTCGTGCCGGTCAGCCAGCTCGAGCACCTGGCCCGCCGCGACGCATAGACCCCGACCGTCGCTGCGCGGCCTTGCGCCGGCGCGGCGCGGCTTCGCCGGGTGCAATCGAAGCGCGACTCCACGAGCATCGCCCGATGCTTTCTCACCGGCCTGACAGCGACGCGAGGCGAGCCCGGCGGGCCGCGCCGATCGCCATCGCGCTCCTCGGCGTCGCCGCGGCTGCGTGTGGCGGTTCGACCCCGGGCGACGAGACGGGCAGCGGCAGCGAGACCAGCGGGGTCACGACCGCCGAAGCACCGACCTCCGGGACCACCGGCCCCGGCACCACGGCCGGCACCACCACGAGCCCCACCGAGGCGACCTCCGAGCCCACGACCGCCGCGACCACCGCCGCGACGACGGAGGCCACCGCCGCCGCGACGACCGACGTCACCACCGACGCCGCCACCGGGACGACCGGGTCGAGCACGGGCGACCTGCCTGCCTGCCTGCTCGCCGAGAGCGGGCCCGTCGTCGTCGACGCCGACGACCAGGTGATCGAGAACCTGCACATCGTGTCGACGCGCGGCCCGGCGATCACGATCGACGGACACCACGGTGTCACGATCCGCAACGTGTGGATCGAGCACGCCGGCGGCCCGGGGATCTCGATCGGCGGCGGCTCCGACGACGTGCACATCGAGGACGTAGCGATCGAACACACCGGCGCCCCGGCGGCGGGGCAGAACCCCTCGGACGGCCTCAACAACATCGAGTGCTACGGGTCGGCTCGCCCGGTCGTCCGCAACGCCCGCCTCGTCCGCGGCTCGAGCGGCATCTATCTCGTCGAGTGCCCGGACGCCGACTTGAGCTTCCTCGAGGGCCACGACTTCCGCGGGCCGTTCCCGCGCGGGCAGCTCGTGCAGTTCGACAAGTCGAACGGCGGGGTGCTCGAGGACTTCTCGGTGGTCAACCCGCAGGCGAGCTCGTGGCCCGAGGACAACGTCAACATCTACCAGTCGGTCGATGTCGAGGTCCGCCGCGGCATGATCGACGGCAACAACTCGCCGTCGGGCGTGGGGGTGATCTTCGACGGCGACCTGGCGCTCGGCGTCGTCGAGGACGTCGACGCGATCCGGATGGGGAACGGCTGCTTCTCGGACTACGCCGGGAGCGACGGGGTCGTGTTCCGTCGCACCCGCTGCCGCGAGAACATCTGCGAGGACCAGGGCCGCGGCGCGCCGCTGTCCAACGCGCTGATGTGGGCCGGCCACCCCGGATACACCAAGATCCGCCTCGAAGACTCGCACTACTTCGCGTCGTGCAACGGGAACCTCGTGTGGCCGGACGAGTCGTTCGAGGTCATCGAACTCGACGAGCTCGACTTCACGATGCGCGAACCGATCGTCGTCCAGCTGTGCTGGGAGTGAGCCGCGCCGGCACGCGGCGTACCGCCTCGTCGAGCGGCAGGCAACGATCGACCCACCTGCACACCACGCCGAAGTTCGCCGGGTAGCGCTCGAATTCCCACGCGGCTCCGACGCGGCGGCGGACCGGGTCCATCGCCTCCTGCCCCGCCGTCAGCTGCGGCAGCAGGGGTCCCTCCCGCAGGCGGTGACGGACCACCAGGTAGCGCCCCGCGGGCAGCACGACGCGCTCGAGCGGCGCCGGCACGTCCTCCGACCAGGCCCGCCAGGCGGCGAAGTACTCGAAGGCCCCGCCGGGCTCGCGGTCGAAGAAGACCGCGAAGCTCTCGTCGCGGCGGCTGCCGCCTGCCGCCTGCCGCAGCGCGACCAGCCGCTCCCACAGCCCGCCGAGCTCGCCGTAGTTCGCCGGCGCGAATCGTCGGGCCATGCCGGCGAGCACCAGCTCCGGCAATTGCTCGATCCGCTCGTCCAGCGCCGGCGCGCTCGCACCGGGCCCCGCGCGCCGTCGCCGTTGCGGCGGTGATTCGTCGGCCCCGCGGCGCAACCGGCCCGGCGCCTCGCCGAAGGCGCGCGTGAAGGCGCGGGTGAACGCGGCCTGCGAGGTGAAGCCGCACTCGATCGCCAGATCGATCAGCCGCGCCTCCGGGTCCGCGAGGATCCGCGCGGCCGCCGTCTCGAGCCGTCGCCCGCGCACGTAGGCCATCACGCTCTCGCCCTGCATCTGCGTGAATCGACGCGAGAACTCCGAGGCGGAGTAGCCGGCAGCACGGGCGACGCGCGCGAGATCCAGCGGCTCGAAGAGGCGGCGCTCGATGAAGGCGATCGCCGCCAGGTGCGCCTGGGCGTAGGCGACCGCCTTTTCCTCGCGCGCCGAGAGCCGGTCGGACATCGCAGCTCCTCTCGTCGGAGATGATAGGCGCCGGCCCGCGCGCCGCCTACCGCGATCCGGGGGCTCGCCGTCCATCGGCCTCGGCGCGCTCGACGTGCGCGGAGATCCGGCGCACCAGCTCCGGCCACAGCCCGGGCGGCAGGTCGTGACCGAGCCCCTCGACGAGCCACAGCTCGGCCCCCGCGAGGGCCGCCGCGGTCGCCCGGCCGCCGCTGGGGTCGCGCATGCGATCGGCGAGGCCGTGAATGACGAGGGTCGGCACGTCGACCGCGGCGAGGCGAGCGGTGCGATCGCCGGAGGCGACCTGCGCGACCGCCTGGCGGGCGATCCCCGGCGGGTCGTGGCCGCGGTCGAAGGCCAGAGCCGCGCGCGCGGCGATGTCGGCCTCGTCGACGGTGAAGCCGGTCGAGCCCACGGCGCGCGCGACCCGGAGCGTCTGCGCGACGACCTCGTCGCGCGTCGTCGCCGGCGCTCCGGCGAACAGGACGCGCAGCGCCGCGGGGTCGGGCTGGCCGACGCCCGCCTGACCGGTCGTCGCCATGATCGACGTCAGCGAGCGGACCCGTCCGGGGTGTTCGATGGCGACGGTCTGGGCGATCTCCCCGCCCATCGACGCACCGACGAGGTGCGCGCTGGCGATGCCGAGCGCGTCGAGCAGGCCGACCGCATCCGCGGCCATGTCGCTGAGCGTGTAGCTCGCGGACGACAGGTCGCCCGCGAGCGCCGCCGGCAGATCGGGGGCGGGCGCGCCGGTGAGGTGGGTGGAGCGGCCCGCGTCGCGGTTGTCGAAGCGGATGACGTGCAGGCCGCGGCCGGCGAGCTCGTGGCACAGCGAATCGGGCCAGTGCACCATTTGCATCGCGAGCCCCATGATCAACAGCACCGGCGGCGCGGCCGGATCGCCGAAGCGCTGGTAGGCGACGTCGATGCCGTGGGGGCCGACGCCCGTCGCCCGCTCCTCGGCGGGGGCGACGTCGCTTCGATCGACGAGTCTCATGCTAGTCTCCTCTCGCTGCGGGCGTTCGCCCGCGGTCTTGCGGTTTGTCCGGTCGCGGGCGGTCGCCGCCCGGCCGGATCCCGGACTGTAGGTACAAGGCCGCCGCCATGTTTGACCGTTCCTGCGCTCCGGCCCGCGGCGACCTGGGTCGCGCGAGCGCGCGCGAGGGCGGTCGACTGGAGCGATTCAGCAGACTCGCAGGACGATGGTACGCGGCCGCCAGTGATTCGCGTGAGTCACGGTCTCATTGTTGCGAGGCGACGTGAGGAATGACGGCAGGCGCCGGGCGCCGCCATTCGCTGCAGCTCGGGCGCCGCGTCCGAGGGCCGCTTCGGGCCCGCCCGGAGGTGTCGGTCGGCCGGCGCGGCGCCCGGCGGTGACGTATCATCCACGCCGATGCCTGCCCGTTTTTTGCACGCTTCACTCGCGCTCGTGCCCCTCCTCGCGTCGCTGGCCTGCGAGGAGCCGGCCCCGGCGTGGCAGCCCTTCGAGTCGCGCGCGGCCGGCATCGCCGTCGAGTTCCCCGGCGCGCCCACCGTCACCGTCGAGCAGCAGCTCACCTTGCCGACCGTGACCGAGGTCGAGCGCGTCGTCTTCGACCGCAAGTCGCGCGGGATGCTGCAGGTCTCCTCGTACGCGCTGCTCCCGACGGACGGCATCCCCGTCGAGTCGCTGCTGAGCGTCGACTGCCTCGTGGCGTTCGGTGAGGGCTCGAAGTTCGTCGCCGAGGCGCCGCGCAAGCTCGTGATCGCCGGCCAGGAAGCCATCGCGGTCACCGGCATCGCCCCGCCGGGGCCGACGCTGCCGAACGGCGGGTGGGAGGAGGATCGCTGCGTGATCCTCGGCGGGCGCATGATCCACCTCATCGCCATCGGCCCGAACGACGCGGAGACCCGCCGCGACGGGACGCGCTTCCTCGACTCGCTCCGCCCGCTCGCATCGACCGCCCCCTGAGCGACGGAGCATCCTTTCGCGCACGGAGAGCCATGGCGGCCCCGGCGCGAGCTCGGCGCAGGCGACGCGCGGACGGCGAAACACGGGCGCGGGCGAGAGGTCCGGGCGACGCGGCGCACATCCGGGGCGCGTCGGCGGTCGCCCGAGCAGGAGCATTGCGACGTGGATCGCAAGGGGCGGGCGCCGCGCTCGCGGCCATTGGCGGCGGTGCTACGTTCGCGAGCATGTCCTACGCGGTGCGTGCATTCCCGTTGCGCCGACCGGTCGGCGAACTGATGGCATTCGTATCAGCCCTCCGGGGGCACCGTCGCGCCGAGGCCGAGGCCGCGTATCGGCGTTACGGGGTGCTCCTGGACACCTGGCACATTCAGCACACCTCGTTCGGGCCGTGGGTGCTGGTGATCACGCGCGTCGACGATAGTCTGCGGTTCGAGGACTACACCGCCAGCTCGGACGAGTTCGAGGCATGGTTCAAATCGACGATCCTCGCCCTGTCGGGCGGCGTCCCCGACAGGGCGCCGTTCGGCCCGCCGACGACCGAGTTGTACAGCTGGACCGGCGTCACCCTCGTCGGCAGCGAGGCCGCGGAGTAGCGACAATTCGTCGCCGGCCCGGCGTGTTCGCGGGGCTCATCCGGTGGCACGATCGATCGTGCATGCGACCGTGAATCGTGCTGGTGCGCGGGGCGAGGTGGCAATGTCGAACGGACGGGCTCACGTCCGCTGGCGCCCCTTGACCACGTCGCGCACGAGCGCGCGAAACGCCCGCGCCGCCGGGTCCGCGTGCGTGCGTTCGTGCCAGCACATAGCGATTCGGGCGGTGTGCGCGGGCAACGGCGCGTTGACCTCGCGCAGACCGAGCCCCTCGCCCCTGGCGCGGAGGAAGGAGAGCGGCAGCATGGTCACCAGTTCGCTCGCCGCCACGATCTCGGCGGCGGTGGTGTACGAGGGCACGGTCATCACGACCTCGCGCGGCACGCCTGCCCGCGCGTAGGTCGCGGCGAACGGGTCGCGGAAATTCTTGCCCGGCACCATCTCGACCCGCACGTGGCGCAGCTCGCCCAGCGCGCGGCGAGTCACGCGGCGCTCGAAGACCGAATGGTCGCGTCGGGCCGCGAGCACGCTCCGCTCTTCGAGCAGCGGCTCGGCGTAGATCCCCGGCCCCTTCGCGGGGATGCCCAGGTGCAGATCGATCTCCGACGCCGAGAGATCGCCGAGCGAGACCAGCGTGTCGATGCCCACCACCCGCAGGTGGGCGAGGGGCATCTCGCGGCGCATCGCGGCGGCGAGGAGCGGCGACCAGACCACCTGGCCGAGGTCGGCGACGGCGAGCGTGAACGTGCGCGTGCAGCTCGCCGGCTCGAACGGCGCGACCGACAGCATGAGCTCGAGCTCCCGTACGACGCGGGCGAGGCCCGGGGCGAGCTCGAGGGCGCGCGGCGTGGGCACGACGCCGCGAGCCTTGCGGGTCACCAGCGGGTCACCGAGCGCCGAACGCAGGCGGGCCAGCGCGTTGCTCACCGCCGAGGGCGTGACGTGGAGGCGCTCCGCGGCGCGCGCCACGTTGCGCTCGGTGAGCACGGTGTGGAGCACCAGGAGCAGGTTCAGGTCGACGGAGGAAGCGCTCACGGATCGTGATTTTATAGCTCACGAACGATCACTTCTGGTGTGCAAGGACGCGGTCCACGATCGGGACGTGAACCGAGCAGCGCTGTGCTTCTCCGCGGCTGTCGTGGCCGCCTGTCACTCGCCCCTTCCTCCCTCTCGGAGCCATGTCATGACCGCCACCCCCGCGCGCGCCACCGTCCGTCGCCTCGACGTCCTCGACTCGTTCCTCTCGTACCGGGAGGTCGGCTCGGGCTCGCCCATCGTCTTCCTCCACGGCAACCCCACGTCCTCGTACGTGTGGCGCGACGTGCTCCCCCTCGTCGCGCCGCGCGGTCGCTGCCTCGCGCCCGACCTGATCGGCATGGGGCGCTCGGGCAAGCCGGACAGCCCCTACCGGTTCCAGGACCACGCGCGCTACCTCGACGCCTGGTTCGACGCGCTCGCGCTCCGCGACGTGGTGCTGGTCGGGTTCGACTGGGGCGGCGTGCTGGCCCTCGACTGGGCGCGCCGGCACGGCGACCGCGTGCGCGGCGTCGTCGTGTTCGAGACCTTCCTCCAGCCGATGCGATGGAGCGACTATCCGCCGCAGGGCGCCGAGCTGTTCCGCGCGCTCCGCACGCCTGGCGTCGGCGAGGTGATGGTGCTCGAGCAGAACCAGTTTCTCGCGCGCTCGCTGGGCAACGGGGTCAAGCGCGGCCTCGCCGAGGCCGATCGCGCCGAGTACCACGCGCCCTTCCCCGATCCCGCGTCGCGGCGCCCGATGCTGCAGTGGCCGCGCGAGCTCCCCATCGACGGTGAGCCGGCCGACGTCGCCGCCGTGGTCGACGAGAACGGCCGGTGGCTGGCGAGCTCACCGGAGATCCCCAAGCTGCTGCTGACCTTCGACGGCGGCGGCCTCAGCAACTCGCCGGCGGTCGTCGCGTGGGCGCAGCGCACGATGCAGAACCTCGAGGTCGTGCCGCTCGGCGCCGCCGGTCACCACGCGCCCGAGGATGCGCCCGACGCGATCGGCGGTGCCATCGTCGCGTGGCTCGATCGGCGGGTCGGGCGGTGAGGACGCCGCCGAGACTCGTGCGCTGGCGAATGGCCTGCCCGTCGTCGGGGCAGGCCATCGCGTCGCAAGAGTCCGTCGTCACGGAGCAGGCGCCGGGCGCAGCGCCGTGGTGGCCCGCTCCCAGTCGAGGCGCTCACCGGCCACGCTCCAGGCGATGAAGCGGGCGACGCCGTCGATCGCTCGCACGTCGACGGGGCCGAACGCCCGGCTGTCGTGCGAGGCGGGGCGGTTGTCGCCCAACACGAAGACGTGACCTTCGGGGACGCGCGCGGTCACGGTGTCCGTCTTCGTGTCGGCGATGAATTCGAAGCGGGCGGCGTCGAGGTGCTGCGCGAGCAGTCGCACCGCGCAGGATGACGCGGATTCGGTGTCCGTGGTCGGGGACCAGGGCAGCGCGCGACCATCGATGCGCAGCCCCTCCGCGGACAGCTCGAGCGCCTCACCGGGCAAGGCGATCACCCGCTTGACCAGCTTGGCGCCCTCACCGCCGTCGAAGAGCACGATGTCGCCCCGCGCCGGGACCTTGCCGCGCTCGAGCTTGTCCACGAACACGACGTCGCCGTCGCGCAGGGTGGGGAGCATGCTGGTCCCGTGGACCGCGAAGGTCTCGAACAGCTCGCTCCGCATGGCGGCCTGCAGGGCCACGAAGTCCGACGATTCCTGCGAGGCCGGCAGGATCTGCAGAGTCGTCGGCGCGGGCGCGAGACAGCCGCCGAGATGGCGGGTCGCGAGCGACTCCTGGCGCTGGAGCGCGCGGTCACACCACGCACCGGCGGTAGCGATCACGTCGACGGGTGCATCGATGCGGAGCAGCATCCCGTGTTCGTCGCTGTCCTCCACGGTCACGGTCACGCGGCGCGTGGGCGGGCCCGCGGTGGCTCGCAGGTGCAGCCAGCGCTGCGCGGGAGCGGCGAACTCGAACGCCTCGTCGGGCAACCGCGTCGTGTGCCGGCGTCGGACTCGCAGCGTGCCCGGCCGCTCGTCCTCGAGGACCCAGCCCTTCGCGCCGGCCAGGGCGACGAGGTCGGGGAGCGAGGGACACGCGCGCAGCTTCTCCAGCGCAGGCAGCCCGACGATTCGCCCCTGCACCCCGGAGGACGGATCGACGACGAGGCGGAGCGAACGCAGGTCGGCGGCTCGGAGGTCGCAGCCGGCGAGATCGGGGAAGCTCGCGTCGACGAGCGCTTGCAGCTCCTGGCGAATCGCCGGCCCGTGCCCGGCGTCGAGATCGACGACGGCGGTGACGGGCGCGGGACCATCGAGCGTCTCCGCCGTTTGTGGTGCGGGGAGCGTGCCGCCCGTCCATCGGGCACAGCGGGCGGGATCGGGGGGCTCCTCGTGGGGCGCGGGCGAGCTGGCGGCGGCTGGCGAGGCCGGCCGATGCGGAGGTGAAGGCTCGCCTCCGCATCGCAGCATGACGAGTGAACCGAGCCCCGCGACCGCGGCGAGCCAGCGCCTGTGCATGCGCGCGTTGTAGGGCCCGGCTCTGCACGCGCGCAAGTCGAGCATCGGCGCGGGATCGTGAGGTCTCTTACCGTGTCGAGCTGCAGAGGCCGTCTCGGAGCTCGCGGGCCTCTTCATTGCGTCAGGGCCGGCTGCCGCCCAAGAAGAGGAACACGTCGATCGGCGCCGAAGCCATACCGACCAGGAGCCCGCCATGCATGCACCTCCCTCCGCAATTCGCCCCCGCGCGCGACGACGGCTGCTCGACCTCGGGACGCTCCCGGTCGTCTGCGCGGTGCTCACCGGGCTCGTCGCGCTCTACATGTCACTCGTGGCGCTCGGCAACATCGCCGACCCGGACACCAACGAGGCGTTCGTCCGCCACGTGCTGGCGATGGACACCACGTTCCAGGACGAGGACCTGATGTGGCGCGCCATCACCGACGAGACGATCCAGGATATCGCCTACGTCGGGATCATCGCCTGGGAGTTGCTCACGGCCGTGGTCTTGATCGCAGCGACGGTGGCCTGGGGGCGCGCGCTGCGGACCGGCCTGTTCGGCCGGCCCCGCCGGCTCGCCACGGTGGGCCTCCTGATGCTCGAGATCCTGTTCGTCGGCGGCTTTATCACCATCGGCGGCGAATGGTTCGCGATGTGGCAATCGAAGACGTGGAACGGGATCGAGCCCGCGTTCCACAACGCGACGATCGGAGGGTTCGCGCTCGTCCTCATCCATCTGCTGCCGGAGCAGTCGGGCGACTCGGAGCAGCGCGACGGCTGAGCGTGGACTCCGAGCATTCGGGGCGAGCGATCACGGCCCGACGTAACGGGCGCGCGGGCGCAGGAGGAAGCCGGCCGCGCGTTGCTCGAAGGCGTGGGCCAGCCAGCCGGCGGCGCGGCCGACCGCGAAGATGGCGACGGTGGTGCGCGGGGGCAGGCCGAGGGCCGCGCCGAGGGCGACGAGGCCGATGTCGAAGCTGGGCGGCTCGCGGCCCGCGTCGCGCATGGCCGCGACGACGGCGTGGATCGTGCGGACCTTCGGGCTCCGCGGCGCGTGCTCGGCGGCCGCGGCCAGCAGCGCGGTCGCGCGGGGGTCGCCGTCGGGATAGAGGGGGTGGCCGAAGCCGGGAATCTCCTCGCCGCGGCGGGCTCGCTCCTGCACGACCGCACGCGCGCGCTCGGGCTTGCCGACCTCGGTGACGAGCGCCTCGACGCGGTCGGCCATGCCGCCGTGGCGCGGACCGGACAGGGTGGCCAGGCCGGCGCACACGCAGGCGTACAGGTCGGCGCCGGCGGAGGCGGCGACGCGCACGGCGAAGGCGGAGGCGTTGAGCTCGTGGTCGGCCGAGAGGACCAGCGCGCGGCCCATGACCTGGCGGGCGCGGGCGGTCGCCGGAGCGCCGAGCGAGACGAGCAGGGCGCCGGCGACGTCGGCCTCGGCGAGCGCGGGCCTCACCTGCTCGACGTCGAGGCCCGCGCCGGCGAGCGCCGCCATGCGCAGGATGAGCGCGCGGGCGCGGACGAGCTCGGGCCCCGGCGCGGGGTTGAAGCGGTCCGGGTCGGCCGCGGCGAGCGCCGGCACCGCGAGCGCGAGCGTGACGAGCGGCAAGGCCCCCTCGGGCAACAGCGCGGTGAGCGAGGCGAGCCGCACACCGAGGCCGGCGACCGACCACCGCGGCGCCTGCTCCGGCGACACGCCCGACCACAACAGCTCGGCGACCGCCTCGAACGAGGTCGCCTCCGCCAGCTCGACCGCCGGCCGGCCGCGGTAGCGCGGGCCCGCGGCCTCGATGGCGGTGAGCGCCGACTCGAGCACCGGCTCGCCCCAGCGCAGCGCCCCCGCGGCGACCGGACCGTGGCCCGCACGAGCGTCGCGCCGGGCCTTGAGCCGCTCGAGGTCGTCGCGGCTGTAGCGGCGCTCCCGCCCGGCGCCGCCCGGCTCGCTGCGCACCAGGCCCCGGCTGGCGTAGGCGTACAGCGTCTCGCGCTTGACGCCGAGCAGCGCCGCGGCCTCCTTGCCGCTCACGAATTCGGCGCCCTCGTCGTGGTGGTCCCCGCGTCCCTCGCTCATGATCGGAGCGATGGATTATCAAGCGAATGGTGGATTGTCGAATCAACGTTGATCAACGTCGACCGTGGCATCAATCTCCTGGCCAGGAGGAACGGCATGGACACGACGGTGACGAGGAGCGGTCTGGACGGCGTGGTGGTGGCGGACACGCGGCTCAGCGAGGTCGACGGCGAGCGCGGGCGGCTCGTGGTCGCGGGCCACGACATCGAGCGCCTGGCCGGGGCGACCGCGTTCGAGGCGGTCGCGGGGCTGCTGTGGTCGGGCGCGCTGCCGCAGGGCGAGGCCCTCGAGGCGGTCCGGCGCGCGCTGGCGGAGGGCCGGGTGCGGGCGTTCGCGCAGCTGAAGGCCGCCGAGCTGCCGCGCTTCGCCGACGGCATGGACGCCCTGCGCGCCGCCACGGCCCGCCTGACCGCGGAGGACGGCTTCGACGCGCCCGCGCGGCTGACCGGCGCGGTGGCGGTGTACGCCGCCGCGTGGGCGCGCGTGCGGGCCGGTGGAAGACCGCTCGCGCCCGATCCGCAGCTGTCCCACGCCGCCGACTACCTGCGCATGCTCACCGGTGAGCCGGCCGACCCGGCCCGCGTCGCCGGCCTGGAGGCCTACCTCGTCACCGTCGCGGACCACGGCATGAACGCGTCGACCTTCGCCGCCCGCGTGGTGACCTCGACCGGCTCGGACGCGGTGTCGGCGATCGTCGCGGCGATCGGGGCGCTCAAGGGGCCGCTCCACGGCGGCGCGCCCGGGCCGGTGCTCGACATGCTCGACGCGATCGGCGAGCCGGCCCGCGCCGCGCGGTGGATCGAGGCCGAGCTGGCGGCAGGCCGGCGGATCATGGGGATGGGCCACCGGATCTACCGCGTCCGCGATCCGCGAGCGGCGGTGCTCGAGGGGGCGCTGGCGCGGCTCGAGCAGGCGAAGCCGGCGACCGGCCGCCTGGCGCTGGCCCGCGCGGTCGAGCGCGCGGCCGAGGGCGCCCTGCGGGCGAAATACCCGGACCGCCCGCTGGCCGCGAACGTCGAGTTCTACACGGCGGTGCTGCTCGACGCCGTCGGCCTCGACCGCGCCGCGTTCTCGCCCACGTTCGCCGCGGGCCGCGTCGCCGGCTGGTGCGCTCACGTGCTCGAGCAACGCGCGACGGGTCGGCTCATTCGCCCCGCGTCGCGCTACGTCGGGCCGGCCCCGAACGCGTGAACGACCGCGTCCGGCCGCGTCGGGCCGGTCGGAGGCGGGTGATTCTCGGCGCTCGCCGCGTCGATGTCTGCTATCGTGAAATCATGCTTGTTCGTCGCAGCTTCGCCTTCGCCGCAGCGCTCGCCTGTACGCCCGTTCCCGCGACGACCGACACCCAGGGCGACACCTCGGCAGCCTCCACCTCCACCAGCGACGGCGTCAGCGCCTCCACGACCGGCGGCGTGACGATGACTCCCGACCCGACGACGACGGCGGACCCGACGACGACCGCGGGCCCGACGACGACCACGGGTTCGACGACGACCGGGGGCTCGACGACGGCCGTCGACCCGACGACGACGGTGGACCCGACGACGAGCGCGGACTCGACGAGCACCGACGGGACGAGCACCGGCGCGACCGACACCGACACGACCGGCGAGCCCCTCGGGCCCGGCTGCGGCGACGGCCAGCCGGCTCCCGGCGAGCTGTGTTTCCAGGCGATCGAGCTCGACTTCCTCTCCTTCGTCGACGAGGTCGCGTTCCTCGACTTCGACGGCGACGGTCACCTCGACATCCTCACCCTCGAGTCGCTCCCGCTGCCGCTCGTCCCCGACCCGTCGCTGAAGCCAGCCGCTCCGTTGCCGCTCAAGATCCCCTCCGGCGTGGTCCGCATGTCCGCCCAGACCTTCATCGTCCAGTTCGGCGACGGCGAGGGCGGCTTCACCCCCGGTCCCAAGTGGCATCCCCTCGGCTACCCCGACGAGATGATCTTCGACGACTTCACCGGCGACGGCGTGGTCGACCTGTTCACATCCGGCATCAACAGCGATCCCTCCCTGTCTCCCGGGACAGGTCTGGGCACGTTCGGCCCGGCGAGCGCGATCCCCCTGCCGCTCGACGCGCGAGGTTGTGACGTCGGCGACATCGACGGCGACGGCGACCTCGACTTCGTCAGCGTCGACAACGGGGCCTTCGCCGTCACGCTCGGCGACGGCCTCGGCGGCTTCACGACGACCCTGTTCCCCGCGGCGAACGTCATACGCGACGACGTCGTGATGTTCGACCTCGACGACGACGGCCACCTCGACCTCGTGATCAATCGCTGGGGGTACGACGTGGACGCCCTCGAGACGATGTTCGGCGTCGGCGACGGAACGTTCACCTCCGGCCAGTTGCTGACCGGCACCGGGCAATTCTCGTCGATGTTCGTCGTCGACGCCGCCGACGACGGTCGGCCCGCGGTGTTCGTGCTGTCCGATGAAGGCGCCGTCACGGTGCTGCGCTCGTTCACCGTCGCGGACGACGGCACGCTCGCCGAGCCGCAGGAGGTGCTCACCGGCGGCTGGTCCGCGCTCGCGGCGCGAGGCCGCTTCGACGGCGACGCTCGCCTCGACGTCGCCCAGGGCGGTTTCTCCGGCTTCACTGCGGCGCTCGGCCAGGACCCCTGGCCGCCCGCGCCGGTCCCCCTGTCGAGCGCCGGCGTCGAGGATCCGCGCTACATCGCGGTCGGCGACCTCAACGCCGACGGCATCGACGACCTGGTGATCGGCGGCTTTCCGGACACCCTCTTGCTCTCCCGGCCCTGACCGCGGTCGTCGCACCGTCCGTCGTCGTCGCTCGCGGGCGCTGCACGCTCACGGGTCCGACAGGAAGATCTTGATCGCCTCATCCTCGGTCTGCGTGTAGTAGTGCCCGCTCACGAGGTCGTCGACGCCGTCCTCGTTGAAGTCGCCGACGACCAGGTGGCGCCCGCGCAGCCCCGGTTCCAGGTCGTGCCCGTCGTAGAACAGGCCGGTGCCGTCGCCGCGGAAGACGTCGAGGGCGCTGGAGTTCTCCGTCAGCACGGCGATGTCGAGGAACTCGTCGCAATCGAAGTGGCCGGCCGCGCACCCGAGCGCATATTCGCCTTCGGCGGGGTACTTGTAGAGCATGGCCCCGAGGCCCGCCGCGCCGCCGAGGCGGACGTGCAGCGCCGCGTCGGTGTTGTAGCGGCCGATCGCGACGTCCGGATAGGCGTCGCCGTTGAAGTGGCCGACGAGGCCGCAGCGCGGCGCCGAGACGCTCATGATCGGCTGCATCGGCTGCAGCTCGAGCCCGCCGGCCCCGTCGCCGCGGTAGTGCAGGAAGACACCCTGGCCCGTCACGGACCACACGTCGAGGTGGCCGTCGGCGTCCATGTCGGCGAAGCCGCCCAACCAGGTCTCGAGCGGCGCGTCGTAGGCCACCGCCGGCCCGAACAGCCCGCCGAACAGACCGCGCCGCAGCGTCACCACGTCCGTGAAGCCCGCGAAGCCGGCCGCCATCTCGTACCAGCCGTCCTCGTCGAGGTCCCCGAGCGCGACCCAGCGCAGATGCATGAAGGTGTCGTAGACCTCGCCGGCGACCAGGTTGCCGTCACCGTCGCCGTAGGAGACGTAGACGTCCTTGGCGGCCTTGTCGCCGACGACGTCGAGGTGCCCGTCCTTGTCGACATCGACCACCAGCTTCGCCAGGTGGGTCAGCGTCGGGTGGGTCTTGTCCGGGCTTCCCGCGAGCGTGTCGCCGTCTCCGTACCAGATCATGATGCCATACGTGGGATTGGTGGCGACCAGGTCGAGGTGGCCATCCTCGTTCAGATCGCCGCGGTTCAGGCTCGTGGTGTAGCGCTCGGCGACCATCGCGGCCGGCTTGAACGACAGCCCCGCCGGCATGCCGTCGCCGCAGGCGAGGCTGTTCGTGCAATTCGTGGTGTCGAGGACGCAGGCCGCGGTGCAGCCGAGCGTGCCGCCCTCGAACCCGAGGCCGATGCAGCTCGCGCCCGCGAGGTCGGCCCCGTCGCACGCCTCCTGGCCCTCGGCCACGCCGTCGCCGCAGGCCGCTCCCCCGTTCGTGTCCTCGGTGTCGCCCTGCGTCGTGTCAGGGTTCGTCGTGCCCTCGGTCGTGTCGGTGCTCGTCGTGCTGTCCGGACCGACGCCCGTGTCCGTCCCCGGCCCGGTGTCGGTCGCGGTGCCCTGGGTCGTGTCGGTCGCGGTGCTCGGGGTCGTGTCGGTCGCGGTCGCGCCCGACTCGCTGGTCCCCTCGGTCGGTACCCCGCCGCTCGCGCTCTCCGACGCCGACTGCGAACCGGCGGTCGCGCCGTCGGTGCCCGTCCCGGTCGGCACGCTGGTGGGGTCGGTCGATTCGCAGCGGTCTGCCACGCACACGAGTCCCGCCAGGCACGCGCCGTCCTCCGCGCATTCGCAGCCCTCGTGTCCCGGGAAGCAGGCGTCGCCGCTCGCCCCGTCGCTCGCGCTGGCATTTGTGGTGTCGTCACCGCAGGCGATCGACAACAGGGCGAACAGCGCGAGCGAGGCGGAGGTCCGGAGCGACATGAGCGCCATCCTCGCAAAAATCCCGGCGGCCGCGCATGCCTGGAGGGGGAAAGACGCCGAGGAACTGTCTCCAATAGCGACTCGAGACCGCCCATTCAGCAGTTCTTGCGCGCAGGCGGACACGACCTGGCATCCATCCCGGCGTTCGAAGATGGATGTGTGAAATTCCTGTCGTATGTCGACCCGAGCAGGTCGTCGCATCACCAAAAAAGTGGAGCGCGCCCCGGGCCGCTCGCGGACTCCGGGCGCGCGCTCGGGCAGCTTCACTGCCGCGCTCACTCGCAGCGCACGCGCACGTCGACGACCTCGCCGGTGCGCTGGCGGCCCATCGAGCGGTAGACGAAGCTCGCGCGCTCGAGCCCGCAGTTGCCGCGGCCGTCGCACTCGCGGCGGCTGGCGTAGCCGAGGTCGATCTCGACGATCTCGAAGCTCGCCAGCGGCAGCATCTCCCAGCCGCTCGAGCGGCGGTCGCCGTCGTGGTCGGCCCACAGCACTAGCTCGCCCCAGCGCGCGTCGCTGGCCGTGATCTTGCCGTCGCGGTCGCTGTCGAGCTCGGCGAGCGCCTGGAAGCCGTTGTGAGGACCTGTCCCCGAGGACATCTTCGTGGCGGCGCCGAACAGCTCTTTGCCGTCGTCGATGGTGCCGTTGCGGTCGCGGTCGAGGGCGAGCCACGGGCTGCTCGCGGTCGGCCAGTCGGCGCGCTCGCAGGTGCCGGCGCCGCCGTGGACGTCGAACCCGGCCGCCGCGGCCGACGCCGGCGCGAACTCGATCTCGTCGCCGAAGCTCAGCACCAGCGGCGTGTTGCAGTCATCCCAGTTCCAGATGTGGCGGCCGTTCTCGTCGGTGGTGCAGCCCATCTCGATGTCGAAGCCTTCGCCTTCGTTTCCGAAGTCGCACGACTTCTGCTCGCCCGGCTCGCACTCGCTGGCCTCGCCGCACGCGCCCCAGCGCGTCTCGGTCGCGTCGGCGCTGACGTCGTGGGCCACGCAGTACTGCGTCCCGCCGTCACACGCGCGCGACTCGCCCTCCTTCGCGCAGGTCTCGGTCATGCACGTGGTCCACACGAAGTTGTAATGCTCGAGCGACCACGCGCAGAACTCGATCCCGGCGACGCCGCCGCTCTGACAGGCGGCGGACAGCTCCGACTGATCGCAGAACTCGTCCGCGCGCCCGAAGTCCTCCTGCGGCTCCGGCTCGCCCTCGTCCTCCCCCTTGACCTCGCCCTCGCTCTCGCCGGACGGCTCGCCGTCGTCCTTGCCGTCGTCCGTGTCGTCGCTGTTCAGCCCGTCCTGATCGGGGCCAGCCGGGTTCTTCGCGTCGCACGCGGGCAGAACGAGGAAGAGGGAAGACAGGGTGAGCAGGCGCGTGGTGGTCATGGGGTTCTCCGTCGGTCCGAGCCCCTTAGCAGCACCCGTGCCAAGTCGCCGGAGCGCCCGCAGACGGCCCCCGGAGCCGCTTCCGTCGCCGGCGGCGCGAGGCGGCCCGGGTGGCCGCGTCGCTCCACCGGCGCCCTGGTGTGACGGTCGCGTCGTGCGATCCCCCGCACGCGCGGGCATGGCCGCCTTCGCGCGCAGAGGTCCGGGTCTGCCCCATGCGCGACTCGCTCGGCAGGCACGCTCAGGCCGGCTCGACCCAGTACAGCTGTCGGGGACCGCGAGCGGTGAACGCCTGCTCCTGCGCGCACGCCTTGGCGTAGCTGCGAAAGCGCGCGAGCTCGAAGGCGTTGCCCGGCCTGCTCGAGCCGTGCGGAGTTCATGACCTCCACTGTAGCAGGATGCTGGAAAAGGGGGGGCGGCTGCATCGACGCCGATTGCGCGTGGCGTGACGGCCGGGTCCTCGATGACGTGCACCGATTGACCTGTGGCGATATCGACATTGCCGGAGCGGAGCGGCGATGCGTCGGGTCCCATGATTCGATACGACGGCGACGAGGCCCGCCGTACCTCATCCGGGATGACCGCGCCGGCCGCTCGGCGCGACCCTGAAGTCGCGCGCGGCTGCGCTGCGAGGGCAGGGATGTCACCGCGCCAAGAACATCCCGCGTCATCGCCTGTCCATCGCGCATGCCTCGTGTCACCTGGTCTCTCGCCGCGCTCTTGCTGGCGTGCATGCCGCCCCGCGGCGCCCCCCGGTCCGCGCAGGAGCCCGCCGCTCCCCCGGCCAGCGCCCCGGACTTCGCCGCGCCCGCCCCGGCGCCCGTCGCCGGCGCGACCTGTGATTACCCGGCCGAGGCCCCGGCGCGCTTCGAGGAGCTGCGAGCCGCCGGGGGTCCCTGCCGCGCCGTCCCGGCCCGAGTGGCTCGCGAACTGCGCGCGGAGATCCGCGAGCGATGGGCGCGCGAGTGGCCGGCGGGTCGGCTCGAGATCCGGGGCGGCTGCGATCGCCTCGGCGCACAGCCGAGCTCCATCGTCATCGAGAGCTGCGAAGGCCACGGCGGCGCGCTGACGCTGGCCCGCTTCGAGCGCGAGGCCAGCGGCGCGTACGACCTCGTCCTGCTCGAGTACGACCACGATGCCCGGGTCGCGGGCAAGGACGAGCAAGACCCGTGGCAGGCCCACTCGTCCGGGCCGCTCGCGGTTCGCCGCGCGCGACTCGATGGCGCCGTCATGGCGCCGCTGCTCGAGCGCTTGCGAGCCGCGGCCCACGTCGAGATCGAGGAGCACGAGCCGCCCCCGCGCA
The DNA here is from genome assembly GCF_020073745.1 of Nannocystis pusilla. Lineage (GTDB taxonomy): Bacteria > Myxococcota_A > Polyangia > Nannocystales > Nannocystaceae > Nannocystis > Nannocystis radixulma. The sequence goes on from NZ_JAIRAU010000036.1 coordinate 32,632, forward strand.
AGGACAACAGCTTCGCCGTCATGGCGAGCGGCTCGTCCCACTACTACCACGCCGCGCTCCGCCTGGCCGACGACCGCGGTCGCGGGGTGCAGCACGTGTTCACCGGCCACGACGGCACGGGCCACGATCAGAAGCTCGGCGTGCCGCTGGCGATCGTCGCCGAGGCCCTGGACACGCTGCTCGCCGATCCCCCCGTGCGCTCGCGCTTGACCGAGCTCGGGGCCGACGACCCCGCCGCGCGCGACCTGTTCGCCCGCGTGTTCTGGGCCGCCCGCGACCGCGGCGACGACGACTGGTACGTCGAGCAGCTGCTCGGCATGACGGCGCTCCTCGGCTCCGCGCAGCACGTGCCGGCGCTCGTCGACCGACTGCGCGCGCGCGGCGAACGTGGCGTCACGCGCACCCACATCGTCGTCGTCAACGCAATCGCCGCGCTCGCCGGCTACGACGTCCGCCACGACGCGGGCGGCGAGCCGAGGCCGCTCGCCAGCGTCGTCGCCGACACCCTCGCCGCCTGCGAGAAGGGCTGACGCAAGCGCGCCTGCGGATCAGGCGAGCAGCGCGGACATGTCGATGCGCTCGGGGAATTCGATGTCGAGCGCCTGGGCGATGGCGGAGTAGATGTGGCCCTCGGAGCACTTCAGGCCCGGGTCGGAGTCACCCGTGCTGCCGTCGAAGCCGTAGGTCTCGCAGGTCGTGGGATCGATGCCGCCGAACACGCGGTTGCCCGCGAGCAGCGGCGAGACGATCAGCGTGCCGTTGTTGAGCGAATGGCCGGTGCCCCACGACTCCGCCCCGGCGGGCCGCGTCTTGTCGCGGCCGAAGTCGGTGGCGACGTAGATCATGGACCGGTCCCACATCTTCCCGAGCGCGGGATCGCCGAGGTAGTCGAGCTGCTGCAGGAGGTCGACCAGCGCGTCGACCGCCTTGAGGACGTGGCCCCACATCAAGTACTGCGCCATGCGGTGGTCGTTGTGCGAGAAGTCGAAGGCGATCGGGGTGGTGATCAGCTTCTCGTTGCCGAAGGTCGGCTCCTGGCGCAGGCCGATGGTGCTGACGCACGAGAGGCCGTAGTAGGCCAGGAGCACCGACAGCGCCGCCTGGGACTCCCAGGGATCGACCAGGAAGTTGGAGAACTTGCTGGCCAGCGTCGGCAGCAGCGGGCTCGACATCACGCCGTACTTGGGGTCGAGGAGCTCGGGCGGCAAGAGGGTCAGCCGATCCATCATCTTGGCCGCCTCGAGGCGCGGCTGCACCTCGCGGCGGTTGGTGAGGAAGCGCTGCCGTCGGGGGCTGTCGGCGAAGGTCTTGCCGAACATCGACGCGTCGTCGAGCTCCTCGCGAACGCCGCGCGCGCGCTCCACCAGCGCGCGGTCGGGGGCCCCGAGCACCCCCTTGACGCCGTCCAGCGCCGCCGCGAAGCCGAGCGGCGAGGCGATGATCTCCGCCTGCGCGAACGCGGGGAGCGAGGGATCGACGCCGGGCTGGATGTACCCGTCGTTGGCCATGTTGCAGTTCGGGATGATCAGATCTTCGCCGTGGCGGAGCGCCATCGCCTCCATGATCGTCCGACCGCGGTTGATCCCGGCGCCGGTCACCGCCCGGTGCTGACCGACGTTATGGTTGACGCTGGTACATTCCTGCGTCAGCACCGTCATCCACCGGTGGTGCTTGGCGAGGAAGCCGTCGAGCGAGAAGCCCAACTCGTAGAGATTCCCCAGCAGTCCGGCCGGTTCGACGTAGCCGGGGCAGCGGATGTTGCTCCCGGTCGGGGTGATGATGTGCGCGTCTTCGTAGACGTTCAGGGTGTCGGCCAGCGCGTCGTCGTCGACCTCGGTGCGGGTCACGGGCAGGAAGCTGTCGACGATGCTCGCCCCGCCCGTGGCGCACAGGACGAACAGCAGCTTGCGGTCCTTGTCGGCGGTGCTGCCCTCGCGCTCCATGGCCCGGCCGATGGCCGAGCCGAGCGCCGTCGTACCCATCGCTCCTGCCATCGCCAGGAGCATCTGTCGTCGCCCGATCTTGGTAGTCATCGCTTTTCGCTCCCGTCGCTCAGAAGAACAAGAACTCGCTCGAGGTGCCGATGGCGAAGCAGGCCAGCACGGCGAATTCGTGGGCCGAGACCGGCTCGCCCGCGTCGTCGACGGTGAGCCCGCCGAGGGTCGTCAGCTCGTGGGCCTCCGGGTCGCGCGACAGCAGGCGGCGATACAGCGCGGTGACCGTGGCCGCGAAGGCCTCGTCCTCGGGGGCCGGCGCCGCCTCGCCGAAGTCGAGCTCGGTGAAGACGACCGGAGCGCCGCCGCGGTCGAGGTCCGCCCGGTTGACGCAGGCGCTCATGACCACGCGATCGAGCACGATCGGCGTCGACACCAGGGTGTCGGGCAGGGGCTCGTAGAGGCCGATGCGCAGCGGATCCGCGGCGCCGAGCGCGATATGGTGGATCTCCCGGGTGCAGGAGCCCCGGCCGAGCTCGTTGCACACGCCGTCCTCGGGGAGCTCGAGCGCACGCATGAGGTCCCGCTGGAGCGCCGCGTTGCGCTTCCATTGCAGCTCGCCGCGCTGGGCGCGTTGCACCTCGTCGGCTCCGGTGTCCTCGGTGCCGCCGGCGTCGCCGTCGCGACAGCCGCTCGCCAGCGCCAGCACCGGCAGGAGGGAACGAAGGAGAATGCGCATGATCATCGTCGTGCTCCTTTCACGGGACCCCGAAGGCGTCGGTGTCGACGAGGCGGTGCAATAGGCGGTTGGCCGAGTAGCCGTCGGCGGGCATCGCGGTCCAGACCGCGTCGAATTCCTCGAGCTCGTCCGGCAGGGGCTCGTGCCCGACGGCGTAGACGAAGAACATGTCGGCGAGGTTGCGCTGGAACTCGCGCGACTGCGCCATCTGCTGGGCGAGCTCGACGAGGTTCTCGACCTTCCGATCGAGCACGACGAACTCCGGCTGCGCCTCGTCCCACCCCGGGATCCGCTCGGTCGGGCGCTCGGGGCGGTATTGCCCGGTGCGACTCAGGTTCTTGAGGTCGATGCCCTCGTAGTAGGCGAACGCGTACGAGAGCGGGTCGAGCGTCGAGTGACACTGCGCGCACGCGGCAGCGTCGACGCCCTTGGCGTCGATGTCGAGCGGCTCGCCCGCGACCGGCCTGATGCCCTGGCTCAGCGACAGGTCGAGCCCGAGGTATTCGCGGTAGGCGTGCCCGGCCGCGACGCGGGGGACCGCCGCGAACATGATGTTGAGCAGCAGGTTCCACTGGGTCGTCAGCATGCCGGCGCGATGCTCCGGCGCGAGCAGCTGGCCGCCGCCGAACCCCATCGGCGGGTTGGGGATCGTGCCGTCGATCCGCTGCCAGTTGCCGGCGTCGTCGCGGCCGATGTGGTATTGCGCGGTGAGCAGCTCGCGGGCGTCGCGGTCGCCGGAGAGGAGGTACTGCCACAGGCGGTAGTCCCACTGGTAATCGGCGAGCGTGATCTTGTAACCGCTGATGAGGACGTCGGTCTCGGCGCCGAGGGCCTTGACCGGGCGGATCTTCGGGTGCGCGAGCGACGTCAGCGCCTCGTCGATCCAGAAGTCGGACTCGAGGCACTCGGCGAGCGCGTCGTGGATCGCCGCGAGCTGGGCCTCGCCGTCGAGCTCGGCGAACGCCCTGGCCTCCTTGTACGAGGGGGAGGCGCCGCAGAACAGCAAGCGCACCCGCTTGTAGGCGTAGCTCGGATCGTACTCGCCGATCGCGTAGCTCGGGTTCTCGGCCCCCTCGGGCGTCGGCCGCGGCATCCACTGTGACAGCGGATCGCCGGGATCGGTGCCGAGCTCGATCTCCTCGCGGTTGCTCAGGCCGTCGCCGTCGCTGTCGTCGTCCTCGATCGACACGAGCGCCGCGGCGATGTTGTCGTCGAACGCGCCGCCGCCCAGCGCGGCGAACACGGCGCCGCCGTACGCGTTCCAGGCCACCGGCTGGGTCGACAGGTGGCACTTGTTGCACGTGACGCTCCGACCCATGCACTCGGGCGCGTCGGCGTAGGTCTCGCAGAAGGCGCGCGGGCCCGTGGGTCTCGCCCAGGCCTCGGTGGTGCCGACGCTGATGCCGGCGAACGCCAGGAGACACCGGGTGTGCCGCGACAGCGAGCGAACGAGGAAGACGGTCGGTGTCAGGTGAGGCGGTCGTTCCGTCGGCATGGCGTCCGAGAGCAGAGTACGCCAGGAGATGAGTAGCGACTACGCGACATCGAAGCGCTTCTGTGGTGCGCCGATGCTCCAGTACAATGACGCGCGTGGACGCCCTGCTCGCGAACTTGCCGACCCTTCTGGTTCTCGCTCGTACCGGCTCGCTGACCGCCGCGGCGGCCGAGCTCGGCGTACCCAGGAGCACGGTGAGCCGCCGCCTGGCTCGACTCGAACACGATTTGGACGTCGTCCTCGCCGAGAGGAATACGCGCACTTTCACGCTCACCGGGGCGGGGCGCCGGCTCGCGGCGGAGGCAGGGGTGTTGCTCGCCAACCTACAGAGCATCTCCGACTCGGTCCGCGCCGACGCGGGTCAAATTCGCGGACGTTTGCGCTTCGCCATGCCGGCCGGCCTCGGCGGTGCGTCCATCGGGCACGTGCTCGGGCGCCTGCAGCGACAATACCCGGCCGTCGAGATCGAGATCGTGGTGACCGAGCGGCGCCCGAATCTCGTCGAGGAACGCTTCGACGCGATCATCACCACCGAGGCGCCTCCCGAGCTGCCGTGGATGCGGCGCAAGCTCGGGGAGGCACACTTCATCGCGGTCGCCAGTCCAGCCTATCTCGCCGGTCGCTCGCCGCTCACGAAGCCGCAAGATCTGGCGGAACACGTGGTGCTCTCCGGCCCACGGGGCGTGGAGGGGCTCACGACCTGGCCGCAGCTCCGCGGCACGTCGCTGCTCGTGCGCCCGTGGTTGGCCACCAACGACCTCCCCCTGTTGCGGCTCTCGGCGCTCGAGGGGCTCGGCGTCGCGCTGTTGCCGATGCACCTGGTGTTCCAGGACCTCGCGGCGAACACTCTGGTGCGGGTGCTGCCGGAAGACATCGGCGCCACGCTCGAGATCATCGCGTTGTTCCTGCCCGAGCGGGCCAGGAGCCCGGTCCTGCGCGCGGTCTTCACCGACATCGCGCGCTACAACGCGGAGCGCAGCACGACCCGTCTCACCGCGCCGCCACGGCGGGGCTCGGCCCGGCGAGAAACGCCGTAGCCCGGTACAGCTCGCGGCTACGCCGGGCGCTAGCGGAGGTCGTCGACGCTCGCGCCGACCCGCTCCGCATAGAGGCCGAGAGTGCGCTGCCAGGCCGGGCGGGCGAAGGTCCGCTCGTAGTAGGCCTTGATCCGCGGATACGGCTCCATCAGGTCGGTCTTGCGGATGCCGCGCAAAACGCAGGCCATCATGATGTCGGCCGCCGTGAATTCATCGCAGGCGATCCACTCGCGGCCTTCGAGGCGGCGCTCGACGTGACCGAGCCAGCGGCCGGCGATCTCGCGCACCCCCGCCTTGACCTTGTGGGCGGCCCCGTCGCGGTCGAAGATCTCGATGAGATCGAGGCACACGAGGGTCGGCTCGACGGTGCTGGCCGCGGCGAAGCACCACTGGACGACGCGGGTGCGGCCCTGGACGTCGCCCGGGATCAGCTTGCCGGCCTTCTCCGCCAGGTAGAGCACCACCGCCGCCGACTCGGCCACGATGAAGCCGTCGTCGTCGATGACCGGCGCCTGACGGAAGGGGCTGATCCGCCCGAAGGCGTCGCCGTCGAGCTCGCCGCCGGTGTGGTCGAGCGCGTGGACTCGATACGGCAGCCCCGTCTCCTCGAGCGCCCACTGAGCCCGGAGGTCCTTCGTCTCGCCGCGCCCCTCGGGAAAGATGCGTCCGAAGCCATAAAGCGTGATCATCTCGTCCTCCGATCGCCGGCCGGGTCCACCGGCCCGCGCCGAAGAGTGCCACAGCGCGGACGGCCTCGTCGCCGGCAGAGCGCGCCGCCCAATCGCCGGGCACCGGCCTCTGCGGATCGCCGGTGCGTCCAGTTCGTCGGATACAGGCGGACGGCTCGTGGTGCAGCAACAGCGACGGCGGCGGGGCCTGCCTCGAGGTACTCGGGGCTACGTCGATTCATCCTCGTCGGCGGGGAGGCCCGCTCGCGTGGTGTCGCGGGCGGCGGCGACGGCGACGATCTCGCCGAACACCCGGCGGAGCACCTCCTCCCGCGCGGTGGCGATGCGCTTCCAGGTCGCGCGGGCCAGGAGCCAGCCGAGGAGCGCACCCCCCAGCGTGAGCGGGCCCATGAGCAGCATGAGCAACGATTTGGCGATCAGCGCCTTGAGCGGGACCATGCTCATGAAGCCGAGGAAGCCGCCGAGAAAGGCGCCGACGCCGACAGTGCCGCGGGCTTCGAAGGGCATGCGCTCCTCGACGCGCAGCGTCGTGCGGCCCTCGAGCGGCACCACCGTGAAGTGGATCCGTCGCCCGCCCTCGCGGGTCGACCAGATCTGCGCCCCGCCCTCGCGCTCGAGCTTGCCGGGCTCGCCGAGGTGGCGGCGCAGCGCCTCGAGCATCCGGGTCAGCGTCGCCTCGTCGATCGTCCCCTCGACGACCTCCTCGAACATCAGGTCGGTCTTGCCGCCGAGGTACCAGACCGGGCGATTGCGCAGGTCCTGCACCGAGAGCTCGGACGCCGCCCGCGCGACGAGGGCCTTCGAGAACCCGAGCTCGCCGACCACCTGCTCGATCTCCGTTCGCGTCATCGCGCGCGCGTCGGCGCGATCGCCCTCATGCGCCTGCAGCTCTGCGACCCGCTTGAGGATCAGCCCGACCTCGCGGTCGTCGTAGCGGCGGTCGTCGGCCACGCCGCACCTTACCACGGCCCTGCGGCGTGCGGCGCGACGGCGGGCTCGCCGGGAGCGCGGGGAGCGAGACCAGCGGGCCGCGCGTTCATGCGTTCGCCCGGCGGGGCGCCGCGTCCCACACCAGCGGCAGGCGCTCGTATCCCCGCAGGATGATGAACGCGCGGCGCTCTGCCGGCCGGGTCGGGTGGAGGCGGACGCCGGGGAGGCGCGCGAGCAGGCGTTCGAACGCGACGCGGCCCTCGAGGCGCGCGAGCGCGTTGCCGACGCAGTAGTGAATGCCCTTCGAGAACGCGAGGTGCGGGGTCGCGGGGCGGCGGCGGATGTCGAACGCGTCGGGGTCGGGGTAGGCCTGCTCGTCGCGGTTCGCCGAGCCGTACAGCAGGAACAGCCGCGCGCCGGCCGGCAGCGCCACGCCCGCGAGCGTGGTATCGACGGTCACGCGGCGAAACAGCCCGCGGACGGGCGCCTCCATGCGCAAGATCTCGTCGACCGCGTCGGGGACGAGCGACGGGTCGGCGCGGAGGGCCGCGAGCTGCTCGGGGTGGGCCATGAGCAGCGTCATGCCGTTGCCGATCATGTCGGTGGTCGTCTCGTGACCCGCGGCGAGCAGGTCGATCGCGTTGCACACCGCCTCCTGCATCGTCAGCGGCGCCGTGCCGCCGATGTCGATCGGCGCGAGCAGGGTCAGCAGGTCGCCGCGCGGCTCGCCGACCCGGGCCTCGATGTGCGCGCCGAAGTAGCGCTGCAGGTCCACGAACTCGCGGGCGCATTCGGCCAGCAGCGCCGGCGGGGCGACGCCTGCGAGCAAGATCTGCTTCGCGTTCGACCCCCGCTTGAGCCGCGGCAGATCGGAGCGCGGGACCCCGAGCAGCTCGCCGATCACCGCGCCGGGCAGCGGGAACGCGAAGCGCTCGATCAGCTCGACCTCGCCGTCGTGTACGAACCCGTCGATCAGCTCGTCGGCGATCGCGCGGACCTTCGGCTCGAGCGCCGCGACGCGCTGCGGCGACAGGGCTTTATTGAAGACGTTGCGCACGCGCGTGTGGTCGGGCGGGTCGCTCTGGACCAGCGACTGGAATTCCAGATAGCCGGTCCGCAGGGTGTCCGTCACCTCGTCCGGGAACACCGCCGAGGACTCGAGCGCGCCGGTCGAGGAGAACCGCTCGGTGTCGCGGGTGACCGCGGCGATGTCGGCGTAGCGGGTCACGACCCACGCGCCCAGGCTCTCGGCGAAGAACACGGGCCGCTCGCGGCGCGCCCGCGCGTACAGGGGGTACGGATCGTCGATCTGATCCGGCGCCATGGGATTGAAGGCGGTGCTGAGCTCCGTGGCCATGACCGCAGACTACCCCCCGGCGATGCATCGAGGGAACGCGCGGACCTGCGCGGTCTGCCGGCGGCGCGGCGCCTGGTGGGCTCGTCCGTGGCGCGGCCGCGCGAGCCGGCCTTCACCGCGTCGCTCGCAGCGGGCCATCAGGTACTCCATGATCGCTAGCGATTCGACCATCGTCACGTCGCCGTCCCGGATGGCCGGGATGAACCCGGCAGGGTTGATGGCGAGAAACTCCGCGGCGTCGTCGACGCCGGCCAGCAGGTCGACAGACCTCAGCTGCGATGCGAGCCTTGTCTCCTACCACGGGTCGAGCGGCACCGCACTGGTCGTCGGGCGCGCTGGGCCGTATCATCGCGCTGCTTTGGCCATCAAGCGCACGGCGATCGTTCTCGGCGGCTCCGGCTCGGTCGGCACCGCACTGCTCCGCGAGTTGTTCCACGACGCCGACTTCGAGGCCGTCGTCACGCTCTCGCGCAGATCGATACCCGAGGCGGTCGCCATGGCCCGCGCCGCCGGTCGCACGCTGGTGGAGAAGCTCGTCCCCGAGATGAAGCCCGAGCCGCTGGCCGCGGCGACGATCGAGGCGTGCCGCGAGCTCGACGGCGACCTGGAGGGCTTCAGCGTGCTGGGCGTCGGCGCCGGCACCGCGAAGCTCACGCTGGAAGAACATCGCGCGGTGGACGTCGCATTGAACGAAGCGTTCGCGCGGGCGCTGCGCGATTCGGGCAAGGTCCGACACCTCGCGTTCATGAGCGCGGTCGGTGCGGACCCGACCGCGAAGGCGACCGGCAGCGGCGCCGCGGGCATGTCGCGGTACAACCGCGTCAAGGGCGAGTCCGAAGCAGCCGTGCGCGCGAGCGGACCGGCGACGGTGAGCGTCTTCCGCCCGGCGATGATCATCGGCTCACAGCACACGCCCTGGCTGCTCGAGAAGACGCTGCCGTTATTTTCATTCATCACACCGGCGAATCTCAAGTCGATCACCGTGGAGCAGATTGCGAAGGCGATGATCGCGAGGGCGAAGAACACCCCGACGACGAGCGCGACCTATCACTATCCCGAGATGATGGCGCTGATCGCGGGCGCCCGGAGGTAGGCCGCGGGCGCCCGGCTCGCGTCACGCGGTGCCGGCAGCGATCGCGTCCTGGAGGCGCGGGTACTGCGGGCGGAAGCCGAGGTCCTCGCGGATCCGGCGGACGTCGAGCACGACGTCGAACGGGCGCGCAGCCTCGGCGGCGGAGCCGTCGGGCGGCGGCGCGCCGACCGACGCGAAGAGCGTCGCCAGGTCGGGCGCCTCGTCGTCGGCGACGTTGTAGATCCGGTGCGACGGCGACGCCGTCTCGAGCACGCGAAAGACCGCCTGCGCGACGTCGGCGTGGTGAGCGATCGACATGCGCTGCGCCGGCGGGAAGCCGCGCATCATCGGGACCGCTTCCTCGATGTGCGGATCGCCGTCGCCGTACACGAATGGCAGGCGGAGCACGCGGACGTCGATGCCGTCGAGCGCGAACAGGGCCCGCTCGGCGGCCAGCTTGCTCACCGGGTACGCCGGTACCGGCGTGCACGGATCGTCCTCGCTTGCGGTGCGCCCGCCAGTCCCGCCGTACACCAACCCGGTGCTCGTGAACACGAAGCGCTTCACCGCGGCGGCGCGCGCCGCGGACGCGAGGTGCTGCGTGCCGCCGTCGTTGACGGCGTGCGCCTGCTCGGGCGTCGCGCCGCGGAAGAACGCCGCGCAGTGGACGACCGCGTCGACGCCGCGCACCGCGGCCGCGAGAGACGCGACGTCGAGCAGGTCGCCGCGCACGAGGTCCACGTCGCGCCCGCGCAGCGCGTCGGCGCGGCCCGGATCGCGCACGAGCGCGCGCACGTGATGACCGCGGTCGGCGAGGCGACGAGCGAGACGGCTTCCGACCTTTCCGGTCGCTCCTGTGACGAGAATCTTCATGGTACGGACCGTAGCGAGCCGCGCGACGGATGGATTGGAAAAACCGGACGGCAGCGCCGCCGACCTGACCTGTCTCGAGCGTCAGGTCGGCGGGCTCGCCCGGCATCCTCGCTCACGCGGCGGTCTCGGCCGTGATCGCCGCGAGTTGTCCGCGCACGTGCTCGAGCACCGCCGCGTTGTCGGTGCGGAGCGCCCACTCCGCGCCGAGCACCGGGAAGGCCGCCCAGCGCTCGGCGGCGTGATCGACGAGGCGCGGCCACGTCGCCCCGCCCGCCCGCGCGAAGCGCTCGACCAGCCGCTCGAGCGCGGGCCGCCCGAAGCACCCGCAGAACATCGCCAGGTCGATCGAGGGGTCGGTCACCCGGGCCTCCGTCCAGTCGAGGATCCCGACCAGCGTCCCGTCTGTCCCGAGGAGCATGTGCCCCGGGTGCAGGTCCCCGTGCACCAGCGCGAGGTGCTGCGGCCACATCGCGTCGTCGGCGAGCCAGCGCTGCCAGCGTCGCCACACCGCCTCCGTGGGCTGCAGCGCCTCGCGGGTCGCGTCCATCGAGCGCGACAGCGCCGCGCGCACCTCCGCGATCGTCGTCGTCGGCACGCCCGCGCGGCTCGCCGCCTCCGGCGCGATCGACTGCAACGCCGCGAGCGCGCGCGCGAACGACTCGAGGAACGCCTCGGAGGGCGCCGCCGGATCGAGGATGTTCCATTGCGGGCCCGCCGGCGTCACCGTCACCGCCGGCGTGCCGGAGATCCGCGGGTAGGCGATCACGTCGGGGGCGTGCACCCGCCAGTCGGGAGCGGCCACCGGCAGGCGCGGGCGCACCAGCCGGAGCACCCGCGCCTCGACGTAGGTCGACGCCGTCACCTCGGGGCGACGCGGCGTCCGCACGATCCATGGCGCCCCCGCCTCGTCGCGCGCGTGCACGACCAGGAAGTCGAGCCCGGTGCGATCGAACTCGGCGTCCTCGGCGTGCAGCTCGAGCCCGTGTCGGCGGACGACCGCGAGCAGCTCCGCCGGGCTCGTGATCGGTCGCACCGTCGACAGCAGGCCGCGCCAGCGCTCGAGCGCCGCCGGCAGCGCGCGCACCCGGAGCAGCGCACCGGCCTCGGTGTACGCCTCGGCGAGCACGCGGGCGTGCGCGCGGATCTCCCCGAGCAGGTGGCCCTCCGCGAAGGGCACCTCGAGCACGTCGTCGACCTGCGACGCGTCGAACGCCTCGATCAGCGCCGCGCGCAGGCGAGCGACGTCCTCCGGCAAGTGCGCGCAGATCTGCAGCGCCGCCGGCAGCTCCTCGGCCAGCGCCTCGCGCGTCGCCGCGTCGACCCGGTCGATCTTGTTGAAGATCACCAGCGAGGGCACCGCGGCCGCGCCGATCGTCGCCAGCGCCTCGCGGGTCACCGCGAGCTGGGTGCGCCACTGCGGATCCGACGCGTCGACGACGACGAGCAGGAGCCCTGCGTCGCGCGCCTCGGCGAGGGTGGCGTGGAACGACGCGACGAGCTCGTGCGGCAATTCGCGGATGAAGCCGACCGTGTCCGACACCAGGATCCGCGGCGCCGTCTCCGGCGAGACCGCCCGCACCGTGGTGTCGAGGGTCGCGAACAGCCGGTCCTCGACCAGCACCTCGCTCCCGGTCAGCGCGCGCATCAGCGACGACTTGCCTGCGTTGGTGTAGCCGACCAGGGCCGCGCGCGGGTGGTCCTTGCGGCGCGCTCGCTGCGTCTCCTCGGAGGCGCGCAGGCCCGCGAGCTCCCGGCGCAGGCCGGCGATCCGTTCGCGGAGCTCCTGCTTCTTCAGGGTGACGTTGCTGTGACCGCGCTCGCCACGGCCGCCGCCGCCGCCCTCGCGCCCGCCGAGCGACCTGTCCTCACGGACACGTGGGAGCGCGTGCGAGAGCGCGGCGATCTCGACCTCGAGCCGCGCGACCCGGGTCCGCGCGTGGCGCTCGAAGATCCGGAGGATCACGCTCGCGCGGTCGATCACCTCGACGCCCGCGAGCGCGTCCTCGAGGGCGCGGAGCTGGGCGGGGCTCAGCGCGTCGTCGACGACGAGGAGGAGCTCGTCCTCCTCGTCGCCGCCGCCGCGGACCTCGGCGACGCGCGCCGCGAGCTCCGCGAGCTTGCCCTCGCCGATCGTCGGATCGGCGGTCCGCTGGCGCTGGAGCACGGTGGCGACGACGCGGATCTCGAGCTGGGCGAGCAGGTTCTCGAGCTCGTCGAGGGCCGCCTGCACGGATGCTTCGCTGTCGCCGGGGAACTGCCGGCCGAGCACGAGGGCCCGCGGCGTGGGACGCACGGTGGACGAATGCCTGGAATGTCTGGTCATACGATGGACTCCTCCGCTCGCGGCCCGTAGGCCCGAGCGAGCTGGGAAGCCCGTGCGCGCGGCTCATGTGCCCCGGCGCGGCGAGACGACGTCTCGACGCGGCGATGCCTTCCGGCGGCATGAGACGCCGCGCCCGGGCATTCCGTGGGACAAAAGGACGGAAATGCGGGCACGGCACCGCAGCACTCGCGCTCACGACCTGCGCGCCGGATCTGCCGGAACACGCGGTCTGCGAGCGGGTACTGCGGAGCTCAGCGCAGGCGGATGAACATTGCCATGTCGCGGACGACAATGCCATCACCGCTCCGGCCGCGCAAGCCCCAATCGTCAGCCGGCTCGCCGCCGAGCTCGGTCGGCCCATGCGACGAGCGCCACGATGCGGTCCGAGGCCGATGAACGAGCCGAAGGTCGATCCGCCGCGCGCCGTCGCGTGGTACGGCCCCTCGCGCGGTCGACTGCACGACGCGTAACCCGCGCGTTCACCCGCGTCGCTCCGTTTACTGCGCCGCCGATGCGCGAGGAGCACTCGGGCGGTGGCGGAGGGATGACGGCCGGCGTGCGCGGACCGTCGGGCGCATCCGTCGTTTCGTTTTAAAAATTTTCGCGGTCGCGTCAGAAGTCGGCGGGTCGATGTCGATGACCGTTGCGCGGCGCGCCGAGCCTCCCGGAGGCGGGCGACGGGGCCGCGTCGTCACTCACCCGAATGTCGCCCGGCCGTCGCCGGGTCACGAGGAATCGTCATGCCGTTCGCTCGACTCCGTATGCTCTCGCTCGTCACGTTCACCCTCGGCGCGGCCGCCTGCGACGCCGCGATCGAGGAGCCCTCGACCGATTTTCGCAAGGTCACGCTCACCGATCGCTGGGGCCTGCACGAGCCGGTGCATTTCCCGGAGGTCAACAGCTGCTACGACTACTTCAACACGCGCTGCTCGGAGCTCACGCCCGACCAGTGCTCCTTGCTCCGCGCCCGCTGGAAATGCACGGAGAGCAAGGTCGGGGTGGTGATCACCGACCGCTTCGCCGAGGCCGAGTTTGAAGAGGCGCGGCAGTGGCAGGTCCACACGGCCGACGGGCCGACGAAGCCGGCCGCGAGCCCGAAGGAGGCCTGCCTGCGCCTCGCGGACAAGGCCGCGCGCGCGAGCTGCCTCGCGCTGCTGCCGGTGCTCGCCGAGGAGCCGGCCGTCCGCGAGCTGGCGCCGCTCGGCGGGCTGACGCCCGTGCTGCCGGTCGAGGCGATCGACGGCGAGACGCTGCCGGTGTTCGAGGGCGATCGGATGATGGCGGCGATCGATCCGCTGGAGTGGGAGGTCCCGGCGCTGTCGCCCGCGGCCCGCGTGCACCTCGGCGCGTCGATCGTCATCGAGGACATCATCATGCTGCTGGTCGCGCCCGGCGGGGTGACGATCGCGTCGACGGCCGAGATGATGCTCGTCGGCGGGCCCACCGACGCGACGGACAAGCTCGACCTCGAGGTCAAGGTCAAGCCGTGAGCCGTCGGTGAGGATGGGCGGCGCGATCGATGCGCCGCCTTTCTCGTGGATGTCTTCAAGGGCATGTCCTCGAAGACATTCATCTGCGAGCTCAGGGCTCGACGGTCACGGCGCTGCGGAGGGAGGCCCGGGCGCCGCTGGCGTCGGTGACGACGAAGGCGAGCACGCCGGCGCGGATCGACTCGGCGGCGAGGAGGGCGGCGAGGGTGACGGGGCCGGTGGGGAGGCTGACGCGGTAGCGCGAGAGGTCGACCTCGGTCCCGGCGGGGCCGACCGACACCTGGGCCAGGCGGGTGGCGACGTAGCTGCCGTCGGCGCGCCTGAACTCGAGGACAGGATTTTGCAAGGTCACGCTCGCGCCGGTGAAGTCGGGGTGGAGCGAGAGGGTCAAGCGGCCCCCGCGGACCGGGCAGACCGGGCACAGGGGCATGTCGGGCTGCGGCCGGACCCACGGCTCGGCCGGCGGAGGCGAGGCGGCGGCCGCGGTCGCCCCGCAGTCGTGGCGCGCGAACGTGCCGGCGCCGCATCGCACCGTCGAGGTCGAGCACGCGAGGGCCTGGGTCGGCCCCACGCTCGCGCTGATGAGCTGCGGAGGCCAGGCGATCGCGGCGGGCATGGTCGGCGGCGCGTACGGGTTGGGGCAGGCGACGCCGGGGTAGCGCAGGGTGCACAGGTGCGCGAACGCGGTGTGGGCCCGCAGCCGGAGCACGCGCTCCTTGGTGGGCGAGGCGGTGAGCTGGCCGCCGGCGTCGAGCACGGCGAGGACCTGATGCGAGGTCAAGGTGCGGTGGTGCGACCAGACCTGGGCGGCGAGCGCCGACAGCGAGGCGGCGGCGATCGAGGTGCCGGTCCAGGCGTCGGTCTGGCGGGTGCCGGCGCCGGCGACGGCCTGCAGCGCCGCGAGCACGCGCGGCGAGCTCCCGCCCGGGCGCGCGACCGGGATCGGGCGATCGGCGGCGTCGACCCCTCCGGCGCCGTAGACGAGCGAGCGCTTCGGGGCGGCGATCGCGGGGTCGCCGGGGCGCCACGGCGGCAGCGCGCCGAACAGCGCCTCGCAGCGGGCGCGATCGGGGGCGGGGTAGCGCTCCCAGCTCGCGGGCGCCATCAGGCCCTGCTGCTCGCAGGCGGCGCCGGTGTTGTTGCCGGCGGCGGCGATCGCAAGTACGTCGAGACATGTCGCATAGACCATGACCGTATGGACAGCCTGCACGGTGGCCGGGACGCCGGCGCTCGCGGTCGCGAGCAGGTCGGTGTGCGCGGCCTCCTGGCCGGGGGCGGTGAGGGCGTCGCCGAACCGCGGGTCCCAGGCGACGCTGAAGTTCAGGATCAGCGGCGAGGTCCGCATGTCGCCCCGACTCCAGCGCACGAGGGCTTCGGCGGTCGCGTGGGCGAGCGAGGCCATGCTGGCGAGTGGGCCGCCGCCGGGCTGCGGCTGGGGCGAGGCCGCGACGTATGGAAAGGCCTGGGCGTGGAACTGCTGGCCGCGGCAGCCGGCCTCGCCGTTGGGGCAGCGCACGGCGGCGATGACCTCGGCCACGGCCAGGCCGTGGCGCTCGCGCGCGGCGGCGCCGGCGTAGTCGATGCGGCCGGCCTCGTCGAAGCCCACGGTGTCGATCACGGCGACCCTGGCGGGACCCTCCTTGTCGGCGTGCATCGAGGGACCGACGGCGCCGCCCGGCGCGGCCCCGGCGGCCTGCAGGAAGACGTTGGCGAGCCGGGTGCGGACGTCGCGGTCGCCGCCGAGGTACGGGGCCTGCGGGACGACGACCTCGCGATCGGCGTCGACGCGCACGACCTTGACGCCGTCGGGCCCCGGGAACGCGGGCGGCGCCGCGGGCGGGCTCTTGCCGCCCCAGGTGTAGAGGCAGAAGCGCTCGAGCGCGGGCGGCAAGACGCCCTTGTCGCCGAGCAAGGCGGCGACGCTGCCGCGACGGAACAGCCGTTCGCCGGTCCACCCGGCGCTGGCGGTCGGGCACGGATCGGCGGGCGTCTTGTCGACGAGGGCGACGTAGCGGCGCCAGACCTGCTTGGCGAGCGGGCCGGTCGAGGTGAGGCTGTCCTTGGGGACATCTGCGGGCAGGGAGGGGCTGTCCTTGGCGACACCTGCGGGCGGCGGCTGGACCTCGGCCCGGGGGCCTGCGGCCTGCGCGGGCGCGGCGGTGACGGCGAGGACGAGGGCGAGGCTCGGAGGAGCGGGCATCGGAGGGGCCGTAGACGTCGAGGCGGTCGGTCCTCACGCGGTCGTGATCGACCGCGGGCGTCAGGGGACGAACACGCGGAAGCGGGACCAGTCGCTCCGCGCGTCGCGGAGCTGCTGCTGGGCGGCGCGGAGGGCCGCGACGGGGTCGTGGCCGTCGGCGATCGCGCGCGTCGCCGCGGGCACGAGCTCGGCCGCGAGGTCGTCGTCGACGCGATCGTCGGCGGCGATCACGGCGTCCGCGCCGGCGAGCAGCAAGGCGTGCGCGAGGCTCATGCCGCCGGCGTGCGAGCGCGGGTCGTGGAGGCCGGTCTCGCAGCCGCTGAGGACCGCGATCGCGGGCGCCGGGGCGGCGAGCAGGTCGCGGGCCGCGAGGCTGCGCTCGCCGCCGAGATCGAGGGCGCTGCCCCAGCCGCCGCCGCGGGCGTGGCCGACGAAGTGCAGCAGGTCGACGCCGGTCAGCGCGGCCGCCAGCGCCGGCTCGTCGCCGCGCAGGCGGACGACGGCGACGGCGCGCTCGCCGAGGAGGGCCCGCACGGCGTCGGCCTCCTCGCGCGCGCGGGCGAGGTTGCTCGGCGGGACGAGCTGGACGGCGCGGGCGAGGGGCCGCGGCGGACCTGGCGTCCGGGACAGGTCGAGGCCGTAGGCGACGGGCCGCGCGGCGACCAGCGGCGCGCCGCGCCAGGGCAGGGCGTGGAACGCCTCGCGGCCGAGCCGCCCGGAGGCGACGATCGTGACCCGCCGCGCGCGCGCGAGGGCAGCGTCGAACGGGCCGAGCAGGGCGGCGCCGCGGTCGAGGGCGGCGTCAGGGTCGGACAGCGCGGCGGCGACGACGCCGTGGCGCTCGACGGCGAAGCCGACGTGGCGTTCGGCGAGCGGGTAGTAGACGAGCAGCAGCTCGCCGGGCGCGGGGTCGCGCAGGCCGGGGCAGGCGGACAGCGGGCGCGACGGGGCTGTCTCTCGGGGCAGGTCGTCGGCGGCAGCGGGCGTGGGGCGGCGGTGGGGAGAGTCCGGCGAGGGAGCTGTCTCTTGCGACAGCTTGTCGGCCGCGCGCGCGCCGGCTTCCGGCTGCACGTCGCCGCGGAGCGCCGCGTCGAGGCCCGCGTCGAGGGCCTGACGCTGCGCTCGCAGGCGCGCGCGCTCGGCCTCGCCGCGGCGGCGGGGCAGCTCCCAGGTGCGCTCGAGGGCCGCGTCGAGCCCGGCCCGCGCGTCGCGGTAGGCCGCCAGCGCGGCGGGGTCGCGGGTGGTCGCGGCGAGGTCGGCGAACGCGTGGGCACGGGCCTGGCGCGCGGCGCAGGCGGCCTCCTCGGCGCGGCCGAGGCGGAGCAGGGTGGCGACCAGGCCCTGCGCGCCGCCGTCGCGGCCGGCGGCGAAGCGCTCGCGCCCGTGCTCGATCGCCAGCGCCCCGACGTCGGCGCGGTGCAGCGACGCGGCCCGGCGGTAGCGCTCGAGCGCCGCCTCGTCGTCGCCGCCGGCCGCGAGGGCGTCGCCGGCGCCGAGCTCCGCGCTCCACTCGAGGCCGCGGTCGTCGTCCTCGCGGGCGCGCGCGGCCAGGGTGGTGAACCCGCGCAGCGCCGCCGCGTGGCGGCCGGCGAGCGCGTCGATCCGCGCGGCGACGTAGAGCCGCCAGCGACCGGTCCGGCGATCGGCGACCTCGACGCGCGCCAGGGCGGCCGCGGCTGCGTCGGCGTCGCGGCGCAGGGTCGCGGCGTAGGCGAGGTTGAGCTGGGCGTCGGCGGCGATGAAGCGGTCCGGTCGCGGGCCCTCGGGGCCGAACAGCGCGGCGGCGGCGGCGAAGCGCGGCTCGGGGTCGGGGGCCTCCTCGCCGCGCGCGCGCGCCTCGAGGGCGGTCCAGGCGGCGTTGTAGAGGAGCAGGGCGCGCTCGCCGGCGGGGACCTGCTCGCCGAGCGCGAGCGCCTCGGCGAACGCGGCCTCGGCCGCGAGCGCGTCGCCGAGGCGGCCGAGCAGGACCCCGAGGGCCGACAGCGCGGCGGCGACGTCGTGCGCCTGTCCGAGCGCCCGCGCGACGCGGGCGTGGGCGCGGTAGCGGCGGATCGCGGCGTTGACGTCACCTGCCCGATCGGCCACGAGGCCGGCGTAGTAGTCGTGGCGCAGGCGCGCCTCGGGCAGGCGGTCGATCAGCGACTCGTGGCGCGCGAGCCAGTCGCGGGCGCCGGCGAGGTCGTGCCGCAGGGTGGCGCACACGAAGGTCGCGGTCAGGGCGACCTCGCCGGCGCGCCCGAGCAGACCCTCGGCGAGGGCGGCCGCGAACGCCTGGTCGTAGCTGCGCAGGGCCGCCGACAGGTCGCCGAGCAGGAACTCGAGGTCGGCGCGGGCCTTGAGGCCCTCGGCCAGGGCGGCGCCGCGGAGCTCGGGGAGGCGGCCGGCGAGCAGCGCGAGCGCCTCGGCGTAGGCGCCGGCCTGCGTCCTCGCGTCGACCTCGACCAGCGCCGCCGGTGGGGGCTCGGTCGGGGCGAGCTGCAGCGACCAGCGCCACGCCGCGTCGGCGGCCGCGAGCGTCAGCAGGCCCGCGCTCGCCGGCACCTCCGCGCGCAGGCCGTCGGCCGCGGGGGTCCACGTCACGGCGAGCGGGCGGTCGTCCTGGCGGACGTCGAGCGCGGCCTCGGCGTGGGTGCCGACCCACAGCCGCAGGGTCGCGCCGGCGCGCAGCCGGCACACCGGGCCGCTCGTCACCGCCTCGCAGCCGGCGTACAGGACCTCCGGCGCGGGCTCGTGCGGCGGGGCCGGGGCGAGCGGCGAGCCCGTCGTCGACGCGGCCTCCGGCGCGGCGCAGGCGCCGGCGAGGGCGACGAGCAGCGTGGCGCTTCGGACATGCCTCGATGAGCATGTCCAAGAGGTCATGCGCCAACGGACATGTCTCATGGGGCAGCTGCGTGCTCGGCCGCCTCGACCTCGACCTCGAGGCGCTCGGGCACCACGATGGCTTCGCGCTCGGCGACCGCCCGCGGCACCGCGGAGGCGCTCGTCGGGGCCGCCCCGGCGGCGCTGACCACGAACGCGAGCTGCCAGCGGCCCGGCTTCAGCGGCAGCACGGCGTCGAGGCGCCCGCGGATCCGCAGGGCGCCGGCCGGCGAGCGCGTGTACACCGGCGTGACCAGCTCCTCCCAGCCGCCGGCCGCGCGGGCGACGACCCGCAGCTCGACCACTCGCGAGACGTCGCGCTCCGGGCTCAGGACCCAGTCGATCTCCGAGTCGAGGCGGTAGCGGTCGACCGCGGCCGCGCCGTCGCTGCTGCGCATGGCCTGCACGGCGGCGTTGCGCACGGTGACGTCGTAGGCGCCGAGGTCGCCGACCGGGGCGGTGGAGCGCCACAGCAGCAGCGCGGCCGCGAGCGCCGCGGCGGCGCCGGCCAGCGCCAGCGCGCGCCCGCGGCCGCGCAGCGGGACGACCTCGGCGACCGCGGGGGCCGCGGCGGGTCCGGACGGCGCCGCGACGGCCGCGCCGGCGGGCGCGACCTCGGTGGGTCGGCCGAGCGCGGCGGCGGCGCGCTCGACCATCGCCGCGACCTGGTCGTCGGACAATGGTCGAGAGAACATGTCCTGAAAGACATGGTGCTCGTCGGCCGGGTCGACGGCGGCGCGCTCGGCCGCGACCGCGGCGGGGTCGGCCGAGCCGGCGACCGCGGCCTCCCAGGCGGCGGGGTGGCGGCGCTCGTAGTCCCGCTCGACCTCGCCGAGGGCGCGCAGCAGCGGATCGAGGGGTTCGGTCATCGCGGCCTCCTCGAGCACCTTACGCGCCGACGCGCGCCGATCCGACGCCCGCTCATGCTTTCTGCTCCTTGGCCGGCCCGGCGGCCAGGCGGCGCGCCAGGTTGCGGGTGCGGGTGTTCCAGGCGTCGACCGCCTCGCGGGTCATCCCGAGCTCGTGCGCGACCTCGGCGATCGGCCGCTGCTGCACGTAGATCTCCTCGAACAGCACCAGGCCGCGCTCGTTGAGGTGGGCCCGCAGCCGCTCGAGCAGCGCGCGCAGCTCCTCGCGCGACTCGAGCAGGCGATCGTCGCGCGAGGTCTCGGGCATCACCGGCTCGAGGTCGTCGTGGGCGGTCGGCTCGTCGCTCCACGGGTTGCCGCGGTGGCCGTGCAGCACCCGCGCGACGCGCTGGCGCGCGATCAGGCGCACGAAGCTCGGCAGCGAGCGGCCGCGCTCGGGGTCCCACTGCCGCAGCAGCCGGCCGCCGTCGGCCAGCAGGTAGAGCAGCACGTCCTGGGCGAAGTCGTCGACGTCCTGCCTCGGGTCGCGCCGCCGCGGCAGCGCCCGGCGGACCAGGGCGACGCCGACCTCGACCCGGATCACCGGCAGCAGCGCGCGCACGAGGGCCGTGAGGGCGGGCCGGTCGCCGTCGAGCGCCTGCTGGACCTGATCGCGGGTCAAGGGCCGCCGGACTTTAACAGAATCGGCGCGCCGCGAACGCGAGAACATGTCCGGAAGGACACGCGCGCAAGCGAGCCGGTGCCGGCGGGTGCAGAGGGCCTGCGCGCGCGTCGCCGCCGCGCGGGAGCACGGCCGAATGGCCATCGGCGCGGTCGCCGACCGCTCTCCAGAGCGAAGGTGGCGGGCGTTCACCCCGGCGGGTCGCAGACGGCGCCGCCCTCGATCTGCGCCTGCGTGCGGAACGTGTTGAGCAGCTGCCAGTGCTTCGGCTCGCCGGCCGGGATGGTGCCGTCCTCGCGGACGTTTGTGACGTGATAGGTGTGCTGATTCCAGATCCGTCGCGCCTGGATCCACCGGTCCTCGACGTCGCGGATGACCTGAACGGTGGGCGAGGGCGGGCTGCCGTCGAGGGCCTGGTTGGAGACGACGACGATCTCGGCCGAGCCGTCGTTGTCCACGTCGGCGACCACCGGGAATTCGATGTACGTGAGGCTCGTGTGCGGGACCTCGAGCAGCGGGGCGCCGGCGCCGTCGAACACGAACAGGCTGTATTCGTCGGCGTACATGGCCTGGGCGGCGCCGGCGGCGATGAAGTCGAATGCGGTGCCGCCGGCGGCGCCGCTCTGGTCGAGGACGGGGGCCTGCCATTGAATGGCGGCCGGGTTGGTGTCGTAAATCGCGTACTGGGCGGCGGAGCTGTGCGAGAACTCGGGCAGGTCGTCGCCGTCGAAGTCGTGGACGGCGGCCGGGCGCAGCCAGATGAACGGGTGGTCGGGGTTGGCGCCGGTGAGCCGCAGGTCGAGGTGGCCGGGCTTGGTGGTGCCGTCGTGCTCGAGGATGCTGAGGCCGTTGCCGCTGGCGATGAGCACCTCGGGCAGGCCGTCCTCGTCGAGGTCGGCGACGTGCGGCAATCCTGCCACCGGGATGGCGTCGTTGGTGTAATAGTTGGTGCCGTCGTGGCGATAGGCGCTGTGCCCCCAGATGACCTCGAGGAAGCCGTCGTCGTCGAGGTCGGCGGCCACGGGGGTGGCGTAGGCCCAGGCGCCGTCGGGGACGCTCCACAGCACCTCGCCGGCGCCGCTCAGCACCGAGTCGGAGGCGATGATCTCGGGGTTGCCGTCGGCGTCGAGGTCGGCGACCGCGATCGCGCTGCGGGTGGCGGTGGCGTTGACGGGGACGGAGGTCCACTTGAGGGTGCCGTCGTGCTCGTAGGCCTTGACGACGTCGCCGTGGGCGAATGCGAGGAGCTCGGGGACGCCGTCATTGTCGATGTCGCCGAGGGCCGGGCTGGAATAGCCGTAGAGGGCGTCGGGGATCGAGTAATGCAATTTGCCGGTGGCGCCGTCGAGGACGTACATGTGCCCGGTGTCGGGCTCGACGCCGTCGCCGGGGCCGGCGATGATGACGACGTCGGGGATGTCGCACAGATCGATCTCCCCGTCGCCGTTGTCGTCGGTGAGGTTGGCGACCAGCGGCGAGACGCCGCAGAACACGTCGGGGCCCGCGCCGGGCCAGCTCCACTGGACCTCGGGGTTGAAGGCGTCGGGCGGGGCCTTGGCGCGGCAGCTGCCGGCGTCCTGATCGCCGGCGACCTTGCACAGGTTCGGCGGACCGCCGGTGGTGTCGGTGTCGGTGTCGTCGCCGTTGCCGACGTCGAACTGCACGCCGCCGGTGTCCGTGACGCTGGTGCCGTCGCTCTCGCTCGCGCCGCCGCTCGAGGTGGGCACGCCGGTGGAGGTGGGCGCGGTGCCCCCCGTGGTGGCCGTGGTCGCGCCGCTGGTGCTCGTCGGGGCGGTGACGGAGGTCTGGCCGGTCGGCCTGCCGTCGTCGCTGCACGCGGCGAGCACCGCGACCGCGGCCGCGAGAGAGCGGGCTGCGCCGCGAACGACACGGTCAGCACCGTGACGGGGACCGCGAGATGCCGTTCGGATGTCACGCATGATCGCAGGCAGGTTCCCCGCGCCGGCTCCGGTTTGCAAGCGCGTTCGGGGCGCGATCCCGGGCCGCTCCGTGGCGGCCCGGGCTGCGGGCGCAGAGCCGGCAAGCAGGTTCGCAGGGATGCCGGCGCCCACGGGCTCGTCGCCGCGCGCGAGCTCGGCGACCTCGGCTTCGAGGACATGATTTAATAGACATGTTTTTAAAAACATGGCCGAAGGGGGTGGCGACGCCGAGCTTCTTCTTCTTCGGCCTGGCCGGCCGCGACGTGTTCGTCCGGAACCCCGCTTCCGCGCCATCGACCTCGCGGTCCAGATCTGCGTCAAGCCCGGCCCCATCCCCTGCGCCGTGCGTGACGCCGTGCTCCGCCGCCTCCGCGCCGACGGTAGCGAGTCGTTCTCGCCGCCGCTATTCGCCGCGCTGTGCAGCCCGAACCTCCTCTGCGCCGCGCGGCGTGTCGCGCAATACAAGCGGCTCATCGGGCCCATGCGCATCGATGTCACCGAGGAGCGCGACGTGGTGTCCTTCGAGTTGACCTGGCTCGACGCGCCGCTCACGCCGCCGCCCACGCCGCCGCCCTCGTTGGTCGTGACCGAGCTCCTGTTCTCGGTCGTGATCGCGCGCATGGCGACCCGCGAACCCGTGCGTCCGATCGAGGTGACGACCACGGTGCTGCCGACGCCGATCGGGGCCTATGAGCAGTTCCTCGGCGTACGCATGAGAAGGGGCATCAAGCACCGTGTGTCGTTCTCTCCTTCCTGCTCGGCTTCTCGGAGCCGAACTCGTTTTACCGCGCCTTCCGGGCATGGACTGGAACGACTCCAGTCGAGGCCCGGCGCGCTGTTTGATCGGCGAGGCTGGTGACGACAGTGGGTCTGCAGATCTTCTTGGTGAAGCACTCAGCAACGAAGAGTCGGGGGTTTTGGAATGGACATGTTTTTAAAGACATGGCCGAAGGGCGTGGCGACGCGAGCTAATTCTTCTTCGGCCTGGCCGGCTTGACCGGCAAGTAGTGGAGCACGGCGCGCTCGAGCGCGTCCCAGTGCTCGGCATAGGTGGCGCCGATCTTGGCCGAATGGCCATAGGCGCGGTCGCCGACGGCGAGCGCGCTCTCGAGCGCCAGGGGCACGCCGGCCTTCCGGTGCTCGTTGCCGACGTCGAGGGTGGTGCGGACGCGCGTCCAGCGGAAGTGCGCCGAGCCGAGATAGGGGCCGCGCGACCAGGCCTGGACCTCGAAACACAGGCCGTCGCGGGCGTAGTTCAGCTTGAGCTCGCCCTCGTCGCTCTTGACCTTGTAGGCGGCCTCCGGGCCGGCGAACCCGCGCGCCTTCAAGGTCGCGCCGATGTCGCGGTCGATCGCCGCGATCAACGGGGCGAATACGTCGGCCACCTTGCGCAGCTTCTGCTCGGGCGTCTCCGGCTCCTTGAACACGCGGAAGCTGGTCACCACGCACGCGACCTCGCCGGCGTCGTCGAGGCCGAACCACGTCGGATAGCTGCCGTCGCCGTCGCCCGAGCGGAAGACGATGACGTTGTCGGCGGCGTGCGGGTCGGGGCGGTGATCGGTCCACAGGCCGCCGTGGCGCGCGAGCTCGTCGCGCAGGCGCGAATCGTAGTCGTTGGCGCGGGGGTCGGCCGCCTGCAGGGCCGCGTCGGCGGCGCGCAGGCGCTCGATCGCGGCGGCGTCGGCGAAGCTGCCGAGGCCGGTGCCGACGGGGTAGACGAACGACTCCCGCTCGCCGAGCGTGGCGGCGTCCTGACCGGGGATGGTCGCCAGCTCGAAGCGGACGACGGCGGTGTCGCGCAGGCGCAGCTCGGCGAAGCCGATCGCGGAACCGGACCTGGCGACGTACAGGTACACGGGATAGGTGCCCGCGGGGAGCGGTCGCAAAAAGGGGGCGCGCTCGGGCTGCATCAGCGCGTCGCAGGCGACGAGCTTGCCGCTGGTGATCACGAGCGCACCGGCCGACACGACCTCCTTCACGCCGGCTGCCTTCTTGCCCGCGAGGTGAGCGGTGCGCAGAGGGACGAAGGCGAGCGGGAGGGCGTGACGCGGCGAGGTCATGGGTGACGCGACGATACGCGAGCCCGGTCTCTTCGGGTTCCCGGGACGGGGTCCAATTGTTCCTCGTCGCCAGCGGAGCAAGTCTCACGCGTGCCCTCCAGGACATGCTCGAAGAGACAGAAAAAGCGGGAGTCGGGCGCGGGGATGTGAATCGTCGGGCCCGTCGGCTGCACCGACATGTTCGGTACTGCGGCGAGCCGATCCGGCCACGGACTTCGCACCAGCCGGAGGGGTGGACCCCGATGGTGGCCGGCGTCGCGTCCGTGCCACAACCACCGCGTGCGCGTCACCACGTTCCTTTCCATGATCGCCCCCGCCCTCGCGCTCGCCTGCTCCGCCCCCGCGCAGGACGCCGGCCCGCGCCCGGCCTCGACGCCCGCGCCTTCCCCCGCGCCTGCACCCGCTCCCGCACCGGAGCCCGCCGCCCAGTCCCCCGCGTCGTCCGAAGCGATCCCCGCCCTGACCGAGCTGCGCGAGACCAGCGACACGTTCATGCAGGCCCTGCTCTCGGGCACCCTGATCGAGCAGTCCGGCTGCCTGCGCGTGAGCCCCGACGGCCAGCAGCCCGGTCACCTGTTGATCTGGCAGCCGGGGTACACCGCCCGCCGGGCGGGCGACCGCGTCGAGATCGTCGACGGCACCGGAAAGGTGGTCGCCCGTGTCGGCGAGCCGCTGCGCACCGGCGGCGGCGGGGTCCCGATGAGCGACGCGTTGCGCCAGCAGCTGAAGGCGCCGCTCGACGCCGCGTGCGTCGGCCCGTACTGGCTCATGGGACAGCTGCAGGCCCTCTGAGGGCGGTCCGCGGGCGCGGCCGGCCGTCGTCCAGAGACGCCGATGGTGAGGACATTCGCCCTGCTGTGATTCGTCGCAGGCGTCCGGGCCTGGTCCCACGATTCAGCGCGGGAGTTGCTCGAGCGCGTGCTCGAGCTCGGGATCGTCGGGCAGGGTGATCGCGAATTCCTCGACGAGGACGCGCCGCAGCTCGTCGGTGGTGTCGAGGACGCGCCGCTCGGTGTCGCCGCCGAGGTGATGCACGGCGTAGTTGCGGTTCCTCAGCGCGTACCGGCGATCGGCGGCGGCACGCGCGGCGATCAGGCCGGTGCGGAAGTGCGAGCCCGGGTGGGTCGAGAGGAAGTAATTGGTGACCTCGTAGTCGGCCTGGAACTGCTCCTGCAAGTCGAAGCGGTACAGCGGCTGCCACTCGCCGCGCACCTGCGCCTCCATACGGAACGCGTCGTCGACGGCGACCAGGCGGAACGGCTCGTGCGGGGTCGGTTGTTCGACGTCGGCGACGAGCCGCAGGACGCCGGTGAGGGTGAGGCCGCCGAAGCCGACGTCGACGATGTGCGCCTGACCGT
Organism: Nannocystis pusilla; assembly: GCF_020073745.1. Classification (GTDB taxonomy): domain Bacteria; phylum Myxococcota_A; class Polyangia; order Nannocystales; family Nannocystaceae; genus Nannocystis; species Nannocystis radixulma. Next base: position 58,518 of record NZ_JAIRAU010000036.1, read on the forward strand.
CGAGGTCGACGTGCAGGAGCATGTGGCTGCGCGGGGTGATGCGATCCGCGGGCTGGTTCCAGATCACGCGGGCCGCGAGGCCGCGCACCCGGAAGCCGAGGGCGCGCAGCACGTGGGAGAGCAGGAGGTTGTGCTCGAAGCAGTAGCCGCCGCGCCCGTCGTGCAGGAGCTTCTTCTCGAGGTCGGCGAGGTCGAGCGCGACCGGACGGCCGAGGAACGGGTCGAGGTTCTCGAACGGGATCGCGGCCGCGTGGGCGCGGACGAGCGCGGCCAGAGTGGCGAGGGTCGCGGCGCTCGGGCCGTGGTGGCCGATGCGGCGGAAGTAGGCGGACAGGTCGATCGCCGGGTGTTGCACGCCCGGACTCTACGCCCGAACCCGGGCCGCGAGAAGGCCGGCGGTGAGCGGGCCGGCGGCGATCACGGGGCGCGGAGCAGGACGGGGAGCGGCCCCCGGACGAGGGTGAGTGACGATGTCGAGGACGCGCGGCGAGTGGCGCGTCGGCTGGTCGCGGGCGCGCGTCCAATTGCCATGGCTGGTCGAAAGGACATGTGATTGAATCGCCGCGCTCGCGCCTGGGCGGGCGGGGGGCGCCGGACGGACGGCTCTGCGTGCGCCGCTCGGGCCGCGTGTCATGTTGTTCTCATGGCCAGAGCGCTGGAGACCGTGCGCGAGCAATACTTGAGGGCCCAGCTCGGCGGCGATCCGAAGGTTGCGATCGGCGTCATCGACGAGGCGCTCGCGGAGGGCCACACGGTGCGCGCGCTCCAGCGAGAGGTCGTGCAGGCTGCGCAGCGCGAGCTCGGTCGCAGGTGGCAAGAGAACAGGCTCAGCATCGCTCACGAGCACATGGCGACGGCGATCTCCCAGCGCGTGCTCATGCACCTGTTCGAGCGCGCGCTGCGGGCGCCCGCGCGCGGTGCGACCATTCTCGTCGCGTGCGTCGAGGGCGAGCTCCATGAGCTGCCGGCCCGGCTCGTCGCGGATTATCTCGAGCTCGGGGGCTTCGCCGTCCGATACTTCGGGGCCGACGTCCCGACCGACAGCCTGCCGGCCATCGTCGCCGAGGAGCCGCCCGCCGCGCTCGCACTGTCGGCGACGATGGCTTTCCACGCGCCGGCCCTGCGCGCCGCGGTCGAGGCGGTGCGCGGGCGCTTCCCCGCACTGCCGATCCTGGCAGGCGGCCAGCTGCTCGCGTGGTGCCCCAAGCTCGGCGCGGAGCTCGGGGTCCTCGTCGCCGGCGACGATCCCGACGAACTCTTGACGGCAGTCGAGCGAGCCGTGGAGCTCGGTCACGACTCCGGGCCGGCGACCGAGGCGGGCGAACGCGGGCGACGCCATGCGACGCGATGATCGCCGACGGCCGACGATTGCAGGAGCGCGATGCACAGTGGTCGCGCTCGCTGTCGGCCGCGCTCGCAGGTCCGCGGACGCCCGCCACCCGCGCGCGTCGTCGTCGACGCCGAGGCGCCGGGCTCGCCCACGAGCGTTCAGGACGACGAGGTCACCCCGAGCGTCACCGTCGACGTGCGGAACGGCCCGCACGCGCGGCGGTGCGTGAGCGGTTCGCGGGTCTTTGCGGGCGGTCTTCGCCGGCAGCGAGAGCAGGTGCCGCGGATCGCGGGCGAGGCGCAGCTCGTATGATTCGAGCGTGACCGGACCGCCCGCAGCGCTCGCCGAGGAGCTCAGCCACGAATTCACGGTCGGCTGCGCTGCCGATGGCACGATCCGCTGGCTCGATGCGCGCGCCGAGCGGTTGCTCGGGACGCGGCCGGGGACGCGCCTGCAGGACCTCTGCGCGCCCGGCACGGCGGACAAGGCCGACACGTTGCTCGGCCAGGGGCGCCAGGGCCGCCTCGACGGCTGGGAGCTCTCGCTGGTGCTCGGCGGCCGGCCTGTCACCGTCTCGTTCGCCGCGGCGCTCGACGCGGAGGGCCGGCTGTGGCTGATCGGCGCGCAGATCCCCGAGCACTTCACACGCGCCCTCGCGACCGTCGAGAAGGCGACGAGCGAGATCGTCGAGCTGCATCGCCGGCTCGTATCGCAGCACCGCGAGCTCGAGCGTCGCCACGAGGAGCTCGTCCGCGTCACCGGCGAGCTCGACGAGTCGCAGTGCGGGCTGCTGACGATGCACGCCGAGATCCGCGAGCACTCGCAGGAGATGCAGCGTCAGGCCGAGATCCGGCGCCGGGTGCTGGCGAGCGCGAGTCACGAGCTGCGGACGCCGCTGCACGCGATCCTCGGCCTCGGCGAGCTCCTCGCCGAGGGCGCCGACGGCTCGCTCAACGCCGAACAGCACAAGCAGGTCGAGTTCATCCGCTCGGCGGCGGCGGAGATGTTGCAGATGGTCGACGACGTCCTCGACCTCACGCGGGCCGAGGCCGGTCGCGCGGCGCTCCGCACCGAGCGCTTCACGATGGTCGAATTCATCGCCGCGCTGCGCGGGATGTTGCGCCCGCTCGCCCCGGCCGATGGGCCCGTCGCGCTGATCTGGGACGAGGCGGCGCGGGACGTGTTGCTCGAGACGGACCGCGGCAAGCTCGCCCAGGTCGTCCGCAACCTGGTGTCGAACGCGCTGAAGTTCACCGAGCGCGGGGTCGTCCGCGTGCGGGCCGAGCTCGACCGCGACGAGGACACCGTGCGGATCACCGTGACCGACTCGGGGATCGGGATCGCCGAGGCCGACCTCGAGCGGATCTTCGAGGAGTTCGTGCAGATCGACAGCCCGCAGCAGCGCCGCTTCAAGGGCACGGGCCTCGGCCTGCCGCTGTCGCGGCGGCTGGTCGAGGCGCTGGGCGGCGAGCTCGCCGTGACGAGCGAGCCGGGCGTGGGCTCGACGTTCACCGTGACGATCCCCCGCGTCCATCCGGAGGCCGCGGAGATGCGAGCGATCGAGGATCGCAGCCGGCGCGCGCCGGCCGGTCCGGCCTCCGTCCTGCTCGTCGAGGACGACCGCAGGACCTTCTTCATCCACGAGAAGTACCTCAAGCTGGCCGGCTTCGGCGTCATCCCGGCGCGCGACATCGCGTCCGCTCGCGCGGCGCTGGCGAGGACCCGGCCGGCGGCGATCCTGCTCGACGTCATGCTCGAGAACGAGACCTCGTGGGAGTTCCTCGGCGACCTCAAGCGCGATCCGGCGACGGCCGACATCCCGGTCCTCGTGGTCACGGTGGCGGACTACGAGGAGAGGGCCCGCGCGCTCGGGGCGGACGAGTTCTGGCTCAAGCCGCTCCGGCGCGAGCGCCTGCTCCGCAAGCTCGACGGCCTGGTGCGGCGGGGTCCGGCGCCGCGGGTGCTGGTCGTCGACGACGACGACAAGGCTCGCTACGTCCTGCGCCGACAGCTGCAGGGGAGCCCTTACGAGGTGCTCGAGGCGAATAGCGCGTCCGCGGGCGTGGCTGCGGCCAGGTCGCAGCGCCCCGACGTGATCCTCCTCGACTTCATGCTGCGCGACGAGACGGCCTTCGAGGTCCTCGACGCGCTCAAGACCGATCCGCGGACCCGCGCGATCCCGGTGGTCATCGTCACGTCGCACGTCCTCGACGACGCCAGCGAGCAGCGGCTGCTCGCGCAGACCGAGGCGGTGGTCCGCAAGCAGGACCTGTCCCGCGCGCTCGCCATCGACCGGATCCGCGACGCGCTCGCCAGGGCGGGCGGCGCGAGCATCAGGAGATCGTGAGGGCGATGAAGACGGACGACGCGGTCGCCATTTGCATCGCCAACGAGCGGGCCTCGGCGCGCTACGTCGCCGCCCGCACGCTGGCCCGCGCCGGCTTCCGCGCGCTCGAGGCGGCGTCGGGGGAGGAGGCCCTGGCGATCGCGCAGCGCGAGCGACCGGCGGTGATGATCCTCGACCTCGAGCTCGCGGACATCGACAGCCTCGAGGTGTGCCGGCGACTGAAGGAGGACCCGGTGACGGCGACGACGGCGGTGCTGCAGACGTCGGAGACGTCGGTGCCGCTGACGGAGCGGGTGCGCGGCCTCGAGGCCGGCGCGGACGCGTCGCTGACGCAGCCGTTCACCGCGGCGGAGCTGGTCGCGACGGTGCGCTCGCTGCTGCGGCTCAAGGCGCGCGAGGCCGCGGAGCGCCGCCGCGCCGAGGAGCTGGCCGAGGCCGACCGGCGCAAGGACGAGTTCCTCGCCATGCTGGCGCACGAGCTGCGCAACCCGCTGGCCGCCGTCGTCTCGGCGCACGCGGTGCTGTTCGCCTACCCCGCGCGCGAGCCCCGGGAGGAGCGGACCCGCCAGATCGCGCAGCGCCAGGCGCAGCACCTGATCCGCATCGTCGACGATCTGCTCGAGGTGTCCCGCGTCGTGCGCGGGAACATCTCGCTGCGGCGCGAGTGCGTCGATCTCCACGAGCTGCTGGCGCAGGTGACGAACCTCGCGGCGGGCAGCGACCGCCGGGTGTCGCTGCACGCCGCGCCCGGACCGATCTTCGTCGACGGCGACCCGACGCGCCTGTCGCAGGTCTTCTCCAACCTGCTCGACAACGCGATCAAGTACACGCAGCCGGGCGGGCGCATCGAGGTGTCGCTGCTCGACGACGGCGGGCAGGCGCACGTGCGCGTGCGCGACGACGGGGTCGGCATCGCCAGGGACGGGCTCGAGCACGTGTTCGATCTGTTCTATCAATCGCAGGTGTCGCTCGACCGGGCCGAGGGCGGCCTCGGGATCGGTCTCACGCTGGTGCGGGTGCTCGTCGAGATGCACGGCGGCACGGTGACGGCGCACAGCGCCGGGCCGGGCCGGGGCACGGAGTTCCACGTGGTCCTGCCGGGCGTCGCCACGGTGCGGGACGCCGCCAACAGTGAGCTCTACGTCGAGAGCGCGGCGCCGGGCGCGGGGCAGCGGCGGCGGGTGCTGATCATCGAGGACAACGAGGACATCCGGGTGCTCCTCGGCGATCTCTGCGAACAGTGGGGGCACGAGGTCGCGCTGGCGTCCGACGGGCCGCAAGGCGTGGCGCTGGCGCTTCAGCTGCGCCCGGATGTGGCGCTCGTCGACATCGGGCTCCCCGGCCTCGACGGCTGCGAGGTGGCGCGGCGGATCCGCGACGACCCGCGCGGGTCCGACACGCACCTCGTCGCCTTGACCGGCTACGGCTCGCAGGAGCTGCGCGCGGCCACGGCCGAGGCCGGGTTCGAGCTCCACCTGGTCAAGCCCGTCAATCCCGAGCGGCTGGCCCGGTTCATCTCGTCGACGTCGGCGGTGCATTGAGACACGCGGGCGCGGCTCGGACGAGATGTCCGAAGAGGCATGTGATGCGAGCGATCGCGCTCAGCGAGGGACCTCGGCGAGCAGCGCGGCGAGCTCGCGCAGCTCCGGATCGCGGGCGTCCGGGGCGGGCGGGGCCGGCAGGAAGGCGAAGGCGAGGTCGGGCGCGGGCTTCATGGCGCCGAGGGTGTGCGCGAGCGGATCGGGCTGGGCGTCGCGCGCGTCCGCGGCGGCGACGCGGGCGGCGAGGAGGTCGCGGGCGCGGGCGAGCGACGCACGGGCGGCCTCGAGGTCGCCGAGGGCGTGCTGACTGCGACCGAGCAGGGCGACGATCGGCAGCTGGGAGACGTGAGCGGCGCCGACGAGGGCCTCGCTGGCGCGCAGGGCCTCGCGCAGGCCGGCCTCGGCGTCGGCGAGGCGGCCCTCGGCGAGGGCGAGGCGGGCCAGCTCGACGTCGGCGTCGACGCGGCGCAGGCGGGCGATGCCGTGGCTGTCGGCGAGGCCGTCTCGGGCGAGGCCGAGGTGGTGGGCGGCGCCGGCGAGGTCGCCGCGGAGCGCGAGCAGGCGGCCGTGGGCGAGCGCGAGCGCGGGGGCGTGGCGGTCGTCGAGCGCGGATGACTCTTGCGACATGTCCTCGGCGACAGCCAGCTCGCGAGCCGCGCCGTCGCGGTCGCCGCGGGCCAGGCGGAGCTCGACGAGCGCGAGCTGCAGGCGGCCGCGACGGGCGAGCACGGCGGGGTCGGCGGAGGATTCGACGAGCCGGCGGGCGCGCAGCAGCGTCTCCTCGCCGCGGTCGAGCAGGCCGATGCCGACGTGGGCGCGGCCGAGGACGAGCAAGAGGTCGACGGCGAGGAAGGGCCGCTCGGGATGGACGGCGGCGATCGCCAGGCCGCGGCGGGCGGCGTCCGCGGCGGCGTCCCAGTCACCGAGGTCGGCCCAGGCCTCGGCGGCGACGGCGAGCCGCGGGAGCAGGCGGTCGGCGATGCTCGTGGTCGGGCCGACGAGCGGCTGGCGCCAGAACGGCACGCCGTCGTCGTCGCTGACGGAGCGGCGCAGGAGCTCGGGGAGGGGCAGCGCGGGCGAGACGGCGTGGCCGTCGATCAGCGAGAGCTGGGCCTGGCGCGCGACGCCCGTGGCGGCGCCGAGGACGATCTGCAGGTCGAGCGCGGCGAACGTCTGGTCGGGCAATTTCGCCGGGGCGGCCGCGGTGGCGGCGGCGAAGGCCGCGTCGACGGCGTCCCAGGCGGCGCGGCGCCGGCCGGCGGCGAAGCGGACGCGCGCGAGCGCCTCGTGTGCGGCGAGCGCGAGCGCCGGGTCCTGCGGGGCGGCGAGCACCTCGGCGAGGCGGGACTCGGCGCGGGCGAACTCGCCGGCGCCGGCGGCGAGCTCGGCGTGCAGCAGGCCGACGCGGGCGGCCTGTCGCTGCGCGCGCTGGTCGTCGCTCTCGGGGTAGCGGGCGGCGAGCAGGTGCGCGGGGTCGAGGCAGCGCGCGGGGTCCGGCGCGGCGAGGACGTGATGCAGGCGGACCGGCGAGGCGGCCTCGGCGGCGGCGGTGAAATGGATGCGGAGGTCGTCGCGGGCCTCGTCGAGGCAATGCTGCATCTGGCTCTTGAGCCAGGTCGATTCGGCGATCCGCGGGGGCGGGGCGACGCAGGCGGTGACGCGTTCGTCTCGCCAGCGGCGGGCGTCGTCCTCGAGGTGCTGGGCGACGCGGTCGGAATGGCGGGTGAAGGGATGGGCGGCGGTGACGTCGTGGGCGCGCAGCTCGGGGGGCCGGATCTCCGCCAGTTCGGCGTCGGCGGCGGCCTCGCAGGCGCGCGCGAGGCGGTGCTGCTGGACGTACGGGGCGGCGAGGCCGAGGGTCAGCGCGCCGAGGCCGGCGATAGCGACGCCGAGCCATCGCCGCCGGCGCGCGCCGTCGCGGTCGCGGCCGAGCTCGGCCAGCAGCGCGGTCATCGAGGGCCAGCGATCGGCAGGGTCGCGGGCGAGGCCGCGGAGCACCGCGGCGTGCAGCCACGCGGGCACCTGCGCGTCGGCCGGGGGCGCGACCGGCTGGCCGCGGTCGAGGGCGCGGTAGAGGTCGGCGATCGTCGGGCCGTCGTAGGGGCGCACGCCGTACAGCGCCTCGAACAGGGCGACGCAGAAGCTGAACTGGTCGCCGCGGGCGTCGCAGACGCGATCGCGGAATTGCTCGAGGGCCATGTACGCCGGGGTGCCGACGAGGATGCCGGTCTGGGTCAGCGCGTTCGTCAGCGCGGCGTCGGGGAGGGCGGAGGACGCGGGAGCGTCGTCGTCGGCGTCGAGGGAGCGGGCGAGGCCGAAGTCGAACACGCGCGCGCGGCCGTCGTCGCCGAGGACGACGTTGCTGGGCTTGAAGTCGCGGTGCACCAGGCCGGCGGCGTGGACCGCCGCGAGGCCGCGGCCGGCGGCGAGGAACACCGCGAGGACCTCTCGCCACGGGCGCCGGGCCTGACGCAGCCAGGCGTGCACGGTCTGGCCGGGCACGTACTCCATGGCGACGAAGCCGCGGCCGGCCGCGCTGCCGACGTGGAACACCTGGACGACGTTGGGGTGCGACAGGCGGGCCAGCGCGTGGGCCTCGCGGCGCAGGCGCGGCAGGTGCTGCTCGTCGTGCAGCAGCTTGAGGGCGACCTGGCGGCCGAGGCGGTCGTCGTCGGCGAGGTAGACGGTGCCCATGCTGCCGTGGCCGAGCTGGCGGATGATGCGGTAGTGGGCGAGATGCACGACCTGCGGCGGCTGGTCGAACAGCTCGCTGGCGAGGGCGGCCTTGTGGACCTGGTGCTCCGGATCGCGCGCGAGGTCGGGTCGCGGCAGCGGGGCCGCGGAGAACTCGCCGGACGCGTCGGGCTGGTCGTGGGCGGTCACGTCCGCCGTCTCGAGGTGGATGCGCTGCTGGGAAGTCGCTGCCAGGGCCATGTCGGTCTCCGGCGCGGTGGTTCCGCGAGCAGGGCGTCTTGCTTAAGGTCGCGGCGATTTTTTTGGCCCGCGCGGCGGCGCGCCCCGGCCGGCACTAGCCCCTCGCTCCGCGGACGTGCGCGCGCACGGCGGTGATCCACCGTTCGAGCCCGGCGAGGGTGCTCTCGACCAGGTTGGGCGCGTGCGCGACGGCGGCGAGGCTGTCCTCGAGCAGCTGCCTCCCGCGTCGCACCCGCGAGCGCGCGGTGCCCGGCGGCAGCTCGAGCGCCGCGGCGATCTCGTCGGTCGTCATGCTCTCCCAGTAGTGCAGCTCGAGCACGACCTGGTAGTCGAGCGGCAGGCGCTGCAGGGCGGCCAGCAGCAGCCGCAGCTCCTGACCCGAGGCGGCGTGCTGGCTCGGCGAGGGCCGGCAGTCGGCGACCGAGAGCTGCTCGAAGTCGACGACGCCGCGCTCGCCGGCGCTGCCGCGGTAGTGGCGGCACAGCTGGCGGTAGGCGATGCCGAACAGCCAGCTGCGGAACTCGCCGTCGCCGCGGAAGGCGGCGAGCCCCTCGATGCAGCCGAGGAAGGTCCGCTGGATCAGGTCGCGGGCGACGTCGGCGTCGACCTTGTTGAAGAAGAAGCGCGCGACCGGCTCGTAGTAGCGGTCGAACAGCGCGTGCCCGGCGGCGCGATCGCCCGCGCGCCAGGCGTCGACGAGCTCGCGGTCGGGGACGGGCTCCACCTCTCGCAGAGTGAGAGGTTTGTCGATCGGCGTCAATACGCGGTGCGTGGCTGAAACCGGGCGCTCGTTGGCGTTCCGGCCGCTGGCGCGGCGCGCAGCCGGGGGCGCACGATCGCCGGCGATGAGCCACGCCTCGCACCAATTCACCGTCATGGACGCGGCCGCCGCGGTCGCGATCGCCTTCGTGCTCGTGCTGCTGGCCTCGCGCCTGCGCGAGCCGACGCGGCGCCGCTTCAACGCGATCTTCGTCGCCGGCGCGGGCGCGGCCTACCTGAGCGGCGGCGGCCTCGGGGCGGGGGAGTTCGCGTTCACGGCGGTCGCCACCTACGCGGCCTTCCGCGGGCTCGAATCGTACCGCTGGATCGCGGCGGCGTGGCTGCTGCACGTCGCCTGGGACGTCGCGCATCACCTGTGCGGCGCGCCGATCGTGCCGTTCGTGCCGACGTCGTCGGCCGGCTGCGCGGTCACGGACTCGCTGCTGGCGCTGTGGTTCTGGTTCGGGGCGCCGACGCTCGGGCCGCGGCGGTGAATGGTGTTCTGGACATGTCGTGAAGGACATGTGATGGGCCTTCCCCGCCGGCCCGCGGTCTGTCACCATCGGCGGCGATGGCGGACGACCGGCGAGAGACGGGCACGCTCGGGCTCCTCGCGCTGCTGATCGGCGGCGGCTGCCTGCTGGTGGCGCTGGTCAGCGTGTTCAACGTCGCGTTCGAGCTCGAGCTCGCCCTCAAGGTGTCGGGCACGGAGACGGAGCTGCCGCGGCACTGGGACGAGGTGGTCGGGCTGGCGGCCGCGGGGGCGCTGATCGTGGGGCTCGCGTTGTTCGGCGGCCTGGTGCGCCGGCGCTTCGCGGCGGCGAAGGGGCGGCCGCTGGTGCGCGGCGGGATCCTGGTCGGCGCGGCGCTGTCCCTGGCGGCGGCGTTCCGCGGGCTGCAGATCGTCGCGCTGACCCACACCTACGGCAGCATGCTGGCGTACTACGCGACCGACGGCGACCTCGACGACGTCCGGGCCGAGCTGGCCAAAGGGCCAGATCGGTCGGCGCTCGACCAGGCGGTCGGGCGCGCGGCCCAGTACGACAACGCCGGGGCGCTGGCGCTGCTGCTGGCGGCCGGGGCCGACATGCGCGAGGCGACCCGCGAGCCGCAGTTCCGCCGCTGCGCGCTGGTCGGCCGCAAGCCGGCGTTCGTGCGCACGGCGCTGGCGCACGGGGTCACCGCCGACGCCTGTCCGAACGGCGAGACGGCGGTGCGAGAGGCGGTCGAGCGCGGCCAGGACGACGCCGAGACGGCCGAGATCGTCGCGCTGCTGGTGGCCGCGGGCTGGTCGGCCGCGGCGACGTCGGAGCACGACCGCCGGACCGCGGCCGAGATCGCGGCCGCGAAACAGTGGACCCACACCGCGGCCGCGCTCGCGGCCGCGACCCGCTGAGGCGCGAGGGCGCCGCGAGGAGATCCACGGCCGGGTGGGCCGGTGTCCGCGTCGACGCCGCGGCGAGGCGCGGACGCAGGCCAGGGCGGGGCCGCGCCCGCGCGAGGGCCGGAGGTCGCGGCGGCCGGGAGCGTCGCCCCGGGCCGAGGGATGTCCGAACGAACCTGTCCGAATAGACATGCGAGGCGAGCGGGCGTCTGCCGCGCGCGCTCGCATGCGCGCGCGTCGCGGAGGCGAGGGGCGGCGGTGGTGTCTGGTCCGCGGCCCTGCCGGCCTGCTATCGTCGCAGTCCGCCGGGCCGGGAGGCGCGGCGTCGCGCGCGACGGGGGGATCGAGCAGGTCGATGAACGCAACGAGCCAGGGGTCGGGCCCGAGAGCGCCGCGCCGCGGATTGCTGGCGCGGCTGTCGACGGGCGGGCAGCGGATCGGCGAGCTCGAGTCGATCGTGACGCACCTGCAGGAGCTGCTCAACACGCGCTGCGGCGAGTCGCTGTCGGCGCCCGACTTCGGCATCGTCGACTTCGCCGACGTCGTGCACAACTTCCCCGAGGCGACGCAGGTGCTGCAGCAGAGCATCCGCGCGACGATCCTCAAGTACGAGCCGCGCCTGCGCAACGTGTCGGTCCACCCCGTGCCGAGCGGCGACACGCTGATGATCGCGTTCGAGGTGTCGGCGCGGCTGGCCAGCGGGGCCCAGCGCGGGGTGTTCCGCGTGCGCACCGAGATGACGTCGACCGGCAAGATCCAGGTCTCCGGGCGGTGAGGCGACGATGAGCTTTTCGCACTACTACAAGAGCGAGCTCGCGTTCATCACCGAGATGGCGCGCGCGTTCGCCGAGGCCAACCCGGCGACCGCCGGCCTGCTCAAGGAGCGCAGCAGCGACCCCGACGTCGAGCGACTGATCGAGGCGTTCGCGTTCCAGGCGGCCGGCATCCGCGCGCGCATGGACGCGGTCGCGCCGAGCATCGTCCACGGCCTGGCCGAGCTGCTGCTGCCGCACTACCTGCGGCCGCTGCCGGCGGCGACGATCGTCGAGTTCCAGCCCAACATGCGGGCGCTGCGGAACCGCCACAAGGTGGCGAAGGGGCGGGTGCTGCAGTCGCGCCTGGTCGAAGGGACAGCCTGTAAGTTCCGCACCTGCTGGGACGTCGACCTCGCGCCGGTCGAGGTGATCGACGCGTCGCTCGACGACTCGGTGGCGGCGCGGCCGGCGATCAAGATCACGCTGCGGCTGTCGGAGACCGGCAAGGGCGTGCTGGCCGAGTGCGAGCGGCTGCGCTTCTTCCTCCACCACCGCGAGCCGTCGCTGCCGGCGACGCTGATGATGTGGCTGAACCGCCACTTCACCGGCGCGACGGCCAAGACCGGCGAGGGCGAGGGCGGCACGGTCCAGCTGGGCGCCAAGGCGATCGAGCCGGTGGGCCTGTCGCGCGACGCGGCGGTGTTCCCGTGGCCCGACACCGCGCCGACCGGCTACCGCGCGATCCTCGAGTACTTCACGCTGCCGGAGAAGTACCACTTCTTCGACCTGCTCGGCCTCGACAAGGTCAAGCTGGCCACCAACGAGCTGACGCTGCGCCTCGAGTTCGAGCGCCCGCCGCCGCTGCCGACGGCCGTCGGCAAGGACACGTTCCGCCTGCACTGCACGCCGGCCGTCAACCTGTTCGAGGTCGCGGCCGAGCCGGTGCAGTACTCGCCGCTCGAGCGCGAGCACCTGCTGCGGGCCGACGGCGTCGACCCCAGGCACATGGAGATCTACGAGGTGCGCGGGGTGACGGGGGTCGGGCGCGCGACCAACACGCGGCGCTCGTTCCTGCCGTTCTACCGCTTCACCCACGCCGGCGCGGCCCGCTCGACGCCGAACTACTCGCTGCGCCGCGTCGAGGCGATCGACGACGGCGTCGACACGTACATCACGCTCGACGAGCCGGCCGGGTCGGCGCCGACGCAGGAGGAGTCGGTGTCGATCGAGCTGGTGTGCACCAACCGCGGCCTGCCGCGCGAGCTGCAGCCGGGCCAGATCACCGAGACGACCCCGGGCGCGATGTTCCGCGGCTACGAGAACATCACCCAGGTGACGGCGCCGGTGCGCGTGCCGCTCGGCTCGGAGGCGCTGTGGCGCATGCTGTCGCACCTGGCGATCGGCCAGCGCGGGCTGGTCGAGGTCGAGGCGCTGCGCGCGTTGCTCGGGCTCTACAACCTCCAGGGCCTCGGCAACGTGCAGATCGGCCGCGGCAACGAGCGCCAGATCGAGGCGGTGCGCCGGCTGCAGCGCGAGACGGTGACGCGCCTGGTCTACGGCATCCCGATCCGGGCCGTCCGCACCCGCATCGAGCTCGACGAGACCGGCTTCCCCTCGGCCGGCAACGCGTTCGTGTTCGGCGCGGTGCTCAACGCGCTGTTCGGCTCGCTCGTCAGCCTCAACGCGGCCAGCGAGGTCGTCATCACCCTCGTCCCCTCCAAGGCGGAGTTCGCGTGGCCCGTGCAGATCGGCCTGTAAAAGAGACGGCGGAGTCGTGGGCCGAGCGCCTGGCCCAAGCGCCAGGTGCGGTCGACTTCTTCACCGCCGTCGACGTGCTGACCGCGGCCACCGGCGGCGGCGAGCTCGGGGCCAGCGAGCGCTTCCAGGACGAGAAGGTGCTGCTCGGCCACGCGCCGGGGCTCGGGTTCCTGCGCTCGGAGGTCGAGAAGGTCGAGCTCGAGCGCGGCCCCGAGGGCCTGCGCGCGCGCCTGGTCGCCGACTTCTTCGGCCTCACCGGCGCGGCCACCCCGCTGCCGCTGCACATGGCCGAAGAGGCAGATCGCGACGACGACCACGGCGAGGTCACGCGCGGGGTGCTCGGCATCTTCCACCACCGCCTGCTCAGCCTCCTGTACCGCGGGGTGCGTCAGCTCGACTACCCGGGCGCCTTCCGCGAGGACGGCAAGGACCCGTGGACGCTGCGGGTGCTGGCGCTGCTCGGCGTCGGCGAGCGCCAGCGGTCGCTGTCGGTCGGGCAGCTGCTGCGGCTGGCGCCGGTGCTGGCCTCGGGGGTGACCTCGCCGCAGATGCTCGAGGCGGCCATGCGGATCGCGCTCGACGACTGCCTCGGCCAGGCGACGGTCCGCTGCGAGCCGTTCACCGGCGAGTGGATGCCGATCGACCCGGCCGAGTGGTCGCGCCTCGGCTCGGCCACCGCCGGCGTCGGCATGACCTCGGTGCTCGGCACCAGCGTGATGCACCGCTCCGGCGCCGCGCGGGTGGTCGTGGGCCCGCTGTCGGGCGACAACTACAAGGAGTTCACGCCCGGCGGCCGCGCCTACGAGCGCGCCGCGGAGGTGCTCGACACCTTCCTCGACGAGCCGCTGCACCTCGACATGGTCCTCGAGATCCAGGACATGACGTACCCGCCGGCCCGGCTCGGCGAGCGCCGGCTCGCCGACGACCTGTGGCTCGCCCGCAGCAAGCAGGCCGGCCTCACCACCCGCATGGCGGTGCCCATGGGCAAGCGGCGCGAGGGGGCGGCTTGAACAGAGGACAGGTCCCGAAGAGCAGCCTCGTGATCACGGTGATCGACACCGAGGAGCACCGGCAGAAGCGCCACGAGTTCCAGCGCGGCCCGGTGCGGATCGGCCGCGACCCGGGCAACGAGCTCCACCTGCCGTACAAGTTCGTGTCGTCGTGGCACGCGGTCGCCAAGTTCGACGCCCGCGGCGCCCGCGTCGAGGACCTCGGCGGCGCCAACGGCCTCAGCGTCGACGGCCAGCGGGTCGCCTCGGGCGGCCGCGTCGAGGTGCGCGGCCGCGTCAAGATCGCCATCGGCCCGGTCGAGCTGCTGGTCGAGCACAAGGTCGAGGGCGCGCAGCCGGCCGCGGCTGGCCCTCCGGACCTGCTCGAAGAGCCAGCTCCTCGCGGCCCGCGCTCGCGCGGCGCGGCCCCCGGCCCGACGCCCCCGGACGAGCTGCACATGCGCGACCGCCGGTCGGCGCAGGGCGAGCTCGGCGACGGCGACGAGCCGCCGACGCTGATGCCCGAGGGCGGCACGCAGCAGATGAACCTGTCGCGGCTGCACCAGGCGATCCTGCGCCTGCGGCCGCAGTACGAGAAGCTGCGCGAGGGCCACCAGGCGTGGGACACGGCGTTCTCGGACGCGCTGGCCGAGCTGTCGAGCGGGCGCGACCGCGGCGAGGCGCTGCTGCTGCAGCGGGAGTTCCCGCCGCTGTCCTTCGGGTCAGGTGACGGCCCGGCCGCGCTCGACGGTGGCGGCGCCGAGTTCTACCAGCAGGCCGAGCTCGGCGCGGTCGCCCAGGCGGCCGAGCAGCTGCTCGAGGGCCTGCGCGCGCCCGGCAACGTCGACGAGACGCGCCGCTTCCTCGACCGCTGCGTCGCCGCGCTGCGGGCCTTCGCGGTCGCGACCGTCGAGCTGCAGGAGCTGCTGCACCGCCAGGGCAACGAGCTCGGGGTGCGCATCGAGGGCGAGGACAACCCGCTGCTGATCGCCGAGTCGGACGCCGACCTGCTGCGCTACCTGCTCGACTGGCGGGCGACCCGCGAGGAGCGCTCGCACCTGCTGGCGGAGGTGTTCGCGGCCGCGATGGCGCACCTGCGCGGGGCCCTGCGCGGGACCGTGAGCGGCGGGCAGAAGGTCGGCGAGACGCTGTCGCCGCGGGAGATCGAGCGCTCGGTGACGGCGACGTGGCCGACCCGCGCGGGCGCGCTGTGGCGCCGCTTCGAGGAGCGCTACGAGTCGGTGTTCGGCGACGGTGACGAGGGCCTGTCGCGGGTGTTCCGCGTCGCGGCCGGGCGGGCCATCCGCGAGGAATTGGCGCGCGCCGGGATCCGCGTGCAGTCCGGCGAAGACGCCGAGGAGGACGAGGATGCGTAGGTCGATGATCACGATGTCCGCCGGGGCCGCGCTGCTCCTGGCCGGCGGCGCCTGCAAGCCCAAGGAGCGCGACCTGCCGATCTGTCCGTCGATGGTGGCGGCCGAGCGCGCCAGCGAGGCCGACACGCAGACGCTGCCGGTCGACGTGTGGTACTCGGTGCTGGTCCGCAACTTCAACCGCATGGCGATGGAGCCGCCCGACGAGCCGCGCGAGTGCAGCGGCCGGCCGATCGAGGTGACCTGGCCCGAGAACCTCAAGGACGACCCGCGGGCCACCGCGCGCAAGCTCGACCGCCGCCGGCTGACCGACGGCGACGTGACGTTCACCCAGGGCGAGGACGGCGCGCTGCTGGTGTGGGCGCGGATCCAGGACCTCGGCAACGGCGACGCGCTCGGCCCGGTCGCGCTGGTCCGGTGGGTCGAGCGCGGCCTCGAGGTGCGCGGGATCGGCAGCGTGCAGGCGCCGGCTCAGCGCGCCCGCCTGCGCCTCGAGCCGCTCGGCGAGGAGGAGCAGGTGCTGGTGGTCGAGAGCGAGACATGTCCCAAAGACCAGGGACCGTCCGCGCCGTGCTCCCGCGAGGCCCAGCTGCTGCCGCTGGTCGAGCAGCGCTTCGTCAGCGCGCCGATGATCGAGGACGGCGTCGACATCGGCCCGGCCCGCTTCGTCCTGTCCGACCACTTCGAGCTGACGCTCAAGGACGGGTGGATCCGCCGCTACGACCTGGTCCGTCTGCTCAAGTTCGAGAAGGGCGTGCCGATCGTCGACGAGACGATCCGCAGCAAGGACTGCGACCCCAAGAGCGCGACGCCCTGCGAGGAGCGCATCGACGCCGCCGAGAAGCGGCCGCTGGTGTTCAAGGACGGGGTGTTCATCGCCCCGCGCAGCGCCTGGACCCGCACGCGGCTCGAGAACATGACGCAGGTGCCGACCGGCGAGTAGATCGGGGTGAGCAGACCGCGGAGTGGACGGCACCCGCGGGTGCCGGTACCGTGGCGTTTGTCATGGGGAGGTCCGCCGTCCGCACGAGCACAGTCACGCTATCCCTCCTGGGCTCGCTCGGTTGCCCGACGTCGCCGAGCTCCGGCGGTTCGACCGACGTCTCCGCGACGGATGGCGCTCCGGGCGTCGGGAGTTCCTCCACGAGCGTGACCGGCGGGGTCGTGACCGACGGGGTCGTGACCAGCGGTGGACCCGGCGAGGCGGCCGACCACCGCACCTACTTCATCGGCGAGACCGTGCGGTTCGACAGCCCCGGCGAGTGCGAACAGACCAAGCTGAACACGGTCACGAAGCGCCTCAAGGCCCGCCTCGACGACGCCGGCTGGCAAGGACTCCGGCTCGTCGACGAGGCTACCATTCCCGAAGACTTCTGGGAGGGCACCGAACAGCCGGGCGGTCGCGACGCGTCGCACGGCGACGCCTTCCGCTTCGCCGTCTACGCCGGCCACGGGAGCGCCGGCCTGCTCGTCTGGGGTAGCCCCTCGCCGGCAGGCGCATGCCGCAGTCGGCCGTCATCACCCCGACCACCACCGGCCTGTCGCTCGCGCGGGCCCACAGCGCGTCGGCCTCGGCCCCGGGCGTCAACGCCGACACGCGCAGCGCCGTCGGACCGTCGGTGTCGTCGCCGCCGAGGCGGTGGAGTTCCACACGGCGACCAATCTGGCGTCCGGCGAAGGGTTCCTCGAGAGCGTCGGCGAGCCGGCCGACGGGTTCCACTTCGAGTGGCTGCGACGCGCTCGCCGGTCGATCCTGCAGCAGCGAGATCACCATCGCCGCGCGCTCGACCAGCGCGCCGACCGAGCGATGCGGCCGCTCGATGTGAACCACGGGGAGCGAGGCGATCGCGGTCGAGGCCGTGCTCGACTTCGATCTGTCGACGACGCGGAGGTACAAGTACACCCGACCTCCGAAGTTCAAATGGGACTATTGCGGGCCCGACCGGATCCTCATCGACGCGATGCTGTCGTTCGTGCGCGTCGAGGACGGCGAGGTCGAGCTCGAGGTGCCGGTGACGGTGTACCGCGACGACACCACCGACGAGTTTCGTGGAGAGGCCATGATCACGTCGGTCGACGATTTCGTCGAGGGGCTCCACGCCAAGCACGAGCACGACACCGAGGCCCTCTCCATCCATCTGGACTGGCGTGACCCGGACGGCGACCTGTTCGTCGACTTCTTCTACGGGGGGCAGACGACGGACTCGCCGACGACCGGTCACGGCAACTTCGAGATGATCGCCGAGTTCTCCGTGCCCGAGTGACTGGATCGCCGTGTCCCGCGAGCGGGGCGTGGGTCCTGGGCGTCATGCCGCTGCAGGGGTACGACGCGGTGGTCGGCGACATCAGCTCGAGCTGAGGTGGCCCGCGGCGACGGAGCGCCGCACGCGAGGGACGGCGGCGCGCCTGGCCGATCTCCCGCGCGGGCGGCGGCAGGGCGTCTGTACGCACATTTGCGGACATGCCCGCGCCTGGCTTGAAGGTCAGGTTGGCGCCTGGCGGCGCGGTGCGGGGGCCCGGGCGCGAGCGGCCAGCTGTCCTCACAGACAGGTCCGGCCCGAGGCCGCGCGCGGCGGCCGGCGCGAGGTCGGCACCGGCCGGGCGGGGGGCTGCGGACGTCGCCGGGGCCTGGCCCGAAGGTCAGGCGAGCGAGCAGATTTCCGGGGGTCGCGGGCTGTCCTCGCGGACAGGCTCAGTCGGCGCCGCCGGCGCGCTCGACGTCGGAGCGGGTCGGACGGTAGATGTCCTTGCGGATCTGCAGGTCGATGGTGAGGACCTTGCCGGACTTGCGCACGACCGCGAACACCTCGTTGGCCTCGGCGAGCGAGCGCTGCTTGGTGTAGCGGAGGATGTTGCGCTTGAACTTGTTGCGGCGGTGGCTGACCGGCGGGTCGTACTTCTCGCGGTCGGGCACCTTGATCAGCGTGTAGCGGTCGAGCTCCGTCTGGGCGAAGCCGTAGGCGCAGGCCGTGTCCTCGCACTGGTTGTCGAAGCTGATCCACAGCACCGGCATGCCGTTGAGCTCGGTGCTGGCGACGACCTTGCCGGGGGTGTTCTTGCCGATGATGCGCTCGAGCGGGCGGTACGCGCCGCGCTCGGTGATCTTGCGCTTGCTGACGTCGTAGCTCTGATTGACCGACGACTCGCGGTAGATCGAGATGAGCTTCTTGTTGGGGACCACGCGCAGGGTCTTGAGCTCGGAGTCCTTCTCTTTGATGCGCCCGAGCTCACCCGGGGTGAGATCGAGCCGGCGGGCGCATGCGCTCGCGGACAGCGCCATGGCCGTGAGGAGGAGCACCGCGAGCGGTCGACACCAGGCGAGCGTGCCTCGAGGCTGGAAGTTCGAAGGCGCCCGCAGATTCATGTGCCGCTCCACCTGGCTCATGGGTACCATAGGGTCCTTACCTTCCCGCCCGACTCGAGTCAATCATGTCGAGCAGACCGCCGCGCGCGCGCGGGAGCAACCACTGATGATCCGCGTCACGATCCGTCGCCAAGATTCCAGCCAGGACGAGGTTCACGAGTTCACGCTGCCGCAGATCACGATCGGTCGCGTCGACCGCAACCACGTGGTGCTGCCCAACAACCGCGTGTCGAGCGTCCACGCCCGCGTGATCGAGAACGAAGAGGGCATCGTGCTGGTCGACAACAACTCGACCAACGGCACCTTCGTCAACGGTGAGATGGTGCGCGGCCCGGTGGTGCTCGCGCCGCACGACGCGGTCGACGTCGGCGTGTTCACGCTGCACTTCGAGCGGGCCGAGGAGGGCCACGAGGTCCAGGAGTCGTACGGAGCGGGGCCCGACTTCGAGGAGCACACGGGCTACGGCGAGCCCGGCGAGTACGAGGACTTCCAAGGCGGCCCCGAGCCGATCGGCGAGCCGCCCGATCTGCTGCTCGCCCCGGTCGAGCCGACGCCGGCCGACCCGATCGAGGCCCGCGCCGTCGAGCGCATGCGCGGGGTCGAGCAGGTCGGCCCGCCCGGCAGCGGATCGTTCCGGATCTCTCCCGAGCCCGCGCTCGACTCGCCGTCGCGTCCGTATGGCGCGGATATGCGCCGCACCGCGGTCTCGCCGCGCCGCACCGAGCCCGACCCCGAGCCCGAGCCGCCCAAGACGCTCGACGACGCGCTCGAGCTGGCGTTCCGCCAGACCTCCGAGGCGCTGCTCGGCGAGCCCCCGGGGCCGCAGGCGCGGGTGCGCGCGCTCGCGGCCGCGCGCGAGGTGGTCGAGCGCGTGCTGACGATGGTCGACGCCCGCCAGCGGCGGCAGTGGACCGACTGGCTGGCCCAGGAGGTCGCCGGCATGGGACCGCTCGACGACATCCTCGCCGACGCCCTGGTCTCGGAGGTGCTGGTCGCCGGCGCCGGTCACATCGAGGTCTGCCGCGGCGAGCAGCGCTCGCGCCACCCGGCCCGCTTCTCGTGCGAGCAGGCGGTGAGCCTCGCGCTCGAGCGGCTGATCGGCACGCGCACCACCGCGAGCGCGCCGATCGTCGACGGCGTCACCGAGGCCGGCGTCTCCGTCCACGCGGTGGGGCGCCCGATTGCCGCCGCCGGACCGATCCTCGTGCTGACGCGCGCGGCCGGCGACACGCTGTCGCTGGCGCAGCTCGGCGAGCGCAAGACGCTGTCGCCCGCGGCCGCCGAGCTGCTGGCGGGGGCGCTGCGGCAGCGGCTCAATTTCCTTGTGTGCGCATCGACCCGCGCCGACGCGGGGGTGCTGCTCGGGGCGATGGCCGGCGAGCTGCCGGGCGACGCGCGGGTGGTCGCGGTCCACCGCGGGCCGGTCGCGCCGGCGCTGGCGAGCCGGGCGATCGTCCTCGACGCGGGCCGCGACGCCACCGCGGCGGTGCGCAGCGCGGCGCGGATGCGACCCGACTTCTTGTTCGTACAAGACGTCGGCGGCGTCGAGGTGGCGGAGCTGTGCGCCACGGCGAGGCGCCCCGGCGGCGCGACGATCGCGGCGCTGGCGGCCGACAACGTCGAGGTCGGGCTCGAGCGGTTGCAGGCGATGCTGGCGCTGACGTCGGCGGGCGCCGATCCGCGGCACCTTCGCGCCTACGCGACCGGGTGCTTCGACGTGGTGCTGGCGCTGCGCCGCTCGCTGTCGGGGCGCGATATCGTCGCGCAGGTGGCGGAGATCCGGCGCGGCGACCTGGTGGAGCTGTTCGCGCGCGCCGACGACGAGTCGCCGCTGCAGTCGACCGGCGTCACGTCCTCGCTCGTGTGACCGCGCGAGCGGCATCGAGCAGTGCGAATGGTTCCTCTAGGGCTGCGGCGGTTTCTGATACCTTCGGCGCTGTGACAGGGCGCGAGCGAAGGGTGCCGTCGGCCGTGTGGCCAGCGATGTTGGTGTTGGTGACCGCGGCGGTCGGCTGCAAGGCCGGTACCGACTCCAAGCCGCCGTGCGAGACCCAGCCCGCGGTGCAGGCGCTGGTCCAGGTGTCGGACATCGTCAACGTCGGCGAGGGCGGCGAGTCGTGGCCGACGACGCTGATGGTGTTCCAGCTCAAGGGCATCACCAGCCTCGACCAGCCGCTCGACGCCGACACGGTCTTCAAGGAGCCCGAGAAGGTGTTCGGCGAGGAGTTCATCGACAAGCGCGAGCTCGTCGCCTACCCGTCGACCGCCGACAAGCTGACGCGCGACAAGATGACGATCGCGCTCAAGCCGAACACCACGCACCTGGTGGTCGCGGCCGGGTTCCGCGAGAAGATCGGCTCGGCCTGGTACGCCTCGATGGCGGTGCCGCCGAGCACCCGCGACGACCAGTGCGCCGCGGTGGCGGCCGGCGACGAGCCGACCCTGCCGTGCCTCTACGTCTCGCTCGAGCGCAGCGAGCTCGCGGGCGGGGCGTTCGCGCCGTCGGGCTTCGAGCTGTCGACGTTCGAGACGGTGTGCGCGGCGCCGTCGACGGCCAAGAAGAAGCCGCCGAAGAAGAAGAAGAAGGCCGAGGTGCCGAAGGTGCCGAAGGTGCCGCAGACGCCGAAGACCCCGACGACTCCGACGACGCCGTCGACCCCGAGCGCCCCCTCGACGCCGAGCATGCCGTCGAAGCCGAGTGCGCCGACGGCCCCGAAGCTGCCCGGACGCTAGGACTGGAGAGGAACACGCGATGCTGAGCGGACGACCCGTGTGGAACGAGGGGATGCTGCTGTGCCCGCAGCACATGCAGCAGCAGGACCTGTATCACGAGCAGAATTTGGCGGCGCGGCTCGGAGTGATGAGCGCGCTGCACTGGGGCGTCGCGGCGATCTCGTTCGACGCCGGCGCGATCAAGGCCGGCCAGCTGGCGCTCACCGGCTTCCGCGGCGTCCTGCCCGACGGGACAGCCGTGATGTTCGAGGCGACCAGCCAGAGCCGCCCGGCGAGCCGGCCGATCGCCCCCGCGTTCCCGCCGAGCATGCGCTCGGTCGAGGTGTTCCTGGCGCTGCCGACCCTGCGCGAGGGCGTGGCCAACTACGCCGGCGCCGAGGTCACCGCGGGGCTGCAGCGCTACAAGACGGTCACGCGCAACGTGTTCGACCTGACGCTGGCCCGCAGCGAGCGCGAGCTGCAGTTCAGCGAGCCGAACCTGGTGCTGCTGTTCGGCAGCGAGCCGCGCGACGACTACGCCGCGATCAAGGTCGCCGAGGTCGTGCGCGACGAGACCGGCGGGTTCCGCCTCAACGACGAGTACATCCCGCCGTGCCTGGCGATCGGCGCGGCGCCGGCGTTGATGGCGTCGCTGCAGGACCTGCTCAGCCTGTCGGTGACCAAGCGGCGCCGCCTCGCCGACGAGCGGCGCACCCGCGACGGCGTGCGCATCGAGTTCAACGCCCAGGACATCACCCGCTACCTGTTCCTGCAGACGCTGAGCGGCGCGATCCCGGTGCTCAAGCACTTCAGCGAGGCGCCGGCGACCTCGCCGTGGCCGGTGTACGTCGAGCTGTCGCGGCTGTGCGGCGCGCTGATGACGTTCTCGTCGGAGGGCGACCCGGCCGAGCTGCCGGCGTTCCAGTACAACGACCTGCAGGGCGCGTTCGGCAAGCTGACCCAGGAGATCAAGCGCCTGCTCGGGCTCGTGATCCAGGAGGCGTTCGTGACGGTGCCGCTGCGGGCCCGCCAGGACAACTCGTGGATCGGCGAGCTGCGCGACGACCGGCTGCAGCGCTGCACGCAGTGGGTGCTGGCGGTCGAGGCCGAGGGCGAGCAGCAGCAGGTCGCCAACGAGGTGCCGGAGCTGGCGAAGATCGCCAGCTGGAAGCGCATCCCGCTGGTCGTCAAGAACAACGTGCTCGGCGTGCCCTTGAAGACGGCCCACCGCCCGCCGCCGGAGATCCCGATCCGGCCGCGGCAGGTCTACTTCATGGTCACCACCGACGACCCGCACTGGCGCGAGATCCTCAACGAGCGCACGATCGCGATCTACATCAAGCCGCCCTACGACCCGCGGCGGGCCAAGGTCACGCTGATGGGGATCTTGGCGCGGGAGGACTAGCGAATGCACCGGATCTACGAGGTGACGCGGGTCTGCTTCGACCACGCGCTCCTGCTGCAGCAGCCCGAGGGGGTCGCCGACGTGGCGACGCTCCACCGCAGCGCGGTCGACCAGGTCGAGGCGATGGAGGCCGCGGCGCGCAAGGCCGGGTTCGGGGCCGAGAACGCCAGGCTCATCAAGTACGCGCTGGTCGCCTTCATCGACGAGGTCGCCCAGGCCACGCCGGGTCACGTCGCCGACTTCTGGGTCGACCACCTGCTGCAGCGCGACTACTTCAACGAGGTCCGCGCCGGCGAGAACTTCTTCGTCCACCTCGAGAAGCTGCTGGCGGCCCGGCGCGACGACGAGGACGCGCTCGACGTGCTGCAGGTGTACGCGACCTGCCTGTTCCTCGGGTTCCGCGGCAAGTACGTCGCGCGCTCGAACGAGCGGGGCTTCGACCAGCTGTGCCGCAAGGTCGAGGACAAGCTGAAGGACCGGCTGGCGCTCGAGGACGGCCTGCCGGCCCCGGCCGAGGCCGAGTGGCGCCGGCCGGGCCACACCAGCAACCTGGCCCTTTGGATAGGTGCGATCGCGCTGCTGTTCTCGGTCGCGCTGCTGTGCGGCTATGAGAGCGAGCTGTCGGAGGACGCCGAGGCGCTGGCGTCGCGGCTGCAGGAGGGTGTGCCGTGAAGGGGATGGTCTACGTCCTGACGTTCGCCGGCGCCGCGATCGCCGCCGTCGTCGCCGCGGTCCGCTACCTCAAGCTGCCGCAGGAGTACGTGTGGTGGACGGCGGCGCTGATGGCGGTCGTCGTCCTCATCGCCGGCATCGTCACGTTCGTCAATTTCCTGCGCTCCAAGAAGGCGCAGGTCGACCGGGCCAACCCGAAGGCCAGCCAGGAGCAGCTCGACTTCAACAATCGCCTGCGCGAGTTCGCGGCGACGCTGAAGCACGTCGAGCGCCACCAGGCGAGCACGGCGCCGGCCCGCCCGCGCCTCGTGTCCGCCCGCGCCGACGCGCCGTGGGTCGCGGTGCTCGGCCTGCAGGGCCAGGGCAAGACGCGCCTGCTCGGCGCGCCGCACCCCAAGCGCCTGCCCGAGTACGACCACAACGGCCCGGTCAAGGGCGCCGACGCCAGCGCGGCCCCGGAGGACCGGCCGCGGCTGTTCAGCGCGCCCGGCCAGGCGGTGTTCGTCGAGGTCCCGCACGCGCTCGCGCACCGCGAGGACCTGCGCAAGTCGTGGCTCGCCGAGCTCAAGCTGCTGGCCAGGCGCCGCCAGCCGCTGCACGCGATCGTGGTGTGCGTCGCCGCCGACGACCTCGTCGCCGCCGCCGACCCGATCGCCCGCGCCGGCGAGATCGGCGACCTGCTCGCCGCCGAGGTCAGCGACCTCGTCACCGCGCTGCAGGTCCACGTGCCGGTGTTCCTGGTCGTCACTCGCCTCGACCGCCTGTCGGGCTTCGGCGACGTGCTCGGCGCGCTCGAGACGCTGACCCAGCCGTTCGGCTTCGAGCTGCCCGACGGCCGCAGCGAGGAGCTCGCGCTCAAGGAGCTGCGCGCCCGCTTCGACGCGCTGGCCGGCTGGCTCGACCGCCGCGCGCTGCGCCTGCTCAGCCGCTTCCGCGAGCCCGACCCGGCCCGCCAGGGCCGCATCTACACGCTCGTGCAGCAGCTCGCGGGCCTGCAGGAGCCGCTCGCCGCGATCGCCCAGCGCGTGCTCGCGGCCCGCGGCGGCGACCCCGTGCGCCTGCGCGGGGTGTTCCTCACCAGCGCGGTGCAGGACGCCGAGCCGGTGCTCGACGCTGTCCTCGAGAACCTGGCTAAAAAGACACGTGGTACCTTCACCCCGGCGCTGGCCGACTCGGCGCCGAGCAAGCGGATCTTCGCCGAGGAGCTGCTCGGCACCCACGTGCTGCGGGCCGGCGGCCTGGCGCGCCGGACCACGCGCGTGCTGCAGCGTTCGAGCGTCAAGCGCATCGTCGTCGGGGCCTCGCTCGGGCTCGTCGCCCTGTGGGTCGCGCTCGACGCCGCCGGCGCGGCCGGCCGCAACCGCGACCTGAACCAACAGACAGCCGACGCCAGCGCCGCGGCCGCGGCCGAGCTCGGCGGCAAGCGGCGCGTCCCGGTCGAGAGCGGCAAGATCGTGCCGCTGCGGCAATTGCTGGCCCGCTGGGAGGACGAGGGCGGCCGCGACGTCGACCAGGTGCGCGAGTGGGGCCTGTTCCGCGACGAGGTCGTGCCGCCGCTGCGCACCTTCTACAAGCAGTCGATGTTCGCCGGCGTCACCTCGACGCTGCGCGACAAGGCCGAGGCCGAGCTGCGCGACTTCGCGGCCCGCTTCGAGTCGCCGGAGCTGATCCCCGACATCGAGGAGCGGGTGCGCAGCCGGCTGTCGCTGCGCTTCTACCTGCTCGTCACCGGCGGCAAGAAGAACTACGAGATGCAGCCGATCAGCGGGGAGTCGAAGTTCCTGCGCGAGACGCTGCGCCAGCGCTGGTCGGGCAGCTCGCGCACGCAGATCGGCACCGCCGAGTACGGGGCGATCGAGAGCGCGGTCGACAAGTACATCGACCTCGCCCAGGACTCCGACTTCACCCTGCCGCGCGAGCAGGGCCTCATCGAGCAGGTGCAGGAGATCCTCAAGCGCGAGGACTCGGTCCGCGGCGAGGTCGAGAAGATCGTCGACGAGGTCAACGGCATCGAGGGCCTGTCGAAGATCAACCTGCGCACGCTGACCGGCCTGCCCGACCTCGAGAACGACGGCACCGAGGTGCGCGCGGCGTTCACGATCGAGGGCTGGGCCTACGTCAAGCGCGAGCTGGCGAGCGCGCTCGAGGCCGACTCGTGGGTGCTCGGGCTCGACCAGTCGCAGGCCGAGAGCCGCCGGCGCCGCCGCGGCGCCGAGATGCGCACCGAGTACTTCAAGATGTACACGGAGGAGTGGCGCCGCTTCATCCAGCGCACCCGCATCGCCCCGCCGACCAGCCTCGACGAGGGCAAGCGGCTGATGGGCGAGCTGGTCAAGGGGCCGAAGCTGCCGCTGTGGCGGGTGTTCGCCGAGCTCAAGCGCCACACCGAGATCTCCGACGACTACCAGTACGGCGACAACAAGTCGCTGCTCGACCTGCTGAGCAAGAACAAGGACAAGAACTCCGGCGGGCTCGTCAAGGCCGACGCGGTGCGCAAGGAGTTCGCGCGCCTGGTGGTCTTCGCCGTCGCGCCCGAGGGCAAGGAGGGCACGGCGGGGCTCGACCAGTACCACGGCCGGCTCAAGGAGCTGCGCGACGCGATCGGCAAGGCGCTCGAGAACAAGGAGGAGGAGAAGGCGCTGGTCGAGCAGCTGCGCGGGGCGATCGACTTCACCAAGTCGCTGGTCCAGGACGCCGAGCTCGACACGTGGACCGCGGGCACGACCAAGCTGCTGGTCACGCCGCTCGAGGAGCTGCTGCGCATGCTGGTCCGCGACCAGGGCACCGGCGCGGTCGCCGACTGGTGCGCCCGCGTCGTCGACCCGATGTACGAGCGCTTCGACGGCCGCTACCCGTTCGCCGCCGACTCGCGCAGCGACGCCGCTGTCGCCGACTTCGAGGAGTTCTTCCACCCCGAGAACGGCTTCATCCGCAAGGCCCGCGAGGAGCTCCTGTCCGGCTACGTCGTGCTCGAGGGCAACACCGTCGGGCTGCGCGACCGCGGCCGCAACGACGGCCCGCGCCTCGACCCCGGCGTGATCCGCTTCCTCAACCGCGCCCAGGACATCGGCACGGTCATGTTCCAGAGCGAGGAGCTGCGCGTCGACTTCGAGCTGATCCTCGCCTGCAACCCGCAGGTCAGCAAGGTCGAGGTCACCGTCGAGGGCAAGAAGGTCGAGTTCGCGTGCGGCAACGAGAAGCCGAC
This sequence comes from Nannocystis pusilla, assembly GCF_020073745.1. Classification (GTDB taxonomy): domain Bacteria; phylum Myxococcota_A; class Polyangia; order Nannocystales; family Nannocystaceae; genus Nannocystis; species Nannocystis radixulma. Next base: position 85,046 of record NZ_JAIRAU010000036.1, read on the forward strand.
GCTCATGCGCTGGCCCGGCAAGGAGGGCCACGGCGCGTCGCTCAAGGCCTACGGCCGCCAGACCAACAAGCTGCTCGACATGTCCGGCGAGTGGGGCCTGTTCGAGCTGCTCGAGAAGCCCCCGAGCTCGGTGCCCGAGTTCAAGGGCGACGAGGTCATCAACTTCCGCTTCGACATGACCTCGTACAACCTCGGCCAGCTCGACGTGCGCGTGCGCCCGCGCCGGGTCCGCGGCGGCACCGCGTTCTTCGGCCTGCCGAACGGCAACAAGCAGTTCCTGTCGCTGGTCCGCGCCCCCGACGTGCTGCCGCCCAAGCGGCTGTTCACCAACATGGCGCCCTGCGGAGGCGTCTGAGGTGGCGACCGTGCTCGAAGGGCTGCTCGAGGGCGTCGCCGAGAGCGAGCGCCCGCGGGTCCGCCTCGGGCTCAAGACGGTGCTGTCCGGCCTGGCCCGCGTCGGGGCCTGGCGCGCGCCGGAACTGGTCGACGCGGTCCACGTCGACAGCGTGATCGCCGAGCTCGACCGCCGGCTGTCGCGCCAGCTCGATCTCATCCTGCACCACCCGAACGTGCAGGCGCTCGAGTCGGCGTGGCGCGGGCTCCGCTTCGTGATCGAGCACGTGCGCGAGGGCGACAACACGTTCGTCGAGCTGGTCAGCGTGACGAAGCAGGAGCTGGCCGACGACTTCGCCGACGCGCCTGAGATCCCGCAGTCGGGCCTGTACCGCCTGGTGTACTCGAGCGCCTACGCGACCTTCGGCGGCAAGCCGTACGGGCTGGTGTGCGCCGACTACGACTTCGGCCCCGGCGCCGAGGACCTCGGGCTGCTGCGCCAGTGCGCCGCGGTGGCGGCGATGGCCCACTCGCCGTTCATCGCCAACGCCGCGGCCGGCTTCTTCGGCCTCGAGTGCCTCGACCAGATGCCGCGCGTCCGCGACCTGCGGGCGATCCTCGGCGGGCCGCGTTACCGCCTGTGGCACGCGTTCCGCGACACCGAGGACGCCCGCTACGTCGGCCTGTGCCTGCCGCGGTTCCTGCTGCGCGTGCCGTACCGCGTCGACGGCGACCCGTTCATGCCGCTGCGCTACCGCGAGCGCGTCGAGGACGACCACGACCACTTCCTGTGGGGCCGGGCCTCGTTCGCGTTCGCGGTGCGGGCGATCGACAGCTTCTCGCGCACGCGCTGGTGCGTGTACATCATCGGCTCGCGCGCCGGCGGGATGATCGAGGGCCTGCAGCAGATCGGCTTCCCGTCGATGCCGGGGCTGACGCCGCGCTGCCCGTTCGAGTGCCTGGTCACCAGCCGCATCGAGCACATGCTCAGCGAGGAGGGCTTCATCGCCCTCGTGTACGACCGCGCCTCCGGCGGGGCGATGATCCACTCGGCGTCGTCGACCCAGCGGCCGCGCAAGTACGCCGACACCGAGGAGGGCCGCGCCGCCCAGGCCTCGGAGCGCCTCGGCGCCCAGCTGCCGTACATGTTCCTGGTGTGCCGGCTGTCGCACTACATCAAGCGGGTCCAGAGCGAGCGGCTCGGCCAGTGGGACAGCCGCCAGACGCTGCAGAAAGAGCTGCAAGACTGGCTGCGCGGGTTCGTGTCCGACGTCGAGAACCCGCACTGGGAGACGCGGGCCCGCAAGCCGCTGCGCAAGGCCTCGATCAAGGTCGAGTCGGTCGAGGGCCAGACCGGCTGGTACCGCTGCCAGCTGCTGCTGCAGCCGCACCTGACGCACAACAGCGCCTCGTTCACGCTGTCGCTGCTCGGTCGGCTCGAGAAGAGCACGAGCTCGCGCGAGTGAGCCGAGGGAGTAGGAGGAAGCCGTGGCGATCGCCGAGGTGTTCATCAAGGAGGCCGAGGCCCTGCTCGCGCCGATCTCCGCCGCCGAGCCCGGCGGCAAGAACCCCAGCACCGACGAGCGCTACCAGGAGCTGCGCGTCGAGGTCGACAAGGAGAACTCGCCGATCGGCGAGGCCGTCGGCTGGGGGCGCGTCGAGGGCCTCGGGCGCGAGATCCTCGGCAAGGTCGCCAAGGACCTCCTCGTCGCCGCCTACACCGCCTTCGCCCTGCACAAGACCCGCGGGATCGCCGGCCTCGCGCTCGGCGTCCTCGTCGTCGACGGCCTGCTGGACCGCTTCTGGGACACGATGTACCCGCCGGTGGCCCGCCTCAAGGGCCGCGGCACCGCGCTCAAGTGGTTGATCGAGCACGCCACCGGCGCGCTGCAGAGCTACCAGCCGCAGGTCAGCGACCGCGAGGCGATCGCCGCGCTCGTCGCCGCCAGCAAGCAGCTGCGCGGGCGCGCCCGCGAGAAGCTCGGCGACCACGTGCCCTCCTTCAAGGAGTGGGGCGACCTGCTCGAGAGCATCCAGGCGACGCTGCCGCCCGAGCCGGCCCGGGTCGAGCCGGCGCCGCCGGCCGAAGCGCCGAAGGGACAGGTTGTATCGGACATGTCCGTACAGGCAGCCTCGCCGCCGGCGGCCCCGCCTCCACCGCCGCCGACCGCCGCCGCGCCGGCGCCCGAGGCCGCCGCTCCGCCGCCGCCGCCGGCCCGGCCGGCGCCGAAGGACCTCGCCGCGCCGTGGCTGGCGCCGATCGCCGGCGCGAACCCGGCCGGCAAGGATCCGACCGAGTCGACCGAATATCAGAACATCCTCGCGGAGGTCGACAAGCTGCAGTCGCCGACCGGCGGGGCGATCGACTGGGCGGCGATCGTGCGCGACGCCGACGTCGTGCTGAAGACGCAGGCGAAGGACCTGCGGGTGGTGTGCCACCAGGCGCTGGCGCGCTTCAAGACCGGCCGCATCGACGGGCTCGCGCTCGGCCTGGCGATCCTCGCCGAGGTCGCGGACGCGTTCTGGGACGTCGCGTTCCCGCCGGCGGCCCGCCTGCGCGGCCGCGCGGGGGCGCTGCGCGGGGTGCTCGACCAGATCGAGCCGGAGCTCGGGGCGTGGCAGCCGAAGCCGAACGAGCGCGCGGCGCTCGAGCAGCTCAAGGACTGCGCGGTCCGCCTGCAGCAGGTGGCCCGGGCTCGCTACGCCGACCAGGCGCCCAACCTGCGCCTGTTGCTGCAGACGATCGACCAGCTGCTGCTGACGATCCCCGCCCCCGAGCCGCCCAAGCCGGCCGCACCGCCGCCGCCGCCGCCGCCGCCGAAGGTCGAGGCCCCGCCGGCGCCGCCGCCGCCGCAACCGGCACAACCGGCGCCGCCGCCTGTCCCTCAGGCCAGCCCGCCGAAGCCGGCCGTGGTGGTCGAGCCGCCGAAGGCCACGGCCGCCGCGCCGACCGGCGACGTCGCCAACTCGGCGGCGGTCGACAAGTTCCTGCGCGGCACCGGCGAGGAGCTGGTCAAGCTGGCGCACGCGCTGCGCCGGGCCCGGACCAACGACGCGCTGGCCTACCGCCTGCTGCGCTCGGGCCTGTGGATCTACATCGCCGCGCCGCCGCCGACCCGGCCCGACGGCAACACGGCGATCAACGGCCTGCCGGAGAGCGAGCGCAACCGCCTCGAGGCGCTGATGAACGCCGGCAAGTGGGCCGACCTGGTCGAGAACAGCGAGTCGCTGCTGCCGATGAACCGCTTCTCGCTCGACCTGCACCGCTACACCGCGGAGGGCCTCAAGGGCCTCGGCCCCGATCACGACCCGGCCCTGCGCGGCCTCTACGCCGAGGTCGGCGCCCTGCTCACGCGCCTGCCGAAGGTCTTCGACCTCAAGGACAACTCGGGCGTGCCGCTGTGCAGCGACGCGACCCGGGCGCTGCTCGAGCGCGAGGCGCTCGGCGGTGGCGGTCGAGGCGGCGGCGGTGCAGCTGCGCCGGTGGCCGCGGGTGCGCCGGCGCAGATCGTGGTCGCGGCTCCGGCCGCGAGCGGGATCGACGACGCCGCGATCGCCCAGATCAAGGGCCTGCTGCGCGGCAAGCGGGAGGAGGGCCTGCGCCTCGGGGCCGCGCGCGTGCAGTCGGCCAGCGGCGGGCGGTCCCGCTTCCTCCGCCGCGTCGAGATGGCCGAGGCCTGCCTCGACGGCGGCGAGGTCGGCCTGGCCCGCTCGCTGTTCGCCGGGCTGGTCGGCGAGATCGACGCCGAACGCCTCGACACCTGGGAGCCCGAGCTGGCGGCCCGCTGCCTCGAGGGCCACGTGCGCGCCGCCCCGAAGGGCCAGCCGGCCGAGAAGGCCGCCGTCGACGCGGCGCTGGCCCGCCTCGCAGGCCTCGACCCGGTGCGCGCGGCGGCGCTGGTGCCGAAGGGCTGAGCGGCGTGTCTTGAGGGGCATGCCCGATAGGGCATGCTCGATAGGGCATGTCTTGAGAGTCATGTCATGATGAACAGCCGAGCGCGCTCACCGGTGCGCTCGCGCTTGCGCTCGACCCAGTGCTTCGTCCTCGCGGTGCTCCATGATGAAGCACCGCGAGCACGGGACCTGAGGCGCCGTGCGCCCCGCCTGCATGACGCGCCCGGCGAGCTCCGGCTCGGAGCTTTGCTGACCGTGGCTCACGGCGAACACCGCCCGTGCAGGCTGGTTCACGATCGACGGTCACGCCCGCGCGTGCTCGCGGGAGCGAGTCCGCGTGTACAATCCGGGCCCATGTCCTCTCGTTCGGGCTGTTCGCCGGCGCCGCGGAGCACCCTGGCGATGCGCGTCGGTTGCGGCGCGTCGCCGGGCGAGGGCGTGGGTCGTGGTTGCCGCGAGGCTGCGGAGGCGGGCGGCCATGGCCGGGCGTGAGCACGTGCCCCTGGACGAGTCGGCCGGGCCGAGCCCCGCGGCCGAGGGGATGCACCGCACCGCCCCGGACCCGGTCAGTCACGGCGGCGACGACTTCGAATCGCTCGGCGTGACCGGCGGGTCGTTCCCCGGCGCGCCGCCCGGCACGCGCAGCGACCTGGCGGCGCGGCAGCACCAGGCCGTGCTGCGCGCCCAGCTGTTCGGCGACGAGCCGGCCCAGCCGGTCCGGATCGGCCGCTTCGCGGTGCTCCGCATGCTCGGCGCCGGCGCCATGGGCGTGGTCTACACGGCCTACGACGAGCAGCTCGAGCGCAAGGTCGCGATCAAGCTGCTCCGCGGCGGGGACGGGGGCGAGCACCGCCTGCTGCGCGAGGCGCAGGCGCTGGCCCGGCTGGCCCACCCGAACGTCGTCGGCGTGCACGAGGTCGGCGTGCACGAGGGCCGGGTGTTCCTGGCGATGGAGTTCGTGGCCGGGCAGGCCGCGTCGGCGTGGCAGCGCGAGCGGCCGCGCACCGTCCGCGAGACGCTCGACGTCTACCTCCAGGCCGGCCGCGGGCTGGCGGCCGCCCACGCGGTCGGGCTGGTCCACCGCGACTTCAAGCCCGACAACGTGATCGTCGGCGCCGACGGGCGCGTGCGGGTGCTCGACTTCGGGCTCGCCGTGCTGTCCGAAAAGACAAGCGCTTCAGAGCATGTCTCCGGGGACATGACTCTCACGACAGCCGTTGACGCCTCGTCACAGACGGACACCGCCGGGTGGAAGATCGCCGGCACCCCGGCCTTCATGGCGCCGGAGCTGTTCTGCGGCGAGCGCCCCGGCGCCCGCAGCGATCAGTTCAGCTTCTGCGTCGCGCTGTGGCACGCGCTGTTCAAGCGGCGGCCGTTCGTCGGCGACGACCTGGCCGGGGTCATCGACGCGGTCGTCCACGGGCGCCTGACGCCGCCGCCCGCCGGCAGCAAGGTGCCGGCGCAGGTCGTCCGGGTGGTGACGCGCGGCCTCTCGCGCGACCCGGCGCAGCGCTTCGCCACGATGACCGACCTGCTCGCCGCGCTCGAGCCGCGCGCGGGCCGCGGGCGCGTGTGGCTGGCCGCCGTCGCGCTGGCGCTCGGGGGCGCTGGCGCGGCCGCGGTGTTCGCCGAGCGCGGCCCGCCGCTGTGCGCCGGCGCGGCCGACGAGCTCGCCGGCGTGTGGGACGACGAGCGGCGGCAGGCGCTGCAGGCGGCGTTCCTCGCCACCGGCGTGCCGTTCGCCGAGGCGGCCTGGACCCGGGCCGCCCGCGAGATCGACGATCACGTCAATGGCTGGAAGGACATGTACGAAGAGTCATGTCTGGCCACGCACGTGCGCGGCACCCAGTCGATGGCGCTGCTCGACCTGCGCACGGCGTGCCTGCGCCGCCGGCTCGACGAGGTCCGGGCGCTGACCGACCTGTTCGCCGCCGCCGACGTGCAGGTGGTCGAGCGGGCGGCGCGGGCGAGCGACTTGCTCGGGCCGCTCGAGCGCTGCGCCGACGCCGAGGCGCTGAGGACCGCGACCCCGCCGCCCGAGGACCCCGCGGTCCGGCGCGACGTCGAGGCGCTGCGCGTCCAGCTCGACCAGGCGCGCGCGCTCCACTTCGCCGGGCGCTTCCCGGACGGCCGCGCGCTCGCGGACGCGGCGGTCGAGCGCGCGCGAGCCCTCGCGTACCCGCCCGTGGTCGCCGAGGCGCTGGCGCTGGCGGGCGTGCTGCAGGCCGCGGCCGGCGACCCGCAGCGCGCCGAGATCACGACCCACGAGGCGCTCCGCGCCGCGGCGACGAGCCGGCGCTCCGACCTCGTCGCCGACGCCTGGACCCGGCTGACCGAGATCGTCGGCGAGGAGCTCGGCCGCTACGACGAGGGCCTCGCGTGGAGCCGGGCCGCCGACGCGGCGGTGCTGCAAGCCGGCGACGCGCCGCTGCAGCGCGCCGCGCAGCTGGTGGCCGAGGGCAAGATCTTCCACGAGCGCGGCGAGTACACCGAGGCCGAGGCGCGATACACCCGCGCACTGGCGCTGCGCGAGCAGGCGCTGGCCGCCGACGACCCGGCGATCGCCGACGCGCTGACCCTCATCGCCGGCGCCCGCCGGGACCTCGCCGACTTCCCGGCCGCGTTCGCCGGCTACGAGCGCGCGCTCGAGATCCGCACCCGCGCGCTCGGACCGGACCACCCGGACGTCGCAGTCGCTCTGGCGAACATGGCCATGGTGCTCGACGACCTCGGCCGGCACGCGGAGGCCCCCGAGGCCTTCGCCCGCGCCCGCGAGCTGATGCGCGCCGCCCTGCCGGCCGATCACCCGCTGGTCGGGGCGATGGAGCTGAAGCTCGGGGGCGCCCAGACACACCGCGGCGAGCTGGCGGCGGCGAGGGTCCACCTCGAGGCCGCCGAGCAGCTCTTCACACGCGTGCGCGAGCCCGATCACCCCGACCTCGCGCGCGTGCATCAGAGCCTCGGTGTGCTCGCGTTCCAGGAGGGTGACTACCCGCGGACGATCGCCCACGCGGAGCGAGCGCTGGCGTCGATCGAGCGCAGGGTCGGCGTCGACCATCCGGACGCGGCCAGCGCCCTCGACCTCCTCGGCATGTCCCACGACCGACTCGGCGAGCCCGCCCGCGCGGTGGCCCACTTCCGCCGGGCGCTGGCGATCCGCGAGCGCCGGCTCGGGCCGGATCACCCGTACGTCGCCGAGTCGCACGGCAACCTCGCCAGCGGCCTATACGCGCTCGGTCAGTTCGAGGAGTCGCTGACGCACGACTTCATCGCGCTCGAGCTGCTCGAGAAGAGCCTCGGGCCCGACCACCGCATGCTCGTGCTGCGGCGCTGCAACCTCGGGCTGGCGCTGAACGAGCGCGGCCGCCACGCCGAGGCGCTCGCGCACTACGAGCGCGCGGTCGTCAACGCGGAGCGAGCCTATGGCGACCACCACGACTATCTGGTGGTCCCCTTGACGGGCGTGGGCAGCGCGCTCGTCGAGCTCGGCCGGCCGCTCGAGGCCCTCGTGCCGCTGGAGCGCGCCCTCGCGATCGCCGAGCGCTCGTCGCTCGAGCCCGTCGAGCTCGCGTTCACCCGCTACGCGCTGGCACGTGCCCTTTGGAACAGCCGCGTCGACCGCGCGAGAGCGCGTGCGCTGGCCGGCGCGGCCGCGGAGGTGATCGAGAGCGCCGGCCCGGCGTACGCCCGCGAGCTCGCCGAGATACGGGAGTGGATCGCCGCGCGGCGGTGAGGAGCGACCTCTCGCTGCGCCATCGGGGTCGCGCCGACGGCCGCTCGCCGGGTCACTCGGTCGCAGCCGACGGCTGCAAGCGTCGGGCGAGGAACCCCGTCCCATGTCGCTGCGATGCATCCCCGCGGTCGTGCGCGGCCCGTCATGCTACGTTCGCGAGCCGTGGCCGACGAGCTCTCCGACGACGCGCTCCTCGCCGCCTGGCGTGCGGGCGATCGCACCGCCGGCGGGCGTTTGTTCGATCGCTACTATCAGCCCGTCGCGCGGTTCTTCGCCAACAAGCTCGCGGGTGCGAGCGAGGAGCTGATCCAGCGCACCTTCCTGGCCTGCGTCGAGGGTCTGCCGCGGTTCCTCGGCAAGGGCAGCTTCCGCAGCTACCTGTTCTCGATCGCGTATCGTCAGCTCTGCCGTCATCACCGGACTCGTCGCGGCGAGCAGATCGACTTCGGCACGGTCTCGGCGCACGACCTCGGCCCGACGCCGAGCCAGGTGCTCGCGGAGCGCGACGAGCAGCGCCTGATGCTCGTCGCGCTGCGGCGGATCCCGATCGACTGTCAGGTCGCGCTCGAGCTCCTTTACTGGGAGCGGATGGGCACCGCGGAGATCGCCGCCGTGCTCGACGTCCCCGAGGGGACCGTCAAGTCGCGGCTGCGCCGCGGACGCGAGCTGCTGCGCGCGGCCATCGAGGGCCTCGCCGCCTCCCCCGAGCTGGCCCAGAGCACGCTCGAGGACGTCGACGCCTGGGCCCAGGCCCTGCGCGAGCGGGTCGCGCGCGAGCGCGCGAAAAAAGATCCGCAGCTCGAGTGATCCTGGGCCCCGCCTTTGGAACCACTAGAGACGAGTGATGCGCCCGTCTCCACGCCGACCCGCCCGCCCTCTCGCCGCCATGTCCGCCTCGTCGGCTCCCCGACGCGCGGCGCAGCCGGCCCGGACGGCCCGGACGGCGGCCGCGGGCGGCCTCGTGGTCGTGACGGGCCGGGCGTCGCATTGCGACGTCGCGGCGGGCCGCTGCGCCGGCGCGTGCGCCTCGCAGCGAATGCACGGTGATCCGAATGGCGTGGTCGCGTCGCTCATGAGCAGGTTGGTGAATCATACTATCATCATAGTTCTTGCGTGAGGCGGACGGCGGCCCTCCCCCTGCGCCGCCGCTGTCCCGCGCTCCTCTGGCTTCGATTGGCTTCTCCGCCGGATCCTCCGGTACCTTATTCCATGACATGGCTTTGCGGTCCGCCGAATGGTCGACGGTCCGCTGTCCGACAGGGACGTTGTTCGTGACACTGATGAATAGAGAAGAGGATAATACTATGCGTTTCATCCGTTCCATCCCCATGATCGCCATCGCTCTCTCCTTCGGCGCGGCCGCCTTCGCGTCGAGCTCCGCCCAGGCCGCCCCGTGCTGCAGCGCCCCGATCTGCCAGCAGGAGGAGCCGCCGAACGCTTGCAACTACTGCCTCGCCTGCGCGGTCGAGGAGGAGGCGGGCGACATCACCGAGGAGCCGGTCTACGACGAGGTCGAGGGGCTCTGCCTCGCCGCGGCGGAGGTCTCGACGAGCGAGGCCGCCGATCTCGAGCCGGGCGCCGGCTGCCGGTGATCGCATGGCGATGAGCCGGGTCCGCCCCTGGACCCGTCGACCCCCGACTCGCCGCAGAAGGCCGAGTCGGGGGCGCTCTCATGTCTCGGCCGGCCGCACGTGGTATCATTGCACCTGTTCCGAGAGACAGGCGAGGGCGGGTTCACAGGCGCAGCGCCAGGGTGACCTGCTGCGGCGAGGTGACCGCGGGGAAGCGCGCGCGTTCGGCGGCCTTCTCGATGCAGTTGCCGAGGTCCGAGCCGCGGGCGGGCTTGTGGGCGGTCGCGCTGGTGACCCTGCCGTTGGTGCCGACCTCGACGTCGACCTTGTAGGTCGTGCCGGGCAGGCCGAGCTCGGCGCAGTCCTGCAGCGCGCCGGACAGGCCGGCCGCGGCCGCCTTGATCTCGGCGTCGCCGAGCGACGCCAGCGGGGTCTGCGACTTCGGGGTCGCCGGCGGCGGGGTCGCCTTGGCCGCCTTCGGCTCCTTCGCCTTCTTGGCCGCCTTGGCCGGTTGCTCGGGCTCGGGCGTGGCGGGCTCCTCGGGGACAGGTCGAGCCACCGGCAGCGCGGGCTCGGGGGTCGGCTCGGGGGTCGGCGCGGCGGCCGGGGCGTCGACCGGCGCGGCGGCCAGCGTCTCGGCTGGCTTTGCGGGCATGTCCTCCCGGGCAGATGGTCGCACGGCCAGGAACACGCCGACGCCGACGGCGGCCGCGAGGCCGAGAGCGGCCAGGGCGGGGCCGAGGATCCGGCGCGGCGGCGGGGCCTGCACCATCTCGAAGTGGATGTCGAACGCGCCGGCGGCGTCGATGGCCCGGATCGCCGCGGCCAGCTCGTCGGCCGACTGGAAGCGGTCGTCCGGGTTCTTGGCCAGGCAGCGCAGGATCACCGCCTCTTGTCCGGCGGTGACCGGGCGGGTCGGGTCGACCTCGCTCGGGCGCGGCGGCGGCTCTTGCATGTGCATCGCCAGCACCGCCATGAACGCCTTGGCGCGGAACGGCAGGCGGCCGGTGAACATGCGGAACATCAGCACGCCCATGGCGTAGATGTCGGAGCGGCCGTCGAGCGGCTGGTCCTGGGCCTGCTCGGGCGACATGTACTCGGGCGTGCCGAGCAGCACGCCGGTCTGGGTCATCTCGTCGCCGGCGTCGCTGATGATCTTGGCGATCCCGAAGTCGAGCACCTTGACGAGCTCCTGCTCGCCCTGGCGGATGAGGTAGATGTTGTCGGGCTTGAGGTCGCGGTGGACCACGCCGTGGGCGTGCGCGGCCGACAGCGCGGCGCACACCTGGAGGATGATGTCGCGCGCGCGGTCCCACGGCAGCACGCGCTCGCGCTTGAGCACCGACTTGAGGTCCTCGCCCTCGAGGTACTCCATGACGAAGAACGGCGCGCCGTGGTCGGTCTTGCCGAAGTCGGTGATGTCGACGATGTTCGAGTGGCGCACCCGCGACGAGGTGCGCGCCTCCTGCATGAAGCGCTCGGCGATCTCCGGCTTGTCCTGCAGGTGGGCGTTGAGCGTCTTGATGGCGACCGGACGGCCGATGTCCATGTGCTCGGCGAGGTAGACCTCGCCCATGCCGCCCTTGCCGAGGCGGTGGTACACGCGGTAGCGGTCGGCCAGCACCGCGCCCTCGCGGATCGTCGCGGGCGCGGGCGCGGGCGGGTGGCTGAAGCTCGCCGAATTGGAGCCGGACATGCGCGTCGGCGTGTCGGTCGCCGGCGGCGGCGCGGGCGAGGCATCGACGGGAACGTCTTCGACGGGCGCTTCCTCGCCAGGGGCGTCGTCGACGAGAGCTTCCTCGACAGGGACGTCGTCGACGGCGACCTCCTCGTCGGCCGGCGCGCCGACCGGCGCCGTGGCGAGTGCGGACGCGACGAATGAAGGCACCGCGGACTGGGGCGCGATGGCAGGTGATGCCGCGGACAGCGGCGCGGCGAAGGAGGGCGCGGCGCTCGGTGGCGCGGCAGAGGACGCGGCCTGCGGTGCCGCGAACAGCGGCGCGGCGAAGGAGGGCGCAGCGCTCGGTGGCGCGGCAGAGGACGCGGCGGCCTGCGGTGCGGCGGACAGCGGCGCGGCGAAGGAGGGCGCAGCGCTCGGTGGCGCGGCAGAGGACGCGGCCTGCGGTGCCGCGAACGGCGGCGCGGCGAAGGAGGGCGCAGCGCTCGGTGGCGCGGCAGGGGACGCGGCGGTCTGCGGTGCAGCGGACAGCGGCGCGGCGAAGGACGCGGCGGCCTGCGGTGCGGCGGACAGCGGCGCGGCGAAGGAGGGCGCGGCAGTCCGCGGCGCGCCGGCAGGTTGTGCAGCGGACAGCGGCGCGGCGAAGGAGGGCGCGGCGCTCGGTGGCGCGGCAAAGGAGGGCGCGGCGAACCGCGGTGGGGCCACGGGTGGTGCTGCGGCCTGGGGTGCGACGGTGGGCGGTGCAGCGGCCGGCGTCGCGGTCGGAGGGGCGAAGGGCGGGGTCGCGGCCGGTGGGGGCGTGAAGGTCGGTGGCGCGATCGGTTTACCCACGCCGGGCGGCGGCGCGAGGGGTCGGCCCACCAGCGGAGGCGCGGCGATCGGTCGACCTGCGGTCGGAGGTGCGGCGATCGGTCGGCCCAGGGTCGGCGGCGGGGCGACGGGTCGCGGCGCGACGACGGGCGGTGTGCTGACCGGCGCGGTCGCCACGGGCTTGGCGTCCGCCTCGGCCTCGGCGTCGACCTCCAGGGGCACTTCCTCGGTGCTCACGTCGGCCACGATACCGCAACGTGGGTCCGCGGCGGTCACGCCCCGCACGCGGCGCGCAGTTCGGTCCGGATCTCCGCCATCAGCGAAGCGTACGCGCTGCCCCCAGGCACGACGTTGCACAGCGTGTCGAGCGCGTAGCGCTCGGGGGGCAGCGATTGGATGAAAGCGCGCAGCTTCGGGGTCTGCTCGGTGCCGAGGCCGTCCTCGTTTTCGTTCGGTTGCCACGGGCAGGCCGGCTGGCCCATCTTGGGGTCGCCGAGCAGGCCGATCATGTAGAGGTCGTTGAGCCCGGTCGGCTTGATGTTGGCCAGCGACCCGGCCCAGAACGACTCGAAGATCTCCTCGGAGCCGTCGTGGCCCTGCGCGTCGTTGTTGTCGTCGTCCTCGTCGCTGATCAGGACCAGCGTGAGGAACGCGCCGGGGCGGTAGAAGCCCTGGTTGCAGCCGGTGGGGGTGTTGAGCGAGGGGTCGAGCGCGCCCACGGTCGAGAACAGGGCGTCGACCGGGCGCTCGTCGGGGTCGCCCGCGGAGCCGATGTTGAACAGGCACTCGAGCGTGAGCGGCATCTGCAGGTCGGGCAGCGTCGCGTAGGGCAGGCCCTCGCTGAAGTTGCACGGATCGCCGTTGTTGTCGGCGGTGACCAGCGCGCCGAGCTTCTGGCACTCGACCGGGTTCGGCGTGTACACGCCGGTGGTGGTCACGCCGAGGTGGACGCTGCAGGCCTGCGACAGCTCGGGGATCAGCTCGCTGCCGAACGCGGTGATGAAGTCGAGCAGGATCAGGGTCTTGATCAGCATGCTCGGCGAGTTGTCGGCGACGAACAGCATGTCGATGTCCTTGCATCGACCGATCCCGCAGCCGCCGCCGGTGGTGGTCTCGTCCTCGCCGGTGGACGTCGTGGTGGTCAGCGCGAGCGTCGTGTCGCCGGTCGTCGTGGTCGTCGTGGTCGTCGGGTCGACGGTGGTCGTGTCGCCGACGGTGACGCCGGTGGTCGGGGTCGTCGAGGTCAGGCTCGTCGTCGAGGTCGGGCTGGTCGGGCTGTTCGGGCCGCCGCACACGCCGGACTCGCAGCGCAGGCTCGGGCCGCAGTCGGCGTCGGAATTGCAAGGCTGGCCGGACAGGAAGCCGCCGGTGAAGCAGGCGCTGAGCGAGAGCGCCCAGGCGACGAAGAGCGGGCGCGCCATCATCGGCAGTATCGGCGATGACCCGCGCCGGGTGCAACGCCTGCATCACCTGTCCCCGGAGACAGGATGACCCACGCTCAGCGAGGGGCCGCGCGGATCTGCGCCTTGTGGCCGTGGGGCCCGCGGGCATAGTATCGAGGCGTTCATGGCGAGATACGCGCGGCGATGGTGGTCGGCGGGGCTCGCGGCGGTGCTGGCGAGTTCGCCGGGGATCGCCGAGGTCCGCGCTGCGCCGGCGAAGGGCAAGGACGAGCTGAACGCCAAGATCAGCGGCCTCGCGCAGGAGGCGCAGACGCGCTTCGAGACGGCCGACTTCGCCGGCGCGATCGAGCTGTGGACGCAGGCCTACGCGGCGCTGCCCGACGAGCCCGCCTACGAGAAGCGGCGCAACGTGCTCGCCTACCAGATCGCCCAGGCGTGCGTCGAGGCCTACGCGCTCGACCCGCAGCTGGTCTACCTCCGCAAGGCCGAGCGCCTGTTCGACAACTACCTCAAGACGATCAGCGCCAAGGACAAGGTCACCACCGCCAAGGTGCAGGGCACGCTCGACGAGCTGCGCGAGAAGATCCGCGCGGCCGAGGAGCGCGAGGCCGCCGAGAAGCAGGCCGCCGCCGAGGCGGCCGGGCAAAAGAACCCCGAGTCCGAGTCGGAGCCGGCGGCCCAGAAGGGCGACGAGGCGGGCGACGCCGAGGACCGCCGCGCGACCGCCGAGCGCGAGGCCAAGAAGTCGCGCCGGCTCACGATCGCCGGCGGCGCGCTGACCGGCGCCGGCGCGATCGTCCTCGGCGTGATGGCCTACGGCCTGGCGCAGGGCGCCCGCGCCGACCGCGACGGCCAGGCCGCCAAGGCCGACGGCGTGACCGACCCCGCGGTCTACCGCGACCTGCTCGACCAGGGCATGGCCGCCAACCGCCTGGCGATCGCCACCGCGGTGGTCGGCGGCGTCCTCGTCGTCACCGGGATCGGCCTGCTCGGCGCCGGCGCGGCCGGCCAGCAGCGGGCCCGCCGCGAGCTCGGCCTGGCCCCCACGTGGCTGCGGGGCGGCGCCGGGCTCGTGCTTCAGGGCCGGTTCTGAGGGGCAGGTCGTAAAGGACATGCCCTCTCGGGCATGTCCGAATGGGCATGCCCGAACGGACATGCTCGTGCGTACATGTGAGGAGCGCCCGGCAGCGCCGGCGTCTAAAGGCGGCGGCGCGGGCGGCCGGCGCGGCCGCCGGTCTGGGACACGCGGCGGGCCAGCTCGTCCAGGTAGGTCTGGTCGGCGAAGTTCGGGTCGCGCTCGCCGAGGTGGGCGAGGAAGGCCTCGATGTCTGGCTTGTCGCTGCCCTGCTGCAGCCCGCGCATCACCCCGAGCAGCATGCGCTCGCTGCGGAGGCGCTCCTCGTCGAGGCGGCGGCGCAGGAGGATCGCGCGGCCGAACAGGATCGACAGCACCAGCACGATCGCGCCGAGCACCCAGGCCACGATCGCGCTGACGGCGATGCCCTTGTTGAGCAGCGAGTCGAGGCGGTCGAAGACCGTGACCTCGAACTGGCCGGCGCGCTGGCGGAAGCGCAGCTCCTCGAGGCCGTCGTGGGCGCCGAGCACGATCTGGCGCGTCGCCTCGCGCGCGGCCACGCCGAACGCCGGCGTCAGCTCGGAGGCGATCACCTGGCGCAGCGCCGGCGCGAGGTCGCGGGCCAGCACGGTGCGCAGGCTCGGGCCGAGCTCGTCCTCGATCACCGCCCGCATCGCCGGGCCGAGGTGCTCCTTCAAACCGTGGCCGGCGGCGCGCGACAGGCCGTCGACCGTCGAGCGCGTCAGCTCCTGCACCAGCGCCTGGGCGTTGCGGCGTGTCTCCGGGGACAGGCCGCCGTCCAGCACGCCGGCGACGGCCGTGCGCGCGGCCTCGGCCGCGGCCGGTCCGAGGTCGGTGCGCAGGCTGCGGGCGGCGGCCGCCGCGACCGCCTGGACGTAGCGGCTCGACGCCTCGCGCAGCGCGGCCTGGCGCTCGCCGTCGGTCGCCGCCGCGAGCACGCCGTCGACCAGGGTCTTGCTGAACTCGCGCGCCGCGTGCTGCACCTGCGGGTCGAGCATCAGCTGCTCGATGCGCCGCTGCGACTCCGGGTCCTCGAGGAAGGCCACGCTCTCGTCGAGCGCGGCCGGCACGGCCTTGCGGGTGATGCCCTCGGCGCCGACGCAGCCGAGCCCGCCGCAACAGAGGAGGAGGGCGAGGACGGAGCCGGTGCGCGCGCGCATGCGTGGTTCATGCGCGAGGTGACGGCCGGCGTCCGCGGATGCTGCCCAGGGGCGGCGCGCGGTCGGGGCCA
Source organism: Nannocystis pusilla (assembly GCF_020073745.1). Lineage (GTDB taxonomy): Bacteria > Myxococcota_A > Polyangia > Nannocystales > Nannocystaceae > Nannocystis > Nannocystis radixulma. The sequence goes on from NZ_JAIRAU010000036.1 coordinate 100,795, forward strand.
CGCGCGCGCGCGGCCCGGGGGCCGTCGCGGCGAGGCCGGCGCTCAGCGTCCGCCCCGCGGGTTCTTGCCGCGGCGCCGGAGCTCGCGCGGGTCGAAGGCGTCGAAGCCCGGGTCGCGGTGGCCGTCGGACTGGCGGTCGCGGTTGGGATTGAGCGCGCTCGGCCGCACGTCGTCGGGCTCGCCGCCCTGGTGGCCCTTCTCGCCGTCCTCGCGGTTGCGCGGGGTGTCGTGGGGGTTGACTTGGTTCACGCCGCTGGACGGACCGTCGCGGTCGCGATCGTCGCGGTCGTGGGAGGGCTTGAATCGCTTTTTGGGGTCCATGCTCGAACCGTGACGTGCCCGGAGGGGGAGTCAAGACTTGCGACTTGATGATCTGGTGTTGCGCGCGCACCGGAGGGATCGGCCCGGCGGACCGAGGCGGGGATCTCGGCGGGCTCGTGAGTGGTTGTGATAGGGTCGGAGCGATGGTTTTCATGCATCGGTGGATGGGGGTCATCTCCGCGGTGATCGGGCTCGCGGGGTGCGGCGACGGCGGGCGGGCCACGGACTCGGCGACGGCGGGACAGACCGACAGCACCGCAGCGCCGGGCCCGACGACGACGGCGACGACCGGCACGGCCTCGGTCACGCAGGGCCCGACCGAGGACGTGGGCACCGCCTCGAACTCCGACAGCGAGGCGACGACGGCGCTGCCGACGACGACGCAGGACATCACCGGCGTCACGGCGAGCTCGACCACGGACCCGACCAGCGGCCCCGACACGAGCGGCTCGACCGGGCCCGACACGACCACCGGCGACCCGTGCGGCGGCGGCGGAAGCGGCGCCTTCGACTTCAGCTATTTGTGGGTGGCGAACACCTCGCAGGGCAGCATCTCGAAGGTCAACACGCAGACGCTGACCGAGGAGGGCCGCTACTACGCCGACCCGAACCCGGCCGGGGCGAGCTCGTCGCGCACGTCGGTCAACATCGACGGCCACTTCGTGGTCGTCTCGAACCGCGCCTCGTACAGCGTGACCAAATTCGCGGCCGACAAGGGCGACTGCGTCGACAAGAACGGCGACGGGGTGATCCAGACGTCGGCCAACAAGGACGACATCCTGCCGTGGGGCGCCGACGAGTGCATGCTGTGGAACACAGCGGTGAGCCCGGCGCCGTTCGGCTACAACGGCGGCCCGCGCGGCACCGCGTGGGCGCCCGGCGAGTTCAACCCGGCGACCTGCAAGTACGAGAACCAGAAGGTGTGGGTCGGCTGGCTCGACGCACCGACGCACGCGATCATCGGCCGCTTCGACGGCGTCACCGGGGTGCAGGACGCGACCATCCCGCTCGACGGCTGGAGCAGCCAGATCTCCCCCTACGGCGCCGCCGCCGACGGCAACGGCTACGTGTGGTTCATCAACGTCTACCAGGAGCTGGTCCGCATCGACACCGAGACGCTCGAGGTCAAGCGCTACCCGGGCGAGGGCATCCAGTTCTACGGCATGACCGTCGACGGCAAGGGTAACGTGTGGTTCGGGCCGTACAGCAACGGCAACGTGGCGATGTTCGACGCCCAGACCGAGACGTTCCACCAGATCCCCAACTCGGCCGAGAACCACCGCGGGATCGCCGTCGACGCCAACGGCATGGCGTGGGTGGCCGCCAACGCCGGCGGCACCCACGGCTGCGGCCTCAACCAGATCGACACCAACACCCTGACGGCCGTCCAGTTCCACACCTTCGAGCAGTGCAGCACGCCCGTCGGCGTCAGCATCGACGTCGACGGCTTCGTGTGGATGGTCGACTACGGCGGCTGGGCCTATCGCATCGACCCGAACACCTACGTCAAGACGCAGGTGCTCATCGCCGGCGACCACTACACCTATTCCGACATGACCGGCGGCGGGCTGTTCAACGCCGTCATGCCGGGGTGATGCCGCGACCGCGACCCGGCGTGAATGGTCTTCACGCCAGGTCGCAGGCGACGGAGCGACCGGCCCTCAAGGCTTGCACAGCAAGGCGGCCGCCGCGTCCGACATGCCCTTGAAGGTGCCGACCAGCGCCCCCTGTGTGTTTCCGGCCACCGCCGGCGCGGCCTTGCTCGTGACAGCGAGGTCGAACGCGGAGTCGTAGGTGGTCGTGCCGAGAGTCCGCGTCCACAACTTGGCGCCGTTGGTCGAATAGGCGGTCACGTACATGTCCGCCACGAGCCCGAGGTTGACGTTGCCGTCGAGCGGCCCGTTGGTGTAACCGGCGGCGTAGACGTTGTCCGAGGCGTCGGTGGCGACCGCGGTCGCCTGGTCGTACATGTTGGTGTGTTGCTGGCGGATCCACTGCAGCTCGCCCGCGGGCGAGAACTTGGCCGCGTAGCCGTCGGCGCCGGCGCCGGGCGTGACGCCGTCGATGTTGCCGATCGTCTTGCCGGCGATCAGGATGTTGTCCGCCCGGTCGATCGCCACGGCCTGGGCCGTATTCTGGGTCTCGTTGCCGAACAGGTGCGTCCACAGGCGGACGCCGTCGGGCGTGTACTTGACGATGAACAGGTCGAGGTCGCCCGCGTGCGGCTGCCCGTCGATGCTGCCGGCGATCGAGCCGACGACGATGACGTTGTCCTGGCTGTCGGTGGTCACGCCGAGGCCGCGATCCTCGAGGTTCGTGCCGAACTGCCGCGTCCACAGCAGGGCGCCGTCCTTGTCGTACTTGGCGACGAAGACGTCGTAGCTGCCGGCCGGGACGCCGTCGACGATGCCGCCCGCCGTGAACCCGGTCACGAGGATGTCGCCCTTGCTGTCGGCGGCGACGCCCTCGGCGTGATCGAGGAGCGGGCTGCCGAGCTGGCGGCTCCACAAGAGCGTGCCGTCGGGCGCGAACCGGATGATGAGCGCGTCGTAGCTGCCGGCGCTGGTGTTGCCGGCGAAATTGCCGAGCGTGTAGCCGACGACCACCGCGTGGCCCGTGGGATCCGCGGCCACGTCCCGGGCTTCGTCGGGGGTGGGCGTCCCGACCTGGCGCATCCACTGGATCGCGCCGGCCGGACCGTACTTGACCAGGAAGACGTCGCCGCCGCCCAGCGCCGGCTCGGCGCCGAGCTGGGCGTCGGTGTACCCGGCGACGAACAGGTTGTCGGCGGCGTCGATCGCGATGCCCAGCGCCGCCTCGGCCTTCGCGGTGCCCAGCTGGCTGATCCACGTCGAGCACGCATCGGCGCACAGGCCGGCCTTGCACACCCCGCTCAGGCAGTCCTCGGGGCCGTCGCAGCCCTGGCCCCACGGACATTCGTCGCAGCTGCCGCCGCAGTCGACGCCCGTCTCGTCCCCGCTCTTGAGCTCGTCGTCGCAGGTCGGCGGCGCGCACGACGTCGTGCAGTCGTCGGTGTTGTCGAAGTTGCCGTCGTCGCACTCCTCGACGTCCACCCGCACGTAGCCGTCGCCGCAGGTCGCGGTCTTGCAGAAGCTGGTGCAGCCGTCGGTGTCGTCGAGGTTGCCGTCGTCGCACGCCTCGTTCTGCGAGAGCTTGCCGTCGCCGCAGCTCGGGGGCGCGCAGGTGTTGCTGCACGCGTCGTCGTCGTCGTCGTTGCCGTCGTCGCACAGCTCGCCCGGACCCTGGATCCCGTCGCCGCAGCTCGCGGCCACGCAGGTGCTCAGGCAGGCGTCGTCGTCGGCGGCGTTGCCGTCGTCGCAATCTTCGTGGCCGACCCAGGTGATCCCGTCGCCGCAGCTCGCGGCCACGCAGGTGCTCAGGCAGGCGTCGGTGTCGTCGGCGTTGCCGTCGTCGCAGGCCTCGTGACCGAGCCACACAGCACCGTCGCCGCAGCCGGCGGCCGCGCAGGTGACGAGACACCCGTCGGTGTCGTCGAGGTTGCCGTCGTCGCACGCCTCTCCGAACTCGAGCTGGCCGTTGCCGCAGCTCGGCGGCATGCAGGTGTTGCTGCACGCGTCGTCGTCGACCGCGTTGCCGTCGTCGCAGCCCTCGCCCGGGCCCTGATGGCCGTCGCCGCAGCTCGCCTGTTCGCATGTGTCGAGGCAGGTGTCGCTGTTGTCGCCGTTGCCGTCGTCGCAGGCCTCCCCGGGCTCGAGCTGGCCGTTGCCACATACGGGCGGTCCGCCGGTCGACGCATCCTCGCCGGTCGACGCATCCTCGCCGGTCGATGTGCCCTCGCCGGTCGATGTGTCCTCGCCGGTCGATGTGCCTTCACCGGTCGACGTCTCCGCGCCGTTCGACGATCCTGCGGCGGTCGACGACTCCGTGCTCGTCGACGTGTCCGTGCTCGTACTGGTGCTCGTACTGGTGCTCGTGCTCGTCGACGCTTCGCTCGTCGCAGGCTCGCCGGTGCTGACAGTCGGCGCGGTCGTGGTCGGAGCGTCGCCGGTGGTGGACCCCTCCGCGGTCGAACTGTCCGCGACTCCGCCGGTCGTGACCATGTCGGCCGTCGACGCCGCACCGCCGGGGTCGCCGCAGGCGAGGACGCCGCAGAGCAGCGCACCGATCCTGCGACCGGTCGCAAGCTGCGGAGCGGAGATGTCCCTGAATCCCAATCGAACGCGCTTCATCGATACCCTCGCGTCGCAGCCGCGGAGCTGTCTGCTCGCACTGCTCACGACAGCGCATGCTAACACGGGGGCCGCCGTGCCGACGGGCTGCCGGGTCGCCTCGACGTCGCGTCGACTTCGTGCGTGGTGCAACCTATCTTTCGAGGCATGCGCGCAAGCGCGCCCGAACGCTCAGCGCCAGCCGACGCGACGCGCCCACGCGTCCATCTCGGCCTGGCGCGCCGCGGGGTCCGCCGGCGCGAGTACGCCGGGGGGCGGTGGGTGGCGCCACACCATCGGCGGCAGGCCGACGGCCGCGCGCCGCTCGGCCAGCGACTCCGGCGCCTCGACGCCGACCATCGGCACCATCGCCGTGCCGTCCTCGTTCCAATCGTACTGCGTGCCGTAGCGCTGCGGCCGGCCCTCGGACACGCGGATCCGGTCCTCGAGCTTCGCCACCTCCGCCGGATCGGCCTCGCCTTCGGCCGCGGCCCGCTGCAGCAGCGGCAGGCAGCTGCGCAGCAGCGCCGGCTCGCCGATCGCGTGTTGCACGATCCGCCACGCCGCGCTCGCCCCGTCGTCACCGACCAGCGTCCGCCCCGGCCAGCCGACCCCCGCCAGCACCTCGCGCAGGCGCGCCGCGTTGCGCCGGTGCACCGCCTCCATCTCGGGGTGATAGCCGGCGAACAGGCTGCCGTCGCGCGCCAGTCGCTCGCGCGTCTCGTCGTCCTCGGCGATCCATCGCATCAACTCGGCGCGCAGGTCCTCGTCCATGCGCCGAGCATTGCCGCGGTCGCGTCGGCGTGCAACTCACGTTCGAGCGGGACCTGGTGCGAGAGCAGCCGCGCGCCGTGTTCACGGTCGCCGACGATCCGTCGCGCTCGCAGGATCGCGATGGGCAGTGATTTCGCGCGCGTCCGCGTCTATCCTGTTCCTCGTGGAGCTGCTGCTCGTCGTGCTCGTCGGGTACCTCGTGGTCGCGGCCACGCTCAAGGCGCTGGCGCGGCGCGAGCCGCCGGTACGACCGTACGTGCCCGCTCGGGCAGATCCGGCGCGCGATCCGGAGGGCGCCGCGCTCGAGTCCGTACTGGAACGAGCCGTCCGCGTGCGCGTGTGGTCGTCGAGCGATCGAGCCGACGTCCCTCCCGGCGCCGAGCTGTCGATCGACGTCGACGACGCCGCGGCGCTCGCCGAACTGTGGGTCGCCTTCCGCTCGCTCCGCGACGAGCTCTCGCCGGCGGACGCGACAGGTCCGACGCTCGAGCTGCTGGATCGCGGGGGCGCTCGCGCCGCCCTGCTGGTGCTCGGCGACGGGCATACCTTGTACTGGAGCGGCTGGGCCCGGCCGCGTCGCTGCAATCATCTGCCGGGCGCGTGGCTCGCTGCGCGGGGCGTCCACGGGTCGAGCGGCGCGTTCGAACGGCATGTCCGCGAGCTCAAGCGCGACATGGATTGACGGCAAGTCAGGCTTGTCGCCGCCGGCTGCTCGCTCATGCTCTCCGGCGAGGGAGGTGCCCCATGGCGACCCAGGACGATCGGCAGCAGCGCGACGAGCGAGCACGGCGACCCGGCCGGAGCGCGGAGGAGCGCGAGCGCGACCAGGCGAGGAATCGCCGCAACCAGGACGAATACGACGAGCGTGACGACCGCAGCGGCGACGCGGCGCGGGAGCAGGAGCGAACCTCCCATCGCCGCGACCAGGACGAGCGCGCCTGAGCGCTCAGCGCCGACGGGCGCGGCGATCCTCGGCCTGCAATTCGCCGTCGATGGTGAAACCGGCGATCGCGCCCTCGGCGGCGGCGACGATGGCGAACATGACGTCGCGGGACGCGTCGCCGACGAGGAACAGGCCGGGCACGCGGGTCTTCTCGCGGGTGCCGGTCTCGACGCCGTGCTGCTCGTCGACCGGCAGCGCCAGCTTCTCGGCGAGGTTCGAGCGCTGGCGCTGCTTGAGCTTGAGGAACAGGGCGCGTCGCGGCTCGGCGCGCCCGTCCGCGAGCTCGACGCGCGCGAGGAGGCCGTCGCGACCGACGAGTCGGACGACCGGTTCGTCGCGTACGCGCACGCCGGCGTCGACGAGCCGGTCCGCCTCGTCGGCGGGGAGCGGTCCGCTGCCGGAGGTGAACAGGACGACGTCGTCGGACCAGCGGAGGAGCGTGAGCGCGAGCTCGGACCCGCCCTCGCCGTACACCCCCAGCGGCGCGCCGCGCACCTCCCAGGCGTGGCAATAGGGGCAGCCGAACACGCTGCGGCCCCACAGCTCCGCCAGGCCCGCGAGCGGCGGGAGCTCGTCGACGAGGCCGGTGGCCAGCAGGAGCTTGCGCCCGCGCAGCCGGGCGCCGTCTGTCAGTGTCACCGTGAAGCCGTCGCGCTCGCGGGTCGCATCGACGACGCGCGCGGCCACGAACTCGACGGCGTAGGGCTCGAGCTGCGCGCGGGAGATCTGCAACAGCTCGTCGGGCGGGGTGCCGTCGCGGGACAGGAAGCCGTGCATCGCCGACGAGGCCGCGTTGCGATACTCGCTGCTGTCGCACACGACGACCTTGCGGTCGCTGCGGCCGAGCAGCAGCGCCGCGCTGAGCCCGGCCGGGCCGCCGCCGACCACGATCACGTCGTACATACGAATGACTCGCTCACCGCGGGTTTGGTCCTGTCGTCTCTTTCAGGTGCACGAGATCGCGGTACACCCGCGTCCGTTCGGCGACGAAGCAGATGCCGAGCCCTGCGGCCTCCTGCCCGGTCAGGGCGGTCCGCGCCAGCTCGAACAGGCTGCGCTCCTCCTCGCGCAGGTGGCGGGACATCCGTTCGCAGAGCTGGCGAACGGTGGCGTTCCAGCGGGCGCAGCCGCACGGCGTCTGCTCGGCGCGACAAAACAGGGCGTCGAGCTGCTCGTGCTCTTCCAGCCCCTGGACGGCCCGCTCGCGCAGGTGCCGGACGTGGAGCATGTAGCTGTAGAGGATCCGCTCCTCCGCCCTGGCGTAGGCCGTGTACTGGCACAGCAATTGGTAGAACTGCTGCTGCGGATCGACGCCGGCTGCGATCGAATACAGGCAGCGGACCGAGTGGCGGAGCCGCTCGTGCTCCTCGCGCAGGTGGTCGACAATCGAAGCCATGGTGAGCTCCTCCGGCGGCCCTCGACGAGGTTGTCCGGAACCGGTGGATAGGCAAGCAACCGCGGCGAAAGGCCGCGCGTCGCCGCGATCCAGGCGGCGGCGCCAGGCCGCAGGATGAGCCGGCGAGCTCGACGATTCCGACACGACGGGAGCCATCCGCGGACGCGCAAGCGGCGGCCGGGGAATCATCATACCTGGAACAGCTCGACGCGGACGGCGTACGTCGTCGTCTCGCCGGGGCGGAGCACGACCATGCCGGTGTCGGCGCCGTTCCACTCGGCGCCGAACGGATCGGCGCGGTTGTACTGCGGCTCCAAGGCCACGTACGCCTGATCGATCGGCGCGTACACCTGAAAGGCCGAGACCGGCGGGGCCGCGGCGCTCACCCGCAGGCCGAAACCGGCGGCGGGGTCGACGAGCTCGGCCGCGGCTCGGCCGGCGCCCGGGGCGAGGTCGACGAAGCAATCGTCGAGGTAGAGCTCGCCCAGAGCGCGCCCGCCGGGCCGCGAGAAGTCGTGGCTGGTCCCGCTCACCGGCTGCACCGCGCCGGTCGGCAGGACCTCGTCGTAATTGTTCACGACGACGCGCCCGCGCGCCGGGATGTGCAGCCTCGCCTGCCTGCGATCGCCGCTGATGCAGCGAAAGTAGGGGTGCCAGCCGATCCCGATCGGCAGCAGATCCGGGCCGACGTTGCTCGCCGCGACGGTGAGGTCGAGCGCGTCCGGGCGCAGCGCGTAGTCGCAGCGGACCTCGGTGCGGGACAGCCAGCGCCCCGCGAAGTCGCCGGGCCGCATTCGCCCGCGCACGTGGCCTCGCGTCTGCTCGAGCTCGTCGGCCGCGCGATCGAGGATGAGGCCGTGCATCGCGTACTGCTCGGCGCCCGCGGCCCTGCCGCCCCAGTTGCGGGGCAGGCGGACGATGCGGCCGAGCACGCGCGTCTCGATCTCGCGGCGGTCGGTCAGCGCCCGGCCGCGGATCCGGTTGGCGAACGGCAGCAGGATCGCGCCGCCGAGGCTGAAGCTGCGGTTACCGGCGAAGTCGTCCGGCCCGCCGTCGAGGTGCCGCGCGACCTCGTCGAGCGGAGGCGTGGCCAGCAGCTCGACCTCGCCGCGGCCGGGGAGCGCTGCGCGTAGTTGCAGCAGCAACATCCCGCGCCCGGGGGCGACGTCGGCGCTGGTGAAGGCGGGCCCGGCGCGGTCGCGGTCCTCGCATTGCAAGCGGACGACGGGCGCGCCGCCGATGGCGGGGAGATCGGGCTCGCGGGTCACGGCGGAGTGGTAGCACGCGGCGAATCGGGGCGACCGCGGCGGTCGCCCGGCGCCAGGGAAATTCACCAGAGCGCCGGGGTCGCGGCTCCGCCGGCAGAGCTCGCGGTGCTCGCAATCACCGGAGCGCGGGCCTCGGGCGCGCAGGTCCCGGTGCCGCGCTTGCGCGCGCGGGCGCGTGGGCTAACCCGCGTGCACCCACGCGGAAGGATTGAGACGATGTCGAGTTCGAAGCAGATCCATGGACTCTTCGTGCTGTTGCTGTTGTCGGCGCTGCCCGCCTGCCAGGGCCGGAGCGAGAAGACGACGCGCGAGGCCGGCGGCGACCGGTCGACGGTGTACACGCGGACGCAGGGGCCGCCTCCCGGCCAGAGCGGTCAGACGGGCGCCGACAGCTCCACGCCCACGGCGGCGGAAGGCGGCGCGGTGGGCGGTCAAGGCACCCCCGGCGGCGACGGCTCGGCGAGCACGCCGGGGCCGGGCAGGCAGAGCCCGACCGGGACGACGCACGGCGCGACGGCGCCGAGCTCCGACACGGCCGGCAGACCCGCCACGGCGCCGTCGGGCGAATCGGCGGGCAGGGGCTCCGGCTCGCCGGCGGACCGCGCAGGCGAGCAGGGCGGCGGAGAGGCTCGAGGCGCCCGCCCGTCCGGGGACATGAACCGCGAGCGGCGTTGATGCTCATCCGCCGCGCTCGCGGCCCCGACGTTCGACGTGGCCGCTCCCGCCGCAGCTCCGGCGGTGAGCGGCGCGTCGGTCGAATCATACGATATCGAGCTCGATCGAGAATGTACATAGTCGAGAGGTACACACGCGACAAAATCGCTCGCCGCGCTTGCGAGCCGGGTGACGCGGGGTACCTTCACGCCATGAGCCTCGACCTTTTTCACGAGCGCGGCACGCCGCTCCGGCGGCAGGTCTTCAGCTGGAAGGAGCTCGCCCCCGAGCCCATCAGCAAGCTCGACGACGACGCGTTCACGCGCGTGCGCCTGATCCTCATGCACGGCGTCGAGCAGGACGCGTGTCGGTTCAAGCACGTCCTGTCGCGCGGGATCCACCCCGACCTGCGACTGTCGCTGGCGGCGATCCGCCGGGTCGAGCACCACCAGGCCACGCTGATCAATTGGATGCAGCCGGCCGATCAGTCGCTGCTCGAGACCACGATCGGCTACGAGCAGACGGCGATCGAGGTCACGGCGTACGTCGCCCGGGTCGAGCCCGACCCGTACATCGCCCAGGTCCACCGCTTCGGGCTGCTCGAGGACTTCGACCACCTCTATCGCTTCGCCGCGCTGATGGACCGGGTCGAGGGCAAGGACGCCAACGCGATCTTGCAGTCGTACACCGACATCAGCCCCGGCCGGGCGACGGCGGTCGAGCACCGCGCGCCGGCCGACGACCTGCGGCGCTGGTACGACCGCGAGCGCGCGGCGCCGCTGACGAAGATCCACGCCGCGCTGCTGGCCGGCTCCGAGTACCAGACGCGCGACTTCTACCTGACGGTCGGGCCGACCTTCGCCGACCCGGTCGCGCGCCAGCTCTACGCCGAGATCGCGTCGATCGAGGAGCAGCACGTGACGCAGTACCAGGCGATCAGCGACCCGGACGAGACCTGGCTCGAGAAGTGGCTGGTGCACGAGGCGATGGAGGCCTACGCCTACTGGAGCTGCGTCGCCTACGAGCGCAACCCGCGGGTGAAGGCGATCTGGGAGCGGTTCCTCGACTACGAGCTCGAGCACCTGCGGATCGCCCGCGAGATCTTCGAGCAGGTCGAGGGCCGCGACCCGGCGTCGGTGATCCCGACCAGCCTGCCCGACCCGCTCGACTTCGTCAGCCACCGCAAGTTCGTGCGCCAGGTGCTCGCCCGCGAGGTCGACCTGCGCACCAGCGGCGCCGAGTTCGTGCCGCTGTCGGCCGAGTCGAAGGCGTCGCTGGTGTACCGCACGCACATGAACCGCGACGGTTCGCCCTCGGAGGCGGTCGCGGCGGGCTATCGCTGGGCGCCCGGCACCGAGCTGACGAGCCTCCTCATCCCCGCGGCGTCCACTCAATTGTTCAAGAGAGCGAGCGGAGCATGAAATCCCCCGACCGTCCCACCGACCTCGACATCAACCGCACCGGCATCTTCCTGTCGCCGCTCGACGGCCCGGCCACCGTCGAGGCCGCGCGTCAGAGCCGCCCGACCTCGCCAGGCACCGAGCAGGAGCTCGCCGAGCTGCGCCGGCAGTTCGCCGAGGAGGCGCACCCGATCGGTCACATGCCGCCGCCGCTGGCCGTGCGCGCGGTGCTGCAGGAGTTCAAGGGCCTCATCCACGGCCACCGGTACGGGGTGCTGCTCGACAAGCTCGGCGAGCGGCTGGCGTTCGAGCGCACCGGCGTGCGCCTGTTCGACGCGCTCATCGTCAAGCTCGAGGCCCAGGACACGTGGGACGGCGGCCCGACGCTCGAGACGCTGGTCGAGTTCCGCGGCGACGAGGCCAATCACTTCACGCTGATCCACGAGGTCCTGGTCCACCTCGGCGCCGACCCGACGGTCGTCACGCCGTCGGCCGACCTCGTCGGCGTCGAGAGCCTGGGCCTCCTGCAGACGATCGCCGACCCGCGCACGACCCTGGCGCAGAGCCTCCACGCGCAGATGATCGCCGAGCTGGTCGACGCCGCGGGCTGGGATCAGCTGTGCATGCTCGCCGGCGTCGTCGACCAACAGCCGCTGGCCGCGAGGTTCCGCGCCGCGCACGCGCAGGAGGTCCATCACCGCGACACGGTGATCGCGTGGCTCAATCGCCACGCCGAGCTCGCGGCGCTGGGGGAGCTCAAGTACAGCGCCTGATCGCGTCAATCGTCGTCGCCGCCCGGCGCTCGCTTGCGCTTCGTGGCGGTCTTGCGCCGGGTCGACGGGCGCTTCGCGGTCTTGCGCCGGGTCCGCGTCCGCTTGCTCGCGGCGGCCCGCCCGGACTTCTTGGCCGGCGGCGGCTTCGGCAGCTTGAGCCCGACGGCGGTCGCCTCGTGCGAGCGGCCGGCGGCGGTCAGCGTGGCCCGCTCGAACGGGATGACCTTGCCGCGCTTGGTGAACGAGGCCTCCTCGATCGTCACCAGGCCCGCGGCGACCAGGCCGCCGAGCAAGTGCTCGAACGAGCGGCGATCGACGTCGCCGGCGGGGAAGGTGTCGCGGTGCAGCCGGCCGGTGGCCTGCCCGTCGGCGGCGGCCAGGGCGGCGAGGAGGCGCGCCACGTGGAGCCTTTCGCTCGCGCTCGGCGCCCGGAATTCCTGGGCGATGCAACGATCGGGGGCACACACGTCGCACAGGCCGCAGGGCTCGCCGCCGTCCTCGCGATCGCCGAAGTGACGGATCAGGTGGACCATGCGGCAGCCGTGGGCGCCGGCGAAGCGGGCCATGAGCTGGAGCTGGGCCTCCTTGTGCGCGCGCTGAGCCTCGTAGCCGGCGCTCCAGCCGGCGGCGCCCTTGACGATCTCGCCGCCCTCGGTCTCGACCGCGCCGCCGTGGACGATGAGTTTCTCGAGGGCCCGCTCGAACGCCTCGCGCCCGGCGCGGCTGCGCTTCTTGTTGAGCGTCGCGCGCGGCGTCGGCGTCTTCGGCAGCCGGGTGTAGATGGCGGCGAGCGTCTTCGGCTCGGGGTAGTCGCGCTCGTGGAAGAACTCGTGGGTCTTGCGATCGACGTAGGCGTGCATCAGGATCGCGGTCGCCGGCCGGCCGTCGCGGCCGGCGCGGCCGATCTCCTGATAATAGCCCTCGAGGCTGCCGGGCAGCGCCGCGTGGATGATCGTGCGCACGTCGGCCTTGTCGATGCCCATGCCGAACGCGGTGGTGGCGACGATGACCTCGCGCTGGCCGGCGAGGAAGGCCGCCTGGACGCGGTCGCGCTCGTCGTTGCTCATGCCGGCGTGGTAGGCCGCGGCGAGGCGCGGACCGAGCGCGTCGGCCAGCTCCTCGGCGCTCTTGCGGGTCGCGGCGTACACGATCGCGGGCCGGCGCGCGCGCTCGGACAGGAGCTCGCGGATCGTCGCGGCGCGCTCGCCCGGGTTGCGCTCGAGCACCTCGATGGCGATGTTGGTGCGGCGAAAGCCGTGGATGAAGCGGGCGGCGTCGCGGAGGCCCAGCTGCTCGACGATGTCGTCCTGGACGGTGGGCGTGGCGGTCGCGGTGAGGGCGACGATCGGCGCCGGGCGGAGGGCGGGCAGGCGCTGGCCGAGCATGCGATAGTCGGGGCGGAAGTCGTGGCCCCACTGCGAGATGCAGTGGGCCTCGTCGACGGCGATCAGCGCGGGCGTGCGCCGGGCGAGCATCTCGGGGAAGCCGGGCACGCGCAGGCGCTCGGGGGCGATGAACAGGAAGTCGAGCTCGCCGGCGAGGTAGGCGACGCAGGCTTGACGTGATTCGAGGCGGCTGCGGCCCGAGTGGATCCGCTCGGCGCGAAAGCCCTGGGCCGCGAGCCTGGTCGATTGATCTTCCATCAACGCGATGAGCGGGCTAATCACCAGAGTGGTGCCGCCGCGGGCGATGCCGGGCAGCTGATAACACAACGACTTGCCGGCCCCCGTCGGCATGACCAACAAGAGGTCGCGGCCGCGCGTGGCAGCGCGACAGACGGCCTCCTGATAGGGGCGAAAGCCGGGGAAGCCGAACCGCGACTGCAAGAGGGCGCGCAGGTCGCTCGACGCGGGTTCGCGGCGGGGAAACAGGTCGAGGGTGGACGGGTCGCGCGTGCCCGTGGCGGCCGTGGCGGCACGCTGGCTCGCGGCGTCGCCCGTGCCGCGCGCGAACAGATCGAGCGTGACCGGCTCGCGGGCCCGGGACGAGCTCGCGGGAGGGGCGGGTGTGGTGATTGGGAGAGCTGGCTCGTTCTGGGCGCTGCGGTTGTTGCGAGGAGCGGCGATTCGCTCGCCCGTGAGCCCGGTCGGCGGCGGGCTCGGGTCGAGGTCTGGCTCGGCCGCGGCCTTGCGCGGGCGACGAGGGGCGGGTGTGGTGATTGCGAGGTGTTGCTCGCTCTGGGTGTTGTGAGGAGTGATGATTCGCTGTCCCGGCGAGCTCAAGGGGGCGAGTTCGGGTTCGCTCGCGGCCTTGCGCGTGCGCCGGGGAGCGGGTGCGGTGATTTCGCGGTCTTGCTCGCTCTGGGTCTCGCGCCCGCTGCGAGGCGTGGTCGTGGAAGGGGCGCCGGGGTCGGAGACGAGCTCCGGTTCGTTCGCGGCCTTTCGCGGGCGGCGAGGGGCGGGTGTGGTGATTGTGGCGTCTCGCTCGCTCTTTGGCTTGCGCGCGCCGCGAGGGGCGGTCGTCGAAGGGGTGATCGGCGTGCTCGTGTCGGACGCGAGGACCGGTTCCTCCGCGGCCTTGCGCGCGCGGCGAGGGGCGGTTGTGGCGACGGCGTCTCGCGCGGCGCGGCCCGAGGGGTTGCGGAGCGGCAACGGCTCGGTCGTGACGCGGCCGACCACGTCGGTCACGAACGACGCGATCTCGGCCATGAAGGTCGAGAGGTCGCCGTCTCCGCGCGACATTCGCTTGAGCTTGGCCTCCCATTCGCCGGTCATCGCCGGGCTCCGGACCTCGGGGTGGACGACCGAGATCAGGTGGATGCCCTTGTCCGTGGCCGCGAGCGACTTGCCGTCGCGCACCGCGTATTCGCGGCGGAGCAGCGTCTCGATGATCTGGGCCCGCGTGGCCGGCGTGCCGAGGCCGAGGTCGCGCATCGCCTCGGACAGCTCCTTCTCCTCGAGCGTCTTGCCGGCCGTCTCCATCGCCGTGAGCAGGGTGGCCTCGGTGTGACGCGGCGGCGGTCGGGTCTGCTTGGCCACGGCCTTCGCCTCGAGCACCTGCTGCGGCTGACCGCGGACGAGGCCGGCGGGCAGCGCCTGATCGTCGGTGTCCGACTCGCCCGACCCGGGCTTGCCGCGCGGCTTGGCGGCCGGCTTGCCGTGACCGACCTCGAGCACCTTCCACCCCGGCTGTTGCACCGCGGTCCCGCGGCTCTCGTAGTGATCGACGATCGCCGGGGCCTCGGCCGAGGTGATGGTGGTGACGACCGTCGTCGCCGAATAGACGTAGTCGTCGTGCCAGGCGGCCAGGAGGCGCCGGCAGATCAGGTCGTAGAGTTTTTGCTCGTCGGCGGCGAGCGAGCCGGCGCGGGCCGGCGTGGCGGTCGGCAGGATCGCGTGGTGGTCGGTCACCCGCGCGTCGTCGACGAAGCGGCGGCGGAGCGGGGTCGTGCCGGTACCGGGGGCGAGCAGGCCGGGGTAGCGATCGGCCACGGCCGCGACCACGGCGCCGAGCGTCGCGGCCACGGCGGTGGAGAGGTGGCGGCTGTCGGTGCGCGGATAGCTGATCAGCTTGTGCCGCTCGTAGAGCGCCTGCAGCACGTCGAGGGTCCGCTGCGCGCTCATGCCGTAGAGGCGGTTGGCGTGGCGCTGCAGCTCGGTGAGGTCGTAGAGCAGCGGCGGAGGGATGCTGCGGGTCTCGGCCTTGATCGACGCGATCTGGGCCCGACCGGCGAGCGCGCGGGCGACGATCGCCGCCGCCTCCGCGCCGTCGGCCGGGAGGCGCTTGCGCTTGTTCGCGTCGCCGCTGTCCTCGCCCGGCGCCGGCGGCCGGAACCACGTGCCGGCGTAGGAGCTCGCGGGCGCCGGGGCGTCGGTGAGCGGCTGGAAGCGGGCCACGACCTCGCGGTAGTCCTCGGGGGCGAAGTCGCGGATCGCCAGCTCGCGCTCGACGAGGATCGCCAGCGTCGGCGTCTGCACGCGGCCGACCGAGATGTCCTCGTCGAGCACCAGGCTGTACGCGCGGGACAGGTTCATGCCGACCAGCCAGTCGGCGCGGCTGCGGCCGCGCGCGGCGTCGGCGAGGCCGTCGAACTCGGCGCTGCTGCGCAGGCGCGCGAAGCCGTCGCGGATCGCCGCCGGCGTCAGCGACGAGATCCACAGGCGCCGGACCGGCTTCTTGCAGCCCGACGCCTCGTAGATGTAGCGGAAGATCAGCTCGCCCTCGCGGCCGGCATCGGTCGCGCAGATCACCCCCGTGACCGATGGGTCGCGCAAGATCCGTCGCACCACCGCGAACTGATCGCCGGTGTCCGGCACGACCACCAGCGGGAAGCGCGTCGGCAGCATCGGCAGGGTGTGCAGGCTCCACCGCTTCCACGCCGGGTCGATCTCGTGCGGCTGGGCCAGCGCGACGAGGTGACCGATGGCCCACGTGACGACGTAGCCGTCCCCCTCGAACCACCCGTCGCGACGCCGCGTGGCGCCGAGCGCAGCGGCGATGTCGCGGGCGACGGAGGGCTTCTCGGCGAGGACGGCGGTGGTCACGGAGACGGCGCTGGACGCCGCGCTGGCGGCGAACCGCGCGCGACCTTAGCACAGGCGCGCGCGCCGGCCACGGGTACGCGGCCGGCGCCGGACCGGCTGTCTGAAAGGTCATGTGATTTCGCAGCGGCGTGAGGAACACGGCCCCGCGCCCGGCAGCGGCGGCGCGCTCGGAGCGGCCTGTCCGAAGAGACATGTCACGGTGGAAGGTAGCTCGGGAGACATCGGACCGGAGGCGCGGCCGACCGGTCGGGTGAGAGCTGTCTTTTCGACCAGCTTCGCCATCGCGGCGGCTGCGACTCGAGCCGACCGCGGGTTCGATCGCCGGCGCCTCTCTCCAGAACATCGGTAGCGAAGCGCAGCGATGGAGTTGCGCGCGCATACCGCACGCGGCCGATGGTGGGCAATATCGCCAGTCCGGACCTGGGCAGCGCCGCCTCGGCAGGGACGCGACGGGATGATCGTGACGATGTGCACGGCCTCGTCGCCGGCAGCGGGTGCCGCGACCCGGGAGTCGACACGATTCCCCGGCCCGCGACGGCCAGACCGCGACCCGTGGGGGCCCGTGATGGGCAGCGCTCGGGTGCTGCGCGACCCAGTTGCAAGTCCCGTGGTGGCGGACCAGGTTTGCCAGACCACCTCGGAGATATCGCCGGCGAACGGACGGACGGTTCGCTGCACGTGCTCCACGCGCCGAACCATGGCCCTTCAGGTCGCGGCCGCTGCGGACGCGGTTCCGACGGCACCCGAGCCGCAGCTCGCTGCTTCGCCGAGGCGTGAGGCCCGAGCAGGGGCCCGTGAGTACGCGTGACGAACCGCTCGACCGAGACGGTCTCGTCCGCGTGATCCGTTCTCTCCTTCAGATCACCAATTACTGGTTGGATCGCCGCCGACGACGAAAGGTCGCCATGAAGAACAACGCCCTGATGTCCATCGCCGCCGCGCTCACCGTCCTCGTATCGTGCGACGTCCCCCTGCCGGAGCAGTACCCGCTCGCGAGCAAGATCTCGCTGCCCGAGGGTATCGCCTACGACGAGCTGACGTACGGGTTCTTCACCACCGCGATCAACGGCGGCGAGATCAGCCGGATGTCCGCGCTGGGGCAGGAGCAGGTATTTTACGCGTCCTCCGACCCGATGGTGTCGTTCAGCGGGGCGCACGTCGACGCCGAGCGCCGGCTCCTGTGGGTCTGTCAGGTCGACGTGAAGACGGACCCGGTGCCGAACTCGAAGGTGGTCGCGTTCGACATCGACGAGGGCACGCTCGTGCGCACCATCGACCTCGGCGAACCGTCGTTCTGCAACGACCTGACGACGGACGACGAGGGGACGGTCTACGCGACGGACTCGGCGCTGCCGAACATCTACCGCATCGGCGCCGACGACGAGTTCGAGGTGTTCGCCACAAGCCCGCTGTTCGCCCCGGTGGCCCCCGGGGTGATGGCGCTCAACGGCCTCGACATCGCGCCGGGGGGCGAGGAGCTGCTGGTCGTCAGGTCGATCCCGGCGGCGCTGTACCGCGTATCGCTGAGCGATCCGGCGGACATCGCCGAGGTCACGTTCTCCGGCGACCCGTTCGCGCTCCCGGGTGACCCGCGCTTCCCGGGGCCGGACGGGCTCGAGTTCCTCGGCGACGAGCTCTACGTGATCTACGACGGCGGCGTGCAGCAGCTGAGCTTCACGGGCGACGACTACGCGCAGGCGGTGGTGCGCACGACGACGGCGGTGCCGACCGGCCTCACCAGCGCGACGGTCGCGGAGGGGCGCCTGTACCTGGTCGACAGCGAGGTCTACCGGGTGATGTACCAGTTCCAGCAGCCGGAGCTGCCGTTCAAGATCCTGCGCCTCGACGAGTCGCTGTTCGACGGCCCGTGAGGCTCGAACGGTCGCACCACGCTCACCGCGGCCGCACCGACCTGCAGACCTTCGTGGCGATCTCGACGGTGTCCTTGCGGATCTCGTCGTCCTCGACGGCGACGCAGAACAGGTCGTCCTTGCCGGCGCGGATCACCGCCTGCACCATCCGCATCGGATCCGTCGGGAGGGCGAACACCGCCGACCAGCCGCCGTCCCACTGCTCGCTGGACTGCACCTGGACGCTGCTGTCAGTGTATCCCTTGGCCATGAACGCCGCGACAGTCGGCACATCTACGGTCTCGATGCGGGAGATCCCGATGGTCAGCGCATATCCGTCGAGGCGAATGCTCTGCGCGTCGACGATGCGCGCCTCGAACCCGGCCGGCACCTCGGCGACGACGCCGATGTGGGCCAGCGCCTCCTCGTGGGGGACCGCCGCGACCCCGCCATAGTTCCGGGGCAGGACGTCGTCGTCGGCCGGCGGTGCGGGCTTGGACGCGGCGCCGCAGGCCGCGAGCAGGAGGAGGGGCCAGAAACGCATGGGCGAGGCATAACCCGCCGCGGCCGGCGCGTCCACCCCGGACCCCGTCTCCCCCCAGCCCCGCCCGCCAGCAACGCGAAGAAGGGCAGCCGTCGATTCACGTGGGGCGTGCGCTGGGCATGCGCCTGCGAGGATCGTCCTCGAGGTCGAGGGTGTATGGAAACGCGACGATGTCGAACCGCTCGGCCGGCCCGCCGCGTGCCGCTGATCTGGCATGGAGGGGCCCGGTGGCCCTCGTCCGCGCAGCCGCGGGGGTCAGGAGCAGGTCGATGTCGAAAGCCTGGTCCATTCGCGGTAAGAGCCTGCTGATCGGGCCGGGTCTAGCATGGAGCCAGGAGCTCGTGGGGATGCTCCATTGAAAATCATAGTAGTCGGCGAGACGCCCCCGGATGCTCCACGACGCCGAGCCCTGCTCGACGCTCCTGGTGATGGGCCCTCGACAGGCGCTCGTTCTTCAAGCGACGACGGCCATCAGGAGCCTGATGGATGCCTGCCCAGAACTCTTCCATAGGCGGTGCATAATCGCGCGAGGCGTAGCATTATGGGCGGGGTAATTCGTTGTATTGGTGAGGCTGCCAGATGACAGTGGTGCGAATATACGCGAGCCAATTTTTTGCGTTTGACTTTCTTTATGGCCGATGTAAGGTTCGCGCGGTCGCAACAGCCTGTTGGAGGACAGCTATGCGAAAGCTCACGGCGGTTTGTGCCTCTGTCTATGTGCTACTCGCCGCGCAAGTCGCTCATGCCGCAAACGTGTACGTGACGTGGGTCTGTGCAACGGATGATAGTGACGACTCACTCGATTGCACGCCGCGTTACGAAGACGCCTATCAGGACGCTACTGGTGCCTGGGTGATTCCTATCGCTGAAGGAGACACGGTCTACTTCCGGGTCTCCGACCTCTTGCGACCCGTTGGGGGAACTGTCGTCGTCTCTGGAAAGACCGAGTACGAGGACCCCAGCGAGGCCAACAGGACCAAATCGGGCTCCATAGCGACATCTCCGGGCGAGACTGACGAGCTGGATCTGGTCCTCGAGATTGAGGGGCAGACGAGCGCCAAGGTCTACAAGGGTCGCCGGAACGTCAAGATCGATTATCAGGGGGGCTGAGCGCAGCTTACAGCTCTACCGCTCGTAACGACGGCTCAATGGTTTCGAGCAGGTGTCGGCGAGCGCAGGGGGGGCGCGCGGTGACCACGGCGACGAGCCGTGCGACGCTCACCTCAACCGCAGCCTCGGCACCGGTGTCGTGCAGAAGTTCATGACCCAGCCCCTGGCGCTCGTCCAGGGCCTGGCCGTCTCGGCGCTCGCCTCCTCTCCTGTTGAAAGTGCGGCGCGATCACACATTGTGCAATCGTGGCAAAGATTCCGAACACCGGCCGCGGCTCAGTCGGTCTCGTGGTCGCGGAGGCGGTAGCGGATCCGCCGCAGGCGGATCACCACGATCACGGCGGCGAACAGCAGGTACGGGCGGCTGGTGACGATCTCGAGGAATATCTCGCCGGGGGCGATCGGGCGGCCGGTCTCGCGGCGCCAGACTACGTCGGCGACGAACGCGAGCCCGGCGGCCGTGCCGAGGATGACCAGCATGCGCGTCAGCTCGAGCACCGTGTAGACGGCCTTCCCGATCTTGGCGGCGTAGTTGTACGTCGGCGTGTCGATCATCCGCCGCAGCGATTGCATGCCGCGGGACAGCATGCCGGTCATGCCGCGGAAGGCCCGCACCTCGGCGCCGGTGATCAGCCCCCTGTCGAGCCGCAGGCGGTCGCCATGACCCCCTCGGCCGCCTCGGCCTCCCGGCCGACATCGCCGACCTGATCGCCTTCCTGGCGAGCCCGGACGCGCGCTGGCTGACCGGCCAGAACATCCGCGCGACCGGCGGACTGGCCTGAGGGCCGGCTCCCCGGGACCGCAACCCGGGGAGCCCGTCCGTCGGGTCCAGCGAATCGGCGATCCAGCCGCTCGCGCGCGTTTCACCCGATCACTGCGGCAGGAAGCACGCGATCGACGTGTCGATGCGGAAGTTGCTGCCCGTGCCGCAGCGTTCGGCGTGGAACACGTCGAGGCTGTAGATATTGCCCGCCGTGAGGCCGAGGGTGTCGAGCATGATCGAGCCGATGACCGGCTCGTGGAGCCCGCCGAGGTCCATCGCCAGCTTCTTGTCGACGAACACCCACACGTCGTCGTCGCCGGAGAAGCTGAACACCTGACCGGGCTCGTAGAGGAACATCGTGTGGATCTCGGTCGTGAATTCGCCGTTGCGGTCGCCGTACGTCTGGCCGAGCCAGTTCGGATCGACGTTGTTGCCGAAGCCCTGGTCGGTGAGCGGATAGAACGAGGAGCTGCTGTAGCTCCAGATGTTCGGCATGATCTCGGTCAGGCTCAGCACGCCCGGGATCTCCATGTTGACGTCCGGCACCGTGTTGTACCATTCGTGGAAGGACGCCTCCGAGGTGATCTGCGGCGTCGTGCCGAACCAGTTGGGCGGCGGTGCCGGCGGGTTCGGATTGTAGACCGGCTTGTCGTCGGGCCCGAGCGTGTCCATCACCAGCCCCGGGCGCGCCCCGACGCCGTTCATGTGGCAGCCGAAGTCGACGTGGAGCGGCTTGTGGTCGCGGTACGTGACCGTGAGGTCGCTGCACTCCTGCATCATCCCGCCGGTCGTGGTGGTCGTCTCGTCGGTCGTGCTCGTCGTATCGCCGGTCGTGGTCGTCGTATCGCCGGTCGCGTCGGTCGTCTCCCCGGTCGCGTCGGTCGTCTCCGAGACGGCCCCGTCGGTCGTGCCCGTCGTGTCTCCCGACGTCGTCGTCGTGTCCGGGGTCGTCGTCCCGGTCGAGCCGTCCGAGGTCGTCGGCGTCGAGTCGCTGCCGCTCTCCGTCCCTGCGTCCGAGTCCGAACCGGCGCTCGCCGTCGTCGTCGCCGTCATGTCGGTGCCGCCGCCCGACCCGTTCGTGGTGCTCGCATCCGCGTCGGTGCCGCTCGCCGTCGTCACACCGCTGTCGCCACAGGCCGTCGACATCATCACGCTCAGCGCCGCAGCGCATCGATAGAACCGAATGGTTGTCATCCCGCGAGCGTATGCGGGGCGATACGCGCCTGCAAACCAGCGTCCACCACCTGAGCGACGCGGGCACAGCTCACGCACGACGCCGCGGTCCATCAGGGGAACGCTCAGCGGCCGGCGCGAGCCAGGAGATCCCTCGATCAGGCCGATGCACGCCCGCAGGCCGCCGAGGGGCACGTCTCGTGGCCGTGGCAGCGCCGCGACGAATGTGCTCCGACATCGGCGCGCCCCTCGCGGCCCTGCCCACATTCAACGTCACACTATTGAACGCTTTTCAGTCCGGTCGGTGACGAAACACAACAGTGAAGTTTTCTTGAACATCCGGTGACGAGCCGATGATGGGTGGTCTCACACGGCCTCTCACCCGCGCTGCAGCCAACGGCGCCGGGCCCCGCGTCGGCCCAATGCTTTGACTTGCAGCGAATTTACCCGACGGCCGGCCGCCAGCGCCCCCTGCGCGCCACTTGCACGAGGGGCGAGAAACCTGCTGGCCCCGCTGCAGCCACCGCATGCCCGCCGCGAGTCGTCGCTCGCCGCTCGGTGCACCTCGTGTCGTCGTGGCGCGCCGCCGGGTGTACCATACACGCAGCTCTACCCGGCGCGGCCGCGACGGTGAAATAGTGATCGGAGCGCGCTGACCCCTTTCCCGTCGCGGCGGTCCGGGCGGCGAATCGGCGCACCTCCATTGTCAACAGTTCGACAATCCATGCACGCTGCGCCCGGCTCCCGTGCATGTGATTCGACCGCGACTCGCTCGCCGCTTCACGAGGTCAGCGCCCGGCCCGGGGCCCGCAGCTGCGACGCGCGTCGAGCCGCCTCGGGGCAGCGGGCATGATCGGCCGCCGCGATCGCCCGGACCTCGGCGAGCCAGCGCTCTTGCTGCGCCGCGGTGCGGGTGCGCGTCTCGTAGAGCGCCGACAGCTTGACCGGCGCGAGCCCGACGAAGCGCAGCGTGCCGTTGACGAACGCGCCGTGGATCGCGCGGTAGTGCCACAGGGAGTACCACCACGACGGGCTGTCCATGGTCGTCAGCACCCGTGAGGAGCGGCCGGCGAGCAGGCCCTTCGGGAGCGCCTTGCCGGCCTCGTAGGCGAAGGCCCAGCCCGGGACGAACAGCCGGTCGACGATCGCCCGCACCACCGCCGGCGGCGACACCCAGTAGGTCGGGAACACCCACACGAGGTGGTCGGCCGCCTCGATCCGGGCGCGCAGATCGACGAGGTCGGGCTCGAGCGCCTGCTCGCCGCGGTGGCCGTGACGCAGCACCGGGTCGAACCGCAGCTCGCTCAGGGTGACGAGCTCCGCCTCGCCCCCGGCGCCGCGGAAGCCCGCCTGGTAGCTGGCGGCGATACTTCGATTAAAACTCGCCGGGTCGGCGTGCCCGAGCAGGATCAATGCTCTCTTCATGGCCTCCAGACTGCGGCGGTCGGCGCCGGGATACCATGCGTGAAGGCCCATATGTGCTATGCAAGGATGCATGGCTCGAACCGTCGCGCCGACCTCGGCGCTCCTCGAAGACTGGGACGCCGTGCGCTACTTCCTCGCCGTCGCGCGCGAGGGCTCGTTCTCGCGGGCGGCCCGGGCCCTGGCGACCGACCAGTCGACCGTGAGCCGCCGCGTGGCGGCGCTCGAGGAGGCGCTGGGGCGCAAGCTGTTCGAACGCGGGCCGCGGGCGGTCGTCCAGAGCACCTTCGGCGCCCAGCTGGTCGAGCAGGCGCTCGAGGTCGAGCGGGCCATGCTGGCGCTGCAAGACCGCGCCCAGGCGTGCGAGGGGCGGGTGAGCGGGCGGGTCCGCGTGGCGCTGACCGAGGGGCTGGCGCAGCACGTGGTCGCGCCGCGCGTGCTGCCGGCGCTGCTCGAGCGCCACCCCGAGCTGGCGATCGAGCTGCTCACCAGCGACGCCGCGGTCGACCTCGCGCGCCACGAGGCCGACATCGCGCTCCGCTTCTTCCGCACGCCGCGCGGCGAGTTGGTCGGCCAGCGGGTGGCGCGGATCGAGCGGGTGCTGCTGGTCTCACGGGCGGCGAAGCGGCGGCTCCGCGGGGTGGCGGCGCGGGACCTGCCGTGGGTCACCTACGTGCACCCGAGCTTCGTCGCGCCCGAGCGCGCCTGGCTCGACACGATCGAGGCGCCCCGCGCGATCCTCGAGTGCACCAGCGTCGAGACCCAGCTCGCCCTCGTGCGCGCGGGCCTCGGCGTCGCCGTCGCGCCGCGGAACTTCGTCGAGGTGATGCCCGAGCTGTGCGTGTTCGACGAGGTCGAACTTCCGCCGCTCCCGCCGCTCGAGGTCTACGTCGTCACCCGCGCGGCGATCCGCCGCGTCCCTCGCGTCGCGGCGGTCTACGAGGCGCTCGTCGCCGGGCTGCGCGCGCTCGAGGAGCGTTAGCTCGCGGACCGCCCCGCGCAGCGACGATCGTCGCGGTCGTTGCGATCCTCAGCGGCCATCGGCGCTCCCGGATAGCTCACCCCGTGGACTCGATTCGGCCTCGTCGCCGCCGGCCCGAGCCGTGGCAAGGTCGCGGGCGTGCGCTCGCAGATCGTCACGCTCATGGCGCCCGAGGATGAAGCCGCCTTCCTGAGCTTCGTGTTCGAGCGACCGACCGTCTCGCTGATCACCGACGTGAGGAGCCCGACCCCCGAGATCCACCACACGCGCGACGTCCGGGGGATCGAGAGCCTGCATTGCATGCTGTGGGACGCGGCCATTCTCCCGCGACCGCAGGTCGAGCACGTCCCATCCTGCGACGACTACTACCTGCGCTCGGACGAGTCGCTCATCCAGTTCCTGCGTTCGCCGGGCAAAGACACCTCGATCGGGGTGGGGCGTATCGCGCTCGCCACCGGCTGGAAAGGAGCGCCGGCGACGAACCCGAACACCGCGCGCGCGATGACCACGTGGTTCAACGCGCTCGGCCGCTGGATCAAGGCGAACTTCGCCAATTCCTTCGTGTACGCGTCGGACTTCAAGCCCGAGGTCGGGAGCCGGGAGCGGACGGTCTGGGCGGGCCCCCGCGCCGTCGAACTGTCGTTGCAGGGCTGGAGACTCAAGCACGACGGGCCCCCCGAGTACTCTCTGCGCTACTTCGATCCGTCGGAAGAGGCCGACGTGCTGGCGCGCTACCGGGCGCCGAGGACGCTCATCGTCGTCGGGCGCGTCGTCGACGTCGGCGAGGTCGTGTCGGAGACGCTGCAGCAGCAGGTCTTTCGCGTCGCGGCGGCGCAGGACGCTCCCTTCGCCGATTTCGCGGGCCCCTTCTCGTGCACGAGGCCGGCGCCGAAGGTCGGCGACGAGGTGGCCTGCGTGTTCAACGAGAACATCCTCGGGAGACACCCCGAGCCCTGGGAGCCGCGCGAGATCAAGAAGCTGACGCCCGCCAACCGCGACCGCGTCCTCGAAGGCCTCAGAAGAGCCTGGCGCGTGTGACATCCGGTCTCACGCGCGACGGGTATGGTGAATCGGCCGCGTCTCACCATTGCGCGGCGATCCATGCGGTCGATCTCGTCGCATGATGTGCTCGGATTGCCGCCACGGCGTTTCGCCCGTCGAGGTGCTCGGTCGGGGTCAAAAGGCCCGTCGTCACGGGCCCCCGAGTGACTGCAGCGTGTCGTCGGCGCGCGCGGTCGTCACGGGCGACGCCGCGTGCCGGGCGCCGGACGCGGTTTCTGCGGTAGTCCCGCCGGACTCTGTTGTGCACAGTGTAGTTCTTCACCCGATATCATGCGGACCTGTCGTTCATTCTGCAGACGTCGGGGCGTCCGCTGCGCGAGGGCTTCCATGGCACAATCATGGCCCCCCCCGGTGCAGGAACGACGATCCGAAGAGCGCCCCGGCTTGCCCGGATTTCGCGTCGTGGAGCCGCTCGTCTCGCGACCGCAGTGGCAATTGGTGCGCGCGACCCGGGAGGACGGCGAAGTCCTGCTGTTGAAGATGTCGGTCGGTGACGACGCGACCGCGGGCGTCCTCGCCGAGCTCGAGCGAGAGCACGCCGTCACCCGCGCCCTCGATGCGCCCGGGATCCTGGCGACGCGAGGCGTCGAGCGCTACGGGGCTCGGCCGGTGTTGGTCTACGAATCGTTCGCCGGCGCGCCGGTCCGCGTCGGCGATCCGCGCTGGCGGAGCGAGGCGGCGACCCTCGAGCTGGCGATCGCCGCGACGGAGGCGCTGGCGCGCGTGCACGCGGCCGGGGCGATCCACTCGAGCCTGAGCGCCGAGGCGCTGTGGGTCGACGCCGCCGGGACGGTCAAGCTCACCGACCTCGCGCGCGCCAGCTGGCCCGCGCTGTCCGGGCCCGCGCTGTTCGACGCCCTGGCGGGGCCGATCGACTTCGTCGCCCCCGAGCAGAGCGGGCGCACGCGCCACGAGCCCGACGCCCGCGCCGACCTCTACTCGCTCGGCGCCGTGCTCTACGCCCTCCTGAGCGGGGCGCCGCCGTTTCAGGCCGACGACCCGCTCGAGCTCCTGCACGCGCACCTGACCCGCCTCCCCGAGCCCCTCGGCCGCCGCGCCGCGCAGGTGTCGCCCGCGCTCGCGGCGATCGTCCACACGCTCCTCGCCAAGAACCCCGAGGATCGCTACGCCGGCGCTGCGGCGCTCCTGCTCGACTTGAAGGCCGTCGCCGCGCACCCGGGCGACGCCTCGTTCGTCCCCCGGCGCGAGGGCCTGGTCGCGCACCTGCGCCTCCCGGCCAACCTGTACGGCCGCGACGGCGCGCGCCAGCGGCTGCGCGAGGCGTTCGCCCGCGCGGCCGACGGCGACGGCGTGGTCTGCCTGCTCGCGGCGCCCTCGGGCGGCGGCAAGACGGCGCTCGTGCACGAGCTCGCCGCGGAGGTCGCCGCGCGGGCCCGCTTCTCGGCCGGCAAGTTCGAGCCGCAGCGCAGCAGCGAGCCGTTCTCGGCGCTGGTCCAGGCGCTCGGAGGTCTCTTGCGACATGCCCTTTCGGGCAGGGAGTCCGAGGTCGCCGCCTGGCGCGAGCGGCTGCGGCGCGGCGTCGGCACCGGCCTGCCCGTGATCGCCGAGCTGCTGCCCGAGGTCCAGGCCATCGTCGGCCCGCAGCCGCCGCCGGCGCCGCTGTCCGCGGGCGAGCGGCTGCAGCGGCTGCAGCTGACGCTGCAGCGCTTCATCGCCTGCTTCACCGCGGCCGAGCGGCCGCTCGTGCTGTTCCTCGACGACGTGCAGTGGGCCGACGCCGCCAGCTTGCGCCTGTGCGAGGCGCTGGCCGCGAGCGTCGAGGTGCGGCACCTGCTCGTGATCGAGGCCTTCCGCGACAACGAGGTCGCGACCAGTCACTCCTTGCCGGCCCACCTCGCGGCGCTGCGGGGCGCCACGCCGGCGCCGGTGGAGCTCGTGCTCGGGGCGCTCGGCGTCGACGACATCGAGCAGCTGCTGCGCGACGTGCTCGGCGGCGGCGACTCGCTGCACGCGCTCGCGGAGGAGCTGCTGCGCCGCACCGGCGGCAACCCGCTGTTCGTGCGCGAGTACCTGCGCTTCATCCACCGCGAGGCCCGCCTGCGCTTCGACCCGGGCGCGGGCGCGTGGACCTGGGCGCTCGCCGGGGTCGACGCCGCCAGCGTGCCCGAGACCGTCGCCGACCTGTTCGGCGCCACCCTGCGCAAGCTGCCGCCGTCGACCCTCGAGGCCGTGAAGGTCGCGGCCTGCATCGGCGCCCGCTTCGACGTCGACCTCCTCGCCCAGGTCCTCGGCTGCGACCAGACCGAGGCCGTCCTGCGCCTCGAGCCCGCCCTCGACCTCGACCTCGTCGCCGACGCCGGCCCCTCGGCCATGCGCTTCTTCCACGACCGCGTGCGCCAGACCGCCGACGCGCTGGTCGCCGCCGACGAACGCCCCGCGCTCCACCTCGCCGTCGCCCGCGTCCTGCTCGCCCGCCTCGACGCCGCCGGCGACGCCTCCGAGGCGCTGTTCGACCTCGTCGCCCACCTCCGCCACGCCGAGCCCGAGCTGCGCGACCCACCGCTGCGCCGCCGCGCCGCCGAGCTCCACCTGCAGGCCGCCCGCCGCGCCCGCACCAGCGCCAGCTACGACGCCGCGCTCGCCCACATCCTCGGCGGCCTCCTGCTGCTCGGGGTCGGCCCTCCCGGCGAGGCCGACAGCTGGATCGCCGGCGACCCGCTCTGCTTCGACCTGCAATTCGAGCAGGCCAATTGCGAGTACCTGCGCGGCGCCGTCGACCGCGCCGACGCCTGCCTCGACGCGCTCGCGACCCGCCCGCTGTCGCGGTCCGAGCGCGCCCACGTGCACGCCCTGCGGGTCACCGTCCACGTCACCGCCGGCAGGATCCACGCCGCGATCGAGGCCGGTCGTGAGGGCCTGCAGCTCCTCGGCGTCGAGCTGCCCGAGGGCCAGGAGGCGCGCAAGGCGGCGGTCGCCGCCGAGCTGTCGGCGATCCAGGACGAGCTGGCGAACCGGCCCTTCCTGGCGCTGATGGACGCCCCGCCGCTGCAGGACCCCGACCACCGCGCGGCGCTCGAGATCCTGCAAGAGCTGCTGACGCCGGCCAACATGACGATGCCGGACCTGTACGCGCTGCTGATCACCAAGCAGGTCCGGCTCACCATCGATCACGGGCACACCGACCTGTCGGCGTTCACCTACGTGATCTTCGG
>NZ_JAIRAU010000032.1 GCF_020073745.1 Nannocystis pusilla
ATGCCGAGCGCGTACGTGAACAGCAGGGACGCGCCGTAGGCCAGGCTGTCGCCCTCGGCGGCACCCTTGGCGATGACGGCGAGCAGCGACAGCAGGACGGGGCCGGTGCACGGGGCCGAGATGAAGCCGCTGACCAGACCCATGAGGAAGGCGCCGACCGGGCCGGTGCCGCCGACGGCGTTGAGGCGCGTCTGCACCGAGGCGGGCAGCTGCAGCTCGAAGGCGCCGAACATGCTGGCGGCCAGCGCCAGGAGGATGCCGACGATCGGCAGCACGACCACCGGCTCGCCGAGCCAGGCGCCGAACTGGCCGCCGCTGAGCGCCACGACGATGCCGAGCGTGGTGTACAGCGTGGCCATGCCGAGCACGTACGAGGAGGCGAGGAACAGCGCGCGACCGCGAGACACGCCCTTGGCCCCGAACACGGCGACGGTGATCGGGATCAATGGATAGACGCAGGGCGTGAGGTCGACGAGGACTCCCTGGCCGAATGCCCAGGCGTAGGTGCTGAGGGTGGCGGCGTCGAAAGCGTCGGTCGGAGACATGATGGCGACCTGAACCATACGACGATGCGACGCCGGACGCCGCGGGACGCGCTCGGGCGCGCGCGGCGGCGGGCGTGCGGTCACGCGCCAACTGCGGTTGTCAGTCTCCCGTGGAGACCGCGACGGGGGGCATGTCGCGCTCGCCTCGCGTGGTCATCGTCGCGCCGGCCGTGGCGGCGGTCGGGGTCCAGAACTAGCGCCCGCGCACGGGGCAGGGGAGCTCGCGCCCGAAGGTCGCCTCGGCGTTGTTGAGCTCGTCGATGGTGGCCGGCGACAGCGCCGCGCAGCAGCCGTAGGCGCTGTGGTCGCGGATCAGGGTGACGAGCAGGTCCTCGGGCAGGCCGAAGCAGCAAGCGGGCACGGTCGCGCGGGGATCGTCGCGCGGGACGCAGGCGGGCAAGGCGAGGCAGCTGCCGTCGTCGGGGTCGTTGCAGGCGACGCGCACGCTCGGGGTCGGATCGGTGTAGTCGAGGACGACGTCGGTGCCGCGCAGCAAGCCGGTGCCGACGAGGCCGTCGAGCTGCAGCGCCTCGGGGCTGGTGTCGCGGCGCACGGCGGTGACGAGCGGATGCTCGGCGGGGACCACGAGGGTCGGGATCCACTGGTTGGGATCGACGCGGCCGCCGTCGGGGATGAAGGCCTGGCCGACCACGGCGGCGGTGGTCGAGGCGGCCGGCGGATCGGAGGGGTCGAAGCCGCTGCGACAGCCGGCACCGGCGCCGCGCGGGACCTGGCCGGGGTTGTCGGGCGAGAACACGTAGTTGCACTGCGAGCGCAGGGCCCGGAGGCGCACCTCGAGGCGCTGGCAGGCGGTCAAGCCGGTGGTCTGCGTGAGCCCGGGGAGCAGCGCGAGGCTGCGGACGCGCAGCTCGACGAGCGGGCGCTCGGCGGTGCCGGCCGGCGGCCAGCCGGCGGCGCGGAGCAGGCCCGCCTGTCCCACGCGACAGGCGGGCGTGCTGGGCGGAACACCGCCGCTGAGGCCGCCGTCGCCCATGCAGGGCGGCAGCGCGAGGCTGCCGAACAGGCGCAGGGCGCTGTCCTCGAACAGGATCAGGCCGGGCACGCCGGTGGCGATCAGGACCGAGGCGTCGTGGCCGTGGTCGATGTCGCCGGGCGCCAGCTCGACGGCCTGGACGGTGCAGCCCTTGCTGAGCGCCTTGCCCCTGACGCCGGTCGGCGAGCGGAAATTGTCGGCCGAACCACCTGGCCCCGAGGCCAGGGAGCAGGTGCGGCGCGCGGCGTTGTAGGTGAGGGCGGCCGGCGGGGCGCCGAGGCAGGCGTCGAGGACGAGCCGCGTCGCCTGCAAGGCGCTCTCGGGGTGCTCGCGGTCGAACACGCCGAAGCTGGCGAGGTCGCAGTCCTTGCCGTCCGGCTGCTGGCACACGTCGTCGATCAGCTTGCCGAGGAGGAGGCCGGGGAACTGCAGCGGGAGCGCGGCGCTGCCCTGATCCGCGAGGACGCTCTCGACGCCGGGGAACTCGCGGTAGAAGGTGATCTGCGGGCCGTTGCTGCCGCGCGCGTCGGTGAAGCGGACGGCCATGGTCCGCAGGACGTTGCCGCCGAGCACGCCGCCGACGAACGGCGACGCGTGGTGATCGCCGACCTGCCAGCCCCACGAGACGTCGGCGGCGGTCGGCGGGAGCTGCACGTACGGCGTCGAGTCGAAGCGGAAGCGGGTGATCGCCTGCTCGGCCGCTCCCTCGACCGGCGGCTCGGCGAACGAGTCCTCGGCGGCGCGGACCTCGAAGCAGCCGCGGACCGCGGTGGGCTCGCCCTCGCCGACGAGGGTGGTGATCGGGCTGCCGCTGTCGACCACGAGCGGGAGGCAGGCGTCGGCCGGGCAGGTCTCGGGCGCGCCGGTGCAGATCGAGCTGCAGCCGCCGGCCTCGCCCGGGCATGGACCTGGCCGAAAGACCAGGCGTGGCAAGGGCGAGGCGTCGCCGCTGCCGAGAGCGATCGGGCGCCCGAACTCGCCGACGATGACGATCTCTTCCTGCGGGCAACCGGTCAGCGCCGCGACGACCAGAGGCGCCGCCAGCGTCAGGCTGGGGCGCCTCGGTTCGGGCGTGGCGGCGGTTCGCACGGCCGTCAGGCTAACACAGGCCGGACCGGGCGCCCGCGCGGGGCCGCCGGGACCGGCCCGCGGCTCAGTCCTTCTTGGCCAGCTCGACCAGCTTGTTCTCGAGCCGCAAGATCAGCTCGTCGATGCCCTTGTCGCGGATGATCTTGTTGAACTCGAACTTGTAGTTCTTGGCCAGGCTGACCCCGTCGGTCACGATGTCCTCGACCTTCCAGGTGTCGCCGACGGCGTGCATGACGTAGACGACCTCGACGACCTCGGGCTTGCCGTCGCGGGTGAGGGCGACGTTGGTGATGACGCGGATGTCGCCGCCGACCTTGGCGTCCTCGCCGACGATCGTCAGCTCGTACTTCTTGTCGGTGCGGATCCGCTTGAGGTAGTTCTCGCGGATCAGCTTGGTCAGCAGGGCCTCGAACTCGGCGCAGCGCGCGGCGCACTTGTTGGCGTAGCGCGCCGGTCCGCCGAGCGAGGCCTCCGCGAGGGCCTTGTAGTCGAGTAGCTGATCGACCTCCTTCGCCAGCGTCTCGGGGTCGGCCCGCTTCTTGACCAGCTCGAGGACCTTGGTGTGCCGCTCCTTGAACACGGCGGAGGGCGTGGCCGGAGCGGTCGCTGCCTCGGCGGCGGGCGCGTGCCCCACGAAGGTGGCGGCGGCGGCGAAGGTGGAGAGCACGAACCCGACGATGAGACTGCGAGCGGAAGTGGGCATTTTCGGCCTCGAAGGTGGGCGCTCGGACGGCAGCCCTGGGTGCGACATTCAGGCCATGACGGGCCAGTTTCAAGGGCTTGATGCAGCAGAAATCGAGTTCGTGGGCGCAGATGCCGCCGAGGGGCTGGGGGACGCCCCCAGGGCGGTGCCCACGGCGCGGGAGAGGCCCGCGAGCGCCACGTTGTGGGCGTGAATGGCCTCGAATTGCTTGAAGCGCCACTCGGCCCAGCGGGTCAGGGCCTTCTCGAGCTCGGCGAAGTTGCCGCCGCCGACGGTCTGCTTGACCTGCTGGTCGACGACCAACTGCTTGGCCTTCTTGGTCGCCTGCTCGGTGAGCTTGACCGATTTGTCGGCGTGCTGCAGGTCGCGGTAGGCCTTCTCGACCTCGAGCCCGAGCAAGTAGCGCGCGGCCTCTCGCTGGTGCTCTGCCTCACGCCGCTCGGCGCGCGCCTTCTTGAGCCCGAAATAACTGTTGTGGAAGTCGAGGTTCCAGTTCATCGCGAAGGCGAAGATGACGCGGTTGTAGTTGAACCGGTCGAAGTAATAGAGCGCCTTCATGTTGCGGTCGGCCTGGTTCATGTACGAGATCTGCACCGACACGGCGATCCCGAAGTCCGGCAAGAACTGCGAGCGCGCGAACTTCTCACCGGCCTTGCGCAGCTCGACCAGGCCGGCGGCCATCTTCGCCTCGGGCCGCTGCTGCTCGCCCAGCTCGCGGTAGTGCGACAGCTCGCGGAGGCCGCCGTCGACGCTGTCGGTCACGAGCGCGCGCTCGGCGATGTCGAAGCCGACCGGCGCGGCCTCGCCGGCGATCGTCCACAGGGTGGCGAGCGCGACCGCCTCGATCTTGCGGGCCTCGAGCGCGCGCTCCATCAAGGTGAGCTCGCCGAGCTCGACGCGCGGGAGATCGGCGGGATCGCGGTCGGGGTTGGTGTCGTCGACGTCGGCGTCCTCGCTCTCGCCGAGGTCGGCGAGGATCTGACCCTTGGCCTCCTGCACGACCTTCCACGCCTCGTCGAGGATGGCGAGGCTCTCGCGCGCGAGCAGCAGCGCGGTGTGGGCCTGGTGCACGCGCAGGACGGTCTCCTGGCGGGTGCGCTCCTTGGCGAGCTGGGCCAGGGCGACGCCGGCCTGCGCCATCTCCTTGCCGTGCTTGATCTTGCCGGAGGTGAACAGCGGGATGATGAAGTCGGCGCCGAAGCGGAAGGCGATGCCGGCTTCCTTGAGCTGGCGGAAGTAGCCGCCGATGGTGTCGATGTCGACGCTGTCGGCCGGGCTGCAGTACTGGAAGTCGACCGGATCGGAGCTGCCGAAGCTCTCGAGCTTGATGTCCTTGCAGCGGGTGTAGACGCCGGGCGCGAGCGCGGTGGTGGTCTTGATGACCGGCACCCACGAGAACTTGGCGCGCAGCAGCGTCGCCTCCATCTGCTCGATCTGCGCGTCGGCGGCCTTCACCAGCGGGTTCTGCAGGCCGTACTGGACGATCTGCTCGCGCGTCAGCTCGGGCACGCCGGGCGGGCGCGGGCCGTAGGCGTCGGTGCGCGCGGCCACCGGGAGGTTGAACGGCTGATCGGGCGAGGGCGGCGGCTGGCTCTTCGGACCTGTCTGTTTGGACGTGGCCGAAGGGGCAGGTCCCGGCGCGGGCGGAGGCGCGGCGGCGGGCGCCGGGACGGTCGCGGGCGCGGCGGCGGCGGGCGCGGCGATCACGAGCGAGGCGGCGGTGAGAAGGGCGCTCCAGCTCGAGCGACGGGTCACTGCTGCCCTCGGTCCCGGCACGGGGACTCTTTTACGAGGGGGCCGCCGCGGCATCAAGAGGCGCGGCCCCGACGCGAGGGTGCGTTCGCCGCGGTCTGCTCACGCTTGCGCGCGACCGGGGGGAATTGCCATGGTTGCGTGCGTGACCCCGCTCCAGTCGTCCGCGGGCCCGCAGGGCCTGACATTTGTCCGTCTCGCCGCGCTGCCGCAGGGGCGTCGCATTTTGCTACGCCTCTCGGGCGCCGATGTGCGCCGCTTCCTCCAGGGGATCCTGTCGGCCGACGTCGAGGCGGCGCGGCCGGGTCAGGCGCTGCCGGCCGCGATCCTGACGGTGAAGGGCAAGCTGGTGACGGAGGCGATCGTGCTGGCGTGCGCCGATGGTTCGCTGCACCTGGCGCTGCCGGCGGACACGGCCGACGAGGCGATCGCGCTGCTCGACCGCCATATCATCATGGACGACGTCGCGCTCGAGCGCGCCGAGGACGTCGAGTTCGCGATGGTGTGGTCGGGGCCGGTCGCAGGCGAAGGCGTGGAGTGCCTGACGACGCAGTACCCGGGGCCGGGCTTCCTCGTGTTCGGCCCGCCGGCGGCCGTGACGGCGGCGCTGGCGGGCGCGACGGAGGCGCCGCTCGGCGAGTGGGACCGGCGCAGGATCGAGGCCGGGGTGCCGGCGTGGGGCCGCGAGATCACGCCGGGGACGTTCCCGCCGGAGGTCGGGTTCGTGGCGGCGGTCAGCTACGACAAGGGCTGCTTCATGGGACAGGAGCCGCTGGCGCGGATCCACGCCCGCGGGCAGGTCAACCGCGTGCTGGTGCGGGTGCACGCAGAGACATGTCCGGAAGGACCGGTCGAACTGGCGGCGCCCGACCGCCCGCAAGCCGGACGCGCGACGACCTGGACCGCCGACGCGGCCGGCGGGGCGAGCGGCCTGGCGGTGGTGCACCGCAGCGCGGCGACGCCGGGCACGGTGCTGACGGGGGACGGCGTCGGCGCGGTCGAGGTGCGCTCCGGGCCGCTCGGCGACGATCCGGGGGTGAAAGGGCGCAAGTGAGGCGAGTTCGCGCCGGCGAGCGGGCGCGAAGCTGTCGTGAAAGACAGGTTGATGCGGCGCGCCCGGGGCGCGGAGGCGATCGCTCGGCGAGCGGAGGGCGCGCGGGCAAAACTGACGGTGGTCGCGAGCTCGTGACGGGTCGCCGCGCCGGGACCGCGCTGGCCGGAGGCGTGGAGGACAGGGCGTGCCCACGCGAACTGGCTGTTCATTCGAGCATGTCGTGAAGGGCAGGCCCGGACAACGCGGCGCACCCGCGCCGGGCGGGCCGGGGCGGGTGCTGGTGGTTCGGACATGTCCCAAGGGACATGCGGCGCGGTTCAGCCGTCGTCGTCGTCGTCGCTGCTGCGGTAGGGGTCGGTCGGGCGGTCCTTGAGCCGGCCGGCCGCCCGCAGGGCTTCCTTGAGGACGAACTCGATCTGGCCGTTGATGCTGCGGAGGTCGTCGGCCGCCCAGCGCTCGAGGGCGGCGTGGAGGTCCGGGTCGATGCGCAGCAAGAAGCGCTTCTTCTCGACCATGAGCGGCTCACGAGTAGATGTTGCCGGTGTTGATGACCGGCTGGGCCTCGCGGTCGGCGACGAGCGCGACCAGGAGGTTGTTGACCATGGAGGCCTTGCGCTCCTCGTCGAGGCGGACGATGCCGTGCTCCTCGAGCCGGCGCAGGCCCATCTCGACCATGCTCACGGCGCCCTCGACGATCTGCCGGCGGGCGGCGACGACGGCCTCGGCCTGCTGGCGGCGGAGCATGGACTGGGCGATCTCGGGGGCGTAGGCGAGGTGCGAGAGGCGGCAGTCGACGACCTCGAGGCCGGCGACGTCGAGCCGCGCCTGGACCTCCTGCTGCAGGCCGGCGTTGATCTCGTCCTGGTGGCTGCGCAGGGCCACCTCGCCGTCGTGCGAGTCGTACGGGAAGCGAGTGGCGACGGCGCGGATGGCGGTCTCGCTCTGGATGGCGACGAAGCCGCGGTAGTTCTCGACCTCCAGCAGGGCCTTGGCGCTGTCGGTGACGCGCCAGACGATCACGGCCGCGATCTCGATCGGGTTGCCGCGGGCGTCGTTGACCTTGAGCTTCTCGCTGTTGAAGTTGTGCACGCGCAAGCTGACGGGGTGCTTGGCGGCGAACGGGTTGGCGAAGTGATAGCCCGCGCCGGCGACGGTGCCGACGTAGCGGCCGAAGAAGACGAGGACGCGCGACTCGTTGGGCTGATTGATGAAAAAACCGCCCAGAGAGAGCAGGAGGACCAGGCCGAGCGCGATCGGCTTCCAGACCTCGGCGACCTGCTGGGTCTGGGCGAGGTCGACGACCATGCTGGCGCACAGGCCGGCCAGGCCGAGCCAGATGAGGAGGGCGAGGAAACCGTTGAGCGAAAACGCGCTCTGCTGCTTGATCGAGGTCATTCGGGGCTCCGGGTTGATGTCGGGATGATATCACTCTGATACCGAGAGCGCCAGGTTGGTTTCACGGATCCACATGGGTCTGCGGATGCGTGTCTCATCAGCTGTCTGAAGAGACAGGTGATGCGAGAGGCTGTCTGAAGAGACAGGTGCGGGCGATCAGTGCGAGGCGGCGCTCGCCAGGGGCTCGCTCGCCGCGGGCTCGCTCGTCGCGGGCTCGACGGCGGCGAGGACGTGCCGGTGCAGGGCGAGGTGCAGGTCCTCGGGGCGGATCGGCTTGGTGAGGTAGTCGGTCATGCCGGCGGCGAGGCAGCGCTCGCGGTCGTCGCCCCGCGCGTTGGCGGTGAGGGCGATGATCGGGACGGTGACGCCGGCCTCGCGCAGGCGGGTGGCGGCCTCGTAGCCGTCCATGACCGGCATCTGACAGTCCATGAAGACGATGTCGGGGGCGGCGCTCTCGACGGCCGCGAGCGCGGCGAGGCCGTTCTCGACCGGGGTGACGGTGTGGCCGGCGCGCTCGAGCAGCGCGAGGACGACGGTGCGGTTGATCCGGTTGTCGTCGGCGAGGACGATCCGCAGCTTGCGCCCGCCGGTGTCCGTGTTGGCTGTCCTTCCAGACAGATCGTTCTCGCTGGCGACGCTGAGCGGGAGCGCGGCGGTGAAGGTCGAGCCGCTGCCGGGCTCGCTCTCGACGTCGAGGGTGCCGCCCATGCCGCGGACGAGCGCGCGGCAGATGGCGAGGCCGAGGCCGGTGCCGCCGAAGCGGCGCGTGGTCGAGGCGTCGGCCTGGACGAAGCTGTCGAAGATCCGCGGCAGCTGCTCGGCGGTGATGCCGATGCCGGTGTCGAGCACGCGCAGCTCGACGCGGACCTCGTCGTGGACGACGGGGCCGACGCGGATCTCGGTGCGCACCTCGCCCGCGGCGGTGAACTTCACGGCGTTGCTGATGAGGTTGGTCAGGACCTGGCGGATCCGCAGCGGGTCGCCGAAGAACACCCGCGCGGCCCCGTCGGCGTAGGTGAGGCGCAGCGACAGGCCCTTGTCGCGGGTGACGTAGCCGAACATGGCGATCACGTCCTCGGCGAGCTTGCGCAGGTCGAACGGCGAGCGCTCGAAGGTGAGGTGCCCGGCCTCGATCTTCGACATGTCGAGGATGTCGCCGAGCAGCGCCATGAGCCCCTCGGCGGCGCCGCGGATGGCCGCGAGGTAGGCGCGTTGCTCGTCGTTCAAGGGGGTGTCGGCGAGCAGCGCGGTGGTGCCGAGGACGCCGCCCAGCGGGGTCCGGATCTCGTGGCTGATGTTGGCGATGAAATCGCTCTTGGCCCGGCTGACGGAGTCGATCTGCTGGCGCGAGGCGTGGAGAAGGGCCCGCTCGGCGGTGAGGTCGCGGATGATGCCGTCGCGGACGCGGAGGGCGCGAGCGAAGATCAGGAAGACCACCGCCGCGGCGAATGCGCTGGCGGCGGCGACGAGGGATTCTCCGCTGGCGACGAGGGCCACGGCGAACGCGAGCGCGATGAGGCCCAGCAGCAACGCGAGCACGG
Source organism: Nannocystis pusilla (assembly GCF_020073745.1). Taxonomy (GTDB): domain Bacteria; phylum Myxococcota_A; class Polyangia; order Nannocystales; family Nannocystaceae; genus Nannocystis; species Nannocystis radixulma. The sequence goes on from NZ_JAIRAU010000032.1 coordinate 9,074, forward strand.
GGACGACGCCCGCGCGTGGGCTCGCCCGCTCCGCGGGTGCGGGCAGGGCGGAATCCCTGTCGCTCGACGCCGCCTCACGCATCGCCGCGTACGATATCTCATTCGCGCCGGGCCAGACGTGGCGCCGCGAGACCCCAGAGGTCGGTCCGAGGCTCGAAATTGTGGCCCGCCGGCCGCGCTGCGAGGCTGAGAGACCCCGCATGCAGGCGATGCGGCCGGGCCGCCCGCCTTCGTGATTGTCATGAGCTGAACTTCGGGACAGGTGAGACGATGGCGCAGGTCGAGACGCGGCCGAAAGCGCGCCGGACCGGGGGCTCGCCGATCGGTGCTACCATCCCCCGGCGCATGACCGCGGCACCACAGTCCGACGATGACAACCCGCTCCGCGGCCCGCCCGAGCTGCTGGGACAATTCGGCGAATTCGGCGGGCGTTACGTGGCCGAGACGCTGATGCCAGCGGTCGAGGAGCTGGCCCGCGCGTGGCCGGAGGCCTGGGCCGACCCGACGTTCGTCGGGGAGTACCGGGCGATCCTCCGCGACTACGTCGGCCGGCCGACGCCGATCACGGAGGCGCGCCGGCTGCCCGAGGCGGTCGGCGGCGGGCGGATCTTCCTCAAGCGCGAGGACCTGAACCACACCGGGGCGCACAAGATCAACAACTGCATCGGCCAGGTGCTCCTGGCCCGCCGGCTCGGCAAGCGGCGCATCATCGCCGAGACCGGGGCGGGACAGCACGGGGTGGCGACGGCGACCGCCTGCGCGTACTTCGGGATGCCCTGCGTGGTCTACATGGGCGCGGAGGACGTGGCCCGGCAGGCGCTCAACGTCGTCCGCATGCGCCTGCTCGGGGCGGAGGTCCGGCCGGTGACGAGCGGCTCGGCGACCCTGAAGGACGCGATCAACGCGGCGCTGCGCGACTGGGTGGCCAGCGTGGCCGACACCCACTACGTGATCGGCAGCGTGATGGGGCCCGACCCGTACCCGCTGATGGTGCGCGAGCTGCAACGGGTGATCGGCGACGAGGCGCGGGCGCAGCTGCTCGAGCGGATCGGTCGGCTGCCCGACGCGGCGGTGGCGTGCGTCGGCGGCGGCTCGAACGCGATGGGGCTGTTCGCGGCGTTCGTGCCCGACGCGGCGGTAAAGCTGTACGGGGTCGAGGCGACCGGCGAGGGGCTGCAAGGCCGCCACGCGGCGACGATGGCCCGCGGCCGCGTCGGCGTGTTCCACGGGATGCGCAGCCTGGTCCTTCAGACAGACGACGGGCAGCTGCTCGAGGCGCACTCGATCTCGGCGGGGCTCGACTACCCGGGCATCGGCCCGGAGCACGCGTTCCTGCACGCGACCGGCCGCGCCCGCTACCTCGGGGTGTCCGACCGCGAGGCGCTGGCGGCCACCGAGCTGCTGGCGCGCACGGAGGGCATCATCCCGGCGCTCGAGAGCGCGCACGCGATCGCGGCGCTGCCGGCGGTGATCCGCGAGCTCGGCCGCGACGCGGTGGTGCTCGTCAACGTGTCGGGCCGCGGCGACAAGGACATGCACACGGTGATGAAGCACCTCGACCCGGCGACGCTCGATCTGATCGACAAGGCCGAGCGCGAGCGCGAGGCGGCCCGGGCGGCGTTGCGCGGGGCGGCCGGCGAGGAGTCGCTGATCGTCGACGGGCACGTGCTCCGCAGCGAACGCAAGGAGGGGACATGAGCGTCGCAGGTGTGGATCGCGTGGCGGCCGCGTTCGCGCGGGCGCGCGAGGAGAATCGGGCGGCGCTGGTCGGGTACCTGACGGGCTTCGACCCCGACCGCGCCGGCTCGCTCGAGCGGATCTTCGCCGCCTGTGAGGGCGGCCTCGACGTGCTCGAGCTCGGGGTGCCGTTCAGCGACCCGACGGCCGACGGACCGACGATCCAGGCGGCGATGACCCGCGCCCTGGCGAGCGGCGCGAGCGTGGCCGGAGCGCTCGAGATGGCGGCGGAGATCCGGCGCCGCTTCCCGCTGCCGATCGTGCTGTTCTCGTACGCCAACCCGCTGCTGAGCCACGGCCCGGAGCGGCTGGCCCAGGAGGCAGCCGGGGCGGGGGCCGACGCGCTGCTGGTGGTCGACCTGCCGCCCGAGCACGCCGAGGTGCTGCGCGGGCCGGCCGGGGCCCGCGGGCTCGGATGGATCGGGCTGGTGGCGCCGACGACCACGCCGACTCGCCGCGCGCGGGTGCTGGGGGCCAGCAGCGGGTTCGTCTACGCGGTCAGCCTCACCGGGGTGACCGGCGCGCCGCTCGATCCGAGCGACCCGGGGCTCCACGCCGGGCTGGCGACGCTGCGCGAGTCGAGCGGCCTGCCGATCGTGGTCGGCTTCGGCGTGCGCAAGGCCGAAGACGTGCGCGCGCTGGCCGGGCACGCCGACGGGGTGGTGGTCGGCTCGGCGCTGGTCGAGGCCGGTCAGCGCGGGCCCGCGGCCCTCGGCGAGCTGGTCGCGGCGCTGCGCGGCGGCACGCTGCGGGCCTGAGGCCGCAGACGGACGAGACGCAAGGGACATGTTCGTCGGAGCATGTCCCTTGCCGCATGTCCCCGGGAGCATGTCTCCGGGGGCATGCCCGATCGGGCACGTCGCGACTCTCAGTCCTGCTCGGCGGGGACGGGCGGGGCGGCCGGGGCCGCCATGGCGCTGGCCGTCCGCTCGAGGTGGACGAGCATGGCGGCGACCGAGAGCAGGGCCGGAGGGTCGGGGCTGATCGGCTCGGTGCCGCGCTCGCGGACCTCGAAGGCGCCGCCGTCGAAGAACACGCTGTTGAAGCGGCTGACGAGATCCATCAGCGTCGACTGGGCGCCGGTGCTGTCGAGCATGGCGGTGACCTGGGCCCGGTCGCGCGTGCTGATGTAGATGAAGTCGTCGAACAGCGGGTCGCCGACCTTCAGATCGCGGCGGAACACCTTGATCATGCGGTCGAGGGTGCTCTCGCGGGCGAAGCTGGCGCGGAACGACAGGCTGACGCGCGGGCGCGCGGTGATCGAGAAGTGGTAGAAGGTGTAAAACTCGCTGCCGATGCGCTCGCGCGTCTGCCACTCGCGGGTGACGATGGTGTGGCCGCGCTCGCGCAGGGCGACCTCGGCGTGGCCCTCGGCGCAGCGCTCGCAGAAGTCGAGCTCGTAGTCGCGGCGGAGCAGGTCACTCCCGTGCGGGAGTTCGCAGAACGCACAGGGGGCGACGTCCATGCCGGCACCGTATCAGGGCGGGGCGAGCCAGTCGACGCGGGCGCTGCCGTGAAACTCGGGCTCCTCGGCCAAACGGGCCGCGAGGTCGGGCAGGAGCGCGCGCAAGGCGGTGTCGGTCTGCCACGGGGCGCCGGCGAGGAGCAGCCCGGAGCCGCTCAGGACGGCGGGGTCGTCAGGCCGCGTCCGCAGCTCGGCGCACAGGACGTCGCGCATGCCGGCGCGGAGGACCGCGGCGTGCAGCAGCGTGGCCGCCAGCGGACCCTTGATCGGGTACCACAGCGCGGCGCAGGCCTGCGGCCAGCGCTGGCGCGCCAGCTGCAATCCGGCCAGAGCGGCGGCGAACTCGTCGGGGCGCTCGTAGGGCGGATCGATGAGGACGAGGCCGCGGCGCGGGGTGGGCGGCAGCAGGGCGCTGAGGGCCTCGTAGCCGTCGCGCTGGTGGATGGCGACCTGCGGGTCGCGCCGGGCGCCGTGCTCGCCGCGCACGCTGAACTCGTCGCGCAGCGCGGCGGCCTCGGCCGGCTGGAGCTCGCACAGGATCATGCGATCGTCGGGCCGCAGGACGGCGCGGACGAGCCGCGGCGAGCCGGGATAGCGGGTGAGCTCGCCGCCGGAGTTGAGCTCGGCCACGCGGGCGAGGTAATCGGCGAGCGCCGGCGGAAGCCCCGCAGCGCCGCGATCCGGCCACAGCCGGGCGACGCCGCGCTGAAACTCGCGCGTGCGCGCCGCGCCGCCCTGGTCCAGGGGATAGCTGCCGCGACCGGCGTGGGTGTCGACGTAGCAGAAGGGCGCGGGCTTGTGCTGCAGGCGACGCACGAGCTGCAACAGGACCACGTGCTTGAACACGTCGGCGGCGTTGCCGGAATGGAACTCGTGGCGATAGTTCATCGGTCTCGCTGCGTCCGTTCGAGGCCCTGCAGGGCGGGCGTGACGATAGTCGATCTGCGCGCCGCCCGGCGCAGGGACGATCTGCAGCCCGCGCGGGGAGGTTGGTCACTGGCTGTGGTGATGGGGCGAAGGTCGGCGCGTGGGTCGCCGAACATCGTCTTGGTCACACGACCGGGAGGCGCGCTCCCATGAAATCGGCGGCGACGACCGCGGCCGGGTGCCCGCGATTGCACAGGACCACGGTCGTGTGGTCGCGATAGATCGCCAGGTCGCCGTTGACCCCGGGGGCGGCGCCGCCGTGCCCGTAGTAGGTCGCGCCGTTGCGGGCCCGCACCGGCAAGCCGAGGCCCCAGTGCGATGTGCCCGCGACCACTTTGGGTGTCGTCATGGCGGCGAGGGTGGCGGCGCTGACCAGCGCGCCGCGGCGCAGAGCGACGGCGAACGCGTGCAGATCCTCGACGGTGGAATAGCCGCCGCCGGCGGGCAGCCCTGCGTAGGGTGCCAGGACCTTGCGGCCGGTCGCACCCGCGCCGGTGGACGGGATGGCGGTCGCGTGCGAGGAGGCGAACGCTTGCGAGGTCGCCTTCATCCCCGCCGGCCCGAAGACCCGCTCCTGGAAGACCACGTCGTAGGGCTTGCCGGTGACCCGCTCGAGGATCGCGCCGAGCAGGACGAAGCCGTAGTTGCTGTAGCCCCACCGCGCGCCCGGTTCGAAGACCGGCTCACGGGCGCCGTAGAACCGCACCAGATCGGCGGGCGTCTTGAGCGCGTCGGCGTTGGCGTCGTACTGCGGGCCGAAGATGTCGCCGGTGCCGCCGGTATGGGTCAGCAACTGCTCCACCGTCACTCGCTCGGCCAGCGACTTGTTGGCGTAGTCGGGGAGGTGTCGGGCGAGCGGGTCGGCGAGGGCCAGGCGCCCCTGTTCCACCAGCTGCATGGTCGCCACGGCGGTGAACATCTTGCCCATGGAGCCGATGCAGAACCGGGTCGACGGCGTCACGGAGAGCTCGCGCCCGTCGTCGATCGCTCCGTGGCCGGCGCTGTACAGCACCTGGTCCCCGCGCGCGACCAGCACGGCGCCGTTGAAGCGGCCGGCTCGGGCCTCGTCGCGGATCTTCGTCTCGATGGCGGCGAGCGCCGATGGCTGGTCGAGCCGCGGGATGGTGCCTTCGGCGGGGGCGCCGGCGAAGGCGATGTCGTCCAGCGTGTCCGGGCCCGAGGCGGTCAGTACGACCTTCGAGCGCCGGTCCCACGCGCGATCCTTCACGAAGGCGGTGATCTCCTGCGGGCCCGTGACCTGCGAGGTGATGAGTTCGAAGCCGCCGGTGACCTCGCGGACCGACAGGTCGTCGTCGACGTAGGGTTGCACCGTCGGTGCGAACGTCTCGACGAACCGCTTGTAGACGCCGAGGTCAGGATCGTTGAACGCCGTCAGCCAGCGCTCCAACCACGACTCGAGCACGCTCGGAGCGCCGGTCTCCGGGTCGCTCGCGGGAGTCGGAGGATGAGGTCGACAGCCGCCGAGGACGGCTCCGGCCGCCAGGCAGCCGGCGCCTTTTCCCACGGAGAGGAGAAGAGCGCGCCTGTTCACGATGCGGGCGGCATCCTAACCTCGCGGGGTGGAGATGGCGACGCGAGTCCGAGGCGCATGCCCGGACGGATGAGCACGGCTGTGCGGGCGCTTGAAAAGTGATTGACGCGGTGCCTGCGCACTGCTAGCGCGCGGACCCGTTCCCGCGCTTGAAGCGACTGACCATGGTTACTACCGCGCTTGTCGAGCTCCCACACGAAACTCCTGACGGTGGTTCACCGCGGCGGCGCGGCATAGCAGGCGGAGCCGGCCGTGAAAAGCCCGGGCGGCGTGACCGGGCACGATCCCCGGACGACGTAAAACGGCGTATGGTAGCCGCGCTCGATGCCTGAAGGCCGTAAGTCCGCCGCGCTCGCCGCGGCTTTGCTGATGCTGCGCCGGCTCGGAGGCTTCCTGCTGCGGGTGCTCCGCCACCTCGGCAAGAACAAGGCGCTGCTGCTGGCGGGCGGGGTCGCCTACAACGCGCTGCTGTCGATCGTGCCGATGCTGGCGGTGGTGCTGGTCGCGCTGACCCACGTCTGGGACAAGAACCAGCTGACCGAGATCATCAGCCACGAGCTCAACCTGCTGATCCCCAACCAGGCCGACACGATCATTCAGGAGGTCGTCAGCCTGCTCGACAACCGCGACCTGGTCGGCGGGATCGGCCTCGGGGTGATGCTGTTCTTCAGCACGTGGGCCTTCAAGATGCTGGAGGGCGCGCTGGCGGTGATCTTCGCCAGGAGCCGGGCCCGCCGCCAGCGCAGCTTCTGGATGTCGGCGCTGCTGCCGTACATCTTCATCGTCGTGATCGCCGGCGGGCTGCTGGTGCTCACCGCCCTGGTCGCGCTGCTCGAGCGCCTGGCCGAGGCCGAGCTGGTGCTGTTCGGCTATCAGCTGTCCCTCGGGTCAGGTCCGGCGTTCGCCCTCAAGCTGAGCGGCATCGTCACGCTGATCTTCATGTTCACCGCGGCCTACCGCGTCATGCCGATCACCGAGGTGTCGTGGCGCCGCGCCCTCACCGGCGGGGTCGCGGCGGCGCTGCTGTGGGACGTGCTGCGCCGGGCGCTGATGGTCTACTTCTCCAAGATCTCGCTGGTGAACGTGGTCTACGGGTCGCTGGCCACGGTCATCATCGCCCTGTTGACGCTCGAGATCGGCACCCTCATCATCCTGCTGGGCGCGCAGATCATCTCCGAGCTGCAGCACAGCGAGGAGGCCGGGCTGCCGTGGTACGAGGCGGCGCCCGAGAGCGAGATGATCGGGGTCAAGCAGGGCTGAGCCGCCCGGCCCGTCGCGGACGATCGGAGCCTGAACATCGGGACATGTCCGAAGTACCACACAGGCTGGCGGTCGGGATCGTCGGGGTGTGGCTGGCGGCGCAGGCGATCGCGCTGGTCCGCGGGCTGTCGCCGCTGCCGCCGCCGCTCGGGGCGCACATGCCGTGGCGGATGTTCAGCGACCCGTCGCCGATCGACCGCACGCTGACGGCCGAGGGTCGCGCGGCCGACGGGACGTGGGTGACGATCCCGCTCGAGCGGTACTTCCGGCACACGCGCGGCGCCACCGGCGAGCGGGCGTACGAGTTCAGCGCGATCGTGTTCGAGCCGGGCCACCTGGCCGAGCGCCACGCGTTCGCCCGCTGGCTGGCGGCGCGCATGGCCGAGGACGGGCAGCCGGTCGACAAGGTGCGGCTGGTCCGGCGCTGGCGCGATCTTCGCGACGGGTCGACGGGCGTGGCGACGATCGGACAGTACCCGGTGGGCGATGGCTGAGGCGGCCGGCGAGCTGTCGCGGTTCTTCTTCGCGGCGGAGGCGACGGCGCGGGCGCAGCGGTTCGCCCGCGGGCTGGCCCTGTGGACAGGTGTTTACGCGCTGATGCAGTGGCCGCACCTCGAGGAGCTGTACAGCCGACCGGTGCTGCGCGAGGGCCGGCTCGACCGCTGGCTGGCCGGGCCTCCGCCGCCGCTGTGGCTGATCACGGGGCTGATGGCGCTGCTGCTCGCGGCGGCGGCGCTGGTGGCCGCGGGGCGCGGCGGACGGGCGGCGCGGGTGCTGGCGGCCGGGCTGTTCGCGCTGCTGGTCGGGCTCGAGGCGAGCACGCCGCGGGCCTACGCGGAGCTGGCGGCGGTGCAGTGGGGGTTGGTGGCCCTGGCGCCGCTGGGGCGGGTGGGGCCGCGCTGGGCGACGCGCCTGATGATGCTGCAGCTGTCGGCGGTGTACGTGTTCGCGGCGCTGTCGAAGCTGGTCGAAGGGACATCCTGGTGGACGGGCGAGGCGATGGTGCTGATCTTCCGCTCGTCGCACCAGGGCCAGCACCTGCTGTCGGCCTGGCTGCCGCTGACCCTCGGGCCGCTGGCCCGCGCGCTGGCGTGGTCGACGATCGCGCTCGAGCTGGCGATCGGGCTCGGGCTGTGGTTCGCCCGCACGCGCACGCCGGCCGCGCTCGCGCTGGTGCTGCTGCACCTCGGGATCGCCGGGTCGATGCGGGTGTCGCTGCTGTTCCACGCGCTGATGCTGCTGCACCTGCTGCTGTTCTTCGGGCCGCGCGAGGCGGCGGCGCGAGCCGCGGGTGCAGACGTGTCTGCATGAGCATGTCCGTTCGAGCATGTGCCCGAGGGCATGTCCGATAGGGCATGCGCTAGGGGACATGTTCCTTGGCGTCGAGCATGTAGAGGACGACGTCCTGGCGCGGGAGGGCGACGCGGCGGGAGGCGAGGGCGCCGGCGAGCTCGGGGGCCAGCTGCAGCGGCTCGCCGGGCGGGGCGACGCGGCCGAGGCCGATCCACGCGGGGTGGAGGGCGCCGAGGTCGCGGCCGGCGATGAGGTCGACGGGCGCGGGCGCGGACGCGACGGACGGCGCGGGCGTGGCGGGCACGGCGACGGGACGCGGCGCCAGCACGAGGGCGGCGGCGGCGGTGGCGGTGGCGAGGCCGCCGGCGCCGAGCCACCACGGCCAGCGCGGACGCGGCCGGGCGTCGCGGCGGGCCCGAAAGCGCTGGAGGCCGCCGGGCGGGGGATCGAGGACGACGAACATGTCCTTCAGGTCATCTTCTGACGGCGGCTTCACGGCGGTGCTCCTGGGCGTGGAGGTTGCGGCGGACGCGGTCGGCGGCGGCGTGGCGACGCGAGCCGACGGTGCCGACGGGGATCTCGAGGGCGGCGGCGATGTCGGCGTACGACAGCTCGGACAGCTCGCAGAGGACGAGCACGCGCCGCAGCTTCTCGGGCAGGGCGTCGACGGCGGCGCGCACGGCGGCGGCTCGCTCGGCGCCGAGGATGGCGAGGTCGGGCTGGACGTCAGGGTCGGCCGGGGCGGCGTCTTCGACGGCGACGAAGCGACGGAGCGCGCGCCAGCGCCGGCGGCTGGCGGCGAGGTTGACGGCGATCCGGTAGACGAAGGCGCCGGCGGTGTCGGGCCGCACGCGCGCGCGCGCCTGCCACAGCCGCGCGAAGGTCTCCTGGACCAGCTCGGCCGACTCGTCGCGGTCCCACAGCCAGCGGTACACGACGTTGAAGAGGGGCCGCTCCAGCTCGAGGAACAGGCGCTCGACGTCGGCGGCCGTCAGGCCGGGCGATGTCGCCGGGTCGGTCACGCGCCCCCGGTCCGGACCTGGCCGCGGACGACGTAGAACAGGGTCTTCGAGACATGTTCGCCCTTGGTCTCGCCGACGTCGACGCCGCTCTGGCCGACGACGAGCAGCTGGCCGGGGTCGAGGTGGATGCGCGACTTGAGGTGGTTGCACTCGTCGCGGCAGATCAAGAGGTTGCTGCCGCCCTTCGCCTTGCTGGTGACCGAGAGCTCGAGATCGGCGACGAGGCGGCCGCCGACCTCGGTGACGGTCTGGCGCGCCCACATGAGGTTGCCGTCGGCCTCGGCGCGGTCGTCGAGCAGCGAGGACAGGTGCATCGACTCGTGCAGGTTGAACTTCATCGGGCCCTGCGCCTCGGTGATCGCCTGCAGCGCGGGGGCGAGGTCGGGGAGCGCCTCGAGGCCCTGGGTGGCGGAGGCGGGCTCGCCGACGACGACCCAGTAATCGAACTCGGCCGTGCGTACCGGCGGGGCCTTGGTGGTGTCGAGGTCGCGGATCAGGGCGGCCACGCCGTCCTGGATCCCCGGCGCGGCGACGACGACGAGGCGGCCGTCGGGCAGGCGCTCGACGGTGCCGAGCGGCGGGGTGTCCTTGCCGGTCGAGAGGGCGCTGGAGAGGGCGCGTTCGATCGAGCGCGCCTGCTCGGGCGGGACGGCGTAGGTGCGCAGGAGCGGCACGTCGCTGGGGGCGGGCGGGGGCGCGGGGGCGACGGCCAGCGGGGGCGGCGGAGAGGGGGCGTCGGGCTGGCAGGCGAACAGGACCGGGAGGAAGAGCGCAAACAGAGGGATCGTGCGGGGCATGCGGGCTCCGAGGAGGTTCGCTGGGGCTCTACGCGCCAGGGGTCCGGGTCTTCGAATTTTTTTTGCGGGCGAGCGACGTTCGTCGCGCGAGGTGCGCTGGATGTCCGAGGGGACATGTTCTTGGGCGCATGTCATCGCCGGTCGCAGGGGACCTCGGTGTGGTATCACCGCGGCGATGCGCGAGCTACACCGCGTGGCGGCGTTCGACGCCGGGTTCTTTCGCGTCGAGCAGGTGCGCCTCGCGGGGCGGAGCTCGCCGGTGACGCTGCTGCGCATGCCCGACTGGGTGATGACGGTCGCGGTCGACGCGGCGGGGGCGTTCGTGCTGGTCCGCCAGCACCGGTTCGGGATCGCCGGCGAGACGGTGGAGCCGGCCGGCGGGCTGGTCGATCCGGGCGAGGCGCCGGAGGCGGCTGCCGTGCGAGAGCTGCGTGAAGAGACAGGTTATGCCGGCGGCGAGGTCGTGCCGCTGGGCTTCACGCACCCCAACCCGGTGCTGCAGGACAACCGCTGCCACTTCTTCCTGGTCCGCGGGGCCGTGCGCGTCGGGGCGCCGTGCCCGGACGCGGAGGAGGTGGTGGCGCCGGTGGTGATGGGGCGCGCCGCGCTCGAGGCGGCGCTGGCGGGCGGGCAGATCACGCACGCGCTGGCCGAGGTGGCGCTGCGGCGAGCCCTGGCGCAGCCGTGACGGACCGGCGCGACGGCGACGGGTGTCTTCAAGGACAGGTCGCAAGCGGATGTCCAATCGGACAGCCGCGATCCATGAGCCCGCGGCTGCCGACCCGGGCTGGCGCAAGGGACATGCCCTTGCGGTCATGACGGCCGCGCCGGCCTGCGGCTCAGGTATGCGCCTCGGCCGAGGGCGTCTGCTTGCGGTAGGCGCGGATCTTGATGACGCGGCGCTCATCGGCTTCGGCGACGTGGAAGGTCCAGCCCTCGGCCTCGACCTCCTCGCCGACGCCGGGGATGTACTCGAACTTGTGGAACAGGAAGCCGGACAGGGTCTCGTAGTTGCCCTGGATCTCGTCGTCGAGGTCGACCTCGAGGGTCTTCTCGACCTCGGACACGTTGATCAGCGCGTCGAACACGAAGGTGCCGTCGCCGACGGCGCGGACCTGCTTCTCTTCCTCGGGCTCGTCGTTCTCGTCGTAGATCTCGCCGACGACCTCCTCGAGCGCGTCCTCCAGGGTGACCACGCCGGCGGTGCCGCCGAACTCGTCGACGACGATGGCCATGTGGGTCTTCTTCTTCTGGAACAGCGAGAACAGGTCGATGACCTTCATGTTCTCCGGGGCGAAGACGGCGGGGCGGGCGACCTCGCCGAGAGTGACCTGGTCGAGGTTGTCGAGGTGCTTGAGCACGTCGCCGATGTAGGCGATGCCGACGATCTTGTCGTTGGTGTCGCGGTAGATCGGGACGCGCGAGTACTGGTGCTCCTCGTTGATGGCCATGAAGCGGCGCAGCGAGGCCTTCTCGTCGAGCGCGATCATGTCGACCCGCGGGGTCATGATCCCGCGCACCGGCGTGTCCGAGAGGTCGAACACGTTGTTGAGGAGCTCCTTCTCGTGCTCCTCGAGCACGCCCTCCTGCCGCGAGGCCGACACGATCATTCGGATCTCCTCTTCGGAGTGGGCCGAGTGGTGGCCGGGCACCGGCTTGAGGCCGAACAGGCGCACGACGCCGTTGCCGGTGACGTTGAGCAGCCAGATGACCGGGCGGAACACGGTGGTGAAGGCGATCATCGGGATCGCGATCCCCTGCGCGACCTGCTCGGCGCGCTGCAACGCGAGCGACTTGGGGGCCAGCTCGCCGAACACGATGTGGAGCGCGGTCGACAGGCCGAAGGCGAGCGCGAACGAGATCTTGCTGACCGTCGCGGGGGCGTAGCCCCACTCGGTCAGGCTCGGCGCGACGAGGTGCTCGATCGCGGGCTCGGCGATGAAGCCGATCAGCAGGCTCGCCATCGTGATGCCGAGCTGGGTGGCGGCGATGTACAGGTCGAGGTCGGCCAGCACCTTGTGGGTGAGGCGCGCCAGGGTGTTGCCTTCGTTGGCCAGCTGCTCGATCCGGGTGCGTCGCACGCTGACGAGCGCGAACTCGGCCGCGACGAAGAATCCGTTCATCAGCACCAGGAAGAACAGCGAGACGAGTCGCAGGAAGTCGCTCATCGACAGTCGCTGCTCCTCGGCCCGACGAATCGGCCGTGGGCCTTACTCGGGGGGTCGCCCATAGGGTCCGCACAGTGTAGCAAGCTTTGTCCGCGACGAGCGCCGTCGTGCCTGCTGATGGCGGCGAACGCGCAAGGGACGCTGCAGGGTCGGCGAAGCGGCCCCAAAGCGGCTGCGCGGCCACGAGCGCGTGATACGCTGGGTCCGTGATCAGGTTCGGCGCGTCGCAGTTTGTCGTGCTTCTCACACTCGCGGGGTGCGTCGTCGGGGAGAAGGAGAGCGAGGGCGGCAGCGAGGCCGGCAGCGACTCCGACGCAGCGCCCGCCACGACCACGACGGGTGACTCACAGACCACCGCGGTGCCGACGACCACCGGCGACTCCGGCGAGGTCACCGGCGAGTGCAGCGTCTGGGCCCAGGACTGTCCGGCGGGCGCGAAGTGCGTGCCGTTCGACTCGACCGGGACGGGGGTGGTCGACAGCACGCGCTGCATCGAGATCGCCGAACCGGCGGGCAAGGCGGGCGACCCGTGCACGGCCGAGGGCGGGATCGTCGGCATCGACGACTGCGACGCGGACCTCCTGTGCTGGCTGCTCGACCCCGACGGCCACGGCACCTGCCTGCCGCTGTGTCAGGGCACCCCGGCGGCGCCGACGTGCGGCGGCGGGCTGGTGTGCGACGTGAGCAACGGCGGCCTCTTGCCGCTGTGCCTGACGACCTGCAACCCGCTGGCGTCGAGCTGTCCCTCGGGACAGACCTGCATCCCGAGCATGGCCGAGGTGTTCGTGTGCGACGGCGACGTGAGCGGCGACGCCGGCGCCTACGGCGACGAGTGCGAGTTCCTCAACGTGTGCGACCCGGGCCTGCTGTGCACGACGGCGACGAACGTGCCGGGCTGCGCCGCGGTGGGCTGCTGCACCGAGTTCTGCGACCTGTCGCTGGCGCAGTCGATGCCGGAGATGTGCTCCGGGGCGCCCGACCAGGAGTGCCTGCCGTTCTACGACCCCGGGGCGGCGCCGCCCGGGCTCGAGGAGGTCGGCCTGTGCGGGATCAAGATGTAGCGGCGGCGAAGACGTCGACGCCGCGGGCCTGCAGCGCCTCGACGGCCTCGCGCACCGGCATCCGCGGCAGCTGCAGCGCCTCGTGCACGATCGCCTCGAGCTCGTCGACGTCGCGGATCGGCGTGACGGTGGTGATGTTGTGGTGGGTGGTGACGAGGCGGTTGTTGTCGATCTCGAGCACCCGGCTGGCGAAGAAGCGGGTGATCCGCAGGCGCCGCATGAAGTGGGCGTCGGGCGCGTGCGAGCGCTCGATGGCGGGGGCGAACACGTCGGGGGCGACGGCCGGCGGCTTGGCGACGTAGTTGTGGGCGCGCACACCCTTGCGGAGGGTGACGACCTCGACGGCCTCGCGGTGCGAGGCGTGGCGGTCGAGGGTGTAGGCGACGTCGCCGTGCGGGAGCTGCAGCGGCAGCTCGTCGAGCACGATCGGGTGGTAGAACGGCGCGCCGTAGCCGACGTCGACGAGGTGCAGCTGGTCGTCGAAGCGCACGCGGCAGACGGCGTGGGCCCGCGGGACGCCGCCGGCGTCGGCGGCGAGCAGCTCGACGTCGTAGTCGAGGAACTGCAGCAGCGCGGCGAAGTGCGTGGCGAGGGCGAAGCAGGTGCCGCCGAGGTCCTGGTCACCGATCCCGCGCAAGAACTCCTCCAGCGGGGGCACGGCCGTGGCCGCGGCGTCGGCCGGGCGCAGCAGCTTCGACACGTTCTCGAACGGGACCTTGATGAGGTGGCTGCTGACGAGCTCGTGGAGCCCGGGGTCTCCGACCCACCCGAGGAGCCCGAGGTAGCGGCGGAACAGGTCGTCACGGCTGGTCGTCATGGCGGCACGTGGCATGGTAGCAGTATCCGCGGCCCGCGGGCGCGCCGCGTCCGCTGGAGCCTTTGCTAAACTCACCCCCCTCGCGGGCCGCCGCCCGGGCCCAAGGCATCCGTCATGAGCGCCGACCAGACCACCGCCACGACCACCGCCACGACCACCGATCGGCCCTCCGGGGCCCAACCCCCGGCCTCGCCGCGCCGGCTGCTCGAGAAGCTGAGCCCCGTCAGCGGCGCCCGGCTCGGCGAGTTTCCGGTCGCCGGCGAAGACGAGGTCCGCGCCGCGGTGGCCCGCGCCCGGGCGGCCTTCCCCGGTTGGCGCGACACGCCGCTCGCCGTCCGCGCCGAGGCCCTGGGCCGCGTCAAGCAGGTCCTCGCCGAACAAGGCGAGCACTACGCCCGCAAGATCAGCGAGGACACCGGCAAGCCGACCTTCGAGGCGACGATGACCGAGATCGGCGCGGTCCCGGTGCTGCTCGAATACATCCTGCGCCGCGCGCCGGTGCTGCTGCGCCGGCGCAAGGTGTCGACGCCGATCATCCTGCCGGGCAAGTCGGGCTTCATCGAATACTTCCCGCGCGGGGTCATCGGCATCATCTCGCCGTGGAACTTCCCGTTCCAGCTGGCGGTGGTGCCGGTGCTGTCGGCGCTGATCGGCGGCAACACGGTGGTGCTCAAGCAGTCGGAGATCACCCCGATCGTGGCCGGGGTGGTCGAAGACCTGTTCCGCCGGATCGGGCTGCCGCCGGGGGTCGTCGAGATCGTGCACGGCGACGGCTCGACGGGGGCGGCGCTGACGCGGGCCGACGTCGACATGCTGTTCTTCACCGGCTCGGTGGCGACGGGCCGCAAGGTGATGGCCGCGGCGGCGCAGCGCCCGATCCCGGTCGAGCTCGAGCTCGGCGGCAAGGACGCGATGATCGTGTGCGCCGACGCCAACCTCGAGCGCGCGGCCGAGGCCGCGGTGTGGGGCGGGCTGGTCAACTGCGGCCAGGCCTGCGTGTCGGTCGAGCGGATCTTCGTGGTCGACGTGATCCACGACCGCTTCGTCGAGAAGGTGCGCGAGAAGGTGGCGCAGGTGACCGTCGGCGGGCCCGACGAGCAGGCCGACATGGGGCCGCTGACGTCGAGCGCGCAGCTGGGGATCGTCGAGCGCCACGTGAAGTCGGCGGTGGCGGCCGGGGCGAAGGTGGTGTTCGGGGGCGAGAGGCTGCAGCGCCCGGGCCAGTTCTTCGCGCCGACGCTGCTCACCGGGATCACGCCGGAGATGGAGATCTTCCGCGAAGAGACGTTCGGGCCGGTGCTGCCGGTGGTCCGCGTGCGCGACGAGGAAGAGGCGGTGCGCCTGGCCAACGCCAGCGAGTTCGGGCTGGCGGGCAGCGTGTGGACGCAGGACGTCGCCAGGGGCCTGCGCCTGGCCTCGCGCCTCGAGTGCGGGCAGGTGTGCATCAACGACGTGATCCAGTCGGTGGGCCACCCGGCGCTGCCGTTCGGCGGGGTGCGCTCGTCGGGGATCGGCCGCTACCACGGCGACGAGGGCATCCTGGCGTTCATGAACACGCGGGGCATCATGGTCGACCGCGGCAAGCTGAACAGCGAACCGCTGTGGTACCCGTACGCCGGCAAGGTCTCGCACGGGTTCGAGCTGCTGCGCGGCATCACGACCCGCAGCGTTGGGAGCCTGGTCAAGGGCTTCCTCGGACTGCGCAAGAAGATGACGCGGCAGAAGTGATGCGCGCCGGCGGCGGGGGACCTGTCTGGCCCGACGTGCGATCCTCGCCCGCGGCGTGACGCCAGGCGGGCGGGCCGGCCGCCTGTCTTCGAGGACAGGTTTGCGGCGGGCAGGCGGGTTGAAGAAGCCCGGGCCGCCGGGGTACCTTCGCGGGCGATGGCGTCAGGTCCAGCGTCGGGGGCGAAGAAAGAGCAGTGGGGCACCCGCGTGGGGCTGGTGCTGGCGGTCGCCGGCAACGCGGTCGGCCTCGGCAACTTCCTCCGCTTCCCGGCCCAGGCGGCCCAGAACGGCGGCGGCGCGTTCCTGGTGCCGTACCTGATCTCGTTCGTGCTGATGGGCCTGCCGCTGCTGTGGGTCGAGTGGGCGATCGGCCGCCACGGCGGGCAGTACGGCCACCACAGCTCGCCGGGGATGTTCGCCCGGCTCGGCCGCTCGCGCTGGCTCAAGTACGTCGGCGTGTTCGGGCTGTTCACCAACCTCACGGTGGCGGCGTACTACTGTTACATCGAGTCGTGGACGCTGGCGTACGTGTGGCACTCGCTGCGCGGGACGTTCACGGCGGTCTCGCCGGAGACCTTCTTCCCCCAGTACCTCGGGACGGCGCAGGACGACATCGCGGCGATCCCGTGGGAGGCGGCCGGGTTCTTCCTCGCCACGCTGACGCTCAACGTGTGGCTGCTGTCGCGCGGGCTGGTCCGCGGGGTCGAGTTGGCGGCGAAGATCGGGATGCCGCTGCTGCTCGGCTTCGGCGCGGTGCTGGCGATCCGGGGGCTGTTGCTCGGGCCGGGTGACCCGGGGGTCGTCGAGAGCCCGCTGGTCGGCCTCAACTTCGTGTGGGAGCCGCAGGCCTCGGGCCTGCTCAATCCCAGCACGTGGCTGGCGGCGGCGGGCCAGATCTTCTTCACGCTGTCGGTCGGGATGGGCTCGATCCACTGCTACGCGGCCTACCTGCGCGAGAGGGACGACATCGCCCTCAACGCGACCACGGCCGGGACGGTCAACGAGTTCGTCGAGGTCATCCTCGGCGGATCGGTCCTGATCCCGATCGCCACGGCCTACCTCGGGCTGGCGGCGGTGCAGGCGGCCACGGCCGGCGGATCGGGCTTCGGCCTCGGGTTTTTGACCCTGCCGACGCTGTTCAACCAGTGGGGCTGGTTCGGGCCGGTGGCCGGGGCGATGTGGTTCGGGCTGCTGTTCTTCGCCGGCATCACGTCGTCGCTGGCGATGGGCCAGCCGGTGCTGGCGTTCCTGCAGGACGAGTTCAAGGTGCGCCGCGAGTGGGCGGCGCTGGGCTTCGGCCTGGCGACGCTGCTGCTCGGCGCGCTGGTGGTGATCCTCTACCCGGGCGGCAGCTTCGCCGAGTTCGACTTCTGGACCGGGACGTTCTCGCTGATCGTGTTCGCGCTGGCCGAGGTGCTAATCTTCGGCTGGATCTTCGGCATCGACCGCGGCTGGGCCGAGCTCAACAGGGGCGCCGACCTGCGCCTGCCGGGCCCCTACAAGTACGTCATTAAGTACGTGACGCCGCTGTTCATCCTGGTCGTGCTGGTCGGCGCGATGGTCAACCCGAGCGTGTCGTGGGGCGAGGCGGTGTCGCAGCTGCTCAGCACCGGGAGCTGGCCGTTCGCGGCCGAGAGCGTGCTCGGCAAGGTGCTCCACGTCGGCGAGACCGGCGGCTATTTCGACGCGGCCGGCAAGGTCACGCCGATGTTCGTGAAGGACCTGACGCGGGTGGTCCTGCTGACGGTGTTCTCATTGATCGCCGTGCTGGTGTGGAAGGCGTTCCGCGGCCGCAACATCGAGGCCGGCACGCAGCACCCGGACCGGAGCGAGGGAGGTGCGCCGTGACGACGAGCGCGTGGATCATGTTGAGTTGCACGTGGCTGCTGGTCGGCGGGCTGGCGATCTACCTCGTCGGCAAGGTGCTGCGCACGCCGCCGCGCGAGTGAGCTGTCCGTACGGGCATGTGATGCGGCGGCCCGGGCCGGCCGCTCACGGGCCGAACACGGTGCAGAAGAACGGGCCGGACGCCGGCAGCAGGCTGGCGGCGCACAGCTTGGCCCACTCGTCGGGGCCGAGGGTGCCGGCGAACAGGCCGGCGCAGTGCTCGCCGTTCTCGCTGCACGGGAAGCCGCCCGGCTCGCAGGTCAGCATGCCGAAGATCTGCTGGTAGGCGTCCTTGAGGAGGTCGTCGGCGGGGCACATGTAGACGCCGTCGCAGAAGGCGCCCTGCACGACCGGGGGCTCGGCGATGCCGGCGGCGTCGAAGCGGTCGGGGTTGCAGCGGTCGGCGGCGGCGCAGCCGGTCGCGCACGCGACGGCCGTGGGGAAGAAATTGTCGCAGTCGGGGGCGCAGTCGCAGCCGGACCGCATGGTGCACTCGACGCCGTCGAAGGCCCAGCCGAGCGGGGTGGCACACACGCCGTAGTCGCCGAGGGCGGGCAGGCACTGCGGGTCGACGCCGGTGTCGTCGGTGGTCGAGGTGCCGGGGCCGGTGCTCGTGGTGGTGGTCGTCGAGGTGGCCGGGTCGATGGTCGCGGTCGAGGGGGTGTTCGAGGTGGAGGTCGAGGTCGTCGGCGCGGTGCTCGTGCCGGCGCTGTCGCTCGCGCTGCCGGACGTCGTGGTGAGCGAGCCGCCGGTGGCGGTGGTCGTCGCGCCGGTGCCGTTCGTCGTCGTCCCGGTGGTGGTGCCGCTGCCGGTGGTCGCGCTGGTGCCCGGAGCGTCGGGGTTGCAGGCCAGCAGGACGGCGAGGGCGGCGAAGCCGAGCGAGCGCATGGCGACGAGGGTAGGGCGCGCCCCTCCGGGTCGCAAGCGCGAGCCGCGGGCGCGCGGGCGCTCCAGGTCTGGAGACAGTGAGGGTCCGGACCCAGACGCGGTGTCCGAGCGAGCTCCGGGGCTGGCGAGTGATGTGTTCGAAAGGACAGGTATGGGCGAGCTGTCCGCGAAGACATGTGACTCGGCCGCGATGTCCGAGGCGGAGCGGGCCGCGCGAGTGATGTGGTCGAAAGGACAGGTGTGGAGCGGTCTGTCAGCCGCGATCGAGCGGCGAGGCGATGCCGGCGGCCAGGCGCAGCTCGCCGCGGACGATCGCGGCGGACAGGGCCTCGGTGTCGCCGCCGGGGCTGCGGTCGCCGGTCCAGGCGGGGACGTGGGCGCGGATGGCCGCGTGCACCCGCTGCAGCGGGGCGCTGGTCGGTTGCTGGCGCAGGTCGAGGCCGCGGGCGGCGGCGATCGCCTCGATGGCGAGCACGCGCGCGAGGTTGTCGACCACGCTGCGCAGCTTGCGGGCGGCGATCGGGCCCATGCTGACGTGGTCCTCCTTGCCGGCGGAGGTCGGGATGGTGTCGACGGAGGCGGGGAAGCTGAGCGCCTTGCACTCGCTGGCGAGCGCCGAGGCGGTGACGTGAGCCATCATCAGGCCGCTCTCGACACCTGGTCTTTCGGCCAGGAAGGCCGGGAGGCCGCGCGAGGTGGCGGGGTTCATCAGGCGATCGGTGCGGCGCTCGCTGATGGTGGCGAGGGTGGTGAGCGCGGCGGTCATGTGATCGAGCGGGAGGGCGACGGTGCCGGCGTGGAAGTTGCCGCCGCTGAGGACGTCGAAGCCGCCGCCCTCGTGGGCGAGCACCAGCGGGTTGTCGGTGAAGCTGTTGAGCTCGACCTGGACGGCGCCGGCGACGTAGGCGAAGGCGTCGCGCGCGGCCCCGTGGACCTGGGGCATGCAGCGCAGGGCGTAGGCGTCCTGGACCTCGCCGCAGTCGCGGTGCGAGGCGCCGAGCGGCGAGTCGGCCAGGAGGGCGCGGGCGATCGCGGCGCTCTCGCGCTGGCCGACGTGCGGCTTGCCGGCGTGGATCCGCGGGTCGGTGGCGGTGACGGTGCCGAGCAGGGCGTCGAGGCTGAGGCTGCAGATGATGTCGGCGGCGGCCAGCAGCTCGGCGGCGTCGCACAGCGCGAGCGCGCCGACGGCCGTGGTGACCTGGGTGCCGTTGATCAGGCTCAGGCCCTCCTTGGGGCCGAGGCGCAGCGGCGTGAGACCGGCGCGCGCGAGGGCCTCGGCGCCGGGGACGATCTGTCCTTCGGACCAGGCCGCACCCTCGCCGATGGCGACCAGCGCGAGGTGGGCGAGCGGGGCCAGATCGCCGCTGGCACCGACGCTGCCCTGGCACGGGACGACCGGCAGGACGTCGCGGGCGAGCATCTGCAGCAGGAACTCGGGGACCTCGGGCGAGACGCCGCTGGCCCCGAGCGCGAGGGTGTGGGCGCGCAGGAGCAGGAGCGCGCGGACGACGTCGCCGGCGAACGCGGGGCCGACCCCGGCCGCGTGGCTGCGGAGGAGGTTCTGTTGCAAGATCCCGAGCTCGTCGGGGGCGATCTTCGCGTCGCTGAGGGCGCCGAAGCCGGTGTTGACGCCGTAGATGATCGCGCCGGCGGCCAGGGCCCGCTCGAGGTGATCCCGCGTCCGCCTCAATTCGTCCCGCGCCTCGCGGGCGAGCGAAACGGCGGCGCCGCGGCGGGCAACGGCGTCCACGTCGCGCAGAGCAATCGTGTGGCCGATCACGACGGAAACAGGGCTCCCGGAGGTCATGGCGAGGGAGCCTACCCCCGACGGCCCCGAACCGCGTCGACGGGCGCCAGGGAGGTGCCGCACGGAACGGACGTGCACGCCCCGGCGCGAGAAAGCGTTCACGCGCCGGGCCACGAGCGTTCACCGGGCTCGGGCGGACTGCTCGGGAGGTCGCGGCGGGGGCGCTGGTGCTGCGGCTCGTCTGCGTTGACCGCGCCGCGCCGCCCGCTTAGGCTGGGCCGGACATGAAGCGCTGCCCGGTCTGCGGCACGGAGTATCCCGTGTCTCAAGGCTTTTGCCCGATGGACGGCAACCCGCTGGCCGACGAGTCGAGCGGGCGTACGGCGCAGGACTGGAGGCCGCCCGCGCGCCCGCCCGAGAGCGCGCCGGTCGAGGCCGCGGTGGCCGAGTCGCGCTCGCCGGCGCGCACCGTGCTCGCGTTGCGCCCGCCCGTTGGGCCAGGTCCTCAGGGGCAGGTCCAAAAGGCCAGCAACGGCAGCGCCGGCGTGGCCGGGCTGATCCAGGCGGCGCCGGCGGTCGCGGTGGCGGCCGACAAGGACACGGGCGGGGCGTTCTTCCCGGCGGGCGGGCTGTCGCGGCCGAAGAGCGAGGCGGTCCGCGCGGCGCCGCCGGAGGAGGCGCTGGTCGGCCGCGTGCTCGATCAGCGCTACCGCATCGAGGAGCCGATCGGGTTCGGCGGCATGGGCGTGGTCTACAAGGCGCGCCACGTGATCATCGACAAGCCGCTGGCGATCAAGCTGCTGCGCCAGGAGCACGCGAGCCAGGCCGACATCATCAAGCGCTTCTTGCTCGAGGCGCAGGTGGCCTCGCGGGTCAAGCACCCGAACATCGTCGACATCAGCGACTACGGCCAGATCCCGGGCGGCACCGCGTACTACGCGATGGAGTACCTGACCGGCGAGACGCTGGCCGCGCGCATCGATCGCGGCGGTCGCCTCGAGCCGCAGCTGGCGCTCGAGATCGCGGTGCAGATCCTCCACGGCCTGCAGGCGGCGCACGCCGGCAAGATCATCCACCGCGATCTCAAGAGCGAGAACATCTTCCTGTGCGACGGGCCCGAGGGCGGGGTGCAGATCAAGATCCTCGACTTCGGCATCGCCCGCGTGCGCGACAAGAAGACCCGCCTCACCGCCAACGGCGCGCTGATCGGCACGCCGGCGTACATGTCCCCGGAGCAGGCGCAGGGCCAGGACGCCGACGAGCGCTCCGACCTCTACGCGTTCGGCGTGATCCTGTTCGAGATGCTGGCCGGGCGCGTGCCGTTCAAGCTGCCGACGGTGGCGATGGTGTTGTCGGCGCAGATCTTCGACACGCCGCCGGGGCTGCGTGAGGTCGAGCCGGGGGCGCCCGACGTGCCGAACATCGAGCGGTTCATCCGCCTGCTGCTGGCGAAGAACCGCGACGAGCGGCCGCAGACCGCGGCCGAGGCGATCAGCCTGCTCAAGGCCGCGGCCGAGCTCGACGCGAGCCTCAATGGTTCGTCACGCGGGCGGCGGCCGACGGTCACGCTCGGCTCGTGGGGCGTGGCCGAGGGCAACGCGCCGACGTCGGCGCGCGGCGAGACGCCGGTGCCGCCGGCGTCCGCGGAGACCGGGGAGGAGGGCGGCGACGCGGCGACGACCCGCGCGGTGTCGCCGTCGGGGCGGATCGAGCGGCGACCCAGCGTGATCGTCCAGCACGGCACGCACGTCGAGCGGATCGCCGCGCCGCCGACCCGCGCGCAGACCGGCGAGATGCTGGTGCGTCCGCCGATCACCGGCGTGGTGCCCGGACCGCGGCCCGCGAGCAGCGGTCCGCCGACGCTGCTGATCGTCGCGGCCGCGGCGAGCATCGGCGCGGCGCTGACGGTCACGCTGTACAAGCAGTACTACCGCAAGCCGACCCCGGCCCCGGCGCCCGCGACGGCGCCCGCGGTCGTGCAGCAGCCGCCGACGCGCGTCAACTTGACCTTCGAGTCCGATCCTCCGGGCGCCAAGGTGCTGCGCGACGGGGTCGAGGAGCTCGGGGTGACGCCGTTCGTGTTCGCGGTCGATCCCCAGGGGCCGCTGCGGCGATACGTGTTTCGCTTGGCCGATCACCAGGACACGGCCACCGAGGTCGCGCCGGGCAAGTCGCACGAGAAAGTGCGCGTCGTCATGCGTCCCCTGCCGCCCCCAGCGCCGCCCCCGGCGCCGCCGGTCGAGCCGGGCCCCGCGGCCGTGCCTCCGACACCCACGCCGAACCCGACGTCGCCGCCGGCGGATGCAAAAGTGGGGTCGAAGCCCCCACGAGGGAATGCCAAGGTGCCAGCGCCGTCCAAGACTCCCGCGCCGGACTCCACCCCGGCGCCACAACCGGAGCAAAAGCCGGCGCCGGAGTCGGACGAGAGCGACATCGGTGAGCTGAAGAATCCGTTCCCCAAGAAGGATTGAGGCGAGCGTGAGGTCCAAAACGGATCACTGCGGAGAACGTGAGGTCCGGGGGCGTGCGGCCCAGTACCCGGACCCGGTCGTAAGGTGGTAACACGCGGGCAGCCGGAGCATGGCGGACGTGTCAAAACAGGCGGCGACGATGATCTACGGCCGGGGCAACTCGGAGGCTGCCCCTTCGGACAGCATGCCAACCTCTGCGTCGGCGATGTCCGCCGACCCGCCGCTCGATCCGCTGCTGCCCGTGATCCCGCCCGCGCCCGACCTCACCGGCACGCTGCTGCTCGATCGCTACTGCCTGCTGCGCAAGCTCGGCGTCGGCGGCATGGGCACGGTGTACGAGGCCGAGCACGTCACGATCAAGAAGCGCTGCGCGATCAAGATCCTGAACCCCGAGTTCGCGCACCGCAGCGAGCTGGTCGAGCGCTTCCTGCAGGAGGCCCGCGCGGCCTCGATGATCGGCCACGAGAACGTCGTCGAGATCACCGACTTCGGCGCGACGCCGACCGGCTCGGTGTTCTTCGTGATGGAGATGCTGGTCGGCGAGGATCTGTCCGAGACGATCAAGCGCTCGGCGCCGCTGCCGTGGTCGCGGGCCGCGACGATCACGATGCAGATCTGCCGCGCGCTGCAGTCGGCGCACGAGAAGGGCATCATTCACCGCGACATGAAGCCGGAGAACTGCTTCCGCATCGAGCGGAGCGGCAACCCGGACTTCATCAAGGTGCTCGACTTCGGCATCGCCAAGCTGACCGGCGAGGACGGCAGCTCGGGGCGCCTCACCAGCACGGGGATGATCTTCGGCACGCCGACGTACATGTCGCCGGAGCAGGCCCAGGGCATGCGCGTCGATCACCGCGCCGACGTGTACGCCGTCGGCGTGATCCTCTACGAGCTCGTCACCGGGAAGGTGCCCTTCACGGCCGACAACTTCATGGGGATCCTGACCAAGCACATGTTCGAGGATCCGCCCTCGCCCAGCGAGGCCGCGCCCGAGACGGTGATCCTCCCCGAGGTCGAGGCGCTGATCCTCAAGGCGATGCAGAAGGACCGCGGCCTGCGGTTCCAGAGCATGCGCGAGCTGATGGACGCGATCCAGGACGTCGGCACCGACGCCGCGCCGGTGATCGTGGTGCCCGAGCGGCGCAGCCGACCGAACACCGGGCCGACGCAGTTCCGCCCGCGCACCGCCCCGATCAACCTGCCGACGGTCGAGACGGTGGCGCCGCGGCGGGGCGGGGTGTTCGGCGTGGCCCTGGCGATCGCGGCGATCCTCGGCGGCGCCGCGGTCGCGCTCTACGGCCTCGGCGGCGATCCCGATCAACCTGTCGCGAAGGACACGCCCACGCCGACGCAGGCGGTGGTGGTCGCGGCCCCGCCCGAGGCGCCGCCGACCAAGGCGATCGAGGCGCCGACCAAGGTCGAGCCTCCGGCCGAGGTCGACCCGCCCGCGCCGGCGCCCGTGCGCGTGGTCCTGACCACCAACACGCCCGCCGAGGTGTTCGACGCCGCCGGGACGCAGCGGCTCGGCATGAGCGGCGACGTCGGTGTGGCGCTCACCGGCGCCGGCCCGCACAAGCTGCTGCTGCGCGCGGCCCAGCACGAGGACCTGGCGATCGAGGTCAAGGACCCGACCGAGGGCCAGCGGCTCGAGTTCACGCTCAAGCCGAAGGCCAAGAAGAGCGGCGTCGCCAAGGTGACGAAGCCGCCCAAGGACCCAGGCGACGGCAAGAAGCCGCCGGCCGAGACGGCGACCCCGCCGGCCGAGAACCCGGGCAGCGGGACGAAGTTCGGGCTCAAGGACCCGTTCAAGAAGATCGGCGGCTGACCGCGGCGACCGCCGCCCGGTCGAGAGGACATGCCCGTGAGGACATGCCCTCGTCGACAGGTCTGAAGGGGCATGCGCTTCCGGACATGCCCTCGGGGCCATGTCACGCGGCCCACACCACGTCGGCGGCGCCGATCGTGAAGTCGAGCTCGGTGTAGAAGGTCGCCAGCGCGGGCACGCGGGCGCGCTCGGGGTCGTCGCCCTCGCCGTGGAGGCCGAGCTCGGACAGCAGGCCGGAGCGGCGCAAGATCCGGAGCTGGAGCGCGCCGGGCAGCTGCGAGGCGACCCGCGGGGCGCCGGCGCGGGTGCACGGGGCCTCGACGATCGCCTGGTAGCAGGCGCGGTCGCAGGCGGCCGCGTCGCGGTACTGCTTGAGGAACACCATCTTGAGTCCGCCTGTCCGAAGGGTCAGGGTGAGGGCGCGCAGCAGGCGGAGCTGGCCGGCGAGGTCGAGGCCGCGGCTGGCCAGCCAGGCGGGGTCGAAGCCGGAGCGGAGGGCGTCGGCGAGCGAGCGGACCCGGCTGCGGGCGCTGCCGTCGAGGCTCGCGTCGATGAGCCGCTCCTCGCGCCAGGTGTCGCCGCGGCCGCGCGCGGGCGGCAGCCAGGCGTCGACGCGCAGCTCGACGGCGCCGTCGGGGGCGGCCGGGAACGCGAGCCTCGCCTGTCCTTTGGGGAAGCCGAGGACCTCGCGCCCGCCGAGCAGCGCGGCGCCGAGGTCGACCCACAGATACGGCATGTAGACGGCGACGCCGACGGGCACGAGGCGACCGGCCCGGCGCTCGCACACCGCCACCGGGACGAGGAAGCCGAAGTCGCGCTCGGGCACCACGCCGGGCGCGTCGACGGCCGACAGGGCGTGGTTGTGCTGGGCGTAGAACACCACCGAGGGGCCGAGCGGGAGGTAGCAGCGCGCGGGGTTGAGGCCGAGGTGGCGCTCGCACAGGGCGGCCAGACGCCCGGGCTCGGCGCGCAGGACCGCGGCGTACATGGCGGTGGCGCGGGCCTCGTAGGGCGGCGAGGTCGACTCGTTGAGCGCGCGCTGGATGTAGCGCGGCCGCTCGCGCGCCGGCGGGGGCAGGGCGGGGCGCCGGGTCGCCAGCCAGTCGTCGTGCAGCGCGATCGCCTCGCCGCTGATCACCTGCGCGGCGCGGATGCCCGACATCGTCGCGCCCTCGACGCAGCCGAGGTTCATCGGGTTCATGGTCCAGTCGCCGCACAGGACCAGGTTGTCGTAGCCGGAGGCGCCGGGGTCGAGGCGGTGCACGGTGCTGCCGCGGATCGATCGCACGTAGCGATCCGACGGGTTGAGGCACGGGCTGAAGTGCTGCCAGTCGAGCGGGTCGGCGCCGACGTCGGTGGTGACGAGCAGGCGGTGGTCGAGGCCGCCGCCGGGCTTCTGCGCGGCCGGCCACAGGTGCGCGCTGCTGTCCCGCAGGTGCTGCTCGGTGAGCCGGCGGATCCGGGCGGTCTGGCGCGCGCAGTAGCCTTGGGCCTCCTCGCGGCCGACCGGCGGCTCCTGGTCGTCGTCCATGGCGGCGGTGAGGTAGGCGCAGCTGCCCGCAGGGACATGTCCCGGAAAGCTCTCGCGCGGCAGCAGGTGGCTCATGTCGGCCCAGGTGTCGAGCGGCATGGCGTGGGGGATCATCACCGGCGGCGGCAACTGCCAGCCGGTCGAGGCCAGATCGCCGCGGAACCACAGCTGCGCCGAGGCGGTGTGGGTGGTCTTGACGGCGCGCACCATGGCGGCGAAGCGCGGGTTGCCGGGGTCGGCGATCATCTCGGCGCACAGGGCCGGGACGGCGCCGAGGCCGATGCCGAGCAGGACGCGGTCGAAGTCGCGGCCGGCTCGCAGGACCAGCGGCTCGCGCGCGTCGGGCCAGGGCGTGCCCCAGTCCTCGAGGTTCTCGCCGCTGGCGGCCAGGCGGTCGCCGTGCTCGAGCTGGTCGTGGAGCGGCTCGCTCGGCCAGCACGGCAGGCCCTTCACGTCGTAGAGCGGCTCGTACTCGCGGTCGCCCTTGACGGCGACCTGGCGCCCGAACACGACCTCCTCGACGCGGCGGCGATCGGTCGAGAGCCGCAGCGCATCGGCGCGGTGGAAGAAGCGGAAACGGACGCCGCGGGCGCGCAGCACCAGGTACAGCGGCGCGAACACGACGTCGCCCATGCCGGCCTGCATCTTGTAGAAGAGCGCGCCGCGGTAGGTGTAGAGCATGCGCAGCGTCCAGTGCAGCGCCGTGCCGGCGCCGATCTCCTGATCGGCCATGTAGGCGCCGGCGTAGACGCCCGCGACCGTGGAGGCGCGGATCGCCTCGTCGCTGGCGCCGTGGCGACGCAGCCAGGCGCGGAAGTCCTGGTGATCGAGGCGGAGCCAGTCGACGGCTGTCTCTTCGACCAGGCGGTCGGCGATCATGCCGCGGATCATCGCCAGGGTGACGTCGACGGCGGTCCAGGCGACGCGGAGGTCGGGCCGACGCTCGAGCAGCGGCGCGCACAGGCGCCAGGTCCAGCGCGAGAAGGCCAGCAGGCGGCCGAGCAGCGCGTCGCGCCGCACCACCACCAGGCCGTCGCCGGGGCGCTGCAAGAACTCGCCGAGGTCGCCGAGCAGACCGGCCACGCCGCGCCGCAGCAGCCGCAGCGCGGCCCGATCGCCGCGCGTCACGGCGGGGTTCTTCAGCAGCGGCTGCTCGTCGAACAGGTCGAGCAGGAAGGTCAGCATCTTCGGGATCAGCTGCGCCGGCGTCGGCGTGGTCGTCCCCGCGCCGGGGCGCTCGTCGTTGCGCGGGAACAGCAGCGGCTGGTGGTGCCACTGCCCGCCGCGCTGCTCCTCGAACACGACGAGGGAGTGGGGATGAAACGCGTCCTCGAGGGTCCGCAGCGGCGCGCCCGCGGGCCGGGCGAGCTCGTCGTAGCAGCGGCGCAGGACCGAGAAGGCGTTGTCGTAGAAGCCATAGAAGAGGTGGAGGCCGTGCTCCTCGATGCGATCGAAGCGCCTCTGATTGCGGCCGCTGGCGCCCTTGCCGCCGAGCCGGTGGCCCATCTGATAGACGGTGATGTCGTAGCGCTCGCGCCAGTCCGGCCGCGACGTCAATTCGAAGGCGGTGGTGAGCGCGGCCATACCGCCGCCGACGATCACGATCCGCTCGGGTTTGCCAAGTCGTAAGTTCATCGCTCGAGACAGCGGCGCGCCTCGCCTCGCAGATCATCGCCGTCGCACGCGAGGAAAGTCCGCTGCTCAGCGCGTCGTACTCACCCGATGCGGAGGTTTCACTGGCACGATCGAAATTTCTCGCTGCGAGCCGCGATCCGCACCCCGTGCGGGCGCATACGCGCGTCAAGCTCCACATTGAGGGGGTAAGACCTCGTCATTTCGGCACGCAGATGGGAGTAATCCAGTGAATTTTTGTAGGGGACATCCACTTAATTCTGGGTTCACGCCGGGATGACCCTGGTAGTTTGAGGGCATGCGTGATGTCCGTGTTGTGACCTGTCTTTCGGGTCTGGTCGTCTCTCTCTCTGCGGCCGCGTGCGGCGACGACGGCGGGACCTCTGCCTCCGCTTCGGTGACACAAGGGACGGTGTCGATGACGATGCCGACGTCGACCGATCCGACGGGGACGGCGACGACGCCGACGACGACCGACGGCGGCACGGCGACCGACACCGCGTCGGGCACCATGGGCGACACGCAGGGGCAGACGACGACGGGCACGCCGACGACGGGCACGCCGACGTCGACCGGGCCGACCACCGACGACACGAGCACCGGCACCGGCGTCACCGGCACGACCACCACGACGGGCACCACCGATCCGATCGACACCTCGACGAGCACCAGCGGGAACACGACCGATCCGTTCCCGTGCATGCCGGGCGACTCGGGCGGGATGGGCGACGTCGAGAAGAGCTTCCTCTGGGTCGCCAACTCCGACGAGGGCACGATCTCGAAGGTCGACACGCAGGGGGTCGTGGAGCTGGCGCGCTACCGCAGCGGCCCGAACGGCGCCAACTACCTCGACAACCCGTCGCGCACGGCGGTCAGCGTCGACGGCCGCTTCGTGGTCGTCAACAACCGCCAGTCGGGCTGGGTGACGATGATCGCGGCCAACACCGAGGACTGCGTCGACAAGAACGGCAACGGCATGATCGACACGTCGCAGAGCCCGGGCAACATCCTGCCGTGGGGCAGCGACGAGTGCATCCGCTGGTCGACGCAGCTGCCGATCCAGGCCGGCAACATCGGCGCCGGGCCGCGCGGGGTGACGTGGACGCCGGGCACGTGGGACACGAACCTGTGTCAGTTCGTCGACCCGAAGGTGTGGCTCGGCTACCTGCCGGCGCAGTTCTCGACGGCGCACATGGCCCGCCTCGACGGCGAGACGGGCGTGATCGAGGAGACGGTGTCGATCCCGAACTGGATCCACGGCTGGGCCGACTACGGGCCGTACGGCGCGGCGCTCGACAAGGACCTCAACGTGTGGTTCACCGGCCTGCGCGGCGAGCTGTTCCGCATCAACACGCAGATGGGCAACACGCTCGACCGCTGGCTGCCGCCCGGCGGCGACCAGCTCTACGGCATGACGGTCGACCCCGACGGCGACCCGTGGTTCGGCAACTGCAGCGGCCCGGTGTCGACGTTCAACCCGATGACGAACCAGTTCACGAGCATCGCCGGGACCAACGCGTGCCACCGCGGGCTGGCGGCCGACAGGGAGGGCGCGGTGTGGGTCGCCAGCAACGGGCCGTGCGGGGTGGCGCAGATCGACCACGTGACGAACACGCTGATCCAGTTCCACACGCTCAACCCGTGCAACACGCCGGTCGGCGTCAGTGTCGACGACGAGGGCTACGTGTGGGTGGTCGACGAGTACCAGGGCGCGTGGAAGATCGACCCGCTGAACCCGAACATGAAGCAGTTCCTGCCGATCGCCAACGACCACTACACGTACAGCGACATGACCGGCGGGCAGCTCAAGAGCGTCGTCCTGCCGATGTGAGGCGGACGCCCGCACCGGGCCGCGCTGGAGCGCTCGCCGACGCGCCGGCGCGACGCCCGGCCGGCCTGCCGGCCTTGCAGACGGTCCCCTCGGGGGAAGCCTGGTTTTGGGCGTCGGCGCCCGCTGCTTTGCCGGGTGAATCCACCTGATTTTTTGTCGAGTTGACGGGTGGATCCGCTACCTTGGTGGGCATGCGAGCCTATCGGTTGTTCCCCTGTCTCTTGGGACTGGTCGTCGCCGGCTGCGGTGACGACAACACCTCCTCCGCCAGCGACACGGCGCAGGCCACCTCGGTGACGACGCCGACGTCGACGACCGACACGCCGACGACGACGCCGACGACCAGCGCCAGCGCCACCGACACCGACTCGGGGACCGCGGGCGAGACCCAGGGACAGACCAACACCACGTCGACGCCGACGACGTCGACGACGACGACGGACCCGAGCTCGACCACCGATCCCGGCACCGCCACGGCGGTCGATCCGAGCACGTCGACGACGACGACCACGTCGGGCACGACGAGCACGACGTCGACCACCGGCGACCCGCCCAACTGCATGCCCGGCGACACCCAGGGCATGGGCGACATCGAGAAGAGCTTCCTGTGGGTCGCCAACACCGATCAGGGCAGCATCTCGAAGGTCGACACGCAGGGCGTCGTCGAGCTGGCGCGCTACCGCAGCGGCCCGAGCGGCGGGACCGAGAGCCCGTCGCGCACGGCGGTCAGCGTCGACGGCCGCTTCGTCGTCGTCAACAACCGCGGCACCGGGCGGGTGACGATGATCGCGGCCAACGTCGACGACTGCAAGGACAAGAACAACAACGGGATGATCGAGACGTCGCAGACGAAGGACGACCTCCTCGCCTGGGACGCCGACGAGTGCGTGCTGTGGTCGAGCGTCCTGCCGTTCAACGGCCAGATCGGCGGCGGCCCGCGCGGCGTGACCTGGACGCCCGGGACGTGGGACATGAACCTCTGTCAGTTCGTCGACCCGAAGGTGTGGGTCGGCTACTTGCCGGTGCAGGGCGGGACGGCGCACATGGTCCGCTTCGACGGCATGACCGGCGTGGCCGAGGAGACCGTCACGATCCCCAACTGGTTCATCGGCGACACCTCGTGGGGCCCGTACGGCGCCGCGCTCGACAAGAACCTCGACGTGTGGTTCACCGGCCTGCGCGGCGAGCTGTTCCGCCTCAACACCGCGCAGAACCCGGTGACGGTCGACCGCTGGGCCCCGCCGTTCAACCTGCAGTTCTACGGCATGACCGTCGACCCCGACGGCGACCCGTGGTTCGGCGGCAACTGCGGCCCGGTGTCGACGTTCGACCCGGTGACGCAGCAGTTCATCTCGGTCCCGGGCACCGAGGCCGGCTGCTACCGCGGGATCGGGGCCGACAAGGACGGCCACGTGTGGGCCGCCGACAACGGCACGTGCGGGGTCGTCCAGATCGATCACGTGACGAACACGATGATCCAGTTCCACACCCTCAACCCGTGCTCGACGCCGGTGGGCGTCAGCGTCGACGACGAGGGCTTCGTGTGGATCGTCGACGAGTGGCAGGGCGCGTGGAAGATCGACCCGCTCAACCCGGTGAACAAGCAGTTCCTGCCGATCGCCAACGAGCACTACACGTACAGCGACATGACCGGCGGACAGCTCAAGAGCGTGGTCATCCCGATGTGAGGCGCACGCGCGGCGGCCGGCGGGTGACATGTCCGAAGGGACATGTCACCTCGCCCGCGCTCACGCCTCGCCGAGGATCTCGCGCACCTTGGCCTGGGCGAGGTAGCCGCGGCGCAGCTCCTCGTCGCGCAGGCCCTCGAGGCGGGCGCGCACGGCCGCGGCGGCGTCGGCCAGCAGGGCGGCCGACTCGGCCGGGCGCACGTCGGCCAGCAGGTGGCCGAGGTGGTGGATCGACAGCACGCCGTCGATCGGCGCCGCGCCGGCGCGGACCAGCGCGACCGCCTCCTCCTCGAGCGAGCGCGCGGCCGCGAGGTCACCTGCTCGTTCGGACAGGCGCGAAAGGACATGTAGCGCGCGACAGGTGGCGGTGCGCAGGCCGAGGCCGCGGGCCCGGGCGAGCACGGCCTCGGCCAGCGCGCGGGCCTCGTCGAGGTCGGGCGGGTTGCCGTCGAGCAGGGCGCGGGCCAGGCGGGCGCGGGCGCGCAGCTCGGTGCGGGCGTCGCCGCGGGCCGCGGCCATGTCGGCGGCGTCGAGCAGGAGGGCGCGCGCGGCCTTGACGTCGCCGTGCTCGGCCGAGACCTCGCCGAGGTTGACGACGACCTCGACGAGCAGGCCCGGGTGACCGATCGCCTCGTGCAGCTCGAGCGCCTTGCGGAGGTAGCGCTCGGCGCGGCGGTAGAGGCCGATCGCGGTGTAGACGATGCCGAGGTTGGCCAGCTTGGTGCCGGTGGCGGCGCGGTCGCCGAGGTCGCGGTCGACCTGCAGCGCGGCGCGGAAGTAGTCGACCGCCTCCTGGTAGCGGGTGCCGCGGCCGGCGACCTCGCCGAGGCTGTTGAGCGCCTCGCCCTCGAGCCGCAAGAGGCCTGTCTTTTGGGCCAGGTGGAGCGTGGCCTCGAAGTTGACGACGGCCTCGGCGAGCCGGCCCTGGGCCAGCTGGGCCCGGCCGAGCGCGGCGTGCAGGCGGCAGCGCTGGGGCGCGGCCTCGGGCGGGCAGTGGGCCAGGCCGGCGGCCGCGAGCCGTTCGGCCTCCTCGGGCCGGTCGCGCGCGAGCATCAGCGCCGAGCCGAGCTCGCCGACGGCGGCGCGGTGCGGATCGGCGTCGGGCAGCGCCTCGGTCTGCCGGGCCAGGCGCGGGAACAGTTGCTCGGCGCGCTGGATCCGCCCGCAGTCGAGGTAGAAGCGGAGCAGGCGGCCGAGCGCGAGCACCTCGCGCTCGGTGTCGCCGAGCGCGAGCCGCAGGATCGCCCGCAGATCGGCGCCCTGAGCCCGCCGGCGGCCCCACGCGGCCAGGATCGTCTCGCGCTCGCGCAGCGCGTCCCAGGCCCGCGGGTCGCTGTCGACGCGCATCGATCGCAGCGCCAGCGACAGGTAGTAGTAGGCCTCGACGTTGCCGGCGACGTCGCGGGCGAACCGGGCGGCGCGCAGGGCCGGCTCGATCGCGGCCTCGGGGCGGCGCGCCTGGGCCCAGTGGTCGGCGATGGGGCCGTCGTCGCGGCCGGGCTGGTAGTCGGCGCGGGCGCTCTTCAGCTCGGCGGCGCGCGCGTGCAGGCTCTCGCATGTCCCCGGGGCCAGGTTGGTGCGGGCCACCTCGTGCAGGCTGAGCGTGGCGAACCGCGCGGCCGGCGGGGCGCCGGCGGGCAGGGGCGGGCGCTCGAGCACGCCGGCGTCGACCAGCGCCGCCAGCGGCGCGGTCAAATCGGCGAGCGGGCGCTCCATCAGGGCCGCGAGCTCACCTGTCCGAAAGGTCAGCCCGAGCACGGCCGCGCCGTCGACCAGGGCGCGCGCCTCGGGGTCGAGCGCGTCGAGGCGGGCCAGCAGCGCGTCCTCGACGCTCGGCGGGACCTCGATGCGAGCGCCGCGCTGGTGGACCCGCCACAGCCTGCCGTCCTCGCCGGGGCCGACCACGCCGCGGCGCAGCAGGTCGGCCAGGGTCTCCTCGATGAACAGCGGGTTACCGCCGGTGCGCGCGACGATCGCCGCCGCCAGCTCCTCGGCCTCGGCCGGGTCGTCGAAGCGGCGCACCACCAGCTCGCGGCGGGCGTGCTCGTCGAGCTCGCGCAGCTCGATGGCGTGGACCCGCGGCAGCGCCCGCAGCTCGTCGGCGCGCGGGCCGGGCCGGGCGGTGGTGATGCCCATCAGCGGCAGGCTGTGCGGCTCGCGCAGCCACTCGTGCAGCAGGCTGACGCTGTGGGCGTCGACGTAGTGGAGGTCCTCGACGACCACCAGCACCGGGCGGCGCTGGGCCAGAGCGCGGATCAGGCGGCGGATCGGCCGCCACAGCCGCTCGCGGCGCGACTGCGGATCGGTGACCGCTTCGCTGACCGATCGAGCATGTGCTTCGGTACCTGTCCCCGGGGACACGCCGAGCGCGCGCGCCAGGGTCTGCGCCAGCTGGCCGGCGCCGACCACCCGCTCGCCGACCAGGCGCGACTCGATGTCGGCCGCGCTCGTCTCCGGGCCGATGTCGAGGAACTGGCGCAGCATCTCGTGGAACACCCCGAGCGGGACGTTGCGCCGGCGCCACTGGCCGCGCGCGCGCAGGACCACGCAGCCGCCGCGGGGCAGGGCCGAGAGGAAGCGGTCGAGCAGGGCGCGCTTGCCGATCCCGGGCCCACCGCACACCAGCACGGCGCGGGCGACCCGGGTGCGGATCGCCTCGGCGAAGCTGTCGCGCAGCAGCTTGAGCTCGAGCTCGCGGCCGTACAGCGGCTGGCGCCCGCCGGCGGTGACGAGCCGCGGCGCGACCACCGGCCCGATCAGCGGCACCGCGTGGGCCAGCGCGCTGGCCCACGGCGGCAGCACGCCGCCGGTCAGCTCGACCGCGCGCCGCGGCCGGGCCGCCTCGACCGCGCGCGGCGGCCCGAATTGCCAGCCCGAGGCCAGCCGCGCCGCCAGGTCGCCGGCGACCAGCACGGGCCCGTCGAGCACGCCGTCGGCCATGGCTTGCAGGTGGCGCCGCAGGTCGTGTCCGACCTCGACGGTCGGCATGCCCTCGGGGACATGTCGGATCGGCAAGGGCGCTGCGGCCAGGACGACGCCGATCTGGTGGCCCGGCGCGGCCTCGCTGGCCGCCTCGCGCAGGGCCAGCGCGGCCCGCAGCGCCGCCTCGTCGACGTCGCCGGCGTCGAGCACCGCGCCGAACACCATCATGAGCCCGCGCGAGCCGAGCTCGCACACCTGGGCGTCGCGCTTGTAGGCGATGTCGCGGGCCAGAGCGTGGAAGCGGGCCGGCTCGGCCGGGACCTCGACGCCCGGCGCGGGCGCCAGCGCGGCCTTCAGCAGCACGACCCGGCGCACCTCCGGCCGCGGCGGCGCGTGCAGCTGCGACTGCGAGCCCTCGATCTCGCGCGTGACGTCGGACTCGCCCGAGGCGCGGGCGAACAGCGGGTCGGGCACGCGCGCGGCGACGAAGGCCGACAGCACCTCGTCGTCGACGACCGGATCGGCGCGGTGGAGGAACGCCGAGAGCGCGCCCTGCAGCGCGCGCGCGCTGTCCCAGCGCTCGTTCGGCTCGCGCGCGAGGGCGCGGTCGACCACCGCGGCCAGCTCCTCCGGCACCTGCGGGGCGACCCGACGCAGCGGAGGCAGCGGGCGCGTGCGGACCTGCTCGAGCGCGGCCATGCGGTCGCTGTCGCGGAACACCAGCTCGCCGATCAGGAGCTCGTAGAGCACCACGCCGAGCGAGTAGATGTCGGAACGGGCGTCGAGCGGCCAGCCGTGGGCCTGCTCGGGCGACATGTACGCGATCTTGCCCTGGATCGTGCTGTCCTCGTCGCCGTGCCCGCGCGCCCGCGCGGCCGTGCGGGCGATGCCGAAGTCGAGGATCTTCACCGTGCCCGCGAGGCTGAGCATGATGTTGTGCGGGCTGATGTCGCGGTGGACGATCGCCAGCGGGCGGCCGAAGTCGTCGCGCTTGGCGTGCGCGTAGGCCAGGCCGGCCGCGACCTGATGGGCGATGTACGCGGCGATGACGATCGGCACGCGCTCGCCTCGCTGGCCGACCAGCCGCACCAGGCGCATGAGGTCGACGCCCTCGACCAATTCCATCGCCAGGTAGAAGGCGCCGCCGACGCGGCCGAAGTCGAAGACCTGGACGATGTTGGCGTGGTTGAGGCCGAGGGCCACCTCGGCCTCGGCGACGAACATCCGCATGAACTCGGGCTGGTCGGCGACGTCGCTGCGGATCTTCTTGATGACGACGCGCTTCTTCAGGCCCTCGGCGACGCCGACCTCGGCGAGGAAGACGTCGGCCATGCCGCCCTCGCCGATCCGCTGGATCAGCGTGTAACGACCGAAGATCTGCGGCGTCATGGGCACGAGCGCGCGCAGTGTAGCAGTCCGCCACTTTCCCCCGGCGCGCCGGGCCCGTGAGACTTGCGGGCGCAGGCGGGTTCGCGCGCCGGATCACGGCCGCGCATGGAGGACTGTGTCGGCGGGGCGAGCACGCTGTCGGTGCGCCCGGCCGGCCGCTCCCTCGCTCGGACGAGGAGCGGCCCGCGAAGGGCCGCTCGCGGCGATTCGGCGCGCGGGCGCGGTCAGAACGTGACGACGGTGCGGATCGACTCGCCGTGGTGCATGAGGTCGAACGCGTCGTTGATCTTCTCGACCGGCAGCACGTGGGTGATGAGGTCGTCGATGTTGATCTTCTTGTCCATGTACCAGTCGACGATCTTCGGCACGTCGCGCCGGCCCTTCGCGCCGCCGAACGCCGAGCCCTTCCAGACGCGGCCGGTGACCAACTGGAACGGGCGCGTGCTGATCTCTTCGCCCGCGCCCGCGACGCCGATGATCACCGAGGTGCCCCAGCCCTTGTGACAGCACTCGAGCGCCTGTCGCATCACGGTGACGTTGCCGACGCACTCGAACGAGAAGTCGGCGCCGCCCCCGGTGAGGTTGACGATGTGGGGCACGAGCTCGGCCGCCGGGACCTGGCTGGCGTCGACGAAGTGGGTCATGCCGAAGCGCTCGGCGATGGCCTTGCGCCCGGGGTTGAGGTCGACGCCGACGATCATGTTGGCGCCGACCATGCGCGCGCCCTGGATCACGTTGAGGCCGATGCCGCCGAGGCCGAACACCACGACGTTGTCGCCCGGGCGCACCTTGGCGGTGTTGATGACCGCGCCGACGCCGGTCGTCACGCCGCAGCCGATGTAGCAGACCTTGTCGAACGGGGCGTCCTCGCGGATCTTCGCCACCGCGATCTCGGGCAGCACGGTGTAGTTCGAGAACGTCGAGCAGCCCATGTAGTGGAACAGCTTCTGCCCGCCGATCGAGAACCGGCTGGTGCCGTCGGGCATCAGGCCCTGGCCCTGCGTCGACCGGATCGCCTGGCACAAGTTGGTCCTTTCGGACAGGCAGAACTTGCACTGGCGGCACTCGGGCGTGTAGAGCGGGATCGCGTGGTCGCCCTTCTTCACCGACGTCACGCCGGGGCCGACGTCGACCACCACGCCTGCGCCCTCGTGGCCGAGGATCGTCGGGAACAGGCCCTCGGGGTCCTTGCCGGACAGGGTGAAGGCGTCGGTGTGGCACACCCCCGTCGCCTTGATCTCGAGCAAAACTTCGCCGGCGCGTGGTCCTTCGAGATCGACGGTCTCGATCTGAAGGGGCGCGCCGGCACGATGAGCGACTGCAGCCTTGACCTTCACCCGGGCACGATTAGCCCGGGCAGACCAGGTTGTCGAGAGGGTCGCAGCCCACGACCCACGCCTCGGGGTCGAGGCACTCGGACGAGGGCGCCTTCATGCACGCGGTGAAGAACTCGCGCGGCTGCAGCTCGCAGCGGTACACGCCCTTGAGCCAGCGGCCGCCGGCGTCGCTCTCGCCCGAGGCCTGGCGCAGCGTCTCGCCGGGGCCGACGATCACGTAGTCGAGGCGGGCGGTGGCGTCACTGAACTCGGCGACCGTCTCGATCAGCGCGGGCTCGCCGCTGGCGAGGGTGGCGAACACGCAGAGATCGCTGGTGGTGAGCGCGGCGCCGAGGCTGGCGTCGAAGTTGGCGCCGAGGAACGGGAACTCGCACGGCACGTCGATCTCGCACTCGAGCAGCGACCGCGGCGCGGCGTCCTTCTCGGCCGTCTCGTCGTCGTCCTCCTCGGAGCCGGCGGACTCGCCGCCCGAGGTGGCGCCGGCCGAGCTGTCGTCGGCCGGTTCGAAGGCCCCGGTGGTGTCCTCGGCGCAGGCGGGAGCGAGCACGAGAACCGCGAGGAGGGGGCTGACGAGGCGGGCCATGACGTCGGAGGCGATGCACGTCGTGGGCGAACCGGACGGCAGTGAAAAGCTCAATGATTTCAGCCCTATGAAGATATTCAACGCGGCGGTTGTCCCGCCATCGGGACATCCCTGTCAGGGGGTCGGACACGCGCTCGCAACGCCGATCCGGGTGCGTGCCGCGAGCACGATCCCGCGAAACGTCCGAGCCTGCCAAAGCTGGCGCGCGGCGGCTCGTGCAAAAGCGAGGGCCCGGCGAGCGACTCCTCCATGTGTTCACGACGCGACCCTTCACCTCCGCGGATCTCGGCCTCGCCGGCTCCGGTCCTCGTTTCCTCGCCGGCGAGCTGCCCCCGGCGCCCCGCGTGGCGATCGTCGGCAGCCGCGCGGCGCGTCGCGATCGCCTCGCGCTGCTGGGACCGGCGACCGCGGCCATGCGCGCCGCGGGCCTCGCCCTGGTCTCCGGCGGCGCGATCGGCATCGACATCGCGGCCCACCGCGCGGCGCTGGCCGCCGCCGTGCCGCAGCTGGCGGTGCTGCCGTGCGGCGCCGATCGTCCCTATCCCTCGCAACATGTCCCCTGGTACAGGTCGATCGCCGCCGCGGCCGGATCAGGGCTGCTGTTCTGTCACCCGCCGGGCACCGAGCCGTGCAAGGCGATGTTCGCCAGCCGCAACGCGCTCGTCGTCGAGCTCGCGGCCGCGGTGCTGGTGGTCGAGGCGGCCGGGCGCTCGGGCAGCCACGGCACCGGGCTGTGCGCCCTCAAGCGCAAGCGCCCGCTGGCCGTGGTGCTCGGCAGCCCCGGCTGCGCCGATCTCGTCGCTCGCGGCGCGACCGGCCTGCCGGGCGAGCCCGACGCCTTCGCGGCCGCGTTCACCACCTGGCTCGCGCGCGTCTCCGGGGCCGCGGTCACGCTCGAGCGGCGCTGGCCCGAGCCGCTGCGCTGGCTCGACGCGGCGCTCGCCGAGGCCGGACCGCGCGGCCTCGGCCTCGACGCGGTGCCCGATCTGCTGACGCGCCTCGTCGACATCCTCGAGGCCGAGCGCCTCGGCCTCGTCGTCGAGTCGCCGCCCGGCCGCTACCGGCGCGTCGGCTAGGCGGCCGCGACGCCCACACCCGGGCTCGGCGAGAGCGGCGTTCTTGCGGGGCCACGCGCGGCTCGTCGCGGCCTCGGCCGAAGTTTCCCGCGGGCGATCGCGGCGGAGTTATCCTCGCCGCCATGTCCGAGTCGACCCTGGTTCCGCCGCCGCCCGCGTTCGCGGCGAGCGCTCACGTGTCCTCGCGCGCCGCCTACGAGGCGCTCTACCGCCGCAGCGTCGCAGATCCGGCGGGGTTCTGGGCCGAGCAGGCGGCGCGGCTGGCGTGGCACCGGCCGTTCGACGCGGTGTGCGACGCCGACGCGCGGCCCGGCGAGATCGCGTGGTTTCACGGCGGTCGGCTCAACGTCAGCTACAACTGCGTCGATCGCCACGCCGCGGTCACGCCCGATCGGCCGGCGATCTTGTGGGCCCGCAACGAGCCCGGCGAGTACGAGACCATCACCTTCCGCGAGCTGCAGGAGCGCGTCGGTCGGTTCGCCAACGTGCTGCGGGCCCACGGCGTCCGCAAGGGCGACCGCGTGTGCATCTACCTGCCGATGATCCCCGAGATCGCGTACGCCATGCTGGCCTGCGCGAGGATCGGCGCCGTGCACTCGGTCGTGTTCGCCGGCTTCAGCGCCGACGCGCTGCGGGAGCGGATCCTCGACGCCGACTGCGCCGTCGTCATCACCGCCGACGAGGGCCTGCGCGGGCCGAAGCGGGTGCCGCTGAAGTCGGTCGTCGACGAGGCGGTCGCTCACCTCGACGGCGTGCGCAGCGTGCTCGTGGCCCGGCGCACCGGCGCCGCCATAGCGATGAAGCCCGGCCGCGATCTGTGGCTCGCCGACGAGCTGGCCCGCCAGCGCGCGACCTGTCCGATCGAGTGGGTCGACAGCGAGGATCCGCTGTTCGTCCTCTACACCTCGGGCTCGACCGGCAAGCCCAAGGGCGTGCTCCACACCACCGGCGGCTACCTCGTCTACGCCGCCACCACGCATCACTACGTGTTCGACGCGCGCCCCGGCGACATCCACTTCTGCGCCGCCGATGCCGGCTGGATCACCGGACACAGCTACATCGTCTACGGTCCCCTGGCCAACGGCGTCACCACGGTGATGTTCGAGTCGCTCCCGACCTACCCGGACGCCGGGCGCTACTGGCAGGTCGTCGACGACCTGCGCGCGACCATCGTCTACACCGCGCCGACGGCCCTGCGCGCGCTGCTGCGCGAGGGCGATGAACCTGTCCGCAAGTACAGGCGCGACAGCATCCGCGTGCTCGGCAGCGTCGGCGAGCCGATCAACCCCGACGTGTGGCGCTGGTACCACGACGTCGTCGGCGAGGGTCGTTGCCCGGTGGTCGACACCTGGTGGCAGACCGAGACCGGCGGGATCCTCATCGCGCCGCTGCCGGGCGCGATCGCCTGCAAGCCGGGCTCGGCGACGCTGCCGTTCTTCGGCGTGGTCCCCGTGCTGGTCGACGACGACGGCAAGGTCGTCGAGGGCAACGACGTGGCCGGCAACCTGTGCCTCGCGGGCAGCTGGCCCGGGCAGGCGCGCACGATCTACGGCGACCACGCGCGCTTCCTCGCCAACTACTTCGCGCGCTTCCCCGGCTACTACTTCACCGGCGACGGCTGCCGCCGCGACGCCGACGGCTACTACTGGATCACCGGCCGCGTCGACGACGTGCTCAACGTCGCCGGCCACCGCCTCGGCACCGCCGAGATCGAGAGCGCGCTGGTCGGCCACGCCGCGGTGGTCGAGGCCGCGGTGGTCGGCTTCCCGCACGCGCTGAAGGGGCAGGGGATCTGCGCCTACGTCATCACCCGGCCCGAATTCGACGCCTGGGACCGCGAGGAGCTGGCCGGCGCGCTCAAAGAACAGGTCCGAAAGGCCATCAGCCCGATCGCCACGCCCGACCGGATCTTGCTGGTGCGCGGGCTGCCGAAGACGCGCTCGGGCAAGATCATGCGCAGGATCCTGCGCAGGATCGCGGCCGGTGACTTCGACCCGGCCGGCTTCGGCGACACCAGCACGCTGGCCGAGCCCGCGGTGGTCGACGACATCGTCGCGCTGGCTCGCGGCTGATCGCGCGCGCGTCGCCGGCCCGCCGCGCCGCCCGCCTCGCGCAAATGAGCGCGGAGTGTGGCAACCCGCGAAAAACTCCCGCATCATGGGCCGCCCATGCTCGCCGTCACAGCCGCCCGCCACGCCTGGCTCGCGCTCGCGCTCGCCGTGGCCCCGGGAGCGGCCGCTCCGTCCACAGCACCCGTTTCGCCGCCCGCCGCGCCCCCGCAGGCCGCGCTGTTCCAGCCGGGGATCCGCGACGCCGCTCACCCTGGCCGCTGGGTCCGCGAGTTCGAGCGACGCAAGGCGATCCTGCGCAACGAACCTGGCCCGGCGGCCATCCTCGCGCTCCTCGGCGTGGTCTACGACCTCCACGGCGAGGTCCCGCGCGACGAGCTGCTGGCCTTCGTCGACGCCGCGCGCAAGCACCGGGAGCCGCTGGTCGCCAGCTACGCCGGCTACGTGCGCGGGCAGCTGCTCGAGCACGAGGGGCAGGGGGGTCAGGAGGCCGAGGCGGCGCTGCGCGCCGAGGGCTACCTGCTCGACTGGCAGATCGTCGGCCCGTTCGACAACAGCGGCCGCGGCGGCCACGACCAGGTGTTCGAGCCCGAGACCGCGCCGTTTTCGGCCGGCCAGACCTTCGTCGGCAAGTTGCCGGGCGAGCCGTTGCCGTGGCGGCAATTCGTCCACGCCAAGGCGCCGCGCAGCGGCTTCGTCAACCTCGGCGACCTGCTCCAGCCGGACTCGGACGTCACCGGCTACGCGACCCTGTGGATCCGCAGCGACAAGGCGGTCGACGCCGCGCTGCACATCGGCGCCGCCGGGGCCTACAAGGCCTGGCTCGACGGCGTCCCGGTCGGCCAGGCCGACAGCTACCACTCGCCCAACGCGCTCCAGGACGCCCACCCGATGCGCCTCCAGGCCGGGTGGAACCGCCTGCTGGTCAAGCTCGGCGCCGACGAGGGATTGTGGGGCTTCTACGCCCGCGTCAGCGCCCCCTCGGGCGCGCCGCTGAGCGGCCTGAAGATCCAGAACGCGGCCCCGGACGCGGTTCAAGCGTCAGGTGAAAAAGCGTCGGCTAACCCACTGAAAATAGCCGAGAAACCGCCCGCGAAATTGAAGCCCGTCCGGAGCCTCCGCGGGCTCCTCGAGGCGCGCGCGCAGGGGCCGCGACCGCGCCCGGCCGACCGCCTCGCGCTGGTCGAGTTCTACCGCTGGACCGCGCCGTTCGCCCCCGAGGATCGCACCGCGGTCGACCGCGCTCGCGAGGCCGACGAAGCGGTCAAGAGCGCCCGCAGCGCCCAGCTGCTGTCGATCCTCGACCCCGACCAGAACTCGAGCCGCACCGCGCTGCTCAGCGGCATCGCCCGCGCGCGCAAAGAGGGCCCGGCCAGCGCCTCGCTGCTGGCGTCGATGCTGGCCGACCTGAGCCTGCGCTACCAGAGCCTCGGGCTCGAGGAGCGGGGCCGGGCGCTGCTCGACGAGGCGTTCGCCACCACCCCCGACGACGTGCTCATCGAGCTCACGCTGGCCACGCGGCTGGCGAGCGACGGCTTCCCGCTGGCCGCGCTCGAGTGGGTCGAGGACATGCTGAAGCGCTACCCCGGGTCGGCGCTGCTGCTGCGCGACAAGGCCGACCGCCTGCTCGAGTTCGGGCGCACCGAGCCGGCGCTGGCGCTGCTCGAGAAGCTGGCCGGCGACCGGCCGACCGACGGCGGGCTGGCGCGGCAGATCGCCGACGGCAAGCTGCGGCTCGGCAAGCCGGACGCGGCCGCCGAGGTCGGCCGCCGCCGCGCGGCCGCCGTGCCCGGCTTGCCGGAGGCGTTCCGCGAGCTCGCCCGGCTCGAGGAGGCGCGCGGCGATCTGACCCGCGCCCGCGCGGCGCTTCAGGCCGCCGTCGACCTCGCGCCGCAGGACGCCGACCTC
This sequence comes from Nannocystis pusilla, assembly GCF_020073745.1. Taxonomy (GTDB): domain Bacteria; phylum Myxococcota_A; class Polyangia; order Nannocystales; family Nannocystaceae; genus Nannocystis; species Nannocystis radixulma. The sequence continues at coordinate 51,685 of NZ_JAIRAU010000032.1, forward strand.
CACACCGCGCTCGGGCGCCTGGCCGCGCGCGACGGTGACGGCGCGGCCGCGATCCGCAGCGTGCGCCGCTCGCTGGCCCTGCGGCCGCAGCAGCCCGATCTGCGCGACTACCTGGCCACCCTCGACGCGACCCAAAAGGACGACCTGCTGGCCCGCTATCCGGTCGACTTCGGGGCCCTGGCCAAGAAGCCGACCCCGAAGTCTTGGGCCGGCAAGGACGCCGGGGTGCTGCTCCACCGCACGGTCGTGCGCGTGCTGCCCAACGGCCTGACCGAGCGGCTCGAGCACCGCGTGGTGCGGATCCTCGACGACCGCGGGATCCGCAGCCAGGCCGTGCAGGGCATGGTCTACGACCCCGAGGAGGCCTACGTCGACGTCCGCCGCGCGCGCGTGCGGCGGGCCGACGGCCGGATCGAGGAGATCGGCGATCCGACGGTGGTCTCGCTGACCGACGCCGGCTACCGCATGTTCTACGACCAGCGCCAGCAGCGGGTGAACTTCAGCGGCCTGCGGGTCGGCGACGTGCTCGAGGTCGCGTTCATGCGCCGCGACACCGCGCTGCGCAACAAGTTCGACGACTACTTCGGCGAGATGGCGCCGCTCGAGGGGTTCGAGCCGCAGCTGCTGCGCGAGTACATCCTCGAGGCGCCGGCCTCGCGCAAGCTGTACTTCAACCAGCCGGTCCAGCAGGAGCCCGGGCCGACCAAGGACACGGTGCGCTACAAGGTGACGACCGGCGAGCGCCGCGGGGTCAAGCCCGAGAACGGCATGCCGGGCTGGACCGAGCTGGTCAAGTACCTCCACGTCAGCACCTTCAGCGACTGGGACGCGGTCGGCCGCTGGTACTGGAACCTGGTCAAGGAGCAGCTGGTCGTCGACGCCAAGATCAAGGGCGCCGTGCAGGAGGTGCTCAAGGGCCTGCCGAAGAACGCGAGCGAGCGCGACAAGGTGCGCGCGCTCTACAAGCACGTCATCACGTCGACGCGCTACGTCGGGCTCGAGTTCGGCATCCACGGCTTCAAGCCGTACCGCACCACCGACGTGTACGACCGCCGCTTCGGCGACTGCAAGGACAAGGCGAGCCTGCTCAAGGTCATGCTCGCCGAGGCCGGCATCGCCTCGCACCTGGTGCTGGTGCGCACGCGCGACCAGGGCACCCTGGGCGACGCGCCGGCGAGCCTGTCGGCCTTCAACCACGCGATCACCTACGTCCCGAGCCTCGACCTCTACCTCGACGGCACCGCCGAGTTCTCCGGCGCCGAGGAGCTGCCGACCGGCGATCAGGGCGCGACGGTGCTGGTGGTGCGCGACGGCAAGGGCGCCGAGTTCAAGACGATCCCGGTCAGCCAGCCCGGCGACAACCGCCAGATCGTGCACCAGACGGTCGAGCTCAAGCCCGACGGCGGCGCCGACGTGAAGCACCTGTTCACCGTCACCGGCGCCGCGGCGGCCTCGTGGCGCAGCGCGCTGCAGGCGGCCGAGACGCGCAAGGAGCGGCTGACGCAGGTGTGGGGCGGGCAGTTCCCCGGGCTCGAGATCCGCGAGCTCGAGGCGCCGGGCATCGGCGACGTGCTCCACCCGGTCCAGGTGCGCACCGCCTGGACCGTGCCGGCGTGGGCCCAGCGCCAGGGCGACGTCCTGCGCTTCAACGTCCTCGGCCACCGCACCGGGCTGCAGCGCGGCCTCGCCGGCCAGGCGGCGCGCGAGCACGACCTCTTGATGGCCGCCCCGGCCACCGAGATCAACGTCATCGAGGTCACCGCGCCCAAGGGCTACACCTTCGGCCACGCGCCCGCGAGCAAGACGTTCGAGACCCCGTTCGCCCGCTTCTCGCTCGCCGTCGCCGGCCGCGGCGACCGCGTCGAGGTCCGCACCGAGCTCGAGTACCGCACCCACCGCTTCAAGGCCGCCGACTATCGCGCGCTGCGCGAGTTCCTCGGCCAGGTCGACGGCGCCCTCGAGCAGGCGTTCGAGCTCCGGCCCGAGCCGCGGGGGGCGAACTGACATGTCCCGGAGCACCTTGCCCTTTCACCCTGTTCGTTCGCGCATGTCCCTTCGTGCAGCCCTGATCTCGACGCTGCTGGCCGCCGCGGCCGCGCCCGCCTGCAAGCCGCGGGAGGCGACCCAGGAGCCGCACACCGAGGACAGCGCGCGGGCCCGCCTGCGCGCGCTCGAGGCCCGCCTCAAGTCGCACCCCGACGACGACGGCGCCTGGCGCGAGGCGGCCCACCTGCAGTGGCTGTTCCTCAAGCAGGCCGCCAAGGCGCGGCCGATCCTCGACCGCCTGGCCGCCAAGGGCGACATGGTCGCGCAGGCCTCGCGGATGATCTTCGCCGACGCCCGCCTCGACGCCAAGACGACGCGCAGCATGGCCCAGGCGCTGATCACCGGGGCTGCTGCCGCACCGCAAGCGGACCCGGAGGCGCGCCGCGTCCAGGTCGGCCTGGCCGAGCTGGCCGCGCGCCTGATGGCCGAGAACCACGGCGAGCTGCCCGACGACGACGACGAGTTCGTCCGCTTCTACAAGAAGCTGGCGAAGGACCGCCTGCCGGTCGAGGTCCGCCAGCCGCTGGTCAGCCTGCGGGCCCAGATCGCCCGCCGCCACGACGAGCCGTACCTGCAGTACTACGACGAGCAGGGCTGCGTGCGCGCGTTCCAGGTCGGCCCGGTCGAGGGCAGCCTCGAGGCGCTCGAGCTCCGCGCTGCCGCGAAGGACATGTCCTCCGGGACAGATAAGTTCCGCGCCGACCCGACGGCCGTGCTGACGCCGCTGGCCTGCGCCGTGCGCACCTGGAACCTGACCCCGCGCGGCGGCGTCCGGCGCATGCGCACGACCCTGACTGTCCCCGGGGACAGCCTCACGCTGGGCCTGTCGAGCCAGGAGCCGATGCGCGTCTACCTCGACGGCAAGCCGATCTACCGCAGCGACCGCGCCGACCGCTGGCCGGCCAGCGACAACCTGCTGCAGCTGAAGGTCGCGCCCGGGCCGCACCGCCTCGAGGTCCACACCGCGGCGGCGCGCGAGAAGACGTGGGTGCTGGTGCGGGCGACCGACGCCCAGGGCAAGGCGGTCCCCGCCAGGGCCGACGGCCCGGCGGCGACGACCCCGTTCACCGGCGAGCCGCAGCGGGTCGGCCACCACGACCTGCTGGCCGACCGCGGGCCGCTGGCCGGCGCCAGCTACCTGCCGCTGCGCGCCTACCTGGCGGCCGCCGACGCGCTGGCCGAGGGCGACTCCGACGCGGCCGAGCGCTACACCGGCAACCTGCAGGCCTACGGGCCCGACTTCCCCGAAGGCCAGGTGCTGGTCGCGGCGTTCGAGATCGCCGACCCGACGCGCGAGCGCACCGCCTCGACGTCGCGCCAGCGCGAGGCGATCGAGGAGGCGCTGCGCCTGGCGCCCGACCTCGACCGCGCGCGCGTGCGCCTGCTCGAGCTCGACCTCGAGAAGAACGAGGTCAGCGAGGTCGAGGCCGCCCTGGCCGCGCTGCCCGCCAAGGCGCTGCGCCACGTGCCCGGCGAGATGGTCCGCTTCGCCGCGTACCTCGCCCGCGGCAACGAGCCGCTGGCCGAGGCCGCGCTGGCCCGCGCCGCGGCGATCCACCCGCGCGCGTGCGCGGTGCTCAAGGCGCAGCGGACGCTGGCCCAGCGGCGCAGCGAGGTCGCCCGCGAGGACGCGCTGGCGATCGAGCTCGAGCGCTGCGGCGGCACCACCGGCTCGCGCGCGGCGCTGGCGTTCCGCCGCGGCCGCAACGCCGACGCGCGCGCGCTGCTGCTCAAGCTGCTCGAGCGCACGCCCGACGACATCGACGTGATCGAGCAGCTCGCCGAGCTCGAGATCTCCGAGGGCAACTACGAGGCCGCGATCGCGTGGCGCAAGAAGGTCCTGGCGCTGCGGCCGTTCGGCGCGCGCACGCTGGTGGCCACCGCCGACCTGCTGGCCCGCGCCGGCGATCCGGCGGCCGCGCGCGCGCGCGTCAAGGAGGCGCTGACCAAGGCGCCGCAGAGCACCGCCCTGCACACGATCGCCGCCGGCCTCGGGATCCCCGACGACCTCCAGCAATTGCGCGTGGAGGGCCCGCCGCTGGTCGCCGCCTACAAGGCCGCCAACTTCGCCGTCGCGGCGCCGCCCGGGGCCGAGAACGCCCCGCGGCCGACCGACTACGAGGGCGCCAGCGAGGTGCTTGTGCTCGACCGCAGCGCGATCCGGGTCTACGAGGACGGCAGCCAGCGCCAGGTCGTGCACACGATCGTCGAGCTGCGCAGCAAGGAGGCGATCGATCGCTACGGCGAGATCACGCCGCCCGAGGGCGCCAGGGTGCTGACGCTGCACACCATCAAGGCCGACGGCACCGTGTTCGAGCCGGAGTCGATCCCGGAGAAGAGCGGCCTCAGCCTGCGCGGGCTGCAGATCGGCGACTGCGTCGAGTACGAGCTGCTGCTCGACCGCGAGCCGCTCGGCCTCTTGCCCGGGTACGTCGACCTCACGACCTTCCGCTTCCAGTCGCCCGACGTGCCGTTCCACGTGTCGGAGCTGCTGGTCGCGCACCCCAAGTCGGTGGCGATCAAGGTCGATCGCCGGGCCGGCGCGCCGGCGACCGTCGAGGGGCCGATGCCCGGCACCGACCTGGTCTTGAAGACATGGAAGGTCGAGCGCTCGAAGCGGATCGGCGTCGAGCCGCAGATGCGCCACATCCTCGACGAGGTGCCCTCGGTCCGCGTCTACACCGACGTCGACCCGAACAAGTGGCTCGCCAGCCTCGGCCTGCGGATCTACACCGGCCAGCGCGCCAACCCCGAGCTGCGCACGCTGGCCGCCAACCTCACGCGCAACGCGTCCACGCCGCAGGCCAAGCTGCAGGCGCTGTGGTCGTGGGTGGTCGAGGAGATCGAGGAGGCCGGCGACATCACGGTGCCGGCCACGGCGTCGCTGTCGGCCCACCGCGGCAACCGCCTGACGCTGCTCAAGGCGCTGCTGCGCGAGGCCGGGGTGAAGTCGGAGCTGTGGCTGGTGCGCGACAACTTCACCATCAAGCCGCTGCCCGGCGGCAGCCCGATGCTCGAGGGCTACGAGGTGCCGGTCCTGGCCGTGAACACCGGGGGCAAGGCGCCGACGATCGTGCTCACCAGCTCGAAGGTGCTGCCGATCGGCTACCTCCTGCCCGGGCTGTCGAAGGCCCAGGCGATGCGCGTGCAGCTCGGCGAGGACGAGGCCGCCCCGGGCCCGGTCCGGCTGCCGGCCTCGCCGCCGGCGCTGGCCGACCGCCGCAGCTACGACCTCGAGCTCGAGCTGGCGCGCGACGGCACCGGCACGCTGCGCGGCACGATCGAGCTCCAGGGCATGGAGGCGGCGGCCTGGCGCGACGTCCTGCGCACGCTCGACGCCGACCGCATCAACGAGGGCTTCGAGCGCGCCGAGCTCGGCGCGATCCTGGTCGGCTCGGGCGCCGAGCTGGTCAGCCTCGACATCGAGCACAAGCTCGACCTGCCCAAGCCGCTGCGCCTGGTGTTCACCGCCAAGATCCGCGGCGCGATCGTGCAGCAGAGCGGCGAGCTGCTCATGCGCGCCAACGCGGTGCCGATGAACATGGGCCTCAACTACGCCTCGCTGCCGCAGCGCAAGACCGGCTGGGCCATGCCGTACGCGCCCGTCCTCGAGGCCAGCGTGACGATCAAGCTCGACGGCGCCAGCTTCACCGCGCCGCCGACCGACGAGACGATCGAGGGGCCGTTCGGGACCTACCGCCGCACGATCAAGCAGGTCGCGCCGAACCAGCTCAAGCTGACCACGCGCTCGACCCTGGTGGTCGGCACCTACGAGGCCGCGCGCTACCCCGAGATCGTCGGCTACACCCGCCAGATCAAGGCCGCCGAGGACCAGGTCATCCGCGCCAAGTGAAGCGGCGCGGAGCGACATGTCTTGGCGGGCATGTCGCTGGGGATATGCCTGAACGGACATGCCCCGCAGGACATGTCCGTTCGCACCGGCGCCGCGCTACTCGGCGGCCTCGACGTCCTCGCTCGGCAGCAGCACGGCGTCGAGGACCTCGCGGATGTGCTTGACGTAGTGGAGGCGCATGTCGGCGCGGGCGGCCTCGGGGATCTCGGGCTCGTCCTTGCGGTTGCGGTCGGGCAGGATGACGTCGCGGATCCCGGCGCGGTGGGCGGCGAGGACCTTCTCGCGGATCCCGCCGACCGGCAGCACCTGGCCGCGCAGCGTGATCTCGCCGGTCATAGCGACGTCGACGCGCGCCGGCCGGCGCGAGAACAGCGACACCAGCGCGGTCGAGATGGCGATGCCGGCCGAGGGGCCGTCCTTGGGCACCGCGCCGGCCGGGAAGTGGATGTGCACGTCGTAGTGCTTCATCAGGTCGCGGACCACGGCGGCGTCGGCCCCGAGCTCGGCGCCGCGGCTGCGCACCAGGCTGAGCGCGGCCTGGGCCGACTCCTTCATGACCTCGCCGAGCTTGCCGGTGAGCCGCAGGTGACCTGTCCCTCGGGTCAGGGTCGCCTCGACGAACAGGATCGTCCCGCCGGTCGGGGTCCAGCCGAGGCCGGTGACCAGGCCGGGGGAGGGCTCCTTGGCCGCCAGCTCGTCGTAGTAGCGCGGCGGGCCGAGGATCCGCAGCGCCTCGTCGGCGCCGACGACCAGGCCCGGCTGCTTGCCCTCGGCGATCTGCATGGCGACGTCGCGCAGCAGCGAGGCCAGCTCGCGCTCGAGGTTGCGGACCCCGGACTCGCGCGTGTACTGGGTGGCGAGCGTCAGCAGGACGTCCTCGGGGACCTCGACCGCGACCTCGGACAGGCCGTTCTCCTGGCGCTGCTTGGGCAGCAGGTGGCGCCTGGCGATCTCGAGCTTCTCCTCGATGGTGTAGCCGGTGAGCTGGATGATCTCGAGGCGGTCGCGCAGGACCCCGGGGATCGTGCCGAGGTCGTTGGCGGTGCACAGGAAGATGACCTTCGACAGGTCGTAGTCGACGCCGAGGTAGTGGTCGTGGAAGGCCGTGTTCTGCTCGGGGTCGAGCGCCTCGAGCAGCGCCGAGGCCGGGTCGCCGCGCAGGTTGGCGCCGACCAGCTTGTCGATCTCGTCGAGGACGATGACCGGGTTCTTGCTGCCGGCGCGCTTCATCGCCTGGATGAAGCGCCCGGGCAGCGCGCCGATGTACGTGCGCCGGTGGCCGCGGATCTCGGCGTCGTCGCGGATGCCGCCGAGCGAGATCCGGACGTAGCGGCGGCCGAGCGCGTCGGCGATGCTGCGCCCGAGCGAGGTCTTGCCGACCCCCGGCGGGCCGACGAGGCAGAGGATCGGGCCGCGCTTGTCGGGCGCCAGCTTGCGCACGCACAGGTACTCGAGCACGCGCTTCTTGACCTTCTGCAGCCCGTAGTGGTTGGCCTCGAGCAGGCTGCGCGCGGCGCCCATGTCGAGCTTGTCGGCCGTCATCGTCGCCGGGCTCCACGGCAGGTCGGCGATCCACTCGAGCCAGGTGCGGCAGGTGGTCGCCTCGCTGCTCTGCGGGTTCATCCGCCGCAGGCGCCCGAGCTCGCGGTCGGCCGCGGTCCTGACCTCCGGCGGCAGCTCGGCGGCCTGCAGCCGCCGCTCGAGGTCCTGCAGCGCGCGCTCCTCGGCCTCGCCCTCCGACTCGCCCAGCTCGTGCTGGATCGCCTTGAGCTTGTGGCGCAGCAGCGCGTCGTGCTCGTGCTTCGACAGGTGCTCGCGGACGTAGCGATCGAGGTCGCGCTTGACCTGCAGCACGTTGGTGCGGTGGCTCAGCAGCTCGATGACCTTGCGCAGGCGGGCGACGACGTCGGTCTCCTGCTGCAGCGCCAGCCGCTCGTCGCCGTCGAGCTCGACGTGCGCGGCCGCGAGGTCGGCGATCAGGCTCGGCGAGCGCTCGGCCAGGATCGTCGCCTGCGCCTGCGCCCGCGCCTTGGACTTGGCGGCCGAGGGCTGCAGGCCGTCGTGCTGCTTGACCAGGTCTTGCAGCGCCCCCGCGAGCGCGTAGGCGAGGGTCGGCTCGTGGACGATCTCGGCGGCGGTGTCGAACTCGGCGATCTGATAGTCGCGCTCGGGGTAGATGTCGTGCAGGCGCACGCGGCTCAGGCCGCGCAGCGTGACCGAGGTGCGGCCGGGCGTGCCGGCCAGCACCTGCACGACCTCGCAGGCGATGGCGACCGGATACAGTTGATCGAGGGCGGGCGTGGCGGCGGAGGTGTCGCGCAGCAGCACGGCGATGACGCGCCCCGCGCCGCCGCGGGCCCGGTCTTGCGCCGCGCGCACCGCCTGCATCGCCGGCGAGCTGCGTCCGAGGTCGACCGGCTGGGTCGTACCCGGCAGGACGATGGCGCCGCGCAGGGGCAGGAGGGGGAGCGGCCCGGTGATCGCGGGAGAGGACATCGGCGGGGAGGTTAGCCGATCTGCGCCGCCTCGCCGCGCCGCTCTGGTAAAAGAGCCGCGTGTCCGCGGGCCCTGCCGCTCCCGAGATCGTGTCGCCTCCTTCCGGGGCCGCGCCGGCCGTCGCCGACCTCGGCGGCGTGGCCGTCGCCGCGGGCGTCGGGCTGGCGGCGGGGCTGTCGGTGCCGCTCGCGTGGGGGGTCGTGCCGGCGCTGCTGGTCGGCCTCGGCGCGATCCTGCTTGTCGCCCGTCGCGGCCCGGGAGCCCCCGATCCGGCCGACGTCGCCGCGATGCCGCGGGCGCGCCGGATCGCGCTGGCGGCCCTGATCCTGGCCCCGGCGATCCCGATCGTCACCGTCGCCGCGCGGGCCGTCGCCGGCGTGGTCGTGGCCTACCCGGCGGCGCTGTGGGCGGCCGCGCCGGGGCTGGTCGCCGCGCTCGTGTTGGCCCTGACCCGAAGGACATGGCTGCAAGGACTTGTCCTTTTGGCCATGGTCTTCGGGACATTCACGGCCGGGGCCTGGGGCGCCCGCTTCGAGGCCGCCGGGGCGCACGCCCGCGGCGAGACGTGGGGCGGGCCGATCCTCGGCATCCACCCGTTCCAGACCACCGCGGTGCTGGTCGACGGCTACGGCCCGTTCGACCTGCCGATCAACGACTACGTCGAGCCCGACGGCAGCAAGGGCTACGGGCCGGCCGGGCTGGCCGAGGCGCTGACGCGCGACCTGCACGCGATCGCCGAGTTGCAGTACGCCGAGCACGGGCCGGCGCGCGCATACAAGGCTTTCGCCGAGGCCACGGCGGTCGCCGAGGAGCTGCCGGAGGTGCGCGAGCGGCTCGACCGGCCGGAGGAGCAGCCGACCCAGCCGCGCCTGCGCGTCACCTCCGGCGGCGTCGGCCGCGGCTCGCGGGTCGAGTTCGTGTGCCCCGGCGCGCCCAACGACCCGCGCCCGCGCAAGCCCGACGCGGTGATGGAGCGCATGTGCCCCGACAAGTACAGCTCGGAGGCCAGCGCCGGCCTCGGGCTGACCGGGCGCTGGACCGGCTACACCGAGGCGCTGGGCCAGCCGCGGCTGTCGCTGGCGCGCGCGCTCGGCTGGCCGCGCGAGCGGGTCCACGGCGAGCTGCGGGCGTGGGCCTGGATCGCGCTCGGCCTGGTGGCTCTGGCCGCCCTCGGGCCGCGCGGAGGCGCCGCCGCCGGCCTGGCGCGCTGGGGCGGGGCCGTCGCCGCGATCGCGGCTGTCCTTTCGCTCCTGCTCCTCGGGCCAGGTCTCTCGGTACAGGTCGAGGCGTGGACGCGGCCGGCCGGGTGGGAGGCGCCGCGGGGGCTGGCGCCGTGGGTCGCGCTCCTGGCTCTCGGGTCAGGTCACGCCGCGATCGCGGCGGGCACCGGCCGCGCGGCGGCCCGGTGGCGAGGCCTGGTCCCGCGGGCGCTCCCGATCCTCGCCGGCACGCTCGGGCTGGCGTGCAGCCTTGCGGCGGCGACATGGTGGACCCCGGTGCTGGCGCCGCCGGTCGACCTCTCGCGGCCGTTGCCGCTGGCGGAGGCGATCGCCGGGCTGGGGGAGGCGCTGCACCGCGGCAGCGGGATCCCGATCGACGAGGCCGAGGGGATCGTCGCGGCCTCGGCGGTCGCGCTGCTCCTCGGCCTGCTGGCGGCCTTGCTCGGCCCCGTGGTGCGCTTCGCGGGATCTGCGCTCGGACCGCGGAGGCCGGTGTTGGCGGGTCACCTGGCGTTGCTGGCGGTGATCGTCCCGGCGGCGTCGCTCGTGCTGTCGCGCATGTCCGCGGGCGGTGCGGCTCTCCTCGCGCCGGCCGCGGCGCTGGCGTGGATGGCCGGCACCGGCCTGGCGCTGGTCGCTCCGGGCGGGCGGCGCCGGCCCGCGGTCGCCGAGCACCTGCTGGCGGCCGTGATCGTGGTCGTGGCGGGGTGCCAGGCCCTCGCGGCGCACGACAACCGGACCATGCGGATCGCCCTCGGGATCGGGGTCCTGATCACCCTCGCAGGTCTCATGTTGCTCCGGCGGGTCCGTTCCGCGTCGGATTCTGCTACCCCTGGGCCTCGGCCATGATCCAGGGGCTTTCCAGCCCAAAATCAGACCGCTATCATCCCCGCGCTCCCAGACCCGCACATGACCGCCGCCATCACGTCGTCTCGCCCGTCGCCGCTGCTCCGCGCCTTCACCGGCGTCCTCTGTGCGGCGCTCGCCTTCTCGCCGTTGCCCGCGGCTGCCTCCTCGCCCGCCTCCTTCGGCATGTTCGCCGCGGCGCCGGCCGCCCCGGCGAGCGCCGGCAACACCGTCGGGCTGTTCCGCCTGTCGGGCGACCCGGCGACGGCGGAGAACCTCCGCTCGCAGATCCTCACCGACATGAGCGCCGCCGGCTTCAACGTGAAGGGTGTCGCGCTCGACATCGACGCCGCGGCCGGCAAGGTCAAGTGCAAGGGCGGAGCCGACGCGTGCGTCGGCAAGGTCATCGAGTGGCTCAACAAGGGCGCCGCCAAGTCGGGCGCCACGTACGACTACCTGGTCTACGGGACCGTCGGGAACGGGACCCCGGCCTCGATCGTCATCTATGACGTCGCCAAGAAGGCCAAGGTCAAGGAGTTCACGCCGTCGCTCAACCCCGACGACCTGATCCTCCCGCTGGCGCTGCCGCGGGCGATGGTCGCCACGCTGAACGACTACCGCACGCCGCCGGCCCCGGCCACGCCCGAGGAGCAGAAGATCCTCGCCGAGCTCGACGAGCCGGCCAAGACGCCCGAGGAGCTGGCGGCCGAGAAGGCGGCCATCGACGACGCCGTCGGCAAGGTCGCGGCGGGGCAGGGCGAGCTCATCGACACCAGCAACATCAAGGTCGACCTCAAGAAGGACTTCAAGGAGTTCTGCCGCAACGGCCCGCCGAAGCCGCGCGTCAACAAGGACGACCCCAAGGACCTGCGCCCGGCGTGCAAGCGCGGGCCCGTGTTCGGCTACTGGCAGACCCGCGCGTGGGTGGCCCTCGGCCTCACCGCCGGCGCGCTGCTCACCACCGGCATCTTCTACTCGCTCGGCCTCGCGGCCCGCGGCCCCTACAAGTCGGCGCTGAACGACCTCAACAACTCCGGCCTCGACAAGACCAAGCCGCTGGAGTCCGACGCCTACACGGCGATGGCCGCCGACGTGGCCGACAAGGGCAACACCATGCGCAACCGCCTGATCGGCGGCGACGTCGCCCTGCTCACCACCGTCCTCCTGGCCGGCGTGCTCGCCGTCATCATCTACCAGGACCGCACCGACGCGAAGGACTTCATCAAGACCGAGAAGAGCCTCAAGTCGGTGTCGCGGATCCAGAACGTGCGCGGCGGCCCGATCCTCAGCCGCGGCATGCAGGGCTTCGGCGTCGGCTTCAACTTCTGAGCCGCCCCCGCGCGACCGGCCACGAGGGCCCGCTGCCGTCCGGCGCGGGCCCTCGGTGCGTTTCGTGGGTGTACGAAAGCACATGTCGAAAGAGGCATGTCCTTCCGAGCAGGTGTTTCGGCGGCGCGCGGGAAGGCGCTCGGCTCGCTCCATGCCGTCGGATCATCCGCGCCCGTTGCCTGCGCCGCGGGGATGTGCTGCCGTGCACGGCACACCGTGCCGACCGGCCTCCTCGTCCTCCTCGTCGTGCTGGCCGTCGTCGTGCCGGCGTTCTGGCTCGGGCTCCGCGCGGCGCTCCGCCACCAACGGGCGTACAACGCGAGTCTCCCGAAGGTTCCGCCCGCGCCGGCTCGGCCCGACCCGGACCGGGAGCTGGTGAGCGCGGCGCGGCGTCTCGCCGACGCCTACGTCTTCGATCCCGCGCTCGCCGTCGACGTCACGGAGGAGATGCTCCGCGAGCGGCCGACCGAGTGGCATGGCAAGACGATCCGCGTGACCGCCGTGTGGTCGCACATGTTGGAGAGCTCGTTCATCGGTCCGGCCTTCGTCGTGTCGAGGCACCACGAGGGCCGGCTCCCGTGGGGGAAGCACCGCGTCCGCGCCACCGGCCTGTGGCTGTTCCCGCGCGCGCAGGCCTCGACGCGGAGCCTGCCCGGCTTCGGCCACCTCGGCATGAGCTGGGGCGAGTTCCACGTCCACGAGCTCGTCGTGCTCGAGTGACGCGCGCGCTGTCGGACCGACGCTCGCCCGCTCCGGATCGGAGCCCGGTCCGAGTGTTTCCGGACGCCGACCCATCGCCCGGCGACGAGCGGGGCCGCGAAGCTCTCCGCAGGCGGGCACGAGGCGGCGAATTGGGACGCCGGTGGGACGGAGACGCGGTTCAGCGCGCGCGGGCGCACAGCCGGCCGTGCTCGCGGTGAACCTGTCCTCATGGTCATCCTGTCCGAAGAGACAGCGCCGAGCACGTGAACCGGTAGGGGCCCGCCGAGCGAGGGGCCCGATTCGCCGCCTCGTGCCCGCCGTCACGACGATCTCCGCAGCCCCGCGCCCCCGAGCGCGACCGAGTCAGCCCGCGATCAGCGAGTGGCCGGTGGTCGCGGCGATGTCGACCTCGACTGTCTGTCCCGGAGTACCTGTCCCGAGAGGCAGCAGCACGCTCTGGAACCGCGGCGTGCGCCCGAGCAGGCGGTCGCCGCGGTGCGACAGGCCGCTGATGAGCACGCGCTCGCGCTTGCCGACGCGGGCCTGGTGCGACGCGCGGGTGTGCTGCTCCTGCAGCTCGATGACTTCTTGCAGGCGGCGGCCCTTGACCTCGTCGGGCACGTCGTCCTGCAGCTTGCGGGCGGCGTAGGTGATCCCGCGGTCGCTGTAGCGGAACATGAACGCGGAGTCGAACCGGACCTCGCGCATGAGCGACAGCGTCTCGGCGTGGTCGTCCTCGGTCTCGCCGCAGAAGCCGACCATGAGGTCGGTCGACAGCGCGAGGTCGGGGATCGCGGCGCGCAGGCGGGCGACCAGGTCGACGAACTCGGCGCGCGAGTAGCCGCGCTTCATGGCGGTGAGCATGCGATCGGAGCCCGACTGCGCCGGCAGGTGGATGTACGGGCAGACCTTGTCGAGCTCGGCCATCGTGGCGATCAGCTGCGCGGTGAAGTCGACGGGGTAGGGGCTGGTGAAGCGGATCCGCTCGATGCCGTCGATCGCGGCCAGGGCGCGCAGCAGATCGGCGAAGCTCGCGTCGTCCCACACGTACGAGTTGACCGTCTGGCCGAGCAGGACGATCTCTTTGTAGCCGCGCTCGGCCAGGTGCCGGGCCTGGCGCAGGACCTCGCGCGGGGCCACGCCGCGCTCGCGGCCGCGGGTGTACGGGACCACGCAGAACGTGCAGAACTTGTCGCAGCCGCGCTGGATCGTGACCTGGCCGCTGACGCCGTCGTCGTCAGGCACGCCGTCGAGGCCCTCGTAGGTCTCGTCGCGGTCGAGCGTGACGTCGACGACCCGCTCGCCGGCGCGCGCGCGGTCGACCAGGACGCCGATCCGGCGGTAGCTGTCGGGGCCGGCGACGAGGCCGATGTGCGGGGCCTGCTTCTGGACCTTGTCGCGCAGGTGCTCGGCCATGCATCCGGTGATGCCGAACACCAGAGCGGGGTTGTCCTTCTTGTGCCGCAGCAGCTGGCTGGTGCGCCCGTAGACCCGCTCCTCGGCCTTCTCGCGCACGGCGCAGGTGTTGAGCAGGATCACGTCGGCGGCCGCCGGATCGGGCACGCGCACGTAGCCGCGGGCCGCCAGCTGGCCGACGATCAGCGCCGAGTCGGCCTCGTTCATCTGACAGCCGAGAGTCTCGACGTAGACGCGCGGTCCGGCCGCGGGGGGCAGCTCCGGCGCGTTCGCGGGCGGGGCCGGCGCCGGTTTCGTGCCGCGGATCTGGACCAGGCGGGTCATGGGCGCGGCATGCTACGCGAAAATCGCCGCAGCGGCCCGCGGGGAGGCTCACGCGGGGTCCGGGGCGGACCGGGGGAGGCGCCCGGGCATGCCGCAGATGTCGCCGCTTGGATCGGACGCTCGCTCCGGCTTACAATCTCGCGCCGCCGACGCCCTGCGGTCGCCGCGCTCTGCGACGACCGGCCCGTACGGGAAAGGCCCGCTCCGCGTCGGCCAGGAGAACAGAATGCTTCGCTTCGTCCCTCGCGTGTCCCTCGGACTTTGTCTCGCCCTCGCGGTCGGCTGCTCGCCGAGCACGCCCACGCCGCAGAAGACCGACGAGAAGGCCACCCCGGAGCAGCCTGCCAAGGCGGCCGCGGGCGAGGGCCTGCCGGCGCTTCCCGACCCGATCGCCACCGTCAACGAGGTCGCGATCCCGCTGGCCCAGTTCAAGGACATCTACGACCTCAAGGTGAAGAAGTACACCGACCGCGGCCGCGAGATCCCGCCCTCGGCCGACCGGCGCTATCGCAAGTCGATCACCGAGCGCCTCGTGTACAACGAGATCCTGCGCCAGGAGGCGAAGGCCCGCGGGATCGAGGTCGACGCCGCCAAGCTCGCCGAGCGCGAGACGCAGCAGAAGCAGGGCATCAAGGACTGGGACAAGCACCTGCAGCGCCGCGGCGAGACCGAGCAGAGCCTGCGCGACATGTACATCGCGGAGATCCTCGAGCAGCAGTTCCTCGAGAAGGACGGCAAGCTGGCCGTCACCGACGCCGAGGTCGACGAGGAGTACGAGAAGATCAAGCCGAACTACAAGTCGGAGGGCGAGCGGATCCACGCCTCGCACATCCTGATCCCGATCGGCCCGCAGGATCAGCCGACGCCGACGGGCGAGAAGCCGCCCGAGCCGTCGCAGGAGGACAAGGACAAGTGGCGCAAGGAGGCCGTGGCCAAGGCCGACGAGCTGTACAAGAAGGCCACCGCGCCGGGCGCCGACTT
Organism: Nannocystis pusilla; assembly: GCF_020073745.1. GTDB lineage: Bacteria > Myxococcota_A > Polyangia > Nannocystales > Nannocystaceae > Nannocystis > Nannocystis radixulma. The sequence continues at coordinate 66,898 of NZ_JAIRAU010000032.1, forward strand.
CGCCCAGCTGGCCAAGGAGAACTCCGTGGGCCCGAGCGCCGACAAGGGCGGCGACCTCGGCATCTTCACCAAGGACCGCATGGTCGAGGAGTTCAGCGTCGCCGCGTTCAAGCTCAAGCCCGGCGAGATCTCGAAGCCCGTCGAGACCAAGTTCGGCATCCACATCATCAAGATCCTGGCCAAGTACCCGCCCGGCGACCTGCCCAAGGAGGCGCTCGCCGACCAGATCAAGGAGCGCCTCAGCCAGCGCAAGCTCCACCAGGGCCGCCGCGAGCTGAAGGACGCGCTGCTGGCCAAGTACACGGTCAAGAACACCATGGAGGAGCTGCTCGGCCCCGACCCGCGCGGCCCCAAGCGTCCGCCCGTGGTCAACCCCGCCGAGATGCCCGCCGGCCACCCGCCCGTCGACCTCAAGGCCAAGACCGCCGGCCCTGCCGCCGAGGCCAAGGCCGAGCCTGAGGGCGGCGACGGCGACTGAGCCGCAGCTGTCCGTGAGGCCATGAGAGGGGCGCGCCGCGGCGCGCCCCTTTTGCGTTGGGTCGCCGCGGGGCGTGCTGCGTGTTCGCGGGAGGGCTCGCAGGTCGGGGTGTACGACAGGAATTTCCGGGCATGTCATGAAGAACATGTCGGAATAGACATGTGTTTATGGATATGTCCATTCAGACATGAATGGAGAAATGAGCGCTCGTGGCCCTGGGCCGGGAGCGTCGAGCGGCTGGAAGGCGTCGGGGCCGGCTTTACGGGGCCGGCGGTCCGCTGTACCTTGATGGGATGCCGGCTCGTGGGCTCGCCTGGTCGCTGCTGCTCCTCGCCGCGTGCAACGACGAGGTCGCGCGCAGCGAGGTCCCGCTGGCGCTGGTGTGCGGGACCGAGGGGCCGCACCGGCTGTTCGCCCACGCCGCGGACGAGCACCTGGCGTCCGTCACCCGTCTGGGCGCGCGCCTGTTCTACATCGTGGACGGGCAGGACCAGCCGACGCGGGTCCACGCCACGGGGCTGTGCGGAGAGGACCCGGTGTTGGTCGCGCGCGACCTCCACCGCGTGTTCAGCCACGAACGCTGGCCCGACGTCGTGCTCGGCTGTCGCTATCAGGACCTCATGGTGGTCGACGCGAGCGGCGGCGTGGAGCCGCGCCTCGTCGTCCCCGGGGGTTGTCGGGCGACGTGGACCGAGCACGGGCTGGTGACGGTGGAGGTGAGCACGCCGATCTCGCCGCAGGGCTCGCCCATGGGGAGCGGCAGGGCGGAGCTGTTCCCGTTCCCGCCGGGGTCGCCGACGGGGGAGATCGAGCCGATCACGCTGGCCGACACGATCCCGTACGCGTACGACGGGCCGCCGGTGGCCGAGGCGAGCGACGACGCGTTGTTCGCCGTGAACCACGAGTACGAGCTGGTCCGCATCTCGCTGGCCGATCGGTCGCAGACGGTCGAGCAGAGCTGGGCGTGCGGGCTCGACGTGAGCCGGGACGGCCGCTGGCTGGTGTGGCACGACTGCGGCGGCTGGCCGAATGGCGACGACGTCGACCTGATCCTGCGCGACCGCGAGACCGGCGAGGAGCGCGTGATCGGTCGCGGCGATCTGTCCTACGGCGACCAGGTGATCGGGGAGCGCTTCATCCACGCGCGGGACGGCGATCTGCTGCTGCTGCCCTCGCTCGCGCTGTACGAGAAGCGGCCCGATCTGCATCTGCTGCGCGAGCTCCCTGACGGTCGCTGGCTCGGCTTCTTCGATCGCAGCGGCGTGCGCGTCCCCGACGCCTGGATGCTGGTCGACCTCGCCCGCGGCGAGGAGACCCATCTGGTGGACCACCACGGTCCGGCGTACCCCGCCAACGATCACCTCGACCTGATCCAGGACGACCACGGCGGCGAGTTGTGGCGCCACTTCTACGACGGCCGGCCGCCCGAGCAGCTGGCCGAGCGGGCGTCTCTGTTCAAGGAGCTCGCCGACGGCAGGATCGCGACCGCGCTCGATCGAGACGGGGAGGGCATCGGCGAGCTCGTGCTGGTCGAGCGCGGGACGCTGGTCGAGCGCAGGATCGAGGCGCGCGCGCGCGAGCTCGTGACCGAGGAGGGCGTGGCCCCGGCGGACGCGGTGGCGTACACGGTCGTCGACGGCGAGCGCTCGGGCCTGTGGCTCGCGCGACCGGCGGCCGAGTGACGGGGCGCCGGCCTTCCACGCGAGCCATGAACGTCGGGACATGCTCGTCGAGACATGCCGGTATGGGCATGTCGAAACAGACATGTCCGAAGAGCTGCGTCAGAACGCGTGCTCGTTGATGAAGTAGATGCCGAAGCTCTCGCGCGAGAAGCCGGCGTCGAGGCGGAGCACGGCGAAGCGGTCCCAGATCACCTGCAGGCCTGTCCCGCCGGACACGTGCCAGTGCTTGGGCAGGTCCTGCATGCGGTCGGCGACCACGCCGAGGTCGACGAAGCCCTTGAGGCCGATGCCGAGGGTGTGGCGGCGGACCTTGAGCTCGAGCGGCTCGAAGCGCAGCTCGAGGCTGCCGAAGGCCTTGAGGCGGCCGATGTAGCGCCGGCGCATCCAGCCGCGCCCGGCCGCGGCGCCGCCGAGGCCGTCGGTGGGGAGGAGGCCGCCGAATTCGCCGAGCGGGACCAGCGGGGCGTCGCCCCACAGCGCGTCGAAGCTGAGGCGGTGGGCCAGCACCAGCTTGTCGACGCCGAGGGTCCAGTAGGTGCGGAAGTTGGCGGAGAAGCGGCCCCACGCGTCGGTCGAGCCGGTCCACGGGCCGGCGTTGTCGACGATGACGTCGAACAGGCTGCCCTTGCCGGGGCTCCACTCGTTGTCGCGGCGGTCCCAGGTGAGGCCGAGGCGGATCAGGCCGCGGCGGGCGTCGAGGTCGGCGGCGGGGTGCTCGGCCAGCAGCAGCGAGTTGTCGTACGGCTTGACCCTGTCGACGTAGTAGGCGAGCCCGACGTACGAGCGGAGCAGCCCCGGCGGCTTGTCGCCGAGGGCGGGCAGGCGCCACAGCGGGTGCTGGTAGGTCAGCGCGCCGCCGACGGTGTTGAGGTGCGTCTGGTAGTAGCGGGCCTGGAGGTCGATGCCCTCGAGGTTGTTGTTGTTGCCGATCCCGAAGTACGGGAACACGGGGTCGACGTAGCCGAGCACGCCGAACTCGAACACCTCCTCGCGGCGCAGGAGGTCGCGCAGGCGGATGAAGAAGCTGTGGTCCTGGACCTTCTTCAGCGACACCCGCGACTCGAAGATCATGTAGATCCGGTTGGGGTCGCCCTCCTTGCGGCGGTAGGCGTACGAGATGTTGGCCCCGAGCATCAGGCCGACGCCCGGCTGGGCGCGCACGCTCGGCAGCGGCAGCACGCGGTGCGGACTCTGACCCTTGCGGACCTGGTACTGACTCGGCGTCGGCGACAGCGGGTGGGTCAGCCAGCCCCAGCGCACGCGCTCGCGCGGGGGCAGCGTCGGGGCCGGTCCGGCCGGGTTGATCGCGCCGGCGGGCACCGAACCCTCGGGCACGGCGGCGGCCGGCAACGCGGCCTTCGGCACCGTCGTCGGCTCGGGCGCGCCGCCGGCCGCGGCGTCCTCGCGGAGCGTGCCGGTCGAGGGCTCGGACTCGCTGTCCTTCGGGACAGGTTCCTGCGCCGACGTCGAGGCCGAGCTGCGCGCCGCGAGGCACGTGAGGGCGAGCAGGGCGGTGGCGAGGGGGGTCACCACGAGGGCGCGAGGATGCGAGGAAGGGAAGCCAGGGACAGGGAGCGCGGCCGGATCCGGGGCCGGAGCCGGGGCGAGTTGCGAGGCTAGCAAAGGCAGGCGCGGCCCGCTTCGGCGAACCGGCGGCGACCGGCAGGTCGTGCGGTAGGCCCGTGAGGTCGCCTGCACGTCCGCTCCGTGGGCGCGGATCCGGGGCGAATACGCGGCGGTATAGTCGGCGATGATGATGAAGCAGCAGCTTTCGTGGGTGCGGGCGCTCGCGGCCCTCGCGCTGGTGGGATGTCCGGACCCGACCGCCGAGACTTCGGCCTCGGACGCGTCGACGACGTCGGACCCGAACACCGGCACGGCGTCGACCACGGAGGCGCCGACCACGGAGGTCACGCCGACGACGACCTCGTCGGGCGGGACCACCGCGAACACCACGGAAGAGATCGATCCGCTGCCGCAGGGGCCGATCCAGGCCGGCGTGGCGGTCGGCTACCTGACGGGCCCGGTGGGCGCGTCGATGGCCGGGTACGGCGGGCGCACCGTCACCAACGATACGCCGTGGAATCAATTCCTGAACGGCGCCTCCGGCTTCTACGGGATGGGCACGATCAAGGCGATGGTCATCGAGGTCGGCGGCGAGCGCCTCGTGGTGATGAAGATGCCGACGATGAGCTCGGAGCACTCGCTCACCGAGGGGACGATCGAGAAGCTCAAGTCCGAGCACGGGATCGACATCACCGGGCGGCTCATCACCGCGGCGACGCACTCGCACCACAACCTCGCGCGCTACTGGCGGCTGCCGGGTCCGCTCGGGTTCGTCGGCTGCGACTCGCCCGACGAGGAGCTCATCGACCGCATGACGACGGCGATGGCGAGCGTGATCGCGGCGGCTGTCGCCGACCTCGGGCCGGCGCAGTGGGGCGTGGCCTGGCAGGACGACTGGGACGCCGGCGACGAGGTGTACCGCGACCGCCGCGGCGAGAACGACCCGACCTACGGCAAGGACGGCCGCCTGACGCTGCTGGCGGTGCGCCGCCCCGACGGCACGCCGATGGCGACGGTGATCAACTTCGGCATGCACGGCACGGTGTTCGACTCGCCGAACGAGCTGTTCACCGAGGACGCGGCGGGCGGGCTCGAGATGAAGTTCGAGGAGGCGTTCTTCGCCGCCAAGGGCCAGCCGATCTTCGGCATGTTCGCGCAGTCGGGCGGCGGCGACGCGTCGCCGGCGGGCGACGGCCAGGGCCACCCGGAGCCGGCCCGCATCGAGCGGATCGGCCACGCGGCGGCGCCGAAGATCATCGACCTCTACGACGCGATCGAGTGGCGCGACGAGGCGACGCTCGGGGTCCGCTCGCGCCGCATCGACCTGACGTACAGCGGGATCGGCTACGACGACTACCCCGAGTTCCAGAACTCGCAGGGCGGGCCGTACCTGTGGGGCGGCTGGCAGTGCAAGGGCGACGCGGCCGACGTCGACGACAACAACCCCGCCACCAGCATGGAGGGCAAGCCGAAGAACTGCATGCCGCTGGGGACGCTGCTCGAGTCGCTCGGCGAGTCGCTCCCGAACGGCGAGGTCCACCAGACCTACTTGACCGTGGCCCGCCTCGACGACTTCTACATGCTGACCCTGCCCGGGGAGCCGACCGCCTCGGTCATTCAATACGCGCGGGCCGGCTACGAGGAGCGCGCGGTCGACGGCATGGTGTTCGGCTACTCGCAGGATCACCTGCTGTACCTGACGCAGCCCGACGACTGGCTGCAGGGCGGCTACGAGTCGGAGATGAGCCTGTGGGGGCCGCTGCTCGCCAAGTACCTGGTCGACGGGCAGCTGGCGGTGATCGAGTCGCTGATCGCGGGCGACGGCTCGCCGGTGTGGTCGGAGGACTCGCCGGCGCTGTCGGTCGGCAAGTCGTGGGAGCCGCGCGCGCTCGAGAAGAGCGTCGACGCGCCGGGGGTGACGAGCCAGCCGCCGCCGGCGATCGGCCGCGGCGAGACGCTGCGCGTGGCCTGGGACGGCGGCGACCCGTCGCTCGGCGAGCCGCGCGTCGTCGTGCAGGTCGACGACGGCGGCGGCTTCGTCGACGTGCCGTCGCCGAGCGGCTGGGCCGGGGCCGTGCTCGACAACAGCCGCTACCACATGCTCACCCACTACGCGCCGGTGCCGGAGCCCAACGGCAAGCTGCTGGCCGAGCGCCAGCAGAAGTGGTACGTCGACTGGCAGGTCCCGGCGGACATGCCCGCAGGGACATATCGCCTGCGGATCACCGGCAGCGCCCACGACGGCGCCGCGACCGAGGCGTACGCGCTCGCGACCGAGGCGTTCGAGGTCGGGTTCGCGGCCGAGCACGAGCTGACGGCCGTGCTCGACGGCGGCGAGCTGACGCTCGACGTGGTCCGCCCGCCGCCGGCCTACGACCTGGTGGAGACGTGGCCGATCGCGGGCTTCCGCCTGCTCGATCCCGAGGTCGCGGCCGCCGACCCGGTCCACGTGCGCGTGCCGCTGACGCTGTCGTTCGTCGCCAACGGTCAGCCGGTCGGCGACACCTACGAGGTGCCGTACGTGTCCGGGGCCGGCCACGTGTTCGACTTCGCGGCCACGGGGCTCGACGCGACGGGGCTGTCGGCGCGCGTGCATCTGCAGGCGGACGTCGTCCCGGCGTTCCTCGAGGTCGAGATCGTCGCGCCCTGAGCTGCCCGTCGAACGCCGTTCGCGCGCGGGCGGCCGCCGGGCTTTGGACGCAGCGGCGGCGATCCGCTATGCCCGGCGGACATGCGACGCGTGTGGTGCACGGCGGCGGCGCTGGCCGCGGGTTGCCTGAAGCCCAATCCCGGCTTCGATGGGGCGGAGGGCGACAGCGGGGGGACGGGCGCGAGCACGGGCGCGACCACGACCGCGGTCCCGGCGACGACGACGACGACCTCGCCGACGACGGGCGGCGCGACGACCGAGGCCGACACCTCGACGGCGACGTCGCTGCCGGTCTCGACGACGGGTGTTCCTCCGGACATGTCCTCGGGGACAACCGACGGCACCGCCGGCGAGCCGGCGAATTGCTGGGACCTCGGCCTCGACGCATGGACGGTGGAGGCGCTGCCGCTCGATCCGCCGGGCGCCTCGCCGATGCTGTCGCCGGACGCGAAGGTGCTGCACTGGCGGGCGCTGCTCGACAACGAGTGGCACGTGATCCGGGCGGCGCGCGACGACGTGACGCTGCCGTTCCCGCCCGGGACCTCGACCTGGCCGGCGAGCGACTTCGCGGCCGACTACCCGGCGTTCGTGGCCGGCACGCAGGAGCTGTTCTTCGCCGGGCTCGGCGACATCTACGTGATGCCGCGCGACGGCGACGTGTGGGGCGTGCCGACGGTGGCCGGCGGCGTGCAGGCGTTCGGCGGGGCGCAGGAGACTCACCCGAACCCGACGGCCGACGGCGCGACGCTGCTGTTCCAGCGCGACGACGGCCCGGGGTTCGGCCAGTTCAACGTCGGCTACAACTTCTACCAGGTGTCCCGCGATCCCGAGGTGCACGCGGCGTTCCCCGACGTCGCGCCGGTGAAGGTGACGCCGATCGATCCGGGCTTCGGCATCGCCGCCTGTCCGGCCCTGGCGCCGGACGGGCTGCGGCTGTTCTTCGGCGGCTTCGACAGCCCCGGCGGGGGCCTCGGCGATCCGAACGACGGCCGCGCGGGCGTGTGGTTCGGCGAGCGCGACAGCGTCGGCGCCGGCTCCTGGACCGGCCTGACCCGCAGCGAGCAGCTGCGCGAGCCGGGCTTCGTCACTTGCCCGGTGGCGGTCAGCGCCGACGGCTGCCAGCTGACGCTGGCGCTGTTCACCTTCGGCCCGGGCCCGTACGAGACGCGGCTGGCCCGGCGCGGCTGAACGGCCGAGCGCGGTCGCGGCAGCGCCCGCCGTGGCGGGCCGTGCTGTGAACGACCACGGCGTCGTGCCGGCGCTCGAGGTGAGGCCGGTCGACGGGGCCGGGGCGCGTACGCCACGCGATCGAGATGGCTGTGGGGACATGTCGAATCAGACATGCTCCATGAGCCATGTCCCGATGGGCATGCTCTAGCGGCCAGGTCAGCGGCGCCAGCGCGGCGCGACTAGGCGGCGCCGGCCGTCGTGCGAGCGGGCGATGCCGGGCTCGTCGAGCTCGACGCGGTCCCACAGCTGGCAGGTGACCTGCTTGTGCTGGGTGTCGAGCGCCTCGCAGTAGTTGGTGAACTTGCAGCGGCGGACCTCGTCGCCGCGGCCGAGGCGGATCTTGGCGAACCAGTCGGGGTCGGCCAGGCTCTGGCGGGCGGCGGCGACGATGTCGGCGTGGCCGGCGGCCAGGATCGCCTCGGCCTGGTCGAAGCTGTGGATCCCGCCGGCGGCGACCACCGGCGTGGCGCGGCCGTCGTCGCGGATGCCGGCCCGGATCGCGGCCGCCAGCGCGACGTTGCGGCCGAACGGGCCGCGCGCGTCGCTGTGGACGGTGGGCATGCACTCGTAGCCGCTCGGGCCGGTGTACGGGTAGACGGCCTCGCCGACCTTCGGCTGGTGAGCGTCGTCGAACTTGCCGCCCTTCGAGACGCTGACGAAGTCGATGCCGGCGGCCGCGAAGGCGCGGGCGAACTGCACGGCGTCGGCGAGGTCGCTGCCGCCGGCGATGACCTCGTCGCCGAGCATGCGGCAGCCGACGACGGTGCCGGCGCCGAGGCGCGCGCGCACGGCCGCGAGCACCTCGAGCGGCAGGCGGGCCCGGCCCTCGAGGCTGCCGCCGTAGCCGTCGGCGCGCGTGTTGGTGCGCGAGAGGAAGCTGGCCATGGTGTAGGCGTGGGCGTAGTGCAGCTCGACGCCGTCGAACCCGGCCGCCTCGGCGCGCGCGGCGGCGGCGGCGAACAGCTCCGGCAGGACGCGCGGCAGGTCGCGCACGTGCGGCAGGTCGACGTCGGTGACGAGCTCGCGGTAGCCGTAGTCGAGCTCGCGCCGCTCCCTGTCCGTGAGGACCTGCTCCAAAAGACCTGGCTCGGCGGACAGGAGCCGGTCGCGCAGCGCGGGCTCGGGCGCGCTCAGCCAGCGCTCGTCGTGCAGCGCGTCGGCGAGGCGGCGGCGGTGGCCGGCGTCGACGCGCAAGAAGCGGGCGAAGAACTTGTCGGGCGGGGGGCGGCGCTTGACGGCGAGGAAGTCGATCAGCTGGACGAACAGGCGCGTGCGGCCGCCGCTGGCCGCGCGCACGGCGGCCGCCAGCTCGGCGAGGCCGGGGACGAAGCGGTCGTCGCCGATCCGCAGGAGCGGGCCGCTCGGGACGTCGCGGATCCCCGTGGCCTCGACCACCAGCGCGCCCGGCTCACCGGCGGCGAAGCGCTCGTACCAGGCGATCACGTCGGGCGTGACGAGGCCGTCGTCGGAGGCCCGCCACGGGACCATGGCGGGCACCCAGGTGCGCGCGTGCAGGCGAGTCGGGCCGACGTCGATCGGCGAGAACCAGCGGCTCGCGGCCGCCTCCTCGGCGCTCGGCCAGCGCGCGGGCGGGATCGCGTGGCGGATCTTGTCGGGCGGGGTCCACATGGCGAGCGCACTGTACCAGCGCGCACGACCCGCCGCGGGGACGCAGGGCCAGGTGGCCGCGAAGCAGGCCCGCAACACGCGCGAGCGGACGAGCCGGGATCCGCGAGCTCGTCGGGGCGCTCGACCTGCATCCAGCCGTCGTCGGCGACCGGGCTCAGAAGGTCGTGCCCAGGTGGAAGCCGACGATCATCTGGTGGACGCTGGCCTGATCGTTGTCGTCCTTCTTCAGGCAGAGCTTGCTGCCGCCCTCCGCGGTGCAGACCTCGCGGTGGAAGTTCCAGATGAAGTCGACCTTGGCGCCGAGGAAGACGCGACGGGTGACGAAGAAGTCGATCGACGGCGCGGTCTTGAGGGCGAAGCCCTGCGAGTACTGGCGGTCGTAGCCGAGGACGCCGCCGCGGGCGTTGAACACCTGGCGCGAGAAGCCGGGCCCGATCTCGAGGCCGAGGTCGATGCGCCAGAGCGGCAGGATCCCGCGGATGACCGCGAAGAAGCTGTTCTGGTACGAGGCCCGGTAGGCGTCGCTGTTGGCCGTCTGGTAGTCGGCGTTGAAGAAGCCGACGTTGTAGGCGGCGCCGATCATGAGGGCGCGGATCGGGCGAAAGCCGAGGGTGAAGCCCATGCCGAACGAGGGCATGGTCCGGCCCACGAGCTCGTCGGTCGACTTGCAGCCGGCCCGGCTCGGGATGCACAGCGAACCGCCGAGCATCATCTCGGCTTGACCGCCGCGTCGCTTGACGTCCGCCGCCCGGGCGGCGGTGGCCACGCTGAGGGTGAGGGTGGCGGCGAGGGCGCAGAGGGCGAGGCGGGCGGGAGTCATGGGGGTGTTTTGAGAAACAGTCGCCGCCTGCGCAAGGCGACGAACGAACGAGGGTGGTCGTGCGGGCCGAATTCGCGCCGCGCCGAGGTTCAGATCGTGACGCCGAACATCACGCCGAGGAGGGAATGGTGGCCGAAGAAAGGCGCCTCGACCGGAGCGGTGCAGCGGCCCGGACTGCACGCCGGGCCGCGGTGGACGTTGAAGGTCACGTCCCAGCGCAGGCCGAGGTAGATCCGGCGCGTGAGGTAGACGGCGACGAGCGGCGTGACCCGGGCCGCGAACCCGCGCGTGCCGAAGCGCTGGCCGCGGAATTCGTCGTGCACGTACGAGGCGACCTGCTGCGAGTAGCCGAGGCCGAACTCGAGCCCGAGATCGATGCGGCCGACGTCGACGCCGGTGCGCACGACCCCGAAGATCGCCTGATGGCGAGCGAGGCCGTAGAGCGGGCGGCCGCCGAGGATGTCGGTGTGCGTCGGCCGCAGCAGCCCGAACTCGTACGACAGACCGGCGAGCAGCCACGAGCGCGGGCGGTAGCCGATCGTCACGACGCCGCCGGCGTGCGGCGCGGTCACCCCCTCGACGCGCTTGCACCGCGCCGCGCCGCCCGGCAGACAAAAGGACAGGCCGCCCGCGACATCGACCTGCAGGCCCCGGCGCCTGGGCTCGAGCTCCGCGCCGGCCTCGCTGGCCAGCAGGAACGCCAGGCAACCGACGAAGACTGCGGGAATTCGCGGCATCCATGAGGTTAACACGACTTTTTGTTGTCGCCGCGGACCAGATCTGGATAATCCGCGCATGAGCGCAGGCCCGGACGGCACGGACACGACCGGCGAGCAAGCGAGCCCGCCAGCCGGCACGAACCCGCTGGTCGGTGTCATTATGGGCAGCCGCTCCGACTGGGAGACGATGCGCGAGGCGGCCGCGGTGCTGCGCCAGTTCGGCGTGCCGCACGAGTGTCGCGTGGTCTCGGCCCACCGCACGCCCGAGTGGCTGGCCGAGTACGCGCGCACGGCCGAGACGCGCGGGATCGAGGTGATCGTCGCCGGCGCGGGCGGGGCGGCCCACCTGCCCGGGATGGTGGCCGCGGAGACGCGCCTGCCGGTGTTCGGCGTGCCGGTCCAGACCTCGGCGCTCGGCGGGCTCGACTCGCTGCTGTCGATCGTCCAGATGCCGCGCGGCGTGCCGGTGGGCACGCTGGCGATCGGCCCCGCAGGCGCCTACAACGCGGCGCTGCAGGCGATCCGCGTGCTGGCGCTGGCCCGGCCGGCGCTGGCCCGGGCGCTGCGCGAGTTCCGGGACAAGCGCGCCGAAGACGTGCGCGGAGAGGTGCTGCCCGATGCGTGAATCCAAGGCGCCGATCCTGCCGGGCGCGACCATCGGCGTGCTCGGCAGCGGCCAGCTCGGCCGCATGTTCGCCATCGCCGCGCGCCGCCTCGGCTACCGCGTGCACACCTACTCGCCCGACGCCGACACGCCGACCGGACAGGTCGCCGACCTCGAGCTGCGCGGGCCCTACGACGACCTGACGGCGGTGCGCGGGTTCGCGGCCGCGGTCGACGTCGTCACCTTCGAGTTCGAGAACGTGCCGGCGGCCACGGTCGAGGCCGCGGCCGCGGCCGCGCCGGTGCGCCCGGCCGGCGCGGTGCTGCACACGACGCAGCACCGCCTGCGCGAAAAGACATATCTCCAAGAACATGGCTTTCCGGTCACCCCGTTCTGCGCCGCGCGCTCGGCCGCGGAGGTGGCGGCGGCGATGGAGGTGGTCGGGCGGCCGGCGCTGCTGAAGACGGCGGGGTGGGGCTACGACGGCAAGGGCCAGGTCAGGCTCGCCGGGCCGGAGCAGGCGGCGGCGGCGTGGGCGTCGCTGGCGGCCGACGAGGCGATCGTCGAGGCGTGGGTGGACTACGCCTGCGAGCTCTCGGTGGTCGCGGTGCGCGGGCTCGACGGGGAGATCGCCGTGTACGCGCCGGTCGAGAACCAGCACGTGCGGGGGATCCTCGACCTGTCCCTCGCGCCAGCTCGGGTCCCCGCCGAGGTCGCGGCCGAGGCGCAGGCGATCGCGCGCCGGCTGCTGCTGGCGCTCGACGTCGTCGGGGTGCTGTGCGTCGAGTTCTTCTGCCTGCCCGGCGGTCGGCTCCTCATCAACGAGCTGGCTCCGCGGCCGCACAACTCCGGTCACTTGACGATCGACGCGTGCGTCACCTGTCAGTTCGAGCAGCAGCTGCGGGCGGTGTGCGGCCTGCCGCTGGGCTCGACCGAGCTGCTGCGGCCGGCGGCGATGGCCAACCTGCTCGGCGACGTGTGGCAGGGCGGCGCGCCCGACTGGGCGGCCGCGCTGGCGCTGCCCGACGTGAAGCTGCACCTCTACGGCAAGACGGAGGCGCGTGCCGGGCGGAAGATGGGGCACCTCACGGCGCTCGGCCTCACCGCGGAGGGCGCGGCGGCGCGCGTGCTCGAGGCGCGGGCGCGCCTGACCCGCAGCACGGAGATCGCCGGGACGCACGGCTGACCGCTCCCGCGATCCGGTTCAGGACGAGCGACGTTCCGCTCGAGCCGTCGGCGGCCGCGGCTGCTATATCTGCCGAGGATGAGCGACGCGCTGCTGGCGGCCAATCGCCGCTTCTACGAGGCCTTCTCTCGCGCCGATCTGGGCGCGATGGACGACGTGTGGGCCCGCGTGGTGCCGGTGACCTGCGTGCATCCGGGGTGGACCCCGCTGGTCGAGCGCGAGGAGATCATGGAGAGCTGGCAGGCGATCCTCGCCGGTTCGGCGCCGCGAGAGATCGAGTACGGGGCGGCCGAGGCGTTCCCCGGCGAGGACATGGGCTACGTCATCTGTGCCCAGACGATCGGCGACACCGAGCTCGTGGCCACCAACATCTTCGTGCGCGAGGACGGCGAGTGGAAGATGGTGCATCACCACGCCGGCCCGGTGGTGCGTCGCCGCGGCGCTCGGCCGCCCTCGGGGCCGATCGGTACTTCGGGACAGATGCCGAACTGACCGGGGCTCCCGGATGCGTGGGTGCCTGCGCGGTCGCAGGCGTGATCGACGTCTCGCCGGTGCGCGGGGTCGAACCCTGTTCGTGCGCGACGAAGCGGAAATGACAGCGATGGCTGCGGCGTAAAATCCGACCTCCCCCGGATCGCCTCGATGTCCACGTCTGTCTCGCGCCTGTTCGGCGCCTTCGTCCTCAGCGCGGTCGCGTGCAAGACCGCCGCGAACGCCCCCTCGACGCCGCCCGCCGCCGCGAGCGGGACGGCCCCTGCGGGCGACCGCGACGCCGTCCTCGCCGCCTCCGATCTGCCGCCGACGCACGCGGCGTTGCCCGACGATCCGCTGGCGGTCTCGGTGCACCGGCTCTCGAACGGGCTCACCGTGTACATCAGCACCGATCGGCAGAAGCCGCGCTTCGACGCGTGGATCGCCGTGCGCGCGGGCAGCCGCCATGACCCCGCGGCCTCGACCGGGCTGGCGCACTACCTCGAGCACATGCTGTTCAAGGGCACCGACGAGCTCGGCACGCTCGATCACGCCGCCGAGGCGCCGCACCTGGCCCGCATCGGGGAGCTGTACCGCGAGCTGCGGGCCACCCAGGACCCCGAGCAGCGCCGCAAGATCTTCGCCGAGCTCGACCTCGCCAACCAGAAGGTCGCGGTCTCGGCGATCCCCAACGAGTTCGACCGCGTCTACGCCGAGCTCGGGATCGCCGACCTCAACGCGTTCACCTCGTTCGACCAGACGGTGTACGTCGCCGACGTGCCGAGCAACCGGATCGACGCGTGGGCCGAGGTCGAGGGCGAGCGCTTCAGCGACCCGGTGTTCCGCCTGTTCTTCACGGAGATGGAGGCGGTCTACGAGGAGAAGAACCTGTCGCTCGACAACCCGTGGGTGCGGACGTTCTACGCGACCACGAAGAACCTGTTCCCGCGCCACCCGTACGGCACGCAGACGACGATCGGCGAGATCGAGCACCTGAAGGTGCCTGCCTATCAGGACATGGTCGATTACTTCGATCGCTGGTACGTGCCGAACAACATGGCGGTGGTGCTGGCCGGCGACATCGACGCCGCGACGGCGCTGCCGCGGCTCGAGGCGACGCTCGGCAAGATCGAGCCGAAGCCGCTGGAGGCGCCGTATCCGGGCTCGCTGGCGCCGATCGGCGCGCGCGTGCAGACCGAGGTGGTCGCCGAGGGCGAGCAGGAGGTGATGCTGGCGTGGCAGACGGCGTCGGCGGCCGACGCCGACGAGCCGGCGCTGACGGTGATGGACTGGCTGATGGACAACAGCACCAGCGGCCTGCTCAACATCGAGCTCGAGCTGAGCCAGAAGGTGCCGTCGGCCTCGTCGTCGCGGCTGTCGCTGCGCGAGGCCGGGTGGTTCAGCGTGCGCGCGCAGCTGCGCGACGGCCAGACGCACGCCGAGGTCGAGGCGCTGCTGCTCGCGGTGGTCGAGAAGCTGAAGCGCGGCGAGTTCACGCCGGCCGACGTGGCGGCGATCGTGCTCAACCAGGAGATCGCGGACAAGCGGGCGCGCGAGAGCAACGACTTCCGCGCGAACAAGATGACCGACGCGTTCATCAACCACCAGCCGTGGGCCGACGTGGTCGCCCGCGACCGCAAGATCCGCGCGGTCACCCGCGAGGACGTGATCCGGGTGGCCAACAAGTACCTCGGGGCCAACTACAGCGCGGTCCACCGCCGCGCGGGCAAGCCGGAGGTGGCCAAGATCGACAAGCCGTCGATGACGCCGGTCGAGCTGCACACCGAGCGGCGCAGCCGGTTCGCCGACGCGCTGCTCGAGCGGCCGGCGCAGCAGCTCGAGCCGGAGTGGCTGGTCGAGGGGACGCACTACGCGCGCGGCGAGCTGGCGGGCGGGCCGCTGGTCGCGGTCTCGAACGGGCGCAACGACCTGTTCTCGCTGACGTACCGGTTCGAGCGCGGGCACAAGCGCGACCGCCTGCTGTGCTACGCGCTCGACGTGGTCGAGCAGTCGGGCGCCGGCGAGCTGACGGCGGAGGCGCTGAAGAAGCAGCTGTTCGCGCTCGGCACCAGCGTCAGCTTCTCGTGCGACGCGCAGGAGAGCGAGATCACCGTCGAGGGCGTCGACGCGACGATGGAGCAGAGCCTGGCGCTGGTCGAACGCTGGCTGCGCGAGGTGAAGATCGACAAGGCGGTCCTGCGCGGGATCGCCGACAACGTGATCAGCACGCGGCGCGACGCGATGGAGGACCCCGACGAGCTCGCCGGGGCGCTGGCCGACTACGCCATCCACGGCAAGGACAGCGAGTTCCTGCACGCGCCGACCAACGCGCAGATCGCCGCCGCCAAGCCGGAGGCGCTGACGAAGCTGGCGCGCGAGTTCCTCGACTACCAGCACAAGACGTTCTACTTCGGCCCGCGCTCGGCGTCCGACGCGGCCAAGGTGATCGGGCTCGGCAAGGGCCATCGCAAGCTGCCGTTGCGCTCGCCGGTGGCCTACCGCAAGGTGCCGAAGCCGACGCTCTACTTCACCCACCGCGACGTCGCCAAGTCGACGATCGCCGTGGCGCTGCCGTCGCCGGCGCTGAACCGCGAGCAGCGGCCGGCGGCGCGGCTGCTGAGCGAGTACCTCGGCACCGGCATGAACACGCTGCTGTTCCAGGAGATGCGCGAGTCGCGAGGGCTGGTCTACTACGCCTGGGGCGTGCTGCTGGCCGGGCGGCGGCCGTCCGACGCGTGGGCGCTGCGCGGCGGGCTGGGCACGCAGTCGGACAAGACCTCGGAGGCGCTCAAGGTGTTCTTCGAGCTGCTGGGGCGCCCGCTCGACGCGGTGCGGCTCGGCTCGACGCGGGCCGCGATCGAGCAGGAGTACCGCAGCAGCCGGGTCGACCCGCGCGCGAGCGGCATGCTGGTGCACGCGTGGGACGAGCTGGGCGAGAAGACCGACCCGCGGCCGTGGGTGTGGCAGACGATCGGCGGGATGACGCTGGAGCAGCTGCAGGGCTTCGCCGCGGGCTTCGCCGCGGTGCCGCCGATCGTCGGCCTGGTCGGCAACCGCGAGCGCGTCGACCTCGAGGCGCTGAAGGAGATCGCCGACGTCGTCGAGGTGGCCCCGGCGGCGCTGTTCTCGTACGGGAGCTTCCCCAGGGGGCAGGCGGCGACGGTGGCGGCCCGCTGAGCAACATGCTCGAGGAGACATGCCCGTCGGGGCATGTCTCAGCGGGCATGTCTCATCAGGCATGTCCTCGTGGACATGTGAGATGGGCGGCGCGACTCGTGACGGGGCGCCGAACGCCGCGCTCGCGGAACGAGCGGAGAGCGGCGGGTCGCGCGCTAGCGAACACGCGCCGCTCGGTCGGGGCGGCGCGTGCAGGTGGAGCGCGGCTCAGGCGGCGATCACAGCGCGGTGCAGTGACCCTCGAAGCAGCCCTGGCCGGCGTCGCAGTCGGCATGCTCGGCGCACTCGACCCCGGCGGAGCACAGGCCGAACACGCAGATCTGGCCAGTTTCGCAGTCCTTGTTCTTCTGGCACATCATCGGCGCGAAGCAGGCGCCGAACAGGCAGAACTCGTTGGGGTCGCAGTCGGCGTTGAGCGTGCACTCGGGCGCGCCGGTGCACACGCCGGCCTCGCAGGCCTGGCCGGGGGCGCAGTGGTCGTCGATCTGGCAGGCGCCGATGAACGCGCAGTCGCCGGCCAGGCACACCTCGTCGATGGCGCAGTCCTCGTTGGCGACGCACTCGGGCGGCGGGGGATCGACGCACTGCTGGTTGGCGTCGCAGACCTGGGGGATCGGGCAGTCGTCGTCGTCGATGCACTGCGGCGGCGGCGGGTCGACGCACTGCTGCAGGGCGTCGCAGACCTGCGGCGGGGTGCAGTCGGCGTCGGTGACGCACTGGGGCGGCGGAGGATCGACGCACTGCTGGTTGGCGTCGCAGATCTGGGGGATCGGGCAGTCGTCGTTGTCGATGCACTGCGGCGGCGGACCGTCGACGCACTGCTGGTCGGCGTCGCAGATCTGGCCGACGGGGCAGTCGTCGTCGTCGATGCACTGCGGCGGGGGCGGGTCGACGCACTGCTGGTTGGCGTTGCAGATCTGCGGCGGCGTGCAGTCGCTGTCGTCGGCGCACGGCGGCGGCGGGGGATCGACGCACTGCTGGTTGGCGTCACAGACCTGCGGCGGCGGGCAGTCGTCGTTGTCGGTGCACTGCGGCGGCGGGGGATCGACGCACTGCTGCTGGGCGTCGCAGATCTGGGGGATCGGGCAGTCGTCGTCGTCGATGCACTGCGGGGGCGGCGGGTCGACGCACTGCTGGTTGGCGTCGCAGATCTGGGGGACCGGGCAGTCGTCGTTGTCGATGCACTGCGGGGGCGGCGGGTCGACGCACTGCTGGTTGGCGTCGCAGATCTGCGGCGGGGTGCAGTCGGCGTTGGTGACGCACTGGGGCGGCGGAGGATCGACGCACTGCTGGTTGGCGTCGCAGATCTGGGGGACCGGGCAGTCGTCGTTGTCGATGCACTGCGGGGGCGGGGGATCGACGCACTGCTGGAGGGCGTCGCAGATCTGCGGCGGGGTGCAGTCGGCGTTGGTGACGCACTGGGGCGGCGGAGGATCGACGCACTGCTGGTTGGCGTCGCAGATCTGAGGGATCGGGCAGTCGTCGTTGTCGATGCACTGCGGCGGCGGCGGCAGCTCGCACATCTTGGTCTGCTGGTTGCAGATCTGGCCCGGAGGGCAGTCCTGGTCGGCGTTGCAGATCGGCGGCGGCGGCAGCTGGCAGTCACCGTCGACGCACAGCTCGCCGGGCGCGCAGTCGATGTCGTCGACGCACTCGGGCGGGAAGAAGCAGACGCCGTTGACGCACAGCTCGCCCGGGGGGCAGTCGCCGTCGGTCATGCACAGCTGGCCGGGGATGCACACGCCGCCCTGGCACTGCTGTCCCGCGGGACAGTCGAGGTCGTTGTTGCAGCCGGCGATCGGCACGCAGGCGCCGTTTTCGCACTGGGTGCCGGGCGGGCAGTCGGGGTCGTCCTGGCACGCCGGGCCGGGGACGCACTCGAAGTCGACGCACTGCTCGCCGGGGTCGCAGTCGGTGTTGTCGAAGCAGAACTGGGCCTGGCAGAAGCCGTTCTCGCAGGTCTGGTTCGGCGGGCACTGGTCGTCGGTGGTGCACTCGCCCTGGACGCACGAGCCCTCGACGCAGACCTCGCCGAACGGGCAGTCGAAGTCGCTGAAGCACTCGGGCTGGCAGAAGCCGTCGATGCACTGCTGGCCGAACGGGCACTCGAAGTCGTTCTCGCACTCGCAGAAGTCGCAGCCGATCGGGACGCACTGGCCGTCGAGGCACTGCTCGTTGAACGGACACTCGAAGTCGAACTCGCACTCGCCGGTGGTCTGGCACAGGCCGTCGACGCACACCTGGCCTTCGGGACACTCGAAGTCGTCGATGCACGGCGGCGGGTCGACCGGGACGCAGCCGCCGTTGCCGTCGCACTCGGTGCCCGCGGGGCAGGGCGGGCAGCCGGGATCGGGGCCCTGGCACACGCCGGTGTTCTCGCCGCTCGGGATGACGCAGACCTGGCCGGGCGGGCACTCGAGGTTGTCGTCGCACACCTGCGGGGCGACGCACTCGTAGTTGAGGCACTTCTCGCCGTCGGGGCAGTCGCCGTCGACGATGCACTCGCCGCCGACCTCGACGCAGACGCCGTCGTTGAGACACGCGTAGCCGGGGCCGCAGTCGGCGTCGCTGGCACAGGGGCCGAGATAGTCGGTGCGGCCGCAGCCGACAGCCACCAGAAGCCCGAGCGTGAAGCCGCGGATCCAGTCGCCGGCGGGCAGAATTCCGGCGATCGCGGGCGGCGCTGCGGGGCGCTGCGGGCGGTCCGGCGATGCGGTCGAACCAGCCGCGCGCGCGACGCGGAACCATCGAGGAAGCAAAGTCATGACGTAAGCTCCGGCGGGACCCCGCCTCGATGACTGTAGAGCCCGTCCGGCCTCCCGGGCAAGCTCGTGGCGGGAAACGGGGGGCAAACCCGCGCCGGAGACCGGGTGAGCGGCGAGCCCTGGTGCGGTGGGGAGAGGTCGGGCAATCTGAAGACGGCGGTGCCTGGCCCCAGAAGAGCGCGGTTGTCCAGTGGGCTGCTCGCGCCGTGGCTGGTCGGGCTCGCGGTCGCGACGGCCGCCCCGGCCGCGGACGCCCACCCCTGGGCCCTGCGGACGCACGCCGTTCCCGACGCGTCAGCCCCGGAGGCGCGGACCGGACCGCCGTCGGACCCGGAGGCGCCGAGCGCCGACGAACTGGAGGTCGCGGCGGTCGACGTGCGCCTGGAGGTGGTCCGCGGCGGGGAGCAATTGCCGGGCGGCAAGCGCGTGCCACGGTCGGGCGGGGCGGTCGTCGGCCGGGCGACCTACAAGCTGAGCCGGCCGGCCCGCGCCGGCGAGACGCTGCTGCTGCTCAACTTCGCCGAGGCGCTGGAGCGCGAGCCGAGCCAGCTCGACGAGGTGGCGATCGGCACGTACCTCGACGGCCCGTTCCGCCGCGGCCGGCTCGACGTGCGCGAGCCCACCGGCGCGGCCGCGGTCCGCCGGGTCGGGTCGCGCCGCGACGTCGAGGTTAGCCTGTCCGAAGGGACAGACAAGGTGACGCTCGAGTACACGGTCGAGGTGCCGCGCCGCTACTGGCCGTTCGGCTGCTCGCGCCGCCGCTGCAGCCTCAGCGGGGCGGTGGCGCCGCTGCCGAGCGTGCCGGCCCGCGGCGGCTCGCGGGTGCACGCGGACGCGCGGGTGGTCGCGCCGGCGCGCTGGACGGTCGACGCGCGGTTCGCCGCGGTCCCGACATGGTCGCCGGGACATGTCCCGACAGACAGCGAGGCGAAGGCGCTGGGGCGCGACGAGCTGGTGGTCGCGACCTCGGCGGTCGGCGCGGCGGAGGTGGCCTACCCGGAGGTGTTCTGGGGTCCGCGGTGGAAGCGGGCCCGCGAGACGCACCGCGGGGTGCAGATCGAGGTCCTGCACATGTACTGGCGCCCGGGCGATCAGGTGCCCGACGAGCGCAAGCTGCAGCTGTACCGCGACATCCCGGGGCACGCGCTGCGGATCGCCCGCGAGGCGATCGACGTCGGCACGATCGCGGGGCTCGAGCTGCCGCCGGACAGCAAGCTGCTGGTGGTGCAGGGGCCGCTGCGCGCCGAGGTCGCCCAGGCGCACCCGGCGGCGGTGCTGCTCAGCGACCAGTTCCTGCAGGTGTCGCCGGGGCGGCGGTTCCAGGGCTTACACCTGGCGCCGGCGGCCCGGGCGACGCTCGACGCGATCATGTACGGGGCGTACGTCGGCCGGCACGACCCGTCGACCGACCTGTGGCTGTACGACGCGACCGCGACCGCGCTGCTCGACGTCTGGCGGGCCCGGCGCGACCAGGGCGACGAGTTCGCCAGCGACATCCTGCGCCGGATCACGTTCGTGCCGATGGTCGACAACTTCCTGTACACCGGCCAGGCGACGTTCGCCCAGAGCTACTTCCGCGGCAGCGAGGACGTGCTGCCGCTGCGCCTGCACCCGCTGTACTTCTCGCACCCGCTGCCGACCGGGCGCCGGATCCACGAGAAGATGGTCGATCTGCTGACGCCGGCCCAGCGCGAGGTGTTCTACGAGAAGATGGCCCGCGAGCCCGCCGCCGACCCGGTGGTCGCCGCCGAGGCGGCCTACGGGCGCTCGCTCGGGTGGTTCTTCGACCAGTGGCTGGGGCCGTACCCCGCGGTCGACTATTCGGTGGAGAAGATCGACAGCGCGCCGCTGCCCGACGGCCGCTGGCGCCACGCGATCACGATCCGCCGCGCCGGCGAGCGCCCGGCGGTCGAGCCGGTCCAGGTGCTGGCGACCGAGCGCGGCGGGCAGCGGCACTATCTGGTGTGGAACGGCTCGCCCGAGTCGGGGACCAACATCGAGGTGTCCCCGGGGACAGGTTCTGTCGACCACGTGTTCACGCTCGAGACGCAGCACCGGCTGCGCTCGGTGATGATCGACCCGCGCGCGCGCCTGCAGGAGGAGCCGCAGGGCCGCCGGCGCAACGTCGATCCGCTGTACAACAACCGCTCGCCGGCGAGCTTCCGCTTCGTCTATACCGGGTTCGGCTTCGAGGTGTCGGCGTCGGAGTTCCTGGCCGGGAAGACGCCCGCGACCCGCTTGCAGGCGGTGTCGGGGCGGGTGCTGTTCGAGATGAGCCGGCGCCGCGACCTGCGCTCGATCGGGCACCTGCAGCTCCACCGCGACCGCGAGTCGGCGGCGGCCGTCGGCGGCGGCGCGAGCTTCTGGTTCGGCGAGAAGGTCAACCGCCGGCGCCGGCGCGCCCGGGTGCGCCTCTTCAGCGAGGTCCACTCGCTGACGCCCCTCGGCCTCGACCAGAGCTCCGCGGTGAGGTTCGCGCAGTCGCTGTCGATCATCGACGACACGCGCAAGTTCAGCCTGTGGCCCGATCGCGGCCACCGGCTGGCGTTCGGGCTGTACGCGGCGGAGACGATCCGGACCGGCCTGCCGGCGCCCGACCATCGCCACAGCCTGACGCTGTCGGGCTCGTGGGTGCACATCTGGCCGCTGGCGCACCAGCACACGCTGGCCAGCCGCCTCGAGATGACGGTGATGGTGCCGCTGGCCGGGCGGCCGGAGTTCCGCAGCCTGGTCCGCGCGGGCGGGGTCGACGGCCTCGGCGCCTACGGCGGCAACGAGCTGTTCGGCCGCGGCGTGGCGCTGGCGCAGCTCGAGTACCGCCACATGTTCTGGTCGAACTTCAACATCAACCTGGTGCACCTGTTCTGGCTGCGCGGGATCGGCGGCACGCTGTTCACCGGGGTGGCCTCGGTGTCGTCGTGCGACACGCTGCGCGGGTGGTTCGGCCGCGAGACCTGGTACGGCCAGGTCGGCTACGGCGTGACCGCGTTCCTGCAGCTGCTCGGGGTGACGCCGCAGTTCGTCCGCTTCGACGTGGCCGTCCCGCTGGCCCGCCGCCACACGACCTGCCTCGACGAGTCGCTGCCCGACTACCTCGGCCAGATCCAGGACCTGGCGCCGGGCGAGTACCAGCTGCCGCGGGTCGGGGTCAACTTGACGTTCCTGCAGCCGTTCTGAGCGGGCATGCCTCAAGGGGCATGTGCCAAGGGGCATGGCCCTTCGAGTATGCTCGAAGGGCCATGTATGAAGAAGCATGCGCACGAGCGAGCACGGAGCCGGGACCGGCGGCCCGGAGCGTCCACGGGCGGTGCGCGGCGCGGGTGTCGCTGGAGCGCCGCTGCGGTACGATGCGCGGGTGAGGTCGATCCGCTTTCGCTGCCCTCGCTGCGACGTCCCGCTCACGCCGAGGCTGCAGGCGCTCGAGCTGGCGGAGGCGCTGTGCCTGCAGGCGGACCAGACCTGGCTCCTGCCGGCGGGCTGGTTCGTGCGCCGCGACGATCCGATGCTCGCGGGCTCGTACCAGGCGCAGGTGCTGCCGGACTACCCGTGGCTGCTCGCGCCGCTGCCGAGCCGGTGGGTGAAGCTGCACCCCGATCCGGCGCGCGTCGTCGGGTGCTGCGGGCTCAACTGGAGGCCCGACGCACCGAACCTGGTGTGTCGGTGCGGGCACGAGATCGGGTTCGGCCACGGCGACTGCATCGGTCCGCACTGGTACTCGCTGCACGCGTCGGCCGTGCGCGAGGAGGCGGTCCGCGAGGCGCGGCCGCCGGACTACGCGGGGCGCCTGGCGCGGGCGCGCGAGCTGGTGGCCGCGCCGATCACGAGCCCGCCGCACCAGCCGGGCCGGTGCCTCGTGATGGCTGACGAGGTGCCGAGCTGGGATCAGGCGCTCCACCTGGCCGAGCTGGAGCTGGCGTGCGGCGGCGGGATCGACGACCCGGCGCTGGTGATCGCGTCGCCGCAGCTGCCCGCGGACGCGCGCCTGGTGGTGCGGATCCCGTGGTGCCAGCTGGTGCGGCAGCTGGTGCTCGCGGAGAAGCCGTGGGCCGAGAACGAGCTGCCGCTGGCGTGGAAGAGCCCGCGCAAGGACGCGCCGCAGGTGGAGCTGTCGCGGCACCGGCGGCGGGTGCTGATGACGGTGTGGGGGCCGGGCGGGTCGGAGTGGGCGGTGACGATGAGCCTGAGCACGTGGGCGGACGCGTGGGCCCGGCTGCGCGGGGCCGACGGCGAGAGCGACGAGCTGGACGAGGCGGACGAGCCCTGTCCGTGACGCGCGGCGACGCTGATGCTCATTGAGACATGTCGGCTACGACATGTCCGAGAGCACAGGATCGCATGGGCATGCCCGTAGGAGCAGGTTCACGGGCAGGTCAGATCGAGGGTCGCCGGCACGGGGTCGGTCACGTGGGCGAGCACGTCGACGGCCTCCTCGAGGTCGAGGAGGGGGCTGCAGCGGAGCTCGAAGACCCCGCCGACGCGGGTCAGCGCGCCCGCGGAGCCGCCGAGGCCGGTGATGTCGGCGAGGGCGGGGTTGTCGCGGAGGAGCAGGCTGCCGTCGACGGTGTGCAGCGCGGCGAAGGCGTCGAGGGCGGTGAGGCCCGGGTGGCAGGCGATCGCCAGAGTGCCGCCGACGTGCTCGAGCGCGGACAGGCCGGTCAGGGTCTGCAGGCCGCCGTTGCCGCCGGGATCGTCGGGAGCGGCGCAGGCGGCGTCGTCGTGCGGGCGCCGGCGGCCGATCAGGAGGTCGCCGCCGACGCGGCGCAGCGGCTCGAGGCCCGAGAGGTCGCGCAGGCGGCGGTTGAGCAGCACGGTGAGGCCGCCGGGGAGGACGTCGAGCCCGGCGGGGAAGCCGGTCAGCCGCTCGAGGCCGGCGTTGTCGGCGACGAGGAGGCTGGTGCCCTGCGGATCGGCGCCGAGGCGCAGGCCGGGGGGCAGGCCGGTGAGGTCGACGAGGGCGTGGTCGCCGGCGATCTCGAGCGCGCCCTCGATGCGCTCGAGGTGCTCGAACAAGCCGGACAGGTCGATGAGCTCGTGGTTGCCGCGGAGCCGCACGCTGCCCGCGAGGGTGGTGATGTCGGCGGGCAGGCCCGCGAGATCGAGGAGGCCGGCGTTGGCGTCGATCCGCAGGCTGTCGCGGGTGTCGGGATCGACGCCGAGCTGCAGCCGCGCGGGCAAGCCGGCGAGGTCGACGAGGCCGTCGAGGGCCCGGAGCTCGAGCGCGCCGGCGATCCGCAGCCCCTCGGGCAGGCCGGACAGGTCGCGCAGCGCGGGGTTGTCGGCGATCTCGAGGCCGCCGCCGATCGCGGTGAGCGCGGCGGGGAAGCCGGCGAGGCGCTCGAGCTCGTCGTTGTCGCGGATCGCCACGGAGCCGCCGACGTGGGTCAGGTTCGGCGGCAGGCCCTCGAGGTCGCGCAGGCGGTCGTTGGCGGCGACGACGAGGCCGCCCGCGCCGACGTCGGCGAGGTCCGGCGGCAGGCCGGCGAGGCTGACGAGGGCGGGGTTGTGGGCGATCCGCAGGCCGCGGACGCGGGTGAGGTCCGGCGGCAGCGCGTCCAGGCTGGTGAGGCGATCGTTGCCGACGATCTCGAGGTCGCCGGGCAGCTCGGTGCCGGCGCGCGGGAGGCCGGCGAGGTCGAGCAGGGCGTCGTTGTCCTCGATGAGGATGCTGTGGTCGTCGGCGGTGACGCCGAGCTGGGCGCCGGGCGGGAGGCCGGCGAGGCTGGCCAGCTTCGGGTTGCGGGCGACGACGATGCCGCCGCCGATCGCCCGCAGGTGCTCGAGGCCGTGGAGGTCGAGCAGCTCGGGGTTGTCGCTGATCTCGACCGACCGCTTGACCCCGCACACGCACGGCAGCGAGAGCCGCCGGATCGAGGTCTCGCGCACGACGAGCGCGTCGACCTCGACGCCGAGGGTGTACTCCTCGCAGTAGCCCTGCATCGTCGCCCCCGCGCCGTCGCCCGCGAGCTCGAGCGCGCCGGCCTCGACCGCGTCGACGCAGGCGAACGCCGGCTCGCAGGCGCAGGCGGCCCAGACGACGGCGAGGAGGCGCGCGCGGGTCATGAGGCCTCGAGCGGGCGGAGATGGCGCGAGGGACATGTCCGTGAGGACATGGCGAATGAGACCTGGTGTGAGGGGCAGGTCCTGGGGGACAGGCGAGGCGACCCCCGCGGACAGGCGCGCGGCGCGGCGATCTCGGCGACCTGGCGCAGGAGACAGGTGCCTGCGCGGGGGAGCGCGAGGGCCGGCGTCTGGCGCGTGGGACAGGTCGTGAGGGACATGCGAGGCAGCTCAGCTGGGGTGCACGCGGACGGCGAAGGTGACGCCGGCCTGCTGCTCGCGCAGGCGGAAGCCGCGGGCCTCGTCCTCGATGCAGGTCTTGAAGGCGGCCAGGCGCGGGGCCGGGACCTTGGTCTTCGGCGGGTTGGGCGCGACGCCGGCCAGGCGGCCCTCCTCGAAGCGGAGCTCGACGTCGATCGCCTCGCCGGGCCGCAGCGGGGTCTCGAGCTCGGGCAGGCAGCGGACGAACCCGAGGGCGAGCGCCTCGGCGCGCTTCTGGTCGCCCTCGGGCAGGAGCGGCGAGGACGGGGCGCCGGGCGGCGGGGCCGGCAGCACCAGGCCGGCGCTGGCTGTCCGCGAGAACAGGTTCGTGCGGACATCCAGCTTGCGCCGCTCGGCGGCGACCGCCTTGTCCGCCAGCTCGGCGGGCGGCGGGGCGGCGGCCGGGGTCCAGGCGACGACGTCGAAGCGGCGCTGCGGGCCGCCGACGAGCGCGCGCAGGAGGTCCTGCAGCTGCTGGTAGAGCACGTCGTCGCCGAGGGTGAGGGTGACCATGCGCTCGCGCGGGTAGGCGCGATCGAGGCGGGCGAGCTCGGCCTCGAGGTCGCCCGGGCCGGGCAGCAGGTCGAGCCAGCCGCCGTCGACGGCGATCCGCGGGCCGCGGCCGCCGAGGTGGATCCGGACGCGCGCGCGCGCGATCGCCTGCGCGGCCGGGCCCTGGTCGCTCGGGCGCACGACCTCGAGCGGGAGCGCGGCGATGATATCGCCTGTCCCTTCGGTCAGCCTTGGCTCGCGCACGGCCGACTCGACGCGGGCGACGCGGGCGTCGAGCAGGGTGCGGAGGATCGAGTTGAGGGCGGGCGAGGGGAGGAGCGGCGGGGCGACCAGCAGCACGGCGCCGCGGCCGTCGCGGGCCAGGGCGGCCTCGACGGCGCGCACCAGCTCGGGCGAGCCGCGGGTGCCGCGGCGGGCGCCCGGGCGGCCGAGGTCGATCGTGACGTCTTCGCCGGCGATGCCGACGACGGGGGCGAGGCTGTCCTTGCGGCCAGTCCCGGCGGGCACGCGCTGGACGTCCCACGCGCTGTCGCGGGCGGCCGGGAGGGCGGTGAGGACGGTGTCCTGAAGGACAGCATCGTCGCGGTCGCGGCGGGTCAGCGCGGCGCGCCAGCGTGGCAGGGCGGCCAGGGCCTCGCGCTCGGCCGCGAGCAGGCCCCACAGCTCGGCCGGCGGCGGCCACGGGGCCTGGGCGTGGACGGCCCGGTCGTCGAGCCAGCCGGCGAGGCTGTCCTCGCGGACATACAGGCTGTGGACCGCGACCTCGAGCCGGCGCTCCGGGGCGGCCGCGGCGGCGCCGACGAGGCTGCCGCGGACGTGGTCGTACAGGCGCCAGCGCGCGTTGTCGGCCGCGCGCGGGTGGCCGTCCTCGGCGATGTTGCGGTAGGCGGCGACGCGCACCGAGAGGTCCTCGCTGCCGGCGATGAGGCCGAGATCGGCGGACAGCAGGGTGATCGCGCCGGCGAGGAAGCCGCGCGCGTCGTCGTCGAGGTCGGTGCGGAGATCGAGGGCCAGCGCCTCGGTGAGCAGCCGCGTCTCGGCCTCGCGGGTCGCGTCGGGCCCGCGACCCATCGCGGCGCCGCCGAGCGCGGTCCACATGGCCTCGCGCGCGCCCTCGTCGCCGGTGAAGCGCGCGGCGTCGAGGAGGTCGAGCAGGCGATCGAGGCGGGCCACCGCGGCCCGCGAGGACCGGCTCGCCGCCGGGATCTCGGCCGGTTGCAGCGGATCGACGTCGATCCAAGCGACCGGGCCGGTGTCGCTCGGCGGGGCGGTGCTCTGCGGGCGGCAGGCGATCAGCGCGGCGGCGAGGCCGAGGCCGAGGCGGGCGGCGCGCCGCGACGGGGACGCTACTGCTGCAGCGACGCGCGGGGCGACGCAGGACGGAGTCGTCGCCTGTTCTGCGTCGGCGCGCGCGGCGGCGCCGGCAGGTCCGAGGGCGGAGGGGTCCGAAGCGGCGAAGCGCGATGCGGGCGATGCCGCGGGCGCTGGCCGATCGCCTGCGGAGCGATGGACGGGCGCGGCGGACCTGGGTCGAGAGAGGCGGGAGCGCGGCACGGGTGGCCCCTGAGGCGAGGAGGTGGCGACGGCGATCGGCCGAGACCGAGGGCCGGCGGATGGCTTAGCATACGAGCGATTGCCGCGGGCAGGGGGAAGGATCGCGCACAGCGTCGCCGGCGCGCCGCGCCTGCGCGCGCGAGTCGTCCCGCTCGCGTTGACGACGGCGATCGCGGCGGCGCCCGACCTGGCAGCCGCGACCGAGGTGCGCGCGGTCGCCCGCACGCTCGGCGAGGGGTATATGGTCCAAGTGCCAGGTCCCGAAGGACAGCTGCTGTCGCGGCGCCGGCTGGTCCAGTACGTCAACCTCGGGGTCTACGAGCTGCTGCCGCCGAAGGCGGC
Source organism: Nannocystis pusilla (assembly GCF_020073745.1). Taxonomy (GTDB): domain Bacteria; phylum Myxococcota_A; class Polyangia; order Nannocystales; family Nannocystaceae; genus Nannocystis; species Nannocystis radixulma. The sequence continues at coordinate 94,602 of NZ_JAIRAU010000032.1, forward strand.
CGACGAGCGGCGGCGGGCGTGGGAGGACGGGCAGCTGCGGATCGTGACGTCGATGCGGCTGCGCCACGACTTCGGCAGCTACGTGCGCCCCGGCGACGACACGGCGGCGCGCCTGGTCGGCTCGATCGACGGGCGCCAGATCGACGTGATGTTCGCGTACCTCGAGGGCGAGAACCTCGGCAACCGCGTCGACTTCAAGCTCGGGCGCCAGTTCGAGTTCAGCGGCCTCGATTGGTACGCGTTCGACGGCGCGTGGACGCGGGTACGGATCCCCGCCCACCTCGCGCTCGAGGCGTTCGGCGGCCTGCAGGTCGACGGCACCGCGGTGTTCGGCCTGCCGACGTTCGAGCTCGACGGCACCCAGGGCACGGCGGCCGATCGCGCGTTCTCGCCCATGGTCGGCGCGGGCGTGTCGCTGTGGGGGCTCAAGTGGATCGACGCGCGCGTGGCCTACCGGCGCACGTTCACGCCCGCGGCGATCAACCGCAAGATCGTCGACGACGACGCCAGCCTCGGCCTGCCCGCGGGGGTCGATCAGGAGGTCGTGAGCGCCAGCTTCGCCGGCAACTTCGCCGGCGGGCGGGTCAGCCCCTACGGCGCGCTGCGCATGAACCTCGGGACAGGTCGCCTCGACGACGTGACCGCGGGGCTGCAGCTGGCGTTCACGCCGCAGCACCTGCTGCGCGCGCTGTACATCCGCACGCTGCCGGTCTTCGACCTCGACTCGATCTTCAACGTGTTCGCGCTGACGCCGTTCGAGGACGGGCGGCTGGTGTTCGAGGTCCGGCCGCGGCCGCGGATCACGCTGCAGGCGCGCGGGCAGCTGCGGTTCTTCCGCAGCGAGACGACGGCGGCGCTGGCCTCGGCGCCGGCGAAGACGCTGCAGCTCGGGGCCGGCGGCGGGGCCTCGGCGGCCTACCGCGGGCGCCGCTTCTCCGGCCGCTTCGACGGGTTCGGGCTCGGCGGCGAGGGCGGCACGCGGGCCGGCGGCAGCCTCGACACGCGGACGATGGTGTGGTGGGACCGGCTGGCGCTCGACGCCCGCATCTACGGCGTCTACTACCGCGACGAGGCCACGGCGGCGCGGCGCGGCTACAGCGTGGCGCTGCAGCTCGGCATCAACGCCCAGCTGTGGCGCGGCATCCACCTCGCGGTGCTCGGCGAGGAGATGTTCACGACCTTCTATTCGCAGGCCTTCCGGCTGTTCGGCGCGCTGACGGCCGACTGGTCGTTTCGGGTGCGGAGGTGACGATGACGCGGCACACGAACACGGCGCGGCGAGACGGGCGAGGGCGGCAGGCGCTCGCGGGGCTCAGCACCCTGAGCATCCTGATCGTCTTGATCATGGGGATGGCCTTCGGGACAGGTCTTTACGTGCAGGCCGGCGGCGGGCTGACGAGCGGCAACATCCCGGCGACCGCCCCGGTGACGCACGGGCCGATGCGCGGCGGCAGCCCGGTGTACCCCGAGCAGGACATCCCGCTGCGCTTCAACCACGGGCAGCACCTCGGGCTCGGGCTGGCGTGCGCGCGCTGCCACACGAAGATCGGCGACAGCGACAAGGCGGCCGACTTCAACTTCCCGACCGGGGCGGTGTGCGACAGCTGCCACGGGCCGCAGCACCCGCGGCCGGCGACCGAGCCGGCCAACTGCGGGCTGTGCCACACGCGCCTGTCGGCCGGGCGCGTGACGGCGACGCTGCGCGCGCCCAAGGCCAACCTCAACTTCTCGCACAAGAAGCACCTGACGGCCGGCGCCAACTGTCAGTCGTGCCACGGCGACATGTCGAAGGTGCGGATGGCGACGGTGCTGCAGCTGCCGAGCGAGGCGTCGTGCCTGACGTGCCACGACGGCGTCAAGGCGTCGAGCAGGTGCGCCACCTGCCACCCGTCCGACACCAACGGCAAGCTGGCGACCCGCAGCTTCAGCGACCGGGTCATGCCCGCGCTGGTGCCCCGCGGCAAGAGCTCGTGGGGCGCGGCGCACGACCTCGCGTTCGTCGAGGACCACCGCGGGATCGCCAAGGCCAACCCGAGCCTGTGCGCGCAGTGCCACGACGAGACGTTCTGCACCGACTGCCACGCGGGCGCGGTCCGGCCGATGCGGATCCACGCGGCCGACTACATGACGACGCACGCGCTCGACGCCCGCGCGAGCACCCAGGACTGCCAGTCCTGCCACCGCATGCAGACCGACTGCCTGGCCTGCCACCAGCGGCTCGGCATGGGCGGCGGGCCCGACAGCAAGTTCGGCGTCGGCTCGTCGCTGCGGTTCCACCCGATCGGCTGGGAGGGCCCGCCCGACTCGCCGCAGAGCCACGCGTTCGCGGCCCAGCGCAACATCGCCACCTGCGCCAGCTGCCACACCGAGGACAGCTGCCTGGCCTGCCACGCGACCACCGGGGCGGCCAGGCCGGGCCTGAACGTCAGCCCGCACGGGCCCGGCTTCGCGGCGTCGATGCGCTGCTCGGCCCTGGCGGCCCGCAACCACCGCGTGTGCCTCAAGTGCCACGAGCCCGGCGACCCGCGCAACGAGTGCCTGTGACGCCCCGGGGCATGTGACGAGGGACATGTCCTTCAGCGCATGGCCCTCGCGGCATGTCGGATCGGGCATGGTCTTGGCGCCATGCCCGATCGTTCACAGCGCGACCGGCGGCAGGGCGTCCGGCCGTGGTGGTCGGCGCGGCGGTGGTCGTCGTGTCGGAGGCGCGCGGACGAGCCCCGGGAGTGGGTGTCGTATGGACTTCAAGACATGTCTCGATGGACATGTGTTTGATCGGTCGCGCCGGCGCGCCGGGGTCCGGGGACATGCGCCCGGCGCGAAGGCGCCGGGCGGGCAAGCGTCCCGGCGCCGCCGCTCGTCCGCTCGACTCGGCCAGCAGGCGCGGCCGCTTCGACGTCGCCGCGTCACACTCGCCGGCCGGCGACTCGCCTCATGCTGACGCGGCCGACCGCGGTCGTCGGCGAAGCAGGAGAGCCGCCATGAACGACCTGGAGACCCGCTCCGACCCGTACGCCTTCCCCTGGCGACGGCTGCGCGACGAGGCGATCGCGGCGGAGCTGCGCGACACGCTGGCCCACGACGGCCGCACCGCGGGGATCGTGCTCGACGTGACGGTGCGCGGCGGCGTGGCGCACGTGGCCGGCGAGGTCGACTCGGAGGCCCAGCGGCGGCTCCTCCGCGACCTGCTGCGCCGTCAGGCGGGTCTGTTCGCGGTGTGGGATCGAATCGGGCTGGCAGGCCAGCGGCTGGAGGTGCTGGACATCGGCTGCGGCGCCACCAAGCAGGTGCCGGGGGCGATCGGTCTCGACTGCGAGGCCGGCCCGGGGGTCGACTGCGTGGCCGACCTCGAGGCGCGCCTGCCGTTCGCCGACGATCGCTTCGACCACGTGTTCGCCGTGCACGTGCTCGAGCACATCCGCGACCTGGTGGGGCTGATGCGCGAGCTCCACCGGATCTTGCGCCCCGCCGGGGTGCTGCACGTGCTGTCGCCCCACTGGCGCTTCGTCAACGCGGTGGCGGACCCGACCCACGTCCGCTTCCTCGACGTGCAGACGATGAAGTACTTCTGCGGCGTCAAGCCCGGGGTGCCGCCGTGGCGCCCGCTGTCGACCGGAGCGGCGGAGGACAACATCTTCGCCGACCTGCAGCCGGTCAAGGACGACCCGCCGGCCAGCGGCGACGAGCTGGCGCGGTGGTTCACGTAGACCCGGGCATCGACATGGGCCTGAGGGCATGTCCTCAAGGACATGTCCTGCGAGGCGTCAGGCGGCGGGCAGCGGGGTGACCTCGGCCGGCTCGACCGCGAGCGAGTCGTCGGGCCGCTCGACGAGGTCGAAGTAGGCGACGTGCCCCTGCTCGAGGTCGACGACGGCGAAGCCGCTGTCATAGTCGGAGTGGAGGGTGCCGGGGTTGATGAAGACCAGCGGCGAGCCGGCCGGCCTGGCGAACGCGCGGACCATGCGCTGGTGGGTGTGCCCGCCGGCGGCCAGCGGCAGCGAGCGATCGGCGAGCAGGTCGGCGAGGGCGAGGTTCGCCTCGAGGTCGTAGCCGCTGTGGTGCGGGCGCAGGCGGACCATGTCGTCGGGGCCGACGCCGTGGCCGAGCAGGAGGTCGCCGCGCGCGGTGGCGAGGCGCCGCGTCGGCGGCAGCGCGGCGAGGTAGGCGAGGGTCGCGGGCGCGAGGTCGACGGCCTGGTGCGCGTTCGTCAGGCCGCGCAGCTCGTCGCCGAGGAGCCAGCGATCGTGGTTGCCGCGCACGGCCAGCACGCGGTGGGCCGCCAGCAGGGCGCAGCAGCGGTCGAGGTCGCCGTGGCCGTCGCACAGATCGCCGACGGCGAGGACGGCGTCGATCGCCTGTCCCTTGAGCCATGTGAGTGCGAGGGCGAGGCGGCGATCCTCGGCGTGGATGTCGCCGAGGAGGGCGAAGCGACGGAGCACGGCCCGGCAGTATGCCACGCGGCGCCGGGCGCGAGCGCGCGTCGCGGCCGGCGCCGGGCGCGACGAACATGACTTTTCGGGCAGATGGGCGCCGGGCCGCGCCGCCGGCTCACTGCGGGTTGATCTGGGCGTTGAGCGCGGCGCCGGTCATGTCCGAGTAGGTGTAGGGGCCGACCAGGCCGGTGACGGTGAGCACGGTCTGGTAGGTGACGGGGTCGATCTTGAAGGCGACGTTGGCCGACATGTCGACGACCCACACGAAGCCCTCGATGTCGATGCTGACGCCCCACGGGTTCGAGCAGCCGGGGATCGGGATGTTGTTGTTGACGTAGGTCTTGCTGTCGGCGTCGATGTGGACGAGGCGGCACGGGCTGCTGCCGGCGCCCCACACGTTGCCGGCGCCGTCGGCCATCATGCCGTTGACGCGCGAGCCGCCGGCGTTGCCGATGTTGGACCAGGCCTGGGCCTGCATGTCGTAGAGGTAGACGCTGCTGTCGTTGCAGCCGCCGTTCCAGATGTTGCCGTTCTTGTCGAGGGTCATGCCGTACTTGCAGCCCTGCGGCACGCCGAAGTTGGTGACGGCGAGGGTCTCGGCGTCGATCATGATCGCCGGCTGGGTGCTGAGGCCGGTGACGAAGAAGTCGCCGTCGGCGTTGACGGCCCCGCCGTAGGGGCTGTAGCCGGGGCCCCAGTTGGGGAACAGCACGGTGTCGAGGGTGGCGCCGGTGGTGCCGTCGACGCGCTCGATGTGGGCGGTGTTCTGCGCGTCCATCCAGCCGAACCACAGCCGCGGCTGCGGGTACTGACAGGTGTCGGGGTCGGGCTTGGTGCCCTCCCAGGCGGTCGCGCGCGCGCCGTAGGTGTAGCCGGGCGAGGGCAGCGGCTTGCGCCACAGCACGCACTCGTCTGTCCCGAGAGGCAGGATGTCGTTCGGCCCGGTCGAGGTGTCGATCATGCCGTTGCCGTTGAGGTCGACGCAGTCGATCTTGCGCGCGGCGATCTTGGTGACGCCGCCGGGGTCGCGGCTCGAGACGGCGACGTCGCCGAGCAGGTTGACGCTGGTGCGCGACGGGCTGCCGCCCTCGACGTAGTAACGGCCCTCCTCGACGCCGGTGAAGGTGTTGATCTTGCTGACCGTGTTCTGGGTGCTGTTGGCGATCCAGATGTAGCTGAGCAGCTCGCCCACGCCCTCCTGCTCCTCGCAGGGGACCTTGGTGCAGGCGTTCGAGCAGGTGTCCTTGTCGATCACGTTGCCGTCGTCGCACTCCTCGCCCATCTCGAGCAGGCCGTTGCCGCACATCGCGACCTGCGGGTCGGTCGTGGTGCCGGTCGAGGTCTGCACGCCCTCGGTGGTGCTGGTGTCGGTGTTCGTGTCGGTGGGATCGCCGGTGGTGGTCGTCGTCGTGCCGGTCGGCGTGCCCGTGGTCGGCACACCCGTCATCGTCGCGCTGTTCGAGCCGCCGGTCTCGGTGTCGGTCGCGGACATCGACCCGCCCTCCGTCACGGTGCTCCCCATCGTCTGCGTCGAGGGGGTCCCCGTCATCGTGACGGTCGACGATTGGGTGGACTCACCGGTCTGATCGTCGCCGCACGCGAGCAGGGGAAGACAGAGCAGAGCGAGGAGTCGAGGCCGATGCGAAGTCATACCCGCCACTTTGGCGCCGTCGGCGGCGCGCCCACAAGCGGCGAATTCGCGCGCAGGAGTTCCCCCCGGGGCGAAGCCGCGCGAGTCGGCGGGGCTTCGGTCTCGGGCGACCTGTACGTTCAGTCGATTCGAGCGGCGGTGCGCCGCCCGGCGTGTCCTGCGGGACATGTCCCGTGGGACTGGCCGGGTCCGCGCCGGGCTCACGGCGTCGCGGGGGTGCCGAAGTCGACGGCGAACCACAGCAGGTGCGCGGCGCGGCCGCGGCCGCGCTTCCACATGGCTGGCCCGAGGTACAGGTCGGGCGCGACCTCGCGGATCTCGTCGCGGATCCGGGCGATGAACCAGGGGTTGCCGGGCTGCTCGTAGTCGAGGTAGACGCACGGCTGGCCGTCGAGCACCGATGGTTCGACGCGGGTGGTGAACGGGAACCACTCGAAGCGGCGGACGACGAGGTTGACGCGGTTGATGCCGCGGCCCTCGTCGGGGCTGTCGGCGAAGAAGCTCTTGCCGTCCCACGGGAACTTGGGGCTGCGGGCGAGGCTGCGCAGCAGGCGGCCGGCGGGGCCGTGCTCGAGGCCGCGGACGGCCAGCATGCGGCCCTTGGGTCGACCGGCGAGCGCGGTGAGATCGTCGGGCACGGAGCCGCGCGCATAGAGCCCGCGGAGGGCGTCGCTCGAGAGAGCGGCGAGACGATCGAGGGAGAGGATCCGCTCGGGGGTGGCGGCGCGCGAATCGGCTCGAGTGGCGGCGGTCATGCGGCTCTCGTCGGTGAGGGGGAGGGCGAACGAGCGATGGCACGGGCCATGCGAAGGCGCTCGCGAGGGACAGTAGGCGAGGTGCCTGGATCGGTCAATCACGCGCGCCGCTCGTGCGCCCGGAGCCGCCGCGCTGGTGCTCTTGGTCGGTGATGTGAATCTCGGCCGGCAGTCGCTGCGCTGGTGCACGCGGTCCCCGCGGGCTGGGGGCGACGGTCGAGGTCGCTGCAGGACGAGGGGTCGTCGCCGCAAGCACGCGAGCTGCCGCCGCACGGCCGCGAGTGCGGCCGCGCGAGCGAGCGAGCGAAAGAACTAGCGAGAGGCCGCCCGACCGCGGCGGTGGTGAACAATACGGGATTTGAACCCGCGACCCTTTGATCTCAAATCAAATGCCCTACCAGACTGGGCGAAGTGCTCGTGCCTCGGCCCACGTGGCGGCCTCTCGCCCGCGAGAGTAGCCTCGAAGCCGCGATCGCGACAAGCACCCGATGCTTGGCTCGCCGGCGCGCGTGGCCTACCCTGGCCGGGCATGAAGCTCCATCGACTCGCACTCACCGTCTCGCTCGTCTGCGCCCTGGGGTCCATCGCAAACACCGCGGAGGCGGCCAAGGTCGCGCCGGCGGGCAAGGTCCGTGTTCACCTCGACACCGAGGTGCTGTCGTGGACGCACGGCCGTCCGTACCTCGACCCGGGCCAGGCCCCGAACCCGGCGAACCCGCGCTGGAACGTCATCGGCTTCGGCGCCGGTCGCCCGGTCACCATCGACGGTAACCCGATCGGCGGCGCGTCCGTCATCGCGCTCGGCGTCGGCTACGGCATCCATCGCCACCTGATCCTCGGCGCGCGCTTCGGCATGAACCTCAGCCACTCGTTCGACCGCAACAACAACCCGGACGACGGCGAGAACGACGACTCGACCACCTCGTTCGTCGGCACCTTCACGCCGTACATCGAGTTCCTGCCGATCGCCGAGGGCCCGATCCTCCCGTTCATCCTGCTCCGCACCGGCTTCACCGGCGCCACCGTGACCGCCAACGACGGCCCCAACTGGTTCCGCACCGGCGCGATGGCCCCGCTCGTCGGCGTCGGCTTCGGCGCCCACGCCTTCGTCAACCAGTACTTCTCCGTCGACTTCGGCCTGACCTTCGACTACCGCTGGGTCCACGGCATCGGCCGCGCCGGCGGCCCCATCGTGCCGCCCAACACGCCGCCGCCGACCTGGGGCCGCACCGCCCAGTCGTTCACGCTGGCCGCGACGCTCGGACTCTCGACCTGGTTCTGAACCGCGCCCGGCCGCTCGACGACGAGCGCGCCGCGCGTTCTGCCGCCCGAACGCCGCACCCGCGCAAGGGCCACGCCCCCCGAGCGACGGAGCTCGCGGCCCGGCGTGTGGGTGGCAGGACCTCGGTGAGCTCGGCGAGGGCGGAGTATTTGGCCAAAGTGACAGTGCCGGTCTTCCGCTCCGTCGAACGCGAGAGAGGGCTGCCGCACGGGGACGAGCGGGGCCGGCGACGGTCTTCTCAGGCGGGCGCGGCGCGGCGAATTGGGACGCCGGTGGGACGGAGACGCGGTTCAGCGCGCGCAGGCGCACAGTCCGTCGCGCAGGAGACTGGCGTGCGCTCAGGATGCTCCTGTCCGAAGAGACAGCGCGGAGCACGTGAACCGGTAGGGGCCCGCCGAGCGAGGGGCCCAATTCGCCGCGCCGTGCCCGCCGTCGAGCCAATCTTCGAGCCCCGCGCCTGCTCCAAGCAACATGTCGTCAAGGACATGTCATCGAAGGCATGTCGACGACGACATGCCGCGAAGGACATGCCCTCGAGGTCAGTCCTTGAAGTAGAGCGTCGCCGAGGGCATCCCGGCCGTCGGCTCCTCGCCGGTGCGGGCGTCGACGTTGCGGCTGCTGATGCCGGGCGGCCGGTGCAGCGGCAGGTTCTCGTGCGGGATCCCGGCGACGACCCCCGCCATGAACTGCGTCCACATGGGCGTCGCCGTCGTGTAGCTCGCGTCCTCGTCGCCGAGCGAGCGCTCGTAGGTGTCGTCGCCCATCCAGGCCGCGGTCGTGTGGCGCGACGTGAAGCCGACGAACCACGTGTCGGTCGTGTACGCGTTCTTCGACGCCGTGCCCGACTTGCCGCCGGCCGGCACCCCGATCTGCGACGCGCGGCCGCCGATGCCTGCGGTCACCACCTCGCGCATCAGGCGGGTGATGAGGAAGGCCGTGCGGTCGTCGACGACCTGGCGCGGGCCGCTGACCGCCAGCGTCCCCATGCGGTCGAGGCGGCCTGCGACGTCGAGGCCGGCGTCGAGCGGGTGGCGCTGGTCGAGCAGCGTCTGGCCGCGCTTGTCGACCACGCGGCGGATGTAGACCGGATCGATCCACGAGCCGCCGCGGACGAAGATCGAGAAGGCGCGGGACAGCTCGTCGGTGCGCACGCACGAGGCCCCGAGCGACAGCGCCCGGTCGGCGATGAGCTCCGTCGTGAAGCCGAGGCGGCGGGCCCACGGCACCACCTTGTCGGCGCCGAGGCTGACGAACAGGCGGATCGACGGCAGGTTGAGCGACTTGATCAGCGCGGTGCGCAGCAGGACCTTGCCGTCGAGGGTCTGGCCGATGTTCTGCGGGTTCCAGGACTCACCCGGCTCGGGCACGTAGGGCTTGTCCTCGAGCACCGAGCCCATGTTCCAGTGGCCGCCGTCGAGCGCGAGGGCGTAGTAGATGGCCTTGAACACGCTGCCGGGCTGGCGGCAGGCCTGGGTGGTGCGGTTGAACTGCGAGCGGTCGTAGTCGAGGCCGCCCTCCATCGCCTCGACCTGGCCGGTGTCGTGGGCCATCGCGTAGATGGCGGCCTCGACGCGCGGGACCTGGCCGAGCTCGACGATCGGCAGGCCGGTGGCGGCGTCGGGCGGCTCGAGCGCAGCTGCCCCTGCGGACATGTCCCCGGAGTCATTGGCGGCGCTCTCGGCGGCGGCGGCCTCGTCGTCGATCTCGGCGATCACGCTGCGGCGCTTCTGCGCCGGCCGCACCCACAACACGTCGCCGGCCTCGATCGCCTCGTCGACGCGGGTGATCTTGACGTCGTTGACGCCGGTGTTGCGGTCGTAGCGCGAGGCCCAGGCCATCTTCTTCAGCGGCAGCAGGACCTCGGCCTTGCCGACGCGCAGCTTGGCCTGCTTGGCGTTGACCTCGGTGACGAGCGCGAGGCGCCAGCGGGTCGGCTCGGCGGTGAGGGCGTCGTCGCCGTACTCGGCCGAGGTCCGCTCGAGCAGCGTGGCCTGGGCTGTCTCGTCGGACAGGTGCGCGACCGGGCCGCGCCAGCCCTGGCGGCGGTCGATGCGGCGCAGCGCGGAGTCGATGGCCGCGTGGGCCTGGGCGCCCATCTCGAGCTGCGCCGCGGTCTCGATCTGCAGGCCGTCTTGCAGCACCGCGGCCTCGCCGAAGCGCAGGCCCGCCTCGCGCCGCACGTGCTCGGCGTAGTAGGGGGCGCGCAGGCGGAACACGTCGGGCGGCTGGGCGGCGAGGCGCAGCGGCTCGTCGTCGGCGGCGTCGCGCTCCTCGGGGGTGATCGCGCCGGCCTCGACCATGTCCTGCAGCACGACGGAGCGGCGCTTGAGCGCGCGCTCGGGGCTGGCGATCGGGCTGTAGCGCGAGGGAGCGCGCGCGAGGCCGGCGATCAGCGCGGCCTCGGCGAGGGTGAGCTCGTGCAGCTCCTTGCCGAAGTAGCGGCTGGCGGCCGCGGCGACGCCGTAGGCGCCGTGACCGAGGAAGATCTTGTTGAGGTAGATCTCGAGGATCCGCCACTTGCCGAGGCGGCCCTCGATCCGCAGCGACAGCAGCGCCTCGCGCAGCTTGCGGTCGAGGGTGCGCTCGTCGCTGAGGAAGCCCTTGGCGACCTGCTGCGTGATCGTGCTGCCGCCCTGGATGACGGTGCCGGAGCGCAGGTTGGCCAGCGTGGCGCGGGCGAGGCCGCGCCAGTCGAGGCCGGCGTGGGTGAAGAAGCGGCGATCCTCGACCGAGAGGAAGGCCTGGATCAGGCGGTCGGGGATCTCGTCGATCGGCGCGTAGGCCCGGTGCTCGCGCGCCAGCTCGGCGAGGACGCTGCCGTCGGCGGCGTAGATCCGGGTGACGCCGGGCGCGAGGGCGTCGTACCGCTCGACGTCGGCGATGTCGGGCAGGGCGGCGTCATAGGCGCGATAGACCCGCACGCCGACGTAGCCGAGGCCGACGGCGGCGCAGGCGGCCGCGAACACGTAGTAGCGCAGGAGCCAGCCGAACAGGCCGGCGCGCGCCGGATTGACGACCCACAGCCGTGAGACCGGCGCGAGCGGTGACGGACCCGCGGGCCCTCGGCGCCGCGACGATGGCGGCGGCGGCGGAGGGCTCGGGGGTCGCGTCCCTTCGGAGCCTGCGGATCGCGAAGGGACGGCGTCGGCGGCAGCGGAGCCGGCGGGTGGAGCGGGGGGCTGTGATCCCGACTGCACTCAGTCGGCGCCGGGATCGGCGGGCCCACCGCCGTCGAAGTTCGGGTCCTCGGAGTAGCTCTTGAGAGCCTTGAGCGCGCGACCCTCGGCCTTGCTCATCTCCTCGAGGCGCGCCTTGACCTTGGCGAACAGGGACGCTGCCACCAGCTTGGCGTTGTTCTCGGGGTTGAGGCCGACGACGTAGCCGTAGATCTGGCTGTCGGCGGAGAGCGGCAGGACCTCGCCTTCGTCGGTGCCGCGGGCAGCGACGGTGAACTCCTGGTTCACGGCCTCGCGGACCTTGTAACCGGTGGCGTCGCCCTCCTTGCCTTCGGGACAGGCCGCGTCGCCGCACACGGGCTCCCCGCGCTCGACCAGGACGAGGTCGCCCTTCTTGAACTTGATGGCGAACACGCGCGGGCCGCCGTTGTCGGTGAGCGCCTTGGCGTTGCCGGCGACGAAGTTCACCAGGTAGCCGAGGTCGAGGCGCAGGCCGTTGGCCTCCTCGTAGAGGTCGAAGGTGCGGCGGATGCCCTCGGGCCCGATGCCCGCGAGCTGCCAGCCGAACAGGTCGTCGACCTTGGGGCTCTTCTCGAAGTTGGTCTTGAGGAGGTTGGTCAGCTCCTCGGCGCCCTTGGCGGGATCGGTCGAGACCAGCTTCTGCAGCTCGTCGATCTTGAGCGAGATGCCCTTGCGCATGTCCGAGACCTTGGTGGCCTCGGTGAGCATGTCGTTGCCCTTCTTCATGGCGACGGCCTTGACCTCGCCCTTGGACGTGATCTGATGGCCGATCCAGCCGAGCGCGACGCCGAAGGCCAGCGCGCCGCCGGCGGCGAGGATCACGATGCCGCGGTTGCCCTTGGGCGCGACCTCGCCGCCGTCGAGGATGCCGGCGTTCGGATCGAAGGAGCCGGCGCTGCTGCCGAACGGGGTGCCGTCGTCGATGGCCTTGCGCGGGGCGGGCACGGCCGCGGCCGCCGCGGCGACCGGAGCCGGCTGCGGCGGCAGGGCGACCTCGCCGGGCGCGGGGATGTCGATCGGCGCGGGCGCGGCGACTTCACCGGGAGGCGGGATGTCGATCGGGGCGGTCTCGCCGGGCGCAGGAAGATCGGCCGCGGCCGGCGGCGACTTCTTGAAGGGCGGACGGGCCGGAGGAGCCGCCTTCGGCGCCGCCGGTGCGGCTGCCGCCGGCGCGGCCGGCTCGGCGGGAGGCGGTGCGGCCGCGTCCGTCTTCTTGGCGAGGCGCGCCTTGAGGGCGCTGAGGTCGGTTCCTGGTTTCTTGGGTGCGTTCAAGGCCGGATCCCCTTGGTAGTCACGCTACAGGCCCGATGGGCCGGGAAGAACAGATGCAGGCCGGTGGGCCGTGGGCCCGGAGGGCCGTGGAGCGAACGGGCCTGGAGGGGCCCTGGGAGCGCGAATCGCTGGCGTGTCGAAGTGATACGCCAGAGATGTTGCCCGCGAGGATAGAGACAAGGCAAAGCAGCGTCAATGCTCCTCTGGGGGCAGAGGACCGCGTTCTACCGAACTTTTCCGGCGCACGCGAGCCCGTTCACGACAATCGCGGACAAAAACGTGGGCACACGTGAGCGGATCTCGCCGCGTCGCGCACGACGTTCATTCGACCTCGGCGCGGGCCGGGCCGCCCTCGGGCCACTGCAAGCTGCGTCCGAGCTCGGCGAGCGCCCGAGGCGAGAGGGCCACCGCGAGGACCTGCGGCTGTGGATCGGTCATCGGCACCAGCTCGCCCTCGATGCGGACGACGCCGGTGCGAGCAGGCGCCAGCAAGGTGACGGCGAAGGCGCCATGACCCGCGCGCGTGGTCCCGCGGCGCGCGCTCGGCTGCGAGGCCCAGCTCGAGAGATCGGCGACGACCCGCGGCGCGAGCAGACACCCGCCGATGGTGGCGAGCGGCGAGCCGGGGCGATGCGTGGCGCGCGGGCGCAGCGGGGCGCCGAGCAGCGGGGCGATCCGCGCGAGCAAGGAGCGGCCCTGGTCGCGCAGATCCGGGTTGAGCCCGGGGCTCAAGAGGTCGAGGAGGTGCACGAGGAGGCCGGTCGGGGCGACGGTCAGCGTGTGCACGAGGGCCCAGCCGTGCGCGGTCGAGAGGCCGAGGAGGGCCCGCCGCACGGTGTGCACGGAGGAGATCAGGCGCGCGCTGCCGTGGTGGTCGGTGTCCGGAGCCCGGCCGCCGACGCGACGACGGCTGCGGCGATCGAGGCCGTGGGTGTCGCCCTGGTCGCGCTGCAACAGGCGCAGCGGCGAGAACTCCTCGACCGGCTCGTCGCCGCCGACGCGCGTGCCGCGGGGCAGCAGTGCCGTGTCCCAGAAGTTCGGGCTGGCAGTGGGCGAGGGGATGGGCGCCAGGGGATCGCGCATACAGGTAGGATGCCAAGCCCCGGCAGGCTGCCCAAGAAAGCCGCAAATACGGGCGGCACCGGGCGCGCGTCCGCCCGAGAATTGGCGAGCGGGGCGGCGGACCGCTATAGCGGTGGCGTGCTCGCTCATGATGTGTCTGAAGGGGCAGGTGCTCGCGCGCCCGCGGTCCTGACGGGGCTCGATCGCCTGCTGCGCGGCGAGGGGCCGGCGCTGCGCGACCAGCCGATCGCGCTGCTGTGCCACCCGGCGTCGGTGACGGGGCAGCTCGAGCACGCGACGTCGGTGATGGCGCGGCTCGGGGCGCGCGTGGTCAGCCTGCTGGGGCCCGAGCACGGGCTCGACGCGGCGGCGCAGGACATGGAAGCGGTGGCCGGCGAGGCGCCGCGCGCGACGATCCCGGCCTACAGCCTCTACGGCGAGACGTTCGCCAGCCTGAGCCCGACGCCGGAGATGTTCCACGGGGCGGCCTGGCTGGTCGTCGATCTGCAGGACATCGGCAGCCGCTACTACACATATGTGTGGACGGCGGTGCTGGCCGCCGAGGTGGCGCTGCTGGCGGGGCTGCGGGTGCTGATCCTCGACCGCCCGAACCCGATCGGCGGGCTGGCGGAGCAGGTCGAGGGCGGGGCGATCGCGCCGAACGAGGAGAGCTTCGTCGGGCTGCACGACGTGGCGGTGCGCCACGGGATGACGCTCGGCGAGCTGGCGCGCATGGCGATCCTCGAGCGCGGGCGCGTGGGCGAGCGCGGGCTCGAGGTGCTGCAGTGCGCCGGGTGGGGCCGCTCGATGCTGTTCTTCGAGACAGGTCTGCCGTGGGTGCTGCCGTCGCCCAACATGCCGACGATGGGCGCGGCGCTGGTGTACCCGGGGCAGTGCCTGCTCGAGGGGACGAACCTCAGCGAGGGGCGCGGGACGACCCGGCCGTTCGAGATCTTCGGCGCGCCCTGGCTCGAAGGACAGGCGCTCGCGCAGGCGCTGCTGGCCGACGACGACGCGCTCCCGGGGCTGCAGGTGCGGCCGCTCGGGTTCAAGCCGATGTTCCAGAAGTTCGCGGGGCGCCGCTGCGGCGGGGTCCAGCTGCACGTGGTCGCGCCGGCGGCGGTCCGCAGCCTGCGCACGACCTGGGCGGTGCTGCGCGCGACCTGGCGTTTGGGACAGGGGGCGATGCGCTGGCGGACGGAGCCGTACGAGTTCGTGGCCGACCGCCCGGCGATCGATCTGCTGGCGGGCGGGTCGTGGTTGCGCGCGGCCATCGAGGCCCAGGCGCCGCTGGCGGACATCGCGGCCAGCCAGGAGCCGGCGCGCGCGGCTTTCGTGGCGCGGCGGCGCGAGTTCCTGCTGTACCCGGAGTGAGGCGCGGCGCGCGGTCGACTTGCCGCGCCGCAGGAAGGCTGGGACGATCCGTCGCGCATGGAGCGTCCCGTCCTCGCCGTCCTCGGCGGCAGCTTCGATCCGCCGCACCTCGGACACGCGCTGATCCCGACCTACTTGCTGGCGCGCGGGCTGGCCGACCGGGTGCTGGTGGCGCCGTGCTGGTCGCACCCGTTCGCCAAGCAGATGATGCCGTTCGCCGATCGTCTGGCGCTGACGCGGCTGGCGATGGCGAGCCAGGCCGAGACGGTCGAGGTCAGCGACGTCGAGGCGCGGCTGGCGGCCCGGCGCGGCGGCGAGGGGCCGAGCTACAGCTACGACCTGCTGCGCGCGGTGGCTGAGGAGCACCCGGGGTTCGCGGTGCGGCTGGTGGTCGGCTCGGACATCGTGGTCCGCGGCGAGCTGGCGCGCTGGCATCGCGCGGCCGAGATCGCGGCGGAGTTCTCGCCGATCGTGGTGCCGCGGGTCGGCTTCGCCGACGCGGAGGACTGCGCGCTGCCCGAGATCAGCAGCACGGCGGTGCGCGCGTGGCTGGCCGCGGGCGACGACCCGGAGGCGCAGGAGGCGTTGACGATGGCGGTCCCGGCCGCCGTGTTGAAGCGGATCCGCGGCGGGCACGCGGGCCACGTGTGGCTGTTCGGGCGCGGCAACGTGTCGACCCACGCCGAGCCGTGGCTGCGCGAGCGCGGGTGGACGGCGGCGGTCGGGTCGGCGCGCGGGCTGGTCGATGGGACAGGTGAGCTGCCCGTAGGGACACCCGACGGGATCTGGCTGCTGGGACAGGACGGGTGGCTCCGGGCGGCGGCGGAGGCGCTGGTGCGCCGCGGAGCGCCGCGCGTGCCGGTGCTGCACGCGGCCGGGTCGGTGGTGGCGCGCGAGGGCCTGGCGGCGGCGGCGGCGGCGGGCCACCCGGTCGGGACGCTGCACCCGATCTGCAGCCTGCGGCGCGAGCGGGCCAGCAGCCGCCTCGGCTCGTGCGTGTTCGGCCTCGAGGGCGATCGGGAGGCGCGCGCGGTGGCGTTGCGCTGGATCGGGCCGCAGGCGCACCTCGACCTGCAGGGGCTCGACGCGGAGCAGCGCACGCGCTACCACGCGGCCTGCGCGCTGGCCGGCAACCACGTGGCGGTGCTGGCCGAACGAGCGGCCGAGACGATGCGCTCGCTCGGGCTGCCGGGGCCGACGACGACGCGGGCGCTCGGCGAGCTGCTGCGCTCGGCGCTCGACAACCTGCTGGCGCTCGGGATGCCGCACGGGGTGTCGGGCCCGGCCGCGCGCGGCGATCTGGCGGCGCTGAAGCGCCACGAGGCCGCGCTCGCGGGCGAGGCCTCGGCGCTGTACCGGGTGCTCAGCGCGCAGTTGGTCGAGCTGCTGGCGGCGCGGCGGTGAGCGAGCGGGCGGCGCCGTGTGCTGTTCTCGAGGACATGATTTTTGGAACATGTACGAGAGGGAATGGCTGTTCGGACATGTCCTCGGGGACACTGATGGACGCGATCAGGGGACGCTGACGGAGCGCAGGGCGAAGCCGGTCATGTCGCTGTAGGTGTAGGCGCCGACCAGGCCGCCGACGGTCTCGAAGCTGCCGTCGGCCGGGTCGAGGCGGTAGGCCTGCGAGCCCTGCGACACGCCCCAGACGTAGCCGTAGAAGTCGACGCTGATGCCGTGGATGTGCTGCGGCAGGGCGTAGGTGCGCTCGATCTCGAGGGTGGTGGTGTCGATGGCGACGATCCCCCCGGGGGTGGCCTTGTAGAGGGTGCCGCGGCCGTCCTCCATGCAGCCGCCGTACTCGCCGGCGAGCACCCGCTGCCAGGTCTCGGTCGCGGGATCGAAGCGCGAGGCGTTGCCGGCGCAGGTCCACACGTAGCCCCGCGAGTCGACGGTGATGCCGTAGGCGCCGACCTCGAGGTCCCAGCTCCTGTGCTCGAGGGTCTCGTAGTCGACGAAGTGCAGCTTGGCCTGGCCGACCTGGGAGCCCCAGAAGTTGCCGCGGGCGTCGACGGCCCCGCCGTAGATGCCGTAATTGTCGACGTAGGCGTCTTCGATCGTGACGACGGCCTCGACCGCGCCGGTCTCACCGTCGAGGCGGATGATGTCGATCGTGCCGGGGGTGTTCATGCCGGCGGTCCACAGCTTCTGCTCGCGGAAGGTGCAGGCCGCGGGATCGAAGACGCCGGCGGTCCAGGCGACCGGGCGCTGGCTGACGTAGGTCATGGGCGTGTACCAGGCGATGCACTCCTCGACGCCCCACGGCAAAAACTCGCTGCCCTCGGCGGTCTGGATCCCGGGCGTGCCGTTGCTGTCGGCGCAGCGCTCGGGCAAGGCGTGGATCTTGGTGATGCCGCCGTTGCGGTTGGCGACGGCGACGTCGCCGGACAGGTTGACGGAGGTGCGCGAGGGGTTGCCGGCGCCATCGGGACGCACGACGTAGCGGCCGCGCTCCGCGAGATCGAGGGTGTCGATCTTCGACACGGTCCCCTCGGTGCTGTTGGCGATCCAGATGAAGGAGAGGCCGAGGTCGCCGTTGTGCAGGCCGCAGTCGGCGGCGCCGAGGTCGAGCATGCCGAAGTCGAGGCGCGGACCGTCGCCGGTCGGCAGGAAGCTGAGGCCGACGTCGCTGGTGGCGGTGGTGCCCGCGCCGGACTGCGTGCCGCCGGCCTGATCGTCGCCGCCGCAGCCGCCGGCCAACACGCACGCCGCGAGGGCCCGTCGCATGTCCGTCAGGATAGCGGGGCCCGAGCGCGGCATCAGGCCCGCGCGAGGCGGAGGCCGTCGGCCAGCGAGCGGGCGAAGGGGGTCTCGCGACCGTCGAAGCCGGCGTCGACGAGGGCGGTGGCGAGGGCGGGACCTATGCCGGTGAGGATCGTGCGCGCGCCGAGCAGCCGGATCGCTCGCACGAGGCGCACGAGCTGCCCGGCGCCGCCGGCGTCGCGCGCGGACGAGCCGGTGAGATCGAGCAAGACGGTGTGGACGCGGCGCTCGCCGATCGCCGGCAACACCCTGGCCTCGAGGTCGGCGCCGCGCTCGCCGTCGAACACGCCGATCAGCGGGACGGCGAGGACGTGGGCGTCGACCTCGAGCAGCGGGGCGGAGAGGGCGAGGATCTCGCGGCGCTGGCGATCGACGAGGGTGAGGGTGCGGTCGAGCTCCTCGGCCAGGCGCTGGTGCCGGGCGGCCTCGACCTCGGCGCCGTGCCGCGCGGTCTCGTCGGTGTGCTGGATCAGCGCCATCATCTGGCCGGTCACGGCGTCGCGGATCGGCCGGACCTCGACGAGGTGGATCCGCTCGCCTGCCTCGGTGGCGACCTTCACCTCGCCGCGGGCGCTCTCGCCGGCGGCGGCGGCCGTGAGCATCGCCTCGGCCTCGCGGCGATCGACGAACCACGCCGGCCAGTCGTCGGCGAGCCGGCCGAAGGCGGCGATCGCCGCGGGGTTCTTCATGACGAGCCGGCCGTCGAACTCGGCCTGCGCGACGACCACGGCGGTGAGCGAGAGGGCCTGGATCCCGCGCAGTTGGCCGGCATCGAGGCCCTCGTCGCGCGGGTAGACGTGGTGCAGGACGCCGATCCGACCGTCGCCGAGCGGCACGGGGGCGAAGTGGACCTTGACGAAGACGGGCACGCCGCGGGGGTACAGGGCCCACTCGTCCCACAACGTGCCGCCCTCGCGGACCGTGGCCACGGCCGCCATCAGACGCGTGCGCACGGCGTCGATGCCGACGTTGAAGTCGCGTTGAAACAGCTCCTCGCGGCTGGTCGCCCGCCACATCGCCAGCGCGGGCTGGTTGGCCCAGCGGATCCGCAGCGCGTCGGGGTCGAGCACCCAGACCGGGACAGGCGCGAGCTCGAGGCCCTTGAGCCGCTCTTCGAGGTCCGCCGCGTCGAACTCCACCATGCCCGCCGAGGATCGTCGCTCATCCGCGGCGCGCACGCCAGATCTGCGGGGCGGCTGTCCGCGGCGACACGTCGACCGGGCAGGATATTGGGGACATGTCGTCAGGGACATGCCCTGAGCGACAGGTCGTTACAGGCAGCTACAGACGGCCCGCTCAGGCCGCCGACTTGGTGCTGCAGCTGCGGCGCTGGGTCTCGTTGCACTCGCAGCTGCCGTTGGCGAGGCCGCCGCACGAGCCCTTGAGGTACTTGCCGGCGAAGATGGCGCCGACGGCCATGCCGAGCATGACGGCGCCGAGGACGGCGATGGTGAGCAGGATCGTGGGCATGTCAGGGATTGAGGTTGGCGGACGGCGACCCCGCGCGCAAGGCCGCGAAGGCCGCCGTGGCGCGCGCGGCGAAGCCGTCGCCGTCGCGCACGAGGAAGAGGGCCGGCAGACCCTCGCGCTCGGCCAGCGCGAAGCCGTCGTCGGGGCCGAGGACGTTGAGCCCGGTGGCCCAGGCGTCGGCGAGCGCGGCGGTGTCGTGGATGACGGTGACCGAGGCGAGCGTGTGATCGATCGGACGTCCGGTCCGCGGATCGATGGTGTGGGAGATCCGGCGGCCGTTCTCCTCGCGGTAATTGCGATAGTCGCCGGAGGTGGCGAGCGCGGCGTCGCGCAGGGGCACGACCTCCTGCACGACGCGCTCGTCGGTGGGGCCGTCGGGGCGCTCGATGCCGAGGCGCCAGGGGCCCTCGGGGCCGTCGCCGCGGGCCCGGAACTCGCCGCCGACGTCGACGAGGTGGCGCGGGAAGCCGAGCTCGACCAGACGATCGGAGATGACGTCGGCCGCGTAGCCCGGGGCGATCGCGGACAGCGTGATGGTGAGCTCCGGCTGGTCCTTGCGCAGCGTCGAGGCGGTGGGATCGACGTGCAGCTGCTGCCAGCCGACGCGGGCGCGCACGGCCGCGAGCTGCTCGTCGGTGGGCGCCGAGACCGGGCCCGGGCGGCCGAAGCCCCACGCGTCGACGAGCGGGGAGACGGTGATGTCGAAGGCGCCGGCGGTGCGCTCGCTGACCTGCTGCGCGAGCGCGACGACGGCGAGCAGCCCGGCCGGAGCGGAGAAGGGGGAGGTGTCGGCGCGGCGGTTGAACTCGCTGATCGCCGAGTCGTCGCGCCAGGTCGACATCTGGCGATCGATCTCGGCCAGCTCGGCGTCGATCATCGGCTGGATCGCCGCGGGGTCGCGGCCCTCGTGGACGACGGTGACGCGCCAGGTGGTGCCCATCGTCGGGCCGGCGAACACCTGGACGGGGCCGGCCTGCTGGACCTGCGGCGCGGAGGGCACCTGTCCCGAAGGCCACAGGCGCCACGCGCTGAGGGCGACGAACAGCAAAAGACAGAGCGGGAGCAGGACGTTGGCCCGGCTCCCGTACTTCTGTTTCAGTGGATCGGTCACGAGGGGCTGCCCTGCGTGAGGAGGTGGCGGCTCAGCCGCCGAAGTCGTCCATCAGGATGTTCTCGGGCTCGACGCCGAGGTCGGTGAGCATCTTGATGACGGCGGCGTTCATCATCGGCGGGCCGCAGATGTAGTACTCGCAGTCTTCGGGGGCCGGGTGCATCTTGAGGTAGTTCTCGAGCAGCACCTGGTGGATGAAGCCCTTGTAGCCGGTCCAGTTGTCCTCGGGCTTGGGCTCGGACAGCGCGAGGTGCCACTTGAAGTTGGGGAAGTCGCGCTGGATGCCGTCGAAGTCTTCGACGTAGAAGGCCTCGCGGAGGCTGCGGGCGCCGTACCAGAACGAGACCTTGCGGTCGGTCTTGAGGCGCTTGAACTGGTCGAAGATGTGCGAGCGCATCGGCGCCATGCCGGCGCCGCCGCCGATGAAGACCATCTCGTTCTTGGTCTCCTTGGCGAAGAACTCGCCGTAGGGGCCGGAGATGACGACGGGGTCGCCCGGCTTCCGGCTGAAGATGAACGAGCTCATGATGCCCGGAGGGGCGTCGGGGAGCTTGGGCGGCGGGGTAGCGATCCGGACGTTCAGCATGATGATGCCGTACTCCTCCGGATAGTTGGCCATCGAGTAGGCGCGCTCGACGTGCTCGGTGCAGTTCGAGACGTAGCGCCACAAGTTGTACTTGTCCCACTCGTCGCGGTACTTCTCCTCGATGATCATGTCCTTGTAGTTCGCGACGTGCGGCGGGCACTCGATCTGGATGTAGCCGCCGGCGCGGAACGGGACGACCTCACCGGGCGGGAGCTCGAGCACGAACTCCTTGATGAAGGTGGCGACGCCGTTGTTCGAGCGGACCTTGCAGGTCCACTTCTTGATCTCGAAGATCTCGTGCGGCAGCTCGATCTCCATGTCGCCCTTGACCTTGACCTGACACGACAGCCGGCAGCCCTCGCGAGCCTCGCCCTTGCTGATGTGACCGGCCTCGGTGGGGACCATCGAGCCGCCGCCCTTGTGCACCTTCACCTTGCACACGCCGCAGCTGCCTTTGCCGCCGCACGCGGAGGGGATGAAGATCTTCTGGTTGGCGAGGGTGTTGAGCAGCGTGCTGCCGGCGGGGACCCGCATCGCCAGGGTGGGGTCGCCGTTGATGCCGATCGTGACGGCCTCGGTGTTGACCAGCTTCGCCTTGGCGGCGAGCAGGATGAACACCAGGGCCAGGATCACGAACGTGAACATGGCCACGCCGAGGATGATGATGGTGGTCATAAGGTGGTGCTCCTCCGCGGGTCAGAGCTGGATGCCCGAGAAGGCGAGGAAGCCGATCGCCATCAGGCCGGTGAGGATGAACGCGATGCCGAGGCCGCGCAGGCCCTCGGGGACGTTGCTGTAGCGCATCTTCTCGCGCAGGGCGGCGAGCGCGACGATCGCCAGCGCCCAGCCGATGCCCGAGCCGACGCCGAACACCGCCGCCTCGCCGAGGCTGTACTCGCGCTGCTCCATGAACAGCGAGGCGCCGAGGATGGCGCAGTTGACGGCGATCAGCGGCAGGAACACGCCGAGCGCGTTGTAGAGGGCCGGGGCGTAGCGGTCGACCGTCATCTCGACGACCTGGACGACGGCGGCGATGGTGCCGATCTGGACCAGGTAGCTGAGGAAGGTGAGGTCGACGGTGGCGAACTCCGGGCTGATCCACACCAGCGCGCCCTCCTTGAGGAGCGACACGATGATGAGCTGGTTCAGCGGCACGCACACCGCGAGGACGAAGATGACGGCGGCGCCGAGGCCGATCGCGGTCTCGACCTTCTTCGACACGGCGAGGAAGGAGCACATGCCCAGGAAGAACGCCAGGGCCATGTTCTCGACGAAGATCGACTTCGTCAGGAGGCTCAGGTAGTGCTCGAGCATGGGGTCACTCCTTCTCCTGCTGCGAGGGCTTGTAGACGCGGATGACCCAGATCATGCCGCCGATGAGGAAGAACGCCGACGGTGACATGACCATCAGGCCGTTGGTGGTGTACCAGCCGCCGTCGTTGACGGTCTTGAAGAGCTCGACGCCGAACAGCTTGCCCGAGCCGAACAGCTCGCGGAAGAAGGCGACGACCAGCAGGACCATGCTGTAGCCGAGGCCGTTGCCGATGCCGTCGAGGAAGCTGATGCCCGGCTTGTTGGCCATCGCGTAGGCCTCGGCGCGGCCCATGACGATGCAGTTGGTGATGATGAGGCCGACGTAGACGCTCATCTGCTTGCTGACGTCGTAGACGAAGGCCTTCAGCACCTGGTCGGTCATGATGACCAGCGAGGCGATGATCGTCAGCTGGACGATGATGCGGATGCTCGACGGGATGTAGTTGCGGATCGAGCTGATCGCCAGGTTGCTGAACGCGGTGACGGTGGTCAGCGCGATCGACATGACCAGCGCCGTCTCGAGCTTGGTCGTGACCGCCAGCGCGGAGCAGATGCCGAGCACCTGCAGGGCGATCGGGTTGTTGTTGAACAGCGGGTCGAACAGGACGCCCTTGGTCTGCTTGTCCATGACTTACTTGCCCCCCGCCGCCTTGAGGTGTTGGATGTAGGGACCGAAGCCTTCGGGGCCGAACCAGAACTTGACGAGGTTCGAGACGCCGTTGCTGGTGATGGTGGCGCCGGACAGGCCGTCGACGCGGTGCGGGTCGCTCGCCGCCGGGCCGGCCTGACCCTTGATGACGCCGATCTGCGGCTGCCCCTGCGGGTCGTAGATCTTGCGGCCGGGCCACAAGGCCTTCCACTTGGGGTTGTCGACCTCGCCGCCGAGGCCGGGGGTCTCGCCGTGCTGGTAGAAGGTGATGCCCTTGACGGTGTTGACGTCGTCGGCGTCGAGCGCGAGGAACCCGTACAGCGTCGACCACAGGCCGTAACCCTCGATCGGGAGGATCAGGGTGTCGACCTTGCCGTCCTTGACGACCTTGTAGACCAGCGCGTTGTTGGGCAGGCGCAGGACCTTGGCGGCGTTCGGCGGGGCCACGCGGCTCTGGGCCGGGTCCTTCTGGGCCTTGCGCTGGTCGAAGCTCGCCGGATCGATGCCCTGGGCGGCGACGCCGGCCTTGAGGTCGACGATCTCGGGCTTGATGTTGTCGGCGAAGCGCTTCTTGATCTCCTCGGGCTTGAGCACCTCGCCTTCCTGCATCAGGCCGGCGACCGCGAGGACCTGCTTCTGCTGGTCGAGCTTCTTGTTCTCGGCCTGACGGTCGGCCAGCGCGACCGCGGCGCTGGCGATGCCGACCCCGCAGACGACGCAGACCAATGCGGCGAAGCCGATGGTGTAGCCGGTACTATGCTGCGCCATGACGAGCGAGCCTCCTCTTGATGTTGGCCTGGACGAAGAAGTGGTCGATGAGCGGGGCGAACATGTTCATGAACAGGATCGCCAGCATCATGCCCTCGGGGTAGGCGGGGTTGACGACCCGCACCAGGACGACGAGGGCGCCGATGCCGAAGCCGTAGATCAGCTTGCCGGTGTCGGTGAAGGCCGACGAGACCGGATCGGTGGCCATGAACACGGTGCCGAAGGCCCAGCCGCCGAGCACGACGTGCCACTCGAACGGCAAGTTGAACAGCTGGTTGGTCTGGCTGCCGATGGCGTTGAGCATGCTCGACAGCGCGAGCGTGCCGAGCACGACGCCGAGCATGGTCCGCCACGAGCCGACCCTGGTGATGATGAGGACGGCGGCGCCGAGCAGGCAGCACAGCGTCGAGGTCTCACCCATCGAGCCCGGGATGGTGCCGACGAAGCAGTCCCACCAGGTCGCGGTCCAGTCGCCGGCGCTGTTCATCACTACGCCGGGGTCGGCGGCGGCGCGGCCGAGCGCGGTGGCGCCCGAGACGCCCTGCGGCAGGGCCGCGAGGTTGGCCGCCACCCACGGCTGGTCGCCCGAGATCTGGGCCGGGTAGGCGAAGAACAGGAAGGCGCGGGCGGTCAGCGCCGGGTTCAGCACGTTCATGCCGGTGCCGCCGAAGACCTCCTTGCCGAGCACGACGCCGAAGGCGATGCCGAGCGCGACCTGCCACAGCGGGATGGTCGGCGGCAAGGTCAGCGGGAACAGCAGGCCGGTGACGAGGAAGCCCTCGTTGATCTCGTGCTTGCGCACCACCGAGAACAGCGCCTCGCAGTTGCCGCCGATCGCCATCGTGACGATGTAGACCGGCAGGAAGTAGATGGCGCCGTGGAGGAAGCAGGCGAGGATGTTGGCCGGGTCGAAGCCGAGGCCGAACATCTGGAAGAGCGCGGTCTGCCAGTTGTCGAGCGGCGCGGCGCCCTTGGCGATCATCAGGTGCGCCTGCAGGCCGGTGTTGTACATCGCGAACAACACGCACGGCAGCAGCGCGATGACGACGGTGGTCATCATGCGCTTGAGGTCGAGCGCGTCGCGCACGTGGGAGTCGCGCTTGGCGACGTCCGGCGGCGTGTACAGGAAGGTGTCGGCCGCCTCGTAGAGGGGGTAGAGCTTCTCGTGCTTGCCTCCCTTTTCGAAGGAGTGCGCGAGCTTGTCGAGCATCTTTCGCAACATCTGCGTCAGCCCTCTTTCTCGATCTCGTTGAGGTTTTGCCGCAACACCGCGCCGAAGTCGGACTTGCCGGGGTCGACGAAGGTGCACAGCGCGAGGTCCTCTTCGTCGAGCTCGAGCGCGCCGAGCTGGACGGCGCGGTCGGTGTCACCGACGAGGAGCGAGCGCAGCAGGAAGGTCGGGAGGATGTCGAGCGGCATGACGCGCTCGTACATGCCGATCGGGACCATGGCGCGCGGAGAGCCGTTGGTCGTGGTGGTGAAGTCGAACTTCTTGCCGAACAGCTTGGCGAGGAAGCCGAAGTACACCGGGATGGTGCTGTACTTGCGGGCGCCGGGGGCGAGCCAGCCGAGCAGCTCGCGCTGGCGGCCCTCGGCGAGCACGGTGACCTGGTTGGCGAAGCGGCCGAGGTAGCCGTCGGCCTCGCCCTGGGCCTTGCGGCCGCCGAACACCGAGCCGCTGACGACGCGGTTCTCGCCCGGGTGGAGCTCGGCCGCAGTCAGCTCGTCGAGGCTGGCGCCGACGCGGGTGGTGAGGAGGCGCGGACGCTGGGCGACGGGGCCGCCGAGCGCGACCACCCGCGAGACGTCGAGCTCGCCGGTGGCCAGGAGGCGACCGATGGCGACGACGTCCTGGTAGCCGATGTGCCAGACCACGCGCTCGCGGTCGACCGGCTCGAGCAGGTGGATGTGCGTGCCGACCAGGCCGGCCGGGTGCGGGCCCTCGAAGGTCTCGACGCGCACGCCGGCGGCCGGACCGGCGTCGAGGCCGAGACCGGCGCCCTTGCACAGGTAGGTCCTGGGCGCGAGCTTGCTCAGCGCGGCGAGGCCGCGGTGGAAGTCGGCCTCCTTGCCCTTGAGCACGACGCCGACGTCGGCCGTGAGCGGGCTGGTGTCGACCGCGGTGACGAACAGCGCGCGCGGGCTCGACTCGGGGCTGGGGACGCGGGAAAACGGCCGCTGCCGCAGGGCGGTCCACAGGCCCGACTCGACCAGCAGCGCCTTGACCTCGTCGGCGCCGAGCTGCTCGACCGGCTTGCCGGTGTGGCTGGCGAACGTGACCCTGTCCTCGGGGCCAGGTGCACCGGCGACCTCGCGCTCGTTGAGGGCGATGACCAGCGAGACGAAGGCCCGCTTCTCGCCGCGATGGATGGCGACCACCGAGCCGGCGCCGGGGGCGGTGTAGCGGACGCCGGGGGTCTTGCGATCCTCGAAGAGGAACTGCCCGCGCTTGACGGCGTCGCCGACCTTGACCTCCATCTTCGGCTTCATGCCCACGTAGTCGGCGCCGAGCAGAGCGACGTGACGTACGGGCACGCCGGCCTCGATCACCTGCTGCGGTGCCCCGGTGATCGGGAGGTCGAGTCCCTTTTTGATCCGATGTACTGTCATGGTGCGGGGTTCTTGCTCAGGCCGACTCGGAACCGG
Source organism: Nannocystis pusilla (assembly GCF_020073745.1). Taxonomy (GTDB): domain Bacteria; phylum Myxococcota_A; class Polyangia; order Nannocystales; family Nannocystaceae; genus Nannocystis; species Nannocystis radixulma. Next base: position 120,935 of record NZ_JAIRAU010000032.1, read on the forward strand.
AGGCTCTCGCGGACGGGTCCGGTGCGGGGAGTTCAGAGCCCGGAGGCTCGTGGAGGAAAGGCATCCGTTTCGGTCCAGAGGGGCCGCCCGGATGGCCTTGGGGGGCGTTTACTATGTTCGCGGGATTTTTCGGAGTGCAGCCGGCCGCCCGCGGACGTGCGAGGGGTCACAAGACCCCGGGCGCGCCGGTCGCCGGGGCGGGCGCGGCGAGCATGCCGCCGGGCGGTGAAAGCCCCGGGAGGCGCTCGTAACGCATGTTCCGCCGGGCCGGTACGAAGCCGGCGAGGCGGATGTGGGTCTCGATTTCGCCGGCGCTCATCATGAAGCGGGCACCGGCCTGGGAGACGACGTTCTCCTCGATCATGACCGAGCCGAAGTCGTTGGCGCCGAAGCGGAGGGCGACCTCGCCGATCTCGGGCCCGAGGGTCGGCCAGCTGACCTGCAGGTTGGGGACGTTGTCGAGGTAGAGCCGCGCCAGCGCTTGTACCCGCAAGTACCGCAGCGGGCTGGTGTCGTCGCGCAGCTTGAGCCGGGTGCCGTCGGCCTGGAACGGCCAGGTGATGAAGGCGGTGAACCCCCCGGTCTCGTCCTGCAGGCCGCGGACGCGGTCCATGTGGTGGACGAGCTGCTCGGCGGTCTCCTGGAAGCCGAACACCATGGTGGCGGTGGTCTTCATGCCGAGGCCGTGGGCCTCGCGCATGACCGCAAGCCACTCGTCCGCGGTGTTCTTGAAGGGCGAGATCCGGGCGCGGATCTCGTCGTCGAGGATCTCGGCGCCGCCGCCCGGCAAGGAGTCCATGCCGGCCGCGCGCAGCCGGACGAGGACGTCCCGGATCGGCAAGTCCTCGAGCTGGGCGATGTGGATGATCTCGGTCGGCGACAGCGCGTGCAGGGCCAGGCGGAAGTTGGCCTTGGTCCAGCGGAAGAAGTCCTCGTACCACTCGAGCCCGAGCTCGGGGTTGAGGCCGCCCTGCAGGAGGATCTGGACGCCGCCCAATTCCTCCGTCTCGCGGAACTTGCGCGCGAGCTCCTCGCGGCTCAGGACGTAGCCGCCCTTGGCGCCGGGAGGGGTGTAGAAATTGCAGAACTTACAGCGGGTTACGCACACGTTTGTATAATTTACATTACGGTCGATGATGTAGGTGACGACGCCCTCGGGATGCAGCGCAGCGCGGCGCGCGTCGGCGGCGGCGCCGAGCGCCATGAGGTCGGCGTGCTCGTAGAGGAAGATGCCCTCGGCGAGGTCGAGGCGGCCGCCGGCCGCGGCGCGGGCGAGCAGTTCGTCGGCCACGAGCGGCGGCCGCGGGCGGCGGGCGGCGACGAGGGCCTCGGAGGCGGCGCCGCCGGCGAAGCGGATGTGGACGGGATCGTCGGGGTCGTGGCCGGGGATCGTGAGGAGGCCGGCGGTGGTCGCCTGGGTGAGAAACTCGACGAGACCCTCGCGCTCCTTGGTGGAGAGGCTGTAGCGGATCGCGCGCCGGAGGTAGTTGGCGTAGGCGTTGTCGCCGAGGAGGTCGCGCGCGGGCAGCCCGGCTTGCAGCTGGGTCTCGCGGAAGGCGTGGGCGAGCTCCTCGGCATGCTTGAGGCCGTAGGCGCGGGCCTCCTGCAGGGCGGCGACGTGGGCGGGCGTGAGGAGGCCGGGCCGCGCGGCCCAGACGGCGAACACGAAGGGGAGCCCGGTCTGCGCCAGCCACATGGCGCCGAGGTCGAACACGTGCGGGAAGCGATCGTGGAGCGCCATGGCGGCGTCGCCGATCACGAGGGCGGCGTGGCGGCCCCGCACCAGGCCCGCGCCCTCGCGGTGGGGAGCGTGCACGCACTCGGGGGTGAACCCGCGGGCGCGCAGGAGCAGCTGGACGAGGACGACGGAGGTGCGGGAGGCGGCGTCGAGGTAGATCCGCTCGATCTGCTCGAGAGGGACGGCCGAGACGAGCAGGACCGAATGCACGGGGCCGCGACAGCCGATGCCGACCTCGGGCACGACCTCCCACTCGGGATGCGCGGCGCAGGCAGCGACGGGGACGAGGGCGACGTCACATTCGCCGGTCTCCAGGCGGCGAGCGCACTCGCTGGGCAGCACGAGACTCATGTCGAACATCGGCGTGCCGTCGGGGTGGCGCGGGATCCGGTCGGCGGCGAGGTGCTGCCCCACGAGCGGCTGCACGAGCGGCCAGGCGTTGAGGAACGAGACCGCACAGGCGCGCAAGGGATCGGGCATGGCGCGCGGATTGTACGAAAAAGCCGGGCGGCCGGCGAGGCGCGGCGGTCGCAGGCTGTCGCCGGGGGCGAGGGCGCGGCGCGAGTCTCGCGGTCTGGCTTTAAGGGCAGGTCAGAGCGAGAGCTCGAGGTTGGCAGGGCCGAGAGACGAACTGCGGCGGTTCCGGGGATGACATGGCTGCCTCTTGAGACAGGTCAGCCGGTGGCCTCTTCCGGCGGGAAGGCGACGCGGCGATAGAGGTCGGCGAGGGGGAGGTCGAGGCCGACGCTGTCGAGGTGAAGGACGTCGGCGGGGTCGCGCAGGATCTCACTGAGCCAGCGGGTGCCCTCGAAGCGGCGGTACAGCTCGACGTGCATCTGTTCGCTGTCGACGAGAACGATCTCCTGCACGCTGGGCATCTGCCGGTAGTCGGGCAGCTTGCGGTTGCGATCGATGGCCTGGGTGCTGGGCGACAGGACCTCGACGAGGAGGACCGGGGCGTGGATCGTGCGCTGGCGGGGTTCGGAGGGCTCGCAGGTGACGAGGACGTCGGCCTCGTAGTAGGTGTGTGCGCGGACCGACGAACGCACGCCGGCATCGACGAGGGCGTCGCAATTGCGCGAGAGGACGGCCCGGATCGCCACCGCGAGATTGACGATGATGATCGAGTGACCGCGCATGGGCGGGGCCATGGCGACGACGTGACCGTCGATGAGCTCGTGGCGCTGGCCGTCCGGCCAGGAGATGGCGAGGAACTCGTCGACGGTCAGCGGGTCGGGGAGCTTGCGCCGAGGTTCGCCCATGACAGGGCCATCGTAGCAGAGGTCGTGCGCGACAGGTAGCGAGCTCGCCGGGCGGGTCGCTGCGGCGTGACGTATGTGGCTTTCAGGGCATGTTCAAAAGGACATGCGATGCGGGGCCCGGGCGGCGGGCCGCTGCTTGCGGCGGAGGACGTCGAAGTAGACCGAGAGGCCGACGTCCCAGTAGGGGTTGTAGACGTTGCCCTCGCTGTTGTGCAGGCCGAACAGGCCGCCGCTGGCGAAGATGTCGACGTGGCGGGCGATCCGGAATTGCATGCCGCCGTGGAGGGTGCCGAACAGCGTCGAGGGCAGGCCCTCGGCGGCAGTGGCCTGGAAGCGGCCGCGGGCGTAGAGGGCGAAGAAGCTGAAGTGGTAGCCGGCGCCGCCGCCGACGTAGCCGCCGAGCGCGGCGCGGTCGGTCCACCGGCGGGCGTCGGCGCACGGATCTTGCGGACAGTAGAACTGGCCGCCGGCGCCGCCGCCGACGCCGAGCTCGCCGTCGAGGGCGCCGTGCAGCTTGCGGTCGCGTTTCGGGGCGTAGGTGAAGCGGCCGCCGAGGTAGCCGAGCGCCCACTGGCGATACGAGAAGTCGGCGCCGATCTCGATGCTGGCCCAGTCGCGCAGGCCGTAGCCGATGAAGGGGCCGCCGCTGCCAGGATTGCCGGGGTGCGCGACGGCGCCGCCGATCTCGAGCTGGCCCTGGCGGATCCGTCCGGGGGCGCCGTACCCGGGGCTGCGCACCGGCGGGCCGTACGACATGCAGGCCGGCAACAGGGCGGCGAGGAGGAAGAGGAGGAGGGAATGCGGCCGGCGCGAGGCTCGACAGTCGATCGTCGCCGGTCGCGGGATCACGGACGCCAGGGCCGGCCGCTCGAGTCGAGCGGTCCCGTGGAGCGGGCTCGTGAGCCGGCGTGACACCAAGACCTGGGTCGTCGCGGGCCCCGGGTGCGCGGGCGCCTGGACAGACGGGCGGCTCGTGACGGGACGGGGGACACGAACGCGGGCCATCGCGGGCCATGATGGCAGCGGCGATCGAGGGGCGCAACACATGACCTTCGGGACATGTGATTCGGGACCGTGGCCCGGCGCACGGGCGCTCGCGCGCCCCCGCCGGCGCGAGTACACTGCCGCCATGATGCGAGCCCCGGCGACGCTGTGGACGAGGAGCCAGGCGGCGGCGGCCGACCGCCACACGATCACGGGGCTAGGTACGCCGTCGCCGGTATTGATGGAGCGGGCGGCCCTGTGCTGCGCCCGCGAGGCGCTGGCGCTGCGCGGCGAGCGGCCGGTGTGGGCGCTGTGCGGGCCGGGCAACAACGGCGGCGACGGGGTGGCGGTGGCGCGGATCCTCCACGGCTGGGGGGTGCCGGCCCGGGCGTTCCTCCTGACGGCGCGGCTGGGGCCCGAGCTGGCGCAGCAGGTGGCGCTGGCGGAGAAGCTCGGGGTGCCGATCGCTCATGGTCTGCCGGAGGGGTCGGAGGAGGCGCTGATCGTCGATGCGATGCTGGGGACGGGCGCGGCGCCGCCGCTCCGCGAGCCGTTCGCGTCGGCGGTGGCCTGGGCCAACGGGCGCCCGGGGCCGAAGCTGGCGATCGACATCCCGACCGGGATCGACGCCGACACCGGGGCGACGCCGGGGCCGGCGTTCGCGGCCGACGTCACGGTGACGTTCGTGCGCAGCAAGCCGGGGCTCCACGTCACGCCGGGGCGGGCGGCGGCGGGGCAGGTGGTCGTGGCGGACATCGGGATTGTCTCGGAGGACATGTCCGATGCGACATGTCTGATCGATCCGGCGGCGGTGGCCGAGGCGCTCGCGGAGCTGCGGCCGGGGTCGCACAAGGGCGAGCGCGGCCACGTGGGGATCGTCGGCGGCTCGGCGGGGACGCCGGGGGCGGCGGTGCTGGCCGGGGCGGCGGCGCTGCGGGCCGGCGCGGGGCTGGTGACGATCGCCAGCGACGATCCGCAGGTGCAGGCGCAGCTGCTGGCGCACCGGCCGGAGCTGATGGTCCAGGCCCGCGGCGAACGACCGGTGCCGGCGGCAGGGGTGCTGGTGGTCGGGCCGGGGCTGGTGCGCGCCGAGGACCGCGTCGGGCTCCCCGCGCTGTGGCGCGACGATCCGCGGCCTGCCGTGTGGGACGCGTCGGCGCTGGCCGAGATCGAGGAGCCCACGGCGCAGCCGCGGGTGATCACGCCGCACCCGGCGGAGGCGGCCCGGCTGCTGTCCTCGCGGACAGGTGAGGCGTGGACGACGGCGCGGGTGCAGGGCGATCGCGTGGCGGCGGCGCGGGCGTTGACCGCGATCACCGGGGCGGTGGTGGTGCTCAAGGGCGAGGGCTCGCTGGTGGCCTCGGAGGCGACGGTGGCGGTGTGCGTGAGCGGCGGGCCGGCCCTGGCGACGGCGGGCAGCGGAGATTGTCTGGCGGGGGTGATCGCGGCGCTGCTGGGCCGCAAGCTGAGCCCGTGGGCGGGGGCCTGCGCCGGGGTGCATGTCCACGGGGCGGCGGGCGAACGGCTGAGCGTCGGCGCGGTGGCGCTGGACATCGCCGACGCGGTCGCGGCGGTGCTGGCGGCGCCGGAGCGCACGCACCCGCGGTTCC
>NZ_JAIRAU010000029.1 GCF_020073745.1 Nannocystis pusilla
GGATTCGGCGGAGACGCCGAGGCCGTGCAGCGTGTGCAGCAGCTCGTCGCGCGCGCGACCTGTCGGATCGCCGACCGAGAGCTCCTCCGGGAGCAAGGTGGCCCCGCGGCTGTGATCGTCGGTCGTGTCGCCGCGGCGGGGCGCGGCGAGCACGACGCTGCACAGGTGCTGCTCGTGCTGCGCGAAGGCGGTGACCTGGCGCGTGGCGAGGGTGTCCCCGAGGACAGGTTCTCGCAGCTCGCCGAGCGCGGCCAGCTCGGCGTGGAGCGCCGCGGCGTCGGGCAGGCGCTGCGCCGGGTCCTTGGCGAGCAGGCGGTCGACGAGCCGGACCAGCGGCGCGGGCAGGCCGGGCCGCCGCTCGGCCAGCGGCGCGGGCGCCTCGAACAGGATCCGCACCAGCACCGCGGCGAGGTGCTCGGCGCCGAACGGCGAGTGGCCGGTCAGGCACTCGTAGAAGATGCACCCCAGCGAGAACAGGTCGGCGGCCGGTGTCAGGTCGCGCGCCCCTCGGGCCTGCTCCGGCGCCATGTACTCCGGCGTCCCGATCACTCGCCCGGTCGCCGTCAGGACGTGCGACGCGGACAGGCGGCGGGCGATGCCGAAGTCGAGGAGCTTGGCCCGCGCGAGCTCCCCGTCGATCAGAAACACGTTGCTCGGCTTGAGGTCGCGGTGGACGACGCCGCTCCGGTGCGCGCACGCGAGGGCGTCCGCGATCCGCCGGAGGAGCGCGACGCAGTCGGGCAGCGGCAGCCGACCCCGCACCAGCCGGCGGCCGAGGTCCTCGCCCTCCAGCCACTCCATCGCCAAAAATCGCTGACCCTCCGGCGTCCGGCCGTGATCGACGTAGCCGACGATCCCCGGGTGGCGCAGCTCCGCCAGGAGCCGGGCCTCGCGAGTGAACCGCGCCGCGTCGTCCGGCCCGGCGACGCCCGCCTGGAGCAGCTTGAGCGCGACCCATTCGCCGCTGACGCGGTCGCGCGCGCGGTACACCACGCCCATGCCGCCGCTGCCGGCCACACGGTCGATCTCGAAGCGATTGGCGAATAGCGTTCCGGCGCCGAGCTCGGGCATCTTGGACCTGTCGGGGCGCAGCCGGCCCTGGGCCCGCGAGTCTACGGCACATCGCCCGGGACGGGCGCTCCATATGCGCGCAGCGCGACGGCGGCGGCCCGCTGGACCGCCTCGGGAGCGGGCGGCCGGCGCTGCTCGACGGCCAGCAGCGCGAGCTGTTGGTTCTGCGCGACGTAGCCGCGCAGGGCCGCCTCGTAGCCGGCGAAGCCGCGCCGGTGATCGCCGCCGGCGGCCGCGAGCTCGCCGGCGAGCACGTAGGCGCCGACGAGCGCGACGCTCGAGCCCTGGCCCGACATCGGCGAGCTGCAGCACGCGGCGTCGCCGACGAGGGCGACCCGGCCCTGCGACCAGCGCTCGAGCTCGATCTGGCTCATCGAATCGAAGTAGAAGTCGGGCGCCGTGGCCATCGCCGCCAGGAGGCGGGGCGCCACCCAGCCGACCCCGGCCAGCCGCTCGGCGACGAGCTGCTGTTGCCGCGCCACGTCGCGCGGGTCGAACTCCAGCGGCGGCGACGAGAAGCCGAGCATCGCCCGCGCCTCGCGGTTGTCGCGGGCGCTGTAGATGCCGACCATCGCCTCGTCGGTGTCGTGGAACACCTGCCAGTGGTCGAGCTCGAGGAAGTTCTCGACGCTGAAGATCGCCAGCCAGGTGCCGAGGTGGCGGATGAACCGCGACTCCTCGCCGAACACCAGCCGGCGGGTCGTCGAGTGCAGCCCGTCGGCGCCGATCACGAGGTCGAAGCGGCGCGGCTCGCCCCGCGCGAAGCGGACGTCGACCCCGTCGTCGTCCTGCGCCAGCGCGGTGATCGTGTCGTCGAACACGTACTCGACGTCGTCGCGGGTCGCGTCGTACAGCAGGCGGGCGAGGTCGTCGCGCATCAGCTCGACGTCGGGGCTGTCGAGCTTGCCGCCGGTCAACGTGGCCTCGGTGGTGCGCATCAGCTCGCGGCCCTCGGCGTCGACGAACGACATGCCGCGCATCCGTGTGCTCGCGCCGCGGACCTGCGCGAGCAGGCCCATGCGCTCGACGACGTCGAGGGCCGCGCCACGGACGTCGATCGCTTGACCGCCGCCGCGGATCGCCGGCGCGCGCTCGACGACGGTCGGGTGAAAGCCGTGGCGACGCAGCCAGTAGGCCAGGGCAGGCCCAGCGATGCTCGCCCCCGAGATGAGGATCTTCGTGTGCTTCACAAGGTGCTCCGATCTTCGCTGCGCGACCGGCTCCGCGCCGATCGCGATGTACACCGTACGGAAGATGCGTGCGGCATACAATCCGCCGTGTAGCCGCACTTGTGCCGTATTTGGTAAGAATTCTGGGTGTCGGTGTCCTAGGACGTGGTTCGCCCGGCGCAGAAGTGGAAGATTCGGATTCCTGGGCTCGCATGGCGGCCGATCGGCGCTGGCCACGGCTGCAGGTGTACTAGTACAGTGGGCTCGGAGCCCCGTGATGACCCGACAGCCCGCCAAGCCCGCCCGGACGGGCGATCCCCCGTCCGTCCGCATCGTCGCCGAGCTGCGTCGACGCATCGCCGACGGCGAGCTGCGGGTCGGCGACCGACTGCCCTCGACCCGCCAGATCGCCCGCGAGTGGCAGGTCGCGATCGCCACCGCGACCAAGGTGCTGACGCAGCTGCGCCACGAGGGCCTCGTGCGCGCGCTGCCGGGGGTCGGCACCGTGGTCGCACGGACGCCGCGCCCCGCGACGAAGCCCGAGCGGCGCCCGGGCGGACGGCGGCCGAGCGCGCCCGGCGAGGACCTGCACCGCGAGCCGATCGTGCAGGCCGCGATCGAGCTCGCCGACGCCGAAGGCCTGGCCGCGCTGTCGATGCGCGGCGTCGCCGGCAAGCTCGGGGTCGCGACCATGTCGCTGTACCGCCACGTCGACAGCAAGGACGACCTGATCGCGCACATGACCGACGCCGTGTTCGGCGAGGCGCAGCTCCCGGACGCGCCGCCCGCGGGCTGGCGAGCGCGTCTGACCGTGGCCGCGCGGCTGCAGTGGTCGATCTACCGCCGCCACCCGTGGCTCGCGCAGCTGGTCTCGATCACGCGACCGCAGCCGCTGCGCAACCTCCTGGTCCACGGCGAGTGGGCGCTCGTCGCGATCGACGGCCTCGGTCTCGACGCGGCGACGATGCTCCACGTCCACGTCACTCTGTTCAGCTACGTGCGCGGCCTGGCGATCAACATCGAGTGGGAGAACGAGGCCGAGGCCGCCTCCGGCCTCACCGAGGAGGAGTGGATGGACGCCCACTCCCCCGCGCTCGGCGAGCTCGCCGCTTCGGGCGCCTTCCCCACCTTCGCCAAGGTCCTCGCCGACCTCAGTGACAACTACGACCTCGACCTCGACCTGCTGTTCGAGTTCGGCCTCGAGCCGCTGCTCGACGGCCTCGCGCCGCTGCTCGACGGCACCCGGGCGGCGACGCGACCGTCGTCGTGAGCCGGCACGCTGCCGCGCGGATGTGGACCGCCGAGGTGCAGCAGCGGGAGGAGCGCGGCGCGCCGCCCGGGACGGCGCCTGTTACGCCGCCTCGCCGCACCTCGGCGCCGCGCTCGGCTGCATGGCCTTCACCCTCGTGATCAGCTTCGCCATCGGTCACGGCATGTACCTGCCGACCCGCCGCGCCTTCCTCACCGGGCTCGCGCTCGACCGCAGCGGCGACATCTTCGAGGACCTCGGAGCGTCGCCGCCTGCCGGCATCAGCGCCGGCGGGCGCGCTTCGCCGCCGGCTTCTTCTTCGGCTCGCTCGCACGCGCGTGCGCTTCGGTCAGCGCGGCCAGCAGATCCGGCTCCGACACGACGCGCAGGTTCACCGTCGTGTAGCCCATCCGTCCCCAGCCGCCGGGCACCGGGGCGAACGCCTCCGGCTTCGCCTCGCACAGGGCCTCCTGCAGATCACGCTCGAGGAGGAGGTTGGCGGTCGCGCCGTCGGGCGGCAGCGTGGCGAAGATCCGCCGCTTGGTGCGGAAGGCGGCGCGATCCATGTGCGGCACTTCGCTCGCGCCCTCGAAGCCGAGCGCGATCTCGCGGAAGCGGGCGGTGGCGATCATGGGCCGATGTTACCCGCCACGACGGCGCGGCGCGACCGTCGTGGTGAGCGCGACCGGCGGGCCCACGTCGCCCTCCTGCTCGGCGACGACGTGTGCCCCGGGCCGGCGAGATCATCGCGTGGCCGCCGTTCGCCAGCCGCGTCTCGAGCCCCGTCACCCCCACCCGCCCGGGGCGCCGTCTCGGTCCCTGCAGGGTCGGGCGCCCTGGGCAGCGGGAAGATGACGAGCATCTGCTACAGTTCGGGGATGATCGATCCTTATCGTTTGTTCTTGTGCTCCATCCTCGTCGCTCTCGGCTCCGCCTGCACCGTCGAGGGTGAGGCCTGCATGGCGGTCGACCCGTCCGTCGAGGAGTGCCCCGCTCCCAGGGACGTCGACCGCGACAAGCTGACGGGCGCCTGCGGCTCGAAGATCGTGCGGGTCCTCGGCGAGGGCGAGCGCGTCGACAACATCTCCGACTGGGTCGAGAGCGAGGAAGACTGGGTGCCGGGCTGCTGCTATCCGGTCAAGGAGACCAAGCCCAACTGCGATTACGGCCGCCCGCTGCGGGTCGAGGGCGAGCCCGTGCTCGCGGCCACGGTGACGGACGATCGCTGGGCCGCGGCGCTGGCGGTGACGGCCTCGACGCTGCCGCAGGCGGTACGCGAGGAGCTGGTAATCCGCTGGACGCGGGCCGCGCTCGACGAGCACGCGTCCGTGGCGGCGTTCAGCCGGGTCGCGCTCGACCTGATGCGCCACGGGGCGCCGCCCGAGCTGATCGAGCAGGCCCACGCGGCGGCGCTCGACGAGGTGAGGCACGCGCGCCACGGCTTCGCCATCGCGTCGGCGATCGGCGGCGCACCGGTCGGCCCGGGCGCCTTCCCGCTCGGGGCGAGCGTGCCGCTGGCGCCGGACCTCGTGGCGGTCGCGGTCGAGGCGGCGCTCGACGGTTGCATCGGCGAGACGGTCGCGTCGCTGCTGGCGTGGGAGGCCGCGGCGGTGTGCGAGGAGCCGGCGATCCGCGAGGTGCTGCGGGGGATCGCGGAGGACGAGCAGCGCCATGCGTTGCTCGGCTGGCGCACGGTGGCCTGGGCGATCCGGCACGGCGGCGCGGCGGTGCGTACGGCCGTGGCAGAGGTGTTCGCGGCGGCCGCTCGCGAGGGCGTGGCGGTGCCGCTCCCGGGTCGACTCGACGACGCGACCGTGCTCGCCCAGGTGGGGCTGCTCGACCGCGCGACGTCGCAGCGACACGCGGCGCGGACGCTGCACCAGGTGATCCTGCCGGCAGCGCGAGACCTGCTCGCCGGCGGAGCGCGCCGCGGAGGAGCGGAGCGGGAGCAGGAGATGAGGGCCTGAACCCCTCGAGAGGTCACGGTGGTGCGGCGCATTCGCGCCACCGTGACGGCGGCGGCCCGACGGAGGGCTCGACGCGCGGCGGACCAGGCTCCCCGTCGAATGTATCGTGATCAAAAGGACACGTCGAAGTGTGCATGTCCATATAGACATGTTCATATAGACATGTTCTTACGGTCATGCACCGTGTCGCGGCCGCGAGATGCATCGGGCGTTCTCTCGGCTGCGTGCTCGCGCTAACGGCGCCCTGCCCCTGGGGGCGCCGGAGGGTCGAGGCTCAGGGTAGCCGCCGGAGGGCGTCCAGGAGGAGCTGCGGGGGCGATGACCCGCTTCGACGGGGCCCTTGCGGGAATCGGCGAGGTCGACCATCGTCGCTGGCATGTCCACGATGCGTGCCCTTCAGGTCAGCAAGCCCAACGGTCCCTTCGAGCTCGTGCAGCGGGAGATCCCGACGCCGGGACCGCGCTGGGTGCGGGTGAAGGTCGAGGCGTGCGGCGTGTGCCACAGCGACGCGTTCACGCGCAGCGGGGCATATCCGGGGATCGTGCTACCGCGGGTGCCGGGGCACGAGATCGCGGGGCGGATCGACGCGGTCGGGGCCGATGTGACGGCGTGGAAGGTCGGCGACCGGGTGGGGGTGGGCTGGCACGGCGGGCACTGCTTCGAGTGCGACTCGTGCCGGCGCGGGCTGTTCCTCAATTGTGTCAAGGCGAGGGTCACGGGCATCTCGCACGACGGCGGGTACGCGGAATACGCGGTGGTGCCCTCGGAGTCCGTGGCGCGGATCCCCGAGGAGCTGTCGGCGGTCGACGCGGGGCCGCTGCTGTGCGCGGGGGTGACGACCTACAATTCGCTGCGCAACAGCGGGGCGCGTGCGGGGGCGACGGTGGCGGTGCAGGGCATCGGCGGGCTCGGGCACCTGGCGATCCAGTACGCGGCGCGGATGGGCTTTCGGACGGTGGCGCTCTCGCGCGGGGCCGACAAGGCCGCGCTGGCGCGCGAGCTCGGCGCGCACGAGTACATCGACACGGCGGTGGTCGACGCGGCGGAGGGGCTGCAGAAGCTCGGCGGGGCCGACCTGGTGCTGGCGACGGCGCCGAGCAGCGCGGCGATGGAGGGCACCGTCGGCGGGCTCAAGCCGCGCGGCAAGCTGCTGATCGTGGCGGCGCCGTTCGAGCCGATGCAGGTGTCGGCGATGGGGCTGCTGAGCGGGAAGACGATCGCGGGCTGGCCCAGCGGCAGCGCGATCGACTCGGAGGATACGATGGCCTTCAGCGCGCTGACGAACGTGCGCCCGCGGGTCGAGACCTACAAGCTCGAGCAGGCGGAGGAGGCGTTCGCCAGCATGATGGAGGGGCGCGCCCGGTTCCGTGCGGTGCTCGTGCCGTGAGCCGGTGATCGCTACTCGGCGCGCGTGGCCATCACGTCGTGGACACCGACAGCGACGAATGGAACGAGTGGGTCGCGCTGCCCGACGGGTCGCGCGACTGGGTGTGGCGGGTGGACGCGATCACCGAGACCGCGCGGGTCACCTGTTCGTCGCGGGCTGCCGCAGCAACCAGGGCCGCTGCTACCCGCTGTTCGACCGGGTCGTGCTGCTGTGCGCACCGATCGACGTCATGCTCGCGCGGCTCGTGGCACGTACGACGAACCAGTTCGGCAAGTCGCCCGCCGAGCGCGCCAAGATCCTCGCCGACCACGCCGAGGTGCAGCCGCTGCTGCGCGCGAGCGCCGATCTGGAGATCGACACCACGGCACCGCTCGGCGCCGTCGTCGACCAACTGGAACACGCCGCCGACCTGGTTCACGCAGGACAGTGAGCGAGGGCGGCGTTGTCGGCACCGCCTACCGTCAATCCGCCGGAATTCAGCGGATGGCCTCGGTGTGATGTTGACCGCGGGGCGCCGGATGGACAAGCTCGCATCATGCGTAGCGCGCTGATCGTCGGCGACCTCCAGGCCGGGATTCTCGACAACTACCCGTTTACGCGGGCGGTGGTACCGCCGGTGACCGAATTGCTGCCGCGAGCTCGCGCGGCCGGGGTGCTGGTCGTGTTCGTACGCACCGCGTTTCGGGCCAACGGCGCGGACGTGGCGGGTGAGCCGTTCGCGGGCTTCTACCGGGCCGGTGAATTTTTCCATGAGGGTTCGCCGGGTACGGAGGTCGCGCTGGAGGTCACCGCGGATGACGTCGTCGTGCTCAAGCGGCGCACGAGCGCGTTCGCGGGGACCGACCTCGATCTGGTGCTCCGCGCGCGCGGCGTGGACTCGCTCGCGCTCACCGGCGTGGCGACCAGCGCCATGGTCGCGGCGACGCTGTACGACGCGTCGGACCGGGGCTACGGGCTGACCGTGCTCCGCGACGGGTGCGCCGACCATGACCCGGCGGTGCACGAGTTCCTCGTCGACACGGTCTTTCGCGGCAGGGGAGCGGAGATCCTCACGTGCGCGGAGTGGCCAGCGCCCTCTCGAGCCAGGTAACCGCTCACCGGGCCATCGGCGATCGAACGAGGGCTGATGATCAGCGCAGGCGCCAGGCCGGGTGTTCGTCGCCGAGGGCGGGGGCGGGCGCGAGGCCGTTCTCGACCGCGCCGTCGTCGCTCTCGGGCTCGCAGAGGTACACCGCGATCGCGCCGAGCGGCTGGTCGGTGTCGACGCGCGACCAGCCCGCGGGAGCCGGTCGCGCCTCGCTGCGCCACTCGACGCTGACCTCGCCGACGCGGGCCGCCTCGAGGATCGCGCGACCGCCCTCGGCGTCGATGGCCGCGACGCGGGCGACCTCGACGTCGTGGGTGCCGGCCGCAGGTTCGACGCGCAGTCCGTGCTGTCGCAGGTGCGCGGCGATCGGCGGCGGCACGAGGTAGGCGCGCGGGCGGTCGACGACGGCGGTGCCGACGAACCTCGCGTGGTGGGGGATCGTCACGGAGACCGGCGCGCCGTCGGGCATCCGCGGCTCGCGGGTCAGGATCTCGATCGGCTCGGCGAACCGATCGAGCCGGTAGCGCACCGCGACGCGCCCGGGCGGGCGGGCGCTGGCGGCGACGACGTCGCGGATCGCCGCGGGGTGCCGCGCGGCCCACTCGAGCGTCTCGATCTGCCACGCCGACGCCGTCGCCACGCGCTCGGCGAACGGCAAATAGCTGTAGCACTCGAGCAGCAGGTCGAGGCGATTGGTGAGACCGCGGTAATTGGAGCCGAAGCGCGGGTGGTGCGGGTAGGTCATCCAGCCGAGGCCGACGGCGGTCGAGGGGTCGACGTCGCCGCCGGCGTCGAGCACCTGCTCGTCCTCGACGAAGTTGCCGTACCACCCGCTCTCGAAGCCGCGTCGGCGGACCGCCGCGATCACGTCGGGCACCAGCCGCTCGCGCATGAAGGCGATCGGCTCGGCGCGGCCGGACTCGACGGTGTGCGGGACGTCGACGGTCATCTGGAACCGGTGCACCGAGCCGTTGGTCGCGTGGTTGTCGATCGTCAGGTCGGGCGCCCACGGGATGCACACGCGTTGCTGCAGCAGGCGCATCTCGAGCGCGGCCTGGCGCAGGTAGTCGCGGTTGAGGTTGATGCCCTCGCTCTGCGTGCGCGTGCCGACGACCGGGCCCGGCTGGCCGGCGAGCTTCTTCAGGTCGAGGCGGCGGTTGGCGGGGTCGAGGGCGTCGTTGCCGTCGGGGTTGAACAGCGGCACGACCAGCAGCACCAGCTCGGACAGCCAGTCGGGGTGCTTGCCGTCGAGCAGGTCGCGGACCAGCGCGAGGCTCGCCTCCTTGCCCTCGACCTCGCCCGGGTGGATCCCGTCGAGCATCAGCACGACCGGTCGGCCGGCGCGGCGCGCCTCCTCGGGCGTGCGCACGCCGTCGCGCGACAGCACGAGCAGCGGCAGCTCGCGTCCGCCGGGGCTCGCGCCGAACTCGGTGACGTGCAGGCGCGGGTCGTTGCGCGCCTGCAGGCCGGCGACGAATCGCATCACGTCGGCGTGCAGGGAGGTCTCGCGGTATCCGGTCGCTTCGGCGCGGGTCAGCAGCATGGCCGCCTTGTGGCACGAAAACCGCGCCGGCGTCGATCGCCGCGCGCCGCTCGAGTCCCGAGAGCCGCCCATTCTCGCCAAAGCAGGTCGCAGGCGGGGCTGGCCGGCCCCAGGCACATCCATCGACGCCTCGAAGTACCCGTCTTTGAGCCGCGCATCTGTGATTTTTTACACGAGTTAACAGGAAAGATGGGGCATGAGCCTGTCCAGATTCTCGGGGCTCGAAGCCAATAGTAATTTTTGCACGCCCTTGCTCATGGACGAGACGATCGCAACCAAGAGGGGCGCCGAGCTCCGGCCCGACGACATCGACCTCGCCTTCCATGGCTCCGACGAAGCGCGGCGGAGGCTGGCGGTCACGCTGTGGTCGGTCGTCGAGCGTGCCGTCCAGCAGACCGTGCGGCCGATTGCACGGGCTCTGGGACGAGATATCGGGCAGGAGATCGAGGAATTCGTGCAGGAGACCTGGATCCTCCTGCTCAAGGACGAGGGTCGAGTGCTGCGCATGTGGGATCCGGCCCGCGGCCGGAGCCTGAACAGCTGGGTACACCTCGTCGCCCAGCGTCACATCCTGCGCACGCTCAAGGGGCATCGCAAGAACCCGTGGGCCAACCATTCCTTGCCTCTCCACGAGATCGTCGCCCTGATCGACGACGGTCTGCCGCTGCGGCATGACCTGGTGTCCGACCTGGACCGCATCGTCGATCTCATGACACTGCTCGATGCGGTGCGAGCGGAGCTCGGTGAGGCCCGGTGGAGCATCTTCCGCCAGATCTTCATCGAACAGCGCGCCCCGGCCGAGATCGCCGCAGAGGCGCGTTTGGGGGTGAGCCAAATCTATGACTTGGCCTCGTATTTTCGCCGTCAGGTTCGCTCCATCGCGAAGTCTCTCGACAGTCCGCTGTTGTCGCCGGCGCCTCCGGCCCAACCATCGCCGCGAGACAGGGAAAAATTATGCATGAGCCCATGACCGACGATCTACTCAATGAGTTAGGGGCCGCGGCGCGGCTGGATGATCGCATCCATGCGCTCGTGACCGAGGTCGCCGTGCCGACGGCCGAGGAGCGGTGGATGACGCCAGGCGACCGGCGGGGGCGCGAGCTTCTCTTACGAAAGTTCTTCGACGCCGGGGCGAGCCGACCTCCGCCGGTTCGCCGCGCTGCGGTGCGCGGGGCTCTCCTCGTCTTTACGCCGCTGCTCGCGGCCGCGGCGGTCCTGCTCGTCTTCATGCGGCCCGACGTCTCCCACCGCCCCGCCTCGCCGCCTCCCGAGAGCGCGCAGAGCGGATCTTGGGGGTACGCATTGGCGGTCGAGGGCCACGCTGTCACGCACCGCGACAGCCGTGCCGGCGGCGTCCATGTCTTCCGATCGGGGGAGCGGGTCACGCTCCGGCTCACACCGCGAGCTCCGGTGCATCAGGCGCTCGCGCTGCGTGTCGTTGCGGCCCACGCCGATCGGCAGGTCGAGCTCGCGTGGCCATGGCTGATGGATCCGAGCGAGGGGGTCATCGAGGTCCATGGTGCCGCGGACGATCTCTCGCGCGAGGCCACCGGCGTCTGGACGCTGTCCGTCGAGCTCCGCGACGCAGCGCAGCCGCACGAGGTCCAGGAGCGACTGCTCGCGCGGGTCGAGGTCTCGTCCTGAGGTCGGTGTACGGCGCATGCTGTTGGCCGCGCTCACTGCGCTGCGGCTGCTGACCAGCACCGGCGCACAAACCTTCCATGACCCGGAGGTGGGCCATGTCGAGGTCTCATGGCAATGTGACGAGGAGCGGACGGGGCGCTGTTTCCTGGCTCCGGACGGGTCCGGGAGCATCGTCGTCTGGTACCGGGCCGGGGACGCCGTCCCGCGTCTGCAGAGCGCCGGTACCAACCTCCACACGTTTGCCGGCCGGGAGAGCGACAGCAATTGGGCTCGCGTCGAGTTGCCACCCGGAGGTGGTCGCCTGTCGCTCATTGCGCCGTCGGGTCGTGCGATATGGGCGCTGGACGTGGAGCCGCTCCCGTCCGAGGCCGCGGCGCTGAGGGAGGCCCGACGGGCGTTCAAGCGCGGGGAGCTCGTTCGAGCCGAAAAGATCCTCGAGGCGACCACCCAGGCCGGGGTCGACGAGGGCGACAGCGGTCAAACCGCGGCCGCCCTCGACCTACGCCAGCGCATCGCCTTTCGAAACGGGCACTTCCAGCGGGGCGTACAGCTCGCCGAGCGAGCCCTGGCAGCCTATGACCGGGTCGGATGGACATCGCGGCGCTGCGAGCTCGCCTTCGCCCTTGCTGCGCGCCACATCGACGACAAGAACGACCTCGAGGCCGCGGCCTCCATCCTCCGGGCCGAGGCGCATTGCGGGAGTTCGGTGCCCAGTCTCGCCGCGGAGTATTATTATCTCTGCGCCAGAATCGCGGAGCTGCAGGAGCGCTGGCGGGACGCGAGCTCGGGTTACGAGCACGCCCGCCGGCTCGCGGAGCGCCTCCAGCGCCGCGCTGACGAGCTCGGCTATCTCTCTTCACATTATGTCCTCGCCGACGCCATCCATGATGACGCCGCGCTGCGACAGATCGAGGCCAAGATCGCGGGTCTTTCGCGCGATACCCTGGATCTCTGCGCGCACGCGACTGCCTGGACCAATATCGGCTGGACGCTCCTGATGCGTCGGCAGCGCGGAGGGACTGGGCCGGATCCCCGTGTGTTGTTCGAATGGGCCCGAGCGGCGTACGAGGGACCGACCGCGTGCCGGAGCCACCGGTTGGCGCAGAACAACCGTATCAACCTGGCGCTCGCCCAGCTGCAGGACGGTCGTCACGACGAGGCCCTGGCGCTGTTGGTCGCCATCGATCCCGACGAGCTCGACCTCGACGAGGCGCAGTGGTACCGAATCGCCGAGATCGAGGCCCACCTCGCGGCTCGCCAGCTCGAGCGGGCCGACGCGAGCGTCGCTGCGCTCTCGTCGCTGGCGCTCCGGACGCGGCGGCCCGAGCTGATGATGCACGCTGCCTATCATCAGGGTCTGCTCCACGAGGCCCAGGGGCAGCCCGAACGGGCGCTCGCGGCCTACGCGGCCGCCGAGGCTGCGCGCGATGAGCTGCTGCTGCCGTGGGGGTTCGGAGCGGCCCGCGAGCGCGCGGCGGCGGACTGGTATCAGGGCGTGGCGCGCATGCTGGCCCTCTCGCTCGCCGCAGAGCGCCCCGCCGAGGCGCTGTGTACGATGCGGACGGCGAGGCGACGCGCGCTCCGGGCAGCCGAGCGACTCGTCAATCTTCCACCGCAGCGACTCGCGCCCGCCCGCGAGCGGTTTTTGGCGCTCCGCCGAGCGAGTGCCATGAATCGCGGTGGGGATCGC
Organism: Nannocystis pusilla; assembly: GCF_020073745.1. Lineage (GTDB taxonomy): Bacteria > Myxococcota_A > Polyangia > Nannocystales > Nannocystaceae > Nannocystis > Nannocystis radixulma. The sequence goes on from NZ_JAIRAU010000029.1 coordinate 12,808, forward strand.
CTCCGGAGCGCAGTGACCCGGCAAAGACGCTACCAGGAACGGCGCAGCCTCGACATGGCCGCTCGCTCGGGGCTGGAAGAAGCGCTGGACGGCGACGAGCCGGCCTCGACCGCCCCGACGTGCGTCGGCCTTCGCTCCCCGGAGCCCGGCGAGCTCCAGCTCTTCTACTTCCCTGTCGGAGGAGGTCTGTTGATGTTCGCGGCGGACGAAGAGGGGATTCAGACCCGACGGGCCGCGTTCCCGCGCTCGAGCGATGCCGACTTACAGAGCGAGACATTGCTGGCCCCGTTCGAGCGCGCGCTCGAACGGGCACGGGTCGTGCGGGTCTACGTCGCGGGGGAGTCCGCCGAGATCGAGGTGCACGCATTGCCGTGGCGAGACGGGCCCTTGCTGGCGACCGTCCCGGTGGTCTATGCCGTCGATACCTCGGCGTCCGAGATCGAACCGCTCAGGACTACGGCCACGCTCGTCGTCGCCGATCCCGAGGGGGGGCTCCGCTTGGCGAACGACGAGGCCGACGCCGTCCTTGCGGCATGGCGGCGCCTGGGGCTCCCCGCTCGGGTCCTCGCGGCCCATGAAGGCCATCAGGGCGTCATCGACGGGCTCGCGGACGGCCTGGTATTTCACTTCATCGGTCACGCCGGCCGCCCCGCGCACGTCGTGGAGGCCCCAGATCCATGGAACATCGAGCTGCAGCTCGCGGACCACAGCAGCATCAGCGTCGATGACGTGCTCGCCGCGCTGCCGTCGGCGCCACCGCTCGTCCTGTTACCCGCCTGCGAAACCGGACTGGTGGATCCCGGTGCGCCCAGCGGGGGTCTCTCGTTGGCGCCGGCGCTCGTGCTGCGAGGGGCCGCCGTGGTGGTCGCCACCACCCGCGCCGTCGAGGACCGCGCGGCGAGCGAGCTCATGCGAGCGTTCTACGATCAGGCGACGACCACCGCCGATTTGCTCGACCCCGGGCTGCTCTCGCGGGCGCAGGCAGAGCTCCTCGCCGGCGCGCGCTGCGAGGCGTACCCCGATCTGTGCGCGTTCAGGGTCTGGGTGCCCTGAGTGCACAAATTCGCCGGGCGCCGTCCAGATCCGGCCTCGCCGCTGTCTACAGGGATAAAGAGTCGCCGTATTCGCCGGAGCAGAAGACCATGGATGGTAAGATGCGCTTCACGACAATCTTGTTTCTCATGTCCGCCGGTTTGGGATGCACCACGCCGGCGGAGTCCGCCCCGCCCACCGTTGAATGTGAGGACGAGCTCTATCTCGGCCTGCTCGACGGTCGGGACGATTGCGGCGAATTTCCGGGTCAAGGCGGAGCATGGGAGGGGCAAGGGCTCTTCTCCATCCAGGAGGGATATCTCGAGCGTTTTTGCCGCTATACATGGGTCTCTGGCGACGCATCTGCGCCCGATGTCGACGCTCTGCCGGGGGTCGCCGACGGGGTCCTCGGTCTGACGCGTGACTGTCCGCTGGTGACGCCCCAGGGGGACGGCTTCGCCACGGATGAGCGGTTTCGTGAGCTCGTCCATGCGGCCTTCGAGCAGCGCGTCGGCAAGCCCATCGTGCCGCTGGACCTGACGACGGATCCGCAGGTCGCGCTGTCCGTGGTCGACACCATTCCGGAGTCGCTGGTCGACAGCGGCCTCGCTCCGAACGCGCGTCACGGCCTCACCTTGCGTGAGCTCGTCGAGGGGTTGCTCTGCGAGGGGGGGCGCTGCGTCGCCGACGTGTTCAATGTCCTCGGCCTGCCGCGGCTGCGACAAAATACGGAGCTCCTCGATCGCCGGCGCGGCGGCTACTACGGCAGCCTGGCAGACCTCGCTCGCGGGGTCGTCGAAGCGACCGATACCTGGCGGCAAAAGGCCGCCGCGCACCTCGTCATGCTCCTCGCGGTCGGGTGGGAACCGCGTGAGCAGCTCGGTGCGCTCGCGCTGCTCGACAAGCCGGTCGGCGACCTTCTCAGCCCGGCTGCGGTCGACACCGTGCCCGTACCGGTCCAGGCGGTCCTCGCGGCGATCGTTCATGCCTCTTGTGAAGACGCGATCATCATCGCCTCCGCCGGCAACGAGAGCACCGCGTCGTGTGAGGAGCAAGGCCCCGTGGGCCCTGGATTCCTCGCCCGACTCCGTGCGCCGCTCCCCGAAGAGTGCGCGGGCCTGGGCTTTCGCGCCGACGCCCGGACCGGGACCATGGCCCCCCTCGTCCACGCCGTGAGCCACGTCGGCCTGGACGGCGGTCCGCTCTCCAACGCCCGCGAGGGCGCCACCGCGAGCCTGGTCGCCCCCGGCGTGGCCTTTGGCACCGCCCAGGGCACGAGCGAGATGCTCACCGGCAGCTCTGTCGCCGCCGCCGCCGCTGCGGTGACAGCGACCTGGCTATGGTCATACTTTCCCGGCCTGACCGGCGACGAGGTGATGCGCATCGTATACGACAGCGGTCATCCGCTGCCTGCAGCCGGCACCTCGGATTTTCAGCTGGGACCGCGCCCGCTGGAGGCGCGTCAGGTGTCGCTCTGCGACGCGCTCGTCGCCGCCTGTCAATCCGCCCCGGCTGGCGGTTGTGACACGCCTCCTGCCTGCGTCGAGCTCCCGGACCGCACCGAGGAGCTCGCGGCGCGCGGCGCCGCCATGCTCGCCTGCGCCGCCGAGACGGCGCACCATATCACTCTCGGCTCGGCCTTCGAGAGCTCGGCCGAGGCGATGAACGCGTGCGGAAGAGCGAGCATCACCTGGCCCGCGACCGCGCTCCCCGAGACGATCCCCGCCTCGTGGCCCTGGACCGAGCCGACGCCGCCCGTGACCTACTGCCCGCGGTGTATCGCCATCGTCGACGACGAACCCCAGAGCCTGACCGCGGGCCTGGCTCTCACAGACAACATGGACACGCGCGAGCCGGTCCTCCTCGAGGTCAAGACCGACGACGGGGTTCATCAATATCCCCTCGCCGTGACCGATCTGCTCCCCGATCGCACCAATATCGTCCAAGTCTTTCCGGCCGATCCTTGGCTGAATGTGACCGGCGCGCGTTTTGTATATTACGTCCGAGATCTAAAGGGCGACCTGATCACGCGGGGGGACCCGCTGCTCCTCCTCGCCGGCCAGAACGATCCGCTGGCCGACAGCAACTGCTCGCAGACATGCGGGGACGGCATCGTCCAGGCCGAAGAGGAGTGCGATGACGGCAACGATGTCCCGGCGGATGCGTGTGACCAATGCGGGAGGACGTACTGTGGCGATGGCGACGTTCAGAAGCCCAACGGTGATGGTCAGGACGAGCAGTGTGACAAAGGGGGCGAGAATGGTGTCCCCGGTAGTGGCTGCAGTAGCACCTGCCAGCTTGTGGGGGGCTAGGGGCCCATGCCCGGGACGCTGCGACGAGCAGGCGCTCTCTGGACGCCTCTCCGGGTCGTCGACCTCGCTGCGGCCACAGCCCGCGCGACCCGCGTTCCGATAATGTTCACGGTCGGAGAGGCGGGGGTGCAGAGCCTCCCTCGCCGAGAGACCGCCCGGGACCGGGGTGAAGCTCGATGAGCGATGATTGAATTGGATTAAACGGAGCGAAACCAGTGGGGCGCGGTCGTCGCGTCGAATGATTCACCGTCAACGATACGAGTGGAGCAGCACCGTCATGCACAAGAACATCAAGCAATTCACCACGTTCATCACCACGTGCGCGCTCGGGGCCTTGACCTTCGGCGCTTGTGACACCGAGCCGGCGCCCGAGGGCGAGCCCCGGGTCGCGGAGGAGAGCGAGGCCGTCACGCCCGAGTCGCTCGGCTTCGGTGACGAGTGGGTCGCCGTCGAGCCGGGGCTGTGGGCCAGCTGGGACGACGAGGGCAACAAGAAGTACCTCGGCATCGGCGAGGCCGGCCAGGCCCACGCGATCGCCAGCCTGTTCACCGTGCTCGAGGAGCTCGAGGAGCAGCTCGCCGTGAAGGACAGCGACGACACCCGCGCCAAGCTGGCGGAGCTGCACGACTATATCGCCCAGGTGCAGGCGACCCCGAACCGCGAGGTCGCGGCGGATGAGCTGGCGTTCCGCTGCTCGTTCAACATCAGCGCCTACGTGGACGCCTACCCGAGCGCCTGTGGGGCGGCGGCGAGCGCGTCGACGTCGTTCGCCCACCCGTGCGGCTCGACGCAGGGCACGGTCAAGACCTTCGCGTCGGCCTCCTGCGCGTACGACACCAAGACGCACACGTGTGGCCCCAAGCGCGCCGACCCGGCGTCGTGCAGCTCCTACGTCTCGGTCACCGGCAACGCACCCTGCAGCTCGTACGCGATCGCGCAGATCTACGACGCGCCGGGCGTGAACGTGTACATCTACGACCACAACTACCAGCGCGGTCCGTGCGGCGGCACAACCACCACGACGGTCGGCTCGAGCACCAGCGCGACGGGGGGCAGTGGTGGCCCGGTCACCGGCGGCTGCTTGCTGTCCGACTGCCAGCAGCACTGAGCGTGACGCCGATAGACCTCGAAGGACATGTTAAAAAGGCATGTCCTTCGGGACACGCAACGGGGCCGCGCAGGGCCTCGTACCGCCAGGGCCCGCCCGCCGGCGGCGCAGCGCGTGAGCCGCCGGCGGGCTCGCTCGCGAGCTGTCGCCGCGGAGAGCAGTGCGACGACGGCAACCAGGTCGACACCGACGCGTGCACGACGCTGTGCAAGAACGCGGTCTGCGGCGACGGCTTCGTCCAGCCGCCCGAGCTCTGCGACGACGGCAAGGATCACGAAGCGGCCGAGCCGGGGCGCCTCGTCCTGGCGGCGGAACAGCCGGCGCTTGATCGACTGCCGCAGCTGTCGCAGCTCGATCGCCTCGTCATCGCCGACATGCCGTGGAGCGTTTATCGAGTCTCGCAGTGTTCGGCGAGCGTATCGCTCGCCGCACGCCGGCACAGCGACGAGCCCACGGGCGCTTTCGAGCCGCCGTCGAGGCGCCAAAGTGCACCGAGCCCCGGGCAGGACCGCCGATTGTCGGCCGCGGGCCGCGTCGGTAGGCTGCCGGGGCATGACGAGCGACGAGGCACTGCTTGCAGCGTGGAGAGACGGCGACGAGGACGTCGCGAGCGGCTCTTCGACCGCTACTTCATCCCCGTCCCTCGCGGCGCACGAAGATAGTCCGCGATCCATCGCGCTCGAGCGCGCCCGCGACAACGCTTCAGCGACAAGCAGCGCGCCGCGTCGACTGCTACCATCCATGCGGATCGACGCGCGCGCTCCACCGCGCCAGCGCGTGCTGCGAGATGCCGTGCATCGGTACGACTCTTGACGGCGCTGCCGAACATGTCCTTTAGAGCATGTGTGGGAGCGCGCCCGCGCGGAGTGCGTGTGAGGTCTGTGCCCCCCATGTCAACTCGCGCAGCGTTTTCCGGCGCCGGTGAGGCGTTCGGCGCGGGGTGCTGCAGTGTTGCCAGTCGATGAGCGACGACCCCGAGATCGCACGACTCAAGGCCGAGAACGCCGAGCTTCGCCGCCGGATCGGCGAGCGAGATCGGCTCGAGCGGCTGCTGCAAGCGACGATCGAGCACATCGACGGCGTGATCTACCTGCGGGACACGGACGGCGTCATCACGCACGTGAATGACATGTTCCTCCGGTTGATCGGGCTGCCGCGCGAGGAGGTCGTCGGCCGCCGCGATTCGGACCTGTTCCCGAAGGAGGTCTATGAGCAATTCCGGGTGGTCGACCGCCAGGTCGTCGAGGAGCGGCGGACCGTCACGCAGGAGGAGCACGCCCCGCAGGCCGACGGCGTGCACGTGTTTCTCTCGCGCAAGTACCCGGTGTTCGACAGCGCCGGCGCGCTGATCGGCCAGGGCGGCATCTCGACGGACATCACCGAGCAGCGCCGCGCCGAGGCGACGTTGCAGGAGACGCGGACGATCTTGCACGCGATCGTCGAGAACGCGCCGCTGGCGATCCTGGCGATCGATCGCAGCTACCGCTACGTGCTGGCGAGCCACGAGGCGGCGCGACAGGTCGGGTGGGCGCCGGCGGAGCTGCCCGGACAGCGGGTCGCCGATGTCGTGCCGCCCGACGCTGCCGAGGCGCTCCGGGCGCCGATCGAGCGCGTGTTCGGCAGCGGCGAGCCGCTGGTGCTCGAGCAGAGCGTCTCATGGCAGGGCGACACGCGGGTGCTCCTCAGCCACATGTTCCCGATCCGCGACGGCGGCGGGTCGGCCGACTACGTCGGCATCGTCGCCTCCGACGTCACCGAGGTGCGCCGCACCGAGGCCGAGCGCCTGCGGCTGCAGCAGGAGATCATCCAGGCCCAGCGCTCGGCGCTGCTCGAGCTGTCGACGCCGATCATCCCGATCGCCGAGGGCGTGCTGGCGGTGCCGCTCATCGGCGAGATCGACCACGAGCGCAGCCAGCAGATCGCCGGGGTGCTGCTCGAGCGGGTGTCGGCCGCCGGCGCCGACGTCGTGATCCTCGACCTCACCGGCGTCCGTCACGTCGAGGCCGCGATCGTCGACGCGATGATGCAGACGATCCGCGCGGTGCGCCTGCTCGGCGCGGAGGCGGTGGTGACGGGGATCTCGCCGGCCGTGGCGCAGGCGATCGCGGGGCTCGAGGAGCCGCTGCGCCAGATCACCGTCCGCCAGACGCTGCAGCACGCGGTCGAGCACGCGCTCGCCCGCACCCGCACGCGGCGAGGGTGAGGGCCGCGAGGTCTCCGGCGAGGCGCGGGCCTTTCATGCAGCGGCAATCGGGTCGAAGTCTCTGGGAGCGTGGTCAACGTCTCCGGACCGGATGGAGCTGCGACTGCCTCGGCTAAGGCTGGCGCACTCTACGAGTGCGTCGAGCACAAGATTTATTTCGATGGACTGAAGCGTTGGAGTGTGTGGATTTCCGGTGAAACGGCGAAGCGCCAATCGCTCCAGCCGTTGATCGGAGTGTCGGTCGTGCAAACGGCCGTCACGCCGCGATGCGGGTCGAGCTCGAGGTAGTACAGCTCGAAGCCTGCGGGCGGGCCGAGACGACCGCGTATTTGGCCGTCTGGGCCGAGCAACAGGAGGCGCTGTGGCTCGACGCCGGACGCGAGCAGCACAGCGATCAGCGGGCGCCCTGGCCATTCGAGGACCTGTTCAGCCGGGCCCGGAAGCTTGTGCGTCCGGCCTTCGAGCTGGATCGTGTCGGAGCCTTGTTGCCACTCGATGTTCATGATGCCTCCCCAGAGCACGGCTCGGATCGGCGTCTCGCTCACGACCCGAAGATAGTTCATGAGATCGGCCGGGGGAACCGTCATCTGGAGCTGTGTACCGCCGCCCGGCAGGTAGGCGCCGGTGGCGTGGTCGATCTGGTCATGCTCTTCAGCATGAACCGAGCCCAGCGCGAAATCGAGCGTTCATCGCGCGAGCTCGTTCGCTGGGTTTCTCGTGGCCCTTCAGACAGATCCGAAGGGCCATCGACAATTCATGCGCAGGCTCCTCGCCGGTCTTGCGGCGAGAGGCGCGTGTAAACGCGGCGTAAGCCGGCGGTAAAGCCGCGAGTCGGCCCGTTGCCGGGTGGGCGTTTGCTCGGTAGTTTCGCCGAGAACGCATGGCTCTGCCTCGCTTCCTGGCGCCGCTCCTGACCGTCGCGCTCCTCGGCGCGGGGGGTTACTACGCTTACCAGCGCTTCGCCGTCGCGGAGGCGCCGGCGGTCGAGTACCGGACGCAGCCGGTCGAGCGCACGCGCCTGACCGCGACGGTGACGGCGAGCGGGACGCTGTCGCCGGTGAAGACGGTCGCGGTCGGCAGCCAGGTGTCGGGGCGCATCGTCGAGCTGTTCGCCGACTTCAACTCGGAGGTGAAGAAGGGCGACGTGATCGCCCGCATCGACCCGAGCCTGTTCCAGTCGGACCTGATGAAGACGAAGGCGAGCTACAAGTCGGCGCAGGCGGCGGTGACGCGGGCGATCGCCGACCGCGAGAACGCGCGCATCAACCTCGAGCGCGCGAAGCAGCTGCTGGCCGACAAGGTGGCGCCGCAGGCCGAGGTCGACGCGGCCGACGCGGCCTACAAGGTCGCCAAGGCGAGCGTGGAGTCGGCGCAGGCGGCCCTGGCGGTGGCGAAGGCGGCGATCGACACGGCCGACGTCAACCTGCTCTACACGACGATCCTGTCGCCGATCGACGGGGTGGTCATCTCGCGCGACGTGTCGGTCGGGCAGACGGTGGCGGCCTCGCTCTCGGCGCCGCAGCTGTTCTCGATCGCCGAGGACCTCAAGGCGATGGAGGTCCACACCAACGTGGCCGAGTCCGACGTCGGCGCGCTCAAGCAGGACATGAAGGTGCGCTTCACGGTCGACGCGTACCCCAACGAGCGCTTCTTCGGCACGGTGGCGCAGATCCGCAACTCGCCGCTGACGCTGCAGAACGTGGTCACCTACGACGCGGTGGTCCGCGTCGACAACGACTCGCTCAAGCTGCGCCCGGGCATGACCGCGAGCGTGACGTTCATCGTCGACGAGCGCCGCGACGTGCTGGCGGTGCCCAACGCGGCGCTGCGCTTCACGCCGTCGGACCCGAAGATCGCCGCGCTGGCGCCCAAGCCGGACGGCGAGCGCGGGGGCAAGCGCGGGGGCAAGCGCGGGCGCGACGAGGGCGAGGAGGCCGGCGAGGCGAAGGCCGAGGGCGCGGAGGCGAAGGCCGAGGGCGCGGAGACCAAGGCCGAGGCGACGAGCGACGCGAAGGTTGCGGCGAAGGGCGACGCGAAGACGGACGCCGCGGAGGCGAAGGCCGAGGTCGCGGAGGCGAAGGTCGAGGTCGCGGACGCGAAGGCCGAGGAGGGCAAGGGCGAGCGGCGCCGGCGTCGCGGGCAGAACTCGGAGCTGGCCAACAACCGCACGGTGTGGGTGCTGGTCGACGGCCAGCCGAAGCCGGTGCAGGTGCAGATCGGGATCACCGACGGTTCGGTGACGGAGATCGTCGGCGGCGAGCTGACCGAGGGCATGCAGGTGATCGTGGGGGCGACCGGCGGCGAGCCGGTGACGAAGTCGGCCACGGGCTCGCCGTTCAACACGATGGGCGGCGGTCGCGGCGGCGGCGGCGGTGGTCGCCGCGGCGGGCTCTGAGCGGGGAGGCACGACGATGTCCGAGCCGATCCTCGCGGCCACCGATCTGGTCAAGACCTACAAGATGGAGGACGTCGAGGTCCGGGCGCTGCGCGGCGTGTCGCTGGCGGTCCACCCGGGCGAGTTCGTCAGCGTGATGGGCACGTCGGGCTCCGGCAAGTCGACGCTGATGAACATCCTCGGCTGCCTCGACCGCCCGACGTCCGGCAGCTACCGGCTCGCTGGCCGCGAGGTGTCGCAGCTGGGCCGCGGCGACCTGGCGACGGTCCGCAACAAGGTGCTGGGCTTCGTGTTCCAGAGCTTCAACCTGCTGGCCCGCACGAGCGCGCTCGAGAACGTCGAGCTGCCGATGGTCTACGCCGGCGTCGGCGGGGCCGAACGGCGCGAGCGGGCGCGGCATTCGCTGGAGAAGGTGGGCCTCGGCAAGCGGCTCGACCACACGCCGGCGCAGCTGTCGGGCGGTCAGCAGCAGCGCGTGGCGATCGCGCGGGCGATCGTCAACCGGCCGAAGGTGATCCTCGCCGACGAGCCGACCGGCAACCTCGACTCGCGCACGAGCATCGAGATCATGGCGCTGTTCCAGGAGCTCGGCCGCTCGGGCATCACGATCGTGCTCGTCACCCACGAGCCGGACATCGCGGAGTTCACGAGCCGCGTGGTGATGATGCGCGACGGCAAGGTCCTGTCCGACGTCACCCAGACGCCGGTCGACGCCCGCGCGGCGCTGGCGAACTACAAAGAGGGCGACGTATGAACATCTTCAGTACGTTCCGCGTGGCCGTGCTGGCGCTGCTCCTCAACAAGATGCGCTCGTTCCTGACGGTGCTCGGGATCATCATCGGCGTCGGCTCCGTGATCGCGATGGTGGCGATCGGCGAGGGCGCGAAGGCCGAGGTGCAGCGCTCGTTCGACAAGATGGGCACCAACCTGCTGGTGATCCGCTCCGGCTCGGCGCAGACCGGCGGCGTGCGCGGCGGCGCGGGCTCGCAGCCGACGCTCCTGTGGACCGACGTCGACGCGCTCCGCAAGGAGACGCAGTACGTCACCAAGGTCGCGCCGAGCCTGCGCCAGAGCGTGCAGATCCTCGGCGAGGGCAAGAACTGGACGACCTCCGCCGAGGGCACGACGCCGGAGTACTTCGACATCCGCGCCTGGTCGTTCCAGTACGGCGGGCCCTTCAACGACCAGGACGTGACGAGCAAGGCGAAGGTCGCGGTGCTCGGCGGGACGGTGGTCGACAACCTGTTCGGGCGGGCGGAGGACGCCGTCGGCTCGTCGGTGCGGATCAACAACGTGCCGTTCGAGGTGATCGGGGTGCTGGCGCGCAAGGGCCAGACCGCGGGCGGCCAGGACGCCGACGACGTGGTGCTGGTGCCGGCCGGGACGTTCGCGGCCAAGGTGCAGGGCGGGCTGCGGCAGTACCTCGGCGGCAGCATCTACGTCGGCGCGGCCTCGGCGGAGGACACGCGCCGGGCCCAGGTGGAAATCCAGAGCCTGCTGCGCGCGCGCCACAAGCTGCGCGACGACGAGGCCGACGACTTCACGGTGTCGAGCATGGCCGAGGTGGCCAGCGCCCGCCAGGAGGGCACGGAGACGATGACGCGGCTGCTCGCCGGCATCGCCCTCGTCAGCCTGCTGGTCGGCGGCATCGGCATCATGAACATCATGCTGGTCAGCGTGACCGAGCGGACGCGGGAGATCGGGCTGCGCATGGCGATCGGGGCCCGGCCCGGCGACATCCTGGTCCAGTTCGTGATCGAGGCGGTGGTGCTGGCGTCGGTCGGCGGCCTCCTCGGCGTGGGGCTCGGCTTCGGCGTCGCCACGTACCTGTCGACCGAGTTCGGATGGGCGACCAAGATCGACCCGAAGATCGTCGCGCTGGCCCTCGGCAGCAGCGCGCTGGTCGGCGTCGGCTTCGGCCTCTACCCGGCGCACAAGGCCTCGCGCCTCGACCCGATCCAGGCGCTCCGCTACGAGTGACAGGCTGTCCGCCGGGCCATGTCCCGGGGGACATCGGGCGGAATCGGCCGCCGAGCCACGCGGGCGCCGGACGGGGGGGTGGGGTATAGTCGGAGGTGATGCCGCTGGGCCCGCCGACCGACCTCGATCAGATGCTGCAGGTGCTCGCCGACGGCGGCGAGCAGGCCCGCGAGCACCTGCTCGACCACCTGCGCCTGTTGATGTCGCAGGGCTCGCCGGCGGCGTTCTCGCTGCGCGCGGCGCTGCTCAAGATCCTGTCGCAGGACTCGGGGGCGCGCGTCGACGACGAGGAGCACCCGGGCTCGTGGACGCGCTCGTGGCAGATGTCGGCGCTGGTGGTGGTGGCCGGCGAGGACGCCGAGGCGCGCGCGCTGATGGAGCTGGCCACCGACCGCGCCCGCGAGCCCAACCGGTGGGTCCGCTACTGGACGCTGGTGACCGCCAACGAGCGCAAGGAGCACCACGCGTGGACGCTGGCCCGCGCGAAGCTGCTGGCCGAGGACACCGGCGAGCGCCTGCAGCTGCGCGCCGTCGGCTGGGCGCTGCTGGCGGCCGACCACGAGGACCGCGACGCGGTCGCGGCGCTGCTGTGGTGCCTCGACGGCGCGCCGCAGCCGGTGCCGGCGGGGAATCGCTACCTGGTCGAAGGGCCAGTCGACCCGACGCACGCGCAGAGCGCCGCGCTGCGGGCGCTGCGGGCGACGCCGCTGGCGCAGGCGTTCGACAAGGTGCAGGAGATCGTCGACGCGGCGCCGTTCGCGTCGTACACGTGGGACGCGGTGTCGGTGATGGCGCGCTTCGGCGGGACGTCGCGCGCGGCCGAGGCGTCGCACACGCTGGCGCGCTTCGTCGTCACCAACCGGCGCCGCCGCGAGTACTACGACATGGTCGGCCTGGCGGTGCGGGCGATCGGCCGCCTCGGCATCGCCCAGACCGACCTGCTGATGACCGAGCTCGACAGCGCCAGCCCGGGGGTCGCGTTCGAGGCCGCGGGCGCGCTCGAGCTGCTGCTGACCACCCCGCGCGCGGTCGAGCGGATCCTCGACGCCGCGACCGCCAGCGCCGAGCGCGACGACAAGCTGGCGTCGGCGCTGCGCGGCATGCAGCGCGCCGCGGTGGTCGAGACGCTGGCGGCCGGGCTGCGCTGCGGCAACCTGTCCCGGGAGGCAGCCGCGCGGCGGATGCTGATCGAGCTCGGCGGCTCGGTGGCGATCGACCGCCTGCAGATCCGCCACCAGGACCTCGAGAGCCGGCGCAAGGTGGTCGCCGACCTCGACGACCGCCAGCGCGAGCACATCCGCTGGATCGCCCTCGGCGACGGCGTCGCCACCTGGATCTCGGTCGGGATGTGGATCGTGGTGTTCCTGGTCGGCGTGGTCGCGATCTCGGCCGGGCTGCTGCTGACGTTCCGCCAGGGCTACGACGCGTTCCAGGCGGTCGTGCTGGCCGGCGCGGGCACGGTGTTCACGCTGCTCGGCAAGGTCGGGTTCCAGGGCCGCCTGGTCGAGGTCGCGGGCGCCCGCGCGGCCGCGCGGCTGGCCGTGTTCAACGGCTACCAGCGCCGCCTGCAGCAGGTCGACCTGGTGCTGGCCCAGCGCTTCATCGACGGCGTGCAGGTCAGCGCCGAGGACCTGCGCGAGCTGTCGTCGCTGGTCTCGACCGCGCAGACCGAGGCCCAGGCGTCGCTGCTGGCGCTGATCCCCAGCGACAAGGAGTCCGACGCGCTGCAGAAGCGGCTGGCCGCCGTCGGTCAATCGCTGCAGGGCGGCGACTCCTGACGCGGGTGTCCGGGAGAGCATGCTCTCCCGGGCATGTTCGATGGGGCATGTCCGCGGGGACATGCCTTGACAGACAGGCGCCGTCTACCTCACCCGGGGGCGGTGACGCGGACGGGGATGCACTCCTCGTCCTCGTACTCGACCTCGACGGTGAGGCAGGTCTCGCCGACGGCCACGCCGACGAACACGAAGTTGTGCGAGCCGGGGGTGGGGTCGGCGGCGAGGATCCCGCGGTCCTCGCTGTCGAGGTCGAGGGCGTCGTCGGGGACGAACTCGATGTTGCTGCTGCTCTCGAGCCTGGCGTGGACCGAGACGGCGATCCCGACCGGGATCTCGATCTCGTCGGCGCCGAGGCGCACGGGGATCGGCGGCTGGCTGCGCAGCTCGAACACGATGGTCTGGTAGCGCGGGCCGCAGCCGGCGAGGGTCGCGGCGGCGAGGAGCGCGGCGAGGGCGGGGACGAGGCGGGTCACAGCACACCTCCCGTGGTGTCGGTGGTGCCGGCGGTGTCGCCGGTGTCGGTGCTCTCGGTGGTGCTTTCGGTGGCGTCGGTGCCGGCGGTGCTGTCGTCCGTGGTGGAGGAGTCGGTCGAGGTCGTGGTCTCCGCGTCGGTGGTGGGGTCGGTGGAGGTGACGGGGCCCTGGCCGACGCTGATCTCGAGGTCGGCGGTGAGATCGCCGAGCGTGGCGTGGAGGACCGTGGTGCCCTCGGCCCGGGCGCGCAGGATCACGTGGGCGTGGCCGGTGCCGACGATCTCCGCGACGGCGGTGTCGTCGATCGCGAAGGTGAACTCGAGCAGGCCGGCGAGCACGTAGGCGTCGCCGTCGCGGGTGATGGCGTCGAAGCGCAGCTCGTCGCCCTCGGCCACGGAGTAGGTGCTGTAGTCGACGCGATGGTGCTGGAGCGCCGCCTCGATCGGGGTCGAGGCCCGGAGGTGGATCAGGTCGCCGATGCTGCTGTCGGGCAACAGGGCGAGGACGGCGGTGTAGCCCTCGGCCAGCGGCGTGAAGATCTCGCCTTGCAGCCGCAGCCGCTCGGAGGCTGCGCTGCGCAGGTCGGGCGGGGCCCGCGAGACGTCGTCGTTCCAGGTGTACGCGAGCTCGAAGCGGCCGCCGAGGGCGACGCGGGCCGGGAAGTTGCCGACCGAGCCGCCGTCGATACACGCCGGGTCGCCGTCGTCGATGCAGCGGTAGTGGAATTCGCCGTTGCCGAGCTCGCCGGGGCCGGGCTGGGGGTCGTAGGGGTCGTTGCTGCCGCAGTCGTCGAAGCACCCGCCGAGGGCGAGCAGCCAGGCGAGCAACAGCGGTCGCGGGCCGGAGGAAGATGTTCTTTGGGACATAAGCGTAAGTTCAGGTTGGAAAGTTCAGCGGCGCGACGCCCACGGCGCCGGGTCCGTCGATCTTGACCGGGCCGCTGTGGAGCTGCAAGAGCGGCCGGGTAGCCCCCGATGCAGGCTCTGACACGGGTGTCAGGGCGCTTCGCGCGCGCGGGGGCGCTCGCCCGTCCGTCACCTGGATGTCACCGAGGTGTCACACGGGGGTCGGTTTTTGCGGCCGGCTCGTGACTGACAGGGCGCGCGACCCCGCGTAGATTTTCGGCGCAGGCGGCCTTCCGGCGGCCTCGACCCAGGAGCACCTCATGGAGGCGATGTTCGAAGGGCTGACGACGACGACGGGGTTCCTGCTGGTCGTCTCGCTCCTCATCGCGTTCGGGTTCGAATTCGTCAACGGCTTCCACGACACGGCCAACGCGGTCGCGACGGTGATCTACACCCGTTCGTTGCGGCCGTGGACGGCGGTGATCCTGTCGGGGGTGTGCAACTTCCTCGGCGTGTTCGTCGGCGGACTCGCGGTCGCGCTCAGCATCATCCACCTGTTGCCGCTCGAGCTGCTGGTGTCGAGCGGGGTCGGGCTCGGGCTGGCGATGATCCTGTCGCTGCTGCTGGCGGCGACGCTGTGGAACCTCGGGACCTGGTACCTCGGGCTGCCGTCCTCGAGCTCGCACACGATGATCGGCTCGATCCTGGGCGTCGGGATCGCCAACTCGATGCTGCCGGGCCACGAGTTCGGCGCGGGCGTCAACTGGGCCAAGGTCTCCGACGTCGGCATGGCGCTGCTGCTGTCGCCGCTGATCGGCTTCACGCTGGCGGCGCTGCTGCTGCTGCTGGCGAAGCGGTTGATCCGCGACCCGCAGCTGTACCGCGCGCCGCTCGGGTCGCGCCCGCCGCCGCCGTGGATCCGCAGCATCCTCATCTTCACCTGCACCGGTGTCAGCTTCGCCCACGGCTCCAACGACGGCCAGAAGGGCGTCGGCCTGGTGATGCTGATCCTGATGGGCGTGGTCCCGGCCGGGTTCGCCATCAACATGGCGGTGACCGAGCCGCAGCTGCAGCGAGCGGAGGCGGCGGTGGTGACGATCCACGACTCGCTCGGCGCGGCCGCGATGGCGGCGCCCGGCGTGCGCGCCAAGCTGGCCGAGGTCGAGGACGAGCTGCAGTCGCTCAAGGCGATGCTCGGCACGGCGAAGAGCCCCGCCGAGATCCCCGCCGACCAGCGCTTCGCGGTCCGCCGCGACGTGCTGCTGATCGACTCGACGCTGAAGGAGCTCGACAAGGCGAAGGCGCTGGTGCTGCCCGACGAGCAGGCCGAGAAGGTCAAGGCGGCCCGCGCCGACCTGCGCGAGCTGACCGACTACGCGCCCAACTGGGTGCTGTTCTGCGTCGCGCTGTCGCTCGGCATCGGGACCATGGTCGGCTGGAAGCGCATCGTCGTGACCGTCGGCGAGAAGATCGGCAAGGAGCACCTGACCTACGCGCAGGGCGCCTCGGCCGAGCTGGTGGCGATGAGCACGATCGGGATCTCCGCCGGCCTGGGGCTGCCGGTCAGCACCACCCACGTGCTGTCGTCGGGGGTCGCGGGCACCATGGTCGCTCAGCGCGCCGGGCTGCAGGCCTCGACGGTGTTGAAGATCGCGTCGGCCTGGGTGCTGACGCTGCCGGCGTCGATGCTGCTGGCGGGGACCCTCTTCCTGGTGTTCCGCGCGATGCTCTGTTAGCCGCGCGCCGACGCGCCCGGGCGAGCGGCTACAATGCGCGGCGGAGGTGACCTCGATGCGCAGGTTCTCGCTGCTCGTGCCGGTGATCGTGATCGCTGCGGTCGGTTGTGACAGGTCGACCACGCCGCCCGACGCCAACATCGGCGGCGCCTACCTCGTGACCCGCGAGACGCCGTTCTTCGACAGCGGCTGCGACCAGGACCGCCTCGGCGACGGCAAGCTGGGCAAGAAGACCCGCTTCACGCTGGTGGCCGCGCGCAGCGGCTGCTGGACCATCAAGCTCGACGACGAGGACGAGACCTACATCGTGCCGACGCACGTGCGCGCCGAGTGACGCCCCGCCCGTAAGAGCGTGGCATCGGGCACACCGGCGAGGCGCTCGCGGTGGCTCGGTCGGTCCACCGGGCCCAGAATTGCGCGCGGGCGGTCGCGAGTTTCGCGGCTCCAGGGGGGCGAGCGAGATGGTGCGACGCATCAGCATGGCCGCGGGGATCGCCTGTTTTCTGGCCATCGGGACAGGTTGCGATCTGGCCGCACCCGAGGCGGCGCCGCAGCCGTGCGGCCCCGACGGCGGGCCCTGCCCGGTCGGGACGGTGTGCGAGGACGACCCCGACGACGACTGCGATCCACTACGGTCGCGCAGCTGCCCGTCGCGCTGCGAGCCGGCGCCGTGCGGCGAGATGTTCGAAGTGACATGTTCCGAGGGACAGGTGTGTGTCGACGACCCGAGCGACACCTGCGACCCCGCCGCCGGTCCTTGCCCCGGGGTGTGCGCCGAGTCCGGGGCGCAACCGGTGCTGTGCGCCGAACTCGGTCGCACCTTCGTGTCGCACAGCCTCGACCTGTGCAAGCAGATCCTGTTCATCTGCGAGGTCGGCTGGATCCCGTTCTACAACAGCTGCGGCTGCGGCTGTCAGTTCGAGGGCTGAGCGGAGGGCCAGTGATTCGGGCTCGCGCGCGGCCTCGCCGCCCAGCCAACGCGCCCGCCGGGCGCGTCTCGGGCTAACCCGTCCAGCGAGCGAGGCGGCCCCGCGCGGCCGGCCCGTGCGAGCCCGAATCACTGGCCCCCCGCTCGGCGATCGAGCCGGCACGAGCCGGCCGAGGGTCCTGGGTGCGTGTACCGGCTCGCGGGGAGCGACGCCGGACCCGACCATCGAGCGCTCCTAACAGATGCGCCGGATCGTGATGACCCCGCTGGCGCGCGCCGACGGCAGGCCGGACTCGGACTTGCCGACCCAGAACTTCTTGCGCTCACCGATCGCCCAGCCCACATACTGCGCGACCGGCAGATCGACCTCCTGCTTTTTCTGCTGGGTGATCACCCACGCGGTCGACTTGACGACGTTGGCCGGGGTGCCGTCACAGTCCGGTCCGTCGCCGACGTACAGGCTCAGCATCGCCTGCTGCGAGAAGGCGCTGCCATCGCTCTTCTTGACGTGAAAGCGGGTGAACGTGGGATCGGCATATTGGGCCGACGCCGTCAGCGTGATGCCGTCGTCGGCGCTGCAGCCGGCCTCGGCGGCGGTGTAGGCGGGGAAGTGCGCGTTCTCGATCACGAGCGGCGTCAGACAGCGCGCGCTCCCGTCAGCGCCGATGTTGTCGCCGCCGCGCAGCGCGGGGAGCGGTGCCCCCGCTTCGTGCAGCTCGAGATCCGGGTTCGTCGCCGAAGCGGCGCAGCCTCCGGCCTCGCGCGATTCCGGATCGATCGCTGTGGCGCATTCGCTCTCCTCGCGGGCCTCGTGATCGCGGGCGTCGCACGCGCTCGCCCAGCCGAGCGCGGCGGTGAATACAATCTTCGGGGTCATCCAGTTCCGTCTCATGCCATTCTCCTCCTTCGGGTCGGCCGCCGCGCCGTGAATCGACCGTGGCTCCGAACTCGACCTCTCCAGCCTGGCCGTCGTTCCCAGCCGGGCCAGGTTGCCGATCGGCCACCTCGAGAATGCGCGGAATCGCCGGCGACTCGTAGCAATCCTTGCGGGCCGCGCGGAGCCGTTCCACGCTGGCGACATGGACGCCATCAGTGATCAGCAACACGAGCGATTGGAGGAGGCGCGGCGGGTGCTCCGCAGCTGGAGCCCGTCGCGGAAGGTGCCGGAGATAATCGCCTCGGGTCTATCCGTGCTCCACGGCGGGCTCCCGTCCGGGGTCTATTGCGTCTCCGATCGAGGGCGGGGTGACTTGGCTGTCGGCGCGCTCTCGGGGATGCTCATCGACAGGTTGCTCGACACGCCGTTCATGCGCACCGATCAGCTGTTCTCGCGGACATTCGCGGATGTGTCCGAGGAGGAGAGCGTTTGGGGCGCCGAGAACCGGCCGGTCATGGGCGATGATCTGCGCCGGGATTCGTATCGCTGGCGGGCATTTCAGCGGACGTTGATGGCAGAGCTCGGATACAGGGACAACCTGCGCATCTTCTTTGCGAGCAAGGACGCCTGGCTCGGCTGGTGCGGCTCCTTCGCCATCGGCTCGCAAGTCTTCACGGAGAGCGACCGGGCGCTTCTCAGCCTGTTCGCCGAGGATCTGCAGCGCGTCTTGCTCGCCTGGCACGAGCTCGCTCCGGCTTTCGGCACCGCGCACTCGATGGTGCAGGTCGCCATGGGGTGGCCTTCCCCGGTGTTCGCGTACACCTGCGCCGGGCAGTTCCTGTTCGCGAACGACGCCGCGAGGCTCACGCACGTCCGCATGCCCGAATGGTTGGATGAGGCTCTCGCCGACAATTCCCGCGCCGTGGAAGGCTGGGATCGGATGTTCTTGCCCTACGCGGGCGGCTCGATCCTCCTGTTCTGGCGGCGTAGCAGCGACGGTCCGCAGATCTGCCTGTTCGACGCCAACGTGGTGGCTCGTCTGGAGCTGCCGCCGCATCTGCAGCGGATCGCGCTCCTGGTGATGCAGGGCTGCTCGAACAAGGAGATCGCACGCTTGACGAGGCTGTCGCCCGTTACGGTCAAGCGTTACCTCGAGAAGTTGCGCAAGCGTACGGGTGGGGCCAAGAGCCGCGGAGAATTCGCGTACCAGGCGAGACGCGACTCGTTCGCGGCGTACGACCTCTGGCCCGTGAAGTTCCAGCGGACGCGTGCATCGGGGTGAGATCGGCAATGAGCGCACTGCAGCGCGTTGCCGCGGGCAATCAGCTGTGCCTGCGAATGAACATTGTCGAGACCGCGACAGCCGCCGGGAGCGTCGCGCCGTTGCGACGCCGCCGGTCCTCGCGGGGCCGACGCGTGTGATACGAATCATGCGCATCGGAGGCCGTGTGGGGCTTCCGACATGTGTGAATCCTTTCGTCGGTCGAATCGCGCGGCGAGGAGACGCCGGCCTCGGCGTCGGTGCGCGCGGAATCGCGTTCAGAGCCGGTGGGGGCCAGCGGGCCGCGCGCGCTGGCTGCCCGGACCGCTGGGGCGGCGGCGGTTTTCGCCGCGGGCCTGTGTTACCGTGTCCGGCGTGGGCGGCTCGGCCGGCTCGGCCGCGGCGGGCCGGTATGCTGCGACAGGAACTCTGAGACATGACCCAAACGACACGGAAGTTCGTGACCGCGAGCGCGCTGGGGGTGCTCGCGCTGCTGCTGTGGTGGTGGTCGGCGGGGCGGCGGGGCGAGGATGGGGCGGGCCAGGACGGCGCGCCGGCGGCCGGCGGGGCAGCGGCGCTCGACGTCGGGCCGCTGGTCGACGCGGCCAGGCTGCCTCGCTTCGACCCGCGGCGCGCCGATCGGTCGGCCGTCTCGGGGCACGTGCGCGAGCCTGACGGGCGCGCCATCGCCGGAGCGACGGTGTGCGCGGGCAGCTCGGCGCCGGGGCTCGACGCGAAGGAGCTGGCGGCTCGCACCTGTGCGACCAGCGAGGCCGACGGCAGCTATCGCATCGAGGGGCTGTTGCCGGTGCCGCACTTCGTGCACGCGAGCGCGCCGGGGCACCTCCCGGCGGGCTATCGCCGGGGCAAGGGGGCGCGCGCGCGCGGGCGGGTGACGCTGTTGGCGGGGCAGGAGACGCGCGAGGTCGACGTGGTGCTGCGACCCGGCGGGGTCGAGCTGAAGGGCGTCGTGCGCGACCTCAGCGGCGGCGAGCTCGAGGGGGCGCAGGTGACGTCGGGCTATGCGATCGCCCGCTCGGGGGCCGACGGGGAATTCACGATGTGGGTGGCGCCGGGCGAGACGGTCGTCCAGGCGCGCGCCGAGGGCTACGCCCCGGGGTTCATGATCGGCGTGGCGCCGGGGCTGCTGTTCGAGATCGCGTTGACGCCGGAGTCGGTGCTGGTCGGCAAGGTGGTGCGCGCGGAGGACGGCGCGCCGGTCGCGGGCGCGGACGTGTGGGCGCAGCAGCAGTTCGAGGGCGTCGGGCCGGCCCGCACCGACGCGAACGGGCAGTTCCGGGTCGAGGGGCTGAAGCCGGGGGCCTACCGGCTCGAGGCGTTCCACGACGAGGCCTACGGCGCGGCGCCCGAGAGCGCGGTGCTCGGGTTGGGCGAGACGTCGGAGCCGATCGTGATCCGGGCGCACCCGGCGTACCTGGTCGAAGGGACAGTCACGATCGCGGGCGGGGAGTCGTGCGAGCGCGGCTGGGTGCGCCTGACCGACAAGACGGCGGGCGTGCGCCACGCGGACGTCGAGGCCGACGGGTCGGTGCGGATCCGCGGGGTGCTGCCGGGGTCGTACGAGCCGCAGGTCGAATGCGACACGTACGTGAGCCAGGGGCCCTACGAGGCGGTGACGGTCGGCGACGCGGCGGTCCGCGGGCTGCGCTGGGAGGTGCTGCCGGGCCAGGCGATCCGCGGCAAGGTCGTGCTGTCCGGAGGGACAGGTGTCGGCGGGATCCACGTGAGCGTCGAGCCCCAGGTCGACCCGGCCGCGCCGCGGGCCCTGGGCGCGCGCGCGTGGTCGCAGCCGAGCGCGCCCGACGGCCGCTTCGAGGCGGTGGGGCTCGTGCCGGGCAAATATCGCGTGTCCACGTCCTCGAGCCAGTACCCGCCGCCGGCGGCGCCGCTCGAGCTCGAATTGCCCGAAGGACAGGACCTCGAGGACATCGTGGTGTCGCTGCCGGCGACCGGCGAGCTGCGCGGGACGGTCAAGGACAGCGAGGGCCTGGCGGTGAAGGGCGTCGAGGTCGTGCTGCGCGGCGGGCAGCAGGAGCTGCCGACCACGCGCACGCTCGACGACGGCAGCTTCCGCCTGGCGCACGTGCCGGCCGGCTCGTACCGCGTGCAGGCGGTCAGCGCGTGGGTGCCGCTGCAGGCGCCGGGGACCACCGACGACGATGTCCAGGGGGCGTCGGTGACGATCGCGGTCGGCGAGACGCGCGAGGTGCAATTGGCGGTGGAGTCGCAGCACGGGCGGATCGTCGGGCGAGTGGTCGACGCCGCCGGCGGGCCGCTGTCGGACGCGTTCGTCGAGGCGACGCGCGAGAGCGACAGCGCCGCGGCCGGGGCCGGCGACGGGCTCCGCGACTCGCGCTGGTCGCACTGGGGCGGCGAGACCCGCAAGCTCACCGACCAGGACGGGCGCTTCGAGCTGAATCGCCTCGGCGACGGCAATTACACGCTGGTGGCCCAGCGGCGCGGCGGCGGCGAGGGCTCGGTCGAGCACGTGGCGACCGGCAGCGAGGTCGAGATCAAGATCGCCGAGGCCGGATCGATCTCCGGCTCGGTGCGGCTCCAGGGCGGCGGTGCGCCGCAACAATTCGAGGTGACGCTGATCGAGCCGAGCACCGGCTGGCGCAGTAGTGACAGGTTCTTTCGGACAGGTGGCGCGTTCCGCTTCCCCGAGGTCCCGCGCGGCAACTACACGGTGATCGTGGAGGCGTCCGAGGGCTCGAGCTCGGGCAAGACGAGCGTGAGCGAGGGCGGCCGCGGCGAGGTGCAGCTCGAGCTGCTGCCGCTGGTGATGGTGCGCGGCCGGCTGGTCGACGCGCTGTCGGGAGCGCCGGTGCCGGGCATGGAGGTCCGGATCCGCGCCCGCGGGCAGGGGCACCTGTTCACGGGGTTCGACGAGACGCCGCGCGGCCAGACGTCCGACGAACAGGGCCGCTTCGAGGTCGAGAAGGTGGCGTCGGGCGCGGCCGAGGCGCTGGTGCTGCCGAAGCACTGGATCGAGAACGGTTACTCGACGTCGTCGATCATGCTGCAGGTGCCCGCGACGGGGGCGACGACGGTGGACATCGGCGACGTGAAGATCGCCGGCAAGCGGCGCGGCGAGAACGAGGCGCCCGGCGACCTCGGGCTGCGCGTGCGCCCGCCGGCCCCGGAGACCGAGCCGAGCGAGGCGAAGCTGGTGGTGGCGTCGCTGCGGCCGGGCGGGCCGGCGATGCAGGCGGGGCTGCAGATCGGCGACGAGATCGTGAGCGTCGACGGGCAGGACGTGACCGGCGCGAACGGCTATCTGTGGCACGAGCTGTCGGCGGTGCCGGCCGGCACGACGGTGCGGCTGGGGCTCGGCCGCGGGGCGACGATCGAGGTGCGCGCCGATGCGATGAATTGATTCGCGGAGCGTGGGCGGTGCACGTCGAGGGCGCGCTGCGGCTGTCCAGCGCGCGTGGGCCGACGCGAGCGCGGAGAAATCAATAGAGGTAGACGGCGCCGGCGCCGTCGGCCGTCTTGTCGGTCGCGTCGCCGCCGATGCCGACGGCGCTGCCGTCCTCGCCGTTCGCGCCGACGGCGAGGGTGCTGCCGTCGGCCGACAGCGCGAGGCCGTAGCCGTAGTAATCGTAGGGGGCGGGGTTGGTGGCCTTGACGTAGGCGCGCTGCGACCAGACGTCGTCGGTGCGGACGAACACGTAGGCGGCGCCGGCGACGAAGACGGAATTGTCGGCCTGGTCGCCGTCGATGCCGGTGGCCTTGCTGGCCTCCTGCGAGGCGCTGATGGCGAGCATGTTGCCATCGGCCGTCAGGGCGACGCGGTAGCCGAACAGGTCGGACATGCCGGGGTTGGAGGCCTTGACGTAGGCCTGCTGGAACCACACGCCCTCGGTGCGCGTGAAGACGTAGACCGCACCCGCGGCGGGGCAGGAGCCGTCGGCCTGGTCGCCGCCGATGCCGGCGGCGCAGCTGTTCTCCTGCAACGAACCGACGGCGAGGGTGTGGCCGTCGGCCGACAGCGCGACGCTCTGGCCGAAGTAGTCGTACTGCTCGGTGTTGGAGGCCTTGACGTAGGCCTGCTGCGACCAGGTGGCGTTGGCGTAGACGAACACGTAGACGGCGCCGGCGTTGGGGGCCGAGGTGTTGGCCTGGTTGCCGTTGATCCCCTTGGCGGCGCTGCTCTCCTTCTCGGAGGCGATGGCCAGGGTCTTGCCGTCGGCCGCGAGCGCGAGCGCAGAGCCGAAATTGTAGCCCGAGCCGGTGTTGGAGGCCTTGATGTACGCTTGATGCGACCAGGTGCCGTTCGATCGGGTGAAGACGTAGACGGCGCCGGCGTCGGCGGCGGTCTCGTCGAGCTGGATGCCGTCGATGCCGGTGGCGCCGCTGCTCTCGTTCGGCGCGCCGACGGCGAGGACGTCGCCGTCGCCGGACAGGGCGACGGTGGTCCCGAACATGTCCTGCTCGCCGGCGTTGGAGGCCTTGACGTAGGCCTGCTGCGACCAGGTCTCGCCGGTGCGGAAGAACACGTAGACGGCCCCGGCGCTGATGGCGGTGTTGTCGGCCTCGTTGCCGTTGATGCCGGCGGCGCCGCTGTCCTCGTTCCTGGCGCCGACGGCGAGGGTGCGCCCGTCGGCCGAGAGGGCGACGACCTCGCCGAAGTGGTCCCCGGAGCCCGGGCTCGAGGCCTTGATGTAGGCCTGCTGCGACCAACTGCCGTCCACGCGGGCGAACACGTAGACGGCGCCGGCGATGGCGAGGGTGTCGTCGGCCTCGTCGCCGTTTACGCCGGTGGCCGCGCTGGCTTCCCGGTATGCGCCCACGGCCAGGGTGTCGCCGGCGGCGGACAGCGCGACGCTGAGCCCGAACGAGTCGCCCTCGTCGGTGTTGGAGGCCTTGAAGTACCCGACGGCTTCGACCATCGAATCGACGACGTCGACCGGCTCGGAGTCGGTGCAGCCCTCGGCGTTGCAGGCCTGGAGGACGTAGCTGGCGCCGATTCGCAGGTGTAGCGGCATCTCCAGGGAGATCGATTCGTCGGCGATGTCCTCGCCGAGCTGGACGTAATCATCGGACCCGGGCAGGCGCTCCTGCAAGCGATAATGCGTGGCGCCGGCCGCGGCGGACCAGCTGAAGTCGAAGCGCTTGATCGCCGAGAAGCTCAGCTGCAGCGTGGTGGCCTCGGGGAAGCCGGGCGGCGGATCGATGGTGTCGCTCGTGGTGGTGGTGGTCGTCGTCGTGGGGGTGG
This sequence comes from Nannocystis pusilla, assembly GCF_020073745.1. Lineage (GTDB taxonomy): Bacteria > Myxococcota_A > Polyangia > Nannocystales > Nannocystaceae > Nannocystis > Nannocystis radixulma. Next base: position 36,978 of record NZ_JAIRAU010000029.1, read on the forward strand.
TCGGGCTGGTCTCGTCGGTGTCGCCCGTGCTCGTGTCGGTGGTGGAGCTCGTGGCGGTCGCGGTGGTGCCCGTCTCGCTCGCGGCGCTGTCCGTGGCGACCTGGCCGACCTGCGGGTTGTAAAAACACGCCGGGGCGCCGACGCAGGTCAGCGCGAGGCCGAGCCGGCGCGCCGCCGACCTGCGCTTCAGGGTCTCCGTGTTGGCCATGTCGGGCGATTGTAGGGCGCGAGGCCCGGGCAGGGCAGCCACGGGCGCGGCGGCGCGAATTCGCCGCGCCGCGGACGGGGGGACGGGGCGAAAACGCGCGGAGACGCGCTGCACTTTCCGTTACGATCCGGGCGGGCTGGCTGCAAGGAGCGGATCGAGGAGCCACGCCATGACCGCGACCCCGGGCCGCCCCACCGAGACCCTGAGCCAGGCCTGCGCGCGCCACGAGGCGTATCTGCGCGGCCGTCTGCGCGGACTGGGGGTGCCCGAGGCCGGGCTCGACGACGCGGTCCAGGACGTGTTCGAGGTGCTGGTGCGGCGGATCGAGTCCTACGACTCGCGGTTCTCGCTGCGCCAGTGGATGGCCGGGGTGGCGCGCAAGATCGCCCGACGCCACCGCGAGCGCGGCCTGCGGGCGCCGGAGGGGCTCGACGAGGCGCAGCTGGCCTCGCCGGCGCTCGACCCGGAGGGCTGGGCGGCGCGCCAGGAGGCGCTGGCGGACCTGCGAGCGTTCCTGGGCGAGCTCGATCGCGAGCGCTGGGCGGTGTTCGTGCTGGCGGAGATCGAAGGGCTGCGCGGGACGGAGATCGCGGCGGAGCTCGGGGTCAACCTCAGCACGGTGTACGCGCGGCTACGTGTCGCAAAGGACAGCTTCGAACGGACGATGACGCGACGGCAGCGGGCGGAGCGACGCTCGTGGCTGTTGCTGCCGCTGTTCGGCGAGCCGTCGGGGCGCACCAGCGCGGCGTTCACGACGCCGCTGGCGCTGATCGGGCTGCTGACGGCGAGCGGCGGGGCGGGGCTGGCGATCCGGGGCTGCGCGCCGACGAATGATGGGAGCGCGTCCGAGGCGGCGGTGGTGAATGCGGGGAGGCTCGAATCGGCGGCGACGCCGGTGGGCGCGCTCGGGGTGGAGGCGCGGGAGGTCGATCCGGCGGACGGGGGGGTGCAGGGGCTGCGCGAGACGGCGTCGCGCGAGTCGGAGGGGTGGATCGCCGGCGGCAGCCAGAGCTCGAGCGGTGGGGGATGGACGACGACGTCGCAGCTCCGCTACCGCCTGCTCGGGGACGACGCGATCTTCGAGGTCGAGCTCTTCGGAGACGACGCAGTAGCGACCGACGGCGGGATCGCCTGGGTCGAGCTCGAGGGGTTCGCGCGGGTCGAGGGCCCGGGCTCGTGGTCGCTAGCGCTGGCACCGGCGGAGCAACGGGTGATCACGCTGCGCCTGCGGGCGGCCCGCGACGGGGTGGTGCGCGCGGACTTCCACCACGGGCGCAGGATCGGCGAATCGCAGGGTTCGCACTCGGTGCCGCTGGTGCGCGAGCAGGGGCGGCTCCGGCCCTGCCGCGACCGCGAGTGCGATCGCACGGCCGAAACGATCGCGGAGAGCCTCATCGGCGAGACGGTCGACATCGATCTGCACAATCAGTGCACGACGGCGATCGAGGTGGCGATGCTGCCGTGCGAATTGCTGGTGCCGCCGCCCGACGCGCCCCGGGTGCGGCTGGCGGTCGGAGAGCGGCGCGCGGTGACGATCGACACTGCCCTGTGCGTCGGCCGGGTGCGGGAGGACGGCCGCCTCGGCAGCTCGGCGGGCGGGAGCGACGGGTTTACGATCAGGTTCTACGGCGAGGGCTGCGATTGGGTGGGGTCACACTCGAAGGACCTGCCGCCGGGGCTGGTGCCAGGGCCGACGGGGCGGTGAGCGACGTGCTGGGCCGCTGGACAGCGCGACGGCCGGCGGCGCGGCGCGAGCTTCCGGTGGGCAGGTGCTGTTCGCTTTTGCTGCGCCGTCTTGTGTGATCAGCCGCAAAGGGAATGCGAGGCAGAGGTCGCGGGCTGCGTCGGTATGAATGATTAAAATGTTTAAAGGGGCATGTCTTGAGAGACATGCGAAGATGACGGGCGGGCGTTGCGGCGAATGGGACGGCGCGGAGCGTGCGCGAACTCGCGTCGGGGCGCGACCGCGCGCATGCGCGGCAGGCCGGGTTGTGGTGCCATGCGAGGCCTCAGGAGGCACGAGCCATGGCGATCCGGCAGGTCATCACGTTTCGCGTCCAGCGCGGCGCGGCCCAGGCGTTCATTTCCGGGTTTCAGCCGATCATCGACAAGGTCCGCGGCGAGGACGGGTGCGAGCAGTACGAGCTGTTCGTCGGCCACGGCGACCCCGACGTGCTGGTGATGCTCGAGCGCTCGCGCGACCTCGCGGCCCTGCAGGGCGCGCTGGCGAAGCACTACAAGGGCCCGGACGACCCGTCGGTGGCATTTTTTAAATTGGTCGAGGGGGCGCCGGCGCGCGAGCGCTACGAGGTGTGACGGAGCGTCCAGTCCTTGAGGACATGCCTGAATGGGCATGTTCTCGGGGATATGTCGGTTCAGACATGCCCCATCGAGCATGCGCGGTGATGCGCGTCACTCGTCGTTGCGCATCTTGCAGAGCTTGAGCCAGTCCTGCACCTCGGGGTCGTGCAGGCCGGAGCCGATGGTGATGCAGCTGGCGAAGTCGCCGAGCTCCATCGCGGCCTTGGTCTGCAGCTTGCGGCGCTCGGGGTCGGAGGCCCAGCACTCGCGGTGGCGGCTCTGATCGCGGAGCACGCTCCAGCGCTGGGTGCGGCGGGCCTCCTCCGCCTTCGAGCGGATCCGTTGACAGCGCGCCGTCAGGTGCGCCTCCTCGGTCGTGCCGCCCGGCTCCGGAGCGGTCACGGGGTCCGGCGCGGCGGGGGTCGGCGAGGTGCCGGGGTCGGCCACGAGGGCGGGCCGTCGGGGCTGCGACTTCGCGCTGGCTTCGGGGCCTCGAGGGGTGGGCGCGAGCTCGGGCCCGGGCGGCGGCGGGTCGACGGGAGCGGGTGGTGGGGTCGCCTGCGAGGTGTCGCGCTCCGGCGTGATGGGCACGGGGGTCGTCGTGGTCGGGGTGCGCGCTGCGGGCACGGGCTCGAGCGCCTGGTCGGGCCCGAGCCACACGAAGGCGCCGAGCGCCAGCGCGGCCACGCCGAGCGCGAGGGCGACGCGCCGCGGGGTCGACGATGTTGCGGCGACGGCGGGCGGCTCGGTCGGCGGGGCCTTGGGCTCGGGCGGGAGGAACGGCGCCTGCGGGTGGTGGAGGTCGGCCAGGACCTCGTCGAGGCGGGACACCAGCGCGGCGCCGTTGGCGGGGCGCGCCGCGGGGTCGATGCTGAGACAGTCGGCGATCAGGCGCACGAGCCGGGGCGGGAGGCCGGGGCGGCGGGCGTCGATCGAGGGGGCAGGGTGGAGCAGCTTGATGTTCAAGAGCTCGAAGGTGTGCCGCGCGGTGAACGGCAGCGAGCCGGTGAGCATCTCGTAGAGCATCACGCCGACGGCGTAGACGTCGAAGGTCGGGTTCGGCGCGACGCTGGTCGCCTGCTCGGGGGCCATGTAATCGGCCTCGTTGCGGTGGGCGCCGGCCTCGCTGGCGTGCTCGACGGCGCCGGCGTTGAGCGCGACCTTGGCGGCGAGCCCGAAGTCGAGGAGCTTGACGACCTCGCCGCTCGGCTGGCTCGCCAGCATGACGCTGCCGGGGGTGAGGGCGCGGTGGACGATCCCGGCCCCGTGCACCGCCGCGAGGGCCAGCGCGGCCTGGCGCATGAGCAGGCAGGCCCGGTCGGCCTCGAACACCAGCACCTCGTCGAGCTCGCGCGCGAGGTCGTGGCCCTCGAGGTACTCCATGACGAGGAACAGGCGGCCGTCCGCCAGCGCGCCGGCGTCGAACACCTCGACGATGTGCGGGCTGCCGAGCGAGCCGGCCTTGCACGCCTCGACGCGGAAGCGGCGGGCGATCGCGGCGCGGGCGCTCGGCTCGGCGTGGAGCACCTTGATCGCGACCCGGCGCCGGAGCTCGAGGTGCTCGCCGAGGTACACGGCGCCCATCCCGCCCTCGCCGACGACCTCGCCGACGCGGTATCGACCTTCGAGCAATGTCCCTGGGGACATGTCCCTGTCGACAGGTGGCGACGGCTCGTCGGACGCTCTGGCTTCGAGGTTGTCCATCGGCGAGTGCGAGCGAGCGTCCGAGCGTACCACGAGGTCCGCGCAGGACGCCGACGGCGCGGCGCTGCGCGGGCCCCCGATGGCGCGGGTTTTTTCGGCGGCCGCGCACCCGCGCGCGCGCGTGGTGGCGATCGCCTCTGCGGCCGGGGATGTTCGATCCGCGAGCGCGCACCGCGATACGCGGGCGTGCATGTGCCCGGGTGTGGGCGCAGCGGCGCCTTCGTCGCCGCAGGCGCCGGGGGAATTCGCGGGCGTTCGGCTCACATGTCTCTGAAGACAGGTGAGTGCAGGGCGCGGCGAGCGGATCAGCTGCGGGCCTGCACGGCGGCGCCGACGAGGCGGAGCAGGTCGTCGAGGTCGACGGGCTTTTGGATGCACTCGAAGGCGCCGGCGTTGCGGCAGCGCTGCTCGGTGTCGTCGGACGCGTAGCCGGTGACGACGATGACGGGCAGGCGCGGGTCGAGCTGGCGCAGACCGATGAGCGTGTGCAGGCCGTCGATGCCGGGCATGCGCATGTCGGTGATGGCGACGTCGAAGCTGCCGTGCCTGCACAGCTCGAGCGCCCGTTCGCCGCTGTCGGCGACCATCACCGCGTAGCCCTCGCTCTCGAAGAAGTCTTGCAGGATCTCGAGCATGTCGCGCTCGTCGTCGACCACGAGCACCCGGGGGACGGCGCAGGCCTGGCTGGCGCCCTCGGCGTCGGCGGCGCTCACGGGGCCTCCTCGGCGAGGCGCGGCGGTTCGGCGGCGCGCGGGGGCTCGGGCGGGACCAGCGGGAGCCACAGGCGGACGGTGGTGCCGTGGCCGAGCGCGCTGTCGAGGCGGATCGAGCCGCCCTGGGCCTGGACGAACTTCTGCGTCATCGGCAGGCCGAGGCCGGTGCCCTTGCCCGGGGCTTTGGTGGTGTAAAACGGTTCGAACACGTGGGGGAGGGCCTGCGGAGCGATGCCGACGCCGCTGTCGCGGACGAGGATCTCGGCGCCGTCGATGTCACCGTCGCCGGCGGCGGCGCGCGCGTGGACCTCGATGATACCACCTCGGCTGGTGGCATCGGCGGCGTTGCCGATGACATTCAACAGCGCGGACTCGAGCGCGGGCCGGTGGACCACCAGGGCCGGCAGGGCGTCGGGGGAGAAGTCGGCGACGAGACGGATCCCCCGCTCCTCGGTCTCGGGCCGGACGAGCTCCAGCAGCCAGGTGAGCACCTGGCCGAGTTCGCAGCGCTCGGCCACCTGCGGTCGGCGGCGCGAATAGGCCAGCAGGGCCTCGACCAGGGCGGCGCAGCGCTGCGAGTGGCGTTCGATCCGCTCGAGGGTGCGGCGGACGAACGGGTCGCGGGCGCCGCGGCGCAGCAACATCTGGGCGCTCATGCGAATGATGGCGACCGGGTTGTTGAGCTCGTGCGACAGGCCGGCCACCAGCGTGCCGACGGCGGCCATCTTGCTCGACTGTACCAGTTGTTCCTGGGTGTCCTTGAGGGCGCGGAGGGTCCGCTCGAGCTCGACCGTGCGGGCGACGACCTCGAGGTGGACGCGGTGCAGGCGGAGGGCCGCGCCGACGCGGGCGCGCAGCTCGGCGGGGGCGAACGGCTTGGGCAGGTAGTCGTCGGCGCCGACCTCGAGGCCACGGACGGTCTCGTCGCGGCTGGCCTTGGCGCTGAGGAGGACGACGGGGATGTCGCGCAGGTCCGGGGCGCGCTTGAGGCGGGTGACGAGCTCGTAACCGTCCATCTCGGGCATCATGATGTCGGAGACGATGACGTCGGGGCGGCGGGCGCGGGCGGCGGCGAGGGCCTCGGCGCCGTTGGCGGTGAGGACGATGTCGTGGTCGTCGCGGAGGATCGAGGCGATGTAGGCCCGCATGTCGGCGTTGTCCTCGGCGACGATGATGCGCGGGCGGCCCTCCGCAGCCGCGGAGTGCTCGACGGGGGCGGGGACGCCGGGGGTCGGGTGCAGCGGGCGAGCGGGCCGCGGACGGGGCGGCTCGGCGTCGACCAGGCGGTCGGGATCGATCGGCAGCTCGACGGTGAAGCAGGCGCCGGCCCCGAGCGCGCTCGCAAGGGTGATGCCGCCGCCCATCTCCTCGGCGAACTCGCGGACGATCGCCAGGCCGAGGCCGGTGCCCTCGTGCTTGCGGCTGATCGAGCTGTCGAGCTGCTGGAAGCGCTGGAACACCCGCTCGTGCTCCTCGAGGGGGATGCCGGGGCCGGTGTCGCGGACCGAGAGGCGCAGGCGGTCGGGGCCGGTGTGCGCGAGCGAGACGACGACGGTGCCGCCGAGCGGGGTGAACTTGAGGGCGTTGCCGAGGAGGTTGAGGACGATCTTCTCGAACATGCGCCGGTCGAGCGGGACGGTCCGCAGGTCGGGGTCGAGCTCGTGGCGGAGGGTGATGCCGGCGCTGTGGGCGGCGGGCTCGGCGTCGAGGACGATGCCCTCGACGAGGTCGTGGACGTCGACCGGCTCCCACCGGACCTTCATCTTTCCGGCCTCGATCTTTTGATAGTCGAGGATGTCGTCGACGAGGCGGCCGAGGCGCGAGGCGTTGCGCCACACGCGGGTGAGCGCGGCGCGGGTGGCGTCGCTGAGCGGCTCCGAGACGTCGGCGAGCAGCGCCTCGAGCGGGCCGAGGATCAGCGTGAGCGGGGTCCGCAGCTCGTGGCTCATGACCGTGAGGAACTCGCTCTTGGCCCGCAAGGCGGCGTCGGCGGCCTCCTTGGCGCGCTGGAGCTCCATCTCGATGCGCTTGCGCTCGGTGATGTCGACGTAGATCCCGAGCAGCCCGGTGACCTCGCCGGCGTCGTCGCGGATCGGAACCTTGCTGGTGAGGATGCAGGTCTGGCGCCCGTCGGGCAGCCGCAATGGCTCCTCGATGTCGAGGATCGGGACGCCGGTCGACATGACCCGCTCGTCGATCATGCGGAAGAAGTCGGCCTCCTCGCGGCTGTCCCAGATGTCGTGGTCGGTCTTGCCGAGCAGCTCGTCGACGGCGGTCAGCCCGGTGTGCGCGAGGAACTTCTGGTTGCAGCCGAGGAACCGGCGCTGGCGGTCCTTCCAGAAGATCGCCTGCGGCACGTTGGCGAGCAGGTACTTGAGGACAGATTGCTGCGCGGCCAGCTTGTCCATCGCCCGCTCGCGCTCGGTGACGTCGAGCGCGACGCCGAGGACGCCGGAGATCTGGTGGGGCCGCTCGTACACCGGCGCGTAGTGGACCTCGAACACGCGGCCGCGCAGCTCGCCGACCACCGAGACCTGCTCGCCGGCGAGGGAGCGGCGGACGGCGTCGCAGATCCACGGCACGTCGCGGTAGACGTCGAAGGTCGAGCAGCCGACGTTGGTGCCGGCGACGCGGCCGAGGACCGCGAGGCCGTGGCCCTCGCTCAGGGTGATCGTGCCCTCGGCGTCGACGCCGAACAGCACGAGCGGCGCGTGGTCGAGGATCGTGCGCAGCCGGTCGTTGCCGGCGACCGCGGCCGCGTGCGCGTGCGGGTCGTCGCGGAGGAACACCCAGGCGTCGTCGTCGCGCGGGACGATCCGGACGGCCAGGCTGATGCCGCGGCGATCGCCGGCGCTCAAGCGCACCTCGCAGGCGCCGCTGCAGGCCTCGAGCAGCGCGCCGTCGGGCGCGCCCGGGAGCAGCGCGGACAGCTCGCAGCCGACCAACGCGGCGCGCTCCGCCCCCAACACGCGCTCGGCGGCGGCGTTGGCGGCCCGGACCGCGCCGTCGCGGGTGACGACCAAAAACCCGTCGTCGAGCAACTCGGCCAGCTCTGTCCCCGGAATCACGACCTGGAGAAGGATACTGGAGCGCCGCCGGCTCCTCGGCGCGGGCGGCGAAAACGGCGTAGGCGCCGTCCCATGTGCGCGCGGGCGCTCCGCCGCGGGGGCCGCGGGTTTGCCGCAGCCCGGAGACCGCGCTGCTCCGCGCCCCCGACCGGCGCCGGCGCCGTGGGCCGGGACCGCCGCTCGCGCCAGTGATCAAGTCTGAACAGGCATGTTCTCGTGAACATGTTCGATCGGTCATGTCCGCGGGTGCCTCGTCCGCCGCGGCCGGCGGCGTGGCGCGGGCGGCGAAGTCGATCATGTTTCCGGCGATGACGGAGGCCCTCGAAACGCTGCTCGGGCGGACCTGGCTCGGGATCACCGGCCTGCAGTGGTTGGCGGCCGCGGTGATCCTGCTGGCGCTGACGCCGACGCTGATGCTGATCCGGCGGACGGCGGCGAGGCGGCTGCGCAGCTACGCGGTGCGCAGCGCGTCGGACGTCGACGACGTGATCGCCGATCTGGTCGAGCGCACGCGGACGTGGTTCCTGGCGCTGATCGGGCTGCGGCTGGCGACGGTCACGCTCGACCTGCCGGAGCGGTGGGACCAGCGGGTGCACACGGCGCTGATCATCGGCGGGATGATCCAGGGCGGGCTGTGGGCCAGCACGGTGGTCCGCTACCTGGTCGACCGCCGCTTCGCCCGCCACGTGCAGGCCGAGGGGGCGGCGCCGCAGGTCACGCCGATCGCCCAGACGATGCTGCGATTGGCCGGCCTGGTGCTGGTGTGGACGGTGGTCGTGCTGGTGGTGCTGTCGGCGTTCGGCATCAACATCACGGCGCTGGTGGCGGGCCTCGGGATCGGCGGCGTGGCGGTGGCGCTGGCGGTGCAGCAGGTGCTGGGCGACATCCTGGCGTCGATCTCGATCATCGTCGACAAGCCGTTCCAGCCCGGCGAGTTCATCGCCGTGGGCCAGGTCATGGGCACGGTGCGGCGGATCGGCGTGCGCAGCACGGTGCTGGCCAGCCTCTCGGGCGAGGAGCTGGTGCTGTCGAACAACGACCTGCTGTCGAGCCGGATCCAGAACTTCACGCGCATGCGGGAGCGGCGCGTGGTGTTCCGCGTCGGCGTGGTCTACGCGACGTCGCAGGAGCTGATCGAGCGGCTCCCGGGGCTGCTGCGGGCCGCGGTCGAGCGCCGCGAGCAGGTCCGCTTCGACCGCGCGACGCTGGTCAACTTCGGCGAATCGGGGCTCGAGTACGAGGTGGTGTACATCGTGCTGTCCGCCGATTACAATCTATACACCCAGATCCACCAGCAATTGCTGTTCGAGCTGCTGCGAGAGATGCGCGGGCTCGGCTACGAATTCGCGCTGCCGAGCCGCACGCTGTACGTGGTGCCGCCCGAGGGCGCCCCGGCGGCGGGCCAGGCCGAGCCGGCCGCGGCGCCGGGGTGAGGCCGTTCGTCAGTTCTTGCCGAAGTCCTGCGTCCAGTAGTGCTTGTAGGTCGCGCCGGCGGCGTAGTAGTAGCCGACGCCGAGGTGCTTGTAGTTGCCGTTCATGATGTTGTTGCAGTGGCCGGTGCTGGCCATCCAGCCGTTGACGACCGCGGCGGCGGTGTTGTAGCCGGCGGCGATGTTCTCGCCGGCGGCCTTCCACACGTAGCCGGCGGCGGTGATGCGCTGGCTGAAGGAGGAGCCGTTGGAGCCGGTGTGGCTGAAGAAGTTGTTGACGCCCATGTCCTTCGAGTGGTTGCGGGCGGCGCAGCGCAGCTGGGCGTTGGCGGTCACCGGGGGCACCGGCGGCTTGCTGACGCCGCCGCACACGGCCCCGGCGGCGCGCTTCTGATTGACGAGGGTGAGCACCTGATCCTCGAGCGTGGCCCAGGCGGGGGTCCAGCCGGCGTCGCTGCACGCGAACGAGGGGTCGACCGCGTCGGTGAGCTCGTCGATGCCGAGGTCCTCGAATTGCTGCTCGAGGCCGATCCCGACGAAGCCCTCGCCGACGGGGTTCGCGGTGTCGTCGTCGACGTCACAGGCGACGGGGGCGAGCAGGGCGAGGAGGGCGAGGATGCGCGGAGTGTTTTGCATAATTGCATCTATATCATCACAGCCGCGGGCGTCGTCGCGCGCGGCCGCCCTCGAGCGAGCGCTGCCGCGCCCGGCCGATCCCGCCGGGCCGCGAACGGCGAAATGCGCCGGCGTGGATCGATAATATGTCTTGAAGGACAGGCGTCTCGCGGTGTCGTGTGATGAGCCGAGGCCGCCAGGGAACGCCGTCCGGCCCCGCATGAGGTCGAGGATACCCAAATCGAAGGATCGACGAGTAGTCGCGCGAATCTCGGCGTTTTCGCGGCCGCGTCCCCGCATCGGCGGACTGTCAGAGCAGAGCGCGAATGTGTGTAGCGAAGATCCTGACGAGCGGCGAAGGGTCGCCGGGGTGGCTCGCGCGTGGGAGGTGGTGCGACGTCCCACGAACGAGGGCGTGCGGCGGCGGATCGTGGAGTGCCCTGATTCGCGGCGGGCGGTGGATCGGCGAGCCGGGAATCAGGGCAGGGCGACGAGCAGGGGGACGGCGCTATGGGTGCCGTTGCCGGCGTCGCCCTTGCCGAGCTGCCCGAACGAATTGAGGCCCCAGGCCCAGACGCCGCCGTCGGCGTCGAGGACGACGGTGTGGGCGAGGCCGGCCGCGATCGCGTGCACGGGCGGGAGGCCCGGGACGGCGGTAGGCTCGCTGCGGTCGAGGGCGTCGCCGAGGCCGAGCTGGCCGTTGAAGTTCTGACCCCACGCCCACAGCGTGGCGTCGCCGGCGAGCGCGAGCGCGAGCGAGAGGTTGCCGGAGGCGGCGACGGTCAGGACGTCGGCGAACTCGGCGACGGTGACGGGCAGCAGCTCGTCGTCGACGTTCACGCCGTCGCCGAGCTGGCCGCTGGCGTCGAGGCCGCAGGCGGCGAGGCTGCCGAGCGGGGCGAGGGCGAGGGTGTGGGCCTTGCCGGCCGCGACGGCGGCGGCGTCGACCATCGAGATGACCTTCGGGACAGGCGAGTCGAGGGTCGTGCCGTCGCCGAGCTGGCCGTCGCTGCCGTTGCCCCACGCCCACACCGCGCCGGCGCCGTCGACCGCGAGCGAGTAGGAGCCGCCGGCGGCGATGGCGACGATGTCCTCGAGGTCGGGGATGACGGCGGGCGCGGCGTCGCCCTCGCGGCCGAGCTGGCCGTTGCTGTCGGCCCCGAACGACCACACGTGGCCGTCGTCGGTGAGCGCGAGGCTGTGCCGCTGACCGGCGGCGACGAGCACGACCTCGGGCACGCCGGGGACGATCGCGGGGGTCGAGAGATCGGGGCCGGGACCCAGGCCGAGCTGCTCCTCGTCGTTGCGCCCCCAGGCCTTGACGGCGCCGTCGGCCGTGACGGCGAGCGAGTGATTGAGGTTGGCCGACAGCGAGACGGCGTCGCCCAGCTCGACGAGCTCGACGGCGTCGTGGTGATCGACGAGGTCGCCCGCCGCCAGCTGGCCCTCGTTGTTGCGGCCGAAGCCCCAGGCGACGCCGTCGACGAGCGCGAGCGAGTGGGCGCCGCCGGCAGCGACGGGCACGCCGAGGTGGACGAGGCGCGTGCTGCTGCCGATGTTGTCGGCGGCGTCGCGGGCGACGATCTCGACGGTGTTCCAGCCGCGGGCGAGGCGAAGGTCGGCGGTGAAAGCGGCGTCCGGGCCGGGGGCGATCGGGAGCGAGACGGGGGCGCCACCGTTGAGCAGGAGGTCGACGGCGACGACGCCGGTGTCGTCGCTGGCCTCGCCGGTGACGAGGAGGCGCCGACTGGCGAGATGCACGCCGTCGAAGGGGCGCAGGATGACGACGCCCGGCGGGGTGTCGTCGACGGCGCCGGTGGTGCTGGTGCTGGATGTGTCGCCGGTCTCGGTGGCGGTGGTGTCGTCGGTCTCGGCGGTGGTGGTGTCGCCGGTGGTCGAGGTTGCATCGGTGGTCGAGGTGACCGGCTGGGTCGTGCTCGTCTCCGGCTCGGTGGTGGTGGTCGTCGGAGCCACGGTCGTGCTGGTGCCCGGATCGGCGGTCGAGGTGGTCGGCGCGGCGGTCGGATCTGGCTCGGTGGTGCCGGTGCTGCTGGTTCCGCTGCTGCCGTCGCTCGCGCTGGTCTGACCGTCGTCCCCGCAGGCAGAGAGCGAGAGGGCTGCGACGAGGAGGGCGGGGAGCGGACGGCGGCGGGTCATGATGTCTCTTGGGCCAGGTCACGGCGAGGCCACCGGGAGGGCGGAACGCGCGATTTCGTGCCGGTCTTTTTGATATCAGCTTTCAAAACTGTCGGTCAATCTCCTGGGATGGGGCTCTCCGCCGGGTTCTGTGTGAGCAAGGATCAACTTTGGCTTTCATTTTCAAGACGGGACGGTCGCGGGTCAGGGACGCCCTGGAGGATATGGCTATAAAAACATGTCTTAAAGGACATGGTAATTAAAACATGTTCGCAAGGCCTACATGGCCGCCGCCGGTCACGCGCTGCAAAGCGTCACCGGTGCGCATTGCGGCGAGGACACGCCGCCGCAGGAGCGGAGGGACGATGGCTGCTGTCACATCCGCGGAGGTGCTGATGCGTATGCCTCCGGCCTGCACGGTGTGGTGATTGCGACGGAGTGTGCGTGGCGGTGAAGACGCCGCGTGATCGTGGGCGCGCGTGCCGCGTGGGCGGGGGCGGCTGGTCCCTTGCGCGGGCTGTGAGGGCGAGGGCGGGCTCTGCTGTGTGATACCCGCGTGAAACGTCGCATCCGGGGTTGCGCTTAACGCGCAGGAGCGACGGACGGTGGGTACAAGCTGGGTAAAATGTGAGATTGCTCCTAAATTGTGCCCAGAAAATTCACCCTCGAATGTGGGCTGCGAATTTTGGCGCGCGGGCCGCCGGGACGGACGGGGCGCAGGGCCGGTCTGCCGCCGTTCGGCGATCACGATCATGCCCGAACGAGCATGTTCTTCAGGACATATGTGCAATTGCCGCGGGCGCGGTCGTGCGGGCGGCGTCGGGGACGCACCATTGACGGAGGGCGCGGGCGCGAGTGAATGTAAAGAGTGGAGGTGGTCTGATGAATCTCAGCAATCGGCAGCTCATCAGTCGGGCGGCTCTGGCGGCGCCCGTGTGTCTGGGCCTTCTCGCTGGGGCCTGCAGCGAGGCAGGCGGGCGAGATTCGGCGTCGGCGGGGGCCTCGTACGGCGTGATCACGACGGTCCAGCCGGGGGCCGCGGCGACGACCGAGGAGGATCCCGCAGATGTACCCACGACCTCGGAGGGCACGGGCACGGGTACGAGCTCGAGCACGGGCGCGGCGGACGAGACCGGCGCCCCGGAGGAGGAGCCGCAGGGCGAGCCGTCCGATTCGGGGCCGAAGTTCGACCTCGGCGATTCGCCGGCTCCGGCCGATCCGGGCGGCCAGGCCGACAAACCGTGCGTCAAGATCGATCTGCTGTTCGTGGTCGACAATTCGAGCAGCATGAAGCAGGAGCAGGTCAATCTGGTGGCCAGCTTCCCTACATTCGTCAGCGAGATGCAGGACCAATTGGCGGACGCGGAGAGCCTGCACATCGGGGTCGTGTCGACCGACGACTACGAATACAACGAGCCGGGCTGCACCGACACGCTCGGGGCGCTGGTGACGCAGACGGGCGGCGAGGGCTCCAGCGGGGCGGTGTGCGGGCCGTACGCCAGCGGGAAACGCTTCATGACGCAGGACGACGACCTGCCGGCGCGCTTCACCTGCGCGGCCCAGGTCGGGATCGACGGCAGCGGCGACGAGATGCCGATCGACGCGGCGCTGGCGGCCCTCGGCCCCGATCTGGCGGGACCAGGCGCGTGCAACGAGCAATTCATGCGCGAGGACGCGTTGCTCGTGCTCGTGATCATCACCGACGAGGAGGAGGAAGGATCGGCCGGCGACCCGCCGCAGTGGTTCAACGCGATCACGGCGCTGAAGGGCGGCATCGAGACCAACATCGTGGTGCTGTCGCTCATCGGCCCCAAGAACCCGGCCTGCAAGGACGCGGCGGAGATCGGCGAGCGCCTCACCGAATTCACGGAGATGTTCACCTACGGCAGCGTCGGCCAGATCTGCGCCGCGAACTATCAGATGTTCTTCCACGACGCGATCGCGGGGATCGCCGAGGCCTGCGACGGCTTCACGCCGCCGGGCTGAAGCATGAGCCGGCGGCGCCGGCTCCGCGAGGGGTGGCGCGATCGGTCGCGCCGGCGCAGCCGCAGGGAATGATGCGCGCGCAGCGAGGGCGCGGGCGTCGCAGCGAGGGGGGTGTAATGCCCCCGAGGGGCGCGGCGTCCGCTCGGGGTCATGACCACACACCATCATCACTCGGCGCCGGTCCTCGATCCCGTCTGCGGCATGACGGTCGACCCGGCGACCGCCAGGGGTGGCCGGCACACGCACGCGGGACAGACGTACTACTTCTGCAATCCGCGCTGTCGCGACAAGTTCGCGGCGGCGCCGGAGCAGTTCCTCGCGCCGCGACCCCCGCCCGCGCCGGCGCAGCAGGGCGTGGAATACACGTGCCCGATGCACCCGGAGATCGTGCAGATCGGCGCGGGGACGTGCCCGATCTGCGGGATGGCGCTCGAGCCAAAGCAGCCGAGCGCGGAGGCGGGGCCGAACCCGGAGCTCGTCGACTTCGAGCGCCGGTTCTGGTGGACGCTGCCGGCCAGCGCGGCGGTGTTCGTGCTGGCGATGTCGGACATGATCCCCGGCCAGCCGGTGCAGCACGCGCTCGGGTCGGCGCTGCCGTGGATCGAGCTGGTGCTGTCGGTGCCGGTGGTGCTGTGGGCGGGGTGGCCGCTGCTGCACCGCGGGGCGGCGTCGCTGCGCTCGCGGCACCTCAACATGTTCACGCTGATCATGATCGGGGTGGTGGCGGCGTTCGTGTACAGCGTGATCATGACGGTCGCGCCGATCGCCGGGGTGCACGCGGGCGGGCACGGGCCGGGGGTCTACTACGAGGCCGCGTGCATGATCGTCAGCCTCGTGCTGCTCGGCCAGATCTGGGAGCTGCGGGCGCGGCAGCGCACCGGCGACGCCGTGCGCGCGCTGCTCGGCCTGGCGCCGCGCCACGCCCGGCGAGTGGAGGCCGACGGGCGCGAGGTCGACGTGCCGATCGCGGAGATCCAGGTCGGCGACGACCTGCGCGTTCGGCCAGGTGAGCGCATTCCCGTCGACGGGACGATCGCCGAGGGCAGCAGCGCGGTCGACGAGTCGATGCTGACCGGCGAGCCACTGCCGGTGCAGCGAGGCGCGGGCGAGCCGGTGGTCGGCGGGACGCTCAACGGAGCCGGCAGCTTCGTGATGCGGGCGGACAGGGTCGGCAGCGAGACGGTGCTGGCGCGGATCGTCCACCTGGTCGGCGAGGCGCAGCGCAGCCGGGCCCCGAGCCAGCGCCTGGCCGATCGGGTGGCGGCGGTGTTCGTGCCGGCGGTGCTGGTGATCGCGGCGCTCGCGTTCGTGGTGTGGTGGCAGGTCGGGCCGGAGCCGCGGGTGGCGACGGCGCTGATGAACGCGGTCGCGGTGCTGATCATCGCCTGTCCGTGCGCGCTCGGCCTGGCGACGCCGATGTCGATCATGGTGGCGACGGGGCGCGGGGCGACGCACGGGGTGCTGGTGCGCGACGCGGAGGCGCTCGAGACGATGGCGCGGGTCGACACGCTGGTGTTCGACAAGACGGGGACGCTGACCGAGGGGAAGCCGCAATTGACGATAATCGAGCCGGTGGAGGCGATCGCGGCGGACGAGCTGCTGCGATTGGCGGCGAGCCTCGAGCAGGGCAGCGAGCACCCGCTGGCGGGGGCGATCGTGGCGGCGGCGGGCGAGCGCGGGCTGCGGCTCGCCGCGGTGCAGGCGTTCCGCGCGGAGGCCGGGCGCGGGGTAACGGGGGTGGTCGAGGGGCACGCGGTGGCGCTCGGCAACGCGGAGCTGCTGCGCGCCCAGGGGCTGGGGGACGAGGCGTTCGCGGGGCGGGCGGGGGCGCTGCGCGAGCGCGGCGCGACGGTGATGTTCGTGGCCGTCGACGGGCGCGTGGTCGGTCTGCTCGGCGTGGCCGACCCGGTGCGGGCCGGCGCGCACGAGACGCTCGCGCGCCTGCGCGGGCAGGGGCTGCGCCTGGTGATGCTGACGGGCGATCACCAGGCGACGGCCGAGGCGGTGGCGCGCGGGCTCGGCATCGACGAGGTCGAGGCCGGGGTCTCGCCGGCGGGCAAGGCGGAATTCATCCGCAAGCTGCAGCGCGAGGGCCGGCGCGTGGCGATGGCGGGCGACGGGATCAACGACGCACCGGCGCTGGCGCAGGCGGAGGTCGGGATCGCCATGGGCAGCGGGACCGACGTGGCGATCGAGAGCGCCGGCATCACGCTGCTGCACGGCGACCTCCGCGGGGTCGCGCGCGCGCGGACCCTCGGCCTGGAGACGCTCGCGAACATCCGTCAGAACCTGGCGTTCGCGTTCGTCTACAACCTCCTCGGCGTGCCGGTCGCGGCGGGGGCGCTCTATCCCGCGTTCGGGCTGCTGCTCAGCCCGATGATCGCCAGCGCCGCGATGAGCCTGAGCTCGGTGTCGGTCGTCGCCAACGCGCTGCGGATGCGCCGGCGGCCGCTGTGACGCGGTCGGGCGCGAGCGCGGGGATCCCCTTGGAATCCCGGCGGGCGGGCCTGTCGCAGCGGGAGACATGCCCTCGATCTCCCGGTCGATCCTCGTGCGCGCCGCCACGGGCGCGCTGCTGTCCACCCTGGTCCTGGGCTGCCAGCCGCCGCCGAACGACGGCGTCGCCGACCCGGACTCGGCGCGGCGGGCCTACCTGGGGCTCGACCGCGCGGTCGACCGCATGATCAAGCTCGGCTTCGACGGCTTCAACGCGGCCTCGAACGCCAACATCCCCGAGCAGATGGAGGCCGGCGAGCTCTCGGGCACGATGGTGGTCGGCGGCAAGGTCGACCAGGGCGCGTCGAACAACAAGGAGATGGACCTCCAGGTCACGCTCACCGACTACTCGGATGGGCCGGTCGAGGACATGTTCGACGTCGTCTACGACGGCGGGCCGGCGCTGCTCGACATCAGCCTGCGCGACTTGCCGGCCGGGACGCTCACCGGCAGCTTCACCGGCGAGTTCGCGATGACGGGCGAGCTCGGCGGCGTCGTCGCGCTCGACCTCGACATCTCCGGCGAGACCGAGGAGGCGCCCGACGGGACGATCCGCCGCAAGGCCGGGACGATCCACGTGGTCGGCACGGCGACCTCGGACTACGGCGTGTTCGAGATCGACGTGAGCCTGTGAGCCGGCCTTGGAACCGTCGACCTGGAGCCTGTCGAATCCGCTGATGCGGCGAAATCTTCACGGTTATTGTGGGTATGTCCTGTGGGCAATGGTCGTCGGGTGCGGCACGTCGCCGGCGACGACCACCGAGACGAGCACGACCACGAGCACGGCGACGACGACGGTGACGACCGGCGACGTCGAGGCGACGGCGACGACCACCACCACGGGGACGAGCGAGTCACCGACGAGCGGCGAGCCGGGGACGACGACGACGACGGGCGGGACGACGGGGACGACGACGACGACGGGGGCGACGGCGGAGACGACCGAGGGCGGGATGCCGACGCCGGTGCCGTGCGGCGGCAAGATCTACCAGTGCGGCGACGCGATCGACAACGACGGCGACGGGGCGATCGACGGCGGCGACAAGGAGTGTACGAGCCCGTGCGACGACAACGAGGGCTCGTTTCAGACCGACCTGCCGGGGCAGAACCTGGACTGCAAGAACGACTGTTACTGGGACTCCGACAGCGGCGTCGGCAACGACAAGTGTGAATACGACCTGCAGTGCGACCCGCAGAACCCGGGCGGGATGATCGGCTGCGCGTTCAAGCAGGAGTGCGAGCCCGACGTGCCGGCGCAGTGCCTCGAGGTGTGCGCCGACCTGGTGCCGAACGGCTGCGACTGCTTCGGCTGCTGCCACGTGCAGACGCCGGAGGGGACGGTCGACATCTTCCTCGGCTCGACGCCGGAGTGCGCGCTCGACAACCTCGCGGCGTGCGGGACATGCACGTTCCAGGAGTCGTGCAACAACATCTGCGAGCCGGAGAAGTGCGAGCTGTGCTTCGGCGAGGACGAGCTGCCCGAGGGCTGCGAGGAGCCGGGCTGCGCCGAGGACGACACCCCGTGCACGGTCGGCAAGGACGGCGTGTCGAATTGTCCGGAGGGGTTCTTCTGCTCGACCGGATGCTGCCAGGCGATCGTGCCGGGGTGAGGTGCGGCGGGCGGCGCGCGCGATGACGCGAGGTTCTGGGATCGATCTTGGAATCGTGTCAAGCTCGGCGGTCCAAGGGGCACGATGCGAAAGATCCTCGTTCTGACGTGCGGGTCGATGCTCACGTTCGGTCTTGCGGGCTGCCAGCAGAAGGAGCTCGACGTGACCGAACCTTCGGACAAGGGCGGGCCGTGCGACCCGCTCGTCGACCCGGCCACGGCCGACGGGCCCCACTGTGCCGAGGGGTTCGTGTGCGATCCGGTGGCCGGCGCGAGCGACACCTGGGTGTGCGGCGAGCCGCTGCAGATCCACGGGACGGTGATCGATCTGCAGACCGAGGAGCCGATCGAGGGGGCGCTGGTGAACGGCCAGGATCGCACCGGCGCGCCGCTCGGCGAGATCGCGGTGACCGACGCGATGGGCCGCTACGAGCTGCAGGTCAGCGCGCCGCGCCAGCCCGACGGCGAGCTGGCGAGCGACATCAACTACACGCTGCAGGCGTTCGCGCGCGACTACCTGCCGTTCCCGTCGGGCATCCGCGTGGCGCTGCCGATCCACGCGGCCGAGGCGGCGTACGACGCGGAGCTCAAGGTCAGCGTGATCGAGAGCCCGCTGACCACGGTGGGCCTGGTGATGCTGCCGGAGGAGCTGCGCGGCGGGGTGACGGTGACGGGCACCGTCGGCGGCGTCGACCCGGGCGGCACGCTGGTGGTCGCCGAGGGGGTGAGCGGCGATCGGGTGGCGCAGTACGGGGTGTCCGATCGGACAGGTGCGTACACGATCTTCAACGTGCAGTCGGGCGCGGCGACGATCCGGGGTTACCGTCGCGGGCTCGAGCTGGCCGCGGGGACGGCCCAGGTGGCGGCGGAGGACCTCGCGGCGGTCGACCTCGAGGCGGTGGCGGAGGGCGAGGAGAACCTCGGGGCCGTCAGCGGCTCGGTGCAGATCGTCAACGCGCCGGGCGGCAGCGTGACGAGCGTGGTGCTGGTGCCGGTGAGCGTGTTCAACGCGACGCTCGAGCGCGGGCCGGTGCCGTTCGGGCTGCGCGCGCCCGATCCCGGGCTCGACCCCGACGTCGAGGGGACGTTCCGGATCCCCGGGGTGCCGGCGGGCACCTACAAGGTGCTGGCATCCTTCGAGAACGACAGGCTGGTGCGCGACCCGGACACCTCGATCGGGGGCACCGAGCTGCAGGAGGTCACGGTCGCCGCGGGCGAGGCGGTGACGGTCGACGCGGGGTTCAAGGTCACCGAGGCGCTGGCGGTCGTGGCGCCCGGGGCCGAGGAGCCGACCGCGACCAGCGCGACACCGACCTTCGAGTTCGCCGACGACTCGAGCGAGAAGGGCTACCTCGTGCGCGTGTTCGACGTGTTCGGCGAGCTGGTGTGGGAGAACGCGATGGTGCCGTCGGTGTCGGGCAGCAAGACGGTGGAGGTGCCGTACGAGGGGCCGGCGTTGACCTCGGGGCTGTACTATCAATTCCGGGCGATCTCGCTCGACGGCAACGGGGTGCCGCTTTCGGCCACGGAGGACCTGCGCGGGGTGTTCCTGGTCGAATGATGGCAGCCGTCGCGGAGGCGCCCGGTCGCGGTCAACCGGGCTCTGCCGCGATCGTCGCACGATTACGGGTCAGCAACATCGTTCACGGGCGATAATAACATTTGCGTTTCGGCGCGACCGGCGACAGCATCGTCGGCATGTCGAAGAATTACCTCATCGGGGTGTGCGTCCTCCTGGCCTGCAGTGGGTCGGGAAAGGGCGAGACGGACACGGCGGTCGCCAGCGACACCAGCACGTCGACGATCACGAGCGCGACGACGACGACGATGACGACCGGTCCGACGACCGGCACCGACGGCACGAGCAGCACCACGGCCGAGCCGACCACGACCGAGGCGCCGACGAGCACGAGCACGAGCACGACCGACACGACCGCGCCGGCGACGGCGACCGAGACGACGACGACGACGACGACGACGACGGGTGGCGGGACCTGCGTGCCCCTCATGTGCGACGGGAAGACCTACGCCTGCGGCGACTGCATGGACAACGACGGCGACGGGCTGCTCGACCTGGCCGACCCGGAGTGTGTGTCGCCGTGCGACGACCGCGAAGACTCGTTTGCGACCGGCCTGCCGGGCGACAACATGGACCCGTGCAAGCAGGACTGCTTCTTCGACGGCAACTCGGGCGGCGGGGCCGGCGACTGCGCGTGGGACCTGAAGTGCGACCCGAAGAGCCCGGGCGGCGACAAGTGCCCGTACGACGAGAACTTCAACAACTGCCCGGCGGAGCAGCCGCAGGAGTGCATCGACACCTGCCAGGTGCCGAACGGCTGTGACTGCTTCGGCTGCTGCACGGTGGAGGTCGACGGCATGACCTACGACATCTTCCTCGGCGACCTGGACTGCTCGCTGGCGAATATCGACTCGTGCCGGCAGTGCACGAAGAACCCCGACTGCGACGACGAGTGCCACCCGGAGGAGTGCGAGGTGTGCTTCGGCGAGACCGAGCCGCCGCCGGGGTGCGACGAGTCGTCGTGCGACGGCGACGCGCAGCCGTGCGAAATCGACGAGATGGGCCAGAGCGACTGCCCCGAGGGCCTCTTCTGCCAGACCGGCTGCTGCCAGGCGATCATCCCCGGCTGAGGGCGCGCGCCCCCTGGTTGGAAGCGGGGGGGCGGCGGCGGTCTAGCGAGCATGGCACGAACCATCCTGGCCACCACCGCCCTCCTGTTGTCCCTCGGCTGCGACGCCGCCGTCGTCGCCCAGGCCGAGAGCCGCGCACAGGCCGACGCCGAGGTCGTCGCGGCCGTCGATGCGCAGGCGGCCGTCGACGCGCAGGCCGACGTCGCGGTCGTCGCGGCCGCGCCCGCGAGCGCGTCGATCGAGCTGCAGGCGGACAGCTTCCGCCTGGCCGAGGTGACCGCGCTGGTGCAGGGCGGGACGATCGAGACCGCGGAGGAGCTCGAGCTGGCGGTCAACGACCCCGAGGCCGGGATCAATCGCATCGACGTCGACGCCGACGGCGAGATCGACCACGTCGAGGTGGTCGAGGTCCGCAGCGACGCGCGCGTCGACTTCCAGATGAAGGTGATCCCGTCGTCGCGCGCGACGGTCGTGCACGCGGTCGACCTGGCGACGGCGTCGGTGGTGGCGAGCCGGGCGACCAGCGAGGTGTCGTTCTCGGCCAGCTTCTCGGCCGGGGTGCACTTCTCGGCCGGCGCGGCCGTGCACGCCGAGGCGCTGACGTTCGTCGCGCCGGCGCGCTTCGAGGCCAGCATGGTCGTGGTGGCCCAGCCGCTGCTCGCGTGGGCGTTCGTGGTCGACCGGCCGGCGTACCACAGCGTGTACATCGAGGCCGAGACGGGCCGGTGGATCCCGCCCGGACACCTCAAGCACGGCCACTGGAAGGCCACCGGCGGCCTGCCGCCCGGCCACGCGAAGGGGCACGGCGGCGGGAAATTCTCGGGTCACGCGGGGTTCGGCGGCGGCGGGCACGGGCACGGGCACGGCGGCGACGGGCCCGGGCACGGCGGCAAGGGCTTCGGCGGCGGCAAGCACGGCGGCAAGGGCCACGGGGCGACGGGCGGCTCCCTCGGGCCGAAGCACTCGGCGCACGGCGGGCCGAAGAGTGGCGGCGGGCCGAAGAGCGGCGGCGGGTCGAAGGGCGGCGGCGGAGCCAAGGCCGGCGGACCGAAGGGCGGCGGCGGACACGCCGGCGGGCCGAAGGGCGGCGGCGGAGCCAAGGCCGGCGGCGGGAAGGGCGGCGGCGGCGGGCCGAAGGGCAAGAAGTGAATGCGGGGCGAATGGATGATATGTCCCTGAAGACATATCACCCATTCGCCGGGCGGGCGCGGCGGTCCGTCGGTGCCGTGAGCTATCGAGTCGGGCCGTCGGGCCCGCCGCCCGCGAATCGTGTCACCTGGACTCGCAGCCGCAGCCGGACTCCTCGAAGAACGGCTTCCAGTCGTAGGCGCAGGGGAACTGGATCACCGCGCACTCCTCGCGCGAGTAGCTGACGTAGCGGCGCCGGCTCGGGCGCTCCTGGCAGGTGCCGACGCAGTCGGTGTCGCCCGCGTTCGGGTCGCACTCGTCGGTGGGATCGTCGACGCAGGCCAGCTTGCCGGGGCAGCGCAGGCCGGCCAGGCCGCCGCACAGGAGCGGCTCCTCCTCGGGCCGGCACACGCCCTCGCAGCCCTCGTGGCCGCGCTCGGGGTGGCACGAGTCGTCGAGGTCGGCGCAGTATTCACCCTCCGGGCAGACGGCGCCGTCCTCGCCGCCGCACGAGCCGATGGGGGACGGCTGGGGCTCGGCGTCGGGGTCGGGGCGGCAGCCGCCGAGGCAGTCGCTCTCGCGCTCGGGGTCGCAGCCGTCGGCGAGGTCGACGCAGAGCCAGCCCTCGGCGCAGGCGAGGTCGAGCGGGCCGCCGCACAGACCGTCGATCGGCTGGCACTCGCCGAAGCACTTGGGGTCTTTCTCGAAGTCACAAGCGGCGCCGGAGTCGTCGATGCATTCGAGGCCTGCCGGGCACCGGCTGCTGCCGGATCCTTCGCAAATGATAGGCTCCCATTCACCCTGGCGTGGAGAGATATCGTCCTGGTCGCAGGCTGCGACGAAGCCGAGGGCGAACAGGAAGCAGTGAAAAGCGGCTCGATAGAACTTACGCATGATGTCTCCATGGTCCCGCTCGCGTCTAGCGGCTGTCGAGCGGGGTCATGGGTGTAGTGTCACGAGCGGCGCGATGGATCGGGTCGAAGCAGGAAGTGTTCCGAAATCGGTACGACCTTGTCCGGCGCGGGCGCGTCCGCGTCACACATCGGTGACTCATGCGAAATTTCGATCTGGAGCGATTCGACCATTCGCTCGTGATGACGCGCAATCCGGCGAGACCAATTGATTCGCGCGCGCCGGACACCGCACAGCTTTCCCCCCTCGCCCGCACACCAGAATTTGCCGCCGCCGCCGGCCTCGACGCCGGCGCTCATGGCCAAAGGCGCGTCCAGGGCCTCTTCCGGCGCGCCTTCGGCGGCCAGGCGTCCGAGCTCGGAGGGGCACAGCGCCGCGCCGACGCAGGAGACCCCGATGACGAACCGATCCGACGCAAGGGTGTTCAAGCCGTCGATCCAGGCCACTTCGCTGTCCTCGCCCTTGCCGAGGCGGGCGGTGGTCCGACAATTTGTCCGTCGGCCGGGCGGACCACGACAATTTCGCCGCTCGGCCGCCAGGAGGAGGGCATTCGTGCGCCATGGTGTGGGTTCGGCATCACGACCGCTATCCCGCGCCGACATGAAGTGCACCGCGGCTGCGGTGTGATCGCAGCGCATGACTGAATAAGCATGCTCTCACGGCCATGTTGTCATAAACATGGCCGATGAGACATGTCTCCGAGCGACTGCCTGGCCTATGGCCGACGACGACGTCGCGGGCCTCGACGTAGGCGGTCGAACTGTCGCTGTCGCGGAGCAGGACGGCCTGCTCGGGCTTCCGACAGCGAAGATGTTTACTGCGCGCGGGGTCCTCTCAGTTGTAGACGCGCGGGGTGATGCGGGCCCATGCGCTCGTGGATGAACACCGGCGGGCGCGGCGTGGGCGCGCCGAACGGGACCTCGTCGCCGCGGCCGGACAGCAGGTCGCGGACGCGAGCGAGCGCCCAGATACTGTAGAGGGTGGCGAGGATGGGGACGTCGTAGACGAACGGGCGCGGGCCGAGCGAGTCGGGCGCGGACGTGAAGCCGCCGTTGCGATCCTGACCGGCGAGCAAGACGAGGCTCGACTCGTAGAGCTCGCGCGAGGTGAGGCTGCCCGGGCAAGCTACGAGACCGCCGAGCGCGTAGGCGGTGCTGAGCAGGTGGCCGTGTCGATCGTCGGGGTGGATCGGCCAGCTGCCGTCGGCGCGGCGGAGGTCGCGGAGGAAGCCGACGCAGCGGCGACGGATGTCGGCGGCGAGGCTGCCCTGGCGCTCTCCGGCGGCGGCGTTGAGGACGTGGAAGGCGGGATAGGTGACGCACAGCTTCCACTCGCCGCGGAAGCCGCCGCTGGGCTGCTGGGCGCGGGCCAGCCAGGCCCAGGCGGCGTCGAGGACTTCGGGCGGGGCGATGCCGCTGTGGCGCAGGGCGATGATCGACTTGGCGGTGATCTCGGCCTCGGAGGCGGCGCCGTGGACGAAGGTCGGGAAGCCGCCGTCGCTGTTCTGCAGCGCGAGCAGGTTGGCGACGGCGCGGCGGATGCTGGAGCGGTAGACCAGCGGGCTGCGGCGGGCCAGCAGTGACAGCGCGATGCTGGTGTCGTCGGCGTCGGTCTGCGACACGCCCTCGGCGTAGGCCCAGCCGCCATCGGGTCGTTGCAGTGACACCAAGAATTGTTCGCTGCGCCGCAGCTCGTGCGCGGGCAGCCGCGCCTCGGCGAGCACGAGGCCGGCGAGGCAAGTGAGCCACACGTCTTCGTTGGTGATGAACGGGACCCCGCCGCCGGGCCGCATTTGTCCGGCGAGGAAATTGAGGCCGAGAGCGCAGCGCGGCGCGGCGCGGCCGAGGCGGGTCAGCGCGAGCAGGGCCACGCAGGTGACGAGGACGTGCTGCTCCCAGCTGCCGTCGGGCGCCTGGGCGCGGAGGATCGCCGCCACCTCGACGTCGCCGACCTCCGCGGCCCGGTCGAGGTGGCACAGCTGGAGGACGCGAATCGACATCAGCAGGATCGAGACCCAGAGGTGCGACGACTCGGCGCGGGCGACCGCGAGAGGCAATACGTTCTGCCCGGCGGGGAGCGCCCCGAGTTCGACGAGCATGACCTCGATCAGCACGCGCTTGCGCCACAGCGTCGGATGATCGAACTCTGCCAGCGTGCGATGGAGGGAGGCTAGGCCGTCGGCGCCGAGGCTGCCGTGGACCACCAGCTCGCAGAGGATGCGCGAAAGCGTGCGATCGAGCCGGCCGGCGTGGCTCGGGCCGTCGTCGTCGTCGGCCAGGGAGCGGCGGCAAAACCCCTCGATCTCCGCCTGGAGCGCCGGGCCGTGGCCGTGGAGGCGGAACAGGTGCAGCGTCAGAGCGCTCTCGAGGGCCCGCCCGGCGCAACCACCTGCGAGGCGTCCGTCGGGCAAGCGATGATCCAGCACGAAATTTACGGCACGCTCTAGCGCCGGCTCGATCTGTTCGAGCACGCCCACTTGTCGGAACATATCGATTTCGAGAGCTACTCGAAATATTGGTTGCGATCAACGTCAATCGCATCGACCTGCGAATTCCCCGGTCCTGCGTGGGGCCTCAGTGTGGAGCATGAGCCGGGTCTCCGCTATGATCGGGGAATGACGCACGACGACTCGGCAGCACGCGTGGCAATCCTCGATGTCGACGGGACGATGCACCCGCGGACGATCGGCCTGGCGCTGCTACGTGAGGTGAGTCAGCGCGGGCTGGGGCGCGGCGACGCGATCGCGGAGGTGATGACGGCCGTCGGCCAGCTGCGGGCCGGCTCCATTGATTTCCCCGAGATGGTCGCGCGCAGCACGGCGGCTTACGGGGCCGCGCTCGCGGGCGTGGAGCAGGCGCAGCTCGTCGCCCTGGCGCAGGCGATCTGGCAGGAGCTACGCCACGAGCTGTTCGGGTACGTGCGGCCGCTGATCGCGCGGCTCGGCGACGCGGGTGTCACGCCTTATATCGTTTCCTCCAGCCCCCAGGAGATCGTGGCGCTGCTCGCCGCGGACCTGGGCGTGGCGGACTGCCACGGCTCGCTATTCACGGTCGAAGCCGGTCGATACACCGGGGCTTGCGAGTTCATGCCCGGGGCGCCCGGGGGCAAGCTGACCTTGTTGCAAAAATTCGCTGCGGCGCGCGGGGCGGGGTTGTCGCGGTCGATCGCGCTGGGCAATGGGCCCGGCGATCTCGAAGTCCTCGCAGTCGTGGGTCGGCCCCTGGTGTTCGAAGCGGGGCCGCCCCTGCTCACACTTGCCCACGACCGCGGCTGGCCACGCGTCGATCGTCTCAATGTCCTCGACTATGTAGACCGCGCGCTGGCGTCTTGACGCGCCCGCAATTGGACCCGGACCCCGCCGCGGGGTCGCAAGGTCGTGGAAAATTCGGCGACCGCCGGGGCGTGGTGCACGCGCTCGACCTCGAAGCGGCGCAGGAGCGCCGCGGTGGCCAGCACGATCTCGGTCGTGGCCATGTGATTGCCGATACAGGTCCGCGGACCGTAACCGAACGGCAGGTAGCTGGCGCGGGCCCGGCCCTGGGCCACGCCGCCGAGGAAGCGCTCGGGCTGGAAGCGTTCTGCCTGGTCCCACAACGCCGGGTGGCGGTGCGTGAGGTACGGGCACAACATCACCGTGGCGCCGGCCGGCACGAGGTAGCCGCCCAGCTCGTCGTCGGCGACGACGTGGCGCGGGAACGCCCAGAACGGCGGATACAGGCGCAAGGCCTCCTGGGCGGCGGCGGCGAGGAAGGGGAAGCGGAGGCGGTCGGAGACCACCGGCAGCGCGTCGCCGAATGCATCGACCTCGGACATGACACGGGCGCGGGCCTCGGGGTGGAGGTCGAGGCAATAAAGCAACCATGTGAGGGCCTGCGCGGTCGATTCGTGGCCGCCGAGCAGTAGACTCACGGACTCGTCGCGGATCAATCGCCGGACCTCGGGAGTATCCTGACCGTCGCCGACGTGACGCAACAGAAAGGTCAGTAGATCGGGATCGTCGCCGGGGCGGGCCCGGTGCGCATCGATCGCGCGACTCACGAATTCATCGATTACCGCGAGGGCGGCCAGGAAATGGCGATTGCGCTGGGTCGGCCACGACAGCGGGACGCGGAACAGCTGGCCGCTGGCGGCGACGAAGTCGACGGCGTCGCGGATCGCGCCGCGCAGCCGCGCCTCCTCGTCGTCGAGGCGTTCGCCGAGCAGCGAGCCGAGGATCGCGTCGAGGGTGAGGGCGATCATTTCGTCGGCGAGGTCGAGCTCGTCGCCGCGGGCCGCGGCGGCCTGCCAGCGGGCCAGCAGGCGCTCCATGGCGCCGCGCAGCGGGGGCGCGAACTGGGGCAGGGCGCCGACCTGGAACCGCGGCGTGAGCAGCTTGCGCTGGCGGGCCCACAGCTCGCCGTTGCTGGCGGGCAGGCCGTCGCCGATGAGCGGGCGGGCGCGGTGCATCGCCTTGGTGTAGTTCTCCCGGCGCGTCACGAGGACATGCTGGATGTGGTCCGGGTGGACCACGAGATAGAGCAGTCTGGTGCCGACCCGGGCGCAGCTGATGTCGCCGTGGGCCCGCCACATATGATGCAGGAGCTCGAACATGCGGCCCTGCGCGACATCCGGGAGGTTGCCGAGGAGCCCGCCGCGCGGACCGGGGGCGGTGCGCCGCATCACGTGAGCGACGATTCCAGAGCGTGTCATCGCCGGCAGGATAGCAAGTCGGGGCGCGGGGCCCAACGTCGATTTCGCGAGATCCGCGGCGTACCTGCGAGGGTTCGCCCACGCGTCAGGGGTTCACGGCACAGTGCGCCGACTCTCGTGATCTTTCGGTGATCCTCGCCGGCGCGCCGCGACACTATACTCCGGCCGGTGAAGGAGAGGTGTCGTGTCATGCGTCGGAGCCTGCTGGTGTCATTTTCTGCGGCGCTTCTCATGTCTCTCGTGCCAGGGGTCGCGGCGGCCGGCGGACAACTGTCGACTGTGGCCGCGTTCAATCCGGCGCGCGGGGAATTGCCGGAGTCGATCACGACCGACGGAGACGGGAACATCTATGCCTCGATGGGGGCACACATCAAGAAGATCACTCCGTCGGGCCATGTGAGCGTGTACGCGACTCTGCCGCTGCCGACCGGCGTGCTGGCGGGCGGCCTCAAGTTCGGCGATGACGGCGACCTCTATGTCGCGACCGGCAGCATCTCGCCCACGCCGCCGGTGGCGTTCGTGTTTCGCATCGACCCAGACAGCGCGGTGTCGACGTACGCCACGCTCGATTCGACGGGCTACCCCAACGACATCGCGTTCGACGACCACGGCCAGCTGTTCGTCACCGACCCGCTGAAGGGGCTCGTGTGGAAGATCGACGAGGACGGTCATCCGGACGTGTGGCTGGCCGACCCGGAGCTCGCGGGCAACCCGGACGAGCCGTTCCTCGTGCTGTCCAGGTTCGGCGTCGACGGCATCGCCTTCGACGAGCACAAGAACAACCTGTACCTGTCGAACCTCGACTACGGGACGATCCTCCGCGTCGAGATCGAGTGCGAC
Source organism: Nannocystis pusilla (assembly GCF_020073745.1). Taxonomy (GTDB): domain Bacteria; phylum Myxococcota_A; class Polyangia; order Nannocystales; family Nannocystaceae; genus Nannocystis; species Nannocystis radixulma. The sequence continues at coordinate 65,462 of NZ_JAIRAU010000029.1, forward strand.
GGCTCGCCCGGCGCGATCGAGATCTGGGCCGACGACTTCGACGCGCTCGCCGGCGCCGACGGCATCGCCTTCGACGACAAGGGGACGCTGTTCGTCGCGGTCAACGGGCAGGACCGTCTGGTAGCGATCGACAAGCACGGCGACATCGACATCATCGCCGAGGGCGGGCTGCTCGACGCGCCGTCGTCGCTGGTGTTCGGGGCGACGAAGCAGAGCAAGAAGACGCTGTACGTGGCGAGCTTCGCCATCACGCGTCACTACGGGATCTTCCCCGGCACGCCGTACCCGGCGCTGTTGCAGCTGCCGGTGAAGCACAACGGCCTGCCGCTGCTGTGAGCGAGCGGTACTACTCGCGGGGGACCTTGGCCACGACCGCGGCGCCGGCCTCGCGCACCAGGGCGTCGCGCGGGATGCCGGCCTGCTCGACGAGCGCGCGCATCTCGGCGGCGAAGGTCCTCGGCACGGCGCGCGGGTCGTCGGGGGCGACCAGCACGACCGCGGGCGCGTCCTTGCGGGCGGGCGCGTGACCGACGGCGAGGCCCCAGGAGGCGCCGGGCGCGGCGAGGTGGACGAGGTGGAGCTCGTGGCCCTCGCCGGTGCCGCTGGTCGGGGCGGCGATTCGGCCGGTGTGGCGGATCATCTCGCTGGCCTGCTGCAACAGGCCGGCGCTGTTCGACCACAGGTGCAGCGGCCGAGATGTCCCCGGGGACAGGCGCTCGACGGCCCGCTGCAGCTGCAGCGCCTGCAGCGGGGCGCTGACGACGCCGTCGGCGGCGAGGAGACAGCCGAACTGGGCCGGCTCGTCGACCAGGTAGACCAGGAGCCCGGCCTCCTGCAGGCTGGGCTCGCGCGCCAGCTGCCCGAGCGTGACGAGCGTCGCGGGCGCGCCGACGTTGAGCTCGACGGCGATGAGCGTCGGCCCGAGCGCGCGCGCCAGCTTGACGCCGCGGCGCAGGTCGGCCTCGACGACGATGTCGAGCTGGACGTCGGCGAGCTGATCGCGCAGGGCCCGGCCGAAGCCGTCGGTCGGCCCGAGCACGAACACGATCGGCAGCTGGCCGCGCTCGCCGGTCGCGAATCTCCGCTCGGGGGTGAGGCCGCGCCAGCGCGCGGCGGCGGTGATGTCGGACGGCAGCGACAGGCGGAACGACGAGCCGCGGCCGATCTCGCTGCGCGCCCGCAGCTCGCCGCCCATGGCCCGCGCGAGCCGACGGCTGATCGCCAGGCCCAGGCCCGAGCCGCCGAAGCGGCGCCCGCCGGTGTCGTCGACCTGCGAGAACGGCTCGAACAGCCGCTCCATCTGCCTGGGCGTCATGCCGATGCCGGAGTCGGCGACGGTGAACTCGACGCACTCGATGCCCTCGATCGGCTGGTCGCCGGCGCGCTGGTTGAAGTCGCTGAGCCGGGCCTCGCGGCGCGTGACGGCCAGCGAGACGACGCCCTTGCGCGTGAACTTGCCGGCGTTCGAGAGCAGGTTGAACAGGATCTGGCGGGCCCGCGTGGCGTCGGCCACCATCTCGCCGAGCTCGTCGGCGGGGGCGTAGACGAAGCGGTTGCCGTTGCGGTGGATCAGCGGAGCGATGGCGTCGACGACCTCGCGCAGGAGGGCGGCGAGCTGGTAGCGCTCGGGCGCGAGGCTGAGGCGCCCGGCCTCGATCCGGCTGAGGTCGAGGATGTCGGTGACGAGCGCGAGCAGGTGATTGCCGGCGGCGCGGATCCGGTTGAGGTCGTCCTCGATGGCGTCGAACTCGCCGGCGCGCGCCTGGTCGATCAGCATGTCGCTGTAGCCGAGGATGGCGTTGAGCGGCGTGCGGAACTCGTGGCTCATGTTGGCCAGGAAGGTGCTCTTGGCCTGGCTGCTGCGCTGGGCCTGAACCTGCATCAGCCGCAGCTCCTCGGTCAGCCGGCGCTGGGCGGCGCCCGTGGCCGCGCGCTCGATCGCGTAGCGGATCGCCCGCTCGAGCTCGCGCGCGGTGAAGCTGCCCTTGATCAGGAAGTCGTCGGCGCCGGCGTGCATGGCCTCGACGTCGAGCTCGCGCTCGGTCTGGCCGGTGAGGAAGATGATCGGGACGTCGCAGCCGAGCCCGCGGACCTCGCGGAGCAGGTCGAGGCCGGTGCGCGCCTCGAGCCGGTAGTCGAGCAGGCACACGTCGGGCGCGGTGGTGACGAGCGCGTGCACCGCGTCCTGATACGACTGGATCCATCGCACCCGGTACTCGCCGGCCGTGATGTCGCCGAGCAGGTCGCCGGCGAGGATGACGTCGTCCTCGTCGTCGTCCACGATCAGCACGTCGACCGGCTCGTGCATGCCTATTCCGCGGCGATCTCGACGATCTCGAACCAGTACTTGCGAAGCACCTGCATGACCTCGACCAGCGAGTCGAAGGTGACCGGCTTGACGATGAACGAGTTCACGCCGAGGTCGTAGCTGCGGTAGATGTCGATCTCGGCCTTGGAGGTGGTGAGCACGATGATCGGGATCCGCCGCAGCTCGGGGTTCTCCTTGATCTCGCGCAGCGCCTCGCGGCCGTCCTTGCGCGGCATGTTGAGGTCGAGCAAGATGACGCCCGGACGCGGCGCGTCGTCGGGGTTGTCGAAGCGGCCCCGCAGCAGGAGATAATCGAGGAGCTCCTCCCCGTCCTCGACGAAGCGGATGTCGTTGGCCAGGCGGCTCTCCTTGAGCGCCTCGGCGGCGAGCATGCGATCCTCCGGATCGTCGTCGGCGATGAGTATCGTGATCGGTCGCTTGCTGTTGGACTTCATACGCGTTGCTGCTGCTTCCTCTCCTGGCGGAGCGGGAGTTCGACGATGAATGGGGTGCCGTGCCCGGCGGCCTCGAGCTCGACGAGCCAGCGGCCGAGGTGCTCGGCCTCCTGCGGGGGCCACAGACCCATCGAGGGGTTGCCGACCAGGTCGTTCGGTGAATGCCCGAAGGCAGGCGTCCAGCTGTCGTTCTCGGCCGCGACGACACCCTGTGCGTCGAGCCACCCCGCCGGGTCGAGGTTCATCGCCGAGATTGGCTCGAGATAGCTCATGGGCCGCTCTTCATCGAACCCCCGGATGATGCCCCGGAACGCCGGAACAGCGCAACATTGCGCGATCGCGCAGGCGGGCGGCTTCGAACACCACGAGGAGTTCTGCGCACTCGCTACGCTCTGCAGGCCCGTGTGTGCGGGAATTCGTGGGGAACCCGATCGCGTGAATTTCGCGGAAGACCGACGAACACCGAGGGTGCGACGGTGCCTTTCCCTGGTCCGACGGCGCAACGTCACAGGGTGCGGTTTCGCGCAAAACCGCGATTGCTGGTATTTCTGCCGCGGGCCGCGGCCCGGGACACGGTTCATTCACCCGCGGCGCCCACGGGTACGGCGATTCGTCGGCGATGAACCGGAGAGGCGATGTGCGCGAGCGCCGACGGCGAACCACCCAGGCAAACCGGCGTTCGGCATCGGGGACAGCCTCGTGTTCGAGGTCCTTCCTTTTTCTACAAGGCGCCACCCGGAGCCGCATGCGAGGAGCGCATGCAGGACCGGGTGGTGAGGTGACTCGGAATCGCGGGAGTTCACCGGAGGTGGGCGATCCCGACCGAGGAGCGCCGCGCTTGCGGCGGGCCGGCCTCGGCGATCGTGCCGCCGAACCACAGGCCGTTGTGTGCCAGGGCCGACGATTCGACGTAGATCGCGGTCGCCCCGCCGCGCAGGCTCTTGAAGGTGGCGCCGTCGTAGACGAAGATGTTGCGTTGATCGGAGTTGGGCCAGGCGAAGCCGGACGCGATCACGTATTCGCCGCGGGCGAGCAGCGAATAGAAGGCGTAGCCGGCGTCGACCGGGCCGGGCTCGGGCGTGGCGACGTCGGTCCAGGCATTGCCGTCCCAGCGGGCGAGGATCGGTCGGCCGGGGGTGCCGTCGTCGGCGGTGCTGGCGTAGATGGCGCCGTCCTCGGCGTAGGCGACGGCGAGCACGCTGCCGACGACGCCGTCGCCGAGCGACTGCCAGGCCTCGCCGTCGAATCGAGCGACGCCGCCGACTTGCATGCCGGCGAACTCGCTGAAGTAGCCGCCGACGACGACCTGCACCGGCTCGCCGGGGGCGGTGGGGCGGAACGCGAGCGCGGACACGCGGCCGTTGCTCTCACCGACGATCGTCAGCCCGGCGTCCTCGCGGGCGACGAAGCCCTCGCTGCCGCCGCCGGCGGCCCACAGCGCGCCGTTCGGATCGAAGCCGAGCGCGGCGACGCCTCCTTGCACGAACGGCTCGCCGACGACCTGCCACGAATCGTCCTCGAGCCGCAGGACGCCGCCGGCGGGCGGCTGGTCGTCCTCGGGCGGGAGGTCGCAGCCGAGCACCGGCGTGCCGGCAGCGTCGATGGCGAGCTGCCAACAATAGGCGCCCGCGGGAATCGACGGACCGACGGGCGTCCAGGCGTCGCCGTCGTCGCGCAGCACGCGATCGTCGGTCTTCAGCGCGCCGGCGTGGGTCACGCCGCCCATGACGTGCACTGCACATTCGGGGCCGCCGACGGCGAGCGAGCGCGTGGCGCCGGAGAAGCCGCGCCCGGGCTCGCCCTCGGCGACCCACTGATCGTCGGCGCCGAGCACGATGACGCTCTGCGAGGCGACGGCGTCGACGCCGGAGAACGCGCCGCCGAGGACGATCTGCTCGCCGTCGACGATCATGCGCTGGTACTGCGCCTCCCAGATCGCCGCCGGGCCCTCGTCGCCGCACTTGAGCGGCGAGAACCACGCCGAGCCGACGCCCGCGGCCGGGTCGGTCAGCGACTCCCACGCGCCGCCGGCCCAGCGAGCCACGCCGCCGGTCGGGATCGCGGCAGGATCGGAGGGCACGCCGCCGGCCGAGGTGAAGCAGCCAGCGACGTACAGATCACCTGACCGTAGGGCCAGGTCGGAGACGACCCCGCGGAAGCTCGGATTGGCCAGACCGCCGGCGACCGACTGCCATGATTGGCCGGACCAGCGGGCGATGCCGCCGGTCTCGACGCTGTTCTCGACCGAGAACAGGCCGCCGGCGTAGAGGTCGCCCTGGCCGTCGCGGGCGAGCGCGTACACTGTGGAATTCGGCAGATCGAAGGCGGTCCAGGCGGCGCCGTCCCAGGCGGCCACCGACTGCGCCGCGACGCCGCCGACGCCGGTGAAGTTGCCGCCGACGAGCAGGGTGTCGTCGTCGACGGTCAGCTCGTAGGCGCCGGCGCCGGCGAGCGCGCCGCCGGGCGGCTCGTGCCAGCCCATGTCGCCGTACACCGCGAGGTGCGGGGCGGCCGGCTCGTCGTCGAGGACGAACACGCCGGCGACCCACAGCTCGCCGTCGTACCACGTCATCGAGCGCACGGCGCCGTGGAAGGTGGCGACGACCTCGAACTCGCCGCCGTCGGCGAGCAAGATCTCGCCCTTGCGCTGCATGAGGTCGGCCGGCAGCGCGGAGTAGGTGGCGAGCGCGACGCGGCCGCCGTCGTCGGCGGCGACGGCGGAGATCGTCGGGCGCTCGAGCGCGACGCCGAGGCTCGGGTCCTCGAGCCACGCGCCGCCCTCGCGACGGGCGAACGGGTGCACGGCGTCGGTGCCGATGTAATGGAAGTAGCCGACGGCGAGCAGGTCGCCGCCGGCGTCGCGGGCGAAGTCGTGGACGCTCGGGGTGAGGCCGTCGTAACCGGCGAAGCCGGAGATCGTGAGGCCGTCGTCCCAATCGCCGTCGTCGACCAGGGCGGCCGGCAGCTCGAGCGAATGACAGGCGAGCCCGGGCTCGTCGCCGGTCGAGGTGCTGTCGCCGGTCGTCGAGGTGTCGCCGGTGGTGGTGCTGTCGCCCTCGCTGCCGCCGGTGGTGGGCGCGGTGGTGGTGGGCGTGGTCGTGGTGGGCGTCGTGTCGGTGGCCGGCCCGTCGGTGGTCGGTCCGTCGGTGGTCGGGTCGGTGGTCGCGTCGGTGGTCGAGGCGCTGCCGTCGTCGCCGCACGCGAGCAGTCCGAGGCCGGACCACGAAATCATCATCATGCCAAGCAGAGGTCGCAGGTGCATGGGGTTGCCATAGCATCGCGCACGCGCGCGCCAAGGCCGATTTCCGCCTGCAGTGATTCGCGCGAGCTGCGCGGGGCGATCGCGCTCTCGTCTGATTCACAGGACCTCGAGCAATCACACCATCGAGTGGGTGATTGTTCGGTATGTGGGAACTGAAGCCCTCGGGCGGTCGCCTGTGTCGTCGCGGCCACACCCCCGGGCGCGATGGACAAGTCGAGGCCGCTGAAACATCCTGTGATTCATGCAACTTGACCTTACGAACCCGCTGATGCGGACAGCCCGCGGTGTGGGCGCAGCCGCGATCGTCTTTCTCACTGCTTGTCCCGAGAAGGGCGCCGATTCGGCGACCGACACCGAGGCGACGACCGCTCCCACGACGACGGCGGAGCCGCCGACGACGACCGACGCGACGACGACGACCGACGCGACGACGACGACCGACGCGACGACGGAGCCGACGACGACCGAGCCGACCACGGACGGGACCACGGGTGAACCGGTGACCTGCGAGGCCGATGCCGGAGACCTCGAGGCGGCGTGCGCCGAGATGTGCGCGAACTTCTCGAACTGCGACGACGTCGACCCGACCGCGTGCACCGAGACGTGTGTGACGAACGCGTTCAAGCCGACGCCGGCGTGCACGTGCGGCTCGATCGCCTACAATCAATGCCTCGCGGGGCTGACGTGCGAGGAGTGGAACGGCGCCGCCGCCGGGGCGGAGGCCCCCTGCTTCGGGCCGGCCGCTAGCTACCTCGTCGGCTGCGGCGACTGCATCTCCGAGCCGGAGTTCATCGCCGAGGACCGCTGCGTGGCGATCCTCGAGTGCCCGGACGCGCTCGGGGTCAGCTTCGTGTGCGCCGAGGGCACGTGCACCTGCAACGACGGCGAGAGCGACTACAAGACGTGCCCCGACCCGGGGGTGTGCGCCGGGATGGATCCGGCGGCGTTCAAGGCGGCCGCCAGCGAGTGCTGCGGCGTGCCGTTCTGATCCGGCCGTGATCGGTCGGACGAAACCTGCGGGCCGGGTGTTGCCGCGGCCCGCGTGTGTGCCAACTTTCCCGGCGGACCCGTGAGAGGAGATTCGCCATGCCACGTGGAAGCAAGGAGAAGTACACCGACAAGCAGAAGCGCCAGGCCGAGCACATCGAGGCGGGCTACAAGAAGCGCGGCGTCGGTGAAGACGAGGCCGAGCGGCGGGCCTGGGCCACCGTCAACAAGGAGACGGGCGGAGGCAAAAAGTCGGGCAGCGGGCGCGGCAAGAAAGTCGATCGCTCGTCGTCACGCAAGGGCGGGCGCGTCGGCGGCAAGCGCCGCACCGCGGCGAGCCGCAGCGAGGCGGCCAAGAAGGGCTGGGAGACCCGCCGCCGCAAGGCCGCGAGCGCGGGTAAGAAGACCGGCAAGAAGACGAGCAAGAAGACGAGCCAGAAGACGAGCAAGAAGCGCTGACGCGGCGCCGCGTCAGCGTCGCGCGAGGTCGGCGAAGGGCCGAGGCCGGCGGTGGAACGGCAGGACCTGCGACACGTCGACGTGCGCGTGGCCGCGGTCGACCACCGCGCGGCCCGTGAGCATCACCGGGCCGGGGTTGCGAATCGGGTCGCCGAGCGCCGCGTAGACGTCGGCGGCGACGACGGCCTCGACGAGGCCGGTCTCGTCCTCGAGGGTGACGAATTGCATGGTCCGCCCGCGGGCGTCGCGGTGGCGGCGCGAGGCGGCGATGAGTCCGGCGACCCGGACCTGCCGGCCGGCGCGGCCGGGGACCTCGCGGGCAGTGATGCAGCCGGCCCGGCGCGCCTCGTCGCGGAGGATCCGCAGCGGGTGATCGGACAGGTGCATGTGCAAGAACGTGAGCTCGTTGCGCACGCGCACGAGGCGACGGTAGAGGTCGGCGGCGGGGCCCGCGGGAGCGCGCGCGACGAAGTCGACGAGGGCGGCCGGATCGCGGTCGCGCTCGAGGCGGGCGAGCAGCTCCTCGTGAGCGATCGGGTAGGCGTCGGCGGACAGCGGCGCGAGGTCGTCGCAGGCGCCGCACAGCACGAGCGCCCGCAGCTCGCGCGCGCCGAGCGGGACGGCCCGCAGCAGCGCGGCGAGGTCGGAGAACGGCCGCGCGTGGACGATCTGCTGCATGGCGGCGCGGGTGAGGTGCTTGACGTGGCCGAGGCCGACGCGTACGCCCTCGGGCGCGAGCGTGGTGTGCACATTGGCGTGGGCGACCGTCGGGGCGAGCAGGCGGACGCCGTGGCGTGAGAGGTCGGCGGCGATCGTGCGCAGCGGATAATGTCCGCCGTAATGGTCGAGCACGCCGCAGGCGAACGCGGCCGGGTGGTGCGCCTTCATGGCCGCGACCTGCCAGGCGAGGTGAGCGTAGCCGGCCGCGTGGGCCTTGTTGAAGGAATAGGCGGCGAAGCGGACGGCGGTGTCCCACACCGCGAGCGCGTCGGGGCCGGCGGCGGCGAGGAATCGCCGCTGCAATGGGGCCAGGGCGGCGGGCTCGGCCGCCGCCAGGGTCGCGCGGGCGGCGTCCGCCTGTTCCAAAGACCAGCCGGTCATGGCGGCGATGCTGGCCGTGACGTCCTCGTCGTAGATCATCATGCCGCGGCTGGCTCGCAGCACCGATTGCAGCCGCGGGTCCTGCGCCAGCGCCGGCTCCTCGCCGCGGGCGCGGCGGATGTAGGTCACCCGCGCGCCGCCCGAGGCCGGTCCGGGGCGGACGACGGCGAGCGCGGCCATGACGTCGTCGACCCCGTCGATCGGCAGCTTGCTCAACGTGGCGCGCACCGGGGGGCTCTCGATCTGGAAGCAGCCGAGCGTGTCGACGGCGCGGACGAGCTGCAGCGTGCGCGGGTCGTCCGCGGGCGCGAGGCCGTCGTCGCCCGCGAATCGGCGCGCGTCGGCGAGGGCGCTCAGGGCTCGATTGCCGAGCAGGTCGATCTTGACGAGGCCGAGCCGGGCGAGGCTGCGCATGTCGTATTGCGTGACGACCATGCCGCTCGGCACTCGCTCGAGCGGCGCGTGGGCGAGGAGGTGCGGCTCGGCGACGACGACGCCGCCGGGGTGCACGGAGAGGTGATGCGGCTTGCCGATCAGGCGCGCGAGCAGGTCCCGGTGCGCGGGCGATTGCAGCGCGGCGGGGAGCCGATCGTCGTCGTCGACGTCGTCGCCGAGCGGCACGCCGAGGGCCCGGGCCAGCTCGCGCGCGGCAGAGCGCCGCGCCAGGCGTTGCATGGTCGAGACGCGGGCGGCCCGATCGGCGCCGAAGCGCGCGAGCACCCACTCGATGAGCGCGTCGCGGCGGTTCGACGGCAGGTCGAGGTCGATGTCGGGCAGCTCGCGCCGGCCGGCGTGGAGGAACCGCTGAAAATGCAGGCCGTGCGCCAGCGGATCGATCGGGGTGATGCCGAGGACGTGCGCCAGCAGCGAGCTGGCGGCCGAGCCGCGAGCGGCGACCTCGATGCCGCGGCGCCGCGCCTCGTCGGTGATCTCGCAGACGATGGCGAAGTAGCCGAAGAAGCCGAGCTCGCCGACGACGGCGAGCTCCTCGGCGAGGCGCGCGTCGTAGGCGGCGTCACGCCAGCGACCCGCGGCCCGCCCGGCCTGCAGGCGAGCGCGAGCGAGCGCGTGCATGTGCTGTTCGGGCGATTCGCCGTGGGGGCCGGGCCAGGTCGGCAGGGCGGCGCGCACGGCGGTGAGGTCGAGCGCGCAGGCCTCGGCGAGGTGCGAGGATTCGTCGAGCGCGGCGGGGTCGTCGGCGAACGAGGCGCGCAGGGTCCGCGGGTCGGGCATGCTGCGGCCTCCCGCGCCGGCGGGCGCGATGTCGGCGAGCGGCCGCTGCTGGCGAATGGCGACGAGGAGGCGCTGCAGCTCGCGGTCGTGGCGGTCGAGCATGGCGACCTCGAAATCGGCGACGGCGCGGAATGTGGAGACCGGCGAGCGATCGTCGGGCGGTCGCAAGCGGCGCAGATCGGCCGCGTCGACGCCGGCGCGCTGCAGCTCGGACAGCGCGCTCGTGTCGTCGGCGAGATAGAACAGCCCGGCCGGCGATTCGGCGAGACAATCGTCGAGATTGTTGCGCGGGGCGCCGGCGCGGCGGCGAGTGACGATCCGGCACAGGCTGGCGTAACCGGCGAGGTCGCGGGCGAGCAGGACCAGGCGCCCGCGCGCTCCGCCGAGCTCGCCGGGGCCGAAGCCGTCGCGCAGCTCGACGCCGGTGATCGCACGAATGCCTGCCGCGCCGGCGGCGTGATGAAATTCGACCTGGCCGGCGAGGGTCTCGACGTCGGTGAGGGCGAGCGCCGAATAGCCGTAGTCGGAGGCGCGGCGGACGAGCTCGCTCGGGGTGGCGGTGCCCTGGCCGAGCGAGTACTCGCTCTTGACGTGGAGCAGGGTGAGCATGGCGCGTCAGCGCCGCGCCGCGATGATCAGCACGGTGCCGAGGCCGACGAGGAACAGGCCCGAGCCGAGGAAGCCGAGGTCCCAGGCGAGCTCGTGGGCGCCGGGGTGCACGTGGTGGATGCCGATGATCTCGTGATCGACGAGGCCCTCGACGAAGTTGAAGAGACCCCAGCCGAGCGCGAGGCCGCCGAGCAGGGTGCGCCCGCGCCAGGGGACGTCGCTGCGGCCGCCGGCGCGCCACAGCAGCGCCAGGCCGACCACGGTCATCAGCCAGGTGAGGACGTGAAACAGGCCGTCCCACATCATGTTGATCTTCATGTCGACGAGGTTGTCGGGCGGCAGGCGGCTGCTGAGCATGTTGTGCCACTGCAGCAATTGGTGCAGCGCGATGCCGTCGACGAAGCCGCCGAGACCGACGCCGAGGGCGATGCCGGCGGCGATCAGCGGGCCGTCGTGCTGTTCGTTCATCGCCATGGACGGGACTCCTTTGCCGCGCCTGCGCGGTAGACGAGGGCGATCACCACCGAGGCGACCACGAACGGGGCGGCGACGGCGAACGCGTACAACCACCGCTCCGGGTCGGCCGCGATGGCGGCCCGGGCCGCACGGACAGGAGCGCAATCGGGGCAGGCCAGCGACGACTGCGCGGAGACGGCGAGCGCGAGCATGGTCGCTGTGTAGCACCGGATCGCCGACGAGCACGCAGGCGAGCGATCCGCACGCGCGCATCGTCGCTACCCGCGCCATGCTTCGCGCATGCACGACGACGAAGACGACGACGTGACGGGCAGCGCGCGGGACTTCCTGCCGGCGCGGCTGTCCTTGCCCGCCCTGCGGGCGGCCGCGGACGGATGCCATGGCTGCCCCCTCTACCGCAACGCGACGCAGACGGTGTTCGGCGCCGGACCGACCGGCGCGCGCCTGATCCTCGTCGGCGAACAGCCGGGCAACGACGAGGACATCGCCGGCGCGCCGTTCGTCGGGCCGGCCGGACGCGTGCTCGACCAGGCGCTCGAGCAGGCCGGCATCGCCCGCGACGACGCGTACGTGACGAACGTGGTCAAGCACTTCAAGTGGGAGGGGCGCGGCAACCGGCGCCTGCACAAGAAGCCGAGCGCCCGCGAGGTGGGGGCGTGCCTGCCGTGGCTCGAGAAGGAGATCGAGCTCATCCGCCCGGAGGTGCTGGTGTGCCTCGGCGCGACCGCGGCCCAGGCGTTGCTGGGCCGCTCGTTCAAGGTGACGCAGCAGCGCGGGGTGCTGCTGCCCGACGAGCGCGTGCCCCACGTGCTGGCGACGGTCCACCCGTCGTCGATCCTGCGCCAGCGGACGTCGGCGGACCGCCGGGCGGAGATGGCGAGGTTCACCGCGGATCTCGAGGTGGTGGCAGACGCGCTGAATCAGCGCAGAGAGGCGGGGCGCCGCCCGGCGGCCGCACGGTGATCGCCGGCGAGGCGGGGGCACGAGGCCGGCGGCGGAATGGTGGGACGAATGAGAGCGCTCGATCGGCCGGTGGCGATATCCGCAGAAGATCCGGCCGTTCGGCGCCGCGGCGGTCCGCGGGATGAGATGTTCTCGGGAGCATGTCCTCGAGGACATGTATTCTTGTTGTACCAGGGACATGGCTGTTGACCGCGATTCATCTTCGGGTTCGGGCCGCACAGCGCCCGCCTTTGCGTATCGGGTGCTCCCTCCCGTGCCTCGCCCGCCGCGGCGAGCGCCCCGCCGCGGCGCGTGAGCGCGCGACCATCGGCCTGAGCCACGGCGGGGACAGCGGCGGGCCCGACGCCGCGATGTGCCGGAATTGTGGGCAGTCCGAGCGGCGACTCATCGGACCCACATTCACCGACGCTCGCTCCCCGTGGTGAATCCAGGCCACGGGAGGCGCGGTCGGCGGTCGCGGGCGGGGGCGTGAAGACGCTTGTTGCCGGGGGTAAACCTCGTTTAGTGTGTCGCCGAATGTCGAATGTCGAGTCGCGGATCCAGCAGCTCGTCCGGCGCGTGCGCAGCATCGCCGACGCCGGCCTCCCCGAGCCGATCGGCGCGCCCGGCGACGACGCGCTCGGCGAGCTCGAGCGCGAGGTCAACCAACTGATCCGCGCCTCCGACGCCCGCCTGCAGGAGCGCCTGCTGTTCGCGGTCGGGCCGGTGGTCGTGTTCCGCTGGCAAAACCGCGAGGGCTGGCCGATCGAGTACGTGTCGCCCAACGTCGAGCAGCTGACCGGCTACCCGCTCGAGGACTTCGCCAGCGGCCGCCGGCCGTACGCGTCGCTCATCCACGAGGCGGACCTCCCGCAAGTGTTCGAGGAGGTGACGAGCCACAGCAAGAGCGGGGCGACGTGGTTCGTCCACCAGCCGTACCGGATCTTGCACGCCGACGGGCGCCCGCTGTGGATCGCCGATTACACCGTGATCCTCCGCGACGAACGCGACGCGATCACCCACTACTTCGGCTACATCATGGACATCACCGACCAGGTGGAGCAGATGTCCCGCCTGCGCGCGCAAGAGCAGGTGATCGAGCGGATGAGCAGCCCAGTCCTGCAGGTCGGCCGCGGGGTGCTCGCGGTGCCGGTGCTGGGGACGCTGCACGGCGACCGCGCTGCGCGCGTGACCGACGACCTGCTGTCGGCGATCTCTCGCAGCGGGGCGCGCACGGCGATCCTCGATCTGACGGGCCTGCAGGAGATCGACACTGCCACCATCGAGTCGCTGCTGCGGACCAGCCGCGCGGTCGGGCTGCTCGGCTGCCGCTGCGTGCTGTCCGGCATCTCGCCGGTGGTGGCGACGCTGATCGTGCGGCTCGGCCTCGAGGCGCAGTCGCTGACGACGGTGGCGACGCTGCAGGACGCGCTCGAGCTGGCGCTGCGCTCCTGACGGCGGCGCCGGCCGGCGCCGGTGACGGACAAATGGCCGATGGGACATGTCATGAAGGACATGTCATGAAGGATATGAGTGCCGCGCCTCGCGCGCCTGGCCCCGTCGGCCAGGCGCGGCCACCCGGACACCCGGGGGGCGAGGCGTCGCTCGACACGACGCTGTTCGACCGGCCGCCGTACCGTACGCTGTGAGCGGTCACTCCCGCCGCAGGCGATCGGCGGCCCAGGACACGCGGTCGCCGATCTGGTAAGAGGCAGGAGGAACTCCCGGCGCATGCGTCCCCGGTTCATCGTGCTCGCGGTCCTCCTCCCGGCTTGCGCGCACGACCAGGTCCCCCGGACCCCCTCGGCCCGCTCGATCGTGCTGCGAGAGGAGGCCGTGATCGCCGCGACGCCGCAGCGCGTGTGGGCCGTGCTGGTCGATCTCGCGGGTTACTCGCGCTGGAACCCGTGGGTCAACCAGGTGGAGGGCAAGGCGGAGACAGGCGCGACGGTGTGGGCCGACGTCGCGCTGGGCGAGGACCGGCGGCGCGCCGAACACGTGGTGCTGGCGGTCGAGCCGAACACGCGTTTCTGCTGGCGCGACGCGGGGTGGACGACCGCGTTCGTCTACGGGCAGCGCTGCCGCTGGCTCGTGCTCCGGCCCGACGGGACGGTGCTGTTCCGCCAGGAGCTGCTGCTCGAGGGATCGAGCAGGAAGACCGCGATGCGGCGCTACGGACCGGCCCTGCGCGCGGGGATGGCGGCCGAGACCGCGGCGCTCCGCCGGCGCGCCGAGAGCGAGCAGTGAGCGCGCTGTGGGCCGCGCGTGCGCCTCGACATCTGCCTGTGTCGGCCGCATGCCGCGGAGCTCGATGGCGGGAGGTCGCCGCGGCCCATGGACCCGGATCTTCGCCCGGGCACCGAGGCTCGCACCGGTCGTCACCTTCGCGGTCGCGGGGGATTCGCCGCATCCCGATATTCACGCTCGCACCGACCTTGGAATCATGATCGGTCATCCACGGTGCTCTCGTCCTCGTCCGGCCATTGCTCGTCCCGGAGGCGTATGAGACCCTGGGAGCGAAAGGGAGCACCATGTCCACGAGCACGACGGTCAAGGAAGTCATGCGCGAGCTCGCCGCGCTGGAAGACCCGAAGATGCGCGAGGCCAACGAACGCCGCGGCGACGATCACGGGGTCAACCTCACCCAACTTCGTACGCTCGCCAAGCGGCTCAAGACACAGCATGACCTGGCAATTCAGCTGTGGGCGACCGGCGATACCGCCGCGCGCCTCCTCGCGACTCTGGTGTGCAAGCCGAAGAACTTCTCCGCGGCCGAGCTCGACGCGATGATCCGCGACATCGGCGCGCCCAAGCTCCTCGATTGGTTCATCGTCAACGTGGTGAAGCCCGGCCGCCACGCCGAGGAGCTCCGCCTCGGCTGGAAGGACGGCGACGACCTCGTCGGTCGCGCAGGCTGGAGCTTGACGACCGAGCGGGTCGTCAAGAAGGCTCAAGGCCTCGACCTCGCCGCGTTGCTCGACCAGATCGAGGCGGAGATGAAGCAGGCACCTGCGCAGAAACAGTGGGCCATGAATCACTGCCTCGCGGAGATCGGCATTCATCACCCGGCGCTTCGCAAGCGAGCGATCAGGATCGGCGAGCGGCTGGCCGTCCTCATCGACTATCCTGCTTCCCCCGGCTGCACGCCGCCCTACGCGCCGCTGTGGATCGCCGAGATGGTTCGCCGACGCGAGGAGGCGGGCGGCCCATGAGGCGGTGGCGTCGAGCACGGCGACGCCGGTGAGGTCGAGGACGTTCACAGGAGGTTGCGCAGCAGCGCCAGGGTCAGCCACACCTCGAGCACGATGGTCGCGGTGGCGGAGAGGCGGCGCAGATCGAACGGCCCGCGCAGCATGGCCACGGCGTGGCCGATCCGGGCGGCCAGGAACAGCCCGCCGAACCAGCGAATCGCGGCAGGGGAGGCGCCGGGCGATTGCTCATAGAAGTAGAGCAGGAGCACGAATGGCAGCACATGCTCGAGCGCGTTGCCGTGCGCGCGAATGGCGCGAATCATGCGCTTGTCGCCGCCGTCGCCGTCGCTGATCTTGAGCCGCATCCGCGTGAGCGAGGTGTTGACGCCCAGGAGCGTGACGAGGAGGAGCAGGAGCGCGGCGAACAGGGGCGTCTGGGTGACCATGACGACGGAGGGTATCAGCCGCGCGAGGACGGTGCAGGCGGGGGCGGCCGGGCGTATCCGCGGGGACGCCTTCACGGGTAGACTCCGGGCCACGACCGCCATGGACCACGCAACGATCCCCGCCGGCGCCGCGCGCTTCCTCCACCCCAAGGGCCACGTGATCGACGGACAGGTGATGCCGCCGACGAGCGGGGCGACGCTGCCGGTCGAAGATCCGGCGACCGGCGAGATCTTCGCCCACATCCCGGCGGGCGACGCCGGGGACATCGACCGCGCGGTCCGGGCGGCGCGCGCGAGCTTCTCCGCCGGGGCGTGGTCGCGCGCCGATCCGGCGCACCGCGGGCGGGTGCTGTGGGCGTTCGCGCGGGCGATCCGCGAGGAGGCCGAGGCGCTGGCGTGGCTCGAGACGCGCGACAGCGGCAAGCCGATCGCGGAGGCCCGCGCCGACATCACCGGGACGGCGGAGATCCTCGAGTACTACGCCGGGCTGGCGTCGCAGATCGCGGGGCAGACGATGCGCGCGCCGGGCAACAACTACGCGATGGTGATGCGCGAGCCGGCCGGGGTGGTCGGGCAGATCACGCCGTGGAACTTTCCGCTGTACGTGGGCGCGTGGAAGTTCGCGCCGGCGCTGTGCTGCGGCTGCAGCGTGGTGCTCAAGCCGAGCGAACTGACCAGCCTGACGATGCTGGCGGCGGCCGAACTGGCGCTGGCCGCCGGGGTGCCGCCGGGCGTGTTCAACGTGGTCTGCGGGACAGGTGCCGACGCGGGCGCGCCGCTGTCGATCCACCGCGACGTCGACGTGCTGGCGTTCACGGGCGGGGTGGTGACCGGCCGCAAGGTGCTGCACGCGCGCGCCGACCTGCTGCGACCGACGCAGCTCGAGCTCGGCGGCAAGTCGCCCAACATCGTGTTCGACGACGCTGACCTCGAGCGCGCCAGCGCGGGCGCGGCGTTCGGCATCTTTTACAATCAGGGCGAGAACTGCAACGCAGGCAGCCGGCTGCTCGTGCAGGCCGGCATCTACGATCGCTTCGTGGCCCGCCTGGTCGAGCGCGCGCGGGCGATCCGCGTGCTGCCGCCGCTCGACGAGCGCTGCCAGATGGGCGCGCTGATCTCGAAGAGGCACGCGCGCAAGGTCGCCGATTACGTCGAGCTCGGGGTGGCGGAGGGCGCGACGCTGCTGTGCGGCGGGCCGCCGCCGCAGGGCGACCACTTCGCGCGCGGGCACTGGTACCTGCCGACGGTGCTGGCGAACGTGGCCGCGGAGCACCGCGTGTTCCAGGAGGAGATCTTCGGGCCGGTGGTGACGGTGACGCGGTTCGAACACGACGACGAGGCGATCGCGCTGGCCAACGCGACCGAGTTCGGGCTGGCCGCAGGCGCGTGGACGTCGAGCGTGCAGCGGGCCCTCCGCTGCACGCAAGAGCTGCAGTCGGGCTACGTGTGGATCAACAACTACAACCCGACGCCCGTCGAGGTGCCGTTCGGCGGGGTGAAGTCCTCCGGCTTCGGCCGCGACTGCGGGCCGCAGGCGATCGAGACGTACACGACGTGGAAGACGGTGCTGTGGGCGCTGGCGCCGTTCGACGACTGGTACCGGCAATGAGGCGATGGCGGCGGGCGCCAGGCGCGAGAGCTGCGCGAGGTGTGTTGGCCGAAGGAGTGATGCGACCGACGCGATCAGGCCGCCCCGGAGCGCGAGCGACCGGGGCTTCGTGCGTCAAGGGGTCGATGCGAAACCAGCGAAGGTGCCGAGCACGACCACGCCGAGCAGCACTCCCGCATGCGCGGCGATCGAACCCGCCAGCCCGACCAGCATGAAGGCCCATGCGAAGGCCCACCCGTGCAGAAAAAAGGCGGGATGTGGCGCCCAACCAGCGAGCCAGTGGTACAGGAAAAACACGACGCCCGACGCCATCGCTGCCCCGCTCCGCGACAGCCGCGAGAGCGCGACCGGGATGAACAGGGCCCGATAGGGTATCTCCTCCGTGAGCGGCGGGAAGACGATGGTGCTCACCGCATGCACGCCGACGTCCCATGTCGAGAGCGGGGGCTCGAGGCGGCCGTAGATGTAGCGGTACTCGTAGCGGAACAGGTGATGGACGATCTCGCTGTAGCTCATGCCGTTCGCGGTCATGGTGCCGAGCGGGCCCGAGATATCGATCAGCGCGCCGGCGAGGAAGATCGCCAGCAGGAGCAGCACGCGACCGGCACGGCCACATCGCATCGTCCAAGCGGGAGCTTCGAGGCCGAGCTCGGCGGGTGTGAAGAGACCGCGGCGGACTGCGAGGACCAGAGCCACGCCGGCGACGATCAGCATGGGTCCGTGGACCAGCACGCCCTGGACCACGGGAGAGTCAGGCGGCATCAGGCCCGAGCGCCAGCTCGCGTTGATCCACACGAGCTGCGCCGCCATGGTCGCCAGCATGAGCGCGACGCGTTTGGACATGCCACGGCTTTACACGTGGACGGCCAGAGCCGCAACGGCTCACGGCGGGGGCTGGCCGGGAGTGTCCGGGAACTTGGGCGAGCCGCCTCCCGGCGGCGGGCAGTTGGCGAAGCAGGACGCGAACAGGCAGGCGCCGACGATCACGACCATTCCCAGCAGGCCGCCGCCGGCTTTCGCTGCCGTGCTCTCGGTGAGCTTCAAGCGCTCGGCGATCTTGAGGGCCTCGGCCTGCTGCTCGGCCGTGCCGTGCGGGCCGAACGCCGTCACGATCTTCAGCACTTCCGGGAAGTGGTCGCGCACCGCGGCCGAGACCAGCTCCAGATCGCGCTAGAGGGTGGCCTGGTCGAGGTCGTTGAGGTGAACGGCGGCCAGGTCGAGGAGAGCATGGCCGCGAGGCACGGCCCACGTGGCGAGCTGGTTGTGGCCGGGGACGGGCACCGTCTGGAACTCCGGCTTCAGGACATAGCGCAGGCTGCCCTTCGCACCCTCAAAGCCCTGTGGGACTGCGGCGAACGTTCCTGACGTGACGACGTGCGTGCGTGGTAAATCAGATCGATCGACAGACATGAACTACCTCCGCGATCTCGCCTATCACGCGACGACGCGCGGAGGGACGCGCGGCTCGAGAGCCGCTGAGCGTACATCGTTCGGAGCATCGACGACGATGTGCATGATGCCGCGGCTCCGCGACCCCCAGCGTGGCGTCGCTCCCTGACGCGGTTAGGCGAGCAGCGTGTACGCGGGCATGAGCTTGCCCGCCTCGGCGGTCACGTTAGCGAGGTTCGGCGAGTCACCGGTGGCGGCGAAGAAGCTCGTGGACGAGGCGCTGAATGACCTCGCGCCGGTGTTCGACGGTATGTACTCGAAGGTCGGGCGGCCGTCGATCCCGCCGGAATCGCCGCTCAAGGCGACGCTGCTGATGGCGCTGTACTCGCTGCGGAGCTACCGGATGTTCTGCGAGCCGCCTGGCATCCGTCGAGCTGGCTTAGATGACCATGCAATGCTTGTAGAAGTCATCGCGTTCTTCCAGGCATTTCGTACCCATGGCATGCAAATACTGATCGTATTCAGTACAGTCCTTCAGCGTGCCAACACAGCTCTCCCGGCTGACACGAGCATCAAAACACTCCGGGTCATCCTTCCGCGCCATGGAGTACGCCTTCGAGGAATGAGCCTCGCACTCCTCCTCGCTGGGGAAGTCAGCCTCAGGGTTGCACATCTGGACAATCGCGCGGTAATCGCGACTGATGGACTCCAAGTCTGGCGCGGGCTGATCGTCTCCGCACGCAAGGATGGAGCAGCAGAAGACGAGAATCATGAGGATCGAGTACGCACGCATGTTTCACCTCGCAACCCTTCATGAGTCAGAGAGGGTATAGGCGTCGACCTGTCCGAAGAGCCAGCCGAATTCACGGTTTGGGCTTGACGCACACGCCGACGTGATCCCAGTCGGGCGGCGGCTCGGTGTCGTCGAGCGAGTAGGGCGACACGCAGTCCGAGCCGTTCGGGCAGTCGGGGGCGTTCACGTCGCAGAACGGGGCGCAGCAAGCGTAATGCCCGCAATCCGTCTGCAGCGGCCACGGGAGGCAGTGGAACCCGGCGTCGCAGCCGTCGTGCTCGGAGCAGTTGTCGAGCAGGTCGCCGTCGGAGCCGGAGGTGTCGGGCAGGCAGGCGAAGCCGTCGAGGCCCGGCGAGCAGACCTGTCCCATGGGACAGTCCTGCACCAGCGGGTCGCAGATCGGCAGGCAGGCGGTGATCGTGCCGTCGCGGAGGGTGGCGCACACCTGATCGACGGCGCACTCCGGGTCGTCCGGAGTGCCGCCGCAGTTGGCGACGCACTTCTTGTCGCCGTCGCCGTCGATCGGCCAGCACAGCGCCCCGGCGGCGCAGTCGTCCTTGCCGGTCGGCGAGCCCGCGGGGCCGAGGCACGGCTCGCCGAGGGCGGGCGCGGGGTCGGCGAGCGCGACGCACTCGAGCTCCCAGTTCGAGCCCACCTTGTCGACGAGCGGGGCGCACTTCTGGCCTTCGGGACAGTTCTGCCCCCACGGGCTGCAGGCCGACGACGACCAGCCGTCGCACACCAGCGCCTCGGCGGGATCGTCGTCGCAATCGGGGCGGGGCGGGGTCGGGTGCACGCACGCCTGCATGCACGCCGCCGAGCACTTCTGCTGCGGTGCGCAGCCTGCAGGAGCCGCGACGCAGATCTTGACCCACGAGTCGCTGAGGATCTCGTAGACGCACAGCTCGTCCTCCGCGCAGTCGCACGGGGGCTGCGGCCCGAGGTCGGGAATGATGATGTACGACCCGTCGTCGCTCGTGCTCGAATCGACCGACTCGCTGGTGCTCCCCGTCGTGCCGGACGTCGTCTCGCCGCCGGTCGAGGTCGGCGATGTGCCGGTGGTGGTGGTGGTGGTCGTCGTCGCGGTCGTCGTCGTGGTCGTCGTCGTGGTCGTCGTCCCGTCGCTGTCGGCCGGCGCCGTCGGGGGACTCTTGCATCCGGTGACCAGCGCGAGCGCCACGCCTGGTAGGTAAACTTTAAAGTCGAACATGGCTGCCATTTCTATCTCATTTCGTCGCGGGTTGCACGGCCGGGGCGCGCGAGATCGCGCTTCTCGGCCACGTGCTGCATCGGGGAAACAGCGAGCCGGCTTCGTCAGTACGATTGCACCATGCGCCGCCTGCTGCTCCTCGCTGCCCTCGTGACCGCCTGTGCGCCTCCCAGCGCGCCCCCCGAGCCTCCGGCGGAGGCGAAGGGGCAGATGCTCTCGGACGCGGAGACCGAGGCGCTGGCGACGGCGTACGGCGAGCTCGGCGGGGCGCTCGGGCGCGGCGATTTCCCGGCCGCCCTGGCGGCGCTGGACCGCGCGGCGGCGATCGATGCCGGCGATCCGGCGCTCGACTATCAGCACGCGTCGGTGCTGGCGGCGGCGAAGCTCACCACCGACGCGCAGGCGGAGCTGACGCGCCTCGACAAGGCAGGCAGCCTGCTCGTGCCGCAGAGGCACGACTTCCCGGGGCTCGAGGGGCCCGAGTTCGAGCGGCTGGTGCAGGCGGCGCGGGCCCGGCTGCCGGCGTCGGCGAGCGTCCGCGCGTTCACGCTGGCCGAGCGCGACCTGATCCCCGAGGGCATCGCCCACGACCCGAAGACCGGGACCTTCTTCGTCGGCAGCATCTACAAGCGCAAGATCGTGGCGGTCGACGCGAGCGGGGCGGCGCGCGACCTCGTGGTCGACGTCGGGCCGCCGAACGAGGGGCTCTACAGCCCGCTCGGGATGAAGTTCGACGCCGACCGCGGCTCGCTGTGGGTGGCCAGCGCGGCGGTGCCGTCGATGCCGGGTTACGTCGAGGCCGAGCACCGCGGGCGCGCGGCGCTGCACGAGATCGATCCGTCGACCGGCAAGATGCTCGCTCGCTATCCGCTCGACGCGAAGCGCCAGGGCCTCCTCAACGATATGGTCATAGCGAAGGGCGGCGAGGTGTACGTGACCGACAGCGAGGGCGGGGGGGTGCACGTGCTGCGGCCGGGACCGGACGCGCGCCTCGAGGAGTTCGTGCCCGCCGGCAGCTTCGGCTACCCCAACGGGATCGCCCTGTCCGACGACGGGGGCACGCTGTTCGTGGCCGACTTCGTGCGCGGGGTGACGGCGATCCCGCTGGCGACGCGGCAGCTGCGGGTGCTGCCGCACCCGCGCGGGGCCTTCACGCACGGCTTCGACGGGCTGTACTTCCACCGCGGGGCGTTGATCGGGGTCGACAACGGCGCCGGCGGCGGGCGGATCGTGCGCCTGTCGCTGACGCCGGGCTTCGACCGGATCGAGGCCGTGACGGTGCTCGAGGCGGGTCACCCCGATTTCATCATTCCCACCACCGGCGTGCTGGTCGACGATTCGCTGGTGTACATCGCCAACAGTCAATTGCGCAGCTTCGAGGGCGGCAAGATCTTCGCGCCGGAGAAGCTGTTCCCGGTGCAGGTGCTGCGATTGCCGCTGCGCTGAATCAGCGCGGGGCGAGCTCGCGGGCCAGCGCGTCGAGCAGGTCGCGCCAGCCCTGTTCGCGCAGGCGCGGGCCGTCGGCGCCGTCGAAGAACGCGGCCTGCTCGGTGTAGACGAGCCGCGTGCCGCCGTCGACCGGGCGCAGCTCGACGGTGCCGAGCGAGGCGGAGATCCGGCGGTCGTCGGCGCTCATGGTGTAGGCCATGACGATCCGCCGGCCCGGGACGATGTCGTAACAATGGCCGTCGTTGCGGAAGGTGGCGGGGTGGGTGGTGCCGCGGAAGCTGGCGGTCTCGCGGCCGCCGACGCGGAAGTCGAGCTCGTAGCCCAGGACCTGCCAGCCCTCGCCCTCGGCGAACCACCGCCGCTTCTGCGCGGGGTCGGCCCAGGCGGCGAACACTCGCTCCGGAGCGACGGGGTAGGTGCGTTCGAGCGTGATGGTGCTGTGGACGGTCTCCGTGTTCATCTGTCTTCCTCCGTGGTGTCGGGCGCTCGCGGTTCGGGGGGCGATTCGGGCCCGGCGAGCAGGTCGCCGAGGCGGTCGAGGCGGCGCTCCCACAGGGCGCGACGGTCGGCGATCCAGCGCTCGGCGACGTTCAGCCCGGCGGGGTCGAGGCGACAGCTGCGGACCCGGCCGACCTTCTCGGTCCGGATCACGCCGCTCTGCTCGAGCACCTGCACGTGCTGCACGACCGCCGCGAGGCTCATCGACAGCGGCGCCGCCAGCTCCTTGACCGAAGCCGGCCCTCGACTGAGCCGCTCGACCATGGCGCGACGAGACGGATCGGCGAGCGCGTGAAAAACCCGGTCGACGGCGCCTTGGTCAAGCATGGACTTGAGTATCGGGGAGGCTGGTTTCATGGTCAAGTTAAAACTTTAGTGTCGTGTCGACGGGATCTGGATGGGCAGGGGAGGGGTTCTGTGGATGCGCGAAAGGCGCAGAGCTCTGCGTTTGCGCAGCACAGGGCCGTGGCGAGGGGGCGGCGCCGGGGCGCGGATTCGGCGGCGTCGGCGAGGCGAATACGGGCAATCGAATTGGAAATGCGGGCCCGATTGCATCGACCGGTTCGCCGGCGATCGAGCGGGCGCGGCGTGATAGACTGGCGCGGTGATTTCGGGCCAGGGCAAATTCGCCGGGGCGCGCGCGTCGCTGCTCGCGTTCGGCGTGGGAATCGTCGCAGTCGGTTGTGGCCAGTCGTCCGGGGCGCCGGCACCGGTCGCGGCACGAGCCGCACCGACGCCGGCGTCGACGCTGGCGGCGCCGGCGGTGCAGCCGACGCCGAGCGCCGCGGAGGCTCCGGCGATCGATCCGGCGCTCGCGGCCGATCCGGCGCTGCAGCGGGCCCACGCCGTGCTCGCCCGCGTGCCGCTGATCGACGGCCACAACGACCTGCCGTGGGCGATCCGCGAGCACGAGGCGGCGCCCGGCGACGTCGCCGCGTACGACCTGCGGGCGGCCACGAAGGGCCACACCGACCTGCCGCGGCTGCGCGCCGGCAAGCTGGGGGCGCAGTTCTGGTCGGTGTACGTGCCCGGCGACCGGCCGGCCGGGGACATGGTGCGCCTGCAGCTCGAGCAGATCGATCTGGCGCGGCGGATCATCGCCCAGTACCCCGACGACCTGGCGCTCGCCGGGACCGCCGACGAGGTCGAGCAGGCGTTTCGCAGCGGGCGGATCGCCTCGCTGCTCGGGGCCGAGGGCGGGCACACGCTGGCCAATTCGCTGGGCGCCCTGCGGGCCTACTACGCGCTCGGGGTCCGCTATTTGACGCTGACGCACAATGTACATACCGACTGGGCCGATTGCGCGGTGCTGCCGCCGCGCCACGACGGGCTGACGCCGTTCGGCGAGGAGGTGGTGCGCGAGATGAACCGCCTCGGCATGCTCGTCGATCTGTCGCACGTGTCGCCGGCGACGATGGACGACGCGCTGCGGGTGAGCGAGGCGCCGGTGATCTTCTCGCACTCGTCGGCGCGGGCGATCACCGACGTCGCCCGCAACGTGCCCGACGACATCCTGAAGCGGGTGGCCGAAAACGACGGGATCGTGATGGTCACGTTCCTGCCGGCGTACGTGTCGAGCGCGGCCAACGAGGCCCGGGAGGCGCGCAGGAAGGCGCGCGCCGAGGCGGCCAAGATCGCCGACCCGCAGGCGCGGGCCAGGCGGCAGGCGGAGATCGACGCCCAGCCGCAGCCGCGCGCCACGCTGGCGCAGGTGGCCGACCACGTCGAGCACGTGCGCCGCGTCGCCGGCGTCGACCACGTCGGCCTCGGCAGCGACTTCGACGGCATGGGCGCGGCGCCGGAGGGCCTCGAGGACGTGTCGCGCTACCCGTACCTGCTGGCCGAGCTGGCCGGGCGCGGCTGGACCGACGAGGAGCTCGAGAAGCTGGCCGGCCGCAACCTGCTCCGCGTGCTGCGAGCGGCCGAGGCGGTGGCGACGCGGCTGCAACAGACGCGACCGCCGTCGCTGGCGACGTTCTCGCCGGGCGCCGTGAAGCCGTAATCGACCGTGCGGCGCGTCGGCTTCCATCGCGAGGGCTGAGGCCGGCGCGCGGCGAGCGACGGCGACGGACGCATCGACGGCGGGGGAGCGCGCAGCGGCCTCGTCCTGCTGGGGACGGAATAGGGTGGGCGAGCGGACGAGCGCCGGGCTGCTGCGCCCACGACGCGCGGCGGCGGCCCGGCCGGCCGCGAGGCACGGTCGCGCCCGCCCAGGGTGCCCACATTCCGATCGCGGCTCGGCAGAGCTCGCCCGCTGGTTTGCGCGCGCGGGGCGATTGACCAGACTTGGCGACAACGAGGTCTGGATGCTCAAGCTTTCCGATGTGAATCGCGTGCTCAGTCAACCGGCGGCCGACAAGACGCTCTCGGTCTACGCCCAGGTCGACCCCTCGCTGTTCGAGAACCAGGGGCGGACGCCGGGCTGGCGGATCTGGCTCAAGAACTCGCTGCGCGAGCTGAAGGCCAAGCACGCCGAGCCGGAGACGGCGGAGCTCATCGCTCGCGCCGAGCACTACTTCACCAACCTGCGCCCGGAGTGCAAGGCGGTCGCGGCGTTCTTCACGCCGAGGGCCGAGCAGGTGCTGCAGCTCAAGGTCCCGATCGTCGCCCCCGAGTGCCACTTCGGGCGGCCGGCCGTGGCCTCGCTGCTGTGGTTGCTCGACGAGTACGAGCCCTACGTGGTCACCCTCGTCGACTCCGAGAAGGCCCGCTTCTTCGTCGCCCAGCTCGGGCGCGCCGGCCTCGGCGACACCCGCTTCAACGAGGTGTTCGAGTACGACTTCCCGCAGAAGACGATGATGCCGACCGGCCGCAACGAGGGCAACTATCCCCAGGGCGGCAACAACCGCGACGCGTTCGCCGCCACGATCCAGGACCACGCGCGCCGGTTCTACCGCGACGTCGCCGAGCAATGCGGTCACCTGCTCGAACAGTCAGGTGCGAAGCGGCTCCTGCTCGGGGGGATCGAGACGTCGGCGCACTGCGTGATCGAGCAGATGCACGACACGGTGGCGCGCGCGGTGATCGGGATCGTGCCGACGCCGCTGCACCTCGGCGACCAGGCGACCTGGGACGCGATGATGCCGCGGGCCCTCGAGTTCGAGCGCGAGCACGAGCGCGCGCTCGTCGACGAGGTGGTCGACCTGGCCAAGGCCGGGGGGCGCGGCGCGCTCGGGATCGCCACGGTGCTCGAGTGCCTGAAGAACAAGCAGGTCGAGCTGCTGCTGGTGCCGTGGCCGCTCGGCGACGTCGAGCTGCGCGTGCGCCTGCCCGAGCTGGCGATGGCCGCGGGGGCCCGCATCGAGCTGGTCGCCGGCCCGGCCGCGGAGCGCATCGAGCAGGAGGGCGGGCTGGCGGCGCGCCTCTACTACGGCATCCCGGAGGCCGCTCCGGCCCCGCCGCTGGCCGGCGCGGCCTGAGCCGGCGGGCACGCCGGGAACCACATGCGCACGCGCGTGCCGGCGTCGGCGGATGTCTCGAGGGACAGCCGACCGCCGTGGCGCTCGACGAACGCGCGCACGATCGCCAGCCCGAGCCCGCTGCCCGCGGGCTTGGTGGTGAAGAACGGCTCGAACACCCGCGGCTGCACGTCGGGCGGGATCCCCGGCCCGTCGTCGGCGACCTCGACGCAGGCGCCGTCCGCGTCGGCGCAGGTGCGCACCGTCACCGTGCCGGCGTCGGCGACGGCGTCGAGGGCGTTGCCGATCAGGTTGACGAGCGCCGAGGTGAGCTCGCCCCGGCAGATCCGGATCGGCGGCGCCGGTGACTCGTCGAGGGTGAGTCGCACGTTCGAGGTGCGGCGCAGGCGGTGGCGGCACAGTTCGACGGCGGCGCGGGCGACGTCGGCGAGCGCGAGCGGGAGGTGGTCGGCGCCGTCGCGGCGGCTGAACCCGCTCAGCCGCTCGATGACCTCGGCGCCGACGGCGACTACCCGATCGATCTTGGCGAGCGACTCGAGCCCGGCGGGGTCGGCGGCGAGGTGGCGGCGCAGCATGGACACCTGCAGCTGCAGCGGCGTGAAGATGTTGCGCAGGTCGTGGGCGATGCCGGCGGCCATCTCGCCGAGAGCGCGCAGCTTCTCCGACTCGGCCAGGCGCGCCTCGGTGACGCGGTGGCGGCGGCGCAGCTCGGCCTCTCGCAGCTCGCGCTCGACGGCGGGCACCAGGCGCGCGAGGCGGCCCTTGACGATGAAGTCGCGGGCGCCGGCGCGGAGGGCCTCGACGGCGTCCTCCTCGCGCAGCGCGCCCGACACCACGATCATCGGCAGGTCGAGGCCCGCCGCGCGCACCGCCGCGAGCGCGGCGAGGCAGTCGAACCGCGGCATGGCGCAGTCGCACAGGACCACGTCCCACGGGCCCGCCTTCAGCTCGTGGTCCATCCCCTCCGGCGTGTCGACGCAGGCCCAGCGGACGGCGAATTCGCCGCGCTCGAGCGCCCGCACGAGGAGGATGGCGTCCTCCTCGCAGTCGTCGACCACCAGCACGCCGAGCGGGCGGGTCACCGGACGTCCACCAGCGCCGGTTCGGGCCGGGCACGCGCGGGCGCCTCGACGGACATGTCCTTGGGGACATGAGCGAGGTCGCCCGGCGCGAGGGTGAAGTAGAAAGTGGCGCCGGCGCCGGGGCTCGACTCGGCCCAGACCCGGCCGCCGTGGCGGCGCACGATCCTCCGGACGGTCGCCAGGCCGATGCCGGTGCCGGGGAATTCGCTCTCGGCGTGCAGGCGGCGGAACGGCCCGAACAGCTCGCTCGCTCGCGCGGCGTCGAAGCCGACCCCGTTGTCGCGCACGTGATAGACGAGCTCGCCGTCGACCTCGCGCGCGCCGACCTCGACGGTCGGCTCGCTGCGCGGGCGGGTGAACTTGAACGCGTTGCCGAGCAAGTTCTGCAGCAGCACGCGCAGCAGCCCGGGGTCGGCGAGGGCGACCAAGCTCTCGGCGACGACGACGCGGACGCGCCGGGCGGGCTGGCCGTCCTGCAGCTCGCGGGCGACGCTGCGGGCCAGCGCGGACACGTCGACGGTCTCGCGGTGCGGGGCGCTGCCGCCGGCTTGGACGCGCGACAGGCCGAGCATGTCGCCGATCATGCGATCCATGCGGGCGGCGCTGCGGCGCACCCGGGTCAGCCAGTCGCGGCCGCGTGGGTCGAGGGCGTCGGCGTAGTCCTCGGAGAGCGCGGCGGACAGACCTTCGATCGCCCGCAGCGGCGCGCGCAGGTCGTGGGAGACGGCGTAGGCGAACGATTCGAGCTCGTCGGCGAGGGCCTGGAGCTGCGCGGTCCGCTCGCGGACCCGGCGCTCGAGGTCGTTGTAGAGCTCGATGTTGGTCAGCGCGATCGAGGTGCTGTCGGCCAGCGCCTGCAGCAGCGCCACCTCGCGCTCGCTGGTCGTGCGGCGCCGGGCCCAGTAGGTCCCGATCGCGCCGATCGGGCTGGTCCGGCGGATCGGCACCATCGCCATGCTCTTGACGAAGGTCGCCCGATAGACGTCGGCGGGGATCCGCGGGTCGACGAACACGTCGGGGATGACGAGGGACCGCGCCTGCTGCATCACCCAGCCGCTGACGCAGGTGGCGAGCGGGAAGCGCCTGCCCTTCCAGAGCGGGCTTATCGCCTCCTCGTCGGCGTAGAAGCATTGTCCACAGTCGCGGAGCACGAAGGTGGCGCCGTCGGCCCCGACGAGCTCGCGCGCGGCGTGGCGCACGATCGCCGTGACGTCATTCAGCGTCCGGGCGAGCGACAGCTCCTGGACGACCGCGATCAGATGTTCGAGCCTCGATTCGAGGTGCGAGACTTCAGCCATGCTCGCAAATTGTGGGCGCATTGATGCGCCTCGCCAAGGGCGCCGCCCGCGGCCGCAGACCAAGCCGTTGTGTGCTTCACGCACGCGCCGCGGCGCGGTCCTCGGCGCGGAGCGGCGCGAGCGCGCGGCTCGCTGGCGGACGCGGGCGCATGACCGCCCGGCAATGTTGGGGCCGATCGCGGACACGATTCGCGGCCGGCGTGGGGTCCGTCGTGGACACAGTCGCGTCTGGTTCGGCAAACCGGGCTCGTGTACCCTCGGCTCTCATGACTTTCGCTCGCTCCTTCCCGCTTGTTTTATGGACCATGGTGCTGGCCGCTTGCCCGGGCGACCCGGCGACGACCACCGAGAGCACGACGGAGCCCCCGGGCGACACGCCGGGCACGTCGACCTCGACCGGCGAGACCACCGAGGCGCCGACCACCGAGGTGCCGACCACCGGCGCGCCGACCACCGGCGATTCGACGACGACGAGCACGACCGGCACGACCGGCGACACGACCACCACCGGCGGCGACGGGGCGATCACGCGGGTGCTCTATCATCCGCACGTCGTGATCAACAACGCGCAGGCCGCGTCGGCGGCCCGCTACGTCGAGATCGTCGACGGCGTGGCCCAGCCGCCGGTGACCCTCGTCGATCCCGGCGGTCTGCCGCTGACGCGGGGCGAGGCGGTGGTCGACGGGCGCTGGGCGCCGTACTACACGTTCGGGCCGGAGCCGCCGCGGCTGTGGGCGGTCGACCTGGACGCCCTCGCGGCCCACGAGGTCGCGCTGCCGCCCGACGCCGAGCGGATCGCGCTGGCCAAGACGTCGCGCGACGAGTCGCATTTGATCGTCTGGTTCGCCCCGCAGGGCAGCAGCGACGGCGCGGACTATCAATATTACGTGTGTGCGCTCGGGCCGGCGGGCGAGTGCGAGCTCGCGCCGGTCGAGTCGGCCGCCGGTCCCGCCACCTACATCGATGACATCCACGACATCTCGGGCACGAGCGGGCGGATCTGGTACAGCACGGCCGAGGTCGACGGCCCGGGGCGCACGGAGCTGATGGGCGACGTCACGGCCCCGGCCGACGCGATCACGCTGGCCGAATTCCCCGACTACGACAGCGGCCACTTCAGCTTCGTCTCGCTCGACGAGAAGACGGTGTACTTCAACCTCGCCGACGGGGCCGAGACGCACGCGATGGACATCAGCGCCGACCCGCCGGGCCCGATGGTGTCGCTGCACCCGCCGCTGCCGGGCGTGCGCCGCCGCTGGTCCGACGACGAGAAGGACCTGCTGCTGTTCGTCAGCGACGGCCTGTGGGGCGACCTGTCGCACGTCGCCGTCGACGGCGCGAGCGCGGGGCCGATGGTCGACCTCAACACCGGCGGGCCGGGGCACGTCTACACCAAGCCGCTGCAGCTGCTCCCGGACAGGCGCGTGCTGATCCTCGCCGACATCGAGGCGCCGATGATCAACCACGCGTACGTGCTCGACATCGCCGAACCCGACGCGCCGCCCCTGCAGCCGAGCGGGCCGCTGGGGCCGACCGGGACGGTCAACGACGCCTTCGTGCGCGACGACCCGGCGCACGTGTTCTACTACGCGCAGGAGACCGACCAGTCGCCCAACGAGCTCTACCGCGCGCGCCTCGAGCCGCCGGGCGAGCCGCACAAGCTCAACGCGCCGCTGCCCGACGGCAGCTATCTGCTGAGCGGGGCCTTCGCCACGTCGGCCGACGGTCAGCGGGTGATCTACGCCGGCTCGGAGGTCGCCGACCGGCTCGACCTGTTCCTCGTCGAGTTCGCCGGCGAGGCGCCGGGGACGCCGGTCAACCTCACCAGCGGCCTCCAGGATGAGGTCCACCTGCTCGGTCGCCTCGGGCCCGACGCCGCCCAGGCGTTCTTCGCCGTCAAGGACGCGAACAACGAGTTCGGCGCGCTCTACATGGTGCCGCTGTCGCCCGAGGTCGGCCCGCCGCAGGCGATCTCCGCGGCGGGCGAACAGGTGCAGCAGTACTACCTGCTGCCGGCGAAGTGAATGCGAGTATGTCGTGAAGGACATGCCCTTGAGGACATGTCCTTCGCGCCTTTCCGTGCGCCGGCGGGCGGTCGGTCAGTTGTCGGCCAGCAGCTAGGTCGCGAGCTGCTTGCCGATGGCGCTCGGATAGACCGGGGTCGGGGACGGCGAGCGGCTGGTCACCGGTATCGGCGGTCTCGCGTCCGCCCTCGCTCACGCCGGCGAGGGCGAGCCGCGGGATCACCATGATGGCGCGCGTCCAGACGGGCCAGAGATCCCGCGAGGACAAGCGGGACCAGGGCGGGGGCGGGCAGCCACTCGAGGGCGCGTACGGGGTGAGGCGGCAGGCGAACGATGACTCGGGTTCATCCGCGGCCACCCGGCCCGGCTGCGCCGGCGAGCGCGTCGTCGCAGACGTCCTTGCGGGCGCGTGGTGGCACGGCGGTTGCTGGCGTCGCGCCATGGCACCGGCGCTGCCGGTGTGCGCCGCTCCGCACCAACGTCCTCGACGCCGTGGTACGCATGCGAACGGCATGACGAGTCACGAGGGCATGAGTCGCGAGGGTGCGGGAGTTAGGGCTCGCCTGGCTGCGCAGCTCGCTGCCGGGGGGCTGCGGCTCACGGGGTCGGCGCCTCCGGTCGAGCTGGTCCGGCTGGACGAGGCGGACGCCGAGGCCCTGTTCCGGCTGATCGACGCCAACCGGGCCCACCTGCGCGAGTGGCTCGGCTGGCTCGACGCGACCGACAGCGCCGCGAACGTCCGCGAGTTCATCGCCGAGTCGCGGCGCCAGTTCGACGACGACGGCACGATCGTGTGGTCGATCCGCCACGACGGCGAGCCCGTCGGGGTGATCAGCTTCCACGCGATCGCTTGGGACGAGCTGCGCGCGTCGCTCGGGTACTGGCTGGCGCGACCGGCGATGGGCCGCGGGATCGCCACCTCGGCCCTGCGCGCGGTCGTGGCCTTCGGCTTCGGCGGGCTCGGGCTGCGCTGCCTGCGGGCGCGGATCGCCCCCGGCAACACCCGCAGCGCGGCCCTGGTCCGCCGGCTCGGCTTCCGCTCGGTCGGGATCATCGACCCCGGTGAGTGGCTGTACGGCCGGTCGGTCGCCCACGAGGTGTTCGAACTCGAGGACATGTCCTGAAGGAAATGTCCTGAAGGGCATGTTCTTCGGATCATGTCCTTACAGCCTGGCGAGCGCGCCCGCCAGGATCGCCGCGGTGGCGGCGACGGCCGGCTCGTCCATCATCGAGAAGTGGTCGGCGTCGACGCCGGCGCGGGTGAACGCGCCGTCGACCAGGTCCATCCACGCGCGGTCGGCGTGGCGATCGTCGGGGTCGGCCTGGACGCGGGCCTTGACGTACAGCGCGTCGACCGGCAGCGGGGCCGGCTCGCAGCCGGCGAGGGCCTGCCAGGTGGCGCGGACGAGCGCGCGGAAGGCCGGATCGCCGCGCAGGGTCGCGGCGAACTGTTCGTAGGCGCGGGACGAGTCGGCGCGCATCTGCTCGGCGATCCGGAACAGGTCGTCGTCGCCGGCGATGACGAGGCGGCGCGCGAGGTCGAGGGCGGAGGTGTCGAGCAGCGCGACGAGGTCGACGCGCTCGCCCTCGGCGAGCAGCTGCCGCGCCATCTCGAAGGCGATGACGCCGCCCGCCGAGTGGCCGCCGAGCAGGTACGGGCCGCTGGCCTGGACGGCGCGCACCTCGGCGAGGTAGCGGGCCACGAGCTCGTCCATGCGCGCGTACACGGGCTCGCCGGGCTCCATGCCCGAGGCGCGCAGGCCGGTCACGTGCAGCGCGGGCGGGAGCCGCTGCGCCAGTGGCAGGTAGGTGAAGACGGTGCCGCCGATCGGCTGGACCAGGAAGAGCCGCCGGCCCGGACCCGGGCGCAAGGTGACGGCGAGGCTGGCGGGCGCGGGCGGGGTCGCGTCGGTCGGCTCGCTCGCGGGCAGGCGCGCGCGCACGGCCGCGGCGAGGCCGGCCGGCGTGGGGTGCTCGACGAACGCGTGCACCGGCAGCTTGACGGCCAGCAGCTCCTCGAGGCGCACGCGCACACGCAGGGCCAGGAACGACGAGCCGCCGAGGTCGAAGAAGTTGTCGTCCGCGGCCGGCGGCGGGACGCCGAGCACGTCGGCGAACACGTCGGCGATCGTCCGCGCGACGGGGTCGGCGGAGGACGGCGCGCGCGACTCGACGGCCGGCGATGCGAGCGGCGACGCCGGTGCTGCGAGCGCCGCGGCGCCGCGACGGGGCAGCTCGTGGTGGACGCGCTCGAAGGCGTAGGTCGGCAGCGGAACGCGGCGCCGCTGCTCGCCGGCGAACAGCTCGCGCCAGCGAATGTCGGTACCGCGGCACCACAGCTGCGCGAGCGCGTGGGTGAACTCTTCGAGGTCGGTGCGGCGACCGCCGCGGGTCGCCATCGTGGTCAGGATGAGGCGGCCGCGCGCGGCGGGATGGCGCCGCGCGAGGCCGGCGAGCGTGCGCCCGGGGCCGACCTCGACGAGGACGAGCTCGGGATCGGCGAGCAGCCGGTCGAGGCCGGCGGCGAAGCGCACGGTGCCTCGCAGGTGGCGCGCCCAGTGCAGCGGGTCGCGGGCCTCGTCGGCGCCGAGCCAGTCGCCGGTGACGTTGGAGACGAGGGGGATCGCCGGGGCCGAGAGTTGCAATTGCTGCGCGCAGGCGACGAGCTGTGGCAGCAGCGGCTCGACCAATGCGCAGTGCGAGGCGCCGGCCACCGGCAGCCGCTTGTATTCGACGCCGTCGCGGGCGAGCTCGGCCTCCATGCGGGCGATCGCGTCGACGCGGCCCGCGACCACGCAGCTGTCCGCGGCGTTGACGACGGCGAGGTCGAGGCCGTCGCCGAGCCGGGGCGCGAGCTCGTCCGCGGGCAGGGCGACGGCCAGCAGCGCGGCCTCGACGTCCAATGATTCGTGAAGGCGCGCGCGCGTGGCCAGCAGGCGGACGGCGTCGTCGAGCGAGAGGACGCCGGCGATCGCGGCCGCGGTGTACTCGCCGAGGCTGTGGCCGGTCAGCGCCGCCGGCACGACGCCGAGTGCCATCATTCGTCGGGCCAGCGCGTATTCGCAGCAGAAGATCGCCGGCAAGAAGCGGGTCGGCCGGCGCAGCTCGCGGGCGGCCGCCTCGGGGTCGCCGGCGTACAGCAGGGCGCGGACGTCGAATTCGAGCTCGCCGGCGAAGCGCGCGGCGGCGGCGTCGAATTCGGCGCGGTACTGCGGATCGTGCTCGTACGACTCGCGGCCCATGCCGACCTCCTGCGTGCCGCCGCCGGGGAACAGGAAGGCGACCCGCGGCGGACGCTCGCCGGCGACGCCCTCGACCACGAGGGTCCGATCGGCGGCGCGCAGCGCATGGACGGCCCCGGCGACGTCGCGGGCGATCACCGCCATTCGCCGCGGCAGGGCGGTCCGGCCGCGGGCGAGCGTGTGGGCGACGTCGGCCAGCGGCGGCGCGTCGGGGCGGTCGAGGGCGTCGCTCAAGCGCGCGGCGCCATTCGCCAGCGAGCCGGGCGACCGCGCCGACAGCACGAGCAGCTGCACCGGCCGCGACGGGCCCGAGGGCGGGAGCGCCGGGGCCTCCTCGAGGATCGCGTGGGCGTTGGTGCCGCCGACCCCGAACGAGCTCACGGCGGCGAATCGCGGCACATGTCCTCTCGGCCATGGCCGCAGCTCGGGGTCGACGAAGAACGGGCTGTCGGCGAGCGCGAGCTCGGGGTTGGCGGCGCGGAAGTGCAGGGTCGGCGGGATGGCCTCGCGCGCGAGCGCCAGCGCGGCCTTGATCAGGCCGGTGACGCCAGCGGTGGCCCCGAGGTGACCGATGTTGCCCTTGATCGAGCCGAGCGCGCAGTAGCCCGACCGGGCGGTGGTGCGGCGCCAGGCCTGGGTCAGGGCCGCGACCTCGATCGGGTCGCCGAGCCGCGTCGCGGTGCCGTGCGCCTCGACCAGGCCGATCGCCCCCGGGTCGACGCCGGCGAGCGCGAGCGCCCGCTCGATCACCTCGCATTGCCCCGGGACGCTCGGCGCGGTCAGGCCGACCTTGCGCGCGCCGTCGTTGTTGATCGCCGTCGCCCGGATCACCGCGTGGATCGTGTCACCGTCGGCCAGCGCGTCGGCGAGCCGCTTCAGCACCACCACGGCGACCCCGCTGCCGGCGACGATGCCCTGCGCGTCGGCGTCGAAGGGCCGGCAGCGGCCGTCCTGCGACACCACCGCGCCGCCCTCCGACACGTGCCCGAGCCGGTCCGGCGGCAGCACCACCGCGCCGCCGGCGAGGGCGACCGAGCATTCGCCCGCGAGGATGCTCTGACACGCGAGGTGCACTGCCACCAATGAGGTCGAGCAGGCGGTCTGCACGGTGAAGGCCGGACCGCGCAGGCCGAGCTCGTAGGCGACGCGGGTGGCCAGGGTGTCGCTCATGTTGCCGAAGCCGGCCTCGTACTCCTCGAGGCTCAGCGGACCGCCGGCGTCGCCGATCCGCTCGAGCCAGTAGCGCGGCACGTCGCAGCCGGCGAACACGCCGACAGGCTCGTCGATGCCGCGCGGCGGATGACCGGCGTGCTCGAGCGCGGCCCAGGCGACCTCGAGCAGGACGCGCTGCTGCGGATCGATGAGCCGGGCCTCGCGCGGCGAGTAGCCGAAGAAGGCGGCGTCGAAGCACATCGCGTCGGGCATGACGCCGATCGCCGGGACGAACCGCGGGGACTGCACGAGCGCCGGGTCGACGCCGGCGGCCGCGAGCTGCTCGCGCGTGAAGAACGACACCAGCTCGCGGCCGGCCGCGATGGCCTCCCACAGCGCGTCGACGCTGGCGGCGCTGGGGAACCGCCCGGCCATGCCGACGATGGCGATCGCCCGCGCGCTCGCGTCGGTCGGTGTGTGGGGGCGCGGAGCGGGAGCGTGCGGCGCAGGGTCGTCGCGCCGGCCGTCGAGGTGCGCGGCGAGGCTGCGGACGGTCGGGTGGCGGAACAGGTCGACGATGCCGAGCTCGCGCCCGAGCGCGCGCGCGAGGCCGGCGCGCACCTGGGCGAGCAGCAGCGAGTGGCCGCCGAGGTCGAAGAAGCGATCGTCGAGGCCGACGTGATCGACGCGCAGCACCTCGCGCCAGATGCTGGCGATCGTCTGCTCGAGCGCGGTGCGCGGCGACGAGTCGCGGTCGGCGTTCACGGCTCGTTCGCGGGCAGGCGGCAGGGCCCGGCGATCGAGCTTGCCGCTCGGCAGCAGCGGCAGGCCCGGCAGCTCGACGAAGGCGGCCGGGAGCATCACCTCGGGCAGGCGCGCGCGCAGGCGCGTCCGCAGCGCGGCGATGTCGAGCGGCGCGGCCCCGCGGGCGGTGACGTAGGCGACGAGGCGCCTGTCCCCGGGGACATCTTCGCGCACGATCGCGGCGGCGCTCGCGATCGCGGGGTCCTCGGCGAGCACCGCCTCGATCTCGCCGAGCTCGACCCGGACGCCGCGCAGCTTGACCTGCGCGTCGGCGCGGCCGACGTACTCGAGGGTGCCATCATCGGCGCGCCGCGCGAGGTCGCCGGTGCGGTACATCCGCGCGCCCGGCGCCCACGGATCGGCGACGAAGCGCTCGTCGGTGAGCTCCGGCCTCCCGAGGTAGCCGCGGGCCAGCGCGACGCCGGCGATGTACAGCTCGCCGGTCACGCCCGGCGGCACGGGGCGCTGGCGGGGGTCGAGCACGTAGATCCGCGTGTTGGCGATCGCGCGCCCGATCGGCGGCAGGTTCGGCCAGGCCGCGGCAGGCCCGGTCAGCACGTGCGCGGTGACCACGTGCGCCTCGGTCGGTCCGTAGTGATTGTGCAGCGCGCACGCGGGCAGCCGCGCGAAGCAGTCGCGGATCGCCGGCGAGATCTTGAGCTGCTCGCCCGCGGTCACGACGTCGACCAGCGTGGTGGGCACGCGCGCGAGCGTCGCGGCGGCCTCGGCCAAATGCTGCAGGAACACGAACGGCACGAACAGGCGCGCGATCGCCTGGCGCTCGATGAGGTGCCACAGCGCCGGCGCGTCGCGCCGCGTCTCCTCGGACACGAGCACCAGGGTCCCGCCCGCGGCCCAGGTCGTCAAAAACTCCTGGGCCGAGACGTCGAAGTTGAGCGAGGCGAACTGCAGCGTCCGCGCCGGCCGCCCGAGCCGCGGATCGTCGAGGTGCCACTGCACGAGGTTGCGCAGGGCGCCGTGACCCATCGCCACGCCCTTGGGCCGGCCGGTCGAGCCGGAGGTGTAGAGCACGTAGGCGAGGTCGTCGGCGCCGAGGGTGATGCCCGGGCGCTCGGGGGAGGCGTGGTGTGATGATTCCGGCGCGACGAGGAGCGCCGCGTGCGGCGGCAGGTCGGC
Organism: Nannocystis pusilla; assembly: GCF_020073745.1. GTDB lineage: Bacteria > Myxococcota_A > Polyangia > Nannocystales > Nannocystaceae > Nannocystis > Nannocystis radixulma. Next base: position 102,038 of record NZ_JAIRAU010000029.1, read on the forward strand.
GGCCGCGGCCGGGTCGGCGACGATCCACCGCAGCGCCGCGTCCTCGACGATGTAGGCGAGCCGCTGCGCCGGATACGACGGATCGAGCGGCACGTAGGCGCCGCCGGCCTTGAGGATCGCCAGCACCGCGACGAAGGTGGTCGGCGTGCGGGCGGCGACCACGCCGACGAGGCTGCCGGCGCCGACCCCGAGCGCGCGCAGGTGCTGCGCCAGGCGATTGGCCCGCCGCTCGAGCTCTTCATACGAGAGGACCTCGTCGTCGGCGACGAGCGCGGCGGCCTGCGGGGTGCGATCGACCTGCGCCTCGACGAACGCGTGCACTCCGCCGTCGAGCGCGACGTCGCGGACCGGCCCGCACGCGCCGGCAAACTGCTGCGATTGCTCGGCGGGCGACATCAAGGGCAATGTGGTGAGGCTGGTCGGCGGCGCGTCGACGGCGGCCACCACGGCCGCGAAGGCGCGCGCGAGCGCGGCGATCCGCCAGCGGTCGAACAGGTCGCTCGCGTACTCGAAGGCCGCGTCGAGGCCGCCGTCCGCGGTCTCGCGCGTGAGCAGGGTGAGGTCGAAGATCGCGCCGCCGGCGTGCAGGTCGAGCGGCCTCGCCTCGCAGTCGGGCAATTGCAGGCCCGGCTCGCCGCCCGGCTGCGGCGCGAACGCGACCTGCACCAGCGGCGAACCGCCGGCGTCGCGCGGCGCTCCGATGGCCCGGACGATCTGCTCGAAGGGGACCGCCTCGTCCTGATGCGCGGCGAGCACCGCGTCGCGCACGCGCGCGAGCAATGTCGGCAGTGCGGGATCGTCGGCGAGCTCGAGGCGGATCGGCAGGGTGTCGACGAAGAAGCCGGCGATGTCCTCCAATTCGAGCCGCGTGCGCGCGGCGGAGGTCAGGCCCACGACGAGGTCGTCCTGGTCCGAGAATCGCCGCAGGACGGCGGCGAAGATCGCCAGCAGCCCCATCGCCAGGGTCGCGCCGGCCGAGCGCGCCAGGCGGCGCAGGGGGGCCAGCTCCGCGGGGGATACGGTGAATCGCAGCCGGTCGCCGCGCAGGGCCGGCGCGTCCGTCCGCGGCCGGTCCGCCGGCAATGCGAGCAGGGCGGGCGCGCCCGCCAGGCGGGTCCGCCAGCGCTCCAGCGCAGCCGCGCGTGAATCAGTGGACCACGAACTGCGCTGCCAGGCGGCGTAATCGGCGTACGACAGGGCGGGTGGTGCGGTGGGCGCGACGACGCCAGCCCGTGCGGCGACGTACGCCTGGCCGAGCTCGCGCAGCAGCAACGCCTCGGTCCAGGCGTCGGTGGCGATGTGGTGCAGCACGAGCCACAGGACCCGATCGCGCGGTCCCAGGCGGACCACGCCGGTGCGGACGGGCGACCCGGCTGCCAGGTCGAAGGGACGGGCCGCAGCGGCCTCCAGCGCGCGCTGCAGGGCAGACTCGCGGTCCTCCGGCGGCGCGTCGCCGAGGTCGAGGCGTTCGAGCGCGAGGCGGGGCGCGGGATCGATCACGCGCTGCGGCACGCCGGCGACGCTGATGAATCGCGTGCGCAGGATCTCGTGGCGCTGCGCCAGCGCTCGCAGGGCGGCCTCGAGGTGATTTTCATTAAAATCGCCGGTGACGCGAAACGCCAGCGGGCAATGATAGGCAGCGCTGTCGGGCGCGAGCTGGTGGAGGAAGTACAGCCGCTCCTCCGCGAACGAGAGCACCACCGGCGGCTCGCCGGGTGCGCGGCGGAGCGCGTCGGTCTCGCCGTCGTTGCCGCGGTGCTCGAGCTGCGCGGCGAGCCCGGCGATCGTGGGGCGGGCGAAGAAATCGGCGAGCGAGACCTCGCCGCCGAGCGCCCGGCGCAGGCGCGTGAGGATCTGCGCGGCGTGCAGGGAGTGACCGCCGAGGTCGAGGAAATCGTCGGTTACCCCACATTCGCGCAGGCCGAGGACGTCGGCCCAGATCGCGGCGATGCGGGCCTCGAGCGGCGTCCGGGGCGCGACGCCGCTGGACGAACGCGCGAACTGGCGCTCGTCGGGGGCGGGCAGGGCCTTGCGGTCGATCTTGCCGTTCGCGTTGACCGGGATCGCGGCCAGCGGGACGATCGCCGCCGGGACCATGTATGCCGGCAGCCGATCCGCCAGGTCGGCGCGCAGCGACGCCACGCGGTCGTCGGTCGACCGCGGTGAATCGGCGAGGACGACGTACGCGACGAGGCGGCGGTCGCCTGCGTGCTCGGCCACGACGACGACCGCGGCGCGCACCCCCTCTTGCTCGCGGAGCGCGGCCTCGATCTCCCCCGGCTCGACGCGGAACCCGCGGATCTTGACCTGGTGATCGATGCGGCCCAGGAACTCGATCAAACCGTCGGCGCGCCGGCGCGCCAGGTCGCCGGTGCGGTACAGCCGCTGGCCGGGGACTGTGGTGAATGGGTCGGGCACGAAGCACTCGGCCGTCAGCTCGGGGCGGCCCCAGTAGCCGCGGCTGACCTGCACGCCGCCGATGTACAGCTCGCCCGGGGCGCCGGGCGGGACCGGCTCGCCGTGGCGGTCGAGCAGGTAGATCGTGCAATTGGGGAGCGGCGCGCCGAGCGGGACGGTCCGCGCGTCCTCGCCGGGCTCGCAGCGGTGCGAGGTGACCTCGATCGCCGCCTCGGTCGGGCCGTAGAAGTTGTAGAGCTCGACGCCGAGGCGGGCGTGGCAGGCGCGCGCGACCGCGGGGGGCAGCGCCTCGCCGCTGCACAGCACCCGCCGCAGCGAGCGGCACGGCGACAGATCGACCTGCTCGAGGAAGGCCGCCAGCATCGGCGGCACGAAGTGAATCGTCGTGATCGCGTGCCGGTGGATCGCCTCGACCAGGTACGCCGGATCGCGGTGACCGCCCGGTCGCGCCATCACCAGCGTCGCGCCGGTCACGAGCGGCCAGAAGAACTCGTTGACCGAGACGTCGAAGCCGTACGGGGTCTTCTGCAGCACCGGCTCGCCCGTGGCCAGCGGGATCTCCCGCTGCATCGCCAGCAGGCGATTGACGACACCGCGGTGGACGTTCATCACTCCCTTGGGCCGACCGGTCGAGCCCGAGGTGTACAGGACGTAGATCAGATCGTCGGGCGAGACGCGAACGGGGCCTGTCTCCGGAGCCAGGTCGGCAGAGTGCACACATTCGTCGAGGACGAGGACCGCTTCGCCCGGCAACGCCGCCAGGTGCTGCCGCTGCGCCAGCAGCACCCGGGCGCCGCAGTCCGCGAGCATCCGCGCGAGCCGCTCCCGCGGGTGCTGCGGATCGAGCGGCACATACGCGGCCCCGGCCTTGAGGATCCCGAGGAGCCCGGCGACCAGCTCGAGCGAACGGTCGGCGCAGATGGCGACGAGCGCGCCGGGGCCGGCTCCTCGCCGCCGCAGCGCGCCGGCGACCGCGTCGGCGCGGCGATCCAGCTCGGCGTAGGTCCACTGGCCGTCGTCGGCGACCACGGCGACGCGATCGGGGCTGCGCGCGACCTGGGCCTCGACCAGCGTGTGCACACAGACGTCATTCGCCAGGTCGATCGTCGTATCGTTGCCTTCCGCGACGACGCGGCGCCGCTCGCTCGCCGACAACAGCGGCAGCGCGGTGGCGGGCGCCCCGGGTGTGGCCGCGGCCGCGCGCAGCAGCACGTGCCAGCGGGCGAGCACGCCGGCGAGCGCGGCGGCGTCGTGGCTCCCGGGCCGCCACGAGGCGCGGAGCGACATCTTCGCGGTGCTCACATTGGCGCTGAACACGAGATCGACGCGCCGCGCCTCGCCTGTCCCCGGCCGCGGCGCGTCGTCGTCGCCCCCGATCACCCAGAATGCGATCGGAAACGCCAGATCCTGACCTCCGGCGGCGGCGGCGGCGATGATGTCGTCGGCGCCGGTCGGGTGGGTCGCGCCGCTGCGGATCATGCCCTGGGCCGCGCGGACCACGGCGGTGAAGGCGACGTCCGGCTCGATGTGCCCGCGCGCCGGCGCCGGTGGTCTTCCACCGTGGCAGCGCGCGAGGACGACGATGTCGGATTGCCCGGTGTGCCGGGCCAGCACGACCCACAGACTGGCGAGCACGATCGCCGCCGGCGGGACGTCGAGGCTCGCCGCCAGCGCGCGCACCGCGGCCGAGTCCTCGGCGCCGAGCGAATGATCGAGCGCCGTCGCGGCGTCGTCGGCGGAGTGTGCAAATTCTCCGGGGAGGTCCAGCCGAGGCGGCGCGCCGGCCAGCGCGCCGAGCCAGAACGCGACGGACTCATGAGACTCCCGGAGGTCGTCCAGGGGCTGTCCCGATTTCATGTTGGTACTCCTCGTCGGCGATCGTCGTGGCCTCGAGGCCACGCGCCGGGCGCCACCGCGCCTCGCTCAGATTGGATTGACCCCGTACACGGGGAAGTAGGAGCGCAGGCGGCCGGCGGTCGCGTCGCGGGCGAGGCGACCGATCTCTTCCCAGGAATAGATCTCCGAGACCTGCGGCATCCAGCCCTCACGCGCGGCGTAGTCCATCGCCGCAGGCGAATCCCCGTGGCGGATGTAATGTGAATGCACGTGGACGTGGCGGCCGATGCACTCGATCGCGCGGTTGACCGTCATCTGCATACCCATCAGCCAGCCGGCCGTCGCCAGCACGCCCTGGCGGGCCAGCGCCTTGACGCTGGCGCGGAACACCGGCGCGCCGATGTAATCGAAGACGATCGCGGCGTTCCGCCCGTGCGTCCAATCGCCCACGATGTCGAGGAACGCGCGCTCCGACTGGCGATATGCCGCCCGGTAATCGGGGTCCCGCCCATATCGTGCCTCGTCGAACTCGATGTCCGAGAAGCGCCTGCGGTCGATCCCCACGATCCCGAGCCTGGCGAGCTCGGCCAAGCGTTCGGAGCTGCCCGTCACCATCGCGGTGCGGCAGCCGGCGCGCCGGGCGAGGTCGAGGGCGGCGAGCGTCGATCCTCCGCCCCAGCCCAGCACGTAGGGCGCGGGGTCCTCGTGCGCGTCGACCTGCAGGCGGTACGCGCCGATGGCCACGCGATAATTCGACCATGCCGTCAAATACCGCACCGAGAACGCCGCCCACTGCTCGAGGCGATAGTTCGAGGCGGGCGGCAGCGGGAGGAAGTTGCGCGCGGCGACCTTGGTGCGCTTGGCGAGGACACCGACAGTGCCGGGGGCGTCGTAGCCCTGCACCAGGACGGTGTAGCCGAATTCGTCCTGCACATGACCGCCATAGAGAATCCCGACGTCGCCCTCGTGGATTCCACGAACATCGCTACCGGCCCGCAGGACCCGCAGGACGCTGCCGTTGCCGATGACGACGCGTCGCTCGCGGCGCTGGCTGCAAATGTCGATCGGGCGCCGCTGTAGGGAATGGGTCATGTTGCCCTCCCAGCTGCCGAACAGCGGCTCGACCAGCAATTCGTCGCTCTCCGGGCCGGGGAACGAGAATTTCTCGAGGCGAAATTCATCGGAGTCCAGCGCGGATTGAATGTGACCAGAGCGCTCGTAGAGCACCCACGCTTCGGTGTCGATCATGCGCACCCCCCCGTCCTCGACGGCGCCCACACGAAATGGCTACACCCCGCGGCGCAGCCATCAATGATCTGTCTATGCCACGGCCATTCGACAGACGGAAGGGGGCGCGCGGAAAAGCGGAACGATGGAGACTCACACGGCGACGGCGATAGCGCGTATGTCGGAGCCCGACGAGTGTAGGTGTCGGTCGGATGAACCGTCGGTGAAACCGGGAAATGCCGGCGCCTCGCTCGAAGCTGCACAGGGGGGTGGGGGCGCCACGGCGCCGGGCGAGATCGCCCGGGGGCTTCCGCGGCGGGGACGGTGTTCCGAACAATGCAGCGTCGCGCGTTGGCGCTTTGCGCGGATGCCCGGGGCTGATAGGGTGAGGCGCGGAGGGCGAGGCGATGATGACGAGTGATGAGGCGGATACGCGACGCCTTTTCGAGCGATATGCGATGGCGGTGTCGGTCTCCGGGGACGGGATCTGGGAGTATCCTGCCATCGATCCCGAGCAGGCCTTCCACCGCAATATCCCGGTGCATTACTCGAGTCGCTTCCCCGAGCTCCTGGGCTACGACGAGCGGGACTTCGCGCCGATCGCCGGCAGCTGGTGGGATGCCATCCACCCGGACGACCTGGGCCTATCGTCGAAGTCGATCGCCGACCATCTGATGACTGGAAAGCGGATGTTCGCCGAATACCGTGTGTACAACCGGCTGGGCGAAGTTCGCTGGTGGCAGGTGTTCGGCGACTCGATGCCCGATGCCGACCACAAGGGCAAGATCCGTGCGATCGGGGTCGTCCGCGACATCACCGTCCTCAAGACCGCGGAAGAGACCGCGCGCAGTCAGCTCGAGCTGATCACCAGACAGCAGAAGGCGATCCGGGCCCTGTCGACCCCGATCATTCAGCTGTGGGACAACATCATCACGCTGCCGCTGGTCGGCGCGGTCAACTCGGAGCGCGCCGCCGAGATCATGGACCGCCTGCTCGCCGAGGTCGTGCGCCTGCGCGTCCGCTACGCGATCCTGGACCTGACCGGCGTCGAATCGGTCGACACCACCACGGGCGAGCAGCTGTACCGCATCATCCGCGCCGTCGGTCTGCTGGGCGGACAGGTGCGGCTGTCTGGGCTCAATCCTTCGGTCGCCCAGACGATGACCAGCCTCGGCGTCGACATCTCGCCGTTCATCACCCACCGCAACCTGCAGGACGCGCTGCAGGCTTGTCTGCGCGACAGCGATCGGTTCGTCACGCATTGACCGAGCGTCGGTCGTGGCGCAGCACGTGGTCGATGTCGTAGCGGTGGGTCACCAGCGCGCGGTCGAGCGGGCCGGGGCTGCGGCCGGCGCGGAACAGCCACACGGGAGTCTCGTCGGGCGGGAGATCGAACGCGCGGCGCAGGACGGCCATCCCCGGCGCGAACACCCGCCGCTGGTGCGCGGGCCATTCGCGCGGGAGCCGGCCGGTCTCGGCGTCGGCCGCGTACAGCGATGCGCCCGTGAACGGCTGCAGGGCGTATCCTGCGGCGTGCAGGCGCAGCCACGCGCGCGTGTGCAGCCTCGCGGCGGCGACGAAGGCCTCGCGCGCGGGCCGGCGCACGGTGATGAGACCGACGCCGGCGGCGCTGCGCAGCGCGGTGTACGTCAAGCGATCGACGGCGTCGAGGAACCCCAGGCGATTGAGCAGCAGCTGCACCGGCCAACGCCTCGACCGCTTGAGCACGTGCGCCGCGCTGCTGCCGAGCCCGAGCGCCTTCCACAGCACGCCGTCGCGGGTCGCCGCCGCCTCCTCCGCCGACCAGCGCACGACCTTCATCACTTGCTGCTGCACCGGCTTGCACGTCCAGAAGAAGCGCTCGCTGGCGGCGACGTAGGCCAGCAGTTCGTCGGTGTATTCGCTGCGGTCTCGCAGGTGCAGGCGGCATTCCGGGTACTGCTCACAATCGTCCACGATCGCGGCGAAAACCGGGTCGGTCACGGCGCCGCCGCGATAGTCGCGCCGATCGGTGCATCTGCCCATGAGCGCCGCGGCGAGCGGGTCCGGGGCGCCCGCGCGGGCCTGGAAGCGGATCGTCGCCCAGCGCCCGGCCTTCGCCGGCTCTGCCTCGAGCGCGATGACGGCCGCGAAATTCACGGTCGTCGCGGCGATCGCCAGGTATTCCAGCAGTCCGCCGAGCGTCAGGGCGCTGGCCCGTCCCTCGTGATCGAGGGCCGATATCTCGCCGCCGCCGAAGCCGGCGATCTCGAGTTCGGTCCCGCCCCAGCGGAATCGCCACGGCTGCATGTTCCCGGCGCTCGGGGCCCGAGTGGCCAGGTACAGCAGCGGGGCGAGCTGCGAATCGGCCAGCGTGACGGAGGGCGAAGCTACGATCATATGCTGCGAGCATAGTCAAACATCGCCGGTCACGAAAGGGGGGGCAGCAGGACCCGGACAGCGAGGAGTCTCATGGAATGAGCGGATCCAGACGCCGGGTTCGCGGCCGACGAACCTGTCCCGGGGGACCCCCCACTGGGGATTCGGGCGTACCTCCTTTTGCGGCAGCGCATGGCACGCGGCGCGACGGGTCCGCCACGGGCATCGGCGCGCCGCGCGGCGGTGTTTCATCGGTCGGGTGCTGCGGAATGCTCACAGCCGCACGAGCTGGGCCCCGACGTGCGCGCCGGCGCCGATGGCCGCGAAGGCGACCAGGTCGCCGCTGCCTTCGCGCGCCTCGACTTCACCCGGCAATGTCGGATCGCAGCGCGGTCGAGCGTGTGTGCACCGCGAGTAGAGTGCTCACAATGGATAGAATATGACCGGGAACTCGAGGTTGGACTCGTCGCCGTTGGCGAGGATCGCGTCCTTTCCCTGGCAGTCCGGCGCGGCGTCGGAAAGACAGTAGTCGACGCCCCACTGGAGGATGAAGGGTCGTGACTGGAATTCTGGCGGTACCGGGTCGCCCTTGGCCCAGAGCTCGTGGGCGAAGCCGGTCTTGGGCGAACCCATGGTCGGGAGGAGCTGGCAGTTCACCGATTTGTCGCCGTCAGGCTCGTCGGGCGCCGCGACGAGGGGACAGAGCCCGAAGCAGCCGTCGTCGTCGGTCGTGCACGGCCCCGAGCCGAACGGCGACTGCGTCACGCGGTAGAGGAAGCCGAAGAAGCACGAGTCTCCGCACACGACGTTGTTGACCGCGAATTGCGGCGCCGCCTCACCGCCGAGCAACAGGGGCTGGTCCTTGTCGACCTTCACGACCAGCGGGACGAGGACGTTGTTGTCGGCCGCGCCGCCGTGACTGACGAAGATCGAGTACGCCGTGAGCGCCTGGAGCGGCTGGAACGCGCAATACGGGGCATACACCCGCGCGCCGGACTGTTCGGCGGCCACCATCCAGGCCCAGGTGCCGTAGCGTGTCTCGGTCAGCTCCCCGACGATCGTGCACGTCTCGGGGTCGACGTCGAGGCCTGCGGGGAGCTTGCCGTCTCCGCTCGATCCCGGGACCGAGCAGGTGATCGGCGAGCCGTCGCCATGATCGAGATAATCGAGGATCGATCTTGTCCCGCCGACGATGCAGGGCCCGTCCGCCTCGAACGCGTAGCGGTCGACCGTCAGCGCCGGATTCACGACGAGCGGCGGACACGTGGTCATGGCCTGGCCGCCGGCGGCATCCGCGAGCGAGAGCTCGATGTCGTAGGTCCCGACGGTCGTGGGCACACCTTCGATCAGCCCGAGCGCGGGGTCGATCTCCAGCCCGGGCGGAAGGCCGGCGGCGATCCACGTATATGGGGGCACCCCGCCGGAGGCGGTCGGCTGATGATGAAACGCCGCGTCGCGGGCTCCCTCGAGAGGCGTCCCACAATCGACGCCGAGGGCGGGTGCGACGTCCGTGACGCCGCCTGTCGTCGGCGCGTCGATGCTGGTCGCGGTGCTGCCCGCAGGCGAGCCCGTCGCGTCGGGCGGGTTCCCATCCGGAACGAAGAAGCAACCCGAGCCGAGGACCACGCCGGCGAGGCAACAACGGCGACCGATGCGCGTGAACATGGCTTCTCCTCGGCTTCAGAAGCGCAGCTTCCACACCAGTCCCGTCATGCGCGGCCCCACCACCGGGGCGAAGGCCTGGTGCGACGATTGACGCCGTTTGGCCAGTACCAACATGGCGATGCCCGCGCCGAGCAGCAGCGGGGCGGTGATGAGGCCGGCGCGTGCGACCGCCTCGGCCCGCTTGCCGTCGTCCCAGATGTCGCGGCACTCGCCGACGGGGTTGTCGGGATCGCATTGCCGCGAATCGGAGTCGAAGTCGGCCTGGAACGATTTCGTGCGCGCGAGCCCGGCGATGAAGGTGATCAGCATGACCGCGCCCGCGCCGGTTGCCACGCCGCCGCCGATCGTCAGGCCACGCAATGCGCGATCCCGCGAGGGGGGCGGCGCCGCGGTTCCTTTGTCGTCCCCGGCGGCGACCGGGCCCTCCGGTTTCGGGCTCTCGGGGGCCGGCAGTGCGGCGAGAAAGCGATCCCGGGCGGTGGCGATGTCCGCGGGGACGGTCTCGGTGGGATAGACGCGGACGAAGCCCTCCGCGTATTCGTGCAGCGTCGCGTACGCCTCGCGGGCGATCGCCTCGCTGGCGTCCAGCGCGAACGCCTGCTGGTAGGCGCCGGCGATGTAGCGAAACAGCGCCTTGCGATTGGCCTGATGCTCGGGCGCTTCGGGCAGGAGCCCGGCCGCCGCGGCCCAGATGCGGGCGGCGGCCATGAAGTCGCCGCGCTCGTAATGCGCCTGACCATCCGCGAGGCCGGCGTCGAAGCTGACGGGGGCGTTCGTCTCGGCGGGGTCCTGCGCGACGGCGCGGTGGGGGAAGGCCCACACGATACTCGTAAAAACTGCGACGAGAGCCCGATGCCGACGCTCTACCATCGGAACAGCCTATCATACGGTCGGTGCTCCGAAGCCATCACCGGCATCATGTTCTCGCTGATCCTTCGTTCAGTGCTTCGGTGCGGCGGAGGAGGAGCGGTGCGAGGTCGCGTTGCTGTGCCATGGGCGGAGGGTGTAAAAGGTGGATGTTCCCGTGCTCGATTCTGCCAAGGATCCACTGATCGGGGCGGTGCTCGAGCGGCGCTACGAGGTCCTGGCGGCGCTCGGTCGCGGCGGCATGGGGACCGTTTACCTGGCCGAGGACAAGCGGCTCAAGCGGCGCTACGCGCTGAAGGTCCTGCTGCCGGAGCTGGCGACGGACCGCGTGTTCGTCGATCGGTTCTTGCGCGAGGCGCAGACGATCGCGCAGTTCGAACACCCGAACATCGTCAATATCCACTCGTTCGGCGAGGAGCCGTCCGGGGTGGTGTTCTTCACGATGGAGCTGTTGAGCGGCGAGGACCTCGACGCGCGGATCGGTGCACGCGCCGAACGGCCCTACAGCATCAAGGACGCGTGTGCCTGGGCCGTGCAGCTGGCGCGGGCCGTCGCGGCGGTCCATGACGGGGGGCTCATTCACCGCGACCTGAAGGCGTCGAACGCCTTCCTCGCCCGCCGCCCCGACGGCGAGAGCGTGGTCAAGTTGCTCGACTTCGGCATCGTCCGGCCCGAGGCGAACTCCGATCTGACGCGGACCGGCATCGCGCTGGGGACGCCGAGCCACATGTCGCCGGAGCAGTGCAGGAACCTCAAGCTCGATCGCCGCTCCGACATCTATTCGTTCGGGGTCCTGCTGTTCAAGCTGCTGACGGGGCGGGTGCCGTTCACCGGAGACGCGGTGCAGGTGGCCACCCAGCACTGCCTCGCCCCCGTGCCGATGCCGTCGAGCATCAACCCCGCGGTCCCGCCCGAGCTCGACGCGCTGGTCGTGCGGCTGATGGCCAAGGAGCCTCACGATCGACCGCAGTCGATGCACGAGGTCGTCACGGTGCTGGCGAGCATTCATGCCTCTGCGCCGGCGCAAGCGGGGGCGGCCCGCACCGCGACCGCGTCCGAGGTCGTGCGTGCGGTCGCGGACGAGCCGGGCCAGCGCGCGGCGGCGCCGGCGGACACGATCCTCGAGGAGCAGGAGGAGGCCACGACCGCCCCCCGCCCGGCTCCCCCGGTCGCAGATCCCGAGACCACGCCGAACCCCCGCGCCGCGAGCTCGGTGGTGGCATTGCCGTCGACCCGGACCGATCCGGAGCAGGCGCCGGTGGTGGTGCTGCCGGCGCCGACGCAGTCGCGACCAGGCCGCGCGATCGTGCTCACCGCGGTCATGGGACTGCTCGCAATCGTGACCGTCGTGATCGCCACGCGCGAGCCTGCGGGCGTCCAGCTCGCGCCCGTCGCGGAGCAGCCGCTTTCGCCGTCCGAGGCGCCTGCGGTCGAGAATTCGCGGTCCCATGATTCGGCGGTCCCAGGCCCGGCGAGTCCTCCCGCGGTCGCGGTGCCGGAGAGTCAGGAGGTCGAGGCGCCGCCGCCCACGGCCGAGGCGCCGCCGCCCACGGCCGAGGCGCCGCCACCTCCCGTGGAAACGCGGCAGGAGCGGCCCGTCAGCGCGCCGGAGCCGGAAAAGATCAAACCGAAGGCGAAGGCGACGCCGAAGCCGGCGCCCCCTGCTTCGGCCACGAAGCCACCAGCGAGCTCGCCCGCGCCGACGTCGACCGGACCCGCGGGGCCGCCGGTGTCGCAGTCGAAGTCCCAGCTGCAGTCGCGCGCTCGCGCCTGCCGAAAAACGCACAACGCCGAGGGCAGCCCGCTGCTCGTGTTCGACGTCGCCACGACGAGCGACGGCAAGGTGGTGCGCGTCGAGACGACCCACAAGACCGCGCTGGCCGAGTGTCTGCGCGCGGCCATCCGGGAGACCTTGTTCGAGCCCAAGACGCAGGTGGGCCTCGAGGTCAAGCTGTGATCATTCGGGCAGGACGATCAGGGAGAAGCGGTAGCCGCCGCCGCCGTTCTCGCGGATGATCGCGGCCTTCTCGTCCGGATCGGCCGTGTTGTTGCCGCAGTCCAAGTCGTTCTGGGCCATGCAGTAGTCCCAGGTGATGGGGACCACGAAGGCGCGAGCGCGGTAGCCGTCGAGGAGCGCCGTGTCGGGCTCGGTGATGCGGATGGCGTGCGTGAATCCTTCGAAACCCATCGCCGGGTACTTCGCGGACGGGCTGGAGCTGACGTTGGCCGAGGCCGAGACCGTGGCGTAACTGAAGATATAAGCGTAGAAGCAGGATCCGGGGCAGTCCATGCCATAGTCGACCCGGACCTGCGGATCGGGCAGGTCGCTGCCGTACGTCAGTTCGTTGGCCGACGCGCCGAGGAACGCGAGGCCCGGGGCGAGCGTGCGGTCCTCGCCGGCATCGGTGCGGATGATCTCGTAGTCCGGCTCGATCGTCTGGCTCGCGCAATAGGGGAGGTGGACGTCCACGCCGGTTTGTCTCACCGTGGTGATCCAGGCGTAGACGCCGTAATGCAGGGAGGGATCGACGGTGCCCGACAGGCGACAGGTCTCGGGGTCGACGGCGAGCCCGGGCGCGATGGTGTCCGGCGTCTCGAAGTCTCCGTCGAAGTTGGACATGCCATGGCCGCGCCCGGGGATCAGGGAACACGTCGGCTGTGTGCCGTCACCCCCGTTCAGGATCCCGAGAGCGAGGAGATCGTCGATGCCGACCGCGGGATCGGAGATACAGCCGTCGGGGAAGGCGCTGACGAGCGCGGCCGGATCGAGCGCCAGCGGGGCGAAGACGGAGATGGTGCCGCATGCGCTCGTGCTCGGCGTGCCCCCGGCGTCGATCACGGAGAGCTCGACCGGGAAGTCGCCGGTGGCCTGCGGGATCCCCCAGATGACGGCTTCGGCGCTGTCGGCGTCGGAGACCTCCAGCTTCAGGCCCGGGGGTAACCCGTCGACGTCCCACGAATAAGGCGGCTCGCCGCCCTCGACCCGGACGTTCGTGGCATAGTCGATTCCGACGAAGCCGGTGCGCAGGGCGTACGGCGCGTCGGTGCAGAGGATCTGCGGCGCTGCGCCGCCTGTCGGAGAGTCGATCGTGGAGCTGTGCTCATTCGCGGAATTCGTCGCGCCGTCCGTGCCGCTGCCGCCGACGTTGCCGTTCGGGACGAAGAAGCAGCCGGGGAGCGCGACGAGCCCGCAGACCGCGACGGCTCCGGCGCCACAGCGGGGACGAAGGAGGAAGCCATACCCGGGCACCCGTCGACGGTACCACGCGGAATCACGGCTTTCACCGCCGCCGGCGAGGCGACGAATGGCGTGACCTGTGAGCGGGAGGGCCTGCGAGTCATTTGCGCGCATCCGTGCCTGAGCGAGCCGGAACGGGCGGGCCGGCGCGCGTGAACGACCCTCGTCCGCGGACCGTGGGAGCCGCGCGGTCGTGAGTTGACGCGGCGGCGATTTCGAGGCCGGATGGATGATTCGCCGCGTTCCGCGGGTTTCTCTCCGGAGGTTCAACATTGGCCCAACTCATCCTTGACGAATTCAACCTCGAGAAGGCCGAGCGCCGCCTGTGCGTCGAGGCCCTCGCGTCGGCCGGCAACATCGTCGGTGCCGCGGCGCTGCTCGGGATCACCCGCCACGCGCTGAAGCGCCGCATCATCAAGCTGGCCATCGAGTGGCCGCAGCGCGGCGCCAGCCGGCCGACCGTCGCCTCGACCGGCGTGAACGCCGGGCTGTTGCGGTAGGCGCCGCGCGTGCGACCTGCCCGGGGCGCGACCCGGTGGCCGAGAGCCGCCGGGTCGCGCCCGTTTGCGTCGACGCCGAGACCCTGCGCAGGTGCTCAGCGCCAGAAGGTCGAGACGATGTCTCGCTGGATGTCGTGGTGGAGGCGCTTGATCTCGAGCAGGAACCGCTGCGCCGGCTCGCCGCCGCGGTGAATGCGGGTCCTGGCGTAGCTGCCCGGCAGGCCGCGGGTCATGGCGCGGAGGATGATGACGATCATCTCGTCCTGCCAGAAGGCCGAGCGGATGGCCTTGCGGACGCCGGGGTAGAGGTCGAGGCCGCGGAGGGAATTGACGTCGACGGTGCGGTGCTTCTCCTGCGCGGTGTAGACGAGCGCGTGCAGCGGGTCGAGGCGCGTGGCGTCCTCCGAGAGCAGGAAGTAGAACAGGGCGCCGAGGGCGAAGATGTCGTGCGGCTCGAGCAGCGGCCGCTCGACGACGCAGCGGCGGTAGTCCTGCACGCCGGGGGCGACGCCGCCGTACTTGGCGATCTTGCCGCCGTCGAGCACGTTCTCGATCATGAGGTCGTGGGCGTGGTCCTCGTCGAGCGAATGGCTGATCCGGTCGCCGGGCATCAGCGGCAGCGACAGGCCGCGCATCTCGGGCGGGATGACGAAGGTCTGGTCCTCGGGCGAGAAGGCGATCGGCTGGTCGAGGCTCACGTCCTGGCGGCGGTTCTTGGCCTCGGGCGAGAGGAACGGGCTCTTGTTCTGTCCGGCGGCCTCGGCGTCGTCGTACCACGAGCGCGTCGGCACGACCTCGTCGGCGAGGCCGAAGTCGATCAGCAGGGTGCGGAAGGTCGGATAGCTGGTAATGTCATTGAGGATGTCGTGGATCGACATCTCCGGCCGGTGCTCGCCGCGCCAGCTCGACTTGCCGTTGCGGGTGCCCGACAGGCGGACCATGATGTTGTCCGCGGCGAGGTCCTTGTGGATGATGCGCTTCTCGCCGTGCAGCCAGGCGACGGCCTCGACCAATTGCACGACGACCAGGACCTTCTCGAGCAGGAGCGCCTTCTCGACCAGCTCCGCCGATCGCCGCCGGCGCCACTCGCGGGGCAGCCATGCGGCCACGCGGGTGGCCAGGCTGCGCCTCGCGGCCAGCACCATCGCCTTCGTCTCGCCGTCCTTCTTGCGCCATTGATCGAGCACCTCCTCCCGGCGCACGCGCGCGAAGTCCTTGAGGCCGAGGGTGAGGTGCTCCATGACGATGGCGTCGCGGTGAACGAAGTTGACGATCGTGCCGCGGCCCTCGACCGAGCGGTCCTGGCAGCAGGTCCGCGCCGCGGGTGACGACAGCTCCTGGGCCCGGTCCATGACCCGGTTGGCCGGCAACAGGTAGCCGCAGGCGACGCAGTGGAGCGCGGGCAAGGCGTCGGCCTCGATGCGCGTCAGCGACTCGTGGCTGCAGGCCGGGCAGCGCGGGTGGTAGATCTTGCCGCACCCGCACAGCACGAGCGGGCGCAGTTGCAGGACGTCGAGGATGTGCAGGACGTTGACGTTGTCGGCGTCGCTCAGCTTGCGCAGGTGGGCGATCTCGGTGGCGAACAGGCGCTCGTCGGTCAGCTTGGCGTGGCTGTGGAGGATCTTGACCGCGACGCTGCGGGCCGGTTGATTGCCGATCTGCTGCTGGCCGCACAGGACGCGGGCGAACTTGCCCTGGCCGAGCTCGACGGGTACCCACAATCCGCCGCGGTTGCGGGTCATGCGGAACGCGTAGCGCAATTGCGAGGTGACGGTCTCGCGGCTGATCGCGGCCTCGGGCAACGGGGCGACGGCCTGGGGCTGCGGCGCGGCAGGAGCGGCGGGGGCGTCGGTGGGGCGTGACATGGCGTGATTCAGGTGATGCCGATGCAGGCGAGGTGCGCGCGGGACAGGTCGGGCTCGTCGATCTCCAGGATCACGAAGTCGCGGGTCGGCGCGGCGAAGCGGACCTTGAGGCTCACGCGGCCGACGTCGATCGCGCGCCGCTCGCTGCGACCGTCGCCGCGGGCGGCGTGGCAGACGACCTCGCGCAGGCCGAACTCTCGCCGGCCGCACCACACGTGGCGCACGCCGCCCGGCTCGAGCAGGACCCGCGTCAGCCGGCTGCCGACGCCGCTCTCGCTCGAGTACAGGCCGGGGCGCTCGCCGATCTGGCCGACGACCGAGAGCGCGAGCGCGACGTCGGCGTAGCGGTGCAGCACGAGGTTGCACGCCAGTCCGGCGCCGAGCGGGATCTCGAGGCCGTGCCGCAGATCGTCGGCGGCGATCGCATAGGGGTAGAGCACGACGGTGTGCTCGGGGGTGTTGAGCTGCAGCGGCACCGGCGTGGGGGCGACGTCGACGGCGCGCCAGTTCTCCGGCAGCGCCGCGCCGAACTCGTCCTGGCCGGGCACGGCGGCCTCGAGGGTGCGCTCGAGCGCGTCCAGCAGCTCGCGGGCGTTGAGGTAGCGGTCCCGGGGGTAGATCGCCACGGCGCGGGCGAGGACCGGCTCCCAGGCGCCGACGTCGACGTCGACGAGGCCGGGGGTCGGCCGTCGCAGCGCGCAGGCGCCTCGATCGGGGTCGTGCGCCGAATCGGGGTAGGGCAGCTCGCCGGTGAGCATATGATGCAGGACGAGGCCGATCGCGTGGACGTCGGTCCAGGTGCCGGTGTGCTGACGCAACATTTGTTCGGGCGCGGGATACCTGGGCGAATGGGCGACGAGCCCCGACTGGGTTGGCTCGTCGGTCGGCTGGGCCTGGGCCTCGAACGGGGCCCGGATCCGGGCGATGCCGAAGTCGATGAGCCGGACCCGCGGGCCCTGCGGGGCGTCGCACACGATGATGTTGTTGGGGGCGACGTCGCGGTGGGCGATGCCCCGCGTGTGCGCCTCGGCGAGCGCCTCGAGCACGGGGCGCAGCAGCTGCAGCGCCTCGGGCGGCGACCAGGTGCGCCGCGGCTGCTGGCGCAGGAGGCCGGCCAGGGTCGGGCCCTCGAGCCACTCGAGCGCCACCCACGGCACCTCGCCGCGGCCGGGCAGCGCGATCGAGCCGCAATCGTAGGGGCGGACGATCGCAGGGTGCTCGAGGGTCGAGAGGATCTCGATCTCCTGGAAGAAGTGTTGAATGGCCTCGCGGGCGATCGCGGTCTCGGTGGCGGCGAGCGGCGCGAACACCTTGACCGCGATCTGCTTGCCCAGCGACAGGTGGCGGCCGCGGTACACGATGCCGAAGCCGCCGCGCGCGACGGCGCGCTCGAGCACGAAGGTGTCCTTCAGCATCGCGCCGCACAGACCCAGGATGTCGAGATCGTCCTTCATCCGAACCCCCTCTCCCTCGATCGATCGGCGACGCCTCGCCGCGGCGTGCGGGTGAGCACAAGCACCACGGAGCGGACGAGGTCGGGCGGAATCGCGACATGCATCGATCGATCGCTGCCCGACCGATCATGCGAGGAGCCCCGCGCCGCCGCGGGCGCCGCAGGTCACTTCGCGCGCCGGAGCGGGTGCTCGCGCCGCTGGCCGAGGAGCGGCGCCCGCGGCTGGCAGGCGGCGCCGGACGAGATCGTGACGCCGTCCGAGCCAGTGTTGAGGATCACGAGGTCGAGCGACTCGCCGCCGCGGGTGTCGACGAGCCAGAGGTCGTGGGGCGGTCGAATGGTGGGTGAAGCCGACGTCGCCGGTGAGGTCGGCGAGCGTGACGCGGCCCGCACCGGGCCGAGCGGCAGGCGGGCGTGGACGGAGAGCCGGCCCTCGACCCGCAGGACACACAGGTCGCGAGGGAGTGTTGCTCATGGCGACGTCGAGCAGGCCGTCGCCGGGGAGGTCGGCCACGGCGCACGGGTACGATCGGACAGGGCTGAAAGTACCTGACCTATGGGCCATGCGGACGTCGAGGAGGTCGAGGCGGCCGTCGCGGTCGAGTTCGAGGCCATGTCGCGCCGGTGGGCGAAGCAGTTGGTGCGCAGCTCGCCGGCGGGGGCCGCGGGCGCGGGCTCGGGCGTCACGGCGAGGATGGGGAGGCGGGGGCGACGGTGCCGGCGCGGGGGCAGCTGCGGCGGGCTCGGGGCGCCGCAGACAATGCGTATAGTCTGTCCGCGAAGACGGCGAACACTTGTCCGTCGATCGGCCGCGCGCGCGGCGAATTCGCGGCGACGCGCCGTCTAGCGAGGCACCCGTGAATGGGGGGATCCGGCGACGCTGTCGCTAATCGGGTGGAGATCTTCCGTGGGGTGGACCACACAATCGCCGCAACCGGCAGGCGCCCGCCTCGGCGGGCCCCAACCACCGCACGGGCGGCGGCGGCGACGACGAAGACGCGTGATAATTTTCGCGGGCCGGGTCGGAGCGGCGCGCCCGAACTGCGCCTCCGGTCTTTACGAGAGACATGATGCATGGCGAACCGTGATCTCGGACACTATGTGCATAGTTGTTTCGCGCGGCTCGGATTCGGGCTGGTGGCGGTGAGCGGCTGCGTCGCCTCCGAACACCCGGAGGGCGGCCCGGCGACGCCGATGCCGGACTGCTGCCTGCCGGACGACATCGGCGCGCCGATCGCCGGCCCGAGCCCGGCGTTCACCGGAGGGGTGGTGGCGGCGAGCGAGCCGCTGGCGGCCGAGGCCGGCGCGGCGATCCTCGCGGCCGGCGGCAACGCCGTCGACGCGGCGGCGGCGGTGCACTTCATGCTCAACGTCGTCGAGCCGCAGTCGTCGGGGATCGGCGGCGGCGGGTTCATGATGATCCACCTGGCCGGCTGGCGCCCCGAGGAGACGGTGGTGATCGACTTCCGCGAGCAGGCGCCCGCGGCGGTGACGCCGTCGATGCTCGCCACCGATCACGCGCCCGACGTCAAGTCGTCGAGCGGCTACACCGTCGGCGTGCCGGGGGCGCTCGCGGGCGTGGCCCACGCGCTGGCGAGCTACGGCACGCGCAGCCTCGGCGAGACGCTGGCGCCGGCGATCGCGGCCGCGCGCGACGGCTTCGAGGTCAGCGATCGTCTGGCCCGAGAGACAGGCTCGTCGCGGCTCAAGGTCGAGCCGGGCGTGCCGGCCTACGAGGAGGCGCGCCGGCTGTACCGGCCCGACGACAAGCGGCTCCAGGCGGGCGACGTGCTCGTGCAGCCCGATCTGGCGCGGACGTTCGAGCTGATCGCGCGCCACGGGACCGAGGCGTTCTACGACTGCGATCATTCGGCGGGGATCGCCCGGGCGATCGTGGCGGCCCAGGCGGCCACGCGGGCGAGCAATCCGGGCGGCACGGGCCGCATGACCTGCGCCGACCTGAAGAGCTACGCGATCCGCGTGCGCTCGCCGCTGATCGGCAGCTACCACGGATACGAGGTCGTGACCACGCCGCCGCCGTCGTCGGGCGGGGTGGCGCTGCTGCAGATGCTCGGCGTGCTCGACCGCTTCGAGATCGGCAGCGGCGACCTGAAGTTCGGCGCCGCCGACACGCTGGGCGTGATGCTCGAGGCGCTGCGCGTGGCGTTCGCCGATCGCCGGATGTGGCTCGGCGATCCGGAGTTCGCGTACGTGCCGGCGGAGGGGCTGCTGGACCGGACCTACGTCGCCGAGCGCTCGGCGCTGATCGCCGCCGGCGAGCGGCGCAGCAGCGTCCCCGCCGGCGATCCGCGGCCGTACCAGCCGCCGCCGGAGGCCACCGCCGAGACGCTGGCCGAGCTCGAATTCATGCCGGAGTTCGAGGGCACCGACACCACCCACTTCACGGTGATCGACGAGGCGGGCAACACGGTCAGCGTGTCGAGCACGATCGAGCGCGTGTGGGGCACGGGGCTGATGGTGCCGGGCTTCGGCTTCATGCTGAACAATCAATTGGCCAGCTTCAACGACGAGCCGACGGCCTCCGCGTCGCCGTACAACCCGGGCGCGAACGACCTGGCGCCGCACAAGCGGCCGCGCGCCAGCATCGCGCCGACGATGATCTTCCTCGACGGCGAGCTGGTGGCCGCCTACGGGTCGCCCGGGGGGACGGACATCATCAGCGCGCTGCTGCAGGTGACGCTCAACCTGATCGATCACCGGCGCACGTTGCGGGCGTCGATCACGGCGCCGCGGATCGCGCTCGACAGCGCGAGCAGCTCGGCCGAGGCCGGGATCGAGGCGGGCTTCAGCAGCTCGGTGCGCGCCGCGCTCGAGGACCGCGGCTACACCTTCGTCGAGGCGAGCGACATCGGGGCGGTGCAGGCGATCGTGACCTACCCGCTCAGCGGGTATCAGTACGGCGCGGCCGACCCGCGCCGGATCGGCGCGGTGTCGGGCCTGCGATGAGACACGGGTGTCGGGGGCGCGAGGTCGTGGTATAGGCCGGCGAGCATGGCCGGCGCCCGCGATCTCGAGGTCCACCTGCGCGCGCTCGTCGGCGGGCTGGCCCCCGGCGACGAGCTCGCGCCGGGCCTGCGCCTCGCCGAGGTCACCACCGAGTGCGGGCCGCGCCTGACCTTCGAGACAGCCGGCACGCGCGTCCACGTCGAGGTCGCGCGCCTGACCGAGGGCCGCCGCAGCGCGGTGCAGACGCGCCGGCTGGCGCTGTCGTACCGCTTCGACGAGGCTGTCTCTGCGGACAGGCGGGCGCTCGGCGTCACGGTCTGCCGCGCGGTCGCCGGGGCCGCGGCGAGCCGCGAGGAGGCGGTGCTGGCCGCCCTGGCCCGCGACGCGGAGATGGCCGAAGAGACAGGCGATGAGCCGGGCGCGCGCGTGCGCGAGGTGGCGGTCGAACGCCTGCTCGAGCGCGCCGAGGGCGGCCGCTACTACACGGTGACGCCGTACGTCGGGTGCCTGATCGGCTGCAAGTTCTGCTATGCGCAGTCGCACGTGGCCGAGACGCGGGCGCTGCTCGGCCTGGCGCCGGCGCCGTGGGGCTCGTACGTCGACGCGCGGATCAACGCGCCCGAGGTGCTTTCAGCGGAGCTCTTGACGCTGCCGCCGGCGCCGATCAAGTTCTGCGCGGTGGTCAGCGACCCGTACCACGCGATCGAGCGGCGCACGCAATTGACGCGGCGGATGCTGCTGGTGCTGCGCGACGCGCAGGTGCGGGCGGGGGTGCTGGTGCTGACGCGATCGGCCCTGATCGAGCGCGACCTCGACGTGCTGGCCGCGATCGCGAATGCGTGGACCGGGATCTCGATCCCCACCGTCGACGAGGCGGTCCGCCGGCACTTCGAGCCGCGCGCGGCCAGCATCCCGGCCCGCCTGGCGGCGCTCGCCGCCTGCAAGGCCGCGGGGCTGCGCACGTTCGCCATGGTCCAGCCGCTGCTGCCGGGGCCGATCGCGCCGCTGGCCGACGCGCTGGCCGAGCACGCGGGCTCGGTGCGGATCGACGTGCTGCACGGGGTCGAGGGCGCGGCGCACGAGTTCGCCGACGCCCGCTGGACGGCGGCCGCGAGCGACGCATGGCAGCAGGAGCAGGCGGCGGCGCTGACGGCGGCGCTGGTCGAGCGCGGGGTGTCTTTGTGGACAGGTGAGCTGCCGCCGGGGCTCGGGTGACGCCGGGCGCGCGGCCGCCGGCTCACTGTTGTTTGGCGGCAGCGCCGGGCTCGGCCGGCCGGGACTCGTCGAGGATCGTCCCGCGCTCGCTCCAGCGCGCGCGGCTGTAGCTGACGCCGAAGATCGCCAGGATGAGCCCGATCCCCACCAGCAGGATTGCGTAGAGGGGGAACTTTCCGCGGGTGGCCACGAGATTCGTATGACCCCGACGAGCGCGAACGGCAACCATGCGAGCGGCGCGCCGGGGCGGTCGGGGATGCACGCGAGCGAGGGCGTCGCGTCAGGGGGCCTTCGCGGGCGTCTGCGCGATCCGTCGCTCGTGCTCGGCGCGGTCGGCGGCGGTCAGCGTGAGGTCGGGGTCGCCGGCGATCAGCTTCTCGAGAATGATGCTGCGCTCGTGGAGCGCGTAGGGGGGCCAGTCGCAGGTGGCGAGGATGTCACGGCCGAGGCGAGCCCAGGCGACGGCCTGCTCGCGGCGGCCGTCGAGGCTGGCGAGGCGGGCGAGCAGGACGGTGAGGTCGACGCGGAGCTCGGCGAACGGGGTCATTCGGCTGTGCGACACGCGAATGTAGTGCGTGGCGACCAGGGCGGGCATGTGTGCATCGAACGCGTCGAGCGGCAGCGCGGCCAGCTCGGCGAGCGCGACCGGGACGCCGGCGAGGAACGGCACGGCCTGCTCCTCGATGACCTCGAGCAGGCGCTCGGCGGTCTCCTCGGCCTCGGCGACGTCCTTGCCGAGGTCGAAGTCCTGACCGTACGGCGGGGCGTGGAACAGCTGGCACAGGCGATAGAAGCAGCAGTCGGGGAAGTCGATCGCGTCGGGGCCGAGCGCGCGCTGCAGCGAGGACGGCAGGCCGAGGCGATGGGCCGCGAACGCGAGCGAACCCGAACCTCCGGCCTTGCCGCCGGCGAACCATGCGAGCGTGACGAGGTCGCCCCGACGCCCGCGACCCCGCATGGCCTTGCAGGTGAAGCCGAGCGCGCGCAGCCGCGGGTTGACCTTCTTGTTGTAGACCTTGGCGAACTCGGCGGTCTTGAGGTTGAGCATCTTCGGCCACACCTTGACGTCGGCTGGGAGCCGCGACTCGGGCCAGAAGCGGTACGGGAGGTCCTGCAGGGCGCGCACGGCCTGCAGGATAGCCGCGTCGGCGGGCCGCTGTCGTGTGGGCGGCGAGCTGTGATACGGTGGCCGGAGCATGTCCTCGCCCCGGCTCCGATTCACCCTCGCCTCGGCCCTGCTCCTGAGCGCTGCGTGCAAGAAGGAGGCGGAGACGAGCCCGCCGGCGACGGCCGACGCGGCCGCGGAGGGGGCCGCGGAGGCGCCTGCGGACGCGCCGGCGGCCGAGGAGGAGGAGTCGCCGTACCTCGACGTGGCCAACTTCAACAAGGCGGTCGAGGCGCACGCGGACGAGATCGTGGCCTGCTACAAGGACACGACGGGCAAGGCCGCCGACGCACCGACCGGGCGGGTCAAGGCGACGATCGTGGTCGACGGCGACGGCAAGGTGAAGAAGACGACGTTCGACCCGCAGCGCAGCACGCTCAAGGACGACAAGCTGTTCGCCTGCATGCAGGAGAAGATCGGGGCGTGGAAGTTCAACATCACGCTCAACGGGGCCGACTCGCCGATGCCGTACACGTTCGACCTGACGTCGGGCGCGCTGCTGCCGTGACGACCGGTCTGACGCGCGGGCGGATCACTGCGTCACGGAGAGGGTGGCGTCGAACCAGTTGATGCCGTCCAGCCATTCGACGCCGGTGTCGTTGGCGAGGCGGATCGCCTGGCGCGGGTCGTCGAAGAGGGTGGGGGCCGGGTCGGCGAGCTGGAGGCCGATCCGGTAGTTGCCGGGCGGGGCGTTCGCGGGGACCTTGACGTCGACGCACAGGGTGACGGCCTGGCCGGGTACGAGGGTGCGCAGGTCGAATTCGCCGACCGCCCGGCTGAAGCCGGCGGCGTCCTGGAATACGAGGACCAGCGGGCGGGGATTGACGGGGGCGGCGAAGCCGTCGTTGACGAGCTCGAGCGAGACCGGCACCGTCTCGCCCGCGACGGCGGTCTCGGT
>NZ_JAIRAU010000024.1 GCF_020073745.1 Nannocystis pusilla
GGCGAATTCGGGGCTGGGTTCGTCGACGAGGGTGAAGCTGCCGTCGCCGGCGGACAGGGCGACGGGGATCGTCTGCCACGATTCGGGGCCGAGGAGCGCGAGGTCGGTCTTGCCGTCGCCGTCGAAGTCGCCGGTGAGCAGCTGCGCATTGTCGGCGGCGGCCCGCGCCGGCCATTCGCCGAGGCCGCGGGTGAGGACGTCGAAGTTGCCGTCGCCGCGGCTCAGGGCCACGGGGATCGACTTCCAGTCGCGGGCGCCGGTGACGGCGATGTCGGTGCGGCCGTCGCCGTCGAAGTCGCCGGTGACGATGTCGGCGCCGTGCTGGCCGGCGACCTTGGCCAGGGTGGCCACGGCGGCGCGCGTGACGTTGAAGCCGCCGGCCCCCGCGAACGCGACGGGCAGGGCCTTCCATTCGGTCGAGCCGATCAAGGCGAGGTCGCTGCGGCCGTCGTGGTCGAAGTCGACCGGGACCTTCGAGGCGTGACGCACGACCGCCGGCGGGCCGTACAGCGCCCGCGCGCCCTCCTGGTCGGAGATCGTCAGGGTGTAATCGGTGGTGATGGTGCCGCCGGCGCACCACTGGTAGTGCATCACCGAGCGGCTGTCGTACTCGCTCAGCTCGGCCCACTCGCTGTCCTCGAAGCAGATGCTGGACAGCTCGCGCGTGTGCTCGTGACGCAGGCCGAGCGTGTGGCCGAGCTCGTGGCGCAGCACGCCGACGGTGGTCAGCCGCGGCGACGACTGGTCCCACGCGGGGTTGTTGTCGAAGTCGTCGTAGTCGATGTAGAGGACCCGCTGGCTCTCCGGCGAGGACGGGAAGAAGGCCATCGCGCCGCCGCTGTCCCACGGCTTGACGGCGAACGTGACGGCGCCGCCGGGCTTGCAGGCGGCGTCGCTCGCGGACACGTAGCGGAAGTCGACGTGGCCGGCCTGCTCCCACGAACGCGTGGCCTGCGACATCTCGTGCACGACGCGCTCCTTGAGCGGGCCGAACTCGTCGGCGATACAGTAGCGGAGGTCCTGCTCCTGACCGCCCTGCCAGCGGTCGATCGCGCCCTCGTTGAGGTTGACGATGCTGCGCGGGGCGGTGCCCTCGCGCGCGGCGACGAGGTCGGCGTAGGCCTGCTCGACCTGCGGGAGGTCGACGGGGAGGTCGCCGTCGAGGACGTAGCGCTCCTGGCCGTCGACGATGCGCGTGGCGGCGGCGCGGAACTCCTGCCACGAGGGCAGTTCGGCCTGGTCGGACGATTGGACGGAATCACAGCCGGGGAGCACGACGGCCGCGATCACGACGAGCCGCCGGGGACGATGGAGGTACCTGGACATCATTGAGTTGTGCACGCTCGATGAGCGGCACGCCAGCGATCGGCAGATCCTTACGCGAGGATTACCGTGCGGCGATTGCACGTGCGCGCGGCGCCGTGGCGCAAACGAGGCAGGACCGCGATCGCTGCATGTTCTCCGCGAAGCATCATTCGTCGCCGCGGCGAACCCAGGCGCGAAGAGGCGGCGGCGCCGCCATTGTCATTCGCAGCACCCGGGCCCTCGAGTCGCTCGCCCCGGCGCTCACCGCCGTGCGGCCCACCGCGCGCTCGCACAGGCGAGGCGCGGCGCGAGACCGCTGTCCATCGGCTCGAGCGCGGCGCAGGCGGCCTCGACCAAACCGGCGCGGGTGACCGGATAGGTGTGGATGACGCCGCTCTCCGCGTCGAGCACGTCGATCTCGCGGTCGTCGCCGTGCAGCCGCAGGTCGTCGGCCCGCGAGCGGGTGTGCAGGCGGAACTCCTCGTGCATCTCCGGGACGCTCAGCACCGCGAGCTGACCCTTCTGCGTGCGCGCGACCAGAAAATCGCCGGAGTGGGCGAACTCCAGCAAGGGGGCGTCCTCCAGGCCGGGAGAGCGCACCATCGAGTCGTAGGCGACGCCGCTGTAGGCCGAGAAGCCGGGCTCGGCGAGCTTGACGCCGACGTCGACGGCCCACAGCGAGACGTCGCCGAGGTGGCCGCGCGACCTGCAGGAGGTCAAGAGATACCGCCCGTCGCTCGAGATGATCGAGAAGCCCTGCGGGCTGCTGTGATCGTCGCAGGCGTCGACGGCGAGGAGCCGCTCGTGCCCGCTCGAGGGGTCGAGCACGCTGGTGCGATCGTCGCCGCGTACGACCAGCAGCCCGCTGCCGAGGAAGCTGAGGATGCCGGTCTCGAGCTGGTCGGGCATGCGGAACGGCGACGCGGCGAGGTGCCGCTCGCAGCTCGCCGTCGACCAGATCGACAGCTCGCCCGAATTGCGCAATACGCCGACCCAGGCGCCGTCGCCGGAGATCCGCACCTCCCGCACGCGGGTGCCGTCGCCGGGGAATCGACACAGCGGGGCCGGATCGGGCGGCGCGAGCACCTCGACGCTGCCGTCCGCGACCGCGCCGGCGATGAGGGCCGCGCGGGCGGCGGGCGCGGCGGTCTGACGGCCGCCGCCGAGGCTCCGGCGTCGGTACCGCTCGCGCCCGGAGCTGTCGTCGTGGAAGCGAATCAGGCCCCCGTCGCGCGCGCCGGCGACGGTCTCGCGCCACACGCCGCCGGCGACGCTCCAGGCGTGGGAGCGATCGCCGGGCGCGTCGGCTTCGGCGAGCACCAGCGGCGGCCGCGTGCCACTCCGATCGTGGAGGCGGACGACGCCGGCTTCGTCGCGCGTCGACACCTCGCGCTCGTCGAAGCGCATGACCTTCTCGCCGGGCGGCGGGGTCCATCGCCGCAGCTCGAGCCGATCCGCCGAGTCCCACACGGCGACCCTGGAGGAGAGGATGGCGAACCGGGTGCTGCCGCGCGAGGCGCTCATGTGATCGGTGTGCCAGTTGGAGATCGGCGGGGTGCCCTGGCGGAGGTTCGGCGTCGACGACAGCGAGAGCTCGGCGCCGACGACCAACAATTCGTCGCCGGCGGTGGCCTCGTGGAGCTCGCCGACGATCTGCCGCGCCTGCTCCCATTCGCCGCCGGCGCCGACGGGCACGCGAAACACGACGGTGTTCTCGGCGACATTGTCGGCAGTCAGGAGCCGGCGCCCGTCGCCCGAGAACAGGACGCTGCGCGCGCGGTGGGGCAAGCGCTCGACCCGCCGGGTCTGCATGTCGAACACCAGCGAACCCTCCGCGGCCGAGGGATGCGCGACGGCGATGAAGCGCCCGTCCGGCGAGACTGCCAGTGAATCCGGCCGGCGCGGCCCGGCCCACGATCTGTTCCACGCCGGCGCGCCGCGCCACGCGGGCGAGCGCACCGGCTCGCCGGTGTCGGCGGCGAGGAGCGTGGGCGTCGGCCTGTCGGTGGCGACGACGAGGCGGCGACCGTCGGGGTGCACGGCGAGCGCGGCGCCGGAGGTCGCGAGCGGGGTCGACCACGACCGGACGCCGCGCTCGGGGCTCCACGCGTCGACGGCGTCGAACAGCAGCGCGTACGGGTTGTGCTGGACGGGGCCGCTGTGCGCCGAGAGGGTGAACAGGCGCGAGCCGTCGCGGGCGAACGCGAGATCGTGACAGCGGCGGATCTGCGCGGTCCTGCGGCCGTCGGCGGTGGCGTAGACGTCGCAACGATCGCCGTGGTGCACGACGAGGAAGCGATTGTCCGGACTCAGTGAGACGGAGGCGCGCTGGACGGCGCCGGTGTGAATGGTGCCGAGGTGGCGGACCGGATCGGTCGACCACAGCTGGACGCCGTCGTCGCCGGCGAGCTGGACGGCCAGCAGCGCGCCGTCGTCGGACAGCTCGACGGCCCGCGGCGTCCCGGACGTCGGCAGCTCCGCGACCGGGAGCATGGCCGGCAGGGCGCGGGCGAGGCCGTCGATGACCGCTTGCGGGGCGCGGTCGTAGGTCGGGGCGTACTCCGCGAGGACCTGCACGGCGAGCTCGAGGGCGTCGCGCTCGTGGGCGCCGATGGTGGTGAGGCGCCAGACCTCGGACTCGCGCTGCTCGGCGCGGCTGGCCCGTTCCTGGGCCTCGCGGGCCCGTTTGGCGGCGAGCCGCTCGTCGTCGATGGCACGCGCGACCAGGGCGGCGGCGATCAGGGCGGCCACGCCGAGGAGCAGGGCGCCGAGGCGCCGCCGCGAGGCCTCGCGGTCGCGCTCGAGCTCGCCGAGCAGGGCGCTCATCGACGGCCAGCGGGCGGCAGGGTCGACGGCGAGGCCGCGCTCGAGCACGCGGCGCAACCACGCGGGGGCGCGGCGAGCGTCGCGCGGCGGCGTCAGTTGCCCGCGGGTGATCGCCAGCATCAGCGCCGACGAGGTCTCGCCGCGGAACGGACGCGCGCCGTAGAGCGCCTCCCACAGGGCGACGCAGTAGGCGAATTGATCGGTGCGCGCGTCGGCCTCGCGGCCCTCCCACTGCTCGGGCGCCATGTACGCCGGCGTGCCCATCAGGGCGCCGGTGCGCGTCAGCTCGAGCCCGAGCGGCTGCTCGCGCGGGCGCGCCGGCGGCTCGTCGCCGGGCTCGCCGGCGCTGGCGCGCGCGAGGCCGAAGTCCATCACGCGCACGCGCTCGTCGACGCCGATCATGACGTTCTCGGGCTTGAGGTCGCGGTGGACGAGCCCGGCTTCGTGGGCGGCGGCCAGGCCGCGACCGATGGCGATGAACACGGCGACGATGTCTCGCCAGCTGCGGCGGCGGGCGTTCGACCACTGGCGCAGGCTGACGCCGTGGACGAACTCCATGGCCACGAACACCTCGTCGCCGAAGGTGCCGACGTCGTGGACGGTGACGACGTTGGGGTGGGCCAGCCTGGCCATCGCCTGGGCCTCGCGGAGCAGGCGAGCGCGGCCCTTGTCGTCGCGGCCGTGGCCCTTGAGGAATTTCAGCGCGATCTTGCGGTCGAGCTCGGGGTCGTAGGCGCCGTAGACGACGCCCATCGCGCCGGCGCCGACGTGCTCGAGCAGGACGTAGCGGTCGATCAGCGCGCCGCGGGCGAAGGTCGGCTCCCCCGGGCGCGCGACGCTGCCCTGGGCCGGCAGCTCGCACCTCGGATCGCCGCTCGAGTCGAACTGCAAGGTCGGCGCGGTCGCCGACCCGTGGTGCTCGCGGGACATGCGGTGACCGCCAGGTATGGCGCGCTTCGAGGGTGCTGCCGATCACCATCCCCGGCGCTCGTCGACGTCGCGGCAGTGACGATCGCGGTACGGGTCGGGCGATCGGGCGGGGCCACCGCGGGCCGGCGGGGCAGGCGCCGGCGCGAGGACCTCGGGCCGAGGACCTCGTCGCCCGGCCCTGCTCTCGCTGCTCGTCGTCGTGGTGCCGGCGGCCAGCGCCTCGCGCAGGAGGTCGCGACGACGTCGAGGAGCGACGCGCTTCGGCATGACCGAATGGTCATGTCTTCAAGGACATCCGTTTCGGGACGATCGGCGCGCCGGCCGCGGGGCGCGCGGCTTCGCGCGGCCGATTCTTCTGCAAAAAAATCTTCGTCGCGTGTCACGAACCGGGCGGCTCGCTCTTCAAGCCTCCGGAAGGAAGCCGACACCATGAGCGACACCCAACCCGTCCGCCTCGAACTGCACCTCCCCGATCTCATCAAGACCTTCAAGGAGATGGCCGGCGTGCTCGACAGTTACGGTCTCGATCGCACCGTCAAGCACCTCGTGGTCACCCGGGCCTCGCAGATCAACGGCTGCGTCAACTGCCTCAAGATGCACCTCCGCGAGGCGCGCGAGCACGGCGAGACCCAGGACCGGCTCGACCGCCTCGTCGTCTGGGACCACGTCAGCGACTTCAGCGAGCGCGAGAAGGCCGCGCTGGCGTGGACCGAGGCGCTCACGGTGCTCGATCGCAAGGCCGACTACGGCCCGCTGCGGGCGCGCCTGCGCCAGCACTTCAGCGACGAGCAGATCGCCGCGCTGACTGCCGTCATCGGCGCGATCAATTTCGCCAACCGCCTGCAGGTCTCGATGCACTGACAGGTCGGGTAGGGGGCGCGCTCGCTGCGGGCGCGCCCGGCGATCCGCCGGACCGGGCATGTCCTCTGTGACATGTCTGAAGAGACAGACATGGCCGGGCGAGTTCGCGCCGCCCGGCATCGCAGCCGGCGCGGAGCGGACAGGTCGTCCCCGAGGTGCGCTTGCTCCCTCGCGTCTGCTCGCGTAGGACAAGACCGGGGAGGGTTTGTCATGGCTGACCGGATGGACGACAGGACGCGCGCGTCGGGGGACGGGCGCGACGAGCCGGATCCGCAGGAGACGCGCGAGTGGGTGCTGGCGCTGGTGAACAGCTCGCCCAGCCTCGTGTACCTCAAGGACACCGAGTTCCGCTACCGCTTCGTCAATCGCCGGTTCGAGCAGGACAGCCGCAAGAGCAACGCGGAGATGTACGGCCGCGGCGACGAGGTGATCATGCCGGCGGAGTACGTGGCCCAGGTCCGCGCCGACGAGCTGAAGGTGATGGAGGGCGGGGCCCCGCTGGCCTACGAGGAAGAGGTGGTGACGCCGAAGGGCCGGCGTCACTTCTCGGTGGTCAAGCTGCCGGTGTACGGCCCCGACGGCGCGCTCCTCGGCATCGGCGGCTTCGTCACCGACATCACCGAGCGCAAGCTGCAGGAGCTCGAGCAGCAGCGCACGATCGCCGCCCAGCGCGAGGCGCTGCGCGAGCTGTCGACGCCGCTCTTGCCGCTCGCCGAGGGCGTGCTGGCGGTGCCGCTGGTCGGCGTCGTCGACCCCGAGCGGGCGGGCCAGATCGTCGACGACCTGCTGCGCGGGATCGCCAGCCACCGCGCCCACACGGCGATCCTCGACGTCACCGGTATCCGCAGGATGGACGCCGAGGTCGCGCGCGCGCTGGTGCAGGCCGCCCGCGCGGCGAAGCTGGTCGGCGCCCGCGTGGTGCTCACCGGCATCAGCCCCGAGGTCGCGCAGACGCTGGTCGCGCTCGGCGTCGACCTCTCGGGCATCACGACCCTCGCCACCCTCGCCGACGGCATCGCCTCCGCGCTGCGCGAGTCGTGAGGCGGATGGCGCAGCGACGGCCGCGGGCGCCCCAGGGCGACCATCATCGCTCGCCTGATGGCGAGGTACGGTGATTCGCGCCGGCGGGCGCCGGCTCGACCGAGCCGCCGGGGATGCGTTACCCTCGCGGGCGTGACAGGACGGAGCAGTCGCGCCGCGCCGGCGCTGGTCTGGCTGGTGTTCGGGTGTGGTTCGCAACCCGTCGAGACGAGGCCGCCACCGCCGGCCGCGGCGACGGCTGCGAGCGCGCCGGCGCCGGCTCCGGCTCCGGCCGCGGCCGTGTTCCCGCCGATCGAGAGGCCGAGTTGCCGCCCGGCGGCGCTCGAGCCGGCGATCGCCGCGCCCGCGCCGGGGCCGGCGTACGTGCTGGTCGAGCACGTCGGCGTGCTCCGGCTCGACGGCGGCGAGCCGACCACGGCGTGGCCGCTGCCGAAGGGCGTCGACGCGAGCGAGATCGAGATGACGGTCGGCCCGAGCGGCGCGCTGTGGCTGAGCGGCTGGGACGGTGTCGTCGTGCTCGCGCCGGACGGCAGCGTGCGACGCGTCCGCGAGGCCAAGGGCGGCCCGCGTTACGAGCATCTGCAGGTCCGCGCCGACGACGACGTGTGGGCGGTGACGAGCGACATCGAGTGGCAGGTGGTGCATTACGACGGCAAGCGCTGGGAGCCGGTGCGCGCGCGCAAGCAATTCCCCGGCAAGTACGACGACAACAAGTTCGCCAGCCTGGCCGTGAATGACGAGGGCGTGTGGGTGTCGTCGTGGAACGGCCTGTGGCGCGGCCAGGGCGGGAAATGGCAGCAGGTCGACGCGCCCGGCGGCCCGGGCCCCGGCCTCATGCTATGGACATACCGCGGTCACCTGCTCGTCGGCGCGTTCGAGCGGCGATACGTACGCGACGGCGCCGGCTGGCGCGAATTGGCGTGGCCGCGGACGAACATCTTGACGCGAGCCGTCGGCGAGGTCGGGCTGGTGGCGGCGCCGGACATGGGGCATACGAAGTTGACGCTCGCGCCGGTGTTCGCCGCGGGCTGCACCGGGGTCAGCGAGCCGGTGCCCGGCACGTCGGTGACCGAGCTGACGGTGGACGGCTCCGGTCGGGTGTGGCTGGCGACCGACGCCGCGCTGGCGGTGATCGACGGCGACGGGCGCAAGCTGGCCGAATGGACGCTCGGCGCGTTGCCCGGACTCGCGGGCAGCGTGGAGCAGATCGCGGTGGTCGGCGCCGGGCCGTCACGCTTGCCGGCGCCGCGGAAGCCGCACACGTGGGAGGTCGTCGGCCGGCTCACGACCTACAAGGGCAGGGGCGAGCCGCTGGCGAACGCCGCGATCGAGCTGTGCCCGTCGCCGGCCCGCGACGACCGCTGCCCGCCGGGCCCGTTCACCCGCACGGCGACGAGCGCGGCCGACGGCTCGTTCCGCCTGCCCGAGGTGGGGTACGGCGATTTCTCGATCGTGGTGCGGCCGCCCGAGGGCCTCGAGGACTGCGAGGGCCCGTTCACCGTGAACAGCCACTGGCTGGCGCCCGTGACCGACTGCCCGGCCGACCAGCCCCGCTGCGACATGGGCACGCTGACCTGCTGCCGGCCGTTCGAGATGCCGCCGCCGCATTGAGGCCGGGCGGCCGCGCGACGAGGGGCGCGAAAGGGCAGGTGTGAACGGCCATGCGCCGGGAACACGCCGACCTCCGCGTGCAGAACATCGATCGATGACGGCTGGAGTGCCTGCACCGAAAATTGAAACTCGTTCCATGATTGGCATGGTGGGCGGAGCCTGACGGCAGGGGCTGCAGCGACGCTCAGGGGCGGCCCGAAACGGGTCCTCCGGATTGTAGCGAGAGGTCGGACGCCCGCGCCGTTGCCTCACGGGGGCTCCGCGAAGAGGGGCGTTGACCCGCCGACCTTAAATATCGTCTTTAATGACCCGACATGCGATTCGGCGCCCCGCGAAATCATCGATACGTCTTCACGTTGTCGACGGCCGTCCTGGCCGCCTGTGGCAGCGGCCCCAGCCGCCGCGCCGGGCGTTCCGGGCTATCGCCAATTGCATGAAAAGATCTTCAGCAAGGGCTGCGCCAACGAGGCCTGCCACAGCGGCGAAAAGGGCATCGCCAACCTCACGTTCACCGACCTGCAGGGGTCCTATGATTCTCTGGTCGACGGCGTCCCGGCCAACGGCGCGGCGGCGGGGGCCGGGCTGGTGCGGGTCAAGCCGGGCGACGCGGCGGCCTCGTTCCTCTACATGAAGCTGACCGAGCACGGGCCGGCGCTGACGGAGAAGAGCTACGGGGCGGCGATGCCGCTGTCGGGGATCGAGCCGCCGGGCGAGAAGTCGCTGGCGGCGATCAAGGCGTGGATCGACGCCGGCGCGCCGATGGACGGCGACGACTTCGCGGCCGACCTGGCGGAGCACCACCACGAGGCCAACTACGTCGAGTGCGAGGCGACCGCGGCGGAGGACATGCAGAAGTGCTTCAAGCCGACGCCGACCGACGGCGAGTACCTGCGGATCTACACGCCGCCGCTCGAGATCCCGCCCGGCCGCGAGATCATGCTGTGCAGCGAGATCAACCTCGCCATCGACGAGCCGCTGCTGATCGACCGCGCGGCCGGCCAGCAGATGAACGGCGGCCACCACATCGCGGTGTTCACGACGCTGGCGCCGACCGGCGAGTTCGCGCCGCTCGACTGCGACGACGTCGACATGAGCAGGCTGCGCTTCGTGATGGGCGCCGGCGGGGCCGGCGGGCTCGACACCGCGCTGCCCGAGGGCGTCGGGGTGCGCGTGCTGCCGGGCCAGCGCCTGCTGGTGCAGTCGCACTACATCAATACGACCGACAAGCCGACGATCGTGATGGACGCGGTCGACCTGGCGCTGACGACGGAGGAGGAGTCGCCGACGCTGGCCGACTCGTTCGCGGTGATCGACTCCGAATTCGAGATCCCCGCCAAGACCCGCGGCTTCGAGCGCGTCAAGGAGTGCCGGCTCGAGCAGGACTACGACATCCACATGCTGCTCGGCCACACGCACGAGCGCGGGGTGATGTTCCGCTTCGACCTGCTGCGCGGCGACGCCGAGCCCGAGCTGCTGTACTACGCGACCGACGGCAAGCTGCTGCGCTCGAACCCGGAGATCAAGCTGTACCGCGAGCCGCTGCAGTTCAAGGCCGGCGACCGCCTGCGCATGACCTGCCGCTGGGACAACGACGACGCGACCGCCGTCGGCTGGCCCGAGGAGATGTGCGTGACGTTCATGTACTACAGCCCGGGCGAGGGCTTCTTGACCTGCGACACGGCCGACGAGACGCCGGTGACGATCGGCGGCGGCGACGACAAGTGCCGCGAGCCCGGCGACGAGGGCAACGAGAAGGGGGTCGGCAAGCTCTGCTCGGTCGCGGGCGGCGAGTGCGTCGGCAACGGCACCGCCACCCTGTGCCTCGAGAACTTCGACGCGTTCTCGAACTACTGCACGCTCATCAACTGCCAGTCGGACGCGGACTGCGGCGCGGGGGCCTACTGCGCGGTGGACCCGGCGGGCAGCGCCTGCGTGCCGAACGACTGTTGAGTGAGATGGCTGAAGGGACATGCGCTCCGGGGCATGTCCCTTGCGCCTCGTCGGCTCAGGTCCGGGGGGCCAGCCGCTGGGCGAACAGGACGGTGTTGCCCGCGGGGTCGGCGACGATCGTCTCGCGCATGCCGTAAAAGGTGTCGCGCTGGTCGACGACGCGCGGCCAGTCGCCGAGCGCGCGCTGGACGGCGGCGAGGTCGGCGACCTCGATGAACAGCGAGGCGCGCTCGGCCGCGGCGCCGGCCCCGGGCACGTCGTCGCGCACGGAGGCGACGCTCTGCAGCATGATCTCGGTGGCGCCGGCGCTGAGGATGACGAAGCCGAGCCGCTCGCCGTGCGGCACCTCGGCGACCTTGACGAAGCCGAGCCTGTCTGCCCAAAAGGACAGGCAGTCCTCGACCGATTCGACGACGAGCACGGGGGTGATTCGCTGGACGTTCACGGCATTTCCTCCGCCCCGGGGTGTGCCACGCCGGCGTCGGCGGCGATTGTAGAAATGGTGCGGGCGTACGCGCCGGGCGTGAGCCCGCTCAGGGCCCGCATCTCGTGGATGAAGTGGGCCTGGTCGTGAAAGCCGAGCTCGCAGGCGAGGGCCGCGTGGTCGCGCCGGCCCGCAGCCAGGGCCCGCGTGGCCCGCTGCAGGCGGAACACGCGGGCCAGCTCCTTGGGGCCGACGCCGACGGCCTGGCGCACGCGGCGAGCGAGCGACTGCCGGGCGACGCCGAGGTCGTCGGCCAGCGCGGCGACGCCGGGCGGATCGGTGGCGGCCAGCGCCCGCACCGCGCGCTCGACAAGGGCGTCGACGGGGTGCCGACGCGCCGCGAGCAGCACGGCCGCCAGCTGCCGCACGCGCGCGCCGGGATCGGCGAGGCGGTGCAGCGCGTCGAGCAGCGGCGCCGCGGGCAGCCCGAGCGCGGCGGCCGGGACGCGCGCGTCGGTGAGGGCGTCGGCCGGCACGTCGAAGAAGGCCCGCGCGGCCCCCGGACGCAGGCGCACGGCGACGATGTCGGACGCGCCGTCGGGCACGAGCAAGGCCCGCGTCATGGTGCCGACGACCTCGACCCGCGGCTCGCCGACGAGGTGCACGATCACGTCGACGCAGCCGTCGGGGAGGATCCGCCGGACCTGCTCGGCGCGCGGGGCGACGCTCGTGTGCGTCCAGAAGGCGTCGACGAGGTCGGCGAGCGGGCGCGGGGCGAGGTGCTCCCGGTACATGGCCGCGCGAGTGTAGCGTCGCGGGACGGGGGCGCGGCGGGGGTCGATCCGCAGGGCGCCCGAATCACTCGAGTTCGTCGTCGAGGGCGGCGAGGACGTCGGCGGTGCTCGGGGGTCCGGCGTCGAGGTCGCCGCGGACGCGCTTCAGCTCGTGCTCGAGGGCCTCGATCCTGGCGGTGAAGCGGCGCAGGACGGAGTCGAGGTCGTCGATGGTGCGCTCCTGGAAGGCGAGCTTGACCTCGAGCTCGGTGATGCGTTGCTCGAGCCGGGTGATGTCGGCGTCGGTGGCGGGCACGGCGTGGGGATACGCGGGGCGCGCGGCGCGTGCAAGGGCACGGGTTCGCTCGCGCGAGCGGCGGCGACGAGAGGTTTCGGCCGCGCGCGCGGGCGGCGGGGGCCACGGGCGGCGTGACAAGCGGTTGAAACCCCTCGCGCGCGGCTTTAGGCTCGGACGGGCGTGCCCGAGTTCATCGACATCCTCGATCCCGTGGCCGGCCCGGGGATCGTCGGTCAGGTGCGGGTCGACCGGCGGGCCGGGCCGGACGGCGGGACGGCGCCGCCGCTGGTGATCCTCGGCGGCATGACGCAGACGCTGGCGAGCTGGGGCGGGCAGGTGCGGCCGCTGTCGGCGCAGCGGCCGGTGATCGTGTACGAGGCGCGCGGGCAGGGGCAGACGCGCCTCGACGTGCGCGACGTGTCGCCGCCGGTGCACGTCGACGACTTCGAGCGCCTGCTCGACGCGCTCGGCGTCAGCGAGCCGATCGATCTGTGCGGGTTCTCGTTCGGCGGGCGGATCGCCCTGGCGATCGCGGCGGAGCGGCCGGAGCGGGTGCGGCGGCTGATCCTGTCGGGCGTCAGCGCGGGGCGCGGGGCGCTCGGTCGCGTGGTCGTCCGGGCGTGGCGCGAGTCGCTGCGCACCGGCGACCTCGAGGCGCTGGCGTGGCTCAGCCTGGCCGACACGCTCGGGCCCCGCTACCTCGAGGCCAACGAGCCGATGCTCGCGGCGTTCGTCAAGGCGACGGTCCAGCGCAACACGTACGAGGGCATCTCGGCCCTGTTCGCGCAGACCTTGAACGACGCGCCGGACTCGCCGTGGGCGCCGCTCAACCTGGCGCCGCGGGTGCGCGCGCCGGCGCTGCTGATGGCGGGGGAGCTCGACCGCCTCGCGCCCGCGCGCGAGCTCGAGGCGCTGGCGGCCGCGTTCCCCGGCCCGGCGCGCGCCGAGGTGCTGCCCGAGGTCGGCCACACGGTGGCCATCGAGGCGTCCGAGCGCTGGCGCGCGCTGGTGCTCGAGTTCCTGGCCTGAGGTTCCTGGCACAAAGGGCATGTTCTTCGGGGCATTATGAGCGGCAACACTTTCGGACATGTCTTTCGGGTCACGACCTTCGGCGAGTCGCACGGCGGCGGGCTGGGCGTGGTGGTCGACGGCTGCCCCGCCGGCCACCCGTTCCCGCACGCGCGGATCGCCGCCCAGATGGCGCGCCGGCGCCCGGGCCAGGGCAAGCTGACGTCGGCCCGCCAGGAGGCCGACGCGGTCCAGGTGTACAGCGGGCTCGAGCCCGAGTCGGGGCGCACGCTCGGCACGCCGATCATGATGATGGTCGGCAACAGCGACGCGCGCAGCCACCACTACGACGACCTGGCGGCGCTGTACCGGCCGTCGCACGCGGACTACACCTACGACGCGCGCTACGGGCTGCGGGCGGTGGCCGGCGGGGGGCGGGCCTCGGCGCGCGAGACCGTCGGCCGGGTCGCCGCCGGGGCGCTGGCCGAGGACCTGCTCGCGGCGCTGCACGGGGTCGAGATCGTGGCGTGGGTGGCCTCGGTCGGCGACGTCGAGCTGCGCGAGGTCGACGAGGCGACGCTGACGCGCGCGCAGGTCGACGCCCACGCGGTGCGCTGTCCCGAAGGACAGGTCGCGGAGGCGATGTCGGAGGTGATCGACGCGGCGCGCAAGCAGGGCGACACCGTCGGCGGGGTGGTCCGCTGCGTGGTCCGCGGGGTGCCGGCCGGCTGGGGCGCGCCGGTGTTCGACAAGCTGACGGCCGACCTGGCCAGGGCGATGATGAGCCTGCCGGCCAGCCGCGGCTTCGAGGTCGGCGACGGCTTCGCGGCGACGAAGCTGCGCGGCTCGACCCACAACGACCCATTTTACAAGGACCCGGCGAGCGGGAAGGTCCGGACCACCAGCAATCACTCCGGCGGGATCCAGGGCGGGATCAGCAACGGCGAGGCGATCCGTCTCGCCGTCGCGTTCAAGCCGGTGGCGACGATCTTCCAGCCGCAGCAGACGGTCAACCGCGCCGGCGAGGCGGTCACGTTCCAGGCCCGCGGCCGCCACGACCCGTGCGTGCTGCCGCGGGCGGTGCCGATGGTCGAGGCGATGGCGGCGCTGGTCCTGTGCGACCACATGCTGCGCGCTCGCCTGGCGACCATGGACGGGCTGCGGCGATGACCGACGACACGCCCGAGGCGCGCCGGCGGGCGTTCCGCATCGTGGCCGGCGGCGAGCTGCGCAGGGCGCTGCCGCCCGCGCCCGTGGTGGTCGATGAGCCCTTGAGGACAGGTCCGCCGGAACATGTCGTCGAGGACGTGTCCGGAGGGCCACGTTCGCTGGCGCCCGGGGCCCCGCCGTCGCCGGGCACGGCGCCGCTGGAGATCGCGCGCCACCTGCGGCTCGGCGAGGCGCTGGTGTGGTGGGACGCCAAGGCGGGCTTCGACCTGCGCCCGCTGGCGTGGATCGGGGGCATCAGCGCGGCGGTGCTGCTGGTCGCCAGCCTGCTGGCGCCCGAGTTCTGGCAGCAGCCGCTGTCCGAGCTGTGGCGGCCGATCGCGGTGCTGCTGTCGCCGATGCTGCTGTGGCTGGTGCGCGAGCAGTTCAGCCAGAGAGCGATCCTCGTGACCGACACCGCGGTCCTCGAGGTGCCGCGCCGCGGCGAACCACAGCGGCTGCAGTTCTCGGCGGTGCAGCGGGTCCGCCGCGACGTGCTGACCGGCGGGGTGGTGCTCACCGGCAAACTGTCGAAGATCCGCGTGCCGGCGGCCCTGGTCGACAACACGCGCGCGGCGATCGCGTCGCAACGCAAGGGGGCGCTGCGCAGCCAGGCCGAGCGGCCCGACGACCCGCTGCGCTTCATGGGCTGAGCCCGCGACCGGCGGCGTTCGAGCGGCCCGCGCCCGCGCTCCGTCATCCGGCCGGAATGGCGAGAGCCGGCGCGCGGCAGCTCATTGCGATGCGAACGTTCGCCGGAGGCACGACCATTCGGCCGCGGGCCGGTCGTGCGCGGTGCGTCGAGTCGGAATGTCCACGGGCCATACGCTCATCACCGCATCTCCGCGGCTCGCCAGCGATCGATGGTCCGTGCCGGGCACTGCGTGATTCTCGCGGATTCCACATCTGACGACACGCCTGATGGTGAAGGATTGTCCATGGATGGGCCCGGCGGAGATGGGGACCGTGCTGGATGGGCCGCAGGATTCGCCATGGTGCATGCGCCAGCGGGCCTCGCCTTGACAGATGAACAAACCTTGATCATGGTTGAAGACCATGACGCGCCGTCCTGCCTTCTCAAAGCTGCTCGTTTTCGCCACGGGGTGGGTCGTGGTCGGGGGGTGCAATCGCACGGGTGACCCGCTGATCCCCGAGTCGGTGTTCGGGCACTGCGTTTATAAAAATCGATTCTCCGGGCGGACCGAATGTCGGGAGTACCGCGGGGACCGCTGGGACGAGGCGGGGGCGAGCGCCGACTGTGGTGAATGGGGGGCCGAGCTCGAGGCCGGGGCGTGCGAGCATGAGGACATTCTCGGCGCGTGCGTGCTCGGCGATCCGGAGCGGGTGATCCGCGTGGTCGTGCCCGGGTCCGACGCCGGTGATTGTCGGCAGCAGGAGCGTGGTTGTGAGATCTTCGGCGGCGGGATCTTCGTGCCCGGGCCGGTGTGCGGCGGCGACGACCTGCCCGAGCCGAACGAGGGGACCGTGTTCCAGTGGCCGGTGCTCGAGTGTCGTCAGCCGGTCAAGGGCGAGCCGGCGGGGCAGGGCGCGGGCGGCGATGTCTGTACGTGGTCGATGGTCTCGGGCTGCACCGAGCCGGGGCGCCACTACGGTGATTATGCGTCGTGCGACATGGTGCGGACGCAGCGGCCGTACTCGCCGGTGCCGTCGCCGCAGCCGCCGGTGCCCGACGACCTGCGGCTGGACGACCCGGCCTACGTCGCCGAGCTCGCGTGGGTGACCGAGCAGGCGTCGGCGTGCGCGTGCGTGTGTTGTCATCAGGCCAGCGCGACGCCCGAGGGGGCGGCGATCTGGGACCTCGAGGCGCCGGGCAATTGGGTCAACGGGTTCACGCCGTACGGCCTGGCGTTCGCCGGCGGGTTCCTCGACTCGTCGCTGCTCGGGGCCTATCCGGCGGCCGAAAACAACGGCTTCGACCGCGCGAGCACCGGCCTGCCGTCCACCGACCCCGAGCGCATGCAGGCGTTCTTCGCCGGCGAGCTGGCGGCGCGCGGGCTGTCGCCGGCCGACTTCGCCGACGCCGACCCGACGCCGGCCCCGTTCTACCAGCAGCTCATCCACGAGCCGCAGCGGTGCGCGGGCGGCGAGGGGGTGGCCGCCGATGGGACGATCACCTGGGAGGGCGGCAGCGCCCGCTACGTGTACGTGCTCGCCGGGGACGCGCCCAACCCCGGGCTGCCGCCGAATCTCGACCTGCCTGAAGGGACACGTTGGCGCGTCGACGTGCCGTGGGACGCGGCGCCGATGGCGAGCCGCGGCGTGCGTTACGGGGTCGTCCCGGACGGCGCGCGGCAGAGCTTCCCGGCCGAGGGCTCGCCGGCGAAGCTGGTCGCGGGCACGACGTATTATCTGTACGTGCTGGCCGACATCGGCGTGCCGATCACCCGCTGCCTGTTCACGTATTCAGGGTAGTAGGGCCGCTCCGAAGTTTTCGGCTGTGCGACGCGGTTCCCTCGGCCGTGACCGGGCGAGCTTCGGGTCGGTCGTAATTCGCGGGAGATCGCGGCCCCTCGCAGTGAGGTCCGGCGGCGGGCCCGCCGGCTCTCGCGCGGGAATCGGGGCGTGCGGGCGAGCCGCCGTGCGCTGGCCGAGGTCGCCGGCGAGGCTTCGCGCGTGATTTGGCGAATGCCGGCGAAGTAGCTTGCTGAGGTCGGTGCTGGCCTCTCTCCACGCGCGCACGCCCGCGGCTCGCCGAGCTTCGCTCGGATGTACATTGAGACATGTCATGATGAACATGTCCATCGGGACAGCAATAACGGCCGGCTGCAGCGAGACGTACGAGGTGCGGGGGCGTCAGGTGGTCGTGGAGGCCGACGCGGGGCTGACGATGTGCGCCGGCACGCTCGAGCACATGGACCGCTTCGTCGAGCGGTTCGCGGCGGAGATCGGGCTGCCGCTGGCGGACGGGCCGTGGATCGAGTTTCGCTGGTTGACGCCGGAGCGGTTCGCGGCGCGCAACCCGTGCGGCGGGATGCCGGCGTGCGCCTTGATTCGTACCGTCTATGCCAGCGAGATCCCCCACGAGCACGAGCTCGTGCACTCGGCCGCCAGCGACCTCGGGCTGGCGCATCCGTTCTTCGTCGAGGGGCTGGCGATGGCGTTCGAGGGCGGGGCGCGCGACGCCGAGCCGACCGACGACGAGCCGGACGAGGACGGCGAGGCGGCGGCGCGACCGCGGGTGATGGAGGCGCTGCGCGCCCGCTACGCGTGGCTGCCGGGCGAGTACTACATGCTCGCCGGGGCGTTCACTCGCTACCTGATCGACCGCTTCGGTCTGCGGCTGCACCTCGAGTTCTACCGCCGGACCTGGTACGCCGACCGCTACCGCGGGCTGGCGCGCGAGTTTTTGGCGGTGTTCGGGGCGACGCTCGAGGACGTGGTGCTCGATTTCGAGGCCGAGCGAACCGACTGTCACTACGCCGGCTGGCGCTTCAAGCTGCTCGAGTGCGAGGCGCCGGAGCTCGCGTGGGACGACCAGCGGCTGGCCCGCAACCTCACGCTCGACTGCGACGACGCGGCCGCGGTCGGGGCGGCGGGCGTGGACGTGCGCACGAGCCACAGCTTCACCGTGGCGAGGCCGGGGCGCTTCCGCGTCGAGCTGCGCGAGCGCGACGGCGTACGGGCGACCCTCGGCAGCTGCGGCGGGTGCGAGCGGCCGGTGCTGGCGCGGCTGCGGGCGGCCGACGGTCCGCAGGAGCTCGAGCTACCGGCCGGCCGCTACTTCCTGCGCGCCGAGGCGGCGGCGAGCGACCCGGTGACGTTCGGCGTGGTGATGGAGCGGATCGACGAATGAGGCGCGGGACGGGAAGCTGTCCTTTGGACAATTTATTGCGAGCATGTCGGAAGCCGTCGGGGCGGGGGAGCGTCGTGCGGGCGATGGCTTCGGAGGATGCTGATGGAGGGGGAGCGACGAATGACGCGTCGTGGTCGGGGGGCGACGGAGCGTCATGCGGGCGGTTGCTTCGGAGGACGCTGATGGAGGGGAGCGACGAATGACGCGCGGTGGACGGGGGCGGCGGAGCGTGATGCGGGCGGTGTGTTCGGGGGATGCTGATGGAGGGGGAGCGACGAATGACGCGCCGTGGTCGGCCGGGGCGACGACATCGGGGCCCGCGTGTCGAGGAGCGGAGCGACGGATGACGGGCCGGATCGTCGGGTTCGTGCTGCTGGCGGCGGGCTGTGAGCTGGCCTCGGAGCAATGTTCTTTGGAACAGGTGTGTGCCGAGCCGGGGCAGCGCTTCGGGGTCGGCGGCGGGCCCGGGAGCGCGCTCGTGCGCGACCTGGACGGCGACGGCCGGGCCGAATGGGTCACGGTCAGCCCGGGGCTCGGGACGCTGACGGTGGCGTGGGGCTGGACCGGGGCGGCGGAGACCTGGTCGATCGGTCAGGCGCCGGCGGGGCTGGCGAGCGGCGACGTCGACGGTGACGGGAGGCTCGACGTGGCCGTGCCGCTCGCGGGCGAGGGCGCGGTGGCGCTGCTGCGCGGGACGGGGCGCGGGCAGCTCGGCCCCGTCGAGCGCGTGCCGGTGGGTCCGCGACCGGGCGCGATCGCGGCGGCCGACCTCGACGGCGACGGCGCGGCGGAGCTCGTCGTCTCCGACCTGGATCGCGGCGACCTGCGGATCGTGCGGGGCGGGGTGGTGGTAGGCGAGCCGGTCGCGGCCGGGGCAGGGCCGACGGCGCTGGCGACGGGCGACTTTTCGGGCGACGGGGCGGTCGACGTCGCGGTGACGCTGGCGGTCGACGGCATCATTAAATTGTTCGTCGGGACGGGGGATGGTGGGCTTCGGGCCGGGGCGACGCTCTACGCGGGGGCGGGCCCGCAGCGGGCGCTGGCGGCCGACTTCGACGACGACGGCGCGCTCGACCTGGCGGTGATCGACGGGCTGCTCGACGAGGCGGCGGTGGTCCTCGGCGACGGGGCGGGCGGGGCGCGCGAGACCCGGCGCTGGGCGGTCGCGGCGGGGCCGCAGGAGATGGCGCTGAGGACAGGTCCGGATGGACATGAGCTTTTGGTCATGTCACAGCTGCAGCGGGCGCTGACGCGGGTGCCGCTGGCCCGGCCGGAGCGGCGGACGGCCACGACGGCGAGCGGCTGGCAGGGGCTGGCGGTCGGCGACGTCGACGGCGACGGGAGCGACGAGGTGGTGGTCGGCGACGCGGGCCTCGGCGCGCTGCCGCTGGTCGACGGGCAGGGCTTCGGGTTCTCGCCGTGGTACGCGGCCGACGGGGCGGGGCTGGCGGGGCCGCTGGCGGCGCGGGACGTCGACCGCGACGGGTGGATCGATCTGGTCGTCAGCGACCGCGAGCGCGGCGAGATCGCGCTGCTGCGCGGGCAGGAGGGCGGGTTCGCGGCGCCGGTGCGCTCGCCGGGGCCGACCGACGCGACCGCCCTGGTGCTGGCCGACCTCGACGGCGACGGGGCCGACGACGTGGTGACGTGGCGGCACGCGGGGTACGCCGCGGCGGCGCGTGCGGGCTCCCTGTGGAGCGCGCGCGGCGTCGGCGAGCGGTTCGCGTCGCCGGTCGAGTTCGAGTTCGCCGGCGATCCGCGCCGCGTGGTCGCGTTCGACGGCGACGGCGACGGTCGCAGCGAGCTGCTGGCGCTGCAGGCCCCGGTCGCGCCGGGCGAGTCGGGCGAGTCGGCGGAGGGGGGCGCGGGGCTGTTGACGCTGGAGCTGGCGGACGACGCGTTCGCGCTGATCGACCGCGCGATGGCGACGGAATTCGCGGTCGGCGACGACGTGCTGGTCGGCGACTTCTCCGCCGAGTACGCCGGTGACGAGTTGATCCGCGTCGGGCTCGCGGACGGGGCGGCGGCGATCGTGGTCGAGAGCCGCAGCGCGGGGCGGCGGTGGAGCGGCGGGGCGCTGCCGGCCGGGCGGGTGCTCGGGCTGGCGCGCGCCGACCTCGACGGCGACGGGATCGCCGACCTGCTGGTGTGCGGCGACGACGGGCTGCTGCTGGCGGCGGGGCGCGAGTGGAACGCGTTCGCGCCGGCGACTCGGGTGTCGCGGTCGCGCTGCGACGGGGTGGTGGTGGCCGAGCTCGACGGCGACGGCCGCCCGGACGCGATCACGCTGGGCGAGCGGTTCGGCGAGCCGGTCGCCGAGGTGCAGCTCGGGCACGCGCTGGGGTGGTTGCCGCAGCTCGTGCCGGGCGGGATGACGACGGCGAGCAATCGCCCGCGCGCGCTGGCGGTCGCCGACTTCGACGGCGACGGGCTGCCCGACCTGGCGGCCAGCGGGGTCGACGGCCTGCAGGTGCTGCGCGGCGGACCGCAGGCGGTGCTGCGGCCGGCGCCGGCGCTGGCCCAGCGCGCGGCGCGGGCCGGCGGGCTCGCGCTCGGCGACGTCGACGGCGACGGGCGCGACGAGGTGGCGGCGTTCGGGCTCGGCGGCGACGTCGGGCTCGGCGAGTTCGACGGGACAGGTGCTCTCGGACATGTTCGATACGACATGTTTTTTAAAACATATGACGACGGGCAGGGCGCGCGGCGGCAGCTGTTGCTCGACATCGACGGCGACGGG
The DNA here is from genome assembly GCF_020073745.1 of Nannocystis pusilla. Classification (GTDB taxonomy): domain Bacteria; phylum Myxococcota_A; class Polyangia; order Nannocystales; family Nannocystaceae; genus Nannocystis; species Nannocystis radixulma. The sequence continues at coordinate 20,785 of NZ_JAIRAU010000024.1, forward strand.
GCCGACGAGCTGCTGACCGCGCGGACGTGGCAGGAGGGGTTCGTCAGCGACCTGCTGCGGGTCCGCGGCGGCCGCTGGGAGCGCGCGGCGGAGGTGCCGCACGCGATCGCGTCGTACGGGCCGGTGCGCGCCGGGGACCTCGACGGCGACGGCGACGACGAGGTGGTGTACGTGCACACGACGGGGATGCTGGTGACGCACGCGGGCGGGCCCGGCGGGCTCGGTCCGCCGCAGATCGGGCCGTTCGTCGGCGACGGCGCGCTCGGGGTCGATCTCGGCGACGTCGACGGCGACGGGCGGCTCGACGCGGTGCTGTCGACGTGGGACCAGGGCGTGGCGGTGTTCCGGGGCGACGGGCGCGGCGGGTTCGTGGCGGCGCCGCAGACGTGGCCGATGGGCTGGACCACCGGGGCGATCGCCGTCGCCGACCTCGACGACGACGGTCCTGCCGACCTGCTCGCGGTCGCGGGCTTCGCCGGCGGGGCGTCGCTGCGGGTGTGCCACGGCGGCGCGGACGGGCCGCGCGGCGATTGCCGCGACCTCGTGCTCGGACCGGAGGAGGGGCAGATCGCCGGGTTCGCGGCGGCGGACGTCGACGGCGACGGGGTGACCGACCTGCTGGCGGTGCTGGTCGAGGGCGAGGCGCGCTCGCTGGTGTTCGGCCGCGGCGGCGAGGGCGGGCTGGCGATGCACGTCAAGCCGCTGCCCGCCGGCTGGCTCGACGCGGACGCGCGCGGGGTGGTCCGCCGGGCGCGGCTCGACGAGGAGGGGCCGGAGTGGGTCTACGTCGACGGCCGCGAGGTGACGCGCCTCGGGGTGCGGGCGCGCTGATCGGGGCGTAGCGTGACTGCTGCCGGCAGATGGTTCGTCGAGCGTGGCTCGACGACGAGGAGCCTGAGTGGGTCTACGTCGACGGCCGCGAGGTGACGCGCCTCGGGTGCGGGCGCGCTGATCGGCCGTGGACGAGCGCTCGCCCGTGCAGGCGGAAATGGTATGACTCCAGGGGACATGTCCTCGAGAGCATGCGACATCGAGCATGCTCTGATGGTCATGTCTCGACGGGCATGTCTCAACAGCTCTGCGAGAAGATGTGGGCGCGGTCGAGGCGGCCGGCGTAGAAGTCGAGGTCGGGCAGGAAGATGTAGAGGCAGCCGGAGTCGCCCCAGTCGAGGCCGTTGCCGGCGCTGTCGATCTGCAGCAGCAGGCGCCAGCCGCGGGCGGGGGCCGGGGGGTCGGGCAGGGCGGGGTCCTGGACCCAGTCGGGCCAGCCGAGCAGGCGGTGCGTGGGCGGGCGCCGCAGGGCGCCGCGAGCCCGACACCACGCCTCGTAGGTGACCTCGTCGTCGTCCTCGGGGAAGTCGAGGCCGGCGAGCGCGGGGTCGTCGGTGTCGGGCAGGGTCTGCTCGCGCTCGAGGGTCAGCGGGCGCGCGCGGTGGGTGAACTTCGGGCCAGGTTCGCGGCGCAGCGGCTCGTCGACGCCGACGACGCGGAGGGCGACCGCGCGGGCGTCGTCCGTGTCGGCCTCGGCGTCGTGAAGGACGTGGAGCAGGCCCTGACGCGGCAGCGTCAGCCCGGGCACGAGGGCGTGGGCCCGCGCGAGGTCGAGCTGCAGCACGAGCTGGCGGCGGCGGTAGATCGGGTCGGCCAGCGAGCGCGGGACGTCGGCCAGGCCGCCGAGCTTGTCGGCGCCGGGCGGAGTGTCGTCGACCGGCGGCGGCAGGCCCGGCGCGTGGCGCATGCGCAGGGCGGGCGAGATCTGCCGGCCCAGGCCGGGGGCGATCGGGGCGAGCTCGGGGATGGCGAGGAGTTCGTCGATGTCCTTCGGCCCGTCGCTCATGCGGCGCGTGACGATACGCCGAACGCGGTGGCGTCACAACAATGGCCGATCAGACAGGGTCTTCGCGCCAGGTCGCGTCGGGGTGCTCGTCGAGGCGGGGCGGGGGGCGGTAGCGGTCGATGGGGGTGCGCGAGTAATGGATCGGGTTCTTGAGGCAGGGGGTGCGGCCGTCGTCCATGGTGGTGAACAGGTTGCGGTGCGCGACCTGCGGGTCGGCGGCGACCTCCGCGAGGTCGCGGATCGGGCCGTGCGGGAACTGCGGGGCGGCGGCGGCGAAGACCCGAAGCCAATGGTCGCGTGTCTCTTGGGACAGGCGAGCCTGCAGCCGCGCGACCAGCTCGGCCCGGTGGGCCACGCGCGCGGGGTTGGTGACGAAGCGGGGGTCGAGGGCCCACGCCGGTTCGCCGAGGGCGGCGCACAGGCTGGCGAACTGGAGGTCGCTGCCGACGGCCAGCATGAGCGGGCGGTCGGCGGTGGCGAAGCTCTGATAGGGCACGATGGTCGGGTGGGCGTCGCCGAGGGGGCGCGGGACCTCGCCGGTGCACAGGAAGTTCATGGCGACGTTGGCGAGGCCGGCGACCTGGGTGTCGAGGAGGGCGAGGTCGATGTGCTGGCCGAGGCCGCTGCGGCTGCGCTCGTGCAAGGCGGCGAGGACGGCGACGACGGCGTAGAGCCCGGTGCCGAGGTCGGACACGGCGACGCCGACCTTGGTCGGGTGGTCGCGGTCGGGCCCGGTGATGCTCATCAGCCCGCTCATGCCCTGGATGAGGGCGTCGTAGCCGGCGCGGCCCGCCTCGGGGCCGGTCTGGCCGAAGCCGGTGATGCTGCAATAGACGAGCCGGGGGAACCGCGGCGCGAGGCTCGGGTAGTCGAGGCCGTGGCGGGCCAGGTCGCCGACCTTGAAGTTCTCGAGCAGCACGTCGGCGCCGGCGAGCAGGCTGAACAGGGCGTCGCGGTCGGCGGGGCGCTTGAAGTCGAGCACGCGCGAGCGCTTGTTGCGATTGCAGGCCAAATAGTAGGCGGCGCTGCCCTCAAAGTCGGGGGGGCCCCAGCGACGCGTGTCGTCCCCGAGAGGATGTTCGATCTTGATCACATCTGCCCCGAGATCACCGAGCAGCTGGGCGGCGCTGGGCCCGGCGAGGATCCGGGACAGGTCGAGCACGCGCAGGCCGGCGAGCGGTGGGGCGGCGTTTTCCATGGGTCGGAGGATACTATCGGCGACCCGCCGAGGAGGCGAACAGGCATGACGGCAGTCGAGCTGCGCGGTGATTGGAACTTCGGGACAGGTCGCGCGGAGGTGCGGCGATGACCCGGATCGTGCGGGCGCTCCACCGGGCGGTGCGGCTGGCGGGGCCGCGGGCGCCGCTCGACACGCTGCACGCGCGGGTGTTCTACCCGGGGCGACTGACGGGCACGGCGACGGAGCGCGACCTCGGGGCGGTCGAGGCCGACGCCGACGCGGGGCCGTTCCCGGTCGTGCTCTTCCTGCCGGGGGTCAACGTCGGGCCGGAGAGCTACCGCTGGCTGGCGCAGGCGCTGGCGGACCGCGGCTACGTGTTCGTGACGTTCTCGTACGTCGGCGAGACGCGGCCGAGCGAGCCGGGGGCGATCGGGCTGACGCCGGGGCTCGACGGCTCGCGCCTGCGCCCCGACAGCTTCGGCCACGCGCCGACGTCGACGACGATCGGCCCGCTGCTCGACGAGCTGGCCAGGCTGCAGTGCGAGGGCATCCTCGCCGGCTTGCTCGATCTCGAGCACGTCGTCCTCGGCGGCCACTCCGCAGGCGGCTGCGCCGCCCTGCAGAACGCGGCGTTGCGCTATTTCAGCAACATCGCGGCGGCGTTCGCCTATGCGGGGCACGCGGCGGCCCTCACGGCGCTGGGCTGGCCGGAGCAGTCGCTGCTGCCGCTGCCCGGCGAGGTGCCGCTGCTGCTGCTCGGGGGCGAGCGCGACGGGGTGATCGCGGCGAGCAGCCACCGCTACGGGTCGTCGAGCGCCGACGCGTTCGCGCTGATCCGGCGCACGTTCACCGAGGCGCTGCCGGGCGGGCGTGGGGACGCCCACATGTTCCTGCTCGCGGGGGCCAATCACTTCGCGTTCTGCCACCCGGACGACCCGACCACCGGGCGCTCGTTCCTCGACCACCGCGCGACGGCCCCGGGCGAGGCGCTGCGGAACTTCTTCGTCGAGGTCATCTCGACGTTCCTCGACGCATATGTCCGTGAGGACAGCGAGGTGGTCGAGCAGCTCGACCAATTGTCGGGGCACCCGCTGGTGCTGCAGGCGGGGCGGCGATAGGTGCCGCGTCGCGCGTCGGTGACATGACGCCCGGTCGCGGCACGCGTCGCACGTGAGGCTTGACGCGGCGGCCTGGCCGGCGGACGATTCGCGGTCTGGCGGGCCGCCCGCCCCGGTTTGCGGGCCGCGGTGCGCTCGTGCTAGGGTCCGCGCACCATGGCACGTACAACGTTTTATCCGCTGCTGTCGCTGGTGGTCGCGGCGTCGCTGAGCGGCGCCTGCTCGTCCGAGCTCGACGGCAAGCCCAAGGCGCAGGTCGACGACGTCAAGAAGGTCGAGGCGAAGACGGACACCAAGACCGACGCGCCGGCCGCGGCGACGCGCACGCTCAAGCTCGACAAGACCGGCAGCTCGATCGGCTTCGTCGGGGCCAAGCTCACAGGCGACCACAAGGGCGGCTTCGAGGAATTCGAGGGCGAGGCGACGCTGGCCGGCGACCAGGTCACGGCGCTGCGCGTCACCGTGCAGACACCCTCGGTGACCTCGGACGCGCCGGACCTCACCGGCCACCTCAAGAGCAAGGACTTCTTCGAGGTCGAGACCTACCCGACGGCGGTGTTCACCGCGTCCGAGTTCGTGCCGAAGGCCGGCGAGAACGGCGTGACGCACGAGCTGGGCGGCGAGCTCGAGCTGCACGGGGTGAAGAAGGCGATCCGCTTCCCGGCCAAGATCACGGTCGACGCCGGAGGCGCGCAGGGCCAGGCCGAGTTCACGATCAACCGCAAGGACTTCAAGATCGAGTACCCCGGCAAGCCGGACGACCTGATCAAGGACGAGGTCCTCCTCAAGCTCGACCTCAAGTTCAAGGCCGGCTGATCCGGTCGACGACAGGTCCGCCCGGGGCCGGGCGGACCTGCGCGCCGCTCACGCCTCACTCGAACTCGGTGTGCTCGACGATCCAGCGGTGGATGCCCGGCACGATCCAGAAGCTGTAGATGCCGAGCGTGATGATGAGCAGGAAGAACCACTTGATCCACAGGCCGATCAGCGCGAGGCCGCTGCCGGTGAAGCGAAGCCTCCGCCCGCCGATCATGGTGTGGTGACAGCGCCAGCGCTGGATCATGCACAGCGCCCACGGATAGGCGATGCCGAGAGTGACGAACGTCAAGAGAAAGGCGAGGATGGCGACGCCGAGATAGTCGGCGGCGCCGCCGTCGAAGCGGAACGCCGGCGCGGCGCCAGGTGAAACGGTGGCCGTCGATGGGTAGGGAGCGGGTGCGTTCATGGAGCGGGCGATGCTATCGCGGCTCCCTCGGGGCTGCGGAGCCAGGACGTCTGTGAGATGAACGTCGTCCCGAGTCGGGTGTATGTTGCAAAGGCGTGATTCAGGACATGTCTCGAGGGTCCTGTCGGCCTATTGGACATTGTTCCGCTGGCGCGCGACGGCGATCGGGATCGGCCTGTATCTCGTGGCCGCGGCCGGGATCATCCTCGCGGGGGTCGCGTCGCGGCAGGCCAGGAGATAGCCGAACGGGCAGGTCCTGAAGGACATGCCCTTTGGGGCATGTCCTTCAGGACGAGGCTTCACTCGTGGTCGCGGCCTCGGTCTCGGTCTTGGCGGGCTCGGTGATGGTGAGGTCGAGCGCGAGCTGCCAGTGGCCGTCGTCGTCGCGCCGCCACAGGCGCAGGTAGCCGCCGTGCTCGGCCGCCGCGCCGGGTTTAATAGAGCGGGTGGCCTCGCCCCAGACGTAGCCGAGGTCGCCGGCGGCCGAGACGCCGTCGCCGCGGGGAGTGAAGGTGAGCACGTCGGCGCGGTTCAGCAGGGTGGTCTGGAACGCGCTCGGGCCGGTGATCGGGAAGCTGCCCGGCGGGTAGTAGCGGAGGTCGGGCGCGGCGGCGGCCACGAGCGCGTGGAGGCCCTTGCTGGTGATGTCGGCGATCAGCGCGGCCTCGGCGGCGCGCAGGCTCTTGAGCTCGGCGGCGGGGTCGGCCGAGTCGGCGGAGACGCGCGCGGGCGCGTGGGTGAAGCGGTCGGGCAGGTGGAGCGGGGGCGGGTGCGGGCTGCCGCCGTCGACGACGAGGCGCCAGCGCTCGCCCTCCTTGCGCCAGACGCTGACGTAGTGGCCGTACTTGACCTCGCCGCTGTCGCGCCGGTGGGCTTGATAGGGGCCGGTGGTGTAGCCGAGGTCACCGGAGGCGGCGATCTCGGCGAACGCGGGCTCCCAGGTCAGGCTGACGCCGGAGGGGCCGGCGAGCGCCTGCGCGGCCGGCTGCGGCGCGGGGCGCAGGAGCACGGCGTCGGCGGCGAGGTTGCGGGTGAAGCCGCCGACCACGCCGAGCTCGGCGACGTCGCGGCCGAAGTTGCGCTCGGCGCCGACGAGCGGCATCACGTGGGCCTCGGGCAACTTCTCGGCGCAGGCCGCGAGCGCGACGGGCAGGGCGAGGGCGAGGACGCGGCGCACGACGAACTCATAGCACGTAGACCGCCCCGGCGGGACCGGCGTTGCTGGCCTCCACCCCACAGGAGTTCCGCATGCGCTTCGTCGTCCTCGCCTCGTTGATGCTCTGTTCCACCACCGCCTTCGCCGCGCCCGCCGTCAAGGCCAACGCCGACGCCGACGAGGCGGCGTTCAAGGGCACCAAGGGCGCCACCAAGGTGTTCGACTTCGAGAACGACAACGTCTCCGGCGACGCGCTCAAGCCCGACCACGAGGGCGTGCAGAGCCGGACTCAGCGCAAGTGGGAGAGCATGATCAAGGTGCGCATGCACTTCATCCCGCAGATGCTGCAGATGGCGCACGACGTGTGAGCGGCCGCCGGGGCCCGCCTGGTCAATTGGCCAGGCGAGCCTTGTTGCGCGCCTCGGCGGCGCGGGCGGCGATCAGCTGGCGGTCGTCGGCCATCGGCGCGAGGCTCAGGTAGTGGTTGAGGTCCAGGGCGGCGGCGCGGTAGGCTCGGCGCTGCAGCTGGCACAGGCCGCGGTCGCGGTACTCCTCGGCGGCGCCGGGGCTGAGCAGGAGGATCCGGTCGCTCGCCGCGAGCGCGCGCTCGAGGTCGCCGCGGCTGAGGTGCACGCTCTTGAGGTTGTTCAACATGCGCACCAGCAGCTGGCGACCGCCGACCGGGCGCAGCTGGTTGCGGTCGAACTCGATCCGGCCCTGGGTCTTCTGCCGCAGCATCACCCGACACTCGTACTCGGTGAGCAGGCGGCCGCCGTGGAACGGGTCGATGAACAGCTGCGGCAGGTCGAGGTCGACGGCGAGGAAGTGGGCCGGGAAGCCGACCCCGGCGACCCGCAGGCCGACCCGCCGCGCCAGCTCGATCAGCAGCAGCGCCAGCGAGATCGGCAGGCCGCAGCGGCGGTCGAGGACCTGGTGGAAGTAGCTGTTGCGCGGGTCGTAGTAGTCGGACTCGTTGCCGTGGAAGCCGAGCTCGCGGAACACGTAGGCGAGCAGCTGATCGAGGCGCTCGCGCGCGCTGTGGTCGGGCTGGATCCGCTGGCGCAAGGTCGAGGCGAGGCCGTCGAGGCGGGCCAGGTAGTCCTCGACGTCGACCGGCCCGTCCTCCTCTGCGCCGATCCACAGCGCGGTCTCCCCGAGGTCGAGCGCGTGATCGGGGGCGGCCGCGAGGCGGGTGAATTGCTGGCGGGCGTGCTGTTGGCGGACGTCCATCCCGAGCCGTTCGGATCACGATAACTCACAAGTCCCGGCGGCGGCCGCGACAGGCGGTGTGAGAGTGGCCGCGCGGACACTCGAACGGGTGTCCGGACACGCCGGCGCGGCGGGCGATCGGGGCCCGCGCCGGCCCGCCCGTGGGGTATACCGCTCGCGGACGGTCATGCGGTTCCACGAGACGATCCACGGGGTCTACTTCGACGACCTCGACGCCTTCCACATCCTCCACAACGCCCGCTACCTGCTCCTCTTCGAGCACGCGATCGGCTCGTTCTGGCGCCACCTCGGCTGGGCCGGGGTCCTCGACTTCAACACGAACCCCGACCAGTACCACCTCGTGCGGGCGAACTCCCTCGACTACCAGCGCCCGGTGATCGGCACCGGCCAGGTGCGTGTGCGCGTGTGGGTCGAGCGGCTCGGACGCACCAGCCTGACCTTCGGGATGCGGGTGATGCCGCTCGACGAGGACGTCGACCACGCGACCGGCCGCCGCACGGTGGTCCGCGTCGACCCCGAGACCAAGCGACCGTGCGCGTGGACCCCGAGCTTCCGCGCCGAGATCGCGCCGTTCTGCGCGCACGTCGACGCCGAGGCTGGCAAATGAGACATGTGCTGAAGAGCATGTCTTGGTGGACATGTGCGATCGGGCTGGTCGCGGCGCTGGGCTGCACGCCGCGTGACTTCGCCCGGCGCGAGCCGCTGTGGCCCGGCGAGGCGCCGGGGGCCCGCGGGACGGCGAAGGCCGACCGGCCGGAGCTGTTCTACTACTTGCCGCCGGCCGGGAAGGCCAACGGGGCGGCGGCGATCGTGGCGCCGGGCGGGAGCTACGCGCACACCGGCGGGCTGCGGCCGGAGGCGTTCCCGACGGCGCGCTGGCTGGCGGAGCAGGGGTTCGTGGCGGTGGTGCTGCGCTACCGGGTCAGCGGCGACGGCTACGCGCACCGCGACTTTTTGGCCGACGGTCGGCGGGCGGTCCAGCGGGTCCGCGCGCAGGCGGCCGAGCTGGGGGTCGACCCGCAGAAGGTCGGCTTCATCGGCTACTCCGCCGGCGGCCACCTGGCCGGCTTCGTCGCCACGGCGTGCGGCGAGCAGGGCGACGCGGCGGCCGCGGACCCGCTCGAGCAGGTCAGCTGCCGGCCGGACTTCATCGTCATGGTCTACCCCGTGGTCACGCTCGACGACCGCTGGGCCCACCAGCGCAGCAAGCGGAGCCTGCTCGGCGAGGAGGCCGCGACGCCGCAGCTCGAGAAGGAGCTGTCGCTCGAGCAGCGGGTCACGGCGAGCGCGCCGCCGGCGATGCTGGTGCACTCGCGCAAGGACGCGAAGGTCGTGTTCCACAACAGCGAGCTGTACGACGAAGCCGCCCGCGCCCGCGGGGCCCCGTCGCGGCTGCAGCTGTACGACGACGGCCGCCACGGGGTCGGCCTGGCCCAGCGGCCAGGGATGCCGCAGATGGCGAGCTGGCCGGCGACGATGCTGGCGTGGCTGCGCGAGCTCGGGGTGGTCGCGAAGTAAGCTGGTCCGCGCGGGACTGTGCTCGGCCGCCCGCGCTCGCCGGCCCGACGTGCCACATGTCCTGAGGGACATCTCACTTCGCCGGCACGCCGTGCTGCCGCGACTGCGAGCCCGATATCACCTGCCCCGAAGGACAGCTCAATTCACCGGCGCCAGAGCGTCGGCTTCACGGCGCGCCGGCCGGGGTGATGCGCACGCCGAGGCTGGTGCGCTGGTCGACGGCGCCGAACAGGCGCAAGGTGTGGCGGCCGGCGTCGAGCCACACGGTCGTCGCGGGGCTACCTGCCCGAAGGGTCAGCGTCGGCTCCGAATCGCAACCGCCGCAGGACCGCAGGGCCAGCTTGTTGGCGGTGCTGTCGCCGAACAGCTCGACGGTGTATTCGCCGGCGTCGGGGATGGTGACGGTGCGGAAGACGACGACGACGTTGCCGCCGTAGGGGCCGACGGCGTCGGGCTGGTCGCAGGCGATCGGGCGCTGCTCGGCGATCCGGCCGTCGCGCCACGAGAGCTCGGGGGCGGCGCACTCGACCAATTTGGCGTCGTAGGCCGGGTGGGCGCAGCGATTCGAGGCGACGTTGAACTCGCGGACGAGCTCCGCGAGCGAGGCGCCGAAACCGGCGACGAAGGCGCGGTCGATGTCGTCGACGTCGGCTGCCAGACCGATGTCGTCGACGACGCGCAGGTAGGCGTCGAGGCCGTGCGTCCGGATCAGGAAGGCGACGAACGCACCGGCGTGCGGATAACCGCCGGCGATGCCGAAGAGCTTGTTCGTCGGGGCGCGCAACAACGGCTCGATCGGGTCGAGCAGCGGGGCCTCGTCGGCGTCGATGCCGGCGCCGAGGCCCTGATAGGCCGTCGCCAGGCCCTCGCTGAAGAAAGAGAGGGAGCGGCCGAGCGGGGCCGCCACGGTGTGCACGAACTCGTGGTTCATCGGCAGGAGTCGCGCGAAGAAGACGCCGTTGCGGGCGCACCCGTCGGCGCCCTCCTCGCAGGCGGTGCGGGCGACGAATTCGTCGCGCTCGAGCCAGTAGGCGAGCAGGCGGTCGTCGTCGGTCGGCGCCTCGAGGCCGAGCTCGGCGGACAGCAGCGCCACGAATTCGTCCATGTGGGCCACGCTGCCGGCGCACAGCTCGAGGCCGGGATCGACGGCGATCCGGACGTGCTGGCCCTCGTGGGTGACCTCGGGGAGCTCGCGGCAGCCGCACGCGAGCGCGCAGGCGAGGGCGAGGTGGCGCGTCACGGCGCTTGCCTCACGAAGGTGACGCCGAGGTCGTCGATGAGGGCGATGTCGCGGCGGCCGTCGCCGTCCACGTCGGCCGCGTCGAGCCGGAGGACGCCGCGCGCGCTCCAGCGGTGGCGGAGGATCCGGAGGCCGTCGGCGCCGCGACCGATGTGCAGCGCGCCGAGGCCGTTGACGCCCTCGCTCGCCGCCAGCAGCTCGTTCCAGCCGTCGCCGTCGAGGTCGGCCGCGGCGATCGCGGTGACGCCCGTCGGAGGCAGAGGGCGCGGCGGGCCGCCGGTCGCGCCCGCGCCCGGGACCAACAGGAGCCGGTGGGCGCCGTCGACGAGCGCGAGGTCGGTGCGACCGTCGCGGTCGAAGTCGGCGGCGGCCAGTTGATACGGATTGACGGCGGTCCACGCTCGCGGCGCGGCGAAGGTGCCGTCGCTGCGACCGGCGAGGACCTGCGTACCGTCGAGGCTGACGCTCACGAGGTCGAGCCGGCGGTCGCCGTCCATGTCGGCGACGGCCTCGATCCACGCCTCGTGCTCGACGGCGGTCCGCCGCGCCCCCGCGAAGGTGCCGTCGCCGCGGCCGGCGAGGATGGTGAGCTCGATCCGTCCGTAGCGGTCGGCGAGCAGGTCGAGCGCGCCGTCGCCGTCGAGATCGACCGCGCGCACGTGATGGTCTTCGGGCGCGAGCGTGGCGATCGACGCGAACACCGGGGCGTCGCCGTCGAGACGGACGCGCAGCAGCTCGCAGCCGTCGGGGCGCAGCACGGCGAGGATCAATTCGTCGGCGCCGTCGCTGTCGAGGTCGGCCAGCACCGCGTGACGGGCGGACCCGACGAGCCGGTCGTCCGCGTCGAAGCGCTCGAGCGGGCCGAAGCCGCCGCGCCCGTCGGCGCGCGCGCGCGCGAGTCGGTCGCTCAGCCCGAGCAGGTCGGCGGCGCCGTCGCCGTCGAGGTCGCCGATGAGCAGCTCGAGCGCTTCGTCGAGCCGGACGCTCGCGGTCTCGACGAGCCCGGAGCCGAGCGCGAGCGCGGACACCTCGAGGTCGCCGGTGTCGGCGGAGACGAGCGCGAGCCCATCGTCGAGGCGGGCGAGCGCGGGGATGTCTTCGGCGGCCAGCGCGAGCGCGGCCCCCGGCTCCCACGCGCCGCCGGTCGCCAGCCAGGGCTCGAGGCGCACGTGGCCATCCTCCTTGTCGGTGACGAGGACGTCGATCGCGCCGGCGCCGTCGAGGTCGACCGGATCGATCTGCCGGCACGGCGCTTCGCCGAGGCGAACCGGCGCGCCCGGTGTCGGCGCGAACACGTCCGGGACCGCGAAGACACCCTCGCGCGCGCACAGCAACGCGTCGAGCCGGCCGTCCTCGTCGAATTCGACGGCGTCGAGGTCCCACAGCGACAGCGGGTCGAATTCGAGGGGGCGCGGCGGATCGGCGAGGCGATCGAACACGAGCAGGCCGGTGGTGCCGCCGAGGATCAGGCCGACCTCGGCGTCGCCGCGATCGACGACGGCGAGCGTGGCACGCGGCGGCTCGAGCTCGAAGTTGACGAGGGTGGCGAGCCCGCCGGCGCCGTCGCTGTGATAGGCGCTCAGACCGCTGCCGTACAGGTTCAGCACCTCGTCGCGGCCGTCGCCGTCGACGTCGGCGACGGCGACGGCCGAGGGCGTGGCGATGAGCCTCGGGACAGGTTCGATCGGCCAGGTATCGTCGGCCTGCCGCAGCGCCGCGGTCATCTCGCCGAGGCTCCACACGACCACGTCGCGGCGGCCGTCGCCGTCGAGGTCGCCGACCCGCACGCCCTCGATCGGGTCGGCGAGCCCGGTCGGGACGAGGTCGAACCAGCCGCCGTCCGGCCGCCACAGGGCCAGCGAGCCGGGAGCGCCGCTCACCTGGGCCGCCATGACGTCGCGGCCGTCGCCGGCGAGGTCGATCGGCCAGGCGCCCGCGATGTCGGGCTCGTGCCAGGCCGCCGTGACGACCAGCCCCGGCGCCGGCGCCAGCGCGCCGAGCCGCCCGGGAGCGCCGTAGAGGAGCGTGTCCCCGTCGCCCGCGGCGATCGCCCGCGGGGCGGCGGCCGGGGCTCCGGCGGCGATCTGCCCGTCGCGAGGGTCGAGGCGCTGGATCGTGTGTGTCGTTTCGGACAGGACCCCGAGGACGGGTGGTTCGGCGGGCGGCGTGACGACCACCAGGGTGCGGGGCAGCGCCGCCGTCGGCCAGACCGCGCGCCCGCGCAGGTCGCCGCTCCCGTCGCTCCACAGCACGGTGACGGTGTCGTCGAGGGCGTCGGCGGTGGCGAGATCGGCGTGGCCGTCGGCGTCGAGGTCGGCGACGACGACGGCGTACGGGGCGTCGCCGACGGCGTGCCTCGGCCCCTTGTGCAGGCCGCCACGGCCGTCGCCGCGCAGGACCTGGACGGCGTCGGCGCCGGCGAGCGCGACGGCGAGGTCGAGGTGGCCGTCCCCGTCGAGGTCTCCGGCCGCGAGACCGCGCGGGTCGAGCCCGACCGGCAGCGGTGGTTCGGCGACCAGCCGGCGGAGGACGCTGACCGTGCCGTCGCCGGCGTTGGCGGTGACGAGGACCGGCGGCCCCGCGGGATCGAGGTCGACGGCCAGCAGCGCGCGCGGGGCAGCGCCGACCGGGTGGCGCTCGACGCCGGTGAAGTTGCGACCGCCGAGCCCGTGCAGGACCGCGACGGCGTCGTCACGCGGCAAGGCCGTGGCGAGGTCGAGGTTGCCGTCGCCATCGAGGTCGGCGGCGATCACCTCGGCGACCTCCTGGCCGATCGACCAGGTCGAGGTGCTCGTCGCGGGGCCGTCGAAGGCGGACCACGACACGGTCAGGGAGCCGGCCCGACCGCTGGCGACGATGAGGTCCCGGCGGCCGTCGCCGTCCAGATCGGCGTGGACGAGGGCGTCGGGCTCGAAGCCGAACTGGATGCGCACGGGCTCGTCGAGCGCGGGGCAGAGCGCGCCGCGATCGCTGCACGGGGCAGGTCCGCCGCACCCGATCGAGGCGAGCAGGCAGCCGGTGAACGCCGCGGCGTGGCGCTGGGAGAGCACGAGCAGGGTCGAGGTTACATCGCCGCGCCGACCAGGGCCATCGGGATCGCGGGCTCCGGACTCCTGGACCGAGGCGCGCCTGTCCTCGAACGGTCGACGGCCGGGCCGGGGTCGCGCGCGAGTTTCGAGCCGAGGACGAGCCATCGACGGACAGGTCGCGGCGTCGAGGCCGGAGCGGGTCACTTGCCTGTCCCCGAGGACATGTCGTAGTGCGAGGGCGCCGGGCGGGCCGCCTGCCTCGAGGGGGTGCCTGTCTCATGGGGCATGTGACGTCGAATCCGGCGAGCGAACAGAGATGTCCGATGGGACATGTGATGCGGGGCGGGCGGGGGCCGCCGGGCGCAGGAGGAGCGGCTGTCTCCCGGGCGTTGCAGGGCCGACGCGTGCCGCGCCGGGCGACCGATCTGCGTGAGACGCGACGGCGCCGTCCTCGCGGGGCCGAATCGCGCCGCGTTCACGTCGCGCGTGACACGGGCGCGTGAGCGGCGTCGGCTCGAGCTCCTGACTTCGGGGGCAGACGAGGCCCGTCCAGTCCTCGAGCTCATGGCTCATGGGACAGGTTAATTTTCGCGCCGGCGTCTTCGGTTGCGTGCTGGATACACAAATGGGGGCGTGGCACCCCATGTGGAGCTTGTCGAGGTCTGATGACCTCAAGTCAGATAACTGGATGCAACTGGGACGGACATTGAGAGGAACGGTGCTCGTGGGGCTTTGCGGGCTCGTCGGCTGCAGCGACGACGGGACGAGCGCGGGCTCGGAGACGGCGGGCGACTCGTCGACCACGGAGGTGGGGACGACGACCGGGGGGCCGGCGACGACAGGGGCGGTCCCGACCACGGGCCCGACGACGGGGATGGACTCGAGCTCGGAGGGCGCGACCGAGACGACGAGCGACGCACCGACGACCGGGGGCGAGCCGGTGTGCGGCGACGGCAACCTCGACGCCGGCGAGGCCTGCGACGACGGCGAGGGCAACGGGCCCGGTCAGGCGTGCAAGGCCGACTGCACGAGCAACGTGTGCGGCGACGGCGAGCTCGGGCCGGGCGAGGCGTGCGACAACGGGATCGACAACGGCCGCGGCGACGCGTGCACCAGCGAGTGCGCGGCCAACGTGTGCGGCGACGGGGTGGTCGGCCCCGGCGAGGGTTGCGACGACGGCAACCAGGTCGACGACGACGCGTGCACCAACGCCTGCGCGACGATCGCCTGCGGCGACGGCATCGTCAGCGCCGAGGAGGTGTGCGACGACGGCAACGCCGACGACACCGACGCGTGCACGCAGGCGTGCACGGCGGCGACCTGCGGCGACGGGTTCGTGCAGCCGGGGATCGGCGAGGCGTGCGACGCGGGGGCCGCGAACTCGGACCACGGGATGTGCACGTCGATGTGTCAGGTCGCGCAGTGCGGCGACGGCTTGGTGTGGAACAGCGACGGCGGGACCGAGGCGTGCGACGAGGGCGCCAACAACGGCACCGGCAAGACGTGCAAGGGCGACTGTACGCTCAACGTGTGCGGCGACGGCGACCCGGGGCCCGGCGAGGGCTGCGACGACGGCAACCTCGACGCCGGCGACGGCTGCTCGCCGCTGTGCCAGAGCGAGGGCTGCGGCAACGGGATCGTCGACCCGGGCGAGGGCTGCGACGACGGGGCCGACGGCGATCAGAACGACGGCTGCACCGACCTGTGCCAGCCGCCCAAGTGCGGCGACGGGTTCCTGCAGGACGGCGAGGCCTGCGACGCCGGGGCGAACAACAGCGACAGCGGGGCGTGCACGCTGCAGTGCGCGGCGGCGACCTGCGGCGACGGCCTGGTGTGGGCCAACGTGGAGGCCTGCGACGACGGGCCCGCCAACGGCGACGACAAGGCGTGCAAGGCGGACTGCACCGACAACGTGTGCGGCGACGGCTTCGTCGGCCCCGACGAGACCTGCGACGACGGCAACCAGAACAACAACGACGGCTGCACCAACGCGTGCAAGCCGGCCAGCTGCGGCGACGGCTTCGTCCAGCCGGGCGAGGAGTGCGACGACGGCAACCAGAGCGACACCGACGCGTGCCTGGTGAGCTGCAAGGCGGCGACGTGCGGCGACGGACAGACGCAGGCCGGGGTCGAGGAGTGCGACGACGGCAACGCGAGCGACACCGACGCGTGCCTGACGAGCTGCAAGGCGGCGACGTGCGGCGACGGCAAGGTGCAGGCCGGGGTCGAGGCGTGCGACGACGGCAACCTCGTCGCCGGCGACGGCTGCAGCGCCGGCTGCGAGTTCGAGGTCAACATGGTGTGCCAGAACCCGGTGCTGCTGACCCAGGCCGACCGCAACGCCAGCTTCAACGACGGCGGGGCGACGCTCCGCTGCGACCTCGCGGACTGGAACAACCCCGGGCCCAACGACTGGATCGGTCCCAACCTCTGGTACCGCTTCACCGGCGCGGCCGGGACGAAGATGCCGACCTCGCCGCCGCCGGAGTACTCGTGCGGCACGCACGCGTCGGGCTGGATGCAGGGCACCTACCCCACGATCCAGGACGGCATCGTCAACCGCACCGTCTGTTACCACTGGACGGGCAACACGTGCTTGTGGTCGAACCAGATCCAGGTCGTCAACTGCGGCAGCTACTACGTGTTCAACCTGCCCAACGTGGCGGCCAACTGCTGGCTGCGCTACTGCGGCGCCGACTGACCGCCACCCGCCCCGCCCTCACTCGGCCAGCGCGAGGGCGGGGCCGCCCGGCTCGTCGAGCAGCTGGCGCAGCGGGACGGCGGTGCTGTAGCGGTGGCGCCGGACGTGCGCGCCGGCGCAGGTCAGCACGGCGTCCCAGCGGCGCGCCCACAGGTCGGCGTCGATGCCGTCGCGCACGCTCTGGACCAGCGCGATCTCGAGGCCGACCAGGCCCTTCGGCAGCCATGATGCTTCGGGACATGTCCCCGAGGACCTGTAGGCGCGCTCGAACTTGTCGAGCTGCTTGCGCTCGCCGGCCTGGCTGGCCTCGAGGTCCGACAGCACGACGACGGTGGTCCGCTGCGGCTCGCGCCGCACCGGCGGCAGGTCGGCCAGCTTGGTGAAGAAGGCCAGGAGCGAGGTGCCGGGCCTGGGGGTGTAGGCGGCGGCCTGGTCGCGCCAGCCGTGGATCCGCACGGCCCGCTCCTCCTGCAGGCGGGTGCGCCGGGCCTCCTCGACGCCGTTGAGCTCGGCGACGCGGAGGGTCTGGGCGGCCTCGAGCTGCTCGACGCACTTCTGCTGGAACAGGCTGTCGGGCTTGCAGCCGGGGCACAGCACCGGCTCGGAGGCCCAGCGCGCGCCGAACTCTCCTGGCTCGAAGGGCATGTCGGGGGTGGTCGAGCGGTCGCTGCGGTCGGTGATCAGCAGGACGCCGACGCCCGACTCGGGCTCGAGGGTGGCGGCGTAGGCGACGGCGGCGTCGAGCTGGACGTCGGCGAGCTCGCCGTTGCTGCCGCTGCGGTCGACGCCGAACACGATGTTGCGGGCCGGGCGGTCGTCGGGTCGGCTCGCGGGGCCGAACTCGGCGTAGGCCTTGCCGAGGCGCTGGACGCACGGGGGGCGCCAGTCGTCGGTCCGGGTCGCGGGCTGCAGGCCCGACTGCCACCACAACAGGCCGCCGAGCAGGGCGCCGCCGAGCAGCAGGCCGCCGAGGGCGGCGAGGGGTTGAAGCTGGCTCACGGGACACCTCCGGTCATCTGCAGCGGGGCGTGCGGGGGGCTGGCGGGCGGCTCCTCGGCGGCCTGCAGGACCTCGACGGGGAGGGCGAGCGCGGCGGCGCCGTCTTCGTGGCCGAGGATCGTGGCGATGACGTCGTCGAGGGCCGACCACACGGCGACGAGCAGGCCGAGGGCGAGCACGAGGGCGATCGCGGGCGCG
Source organism: Nannocystis pusilla (assembly GCF_020073745.1). Taxonomy (GTDB): domain Bacteria; phylum Myxococcota_A; class Polyangia; order Nannocystales; family Nannocystaceae; genus Nannocystis; species Nannocystis radixulma. The sequence goes on from NZ_JAIRAU010000024.1 coordinate 38,216, forward strand.
CCGAGGGCGATCGCGGCGAGCCACACGACGGCGAGCACGGCGATCCGCGGGAGGGCGGAGATCAGGCGCAGGACGCCGAGGCGCGCCAGCCAGCCGTCCATGGCGCCGACGAGCAGGCCGCCGGTGTGCGCGGCGACCCACGGCACGGCGAGGCCGAAGCCGATGAAGATGATGTTGCTGACCATGATCGAGGAGCCGACCAGGCCCTGCTCGGCGAGCACGAGGCCGCGCGAGGCGGCCAGCGCGGCGTCGAAGGCCGAGGCGCCGCCGAGCACGAACCACCGCAAGGTGCTGCCGCCGCCGCGGATGGTGTCGAACACGCCGAACCACACCTCGAGCACGGCCTTGAAGGCGGCGACGGCGACGTAGAACGACCACTCGGCGGCCCCGGGCGAGAGCAGGCCGAACAGGTCGAAGCGGTAGGGCGGCTCGGGGAAGACGTCGCGCAGCAGCAAGGTGGTGAGGACGACGTCGAGGGCGGTGAGGCCGAGGCCGGCGACGAGGGCGATCCGCTCGCCGAGCCGCATCGGCGGGCTGTGCGGATCGGCGGCCGGCGCTCGCGGCCACAGCCGCAGGCTGAGCCGCCACACGCCCTCGCCGGCGCCGACGAGCAGGCCGCGCAGGCTGCGGTGCCAGCCGAGCTGGACGCGCCGCAGCAAGGCGGCGAGCAGGAGGAAGCCGAACGCGAGCAGGGCGAACAGGCCGGCGCCGCGGACCGCCTGGCTGCCGGCGTCGGCCGGCGGCGGCAGCCACACGGCGAGGCCGAGGACGCTCAGGGCCGCGAGGCCGACCGCGAGCGTCAAGGTCCGCGTGCGTCGCTGGGCAGTGATGGGGCCGGGCGGGCCGGCGGTGCTGGAAGGAGTCGTGGTCATGCTGGCAGTCCTCCGACGCGCGGACGGCCCGCGCCCAGGCCCTCTCGCGCGCGTCACAGTGAGATGTCCCATCGGACATGCTCTGAAAATCATGCGGCTCGCGCCCCCACGGGCGCGGCCGGAGGTTGCACGCGCGAGCGGGTCGCGGTTATTCCGGGCGCCGGCGAGCGGCACGGCGGTCGGAATCAAGTGTCTCGAAGGACAGGCCGGAACTGCGCCGGGTCAGGCGCCGTCGTCGGCCTCGCGGCCCTCGGCTGGCGCCAGCGGCGGGAGGTCGAGCCACTCCGGCGGCGGTCGCATGCGCGCGGCCCGGCGCTCCTGCAGGGTGGCGATGACTTTCTGCAGCGTGGGGTCGTGCCACGGGCGGTCGTCGAGGCGGTGGCCCTTGCCGTAGTTGCAGCGGTTGCAGGCGATCGCCAGGTTGGCGATCGCGTCGGTGCCGCCGTGGGCCCGCGGGACGATGTGCTCGATCGAGGCGGAGGTCAGGGGGGCGCCGTCCTCGGTGATCGTGTGGCGGGTGTTGCAGTGGATGCACTTGCCGGTGAGCACGGGTCGCCCGTCGGCCGCGACGGCGCGCTCGAAGGTGCGATCGGTGGCGGCGCACCACAGCAAGAGCCGCTGCGTCCGACGCGAGCTGCCGCGACCGCCCCTGGTCCTCATGGCGCCTCGATCCGGGCGGCGCGCAGCTCGGCGACGAGGGTCGGCAGGAGCGTGGGCCCGGCGGCGACGACGTCGGCGCAGCCGAGCCGCCACGCGCTGCCGTCGAGCCGGCGGACCCCGCCGCCCGCCTCCTGGACCAGCAGCGTCCCGGCGGCCACGTCCCACGGCTGCAGGTGGTACTCCCAGTAGCCGTCGAGCCGCCCGGCGGCGACGTAGGCGAGGTCGAGCGCGGCGCTGCCGGCCCGCCGCACGCAGCTCACCAGCGGCACCACGCGGCAGAACTCGGCCAGGTTGTCGGTCTCGGTGCTGGCGCGCTGGTACGAGAAGCCGGTGGCGATAAGCGCCTGCTGCATGCCGGCCGCGCGCGAGGCGGCCAGGGCGCGTCCGGGCCGGGCGGCCCGCTCGAGCCGGGCGCCCTGGCCGCGCACGGCGACGAAGGTCTCGCCGCGGATCGGGTCGTGGATCACGCCGAGCCGCGCGCCCTCGTGGTCGCACAGGGCGAGCGAGACGCAGAAGTGCGGGAAGCCGTGGGCGAAGTTGGTGGTGCCGTCGAGCGGGTCGATCACCCACCGCAGCTCGCCGGGGCCGGGCAGGACGGTGTACTTCGGGTCATGTCCCGAGAGACCGGACTCTTCGGCAAGGAACGAATGGTCAGGGTGGACGCTGCGCAGGGCCTCGAGCACGACCGCCTCGGCGGCGCGGTCGGCCGAGGTCACGAGGTCGATCGGCGAGCTCTTGGTCTCGACCTCGAACACGCCCTCGAAGTGGCGGAGGAGCACCGCCCCGGCGGCGTGGGCGGCGGCGGTCGCGAGCGCGAGCTCCGGGTCCTGCATGCCGGCTACGTAGCACGCCGGATCGGTCTGCCGCGCGGAGCCGAGGCCGGCGCGGATCGCCGGGCACGGCGGACGGGAGCGCGCACGTGGCGGCGAGCGCGGCGAAGGGGCCCGCGGCGGCTGCGCGGGGCATGGCGGGCCGAAGCCCCCGCTCGTGGCTGGCGCGCGGCGCGCGGCGCCGGCCCCCGGTCGCCGGCGCGCGCGCGTCCCCTCGCCGGGCGGTCGCGCTGCCAGCCGCAACTCGGTCTGTTACGCTCGCGCCGGTGGTCAAGCAGCTCGATCCGCTCGACAAGACCCTGCTCGGCGAGGGCACGACGACGACGACGACCGCGCCGTCGACGACCCTGACGGACTCGGGCGAGCTGCTGGGCGGGCGCTACCGCATCGAGCGGTTGGTCGGACGCGGTGGGATGGGGGCGGTGTACCGCGCCGTCGATGCCATGGTCGGCGACGTGGTCGCGCTCAAGGTGCTCGACATCGAGATCACGCGCGCGCCGGAGCAGCTCGAGTGGTTCCGCCGCGAGGTCCGACTGGCGCGGCGGATCACCCACCCCAACGTCGCCCGCACCCACGACATGGGCGAGGCGGCCGGGACCCACTTCATCAGCATGGAGTTCATCGAGGGCACGACGCTGCAGGACGTGCTGCGCGTGCGCGAGGACGGCGAGCGGCGGCGCCTGGCCCTCGAGCCAGCCCGGGCCGCGCGGGTGATGCTGGCGGTGTGCGAGGGCCTGGCGGCGGCCCACGCGGCGGGGGTGGTCCACCGCGACCTCAAGCCGGCCAACATCCTGATCGAGAACACCGGGCGGGTGGTGCTCACCGACTTCGGCATCGCCCGCGCGCTCACCGACGAGGGCGGGCGCACGCAGGGGCTGGTCGGGACGCCGCTGTACATGTCGCCCGAGCAGGTCTCCGGCCAGCCGGTCGACACCCGCACCGATGTCTACGCCGTCGGCCTGATGCTGTTCGAGATGCTGACCGGGGCGCTGCCGTTCGCCGGCGACCCCGCCGCGGGGCCGGTGTCGCCGCTGACGGTCGCGCTGGCTCGCCTGACGCAGGCGCCGCCCGACGCGCGCGCGCTGCGGGCCGACCTGCCGCCGGTAGTGGCCGAACTTGTCCTTCAGTGCATGGCCCAAGAGCCAGGCGATCGCCCGGGCAGCGCGGCCCAGGTGGCGGAGCGGCTGCGGGCCTGGCTGCTCAGCGTCGGCGAGTCGGCGGCGCCGCAGGCCGGGGCGCCGCTGCTGGCGGCGATGGCGGCGGCGGCCCACCGCGAGGCGGAGACGATCGTCGGCACCGGGGCGCTGACGCCGAGCGCGACCACGGCCCCGGCGCCGTCGACCCTGGCGAGCGCGCGCCACAACTCCACCGCGGGCGGGCCGGTCGGCGCGGCCACCAGCGGCGGGCGCTCGATGATGCCGACCTCGTCGCTGCCGACGGCGGCGATGCGCTCGCTGGCGCCGGTGCCGTCGGCCGAGCGGGCGCTGGCGGTGCTGCCGTTCCGCTACCAGGGCCCGGCGGACCAGAGCTACCTCGGCGACGCGCTGAGCGACGAGCTGATCGACGTGCTGTCGCGGACGCGCGGCCTGCGGGTGCTCGGCAGCGGGGCGACGGCGCAGTACCGCGACAACCGCGACCCGCGGGCGATCGGCACCAACCTCGGGGTCGACGCGGTGGTCGACGCGACGGTGCAGTGCTCGCCGACGCAGATCCGCGTGCTCGCGCGGCTGGTCGAGGTCGCCAGCGGCACGCAGCTGTGGAGCGACCGCTTCGAGAGCCGCATCGAGGACGTGTTCGAGATGCAGGACCGGATGAGCAAGCGGATCGCCGAGGCGCTCCGCGTCGAGCTCAACACGGTGACCGCCCGCGGCGACGCGCCGGCCGAGGCGGTGGCGCTGTACCTGCGGGCGCGGCGGAAGATCACCAGCCTGCACATCCTCGGCGAGGACGGGGCGATCGAGCTGCTCGAGGCGTGCATGCAGCTGGCGCCCGAATTCCGCCCGGCGCTGGCCAGCTACGCGATCGCCTGCATGCGCGCGTGGTTCCTGCCGGCGGCCTCCGAGTCCCCGCCCGACCGCGACTGGGCGGCCGAGGCCCGCTCGGCGCTGGCCCGCGCGCTGGCCGACGCGAGCGACCTGGCCGAGACCCACCTCGCGCGGGCGATGCTGGCGGTCCAGACCGGCGAGTGGCGCGAGGCGGTGCAGGCGCTGGTGAAGGCGCTGGAGATCGCGCCGACCTACGCGCACGCGCACCAGTACCTGGCGCAGCTGCAGTGCGAGGCCGGCAACACCCGCGAGGGCGTGTCGCGGGCGCGCCTGGCGGTCGACCTCGAGCCGCGCCTGTTCGTCGGCCTGTTCGACGTGGCCCGGGTGCACGCGCTGCGCGGCGAGCTGAGCGAGTACGAGGAGGTCCTGAAGAGGATCGAGGCCGACGCCCGCTACCGCAACCCGACCACGCAGATCCGCCTGCGTGTGGCCGGCTGGTACGGCCACCTCGACAAGGTCCGCGACGTGCTCGACTCGGTCCGCGACGAGGTGATGGTCGGCTTCGCCAAGTTCTCGCTCGGCTACGCCCGCGCCCTGCTCGGCGAGCTCGACAAAGCCGGGCTCGACGCGTTCGTCCGCAGCATCATCGCCGACGGCGTCAGCCCGCGCCTGTACTCGCTGCTGTGCCAGATGGCGGTCGAGATCTACTGCGCCCGCGGGTTCTACGAGGACGCGCTGGTGTACTTTCAGAAGGCCGCCGACTCGGTGCTCATCGACGTCGAGTGGGTCGACCGCTGCCCGTCGCTCAAACGGCTCGCCAGCCTGCCGGGCTTCGGCGAGGCCCGACGCAAGGTCCGGGCCCGCGTGCAGTCGATGTGGAGCGTGTGACCGGCGCGAACTCGCCCCGCGTTCCCAGGTCGTGCTAGGAAGGGGTGAGGTTCGACATGGACACGCTCTATGAGCTGCTGCTGTTCCCCAACCGAGCCGAAGATCTCGACCAGTACCAGACGTACGATGTCGACTTAGAGCACTGGAAGGCGCTGTCCACCGAGTTCCGCGAGGTCTTTCGCGCGGTCTACGAGCGAGGGTCCAGCGCGGTGCTGCTCGTCCACGGGGCGCAAGGTACGGGTAAGACCCTGTTCAGCAAGCGCCTGGCTCAGGACTTCGGACGCGCGTTGCAGGGAGCCCGCGAACCCGACAGCGAGAACTTGTGGCACACCCTGGTCGGGGATACGCCGCCGAAATGGTCCACGATCGAGACTGCGACCCAGGGCTCGCGACTGCACCGCGTCGACCCGGTGAACGGGTGGTTGACCGCGCAACGGGCGATGGCCACGAACGACAAGAGCCGCGTCCGCGTGTTCATCCTCGATGATGCGCACAAGGACGTGTTCGTGTGCGAATGGGCCGGCCTGTCGCGCGAGGCGTACCTCCGGTTCAAGGCCGACAAGTCGGAAGGAGTGGTCCTCGAGTCCGTGGCGCAGAAGCTGGTGGAAGACTGCCGGGGTGATTTCCGGCGCAGCATCTTCCTTCTGCTCTCGAACGATGCCGCGCAGATGAAGGCGTTGAAGGCCCAGATCGACCGATCGCACGTCGGTCTCGCCAAGGTGCTCGAGCTGCCCTTGCCGGCGCCGGAGATCAAGGAGAAGATCATCCGGAAGAACACCAACCGGCTGAACCGAATGAGCTACTGGTGTTGCCTCGACGCCGCAGGGAAGGAGGAGAGGTGTTCTCTGTGGGACGTCCTGATGGCGTCCGACAAGGGCTTCACCGAATCTTTCGTGGCGGTGGACCGGGCGCTTCGCAGCGGCGAGACGCGGCGTGCCGGGCGGCCCGCGAACCGCAACCTCCTCACCTTCGTGACGCTCGGTGCACCGCCGAGCACGGTCCGGAGTTTCGTGGACGACTTCGAGTTGACCGCGGACGAGCACTTTCGCGGTGATCACCTCGGCGTGTGGTTGATGCGCGAGCAGTGGGCATCGAAGTTGTACATGGCGAACGATCCGCAGATGTTCCGGCGGGTTCGCATGCTGGAGTCGGAATTTGCCCTGCGCTGGGTGGCGCTCGACATGAAGGCCACCGCGCTGCTTTGCGAGCGGCCGCAGAGCTTTCTCTCCCTCGTCAACCAGAAACCGCTCGTGCAGTCGCTCCTCGACATCGTCCGGTTCTTGCCGTCGATCGCCAAGCCGGAGGAAGTGAAGAAGCACGGCGCCGTCTGCACGGCCCTCGACGAGGCCATCCAGCGGGATGCGAGCCTCGACATCGCCGATTTCACGCGCAAGTTCATGGAGATGGGCCAGTCCAGGAGCCGGCTCTACGAGCCTGCGCTGGGCCAGTTGCTCGGCTCGTACAGTCGCGGATTGGCCGCGTTCCCCGCGCTGCGGCCCGACTTCATCGTCGAGGAGTATCGGCCCTGTGCCGTCACTGCGGCGAAGGACCACGACGGCATCAAGGACGCCATCAAGCGGAGTTGCCACGTGATCGAGTTCACCGCACACGTGCAGAATGACATGCGCGGGCTCAAGGAGTACTTGCTCGGCAAGGTCGAGCGTTACGCGGTGTTGCTCGAGTCGGTCTGAGGGCGAGGGTCAGTTGCCGGCCTCGCACTCGTCGGGGCCGAAGGCGAAGCAGGCGCCGAAGCTGCCGCGGGTGGTGCAGTGCTTGATGCACACCGCCCCCTCGCCGCACACGTCGCCCGACCACTCGAGGCAGGTGCCGCCGCCGTCGCGCGAGGCGCAGCGGCGCGCGCACGCGGCCGAGGGGCCGCACACGTCCTGGCCCCACGAGGTGCAGTCGCCGTGGGTCGAGCGCGTCAGGCAGCGCTGGGTGCAGACCATGCCGGGGCCGCATACGTCGGCGCCGTAGGCCATGCAGGTGCCGTTCTGGGCCCGCTGCACGCAGTGCTTGGCGCACTTGTAGCGGGTGCCGCAGGCGTCGCGGTCGTAGGCGATGCAGGTGCCGTCGGTGCCGCGCTCCTTGCACCGCACGGCGCAGGCGAAGGCCTCGCCGCAGGCGTCGGCGCCCCAGGTGTGGCAGTCGCCGTAGGTGCTGCGGACGGCGCAGTCCTTGGCGCACACGGCGTCGGCGGCGCAGAAGTCCTGGCCGTAGGTGACGCACTCGCCCTGCGCGTCGCGCCCCTCGCAGGCGAACACGCAGCGCAGCTGGTCGGCGACGCACGAGCCGCGCGCGCAGGTGAATCCGCCCGGGCAATCGCCCGGCTTCTGACACCCGCCCGCGCGTGAATCGCCGACCGGCACGAGGCCGACGAACAGGCCGAGGAAGAACGCCGCCACCAGAGATCCGCGAAGCGCCACGGGTGCAGCGTAGCAGGCCGCAGGACAGGTTCACGCGCGGGCGAGGGCGCCCGTGCCGCGTGAGCGGCGCAGTGGCACGGCCCGGCCCCGGACGTCGGGAGCTCGAGCGGCCGCGAGGATCCGTCGATCCGTCCTCGCGCCGCAGATCCGGCAGGCTGGCAAGCGCGAGGAGGGCGGATATCGGCCAGCCAGGCTCGAAATGCCCCGGTCGCGGCACTGGTGGGGATCGCGGTGCCCAGATTGACTTATAAAAAATCAAGACTGCGGGTCGCTGTATTGCGATCGACAGGGCGGCTCGCGGCCGGCGCTGCTCTTGCGAATCCCGGCCGGACCTGAATGTCGACAGTGACTCGGGCCGTCGGCCGCTTCAGGTCTGCGGCAATTGAGCGACCGGGGCGGCGGCAAGCGCCGAGGCGTCGCGTTCGCGCAGCATCTCGACGAAGCGGACCTCGTAGGCGGCCCGCAGCTCGCGGTTGAGCTGGCGCGGGTCGAGGTCGCGGCCGGCGGTCTCGATCACCGGGAAGAACTCGACGCGGTACATGCCGCGGCGCTCGGGGACCTCGTACCAGGGCTGGTGCTTCATCAACATCGGCGGGTTGACCGAGATGAATGCGGGGACGATCGGGACGCCGGCGCGCACGGCGGCCTCGACCGCGCCGCGGCGGAAGCGTCGCATCTTGCGCTCCCACGAGCGCGACGCCTCGGGGAAGATCACCAGCGGGCGGCCGGACTGCAGGTGGGCGACCATGCGATCGACGACCGCGGGCATGTCGCCGTCGGAGGCTGTCTCTTGCGACATGTCCAACGTGCCCTCCGCGGAGGGCGACAGCGCGGCGCTGCGGTCGGTCCCGGGGATGTGGCCGGCATAGCGCATCAGCACGCGCAGCATCCACGAGCTGTACCAGTGCGGCTTGACCACCGAGGCGAGGCCGGGCGACAGACCCATGAGGATGAGGGTGTCGATCAGCGACGGGTGGTTGGCGATGACGACGTAACCGCCGCTGCGCGGGAAGTCGGGCGGGAGCTCGGGGCGGGTGTAGCCGACCAGCCGCACCAGGTGCAGGAACTGCATGAAGCCGCGGTAGACGCCGCAGATCGCGTTGTCCATGCGCCGCCGCTTGGCCTCCGGCGTGCCCGGCCAAAACGCCAGGAGCGGCAGCGCCAGCCAGCCGACGATGCAGCCGAACGAGAAGAAGCCGAAGAACGCGAAGGCGGTCAGGGGGATGCGCAGGAACTTGGGCACGCGAGGGGACTGCCTACTGTAGTCGCTGGCGAGGCCGCTGAGGAGGCCGCGCGGGGGCGCTCGCGGCCGAACAGCGCAACGGGCTGCGCGGGTCAGCCGACCCGGCCGAAGATGAGCGAGGTGTTGACGCCGCCGAAGGCGAAGTTGTTGCTCATGACGACGCCGACCTCGATGTCGCGGACCTCACGCACGTAGTCGAGGGCGGCGCAGCGGGGGTCGACCTCGACGAGGTTGCGCGTGGGCGCCAGGAAGCCCTCGCGCAGCATGGCGACCGAGAAGGCGGCCTCGATCGGCCCGCAGGCGCCCATGGTGTGCCCGGTGTAGCTCTTGGTCGAGGACACGGCGACCGGGCGGCCGAACACCTCGCGCGTGGCGTTGCTCTCGGCCACATCGCCGATGTCGGTGGCGGTGCCGTGGGCGTTGACGTAGTCGACGCGGTCGGGGGCGAGGCCGGCGTCGCGCAGCGAGCGGCGCATGGCCTCGCGCATGCCCTGCTCCGACGGGGCGGTGATGTGGAGGCCGTCGCAGTTGGTGCCGTAGCCGAGGATCTCGGCGTAGATGGTGGCGCCGCGGGCCTTCGCCCGCTCGTACGACTCGAGCACGACGGTGGCGGCGCCCTCGCCGACGACCAGGCCGTCGCGCTTGGCGTCGAACGGGCGCGGGCTGAGGTCCGGCCGCTCGTTGTAGTTGGTCGAGGTGGCGAACATCAGGTCGAAGGTGACCGCGGTCGTGTAGTGCATCTCGTCGGCGCCGCCGGCGACCATGACGTCCTGCAGGCCGTACTTGACCGCCTCGTAGGCGCTGCCGATCGCCTGGGCCCCGCTGGCGCAGGCGGAGGTGACCGGGACCACGCGCCCGCGGATGCCGAAGAACTGGGCCAGGTTGGCGGCGCAGGTGTGCGGCATGAACTTGAGGTAGCTGGTCGACTGCAGGCCCTTCATGCTCATGGTGGTGAGCAGGGTGGTGCAGAACTCCGCCAGCGCCTCGGACGAGCCCGAATTGGAACCAAAGGACAGGCCGGTGGCGCCCGAGCCGAGGGTCTCCTCGTCGATGCCCGCGTCGGCCAGCGCCTGCTCGGCGCTGTAGGCCGCCAGCAGGGCGACGCGGCCCATGGTGCGGACCTTCTTGCGGTGCCAGCGACGCTCGAGCTCGAGGCCGCTGACGACGCCGGCGAGGCGGGTCCGCATCTCGCCGACGCGGTCCCACCCCGGCATGGCGACGATGCCGTGCCGCCCGCTGCGCAGCGAGGCGGTGGCCTCGGTGAGGTTGTGGCCGATCGGGCAGGCGATGCCGACGCCGGTGATGACGACGCGACGCGGGTTCATGACGCAGGCTCCACGAGGTCGGGGCGAGCGGCGGCCGCGAACTCGGCCGGGTCGCCGCGGAGGACGGTGACGGCGCCGCTGGCGAGGCGCTCGTCGCCGCGCGACAGCTGACAGTGGTACTGCGCCACCGGGCCGCTGGCCCACTGCTCGCGGCAGTGGACCCGCAGCTCGTCGCCGACGCGCAGGTGCGAGACCTCGAGCTCGAGGTCGCGGACGCCGAGCAGCAGGCCGCGGAACGGCCCGGCGTCGCCGCCGCGGGCCTTGTAGGCGAACATCGCGGCGACGGCCTGGGCGAAGTACTCGACGGCGAGCAGCGAGGAGGCGCGCTCGCCGGTGACGAACGGCGCCCCGGCCCGCACCGTGGCGCTGCAGGTGACGGACTGGACCTCGATCGCCGTCATCGCGTCGAGCAGCAGCATCGGCGGGCGATGCGGCAAGATCTCGGCGAGCGGCGGGAAGGCCACGGACCCGTCACTCCTGGGTCGGCGGCACGCTGGCGCTGGCGAGCTCGGACTCGACGAGGTTGACGATGTCCTCGACGGTGCGGATCTTCCGCGCGACCTGGACGTCGATCCGGCGGCCGGTGACCTCGTGCAGCTCGACGAACATGTCGATGGCGTCGATGCTGTCGAGGTCGAGGTCCTCGAAGAGCCGGGATTCGGGGCGGATGTCGTTCGGGTCGAGCTCGAAGCTCTTGACCAGGATCCCGACGATCCGATTGTAGATTTCCGCGCGCGTCATGCTGGGGGTCGTGGGGCGAATGGTACTTGCAGGGTCGAAAGAGGTAAAGGCGCTCGCGCCGGCCGGGTTCCGTGAGGCCGGACCTGGAGCCCGGGCCCGGCGCCGGACCCGGAGGGCCGTGAACGCCGGCTCGGCGGGCCGGGGCGTGCAGCGGCCGGCTCAGGCGAGGGGGTCTTGGAGCATGAATTCGTAGAGCGGCAAGGTGGGAGCCTCGCGCTGGGGGACGACTCCCAGCTCCTGCAAGATGGCGAGGCCGCGGTCGCGGGTGCCGTTGAAGATCGCCTCTGTGGTGCGCATCACCTGCCGCCGCGGGCGCGGCGCGAACATGTCGTCGACGAAGTCGACCAGGTCGAGCTGGTAGCAGAATTGACCGAGGTTCTTGCGGTAGTAGCCGCCCCGCGCGTGCATCTCGCGCTCGATCTGCTTGAAGAAGCGGGCGAAGTTCTCCAGGCCCTGGAGCACGAACTCTTTGCGCCGCAATTCGCCCTTCAGGTAGCGCAGGTCGAGGTGCTGGTCGGTGAAGAACGGCGCCGCCCACAGGTTGTAGTAGCAGGCGATGTCGAAGTCCCACTTGAGCTTGAGCAGCTCGTAGCTGCCGAGCACCGAGTAGAGGTCGCGGTAGAGCAGCACGGTGGCGGCGAACCGGAACTGCATGAACTCGTCGTAGGCGTCCGAGCGCTCGGCGATGTCGGCGCGGCTCTCGCCGGCGGCGTCGCGGGCGATGGTGTCGACGATGAAGTCGCTCTCGATGGCGATGAAGTCGCTGCCCGGGCTGTAGAAGGGGTCGGTGAAGGCGGCGGCCTCGCCGAGGAGGAACCACCGGTCCTCGCCGCGGAAGAACCGCTTGGTGCCGTAGGCCAGCTGCTTGTACGAGAGGATGTCGATCAGCTCGGCCTGGCCGCCGCGCAGGAGGTCCCACACGGCCCGGTGGCCCTTGAGGAACTCGAGGAAGCCCTCGGGCTTGCGCCACGCGTCGCTGAACTGGGCCTTCTCGCCGACCCAGCCGACGCTCATGACGTCCTGGCCGAGCGGGATGAACCAGATCCAGTAGCCGGGGTAGCAGAAGTGGGTGGTGCTGAGGAAGCGCGCGGTGTTCTGCACGCGGGCCCGGAATTCGGGCGGGCCCATGTCGTCCATGTCGGCGTGGCCGCGGAACCGCCCCCACACCGCGCTGATCGGCAGGTCGGTCGGGACGCGCAGCTCCTGGTCGCGGGCGACCAGGCTGGCCCGCCCGCTGGCGTCGATCAGCCACTTGCAGCGCCACCGCGTCTGCTGCTCGCCCTCGGTGACGGTGAACTCGTGCGTCCCGGGGCCCGCTTCGGGGCTGCTCGGCGCGAGCGTGAGGTCGTGGGCCTTGGCGCCGACGTGGATGTCGACACCTGCCTCTTTGTTCATGCGCAAAAGGTCAGTCTCGAGGCGGGCCCGGTCGAGCTGGAACGAGGGCAGGCGCAGCAGGTGGCGGCTGCCGAGCTCGGTCATGCTGAACAGGTCGGCGTCCTTCGCGGGGGTGTCGAAGAAGAAGCGGAGGCCGTTCTTGGGCAGCTGGTGCTGGTAGAGGTACGAGGTGAGGCCGAGCCGGCGGGTGAAATAATTGCCGGCGATCTCGACGGAGGACTCGCCGACCTTGAACGAGCCCTGGGTGCTCTTCTCGAACAGGGCGACCGAGAGGCCGGGGACTTGCCGACGAAGTTGACGGGCGATCAGATTGCCTGCGAGACCGCCGCCCAGCACGGCGACGTCGACGGTACGAGCTGCTTCCACAAGGCCTCCGGGAGGTGATGACATAGCCGATGGACGGCGCCGGCGCTCAAGACTGCGACGCGGCCGCCGTGGCAAAGGTCATGACGCCGACGGTGCAGGCCTGACCTTCGCGATCGATCTGGAAGTGCACCCGGGGCGGCTCGGCGTGCTCGCGCTCGAGGGTGAGCTGCAGCGCGTCGCCGGGGCCGATCGGCTGCTTGAATTTGAGCCTGCCGACCCTCGTGGGTTCGCCGAGCTCGGGCCACAGCGCGCGCACCTGGTCGAGCACCAGGGCGACCAGCTGGGCCACGCCGGGCAACAGCGGCGAGCCGGGGAAGTGGCCCTCGAAATAGAGGAGGTCGGCGGGGACGCCGACGGCGAAGGTCGCGCTCTCGCCGCCGGCGGTGCTGTCGCGACGCAGCAGCTCGAGGTCGAAGCGGTCGCGCATCAGCCGAGGTCGCCGAGGCCGATGACGTCGGCCATGGTGTAGAGGCCAGGCGCCCTGCCGGCGACCCAGCGGGCGGCTCGCAGGGCGCCGCGGGCGAAGATCGCCCGGTCGAAGGCGCGGTGGGTCAGCTCGAGGCGCTCGCCCTCGGCGAGGAACATGAGGGTGTGCTCGCCGATCGAGTCGCCGCCGCGGACGGCGGCGACGCCGATCTCGCCGCGCTCGCGCGGGCGGGCCTGCTCGCCGGCCCGGTCGGTGCGCATGACGCCCTCGAGCTCGCGGCCGGTGGCCTTGGCCACGGCCTTGGCGATCCGCAGGGCGGTGCCCGAAGGGGCGTCGCGCTTGTGGCTGTGGTGGATCTCGAGCAGCTCGGCGTCCCAGCTCTCGCCGAGGGAGCCGGCGACGAGGCCGGCGATCTTGGTCAGCAGGGTCACGCCGACGCTGAAGTTGGCGGCGCTGACGATGGCGATCTCGCGCGAGGCGGCGCGCAGCAGCTCGCGCGTCGACTTTTGCAGGCCGGTGGTGCCGAGCACCAGCGGCACCCCGGCCTCGACGCAGCGGCGGATGTTGGCGTCGGTGGCGGGGGCGAGCGAGAAGTCGACGACGACGCTGTTGCGGCGCGGCCTGAGGTCGTCGACGACGGTCACGCCGATGTCGTGCAGGCCGGCGAGGCGCCCGGCGTCCTGGCCGAGCCCGGCGCCGCCCTCGCGGTCGACGGCGGCCTCGAGGATCAAGGAGTCGCTGAGCACGATCTCGCGGATGAGAGTCTTGCCCATGCGCCCGCGGGCGCCGACGATGCTGATGGGGACGAGGCGTTCGGTCGTCATGGCGGTCTGGGGCTGGCTTTGAGGACCTGTCTCGAAGAGCAGGCGAGCTGGCCTTGGGGACCTGTCGCTCAGGACAGGAGGCCGAGGGTGCGGAGGGTGTCGGCGAGGGCCAGGCCCTCGCGGCTGGTGGGGTCGATGGCGACCAGCGGGAGGCGGAGATCGCCGGCGCAGCGGCCCTGGAGGGCGACGGCGGCCTTGACGGGGATCGGGTTGGGCTGGCCGAACAGGGCCCGGGCGAGCGGGTAGTGGCGGTCGTGCACGGCGCGGGCGTCGTCCCAGCGGCCGGCGGCGGCGGCGTCGCACAGCCCGGCGACCCACTGCGGGGCGACGTTGGAGGTGACCGAGATGACGCCGTGACCGCCGAGCGCGAGGAAGGGGAACACGGTGAAGTCGTCGCCCGAGAGCAGGGCGAATTGCGGGCGCTGGTGCAGCAGCTCGCGCAGGCGCGCGGCCCGGTTCAGGTCGGCGGTGGCCTCCTTGATGCCGACGATGCCGGGGATCGCCGCCAGCTCGGCGACGGTCTCGGCCTGCAGGTCGACGCCGGTCCGGCCGGGCACGTTGTAGACGACCACCGGCAGGCCGCTGGCCTCGGCGACGGCGCGGAAGTGGGCGACGAGGCCGGCCTGGGTCGGCCTGTTGTAGTAAGGAGTGACCTGCAGCGTGCCGTCGGCCCCGGCGGCCTTGCAGGCGCGCGCCAGCTCGACGGCCTTGGCGGTGTCGTTGGCCCCGGCGCCCGCGAGCACGGGGACGCGCCCGCGCGCGGTCTTGACGACCAACTCGACGACGCGGAGGTGCTCGGCCACGCTCAACGTCGAGGCCTCGCCGGTGGTGCCGCACGGCACGAGCCCGTGGATCCCGGCGGCGATCTGCGACTCGGCGAGGGCGACGATCGCCGGCTCGTCGAGCTCGAGCGCGCCGCCGCTGCTGCGCCGCATGGGAGTGATCAGGGCGGTGAGGGCTCCGCGGAACATGAGCGGGCGGACACTAGCACAGGCTCGCAGGAGCGCGCGCGTCCGCCGGGCGCAGGGGCCCGCCCGCGCGCCGCCGCGTCCGCGACCGCGCCGACGGGCGCGCCCGAGCGCGACGGTGCGGGTCCGGCGACGCTCAGGCGCCGGGTGGGGTCGGCCAGGAGATCGCCTCGTGGACGGCCAGGAGCTGCAGACCCTCGGCGCCGAGGCGGGCGAGACACAGGCTGGCGCTGGCGGGGCTCGGGCGCGCGCCGCCGGCGATCGGGAAGGTGTGCTCGCCGGCCTCGCTGCGGCAGCGGGTCGAGGTGACGGTGACGCTGGTGCGCCCCGGGAGGGCCGGGACCGGGCGGAAGACGGCGGCGATCAGGTGCAGCGCGGGGTCCAGGGGGGCGTCGTGCCAGCGGACGACGACGCCGCTGCCGGGCTGGAAGGCGGCGTAGAGGCGCGCGCGCGAGCGCTGGGCCAGGCGCTCCACCAGGGCGAGGGCGTGGCCGTGGAACGGATCGGCCGCGAGGACGCGCGCGACCACCCGGCGGGCCTGCTCGAGGTGGTCCTGCTGCATGTACAGCTGCGCGAGCGTGGCGCTGACGAGGGCGGGCGCTTCAGACATGGTCGTCGTCCCAGGTGGAGGCGGCGCCGAGGACGGCGCGGGCGAGCCAGTCGGGGGTGAGGAGGGGCCGCGCGACCTCGATGTCGCGGGCGATCTGCTCGACCAGGGCGGCCGCCGAGGGGAAGCGGGCCTCGTCGCGCAGCCGCGCCGCGAAGGCGACCTCGACCGGGCGGCCGTAGAGGGCGTCGCCGAGGTCGACGTCGAGCGCGTGGACCTCGAGGGTGCGGGCCAGGCCGGCGCCGAAGGTCGGGTTTTGACCCAGGTTCATGACGGCGGGCCAGAGGGTGCCGGCGTCGCGGTCGGGGGTGACGAGCGCGAGCGCGCCGGCGTAGACGCCGGGGGGCGGGAGGAGCGGGTTGTGGACGCCGACGTTGGCGGTCGGGAAGCCGAGGCCGCGGCCGCGGCGGGCTCCGGGGACGACGGGGCCCTCGACGCTGTAGGGGCGGCCGAGCATGGCCGCGGCCGCGCTCAGGTCGCCCTGCACGATCGCGCGGCGGATCGCCGAGCTGCCGAGCTTGGCCCGCGTCGGGTCGGACGGCAGGCTCACCTCGGCCACGATTTCGGTGGCGACGCCGGCCGGGGCCAGGAGGCGGCGCAGGTCGTCGGGGCCGCCGGCCCGGCCGGAGCCGAAGCGGAAGTCGGGGCCGACGACGACGGCGCTCGGCCGCAGGCCGGCGAGCAGCAGGTGCTCGACGAAGGCGTCGGGCGAGGTGTCGGCGAGGGCGCGGGTGAACGGCAGGACGACGAGGCTGTCGACGCCGAGCGCCGCGGCGACCCGGGCGCGCTGGTCCGGGGTCTGGAGGCGGGGCGGCGCGCGGTCGGGGGCGAGGAGCTGGGCGGGGTGCGGCTCGAAGGTGACGAGGGCCACACGGGGCGCGAGCCCGGCGGCGCGGCGGAGGAGCGCCTGGTGGCCGAGGTGGAGGCCGTCGAAGGCGCCGATGCACGCTGCCGTGCCGGGCGGGAGGGGCGAGGGCTGCCGCAGGAGGCGCATGGGCGACCGGCGGCGAAGCTAGCACGCGCGCGGGGGCGCGGAGCGCGGGCGGCGCGGGGCTTGGCTCACGCGCGACGGCGCCGGGACGGCGTCGCCGGTGGCGAGGCCGAGGTCCCGTGCAGTGGAAGCGGTCGTGGCGGCGAGAAGGTGTAGGGTTGGGACATGCCGCGGATGTCGTTCGGTCTCTGGTTGGTCCTCGTGCTCGGCTGCGGCGAGTCCGCCCGCGAGGTGTACACGCAAGGGATGAAGGCCGAAGGCGAGGCCGAGCGCGGGCCGTGCAAGCTGGTCTTCGATCCGCAGCTCGGGGAGAACGTGATCTCCGCCGACCAGATCCAGAGCTGTCTCAAGGGCCAGGAGGAGGCGCTGGCGCTGTACGACAAGGCGGCGGGGCTCGGGCTCAAGGACCTCGACTTCGAGCGCACGCACGAGCAGGCGCGCGAGCGGGCCAGGCGACTGCAGGGGATGTTGACGACGCTGCGGGAGCTCGAGCAGCCGGAGTATCCCGGCGGCAAGGCGCCGTAGCGCGGGACTCGCTGCCGTCGCGGCTCAGGGCAGGGCGCCGCCCTCGATCCAGCGGACGATGGCCAGCATCTCGTGGTAGGGCAGCGGGGCCTCGGGGGGCATCGGGGCGCCGCGGACGCCGTGGAGGGCCTGGCCGTCGTCGTCGCGCAGGAGCACCTGCACCAGGAAGCTCTCGGAGGGGCGGCGCGGGGCGACCATGGGGAAGCCGGTCGACTGCGGATGGGTGGGCAGGACCAGGCCGGCGAACGCGTCCTGCGGGGAGGACAGGTCGAGGCGCTCGTAGGCGAGGTCGTCGGGGTCGCGGTGGCAGCTGCAGGCGGGGTTGTTGGCGGCGAACACCTGGCCGGGCGCGAACAGGTCGGTGAGGGTCGGGGCGGGCTCGGGCGGGTCGGCCTTGTCGTCGTCGCCGGGCTCGCGGACGTAGAACTGGAGGATGAAGAGGGGGCCGGCGTCGTCGGCGACCCACCCGGGGGTGCCGACGTCGAGCTGCTCGCCGGCCCAGCCCACGGCCGAGGGGGCCAGGCGGACGCGGTGGAGCACGCCGGGGACCAGCGGCTCCTTGGCGCGCAGCGAGACGACGCTGCCGGGGCACCAGGGGGCGTCCGCGGTGCCGCTGCGCTCGCCGGGCGGGCGCCAGGCGAACAGCTGCAGGTCGAGCTGGGTGTCGAAGATGACGAGGCCGGAGCGCAGCGAGGCGTCGAGGTCGTCGAGGGCGCGGGGGTCGAGGGTGCCGGAGAAGCAGAAGTCGATCTGGGCCCCGGGAGGCACGTCGGTCGCCATGGGGCCGGGGATCGTCTCGAGGATCTCGAGGCGCTCGGAGATCGGCTCGAAGCGCGGCGTGTCGCTGACGCGGGTGCAGGCGAGGGCCGCTGCGAGGGCGATCCCGGCGGCGAGGCGGGCGGCCGGGCGCGCGGAGAGCGGTCGCTCGCGGCGGGACGACATCGGCCTGCAGCGTACCCGTCGGCGACCGGGAGAGCCAGGAGGGCTTTTCCCCACGGCGTGCAGGGACTCCGGTCGCGGTCCAGCGAAGGCCGAAGCGGCGTGCAGGGCGGCTGTGCCAGGGCCGGGACCGCGGAGGTCGGCTTGTTGACCCTTTGCGCCGGCCCCTGGTATCGTCGCGGCGATTTCGGCAGTCGCCGCGCCCGCCCGGGCAACCCCGGCTCCATCGGCCCACATCGGGCCCACGAGCGCCGGCCCTAACGACCCCTCCACCGACGCCTGCCACGATCTCGAACCAGGGAGCCTTCTGGTGCTGCGAACAACGCGATTCGTCAAGCTGATCCCCATCGTCGTCGCGGCCGCGTGTACCGCGGGCTGTGGACCCTTTGGGTACCTCAAGAAGGTGGCCAAGGAGTCGACCCGGGCGGTGGCGGACGCCGAGGCGGCAGGCGCCGAGGAGAACGCCCCCTATGAGTACTGGGGCTCGGTGACCTACCTGGAGCAGTCGAAGATCTTGATGGGTTACAGCGAATACGAGCGCTCGTTCGACTACGGCGAGCGGGCCAAGCAGCTCGCCGAAGAGGCGAAGAAGAAGGCCGAGATGCGGCGCAAGGGGCAGATGGACCAGCGCGCCGAGGGCGTCGCGACCCCCGACGAGCTGCCGGCCGGTGCCGACGGCGATGCGAGCGGTGACGCGAAGGCGAGCGGCGACGCGAAGGCGAGCGGCTCGACCGATGCGGGCGGCGCCAAGGGCGAGGTCAAGGCCGGCGTGTCGGTCGGAGGTGGCAAGTGAACCGCCTTACAGTTTGTGTTGTCGCCACGGTGGCGAGCTCGTTCGTCGGGCTCGGGTGTCTCGGCGAGCGTCTGCTCGGCAAGGTCCAGGGCACCGACACGGTGCTGCAGGGCGCCATCGCCGACGGCTCGAAGACGATCGGCTGCGCGCCCAAGGAGACGGCGATCGCCGAGGCGAACATCCGCTTCTCGCGCGACGCGCTGGGGATGGGCGAGTACTACCGCGGCAAGGACCACGCGGAGAAGGCCGAGCTGTACACCCAGCTGGCGCGCAAGAAGACCGACCCGGTGCGCTGCAAGGACCCGAACGTGGTCAGCCGGCCGCCGCCGGGCGCCAACGACCGCGACTGGGACGGCTACGACGACATCGCCGACAAGTGCCCGGACGAGCCGGAGGACTTCGACAGCTTCGAGGACGACGACGGCTGCCCCGACAAGGACAACGACAAGGACGGGGTCCTCGACGCGGACAAGCTGACGAAGGACGAGGCCCGCAAGACCTACACCTGGTCGAGCAACGACAAGAAGACGGAGAACGGCCGCGAGGTCGACTGTCGCAACGAGCCGGAGGACGTCGACCAGTTCGAGGACGAGGACGGCTGCCCCGACCCGGACAACGACCGCGACACGCTGCTCGACGTCAACGACAAGTGCCCGAACGACCCCGAGGACTTCGACAGCTTCGAGGACGAGGACGGCTGCCCCGACGTCGACAACGACAAGGACAAGGTCCTCGACGCGGCCGAGCTCGTGCGCAACGCCGACGGCACCTACAACTGGGTCAACAACGACAAGAAGACCGAGAACGGGGTCGAGGTCGACTGCCGCAACCTGCCCGAGGACTACGACGGGGTCGAGGACGAGGACGGCTGCCCGGACGTGCTGAAGATCGACAACTGCCAGATCAAGCTGAGCGACAAGATCTACTTCAAGTTCAACAAGTGGGACATCGACCCGAAGAGCTTCAAGGTGCTCGACGAGGTCAAGGACACGCTCAACGCTGCGCCGGACATCAAGATCTTCATCGAGGGTCACACCGACAGCAAGGGCAGCAACAAGTACAACAAGGATCTGTCGCAGAAGCGCGTCAACAGCGTGCGCGACTACCTGGTCAAGGCCGGCATCGACACCGCCCGCCTCGAGCCGGTCGGTTGGGGCGAGGAGAAGCCGATCGACGACAACAAGACCAACGAGGGCCGCGCCAACAACCGCCGCGTGGAATTCAACCTCAAGGACTGCAAAAAGACCATCCAGTGATCGGCGCCGCGCGCCGAGCCCCCTGGACACCCAACGCCGGCGCCGAGCCGGCGTTCGGCTAGAAGGAGCCCGAGACCCAGTGCGAACGCAGACCTACGTCCGTCCTAGCCTTGTCGGCCTGCTCTCCGCGGCTCTGTCGCTGGCGGTGTTCCTGTCCGCAGGGACAGCCTTCGCAGACGCGCGCGACGACCTCAAGGCGGCCTACAACAAGGCGCTCGGGCAGTACAACAACCTCGAGCTCGACCCGGCGCTCGCGGGCCTCGACCAGGCGCTGGCCGGCGCCACGGCGGACGACCCGGCGACGGCGCCGCTGCGGATGCTGCGTGCGGTCATCATCTTCTCCAACTCGGGCGACAAGAACGCGACCACGGCGGCCTTCGTCGACGCGGTCAAGGCCGACTACAACGTCGCCATCCCGACCGAGCTGCGCTCGCCGGACGTGCAAAAGCTGCTCGACAAGGCGCGCAAGGACTCGGGCGCGTCGGCGCCGACCGAGGCGGTGCGCCACACCTCGCCGTCGACCGACGCCTGCGGCCAGGACCTCCAGTTCGAGGTGGTCGCCTCCGGCATCCCCGACGGCGGCCAGGTCGCGCTGTACTGGCGCGTGCAGGGCGACACCGGCGAGTTCAAGTCGGTGACGATGGACTCGTTCGGCAACATCGCCACCGCCCAGGTGCTGGCCTCGGAGCACGGCGACAAGCCGGTCGAGTACTTCGTCTACGTCTACGACGCGGGCAACAAGGCGCTCGGCAACAAGGGCGCGCAGGACAGCCCGCTGGTGGCCGAGGTCAAGTGCGTCAAGGAGGAGCCGAAGGCCAAGGAGCCGGAGAAGCCGCCGCCGCCGAAGCACTCGCTGCCCAAGATCTTCATCAACATCGGCCTCGGCACCGGCGTCGGCGTCGCCCGCGGCGTCGCCGACCAGAGCTACAGCCAGTACGACCCGCAGGGCAACTTCAACTACGGCCTCAAGGAGTTCGCCTGCGCGCTCGCGCGGTGGAGCTCCGGCACCAGCGACCTGCCGGGCGACCCGATCCAGTACCAGACGCAGATGGGCCCGACGGTGATGGCCTACGGCGGCCCGTACACCATCGACCAGCTGGCCACCGCCTACAACGCCGGCGAGTGCGCGGCCCACCACAAGGTCAGCACCGGCATGGCCTCGGCGCCGTTCCACATCGCCCCCGAGATCGGCGGCCGGATCGGCAAGAAGCTGGTGCTGTCCGGCTTCCTGCGCATCCAGGCCGTGACCGGCTCCAAGGTGTACCGCGACGACCCCAAGGCGTCGTTGCCGGACTCCTACATGAACGACGTCACCAACCCGAACCCGGAAGGCATCCGCGGCAAGCCCGGCATCACCATGGCCGGCGGCCTCAAGATCAAGTACTTCCTCGGCTCGGACGAGAAGAAGTTCCGCCTGTTCGTCGGCGGCTTCCTCGGCGGCGGCTTCACCCGCCTGCGCGTGCCCATGGGCTTCGCCAACGACCGCAACGGCAACAGCGTGCCCGACGACAAGGAGGCCGCGTTCGAGGGCGCGGGCCAGTGCACGGCCGTGTGGCCGTACAAGTACAACTGCGGCGACCCGGGCTCGATGGAGAGCCAGGGCGCGATCCAGCAGGCCGCCACCGTCACCGCCAACGCCGACAAGTCGCAGCGCATCGACACCGTCCGGATCGGCGGCGGCCTCCTCGGCGGCGTGTTCGGCTTCCACTGGCAGGCCGCCAAGCACTTCGGCCTGTTCGGCGAGCTCCAGGTCGGCGTGTGGTTCCCGCGCACGACCAGCCTCCTCATCGACCTCAACGTCGGCCCCGTCATCACCTTCTGAGGGCGAGGGCCGCCGGCGCAGAGGACCTGCTCGATGGGGCAGGTCCTCACGGACAGGTCAGCGCAGCAGCGGGGCGGCCAGCGCCACCGCGCTGGTGACCGCGAGCGCGACACACATGGCGTAAAGGACCTGTGCGATCCGCCATGTCCTCACGGACAGCCACTCGAGCGCCGCGGCCTCCTCGAGCTCGGCCAGGCGGCGCAGCGTGGCGGGCAGGTCGCCGCCGCCCTCGGCCGCCTGGACCGCGCGGGCGAAGCCGGCGGGCAGGCCGACCTCGGCCAGGGCGACGCCGAGGTCGCCGCCCTGCGCGACGCCGGCGCGGGCGCGCTGGGCCGCCTCGGCGAGCTCGCGGTCGGCCGCCTCCCAGCCGGCCAGCTCGAGCGCCAGCTGGCGCGGCGCCTCGGCGCCGACCAGCAGGGCCAGCGCGCGGGCGAAGCGGGCCAGGGCCAGCCGCCGCAGCGCCTCGGACAGCCCGGCGGTCAGCGCCAGCGCCCCGGCCCGCAGCCCGCGCGAGGCCGCCAGCGCGGCGCCGGTGAGGACGAGCAGGGCGGAGATCGCAGCTGTCCCGAGAGACAGCCAGGGCGCGAGCGCCAGGACGTCCGCCGCGGCACCGGTCGGCACGAGGTCGAGTCGGCGGTAGAGCCCGCCCGCGGCGGGGATCAGCACCATCGCCAGCGCCGCGCCGGCGCCGAGCAGCGTCGCCGCGGCCAGGGTCACGCGCGCGACCGCGGACCGCACGGCCGCCTGCGCGGCCTCGGCGGCGCTCAACTGGTCGATGAGCGCCGTCAGCGTGACCTCGAACAGCCCGCGCGCGTCGGCCTCGCCGAGGGCCCGGGCCGCCAGCGCGCCGAACGTGGTCGGGTGCTGCGCGAACGCCTCGCCGACCCCGGCCCCCGACTCGACCGCGAGCTGGGCGGCGTGCAGCGCCCGCGCGATCGCGCCGCGGCTGCTGCGAGCCCCGAGCTCGAGCGCCTCGGCGGCCCCGACTCCGGCTGTCCGCAAGACCAGGAATTGGCGCAGCGCCGGCAGCAGGGCCCGGGCCGGGGCCTCGGGGAGGCGGGGCGCGCCGCGGCGGCTGCTGCGGTCGACGCGGGTGACCCGCAGGCCGCGGCGGCGCAGCGCCTCGATCACGTGGACCTCGTCGATCCCGGCCAGCTCGCCGCCGCGGATCTCCCCGGCGCTGGTGCGAGCCTCCCACACGAACAGCGGCATACCTGTCCCTTGGGTCAGTCGGTCGTCGCGCGCAGGACCTCGTCGAGCGAGGTCGTGCCGTCGACGACCCGCAGCAGCCCCGCGAGCCGCAGCGGCCGCATGCCGAGCCGCACCGCCTCGGCGCGCAGCTCGGCCACGCCGGCGCCGTCCGTGATCCGCTCGCGCAGCGCCTCGCCGATCGGCATGACCTCGAAGATCGCCGTGCGCCCGCGGAAGCCGCCGTGGCAGGCCTTGCAGCCGCGAGCCCGTCGCGGCGAGCCGTCGCGGGCGACGACCGGCGGGACCCCGGCGTCGACCAGGCGCTGGACGCTGCAGCTCGGGTCGGGCTCGGCGCACTCGGGACACAGGCGGCGGACCAGCCGCTGCGCGATCACCAGGGACGTCGCGGCGGCGATCATGTGCGGCTCGACGCCGAGGTGCACGAGCTGGATCAGCGCCGCCGCGGCTTCGCCGGCCGGCAGGGCCGCGAGCACGCGCCGACCGCCGGCGGCCGCCTTGGCGCACAGCTCGGCGGTCTCGAACTCGCGCAGCTCGCTGACCATGACGATGTCGGGGTCCTGCCGCAGCACCGCGCGCACGGCCGCGGCGGGGCCGAGCCCGAGCTCGGGGTGGACCTGCACCTGCGAGACGCCCTGCAGGTGATACTCGACCGGATCTTCGACGGTGGCGATCCGCACGCTGTCGGCGGTGAGCTCGCCGAGCGCGGTGCACAGCGTCGTCGAGCGGCCGGCGCCTGCGAGCCCGGCCACCAGCACGAGGCCGTGCGCGCGGTGCAGGGCGGCCCGGACCTGGCGCAGCGGCTCGCCGTCGAGGCCGAGGCGCGCGAGGTCGGCCGGCAGCGCCGCGCGGTCGAGCAGGCGCAGGCGCAGCGCCTCGCCGAACACCGTCGGCAAGGTGACCACGTGGAACGCGACCTCGCGCTCCTTGCCGGCCTTGAAGCGCAGGCGCCCCTCGAGCGGCTGGCGGCGGTCGCCGACGTCGAGCCCGGCCTGCTGCTTGAACTTGCCGATCAGCGACGCGCCGTAGCCGAGCGGCGGGTCCATCTCGTGGTAGAGCGCGCCGTCGATGCGGTAGCGGACCCGCATGCCCTTCTCGTACGGCTCGATGTGGATGTCGGACGCGCCCTTGGCCAGCGCGTTGCGCAGGATCGCCTCGCACAGGCGCCCGGCCATCGACTGCTCCGGCTCCGACAATTGCGGCGGCGGCCGCTCGCGCTCCGGCAGGCTCACCGCCGGCTCGAGCCCGAGCCCGCCGAGCACCTCGCCGTAGGGCGCCGCCATGTCGACCTTGTCGTAGTAGCGGGCGATCGCCGCCTCGATCGCCGGCTCGAGGCTGACGACCGCGTCGATGTTGAGGTTGGTGTGGAACTTGAGGTCGTCGATCGCCAACATGTTGTTGGGATCGGCCATGGCGACGATGAGCTTCGAGCCGGCGCGCTGGACCGGCACCGCGAGGTGGCGCACGGCGATCGACTTGTCGACGGTGCGGATGACCGAGGGATCGATCTCGTGGGTGGCGAAGTCGAAGTAGGGGACCTTGAAGTGCTCGGCGAGGAAGCCGGCCAGCTGGCGCTCGCTGATGAAGCCGAGCTTCAGCAGGATGGTCGTCAGGCGCTTGCCGAACGCGCGCTGCTCCGACTGCGCCCGCTGGAGCTGCGGCAGCGAGATCAGGTCTCGATGGACCAGTAGTTCGCCGAGTCGGTCTGCCATGCGGGCTCGGCCGACGCCGGCGGGCGCGGCCAGGGCGGAAAAGCCTACAGCCCGCCGCCCGGCCCGCCAAGCGAGGAAACTTTCGCGGCGCCTCGCGCCTGTCCTTCGCAATACGGTCCCAGGGGCGAGACGCCGCCGTCCGGCCGCGACGGCGCCACCGGCTCCATGGCCCGGGGACCTGTTTTTTTCGCCACGTCGTGGCGCTATCGCCTATTCTCCGCGGCCGCCATGCCACCCAACGACGGCCGTCCGCTGCGCACTCGCCCCGCCACTCGCCCCGCCGAACCCTCGCGGCCGCAGCGTCGCGGCGGCGGCGGCGGCGGCGGTGCCGGTGCCGAGGCGCCGCCGCGGCGCAGGACCCAGGGCGGCCACCCGCGACCTGCAGTTCGCGGCCCGCACGTCAAGGTGCCGCACGAGGTGGCTCGCCTGTTGCGCGCCGGGCACCCGTGGGTGTTCCGCAACGCCGTCCTGCGGCCGCTCGCGCTGCCCGAGGGCGCCGTCATCCCGGTCATGGACCTCGACGGCTACCTCATCGGCCACGGCCTCCACGAGCCCGAGGGCGCGATCGCCATCCGCATGGTGAGCCTCGCGCCCGAGTTCGAGTGGAACGAGGCCGAGATGCTGGCGCGCGTGCGGGCCGCGGTGCGCCGCCGCGGCAGCGGCGTCCCGGCCGAGGCCTGCCGCCTGATCCACGCCGAGGCCGACGGCTTCCCCGGCCTCGCCGTCGACCGCCTCGGCAGTTACTTGCTCGTCTACAAGTACGGCAAGATCGCCGAGACGTACCTCGACGCGCTGGTGCCGATCCTCGAGCAAGAGCTGAAGCCGGCCGGCATCTACCTCCAGGACCGGATCCGCGGCGTCACGCCCGACGACCGCCGCCCGCCCGCGTTCCACCTCGCCGGCAAGGCCGCGCCGCCCGAGGTCGAGGTCGACGAGGATGGCCTCAAGTTCCTGGTCGATGTGACAGCCCCGGTCTCGCCCGGGCTGTTCCTCGACCTCCGCGAGGGCCGGCGCCTGTTCGAGGCGTGGTCGCGCGGCCGCAGCGTGTGCAACCTGTTCAGCTTCACCGGCGCGTTCGGCCTGCGGGCGCTCCGTGGCGGCGCGACCTCCGTCACCCACGTCGACGCGGCCGCCCGCAGCCACGCGCGCTGCCGCCAGAACCTCGGCGCCTCGAAGATGGACCCCGAGGCGATCGAGGCGATCACCGGCGACGCGTTCGCCCTGCTCGAGAAGTTCCGCCAGCGCGGCCGCGTGTGGGACCTCGTGATCGTCGACCCGCCGCCGTTCTCCAACGTCAAGGGCAGCACCTTCAGCGCGCTCAAGGACTACGGCGAACTGATGCGCGCCGTCGCCGGCGTCGTCGGCCCCGGCGGCCACGTGCTGGCGATCAGCAACGCCGTCCGCCTCGGCGAGGAGGAGTTCCTGCTGGCCGTCGGCGAGGGCGTCCACGCCGCCGGCCGCGCCGCCCGCCTGGTCGGCGAGTGCGGCCTCCCGCCCGACTTCCCGGTGCCCCCGGCCTTCATCGAGGGCCGCTACCTCAAGATCAAGCTGCTGCAGTTCGACTGAGCCGCCGCGGCGCCGCGCGCATCAGTTCGACTGCCCGGCAGCCCGCGTCGGCGCCCGCAGCTGCAGCCGCCGCGACGCTCGCGGCTGCTGCCCGCGGATGAACACGAACACGAGGCTAGCGCGCCGAAATTCGCGCGCAACTTCGCGCGCACGCTACGGCGAGGGCAGGCGGTCGGCGTAGCTCGCGTAGATATCGGCGAGGTCGGCACGGATGGCCGCGAACTCGCGGGCGATCGCCCCGGCGTCGCTCATCGGCCGCTTCGGCGGCTTGCGCCGGGCGGAGCGGCGCGGGCGGGGTTCTTCGGGCGGCTGGAGCTCGAGGATGGAGGCCATGCCCGCCAGGATTCCGCGGAGCGACATGCCTCCTTCTATACGCCGCCGGACCCGTCGAGCCAGCCCGCGGGCCGGATCTGCGCAAAGGCCGTCCACTTCGCTTGCGCGAAGCGCGCGAAATCGCACGCAGGAACGGCCGAGCCTGCGGGGGCTCGCGGCCGCGCGGATCGATTATTCTCCCCCGCCCATGCAGCGGCCCATTCGCGCTCACGAGATCCGCAGCCGATTTCTCAAGTACTTCGCCGACCGCGACCACGCCGTCGTGCCGTCGTCGTCGCTGGTGCCGGCCAACGATCCGACGCTGCTGTTCACCAACGCGGGGATGGTGCAGTTCAAGGACACCTTCCTCGGGCGCGACCCGCGGCCGTACAAGCGGGCGGTCAGCGTGCAGCGGTGTCTGCGGGCCGGCGGCAAGCACAACGACCTCGACAACGTCGGCTTCACCGAGCGGCACCACACGCTGTTCGAGATGCTCGGCAACTTCTCGTTCGGCGACTACTTCAAGCAGGACGCGATCCGCTGGGGCTGGGAGTTCTTGACCGAGGAGCTCGGCATCCCGGCCGATCGTCTGGTCGTCAGCGTCTTCAGCGGCGAGGGCGAGTCGGCCCCCGCCGACGACGAGGCCTACGAGCTCTGGACCGCGCATGTCCCGAAGGACAGGATCTACCGCTTCCCCGCCAAGGAGAACTTCTGGGCCATGGGTGCGACCGGTCCGTGCGGGCCGTGCTCGGAGATCCACATCTTCCACGGCGACAAGGCCCCGCCCGACGCCGGCGTCGCCGGTCGCGGTCCGGCCTACGAGGACACCCGCTACACCGAGCTGTGGAACCTCGTGTTCATGCAGTACGAGAAGTTCGACGACGGGCGGTTGGTCCCGCTGCCCAAGCCGAGCATCGACACCGGCGCCGGCCTCGAGCGGCTCGCCTCGGTGCTCGAGGGCGTCGGCAGCAACTACCGCACCTCGCTGCTGACCCCGCTGGTCGACCTCGCCAAGCGGCTCGCCGGCGCGCCCGCACACGATCTCGGGGCCGGAGAGGCGCCGTTCCGCGTGATCGCCGACCACGCGCGCGCCACCGCCTTCCTGATCGCCGACGGCGTGTTCCCCGACCGCGGCGACCGGCCCTACGTGCTGCGCCGGATCATGCGCCGCGCGATCCGCTTCGGCGAGAAGGTCGGGCTCGAGGACCTGTTCTTCCACGAGGTGTGCAAGAAGGTCGTCGAGGAGTTCGGCGAGGCCTATCCCAACCTGGTCGAAAGGGCAGCCACGATCGACGAGGTCGTGCGCGGCGAGGAGGAGAGCTTCCGCCGCACCTTGAAGCGCGGCCTGCGGCTGTTCGAGGGCGCCGTGTCCGAATTGCCCGCCGGCGAGACCGCCTTCCCGCTCGCCGTCGCCGCCGAGCTCTACGACACCTACGGCCTGCCGATCGACCTCACCGGGATCCTCAGCCGCGAGAAGGGCCTGACGCTCGACGAGGAGGCCGTCAAGCAGGAGGTCCAGGCGCGCCAGAGCGCCGGGTCCGCGGCCGCCAACCTCGGCGGCGGCGACAAGGCGATCGACAACCTCTACTTCCGCTTCAAGGAGAAGTTCGCCGGCGCCGCGAGCTTCACCGGCTACAGCGAGCTCAGCACCCGCGGCAACGTGCTCGCGCTGGCCGTCGGCGGCGTCGAGAAGACCGCCGCGCAGGTCGGCGACGAGGTCGAGTTCATCACCGACGCGACCCCGTTCTACGGCGAGAGCGGCGGCCAGGTCGGCGACACCGGCATCGCCGAGGGCGACGGCGTGCGCGTCGAGATCTCCGACACCATCAAGCCGACCGGCGACCTCCACATCCACCGCGGCAAGGTCACCCGGGGCGCGCTCGAGGTCGGCCGGCTCGTCACGTTGACCGTCGACGGCGCGCGGCGGGCCGCGATCCGCCGCAACCACAGCGCGACGCACCTCCTGCATCACGCGCTGCGGGCGGTGCTGGGCACCCACGTGGCGCAGAAGGGCTCGCTGGTCGCGCCCGACCGGCTGCGCTTCGACTTCTCGCACCCGCGCCCGATCACCCCCGAGCAGCGGCAGCAGATCGAGCGCATCGTCAACGAGATGACGCTCGCCAACGCCGACACCGACACGCGCGAGATGAGCCCCGGCGACGCCAAGAGCGCCGGCGCGATCGGGCTGTTCGAGGCCAAGTACGGCGAGCAGGTGCGCGTGGTCCGGATCGGCAGCGACAGCGTCGAGCTGTGCGGCGGCACCCACGTGCACCGCGCCGGCGACATCGGCCTGTTCGCCATCGTCAGCGAGGTCGGCATCGCCCAGGGCGTGCGCCGGATCGAGGCCGTCACCGGCATGAACGCGCTGCGCCACCTGCAGGACACCGTGAAGATCCTCGACGAGGCCGCGGGCGCCCTGCACGCCAGCGGCCCCGGCGACGTGATGGACAAGCTCGGCCGGCTGCAGGCGAGCGCGCTCAAGCGCGAGCGCGAGATCGGCGAATTGCAGCGCAAGCTCGCCGTCGGCGGCGGCGGCTCGACCGACACGATCGCCGAGGTCGGCGGCGTCAAGCTGCTCGCCAAGGTCGTCGCCGTCGCCGATCCCAGGGCCCTGCGCGAGGCGGCCGACACCCTGCGCGATCGCCTCGGCTCCGGCGTGATCGTCCTCGGCGCCGAGAAGGACGGCAAGGCCTCGCTGCTGGTCGCGGTCACCAAGGACCTCGCCGGAAAGGTGCACGCCGGCAACCTCATCGCCGCCCTCGCCGCACATGTCGGCGGGCGCGGTGGGGGCCGGCCCGACCTCGCGCAGGCCGGGGGTCCGAACGCGTCGGGCCTGCCCGCGGCCATCGACGCCGCCTCCAGCGCCCTCGCCGCGCAGCTCGCCTGAGCCGCGCCGGCGCCGGCTGCTGTGTTACCGTGAGCGAGCATGCAGCTCGCCGATCTGCTCGTGCGCGAAGGCTACTCGTCGAGGGACGTGCCGGCCCTGCTCTCGTGGGCGCTCGCGCGGGCCGACGCGCTGCTGCAGACCATCGACTCCGACTCGCCCGTCGGCGTGCTCCTCGACGGTCTTCCGAGACATGTCGTCAAGGACAGCCCGGTGGTCGCCCGCGGCAGCGTCGACCACAACAGCAGCCGCAGCAGCAGCGACGACGACCTCGCGGCCGACGAGGACGTCGTCGACGAGCTCCCGGTCGACCTGCGGCGCGCCGTCACGGCCGCCACCACGTCGTCGCCGCAGCCGGCCGCTCCGGCCTACGTCGACGACGACCCCGACTCGGGCTTCGGCGGCTTCGCGCGCTTCCAGTCGCTCTTGAAGCTCAACCGGCCGTACCCGTACCGCAGCCAGGAGCCGGTCGCCGACGAGCGGCCGACGCTGGCGCGGAGCTTCGCGCTGGCGGGCGAGCGGGAGGCCGACCGTGTGCAGCCGTCGTCGCCGCCCCCTGACCTCTCGGCGACCCTGCCGCTGGCGGCCGCGCTCGGGATCAGCAGCGAGGAGTCGGCCGCGCTGGTGCTGGGGATCCCCGACGAGGACACGGGCGAGCACTCCGGCCTCAGCGCCCTGTTCGACCCCGACGCCGGGCCCGACATCGTCGACTCGCTGCCGCTGTCGATGGCGCCGCGCATGTCCTCGAGCTCGCGCACCAGCGCCTCCGCGGCCGGCTTCATCGACGACGACGACGTGCCGCTGCCGACCGTCCGTCGCGGCACCGGCACCGCGAGGATGGCGACGCTGGTGGACGACGACGACGCGCCGCTGCGCTCGCCGGTGAGGGACGACGACGACGAGTCGATGTCGTCGCGGCTGGTGGACGACGACGACGTAGCGCTCCCCGATCCCTCGCCCCTGATGGACGACGACGAGTCGCCGCTCGGCAGCGGCGCGCTGCTGGACGACGACGATCTCCCGCTCGGCGCCGGGCTGACGGACGACGACGACGAGGTGCCGCCGCCGCCGCCGCGCCACGGCGCGCTGGTCGAGCACGAGGGCGGTCCGCCGCCGGTGCGCCTCGCCGCCTCGTCGCTGCTGGACGACGACGACGACGTCCCGCCGAGCAGCGCCCCGCCGCCGACGATCGCCACCGAGCTGGACGACGACGAGACGATCGCCGAGCCGCTGCGCACCCGCGACACCCCGCCGATGCCCGGCCTGCCGGCCATCGACATCGACGCCGAGAACGGCGCGCCGGTGCTGCGCCACCGCACCCCCAAGAAGAAGGTCGTCGAGCTCGGCGCCCCGGTCGCCAAGCCGCGCGGCGGCTCCGGTGCGAGCGCCGTCAGCCCGCGCGGCCCCGGCCCCAAGCCGCCGCCGCCGCGCAAGCCGCCGCCGCCGCCGGCCCGCAAGCCGCCGCCGCCGCCGGTCGACGACGACATCCAGGAGCTGAGCCGCGTCGAGCTGATCGAGGACTTGCCGTCCTACCTGCGCGACGACGACGAGTGAGTCCGGGTTGCCCGGACGGACATGACCTCCCGGGCATGTCCTCGACAGCATGTCCATCCGGACATGCTGTCAGAAGCATGCCCGGACGGACATGCCTGAAGGTTCAGGTGTCTTCGAGGCCGGCGCCGGCGAAGTGGAACGCGCGGACGAACGCGCGCCGGCCGGCGCTGTCGCGGCCGGGGTGGGGGCCGATCTGGGCGCGGGCGACGTCGGCGGGGGAGGTGCCGGCGGCGACCAGGGCGTCGAGGGGGTCGAGGAAGAACGACTCGGTGCGGCCGCGGTGGTCGCGGATGTCGGCGCGCTCGAGCCCGCCGCGGGCGATAGCGAGCAGGCGCTCACACAGCGAGCGGACGCGCGGCGACGCCAGGGCGGCCTGGCGACACTCGGCCCACAAGGCCAGGCGTTCGCCGAAGTCGAGGCCGGCGACCAGCTCCCAGGCCGCCTCGCTGGCGTCGTCGTCGTAGAGCAGCCCCTTCCACAGCGCCGGCAGCGCACAGACGACGTTCTGCCGCACCGAATCGCAGCCGCGGACCTCGAGGTACGGCTTCAGGCGGATCTCCGGGAAGAGCGTGCTCAGGTGAAGCTCCCAGTCGCCCTGCGTCGCCGAGTGGCGGACCCCCTCGGGGTCGACGTAGCCGCTCGCCATGTACTGGCGGAACGGCACGTGCAGCGGGATGTAGCGGCCCTGGCGGCGGATGAAGAACATCGGCACGTCGAGCGCCCAGTCGACGTAGCGCTGGTACGAGAACGGCGCCTGAAACGCCCACGGCAGCAGCCCGCAGCGGGCCGCGTCGACGTCGGTCCAGTTGTCGCTGCGCAGCGAGGCGAAGCCGCGGTCCTCGCCTTCCTTATATGGGGAGTTGGCGAACAGCGCCGTCGTCAGCGCCGACACCCCCATCGCCAGGCGGAACCGGGTGCCGGCCTGCTGTTCCGACGCGAAGTCGAAGTTGGCCTGCACGGTGCACGTGCGCAGCATCATGTCGAGCCCGCGCTGCCCGCGGGTCGGCAGATAGGCGCGCATGACCGCGTAGCGCGGCTTGGGCATCCAGTGGACCTCTTCGCGGGTCGCGAATGGATGAAACCCCGAGGCCAGCCACGCGATCCCCAGCTCCTGCGACACCGCGTGAAGCTCGCGCTGGTGCTGCGTGAACTCCTGGCAGGTCTGGTGGACGTCCGCCAGGGGTTTGCCGCTGAGCTCGAACTGACCGCCGGGCTCGAGGGTGATCGAGGCGCCGTCGCGTTCGAGGCTGATGAGCGCCCCGTCGTTGCCGCGCTCGCCGCCCGGCTTCCAGCCGTACCGCGCCATGAAGGCCTGCATCACGGCCAGGACGTGGGCTTCGTACTCGACGGGCCGGTAGGAGCCGTCGGCGACGACCACGCCGAACTTCTCGTGTTCGGTGCCGATCTTGTGGCTACGGGGGTCCGGGCGTTCGGCGCGGCGGAAGAACCCCGTGAGGTCTTCGGGCTGCAGCGGCGCGGCGGAGGCGGGGGTCTCGGGGGTGCTGCTCACGGAGGCTCCGGGTCGAAGGCTGGCGGAGAATCAGTGTACGTGCCGTCTGGCGAGACTTGACAGCGAATTGCAGGCCACGGCCGCGTGACGATCGGCGAACACGTCCGCGGCGCGGGGCCCGACCGTCACCCGCGCTTGACCGGGGCGCAGGCCCGCCGTTACTCTTCGCCGGCGTAAAGGTCATGGCTGGATCCGCCGTCCACGAAGTTCCCTGTGTCATCGGCCCACGGATCACCGTCCGAGGCTCCCTCGTCGGCGAGGAAGATGTCGAGGTGCAGGGCAGGGTGGAGGGTAGCATCGCCTTGACGGCGCACCTCCTCATCGCCGGTCCCGCGCTGGTCGCCGCCGACATCGAGGCCGACAGCGTCGAGATCCACGGCCAGGTCGAGGGTGACGTCGTCGCCGCCGAGGGCATCACCCTCCGCGAGGGCGCTCGCGTGATCGGCAACCTCCGCGCGCCTCGCGTCGAGATCGCCGACGGCGCGCAGTTCAAGGGCTCCGTCGAGATGGACGTCCCGCTGCCGGGCAACGTCCTCCGGCAACCGCGCCCGCGCTGAGTTCACCTCCCCCGGGGCTTCACGGCTCCGGATCGCTCCGACAGGCAATTCATGTCCAGCACCGTCATCGGCTCCAGCATCCTCATCGACGGCGAGATCACCGGCGAGGAGCATCTCGTCGTCCGAGGCACCGTCAAGGGCCGGATCCAGGTCCGCGACACGCTCGTCATCGAGGACGGCGGCCTCGTCGAGGCCACGGTCGACGCCGCGTCGATCACAGTCCAGGGCACGCTCCGCGGCGACGTCGCCGCCAGCGAGCGCGCCGAGCTGCGCCCGAGCAGCACCGTCGTCGGTGACATCCGCGCCCCGCGGATCCTCATCGCCGACGGCGCCTCGTTCAAGGGCAACGTTGACATGGGGGGTTGAAGGTGTCGCAGTCGGAATCCACGCACTCGGCCGTCGGCTCGCCCGACGAGGCCACCACCGTCGTCGCCCCCGGCACTCACATCGCCGGTCGTCTGTCTGGCCAGGAGGACATTCGCGTCCACGGCACGATCGAGGGCCGCATCCACCTCGCCGCCACCCTCTACGTCGAGCCGGAGGGCATCATCGCCGCCGACGTGCACGCCGATGACGTCGTCGTCGCCGGCACCATCGTCGGCAACGTGAGCGCCGCCGGCAGCATCGTCCTCGCTGCCAGCGCCCGCGTCGTCGGCGATCTCCGCGCGCCTCGCCTGGTCGTCGCGCCCGGCGCCGCCTTCCGCGGCCAGGTCAGCATGGAGCCGCCCGACGAGGACGAGCTCGAGGCCGAGGCCGAGGCCGGCCGCGGCCGCCGTGAAGGTCGCCAGTACACCGGCGCCGCCCAGGCCCGCCCGGCTCCGCCGCGTGCGACCGTCTACGCCACCCAGAACGGCGTTCGCCTGCCACCTCAGCGCACCGCCTCGCGCCGCGACGCAGTCGCCAAGCCCGCACTGGCCCGTCCTCGCCTCGACGAGCAGGCCGGCGACCTGTACGGCGACGCCGAGGAGGCCGACTGGGGCGACGGCGTCAAGCGCTCGAAGAAGGTCGCGCGCCCGCGGGTCCTCGCCCGCGGCAAGCACAAGGTCGAGCGCATCTGAGCGCCCCGCCGACACCGGTCGGCGCAGCCAACGAGCCCCGCGGAGGTAACCCCGCGGGGCCTGTTTTTTGGTCGCCCGACGAAACTGCAGCAAACATCGGCGCGCGGCTTTGGTAACATCGCCGCAATTCTGTCATGGCCCCACACGGCCGCGTTCGGCCCCCTAGGCCGCGAATCTCCACCTCTTCCGTCTCTGGCCCCTCCGGGCCGGTTCGTCTCCACGGCCCGTCCGGGCCGGTTCGTCTCCACGGCCCCTCCGGGCCGGTTCGTCTCCACGGCCCGTCCGGGCCGGTTCGTCTCCACGGCCCGTCCGGGCCTGAAAGGTCGGCCTGATGCGCAAGCTCGTTCTCTCGTCCCTGTTCGCCCTGTCGGTGTTCACGACCTCCGGTTGCAAAGAGCCTGACCCTTACGCTTACGAGACGCACATCGAGAACATCCGCAACGCCAGCGCCAAGGGCATCGGCTTCTCGGGCATGAAGGACCTGGTCAAGACCGTCATCACCTCGCCCGACAACGGCCCGCGCCTCGACGAGTTCGTGCAGAAGGTGGTCCCGGTGTTCGAGGAGCAGTGGGACTCCTCGCCCGAGCACCAGGTCAACATGCTCGAGATGCTCCGCGACATCGGCCGGCCCGAGGCGGCGCCGCTGTGGAGCAAGGCGCTCGGCACCCTCGACGGCTCGGAGGAGGGCCGCAAGCGCGTGCTGCTCGCCCTCCAGGGCATCCAGCGCGCCAAGGCGACCGGCTCGACCGACGCGGTGCTCGGCCTGTTCGAGGGCCTGACGAAGGACCCGGGCAAGGACAAGGGCAAGGCGGAGGGTGAGATCCGCCGCGAGCTCGCGCGCACGCTCGGGATCTTGAAGGACCCGAAGGCCGTCGACCCGCTGATCGCCGCGCTGCAGCAGCCGACCGAGATGCGTCCCCCGCAGATCCACCGCATCGTCGCCGAGGCGCTCGGCAACCTGCGCGACCCCAAGGCGATCGAACCGCTCGTGATCGCCAACTTCTCGATCCCCGACGACCAGACCGACAGCAAGAACCTCAGCAACCGCGTCAAGCTGGCCCTCAACAGCATCGGCGAGCCGGCCGTCCCGCGCCTCGTCGAGCTGCTCACCGGCAAGGAAGACGACATCGTCATCAAGAAGGTCGTCGAGGCCGGCAGCACCCTCCCGGTGGTCCGCTTCACCGCCGCGCTGATGCTCGGCTCGCTCGGCAGCCCCACGGCCGTCGACGCGCTCATGCAGAACATCCCCGAGGGGACCTGCAAGCCGGTCGTCAAGGAGGACCCGAAGAAGAAGGACAAGAAGAAGAAGGCCGCCGAGGAGGAGGACGAAGATCCGGACAAGGCGGACAACGAGAACCTCCGCAACGCGATCGTCACCTCGCTCGGCCAGATCGGCGACCCGAAGGCCGCGGCCGCGGTGTGCCCGTGCACGCAGGCCACCGTGCACTTCGAGGAGCAGTTCATGATGACCGAGGCGCTCGGCTACATCGGCGGCGACGAGGCCACGAAGTGCCTCATCAACTTCGTCAAGACCGCCGAGAGCGACCCCGAGACGCTGCCGAGCACCGACAAGACCCCGCTGTCGATCCGCGTCGAGGCCGGCCGCTTCGCCGTGCTCGCCGCCGGCCCCGACCAGGTCGCCGCCGTGCGCGAGGCCTTCGCCGCCAACACCGACCCCAAGGTGGCCGAGGGCCTGAAGCAGTGGGAGCCCGCGCTCGCCACCCTCGAGACCTGCAAGGCCGACAAGGACTGCTACCTCAAGACCCTCAAGGACACCAACGCCAGCTGGGTCGCGCGCGAGAACGCGGCGATGGAGCTGACCCGGGTGGCGCCCGGTGACGCCGCCGTGGCCGAGGCGATCGCCCAGGCCTACAAGGTCCGCGAGGTCGACGCGCGCGTGACGATGGCGCTCCTG
The DNA here is from genome assembly GCF_020073745.1 of Nannocystis pusilla. Classification (GTDB taxonomy): domain Bacteria; phylum Myxococcota_A; class Polyangia; order Nannocystales; family Nannocystaceae; genus Nannocystis; species Nannocystis radixulma. Next base: position 74,376 of record NZ_JAIRAU010000024.1, read on the forward strand.
GCCGCCCGCGTCATGCAGGGCAAGCGCTGCCAGAAGTGCGTCGACGTGCTCGAGGACATCATGAAGGGCGAGAAGGGCACGACCGACATCAGCTACCAGAAGGCCGTGCTGACCGCCCGCGACACGATCGCCAAGCTCGGCGAGTGAAAAAGCGCCGCGCCCGCGCGAGCTCGCTCGGAGCGATCTCCGACGCGACAACTCACAACCAGGCCGTGATGCTCGCGGCCTCGTGTGCCATGCTCACGCCGATGTCCCGCCCGCCCGTCCGGATCGCGCTCGTCGTCGCGGCGACCCTCGAGGTCGCCTGCGCCGGCAAGCCCGCCGCCGTCGTCACCCCCGAGGACGCCGCCGTCACCGTCCAGCCGGGCGAGGCGACCGCGACGGCGCCGCTCGGACCGGCCACCTTGCCGGACGCCGAGGCGGCGCTCGCCGGCGGCGACGCGGCTCGGGCCGTCGCCCTGTTCTCGGGCTACCTCGGCGGCGAGCCCGACGAGACCGGCGTGCGCCAGGCCTACCTCGGCCTCGCCCGCGCCCAGGAGCTCCTGCGCGACTGCGCCGCGGCGATCCGCGCCTACGACGCCTACCTCGCCCGCTTCAGCGACGGCCCGGCCGACCTGTTCGCCCGCCGCGGCGCCTGTTACGCCGAGCTCGGCGAGTGGAAGGCCTCGGCCGACAGCTACGGCGAGGCCTTCACCCGCGCCACCCTGCCGAGCGCCAAGGTCGAGGCGCTCGCCCGCCAGGGCTACGCGTACTTCGAGCTCGGCCAGCTCGACCAGGCCGAGCCGCTGCTGCAGCAGGCCGACCAGATCTACCTCGCCTCGCAGGAGCAGAACAGCGAGCGCTTCAGCAACTACTACTTCGTCGGCATGGCCCGCTTCTACCGCGCCGCCGTGTGGCACCGGCGCTTCCGCGACGTCCCGATCCGCCTGCCCGAGAAGCAGATGACCGAGGACTTCGCCCGCAAGTTCGCCCTGCTGGAGAAGGCCCAGGACGCCTACAACGAGACCATCAAGGCCAAGCACATGTTCTGGGTCTCGGCCGCCGGCTACCAGCTGGGCAGCCTGTTCGAGGAGTTCTACGACGCCATGATGCACGCCCCCGTGCCGGACTGGCTCGACGACAAGCAGCGCCAGGTCTACTACGAGGAGCTCAAGAACCAGCTGAGGCCGGTGGTCAACAAGGCGATCTGGGTGTTCGAGAAGAACCTCGCGACCGCCCGGCGGCTCGGCTATGAGAGCGAGTTCACGGCCCAGACCGAGGCCAAGCTGAGCGAACTCCAGGCCGTGCTCCTCGCCGGCGACACCACGCTGGGCAAGCCGCACCCGCCGCTGGCGCCGGAGGCACGCCCCGAGATCGGGGCAGGGGAGATCGCCTCCGTCGGTCAGGAGCCGAGTCCTGTCGATCGCAAGCTCTTCGTCCCCGAGCTGACCCCGCTCTGAGCCCGCCAAAGCGGCCTCTTCCGCTCGATTGGCGCGATTTTGCCGTCTCTCGCGCCGCCCGAACGACGCCCAGCCACCCGCCCGGCGTGGCTTGACACTCTGCCGGATCCGCGGCTATACAGCGCGTCCACTTTCGGACCCTCACCGGGCCCGATGCTTTCGCTTAGCTTCTCGCTCGACCCCGGCGGAGAGCCCGCCACGAAGACCCCGGAGGGAAATCTCACCACCACGCTGGCGTAGCTCAATTGGTAGAGCACCTGATTTGTAATCAGGCGGCTGCGGGTTCGAGTCCCATCGCCAGCTCACCACGACCGAAAGGCCTCCGGGGCCACGCACGCAGCGACCGTTCCACACCACGAGGATGGGTGCCCGAGTCGGCCAAAGGGAGCAGACTGTAAATCTGCCGCGCACCGCGCTTCGAAGGTTCGAATCCTTCCCCATCCACTGCCTACCGCGGGAGTAGCTCAGTTGGTAGAGCGTCAGCCTTCCAAGCTGAATGTCGCGAGTTCGACCCTCGTCTCCCGCTCTCTGCGCAAGCCGCGCATCTGCACTGGTCCCCTGGGCCTCCGCGGCCCGAACAACTTCATGCCCATGTAGCTCAGTTGGTAGAGCACATCCTTGGTAAGGATGAGGTCGGCGGTTCGAGTCCGCCCATGGGCTCCGGAAAATCCCTCTCGACGACTGAACCCGTCACACCCAGAGAAGCACAGCCATGGCGAAGGAAACATTCGTACGGAACAAGCCCCACGTGAACATCGGCACGATCGGCCACGTGGACCACGGGAAGACGACGCTGACGGCGGCGATCACGAAGGTGCTGAGCCTGAAGGGACAGGCGGAGTTCAAGGGCTACGACATGATCGACAAGGCGCCCGAGGAGCGGGCGCGCGGCATCACGATCTCGACGGCGCACGTGGAGTACGAGTCGAGCCAGCGGCACTACGCGCACGTGGACTGCCCCGGTCATGCGGACTACATCAAGAACATGATCACGGGCGCGGCGCAGATGGACGGGGCGATCCTCGTCGTGAGCGCGCCGGACGGCCCGATGCCGCAGACGCGCGAGCACATCCTGCTGGGCCGTCAGGTTGGCATCCCGGCGATCGTGGTGTTCCTGAACAAGTGCGACATGATCGGCGCCGGCGACGAGGAGATGCTGGAGCTGGTGGAGGTCGAGCTGCGTGAGCTGCTGTCGAAGTACCAGTTCGACGGCGACAACGTGCCGATCACCCGCGGTAGCGCGCTGAAGGCCCTGAACGCGCCGTCGTGGGACCACGCGGACGCGAAGTGCATCTGGGAGCTGATGGACGCGTGCGACTCGTACATCCCGCAGCCGCAGCGCGAGCTGGACAAGCCGTTCCTGATGCCGGTCGAGGACGTGTTCACGATCTCGGGCCGCGGCACCGTCACCACGGGCCGCATCGAGCGCGGCGTGATCAAGGTGGGCGACGAGGTTCAGATCGTCGGCCTGCGTGACACGCAGAAGACGACGGTGACGGGCGTCGAGATGTTCCGCAAGCTGTTGGACCAGGGCCAGGCGGGCGACAACGTCGGCCTGCTGATCCGCGGCATCGACCGCGAGGGCGTGGAGCGCGGGCAGGTTCTCTGCAAGCCGGGCTCGATCACGCCGCACAAGAAGTTCAAGGCGACGGTGTACGTGCTGAAGAAGGAGGAGGGCGGTCGCCACACTCCGTTCTTCAAGGGGTACCGGCCGCAGTTCTACTTCCGCACGACGGACGTGACGGGCTCGGTGACGCTGCCCGAGGGTGTGGAGATGGTGATGCCCGGTGACAACATCGAGATCGTCGTCGAGCTGCACAGCACGATCGCCTGCGAAGAGGGGCTGAAGTTCGCCATCCGCGAGGGTGGCAAGACTGTCGGCGCCGGCGTCGTCACCAAGATCCTCGAGTAGAAGCTCGAGAACGAACGAGGCGGGGGCGTGACCCCCGCCTCCTTTTGCCCTAACTTCCCGATTTGCCGGCCTCGGCCGAAACTCGGGAGCGAACTTGTCAACCGGAACGGGTCTTGCTAGAACCGGACCCCTTCGCCTGAGGCTCCCATGGCTGCCGGCAACCGCATCATCATCCAGCTCGAGTGCCAGTCGTGCAAGCGGCGCAACTACTCTTCGACCAAGAACAAGCGGACGACGCCCGAGAAGCTCGTCCTCAAGAAGTTCTGTCGTCACTGCCGGAAGCACGCAGATCACAAGGAGACCAAGTAAGAGAAGAGAGGGTTCTTACAGGGGGTTAGCTCAGTTGGTAGAGCAGCGGACTCCAAATCCGCAGGCCGAGGGTTCGAGTCCCCCACCCCCTGCTTCCTGTCAGAGATGGCCGAACTTCGGACACTCTGAGCCCCTGCCATGACGACCCCGCCGCGCAAACGAAAGCTCGTAGTCGCCCGTGAGTTCGACCCCAATCGGTGGGCGCACGCGGCGTTTTTCCTCGGCTTTCTGCTGCTCGCGTACGTCTTCAGCAACCTCACCGAGGACATGTGGGCGTTGCTGTGGTCGTACTGGCCGCGCCAGCTCGGTCGTCCGTCGCCGAACACGGCCACGACGATCGGCGTGGTGCTCGCCCTGGTAGGCGCCGCCATCGCCTGGCGGAACAAGCGCTGGTTCACGTTCGTGAGCGAGGTCGCGGTCGAAGTTTCGCAGGTGACGTGGCCGACCAAGGCGGAGACGCGGGTCGCCACGATCGTGGTCGTCGTCCTCACGCTCGTCTGCTCCGTCCTCCTGGCGATGATGGACCTGTTCTGGTCCAACGTGACGGACTGGCTCTACGCTCTCTGACGGATCGGGGCACAAATTCTCATGGAGTGGTACGTCGTCAACACCTTCTCGGGCTACGAGAACTCGGTCAAGAAGGCCCTGGAGGACCGGATCAAGAACGCCGGTCTCGAGGAGCAGTTCGGGGAGATCTTGATCCCCTCGGAGAAGGTGACCACCCGGAGCGGCAAGAAGACCGTCCAGAAGACCAACAAGCTTCTGCCCGGCTACATCTTCATCAGCATGGACCTGACCAAGGCGAGCTGGCACCTGGTCCAGAACACCCCGAAGGTCACCGGCTTCCTGGGCGGGCAGAACCCGAAGCCGGTGCGCAAGGCCGAGATGAACCGCATGCTCGGCCAGGCTCCGCCGGACGAGCAGGCGCCCGTCGAGAAGGTCGTGCCGAACATCACGTATTCGGTCGGCCAGCAGGTGCGTGTCCGCAGCGGCGCGTTCGCCAACTTCACCGGCGAGGTGGAGGAGATCAACAACGACAAGCAGAAGATCTGGCTGTCGGTGTCGCTGTTCGGCCGCCCGACGCGCGTCGAGGTCGACTTTTCCGAGGTCGAGCCGGTTGTGTAACGCCGGCGGATCTGCGACAAGCCAGCACGCCTGTCCCGCCGAGTGAGCGGCGTCAAGCTCACGGTCCCTGAAGGGCGGCGCCAGCGGCACCGGCCCACCCGACCGACCCACCCCTTTTACGAAGCACCGCCATGAAGAAGGTAACCGCGTACGTCAAGCTCCAGATCAAGGCCGGGCAGGCGAACCCCGCGCCCCCGATCGGCCCTGCGCTCGGCTCCAAGGGCGTCAACATCATGGAGTTCTGCAAGCAGTTCAACGCCCGCACGGCGAAGGACCAGGGCCTCGTGATTCCGGTGGTCATCACGGTCTACTCCGACCGCTCGTTCACCTTCATCACCAAGACCCCGCCGGCGTCGATCCTGCTGCTGAAGAAGGTCCAGTCGGCCAACGCCAAGGTCGAGAAGGGCTCGGGCGTGCCGAACCGCGAGAAGATCGGCAAGCTGACGACCGCCGAGGTCCGCGAGATCGCGGAGTACAAGTTCAAGGACATGAACGCCGCCTCGATCGACGCCGCCGCGCGCACCATCGCCGGCACGGCGCGGTCGATGGGCATCGACGTGGTCGAGGCCTGAGGCCGGCGAGAGTTCTTTCCTGTCCTTGAAGCCATGAGGACGGGAGACCCGGCCCACGCGGGCCGGAACAACCCCGGGGGAGGCCGCACAGGCCGCTGGGACCCCGGAAAGGGCAAGAGACTATGGGCAAGAAGTACGAGGCGATCCGCAAGCTGGTCGACCGCGACAAGCGCTACACCCTCGCCGAAGCGGTCGAACTGCTGCCGAAGCTGAAGTTCACCAAGTTCGACGAGACGATCGACGTCGCCGCGCGCCTGGGCGTCAACCCGAAGCACGCCGACCAGATGATCCGCTCGTCGTGCGCCCTGCCGCACGGCACCGGCAAGTCGCTGCGCGTGGTCGTGTTCGCCAAGGGCGAGCGGGCCAACGAGGCGCGCGAGGCGGGCGCCGACTTCGTGGGCGCCGAGGACCTGGTCGACCGCGTGCTCAAGGAGAACTGGCTCGAGTTCGACAGCGCGATCGCCACGCCCGACATGATGGGCCTCGTCGGTCGCCTCGGTCGTATCCTCGGCCCGCGCAACCTGATGCCCAACCCCAAGGTCGGCACCGTGACCATGGACGTGGCCAAGGCCGTCCGCGAGATCAAGGCCGGCCGCATCGAGTTCCGCACCGAGAAGACCGGCATCGTCCACGCGCCCGTCGGCAAGATGTCCTTCGGGCCAGACAAGCTGCGGGAGAACATCCTCGCGCTGCTCGACACGCTGCAGCGCCTCAAGCCGTCCACGGCCAAGGGCAAGTACTTCAAGAGCGTGTCGCTGTCGTCGACGATGGGCCCGTCGGTCCGCCTCGACACCAACGAGATCGTGGCGCTGATCGAGCGCTGAGCCGCGCCACCGCACTGTCCTTCAAGGAGTTCACCAAGCCTGTCGAAGACGTGACGTGATGAAGCCGCCCGCGAGGGCGCACGCACTCGAAGACAGCAGGTGGTCGGCCATCCGACCGCAAACGCGAGAGCGGCCTGCCGAGAGTGGAGCGAGCGACGAGAGGAAGCGGGGCGCGGGTTGTCCGTCCCCCATCTCGGCGGTCCTCCACCCGGAGGGCCGAGGAGACGAGCCAAGATGCCCACCCTGAGCAAACACGAACAATCGGCGAAGCTCCGCGAGGAACTGAGCGACGTGTCCGCGTTCATCCTGGTCGACTACACCGGGATCACCGTGGCCGAGGCCAGCGACGTCCGCAACAAGTTCCGCGACGCCAAGTGCCGCTACCAGGTCTACAAGAACTCGGTCATCCACTACGCGGTGACCGGGACGAAGCACGAGCCGGCCACCGCCCTGCTGAAGGGCATGACCGGCATCGCGTTCTCGTCGGAGGACCCGGGCGCGGCGGCCCGTGTGGCGCGTGATTTCGCCAAGGACGCCAAGAACTTCAAGATCAAGGGCGGCATCATCGACGGGCAGACGCTCGACGCCAGCGGCGTCAATCGTCTCGCCGACATGCCCGGGCCGCGCGAGCTCAAGGCGCAGTTCCTGGCCCTGCTCAACACGCCGGCGACCAGCTTCGTCCGCGTGCTGAACGCCGCCCCGCAGAGCTTCCTCTACCTCCTGAATGCCCGCAAGGACCAGCTCGCCGCTGCCTCCTGAGGCCGGCGCTCGTCCCTCATCAACCCGTCACCGTTTGCACCGACAGACTTCGAGGAATTCATCATGACCGACATCACCCGCGACCAAGTCATCAACTACCTGAGCAACCTTCCGGTCATCGAGATCGCCAACCTGGTCAAGGAGCTCGAGACCAAGTGGGGCGTTTCGGCCGCCGCGCCGGTCGCCGTCGCTGGTCCCGCGGCTGGCGGCGCCGCGCCCGCCGCCGAGAAGAAGGAAGAGCAGACCGAGTTCACGGTCGTGCTCAAGGGCTTCGGCGACAAGAAGATCAACGTCATCAAGGCGGTCCGCGTGCTCAACCCGGCGCTTGGCCTCAAGGAGGCCAAGGACCTGGTCGAGGGCGCCCCGGCCAACATCAAGGAAGGCATCTCCAAGGCCGAGGCCGAGGAGATGGCGAAGCAGCTCAAGGAGGCCGGCGCTGAGGTCGAGATCAAGTGATCTCAGGGCCCGCCGCCCAAGCTGCTCCGGCGTGTACGGCGCCAGGGGGGAAACCCCCTGTGTGTCGTGCACACGCGTTTGTGTTGGGGCAATTTCGCGCCCCGGTGAGCCCTGGCTCACATCGAGTCTCGAGTACTTTTTGCGGCTTCGCGATCTCGCTGGCTCACGAGCCGCCCGACCCGAAGTCCTGAGCTTTTGCCTCGCTTAGCGCTTAGACAACCTGCCGGCCCGCTCCACTGCCGCACGAGGCAGTTCGTCCCCCCTGAGGAACCGCGATGCCACCGATGATCCAGAACAACTTCCGTGTGCGCAAGAACTTCGGAAAGCTCAAGCGCATCATCGAGGTCCCCAACCTCATCGACATCCAGAAGCGGTCGTACGACAAGTTCCTGCAGCGGGACGTGCCGCTGGAGAACCGCGAGGACATCGGTCTCCAGGCCGTGTTCAAGAGCGTGTTCCCGATCAAGGACTTCGGCGAGACCAGCTCGCTCGAGTTCGTCAGCTACAGCCTCGACCGCCCCAAGTACGACGAGGACGAGTGCCGCGCGCGCGGCATGACGTTCGCCGCCCCGATCAAGGTGATCGTGCGCCTCGTGGTGTGGGACGTCGACGACGAGACGGGCACCCAGTCGATCCGCGACGTCAAGGAGCAGGAGGTCTACTTCGGTGAGATCCCGCTGATGACGGCGCACGGCACGTTCATCATCAACGGCACCGAGCGCGTGGTCGTGTCGCAGCTGCACCGCTCGCCGGGCGTGTTCTTCGACCACGACAAGGGCAAGACCCACGCCTCGGGCAAGAAGCTGTTCTCGGCCCGCATCATCCCGTACCGCGGCAGCTGGCTCGACTTCGAGTTCGACCACAAGGACACGATCTTCGTCCGCATCGATCGCCGCCGCAAGCTGCACGCGACCGTGCTGCTGCGCGCGCTCGGCTACAACACCCCCGATCTGCTCGACTTCTTCTACGACAAGGAGACGATCAACATCGAGGAAGGCGGCGTCCTGACGCGCGCGATCGACTTCGACCTGCTGGCCGGCCAGCGCGCCTCGCACGACATCCGCGACCCGGAGACCGGCGAGGTCATCGTCCGCAAGGGCCGCAAGTTCACCAAGGCGAACATCAAGCGCATGCGCCAGTCGGGCATCCGCACCCTGCCGATGGACGCCGAGAGCCTGGTCGGCAAGGTCTCGGCCGAGGACGTGGTCGACGAGAACACCGGCGAGGTGCTCCTCAACTGCAACGAGGACCTCACCGAGGAGCACGTCCGTCGCCTCGCCGACGCCAAGATCAAGAGCTTCAAGATCCTCTTCATCGACGACTTCAACGTCGGCCCGTACCTGCGCAACACCCTGCTGCAGGACAAGCTGCACACGCCTGAGGACGCGCTGCTCGAGATCTACCGCCGCCTCCGCCCCGGCGACCCGCCGACCGCCGAGACCGCGCGGACCCTGTTCGAGTCGCTGTTCTTCAAGCCCGAGCGCTACGACCTGTCGACCGTCGGCCGCCTCAAGCTGAACCACAAGTTCGGCCTCGAGGAGAGCCTGACCTCCACCGTGCTGACCAAGCGCGACATCATGGAGACGGTCAAGTACCTGGTCGAGCTCCGCAACGGCCGCGGCCAGATCGACGACATCGACCACCTCGGCAACCGCCGCGTGCGCGCCGTCGGCGAGCTGATGGAGAACCAGTACCGCATCGGCCTCGTCCGCATGGAGCGGGCGATCAAGGAGCGCATGAGCATGTCCCAGGAGATGGACGCGCTCATGCCGGCCGACCTGATCAACGCCAAGCCGGTCTCGGCGGTCGTGAAGGAGTACTTCGCCTCCTCGCAGCTGAGCCAGTTCATGGACCAGACCAACCCGCTGTCCGAGGTCACGCACAAGCGCCGCCTGTCGGCCCTCGGTCCGGGCGGCCTGACGCGCGAGCGCGCCGGCTTCGAGGTCCGCGACGTCCACAACACCCACTACGGCCGCATCTGCCCGATCGAGACCCCGGAAGGTCCGAACATCGGCCTCATCGCGTCGCTCTCGACCTACGCGCGGATCAACGAGTTCGGCTTCATCGAGACGCCGTACCGCACCGTCGACGGCGGCGTGGCCTCGTCCGACGTCGACTACTACTCGGCGCTCCAGGAGCAGGGCCACTTCATCGCCCAGGCCAACGCGGTCACCGACGACAACGGCAAGCTGCTGGCCGACCAGGTCCAGGTCCGTCACAACGACGAGTTCGAGGCGGTCGCCCCGGCCTCGGTCACGCTGATGGACGTCTCGCCGAGCCAGCTGGTCTCGGTCGCCGCCTCGCTGATCCCGTTCCTCGAGCACGACGACGCCAACCGCGCGCTGATGGGCTCGAACATGCAGCGGCAGGCGGTCCCGTGCCTGCGCACCGCGGCCCCGCTGATCGGCACCGGCATGGAGATGCACGTCGCCCGCGACTCGGGCTCGACCGTCGTCGCGCTGCGCGACGGCGTGGTCGAGCAGGTCGACGGCGCGCGCATCGTCGTCAAGCCGGTCACCGGCAAGACCGAGGAGAACCGCGGCATCCTCGGCGCCAAGCCCGACATCTACAACCTGACCAAGTTCCAGCGCTCGAACCAGAACACCGCGCTCAACCAGAAGCCGATCGTCCGCGTCGGCGACCGCGTGAAGAAGGGCGACGTCATCGCCGACGGCGCCGCGACGGAGCGCGGCGAGCTGGCGCTCGGCCAGAACGTGGTCGTCGCGTTCATGCCGTGGCAGGGCTACAACTTCGAGGACTCGATCCTCGTGTCGGAGCGGATCGTCCGCGAGGACGTGTACACCTCGATCCACATCGAGGAGTTCGAGTGCGTCGCCCGCGACACCAAGCTCGGCAAGGAAGAGATCACGCGCGACATCCCGAACGTCGGCGAGGACGCGCTGGCCAACCTCGACGAGGCGGGCATCGCCCGCATCGGCGCCGAGGTGAAGGCCGGCGACATCCTGGTCGGCAAGATCACCCCGAAGGGCGAGACCCAGCTCAGCCCCGAGGAGAAGCTGCTGCGCGCGATCTTCGGCGAGAAGGCCGGCGACGTGCGTGACACCTCGCTGCGCCTGCCGCCGGGCGTCAGCGGCATCGTCATCGACGCGCGGGTGTTCGCCCGCAAGTCGGTCGAGAAGGACACGCGCGCCCAGCAGATCGAGGACGCCGAGCGCGAGAAGCTGATGCAGGACCGCCGCGACAACGTCGCCATCGTGTCCGACGGCTACTACAACCGGATGAAGGAGATCCTCGTCGGCAAGACGACCGCCGCCAAGCTGGTCGACGACGCCGGACGCGAGCTCATCACCGCCGGCGTCGTGCTCACCGAGGCCAACCTGGCCGACGTGCCGCGCGGCGAGTGGGGCCGCTTCTCGCTCACCACCGCCGAGGACACCGAGGTCGTCGAGGCCCTGGCCCGCCGGCTCGAGAAGGACCTCGACGAGATCGAGACCATCTACCGCGAGAAGATCGCCAAGCTGACCAAGGGCGACGAGCTGCCGCCCGGCGTCATCAAGATGGTCAAGGTCTACGTCGCCATCAAGCGCAAGCTGCAGGTCGGCGACAAGATGGCCGGCCGCCACGGCAACAAGGGCGTCATCTCGCGCATCCTGCCGATCGAAGACTTGCCGTACCTCGAGGACGGCAGCCCGGTCGACATCGTGCTCAACCCGCTCGGCGTGCCGTCGCGCATGAACGTCGGCCAGATCCTCGAGGTCCACCTCGGGTGGGCCGCCTACGAGCTCGGGCAGCAGATCGACCGCTACATGCAGACCAAGTTCTCGCCCGAGGTCCTGCGCACCCAGCTGAAGAAGATCTACGAGACCAAGGAGGCCCAGCGCTTCATCGACGGTCTCGCCGACGACGACGTCATCCGCTTCGCCGACAAGCTGCGGCGCGGCGTCCACATGGCCACGCCGGTGTTCGACGGCGCGCTCGAGACCGAGGTCAAGGGCACGCTCAGCAAGGCCGGCGTGCCCGAGAGCGGCCAGGCGATCCTGTTCGACGGCCGCACCGGCGAGGCGTTCGAGGAGAACGTCACCGTCGGCATCATGTACATGCTCAAGCTGCACCACCTGGTGGACGACAAGATCCACGCCCGCAGCATCGGCCCGTACTCGCTCGTGACCCAGCAGCCGCTCGGCGGCAAGGCCCAGTTCGGCGGCCAGCGCCTCGGCGAGATGGAGGTCTGGGCGCTCGAGGCCTACGGCGCCGCCTACGCGCTGCAGGAGCTGCTCACCGTCAAGTCGGACGACGTCGTCGGCCGCATGCGGATGTACGAGTCCATCGTCAAGGGCCAGCCCACCATGCAGCCGGGCGTGCCCGAGTCCTTCAACGTGCTCCTCAAGGAGCTGCAGGCCCTGTGCCTGAACATCGAGCTCGTCGACGTCAACGCGGAGACGGGCGTGGTCACCGGCGTCTCCCGCGAGGCGATGTCGGCGGCGGAGTAACCACCCGGAGAAAGCGAACAAGGAGACACGGCCATGAGAGACATCTTCAGTTTCTTCGAGAAGCAGAAAGAGGCCACCTACTTCAACGCGCTCCGGATCGGCGTCGCCTCGCCGAAGACCATCCGAGACTGGTCGTACGGGGAGGTCAAGAACCCCGAGACGATCAACTACCGGACCTTCAAGCCCGAGCGCGACGGCCTGTTCTGCGCCAAGATCTTCGGGCCCATCAAGGACTACGAGTGCCTCTGCGGCAAGTACAAGCGCATGAAGCACCGCGGGGTCGTGTGCGAGAAGTGCGGCGTCGAGGTCATCCACTCCAAGGTCCGGCGTGAGCGCGCGGGTCACATCGACCTGGCGACTCCGGTCGCGCACATCTGGTTCCTCAAGAGCCTGCCGTCGCGCATCGGCAACATCCTCGACATCCCGCTGACCAAGCTCGAGAAGGTCCTCTACTGCGAGGCCTACATCGTCATCGACCCGAAGGACTCCGGGCTCGAGGAGCGCGAGCTGCTCAGCGAGGAGCGCTTCGACCAGTTGATGGAGGAGCTCGGCCCCGAGGCGTTCAACGCCGGCATGGGCGCCGAGGCGATCAAGGAGCTGCTGTCGCGCATCGACCCGGTGGTCGAGGCCCGCAACCTGCGGGCGGAGATCGCCGGCGCCACCAGCGAGGCCAAGCGCAAGAAGGCGGCCAAGCGCCTGCGCGTGGTCGAGGCCTTCCGCAACAGCGGCAACAAGCCCGAGTGGATGATGCTCGAGGTCGTGCCGGTGCTCCCGCCCGACCTGCGGCCGCTCGTGCCGCTCGACGGCGGCCGCTTCGCCAGCTCCGACCTCAACGACCTGTACCGCAGGGTGATCAACCGCAACAACCGGCTCAAGCGCCTGCAGGAGCTGGCCGCGCCGGAGATCATCATCCGCAACGAGAAGCGCATGCTGCAGGAGGCCGTCGACGCGCTGTTCGACAACGGCCGCCGCGGCAAGACGATCACGGGCCCCAACAAGCGCCCGCTGAAGTCGCTGTCCGACATGCTGCGCGGCAAGTCGGGCCGGTTCCGTCAGAACCTGCTCGGCAAGCGCGTCGACTACTCGGGCCGTAGCGTCATCGTCGTCGGGCCCGAGCTGCGCCTGCACGAGGTCGGCATCCCCAAGAAGATGGCGCTCGAGCTGTTCAAGCCGTTCATCTACAACCGGCTCGAGGCGCAGGGGCTCGTCACCACCATCAAGAGCGCCAAGCGGATGGTCGAGAAGGAGGCCCCGGAGGTCTGGGACATCCTCGACGAGGTGATCAAGGAGCACCCGCTGCTGCTCAACCGCGCGCCGACGCTGCACCGCCTCGGCATCCAGGCGTTCGAGCCGGTGCTGATCGAGGGCAAGGCGATCCAGCTGCACCCGCTGGTCTGCACCGCCTTCAACGCCGACTTCGACGGCGACCAGATGGCCGTCCACCTCCCGCTGTGCATCGAGTCGCAGATGGAGGCCCGCGTGCTGATGATGTCGACCAACAACATCCTCAGCCCCGCGCACGGCCGGCCGATCATCGTGCCGTCGCAGGACATCGTCCTCGGCCTGTACTACATGACGCGCGAGCGGGCCTTCGCCCACGGCGGCGTCAACGAGAACCCGGCCCAGGACGGCTTCTACATCGGTCACTTCGGCTCGCCGGCCGAGGTGCGCATGGCCTACGACCACGGCGCCGCCCACCTGCAGGCCAGGGTCCGCGTGCGCATGGAGCCGGGCAAGCCGATGCTCGACAGCACCGTCGGGCGCGTCCTGCTGTACGAGGGCGGCATCCCCAAGAAGATCCCGTTCTCGATGGTCAACCGGTCGCTGGGCAAGAAGGAGCTCAACGAGCTGATCGACACGTGCTACCGCCTGTGCGGCCAGAAGGCCACCGTCCTGATGGCCGACTACCTGCGCAGCACCGGGTACAGCGAGGCGACCAAGGCCGGCATCTCGATCTGCATGGATGACATGGTCATCCCCGAGGCCAAGAAGAAGCTGCTGCAGCAGGCGACCGCCGAGGTCAAGCGCATCATGGCGCAGTACGCCGACGGCCTCATCACCTCGGGCGAGCGCTACAACAAGATCATCGACATCTGGGCGAACGTCTCCGAGCAGATCGCCAACGCGATGATGGAGGGCATCTCGACCGCCGTCCTCACCGACGAGCGGACCGGGAAGCAGGTCAAGCAGCCGTCGTTCAACTCGGTCTACATCATGGCCGACTCGGGCGCCCGCGGCTCGCGGCAGCAGATGCGCCAGCTCGCCGGTATGCGCGGCCTCATGGCGCGTCCCTCGGGCGAGATCATCGAGTTCCCGATCACGACGAACTTCCGCGAGGGCCTCACGGTTCTCCAGTACTTCATCTCGACGCACGGCGCGCGCAAGGGCCTCGCCGACACCGCGCTCAAGACCGCGAACTCCGGGTACCTCACCCGCCGCCTGGTCGACGTCGCCCAGGAGGCCGTGATCACGGAGTTCGACTGCGGCACGATCCAGGGCCTCGACATGACCGCCCTGGTCGAGTCGGGCGAGGTCATCGAGCGCCTGGCGGACCGCGTCCTCGGCCGCGTCGCGCTCGAGCCGCTGTACCGCCCGGGCACCGACGATCTCATCATCGCCGAGGGCGACCTCATCGACGAGACCCGCGCCAAGCAGGTCGACGACGCCGGCATCCAGTCGGTGCGGATCCGCAGCGTGCTCACCTGCGAGGCGATGCGGGGCATCTGCGCCAAGTGCTACGGGCGCGACCTGGCCCGCGGCAACATGGTCGACGTCGGCGAGGCGGTCGGCATCATCGCCGCCCAGTCGATCGGCGAACCCGGCACGCAGCTGACGATGCGCACGTTCCACATCGGCGGCGTCGGCAACATCACCGCCGAGCAGTCGCAGCTGGCGGCCCGCTTCGGCGGCACCGTCAAGCTCGAGGACATCGAGCTCGTCGGCGGCCGCGAGGACAAGGACGGCCCGTACTCGGTGGTCATGAACCGCCACGCGCAGCTCAACCTGCTCGACGAGAAGGGCCGCACGCGCGAGCGCTACGACCTGGTCTACGGCGCGAGGCTGCGGGTCCAGGACGGCGAGGTGGTCAAGCCCGGCCAGCTGATGGCCGAGTGGGACCCGTTCACGCTGCCGATCATCGTCGAGGTGACGGGCACCGTGGAGTACGGCGACATCATCGAAGGCGTGACCATGGCGGTGCGGGTCGACGAGACCACGCAGCACTCGAGCATGGTCGTGCAGGAGAGCCGCGACCCCGACGCGCGCCCGCGCTTCGTCATCAAGAACGACGACGGCGAGGTCATCCGCGTCCACGGCAAGCACGAGGCGCGCTACTTCCTGCCGGTCGGCGCGGCCTTCACGTTGACGGAGGGCACCAAGGTGGTCGCCGGCGACGTGATCGCCAAGCTGCCGCGCGAGTCGACCAAGACCAAGGACATCACGGGCGGTCTGCCGCGCGTGGTCGAGCTGTTCGAGGCGCGCACGCCGAAGGACCACGCGATCATCTCGGAGATCGACGGCACCGTCAGCTTCGGCAAGGACAAGGGCGGCAAGCGCCGCATCATCGTCACCGCCGAGCACGGCGACCCGAAGGAGTACCTGGTACCCAAGGTCCGCCACCTGCTCGTGCGCGAGGGCGACCGCGTCCGCGCCGGCGAGAAGTTGATGGACGGCCCGGCCAACCCGCACGACATCCTCGCGGTGCTCGGCGAGAAGGCGCTGGCGACCTACCTGCTCGACGAGATCCAGGAGGTCTATCGTCTGCAGGGCGTGAAGATCAACGACAAGCACATCGAGACGATCATCCGGCAGATGATGCGGCGCGTGCGGATCAAGGATCCGGGCGACACCAACTTCCTCGCCGACGATCACGTCGAGCGGCAGATCTTCCAGCAGGAGAACCAGCGCGTTGCCGCGCTCGGCGGCACGCCGGCGACCGGCCAGGCGCTGCTGCTCGGCATCACCAAGGCCTCGCTGTCGACCGAGAGCTTCATCAGCGCCTCGTCGTTCCAGGAGACCACCAAGGTGCTCACCGAGGCGGCGCTGCAGGGCAAGATCGACTTCCTGCGCGGCCTCAAGGAGAACGTGATCATGGGCCGGCTCATCCCCGCCGGCACCGGCCTCACGGTCTACGACCGCCTGCACATGGTCTCGGACGACCAGGCGCAGCACGACCCGAACGCCGAGCCGATCGCGCGTCGCTCCAACGAGCGCGACCTCATCAACGTTCAGGACTGATTCGTCTCGGCGGAGGCCGGCGCACGCTGCGCTGGCCTTCGTCGTTCCGGCGGACGGGAGGTGATCTCCCTTCCGCAGTCCAGCGGCACCACACGCTCGACGCGCTGCCCGCTGCTGCGGTGCGGGCCTGGATCTCCGCTCCAGGCCGAATTTTCGCCTCTTCGAGGGGTTTGGACGACAGTCCGGCCCCACGCGCCCGGCCGGCGGCGATGCTTGATCTGGCTGGCGCCCCCCTATATAACCAGCCCCCCAGCCGCAGGGGGCAAAAGCGAACAGGTCCTCGGTCTCTCGGGCGAGGACTTGCCAACTCCACGGCCCTCCGGGCCTGGTCCAACCCCCGGCTCGAAATCTGGAAAGGCTTCACGGCGCATGCCGACGATCAATCAGCTTGTCCGCAAGGGACGCGAACTGCAGAAGAAGAAGACGACGGCTCCGGCGCTGCGCGGGTGCCCGCAGAAGCGCGGCGTATGCGTCCGCGTGTACACCTGCACGCCGAAGAAGCCGAACTCCGCGCTCCGCAAGGTCGCTCGCGTCCGCCTCACCAACGGCATGGAAGTGACGACCTACATCCCGGGTGAGGGTCACAACCTGCAGGAGCACTCGATGGTGCTGATCCGCGGCGGTCGCGTGAAGGACCTCCCCGGCGTCCGCTACCACGTCGTGCGCGGCACCCTCGACACCACCGGCGTCAACGGCCGTCGCCAGCGGCGCTCCAAGTACGGCGCCAAGCGGCCCAAGTAGTGACTTAGAAGGACGACCATGTCGCGCAAAGGAATCACCACGCGGAAGCGCCCGCAGAACGACATCCGGTACACCGACCACCCGCTGGACGTGAACCGGAACATCCACAAGTTCATCTGCGGCATCATGCGCGCCGGCAAGAAGTCGATCGCCGAGAAGATCGTCTTCGGCGCCTTCGACATCATCTCCGAGCGCACCAAGGACGACCCGGTCAAGGTGTTCGAGAAGGCGATCTCCAACGTCTTCCCGCGCCTCGAGGTCCGTTCGCGCCGCGTCGGCGGCTCCAACTATCAGGTCCCGATCGAGGTCCGCCCCGAGCGCGGCCAGGCCCTCGCGTACCGCTGGCTGATCGGCTTCGCCCGCTCGCGGCCCGAGAAGACCATGCGCGAGCGCCTCGCCAACGAGATGCTCGACGCGGCGCAGAACCGCGGCGGCGCCGTCAAGAAGCGCGAAGACACCCACAAGATGGCCGAGGCCAACAAGGCCTTCGCGCACTACCGCTGGTAGCGATCGCTCCGGCCCGCCCCTCGCGGGCCGTTCGATCTTTCTCTCCACTCCTCAGCTCCGGATCCTCGGCCCCGCTCGCGGGGCCCCCGCCATGACCCACTGACCTCGAGCCACAAGAGCGCGACAACCCTCGATTCTGCCCCGCGATTGGACCAGCGCCAATCCTTGGTCCCTTCGCAGCAGATCCCGAGTCGGGCCCCTCGCCAGCCATAACCCCTCCCAGCTCGTGGAGACGGATGGCCGGCGGAGCGGCCCTCGTGTCGTTCCCCGAGGCTCCCCCCGTCCCATGCAATCCTCCAGCGACATCGCGGCCATCCGAGACATCGGCATCATGGCCCATATCGATGCCGGGAAGACCACGACGACCGAACGCGTGCTCTTCTACACGGGGATCTCGCACAAGATGGGTGAGGTTCACACCGGCAACACGGTCATGGACTTCATGGAGCAGGAGCAGGAGCGGGGCATCACGATCACCTCCGCGGCGACCACCTGCTTGTGGCGCGGTCACCGGATCAACCTGATCGACACCCCCGGGCACGTCGACTTCACGATCGAGGTCGAGCGCTCGCTCCGCGTCCTCGACGGCGCCGTCGCCGTGTTCGACGCCGTCGCCGGCGTGCAGCCGCAGACCGAGACCGTGTGGCGGCAGGCCTCGCGCTACCACGTCCCGCGGATCGCCTTCGTCAACAAGATGGACCGCGTCGGCGCCACGCTCGACCGCACCGTCGAGATGATGAAGTCCGTCCTGCACGCCCACCCGATGGTCGTGCAGATCCCCAACGGCCTCGAGTCGGGCTTCACCGGCGTCGTCGACCTCCTGACCATGGAGGAGATCGTCTGGACCGACGACTCCGGCACGCAGTTCACCCGCAAGCCGGTCACCGAGGACCACGAGCTGCACACCGAGGCGACGCTGGCCCGCGAGGCGCTGGTCGAGTCGGTGGCCGAGGTCGACGACGAGATCATGACCGTGTTCCTCGAGACAGGTGCGGGCGGCGTCCCGCTCGACCAGCTCAAGGCCGGCCTGCGCCGGGCGACCATCGCCAACAAGGGCGTGGCGGTGCTGTGCGGCACGGCGCTCAAGAACAAGGGCATCCAGCCGCTGCTCGACGCCGTCATCGACTTCCTGCCGTCGCCGCTCGACATGCCGCCGGTGATCGCCAGGCGCAAGAGCGATGACGGCGAGGTCCAGCGCCACGCCGCCGCCGGCGAGCCGCTGCTGGCGCTCGCGTTCAAGGTCGTGCACGACCCGCACCGCGGTCCGCTGGTGTTCCTGCGCGTCTACTCGGGCGTCCTCAAGGTCAAGGAAGCGATCCAGAACGTCACGCGCGATCGCAAGGAGCGGGTCAACAAGCTCCTGCAGGTGCACGCCAACAAGATGCAGGAGATCGACGAGGTCTCCGCCGGCAACATCGCCGCCGCCGTCGGGCTCCGCTTCACCACCACCGGCGACACGGTGGTCCTGGCGACGGACCGCGAGCAGGTGATCTTGCCCGGCCTGGAGATCCCGGAGCCCGTGATTTTCCGCGCGATCGAGGTCAAGTCGACCGCCGACCAGGCGGCGCTGAGCGAGGCGCTCGAGCGGATGCAGCGCGAGGACCCGAGCTTCACCGTCCGCGTCGACCCCGACTCGGGCCAGACGCTGATGGCCGGGCAGGGCGAGCTGCACCTCGAGATCATCGTCGACCGCATCGCCCGCGAGGCGCGCGTCCCGACCAACGTCGGCAAGCCGCAGGTCGCCTACCGCGAGACGGTCGCCCTCCCGCTGGTCCACCCCATCGAGTACGACCGCGAGATCGGCGGCAAGCGGCAGTACGCCCGCATCGTCCTCGAGCTTTTGCCCCGCGAGCGCGGCGCCGGCAATTTGTTCGTCAACCTCATCCCCGAGCCGGTCCGCGAGCGCGGGCAGAAGCCCGAGCCGCCGAAGCTGCTGCCCGACATGATCGCGGCCGTCCGCGAGGGCGTCACCGACGCCCTGACCCGCGGCCCGCTGCTCGGCTACCCGGTCGTCGACCTCGAGGTTCGGCTCAAGGACGGCGGCTACGTCGAGGGCGACTCGACCGCCGTGAGCTTTCGGGCGGCCGCCACCATGGGCCTCATGGAGGCCTTCGAGAAGGCCGGGCCCCGTCTGCTCGAGCCGGTGATGAAGGTCGAGGTCGAGGCGCCCGAGGACTACACCGGACACGTGGTCAACGACCTCGTCGGGCAGCGCCGCGGCCGGGTTCAGGGCATGGAGCCCCTCCGCGGGCTTCAGGTCATTGACGCGGAAGTTCCGCTGGCCGAGATGGTCGGGTATGCTACGGCGCTTCGTTCGGCCACCCAGGGCCGAGCGAGCTACTCGATGCACTTCAGCCACTACGCCGAGGTCCCGAGCGACCGGCAGGCGGAGATCGTCACCCGCGCCCGCGGATATTAGCGGTTTCTCTCACTCAGGCGACGCGATCGGGCTTTTCCAATCCTTGACTAGCTGGTAGATCCCGCCCCCCAGACTCCAACACCCCTCACTGAGCGAAGCACAGCCATGGCGAAGGAAACATTCGTACGGAACAAGCCCCACGTGAACATCGGCACGATCGGCCACGTGGACCACGGGAAGACGACGCTGACGGCGGCGATCACGAAGGTGCTGAGCCTGAAGGGACAGGCGGAGTTCAAGGGCTACGACATGATCGACAAGGCGCCCGAGGAGCGGGCGCGCGGGATCACGATCTCGACGGCGCACGTGGAGTACGAGTCGAGCCAGCGGCACTACGCGCACGTGGATTGCCCCGGTCACGCGGACTACATCAAGAACATGATCACGGGCGCGGCGCAGATGGACGGGGCGATCCTCGTCGTGAGCGCGCCGGACGGCCCGATGCCGCAGACGCGCGAGCACATCCTGCTGGGCCGTCAGGTCGGCATCCCGGCGATCGTGGTGTTCCTGAACAAGTGCGACATGATCGGCGCCGGCGACGAGGAGATGCTGGAGCTGGTGGAGGTCGAGCTGCGTGAGTTGCTGTCGAAGTACCAGTTCGACGGGGACAACGTGCCGATCACCCGCGGTAGCGCGCTGAAGGCCCTGAACGCGCCGTCGTGGGACCACGCGGACGCGAAGTGCATCTGGGAGCTGATGGACGCGTGCGACTCGTACATCCCGCAGCCGCAGCGCGAGCTGGACAAGCCGTTCCTGATGCCGGTCGAGGACGTGTTCACGATCTCGGGCCGCGGGACGGTGACGACGGGCCGCATCGAGCGCGGCGTGATCAAGGTGGGCGACGAGGTTCAGATCGTCGGCCTGCGTGACACGCAGAAGACGACGGTGACGGGCGTCGAGATGTTCCGCAAGCTGCTGGACCAGGGCCAGGCGGGCGACAACGTCGGCCTGCTGATCCGCGGCATCGACCGCGAGGGCGTGGAGCGCGGGCAGGTCCTCTGCAAGCCGGGCTCGATCACGCCGCACAAGAAGTTCAAGGCGACGGTGTACGTGCTGAAGAAGGAGGAGGGCGGTCGCCACACTCCGTTCTTCAAGGGGTACCGGCCGCAGTTCTACTTCCGCACGACGGACGTGACGGGCTCGGTGACGCTGCCCGAGGGTGTGGAGATGGTGATGCCCGGTGACAACATCGAGATCGTCGTCGAGCTGCACAGCACGATCGCCTGCGAAGAGGGGCTGAAGTTCGCCATCCGCGAGGGTGGCAAGACCGTCGGCGCCGGCGTCGTCACCAAGATCCTCGAGTAAGACTTCGCTCGAGTACGCCGGCCAAGACGCAAGGGATATCGCCGTGGACACGCTCAAGATTCGCATCCGGCTCAAAGCCTTCGACCACAAGCTGCTCGACCAGTCGGCGAGCGAGATCGCCGAGACCGCCCGCCGCACCGGCGCGACGGTCGCGGGCCCGATCCCGCTGCCGACCAAGATCAACAAGTACACGGTCCTGCGCAGCCCCTTCATCGACAAGAAGTCGCGCGAGCAGTTCGAGATCCGCACCCACAAGCGGCTGCTCGACATCCTTGAACCGAACAAGCAGACCCTCGACGCGCTGATGAAGCTCGACCTCTCGGCGGGCGTGGACGTCGAGATCAAGACCTGAGGCACCATGGCCAAGCTCATCGTCAAAGACCTCACGGGCGCCCAGGTCGGCGAGATCGACGTCGCCGACGCGGTGTTCGCCGTCCCCGTGCGTGAGCACCTCCTGTGGGAGGTCGTGCGCTACCAGCGGGCGGCTCGCCGCGCCGGAACGCACTCGACCCAGACCCGCGCCGAGGTCTCCATCACCGGCAAGAAGCTGCACAAGCAGAAGGGCACCGGCGGCGCCCGCCACGGCTCGCGCCGCGCCAACATCTTCCGCGGAGGCGGTCAGGTGTTCGGGCCCAAGCCGCGCAACTACGCCTTCCACGTCAACAAGAAGGTCATGGCGAGCGCGCTGCGCACGGCCCTGACCCTGCGGGCCAAGGACGGCGACCTGGTCGTCATCCGCGACCTGCAGCTGTCGGCGATCAAGACCAAGACCATCGCCCAGGCGCTGACCACTCTCGGCGCGCCGAAGGCTCTGGTGGTCGACGCCGGCGACAACAAGAACCTCCGCCTCAGCACGCGCAACCTGACCTCGGCGAGCTTCCTCGACGTCCGCGGTCTCAACGTCTACGACATCCTGCGCTTCCCCAAGCTGCTGATCTCGGAGACCTCGCTGCGCGCGGTCGAGGCCCGTCTGTCGGGCGTCAAGTCCGACGCCCCGAAGGAGGTCGCATGACCCCGCAGCAGATCATCGTCCGCCCGGTCGTGACCGAGAAGTCGACCGACGTGCAGGGCCGTCACAACCACTACGTGTTCGAGGTCGCCAAGGCCGCGAACAAGATCGAGATCCGCAAGGCCGTCGAGCTCGTGTTCGGCGTCCGCGTCCGGGACGTGCGCACCATGGTCGTGCGCGGCGACCTCCGCCGGGTCGGCAAGTTCACCGGCAAGCAGCGGTCGTGGAAGAAGGCGATCGTCACCGTTCACCCCGGTGATTCGATCGACCTCTACGGAGAGCAAGCCGACAAGGGCTGAAGGAGCGAACCATGGGCATTAAAGTCTACAGGCCGACCTCCCCGGGCCGACGCGGCATGAGCGTCAACACCCGCGACCAGGTGACGGCGAGCGAGCCGCACCGGCCGCTGGTCGAGAAGATCGACCGCCACACCGGGCGCAACAACTACGGCCGCAAGACCTCGCGCTTCCGCGGCGGCGGTCACAAGCAGCTGTACCGCGTCATCGACTTCAAGCGCGACAAGTTCGGCGTGCCGGGCAAGGTCGCGACGGTCGAGTACGACCCGAACCGCACCACCTTCATCGCGCTCATCAACTACGCCGACGGCGAGAAGCGCTACATCCTCGCGCCCGAGGGTCTGAAGGTCGGCGACTCGGTGATCAGCGACCAGGCGGCCGACATCAAGCCGGGCAACAGCCTCCCGCTGCGCAACATCCCGGTCGGCACGATCATCCACAACCTCGAGATCAAGATCGGCAAGGGCGGCCAGCTGGTCCGCACGGCCGGCTCGGGCGCCCAGCTGATGGCGCGCGAGGGCGACTGGACGCAGGTCCGCCTGCCCTCCGGCGAGGTTCGGCGCGTGCACATCGACTGCCGCGCCACCGTCGGCACGCTGAGCAACGGCGACCACAGCCGCGTCAGCCTCGGCAAGGCCGGTCGTACGCGTTGGCTCGGCATCCGCCCGCACAACCGCGGCGTCACCATGAACCCGGTCGACCACCCGATGGGCGGCGGCGAGGGTCGCACCTCCGGCGGTCGGCACCCGTGCTCCCCGTGGGGCATCCTGTCGAAGGGCTACCGGACGCGGCACAACAAGCGCACCGACGTCTTCATCGTCTCCCGTAGGAAGAAGTAACGCATGGCACGCTCCATTAAGAAGGGCCCGTTCGCGGACTCTCACCTGGTCGAGAAGATCGAAGTCGCCCTCAAGGAGGGCAGCCGGCGCGTGGTCAAGACCTGGTCGCGCCGCTCCACGATCATGCCGCAGTTCGTCGGCGCGAACGTGATGGTCCACAACGGCCACAAGTGGATCCCCATCTTCATCACCGAGAACATGGTCGGGCACAAGCTCGGCGAGTTCGCCCCGACCCGCACCTTCCGTGGTCACTCCGGCGACCGCAAGGCCACGAAGAAGTAATCACCGAGGTACCCATGGCCATCGCACGTCTCAGCCACGCGCGCATTACCCCGCGAAAGGCCCGGATCATCGCCAACCTGATCCGCGGCAAGCAGGTCGCCCGCGCCATCGACGACCTTCGCTTCCTGCACAAGTCGGGCGCCAAGCAGTTCTTCAAGCTGCTCGTGTCCGCCGTCGCCAACGCCGAGGACACGGGCGACGTCAACGTCGACAACCTCGTCGTCACCAAGGTGACCGTCGACCAGGGTCCGACGCTCAAGCGCTGGCGCCCGCGAGCGATGGGCCGCGCCAATCGGATCCTCAAGAAGACCAGCCACATCCACCTCGAGGTGGCGGAGGCACGCAGCTAATGGGACAGAAAACACATCCGATCGGCTTCCGGATCGGGATCGTCCGTACCTGGGGCTCGAAGTGGTTCGAGCACACGCGCTACCGTCAGTGGCTGCACGAGGACCTCAAGATCCGGCGCTTCCTCAAGAAGGAGCTCTACGCCGCCAGCATCGCCGACATCACGATCGAGCGGGCCGCCAACAAGCTGAAGATCAACATCTTCTCGGCGCGCCCCGGCATCATCATCGGCAAGCGCGGCGCCGGCGTCGAGGTCCTGAAGAAGAAGGTCTCGCGGCTGACCGAGTCCGAGGTGTTCCTGAACATCCAGGAGGTCCGCAAGGCCGAGACGAACGCCCAGCTGGTGGCCGAGAACATCGCCCAGCAGCTCGAGCGCCGCATCGCCTTCCGTCGCGCGCTCAAGCGGGCGATGCAGACCGCGATGAAGTTCGGCGCCAAGGGCATCCGCGTCGCCGCCTCGGGCCGCCTGGCCGGCGCCGAGATGTCGCGTCGTGAGACCTACCGGGCCGGCGGCGTCCCGCTGCACACCCTGCGTGCCGACATCGACTACGGCTTCGCCGAGGCCCACACGACCGCCGGTGCGATCGGCGTCAAGTGCTGGATCTTCAAGGGCGAGGTCTACGGCACGCGCGCCACGCAACAGAACGACCCGCGCTTCCCGCGGCCCCAGAAGTAAGCGAGGCATCCGAACATGCTCTCCCCATCCAGAGTCAAGTACCGCAAGGTCCAAAAGGGCCACATGGCCGGCCAGGCCAAGGGCGGGTCGGAGGTCTCCTTCGGCGACTTCGGCCTGCAGACCGTCGAGTGCGGGTGGCTGACCGCGCGCCAGATCGAGGCGGCGCGTATCGCGATCAACCGCCACGTCAAGCGCGGCGGCAAGCTCTACATCCGGATCTTCCCGGACAAGCCCGTCTCGCGCAAGCCGGCCGAGACCCGCATGGGTAAGGGCAAGGGCGCCCCGGACTACTGGGTCGCCGTTGTCCGCCCCGGCCGGGTGCTCTACGAGATCGAGGGCGTCACCGAGGAGCTCGCCCGCGAGGCGTTCCTCCGCGCCCACCACAAGCTGCCGATCAAGACCCGCTTCATCCGAAGGGACGGTGCCCTGTGAAAGCGCTGGAACTCCGCGAGAAGACCACCGAGGAGCTCACCGAGCTCGAGGTGCAGCTCCGCGACAAGCTGGTCCGCCTGAGCGTCGCCAAGGCGACCCAGCGGGCCACCAACACCGCCCAGTTCGGCGCCCTGCGCCGCGACATCGCCCGCATCAAGACCGTCCTCCACGAGCGCGCTCGCGGCATCGCGGGAGAGGCATGAGCCATGACTGAGCAAGACACCACCACCGAGACCGAGACGCGCCAGCGCCGTGTCCTCACCGGCACCGTCGTGTCGGACAAGATGGACAAGACCATCGTCGTCCAGGTGCAGCGGCGCTTCAAGCACCCGCGCTACCGCAAGTACGTCAGCGAGCGGCTGCGGTACAAGGCGCACGACGAGACCAACCAGGCCAAGGTCGGCGATGTCGTCCGCATCGTCAGCTGCCGGCCCCTGTCCCGCGAGAAGCGCTGGGCGCTCCAGGCGATCGTGGAGAAAGCGACGCTCGTATGATTCAGGTCCAGTCCGTCCTCGACGTGGCCGACAACTCGGGCGCGCGCAAGCTGTTCTGCATCAAGGTGCTGGGCGGCTCGAAGCGCCGCTACGCGACCATCGGCGACATCATCGTCGTCTCGGTCCGCGACGCCCTGCCGAACAGCAAGGTGAAGAAGGGCTCGGTCATGAAGGCCGTCATCGTCCGCACGCGCAAGGGCGTGCGCCGGGTCGACGGCAGCGTGATCCGCTTCGACACCAACAGCGCGGTGCTGATCGACGCCCAGAAGCAGCCGATCGGGACCCGCATCTTCGGGCCCGTGGCGCGCGAGCTGCGGCAGAAGAACTACCTCAAGATCATCTCGCTGGCGCCGGAGGTGCTGTGATGCAGCGGATTCGTTCAGGCGACGAGGTCGTCGTCATCGCCGGAAAGCACAAGGGTCGCCGCGGCAAGGTGCTGCGGGTCGTGCCCGAGAGCGACCGAGTGGTCGTGCAGGGTGTCAACGTCGTCACCAAGCACGTCAAGCCCGGCAAAGAG
Organism: Nannocystis pusilla; assembly: GCF_020073745.1. GTDB lineage: Bacteria > Myxococcota_A > Polyangia > Nannocystales > Nannocystaceae > Nannocystis > Nannocystis radixulma. The sequence goes on from NZ_JAIRAU010000024.1 coordinate 100,324, forward strand.
AACCCCCAGGGCGGCATCGTGAAGCGCGAGGCCCCCGTCCACCTCTCCAACGTGATGCTCGCGGATCCGCAGTCGGGCGACCCGACGCGGGTGCGCTTCCAGGTCCTCGACGACGGCCGCAAGGTCCGCGTCGCGGTCAAGTCGGGCGAGCAGATCGACAAGTAACCGGAATTCGTCGTCATGGCCAAGGCAGCACGCGCCGGCGGGGCACCCCCCGCCAAGAAGAAGGAAGCCGCCGGCTTCGGGTTCAAGTTCCAGCGGGTCCAGGAGGAGCCGCTCAAGCGCGAGGAGGGGTACGTACCCCGGCTCGTACAGAAGTACAGCGAGGTCGCGAGGCCCGCGCTCGTGTCCGAGTTCGGCTACAAGAACGCGCTCAACGTGCCGCGGATCGAGAAGGTCGTGCTCAACATCGGCCTCGGCGAGGCGATTCGCCAGCCGAAGCTGCTCGAGCAGGCGTTCGAGGTGCTCGGCAACATCACCGGTCAGCGGCCGGTGGTGACGCGCGCCAAGAAGTCGATCGCGACCTTCAAGCTCCGCGAGGGGATGAAGATCGGGTGCATGGTGACGTTGCGGGGCAACGTCATGTGGGAGTTCCTCGATCGTCTGCTGACGATCGCGCTCCCGCGCACCCGTGACTTCCGCGGGGTCAGCCGCAAGGCCTTCGACGGCCGCGGCAACTTCACGCTCGGCGTGAAGGAAGTCCTGATCTTCCCCGAGGTCGATATCGACAAGCTCGACAAGGTGCCGGGCATGAACATCTGCATTCACACCTCGGCCGGCACCGACAACGAGGGTCGCGCACTGCTCGAGAAGCTGGGGATGCCGTTCCGGCGCGCCTAAAGGAGTCGCAATCATGTCCATGACCGATCCCATTGCCGACATGCTGGCGCGCATCCGCAACGCGCAGCACGCCCAGCACCCCAGCTGCACGATGCCCGGCTCCAAGCAGAAGCTCCGCATCTGCCAGATCCTCAAGGAGGAGGGGTACATCTCCGACTTCTCGTGGCAGGACGACGACAAGCAGGGCCTGCTGTCGGTCCAGCTCAAGTACCAGGGCGAAGAGGCCGCCATCGAGGGCATGCGCCGGATCAGCCGCCCGGGCCAGCGCGCCTACTCCCGCGGCAAGGACATCCCCAAGGTCCACAACGGCCTCGGGATCCTGATCGTCTCGACCTCGCGTGGCCTGATGACCGACCGCGCCGCCCGGCGACAGGGCATCGGCGGCGAGCTCATCTGCAGCGTCTGGTGATTCGAACCGCCGCCGCGTGAAGGAACAAGACCATGAGTCGTATCGGCAAATCTCCAGTGAAGATCCCCAAGGGGGTCACCGTGACCGTCAAGGGGCAGACGCTGTCGGTCAAGGGTCCGCAGGGCAGCCTCGACTTCGAGGTCCCGGCCGTGATCCAGTTCAAGGTCGAGGGTGACACGATCACCTTCACCCGTACCGGCGAGGACGGGACCCTGCGCGCGCTGCACGGCACCGCGCGGGCGATGACGGCGAACATGCTGACCGGCGTCTCGGTCGGCTTCACGCGCACCCTCGACATCGTCGGCGTCGGTTACCGCGCCGCGGTCAAGGGCGACGTCGTCGACCTGACGCTCGGCTTCTCGCACCCGGTCAACTACAAGCTGCCCGAGGGCGTCAAGGCCGAGGTCGACAAGGACGGCAAGCTGCACGTCAAGTCGGCGAGCAAGGCCCTGCTCGGCCAGGTCGCCTCCGACCTGCGCAACTTCCGGCCGCCGGAGCCCTACAAGGGCAAGGGCGTACGTTATCTGAACGAGAAAATCACCCTGAAGGAAGGCAAGGCCCGCGGTAAAGGCAAGTAGCCGCGCGCTGGGAGTTCGACCATGCCCTCGCCCAAAGAACAGATCCGGCTGCGCCGCAAAGCCAGCATTCGCAAGCGGGTCCACGGCACCACGGAGCGTCCGCGCCTCTCGGTGTTCCGCAGCGCCAAGCACATCTACGCCCAGGTCATCGACGACAGCACGTCGGCGACGCTGGTCGCCTCCTCCTCGCTCGTCAAGGAGCTGGCCTCCGAGAGCGAGAAGACCAAGCGCGAGCTGGCCGAGCTCGTCGGCAGCGCCATCGCCAAGGCCTGCCTGGCCAAAGGCATCACCAAGGTCGTGTTCGACCGCAACGGCTACATCTACCACGGCCGGGTCAAGGCCCTGGCCGACGGCGCGCGAGCGGGTGGCCTCGACTTCTAGGATCCAGTCATGATCGACATCGAATCTCTCGGAGAACTGGTCGACCGCGTCGTCTACATCAACCGCGTGGCGAAGGTCGTCAAGGGCGGCCGGCGCTTCAGCTTCAGCGCGCTGGTCGTCATCGGCAACGAGCGCGGCTGGGTGGGCATCGGCTACGGCAAGGCCAAGGAAGTCCCGGAGGCGATCCGCAAGGCCAACGACCTCGCGCGCAAGAACCTGTTCCAGGTCCCGCTCGCGGGCGCGACGATCCCCCACGAGGTCATCGGTCACCACGGCGCCGGCACGGTGCTGTTGCGGCCGGCCTCGCCGGGTACCGGCGTCATCGCCGGCGGCGCGGTGCGTGCGGTCGTCGAGTGCGCGGGCATCCACGACATCCTGAGCAAGTGCATCGGCACCAACAACCCGCAGAACGTCATCCACGCGACGCTGGACGCGCTCCAGCGGCTGCGCGCGCCGGAGTCGGTGTCGCGTCGCCGCGGCCTCGCGGTGGCCGAGCTTACGCAGTAGGAGCACAGCCATGGCCCTCAAGCTCAAAGTGACCCTCGTCCGCAGCCCGATCCACCGCGAGCAGTCGCAGAAGGACACTGTCCGCGGGCTTGGCCTGCGCCGCCTGCATCACTCGCGCGTGCTCGACGACACCCCGTCGATCCGCGGCATGATCCGCAAGATCCAACACCTCGTCGCCGTCGAGCCGGCCGACGAGTAAGCCGAAGGGAACGGTCCCATCATGGGTACTACACTTGAAACACTGCAGCCGCCGGCCGGCGCCCGGAAGCGTCGCAAGCGCGTCGGTCGCGGTATCGGTTCGCGTCGCGGCAAGACCTCGACCCGCGGCGTCAAGGGTCAGCTCGCGCGTCACAACCAGATGCCCGACCACTTCGAGGGCGGTCAGAACCCGCTCCAGCGGCGCGTCCCGAAGCGGGGCTTCATCAGCCTCAACCGCGACGAGTACCACGGCGTCAACGTCGGCGTGCTCGAGGGCAAGTTCGCCGCCGGCGAAGAGGTCTCGCTCGAGAGCCTGCGGGCCAAGCGCCTGATCCCGAAGCGGGTCAAGCAGGTGAAGCTGCTCGGCACCGGCGAGCTCAAGACCGCGCTCAAGGTCAACGTCGCCAAGGTCAGCGAGTCGGCCCGTCAGAAGGTCGAGGCCGCGGGCGGCTCCATCCAGGAGTCCGCCACGCCCGCCGAGGGCTGAGCGTCAGAGCTGGCCTTTCGGGGCCGTCAGGCCAGCAGGCCGCGCACCGTGATACCGGTCACCGGGTGCGCGGCCTTTCGTACGTCGGCCGGGCCGCCGAACGGCGCCCGGCCGAAGTTCGTCGCGGGGCCGGCTGCGGCGCCGGGCGGCATGGGGTACAAGTTGTCGCCGAAGCCTCCGGGCCCGAGGGCCCGCCCGTCTGGCCGTCAGATCGGGCACGAGAAGGGGCAAGCTGGGATCGCCGATGGGTGTCATCATCAACATCTTCAAGCTGCCGGAGCTGCGCAAGCGTGTGCTTTTCACGCTGGCGATGCTGGCCGTCTACCGCTTCGGCGTGTTCGTGGCCGTGCCCGGCGTCGACCGCACCGTCATGGACGACATCGTCCGCCAGGGAGCGGGCGGCTTCCTCGGCTATCTGAACATGTTCAGCGGCGGCGCGCTGAGCAACCTGTCCGTGTTCGCGCTCGGCATCATGCCGTACATCAGCGCCAGCATCATCATGCAGCTGATGACCGCGGTCATTCCGCGGCTGGAGATGCTGAGCAAAGAGGGTGAGACCGGCCGCCGCAAGATCAACCAGTACAGCCGCTACGGCACGGTGTTCCTGTCGGTGGTCCAGGGCTGGTTCATGGCCACCTGGCTCGAGTCGCAGAACGCCCCCGGGCAGACGCTGGTGCTCGACCCCGGGCTCGCGTTCCGCTTGATGACGATCCTGACCCTGACCGCAGGGACATGCTTCATCATGTGGTTGGGCGAGCAGATCACCGAGAAGGGCATCGGCAACGGGATCTCGCTCATCATCTTCGCCGGCATCGTCGCCGACCTCCCGGTCGCGCTGTACCAGCTGTGGCAGAAGACCCAGGACGACCCCGAGAACTTCGGGCCGATGTTCATCGCCATCCTCGGCGCGCTGGTCATCGCCGTGATCGCCTTCGTCGTGATCATGGAGCGCGGCCAGCGACGGATTCAGGTCCAGTACGCCAAACGTGTAGTCGGGCGGCAGATGTTCGGCGGCAACGCCAACTACCTGCCGCTCCGCCTTAACAGCGCCGGCGTCATCCCGCCGATCTTCGCCAGCTCGATCCTCATGTTCCCGAGCCAGATCGCGGGCATGACCGGCTCCTCGTCGATGCAGTGGTTCTCGAACGCCCTGCGTTACGATGGCTGGCTGTACCTCACCGCCTTCGTGGCGCTCGTGATCTTCTTCACGTTTTTCTACACATCGCTGCAGTTCAACCCGGTCGACGTGGCCGACAACCTGAAGAAGCAGAACGCGTCGATCCCCGGGATCCGCCCTGGCAAGCGGACGGCCGAGTACATCGACTTCATCCTCACGCGCCTGACGTTCGCCGGCGCCTGGTACATCGCCGCGGTCTGCGTCCTGCCGACCCTGCTGCAGACCAAATTCAACGTCCCGTTCTACTACGGAGGCACTTCGCTGCTGATCGTCGTCGGCGTCGCCCTCGACACGGCGCAGCAGATCGAGAGCCACCTGGTGACCCGTTCGTACGAGGGATTCGCCGGTCCTGGCGGGCCGCGGGTCCGCGGGCGCCGGGGCTAACTCACACGGAGCCGAGCGCGCCGGTCTGGTGCCGGCCTGGACTATCGGCGGCCTTTTTGCCACCTTTTCGCCCTTCCTTGACCCCCCCTGGGGGTCCTTGAGCTTAAGTACCGGGCCATTCACGGCCCCGGACCAGTCGACAGTCCGTGTCGGCGGTCCGAACTCGACGGTGCCGCGAGGGCCGTCGACGCACCGAGGTCTCTTCTCTGTGAACCCCACGCACGCCGACACCTTCGAGGCCACAGTGGTCGCTGAGTTGCCCCAGCAGCTGTACCGCCTCGAGGCCGAGCCGCCGACACAAGCTGTCCTCACGGCCAGCCTGTCCGCGGAGGCGCGGCGCCTCGGTGTGCACGTACGGACGGGGCAACGTGTGCTGGTCCGCAGGGCCAGTCTCGATCCAGGTCGCGGTGTCATCACCGGTCTGGCGCTCCGCCAGGCCTAGCCGCCACCTTCGCCAAGAGGAACAATGAAAGTCAGAGCCAGCGTTCGAAAGATCTGCGACAAGTGCAAGGTCATCCGCCGCAAAGGTGTCGTGCGGGTGATCTGCGACAACCCCAAGCACAAGCAGCGGCAGGGCTAGGAGGACCACCATGGCACGCATTGCAGGGGTGGACCTGCCCCGGAACAAGCGCATCGAGATCGCGCTCACCTACATCTACGGCATCGGCCGCGTCACGGCGCAGAAGATCCTCGACAAGTCCGGCGTCGGCGCGGCGATCCGCACCGACGACCTGACCGACGATCAGCTCGCCGCGATCCGCAGCGTCATCGAGAGCGACCACAAGGTCGAGGGTGACCTCCGCCGCGACGTCCAGATGAACATCAAGCGCCTGATGGACCTCGGCTGCTACCGCGGCCTCCGTCACCGCCGCGGCCTGCCGGTCCGCGGCCAGCGCACCCACACCAACGCCCGCACGCGCAAGGGCCCCAAGCGGGGCACCGTGGCGGCCAAGAGGAAGGTCTGAGCCATGGCGACTACCAAGGATGCCGACAAGGGCAAGGCCAAGCGTCGCGTCAAGAAGAACGTCGCGACGGGCGTCGTCTACATCAACTCGACCTTCAACAACACGCTCATCACCATCACCGACGTCAACGGCAACACGATCGCGTGGGCCTCGGCGGGTGTGCGTGGTTTCAAGGGCTCGCGCAAGTCGACGCCGTTCGCCGCTCAGCTGGCGGCCGACGACGCGGCGCGCAAGGCCCAGGACCACGGCATGCAGAGCGTCTCGGTCCGCGTGTCGGGCCCCGGTGCCGGCCGCGAGTCGGCGCTCCGCGGCCTGCAGTCGGCGGGTCTGCGCATCACTTCGATCAAGGACGTCACGCCGATCCCGCACAACGGCTGCCGCCCGCCCAAGCGGAGGAGGGTCTGAACCATGGCTCGCTACATCGGTCCCGTGTGCCGGCTGTGCCGGCGTGAAGATGCCAAGCTGTTCCTCAAGGGCGATCGCTGCTTCACCGACAAGTGCGGCTACGAGCGGCGCCAGTACCCCCCGGGTCAGCACGGCCAGGGTCGCAAGAAGCGGCCGAGCGACTACGGCCAGCAGCTGCGCGAGAAGCAGAAGGTCAAGCGCATCTACGGCCTGCTCGAGAAGCAGTTCCGCGGCTACTACTACCGCGCCTCGCGGATGAAGGGCGTGACCGGCGAGAACCTGCTCGCCCTGCTCGAGCGTCGGCTCGACAACGTCACCCTGCGCTGCGGCTTCTCCTCGAGCCACGCCGAGGCCCGCCAGCTCGTGCGTCACGGCCACTTCCTGGTCAACGGCAAGCGGATCAACATCCCGAGCTACCAGGTGCGCGCCGGCGACGTCGTCGAGGTCCGCGACAACAGCAAGAAGATCCAGCGCATCGTCGACGCCCTCGGGCAGGTCGACCGGGTCCCGCGGCCGGCGTGGATCGATCTCGACAAGGAGAACATGCGCGGCAAGATCACCGCGCTGCCGTCTCGGTCGGACATCTCGGCGGACATCGACGAGCAGCTCATCGTCGAGCTGTACTCGAAGTAACCACAACGGAGGGACGAATGCAGGACCAAAACACCATCGCCAGGAACTGGCGCGACCTGATTCGGCCGAAGAAGCTCGAGGTCGACACCTCTTCGCTCACCGACACCTACGGCAAGTTCACGTGCGAGCCGCTCGAACGCGGCTACGGCATCAGCCTCGGCAACAGCCTGCGGCGGGTGCTCCTGAGCTCGCTGCAGGGCGCCGCGATCACGACCGTCCGCATCGAGGGTGCGCTCCACGAGTTCACCACGGTGCCGGGCGTCGTCGAGGACGTCACGGACATCATCCTGAACGTCAAGGCGCTGCTCCTCCGTATGGACGACGCGACCCAGCGGACGCTGGTGATCGACAAGCAGGGCGAGGGCGAGGTCACCGCCGGGGACATCCAGTGCCCGACCGGCGTCACCGCTCTCCGCCCTGAACAACACATCGCCACGCTCAGCAAGGGCGGCCGGCTGCGCATGGAGCTGACCTGCGCGATGGGCCGCGGCTACGCGACCGCGGATCAGAACAAGACCGAGGGCATGCCGATCGGCGTCATCCCGATCGACTCCTTGTTCTCGCCGATCCAGAAGGTCAACTACCGCGTCACCAACGCGCGCGTCGGCCACCGCACCGACTACGACCGCCTCTCGCTCGAGGTGTGGACCGACGGCTCCGTGCGTCCCGAGGACGCGGTCGCCTACGCGGCCAAGATCCTCAAGGAGCAGCTCTCGATCTTCATCAACCGCGAGGAGATCGAGGAGGCCGCCGTCCCGCAGCAGAGCGAGAGCGACAAGCTCAACGAGTACCTGTGGCGCTCGGTCGACGAGCTCGAGCTCAGCGTCCGCTCGGCGAACTGCTTGCAGAACGCCAACATCCACTACATCGGCGACCTCGTGCAGCGCACCGAGGCCGAGATGCTCAAGACCAAGAACTTCGGCCGCAAGTCGCTCAAGGAGATCAAGGAGATCCTGGCGCAGATGGGCCTGTCGCTTGGCATGAAGATCGACAACTGGCAGGGCCCGCCGCCGGCCCGTGAGGAGACCTGACCGCCATGCGCCACCAGAACGCTGGCCGCAAGTTCAGCCGCAGCTCGTCGCACCGACGCGCCATGTTCCGCAACATGGTCACGTCGCTGCTCGAGCACCAGCGCATCACCACCACCGAGCCGAAGGCTAAGGAGCTCCGGCGCCTGGCCGAGCGCACGATCACCACGGCGCTCCGCCTCGGTGACCTGCTCACCAAGCCGAAGGAGCAGCGCTCCGTGGCCGAGCAGGGCAAGTACGTGCACGCCCTCCGCATGGCGGGCCGCATGGTCCGCTCGCGCGACGCGCTGCACAAGCTGTTCACCGACATCGCACCGCAGCTCCGCGGCCGCCCCGGCGGCTACACGCGGATCCTCAAGGTCGGCACCCGCCCCGGTGACGCCGCGCCGATGGCGATCCTCGAGATCGTCACCTTCAAGCTGCCCGCCGCCGCACCCGCGGCCGCCGGCGGCGCCTCGGCGACCGGCTCCGAGTCGGCCGACTGAGACGCCGCGGCCGCCCGGCCGCTGAACCGAGCGAGAAGGCTCGCGCTCCGGCGCGGGCCTTCTTGCTTGGGTCCGATGCTCGTGACCTCTGCGGCGATGCGGAGCGGGCGTCGTTCTCGAATCTCGGCCTCGGCTCCTGTGGGACACGGGACGGGTGTCTCGGCGTCTCGCATGAATCTCGCGTTCGCCCGCCGTTCGTGCCTCGGCTCCTGAAACGACGGCGAGCGACGTGCCCGGCGTCGTGCACGAATCTCGCGTTCGCCCGGCCTTCGTGCATTCGCGTCTGCTGGCCGCTCCGGCCCGACGTCGCGGGTTTTTTGATCGCGCTGGCGGCACTCCCTACGCTAGGGGCGTGCTGGAAGACATCGAACCGTACCTCCACCTCGTGGCCGTCGGCGGCGGGCTGCTCGTCGCGCTGTTGCTGCTCGTCTGGCTGGGACGCGGGGTGCGAGGCGAGCGGCGCGAGCGGCCGCGGACGGTGGTCGGTCTGACCCCCGCGCACGCGCTGCACGTCGTCGACGTGGCCGGCCGTCGCCTGCTCGTCGGGACAGGTCCGGGCGGACCGCCGCAGCTGCTGCTCGAGCTGCCCGACCCGCCGCCCGCGCCGTGGAACGCCGCCCCGGCCGAGCTCGACGCCCCGCCGTGGGTCGCCGACGCGGCGCGCAGCAGCGAAGGTTGGCGCGCCGAGGCCAGGCGTGGCGACACCATTCGCAGCCCGGAGGGGTGGCGCGCGCATGGCCCCTGAGCTGCCGGCAGGCGCTGCCACGTGGGTGGCCCTGTCGCTGGCGCCGATCGCCGCCGTCGGCTGCACCGCGTTCGCCAAGGCCAGCGTCGTGCTGTCGGCGATCCGCGTCGGTCTCGGCGCCGAGTCGCTGCTGCCGTGGAGCGCCGTGTTCGCGCTGTCGCTGGTGGTGACCGCCGTGATCATGGGCCCGGTCGCGTTCGAGACGGCGGCGCTGTACGGCAACGGCGCGCCGCTCGACGTCGCCGCGCTGTTCGAGCCGCTGGCGAGCTTCCTCGGCCGCCACGCCGACCCGGCGGAGGTCGACTACTTCTCCGGCCTCAACGCCGCCGGCCCCGCGCACCCGCTCGCGCTCGTGCCCGCGTTCCTCGTCACCGAGCTCGGCGAGGCGCTGCAGATGGCCGCGCTGATCCTGTTCCCGTTCGTGCTCGTCGACCTGATCCTCGCCCAGCTCGTGGCCTTGATCGGTCTCTCGGGGCAGGTGCTGCCCGCCGTCGCGCTGCCGGTCAAGGTGCTGCTGTTCCTCGCCGTCGGCGGCTGGGACGCGGTCATCCGCGGCCTCGTGGAGGGCTACGCGTGACGGTCGCGCACGAGGTCCTGTCGCACGGCCTGGCCCAGGCGGCCTGGCTGGTCGCCCCCGCGGCCGGCGCCGCGGCCGGCGCCGCGCTGGTCGTCGGCTGGCTGTGCCACCGCCTCGGCGTCACCGACCCGGCCCCGGTGCTGCTCGCCCGCGCGACCGCGGTGCTCGCGGTGGTGTGGTGGCTGGGCGCGCGCTGGCTGTCCGAAGGGGCAGGTTATACGCGCGGGCTGTGGGCGCTGCTGCCGGAGATCGGGCGGGCAGGATGAATCTGTCCGTAGAGACAGGTGCGGGGCCGGCCGTCGTCGGGCGGCCGGGCCGTCCGCGAGGACATGTGATTCACGGGCGGTCGCGGCGGTGATCCCCGGGGCGCTGGCGGCGTGGGCCTGGCTGGCGCTGCGCCTGTTTGCGATCTTGCACGCGCAGACGCTGTGGCGCGCGGCGGCCGGCGGGACGTGGTGGGCGATCGCGGCGGCGCTGGCGGGCGTGCTGGCGGCGGCGTGGACGACGGGCGAGGCGGCGCCGGTGGCCTGGTCCGGCTGGCTCACCGCCGCCGGCTTCGAGGTGCTGCTCGGCGCGACGATCGGCGCGCTCGTCCGCCTGCCCGGCGACGCCGCTCTCGGGGCCGCGCGCCGCTCCGGCGTCTCGCTGGGTCTCGGTCGCGCGCGCGGCTTCGCGGCCCTGCAGCTCGCGCTGGCCGGCTCGCTCGCGCTGGCCGTCGGGCTCCACCGGCCGCTGCTCACCGGCCTGCGCGCGTGCGCGATGCGCTGGCCCGCCGGCGATCCCGGCGCCTGGGAGCTGCCGCTCGATCTCCCCGCGACCAGCGCGGCGGCCCACGACGCCACCGTCCTCGCGCTCGGCCTGGCCACGCCGGTGTTGCTGACCGCCGCCGTCGTCGAACTCGCCCTCGCCAGCGCCGCCACGACCGGTCCGTTCGCCGCGCTGGCCCGCGCGAGTCGGTCGTGGCTGGTGGCCGCGGCGGCGCTCGTCGCTCTCGGCGCGGCCTGGGCCGTCCATCCCGAGGCCTGGCTGGCCGCCCTCCCGCGCGCCTGAGGCGTGTTACCGTCCCTCTGCCGCATGCTCCGCGTCCCTCACCGCTGGTGCGTCGCGTTGCTGCTGCTGGCTGCCTGCGGCCGCGGCGAGCCCGAGCCGGCCGACCTGCAGGCGCTGCGGCTGCCGTCCGGCGCCTTGCTCTCCCCCGACGGCTCGTGGCTGTTCGTCGCCAACAGCAACCTCGACCTCGGCGTGCAGTCGAGCACCCTCGTGGTCCTCAACCTGCGCGCGCTCGACAAGTCGTTCGCCGCGGCGCCCCAGCCGGCCGGCGCCGAGCTCAGCGTCGACGCGCCCTGCCGTGTCTCGGAGGGCATGTCGGAGGAGACAGGTGCGAAAGGGCAGGAGATCGTCGAGTGCGAGGAGCGCTACTTCATCCAGCGCGAGCACTCGGTGCGCCTGACCAGCGGCGCCGGCAACATCGCGCTCGACCGCCCGAGCGGCGACGAGGGGCCGTGGCGCCTGCTCGTCCCGTCGAGCCTGGGCGAGCGGGCGGTGTCGTGGATCGACGTGGTGCGCGGCGCCGGCGGCATCGAGGTCGACTGCGGCCAGGACGCCGAGGGCGAGTGCGACGCGGCGCACTCGCTGCAGCGGCTCGGCAACGACCCCAGGGGCGCGCGCCTGCCCTCGGACCCGGCGCGGATCTTCGTCGACCGCGAGGGCTATCGCTTCGCCTACTTGCCGCACCTGCTCGGCGCGCGCATGACCCTCATCGCCCTCGACGCCGAGTACGGGCCGACGATCACCGACATCACCGACTCGTCGGCGGCGTTCTTCGCCTCCGAGCCGCTCGGCAAGGGCACGCTCGCCGGCGGCTTCGCCGTCGAGCAGCGCGCGTGCGACCCGGCCGACGCGCCGCCGAGCACCGAGGGTTGCACGCGTCCGCTGCTGTACGCCTCGCACCGCTTCTGGCCCGGCGTGCGGCTGTTCAGCGTCGAGACCGGGCGCGACACGCTGGTGCGCTTCGGCAACCATTGGTTGCTCGGCGTCAATCCGTACGCCGCGGGCGACCGGCCGTTCATGGGGGAGATCGAGTTCCTCGACCCCGAGGTCGGCGACCGGCTGCTCGCGGTCCACACCACGCCGCCGTCGCTCTCGCTGATCGACACCAGCCAGGGCCCCGACGGCGAGCCGCTCAACGACCCGATCGACAGCGTCGCGCTGTGTCACAACCCCAACGTGCTGGCGATCCACCGGCCCGCGCAGGCGGAGGCGATGGCGTTCGTCAGCTGTTACTCCGACGACCAGGTCGCCGCGGTCGCGCTCGGCTCGTTCACCGTGGTCGCCACCATCCCGGTCGACGACGGGCCCAACGAGTTGGTCGTCGACGAGGCCCGGCGCAAGCTCTACGTCGTGCACACGCTCGCCGGCACCATCGGCGTCGTCGAGCTCGACAGCGCCTCGCCGCGGCGCTTGCAGATGATCCGCCGGATCGGCCTCGGCGGCTGACTCAGTTCTTGCGGAACACCTGGCGCATCCACGCGCCGAGCTGGTCGCCGCGGTAGCGCACCTGGTGCGTGAACACGAACTCGCGCAGCGCCTCGGCCATCGCGGCCGCCGAGGGGTAGCGGTCGTCGATGCTGCGGGCCAGCGCCTGCAGCAGGATCTGCTCGAGCGGGCCCGGGATCGCCGGGTTCACCTCGCTCGGCCGCGGCACCTTGCACTGGCGCACGCTCTCGAACGTCTCGATGTCGCTGTCGCGGCGGAACAGGCGCCGGCCGGTCAGCAGCTCGAAGAACACGATGCCGAGCGCGAACACGTCGCTGCGGGCGTCGAGCGGCGCGCCGCGGACCTGCTCCGGGGACATGTACGCCAGCTTGCCCTTGATGACGCCGGCCTGGGTCTGGACCGACGAGCTGGTCGCCTTGGCCAGGCCGAAGTCGATCAGCTTCACCTCGCCCTCGTAGGAGATCAGGATGTTGGGCGGGCTGATGTCGCGGTGGATGATGTTGAGCGGCCTGCCGTCGTCGCTCCGCTTGTTGTGCGCGTAGTCGAGGCCCTCGGCGCAGCGGGTGATGATGTAGCAGGCCTGGGCCAGCGGCAGCGGCTTGCCGGCCTTTTGGTGCAGGTCGAGCAGGGCCCCGACGTCGCGACCCTCGACGTACTCGAGGGCGATGTAGAAGGAGTCGTCCTGGCGGCCGAGCTGGTAGATCTGGGCGATGTTGCCGTGCTGCAGCTGGACGGCCAGCTTGGCCTCCGCCTGGAACATGGCGATGAAGTTGGGGTCGCGGGCGATGTGCGGCAGGATCCGCTTGATCGCCACCAGCCGCTCGAAGCTGTCGGCGCCGGTCAGCTTGGCCTTGTACACCTCGGCCATGCCGCCGGCGCTGATGCGCTCGAGCACCTCGTAGGGACCTATCCTGTCAGGCACCGTGGTCAACGCGGTGATTCTCGGCCCACGCGTCCGACTTCGTCAATTCGCGACAGGCGCGGGCCCGCCCTCGAATCACATGATTTTACGGGCAGGTCGCCGAACGGCGGCCATGGGGCCCGGGGCACCCCCGCTCGCGGGCGCGCCGGTCACGCAAAAAGCAGGATCCGCGCCGTGTGGTGCGGATCCCCGGATCGGGCGCGTGGCGGCCAGCGGCGATGCGTCGTCGGCTGCCGGCGCCCGCTCGGTCACGCCTCGGCGCGCGGGCTGTCCGCGGCGAGGTTCTCGGGCGGGACGATGCCGGGTTCGAGCGCGGCGTCGAGCACCTGCCGCATGTCCTCGGCGAGGATGAACTCGATCTGCTGCCGCACGTCCTCGGGCACGTCCTCGATGTCACGGGCGTTGCGGTGCGGGAGCACCACCCGCTTGATGCCGGCGCGGTGGGCGGCGAGGACCTTCGACTTGATCCCGCCGACCGGGAGGACGCGACCGCGGAGGGTGCACTCGCCGGTCATGGCCGTGTCGTTGCGGACGCGGCGTCCGGTCAGCAGCGAGGTGAGGGCCGTGAACATGGTGACGCCTGCCGAGGGGCCGTCCTTGGGCACCGCGCCCGCCGGGACGTGGATGTGCAGGTCCTGGCGGTCGAGGAAGTTGACGTCGACGCCGAGCTGGTTGGCGTTGCTGCGGACGTAGGTGAGCGCGGCGCGGGCGGACTCCTTCATGACATCGCCGAGCTGGCCGGTGATCTCGAGGCTGCCCTTGCCGGGCATGCGCGAGGTCTCGACGAACAGGATGTCGCCGCCGACCGGGGTCCAGGCCAGGCCGGTCGCCACGCCGGGGACGGCGGTGCGCTCGGCGACTTCGCTCTGGAAGCGCGGCTTGCCGAGGTACTTGTGCAGGTCGGACGCGTCGATGTGGAGCCGCGGCGACTTGCCCTCGTCGGCCCGCGCGATCTCCAGGGTCAGCGCGCGGCACAGCTTGGTCAGCTCGCGCCCGAGCTGGCGCACCCCGGCCTCACGCGTGTAGTCGCGGATGAGCGCCTTGACGGCGTCGTCGGTGACCGTGAGCGTGCCGGTAGCGATCGCGTGGTCCTTGATCTGCTTCGGCAGCAGGTGGTCCTTGGCGATGTGCAGCTTCTCCTCGAGCGTGTAGCCGCTGAGCTCGATCACCTCGAGGCGGTCGCGGAGCGGGGCGGAGATCGTGTCGAGGCTGTTGGCGGTGCAGATGAAGAGCACCTCCGACAGGTCGAACGGCAGCTCGAGGTAGTGGTCGGTGAACGTCTTGTTCTGTTCGGGGTCGAGGACCTCGAGCAGCGCCGCGTCGGGCGAGCCCATCCAGCTGTTGCCGAGCTTGTCGATCTCGTCGAGCAGGACGACCGGGTTCTTCTTGCCGGCCTTCTTCAGGGCGTGCAGCAGCCGCCCGGGCAGCGCGCCGACGTAGGTGCGCCGGTGGCCGCGGATCTCCGCCTCGTCGCGCACGCCGCCGAGGGCGATCCGCACGAACGGACGGCCGGTGGCGTCGGCGATCGACTGGCCGAGCGAGGTCTTGCCGACCCCCGGAGGCCCGGCGAGGCACAGCAAGGTCGCGCGGGTGTTGCCCGAGACCTTGAGGACCGCCATGTGCTCCAAGATCCGCTTCTTGACCTCCTCGAGGCCGAAGTGGTCGGCGTCGAGCTTGTCGGCGATCGCGTCGATGTCGAGCGTGCCCGAGGCGCGCTTGTTCCACGGCAGGTCGGCGATCCACTCGAGGTAGGTGCGGATCACCCCGAACTCGGCGTGGGCGTTGTTCATCGCCTCGAGGCGGGCGAGCTCGCGGTCGGCGACCTTGCGGGCCTCCTCGGGCAGATCGGCGTCGTCGAGCCGCTCGCGCAGGAGCTGCAGGTCGTCGGACTTGGGCTCCTCGCCGAGCTCCTTCTGGATCGCGCGCAGCTGCTGGCGCAGCAGGACCTCGCGCTGGCTGCTGTGGAGGCCGCGACGGACCTCGGAGTCGATCTTGTGCTTGAGCTCGGCCAGCGTGATCGCCTCGTCGAGCAGGCGCGAGACCAGGCGCAGGCGGTCGCTGACGTCGCGCGTGAGCAGGACCTGCACCTCCTTGTCGGTGTCGAGGCTGAGCGCCGCCGCCACGCGGTCCGCCAGCAGGCCGGGGTCGTCGCCGCGGCCGAGGAGCTCGATCCACTGGCCGAAGCTCGAGGACATGTCGGGGGCGATCTCCTGCAGCTTCTCGCGCATGCGCGAGCCGAGAGCGCCGGCGAGCAGCTTGGCCTCGGTCGGGTCCTCGTTCTCGTCGAGGAGCTGCTCGACCTCGGCGGTCCAGTAAGGCTTGCCGTGGAGGATGGTCTTCAGGGCGAAACGACCGAGCCCTTCGAGCACCACTTGATAGTTGCGCTCGCCGGTGCGCCGCACCTGGCGAACGCGAGCGTACGTGCCGACCGGCTGGAGGTCGGCGAGTTCGGGATCGACCATGCGAGCGTCACGCTGCACGGCGATGCCCACGATCGCGTCCTGCCCCACAGCCTCGATCATGGCGATCGAGCGGGCGCGACCGACGGGGACGGTGATGACTGTGCCAGGGAACAGCACGCCATTGCGCAGCGGCAACAGCGGGATCACAGAAGGATACTCTGGGTGGCTCATGCTCGGTTCCTTTCGCTCCCCGCGGCTAAGCCTGCAGGGGTGTACGTGACGGTTGAACCGAACTTAAAACCGTTCAACTCGCCGTCAACTGCGGAGCCGGGGATCGGCGCGGCAGAGCCCGTGGACGAGGAGTTGATGCAGCGCCGTGACGTCGCGCTCGAGCTCGTCGGGCGCGCGCGTGAAGAGGAGCGGGGGCACGAACGCGACGAACGCCTGCAGCAAGATCGCCGCGGTGGCGGACGGGTCCTTGATCGCGAACTCGCCGGCGTCGTGCCCCTCTTGCAGGAGCTCGGCGATGATCTCGCGTTCGCGGCGGTAGTAGATCTCCTGCGCCTCGCGAATGGCCGGGCACGCGTGACAATGCACGAGCTCCGCGGCGTGCGCGCCGCGCTCGGCGAGGGCCAGGAAGGCCCGTGTTCGCGCCACGAGCGCCGCCTGCAGACGCTGGGCGTACAACTTCTTGGGGGCGTTGGCGGCGCCGCGGATCGCCGCCAGCACGGCGTCGTGACGGCGGTGCGAGAGCTCGACCCAGATGGCGTCCTTGGCCTCGAACTCGAGATAGACCGAGCCGACGCTGACGCCGGCCTCGCGGGCGATCTCGGCGACGGTGGTCTTGGCGTGACCGTAGTGGTGGAGCAGTCGTTCGGCGGCGTCGAGGATCTGCGCGCGCCGTGGGTTGCCGAGGTCCCCCGGACTCGCGGGGTACGTCGTGGACTGAGCCATGACGAAACCACTACAGCATTCATGGCTCGAAAACACAAACGGCCGCGGGAGCAGTTCCGCTCGGTGATCCGATCGAGGCCATGCGGACGCAACTGCCGGTGTTGCAGGGTGGGCTCGTGAATAGCACCCTGCACGCCCGGGTCTGAAGGCCCCCGAATCTGACGAGGAACCCCATGTTGCTCCGCCCCTGTCTGTCCCTGATCGCCGGTTTGATGATTGTGTCCGCCCCCGCCACGACCTTCGCCGACTCCCTCGGCGCCGTCGGCACCGTCGATACGCTCACCGTGTACGAGAGCAGCAGCGACGACTACGCGATGGCGAACGGTCTGCTGACGGTGCGCGAGAAGTCCGGAACCAAGCGCGACTACAAGTGGGGCGGGTCGCTCTGCCCGGGTCGCAACGTCAGCGCCAACTCGCTGGCCATGCTGTTCGAGGTGCTCCGCTCGCAGCAGACCGTGGAGATCGTGCCGTCCTACAAGACCGGCAACGGCGCCACCCGCTGCCTGACCGGCTTCAAGCTGTCGTCCGTCCGCGTCGAGTAGCGGTGAACCCGCGAGAGCTTGGCGCGCGGCCGCGGGCGCGCTAAAAGCCTGGCGCCGTGGACCCCGACGCCACTACCCCGCCGAGCCGCGCTCGCGTCGCGCTGGCCTGGCGGGTCGGTCTGCGGGCGAGGTCGCCGCGCCTCGTGCCCGCGCTGGTGTGCCTGACCCTCGCGGCCGCCCTCCCCGACGGCGTGGAGCCGACGCTGGCCGCGGCGCTGCGCTCGGCCTGGGCCGGTCGTGAAGGACATGTTCTATGGGACATGGCCTTTGTGGCATGGCCGATGATTTTGGCGATGCTCGCGCTGGTGCTGGTGGCCGCGGCGGCGAGCGGCTCGCTCGGCTGGGTCGAGGGCGGTCGCTCGCGGCTCGGCCGGGTCGGCGCGGTGCGCCCGGGCGCGGGCGCGGCGGTGCTGGGCGCGGCGCTGTTCGTGGCGCTGGCGCTGGCCGTGCGCGGAGTGATCGCCGGCGCGGCGCGAGGGGTCGCGGCCGGCGAGGCGAGCCTGGCGGTGCTGTGGATCGAGTGGCTGCGCCGCGCGCTGCTGGCGGCCGGTTGCGTGACGCTGGTGGCGGCGGTGCTCGAGCTGGCGCTGATGCGAGCTGCGCTGCGCCGGGCGCTGCATCAGACGCGGCGCGAGGCGGAGGAGAGTTCGCGATGAGCGAGCGCCTGGTGTCGGTGGCGCTGCCGGTGGCGCTCGATCGCGGGTTCACGTACGCGGTGCCGGTCGACTGGCCGAGCGCGCCGGAGCCGGGCGCGCGGGTGCTGGTGCCGTTCGCCAACCGCGGGCTGGTCGGGGTGGTGCGCGCCGCGGCGCCGGACCGGCCGAACGGGGCGCGGATCAAGCTGCTGGAAGAGGTGCTCGACCCGCCGGGTGCGCCGTCGCTGACGCCCGAGCTGGCCCGCCTGTGCGAGTGGGTGGCCGACTACTACGTCGCGCCGGTCGGCGAGGTGTACCGGCTGGCGCTGCCCGGCTTGCTCACGGGGCATGATGTCCGAAGGGTCATGTTGTCGGAGGCCGGTTCGCAGGCGTTGACGGCGGCGCGCGAGGTGGTGCTGCGGCCGGTCGACGACGCGGGGTTGCCGACGGCGGCGGAGCAGCGGGTGCTGGCGGCGCTGGCGGCGGCGCCCGGGGGCGAGCTCGCGGTCGAGCGGCTCATCGACCTGCGGCCGCGGATCCCCGGCGTGCTGCGGCTGATCGGCGAGCTCGCCGCCAAGGAGCTGTGCACGATCTCGTGGGAGGACGCGGGGGCCGAGGGGGCGCGCGTCGAGGCCCACTACCGCCGCACCGACTACCTGCGCGGGGCGGCCACCGCCGAGGAGACGCTGCGCGAGCACATCGGTCGCAGCAAGCAGCGGCGAGCGCTGCTCGACATGCTCGAAGGGGCAGGTTCGTGGGTGCCGGCAGGGGAGCTGCGCGGGCCGTTCCCGGGCCACAAGAAGCTGCTCGAGCCGCTGCTCGCGGCCGGGCTGGTGGCGGTCGAGGAGCGGCTGCGGGCGCTCGATCCGTTCGCGGCGGGGGCGATCGAGCCGTCGCTGCCGCAAGTGCCGACGGCCGACCAGGCGGCGGCGCTGGCGACGCTGCGCGGCGACCTCGAGGCGGGCAAGTTCTCGTCGTCGCTTTTGCACGGGGTGACGGGCAGCGGCAAGACGGAGGTGTACCTGCAACTGATCGCGGACGCGCGGGCGCGCGGGGGCGGGGCGATCGTGCTGGTGCCGGAGATCGCCCTGACGCCGCAGCTGTCGGATCGCTTCCGGGCGCGCTTCGGCGAGACGGTGGCGGTGCTGCACAGCGGGCTCACGCCGCGCCAGCGGCTCGACGCGTGGCAGCAGATCCGCATGGGCGCGCGGCCGATCGTGATCGGGGCCCGCTCGGCCGTGTTCGCGCCGGTGCCCGACCTCAAGGTCATCGTCGTCGACGAGGAGCACGACGGGTCGTTCAAGCAGGAGGAGGGGGTCCGCTACAGCGCGCGCGACGTGGCGCTGGTGCGGGCGCGCGACGCGGGGGCGGTGGCGGTGCTGGGGAGCGCGACGCCGGCGCTCGAGACGTACGAGTCGGCGCGCGCGGGGCGGCTCCGGTGGCTGCGCATGACGACGCGGCCGACGACGCGACCGCTGCCCGAGGTCGAGCTGGTGTCGCTCGCGGTGCACCGGCCCGATCCGGAGACGCTGTTGACCGGGCGCCTGCGCACGGCGCTGGTCGAGACGGTGGCGGCGGGCGAGCAGGCGATCGTGTTCCTCAATCGCCGCGGCTTCGCAACCACGCTGATCTGCGATCGCTGCGGGGCGCTGCATCAGTGCCCCGACTGCAGCGCGCCGGCGATGACGTACCACCTCGGCCGCAACCGGCTGATGTGTCACTGGTGCGGGTTCATCGAGGCGCCGCCGGAGCGCTGCGCGGCGTGCGGCGAGGGCGAGCTGCTGCACGGGAGCGCGGGGACGGAGCGGGTCGAGCTGGCGCTGGCGAAGGACGTGCCGGGGGCGCGGGTGCTGCGGCTCGACCGCGACACGAGCCGCGGGAAGGGCCTGCTCGAGACGCTGTCGGCGTTCCGGCGCCGCGAGGCCGACATCCTGGTGGGGACGCAGATGTTGTCGAAGGGGCACGACTTCCCGGGAGTGACGCTGGTGGGGATCCTCCAGGGCGATCACGGGCTCGGGCTGCCCGACATCCGCGCGTCCGAGCGCACGTTCCAGCTGCTGACGCAGGTGGCCGGGCGAGCTGGCCGCGGGGACAGGCCGGGCCGCGTGCTGATCCAGGCCTACGGGGTGAAGAACCCGGCGATCGCGTTCGCGGCCCAGCACGACTTCGAGGCGTTCGCGGCGTGGGAGCTCGACAAGCGGCGCGAGCTCGGCAACCCGCCGTTCGGGCACCTCGCGCTGGTGCGGATCGCCGGGCCCGACGCGGTGGCGGTGCAGCGGCGCGCGGAGGAGCTGGCCGCGGTGGCCCGCGCGGGCGCCGAGGAGGTGCGGCGCAAGCACGCGAGCGACCCGGCCGCCGGGGAGGCGCCGCCGCCGGTGCGGCTGCTCGGGCCGCAGGCGTCGCTCATCGAGCGCGTGAACCGGCGGGTGCGCTGGCAGATGCTCATCCGCGCGAGCAGCCGCCCGCCCCTGCGCTGGCTGCTGCGTCAGCTCCGGCCGCGCCTCGGCGAGGCCGGCAGCGGCGAGTTCAAGACGATGGCCAACGTCGACGTCGACCCGCAGTCGCTGCTGTAGCAGGGGCCGGAATCAGATGTCCTCGGGGACATGGCAGGATGTCCCCGAGGACCTGGCCGATCAGGCAGCCGCTTGAGGGCCGCCGAGGTGGCGGTGGAAGAAGTCGAGGGCGCGGCGCCACGACTCGGCGGCGGCGACCGGGTCGTAGACCTCGGGGCGGGCGTCGTTGAAGAAGGCGTGGTGGGCGCTGTAGCGGTAGAGCTCGTACTCGGTGGTGCCGCTGCGCAGCTGGTCCTCGAGCGCGCGGACGGCGTCGGGGGTGCACCAGTCGTCGAACTCGGCGAAGTGGGCCTGCAGCGGGGCGAGCAGGCGGCTCGGGTCGGCGCCCCCGCCGGGGATGCCGTAGTAGCAGACGCCGGCGGCGAAGCCGGGGACGTTGCACAGGGCGGCGAGGGTCAGCGCGCCGCCGAGGCAGAAGCCGATGATGCCGACCCTGCTCGAAGGGTCATGTCCCCTGAGATAGGCCAGCGCGCCGGCGATGTCGGCGAGGGCCTGGCCGAAGTCGAGGCCGTTCATGAGGTGCTTGGCCTCGTCGGCGACGGTGGCGGCGCGGCCGCGGTAGAGGTCGGGGATGACGACGCGGTAGCCGGCGGCGGCGAGGCGCTGACCGACGCCGCGGATCTGGTCGTTGACGCCCCACCACTCCTGGATGAGGACGACGCCGGGCGCGTCGTCGGCGGCGGTGAACAGGACGCCGGGGACGTCCTGTCCGTCAGGGCGGGGGAAGCTGATCGCTCGGCCGTTTTCCATGGCGCACATGGTAGAGGCCGGGTCCATCGACGCGAAAGGCCGCGAAGAGCGGCCTCAGGCGGACTCCTGCGCGCGCTCAGGGGCGCGTCACTGGCGGATCCAGGTCTGCGTGCGGAAGAACGGGCCGAGGTAGCCGCGCACCTTGAGCTTCTTGCCGCCGTCCTCGAGCCAGATCTTGCAGCGATAGGTCTTGTTCTTCTGCGGGTCGAAGATCTTGCCGCCGCTCCACTCGCCGTCGTCGGCCGACATCCCCCACATGACGACCATGCCCTCGATGGGCTTGTTGCGGTCCTCGCCGTCGCACTGGTCGCACAGCGCGCCGGGCTTGAGCAGCAGGCGGTCGACGCGACCGTAGATCTTGCCATCGACCTCGTAGATCTTGACGATGGACTTCGTCTCGCCCGTCTCGTCGTCGATCGTCTTCCAGCTCCCGACCGGAGAATCGTGGGCGGCGAAGAAGGCGGAGGCGTTCACGGAGATGAACATCACCGCGGCGACCAGGGCGGCGAACACGAGCTTCATCGGAGACATGCGAGCGGGGTTGAGGTGCATGGTGAGATCCTGGCTGATTTGAGTGGTTGCGGGAAGGTGACAGGGGGCAGACGCTCGCCGGGCGCGCCGCTTCACCCACCCTGGGATAAATTCTCGACCCGGCCGGCGTGAATCGGGGGTGCGTCGCCGCGCAGGAGGACTGGAGTACACTCCCGTCGCCGTGGGTCCGGAGATCCTCATCGCGGGCGATCGTGCCCACCGGGGCGAGCTGGTCCCGCGAGTGCAGGACCTGGGCTACACGGTGGTCCCGGTGCGTGCGCGAGAGCTGGTGCCGCGCGCGGCGCAAAACCCCAACCCGGCCGCGGTCATCGTGTGCCTCGGGGACGCCGACGCCGGCGGACTGGTGCAGGCGCTGCGGCAGCGACCCGAAACGACGGGCATCCCGGTGCTGCTCTACGGGCGGCTGCAGGGCGAGACGCGCGACCTGGCCGCGGTGCTCGAGCTCGGCGCCGACCGCTTCCTCGAGGCGCCCGTCGACGAGGTCGAACTCAAGGCGGCGCTCGTCGAGCTCGCTGGTCCGCCGGAGGTCGTGGCCCGCGCAGAGGTCCGCGGCGAGCCGCCGCCGACCCACCGCCCAGGTCGCGCCGATCCGGCCCTCCGTCGCCTGCATCACACGCTCGAGGAGCTGGCGGCGCGACTCGAGACCCACGATGAATCGGTCGACAGTCACCGCGACGGCATCGACCTCGAGGCGATGGGACTGGACGCCGTTCCCGACGTCGACCCGGAGCACGACAGCGGCGAGCTCGAGCTGCTGCGCGAGCCGACGCAGCGGCTCCCGCCGGCCGGCGAACCACGGAGCAGTCGTCGCGCGACCCGGAGTGACCTCACGTTTTCGCGCGGCGGGGAGATCTCGCCGGAAACGCGCCCGCAGGAGCCTGCAGCCCACAGCGAGCACACGGCGTCGGTGGCGACCGGGGCGCGAGAGGACGTTCGCAAGGATCGGGCGACGCGCTGGGGCGAGGGTCGGACGGACCCGCGCGCGGTCGTCGGTGCGGGCGAGGGCGAACTGTCTCAAGGGACATGGCCGAAGCGACAGCGAGGGGCCGAGGGCGGGGAGGCGCGGTTCGCCGGTGGGGTGTCCCCGGGGACAGGTCGATCGGAGCCGCAACGGGACGCGAGCGGCCGCGAGGACGAGCCGGGCGCGGCACCGGAGAGCGAGGCGCGGCGCGAGGCGACGGTGGAGCTGGGGCGCGGGGCGTGGCCGCGGCGCGGGGCGGAGCTGGCTCAAGAGACAGGTGCGGGGCGCGGGGGGTCGCGGCGAGCGGACCCGGCGGAGGGGCTCCCGCAAGAGCTGACTCAGAGGACAGG
>NZ_JAIRAU010000020.1 GCF_020073745.1 Nannocystis pusilla
ATTGCGAACACCCGTACGGAGCGATGCGCCGTGCGGTCGACCGGTCTGGACCGAGTCAGGCGGTCGCACCGGTCGTCGGCGCCGAGGCCGTCGATCACGATCCATACAGGCGACGGCCGCGAAACTTGCCGGCCCCTTCGACCTCGGGCCCGCTCACGACTGTTGCACTGGCGCCCGCGGTGCTGTTAGGGTGCGCCGCGAAACAAGGGTCCTGGTCGTTTCTCGCTGCTTTCATGTCGCGCCACGAACACGTCCCAGCACGGGGGGTCCCTGCGGCCTCCCTGGACCTTTTAAGAAGAGGGTGAACTGAAGTGCCGGCCATTTTTCCCCGCTGGACCAACAACATCCCGCTCGCCGTCGCTGTGCTCGGCCCCTTCGCGCTCGCCGGCCTCGTCGGCTTCGTCTGGTACTACTTCTCGCCGAAGTACACCGACGCCGGCTACCGCCCGATCCAGCCGGTGCCGTTCAGCCACAAGCTGCACGCCGGCGACATGGGCATGGACTGTCGCTACTGCCACAACACGGTCGAGAAGGCCGCGGTCGCGGCCGTGCCGCCGGCGGCGACGTGCATGAACTGCCACTCGCTGGTCAAGACCGACAGCCCGCGTCTCAAGCTCGTGCGCGACAGCTTCGAGACCGGCGAGACGATCCCGTGGGTGCGCGTCCACCAGCTGCCGGACTTCGCGTTCTTCGATCACCGGCCGCACCTCGCGGCCGGCGTCGGCTGCTCGTCGTGTCACGGTCGCATCGATCAGATGACCATCGTCGAGATGGCGAAGCCGCTGTCGATGGGCTGGTGCCTCGAGTGCCACCGCGACCCGGAGCCCAACCTGCGGCCGGTCGACCAGATCACGAACATGGCGTGGGACCCGGCGACCGACGGCAAGGCCTACGACGCCGCCAAGGACCCGAAGCGCAAGCGCGACGTCAACCCGCCTGAGCACTGCTCGGGGTGCCACCGCTAACCCGCCGCCAGCGACAGGTTTTTCGCATGACCAAGTCCACCGACAACCTCAAGGCATACTGGCGCAGCCTCGCGGATCACGACGGCACGCTGGCCCCGCAGCACGACGAGTTCCCGGGCCTGAAGGACGCGAGCGCGAGCGAGAGCTCGGACGGCGGCGCGAGCAGCTTCGTGCCCGTCACCTCGCTCGCGCGGCGCAAGTTCATGGGCCTCGTCGGCGCCTCGACGGCGCTGGCCTCGGCCGGGTGCGTGCGCAAGCCGGTCGAGCACATCGTCCCGCTGAGCAAGCGGCCCGAAGACACGATCCCCGGCCAGGCCGTCTACTACGCCACCGCGTACCAGGTCGGCGGCACGGTGCAGGGCCTGCTGGTCGAGTCGCAGGACGGTCGCCCGACCAAGGTCGAGGGCAACCCGCGCCACAGCGGCTCGCTCGGCGCCACCGACTCGTGGGCGCAGGCCAGCGTCATGGGCCTCTACGACCCGGCGCGCTCGCGGACCCCGCTGAAGCGCAAGGGCGAGGCGCAGGAGGCCAGCGACTGGGACACGGTCACCGAGGAGCTCGGGGCCAAGTTCAAGGAGCTGCGCGGCAAGCAGGGTGAGGGTCTCGCGGTCGTGCTGCCGACGGTGCTGTCGCCGTCGCTGCGCGAGGCGCTCAAGACCTTCACCACCAACTTCCCCAAGGCCAAGCTGTTCAACGGCGACGTCGTCGGCTCGCACAACGCCGACGCCGGCGCCGAGCTGCTGTGCGGCGCCGGGGCGCGCTTCACCTATCACATCCAGGGCAAGGGCAGCGCGGCCGGGCAGATCACCGCCGCCGGCACGCGCGTCATCTTCTCGGCCGACAGCGACTTCCTGTGCGGCGAGCAGGACAGCGTCCGCCTGCAGCGCGAGTTCGCGGCCGGCCGCGAGGTCCACTCGCAGGCCGACGCCGCCAGCATGAACCGGCTCTACGTCGTCGAGCCGCACTTCAGCATCACCGGCGCCCAGGCCGACCACCGCCTGCGCATGCGCGCCGGCCAGGTCGGCGCGGTCCTCATCGCCCTGGCCAACGAGATCAAGGGCAGCAGCAAGGCCCCGAGCGGCGCCGAGGCGGTGCTCGACGCGCTGCCGGCCGTCACCCTGACCGACGCCGAGCAGAAGTTCGTCAAGGTCCTGGCCAAGGACCTGCTGGCGGCCAAGGACGCCCGCGACGCCCACAGCCTCGTGATCGTCGGCGAGCGTCAGCCCGCGTGGGCGCACGCGCTCGGCCTGCTGATCAACACCATGCTCGGCAACGTCGGCAGCAGCGTCCGCCTGCGCCACGACGACACCGCGGTCGCGGCCGAGCCGATCGCCGGCCTCGCGGCGGCGCTCGGCGCCGGCGTCGACACCGTCCTGGTGATCGACTGCAACCCCGCCTACGAGACCCCCGGCGAGCTCGAGCTGGCCGCCAAGCTCAAGGGCGTCACCGTCATCCACCACGGCCTCTACAACGACGAGACCGGCAAGCTGGCCGCCTGGCACCTGCCGGCCACCACGTACCTCGAGGCGTGGGGCGACCTCGAGGCGGCCGACGCGACCGTCTCGATCGTCCAGCCGCTGATCGCTCCGCTCCACCAGAGCAAGAGCGCGCTCGAGCTGCTGTCGTGGATCGCCAGCGGCGCCGAGGTCGACGGCTACAGCCTCGTCCAGGGCTACTGGCGGAAGGTCCTCGGCGCCATGTGGTCCGACAAGGTCTGGCGCCGCTGGCTGCACGACGGCGTCGTCCACGGCGTGCCGCGCTCGGGCCAGAACCCGGTCCCGCGCGAGTTCGCCAAGCTGGCCGAGGCGATCAAGGCGGCCGACTTCACGGCCTCCAAGTTCGAGGTCAACTTCCACGTCGACCCCAAGGTCGCCGACGGTCGCTTCGCCAACATCGCGTGGCTGCAGGAGCTGCCGCACCCGATGACGAAGCTGACCTGGGACAACGCGGCCTACGTCAGCATCGCCACCGCGCGCAAGCTCGGCGTCGAGAACTGCGACCTCGTGACCGTCACCGTCGGCGGCCGCTCGGTCCAGATCCCGATCTGGATCGCCCCGGGCCAGGCCGACGACACCGTCTCGCTCGCGCTCGGCTACGGCCGGGACAACATCGGTCTCGCCGCCAACGGCGCCGGCGTCGACGTGTACCCGCTGCAGAGCGCCGCCAACCCCTGGTTCGTGCAGGGCGGCGACGTGGCCAAGTTCGGCGGCCAGCGCAAGATCTTCTCCACGCAGGACTGGGGCTCGCTGTCGCCGGCGATCGACATGGCGTCGACGCGTGACGACATGGACCCGAACCTGTTGAACCCGGGCCGCGGCTACCCCGACCGCCCGATCGTGCGCGAGACCACCGTCGAGGACTTCAAGGCCAACGGCCGGGAGTTCGCGATCAAGGGCGACCTCATGGCGCCCGACAAGCTGGTCTCGCTGTGGGACCACAACACCCACCCCGACTTCGGCGCGCCGGCGCTGGTCGGCAAGCAGCAGTGGGGCATGGTCATCGACCTCAACAAGTGCAACGGCTGCAGCGCCTGCGTCGTCGCCTGTCAGGCCGAGAACAACATCCCGGTGGTCGGCCGCTCGCAGATCGCCAACGGCCGCGAGATGCACTGGATCCGCCTCGACCGCTACTACAGCGGCGCCAAGGAGGACCCGGCCGCGGTCGTGCAGCCGATGCTGTGCCAGCACTGCGAGACCGCCCCGTGCGAGAACGTGTGCCCGGTGGCCGCGACCGCGCACAGCCCCGAGGGCCTCAACGACATGGCCTACAACCGCTGCATCGGCACGCGGTACTGCGCCAACAACTGCCCGTACAAGGTCCGCCGGTTCAACTTCTTCAACTTCAACCGCGACCCGATGAACAGCGACGACGAGAAGTTGCTGTGGATGCAGAAGAACCCGGACGTCACGGTGCGCTTCCGCGGCGTCATCGAGAAGTGCTCGTACTGCGTCCAGCGCATCCAGGAGGCCAAGATCCAGGCCCACGTCGCCGGCGAGGACACCGTCAAGGACGGCGCCATCGTCGTCGCGTGCGAGCAGTCGTGCGCTTCGCAGGCGATCGTGTTCGGCGATGTCGCCGACCCGACCACGCGGGTCTCGCAGGCCCGCACCAACGTCCGTCACTACGGCGTCCTCACCGACCTCAACACGCGGCCGCGCACCACCTACCTCGGCCGGATCCGCAACCCCAACACCGAGCTCGCTCCGTCCGCTCCGGCCCCGGCCGCCGCGCCGGCCGCTGCCCCCGCCCACGGGGCCGCTGCCGAGCACAAGGCCGACCACGCCCCGGCGCACTAAGCCCAGGTGACGCACATGGCTCAGTATCAAGACGAACTCGACCCGATCACCGGCCGCAAGGAACTCGTCGACGGTGCAAACGTCACCTTCCACGACGTGACGGAGGCCGTCGCGCGGCCGATCGAGGTCCCCAGCAGCCGCTGGTGGATCGCGTTCATCCCGTCGGTGATGTTGCTCGGGGTGTACCTCATCTCGATCGCTTACCTGCTCTACATGGGCACCGGCATCTGGGGCCTCAACAACCCGGTGGCGTGGGGTTGGGCGATCGTCAACTTCGTGTTCTGGGTCGGCATCGGCCACGCCGGAACGCTGATCTCGGCGATTCTGTTCCTGTTCCGCCAGAAGTGGCGCACGTCGATCAACCGCGCCGCGGAGGCGATGACGATCTTCGCCGTCATCTGCGCGCTGCAGTTCCCGACGTTCCACACCGGCCGTCCCTGGTTCATCTACTGGCCGCTGCCGCTGCCGAACCAGATGGAGATGTGGCCGAACTTCCGCAGCCCGCTCCTCTGGGACGTGTTCGCGGTCTCGACCTACTTCACGGTCTCGCTGCTGTTCTGGTACGTCGGCCTGATCCCCGACCTGGCGACGATGCGCGACCGGGCCAAGACGCCGATCCGGCGCTTCGCCTACGGGCTGTTCGCGCTCGGCTGGCGCGGGTCCACGCGGCACTGGCTCAACTACGAGAAGGCCTACATGATCCTCGCCGGTCTGAGCACGCCGCTGGTGCTCTCCGTGCACACGATCGTGTCCTTCGACTTCGCCGTGTCGCAGCTGCCCGGCTGGCACACCACGATCTTCCCGCCCTACTTCGTCGCCGGCGCCATCTTCTCCGGCTTCGCGATGGTGCTCACGCTGCTGCTGCCGCTGCGGGCCTGGTTCAAGCTCGAGCACATCATCACGATCAAGCACCTCGAGAACATGGCGAAGATCATCCTGCTGACGGGCACGATGGTCGGCTACGCGTACGCGATGGAGTTCTTCATCGCCTGGTACTCGGGCAACCCGTACGAGAGCTTCGCCTTCCAGAACCGCCTGTTCGGCGACTACTGGTGGGCCTACTGGATCATGGTGAGCTGCAACGTCATCACCCCGCAGTTCTTCTGGATCAAGCGGATCCGGCGCTCGGTGGTGTGGCTGTTCATCCTCTCGATCTTCGTCAACATCGGCATGTGGTTCGAGCGCTTCGTCATCACGGTGACCTCGCTCCACCACGACTTCCTGCCGTCGAGCTGGGACTACTACTCGCCGACGGTGTGGGACGTGTCGACCCTGGTCGGCAGCTTCGGCCTGTTCTTCACCCTGTTCTGCCTGTTCGTCCGCTACCTCCCGACCGTCGCCATCGGCGAGGTCAAGAGCGTGATGTCGATTGCCAACCCGCACTACCACGGCGACGGTGCGCACGGGGAGCGTCATTGAGCCATGAGTAAGCCCCTCAAGAAGAAGACCTACGGCTTGCTCGCCGAGTACGACTCGGCCCGGGCCATCTACCACGCGTGCGAACAGGTCCGCGACGCCGGCTACAAGGTGTGGGACTCGCACACGCCGTTCGCGGTGCACAACCTCGACAAGGCCATGGGCCTCGGGCCGAGCGTGCTGCCGTGGATCGTGTTCGCCATGGGCATGACCGGCGCCTCGCTGGCGATGCTGCTGCAGTGGTGGACCTCGACGATCGACTACCCGATCGTCATCGCCGGCAAGCCGTACTTCAGCTGGCAGGCCTTCGTGCCGGTGACGTTCGAGCTCGGCGTGCTGTTCTCCGCCTTCGGCGCGGTGTTCGGCATGCTCGGGCTGAACCGTCTGCCGATGTGGTACCACTCGCTGTTCAACAGCGAGCGGTTCCTGCGCCACACGGACGACAAGTTCTTCATCGCCATCGAGGCGCGCGACCCCAAGTACGACCCCCAGAAGACCCGCGAGCTGCTCGAGCGCACCGGCGCCCTGCACATCGAGGAGGTCGAGGACTGACATGGCACGCAAACTCCTTCCCAGTCCCTTCGGGTCTGCTTCGGCCATCGCCCTCGGCTGCGCTCTCATCGGTGCGGTCGGCTGTCAGGGCAACCGGTCCGAGCTGCCGCCGGTCCACCTCATCCAGAACATGGACTTCCAGCAGCGCTTCGACGCCCAGGAGGTCAACGACTTCTTCAAGGACGTCGACTGCGCCAACGCCCACAACCCGCACCAGTGCGAGGGCAGGGCGGCGCGCCTGCCGGTGGCCGGCACCGTGGCCGTCGGGCAGCTGCACGACGACGACGAGCTGTACCGCGGGCGCGGCGCCGACGGCCGCCTGATCGACCGGCTCCCGGCGGCGATCAAGCTCAGCACCGAGCTGATGGCCCGCGGCGAGGAGCGCTACAACATCTACTGCCAGCCCTGCCACGACTACACCGGCGGCGGCCAGGGCATCGCCACCCTGCGCGGCGGCGGCTTCAGCGTCGCGCCGAAGAACCTCAACGACCCGCAGATCCGGGCCATGCCGCTGGGGCACTTCTTCGACGTCATCACCAACGGCAAGGGCACGATGCAGCCCTACGCCGCCCAGATCTCGGCCCAGGACCGCTGGGCGATCACGGTGTGGGTCCGCACGCTGCAGGTCGCGCGCACGCCCGAGGAGGCCAAGTAGCCATGAGCCACGATCACGACAAGCCGTTCGTCCTCCCGGCCGATCAGATCCACATCCCCGCCGGGTCGATGTGGCGCAAGATGCCGATCATCGGCCTGTTGCTCGGCGCGGCCGGCATCGGCGGCGCCTGGGCCACCAGCCACGGCGACACGCACGCCTTCTGGTACGCGTACCTGGTCGGCTACATGGTCTTCCTGGCGTTCGCCCTCGGCGGCCTGTTCTTCGTCATCCTCCAGCACCTGGTCCGCGCCGGCTGGTCGATCGCGGTCCGCCGGATCGCCGAGAACATGATGATCACCCTGCCGGCGCTGTGCCTGCTGGGCCTGCCGATCATCTTCCTCGGCGCGCACGACCTCTACCACTGGACCGACGTCGCCGCGGTCGAGCATGACTTCATGCTCAACGCGAAGAAGGCCTACCTCAACGAGGGCTTCTTCCGCATCCGCATGTTCGTCTACTTCGGCGTGTGGACGCTGCTCTCGCTGTTCTTCTACGGCAAGAGCACCGGCAGCGACGGCAAGCCCGAGCTCGGCATCCGCGCCGCGCACAGCATGCGCTTTTGGGCGGCCCCGGCGCTGTTCCTGTTCGCGCTGTCGCTGACCTTCGCGGCGTTCGACCTGCTGATGTCGCTCGACCCGCACTGGTTCTCGACCATGTTCGGCGTCTACTACTTCGCCGGCAGCGCCCTCAGCATGTTCGGCCTGATCACGCTGACGGTCATCCTGCTGCACAAGTCGGGCTACCTGCGCGGCGTCGTCACGACCGAGCACTACCACGACCTCGGCAAGTACCTGTTCGGCTTCACGGTGTTCTACACGTACATCGCGTTCAGCCAGTACTTCCTGATCTGGTACGCGAACATCCCGGAAGAGACGATGTGGTTCGGCTACCGCATCGCCGACGACTTCCTGCCGCTGACCTTCCTGCTGGTCATCGGTCGCTTCTTCATCCCGTTCTTCTTCCTGCTGCGCCGCGGGGTCAAGCGCAACGCCTTCACGCTGACGCTGGCCGCGGTGTGGGTGCTGTTCATGCAGGTGGTCGACATGTTCTGGCTGATCCAGCCGGTGCGTGCCCACCACCACGCGCTGGAGAGCGGTGACCACGTGATGCACATGCACATCGGCGCGGTCGACATCCTCGCGCTGCTCGGCGCGGCCGGCGTGTTCATCGCCGCCTTCACCTGGGCGCTCGGCCGCAAGGCCCTGGTCCCCACCGGCGACCCGCGGATCGAGGAGTCGGTCCAGTTCGAGAACTTCTGAGCGGAGCGGAGGCAGTCATGACCGAGCATCACAACGATTCGCACGGCGGGCACGGACACGGCGGTGGCCACGAGCTCGACGCGCCGCCGACCCGCGAGCTGTTCAACATCGTCTGGGGCCTGGGCGCGCTGACGCTGCTCTCGCTGATCACCTGCGTGCAGCTGTTCAACGACCAGGCGCGCGACCTCGAGTCCGAGCGCGGCAAGGAGGGCTCGGCCCTGCTCGCCAAGTACCGCAAGGACATGGAGACGCGGACCCGCGGCGCCGGCGAGGACAGCATCACCGACGCGACCGGCAAGGTCGTCGGCCGCTACAACTACATCCCGCTGGCCTCGGCGCGCGACCTGATCCTCGCCAAGCCGGAGAAGCTCGGCGCGTTCGCCCCGCCGCCGGGGTGGATCCACCCCGACGACGTCGCCGCGGGCGGGCAGAAGGCCGCCCCGGTGCCGACGCCGGCGCCTGACGGGACCGAGGGCACGCCGGCCCCGGGTGCCGGTGGTGCGCCCGTCGACGGCGCGGCCCCCACCGCGCCCGCCGAGGGTGCCGCTGCTGCGCCCGCCAAGGGTGCCGCTGCGCCCGCCGAGGGTGCCGCGCCGGCTGGCACGCCGCCCGCCGGGGGGACGACCATGCCCACCGTCAACAAGGACGACGCCATGCCCCTCGACCTCGACAAGGGCCAGCGCGAGAGCGCCAAGCCGGTCCCCGGAGGCACCGTCGAGCCGGTCGGCTCCAAGAGCCATCCAGCCGGTGAGCCCGCCGCGCCCGCGCCTGCGCCCGCGCACTGACGTCCTGCCCTGAAGCCCGTCCTCGTTCGCCATGTCCTGCCGGATCTCCGCAGCCTGCCTCTCCGCCGCCCTGGCCTTCGGGTCAGCCGCCGGCGTGCGCGCTGCTCCGCTGGACGCGCAGCCGTCGGGGAGCAATCAGGTCCTGGCGCCGGCGATGACGGCGATCGACGTCGACGAGCACCTCGGCCTCGACGTCGACCGCGGGCTCAGCTTCGTCGACCACACCGGCAAGAGCGTCACCCTCGGTGACTACCTCGACGGCAAGCGGCCGGTGCTGGTGACGATGAACTACTTCCGCTGTCCGGTGCTGTGCAACGTGCAGCTCAACGAGCTGACGGACACGCTGCACAAGCTCGACTGGACGGCGGGGGACGAGCACTTCCGGATCGTCACCGTCAGCATCGACCCGCGGGAGACGACGGAGCTGGCCAGGTCCAAGCGGCAGGGCCACCTCCACTCGCTCGAGCGCGGCGACGACGTCGACTGGGCCTTCCTCACCGGCGACGCCTTGAACGTGCGCCTGCTCGCGGCCCAGCTCGGGATTTCGTACACGTACGACCCGGAGCAGGACCAGTACGCGCACCCGGCGGTGATCGCGTTCCTGTCCCCCGAGGGCAAGATCGCCCGCTACGTCTACGGCCTGTCGTACATGCCCAACGACCTCAAATTCGCCCTCATCGAGGCGAGCGAGGGTCGGGTCGGCAGCACCATCGACCGGCTGATCCTCAGCTGCTTTCACTACGACGCGACCCTCGGTCGCTACGGCCCGTTTGCGTTCGGTCTCATGCGCATCGCGGGCGCCGTGACTGTGTTATTGATCGGAACAGCCCTGCTCGTGTACTGGCGGCGTGAACGCCGGGCCACGGCCTGACAGGGACCTGCGGAGGTAAACCCGTGCTCTTCTCGCTCTTGATCGCCCCTGCCGCCGCGGAAGCCGCGTTGCCGCCCTCGAACCCGGGCACGCCGCCGATGTCGGACTCCCCGTGGAGCCTCCTGCCGGCGGCTTCGGCCAACGCCGAGGCGCTCGACTCGCTCTACATCTTCTTCTGGATCCTCTGCGGCATCGCCTTCGTCGGCATGATCGGCGTCCAGGCGTACTTCATGTGGAAGTACAAGAAGCCCGCCGAGGGCCACGCCAAGACCTCGCCGCTGACCCACAACGGCAAGCTCGAGTTCATCTGGAGCGCGATCCCGACGTTCTTCTTCGTGATTCTGTTCGCCTGGGGCGAGATCGAATACATGAAGCAGGTCACGCCGCCGCCGGACGCGATGGACGTGCGGGTCACCGGGCAGAAGTGGTCGTGGACGATCGAGTACCCCGAGGTGAAGGGCTGCTCGCTGACGAACGACCTCTACGTCCCGGTCGGCCAGCCGATGCGCCTGACGATGACCTCGCTCGACGTCATCCACTCGTTCTACCTGCCGGCGTTCCGCCTGAAGAAGGACGTGGTGCCGGGGCGCTACACGGTGCTCTGGTTCGAGGCGACCAAGCCGGGCCTGTACCCGCTGATGTGCACCGAGTACTGCGGTGACGAGCACTCGAGCATGGTCGGCCGCGTCCACGTCGTCGCCCAGGAGGAGTACGACGCGGTGCTGGCCAAGGCCTGCGAGCTCAAGCAGGGCGACACCGAGTCGACCGAGGACTTCGGCGCCCGCGTGGTCACGCGTGGCGGCTGCGCCAGCTGCCACACCACCGACGGCACGGTGAAGACCGGCCCGAGCTTCAAGGGTCTGTTCGGCAAGACCGAGACCCTGTCCGACGGCAGCACCGTGACCGTCGACGAGAACTACATCCGCGAGTCGATCCTCGAGCCCAACGCGAAGATCGTGTCCGGCTTCAGCCCGCAGATGCCCAGCTTCGCCGGGCGCTTCGACGACAAGCAGATCGCCGCGCTCATCGCCTACATCAAGGCCCAGAAGTAACGCTTCGCCCGCGGCACCCACGGAGTCTCCCATGTCCACTGCTGTCCAGTCGCACGACCCACACCCCGCCACGGAGCCGAGCTACCTGGTGTCGAAGCGGGGCCTGATGTCCTGGCTCGTCACCGTCGACCACAAGCGGCTCGGCCTGATGTACCTGGCCTCGGTGATGTTCTTCTTCCTGATCGCCGGCATCCTGGCGATCGCCCTGCGCACCGAGCTGTTCACGCCGGACCAGGACTTCATGAGCGCCCAGACCTACAACCAGGTCTTCACGCTGCACGGCGCGATCATGGTGTTCCTGTTCATCATCCCGAGCGTCCCGGCGGCGCTGGGCAACTTCCTGTTGCCGCTGATGCTCGGGGCCAAGGACGTGGCGTTCCCGCGGCTCAACCTGCTGAGCTTCTACGTCTACTCGGTCGCGGCGGTGTTCCTGATCGTCGCCATCCTGACGAGCGGCCTCGACACGGGTTGGACGTTCTACACGCCGTACTCCACGAGTACAGGGACGGCGGTGATCACGGCGACGACCGGCGTCTTCATCGCCGGCTTCTCGTCGATCCTCACCGGCCTGAACTTCGTGGTCACGGTGCACAAGATGCGCGCGCCGGGCATGAACTGGAACCGGATGCCGCTGTTCGTGTGGGCCATCTACTCGACCGCGGTCATCCAGGTGCTGGCGACGCCGGTGCTGGCGATCACGCTGCTGCTGCTCATCATCGAGCGGTCGCTCGGGATCGGCATCTTCGACCCGGCGATGGGCGGCGACCCGGTGCTGTTCCAGCACTTCTTCTGGTTCTACAGCCACCCGGCCGTCTACATCATGATCCTCCCGGGGTTCGGCATCATCTCGGAGATCATCACGGTCCACAGCCGCAAGCACATCTTCGGCTACAAGGCCATCGCGCTGTCCTCGGTCGCCATCGCCGTCATCTCGTTCGTCGTGTGGGGCCACCACCTGTTCGTCTCGGGCCAGTCCGAGCTGGCGGGCGTGCTGTTCAGCTTCCTGACCTTCGCCGTCGGCGTGCCCACCGCGATCAAGGTGTTCTCGTGGGTGGCGACGCTCTACAAGGGCAGCATCCAGTACAACACCGCCTGCTGGTACGGCATGGCGTTCCTGTGGACCTTCACGGTCGGCGGCCTCACCGGCCTGCCGCTGTCGACCCTGGCCATCGACGTGCACCTCCACGACACCTACTTCGTGGTCGCGCACTTCCACTACGTCATGGTCGGCGGCACCGTCGTCGCCTTCATCGGCGGCCTCCACCACTGGTGGCCGAAGATGACCGGCAAGATGTTCAACGAGACCGCCGGCAAGATCGGCTGCCTCCTGGTGTTCATCGGCTTCAACGTCACCTTCATGACCCAGTTCTTCCTGGGCCACCAGGGCATGCCGCGGCGCTACTACGCCTACCTGCCCGAGTACCAGACGATGCACCAGGTCTCGACCATCGGCTCGTGGATCCTCGCGGCCGGCCTGCTCTGGACCCTCATCTACCTGGTGCACTCGCTGTTCAAGGGCGAGAAGGCGCCGTCGAACCCGTGGGGTGGCGTGTCGCTCGAGTGGGAGACCCAGAGCCCGCCGATCGAGCACAACTTCCACGACACGCCGCACGTCCACGGCAGCCCCTACGACTTCCCCGAGATCGACAAGTCGGGCGGCAGCGCTCACCACTGATTCACTTACGCGAGTTCCACGGGGTACGAAGCCATGAGCAACGAACACGCCCACGCGCCCGCCCACGACGACGACGAGCACAACCCGCACCTGGCCCACCACTTCGACACGATGGGCCAGCAGACGGCCGCCGCGAAGCTCGGGATGTGGCTCTTCCTGGCCACCGAGATCCTGATGTTCTCGGGCCTGTTCCTCGCCTACTTCATCCTCCGGATGTTCTACCCGGAGATGGTGCTCGAGGCGCACGAGTACCTCAGCAAGTGGGCCGGCGGCATCAACACCGTGGTCCTGCTGACGTCCTCGTACACCATGGCCCTCGGGGTCCGCTCGATCCAGCTCGGCGACGTCAAGAAGCTGCGGCTGATGCTCGTGCTGACCATCCTGTGCGGCTGCATCTTCATGGTGGTCAAGTACTTCGAGTACAGCGCCAAGTTCGAGCACGGCATGCTGCCGGGCAAGTTCTACTCGGCGCACCTGCACGGCTACGAGATCGACGGGCTGCCGCACATCTTCTTCGGCGTCTACTTCATGATGACCGGCCTCCACGGCATCCACGTGGCGATCGGCCTCGCCATCATGTTGTGGATGTTCGTCCGCGCCGGTCGCGGCGAGTTCAACGCCAAGAACTACGTGGCCATCGAGAACACCGGCCTGTACTGGCACCTCGTCGACCTGATCTGGATCTTCCTCTTCCCGCTCCTCTACCTGGTCAAGTGACCCTCGCCCGGAGTTGATTGTCATGGCAAAGGTCTTCCTCAACGGTCAACCGGTCGAGCACGCCCACGAGGTCCACGAGCACATCTCGCCGATGAGCACGTACAACGCCGTCATCGGCGCCCTGTTCGTCCTCACCGGCCTGACCTTCGCGGTCTCGTTCGCCGACCTCGGCCCCGCCAGCCTCACGGTGGCGATGGTCGTCGCGTTCATCAAGGCGTCGCTGGTCGTCGCCTACTTCATGCACCTGAAGTACGACGACAAGTACCACCTGTTCGTCTTCCTCGGGACCATCATCTTCGTCGGCATCTTCTTCGGCTTCACGATGTTCGACCTCAAGAGCCGCGACGCCCTCAACGACGAGCAGGAGACGTTCGTCCGCTGGAAGGAGATGGAGAACGCCGGCAAGGGCCTCGCGGTCGGCGTCGACAACGTCCCCGAGCGCCGCGCCAAGGTCCTCGCCGAGATCGAGGCCCACGGCGGCGGCCACGGCGGCGGCCATGGTGAGGCAGGCCACGGCGGCGGCGAGCACAAGACCGACGCCAAGGCCGAGCACAAGGCCGCAGCGCACTGAGCTGCCCCCCGCGCCCCTGCGCGAGCGACCGGCCACGAGGCACTGGCTGCCCCGTGGCCGGGCTCGCTTTCTGCGTCCGGCGGGCGCTGCTCGCGCCTGTGGTAACATGGGCTCGACACAGCAAGTTGTCCGCGCATGACCCTGGTTCAACTCCGCACCGCGCGGCCGCCGTCCGCGGTGGTCGGAGGGCCTCTGGTCGACCCGCAGGCGCGTCGCGTCCGCTACCTGCGGGTCTCGTTGACCGACCGGTGCAACTACCGCTGCACCTACTGCATGCCCGAGGACGGCATCGACCGGATCGCCCGCGCCGACCTGCTCACGCTCGAGGAGATAGCGACCATCGTCCAGGTGTTCGCGGGCATGGGCGTCGAGCGCGTGCGCCTCACCGGCGGTGAGCCGATGGTCCGCCGCGGCCTCGTCGAGCTGGTCGCGTCGCTCGCCGCCCTCCCGCTCGACGTCGTCATGACCACCAACGGCGCCCGGCTCGCCGGGCTCGCCGCGCCGCTGCGCCAGGCCGGCCTGCGCGGCCTCACCGTCAGCCTCGACAGCCTCGACCCCGGGCGCTTCGCCGCGATCACCCGCCGCGGCGTGCTCGCCGAGGTGCTCGCCGGCCTCGAGGCGGCGAGCGCGGCCGGCTTCACCGGCATCAAGCTCAACACCGTCGCGATCCGCGGCTTCAACGACCACGAGCTCGGCGCGCTGGCGCTGTGGGCGTGGGAGCGCGGCCACGTGCCGCGCTTCATCGAGGTCATGCCGATGTCGGGGGGCCGCCTGTACGTCCCCGGCGAGCTGCTTCCGGCATCGGAGATCCGCGAACGCGTGGCGCTCGCGGCCGGGGCGCCGCTGGTCGCCGACAGCGGCGAGGGCGTGCGCGGCCTCGGCCCTGCGACCTATTGGCGCGTCGCCTCCGGGCCCCACGCAGGCCGGCGGGTCGGCGTCATCGCGCCCATGACCGAGAACTTCTGCGGCTCCTGCAACCGCCTGCGGCTGTCTGCCGCGGGTTCGCTCCACAATTGTCTCGCCCGCGACGACGCCGGCGATCTACGCTCGGTCTTGCGATCCGAAGGTGCGGTCGCCCTCGCGGCGCGCGTGCGCGCCGTCTTGGGCTACAAGCAGTCGGGCCACACTTTCGCCCTGGATGGCCACGGAGGCCCGGACAAGGCGATGATCAGCATCGGAGGCTAACCCGTCATGGCGCTCCCCGTCTCGTCCAAAGTCTTCATCGGCCTCTTCGTCAGCGGCGCGGTGTTCTACCTCGTCAGCACCAGCAGCGGCGAGGGCGTGCTCGACTACATCTTCGTCGACAAGGTCGTCGACAACCCGGCGATGTACAGCGGCCGCATGATCAAGGTCCACGGCACCGTGGTGCCCGGCACCGTCAAGCAGAAGAAGGGCGAGGCCGGCGACTACACCTTCGACATCGAGCGCGAGGGCCGGCGCATGCCGGTCCACTTCACCAGCATGGTGCCCGACACCTTCGCCGAGGGCGGCGAGGTCATCCTCACGGGCGAGCTGCAGGACGGCCGCTTCGAGTCGGAGGAGATGGCCGCCAAGTGCCCGTCGAAGTACGAGGAGCGGCCCTCGGCCGACCCCGACAAGAACGGTCGCTGACCTGTCCGAAGGAGCACTCATGTCCATCGCCACCCTCGGTACGGCCTCGATCCTCCTGCTGTTCGTGCTCAGCCTCGCGGGCACCGGCTTCTCGGCGATCGGCGCGGCCCGCCGCTCCGAGCGGCTGATCGAGGCCGGGCTGCAGAGCGTGTACGCCAGCTTCGGCCTGGCCGCGTTCGCCTCGGCGCTCATCATCTACGCCTTCGTCGCCGGCGACTACTCGATCCAGTACGTGCAGAAGACCAGCGACGCCGCGATGCCGCTGTTCTACAAGATCACGTCGTTCTGGGGCGGGCTCGACGGCAGCATGCTGTTCTGGGTCCTGCTGCACACCCTGTTCGCCTCGCTGGCGCTGCACGCCAACCGCGACCGCCACCGCGAGTTCGTGCCGCACGCCGCGGCTGTCCTTTCGGTCATCACGGCGTTCTTCGCCGGCCTGCTGCTGTTCATCAAGGACCCGTTCAGCCTCTACCTGCTCGACATCCCGAGCCAGGGCAAGGGCCTGAACCCGCTGCTGCAGAACCTGTACATGATCATCCACCCGCCGAGCCTGTACCTCGGCTACGTCTCGCTGGCGGTGCCGTACGCGTTCGGCATGGCGGCGCTGATCACCGGCCAGGTCGACGCCGCGTGGCAGCGCAGCGTCCGCCGCTGGACCCTGTTCTCGTGGATGTTCCTGACCTTCGGCCTCATCCTCGGCGGCCTGTGGGCCTACGAGGAGCTGGGGTGGGGCGGCTACTGGGCCTGGGACCCGGTCGAGAACGCGGGCCTTCTGCCGTGGTTCACCGTCACCGCGTTCCTGCACTCGATCATGATCCAGGAGCGCCGCGGCATGATGAAGGTGTGGAACGTGTCGCTGGTGATCGTCAGCTTCCTGCTGACGATCGTCGGCACGTTCATGACCCGCAGCGGCGTGGTCCAGAGCGTGCACGCCTTCGGCGCCGACCCGGTGCTGGCGTGGACCTTCGGCGCCTTCATGCTGGCGATCGTGCTGTTCAGCTTCGGCCTGGTCGTCTGGCGCCTGCCGCTGCTGCGCTCGCGCGGCGAGCTCGAGAGCGTGCTGTCGCGCGAGTTCGCGTTCCTGGTCAACAACTGGCTGTTCCTGGTCGCCGCGATCTTCGTGCTCGGCGCGACCATGTGGCCGACCTTCACCGAGTGGCGGATGATCCTGGCCGAGCGCTACCCCGACTGGCTGGCGTGGCAGGACCCGGGCGAGCGCGTCACCATCGGCGCGCCGTTCTTCAACCGCTACATGCGCCCGCTCGGCCTGTCGCTGCTGCTGCTGACCGGCGTCGGCCCGCTGCTGGCGTGGCGCAAGACCTCGCAGGTCAACCTGGTCAAGCAGTTCCTCGGCCCGCTGATCGCCGGCGTCGTCACCGTCGTCGCGCTGCTGGTCGCCGGCCTCGGCTCGCCGTGGGGCCTGGCCTGCTTCGGCCTGTGCGCCTTCACCTTCTGGACCATCGTCCAGGAGTTCTACCGCGGCGTCGCGCTGCGCCGGCGCCAGCGCCCGCAGAGCGTCCTCGACGCGCTGATCGGCCTGGTCCTGCGCGCGCGCCGGCGCTACGGCGGCTACATCGTCCACCTCGGCGTGGTGCTGATGTTCTTCGGCTGGGCCGGCAACGCCTACAAGATCGAGCGCAAGGTGACGATGCGCCCCGGCGAGAGCACCGAGCTCGGCGACTACGTGGTCCGCCACGACGGCCTGCGCGCCACCGAGGACTGGCAGAAGGAGATGATCACCGCCCACATCGCGGTGCTCAAGGACGGCGAGCTCAAGTCGACGCTGCTGCCGGCGCGCTGGTGGTACTTCCAGCTGCCCGAGCAGCCGACCACCGAGGTCTCGCGCTACATGACCTTCGGCGAGGACGTGTACGTCTCGATCCAGGAGGTCGACATGTCCACCGGCTGGACGCAGATGAGCCTCTACATCAACCCGCTCGTCAACTGGATCTGGTTCGGCTTCGCCGTGATGCTCGCGGGCTCGCTGATCTGCGTCGGCACGCGCAAGAGCGACGGCCCCGGAGAGGAGTCCTGAGCGTGACCGATGCGACGCAGAGCAAGGACGCTCGCGCCGCGGCAGGGCCGAGGCGCCCGCGCACCGCGCTGCTGACCGCCGGGCTCGCGGCCTCCGCGTTCGTCCTGGTGCTGGTCGCCACCCGCGCCGCCGGCCCCGTCGACGAGGCGACCATCGCCCTCGCGGTCTGCGGCGCGGCGCTGGTCTACGCGCTGCGCCGCATGTACGCGGTGGTCCGCGCCCTGGCCCGCCCCGACAGCCTGGCCCAGGTCGGCCGCGGCGTCGGCCACTTCAGCCAGTCCGAGCTGCGCGAGGAGAAGCGCCGCCTGCTGCGCGCGATCAAGGAGCTCGAGTTCGACCACGGCATGGGCAAGCTGTCGTCGGCCGACTTCGAGGCCGTGATCGGCACCTACCGCGTGCGCGCGATCGAGGTGATGCGCGCGCTCGACGGCGGCGGCGACCTCCACCCCGAGCTGCAGAAGGTGCTCGCCGATCTCGAGCGCAAGCACAGCGGCGAGGGCGGGGCGCCGGCGCCCAACATGACCGAGATCAGCTCGCCCGACCTCGACCGCACCTCGCGGATCTGCGGCAGCTGCAGCGGCCACAACGAGAACGACGCCAAGTTCTGCAAGCACTGCGGCGTCTCGCTCGAGCGCAACAAGATCAGCGGCACGGCCAAGCGCGGCGGGGCGACCAGCTCGGGGGAGATCGGCACATGACTGCGAGCCGACGGCGGGGGCTGCGTGTTGCTGCCCTGATGTTCATGTTCGCCGGGACATGTCTTACGGGACAGGCTATGGCGCAGCCGCCGGGCGGCCCGCCGATCGACCCGCGGGCGATGTCCGGCATCCCGCGCGCCGACCCGCAGACCGAGCCGGGCACGATCACCGTGCGCGCGCTGCTCGGCGGGTTCAGCCAGCCGGCCGTGGGCGCGACCGTCTCGCTCGAGCTCAAGTCGGCCGACGGCAGCAAGACCGAGACGCGCACCGCGGTGGTCGGCGGCGACGGGCGCGCCAGCTTCGCCGACCTCGCGGCGTTCCACGGCGGCACCGCGGTCGCCAGCGCCGACCTCGACGGCGAGCGCCAGAGCTCGCAGCCGATCGCCGTGTCGCCGGCGCAGGGCTACCGCGTGCTCCTGGTCAAAGGGGCAGGTTCGTCGGGCGCCGCCGCGACGGGCCCGGCGACCGGCGCCGCGCCGCCGAGCGCCGGCGACGTGCCGCTGCCGGGCGTCGCGTTCGTCAACCCCGGCACGCCGAAGGGCACGCTGCTGGTCGGCACCCTCGACCTGCGCGGCGGCACCCCGATCGAGGGCGCCAAGGTCCGCCTGGTGCTCACCGGGCCCGACGGCAACAGCGAGACGCGCGAGGCCGTCAGCGACAGCCGCGGCACCGCGCGCTTCCCCGGCCTCGACGCGCTCGCGGCCGACGTCTCGCTGGTCGCCGAGGCCGACCTGTCGACCGGGACCGAGCGCAGCCAGCCGTTCTCGCTCGCCGGCCAGGACACCGGCATGGCGGTGGTGCTCGCGGTGGTCGGCCCGAGCGCGCCGGCGCGGCGGCAGACGATGGGCCCGCGGGCCGTGCCGACGATCTTGCCCGGCACCGTGCGCGTCACCGTGTTCGGCCCCGACGACCAGCCGATCGACGGCGTGCCGGTCACGGTGATCAAGCAGGACACCACCGGCTTCAGCAAGCGCTACGAGGACGCGACCGGCGAGGACGGCGTCGCCCGGATCGGCGACATCCCGCTCACCGGCGAGGGCCTGTTCCGCGTCGAGGCCTCGTACGCCGGCGCCCCGTGGCGCTCGACCTTCTTCACCCTCGACGAACGCATGGGCGTCGCCGTCGAGATGCGGGTGTTCCCGGTCACCACCGACCTCACGCGCGTGCGCTCGGCGGTGCAGTTCGGCGTCGAGTCGATGGAGAACGACCTCGCCCGCGTCGACCACCTGTTCCAGGTCTACGTCGACGGCGACTCCGCCTACTGGCCCGGCAAGCCCTACAAGCTGCTCGCCGCCGAGGGCGCGACCGGCCTGATCGTCCGCGACCGCGCCGACCAGCTGCTCGAGCACACCCCGGAGGCCCCGTTCACCACGATCGAGGGCCCGCTGCCCCCGGGCGAGCTCATCGACCTGTCGACCGCGTACCTGCTCGAGCACGACGGCACCGCGGAGATCCACTGGAGCGCCCCGTTCCCGATCGTCGACGGCCGCGCGGTCGTGGTCGACGGCCTGAAGCTGGTGCGCGGGGCCAAGAAGGGGCCGGTGCGGCCGCCGCACCAGAACGGCGAGAGCCGCGTCGACCTCGACGTCTACGAGATCGGCGCGCTGCCGCAGGGGCAGGCCTACGACCTGCAGATCGACGGCCTGGTGACGCGCCCGCGGATCTATCAATGGCTCGGCCTCGGCTTCGGCGTGTTCGTCGCCGTCGCGTTCGGCCTCGGCTTCGCCCTGCGCCCGCGCGCCAGCCTGCGCGACCGCCTGCTCAAGCGCAAGGCGGCGCTGCTGCGCCAGCTCGAGGCGGCGGGGCCGGCCGAGCGCGAGCCGATCGTCGTCGCGCTCGACCAGGTGTTCTGCCAGCTCGACGCCCTCGAGGCGCGTCCGCGCCACGCCGACCCCGGGGCCGCCTGGCAGGACAAGGCATGACCGGCGCCCCGGCGCCGATCACCCCGATCGTCCTGCGATCGGTCTCCCAGAGGT
The DNA here is from genome assembly GCF_020073745.1 of Nannocystis pusilla. GTDB lineage: Bacteria > Myxococcota_A > Polyangia > Nannocystales > Nannocystaceae > Nannocystis > Nannocystis radixulma. The sequence continues at coordinate 20,135 of NZ_JAIRAU010000020.1, forward strand.
TCGGCCGCAAGGTCGTGCTGCGCGGCGTCGACCTCGAGCTGCGCGCCGGCAGCATCACCGGCCTCGTCGGCGCCAACGGGGCCGGCAAGACCACCCTGTTCCTGATCCTCGCCGGTCTCCTGCAGCCCGACGGCGGCGAGCGGCGGTTCGGCGGGCGCGAGGTCGGCGACGTCGACCTCGAGCTGCGCGCGCGCCTGGCCTTCGTCGCCCACGCGCCGCAGCTGTACCCGGGCCTCAGCGCGCGCGCCAACCTCGAGCTGTTCGCCGAGCTGCGACGCGCCGCCGGCCTGTCCTCGAGGCCAGCCGACGACGTCCTCCGCGGCCTCGGCCTGCCGGTCGACGCGCTCGACCGGCCGGTCTCGACCTTCTCGCGCGGCATGGCCCAGCGGGTCGCGCTGGCCCGGGCCGTCGCCGGCGACCCCGAGCTGCTCCTCCTCGACGAGCCGTTCACGGCCCTCGACGCGCGCGGCCGGTCGCAGCTGGCGGGGGCCTTGCTCGCCGAGCGCGACCGCGGCGCGGCGATCCTCCTCAGCTCGCACGACCAGGGCACGCTGCTGCGCGTGTGCGACCGGCTGGTGCTGCTCGAGGCCGGCGCGATCGTCCGCGAGGTCGAGCGCGGGGGCGACGACCCGGCCGCCTTCGCCGTCCGCGCAGCCGCGGTCCTGGACGCCGTCGGCCCCGACGATCACGCCGCCTGAGGCCGCGTCCGCGGGCCGCAGGCGGGCGGACGGCCCGGTACCGCCGCCCGCCGACCCTGTGCTACACCTGGCGCCGGTGCGCCTGCTCCGTCAGAGCCTGCTCCTCCTCCGCAGCGAGCTGCGGCAGGAGTTGCGTGACCTCGAGCTGGTCCTGACCTCGACCTTCTTCACCCTGGTCGTGCTCGGCATGTTCTACCTGTCGTTCGCGGCGCTCGAGAAGAAGCACACCCTGCCGGCGGTGCCCGGGCTGTTGTGGCTCACGGTCGCGTTCGTCGGCACGATCACGCTGACGCGCGCGTTCGACCGCGAGCGCGAGGCCGACACCCTGCGCGCGCTGCTGGCCGCGCCGGTCGAGCGCCTGGCGATCTACGTCGCCAAGGCCGGCTCGACCCTGCTGGTCCTGCTGGTCTGCTGCGCCCTGCTGGTCCCGGGGCTCGCCAGCATGTTCCCCGCAGGACAGGTCTTTTGGGACATGCCCCTCGAGACAGCCGCGCTCGTCGTCCTCGGCTGCCTCGGCTACGTCGCCATCGGCACCCTGTTCGCGGCCGGTCTGGCGGGCGGCGGCGGCAAGAACATGCTGCTGGCCGTCATCCTCTACCCGGTCACCACGCCGGTGCTGATGTTCGCGCTGGTCACCACCCGCGCGCTGCTCGACAACAACCCCAACCTCCCCAGCTACCTCGGCCAGATGGCCGCGCTCGACGTCATCCTGCTCGGCGTCGGCGCGCTGCTGTTCGAGCCGGTGCTCGTGGGGTCGGCGCCGGCGCGCTCGGCCGCGGCGGCACAACGGGCCGCGCGGGCTGGCGCGCGCCGTCAGGAGTCTCCATGAAGCGGAAGTCCGAGCTCGTGGTCCCCTTGCTGTTCGTGGCCGCCGCGCCGCTGGTCGTCTACAGCGTCCAGCGGGTCTTCCTGCACACGCCCAACGAGCGCACGATGGGCACCGCGTTCAAGATCTTCTTCTTCCACGTGCCGATGGGCTGGCTGTGCATGCTGATGGCCCTGATCTCCGGCATCGCCGCCTACGTGCAGCTGCGCCGGCGCTCGCGCACGGCCGGCGCCGTCGCCCTGGCCGCGGCCGAGATCGGCTTCCTCGGCGGCCTCGGCGTGCTGCTCACCGGCCCGATCTGGGGCCACGCCACGTGGGGCACCCCGTGGACCGGCGACGCCCGCCAGGTCACCACGGCGCTGCTGTGGCTCGTGATCGCCGCCTACTTGCTGCTGCGTCACTTCGGTCAGCACGCGTCGGAGCGCCTCGCCGCCGCGCTGGCGATCTTCGGTGCCGTCAACGTGCCGCTCATCTACTACGCGGTGAAGCTGTGGAAGACCACGCACCCGACCACCGGCGTGGTCGCCAAGCTGCCGCCGGAGATGTGGGCCACCTTCTGGCCCGGGCTCGCCGCGCTGCTGCTGGTCAGCTTCGGTCTGTTCGCCATCCGCGCCCGTCAGCTCATCCTCGCCGGCGAGCTCGACGAGGCCTACGTCCGCCTGGAGGACTCTCGCGCATGACACCGATCGCCCCGCCCGTCCTGATCACCGGCCTCGCCTTCCACGCCGAGCCCCCGCCGGCCGAAGTCGGTGACTACGTGCCCGCGGTCGGCACCAGCCGCGAGGAGAAGGAGATCCTCGCCACGCTCGAGGACAAGGCCGCGGCCAAGACCGCCAGCGACTACCAGCACATCGTCTGGGCCTACGGCATCCTGTGGGCGCTGTTCGCCGCCTACGGCCTGTTCCTGTGGCGCCGGTCCGCGCGGCTGCGCGCCGACGTCGACGTCTTGCGCCGGGCGCTCGAGCGGACGGAGGCCGGCGGAGGGCCGCGAGGGTGACGCTCGGCCACTTCCTGTACATCCCGGGCGTGTTCCTCCTCGGGATCCTGATCGGGTACATCCTCGGCGGTCGAGCCGCCGCGAGCAGCGCGGCCGACCGCGATCTCGTGGCCCGGCGTGCAGCTGCCCGAAGGGCCAGGTCGGAGTCGGAGTCGTCTCACGATCCTCCGGCCCCGCGCGACGCCCAGCCGTGACGCTGGCGTCGCCTTGGCGCCCGTGGTATGCGGGGGCGCCGTGTTCGACCCGACGTATACCGACGAGCAGAACGCCCTCATTCAGACCGCGCGCAAATTCACGCGCGAATCGATCATCCCGGTCGCGCACGAGTACGACGAGTCGGAGAAGTTCCCCGTCGACGTGTTCCGGGCCGCGTTCGACCTCGGCCTGATGAACATCGAGATCCCCGAGGCCTACGGCGGCCTCGGGCTGCACACCCTCGATGGCTGCGTCGTCTCCGAGGAGCTCGCCTACGGCTGCGCCGCGATCGCCACCAGCGTGATGTGCAACCACCTCGGCGCGCTGCCGCTGCTGGTCGCCGGCAGCGAGGAGCAGAAGCAGAAGCACCTGCGCCGGCTCGCCGAGGAGTTCATCTTCATCAGCTACGCCTGCAGCGAGCCCGAGGCCGGCTCCGACGTCGCGTCGATGAAGACCCGCCTCGTGCGCGACGGCAACGGCTGGCGCCTCTCGGGGCAGAAGCGGTGGATCACCAACGCCGGCCACGCCAGCATCTTCACCGGCTTCGCCACCCTCGACCCGGCGCTCGGGCACCGCGGCATCACGGCCTTCGTCGTCGACCGCGACCGCCCCGGCATCAGCATCGGCAAGAAGGAGAAGAAGCTCGGCCAGCGCGCCTCCGAGACCTGCGACGTCATGTTCGACGACGTCCCGCTGACCGACGACGACATCCTCGGCGAGCCGGGCAAGGGCTTCTACGTCGCCATGGAGGTGTTCGACCGCTCGCGACCGATGATCGGCTCGCAGTGCGCCGGCATGATCCGCCGCTGCCTCGACGAGTCGGCGCGCTACGCCAAGGAGCGCAAGACCTTCGGCAAGCCGATCGCCGAGCACCAGGCGATCCAGTTTATGATCGCCGAGATGGCGATGGCCTACGAGACCACGCGCCTCCTCTACAACAAGGCCGCGTGGGAGGTCGACAAGGGCATTCGTCGCACCAACACCAGCGCGATCGCCAAGTGTGTCGGCGCCGACAGCGTCGTGAAGTGCGCCGCCGACGCCGTGCAGGTGTTCGGTGGTTACGGCTACACGCGCGAGTACCCGGTCGAGAAGATCTACCGCGACGCCAAGCTCATGCAGATCTACGAGGGCACCTCGCAGGTCCAGCGCATGGTGATCGCCAAGAACATCCTCGCTCGAGGCTAGTGTGACCGCGGCGCAAGGCAACGGGGCTGCCCAGGCCGATCTACCGATCGGCGTGTTCGACTCCGGTGTCGGCGGACTCACGGTCCTGCGGGCCCTGCGGTCCGCGTTACCGGACGAAGGGTTCATCTATCTCGGCGACACGGCCCGCCTGCCGTACGGCACCAAGAGCGGCGAGACGGTCACGCGATACGCCGAGCAGGCCGCGCGGGTGCTGGTGGGCCGCGGGATCAAGCTGCTGGTCGTCGCCTGCAACACCGCCTCCGCGGTCGCGCTCGGGCACCTGGCGACAGTGTTCGCGCCGTTGCCGGTGATCGGGGTCATCGAGCCGGGAGCCGCGGCCGCGTGCGCCGCCTCCGTGAGCGGGCAGATCGCCGTCATCGCCACCGAGGGGACCGTGCGCGGCGGCGCCTACGAGCGGGCGATCCGGGCCGCCCGTCCGGCGGCCGAGGTCGTGTCGGTCGCGTGTCAGCTGTTCGTCGCGCTCGCCGAGGAGGGCTGGGCCGGCGGGCCGATCGCCGAGGCGGTCGCACGGCGTTACCTCGCGGGCGTGGTCGCCGAGCGACCGGCGCTCGATTGCCTGGTCCTCGGATGCACGCACTTCCCGGTCCTGCGCGAGGCGATCGCCGCGGCCACCGGCCCGCGCGTCAGGTTGGTCGATTCGGCCGAGACGACCGCGGAGGTCGTGCGCGAGTGCCTGCTGCGATCCGGGCTGCGCGCCGGCCAGGGGACCCGCGGGGCAGGGCACGGGGGCGTCCGCTTCCTCGCCACCGACGCGCCCGCCCGGTTCGTGCGGGTCGGTGCCGTCTTCCTCGGCGAGGCGATCGCGCCCGCGGACGTCGAGCTCGTCGACCTGTAACGGCCTCGTGGTCCTCGCCTGTCTTCTGCCTGTGTTTCCGCGTCGCAGCAGCACGTTGCCACGCGCCCGCGGCGGTTTTCGCGGCAGGGGGCCCGGAAGTCTGATCGCCGTCCGGCCCCGGGGGGGACCCACTCAAGGCAAGATTCCCGTATTCAGTGTTGCTTTCGTTGTGATATACCCCCCGCTGGTATCCGACCGATGCCCGAGGCGCTCGCCGTGACCGCAAGGAGCACCCTCCTGTGAAGACAAGCCGCTCTCTGCTCAAGTACTCGCTGTCCCTGCCGCTGGTCATCATCCCGCCAGCGGTCGCGGCGATGGCCCCCAACCTCGCGCTGGCGGCCTCCGACGTCACGATCAGCGGTGTCGTCACCGACCAGAACACCGGCCAGAAGATCTCGGGCGCCCTCGTCATCATCCAGTGTACGTGCCTCCAGGGCGCGCGCGAGGTGATGACCAACGCGGACGGTCTGTACACGTTCCGCAACTTGCCGCAGGGCAAGTACACGGTGCAGGTCCTGTATCAGGACGCGAACGTCAACAAGACGATGGACGTGCTGCCCGGCGCCAAGATGCGGGCCAACTTCCAGATCGATCCGAAGCTCAAGTTCCGCGTCGACATCGAGGTCCAGACCAAGACGCGCAACGACGCCGCCCAGGTCACCAAGGTGAAGATGGACCAGGCGCGCAACATCCCGGTCGGCGGCGCCAGCCGCGACTTCACGGCCGTGGTCGACATGTCGCCGACCGCCAGCCGCGACGCCGCCGGCATCCGCCTCGGCGGTGCGACGGGCGCCGAGAGCAAGTACGTCGTCGACGGCCAGAACGCCACCAGCCCGGCGTTCGGCACCGTCGGCGCGACGATCGTCCAGGAGTTCATCGACGAGGTCGAGGTCGTCGAGGGCGTGTACGACGCCGAGAGCGGCGGCGCCACCGGCGGCCTCGTCAAGGCGCGCCGCATCGGCGGCAGCAACAAGCTGCGCGGCACGGTGCTGTTCCGCATGACCCCGCGCATCGCCCTGCCGCGCTTCATCAGCGCGACCGACGAGTCGCTGCGCGTCGCCGAGATCAACAACTACGAGGGCCAGGGCGTCGTCACCCTGTCCGGTCCGATCATCAAGGACAAGCTGTTCTTCGCCATCGGCGTCGCGCCGGGCGGCACCAACAACTCGCTGATCCAGTCGTTCTACAAGCGCCGCGACAAGGACCGCTCGGGCGGCTACGAGGACTGTCCGTACGACAACGGCACCAACGACTGCGCGGCCAACGGCAACTACATCGACTCGGTGAAGTTCGCCGAGCAGCGGTTCAAGACCGGCCGCTTCAACCTCGGGTGGACGATCGCCCTCGACTGGCAGATCAACCCCAAGCACCGCCTGCGCCTGTCGGGCGGCGGCGGCCCGGGCTTCCAGCGCCGCAGCTACCGCCAGCCGCCGGGCTCCGAGCCCAACTCGTTCGGCACCAACCCCAACGCGACGATCGGCGGCGCCTCGCGCGTCGGCTCGGGCGTCGTCAACAACAGCTTCGGCAGCGACTTCGGCAACCAGACCCAGGTCGGCCTCGACTACGAGGGCCGCGTCGCCAACGACAAGCTCGAGATCGACGCCGGCATCTACTACTCGCGCTTCAGCGACAAGCAGGCGTGGAAGCTCGACAACGAGAATCAGCGCAACATCCCGCTGACGCAGGAGACCGACAGCCAGGGCCGCAACCTCTACGACCTGCTCGACCGCGACGGCGCGGTGCGCCTGGTCCAGGGCGTCGACGAGGCGTGTAACAACGCCAACCTGCCGGGCCTCACCTGTCCGACGCGCGTGTGGCTGTCGGGCGGCATCGGCTCCTACTCGCAGCGCGTGGCCGACCGCGTCGGCGGCCAGCTGGCGCTGACGCACTTCCTCAGCGGCAAGCGGGCCGGCGCGCACCAGCTCAAGTACGGCACCGAGATCGACAGCGTGCGCCTCAAGCAGAGCACCGCGTACTCGGGCCAGAACGACGGCGACTTCTACCAGAACTGTCCCGTGGGGACCGTCGGCGGCGGCGAGTACTGCTACGACCCCGCGATGAACAACTACTTGCTCGGCGGCGAGGTCAGCCCGAACCGGGTCAACAACAACCGCATCGTCATCGTCGACGCCGACAACCCGGACAGCCGCCGCACCCTCGGCTTCGGCCGCGTCCGCTACGAGCAGGAGGACCTGCGCGCGATCGCCAGCCCGATCGGCGCCGGCGTCCGCGTCTCGGCCTACAACTCGACGCTGACCACCCAGAACTACGCGCTGTTCGTCCAGGACAAGTGGTCCATCTTGTCGAACCTGTACCTCAACGCCGGCGTGCGTTGGGAGATGCAGGACATGAAGGACGTGTTCGGCAAGCGCAACATCTTCATCAACGACAACGTCGCGCCGCGCGTCAGCCTCGTGTACGACTGGACCGACGAGGGCAAGAGCCGCCTGTACGCCTCGTACGGCTGGTTCTACCAGCAGCTGCCGGTCGTGTTGAACAACCGCGCCTTCGGCGGCCTCGTCAACGTCCAGCGCACCTATCGCGCGTCCGACTGCTCGACGCCCGTGCTCATCGGCGGCGAGGCGCGCGAGCGGTCGATCAACGGCGCCCCGACCGAGTGGTGCACCGACTTCAACCAGTCGACCACCGGCCTCACCGCGGGCTCGGTCGTGCCGAAGCTGCGCGGCATGTACACGCAGAAGTTCGTCGTCGGCTACGAGCAGGAGGTCGTCGAAGACCTGCTCGTCGGCGTCAAGTGGCAGCACGAGAGCCTCGGCCGCGCGGTCGAGGACGTGTCGACCAACGGCGGCCTCAACTTCATCATCGCCAACCCCGGCGAGTCGGTCTCGCAGGCCGACATCGCCCGTCAGCAGGCCGCGTGTACCGAGCTGCAGAACAAGTTCGACGCGGCGGCCGACGACGACCCGCAGCGCGACGTGTTCGCCCGCGAGCTCAACCGCTGCACCTTCCTCGCCGACGCGTACACCAAGGTCGGCACGCTGTTCAACAAGCCGGTCCGCAACTACGACGCGTGGGTGTTCAACATCACCAAGCGCTTCGCCAAGAACTGGACGATCCAGGCCAGCTACATCTACAGCCGCCTGATCGGCAACTACGACGGCTTCGTCAACCGCAACACCGGCGCCATCGACCTCGGCACCACGACCACCTACGACATCCCGGAGCTGGTCCGTAACAGCTACGGCCCGCTGTGGGACAACCGGCCGCACCAGATCAAGTTCGACGGCTACTACTCGTTCGACCTCAAGAAGGCCGGCCGCCTGACCCTGGGCCTCAACTTCCGCTACCAGTCGGGCACGCCGATCAGCGTGTTCGCCGACAACAACCGCTACCCCAGCCAGTTCCTGGTCTACGCCATCCCGCGCGGCGCCGGCGGCCGGCTCGAGCCGAACTACTTCGCCAACGTCGGCATCAGCTACGCCTACCCGCTGCCCGGCGAGGTCGAGCTCGAGGTCTCGGCGCGCCTCGTCAACATCACCAACAACAAGGCCGTCCTCCGCGTCGACGAGACCTACTCGTACTCGCAGGGCCGCGCCATCGCCGGCGGTGACCTCGACGACCTCAAGCACGCCAAGGTCCAGAGCCCGAACGCGCCGACCAGCTTCTTCCAGCGCGGCGTCCTCCCGCCGCAGGGCAACTTCCTGGTTCAGACCGTGTTCCAGCAGCCGATCGGCGCGCAGTTCGAGCTCCGCCTCCGGTTCTGACGGTCAGCGAACGCGTGACCCTTCACGGGTGCCCGGGCCCCGGTCGAGCCAATGCTCGCACCGGGGCTCGCTGCATTGTCCGCTCGCCGTCATCGGGGCGGCCCTTCTCCTGCGGACCTATCGATATCGATCGGCGATCTGTGCTTTGCTGTCGCGCAGCATGCATCGTGGCCTCCTCTGTCTTCCTCTCCTCGCAGCCCTGGCGTGCGGTGACGACCTCGTGGGCGACAGCGGGCCCGAGACTCTCGGCAGCAGCGGCGAGTCGACGACCGCGGGCTCCTCGGAGTCGACGTCGCCCTCTGCGCCGACCTCGCAGCCGACGCAGGACACGAGCGGCGGTATGAGCGGCAGCGAGACCAGCACCGGCGCGCCGACCACCGGCACGACCGGGACGACGACCGGGGCCAAGGCCGACATGGGCGGCGGCGAGGAATTCCTGCGCTGTCACGACGACCCGCCCGAGGGCGCCACGCTGGCGCCGGACATCCCCGCGTACGGCGGCACCTGCCCCGCGCTCGAGATCGGCTACATGGACGGTCAGGCGTTCAACGTGCTGCCGCAGCAGCTCGGCAACAGCACCGTCGAGCGCCTGTTCCTCGTCATCGCCCCCGAGGACGCCGGGCCCGACGAGCGCCTGCCGGTGATCTTCCTGTGGCACTGGCTCGGCGGCGAGGCCCAGGACTTCTACGAGCGCGGCGACGTGCAGAACGCGGTCAATCAGAAGCGCTTCATCGCCGTCATCCCCGAGGCGCGCGAGGGTCTGCTGTTCAAGTGGCCGTTCAGCGCGATCGACAGCGACGCCGATCTGCAGGCCGAGTTCCGGTTCTTCGACGACATGCTGTCGTGCGTCGCCGAGCAGTTCAACGTCAACAAGGACTGCGTCGCCTCGACCGGCGTCAGCGCCGGCGCGCTGTTCACCAGCCAGCTCGCCGGCGGTCGCGGCGACGTGCTGTCGTCGTTCATGTCCCTGTCCGGAGGGACAGGCGGCGGCACGATCAAGCCGTGGACCGCGCCCGCGCACAAGATGCCGGCGATGGTGCTGTGGGGCGGGCCGAACGACTTCTGCATCGTCATCGACTTCGAGCAGACCTCGAAGGACCTCGAGATGAACCTCGAGGCCGGCGGTCACTTCGTGCTCGAGTGCATCCACAACTGCAACCACTCGACGCCGCCGTTCCCGGTCGAGCCGGGCGAGACCACCTTCGCGCCGCTGTGGGACTTCTTCCTCGACCACCCGTACTGGCTGGCGCCCGGCGAGTCGCCCTACACCGAGTTCGGCGTCCCGGCCGGCATGCCCGACTGGTGCGCGATCGGGGCCGGCAACGCCGTCCCGCCGCCCGAGCCGTGCGACAAGGACGAGTGCTCGTGACCGCGGCGGCGAGCGAGCGCGAAGGGCCCGGTCGAGTCGACTCGCCGGGCCCCCCGGCGCGCCGCCATGGCGCGCCCGCGGTCACAGCCCGCTGACGTTCAGGCCGCCCGCCTTCACCTTCGACTTCGTCTTCATCGGACCCTCCTTTCGCGTCGACGATAACCGGCGAGCATGCGACGCACCACGCGCCGGGTCGCGCCACTCGACTTCGCGCCGCGCGGCGCCTCGGGTTGCGCCGGAGCGCGTCGGTGCGGCATCCTGGCGCCGATGCACGGCTCGCCCGCGATCCGCTCCGTCGCCCTCCTCGCGCTGTTCTGCGCGTGCAACGACCCGGCCGCGAGCACCGCGACCGACGACGGCAGCGCCGCGGCCACGAGCACCGGCGAGCCCGGCACGAGCTCGAGCTCGAGCACCGGCACCACCGTCGTGCCGACCACCACCGGCGACGAGAGCAGCAGCGGCGAGCCCGGCTTCGACCCGCCGGCGCCGGTGTGCGGCAACGGCTACCGCGAGAGCGGCGAGGAGTGCGACGACGGCAACGCCGTCGAGGACGACGGCTGCGCCAGCGATTGCCTGGTGCCGTGCGGCCTCGCCGGTGAGGTCGTCGCGCTGTCGCCCTCGGCCGAGTCGGAGCTGTGGGTGGTCGCGGTCGCGCCCGCCTTCGACGGCAGCTTCGCCGCGATCGCGCGCCAGCGCGAGATCATCAGCGACGAGGAGGGCATGCAGACGATCGGCCTCGCGCGCACGCGGGTGATCTACTACGGCCCCGACGCCCAGGCCGCGTGGGACATCTTGCTCGCGCCCGCCGACGCGCGCCTCACCCCGGTCGGCGGGGTGGTCGACGAGGCCGGCGACGTCTACGTCGCCGCGACCGTCAAGGGCGCCGACGGGGACGACGTCAGGGTGGTCAAGCTCGCAGGTTCCGACGGACATGTCCTCTGGACCATCGACCACGACGGCGCCGAGCCGATGAGCGACGACCGGGCCAGCGGGATCGCGCTCGCGCCCGACGGCGACGTGGTGGTCGCCGGCGACGTCACCGACGATCCGCTCGGCGGCGACGTGTGGGTCCGCAAGCTGGCCGCGGACGACGGGGCCGAGGTCTGGACCGCCGGCTGGAGCGGCGCCGGCAACGGCATGTTCTCCAACGACGACGCCGGCCGCCTCGCCGTCGCCGCCGACGGTTCGGTCTACGTCGGCGCGCGCGAGTACGTCGACTACAACATCGGCGAGGCCGTGCTGCTCAAGTTCCCCGAGGGCGGCGGCCCGGCCGAGTGGGTGTTCTCGCCGCTGGCCGACGGCAGCGTGCACAGCCACGGCCCCGGATGGGTCGCGGTCGACGCCGCCGGCGACGCGCTCTACACCGCCGTGCGCCTGTCGGGCGCGGTGCCCAACTTCTGGGTCTACAAGCTCGGCGCCGACAAGGCCGTGCTGTGGGAGCGCGCCCTCGCCGACTTCGCCGTCGACGGCGACCAGTGGACGCTCGACGGCGCCGGGTTCGACCCCGACGGCGAGGTCGTGCTCGCCGGCGGCTTCCGCGTCAAGGACAAGCAGGGCCAGCTCGAGTGGCGCGAGGCCTGGCTCGCGCGCCTCGGCAACGACGGCGCGGCCCGCTGCCAGGTCCGCCACCGCGCCCCCAGCCCCGACCTGCTGCCGCCCGACGTCGTCGCCTACGACGCGGCCGTCGGCGCCGACGCGACCGCCTACGTCGGCGGGACGCTCGTCAACGCCGGCGAGCAGCAGAGCTGGGTCGGCCTGTTCCGGCCGTGAGCGCCTGCACGCAGGGACATGCCCTGCCGGTCATGTCCCATCGACCACGCTCCTTCGGGCATGTCCTTAAGGCACGGCTCAGTGCAGCCGCACGACCTGAGCCGCCGCCGCGTGGGCGCGCAGCTGGCCGCCTGCCGTGAAGGACAGGCCCGCGAGCGCCCCCGGCGGCAGCGCGGCGACCACCATCGTCGCGTCGCTGTCGGGGATCGGCAGCGCGGCCGCGGGCTCGCGCACCGTCTCGCCGTCGACCGCGAACTCGACGAACGTGCCGTCCGCGCGCCCGCGCAGCGGCACCGCGCCGACCGTGGTGTACCAGCGCGCCTTGCCGTCCTGCATCAGCGTGCCGACCACGATCGGCCGCGCCGCGGGGTCGTGCGGGGCGCCGCCCGCGTCCCACGACGTCAGCTCGCGGATGTTGTCAAAGGTCTTCTCCCAGCCGAAGTCGGACACCCACGACTGCGCGCAGTAGCTCATGTAGTCGCGGAAGCTGGTCGGCGAGCGCATCACGGTGTCGTGGATCCCGTAGCCCCAGCGGCCGATCCGGCCGTTGGGGTAGGGGTAGTCGAGGTCGGCTCCGGCCTCGCCGCCGCTGCAGCGGATGTGATAGAGGCCCTGCGTGTGGCCGATCTCGTGCACGAACGTGTCGCGGGCGCCGACCCCTGACGATTGCCAGCGACCGACCGCCAGCCGCTGGTACGCGTAGCCCGGCGTCGGCTGGTCGGGGATGCCCGCGGCCTGGCCGAGCAGCCCGGCCGGGTAGCCGTCGCAGCTGTCGATGAGGCCGTAGTAGTAGAGGTTGTCGGCCGGCTTGTCCGCGGCCCGCTGCTCCTGCAGCGCGACCAGGATCGGCACGAAGCCGTTCGGTTCGCTCCCGATCGACGCCGTGTACTCCCACGGCTCGCGGACCGTCAGCACCGCGCGCTCGATCGGGTTGTGCTGCTCGAGCCACACCTTCATCGCCTCGACGTCGGCGTCGGTGATCGTCGGCGTGCAGGTCATGCCGCCGAACACGTGCCGGATCGGCACCAGCTCGACCTTGATCTCCATCGACGCGTCCTCGACCGCGAGCGTGCCCCGGCCGGCCAGCGGCAGGAGCGGCGGCGGATCGCTGACCTCGCCGGCGGCCAGCATCGGGTCGGGCTCGAGCGCCTCGATGCGGTACTGCAGGCCCGGCCCGACCAGCGCCGCCGGCAGCTCCCACGAGAAGGTGGTGAACAGGTCGCCGTCGTTGCTCGGCCCGCTGACCATCACCTTGAACTCGTCGACGCGGGTCTCGCCGTCGGCTGTCCACAAGGTCAGGCGGCCGACGATCTCGCGCGGCGTGAAGTCGGCGTGGAGCAGCCAGTCGGCGCGCATCACCGCCTTGCGCCCGGCGAGCAGGCGGGCCCCGAGCTCGGCGCTCGGCACCTCGACCCCGTCGCGCACGATCTCCACCTGAACACCTTGATTGACGGTCGCGCGGGTCAGGCGGATCCCCCGGGCGTACTCGAGCGCGGGCGTCTCGTCGCCGGTGGTCGCGGACGACGTCGAGGTCGTCGTCGGCGCCTCGGTCCCGGTCGACGTCGAGGCTTCGCCGGTGCTGCTCGTCGACGACGGCAGCGCTTCGGTCCCGCTCGCCGGGTCGTCGGCGCACGCGGGCAGGAGGGCGAGCGCGACGACGGACGCGAGGTGGGAGCGCGACATCGCGTCCGACTGTATCAGGCCCGGCGGGGTGTGGCGGGCGAGAAACCAGGAGTATGGAAGGTCAGGCGCGGATCGGGCTGCGAAGCGGCGCAGCGGGCCTCCCGAGGCTCCCGGCCGTCTCCCGACGGGCCCGCGCGGGAGGGCGGCTGCGCGCGTGTGGGAGCCCGCGTGATCTCGTCCGGCGTGCGCACCTGCTTGCAGGTGCAAGCCGGTCAGGGCTATAGCGGGAGTGCCGTGAAGTTGATCCGTCGCGTCTCCCTCGGCCTGCGCGAAGGCTCCTCCGACAAGGTCTACATCGTCGACCTGTGCGAGGTGAGCAAGGGCAAGTTCGTCGTCAACTTCCAGTTCGGTCGGCGCGGCGCGCCGCTGAAGGACGGCACCAAGACCGATGCGCCGGTCAGCGAGAACACCGCGCGCTCGGTGTTCGCCAAGCTGGTCGACGAGAAGAAGCGCAAGGGCTACACCGAGTCGGCCGAGGCGGCGGCGGTGGGGCGGACCCTCGGCGGCGCCGCGAGCGAGGCGGCGCCCGCGGCGCCTGCCCGAAAGGCCAGCTCGAGCGTCACCAGCCCGGCCGAGGCGATCCTCGCCCGCCTCCAGGGCGCGCCCGCCAGCCGCAAGCCGTGGAGCCCGGCGCGGGTGGCCTGGCGCGCCGGCGAGTACCGCCTGCGCGAGGCCGTGCCGCACCTCATCCGCCTGATCGGCTCGGGCGACCAGCTGCTCGACTACTGCATCGCCTGGGCGCTGGCCCGCTGCGGCGACGGCGACACCTTCGCCGCGCTGGCGCGGGCCCGCAACGAACCTGGCCTTCAGGCCAGTAGCCTCGACGAGGCGCTGAAGCTGTTCATCCCGCGGGCGCAGAAGAGCGACCTCGTGATGCGCATGACGCTCGAGATGCTGCGCGGCTGGAGCGACGAGCTGCGCGAGGCCGTGGCCGCGAGGGCGCGCGCCGCCCTGCCGCCGACCTTGCGCGAGTTCGCTGGAAAAGGTGATCCCGACGCCTTCACGGCCGTGTTCCTGGCCGGGCTCGCGGCCGGCGACGCGGCCACGCTCGAGGACGTCTACCGCATCGACGACGACACCGTGCGCCCGGGCCTGCTCGCCGGCCTGCGCACGATTCCGCTGCAGGTCGGCTCGTTCCGCCACGTCCGCCACGTGTTCAAGATGGCCGAGGTCCGCGGCGACGCCGAGGTGTTCGGCCTCATCGCCCACCGCATCGAGAAGACCCCGGCCACCTTCGGCTCGCGCCGCAACATGTACCTCGGCGGCCGCTGGACCGACGTCGCCAAGGAGCTGAAGCGCACCGACTCGCGCCTGGCCTACTCGAGCAACACCCGCGATTACCTGCGGCGCCGGACCTTCCGCAGCCTGCGGCGCCTGGCCGAGGCCGGCGATGCGCTCGGCTACGTCAAGCTGGCGGTCGGGGTGCTCTTGCCGTTCACCGACGCCGACGGCCAGGAGATCCGGCAGGCCACGCGCTACAGCTACAGCACGCGCAAGAACAAGGTCACCCGCTGGGACCGCTTCGCCGCCTACCACGCCTTCAACGCGATCCTGTACGGCGGCAACAGCCCGCGCTACGAGCCGCGGGTGCGCGGCGCGACCTGGCGCTGCCGCAGCAACTACAAGCCCGGCGACCCGGCCCCGGCCCACCGCGAGGAGTCGTTCCCGAAGGTCTGGGACCAGGTGCCGCTCGGCCTCATGCACCTCCTGTCCGAAAGTGCATGTACGCTCGTGCACGAGTTCGCGGTCAAGGCGATCCGCGACAACAAGACCTTCCTCGCCGAGCTCGACGTCGACGGCATCGTCATGCTGCTCGAGCGCCCGTTCGAGGTCACCGCGCAGCTCGGCTTCGAGCTGGCCAGGGCGCGCTACAACCCCGACGACCCCGACCTCGCGCTGATCGCCGCCGTCGCCAATTGCGCCGTCCCGGCCGCGCGCAAGCTGGCGCACGGGTGGATCGACGCCGACCGCAACCGCTTCGCCGGCGCCCACGACCTGCTGGTCGCGCTGTTGTTCTCGCGCCACGAGGACACCCGCGCCTACGCCCGCGTGCTGCTGCAGGGCGTGCCGCTGCCCGCGGCGGCCGCCTCGACGCTGATCGCCCGCGTCGTCGCCGGCGTGCTCGCGCTGCCCGACACCCCCGAGGCCGCCGCGATCGCGGGCGACGTCGGCGAGACCTTGATGCGGGCCTTCGCCCGGCCGCTGCGCAGCGTCGGCCTCGGCGTCGTCGTCGACCTCGTCGCCCACCCGCTGCTCGGCGCCCAGACGCTCGCCGCCAACATCCTCCTCAACCACGACACGCGGCCCGAGGACCTGCCGGAGCAGCTCATCGCCGCGCTCGCGGTCGAGAGCAAGCACGCCGCGGTGCGCAGCCTCGGCATCCGCCTGTTCGGCGAGCTGCCCGACAGCGTCCTGGTCCAGCGCGGCGGCCTCATGCTCGCCTTCCTGACCTCGGCGCACGTCGACCAGCGCGACGCCATCCGCCCGGTGGTGCAGCGCCTCGCCGGCCGCGACCCGGCCTTCGCCGCCGCGATCGTCGGCCCGCTGATCGGCGCGCTGCTGGTCAAGGAGGCCCACGAGGGCGTGCACAGCTTCGTGCTGCGCCTGCTCAAGACCGACCTCGACGCCGCGCTCGGCAGCGTCGACAAGGACCTCGTCATGCGCCTCCTGCGGGCCAAGGCCCCGGCGGCGCAGGAGCTCGGCGGCCTGCTGCTGGCGCGCAACGTCGACCCCGACAGCCTCGACGTCGGCGAGGTCGCGCGCCTCGGCAGCCACGAGATCCTGGCCGTGCGCCACGCCGCGTGGCGCTTCTTCGAGCGCAACGTCGACCGCGTCCGCCGCGAGCTGCCGGTCGCGATCAAGCTGCTCGACGCCAAGTGGGACGACTCGCGCGCGTTCGCCTTCGGGTTCTTCCGCGAGAGCCTGCAGCCGGCCGACTACCCGCCCGACGTCCTGGTCGCCATCGCCGACTCGGTGCGCGCCGACGTGCAGGCGTTCGGCCGCGAGATGATCACCCGCTGCTTCCGCGAGGAGCACGGGCTCGACTACCTGCGCCGCCTCAGCGAGCACCCCTCGGCCGACGTGCAGCTGTTCGCCACCAACTACCTCGAGCAGTACGCGGCCGGCTCGATCGAGCGGCTGCGCGAGCTGACGCCGTACTTCCTCGGCGTGCTGTCGCGGGTCAACCGCGGCCGGGTGGCCAAGGCGCGGGTGTTCCGCTTCCTCACCGCCGAGGCGCTGAAGAGCCCCGAGGCGGCCCAGCTGGTCGCCGAGCTGATGACGCGACAGAGCCTGACGATGGCGATCGGCGACCGGGCGGCCAGCATCGTCGCCATGGTCGGGGTGCGCGAGCGCTTCGGCGACGTGCCGATGCCGATCGAGATCCGCCAGCCGCCGGTGCGGACGAAGGGACAGGTGCAGCGTGGAGTTTGAGTACCGCTATCACGGCAGCACCGCCGTGGACTCGTCGGCGCGCGCGACGAGCATGTCGTTCTCGCCCGACACCCGGCGCGAGCCGACTTACTTCGTCGGCGAGCTCGGCAAGTGCCTCGAGTTCCGCGAGGCCATCTCGGCGCTGCACGACGTGGTCGTCAGCGACCTGCGCTTCAAGCCCAAGGACCGCACCGAGTACATGGCCTGGCTGGCCAAGCAGGAGCAGGTCAACTGGCAGCAGGTCGCGCTGCAGCGCTCGCGCAACGCCGCCGACATCAAGCGCATGCAGGCCGAGCTCGACGGGCTGTACCGCACCAGCTCGCAGCGCATGCAGGGCTATAACAGCGCCAAGCGGCGCTACTTCGACTACCTGTACCAGAAGGACCGCGACGCCTGGTTCGTGCTCGACCCGGTGATCACCGTCCACCCCGACGAGGTGTTCTTCGAGTGCTTCTCGCAGGACGAGTCGACCTACGGCCGGCTGGGCGCCCGCTACGAGGTGTTCAGCCAGGTCAAGGAGTTCGCCTGCGGCACCACCAACATCGACTACTCCGCGGCGCTCTACGACGAGTTCCAGAAGATCCGCCGCTACAAGCAGACGATGTTCACCGTCGACCCGTCGGGCTTCGGCGTGCAGACCACCGCCGAGGACGACTTCAAGGAGCTGAAGATCGACCTGCCGGACTCGTGGGTGCGCGGGTTCCTGCAGGTCAGCGCGGCGATGACGCTGCCGACGATCTCGTTCGACCTCCACCCGATGGACGTGCACAACCTGTGCTTCGTGCTCCGCCGCCACAAGGAGAAGGTCGGCCCGCGCAGCCTGCGGTACAAGCTCAAGCCCGGCCACCCGGTCAAGGTCGTGTTCGAGCCGTGGAACCGCGAGATCGTGTTCCCGCGCTCGATCTACCGCGGCGACAAGGAGCACGAGGTCCGCGTGTGGGGCCGGCGACGGATCCTCATCCTCGAGCGGCTCATCCAGCTGGCCAACAAGTTCACCGTCCACCTGCTCGGCACCGGCCTGCCGTCGTTCTATATCGCCGACCTCGGCGACATGAACTTCACCCTCGGCCTGTCCGGATGGACCGCCAACGACTGGTCGACCGCCGGCAACTTCGACCTCATGGCCCCGCGCGCCACCGTCGACGAGTTCACCAAGCGGCGCGTGTTCGACGGCCTCAAGAAGCACTGGTTCTACAAGCCCGAGGCGCTCGCGCGCGAGCTCGAGCTCGACACCGCCGCGGTCTACGGGGCCCTGGCCGCGTACACGCAGGCCGGCCGGGCCATCTACGACCTCGACAAGCAGGTCTACCGCGTCCGCGAGCTCAGCCGCGACCCGCTGCCGATGGACAAGCTGCGGTTCGCCAACGAGCGCGAGGCCTCGGCGCAGACGCTGGTCCAGCAGAACATGGCCACGGTGCGCCAGGCGGTGCCGTCGGGCGAGGGCGGCCTGGTGCTGCGCGGACGCGTCCGCGACGACCTGGCTTCACGACCCTCCGGGTCTGGATCGCACAACTACGAGGCCGAGCTCGTTGTCGACCGCGACGAGCGGCTCAGCTCCGCGTCGTGCACGTGCAACTTCTACCAGCAAAATAAACTGTACAAGGGGCCGTGTGAGCATATACTGGCCCTGCGGATCCAGCACCGCCGCGCCCACGGCGGGAGCCTCTGAGTCGCTCGACCCCCCATTCGCACTCCGATCATTCACTCCGCGAGGCGCACCACCCATCTAGTTTCGTCATGACAACGGCGAAGGCCGAGCCTAGCAACCCGGGCGGCGGATCGCCGTCCTTGCGACATGCTCGTTCACGCTTCACTGGCCCGCTCTTGACTGTGCGGCCCATCGGGTAGCTGTCGCTATTCCGGTGGGACTTCCATGAAGCGACTGAGCGACAGCTACCCGGGGCCGCTTGAGTTGAGCGGTCCAGTCCTTTGAGCCTTCGTAGCGGGTCTTCGCCGTTGTCATGACACCCTATTCCGCGCACGCTCCCTTTACGCGACTCGAGTCGCTGACTCGCTGACCCCCCGCCTCGAACAATGGCCGGCCAACCGACATCCCGCGAAGCGCTGTACGAGCGGATCCGCAGCACCTCGAAGGAAGAGGTCATCCTCGAGGAGATGATCCGCCTCGGCTTCTGGCCGGCGCAGGGCACCGTCCCGCACGACCCGGCCGAGGAGATCCGGCGCCGCGGCGAGCTCGAGCGGCAGCTCGCGGAGCTGCGCGAGAAGGGGCGCAAGCTCTACAACGAGAAGGCGCTGATCGCCGAGCAGCGCAAGCAGCGGCTGGCCGAGTCGCGGCGCAAGCAGAAAGAGACCAAGGCCCGCCGCGAGCGCGAGCGCCAGGAGCGGGCCCAGAAGTGGGCCGCCCGCAAGGCCGGCGAGATCGTGTACCTCGGTGAAGATGTCTCCGGGGGCATGTCCCACAAGACATCCGACGCCGAGCGGATCAAAGCCCAGGGCGTGCCCGCGATCTCCAGCGCCGAGGAGCTGGCGAAGGCGATGGGCATCGAGGTCAAGGCGCTGCGCTTCCTCGCCTACAACCGCAAGGTCTCGCGCGTCTCGCACTACCGCCGCTTCCTCCTGCCCAAAAAGGCAGGCGGCCATCGCCTGATCTCCGCGCCGATGCCCCGGCTCAAGCGGGCCCAGGCCTGGGCGCTCGAGCACATCTTCGACAAGCTGACCTTCGAACCGGCCGCCCACGGCTTCGTCGCCGGCCGCTCGATCGTCACCAACGCCAGGCCCCACGTCGGCGCCGACGTGGTCGTCAACTTCGACCTCAAGGACTTCTTCCCCACCGTCTCGTTCCCGCGGGTCAAGGGCGCGCTGCGCCACCTCGGCTACAGCGAGTCGGTCGCCACCGCGCTCGCGCTGGTGTGCACCGAGCCCGACGTCGACGAGGTCGCCCTCGACGGCACCACCTGGTTCGTCGCCAGGGGCCAGCGCGTGTTGCCGCAGGGCTCGCCGTGCAGCCCGGCGATCACCAACCTGCTGTGCCGCCGCCTCGACCGCCGCCTCCACGGCCTCGCCCAGGCGCTCGGCTTCGTCTACACCCGCTACGCCGACGACCTCACGTTCAGCGGCCGCGGCGAGGCGGCCGAGAGCAAGCGCGTCGGCAAGCTGCTGCGCGGCGTCGCCGACATCGTCGCGCACGAGGGCTTCGTCGTGCACCCCGAGAAGACGCGGGTGATGCGTCGCGGTCGCCGGCAAGAGGTCACCGGCGTCGTCGTCAACGACAAGCCGAGCGTGCCGCGCGACGAGCTGCGCAAGTTCCGGGCGACGCTGTTCCAGATCGAGAAGGACGGCCCCGCGGGCAAGCGCTGGGGCAACGGCGGCGACGTGCTGGCGGCCGTGCACGGCTACGCGTCGTTCGTCGCCATGGTCGATCCGTCGCGCGGGCAGCCGCTGCTCGCGCGCACGCGGGCGCTGCTCGCCAAGCACGGTGGACCCAGCAAGCCGCCCGGAGGCTCGAGCCCGCGCGTGAGCCCGCCGGCCACGCCAACCGCCAATGCCCCCGAAGCGCCCAAGCCCGCCGCGCCCGCGACGCCGGCAGCCCCCGCCAAGAAGGGCTGGAAGCTCTTCTAGGCCCCGTCGGCCCGTGCGACAGTCACCGGCATGACGCCGGAGCTGACCGCGCTGATCGTCACCGCCGCGGCGTGGATCCTGCTCCACCTCGTGGTCGCCGGTTCGCCGCTGCGGCGGGTGATCGTCGCCAGGGTCCGTGAACCTGGCTTTCAGGGCATCTTCTCGCTGCTGTCGCTGGCCGGCCTGGTCGCGCTCGTGATGGCCTACCGCAGCGCCGCCGCCCCCGGCGTCAACGTCGACCTGTGGGTGCCGAGCCACGCGGCGCTGTGGACGCCGCTCGTCGTCATGCCGGTCGCGCTGCTGCTGATCGTCGGCTCGCTGACGACGCCGAACCCGACCTCGGTCGGCATGGAGCGCGTGCTGCAAGCGCCGACGCCGGCCCGCGGGATGTTGCGCGTCACCCGGCACCCGCTGCTGTGGGGCTTCGTGCTGTGGGCCGCGGCGCACGCGGTCGCCAACGGCGACGCCGCCTCGCTGGTGCTGTTCGCCGCGATCGCCGTGCCGGCCCTGTGCGGCATGTTCAGCATCGACCGCAAGCGCGCCCGCCGGGACCCGGTCGGCTGGCAGCGCTACGCCGCCGTCACCTCGATCGTCCCGTTCGCGGCCATCGCCGCCGGCCGCAACCAGTTCGTCGCCGGCGAGATCGGCCTGTGGCGCGCCGGCGTGGCCCTCCTGGTCGCCGCCGCGATCGTCGCCGCCCACCCGCTGGTGATCGGCGTGTCGGCGCTGCCGTTCTCCTGAGCTTACAGACATGTCCTTCAAGACAGCAGACGAGGCCTGCGCCGAGGGCGAGCGCCGCGACCAGCGCGGCGACCACGAGGGGGCCCTGGCCGCGTTCGAGGCCGCGCTGAAGCTCGACCCGCGCCACCCCGCCGCGCTCAACTACGCCGGCTGGCTGCTGACCACGCGCCTGCGCGATCGGCCAGGTGCGATGGGACAGGGCCTCGACCTGCTGCGCGACGCCATCGCCGCGGCGCCCGACGACACCCGCCCGCTCTACAACTTCGCCGACGCCTGCGTGGCGCTCGGTCAAGTCGCCGAGGCGCTCGCGCCGGTCGACGCCGCGCTGGAGCGGCGGCCCGACTGGGCCGAGGCGTGGAACCTGCGCGGCTGGCTGCGGGGGGTCAAGGGCGGCGAGCCCCGCGGCGGCCTCGACGACCTGCAGCAGGCGCTGCGCTTCCGCGGCTGGTACGGCGACGCCTACCTCAACCGCGGCCGGATCTGCCTCGCGCTCGCGGAGCACGCCGCGGCCGAGTCGGCGCTCCGCCAGGCCCTGCGGATCGGCTGCTTCCGCCCGGCCGAGGCCCACCACCGCCTCGGCGAGCTCCACGAGCGCCGCGGGCACCTCCGCCGCGCGCTCGGCCACTTCCGCCGCGCCGTCGAGCTGGGCGCCGGCGACCTGGCCCAGGACGCGACCGGCGGGGTGGTGCGCTGCGGCAACGCGCTGCTGCACCGCGGCCGCTTCTTCCTCCACGCCGACGAGGAGACCCGGCGCATGACCACGGACCGCCAGACGCGCCCCGCCCGGCCGATCGCCGCCGTGCTGGCCGACGTCCGCGGCGAGCTCGCCCGGGTCGCCGAGGATCCCGCCGACCAGCTGCTCACCGTCGGCCGCATGGGGCTGATGGCCGCAGAGACATGTCTTTCAGAGCATGCCCTGCAGCCCCGGTGGGCCGACCAGTCGCCGGCGCTGGCGATCGAGCTGCTGGCGACCGCCTTCACCGGCGAGCGGTACGACGCGCTGCGGCGGGTGGCCGAGGACGTCCGGCGGATCTGGCTCGAGCTCCACGACGAGCTGCTGGCGCGCGAGGAGCCCGACCCGGAGGCCTCGGCGCTGGCCGAGGTCGAGCGGCTCGCGGGGGAGCGCGAGTTCGCGGCGGCCGTCGCGGCCCTGCGCGCGATCGAGACCTGCGACGAGGTCCACCTGCTGCGCCGCGCCGCGGCGGCCGAGCTCCTCGGCGATCGCGCGCGCCTCCACGGCGACGCCGCCGGCGCGCTCGGCCTCTACCGCCTCGCCTACGGCGACTTCGCCCGGCACGCCTCGTACGCGACCTCGGGCGGCGAGGGCATGGCCCGCATGCACGACGTGAACCGCCTGACCGGCAAGTTGGCCGAGCTCGGCGATCGCTGAGCGCGTTCGCGCCCGTTGAGCGGCAGGGCCGCCCGCGCTACCGTGCAGCCCGGCGCGCGGCCCGGGGCTGACCTGTCCCGAAGACCATCCTCCGCGCGCCCGGAGCGAGCATGGGCGGCGGAAGTTACGACGGCGAAGTGGCCAGGGAGTCGCGTTCGCGCGGCGGCGACGTGTTCACCTACCGCGGCGAGGCGAGCCCGCACGGCCCGCGAGGGGTGCACCCGCTACTCGACGCGTCCGGCCGGGTGCGCGAGTGCATGAACCCGACCCCGATCGTGGTGGCGATGGACGTCACCCGCTCGCGCGGCGACGACACCCGCATCATCTACGCCAAGCTGCCGCTGTTCATCGGCCAGATCGAGCTCAAGGGCTACGTGCCGGGCGCCGCGATCAGCTTCTGCGCGATCGGTGACGCCACCGCCGGCGACAAGGCCCCGATCCAGATCGGCCAGTTCGAGGCGGACAACCGCCTCGACGAGGCGCTCAGCAAGTGCTGGATCGAGGAGGGCGGCGGCGGCTCGGGCCAGGAGTCGTACGAGCTCGCGGCCTACTACTACGCCCGCCACACCAGGCTCGCGTGCCTCGAGCAGGGCGCCAAGGGCTACTTCTTCTTCCTCGGTGACGAGGGCTTCTATCCGCAGGTCAGCGCCGAGCAGGTGAGGCGCGTGCTCGGCCACGACATGCCGGAGGCGCGCCCGGGCGCGACCGGCGTGGACAGCCGCACGATCTTCCGCGAGCTGCAGGACAAGTTCCACACGTTCCTGATCTACCCGCAGAAGTCGATGTCCGAGCGCCGCGCCGACATCGACGCGGAGATCCGCCAGCGGGTGCTCCAGGCCGGCGGGCGCTACGAGGGCGTCGACATCCGCGCGTCGCTGATCTGGGACAACCGCAACGACCTCGACCTCCACGTGATCGCGCCGTCGGGCGAGCACATCTACTACGCCCACAAGCGCTCGCAGTGCGGCGGCTGGCTCGACGTCGACATGAACGTGCGCGGCGAGTCGACCAAGCCGG
The DNA here is from genome assembly GCF_020073745.1 of Nannocystis pusilla. Lineage (GTDB taxonomy): Bacteria > Myxococcota_A > Polyangia > Nannocystales > Nannocystaceae > Nannocystis > Nannocystis radixulma. The sequence goes on from NZ_JAIRAU010000020.1 coordinate 43,598, forward strand.
TCGAGAACGTGCAGTGGATCCGCGGCTCGGCCCCGGCCGGCCGGTACCGCGTGTTCGTCCACAACTACCGCTTCCACGAGCGCGACGAGGGCCCGACGCAGTTCCGCGTCGAGGTCGAGATCAACGGCAAGGTCGAGCACTTCAGCAAGGTGATTTCGCAGAAGGGCGAGACGGGGCAGGACAGCGAGGTGCAGATCCTCGAGTTCGACTACGACCCGGGTCAGCGCCCCGCCGAGCACCCGGCCGATGCCGGGGTGTACGCCAGCTACAGCGACGACGTGATCCTGCGCCAGTGGGGCGAGGTCCTGCCGCAGCCGCACATCCTCCGCATCGAGGACCCGAAGGCGATCATCGATGTCATGCTCGGCGCGCTGGCCATCACCGGCGGCGGCCGCACGCTCGACGAGTACATCGCCGACATGCGCGGCCGCGAACAGCTCGACCTGCGCCAGGACCAGGCGTTCCGCACCCTCGGAGCGCTCGCCGCCGCCTGGCGGGCCGGCGGGCCCCCCTCCGTGCAGGCTCCGGTCAGCGCTCCCCCGGGTCGCTCGCGCCGGTTGTGACCTGTCCCTGGGGTCATGTGAGTCCGCGCGGTCGGCCGAGTCGGGCGCTCGCCGGACCTGGACCTGTCCCGCGGGACAGGCCTCGCCGCGCCGGTCGCGTCCGATGAAACGACGCCGGTCGACAGCAAGTGGCCGACGAATCAGCGCGGGCTCGAGGCCCGCGCGCGCGGCGGCCGGAGATCGCGACAGCGAACCGGCGCGGCCTCGATGCCCGCGCCGGGGGTCATGACGATCAGTGGCGGCCGCAGGCGAGCGCGCGCAGCTCGTTCATCGTCTTGACGCGGAGGCTGCACGGCAGGGTCTCGACGAACTTGGCCGCCTGCGCCCACGAGTCGCCGCGCAGCTTCCACGAGCGCAGCTCCTCGGTGGGCGTGTACTTGCGGCGGTCGAGGTCGGCGCAGTACTGCTCGGCCGTGCGCTTGGCCATGCGCTTCGCCGGGGTCAGCTTGCTGGGGTCGACGGCGGGCTTGGCGGCGGCGGGGACCGCCTGCAGCGGCGCGCCGGTCCACATGCCGGCCGCGACGACCTGGGCCTCGCGCTTGCTCAGGCCCGCGGCCTGCCACGCGGCGACGTCCTCGGCGGGCGTCGGGCCGAACGCGTCATGGCGTTGCAGCCATGTCCCGAGGACCAGGGAGGCGATCGCGGTCACCGCGATCGCCCCGGCGCGGGCCGGCCGGATCGCCGCCTCGGAGCCGCGAAGCACCACGACGGAGCCGGCCAGGGCGGTCGCCACGGCCGCGATCGCCAGCACGGCGGTCGAGCCGGACAGGCCCACGAGCAGACCGAACAGGGTGCCGACGGCGCCGCCGAGCGTCAGGTCGGTGGCGAGGGCGTGACGGGGGGCGTGGTCGGTAGGCGAGGGGAAGGCTTTCATCATCGTGCGGCCAGCGTATCACTCCCGCGGCGAGGCGCGACGGGCGAGCCCGCGCGGTGCAGCGATCGGCCTGCGTCGGATATCCTGGGCCGGTGAGCTCCCGAGTGCTGCTGTTCGTCCCCGTGCTGGCCGCTTGCGTCGGAGATCCAGCGACGTCCGTGACCGACTCCGACGCAGGTGAGAGTTCGACGGCGAGCACGACCACATCCGGCTCCAGCGGGGACGGCGCGACCGAGTCGACGACGGGTGTGACGGCGCCGACAGGCACGAGCGGCTCGACCGGCGACGTCACGACCGAGGCGACGAGCGGACCGACCACCGGCGACGACCCGGCCCTCGGCTGCAACGGCCACGTCGCGCTGTGCGGGCGCCGCTACGACGAGGTCGCCTACCCGTGCACGCACAACAGCTACTCCTCGCAGGACGCGGGCTTCACCCCGCTGGTCGCCAACCAGCGGCGCACCGTCGCCGTCCAGCTCGAGGAGGGCGTGCGGGCGTTGATGCTCGACGTCCACCTCGACGAGGGCGAGACGGCCCTGTGCCATGGGACATGTACGTACGGCAAGACGCCGCACGTCGACGTGCTCGCCGACATCGCCGCGTTCCTGGCCGCCAACCCGCGCGAGGTCGTCACGATCCTCTACGAGGACTCGGCCCCGGTCGGGGACATCGCCGCCGACTACGCCGCCCTCGACCTCGCGGACAAATTGTTCGTGTACGAGGGCGGCCCGTTCCCGACGCTCGAGGAGATGATCGCCGCCGACACGCGCCTCGTCGTCACCGCCGAGCAGGGCGGCCCGCCGCCCGCCTGGTACCACCACCTGTGGGACCTCGCGTGGGACACCCCGTACTCGTACATGAGCGCCGACGAGTTCTCGTGCGCCCTCAACCGTGGCGACACCGACAACCCGCTGTTCCTCGTCAACCACTGGGTCAACAGCGTGCTCGACCTGCCGCTCGAGATGAACGCGATCGAGGTCAACACCTACGAGGTCCTGCACGCGCGCGTGGTCGAGTGTATGCAAGAGAGCGGCGACTTCCCCAACTTCGTCGCGGTGGATTACTACGAACGCGGTGATCTGTTCGCGGTGGTCGACGCGCTCAACGGAGTGTAAGACCGGCGCTCCCGAGCATGACCATGAACCTTCGCACGAGCCTGTCCGGCGCGGCCCTACTCCTCGTCCTCCTCCCGTCCGGCTGCGGTGACTCGACGGCCGCCGGCACCGACTCGGACACCACGACCGGCGCGCCGGAGGAGCCGCCGGTCGAGCTCGACGCGGCGGGGTGCGTGCCGAGGTGCGTCAAGGACGTCGACCCGGCGACCATCACGAAGATCGAGGCCGACTGCGAGGTCTGCGACCGTCCTCCCGGCGAGGAGACCTGCGAACCACTGGTCGAGTGCCGGGAAGAGCTCGGCTGGTTGAAGATCCCCGAGGGCGAGACCGCGTGCTTCTCGTTCCGCTTCGATGACGGCTTCATCACCCCGTCCGAGCTCGACGACCTCGGCCAGGCGTGCCTCGACCTCGGCACCAACGCGGAGTACTTCATCCTCCGCGCCGGCGAGGCGCCGGCCGGCACCACGGTGACGGTCGCGTGCACGTGGTCGCCGGACCCGGCGATGGACTGCCCGATGCTGTGACCGCCGCGCGGGTTACCCGTGCCGCACGGTGACCTGCAGGCTGCCGCCCTTGGGCACCGTGAGCACGCCCTCCGCGAGGATCTTCTGCCCGTCGCGGACCTGCACGTCGTGCTTGCCGGGCAGCAGCGACAGGCTCGCGTCGGGCACCGTGCCGGCGTAGCGGCCGTCGACGAACACGCTGCCGCGGCCGCCGTCGATCTCGAACGCGACCTTGCAGGCGGGGCCCTTGCGCTTGGCCTTGAGCTGCTTGGCCGACAGCGACGCGTCGGGCTCCCACTTGGCCTTGTCGTCGGACAGGCACACCCCGCTGGCGTCGGAGCACGAGGCCGCGGCGCGGGCCGGCGCGGCGGCGCCGAGGGCGAGGGCGAGGGCGAGGGCGGGCAGGGCGGCGAAGGTGCGAAGGGACATGGCCGAAAGTTCCTGGTCGAAGGGAAATGTCCTCACGGTCAGAAGCGGCCGCCGAGGGAGATGCCGCCGTAGCCGTAGCCGAGCGCCGGGGCGACGTGGACGCCGGCCGTCTCGCTGCCGCCGTGCTCGGCGCGGTAGGCCTTGCGCTTCTTGACGCCGAGGGCGAGCAGGGCGATGCCGACGCCGAGGCCCACGGCCGCCACGCCGATGCCGGCGTAGGCGACCACGTTGGCGTTCTTGCCCTTCTTGTCGATGTCGTCGAACTGGGCGTCGAAGTCGATCGCCGACGGGTCGAGCGCCTCGACGTCCTTCTGCGCCCTGGCGCTGAGCGCCAGGCCGGCGCCGATCATCGCCAGGCCGCCGACGCCGACCGCGGTCATCAGCGAGCCGCCGGCGATGAGGCCGCGACCGTCCCGCGGGGCGCCCTTGTCCGGCTTCTTCTCCTCGACCGGCGGCGGGGCCTCGACCGGCTTGTCGAGGTCGGCGATGGCCTTCTCGCTGTCCTCGATGACCTGCTTGCCGCGGGCGATCTCGCGGTCGAACTCGCCGGCCTCGAGGTGCTGCCACTCCGGGTCGCAGCGCGGGTCCTGCTGGAAGGCGGCGATGTCGAGGCCGATGGAGGCCTGCTCGATGGCGGCCGTCAGCGCCGCCTTGTCGCGCTCGGCGACGCCCTCGGCCAGGTAGGCCTCGCCGGCGTCGATGAAGAGCACGGGGTCCTTGGTCTTCTTGGCCTCGCCCGCGAGCAGCTCGGCGGCGCCGCCAGGATCGCTCGACATCATCGGCTTCGCGCGATCCTGCACGACCTTGCGGACGCCCGAGGCCCTCGCGGGCGTGACCTCCTCGGCGGCGTGCGCCGGCAGCGGCAAGGTCGTGGTCGGGAGCGTGACGACGAGCAGCGTCGCAGCGAGCCTCAAGACAGGTCTGCGCTCCGCAGGCCGTGGGGTCGAGTGCGCGATCATCCCGGGCACGGTACCAGGGCCCGCGGCGGAGGAAAACATCGCGCTCGAGGCGCGAACCACCGGGCGTGAAAGCTGCGAGCGTCGCCGCCGAATTCCACCACGGGCGCGGCGGGGTCTCCACACCGCAGCTCGACCTGACCCCGAGGCCCGGTCGGCGTCCGCGGTCCCTGTGCGCCGACGCGGCTCCTTGTGCTCTTCCCCCGGGCGCGGTTTTGCGGCTACCGTGTCGGCGTGACGACAGGCGGCCACGGACTTCGCAAGTGGTTGAGCGCGGCGCTCCTCGGCGCGCTGCTCGCTGGTGCGTGCTACGAGGGCCCGGGGCCCAAGGAGCCCCCGCCGGGCTCGCCGGGGGGCTTCTGCGCGCCCGGTGGGCTGTGCAACGGGCCGACGAGCGTGTGCGATCCCGAGGGCGATTACTGTTACGACAAGTTCAACGTGTGCCGCGGCATCTTCTGCGGCGAGGCCGGCCAGTGCGTGCCCGTCGACGCCAAGCCCAGCTGCGTGTGCAACCCCGGGTACACCAACGAGATGTATTCGCTCTACTGCGAGCCGATCACCTCGCTGTGAGCGCCGTGAAGGAGTAGAGGCGGCGGCGCGAGCCGGCTATGCTCCCTCCGCCCATGCGCTCGATCGTGCACCGCCTGCTGTCCCGCCCGCTGCGCCTGCCGGCCATCCTCGGGCCGCGGCCTCGGCCGGGTGACCCGCAGATCTTCCGCTTCAACAGCGAGCGCGAGCAGATCATCGCCGAGGTCGTGCGCCGCACCGAGGAGTACTTCGCGGCCGATCCGAAGCGCCTGATGTACGCGCTCAACGAGGCCGGTCACGCGGAGATCCGGCGGCTGTCGGCGCAGGGCGACGCCGAGGCCGACCAGGCGCTGGGCTCGTGGCGCCGGCTGGTCAAGCGGCTCGGCAAGATGTCGCACGAGGAGCGGACCGAGAGCCTGCGGGCGATCAGCCGCGGCATGGCCGAGGACATCGCCGGCAACTTCGACGCGCGGGTGTACAAGCTGGCGACGCGCCTGATCCCCGGGGTGCTGACGGCGGTGATGAACCCGATGGGCCTGCCGAACCAGCTGCTCGCCGGCGGCTTCAGCCAGCTCGACGCGCTGATCTCCGCCGAGGGCCCGCTCGACAAGCTGCGCCGCCTGGCCCAGATCGGCACGCTGGTGCTGGTCCCGACCCACTCGTCGAACCTCGACTCGGTCGCGCTCGGCTACGTGCTCATGCGCGAGAACCTGCCGCCCGTGGTCTACGGCGCCGGCAAGAACCTGTTCAGCAACCCGCTGATCAGCTTCTTCATGCACAACCTCGGCGCCTACCGCGTCGACCGCCGCGTCTCGGCCGTGCTCTACAAGGAGGCGCTGAAGACCTACTCGTGCCTGATGATCGAGCGCGGCTACCACTCGCTGTTCTTCCCCGGCGGCACGCGCTCGCGCTCGAACATGATCGAGCGCAAGCTCAAGCTCGGGCTGGCCGGCACCGCGGTCGAGGCGTTCTCGCGCAACCAGGCCCGCGGCCTGCATCGCCCGGTGTTCTTCGTGCCGGCGACGCTGAACTACGCGCTCGTGCTCGAGGCCGAGACGCTGATCGAGGACCACCTCAAGGGGGCCGGCCAGGCCCGCTACATCATCGACGACGACGAGTTCTCGCGCGTCGACCGCGTCTACGCGTTCATGACCAAGCTGGTCACGCTGCGCTCGGCGCTGGTGGTCCGCTTCGGCGACGCGATGGACCCGTTCTGCAACCCGGTCGACGACGAGGGCCGCTCGATCGCCCCGTCGGGCCAGCCGGTCGACCCGGGCTCGTACGTCAGTCGGCGCGGCGTCGCCACCGTCGACCCCGCGCGCGACGCCGGCTACACCCGCGAGCTCGGCGACGCGATCGCCCGCGTGTACCAGCGCGAGACGGTGATCATCTGGACGCAGCTGGTCGCGCACGTGCTCTACCGCCACCTGGTCTTTGCGACACCCGAGCTCGACCTGTTCAGCCGCCAGCGCCGCCGCGGCGAGGTGGCGATGCCGCGCGACCAACTGGTGCGCGAGGTCGCCGAGGCGCGCGACCGCCTGCTGTTCGCCGAGGCCGAGGGGCGGGTCCGCGTCGGGCCGGTGCTGCGCTCGCAGTCGCCGGAGCGGATCGTGTCCGAGGCGCTGTCGGCGTGGCGCGACTACCACACCAAGATCGTCGCGCGCGAGGTCGGAGACGACGTGCTGATCGAAGACCCGAACCTGCTGCTGTTCTATCAGAACCGGCTGCTGCCGTGGGCCGAGGAGCTGGCGACCGAGGAGACGCTGGCCGCCGCGCGCAGCATCGTCAACCAGGGAGGCAAGGCATGAGCGCGCCGCCGATCGGGATCATCGGAGGCGGGAACTTCGGCTGGGGCCTGGCGCACGCGGTCGAGCGGGCCGGGCGCGAGGCGCTGCTGTGGAGCCGCCGGCCGCAGCGCGCCGGCACCGAGCACATCGAGCTGGTCTCGGGGCCAGGTGCGCTCGCGGCCGCCGAGCTGATCTTCTTCGCCGTGCCGTCGCCGTACGTCGCCACCATCGCCCGCGAGCTCGGCGTGCACCTCGACGGCGGGCACTTCCTGGTCCACATCTCGCGCGGCGTGGTCGGCGACGACCTCCTCGGCCTGACCCAGGTGCTGCGCAGCGAGACGCCGTGCCGGCGGGTCGGCGCGCTGGCGGGGCCGCTGGTGGCCGACGCGCTGATCACCGGGGCGCCGAGCGGGGGCGTGGTCGCCAGCCGCTTCCCCGAGGTCCGCGCGGCGGTGCGCGAGGCGCTCGGCGGGCCGGCGTTGCGGCTCTACAGCACCGACGACGTCACCGGGGCCGAGTTCGCGTCGACCGCGGTCGGCCTGTTCGCCACCGCGATCGGGTTCGCCCAGGGCCACGGGCTCGGGCCGGCGGCGCAGGCGATGCTGGCGACGCGGGCGATGGCCGAGGCGGCGCGGATCGGCGTGGTGCTCGGCGGCAAGCACGAGACGTTCATGGGCCTCGCGGGCTTCGGCGACCTGCTTGCGGCGGTGGCCGGCGACGACCGCCCCGAGCTGGCGATCGGGCGCGCGATCGCGGAGAACCAGCCGCTCGAGCAGATCGGGTCGATCGGCGGCACCTACTTCGAGGGCCTCGAGAGCGCGGGGCGGATCGCGGCCTACACGCGGCGCGTCAAGCTGCACGCGCCGGTGATCACGCTGTGCGCCGCCGCGTTCGCGCGCGAGATCCCCGCGGAGGAGGCCGTCGCCGCCTTGATGTCGCGCGAGGTCGGCGAGGAGTAATCTGACGCCATGACCGTATTGCCCGAGACCCGCCTGTCGTCCTGCCCCGCCTGCGCCGAGCTGCTCCACGCCGGCTCCGGGCGCTGCCCCCACTGCGGCGCGAGCCTGTCCGAATGGGCAGGTTCGCTGGGCGCCGCGGCGCTGCTGTTCACCAGCCTGTCGCTGTCGGGTTGCCTGGCGAGCGCGGTGTACGGCGTGCCGGCCACCGAGTCCGACTCGTCGTTCACCAGCGGCAACGCGACCTCGACGACGACGGGGACGACGACGGGCACGAGCACCGGCTCCGGTGCGCCGACGACCGGGACGGCGCCGACGACCGGCGCGAGCTCGACGAGCACGACGGCGACGGGGACCACGGGCGCGACGACCGGCGACACCGACACGGCGGGCACGACCACCGGCGAGCCCGACACCGGCACGTCGACGACCGCGACCGACACCGGCTCGACGAGCGGCGGCAGATAGGCCGCGCGGCCGCAGGAGCGGCAGAGACGAGCCGGAGCCCGGGCCGCTGTACGGCAACAGGGGGTCGAGCAGGCTGTTCGGACATGTCCGTTCAGTCATGCTCGATCGGGCATGACTTCTCAGGCATGTTCAATCAAGCATGTCGACCTCGCGGGCCTCGGCTCGCGGCGGGCGGGTTCAGGCGGTGGCTTCGCGGCGGAGGTCGCGGGCGCGGCGGCCGGCGTCGGCGACGATGCGGTCCTCGACCTCGCGGACGACGCGGGCGAGCAGCGGGCCGAGGCCTCGCTGGCGGCTGCGGATCAACGACCACAGCAGGGCGGTGAGGGCAGGGACGTCGACGTCGGCGTCGGCGTCGACGCGGGCGAGGAGGTCGCGCAGCGGCCGTCCGCCGAGCTCGGCGAGCCACGGCGCGAGGCGGTGGTCGAGGGTCGCGGTGACCTCGCGCCACAGCTGCTCGTCGCCGACGAGGGCGTCGCCCAGGGCCGCCACCACGGCCGAGGGCCACATACACTCGCTGTCGCCGGCGCGGGCGAGCAGCCCGGCGGCCTCGCGCCGGCTCAGCGCCAGGGTCAGGACCAGGCGCAGGGCGCCGGCCTCGGGCGCCTCGCTCGCGGGCCAGCCGGCGGTCACCCCTCGCCGCCTCCGGGTAGGACCTCGAGGACAGGTCGTTTGGGACAGACGTGGGCGAGCCGTACCATCGCCCGCGCGAGCGTGGTGGTCAGCGCCTCGCAGGCGTCGCGCGCGAGCCGGAAGCTGAGCGGCCCGGCGTGGACGTGGACGACGCCGTCGTCGGCGAGCTCGATGCGGTAGCCAGGCGCGCTCGCCAGCACCACGGGGTCGACGCGCTCGCTCATGCCTCACCTCGCACGCGCCGGCCGAGGTGCAGCGGCAGGCCGCCGTCGTGGTCGCTCGGCGGCCGGGCGGCCAGCTCGGCCACGGCCTCGAGGATCAGCGCCGACAGCCCCTCGAACGCCTCGGGGGTGAAGCGCAGCGTGGTGGCGCCGACGTTGACGTGGATCATCGCGCAGCTGCACGCGTCGATCGTGACCATCGCGCTGGTGGCGAGGCGGGTCCGCTGACAGGGGCGTGTGGGTTGCATGGGTTTTCTCGAGAGGAGTAATTGATATGGGTTTTGAATATCATTTTCAAGTCGTGGCGGAACGCCCTGTACGGGCCCGAAGGACGCCTTGTGCGGGGCCGGCGCGGAATCGATCGGCGCTTGCGTGGGCCGCGCCGCGGCGATCGGTGCGAATTTCAGGTCTGGCGGTTCGGCTGTCCCTCGGGACAGGTAGGAGGACGGCCTCGTCGAGCCGGCCGGACGGGCTGTCTCATGGGCCAGGTACCGCCATGGGCTGGCGCACCCGCAGGCTCACTCGAGCGCGTCCGCCAGCGCCGGCTCGATCGCGGCGAACCGTGGCTCCTCGGCGAGGAGCTCGGCCTCGGAGAGCGTCCCGGCCAGGCGCTGGAACAGGTGGGTGTAGAGGCGCTGGCTCGCGGGCTCGAGGCGGCTCGTCAGCGCCGCCACAAGCGCGCGGGGCGGGTGGGTGCGCAGCGTGAGGCCCTCGCTGCGGCGCTTGAACTGGGCGAGCGCCCGCTCGTCGTCGAGGTCCTGCAACCGGGCGAGCAGGCCCCACAGGAACGCGACGACGGCCGCGCGCACGCGCGGTCGATCGCCGGCGAGGCGAGCCGCTCGTTCGAGCACGTCGATGGCGCGCGGGAAGTCGTCCTGCCACGCCAGCAGCAGCGTGAGGTGCCACAGCGCGGCCTCGTTGTCGGGGTTCTGACGGAGGACGTCCAGGACCGTCCGGACGGCGAGCGCCACCGTCTCGGACGTGGGCGGGTCGGCGACGCGTTCGGCGATACCCTGCGACAGGAGGTCGTTGCCCGGGAACTCGTCCAGCGCGGCGCGGAGCAGGGCGAGCGCCTTCTCGCGGTTCGGCTCGGCGCGGGCCTGCATCCACAGGGTCCACGGGCTGTGGGTCGCCGCGTCGCCGGTGAGCTGCAGCAGCGCGCGCTGCAGCGGAGCGTCGCGCACGGGCACGCGGACCAGCCGGCCGGTGGTCCAGCCGCGCGGCGCCGTCGTCACCGACGGGCGGGGCGGAGCCTCGGAGGCCCCTGTCTGCGCGCGCTCGGCCTGCTTGATCGCGTCTGTCTCGAGAGCCAGCAGCGTATCGTCTCGCGCCGCGCCGGGGGCCTCGCTCTCGGCGTGCCCACCGGCCGCGAATGCGTCCGCGTGGGGGAGCGTGGTCGGCGGAGGCCTGTCCGAAGGGGCAGCCTCTGGCGAGGGGGTGCGCGCCACCTCGAGCCCGCGGCGCGGAGGGGCGCTGGCCGAAGAGGCATGTTGTGGCGGCGGTGCCGGGCGGGGTTCGGCCGAGCTGGCCGAAGAACCAGGTTGGAGCGAGGACGCGGGGCCGGGCTCGTCCCCGTGCATGATGGGGTTCGTCTCGCCCGATCTGGCTGAAGCACCAGGTGGCACCGAGGGCGCACGGCGGGGCTCGTCCGCGTGGAGGATGGGGCGCGGCTCAGGCGCGCTGGCTGAGGCGACAGGGGGCCCCGGGTACGCGTGTCGACGCTCGTCTCCGCGGGTGACCGGGTGGGGATTGCGTTCCCCGGGCCGCCCGTTGTCGCGGCGGGCGACCGGCGGCGAAGACCTGGCCGAGAGGACAGGTGGCGGCGGCGGCTCGGCGCGGCTCGTTTCGAGCGCCCCGGCGGGGGCCGGCTCGGCCTCGTCGGCGGTCTCGGGCAGCGCCTCGGCGGGCGCCGGCGGGAACAGGCGCGCCTGCAGCTCCTCGACGCGGCGGCGGTAGTTGTCGACGCGGGCGCGGGCCTTCGACTCGATCACCTGGTCGAGCAGGGGGATCCGCAGGCGAGCGCTGAGCCGCAGCATGAGCTCGTCGAAGCCCTCGATCGGCACGAGGATCCCGCGGTGGCGCGCGACGAGGCGCCGGATCTCCGGCCCCGGTGGGCCGGCGGGTCCGTAGTAGCACCAGAAGATCCCGCCGGGGATCGAGTCCTCGGGCAGGCCGTTGAGAAAGCCCATCAGGCTGCCGTCGTTGCCGCCGTAGCCGATCACGATCGGGGTGTAGCTGCGGAACACCTTGGTGAGCGGCTCGACCCACGCGCTCTGCAGGGCGGCGATCTCGGCGACGCGGTTCATCGGCGCCATCAACAGGTCGCGGTGGATCTTGACCACCACCGGCCTGCGCGGCTCGACGTGGACGAAGTTGGCCAGCGACTCGTGGCCGCACACCAGCGGCGCGGTGCCGGTGAAGATCGACAGGGCCTCGCTGACGAGGTTGTCGAAGTTGGTGGTGATCACCAGCTTGTGGCGCGTCTCGGCGAGGATGTGGGCGAGCACCGAGTAGCCGAAGCTCGGGTCCTTGCCCTGCATGATGTCCTCGAGGTCGGCGTAGCCCTCGTCGGGGTGCTGGCGGAAGCGGCGGGCGAACACCTGGCTGTAGAACGACGGTGCCCGCTCGAGCGCGAAGTCGGCGATCTCGAGCGCCTCGGCGGTGGCCCAGCGCTCGAGCGGCGGGCCGTGGTGGCTGAGCCGTCGATGCAGCTCCGTCAGCCAGCGCCACACCAGCGCGCCGGCCGCGGGGATCCCCGACTGCGCCGACGCGCCGGCGCCGAGGATGAAGGCGAACCGGCGGTTGTGCATCTTGCGGTCGACGTCCCAGAACTGCTCGCACAACCCCTCGGGACCCCACTCCTCGGGCTCGGCCACGCTCATGCGGGCACAGGATGACCCCCCGCGGGCGAACCTCGCAAGGGCCGGCAGACGGCGGCGCCGCAGCACGGAGGCGGTCCGGGCCGGCGCTCGCCCGGGGCGCCCGGCGGAGCGGCGGGTCCGGTACGCTGCCCGTGGGCGCCGGCCGTCGCGTCGGCGCGGGATAGAAGCTGACCTTCGGGACAGCTCGAAATCAGGCCCCGGCCGCGTCGCACGCGCGCCCGGGCCGCCGCCGCGTGGGCCATGCGGCGGCCGGCCTCGTCGGCGGTGGTTCGGTCCGGGGGCTTATTCCTGGCTTTGGGGACAGCTTCGCCCTCGGGGGCCTGCGGACCGCGGTCGGGCCGCCGGCGCCGCGGCCTTGTGCGGGCGGGCGGGGGGTGCTACGAGGAGCGCATGCGCAGGGTCGCACGCGTCGCAGCGCTCGTGGTCGCCGGGTTCACTGCCGTGCCCGAGGGTCTGGCGCGCGCCGAGGGGATGGTGCTCGACAAGATCGTCGCGGTGGTCGGCGACGAGATCATCCTCCTGAGCCAGCTCGACACGCTGGTCGCCAGCTCGCCGCTGATGCAGGAGGCGCTGCAGAAGTACGGTCGCAACCCGACCAAGCAGCAGATCGAGCAGGCGACCCTCGAGGCGCGGACGCAGGCGCTCGACGAGCTGATCGACCAGCAGCTGATCAAGAAGGAGGCGGCGCGCTTCCAGATCAGCATCACCGACGCCGACGTCGACCGCTACTTGCAGCAGATCGCGCAGGAGAACGGGTTCTCCAACACCAAGCAGCTGCGCGAGGCGGTCGAGCAGAGCGGCCAGTACGGCAGCTGGGCCGACTACATCCAGGACACCAAGGACCAGCTGCTCGTCTATCAGACGACCCGCGCGCTCGCCAACACGTCGGTGACCGACGCCCAGATCCGCGAGCAGTACCGCAAGATGGTCCGCGGGGTCGACATCAAGGCCGAGCTGCTGCGCTTCGTGTTCACGCCGCAGGAGCAGACCGCCAAGGCCCGCGACGCCGCCTACTCCAACGCCCAGGCGGTCGCCCGCCGCATGCGCGCGGGCGAGGACCCGATGGCGCTGGCGCAGGAGTTCCTGATCAAGGAGCCGAAGGCGACGCTGTCGCGCGGCGAGGTCGCGCCGGCCATCGAGGACGCCATCTTCGCCGCGCGCGTCGGCGAGACCGTGGGCCCGCTCGAGACCGGCCAGGGCTTCCTCGTCGTCAAGGTCGTCCGCCACGACACCGGCAACGTGCTGCCGTTCGACCAGGCCAAGGAGCGCATCCGCATGCAGCTCGAGCAGGAGTCGTTCGCCCGCGCGGTCCAGGACCTGCGCGCGAGCCTGCGGGCCAAGACGCACGTCGACCCGCGGCTGTAGCGGCGGGCGAATGGGCTGACCGTTCGCGCATGTTCAAAGGGGCATGCCTGCTCGGGCATGCCCCTTCGAACATGTTCAACCGCACAGCACGTCGGCCGGGCAGTAGAGCGAGTCGAACGCGCCGCTCAGGACGGTGCTGTCGGGCAGGGTGACCTCGTAGGTGCCGCGCAGGCCGTCGCCGGTGATCTCGGTGATGACGACGACGCCCTGGTCGGTCGACTCGGGCGTGCCGTCGCCGTCGTCCAGCCAGGCGAAGCCCCAGCCGCCCGAAAGCGGGTGCTCGCCGAGCTCGAGCCCGGCGACGTCCTCGAACAGGACGATGCGGAACAGCGGGACGTCCTCGGGCCAGTCGGAGTCGCAGGCGCGCTCGGCGAGATCGATCTTGAACTCGACCGCGGGGCCGTCGTCGGGCGCACAGGCCTCGCCGTGGGTGCCCGGGTCGCCGACGATCAGCCCGCCGGTGGCCTCGCCGGTCGAGGATTCGGTGGTCGAGGTCTCGTCGGTGGTCGAGGTCTCGCCGGTCGTGCTGGTGGTGTCGTCGGTGGTCGAGGTCTCGCCGCCGGTGCCGGTCGGGTCCTCGGTGCTGGTGCCGCTGTCGGTGCCGGGGCCGGTCTCGGTGCCGGTGCCCTCGCTCGGGAACGGCGGGTCGAGCTGGGAGCAGCGGAATCCTTCGCCGCTGCCGCACACGGGGACGGTGTTGCAGGCCGGGATCAGCAAGATCAGGGGAATTGCGTAAAAATAAGCTCGCATCCGGGCAGTATAGAGGACCGGGCCGCGGTGTCGAGTCGCGCGCCGGCGAGCGCTTCGAGCGGGGATGCGGCCGCGCGCTAACTTCTGCGAGTGCGGGCGAGGTAGACCGCGGCCGAGGCGGCGAAGCCGGAGAACCATGCCCCCGAGAACAGGAACTCGAGGCCAGGTACGAGCTTGCCGAGCAGCACCACCGCGACGCCGACGCCCATCGCCAGCATGGCGTCGGGGTTGAAGCCGCGGCGGTAGGTGTAGGGGCCTTGCGAGCGGTAGAGGCCGGCGAGGTCGAGCCGGGTGCGGCGGACGACCCAGTAGTCGGTGAGCAGCACGCCGCTGACGGCGCCGAGCAGGCCGGAGTAGCTGACGAGCCACGCCTGGTAGACGTCGAGCAGGAGCCACGGGCAGACGACGATGCCGAGGCCCGCGGCGACCAGGCCGCCGCGGCGGAAGTCGAGCGCGCGCGGGAAGGCGCTGGCCAGCGAGTTGGCGGGGCCGACCACGTTGGCGGCGATGTTGGTCGACAGGGTGGCGACCGCGAGGGTCAGCATGGCGAGGACCGCGAGCAAGGTCGAGCCTGTCTCTTCGGACATGCGGACCACCAGCGCCACCGGGTCCCAGATCGCCTCGCCGTAGAGGATCACCGTCGCCGAGGTGACGGCCACGCCGATGAACGAGAACAGCAGCATCGTGGTCGGCAGGCCGTACAGCTGGCCCAGCAGCTGCTCGCGCTGGCTGCGGCAGTAGCGGGTGAAGTCGGGGATGTTGAGCGACAGCGTGGCCCAGAAGCCGACCATGGCGGTCAGGCCGGGCAGGAACACCTGCACGAACCATGTCCAGGAGGACATGTCCTGAGAGGCGTGTACGAGCGCATGCGAGCCGGCGAGGATGACGCCGAGGCCGCCGGCGCGGCTGCAGGCCCACCACAGCAGGGCGAGGCCGACGACGATCAGGAACGGCGCGGCCAGGTTCTCGAGCCACTTGATCGACTCGGTGCCCTTGTAGACGAACACGACGTTGAGCAGCCAGAAGCCGAGGAAGGCCAGCCACATCGGCAGCGACAGGCCGATGAAGGTCGCGCCGCCGCCTAGCTCGAACCACGCGGGCCACAGCAGGCCGATCAGCTGCGACATCGCCTGGCCGCCGATGAAGGTCTGGATCCCGAACCACCCGCAGGCGATGAGGGCGCGCGCCAGGCTGGGGATGTGCGCGCCCTGGACGCCGAAGGCGGCGCGGGCGAACACCGGGAAGGGGATGCCGTAGCGCGTGCCGGCGTGGCCGCACAGGATCATCGGCACCAGCACGATCAGGTTGCCGAGCAGGATGGTGAGCATCGCCTGCCACCAGTTCATGCCCGACTTGATCAGCGAGGCCGCGAGCACGTAGGTCGGCACGCACACGCTCATGCCGACCCACAGCGCGGCGAGGCTCCAGCGGTTCCACGTCCGCGCGCTGCGCGGGGTCGGGTCGAGGTCGGCGTTGCGGAGGCCCGGGTCGTCCGGCGGACTCGTGAGCTCGACGAGGCCGTCCTGCTCCTGCGTGGACATACGAGCGATGCTATCAGCCCCGCCGCGCGCCCAGAAAGGTCGGCGGGCCCGCGGCCGCAGAACGATGCTCCCGGCTCAGCAGCCGTCGACGGGGATCACGTCGGCGGTCAGCGTCACCTCGGTCGGCACCCACGCCTGGTCCGGCGGGAAGCCGACGACGACGTCGATCAGGTCGACCACCGGCGGACAGAACGGCTGGTCGTCCCATGCGACCACGCCGGCGATGCTGTCGGCGCCGACCGCCTGCGGCAGCGGAGCCATGAAGTCGAGGCAGTCGGCGGCGCCCTGCGAGACGGTGGCGCCCTGGTACCACCAGTCGGTCGGCAGCGTGAGCTCGGGCGGGCCGACGTCGCCGGGCCGCGCGAATCGGAGCTCGACGCAGAATTCGTCCTCGAGGTCGGCCATGCGGACCTGCAGGTGATCGAGGCCGCCGGCCCAGAACTGGGCGGCGAAGGCGACGTCGGGCGGACCGCCGGTCGAGGTCCCGTCGGTGGTGTCGGTCGACGCGTCGGTGGTGGTGCCGGTGGTCGTCTCGACGCCGTCGGTGGTCAGCCCGGTGGTCGTGGGCTCGAAGGTGGTGGGGCTGGCCTCGGTGGTGGCGACCGTGGTGATGGTGGCGGTCGTCGTCGTGTCGTCGCCCGTGGTGGTGGTCGGGGTCGTGGTCGTCGTGGCCGTCGTGGGGCCGGTGTCGGTGAGCTCCTCGTCGGGCGTGGTCGTCGACGCGGGCTCGGTGTCCGTCTCGCCGGGCAGGCCGGGGCCGCAGGCGAGGATGACCGAAAAGACAGGTAAGGAGAAGATCGACAAGCGCATGGGCCGAGGATGCGCGGGTCGGCGAGCGCTGTCCATGCGCCGGCAGCGATCCGCGAGCGGCCTGGAGCAGGGCCGGCGGGACAGGCGAGCGGGCGAACGTGAACGCCGGGTCGCATGGGCCGCTGTCGGGGCCGTGGCTGTTCGTCGGCGACTTCCCGCGCGCGATCGGGTGATGAAGGCGAGCGCCTCGCGTTGGGGTCCGCGTCATCTCGCGGGGCGAAGACTGTCGAGCAGGTGGAGGTTGTCGCGGTTCGCCTGCCCCGGGCCGACCTCGAGCACATCGGTTCGGCCCTGCGACTTCGAGGACATGCTCTCGGAGACATGCTCTCAGAGACATGCCGCGATGGACATGTCTCCTCAGGCAGTCATGGAATGTCGACGACGGGGGTCGGGGTGGTCGACTGGCTGCCGGCGCCGCCGCCGAGCTGGCCGCGCTGGTTGCTGCCCCAGCACAGCACGCGGCCGTTCTGGCGCAGGGCGCAGGTGTGCTCGGCGCCGGCGCTGAGGCGGACGACGCCGTCGATGCGCGGGCCGGCGACGGGGAAGCGCTGGATCTGGGTCCCGCGGTCGCCGAGCTGGCCGGCGTTGCCGCGGCCCCAGCAGTAGATCTGGCCGCCGGCCACCGCGGCGCAGGCGTGGGCCTCGCCGCCGGCGATGGCGATGGCGCCGCGCATGTCCTTGACGCGGACCCGGGCGACCGAGGCGATGGTGAGGCCGGCGCCGAGCTGGCCGTCGTCGGTGTTGCCCCAACAGTAGACCTCGCCGTTGCTGATGCGCGCGCAGGTGTGCAGCGCGCCGGCGGCGATCTCCTCGGCGGGCAGGAGCTTCATGACCGGGACGACGGCCTGGCCGGTCTGGGTGCCGACGCCGGCGAGATTGCCGAGCTGACCCCAGCGGTTCTGACCCCAGCACAGCGGGATCCGGTTCGACTGCAGCGCGCAGCTGTGGACCTCGCCGAGCGACAGCTGCTTGACCTGTCCGAAAGACCCGGTGACGACGGTGGGCCGGGTCGCGTCCTCGATCTTGCCGACGGCGACCTGGCCCTCGGCGCCGCGGCCCCAGCAGACGACCTGGCCGGTCTTGCGGACGGCGCAGGTGTGATCGCGGCCGGCGCCGATCTCGATCGCGTCGGTCAGGCCGGCCACCGCGACCGGGCGGGTGCGGGCCTGCTTGCTGCCGTCGCCGAGCTGGCCGCGGCCGTTCTGCCCCCAGCAGGCGACGGCGCCGCTGCGCCGACGCGCGCAGGCGTGGTTGCGGCCGGCGGCGATCTGGACGGCGTCGTCGATGCCGCTGACGTCGTCGGCGCCGCCGCGGTCGCCCTGCGAGCCGTCGCCGAGCTGGCCCATGTTGCCGGCGCCCCAGCACTGGACCTGGCCGCCGGAGAGGGCGCAGGTGAAGTCGTCGCCGCTGGCGATCTCGCTGACGCCGGTCAGGTTGCGGACGCTGACGGCGACGCCGATGGTCTCCTCGCCCTCGACGCCGTTGCCGAGCGCGCCGGCCTCGTTGCTGCCCCAGCAGACCACGCCGCCGCTGCGCAGGGCGGCGCAGGTGTGCTCGGCCCCGGCGGCGAGGCTGACGGACTGATTGAGGCCGACGACCGCAGCCGCGGCCTTGCGATCTTCCGCGGTGCCGTCGCCGAGCTGGCCGCTGGCGTTGTCGCCCCAGCAGCGCGCGGCGCCGTCGCCGGTGCGCGCGCAGGTGTGAGCCTCGCCGGCGGTGAGCGCCACGGCCCCGGAGACGCCGGCGATCTCGACCGGGTTCTTGCCGAAGCCCGCGCCCCAGCACAGCACGCCGCCCCCTGCCTTGAGCCCGCAGGTGTGGCCCTGGCCGGCGGCCAGCGCGGAGACGCCGTCGACCCCGGGGACCGGCCCGGGCGCGCGGGCGCTGCCGCGATCGCCGAGCTGTCCGTGAGAACCTGTCCCCCAGCACATGACCTTTCCGCCCTGTACTCGAGCGCAGGTGTGACGCGCGCCGGCGACGACCTCGCCGGCCCCGCTGACGCCGGGGACGGCGGCGGGCGAGACCCACACCTGGCGGCTCAGGTCGCCGATCTGGGCGTGGCGGTTGTCGCCCCAGCAGGCGACCTGGCCGGTCTTGCGGACGGCGCAGGTGTGGGTGGGACCGGCGGCGATGGCGGCGACGTCGGTGAGGTTGCGGACGGTCGTGGGGCGCGCGCTCTGGGCCCCGGGGCGGCCGGCGCCGTCGCCGAGCTGACCGGCGGCGTTGCTGCCCCAGCACTGGACCTGGCCGCCGCGCACGAGGGCGCAGCTGTGCTGGTCGCCGAGCGCGAGCTGGATGACGTCGCCGAGGCCGACGACCCGCACCGGGCGCGGGCTGTCGCGCAGGTTGCCGTCGCCGAGCTCGCCGCTGCTGCCGCGGCCCCAGCAGTCGACCGCGCCCGAGCGCAGCAGGGCGCAGGTGTGGGCGCCGCCGGCGGCGACGGCGGTGGCGGGGTCGGGGCCGTTGTTGTTCGGGACAGGTTGTGAAGGACCTGTCCCGGGGGACGTGTTCTGAGAGCCAGGTTTGGCCGACGGCTGGGTCGGGTAGCCGCGTGGTCCCGTGGCGCAGGCGGCGAGGGCGAGGAGGCCCGCGGCGAGGCCGAGGGCGCGCGGGGAGCGGCGCATGCGGCGAGTATGCCCGGGCCGGGGCGCGCGCGGCCGCAAATCGGGCGGGCGGGTGCGAGATCGGCGCGAGGCGCGAGGGCAGGGCGTGCGGCACGAGGCAGCGGTCAGGAGCCGTGCGCGCGACTCGCTGCGCCTGCTCGCCCGAGCGCCGACGTGCGACGCGACGCCTCAGCGGGCGACGCTGGCGGGGGCGTCGAGAGGTTCGCCCTGCTTGCCGGCGGCGAGGCCGAGGAGGGCCAGCATGCCGCGCCGGTAGCCCTTGAGGTCAGGTCCGAGGGCGGCCTCCGCGAGGCCGCGGATCTGCGTGTACGAGACGCCGCGCGCGTGCTCGGAGTTGCGCAGCTTCATGCCGAACATCGCGACCGCGGCGGCGAAGCGGAGGTCGTCGGAGGCGGCGTCGAGGGCGGTGCCGGGGTCGGCGACGGGCATCGTGAGCAGCAGGCTGTCGTCGGCCTCGGGCAGCTTGTAGCGCAGCTTGACGTGCATGAGCTCGGCGCTGCCGGCCGCGCTCACGGCCCTGGGCTGTTGATAGCGCAGCGGATCGACGTCGGGCAGCGCGCCCTCGGCCCCGGGCGGCAGGACCTCGTAGAGCGCGGTGACCGTGTGGCCGGCGCCGATCTCGCCGGCGTCCTTGCGGTCGTCGTTGAATTCGTCGTGGGCCAGCATGCGGTTCTCGTAGCCGATCAGGCGGTAGGCGCCGACCTTGATCGGGTTGAACTCGACCTGGATCTTCACGTCCTTGGCGATCGTGACGAGGGTGGCGCCGGCCTGCTCGACCAGGACCTTGCGCGCCTCCTGCAGGCTGTCGATGTAGGCGTAGTTGCCGTTGCCCTTGTCGGCCAGCATCTCCATCGTGCTGTCCTTGATGTTGCCGGTGCCGAAGCCGAGCACCGAGAGGAAGATCCCGCTGTCACGCTTGGCCTCGATGAGGCGCTGCAGCTCGCCCTCGCTGCTGACGCCGACGTTGAAGTCGCCGTCGGTCGCGAGGATCACGCGGTTGATGCCACCCTTGCGGAAGGCCCGCTGCGCCAGGACGTAGGCGGCCTCGATGCCCTGGCCGCCGTTGGTCGAGCCGCCGGCGTGGAGGCCGTCGAGGGCGGTGACGATCCTGTCGCGGTCGGAGGTCGGCTCGAGCACGACGCCGGCGGCGCCGGCGTAGACGACGATGGCGACGCTGTCGACCGGGCGGATGTCGGCGACCAGCAGCGCCAGCGACCGCTGCAGCAGCGGCAGCTTGTCGGGGCTCGCCATGCTGCCCGAGACGTCGAGCAGGAACACCAGGTTGCGCGGCGGGATCTCCGTCGGCGCCAGCGACTTGCCCTTGATGCCGATCTGCACGAGCCGCGCCCGGTCGTTCCACGGACAGGCGGCCACCTCGGTGCGCACCGAGAACGGCTGCCCGGCCTGCGGCTCGGGGTAGGCGTAGGTGAAGTAGTTGATCATCTCCTCGATGCGGACGGCATCGGCCGGCGGCAGCTGCCCGTCCTCGAGGAAGCGGCGCACGTTGCTGTAGGAGGCGGTGTCGACGTCGATCGAGAAGGTCGAGAGCGGGTCGTCGGCGACCCGCTTGAACTCGTTCTCGGCGATGTGGGCGTAGCTCTCGCTGTTCGGCGCCTCGGGGGCAGGGGCGGCGGCGGTCGTCCAGTTCCGGCTCGCGCCGACGTCGGAGACCCGCTTCGCGCAGGCCGGGGTCAGGAGCAGCAGGGCGAGGAGGGGGAGTCGACGCGAGCGAGACATGCGGCGGCTCGAACGCCGGCCTCCGCGAGGCACTTACAGACCCGGCGACGCGCGCCCGCGCTCGCGGCTGACGCGGAGCGGCGGAATCAGATGTCTTTCAAGGCATGTTGCGAGGGACATGCGCGGCCGGGCGCGAACGCGGTGGCGAGAGCGTGTGTCCCACGCGCTCGAGGCGGAGGCTGTCGGCGAGGCGGCGACGACGGTCGGGCGGACTGCGGCGAGCCGGGGACGCGGGAGATCTCGGGCGAGGGCGAGCGCCTGCCGACCGGGGTGCGAGCGACTTGCTCGCGCCGATGGAGATCTCCGGCGCGGGTCGCCGTTCGGCCGCGACGGCGGCCGACCAAAAACAAGAAGGCCCGGGCCGGAAGGGCCGCGGGCCTGCTTGAGTTTGTTGTCGGGGTGAGAGGATTTGAACCTCCGACTCCCTGGTCCCGAACCAGGTGCGCTACCAGGCTGCGCTACACCCCGAAGAGGAGGCCGGGTAGATAGCGGAAACGAGGCGTCCGTGTCAAAGGGTAAAACGTGATCGAGGTCCCGGCTTTTGCCCGGTTAGGTCACGCCGAGGAGCTGGGAGCCGCCGGTTCCGGCGGGCGCAGCGCCCGCGCGACGCGAGGGCGCGGAGATCGTGCACCGAATCCGGGAATGCGGCGATCGCGGCGGCTCAGGTGACGATCGAGATCTCGTACGGACCGACCCAAACCTTGTCGTTTTCCTCGAGCTCGACGGGCCGCTGGACGGGCATGTCGTTCACGCGCACGGAGCCGTCGCCGATGATCGGCCTGAGGAAAGGATGGTTGGGGATCCCGCTCCACTCGAGCACGGCGTGGACGCGCCGGATGTGCTGCGAGTGGTGGTCGGGCAGCATGATCTCGCAGCGCTCGCCGCTGCCGATCCGGTAGCTGCCCGGGAGGAACATCCGCTCCTCGACGCCGCCCTCGGGCCAGCGCAGGCGCAGGGTCGCGGCCACCGGGATGCCGAGCTCGCGGTGCAGGACCTCGCCGAGGATGTTGGCCAGGACCCCGGCGTCGTGCGGGCGCCGCTCGGGCTCCTTGTCGAGCGAGGCCATGAGGCCCTTGACCAGCGTGCGCGGCAGGTTCTCGCAGCCCTCGTGCTTGTCGATCGGGACCACCGGCATGCTCGCGTGCGCGTGCAACCATCGCACCGGCTTCTCGCGGTACTCCTCGCGCACGGCGTTGAGCGGGCGCTCGCCGTGGAACGGCGAGCGCGCCGACAGCAGCTCGTAGAGGATGGTCGCCAGGCTGTACACGTCGCTCGCCGGCGACAGCACGCGGGTCTTGAGCTGCTCGGGCTGACAGTAGTGCGGCGTGCCGACGACCATGTGGATCTGGGTCGCGTTCATGCCGATCACGCTCTTGCCGTCCCACGAGCGCGCCAGGCCGAAGTCGAGCACTTTGATCTGGCCGTTGTCCTGGACGAAGATGTTCTCCGGCTTGACGTCGCGGTGGACGATCCCCTGGGCGTGCGGCTCGGCCAGCCCGAGGCAGGCCTGATGCACGATCGTGACCGCCTGCGCCGGGTGCAGCGGCTGGTCGAACTTGTGCCAGGTGTTGAGGGTCTGGCCCTCGAGGTAGTCCATCAACATGTACACGTGGCCGTCAGGCCGCAGGCCGCAGTCGAACGTGCGAACCACGTGCGGGTTGGTCAGCGAGCGCAAGATCGTGATCTCGCGGAGCGCCCGCTGGGCCTGGTCGCCCGAGGTCACCGGCTCGCGCGTGAGCTTGAGCGCGAGCGGCTTGTCGTAACCCCGGACCTCGACCTTGTACACGCTCGCAAAGGCGCCGCTGCCGAGGACGCGCAGGATCTTGATGTTTCCGGCGTAGACATCCCCGGGTTGAAGTACAAGCGCCATAGCCCGCACGAAAACTATCACGAGGGCCCCGCGAGACAGCAAGGGGGCCCGCGAACGAGCCGCCGGTCCCATGAACACACACCTGCCGAGCCGACCCACCCCCGAGCGCACATCGGGTAAAGCCCCGGAAATTACGCCGATTTCGCGCCTGAGCATGCCCCGGCGGCCTGCGCTGATTGCGACCGACGTCGACGGAACGTTGACCCGGGCGGGAAAGCTGGACCCAGCGGCGCTGGCGGCGATCGCCCGCCTGGTCGCCGCCGGGGTCGCGGTGGTGCCGGTGTCGGGACGGCCCGCGGGTGAAGTCACGGGGCTTTGTCGCTACCTGCCCGGCGTCACCCGCGGGCTGGCGGAGAACGGCCTGCTCGAGGTGATCCCGGACCGGGCGCCGCGCTGGCTCGGCAAACCGACCGACAAGCCGCGGCTTCGCCAGGTCGGCGAGCGCCTCAACGCCGAGCACGCGGCCGCGCTGCGGCTCACCGGCGACGACTTCTGCCGCCTGGGCGACATCGCCTACGAACGCGACGGCCGCGACGAGGCCGAGCTGGTGCGCCTGCGCGACCTGGCGGCCGAGATGGGGGTCCACCTCGTGTGGTCGAACGTGCATGTGCACCTCGCCGAATCGGTGCCCGACAAGGGGGCGGCGGTCCTGCAGATGGCCGCCGAGCACGGGCTCGACCCGCGGGCGATCGTGACGATCGGCGACGCACCCAACGACGCGGGCCTGTTCGTCGGCGGCCGCTTCGGCGCCACCGTGGGGACCGCCGACATCGCCGGGCAGTTGCAATACCTGCCGGAGGCGCCGCAATACATCACGGGGGCCCGCGAGGGCGCGGGGTTCGTCGAGATGGCCGAGGCCGTCCTGGCGGCGCTGGCCGGCGGGGCGTGAGACCACGGCGAACACAATTTCGGGGGCGCCTGAAACCAGGCGCATGTTGCGGATGTCGCAAGCCTCTACCGCGCGGTCCATGGGACGCGGGCGCGCTGCGGGAGTCCGCGGCGATCGCACCGCTTTCGTGCTATGCCGCGAGGCGTAAGGCCCGGACATGCTGAGTTCGCCCGCCCCCACGAGGAACCGTCCGTCGCGTCGTTCGCTGCTGCTCCTGATGCAGCTCTTCGCCACGCTCGCGCTCGGCTGTCAGGCCAGCGCGGGCGGCTTCGAGAAGAAGGCTGCCGCGGACGCCGAGGTCGTCGAGCAGCCGAGCCCCGTCGTCGTCGGCACCGTCGAGCGCGGCGCGATCACGGCGACGATCTCCGCCGCGAGCACGATCGAGGCCGAACGCCAGGTCACCGTCAACGCCGAGTCGGTCGGGCGCCTCGTCGACCTGTCGGTCGAAGAGGGCGACCAGGTCAAGGAAGGCCAGGTGCTGGCGAGGATCCGCTTCGACGCCCAGGCCAACTCGCTGCTGCGCGCCAACACCTCGCTGGCCAAGGCTCAGACCGACTTCCAGCGCATCGAGCAGCTCTACAACGAGCGCGTGCTCGGCCACGAGGAGTATCAGAAGGCCCGCAACCAGCTCGACATCGCCGAGCTCGACCTGCGCGACCGCACCCGCGAGATGAAGAACACCAAGGTGACCGCGCCGTTCTCCGGCACGATCACCCAGCGCAAGGTCACCGAGGGCGGCTTCGTCACCAACGGGGCCGAGCTGCTGCAGATCACCGACTTCAACACCCTGGTCGCCCGCGTGTTCGTGCCCGAGAAGGAGCTCGACCGCGTCAAGGTCGGGCAAGAGGCGCTGGTGGTCGGCAAGGCCGCCAAGGGCCGCAAGGGCGTCGGCAGGGTCCTGCGGATCTCGCCGACCGTCGACGCCGGCACCGGCACGGTGAAGATGACCGTCGCGCTGCCGCAGGAGCTGGCCGGCGGCCAGGGCTTTTTGCCCGGCATGTACGCCGAGGTCACGCTCACCGTCGACCACCGCCAGGACGTCGCGCTGGTGCCGAAGGGGGCGATCGTCCACGACGAGGAGCAGACCTACGTGTTCGTGCCGGAGGCCGACAAGGCCCGGCGCGTGCGCGTCGAGCTCGGCCTGCAGGACGCCGAGCGGGTCGAGATCCTCAAGGGCCTCGCGGCCGGCGAGGCGGTGATCGTCGCCGGGCAGACGGGCCTGAAGGACGGGGCGAAGATCGTCCGCGTCGACGCGCAGGGCCGGCCCGAGGGCGAGGCCAAGCCCGCCGAGGCGAAGGTCGAAGACGCGAAGGCCGAAGACACGAAGTCCGCCACCAAGGAGAACTGAGCCGTGGAGCCCGTTCGTCCGGAGTCCGGCGACCTCCAGTTGGCGGCCCGAGCCCGCGAGATGGAGCGCTACCGCTTCACGGTCACGCGGCCGGTCGCGGTGTTGATGGTGTTCCTCGCGGTGGTGGTGTTCGGCGCGTTCAGCATCCGACTGCTGCCGCTGAACCTGATGCCCGACATCAGTTATCCGCGCCTGACGGTCCGCACCGAGTACCCCGGCGCGGCCCCGGCAGAGGTCGAGAACAATGTTTCTCGGCCCATGGAGGAGATCCTGGGGGTGGTCACGGGGCTGACGCGCATCGACTCGGTGTC
This sequence comes from Nannocystis pusilla, assembly GCF_020073745.1. Taxonomy (GTDB): domain Bacteria; phylum Myxococcota_A; class Polyangia; order Nannocystales; family Nannocystaceae; genus Nannocystis; species Nannocystis radixulma. The sequence goes on from NZ_JAIRAU010000020.1 coordinate 68,755, forward strand.
GCGCGGCGGCTACAGCGACGTGATCCTCGAGTTCGCCTGGGACACCGACATGGACGAGGCGAACCAGGACGTCCTCGAGAAGATCGACGCGATCAAGCCGACGCTGCCGACCGAGATCAAGCAGCCGCTGCTGCTGCGCTACGACCCGACGCTCGACCCGGTGCTGACGCTGTCGATCCACTCTCCGAGCGGCGCGACCGAGGACGACGCGTTCGCCGGCACGTCCGGGCTCAAGTACCTGCGGCGGATCGCCGACCGCGACATCCGCCGCCTGCTCGAGCCGCTCGAGGGCGTCGCCGCGGTCAAGGTCAAGGGCGGCCTCGAGGAGGAGATCGAGGTCCGGCTCGACGAGGACCAGCTGCGCCGCACCAACATCAACATCGACACGGTGATCAAGCGGCTGCAGGCGGAGAACATCAACCTCGCCGGCGGCAGCATGCGCGACGGGCGGACGCGCTACCTGGTGCGCACGGTCAACGAGTTCCGCGACCTCGACGACATCCGCGAGCTGGTGGTCGTCTCGCGCGACGGCAAGGACATCAAGCTGCGCGACCTCGCCGAGGTCCGCAGCGGCTTCAAGGACCGCGACGTGATCACCCGGGTCGACGGCCGCGAGGCGGTCGAGATCGAGGTGCACAAGGAGGCCGACGCCAACATCGTCGACATGGCGGCGCGCGTCACCGCGGCGGTCGAGAGCCGCGTGCAGCCGAAGATCCTCAAGGAGTACGGGGCCGAGGTCGACATCCTCACCGACCGCTCGAAGTTCATCGAGTCGAGCATCGACGAGGTCCGCGGCACCGCGCTGTCGGGCGGCATCCTCGCGGTCATCATCCTGTTCCTGTTCCTGCGCGACGTGAAGACCACGCTGATCGTCGCCGTCTCGATCCCGATCTCGGTGCTCGTCACCTTCGCCCCGCTCAACATCGCCGGGGTCTCGCTCAACATCATGAGCCTGGGCGGCCTGGCGCTCGGCATCGGCATGCTGGTCGACAACTCGATCGTGGTGCTGGAGTCGATCCACCGCTGCAAGGAGGAGGGCGACGACTACATCCGCGCGACCGTGCGCGGCGTGTCCGAGGTCGGCAGCGCGGTCGTCTCGTCGACCCTCACCACCGTGGCGGTGTTCTTCCCGATGGTGTTCGTCGAGGGCATCGCCGGGCAGATGTTCGGCGACCTCGGCCTCACGGTGGTGTTCAGCCTGCTGGCCTCGCTGGCGGTGGCGCTGTTCCTGATCCCGATGCTGGCGTCGCGCCCGTTCGTCGGCGGGCCGCCGAACAACCAGGCGCCCGAGGTCGGGTTCTGGCGCTCGCTCGGGCGCCTGTGGCTCGGCTGGGAGTCGCTGCGCGACCTCCGGCGGGCGATCCGCCCGCGCTGGTGGTGGATCACGCTGGTGCCGATCGTCTACGGCCTGCTGCGCTTCGTCCTCCACTTCGTGTTCGAGCTGCTGGCCAAGTTCTTCACCGCGCTGTTCCTGCTGTTCAGCTTCGTCGCGGTGCGCGGCGTGGTGCTGTTCGGCTGGCTGATCAGCTGGCCGCTGGTCCCGGTGCTGTGGCTGTTCGACGGGCTGCTGCGCCTGCTCGAGCGGGGCTACCCGGTGCTGATCCGCTGGAGCCTGCGCAACCGCTTCGTCGTCTACGCGCTGACCCTGGCGTCCGGCGCGGCGACGCTGTGGGCGGCCCCGCGGCTCGACACCGAGCTGATCCCCGAGCTGCACCAGGGCGAGTTCACGGTCGAGATGAGCCTGCCGGTCGGCACGCCGCTGCTCGCCACCAACGAGACCACCGCGCCGCTCGAGCGCCAGCTGCTGGCCGGCATCCCCGACCTGCGCACGCTGATCACCACGATCGGCAGCCAGCGCGACTCGAGCGAGTCGGGCGAGCGCGGCGAGCACACCGCCCGCCTGCGCGTGGCGCTCGGCGAGAAGCGGGCCGCGCCGGGGGCGCCGAAGGAGTCTGAAGGGACAGGTCCTGAAGGACCTGGCGAAAAGGGCGAGTCTGAAGGGGCAGGTCCCGAGGAGCAGGCGGCTCCGGCCCCGCCGGCGAAGAAGATCGACCCGGCGGCGGCCGAGGAGGCGGCGCTGGCGGTGATCCGGCCGCTGCTCCAGGGGGTGCCGGACGCGATCGTGCACGTGACGCGGCCGGTGCTGTTCTCGTTCGCCACGCCGATCGAGGTCCAGGTGCGCGGCTACGAGCTGGACGAGCTGGCCGAGGCGACGGGCAAGGTGCGCGACGAGCTGGCGGGCATCGCCGACCTGCGCGACGTCAAGTCGTCGATCCTGCCGGGCAGCCCGGAGGTCCAGATCGTCTACAACCGCGACGCGCTGGCCCGCCTCAACCTCGACATCCGTTCGGTCGCCGAGCTGGTGCGCAACAAGGTCCAGGGCTACGAGGCCACCAAGTTCAACCGCAAGGACCGCAAGATCCCCGTGCGGGTGAGGCTGAAGGACATCGACACCGCCACGGTGCGCGAGCTGGAGGACCTGGTGGTCAACCCCGGGCAGCTGCGGCCGGTGCCGCTGTCGGCGGTCGCCGAGATCACGCTCGGGCGCGGGCCCAACGAGATCCGTCGCATCGGTCAACAGCGGGTCGGTCTGGTCACGGCCAACCTGGCCGGCTCGGGCCTCGGCAGCGCGGCGCGCGAGATCGACGAGAAGCTGACCAAGCTCAGCCTGCCGGCCGGGGTGACGACGGCGGTGACCGGGCAGAGCGAGGAGTGGGAGACCTCGTCGCGCTCGCTGTACCTGGCGCTCGGGCTGTCGATCTTCCTCGTCTACGTGATCATGGCCTCGCAGTTCGAGAGCCTGCTGTACCCGCTGATCATCCTGATCTCGATCCCGCTGGCGCTGGTCGGGGTGGTCTGGACGCTGCTGCTGCTCGATGTGCCGGTCAGCGTGCTGGTGATCCTCGGGCTCATCTTGCTGGCGGGCATCGTCGTCAACAACGCGATCGTGCTGGTCGACTACACCGGCCAGCTCAAGGAGCGCGGGCACGGCACCGACGAGGCGCTGGCGCTGGCCGGGCAGGTGCGGCTGCGGCCGATCCTCATGACGACGCTGACGACCGTGCTCGGCCTGGTGCCGATGGCGCTGGGGCTCGGCGACGGCGCCGAGCTGCGCACGCCGATGGCGATCACCGTGATCGCAGGCCTGAGCTTCTCGACGCTGCTGACGCTGGTCGTCATCCCGACGATCTACGCGGGGGTCGACCGCCTGTTCGGCGGCGGCGTGCCGGAGTCGCGCGAGGTGGCGCTGCTGCGGGAGGTGCGGGCGGTGACGCCGGAGCAGCTGGCGTCCGAGGTCGAGGGCGCGAAGCATGACTGACCCGTCCCACCGGCCCATGGTCCGCGACAACGGCATGGTCCACCTGTCGCTGGTGCGGCCGGTGACGATGTTGATGGCGCTGCTCAGCGCGGTGGTGATCGGGGTGGTCGCGCTGGTGGGGATCCCCATCGAGCTGATCCCGTCGGGCTTCTCGCCGCCGTTCCTGATGATCGAGGTGCCGTACCCGAACGCGACGGCGCAGGACGTCGAGGACCGGATCACGCGGCCGCTCGAGCAGTCGCTGGCGACCACGCCGGCGCTCGAGGAGATCAGCGCGACGTCGCGGGCCGACCGGGCCAGCGTGACGCTGGTGTTCGAGGGCGACACGGACATGGACATCGCCTACCGCGAGGTCCGCGACCGGGTCGCGCGCGCGCGGCCGGAGCTGCCGAGCGACGTGCAGCGGGTGCGGATCCAGAAGCAGTCGGGCGCGGGCATCCCGGTGGCCTTCTACGGCGTGACCTGGGACGAGTCGGTCGAGCTGCCGCGCGACAAGCTGCAGAAGCACCTGGTCCGCGCGGTCGAGCGCATCGACGGGGTCGCGTTCGTCAACCTGTGGGGCAAGGAGGATCGCGAGATCCGCATCGAGCTCAACCGGCCGCTCGCCGAGGCGGCCGGGGTCAACATCTTCACGCTGGCGCAGAAGTTGTCGCAGGCCAACTTCAACCTCGCCAGCGGGGAGATCCGCGACCCCGACGGGCGCTTCGTGGTCCGCTCGCTCGCGACCTACCAGACGGTCCAGCAGCTCGAGGACACGATCGTCGGGCAGAAGAACCTGCGGCTCAAGGACATCGCCGAGGTCGTCTACGACTACCCGGAGAGCGACCGCATCGACCGCTTCAACGGGCGGCCGTCGATGGTGATGTTCGTGCTCAAGGAGTCGCAGGCCAACACGGTCGAGGTGTGCGACAAGATCCGCGCGGCGGTCGCTGCGGCCTCGCGCGAGCCGGCGCTGGCCGGCTTCGAGATCAAGGACTTCTTCATCCAGGGCGACGCGATCCGCTACTCGCTCAACCAGGTGACCAGCTCGGGCCTGCAGGGCGGGGTGCTGGCGATCGTGGTGCTGCTGTTCTTCCTGCGCCGGGTCCGCCTGACGCTGCTGATCGCGGCCTCGATCCCGCTGTCGATCTTCCTGTCGCTGCCGGTGATGTACTTCCTCGGGCAGTCGATCAACATCATCTCGCTGCTCGGGCTGATGATCTGCGTCGGCCTGGTGGTCGACAACTCGGTGGTGGTGGCCGAGAACATCGACCGCTACCGCGAGCGCGGGATGGGCCCGTACGCGGCGGCGCTGCACGGGGCGTCGGAGGTGGCGCTGCCGATCACGCTGGCGACGCTGACGACGATGATCGTGTTCGCGCCGGCGGCGCTGCTCAGCTCGGGGCCGACGCAGTTCTTCATGATCCGCATGGTCACGCCGGTGTGCGTGTCGCTGCTGGCCAGCCTGTTCGTGGCGCTGGTGCTGGTGCCGATGACCAGCGCCCTGGCCCTCGGGACAGCCGACCCGCTGCGCCGCGGCGGCCGCTGGCGCGCGGTGCTGGCGGTCGACGCCTGGTGGAAGGCGTGGATGGGCCGCGCGTACACGGCCACGCTCGGGCGGGTCAACGCGTGGTACGGGGCGCTCCTGCGCGCGAGCCTGCGCCGGCGCGTCGACGTGGTGGTGCCGTCGCTGCTGATGCTGGTGGCGACCTGCGCGATCCCGATGCAGCACGTCAAGTTCTCGAGCGGCGAGAACATGGGCACGCGCAACTTCTGGGCCAACTACTCGATGCCGTCGGACGTGACCACGGCCGAGGCCGAGGCGTTCTTCCTCGACGTCGAGAGGTCGATCGCCGAGGTCAAGGACGAGTACCGGATCGCCGGGCAGTACATCGGCTTCGACGGCAGCTTCGCCCAGGTGCAGGTGTTCTTCGAGCCGCAGACCCCCGGGGAGCGCCCGTTCAACGAGGTGCGCCAGGAGGTCTACGACAAGATGCCCAATCGGCCAGGTTGGGTGAAGGAGGCGCGCTTCGGCGGGGCCGACGGCGGCCAGGACAACACGTTCATGGTCACGCTGTACGGCGACGACCACCACTCGGTGCAGGAGGCCCGCGAGGCGCTGCAGGCGGCGCTGCTGCAGCAGTCGGGGGTGGTCGGGGTGTCGAACCGCGGGGCCGACGCGGTGCGGCGCGACGAGCTGGCGCTGGCGGTCGACCGAACGATGACCGAGCGGTTCGGGATCCCCGCCGGCAACATCGCCAGCTCGATCGCCTACGCGATCCGCGGGCAGGTGCTGCCGCGGTTCCAGAGCGCCACGGAGGACCGCGAGATCGAGGTCCGGATCCGCTACCGCAAGGAGGACCGCGAGCAGCTCGGCGAGCTGCTCGAGTTCAAGATCCCGAGCGAGAAGAAGCCGGACTCGGTGGTGCCGGTGCGGGTGCTGACCGAGATGACGGTGCAGAAGGGCGACCAGGCGCTGGTCCGCAACGACAAGCGGGTCGCGGCGCTGATCCGGCTCGAGCTCGCCGCCGAGGACCGCCTGGCGACCGAGGACCGGCTGCGCAAGTTCATCGCCGGCTACCGCCTGCCGGCCGGGATCAGCTTCGACGCCGACCAGGCGATGCGCGAGAGCGACGACCTGCGCAACGACATGGTCGGGGCGATGATCCTGTCGACGGCGTTCATCTTCCTGGTGATGGGCTTCCTGTTCGAGAGCTTCATCCTGCCGATGAGCGTGCTTCCGTCGATCCCGCTGTCGTTCATCGGCGTGTGGTGGTTCCTGATGATCACCGGCTCGCCGATCGACGCGCTGGCGGTGATCGGGATCTTGCTGCTGCTCGGGGTGGTGGTGAACAACGGGATCGTCCTGGTCGACTTCATCAACAGCGCGCGCGCCTCGGGCCTGTCGCGCGAGGAGGCGATCGTCCAGGCCGGCATGCAGCGGTTCCGGCCGATCCTGATGACCGCGCTGACGACCGTGGGCGGCATGATCCCGCTCGCGTTCACGACCCCCAACGGCGAGGGCCTCGACTACGGGCCGTTCGGCAAGACGCTCGTCGGGGGTATGACCACCGCGACGGTGCTGACGCTGGTGGTGGTGCCGGTGGCCTACACGTACTTCGACGACCTCCGGGTCGCCGCCGACGAGTGGGCCCGGCGGGTGCTGTGGCGCAGGCGCTGAACAGTGATAATTTTCCGGCTCGGAGAGGTGTCTCATGAGCCAGGTTCTCAGGATCGCCGCCGGCCTCGGCGCGCTCGCGCTCGCGGCGCTGACGGCCTGCCCGTTCCCCCGCGCGACGCAGAGGCCGATGCGCGCGATGCAGATCCTCGCGCACGCCGGCGAGCGCAGCGACACGGTGGCGATCCTGCTGCAGGGCCACGGCGACGCGCCGCAGCGCTTCATCGACCACGGGTTCGTGGCGCTGCTCGAGGCGGCGGGGGTCGACGTGGTCCTGGCCGACGCGCACTCCGGCTACTACGCCGACCGCACGGCGGAGGCGCGGATCTACGAGGACATCGTCGCGCCGGCTCGCGCGGCCGGGTACGCGCGCGTGTGGCTGGTGGGCATCTCGATGGGCGGGATGGGGGCGCTGTGGACGACGTCGATGCACCCCGGCGCGGTCGACGGGGTGGTGTTGCTGGCGCCGTACCTCGGGCGCCGGCGCACGCTGCGAGCGATCGAGAAGGTCGGGGTGGCGGCGTGGCAGCCTCCGGCCGAGCCGGGCAAGTGGGACCAGGAGATCTGGCGCTGGCTCAAGCAGGCGAGCGTGACGCAGAACCCGCCGATCTACCTCGGCTACGGGATCCACGACGGCGACCGCGGGCGGATGATGCTGGGGCAGCTGCTGCCGCGCGAGCACGTGTTCACGCGCCCGGGCGGGCACGACTGGCAGACGTGGACCGAGCTGTGGCACCTGATGACGCCGAAGGTGCCGTGGCGCGGCGAGGACCCGCGAGTCGACGGCGCGGGCCCGGTGCTGCGCACTGCCGACGAGCTGTGCCGCGACCAGGGCTTCGACTTCGCCTACGACCCGGCCGCGGTGCCGAAGGAGGGCAACGCGGAGCTGGCGTGCGGCTTCGGGCCGGGCACCGATTGCGTGCCGGAGACCAGCGACGCCTACTGCGACGGCGCGGCGATGGTCGCCTGCGAGCGCGGCAAGCTGACCGCGACGAACTGCGTCCTGCACTGCCGCACCGTCGGCGACCCGGAAGGATCGCCGCGCGACACCGGTCGCTGTGCGATCCGCAGGGACGAGGCGGCCTGCGTCTGCTGCGACCACGGCGATCCCGGCTGCGGGCTGTGAACGTGCCGGCGTCCGGCGGTTCGGCGGATCGCGGCGAGATCGCGCCTGGCGGTCCCGAGTCGTAGGCTCGATCGCACATGGCCCGTGAACCGATCCCCTCGTATTACTTCGCGCTCGTGGTGGTTCGCCGCGCGGACCGCTTCCTGGTCGTTCGCGAGACCAAGCACGGTCAGCTGTGGTACCTGCCGGCCGGGCGCGTCGAGCCGGGCGAGCCGCTGTTCGAGGGGGCCGTGCGCGAGGTGCTCGAAGAGACAGGTGTGCCGGTCGAGCTGACCGGCGTGCTGCGGGTCGAGCACACCGCCCACGCCGACATGACGCGGGTTCGGGTGTTCCTGACGGCGGCGCCGGTCGACGCGCGGCCGCCGAAGTCGCACGCCGACGAGCACTCGCTCGAGGCCCGGTGGGTCACGCTGGCCGAGCTGCGCGCGCTGCCGCTGCGCGGCAAGGAGGTGTACGAGCTGTTCGCGGCGGTCGAGCGCGGGCTGCCGGCGTACCCGCTGTCGCTGATCACGCCCGAGGGCGCGCCGTGGCGGTGAGGTTCGTGAGGCGGCGGCGCCACAGCAGGAGCAGCGTCGCCAGGAGGCTGGCCTGACAGACATGTACGAAGAGCCAGCCGCCGCGGGCGAACACGGTCGGGGCGGCGGCGGTGTCGCGGCCGAGCTCGAGCTCGACCACGAGGTGTTCGGGCGCGACCGGGGCGTCGACGCTGGCGGCGCGCAGCGGCGTGGTGGCGACGACGCGGCCGGCGCGGTCGACGAGCGAGCTCGGGCCGGAGTTGACGGCGCGGAGCACGGGGATCCGGTGCTCGACGGCGCGGAACTGCGACAGCGCGAGGTGCTGCCACGGCTCGGCGGTGGGGCCGAACCAGGTGTCGTTGGTGAGGTTGACGAACGCCGCGATGCCGCCCGGCTGGGCCGCGACGGCGCGGGCGTAGCCGGCGAGCACGTCCTCGTAGCAGACGAGCGGGCCGAGGGCGATCGGCTCGGCGTCGCTGCCGGCCGGGCCGGGGACGACGACGAGGCGCGCCGGCCCGTCGCCGCGGAAGTTGTGGGCCATGCCGGGCACGAGTCCCTTGGCCCACGCCGGATCGACGAGCGGGATCTCCTCGCCGAGCGGCACGAGGTAGACCTTGTCGTAGCGGCCGAGGATCTGGCCGTCGGCGGCCATGTTGAGCACCGAGTTGTAGCCGTAGAGGTCGCTGTCGGCGGCGGTGCCGGCCCCGAACAGGGTCGGTAGCGCGTGGCGCCGGAGCACGCGGTCGTCGTCGCTGAAGTCGCGCTCGAACGGGCGGTTCAGGGTCCACGGGAACATGTTCTCCGGCCACACGACGAGCGCCGCGCCCTCGGCCTCGGCGCGGGCCGAGGGCTCGCGCAGGCGCTCCAGCTTGGCCTGGCGGTCGAACCACAGCAGCGGGATGTTGGGCTGCACGAGGCCGACGGCGACGGTGCGGGTGGTCTCGCCGGCGAGCGCGTCGATGCGCCAGCGCCCGAGCGTCGTGGTGACGAGCGGGATCAGCAGCGCCAGCGCGCAGGCCCGCAGCCGGGCCGGGCCGCGCGTGCGCCAGGCCTCGGCCAGGAGGACGCCGGACAGCAGCATCAGCACCTCGACGAGCGCGACGCCGCCGAGCTCGGCGGCCTGAATCGCCGCCGGGCGCCCGGCCAGGCCCATCGCCAGCGAGAACGGGAACACGGCCGGCCAGGCCCACCACAGCCCGGGGAGCGCGAGGGACAGGACCCAAGGGGCATGTCTTGAGGGACCTGTCCACATGGACACGAGGGCGGCCCACGCGGCCAGCGGCGCGGCGGTCCACGCGGCGAACGCGGCGAACAGGGGCAGGCACAGCCACACGTCGAGCTCGCCGAAGGTGTGGAGGAGGTCGATCATCCAGGGGTAGCCGATCGCGCCCATGACGACGCCGGCGACCAGGCCGAGGCGCACGGCCGCGCGCCAGCTCGGGGCGTCGCGAGCGGCGAGCCACAGCGGCGCGATCGCGACCCAGGCCAGCTCGGGCAGGCCGCGCGGCGGGAAGGAGGCGGCCAGGAGGGCGCCGCTCCCGGCGGCGGCCAGCAGGCGGAGCGTCGGCGCGCGGAGGGTCGGCACAGGCGACATCTAACCGCGTCGCGGCCCGCGTGCAACCGCGCCTTGACTGGCGGGGCCGGGCGGATAGCCTGTGTGACCCTCGGAGGCGCCATGCCGAAGCTGAATGCCATCCTCGCGGTCGAGAAGGGCCGCCGGACGGAGCTCCACACGCTCATCACCAGCCTGCACAAGTCGACGCAGCAGCCGTCGCTGATGACGGGCCACCACAAGAAGTTCACGCCGCGGCGCGAGGACGGCGAGACGTTCCCGGACGACTCGCAGGTGGTGCAGTTGACCTACGAAGCCGCGATCAAGGACATCACGGGGGCGCTGGTGTCGCTGCTCGACACGGTCGCCACCAAGGACTGGTCGAACTGCGAGGCGCGCGCCGACGTGGTGGTCGACGGCAAGGTGTTCCTGCCGCAGGTGCCGGTGACGTTCCTGCTGTTCCTCGAGAAGGAGCTGCACGACCTGCAGACCTTCATCGAGAAGATGGTCGAGCTCGACCCGGCCGAGCGCTGGTCGTACGACGCCGGCACGGGGCTGCACCAGAGCGACCCGGTGCAGACGCAGAAGACCAAGAAGGAGCAGCGGCCGATCGTGCTGTACCACGCGACGGAGCACCACCCGGCGCAGACGCAGCTCATCACCGAGGACGTGGTCGTCGGTCACTGGACCACGATCAAGCGCAGCGGGGCGATCCCCCGCCCGCGCAAGAAGGCGCTGCTCGAGCGGATCACCAGGCTCGAGGAGGCGGTCAAGTTCGCCCGCGAGCGCGCCAATTCGATCGAGGCCGTCGAGGTCACCGCCGGCCGGCGGATCCTCGACTTCATCTTCGAGGGCGTCCAGGCCGAGGGCCCGGTGAAGAAGTAACCACCGCCGCGCGGACCCCATTCGCACGAAGGAGGCCACGAGTTCCCACCAGGGAGACAAGCTCAAGCTGGAGTTCAAGCTCACCACGCAAACGCGGAGCCATGAAGGTTCGAGTCCTTCCCCCGACATTCACGACCCCTCGCGGGTCGCCTCGCGCCGGGGTGGCGAAAGGGTAGACGCACCCTCGTAGGAGGGCGGTCTCCGCGGCGCTCAAGCTCAACTTCTCTCCCAAACTCAAGCAGGTCGGACGCCGCTCTCTCGACGCCCAGCCACACCCCGACTCGAGATGCCGGTTAGATTCCGGCCTGGCACGCCAATCGTATGTGCCGGTGGTCCAACGTCAAGACGCGGGTCTTCAGATCTAAGGGCTGGAAAATGCCGTGAGCGACGAAATCCGACCCCGCGGGCGCAAGTGCTGCCGCACCCAGTCCCGCGGACCCCAGGGGCCCCAGAGTAGGCTACACTCTGGGGCTCCGCCTATTTGGTCGCCCGCGTGCCGGTCGCTTCGGACATGTCGTTCGGAGCATGCCCAGGATAGCATGTCCTATTGAGCATGTCGATCAAGGCAGGTATGGGATGACCCTGGCGGTGCCGTTGACGAGCTCGAGGCTGTAGACCTGGCCGTCTGGCCCCGCGGCCAGGTCGAGCACGACCTCCTGCGTGCCGTGGAGGTAGAGACGCGCGCCCGTGGGGTCGTAGCGGCCGACGGCGTACTTGAAGTCGAAGTCCGTGCTGTGTTGCCAGGCGACGAAGGCTCCGCCGGCCGGCATGGCCACGACGTCGACCGCGAACAGGTCCTTCGCCCACGTCAGCTCGTCGTCGCGCCACCACTGCAGCGTCCCCGCGGCGTCGAACTGGGCCAGGGCGGCGATCTCGAACGGGGCGGGCGTGCCGGGCATCTTCTGGCTCATGACGACGAGGAGGCCGCCGGACGGCGTCTCGACCGCTCGGGGCGACGCGAGCCGACGCGGCGACGCGAGCTCGCGGCGCCACAGCAGCGCGCCTTGCGGATCGAGGGCGTCGACGATCAGGGCGGCGGGCGTGGTGCCGACGACGTGGAGCGTGCCGTCGGCCGCGATCGCGGCGTGCTCGTAGCCGATGTCCGAGGGCGAACCCGGCGGGGCAACGTGCGACCAGCGGAGCGCGCCGTCGCGGTCGAACACGTGGATCCCGTTGTGCGCCTCGAACACGACGATGTCGCCGCCCGGCGCGAGCAGGACCTGCTGCGGGGCGAAGCCGAGAGCGGGGTAGTCCTGGGTCCACAGCATCTCGCCTGTGGCTGTGTGGCGAGCGAGCCAGATGTGCCTCGTCGCGGCCACGTCGAAGCCGGTGCTGACGATGTCGCCGTCGCTCGCGACGGCCACGGCCATGCGCGGTCGCAGCGGTCCGTCGGTGTAGGTCCACGCGGTGGGTCCCTCGGGCGCGAGGGGGACCAGCTCGAGCCACGGGTTCCCGGCGAGCACCAGCGCGTCGGCGCCGGCGCCCGCCAGCGCGCCGTCGAGGACGGCGAGATTGACGGTCCAGGCTTCGCCGACCCAGACGGGGAGGGAGGGGGTGCCGCGGCCCGTGGTGCAGTCGGGCAGACAGCCGTCGTCCGGCTCGCGATTGCCGTCGTCGCAGCCCTCGCCGCGATCGAGCTCGCCGTCGCCGCACGGGTCGTCCGGAGCCGCGGTGGTCGCCGTATCCTCTTCTTCGCTCGGGGGGATCGGCTGCGGCGCGCTCGTGGTCGACGGCGGGACGTCGGGGGCGCTCGTGGTCGCGTCGTCGGGGGCGCCGGTGTCGCTCGCGCCGTCCTCACTGTCCGATGCGACATGTCGATCGGTACATGCGTCAAGGAACAGGGAAGCGAGCAGGGGCAGCCACGGCGACGAGGGGCGAGCGGAGGCGAGGCGGGCGAGCATGGCGACGGGCCGCGCAGGCGCGGGCTCACTCCGAGTGATGACGCCGGGCCTGCGATGCGCAAACGCGGGAGGACGGGTCGATCACACCCGGGCCCGATCGTCGGAGGTCCGGCGCAGAAACGCGCGGAGATCGCGCGATGCGTCGATTCGCGATCGCGCGGATTGGAGCCGCTGTTTTGCCGCGTCCTCGCGACCCATCAATGACGGTGAAATGGCGGCGAGTCGAACCTCGAGAGGAGCGAGCGATCGTCGGCGTTGCGGTGCGCGTGGTGATCGTTGTATGGTCCGCTCGCGTGTCTGCTGCGTCCCCCCGCTCCGTGATTCGCCCCCGCGTGCTGCCGCGTGCGCGCAAGGTCCAGAAAGTCCCGTTCGTCGAGCTGTACGCCGGTCGCCTGCAAGGGGTGGTCTCGAGCGGGTCCGACCAGGATCGGGTGTACGTCTCGTACTTCGAGGCGGGGAGCGGCAACTTCTATTGTAGTACGAACAACAATCGCCCGTGCGGCGGCCTGCGGGGCTCGCCGTGCAAGCACCTGGTGGAGCTCCTCAACGAGGGGGTGCTGCAGTACGGGGCGGCGCGGGTGATCGCGTATTTGGGCCTGCAGGCCGAGCCCGACAAGGTGAAGTCGGGCGGCGAACTGCTCCGCCACATCAAGGGCGGGCCGCACAAGGTCGAGGCCGGAATGGTGTTCAGCCGCTTCCTCACCTATCTGCAATACGTCAGCGTGGCGCCGACCGGCGTGCCGCTGCCCGACATGGCCTGGTTCGTGCGCTGATGCCGTTGCACCCACTTCACGGCCCTCCGGGCCTGCTCGATCTGAAGAGTGTTCCCGAGCCGGTGACGCACACCGCCGGGCTGCTGGCGCAGCTCGACGAGGTGTTCGAGTCCGGGTTCGGCAGGTTGTCGAGCGCCAACTTGCAGACGCTGGCGTCGCTGGCGAGCAGCTTCGCCGGCACGCCGCTGGCCGAGCCGCTGCAGGCGGCGATCGCCGGGCTCGGGCGCTCCGAGTTCGTCGACCGGCACTTCGCCGTGATCGCGGCCGCGCGGGCGGCGGCGCACGGGGCGATGCACGACGCGCTGGTGGCCCAGGCCTGCGCGGCGCTGTCGCGGCCGCGGCCGGAGCTCGAGGTGTTCGCGGCCGCGCCGGCGCAGGAGGCCCCGCCGCGGGCGGCGGTGCTGCTCGAGAGCGTGCGCCAGTGGTTGATGGAGCTGGCGATCGCCGGCTTCGCCAACCTCGAAGTCGGGGCGCTGCTGCCGTTCCAGGCCACGCTCGACGCGATCATGGCCGAGCCGGCGCTGGTGCGGCACGCGGCGCTGCTGAGCGGCTTCCTCGACGAGCTCCTGACGGTGTTCCCGGCGCACGGCAAGCCGGAGGTGCCGCGGCTGCGGTGGGTCGACTTGTGGGCGCGCTCGATGGTGCTGTCGCTGGCCCCGCCGGCGCCGGTGGCCACGCGCGAGGTCAAGGGCGAGCTGCGGGTGTTCGCCACCGACCTGCGGCAGCACGATCACGTGGTGTGCCTGGTCGCCTTCGGCGCGCTGCACGAGCCGGGCAAGCCGCCGCGGGTGGTGCGGACCAGCGTGTCGGCGTTCAAGGTCGACGTGCTGCAGGGCGAGGACCTCGCGGGGCTGCTCAACGAGGTCGGCGGCAAGCTGCTCGAGGCGATCGCGGGCGGGCAGGGGCTGAAGATCGCGGGCATGCTGCTGCACGCGACCGGCGACCTGGTATGGCAGGAGTCGCGCGCGGAGGTGCTGCCGGCGAAGTTGAAGCTGGCCGAAGAGGCAGCCGCGGTGTTGACGACACCGACGGCGCTGCGGCCGAGCGCGCGGCCCGAGGACCGGCACCCGGCGGTCATCGAAGAGCTGGTGTGGTTGCCGGCCGAGGCCTACGCGGCGACAGGCAAGGAGCCGCGCGAGGTGTCGCTCGGAGGCTCGCCGTTCCCGCTGGCGTCCGAGCGCGTGCCCGTCAGCGACGATCTGCCGCTCGCCGAGCTCGCGGGCAGCAAGGGGCTGGTGGCGCTGCTGCGGTTCGACGGCGGGCGCTGGTCGCTGCAGCCGGTGATGATCGACAAGGGCAAGCCGCGGATGGTCGGCACGAGCCTGCAGTCGGCGCGCGCGAAGGCCAGGGGCGGCAACCTGGCGACCCTCAAGGAGCGCGCCGGCAAGCTGCTGCGCAAGAAGAGCTGACGTATGACCGCCGGCGACACGGAGCTGATGCAGCGGGCCCGTCAGGGGCTCTACTGGCGGTTGATGTCGGCCCTGTTCGAGCAGGGCGACGCGGCGCCGAACCTCGAGACGCTGGCGCGCGAGCTGGCGCAGACGAGCGACCTGCCCTCCGAATTGCTCGACCCCAAGGTGACGGTCGACGTGCTCGTGCATCGCTTCCCGAAGCTGAAGCCCGAGTTCTCGCGGCCGCTGCCCGGCTTTTCTCCACGGCCCTCCGGGCCTGAGGGCTTTTCTCCACGGCCCTCCGGGCCTGAGGGCTCTGCTGCACGGCCCTCCGGGCCTGAGGGCGAATCGTCCGGGCCCGAGGGCGAGGCGTCGCAGCGGGCGGAGGCGCCGACCGATCTGAAGGGGACGGTGCAGCGGGCGCTGGTGGTCTCGAAGCTGCTGCTGAACGCGTTCGGGCCCAACACGCAGGGCTCGGTGACGGCGCAGCAGTACGGGGCGTGGGCCCGCGACGTCGAGTGGCTCGAGGGCGCGCTCGGCTTGCCGCCGGGTTCGCTGCGGCAGAGCGGTCGCAGCGGTGGGCACGGCTCGGGGCCGCCGTCGGGCGGGGGCGGCGAGGCGACGCGGCCGCCGATCGGCGACGAGGAGCTCAAGGCCGGGCTGGCGACGCTCGAGGCCGACATGATCCACCGCATGGATCTGCGCGAGGTCCTGAAGGACCCCGTGCTGTGCGAGCGGCTGGCGCCGTCGATGGCGCTGCTCGAGCAGATCCTGTGGGACAAGGGCAACCTCAGCGGGCCGGCGCTGCAGAACGCGAAGCGGCTGATCGCCCGCTACGTCGACGAATTGTCGAAGGTGCTGAAGCTGCAGATGCGCCAGGTGACGTCGCGGGTGCACGACAACCGGGTGCCGCCGCGGCGGATCTTCCGCAACCTCGACATGAAGCGGACGGTCTGGAAGAACCTGACCAACTGGGACCCGAAGGAGCGCCGGCTGTACGTCGACCGGCTGTTCTTCCGCCGCACCGGCAAGAAGAGCCTGCCGACGAAGCTCATCATCATCGTCGACCAGTCGGGCTCGATGACGTCGGCGATGGTGCAGACGACGATCCTGGCCTCGATCTTCGCCGCGCTGCCGAAGGTGATCGTCCACCTGTTCGCGTTCGACACCCGCGTCATCGACCTGACGCCGTACGTGCACGACCCGGTCGAGACGCTGCTGCGGACCAAGCTCGGCGGCGGCAACGACATGCGGCTGGCGCTCGACCTGGCGGCGCCGTGCATCGATTCGCCGCAGAACACCGCGGTGGTCGTGATCTCCGACTTCTACGACTGGAGCGACTTCTTCTCGGTGCTGCGCCAGTGGAAGGAGTCGGGCTGTCACTTGATCCCGGTCGGGTCGCTGCACACGACCGGGTATTTCTCGGTCAACCCCGAGTACAGCGCGAAGTTCAAGGCGATCGGCGCGCCGGTCCTCAGCGGCAGCCCCAAGAAGCTGATCGAGCAGATCAAAAAGGTGATGTAGTCGCCATGGCGAAGAAGATCTCTACCCCCGCGAACATTGAATCCGCCGCGCCCGCGCCCGCGACCGCCGCCGCGTCCAGCGAGACCAAGCTGCGCATGCCGGCCGAGGAGAAGTACGCGGCCGAGCTGGCGTACCTGGCGAGCGTCGACAAGGACCCGCGGCCGTTCGCGTGGCGGCTGTCGCCGCGGATGATCCGCACGTTCATCCTCGGAGCTGGCCCGGGGGACAGCTTCGACCGGCCGATCGCGCAGAAGTTCTTCGGCGACGCGTCGCTGGTCGAGCGCGCGATCGTGACGCTGGCGTCGGACCGCGGCCTGCTGCTCATCGGCGACCCGGGCACCGGCAAGAGCTGGCTGGCGGAGCTGCTGGCGGCGGCGACCTCGGGCAACTCGACGCACGTGGTCCAGGGCACGGCCGGCACCACCGAGGACCACATCAAGTACTCGTGGAACGTGGCGATGGTGATCGCGGGCGGGCAGTCGCGCGAGTCGATGATCCCGTCGCCGATCATGACGGCGATGCAGCGCGGCGAGATGGGTCGCTTCGAGGAGCTGACCCGCTGCGGCTCCGACGTGCAGGACGCGCTGATCTCGATCCTGTCGGAGAAGTACATCACCATCCCCGAGCTGCGCGGCGACGAGAGCGTGGTCTACGCCAAGCCGGGCTTCAACATGATCGCCACCGCCAACAGCCGCGACCGCGGGGTCAACGAGCTGTCGACGGCGCTCAAGCGGCGCTTCAACTTCGTCACGATCCCGATCGTCACCAACAAGAAGTCGGAGAAGGAGATCGTGCTGTTCCGGACGCGCGAGCTGATGGCCCGCCACACGATCTCGGTCGACGTGCCGCCGACGATGCTCGACATCCTGCTGCAGACGTTCGCCGACCTGCGCGAGGCGACCGCCAACACGGCGTCGGAGGACCAGCGGCTCGAGTCGTCGCTGTCGACGGCGGAGCAGATCGGCGTGCTGGAGGACGCGCTGCTGCACAGCAACTTCTTCGGCGACAAGGCGCTGCAGCCGGGCACGCTGGCCCGGTCGCTGGTCGGCACGCTGGTCCGCCGCGTGCCCGAGGACGTGTCGATCCTCAACAAGTTCTGGCACGCCAGCGCGACCGAGACCGAGGGCGTGAAGAAGCGCAAGAAGGGCGAGGAGGCGGCCACGTCCGCGGCGCCGAAAAGTGACAAGTCGCCCGAGTGGGAGGCCTTCGTCGCCGGCGGCAAGCAGGCGCTGACGTCGTTCAAGTAGGCGGTACCGCGTGACCTCGATCCTCGACCCAGCCCTCCTCGACCCGGCGCTGCAGGCCCTCCGCACGCAGCTCGAAGCGGCGGCGGCGGCGTTCGCCGGCGACTCGGCGCACCTCGGGGCGCTGCTGCGCGCGATGATCGAGGACGTGCAGCGCGCGACCGCGGAGCCGGTCGAGGTGTTCCCGGTCAAGCACCACTCGCCGGCGTCGGCCCTGCACATGCTGCGACGCCTGCGAGCGCGCGCGCCCAAGGTGATCTACATGGAGGGCTGCGAGGATCTCAATGCCTCGCTCGCCGGGCTGCACCACTGCCGCTTCCCGGTCGCGCTGCAGGCGTACGCGCCCGAGGCCCCGGCGTTCCCGGTCGACTGGACGCCGCTCAACGTGGTGCTGCCGCTCACCGAGTTCTCCGCCGAGTACCAGGCGATCGCGTATTGCCTGCAGAACCCGGGCACGAAGCTGGTGTTCGTCGACCGCTCGGTCGACCACGTGTTCCAGTGGATGCCGCGCGGCGGCCCTCCGCCGGGCTCGGACGACGAGGCCGACGACGGCGGCGCCGAGCCGGAGGAGGCCGAGGCCGAGGCGGGCGAGGGCGAGAGCGCAGGCAACACCGGCAACCTGCACGGCGGCGCTGTCGGGCTGCAGATCGGGGCGATGCAGCCGACGTTCGGCGATTTCCTCGACGTGCTGCTGCGCAACGCGAAGGTGCGCCACTACAGCGAGTGGTGGACGCAATACGTCGAGGGGCCGACGCTGGCCTGCGACTACGGGACCTACCGCCAGGTGTTCTTCCTGGTCGGCTCGTTGCTGCGACGGATCGGGATCACCGAGAAGGACCGCGTCGCGGACTGCGAGCGCGAGCGCTACATGTGGACGCGGATCCGCGAGCACATGAAGGCGCACGCGATCGACCCGCGCGAGGCGATGTACGTGTGCGGGGCGATCCACGCGGTCTCGCCGATCCCCGAGTTCGGCTCGAAGGGCACCGCCTGGACGGTGCCGGCGAAGACGCCGACGCAGTGGTTCTACGGCGTGGTGCCCTCGAGCTACGCGGCGATCGAGCGGCAGTTCAGCTTGCCCGCCGGCGAGATCTCGATCGCGCAGTCAATGTGGGACAAGGGGCTGCAGGCGCTCGACCTCAAGCCGTTTAAAATAGAAGCCGAGAAGAAAGAGTCGGAGAACAAGCCGACGGTGCGCAAGAAGGCGGCGGCGCCAGCCGCCGCGAGCGCGCCGGTCGACGTGGTGCCGGCGGCGGTGAGTGGTGCGGGGCTGCGCGACTTCCTGACGCGACCGCCGACCTTCGTCGCGGCCGACGACGAGCAGCTGATGCGCTGGTGCGTCGAGATCGTCCGGCTGGCGCGCAAGAACGGCTACACATCGTCGACCGCCGACACGATAGCGATCCTGCACACGGCGACGCTGCTGGCGCGGCTGCGCGACCGACCGCACCCGTCGCCGTACGACTTCCAGGACGCTGCCGTGACGTGCCTCGAGAAAGATCGCGTGCCCGGCCGGCGCGACGTGCGGCGGCTGTGCCAGATCTTGCTCGGCGGCGACCGCCTCGGCCGGGTCGGCTACGAGTCGCTGCCGCCGCTGGCGCAGGACGTGTACGACCGCCTGGCGGTGCTCGGCGTCAATCTGAAGTCGAGCCGTATCGAGCGAGCCCTGCTCGACATCCAGGGCCGGCCCGAATTGCTGCCGGCGTCCGATCTGCTGTGGCGCCTGCGCTACCTCGGCGCGGGCGTGCGGCCGATCATGGGCGAGCGCACGCTCGGCCACAAGCCGAAGCAGGAGTCGTGGGACATCGAGATCGGCAAGCACCAGAGCTCGCTGATCCAGCTCGGCTACGAGGGCCTGACGATCGAGCAGGTGCTCGAGAAGCGGCTCAAGGCCAAGGCGTTCGAGGCGACGTCGCGGGCCGCGAAGGCGCTCGAGGCGGCCGAGGACAGCGTGCTGTACCTGCGCAGCGGCCGGCTCACGCGCGAGCTGGGGCTGCGCGCGACGGAGCTGCTGCGCGCGGAGCTCGGGGGCAACGACGCGCCGGAGATCTTCCAGCGCGTGCGCGGGCTGGTCCACTACTACCGCACGCTGGGGATGCCGGACTGGATCAAGGACTTCGTGTCCACGGGCTATCGCCATTACGCGACGCTGCTACCGACGGCGTTCACCGACCGCGGGACGGCGCCGCGCCAGCTGGCGGCGATGCTGGCGTTCATCTTCACGCAGGAGGCGCTGGCGTTCTCGATGGGCTGCGAGCGCAGCCAGCTGCTGATCGCGGTGGCGCAGGCGGAGCCCGACGATCCGCCGAAGATCGCGCTGCGCTGGGCGGCGCAGTGGATCCTCGGCCAGCGCAGCGAGGACGAGATCCGCGCCGACTTCCAGCACCTGCTCCACAGCCAGTGGCTGCTGCCGGCGTTCCCCGAGTACATGGCGGGCTTCCTGCTCGCGCTCGAGTTCACGCCGCGGATCTCCCGGCTCGCGGTCGAGTTCCTCAGCCGCGCGTTCGCGGCCCTGCCCGACGAGGTGCTGGTGCCGTGGCTGCCGAAGCTGGTGGTCACGCTGCGACCGCTCGGCTCGGGGGTGATGCAGACGCTGGTCAAGGAGGCCGGTCTGGCGTTCCCGCGCGAGCTCGGCAAGCTCGAGGCGTGGGAGTTCGCGTGGGACCGCAGCGTGCCGGTGGCTCCTCCACCTGCTCCAAAGGCCAGGTCGGAGGTGAAGCCGGCCGCGGCGCTGGCGGTGGAGCGCTCGCCGGTGGAGCTGGCGGTGGCGACGCTGTTGCGCGCCGAGCCGGCGACGCTCGACGCGCTGGCGGGGCTGCTCGGCGTGGCGCCGACGTGGACGCCGCTGGCGGGCGCGCCGGAGGCCGCGACGGCGAGCGCAGCGGAGGCCGAGGCGGAGCCGGTCGCGGAGCCGGTGGCGAGCGCTGCCGATACGCCACTCGCGCAATTGCTCGCGGCCCACCCCGAGGCGCTGCAGGCCCTCGCGGCGCGCTTGCAGGCGCTCACGTGAGCGTGTCACGCTGAGGCCGTGCGAGGTCTGGGCGCGCGGTTGCTGATCGTCGGACTCGCCGGCTGCGCGAGCTCGCGGGACATGGCGGAAAAGACAGGTTCGGCGGCGGCCGAGCACGCGGGCCAGCCGGTCGAGCTGCCGGAGGAGGTCGCGGCGCCGGGCGCAGAGGCGCCGGAACGGTCTCAGGCGCCGGAGGCTGCGGCCGCGGCGGGGTCGGATCCGCAGGTCCCGGAGACCGCCGTCGCAGCGGAGGCGGAGGCGCGGAGGCTCGTGCCCGCGCAGGTGCTCGGGCGCACCCGCGTCGAGATCGAGGCGCAGTTCGGGGCGCTGCGCGTCGCCAAGACCGGCTGGGCGACCACACCGGCCGACGACGGGGTGCACCTGCAGCTCCGCGACGGGCGCTGCGTCGGTGTTCGCGGACATGTCCCCGAGGACATGGACTGCCTGGAGGTCGCGGCCTGGCTCGGCTACCCCAACGCGTACCCGCTGCGGCGCAGCGACTACTGCGACTGGCCAGGGCTCAGTCTGAAGCATCGCCTCGCCGACGGCGTGGCCGGTCACTACGTCATTGCGACGGGCGAGTACCACATCTCGCTGTTGCATTGAGCCAGGATGCATGTCCGTCGGGACATGTTAATCGGAGGATATAGCCTGTCTCTTCGGACAGGTATTCGGAGAGCGGCGGAGCTCGGGTCCGCCAAGCACGTCCGGACCGAGCCGGTTCGCGGGTCGCGCCAGGGTCGTGTGGTGATTTCTGCGGCGGACGCGCGGGGTGCGTGGGGCCGTACAAGGCCTGCTGCGGCCGCCTTGCCAAGGCGGACCCGGTGTGGTCTCGTGAGCCCGCAATGCGCCGGGCCGGCCTCGCTGCGAGCTGTCTTTGCGGACATCTCGTCGCGGCGTCGAGCTGCGGCGGCGACCCGCGCGGGCCGGCGGAGCGGGCCGAGCCGCCGGTCGAGCCGACCCTCCGCGCGGGCGACTTCGCCGACCCGCAGGGCGGGCAGCGGTTCGACGGCGACGTGACGTTCGCGAGCGGGGCGACGATCGGCTCGCGGCAGATCACGCCGGCCGACCCGCGCGCGGGCGAGGCGATCACGGTGCGCTTCCCGGCCGCGGGGATCGGCGCAGGAATGCGGCTGCGGATCGGTCTGCGCGCGCCGCAGATCGCAGGGCTGCAGGAGGCGCGGGGACAGACGAGCGTGCCGCGCGGGCAGGTCGACGATCCGCGCGACCGCTGGGTCGAGCTCGCCGGGCCGATCGAGGCCGGCGAGGCCGCGCTGACGCTGGCGTCGCCGTGGCACGCGAGCCACGCGGTGATCGTGGCGGAGCTGGTCGGCGACGTGGCGATCGCGGGGCCGCGGCGCGCCGACGGGGTGGCGATCCTCGGGGCGGTGCGCGTGGCGGCGGGGCCAATGCAGGTCGCAGCGGTGCGCGCCGGATCGATCGTGGTCGACGGGGTGCTCGACGAGCCGGCGTGGACCGAGCAAGCCGGGGCGGCGCTGACGCTGTCGCTCGACGGCGAGCCCGACCCGACGGCGACGGCGCAGCCGCAGGCGGGCTCACTCGGCGCGCTGGCGCCGGAGTTCGGGACGCGGGTCGCGTTCGCGTGGGACGACGCGTACCTCTACGCGGCCGCCGACGTGCCCGACGACGACCTGTGGACCGAGTACACGCAGCAGGACGACCCGCTGTACAAGCAGGAGGCGTTCGAGCTGTTCGTCGCGGCCACCAACGAGGGCCGGCGTTATCTCGAGTATCAGGTGTCGGCCCGCGGGGTGACGTTCGACGCCCGGTTCCCGCGCTACCGCGCCGGCGACGAGGCGTGGGACTCGCGCTGGCAGACGGCGGTGCGCGCCGAGGGCACCGTCGACGCGGCGCGCGACCGCGACCGCGGCTTCGTCGTCGAGGTGGCGATCCCGTGGGACGAGCTGTGCGCCGAGACCGAGGTCGTGTGCCCGCCGCGCGCGGGAATGCAGCTGCGGGTCAACGCGTTCCGCCTCGAGCGGGCGGGTCGCAAGCGGCCGATCGGCCTGTCGCTGAGCCCGACCCGCGCGCCCGACTTCCACGCCTGGGACAACGCCGCGGTGCTGCGGCTGCTGTGACGCGAGAGGGACGATGCTGAACTTTAAGACATGTATGTTCGGACTTGTCCTTTTGAGCATGATCTCGGGGACTGGATGCGCGGGCTCGCCCGGCGGCGGGCCCGGCGGCGGGGGCGGCGGGGCCGGCGGCGTGCTGGCCGACGGCGCCACCACGGCCCCGCGGGTGCGCGGGATCTCCGTCGAGGTCAAGGACGTGCGGCTGTCGACCGCCCCGGCGCCGCGCTACGGCACGCCGGTGCAGCAGACGCTGGTCGCGGCCGAGACGGCGCTGGTCGAGGCGATGTCCGGCGCGGGGCTGCGGCACGACCCGGGGCTGTCGCGGGCGGCCCGCGAGCTGGCCCGCACGGCGCCCGACCGGAGCAATGTGCCGGGGGCGCTGATCACGGGGATCACGTCGTGGGTCGGCCTGTTCGACCCGCCGCCGCGGCTGGCGATCTCCGAGCTGCCGCCCGACGGAGCGCCGTGCGGCGAGCAGGTGAGCGCGAGCTGCCGCGAGGCGATCGCGATGCTGGCGAAGGCGGCGCGCGAGTCGATGCGCGAGCAGGCGCGCGCGGGCGGGGTGTACTTCGGGGCAGGTGTAGTGACGCTGGCCGACGGGACGATCCGCCTGGTGGTGGCGCTGACGGAGCGCGGGGCGGCGATCGAGCCGATGGCGAAGACGCTGGCGGCCGGCGGGCGGGCGGAGATCCGCGGGCGCCTGCTCGGCAAGCGGAAGAACCCGTCGTTCGAGGTGTTCGACCCGCAGGGCCGGTGGACGCCGATCCCGGCCAAGGTGTCGCGCGGCGAGTTCGTCGGCACGCTCTCGTGCGAGCGCGGGCGCGGGGCCTATCAGGTCGAGGTGCTGGCCGAAGGGACATATGGGCCGGAGGTCGTGGCCAACTTCCCGCTGTACTGCGGCGAGGATCCGCCGGGGGCGCTGCGGATCGAGGTCGAGCGGCTGGACGCGAGCGTCGACGCGGCCGAGGTGGCACGGGCCAACTTCGCGGCGCTCAACGACACGCGCGCGCGCCAAGGCCTGCCGCTGCTGCAGTGGGACAACCAGGCGGCCGCGATCGCGCAGGCGCACAGCGAGGACATGCTGCGCAGCGGGTTCGTCGGACACACGTCGCCCACCACCGGCGACGTCGACGACCGCTTCGCCCGCGCGGGCGTGAAGTCGGCGGTGGCGCGCGAGAACGTGGGCCGCGGCTACGGGCCATGGTCCATCCACCAGGGGCTGATGCAGAGCCCGGGGCACCGGGTCAACATCCTGGCGACCGATGTGACGCACGTCGGCATCGGCGTGGTCATCGCCCCGCCGGAGACCGAGGCCAAGGACGCGCCGCGGCCGATCTTGCTGACCCAGAACTACTACTCGAAGGTCGGCGCCGACGCGCCCGCGAGCGACATGCCGAAGGCGCTGCGCGACCGCGTCGACGGGCTGCGCTCGCAGAAGGGGCTGGCGCCGATCGGCTGGCACCGCGGGCTGTCGGAGGCGGCGCAGGCGTTCGCCGAGGGCATCGCCGGCGGCAACGAGGGGCGCGCGACGAAGCAGTACGACGCGATGCTCGAGGGCCACAAGTTCGCCCGCGTGGAGACGCACCGCGTCATCGCCCCGAGCTTCGCGTCGCTCGACGGGGTGAAGCTGTGGTCCGAGCCGGTCGGCGGGGCCGTCGGCGTCGGGGTGGCGAAGATCACCAAGGGCAAGGACGCTGGGGCGCTGATCGTCATCATCGCCGTCGGAGCGCGCTGATGCTGCTGCGGTTCTTCCTCTACGGGGTGCTCGGCTGGGCGGCGGAGATCGTGTGGACGGCCGGGTACGAGCTGGTCTCGGGTACACGCAAGGACCCGCTCGACCCCCGCGTGCGCGTGCGAATGACGCCGCCCGAGCGGTGGAAGCTGGCCGGTCACACGTACCTGTGGATGTTCCCGCTGTACGGATTGGGCGGTCTGGCCTTCGAGCCATGTCACGAATGGATCCGCGCGTGGCCGTGGCCGCTCCGCGGGACGATCTGGACGCTCGCCATCTTCGCCGTCGAGTACGCGGCCGGCCGGCTGCTGCGCGCCGCAGGCGGGCGCTGCCCGTGGGACTACAGCTACGCCCGCTGGCACGTCCACGGGCTGGTACGGCTCGATTATGCGCCGGTGTGGTTCGCGTTCGGGCTGGTCATGGAGCGCCTCCACGACGCGCTGCGCGGCCTGAATTGACGCGAGACGCGGCGATTGTGGCCGAGGTCCCGGCGGCGCAGGCGCCGATTGACGGGGCCGCTGGTGCGCGGCATGCTGAGCCCGTGAGCCTCGCCCGCACGGCCCGAATCGATGCCGCCTTCACCGGTGGTTATCGCTATTCCGGCGCGCGGGCGTAGCACCTCGTCGCGTCAACGAGGGGCCGCCCGCGGAGGGCAGGCCCCTTCGTCGTACGACGTGGCCTGCCGCGGGAGTCCCCCCAAACCCCAGCAGGCCCGTCATGTTCATCGTCGAACTCGATCCCGACCACCCCGGCTTCCACGACCGCTCGTACCGCGCCCGTCGCGACCAGATCGCCCAGATCGCCGAGACCTACGCCGGCGACGGGCCGATCCCCGAGGCGCCCTACACGGCCGCCGAGCACGCGGTGTGGCGCACGGTGAAGACGGCCCTGACGCCGCTCCACCGCCGCTTCGCCGCCCGCGAGGTGCAAGCGATGCTCGAGCGGTTCCCGCTGTCGACGAGCCACATCCCGCAGCTGGCGACGGTCTCGTCGCGCCTGCGCACAGCCTCGGGGTTCCGTCTGCGCCCGGTGGCAGGTCTCATCACCGCGCGCGATTTCCTGGCGGCGCTCGCGGCGGATACGTTCCTGTCGACGCAGTACATCCGCCACGCGAGCCGGCCGTGGTACACGCCCGAACCCGACGTGATCCACGAGCTGGTCGGCCACGCGGCGACGCTCGCAGACCCCCGCGTGGCCGAGCTCAACCGCCAGTTCGGCCGCGCGGCCCTGCGAGCGGACGAGGCGACGATGACGGCGATCGAACGCGTGTACTGGTTCACGCTCGAGTTCGGCCTGGTGCGCGAAGACGGCGAGGTGCGAGCGCTCGGCGCAGGGCTGCTTTCTTCCGTGGAGGAGATCGAGCGCGGGGTGCTGCACACGGAGCACCGCGCGTTCGACCTCGATGCGATCGCAGCGACCGACTACTCGCCCGCGGACCTGCAGCCGCGCCTGTTCGTGGCGGATGGCGTGGAGGACATGCTCCAAATGACATCGACGTGGCTCGAGCGGGTCGCCGGTTGATCGAGGGCGCACTCGCGGGCGGAGATGCGGAGCGGCGCACAGGCGCCGCTTCGCGCCGCCCGGCTCGCGCGGCCAGGCACGCGGGCGGCAGAAATCTCTGCGGACATTCATTGACGGACTCGGCGATGAGGAGAAGGCAGCAGGAATTGTGGTGAATACGACGACGGCTCGTCTCTGGCGACATGGCCGACGAGCCGTGTGACAGCGCCGCAGTGCTGGCTGCACAGCGAGCCAGGACGAGTGCGAGCGGCCCGGGGCTGCGAGCGAGCGGCATCAATGGCCGGTCGCGGGGATATTGACGGTAAGATCCTTCACCGTCGTTCCGTGCCTATAACCCGTGTCACCGTCCAGCAGGCTGCACAGCAGCGTCTCGAGCGCGGGATTGGGTAGGTCAGACGCCGCGAGCGTGTCGAACTCCGCCGAATTGTCGAGCTTGTAGGTACTCGGGTGCAGCGTGTCCGTTCCCTCGTGGCAGACGTACACGAACACCTTGTGCTGGCGCGGGTCGATGAAGTTCACGGTGAACAGGGGCGCCACGCCCGTGGCGTCGACCCATTGAATCTGCGGGCTGGCCAGATCGTATCCAGGCGGCGCCTCCGTCTCGAACACGCAATACTCGTCCGCGGGGAGGCCGGGGACGGAGCACGTGCCGTCCGGCCCGGTCGTGCAGTTGCCGACCGCCACCTTACCATCCACGTCCTCGGCCCTGGTGCAGCTCAACGCGTTGCCGGTCGTCCCGACGTTCTTGTAGATCGAGAACTTGGCGCCGGGCAGCGGGTTGCCCGGAGTGTCGTCGTCGGTCTTGACGATCTTGATCGTCTTGCAGAGCGAAATGTTGAGGTCCACCGGCTTGATGATGTCCTTGAGCTGGGAGTTGATCGATGTCGACGCGCGGCTCTTGATGTGTCCGGAGCTGAACGCGTCGCAGCCGGTGAGGAGGCCCGCGTCCGACAGATTGATGCTCATCTCGCCGAACTGGAGCGCCTGGAGCGCCGGGCCGAGAGACGACCCGTCGAACGGGGCCGTCGCGTTGGCCGCGAGCGGGCCGGTGTTGACTCTCGCCGAGGCCACCGGGTTCGGGTTCGGGTTCGGTTCAGGATCGCAGTTCGGCTCGAGCGGCTCGGTGGGATCCTCGGCGAGGATGCGCTGGCACGCGCCCCAGCACCGGTTCTGCTGATCGTTGCCGGTGATGGCACACTTGGCGCCCGGGGCGGCCGAGTCGATCCATCGCATCAGGTAGATCGTGCTGGTGCCGCCGCCCGACGAGTAGTTGAAGGCCACGAGCGCATCACCCACCTTACGCACCGGCACGTCGTTCCCCGGCAGCACTTTGTCATGATTGATCTCGAAGTCGATGTTGGCGTCGCCGTTCAGGGTCGAGGGCGACTGCCGCTCGAAGGCGAGGTTCAGGAACACGTCGGGTTGGCCCGCGCCGGGCAGCTCGGTGTAGACCATGAGGCGCGTCAGGTCGTCCTTCGGGGGGATGCCTGGAAAGGCGAAGGCCACCTTGTCGGCCTCCTTCACGCCGCCCTTGAAGGCGTCGTCCTTGCTGCCCGAACAGCCGGGGTGGGCCCCGGGTAGCCCGCAGTCGACATTCTGGATCAGATCGGCGAGCGGCGAGTTCGTGGAGGGCCGCCAGTCGATGCTGATGGGCAGTGCAGGATCCTCGATCTGGTTGCCGTCGATCTCGAATTTGCTGCCGGTGAGCCCGAATGCGACAGCGTGAGCGCAGAGCACGAGCGTGCCGACGCTGACTGATAGGAGCCGGTGTCTCCGTACGAATGAATAGGCTGCGTTCGTCCTGGACATGATCAATGTACCCTCCCAGAGCTCATGGCTCTGCAGTGGTCGAGTGTCGTAGTTCTCAACGTGGTCAGTGGGTCTCCCGAAGGGATTCCCCTCGATGGCGACGCACAGGAGCAGCTTGTGCCAAAGCCAGAAGCACGCCAGCGCTGTCCGACGTACGGTGAGAACCAACGCACGAGGACCTCGCCAACCTTTTGATCGCGCTCGCCTTTCGGTCGGGGACCGCGTCCACGCGCCGGCCCTGCAGCGCCCTCGCACCGTTGCGCGCCTGTACGACGGCGCAGGTGGACGAATTCGCCGCAACTCCGTGGGTCGGACAGCTCGGGCGAGGAGATTGCGAATGACGGCGGTGAGCGCCTGTGGGTCCTCGGCGAGAAGCCGCACAGTCAGGACTGTCGGCGCATACGGTCCGAGGTCGAACTCGATGTCGAGTCCCTCGGTCTCGACCAGCGCGGCGCCGGCGAGGACGGCCACAGGCGATCGTCGAGCTCAGTGCGTGTCGACGTCGCGGTCGCGCGGCTCCGGCAAATGTTGCGAGTGCGAACGCGACGCGAGTGCGATCCGCGTCGCAGCACCTGCTCCTGAGGACATGCGCTGCGTCGCCGCCCGGCGCGGCGGCGTCACGAGCGGCGTCGTCGGCGCCGCGCGAGAGGGACGAGGAGGCCGAGCAGCGCGAGGCCAGGACGGGGCGCCGAGCTGCAGGCGCAGCCGTCTCTTCCGGGCGGCGGCGCCGCCGTGTCGCCGGTCGAGTCGGGCTCGCCCGCGCTCGCGCAGTGGGGCGGGTCGTCGGCGGCCGGGTTGTCGCGGCAGAAGTCGAAGTCGCTCGGCTCGTCGCCGCTGCCGCTCACGCCGGTCTCCTTGCGCATCATCACCGTGCCGGGGGCGGGCATGTGGGCGACGATGGTGCGGCCCTCCGGGTCCTCGACGACGAGGCGCACGGTGAGGCGCACGCCGGCGTGCTCCTCGGGGACGTCGAACGTGATGTCGAGATCACTGCCGTCGACCGGCGCGATCGGGAGCAGCGGCTGCCAGTCGAGCTCGGGCTCGGGCGCGTCGGGGCTGACCGCGAACTCGAGCTTCCACGTCGAGCCCGCGGGCGCGTCGACGCAGGCCGCGAGGTGGATCGGCTGGCCGTGCCACACGTCGACCATGCGGGTGAACAGCGCCGCGGCCGGCGGGGCGGCGTCGGGGTCGCCGTCGTGCACGCGGTAGACGCCGCGGCGCGGGGTCCAGCGGTTGAGCCACGGCATGTAGGTGTAGCCGGCGACGACGTAGGCGCCGGGCGCGAGCGCGGAGGTGTCCCAGTCGACGCCGGGGCGCGCAGCCTCGCAGGTGATCGCGCGGCGCTCGGCGGCGCTGGTGATCGGCCACCAGCAGTCGGCGAAGGCCGGGCTGTCCTCGAGGACCTGTTCCGAAGTGACGGGCTCGGGGATCTCGGGGTCGGCGGCCAGGCTCGAGTCGACGTCGGCCCAGGTGATCCACGGCGGGATCGTGAACGGTAGCGCGTCGCGGCAGAAGGCGACGAACTGGTGCGTGCGGCTGTCCGCCGGCTCGTCCTCGGTCAGGCACACGTCGACGAGCGGGATCGTGTACTCGAGGTGGACGACCGGGTCGACGCTGCGGTCGACCCGGGTCAGGCAGGCCTCGCCCTTGTGCTGCACCTCGGTTCGCGGCAGGCCGTTGTCGCCGGCCCATGCGAGGCGCGGCGACAGGGCCCAGAGATGTGCGACGGTCAGCGCGGCGCCGACGAGGATGTCCCGAAGGACAGGCATCACTCGAGGCCGACGACGCGGATCCGGTGGTTGTGGGTGTCGGCGATGTAGAGCAAGCCGTCCTCGAACTCGACGCCGTACGGGCGATCGAGCAGGGCCGCGGCGGCGCGGCCGCCGTCGCCGCCGTAGCCGGGGCTGCCGCACTGGCCGGCGACGGTGGTGATGACGCCCTTGGTGTCGACCTTGCGCACGCAGGAGTTGTCGGTGTCGGCGATGTAGAGGTTGCCGTCGGGGTCGAGGTCGATGTCGCTGGGGCGCGACAGCGAGGCCTTGAGCGCCGGGCCGCCGTCGCCGCCGAAGGTCGGGTCGCCGTTGCCGGCGTAGGTGGTGATGATGCCGTCGGGGTCGATCTTGCGGATCCGGTGGTTGCCGGAGTCGGCGAGGAAGATGTTGCCGGCGCCGTCGATCGCCAGGCGCCCGGCCGGCGGGGCCGACTGACCGCCCGGGAGCTTGATCTGGGCCGCGGAGGCCGGGCCGTCGTCGCCGGTGAAGCCGGCCATGCCGTTGCCGACGAAGGTGTCGATGACGTGGTCCGTGCCGACCTTGCGGATCCGCTGGTTGGCCTGGTCGGTGATGTACATGTTGCCCTGGGCGTCGAACGCGGTGGCGACCGGGAGGTCGAGGATCGCGTCCTTGGCCGGGCCGCCGTCGCCGCCGTAGCTGCGCATGCCGTTGCCGCAGATCGTCGTCAGCGTGCCCCGCTTGGGGTCGAACTCGATGATCTTCGAGTTGTGCCAGGCCGAGATGATGAGCGTGCCGGTCGGCGAGTTGCTCAGGTGGGTCGGATGATTGAGGTTGGTGTACTGCGCCTCGCCGTCGGGCGCGTCGCCGAGCTCGCCGGTGCCGACCACCTGCGTCACCGTGTCGTCAGGCCCGACGGTGATGATGCGGTGGTTGTTCCAGTCGAGCACGTAGGCCAGGCCGTCGGCCGCGAAGGTGAGGTCCTGCGGGAGGTAGAGCTGGGTGTCCTCGCGGTCGAGGCCGTCATCGTTGAGGCCGGCCTCGCCGGTGCCGACGTAGGTGCAGATCGTGCCGGGGCCAGGTACGCAGCGCTCGTCGCCGCGGTCGCAGGCGGAGGTCGCCGCGAAGGCCAGGGCCGCGAGCGACAGCAGGGGGGCGGTGGTCTTGATGGACATGGCTTTAAGTTCCTGTGCTTAAGTTACTTGGCGAGGACCACGCTGCGGACGCGGTGGTTGTGGCTGTCGCTGATGTAGAGGGTGCCGTCGGCGTCGAAGGCGACGCCGGTCGGGCGGTTGAGGCCGGCGTCGACGGCCGGGCCGCGGTCGCCGGAGTACTCGGCGCGGCCGTTGCCGGCCACGGTGGTGATGACGCCCGACTCGACGTCGAGGGCGCGGACGCGGTGGTTGAGCTCGTCGGCGATGTAGAGCCGGCCGTCGGGGCCGATCTCGATGTCGCGCGGGTTGTTGAGCTTGGCCGCGGTGCCGGGGCCGTCGTCGCCGCCGTAGCCGGCCTCGCCGGTGCCGGCCACCGTCTCGATGGTGTCGGCGGCGAAGTCGATGCGGCGGATCGCGTGGTTGAGGGTGTCGGCGACGTAGAGCCGGCCCTTGCTGTCGCGCGCGAGCGTGCCGGCCGGCGGGGGGTTGCTGCCCGGCGGGAAGTGGAACTGCGCCGCCATCGGCGCGCCGCCGTCGCCGGCGTAGCCCATCTCGCCGGAGCCGGCGACGGTGCTGAGCATCGAGCCGTCGGCCGAGAGCAGGCGGATCCGCTGGTTGCGCTGGTCGAGCAGGTAGAGGTTGCCGTCCTCGTCGAGCACGCCGCCCGAGGGCTGGTTGAGCCGCGCCATCGGGTCGTCGATGGGGCCGCCGTCGCCGGCGTAGCCGGCCCCGCGCCCGCAGATCACGACCACCTTGCCGGTCTTCGGGTCGTAGCGGCGGATCTTGTGGTTGTGCCACGAGACCAACAGGAGCGTGCCGCTCGCCTCCTCGAGGAGCTGCGTCGGATGGTTGAGGTTGATGTTGGTGCCGGCGGTGCCGGGCGGCGTCAGGTCGGACAGGTCGAACGGGCCGTCGCCGACGAAGTCGGTGCCGATCACCGTCTTGAGGTTGCCCTCCTCGGTGAGCAGGCGGACCTGATGGTTGTTCCAGTCGAGGATGTAGAACTCGCCGCCGCTGGTGATCGTGACGTCGACCGGCCAGTACAGGCGGGCCTCGGACAGGGGCTCGTCGTCGCCGTTGAAGCCGGCCTCGCCGTTGCCCGCCCAGGTGCAGATCGTGCCGACGGTGGCGGGGCAGGGCGGAGGGCCGTCGCTGTCACATGCGGACGCGAGGGCGACGACTGCGAGGAGCGAGAGGAGGGGTTGGCTGCGCGTCATCGTGTAATTACCGAGCTGGGGTTTTAGGGCAGGTGTAAGCATTCACTGCGGGAGCGGGGGGCCGTAATGGGTGAGCAGTCCGTCGCTCAGGTTGCCGGTGTAGATCCGGCCGCCCACGGCCCAGATCCCGCCGTCGGGGTCGACGTAGACGGCATGGTACTCCAGCGGGGTGGTCGGGGCAGCCTCGATCTCGGTCCAGACGCCGTCATCCCCTCGCTGCCAGATCGCGCCCTCGAGGCCGGCCGCGACCGTCGCGGATTCGCCCGCGTAGATCCCCGCGAACTGCGGGACCTCCCCCTTCGGCGTGACGTCGCGGGCCCCGGCGTCGCCCAGCTCGACGATGTAGCCCGACACCGCACCGCCGACGGCGAACACGTCGCCGCCTGCGCCGTGCACGGTGAACAGCGGGCGGTCGGCGGGCAGTTCGATGCGGCTCCAGGTGCCGCCCTGGTAGCGGAGGACGACCCCGCCGTAGCCGACGAACCACAGATCGTCGGGACCGGATCCCCAGATCTTGAAACAGGCGAAGCCGGCCATCAACTCCGGCGTGAGGTCTGCCGGCGCAGCCCAGACATCGCCGTCATAGCGCCAGATCACGCCGGCCGTGTTCTGCTCGTCGCTGCCGCACGCCCACACGTCGTCCTCGGCCAGCGGGAACACCCCGTACAGGCGCTCGGTGGTCGGCATGGCCCATGTCTTGGAGGACATGTCGTTGCGGTCATATCGGAGGACGCGCCCGGCGTCGCCCGACATCCACACGCCGTCGCCCAGACCGCTGACCCACCACAGGTGCCCGGGGCTGCCGGCGTCGAGCTCGGACCAGGCGGCGCCGTCCCAGTGCTTGACGGCCGGGCCGCTGCCGGCGTCGGCGCCGACGATCCACACGTCGTCGGCGCCGCGGCCCCACACGCTCATCAGCGAGCCGGGCAGGCCCTTCTCGACGATCTCCCAGGTGGCGTCGTCGCCGGGGGCTTGCGGGCAGGCGGAGAGGCCGAATACAAAAAAGGTCAAGGCGGCGCGGCGCATGGCGGCACGGTACCATACCGGCGCGACCGGCGGTCGCAACGGCGGGGGCGCGGGGGCGCGGCGCGACTTTTGTGGCATCGTCGCGCGATGCAGAGGCTGACGAGCTCGGTCCAGATCACGCTGCGGCTGTTCGTGGTGGCCCGCTGGGTGATGCTCGCCCTCATCGCGCTCGGCTGGACGCTGCAGGCGGTCCGGCCGACGCTGTTCCGCCAGATCGTGTCGTGGTTCCCGCCGCCGCCGGAGCCGATCGGAACCAGCATCGTCGTGGTGATCATGGCGGTCGCCAACCTGGTGGTGTCGCGCCGGGTGCTGTCGCGCGGGCGCGCGACCATGACGATCGCGGGCACTCACCTGCTGCTCGACGCGGCGGCGATGACGGCCCTGCTGGCGCTCTCGGGCGGGGTGTCGAACGCGTTCACGACGATGTACTTCGTGCCGATGACGCTGGCGATCCAGCTGTCGCCGGGCTGGGCGTGGGCGATCGGCGGGGCGTGCCTGCTCGGCTTCGCCAGCCTGTTCGTGCTCGGGCCGGCGCCGGTCGGCCCGCCCGGGCACGAGGAGCACTTCCTCGGCCACATCCGCGGCATGTGGGTCGCGTTCGGGATCTCCGCGGCGTTCGTGATCTACTTCGTGCACCGCATCGCCCTGTCGCTGGCGCGTCAGCGCGCCGAGCTCGAGCGGCTGCGCATGACGGCCCAGCAGGACCGCCAGCTGGCCGCGCTCGGGACTCTGGCTGCCGGCGCGGCCCACGAGCTGGGCTCGCCGCTGGCGACCATCGGCGTGCTGGTGGCCGACCTGCAGGTGATGGAGCCGCGCGAGCGCGACGAGGCGATGCAGACGATCCGGCACGAGCTGGCGCGCTGCAAGCACATCCTGCAGCAGATGTCGTCGCCGGAGCTGCGCGTCGGCAGCCTCGCCGCTTCGGCCGAGCCGTGGCTGTTGGCCGAGCTCGGCGACGAGTTGCGCTCGCTCGGCAGCGAGGTGACGGTCGAGACGTCGGCGGCCGGGGCGACGGCGACGACGACCCAGCCGCAAGAAGTGGTGCTGCAGATCATGCGCGCGGTGGGCACCAACGCGGTCGACGCCTGCCGCGCCAAGCCGGGCAGCAAAGGGGTGCGGGTGGCGATC
This sequence comes from Nannocystis pusilla, assembly GCF_020073745.1. GTDB lineage: Bacteria > Myxococcota_A > Polyangia > Nannocystales > Nannocystaceae > Nannocystis > Nannocystis radixulma. The sequence goes on from NZ_JAIRAU010000020.1 coordinate 102,565, forward strand.
GACGCGACGGCGGACCACGCGCTGCTGCGCGTGCGCGACGACGGGGTCGGCATGCCGCCGGAGGCGGTCACGGCCGCGTTCGACCCGTTCTTCTCGACGAAGCCGGAGGGCAAGGGGATGGGGCTGGGGCTGTTCCTGGCCCGGGCGCACCTGCGCAAGCTCGGCGGAACGATCGAGCTCGAGTCGGAGCACGGCCGCGGGACCACGACGACCGTGCGGTTTCCGCTGCGCGAGGCCCTGCGTGAGGGTGCGACCGACGGTCGCGGCGGCTGACCCCGCACCGGCGCAGACTTGCCGCGACGTCACTGCCGCGGGATGCTTGGCGCGGAGGAGCGCGCCATGTCGGAGGCAGAGGACAGCCACAGCACCGTGCTCGTGGTCGACGACGACAAGCCGTTCTGCGCCGCCCTGGCCGGCTCGCTGCGCCGCCGCGGCTGCGCCGCGATCGTGGCCCACAACTTCGACGACGCGATGGCCGAGGCGGAGGCGTGGGCGCCGGACCGGGCGGTGGTCGATCTGCGCATGCCGGGCCGCGGCGGGCTCGAGCTGGTGGCGGCGCTGCGGAAGCTCGACCCGACGATGGCGATCGTGGTGCTGACGGGGTTCGGCAGCATCGCCTCGGCGATCGAGGCGATCAAGCTCGGGGCGACCTACTACCTGACCAAGCCGGCCGAGCCCGACGAGATCTTGCGAGCGTTCGAGCGCGTGGAGCCGGTCATCGTCGAACCGCCGAGCCCGCACGCGGCCAAGCCGCTCGACGAGCTCGAGTGGGAGCACCTGCAGCAAGTGCTCACCGACTGCAACGGCAACGTGTCGGAGGCGGCGCGGCGGCTGGGGATGCACCGCCGCAGCCTGCAGCGCAAGCTGGCCCGCGGGCGCCCCAACCACGAGCCGCCCGAGGCGCCGTGAGCCGGCGGCGGCCATTCGCGCTATAGTCGTCGGGTGCCGCGCCTGTTCGTCGGGATCGATCTGCCACCCGGGGTCGACGACCACCTCGAGATGATGTGTTACGGCCTGCCCGACGCTCGCTGGGAGGGGGCCGACAAGTTCCACCTCACGCTGCGCTTCATCGGCGAGGTCGACGGCCGGGTCCACCGCGAGATCGTCGACGCGCTGCAGGAGCTCGACAGCCCGTCGTTCATGCTCGGACTCAAGGGCATGGGCGTGTTCCCGCCCCGCGGCCTGCCGACGTCGGTGTGGGCGGGGATCGCTGACCCGGGCCCGGTGGTGGCACTCAAGCACAAGGTCGACGCCTGCCTGCGCAAGGTCCCGGACCTCCAGCCCGACCCGCGCAAGTTCGCGCCCCACGTGACGATCGCCCGGGTCGGCGACTGCACGGTCGAGGACGTGATGGTCTACCTCGCCGAGCACGCGCTGGTCCGTACCGAGCAGTTCCCGGTCGAGCGCGTGCTGCTGTACTCGAGCGTCAAGACACACCGCGGCTCGGCCTACCGCGTCGAGGCCGGGTTCCCGTTGCGACCTGTCTGAACGACCATGTTCGCGTGGCCCTCCGCGTCGCCCCCCTGGCTGGCCCTGCTGCGGCGCCTGGTGGTCGCGGCGGCCAGCCTGGCGCTGGTGGCGACGCTGGTGTTCGCGACCTTCGAGTGGCTGGCCGACCCTGCCGCGCTGCGCCTCGGCCGCGGCGCCAGCCCGGAGGCGCTGACGGCCCTGCGCGCGGCGATGGGGCTCGACCTGCCTGTCGGGACACGTCTCCTGGAACATGTCGCAAGGGCCATGACCTTCGACTTCGGGACCAGCCACGCCCGCGGCGCGCCGGCCGGCCAGCTGATGCTCCAAGCGCTGGTCCCGACGCTGGCCTACGCGCTGCCGGGCTGGCTGCTCGGGACGGCGGCGGCGATCGCCGGCGGGCTGGCCGCCGCGCGCCGGCGCAGGTTCGATCGCGCGCTGCTCGGGCTGTCGACGCTGGTGATCAGCACGTCGAGCGTGATCGTGGTGGCGCTGGCGCAGCACCTGCTGGCGCACCGCCTCGGATGGTTCCCCGTGCTCGGCTGGCCGCTCGGCGGCGCGGGCACGAGCCCGCTCGCCTACGTGGTGCTGCCGGCGCTGGTGTGGGCGCTGCTCCAGTGGGGGCCGGACGTGCGCCACTACCGGGCGGTGTTCGAGCGCGAGCTGGCGGCCCCGCACCTCGACGGGCTGCGCGCGCGGGGCGTGCCGGAGCGACGGGTCGCGCGGCACGTGCTGCGCGCGGCCGTCGGGCCGATCGTGGCCCGGATCGGCCAGCGGCTGGCGCACGTGGTGGTCGGCAGCGTGGTGATCGAGGAGCTGTTCAACATCCCCGGCCTCGGGGCCCTGCTCGTCGCCGCCATCCACGAGGCCGACGCGGCGCTCGTGCAGGCGATCGCGGTGGCCACCGCGGCGGTGACGATCGTCGGACAGGCGCTGTGCGACGGCGTGGTGTGGCTGGTCGACCCGCGGGTGCGGCGAGGGGACGTCACGTGAGGCGGGTGGTCGTGGCGCGCGTGGCATGTTTTGAGATGGCGGCTCGGGCATGTCTTCATGGGCATGTTGGGGTCGGCGGAGGCGGGCGATGAGGCAGGTCGGGCACGGATGTCTCGCGGGACAGGTCGGGTTGCGCCCGCCCGGAGGGGGGCGGTGAGACCGGCGCTCGGCCGCCTGGGGTGGCTGGCGCTGGGCGGGATCGGCGGCTTCGTCGTGCTGGCGCTCGGGGCGGCGGCCGGGTTGTGGGCCCAGGCGTGGGACGTTCCGGTGGGGCGGCCGTACATGTCCCCGGGGACAGGCGCGTGGCTCGGTACCGACGCGCTCGGCTACGACCTGTGGGCCCAGGCGTTGCAGGGCGCCCGGGTGTCGCTGGTCGCGGGCGGGGGCGGGGCGCTCGGTGCGGTCAGCGTCGGCGGGGTGCTCGGCGCGTGGGCGGGGCTGCGGGGCGGGTGGACCGATCGGCTGCTGTCGGGGGCGACCGACGCGTTCGCCGCGGTCCCGCCGGTCGTCGCGCTGCTGGCGGTGGCCCTGGCTCTCGGGCCAGGTGTGGCGACGGTGGTGCTGGCGATCGCGGCGACGCAGTGGACGGGGGTGTTCCGGGCCGCTCGTGCGGAGGGGCAGCGGTTGCGCGCGGCCGACTACTACCGCGCGGCGCAGGCGATGGGCGCGGGCACCTTCCACCAGATCGGCTGGCACGTGGTCCCGGCGCTGCGACCGGTGCTGCTGTCCGCGCTGGTGGTCCTGTTCGCCCACGCGGTCAAGGTCGAGGCGCTGCTGGCCTATCTCGGCGCGAGCGCGCCGGAGCTGCCGAGCTGGGGGAAGCTGCTGGCGCGCAGCGGCAGCGAGCTGGCGCGCGGGGTGTGGTGGCCGACCCTGGCGGCCAGCGCGCCGCTGGCCCTGCTCGTGCTGTGCGCGCAGGTCCTCGCCGACCGGTGGCGTCGATCGGTCGGATGAACCCGGGCCCCCGGCGTCTCCCCGCCAGCGGGATGCCGCGGGCGCTCGTCGGCGTCGTGCGCAGGGGCGCGGCTGGCGGCGAGTCGTCGGTAAATCAGCGGAGGTGGTCCGGCGCGCTCGGCCGCGCGGGCCACATGGTCTTTGGGACATGTCGTGGCGATCGAGGGCCGGGGATGGGCGGTCGTCGAGGTCAATTCCGCCTGAACCTCCGGGCCCTGCGGCGGCGATCCGGTTGCGGTGCTCGAGGTGTTGCGCGGCTGCGTGGTGGGGGACGGGGCGGGCGAGGCGGGGCGGTGGCTGCGGTCGCGCGCGGACGTGACGAGCTAGCGAACGAGCGCCGCGCCGTGATAGTGGAGGACGGACGACATGAGCGCGTTGTTCCGCCGATTCTTCGACCGCCTGCCCGTGCGCGCGATCGCCAGTGACGGCCAGTTGCACCTGCTCAGCGACGCGGAGCTCGCGGCGGTCCGGCGGACGCACCGGGTGGCCGTGACCAGCGCGGCGGCGATGAGCGTGGTCGGGTTTTTGCTGTACTTCATGCCGGTGTACAGCGCGCCGGAGCTGTTCCCGACGGTCACGACGACCCTGTTCGGCAGCGAGGTGGCGCTCCCGTGGGCGGAGACGCTGTGGGGCCTGCTCCTCATGGTGATCGAGATCTACGCGCTGGTGCTGCTCAACTTGTGGGGCGTGCACGAGATCGCGGCGGCGACCGGGCTGCTCGGGCCGCACAACAAGGCCGAGGTCGCCGGAACCCTCATCGACATCGGCCTCGAGAACAAGCACCGCGGGCTCCTGCAGTACGGCATCGACCCGTTCCTCGGCGTCAATCCGTGGCTGCTGTTCCTGGTCAACCTGCTGCTGCGCCTCAAGGGGTGGCTCGGCAGCAAGATCCTGCGCTACGCGGTCCAGCGGCTGCTCGGACGCTTCGCGGTGCGCGAGGTGCTCGACTTCGCCGGGATGCCGATCTACATGGCGATCAATGCCTGGTGCACCCACTCGGTGCTGCACGAGGCCAAGGTGATCATCATGGGCCAGAAGCTCATCGAGCACCTGTGCGTGCGTCTGCCTGCCGACCTGGCGTCGCGCGCCGAGGACAAGGCCCTGCTGTACGACACGTTCCGCTTCATCGCGGTGAGCAAGCGCGACTTCCATCAGAACCACTTCGCGCTGACGAAGGCGCTGATCGAGCGCTACGCGATCGCCGTCGAACCGAGCCAGGGCTCGCTCGAGGACTATCTCGGACGCCTCGAAGCCGCGCCGGAGCGGTTGCGCCGGGCGGCGGTGCTGTTGATCGTGATCGGGTTCGTGCTCGACGGCCAGATCTCCTGGCGCGAGCGGCGACGGATCCGCGAGCTCGCGGAGCGGGGCGTGTTTCGCTTCTCCGTCGCCGAGGTCCGGGTGATGTGCCGCGACTTCGTCCGGGGGGCAGGGCTCGAGGCGCTGCTGACGCGTCAACTGGCGCCCGCGTGAGTCTGCATCAGCGGAGCCGGTCGACAGCTCCGGACCGGGTTGGCAAGCTGCAGCGCGATGCCGAGCAGATTCGAGGATTTCGTCGACGTTCCTGGCGTTTGCGAGGTCGCGTACAGGCCGCCGCGACCCGGCGCGCCGACCCTGCTGGTCGAGCTGCCGCACGGAGCGACCCGAACCGCTGATTATGAGGCGACGCGGGCTCGGCTGACAGGGGCGCTGCCGGACAACCTCGAGGCGTTCTTCTATGTCAATACCGACATCGGCACTCCGGAATGCGCACAGTGGCTCGCCGAGGAGCTGGCGGCCCAGGGCTTCGGCTCGCTGGTGCTGCGCTGCCTGGTGCCGCGGACCTTCATCGACTGCAACCGCGTGGTGGCCGGCTCGAAGCAAGGGGTCGTGGTCGACGGGTTGACCCCGGCGGTCGCCGCGTACATCGAGGAGCCGGGCGACCAGGCGCTGCTCGGCGAGCTGCACGCCAGCTACCACGCGCTGACCGAGCGGGCCTATCGCCGGCTGTGCGGCGCGGGCGGGCTGGTGCTGCAACTGCATTCGTACGCGCCGAGGTCGGTGGGCATCGACCGGATCGACGGCGAGATCGTGACCGCGTTGCGCCGGGCGTACGAGCCCGAGATCTACGAGACATGGCCCGAGAGACCGGCGGTCGATCTGATCTGCGCCGACGCCGAGGGCACGATGTGGTCGTCGCGCGAGCTGGTGGGGGCGGTGCAGGCCGAGTACGCGGCGATCAACGTCGACGCGCGCGAGAACGCGACCTACAAGCTCCATCCGGCGACGATGGGCTATCAATACGCGCGGGCCTACCCGGGTCAGGTGCTGTGCGTCGAGCTCAATCGCGGGCTGCTCGCCGATCCGTTCGTGCCGTTCGGAGAGTCGCCGATCAGCCCCGCGAACGTCGAACGGATGACTCGGCCGCTGGCTGCCGCGCTGTCGCGGGCGCTCGCGGGGCAGTTCCACTGAGGCCGGCGCGGGGGCGCCCGGGGGCGAGAGCCGGCGGCGACTCGCGGCGAGACACGCGGTCGCGAATGTGCGACGGTCGGGGGGATGCAGCACGGCGATCCCTCCGGTGTCAGTGTCGCTCGAAGCGCCCTGCGGGCCGCAGTGCTCGTGTCGTCGGCCGGCCTGGCGGCGTTCCTGGTCTTGCGGGCAGGTGGCATGACGGGCTGTGACGGGCCGGCCTCGCCGCCCCCGCAGCAGCCAGCGCCGGCCCCCTCGGCGAAGAAGGCTCCCGAGGCCGAGCCGGTCGCAGCGCCGGTCGTGCAGGCCCCGCCCCCGGGACCGGCGTCGGAAGGGAATTCCGAAAAGGCGCCGGAGAAGCACGAGCCCGGCACCATCGAGGTCGGCAAGAACTACTTCCCGGCCTCGAAGGCGGGGGTGTTCATCGAGCATGACAAACCCCCGCCGCCGCCCGCCAGGGAGCCGGTCGTCCAGCAGCAAGCGCCGCAGCCGCCGCCCCAGCAGGTGGCGCCGCGGTGATCGACCTGCTCCTCGGGACAGCTTCCAGCGCGGGGCTGCTGCTGCTGATCTTCGCACCGCTGGAGCGGGTGTTCCCGGCCCGTCCGCACCAGGCGGCGCTGCGGCGAGAACTGTGGATCGACGCGTCGTTCTTCCTCGGCCAATACCTGGTGTTCTCGGCGGTCGCGGTGGCGACGTTGGCGACGATCGACCATGCGCTGGCCGGGGTGTGGCCCCTGGCCCTTCGGACATGGTCGATGAGTCTACCGCTGTGGGGGCAGGTGGTGCTGGCGCTGGTGCTGGGCGATCTATTGACGTACTGGTTCCATCGCGCGTGCCATTCGTGGGGGCCGCTGTGGCGGTTCCACGCGGTTCATCACAGCGCCGAGGAGCTCGACTGGGTGGCGGCGCACCGCGAGCACCCGTTCGACGGCATCGTGACGCAGATGTGCGTGAATCTGCCAGGTATCGCGCTCGGGCTGCCGTTTGCGGCGCTCGGCGGGTTGGCGGCGTTCCGGGGGTTGTGGGCGATCCTGATCCACGCGAACGTGCGATTGCCGCTCGGTCCGCTCGGCATCGTGCTCGGTGCCCCGGAGCTCCATCACTGGCATCACGCCTGCGTCGAGCGGATGCGGCACAACTTCGCCAATCTGGCGCCGTACCTCGACCTGATCTTCGGGACGTATCATCGACCGAGCGGTCCGGAGACGTACCCGCTCGGCTTGACGCAGCCGTGGCCGCGGCGCTATCTGGCGCAGCTCGTGCGGCCATTCCGGCGCGACTGATCCTCGCGCCGCGGCGGTGGGGGGCAGCCGCGCCGTCGCCCCCGTGAGGGCCAGCATCGTCGCCGTCGAACCGTCCGGGCTGTCGTCGTGGGGAATGCATGGCGTCAGAACACCCGGACGCGACGGCACGCCAGGCGAAATCCCTCGCCGGTCATGCCGGCGGCGCGCGCGGCCCCGGTCTTCGTGCGGTGGGAGCAGAGCTGATGGCGGAAGTACAACGTCTCGAAGCCGGCGACCGCCTCGTCGTGGGTGCTGCGCATCAGCGCGGCGACCCGGGCGAGGTTCGGGTCGAGGTCGCGACCGAGACCGAGGTCGGCGCGCTCGATCGTCCCACGCTGCGCGGCCAGCCGGGCGCGTTCGACGACGAACTCGAGCTCGCGGACGTTGCCGGGCCACGGGTACTCCCGCATGGCTGCGATTGCGTCGGCCGACAGGGTGCGGCTGCGTCCGTCGGCGGCGAGGCGCGCGAGTAGGCGCTCGGCGAGAAAGACTACGTCGCGGCCGCGGTCGCGCAGGGGGGCGAGCACGATGTGGAAGCCGCTCAAGCGGGCGCACAGGTCGGGGTCGAACAGGCCGGCCGCGGTCAGGCCCTGCAGGTCGCGCCGGGTGGTGGCCAGCAGGCGCACCGGTGCGGTGGCGATCGCTCGGTCGAGGGCTGCCTGGCTCGCCGGCGAGAGCTCGTCGAGCGCATGGACGAGCAGCGTGCCGCCGCTGGCCTCGGCGAGACGCCCGCGGCGTGTGGCCGTGCCGAACAGCTCGAGGTCGACCTGATCGGCCGGGAGCCGGCGCAGGTCGACGGCGACGAAGGCGGCGTCGCGCTCGGGGCCCAGGAGGTGGAGGCTGCGCGCGGCGAGGGCCTTGCCTGTCCCCGCCTCGCCGGAGAACAGCCCGTGACCCCGCCCCGGGCGGCCGGCCAGCGTCGTCAGGCGAGCAAACAGCAGTCGCATCGCCGGGCAGTGGCCATCGAGCTCGCCGAGGTGACAGAAGGGAAGCAGCGGCACGTCGAGAACGTCGAGCGCGACCAGCTCGAGGTGGGTGCCGCCGACGCAAAAGCCGGTTCCCGGGGCCAGCCAGGCCTCGCGGACGCGCAGGTCGCCGACGAGCACGCCGCTGGCGCTGTCGAGGTCGCGCACGACTAGCGCGCCTCGTTGGGGGACCAGTTCGAAGTGCACGTCGCTGGCCCGCGGATCGCGGAGGACGAGGTCACACAGCTCGCTTCGACCGCCGCGGAGCGCGGGCCCGGCGAGTTCGAACTCATGGGTGAGTGTACGCCCCGCCTCCGGTCCGGCAATGATGCGTAGCACGATTCGCTGGACGATCCGTTCGGTGGATGCAAGAGACATGTCCTGAAGGACATTCAAATGATTCATGGCGGTGGCGAGATCTCGGGTGGGCGAGGCAGCAGCGGGACAGGTCGGGGTCATGCGCGGGGCTCCTGGTCGGGCGAGGGCCGCTGCACGAAGCCTGCCAACGGCCAATACTGGTTGCGAGGGCTCCTGGGCCCGCTCCAAGGGGGGGACCAACGCGGGTTGGGCAGCCGCCGAGGAGGGCACCCACTTGGGTTGGGGGGTGACATACCTTCAAGGACAGCTCATGGCGAGGCCGGCCGCGAGCACGGCGACGAGCGCGACGGTTGCGACGACGCGGCCCCGACGGACCAGGTCTGAGATATGAATTGAGGCGAAAGCCCGGGGACCGGTCGAGCGTGATTCATGGCGCGAATCTAATCGAGGCCGTCATGTCATGCCATGATTTAAATTCAGGCGACTTTATTGGGTGGTCGCCAAGTTGGATTGTGTAGATCCAACTGTGGTTGGTGAGGACGCACGAATCGAGCGGCTGGCAGGAGGCGGACGATGAGATACTCTGGCGTGCGTGAGCGAGACGATTCACAGGGCCGTGAACGCGGTCCGGGGCCCGCGCCAGGCCTGTCCGCCCCGTGCAGGGACAGCGCTGCGAGTGCCGTATCCTGCGCGGCACACGGTCACGACGTGCGCGGCCAGCAGCTCGACATGCGAGCGCCAGGCGGTATGGGGGGGAGCCTCCCGCGGGCGTGAGAGCTGGGTGAAGCCGACCGGCCGCCGAGTACGCGGCGGCGCGGGCGCGTCACTCACCGATGATCTTGATCAGCGCGCGCTTGCGCCGGCGGCCGTCGAACTCGGCGTAGAAGATCTGCTCCCACGGGCCGAAGTCGAGTTTCCCATCGGTGATGGCCACCACCACTTCCCGGCCCATCAGCTGGCGCTTGATGTGGGCGTCGCCGTTATCCTCGCCGGTACGATTGTGACGGTAGTGGCTGGTGGGCGCGTGAGGGGCCAGGCGCTCGAGGAAATCGTCGTAGTCTTGCAGCAGGCCCGGCTCGTCGTCGTTGATGTACACGCTCGCGGTGATGTGCATCGCGTTGACGAGGCAGAGGCCCTCACGAACGGCGCTCTTGCGCACGGCGGCCTCCACCTGGGCGGTGATGTTGAGGTAGGCGCGGCGGTTGTCGGTTTGAAACCACAGCTCTTCGCGGTACGACTTCATGCCCGCGAGGGTCGCTCACTTGGCGGACGAGTGCCAGTGGGGCATCGAGCCGTGTGGCGAGTGGAAGTAGCGGGTCGGGGAGACGTAGCGGAAGTTGGTGACGCGGCTGGTGTAGATGCAGGCGTAGCTCTCGACCTGGGCGCCGAAGCGGCTCGAGTCGCGCCGGGCGGCGAACACCGAGCCCCAGTAGGGGTTGAAGGCCTCGTCGACGTCGGCGATCCGGCGCTCCAGGGTGGCGGCCATTTCCTCCTCGTATTTGCGGAGGCGGTCGAAGCGGCGGCGGACCTGGATGCGCGTGTCGGCCAGCAGACTCTCGGCGGCCTCGGGGGTGACGCCCTGGCGGACGAGGTCGTCGGGGATCATGCGCGCGAGCAGGCGCGACAGATAGCGCTGGGCCGAGAGCTCGTCGGCGAGGGAGATCCGGAGAGACGAGAGCTGCTCGATCTCCTTGAGGGCGATATGGCGGTCGCGGCGGATGCCCAGCTCGTGCTCGAGGTCCTCGACGACCAGCGCTGTGCGCCAGCCGGAGCTCTTCTTGCTGCGCACGATGTCGCCGTAGATGTGGTCGCCGACGTAGAGCACCTCGTCGGGATGGACGCCGAGCGCGGCTTGCAGCCCGAGCTGGTTGCCGCCGTTGTAGATCCGCCCGCGGCGGGGTTCACCGGTGGGACGTCCGAGCGGGTTCGCGGTTGCGTCGAGCTCCTGGAACGGCTGGTTGCCGGTGAAGAACTCCGGCTTGCGCGCGCCGACCACGACCCAATCGAAGTAGTCGCGCCAGGTGGCGTAGGCCGACAGCTGCCCGCCGAGGACATAGCCGAGCACGGACTCGGTGTACGGCAGGAGGCTGTTGGTGAGGAGGAACAGGCGTTTGCCGGCCGAGCGGAACTTGTGGAGCGTGGGTCCGAGCTCCGGGTCGAGCTGGAAGTAGCGCGGCAGGTCGGCCTGGATCAGATCTTTGAGCGAGCCGTCCTGGTGGGCCTGGTCGATGCACTCGCGGACGTCGTTCCACGCCTGAGCGTAGGTCGGCGGTCCGGCCGGCCAAAGGTCGGGCCGCTGGTCGATGCGGTCGACGACCTCGGCGTACATGGTGACTTCCGGCAGCGCGAACAGGGTATCGACGGGGGCGAACCGCTCGCGCTCGGTGCCGAGGCGCTGGGCGCGATAGAGGGCCTTGCGGGTCGGCTTCGGCAGCAGGTGTTTGCCGTGGTAGGCGCGACCCACGTAGCCGTGCCGGTCCATCTTGATGATGTTGCCGTAGGTCTTGTCGACGACGAGGCCGCGGATAGCGAAGGCGGGATCGGCTTGCATGTCGCGCAGCGCCTCCGGGTAGCCGCGCGCTATCAACTTGTCGAGTGTGCAGCGGATCGACAACGCCTCGAGCTCGTCCTGCCGGTAGAGCGCGAGGGTGTAGTCCATGTCGAAGCCGATGACGCCGATCTGATCGAAGGCGAGGTCACGGTTGGTGAAGATCCGGCGGGTAAAGGGGGCCTCGAGGACGAGCTCGCCCTCTTGAAGCACTCTGCGGATGGGAGACGGGAGCCCGCTGGCGATCGACATGGGGGGACGTTCAGGGTAGCAGCGCAGGCCGCTGGTGGCGGGGCGTTTCCCGGATTGCGCGGATCCGCAAAGCCTCGTAGCTTAGGAGGTAGCGAGAGCGCGCATGCATCAAGCCGCCAAGGAGCCTGCTCCGCCCAGGGACGAGCGCCGCGTGCTCTGGTACCTGCGCAAGATCCCGCTGTTCGAGGGCGTCGCCAGCGAGCGCCTGAGGGCGCTCGCCGCGGTGGTCGAGATCAGGGAATTTCGCCGGCGGCAGATCGTGTACCTGCCCGGCGACCCCGGCGAGCACGTGTTCTTCCTGCAGGGCGGGCGGGTCAAGTGCAGCAAGGTGTCGCGCGACGGCAAGGAGCTGACCCTCGATTATCACGGCCCGGGGGCGTTCTTCGGCGAGCTTTGCGTGTTCGCGGGCGCGCCGCGCGAGGAGATGGCGGAAGCGATGAAGAACGCGATCGTGGCGCTATTGCCGCGAGAAGCGCTGCGCGACCTCATCTTCGCCGATCCGGTGCTCGCGTTTCGCTTCGCCCAGGTGTTGGCGCAACGGCGGCGCAGCGCCGAGACCAGGCTCGAGCACTTCGTGTTTCGGGATGTCCACGCCAAGCTGGCGGCGCTCCTGCTCGAGCTCGGCCGCGAATACGGCCACGAGACCGAGGATGGGATCAAGGTCGACCTCAAGATCACGCATCAGGAGATGGCCAACCTGATCGGGTCGACGCGCGAGACAATTTCCCTGGCGTTGGCGAGCTTTCGCAAGCGCAACCTCGTGAACTTGCTGGGACGTACAGTCGTGCTCGTCGACCTCGAAGGTCTCGCGGCGCTCTGCTAGGGAGCGGTTCCTCCGCGGACTGCCGAGCGGCTCCGGCGGGGCCGCCGCCGAACAGGTTTTCGTGCCCGGGCAGGCTCCGCGAGTCCACAGAGGATGGCGCGCCGGAGCGGGTGAACCTCGCCGTCGACGGACGACGAGACCGCGGAGCGCCGGACCCGCTCGCCGGGCGGCGCGCTTGGAGCGTGGGCCGCAGGCGGGAGCGACCCGTCCGTCTCTCTGGTCGAGAGGGCATGTCCTTTCAAACATGTCTCCGGACTCAGCGAAGGGCCGGGAGCCGAGCAGTCGCCCGGATGGTGCGTGCAGGGACTCGTGCGTCTGTTCTCGACGCTCGCGTCGGACCACGCTCAGGGCTCGTCGCGGTCGCTGAGCTCGACGCCGATGAACTCCGAAAGGACGCCGAACTTGTACATCGGCACGCGGCCGAGCTCGCGCATGGCGATGTTGCCCTGCGGGTCGAGGACGATGAGTGCCGCCTCGCCGGCGGGGATCTGAAAGGCGGCGCGGGCCTCGGGGCCGTCGGGGGCCGTCTTCCACCGCTTGAGCTCGGCGCCGTCGATCTGGCCGACGAGCAGGGCGCTGACCTCGCCGGGGTCGAGCTTCGCGTCGCTGTCGACGACGATGCCGGCGAGGCGTACGTCGGGCTTGGCGAACTGTTTCACGCTCTCGTCAGTGCCGCCGTCGAACCCTTGCTTGCCGCCGGGGATGTCCTTGCGCGCGACCGGGCCGCCGAGGAACACCAGGGCGCAAGTGCGGCCGGCGCAGGCGGCGTTGTCGAGCTCTCCGACCTTGAACGCGGGCGCGGGCGTCGGCGGGGGGACGCTCGCACCGAGCAAGCCGCGGAGCTTCTCTATCTCGGCGGGCTCCATCTTGCCGCTGTGGCGAAAGACCACCGCGCCGGTGGGGTCGAGGACGACGATCCCGACATGGCCTTTGGGCAACTTGAAGGTCTTGGTGGCTGCACCCTCGAAGTCGATGTAGAGCGGGAGCCGCAGCTCGGGCCGCATGGGGCCGACGAACTCCTCGATCTTCGAGGCGAGCAGGCCAAATCCCTCGGCGTCGCCGATGGCGAAGCCCGAGACGTTGTCGGGGTAGATCCAGCGAGCCATGGCCCGGCTCATCGCCGACGACTCGCGCGCAGCCATGCTCTCGCGGTCCTCGACCAGGAGGTAGACGGTGCGACCCTTGAGATCGGCGATCACGAGGTCGCCGAGGCCACCGCCGCC
>NZ_JAIRAU010000016.1 GCF_020073745.1 Nannocystis pusilla
GGCGTCCTCGCGGCCGCGCTGCAGGCCTTCCACCCGCGCCACACCCGGCGCGTGCGGGGCCGCGACGAGGCCGACCTGGCCGCGCGGCTCGGCCAGCTCCTCGCGCGCAAGCTGCCGATCCGGCTCGCGCGCCAGCTCAGCGCCCAGTTCAAGGAGCGCGAGCAGGAGGGCTTCGACAGCCGCGACTGGCGCGCGTGGGTCCAGCGCTCCGGCGATCGCGTCGGCCTGTGCCTGTCGCGCAACCTCGGCGCCGCCCTCGACATCCTCGGCCTGCCCCAAGAGCCAGGTGAACGCAGCGCCGCCCTCAAGGCCCGCGCCGCCCGCGACGGCGACCTCCGCGATCTGCTGGTGTTCGCCGTCAGCCCGGCCTACGTCGCCGCCCGGCGCGGCCTCGGCTTCGAGGTCAAGACCCGCTGACCTCGGCTCCGCGCGCCCACCCTGGGCGCGTACCGGCCTGCGCGCGGTCGGCCTCGCCGATCGCCGATCGCCGTCTTCGGCCCCGCGCGGGCCTTGCGGCGCCCGGCGAATCGTGGACAAATCGGTCCCTGCACATGCACACCGCGTCGCGCCTCACGCTCTCGCTGTCTGCGGCCCTCGCCCTGCAGGCTTGCCTCGACCCCAACGCCAACACCGAGAGCGCCTCGACCACGACCGGTCCCGGCACCCCCGGCACCGACACCACCAGCGGCGTCCCGAGCGACCCGACCACCGGCGATCCGACCGGCGACCCGCCCGTCACCACCGGCGCCGACCCGGTCTGCGGCGACGGCTTCGTCGACGCCGACGAGGAGTGCGACCTCGGCCCCGCCAACGCCGACGACGGCGACTGCACCACCGCCTGTCGCAACGCCGTGTGCGGCGACGGCCTCGTCAACCTCGCCGCCGAACAGTGCGACGAGGGCCCCGACAACGCCGACGACGGCGCCTGCACCACCGCCTGCCTCCCGGGCGTGTGCGGCGACGGCCTGGTCAAGTCCGACGAGGCCTGCGACGACGGCGTCAACGACGGCAGCTACGGCGGCTGCGCCGCGGACTGCAGCGCCCTCGCCCCGGCCTGCGGCGACGGCCAGCTCGACGGCGAATTCGAGGACTGCGACGACGGCCCCGACTGCCTGCCGACCTGCAAGTTCGCCCGCAGCTGCCTCGACTGGCAGGCGGCCGATCCGGCCGCGGTCAGCGGCGTCTTCACGATCCGCCGCGAGGGCATCATGGAGCCGCTCGACGTGTGGTGCGCGCTCGAGGCCGACGTCGACGGCGGCGGCTACACCTTCCTCAAGGTCGACGCCTCCGGCATGAACCCGAACGCGCCCTCGGCCAGCAGCGCCGAGACCACCTGCGCCGACTTCGGCATGCGACTGTTCGTCCCGCGCAGCGCGGCGCACCTGGTCGCCGCGCATCAGTTCGCCGTCGCCGACAACCTCCCGCCGGTCGGGGGCGGCATGACGGGGAGCGGCGCCGACTACCTGCAGATCCTGGGGATCTATCCGGTCACGCCGGGCGAGAGCTGCGTCGATCAGCCGCTCAACGCCGAGGCCTGCCCCGAGTGGCGGGCCGGCGACGAGCAGACCTGGTGGGTCAGCGACGCGGCCGTGGGCAGCGGCGAGCCCGACACCATCGGCGCCTGCTCGGGCTGCTCGATGCTCTACCAGTGGAACCAGGACGGCAGCGTGAAGAGCTACAAGGCCCTGCCGCAGCCGGGCGGCTTCAGCTTCCGCTTCCTGTGCGACGTGGGCGATAAATTGCCCTGACGCGCGCGGCGGGTTGTGTCATTTTTTCGCCATGGCTCGCTTACCCCGCAAAATCGCGCTCTTCGTCGCTCTGGCGCTCGTGCCCGGCTGCATCATCACGGGCGGCAACACCACCGGCGACTCCGACACCAGCAGCGAGTTCGTGTGCGACGACCCGAACTCCTACCTCGACGGCGAGACCTGCTACTGCGACCAGGGCTACGAGTACTGCACCGACGACCCCGACGATCTGTCGTGCTGTCCGATCGACGACACCACCACCTCGCCGAGCGTCGGCACCACCACCGTCGAGCCGACCTCGACGAGCGCGCCGACCACCACCGAGCCGACCACCGAGACCGAGGCCACCAGCCTCCCGGAGACCACGACCACCGGCCCGACCAGCACCACCACCGCCGAGACCACCGAGGGTGAGAGCACCACCACCGGCGGCGTCGAGTGCATGGGCGCCCAGCCGCCGCCCGACGGCTGCAGCAACGGCCAGTTCTGGTGCACGATGCCCGAGGCCTGCGGCCCCGAGGGCAGCGAGGTCTACCGCTGCGAGGGCAACGAGTGGGTGCTCGAGCCCAACCTCGCCAAGGACAGCTGCAACTTCGACGGCTACGACTTCGCCTACGGCTGCGTCGACGACGGCAAGACCGTCGAGTTCGTGTGCGGCGACGGCCCCGGCACCCCGTGCGACAACGCCGACGCCTCCACCTGCGCCGACCAGACCAACCTCAACACCTGCATCTACGGCAAGCTGGCCGAGTTCGACTGCTTCGTCCAGTGCACCGAGGTCGGCGACGACATGATGGCCCTCTACGACCACGGCTTCTGCGGCGACGACATGGGCACCTCGGTGTGCCTCTGCTGCGACATGGGCGATCCCGGCTGCCCGATCTAGCGGCGCGCGACCGAAGACGCGGGGCCGTGGAGAGCTGGGTGACGGCGGGCACGGAGCGGCGGAGCAGGTCCCTTGTATGTTCCCCACACGAGGTGAGCCCGACGAGGGGAGGCCGAAGGTCCCTGGGGCTTCGAGCCCGTTCGCGAGTACCCGGAGCTCGGTCGTCTGAGCCGCCGCGAGATCAGCGCCCTCGTCGGCGTCGCTCCCATGAACCGCGACAGCGGCCGCCAGCACGGCAAGCGCTCCATCAAGGGCGGCCGCAGCGAGGTCCGCGACATGCTCTACATGGGCGTCGTGAGCGCGGCGAAGTGGAACCCGCCGATCCGAGCCCTCTTCGAACGCCTCACGGCCGCCGGGAAGCTCTTCAAGGTCGTCATGACGGCCTGCATGCGCAAGCTGATCGTCATCCTCAATGCCATGGTCGCTCATGGCAGGCCCTGGTCGAATCCGGCTTGACGCCGCGACACAACTGCTCGCGATGGCGGCGGTGGCGGGGCCCTCCCAGGCAAAGTGCTCGGCGCCTCGGGCTTCGATGGCGAGCTGTCGTTAAGGACAGGTTCGTTCGTGCCTCGCGGACGATGCCGCCTGCGCGCGGTTGCCTGCGGTCCCTCCGCCTTTGTCCCACCGCCCCCCTCCGAACACCGCCGGCCCCGCATGGGCCCCCGCTCTCCACGAATTCGGCGTTCTGAGGGGGGCCGGTGTTCCCGGACTCTCCGGCTGGCGAGCGAGCAAGAACAGGACGAACGAGCGGGCCGGGTAGTAATGGATCTTTTCGTCCGACAGGGTCATGTAGGGCCGGGGATCGGGCAACGGACCCGGCGGCGTGCTCACTACGTAGCGCGGACCCAGATGAGCCCCGTCCTACGGCTTCAGACGACCGCGAGCCTGCTTCCTGCTGGGCGTGCAGCCGGACGTCGACGCGCGAACTCGCTCCTTGATCCCCCTGCAGGAAAGGCCCTAGCTAGCTCATGCTCCGAGACTTGTGTTTTATGAGCTTCGCTCCGCCGTCCCCCTCCTGTGCCCTCCGCCCGCTTCTGGTTGTGACGCTTGGCCTCTGGGCCATGGCGGCGCCCTCGGAGGCTCACGCAGTCGAAGTCTCGCTGGTCCCGCCGTCCGTCCCCGGCGTCACCTGCGTCAACATCACATACGACTGCGTAGAGCCCTCCTTCGTGGAGGTCTCCGTGGACGCCACGATCGCGGGTACGTACACGCCCGGCCTGGACATCTTCACGGTCCCGCGGTCGATCTGTTTCACGGAGGCTGCCTACGGTGGCGGGATCCGGGTGATCGCGGTCGAGGCGGACTGCGAGGGCCAGGTCCCCAAAAACACCACGGACAGCGTTTCGACCACCTTCGCCAACCCTCCTGTCGGCCTCGAAGGGATCGAGGACGAGCAGGTCGAGTGGAGCGCGGGTGACACCATCTCCATCCTCGTCCATGCCCAGGACGAGGACCTCGACGTCGCCGTGGACTTCAGCGCGGTCGCCAGCGACTATATGCCCGGCGACGAGATCGTCACGGACCTCGGCGGAGGCGACTACGAGGTCGACTACACGCTCTCCGTCGCAAATACGAGAAGCGCCGGCGAGTACCGCCTCCCAGTCGAGATCTCCGACGGCACCGTAAGCCGGACGTACTCCGACGCCGTCCTGGTCCGCTACACGCCGTCGCCGACCGGTGTGATCGAGTTCCAGGACGTCCTGAACGGGGACTTCGTTTTCCGCGACATGCCTACCGGTATATACACCGGCGTGTCGCTCACCTCGGCGCTGATTCGACCGCAGCCCGGCGCCCTAGCCAAGGTCTTCGCCGAGATCTGGTCGGAGAACAACCTCGATGGTACGGCGCTCATCCTCAACGCGCGTGAGGCCGGGACCGACGGCTATGCGTCGACCGAGGTTTGGATCTCGGGGTCGACGTGCTCGTCGACCCCACCCATCGGGTGCATCGCCGAGTTCGAGGTGCCGCTGACGATCCGTCCCTCGCGGATGGATGACGTCGCCGACGAGGACGAGATCGACGTCGAACTGAGCCTCGGACTTTACACCCCGACCGGCCCGGTCTTCACCGTCGCCGCACTCGTTCCGATTCCGTGGCTCGTCGACAAGCAGCCAGCGAACACCATCGCCATGAGCGGGCGACTCCTGTACGAGCGCCTCCGCCAAGGCGCCAAGGAGGACATCAACAACCCCAATCACCCAGAGTACGCGATTCTGGAGGTCACTCCGGAGGTAAATCCCGTTCGACGCGTGACGATCGAAGTCACGGACGCCTGCTCCCACACGTATACCACGCGAACCAGCGAGACGGGGTTCTGGCAGACGTACGTGCCCAAGGAGTGCGCCAACACGACCTACTCGCTCAAGGCCCGGCCGACCACCTCCAACTTCGGCATCTACCGGGTACGGACGCGCGACTTCGACGACCTCGTACCCGTCATCGAAATCGCTACCGCCAGCGTGCCGGGCACGACGAAGGCGTGGGGCACCGAGTACTTCGACTTCTCCAGCCTCAGCGTCGGCGAGTTCCGGACGTTCATGGCCGGCCTCCGTGTCCAGGAGTGGGCCAAGCCGTATCTGGTGGGTGATGCGAAGGTGAGCTCGTTCCCATGGTTGAGCATCAGGTATGAGGGCGGAGCCGAGTCCAAGCCCTCCTGCGCGCCCACTTCGTGCTACACGGCGGACACTGAGATCGTTCACGTGAACGCTGGCAACAGCAACGACGATTCACAAGACGAATTCACGCTCTTGCACGAGTGCTTCCATTGGTTTCAGCACATGTTCATGGCGAGATTGGACGGCAACGGGAGCCCGTCCACCTACGCATGGGCAGGGGCCTTCGGCGAGGGCTTCGCCTCGATGATGCCAGCGGTCCTGCGCGGCGATCGATGGGCATTCCGCGACCTGAACTTCGGCAACGAAGGCAAGGGGTATCACGATGCTGAACTCCTCGACTTCCAGGGAACCTTTACGCTCGCGGGGAACATCGCGAACAACTGGTTCCCGGCGCTTCCGTACGACCTCTACAACACGGAGAACGACAAGGGCAGCGGCGGCTGGTCATGGCGGCTCCTGTGGGACTTCTTTGACGACTCGGACCTCGAGCCCGAACACGAGTTCGCCCGATATGACGCTGACGGCACCAGCGACATCAGCGCGTCGAACCCCCCTGTCGTCGACTATGGCCTGCTGTTCGACGACATCGGCTCCGCGGCGATCTTCCAGGACGTTATTGTCCGCTACCTCGGCGGCAACCACATGCCTGCCAACACCTCCCGGCCCGGCCTCGACACGCGCGGGGGGCTCGGGCTCGACATGACAGAGTTCCTCGACGGCATTCTCTGCCGCGGGCACCATGAGTGGGAAGACATCGAGTGGATCGTGCACGACGTCATGGATTTCGCCGCCTACGACCCTGCGAACGCGCCGACGTCCTGCCCTTGATGCTGGCGACCGGTCGCTCAGGCGGAGACGCAGCGAAACCCACTATCAAGCGTCTCGGCGGCGTCGTCCTCGCCGCCGCCTTTGCGCCTTGATGTCCGCAACGAGTAGCCAATGGGGCTGAGGGAGAACCCCCCCCATCCCGCGTTGCGCCGGGCGAGAGAGGTTCCTATGGGTTCGCGAAACGGATCCTTTGGGGGGAGATCTCCGTACCCATTGTCGTCATACCCATCGGCGGCCCACTCCGCGACGTTCCCCGCCATGTCGCACAGACCATACACTGACGCTCCCTTGGCACAGAACATTCCGACTGGGGTCAGAGTCTGATACGTTTCGCGGTACGGGCACTCGGGTCCTGGAGTCATGGTGACGTAGTCCGTGGGCTGGAAGTTGGCGTGTTCACAGGTCGGCTCCGACATGCCCCACGGGTACTTGCGCCCGTCGATACCGCGGGCGGCCTTCTCCCACTCTGCTTCGGTTGGGAGCCGCTTGCCAACCCACTCGCAGTACGTCTTGGCCTGAATCCACGTCACCGACGCCGCGGGCATCTCATCGAGCCCGGGTACGAAGACACCGTTGTCTTTTTCCCCCTGATACCACTCCGCGTCCCAGCGCGGCGGCGGCGCGCACACGCCCGCGTCCATGCACTTGCGGTACGCCCCCTTCGTCACCTCCGTCTTGTCGATCCAGAACGCGGAGACGTTCACCTCCCGGTATGGTAGCTCGGACGCGGGGCACGGCCCGGTGAGCTCGTCGGTGTCGACCCCCTCACGGCAGCCCATCCAGAACAGCCCAGCGGGGACGTGCATCATGCCGTCCTTCTCCTCGGTGCACGTCCCCGTGTCCGGGTTGCAGCTCCCCTGGCTGCACGTCAGGTCGAGGTTGCACGGGCAGCCAAGCGTCCCGCACGAACAGGGCTCATCACCCTTGCACGTCGGAACGCCTCCGGTCTCGCCGCCCGTCCCTGCCGGCGTGCTCGAGCTGCCCGCTGTCGTGCCGGACGAACTTCCCGCTGTCCCTGAAGCGCTATCCGTCGTACTCGGCCCCGTAGTGCTCGACCCTGTCCCCGATGGAGCGCTGCAGCAGCATGCGGTGACGAGCCACGATGCCGCGATACATTCCAACACGAAGGACACTCGACGATGGACTGGATCCGCGAGCTTATGCATCACGGGCTCACCCCACCCGAAGACTCCCGGTACGTCAAGGACCATCGCTCAACGCGCCGGGACAAGACCGCGCAAGCCGCGAACGCCCGGATTTTAGCGACCGGCTAGCGAGCCTTCTCAGGTCGCCGTTGTCCGCCGACCGCAAATCGCGCAACCAACGCCTCGAGCTCGGGCGGGGCGGCACGCGCCGGCACTCGAGGTGGTTGGGGAGCTCGCCGGTGCAGAGGAGGAAGATGGTCCCGCCGAGCCCGAAGACATCGAAGCCCGGAGGGTCGGCCGTACGAGCGCAGCCTCGGGCGGGGTGAACCCGGGCGTGCCGTAGGCGCCCCCTCCCGGCCTTGCCACAAGTCACCGGGTTCTTGACAAGAATGCCGCAAGTACCACCGACCAGGACGCCCGCAGTGGCACCGGCGAGCGCACCGGCGATCGAGCACTTGAGCTCCCTGGCTTCGAGCGGCTCGATGGGCGTGGCGAGCGCCTCCTCGAGCTGATTTTCGGACCAGACCTGCATGATGCTCGCCGCGACCGCTTCCACCTGCTCCGGGCGGAAGTCAGAGCAGTCGACAGCTCGGCGCGCCTCGACTCTACGCCGACCCGTGACCGACGAGCACTTCTTCGCACCGCTCGACCTGTCTCTGTGACCAGGTCATCGTCGGAACCCGGGGCGCCGCACGGCCCCCTGGTCGGCCGCCCAGGCGATCCAGAACGCGTCGTCGGGCTCGACCTCCGCCCGCACGGCCCCGGCGATCGGCGCGTCCCGGAGCGCCCGCTCGACGAATTCGTCGGGCAAGAGCAGCTGGTGGACCTCGACGTAGTGCGCCAGGCCCTCCGGCCAGACCCACACGCCGTCCGTGAGGCACCGCGAGCCCATGTGCGCGTCCGCGATCCCGCAGTCGAACCGGCAGAACGAGAGGCCGCGCCACGCCGCGAACACCTCGCCGCGCCGCAGCCAGTCGGCGATCCGGCGCAGCTGGCCGGGATCTTGATCCGTCGCGACCAGCGCCTGCGGCTCGGGATAGTCGCCATGCCACTCGTCGCGCCAGTAGCCCACGGCGCGCAACGGAGGCTCCAGGGGAAGCACCGGCTCGACGCCACCGGCTCGCCCGTCTCGCCGCCTCGCTGGCATCGCCCCGCCCCGACTCAGCGGCGCGCCAGCAGCTCGGCGTGGTGGCGCAGGTGGTCGCCGATCACCGTCGCCACGAAGAAGTACCCGTGGTCGTAGCCCGGGTGCCGGCGCAGCTCGATCGGCTGGCCTGCCCGCTCGCACGCCGCCGCGAACACCTCCGGCCGGAGCTGCTCGCCGAGGAACTTGTCGGCCTCGCCCTGATCGATGCGCAGCACGTCGGCGCGGCGGCGGCCGCCCTCGATCAGCGCCGTCGCGTCGTAGTCGCGCCACAGCGCCGCGTCCGGCCCGAGGTACGCCGAGAACGCCTTGATCCCCCACGGCACCTGCGACGGCGTGACGATCGGGGCCAGCGCCGACACCGAGCCGAACAGGGCCTGCTCGCGCAGCCCGAGCACCAGCGCCCCGTGGCCGCCCATCGAGTGGCCCATGATCCCGAGCGCGCCGGGCCGCTGCGGGAAGTTGGCGGCGATCAGCGCCGGCAGCTCCTCGGCCACGTACGAGTACATGCGAAAGTGCGGCGCCCACGGCGACTGCAGCGCGTCGACGTAGAACCCCGCGCCCTGCCCGAGGTCGTAGGCCGGGTCGTCGGCGACGTCCTGCCCGCGCGGGCTGGTGTCGGGCGCCACCACGATGAGCCCCAGCTCGGCCGCGTAGCGCTGGGCCCCGGCCTTGACCGTGAAGTTCTCCTCGGTGCACGACAGCCCCGACAGGTAGACGACGACCGGCAGGGCGCGCCGCGTGGCCTCCTCCGGCACGAACACCGACAGCCGCATCTCCGTCCCCGTCGCCGTCGACGCGTGGCTGTAGGTCCCCTGTACGCCGCCGAAGCAGCGGCTCTCGCTGATCGTCTTCAGTGCCATCACGGCGACCGTAGCACCCGCCGACCCACGCGGGAAGCCACGCCCGTCACTCCACCGCGACCGGAGGCATCGACGCTCGCCTGGCCGATCGGTCAGGCGCTAGAACCGGCCGCTGAGGCCGATGCCGCCGCCGCCGCGGTTGAACGTCGGGAACAGCGACAGCTGCGACGCGCGCTCGCGGTTGAGCCGGCGGTGCTTGGCCAGCTTGACCGAGGCCAGGACGATGAGGCCCACGCCGGCGACGGCGACGAACACACCGGCGACGGTGACCAGGTCGCCCTTGACCTCGGGCCGCAGCTCGACCTGCGTCAGCACCCCGGCCGAGTCCCCGCCCGTGTCGGTGCCCGTGTCGGTGCCCGGGTCGGTGCCCGTATCGGTCCCGTCGCCCTCCTCGCGGAAGCGGACGCGGCCGCGTTCGGGGAGCGTCTCGTCGACCGGGTCGAAGCGCGGGCTGGTGCGGGCCCAGTAGGTCAGCGCCACGCCGCCCGCGGCCATCACCGTGCCGACGGCGAACGCCGCCCCGATCCACGGCGGCGCCGAGGGCTGCATGATCGCGCGGTTGAACGGCCGCCCGCCCGGCGCCGTGTCGATCTCGGGCGCGATCTTCTTGACCTTCGGCTGCGCCTCGTCGATCCGCTTCATCAATTCTTCGAGCCGCTTGCGGGCGTCGGCGGTCTCGGGGTAGCGGTCGCAGGCGGTGCCGTAGCGCTTCTTGCAGGTGCGCAAGTAGTCACCGATGATGAGCTGCCCGCGCTGGAGCATCTCGACCTCGCCGGTCTCGACGAACAGCTGCTCGTAGGCGGTGACCGCGTTGAGCAGCATCGCCGAGCGGACCGAGTGGTTCGACTCGTTCTCGGACAGGGCCTCGAGCGCCTTCACCCACAGGCGGGCCGCCTCGCGGTAGTCGCCCTCGTCGAATTGGGCCGACGCCTCGGCGTCGAACTGCAGGGCCAGGGTGTCGCTGCCGACGTTCGGCTTGCGCGACATCGTGATGCCCGAGCCCCGCTGCGGCCCCGCGCCGCTGGTGGCCCGGGCCCCGGGCGCGACCTGGCCCTCCTCGAGCGCGTCGGGGATCCCCTCGTCGCCGGCCTCCGGCATGTCGGGGTCGATCGGCCTGCTCGTGCTCGCGGTGCCGGCCGGCGCCGCTTCCTTGGTCTTCGCCGGCTTGGCCGCCACGGGGGGCGCGATCAGCGAGGCTGCGAGCACGACGCACAGGCCGTGGAGCGGACGACGCGGGAGCTGCATGGACGTCCGTGAGGATGACGCGACCCCCCGGCCTCGCGCAAGGCCCCGCCGAAATCGCCAAAACGCCTCTCCGCGGCCGCCCTGGCGCCATTTGGGCACGGCCGGAGGTCAACTTGACACGCCCGTCTGTCAACCTGGCGCTGCGCACCTGCGCACCCCCTCGGTTTGCGCCGAAAACTCGCCTCGCGCGCGCACATGTGCGAGCCCCCTGGGCGTGACCTCGAGCGAGGCAGCGGCCCCCGACTGCGGCGGCGACCCGATCGCCGAGCCCGCGGAGGGCTCGCCGTCGCCCGTGGCGGACGCGGGCGACGAGCGGCGGGCCATGGACCCGTGGCTGTTCTTCGCCGCCATGTCGCTGGCCTGCCTCGGCCTCGTCATGGTCTACAGCGCCAGCGTCTACACCGCCCGGGTGCGCTACCACGACTGGGAGTACTTCCTCGGCCGTCAGAGCGTGCTGTTCGCGCTCGGCACCGCCGTCATGGTCCTCACCTCGCGGCTCGACTACCGGCTGTTCCGCCGCTTCGCCCCGCACCTGATGGGCATCGGCCTGCTCGGCCTCCTCCTCGTGCTCGCCGTCGGCGACGAGGTCAACGGCGCGCGCCGGTGGATCCGCGCCCCCGGCATCAACATCCAGCCGAGCGAGCTCGCCAAGGTGTTCCTGGCGATGTTCCTCTCGTCCGTCCTGGCCCGCCAGGGCGAGCGCGTGCGCCGCTTCAAGGCCGGCTTCCTCCCGCCGCTCCTCGTCGCCTCGATCACCATGCTGCTGGTCCTGCTCGAGAAGGACCTCGGCACCACGATCCTCCTCGGCGCCGTGACCCTCACCGCGCTGTTCGTCGCCGGCACGCGGATCACCTACGTGGTCGCCGCCATGATGCTGGCCGCGCCGCTCGCCTGGTCGCAGATCGTCGGCGTCGGCTTCCGCAAGGGCCGCCTGCTCGACTTCCTCTCGGGCGAGCAGTCGTACCAGATCCAGCAGTCGCTGATCGCCGTCGGCTCGGGCGGCACGTGGGGCCTCGGCCTCGGCGCCGGCCGGCAGAAGCTCGGGTTTTTGCCCGAGAACCACACCGACTTCATCCTCGCCAGCATCGCCGAGGAGCTCGGCCTCGTCGGCGTATGGACCGTCATCGGCCTGTTCTGCCTGCTGGTGTGGCGCGGCCTCGTGGCCGCTCGCGGCGCCCCGGACCGCTTCGGCACCTACCTCGCCGTCGCGCTCTCGGCCCTGTTCGGCTTCCAGGCCCTGATCAACATCTCCGTCGTCCTCGACGTGATCCCCGCCAAGGGCATCACCCTCCCGTTCCTGTCGTACGGCGGCTCGTCGCTGCTCGTCAGCATGGGCGCCACCGGGATCTTGCTCTCGATCTCCCGCCGCCCGCGCCCGTGGCGGATCAGCGACCAGCGCAGCCGCGCCCCCGCGCCCGAGCGCCCGTCGCGGACGGCTCGCCTCGCGCGCACCGGCGAGCCGCCGCGCCGCTCCTGGTGGCCGTGGAAGCGCGCCCCGGCCGCCGCCGCCGCCCCCGCGCGCCGCAACACCCGCATCGCGCGCCCCTGAGCGGCCGGCGGGCGCATCGGCTGGCAAACCTCATGGGCCCGCGCTCCGCCGCGAGCATCCGCCGCGGCTTCGCCGGACCTGCGCTCCCCAGACGCGCTCGCTCACGGTTGAGCGGCGCACGGCCCACGCCTTCGCGCGGACGGCCGCCGATTCCTCAGCGAGCGCACAACGCACGGTCTTCTGGCGCACGCGTCCTGGCCCCGGCACCGGGCCGCTGGCGGGCGCCGGAGAAATCGCCAATACTCCCGCGCACGTGCCCCTGCGCGCCCTGCCCGAAGCGCTCACCTACCGCGTCGACCTCGCGCCCGGCGAGGTCCTCGCGCGGCTCCGCGGCGACGCCGACGTCCAGGTCGTCGAGGGTTTTCCGGCCCGCAGCCGCACCCGGCGCAAGTTCCTCGCCGAGCTCGGCCCGCGCAAGTTCCGCGTCTGTCAAAACCAGACCGCCGGCGTCGTCGACACCGGGCCGGCCATCATGCGGCGCATGACCCTCGAGGCCGAGCTCGTGCCCATGCCCCAAGGGACAGCCGTCCAGGTCCGCTTCACGCGCGGCCCGTTCGCCCGCCAGGCCAGCTTTTGGATCATGTGGGCCACCAGCCTGGCCTGGCTCGGCCTCACCGGCATCACCGGCGCCAAGCTGGGCCTCGTCGCCATGTTCATGGTCCTCACCGTCCCGGCCTTCTTCTACGACCTCGCCCGCGCCCGCGGCACCGACGAGGAGCGCCTCGAGCTGCTCAACCTCATGGAGCACCTCCTCGGGCCCTCGCTGGTCGGCGACAACCCGCTGGAGAACACCCCCTACCGCCGCCCCCGCCGTCTCCCGCAGGCCACCAGCTGAGGTCCGCGAGCGACCGCGACGGCCTCGCGCGGCTCCGGGTGAGCGCACGTGTTCGTGAATCGGCGGCCGCGATCGCGGCTCCGAGTCATGGCCCCCGGACGCCGCCCGAGACGGCGCCGCGCCGACCCGCGCCTCGACACTCGTTGGCCGCGCGGCTAGCTTTCCCGGGCCATGTTCCGCGTCGTCGTCGCGTCGTTCGCCCTGGCCGTCACCGGCTGCATCTTCTTCCCGCCGGCCGGCGGCACCGACAGCGACGGCGGCACCGCGGGCGAGCCGCCCAGCGAGCTGTTCATCGCCGTGGGCGACGGCGGCAGCATCGTGCGCTCGGAGAACGGCGCCGACTGGACCATCTCCACCTCGGGAGTCACCGTCGCGCTCAACGACGTCGCCTACGGCGCCGAGATGTACGTCGCCGTCGGCCAGGCCGGCAAGATCCTCCACTCCGAGGACGGCGTCGAGTGGGCCGCCTCCTCGAGCCCCTCGACGCGCGACCTCTACGCCGTGCGCTATCACGGCAGCCGCTTCATCGCCGTCGGCGGCGATTACAGCATCGGCGCCGAGACCCTCGAATCGGAGGACGGCATCACCTGGACCCGGCCCGACCTGCCGATGCCCAAGCACATGCTCGTCGACCTCGCCGGCGACGGCGTCACCCTGGTCGCCATCGGCAATTACCAGGCCGACGCCATGAACTTCGGCGCCTTCAACTGGCAGGACGGCGTCGGCTGGGTCCAGCGCATCGACGGCAGCCCCACCGGCGATCGCTACAGCGCCATCGGCCACGGCGCCCCGAACTTCGCCATGCTCGGCCCGAGCAAGGCCGCCTATTCGGGCGACGGCCTGACCTGGAATTACACCCCGCTGTTCAACCTCGCCGCCGACCCGCGCGGCCTCACCTACGGCCCGGGCGGCTGGATCGCCGTCGGTGGCGGCGGCCAGATCCTCGGCTCGAGCGACGCCATCACCTGGCTCGTGCGCGCCTCCCCGTTCATGACCACCCTGCTCGACGTCGCCAGCGACGGCGCCCGCCACGTCGCCGTCGGCGCCGGCGGCAACATCACCTACAGCCCCGACGGCCTCACCTGGACCGCCGTCACCCCGCCCGTCACCGCCGACCTCCGCGGCGTCGCCCACACCCGCCAATAGCGGCAGGTGGCGACGAGCACCTCCCGCTCGTCGCCTCGCCGGTGAGTCTCGCGCAGCCTCGCGCTCCATGAGCCGCGAATCGGCGCCTCGCTCGCGACCGTGACGACCTCGTGGGACGACGACTGCGATCACCCGGCATGAGCCTCCTGCGTCATCCGGGACGAATCAGGAGAGACCGATGAGCGAGAGCGCCGAGTATCATTTCCTGGACCTCTTGATCGATGATTGCGCAGATGGCCTGCGCAAGGTCGCCCTGTCCGCGGACAACCTCACCATCCAGTGGCGAGCGCTTCCCGCCGGCGGGCTGCGCGAAATGCTCGATCTCCTGCGAGATCGGAACGGAGACTATCTACAGTTGAACGTCGGGCGCCTGTTCGACGATGCCGCCGTGTTCCTGGTCCGGCGAGAGACCATCATCAGTTTCAAGGTGACCTCCGAGCACCGCCCGAGCGATCTTGTGCTCGTGCATCTCACAGAGGCCATGATCTCCAGGCTCGAGGATGCGTTGGTGGACGCCATCGAAGATTGGGGGCCGTAGAACCGCGTTGCTCGTCGGTCCCATGGTGGCCCGACATGCTCCCTCCTCGCTACGACGACTCGAAATGGCCCGGTCGCGGCGCTGGAGCGACGGACGCTCGCCACGGCCGGGCGAGGTCGGCCTCGCCCGCATCCCTCGCGCCGACGTCGGGCCAGGCGCCGGGCGTCAGTCGCTCGTCCGAGCGTCGCTTCCTCGCCCCACACTCGCTACCATGGCGTTCGTGTCCTCGCCGCTCTTCACCGCCCCTTCGCGGCTCCTCCTCGCCGCGCTGCTCGGCTGCGGCGCGCGCGTCGACCCGCCTCCCGCCGAGCCGACCTCCGCCGCGCCGCCCGATCCATCGGCCACCGCCCCGGCCGTGGCCGCCACCTGTCCGATCGACCAGCCGGCCGCCGAGGAGCTCCGCCTCGCCGCGGTCGTCGACCTCGGCGACGTCGCCGGCAAGCGCTGGCTGGTCGCGCGCGAGGGCGACCTCCCCGTCCTCCTCCACCTCGACGCTGCAGGTGCGCTCGCGCGGACCCGCCTCCCCGACTGGACCGAGGACATCGCCGTCGAGCGCGACAGCGGCCTGCGGCTGTTCTTCACCGACGAGCCCACCTGGGCGGCCGTCGACCTGCGCGACCGCGACGCCCCCGTCGTCGCCGCCCCCGTCGCCGTCCCGGGCCTCGTCCCCGGCGAGTATCCCAAGGGCGTCGCCAGCGACGGCGCCCGCGCCCTCGTCTCCCTCTACCGCGACGCCCGGCGCCCCGGCGGCGAGCGCCACGACGGCGACACCTTCCTCCTCGACGTCGCCACCGGCGGCCGCCTCGGCCCGCGCGCCGGCATGACCGTGTGGGCCGCCCACTGCGACGCCGGCCGCTGCCTCGGCGTCGCCACCCCCAACGGCGACCGGAAGTCGCGCACCCTCGTCGAGCTCGGCGAAAGCGGCGCCGTCCGGCTCGGCGATCTCGGCCGCTGGGACTGCAGCGGCCTCGTCACCTGGCTCGAAGGCCAGGAGTGGCGGATCGCCTGGTCGGAGCGCAAGACGATCGGCCTCGCCGCCTTCGACCTCGAGGCCGGCAAGCTCCGTCAGGACTCCTTCCCCACCGCCGATCCCGACTGCGCCGACCTCGCTCACCTCGCCCTCCCCGACCGCCACGGCCTCGTCGTCACCGCCGCCGACGCCCGGCGCGCCTTCGTCCCGATCGGCCCGGACCTGCGCCCCGGCGCCCCCGAGCTCCTGCCGAAGTTCGAGCACGCCCGCCAGCGCTTCCTCGCCCTCGGCGACGGCGTCCTCCTCGTCGACTTCGCCGCCAGCGCCGGCCTGCGCCACGGCCCCGAGGACGCCGACGGCGTCCGCGAGTACCACGACGTCTGGCAATTCGCCGGCCGGCGACAGTACGCCCGTCCTGCCCCCGGCGAATGGAAAGCCGAGCCCGCGGTCGCCCTCCCGCACGACGGCGAGCGCGGAGAGATCGCCCGCGGCTACGACGTCCACCTCCTCGCCCGCCCCGGCCACGCCGGCGTCCTGCTCGCCGGCGACGGCCTCCCCAGCACCTGGCTCCCGCTGCGCCGCCCCTGTCCTTGAGGACAGCGCGAGCGTCTCACGGCTGGCACAACATCGCCTCGACCCATTCGTTGCTGCCGAGATTCGGCGGTCCGAACGACCCGTCGGTCTGGCCGGAGATCACCGGCGCACCGAAGCTGGTCACCGCGATGTCGCTCGCGAAGTCGGACTTGTTCGTGCCGCGCTGGCGGGACCACAACTGGGTCCCGCCCTTGGAGTACAGGGTCACGAAGTAGTCGTAGAGACCGGCGTTGCTGCCGCCCAGGTTGCCCGTGGTGAACCCGCCCACGTAGATGTTGTTCGACGCGTCGATGGCGACACCCTTGGGCTCGTCGCCGGCGCCCGTACCGAACATGCGGCTCCATACCTTGGCGCCGGCCGGGTCGAACTTCACGACGAGCACGTCCCCGCCGCCCAGGTACGGATGGAGATCGTACGCCTTGTACACCTGCGCGACGACGATGACGTTGTCGTGGCCGTCGGCGGCCACTCCGTAGCCGTAGTCGGAGTCGTTCGTGCCGAACTGGCGGGTCCACTGTTTGGCCCCGGCCGCCGAGTGCTTGGTGACGAAGATGTCGCTGTTTCCGAGGGAGACGTTGCCGTCGAGCGCTCCCTGGGTGAAGCCGACGACGAGGACGTCGCCGGCGCCGTCGACCGCGATCCCCTCGACGGCCTCGAGCTGCGGCGAGCCGAGCGTACGCGTCCACTGATGGAAACCGCTCGCGTCGTATTTGAGGATGAACAGGTCGTTGCCGCCGACGTTGACGTGTCCGTCGAGGTGGCCGCCGGTGTGGCCGGCGACCAGGACGTCGCCGGCGCTGTCGACCGCGACGTCGACCCCGACGTCGGTGGCGGGGGTGCCCAGCTGGCGGGTCCACAGCTTGGTGCCGTCCGGGCCGTATTTCATGAGGAACACGTCGGCGCCGCCGGCCCCGATGTTGCCGTCGAGCGAGCCGCCGGTCGCTCCGGTGACCAGGAGGTTGCCGGCGGCGTCGCTGGCGACGCCCATGGCGTAGTCCGAGTTGGTCGTGCCGGTCTGGCGCAGCCACAGCTTGGTCCCCGCGGGCGAGTACTTGGTCACGACGATGTCGTTGCCGAACGCGTTGACGTTGCCGTCGAGTTCACCCGAGGTCTGGCCGACGGTGAGTACGTTGTCGGCCGGGTCGACCGCGATCCCGAACGCGCGGTCGTCCTTGCTCGAGCCGAACTGGCGGATCCACTGCGTGCAGGTGTCCTTGCACACGCCGGCCTGGCACGACCCGCTGCGGCAGTCGCCGTCGACCTGGCAGCCGCTCCCGGTCGGGCAGGCGTCACAGCTCCCGCCGCAGTCGGTGCCGGTCTCGTCGCCGTCCAGCAGGAGGTTCTGACACGACGGGGTGAGGCAGTCGGACGGGCACTCGTCGCCGTCGTCGGCGTCGCCGTCGTCGCAGTCCTCCTCGCCCTCCCACACGTGGCCGTCGCCGCAGCTGGCCGCCTCGCACGTCGAGAGGCAAGCGTCGCTGTCGTCGGCGTTGCCGTCGTCGCAGGCCTCCACCCCGGCCCACACGTGACCGTCGCCGCAGCCGGCCGCCTCGCACGTCGAGAGGCAAGCGTCGGTGTCGTCGGCGTTACCGTCGTCGCACGCCTCCACCCCGGCCCACACGTGACCGTCGCCGCAGCCGGCCGCCTCGCACGTCGAGAGGCAAGCGTCGGTGTCGTCGGCGTTACCGTCGTCGCACGCCTCCACCCCGGCCCACACGAAACCGTCGCCGCAGCTCGCGGCCGCGCAGGTGTCGAGGCAGGCGTCGCTGTCGTCGGCGTTGCCGTCGTCGCACGCCTCGCCGGCGTCGACCTGGCCGTCGCCGCAGCTCGCCGGGGCGCAGACGTTGGAGCAGCCGTCGTCGTCGGCGGCATTGCCGTCGTCGCAGCCCTCGCCGGGGCCGACGTGGCCGTCGCCGCAGCTCGCGGCCGCGCAGGTGTCGAGGCAGGCGTCGGTGTTGTCGCCGTTGCCGTCGTCGCACGCCTCGACCCCGGCCCACACCACGCCGTCGCCGCAGCTCGCGGCCACGCAGGTGTGGAGGCAGGCGTCGTCGTCGTCGCCGTCGCCGTCGTCGCACGCCTCGACCCCGGCCCACACCACGCCGTCGCCGCAACCGGCCGCCACGCAGTTGTTGAGGCAGGCGTCGGTGTTGTCGTCGTTGCCGTCGTCGCACGCCTCGTCGCCGCCGATCTGGCCGTCGCCGCAGTTCGGTGGCGCGCAGGCGTTGTTGCACCCGTCGTCGTCGATGCCGTTGCCGTCGTCGCAGCTCTCGCCCGGCCCGACGTGGCCGTCGCCGCAGCGGGCGTCGGTGCAGTCGGCGAGGCATGCGTCGTCGTTGTCGGCGTCGCCGTCGTCGCACTCCTCGTCGCCCTCGACGACCCCATCGCCGCAGACCGCGGGATCAGCGTTCGTGTCGGTCGAGGGTTCGGGCTCGGTCATCGTCGTCGACCCGGACGTCGGCCCGGAGTCGGTGGTCAGCTCGGTCGTCGTCGGCGCCTCGCCGCCGGTGGTACTCGTCGTCGCCAGGGTACTCGTCACCTCGCCGGTGCTCGTCGCGGCCTCCGTGTCGGTGGCCGCGACGGTGTCGGGGCTCGTCATGCCGCCGCCGTCGGCGGTGCAGGCGAACCCGGTGAGTGCAAGGACGGCGACGCGCGCCGTCTTCGAGGGCGAAGGCGTGACGGACGAGAGCATGTTCCAATGACCAGCAGGTCCCAATATCCACGCGGTTGTCGCATGATCGCGGCTGGCGGCGCAAGCCGCAAACCGGCGCCGGCCGCTCGTCTGGCCCGTGAGAGCCCTGGCTCTCCGGCCCCGCGTGACGCGAAATCCGGCGGTCCATCGCCGAACCCAGGAGGGCCTGCGGCCCTCATTCAGGACCGGCGAAACAGGGTGCCGATCGAGCCATCACTCCGCTACCCCACGATGGCCCACCTCGCCTCGACAAGCGGGGCCCGCGACGTTCTCCGCGGGGGCGGACGAGGGGCGGCGAAGCGGGAAGCAGCGGGAGGACCTGAGGCTCGCGCGGAGGCGCCGCAGGTCCATGCACCCGCGACAATCGACCGGAAGCGACCGCCACCATCGCAGCGACAGCGGCGCCGAGCACGTGCCTCGGGAGGACCCGCGTCGCAGGGACCCGCCTTCGCCGCCCCCCGTCCGCCCCCTCGACGATCTTCACGGCCCCGCGTCTTCGCCCGCGCTCTGTCGCTACGACAGACCCGCGCCCCGCGAGCGTTCCGCCCAGTCGAGCAGATCGCTCTCGCACGCGCGCCCACTCCGCCCGCCCCGCCGCCCCAACGAGCGCGCGCAGGACCACCAGCACCAGCTTCGCGCCCGCCCCCGCGAGCAGCAGGCACAGCGCGGCGCCCCGCGCGGCCCCGCCCTCGGCGGCCCCCCGACGAGGTCCTCGCGCGGCCCGTCCCGCCCGGGCATCCTCGAATCGGAGGAGCGGGCGATGCGAGGCACGACGGCGGCGATCGGCATCTTCACCACGGTGCTCGCGGGCGCCTGTCTGTTCCACGACGATCCCACCGGTCCCACGACCTCGACCGGCAGCACCGGCGGCACCACCGACGACATTCCGACCACCGGCGCCGATCAGTGTCCCAACAATTGCCCGTTCCCCGGGCCGTGCCGGCAGATCACCTGCGCCGACGGCGCCTGCGGCCTCGCCGACCTGCCCGCCGGGACAGTCTGGCCCGGCACCGTCGGTGATTGTCGGCAGGACGTCTGCGACGGCGAGGGCGGCCTGCAGAGCCAGCTCGCCGACGACCCGCCGCCGCAGGTGCCCGGCGACTGCCAGCGCTACGTGTGCGACGCCGGCGACATCGTCACCGTGCTCGACGCCTCCGACGTCCCCGACGACGCCAACGATTGCACCGACGACACCTGCGAGGGCGCCACGCCGGTCAACACCCCCAGGCCGATGCACACCGCCTGCGGCCCCGGCCTGAGCCGGTTCTGCCACACCGACGCCGCCTGTCGCCCGTGCAAGCAGGTCACCGACGCCTGCGAGGATTACGGCGCCGAGCCGCACGACAATCAGGAGACCGCCCTCAACCTCGGCACGATCAGCGACGACGACGGCGACGGCTCGTTCGCCTGCGGCACGATCAAGGGCGCCAACGACGTCGACTGGTTCACCTTCGCCGGCGACGACGCCTTCCTCAACTACGTCGACCCCGTGCGCAGCCTCGTCACCCAGGACGGCGGCGGCGGGCGGGTCTGCGTCTACCTGCAGTGCAACAGCGGCGGCACCAGCATCAATTGCGGCGGCGCCACCGACGACATCGCCCCGCTGGGCCAGAAAGGCTGCTGCAGCGCCAGCAGCGTGGCCCCCAAGCTCAACTGCGACGGCCTCGACGACAGCGCCAAGATCTGGATCCGCGTCGACACCCCGCAGAACCTCGCCTGCGTGCCGTACCAGCTCGACTATCACTTCTGAGCGCGCACCGACGAGCTCACGGGCCTCGCCGATCCCACACGCCGGATCACACCGGCCGAGTTCGCCGTCATCGACGCGAGCGGCCGGATCGAGCTCGAGTCGAGCGCGGCGGGGGGCCACGCGCACATCGTCTGGAGCGGCTGCGAATGACGGCAGCGTGATCCTGCCGTCATTCGAGAACGACGCGCGGCGGGGCCCGGCCACCACGGCGCACCTCACTGCGATCGAAACTCGGCCGCACGAGCGCGCCTCGGCGCACCCGCGCGCCTTGACAACTGTGGGCACAGTTCGGTCTCCTGCCCTCCACCATGCGCGCGCCGAACGCCCCATTGTGCCACCTCCTGCTCACCGCCGCGCTCGCCGCGGCGTGCGGCGACGGCACCGCCGGCAGCACGTCGAGCGCCGGGACCGCAGGCACCACCGACGCCACCACCGACGTGGCCACCACCGACCCGGACACGGCGACGCCGACCACCACCTCGTCCGCCGCCACGACCGTCGAGCCGCCCACCACCTCTGCCACCGCCACCGACGGCACCACGACCGCGGACGCGACCACCGGCGAGACCACCGGCGATCCCGTCGACAGCACCCCCTGCTGGCCGTTCGATGCCCCGCCGCTGAGCGAGCTGCGCGACTCGCCGAAGAAGGTGTTCGCGCACTACTTCTCGCCCTACCCGGTGTCCCTCGACAACAAGGATCCCGCCGAGGACTACTACGCCAAGCACTACCTGCGGCCCGAGGGCGAGGACGGCAAGTTCGCCTACTGCGGCGGCTTCATCAAGGAGCGCCCGCTCCCGCAGCCCCCGCGGCCGCAGGACGTCGACTACGAGCTGGCCAACTTCGAGCAGGAGGTCCGCCGCGCCGTCGCGCTCGGGCTCGACGGCTTCACCTACGACATCCTCAACACCAGCGGGACCCACTGGAACCGCCTGCTCAAGCTGCTCGACGCCAGCAGCAACGCCGACCCCGACTTCCGCATCGTCCTCATGCCCGACATGACCTCGACCTACGAGGGCAGCGACATGGAGGCCCAGGTCGCCTTCGTCGACTCGATCGCCGAGGTCGCCGGGCACCCCGCGGTGTTCCGCGCCGAGGGCGGCGAGCTGCTGCTCGCCCCGTTCGCCGCCGACAAGCGCAGCCCCGCGTGGTGGGCGTCGACGATCGACGCCCTCGCCGCCGAGGGCATCG
The DNA here is from genome assembly GCF_020073745.1 of Nannocystis pusilla. GTDB lineage: Bacteria > Myxococcota_A > Polyangia > Nannocystales > Nannocystaceae > Nannocystis > Nannocystis radixulma. The sequence continues at coordinate 21,737 of NZ_JAIRAU010000016.1, forward strand.
ACGCCGTGCTGTGGCCGGTCTTCGTGTCGCCATGGAGCGCCGCCACCACGAGCTTCCAGGCCGAGCTGCCGCTCCTCGGCACCTCGTCGTGGGGCCCCGCCACGGTCTCCGGCGCGACCGGCTACGCCAGCAACGCCGAGCAGGCCCACGCGCTCGGCGTGAAGTGGATGTCGCCGGTGCGCCCGCAGGACTCGCGGCCGAAGGACCTCATCTTCAGCGAGGCCGGCAACACACAGACGATGCGCCTGCTGTGGGACGCCGCCGTCGAAGGCGACGCCGAATGGGTCCAGCTCATCACCTGGAACGACTACTCCGAGGCCTCCGAGGTCTCGCCGTCGAGCGGCACGCAATGGGCCCTGTTCGACCTGACCGCCTATTACGTCACCTGGTTCAAGACCGGCCAGCAGCCGCCGATCGTCCGCGACGCCCTCTATTATTCACACCGCCTGCAGGCGACCACCGCCATGCCCGATCTCGCGCTGCAGGAGTCGGTCTACGAGCCGGTCAACGGCGGCGCCCCGCTCGACGAGATCGAGCTGCTCGCGTTCTTGACGGCCCCCGCGACCCTCGAGATCGAGGTCGGCGGCGAGGTCGAGACCACCGAGGCCGGGGCCGGGATCCAGTCGTTCCGCGTCCCGCTGGCCGAGGGCACGCCGAGCTTCCGCGTCGTCCGCGACGGCGCCACCGTCGCCGAGGCCGTCAGCGCCTTCCCGATCGACAACACCATCGTCTATCAGGACATGCTCTACCGCTCGGGCGGCAGCCTGCCCTGCGACCGCAGCCCGCTCATGCAGTAGCGCTCACTCGTAGCCGTACGGCGTCAGCGCGGCGTCGATGAGGACATTCAGCTTGTTGCCCGGATCGACGCGCACGTCGATCTGGGTGTCGGGCTGGACCCGCGAGATCGCCAGCTTCGACACCAGGCTCGTGACCTGCACGCGATAGGGCTCCTGCCCCGGGAGCGTCACCTCGAGGTCGAAGTCGATGTTGGGGTGACCATTGATGGCGCCGCCCTTCGTGCCGATCGTGACGATGCGGGCGCGCCCCGGCGTCCCGCCCTGCCACACGCGCAGCCGCTCGGCGTTGCGGGCCGAGCTCGCGCGCGCCTTGATCGTGATCGCGCCCACGGCGGTGACGACGAACAGCACCACCGCCCCGCCGATCATGAACGTGTTCTTGGTGAAGATCCCCGCCAGCACCAGGACCCAGAAGAGCGTCCCGGGGATGAAGAGGAGCGCGAGCCCGGGGTTCGTGGACGTGCCGGTCATCGCGGCGAGTATCGCACAAACTCCGCGCGTGCATCAGGGCGCCAGCACCAGCACCTTGACCTGGCTCGGCACCACGCGCACGCCCGGGCAGTTGGTCGAGTTCTGCAGCGCCATGCTGGTCACGCGGGTCACCGGCAGGCCGCCGACGAGGCACGTGAAGGCGCCGGTCAAGTGACGCGACGGGCCCATCACCGTGCCCGAGGCGACGCCCGTGGCGAGGCCCGCGTTGTCGCCATTGGTCATCGGGATCGTCGTCGCCATGTTGTGCGCCGGGGCGCACATGAACAGCACGTTGTAGACGGCGGGCACGCCCATCGGCCCGGCGGTGATGTTCGGGTACGGGACCGGCACCGGGCCGGCCGGCGAGGGTGTCAGGCAGACATCGGGGAAGCCGGTGTCGACGCCCATCATCTGTGTATTGGCGAACATGATGGCTCCTTTCGTGAGGCTCAGCCGAGGTGGATCTGGCCGCCGTCGATCTTGACCAGCTCGGCGCCGGTGACGAGCGCGTGCTCGGCCCCGATCTGGGCGCTGCACGTCGCGCGGTAGTCGATGGTGCCGGCCTTGACCTGATCGATCTGCTCGACGCTGCGCTGCGAGATCTTGCTGTGCTGGCTGATCCGGTCGGCCAGCGTCTCGACCACCTTGCCGACCACCGTCACCTTGCTCGCGTGGGTGAACAGCGTGCGCAGCACCGACGAGCACTCGTCGAGCACCACCCGCGCGAGCCGGCCGCGCGCGCGCAGCTCGTCGGCCTGCAGCTCGAGCTGCGCCTCGGCGCGGAGCGTCAGCCGGGTCGCCTCGATCCGCAGCTCCGGCGCCCCCGCGACGTCGAGCCGGGCCGCCGCGTCGCCCTCGCGCTCGAGCACCGCCGTCACGAAGCAGCGCTGCTGCCCGGGCGCGCCGGCCTCGACCACGAACCACACGCGATCGCCCACCTCCGGCGCGAGCAGGCAGCTGGCCGCCCGGCGAGCGATCCACGCCTCGCCGTCCGGCTCCTCGCTCAGCGCGATCGACTGCTCGCGCAGCTCGCGGACGATCGCGCTGCCCTGATGCGCGGGCGCGGTCGCGGGGACACGGAGACGCTGGAGATCGTGGACTTGCATTCGCTACTCCTTGGGAGGGGGCATGGTCGGGCGCCAGCCCTGGGCGGCGGCCAGCTCGGGGTCGGTCCCGAGGGTGACGGCGCGGTTCGGGATCTTCGCCCCTTCGTCCTCGACCGCGTGGAGGTTGGCACGGAACATCGACGCACCGGTGAAGTCGGCGCCGGCGACGATCGCCTGCGAGAAGTCGGCGTAGACCAGGTCGGCCCCGCGGAACGTCGCCTCGCGACAATTCGCCCGGTGCAGGATGCACTGATACATCGTCGCCCCGGCGCACTGGGCCCGCTCGAGCCGGGCGTCGACGAAGATCGCCTGCGTGAGCTCGGCCCCCTGCAGATCGGCGCCGCGCAGGTCGGCCTCGACGAACAGCGCGTTCGTCAGGCGCGCCCGCCCCGCCCTGAGCTTCGCCAGCTTCGCCCCCTTGAAGTTGCAGTTGCGCAGATCGGCGCCGCTCAGGTCGCAGCCCTCGAGCGCCGCGTCGGTGAATTGCGTGAACGGGAAGCGCATGCCGTGAAGGCGCATGCCGGACAGCGTGGCCTTGATCAGCGTGCAGCGCTCGAACTCCGCGCCCTCGATCAGCGTCGCCCGCAGATCGGTCGCCAGCAGCGTCACCGAGTCGAGCCGGCACGCCCGCAGGTCGGCGCCCGCCAGCTCGCACTCGAGGAAGGCGCAGCGCACCAGCTTGGCCCCGCCGAGGCGCGCCCGGTCGAGCCGGCACTTGACGAACGACGCCACCCGCAGATCGGTGTCGCCCAGATCGATCTCCGTCGCCACCAGCTCGTGCACCTTGGCGCCGGTCAACGTCGCCTCGCGCAAGCTGGCGGCGACGAGGCTGCACTTGCTCAGCACGGCCTGATGCAGGTTGGCGCCGGCGAGGCTGGCGCCGTCGAGGCGACACTCGGTCAGGCACGCCTCGCGCAGGTCGGCCCCGTCGAGCGCGCTGCCGGAGAAGTCGACCTCGTGGAAGATCGCCCCGCCGAGCTTGACCCCGCGCAGGTCTCGCCGCGACAGATCGATCTTCCGCAGCTCGCGACCCTCATGCACCTGCCGCGCCAGCTCGTCGGCGTCGGCCGGCGGCCGCCACTGCGTCGGGTCGTCCATGCGCAGCGACGTCATCGGCGGCGCTCCTCCCGGGGCTGCTCGACGTGCTTCGGGTGCACGCGGACCTTCGTCATCAGCGCCTGGTCGAGCCGCAGCCTGTCATCGGTGCGCACGCGGGCCATGTCGGCGCCGTGCAGGTTGGCCCCGCGCAGATCGGCGCCGTAGAGGGCCGCGCGGGCCAGGCTCGCGCCCATGAGGTTGGCCGCCAGCAGCTCGGCGCCGCGCAGGTCGGCGACCTCGAAGCGAGCCTCGCGGGCGCTCGCCTGGTAGAGCCGCGCCCCGGCCAGGTCGCACTCGCTGAGGTCCGCGCCGTCGAGCAGCGCCTCGCGCAGGTTGGCCGCCGCGAGCGAGGTGCCGCGCAGGTTGGCCCGCTTCAGCGTGGCGCCCGCGAGCTCGGCCCGGTCGAGGGCGCAGCCGCCGACGAAGCGCGACTGCTCGAGGTTCGCGCCGGCGAACTCGACGCCCTCGGCGTCGCACTCGAGGAACGTGCACGACTGGAGCGCCGCCCGGGCGAACCGGGCCCCGCGCAGCCGCAGCTTGATGAAGCTCGAGCCGGTCAGCCGGGCCCCGCTGAAATCGGCGCTGACGATCGTCATCTCGAGGAAGTTGAGCTTCTCGCCGACCAGGCCGCGCGCGTCGACGCTGCACAGGTGCGCGCCCATCCACGTCGCCCCGGTGGCGCAGGCGCGCTGCAGGTCGGCGCCGTCGAGCCGGGCCTCGGTCAGGATCGCGTCGCGCAGGTCGGCGTCGGCGAGCACGGTGCGCGTCAGCCTGGCCTTGCCGAGGTTCACGCGCTGCAGACAGGCGCCGTCGAGCCGCGCGTCGGTCAGGTCGGCGTGGGCCAGCACCACCCGCGTCAGTTTGCATCCGCGCAAATCGGCGCCCGTCAGGTTCGCGCTCTCGAAAAGCCCGCCCGTCAGGTCGGCGCCGCGCAGGTCCATGCCCGCGAGGTCGGCCCCGGTGAAGTTGAGGGTCGAGAGGTCCTCCTTCTGCTCCAGCGCCAGACGCAGCCGTTCGCGGGTCGGCTCGCGCCACTCCGGCGCCATCGCCGGCGCCGGGTGTTGCACATGCGCCACGAGCCGGTAGCTCTCGCGCATGTTGTGCTCGGTCTCCTGCCACTGCGCGTAGAGGGCCTTGTCGACGATCATGTCCTCGATCTCGTCGACGATGGTGTCGCGGCGCCGGCAGTCGACCGCGATCGCCACCAGCGACGCGTGCATCGCCGCCGCGGTGAACGTCGGCGGCCCGACCTGCTTGGCGTCGATCTCCGCGCGCAGCGACTTGCCGTCGAAGCCCGGGATGTTGGCCGCGTCGGCGTCGCGCTCGGCCTCGGCCAGCTTGGTCGCGTAGGTCGCCTCGTACTCGGCCTGCTTCTTCTTGCAGTCGGCCTGGATCCTGGCGATGAGGTCCGGCAGCTCGTGCAGCTTCGGCGGCGGCGGCTGCGGCGGCGGGATCTCGGGGCCGTGGACGTCGGGATCGAGGCCGTAGCTGGCGACGATGTCGCGCGCCTTCTGCGACTCGGCGACCATGCGCCGGTGCAGGTTCTGCTGGGTCAGGCCCTCGACCTGGCTGAGCTGCTCGTCCTCGTCGGGCGGCTGGTCGGGCAGCAGCGCCAGATCTTCGGGCAGCAGCTCGCCGTCCATCAGCGCCGCCAGCGTGCCCCACTCCGGATCGAGGCGGGCGGCCAGCGTGGTCACGTAGTGCTCGAGCGGCTTGGCGCGCCCCTCGTGCTCGCCTGCGACCAGCAGGTGCACGACGTCGGCGCCGTCCTCCTCGGCCACGTGCACCTGGCCCTGCCACACGAGCACCGCTCGCTCGGCCTCGGGGAAGAACCACAAGGTCTGCAGCGCCAGCTCGACCTCGTCGATCGCCGCGGGCGGCTGCCTCGCCGCCTTCTTCACCGCCGCGAAGCTCGCCCGCGGCTCGCCGGGCGCGTGCGAGCGGCTGATGAACGCGCGGGCGCGGACCTTCGGCAGCGCGCCCGCGACGACCCGGGCCGGGTGCATGTTGTCGAAGCGATACGCCTCTTCGCCGGTCCAGAAGCCCTCGACCTGCTGATCGCGCGCGGCGATGTTGTGAAGGCCCCAGTCGATGTCACGGGCGAAGCCCGGCATCAGGTTCTCGAGCCAGTCCTGATCGTAGGTGCCGGCCAGCGCGGCGCGCTGCGGCCAGGTGATGTCGATCGGCCCGAAGCCGACCGGCTCCGGTCGGTCGCGCGGCGAGCCGATCCGCTGCAGCGGCGACTCGAGGTTCGGCAGCGGCCGCACCTTCGCTCCGCCGACCTCGACCTCGGCGTGGCCCTTGCCGAGCGGGTTGTGCGGGAATTCAGGGCCGCCGAACGCGTGGGCCCAGTCGAGCGGCATCTCGGTGATCGGCGCCGGCGACGTCATGGTCGAGCCGCGCCAGCTGCGATCGCCGAACACCTCGACGGTCTTCTTCGACGCGCCGACCTGCGCCGAGGCCGAGAACCGAGGCCGGGCCGCGCCGCCGGGCGCGTAGGCCTTGCCGATCACCAGGAACTCGCCGCGGCGCTTGGGGATCCCGACATCGAGCGACCCGCCGCCGAGCTGCTTGGCGGCGAACTTCCACATGTCGACCTCGCTCAGCAGGATCGGCGCCGGCGCGGCCAGCCCGATCGGGATGAACGCCAGCACCGACACGCCCATGTAGTAGCGGCGCTCGTGCTCGTAACAGCGGGTGAGCACCCCGAGTTTGCCGGGCTTGACGACGCGCATGGGCTACAGAATCGACAGGAGGCCGAAGGTGTGCAGGCTGGCGTAGCCCTGCATCAGCGCCGCGCCGACGGACTTGACCTCGGCGCCGTCGTGCGAGAACGAGGCGGTCTTGTACTCGATGGCCATGCCGACGTGCTCGAGCTTGATGTTGGTGTGCGCCATCGAGATCCCGATCATCTCGAGCTTGATCCCCGTGATCCCGAGCGCCCACGCGAACGCGTCGCCCTGGCCGCCGCCGAACTTCCAGAAGTCCTGATCGATCGTCTTGGTCCCGCCGGGCGCGATGACGGTGAAGCCGGCCGGGGCGATCATCTTGATCCCGCCGGTCGCGGTCATCGTCACGCCGCCGACCGCGGTCACGTCGTAGGTCGACGGCGTGGTGACGGTGACCCCGCCGGTGATCGTCTGCGACAGCGAGCCGGTGATCGACTCGGTCACGCTGCCGGTGATCGTGCGCGTGACGCTGCCGCCGATCGTCTCGCTCTGGTCGCTTGAGATGTTGCGCGTCTCGCTGGCCGAGAACGTCTCCTCGACCGCGCCGGTGACCGTGCGCGTCTCGGTCCCGTCGATGGTCTCGGTGAAGTTGCCCTTGACGTGCATCGTCCGGTCGGCGCCGACCGTGGTGGACTGGTTGCTGCCGATCGTGATCGTCTCGTCGCAGCCGACATCCTCGGTGTGATTGTTGAGCACCACCTCGTCGAGGTCGCGCTGGGCGTGGAGGAAGATCTGCTCGCCGCCCTTGTTGTCCTCGAAGCGCAGCTCGTTGAAGCCGCCGCCGCCGCGCGACGACTCCGACTTGATCGTCGACTTCGTCTTGTCCTCGGGCAGCGGGTACGGCGGCACGTTCTGGCCGGTGTAGACGCGGCCGGTGATCACCGGTCGGTCGGGGTCGCCCTCGATGAAGTCGATCAGCACCTCGTGGCCGATCCGCGGGATGAACATCGCGCCCCAGCCGTTGCCCGCCCACATCTGGCTGACGCGGACCCAGCACGAGCTGGTCTCGTTGAACGGCTCGTCGCGGTCCCAGTGGAACTGCACCTTCACGCGCCCGTGCTCGTCGGTGTACACGTCCTCGCCCTCGGGCCCGACCACCGTCGCGGTCTGCAGCCCGCGCATCACCGGGCGCGGGGTCGATTGCGCCGGCCGGAACGGCGCGTCGAGCTCGGTGACGGTGAAGCTGTTCTCGTAGTGGAACGCGCCCGACGCGTCCTGCTCGAGCGCCTGCGGCTGCTGCCCGGTGTGCTTGACGTGGAGGATCCGGTACGACGCGTCGAGCTCCATGCGCGGGTGGCCGACCAGCGACAGCGTGTGCCCCGCGGTGAGCCGCGGCGAATCGCTGGTGGCCGAGCCGACCCTTCGGTGGGCCTCGTGGGCCTCCAGCCGCAGCTTGGCCAGCGTCTGCCCCTGGTGCGGCCCCGCCCGGCCCGGGTCCTGATATTCGCCGGGGTATGTATAGACCTCGAGGTCGGTGTGGCGCTTGCCGAGCTTGCGCACCTCCATGGGCTCGCTCGGCTTGTGCAGGTTGTAGTCGCGCAGCGTGACCGCGCCGGGACGGATCCGCTCGCCGAAGCGGAAGCTGTGGATCGCCTCCTGCTGGCTGACCTCGCCGTCGGGCGGCCGGAACCACACGTTCGGGTCGCCCGGGATCGGCGGGTGCGCGCCCGCGTGGTCGGCGAACACGAGCGTGTGCGCGTCCTTGGCGTGCTCGAAGAAGAAGAAGATCCCGTCCTCCTCGAGCAATCGGCACAGGAACGTCAGGTCGTCCTCCTGGTATTGCACGCAGTAGTTGCGCGGCGCGTACGTCTCGATGAGGCTGAACCTGAACCCGTCGCTCTCGATCCCGGCGTCCTTCAACACCTTGCGGGCGATGTCCGGCGTGGTCATGTCCTGGAAGATCCGGCTGTTGCGGCGGAACTGCAGGCGCCACAGCGCCGGCACGATCAGCGCCTCGTACAGCTGCAGCTCGCGGGTGTGACCGACGTAGTCGAACGAGGCGCAGATGCCCGAGAGATAGCGCGGGGTGTCGATGCCCGCGATCTCCAGGGTCATCGGCGCGTCGATCGCCCCGGCGAGGTCGACCTCGGGCCCTGCCAGCTCGACGCTGACCTCGAACAGGCTCGACAATCCCTCCGTGGCGGTGAACCGGACGACGCGGAGCTCCTTGCCCGCCGTCGTCAGCGTAAACAGCGGATGGTTGCCCAGGAGCGCCTTCAGCGTCGACAGGTGACTCATCGTCCTCCCCGGCGAGCACCATACAACGAGCCGGGCCACGCCCGCGAACAATCTCTCGCAGCTGTCTCGCCGGCGATTTTCGCCCGGGCGCCGCTCTCGGCGCAGGCCGGTTCCGAGCGCATCACCGACGCTTGCGCGCAGACTGGACGTCGGCGCCCGATCCGCGGACACGAGCATTCGCCGAGGCCGCGGCGACGACACGCGCCAGGGTCTCCTCGCCACATTTGCGGCACGGCGTCCGCACGACGACCTGCGCGCAATCCCGGCCCCGACCCGGCCCTTGGGCGGCTTCGCCCGCGTCCCTGAACTCGAGTTCGCCGGTGAGTGCACGCGGCCCGCGGGCCGGTCGCCGTCGGCGCATTCGTGGCAGGCCAGAGTGGTGGCGATATCGCAGTCCGACGAATGTCCGGTGGTCCGGCTCGATATGCGGGTCGACGTCGGCCGGGGCCTCGCGCCTGTCCGATCCTCCGTCCCGGGTCCCTGCCGCGGGAGAACCGCGGCTGAGCCGCTCGCGGACCTGGTACGCTGACACGACATGGGCCTCGAGCGCAGGATCCTCGTCATCGCGCTCGCCGTCGGGCTGGCGCTCACGGGGGCGGAGCTTGCGCAGGCGTGCTCGTGCGCGCGCGACAAGATCGGCCCGGGTCGCCTGTACCTCGGGACAGGAGACACGTTGCCGGCAAACGCGCCGGGGATCCCGTGGTCCGGCACGCCGAACATGACCCGTGATCAAGTCCGGGTGACGCGAAAGATCGGTGGCCGCCAGGTCGTCGTGGCGCACGACCTCACCCCCGACGGAGACATCGTGCTGATCGTGCCGCGGACCCGGCTCAAGCCTGGCGACGTGTACACCGTGACGGTGCGTGAAGATCGCTGGCGCGCGATGAAGGAGCTCCGCCCCGCGCTCGAGCGCCAATTCGGCGACGCTATCCCGCCCGCCGAGCTCACCACGACCGTCACGGTGACCGCGAAGACGTTCGTGCTCGCGGACACGACGCTGCGGATCACCGAGCACGTCGAGGGCCCCGTACACAGCCAGTGGGCGGTCTCCGGCGCGTGCAGCAGCCCGGTCGTGGCCGACGCGCTGGCGTTCTCGGTCGACCTGCCGCCGGAGGTCGAGCCGTTCCGCGACTATCTGCTGTACGCGACCTTCGTCGACGATCTCGCGTGGGAACACGCGGCGAACAAGTGCGGGAGCCATGAGCCCGGTCGAACGTGGACGGAGCACCCGGGGACCGACCGGATCTTCAGTGAATGCCCCGCCGAACCGGACGCCGAACACGGGCTCGGCCGCGGCCTCGTGCCCGGGCGACATCGCGTCCAGGTCCGGATCCGTGCACCGGGCGGGCGACACGTCGCTACCGCGAGCGGAGAGTTCGAGCTCGGCTGCGGACGACGCAGCGATCCTCCGGCCCAGCGCCCCTCCCCGCCGGCTCCCGAACCCGACGCGGCGCCGACCGCTCCGCCTCGCTCGGAGCCTCCTCCGCTCGAGAGGAGCGGCTGCGCCGTCGCCGGCGACGCAGCTCCGACGACCCTCGCGGTGTGGGGTCCGCCGGTGATATTCGCATTGGGCCGGAGACTCGCCCGCGAGCGATGAGTCGACGCCGAGTCGCTCGAGCGCGCGCTCGATGCCGTGGAAGCACGTCGGTGCATGTCGTCATGGACATGCTCGTTCGCTCCGGCGTCCCGGCGCGCCCCCAGCCCGCTCAGTCGGGCGTGGGGATCCACAGCTCGACGTTGCGCTGGTCGGGCCCGGTGCCGCGGCCGTCGTTCTCCCAGCCCGTCGTGAAGTCGGCGACGGCGAGGGTGCGGCCCTGCTCGGCGATCGGGTCGCCGTCGGTGACGAGGTCGAACGCCCGCGCCTTGATCGTCAGCGAGCCGTTGTCCTGGTCCCACACCTCGATCATTCGCATCTGCGACGGGAAGTCGTTGAGCGACGGCGTCACCATCTCCCAGTACGGGTGGCCGCCGACGGGCAGCATCGGCTCGGCCATCAGCCGGTGGGTGTGCGCGGCGAGGTGCATGATCACGTTGTCGTAGCCGCCGAGGAACTCGCGCCATTGCTCGGGCGTCAGCGCGTCGTCGAACTTGGTGCCGATCCCGAACTCCTGGCCGTTGCTCAGGCTGCCCGAGCGGTGGTGCGACGTCACGATCACCCACTTGCCGTCGGCCACCGCCTGGTCGAGCGTCGGGCCGATGATGTTCTCGAGGTCGACCGGGCGGATCAGGCCGAGGCTCGCGCCGGTGATCGTCGCCGTGCTGAGGACGAAGAACCGCAGCGGTGTGCCCTCGACGTCGAAGGTGTAGAACGCGCGCCCGAGCTCGACGGCCGCCGCCGTGATCCCGTGGCCGTCGCCGTCGCCGGCCACCAGCGCGACCTGGTCCGGCTCCTCGAGGAACGCCCGCGCCGGGTCGGCCGGGACCGTGCCCTTGACGATCGGCGCGCCCGGCTGGCCGTAGTCGCGGGTGCCGCCGACCGACTCGCCCTCGATCGGCTCGCTCCAGTCGAGGATCGCGAACGTGCCCTGGCGAAGGATGTCGTGGTTGCCGGTCACCCACCGCCACGGCACGTCGAGGCCGACCGGCGCGAAGCGGTCCTTCTGGTCGTTGTCGGGCCCGGGCACCGGATCGTCGTCGATCGCCGAGTCACACTCGACCACCGGCGCCCCGTTCAAGATCCCCATGAACCACTCGAGCTCGTTGCTCTGGGCGTTGTCGGTGTTGTCGCCGCCGAGCAGCACGAAGTCGAGCGGCGTATCGACGTGCAGCGCGTTGATCGTGCGCACGCCGGCGTTGAGCATGTGGCACACGTGGCCCTCCTGCGGGCGGAACGCGCCGCCGGATACCTCGTCGAACCCGGCCAGGCGCGCCGGCGACTCGTCGTCGGCCAGCTGCGTGTCGGCGAGGTGGACGAAGCGCGTGAGCAGCTTCGGCGCCGGCCCGGGCGCCGGCGGCTCCTGATCGTCGAGCGTGCGCGGCAGCACCGGCTCGCCCGGGCCCACCATCACGTCGCCGTAACCCTCCGCCAGCGCCTTCTCGACGTCGGCGGGCACCCGCAGGTCGAGCAGCTTGTCCTCGTCGACCGGGTGCGCCGGCGTGCGCAGCTCCTCGTCGGTCAGCGGCACCGGCCCCGGCAACGGCGGCAGCGGCTCCGGCAGCGGCTCCGTCGTGCTCGTGCTGCTGTCGTCGTCGCCCGTGGTGCTGCTGGTGGTCGGCTCCGGCGGCTCGCCCGTGGTCGACGACGTCGCAGTCGTCGTCGTCGTGTCCGGTGCCTCGCCGGAGGTCTCGCTGTCGGAGCCGCTCGCGGTCGGCGAGTTGCAGGCGGCGAGCACGAGGAGGACAGGGACGAGGCGACCGAAGGACATGCCGCCTCACCATACCGGAGCGGCGGCCGTTCGACGCGGCATGCGAGGGCCGTCACCATCGGCAGGCGGCGCGCGATTTTCGTCACGGTCGATGCATTATCGGGTCCTATCAATGGGCACGTCGCAGTGCCGGCGCTGGAGATCGCGACGGGGCTGCTCTCGCGCAGACCGCCAATGACGCCCCGACGTGGCACCGCCGACCTCGCCGCTCGTGCGCGGCCCGCATGTGAGCCTTCCGTGCCCCAGTTCTGTCTCCTCGGGCCCGGATCCCAGCGTCCCCGTCGAGCCGACGTGTCGACCGGCAAGGTGATCGCCCGGGCACGCGGTGACGAGCACTGCGGCGTCAGGGCGTCAACGATCTTCATGGCGGGGACGCAGGCGCTGTCCGTGAGCATTGCGTCGAGGGGCGGCATCGACCCGTGCGGATGGCCGTGAAATGGTCGTCGGCACGGCAGCGTTTCCAGTGCCTGATCCCCATGGGCATCCGTCGTCCGCAGCTCACAACCGCCTTCGTGCTCGTCGCCATGGCCATCATCACGGCCTGCCCGCACGCCACGCCTGCAACGTCCCATCAGCCAGCGCCCGACGCCGTGGGGTCCGCCGGCATCACGTCGACCAACCCCGGGCCGCCCCATGCCTTCGACGTCTCCGGCAGCTACGATGACGGCGCAGGGTGCCGGCCGCACGGGGACCTCGTCGAATTGAAGGGCGTGATCGTCGTCGAGCCGTTCGGCAAGGGCATCGACGGCGCGCGCCTGGTCGCCGCCGACGGCGAGCGATGGATCCTGAACTACGGGGCGCGCGGCGTATACCGCGAGCTCGACGGCAAGCGGGTGACCGCACGCGGCCGCGCTTGCGACATGCAGGGGGAGGCGATCATGGGCCGCCACTTCGACCCCGCGACGCTCACCGTCGACTGACGCGCACGACAAGTCACATGTCCCGAAGGACAGCGACCGCACGCGTGCTCCGACGAGCGGCGCCCTTCACTGCGGCCCGTCGCCAGTGCGCGTGCCGAACAGCTGGAAGCTCGGAAGTTGCGGCCGCTTCGGCGGGCTGCGGATCTGCGTCGGCGGCTCGGGGTCGGCGTCGTCGCCGCTGAACGTGATCACCTGCGCGGTCGCGCCCGCCTTCGTCGGGACAGGCGCCGCGGGCTCGGCCGCGTCCTCGCGGGTCTCCAGCGTCGTCGCCGGGGGATCCGGCGCGTCCAGGGCCTCCGGTGAGGCGCCGCGATGGGCACAAGCCGCGAGGACGAGGGCGAGGAGGAGCGCGGACCGGGCGGGAGGCATGTCATCGGGCGAACGCGCGGAGGTGGCCGACGATTCGTGCGGTCGAACCCCGGCGGACACGACGCCGGCGAGCCCTGCGCGCGGCCATGCGCACCGGCTCTCCGCAGCGGTCCCCCGGCTATGATCATAGGAGACCATCGACGCCGGCCCACACCGGCGCGCCGACCTCGTCGCGCGCCGGTCCTCGCGTCACGCCGCCGGTCGCCCGTGGAACAGCGCCACGCGATCGAGGATCTCCTCGAACCCGAGGTGGCGCGACGGCGCGGCCACCGTGTAGTGCAGCGCCCCGGTGGCAGGATCGTGCTCGAGCGCCAGCAGGTTGACCTCGCCGTGCTCGTTGACGAGGAACGCCGCCCCGGCGGCGAGGTCGTGGTAGAGCTCGATGCCCTGGGCGCGCATCGGCTCGTTCGGGCTCGTGTGGGTCACGTTCGCCAGCGAGAAGCTGCGGCGGGCCGGCTGGGCGGGCATCTCCGGGTAGCTCGCGGCGGGGGCGCCGCGCAGCACGTGCGACGTGGCCCGGCCGGTGAAGAAGCCGCGCAGGTACGCGTTGGTGAACGTCGCGCCGTCGGGGTCGATGCGGTCGCGCACGGCCAGGAATTGCTCGAGCCGGCTCGGCGCCGCGCCGGTCTTCGCGGCCAGGATCGCGTGCACGTACTCGTCGATACCGGGCACGCTGCCGAGGTCCTTGCCCCAATTGGGCAGGCCGCCCCACTTCTTCCACCCGAGCCCGTGCGCCTCGCTGTAGAACTCGCCGTTGAAGGCGTCGTACGTGGTGGTGAGCGAGCCGTGCGAGTAGCTGAGGTACTCGAAGTAGCAGGTGTGCTGCGACGAGCCGGCCGGCGCGTAGGCCGGCGACAGCGTCGCCTGGCTGTTGCGGACGAAGCGGGCGTGGGCGTTGAGGTTGATCGGGTACGGCATGTCGCCCTCGCTGCCGCTGCGCCACGCCTCCATGCGGTCGACCAATTGATAGAACGCGGCGACGATGTCGGCGAAGCCCTGGTCGCCCTGCATCGGCATCGTGAACTCGAGGTCGAGGAAGTGGCGGAAGTAGTGCTTCTGATAGAGAAACGCGTCGGGCGGGGTGAGCACGACCGGGTCGCTGAAGTGGTTCTTCCACTTCATCGTCCGCAGGGCGAAGCTCGACATCGCCGGCACGACCTTCGGGTGGGCGTCGACGAGCGGGCCGATCGCCCCGCCCGCCAGCGCCAGCACCCCGAACACGTCGTTCCACAGCTCGACGAAGCCGGCGTCGGCGCTGACCGGATCGCTGGTGCGATCGAAGCACATCACCCACAGCGTGTCCTTCTCCGGCCCGGCCGGCACCGGGGTGAGCCAGTGCATCTTGTAGTTGTTGTAGGGGAACCAGAAGATCTCGACGTAATCGTGGCCCTCGATCAGCCGCTGCAGCTTCGACGGATCGGCGCGGTCGAACACGTCGGTGACCGGCACGAACTGATTGGTGACCCGCAGGTTGAACGGCTCGGCCGGCAGCTGGAACACGATCCGCGCCAGCACCCCGAGCGCGCCCTGATTGACCCGCACCACGTTCATCAGCTCGGCCGCGCCGAGCCCGAGGTCCTCGAAGCCGGGCGGGATCGAGTCGGCGGTGAACGACAGCACCCGGCCGTCGGGCGCCACCAGGTCGAGTCCGTACACCAATTCGGCGATCGTCGGCTCCGACCAGCCGGTGCCGTGACAGCCGTTGGCGACGAAGCCGCTCAGCGTGATGTCGGGCGCCGGGCCCTGGGTCGGCAGCGGCGCGCCGAGGCGCTGGGCCAGCTCGGCGAAGTCGCCCTGGCACATCCCGGCCGGCACGCCGATCCGGCGGTACTTGCGGCCGTCGCCGCCGGTCACGAGCTCGTCGGTGACCTCCATGCAATTGCGGCCGCCCGCGCCGAGCGCGTTGCACACGCAGGCGTGCTTGTTGTCGGGCGTCAGCTTGCCGGTGTTGACCGAACAATCGGCGGTGACGATCGCGTCGTTCCACGAATGGCCGCTGCCGCGGGCGCGGACCTGCCGGCGCGCGGCGTGGGCCAGGCGCACGACCTCGCGCAGCTCGGTGAGGCAGCCCGGCTCGGCGTAGGTCGCCGGCGTGAACGTGACGGTGTCCGACCAATTGGTCTGCGGGGTGGCGCGGGTCGCCGCGACGGTGGCGTCGGCGGCCTCGATGTCGTTGCTGGTGCGATCGTCGGTCATGACATGGCCTCCTGCGATCGACTCAGAACCCCGGCCGCCAGACGGTGCGCGGCTCCGTGCTGATCGCGCGTGCCGCCAGCATGCCCGAGGTGGTGGCGGCCTCGACGCAGCCGCAATTGAGATCGGTGCGGGTCCAGTCGCCGCACAGCAGGAGGCCGCGCACCCCCGACTCGGCCTGCCCGAGCCGGAGCGCGGTCGAGCCGGGCTGGCTCAACACGTAGAGGTTCGACGGCTGGACGTCGGCGATCAAATGCTGCCAGGCCAGCCGCGCCGAGCCCTCGAGCGGCTCGCCTTCGACCACGAGGTCGTCGAGGAAGCCGGCGAAGCTGCGCGGCGTGCCCGTGCCGTCGTAGAACGCGAGGTAGTTGTCGCCGAGCCACTGCTGGACCTTGACCACCCACTGGGCCTGGATCCGCTCGGGATAGTCGGGCCCGCAGGCCGGCGGCAGCGGCGGGTGACCGGCCACCGACGCGCCGGTGAAGTACGACAGCAGGTGCGGCTTGACCGTCCGCCACTCCTCGTAGGCGAGCAGCGGCGTGAAATCGCCGTAGCTCGGCTCGGGCTGGGCGTAGCAGGTCAAGAGGCCGCGCTGCGCCCCGCTGAACAGGGCGCCCGCGTTCGGCTTCAGCCACAGCTGGAACGACAGCGTCTGCGTCAGCGCGATCCCGTCGATCATCCGCTTCCACACAGGGTCGGCGTCGGGCCGCGCGGGCTGGGTCAGCGGCGAGTCGATGAGCGGCAGCGCGCCGAGCGGGACGCCGAGCACCACGAGATCGAAGTCCTTGTCGTGCTCGAGCACCACCGGCCTGGCCCTGGTGTTCTCGTCCGCGCGCCAGGCGTTGAAGAAGTCGATGTCGTGGGCCTTGAACCAGTCGCCGTCGACCAATTGATCCCAGTGCGGGTCGAGCGGCCAGTCGTGCAATTCGGGCGGGTTGTTGGCGAGGTCGGGCGTGACGAGCGGCGAATAGGCGCCCGGGCCGCCCTTGACCTCGGCCTGTCGTTGCAGGTGCACGCGCACCAGCCGGCGCTGCTCGCCGCTGCCGTCGAGCTCGAGGCCGGTGACGGTGTGGAAGAAGTTGACCTCGGCGCCGAGCCGCTTGAGCGCCAGGTAGAGCGGCGTCATCATCGTCTGGGCGCAGCTGTACTCGAAGCGGTAGGCCGGGGCGCCGCGGTAGCCGAGGCTCTCGAGCAAGAACCACCGCGTGGCCACGCCCGCGGCCAGGTGGGCCGGGCGGACGTCGGTGTCGAGCAGCGTGCAGGCGTCCTTGTGCGGGTCGGCGTTCTGGTGGGCGAACAGGGTCTCGTAGACCTGATTGATGACCTCCCACGATTCGCCGGCGGCCTCGTGCAGGCCGTTGGCCCGGAGCCACTCGCGGAAGTCGTAGCCGTCGAGCTCGGACAGGTTGCGGATCGGGTGCTTGAGCAGGCCGATGAAGATGGTGAGCATCGTGTCGGCGCCGGTCCACAGGAACCACAAGTAGGTCGACAGCGAGGTGTCGGCGCGCACGCGGGCGGCCAGGTCGTCGCGCACCTTCGCGACCTCGCCGCCGATCGCCGTGTCGAGCCCGCCGAACCCGGTCTCGATCAGCTTCTCCGCCGCGCTCGTGACGAGGCCGACGACGGCGCTGCGCAGCCGGTGCAGCACCGAGGTGTGACCCTCGAGCGCGTCGGCGAGCCCGGCGTGGGCGTCGGACATGGCCTTGAAGTGATCGAGCGTGCGCCGCACCAGCGCCTCGACCGCGCCCAGCAGCGCGTGCGCGCCGGTGCTCCCGCCGGTCGATGTCGACGACGCCGCGGCCGACAGGCTCGGCAGCGGGCAGTACGACCACTCGCCGTTGTGATGCACCATCAGCCCGTTGTACTTCTCCTGGTAGAACGCGCGCTGATACAGCGCGTCGCCGATCTCGGGCGTGGCGAAGCCGTCGTGGTAGGCGTCCTGCACCGTCGTGAAGGCGTTGTGATAGAAGCCGAGGAACGCGTGCAGGCCGTGCTCCTCGACGCGCCAGGCCTTGTCGGGGTTGCGCCACGACTGGCACTTGCCGCCCAGGCGATAGCCGGTGGTGTAGAGCGACACCTCGTAGCGGTCGGTCTGGCGCGCCAGATACAGCGCGGTCGTGCAGGCCGCCGGCCCGCCGCCGAGCACCGCGACCCTGAGCTTGCGCGTCGCCGGCGGCCGCGGGTAGTCGGCCTTGGCGCACGAGCCGGGCAGCGAGATGGCCTGCGGGCAGCGGATCCGGAACGCGCCCAGCTCCGCGTCGACGAGGCTCGGCACGCGGTAGGTGCCCGGCGGGATGCCCGGCGGGGTCAGCGAGGCGCCGATCGTGATGGTCGCGGCGAGCGGCTGAATCGTGGCGCTCGGGTCGTCGGCCTGGAGGATGTTGTTGGCGGCCAGGAACGGCCCGGCGTGCGGCGAGTTGAACGAATTGGGATCGATGATGTGCAGCGCCTGCGAGATCGTCGGCTGCTCGAACAGCTGGCGCACGATCAGGAAGTTGCGCACGTCGGCCGACGACTTGGGCCCGACGCCCGGGACCTCGGTGAACTCGCCGGTCACCGCCGGCGCGCTGCCCCCCTTCGGCGTGACGGTGAACTGCACCTTCGGGGAGCCGTCGCCGACGACGTTGAGCGTGCCCATCTGCTTCTCCCACCCGTACATGTGCACGCCGAGCTCGCACGGCAGCAGCTCGTTGAGATAGAGCCGCGGCATGTAGATGAAGGGGCCGGGATAGCTGGCCTTCGGATCGCTGATCTGCACCCACGGGACGCCGATCAGCAGCTCCTCGTAATCCATGGTGCCGAACCACGCGCGGAAGATCTCGTGCGAGAAGAACAGATAGACCGGGTGCCAGCCCGACGGCACCACCGGCTGCGGCGCCAGCTCGAGCCCGGCCGGCAGCAGCTGCCGCACCGTCTCCGAGGGCAATACGAGCACCGCGACGCGCGCGTCGAGGGTGCCCTGGGCCTGATAACCGCCGAGCGACTTGCCGTTCGCGTCGGTGTGGCCGAACTGCAGCGCCAGCTCGCTGGTCAGCGCCGCGGCGCGCGACTCCGGATCGGTGGTGCCGGGGGACTGAGACAGGGCAATGGCCAATTCACGGGCTCGGCTGAGGTCCTTCATCACGCTGCTCCTGATTGTCGGGGGTGCTCGTCTATGCCCGCCGGACGAAGCCCGGCGCGACCATGTCGGTGAAGCGATCGGGGCGGGCGATCCGGTGCTCGCTCATCCACGCGTCCGCCTTCTGCTGGTGCGCGCGGCCCTCGTCGCCGGCGACGAGCGCGGCCAGGCGCCGGCGCGTCGCCGCCAGATCGGTGCCCATCGCCAGGCGCTCGAAGATGGCGACCGTGCGGCGCAGCTCCGTCACCGCGAGCTCGGTCTTGCCCTCGAGCGCGGCGACGCTGGCGAGCGTGAGGTGGCCGTAGGCGTCGGACATCGGCAGCGGCACGCGGAAGTTGTGCTTCGCGGCCGCGCGCGCGATCTTGAGGAGGGGCGCCGGGTCGCTGGTCTGCGCCGCCAGGGCCAGCGCGTTGGCGGCGCGCGAGCGGTGGAACTCGGCCTTGACGAACGGCACGCGGAAGAACAGCAGCTTCTCGACCAGCGGCGAGTCGATCTCGTTCTGCCGCCACGCGCCCTCGGCGTCGCCGCGGTAGCGCAGCAGCTCGGTCTGCTTGGACGCGCAGTTGAAGAAGTGCGCCTCGAACCGCTTGGGCGCGTGGCGCCGGTAGTGCTCGAGCTGCTCGGTGGCGGCGTCGACCTGGTCCTGGGCGAGGTACACGTAATTGCCGAGCACCCCGCGCGCGAAGCCCTCGACGTACGGGTTGGGCCGCTCGGCGCACTCGCGGAGCAGGCGGAACGCGACGTCGGCCAGCTCGCCGATCCGGCCGAGGTACATCAGCACCGTCATGCGGTGGGCTTCCATCTGGGCGATCTCGTCCATCACCCCGGTGCACTGCTCGCGCAAGATGGCGATGCCCCGCTCGTAGTCGACCAGCGCCTGCTCGAATCGACACAGCATCTGGTGCGTGCCGGCGCGGTACTGTGCCAACATTCCGCGGACGTACGGGCTGGCCTGGACCTCGGCCGAGGCCTCGAGGCTGTCGAAGATCGCGGTCGCCTGGGCGTCGGCGGTGCCGCCCTCCATCAGCGCGCGCACGTAGGCCTCGTAGCCGATCGCCCGCGCGGCCCGCAGCGGATCGCCGCTGTTCAGCGCCAGCCGCAGGTGCCGCGCGTGGAACAGCGCCGAGGCGATGCCGTCGCTGTAGATGAGCCCGCGCGTGACCGTCCAGCAGACGTCGAGCCGCTGGGCGTCGAGCTCGGACAATTGATTGGCGCCGGCCGGCGGCAGCTCGAGCTTGCGCGCGGCCAGCAGGGCGCGCTGCCCGAGCAGCGCGACGATGGTCGAGGCGGTGCCGCGGGTCAGCGACAGGCCGACGCGCGGCAGCAGCTCCTCGAGCACCGCCCTGCCCTCGTCGTGATGCCCCGTCGACAGGAAGTGCGCGGCCGCCAGGCGCAACCACTCGGTCCGCTGCGCCTCGCTGGCGGCGCCGTCGCCCGCGTGCGCGGCGTCGGTGTAGACGCGGGCCGCGGCGTGCAGGCGGCCGGCGTTGGCCAGCGCCTCGGCCAGGCGCGCGCGCGTGTGCGTGGCCGCGGCCGCGTCGATGCCCCCGATCGACAGCGTGGCCCGGAACAGCTCGGCGGCCTGATCGAAGGCCAGCGCGCGCGCGGCGTCCTCGGCGGCGGCGAGGGTGAACCGCGTGGCCCGCTCGGTGTCGTTGGCGGCGCGGAAGTGATGCGCCAGCGTGGCGGTGTCGGCCGAGCCGGAGCGCAGCAGCGCCTCGCCGATCGCCCGGTGGATCGCCGCGAGCTCGGACCCGTGCGATTCGGCGGCCTCCTGCGCCGCGGCCTCGCGCACGCGATCGTGGTAGGTCTCGAGCACGTCGTCCTGCGACGAATCGGCGATCCGGATCAGGTGCTCGGCGCGCAGTCGGGCCAGCGTGCCGCGATCGACCGGCCCGGCGGCGGCGGTGACGATGTCGACCGCGAGCGTGCGCGGCAGCCGGCCGCCGGCCACCGCGAGCACCTCGACCAGGCGCTTGGCCGAGAGCGGCAGGCGCTGCAGGTGCGTGCGCAGCAGGCCGTCGAGGCTGAGACCGGCGCCGTCGAGGCCGCCGTGGGCGAGCGCGTAGCGGACCAGCTCGCCGATGAAGAACGGGCTGCCGCCGGCCTCGCGAGCGACGCGCGCGGCCACCGGATCGTCGACGGGACCGCCGAGCAGGCGCGCCGCGAGGGCGATCGACTGCTCCTCGGACAGCGGCCCGACCACCACGCGGCGCAGCGCCACCTGCTCGCTGGCCTCGAGGCTGCTCCACAAACGCGCCAGCGGGGCGCGCGTCGCCTCGGTGCCCTCGCGGTGGCTGCCGAGCAGCGCGACCGGCGGCGGGTGTTTGCGCAGCAGCACCGACTCGAGCAGGAGCACGCTGTCGAGATCGGCCCATTGCAGATCGTCGAGCGCGAGCACCACCCGGCGCCGGATCGCGATGCGCGTGAGCAGCTCGGCCAGCGAGTCGGCGGCGCGGCGGCGGATCTCGATCGGATCGCAGCCGTCGAGGCGCGCGTCGTCGATCGCGCGGATCGCCGGCACCGTGCGCAGCACCGGGAACAGCCGGGCCAGGGCCGCCAGGTCCTCGCGCCGGCCGATCGCGGTCGCGTCGCCGGCGTCGCTGCTGCACAGGTGCACGCCGAGCGCGTCGATCGCCGAATCGAGGGCCTTGAACGGGATCGACTCGCGCTCCGAGCAGCTGCCGGAGAACGCGACGATGCCGTCCTCGCGGCGGGCGACGTCGAGGACGTGCTCGACCAACGTGGTCTTGCCGAAGCCCGAGGGCCCGCTGACGAACACCGCGCTGGTGCGGCCGGGCTGGACGATGTGGTCGCGCAGCAGCCGGGCCTCCTGCTCGCGCCCGAGCAGGCCCTGGACCGTCAGCTCGATCGCCACCAGGTCGCCGCGACCCAGGCGCGTGAGCACCTGCGCTGCGGTCGGGCGATCGTCCGGCTCGCGCGCCAGCAGGTCGACGCACAGGCGATCGAGGTGCTGCGGCACGCCGGCGCGCCGGCGCGACGGGGGCTCGGGCGCCTCCAGCAATTTGCGCTCGAACACCTCGACCAGCGGGCGACCGGCGTGGCGCGACTCGCCGCTCAGGCACTCCCACAGCACCTCGCCGACGGCGTACCAGTCGGCGGGCGGGCCGGCGTCGTCGGAGCGCACGATCTGCTCCGGCGCCATGTACAGCGGCGTGCCGAGCAGCGCCGAATTCTCGCCGACGTTGTCGAACGAGGCGACCCGGCTCTCGCGCACCAGCCCGAGGTCGAGCACGACCACGCGGCCCGACGCGGTGACCATCACGTTCGACGGCTTGATGTCGCGGTGGACCAGGCCGTGGCGGTGCACGCACGACAGCCCGCAGGCCAGGCCCACCATGCAGTCCTGCAATCGCCGCAGGCCGGCCTCGTCGAGCCCCTCGCCGTCGGGAAGCTCGTCGCGCACCGCGCTCACGAAGTGCGCGCCGCGGAGCAGTTCCATGGTGAAGAACGCCAGCCCCGCGCCGCGCTCGTCGTCGACGTGGACGAGGTCGTAGAGCGCGACGATGTTGGGGTGGACCACCGCCGACAGCGAGCGGAACTCGCGCTTGAAGCGATACAGCCGCTCGGGGCTGGTGCCGCGAATGATCTTCAGCGCCACCGTGGTGCCGTCGGGCGCGCGCGCCTCGAACACCTGGCCCATGCCGCCCATCCCGAGCGGTCGCACCAGCACGTGGCGGCCGATGCTCATCGGCATCGCCGAGGCGACGAACACGTTGGCCGCGTCGTGCGAGGCGGTGCTGTCGAGGTGCGCGGGCAGGCGGGCGCGCCCGCCCGAGCCGATGCTCATGCCCGCGCTCGGCCCGTCGACCGTCTCGGAGTCGACGGTGTCGATGGTGTCGGAGTCGACGGTGGCCGCCAGGCCGAGGTCGCCGCGAGCCGCCGCGCCGCCGCGAGCGTCGCCCGCCTTGGCCTCGGGCGAGTCGCCGCCGTGGACTGCCATGCGGCCCATGCGTACCCCAAGCCGCCAGCCGGCGTCAACGGGACCACTGGTGCGAATCGGCCGCTGCGACGCGTTCCACGCAGGCGTCTGCGGGCAGGCCGAACGGCGGTAGCCGTCACGGCGTCGTCGCGGCCCGCGGCGACGTCTGGCGTCGCGCGAACTCGACGACGGCCTGCGGACCTCGCGGCGCGATCGTGCGCGCCGCTCGCGGGCATCCGTCCGCGCGTATCGAAGCGCGTCGACGAATCACCACAGCCCGTCGCTAGCGGACACCCACCATTCGCCCTTCGACAATTTCATGATTCATCGCCGGGCGCTTGACGGCCGCCGGCACCCATGATAGATCGTCCGCATGTTCCCTCGTCGTTCCGATCGGACCCTGAGTCCTCGATCCCGCAGCGGATTCGGGCGCTCGAGTTCGTCGTCACGATAGCGTGGGCGCCGCGGCGCCGTCACGCGATTGCGACGGCGTGAGCTCGCAGCATCTGCGGCCGGAAGGCCGTTTCGGCCGGCGTGAGCCGCGATGGTGACCGAGCGTCGCCCTCGTGGTCGAGCGCCAGGCGCCGGCGACTGGGGGTCGTCGCCGATGCGAGCGCACGCGATCGCGATCCCGCGATTGCGACCGGGCCCGCGCGTCCGCCCGACACCTACGATTCTGGAAGGATGGCCGAGAGGCAAGGCTCCGGGGTGCTAACCCGTGGACGGGCCTGAAAACCCGCGCGCGTTCGATCCGCGCTCCTTCCGTCGTCTTCACATTCGGAGCAGTCGTCCAGTGGTCCAGGACACCGGCCTGGAGAGCCGGGGGGCTCGCGCCTCCGGGGGTTCGAATCCCTCCTGCTCCGCACATCTCCTGGAAGAGCGGCCATTTGGTCTGGCAAACGGTCCCGAAAACCGTCGCGGGTGACACCGTAGCAGGTTCGATTCCTGTCTCTTCCGTTCATTCATCAATCATCGCGCCGCGCCCTGCCCTCACTGGCTGGCGTCGAACAGCGCCTGCACGAACGCGGGCGGCTCGGGCTCGGCGCGCCAGTCGACCTGCTTGCGCCCGCGCGTCCAGTCCCAGCGGTACAGCCACGACACCCCCGACGCGCCGGTGAAGCGGTCGGCCTCGCGGTATGCGGGGTCGGTCAACGCCTCGTCCAAAGTGATGAAGCGATAGCCGCGGCGCCTGTAGATCGCCACGATGTCGTCGAAGTACTCGGCGTTGATCTCGTTGGCGTGGAGCAGCAGCACGTGGCGGATCGGCCGGCCGAACAGCGCCGCCGTCGCGTCCTCGTGGAACGTCAGCGCCGCCTCCATCGACGCGACGAACGCCTCGCCGACGCGGCGCATCGTCTCGCCGTCGCCGCGCGACTTCGCGTCGGTGTAGACGAAGTTGTAGAGCCAGTCCGAGTTGTCGACCGTCACCGGCGCGACCGTGTAGCCGCGCTCTGCGAGGAAGCGATCGATCTCCGCGCGGACCTCGATCGACGTGCCCGTGTGCAGGTACGGGTGGCGGAACCAGCGCAGCCCGAGCCCGCGCGACGCGTTGAGCTCGCGGATCTCCGGCTCGCCGCGGATCACGTCCGCCTCGTAGTCCGCCACCGCCGTCGCGTGCAGCGACGGGTGGGAGAACGTGTGGTTGCCGAGCTCGACCCCGGCCTCCGTCCACAGCCGGAGGATCCGCAGGCGCTCGGTCTTCGCCGGTCCGTCCTGCAGCTTCGCCGCGTTGACGAAGCCGACGGTCGGCACCGCGCCGTCGCGGAGGTGACCGAGCAGCGCGCGCGTCATCGCCTCGGTGCGGGCCGGCTCGAGATCGCGGCCGCCGACGATCAGATCGTCGAACGTCACCGCCACCGCCGGCGTGTCGCTCGCGGGCGCCGGTGCGGGTGCGGGTGCAGGCGCGGTCGCGGCCGCCGGCGTGCACCCGATCACGAGGGTGAGCAGGACGGCGACACGCAGGGTGGACGGCGAGAGCATCGCGCGACCATATCAGGGCGGGGCGTGAGCGGTGGGACTCGCGGCACGCCGCGACCGTGGCCGTCCGCGGACTCGGCGGTAAAGAACAGGGCATGTCGCTTCGCCTCCCCTCGCTCGCCCTGTTCGTCCCGTGCCTCGTGTGCGCCTGTGGCGGCGACGACCACGGCGGAGCCAGCGCGAGCAGCGGCGCGGGGATCACCACCGCACCGGCCGCGAGCGGCATTCCCAACGTCGACGACCTGCTGCCGACCACCTCCACGGGCTCCGGCACCGGGGGCCCCGGCACGAGCGAGGGCGACGACAGCGACGCGCTCAAGCTCGACATCGGCGCGCAGGCCGACTTCGGCAGCCCCGTCGGCCTCGGCTGCGAGTTCATCGACGTCCTGTTCGTCGTCGACGTCTCGGCCTCGATGAACGAGGAGAAGGCCAACCTCGACGCCAACTTCCCCGACTTCGTCGCCGTGCTCGACGCCTACATCGCGGACCCGAGCAAGGAGGCCGTGGGCTACCGGCTCGGCGTCACCAATTCCTCGATCGTCGACAACAAGGACGGCAAGTCGACCATGGGCCTCGACGGCGCGCTGTTCGACGGCGACAACCTGTTCGACGACGACTGTGACCTCGGCGGCAGGCTGTGGATCGACGGTCCCGGGGCGAACGTCACCGGCTCCTTCAGCTGCCTGGCGCCGGACCCCAAGTCCCCGTGTAACTTCTGCACCGACCTCGGGCGCGAGCGGCCGCTCGACGCCATCGAGATGTTCATCGCCAAGTCGGAGCCCGGCCAGGTCAACGCCGGCTTCTACCGCGGCGACGCCTCGCTGCTCGTGATCGTCCTCCTCACCGACGAGGACGACGACGTGAACAACACCACCACCACGCCCGCGGCCACCAAGAAGGCGCTCGACAAGTTCGCCGGCGGCGACGAGCGCTACGTCGTCGTCACCATCACCGGCCCGCAGGCCGCCGAGTGCGACTCGGCGTTCGGCAGCGCCGCCGCGGCCCCGCTCCTGCACGAGTTCACCTCGCTGGTCCCCAACGGACTGATGGGCGACATCTGTCAGGGAGATCTGGCTCAGGCGCTCGACCAGGCGCTCGCGCTCATCCAGCTGTCCTGCGACGAGCTGCCGCCGCCGGTCGGCTGAGCGCGCGACGGATCCTCGTCCAGGCGGCGTGCTCACCGGCGGACCACCACCGCCTCATGCGCCGCGGTCGCCGTCCGCCACAAAAAGTCCCATGAGATCTATGATCTGTCCCATGGGACATGCCCGCCAAGACAGGCGCGGCAGCGCCGGCCCGTCGCCGTCGCTCACGGGCCCTGGCACTCGGGGACGCCCTCGAACTTCATGTCGTCCGAGCCGCCGCCGCTGGCGATGAGGCGCTCGTCGGCGCTGAACGTGATGCGATGGGTCGAGCCGCCGTCGCCGGTGAGCACCAGCGCGTCGCCTTCGCGGGCCCAGCGGCCGCCCTCCGTCGCGTCGAGCAAGCGATACTGGTACGAGCCGTCGGGGCAGAGCGAGAGCTCGTAGTTGCCGCCGCGTCCGCCGACCGGCGCTCCGGCGTAACGGCGGCCCGCGGACTCCAGCGGCGGCAGCCCGTCGGTCGCCGCGGGCTCGGCCGCCGGCGTGGTCGGAGATTCGGTGCTCGGGGTCGATCCGCCGCGGCATGCGGACAGGACCAGCGCGAAGAACAGTGTGAGACGCAGGGACACGATGACCTCTCTTGAAGAGCCTCTTCGTGCGGCGGTCGAGGGTGCCTCGCTCATCCCGCAGGTGAATCGGCGCGGCACTCTTTACCACCCCCGGTGCGGGCCGGATACCGAGCGTCCTCGATCTCCACGGGCTCCTCGACGATCCCCTCGCCGCTCGCCCGCGCGGCCGAACGGCGGCGCACGCGCGCGTCGCATGACCGCCAGGTCCGTCAGGACCGGCGAGCCCGCGCGGGGGCCCCGATACGAACATCAGCGGCGCCGGCGTCGTCGCGGCAAGGCTGCGAGCATCAGCAGCAACCAGGCCGACGTCCTGCCGTCCCCGGCCGCGCAGCCGCAGCCGCTCTCGCCGCTCGCCGGTGAACCGCCGCTCGCGCCGTCGCCCGTGCTCGCGCCCGTCGCGGTCGCGCCGTCGCTCGTGCTCGTGGCGTCGGTCGCCGACGTCGTCGGCGCCTCGCCGGACTCGCCGGTGCCGCTGCCCTCGCCGGTCGTCGGCGCGCACGCGGGGTCGCCCTCGCCGTCGCAGTCGTTGTCGATGCAATCGTCGGCGATCTCGATCGCGCCCGGCCAGCGCGCCGGATCGGCGTCGTCGCAATCTCCCGCGCACAGGCGGACGCCGTCGTCGTCGCCGTCGACCTCCTCAGCGGGCAGCTCGCCGTCGCAGTCGTTGTCGCGCCCGTCGCAGACCTCCCTCGCGCCGGGGTGGCTCGCCGGATCGGCGTCGTCGCAGTCGTCGCCGCCGCAGCCGGCCGCGAAGTGCCCGTCGGCGTCGGCGTCCTCGCACGTGCAGTACAGCCCGGCCGCCGCGAGGCCGTCGATCATGCCCCAGCCGCCGTCGTTGTCGGGCGCGTCGGGGTGCGTCGCGGTCGCGCGCAGCAGCGCCAGCATGCCGGCCGGATCGAGGTCGGGGTAGGCTTCCAGCAGCAGCGCGCCGATGCCGGCCGCCAGCGGCGTCGACAGGCTGGTGCCCTGCGCCATCTCGTAGGCCACGAGGGTCCCGGTCCGCACCATCCACACGTCCTGGCCGGGGGCCACCACATCGGGCTTGATCCGGTCGTCGGCCGTCGGCCCGCGCGAGGAGAATGACGTGACCACGCCGTCAAAGTCGGTCGCGCCCACG
Source organism: Nannocystis pusilla (assembly GCF_020073745.1). Taxonomy (GTDB): domain Bacteria; phylum Myxococcota_A; class Polyangia; order Nannocystales; family Nannocystaceae; genus Nannocystis; species Nannocystis radixulma. Next base: position 48,889 of record NZ_JAIRAU010000016.1, read on the forward strand.
GCGATCACGCCGTCGACGTCGGCGGGCGCGTCCAGGGTCGTCGGATCGGGCCCTTCGTTGCCCATGGCGGAGAATATGATGAGCCCGTCGGCGAGCGCCACCGCGGCGGCCTGCGAGACGACCGTCGTCTCGCCGTCGAGCTGCGATTGCTCGTACCAATCCGAGTACCCGAGCGACGCCGTGAAGATGTCCGCGCCCATGCCCTCGATCCACTCGAGGCCGGCGACGTAGTAGTCCTCCTCGTACGGCTCCTCGACGTCGATCTGCTCGGTCTTGGCCAGCAGCACCGCGGCGCCGGGCGCCACGCCGGAGAAGACCTCGCCGTCGCTGCCGACGATCAGCGACAATACGCCGGTGCCGTGATAATGCTGCCCCGGCGTGTCGCCCTCCTGATCGGCCACGACGTCGTCCTCTTGAATGAAGTCGCGGGTCGCGATCACCTGCAGCCCGGCGAACGCCTGGTGCTCGAGCAAGAACCCCGTGTCCTGCACGCCGATGACCACGCCGGCGCCGGTCAGGCCGCACGCGTGCAGGTCCGGGACGTGCAGCGCCGACAGCTGCGGCCACGACAGGCCCTTCGCGCGCGCGGGCGTCGATTCGTCGGTCCACGGCCGGCGATGTTCATGACGCCGCGTCCGCGCCAGCGGCTGCACGCGGGCAACGAACGGCAAGCTGGCGATCGCGGCCCGCTGAGCCGCGTCGGCCTCGACGCTCACCGCATTGAGCCAGCGCGAGGTCGCACGGATCTGGCCGCCCGTGGCCGCGATCGCTCGCACGTAGGCGGGCGCCGGCGGCACGTCGCGGAGGTCGACCCCGCGGTCGCCGCGGACCCGCACGCGCCGGCGCAGGGCTCGCGGCGCGAGCTCCCGCTCCTGCCGCACGAGGGCCGCCTCGAGGTCGGCCGGCGCGACCTGCTTGTCGGTGAAGAACACCCACGTCGGCGGCTCCACCAGACCGGTGACGATGGCAAGCGCGGCGAGCTGCAGCACGTTCGCTCCTCTCCTCGAGGCCGCAGTATCGCCGCGGCCTTGCGCGGGCGCGGCCCGTCGCCTGCGCGAGCGGGTGAGGCATGTCTCGGCCCTCGCTGCGACGGATTCGTCCGCACCCGGCCGCCGCGCTCCCCCTACGTACACCACCGACGACTCCTCGCGCGCGCTCGTGTCCGCCTCGCCGCGGACCGCCGCGTCGCTCCATTCGCCAGCGCATCAGTCGGTCGGTTGCGGTCGCCGTGCTCGTCGCGTCGGGGGAGCGGAGGGAGGACGACATGAGGAACCCGCGGGCCGTCGCGCGGGGTCGACCCGGCCGGCTGCGAACAATCTGCTCACCCGAGCGCGAAGTGGGCAAATACGGCAGGGGTCGGCAGACTACGTCGCGCGTCGGGTCCGCCCGGAGCGCGGATATTTCCCCATCATTCACGCGTTCACGTGACGCGTCACGATTTTTCGACTCGACGCAATTGTTCGCGGAGCGGCCCTCACTGTCCCGGCAAGGGCGCTGATTCCGGCGCCCGGTTCGACCCCTGACCTCACGGCCGAGCGCCGTGGGCAACACCGATACGTCGAGTCAAGGAGATATCCATGCGTTCCATTCGTTCGTTCTCCGTCATCGCCATCGCGCTCTCGTTCGGCGCCATCGCCTTCGGGGCGCGCACCGCCCAGGCGAACATCTGCTGCAGCGCCCCGATCTGCCAGCAGGACTTCCCGCCGTCGCTGTGCGACCGCTGCACCCCGACCTGCGCCGAGGACGAGGCGCCCGCGGCCGCCGAGATCGTCTACGACGACGCCGAGCAGCTCTGCTACGTCGCCGGCGACGCCATCTGACGCGTGCGCGGCCGGCGTGAGCCCCGGTGCGTCGCACCGTCCCCTCGTCCGCAACCTGGGGCCCGGCCCCCGCGGGGCAGGACGAGCCCGCGCGATGCGACCTCCGGGGCCCTGGCGCCTCGTCCACCTGGCCCCCGGCGCGGCTCCTGCCGCCCGGGGTGTCCGCATGTTCCGGCGCACGCCTCCTGTCCTCGAGGTCATGTATGATCATTGCCTCGCGGCCCGCCCCGCCGTTTGCGAGAGCGTCTCAAGGAACATGTCCCTCCGGTCATCTTCGACGCCGCACGCCCCTGGCCTGCCCCTTCGGACAGCTCGCCTCCTCACCCCCTGGGCCCGGCGGCGCTCGCTCCAGCGCACCCGCGCACGCCACGCTCGACCTGACCCGTGGCCGCGACCGGAGCGATCCGGCAGCTCGCCGGACGCTCGTCCTGCGCCACCGTGCCACCTCCGATCGGGAAGCGCCTGACCCGCGGGACACGCGGGCGAAGATGCCCTTCGGAACACGATCGCCGCATCCGGCCCCAAAAGACAGGTTTGTCGCCGGCCTGCGGGCCCCCGTCCTTCTTCATCCAGGACGACCGGTGACAGTCCAGGTCGCCGCCCTCGCGGCGAGGGGCTTCCCCCGTGCGAACCCGCGCTCATGAGTGGTTCTTCAGCGACGCCATCCGAGAGGTTCCACTCGTCGCCGATCGCGAGAAACCACTCTCCCCACGATGCCGGATCGCCGGGGTCTTCCGCATCATCGCCGGCATGACGCTGAAGATTGCAGGCAAGCGGTGGCTCGCGGTCCCCGTGGCGGTCGGGCTCGCGGGTTGCGGGGACTCGGGCAACGCGACGGGCACCGAGTCCGGGACGATGACCCAGGGGACCGTGGATCCCACCCTCACGGGCACCGCCACCACGCCGACGACCAGCAACAGCGCGACGGACACGGACACGGGCGGGTCGATGTCGAACAGCGCGACGATGGCGACCACGAGCGTACCGACGACGTCGACCACCGACGCGACGGCGACGCTGACGGCCGGGCCGACCACCGACACGACCACGACCACGACCGACACCACCACCACCACCACGAACACCGACACCACCGGCACCACCACCGGCGGCGTGTGTCAGCCGGGCGACACCGGCAATCCGGGCATGGCGGAGAAGAGCTACATCTTCATCCCCAGCGAGAACCTCGACGACGTCGCCAAGGTCAACACCCAGACCTTGATCGAGGAGGCGCGCTACAAGATCGGCCCCGGAGGCGAGAGCGCCTCGCGCACGGCCGTCAGCGCCGACGGCCGCTTCGTCGTCGTCAACAACCGCCAGACCGGGCGCAGCACCATGCTCGCCGCCAACCTCGACGACTGCGTCGACACCAACGGCAACGGCGTGATCGACACCTCGCAGAGCGGCGCCGACGTGCGGCCCTGGGGCCAGGACGAGTGCATCCTGTGGCAGATCCAGTGGCCCTACGGCGGCGCCTGGGACGACGGCCCGCGCGGCGTGACCTGGACCCCGGGCACCTGGGACACCGACGTCTGCGCCTACGTCGATCCGAAGGTGTGGATCGGCTACATGGCCGCCGATCAGACCAGCGTGCACCTCGTGCGCGTGGCCGTGAACGGCACCGTCGAGGAGACCATCGTCGTGCCGGGCTGGAACGGCAGCGGCTTCGCGCCCTACGGCGCCGCGCTCGACCCCGACTTCAAGCCGTGGTTCTCGAGCCTGCGCGGCGAGTTCGTGCGCGTCAACACCGACGTGAACCCGATCACCGTCGACCGCTTCACCCCGCCGGGCAACGTGCAGTCGTACGGCTTCACCGTCGACCCCGACGGCGACCCGTGGTTCGGCGGCAACTGCGGCCCGATCACCCGCTTCGACCCCGACGCGATGCAGTTCATCGCCATCCCCGGGACCGAGGGCGGCTGCTGGCGCGGCGTCACGGCCGACAAGAACTTCACGTGGGTCGCCAACAACCAGCCGTGCGCGCTGGCCCAGGTCGACCGCACCACCAACACCCTCGTCGCCCAGCACAACACCAACCCGTGCTCGACCGCCATCGGCCTCAGCGTCGACATCGAGGACTACGTGTGGCTCGTCGACATGGGCGGCTGGGCGTGGAAGATCGATCCCGACAACGTCGCGGGCATGCAGCAGGTCATCGTCCCCGGCAGCCACTACGTCTACTCCGACATGACGGGCGGCCAGCTGAAGAGCGTCATCCCGATGTGACGCGGGCCCGGAGCCGCCGCCTCGCCGCACGTCCGCGTTCCTCCCGGACGTGCTGGCGGGGCGCGCGGCCCTGCCGTGGATTGCTGCCAGTGGCGCTCTCATTGTCAGCAGTCCGACCTGCCGCCGGCGGTCGACGCGGCCTGGTCGCGCCGGCGGGAGTTCCAGCACACGGCCGTCGGGCTCGCGCTCGATCACCGCGTCGAGGCATCTCGCCGCGGTGATGCGGCCCTTCCGCCGCCGGCGCTGCGCGGAAGCGAGCGCCCACATGCGCTCACCCAACGCCGTCGCGGCGAGGCACACTGAGCCGGCATGAGCGCCGGCGACTACGAGATCGCGGAGCAGCTCCACGACGGTCGGACCTCGCAGGTGTTCCGCGGGGTCCGTCGTCGCGACGGCGCGCGCGTGATCCTCAAGGCGCTGCGGCGCGAGTACAGCGACAGCGCCGGCGCGGCGCGGCTCGAGCGGGAGGCCGAGCTGCTGCGCCGCTGCGCCGGGCCGGCGGTGCCCGAGGTGCTCGCGCTCGAGCGCTGGGACACCAGCCCCGTGTTGGTCCTGCGCGACATCGGCGGGCTCGCGCTGCACCGCTACCGCAAGGGGCGCGAGCTCTCGCTGGTGGCCCGCCTCGACCTCGCGCTCGCGGCGTGCGGCGTGCTCGCGCTGGTGCACGCCGCCGGCGTGGTTCACCGCGACATCAAGCCGGCCAACATCATCATCCACGGCGAGGGCGAGCGCGTGCAGCTGATCGACTTCAGCGCCGCCGCGGCCGGCGAGGGCACGCTGCAGTACATGTCGCCCGAGGCGACCGGCCGCACCGGCCGCGACGTCGACCCGCGCAGCGACTACTACGCGCTCGGCGTCACCCTCTACGAGCTGTTCACCGGGCGCTTGCCGTTCGCCAGCGACGACCCGCTCGAGCTGGTCCACGCCCACCTCGCGCGCGTGCCCGCGGCCCCGGCCGCGCTCGAACCTGTCCTCGGGGACACGTTGTCGCGGATCGTCCTGCGCCTGCTCGAGAAGAGCCCCGAGGCCCGCTACCAGAGCCTCGACGGCCTGCGCCACGACCTCGCCCGCTGCCGCGACGCGTTCGCCCGCGGCGAGGTGCCCGACTTCCCGCCGGCCACGCGCGACCGCCCGCCGGGCCTGCAGCTGCCGACGACCCTGTTCGGCCGCGACCGCGAGCTCGCCGACCTCCTGTCCGTTTGGACAGGCGTACGCGCCGGCGCCCGCGCCCTCGCCCTCGTCGCCGGCCCCTCGGGCGCGGGCAAGTCGAGCATCCTGCGCGCGCTCGCCGGGGCCGTGCGCGAGGCCGGCGGCCGCTTCGTCACCGGGCGCTTCGAACAGGTCGAGCGGGTCATCCCCTACGCCGGCCTCCTGGCCGCGCTCGACCGCCTGCTGCGCCGCGCTCTCGCCGAGCCCGAGGAGCGCCTCGCCGCCACCCGCACCGCCCTGCTCGCCGCCCTCGGCGACAGCGCGGCCGGCCTCGCCGACGTCCTGCCCGCGCTCGCGCTCGTCACCGGCGTCCGCCCGCGCCCGACCGAGGCCCTGCCCGCCGAGGCCGCCGGCCGCTTCCACGCCGCCGTCACCCGCCTCGTGCGCGTGTTCGCCGGCCCCGACGCCCCGCTCGTGCTCGCCGTCGACGACCTCCAGTGGGCCGACCCCGCCAGCGTCCGCCTGCTCGACGAGCTCGCGCGCGAGCCCGACCTCGACCACCTGCTCCTCGTCGGCTGCTACCGCGACGACGAGCTGGCCGCCGGCCACCCGCTGCACGGGCTCGCGGCCGACCTGCGCGTCCACCTCGGTCCGCTCGCCGCCGCCGACGTCGCGCAGCTGATCGGCGAGACGCTCGCCTGGCCCGAAAGACAGGCCGAGGCCCTCGCCGCGGTCGTCGCCGCCAACACCGACAACAACCCGCTGTTCGTGCGCGCCTACCTGCGCTGGCTGTTCGACCAGGGCCTGCTCGTGTGGTCGCCCGAGCACGAGGGCTGGGAGTGGGACGCCGCCCGCACCGCCCGCGCCGCCCCCGGCGACGACATCGTCGCGCTCATGACCCGCCGCCTCGCCGCCCTCGACCCCGACGTCCGCGCCGCCCTCGAGGCCGCGGCCTGCATCGGCGCCCGCTTCGACGTCGCCCGCCTGGCCGGCCTGCTCGGCCGCGACCCGGCCGCCGTCAAGGCCGCCCTCGCCCAGGCGATCGAGCGCAACCTCGTACTCGCCGCCGACGCCGACGTCTACGAGTTCGTCCACGACCGCGTGCAGCAGGCCGCCTACGCCGCGCTCGCGCCCGCGGAGCGCCTGCGCCTCCACCTCGCCCTGGCCCGCGGCCTGCTCCGCGACGCCGCACCACCTGTCCTCGAGGACATGCTCTTCGAGATCGTCGGCCACTACAACCTCGCCGCCGCCGGCCTCGCCGACCCCGCCGAGCGCCTGCGCCTGGCCGAGCTCGACCTCGCCGCCGGCCGCAAGGCCAGGGGCGCCGCCGCCTTCGCCTCCGCGGTGCAGCTGCTGCGCCAGGGCATCGCCGCCCTGCCCGACGACGCCTGGTCGACCCACTACCCGCTGGCCTTCGCGCTGCACCGCGACTGCATGGAGTGCGAGCACTTCGCCGGCGACCCCGACGCCGCCGAGGCCCGCTTCGCCCCGCTGCTGGCCCGCGCCCGCGACGACGTCGACCGCGCCGCCGTCCACGACCTCAAGGTCGGGCTCGAGACCGACCGCGCCAACGTCCAGGCCGCCCTCGCCGCCGGCCGCGCCGGCCTCGCCCTGCTCGGCGTGCAGGTGCCCGCCAGCGCCTCGCGCCTGAGCCTCCTGCGCGAGCTGGCGACCGTCCGCTGGCTCCGCGGCCGCGCCCCCCTGCGCGACCTCGCCGATCTGCCCGAGGCCCAGGACGTCCGGATCCGCCGCTCCCTGCGGCTGCTGTCGACGATGTGCGTCTCGGCCTACTACCACCAGCCCGACCTCGCCCTCGTCTACGGCCTGCGCGCGCTGGGCCTGTCGCTGCGCCACGGCGTGATCGGCGAGTCGGCGATCGCCGTCGCCCTCCACGCCTTCATCCACGTCCACATGTTCAACGACCCCGCCGGCGGCCGGGCCCTGCAGGACGCCGCCTACGCGCTCGCCGACCGCTTCGGCGACCCGCGGCTCCGCCCGCAGCTGGCCAACTACTGCGGCGTCTACGTCGACGCCTGGCTCGAGCCGCTGGCCGCCGTGGCCCCGCGGCTCGAGCGGGAGATCGATCGCGCGATCCAGATCGGCGACCCGTCGATGGCGCTCTACATCGCCGCCGGCGCGATGTACGGCCGCTGGCTCGGCCTCGGCGACCTCGATCAATTGCAGGCCAGCGCCCGCGCCATGGGCTCGATCGGCGCGCGCCTGCCCGGCCTCGATCAGCGCAGCTGGCACCTGATGTTCGTGCGCACCTGCATGGCCCTGCGCGGCGAGACCGACGGCCCGACCTCGCTCTCGAGCCCGGGCTGGGACGAGGACCACCTCGTCGACGAGCTCGGCCCGCACAGCCGCGCCCTCTCCTCGGCCTACCACCTCGTCAAGCTGGCCCTCCTCTACCACCACGGCGCCTACGACCAGGCCCGCGCGCTGTCGAAGCGGATGCGCTGGGCTCGCGCCGAGGGCACCCTCCTGCTCGTCGACCAAATCACCCTCGGGCTGCTCGCCCTCACCGGCCCCGGCGAGCCGCTGCACCCCAAGGCCCAGCGACGCGCCCTCGCCTGGCTCGGTCACCTGCGCCGCTGGGCCGAGCTGTGCAAGGAGAACATCGAGGGCCGCCTGCTGCTCGCCGAGGCCGAGCTGGCCCGCTGCCGCGGCGACCACGACCAGGCCGCCCTGCTCTACCCGCGCGCCGTCGAGTCCGCCCGCCGCGCCGGTCACCTGCGCATCGAGGCCCTCGCGCTCGAGCGGGCCGGCCGGCACGCCCTGGCCCGCGAGTTACATGTCCTTGCGAACATGTACCTCGGGGCAGCCGCGGACTGCTACGACCGCTGGGGCGCCCGCACCCTGGCCGCCCGCCTGCGCGCCGAGTTCCCCGGCCTCGCCGCCCCCGCCCCCGTGGCCCCGCCGCCGCCCGGCCCGCCCAGCTCCGGCGCCGAGGCGGTCGACGTCGCCGCCCTCCTGCGCAGCACCCGGGCGATCACCGGCGAGCTCGTGCTCCCGCGGCTGCTGCGCGCCCTCGTGCGCACCGTCGTCGAGGTCGCCGGCGCCCGCCGCTGCTTCGTCCTGCTGGCCGGCGACGGCGGCCTGCAGATCGCCGCCGCCGCCGACGTCGCCGCCGACCGGCTCGACGTCTTGCAATCTCGGGCCATGTCCGAAGAGCCAGGTCTTCCGCAGTCGCTGGTCCACTTCGTCGCCCGCACCCGCCGCGACGTCGTCCTCGCCGACGCCGCCGTCGACCACGACTTCGCCGGCGACCCCGCGCTGGCCGGCGTGCGCTCGGTCCTGTGCGCGCCGATCCTCGGCCACGGCGGGCTCGTCGGCGTCCTCTACCTCGACAACGACCTCGCCCCGCACACCTTCGGCAGCGGCCGCCTCGTGCTGCTGCGCCACCTCGCCGCCCAGATCGCCACCTCGATCGACAACGCCCGCCTCTACGAGGACCTGGCCCGCGCCCGCGACGCGGCCGTGCGCACCGACCGGCTCAAGACCCGCTTCTTGCTCAACATGAGCCACGAGCTGCGCACCCCGCTCAACGCCGTGATCGGCTACGCCGAGCTGATCCGCGAGTCGGCGGCCGAGGGCGACCTCGCGGCGATCGACGCCGACACCGACCGGATCCGCCGCGCCGCCGTCCGCCTGGTCCGCACGCTCACCAACATCCTCGAGCTGTCACGGCTCGAGGCCGACGACGTGAGGCCCGCGCGGGTCGCCGTCGACCCGGCCGCGATCGTGCGCGAGGCGGTGGCCGCCTGCGAGGCCGAGGCGTACGCGCGCGGCGACGCGCTCGACCTCGACCTCGACCCGACGCTCGGCGTCTGCCTGACCGATCCCGGCATGTTCGCCCACTGCGTGCAGACCCTCGTCGACAACGCGGTGCACTTCACCTCGCGCGGCCGCGTCGCCGTCCGCCTCGCCGCCGTCGTCCGGGGCGACGCGCCGTGGCTCGAGCTGCGCGTCGCCGACACCGGGGTCGGCATCGCGGCCGACGACCTGCCGCGCCTGTTCGTCGCCTTCCAGCCGCTCGACGACGCGCCCACGCGGGCCCACGAGGGCAGCGGCGTGAGCCTCGCACTCGCCCACCGGTTCGCCCGCCTCCTCGGCGGCGACATCGACGTCGCCAGCTTCCCCGGCCGCGGCTCGACCTTCGTGCTGCGTCTCCCGGCGCCGCGCGAGTGATGCCCCGGCCCACGCCCTGCCACCTGTGACCCCCGACCCGCGGCGCAGGTGCGGCCGGGCCGCGGCGACGTCGCCTCGACAAGCTGCACCGCCTCCGGCATCCTCGCCCTGGCATGGTCTCGCGCGGTCGCTTGCGACGTTCGGACATCGTCGGCGACTCCCCCCACCCGCGCGGACGGGCCCGCGCCGCCGTCGTCCTCGGCCTCGCTACGCTGCTCGGCCTCGCCTGTCGGCCCGACGACCCGCCCGCCGACAAACCTGTCCCTCCGGCCAGCCCCGCCTCCACCCTCACCGTCTACCGGTTCGCCCGCGTCGTCACCGCCCCGCACCAGGTCGTCGAGGGCGGCGCCGTGGTCGTCGACGGCAAGCGCTTCCACGGCGTCCTCGCGGCGGGCGAGGCCCTGCCCGCCGGGGCCCAGCTCGTCGACTACACCCGCTACACCGCGATCCCCGGGCTCATCGACGCGCACACCCACATCACCTTCTGCTGGGACCCCGCGTGGGGCGAGCGGGCCCCACACGACCCGTTCCAGATCGCCCAGTCGAAGGAGGAGCTGGAGCCGCTGGTCGCCGTAAACGCCCGCACCCTGCTGTCGCTCGGCGTCACCACCATCCGCGACCTCGGCTCCGACAACATGCTCGACCTCGAGACCGGGCGGCGGATCGAGGCCGGCGAGCTCGTCGGCCCGCGGATCTTCGGCGCCGGCGACGGCGTGTGGTCGTCCCGCCTCGCGCCCAAGGAGTCGAACCGGCCCGGCCAGGCCGACGGCCCCGAGCAGATCGCCGCCACCGTGCGCCGCGAGATCGAGGCCGGCGTGCACGTCGTCAAGCTGTGGGCCTCGACCGGCAGCGACGACGACCTCACCGGCGAGCGCACCTACTCGTACGAGGAGATCAAGGCCGCCGTCGACGTCGCCCACGCGCGCGGGATCCCCGTCGCCGTCCACGACACCCTCGGCGTCGTCACCGACGACGTCGTCCGCGCCGGCGCCGACAGCGTCGAGCACCCGCGCCACCTGTCCCCCGAGACTCTCGCGGCCATGCGCGAGCGCGGCGTCGCCTACGTGCCGACCATCCACCACAATCACTACTACCGCGACAACATCGAGCGCTTCGGCTTCAGCCCCGACAAGCACGCCGCCTTCGACGCCTTCATCGCCGACAACGTCGCCACCGCCCGCGCCGCCCACGCCGCCGGCGTCTCGATCGTCATGGGCTCCGACGCCGTCTACACCGCCTTCGACCAGAGCACCCGCGAGCTCGACGTGTTCGTCCGCGACGTCGGCATGACCCCCATGGAGGCGCTCGCCACCGCCACCACCAACGCCGCCAAGCTCCTGCGCGTCGACGACCAGCTCGGCGCGATCCGGCCCGCCTACCTCGCCGACTTCGTGGTGATCGACGGCGACCTGTCGCAGATCGAGCACATCCACAACGTGGTCGCGGTGGTGAAAGAGGGCGCCGTCGTGTTCGAGAAGTCAGCCGCGGGCAAGTAGCGCGCGCAGCTCGTCGTCGCTCGCGTCCGCGAGCGCGAGCACGGCGAGGTACGGATCGTCGCCCGGCAGCCCGAGCCAGCGGGCGAACGCCGGCTCGGTCTTGAGGCCCTCGCGCTTGTACTGCGTGATCGCGGCGATCGCCGGCGCGCCCGCCAGCGCCAGCACGCGCGCCTCGACCTGCAAGTGACGCCAGCCGTGCTGCGCCGCCACCGGCTGCGGCTGCCCGAACAGCTCGACCGCGAACTCGCCAGCGCGGAAGTTGACGACCGTCGAGGCCACCCCGCGCACCGCCACGTGCTGCACCACGAACCCCGGCCGCGCCGCGTACGCCCCGCACGCGCGCACGAACGCGTCCCGGTCGTGCACCTCGCACAGCACGTCGAGGTCGCTCGCCTCGGTGTGGATCGGCAGCGGCAACGTGCCCGCGAGCGCGGGATGAAACGCCGCCAGGCGCTCGAAGATCGCCAGCTCCTCCAGCACGATGGCGGCCCTGCGCTGCCGCGGGTCCCCGCGTCGCAGCGGCCCCAGGTCGGTCCACGCGCGCATGGACGCGATGCTAGCCGGATCTCGACGCCATTGCTCACCGGACGAGGCCGCGTCGCCGATCTTGTTCCCGGAGCGGCGTCCTGGCAACCTTGGAGCGATGCAGCTCGCGGCGCACGACGCTCACGTCCTGATGCGAGACGGCTGTCCGCTGCACTACTGGCTCGTCGGCGACCCCGTGCGCCCGCTCGTGCTCCTCACCCACGGCGCCGGCCTCGACCACGACCTCTGGCGCGACAACCTCGCCGCCCTCGCCGCGTGTCACCGCGTGCTCGTCTGGGACGTCCGCGGCCACGGCCTGTCGCGCCCGACCAGCGCGCGCTTCAGCGTCGCGACTGCCCTCGAAGACATGCTGGCGCTGCTCGACGCCGCCGGCGCCGCCGAGGCCGTGCTCGTCGGGCAGAGCATGGGGGGCAACCTCTCGCAGGAGTTCGTGCGGCGCCACCCCGACCGCGTGCGCGCGCTCGTGCTGGTCGAGTGCGCCTGCAACACCGCCCCGCTGACTGCGCTCGAGCGCCTCGGCCTGCGCCTGACCCCCGCGCTGCTCAAGCTCTACCCCTACGGCGCGCTGCTCCGGCACAGCGCGCGCTCGATCTCGGCCCGAGAGAACGTGCGCGCCTACTGCCACCAGGCGATGTCCCGCCTCACCAAGCAGGACGTGCTCGACGTCATGCTCGCTACCCTCGGCTGCGTGCGCGACGAGCCCGACTACCGGATCGCCCGCCCCTTCATGCTCGTCCGCGGCGCGCTGAGCCGTGCCGGCTCGATCGCCAGGCAGGGCCCGGAGTGGGCCAAGCGCGAGCCACAGTGCCGCGCCGACGTCGTGATCCCCGACGCGAACCACTGCGTCAACATGGACGCCCCCGCCGCCTTCGACGCCGCCGTGCTGCAATTCCTCGCAGCGCTCGCGTGAACTGCTGGCGAGCACGGAGGCGCATCACGTGGTCGTCCGCCTGCGGAGAAGCTCATGACGGTGACGATCGACAACGGGGGCGACTCGGACAGCATGACGGGGGACGCGCTCGCGCGGCTGTTCGCGGACCCACGGGGGCAGTGGAAGAACCTCGAGATCGCGGTGCAGGTCGGACGGACATACGCGGCGATCCACTGGACGGGGTTCGACGAGGACCAGGAGGCGGTGGGCTCGGGGTTCTTGATCCGGATGGACGGCGAGAGTCCGCTCGGGGCGAGCGACACCCCGGAGATCATCGGGCTGCTCGACGGCGGGAGCGAGCCGTTCAAGGCGACGGCGCGGCACCTGCTGACCGCGGAGGAGGCGTGCTGGCTGGTCGGACGGCTCGGCCGCGGCGAGCGCCCGACGCACTGGCCCGACGGGCGCCCGCTCGTGTGGAGCGCGGCGATGGTCGACGACGCGCCGTGGCAGGCGGTCGGGATCGTGGAGCAGCCGTACTGGGAGCGGCAGACGGAGCTGCTGTACGGGGGCGTGATCGACGACGAGGGAGACGATGAGCCGGAGTGGATCGGTCAGCGGCGGCTGCTGGTGCGGCGGACGCTGACGGCCGACCAGGCGGAGGCGCTGCCGCAGACGGCGATCTGGCCGGTGCTGCGCCAGCTCCACGACGTCGACGACCCGCTGTGGTTGGCGACGATCGCCCGGCATCCGCTGCCGTGGTTGCAGTCGCTGATCGTCGTGCTCGACGAGCTGGACGGGCTCGCGGAGGCGGTGCGGGTGCTGCCGCGGCTGGTCGAGCTGGGGGTCCACAGCCTGTCGCCGACGCTGCCGGCGATAGCGAGCGAGTGTCTGGAAGAGCTGCTGCTCGAGGGCCTGGACGGGGGGCTGCTCGACGCGTTCCTGCGCGAGTCCCGGCTACCGGCGCTGCGGGTGCTGGCGATCGACAGCAACATGCTGACGGCCCCGGTCGACTTCTCGCCGCTGGGCGAGGAAGTGCTCGTGCACGTCGAGTACGCGCCGGACGACGACCTCGGGACCATCCGCCACGCGGCGAGCGCTCGCACGCTGGCGCTCGCGCTCGAGCCCACGCACACGCCGGAGGCGCTCGTCGCGGCGCTCGAGTCGCGGGAAGGCGACGCGTGGGTATCGACGGTGTGGGAGCACGCCGATGCCGCGGTCGAGCTGGCGCGCGCCCGCGGCATCCGGCTGCAGGCGCGTTGAGGGACGTATTCGCCGAGGGTACGTGCGGACCGACGAGAGCGTCATGCATGCCGGCCGCGGAGGCGATGGCGCAGGTGTGGATGTGGATGTCGCGTCGTGAGCGTCATCGCACCGGCGCGCGAGCTCTCCCTCGTCGAGTGCATGGAGCCGAGGCCGAGGCGCTGCCGCCGACCGCGAACGCGGCGCCCTCGGCCCCGCAGCTCGACGACCTGCACCTCCGCTTCGCGGTCAGCCGCGACGAGGAGTACGTCGAGCTGATCGCCACCCACGCCGGCCGCGTGTTCGACCTCCAGGCCCGCAGCCACCACTACCCGCTGCTCTTGCTGTCGCGTGCGCGCCCGCGCCAGCGCGACGTCCCGCTCGCCTACCAGGGCTGGGTCCACCAGCACGCGCTGCTCGATCAGCTGCGCATCGATCGTGCAACATCTGGAGATCGTCGCGTACGACGACGGTTCGGATGACGCGCGCCGTCGCCTCGCGCGCTCACTTCGGTGACAGAGCCTCGGCCCCTCGACCGACCGTTGACGCTCCCCCTCGGTGTTGCGGAGCGAGCGGGTCGAGCTGGCCAGGTGGTGCGCGAGCCGCCGGGCTGATCACGGAGACGTCGCGGGCTGCGGGGGGTCGAGGGCCAGGAGCTCGACGCGGCGGTTGCGGGCGCGCTGGTCGTCGGTGGCGCCCGCCGTCAGCGGTCGAGTCCCGCCGAACGAGCGCAGCTCGATGCGCGCCGGGTCGATGCCCTGCGCGACGAGGTGATCGCGGACGACCTCGGCGCGACGCAGACCGAGGCGCTCGCGCCCGGCCTCGCTGTTCGCCTCGCGTGGGTCGGCGTGGCCGTCGATCGCCACGCGCACCGCGGGGTGTTCGCGCAGCACCTTGACGAGCTCGGCGAGCACGTTCTCGGCGTGGTCCGGGAGGCGGGTGCTGCCGGCGCGGGCGAACGTGATGTGCTTCGGACGAGCGGGGTGGGTATTGACGATCACGATGCGGGTCGCCTGATCGGGGCAGCCGTCGTCGTCCTCGAGACCGTTGTGGTCCTCGGGCTCGTGCGGGCAGCGGTCGTCGGCGTCGACGATCCGGTCGTCGTCGCTGTCGAGCGGCGGGCAACCGGGTCCCGCGGGAGCGCCCGCGGGGCAAGGATCGCTGGGCGCGACGGGGCGGGCGACCGGATCGTGCCGGCGGTCGTCGCGGCCGTTCGCGGCGCATCCGGCCGCCTGCGGGTCGCTCGCGCACGGATCGCCGGGCTCCGGCACGGACCGGGCCGCCGGCGCCGCGGGTCGGCACGAGGCCAAAGCGAGGACGAGGGCGATGCGGCGCACGCAGATCATGTGTACCCGAAAGATCGCGGCTCGAGCCGAGCCGAAGGTCACGTCACCACGCGTGACCCCGGTTGGGGAGACCGCATCGGGGCCTCGAGACCGCGCGGCTCGCCGCTCGACGAAATTTCAGCCGACTTTCACCGACGCGCCGGCGCCCGCAGGGGCTCGAGTTCCGGAGGGTGTCCTCGACGCGGGTGGACGCACGCCGCCGCTCACCCGGACGCGCGCTTGCCGAGCGCCTGCGTCACGAAGGCCACGAACGACCGCTCGAGCCGGCTCGGCACACGGTCGAGCAGGCGCACCAGCGAGATCCGGTTGGTCAGCGCTCGCCGGCGCGTCGTGATCGCCACCAGCTCGTCGCTGGCCAGCGCGCGCGCCACCGTGTGGGCCGGCACCACGCCGAGGCCCATCCCGGCGCTGGTCGCCGCGATCACGGCCTGCACGCTCTCCACCGCCAGCGCCGGCTCGAGCCGCGCCGGCACGCGCCCGAAGTGGTGGCGGAACCACCCGCGCACCGCCGGCGCGCTCGCGTGGTAGTCGACGAAGCGGGCCGCGGCCAGGCGGGCGAACGCGCGGCTGCCCTGCAGCAGCTCGGCCTCGACGGCCGGCGCCGCGATCAGCAGCAGCGCCTCCTCCATCACCGGCGCGACCTCGAAGCCCGCGAGCCGGGTCCCGGTTGCACCTGTCCCTTCGAACACATCGGCGAACCCGAGGTCGAGCCGGCCCTCCTCGAGCAGCGGCACGATCTCGGCCGGGTGCCCGAGGCGCAGCGTGAAGCGCACCCCCGGGTGCACGCGCGCGAACGCGGCCAGCACCTCCGGCAGGCGGTGCGACCCGAACTCGACCGGCGCGCCGATCTGCAGGGTGCCGGCCAGCTCGTGGCGCGCGCGGTGGATCTGGCCGACCCGCTCCTGCAGCCCGGCGACGAACGGCGCGACCACGGCGAACAGCGCCTCGCCTGCCGCCGTCGGCACGATCGCGCGGTGGCGGCGGACGAACAGCTGCGCCTTCAGCTCGTCCTCGAGCTTGGCCAGGCTCTGGCTCACCGCCGACTGCGTCACGTGCAGCGCCGCCGCGGCCGCGCTGACGCTGCGCGCCTCGTGGACGTGGAAGAACACCCGCAGGCGGTTGAAGTCCGGCAGCATCAGCTCGCCTTATAGCACGCCGCCCGCGCTCGACCGAGGCTTATGCGTCGCTCGCCCGCGTGCTCTCCCGGCCGCGATGGCATTAGCCCTGGTGATGCGAACCCCGAGAATCTCGAACGTGACTGATGCGTCGGCTGCCCGCATCTTCGTCGGCGGGAGGGCCCGCGAGGCGCGGGCGAGCGACGAATGACGACCACGACGAACGCGACAGACATCACCGACGAGACCCTGGCCCCGCGCGGGCGCGACAAGATCGAGTGGGCCGAGCGGGCCATGCCCGTGCTGGCGGCCGTGCGCGAGCGGTTCGCCCGCGAGCGTCCGCTCGCCGGCGTGCGGGTGGCGGCCTGCTTGCACGTCACCGCCGAGACGGCCGCGCTGGTGCGGACCCTCGCGGCCGGCGGCGCCGAGGTGCGGCTGTGCGCCAGCAACCCGCTCAGCACCCAGGACGACGTCGCCGCCGCGCTGGCGGTGCACGACGGCGTCGGCGTGCTCGCCCGCGCCGGCGAGGACCGGGCCACCTACTTCGCCCACCTCGCGGCCGCGCTCGGCCACCGCCCGCAGCTGGCGATGGACGACGGCGCCGACCTGGCCACGCTCGTGCACACCAGCCACGCCGCGCTCGGCGACGCGCTCGTCGGCGGCACCGAGGAGACCACCACCGGCGTCACGCGCCTGCGGGCGATGGCCCGCGAGGGCGTGCTGCGCTACCCGGTGATCGCGGTCAACGACGCCGTCACCAAGCACATGTTCGACAACCGCTACGGCACCGGCCAGAGCACCATCGACGGCATCCTGCGGGCCACCAATCGCCTGCTCGCCGGCGCCTGCTTCGTCGTCTGCGGCTACGGCTGGTGCGGCCGCGGCCTGGCCGCGCGGGCGGCCGGCATGGGCGCGCGCGTGCTCGTCACCGAGGTCGACCCGCTGCGCGCGCTCGAGGCGACGATGGACGGCTATCAGGTGCTGCCGATCGCCCGCGCCGCCGCGCTCGGCGACGTCTTCGTCACCGTCGCCGGCAACCGCGGCGTCATCGGCGGCCCCGAGTTCGCGGCCATGAAGGACGGCGCCGTCGTCGCCAACGCCGGTCACTTCGACGTCGAGCTCGACCTCGCGGCGCTCGCCGACCTCGCCCCGCAGCGGCGGCGGATCCGGCCCTCGCTCGACGAGTACCGCCAGCCCGACGGCCGCCGGATCTACCTGCTCGCCGAGGGTCGCCTGGTCAACCTCGCCGCCGCCGAGGGCCACCCGGCCGCGGTCATGGACCTCAGCTTCGCCGACCAGGCGCTGGCCGCCGAGTACGTGCTCGCCTCGGCGCGCGAGCTCGCCGCCGACGTCCACGCCTTGCCGCGCGCGATCGACGAAGACGTCGCGCGCCTCAAGCTGCGCGCGCTCGGGGTCGAGATCGACGTCCTCAGCGCCGACCAGCGCGAGTACCTGCGCGCCTGGACGACCGGCACGTGATCAGATCCACGGCCAGTTGACGCGACAGCTGCCGCAGATCCGGTGTGAATTGCGGCGCTCGCTCAGGTGGCGCTCGCGCAGCGCCGCGTAGGCCGGGCCGTGGTAGATCTCGCGCAGCGTGTTGTCGTTGGCGTCGCCGAGGATCAGCTGGCGCAGCGCCGCGTCCTCGCAGCACGGCGCCACGCGCCCGTCGGCGTACACGTAGAGCTTGTGCCACGGCGCCGGGCACGGCATCTGCCACTGCGCGTCGTCCATCACCCGCAGCCGCCCGCGCACCGGCGCGGCCCTGTCGGTCTTCTTGAGCTCGCCGAGCCAGTCGGTGCGGTCGGCGATGCTGACGCGGTCGACCCGCGGCTGCCAGTAGCGCACGAACTCGGGTAGCTCGTGCACGTTCTCGGCCAGGGTCACGCACGACACCGTGACCCGCGGCACCGCGCCGCGGTGAGCCCGGCGCAGCGCGAGGAACCGCTCGATGTTGCCGTACACGCGCTCGCGCGACAGCGGCGGCATCACGGCCTCGTAGACCGCCTGCGAGAAGCCGTTGACGCTGAAGTTGACCTCCGACCAGCCGCCGAGCTCGAGCATCGCCGCCGCCAGCTCCGGCGTCAGCATGCTCGCGTTGGAGAAGAAGTTGTACGTCATGCCGGCCGCGCGCACGTACTGCACGCGCTCGAGCCAGCGCTTGTCGACCATCGGCTCGCCGTAGATGCTCAGGCACACCGACCCGATCCCCCACTCGGCCGCCTCGTCGACCAGGCGGCGAAACAGCTCCATCGGCATCACCCCGACCATCTTGCGCTCGCTGTGGACGCACATCGTGCACCTCGCGTTGCACGTCAGCACCGTCTCGATCCACAGCTGCGGCGGCGCCCCGGCGCGCACCGCCGCGTCGGCCGCGGCCACGCGGGTGCGGATGAAGCGGCGGAACAGCGGCGTGCGCTGCAGCGCCGGCGTGCGGTAGATCCGCTTGGCCAGCGCGACCGCGGCGGGCGAGCGCGCCACCAGCCGCCGCAGCTGCGCCAGGGACGGACGCGGGAGCGAGATCCTCATGACGCCTCCGGTGCGCCGGACGGCGCGACAATCACAACACATGACCCAAAGGACAGCATACACCTCCGCCGACCCCGCCCGCGGCTCTCGACGAAGCCGTGGTCGCGGTCCTGATCGAGACAGTGGCCGGGCTCGACGCCGTCCGTCACGCCGTTCAGCGCACGCGCGACGAATCACAGCAGCGCCGCAGGCGTGGCCACCTGCGGCGCGGTCCGTCACGCGTGCTCCGGAGGTCCTCTCATTCGCCGCGCCGGCGCCACGAATCCGCCGCGCGGCTGCGCCGTGTGGCCGCACGCCGCCCCGTCCGTCTCGCGGGCTCCGGACGTCCTCTCATTCACCAGAGGCGGCGTCAGCGCCGCATCCCCGCCGCCCCTCCGTCGCGTGGCCGCGCGCCGCTCCGTCCGTCTCGCGGGCTTCGGACGTCTCCCCATTCACCAGAGGACTCGCGCGGACCCGACGGCGTCGCGGCCCACGCCCCGCCGTCGTCGGCCGCTGCGACCAGGCCCTCAGAGCAGCGGGCAATCGCCGGCCGGGTTGAACGAGAGCTGGCACGTCGCCTCGACGAACACGCCTGACTGCGCCGGCGCCGAGCGGATGAGCAAGAACTGGAGGTTGAAGCCCTCGGCGACGCACTCCGGGCTCATGTCGTCGATCGAGCTCGGCGTCTGCCCGCTGCCGTCGGTCAGCTCGCCGAAGCACACCGTCGATCCGGCGGGCGCCGTCCACTCGCCGTCGATCACCATGCACGGAGGGATCGCGGTGCGGGTCTCGTTCAGCAGGTCGACCTCGAACAGCTCGCAGTTCGGCTCGAGCGTCGGCGTGTTCGGCTCGACGTCGGCGACGCACTTCGGCATGCAGGCCGGCCGGACCTGATCGGCGATCGTCCCGGCCATCGCCGCCAGCGCCGCGTCGTAGCTGTCCTGGCAGATCGAGAACAGGTCGCGGCCCTCGCCGACCTCGAACGCCTCGGCGAACACCCGCTCGCGCACCGGCGGGATCGCGGTGAGGCCGTCGGATCCGACGCAGCCGGGGCCGATGCCGAAGTCGGTCTGGAACTGCGGATCGGGCGCGTCCTCGTACACGATCTCGGCGTCGTGCGACTCGTAGCCGACGGGCACGCCGGTGAGCATCATGACCCGCACCTCCGCGCCCGGATCGAACACGTGCTTGTCGTTCTCGATCGTCTGCACGAGGTCGATGTAGCGCGCCAGGGGCCGCAGCACCGCCTGCTCGTCGGGCACGTCGGAGGAGCCGTCGCTGCCGAAGTTGGCCGAGGTGCAGGTCTCGAACGTCGGCCCGGCGCCCTTGCACGCCACCCCCGCGTTCCAGCACGCCGCGCTCGTCGGCGCCGCCGCGTCCGGGTCCTCCCAGAACACCTTGTTGCTGGTGAAGATCTCTTCGCTGGCCCACGAGCAGTCGGCCTCGTCGCTGACGAAGATCACCGACAGGCTCGCGTGCGGGCGGATGAAGCCGTGGTTGGTCGGCGACGTGTCGTCGCTGGCCTGGCTCAGCGCGAGGAACATCGACTCGAGGTGCGACTCCATCCCGCAGCCGGCGACCCCCTGCGGGATGAAGCACTGCAACGCGTCGACCGGATCGACGCCGTCGGGCAGGTTGGTCACGTGGTTGATCTGCTCGACCCATTTGCGCGGCGCGAGCTCGCCGTTCGACAGGTGTGTCTCGGTCGGCTTGATCGGCAGGTCGGCGTCGGTCAGCGCGCACAGGTCGGTGCACGCCGACGACGCGTCCTCGCCGAGCACCTCGAACTCGCCCTGCTCCACCCGCTGGATGCAGCTCGTCAGCTGCAGCCGCCCGCGCTCCGGCGTGGTGACCATCTCGTCGCAGCGCGGGTTGCCGCTGTCGGTCGTGGTGATGCCGATGCGGTAGTTCAGCCCCTCGAGCCGCTCGAGGAAGCTGTCCATCGCCGCCGCCAGCTTGGCCTGCCGCGTGGCCATCGAGAGCGAGTTGTCGATCACGAACAGGATGTCGGCGTCGGCGTTGAAGGCGATCACCACCGACTCACCCGGATCCGGACCGGAGGTCGGATCGCCGTCGGTGTCCGGGGTCGGCCCGTCGGTCGGATCGGTGGTGGTCGGCGGGTCCGTGGTCGTCGGCGGGTCGTTCGTGGTCGGGCCGTCGGTCGCCGGGCCGTCCGTGATCGTCGTCGTATCGTCGCCATCGGTCTCCTCGCCGGGGTGACGCTCGGTGCACGCGGAAGCCGCGACGATCGCCGAACACAGGCCGAGGGAGCGCGTCGAGAAAAGCCAAGGAGTCGAGCTCATCACGGAGTTATAACGCATGGCCGAAATTTCCGCCGGCCCGCACGACGCGCGTCCATGAACGCTCCTGCTTCCGGTCGCAGGGACCGGCGCCGGCCCGTCAGCCGACCGGCTCGGTCACCGGCCCGGACGCGTCGCCGCAGTGCCACTGGAAGTTGTCGACCAGCACGAAGCTGTCCCAGTTGACGTCGTCGAGGTCGAAGATCGCCAGCACCAGCTCGATGGTCTCGCCGGGCACAACGTCGGCCGTGGTCGTCAGCCACTTCGTGCCGGCGCTGTAGCGCATGCACGTGCCGGCGAACTCGGGCAGGTCGCCGGCGTCGTCGTACAGCTCGAGGAACGCCGCGTTGAGCGACAGCGCCTTGCCCTGATCGTCGAACGAGATGTTGCCGGTCCAGTTGGTCGACTGCAGCCAGCCGATGAACATGTCGTTGTACGGCTGGTTCTTCCACGTCGGATACTCCTTGGTGAAGAACGCCAGGTCGAAGCTGAACGACTCGGCGCCCTCCGGGACCGTCGCGGTGAAGCGCAGCTCCTGGTAGTCGTACTTGAAGCCGCTCTGCTCGAACTGGTTCTCGATCGTCTTCGAGCAGTCGCCGGTGCCGACCAGCGACGGGTCGGCCAGGCAATCGCCCTGCACCGGCTGCTTGGTGATCGGCGGCGGGAACTTGGTCGTGTCCATGCCGTCGCCCGGCGAAAACCACGAGTTGCAGTGATAGGCGACGTCGCCCTTGTCGGCCGGCACGTCGTGCATCTCCGCCAGGTCGCCGGTGCTGAGCACCAGGAAGCTGCTGCCCTCGCGCGGCGTGAACGTGGCGGCCTGGCCCCACTGCGAGATGACCCGCAGCCCGGCGGCGTTGCCGTCGAAGCCGCCGGTGACCGCGAGCTCGCCCGGGCAGTTGAGGCCGATCGCCTGCAACGGGTCGCCGTCGACCGCGTCGCAGGCGGTGTGCAGCTCGGCCGAGCACTCCTCGCCGCCGCCGAAGTCGGGCGTGCCGACGTCGAGCAGCGGCCCGCCGCTCGACGTCGGCGCGCCGGTGCTGTCGTCGCTGCTCGTCGCGCCGGGGGGCTCGCCCGTCGTGCTCGTCGGCAGCCCGCCGCTCGACGTCCCGGTCGTCCCCGTCGCCGGGAGCGAGGTCGCGCCCGTGACCCCCGTGGCCCCCGTATTGCTGCTCCCGCCGTCGTCTCCGCACGCGAGGAGGAGGAGCGAGGCGCACGACAGGACAGGACCCGCACAAGACAACAGCCGCATGGGTCCACACGTTATCACGCCGCGCCAGCCTGCTCGCGCCGATGCGGCGCGGACGAAGATGTCCGAAGTCACTGGTTTTCCGCCGGACGGTCGTCCGAATTTCCGGCGCCCGCGGTGTGCCCATTGCGAGGTCGCCGGGACCCAGCCCGCCCGGAAATCATAGGAGTCGGCGCGCGACCGATTCCTCGCACCGATTGCGCCGAGCGAGCGCCCGCGCGACGAGGCGGGAGCCGGCCGTCGTCCCCCGGACCCTCTCGCGGCCGACAGCCTGCACCGCGCCGCGCCACGCCGCCCCGCTCGCCGCGGACGACGGTATAGTGCCCCGGCGTGTCTCCCAAGCCCGCCCCTCCTCGCCGGCCTCGCCGGCTCCTCGCCGGCCTCGGCGTCGCGCTGCTGGCCGCGCTCGTCTTCCTCGCCGGGTGGATCTTGCCGACGGCGACCGGCTACGTGGCCAAGAACGCCTGCTCGGCCGTGTTCGTGGCCGGCCGCGATCCGGGCCGCGTCGGCGCCGAGGACCTCGCGCCGCAATCGTACGTGTCGTTCACCGTCGACCGCGAGCAGCGACGCGTCCGCGCCAGCGTGTTCGGCCTGGCCGCGCGGACGGCCGTGTACCGCGACGGCCTCGGCTGCGCGCTGGCGATCGGCGCCGCCCCGGAGTCGCTGCAGGCCCAGACCGTCGCGCTCCCGCACGCGCCCGCGAGCGACGCCCCGTGGCCGATCGGCGAGGGCGAGCGCCTGGCCGCCGATCCGCCCGGGCTCGACCGCGCCGCGCTCGACGCGGCCGTCGCCGCCGCGTTCGCCGAGCCGAACCCCGACTCGCTCCGCCGCACCCGCGCCGTCGTCGTCGTCCACGGCGGGGCGATCGTCGCCGAGCGCTACGCCGACGGCTTCGACCGCGACACCCGGCACCTCGGCTGGTCGATGTCGAAGAGCGTCACGAACGCGCTGGTCGGGATCCTCGTCGGCCGCGGCCTGCTGACCCGCGACGCGCCCGCGCCGGTGCCCGGGTGGGCCGGCGACCCGCGCCGCGCGGTCACCCTCGACCAGCTGCTGCGGATGAGCAGCGGCCTCGAGTTCGAGGAGCGCTACGGCCCGCTCGCCGACGCCACGCGCATGCTGTTCGAGGTCGACGACGCCGCCGACGTGGCCCTGGCGCGGCCGCTCGCGCACGACCCCGACACCGTGTTCTCCTACTCGAGCGGCACCACCAACATCCTCAGCTGGATCGTGCGCCGTCAGTTCCCCGAGCTCGCGGCCTACCATCGCTTCCCGCACGAGGCCCTGTTCGCGCCGCTCGGCATGCGCTCCGCCGTGTTCGAGACCGACGCCAGCGGCACGTTCCTCGGCTCCTCGTTCGTCCACGCGACCGCGCGCGACTGGGCCCGCTTCGGCCTGCTGTACCTGCGCGACGGCGTGTGGGACGGCGCGCGGATCCTCCCCGAGGGCTGGGTCGCGTACAGCCGCACGCCGACGAAGACCGGCGTCGGCGACTACGCGGCGCACTTCTGGGCCAACGCCCCCGACCCCGCCGACCCGGACAAGCGCCGCCTGCCGCACGTGCCCGCCGACGCCTACCAGGCCGCCGGCTTCCAGGGCCAGGCGGTCCTCATCGTCCCGTCGCGCGACGCCGTGATCGTGCGCCTCGGCATGACCCACGACCGCGCCGCCTGGGACCTCGACGGCTTCGCGTCCGCGGTGCTCGCCGCCCTGCCCGCGGCCTGATCGCTCGCCTCCCCGCGCCGGGCTCCTTCCGCGCATACATGCTCGTTCGAGCATGTCCTTTCGAACCTATCCTTCAGGGCCTGTCTCTTCGAGCACGAGAGGCGGCGTCACGCCGGCGCGTCCGCGTCACAGGTCCTCCACCGCGACGCTCGTGCACTCCGGCGGCGCCGTGACCGGGTTGCAGCGGGCCGGGTTGCCGTCGGGGAAATCGAGCCAGTAGGTCATCCCGTCGACGGCCGCCGGGAAGTCGTCCTTGAGCATGTGGATCCCCGCGGCCTTGGCGGCCGCCATCCGCTCCGTGCATTCGCCGTCGTCGTCGCCGGCGCCGCACACGTTGGTGGCGATCAGCATCCTCGCCGCGTGCGCCTGCGCCAGCGCCTCGGCCTCGCCGATCCCGAGCTTGGCGATCGCCGCCCACCCCGCCGTGAACTGGTTCGGCGTCGCGCGGGCGAACATCGCCCGGCCGTCCAGCGACGTGAACCCGTCGGTGTACTCCTGGGCGTGGCCGTCCTCGACGTTGAGCAGCACCACCAGGACCTGCCCTCGCACCTGCGCCAGCGTCGGCCAGCCCTCGGCCTCGAGCGCCGCGCGCACGTCCGCGTGGGCGCCGCGCAGGTCGTCGGGCGTGAACAGCTGCTCGGGCGGCAGCGCCTCGCGGATCACGTCGTCGATCGCGTCGAGGTCGCCGGCGCCGATCGGCAGCCCGCCGGTCGAGTCCTTGATCTCGATCCACACCACGATCGGCACGTGCTGCGGGTGCGCCAGCGACCACCCGCCGATCACCCCCAGGCACTCCGACAGCGTCGAGCAGGTCGTCACCGAGTCGATCACCGAGATGTGATAGACCTCGAACGCGCTCAACCCCTTGTGCACGTCGAGCTCGAACGCCCGCACGCCCTGCGCGTCGAGCTGCACGTCGAGCGGCGCGTGGCTGTACTCGTGGCTGGCGTCGAACGCGATCAGCGGCTCGCGGTGGTAGCTGTTGTGCGTGCCCTTGACCTGCACGTGCTGCAGCGTCAGCACGTCGTCGAACGATCCGCCGCCGGTCGTGTCGGTGTCGCCGTCGCCGGTGGTCGTCGAGTCCGAGCTCGTCGAGCTCGTCGCGGCCGAGCTCGTCGACGTCGAGGTCGTCGACGTCAGCGCCTCGCTGGTCGCCGCCTCCGACGTCGAGGTCGTCGACGTCGTCTCCCCGCCGGTGCCCGAGCCGGACGTCGGCGTCGTGGTGGTCGGCGCGTCCGTCGTCGCCCCGGGCGTCGTGCTCGTGCCTGTGCTCGTGCTCGTGCTCGTGCCCGTCGCCGTCTCGCCCGTCGCGCCGCCGGGGTTCGGCTCGCCGCAACCCGCCAGCCCCAGCGCTCCGCACAACACCCCGCGTATCAGCCCGCTCGCGCGCATGCGAGCATCCTCGCACGCCTCTAGCGCCTCTGTCACGGCCACGGGTCGCGCGCCGGCTCGCCCTCGCCGCCCGCCTCAGCCCCGGCGCCCGCGCGAGCGCCAGATCACCGCGTCGACGATGTAATGGTGAAAGTTCACCGTCTGATGGCAGACCAGCACGAACGGCAGCACGTCCCACGACATGCGGCCGGTCGCCTGGCCGAGCGTGAAGTAGAACCCGGCGCCCAGCGCCAGGCACACCAGCGCGTAGCGCAGCGCCTGGTCCGGCTGGCACAGACGCGACACGAACGGCCGCTGCGGGTCGACGCCGCGCTCGAACCGGCGCACGTTCATCGCCCACACGAACAGCAGGTACTGCGCGTTGTGCCAGATGTTGATGAACAGCCAGCCGAGCGTGATCTCCGGGATCGCGACGTAGCTGACCGCCGTGATCACCACGTGCGACAGCACGAACAGCGCCTGCCCGGCGCTGCGCGGTCGGCCCGATCGCAGCGACCGCAGGTGGCGCAGCGTCCACGCCGCCAGCGCCGCGAGGGCCACCGCCCCGGCCGCCGTCACCAGCAGCTTCGGCGCCGGGGGCAGCCACAACGGCCCGCCGTAGAACAGCGCCGGTCCCTGGTGCGCGCGGTGCAGCAGGCCCCACAGCGGCCACGCGAACACCACCGCGTCGCTGAGGCGATCGCCGGCCGGGTCGACGCCGGCGCTGCGGTGGTAGGCGCGCGCGATCCCGTAGCTCTGGCGGGTGTAGTGCCACGATTGCCAGAAGAAATAGATGGTGTTGACCGCCAGCACGCCGCCGAGGGCCACCGCCCCGGCCGTGGCCGCGAACACCAGCGGCGGCAGGCCGAACAGCAGGAACGCGTGGGCTCGCGCGCCCTGGCGGTCGAAGGCGATCCGCGTGAACGTCGACGCCGCGTGGGGATACGCGAGCAGCCAGAAGTCGACGGCGATC
The DNA here is from genome assembly GCF_020073745.1 of Nannocystis pusilla. GTDB lineage: Bacteria > Myxococcota_A > Polyangia > Nannocystales > Nannocystaceae > Nannocystis > Nannocystis radixulma. The sequence goes on from NZ_JAIRAU010000016.1 coordinate 75,014, forward strand.
ACCGCGGCGAACAGCGCCGGCGACAGGCAGGCCGCCCCGCCGAGCACCAGCGCCAGCGCCAGCACGCCGGCGATCAGCGACAGGTCGAAGCGCGGCCCGCGGAGCCAGTCGACCGATCGCACCGCGTCGTCGGACCCGCGCACGGTCTCCACCTCGCGGCCCCGCGTCAGGTCGGCGGCGGCGGCAGCGGGCGCGGCTCCGGCTCCGGCCGGGTCTCGGGCTGCGGCTGCGGCTGCGGCTCGGGCTGCGGCTTCGCGTCGGGCTTCGCGTCGGGCGGAGGCGGCGCGTACGTGCCTGGCGCCTCCGGCTGCTTCGGCGCGGTCTCCTTGTCGCCCGGCTTGGTCGCAGCGGCCCCGCCGGTGCAGCCGGTCAGCGCCACGGCGCCGCCCGTGAGCAGGAGCAGGACCGACGCCGCCGCCCTCAGGGGGGCGCGGCGCGGGGAGGATCCGGGGGAGCGCGGTGGAGTCGCCATCCCGTCACGCTAACACGCCGGCCCGACGACGACACGCGATCTCTCGCGCTCGAGGCCGCCCCGGTCGCGCGAACGCCTTCGAACAGACATGACCGATCGGGCATATCCCCAAAGACATGCTCAAACAAGCATGTCTTCGAGCGCATGTCCGCCCGGACATGTCCGCGCGCGCCGTCCGGCTCAGGTCACCGGCGGCGGGTGCTCGGGCACCGGCTCGGGGATCGGCTCCGGCGTCGGCTCCGGCTTCGGCTCCGGCTTCGGCTCCGGCTTCGGCTCCGTGATCGGCTGCTGCGCCGGCTTGGGCTCGGTCTGCTGGATCGGCCTGGACGGCGGGGTCTGGGCGCAGCTCTCGAGGCCGAGGAGCGCAGCGCCGCCGAGCACGACCGTGACGGCGACCGCGGCCACGCCCGAGGCGAGCCGCTGCGACGAGGGAGGCGTGGACATCGTCGCCAGGCTAACACGCCCGCGCGGGGGGGTCGCGCGCGGCGCGGCGGGCCCTGGCTGCGCGATCCCGGCCGCTGCGCCCCGATCCGTGGGATTGTCTCCTGTCCGGAGCCGGGCGGGCGTATAGTGTCCCGCCTCGATGCTCCTGTCCGAGCTCATCCCGCGCGTCACGTCCCAGATCCGCATGCTCGCGGCCGGACTCGCGCTCGACCCGGCGACACTGGTGGTGCGCCACGTCGCGGGGCCCGGCGATCCCGCCACGACCTCGTTCTCGATCGCCGACGCGCACGCCCGCTACTACCTCCAGCTGGCCGAGCACCCTGGGGGCCACGCCGCCCTGCGCCGCTGGCTCGACCTCGGCGCCCTGCTGTCGGCCCGCTACCACGCGCCGCGGATCCGCGGCTGGCTCGAGATCGTCGACACGCCGTTCGCGGGGCTTTTGTTCGAGCACCCTGACGGCCACGTCGTCGACCTGTCCCGAGTGCCAGATCTGGGTCAGGCCCTCGGCCGGTTGGTCGGGCGCCTGCACGCCGACCGCGAGCTGGCGGCGCGGCTGCCCGGGCCGGCGCCGACCTGCCGCGACGCCTACCTCGCCGGCCAGTGCGCCCGCGCCACGGCCACGCTGAAGGCCGCGCGCGCCGCCTGCCCGCCGTTCGTCGACACCGCGACGCTGGCCTACCTCGCGGCCGAGCTCGATCGCATGACCGCCCACGTGCGCGCCTCGACGGCCTTCGCGGCGCCCGCCGATCTGCCGATCCACGGCGACCTCCACCCCGGCCACGTGCGCCTGACCGACAGGGGCACCTTCCACGTGCTCGGCTGGGACACGCTGCGCCTCGGCGATCCGGCGCTCGACCTCGCCGCCCTGCCGCCGCGCACCGCCGTCGTCGATCCCGGCGCCGACACCATGCAGGCCACGCGGGCGATCCGCGAGCCGTGGCTGTCCGAGCGGGTCGCCCTGCTGCGGCGGGCCCTCGCGCTGGCCGGCGTCGTCGATCCGCTGCACGCGTGGCTGGCGGCCGCGGCCGTGCCCGAGGGTCGCGAGCCGGGGCTGGCGCAGCTCCAGCGCGCGCACGAGACGGCGCTGGCGGCGTACCGGCAGGACCACGCGTGATCCGGGCGCGCCCTGCTCCGCCCGCCGCCAGCGACCTGCCCGCGATCGACAGCCTGCGCTGCTTCGTCGCCGCCGCCGAGCACCTGAACTTCAGGACAGCTGCCCGCGCCCTCGCGTTGACCCCCGCGGCCGTCGGCCAGCGGATCCGCCTGCTCGAGGAGCAGCTCGGCGCGACCCTGTTCGCCCGCACCACCCGCTCGGTGCGGCTCACCGACGCCGGCCTGTCGCTGCTGCCGCGCGCGCGCGCCTGCCTCGGCGAGGCGGCCGCGTGCGTCCGCGTCGTCCGCGGCGAGGACGACCCGCCGCCGATCGAGCTGACCCTCGGCACCCGCTTCGAGCTCGGCATGTCGTGGATCGTGCCGACGCTGCCGCGCCTGGCGGCCGCGCTGCCGCGGGTCACCATGCACCTGTTCTTCGGGTCAGGTCAGGAGATCGTCGACCGCCTGCGCGGCGGCCTGGTCGACTGCGCCGTCACCTCGGCCAAGCTCGACGACGACCGGCTGCTCGCCGAGCGCCTGCACGAGGAGCGCTACGCCTTCGTCGCCGCGCCCGAGCTGCTGCAGCGGATCCCGCTCGAGCGCCCCGAGGACGTGCCGCGCCACGTCCTGCTCGACATCGACGCCCGCACCCCGCTGTTCGCCTACTTCCGCGGCGCGCCCGGGGCCCCGGCGCTGCCGCGGTTCGGCGGCCACCGCTGGCTCGGGCTCGGCGCCGCCGTCAAGGTCCAGGTGCTCGCCGGCGAGGGCGTCGCCGTGCTGCCGATCTACATGATCGAGGCCGAGCTGCGGGCCGGTCGCCTGCGCCGGCTGTTCCCCGCGGTCGCGCCGCTCATCGACTACTTCCGCCTGCTCTACCGCGACCACGACCCGCGTCAGTCGGTGTACCGCGCGCTCGCGGCCGAGCTGGCCCAGACCCCGATCTCCTGAGCCGCGCGCCAGGCCGACAGCGCCGGCAGCCCCGCCGCCTGCAGGCCCGGCACGATCACCTCGTTCACGGTGGCGAAGAACAGCCGCCGCGCCGCCAGGCCGTCGCACACCCCGATCGCCTCGGCCGCGCGCGACGGGCTCGGGCGCGCCGGCAGGTGGGCCAGCTCGTGCGTCGCCAGCTCGTCGAGCGCGATCACCAGGTAGTCGGCGAGCCGCTCGCGCAGCGCCGGCGACAGCGACGGCGCCAGGTCCTCGAGCAGCCGCCAGCCGAACCGCGCGTGCCCGACCTCGTCGGCGAGGATCTCCGCCAGCAGCCGCTGCAGCGCCGGCGGCCCGGCGGACCGGCGCTCGGCGTCGATCAGCGCCACCGCCACCGTCTCGCTCAGGCACGACACGCTGATCACGTTGCGCAGCACCGCCTCGAGCGGGTCGGCGTCCTCGTGCTCGGGCACCGGCGGCAGCGCCGGCAGCTCGATCACCGGCGAGCCGCCGAGCACCTCGACCACCGCCGCGCAGCGGTCGGCGTGCAGCCACTCCTCCGCGACCATCGCCGCCACCCGGGCCGGGCGATCGCCGCGCACCCCGGCGCGCTCGAGCTGCCGCGCCAGCGCCGTGAACACGCGCGCCGACACGTGCTCGTTGAGCATGCGCCCGCGCCAGGTGAGGATCGCCGACGCGCGATCGAGCTCGTCGAGCTCGTCGAGCGCGCCCCGCTCGAGTCGGAGATCGGCGCGGCGCGCCGCCCCGCGCAGATCGAGGCTCATACCCACCTCCCGCGGGCCGCGCGGGCTCGCTGCAGGCGCTCGCCGAGCGCGGCCGGCGGCGCCGGCGGGCCCCACGGCGTGCACTGCGGCGCCGGCAGCCACTCCTGGCGCTCGCAGCAGACCCAGTCGATCTCGCCGGTGCGCAAGTCGACGCAGTCGCCGAGCTCCCCCGTCGAGGTGCTGCCCGTGCCGTCGTCCGTGGTCGCGCCGGAGTCGGTCTCGTCCGTGGTGGAGCTCGCGCTCGAGGTCGTCGTCGCCAGCGTCGTCGCGTCGGTGAGCAGCGTCGCCTCGCCGCTGCTCGTCGTCCCCTCGCCGCTCGTGCTCGTCGTCGCCGTCGTCGTCGCCTCCTCCGCGCCCGTCCCGGTCAGCCCCTCGCTGCCGCCCGCGCTCGAGCTCGTGGTCGCCGGCGCCGTCGTGTCCGCCGCGCTCGATCCCGTCGAGCCGTCGCTCGGCGCGTCCGTCTCGCCCTCGTTCGGCCCCGGCCCGCAGGCCGCGATCAGCGTGAGCACCAGGCCGGCGCGCAGCCGCGGCCGCCCGACCAGCCCCGCGGCGGCCGCCAGCGCGCGTTCGTGATGAGATGTCTTGAAAGCCATGTCGAAGATTCCTCCCGCCTCGAACATGGCCCGTCGCGCGCGTACACGGAAACGATCTTGTGTTGGCGGCGCTGTAAACCACCGCTTTACAGCGCGCTCGCGTGCCCCTCCCGCCGCGAGGCCCGCTGTCGCGCCTCGACGGTCTCCCCTTCAACCAATCCGGCGAGGTCGTTCTCGCCATGGGCGCCGGCCTCCGGTGCCCGTTCGAATTCCTCGATCCGCCGGCCAGCGGCACGGCGAACCTGACCGCCGCCCCGGGCGTCGGCCGCGTCCTCGCGGTCAGCGGACCGCGTGACCGCTACGCGCGTCGCATCGCGAAGGCGATGCCGCTCTGCAGCGTGCCGCGCGTGACGATGTTGCCGAGGTCCACACCGAGGCCCACCAGCGCCTGGGCCACCTCGGCGCGTATCCCCGTGAGCACGACCTCGGCGCCGAGCAGCCGCACGGCCCTGGCGGCGCGCAGGAGCCCCTCGGCGACCGCTGCGTCGACGGCGGCCACGCCGGTGATGTCGAGGATCGCGACCTTCGCGCCGCGGGCGCTCACGCCTGCCAGCAAGCTCTCGAGCACCTGGTTCGCGCGGTTCTCGTCGACCGTCCCGATCAGCGGCATCACCACGACATCGTCGCTGATCGGGATGAGGGGCGTCGAGAGGTCCGCGAGCATGGCCGCTTGCGTGCGAATCACCTCGTCCTGCAGCTGCCGCCGCTCCTCCTCGGCACGTCTCGCGGCCCGCAGGTCACGGGTGACCGCGCCGATGCCGAGCGGCTGCCCGGTCTGCTGATCCTTGACCATGAACGCGTTGTATTGCGTCGGGAAGGACTCGCCCGTCACGAGGTGCCTGAACTCGAGCTCTCCCTCCCAGCGCCCGGTCGCCTGGATCGCCGGGACGATGTGTTGCAGGAAGTAGCGGGTGGCCTCGGGCGTCAGCGCCTGCGAGACATCGAATCCCCGCATGTCCGCATCCAGGTCATATCCGATCAACCTGCGGCCGGCTGGGTTGCAGTAAATCGCGCGACCGTCGAGCGAGCAGATGCCGATGAAGTCCGCGCAATTCTCGACTGCGGCGAGCATCTGCTGGCGCTCCTCCTCGAGGCTGTCCCTGGCGCGGAGCAGCTCGATGGTCCGATCCCTCGCGGCGACCTGCTCCTCGAGCTCGGCGACCCGCCGGGACAGCGCATTCAACCGCTCGCGCTCCTCGGCCCCCTCGTCCGACGCACCATTCATGACGACCACCCTATCCGAGCGGCGCTCGAATTGCGACGACGACAGGATGGTGAGAGCAGGTACGAGTCGGGTGCACGCCTCCGGCCGCCCCAGTCTTCCGGGCGTCGAGCCGTCGCGCAGCGCAATGGATTGCGACCCCGCGAGATTTCTCTGACGGACGCTCGTCCGCGAGCCCGTGACCCTCGGCGAGTCCACGACCTCGTCGGCACCGCGACCGCGCTCGATCCTCCACGCGTCCGCGATCGCCTCGCGTGCGGCGGCCACGCTCGCCGCGTTCCTCCTCGGCGTCGCGCTCCGGCACGGCAGCACGTGGATCGAGCCGCGCTAGAAACGGACGTCTCTGTCCGTTTCGTCTCCGCGCGACCTGCAGTCCCGTCGGGTCCGCGCCGCGCGCCGCCACGCGCGCCGATCTCGCGGCTCAACTGGACACCCGTGTCCGTTTCGCACAGACTCGAGCGACGGCGCGACCGCAGCCTCGCGCCGCCGGAGGGAGAGCCGATGAACCCCGCAGTGAACCCCGACGTGAACCCCGCGACGTACCCGACCCTGCCGGCCAACGCGTCGTTCGTCACCCGCGTCCGCCTGGCGGTGCGCGCGCTCAACGTGTTGAAGGACGACCCGGCGAACGCGTACTACGGCCCGCTCGTCAACGCGTGCATGGACAGCGAGACCTACACGAAGCTGGCCCGCACCTGGCGCGAGAGCCCGGAGGGCCGCCGGCTGCTCGACGAGCGCCCCACCCTGCAGGGCTGCGACCTCGACCTCGACGCCCTCGCCCGGCTGCCCGAGGGCACGCTCGGCCACGAGTTCATGCGGTACTTCCGCGACAACGGCATCGCCCCGTTCGCCACCACCTTCCCCGTCGAGACCGACGTCGACTACCTCAGCAAGCGCTACCGCGAGACGCACGACCTGTTCCACGTCCTCACCGGCTACGGCACCGACGAGGCCGGCGAGATGGAGCTGCAGGCGTTCGTGCTCGGCAACCTCGGGGTCCGCCAGGCGGCGCTGATCCTCGCGTTCTCGCTGCCGCGGCGGCTCCAGCAGAAGGGCTTCAAGGGCCTGGGGGCCTACCTCGGCCGCCTGCGCGCGGCCTACCGCCGCGGCCGTCGCTCGCGCGAGCTGCTCAGCGTCAGCTACGAGAAGCTGTGGGCGCAGCCGGTGTCGGAGATCTCCGCGTTGCTGTGCGCCCCGTGACCCCGGGCCCCGCGCGAGGCGACGGTGCATCCGTCGCCCCCGCGACCCGTGGTCCCGGCTCGAGAGCTCTCGCCGGCGACGATCGCCTCACCACGAGGCCGCTCGATGGCCGCGTCACGCCTGCTCGTCCAGCCGGATCGCCGCGCCCGGGCACACGCACGCCGCCTCGCGGACCGCCGCGTGCAGCTCGCTCGCGGGCGCCGCGTCGAGCAGGACGACGATGCCGTCGTCCCGCTGATCGAACACCTTCGGCGCGACAAGCACGCACTGACCTGCTCCGCAACATTTCTCGGTGTCGACAATCACTCGCATCGTTGCACTCTCGTTTCGTCGATTCGTATCCGGGTCAATCCGTCGAGGTGAAGGGGGCCTGCCACAGCCCCAACAGGGCGTCGAGCAGTCCGATCTCGGCGGCCTTCCACGTCGCGCGCGGCGTGGGCGTGCCCTCGTGCAGCGCCCGCTCGCGCTCGGCGCACACGTGGACGATGAGCTGCCGGCTCATGTCGCTCCGCTCCTCACGCACCTCCGCGGGGAGGATCGGCATGAGCCGGGTCAGCCCCGCGATGGTCGCCTGCATCGACGGCGAGGCGACCGTCTCGTCGATCACGACCTTGCGCAGGGCCGGGTCGGTCGTCGCCTGGGCGATGAAGCGCGCGTACCAGCTGGGGCTGCCGAGCGACTCGAGGTGCTCGGTGGGCGGGCGGACGAGGCAGGCGATCCAGTCGCGCAGGTCGGTCGAGCCGGCGATCGTGGCGAGCATGCCCGCCCGCCGCTGCTCGAGCGCCGGCGCGTGCCGGCGGACGATGGCGAGCACGAGATCGGCCTTGGTGCCGAAGTGGTAGCCGACGGCGAAGTTGTTGGCCTGCCCGGCCGCCTCGCTGATCTGGCGGTTCGACACCGCCGCCACGCCGTGCTCGGCGAACAGCCGCTCGGCCGTGGCGAGGATGAACTCGCGTGTCTCGTTCCCGTGCGCTTGCCTCGTCCTGGTCCCGGCCATGCATCACCAGCGTACAGGAACGCCCTCGAGTCCGCCGACGAGCAGCCCCTCGCGCCGGGCCAGCGACCCGGCGGGGACCGCGAGCTCGAGGGTGGGGAGCCGGCGCAGGAGCACGCTCAGCACCGTCTGCAGCTCGGTGCGCGCCAGGGCCTGACCGACGCAGGAGTGCGGCCCGGCGCCGAACGTCAAGTGCGGGTTCGGCGACCGGCGCAGATCCATCGCGTCGGCCCGCTCGTACGCCTGGTCGTCGCGGTTGGCCGCGGCCATGCTGCAGATCACCGTCGTGCCGCGCGGCAGGGTCTGCCCCCCGACCTCGACGTCCTCCGAGAGGAAGCGCGGCAGGCCGAAGCCGGCGTTCGCGTCGAAGCGCAGCACCTCCTCGACGGCCACGCGGACGAGCGACGGATCGGCGACGAGCTGCTCCCAGCGGGCCCGGTCGGCGAGCAGCATCGCCATCATCTTGCCGATCATGTTCGAGGTGGTCTCGTGCCCGGCCACCAGGACCCCCTGCCCGATCATCATCAGCTCGCGCTCGGTCAGGTGCTGCCCCTCGTCGACGGCCAGGATCAGCTCGCTCAGCAGATCGTCGCCCGGCTCGGCGCGCTTGGCGGCGATGTGCGCCATGAAGTAGCGGGCGAACTCCGCCTGCGCCGCGTCGATCTCCGCCTGCGTGTAGTGCGACACGCTGAGCATCGTGTTCGACCAGTAGGCCAGCTTGTCGCGGTCCACCCCCGGCATCCCCAGCAATTCGCAGATCACCCACACCGGCAACGGGAAGCCGACGGCGCCCAGCAGATCGGCGGGGCTGCCCTGCCGCGTCATGTCGTCGATGAGCTGCTCGGTCATCGCCTCGATCCGCGGCTGCATCGCCGACACCCGCTTGGCGATCAGCGACTTGTTCAGCAGACGCCGCCACCGCTGGTGCCCGTCGACCAGCGACGCCGCCGCCTCGTTCTCGAACACCGTGCCCGACTCATTGGTCGCGATCCGGGCCGCGCCTTCCTGCGCGAGCTGATGCGAGAACCGCGGGTCCGCGAGCAGCTGGCGGACGTCGGCGTAGCGCGTCAGCAGCACCGCCCTGTCGCCGCTGGGCAGACGAATGTGCGCGACCGGACAACCCGCGCGCAACTTGGCCCATTCCTCGGCCGGCTCCAACGGACCGGGGGCGCGGAATGGATAATCCAGGACCTGCTCGCTGCTTTCGGTGCTCATCAAGACCTCCGCGGGAGGGTCTAAGTCGATCGACTCAGTAAGTCAAGCGACTTAGTCCCGGAGAGATCCAGAACGGCCTGGACGGCCGGTTTTGCGCTGTCGGAGCCTGGAACCAGCGCGATTTCGCGCCTCCAGATGTGCCATTTCGCGCGGCCTCGCGCGTCACGACGACGCCGATCGCGGCCGCCGCGCATGGCAGCCCGGCCGATTCATGGGCCGGCCCGAATGTTCACACACCGATCCCAAACTCGCCGTACGCCACGCCGTCGAGCGCTGCAAATATGCACACCGCGGCCCCGCGCGCCGCCTACGTCCCCTTGGACTTGGCGACCGCGGCCAGGCAATGCGCCCGCAGCTCGCGGAGCCCCTCGAGCGTCGCCTTGCCGGCGGCCAGCGCCGTCACGGCCTTGTCGAGCGCCGAGCGCGTGCTCGACGTCTGCGCCGACGCGGCGATCGCCGCCAGCGCGAGCGCGTCGGCGAGCGACCGTTCGGCCAGCGCGAGCGCGACCTCGAGGAGCGTCAGCTCCGTCCACTCCGGCGTCACCGAGCCGGCGAGCAACGGCGCCTGCCCGAGCGACTGGGCGAGGAAGGCCGCGACGCGCCCGCCCGGGCTGACGTAGCCGCGCGGGAGCTCGAGCTCGTCGAACAGCGACTCGAGCGCGGCGACGTGCGACGTATAGATGTTGATAAGCGCCTGATGGACCTTGCGCAGCTCGCCGACCTTGCTCTTCTCCGCCGCGCTACAGGCGAAGCGCGCCGACACGCGGGCGTGCATCGCCTGGGCGCTGATGAGGTCGGCGACGACGACGCCCTTCAGGCCCGCGAGGTCGCCGAGCGCCTGCAACGCGGGGAGCGGCACCTCGCTCCCCGGTGGTACGACGGTCATACTTTCGCTTCGGCCGGCGCCGCCGCTGTCTTTCGTCACGATCAACGTTGCCATGATCTTCTCCTCACTCCTCGGTATCGTCGGCCTCGGGTCGCGAGCGCAGCGACTCCACGGGGTGCGGGCCCTCGGTGGTCGCGCGGAAGTCGTGGCCGAACTGCTTGACGTGCTCCTCGATGACCTTCTCGCTCGGTACCGCGACACCCTCGTTCACCGCTTTCTGGTACTTGAAGTAGCGCGCGTCCGGGGGCAGCGACTGGACCGGCACGAACTCGGTCCCCCGGGCCGTGAGGTCGATCTGCGCCGCCAGCACCTCGCGGATGTAGTGCTTGTTGTCCTGGAACCGCGTCGGCTCCGGCATCTCCGCCGGCAGGAGCTGCTGCGGATCGACGCCCTCGTGGCGCTTCAGCAGCTCGCCCGCCACACGGACGTGCTCGATCTCCATCATCAGGTGCAGCTCCCACAGGTCGCGGATCCGCGGGTCGACCTCGTCCTGCATGAACGACCAGTACAGGTAACATTCGTTGTAGTGGTGGAACAGCTCGCGCTGGAACCACGAGTCGAGCGGGTCGAGCAGCGACTCGTACTGCGTCACGTGCTGCTCCTCGATCTCGGCGATCTCGAGGTACAGCCCGCGCGCCAGCCGGGGCACGTACATCGGCCCCACGTTCATGTAAAAGTTCATCGTCTGCTGCTCGGCCGCCACGATCGTCATCGCGTGCATGCGCGACAGCGGGTCGACCGTGTGGCTGTCGAAGTGCCGCCGCACCTCGTCGTACGGGTGGCGGTGCTCGACGATCGTCGGCCGCCCGGGCATGACCTCGGTGAGGTCGCCGACGATCTCCGTCACCCGGTGCGGCCCCTCGATCAGGTCGATCAGGTTGGCGTAGCGGTAGAGGTGGTCGAAGTCCTCGAGCAGGCCGAAGTCGAGCACCTGCTTCAGATACGGGTCGGGCTCGGTGCGCGCCAGCCAGGCCGTGAGATCGATGGCGACCTGCTCGTACGCCAGCGTGGTCTCCAGCACCGATTGATCGCCGGGGAGCAGCCAGTTCACGACCTTCTGCTGCTGCTGGTCGGCGCGGCGCATCAGCGCCAGGCGGGTCTTGACCTCCCAGTCGTCGGTGTGCCGCGCGAACTGGTGCGACGAGAGGATGGACTCGACCTCGATCCCGTTCATCACGATCACGCGGGCCCGCGTGTACGGGTGCACGTCCCGCTTGTCGAACGGCTGGATGTTGAGCTCCCTCCAATTGCGGATCTGCTTGCCCAGTGGGATGCCTTGCTCGGTGAGCGGATTGAAGCCCATGCTGCCTCTCTTTCACCCGTGGTGTCTGCGTCGCCCACGGCTCGACTTACATTTCGCGCGGAGCGGTCGATCCGTAACACCGACGATCGGCGCCGCAACCTCGAGGCCGTCGCTTCCCCGGCGAAGTGCCCCAGGGGCCGCCCCGGCCCGCGATCCACGACTTGCGGAGGCGCCGCTGCACGCAATCACGGCGGTGCGTCGGTCGCGGCCCGTCGCAATGCGCGAAATCATCGCACCACGGGGCGCGGCCGCGATCGCATCAAAATGCGTTGATGTCGACGAGCATATCTGCGCACCTCGCAGATCGAGACGGCGCGAGAGCACCCTCGCGGACATCGTCGCCGAGACTGACGCGCCCTGGGCTCTCGTGGCCGCAGCGCTCGTCGATCGGTCGACCCGGCAGCGCCAGGGCATCTTCCAGGCTCGCGCCGGCCGCCCGAACCCGGGTTCGAGCGGACGACTGGCCCGCAGAGGCAGCGTCGCGCCGTGGTGACCGCGCTCGCTTGCCTTCCCGGCCCGCTCGCGCCACGGAGCAGCCGCCCCATGAACGCTCCCCATCCCCCGACGCGGCTCACCCCGGCGGAGGCGGTCCGTGCCGAGCCTCGCCGAGTCCTCCCGGAGGTCCGCAAGATCGCGGTGCTGCGGGCCAACGCGATCGGCGACCTGGTCTTCGTCCTGCCGGCCCTCCAGGCGCTGCGAGCGGCCTATCCGCGCGCCGAGCTCGTGCTCCTCGCCCGCGCCTGGCATGCTCGATTCCTCCGCGATCGGCCCGGCCCCGTGGATCGCGTGATCGTCGTCCCCAGAAGTCGCGGCGTGAACGGCTCCGAGACCGACGACGACGACCCCGTCGAGCTGAACCGATTCTTCGCCGCGATGCGAGAGGAGCGCTTCGACCTCGCGATCCAGCTGCACGGCGGCGGCCGCCACTCCAACCCGTTCGTCCGTCGCCTCGGCGCGCGGCTCGCCATCGGTCTGAAGTCGCCGGACGCCGAGCCGCTCGACCGCTGGGTGCCCTACGTCTACTTTCAGCCGGAGAGCGTCCGCTACCTCGAGGTCGTCACGCTGGTCGGCGCGTGCCCGGTGGATCTCGAGCCGCGGCTGGCGGTCACGGACGGCGATCGTGAAGAGGCGGCCACGGTCGTGCCGCCGAGCGAGCGGCCGCTCGCCCTGCTCCACCCCGGCGCGGGCGACCCGCGGCGGCGCTGGCCGGTCGCCGGCTTCGTGGCCGTGGCCGACGCCCTCGCGGCCGCCGGAGTCCAGGTGGGCGTGCTCGGCTCCGGCGGCGAGCGCCCGATCGTCGACGCGATCCTCGGCGGCATGCACACCCCTGGGCTCGACCTCTGCGACCGGCTCACGCTCGGCGGGTTGGCGGGCCTGCTGCAACGAGCCGGCGTGGTCGTGTCCAACGATTCGGGCCCGCTGCACCTCGCGGCCGCGGTCGGGGCGCGCACCGTCGGCATTTACTGGTGCTTCAATCTGTTCACCTCGTCGCCGCTCACGCGATTGCGCCACCGCCCCTTCACCTCCTGGCAGACCCACTGCCCCGAGTGCGGGGCCTGCCTCCTCGCGGGCCGATGCGAGCACTCCCTGAGCCTGGTCTCGTCAGTCCCCGTGGACGACGTCCGCGAGGCCGCGCTCGAGCTGCTCGCCATGGCGTGAGCCTCGCGGGGCGCGTGCGACGGAAGCGGTCGCTCGACGGAGCCGGACCGGCCGGCCGGCGTCGCCCGCGAATGTCGTGCCGGCGCTCGCGGCCGTCGGCGGGCATCCGCTCGCCCGCGTCATTCGTCGAGCTCGCCGCGAGCGAGCAGCAGCGACCCGGCGCCCGGCCAGGCCGCACGACCGCCACGATTAGCGTCGACCGGCTCGCGCGCTAGTCTGGGTCGCATGCGACGCTCTCCTGACACCGGCACGCTGTCGCCGGACGCTCACGGCGCCCTCGACAGCGTGCTCATCTGCGTGCTGGCCATGGCCCCCGCCATGTTCCCCGCCGGAACGCCCCGCGTTGCCGTGCTCGCGTGTTACGCGGTCATGCTCGTGCTGTGGGTATTGTCGATGCTCACGCGTTATTCGTTCGGCATCTCCAGCGCGATCCGCTTCAGGGCCCACGGGGTCATCGAGATGGTGCTGGCGCCGCTGCTCGTCGCGCTCCCCTGGCTCGCCGGCTTCGCGGAGTGGCCCCGGGCCCGCGCCGTGTTCGTGCTCGCCGGCGTCGCGGTGCTGCTGCTGGGCCTGACGGCCGAGCGCCTGCCGGAGCGCGACTACGAGATCCCGGACGAGCCGCCGATCGATCGCGGAGCCCTGCCACCGCATCAGGGGCCCTGAGCTTCGGGGCGCGCCCGGGCGCCGGCCTCGCCACACAAACCCACGTTTTCACTCATCTTTCATCGTTCGACCGGGACCGCGAAGATTTTTTTCGGGGCCGTGTCGATTTCGCCGCACGTCCTTCGACGCCTGTGTGAACAACCCACCGGCGTCCGGGACGCCGCAGCGAAAGGACACGACGATGAAGGTCATGGTGATCGTGAAGGCCACGAAGAACAGCGAAGCGGGCGTCATGCCGAGCGAGAACATGCTCGCCGAGATGGGCAGGTTCAACGAGGAGCTCGTCAAGGCCGGCATCATGCTCGCCGGCGACGGCCTCCACCCGAGCGTCAGGGGCAAGCGGATCCAGTTCTCCGCGGGCAAGCGCAACGTCGTCGACGGCCCGTTCGCCGAGACGAAGGAGCTCATCGCCGGCTACTGGATCTGGCAGGTCCGGTCGATGGACGAGGCGGTCGAGTGGGCGCGCCGTTGCCCCGATCCGATGCCGGGCGAGGAGTCCGAGCTCGAGCTGCGCCCGATCTTCGAGGCCGAGGACTTCGGCGCGGAGTTCACCCCCGAGCTGCGCGCCAGGGAGGAGGCGCTGCGCGCCGAGCTCGAGCGCCAGCAGAAGGCGTAGCTACCACTCGGCGCGCACGCGCCCTCGCATCGCGGCGCACGCGGCCCCGATTCGCCGGCCGCCTCGTGCGCCTCGTTCGTGCCCGCGCTCGCCCGGCCCGCCGACGCGAGGCCGCGTCGGCTCGCGAGCGGACAGCGATGAACCGACGCTCCGCAGCGTCCGGGCCGCTCGCCGCGGCCCTCGTCGGAGCAGGAGGTCATCGCATCCGGACGCCGCCTAGCAGTCCTCCGTGCACACCCCGTCCTTGCACTCCTCGTCCGCGCCGCAGTCCGCGTCCGACCAGCACGTCTTCACGCACTTGTAGTCCTTGCATGTCTCGTCGGCGTCGCAGTCCTCGTCCGACCAGCACTTGTCCTCCGCCACCGCCACGCACCTGGAGTCCTTGCACTTCTCGCCCGCGTCGCAGTCCGCGTCCGACCAGCACTTGTCCTCCTCGACCGCCACGCACTCATTGTCCTTGCACTTCGCGCCCGGGCGGCAGTCCGCGTCCGACCAGCACTCGTCCTCCTCCACCGCCACGCACTCATGGTTCTCGCACGTCTCGTGCGGGTCACAGTGGAAGTCGAATTCGCACTCGTTCGCCTCGGCCTGCACGCACTCGCCGCGGACGCACTCCTCGTCATATTTGCAGTCCGAATCTTTATAGCACTCCTTGGGATCGTGCGGCTGCCAGTCGCAGGTCGGCTCGACCCAGGGGATAGCGAAAGCGAGGGTCAACGACCCGAGGAGGAGACTCGTCTGGTTGAATAGCATGGTGTTCTCTGCCCTTTCAGAGCGGCGCCCCGTCGCATAGGCCGGACGGCGTCGTCGGGGCTAGTCTGCGAGGATTCACAGCAGGGGCAACGAGGCGACGACGCCTCGACCACACCGCCCGCACAGTATCCCACCGACCCGCCGGCGTCGGCCCGGACCCGTCCAGAACGCCGACTCTGCCGGCCTCTGACGAATATCAGCACCAATCATCGCTTCCCCGGGTGGCAGATCCGACAATTGGCCACACCCGATGAGAACGGCGATTTCAGCGCCGCGGCGGCCGCCGCGGCGGAATCGAGGAATGGGTCACAGCATCGCCACGCCGCGGAGGGGCCAGCGCCGGAGCGCCGATGAAGCCGCCAGAGCGGGCCCGGCGCCGCACGATTCGGCCGCGTGGCGCCTTGCCTGAATTACGCCGGCGAGGCCTCCCGAACGGCCCCTCGCTGGGTTCTGACGCCAGCTCTCGCGGCGCTGTGGGCTTCCATCGCGGTCATCGCATTGTATCGGGGCAATCCCGACACCACGAACCTGCACACATCCGCAGAATCGTCTCACCTCGTCCGCGTCGAGGGACGTCGCGTCCTCGCCGGCACGCGCCGGCGAGGCCTCCGTGTGCCTTCTCGCGGGCAGTTCCGGCAGCGCCCGACCCGCCGTGCCCTGAATCACGGCCGGCACATCGGGGCATTCGCGTCGTCCCGCAGAAAGCGAAGGCTCAGAACGAGTCACAGCAATCGGCGAACTTGTCGAAGATCGCGTCGCCTTGCTGGCACACGCCTTCCGCGGGGCAGGACGCCACCTCCATCCCGTCCTCGAAGCAGGTGCAGGTGTCGGCGTCGCACACCAGCTCCTGCGTCGGTTCGCCGGGGCACTCGTTCGTCAACCCGCACTCCTCCCCCTCGCTCAGCGACTGCTCGCAGCCGACGGGGCCGGTGTCGGCGCACACGAGGAAACTCCCGAACACGTCCGCGCACGGGCCCTCGCTGACCTCGCCCTCCAGATCGGAGCAGCTCGCCTGCGACAGGCAGAGCAGGAAGTCGAGGGTCACGGGGAGGCACTCCTCCGCCACCTGGTTGAACTGCAGGGCGCACCCGACGATGCAGGGCATGAGCTCGGTCGTGGTCCCACACTCGACCTGGCGCTCGCAGGTCGCCGTGCAGGCCTCGTAGAGGTCGGCATCGCCGGGATCGCCGATCGTGGGATCGTCGCTGGTGGTGGCGCCCTCCGTCGTCGTGGCTTCGTCGTCGCCCGTGGTCGCGGTGGTGGTCTCGGCGTCCGTCGTCGGCGTCTCGGCGGTCGCCGCAGACGTCGAGGTCGTGGCGGCGTCCGGGTCGCCGTCGGTGGTCCCGCCGCCCGCCGGGCAGGCGCCGAGGAGCAACAACGTGACAGTGAGGGCGGAGTGCTTGAGCTGCATGATGGCGGTGGAGTCGTCGGAGCCGCCGGGAAAATTGCCCGCGCGCCGGCGCCTCGTGTGAGCCTCCGCGCGTCCGATGCCCGCGGCCTGCGCGCGCGTCCTCGGCCGCCTCGGGCCGGACCTGTCCGGTGAGACAGGGCCCCGTTCGGCCGGCTCTCGGGCGCGAGCAGCATCGTCGCCGGCGCGGGCCCGGTGAAGCGCGCTCACCAGGACATGTCCGATCGGTCATCTGCTCCGTCGACGTCATCGAGGCCGCGCGCGAGCGCGTCCGCGCCGGCGGGCGCGCGGACGAACGCGCCGTGCCCGTCACCTGCCGTGCTACCGTCGCCCCGGCATGCCCGACGACCTCCCGCCCGACCTCGGCGCCAAGCTCGACGCGTTCCTGCGCAA
>NZ_JAIRAU010000012.1 GCF_020073745.1 Nannocystis pusilla
GCGCACGATCTGGCGTATTGCGTGCTCGACCAGCCGGTGACGTCGGTGACGCCGACGCCGCCGATCATGGGCTGCGAGGTCGATCAGCTGACGCCCGGAGCGACGGTGCGGATCGTCGGCTTCGGGGCCGACGAGATCGTGCCCTCCGGCGACAGCTTCGAGACGTTCGGCACCGGCACGAAGCGGTTCACGACGCAAATGCTGGAGAAGGTCGACGACCTGGACCAGCTGTTCTTGCTCGGGATGAACGCGTCGGCGTGCTCCGGCGATTCGGGCGGGCCGGCGTACTTGCAGCTGGCCGACGGCTCGTGGCGGGTGCTGAGCGCGGCGTCGCGGATCCACCCGGACGCGCCCGCCGAGCCGCCGTGGTGCCTGTACGGGGTGGTGCACACGGGGGTCTGGAACGAGATGCAGTGGTTCGAGTCGGCCTCCGGCTTCGACCTGACGCCGTGCCACGAGGCCGACGGGACGTGGGCGCCCGGGCCGAATTGCACCGAGTTCCCGCTCGACATGCAGGCGGCGGCGAGCTGGGCCGACAGCTGCGCGGCGCAGCCGGTGTCGGGGCCGAGCATGAGCTGCGCGGCCGCGGGGACCGACACGGATACGGACAGCGATACGGACAGCGACAGCGATACGGACAGCGACAGCGGCACGGACACCGATACGAGCACCGACGGCACGAGCTCGACGACCGAGAGCGATTCGACAACGATGGGCGCCGATTCGACGACGGCGGACGAGACGACGACGACCGCGGATCCGGGGACGAGCAGCTCGACGACGGGCGAGACGACGACCACGGGGAACGGGGACACGACGACCGCCCAGCCGACCGAGGATGCGCCGACGAGCGGCGTCACGACCTCGGGCGAGGCGGCGACGACCGACGCGGAGGCGAGCACGGACGCGGGCCCGGGCAGCGCGACCACGACCGGGCAGTCGCAGGACGGCGAGGGGTGCGGGTGCCGGTCGACGGGCGGCGCGGGCGGATGGCTGGCGGCGCTGGTGCTGGCGCTCGGGCGTCGGCGCCGGCGCCCGGGCGCGTAGCCGCGTCACAGGGGGTTCGCGGGCGGGGCGGAGCCGGGCGTTGAAGCGCACGTCGAGCTCGCGCTCGCCGGCGGCGAGATGGTCTCGGGGACAGCTCGTGGGCCCGACGAGCGCCGCCGAGGGCGATGGCGAGCCGGGCACGAATTCGCGAGGCGGCGGACCGACGTCGGCCGCGATACGATCCCGCGAGTTCCCCGATGCCGCGGACCCCCGGGCTCGTGCGATACAGGCGGCCCATGCCCTTCGCCTCGATCGCAGCGCTCGAGTCGGCCCTCGCCGCCGGCTCCCTCGAATCCTGGCTGAGACGCGTGCCCGCCAGGGCGGTGCGCTCGCGGCTGCGGCACGGGCTGAAGCTCGAGCGCAGCCTGATCGCGGAGTACCCCGATTCGCTGGGGAGCCTGCTGCTGGCGTGGACCTTCGACGACGAGGCGTGCGCTGCGCTCCACGCCGCGTGGCTGCGCGAGGTCGAGGAGCGCGGGCGGCCGTGGATCCGCCCGCTGCAGGCGCTGCCGGTGCCCGAGGAGCTGATCGCCGAGCTGCCCGCCGGCCCGGGCCTGTCGTTCGCGGGGCTGTCGCGGCCGCACTTCGCAACGGAGGACGAGGTCGTGTTGACGGCGCTGCGGCTGCATCCGAGCGTGCAGCCGCCGGAGCAGCGCCGTGCAGAACGCGTGCGCTGGAATTGGAAGCGCGGTGAGGTGGTCGTCGAGAAGGAGCCGCAGGAGGGCGCGTCTGCGCCGGCCTATCCGCGGATCGAGCAGGACGGATGGGGGCCCTCGTACCTGCTCCGCTCGCCGGACGCGCCGAGGATCGCGTTGCCGTGCCCGGAAGAGGCCTCCGCCGACGCGAAGCTCTCGGCCGACGGATCGCGCCTGATCGTGTCCGGCAGCCTGGACGAGTACGCGGGCGGGTTCGTGTGGATCGTCGACCCGGCGACCCTCGCGGTCGTGCGCAAGCTCGACACCGATTCGCCGGTGTCCGAGGTTTATGAAGGCGGAGGCGACACGCTGGTGGTGACGACCTTTCGCAGCGGGACGATCGCGTGGATCCGCGGGCGGGCGCGCCAGATCGCGCTGTTCTCCCGGCACATGTGCGTGTCGCCGAGCGGGAAGTACGTGGCGACCTTCGACGGGAGCGTCCGATTGTGGTCGCTCGCCGCGCTGCTGCGCCGCGGCGCGGAGCCGCCGGAGCCGGGGTTCGGGTCGCGGTTCGACCCGACCGGCGATCGATTGCTGCGCGGGGCCGAGCTGCTCGACGGGCACACGGGGCGGCCGGTGGCCAAGCTGGTGCTGGAGATGGGCCATTACCTCGAGGGCGGGCCGGCCGAGCCG
Source organism: Nannocystis pusilla (assembly GCF_020073745.1). Lineage (GTDB taxonomy): Bacteria > Myxococcota_A > Polyangia > Nannocystales > Nannocystaceae > Nannocystis > Nannocystis radixulma. The sequence goes on from NZ_JAIRAU010000012.1 coordinate 2,376, forward strand.
TCCGTGTACTTCGGGACACGTCATCTGATCTGCACGCACGGCGGGCTGCAGGTGTGGGGCACGCGCAGCGGCGAGCCGGTGGAGCTGGCGGAGGCGCCGTCGCTCTCGCAATGGCATTCGCTGGCGTACGACCGCGAGGGCTCGCGGCTCGCGGTGCTGTGTAAAGGCGAGCAGACGGTCGCGGTGCACGCATTGCCGGATGGGCGCTGCGTGCGGACGCTGGAGTTCACGGCCGAGGGCTCGACGCTGGCGATGAGCGCCGACGGGCGCATGATCGCCGTGCAGGAGGACGGCCTCGTCGAGGTGCGCACGGCCGAGGGCGAGCTGGTGCGGCGGTGCGGGCAGGCGAACAAGAAGGCGAACAGGGGCTACTGGGACCCGCAGCCGCGCTTCTCCGCGGACGGCCGGCGGATCGCGCGGCGGGTGAAGGGCGAGGGCTGGCGGATCTGGGACCTGGCGAGCGGCGCGGAGGAGGGTGTGGTCGAGGAGCTCGAGGCAGTCGCCGACTTCGCGCCGCCGAGTCCTTCCGGGTGGAAGATCGAGTTCGGACGGAGGTCGGTGTTCACGCACGTGCCCACCGGTGTGAAGATTGCGCTGCCGATCTCCGGGTACTGGGCCTGCAACCCCGGCGATCCGCGGATCGTCGTGTGCGGGGAGATGCTCGCCGAGCTGCGGGCCGGCCCTCAGGCCTCGCCGACGACGGCGTGAGCTCCTCGCAACCAGCGCGCGCGACGTTCGCGCTCGGCGCCGGGTGGAGGAAGAATCTCAAGGAGTTCCGCGTGCTTGAAAAAAGATCGCGGGGTCGTGTCGTTCGGGCCGGCCGTCGTTCGACGTGTCGGTGAAGGGGCCGGCGGGTGCCGGCCCGGACGCGACACCGCTCGCGGCTCACGGCTGCGTGCAATCTTCCTCTCCGCGACGATATTCAGGAGTTTCTCATGCGCTTCATGATGATGCACAAGAACGACCCGCACACCGAGGCGGGCCTGCCGCCGCCGATGGAGCTCGTGGTCAAGATGGGCGAGTTCATCGGCGAGTTCGCCAGGTCGGGGCGCCTCCTCGACGGCGCCGGCCTGGGCGGCAGCAAGACGCGCACGCGTCTGGTCTTCCGCGACGGGCGCTGCACCGTGAAGCACGGCCCCTACCGCGGCGAGCACGAGCTGCCGGCGGCGATGCTCCTGCTCAAGGTCCGCACGCGCGAGGAGGCCATCGGCTGGGCCGAGCGCTACGGCAAGATCCTCGGCGACGGCGAGATCGAGCTCGGGAAGATCAACGAGCCGTGGGACCTCGGCGTGATGCCTGCGCCGGAGAACCCGCCGTTGCAGATCCTGCTCATCGAGAAGGCCGACGGGGCGACCGAGGCCGGCGGGCGCAGCCCGCAGCAGAAGGCCGAGCTCACCCGCCTCAAGACCGAGATGACGAGGGCCGGCGTGCTGGTCCGCTCGCTCCGGCTCGGACCGAGCGCCGGGGCCAAGCGCCTGGTGTTCACCAACAACGACATGCGGACGATCGACGGGCCCTTCGCCGAGTCGAAGGAGCTGATCGGCGGCTTCGCGGTGCTGGAGCTGTCGGGGATGGAGGAGGCGCTCGAGGTGTGCCGGCGCTACGCCGAGGTCTCCGGCGGGACCCTGGAGGCCGACATCCGCACCGTCGACCCGGACGATTGAACAGGGCGAGCGGGGCTGCCGACGAGCGTCGTCGTTACTCGACCGCTCGCCGCTCGCCGGCGAGGAAGCGCGCGATGACGGCGCGGGCGGCCTCGCCGTCGCGGCGGCCCATGTCGAAGGCCCGGCGGACGCGCACGGGGTTGGTGTAGTCCCACTTGTGAATCGGCACCGGCTCCGAGGGCGCGAAGTAATAGACGTTGCCGACGCGGGTCGGCAGCGCGTGCGGACGATTCAGGAGCACGAGCACGTTGCCGGCGCGGGCCGACTCGCCGAGGGCGCGCACGGGGGCGGCGTCGACGAGGCAGCCGTCGAAGTACGTGCGACCCGAGACGCGCTGGATCGGGGTGACCGGCGGGCTCGCCGACGATCGCATGACTTGCTCGGCCAGCGCGGCGACGCTGGTCGCCTCCTGCGCCGTGTCGACCTCGGCGGCGATGCCCGGGTGGGGCACGTCGGGGCCGTGCAGCAGACCGCGACGGCGCCGCGCGTTGTAGGCCCACCAGGCGCTCGCCACGGTCGACATGAGCGGCCGACCGGGCTCGACGTAGGCCTGGAGGATCCGGACGCGCGGGCCGGCGGCGAGACGCGCGAGCCTGGCGTCGTCGAGCAGCTCGAACAGCGTGGCGCGGTACATCGCCTCCTGCGGGAAGACGGGGCGACCGAACAGCAGGCGCTCGGGGTAGGCGTTGCGCGGGTTGACGGCCGTGCGCGCGCTGAAGGCGGCGACGAGCGCGTCCTCCTGGCCCGTGGCCACGGCCAGGGCCATGGCGGCCCCCGCAGACACGCCCGCGACCTCGACCGTGGTGGCGAGGTCCGCGAGCGCGACGTGGGCCCCGAGCGCCCAGAAGGTCCGGCAGCCGCCGCCGGCGAAGACGACCGACATCTCGCTCATCGGCCGCAGCTACCACTCGCCCCGCGCCGGGGTCAAGGGCCCGTCGCGGGCGTCGCGGGCGAGCGACTGCAAGTCTCGCTGACGAAGCGGTGCTCGACGCTGCGGCTCATCCCCACGAGCCGGTCGCGAGCGAGCGCGGCGAGAATTGCTCGAAGTGCCAGCGCGACCGCAGCGCGCCGCGGCGGCGCACCACCTGCTGCGCCGTCACCCGCCACAGCCGCTCGGCGCCGGCGAACGCGGCCAGCTCCTCGCCTGCGAACACCAGCTCGGTCGCGCCGCTGATCTGCAGCAGGTCGCCGCGCTCGAAGTCGACGAACAGGAGCCCCGCGCGCGGGTTGACGAGCAAGTTCCCCAGCGTGTTGAACTGCAGGTTGCCGGCGAAGTCGGGGACCGTCAGGGTGTCGCCGTCGACGCGCACGAAGCCGGGGCGGCCGCCGCGGTGCGACACGTCGACGCCGCGGCGCGCGGGGTCGCCGTCCTCGTCGACGTAGCTGGCGACGAAGAAGGTGTCGGCCGTGGCGATCGCCCGACGCGCGTCGGCGTCGAGCGTGGCCATGCGCTCGACCGGCGTGACCTCGTTCGCGACGGACGTCGGCGTCCGCGTCTGGATGTACTGCGGGCAATTGCCGAACGCCCACTCGACCGCCAGCGTGAACCCGCCGCCGTCGCGCGCGTGCACGCGGCCGTTGGCGCGGTTGCGCCGGCGCGTCGGCAGCTCGATCCCGAGGGCGCCGAGCGCGGCACCGACGGCGATCCCGGCGTACGCCGGATCGCCGCGGCCGGGCAGTGCTGCGATCCGCAGCGTCCGCGGGTCGGGCGAGCGCACGAACCCCGGCGCGCCCTCGACCAGCGTCGCCCACGGCGCGCCGGCCTCGTCGACCGCGCCGAGCACGAGGAGCGGCAATTGTTCATAGAAGGTCCGGTGCTGGTCCGGCATGAAATCCCGGATCACGCGAGCGCCGACCGCGGCCATGCGCTCGGCGACGCCGAGCTGCGCCTGCAGCTGCACCTCTCCCGCGTGCCACGGGCTGCGATGTCGTCGCGGTTCCGTCATGCTCGTCCTCCGTCGTCGTGTCGAATGGCGAGAGCGCCGGCCGTCACGCGTGCGCGAGCCCGACCGCGCTCGCCTGCATCGGCACGAACCCGGGCAGCGCCGCGATGCGGTCCAGCCACGCGCGCACGTGCTCGTACTCCGCGAGCGACACGTTGCCCTCGGGCGCGTGGGCGACGTACGCGTAGCAGGCGACGTCGGCGATCGTCGCGCGCTCGCCGGCGAGGAACGGCCGCCGCGCCAGCTCGCCGTCCATCACCCGCAGCAGCGCGTGGGCGCGGCCGATCACCTCGTCGGCGTCGAACCTGGCGGCGAACACGGTGACGAGGCGCGCCGCGGCCGGCCCGAACGCGAGCGGCCCGGCCGCGACGGACAGCCAGCGCTGCACCGCGGCCGCGCCGAACGGCTCGGTCGGCAGCCACGCCTCGCCGCCGTACTTGCGCGCGAGGTACACCAGGATCGCGTTCGAGTCGGCGACGATCGTCCCGCCGTCGTCGAGCACCGGCACCTGGCCGAACGGGTTGAGCGCGAGGAACTGCGGCTGCCTGTGCGCCCCGCTCCGCAGGTCGACGTCGACGAGCTCGACCGGGAGGCCGAGCAGCGACAGGAACAGCTGGACCCGGTGCGAGTGCCCGGACAGCGGGTGACGGTAGAGCTTGATCGTGGGGTTGCGAGACATGGCGTTCGTCCGCGGACGAGCATGCGTCCCGCCGATCGCCGCAACAATCGTGCGCGTTGACACTTCACCATTGCGCGTGCTGCAATAATGTCCATGGACCGACTCGAAGCCATGGCCGCCTTCGTCGCCGTCGCCGACCTGCGCGGCTTCGCGCCTGCGGCCCGGAAGCTGGGGCTCTCGCCCTCGGCGGTCACGCGCCTGGTGGCCGGGCTCGAGGAGCGGCTGACGACGCGGCTGCTGCAGCGCACGACCCGCTCGGTCAGCCTCACCGACGCGGGAGCCCGCTACCTCGAGCGGGCGCGGCGGATCTTGAACGACCTCGACGAGGCCGAGGCCGCCGCCCAGGCCGAACACCGCGAGCCCACCGGTCGCCTCGTGGTCGCCGCGTCCAACCTGTTCGGCCGGCTCGCGGTGGCGCCGGTGCTCTCGGACTACCTCGCGCGCCATCCGGGCGTGGTCGCCGAGCTCACGCTCTCCGATCGGATCGTCAACCTCGTCGAGGACGGCATCGACGTGGCCGTGCGGATCAGCGAGCTGTCCGACTCGAGCCTGCACGCGCGTCGCGTCGGCGCGACCCGCCGGGTCGTCGTCGCGGCGCCGTCCTACCTCGCCCGCCGGCCGCCGCCGCGGACGCCGGACCAGCTCGCCGACCACGCCGTCATCCAGTTCACCGGCCTGCACCCCACCCCCGAGTGGCGCTTCGTCGTCGACGGTCGCCCGCTGGCGCTGGCGCTGCGCCCGGTGCTGGCGACCAACAGCGCCGACGCGGCGATCGGCCACGCCGAGCGCGGCGGCGGCCTCACGATGGCGCTCGCCTACCAGGTCGCCGACGCCGTCCGCGCCGGCCGCCTCACCGTCGTGCTCGCCGAGTTCGAGCCGCCGCCGCAGCCGATCCACCTCGTCTACCCGGGCGCCCGCCTCGTCCCGGCCAAGGTCCGGGCCTTCATCGACCTGGTCCTCGAGACATGTGACTGGAACTTCGTCGCGTTGTGATCGCGGCGCCGGTCCTGCTCGCCGGCGATTCGTGAGACGGAGGGTGATGCATGCAGCGAGTGAGCGCCTGTATGTCTGCACGTCCCGCGCTCGTCGTGCTCGCGGGTCGGCGTCGAGGCGACAAGCCTGCACGTGTCGGCGAGTCCGTGTGAATGACTCACCGAACGCCGCGCGCCTCGCCTCCGGCGGACGCTCCGCGTCGGGCGTCGCGGTCGCTCCAGGCGCTCCGCCGCCTGCATCCGGCGGACGCGGGCCCTCTGGCGGGATCGACACACCTGGCTGGCGCACCGACTCGAGCTCCCCTGCGTGCATGCAACGACTCCCCATCGCAATCGTGGCAGGCCACGTCGCATTGAGATGCGTCGGTGGCTGCGCCGGCGCGCCGTCCGAAGCGCCCTCCGAGACGTCCACCCACGCATCGTCCGACACCTCGTCGTCCGCGCTGTTCGAGGCGTCATCCGAGGCGTCGTCGTCCGGTGCGTTCGCCGCGGGGCCGACGTACTACCGCGACGTCGCGCCGCTGCTCGCGAGCATGTGCACGGAGTGTCATCGCTCGGGGGGGATCGCGCCGTTCAGCCTCGGTACATACGAGGAGGCCGCGCCGTTCGCGGCGCTGGTCGCCAGGTCCGCCGCCCTGCGCACGATGCCGCCCTACAACCTCGACAACAGCGGCGCCTGCAACACCTACGTCGACGCGCCGTGGCTCGCCGAGAGCGACATCGCGACGCTCACGGCGTGGGCGCAGGCCGGCGCGCCCGCCGGGGACCCCGCCCACGAGACCCTCGAGAGCCCGCCCGCGTGGCGGCTCGATCGCGTCGACCTGACGCTCGAGATGCCGGTGCCCTACGCCCCGATCGAGCCGATCGTCGACGACTACCGCTGCTTCATCCTCGAGCCCCACCTCGACGAGGACGCGTTCGTCACCGCCTTCGAGGTGCGCCTCGGCCGGCCCGACGTGGTCCATCACCTGACCCTCTACGCGCTCGACTCCGCGAAGGACGAGCAGGACGCCGCGGCCCTCGACGCGGCCGACGCGGGCCCCGGCTACACGTGCTTCGGAGAGGCGCAGGTGCCGTCGCGCTGGCTGGTGGGCTCCGGCCCGAGCGACAGGGGCGGGGTGTTGCCCGCGGGCACGGGGCTGCGGATCCGCGCCGGGCGCAAGGCCGTGCTGCAGCTGCACTACAACTGGCAGAACGGCGCCGCGCCCGACCGCACCGCCGTCGATCTGAAGCTCGAGCCGATGGTCGCGCGCGAGGCGTTCGTGCAACGCGTCATCAACACGAAGTTCGAGCTCCCGCCCGGCCTGCCCGCGGTGACCGTGTCGGCGACGGAGCCGATGGAGTCCGACTACACGCTGTGGGGCGTGTGGCCGCACATGCACAACCTCGGCAGGCAGCTGCGCGTGACCGCGAACCACGCCGGCGGCGAATCGTGCGTCGCCCAGGTCGACCGCTACCAGTTCCACTGGCAGCTGTTCGCCTTCTACGAGCAACCGCTGCACCTCCGCGCGGGCGACGCCCTGCACCTCACCTGCACGTACGACACCACGAGCCGCGACACCCCGACGAAGTGGGGCTTCGGGACCGACGACGAGATGTGCATCGGGTTCTTCTACGTCACGCCGGGCGGATGAGCGGAGCGGTGGTTCCACGCGTCGCGCCGCGGCGTCACGGCCGTGGGCGCGGGAGGGCGCCTGCCCGGGCCTGCGCGGCCAGTCCTGCGACCCGGTCGTGCAACCAGGTCACCCAGGTCTCGCTCTCGGGCTTCATCAGCGCGCTGCGGAGGATCCGTGCGCTCGCCGCGTCGTCGATCACCGACGGGTGCCGCTGCCGGAGCGCCGCACGCGTCGCCCGCAGCGTCGACAGGAACACCGGATCGGCCTCGCTCATGCCGGCGTGCAGGATCGCGGCGCTCGCCGCGTCGATCGCCGTCATCGCCGGGCGGTCCAGCGTCGGGTAGCAGGTGACGATGTCGAGCTGCGGCGGCTGGTACAGGGTCAGCGCCCCGGTCGTCTCGATCCGGCGCGCCCAGGCGCGGGCGGCCCGGAGGTTGGCCGCGAGCACGGCGCCGAGGCCGTCCACCGTCAGCGGCAGCAGCCGCTGCGTCAGCCACAGCGCGGCCGCGGCGGCGCCCGCTCGCGAGCACTCGAGGCTGATCTCGCCGAGGTGGAGCTCGCCGGAGGTGAAGTAGGTGTACGGCGAGTCGTGACGGTAGAAGCGGCCGACCGCCGGATCGCGGAACAACACCGCGCCGCAGCCGTACGGCTGCAGACCGTGCTTGTGCGGGTCGATCGCCACCGAGTCGCATTCGGCGAGCGCGCGCCAGGGCGCGGGGTCGAGGCCGTCGGGGCCGGCCCCCGCGAGCAAGGCGTAGAAGCCCCCGTAGGCCGCGTCCACGTGGACCCTCGCGCCGTGCGAGCGCGCCAGCGGGAGGATCGCGTCGAGCGGGTCGATCGCGCCGAGCGAGGTGGTGCCGAGGGTCGCGACCACGGTGCCGACCTCGCCGCCGGCGAGCAGCTCCGCGAGCGCGTCGAGGTCCATGCGGCCGCGGGCGTCGGCGGGCACGGAGCGGGTCGGCACGCCGAGCAGGTGGCTCATGCGCGCGTGGGTGTAGTGGCTGTCCGCGCCGATGGCGATCGCGCGGCCCGGATGGGTCTCGCGCGCGACGAACAGCGCCTCGAGGTTGGCGATCGTCCCGCTCGAAGTCAGGTGGCCGAGGTGCACCTCGAAGCCGAGCATCCGCGCCAGCGCGTCGACGGCCTCCCGCTCCATCACCGCGGTCGGCGGCCCGCCGTCGAGGGCGTGGTTGTTGGGGTTGATCAGCATGGCCGCGAGATAGCCGACCACCGCCACCGGGTGCGGCGGCTTGATCATTTGTCCGGCGTAACGCGGATGAAAGAACGGGTAATTGCCGGTGAGGCGCTCGCTCAGCTCGGCCAGGCCGCGCGCGAGCGCGTCCGGATCGACCGCGAGCGACGGGTGGGGCTGGTAGTCGCCCCAATTCGCCTGCCAGGCGGCGACTGCATCGACGGCGTACGCCGCCCACTCGCGGATGTTCATGATGGTGGCCTCTCGAGTTGCGCGCCGTGGTCCCGCGCGGGGGGAGCGAGGCGCGGGCGTGGTGCAGCGCCGCGGCGGACCATACCGTCCGCGCGGGCTCCGGGTCGAGGCCGGCGCGCACCTCGACCGCGGCGCAGCGCTCGCCGCGGCGCTCGCTCAGCGGGGAGGCGGCGGCGCGACGGTCTCGCGGTGGCGCTCGATGAGGGCGGCCCACACGGGCAGCAGCAGCAGGGCAGCGGCGGCGAGGCCGAGCACGAACTCGATGCTCGGCGGCGGCGGTCCGACCACGCTGGCGACGAACAGGGCGGCGAGCAGGGCGACGAACAGCCGCCAGTGGATCGCGCCGGCGCGGTCGCGCGGCCGGGTGGCGCGGGTGTAGGCGAGCACACCGGCGGCGAACAGCAGGCCCTCGACGAGCAGCGTGCCGGCGACCGAGCGCCACAGGCCGAGACCGACGCGCGGACCCTCGAGCCCGAGCGGCATGTCGGGGCGGTGCGCGACGACGTCGAGCGCCCAGTGGCTCAGCACCAGCAGGCCGACGACCCATGTGCCGCGGCGGTCCCGCGTCAGCGCGCCGTAGCCGGCGGCGAACAGCAGCGACCACCCGAGCGCCGCGACGAGGCTGTGCGAGTACGGCATGTGCTCGAGGTCGAGCGGCGACGCGGCGAGCAGGCCCGGCACCACGTGGGCGCGCTCGATCCCCGTCGCCACCAGGAGCGGCCACACCACGTCGAGCACCTGCGGGGCGATCACCAGCACCGGCAGCGGGACGCGCGGCGCGAGCGGCTTGGCGAGGAGACCGGCGGCGAAGTGTCCGAGGAGCACGGGCCGAGTGTACGGGCGGAGGCGGGGTGACGTGGACGGGCCCATGCGCGCGCCCGGACGGCGGCGGCGAGGTCCGCGCGGGAGGCTCGCGCCTCCTTGCGCTCGGGAATGCGGATACGGAGGCATCGAATCGATGGCTATCAATTTGACAACCGTCGAATCGACCAGTATCGTCGCCGGTATGTCCGAAGCCGCCGCCGAGCCCGACCCGATGTCGGCCCTGGTCCGCCTCTTCAAGGGGCTCGCCGATCCGACGCGCCTGCGCATGATCGCGGCGATGGTCGATCGCCCGCGCTGCGGGCAGGACCTCGCGGCCGAGGTCGGCCTCAGCCCGGCGACGGTGTCGCACCACATCCGCGTGCTGTCCGACGCGGGGCTGCTGCGCGAGACCCGGCAGGCGCCGTACACCTTCTATCAGCTCGACCTCGAGCAGCTGCAAGGAGCGGTCAAGGCGGTGTCGTCGCCGAAGCGGGTCCGCGAGCTGGCGACCGCGCCGGCCGTCGGCCAGGACCAGCGCGCCGTGCTGCGCGCGTTCTTCGACGGGCCGCGCCTGGTCGCCCTGCCGGCGCAGCGGCGCAAGAAGGAGATCGTGCTCGAGGAGCTGCTGCGCCGGTTGCCGCGCCGCCGCGAGTACCGCGAGCCCGAGCTCAACCGCTTCATCGAGGTCGTCCACCCCGACTACTGCACGATCCGCCGCGAGTGGATCGTCGGCGGGTACATGGAGCGCGAGGACGGGGTCTACAGGCTGGCGCCGCGCGGCCGCGCGGTGCTCGGCGGGTGACCTCGTCCGACGTCGTCTCGGTGGTGGGGCTCAGCGCGGCACGGGCTCGAGCTCGAGGCGCGCGATCGACAGCTGCATCCACGCGTCGTACGCGTGCGCGTCGATCGTGAACAGGTAGTCGCGCCAGCGCCAGCGTCGCGGGCGCTCGTCGTCGGTCCCGACGTTGGTCTCGAGCCGCTCGGGTGCGGCCCGGAGCACGTGGTACTCGACCGCGACCATCAGCGGCGGCGACTCACCGGCGTCGATGTGCCTGGTCGAGTGGCCGAGGAACGTCATCCTCGCGGTCTCGAGGTCGACGTCGCGGCCCCGGGCCGCGCGCACGGCCAGCGGCTCCCCGGGGCGCACGCGATCGGTGACCTGCTCGGCGACCACCACGAGGCGCGGCGCTCGCGTCGGGTCGAGCACGTCGACGACGCGGACCCGGTAGCGGTCGAACCACGCCTCGCGCACGGACTCGTAGCCGGGCGAGAGCAGGCTGATCTCACGGCTCACCGGCGCGCCCACGCCCTCGAAGATCAGCGCGAGCGTGACGCCGCTGCCGGCGGGATAGCTGCCGTCGGGGCTCGCCGCGATCTGCTCGACGACCACGCTCGAGAAGTGCACGGTGACGCCGCCGCCGAGCGCGAGCCGCTCGTCCGGGGCGAGCGTCGTGGTGCTCGCGGGGGCTGTTGCGACGGGTGCGGGGGCGGAGGGCGGCTGCATCGTCGGCTCGGCGGCAGGGACGGCGCACGCGCCGAGCAGGGAGAGCACGAGGCCGCGGTGCACCGCCGCATTGTCGCCCATCGCCGGGCGCGAGGCGACGGCGTCAGCGGATCGTCGGCGACGGCGCGCCGATCGGCTCCGGCGGCGCGACCGGCGGCTTGCCGACCTCTTGCTCGAGGTCGGGCCGGTGCCTGCGCGACCACGGCGGCAGCTGGACCGCCTGGCCCGTGCGCGCCGACTGCAAGATCGCCTCGACCACGCGGATGTCGGCCAGGCCCTCTTCGCCGGACGGCTCGGGCTCGCGGCGCTCGAGCACGCAGCGCGAGAACTCGAGCAGCTCGGGGGCGAACTGGTCGCGGGCCGGGAACCTGTGCTCGCGGGGCTTGCCCTCGGTGGTGACGACGAACTTCAGGGCTTGCTCGTAGTCGTAGATCGGCTCGGCGTGCAGGTCGCCCTCGGTGCCGATGACGCGGTAGTAGCCGGTCGACGAGGCGCCGAGGCTCACGGTCAGCTGGGCGACGCGGCCGCTGGCGAAGCGGAGGATCGCGGTGGTCGTCTCGTCGACGCCGTCGAAGCGCGCGTCGCCGCTGCGCGACACGGCGGCGAGCACCTCGATCGGCTCCTCGCGGAACAGGTAGCGGGCCGCGTTGATCGGATAGACGCCGAGGTCGAGGATCGCGCCGCCGGCGAGCTCGGGGCGGGTGCGGATGTCGCCGGGCCGGACCTGCTGCGAGAACAGCGAGCTGAACACCCGCGGGTCGCCGATCTTGCCCGACTTCAGGGCCTCGATCGCCTGCAGGTTGGCGGCCTCGAAGTGGAGGCGGTAGGCGATCATCAGCTTGACGCGGTGCTCGAGGCACGCGGCGATCATCGCCTCGCAGTCGGACACCGTCGGCGCCATCGGCTTCTCGCACAGCACGTGCACGCCGGCCCGCGCCGCGCGCTCCGTGAACTCGCGGTGGTGCGTGTTGGGGGTGGCGATGAAGACCGCGTCGACGCGCGCGCGCGCGAGCACGGCCTCGAACTCGTCGTAGTCGCCGAGGGCCTCGATGCTGGCGTAGCGCGCGGGCAGGGCCTCGCGCTTGATCGGGTCGCCGGACACGAGGGCGACCAATTCGGAGTTCTCGCCGGCGTTGGCGAAGGCGGGCAGGACCGCGACCTGGGCGATGTTGCCGGCGCCGACCACCGCGTAGCGCACCTTCCTGGCGGATGTCTTCGAGGTCATGGCGCGGCCAGGCTATGCGAGGACGCGGCGGTGGCCAGGCGAGGGCGCGCCGGCGTGGCCGTCGCGGCGACGCACCCGCTCGTCGCTGCTCGGGCCGACGTTGTCGCGCAGGAGCCGCGCGAGCGCCCCTGGCGCGGCCGGCAGCGGTCTCGTCCTTGTGCTGCGATCCGGCGCCGCAAATCCGAGCCGCGGTGAACGCCGGGCGGTGGTCCGTGTTGCGCGCGGCGACGATGCCGCCCACACCTGCGGCGTGACCGAATCACCGCTGGGCCATCGCCGCTGGGCCATCGCCGACGGGTACATCCCGCGGGGCAGTCACGGCCCCGAGCCGGAGATGACGAGCCACGAGACGGCCTCCATCCTCAACGCCTCCGATCGCGACGCCGACGTGCGATTGACGATCTACTTCGCCGACCGCGAGCCGGCCGGACCGTTCCGCGTGACGGTGCCGGCGCGCCGGACGCGACACGTGCGATTCAACGATCTCACCGAACCGGAGCCGATCCCCCTGGCCACCGACTTCTCGTGCGTGATCGAGTCCGACACGCCCATCGTGGTCCAGCACACCCGCCTCGATTCGCGGCAGGCCGAGAATGCGTTGATCACGACGATCGCCTTCCCGGCCTGAGTATTTTGTCAATTCTCTCTTTATTGATAACGACGGGCCTGTGAGCCGCCGATGACAGCCGACGACGCCATCCTGCTCGCCCTGGGCAGCATCAACCTCGACCTGCAGGTCCGCGCCGAGCGCTGGCCGGGGCCGGGCGAGACCTTGCAGGTGCACGACCTGCTGCGCGCGGGCGGGGGCAAGGCGGCCAACCGGGCGTTCCTCGCCCGGCGGCTCGGCGTTCGCGCCTGTCTCGTGGGACATGTCGGCGACGACGACTTCGCCGAGGAGGCGCTGCGCGGCCCGCGGGCGGTCGGCGTCGAGCTGTCGCACGTGACGCGGGTGGCGGGGCAGGCGACGGCGCTGGCGATGATCGTGGTGCGGGCCGACGGCGACAAGACCATCCTCCTGGCCGCCAACGCCAACGACGCGTGGAGCGAGGGCGACGTCGGGGCGGCGGCGCAGGTCGTGGCCGCGGCGCCGGCGGGCTCGGTGCTCACCGTCGATCTCGAGGTGCCGGAGGCGGTCGTCCTCGCGGCGGTCCGGGCCGCGCGCGCGCGCGGGCTGCAGGTCGTGCTCGATCCGTCGCCGGCCGGGCGCATGCCGGACGAGCTCTATCCGCTGATCGATGTCATCACGCCCAACCCCGAGGAGGCGCGCGCGCTCGTCGGCGTCGCCGTGGCGAGCGAGCGTGATGCCATTCGCGCCGGCGAGCAGCTGTGCGCGCGGGGCGTGCGAGTCGCGTGCGTCAAGCTGCCCGACGGCGGCGCGGCCCTGGTGAGCGCCGACCGGCGCGAGGTCGTGGCGCCGCTCGACGTCGAGGTCGTCGACAAGACCGGGGCGGGCGACGCGTTCGCGGGGGCGCTGGGGGTCGCGCTGCTCGAGCGGCAGGAGCTGGTGCAGGCGGTCAAGTTCGCGGTGGCGGCCTCGAGCCTGGCGGTGACCGGTTACGGCTCGCAGGCGGCCTACCCCGATCGCGGGCGCCTCGAGCGGGCGCGCGCCGGCCGGGAGCGGCGCGCGTGAGCCCGCACGCGCGCGACGGGGCGCAGCTGTCGCCGTGGTCGCTCGTCTACGAGTCCTTCGACCGCGAGCACGAGGGCCAGCGCGAGGCCCTGTGCGCGCTCGGCAATGGTTACTTCGTGACGCGCGGGGCGGTGCCGTGGGCGCGCGCCGGCGGGCCGCACTACCCCGGGACGTACCGCGCCGGGTTCTACAATCACAAGACCAGCGTCGTCGACGGCGAGCCGCTGCACCACGAGGGCCTGGTCAACCTGCCCGACTGGTCGCGGATCGACGTCGCCCTCGAGGACGGCGAGTGGTTCTCGCTCGAGCGGGTCACGGTGCTCGAGTTTCGCCAGGAGCTCGACCTGCGCCGCGGGGTGCTGACCCGCGTCGTCCGCTTCGAGGTCGAGGGCCGCCGCGCCGTGCTGAGCGAGCGGCGGCTGGTGCACCTGGCCGAGCCGCACCTGGCCGCGCAGCAGCTGCGGCTGCAGCCCGAGGGCTGGGCGGGGCGGGTGCGCCTGCGCTCCTGGCTCGACGGACAGGTCACGAACGCCAACGCCGAGGAGTACCGCGGGGCCGACGGCGATCACCTCGAGCGATTCGCGGCCGCCGCGGCGGGCGCGGGCCTGCTCACGCTGCGCGCGCGCACCAGTGGTTCGCGCCTCGAGCTCGCGCTGGCCACCCGCACCCGCGTGTTCGTCAGCGGCGGCGAGGTCGACCCGCTCGAGTCCTGCGCCGCCGGGCCGCGCGCGGTCGGCCTGCTGGCGCGCGCCGAGCTGCAGCGGGGCGGAGAGGTCACGCTCGAGAAGATCGCCGCGCTGTACACCCGCCACGACCGCGCCATCCGCGAGCCGCTCGACGCGGCCGCGCGCGCGGCCGCGGGCGCCGATGATTTCGCGGCCCTGCTGCCGGCGCACACGCGCGCGTGGGCCGAGCTGTGGGACCGTTTCGACGTCGAGGTCGAGGACGAGCTGGCGACGACGACGACGCTGCGCCTGCACCTGTTTCACATCCTACAGACCGTCTCTCCGCACACGATCGGGCTCGACGCGGGGATCCCCGGGCGCGGCTGGCACGGCGAGGGCTACCGCGGGCACGTGTTCTGGGACGAGCTGTTCGTCTTCCCGGTGCTCGCCTGGCGCCTGCCCGAGCTGGCGCGCTCGCTGCTCCTCTATCGCTTCCGCCGCCTGCCGGCGGCCCGCGCCGCGGCGCGCGAGGCCGGCCTGCGCGGGGCGATGTTCCCGTGGCGCAGCGCCAGCGACGGCCGCGAGGTCAGCGAGCCGCGGCGCAAGAACCCGCGCTCGGGCCGGTGGATCGCCGACAACAGCCGATTGCAGCGCCACATCGGCGCCGCGGTCGCCTACAACGTCTGGCACGATTACGAGGTCACCGGCGACCTCGAGTTCCTCGCCGAGCACGGCGCCGAGATGCTGCTCGAGATCGCCCGCATGTGGGCCAGCCTGGCCACATTCGACCCGGCCCGCGAGCGCTACGTGATCCGCGGCGTCGTCGGGCCCGACGAGTTCCACGACGCCTACCCCGACGCCGCCCGACCGGGGCTCGACAACAACGCCTATACCAACGTCATGGCGGTGTGGTCGCTGCGGCGGGCCCGCGAGGCGCTGGCGCTGCTGCCGGACGGGGCGCGCCGGCTGCTCGTCGACAAGCTGGGGCTCGCCGACGAGGAGCGCGCGGCCTGGGACGACCTCATTCGGCGGATGTTCGTGCCGTTCCACGGCGACGGCGTCATCAGTCAGTTCGAGGGCTACGAGGCGCTGGCCGAGTTCGACTGGGACCTCTACCGCGCCCGCTACCGCGACGACATCCACCGCCTCGACAACATCCTCGAGGCCGAGGGCGACAGCGTCAATCGCTACAAGGTGTCGAAGCAGGCCGACGTGCTGATGCTGTTCTATCTGCTCGCGCCGGCGGAGCTGCGGGCGATCTTCACGGGTCTCGGGTACGCGTGGGACGACGAGGCGATCGCGCGCAACACCCGTTATTACCTGCAGCGGACGTCGCACGGCTCGACGCTGAGCCGGGTGGTGCACGCGTGGGTGCTGGCGCGCTGCGACCCGGCGCATTCGTGGAAGATGCTGCGCGAGGCGCTCGGCAGCGACCTCGGCGACATCCAGGGCGGCACCACGGCCGAGGGCGTGCACCTCGGGGCGATGGCCGGCACCGTCGACATCTTCCAGCGCTGCTACACCGGGCTCGAGGCGCGCGAGGGCGTGCTGTGGCTGCGGCCGGCGCTGCCCGAGGAGCTGCGCAGCGTGTGTTTCCGGATCCGCCACCGCTGCGCGTGGCTGTCGCTCGAGGTCCGCAACGAGCGCGTGACGGTCCGCGTCGACGACGACGCGGCCCACCCCGTGAGCGTGCGGATCGACGGCCAGGCGGCGCAGATCGATCCGGGAGCGGCGCGGACCTTCACGGTCGCGCCGGCCCGCGAGCGCGCCCTGGGCGAATGCGCGGAGACGCCGTGAAGCTGGCGTACCACTGCTCGCACGAGCAATTCTCCGCGAGCGACCTGCTCGCGCTGGTGCGCCGGGCCGAGGCGGCCGGCTTCGACGCGGCGACCTGCTCGGACCACTTCCACCCGTGGAGCGAACGCCAGGGCCACGGCGGCCACGCCTGGACCTGGCTCGGCGCGGCCCTGCAGGCGACCTCGTTCGGCTTCGGCGTGGTCACGGCCCCCGGTCAGCGCTACCACCCCGCCGTGCTGGCGCAGGCGGCGGCGACGCTGCTCGAGCTGTTCCCCGGCCGCTTCTGGCTGGCCGTCGGCAGCGGCGAGCGCCTCAACGAGGGCATCACCGGCGACCCGTGGCCGGCGAAGGACGAGCGCGACAGGCGATTGCGCGAATGCGCGGACGTCATGCGCGCGCTGTGGGCCGGCCAGACGGTGACGCGCCGCGGCCGCGTGCGCGTCGAGGCGGCCAGGTTGTACCCGCGACCGCGCGAGCGGCCGCGGTTGTTCGGCGCCGCGGTCACGGCGAAGACGGCCCGCTGGCTCGGGAGCTGGGCCGACGGGCTCATCACGATCGCGCAGCCGGACCAGGCCCACGCGCGGGTGATCGAGGCCTTCCGCGCGGGCGGCGGCGCCGGCAAGCCGGTGCACCTCAAGGTGCAGCTGGCGTACGCGCGCGACGACGCCGCGGCCCTGCGCGACGCCTGGGAGCAGTGGCGCACCAACGTGTTCGCGAGCGACGTGCTGGCCGAGCTGCGCACGCCCGCGGAGTTCGAAGCGGCCGCGGCGTTCGTGCGGCCCGAGGACATGCAGGGCCCCGTGCGCGTGGCCGCCGATGCGGCCCGACACGTCGAGTGGCTGCGCCGCGACGCCGAGCTCGGCGTCGACCTCCTGTCGCTGCACCACGTCGGCGGCGAGCAGGAGCGCTTCATCGACGAATTCGGCGCGCGCGTGCTGCCGCGACTGCGCGGGTGAATCGCAGGAGTACGTCGCGCCGACGATCGTCGTGCTTTAGCATCGACGGCGCGCGGCGGTCGTGGACTCGCCGGCTTCAGGTGGGCGTCTGCAGCTCGGAGCGTCGATTCGTGATCTGCACCAGCCGAGGCTGCGGGGACGTGAAAGCGACGTAGGGGCAGCCGGTCAGCTCCGGGTCGCGGGACTCCCAACCCTGCAGCCATGGGCGCAGCTGGGCGTTGTCGATCCGCACCCTCCCGTCGGGGAGGAGCTGCCCGATGGTGTTGGCCGGGTCCGACAGCGCCACCGTGCACTTGCCCAGGCGGCCGTCCGCACGCACGAGCAGCGAGTTGGCGCGGGCCGCATAACAGACCTCCTCCGGCTCGTACAACCGCTCCTCGGCGCCGCCCTCGGCGACGAGAGAGACCAGCGCCGCGATCCGCGGATCGTCGGACTCGAGGACCTCCATCGCCGGATCGTTCGGGCCGCCGAGACGCACCACCCGCTTCAAGAACACGGTGAAGCGCGGATCGACGAGGAGGGTGTCGCGGACGAGCCGCAGGAAATCCGCCATGACCGGGATGTTCTCCGGCGTGAGGTGGATCCGCAGCATCACGTGCACGTCGGCCGGGGAGGCCCGGATCGACAGGAGGTTGGACCAGATCCGCTCGAAGGTCCCCTTGCCGTCGGCGCGCAGGCGGGTGCGGTCGTGGTGCTCGGCGGGGCCGTCGAGCGAGACCTGGTACCTCCGAATCCCCAGCCTCGCGAAGTGCTCGGCGACAGGCCCGTCGAGCAGGTAGCCGTTCGTGGTCATGTCGCTGTGATAGCGCAGGCCCTTGCACCGCTCCTGCGCCCGGAGCACGTGCGACGCGATATCTTCGATGATCGAACGCGCCAGCGTCGGCTCTCCGCCGAACCATGACAATTGCAGGTGCGACAATCCGTCGGCGCGGCGATCGATGAGCTTCTTGACGCCGCTCACCACCTCCGGCGCCATGCGCCCGATCGCAAAGTCCTCGTAGCAGTAGGTGCAGCGGAAGTTGCACTGCTCGGTCGGCAGCAGGATGAGCTGCAGCCGATCGGCCCGGACGGATGCGGTCAGCTGTTCGTCGAAGGACGACGGTTCCCCGGTCATGCCCGCACCGCCCTCCTATTTCGGGTGGCAGCCCGCGGCACAATTGCCGCCGTGGCAGTTGTTGACGACGCGCGGCGTGAGCTCGTCCTCGAGCCCCGTCAGCCTCATGGCGGCCGCGACTTGCTCGGCGATCGCTGGATTCCGGATGATCACCCTGCCTTCCTCGTCGAGGGCGAGGTCCGCGACCTGGATGGTAATCATGAGCTTTTGATCGGCCATTTTCGTGCTCCTGCTGCTCGGTTTCCGCGCGTGCGCGTGCCGCCGCCGCATCGGTCGTTCGACGCGGCAGTCGCTCGCTCGGGCCGATACAGTAGTGTATGACCCGAGCGTGCGAGGGGCCGCGAGGACGAGGTGGAGCGGCCCGACCGGCCAACCGGATGGTTCGCTGTTCGTCGATATGGAATCGCAGGAGACGGCGCGAATGCGCAGGGCCCGCTCCGGCGATGACGCCGTGACAGGGCGCGCGGATCCGTGCGAAGCGCAAATGTGCTCACGGGGCCCCGGTCTGTTCGACCCGGCGCATTCGCTTGCCGGTCGATCGGCCTCAGGAGTGCGGACGGGAGGCGCGATCGAGGCGTGCGATGCAATGCGTGAGGGCGTCGCGGAGCTTGCCGAACACGGCCACGCGCGAGAGGTCGACGCCGAGGGACACGATCGTCTGGGCGATGGTCGGGTGAATGCCGGTGAGGATGCCCTCCGCGCCGAGCAGACGGATCGCCTGGATCATGCGGATCAGGTGGCCCGCCGTGCCGGTGTCGACGACCTCGACGCCGGTGAGGTCGAGGATCGCGTACTTCGCCCGCGTGCGTGTGACCGCCTGCAGCAGGTTGTCCATGATCTCGGCGGTGCGGACGGTGTCGACGAGGCCGACGATCGGCAGGGTGAGCACGCCGTCCCACACCTCGATGATCGGCGTCGAGAGCTCGCGGATCACCTGCTGCTGGCGCTCGACGAGCTCGAGCTTGGCCCGCAGCTCGATCTCGTTGCGCTTGGTCTCGGTGACGTCGAGCGACACCGAGATCATCGACAGCTCGTCGTCCTGGACCGGGATGGCCCAGCTGAGCCAGTGGAGGCCGTAGACCTCCGACGACATCGCCAGCTGCGCCTCGCCGTTCATCGCCCTGCGCGTGGACTCGGCCTCCGCGCCGCTGAACAGATCGAAGTAGTTCTGGCCGACGAATTGATTGGGGGTGAGCCCGACGGTCTGCAGCGCCTTGCCCTGCTGAAACGCGAAGTTGCCCTGCTTGTCGATCGAGCACACCACGAGCTCGAGGTGGTCGAGGAGCGTGCCGAGCATCTTCGACTCGATGCCGCGGCGGCGATACTCTCGCTCGCGCGTCGTGATGTCGTGGCCGTACAGCGTGGCGCCGACGACCCGACCGTCGTCGTCGCGCGTCACCTCCCACCAAACCTCGAGGTACAGGTCGTCGTCGGGCCGAGCGATCCGCCGCACCTCGGGTTCTTCGCTATCCGCGACCAGGAGCGCCGCCCAGGCCTCGGGCTCGCCGACCACGGGGACGAGCTCCCCGAGGGGTCGACCGACCGCCTCGGCAGCGCCGATCCCAAACACGCGTTCGGCTCGCCGGTTCCAGCCGAGGACTCGAAGAACGGCGTCCACTTCGACCGTGACGTGAGGGGCGTTGCTGCTGCGATCGTTCACGGGGGCAGGATACCCAGGCCTTGGGGGGAATGTCCCCCCTCCGCGGTTGCCGAACCCGCCGGGTGAGCGCACGTGCTCCCGTGTCGCTCATGACATGTCGTAAGAGACAGGTAGAACAGGTTCGGCGCGGGCGCGCGCGCGAGCGAACATGACCCTTGGGCCAGCCAACTCGCCGCGAGGCCTGATTCGTCGGCCTCGGTCGCGGCTCCGCTTCCGCGCGTACGAGCGTGTCACACCGGTCTGCGAGAGGGGCGGTGCGCGCGCTGCGGCGCGAGCATGAGGCCGGGCCGGGGCGATCGCATCGCACGGAGGCGCCTCGACGCGCGGCTCGGCGTCACAGGCAGGTGGCGCCCGACAACGTGTTGCCGTTGACGGTCGCGGGGTCGCATTGCCCGCCGGGGCCGCAGTCGTTGTCGCCGTTGCACTCGCCGCAGACGCCGAACTCGAACAGGCCCATGACGCTGGCCACGCCGCAGCGTCCGGAGGCGCAAGCTTCGTCGCTGGCGCAGCCGCCGTTGTCGGGCACCGAGCCGACCGCGACGCAGTCGAAGCGCCCGGTGAACAAACCGATGTTGTACGTGGGCGCGCACACGGGCGTCTGCGCCGGGCAGTCGGCGTCGGTCTCGCACTCGCCGCAGGTCGAGACGGTGAGGAGACCGGGCGCCTCGATCACCGTGCCGCAGATGTCATTGGTGGGGTCGTTGCAAACGGCGTCGGACATGCAACCATCGCCGGGTCCGCCGTCGTTGCACATTGCGCTCCCGCCGGCGATCGGATTGGCTGCAGAGCAGCCGCCGCCGTCGCAGTCGGCGTCGACGAGGCACTCGCTGCA
Source organism: Nannocystis pusilla (assembly GCF_020073745.1). Classification (GTDB taxonomy): domain Bacteria; phylum Myxococcota_A; class Polyangia; order Nannocystales; family Nannocystaceae; genus Nannocystis; species Nannocystis radixulma. The sequence continues at coordinate 22,901 of NZ_JAIRAU010000012.1, forward strand.
CCGACCGCCGAGCGCCGGGACGAGGAAGCACTTGCCCGAGAGGCAGCCGCAGCCGCTGGGATCGGTGCACTCGCCGCCGTTGGGCTGACCCGGCGGATCGCCGCACGGGCCGCCGCTGGTGGTCATCGTGGTGACGGGGGGGTCGTCGGAGGTCGAGGTGGTCTCGCCCCCGCTGGTCGTAGGTCCGGTGGTGCCCGTCGGCTCGCCGGTGGTATCGACGGCGCCGCTGCTGCACGCCGGCTCGTTCGGGTACAGGCTCGCCAGGCTCGTGAGGCCCGAGGCGCAGCTCTCGACGCAGGCCTGCGCGACCTCGGGGGGGCTCTGCCAGCACGTGCCGTCGGGGCCCAGGGTCATCTCGATGTCGGGGAGGGCGTCGGGCATGACGGCGGCGACGCACGCGAGGTACTGCGCGCAGGCGCCGTGACCGGGGCCGCCGGTCTCGCTCGTGCCGCTGCTCGTGCTCGTGGGATCGTCGGGCGGATCGCCGCCGGGACCGCCAGGAGGCCCGGCCGTCGGCATGCCGGTGGCAGAGTCGAGTGGATCCCTGTCGGAGCCGCAGGCCGCGAGCGCGAGGGTGGTGAACAGCGCGCACGTCAGCGCGCGGCGAGGAGCGGACAGGATCATGCGCGAGGTGTAACAGAATCCGCGGGCGCCGACAATCGGAGGCAAATGTCTGAAGAGACAGGTACTGAGCGGCGCCTGGCGGCGGCGCTCGGCGAGAAGAAGTCGAGATCGTGCGGGTCGGGGCGAAGGTCCGCTGCAGCTCGCACGCGCGGGCGGCGGTCGCATGCATAGAGCGCCGGCGGCCGGTTGGACGCGTGTCGGCAATGGAGCCGGTATTGGTCGGTGCGTGGACTGTATTGCAGCAGTGTCCACTACGAGCTTGGAACTACGGGCTGGAACTACGAGCTTGGAGCCTCCTCGTGGCCGGAGCCGGTCTGGCCGGAGCGATGGCGGGGAGCCTCATCGTGGCACCGATGTCTGGCCGCCCTACGTGCAGGCCGGGCCGATCAACGGGTTCACCAGCGCGGCGATGCTCGGCAACGGGATCGGGGTCGCGGGGTTCTTCGCGGTCGGGCGGCAATCGTGCCAGCGGGCGCGGCCCGCTCACCTCGTGGTCTCGTGGTAGCGGCCGCGACCTCGCAGGCGGATCACGGGAAATGTGCCGGAGTCCGTCGCAGGTCCGATTGGCGCGGGGCGTGGACGCGTGCTACATGCCAGGGATGCGTTGGGTCTATTCATATCTCGTTCTCGCGCTCTTCGTCGCCTGCGGGGGCGAATCCGTACACCAGGATCCCGGCACCGGCGGCGAGCCGGCGGGCGATACCTCGTCGAGCACGACAGGCGCCGCCGAACCCACCAGCACGGCGTCGGCGGCCTCCGAGAGCGCCGGGCCGAACAACGCCGAGGAGTCGACGACCGGCGATTCGAGCACGACGGCGTTCACCGCGACCGAGGCGCTCGACACCGACGGTACTGTCGGTGCGAGCACGACGCAGTCCTCGGGCGACACCGACGATACGGCCGGTCCGGCCGAGACGGAGTCCGCGGGCGCCAGCGATCCATCCGACACGGAGACGGGGACGGGCGGCGATCCGCAGGCGTGCGTGGGCGCGGCGAGCCCGGTCAGCGCCGAGATGATCGCGTATCTCGACTCGCAGATCGGCAACCCCGGCGGCGAACCGGAGCTGCTCCACGTCCGCTTCTCCAGCCAGAGCTTCACCTGCGCCGATCCGCACGGCGAGCTCGCGTGCGGCCACAACTGGGAGGTGGCGCTGCAGATCCCGGCGGAGTTCCAGGTCCCCGGCGTCTACGCCCTGGCGGACGGCCAGGTCCACGCGAGCGCCCACGCGAACGGCGGGGGCGGCGACGACGTGTGCGAGGAGGCCGACGGCGCGGTGACCGGCACCCTCGAGATCGACGCCGTCGAAGACGGGGCCGTCACCGGCCGACTCTGCCACCTGCGAGCGTTCTTGCTCGAGGGGCCGATCGTGCTCGACGGCACGTTCGTCGCGCCGCGCTGCCCGCAGTGAGGCGAATCCGCGGAGCGCCGCCGATTCATGCGACGGCGCTCCGCTGCTCGGTGAGTTGGGTGAGGTGGACGAGCGCGGCGGAGACTGACGGGAATGTCATGGATGTACTTTGGGTCAGGTGATGGATAAAGCGGTGTGACCGCGGGAGGCCGAGAGGTGTTTCACCGGCGCCGCTCGAGGCCGTGGACCGCGTGCGTGCGGGCTGCTCGCTCGAACGTTTCATGGGCCTCGGGTCGGTCGACCCGCATGATCCTGCAGTCGCCGGGCGGGGGCGGGTGCTGTCGTGACCGCGCATGCTTCGCGCGAGCCGGGTCACGACGGGCGATGAAACCGACGATACGACGGGCGTCGTCGTCGGGGTCCGTCGCCGCGTCGGGATCGTTTCGTGCTATGGTCCCCGTTCCTCGCGATGCCAATCATCACAGTCCTCGCCGGCCTTCTCGCCGTGCAAGTGCCCGAGCCGCCGGCGGCCGGACTGGTGTGGGAGGCGCCGCGCGGCTGTCCGGGGCGCGAGGAGCTGCTGGCGGCGGTCGAGCGCCGGCTCGGGCGGGCCTTCGCCGGTGAGGTCGAGGTCGAGGCCCGGGTCTCGCTGTACCCCGAGGCTCCGCGCTATCGCCTGACGCTGCGGATCGCCACGCGCGGTCGCGGGGCGACCCGCACGCTGACGTCGCAGCGGTGCGCGGCCCTCGTCGACGCGACGGCGCTGCTGGTGGCGACCGCGGCGCGGCGCGAGGCCGGGGTGGCCGCGGCGGCCGGCGTGGAGTCGCCGCCGCCCCGGCCGCCCGCGGACGCGGCGGGCGAGGTCGAGATCGGAGAGGCGGCCGAGCTGTCGCCCGAGACGGAGCCCGGGCCCGAACCCACGCCCGCGCCGCAGGGGCCGGGGGCGCCGGAAGCGGCCATGGAGATCGAGATGGCGGGCCCGCTGTCGGGCGAGCCGGTGAGCTCGGAGACCCCGCTGCAGGCACCTGGACGGCCGCGGCGGCGGCTCGGCGGGGCGCTGAGGGTTCAGGGCGGGCCGGAGTACGGGGCGCTTCCAGGCGTCTCCGGGGCGGTCATGCTGGCGGGGGGCCTGCTGTGGCGGCGGGCGCGGCTGGAGCTGCGCGGCACGTTCCTCTCCCCGCGCACGAAGGCGCTGCAGCCGGAAGGCGAGCTGCGGGCGTTCGCGGGCATGGGCGCGGCGCTCGGCTGCGGGCGGCTGGGCCCGCGGCGGGTCGAAATCCCGCTGTGCGGCGGGCTCGAGGTGGGCGGTGTGCGTGGGATCGCGCAGGGGGTGGTCGGGGCGCGCAGCACGACCGGGCTCTGGCTGGCGGTCGTGGCCTCGGCCGGCGTGGCCGTGGCCGTGCACCCGCGGGTGCGCGTGGGCGCGGCGCTCGAAGGCGTCGCGGGGATCCTGGTGCCGGGCTTCGAGCTGCGCGACCCTGGGCCGCCGGTGCCGCTCTTCGCGTCGTCCCGGATCTCGGGCCGGCTGCTGTTCGCGGTGGAGCTGCGATTTCGTGACCCGCGGTGACGGAAGTCAGGGCCGCCGGAGAATCGAACCAACAGGTGATGCACGTCCCGGCGACCGACGACGAACCAGGGCCCGACGACGAGCCGCGCCGCGCGCGGTTTCACGCCATCTACCGCCGCGAGTTCGGGTTCGTGTGGGCGGCGGCGCGGCGCTTCGGGGTGCCGCCGGCGGCGATCGATGACGCGGTGCAGGACGTGTTCATCACCGCCTATCGCCGGCTCGACGTGCTCCGCTACGAGGTCTCGCCGCGGGCGTGGCTGTTCGCGGTGACGCGGCGGGTCGCGTGGCGCTACCGGCGGGGGGCGACGCGGACGGCGCGACGCGTGGCGGCGCTGGCCGAGACGTGGCCGGCGCCGCACGACGCCCCGCACCAGCGGCACGACACGGCGCAGCAGCTCGAGCAGGCGCTGGCGCAGCTCAGCAGCGAGCTGCGGGCGGTGTGGGAGATGTCCGAACTGCTGGGGATGAGCGGGCCGGAGATGGCGGCCGAGCTGGCACTGCCGCTCAACACCGTCTATTCGCGGCTGCGCCTGGCGCGGGGGCAGCTGCAGGCGCGCCTCGGCGAGGCGGAGCTGGCGGCCTGCGCCGAACAGACGCGCCGCCGCGAGGCGCCGCCGGCCGGGCAGGCGCAGCGCACCTGGGCGTTGCTCGGGCCGGCGCTCGGCAAGACCGGGGCGAGCGGGGTGCTGGGGGCGCTGTCGGCGAGCCGCGCGGCGGTGGCGGCGACGCTGATCGTCGCCGGCGGGGCGACGGTCCAGGCGGTCGCGCGCCCCGAGCGACGAGCGGCCGCGGAGGCCCGGGCGGAGGTCGAGCACGGCGCAGAGCACCTGTCCCCCGAGACAGATGATGCGGCGAGCCGCTCGGAGCCGCCCGCCGCGGCGACGCCGGCGCCGGTGCAGCGCGAGGCAGCAGCGCCGGCACCGGCCCGGCCCGACCGGCTGTCCGCCGAGGTGGCGCTGCTCGACGAGGCGCGGACACGCCTGGACGGCGGCGCTCCGGCGGCCGCGCTGGCGCTGCTGGGCACGCACGCGAGCGAGTTCCCGCGCGGCGCCCTGGTCGACGCGCGCGAGGCGGCGCGGGTCGAGGCCCTGTGCGCGCTGGAACGCGGCGACGAGGCCGAGGCGAGCGCCCGGCGCCTGGTCTCCGCGCACCCCGTGTCGCCGCTGGCGCAGCGCTTCGAGCATTACGTGTGCGCGCGCTGAATGGTGTGACCCGAGGGGTGTAGTGTCGACATTCAGAGAATGTCGACACTGCGACCGCGCGTCACCCCTCGACCGAGGCGGCGACCGTGACGGCCGCCTCGAGCTGGGCCTTCAGGATGTCGGCCGAGGTGGTCAGGAGCTGCGCCGCCGTTGGCAGCGATGCGCTCGCGCATTCGGCTCCGATCTTGGTCTTGAGATCGGGGCTGTCGGACAGCTGGCTCGCCAGGCTCGCGACCGCCGCCTGGCCCGTGGCCCCGAGCGTCGCTGCCGTGTCGATCAGACGCGCGGCGCGGCGGGTCGAGGCCAGGAGCGCTGCGAAGCGCTCCTGGAAGCTGGTCTGGAACGCGTGGAGCTCGGCCTGGAGCTGCGGGTCGTTGCTGGCGGCGCCGTTCAGCCGGTAGTCGATGCTCGTCGGCGGCGGGTAGCACTGCACGCCCGCCTCGACCGTCGCCTCGACCGTCGCCTCGCACTCGGCCGCCGTCGGCGCGCTCAGCTTGCCGTCGCACGGGCCGGTACAGGAGCCGCTCACCGTCGCGCTGCCCTCGCAGTGCGCCTCGTGGTCCTGGGCGCAGTCCGCCGGCGGGTCCGTGAACTCGCACACGCCGAGGCAGCGCCCCGGGCAAGCGCCGCCCCCGCTCAGGTCGCACTCGCCCTGGCACATCCCCGCGCAGCGACCGACGAAGTCCTGGCCGTCGCAGATGCCCTTGCACGTGCCGTCGCAGGCCGCCGCGATGTCGAGCTGACAGCTCCCCAGGCACTCGCCCTCGCACTGGAGCTGCGGCGCGATGCCGCGACACGTCAGCGTACCGTCGCTCCGGCAATCGGCCTGGGCGCTGGCGTCGATCGGGCACCTGCCCTCGCAGCGCACGTCGATCATGCCCGGATGGGCGCCGGGATCGCACTCCGCGACCGCGGTGGCGGCGGCGGCGAAGCGCGACTCGCAGCGGGCCGGCGGGGCCTCGATGGTCCAGCCGGCGTCGATGTCGACGAAGGCGGCCAGCTTGGCGTCGAGCGCCGCCTTGAAGTCGGCCGCACCGGTGGCGCCGACGAGGGCGGAGAGCCCGTTGAGCTGGTGCTGGAGGTCGTCCGCGGTCGCTTGCATCGCGCCCGAGAGCTCGAGCGTCGCGGCGAAGAAGGCGTCGAGCTGGGCGATGCCCGAGACCGTGAACTTGCCGTTGATGAACGCGGAATCGTCACACTCGAGGCCACACTGCTCGCCGTCGCTCCCGCCGGTCGGCGGGGTGTTCGTGTCGGTCACCGGCCCGAACGTGCCGAACGTCGATTCTCCGGCGGTGGAGTCCGACTGTGCGGCGGTGCAGGCCGACGCGATCGCTGCCATGGACAATACGATAAACCACGAAGACTTGAATGCGAGCATGACGCCGGCAGCGTACGCGCGGGTCCGGGCGACCGTCAAGAGCCGAGTCGGCGCGACGCGCGAATCACCCGGCTGACGCGCGCGCCCCTGCCGAGCGGTTCGACGATCGCGGGAGACATCCAGGAGGTCGATGCTCGCGCCGTGATGCCGGAGGTCGACGCCCTCGCCGCACCGCCGTGCTCGGCGCGTGGGCTCAGTAGCTGACTTGCACGCCGAGGACGGGCAGGATCGGCAGGCCGACGGCCGTTCGGGTGCGCGAGTAGTCCTGCGAATAGGTGATGCCCTCGGCGTTCTGGTGGTTGTACACGTTCATCACGTCGAGGTAGGCCCCGACGACGCAGCGGTGCAAGATCCACGTGCGGTCGACGCGGAGGTCGAGCTGGTGGAACACCGGCATGCGCGCGCCGTTGGTCGCGCCGAACAGCGGCGCGGGGTCGGTGGGGTACATGCCCCCGCCGTCGATCGCGCCGATGAACGGGGTGTAGGGCAGACCGGTGACGAGGCGGAACCGGCCGGCGATCGACCAGCGGCGCGGCAGCTTGTAACCGACCAGCATGACGAGGTTGTGGCGCTGATCGAAGTCGCTAGGAAACTTCTCCGTCCTGTACATCTCGCCGAACGAGATCGTGGTCGTCGAGCGCATCCACGTGTAGGCGATCCAGCCGAACAGCCGGGCGGTGAGGTCGTGGCGGAGCATGATCTCGAGCCCGGTGGTGGTCGAGCGAATGTCGGGCAGGGCCGGGATGTCGGGATCCGGCGGGGTGTCGGCGCGGAAATTGCGATGGAACAGGGTGGTGTCGAGCTCGATGTGATCGGAGAGGTCGACGTGGACGTTGGCGCTGTACTGGACGGCCCGACTGGCGCCGATCCGTCCCTCCGGATCGAACTCCAGCTGCGGATCGAGGTAGCGAATGGCGGCGGGGAACACGGTCATGTAATCGCCGGAGTAGACGGTGGGCCCGCCGAGCGGCAGATCGGGGGCGCCCCACTGGCTGAAGACGCCGGCGCTCGCGCTGCTGCGGCGATAGCTGGCCTGCGAGTACGTGCCGGCGGCGAGCTGGATCCGGACCCGCGCGTGCGGGGTGTAGCGCAGCAGCAGCCGCGGATCGACGGTGTGCGCCGCGTTGAGCGCGCCGGTGAACGCGTTGAAGCGGGCGCCGGCGATGATCGCGTAGCGCCCGAGCTCGAGCTGCGAGTGCAGGTATACGCCGGTGCTGGTGAGGAAGCCCCGCGTGCGCGTGTCGACGAGGAGGTTCTCGTTCCCCGTGCGGGCGCGCCGGAACGAGCGGTAGCCGTCGAGCTGGGTGTCGACGCCGAGGGTGAGCTGAAGCGGTCGCCACGGCCGGACGCTGACCTCCGCGCGCAGGAGGCCGACGACGTCGTTGCGCCGTCGCATGAATTGCCAGCCGCCGTCGTAAGCGGTGCGGTCGAATCGCACGGCGGGGGCGAGCAGGAAGTCCCAGCGGCCGTGGCGCTTGCGGTAGGCGAGGTCGACCCGATGGAAGCCGTTCTGCATGGCCAGGCCCTCGCCGGAGCTGTAGGCCGCGCGGAAGTTGAAGGTGTCGGCCGCGCCGAGGAGCCGCATCGTGAGGGTGCCTCCGCGACCGGCGGGGTGGTCGAAGATGAATTGATAATCGTGGTAGCGCGGGCTGATGGCAGGGAGGCCGCGGGTGGCGTCGTCGGGCAGGGCGCCCAGGGCGAGGTCGAGGTAGCCGCGCTGAGCCGCGAGGATGAACGAGCCACCCCTGCCGAACGGGCCCTCGAGCCGGGCGCCGGCCGAGATGATGTCGAGCTTGGCCTGACCGTGGACGCCGTCGCGCCGGCCGGCCCGCGGGGTGAGGTGGACGACGCCGCCGACGGCGTTGCCGTAATGGGCGGAGAAGTTGCCGGGCACGTATTCGATGCTCTGCAGCACGCCGGCCGGGACGATGCTGGCGAGGCCGGGGATGTGAAAGGCGCGCGGGAGCGGGTGCTCGCCGAAGAACACCTGCGATTGATTGGGGGCAGCGCCGCGCAGGATGAGGAGACCGAGGCCGCCGGGGACACGGGCGACGCCGGGCAGGTTCTGTAATGCGCGCAACGGGTCGCCCTGGCTGCCGGGCAGGTTGGCGATCTCCTCCGGCTGCAGCCTGGTGCTGACGGGGCTCGGCTTGCGGACGCGCTCCTGCTCGACGATCGTGCGATAGCCGCCGGCGCCGTGCGGCTGGAGGTAGATCGTCGGCGGCTTGCGGCGCGACCAGTAGGCGGCAGGGGTCGGCTGCTCGAATCGCTGGTGGCCGGGGGCGACGACGATGAGCACGAAGGCGCGGCTCGGCAGGTCGGCGAGGAGGAAGCGGCCGTCGCCGTCGGACACGGCCTCGCGGGTCCACGCGCGGCCGTGACGCGCGCGGGCGAAGACCCGGGCGCCGGCGATCGGGAGCCGCTCGCCGGCGCTGCGCAGCGTGCCCTGCACGGTGGTCCGCGCCGCGGGCTCAGCGGACGCCGGGGCGGCGGCGAGGAGGCATGCGAGGAAGGCGAGGGCGATCATGCGTCGTCTTCGGGGACGAACTGCAGCTCGACGAAGGCCTTGCCCCGGCGTTCGTCGACGATGTCGAGCCAGAGGGTGGTGGGCACGACGTCGTGGGGGACGACGAAGGTCGGGGACGGGAGGTCGGGGGCTGCCGGTCGCTGGTCGGGCCCGTCGAACAGCACGGGCTCGCTGAACAACAGCTGATACCCGAACACTTCGGTGCGTCGCTCGAGCGGGCCCGTCCACGTGTCGTCGAGCGAGACCCAGTACTCCTGCGCGGCGTCGGCGGCGAAGCGCGGCTCGACGACGATGCGATCGCCGCGGCGGACCGGGACGGCCTCGCCGAGGTCGACGACGAGGTCCTCGCGGACGCCGCCGCGCTCGCGCGTGACGGTGAATCCCAGCACGGTCGGGTTGGTGTCGGCCTCCTCCGCGAGGACCTCGGGCGGAGCGTCGACGGACCCCGGCAAGAACGGCAAGCCGAGCGGCGTGTCGCTGAACGGGGGCGCGCGCACGACGACGAAGCAGCCCCCCACATCCGGGCGCGGCGAGGCGCTCATGCGCTCGAGACAGTCCCGGGTCGTGAGCTCCGGGCGGCGGCTGCCGACGAGCAGGAGCACGAAGCCGGGATCGGGTGCGTACGCGCCGCCAAGGTGGACGCGGATCCGGTGGTCCTCGCCGAGCCGACACGACCCGGAGATGCCGATGGGCATCGGGTCGGGACAGTCGGCCAGCTCGAGGAGGTTCGACCCGCTCCACAGCGCGTCCCTGCACTCCCACGAGCAGGCGACCCAGATCGGTGGCTGCAGCTCCTGGCCGGGCGGGACGGCGACCTTCCACTCGAGCTCGACGGTGTCGAGCGGGAGGACGAAGGCCCGGTGCCGGTCCGGCGGCACATTGAGCAGAGAGCCGTAGCCGCCGGGCTCGACGACCTCGACGAGGATCCCGCGGAAGCGCGCGTCGATCACCAGCCAGTCGTACTCGACCGGGACGCAGGCGGCCGATCCGAGGGTGCCGAGGGCGAGCAGCCAGCGCCTCATCACAGGGCACGTTAGCGCGCCCTGTCGGGGCCGACCACTGGGGTCGTCGTGCGGTTTTTCTCGCCGAGCCGAGGCGACGGGCGGGAATGCAAAGATGTCCCCGAGATCATGTCGCGCCGTGTGGTCGCGGGTATTGTCGAGATTGATATGGCGGCGAGGACATCTTGCCGAGGTTGTCTGAGCAGCCGCTGCGGTCTCGGACGAGTGAGAGTGCCGTCGCGGGCCGACGAGCGGGGCCGGCGACGATCGTCTCGAGGCGAGCGAGGGGCGGCGTGGTGGGACGCAGCGAGGGGCCCCATGCCTGACGCGCAGGCGCGGGATGTCTCTCCGGACATGTGATAGCAAAACACTCCGCGCCGAGCATCTGGCATGCAGGACTCGCGTCGCGAGGGACCCGCCACGCCGCCCCTCGCTCGCCTCTCGCCAGTCTCCGGGCCCCGCGCCTCACTTGCGCGCGGGGACCGTCGTGCACTCGCGTTTATCGTCGGGAGCCGAGGCTCGCGCGGACGAGCAGCTGCGAGTAGCTCTCGAGGAACTCCTGCTTCGACAGCGTGCTGTCGCGGCTGGTGTCGCTCGCGCGGAGGAACTCGTGGATCTCCTCGTCGCGGTAGCCCAGCGACCGCAGCTTCGCCTCGATCTCCGCGCGCTCGAGCCGGCCGTCGTTGTTCGCGTCGATCTCCTCGAACACCTGGGCCATCGAGTCGCGGAACATCGCCCGCGAGATGGCCTTGCGGAACTCTCGCTCGAGCATGTCGAGGAAGCTGTCGTCGCCGAAGTCGGTCAGCCACGGGTTCATCACCGTCGAGCGCAGCACCGTGACCGCGTGCCCCGGCCCCTCGACGCCGAGCCGGCGCTTGTAGTCGGCCATGAACAGCGCGCCGTAGTGGGCGTCCTCGAAGTCGGTGGTGGTCACCAGCAGCGGGTGGCCGGACGGGTCCTCGCCCGGCTTGAGGCTCAGGACCTCGTAGACCGCCTTGTTCAGGCGGTTCGCCTGCGCCAGGCTCTGGTTCATCGTGCCGTCGGGGCGCTTGAAGTTGAAGGCGTAGGTGAGGATGTTGAGGTCGGGGCCGACCTCGGCGAGCAGCGCCAGCGCCTCGTCGTCGGTCAGCAGCTCGTCGGTGTCGCGGCGATCGATGCGCTCGCGGATGAACTCGATCTGCGCCGCGACGTCGCCGCCGGTGATCTCGGCCGGCAGGCGGGGCACCGGGACGACGACGAAGTTGTCCTCGGGGCGGGCCATGCACAGCAGGCGGGCGTAGACCCGCCGGCAGTTGAACAGCGCCTTGCGGTGGATGCTGCCGTAGCCGCTGCGGGTCGGGCGGATGACCTTGTGGGCCAGGAACACCGCCGCGACCGCGGCGCCGGGCTTCGAGCCCTCGACGCCGTAGATGCCGACCGAGGGCTCGTCCTGGGCGTGCAGGATGTACGGCGCCTTGAAGGTCACCAGGTCGCGCATGGCCGCGTTGCGGTAGCAGAGGGCGCCGGCGGGGTAGGGGATGTACCCCGATTTGTGCGGGTCGACGGTGACGGAGTCGGCCTGCTGCAGCACCGCGTATTGCTCGCCGGTGTAGCGGCTGAACCCGACCTCGCCGCGAGGCGCGGCGGAGGCGGGCGGCTTGCCGCTCGGGCCGTCGTCGTCGTCGCGGAGGATGCTGACGTGATAGCCGCCCCAGGCCGCGTCGGCGTGCACGGTGAACTCGAGGCCCTTCTGGCGGAACTGCTCGCGCAGGGCCAAGATCTCGCGCAGCGGATCGACGGCGCTCTCCTCGGTGCTGCCGATCACGCCGACGACGGTGTAGACCGGCCGGCGCTCGGCGAGGCAGGACTGCAAGATCCGCTCGAGCTCGGGGATGCTCATGCGCGCGTTCTCGTCGAGCGGGACGTCGAGCACGTTCGCGGCGCCGATCCCGAGGATCGCGGCCGCCTTGGGGAACGAGTAGTGCTTCGTCGCCGGGACGATGATCACCGGCGGGCTGCGCAGCTCGGCCGCGTAGCGGCTGAAGAAGGCGTGCATGCCCACGCTCTGCGGCGACACCTTCGTGAGCGCCTCGGTGATGGCCTCGGGCGAGATGCCGTGCTCGGCGGTGAGGCGCGCCGGGAGGGCCAGGATGTCGTCGCCCCGCAGGTTGCACAGCGACCACACGTCGAGCTCGCGCAGCACGGCCTGGTCACCGGCGGCCGTGCGCACGCGCAGATCTCTGGCCGCGGCGAGCGACGGGTCCTCGCGCAGCGCCGCCTGCATGGCGATCGGATAGAACTTGAGGTTGCGCGCCGACCAGATCGCCTCGATGTTGGCGACCGTGCCGCCGGAGGTGATGTGGCCCCACGGACGCACGGCGCCGGCCTGGCACGCGGCCTTGTCCGGGAGCGGGTAGCCGATCATGCGGCACAGGTCGTCGCCGACCAGGAGCTCGAGGATCGTCGTCGCGGTCGAGCCCTCGAAGGCGACGTTGTTGGGGTTGTAGAGCATCGCCGCGAAGTAGCCGAGCACGGCCGGCATCGCGGTGTCCCAGTTCATGTGCCCCTGGTAGCGGGTGCTGAAGAACGGCATCGACTTCTTGAGGAAGCCGAGGAGCGAGCGGTAGCTGTCGGTCAGCGCGCCCATCGCCTGCACGTATTCGGGCTGGCGCTTGACCGCCTCGGTGACGAGGGTCGGATCGCCGGGGTGGAAGTTGCGGCGCCAGAACGCCTGGTCGCGGATCGCCTCGACGATCAGGCGCTCGAACTCCTCCGCGTTCTCGGCCTTGGAGCCGAGGAACCACGCCTCGGGCGAGGAGGTGCCGGGACCGTCGAGGTAGGGGATCTCGACCTGCTGAAGGAATTGATCGACGGCGCCGGCGGAGACCTGAGGTCCACGGTGCCGAGTGGGTCGTCTGTTCATTTGTTCGTGCTCCTGCCCGGGGGGCCAAAAAACTGATGCGGAGGGCGAGCGTGGCACAGTCCCCGCGCGTGGCCAACCGCCCCCGATTGCCTCGTATTTGCGACGACAGGGCGAAGCGGCGGTCGTTCTCGAGCACACGTGGAGCGCGCACCGGAGCGCGGATCCGGAGAATGCCACGACGCCCAGGATCACGGCGCCCCGCGCCCTCGGCATCAACCTGTGGAAGGGCGGCATCGTTCCGATCGCGCCGCCCCGGGCAACTGGGGCCCCGGCGTCGACTGATCGCACGATTCACGCGACCTCCTCGCAGCCGAGGGGGTCACGGGGTCGACATTCAGAGGTGCTGCCGCCGCTCGACGTATTTGCGCCGTGGTAGGTTCGGCGCTCCAGGAGCGCCCATGGGCATCGACCTGTCCCTCCGCCTCACGTCCCACCCCGATCTCCGTCCTCGCGATCCCGAGGATCGCCTCGTCGCGTGGGCCAAGGGCTTCGTCCCGATCGCGTGGTGGGCCCTGTTCACGCCCGGGGACGCGGTGATGGGCAGACACGGCCTCGCTCTGATCACCCGCTCGGACGCCGCGCTGGACCGGCTGGGGCGCCGGGCAGCGACGATCCGCGCGGTCGCCGGCCGGCACGCGCTCGGCCTGCGGACCATCGAAACGATCCTGCAGGATGCCCCGGACCTGTTCCTGCGCGCGGAGCTGCACGAGCTGTACGAATCCATGCCGGACCTCGCGGAGCTGTGTGATCCGGGCCGGCTGGACGTGTGGCCGCATGAGCTCGACCGCGGCCGCCTGGTGGCGACGAAGCACCACGGTGGATCGCTCGCGGACGGGGTGGTCGGGGGCGTCCCGAACCGGGAGGTGGAGCTGCCAGATCCGGCGACGCTCGAGGCGCGCTCCCTCGCCGCGCTGCGCACCGGAGACTCGTACGAGCTCGACCTGCTGGAGGAGGCGCTCGCACGGCAGCTCGTCGAGGCGCACGCGCCGTGGCTGAGTCTGACCCGCAGGAGGTGGGGCGATGGCCGGGGCGAGGCCGAAGCGGACCAGGTGCTGACGGCGCTCGCGGAGGGCCGACCCGAGCCGTTCGCCCCGCTCGCCGGGAAATATGCGCCCCACGCCGCATACGCGCTCTCGACGGCGGTGGCGCGTGACCGTGAACGCCGCCGGGCGCTGCGCCGGGCGTTGCGGGGCGCGACAGAGCCGCTGGCCGCCCCGCTCGCGCTCGCCCTCGACGTGAACTGCCCGAGCCGCGACGCGCTGTACGTCGCCGAGTGGCTCGACGGCGGGCCGCCGCCGCGGGCGGTCGCCAGCCGCGAAGCCGTGCTCGCGTGCCGACTGGCCGCCATCGGAGCGCCGGCCTGCCTGCTGTCGCCGCACGACCCGATCGCGGTGGCCGAACGTGCGCTCGGCTGGCACGACGCGGTGCTCCAGGGCGCGACGCAGCCGGTCGCGCTGGCCGACGCGCCGGACCTGGCGATGTCCCGCGCGCTCGGGCTGTCCGCGGAGGTCGCCCGCAGCGGGCTGCACGAGGACGCGAGCGACGGGGCGCTGGCTACCGCGGCCCGTGATGCCGCCGTGGTGCTGTGTCGGTCCGCGATCACGATCGACGGCCCGACCCGCGCCGCGTTGCGCGAATCGCCGACGCCCGAGGCGCCGTTCCTGGCCGGCGCCGACCGTGCCTGCGTTCACCTGGCGCTCGGCGAGCTCGACGCGCTGCCCGCGTTGCTCGCGGACGACGCGACCAGCCCGGCGGCGCTCGTGGCTGCTCTCCGGTCCGCGGGGGTCGGCGACCGCGCGCTCGGCTGGCTGACGAAGCGGGCTCGCTCCGGCGATCTGGCCGCCGCGGCGCTGGTGCTCGACACGCCGGGCGCCGACGACACCGCCCTGACCGCGGCGCGGATCGCCGCGGAGCCGGCTCTCCGCCGCCTCGCGGCGATCCGGGCCCACTTCGAGGAGGGGAGCGTCACGCTCTCCGAGCGCGACGCCGTGCTCGCGGAGGTCGCCGAGCTCGCCCGCGCGCTCGGCCCGGACGGCGCGCCGCTCCGGGCAGCGCTCGGCGACTGACGTCCCGCGTCATCGCGTGTGTCTCGACGAGATGTTTGAAGAGGCATGTCGATGAGGACATGTCTTTTAAGAAATGTTTTCATGGACATGCTTTGAAAGACATGTCCAAAGCGTCAGCAGGTCGGGGCGAGGAAGCCGCCGTTCAGCTCGGGTCCGCCGAGGGTCGGGTCGGGGATGCCGGAGCCGAAGCCGTGCAGCACGCCGGTCACGCAGCCGGGGTCGAGCTGCGTCAGCTCGAGCTGGCCGGTGAAGAACGGCTCGTCGCCGATCGTGCCGGTCTTGCCGCTGCCGCTCGGGCCCATCACCGTCATGGTGCCGATCACCTCGGGGTGGGCGTCCATGTCGATCGTCCCGGCGACCGCGAGCGCCGCCGGGAGCTCGACCGTGAAGACCCACCCGGTGCGCTCGCAGTCGAGGCCGATCTCGACGTTCTCGGCCCGCGTGCCGCACTCGAGGCCGAGCGAGGTCCAGGTGATCACGAGGTCGCCGTTCTCGAGCCACTCGGCGTGAGCGCCGGCGATCTGCGGATCGACCGCGACGGGCGGGGTCTCGCACGCTGCGACGTCGAGCGGCGTGGCGGCGGGGCTCTCGATGCACTGCGGCGGATCGCAGGCGAGCGCCAGCAGCGAGCCGCAGGCGGCGGCGAGCAGGTGGAGGGCGAACGTCCGGCGGATCATGGCGTGCACCTCGGGGCCCGGAAGCCGCCGTCGAAGGGCCCGTGCTGGTCGACGAGGCCGACGATCCGGCCGGTCACGCAGGTGTCGGTGACGGCGAACAGCTCGACATCCGCGAGATGGAGCTTGCTGTGCCCGCCGTGGACGCGCGCCTCGGGCGTCTCGAATTCGACGTAGACGGGCGTACGCAGCGGATAGGTGCCGGGCACGGACTCCTCGGCGCGCAGGCCGAGCGTGAGGCCGAGGTCGTCGTCGCTGGCGCAGTAGCCGTGCTGCGAGGCCGGCTCGCCGCACGCGAGCGGACGCGTCGACATCGTCAGGACGAGGCCGTCGAAGCGACTGACCGCCCGCGCGACCGCGAGGCCGTCGATCGGCGCGACGCCGGGCGGGAGCTCGGGGCACGCCTCGAGGTCGTGTGCGCTCTGGTTGCCGGGCAGGGCGGGCACTGGTTCACAGAAGAGATCGAGATCGTCGCAGGCTGGCGCGACGAGCGCGACAGCGAGCACGAGGAGCAACGGGGGTGCGTGAATCATGCCCGTGATCAGTCCTCGCCGACAGCGGAGTTTCCTGCGCTGCATCCCCTGCAGGGCGCGACAAAAAATGACCGCGGCGAGGAAACTTCGCCCCGGCTCGGGCATGAAGTCATTTCGGGACGCGCCTCGTGCTCCTGCTCCTCGCCACCCTCCTCGCCCCGCCGCCGCCGCAGACCAGCGTCGAGCTGCGCGTGACGTCCGTCGACGACGGCGCGGCGAAGCTGCTCGAGCAGACGCTGGTACAGCGCCTCGGGGCGCGTCTTCTGGAGGATGGGTATCGCGTGGTCCCGGCCGGGCGGGTGGCCGGTGTGCGGGTGTGGGTCCACCTCGAGGCGACGGGGGCGACGATCGAGACGCGCGGGGCGGGGCTGCGGATCGAGACGGTGCCGGCCGGCGACCCGGCGCTGGTGAGCCTGGAGATCCAGCAGCTGGCGACGGCGCTGGTCGACGAGGTCGAGCCGGGCCCCGCGGAGCCGCAGCCGGCGGTGGCGCTCGAGCTGTCCGGTGCGCCGCGAGATCCGGAGCTGCGCGAGCGACTGCAGCGCGGGCTGCTCGGCCGCGGCTTCGCGCTGACGCGAAGTCCGAACGCCGGCGACCGCCGGCTGTGCGTCGCCGTCGCCGACTCGGGCGAGGCTCGGGTGCACGTGGTCGGCGGCGACGGCAGCTGCGATGATGAGTCGTCCGCGGCGACGCAGGTGCCGGCGGGCGAGACGGTCGCGCGCGGCCGGGAGATCCTGCTCGCCGAGGTCGCGGCGGCGCTCGACGCGGTGGTGCCGGAGCCGGTCCCGTGGGAGGGTCAGGGTGCCACCATTCGTCCGGCGCCGTCGGTGTCCGAATCATCACAGCCCGCGCCGGCGGAATCATCGGAGTCGAGCGACCCGCGGGCGCTGGTGTTCACGGTGGCGGCGCACGGCGGGGTGCTCGCGCGCACCGGCGGGCCGGTCGACGGGCTCGCCGGATTCGGCGTGCGGGTCGGCCGGCGGCGCGGGCTCGGCGGGGCGATCGATTGCATCGTCGTGCCGTCGGGGGCCGAGGGGCTGCGCGTCGTCGAGGCGGCGCCGACGGCCGCGATCGACTGGCGGCTCGGGTTCGCGGAGCGCGGGGTCGTGGCGCTCGGGCTGTTCGCCGGCGTGCACCTGCACCATTATGCGCAGACGGGCGGCGCTCGCGACACGCGCGTCGGCGCCAGCGCGGGCGCGACGGTGCGGCTCGGCTGGCTCGGCCGCCGCGGCGCGCTGTTGTTCGCGGGGCTGCGCGCGGGCTGGTCGGGCGGGAACTGGGTGCACGTGTACGATACGGCCATCAGCTGGCGGCGCAGCGACCTGGTGCTGGGGCTCGAGTTCGGGGCCGGCTGGGACATTGCTCTCCGCCGCGGAGGCCGGCGATGAGCGGTCGCGCCGTGGTCTCCAAGGTGGACGTGATCGACGAGGTCGGAGGTGACGACGACGTCGCGGCGCGGCTCGACCGGCTGTACCGCCGCCACCACGCGGCGGTGTACCGGCTCGCGCTGCGCTACGGCCTCGGCAACGAGGCGTGGGCCGAGGACATCGTGCAGGACGTGTTCCTCACCCTGCTCGACCGCCTGCCGACGCTCGCCGACCCCGAGCAGCTCGACGGCTGGCTGTACCGCGTGACCAGCAATCGCTGCCTGCGCAAGCTGCGGCGCGACAGCTTCCTCGACCGTCCGCTGGTGCGGTGGTTGCTCGCGCGCGACCGCGTGGCCGAGGCCTCGCCCGAGCAGCAGGTGTTCGCCCGCCGCGATCTCGAGCGGGCCCGCTCGGCCCTCGCCGCCCTGCCGGCGCGCGAGCGGGTGATCGTCGGGATGTGCCACCTCGACGGCAAGTCGCAGCGCGAGGTGTGCGAGATCCTCGGGCTCTCGAAGGGCTACGTGTCGAAGCTGCTGGCGCGGGGCATCGCGCGGCTGGAGGAGGCGCTCGATGAGTGAGCGAGAGCCCGAAGCGATCGCGCGGATCCGGGCCGTCGACGAGGCGCTGGCGCGGCGCGGCATGTCGCCGGTGGCGAGCGAACGGGTCCGGCAGTCGCTGGTGCGGCACGCCCAGGCCCGGTCGCTGCGGGCCCGGCTGCGCTGGTGGCCGATGGTCGCGTTCGCGGCCGGGGCGGCGCTGATGGCGGTGCTGCTGCTCGAGCGCCGCGAGGCCGCGGTGCACGACGCGGTCGCGCGCCGCGAGCCGGTCGCGCCGGCGAGCACGGCGGGCGAGAGCTCCGCGCCGCCGCAGCCGCCGTGCGGCGAGCTCGGCGCGGGCGCGCTGCGGCTGGACAGCGACGTCTGCCTCGCGGGCGACGGCGTGCGGGTGAGCGCGTGGGCGCCGGCGCGGCTCGAGCGGGCCGGCGATCGCGTGACGGTGCGCGAGGGCGAGGTGATGTTCGAGGTCGATCCGCGGCCCGGGCGGCCGCTGCACGTGATCGCCGGGGCGATCGACATCGAGGTCGTCGGCACGCGCTTCATCGTCCGCCAGCGCGACGGCGCCGGCAGGGTCTCGCTGCTCGAGGGCCGGCTGCGCGTGCGCGCCGGGGACGGCTCGGTCGTGGCGCTCGAGGCCGGGCAGGAGCTCGCGTGGCCGGCTCCCGCGGCGCCGCCGGTGTCGCCGGCTCCGCGGCGCCGCCCGCCGCCCGCGACCGTGGCGGCGCCGTCGAGCGACGCGGGGCTCGCCGAGGTGCTGGCGGAGGTGGCGACGCTGCGCCGCGAGGGCCGCTTTCGGGCGGCGGTCGATCGCCTGCGCGCGGCCGACTCCGAGGCGTGGTCGGCCCGCTCGCGCCAGCTGGTGTCGTTCGAGATCGGGACGCTGCTCGAGCGCCAGCTCGGCGACGCGGCGGCGGCGTGCGCCCACTGGCGAGCGCACCGCGAGCGGTTCCCGGGCGGGCCGCGCGACGAGATCGTCGCGCGCTCGCAGGCCAGGCTCGGCTGCGCGGAGCGGTGAGCGACGTGTCTATTCAAACATGTTTGACCGGACACGTCGCCGACGGCCGCGTCGAGGGAGGCCGTCGTCGCGATCAGAGGAGGCTGGGGTCGTCGACGTCGACGTGGAGGATCGTCCAGTTGTCGTCGATGGCGTCGGGATTCCAGAAGACGACGTGAACGCCTCCCGTAAGCTGCGGATGAGTATCGCTCAGGAGGTCGGTGCGCATCACGTCGAGGCCCTCGAGCACGTCGTGGTCGCCCTCGAAGTCGTCGATGAGGAGGACGTTCTTGTTGAAGGTCACCTCGCGCCCGACCACGTGGAACACGTACAGGTACACCGGGTTGAGGCCCCAGTCGTTCGTGATCTCGGCTCCGTACATGTGGCCGCTGTCGGAGAACGCCAGGCCGTTGCCTTTGCCGAATGCCTTGACGTTCGTGGGCATGGCGAGGGTGTAGAGGAGCTCGAGCTCGGTCGAGTCGCCGCGCCACTCGTAGACGTGGATGGTGTAGTTTTGGTCGCCGGAGTAGAGCAGGCCGTCGACGGGGTTGATCGCCACCCATCCCGCGCGGGTCTGCGTGTTGGGGGGGAAGTGCTTGACGTCCAGCAGGTCGAGGGTGCTCGATTCGTACATCGCGATCATGGGCCCCGGATCGCCGAGGATCGCGTCCTTCTTCTCGATCGGCGCGAACACGATGCCCTCGAACTGATCGATGTCGCCGATGTGATTGCGGCCGGGGCATTCTGCCGGGATGAACCTTCGCTCCGTCCAGATCTGCGTGTCCTCGTCCTCCAGGTCCTCGCTCAGCGGGATCTGGTACAGCGCGCCCATGCGAGAGACGAACCAGTTCTCGTCGTCGTGCGCGAGGCCCTGGATGTGGGTGGCGACGTTGTCACCGTCGTCGTCGTTCGCCGGTTCGGTGTCGTCCGGCCACAGCGACACCTGGTAGTCGCTCCACAGTTCGAAGTCTCGCAAGCGGTAGCGCAGGTAGGACATGATCTCCCCGCTCCAGGGCAAGAACCCGTCGCCCAGGGACGTCCAGGGCCGACATTCACCGCCGTAGTTCTTCTCGGGGCAGGTCAAGGCGTACACCCCCTCGCCGATGCGGATCCGGTTGATCTCGCCGCCGATGACGAGCTCGGGCGGCGCGAGCTTGGGCCAGAACAGGCTCGTCAGGTCGGCCACGCCCCGCGGCGCCGCGGTCCACTGCAGCCAGGTGTTGGCGCCCTGGCCGGCGTGCGCGAACGTCAGATCGGGCGTCCTGCAGTCCTCGTCGACCGACGAGTCGCAGTCGTTGTCGATGTCGTCCGCGCAGATCTCGATCCCACGTCCGCAGTCCCGGACCGGCTGACACGAGAAGTCCTCGTCCATCAGCCCGTCGCCGTCGTCGTCGCAGAAGTTGCAGACCTCGACGCGCGTGCAGGGGGTCACGATGTTGCCCTCGGCGTCGCACTGCTGGGTGCCGGTGCCGTAACAGACCGCGCAGAGCTTGTCGCCGGCGATCGGCTGGCACGACGACTGGCCGCCGGCGCACGTCGACAGGCCCGGGCAGCCGTTGGCCAGCTCGCACGACGTGACGACCGGCTCGCAGGGCCCCCAGGAGCCGCCGTCGCACTGGCGCTCGCCCGTACAACCGCCCGGCAACTGACAACTGCCGACGGCGCCGTCAGGACATAGGGCGCGGGCCTGCGTCGCCGTCAGCCCGGCCAGCCCGAGGGCCAACAGACCCGCGAGACGCGCGCTCCGGTGGGGAAAACGATCGTGGATTGTGGAGACCCGTATGTCGTTGAAACGTGTCATCGCGAGCCCGAGCAAAGCAAGGCACGGACCGAGGCGCCGTCGCGGGAAAGCCTCGAGATCACGGCGATGTCCGTGCTGCGACGATGCGCGGCGAGGGTGGGTATGCGCGCCGCGGATGCGCGCGCATCGGGCCCGCGCATCGGCCATGTCCGGCTCGGGGCCGAACGCCGGCGACACGGCCTCGACCGCGCACGAGCGGGCCCGCCGCGCTGGAGCGTCGAGCCAGGCCGAGTCCTGAGTGGCGCTCGGGGCCGGAGCGGGCAGGAGCAGCGGCGGTGCGGCTGGGCGGGCGTCAGTAGACGAACGGCACGATGCGGTAGGGGACCTTCTCGCAGTAGCGGTCCCAGTCGGCGCCGTACTTGCGCTTGCACATCGCGTTGTCGCGGCGCTCGCGGTCGAGCAGCAGCGGCGCGAAGTAGAGGAAGTAGAAGTAGGGGACGATGCTGCCGAAGCCGCACGCGAGGCACCAGGCGAGGGCCATGGTGAGGTCGCCGAGGTAGTTGGAGTGGCGCGCGAGGCCCCACCAGCCCGACAGCAGCAGCTTGGTGCCGCGGGCGGTGTCCATGCTCACCGGGCGCTCGCCCCAGATCGGCTGCGAGGGGTCGCGGCGGAACTGTTGCTTCTGCAGGTTCGAGTCGCGGAACACGTAGTAGCCGGCGACGTGCATGACGACCAGCGCGATCGCGGCGGCGGTGGCCAGCGACGGGTGCGCCGCGAGCACGTACTGCTGCTGCAGCGTGAAGTTGAACGGCATCCACACGAGGAACGCGAACCAGAGCATGAAGCCGAGGTTCTCCTCGATGATGTCGATCATCGTCAGCAGGTTCGACTCGAACACGAAGAAGTCGACGATGTAGAACAGCTGGCACAGGCTGACGACCAGCATCGCCGTCGACAGCGACCCGGTCGCCTGCAGTTCCGCCGCGGGCATCAGGATGGCGAACGCGCCCCAGGTGGCCATGCCGACCCGCGACTCGAAGAAGAACTTCAGGTCGTGCCGGCCGAGCCGCGGGTTGAGGATCGCGCCCATGTAGAAGTCGTAGATCGCGTTGCCGGTGCTCCGCTCGAGGTGCGCGCGGCGCCGGCCGGCGACGTAGCTGAGGGCCGAGGCGACGACGGCGAACAGGGTGGCGATCGTGAGCAGCGGCCCGAGCTGCGCGAGCACGGCGCTCGGCGACACGAGGTCGACGGCGATCCCGGCGACGAGCAGCGCCGCCGACACGGCGAACGCGAACAGGCCGTTGATCCGGTACTCCGCGCGCTCACCGTGCTCGGTCGGCCGGCCCTCGACCACGCGCCCGGGCCCGTACACGTAGAGCAGCGCCTGCAGGCCGAGCCACGCGGCGAACATCGCGGCGGCGTCGCAGGTCGGCGCCGGGAACATCGCCAGCAACTCGGCGCTCGAGCGCGGCAGCCACAGCGAGCCGCCGTGCTGCGCGACCGCGGACCACAGGTAGAAGCTGACGGCCGGCATGACGATCGTCAGCAGCAGCGCGCCCCAGGGGCCGCCGAACTGATCCGGGCGAGGTTGGTGGTCCGAATGCACTGCCGTGGCGCTCATCGGCGGGGACGATAGAGGCTGTCGGCGAGGATCTCCAGCCCGTCCGGATCGCCGCGCAGGACGGCGCCGGGCCGCGTCGCCGGGCGCTGTGATCCCGAGCACGGGAGGTGCGCGGCCTGGATCTCCTCGCCAGGAGGCCGCGCGGGTCGCGGGACCCTGCGAGCGTGCGCAAGAATCGGGGGCCCCGTCTCCTGCTTGACGGCCTTTCATCCGGGTCCGTCAGCGGCACGGCCCGTCGCGTTGCTCGCGGAGGTCGAGCCAGGCGATCTTCGTCGGGTCGTCCTTCGCCAGCTCGAGGCTCAGGGTCGGGGCCCCGCGCTCGCAGGTCAAGGCGAAGGCGGCCTTGCGGGCGCCGAGGACGTGGGGCGCGGCGAGGCGACAGCGGCCGTACTCTTCGGCGGCGTCGGCGAGGCCGCGGCGCATCTCGTCGACGCTGAACTTGGCGGTGAAGAGGTCCTTGAATTCGCGCCCGTTCCAGCGGTGGAGCAGCAGCAGCGAGCGTTCGGCGGCGCGGGCCAGTTCGGGGGCGGGGGCGAGGCCGGTCGTGCGGTCGATGTCGAACGAGGTGATCGGCGCGCCCGGCCACGGGGCGACGCGCAGCTCGACCCGGAGCACGCCGCGCTCGCAGGTCAGCTCGACGGCGCCGGCCCGCGGCTCCTCGAGCGTGAGGGCGCGAGGATCGCTACAGGCGCCGACGAGCGCGCGCCACTCGGCGAGCTCATTGGCGGTGGTCTCGGTCGGATAGGCGTCGCGGAAGTCGGCGGAGAACAGGCTCGCGTGGGCGGCGTCGTCCCACTGACCGATGAGCGCGCCGAGGCGAGCGGCGGCCGCGAGCAGGTCGGGC
Source organism: Nannocystis pusilla (assembly GCF_020073745.1). Taxonomy (GTDB): domain Bacteria; phylum Myxococcota_A; class Polyangia; order Nannocystales; family Nannocystaceae; genus Nannocystis; species Nannocystis radixulma. The sequence goes on from NZ_JAIRAU010000012.1 coordinate 45,848, forward strand.
GAGGGCGCGTGCTTGCGCGGCTCGAGGGCGCCGGTGTCGGCGAGGAGGTCGAGGACCTTGGCGGCGTCGGCCGGCAGCACGCGGCTCGAGATCGAAGACAAATTCGTCATCAGGATCACGGCGACGCCGCGCGTCGGCAGCATCAACATCATGGAGCGATAGTTGAGGGTCTTGCCGTTGTGGGCGACGACGTGGTCGTAGCGGCAGTCGGTCCGGACGCTGAAGCCGAGGCCGATCCCGTGGACGCTGGCGCGCGCCGGGGCGTGGGCCATCGATTCGGCCGAGAAGCCGGCGAGCGTCGTGAGGGTGTGGGCCTCGCGGAGGGTGGCGCGGCGCACCGGGCCGGGGTCGGGCTCGTCGCGCGCGGGCCAGGCGGCGAGGTTGAAGGCGGCGTAGCGGGCGAGATCCTGGACGCTCGAGTAGGCGCCGCCGGCCGCGTCGGTGGCCCCGGGGCGCCAGTGCGGGCGGGGGCGCGGCTCCTGGCCCGGCAGGCGCTCGTGGCCGACGGCGATCCTGTCCCCGGGGACATCTTCGGGGATGAACGCGGTGTTGCCCATGCCCAGCGGCGTGAAGATCGCGTCGCGGATGTAGGTGCGATGATCGACGCCGGCGACCGCCTCGACGAGCGGGCCGAGCAGCTGGACGCCGAAGTTGGAGTAGACGTAGCGCTGACCGGGCGGACGGTCGAGGCCGACGCCGGCGAGCGTCGCCAGGAATTCGGCGCGGCCCGGCGGCGTCGCCGGGTACTCGGCGAAGTTGCCCATGCGCGGGAGCCCGGAGGTGTGCGTGAGGAGGTGGCGGATCGTGATCGGCGGGCTGTCGGCGGTCGGGTAGGCGATCGCGTCGAGCTCGGGGAGGTAGATCGCGGCCGGACGGTCGAGGTCGAGGCGCCCCTCGTCGCGCAGCTTCAGGAGCGCGAGCGTGGTGAAGGTCTTGGTGATCGAGCCGACGCCGAAGACGGTGTCGCGCTCGACCGGGAGCCCGCGCTCGGGGTCGCGATGGCCGTAGCCGCGGAACCACGCCAGCTCGGAGTCGATCACGATCCCCGCCGCGAGGCCGACGAGCCGGTCGCGCGCGACGGTCTGCTGCAAGTAGGCGTCAATCGCGGGAAACGCGGCCTCGAGCCGGGCGCGGCGCTCCGGGTCGAGGAACACCGGCGGCGGATCGCTCGGCTCGATGCGGCGCTGCACGAGCTGCGGTGGCGGGGTGACGGCCGGCTCCGCGGTCGCGACCGGGGCGCGCGCAGCCGGGGCAGGGGCGACGACACGCGCGCAGCCGCTCGAGGAGACGATGAGACAAGCCAGGATAAGGGGACGCATACCGCCAGGATGCCGGGCGGCCGGCGGCGTGACAATCACCCCGGCGCGGGGCCCCAGGCCAGCGGCAGGCGATCGTAGCCGAAGAACAGGATCACTCGTGCGCGCTCGAGCGGTCCGTCGAGGCGCAGGTCGGGCAGTCGGGCCAGCAATCGCTCGATGCCGACGCGGAGCTCGAGCCGGGCCAGGGCGGCGCCGAGGCAGAAGTGGATCCCGCGGCCGAACGAGAAGTGCCGGTCGGCGTGGGCGCGCCCCGGATCGAAGCGGTCCGGTTCGGCGAACTGCGTGTCGTCGCGGTTGGCGGCCGCGAGCAGCAGCTGCAACGAGCTGTCGGCCGGGATGGTCACGTCGCCGATGGTCACCTCGGCGGTGGTCTGGCGCTGATTGAACAGCAGCGGCGTCTCGTAGCGGAGCACCTCCTCGATGAATCGCGGGAGCAGGCCCGGATCGGCGCGCACGGCCGCGAGGTCGGCGGGGCGCGTCATCAGCAGCGCGAGCGCGTTGCTCATGGCGAACATCGTCGTCTCGTGGCCGCCGACGATGAGCTGCATCGGCACCGCCACCAGCTCCTCCTCGCTCAGGCGATCGCCGTCGTCGAGCCGGGCCTGGATCAGCACCGACAGCAGGTCGTCGCCGGGGCGGGCCCGCCGCTCGGCGATGACCCCGGCGAAATAGCGCTGGAACGCGAGCAGGCCGCGCGCCGACTCGACGAGGCGCTCGAGCGGCTCGACGCACCAGATCAGCCGCAACCAGTCGCCCGACCACGCCTTGAGCCGGTCGATGTCGCCGCGCGGCATGCCGAGCATGTCGCCGATGACCATGGCCGTGAACGGGAACGCGAACTGCCGCGCGACGTCGGCGTGTCCGTCGGCGACGAAACCGTCGATCAGCTCGTCGGCCAGCCGCCGGATCGCCGGTTCGCGCGCGGCGATGCTCTGCGGCGCGAAACCCTTGACCAGCAGGCTGCGCATGCGCGTGTGGTCGGGCGGGTCGGTGGTCAGCAGCGTCGGCAGCCACGGCGCTCGCCCGGCGAACACCGCCACGACCTCGGCGGGCAGCTCCTTGTGAGCGCTCATGATGTACCTGGAGGAGTAGCGCGCCGGGTCGCGGTAGATCGCCTGGATGTCCTCGGGCCGGGTGATGAACCAGCTGTTGAGCGGGGCGTTGAAGAACGCGGCCGTGGCCCGCCGCGCGGCGGCGTAGAACGGGTACGGATCGGCCATCTGCGCGAAGTCGAACGGATTGTGGCCGGCGAGAGAGGCGGGATCGATCGGCTCCGATTCACTCATGGGCAGGGCCCTCCATTCGTCAGCCTGCACGCGGGCGCGTGGTCCGTGAATCGGTGCACACCCGAGGGGCGCGTCAAGCCGCCGGGAGGGGCACGGTGAACGAGCTGCCCTCGCCGACGACGCTGGCGGCGATCGTGCTCTGCATCAGGGGGACCATCTCCTTGCAGCGCGCGAGGCCGCGGCCGGCGCCGCCGTGGAGCCGGGTCGAGCTGTCGCCGGCCTGCGCCGCCCGCATGCAGACCGGGGGCGTCCGTCTTCGCGCGCCGGCACGGCCCTGGCGGGAGGCGCGAACATTCATCGGGCCTCATCCTCGACCGACTCGTCACGACATGGGACATTCTCGCATGCGTCCATTCAAGCACTCGTCGTTCTCTCCCCTGTGGCTCGTCGCCGCGGCCGTGGCCGCCGTCCTCGGGTGGTGCGGGGTCGAAAGCGGCGCCCAGAATTATCTGTGCGAAGGCACGTTCGCGTTGTGCACGTCGGCTCCGTGCGTCCCGCTGCCGAATTCGAGCCAGGCGGCGTGCTCGTGCGAGGTCTTGCAGGGCAACAGCATGGCGTCGGTCCCGTGCGACCAGGTGGCGCCGACGCAGGGGAGGTACGGCACCGAGGTGGTGTATTCGATGTTCTCGCTGGCGCAGTTCGCCCAGGGCAAGGAGGCGATGAAGTGCGCGCAGAACACTCCGTGGACGTGGTGCCTGAACAAGCCTTGCACGGTCGACCCCGCCAACCCCGACAGGGCGTTGTGTGTCTGCGACGTCGTCGCGAACAGCACCCAGGAATGGATGACGCTCGGGGGCCAGTGCGACGCGTCCACCTGCAAGACCGCGTTCTGGTCGGGCGCCACGCTCGCCGACTTTGAGGAAGGCACCCAATTCATGCAGAGGCATGGCCAGTCGATTCAACCGCGGTGGTGCGAGTAGCCGGCGATTCACGTCCGCTCGGCGAGGGTCGATCCTTCGTCCGACGCGAGCTCTTCGTCCGTCGCCTCGACGAGGTCGTCATCCGCGGTGTCACGCGCGGGCGGCAGGACGTCGAGGACGGTCACGCCGTGGAGGCGGAGCGACGCGCTCGGCGCCGCGGTCCGGAGCCGGACGTCGGCGACTTCACGTCTCGTTGCCCCTGGGCCCGAGCTCGGACTGCGACTCGTCGCCGGCAGCGATGGCCTCATACCGTTGCCGGAGCTTGCGACGGATGTAACGCTCGAAGAGTCCGAGTCCGAAGGTAATCGCGAGAAGGTAGAGGGCGGTCGAAGCCCACCACGGTATAATTCCATACCAAAGATCTTGCAGGACATACGTCCAGAACAGCAGGCATGGCACGATGAACCACTTCGCATGCCGCCAGACATCGCGCCGGTTCCAGAACGAAAGCGTAGGCAGGATGCCCCACCGCTGAGGCCGGGAGAGGTTACCGCGTCCGCTGGCCTTCTGAAGGGCCAGGTCGTTCTGGTGTATCAGATCGGACATTCTGGTTTACATTCATTGTTACAATTGATGCCGTCAATCTTCTTCTGAGTGTTCTTTCCGACGATCGTACACCCAACGCAGGAGACCAGGTTAGTACAACAGCTCACAAAGGCGGCCGTCAACACCGCCGAGATCGCCCACTTGAAGACTCCGCACGCGGGATTCTTGCGGACCTCGAACAAGGCCTCGTCGCTCCCGACATGCTGCAGAAATTCAGAGCGCAAGCCCATCTCCCCTGCACGCTCGGAGAGCCACACACGTTTGTCATCGTTGCCGTCGCCGGCGATAATGATGTGCGGCTGGCCCGCCAGCGAGACGACGACCTCGACGTATCGACCAGGAACCACATAAGACTCGACGGCGGCTTCAGCGCCCCAAGCATCAATGAGGAAGCCAGTGCGAAGATCAAGTCCGTCGCTCGCATCAACCGCGGGTTTTTCCGGCAGTGGTCGGTCGGTGCCGGAGGCGCCGTCATCCTCATCGCCGAGGGCGAGCGACGGGTTGAGGGGGTGGGTGAAGAGAAGCGCCGTCGCCAGGACATGATGAACCATCGGACGGATTTCATGGGCGACTCCGTTTCGACCGCAAACAAGGCGAACAGCGTTCGTGCTGGTGGTCACAAGCCGTTCGCCCACGAGCCGGCGCTTGAGCAGGGACGAGCAGCATCGAGCTGGACCACTCGCGCCGCGCAACGTTCTGCGCCTTCGGTAGGGCCTTGCCGTTGTCGAGGCGGCCCTTGTTCACCTCGGCGAGGAAATCGGGGCAGTGGGCCTCGGACCGCGCGTGAAAGAGCGGCCACAGCCAATTGCACGCGATCCACGGATGCCGGCGGCCAGGCGTGTGGCGTGCGGCGGCGGATCGGGCGCTTCGCCTGAGCATGCTTGCGTGCAGCGTCGCCTTGCTCATCCTGTGGATCTGGAGGTGGATGGCATGTCATTGCGGCTCCATGGTCGTTCGTATGCACGAGCGTCGTTCGCCGTGTTCGCGCTCTTCAGCTCGAGCTCGACCGCGGGGGCCGGTGAGCGGAAATCTGAGTTTTGTTATACAGAGGAGGTGATTCCACCGCTCGGGATCCCCGACGAGGCGAGCGATTTCTTCGTCGATCTCGATCAGAGCGGTCGCGTCCTCCTCACCGCCGCTCAGGGGCCGTTCGGCGAATCGGACGACGCGAGCGAGGCTTTCACGCGGGCGTATGTGTGGGCGGGTGCGGAGCCGCAGCCGATCGAGGTCGAAGGCTTCGCGCAGACGGACGGCCTGGCGCTGAACGAGCGCGGCGAGGTCCTGGTGCGCGCGGCGGTCGAGACCGGCGCCGCCGACGAGGTCGTTTGGGGACACGCGGTGGTGTGGAAGGCCGGCGAGGTCGTGGCCACCATCCCCGCGCCGGACGGCCTCTCGTTTGACGAGGGGCGGATCAACGCGCACGGCCACGTGGCCCTGAGGTCGGAGTACGACTATACGTCCGATACGCCGGTACACGCCTATCTCTGGCGGGGCGACGCCCTCGCCGACCTGGGGGAGAGCGAGCTCCACGACTTCAACGACGCGGACGAGGTCGTCGGGTTCGACCGCGCCGTCCCTGGATACGTCGTCTGGCGAGGGACCGAACGGCGCGTGCTGCCCACGAGTTGCCGGTCGCCGGTCGACTCGCCGGACGAGGCGCGAGTCAATCGGCATGGGCGGGTCGCGGCGGCGTTCGAGTGCGACTCGCGCCAGATCGGCATGACCTGGGCGGGTGACGAGGCGCTGGAGCTGCCGGGCGAAGGGGTCTGGATCGGCGATCTGAACGACCACGGCGACATCGTCGGTTCGGTCGTGCTCGAGGAGCGCCGGGCGCCGGCGCTGTGGCGGGACGGCGAGCTCACGGTCATCCCGCTGCCGCAAGGAGTCGAGGGCGGACACATCGCGGAGATCAACGAACAGGGCCGTTTCATCGGCACGTTCGAGATCGACTTCATCCCCTACTTCTTCGTCGGCGACAGCGACGGCGCGCAGCAATTGTCCGACCAGTGGGGAGGGGTGATGGTCGTCGGCGAGATCAACGACGCCGGGGTCATCGTCAACGCGGTGGCCGGGGACGACGGGGAGTTCGAGACGACCTCGATCTGGCGCCCATGTGCGGTCGAAGGCATCCGCTCGGGGGTCATCAACCATAAGTCAGGGTCTCGTGATGGTTGACTCATCGCATTTCGTGTCCTGGGTGCTACCGCATGCCGCGTCGAGCCCGAAGGGGAGGCGCCACGCCTGGCCCGCGCTGCCGCCCGTCGTGCTCGTGGGTGTCCTCGCGGCGCCCTGGCCGGGCTTCGCGGGCCAGACGAACGAGCCACCGACGACGGCGCGAGCGGACGACGCTCTTGCCGATTGTTACGTGCTCACGGTGATTCCGCCGGTCGGGATCGCGGAGGAGAACGGCCAGGCCCTCGTCGACCTCAACGAGCGCGGGCATGTGCTCCTCGACGCATTGCCCGAGGAGAGCGCCTGGGGGGAGGGTCGGGTGCCGCCTTCGGCGTTCGTCTGGACCGGCACCGATGCGGTTCCGATCGCGATCGAGGGGTTCTGGGAGACCCGCGCGGTCGAGATGAGCGACGACGATTCGGTGCTCGTGCTCGCCCGCGAAGACGCCGAATCACGGCAGCGTCACGCGGCCGTATGGCGGGATGGAGAGGTCCTGGCGGTGATCGCCGCACCCGACGGGGAGTATTTCTCCGCGGGGCGGATCAACCGGCGAGGCCACGTGGCGCTGCAGGCGATGCGCGAGGACTCGGGCTGGTGGGGGCCGTCGCGGGCTTACTTGTGGCGTGACGACGAGCTCACCGAACTCGGCGAATGGGAGCTCGGCGGGTTCGACGACGACGACGAAGTGTTCGGGTTCGACCCGGCGCAGGGAGAGATCGTGAAGTGGATCGACGAGACGACGGTATTGTCGACGACGTGCACGTCGCCGCTCGCCGCGGCCGAGGTGAAGGTCAGCGGCAACGGCAGGATCGCCGCCACCATCGAGTGCGAGGGCGAGCGGCACGCGGTCGCGTGGGTGGACGGAGAGCCGCGTGAGCTCCCCACGCTCGCGGGGAGGGACACCGCGGTGATCGACGTGAACGAGCGCGGGGAGATCCTCGGCGAGGTGGTGGACGAGGCGGTGGCGAACGTTCCGGTGCTGTGGCGCGACGGCGTGCTCATCGAGCTGCCGGTTCCTCCGTCGCGGTACGACGGGTCTTACCGCGACATCAACGAAGCGGGCGCCACGGTCGGGGCGTTCACGCTCGAGCCGCCCAGCTTCGGCTCCGAGGAGTTCCACTTCTTCGTCGCCGACGACGACCAGGTGCAGAAGCTGCCTTACCCGGAGCCGATGCAGCAGTTCTTCGGCGTCGAGGCCCGACTCAACGACCGCGGCGATATCGTGGCGTCCGGGGACCACGAGGGTTACGACCGGCGGACGCTGCACTGGCGGCCCTGTGAGGACGGCCCGGACGAGACGTCGCCGTGATTCTCGCGGCCGAGGCACGAAGGTCGGAGGATTTCACCATGCATCCATTGTCGCGCACGCGTCTTCCCGGGTCTCGCGCCCGGGCTGTCATGAACGAGCGGCCGTCGCTCGCGCCGGTGGTGCTCGCTGCGGTGCTGGCGGCGCCTTCGTCCGGCTTCGCCCGCGCCGGCGACCCGCTCCCCGCCTGTTACGAGCTCATGCTCGTCCCGCCGCTCGAGCCCGAATACGAGCGGGGACAGGTCCTGCGAGACATGAACGAGAACGGCGTCGTCCTGCTCGACGGCGTGCTCGACGCCGACAGCGTGGGCGACCTCCCGCAACGTCAGACGGCGTACACGTGGACCGGAGCCGAGGCCGTCCCCATCCTGATCGACGGGCTCATGCACACCCAGGGTCTGGCGATCAACGACCGCGACGAGGTCCTGGTCCTCGGCGGCCATGACGCGGACGTGTTCAACGGCTCCTGGACCGAGGCCGTGGTCTGGAAAGACGGCGAGGTCCTGGTGAGGATCTCCGGGCTGGAAGATTTCTCCTTCGAGCCCGCGGGCTGGATCAACGAGCGCGGTCATGTCGCCCTGAGGTCGGTTTACGAGCGGGAGGTCTATCGATGGGCAGAAGGCAGGTTCGAGTCGCTCGGATCGTGGGACGCCGTCGCCCTCCTCGACGATGACGCAGTGGTCGGATTCGACGACGTCGCCGGTGAGATCGTCCGGTGGGGCGATGAACGGACCGTGCTGCCCTCGCCCTGCGAATCTTCGCTGCAGTCCTTCTGGCCGAAGTTCAGCCGGGAAGGCGAGATGGCGGCGACCTACGAGTGTGACGGGGAGAGCCACGGCGCGATCTGGGACGATGGCGAGGCGCGAGAGCTGGCGAATCCGCTGGGCGGAGATATCAGCCTCATTGATGTGAACGATCGTGGCGATGTCCTCGGGGTCCTCTGGACGAGCGAAGACGGCGCCCGGGTCCCCGTGTCGTGGCGGGGCGACGGTGAGCTCGCGGAGCTCCCCGTCCCGCCCGGGATGGAGAGCAGCGAGTTCTGGGCGATGAACGAGCATGGCCTGCTCGTCGGCGTCTTCGCCCGGGGCGACCCCAAGGAGCTCCACTTCTTCGTCAGCGACGGCGACGAGGTGATGGAGCTCCCCGGCCCTGCGCTGGTGGTCGGGGATGAGTTCTCGATCCCGCGCCTCCTCATCGACGATCACGGCGACGTCGTCGCGTCCGTCGAAGGCGAGTTCGACATCTATCGATTTCCTACGTTGTACTGGCGGCCCTGCGCGGGTGAAGCCGGCAAGTCATAGTCGTGGTGCCCACCGGAGATTCGCCATGCAAGACGCTTCGCCTCCACGTTCCTCACCGCACCGGCGGCGCCGGGCGCCGTCCTGGCCGCCGCGGCTCGCCTTCACCGCAGCGCTGGCAGCGTCCGGCGCCGGGCTCGCGCGCGAACCGGAGACGACGGCGCGGGCCGGCGACGCGCTCGCCGAGTGCTATGAGCGCACCGTCGTCCCGCCGCTGGGGCTCGTCGACGAGAGCGGCCAGCGGCTGCGCGGCCTGAACGAGCACGGCGTCGTGCTCCTCGACGCGCTGCCGCACCGCGGCCCGGCGTGGTACGCGGGCGAGACCGGGCAGACGGCGTTCGTGTGGGCCGACGGCGAGGCGAGACCGATCGAGATCGACGGGCTCGTCCAGACGCTCGCGGTCGACATCAACGACCGCGACGAGGTCCTGGTCTTCGGGACATCCGAAGTGGGGGTGCTCCCGCGCTGGACCGAGGCCGCGCTGTGGCAGGACGGGGCGCTCGCGGCCAGGTTCTCGAGCCCGAGCGGCGTCCCGTTCGCCCACGGCGAGCTCAACGAGCGCGGGCACCTGGTGCTGGCGACCCGGGCGGTCACCACGCTCGCGGCGGAGGCCCCGGGACGGGTCTATCGCTGGCGCGGCGACGACCTCGAGGATCTCGGCGAGGGGCGCGTTCTGGCCTTCGGCGACGACGACACGGTCTTCGGGGTCGACTACGTGCCAGCGGAGCTCCACGGGACGGAAGTGATGGAGGAGAGGCTGGTCCAGTGGGGCGCCGAGAAGACGGTCTTGCCGACGACGTGTGAACCGTACGGCATCGGCCCCGTGGAGCTGAGCCCGCATGGAAGGGCCGTGGTCACGTACGACTGCGACGTCGGACGGCGCTCGGACGTCTGGGTCGACGGCGAGGCGCGAATGTTGCCGGTCCTCATGCGTGATGTCACCGAGGCGCTCGACTTGAACGACAGCGGGGACATCATCGGCCTCGCCATGACCAAGCACCTGGAGATGGTCCCGGTGTTGTGGCGAGGCGAGGCGATCCGCAGGCTGCCGACGCCGCCTTCGGCGCACGACGGGAGGTACACCGACATCAATCGGCACGGTCTCATGGTCGGGGTGTTCGACCAACTCGCCGACGACAAAGACGTCGATCTGCCGCTCTTCTATGTCAGCAACGGCAGGGCTGTGGCGGAACTGCCGTACCCGTCCCCGACGATGGGATACGGCGAGGCGTCCGCGCTCATGAACGATCGCGGGGACATCGTCGGGAGTACGGACAATCTCGGCTCCGACCATCGCACGATGCTCTGGCGCGCCTGCGAGCTCTGATCGCCGGCGTCGACCGATCGTCAGCCAGCGGCGTCGATGGTACCCGACCGCGAGTTCGGGGCCGTGCGGGAGGAGCCCGGGTGCGGTTCAGGGCCCCGCAGGCTCGCTCCGCTGCGGTGTGCGGCGGTCCGTGGTGGTCGCCGCGGACCGGGTGTCGAGGCGGTTCAAGTCCCGCGGGACTTGCTCCGCTTCGGCGCGGGCTTGGCCGCGGTCGTGGTGGCGGGCTTGGCCGCGGGGGCCCTGGAAGCCTTCGCGGTGCGCTTGGCCGCGGGGGCCTTGCCGGCCTTCGCCGCGGGCCTGGGGGCGGCCATCGCGGCGCGCAGCAGTTCCGCCGCGGGTTTGTTGCCGATCATTTCGGCGAGCGCGAGCGGGGTCTTGCCGTCGACGTCTTTGGCGTGCGGGTCCGCGCCCATGGCGAGGAGGAGGCGCGTGTGCTCCTCCATCCCCGCGCTCAGCCAGTAGGCCGGGTCACAGAAGGCGGCGTCGTGCAGGGCGGTGCGGCTCCACTGGCCCTTGATGTCGATGTTCATGCCGCGCTCGAGCAGCAGGCGGATCACGTCCGTGCGGCCGGCCACGCTCGCCCACTGGAGCGTGTTCTGGCCCGCGCCGCCGACGCGTTTCTTCGGATCGGCGCCGGCGTCGAGCAGGAACCGCACGACCTCGACGTGGCCCGCCCGGGCCGCGCAGGCCAGCGGGAGATCGCCGTCGATCTTCGCGTTGATGTCGGGACCTGTCTTCACCCATGCGCTCACCTCGTCGAGGCGACCCGCGGAGCACGCCTCGAGGATCTTCAGCTCGCCGACCTTGTGGCCGAGCAGGTCGTCGGCGCCGAGGTCCCCCTGGCTCGGGCGGAACATCGCGGGGGGGATCGTGCCGCGCTCGGCCGGGATGGCGCCGGCCGTCGCGACGTGCGTGGTCGGATCGAAGGCGATGACGTCGGGGTAACGGTCCGCGACGACGCGCTCCTCGATCGTCCGGACCAGCGCGTGATCCCTCCTGGCGAAATCAGGCACCTCCTCCGGCGAGCTGAATTGCTGGTAGAAGCCCGGCTTGGTCAGCCAATAGATCAGGAGCGCGGTCGCGCGATCGCACGCTGCGTCGTCGAGGATCCGCAGGAGAGCACGCGGACCGTCGTCCCAGTTGTGATGGTAGGCCGCGAGGAACAGCTCGTGTGTCCTCGTCAGCGGTCGAACCTCGTGGGCGCCGGGCATGGCGACCATGATGCGCCCGCTCGTCGCGAGGGCCGCGGACGCGCCGCGAGGGCCGCGGTGCCTATCCGCACGCGCTCGTCACGGCGCAGTCGGGCTCGCCTCGACTGCGCCGGGCTCGTTCGCGGGCTCGGCCGGGGCGGGCGCGAGGACCGTGCGGAAGGCCCGCAGCGCGGACGCGTGGAAGATCGTGCTGTGGTGCTCGTCGGGCATCGGCTCGTGGTGCCAGCGCACGCCCGGCGCGTCGACCTCGCGCAGCGCGTCGACGATGGACTGCACGTGTCGCTGGATCTCCGGCTCGTCGGAGGTCGCGACGTAGAGCGTCCGCGGCGGCTGCCCGGGCCGCTGCAGCAGCGGCGCCGCCTGCTGCACGAGCGACCCGCGGCTCCACCACACGCTCGGGTCGACGGCGACGTAGGTATCGAACAGCCCGGGCTCGAGGAAGAACGTCTCGAGCACGAACAGGCCGGCCAGCGATTCGCCGACGATCGCCGACTCGTCGGTGGTGCGAAAGCGTCGCTGGATCTCCGGCATCAGCTCATCGCGGATGAACCGGCGGAATGCAGCCGAGCCGCCGACGCGCGGGGCGATCTTGCGGTCCTCCGGATCGTCGGTCGGGCCGGTGAGGTCGCGGCGGCGCTCGGTGTTCTCGATGCCCACGACCAGGAACGGCCGCATGGTCCCGTTGACCGTCGAGACCTGGACGATCCCGGTGATATGATGGAAGTCCTCGTGCATGCCGCCGTCGGGCATGTAGAGCACGGGCAGGGGCGGGCCGCCCGCGTCGTGGCCGGGTGGGGTGTAGACATTGATCCGTCGCGTCTCGCCGAGCACCCGCGAGTCGATCGTGATCGAGCGACCGAGCACGAGCTCGGCGGGCGCCGGCGCCCGCCCGGATCGAGGTGCCGCACAGGCGCACAGGCACGTCAGCAGGCAGGCGAGTGGGACGGTGCAGCGATGCATGCGAGCCCGGCCCGGGACCTGAACACGGAAGCGCGCGCGGGTCAAGCCGCGCGAGGTGACGGCGACGGTGTGGGCAATGGGCGCTCGCCGTGGCGGCCCGTCAGCCCTGCTCGCGCGCCTCACCGGCGAACTGACGCCGCAGATAGGGGGCAGTGCGGCTCGCCTCGACCTCGCACACCGCGCGCGGCGGTCCGCTGGCGACCACGCGGCCTCCGACATCGCCGGCGCCGGGACCGATGTCGATGACCCAGTCGCAGGCGGCGACGATCCGCAGGTCGTGTTCGACGAGCACCACCGTGTTGCCGCCGTCGACCAGGCCCTGCAGGCGCGCCATCAGCTTGTCGACGTCGGCCGGGTGGAGGCCCGTGCTCGGCTCGTCGAGGACGTAGAGCGTGTCGCCGCGCTGCGCCCGCTGGAGCTCGGTCGCCAGCTTGATCCGCTGCGCCTCGCCGCCCGAGAGCTCCGTGGCCGGTTGACCGAGCCGGAGGTAGCCGAGGCCGATGTCGTGCAGCAGCGCGAGGGGCCGGTGCACCGACGGCTCGTCGGCGAAGAAGCCGCGCGCCTCGTCGACGGTCATGCGCAGCACCTCGGCGATGTTCTTGCCGCCCCACGTCACCTGCAGCGTCTTCTCGTTGTAGCGCGCGCCGTGGCAGGTCGGGCACGGCGCGTAGACGCTCGGCATGAACAGCAGCTCGACGCTGACGAAGCCCTCGCCCTCGCAGGTGTCGCAGCGGCCGCCGGCGACGTTGAACGAGAAGCGGCCGGCGTCGTAGCGCCGCGCTCGCGCCGTCGGCGTGGCGGCGAACAGCTTGCGCACCGCGTCGAACAGGCCGGTGTAGGTGGCGAGGTTCGAGCGCGGCGTGCGACCGATCGGCCGCTGATCGACCCGCACGAGCCGGCGCAGACCCTCGACGCCGGCGTGGATCCGTCCGGCCGTCGCGGTCGCGACGCTCGGCGCGGCGGCGTCGTCCTCGTCGTCTTCCGCGGCCACCTTCTGGCCGAGGTGCTCGCCGACCAGCTCGACCAGCGCCTGACTGACGAGGCTCGACTTGCCCGAGCCGGACACGCCGGTGACCGCCGTCAGGGCGCCGAGCGGGAAGCGGACGTCGAGCCCGCGCAGGTTGTTGCGGGTGACGCCGCGCAGCTCGAGCCAGCCGCTCGCGGCCCGCGGCGTCCTCGCCTGTGTCGCCGCCGCAGAGGCGAACAGGTAGCGGGCGGTCTGCGAGCCGGTCACGCCCTCCAGGCCCGCCGGCGGGCCGCTGTAGAGCACCTCGCCGCCGTGCTCGCCGGCCCCGGGCCCGACGTCGATCAGCCAGTCGGCGCGGCGCATGGTGTCGAGGTCGTGCTCGACGACGAACAGGGAATTGCCGGCGCGTCGCAATTGCTCGAGCGCCCGCAGCAGCGCCTCGTTGTCGGCGGGGTGCAGCCCGGCGGTCGGCTCGTCGAGCACGTAGACCACGCCGAACAGGTTCGAGTGGAGCTGGGTCGCCAGGCGCAGCCGCTGCAATTCACCGGAGGACAGGGTCGGGGTGCTGCGATCGAGGGACAGATAGCCGAGGCCGAGCTCCTGCAGGGTGGCGATCCGCCCGAGCAGATCGTGGGCGATCCGCTGCGCGGCGAGCCGCTTCTCGGGCGACAGGTCGGGCGTGCGGCGCACGTCGGGCGCGCCGGCGTGTGCCGAGCCGCCGGCGGCGACGCGACGCGCGGTGTCGCGGCGCGCGGCGGCCCGGCTCAGCGCGCTCTTGCTGCGCGTCGGGACGTCGTCGAAGAGGCCCTGCGCGGCCGGAGCGAGCACCTCGGCCAGGCGATCGAGGGGCAGCTGCGACAGCTCGCCGATGTCGAGCCCGGCGAAGGTGACGGCCAGGGCCTCGGGCTTGAGGCGCTTGCCGCGGCACACCGGGCACACGGTGCCGGTCATGAACCGCGCGACGCGCTTCTTCATCAGCGCGCTCTGGGTGGTGGCGAAGGTGTGGAGCACGTAGCGGCGCGCGCCCATGAAGGTGCCCTGGTAGCTCGGCTCGAGCTTCTTGCGCAGCGCCGCGCGCGTCTCGGCCGGCGTGAAGCCGGCGTACACCGGCACCGTCGGCTGCTCCTCGGTGTAGAGGATCCACTCGCGGTCCTTCTTCGGCAGCTCGCGCCACGGGCGGTCGACGTCGTAGCCGAGGGTCACGAGGATGTCGCGCAGGTTCTGCCCGTGCCACGCCGGCGGCCACGAGGCGATCGCCTTGTCGCGGATCGACTTGCTGTCGTCGGGCACCATCGAGCGCTCGGTGACCTCGTAGACGTGACCGAGGCCGTGACAATTGGAGCACGCGCCCTGGCTGGTGTTGGGCGAGAAGTCCTCGGCGTAGAGCATCGGCTGCTTCGCCGGATAGGTGCCGGCGCGCGAGTACAGGAGGCGCACCTGGCTCGAGATCGTCGTCACGCTGCCGACCGAGGAGCGCACGCTCGGCGCGCCGCGTTGCTGCTGCAGAGCCACGGCGGGCGGCAAGCCGTCGATGCTGTCGACGTCGGGGACACCGACCTGATCGATGAGGCGGCGCGCGTAGGGAGCGACCGACTCGAAGTAGCGGCGCTGCGCCTCGGCGTACAGCGTGCCGAACGCGAGCGAGGACTTGCCCGAGCCCGAGACCCCGGAGAACACGACGAAGGCGTCGCGCGGGACGTCGACGTCGACGTTCTTGAGGTTGTGCTCGCGGGCGCCGCGCACACGGACGCAGCGCATGGCGGACGGGGTGGGGTCGTCGGGCCGGGACATCGCGGCGGGAGCCTAACCCCGATCCGGGGCGGAGCCGACGGCGCTCGCGCCAGGGCGTGCAGGCCCGCGGCGCGGTCGAGACGCCGAAGATCGTCCGCGCGGCGGAGAACGCGTGCACCGCCGCGACGATGTCCGCGAGCGCAGCGGAGCAGCCCTTCGTCGCACACGCGCGGTGAGCTGTCGCCGTCGGGCTCTCCGTCGTCGCCCGCGCCTCAGTCGCACGGGTCTTGACCCGGCGCCGCGCATGCGCAGGCGGCCGGCTCGGACGGATCGCCGGTGCAAGGCGCCCAGCCGAGCGGGGGGTCGGCCCAGGTCAACGTGAACCGCACGACCTGATGCGTGCTCAGGTCGTAGTAGAAGCCAGGATCCTCCCCGGACACTCCGGGCACGCCGGGGAACCACAGGCACGCCGGGACCGCGGCGCCGCAGGTGCACGCCTGATCGACGACCGACACGGTCGGCACCTCCCTGAATTCACCGCAGCCCGACTCGAGGCAGGTGGTCTGATCGGTGATCGCGTGGCAATCCGCGGGCGGGGCCTCGCCCGCGGGGTAACAATAATGACCGCCGCAATTGTCCGTGAGGTTGCACGCGCAGATGCCCTCGATATCGAAGCACTCCACGACCGTCTGGCTGCAGCCGCCGGCGATGTCGTGGGCGTAGCAGACCTCGCCGGGGCCGCAGGGGGCGTCGTCGCAGGAGCGGCGCAGGCAGCCCTCGGCGTCGAAGGGGCTGCCGAGCGCGCCGCAGTTCTGCTCGTCACAATCCACGGGGATCGTGCACATGTGCGCCGGGTTGTCGCACATGGCCGGGCCGCCCGTGGTGCCGCTGGCCGTGTCGGACTCCGAGGCGCTGACGGGGCCGAAGGTCGCCGTGTCGGACTCCGAGGCGCTGACGGGGCCGAAGGTCGCCGTCTCGGACTCCGAGGCGCTGACGGGGCCGAAGGTCGCCGTGTCGGACCCCGAGGCGCTGGTGGGGCCGAAGGTCGCGGTCTCGGAGCTGCCGACGCTCGAGTCGCTGCTTGGCTCGCTCGTCGTGTTCAGGGCGTCCGACGAGGCGCCGAGGTCGGTGTTGCCGCCGAGGATCTCGGGCAGCGCGCACGCGGCGAGCACGAGCGGGAGCGCGAGGATGGACGCGGCGATGCGAATGTTCGTAGGCGAATGCATGGATATCTGTCTCCTTCCATTCAGGGGTCATCTCCGGCCCGCCGGCGATCCTTCACCGCACACATTCGAAAAATTCGCGTGGCGCTGCGCGACCGCCGAGCCGGGGTGCTCGGCGAACAGGCGCGCGGCGACCGCGTCGGCCTGCACGCGGTCGCCGGCGAGGCACAGCGCCTGCACGCGCGCGGCCTCGCGGAGGTCGAGCAGGGCGCCCTGCGGAAATTCTCGGGTGTGCTCGGCGATCGCCGCGAGCGCGCCCGCAGCGTCGTCGGCGCCGAGGCGGGCGTTGGCCCGATCGAGCAGCGCGACCTCCTCGGCCAGGCGATCGGGGGCGGACGGCGCCGGCCTGGAGGCGCGCGGACGCTGCGGCGCCACCGGGACCGGCGGCTCGAGCACGGCGGCCTCCTCGGGCGCGTCGCGCTGCGTCGACGCGACCGACTCGTGCACCGGCGCGGGCTCGCGGCTCGGCGGGCTCGCCGGCGGTTCGCCCCGCGGCACGACCACGGCGACGACGGCCGCGGCGGCGATCAGCGTGGTCGCAAACACGGCGCGCGTGCTCGCCAGCAGCCCGAGACCGACCGCGGCGCCCGGCCGCGCGAGCGCCGGCGCGAGCACCATCCAGCTGCGCTGCTCGGCCCCCTCTGGCGGGGCCTGCTGCGCGCGCGCCTCGGCGATCCACCGCTCGAGCTGCTGCGGATCGGCGAGCACGCGCTGCAGCTGCTGGCGCGCGAGGCGGATCCGCGAGTACACCGTGTTGAGCGGCAGGCCGAGCTCGGACGCGATCTCGGGCCCGCTCATCCCGAGCAGCTCGGTCATCTCGAACACGACACGGGTGCCGGCGCCGAGGCCCGTGAGCAGGCGGTCGAGCTGCTGCGCCGCGACGACGCGCTCTTGCGGGGGCGCCCTCGGCCCGTCGTCGAGGTCGGCGAAGGCCGCGAGCCGCCGCGTGTGGCGGAAGGCGGTGCGGCGGTAGCGAGAGGCGATCCGGCGCGTGATGCCGTGGAGCCACGCGCGCTGCGAGACCTCGAAGCGGAGCTGGTCGAGGCGGCGATAGGCGGTGATGAACACGTCCTGCACGGCGTCCTCGAGCGCGCCGGGGGGGACGCCGAGGCGCCGCGCGACCGACCACACGAACGCGAACTCCGCGCGGTAGAGGACGTGGAACGGGCGAAGCTGCGCCTCCGCGGGGCGGCGGACGGGCGCGAGGCTGGGTTCGGTCGCGTGCATGCTCCGTCGATCGTCTATCTCCGGCCCCCGGCGCGCTCCGTCACCGGCGATCACGGATCCGCAGCTCGAGGCCGACGAGCAGCCGACCCGACACCGGCGACGGCTCGAAGAGGACGACCGTCGGCCCGGGATCGCGCAGCTGGAAGCTGGGGCGGACGGCGGCGACGCCCTGCAGCGCCGCCGACAGGGCCAGGCGCGGGTGGAAGCGCCAGGCGACGCCGGCGGAGAGCACCCCGCCCACCCAGGGGCCGAAGGCGGCGCGATCGATCGCCGGCCCGCGCGCGACGCCGCGCACGCCGCCGGCCTCGACCCCGCCGCACAGCGGGAACTCGAGCGCGCCGCGGCCCAGACGCGCGCAGAATTGCACGCTCGCGGCGAGCAGCCAGGCGCGCAGGTCGGCCTGAGGCAGCTCCCTGCGGCGCGGCGCGACGAAGGTGCCCTGCAGCTCGACGCGCAGGCGCGGCCACAAGAGGCCCAGGGCCAGGCCGAGGGCCCCGCTGAGCCCCGGCACCGCGCCGTACTCGGGGCCGCCGTGGACCCGCACGAGGCCGCCCGGAGCCGCGGCGCGCGAGACCGCCCGATCGGGCGGGGCGGCCACGGGCGCCTCCGCGCGGCTCCCGGGCGGCGGGGCGAGCGGCGGGGGGACGGGGACCGGCGAGGCTTCGGAGGCCGGCGCGGACGGCTCGGAGTCGCGCGCCTCGGGCGGCTCGGAAGCAGGGGAGGGCTCGACGGGCGCGGCTTCCGGCTCCTCGACCTCCGCCGCGGCCTCCGTCGCCGCATCGACGGCGAGCGCGATCCGCAGCGCCGTGGCGTCGACCAGCGGAGCGCAGGCGTCGGCGCCGAGCTCGCGCCGTTCATGGCGCGCGCCAGTCTGCAGGTCGAGGCGCAGGACGTAGCGCGAGCCGGCGCGGGTGATGCGGGCGTCGATGCGGGCCTGACCCGGCACGAGCGGCTGGCCGCGGCGCTCGGCGATCCCCCGCAGCAGCGCCGCGCGGTCGGGGCACTCGGGCGGCGCGGTCCAGCGCACCTCGACCTCCGCAGGCGGGGGCTCGGGCACTTGCGCGAGCCCGAACAGCCCCAGGGACGCGGCGCGCAGGATCATGGCGGCCGCGGACAGTAGCACGGCCGCCGGGGCGACGCCGACCGTCAGCGCCGCGCGCCGACCAGACCCTCGTCCGGAGGCGCCCCCGTGGATCTGTCCGAAAGGGCAGCTCGAGAGAACCGTGAGGCCGAGCCGGCGGCCCTCGATCGACGGGTGAGCACGTCGACGCCGCCGGCGAGGAGCTCCTCGCCGGCTCCGACGTGGGTCAGGGCGTCAAGCACCACAGGGTCGAGCGGTCGATGCCGGACTTGTAGGCGACGTAGCCGGAGGTCTGCTCGTCCGGGCACTGCGACGGCGCCGACACCCACGGCAGGCACTTCGAGCCCTGGCCGTCGTCGTCGTAGCAGTGGCCCGGCCGACCGTCGCCGCCGCAGTAGAGCGCGGTCGGGGTGTCGACGCAGGGCTCGCCGAGCGGCGCCGGGTCGATGCCGCTCATCTGCAGCAGCGCCTCGGGCAGGCACAGGTTGTAGCCGCCGCCGCAGTGGGTGCCGGCGGGGCAGCCGGGCGCGTCGGACAGCACGTCGCAGACCCGGCCGCACGCGTGCCCGTCGCCGAAGTCGATGCAGCGCAGGCCGAGCGCGCAGTCCGAGTCCCACCCGTTCGGGTCGGCGAGCACGCACGCCTCGCCCTCCTGCTTCTCGCCGCCGGTGACGCACACGCCGTCGGTGCCGATCGCGTTGACCGGCATGCAGTACTGGTCCTCGGGGCATGCGTCCGCGGTGAACGGCGAGCAGCCGTTCGGCCGCCGCACGTCGTACTCGGCCTCCTCGATCCACCAGCACGCCCCGCCCGGCACCGGCTCGAGCAGGTCGCCGTTCTTGATCATCTCGCGCAGCTCGACGTGACGCACGAAGCCGTGCGTCTGGTGCGGCGACACCATGTCGACGATCTCGAGCTCGCCGGCCACGGCGACGAACTGCCTGGTGTACTTGTCGACGTCGTAGTCCTCCTGATAGACGACGGCGGCGCTGCTGACGGGCAGGTACGTCTGCACGTTGTTGGGGATGGCGTGGTTGGGGTCGGGATCCAGCAGGTGCGCGCCGGGGGCGAGGTCGCCGTCGAACAGGATCCGCAGCAGGTCGAACAGCGCCGGATCGGCGGTGATGCTGGTCTGGGTCGACGGCGTGCGGATCCACGGCACCGGCTGCGCGCTCTCGTTCTGATACTCCTGCTGGCTGAGGAGCTCGATCCCGGCGAGCGGCAGATCCTCGCAGTCCTCGGGCTTGAGCGGCCCGCCGGTGGTCGTGTCGCCGGTGGTGTCGCCGGTGGTCGTGTCGCCGGTGGTGGTGGTCTCCTCGACCGCGCCGGTGGTGGTGGTCGTGTCGCCGGTGGTCGTGTCGCCGGTGGTCGTGTCGAGCACGGTCGTGTCGCCGGTGGTCGTGTCGAGCGTCGTCGGCTCGGTCGCGGAGCTCGTGCTCGTCGGGCTGGTGGTGGTGGTCCCGGGCTCGGTGGTCGTCGTGAGCGTCGTCGGAGCGCCGGTCTCGCTCGGGTCGACGTTCGCGGTGGTCGGGCCGGCGGTGTCGGTCTCGCTGCCGGCCTCGGTCGCGGTCGTGTCGCCGGTGTCCCCGGGGCAACCGGCGGACAGCAGCGAGGCGCTGAATGTAAACAGGGCGCCGGCCGAGAGGCGCGGCAGGGCGTATGTGGAGATGGTCCTAATCATGCGGGCGGACCATATCCGTCAAGTCCGGCAGACACGCAACAGCGGCCCCGGGGAATTTCGCGGGCGGCCGCTCGCGCGAATGCAAGCACCGGCGGCAATCGACCGAATCACAGCATTTGCGCACGGTCGTCCCCGGCCGGCGCGGGCAGGGCGTCGGAATCCTCATGTGGACAGCACGCGGCCCGGTGAGCGATACCCCGACCGCGAGCACGGGCGTGCGCCCACGGGGACCGCCGCTGCGCCGGCGTTGCGCTCGAATCACGGCACTGTTCGGAGTTCTCGCACGCCCGCGGAGCGCCGGCCTCGTGCGTGCCCGGATGCAATTACGCCGAGCGCGGCAATGGCACGGTGTCCGTGGCGCCGAGCTCCACGGCGAGTGAATGGTCCACGATTCAATGTCGATTCGGCTCGGGCGAACATACCGCTGTTCGGTTCCATATCCACGGCTGCAAATTATGGCCGGAGATCGAGTCGACAGCGGCCGAGACGAGGGTTGATCGCCATCCATGGCCCTGGTGTTCCACGTCGACGAGCGGACGCGGGCCCCCGCGCCCTCGTCGGGCGGCGATGCGCCGCGAGCGAGCGCGGCAGTGCGCGCCGATGCACCCCGCGGCCGGCGGTGCGAGTGCCACGGGTTTTGCGATATGCTCGCCGCGTGACCGAGGTCGAGCCCGCACCGGACGTCGAGGCCGAGCTGCGCGCGCTGTGTGACGAGCAGCGGTGGCATGACGCGGCGACGTGGATCGTCCAGCGCTACGGTCGCGAGCTGTTGACGTACGTGGTGGCGATCGGCCGCAGCGAGATCGACGGCGCCGAGGCGTTCGCCCAATTCACCGAGGACCTGTGGCGCGGGCTGCCGCGGTTCCGCTGGCAGTGCGCGGCGCGGACGTGGTGCTACACGCTGGCCCGCAACGCGCTGTTCCGGGTGCGCCGCACGACGCGGCGCGGCGCTCCGGTGGTCGCGCTGTCCGACGCCCCCGAGGTCGGGCGGCTGGCCGAGCAGGTGCGCAGCGCCACGATCACGTACCTCCGCACGCAGGTGAAGGACGCGGTCGCCGAGCTGCGGGAGCAGCTCGCGCCCGACGACCAGGCGATCCTGATCCTGCGCGTCGATCGCAGGTTGTCCTGGCTCGACGTCGCTCGCGCGCTGGCCGGCGAGGACGAGCTGGCCGACGACGAGCTGGTCCGCCGCTCGGCGACGCTGCGCAAGCGCTTCGGCCGGATCAAGTCGGACCTCAAGAAGCTGCTCGAGCCGCGGGTCCGCGGGGCCTGAGCCGTCGGCGAGGGCCAACTTCACTGCCGAGGCTGGCGACGGCCGCAAGGGCGCAACGAACGGTCATGCGAAAACATGCGCGGCGCGTGATAAGAGGTTGTCATGGGTTCGGACGCCCCCTCGATTCGGAACGCACGACCTGAGGATGCTCCGCTGCTCGCGGCGGCCGAGCGCGCGATCGCACGCGTGCCGGGGAGGCTCGCGTCGCGGCCGGACGAGATCGACGACGACGCCGTTCGCGGGACGATCGTCGCGCTCGACGAGCGCGGCGACGGCATCTATCTCGTCGCCGAACGCGAGGGCACGATCGTCGGCCATGCGTTCCTGGAGGCGCTCTCGCTCGCGGTGACGTCGCACGTCGTCCGCCTGACGATCGCCGTCCACGAGGGGCATCAAGGCCAGGGCGTCGGCAGGGCCCTCATGAACGAGCTGCTGCGCTGGGCCCGGTCGAACCCGCGCGTCGAGAAGGTCGAGCTCCAGGTGCGCTCGTCGAACGGCCGCGCGATCGCACTGTATCGCTCGCTCGGGTTCGTCGAGGAAGGACGCAAGACGCGGCGCTTGAAGATCGGCCCGGATGTGTACATCGACGACATCTACATGGCGCTGTGGGTCGGTCCGTAGCGGTGCCCCGTCCGCGAGCGGGGGGCCGTAGGCGACGACGCGGGCCGAGCACGCGCTGTGGTGATCGCGTCGAATCGCGAGTTTTTGCTCGCGCCGCGGGTCCGCGTCGATCGAAGCGCCGGGGCGCGGCCGAGCGCGCGCTGATCCGCAGGAGAGTGGTTATCATCGGCGCGTGGAGGGGACGTGAGCGGGCTCGGCTCGACGATGGCGACCGGCGAGGGCGGCCTCACGCCGTCGCAGGAGCTCGGCTCGCTCGCGTCGGTGCTCGTGGCGCTGGCTCGCACCGAGTCCGCGTCGCTGGCCCCGGGCACGCTGGTCGCGGATCAGTACCGCATCGAGCGACCGCTCGGGGAGGGCGGCATGGGCGTGGTGTTCCTGGCGCGGGACATCCGGCTCGACCGCGAGGTCGCGGTGAAGGTGTGCTCGGGGCTGTCACGCTCGGCGGTCCACCGGATCCAGCGCGAGGCGATGGCGCTGGCCAAGCTCGCCCACCCGAACGTGGTGGTGGTGTTCCAGGCCGGCGAGTTCGACGGTCGCTTCTTCATCGCCATGGAATACGTCGCCGGCGGGACGGCGCGCAGCTGGCTCGCGGCGGCGCAGCGGCGGCCGCACGAGATCGTCGCGCTGTACCTCGAGGCGGGGGCGGGGCTCGCGGCGGCTCACGCGGCGGGGCTCATCCACCGGGACTTCAAGCCCGACAACGTGCTGGTCGGCAGCGACGGACGGGTCCGCGTCGCCGACTTCGGGCTCGCGCGAGCCGGGCGCGACGGCGGCGAGGTCGAGCCGAGCGCCGCGCCCGAGAGTCTCGTCGACCACGCTGTCCGAATAGGCATATTATTTCTGTCGCGGCTCGGCCTCGCGGGCCGCTCCGTCGCGCCAGGCCGCGCATCGCCATCCGGGCGGACTCGTGCGGCACGGCGCCGGACGGCGGCCGTGCGGCCGTGATCGCGCTCGATCGGGAGGCCGCCGCGATCCGGCGGTTGCGGGCGCCGCGAGCTCGTGGTCCCATCGCCGTCATGGTCGACGCCGACGGCCCGACGCTGCCCTCCCGGGCCGACATCGACGCCGTCCTGGCGTTCCTCCCGCTGCTCGAGCGCCCGGATTTCGAGGCCACCCGGTGGACGCGTCAGGGCTCGTGGCTCCCGCGCCTCGTCGACGCCCCCGAGGTGCGACAGCTCCAGCAGGCGCTCGCGCGGCACGGCTTCGTCGTCGCGTTCGACTGGCAATCGTGGCACGCCGAGGCCGAGCACTACCAGCGCGACCCCGCGGCGCTCGCCGGCGCCTCGCTGGCCGACGTGTGCAGGCTCTTGACCCTGCACCTCCGCAGCGACCGCTTCATCCACGGCCAATTCGCCGCGGCCGTCGCGTCGGGCCAGATCGCGGCGCTCCTGCGGCGCCTGCGGGCGATCCGCGACGTGGAGCTGGCGGCGCGGTGAGCGGTGGGTCTGATTCGACACGAACGCCGCACACGATTGCGACATCCACTCCAGGGCGCAGGCCGCGTGCACAGCGGGGGGAGTGGAAGGCCCCTGAGCGACGCGGAGTCCATGGCGCGCGCCCCGTCAGGGCGCCTCGATCTCGATGCACCATTCGTCGAGGATCCCCTGGTTCTCGGCGAACGGATCGGTCGTGATGTTCACCAGCACCTCGAGGGTCCACTCGCCGGCGAGGCCCATCCCGTCGAAGGCCGAGAGCGCCTCGCCGGGGACGAACGTCCCGACCAGCGGGTCGCCGAAGCAGAAGATGCCGCTGCAGCAGGCGAGGGCGTCGCCCTCGTCGTCGAATTCGACCGAGACGTCCTTGTTCTCCTCGCACTCGTTGTCGTGCACGAGGACGGTCGTGCCGCCGTGTGACAGGCGGATCTCGAAGTTCGACGAGCGCAGCGCGTTCGACAGGTTGATGAACAGGTCGACGTCGCCGACCGCCTCCGCGCCCGCGAGCGTGATCGTCTCGACCACCTTCGGACCGGCCGGGCTCATCGCGGCCGGCACCGGGACGGCCGGCGTCGCGCAGTGGCGCCCGGGTCCGCTGCTGACTCCGGTGGTGGTCGCGTCGGTGGTCGTCGTCGCGTCGGTGGTGGTGGTCGAGGTCGCGTCGGTCGAGGTCGGGCTCTCGGTGGTCCCCGGACCCGTCGACCCCTCGCCGCCGGTCGTCGTCGGGTCCGGTTCGCCGGTGCCGCCGGTCGTCGCGTTCGCGTCCGTCGTCGTGCTCGACGAATTCGTTCCTGCGCTCGCGCCGGTGCTGTCTCCGGGCTCCGGCTCGGAGCAGCCCGCGAAGGTCAGTGCAAGGGGGAAGATCCACAAATGCGCCGGGTACCGTTTCGTCATCGTGGGACCCACCGACGCCCGGGAGCCGCAATTATTGCCGGGGCGGCTGTTCGCGTCGCTGCATGCAGCCGCGTGAGCGGGCGAACCGTCACCGTCAGGCCGGGTCTTTCTCAGCTTCGCGCGACGTCGACGCGGCGCGAGTGCGGAGCCTCTGTGAGGATCCCGGGGTTCACTTGCGCGCGAGGCCGGCGGCGAGGGCCCGGCGGCCGCGCTCGTAAAGCATGCCGAGGGCTATCGAGGACAGAAGCTGTCCGCAATGGGCGTTAGTCTCTCTTCAATCCTCACCCACCTGGAAGGCCCACCATGACCGAGTCGATCATCACCCTTTTCCACCATCCTCATTCGCGTTCAGCCGGTGTGCGTGTGCTGCTCGAAGCGCTCGGAGCGCCGTACGAGGTGCGGTTCATCGACTTCAAGGCCGGTGCGAACCGCACGCCGGAATTCCTCGCGCTCAATCCGCTGGGCAAGCTGCCGACCATCCGGTATCGCGGTACGGTGGTGACCGAGCAGGTCGCGATCTACATCTACCTGGCCGACCTGTTCCCGGCGGCCGGACTGGCGCCGGCCTTCGACGATCCCCGTCGCGGCTCCTATCTGCGCTGGATCGCCCTGTACGGCGCGAGCTTCGAACCCGCGGTGGTCGACCGCGCGATGAAACGCCCGGACATCGATGCCGCGACCTCTGCCTACGGCAGCTACGACGCGATCCTGCAGACGCTGGTCGAACAGCTCGGACGCGGCGACTACCTGCTCGGCGAACGTTTCAGCGCCGCCGACGTGCTGTGGGGCAGCGCGCTGCGCTGGACCACGAGTTTTGGCATCGTGCCCGAGCTGCCGGCGATCCGCGCCTACATCGAACGCGTCGGCGCGCATCCGGCCTTCGCGCGTGCCGCCGAGCTGGACGCGGGATTGATCGCGGGGCAGGGCGGTTAAGAGCGCCGCGTCGAATCGGTCGGGTGTCGTCTGGGTCGCGGTCGATCCATGCGGCGGCGACAAGCGGGGCCGGCGACGCTCTTCGCGGGCGGACGAGGGGCGGCGCAGTGGGACGCAGCCGGGGGCCCCATGCCTCGCGCGCAGACGCCGGGCCGATCGACGGACACGCCCTGACCAAACATCGGCGGCGAGCACGTGGGATGGCAGGTCCGGCGTCGCGACGGGACCCGCTGCGGCGCCCCTCGTCCGCCCCTCGACGATCCACGAGGCCCCGCCCCGTGCGCAGCGCCCGTGTGCAGCGCCCGTGAAGTCAGTCGTCGCGGCGCGGCGAGCCAATGCGCCGCGTGAGCGCCCGGCGAAGGCCGTCCTCCAGGCTCGCCGCCGTGGTCATGCGGGCCAGGTCGACATTCAGATCCACCAGCGTCTTCGCCATCGTCGGCGAGATCCCCACCAGGATGCAGTGCACGCCGAGGAGGCCCGCCGCGCCCACCGTCTCGAACAGGCTCGAGGCTGCGTCCGTATCGATGACGGGCACGCCCGTCACGTCCAGGATCACCTGCGAGGCGCGGTGGTGCACGATTGCCGTGAGCAGGTTCTCCATGATCTGCGCGGCGCGAGCCGGGTCGATCGTCCCGATCAGCGGCAGCGCCAGGATCCCGTCCCACAGGCGGATGACGGGCGTCGAGAGCTCGCGGATCGAACGCTGTTGTTCGTGGAGCAGGCGGATGTGCTCGGAGAGCTCGGCCGTGCGCGCTGCGACGGCCTCCTCGAGCGCCTCGTTCTGCAGGCGGAGCTCCTCCTCGCTGCGTTTGATCTCGCCGATCTCGTAGTGAACGACCACGGCTTCGAGGATCTCGCCCGCCGCGTCGCGCACGGGATAGATCGAGGATGCCACCCAGCCGGGCGCCCCCCCGGACACCCCTTCGGTTCGCCTGGGGTCGTAGCGGATCACCGGGAGCCTGGTCGCCTCGCCCGTGGCATAGGCGTGGCGGACCCCTTGCAGGCTCCCGGACGGCTCGAGCTGTTTGTCTTCGAGGATGACGTGGTTGTGCACGGCCGCGAGGGGCAACTTCCACAGCTTCTCGAAGCCCTTGTTGACTTCGACGACGCGTCCCTTCGCGTCGCAGACCTGCACGCTCAACGCGGCGTTGTCGACCATCGCTCGGTACCTGCGGGCCGCGACCTCGAGCTCCTCGACCTGGCGGCGAAGCGCCTCCACCTCGCGCACGAGCTCTTCGTTCGACCTGTCCTCCGCGCCCATGTGCGGCGGGGACTGTACCCGATTCGGGCCGTGAGTCGCAGCACGACCCGGCTCCCGCAGGAGGCCCGGCGATCGGGCTTACGACGCCGATAGGGGCGAGTGCTCGGCGATTCGCCGACGGGCCTCCGAGGGCCCCGGTGCGGCTCACACGAGCACGCGGGACACGCGGAGTCGCGGCGTACGATCACGCAGAGCGCGCTCGAATCGGTCGGCGAAGTTCACCGCGATCGTGCGTGTCGGGGCGGCGAGCGCCGGGTGCTCGCCGATCGCGATTACCGGTGAGCGGCCCTCGAATCGATCCGCCGGCTCCGCCTCGATTCTCGCTCCCCCGGGGCGACCGAAGCTGCGCGGACCGGCGCGGGCGATCGCCGCTCGCCGGCGCGACCGCGCAGCCGTTTCGCCCGTCGCGGCGCGGCCCCACCGGTGCGCCAGTGTGGGACAGCCTTCGCCCGCGGCCCGAGGCGGCCCTCGCGAGCCCTGAAAGGAGGGCATCCGCGCGGGTGCGGCCCTGTCTCGGCGGGTGGAACGTCCGCCGGCGCGGAGCGTCCGGCGAGCAGCCATCTCCTGCAGCCGGGACGGTGTTACCCTGCCTGGCGATGCGCACCAACTTGATCTTCGCCGGTCTCGTGGCGTTCAGCCTGCCGGTGGCTTGCAAGCGGAACAGTGATTCTCGCGGCCCGGATGAATGCGGCGGTTTGTGTGGCAAGGGCACTCGCTGCGACCGCGGGGCGTGCGTGGTCGACGGCTCGCAGGACATCCCCGTCACGCAGGAGGTCGAGACCAACGAGATCCCGATGCGGCCGCAGATCACGTCGTGGGGTGAATGCACCCACGAGCGCGACGAGCTGCCGAAGAAGCACGTCCCCGTCGACGACACGGCCATCCCGCAGTACGACATCGAACGGCCGCGCGTGCTCGACTGGAGCGAGGGCGAGGACCAGCTCAACGAGCAGGTGCTCAGCGCTCACATGCGGGAGGTCGAGTACGGGATCAACGAGTGTCTGGCGATCGCCGCCTGCTACAACGGCGGCAGCCTCAGGGGCGGGCGCCTCGACATGATCATCGGCCTGGTCGGAAAGACAGGTCGCGTCGACGCCGTGACCGTGACCGCCTCGCGCGACCTGCAGGTCTTCGGCATCGTCCCGTGCGTCCGCAAGGCCGTGGCCGACCACCAGTTCCCGAGCTACAACGGCCCGCCGATGACGGTGAAGTACAACATCGAGATCGGCGAGGAGTAGCGCCGCCGTCACGTGTGCGACGGGGCAGGGACGGCGCCCGCATGCTCGGCGCGCCCCGTCGCGCCGGGCGGACTACTTCTCGGCGGCGTCGCGGCGGCGCAGCACCCACGCGGTCAGCAGCAGGCACGCCAGCGTGTACGCGGCGAGGACCCCCCATACCAGCGCGATGTGCTCGGGCGAGGGGCTGTAGTCGACGGACGCGTAGACCTGGCAGGTCCGCGGGTCGCCGGGGAACTCGCAGAGGGTCATGTCGCGCGGCTCGAGCAGCGCCGTGATCGACCCCATCGCCTCCATGCCCCAGCGCGCGCCGGTCAGGTACGACACCGGGGCCAGGAGCGCCGGCAGCGGCATCAGGGCCAGGGCGAACACCAGCTGGGGGATCAGCGCCAGCGGCACCGTGCTCATCGCCTTGTCGGAGCTCGAGACCCACGTCGAGATCAGGAGCCCGAGCCCGACCCCCGACAGCGACGTGAGGAACACCGACAGCAGCAGCGCGCCCCACAGCCCGAGCGGCGGCTGGCGCGTCATGTCGACGAGCCCGTACTCGGTCAGCGCCACGTAGTCGGCGGAGAAGTCGACGCGCAGCAGCAACAGCACCATCAGCACCAGGCTCTGCACCGCGCACAGCCCGGCGAGCACGCCGACCTTCGACAGCAGGTACGCGGGGATCCGCAGGCTCGCCAGGCGCTCGCGGCGGTAGATCTCCGACTCCTTCGTGATCTCGCGGACCGAGTTGATCACGCCGAACCACACCGCGACCACGCTGAGCAAGAACAGCAGGAGCCGCCCATTGGTCGAGGTCGACGATTGCAGCGCGTTCGGCCGCGCGGCCAGCAGCAGCACCGCCCCGATCACCGGCGCTTGCAGCAGCAAGATCAGCAGGTTCTTGCGGTCGGCCGTGATCAGCTTCACGTAGCGGCTCGCCAGCACGCGCGTCTGGAACAGCCACGACTCGTCGTCGGCCGGCGGCGGGCGGACCGGCGCGCTGGTGGAGACCAGCGATTCGTCGGCGGCGATGCGAAAGTGACCCGGCGCGATCGCGTGCAGGCGGACCCCCGACTCTCCGCTGTCCGCCTGCCGCTCGTACACGTAGACCCGGTACTCGTCGGAGCGGCGGAACCGGATCTCCCACAGCTCGGCCATCGTCGGCCCGCGCTTCGCCTGCGGGTTGTGTTCGTGCCAGAAGTGGTACTCGCTGGCCAGCTCGCCCTGCCGCATCACCTCGGGCGGCCCGACCTGTCCGCCGAGCTTGGTGTAGATGTCGGCGAAGTCGCCGGTGGTGACGCCGAACATCGCCAGCGCCTCTGCGGGCGGCCCGTAGTAGACCAGCCGCCCGCCGGCCATGAACGCGACCAGGTCGCACTGGGTGATGTTGGCGGTCGCGTGGGTCACCAGCACCACGGTGCGGCCCGAGTCGGCGATGTACCGCAGCGTGTACATCATCTTCTTCTCGAGCCCCGGGTCGAGCCCGCTGGTCGGCTCGTCGAGGAAGAACAGCGTCGGGTCGGCGAGCAGCTCCGAGGCGATCGAGATCCGCTTGCGCTGCCCGCCGGACAGCTCGCAGATCCTCTGCTTGCGCGCCTCGACCATCTCGACCTCCTCGAGCACGCGGACGATCCGCGCCTCGAGCTCGGCCGCGGACGTGTCGGTCGGCAGGCGCAGCCGCGCGGTGTAGCGGAGCGCGTCCTCGACGGTCAGGTTGCGGTGCAGGATGTCGTCCTGCGGCACGTAGCCGATCCCGTCGCGGTAGAGGTTGTACTTGTCGTAGAGGTCGTCGCTGCCGACCCGCACCTGCCCGGCGTCGGGCCGGCGCACGCCCGCGAGCGCCGCCATCAGCGAGCTCTTGCCGGCGCCCGAGGCACCGACCAGCGCGACGAACTCCCGCGGCTCGATCACGAGCGACACGCGGTCGAGGATCGCCTTGCCCTTCGGCGTCCGGCGCACGAGCTCGCGGGCGTCGATCCGCAGCGCCCCCTTGTGCTCGAACTGGTCGAGCGACTTGCCGGTGTAGACCAGCTTGAAGGGGCCGATCTGCAGGACATCGCCCTGCTTGAGATCGTGGACGTGGACGCGGACGCCGTTGACGAAGGTCCCGTTGGCGCTGCCGTGATCGGTGAGCTCGTGCCCCTTGTCGAACGCGCGGATGGTCGCGTGCCGGCGCGACACCTGGAGGCTCGGGAGCACCAGGTCGCAGCTCTCGCGGCCGATCGTCACCGCCGGCCGCTCGAGCGCGCAGCGCTGCACCGGCGCCGCGGGCTGGGCCTGCGCCCGCTTGCCGATGTCCTGATAGGTCAGGCTGACGAAGTTGCCGGTCACCGGGTCGGCGATGCGGATCACGTCGCCGTCGTTGAACACGTGTGAGCGGACGCGGCGCCCGCGGAAGAGCAGCCCGTTTCCGCCGCCGAGGTCGACGATCCGGTGGCCCTGCAGATCCGCCTCGACCCGCGCGTGATGGAGCGCGACGCAGGCCGACTGGATCACCACATCGTTGTCCTGCTTGCGCCCGATCCGCAGTGGACCCATGCCGAGGCGCACGTCCTGAAGCTTGCGGCCCGCCGCCTCGATCGTCAGGTAGGTCGTCGCCGAGCGGACGACGACCGTATCCTCGGGCTCGTACACGCCGGCATCGTACCCGGTGACGCCGGCCGCCGGGACTTCCGTCGCGGGCTGCCCGAGGCAGGCAGCGGATCCGAGCGCGGCCCGCGCGAACGGGCGCCTGCTCAAGCGGACAGGTTGCGCCCTGTCCTCGGCCGCCCCGCGCGCGATCTCCGGGTGCGCCGATCGTGTTAGGCTCACCGAGCGATGATCCTGGCCACCCTGCGCACTTCACCTTTTGGGCCCCTGCGTCTCTCGCACCTGACCGGGGTGCTGGCGCTGACCCTCGCCGGCGCCGCCTGCGACGTCGACGAGATCGAGGTGTCGAGCGAGAAGTCCGGCGCCTACAAGATGGAGCCCGGCGGCCGCGGCACCAAGATCCTCACCGCCTCGGACGGCTCGACGGTGACCATCCAGCGCGACGGCACGGTCACCAAGCCTGACGGCAGCAAGGTCCAGATCAAGAAGGACGGCACGATCATCATGCCGGACGGCAAGCAGGTCCGGGTGTTCCCCGACGGCTCGCGCTCGACGCTGTCGGTCGAGCGCACCGAGTTCGCCGCCGACGGGTCGATGATCGTCGTCGCCGAGGACGGCAGCCGCACGACGATCACCCCCAGCGGCACCGTCACCCGCGACCTCCCCGGCGGCGCCCGCTCGTCGATGACGATCGAGAAGCCGACGCCCCCGCCGTCCAGCCCGCCCCCGAGCGCCCCGCCGGCCCCGGCGCCGAGCAAGACCGCCTCGCCCTGATCAGAGCCCGCGCAGGCTGGCGCAGGCGGCGTACACACAATCGACGGCGCGCGCGGGCATGCCCATGAACGAATCGCCGTACGTGGTGGTGCCGCCGCAGAAATACTCGTAGTCGCCGATCTTGCGCGCGAGCTCGACGACCCCCAGCGTCTCGCCGTTGGGCTTGTCGTAGGAGACCTTGACCTCGAACCCGTCGTCGGTCCTGCGATCGAGCTGCAGCACGTAATTTTTGGTCAGCTCGCCCGGGTCTCGCTTCGCGCCGCGATACGCCCCCTCCATCTCGCCGGGGCGCAAGCGATCGACCCTGATGTTCTCGCCGCACGTGGCGGGGGTGGTGATGTTCAGCCTCACCGATTCGTCCGGGTCGGGCTCGATGGTGGATCCCGGCGGCAGGCGCAGCTCGACCGGCCAGTCGCCGAGCTTCATCGCCACGAAGTCGTGCCCCACGGGCGGAGGCGCGGGGGTGGGTGCCGGCGAGGGGGCCGGCGCCGGGGTTGCGCTCGCCACGGCCGGAGCCGGTGCTCCGCCGCCGCAGCCGCTCGTCAGTGTCGCGATCAACAGCGCGGCGGCGGGCAACTTCTGCATGGGCCGCATCATGACACGTCCCGAGCCCCTCGCGGGCTCACTGCGCCTGGCGCTCGAGCGAGGCCGCGAGCGCACGGATGAGCGCCCCGCCGTCGCCACGCCACGCGCTGCCGTGCATGCAGGCGAGGGTGGTCGGCTGCGTGCCCGCCAGCCGCTCGAGGATCGCGCCCTGCTGGCGGGCATGGGCGAAGTAGTCCATCTGCAGGCGAAACGCCTCGCTCGGCCCGAGGATGTCGCCCTCGGTGACGGGGACCTCGCAGCCGTCGGCCTGCGTGAACAGGTCGCCGCACAGCAGGGTCCGGGTCTCGCGCTCGAACAGGTAGCCGCACTCCCAGCCGTGCGGCACGTGCGGCGCGTCGAGCCAGGTCACGTTGCGCCGGCCGAGCGACACCTGTTCGCCGTCGGCCAGCCCGCGCGGCGGGCGATCGGCCAGGTCGGTGATCGACACCATCGCCGCGACCTTGCTGCACAGCGGCGAGGCCTGGGGCGCCACCGCCAGGAAACGGTTGAGCGCCCCGCACTCGTCGGCCTCGACGTGCGAGAAGCCGAGCCAGCGCAGCCGCTCGAGCGGGATCACCCGGGCGATGGCCGCGCGCACGCTCTCGAACAGCCCGCGCGGTCCGGTGTGGAACAGCAGCGGCTCCTCGTCGACGACGAGGTACTGATTGAAGTTGAACCCGGGCACCTTCGTGTTCAGCCGGTAGATCCCATCGGCCACCTCGTCGACTCGCGTCTCCATCGCGCACCTCCGGCTCCAGTCTAGCGCGACCGCGACCGCCTCGCGCGTGCGACCTCGGCGCGTCGCAGCGCCGCCAGCGACGCGCCGAATTCGCGGCGCCGAGGAGCCCGCGCCGATCGGGGGGCCGCGGGTCGCCTCGAGGTTCGTCGGCGCGCAGGTCGGCCGCGACCAAGGGCAGGGCGGGCCCTTCGAAATTTGCTGTCGCCAGCATGTAGGGTCCTTCGCGGCGGCCGCACTGTAGTCACCGGAGCATGCAGCCCATCCGGTACCCTCACGCTCACGGCTCGCCTCGCGCTCCTCGCCGCCGTGGCCGACCCGGCACGGTCCATGCTCCGCGAGGACAACGATTTGCGGCGAGCTCCTCGCCATATTTCGAGGCGTTGACGAGGTACGCGCATGCTTCGAGCGGAGGCTGACGCCCGGGCTCGTGCGCCAGGGCGACATTCGACGCGAGTCCGACCGCCGAATCGACAATCAACAATACGAGTCCGCGCGGGCCCCATACCCGGCGCGAGAGAGGATGACGCGATGCGCAAGCGTTCAAAATTCCAGGAGCAGGAGATCGCGGCCGACCTTCTCCCCGTCATGAACGTCATGTTCCTGATGATCCCGCTCCTCCTCGCGGCGATGGAGTACGCCTCCATGTCCTCGATCAACGTCTCGCCGCCGCGCTTCTCGGCCGCCAGGGCCGAGGAGAAGCAGGACGATTCGCCCAAAGACAAGCCGCTCAACTTCAAGGTGATCGTCCTCGAGGATGGCTTCCGGCTCTCGGCCGACGGCCAGCAGGACGGCGCCGAGGCCGGCAAGGCGAGCGACTCCGGAGCGCCGACGATCCCGCTGGCCCGGCCCGGAACGCCGCTCGACGACTACGCCCGCTACGACTATGCCGCGCTCGAGCAGCGGGCGAAGAGCTACAAGGATCTGTTCCCGAACGAGACCACCGTGACCATCTCCGCGGAGGCCAACGTCCCGATGCAGGCCCTCATTCACACGATGGACGCGCTCGCCGGGCGCGAGTGCAAGCTCGCCAGGGCGCTCAAGGGTGAGGCGATACCCGCGAACTGTTACTTCTGGCAACCGATCGTCGAAGGGGGCGCCGGCTGACGAACACGAGCGCGTGGGCATCCTCGGCGCTCACGGCGTGAATTCAGCGATTCGCCACAGTTCGGCCGGGTCGTACATCCGGCCGCGCGCGACCACCCTCGTCACCTTCCGGACGTCGCGGATATCGGCGATCGGATCGCCCGCCACGATCACCAGATCGGCGCGCTTGCCCGGCTCGATGGTGCCGACCTGCGCCTGGAGCCCCATCTGCCGCGCAGGCACGCTCGTGGCGGCCTGAATCGCCGCCATCGGCGACAGCCCGGCTTGCACGTAGAGCTCGAGCTCGCGGTGCAAGGAATGACCCGGCACCGAGATGTCCGTCCCCGCGACGATCGGCACGCCGGCGCGGTGCAGCTCGCCCACCATCGCCAGGTACCGCGCGAAGATCGCCCCGTCGAGGGCCGCCTGCGCGGGGGAAGTTCCGTCGAACAGGCCCCGGAGCTCGCGCGGCAGCCTGGCCAGGCCGGGCTCGCGGCGGGCGCTCTCCTCGGCGGTGTGGCTCATCAATTCGAACAGCGCGAGGGTGTCGTCGAGCATCACCTTCTTGCTGGCGAAGGCGCGGATCACCTGCGCGAGCGGAGCCGTCTTGAGATCGGCGTCGGCGATCCGGCGCCCCCTGGCCTCGCGCGACAGCTTCGCAACCTCGCCCGGCGCGAACAGCGGATCGAACAGGAACGGCACGTGGCTCACGCCGTCGTAGCCGGCCGCGATCGCCTCGAGGACGTTCATCCCCTCCGGCACGTGCCCGACCACTCGCATGCCGCGTCGGTGCGCGCCCTCGGCGATCGCCCGCACCAGCGAGGGGGCGATGCTCGAGTAGAGCTTGACCTCGAGGGACCCGGCGCGCTTGAGGCGATCGAGCACGGGCGCGATGTCCTCGCGGGTCTTGATCCGCACCGTCCCGAGGGCGCGCGGGCCGTCGCCGTCGACGATGCCGCTCACCAGGATCCGCGGCCCCAGCCCCTGACCGGCGTCGATGGTGTCGCGGATGCCGGTCACGAATTCGAGGATGTTGCCGAGATCGCGGACCGTGGTCACGCCGGCCGCCAGATACGCGGCCCCTTGCTCGACCTGCTGGACGTGCGCGTGCATGTCCCACAAGCCGGGGAGGATCGTGCTGCCCGCGACCTCGATCGTGGCCGCTCCGGGCGGGATCGGCGTCGACGCCCGCGGCCCCGCGGCGACGATCTTGTCGCCGTCGTAGACGACGACCGCGTCGCGCACCGGGGCTCGACCTGTCCCATCGACCAGGTCCGCGCCGACGAGCGCGACGACCCCGGCCGGCCCTCGCAACGCGGACTTCCCGACCTCCGACAGCCACGCGACGCCGTCGGCGCCCGCCCGCGACACGAGCTCCGGCAGGAGCGCGACGAACCCCTCGCGCGCGGCCTCGAAGTGATCGAACTCGGCGTCGCGGGTGACCACCGCGACGAGCCTGCCGGCCTCGTCGAGCCACGCGTCCTCGCGGCCCCACACCAGCCCGCGCACGCTGACGTGCTCGAGCGTCACACGCTTGCCGTCGACCTCGTACTCCTGCTCGCCGCGCGCCTCGATCGTCACCGTCGCCGCGGGCAACAGCGTCATCGTCGCCGGCCGACCGCGCGCGATCCATGCGCGGAGCATCAGATCCTGGGCGAGGATCGGCGCGTAGCCCGAGGCGATGACGTACGAGGCAGGCGGCGTGACGTGCACGGGCGCCTCGCCGACGCGGCTGTGCGTGAACGAGTCGTCGGCCTCGCGGGTGACACGCTCGTCGAGCGTCGAGAGCCGCGAGGTCCGCCCCCAGGCCTGGTAGTCGCGCGGCAGGCCGTCGGGCCCGAGGCGGAACGAGGCCGCGAGCGTGACCTGGCTGCCGCGGTCCTGAAAGCCGAACGACGCCTTGGCCTCGAGGTCGCCCGCGCCGTCGCGCGTGTACGTGTCGCGCTCGACGCCGATCCGCTGCAGGAACTTGTGAAGATGAAAGACGGTGGTCTCGACCGACTCGCGCTGCGCAACGCGGCCGCCCGCCGCGGGCGTGCGGCCGCCCGCCGCCGCGTCGCTCGTGGCGCTCTCGGTCGCAGCTGCGGCCGGCGACGCAGGCTGCGGTGACGGACGGCATGCTGCCGCGCAGGTGAGCACGAACGCGAAGAGCGAGAGCCTCGACATCTCTCTGCCCGTATATCGGACGGAGCGCCCGGCTGTACAGCGCGGAGCCGCGACCGGCGCCGATCCGCCCGCGGGGCGGCCGACAGCCTGGCCGCGAGCGAGTGGTCCACGGCCGCCTCGCCTCGCTCGGCGCTGCTGTCCGAATGGCCATCGCCCGGCTGCTTGACAGGATCGAGGGCGGCGCTAACCACTCGCTGGCGATTGCAGGGAGCGACCGTCTCGCTCTCGGCGAATCTCTCGAGGTACTCACATGCGTTTCGCAGGTCGTTCAAGCGCGGTCGCGGTGATCGTCTCGTCGCTGACGTGGTCGACGCCATCCCAGGCCCAGCCGTCCCAGCAATTCGCGGAGCCGCCGGTGACGACGCCCGCGCCCCCGCAGGCCGGGGAGCCGGCGCCGGCCGCCATCACCGATTCGACCTGGAATGCCGTCAAGGGCGCCGACGTCGCGCTCTATACCAGCCAGGGCGTCGCCCGCGGTACGCTCGTCGGCTTCGACGACACCACGGTGACCCTGCTCCTGCAAGGCGGCGTGCTCAAGACGCTCGCCCGCGAGGACATCCGCGACGTGCGGGTCGAGGACGCCCGGACCGTCGCTGCTGCGAATCGCTCGCTCCGACCCCCGGACCACACCAACGGCGAACACCGCGGTACCGGCCGGATCATCAGCGGCAAGGTGATCACCAGCGTCGGCGGCGTGCTCATGGGATTGGGCCTCGTCACGGGGATCGCGATCCTGGGCGCGCAGACGGCCGATCTGGTGCCGGTCACGGCGTCGTTGATGATGTGGGGCGCCGTCCACCTGGCGGTCGGGATCCCGCTGCTCGTCTCCGGGAAGCGAGCACGCAAACAGTACGACCTGCGCATGATGGAGGAGCGCGGGCGGTACGGTCGACTCAGGCTCGCGCCGGTGGCCGCTCCCGTGCGCGGAGGAGCCGTCGCGGGCCTGTCGCTGTCCTTCTGAGGGGCGCCGCTGTCCGGGTTCGGGTCGGCGCCGCGTCTCGTATCATCACGGCCGGAGGCGAGCCGTCGCCGGTGGATGTTCAGTCGTCGTTTTCGTCGTCGTCGTCCCAGAGCGCACGGGTGTCGTGCTCGATGCGCTTGCGCACCGTCGCGTCGAGCGCGAGAGCCCTGGCCAGCGCGTCGAGGAAGCGCTTCGTTTGCCGGCGCATCGCCTCCGCCCCCTCCTCATCCCAGAGGTCGCTGTCGACGATCCGTAGCGTGGCCCAGTAGGGGCACGCGTAGAGCGCCTCCTGGGCCTTGAGGGGCCACGCGTCGGCACGAACCGCGTCGAGCATCTCGCTCAGCGGATCGATGGATTCGTCGAACACGTCTTCCAGCAGGACCTGCAGCTCGTCGGAGGAGATGCCCATCGAGTCGCCGAGATCGTACGCCAGGTCGGCGAGCGCCTCCCGATCCATCGGCTCGTCCTCGCCGCTCTCGATCGCGTTGGCGCGGGCCGTGAGCGCAAGCAGCCGCTTCTGAAAAAGCGGCCGCTGCGGCCCGGGCAGGGCGTCGAGAGCAGGGACATAGTACTTGTGCGCTACGGCTTCCATGGGGGGGACCAGTCGGTGGAGCGGGGGGGCGAGCACCGAACCTAACACGGCCATCCGCGATGAACCGTCGACCTCGCGACAGAAAATCGGGACGCGATCCCTCGGAAAAAGCCCCGGCACGCGAGACGCGGCGGAGCTCCGAACAGAGGGCTCATACGAGGGATCGGGTCCCGTACCGCGGATACCGGAGGGTCCGATTTTCGGCCACCACGCGGTCACCATCCGGCAAGGGGAAGCGCGTGGGTCTGCTGATGCGGACAACCCGGGCGGCCTGTCGGGCACTGCGATGGCTCGTTCGGACCGGTCCCGATAGGAGTGGCACTTGCTGGAACATCGCTAAGACCCCGTCATCGGAGCAGGTTGCGAGCCGCAGGCGAGCGCCTGGGGTTCGTCTTCATCCATAGCGAGCTATTGTGGGATGTACTTTGAACATGCCTCTCGCTCATGAGCGAGGGCGTTCGCAGGCGCCGCAGGCAAGGCCGGGTCATGGACAGGCGAGATCAGTCGTCGCCGTCGAGCGGATGCGCGGACGAGCCTGGTAAGGCCGATGATCGACAGGACGCCCAGAAGCGTCGTCCACCATCTCGGGTAGAAGATGAGAAAGAGGAATGCAAAGTTGAGAATAGTGTGTACGAGAAGTTTGTGTCTTCCAAACAGGCGAGCACCCAGAGCCTCGTAGTCGTCAAGCCCCCGGGTCGATGTCGGTACTGCCTCCGAAGACGCCGCGCTCATCGCGTCAATAGGGACGCGCCCAGGAGTCGGTGTCGGTACTCCCTCCGTCATCGATGACGCCATGCTCATCTCTGCCGATAGCATCCTCCGGCGTCGCCGCGCGAGCCATTGACGGGTGAGCCGCTCCACGAGGCCCCCCCAGATTTGATGGATGAGGCCAACGGCCAGCGCCGTCTGCCACCACGGCAGGCCCCAGGCCATGGCGAATGAAAAATAGAGGACATATGCAAGCCAGTAGATGAGCGCGATCGGTGTCCATAGCGCCCGCGCCCAGAATTGGTCAGTCGGCAGCCAGCCCCAGGGCTGGGGAGGGAGCGGCCTGTAGATCCTGAGCGCAGACATGGCGATCGCTCTCGTGACGGAGGCTAGTTTTGCGCGCCCGTGCATTTGTCATGCACGATGGCCCCGGTCGCTGCCCCAATTTGGACGCCGAGGCCGATACAGGCGGCGGTGCCGGTCGTCGCCGTTGCCAGCTCACAGCCGGAGAACACGCCAGCCGCGATGGTCAGGGTACTGAGCCCGGCGGCAACGCTGCAAAGAAGCCCTTCCGTATCCACCGGCACCTTGAAAGCGAGGTCATGGTCCCAGACTTGATACACGCTTGCGGCCAGGAGATGCGCTTCCTGCTCGGTGAGAGCGCCGAACGCGGTGCCCTCCGCGATGACTTCGCCGCCCACGAGTTCCTGCGCGACGAGCACGCGCTGGTTGAGCGTCAGGCGCGTCACGCCGGTACCGTCCTCATCCAGGCGCACGGCGATGATCACATGGCCGTGCGCGATGTGATAGTCCACCCGCATGTCGAGCCCGTTCGCGGTCTGGATGAAGGCGTCGACATCGCGAAGATCGATCGGCTGCTGGAGGCTATTCAGCATGTCCTCGGCTTCGGGGACATCGTTCGGCGTGGGTGCCGCCGCAGCGATGTCGGGGAGAGACAGGGTGAGGATGGGAGCGAGAATGTGGCGGAGCACGGTAATCATACTTTGGGTTCCAGAATGCGAGGACAAGCGAGCCGCGGGAAGCACAGTAATCAGGTATGCCGGGCATCACCAACACCCGCCGCCGCTCGCGCCGTGGCGCTGTCCTCGCCGCTGTCCGGGCACCTGTGCGGGAGGCTGCGGTTCGCTCCGGAACCGCAAGCACTGACCGCCATCGCCGCGACGTCGCGTTCGACTCCTGGCACCGGGCGATGACGGGCGGTGTCGCCGACGTCACCGCCGGCGGCCTCGTCGTCCTCGTCTCCGCTCGCGGCGGCGCGCCGTCGTCGTCGTCAGGGCTTGGGGATATGCAGCGTCTTGCTGATCATCAGCGAGCCTGACAGCGCGAACATCAGGACCAGGGGGTGGAGTTGCCAGCCGAGGTCGAGCA
This sequence comes from Nannocystis pusilla, assembly GCF_020073745.1. GTDB lineage: Bacteria > Myxococcota_A > Polyangia > Nannocystales > Nannocystaceae > Nannocystis > Nannocystis radixulma. Next base: position 85,327 of record NZ_JAIRAU010000012.1, read on the forward strand.
CGCCGAACCACAGCGAGTCGCCGATGCGCTCGTGCCAGATGGCGAACGCCAGCACGACGACCAGCACGAGGCTCGTCGGAATGGGCGTGCCCTCGAAGTAGCGGACCTTGCCGTCGTCGCCGGAGAGCGACGCGGCGGTGACGTTGTAGCGGGCCAGGCGGCTGACGCCGCAGCAGACGAAGTACGACAGGACGACCCAGTCCCAGCCGCCTTGCATGCCGCAGGCGTATGCCAACGCGGCCGGCGCCACGCCGAAGGAGATCACGTCGGCGAGGGAGTCGAGCTCGCGGCCCAGGATCGACGATTTGTGGCGCCAGCGGGCGATCCGGCCGTCGAGCGCGTCGAACAGGAACGCCAGCGGGATCAGGGCCATGCCGCGCAGCAGGTCGCTCGGGTGCCCGCCCTGCAGGAAGCGCATCGCGGCGAAGATCGCACCCGTGCCGCAGAAGGCGTTCGCCAGGGTGAACCAGTCGGCCAGGTGAAACTCGCGGATCATGGAGAAGTGGCGCTTCATCGGGGTGCTCCTCGCGGAGGTCAGGGTGCCAAATCTCGCCGTGAATTGCAGAGCGCCGCTCCGCCGCCAGCGAGCTCGAGCAGGCCGTCCTCGGGGCGAGCCGCGGCGACGACCGACTGCTGCTACGGCGCCGCGCGCCCCATCTGGCCGCCGCAGGGGCCTCGGCCCGTCAGCGCGGCGGCCCCGCAGCGGGCTGCGAGCTGCACGGCCTCGTCCGCGCCCAGGCCCGCGCCGAGAGCGTAGGTCAGCCCGGCCGCGAACGAGTCGCCGCAGCCGTAGGCGTCGACCACCGGCCCCGGGAGCTGCGCGGCCGGATACACGCGACATTCGCCCCCCGGCAATTCGTAGCTGCCGCCGGCGCCGCCCGCCGTGCGCACGACCAGCCGCGGCGGCGGCTCGAGGTCGCCCGCGGCGTAGCGCTCGGCCGGATCGCGCGAGCTGCCGACGATCGCGTCCAGGGCGATCCCGGCGGCCTGCAACGTCGGCAAGATCCGCGCCGTCGCCACGACCTTGCGCGCGCGCCGGGCCAGTCGCAGCGCCTCGACGTCACCGGCGGTCACGTACACCGCGTCGGCCTCGGCCAGCAGGTCCCACGCCAGCGGGTCTGCGGCGCGCGGCGCCAGTCGCTCGCCGATGACCGTGATCGTGCGCTCGCCCGCGTCGTCGACGTACGTGAACCCGCGGCGCTGGCGGAGCGGGCGGATGGCCGTCTCGACCCGCAGCCCCATCGCCGCCAGCTCCGCGCGAGCCCGGGTCCCCAGGAGGTCGTCGCCCAGCGCGGTGAAGAACGTGCACTCGCCGGCGAGTCGGGCGAGCTGCACCGCCGCCACGGCGCCGCCGCCTCCGGGGCCTTCCCACCAATCCTGGGCATGGACGATGTCGCCGGGCGCCGGCACGCGGGCGACTCGCACGAACTCGATCCACTCGACGTGCCCGATCACGGCGACTCGCATGCGGCGATCGTGAAGCAAACCTTCGCCCGCGTCGAGCCGCCGGTGCACGCCATTCATCGGTGTGGCCACTGCTATGATTCCTCGTCGCGGCCGCCGTGCTCGGACGTCTCCCACGCGCCGGCGAGCGCGCGGGCGCGGACGCAGTGGGGATTGCGGGACAGGTAGCTGTGCCGCCAGAAGGTGTCGGGGATGTCGCCGGCGCGCAGATCGATCTGGCGCTGCGTCTCGCGGAGTTCGGAGCGGGCGCGCTCGAGGTGCCCGGCGGCGCGGAAGGCCTCGCTGGCGGCGAGGCGGAACTCGACCTCGGCGTGGCCGGCTCCGCCGAGGCCGGGGATCACGCCGAGGACCCGCTCGGCGACCGCGACGGCCTCGGCGGCCCGGCCGAGGGTCAGCAGGGCGCGGACGTGGACGGACGCGGTGTGCAGCAACCACAACGGCATGTCCGAAAAGACAGCCATGGCCGCGCGCGCGTGGGCCTCGGCGTCGTCCGGCTGCCCGCGCAGGAGCGAGACGCGGGCCATGATCCCCTGGGCGAGGATCCGGAGGTGCATGATGCCGCCGGTGTACGCGAGCATCGGCGCGACCAGCTCCTCGGCCTCGTCCCAGGCGCTCGCGGTCGGGAACTCGCAGAGGACGCGCGCCAGCCGGTTGCGCCACAGCGCCGTCGTCACGACGTCCTGGCTCGCGGTCATCGCCGGCGCGAGCGCTCGCAGGCGGTCGCGGGCCCCCTCGGCGTCGCCGAGCTCCAGCCAGCCCCATTCGCGCGAGCCGAGCAGGCTGAGCTCCAGCCTGCTGTCGCCCGCCTCGCGGCACAGGTCGGCGCCGGCTCCCCAGGCCGCGATCGTGGTCCACGGGCGGGGCTGGCGGAAGTAGGCCATGCCGCCGCGGACGTCCTGCAGGTAGCGGCGGCTGGCCGGGTGCGCGAGCTCGGCCAGGCGGACGCTCGCCTCGAGCCGGTGCAGCAGGTCCGCGAGCAGCGACGCGGGCGCGGCCGCGCCGAGCAGCGACGACGTGACCGTGGCGACGGCCTCGACGTGAGCCGCGCGGGCGTTCTCGTCCGGCTCGGTCGCCAGCAACCGGGCCACGAGCTCGCCGACGTGGGCCTCGTCGGCGCGGCCCATGGCCGCGAGGATCGCCGGGAGGATCGCGCGACAGTAGCCGCGGCTGCCGGGTCGGAGCAGCGCCATCGCCACCTCCGCGGTCTCGGCCAGGCGCTCGTGGCGGTCGAGCCAGAAGGCGGCGTAGCTGCTGACGCTGCACAGCTGCCCGCGCAGCTCGCCCTCGGGGCTGCAGGCGAGGCCGCGCTCGACGTGGCGCAGCGCGCCGACGTGGTCGCCGCGATCGATGCAGCTCTCGGCGGCGCGCACGTAGGAGGCGGCCGCGCGCTCCCTGTCGCCGCCGCGCTCCCAGTGCTCGGCGACGACGGCGGCGTCGTGCTCGCCGGCGGCCTCGAGGAACTCCGCCGCGAGCCGATGTCCGGTCGTCCGGTCCTCCTCCGTCAGCAGCCCGTAGGCGGCGTCGCGCACGAGGGCGTGGCGGAACGAGAACTCCGGCTCGTCCGCGCGGCGGCGGCTCGTCGCCGGCTGGATCAGCTCGGCGTCCACCAGCGCGGACAGCCAGTCCGCGACCTCGTCGGACCCGCCGGGCAGCCCCAGGACCGCGCCGACGCCTCCTCGCCAAAATTGCTCGCCGAACACCGCGGCCGCCCGCACCGCTCGCCGGGCCCCGGGCGCGAGGCGCCCGATCCGGGCCTGCAGCATCGCCAACACCGTCTGCGGCTGCTCGTCGGACTTGCCGGCGGCGATCGAGCGGATCAACTCCTCGAGGTACAGCGCGTTGCCGGCCGACCGCTCGACCGCGCGGGCGACCGCCTCGGCCGCGACGCCCGGGCCGAGCGCGTGCTGGATCAGCCGCTCGCACGCTCGCTTGCTCAGCCCCTTGAGCGGGACCCGCTGCAACGCCCGCGCTTGCCACAGCCGCGGGAACACGTCGTCGACCTCGGGTCGGGCGAACGCGAGGACGAGCAGCGGCACCTCTTGCAATTCGCGCAGCGCCTCGTCGATCGCCGCGACCGTCGCGCCGTCGCTCCACTGCAGGTCGTCGAGCACGAGGACGACCGGGGCTCTTTCGCACTCGGCGGCGAGCCAGTCGAGGAAGGCCCGGCTCAAACAACCGCGCATGAGCTTCGGCTCTTGCCGGGCCGCCCGCAGCATCGGCGCGCCGTCGTCCGCGAAGGGCATGCCGCACATCTCGCCGAGGAACAGCACGACGCGCTCTCGCTCGGCCGCGCCGACGTGCGCGCCGATCCGGGCGCGCAGCCGCTGCTGCTGCTCCGCGAGCGGCCCGTTGCCGTCGAGGTCGCAGAGCCGGCGGAGCGCGTCGACCAGCAGCCCGTGAGGCGCACCCGTACGCATCGGATCGCCGCGCCCGAACAGCAGCGTGACGGGCTCACCGCGCTGCTCGACGCGGCGCACGAACTCGTGGCGCAGGCGCGACTTGCCGACCCCCG
>NZ_JAIRAU010000037.1 GCF_020073745.1 Nannocystis pusilla
CTTTCGCGCGATGGGGCGAGTCGAACGGCATGCGCGTGCTGCCGCCCGGCCCCGACGACGGTCTCATCGACGGGCTCGCCGCGCTCGCCGGACCGGGCTTCGATCCGCAGGCGGTGGATCCGAGGATCCACGACTTCTACGCCCACACCGCGGCGTACGACCTGCGGATCGAGAGTCGCTGGTCGGGTCCGTTCCGCGCGGTCGGTTGGTCGATCGCGCGGATGTTCGCGCGCCGGCTCGCGCAACTCAACATGCCGCTGTCGAAGCGCGAGCTCCGCGGCGGATTCGAGAGCCGGATCGTGCGACTCGTCGACGATACGGGGCAGGTGCGCCACACCGCGTGGGTCCGAACGGCGGTGGAGACCGGCCGCCCCGCGTTCGTCGGCGAGTACGGTACCACGATCATCCCCGGCCATGCGGGGCCATGCATCAAGGTGGTCTTTCCGCTGCCCAACGGCAACGCGATCGTCGTGCTGCGGCCACGGGCCGATCCGAACGGGGGGCTGTCGCTCGTCAGCGACGGCCGTCGCTTCGGCGATCCTGGCTTCTACTTCACGGTGCTCGCCAAACCCGGCGAAGCGTGGGTCCGCCGGGTGCGAACGATGAAAGAACAGCTGAGCCTGCAGGTCGAAGGCGACGCGATCGCAGCCTTCCACCGATTCATGGTGTTCGGCCTGCCCTTCCTCGAGCTGCGCTACGAGATCGCTCGCAAGTCCGAGGGCCACGGAGACCGCGTCTCCGTCGCGGGGTAGCGGCCGACGGCCGAGCTCGACGCTGTGGGTGGCGACGGTCGTCTGAACCTCCTACGCGTCGCTGGGACGTCGGCCGCCTGAGATACGCCCGCACGGACCGGCGTCGTCGGTTCTGCGGGCGAGGGGCGCGCAGGGTTTAGCCGGCCGGCTTGGCGTACTTCTCGATGCAGACCCGCATGATGTCGGAGATCGACGACTTGAGGGTCTTGTCGGTGGCGGCGTCGAGGGCGGCGACCTGGCAGGCGGCGGCCTCGATGCTGCCGAGGCCGGTGCAGCCGTTGATCGTCATCGGCCGCTGGGTGCCCTGGGCGGCCTTGAGCTTCTCGAGCTCGGGGCCCTCGAACATGCGCTCGAAGAACTTGAGCTGCGCGTCGGCGACGGCGTCGCAGGCCTTCTTGATGTCCTTCGGCAGCTTGGGCGGGAGCACGGCGAGGGCGTCGACGGCGGCGATCCGCGCGTCCTCGGCGTCCTTCTCGGCCTTGGCCTTGGCCTCGCGCTCGGCCCGACGCTTGGCGATCGCGTCGTCCTCGGCCTTCTTCGGCTCCTCGGCCTTGACCTCGGGCTCGGCCTTCTTGGCCTCGCCGCCGCAGGCGGTGGTGAGTGAGAGGGCGAGCAGGAACGGGACGGCGCGGCGGACGGGCATCGTGGCGCGGAGGATCGCACGCCCGCGGCCTGGGGTGAAGAGGGCGCCGGCCGCGGCCGCGGGGGTGCGCGCGACGGCGCCCCATCGCCTCGGCCTCGCCGCTACAGGCGGACGGCGAGGCGGTGGAACTGCTGGCGCACCGGCAGGATCGGCGGTCCGTTGCGCGTCGGGTGGACGCGGTTGCTCAGCAGGACGGCGATCAGCGGGCCGCGGCCGTCGGGCGGCGCGCGATCGATCCACAGGCTGGTGCCCGTGAAGCCGGTGTGCCCGGAGGCGCCGGGCGACAGCGCGTCGGCGGAGGTGCCGCTGCCGTCGGGGCTGGGGCCGTCCCAGCCGAGCTGTCTCGTGGAACCTGGCACATCGGACAGGGTCCAAAAGACATCCCGCAATGTCGGGTGCAGGCCCGGGAGGGTGCACTCGAGCCAGGCGCGGGCGAGCTCGAGCACCGCGGCGGCGTCGCCGAACAGGCCGGCGTGGCCGGCGACGCCGCCCATGACGAGGGCGTTGTCGTCGTGGACCTCGTAGTGGGCGCAGCGGACGGGGGCGCGGCAGGCGAACCAGCTGGGGACGCCCTGAGGATGCAGCGCGGGGTCGTAGACCTCGGTCGGGGCGACCTTGTACTGCTGCGCCGCCGAGGGGCCGCGGGCGCCGACGATCCGGTGGAAGCCGAGGCGCGGGACGTCGCCGCGGTGGAGGTCGAGCGGCCAGGCGATCTTGTCGTCGAACAGGCGGTCGAGCGGGTGACCCCACAGCCGCTCGAGCCAGGCGCCGAGGATGATAAAGCCGAGGTCGCTGTAGACGGCCTTGCTGCCGAGCGGGTACTCGGGCGCGGTGGCGGCGATCCGCTCGAGCACCCGCTCGGGCCGGCCGGGCTTGAGGTCGCGGAAGTACTCGCGGTGCGCGGGCAGACCTGAACTATGGGACAGGAGGTGGGCCAGGGTGGCGCCCGGGCAGGCGCGATCCCACTCGGCCGGGACCGGGCTCGTGAGTTCGACCCGGCCCTCGGCGACGGCGAGGGCGGCCAGGCTGGTGGTCGCGAGGACCTTGGTCAGCGAGGCGAGGTCGTAGACGGTGTCGCGAGAGACGGCGCGCAGGTAGCCGGGCGCGCCCTCCCGGCTGGCGAGGTCGCCGTGGGCCTCGTGGTAGACCTCGGCGCCGTCGCGCCAGACGAGGGCGACGCAGCCGGGATAGACTCCGGCGCGGACGCCGTCCTCGAGGAGGTCGAACAGGTCTCGATGCGGATCTTCGCGCACGCCGCCGAGCTTGCAACACCCGCGGCGCGCTTGCTAGACAGCCGCCCATGCCGCTGCCCGTCGCCTCCGAGTCCGAAATGCGCCGCCGCCTGATCGTCGCGCTCGACGTGCCCGACGCCCACGCGGCGGTGGCGGCGGCGCAGCTGCTGCAAGGCCACGTCGGCATGCTGAAGGTCGGGCTCGAGCTGTTCGTGGCCGAGGGCCCCGAGGTGGTGCGGCGCCTCCGCGGCGAGGTCCCCGAGCTCGAGATCTTCCTCGACCTCAAGCTCCACGACATCCCCAACACGATGTGCGGCGCGATCCGCTCGGCCCGCTCGCTCGGCTGCCGGTTCATCACGGTCCACGCCGGCTCGGGCCTGGCCCACCTCAAGGCGTGCGTGGCCGAGGCCGGCCCGGAGCTCGGGGTGCTCGCGGTGACGGTGCTGACCAGCCAGGACGCGGCCGCCTGCGCCGAGGCCGGACACACCCGCACGCCCTCGGAGCTGGTGCCGATGCGCGCGGCGATCGCCCGCGCTGCCGGTTGCGCGGGGGTGGTCTGCAGCGGCCAGGAGCTGGCCGGCGTGCGCGCGGCGGCGCCGGGGCTGGCCTGCGTGGTGCCCGGCATCCGCCCCGCGGGGGCCGACGTCGGCGACCAGAAGCGGGTGATGACGCCCGGGCAGGCGATCGCCGACGGGGCGGCGTATCTGGTGGTGGGCCGGCCGATCCTCGGCGCGCCCGACCCGGCCGCCGCGGCCGACGCGATCGTCGCGGACATGCTGGCCGGCGCCGAGGCGAACTGAGGCTGTCCCTCGGGACAGGCCTCGCGGGACAGGAACGGCCCTTCACCGCCTTCCCGCGCGACGTGGCAGCGGTCCAGGCGGTGTCGGTCCAGCGCGATCGGGCCCTGACCCCGGCAGCGCTGCCTCGAGGCATGGAGGCGCGTCCGGGTGACGAGCAACACCGAGTCGACAGCCCTGCGTCGGAGTGGTTACCGAGTGATGATCTCCGTGCACCCGAGCGAGTCCTTCAACTCGTAGCACGAGATGTACCCCTCGGCATTCGGAGTGTCGGTCACCCTTCGCTCGCAGATCTCTGGAGTGAGCGCCGAAACCCGGACGTACGCCAGGAGCCTCCCGTCGCCGGCCGAGCAAGGGTACCAGGGGCCCGCTTCCGTATCGCCCTCCCCAGCGATCGCGGGGGCAGCGGCGTCGATGTTTTCGACAGGGGGTTCAGGGGCGACGAAAACCGCGGCGCCGAACAGCGCAGCGGCGAAGCAACCGAAATGCAACATTGGATTCATCTCCGTGTTGGGGGTAGTGGCGCCTCGCGGAGGCGGCCGAATTCCAGCATGACCTGCACGTCGCGGGCCGGCTTCGGCGCGGTGGTCGAGTCCACCGGTCCGCGCGACGCGGCGAAGCCGACCGTCGAAGGTCGAGAACCGGCTAGTAGGGGATGATCTTCCTGCAACCCAGCGAGTCCCTCAAGTCGTAGCAGGAGACATGCCCCTCCGTATCCGGCTCATTGGTCACCATCCGTTCGCAGATGTCGGGGCTGAAGTCCGAGACCCGCAAGTACGCCAGGAGTTCTCCGTCGCCGGCCGAGCAGGGATACCAGGGATTCGACCGCGTCTCGAGCGTGTCGGCGTCGGCCTCGACGACTGCGGCCTCGACGGCTTCGTCCGGGCCCTCCGGGGCGGTGAAAGCGACCATGGCGCCGAACAGTACGGTCTGGAAGCAGCTGAAGAGCAACATTCGATTCATCTCCGAGTTTTGAGTGGGGGTGCCGTCGCAGCATTGCCGACGGTGCGCAAACAATGAACAGGGTCGTCCCGACGGCTAGCGGACGACCGAAAAATTTATGGGGGATTCACCTAATGCCAGAGCAGGCTCGGCAGAAACGAGGGGGCGCCGGATCCGGCGTGCCGGCCGGGCTGAAGATAGTCATGGGTCCACAGCCGACCGAGCCGTGCACGTCCGCCTCGTCGAGCCGGCGGGGTCGGGCGACATCCGTTCGCCGGCGGAAGCGACCGGTCGGACATGAGCCGGTGCGGCGGTGCATGTACTTCGGCGGTTCGCTGAATGTCGTCACTCTCGGGCTCGCATCACGTCGCCGCGCGGCGGGCCTGAATGGTGGCAGTTATTCGTAGATGTCGATCTGGTTGTCTGCGTCGGTGAAGGCCAGGACCGGACCGGTGCTCAGTCGGAGCAGGTGCCGCGCGGCGCCGGCGAAGCGCGCGCTCTGCGGGGCGAAGCGCTCGGTCTCCGGGGAGAAGACGAGGATCGCGCCGTCCTCGCCGGTGACGAGCGCGGTGCCGTCGGCGAGGCCGACGACTGTGTCGTCGAACATGGTGTCGAGCTCCTCGTCGGGCGCGGTCAGCGGGCGCAGGGTCCCGGCCTCGAGATCGAGGAGCTGAGCGAGCAGCGCCCGGTCGTCGTCGTGACCGAGCAGCAGGGCGGTCTTGGCGTCGAGCTGGGCCGCGCGCTCGGGCGCGAACGACAGATCGAGGCTGGTGAGCTCCTTCTCGGCCGGGTCGTAGTAATGCACGGCCGGGGCGTCATCGATGAAGTCGCCGCCGTCGAGCATGGTGTGCGGGAACACCAGGCGACCGTCGCACAGCGGGAACGGCTCGCGCGGCGGAGTGCCGAAGGCGTGCTCGGTCGGCTGGGTGGCGAGCCGCGTCACCTTGTCCGTGGCGAGGTCGAGGCTGAACACGGCGCCGCCGCCGGAGCCGCCGCCGAAATACTCGCCGAACAGCAACACCTCGGCGCCGGAGGCCTGCCACAACAGCGTGACCCGCATGTCCTCGAAGTCGCAGGTCCGCGGGGTCACGGTCGCGGGCTCGTCGAGGTCGATGAGGAAATAGCGGCAGGCGAAGTCCTCGAAGAACATGATGCGACCGTCGTCCAGACGGATCACCTCGCCCAGATCGCTCTGCCAGGCGGCGGCCGACTCCACCGCGCCTCCGGCCGGATCGATCGTGAAGGCCTCGAAGCGGTACGGGCTCTGGTCCAGGTCGGCGGTGATCGCGAGGGCGCGCCCGCCGGGCAGCGCGAGCACCCGGTACGCCACGCCGGGGAGTTGGCCGACCGACCGCACCTCGCCGCGGTAGCTGTAGGATGCTGGCGCGTAACACGGGGAGGTGGCCTCGGGCGCGCAGGCGAGGACGGCAGCGAGGGCGAGCACGGAGGAGAGCGGCCGCATCATCCGGCGAGGATAACGCGCCCCGGACGGCATGAGCACGACCGCGATCCCGCGGCGACGTGCCCGTGCATGAGCAGGACCACGAGCGCGCGGCGACATGCCCGTCAGACAGGGGACCGCAGGCCCCATGGGCCTTACGGTCCATACTCGTCCGCCGCGGGCCGCCTTCATGGATCGGGGCGGCTACGGGTTGACCTCGGCGACGAACACGTCGTCGTCGCCCGCCTGGGTGAGGACGCCGGTGCCGAGGTCGATGCTGCCGCGCAGGTGCCCGGTGAGCAGCACGTGGTCGTCGGGGCCGAGCGCGAGGTCGAGGCCGCCCTGGGCCGCGGCGTCGCCGTACTGCACGCTCGCCGTGTGGACGCCGGTGGGGTCGAAGCGGGCGACGAAGACGTCGAGGCTGTCGCCGGCGCTCGCCAGCGGGCCGCCGCCGAGGTCGACGGTGCCGGAGAACTCGCCGGTGACGACCGCGCCGCCCTTCGAATCGAAGGCGATTGCCGCGCCCTGCGACACGCCGGTCGCCGCGGGCTCCGCCTTCACGGCGGACAGGACGGCGCCGTCGCTGCCGTGGCGCGTGACGAACAGCTGAAATTCCGAGGCGTCGTCGCCGGCGAAGGCGCGACCGGTGATCAGGACCTCGCCGGTGGCCGACGCCGCGATCGCGTGCGGCTGCTCTCGCGGCGCCGTGCGGGCGCTCCAGCGGTGCGACCCGTTCGAGGCGAGCTGGGCGACGAACGCGGGCGCGTCCTCCATCGGCGCCAGCGGGCCGCCGCCGAGGTCGATCGCGTCCTGCGAGAAGCCGACCAGCGAGGCGTTGCCGGACGGGTCGACGGTGGCGTCGAGGAGCGTGTCCGCGAGCGGACCGCCGAAGGTGGCGCGCCACTGCGGCACGCCCGCGCTGTCGAGCCGGACGAGGAACAGATCCTCGGCGCCGGCGCTGGCGATCGCGCCGTTGCCGAGGTCGATCGATCCGGTGAAGTCGCCGGCGAGCAGCATGGTCCCCGTCGGTCCGACGGCGACCGCGGCGACTCGCTCGTCGCCGGCGTCGCCGAAGCGGCGGAGCGCGGTGAGCGAGCCCGCGGCGTCGAAGCGGGCGATGAACGCGTCGGCGGTCGGCTGCTCGACGTCGCCCACGGTCTCGCTGCCTTCGACCCACTCGAGGGTCGTCCCGTCGATCTCCAGGTCACCGATGTACGAGGCGGCGAGGACGACGCTGCCGTCCGCGGGATCGACCGCGACCTTCACGTTCGACAGGCGAGCGGTCCTCGCAGCGATGCCCTCGATCTCGCGGCTCCACTGGTGGGCGCCGGTGTCGTCGAACCGGGCGAGGTAGATGCCCTCGGCGTCCGCGCTGCCCAGCGGGCCGCCGCCGAAGTCGACGGGGCCGCCGAAGATCCCGGCGATGACGGCGTGGCCGTCGGCGCCGGCGGCCACGACCTGGCCGCGGAAGCTCCGGTGCGCCGCGCCGAAGGCCGCGCTCCACAGATCGGCGACGGGCTCGCCGGTGGTGGTGTCGGTGGTGTCGGTAGTGCCTTCGGTCGGGGTCTCGCTGGTCGAGGTCGAGAGATCGACCGGTTCGGTGGTGCCCGTGGTGCCCGGAAATTCGTCTCCGCAGGTGGTGTAGGCGCAGGTCGACTTGTTGTGGACCACGAAGCCCTCGGCGACGAACGTGGGGTGCTCGCCGTCGACGGTCAGGTCGAAGACGTCGTGCAGGCCGGCGTGGAGGTGCCGCCCGTCGACGCGGGCCTCGCGGGCCCGCGCGTCCGGGCCCGGAGCGTCGACGATCCACACGGCCGCGACCTGGCCGAGCGCGGCCCGACCGGCCTCGACGAAGCCGTCCAGCCGCGGCGCGTAGATCGGGTGATCGGAGGTGAGGCGCAGCTCGTGCGCGCCGCTGACCAGCTTCACGCACTCGCGCCGGGCGGTCCGCACGGCCGTGAGGGTGGTGGGGATCAACGCGCCGGTGGCAGTGTCGACGGCGAACAGCGCGTCGCCGGGCCGGAGCTGCTCGACGGGGACCCAACCGCGCGGTGTGGCGATTCGCGTGCCGGCGGCGACGCAGTGGCTCTCGTCGTTGCAGCCGAGGGACCACAGCGCGAGCGGTGTGGCGGCCAGATAAGCGAGATGACGAGCGATAGGGCGTAAGGACATGCGCGTCAGCGTAGCAGCGCGCCGAGGCCGGGAAAGTGACGCGGCCGTGCGGACCCGCGGGCGCACGAGGGCCAGCGCGCTGAAACACCGACCGCCGTCGCAGTGTCAGAAGCGACGGTCACTGCGACAATCGTGTCAGGGTGATCGGGCGATGCTGACGCTGAAGTCGTGGCGAGTCCGGCGATCAGTAGCCCTGCATCGGGATGCCGACGTTGACGCGCTTGTTGGGGTGTTCGGCGGCGGTCCAGATCAGCTTGAGGTCGCGCTCGACGTAGAGGTCTTCGGGGCCGTCGGGCCAGGCGGTGATCTCGCTCATCGAGCCGGGGAGGTTGCGGTAGAGGCGGCCCCATTGCGAGGCCTGGCTCGAGCACGACATGTAATAGACGCCCTCGTGGGTGACGGCGCCCTGGATCCGCGACTGGCCGGCGAGGGCGGCGTCGCGGGCGAACACGGTGCCGCCGTTGGTGACGAGCTCGGAGCTGTCGAGGTCGACGGGCCAGCGGGCGAGCCGGCCGGTGAGGTCGGTCATGTACTCGGCGGTGACGAACACCGGCGGGTCGGCGGTGCGGTCGAGCGCGACGGCGGAGAAGCGCAGCGGGCACGACTCGTCGGTGAGGGAGTAACGGCCGATCTCCGGCACCGCGTAGCGATAGGTGTGCGCGTTGACCTCGCCGCCGGAGATCCCGATCTTGGTGTCGTCGTCGCTGGCGGTGGTCTCGAAGATCCGCGACATGTCGTAGACGCGGAAGCCCGCCGAGGTGGAGGCGACGTAGAGGCGGTCGCCGAGCCAGACGATGCCGCCGGCGTGCAGCGCGTTGCCCGAGCTGGTGTTGGCGGCCGCGAAGTTGACGTCGGGGCCGTCGCCGGTCGGCGTGACGAGCAGCAGGTGACGGTAGCGGATCGCGTCGAGGTCGGTGATGTCGACCAGGCTGAGGCGCACGCCCCTGGCTGGCGGATCCGTGGGTTCGCGGTCGATCTTGTGGTACCAGGACACCAGCAGCAGTCGCCTGCCGCTGACCTTGCCGTCGGCCCGCGCGTCGCTCGAGCCGGTGATGCCCTGCGGGTACCAGTAGTTGACCGCGCCGTCGCCGTCGTTCCAGCGGAAGCCGGTGTAGTCGTGGTTCTTCATGCGGTCGGCCTGGTAGGCCGACAGGCCCGGGACGCCCTCGCGGTTGAGCTGGCCGAGCACGTCGTCGATCGTCACGGCCGTGCCGGCGCGCGCGAGCAGGGCGTCGGCACGGGCGATGCCGGCCGCGAAGTTGTTGGGCTTGAGGGCGAAGGCGCAGCCGTCGAGCAGCTCGAGCCGGTGCTCGGTCGCGGTGGCCTCGACGTCGCCGCACGCCGGCGGGTCGGTGCAGATCGGCTCGGGCGGCGGTTCGGTGGTCGTGTCGGTGTCGGCGGTCGTGGTGGTGCCGGTGAGCGGATCGCCGGTGGTGACGAGGTCGTCGGTGGTGCCGGTGGTCGCGGTGGTGACGGGATCGCCGGGGCCGGTGGTCGTCGGATCGCCGGCGGTGCTCGTGGTCGTGCCGGTGGGCGCGAGGTCGTCGGTGGCGCCGGTCGTCTGCGGGGTGTTCGAGGTGCCGGGATCGGTGCCGCTCGCCTCGGTCGACGTGGCAGGGCCGTCGCTGCAGGCGGCGAGGAGGAGGGCGAGGGACACGACGGCGAGGCGAGTCATCGCGGCGAACGTAGCATCATACGCGGGTCCGGCACGTCATGCGGCGTTCGCGGAGGTTCGACCGGCGAAGCCGAGTTCGAGGTCCTCGCGAGGGTGCGAACCGTGCTGTGCAGGGGGCTTCGGCGCGAGCCGGCGAGCCGCCGGACGACCGGATGAATGTTCGGATGTCCTTCGAGACATATGATGCCAGGCGCGGCGGCAGGTCGACCGATGCAGAGGCCGGTGAGAGGTGTGCGACCCCCAGACTACCGGGAGGGCGAGGTGTGGCCGTCGCGCGCGCCCGCGCTCGCTGCGGTCGTCGCACGCGAGGTCTATCGCGGAGGTGGGCGGGAAATCACTCTGCGCGTGAGCATGCAGAAGTCGCGATCGTCCCGCTGCGCATCGGCCGTTTCGGCCGCCGTACAGCGAGCGATCACCCGCGGCGTGTCTTCGCCCCTCCCAAGCGCCGCCGACAACCGCTAATCTCGCCTGCCGAGGTTCATGCCGCGGACACACGTGATTCAGCCCGGCGAATGCGTCGACAGCGTCGCCGTCGCCCACGGCCTGTTGCCCGACGCCGTCTGGCAGCACCGCGACAACGCCGAATTACGGCGTCGGCGGGGCGATCCCAACATCCTCGCTCCGGGCGATCGGCTCGTGCTCCCCGAACCCCGGCTCAAGAAGGTCGAGTGTGCCGTCGACGCCCGTCACCGCTTCGTGCGCAAGGGCGTGCCCACCAAGTTTCGCCTGCAGATCTACGATGCCGCCGGCGAGCCACGGGCGCGGATCGGCTTCGTGATCGAGCGGCCCGGCGCCCGCGTCGTCGGCGAGACCGACGATGACGGCGTGCTCGAGATCTGGCTGCCCAGCGACGCGCGCGCGGGCACCCTCGAGCTCGCCGGCGATCCCACGCGCTACCGCCTGCACTTCGGCGCGCTGCGGCCGCTCCCGCCCGCGGACGAGCTCCCGGAGGCCGGCGCGTCCCTGCGCGGCGACGACATGCTCGGCGCCCGCCAGCGCCTGCACAACCTCGGCTTCCTGCGCGACGTCGACGAGCGCGACCCCGCCGTCCTGCGCTTCGCGCTCGACCAATTCCAGCTCCGCTTCGGCCTCGAAGACACCGGCGTGCTCGACGCTGCCACGCGCGGCGCGCTCGAGCAATTGCACGATCGCCGCGGCGACCTGCCGTCGTACGTCGACGACCACGACGAGGGCGACGCGGCGCCACCCCCTCGATCCGCACCCGCACCCGCCCCCGCACCTGCCCCCGTCGTGTCCGCCGCCGCGCTCGCCGGGCCCGAGGCCTTCCTCGGCGACGACGATTACGAGGGCGACCTCGACGACGACGATCTCCGCGTCGCTCGCCCCCGGTGACCGCTCATGCCGCATTGTCATCAGTGCAACGCCGACCTCGCCAACGGCCGCCGCACCTGCACCCGCTGCTCGATCTGCCGCAGCCCGGCCGTCGAAATGTGCTTCCGCTGCGCGATGTGGGAGGAAGGGCCGCTGCCCGGCACCCAGCACGCCGTCGCCGACGAGGTCGCGCAGGGCGTCCAGGACGTGTACGTCCCGCGTCAGTCGAGCAGCAAGTTCAAGCGCTTTCTCGCCTCGATCGGCCCCGCGCCGGTCCCGTGCGAGCTCCTCCTCAAGTACATGGGCGAGGTCAGCCCCTACGTCGCCGATCAGCTCAAGAACAAGCGCGCCAAGCTGTACGGCAAGCAGTTCGCCAAGCACGCCTGCACGATCCAGCGGACCTTCGATCGGCTCTACCCGACCTGCAAGTACAGCCCGACCGCGATCAAGATCCTCCTCGTCGCCCACCTCAGCGCGCAGGAGCGCGTCCAGTGCCGGGTCAGGGGCGACTCGGCCGAGACCAGCGATGCCGCCGTCGAGCCGGTCAAGCGCTGGCAGATCCGGCTGATCGCCAGCACCCTGCTCGGGCACCACCGCAACGACATCGCGGCCGCGTTCGGGCAGCAGATCGAGCAGGAGCTGTTCGTCACGCACCCGTACCTCGAGGCGCTCGCGTGGGACGACCTCGAGTACTTCCTCAAGGGGTTCAAGTCGCCGACGTTGACGGCCATCGACCTGCTCGCCCACGCCGGCGGCTGGCAGCGCGCGCGCGAGATCCTCGAGATCGCCACCATCCTCTACCACGTCCGCCTCGCCGCGCGTCCGCAGAGCGCGTGGGCGGGGCACTGGTCGGCCAGCGCGAGCGGCTTCTTGCCGGGCGAGGCGCTCGGCTATGTCTCGGCGGCGCACTTCACCGCGCTGTTCGGCAACGTCGAGGTCGCCGACGGGTTCTGCGACGCCGCCCAGTACGAGCTCGATCGCCTGTGGACCGTCCTGCACGACCCCGGGCGCGCCGCCAATCAGCTCCCGCAGCACCCGCGGTTCCCCGATCAGAACGTGCAGAACGAGAACCTCCTCGACGCGGTCGAGAAGCGGTACCTGCAGTACCTCCCGACCTTCGATCACCTGCGAGCGCAGAAGGCCCAGCGATCCGCGTGCGAGACCGTCGTGCGGCGGCGCGTCGTCCACAAGCTCACCGCGCTTCTCCACGCACACCCCACGCCGGACCGCCCGAATCCCGACCCCGAGCCCGACGAGCCCGAAGATCCGCCGGACTCCGGCTGCTCTCGCCGCGACGTCTCCAGGTTCGTCGACAAGGTCCTCGTCGCCATGCAGCACGACTTCCTGATCGACCAGTGCTTCGACACCGGCCTCACGAAGCACCTCATCGACGAGGCCGCGCAGAACCGGGCCGTCGAGCCGAAGGGGTTCTTCCCGTTGAGCCTCCAGGCGATCGACTGGGACGAGGTCTTCCCCGCCGACGGCTTCGCTCAGGGCCACAGCTTCCTCGGCCTCCGCCGGCACTACGCGGCGATCGACGGCACCAGCGCGCGGCCGGCTCACTACCTCGACTGGCGCAACCACAAGGATCGCTGGCTGTACGACTGCTTCCCGATCGATCCGCAGCGGCGGCCGCTGTTCGCCTCGCTCGCCGTCCACCCGATCGTCCCCGAGCCGAACAACAACTACGGCCATCACTTCCTCCTCTACGACTCCGCGCAGGTCCGGCACCGGCGGATCATCTGCTTCGGCGACAAGCAGCAGCCGCGCCGCAGCATGCTGCTCCTCCTCGACGACCTCCTGTACGGTCACACCAAGAAGGACGGCGACGGGCCTCAGGCCGCGTCCTCACGGCTCAAGGTGCTCGAGCGGGTGCTGCGTCGCGTGTGCTGGCTGCACAGCGACGAGCACGACGACATCGAGGACGACCTCGAGGAGCAGCTCGAGCGCTCGTGCACCGGCACGAAGCTCGACTACCCCGAAGGCGACTTCCTGTTCGAGTGCCAGATCTTCGGCGGCGTCGACCTCGTGCGCGACGCGACCGCGCTCGTCGTCAAGGTCTGCGCCGACGTGGACACCGGACAGGACCCCGTCAGCGATCCCGGGCACATGATCTTCACACCTGCCCTTCACTTCCCGCTCTCGAAGTGGAACGCCGCCAAGCTCGCCCTCGCCCAGGTCTACCCGCAGCTCGAGGTCCTCGCGTACAAGGCCGTCCCGTGGGAGTACGGGGCCCAGGGCGGCAGGGTCACCGGCGCTGCCAAGCGCGACAAGTGGGGCTTCAGGATCCTGCACCCCGACGCCGCCGCCGACCTCACCGACCTGCCGTGAGCGAGGGTCGCCATCACCGTACGACGCCGCGAAGCAACACCGAGTGCGGCCATTCGAGCCGTGACCGACGCTCCTGCGCAGGCGGCCGCTGACGTGGTGGAGGGGTGCGCGAAATCGAGCAAGACTGTCACGAGCGGCGCGTCGCGCCGGGGCGCTCGCGGCGAGCGAGGCTGTCGCCGTCGTCATGCGGGGCCGGGCGGCCGGGCGTGGGGTATCCTCGGAAGACACGATGCCCCCCGACTCCGCCGGACGCATGGCGCTCGAGTTCGCGAGCGACGAGGACCTGCTGGATCGACTCTCGGCGCGGCCGCACGAGCTGGTGTACCTGGTGGGCTCGGCGATCACGGCGCCCAGCCGCGGCGACGAGCCGGGTGTGCCGCGGGTCGAGGGGGTGATCGCGCTGATCCGCGGCGAGTACCAGCGGGCCAGCGAGCTGCAGCGGTTCGAGGCGGCGCTCGAGAAGGAGCCGGACAACCGCTACCAGGCGGCGTTTCGCCACCTGCTGCGCACGCGCGACCAGGACGTGGCCAACGCGGTGATCCGGCGGGCGGTGCTGCAGGCGCGCCGGGCGTCGCCGCAGTTCCCGGGGCCGCCGGCGGACAGCGACGACCACGAGCAGTGGCGCGCGCTCGAGGACGACGTCGACGGCTGGCACCTGCCGCCGGCCGCGGACGCGCTCGGGCAGGTGCTGGCCCGCGCGCCGGCGACGGCGCGGCCGCTGGTGTTGACGTCGAACTTCGACCCGCTGGTGTCGATCAGCGTGCGCCGGGCCGGCGGGCGCGCGTACATGGCGGCGCTGCACGGCGACGGCAGCCTGTCGGGCGTCGACGGCCAGGGCTGCCTGGTGGTGCACTTCCACGGCCACTGGTTCCGCACCGACACGCTGCACACGCCGTCGCAGCTGGGCCAGGACCGGCCCAAGCTGTCGGCGTCGCTGTCGCAGCTGATCAGCTCGCGCACGCTGGTGGTGCTCGGCTACAGCGGGTGGGACGACGTGTTCACGCGCTCGCTGATCGCGACCATCCGCGGCGGGCTGCCGATCAAGATCGCGTGGGCGTTCTACCCGGGCGACGAGGCGGTGATCCAGCGCGAGTCGGGGCGCCTGCTCGAGGCCCTGCGCCCGGGGATCGAGATCGGCCGGGTGATGCTCTACAAGGGCATCGACGCCCACGTGTTCCTGCCGCGGCTGGCCGAACGGCTGGCGGAGTCGAGCGCGCCGGCGAGCGGGGCGCATCTCGCCGGTGACAGCGGGCCGCGACCCGGCGACAGCGGGGCGGGGTCGGGCGCGAGCGGGGCGCACCACGCGGGCGACAGCGGCTCGCGTCCGGGCGCGAGCGGGCAGTTCTTCGCCGGCGAGAGCGGGCTGCGACCGATCGTGCCGCCGGCCGATCCGGACGCGGCGTCGTCGCACACCGCCGGGCCGATCGCCGACGTGCTCGGGACCCACGCCGAGGCCGCCTGCGCGCCGGGACATGTCGATCAGGGCATGCCTTCGGAGACAGGTTCTCATGGGCATGTCGCTTCGAGCATGTCCTCGGGGACCAATCCGTTTCAGAAGGCGGGCATGCTGGGGCTGGCGGTGCCGTCGTACGTCGAGCGGGCGGCCGACGCCGGGCTGGCGGAGGCGCTCGAGGACGGCGCGCAGATCGTGGTGGTCCGCGGCGACTTCTCGATCGGCAAGTCGAGCCTGCTGCTGCGGGCCGACCGCGCGTGGCGCAGCGGGACCGGGGCGGCGGTGTGCCGGCTCGACCTGCAGATGATGCGCGTCGACGACGTGAACCTGTACTTCGACGAGTTCTTCGCCGAGGCCGGGCGCGCCTACGGGCAGAGCTTCAAGGGCTGGCGCGAGATCCAGGCGGCGGCGGCGCAGCGGCCGCTGTTGCTGACGCTCGACGAGTTCGGCGGGCTGACGCCGGAGGTGGCGCAGCGGTTCGTGCCGGCGCTGTACCGCGTGGTCACGCAGCTGGCGGGGTCGATGCGGGTGGTGGTGACCACGCGCGACCCGATCGCCGAGGTGCTGGCGAGCTTCGAG
This sequence comes from Nannocystis pusilla, assembly GCF_020073745.1. GTDB lineage: Bacteria > Myxococcota_A > Polyangia > Nannocystales > Nannocystaceae > Nannocystis > Nannocystis radixulma. The sequence goes on from NZ_JAIRAU010000037.1 coordinate 15,350, forward strand.
CTGTCGAACCCGAACCTCGGCGAGTGGCCGGAGGTCGAGCTGCGGCCGTTCACGGAGGCGGAGCTGGGCCGGCTGCTCGCGCTGCTCTCGCCGCGCGCCCGCGCGGTCGTCGAGCGCGAGCGGGCGGTGGTCCACGAGCGGACGAAGATGCTGCCGAAGCCGGCGCAGTGCCTGTGCTTCAACCTGTGGAAGGACGAGGCGGCCGGGGCGAGCGACGCCGACCTGGCGCTGCGGGTGCGCAAGAAAGAGAGCTACCGGTGACGGTCGAGAACCCGTACCGGGCCGCGGGCGCGTTCGCGGGCAAGGCGTACATCCGCCGCGGCGCCGACGCCGAGCTGGTCGAGCAGATCCGCGACAATCAGTACTACCCGTACTTCGCGGCGCCGCGGCAGAGCGGCAAGTCGAGCCTGATCGCGCGCACGATGTCGTCGCTGCCGGCGCCGGAGTTCCGCTGCGCGCTGGTCGACCTGTCGCCGTTCGTGGTCCGCTCGTACGACGACTTCTGGCGCCAGTTCCTGCACGACGTGGCCCGCAGCGCCAACTTCGACCCGGCGCCGATCGGCAAGGGCGACCCGCGCGAGGTGTTCACGGCCTGGCTGACCGCGTTCCCCGGCCGCCTGGTGATCTTCGTCGACGAGATCGACGTGCTCCTCCACGTCGAGTGCCGCGAGCAGATCTTCAGCAAGATCAGGACCTTCTTCAACCTGCGCGCCCACGAGGCGGCGCTGCAGCGCCTGACCTTCGTGCTGGCCGGCGCGGCCCACTCGTCGCGCTTCATCTCCGACCCGCGCTGGTCGCCGTTCAACGTCGCCATCGAGATCGCGCTCGAGGACCTGTCGTCGGCCCAGGTCAGCCAGCTGGCGTCGTACCTCGCCACCGCCGGCGCGTTCGCCGGGCCCGACCTGGTCGCCCGCGTGTTCGAGCTGACGGCCGGCTCGGTGTTCCTGTGCCAGCTGGTGTTCGAGGCGCTGTGGAGCCGCGCCGCCCGCGGCCAGAAGAAGCTCGACGCCGGCGATGTCGACGCGGTGGTGACGTCGATCGTCGCCGAGAGCCCGCGCAACATCCACTTCTACAACATCTTCCGCCTGGTCACCCAGGACGCGCGCCTGGCGATGCTGTTCCGCCGCCTGGTCGACGGCGAGGAGCTCGGCGAGGAGGACCGCAAGGAGCTGCAGCTGACGGGCCTGTGCCGCGGGATGGACCCGTTCCGCAACGAGGTGTACGCCCGCGTGTTCGGGGCCGGCGGACCGCTCGACCTCAAGGTCGCGGGCGCGAAGGTGACGCTCGGCCGCAAGCTCGAGGCGGCGCTGTCGAAGCGCCAGCAGCTCGAGGACGAGGGCTCGAAGACGACCGAGGTCGAGGCCGAGATCGCGGCGCTGCGCCGCGAGTTCCGCGAGGGCGCGCAGCTGCGCGAGGGCGACGTGCTGGCCCGCGGCCGCTACCGCCTGATCGGGCAGATCGGTCAGGGCGGGTTCGCCACGGTGTGGCACGCGCGCGACGAGCGAGCCAAGCGCGAGGTGGCCCTCAAGGTGCTGCACGGACAATTCGCCGAGGACAAGACCCGCCGCGACCGCTTCTTCCGCGGGGCGTGGAAGATGTCGGAGCTGCGCCACCCGGCCATCGTCCAGGTGATCGAGCCCTACGGCGAGGAGGCGGGCCGCCACTACTTCGTGATGGAGTACATGTCCCGCGGGACACTCCACGAGGCGGTGCTCGACCGCCGCCTCTCGCACGACCAGGTGGTCGCCGGCATCCTCGCCGTCGGCCAGGCGCTGGCCCACGCGCACGAGCGCGGGCTGGTCCACCGCGACGTCAAGCCGTCGAACGTGCTGCTCGGCGAGGCCGACACGGCCAAGCTGACCGACTTCGACCTGGTGCGCGAACAGGACGCGTCGGGCACGACCCGCACCGGGCCGATGGGCTCGTTCATCTACTCCGCGCCCGAGGTGCTGAACCGCCCGCAGGACGCCGACCACCGCGCCGACATCTACGGGCTGGCGATGACGGCGGTGTTCGGGCTGCACGGCGCGGAGCTGCCGCTCGAGGTGGTCCGCGACGCCGATCGCTTCATCGACCGCCTGCACTGCGGCGGGCTGATGAAGGACGTGCTCAAGAAAGGCGTGGCGTGGGAGATCGAGCGCCGCTTCACGTCGGCCGCCGAATTCACCCAGGCGCTGGCGACGGCGTGGGCGGAGAAGGAAGAGGCGCAGGTGGTGCCGGCCGCGGCCCCGCCGGCGCCGAAGAAACAGATGGCGCCGACGTGGACGGCGATGCTCGCGACCCTGCCGTCGGAGACGGGGCCGCCGACGAAATCGGCGCCCGCGGCCCCGCAGGGGGTGCCAGGCGCGGCCGCGCCGGCAGTGGTCGCGCCGGCGCCGGCAGCCGCGGCGGCGCCGGTGAGCGAAAGAATGCGGGCGAAGACGGCGGCGTTCGCGACGATCGCCGCAGGCGAGGTGGAGGACCACGACGCCTCGCCGCAGCGCGCCGCCGCGGCCGTGATGGCGCTCGACGTGCTGGCCGAGGACGACGTCGAGCCGCCACAGCAGCCGGCGCGCGCCGGCGAGGCGAGGCACGAGCGCACCGTCGCGGCCGCGCCGCTCCCGGTGGAGCCGCCGCACGCCCGTGCGCCCGGCCGCGGGGTGTACGCGGCGCTCGGGGTGTTCGCCAGCGCGGCGCTCGTGCTGCTGGCGCTGCAGATCGTCGGGCCGAACCTGGCCGCGATCGGCTCGGAGCCGGGGGCGCAGAAGCAGGACGACCCGACGGCGATCGAGGCGCCGAGGACACTGGTCGACAGCAAGCAGGACGAGAAGCACCTCGAGACGAAGAACGATCCTCCTCCCGAGACGAAGGACGCGAAGGTCCCCGCGGAGACGACGACGCCGCCGAGCATCACCGGCGAGAAACCACCCAACCCGGCCCAGGCGACCACGTCGAGCGCCGAGCCGGGCGGCGACACGACCGGGAGCGAGGCGACGACGGACGCGCAAGTTCCGGAAGCGCCCCACGGCACCGACACGAACGAGACGGCCGGGAAGGCGAACGGCACGGCCATCAAGCCGCCCAACGACAAGCCGCCCAACACCGGGATCAAGAAGGCGGCGAAGAAGACGATCGAGGAGCGCGTCGAGGAGGGCTGCTTCCAGGTGCGGGCCCGCGACGCGGAGCTCGGCGTGAAGATCCTGCAAGCCGTGCGCGCGGAGAGACCGTACAACATCGAGACGCTGCGCTGCCTCGCCCAGGGCCTGCAGACGATGGGCGACTATCCCGAGGCCGAGAAGTACTACGAGGAATTGATCCAAGCGACCAATCCGCGCAACCTGATCGCGCTGCTCGGCCTGGCCCAGGTCAACGAGCTGATGACCCGCTACGACCGCGCGGCCGAATACTACGAGCGCGTGCGGCGGATCGACCCGGACAACAAGTCGGCGCAGGCCTTCTTCGAGAGCAAGCAAGGAGCGGCCCGCCGCGCACCCGCGCCCGTGGGGTTCGAGCTCAAGCGCTGAGCGCGAGGAGGACGCGAACTGGCGATCGTCGTTCGTCGCCACGCCACGACGCCGCCCGAGATCGCGCGCCGAGCAGGGGGAGGACTTCAATGCTGCCGGCGATCGCGTGGGTTATAAACCAGAGCCGCGGAGGATCTGCGTGAACCCGAACCCGATCCTGGCGTCGGTCCAGGCGCTCCTCAACGACCTCGACGACGAGACCTACCGCGCCGTGGAGCTCAGCGTCCGCGACCACGCGGTCCACGGGCTGGGCGCGGATATCGACGTCGAGACGGAGCTGCACCTGATCTTGCTGTCGAAGTACATGGCGGCGGCCGACGGCGTCAGCGGGGCGGAGGTCACGGGGCTCAAGCGATTGATGGACCGTCACGGGCTGCCCGAGGTGGCCCAGCGCCACCTGCTCGAGTTCGACGTGTCGACGGTGCGCCCCGAGGACGTGGCGGAGATCGTACAACCACGCAGCTCGCTGGCGGTGTACATGCTGTCGGGCGGGACGCTGCTGGCGGCGCTCGACGGGCTGTCCGGCGCGGAGCGCCTGCGGGTGCGCGCGGTCGGTGAACACCTCGGGCTCAGCCCGGAGCTGATCGACGTGGTGCTCGCCGAGGCGTGCCTGACCGCGGCGGCGCTGCTGAAGGGCGACGAGGCGATGATCCAGCTGATCCGCCCGCTGCGCCATGCGATCTACCGCCTGCTGTGAGGCCGGCCCGCTCGCGTGGATCAGAACAGGGTGTAGACGAACGGGGCGACGTAGGCGAGGCCGCCGGTGAGCCACAACAGGACGCCGGCGAGCAGCAGGACGACCAGCAGCGGGGCGAGGACGAACCGTGCGGGGTGGAGGAAGTGGGCGACGAGGCCGGCGATGGTGCGCAGGCGGGCGCCGAGGCGGCGCAGCAGGCCGGGGCGCGGCGGACGGGGCAGCGGGGCGGTCATGCGGGCCTCTCGATCAGCAGGTCCTCGACGATGAGGGCGTCGACGCCGTGGCGCAACCAGAAGGCCAGCGCATCCTCGGCGCCGGCGACGATCGGCTCGCCGGCGCCGTTCAGCGAGGTGTTGAGGACCACCGGGTCCTCGCCGCGCGCGGCCAGGGCGGTGAGCACGGCGTGCAGCTCGGGGGCGCGCTCGGCCGCGACGGTCTGCAGGCGGGCGGTGCCGTCGCGGTGGACGACGGCGCCGAGGCGCTCGCGCACGTCGTCGCGCGCGCGCGCGGTGGTGGTCATGAAGGGGGTCATGTCGTCGGGACCGGCGGTGAAGAAATCACATGTCCGTTCGGACAGGACGGCGGGGGCGAACGGGCGGAACGGCTCGCGCTCCTTGATCAGCCGGTTCATGCGCTCGCGGGTGGCGGGGTCGCGCGGGCGGGCGAGCAAGGAGCGCTGGCCGAGCGCCCGCGGGCCCCACTCGAAGCGGCCGCGCGCGTGGGCGACGATCCGGCCTTCGGCGACGAGCCGCGCGGCCTCGGCGGCGGGGTCGTCGACGCGGCGGGCGGGGAGGCCGAGCTCGCCGGCGATCGCGTGGGCGCGGGCCGGGTCGATCGCCAGGCCGAGGGCGGCGCTGCGCAGCGGCGGAGGACGCGGGTCGCCGCGCTCCTGCGCGGCCAGCAAGGCGGCCCCGAGCGCGCCGCCGGCGTCGCCCGCGGCCGGCTGGACGAACACGCGAGAGAAGCCCGCCTCGGCCTGAATGCGGGCGTTGGCGAGGGCGTTGAGGGCGACGCCGCCGGCGAGGCACAGGTGGTCGGCGCCGGTCAAGGCGCGGGCCTCGCGGGCGAGCGCGAGCAAGATGTCCTCGAGGACAGCTTGCAAGGTGGCGGCGACGTCGGCGTAGTGGCGGTCGTCGGCGCGCTCGAAGTCCCACGGCCGGTTGGGCGGGCGCCGCGGACCGAGCAGGCGCTCGAGCGCGGGGCCGAAGCCGAGGTCGGCGTCGCTCATGTGGGCGAAGCAGGCGAGGTCGAGCTCGTAGGCGCCGTCACCGGTGAGGCGGACGATCTTCGCGAACTGCTCGCGCAGGCGCGGCTGGCCCCACGCGGCCAGGCCCATGACCTTGTACTCGCCCTCGTTGACGGCGAAGCCGAGGTAGGCGGTGAGGCCGGCGTAGAGGAGGCCGAGCGAGTGGGGGAATTCGACGCTGGCGAGCAGGCGCAGGCGGCCGCCGCGGCCGTCCCAGATCGTGGTGGCGTGGGCCTCGCCGACGCCGTCGACGACGAGCACGGCGGCGTCCTCGTAGGGCGAGACGAGCAGGGCGCTGGCGGCGTGGCTGCGGTGGTGGTCGAAGCGGACGACGCGGTCGCGGGCGACACCTAGCCCTTCGGACAGGTGATCGAGGACCCAGATCTTGCTGCCGAGCTGGCCGGCGAGGGCGCGCGGGAAGGCCCGCCAGGTGCGGGGCAGGTGGCGCAGGAGGTGGACGAGCACGCGCTCGAGCTTGGCGAACGGCTCCTCGTAGAAGGCGACGGCGTCGAGGTCGGCGGGCTGCAGGCCGGCGTGCTGCAGGCAGGCGAAGGCGGCGGCCAGCGGGAGCCCGGGGTCGTTCTTGATCCGCGACAGCCGCTCCTCCTGGATCGCCGCGACGACCTCGCCGTCGACCACCAGCGCGGCGGCGGCGTCGTGGTAGTGGGCGGAGATGCCGAGGACGCGGGCCATGGCGCGGTGTCACTTCGGGGCGGGCAGGCCGGCGGGGCCCTCGACGCGCAGCCCGGGGCGGATCGGCCGGACCAGGCGCACGAGCAGGGCGAGCGGGGCGGCGAGGACGTAGAGCGCGAGCGTGAGGGCGAGGTAGACCCGCTCGGCGACGAACCGGCCGGCCCGCAACCACCGGCGCCCGAGCTCCCAGCGGGCGACGCGGCGCAGGGCCCGGCGCGCCTCGACGGCGCCGGCGAGCGCGAACAACAGCGCGCGCGTGTACTCGCCGTGGCGCCGCTCGTCGACGAGGATGGCCTCGAACAGGGCGGCGTCCTGATCGCGCGCCTGTCCCTTGAACCATGTGACGTAGGCCTCGAACTGCCGCCGCGCCCGCTCCTCGCCGAGGTGGACGAAGGCGAGGAATTCGCGCTCGCCGAGCAGCTCGAACAGGCGCTCGGAGTCGGCGCGCACCGGCGGCAGCGCGAACGGACGCGGCGCCTCGCCGGCCAGCCGGGCGGCCCGGCGGGCGAACATCTGCGCGTGCCGGGCCTCGTCGTCGGCGTGGCGCAGGTAGGCGGCCGCCCGCGCCGGCGAGGCGGTGCGCGCGGCCGCGAGGCGCAGGTCGAGCATGCTGCCCTGCTCGGCGAGGGCGAAGGCGTACAGCTTGCGCGCGCTGCGGGCCGGGGTCCGCCAGGCGAGCGGGCTGAGGAGACGCGCGAGGGCGCCGGTGAGGTCGCCGGTCATGAGGACGCCGCCCGCTCCGCGAAGGCCTCGGCCAGGCCCTGCAGGTCGCCGGCGGTCTCCGTGCCGCCGAGGTTCATGGCGACGATCGTGACCCCGTTCGCGCCGTACTCGGCCGCCTCGCCGGTCTCCCATGGCCAGTCTTCGAGGGTCAGCGTCCAGTCGGTGACGCGCTCCTCGTGGACCCATCGCCCGCGGCCGGCCAGGCGCAGCGCGTAGGCCGGCTCCGCCCACAGGTCGCTGCCCGCGTCGCGCACCAGCCAGCCGTCCTGCACCTCCGACCAGGCGACCACGTCGCCGACCCGGTAGGTCCTGTCGGTCATGCCGAACCTCCGCTCACTGGCACACGCCTCCGCCTTGCCACGGCATGCAGCTACCCCCCGCGGGGCACGGGTGGGCCTCGTCGCAGGGGGTCCAGCAGCGGTTGCTGGCGAATGCATGCACATGGCCTTCAGGGCATGTCGGAGCGAACAGGGGATCGTTCTGCGCGCAGGCCAGGCGGGCGGCGCAGTCCTTGTCCTCGGGGTAGGTCCGGGTGCAGGCGGCGATCAGCTCCGGGTCGCCCCACAGGTCGCTGCAGACCTCCTGGCAGTCGTAGACGTCCTGCTCGTATTCGTCGTCGAGCTTGGTGTTCTGGGGGCACAGCTGCTCCTTGCGGCTCAGCTTGTGGCAGGCGCACAGGCCGGCGATCGCGGCCTCGACGGCGGCGTCGCCGGGCGGGATCGTGAGCTCGGCCTTGACGAACTCGCCGACGAACTTCGGCTTGCCGTCGTCGCCGGCGGGCCAGCGGACCTGCAGGTCGTGGACCTCCTTCTTCCAGTAGAAGCGGGCGGTCAGCGGCTGGCCGACGGTCAGCGGGGTGACGAGCGAGAGGCCGTCGGCGGTGCGCATCGCCATGGTCGCCGGGGTCGCGCCCTCGGACACGACGACGCCGCCGAACTTGTCGGCGGCGCTGCGGCGGCGGCACTGCACGCGCAGCCACTCGCGCTCGATCTGGGTCGAGCAGCCGAGCGCGGTCGAGCCGGTGACCTTGACCTCGGGCGCGTTCACCCACTCGCCGGTTGTCGGCGTGAACGAGCGCCCCGCGGGCAGGCCCGGGTCGGGGGCGCGCAGCGGGACCGGCAGCGGGGTCTTCAGCGCCTCGTGCAGCGCGACGGCGAAGGCGGCGTGGCCCTTCGCGGTCATGTGAATGTCGTGATCGAGGAACGCGCCGGGCTGGGCCTCGCGCAGGGCGGGGGTGACGTCGAGGGCGCGCAGGCCGAGGGCGCGGGCGTCCTCGACCAGGTCCGCGAGCAGGATCAGCGAGTCTTGCATGTCGGGCGCGTCGGCGACGTCGTACTTGGCCCATTCGCCGGGGTCGACCTGGACGTCGATCGGCAATGCCACGACCACGAGCTCGGCGCCGTATTCGTCGCACAGGGCCTTGAACTGCTGCAGGTAGTCGTGGAAGCGCGAGGGCGGGCGGCTCGGCGGCGGCACGCCGGCGGCGATCTGCTGGCGCAGCCGCTGCTGCTCGGCGACGAGCTCGGCCTCGGCCGCGAGCAGGTCCTTGAGCTCGGTCTTGCCGGCCTTCTCCTCTTTCTTCAATTGCGCGGCGAGGTGGTCGTTGCGCAGCTTGGCGGCCTGGCGGACGAGGGCGGCGGTGACCTGGATCGAGCGGCTCGATTCGCCGTAGTCCTCGCGGACGATGTCGCCGGGGCGGCCGCGGGCGACGGCGAGCTCGAAGGTGCCGAGCTTGTCGTCGACGTTGCCGACGAGCAGCTTGCGGTCGATGGTCTCGCGCTGCTCGGCGAGCTTCTGCCCGAGGGCGTCGAGGTCGGTGCGCGAGGTGGCGAGCGCGGCGACGGCGGTCTGGTGCTCGCTGGCGGCGGCGGCGTGGGCGGTCTGGCTGGCGAGCACGAGGTCGGCGAGGCCGCCCTCCGAGGGCGTGCCGGCGTCGACGGGGCGGCCGAGCTCGGAGTCCTCGGGGATGGCGACGGTGCCGCGCTCGTGCAGCCAGCGGCGCAGGGTGTAGAACGCGTGAGATCTGGAGAACAGCCACCTGCGGCCCGGGAACTGGGTCACGTGCGTCGGCGCCGTCTCGCTGCGCACGGCCCAGCCGTCCCACACCGCGTGGCGCTCGCGGTTGGGCCGATCGATCTCGAACGGGTCGTTGACGAAGTTGAGGACCACCACCACCGTCTTCGCCTGGCGCTCGGCCAGCAGCTCGCGCGCGACCGCGAGGTACTCCATCGGCCCGTAGGTCGGCACGCCGGCGTTGATGATGCTGCGGCCCGACAGCTGCGCCAGCTGGGCCGAGAAGGTGCGGTCGTCGTCGACGCCGAGGCCGAACACCTGCGAGTCGCCGACGACGATGACCTCGTCGCCGCCGGGCGCCGGCCACTCGTCGCCGCGGTAGCCGCGGCTGTTGACGTGGATCGTCGACGACGGGTTGGGCTTGAGGCGAAACTCCATCGTCGCGCCGGGCTCGAGGCGGACGCCGAGCTCGGGGTCGGCGACGTAGAAGTTGACGTGGGGGAACGCCCCGCCGTCGCGCGCCGAGAAGGCGACCTCGGTGAGCGCGGCGCCGAGACCGAGGCCCACCAGCAGCTGGCCGGTGATCGACAGGGCCCGGAGCCAGCGGCGGCGCGGCGGGGGACTGGGGGGCTGGACTCGAGTCGCCATCGTCGTCTCGCTCGGTCGCCGTAAAACGGCCGACCCGGCTGAGGGTATTCCGGATCGCGGGGGAGCGGGTACCCACCCGTCAGAAAGCGCGGAATCGGCCGCCGGGCGCGCGCTGGCGCCCGAACCGGCGCGCCCCGGGTCGCGCCGGCGCGGCCCGGAGGCGCGCTCGGGGGGACGTGGCATTCGGGTGTCTCAATGGGCATGTCGGATACAACATGTCGAAATGCACATGTCGTTTCAGACATGTCACAAGACCCGCGGGTGCGGGCCCGTCGATGCGGGCGCAGGTGCGACACGGCGCTCGGTCGACGTGACGAATCGCGGCGGCGGGCACGCGCACGCGAGAGGATGCGCAAGCTGTCGCGACCGCCCGCGCACGGTCGCGGATGTGGCTGCGCGCGGGCGGCGTGCTACCTCTCGCGGCATGCGGATTGATTGGCATGGACATCGAAGGTTCGGAGGATTGGCGCTGGTCGGGGCGCTGCTGAGCGCCTGCCCCGGGGGCGAGGGCTCGACCGAAAGCGCGACGACGGGCAGCTCGACGACGGAGGCGGCGACGACGGAGGCGCCCACGACGGGGACGCCGACGACGACGACGGAGGGGACGACGGCGCCGACGAGCACGGGCGAGGCGAGCAGCACCAGCGGCGGCGAGGAGATCGATCCGCGCGTCGCGGACTGCCTGCGGATCAACGCCTGCGAGGCCGACGGGGGCTCGCCGTTCGGCCTGCAGACCTGCCTGGCGCACGCGCTCGACGTGCCGTGGACGTGGGCGGCGACCGGGACGATGCGGATGGCGATCGAGGCGATGGAGTGCAAGCTGGCGGCGCCCGACTGCGAGGGCGTGCGGGCGTGCACGCCGGCGCTCGAGCCGTTCGCGGAGATCTGTCAGGACAACGTGGGCTGGAGCGTGTGCGAGGGCGACCAGTGGGTGTTCTGCGACGAACTCGGGGCGCCGCTGCGGGCGATGGACTGCGGGGCGGCCGGGCAGGCCTGCGGGTTCGAGGCGTGGGCCGGCTGCGGGCTCGAGCCGTGCGAGTACGGGGTCACCGAGGCGACGTGCGACCCGGACGACCCGGAGGTGCTGATCGAGTGCCAGCCGGACGGGTTCCTGTCGCGGGTCGACTGCCGCACGCAGAACAACTTCGTGATCGTCGGCGGCAAGGACGGCGACAAGGTGTTCACGATCGCCGGCGAGACCTGCGGCTTCGACCCGATGCGCAACGCGAACGCCTGCGTCGGCACCGGCGAGCCGTGTGACTTCTTCTCGCAGCAGTGCGACGGCGACGTGCTCGAGACCTGCGCCGGCGGCAAGCTCGGTCGGCGCGACTGCTCGACGGTCGAGCCGGCGGGCCAGGGCTGCGGCTACATCCAGGCCGGCCCGTTCGCCGGCGCGGCGTCGTGCGGGCTGATCGACACGGCCTGCGGCCTCGATGCGCCGGAGAGCTGCGACGGCGCGACGCTCTCGTTCTGCGACTGGAACCAGCCGGGCACGATCGATTGCGTGGCCGCCGGTTACAGCGGCTGCGCGACCACGGACTACGCCGGACGCACGGTGGCCTACTGCACGCCGTGACGGCGGGTGTCGGCCGGCGCCGGCATATGTCCCTGGGGACATGTCGGGCGCCGGCCGGCGCCGCGGCCGAAGACCCCGAGCAGACGCCCGCAGAGGCGCTTGCGGGGCGCGGGGGCGCTTGGTAGAAGGCCCGCCGATGTCCCCCGCGTCCCTGTCTCGTCCTCTGGTCGATATGGTCCGGTCCTCGCGCCTGTTCGGCGGCCTCGCAGCCGCGGCGCTGCTCGTCGGCTGCGGCGAGAACAAGGACCCGCTCGACACGATCGGCAATGTCACGGCCGGCCCGACCGGCGGGTCGAGCCCCAACCCGAGCGGTAGCCCGAGCGGCGGCGACCCGACCGAGGGCAGCACCGAGAGCTCGACCGAGACCGGCGCCCCGACCGAGGGCACGACCACGAGCGGCGGCGGCCACGGCGACTGTGACCAATTCCTGCTGTGCGTCGGGGCGGTCAGCCCGGAGTCGCTGGCCGAGACCGAGACGGCCTACGGGCCCGAGGGCACCTGCTGGACCACGCCGGAGCTGACCGAGCAGTGCCTGCAGGCGTGCTCGGAGGGGCTGGCGAGCTTCGGGACGCTCTACCCCGACGAGCCGGCCTGCGGCGGCAGCGGGACCTCGACCACCAGCGTGAGCACCACCGGGCCGCTGACGAGCACGAGCGAGCCGTGGACGAGCACGAGCGATCCGTGGACGAGCACCAGCGGCGACCCGGAGACCACCGGCAGCCCGTATGGCAACTGCGGCTGGGACGGCGGCAACGCCTACTACGCGTGCGGCTTCGTGGGCGAAGATCCCGGCGGCACCAGCCCGATCGACTGCCCGCCCGACGTGATGGAAGGCGCCCCGTGCGACGAGACCACGGCGGTCAACGGCATCGGCTGCTGCATGCCCAACGGCGACAACTACTTCTGCAGCGCCGAGAACACGGTCTATCTCGACCCGTGCGGCCCCTGACCGTTTGCGCGGGTTCCGAGGGACAGGTCGTCGTATTTGGATGATCTGGCCTTCGAGGCAGGTTGTCGGACCGACGATGAACGCCGGCTATTCGCACAGCACCGTGATTCGCGGTCCGATGATTTCGCGCATGGGTGCGACGTGCGCCGAAAAATATGCGATGACCACAGACGCGAGATCGTCGATTCGACCCATTGCACGAAAGCGGGCCCTCACGCGCACGCGGGAGCGAGATCCAGGATCGATATCCCTGCCGCGACGCGAGAATGTCGACAGGCGCGAGGTCAGCGGCGCCGAGGGCTGGAGGTCGACGGGGCCGTCGTCGCTGCGGCCCGGCGGCCGGGGCGCACGGGACGTGCTCCGCCCCGACCGGCCGTCTTCGGGAGGTCAGGGCGCCGCGGGCTGCGAGATCGGCGGTGTGCGCGGGGAAGCACTCGGCCAAGAAATCGCGCTGTAAGTGACCCGTGGCGGTGCTGCATGCCACTGTCGCCGAACCGCGCTGCGGCGGAGCGGCCGCGCCTCGAGTGCCTCGACCGCGCGGCCGGGCGCGGGCCTTCACGCGTCTCCGACCCCCTGAACGCGGCCCATCGTCCCGATCTGCCGCCGCGGCGGCACGCACGTGCAGCGACGGAGACGGGGTATGCTCCCGGTCCTCCTCATGCGCACGGACATCGAGCTCCTCGACGCCTGGTGCGCCGGCGACAACGTCGCCGGCGACGCCTTGATCCGGCGGCATTTCGAAGCGGTGTGTCGGTTCTTTCGCAGCAAGCTCGGGGAAGACGTCGAGGACCTGATCCAGCGGACGTTCCAGATCTGCACCGTGCGGCGCAAGGAGCTGCAGGCCGACGGGAGCTTCCGCGGGTTCTTGTTCGGGGTGGCGCGCAACCTGCTGCTCGACCATCTGCGCCGGCTCTACCGCCGCGGCGAGCACGACGACGTCCACATGTATTCGCTGCGCGACCTCGGGACCACGCCATCGGAGGCGGTGGCCCGCAACGAGCGCGAAGTGATGATCCAGGAGGCGATGCGCCGGATCCCGCTCGAGCAGCGGATGTTGCTCGAGCTGGCCCACTGGGAGCGGCTGACGGGGCGGGAGATCGCCCAGGCGCTCGACATCGGCGAGAACACGGTGCGCAGCCGGCTGTCGCGCGCCCGCGCCGCGCTGCGCGAGGAGCTCGAGCGGCTGGGATCAAAAGACTCGCTGTGACGACTCATCAGAGCGGGCATCGAGGCCGATGAGACGACCATGACCACCTTCGACGAGGACGACGAGCTGCTGGCAGAGCTCGCGGCGATCCGGCCCGACCAGACGGACGTGTTCGCGCGCTCGGTGCATGCGTCGATCCGGCGCAACCTGATCGGCGAGACGGGGGAGCCGTTCCGCCTCGGGCGCTTCACGGTGCTCGAACCGCTGGGCGGCGGCGGCATGGGGGTCGTGTTCGTCGCCTACGATCCGGTCCTCGACCGCAAGATCGCGCTCAAGGTCCTGCACAACCGCGGCGACCGGGGCCGGCGCGAGGTCCTGCGCGAGGGCCGGGCGCTGGCCCGCCTGAAGCACCCCAACGTGGTCGCGGTCTTCGAGGTCGGCGAGCTCGACGACCGCGTGTTCGTGGCGATGGAGTACGTCGACGGGCACAACCTGCGCGAGTGGTTGCGCCAGCCGAGGACCACCGCGGCGATCCTGGCCCGCCTCGTCGAGGCCGGGCGCGGGCTGGCGGCGGCGCACGCGGTCGAGCTGGTCCACCGCGACTTCAAGCCCGAGAACGTGGTGATCGACGGCAACGGCCACGCGCGGGTGATCGACTTCGGCCTGGCGCGGCCGATCGCGGAGCTGCCCGAGCCGGCGCAGTCCGCCGCCGTCGCGCCGGCGACCGCTGCCTCGGTGCACGGCGGGACCCCGGCCTACATGGCGCCCGAGCGCCTCGCCGGGGCCGCGGGCGATCACCGCTCCGATCAATACTCGTTCTGCGTCACCGCCTGGGAGGCGCTGTTCGGCGCGCGCCCGGCGGACGCGCGCGCGCGCGTGGCCCAGGCGCAAGGACGGAGCGTGCCGGGGTGGCTGCGCAAGGTGCTGGAGCGCGGGCTGTCCGCTGCGCCAGGTGACCGCTATCCGACCACCGAGGCGCTGCTGGCGGCGCTGCGCGCCGACCCGACCCGGCGGCGACGGGTGGTGGCGGCCGTGGTCGTGGCGGGGCTCGCGGTCGCGGGCTGGTTCGGCGTCCGGGACTACCGCGAGGCGCAGACGGTGGCCTCGTGCGAGGCGGACGGGGCGAGCATGGCCGGGGCGTGGCGCCCCGAGGCGCGGACGAAGCTGCGCGACGGGATGCTCGCCTCGGGGGTCGCGTACGCGGAGACGGCGGCGGACAAGGTCGTGCCGTACTTCGTGGCCCAGGCGGAGGCGCTGACGCAGGCGCGCACGGAGGGGTGCCTGAACGCGCGGGTGCGGGGGACGTGGGACGAGGACACGCTGGCGCGCTCGGTGTGGTGCCTGGAGGTGCGACGGTTGGAGTTCGAGGCGCTGCTCGACGCGCTCTCGCAGCCCAAGGCGACCTCGGTGCAGGCCGCGGTGGACGCGGCGGCCGCGTTGTCGCCGACCGGCCCGTGCCTGGACGCCTCTCAGCTGGCCAGGTTGCCGCCGTTGCCGCCGGACCCGGAGCGCCACCAGGCGGTCCGGCGGCAGCTCGCGCGAGCCGGGGCGCTGCGGACCGCGGGGGACTACGACGAGGGGCTGCGTGAGGCGCGAGAGGCGTTGGCCGCCGCGGAGGATCTCGACTGGCCGGCGCTGACGGCCGATGCTCGCCGGCGCGTCGGGATGCTGCTCGTCGAGGGCGGGAAGTACCAGGAGGCCGAGCCGATGCTCGAGGATGCGTACTTCGAGGCGGCGAGGGCCGGTGCGCTGGAAGTGACGGCGAACGCAGCGGTCGACCTCGCCGAGACCGTGGGCTACCGCCAGGCGCGTTACCTCGACGGACTCCGGTGGTCGCGACTCGCGGAGGTCGCGGCCGCCGCGATCGAGCCGGAGGACCGGTTGTCCACGCGGCGCAGCGAGATCGTCAGCACCCGCGCGAAGATCCACGAGGGCAAGGGCGACTACGCGGAGGCGCAGGCGCTCCTCGAACGGGTGCTCGCCATGGACGAGAAGCTGCTCGGCCCCGAGCACCCGCACGTCGCCAACACGCTCAACAACCTCGCCAACGTCCACTGGGCGACGCGAGCGTACGCGGAGGCGAGGCCGCTCTACGAGCGGGCGCTCGCCATCCACGAGAAGACGCTGGGCTCCGACCACCCGCACCTCGCCACCACGCTCAACAACCTCGCCAACATCCACCTCGCGACCGGGTCGTACGACGAGGGGCGGGCGATCCTCGAGCGCGTGGTGGCGACCGAGGAGAAGGTGCTGGGCCCGGAACACCCGGACTTCGCCATCTCGCTCCACAACCTCGCCAGCGCCTACCGGCTGAAGGGGGCGTACGCGGAGGCGAGGGTGCTCTACGAGCGGACGCTCGCCATCCGCGAGAAGGTGCTCGGCCCCGAGCACCCGAGCGTCGCCCAGTCCCTCAACAGCATCGCCGGGATCTTGTCGCGCACGGGGGCGTACGAGGAGGCCAGAGTGATGCACGCGCGGGCGCTGGCCCTCCGCGAGAAGGCGCTGGGCCCCGACCACCCCGACGTGGCGAGCTCGCTCCACAACCTGGCCGGCGTCCACAGGTCCATGGGGGCGTACGGGGACGCGAAGCCGCTGTTCGAGCGGGCGCTGGCGATCTGGGAGCAGGCGTTCGGCCCCGAACACGTGAGCCTCGCGGCCCCGCTCGAGAGCCTCGCCCTCGTCCACGTCGCCCTCGGCGAGTACGACAGGGCGAGCCCGCTGGCCGAACGGGCGCTGGCGGTCCGCGAGAAGAAGCTGGGCCCCGACCACCCGGACGTCGCGTTCTCCCTCGTCAACCTCGCCCTCGTCCGCGCGTCCACCGGCGCGTACGAGGAGGCGGAGGCGCTGTACCGGCGGGCGCTGGCGATCGACGAGGCCAAGCTGGGTCCCGACCACCCGGAGGTCGCGTACACCTTGATCGGCCTCGCCGAGGTCGCGCTGGCCCGCGACCGACCGGCGGAGGCCGTGGCGCTGGCGGAGCGCTCCACCGGCATCCTCGCCGGCCGCGAGGCGCCGGCGGACAAGTTGGCAGACAGCCGCTTCGTGCTCGCGCGGGCGCTGGTGGCCGCGCTCGCGGACAAGGACCGCGCGCTCGCGCTGGCGCGACAGGCCCGCGACGGCCTGCGCGCCGTCAATGGCAAGAGCAAGGAGCTCGCGCAGGTCGAGGCGTTCCTGACGCAGCACGAAGATAGGCGATAGGCGCCGCGTCGCCCGGAGCACGTGCTGGCGGATGACCTCGCCCTCGATGCATGGCGCGAGGGCCCGATTGCCGAGAGAGTCATCGAGCTGGTCAAACGAACTGCCGGTGAAAGCCGCCGGTCGCGCGCCTGGAGAATTGCCGGCGGTCGTGCGCGAGCGAAACGGAGCGCATCGCCGCCGCGAATTTTTTCGGGATCAACCAGCGGCGTCCGACGACTTAACGATACCGCCCCCGCCGGGGCCGTATCCCATGGACCACGCAGGTAGATCCTCGCCAATCGTACAATTCTCGCCACCGCCCGCGCACCGACGACGCGTGTCGCTCGCCGCGCTGACGGTGCTCCTCGCGTCACCGTCGCTCGCGGGCGCACAGCCGCCGCCGGTCGCCGAATTCGACGAATCACCCGCGCCTCCGAGCGACGTGCTCCACCCCGACCTCGCCGCCGACGCGCCGCAGGCCGACTGGATCCGCGAGGGTTACGGCGCCGGCGCCGGCGTCGAGGGGGACCCGCGCGCGTTGAACCGCCAGATCCGCCGTGCGGGCCGGGTCACCCTCGCCGGCGGCGCGATCGCCATCCTCGGCGGCACGCTCGCCATCACCGGCGCGATCCTCCTCTACGGCGTGCGCCCGAAGACCCGCCTGCAGGACCTCGCCAAGGACAACGGCGGGTCGTTGCCGACCGACGACGAGGAGCGCCACCGCCTGATCTCGATCGCCCGCGCCGGCCCGGTCGTCGCGTTCACCGGGCTCGGCGTGCTCGTCGGCGGGGCGGTCACCGCCGCGGTCGCCCGGCTCCGCCTGAAGAAGCTGCGGGAGCGGCGGCGGACCTCGATCGTCTCGGTCTCGCCGACCATGTTCGGCCACGGCGCCGAGGTGCACTGGGAGGTGAGGTTCTGATGTCACGTCATTTCTACGATCTCATCAAGCTCGTCGCGGTCGCCGGCCTCGCCGGCGCCTGCGACTTCGAGGAGGCGCTCGAGGGCGAGCCGTGCACCGTCGAGGACGATTGCTGGCACACGCAGGAGTGCGCGCGCACCGGGCCCGAGCGCTTCTACAACCTCCCCGGTATCTGCCAGCCCGAGGACACCGGCTGCGTATTCGGCCGGCAGCTCGGTTGTGCGTGCAATCCGGTCGACCCTGCGACCAACTGCACCGTGCCCGCGCTCCCGTACAACTTGCACGCCACCTATCCCCGGATGGTCTGCGACGCGGCGATCTTGCAATGCGCCGTCGCGCCCCCGGAAGGCGGAGACCAGCCGTGAATCGACGCATGATGATTTCCCTGTTCACCGCCGCCGCGCTGTTCGACACGGCCGGCTGCGCCTTCATCACCGGACTCGCGAGCGCGGGCGGGGCCGACGCGTCGGCCTTCACCGTCGACATGGAGCGCTACCAGGTCCAGAGCCTCGGCCTCGCGCCCCAGCACGGGGGCGATGCGATCTGCCCGACCTCCGCGGTGGCCTTCAAGGTCGTCGCCGAGGCGATCGACAGCAAGAAGTCGGCGGCCGTGACGCTCGAGACGGCCGACCCGAAGGGCTCGGCGAACGACGCGCGCGGCAAGATGGACCTGACCGAGTTCGCCCTGGCCGCGCGCGGCGGGACGATCGAGAACGGGACCTTCTCCGCCTCCGCCGATCCGTTCGCGGCGCTCCTCGGCTTCGACGTCAAGGCGACCTACCGCCTCGACAAGACCAAGGAAGCGACCAGGCACTTCGCGCCGGAGTACTCGTGCATCAAGGAGGTCGGCGCGGCCGGCTCGTCCGGCAGCGAGGCCGGCAGGGTGGGCAGCCAGGGCTCGTCGAACGGCGGTGCGGGCGGTCCCGGCGGCCCGGGCGGCGCGGGGGCGCCCGGTCTCAATCTCACGGCCCACGTGTCGATCGTCGAGACCCCCCTGTTCGACCGGCTCGGCATCATTCGCGTCACCGGTGACTCCGAGCAATTGACGCTCTTCGACCTCTCGGCGGGGATCACCGTCGTCGCGCGCGGGGGCGACGGCGGCCGCGGCGGACCGGGCGGGCAGGGCGGCATCGGGGCCGACCCGCAGGGGACCGGCGGTCCGGGCGGTCCAGGAGGCGACGGCGGCCCCGGCGGCGACGGCGGCCAGGTGCTCGTCGTCCTCGACCATCGCTATCCCGAGCTGGCCGAGAGCGTCCGCATCGACGTCTCGGGTGGCGCGCCGGGTGAGGGTGGTCCGGGCGGCCGCGGCGGAATGGGCGCTCCCTCGCGCTCGCCCTGTTCGGGCTGCAAGTCGATCCCGCCCGGCGCCCAGGGACCGAGCGGTCCGTCCGGCAGGACGGGCGGCGCCGGCGGACGGGCGGGCACCGGGACGGTGCGCGTCGAGGACGTCGGCCCGGTGTTCGCTTCCTTGCCGCCGGGCGTCCGGCTGCGCGCCGATCCTCCGCCGGAGGTGCTGCCGCCGCCACCACCGCCGCCGCCGGCCAAGAAGTCGCGGCGCAAGTGACTCGGGCGCTCAGGCTCGGCTTTCGGACTGCCGCGCCAGCGCCACCGCGTCGGGGCCCGCGGGGAAGCGGAGCTGCCCGGAGGCGTCGGTGGCGGCGAGGTACACCGCCTCGGCCACGTCGGACTCGGTCGTCACCGCGGCCGGCTGGGTGAAGGCCGCGAAGACGCGCTGGGCGAAGGGCGCGTAGGCCTCGGGGATCCGGCCGTCGTTGCGCGGCCCCGTGTTGCTGGTGAAGCGCGTGGTCGGGCCGTAGCCGGGCTCGACCAGCTTGACCCGCACGTCGAAGGCCTCGAGCTCGAGCGCCAGCGAGGCGGTGAAGCCCTCGATGGCGGTCTTGCTGGCGGTGTACACGGCCACGAGCGGCATCGGTGCCAGGGTCACGCTCGAGGTCACGTTCACCACCACGCCCGACCTGCGGGCGCGGAGCTGGGGCAGCACCGCCTGCGTCATCGCCATGACGCCGAAGGTGTTGGTCTCGAACACCTCGCGCGCCACGGCCATCGGCGTGGCCTCGAAGGCGCCGAGCGCCCCGATGCCGGCGTTGTTGACGAGCACGTCGATGGGCCCGCTCGCGGCCAGCGCGGCGGCGATGCTGGCGGGCTGCGTCACGTCGAGCGCCAGCACGCGCACTCGCTCCGACCGGGGCAGGACGTCCTCGCGCGGGGTCCGCATGGTGGCGATCACGTTCCAGCCCCGGGCGTGGAAGTGGCGCGCGGTCTCGAGGCCGTAACCGGAGGAGCAACCAGTGATGAGCACGGTCTTCATGGGTCCTGGTATAGCCAGCGCGCGCCGGACTCTCTATGCTGTGGCGTCCGCATTTTATTGGCGAGCGTCCAGACATGCACGACCCACTCTCGCAAGTCATCGCGCTGCTGCAGCCGCGCGCCGTGTTCTCGAAGCCGATCAGCGGCGCCGGTCGCTGGGCCGTCCGCTACTCGGACTTCGGCCAGCCGAGCTTCTGCACCGTGCTGGAGGGCCGCTGTCGCCTCGCGGTCGACGGCCACCGGGCCCTGACGCTCGAGGCGGGCGACTTCCTGCTCCTGCCGGCGACGCCGGGCTTCACCATGTCGGGCTTCGAGCCGGCGCGGCCGGAACACATCGACCCGAAGCTGACGCCCGCGCCGACCGGTGAAGTGCGCCACGGCACCCGCGGCGGGCGGCCCGACGTGCGCCTCCTCGGCGGCTACTTCGTGTTCGACTCGCCCGACGCGACGCTGTTGGTCTCGCTGCTGCCGGCGGTGATCCACGTGCGCGGCGTGGAGCGGCTGTCGCTGCTGGTGCGGCTCGTCGGCGACGAAGCGAGCGCGCGCAGGTCGGGCCGCGACCTCGTGCTCACGCGGCTGGTGGAGGTGCTGCTCATCGAGGCGCTGCGGGCGACGCCGGGCGACGACGCGCCTCCGGGCCTGCTGCGCGGCCTGGCCGATGCCCGCCTGGCCCCGGCCATCCGGCAGATCCACAACCAGTTCGCGCGCTCGTGGACGGTGGCCCAGCTGGCGAAGACCGCCGGGCTGTCACGCTCGGCGTTCTTCGAGCGCTTCACCGGCGCCGTGGGCCTGCCGCCGATGGAGTACCTGCTCGCCTGGCGCATGGCCGTGGCGAAAGACCTGCTCCGCGGCCACGACCTCGGGCTCGCCGAGGTCGCCGAACGCGTCGGCTACGGCTCGGCGAGCACCTTCAGCACGGCGTTCAGCCGGCACGTGGGCCAGCCTCCGGGTCGCTACGCGCGCGAGCACTAGCGCGTCGCTTCAGGTCGCCGGCGCGTCGCCCATCCAGTAGCGGGGGCCGGGACCATTTCGGCCGGCACGGTCCTTCGGGTTGGCGAGGCGGCAGCGCTCGAAGGACAGACAGCCACAGCCGATGCACTCGGTGAGCCCGAGCTTGAGGCGCTCGAGCTGGACGATCTGCTCGTTGATGCGCGACATCCAGGCGCGCGACAGGCGTGACCAATCCTGCGGGCTCGGCACGTGGTCAGGCGGGAGCTTGGCGAGCTCGGCCCCGATCTCCTCGAGCGACAGGCCGATCCGCTGCGCGAACACAATGAATGCGATCCGCCGCAGCACGGCCCGCTGGTAGCGACGGTGACCCGAGCCGGCCCGCTCGGAGCGGATCAGTCCGCGCTCCTCGTAGAAACGAAGGGCCGACGACGCCACGCCGCTGCGGCGGGAGACCTCTGCGATCGTGAGGAGCGGAAGCGCGGGCGGCGACGTCTTGGCGAGCATGAGGCCAGCGGAGCACGATTTCCGCTTGACTTCAAGTTCACTTGAACTTGCATGCTCCCGGCATGCACAGGAACGTCCTGGTCACCGGCGCCAGCGGCAACGTCGGTCGTCATGTCACTCTTCGGTTGAGGCGCACGGAAGGGGTCCGCGTCCGCGCGCTGACGCGTGACCCCGAGGCGGCGCGGTTACCTGCCGGAGTCGAGGTCGCGCGCGGCGACCTGATGGCCCCGGACACGCTGGAGGCCGGCCTTTACGGTGTCGACGCGGTCTTCCTGCTGTGGCCGCTCCTCACCAGCGAAGGCGCACCCGCGGTGCTCGAGGCGCTCGCCCGCCACGCGCGTCGCGTCGTGTATCTCTCTGCGCCGGGCGGATCGTTTCACGCCGAGCTCGAGCAGATGATCGAACGCTCCGGGCTCGAGTGGACCTTTCTGCGCCCCACCGGGTTCGCCACCAACACCCTGGCATGGGCGCCGCAGATCCGCAGCGAGGGGATCGTGTGCTGGCCCTACGGCGAGGCGCGCCGGTCGCTCATCCATGAACAGGACATCGCCGCCGTGGCCGTGCGCGCGCTGATGGAGGAGAACCACGCCGGGCAGCGCTATCTGCTGACCGGTCCCGAGGCGCTGACTCAGATCGAGCAAGCGCACGCGATCGGGCGAGCGATCGGGCGTCCGGTGCAATACAAGGAGCTCTCGCCCGACACGGCGCGACGCGAACTCCTGACCGCCTGGGGCAACGCCGCCTTTGTCGACGCGGCGCTCGCCGGCTGGGCGCAGATGGTGGCCCACCCCGAACCCGTGACGCACACGGTGGAGGAGATCACCGGCTCGCCGGCCCGTCCGTTCCGCGACTGGGCGCGCGACCACGCCGAGGACTTCCGGTGACCGCCATGAAGAAGTTGGACGGCAAGATCGCAATCATCACCGGCGGCACGACCGGCATCGGGTTGGCGAGCGCGAAGCTGTTCGCCGCCGAGGGCGCTCGCGTGACGGTCACGGGCACGAACCCGCAGACGCTGGCGACGGCACGTCGAGACCTGGAAGGGCTCGCCGAGGTGGTGGCGTCGGACGCCGGCTCGGCGGCGGAGATCGAGCAACTGGCGCGCGACGCCGGCGCCAGACACGGGCGGGTCGACGTCCTGTTCCTGAACGCGGGGATCACCCGCTACGGGCTGCTCACGGCGATCGACGAGCAGGCGGTCGACGAGTCGTTGCGCGTCAATTTCAAGGGGCCCTGGCTGGCGGTGCGATCATTCGCGCCCCTGATGCCGCGGGGAGCGAGCATCGTGGTCAACACGTCGATGACGCACCTCGTGGGAAGGCCGTACACCGGGGTGTATGCAGCCACCAAGGCCGCGCTCGCCTCATTGACCCGGACGGCCGCGGCAGAGCTCGCCGGCGCTGGCGTGCGCGTCAACGCGGTGAGCCCGGGTCCGGTCGATACGCCGATCCACGCGAAGGCGGGGCTCGCCGCGGGGGTCCAGGGGTGGGCGTCGCAGATCCCGCTCGGGCGCGTGGGAGCGCCGGACGACATCGCCAGGGTCGCGCTGTTCCTCGCGTCGGACGACTCGTCGTTCATGACGGGAGAAGAACTGCTGGTCGATGGCGGAATGACGCGACTGCTTCGCCAGGGCGGGTGAGCCGCGCGCACGCGGTCGAGGTGCTCGTCCGCGACGGACTCCGGTCGACTCCCGCACGCGCGCGACGGCCCTGGGCGTCGAGGCACTCCCGCGCGCGGGCGCGGAGGTGAGCGACTGTTCGGCGTCGATTGGGGGGACGCACAAGTACGGGTTTCTGGACCTGTAAGTTTGATGCCTGGCGTCCCCGGCTTCGGTCCCACCGAGGGCGATCTCGCCGAGGTCGCGGAGATCCTTGCGCGGTATCGGCGGCGCGAGGCCGCGGTCAGTCAGTCTCGTCGTCGCCGAGCCGCTCGTGGCGGCGCCACCTCGGCAGCGCGGCGAGGATCTTCGCGGCCTCGAGCTCGCGCACTCGCTCGAACAGCCACGCCATCGCGGTCTCGTGCTCGAGATCGCCGGCGAGCGCCTGCGAGGCTCCGATCCACGGCGACACCGGGTTCCAGTCGACGATCCAGCCCTTCGGCAAGCCGGGGGCGAGCGCCCCGATCGCGTCGTACGCGGCGCGGTCGTCGGGCCGGAACTCGATCCACAGCGTCAGCTCCGGGCTGTCGCGGAAGTAGATCCCGAAGCACACCCACGGGTAACGCCGGCTGTCGACGACGAGGCGGTTGTGGCGGACGAACTGCCCGACGATCGCGCGGGTGAGCCTGGCCTCGCTGCGCGGGAAGTTCGACTCGAACCAACTGGCCGGCAGATCGGGTCGGTCCAGGAATTCGCGGGCGAGCCGGGTCGCCTTGCACAGCAGCGCCCGCGCGTGCCCAGCGGCGCCCAGCTGGGCGACCGTGAAGGGTGCGTCGAATTCGTCGGCCATCCGGTGGTCCTCCAGGAAGTCGCGCAGTTCGAGCCAGTAATGGTGGCAGTCCGCGGTGACGCACGCGCGCAGCGTGTTCCAGCGCAATGTCGGTACGTCGCGCGTCAGCGGATATTTGCACAGCATAAACACGATCGGCAGCGGGGCGGACGGCCAGCGGCCGGCGGCGGCGCGGTAGGCTTGCAGTTGATCGCCGCTGAGGCCGGCGTGCGCCTTGACCTCGATCCACAGGTGCAGCGGGACGCCATCGACGACCAGCTCGACGACGAGGTCGACGATCCCGCCGGGGACTCGCACCTGGGTGTCGACGCGGCCGACGCGAGCCTCGCGGAACGCCGCGAGGTGGGCGACCTCCCGCGGCAGCGCGCGCAGCAGCGGGCCCGGATCGCGCTCGACGGCGTCGGCGAGCGCCTCGGTGGTGAAGTTCTCGAGCGCGCAGTTCTCGACGGCGCGCGCGAAGGAGAACAGCCGGTCGAGGCGGCGGCGCATCGGAGCCGCACGGTACCACCTCGGCCCGCTCCTGCGGGATCGGCTGGCCAAAATTGCCCTTGGCGACCCTGACGATGAGCAGCTCTGGGAATGGGCCGTATCTCATCTTCCCGAGTGCGCGCAGTCGTCCTAAGCTGGACCACGTGCGGCGAAGCGACGACCCCGGGCTGCTCCGGTTCCTGTTCGGAATGACGGCGCCGGTCGGCAGGCGCTCGTACCTCGTCACCGGGGTCGCGTTGATGGCGCTCAAGTACGCGATCGACGCCGGGCTGATCTACGCGACGACCGGACACGTGTGGACGCCGGTGGAGTTCCTGAGCCCGCTCCTGTCGACCCGCGAGGCGGTCCTCCGCGGCGGCAACCAGTGGGCGCTGCTCGTGATGCTCGCGGCGTCGCTGCCGTTCACGTGGATCGGCCTGGCCATGACGGTGCGGCGAGCGGAGGACGCGGGCGAGTCGCCGGTGCTCGCGCTGCTGTTCCTCGTGCCGGGCGTCAACTTCGCGCTGCTGCTCGCATTCTCGCTGTGGCCGACTGCGCCGCGGTCGGAGACGGCGGTCCCCGCCACGCAGGCGCCCGTCGGCGTGGTTGCGCCGCACGAGGGCATCCGGGCGGCCCTCCTCGGCGTCGCGCTCGGGCTCGTGCTCGCGGTCGGGATCACGCTGTTCTCGACGCTGGTCCTGCGCGAGTACGGCTACACCCTGTTCTTCATCACGCCGACGCTGGTCGCTGCGTGCGCCGGCTATGTCTACAACCGTACGCGGGAACGCGGGACCGGGGCGACGATCGGCGTCGGGCTGCTCGCGCTGCTGATGGTCGGCGGGGCGCTGCTGCTGCTGGCGATCGAGGGCGCGCTCTGCCTGTTGATGGCCGCGCCGCTCGCGGCGCCGCTCGGGATCCTCGGCGCGATGATCGGGCAGGCGCTCGCCGGCTCGGCGCGAGTCGGCGCGGGGAGCATCGCGGCGCTGGTGCTCGCCCTGCCGATCCTGACAGCGGTCGAGGCATGGCTACCGGCGCCGCTGGTCGAGCGCGAGGTGCGGACGACGATCGTGGTCGACGCGCCGCCGGCGGCGGTCTGGCCCAACGTCGTCGGCTTCGTCGAGCTCGACGCGCCGCCGGCGTGGATCTACGAGCTCGGCGTCGCGTATCCGTTGCGCGCGCGGATCGAGGGCGAGGGCGTCGGCGCGGTCCGTCACTGCGAGTTCACCACGGGCGCGTTCGTCGAGCCGATCACCGCGTGGGAGCCCGGCCGGCGGCTCGCGTTCGACGTCGTCGCCCAGCCGGCGCCGATGCACGAGCTGAGCCCGTACCGCCATGTCCACCCGCCGCACCTCGACGGCTACTTCCGTTCGCGCCGGGGCGAGTTCCGCCTGCGCGACCTGGGCGACGGCCGTACGGAGCTGTCCGGCAGCACGTGGTACACGCTCGACCTGGCCCCGACGACATACTGGGCGCTGTGGACCGACGCGCTGATCCACGGGATCCACCGCCGCGCGCTCGCACACGTCGCGCGGCTCAGCGAGCGCGGCGCGGTCTCGGTGCCGGCGGCCGTCGACGACGTCGCAGGCGTGAGCCTCGGTGCGAGCCCGCGAGGCGAGTGAGGCGCGCGTCGCAAGTAGGACCGGGCCGTGGTGCGACAACGTCGAACGGCCGGCATCCACAGGGCGAAGCCCTGCTCACCGCACGACGTCACGACTCCTCTGACATGAGGGCGGTGGCGTCGATCGAGATGGAGCGCTGCCGATGACCGGGCAGTGTCGGTGGTACTTCGACGGCGAGGCCGGCCTTCTGGCAGCAGACTCTCCAGCGAGAGGACACTCAGCAGCGCCTCGCCGCCGACGTCTTCCGCGCCGTCGCCCTCGCTGGTCATGCACCCGCTGTTTCGCTGCCGCCCTGGACAACTTGCACGGCTGCGTGAGATGGTGGATGCTGCGGGCATGCGCTGGCTCCGGCTGTTCGTGCAACGTCTGCGTGGCTTGCCGGCCGCGAGCGACCAGCAGATTGGGGGCGCGGCAGAGGTTTCGTTCACGACGCTCCTGTCACTGACGACGCGGGTCCGCGTGTGGCACGACGGTGCCAACGGCGAGAACCGGCAAGACTTTCGGGTGCACGCGGTGGTCGAGGCTCCGGAGCCGCTCGAGCGGCTCCGGGCGTTGCTTCGGGCGGTGGAGACTACGGGATCGCTTCGCATGAGCTGTGCCGCTGCTGTACTCGAGCTGCTGGCGGCCGATGGACGACGGTTGGCGACCATCGATGTCTTGGATAGCGCGCGAGTTCGGTGGAGCGGGTGGGAGAGCGACAGGCAGGCCGATGTCGAGCTCCTTCGCTGGCTCGCCACCCATGGCGTGTCCGGCCCGCTTGATGCCTGGCTGCGATGGCGCAGTAGAGCCTCCAGGCCGGGGTAGTCCAGACGCGGGGAGACCGGACGGTTACGTTGCGCATGCGCGCGGCGGCCTCCCGCTCGGCGAGCGGGAGAGCGGGCCTGTCCCGGTGGTATCCTGCCGCAATGGCCCGGCCGCGCATCCCCGAAGCCCGCATCGTCGACACCCGCCAGGTCCTGATCGTGCTCGCACCGCGGGGTGACGAACGCCCGGTGGACGGCTTCGCCGGCGCGGTGGTCACCGAACCCTCGGCGGGGCTGCCCGACCTCGCGGGCAAGGCCGTCTACCTGTGCGGTGACGTGTCGAAGGCCGCAGCCCTCGACCTCTCGGCCGCGTCGCGGATCCTGGTGATCCGGGAGGGCTCCCACGGCGACGCGGCGGGTGACCTCGCCCCCTGGCCGGTGGTGAGCCTCGGCCGGGTCCCGATCCACGTACACGGGCTCGGCGTGTACTACCGGTGTTACTTCGACCCGGAGGTCGACTACGTCGCGCGGATCCGCGGCGAGCACGTCTTCCAGTCGCTGACCGAATCCACCAAGCCCGCGACGGCGCACCGCACCGGGCTCTACCTGACACCGGTGCGAAAGGAGCGCGACGCGCTCCATTTCCGTCTGCTGCGCTGCTCCACCAACCTGTCGGGCCCGACCGACAACTTCCGCTCGACCGACCGCCACATCGTCGACGCGCTGAACCAGGAAGCAGCGCTGGTCTTCTCGGGGGCGGCGCCGCTCAACCACGTATTGGCGCAGATCTATCACAACACTCCGGCCGACCTCGAAAAAAAGCAGGCGAAGGCCCGGATCTCGTCCCACGCCGACAAGACCAAGGACATGCCGGACCACGGCGTCATGGCCTTCTGCACCTTCTACGAACACCTCGATCGGCTCGGTCCCATGGCCGGCGATCCCTTCGATCGTGGTCACCGGGGGATCAGCGGACTGACCCGGCTCCGCTTCCGACTCAAGGAGGTCGAGGCCGCGGAGAGAGGCACGTCCCCGGACCAGTTCACGATCACGCTGTATCCCAATTCCGTGTTCTTCATGCCGCTGTCGACCAACCGGCGCTACACGCACGAGATCGTGCCGTCCGAGCTGGACGCCGCGCGGCTCCCGACCCGGCTCGGCTACGTGGTGCGCTGCTCGAAGACCGAGGCGGTCCACGAGGATGGGCGCACCTTCCTGCTCCGGGATGGGGCGCGGGTGGAGCTGGAGGCCCCGACACCGGAGGGGATGACGGAGCTGCGCCGGCTGTACGCCGAGGAGAACAAGACGTCGGCCCACATCGATTACGGAGACGGCTTTCGCTTCAGCATGAATGCGGGGGACTACCGTGCGCCGAACTACGAGGCGTCCGACCTGTTCCGCACGTATACGATCTCCACCGAGGTCGACCTCTTCGCGGAGCTGTCCGCGTCGGCCCGGCTCGAGGAGCTGGGAAAGGGCCGGCGCGGCGCGGTGCTCGTGGTGACCGAAAGCTCGCGCGGGGTCCCCATCGTCCGCACCACCACCGCGTACACGCTCCCGGCTCAGTGCTTTCGACCGATCCACGCCGCGCTCGCGCGGCAGGTCTGCGCGTGTGCCTCGCTCGCGATCCCCTTCAACAACGCGCTGCTGGAGGTCTACTCCCGCGCCTACGCCACCATGGGCGCCCACTCCGACCAAACGCTCGACCTGGACGATGCCGGGGAGATCGCCCTCTTCTCCTGTTATGAACACCGCGAGGCCGGGCCGTCGCGGCGGCTGATGGTGGAGTCGAAGGAGCCCGGGGGGCCCTCCTTCGTCATCCCGCTCCTCCACGGCCGTGTCGTCGTGTTCTCCGCCGACACCAATCGGAGGTTCCGCCACCGGATCGTGCTGGACCCCGCGGCTGGAGCTCCCGACAACACCTGGTTGGGGGTCACGTTCCGCACCTCGAAGACGTGGGTGCACGTTCGTGACGGACAGCCCCGTCTCGCCGACGGCACACCGCTGACCCTCGCCGACGACGAGGAGCGCCGCGAATTCCTCCGGCTCCGACGCCTGGAGAACCAGGAGATTGAATTCATCTACCCCCGCGTCACCTGCACCCTGAGCCCGAGCGATCTCTGGCCGCCGGAGACGGCCACGACGCCAGGTGCTCGTGCGGCGCGCGGGCTATCGTAGGACCATGGGTCCTGTGGCACAATCGCGGCACCATGCTGACCGCCGGATCCGCTCGTGTCTCGCTCGCCATCGCGGCCGTGCTCCTGGCCGGCGGGTGCGAGCGCGAGGCGTCCCCTTCAGTCGGCGCCGTCGATCCCGAGCGTGCCGAGGGCGGACGACTGGATCGTGCGCGCGGTCGAATCGACGGGCGACGGCCCGGCGATCGTCCTCGTCGCCGACCCGGAGCAGTGGCCGCGCCTTTACTCGCACCTGCGTGTCCTCGCGCCCGCCTTGCCGGCCGGACTCGCCGCGCACCTCGACTCCGTCGCCGATCCCTCGTAGTGGCTCCGCGTGGCTCTCGCGCCCGTCGCCGGCCAGCTCGTAATGGCAGTAGGCCCGAGCCCATGCTCGTTCGCTCGCCAGGCCCTCGGGCGTGCCGAGCGCCGCTCGCGCTCTCCGCGCTCATCGTGGACGAGGCCGGTGAAGGTCCGCCGATCGATCGGCGGGCGGTCACCGCGGTCCGTCACACCGAGGACGCGAGCGCCCGAGTAAGACATCGACACAGACCTCTCCGACACGGTTCCTCCGCCGGGGGCCCGATCGATCCAGATAGCGGACATTCGACCCGTCGCTTGCGATCGGTATCCTGCCGCTCGCCGCGACGACGCCTCCCCCCGCACCGAGGTTCCCCGTGAAGCGAATTCTCCATCGTCTGCCTCTGGCCGTGGCCGCCGCGATGCTGCTGGCCGCCGCTCCCGCGTACGCTTATTCGACCTGCAACGGCGAGCGAGCTTCGCCGGCTACCAACTATTCGACCTCCTTCGCAGTAACGAATCGCAGCAGTTCGGCGGTCGACCTGTACTGGCTCGATTTCCAGGGCCAGCGCACGTACTACGCCACCATCAACCCCGGGAGCCGACACTGGCAGCAGACCTACTACGGCCACATTTGGGTCGTAACGACCTTGAACGGTGACTGTCTCATCGCTTTCGTCGGCCCGAGCGAGCATCAAGAGTTCGACGTGTACTAGCTAGCAGCCCGTGGCGAAAGTCGCGGCAACCACGCGCCGCGGGCAGCGGATGCTCGATGTCCCGCGTGCGCTCCTGCTGTTTCACGACGGGCACGGGACGTACGACGTGCTGGTCGAGGTCCCGCCCGCGGACGTCCCGGACGCGACGTGACGGCGCGTCGGTGGCGCCCGTGATTGTCAGCACTCGCGCAATCGAGGAGGTGTGCCCCGCTCGCGCCCGGGCGCTGCAGGTTGTCGCACACCGCGGGGCGGCGGCGGTGGACCGCCTCGGCGAAGCGGGCGACCGGACCCTCGTCGTCTGGCTGCTCACCGCGGCCGTCATTGCTCACTCGCCCTGCACTCCGATCTCCTCGCGATCGCTCTCTTTCATCATCATGGGCTCATGACGGTATCCGGAGGCAGTCCTGGGTGGACAAAATGTCCCTCGCCGACATCCTTATCATAGACCAGAAAGGCGCCATCACAATTTCCCACCAGCCGACCATCCGGCAGCGCCGCCAATGAAGACAGGCGTGTGGAGAAGAGCCCGAGGGTCCTTACACTCTTCAACGGGTTCGCAGGGCTCAGGTCCCAGATGTCGATTTCACCTTCACCCTCGCAGCAGCTCGCCAGCCACCCGTTCTGCAACACCGCGAGCGACATCGCCCTGCGAACCCCTCCGTGGGTGCTCCCCACGGAGTCGAGGGGGCGCCCCTCTTCGGGCCGCCTCACGTCCCATAGACGAACCGTGGCATCATCCCCGCCGCTCACCATCCGCCCGTCCGGCAGGCCGATCAGCGACCTCACAAACCCTGTCTTATGCTCGACGCCGAAGAGCGGGCGCGACGGCGACGTAGGGTCGCAGATCTTGATGAACGTCCCCCGTCCCCCGCTAGGCTTGCGGTCGCGAGGGACAGCGAGCTCGCCGACGGCCGCGGCGCGGCGCTGCTCGACGACGCCGGCGCGACGGTCGGCCTCGGCATCGCGCTCGCCGGCATCGCCGCGTCTCCTCGATCGGCAGCGCAGGCCCGAGCAGGCCGGTCTTGACCCGTCGGTCCGTGCCCCCAGCACGGTACCGAACCAGCGCGACCTTCTTCCCGGTCGGCAGAACCCGCAGGATGAAGCCTGGGAGTGCTTCGCAGGTGACTTCGTACATCTTCGCGCGAGTCTTGCACTCGCGCACGAACGCAGCGGTGATCATGACCGTTCCTCCTACCCCCAGATTTTCGAGACAAACGAGCCGAGCTAGCCCGGATTTCTCACCAAGAAAAGGAATTCCGGCCGTACTTCCCGAGTTTGAGCAGGTGTGAAACAGTTGCTGGCCACCCAGGGGTACGGCCGGAACACGACAAGGTGTATCCGCGCCGAGTTCGATTTTCAACCAGCCGGGCGACGACGCGTCGAAGCTGCGTTCGACGCCGGACGGGTCAGCTCGGACGGCGGTTTGCTGCTGCTGCGCGAGCTGACCAAGAGTTCAGGCGTGTTTCGAAAGTTCGCGTCCTGCTTTCGGGATCACCGCGACCCCAGCCGCATCGAGCACACCGTCGAGGAACTACTCGCGCAGCGCGTGCTGGGCCTGCTGTGCGGTTACGAGGATTTGAACGACCACGACACACTCCGCGATGACGCCTTGCTCGCGCTGGCGGTCGGCAAGGCCGATCCGACCGGCGAGCAGCGCAAGCGGGAGCGCGACCGAGGTCACGCGCTGGCTGGCAAGAGCACGTTGAACCGCCTGGAGCTGGCGACGCCGCTCGTCGCTGGTGACGAGCGCTACAAGAAGATCAGCTACGACGACCACGGCATCCAGCGCCTCTTCGTCGACACCTTCCTCGCCGCTCATGCTGAATCACCAGCGGAAATTGTCCTCGATCTCGATGCGACCGACGACCCGGTACACGGTCAGCAGGAAGGCCGTTTCTTTCACGGCTTCTATGACGGCTACTGCTACCTACCGCTGTACGGCTTCTGCGGCGACTTTCTCCTTGGCGCTGCGCTGAACACCGCCGACGAGCAGCCAGTCAGCCATGCGGTCGAGGAGCTCGAGCGGATCGTCGGACAGATCCTCGCCCGCTGGCCCGATGTCCGGATCATCGTGCGGGGCGATTCCGGCTTCTGCCGGGACGAGGTCATGCGCTGGTGCGAAGACAACGGCCTCTTCTTCGTCCTGGGCTTGCAGAAGAACTCTCGTCTTGTCGCCGAGATCGAGGACGAGATGTACGAAGCCCGCGTCATCGCCGAGCGGACCGGCAAGAACGCGCGTGTATTCAAGGACTTCCGATACGAGACGAACCGGTCCTGGTCCTGCGAGCGTCGCGTGGTCGGCAAGGCCGAGTACACCACCGACAAGGAGAACCCGCGCTTCGTCGCCACCAACCTGTCGTGCGACGAGTACGACGCCCGCGGCCTCTACGAGGACCTGTACTGCGCTCGCGGCGACATGGAGAATCGGATCAAGGAGCAGCAGCTCGGCCTCTTCGCTGACCGCACCAGCGCGCACACGCTGCGCGCCAACCAGCTCCGCCTCTGGCTCTCCTCGATCGCGTACATGATCCTGTGCCAGGTCTGACGACGGCCGCTCAGCAGGCTCCGCTATCCGTGGTGAGAAATCCGGACTAGAGCGACCTTGCACATGTCCCGAAGAACATATTCTCGCGCTCAAGGGCGCACTGGGCGGATCTAGACCACGCGTACCGTATTGGTGATGTGGTGTGCAGGAGGCGCTAGACCCCTCTACGGGCCCGTATGCGAGGGGTTGTCTCGAAAGCTGCCCGAATCGCGACGAAATCGGGACGAAATTTCGCGACAACCTGGGGATCGCGCCGTCGCGCATCCACGGCTCTGGGCAGGCCTGGGCGCCCCCCCGGAGCAAGCCTTGGGGCCGGAGGTCGCAGGGCCGTCGCTACGCCGCATGGTGGATACGATGATGTCTTGGAGAAACCGCCGGCGGAGTTCCAATTCGACACAGCCGTGCTGCGGTTGTCGCGGAGGGTCAGCTGCGGCGGAGCCCCGTGGCCGTCGTGAGCAGCATCTCTCGCACGGATGCCGCGCGCTCGCGTGCGATGGGCACCCGGACGCCGGGCTGCCCGGGGCCGATGCCGGCGCCGACGAAAATCGTCGTCTCTGCGCCGTCGCGCTCGAGCTCCTTGATGTGGGCCGCGTTGACCAGCCAGTTCCGGTGAACGCGGGTGAGCGCCCGACCGAGCGACGCCTCGATCGCCACCAGGGACAAATCGAGGTCGAACGTGCCGTGCGGGGTGTGTACCGAGGTGAGCCGATCGGCCGCCTCGAAGGCCCAGACCTCGCTCGTGTCGAGGAACACCAGGCTCTTGCCGCGACGGGCCACGATTCGGAGCGGGCTCGCGGGCGAGGAGCGGCGGCGGGCATGTAGGCGGCGCAGGCACTGCACGACCCGCTCCGCGGTGAACGGCTTCAGCAGGTAGTCGTCGACGCCCAGAGCGAATGCCTCGATCGCATGCTCTTTGAACGCCGTCGCCAGCACGAACATCGGCCGATATACCTCGCTCGCCGAGGCGCGCACCAGGTCGAGTCCGGTCTTGTCGCCGTTCCCGCCGAGCGCCACATCGACGAACACGACGTCGATCCCGAGCCCCGAGGGCGCGAGATGCAACGCCTGGCGAGCCTCGTCCACGCTGACGACTGCGCCGACGACCTCGGCGAGATGGGACTCCTCGAGCAGCTCAACCAGGTAGTTGCGCGCCGGCCACTCGTCCTCGACGACGAGGGCGCGGAGCGGGCGCAGAACTCCCGTCGTGGAGAGCTCCCTCATCGTGCCGCCTCTCCCGCTGTCATGACCGTCATCGGCTCTCGCGCCGTGGCACAAGGTAGATCGAGGACGGTGCGCGTCCCCTCCGGGGACGAATCGATCCGCAGGCACCCGTCCGTGTACTTGAGTTCGATGCGACGGCGCACGGAACGGATGCCGAATGCCCCGGAGCGAGGCGGCGTCGCGGCCATGCCCGGGCCGTTGTCCTCCACCGTGCATACGAGGCGCGCGGCTCCCTTGTCGGGCTTCGTGATCGTCGCCTGGATGCGCACCTGCCCGCCTCCCTTGCGGCGCAGGGCGCCATGCTTCACGGCGTTCTCCACCAGCGGCTGGAGGAGCAGGCGTGGCAACAAGACGTCGTGGGTGCCACGAGCGAGCTCCCACCGGAAGTGGAGCGAGCCCGCATGACGTGCC
The DNA here is from genome assembly GCF_020073745.1 of Nannocystis pusilla. Lineage (GTDB taxonomy): Bacteria > Myxococcota_A > Polyangia > Nannocystales > Nannocystaceae > Nannocystis > Nannocystis radixulma. Next base: position 49,065 of record NZ_JAIRAU010000037.1, read on the forward strand.
TCGAGAATCTCGGCGTACCGTCGCAGCCAGGCGATCTCCTCTCCGAGCGTCTGCATCTCGTCCGCGTCATGGAGCACGTCGCGGAGCAGGTCGCCCAGACAGCCGATGAGGCGGCGAGCTTCCTGCGGCTCCTGGGTCGTGAAGCCCGCGATGGCGTTGAGGGTGTTGAGGATGAAGTGCGGCTCGAGTTGCGTGCGCAGCCGGGCGAGCTCGGCGCTGCTGCGTAGCTTCTCAGCCTCGAGCTTCAGCTTCTCGGCCTCGAGCTTCAGCTTCTCCGCCTCCAGCGCGCGCAGCTTGGCGTCCTCCAAGGCGAACGGGTAGATGAACGCAAGCGCCCAGAGGGCGCACATGAGAACCCCGAACACGACGCCGAATCCGGCGGTCCCCAGGTAGGTCGGCTCGCGCGGCGGGGGCGGCAAGATCTGCGGATGATGCCGCATCAGGTAACAGGCGCCGACGCCTCCGATACCACCGAAGAAGGCGGCAACGACGAGGGTCGCGAGGAGCGTCTGCGTCGGACCGAAGCCGCGGCGCGTGCCCCAGGTGAAGCTCACGAAGAGCGGGAGCATGTTCACCGGCACTCCGAGGAGCCAGAAGGCGAACCAATACACGGTGACGCCGTCCCCGGAGAGCGCGCTGGCCGCCCCGTGCATGATCGCCAGTACAGAGATGACGGCCATCCCCACGGCCAAGCGCTTCCAGCGGAACGTATGGGGGGGCGAGGGCGATGCGCTCATGAGCGTGCGACTGGTCCGGCTCGGATCGAGGGTACTCCATGTGCGGCTCCTGAGCAGCCCCGGGCCGACCGCGCCGACAGGCAGGCGGGGACTCCGCCGCCTGACCCGCAAAGCCAGTCGTGAACCGCCAAACCGATGGCGCAGCGTGGTATCGGCCTCCACCGAGATCATATCGTCCGACTTCACCAACGACTGACATCGATGCGATGATCTGACTACACCTCGAAAAGTGCATCGTCGAGATACATCTGTCAAGCTGTACGAGACGGGTGGAACACACTCGCGGGCGGGGCGGGGCGGTTCTGCATGCGAGGCGACGGCTCGTCGGCGGGAGACGACGGCTCGTCGGTGGGAGACGACGGTTCGTCGGAATCGTATCGTCACAACTTCGGCCTGCCCTATCCTGAGCGACCAGGAGCTACCTGCGATCATTCAGTTGCTCGCCTGCTTTATTACGGCAGTGCACATGGAGGAATCATGAAACTGCATCCGGCCATCCCCTCGTTGGTCACACTCGCCTTCATCGTCGGCTGCGAGAGCACCGCTGGCAGCACCGACGGGTCGAGCACCGAAAACCCAGGCTCCACCGAGGGCTCAAGTCCCACCGAGGGCGCAAGCCTCACCGAGGGCTCCGCTCCCACCGAGGGTTCCGACCCCACCGAGAGCTCGAACGCGCCCACGTACTACAAAGACATCGCTCCCATCGTCAACAATGAGTGCCTCGGCTGCCACCGGGACGGCGGCGTGGCGCCGTTCTCCCTGGAAGACCCCGAGGCCGCAGCGTCGTTGAGCGGATTGCTCGCGGCTTCGGTCCAATCGCGCACGATGCCGCCGATGCCGGTCAACAACGACGGCTCGTGCCACACGTACAAGAACGCGCGGTGGCTGAGCGACGAGGAGCTCGCGCTCTTCCAAAGCTGGTCGGAAGCCGGCGCGCCGCTCGGCGACCCCGCGGACGCACCCCCACCCCCTGTGGACGACAGCCCAAAACTCAGCGGAGAACTGGCGACCTTCGACATCGGCCTCGATTACATGCCCCAGCCCGCCCCGGGCGAGCAGGACGAATATCGCTGCTTCGTCGTCGATCCCGGGATCACCGAGGACTCCTTCATCACGGGCTACGACATCCTCCCGGGCGACCCCCGCGTCGTGCACCACGTGTCGCTCTTCTACCTGCTGGACGCCGAGGCTGAGGCCGAGGCCGCGGCGCTGGACGCGGCCGACCCCGAGCCCGGGTATCGCTGCTTCGGTGCCGCCGGCGTCCAGAAGTCCATCCTGTACGGCGTCTGGGTCCCTGGCAGCGGGGCGACCATCCTCCCCGAAGGCACGGGGATTTTTCACGGCGCGGGCCGCCAGGTGGTCGTCCAAGTCCACTACAACGTGCCGGTGCCAGGCCTCTACTCCGACCGCTCGAAGGTGACGTACCAGCTCGAGCAGGGCGCGACGTTGGAGCGGGCGTACCTGGTGCCGGCCGGCAGCTTCGAGTTCTCGGTGCCTCCCGGTGACCCGAAGGCCAACGTCAGCGCCGAGATGACGCTGGAGATGCTCGGGTGGTACGCTGGAATCACGATCCCCGGCGGCCTCCGCGTGTGGGGCTCGATGCCTCACATGCATGTGATAGGCGAGACCCAGCAGACCACGCTGCATCACCAAGGATCCGAGCAATGCCTCACCGACGTCGACCGCTGGGACTTCCATTGGCAGGACCTGTGGTGGTACCAAACCCCGATCGACGTGTCCCCCGGCGACACCCTCAGCATCTCGTGCAACTTCGACACGTCGGGACGCGAGATGCCCACGACTTGGGGCGAGGGGACCCACGACGAGATGTGCACGAACATCTTGTACGCGACGCTGCTTGACTAGCGTTCTGAACGGGCATCCACGGGGCCCCGACTCGGGGACCGCGCCCGCGCGCCTCCTCGCCGAGGGATCGGCGTCGGCGGGCCGGGACCGCGGTCGATCACGTCGCGCAGTCGCGTGCTCGTCGATGCGACCTCGCGCGGTCGATGCCGTCTGTCAAGAGCTCGATAACGAGCAACGGAAACGCGGTTCCACTCCGACGAAGATTTAGAGCCCGAAGAGTGCCCGGACGTGCAGGTGCCGAAGAGACTTTGGTGAAATCGTGTCGGCGCGGCGATAGGTGCCCCTACGGGCCCGTTTACGCTGTGTCGTCTCGAAAAGAGCCAAGATCGCTACAAAATCGAGACGAAATTCCGAGACAACGGGGAGATCGCGCCTCCGCGCATCCGGGCTCCTGTGCCGACCTGGACTACCCGCCGGGCCAAGCTCTGCGCCCGGCGGCCGCCCGGCCGTCGAGACAGGCTAACCGATCTTCGCGGCGGGGTTCGGCCTCCTTGCGTGGCCTAAGAGACAGGCTGCTCGTCGAGAACCACGACGTTTCCGAACTCCATGCGCTGAGCATCGCGGACGTACCAACGGCGCCGGCATATCCTGGCCTCTCCGCGCCCTCGACCGCCATCCGGTCAGGCGTGATGCTCAGCGCCGCCCGCCACATTCAGGCGATCTCTCGCAGCGCGGCGCTCAACGGCTCGACGTCATCGAGCGGGACCTGCGTGTCTGCGGGCGACCACTGGCGGAGTCGCAGCAACTTGTCGCGGCGCGACAGCGGCGTCTCGAGCATCGGCCCCAGGTCGGCCGCCGCGAACCAGCTTCGGTAAGGAACACGCCAAGGCGCGCGGCGGCCTGCAGGCGGTCGACGCCGAGGCGGTCACCGGCGCGCGCCGCTTCGCCGGCGGCGCGCGCCGCCACAGCGCGCGCTGAGCCGCCCTCGCCGGCGCTCCTGACCGGTCCTCGCGCGTCGATCACGAGGGCCCTCGCGCCAGCGCCGGAGGATCGCGCACGAGCACGGTGAGCCCGCCGGCGCAGCGCCGGGCCGCCGCTCGCCAGACCCGCCGGTGACCGATGATATAAGGTCATCGACGATGCGACCGCTCCGCCCCGCCTTCGCGCTCTCCCTCGCCCTCGCCGGCTGCGGCCCCGATAAGCCGACGAGCTCGGCCTCGGACACGACGACCGACGCCCCGGTCTGCCAGGCGAGCGAGGACTGTCCGGACGGACAGGCGTGTCTGGAGATCATTTGCAACGGCCACGGTCTGCCCGGCTGCCCATTCTTCGCCTGCGTCATTGGCTGCGCCTTGCCCGGCGCGGCGACCCCCACGTGGAGCTGCGTCGACAACGCCGGCTGCTGCGGCGACGCCGTGTGTGAGAACGGCTTCTGCGTCGACGTCACCGCGACCGGTACCGCCTCGACCAGCGCGACGACGGGCGGCGCGACGACATCGACTTCTGCAACCGGCTCGGGCACCGGGAGCTCCGGCGAGTGAGCGACGTGCGGGCTGGATGTCAAGAGCTCATTATCGCACGACTGAAACGCCATTCCACTTCGACGAGGATTCAGGGCCAGAAGCGAACCTATGCGAGTGTTCTGCGCTGGTCTTTGGTGAAATCATGCACAGGCAGCGCTAGACCCCCCTACGGGCCCGTTTACGGTGGGTCGTCTCGAAAAGAGCCAAATTCGCGACGAAATCGAGACGAAATTCCTCGACGACCAGGGGATCGCGCCGTCGCGCATCCGGACTGCTGCGCCGACCTAGTACACCCGGCCCGAAGTTCTCCAGGGGTTGCTAGGCCCTCTCAGAGAGGGTCCAGCCGAAGTTACCGAGGAGCAGCTCGAGCAGCTCGTCGCGGGAGGCGCGGAAGGGGGTTGGTTCCCAGCGCCCGGTGTGGGTAGCCATCTCGAGTTGCCACAAGTTGGCAGCGAGGCGGCGCAGGCGCGCGTGCAGGACCGGATCGTCGGCGGGGCCGGACTCGAGGGTGATGAGAGGGGCGCGATGCCGGACGCGGATGTGTGCGAGGCCCTGGTATTGGCGCAGGAACTGCTCGACAGCGCGAGCATCATCGTCCGTTTTCGCAGCGGTGTTGCGGCTGGTGCGTGGGCGGCTCATGCGGCGTGATGCCGCTGAGTTTGGACGAAGTGGCCACGAAAGGTCCAGTTGAACGGGTGGGCTTCGTCGCGGTTCCAGCGGCGGATGAAGGCCATCACGGCGCGGGGCAAGGCACCGGCGCAGGGAAAGTCGGCGCAGCGAAGGACACGGCGCTGCAGCAGCGAGAACCAGATCTCTATCTGGTTGATCCACGAGGCGTGAATCGGCGTGTACACGAAGTGGAAGCGGTCGCCGTGGCGCTGGTTGAAGCGGACCCAACGGTTGTCCGAGCCGTCATAGTGGATGTTGAGGTTGTCCCAGACGATGTAGACCTGGCCGGTGGGATAGTTGCGGGCGAGGGCTTCCATGAAGCCCACGAGATCCTCGGCCCGCCGCTGCGGCTTGCACTCACCCAGAACCCGGCCGGTGCGGACGTCGAAGGCTGCGATCAGCGACGACGTGCCGCGGCGGACGTATTCGAACTCGAAACGGCCCGCGCGACCGGGTGCGGGGAGCTTGCTGGGGAATCTCCGTCCGAGCGCCTGCATGCCGGTCTTCTCGTCCACGCAGAGCACGTGAGCTCCGTCGGGAGGATGATGGTAGAGGTCGCAGATGCGCTGAACTTTGCGGCAGAAGTCGGGATCGGGGCTGTGTAGCCAGAGCCTCATCTTGTGCGGCCGGAAGTCCTCGTTGCGGAGGATTCGCCCCACCTCAGATACGCTGAGGCCAATACCTGTCTCATGAAGCAGGCGCCTCGCCAACGTCGCGTACGTCCACGTCGTACGCGTCTGCAGGCCGTGATTGGCAGGCTTGTCACAGGCGAGCTTGATGAGCTCGCAGCGTGCCGCCGGCGATATCCGAGCAGGTCGCCCACTTCGAGGGCGATCCTCGAGCGTCACGACCCGCCCATCACGCGCGAACCGCCCACGCCACACTCTCACCGTATCCACGTGGCAACCCAAGCTGCGCGCAATATCCTGGTTTGAGTGCCCCTCGGCGGCGAGCAGCACGAGCTTCGCCCGAAGGACGAGGCGTGCCTCGGCGCGCCCACTCCGAGCGAGCACCTTCAACTCCTCACGGACCGAAGGCGCCACACGAAGCCGTTGCGCTCGCGGGCCTGACACATCGACGAGATCGTTTTCGCGCCTCGTCTATTCCGCCGCCTGTATCGCCTTCGCGATGGATCCAGTTAGATCCAGGACGGAGCAGCTCGCAGGAACCCATGGAGAACTTCGGGTCGGCTGTACTAGACCGCCCGCCGAACCAAGCTTCGCGGCCGGCGGCCGGCCGGCCGTCGAGACAGGCTAACCGACCTTCGCGGCGAGTTCGGCCCCTTGCGTGGCCTAAGAGACAGGCTGCTCGTCGGGAATCACGGCGTGTCCGAGCTACATGCGCCGAGCACCGTGGGCGAAACGCCGGAGGAAGCCGAGCGAGTACAAGGCGACGAGAGGCGCGTCCGACATCACCAGCATCTTGCTGGAGCCGGGAGTTCGGCGGAAGTGCAAGCGGCGGGGCCGCCAGCGGCCCACGCCACGGACGTTCGTGGCATATACTGGACGCGTGCGGATGCCGTGGTTGTTGTTCGCGCTGCTTTGTGCCTGTGGGCCGACCCCGCCCGAGCCAGCCGGCACCGCGACGGAGACGACCTCGACCGTGACCTCCTCGACGTCCTCGTCGACATCGTCCGGCGCGAGCGACCCAGTCACCACCACGACCGAGCCTCCGCTCGATCTGCCGTCCGTCACGCCCGAGGCCGGCTGCGCAGCGCTGTGTGCGACGCAGGCGGCATGCCACGGCGTGCCAGTCGATTCCGAGTGCGTCCCCGGATGTGTCGATGGCCTCGGACACGGAGCGGGCCATGAGCCCGGATGCATCGCCTTGCTCGACGCGTCGGCGGCGTTCGTCCGGGAGGTGCTGGCGCTCGGCGCCCGCGACTGAGCGTTGCCCTGTCGACTCGCGTGCGGCATCTTGAATTGCGATGTCGCGCGTCGTGCTCGCAGCGGTCGTGCTCGTCACCTGCGGCCCGCGCCCGCCCGTCGAGCAGACCGAGCCTATGAGCACCACCACCGGCGCAACCGGCTCGTCCTCCGCTGTGTCGGAGCCGACCACCTCGCTCACCCCGCTCGACTGCGACTCAGTGTGCGACTTCCCATGGACCCACGACGGCGACCTCGAGATCACCCCCGCCACCGATTCCGCCGCCCTTCGCTGCCTGCGACGCGTCACCAACGACCTGACCATCCACGACTTCACCAGACCGTTCCCCGCTGAGCTGCTCGCGCTGCGTGACGTCGACGGCTTGTTCGCCCTGCAACACAACGACGGTCTCGTCGGCCTCTCCGGCCTCGAGTGTCTACGCCGAGTCGACGTCCTGATCTTCGAGGGCAACGACACACTGACCGATCTCACCGCTACAAGGGCAAGGTTCTGGCCGCATAAGCGATAACGCCCATCACTTACGCCCGGCAGCACTAGTACAGCCGACCCGAAGTTCTCCATGGGTTCCTGCGAGCTGCTCCGTCCTGGATCTAACTGGATCCATCGCGAAGGCGATACAGGCGGCGGAATAGACGAGGCGCGAAAACGATCTCGTCGATGTGTCAGGCCCGCGAGCGCAACGGCTTCGTGTGGCGCCTTCGGTCCGTGAGGAGTTGAAGGTGCTCGCTCGGAGTGGGCGCGCCGAGGCACGCCTCGTCCTTCGGGCGAAGCTCGTGCTGCTCGCCGCCGAGGGGCACTCAAACCAGGATATTGCGCGCAGCTTGGGTTGCCACGTGGATACGGTGAGAGTGTGGCGTGGGCGGTTCGCGCGTGATGGGCGGGTCGTGACGCTCGAGGATCGCCCTCGAAGTGGGCGACCTGCTCGGATATCGCCGGCGGCACGCTGCGAGCTCATCAAGCTCGCCTGTGACAAGCCTGCCAACCACGGCCTGCAGACGCGTACGACGTGGACGTACGCGACGTTGGCGAGGCGCCTGCTTCATGAGACAGGTATTGGCCTCAGCGTATCTGAGGTGGGGCGAATCCTCCGCAACGAGGACTTCCGGCCGCACAAGATGAGGCTCTGGCTACACAGCCCCGATCCCGACTTCTGCCGCAAAGTTCAGCGCATCTGCGACCTCTACCATCATCCTCCCGACGGAGCTCACGTGCTCTGCGTGGACGAGAAGACCGGCATGCAGGCGCTCGGACGGAGATTCCCCAGCAAGCTCCCCGCACCCGGTCGCGCGGGCCGTTTCGAGTTCGAATACGTCCGCCGCGGCACGTCGTCGCTGATCGCAGCCTTCGACGTCCGCACCGGCCGGGTTCTGGGTGAGTGCAAGCCGCAGCGGCGGGCCGAGGATCTCGTGGGCTTCATGGAAGCCCTCGCCCGCAACTATCCCACCGGCCAGGTCTACATCGTCTGGGACAACCTCAACATCCACTATGACGGCTCGGACAACCGTTGGGTCCGCTTCAACCAGCGCCACGGCGACCGCTTCCACTTCGTGTACACGCCGATTCACGCCTCGTGGATCAACCAGATAGAGATCTGGTTCTCGCTGCTGCAGCGCCGTGTCCTTCGCTGCGCCGACTTTCCCTGCGCCGGTGCCTTGCCCCGCGCCGTGATGGCCTTCATCCGCCGCTGGAACCGCGACGAAGCCCACCCGTTCAACTGGACCTTTCGTGGCCACTTCGTCCAAACTCAGCGGCATCACGCCGCATGAGCCGCCCACGCACCAGCCGCAACACCGCTGCGAAAACGGACGATGATGCTCGCGCTGTCGAGCAGTTCCTGCGCCAATACCAGGGCCTCGCACACATCCGCGTCCGGCATCGCGCCCCTCTCATCACCCTCGAGTCCGGCCCCGCCGACGATCCGGTCCTGCACGCGCGCCTGCGCCGCCTCGCTGCCAACTTGTGGCAACTCGAGATGGCTACCCACACCGGGCGCTGGGAACCAACCCCCTTCCGCGCCTCCCGCGACGAGCTGCTCGAGCTGCTCCTCGGTAACTTCGGCTGGACCCTCTCTGAGAGGGCCTAGCAACCCCTGGAGAACTTCGGGCCGGGTGTACTAGGGCGAGAAACCCATCCCCTGGACGAGACGAACGAGTTCGAACGGCGCCGGCGCGCCATCGCGCAGCCGCTGCGCCTCGTGTTGTGGCATCCTGGCCGCCTCCAGCGTGCCTGCCTCGACCCGTTCATCCCGCCTCTCAACCGCGCTCGCGGGCGCTGGAACCCAGCGTTCCCGCACCGCGGGTCGCCCCAGACGCGTGCGAGTGGCAGTACCAACCATTCTCGCAGTTCAGGCACCGACGATCTTCAGTGCGGTTGCGTGTGAGTGGCCGGCTTCGGGTGACACGAGTCGTTTTTCAGGCGCGGGGGCCGGCACGAGTGCGCTCTTCCCCACGAAGCCCCCGCATATCCCCGACCCCAACGCCGTCTCGAGCCTGATCGAGACCCGCGAATCGACACGGACCTCGCGGCGAACGGCGAGAACCCCAGCGCGAGCACGATTGGCTCGCCTACGACGAAATCGAATCAGGATCAGGAGGCCCAGCCCTGTCGGCTTGACGCCATTCGAGCGGTTTGTTAGACTCCCGAAGGTGTCTTTCCGAAGCTATGTGAAATTTGGGTTCGTTGTTGCCGCAGTCGATCTCGGCGTGGCTTGTCACAATACGAGGACACCCGGGGGCTCCTCAGCCACGGAGGAGTGCGGCTGGTTCGACGCCTGCCCCACCTCGGGCTCGGGCTCGGGTTCGACCTCGACGGGATCGACCACGGAAGATGTGCCGACCACGACCGCCGTGGATCCTGCGTCTTACTGCAGATTCGGACCCGAGGCCGGCTTCTCCGGGGTCTCCTACGTCTGCAACGGAACTCAGGCAGGCCACATTCGACTGGACTACTACGGCCCTCCGGAGCTACCGATCGGCGCGCTCATGACCTGCGCCGATCTGGAAGAGGACCCTCCCCCGGGCTATGTGAGCACTTGCTCCCACTCTGTCACTGAAGACTTCGGGGCCGACGTTGAGCAGTCCGATGGGCACCTGATCGACGCTTGCTGCCTTCCCGCGAGCCCTGTCGACGCTGTCGACCCCTTCTGTCGTATCGATGCCGCCGAGGAGATCTGCCTTCGTCTGTTCTACACGATCGAAGAAAGAAGAAAGAAGCTCCCTGTCACCGCGCCGGGCCTGGAGGCGGAGCTGGCCGATCTCAAGCATCAGTTGGACAACCTGAGCAAATACCTCGCCGACGGCGACACCCAGACCGAATGCACCCTCGCGGTGGGCATGGGCCTCAAGTCGGAGGGCGATTTCCAGGACTCCGCACCTGTGGTCCAATGGATTCCCGTGCATCCGGATGAACTCGATCCGGACCTCGGCTGGCCCTGGTTCCGCGGGCTGCAACTCGGCATCAAACAGTTCGAGCTCGACGGCTTCGACGAGAGCGACGAGGCGTGCGATGCGCTGGCGAACCAAACGGTCGATTCGGGGACCATCACAGCGGGACAGCTCTCGATCTCCAGCTACTTCGGCAGCGCGGCTCCATCCGTCACCGGCGGTCACTTCTCGTTCCGCTCGGTGGATTGCCCGTTCGATAACTGCGAATTTGCGTTTGATGAGTTCGTCGTGGAGATCGAGGACTTCTTCATCGACCCACTGACGTTCAGCGACGTCTCGGTCACCATGTCGGCCTCGACACAGGGGCTGATCAACGCGCCGTCGATCCAGTTCGGAGAGGGAACCATGCGGTTCAGCGCTCAGTTCCGCCTAACCAACGGCACGGAGCCGGTATTCGACGGTGAGCTAGTGTCGGTCGACCTCACCAACGCAGGCGTCGCCACCGCGAGACTGATGGAAGGTCCGCTCTTCGGGATTCAACACATCGCCGCCGAAAATTGGCCCTTCTCGATGTCGCTCTCCACTGAACTCACGTCTTGCGACGAGTAGCCAGAGATCAGGAATGACCGCGACCCTTCCGACGAAGGCATCTCACTACAGCGGGGGTCGCGCGGCCGCCGCCAGCCTGGTCTTACTCGCCGCCTGCCGCCCCGATCTGCCGGACGTCGTCTGGACCGGTGAGTATCTGCAATATGCCACGAGCACGAACGAGCCGATCTGCCGCGGCTCGTTCCACCGCCAAGACGCGCACGTAGGGGAGCTCTCGTCACTGCTCGGTATCGACCTCCAACAGCGCGCATATTACGCATACGTCGACCCGTCCGAGCTCGACGATTTTTGCGACGGCGTGAGCAAGTCCGGCTGCGCTTTCGATCGCAAGGCGTTCGCGGTGCAACGGACGAACTTGCACGAATTGTCGCATGTCGTCGCCGACTTCGGCGGATTCCTCGGGCCGCGGCCGTTCGCCGAAGGATACGCCGAGATGTTCGGAGACGGCGGCGACCTGCAGCGCGATCGGCTCCCGCTCGAGACGGTACTCCGGGACTTCGCCACCGACAACACCCACTATTACACCGCCGGGCTGTTCGCTCGATTCCTGGTCGAGCGGCACGGCCTCGAAGAATTCATCGATTTCCTCAGACAGGCTGGCGACTACGAGGACAGCTTCGCGCAGTTCGCTCCGCGATACGAGCAGGTATTCGGCGAGCCGATCGAACTCGCGATGAACGACTTCGAAGACTACCCTTCGTGTCCAGAGCTGAGCAATCGGATCGCCGTGGTCGACTGCAACCTGCCGCTCGAACCCTGGGAAGGTGACGTTATCACCCTCCGCGCGAGCCTCGAGTGCTCGGCCGACGACGTCATGGGCCCGATGTCCGACTCGCGCGACCTCATGTTGACAACCCGGGCCTTCGAAGTCACAAAACCCGGCACATACATCGCCGGCGCCGGCGCCGACCCGGACGGCTGGGGCGGCATCCGTCTGGTGAAATGTGGCTCGTGCTGGGACGCATTCGAGCTCACGCTCGAGCCCGGCGAGAAGGTGTACCCAGATCTGGAGGCCGGTCGCTATTACGTGGTGTTCGGTCGTTCGGTGGACGACCCAGGACAGCTGTCGCTGGTCCTGGGCAAGATCTAGCGGAGCTCAAGCGAGGGCGGATGACGTACCGCGCTCGGCTTCGGACTGCAGGACCGCTTCTGATCGGCTACTGCCCCGGGACGCCATGATGCTCGACACCGAAGACGCCACCGTGATCACGAACGGTGCACTTTCGACGACCGTCGATCGTGCACGCGTGATGTTGTATGCTCCGGTACACGCATCGGCCGTAGGCAGCCTCATCTACGAAGTCCCTACTGGCGGGGCTCTTTTCACGGTCTCTGCCTCCTCGGCCGGGTCGCGGCGGAGCAGAATCACAGCTTGATCGTCTCGGCCCGCTGCGGGGGGTGGGCGGTGAGCACGTCCTCGACACACCGGCCGAGCTCACCCGTCGCACGATCGCCGTCAATCTGGACCGGCTCGCCGGGGTTGATCGTGATCTCGATCCGGGCGGTCGGATGCGGCTTGCACTTCGCCAGGGCGCTGCGGAGGTCGAAGCGCGGCGCAGACGTCAGGACCGTATCGACGGGCTTCGCTCCCGCCGGGGCCGACCCGGGCTTCTCTGCACGCACCCGGGGCTCAGGGGCGGGAGCGGTCGGCTCGGGGTCGGAGGCGGGCGCCACGGGGGCCGCTTGGGGCTCGGCGGCGGGCCCCGCGGACGCCGCGGGGCCGGAGGCGGGCGCCACGGGGCCGGCGGCCTGGGGTTCGGAGGCGGGCGTCACGGGTGCGACGATCGCCAGGGCCGCCGTGGGCGACGGGGCCAGCGGCGGGCACGTCGGCTCGGTCGTCGCGGGCTGGATCGCCAGCCAGGCCGGGAACGCGAGCAGGCTCAAGAGCGGCGCGAAGGCCCCGAGCCGCCGCGCCCGCTGGCGACGGCCGCGGATGTCCTCGAGTGCCTTCTCGATCGCGTTTAGCATCGACGCGGCGCTGTGGTGACGGCGGGGGCGGATCTCGAGCGCTCCGAGCAACACGGCGCGCAGCGTTGGCGGGAGATCGAGGCGCTGCGCGACGCTGACGGGATCGGCGTTGCGAGGATCGGGGAGCACTTCGCCGGTGAGTGCCGCGTACCACAGCGTGCCGATCTCGAAGATGTCGGTCCGGAAGTCGCCGCGCCTGCCACGCAGGCGCTCGGGGGCGATGAAGTGCGGGGTTCCGTAGATGAGCATCGGCACGGACTCGGGCGGCAGGCCGAGGACAAGGCCGTCCGCCTGGACATGTCCTCGACCACGCACGCGTGGCTGAGATCGAAGAGGCGGGCACGCTCGCGTCCGCCAACGTCCTCGAGCATGCAGTTGTTCGGCGAGATGTCGCGGTGCGCGACGGCCCGCTCGTGCAGCGCGACGAGACCCGCGAGTAGATCGCAGACGATCGCGGTGCTGCGCTCCCACGCGATCGGCCCGTGCGCCAGCACCTCCGTCAGCGTCTTCCCCTCGACAAGCTCCATGGCGAAGAAGTGGCGCCCGCCCAGCCAACTGTGGTCGTAGACCGGGATCAGGTTCGCGTGGCGGATCTGCGCCCCGAGCTGCGCCTCCTGGCGGAAGCGCTGGACGGCGACCGGGTTGCTGTCGTGATCGGGGTGCAGCACCTTGAGCGCGAAGATCGCCCCGGTGTTCTTGCAGGTCGCCGCGTAGATCGAGGCCACGCCGCCGTAGCCGACGCGGCGATCGAGGCGGTACCGCCCGAGTGTGTCGCCGGAGAAGTCGTGATCGAGCGGCGGGAGAGTGAAGTGCTCAGGTTCGACGAACATGGTTAGAACTCCATCCTGAAGCGGATCCCCGCCGGACCCGGGTGCAGCGCGAAGTGACCGGCCCGCCCGCGGTGGGCGTCGATCGCCAGCAGCACGACGCCGGACAGTGCCGCCGCGATCGCCGGAGCGCCGAGCCCGATCGCCAGGCGATCGGCACGCTCGCCGCGGATCGTCGCGTACTGGTAGCGCGTCCACTCGGCGTCGGGGATCCTGACCCCGGCGGGGTATGTGGCGTTCAGCGCGTCCACCTGCGCCTGCATGTTCTCGGCCCTCACCAGCATGGCGATCGCCGCGGCGCCGAGGCCGAGCCCGGCCCCGAGCGCGACCCCGCCGGCGATCCGCAGCGGCCGGCGCCTGACCGTCGTCCGCGTCGTGTCCGTCCGCGGGGGCGACCGCGTCACCGGCGGATCGGCCGGCGGCTGGCGTCGGCGGACGTCGATCAGGTCGCCCGCGTCGTCCGCGGGCTCCTCGACACACGCGCCGACGATCTGAGGCTCGATCGTTCGCAGGCCGTCCGCGACGTCGGCCCGATCCGACGATCGTTCGCCCGCTGGCAAGGTGGCGAGCTGTGCCCCGAACGCGCGCAGCACCGCGGCGGCCGAGCAGAGCGGCGCGACGTGGCCGCCGGCCGCGCGGGCCCGCTTGTAGAGGCGGACGGCCTTGAACGCGAACAGCGAGCGCTGGCCGAACGTGTGCGGGCCGTCCGGCACCGTCTCGAAGGCGCGGCGGCAGGCGTCCCCGGCCGCCGCGAAGTCCTCCGCGTCCTCGCGCCGGTAACACTCGGCCTCGTGCGGCTGCCATGGTTCCGCGGAGGTCTCGGCCGGGACCTGAGACAGCACCGCGACCCAAAACACGGTGGAGAGGGTCATCGTGGCGGATCGTACCCGATCCCATGGCTGACGCGCGTCCACGCCGTTTCTGTTACGCCGTTCTCAGCGAGTAACTACTCACATGTAGGCGCATCGATCGCTGACACGGCGGGCGGACTTGCGCTACTGTGACCGGCATGATCTGGACCCCGCGCCGCCCCCTCCTCGCCGTCCCCGTGTGCGTCGCCGCGTTGCTCACCCCCGGATGCTTCGACGGGGCCGAGCTCGCCGCCTGCGGGATCTCCATGACCTACTGCGAGATGGACGACGGGAGCACCGGGGGCGAGGGATCGGGGACATCCAGCAGCACGGGGCCGGGCATCATGACGACCGACCGGACACGGAGGCGAGCGACGACACGGACGGCGCCCCGACGTCCACGGCCGCCACGGAGCCGATCGACCTCCCGCCGTGGATCGAGAGTCTTGCGTGTGACCCGGCGGAGGCGGACGAGGTCGGGCCGACCGTCGTGACGTACACGGCCAGCCCGGACGCGGTCGAGGCCGAGCTGCTGGACGACGGGGTCGTGATCGCCACCAGCCCCGCCGGGGCGCCCTTCGTCTTCCCGATCACGAGCGGCCCGCACAACAACCCCGGGAGCACGCTGACCGTCGTCGTGCGTGACGCAGGCGGGCAGACCGCGGAGGCGTCGATCTACCAGCCGAGCGTGATCAAGGACCCGGGTAGCACGGTCTGGACCACGATCGAGCCGAAGGATGGCATGTTTAGCACCGGCGGCGCGGTCGCGCTGGACGGCAACAACGCGATCGCGGCCGGCGTCCATTGGGACAACGGCCAGATCCTGGCGATCCTGCGCCGCTACGACCTGTCGGGCACGTGGATCGGCACGGGCGACGGATGGATGATGCAGCACACCGACTGGACGCAGCGCGCCGAGCTGAAGACCGGGCACCTGGGTCTGAACGCGATCGCGGTCGACGGCGAGGGCAACATCATTGCGGTGGGGACGGCGACGATCGACGGCGAGCCGCGGATGTACGTCGCGCGCTTCAGTTCCGGCGGCGGGTTGATCTGGGAAGTGCTCGGGCCGGTCGGGACGGAGGCGCGCGGCGTCGGCGTGCTCCCGGACAAGTCGGCCTACGTCACCGGGGCAGTGCGCGTGAAGAAGGGGCCCGACGTCTGGGACATGGCGACGTGGGTCTACAGCCCCGACAAGGAGGCCTACGGGCCCGACATGTTCAAGGACCCGCTCGACAACCAGATCGAACGCAACGAGCGCGGCCACGCAGTCGCAGTGCTGCCAAGCGGCCGCGTCGCGGTCGCGGGCACGCGCGACGTCTGGGATCCAGTCACGCAGTGGAACTTCCCGCGCGGGGTCGTCCTCATGTACGAGGGCAAGGGCAAGCGCGTCGGCGAGTGGACGTCCCCGGCCGACAAGATGGACACCGACGCGATCTTCGCCGCCGCGCCGTCCGGGGCCGGGGTCGTGGTCTGCGGCTACGCGCAGAACCAACCCAGCGACCCCGCTAACAAGCCGCAGATCCTGATCCGCTGGCTGAACGAGGATCTGTCGGAGGTGAAGGCCCCGCGGCTCGAGCTCACGCCCGGCGCAGCGACCTGCTACGGGATCGGGACCAACATGGAAGGCGCGACGATTGTCGGCGCGACCGTCGACGAGAACCAGGGCGGTGACAACATCTGGATCTTCGCGGTCGAGGACGCCGCCTCACCCCGCGCCGACTACCTCAAGCGCAACGGCCAGACGAACGGTCAGGACCGCCTCTCCGCGCTCGCGTGCGGGTACATGTGCGCATGGACCGGCTCGGAGCAGGTCGACGGCGTGATGCAGTGGATCACCGGGATGATCCGCGGCTGACGCTCACTGCGGCGGGATGAAGATCGAGCACAGCTCGAGGATCGTCCCTGCCATCGTCTGCATGAACGGGACATAGGTCGGCTCGCACGTGCTCGCGAAGTCGCCGTGCTTCGCCGTGTCGGCGAAGACGCGCAGCGGGTTCGGCCCGCTTGGCGGGCCCTCGCACTTCGGGGCCGGGTCGTCGAGGTCGTTCGAGAACACGAGGGTCACGATCGCGTCCTCGTTGCCCTTCTTCGCCTCGAGTACCGCCGCGTACCACTCCGCCGGCGTGCCCTCCGAGATGTTGTCCGCGCCGTTCTGCAGGATGACGATCGCCAGGAGCGCATCGGGCCGCAAAAAGCCCTTGTTGCAGCCCCACTTGCTCAGGATCTCCGGCTCGAGCGCCTTGAGCATCCTGCGCGCGGCCACGGGCGTCTTCGGCCCCGCGCCCAGCTTGGAGATGCAGTCGAACGTGCCCTCGAGATCGGGGTCGTCCTTGGTGATGAAGCGCGGGCCATCGGCGGGCAGGCAGCGCGTGTTCGAGGCGTCGAAGTTGCCGACGATGGTCACGCCTGCGCCGTCGACCGCGGTGCAGTCCTCGAAGACCTCGTCGCACGGGTAGTCCTCGGGCCCGCCAAAGTCCGTGCAGCCCGGCCCGCACCAGGCGCACATGTAACAGCCCTCGCACCCGTTGAGAAACGGGAGCGACGCGTCGACAACCATCACGTGGTAGTCGAAGTCGGCGAAGTCGGCCTCGAGAATGCCGACGAACGCCGGGAACGCCTCTTGGAGCTGGACCTGCTTGGCGGCCATCTCGTACTCGGACGAGATCACGAACAGGAAGTCGATCTTGCCCATGCAGCCGGGCGTGGTCGGGAAGTCCGGGATCTGGCCGACGTCGGCGATCCCGGTCGTGCCCGTGCCGCTCGCGCTCGCGGTACTGTCCTCGCTGCCCGTGCTCGTGCTCGTGCTCGTGCTCGTGCTCGTGCTGCTGCCGCCGCTCGAGCTGTCGCTCGTGCTCTGCGGCGTCGTCGTGATCGGCGGCGCGGTCGCGAAGCCGGTCATGGCCGTCGTGTCGCCGCACGCGACGGCGACGCTAACGACGGCGGCCAGCGGGGCGAGCGGGCTTTGGCGCGGCACCGCGCGATCGTACCGCAGGCCGGGCGACGGGGCCACCCTGCGCGGCCAGTAGCTCCGCGATCTGCTGGAGCGACAGACCCTCGGCTCGCTTGGCGACGATGAAGCGCACGTGCTCGAGCGCGATCATCGGGAAGCGGTTGAACACCCCGCCGGGGCTGCCGAGCGAGATCTTGACCGGCTTGGGCAGTAGTCCCGCGTCGATCCAGGCGGTCACGGTCCGGCGGGTGACGCCGGCGGCCTCCATGATGTCGGCGGTCGTGACGAACGACGGGTCCAGCCTGCGGCGCTCGGGCATGACCCGGCGAAGATACGCCGTGGGCGCCTGCCTGCGCTACTTCCCGCCGCGGCCCGCCTTGCCCTTGCGGGGCGCCGCGACCGTGCTGGGGGCGGCCTGGCGCTTGTCGAGCTCGGCCAGCATCGCGAGGATCTCATCGCGCGAGTAGCCGGCCTGGCGCCGCTGCGCGACGAACCGCGCGCGCTCGACCGCCCACGACGGGAAGCGGTTGCACATGCCGCCATGCGGGCCGAGCGAGATCCGCGTCGGCGCGGGCAGGTACCCGTACCGGACCCAATCGGCGACGACCTGTGACGTGATGCCGGCGGCCTTCACGATGTCCGCGGTCGTGGCGAACATGGGGTCCAGACAGCGCCGCGACGGGCGGCGGGGGCGGGGCGGCGCGCCTTGCGGATCGTCGGCGGAGCCCGCGCTACTTCCGGCCACTGCTACGCCCCTTGCTCGGCCGGGCCTGGGTCGGGAGGCCCTGGCGCGCGTCCAGCTCGGCCAGCATCTCGAGCACTTCCTCGGTCGTGTAGCCGGCCGCGCGGCGCTGCGCGATGAAGCGCGCGCGATCGATCGCCCACGCGGGGAAGCGGTTGAACACGCCGCCGGGCGAGCCGAGCGACACCTTGGTCGGCGCCGGCAAGAGGCCCTGCGCGATCCAGGTGTTCACGGTCTGCCGCGCGATCCCGGCGGCCTTCATGATGTCCTCGGTCGTGGCGAACGCGGGATCGATGTTGCGCGGCGGCGGCGTCACGGCCCCCGAGTGTATAGCACGTGAGCGGCAATGCGCCACACGATTCGGCCCCCAAGCCGCTTGCGGGGCCGGCTAGGCAGGCATATGGTTTAACTTCCCACTGACAGGACAATGAGAGACATGACGCCTCACCGTTCCACGCCCGCCGTCTCCCGCCCCCCTCCCGGCCACCTTCTCACCCGCGTGCGCCACCCCGCCGCGCCGGGCGACGACGCCGCGGAGGGGGCGGCGTGACCGGCCCCGACCTCATCCGCATGGCAGCGCACCACGCCGAGATCGACCGCGACGAGGTCGTGCTCGCCGCCGCGCTGTGCCACGATCTGCGCCAGGTCGCCGACTCGATCCAACACGCGCGCCGCCGGGTGTCGATCGAAGATCTGTGGCTGCGCGTCCTCGACGTCGTCGCCGCGAGCCGCGCCGCCTGCGGCGCGCTGTCCAGCGTCCGCGTCATGACCCGCGGCGAGCGGAGCGTCGTCTATGATGACTCGGCGCCGCTCCCCGAAGCGCTGCACGTGTTCCGTCACCGCGGCAACTACCGCGGCGCCTACGCGTCGATGGCGGAGATCGGGAACATCGTCCGCAGCGTGCTCGGGCTCGTGTGCGGTCTCCCGCCGGAGAGCCGCATCAACATCACCCGCGCGCTCCATCTCCGCGGCGATCTGTGGACCTACGTCCACGAGAAGGTCGTCCACGTGTTCGGGCGGCCGGGGAGCGCCGCCGATCGCCTACTGGCGAGCGAGTGGCCCCCGCGGCCGGCGGAGCGGCCCTCGCTGACGCTCGTCGCGTTGCCGCCGGTCGACGTCGCCGACGCGCCGCGCCGCTCCGAGCCCGACGCCCCGATTCCTCGCCCCAGGTCCATCAGCCTTGTTCAAACCGAAAGAGAGGTCAGTCCATGAAGTCCGATCATCAACCCGTCTCACTGCCCCGCGCCCACGTCTCGACGTCGGGCACCTTCGCCGCCGTGCCCCAGGGCTTCCGCGGCGCCGACGGTAGTCTCGCCTACGCGCTCAAGCCCGAATTCACGGCCGTCCCGACCGCGGGCGATCCGTCGCACGTGCTTCTCGTGACGCCGCCCGATCGTGTCCTCCTCGACTTCGGCGCCGTCGATCCCGCCGACCTCGACCCGGCCAAGCTGGCGCGGGACTGCGAGATCATCCGCTGCGCGGCGCTCGCCGACCCGGACGCGCTCCGCCGGATCGTTGCGGCGCTCCGGCCCGACGCGACGCGCGCCGAGCAGGAGGCGGCCGTCCAGGCGGCTGAGCGCCTCGGGCTGACGGAGGCGGCCGCCGCGGACGCGGGCGGCGGTCTGCTCGGCGTCGTCGTGATCGTCGGCGCGTGCCTGTTCGCGTCGTGCTTCACGGCGCACTGCAAGAGCAAGCAGGAGGAAACCACGCCGCCGGACAGCCCCGGCCAGCCGCCGCCCAAGTGACCTTGCCGCGGTGCCTGTTCCGGTGTAGTCCGGTCCCCTGGATGTCCAGGCGCCTCGCCTTCCTGCTCGCGGTGTTCGTCGCGGACTGGCTGGCCTTCCTCCCCGTCCGCCTCGGGTACGCGCCCATTCACACGTCGCTCGGCCGCCTGCTGATGATCTCCGGGTCGAGCGTTGTGGTCTGCGTGGCGGCCGTGGTTCTCGCGCGCCGCCGCGATCTGTTCACAGCCGCCGATCTCGGCCTGACGCCCACGGAGACCCAGCGAGCGCGGGCGATCGTCGGGGGGCGGTTCGCGCTCGTGTTGCTCGGCCTGTTCGTCGGCGCTGCGCTCCTCCACATGCTCCCGCCGGTGAACTACAGCCTGTGGAACCGCCTGAGCTACCCCGAGTTTGTGGACGAGCTGCGCCGGCACGAGTGGCGCGACTCGTTCGCTCGCAGCGTCCCGCCCGTCGACGCGGCGGACGCTGCGATCGTGTTCGTGCACGGTGTCATTCTGTCGCCCTTGACGGAGGAGATACCCTACCGCGCGCTGTTCATGCCGACCGTGTTGCCGTACCTCGGTCGCCACGGCGCGGCGCTCGCGTCGGGCGTCGTGTTCTTCGGACTGCACGTCCTGGTCTACGGCCTCACTCCCGCGGCCGACTACTTCCTCGCGGGCGTCGCATACGCCTACTTCTTCGGCTGGTTCGGCCTTGCAGGTGCTGTTGCCGTCCACGCAGGAGGTAACTTCGGTCTCCTCCTCTTGGCGCTCTACGTTGAATTCTGGGCATGACCCCGCCGCCTCGGTTCCGCTTGCACGATCGCCGGAGCAACACCACGGCCGCGCGCCTCGCCGGGGCAACACCGCGACGGGGCTCAGCGCCACGCCGAGCACGAGCGGGATGCACGGCGGCGTCCTCGCGGTGTCGTTCGGCGCGAGCGCGCTCCGCGGTGTCGCTCGGCGCGATCGTGCCCGTCGGCGTTGCTCCCGGCGAGGTGGAGCGCGTGTTGCTCCCGCGAGGCACTGTCGGCGCGATTCGTGCGGCCGTCGGTGTTGTTCCGGGAGGCGGTGTCGCTCGGCGCCACCGGTGTTGTTCCCGGCGAGCCGCTGTCGCTCGGCGCCGCCGGTGTTGTTCCCGGCGAGCCGCTGTCGCTCGGCGCGAACGCGGCCGCCGGTGTTGCTCCCAGCGTGCTGTCGCTCGGCGCCCGGCGAGGCGGTGTCGCTCGGCGCGATCGTGCGGCCGTCGGTGTTGCTCCCGGCGAGGAGTGTGTTGCTCCCGGCGAGCTGCTGTCGCTCGGCGCCGCCGGTGTTGCTCCCAGCCGCTCGCCGGTGTCGCACGGTCGTCGGTGTTGCTCCCGGCGCGCCGCTGCGGCGGGACCATGGGGCCGCCGCTCCGCGAGCGCGGTGTTTCGCTCCGCGCGAGGCGGTGTCGCTCCGCCGCAACCAGCGCGGCCGTCGGTGTCGCTCCGCCGCGAGCGCGCGGCCGTCGGTGTTGCCCCGGCGAGGCGGTGTCGCTCCGCGCGACCGTGGGCTGTCGGTGTTGCTCCCGGCGAGCCGCTGGTTGCTCGCCGTGATCGTGCCGCCGGGGGCGGTGCCCGGCGACGTCGCTCGGCGCCGCCTGTTCCCGGCGAGCCGCTGTCGCTCGGCGGCGAGCCGCTGTCGCTCGGCGCGAACGCGGCCGCCGGTGTTGCTCCCGGCGAGCCGCCGTTGCTCGACGCGACATCGCCGAGCAACACCAGCGCGCGCTCGCACGCTCGCGCAGCACTTCGCGGACGGAGCAACACGTCGCAGGCTGAGCAACGCCGCGCGCTCGCTCGCGGCTCCGCGCTTGTTCGGTCGCGCGACGAACACCCTTGTCGGCGTCGGCGTCCGGCCTATGCTCATCACCTATGGCAACGCGGCGGTGGTTCGGGGATCTGGCGAAGTGGATGCGTCAGGAGGGGATGAGCAAGGAAGAGGTCGCGAAACTGTCCGGACACAAGGCGGCGCACGTGCTCGCGCTGTTCGCCGACCCAAGTCCGAACCCGTCGCTACAGCTCTACCTGGACCTACTCGACGCCGCGGAGGCCCGGTTCGCCGGCGTCGACGAGAACACACCGCGGGCCGTGGTGGAACGCCTCGGGGCCGTGATGGAGGCGCGGGACATCTCGACGTCGAAGCTCGCGCGTCTCGCCGAGGTCAACCGGCCGCAGCTCAGCACCTTGTTCAACGATCCCGATCCGAACCCGAAATTGGCGGTGATCGATCGCATCGTTGAAGCGCTCGAGATCGAGGACGACTTCGGGATCATGTCGGCCGAGGCGAGCGAGGCCGACGATGACGACGAGGCCGACGACGACCACGCCGACGACGATGACGAGGCCGACGGCGACGAGGCCGACGAGTCCGACGACGACGACGCGGACGACGACGACGAGGCCGACGACGACGAGGCCGACGAGGCCGACGACGACGAGACCGACGAGGCTGACGACGACGAAGCCGACGAAGAGGCCGACGGCGAGGCCGACGAAGAGGCCGACGAAGAGGCCGACGAAGAGGCCGACGGCGAGGCCGACGACGACGACGACGACGACCAGGCGGACGACGACGAGCGCGCCACGGACGACATCGCCAACGAACAGGCAAATCAGATCAGGGCTCTACAGCAGCAGAATGCGGTGCTACGGCAGCAGGTCCAGCAGAACGAGACCGAGCTCCGCGAGCTCAAGGGAAAAAAGAAATGGTGGCGTACGGCCCTCGAAGTGGTCACGGGGGCGGCTGCCGTCGGGGGAGCGGCCTACCTCGTGACTCGGCCACCGCCGAAGAAGTGACGGTGAGATGCGCCTCCCGACGGGCGCCCGCACAGCAGCGCAGACGCCTGTCTGCACGCTGGCGGTCGTCACCTCGCTACGATCGGCCTCGCGCTCCCTGCACGGCAAGCGCTGCGCCAACGCCGACAGCGAAGCCCGTGAGGCCGAGCAGGATCTTGCTGCCGAGGCTCCAGTCCTTCCGAGCGGCCAGATCCGCGATCTCGGCCCGATCCTGCATGTGAAGCCGCTCGAGCTCGCGGTTGGCTTGCTGCAACCTGGCGATCTCGGCCCGATCGTCGGCTCGGATGCGCTCGAGCGAGACGTTCGAGCCGCGCAGCCTGTCGAGCTCGGCGGCCTCGTCCGCGAGCCGCTTCTCGAGCGCGACGTTCTGCTCGTGAAGCAGCCGGACACGCTCTGTCAACTCGGCCACTGCCGCCTGGGCCTTGGCTTCCGCCGCGCGCTCCGCATCGGCGAGGCGGCGCATCGCTTCGGCCGCCGACATCGTGGGCGACGGGTTGGGCACGGCTCGCAGGTGCCGCACCTTCGCCTCCTGCTTCACCGCCTCGACATCCTCGAGGCCGATGGCGATCGCCTGCTCTACTTCCTCTTCCATGAAGCTGACGAGCCCAAACTCCTGTTCGACGCCCAGCGCGGCGACGAGACGATCGAACGTCGCCAGCGTGGGGTTCGGATCGGGGTCGTTGAGCAGGCTGCTAAGCTGCGAACGGTTGATGCCGGAGCGGTTGGAGAGCGCCGACACGGTCTTGATCTCCTCGCGTGCGATGATCTCCTTGATCCGCTCAATGACTGCCACGGGCTCATTGACCAGAACACCGTGGAAGCGAGCGCCGGCGGTCTGGACGAGCTCGAGGTAGAGCGCCAGCTTGGGGTTCGGGTCTTGCTGCTCGAACAGCCCGAGCACGTGAGCAGAGCTGTGCCCCGAGCGCTCCGCCAGATCCTGCTTGCTCATGCCCGAGCGTCGCAACCATGACTCCAACTCCCCGAACCACCGACGCGTGCCCATAGTCGTCTATCGTAGGACCCGCCTGGCCGTGGTCAAGCTCCTGTTGCTCGGCGCGATCCAACACTGTTGCGCCGCGTCAGGACGCGAGGCGCGACGTCGCGAGTGCTGTCGAGCGCGGCCCAAGACAGCCCACGATCGCGCGGCGTGACACCGCCTCGCCGGGAGCAACACCGACGGCCGCGCGGTCGCGGCGGAGCGACACCGCCGAGCGACAGCGGCACGCCGGGAGCAACGCCGACGGCAGCGCGGTCGCGGCGGAGCGACAGCGACTCGCCGGGAGCAACACCGGCGGCGGCACGATCACGGCGAGCGACAGCGGCTCCGGGAGCCCGGCGGCCGCGTTCGCGTGGAGCCGGCCGCATAACGCTCGCGGCGGAGCTACACACCTCGCTGGGAGCAACACCGACGGCCGCACGAGCGCGCCGAGCGACACCGCCTCGCCGGGAGCAACACCGACGGCCGCGCGGTCGCGGCGGAGCAACACCGGCGGCGCCGAGGGACAGCGGCTGGCCGGGAGCAACACCGACGGCCGCACGAGCGCGCCGAGCGACGGCGGCTCGGGAGCAACACCAACGGAGCGGCTCGCCGGGAGCAACACCGACGGCCGCGCGGTCGCGGCGGAGCGACATCGCCTCGCCGGGAGCAACACCGACGGCCGCGCGGTCGGCCACTCCCGCGCTCGCACGGACGCCGGCCGGTGCCGCCGCACGGGCGCGTCGGCGGGGCGGTGTTGGCCGTGTGCGCGGGCCCGCCAAGCCGGCGCGGGGCGGAGGTGTTGGCCGCGCGCAGGCTGTGGCGCCGCGCGGGGGGCGGCGGCCGGGGTGTGGATCGCCGGAGGGGTGTTGCTCGCCGCGAGATTGCCCCGAGTGCTCCTGTCCTCGGGCCTCGAGTGGGCGATCAGTTCTGCCAACCTCGAGGCGATCAGTGAGGCCGACCCTTGACAGCCCGCGCCCCCTCGCCGACGTCGCGCGCGGAGCAACGGCCTGCGCGCGCGGAGCAACAGCCCAAGCGGAGTGTTGGCCGGCGCGCGCTGTTGTGCTGCGCGGCGTCGGCGAGGCGGGGCGCGGCGCGCAGATTTCGCCCACTGTGCGCGCCTGTTGTGTTGCTCTCGCGTTCGCGCGTTGGGTCGCGTGCAGCGAGCGACGCGACGCGCGGTGTCTCGCGGGCACGAGCGGGCCACGGGTGCGCGCGTGTTGCACGTGTTCTGGCACCTACCCCCCTTACGGAAGGTCTACGCACCCTCTTTCGGCCAACTCCCGTGTCTTGCTCACAGGAACTCTACTAACGAGTCGGCCTGAGTTCTCGGTTACGAGCCCCCGGCGACGCGCCGGCGGACGAAGGCCGCTACCGCGTTAACCGCCGGGGAGGAGGGTGACTATCAGAAGGCTCCTTAGGGTCGAATCCCAGAATCGCTGCTCGGGTCTCGTTTCGCGTGACGTGCGCGCATTCGAGGATACGACGGGAGGTAAATACTCAGATGCGGCAGGCGAGCTGCCTCGGTCGCGTTTTGCAATCGTCGCTACAACATGCTTTGTGAGTAAAGGCAACTTGTCATTTGCAGACAGGTCTTGAACGCGACGCCCTCGTCAGATATCCATCGAACCATGGACAAACAACGGTCTTTTTGTGCAGTTCTGGTGGGAGCGCTCGGTAGTGCAATCGGGAGTGGTGGTTGCGAGCTTGAGGCGGAAGATGAAGTCGACGCGGTCGAGTCCCCCTCGGCTCGAGGGCCCGAGCCCAATGCGGTTATCAATCAGATTGTCATCGAGGCGTCGGTGACGCAGCGTCATCAACCGGTTTGGATCTCGAAAACGACCCGAGCGATTCTCGATACTTCGAGCTCGGAGGCAAACTCCGCGTCCGCGGTCCTCTGGACCCCATATACCCTGACCATCCAGCGTGTGATCTCGGGCAACGCCATGGCCGGGGCGACGATCGGCCTGTGGATCCCGGGTGGTAAGAAGGGTGACTTCCTTTCTGGAGAGAATGTGACCATCGACTATGTCTTTGGACACGAGCATCTCACGCAAGGCCAGACTTACAACCTCACGCTCGTGGCGATTCCGGCGGTGACGGCGCCTACGGGGTGCGTGTCCTGCCCGACGCTCCCGGCTGCGACGTACGCGGCTCAGATGTCGGGGGGAGTCCAGTTCCCTGCGCCTCTTGATATTGCGCTCCCTGGTTGTCCAACCTGGGACAGTATCAACACGCCGCTCGCGTCCGCGCTATGGGGGAATTTCACCCATCGCGTCTCCGAGGTAGATCCGGCCGAGGATCCTGATGTCGTGAATCTGCCGTCCAAGGTGTTCGCGTTGCACTCCGGGCTCGGAAGTTCGGGGAATGATTGCGATATGGCGACCCCCGTGACCGAAGGTATCTGGATGTGGGAGGAGGCGGTCTACTGGAACGACCCCAACGCGGCATGGAGCCGCATCAGCATGGGGGCGCCTGAGAACTCGAATTGCAACTTCAATGCGACGGATCAGGTGAACTGCATCCGCAAGGGAACCATGTCGATTCCAGTGCCGTGCGCCAACCCGATGCCGGGGCAGATGTGCGCCGCTGCGGCACGGACGCACATCAACGCCCCTTGGAACAGCGCGCTCGATCGGGCAACCTACACCGATACGGACATCGAGATCAACGTCACCGACTTCGACTTCCGCTGGGGGCCGTGTCATACCCCGCCGTTCCAGTCGAACTACGACCTGAACAAGGTCATCGCTCACGAGGTTGGACACGCATGGGGGCTCGACCACCGGAACTGCGGCGAAGATCTCATGCGTGCGGATGGTCTGCCGGCACAGATGAATGCGCGGTGGATCAACGAGGAGGACGTGCGCCGGATTGAATTGCTCTACCCGTATGAGAAGCGGTGCCCGACCTGGGATTGGCTCGAGTACGAGAGTTGCTGGTGTAACGTCAACACCGGCTGCGTGCACATCTAATTCGGAAGGATGCGAGGGTGCCTGATACTCGTGCCACCATGCTTGTTGTCGGGCTCCTGCTCATGGGCTGTCGGACGCGCAGTCACGACCGCGCCACGTCGCCGCCGCCGCGGGCGAATAGCGCCGCGGCGCCCCACGGGCTCGACTCGTTGGGGTCCTCGGTGGACGCCAGCACCCCCAAGGCAGAGGCGCCGCAGGAAGGCTGCAGCGAGCCGAGCAATCGGACATTTCTTTCGTTCGGCTGGATCCCTGGGAAGGCGCAGCAGGCAGTGGCGGTGCGGCTTCACGACAGCGAGCTGCCGACAGCGCTGACGACGATGGAGGGAGCGTCGGAGTCTCCGTTCGGACAGGCGAGGGTCCTCGGTCCTATCGTCGCGTCGGTGCGAGGGAAACTACCTAGCGTACGCCAATTCCTCCGCGCGGTGCAACTGGATCCGGGCGAGGCACTGTTCTTCACCACGAGTTCGGAGATCGGGGTTTGGGCGTTCCCCGTACCCTGCGCGCTGAATCTCGAGGCCACGTGGACTCGGCTTGGTTTGCGGCCCAGCACTGTCGTGGATGTTCCGGGTGCCACCGTCGCCGTCGGCGAAGCGCCCTGGGGGGTCGTTCATTTCTCGTCCGGGCAAATGTGGCTGGTCGGCAAGACGAACCAGGACGAGCTGGTGCAGTGGCTGACAGATCTCAGAGGGTCGCTCTCGGGAGGTCCGAACCTGTTGGCCCCCGAGCTCCGCAAGGGCGTTGACGCGTCGTTACAAGTGGTACTGACGCTCCCCGGCGACCCGTACCACGTGCGGATCTGGCGAGCAACGGGTTCGGAGCTCGCCACGGGAGCTGTCCTCTACGAAGTCGGGGTCCCCATTCCTCGGCGTTGAAATGCAGGCGGGGCTTGCTCGCCGAGTGTTGCTCGGCGTGCGGGCTGTTGCCCGGCTTGCAGGTGTTGCTCGGGCGGACGAGTGCTCGAAGGTGGTCTGTACATGCTCGCCGTGCCACGTCATGAAGTGAACTGAGGGCGGCCTGAGGCTCGTCGGCGGAGGAAACGCCGATGAACGACGAAGAGCGAGAGGTCCGGGCTGCGCTGCGGGAGCGCCTGGGTGACAACGAAAAAGAGATTCGGCTGATGCTCGGCCGGTACGAGGGCCGCCACCTGACGATCCGTGGGTTCTTTCGCAAATGGCTGGAGGCCCGTCTGGCGGAGCAGGCGGGATGGATGCTCGACTACATCGATGTGGCGCTGATCGCCGATACCGCGGTGGCGCTCGGCCGCGTCGTAACGATGGAGGCAGCGCCGGGCTCTGCAAGCCGGCCGGGCCTGTACGTGTTCTTGTACAAGCCGTAGGCCGTCGCGGGCCGCGCTGACCGCCCGCGGGCCTGTGCCCGCGGGCGAATTCTTGGGGCAAGACGGCGGTCCCCGGCTCGCGCCGCGCCGCGCGAGCAGTGAATCGCAGATACTCCTCCGGATCGACGTCGCAGAGGATGCAGGTCTCGATCAGCGTGTAGAAGATCGCCGCGACCTGGGTCCCGCGCACCGATCTCGACCCGTAGTGATTCTTGCGCCCGATGACCATGCCACGCAGCGCGCGCTCGGTGCGATTGTTGCTGAGCGGGATCAGCGGATCGTCGAGAAACGCCGTCAGGCCGGTCCAGTTGCCCAGGAGGTAGCCGATCGCATCGGCGAGCGCGCTGCGCGGGAGCGCCGTCTGCTGCCCGGTCCACGCCTTGAGCCTCTCGGTGAGCGTCCGCGATTCGGTGTCACGCCGCAGCCGGCGGAGCTCGAGCGCGACGATCTTTTGCTCGCCCTCGAGGTCGTCGGGCGACGGCAGCTCGCGCTCGATCAGGAACAGCGCGTCGATCATCTCGAGCGCCTGCCTGGCCGGCTCGGGGTACAAGTTGCGGATCTCGAAGAACTTGCGTCGCGCATGCGCGAAGCAGTGGGCGAGCCGCAGCCGACCCTGGCTGCCCTTCGCCAGCGAGCCGTAGGCCCCGTAGGCGTCGCACATCACCACGCCCTCGAACTCGCCGAGCACACCGCGGATCGTCTCGGCCGAGCGGCTCGGCTCGAGCATGTACCAGGCGGCATCGTGGGTCGTCAGGCACCAGACCCACCACTTCTTGCTGCTGTCCTTCTGCATCAGCCGCCAGTGCGTCTCGTCGGCGCCGATGACGTCGTCGCCCAGGACGTACGCGAGCAGCTTGACGTAGCTGGGCTCGAGGAGCTCGGCGAGCGCGTCCTCCTGATCCCACATCGTCTGCGTCGAGATCTCGAGGCCCTCGCGCGCCATCTGCCGGCGCTGGCGATCGAGCGGCAGGTGATTCAGCCGCTTGTCGATCTCGAGCGCGATGGCGAAGTCGATCGAATAGCGACCGCCGGGGATCAGCCGTAGCGGGCCCGGAGCCGTCTTCACCGCCCCGTTGCAGCGACAGCGGTACTTGTGGCGCTTGTGCTTGACGACCACGAATCGCCGCCGCTCGACCGTGACCTCCTCGGCATCCTCGGTGACCTCGCCCATCTCCTCGAGCGAGCCGTTGCACGCCGGGCACGTGCGCGCGTCGTCCGGGAGTCGATGATGCTCCTCGCGCGTCGGCAGCTTCAGCTGCGGCGTGGGCCCGTGCCCTGTCTTCGGCTGCTTCGGCGGCTCGTCGCCGGGCGGGTGCGGGCTCGGCCGTCGCTCCGACGAATCGCCGAAGATCTTTCGAGCGCGATCACGCTCCTCTTATGATCCGCTCACGCGCGGATGACAAGATCTTTTTCGCTCAGCATCGCCGGTGCGAGCGGCACCTTGCCGACGAGCTGGCTGCCCTGCAGGAACAGCTCGAGCTCCGGCCGCGTCAGCGACAACGTCGTCGCGTCCTCGCCTTCCCACAGCGCCGCGAACCGACCACGGGCGAGCCGCTTGATGTACAGCGTCATGCCCGTGCCGTCGAACTGCAGCACCTTCGCCGTCGTGCGCCGCCGATTCGTGAACAGGTACAGCGCCCCCGATAGCGGGTCCTCGCCGAGCGCCTGCTGCACGAGTGCGCCGAGGCCCTCGAAGCCCTTGCGCAAGTCGACCGGCCGTCGATACGCGAACACCGGCACGCGACCGTGTGCTCCGATCACGGCAGCCTCCGCACCAGCTCGACGACCTCCGCGACGCTGAGCCCCTCGATCCGCACACCGCCGGCGAGCACGACGACGATCTCCCGCGGCGTCGTCGACTCGACCTCGACCTGCACCGGCACGAGCAGCGGCGCCTCGACCTCCTGGCCTCGTGACCACGCGCTCAGGTCGGCGACTGCCACGCCGATCTCGCTCGCGGCCTGCTCGAGATCCATACCACGCGCCGCCAACCATCGCCAGCGCGCCAGCACCTTCCGCTTGAACCTCTCGCTCGGCCGCTTCTGCTTCTTCGCCTGCATCGGTCTCACCTCCACGGCGAGACCTCACGCCATTCCGCGCCCGCCCGTCACGACGTGGCACGGCGAGCATGTACGGTGGTCTCGCAGGGGCGATGCCTTCGACGGGCTCCGCGTGAGCAGGTCCACGGCGGGCTCGAGGAGCGAAATGGCGCGAAGTCGCCGCGGTGCGGGGCTTCGCTGGGTGACGGCCGCGCCGGTCGTGACGGGCTCGCTGCGCCAGTTCGGCCGCGACGGCGGCGTTCTTGGCCTCGACGCGGGCGAACGCGTCGGCGCCGATCGGCACGCGCACCGGAGGGCGGGCAGCGTCGACGTTGACCGGCGGAGCTGCCGGCGGCGACTTGCATGCGGGCTGCACCGGGAGGGTGTCGGCCGCCGGGGGGTGTTGGCCGGCGTGTGGGCTGTTGCTCCGCGCGGGCGTCGGCGAGGCGGCGGACGCGGGGGCTGTTGGCTTGCGCGCGGGCTGTTGCTCCGTGCGACGGCGGGGCCCGCCGGGTGTTGGCCGCGCGCGGGCCGTCGGCGAGGCGGGGGGGTGCTGGCTGGCACGCGGGCTGTTCGTAGGTCGGCAGCGCACGGGGGACGTAGCGACGGCGCCCCCGGACGGCATCGTCGCCGGGGGCGCCGTCCAGCGACGTGCGCAGGGCTACATCGGAGCCGAGGTCTCGACCGCGGGGACGTCGATCGGCGCGGCGCGCCGGCGCGACTCGCCCCGCGGGGGCCGGCGGCCTGGCGCGCGCCCGACCTCGGCCGCCGGCAGCGCGAGGGTGGCCGCGATCTGTTGCCAGGTGCCGTCGCTGCACCAGCGCTCGTACCAGCGCCACGCGGTGGTGGCCCTGCCGTACTCGGCGGGGATCTCGCTCCACTTCGCGCTGGTGTGCAGGACCCAGCGGATCCCGTCCACGGTTCGGCGGAGGTCGGTGCGCGGGCCGCCGCAGGGGCCGCGCGTGCTCTCCACGATCGCCGCGATCGCCTTCCACTGCGCGTCGCTCATCGGCACGAACGGCGCCGGCGGCAGCGCGGGGACCGGCG
The DNA here is from genome assembly GCF_020073745.1 of Nannocystis pusilla. Taxonomy (GTDB): domain Bacteria; phylum Myxococcota_A; class Polyangia; order Nannocystales; family Nannocystaceae; genus Nannocystis; species Nannocystis radixulma. Next base: position 79,929 of record NZ_JAIRAU010000037.1, read on the forward strand.
TCGCGGCCTCGACGATCCGCTCGGTAGCCTGCTCGAGCCCCTGGCGGACGACATCGTTCGCCAGGTGGGCGTAGCGCTCGGTCGTCCGCGCCTGCTTGTGGCCCAGCAGCTTGCCGACCGTCGCCAGCGGGACGCCGCTCATCAGCGCGTCGCTGGCGAAGCTGTGCCGCAGGTCGTGCAGGCGGACGTCCGTCAGGTCGGCGGCCTTGCGGATGTTGTACCAGGTGGCGTTGAGGCCGGTCAGGCGCGTCCCCTTGGCGGTGCGCAGCACGTATCCGGTGCGCGGGTTGCCGGTCTGGTCGTGAATGTGCTTCAGCAGCGCGAGCACGCGGGCCGACACCGGGACCTTCAACTCGCCGGTCTTGGTGTCGGGGATGTTCAGCAGCGAGTGCTGCCAGTCGACCATCGGCCACGTGAGCGTCAGGATCTCGTCGCGGCGGCGGCCCGTCAGCGCGAGCAGATCGAGCGCCCACACGCTCTGAATCTTCAGATGGCCGCGCCGACCGGCGGGGATCTTGAGGCCCGCCTGGATGACCGCGTGCAGCCGCTGGCGCTCCTCTGGCGACAGAAAGCGCTCGCGCTTCGGCATCGGGAATAGCCGGCACCCGTGGGCCGGGTTGCGCATGTCGGGGGCGAGCTCCCAATCATCGATGATCCGGGCGTACAGGCTGGAGACCACCATGACCATGTTGTTCGCGGCGCCGGGCCGGTCCTTCATCTGGCCGTGCAGCTCCGACACGTCAGACCGCTTGATCGTCCGGTAGTCGCGGTCGCCGAGCGGCGGAATGTTCTTCTCCTTGTCGGTGAGACCCGGCAGGATGATCGTCTCGAGCTGATGCCGGTACCGTTCGGCTGTACCTGGCTTCAAGTACACGTCGACGTAGGTCCGCACGAACCGCTCGGCGAGCTCGCGGAGCGTGACGATCTGGAACGGTGCCCGTTCCACCTGTTTCACTCGTGCGGCCTTGCCCGCGGCCCGTGGGCTCGCCGGCTCATCGTCGTTCGCGTCGGCGGCGACGTCAGCGAGCATCACGGCGGCACGCCGCCGCGCCTCATCGATCGACAGAGCGGGCCCGAGCAGTCCGATCTTGACCCGGTGATCCTTCCCATCGAAGCGGTAGCGAATCAGCGCAACCTTCTTCCCGCTGGGCAGAACCCGCAGGATGAACCCGGGGAGCGCATCGCAGGTGACTTCGTACTTCATCGCGCGAGGCTTGCACTCGCGCACAAAGGCAGCAGTGATCATGACCCTTCCTCCTACCCCCAAATCTTCGAGACAAATTCGAGCCAAGCTAGAGCGACTTGGGACCTGTCCCTAATAACATATTCTCGCGCTCAATGGCGCGCTGGGCGGATCTAGACCACACGTACCGTATTGGTGATGTGAGACCTGCGCCGATTCCACCTCCGTCAGTCCGGCTCCACGTGCTGCTCGGCCGCGCTGACCGCAGGGGCATGTCCTGGAGGTCAGGCGGCCAGGCCGGCGTCGGCGCCCAGGCGGCGGGCGAACAGCTCGGCCATGCGGACGGCGTGGTCGGGCTCCGGCCAGCCGAGCTCGCGCGGGGTGGCGGCGGCGGCCCGGCGCGAGCTGGCGGCGAGGTCGGCCAGGGCGCGGGTCTGGGCGCGGGCGAGGGCGCCGCGCTGCTCGGGCGTGAGTTGGTCCCACAGCCAGGCGTGGAGGTCCCAGGCCAGCTGCCCGTGGCGCAGCTCGTCGGCGGCGATCCGCGAGAACAGGGCGCGCAGCTCGAGCGAGCGGGCGTGGGCGGCCTGGTGGGCGGCGACGACGGCGGCGAAGGCCTCGGACACGCAGCCCTCGACGGCGTTGTGCAGGGCCACGGCGAACAGGTCGTCGGTGGGAGGGTCGGCGCGCGGCGGGACGACCTCGGCGCCGTCGCGGCGAGCGAGGGCCTCGAGCGCCTCGGCGTGGCGGACCTCGTCGACGGCGGCCTCGCAGCAGCGAGCGACCAGCGGGAAGGGGGCGCGGCGGCGCTGCAGCCAGTCGGCCAGCTCGGAGAAGGCGGTGACGGAGGCGCGCTCGAGGTGGGCGTGGACGGCGAACCACGCGGCGCGCGAGTCGACGGCGACGTCGGCCTCGACGTGGCCCTGCGGGCGGCGGCCGGTGCAGAACACCCAGGGCGTGTAGGTGACGGTGCAGGTGATCGAGACCTCGACGTTGGTCGGGTCCCACGGGTCGTCGGGGTTGTCCTCCGGCCCGACGGCCTCGCACGCGTCGACGTTCTCGACCTCGCCGTCGACCAGGTTGCGGCAGGCGCTGTCGCACCGCTGGTCGTCGTTGCCGCTGTTGTCGCGGACGTGCGCGAGGGCGTCGCCGTTGACGGTGCCCTCGAACTCGTCGGTGCGTTCCCCGGGGTCGGGGCAGCAGCCGGCCGCCTCGAGGGCGAGCACGACGGCGGCGACGGCGAGCAGGCGGACGCGGGGAGGACGCGAGACGATCATGACAGTACTGCCTCTTGCCAGAAATCGAAGCCCAAGGCCGCAAGATGCGGCGGACCCAACTTGACGCAGAGACGTCGATCGTCAAGCGCGGACGGGGTGTAATGCGCTTACATCAGTTCGCGCGCATGCCTGGGGCCTCGTGGCCGCTCTGGGCCACGTACTCGCTGTAACCGCCGCCGTAGACCCGGGGCTCGCCGGCGCCGAGCTCCAGCACCCGGTTGGACAGCGCGGCGAGGAACCGGCGGTCGTGCGACACGAACACGATGGTGCCCTCGAAGTTCGACAGCGCGCCGACCAGCATGTCCTTGGTCGCCATGTCGAGGTGGTTGGTCGGCTCGTCGAGGACCAGCAGGTTCGGCGGGTCGTAGAGCATGCGCGCCAGCACGACGCGCGCCTTCTCGCCGCCCGAGAGGATCCGGATCGGCTTGTCGGCGTCCTCGCCCGAGAACCCGAACGCGCCGGCGAGCGCCTTGAGCTGGCCGATCGAGGCCAGCGGGAACGCGGCCATCAGCGAGTCGAGGACGGTACCTGTCCCTTCGAGCAGGTCCATGGCGTGCTGGGCGAAGTAGCCCAGCTTGACGGCGGCGCCGATCGTCACCTCGCCGCGGTCGGGCCGGGTCTGGCCGGCGATCAGCTTGAGCAGCGTCGACTTGCCGGCCCCGTTCTCGCCCATGATGCACCACCGCTCCTTGCGGCGGATCATCAGGTCGAAGCCGGCGTAGATCGTCTTCTTGCCGTAGGCCTTGTGGATGCCCGCCAGCTTGACGACGTCGTTGCCGGAGCGCGGGGCGACGCGGAAGTCGAACGACAGGACCTTGCGCCGCCGCGGCGGCTCGACCTTCTCGATCTTGTCGAGCTTCTTGACCCGCGACTGCACCTGCGCGGCCCGCCCGGCCTGGGCCTTGAAGCGCTCGATGAAGCGGATCTCCTTGGCCAGCATGGCCTGCTGGCGCTCGTACTGGGCCTGCTGCTGGGCCTCGCCGAGGGCCCGCTGCTGCTCGTAGAAGTCGAAGTTGCCGCCGTAGGTGGTGAGCTCGCCGCCGTCGATCTCGAGGATCTTGGTGACGATCCGGTTGAGGAACTCGCGGTCGTGGCTGGTCATCACCACCGCGCCCTGGAAGTCCTTCAAGTAGCCCTCGAGCCACAGGATCGACTCGAGGTCGAGGTGGTTGGTCGGCTCGTCGAGCAGCAGGACGTCGGGGCGCATGAGCAAGATCCGCGCGAGCGCGACCCGCATCTTCCAGCCGCCCGAGAGCTTGCCGACGTCGCCGTCCATCATGTCCTGGCCGAAGCCGAGGCCGGCGAGGATCTCGCGCGCGCGGGCGTCGAGGCCGTAGCCGCCGAGCTCCTCGAAGCGGGCCTGGACCTCGCCGAAGCGGGCGACGAGGACATCGAGCTCGTCCATGCGCGCGGGGTCGGCCAGCGCCAGCTCGAGCGCGGCCAGCTCGGCGGCGACGGCCGCGACCGGACCGGCGCCGTCCATGGTCTCGGCGACGACGCTGCGCCCGGACATCTCGCCGACGTCCTGGCTGAAGTAGCCGAGCGAAATGCTCTTCTCGACCCGCACCTGGCCCTCGTCGGGGCTCTCGGTCTGCATGATCATGCGGAAGATGGTGGTCTTGCCGGCCCCGTTGGGCCCGACGAGCCCGACCTTCTCGCCGCGGAAGACGGTGGCCGAGGCTTCGACGAACAGCAGCTGCTTGCCGTGCTGCTTCGAGATGGCGTCGATGTGGATCACGGGCGCGGAGACTACATGAGCCGCGCGGCCGGTCCCCCCGCGAGGCCCGTGCGGAGGTGCACGGCGTGATCGCCGCGAGACGAGAAAGGCCCGTGGAAGCCCGAATTCGCGGTCCTGGAGCCGCTTTGGCCGGCGCGGTCAGGTGCACGTCTCGACCTCTTCGAGCCTGGTGCGCAGGGCCGCGAGCTCCTCGGGCCCGGCGCCGAGCCTGGCTCGCGACGCCGCGGCGAGGGGGCGCCGGTACGACGGCTTCATCGGTCGGTGCGCCGGCGCGAGGCGTGAGCCGCAGCGGTCGGTCGGCCCGACGCGAGGCCGGCGAGGCTGAAGCGGGCGCCGAGGCGGACGAGGAGGCGCCTGACCGAAGAGACAGGGAGGCCGACCGCGCGGCCCTCGGCCATCAGCGCCGCTCCGCCTCGAAGCGCGCGATCAGGCGGTCGAGCTCGTCGCGCAGGCACTCGATGCACTCGAAGCGGAAGTCGCCCATCTTGCACGCGCCCGGCGGGGCGGAGGCGATCCGCTGCAGGCCGGGCAAGGCGCGGGCGTCGCCCTGCTCGCGGATCTTGGCGAGGATCGGGCGCTTGTCCTCGCAGTCGGAGACCTGCTCGAACCACGCGAGGTTGCGCAGGTACAGCGGGATCGCCGGCTTGTCCTCCTCCGGCGCGAGGGCGATCGCGGCGCCGGCACGCTCGCGGGCGCGGGCGTCGTCGCTGGTCAGGAGGACGCGCGCGTGCGCGGCGTAGGCCGCGGGGACCTCGGCGATCTGGTCCTCGATCGGGCCGCGGCCGCGAACCCCGGGCGCGGCGCCAGCGGCCTGACGCCCGTCGGCGGGGGCCGGCGCGGCGGCAGGATCGTCGGGGTCGGAGATGTCCTTGGGGACAGCCATGCGGCTGGCGACGGCGGCGGCGATCACGAACAGGGCGAGGATGACGAGGCCGCTGAGCCAGACGGCGCGCGGGATCGCGGCGGCGCTGCCGGCCTGCTCGGGGCGGGTGACGGCGTGGCTGGCGGTCGTGACGTTGCCGGACGCGGCGACGGCCGGACGCGAGGCGGTCGAGGCCGCAGGGCTCGCGGCGACCGGCAGCGACGCGGAGGCGGAGACCGCCGGATGCGAGGCGGTCGAGGGCGCGGCGACGGGCAGTGACGCGGAGGCGGAGACCGCCGGATGCGAGGCGGTCGAGGGCGCGGCGACGGGCCGCGACGTGGAGGCGGAGACCGCCGGATGCGAGGCGGTCGAGGGCGCGGCGGGCAGCGACGCGGAGGCGGCCGACGCCGACGCGCTGGCGGCCGGCTTCACGGCGGCGATGACGGTGCCGGGGTTCGCAGCGGCGGGCGAGGCGATGGCTGCAGCTGGCTTCGCCGTCGCGGGGGTATGGGCGGCGACGCGAGCGGGCTCGGAGGCCGGATGTGACACCGGCGGGGCGGAGGCGAGATGCGGCGTCCGTGAGCCGGAGAAGGGCAGCTCGCTCCGCGGTGGTTCGGCGGCGGGATGCGGCGCCGGTGGGGCGGCGAGCGCGGCCGCGGCGACGCGCGGCGTGGCGCCGGCGAGTACGGAGTCGACTTCGGCGCTGAGGGCGAGCTTGCGCAGCTCGTCGCGCACGACGGCGGCGTTGGCGGGCCGTCGCTCGGGCTTGCGGTCGAGCAGCTGGTCGACGAGCGCCGACAACATCGGCGGGATGTCGCTGCGGAGGCTCCGCAGGCTCGGCGCCGGTCGGGACAATTGCGCGGCGAACAGGTCGGTGACCGCTTCGGCGTCCCACAGGTATCGACCGGTGCACGCCTCCCACAGGATGACGCCGAGGGAGTAGAGGTCGGCGCGGACGTCGACGGGCTGGCCGACGGCCTGCTCGGGGGCCATGTAGCCGGGCGTGCCGACGACGGCGCCCATGCGCGTGATCGGCTTGCCGATGCCGGCGAGCGTGCCGGTGGTGTGGGTCTCGTCGGCGGCGACGCGGGCGATGCCGAAGTCGAGGACGCGGGCGTGGAAGCTGCCGTCGTCGCGCGGCTCGAGCAGGATGTTGTCGGGCTTGAGGTCGCGGTGAATGATGCCGAGGCCGTGCGCGGCGGCCAGGGCGTCGGCGATCTGGGCGCCGAGCCGACAGGCCGCGAGCCAGCCGAGCGCGCCCTCCTCGATCTGCTTCGTGAGGCTGCGGCCGCGCACCAGCTGAATCACGAGGTAGGCGCCGCCCTCCGGCAATTGGCCGTAGTCGATCGCGCTGACCACGTGCGGGTGATCGAGCCGCGCGGTCGCCAGCGCCTCGCGGGTGAACCTGGCCTCGGCCTGACTGTTGGCGGCGAACTGGGCGCGGATGGTCTTGAGCGCGACGTGCTTGTGCAGCTTGAGGTGCTCGGCGACGAAGACGGCGCCCATGCCGCCCTCGCCGAGCAGCTCGACGATCCGGTAGCGGCCGTCGATGATCCGGCCGATCCACCGGGTGGGGCGGTCGTCGGC
>NZ_JAIRAU010000009.1 GCF_020073745.1 Nannocystis pusilla
CGCGGATGGCGGTGAGGCCGGCGTCGGGGTCGGGGTCGGCGCTGGTATAGGCGGCGCGGAACTGGTCGGCGGCGCGGCGCAGCAGGTCGGTGGCCGCGGCGTGGCCGGCGGGGTCGCGCTCGCCGGCGGCGCGGACCTGCTGCACGAACGAGGCGGTGATCGCGGGGGCGCCGGCGTCGAAGAAGCCGACGTGCAGCCACGCGGGGTGGGCGACGGCGACGGGGGCCTCGCCGCGGGTGAAGGCGATGGTCCCGCCGAGCACGGCGCAGGCGACGTCGGCCCCGCTGCCGCCGCCCTGGACCTGGGCGTGGGCGGTCTGGGCCAGGCGCAGGGCGACCGCGCGGACCTCGGGGTCCTCGGGGTCGAGGCCGGCCTCGGCGAGGTGGAAGCCGACCACCGCGGCGACGGCGGCGGCCGAGCTGCCGAGGCCGAGCTTGCGCGCGCCGGCGGCGAACGAGCCGGTGTCGACGCTGGTCAATGGGCCAGGTGCGAAAGTACCTGTGCGTTCGGACAGGTACGCACGGACATGCGCGTAGGCGGCCTCGGTCAGCGGCGAGGCCGGCGGGCGGTCGGGGTCGTCGCAGTGGGAGGCGACGGCCCGGCGGCCGACGGCGGTGACGAGCGCGGTGGCGCCGGCGAGCACGGCGTACTCGCCGATCAGGAACGCCTTGCCGGGGGCGGAGACGGCCAGGCGGGTCACGCGAGCACCTCGACGGTCGGGTCGGGGCCGGGGCCGACGAGGTCGACGGCGTGGACGCCGGGGACGTCGCGCAGGCGGGCGGCGAGGTCGTCGGCCTGTCCCGAGAGACAGAGGACCTTGACGTGCGGGCCGGCGTCGCTGGTGACGTAGCCCTGCAGGCCCTCGGCGCGCAGGCGCCACACGGCGTGGACGACGTCGAGGGTGGCGCCGCGCCAGTACACGATCGGCGGGCGGCTGGCCATCATGCAGGCGTGCATCTTGAAGCAGGAGTGCTCGACGATGTCCCCGAGGACAGCCAGGTCGCGGGCGGCCAGCGCGGCCTCGGCGGCGGCGAGGTCGGCCTCGGAGGTGTCGACCCAGGGGCCGTAGTAGGGCGAGGTGTCGCGGCTGCGCTGCATGCCGGCGGTCGAGCCGATCGCCTTGGGCCCGCGCTCGGTGTGGACGATGAGCAGGCGGACGTCCCAGTGCGCCTGCGGGTGCAGCGGGTAGGCCCGGCAGTCGCTGCCGTCGGCCGCGACGCCGCGCTCGAGGCGGACGAAGCCGCCCCACAGCGAGCGCGCGGCCGAGCCCGAGCCGCGGCGGGCCAGCGCCGAGAGGGCCGGGCGCCCGGGGTCGTGGTCGAAGGCGGCGGCGGCCGCGAGCGTGAGCGCGGCGAAGCCGGAGGCCGAGCTGGCCAGGCCGGCGGCGGTCGGCAGGAAGTTGCGCGAGACGACCTCGCACGGCGGGCGCGGGCCGGCGTGGCCGGCGGCCTGCCACACGCGGTCGAGCTGGCGCAGCACCTTGCCGGCGACCTCGCCCGAGGCTGGCTCTTGGTTCAGGGTGAAAGAGTCATGTCCTGCGGGACAGACGGTGGTCTCGCTGCGCAGGCGGTCGAGGGTCAAGGACAGCGAGCCGACGGCCGGCAGATTGAGATCGGCCGGCGACGAGTCGCGCTTGCCCCAGTACTTGACGAGGGCGATGTTGGTGTGGGCGACGGCGCGGGCGCTCTTCATGACGCGGCGACCTCGACGAACAGCGGGCGGAGGGAGGGGAAGGCGGCGGTGAGGCTTTCGGGGGCGTCGCCTGCGAGGGCGAGCAGGCAGCCGCCGCAGCCGGCCCCGGTGAGCTTGGCGCCGCGCGCCCCGGCGGCGCGGGCGTCGGCGGCCATGCGGTCGAGCGCGGGCGACGAGACGTCGAGCGCGCCGAGCAGGCCGTGGGCGACGTCGAAGAGGACGCCGAGGGTGTCGAGGTCGCCGTGCTCGATGGCGTGGATGCCCGACTCGACGGCCTGACCGACCGCGATCAGCACCGGGCGGACGACGCTCGGCAGGTGCTCGAGGCGGCTGCGGCAGCGCGCGACCTGATCGGCGGTGCTGCGCGGGATGCCGCTCGGGATGATGCACAGCGGCAGCGGGGCGCCGGGGCGGATCTGCCGCGGCGGCTCGCCCCGGACGTAGCGCAGGACGCCGCCCTGGGCGGCGACGCGGCTGTCGAGGCCCGAGGGCTCGCCGTGGAACACGCGCTCACCGGCGAGCGAGGCGGCGACGACGTCGTCGAGGCTGGCACCTGGCCCATAGACCAGGCGCGCGAGGGCCACGGTGAGCGCGGCCGAGGAGCCGAGGCCGGCGCGCGGCGGCAGGGCGCTGCTGCCCCGGATCGCCCAGCCGGTGACGGGGCCGTCGCAGTGGGCGAGGACCTCGAGGCAGGCGCGCGCGACCGGATGATCGCTGCCGGGGTGGAGCTCGAGGTCGAGGTCCCAGGCGGGGATCGTGAGCGTGATCGGCAGGCGCGGGTCGGATCGCGGGCTCGCCTCGAGGACGATGCCCTGCGGCAGGCCGGCGGCGACGGCCGGGTAGCCGTAGACGACGGCGTGCTCGCCGAGGACGATGACCTTGCCGTGCGCCTCGGCGCGGGGGTGCAGCGGGATGGTCATCCGCGGCGCTCCGGGATCCAGCGGGCGAGGGTGGGGCCGAGCACCCGCGGGGCGCGCTGAAGATCGGCGATCGTGCGCGAGCCGGTGAGGAGCATGATGCTGCGGACGGTGAGGACGACGCGGCGGAGGAACGCGACCACGCCGTCGTAGCCGCCGGCGCGGTGGGCCTTGAGCACCGGCGCCGCGAGGCCGCCGGCGGTGGCGCCGAGAGCGACGGCGCGGGCGACGTCGCTGCCGGTGCGCAGGCCGCCGGTGGCGACGATGCCGCGGAAGCCGAGGCCCTGGACCTGCAGCACGCTGGCGGCGGTGGGGATGCCCCAGTCCCACAGCTCGTCGGCGAGGGCCCGCTCGTCGGGGTCGACGGCGCGGTGGGCCTCGACGGCGACCCAGCTGGTGCCGCCCGAGCCGCTGACGTCGAGGTGCTCGACGCCGACGCTGCGGACCCGCTCGGCGACGCCGCGCGACAGGCCGCAGCCGGTCTCCTTGACGACGACCGGGATGTGCAGCTCCTCGACCAGGCGGCGCAGGGTGTCGAGGCCGCGCGAGAAGTCGCGATCGCCGCCCGGCTGGACGATTTCCATGGCCGGGTTGAGGTGGATGCACAGGGCGTCGGCGCCGGTGTCGCGGCACAGCGCGGCGATTTCGTCGGTGCTCATGCCGCGGGCCTGGACGATGCCGAGGTTGCCGAGCAAGAGGACGTTCGGCGCGTGCTCGCGGACCTTGAAGGTGTAGGCGGTGTGCGGGCGGACGAACATGGCCCGCTGGCTGCCGAGGCCGAAGCCGAGGCCGAGCTGGTCGGCGGCGCGCGCGAGGTCGCGGTTGATCGCCGCGGCCTCGTCGGTGCCGCCGGTCATGGCCGCGATGACGACCGGGGCCGCGAGCCGCTTGCCCAGCAGCTCGACGCCGGCGTCGATCTCGTCGAGGTGCATCTCGGGCAGCGCGTCGTGCACCAGCTCGACCTGCTCCAGCAGGCTGGTCTTCTCGCGGAAACCGACGTTGTCGCCGGCGCACAGGGCGAGGTGGTCCTTCTTGCGCTGCGAGATGTCGAGGCGGTCGGCCATGAGCCAGGGCAATGTAGCTGCTAGCCCCAGGGGGCCGCCCGCTCCGCCGCGCGCCTGCCCGTGCGGAAACTCGTTCGCGCGGCCGGATGTCGCGGAGAGCGGGCGCTCGCGCCGCCCGGGCCCGTGATCCGCAGCACAGGACCGGTGGACTTCGGGTGATCCCGCAGCCGCGTCGGCGCGCGCGTGCGAGCCCGGCGAACCGCGTTTCAAGGACATGTCGGATCGGGCATGGCCGAACGGTCATGTCATTCCCGGGCGACGTCCCCGTGCCGCGCCTGGAGACACCCGCCGGGTCGTGTCGGTCGATCGGCTCGTCGCCGGCGACGGGCGCTCGGGACCGGGGCGAGCGGAGCGGCGAGCCGCGGGGCGCGCGGAGCAGGCGAATCGACCTGGCGCTCGGGACAGGCACGAGGGCGAAGAACATGGCGTTTGGGACAGGTGATCGGCGGCGCCTCGCGGGCTGTTTGAAAGGACAGAGTCGGTCGGGGCGCGGCGGACCGCGTGAGCGGAGCGAGGACCGGCGCGGCGCAGCTGCCGGGGCGAACGCGCTCGGCCTCGACTCGAACGTCACGACGGCCGCGTACCCCCGACCGATCGGCGGCGAGCGTGCGCGCCTGCGACCAGGCGGACGATCGCGCGGCGAATCGCAGCTTCGCCGCCGTGTCGCGCAGGGCGAGCGGGCGACGAACCATCTGGAGCCGAGCGGTCGCCTGCGCCGTCTGCCCGCCGCCACCGCACCGGGCTCGCCCCGGCGCGCCGGCGACAGGCCGCGCCTCGCGTGCGTGAGCGAGACGGTGGGCGCGCGCAGTTGCGCGGGGCGGCCGAGTCGCGCTACGGATCGGGCGCGATGCACCCGACGCAAAAGCTCCCCAACGGGGTGACCGTGTACAAGTGGCCGCACAACGTCGAGCCGAGCGCGGAGTCGGTGGCGGCCGAGATGGCGCGGTTCGGCTTCCGCAGCTACGACCTCCAGACGGTGCCGCCGTGGTTCTTCCGCAGCCGCCACGCGCACGACGAGGAGGAGATCCGCGGGGCGGTCAGCGGGGTGACGACGTTCCACTTCGACGAGGGGCCGGTGACGCTCGAGGCGGGCGACATCCTGATCATCCCGTCGGGGGTGCAGCACGAGGTGCGCAGCCACAACGGGCGCACGTTCTCGGCGTACAAGGGCTCGCGCAGCGGCGAACGCCACGTGACGGAGCACGGCGACGGCCGCGGCAGCGTCGAGGACCTGACGCGCGGGGGCGAGTCGTGACCCACCTGATCGCGCTCGACCTCGACGGCACGCTCGAGGACAGCCGCGACGACATGGTCGCGGCGGTGCTGCGCGTGCGCGCGAGCTTCGGCCTGTCCGAACAGCCAGGTGACCGGTTCCGCGGCTTCGTCAACGCCGGGATGGACCACCTGTACCGCAACTGCTTCGCCGACTACGTCGGCGCGGGCGGGACGGTCGACGACGTCCGCGCGGCCTACGAGGCCGACTACCTGGCCCACATCGCCGACTCGACCCGGCTCTACGCGGGGATCGGCGACGCGCTGGTCGAACTGGCGGCGCTCGGCTGCCTGGCCTGCGTGACCAACAAGCCGCAGCGCCTCAGCGCGGCGCTGCTCGAGGCGCTCGGGGTCGGGCGCCTGTTCTCGGCGGTGATCGGCGGCGACACCTGCCCCGAGAGCAAGCCGAGCCCGGTGGTGCTGGCGGAGGCCTGCCGCCGGGTCGGACGCACCGGCCAGGCGCTGATGATCGGCGACTCGGCGGCCGACGTGAAGTGCGGGCGCTCGTTCGGGGCGACGACGATCTGGTGCGCGTGGGGCTACGCGCCCGACCCGGGGGCCGAGGTGCCGCACCACACGGCCCGCACGCCGGGGGAGCTGCCGCGGCTGGTGCGCTCGCTCGTCGCGGGCTGAGGTCCGCGTCGTGAGCGACGGAGCCGCGGCGCGCTGCGGGGCGATCATCAGGCGGCGGCGAACAGCGTCGGTGTGCGATCCCGGCGTGGTCGTGGAAGAGCGGTCGGCGGATCCGCGAGAGCGGCGCGAGAATATGTCCTTTGTGACATGTCGAGATGGACATGTTCATGGGGGCATGCCTCGGAGAGCATGCCCTTCAGGACATGCTCAAGGGTGCAGCTGGAACACGGCGTCCTCGAGCCAGTCGTTGAGGAACAGGCCGCGGGGGTCGAGGGCGGCGCGGTGGGCCAGGAAGGCGTCCATCTTGGGGTAGCGGGCGCGGACGTCGCGGGGGCGCAGCATGTACTTGCCCCAGTGCGGGCGGGCGCCCTCGATCGCCAGCATCTCGGCGGTCCAGGCGTCGTAGAAGGCGTCGGCGTCGCGCGAGGTGCGGGTGGTGACGACCTCGATGTCGCAGATCGCCCGGGCGTGCGCGGGGGCCAGCAGGGCGGCGCTGGGGCCGATGAAGCGGGCGTGCACGACCATGTTGACGGGGAAGCGGGCGGCGCGGGCGAGGCGCTCGATGAGGCCGATCGTGCGCCGCCAGGCCCGCTCGGCGTCGGCCAGCGGGACGCCGTAGGACATGTCCCAGCAGCGCGGGTAGGCCCGCTGGTAGTGGAAGGCGCGCGAGGCCGGGGCGACGGCGCTGCCGGGGGTCATCGACAGCTTCGGCGCCAGCTGCATGAACGCGGGCGTGAGCTCGGGGGCGACGCGGCCGAGCAGCGGCAGCACGGCGTTGCAGGAGGCGAAGGTGCAGGCGTAGGTGAAGGCGAACTTGAGCCGCTGGCTCAGCGAGGCGCCGGGGTCGGGCGCGTCGGTGCGGCGCATCAGCTTGCACCACATGCGGTCGGTGAAGGGGAACCAGTAGAGCTCGAAGAATTCGTAGGTGCGGGCGAGGTCGGGCAGGTCGGCGAGCACGTCGTCGATCGCGATCATGCGGTCCTCGACGTGGAGGTGGAACTCGGGCCAGCAGCGCATGGTGACGTCGTGGACGACCCCGAGCGCGCCGAGCGAGCAGCGGGCGGCGTCGAACAGCTCGCCGTCGGCGGCGCTGAGGTGGTGCACGTCGCCGCGGGCGTCGACGAGGGTCATGGCGACGACCTCGTCGGACATGGTCGAGGTGCCCAGGCCGGTGCCGTGGGCGGCGACGGCGATGGCGCCGCCGACCGAGATGTCCTGGAAGATGGTCGGCGAGATCAGGGTGAGGCCGCGCGACTGGGTGAACTGCACGAGGTCGCGGACGGTCGCGCCGGCCTCGACGCGGATCGCGGGGGCGCCGTCGTGGCTGGTCTCGTGCATGCCGCGGAGCTGGCCGAGGTCGATGAGGCTGCCGCTGGTGGGCACGAGCGGGCTCCACGAGCACGAATTGCCGAGCGGGCGGATCCTGCCCTTGCGACCGGCGAGGCGCACGGCCTCACGCAGCTCGTGCAGGCCGCGCGGACGGTACAGATCGGCGGTGCAGGCGAGGTTGTCGTTCCAGTTGCGCCACTTGTACTGCGGGATCAGCTGCACAGTTCACCCGTCAGATGTTGATGCTGTTCGGGACCAGCCGCGGCAGCAGGTACGGGTACGGCCGCGGTCGGGCGTGGTTGCGCTGCTCGATCTCCCGCTCGATCGCGGCGAGGTCGGCGACGAGCCGCGCGATCGCGGGGCGCGCCGCGGCGACGTGCCCGAGCTCGAAGCGGCTGTAGTCGCCGAAGCGATCGAAGCGGTAGCAGGCGATCTGGTTGTTCTGGAACTGGTCGGCGCCGAGGGCGAAGGGCGGGAGCGTGGCGGCGATCCGGGCGGCGTCGACGACCTCGTGCTCGCGCGGCGGCGGGCGGTAGGCCGCGCCGGGGAACGCGGGGACGTAGGTGAAGTGGTCGGTCTGCGGGAAGTGCACGGCGGCGTGGCCGGGGCCGGCGATGAAGAGGAATTGGGCGAGGAGCTCGACGAGGACGTCGAGGCCGTCGAGCCGCAAGCCGGGCAGGAGGCCGCGCAGGCGCCCGCCGTCGTCGGCCTGCAGCTCGGCGACGAAGGCCTGCAGCTCGGCATCGTCGCGCACGGCGGCGTCGTCGCGGTAGTACGTGCGCACGTAGGCGGCGACGAAGCGGCGCAGGACGGGGGTCCACAGGCGGGCGTCGTCGCGCCAGGGGTACTCGCGCGGGCCGTCGCCGACGCCGCGGGCGGCGAGGTCGGCCTCGAGCTCCTGCTCGCGCACCGACCAGCGCTCGTAGCTGCGGACCATGATGTTGCGGGTCTCGGGCAGCTCGCCGGCGTAGAGGTTGGCGAACACACCATCTGGCTTTTGGAGCAGGTTGAGGGCGGCCCGGTTGACGGCGATGGTGTGCTGGGTGTGCGGCCGCAGCAGCACGTGGATCGGGTGCGAGGGCGCGAGCTGGCGCCGCATGCTGACCGCGAACGGCTCGGCGACGTAGTGGTGGCGGTAGATGTGGCTCGACATCGCCTGCAGGTTGAACTCGGCGATCTCGACGTAGGTCTTGGCGAGGGCCCAGCGCGGGCTGCCGTCGCGCAGGTAGACCGGGTTGGGCTCGGCGGCGCCGGGCTGGTCGACGCGGATCGCCACCGGCACGAGGTCGCACAGCGGATCGCGGCCGGGGCGCTGGCAGAACAGCGCGACCGGGGCCGGCAGGTACTTGCCGCGCCAGCGCGAGTCGCGACCGACGAGCGCGCCGGGGGCGAGGCTGCGGGCGAGGAGCTCGAAGTCGGCGACGAACAGGTTGCCGGCGGCGTGCTCGGCCGCCAGCGTGGCGCCGTCGCCGAGGACCTGCGCGAGCTCGGCGTCGCCGAGCGGGAGGCGCCGGCGCAGGTCGTCGAGGTCGCGCACGCGCGCGAGCAGCAGCGGGTTGGGGCCGTCGATGCGGTTGCGCGCGAACAGGCCGTCGCGCTGGTGCTCGGTGACGGCCGGCGGCGCGTGCAGGCCGAGGCGCGGGCTGAACAGGTCGCGGAAGCCGTCGAGCTTGTCGACGCCGCCGACGGCGGCGCGCAGGCGGTAGAGGAGCTTCTTGGCCTGGGCGTCGGCGACGGAGCGCAACAGGTGGGGCAGGTACGGCAGGGCCCAGCGCAAACTGTAGAGCTCGCTGAGCGGGAACTCGCCCGCGACGGCGATCGGAGCGAGCGGGTTGTCCTCGCGGCGGGCGTAGGTGTAGCGGGTCCGGGCGACGGCGAGAGCCCGGCGCCTGGCGGCCGGATCCGGGGCGTGCTGCGGCAGCGACGGCGCGGGTTCGGGCTTCATCGAGCTCGACCGTAGCACGCGGATCCAGGGGCTGACCTCGGGGCGGGCCTGCCCTGCACACACCCGCGTTCACGCCCCGCGTCCTCGCGGGCCCCCGGGCGAGGTCGCGGGGCCGCAGCGAACGCGGGCCTGTTTCTCGGGACAGGTCACTGTCGTCGCGCTCGCGGCCGGCCTCGCGCGGGTCCGCGCCGCGGCTAGCGATCGAGAACATGTCCCCGAGGGCAGGGCCTTCAGGGCATGTCCTCGAGACCCTGTCCCTCAGGGCAGGGCCGCGGGGTCAGGTCACGAGGTGCGCTTGCGGCGGGTGAACGAGCGGATCAGGGCGGCGACGTTGGCGCGGACCTGGGGGTCGGTGCTGAGGCGGTAGCCGGGGGTGCGCATGGCGGCCGGCACGAGCGGGAGCAGCTGGTCGTTGAGGGCCTTCTCGGCGCGGGCGTCGACGATCTTCTCGATCAGCTCGGCGACGACGGTGTCGCCCTCGAAGTCGAGCTCGAAGCGGGCGGCGCCGAAGTCGTAGTGCAGGCCGCAGACGAGGAAGTTGAGGCGGGCCGGGCCGTCGATCACGAGCGCCGGCTCGGCGGCGATCCGCAGGCGGCGGTCGTCGAGGCGCATGCGCACGCTGGTGCCGGGCTGGAGCAGGACGTCGACGAGGGAGTGGTGGAACACCAGGGTGCGGCCGCGCTCGTCGACGGGGAAGCGATCGAGCAGGCCGCGCACGCCGGAGGCCCCGGGGTCGCCGCTGTCGCCGATCTGGCGGCGGATGAGCGCCTCGACCAGGGCGTTCTCGAGCTGGCCGAGGCCGCCGACCTGGACCTCGCCGGTCTGGAGGTGGTAGCGGGCGCCGCGGAGCTGGATCGCCAGGCGCAGGCCGGGCATGCGCGCCGACAGGCCGCGCTCGCTCTCGACGGCGGCCTCGACCTCGCTGGCGGTGAGGGTGACGGTGTCGGCGGGGTCCATCGACAGCGTGAACTCGCCGTAGTCGCCGGGCAGGCGGGCGCCGAACACGGCGAACCGCGTGGGGTCTTCGGGGGGCGCGGGCGGCAGCGGGGGGCGCGGGAGGCCGAGCCGCTGGGCCCACACGGGCGGCAGCCGGGGCGCGACGAGGACCTTGTAGAGGTGCGAGAGCACGGCCTCGGTGACGGGGCTGACCGCGGCGGCCTCGTGGTAGGCCTGCTCGGTGATGCCGCTGATGTCGAGCTTGACGGCGGCGTCGCTGCTGCGCAGGCCGAGGTCGTGGAGGTAGAAGTCGGGCAGCCAGTCGAGCGCCTCGCCGGTGACGAACAGGCCGGCGGCTGACCGAAGGGACAGGCCGCCGTTGTCGAGGTGGAGGTCGATCGAGCCGCCCCTGGCGACGCAGATCTTGAGCGGGCCCCACGGCTTGCCGGCGCCGAGCGCCAGGAGGGTGTCGTGGCCGGCGCGGGGCGAGCGATCCTTGGGCCAGAAGTGGCGCATGAACTCGGCGAACAGCGCCCGCATGGCGTGGCTGACGAGGCGCTGCGCGAGCTCGCCGGCGGGCGGCGAGGCGTCGACCTCGAGGGTCCACGGCAGGAAGGTGAGGTCGACGCTGCGGACGGTGAGGCCGAGGCCGAGGCCGAGGACGCGCACGGTGGCGCCCTTGCCGAAGCCGATGTGCGCGCCGCTGCGGCTGAGCGAGACGTCGACGGTGCGCGCGGCGTCGGTGGCGACGCGCACGGCGCCGAGAGGGCCGAAGGTGTTCTCCCACACGACGAGGCCGGGCGGGACCGGCAGCGGCGGCGGGACGGGGGCCGCCGCCGGGAGCGCGAGGCGGCGCAGGACCTCGGCGAGCGGCCCGGGGGGGACGAAGCGGGCGAACAGGCGGCGCAGGACCTCGTGCATCAACGCGCCGGCGGGCGGGTCGCTCAGCAGCTCGAGCGCGGCGGCGGCCGGGCGGTAGCGCAGGGCCTCGATCCGGAGGTCGCCGAGCAGGGCGGTGCCTTCGGGGACGAGCTGCAGCGGGGCCCCGGCGCGCAGCTCGAGCGCGTCGGGGCTGCGCGTGAGCGCGAGGCCGGCGCCGGCCGGCAGCTCGAGGCGGACGCGCGCGCCCTTGCTGGCCTTGGGGACATGTGCCAAAAGCCAGGGCTCGTCGCGCCCGACCTGCGGGGCCAGGGGCAGGTGCGGGCGCACGCGGGCGAGGCCGTACTGCTCGACGCAGCGGGCGACCACGGCGGACAGGTAGTCGCCGAGCGGGACGTCGGTGTCGGCGCGCAGGGCGGTGGCGGCGATGTCGTGGTCGACGGCGGCGACGCGGAGGGCGAGGCGCAGCTCGGGGGCGACGACGGCGAGGCGCTGCCGGCTGGTGACGCCGAGGTCGGTGGGGCGGAGGCGGGCGGTCAGGACGTCGGCGGGGTCGAGGCGGACGTCGAGCGGGCCGACGACGGGGACCTTGACGCTGGCGGCCAGCGCGGGCAGCTGCTGCTCGAGCGCAGGGTCGAGCTGCGGGCCGCCGTCGCCGCGCACGCCGAGGATGGCCGGAAGGACAGGTGCGGCGCGGACCCGGATCAGCTGGGCGAGGGCGAGGGCGCCGAACTCGCCGAGGTCGGGGGTGGTCTCGGCGGCGACGCTGCCGTCGGCCCAGCGGTACTCGAGCCGGTGGATGTCGGCGTCGGGCAGCATCGGCAGGCCGTGGAAGCGCAGGCGCAGCCCGGCCGTCGCCTCGACGACCAGCGCCTCGCTGCCGTGGCGGACGTGCACCTCGGCGCCGGCGTCGGTGGTGAGCTCGACGCCGGTCCGCGGGTTGAAGGGCTGACGCAGGATCAGCAGCGCGTCGGCGTCGCCCCCGGGGACGAGGCCGAGGCGGCCCAGCAGGTCGAGCGGGAGCCGGGGGAGGACGCGGGCGTCGAGGAAGCGGCGCAGCAGCGCGCGCATCAGCGGGCCGAGCGGGGGGTCGGTCTGGACCTCGAGGCGGACGGGCGGCTCGCCGGGCGCGGCCGCGACCAGCAGGCCGCGGACCAGCCGCAGCTCGGCCAGCTCGGGCAGCTCGTCGGCGTGGACGGCCAGGCCGCCGGGGGCCTCGAAGCGGACGCCGCCGGCGGCGCGGGTCAGCACGAGCTCGCGCTCGGCGAGCAGCGCCAGCTCGCCGCGGGCGCCGAGCGGGATCCGGGCCAGGACGCGGGCCCCGGGCGGCGGCGCGCCGCCGTGCAGGCGCGCGGGGACGATGGCGGCCAGGCGGGCGCGCAGGCCGGACGCTGGCGCCGAAGACATGTCCCCAGGAGCATGCCCGGAGGGACCGGTCTCGATGGGCATGTCCGTAGAAGCCTGGTCGGAAGGGCCGGTCGAGGAGGACAGGTCCGAAGGGGCATGGCCGGAGGGACCTGTCGAAGAGGACAGGTCCGCGGGGGCCTGCGCGGAGCGACCGGCGCGCCGGGGCTTGCGGCGCGGGCGCGGCTGGCCGCGGAGCCGGCGCACGAGGTCGACGAGGCGGACGCGCCGCTGCTCGTCGGCGAACAGGTCGTAGCCGGGGATGGTCATGGCCGCCGGGAGGCGGCCGCGCAGCCAGCGGGAGGCGATCCAGGCGGCGAGGCGCAGGATGGCCCGGCGGACAGGTCCGGTCGGACCGGGATCGATCTCGAGGCGGGCCGGGCCGAACAGCAGGCGGACGGCGAGGATCGGCAGGGCGAGGCCGAGGACCCGGAGGAGCGCGGGCCGGCTGAGCGCGACCTCGGCCCGGTCGCCGCGCAGCTCGGCGGTGAGGCGGGTGTCGCCGTGGATCCACGCGCTGCTGGCGAGCGGGCCGCGCCACAGGCGACGGGCGCCGCTGGCCGGATCGGCGGGGAGGTTCTGCGCCAGGTGGTCGAGGAGGCTGCGGCCGGGCTGCCAGGCGAAGCCGCGGCGCAGGGCGATCCGGACGGCGACGCCGGCGGCAGCGAGCAGGAACGGGCCGATGGCGTCGGCGTCGGCGGTGACTGTCCCGTAGACCAGGTCGAGCCGCGTGCGCCGGACCTCGACGGTCGGCAGGTCGGGGACGCGGGCCAGGAGGGCGCTGCCGGGCTCGATCTCGAGGGCCTCGGCGTCGAGCGCGAGGCGCAGCGGGGCGCCCAGCGCGAGCTCGAGGTCGAGGGGACCGACGACCGGGATGTCGAGGCGACCGAGAGCTTCGCGCGGGACGTCGGCGCCGGCCGGGGCCCTGGGCCCGTCGTGCGGGCGCCGATAGCCGGGGACGTGATCGTCGGGGCCTGCCATGCTCAGGGTGTATCGGATCTGGCGGACGTTGGGCAGACGGAGGCGGTAGATCGGGCCGCTGCGAGGCGACTCGCAGCGCCGGAAATGCGGCGACGGACGAGCGGCGGTGTGCGCGCTCAATCGCCCGTGCCGCGGCGAAACGGGGCCGCAGGGGCGCGCTCGTGCGGGACGGCGATCGGGGTCAGCGTGGCCTCGACGAGCATCCGCAGCGCGCGTTGCTGGCGACGCAGGCTGCTGCGATCGGCGGCGAGCAGGCCGACGACGATCAGGAACGGGACGAGCAAGGTTGCGGCGACGACAGGGCCGGCGATCGCTATCTGGAATGCGGCCATCGCCAGGCCGAGCGCAATGATATACGCGAATGCGGTGCGCGTGAGCGGGTGGAGGCGGAAGCGGACGACGACGCGCGCCCCGTCGTCCTGCGGGGTCAGCTGGACCTCGCAGATGGCCCGCGTGCCGGGGCGCCAGGCGCCAGGATCGGCGGTGAGGTGGAAGCCGTGTTCGCTGCGCTCGAGCGCGTAGCCCGGGTCGGCGCCGTGGCCGGTGTGCTCGCGCAGCAGGGCGACCTCGGGCGCGGCGAGGAAGCGGTCGACGACGGCGGCCGGGGTGGCGGCGACGGTGAACTCGAGGGTGGCCGGGACGCGAGCGAGGGCCCTGGGACGGCGCGCGGGGAGGTCGGACGGCGACATGAGGGGCCGACCCCGCGCGAGCGACCTAGCCCTTGGGCAAGGACTTTTTGACCAGGTCGCTGGCGACCACGGCGAGCTTGCCCGCGGCCTCGGCGACGGCGGCGCTGGTGCCCATGGCGCGGACGATGCCGGACAGGGCGGTGGTGGCCTGGCGCAGGGCCTCGAGCTCGGTGCGCGACAGCGGCAGCAGCTCGACGACGACGAGGCTGACGCGCTGGTGCTCGTCGCGGAGGACGCTGATGCGCTCGTCGAGGCCGCGGATCTGGTCGTTGATGGCGCTCCAGCGGGAGGGCTGCTCGTACGGATCGACCTGGTCGAGCCGCTGGCGCATGCGCTCGCTGGCCTCGCCCAGCCGCGCCAGCGCCTGCGACAGATCTTCGATGAGTTCGTGTTTGTTGCTCATGCCGACGTGTCCCGCGGGTCGCGGACGGGAGGCCGCGGCGCCGGTCTTCGCCCGCCGCGCTGCCCTCGATCGCTGCCGCCTGTCCGCCACGTCGCAACACTACGCAACTCGCCGCGACGGCGCCAGCCGGGGCGAAGCGGGGCTGACTCGCCGCGGGCGCGCGGGCGACGTCACGGCGACGTGTCGCCGCGCGGGACGCTGCGTGGCGAGCGGCGCGGGCGTGTCGGCGAGCGGATGCGTCGCGTCGCGTCACGGTGGGGTGTTGCCGAGCGGAGCCGGCGTGGTGAGAGGCGAGGGGACGCTGGGGTCGCGGTGCGATTCGGGCGGCTCGCGCTCGTCGGGGCCGCGCGGCGGCGCGGTGGGATCGTCCGGATCGCCGGCGGGCGGGTTCGTGATGGTACCGGGGCCGGTGACGCCGTTTCCGCTGCTGCTGCTGCCGCCACCCCCGCCGCCCGAGCTGCCGCCGCTGGACGTGGCCGCGCCGACGGTGGCGCGGACGTCTTTGAGCCCGGCGTCGACCTGCTGGCCGACGATCGCGCCGTACTCGACGTAAAACCGCGCGCCGTCGAGGAAGCGCGGCGGGCTGGCGAGGACCAGCAGCTGCTGGACGAAGCGGTGCAGCGCGGCGCGGTCGATCGTGAGGCCGTGCGTGCGCGCGAGCACCGACTCCTCCCACTCGTAGGAGCGATCCTGCACCGCGGCGGTGGCGGTGGCGGCGGCCACGAGGGCGTCGTAGAGGGCGAGCTGCTTGCTGCGCTCGGGATCGCTGGCGATCTTCCAGAAGTGGATCGTGCGGGCGTTGAACTGGCCCTGCTCGGCGATCTGCTGCTGGCGCTCGACCAGGTTGCGCTGGCGCAGCTGGGCCACGGCCGCGCGCGAGGCCGCGAACTCGGCGGTCTCGCGCTCGAGCCGGCCGCCCGCCTCGGCCAGCACGGCGGCCTGGGCCCGCATCTCGCGCTGGGCGCAGCCTGGCGCGAGGGACAGGGTGAAGAGGACAGGGCCGAAAGTCCATGCTCGTGAGGACATGTCGATCACGGGGCGAGGACGGCCCCGGCGAGCACGCCGAAGCCGACGGTGGAGACGATGAGCTGGGCGAGGGCCTCGGGCGCCATGCCGCCCCGGGTGAACCTGACCAGCTCGGTGACGCCGGCGGCGAGGTAGACCTGGCGCAGGGCCATGGCGGCGCGCGAGCGGAGGATGCTGGCGTCGTGGCGGACGCCGAGGTCGAGCACGTCGGCGCGCTTCTCGTTGGCGCGGCCGAGGGTCCAGGCGTTACCGTAGGCGACGAGCGACTTGGTGAGCTCGTCGCGGCACTTGCCGGCCTCGTAGGCGGGCATGAGCGCCTGCAGGGTGCAGCCGGCCCGCTCGAGCCTGGCGAGGCCGGCGTGGGCCTCCATCAAGAAGACGGCCTCGTCGAGCTGAGCGGCCAGCTTGGCCCGCGCGAGCCGGAGCCGGCGCTCGGCGAGGGCGATGGCCTCGACCAGGGCGTCGTGCTCGACCCGCAGGGTCTCGCGGATCAGCGCCAGCACGGCCAGCTCGAGGGTGCTGACGGTCTGCTCGAGGCGGTCGATGCCGGCGATGGTGGTGTGGACGATGCGGGCGAACCGCGGGGCGCTGGCGAGGGCCTCGGCGGCCCTGGGGTCGTCGTCGGCGGCGGCCTTGCGGCGCGCTCGCAGCTGGCGCGCCTCGATCAGGGCGTCGACGGCCGCGAGCTGCTCGGCGAGCTGCTGCCGCCGCCCGAGCTCGGCCAGCGGCCGCAGGTCGTGGGTGACGAGCAGCGGCGGGATCGGGACCTCGGCGAGCTCGGCGAAGCGCGCCTGCAGGACGGCGTCGTCGCAGCCGCCAGAGGTGACGTCGAGGGCGCCGGGCGAGGAGGCATTGGTGGCGGTGCCGGTCGAGCCGGCGGTGGGCGCGGGGCCCTGCGGGAGCGAGGCCGCGCCGGCGGTCGTCGTGGCGGGCGCGCGGGCGGCGGGCGTCGGGGACGTGCTCGCGGGCGCGGCGGGATCGGGGCCGGCGGCCGGGGCCAGGGCGGCCCAGGGCTGGCCGAGCAGGCCCGCGCCGGGGAACAGCGCGGCCTGGCCGATCGGGCCGGTGAGAGCGGACAGGTTCAATCGGCCATGTTCTTCAGAACCTGCGCCGAAGGGCATGTCCGTGGAGACATGCGACGGAAGACCGGTCCCCGAGGACATGGTGCTCGGGACAGACGCGGCGGCGACCGAGGCGGGGCGATCGGGCGCGGGTGCGGGCTGGGCGGTCTTGCCTGGCTCGGAGGACAGGCCGGGCGTGGCGGGGTCGGGCGAGGCGGGCGGCCGGCGCAGCGGAGGCGGGGGGATCGGCTTGAGCTTGCCGGTCTGCGGCTCGGGGGCGGCGCACGCCTGCTTGGCGGCCTCGTAGGCGTGGAGGCGGCGGGCCAGCTCGTCGTTGTGCTGCCGCAGGGCGTCGTGGACGTCGAGCAGCTGGCCGACCAGCCCGCCGAGCTCGCTCGGGCCGCAGGCGGGGCCGTTGCAGACGACGCGATCGCGCAGGGCCTGGAGGTTGGCGCGCCGCTCGTCGCACAGCCGGCCCTGGCGGTCGCTGCTGGCTTGAAGGACAGGTGCATGGCCGGGGCGATCGAGGACGGGACAGCCGGGGCCGGCGGCGTCGGCGGAGCCGAGGCGCAGGGCGCGGGCGGCGAGCTGGTGCTCGTTTACGGCGCGGGCGAGTCGGCTCTCGGCGCTGTCGGGTCCCTTCCAGTGGCGCTGCAGGGTCCGCAGCTCGCGCAGGAGGTCGGCGGCCGGATCGGGGCCGGCGGCGACAGGGGCCCTGGTCTTGCTGCCGCTGACCGGCGCGGGCGGGTCGGACAGCGGGAAGGCGTGGCCGGTGAGGGCGTGCAGGCGGGTCGAGATCTTGCTGCAGAGGGTGGTCCAGCCGTCGCCCTTGAAGCGCGCGCGGCAGCGCGTGAAGTAGAGGACGGCGATCTCGGGGTCGGTCTCGCCCCTGGCGCCGAGGATGTCGAGGAGATCGCGGTTGCGGCCGACTTCGGCCCACGCCTGGGCGGCGGCGACCTCCTCGGTCAACATGGTCTGCGACTGCCCCAGCTCCTCGGCGAAGCCGTCGACGAGCCGCGCGGCCTTCAGCTCGCCGTCGGCGCCCTCGGCCGAGGCCGCGTCGCGCGGACGGTGAAGGTGCAGCCCGCAGCCGAGGGCCGCGACCATCACCACGGAGAGAAAGGGCGGGACGAACCGAAGCCGAGCGGGCACGGAGGCCCAGCACTGTGGCACGGCAACGCCGCACAAGCCAGCGCCCCCGCGGCGCGAGCCCGTGGGGTACGATCGCGCCCGACGATGGCGCCGTACTCGGGCCCGGAACCAGGTCGCGGCTCGCCCGGCGCGCTGCGGCGGCTGCACGACCGCCACGCGGAGCGCCTGCGGACGGCGGCGCGCTGGCTCGGGATCGACGATCACGAGCGCGACGCGGCCGTGACACGCTGTTTCCGGGCGATCGCCGAAGCTGTCCCCGAGGACAGCGCGGTCGGCTGGGCGGCGCTGATGCGCGCGCTGGCGCGGGCGCGCCCGTCGGACGTGCCGCCGGGGCCGCGCGCGACCGGCGAGGCGGCGCTGCTCGATTTCCTCGCCGGCCGGACCGCGGAGGAGCGAGCGGTGTTCGCCCTGGCCGAGCTCGGAGGCTTCGACGCGGTCCAGCTGGCGCAGGCGATCGGGGCCCCGCCGGCCGCCGGCCAGGCGCTCATCGTCGGCCTGCGCCGCGCGTTCGCGGCCGACCCCGCGGTGGCGGCGGCGGGCGGCCCGGCGACGGTGCTGGCCGAGTGCGTGGTCGTCGACCGCGCGCCGCCGGGCTGGCGGGCGCAGGCCTGGGCTGAACTTCTGGGCATGTCCGAAGAGGCAGGAGATCCGGGGATCCCGCGCGCGGCGATCGTGGGGGTCGCGGCGCTGGCCCTGGCGGTGCTGGTGGTGCTGCGCCCGCGCCCGCCCGCGCCGGGGCCCGAGCCCGCGCTGGCCTCGGGCCCGACGGTCGAGCGGCCGCCGCTGCACGAGGTGCCGGAGCCGCGGCCGGAGCCGACGATCGAGGCGCCGCCGCTCCTGGGTGAACCCAAGGACATGGCGAAGAGTTCAGGTCGCGAGCGCCAGGTGGTGGTGCGCAAGGGCAAGAAGAAGGGCGGCGGAGGCGGCGCGCGCAAGGAGGCGCTGGCCCAGCGCCTCGCGGCCGCCGAGGCGCGCGACCCGGGCAACGTGATCGTCGAGCTCGAGATGCTCGGCGCGGCCCGCAAGGCGCTGAAGTCGTCCCCCCACCAGGCGCTGGCGTACGCGGACCAACACGCGCGCGACTTCCCGAACAGCCAGATGGTCGAGCAGCGCGCGGAGCTGCGGGTCCGGGCGCTGTGCGCGTTGGGCCGCGCGGCCGAGGCCCGCGCGGAGGCGCAGCGACGCGCGTCGGCGAAGGTGCAGACGGCGCTGCGCGAGGGCTGCGGCGGATGAACGGGGGGACGCGAGCGGGCGGCTCGGACCCGCGCGACGCGGATGTCTGCGAGCACATGGCGATAAGGCCATGCTCTCGAGGACATGTTCATAGGATCATGGCGCGAAGACCAGCGAGCCGCCGGCGGGGATCGTGAAGTCGAGCTTGCCGAGCGCGGTCACGGTGGCCTTGTCGCCGGCGAGGACGTCGGTCAGCTCGGTGGCGGCGGCGAAGCCGAGGGCCGGGCCGGCGTCGACGCTGACCATTTGCGGCGCGCCGGCGCGGGTGAGGGCGACGATCGCGGCGTCGCCGTCGGCGATCTTGCGGCCGAACACCAGCGTGTCCTCGTCGGCGAACAGCGGCACGTAGGCGCCGCGGCGCAGCGGCGCGAGCTGCTGGCGGGCGGCGCCGAGCTTGCGCGCGTGCTGCAGGGTGGCCAGCTCGTCGGCCGACAGCTCGTCCTCGGGGCGCCACATCAGGCGGTTGTTGGGGTCGGCGCCGCCCCACTGGCCGTACTCGTCGCCGTAGTAGAGGAGCGGAGCGCCTGGCAGGCCGAGCAGCCAGGTGAGGCCGAGGCGCGTGCGCCGGTACGGCTCGGGGTCGTCGGGCGCGAGGGCGGTGTCGTCCCACTGGTTGCCCGGCACGCCCTTGTCGTGCTGCGCGTCCTGACCGCGGTAGTCGGCGTGGCTGACGAACCGCGGGGTGTCGTGGCTGCCGATGTACGGCGTCATGATCGCGCCCTCGGGCCAGCGATCGAGGCCGTGCCGGACCCAGTAGTCGGCGTGCAGCATGCCGGCGTCGCCCCAGGCGAAGGTGCGGTAGCTGACGCCGTGGTAGAGGACGAAGTCGAACTGGCCGTCGAGGCCGAAGGGGCCGATGTAGCGGGCGATCGTGCCGTAGTTCTCGTCGTTGCACGGGTCGGCGCAGTCGCTCCAGCCCATCGCCGTCTCGCCCATGAGGAAGTACTTGGTGCCGGCGCGCTCGAAGCCCTCGCGCACGGCGGCGGCGAGGTTGCGCGTGGCGGCCTCCTCGACGTGCTTGACGGCGTCGACGCGCAGGCCGTCGAGGTCGAAGCGGTCGAGCCACCAGGTGGCGTCGGCGACGAACTGGGTGTTGGCCTCGGTGACGCTGTGGTCGATGTCCGGCAGGTAGTCGGCGAACATGCACTCGAGGGCCTTCTCGGTCCAGTCGCAGCCGGGGGTGCCGCACACGCAGCCGGTGCGGAACCACTCGGGGTGGGCCTGCATGTACTCGTGCTCGGCGTGGACGTGGTTGATCACGAAGTCCTGGAGGATCCGGATCCCGTGGCGATGTGCCTCTTCGACCATGGCCGAAAGGGCAGCCTCGCCGCCGAGCCGCGGGTCGACCTCGCGGGCGCGGATCGGCCAGTAGCCGTGGTAGCCGGTGACCCAGTGGACGTTATCGGCGGCCTTGAAGGCGGCGTCGGGGTTGGTCTGGAACGGGGTCAGCCAGATCGCGCGCACGCCGAGCTGATCGAGGGTGCCGTCGGCGATGGCCTCGCGCAGGCCGTCGAGGTCGCCGCCGTCCCAGTCGCCGCGCGGATCGGCCATGGGCGTCGGCCCCGGATCGCCGCCGGGGTCGCCGTCGCGGAAGCGATCGGTGACGACCATGTAGACCAGCGCGTCGTCCCAGCGGAACGGCTCGGCCTCGATCCAGAACGGCAGGAGGATCGGCTCGCTGACCTGGCCGTCGGCCGACGCGACGCGGAGGACGACGCGGTGCTTGCCGTCGGGCAGATCGCCGAGCGCGACGGTGATGTCGCCGGTCACGCCGTCGACGACGAACTCGCCGTCGGTCAGCGGGCGCTCGTCGCTGCCGGTGCGCAGGAGCGCGCTGTAGGCCGCGGGATCGGGCCCGGCGCCGCCGATGCCGTCGACGTAGCGCAGGCTGGCGTTCCAGGTGCCGGCGCCGGGGCCCGGCCGGGCGGCCTCGGCGGCGGCGACGTCGACGCCGGGCCTGCGGCAGTCGGGCACCAGGACCGCGGAGTTCTCGGTCCCGTCGACGTACTTGCGCCGGCCCTGGCCGGGGTCGAGGACCCACTGGGTCGCGCCGCCCTGCTCGTAGACGACCTTGTAGGCGTGCAGGCCGGGCGCGAGATCGACTGTTCCTTGATACATGCCATCCGGGTCAGGTCCTTCGAGCCATGTCGCAGAGTTCAGGTCGAATCCGACCCACTCGCCGACCACGCCCGGGCCGGTGGCGCCGGGCGGCGGATCGAAGCGGAAGCGCGTCGGACACACGAGATCGCCGCCGCCGGTGGGATCGTCGGTGGTCGGGTCGGTGCCGGTCCCGGTGGTGATGCCGGTGGTGGTCGGCTCGGGCGTGGCGGTCGAGGCTGCGTCGGTGCCCGGGAAGCTGCTCGGGTTGTTCGTGAGTCCGCCGGTGGTGGGGCCGTCGCTGTCGCCCGCCGGCGGCGCGCCGCTCGAGCAGGCGCCGGCGAGCAGCAGGGCAGGGACGAGGCGGATCGACGGGCGCTGCATGCGGCCGACGATAGCAACACGCCGCGCGGCGAGACAGCGTCCGCGCCCGCGCGGTAGTGTGGACGGGTCATGTCGCGAAGAACATCCTCCGTCGCCCTAGTCGCCGCGCTGGTGTCGATGTCGCTCGCCGCGTCGGCCAGCGCCGCCGAGCCGCAGCGGACCCGCTACAAGCTGCCCAGCAGCAACGGCTGGGGGGCGCTGCTGGTCGATCTGTACGAGGGGCACGCGACCGAGCTGCGCGAGCACGTGTTCGCGGCCGAGGAGCCGCAGATCGACGCGCAGGGCCAGGACATCTGGGACGGCGAGCAATTCGCGACGGTCCACACCCGCAACGTGTTGTACGACGCGTACTTCGGGGTCCGCGCCGAGGGCGATCAGTTCTGGTTGACGTCGGCGCCGGTCGACCAGGACGCGAGCGGCTACGTCGCCTGGAACGACCTCGAGACGGCGGGCACCGGCATCGTCGCGATCGTGCAGCCGCTCGGGGCGCTCGAGGCGACGACCTTCGCGTTCGCGCCGCAGGGGCTCGAGGCGGCCGGGATGGTGCTGCTGCTGCGGCTCAAGAACACCGGGGCGCAGCCGCTGCAGGGGGTGCAGGCGTTCTCGCTGCACAACTTTCACCTCGGGTTCGGCCGCGCCGACCGGCCGTGGGACGTGCACGAGGACATCGCCGCCAACGGCGAGACGGTCGAGTTCGTCGGCGGCGCCGAGCCCCGCTTCCGCGAGCGCGGGTTCGCCGGGACGATCGTGACGCGCGCGCTGGCGCCGATCGTGCACCGCGGGGTCGGACCCGAGGTCGATCTGTTCGGCGTCGTCGCCCAGAGCCAGCTCGACTTGCCCGACAACGCGGCGCCGGCGAACGCGGTCGACGACGCGACGACGGCGTTCCAGTGGGACGTCGGCACGATCATGCCCGGGGCGGAGGCGTGGGTCGGGATCGCGGCGATCCACCGCGGCGACCCGTTCGCCGCGGCGGAGGCGGAGACGATGATCGACGCGTGGATCGACGGCGTCGGCCCGCAGGTGATGCTGGCCCGCGAGCGCAACGTGTGGGCCGACCTCCACGCGGCGACCAAGCTGCCCGACGGATTGTCGGCGCCGGAGGTGCCGATGCTGCGCCAGGCGGTCGCTATGTTGCACATGGGACAGGTCCTCGAGGACAGGTCGTTCGCCCGCGAGTGGTTGAGCCAGGACGGCGAGCCGCGGCGGACCCGCTTCCCGGGCCTCGACGACCAGCCGGCGACGCTGCCGGCGTGGATCAAGCACCGCGGCCACGGGGCGGTGCTGGCCAGCCTGCCGCCGGGCGAGTGGACGTACGCGTGGATCCGCGACGGCGCCTACGCGACCGCGGCGATGGCGGCGCTGGGGATGAAGGAGCACTCCCGCGCGGCGCTGAACTTCTACCTCGACGCCGAGGCCGGCCGGTTCCGGCAGTGGTCGGAGCTGCAGCCGTACGCGATGCCGCCGTACCAGATCAGCCTGGTGCGCTACCACGGCTTCGGGGTCGAGGAGACCGACTTCAACGCGTTCGGACCCAACCTCGAGTTCGACGGCTTCGGGCTGTTCCTGTGGGCGCTGCGGGCCCACGAGGTGCTGACCGGCGACACCTCGCTGGCCGACGCGCGCTGGGAGGAGATCGCGACCGAGGTCGCCGACGTGCTGGTCGCGCTGATCGACCCCGAGACCGGGATGATCCGCGCCGACTCGTCGATCTGGGAGACGCACTGGCTCGGGCGCCAGCGCCGGTTCACGTACACGAGCATCACGGCGGCGCGCGGGCTGTGCGACGCGGCGGCCATCGCCGAGCGTCGCGGCGACACTGCCCGTGCGGACATGTACCGAAAGACAGGCGAGTCGATCCGCGCGGCCATCGCCGCGCACGCGACCGACGGCGAGCGGGCGCTGGCCGGCAGCGTCGAGGAGCTGGCGACCGGCGAGGGCTACTTCGACGCGGCGGTGTGGGACGCGGTGGCGATGGGGCTGTTCGACCCGCACGGGCCGATCGCGCAGGCGACGTTCGCGGCGCTCGACGAGCACCTGCGCGTCGACGCCGGGCCGGGTTGGTCGCGCAACGACGACCGCTGGGACCACGCGAACATGGAGGACGCGACGCCGTGGGGCAGCGACTACGACAGCGCGGAGTGGGTGATCACGGACCTGCGCGGCTCGGTGGCGCTGCGCGCGGGCGGTCAGGAGGCCCGCGCCGACGCGCTGATCGAGTGGGTGCGGGCGCAGGCGGCCACGAACTACTTCATGACGGCGGAGACGTTCGACGAGCAGACCGGCACGTACAAGTTCAACGCGCCGATGCTCGGCTTCGGCGCCGGGGCCTACGCGCTGGCGCTGGCGCATCGCGCGGGGGCGCTGAGCGACCCGGCATGCGGGGCCTACTTCGTCGAGGACGAAGAGGGCACTACCGGCGCCGACACCGGCGACTCGACCGGCAGCACCGGCGCGCCCGACACGACGACCGCGGTGCCGACCACGGGCGCGACGACGGACGCGACGACCGAGGCGGCGACGACGACGGGGCTGACGAGCGGGGCGAGCGCGGGCACTGCAACTGCGGGCCTCACCGACGGCAGCAGCAGCGACGATGGCTGCGGGTGCACGTCGGGCAATTCGGGGGCGCCGGCGGCGCTGCTGCTGCTCGGGCTCGCTGTGCGGCGTCGGCGACGGCGCGCTTGACCCAGCGGCGCGCGGCGCTCCACCATCGGGCTGGATGACCTCCTCGCCCCAGCTCGTCGCTTACTTCTCGATGGAGATCGCCGTGTCGAGCGAGCTCCCGACCTACGCCGGCGGGCTCGGGGTGCTCGCCGGCGACCACTTGCGGGCGGCCGCGGACAGCGGCGTGGCGATGGTCGGCGTGACCCTGCTGTACCGCAAGGGCTACTTCCGCCAGGTCCTCGACGCGCAGGGTCACCAGCAGGAGCGCGACGTGCAGTGGCTGCCCGAGCACCACCTCGAGCGGGTGTCGGCGCAGGTGGTCGTGACGATCGAGGGGCGCGAGGTGAGGGTCGGGGCCTGGTGCACGTGGATCCACGGGGTCGGCGGCGGGCGCGTGCCGGTCTACATGCTCGACACCGACGTCGACGGCAACGGCGAGGAGGACCGCCGGATCACCGATCACCTCTACGGCGGCGAGGAGCGCTACCGCCTGCAGCAGGAGGCGGTGCTCGGGATCGGCGGGCGGCGCCTCCTGGCCGCGCTCGAGCTGGCGCCGACGCGCTACCACCTCAACGAGGGCCACTCGTCGCTGCTGGCGCTCGACATGCTCGCGGTGGAGATGTCCTCGAGGACAGACGGCCCGGAGGACATGGCGGCGGCGCTGGCGGCGGTGCGCTCGCGCTGCGTGTTCACCACGCACACGCCGATCCCGGCCGGCCACGACCGCTTCCCCGGGGCGCTGGCGACGGCGGTGCTCGGGCGCGAGCTGGTCGAGCTGTACGGCAAGCTGCCGACGCCGCACAGCGCCGAGATCAACATGAGCGCGCTGGGGATCGAGCTCAGCGGGTTCGTCAACGCGGTCTCGCACCGCCACGCCGAGGTCTCGTCGGGGATGTTCCCGGGGCACACGGTGCACGCCATCACCAACGGCGTGCACTCGTCCACCTGGACCGCGCCGGCGATGCGCGCCGTGTTCGACCGCTGGATCCCCGAGTGGCGGCGGCACGGCCACGCGCTGCGGCAGGCGCAGAAGATCCCGACCGCGGCGATCGTCGCGGCCCACCGCGAGGCCAAGCGCGCGCTCGTCGACGAGATCAACCGCCACGGCGACCACAACTTCGGCGAGGAGCGGTTCACCATCGGCTTCGCCCGCCGCGCCACCGCCTACAAGCGCATGCTGCTGATCCTGCGCGACGTCCGGCGCCTGCGCGAGATCGCCAGCCGCTGGGGCACGCTGCAGATCGTGTTCGCCGGCAAGGCCCACCCGCGCGACCTCGAGGGCAAGCGGATGATCGAGGCCGTGTTTCGCCAGCAGGAGACGGTGCTGCCGGCGGTGCGGATCGCGTTCGTGCCCGGCTACGACATGCGCCTCGGCGGGCTCATCACCGCCGGCGTCGACCTGTGGCTCAACACGCCGATGGCGCCGCTCGAGGCCTCGGGCACCAGCGGCATGAAGGCCGCGCACAACGGCGTGCCCAACCTCAGCGTGCGCGACGGCTGGTGGTGCGAGGGCTATGTCGAGGGCCAGACCGGCTGGGTGCTGGCGCCCGGGCACCCGAGCGACGACGCCGACGCGGCCCAGCTGTACCGCGTGCTCGACGAGGAGATCCTGCCGCTCTACCTCGGGGCGCCCGAGCGCTGGGCCGAGCGCATGCGGGCCAGCATCGCCCTCGCGGCCAGCTACTTCAACGCCCACCGCATGCTCGGCGAGTACGTCGACCGGGCCTACGCGCCTGGCTCGTGAGCGAAGGTACATGTCCTGGACGGCATGCTCCCTAGGGGCATGCTCCGAGGGACATGTCGCCCGGGACATGACCTTACAGATAGCCGTTGGCGGCGAACCACTCGGCGGCGCGGCGCAGGGTCTCGTCGAGCGGGCGCACGCTGAAGCCGAGCTCCTCGCGGGCCTTGCGGTTGTCGAAGTGCAGCGCCTGGCTGGCGTAGGCGACCGAGCCGGCGGTGATGAGCGGCTCGCGCCGGGTCACGCGGTCGGCCAGCCGCTCGAGCGCCCAGCCGGCCGCCCTGGCCACGGCGACGGGGGTGGCGAACATGGCGTGGCGCATGCCGAGGACGCGCCGCATCTCGGCGATCAGGTGGGAGATCGTCAGGTTGTGGCCGGTCAGCAGGTAGCACTCGCCGCGGCGGCCGCGCTGCTCGGCGAGCAGGTGGCCGCGGGCGACGTCCTCGACGTCGACGAGGTTGAGGCCGCCCTCGAAGCACACGCGGATCCGGCCGCTGAGCGCGTCGACGAGGGTCTTGCCGGTCGGCGTGGGGCCGACGTCGCCGGGCCCGAGCGGCATGCCGGGGCCGACGATCGTGACGTCGACCAGCGGCGCGAACGACAGCGCGACCTGCTGGCCGAGGTACTTCGAGCGCACGTAGTCGAAGCTGTTCGACCACAGGTTGAAGGGGGTGGCCTCGTCCGAGGGCACGCCGTCCTCGCGCACGCCGACGGCGGCGATCGAGCTGGTGTACACGACCTTGCGCACCCCGGCCTCGGCGGCCGCGGCGAGCACGTTGGCCGAGCCGGTCACGTTGACGTCGTAGATGACCTTCGGGTCAGGTACCCAGGTGCGGTAGATGGCGGCGAGGTGGTAGACGGCGTCGCAGCCGCGGACCAGCGTGCGCATGCGTTCGCGGTCCAGCACGTCGGCCTCGACGCGCTCGACCCGGGCGGGGTCGATGCCGGCGAGGTTGCGCGGGTCCTCGCCGGGCCGCAGCACCGCTCGCACCGAGCGGCCCTGCTCGACGAGGAGGCGCACGACGTGATGACCGATGAAACCGGCTGCGCCGGTCACGAGCACGGGACCTTCGGACATGCCCGCGATGAAACCGTAAACCACCCGTGACGTGAAGCCCCGCGCGGCGTGGTAGGGTGGAGACATGTGGTCCCCCCACCACGGCGCCCTCGCGCTGCTGCTCTGCGTCGCCGGCGGCTGCTTCGTCGATTACCCGCCGGAGCTGTCGGGGCCGGGCGGGTCCGCCGGCGGCGAGTCGACGGCGGCCGCGACCACCGAGGCGGAGTCGCACGCCAGCGACGACGGCTTCGAGGGCTGCCCGTCGACCGATCCGCCGGGGATCTGGTACCTCGACGCGGACGGCGACGACTGGGGCGTCGAGCCGGGGCAGGTGGCCTGCGACGAGCCGCCCGGGACCTCCCCGGCCCGCGGCGACTGCGACGACGACGACCCCGAGCGCTTCCCCGGCGCGCTCGAGGTGTGCGACGGCGAGGACGACGACTGCGACGAGATCATCGACGAGTTCTCGCCGGCCAACGACAGCTGCCTCGGCTGCTCGCTGAGCGAGCGCGACGGGGCCCCGCACTGGTTCTGCAAGGTCGACGCGATCGACTGGGTCGGCGCCCGCGCGGCCTGCGTGGCCCGCGGCTGGACCGTCGAGCTGCTCAGCATCCACGACGAGGCCAGCTACACGTGGGCGCGCAAGCAGGCCGAGGCGCTGTTCGACGTCGCCGATCCGATCGCCACGTTCTGGATCGGCCTGCGCCGCGCCGACCCGCACTGGACCGGCTGCGAGGCGGACGTCGAGCAGTGGCAGTGGAGCGACGGCAGCCCGGTCGACTTCGCGGCCTGGACGATGGGACAGCCCGACGCCGCGAACTGCGACCCGATGTGCTCGCCGCAGCACGCGCTCGACGACAGCTGCCCGCGCGAGAACTGCGGCCACATGCTCTACACGGAGGGCGGCTGGAACGACCGCGCCTGCTACGCCAAGGGCGTCGGCTACGCCTGTCGCGCGGCCGCACCGCCGTGAGCCCGTGCGCCGCGACGATCGGCCGCTCGCGCGAGCGGGGCAGGGCGGTCGTCGGCCGCGGCGGCGGGCGTTGCGGCGGGGATCCCGGTGTGGCATTCCTTGCCGACGATGACGACCCGGGCCGATCCGCGCCTCGACCTGTCCTGTGAGACATCCGGCCTGCAGCCCCGCCCGCCCGGCACCTTCGAGGTGCTGGCGCAGGAGCCGGGCTCGCCGGCGCGGGCCGGGCGCCTGTGGACGGCGCACGGCCCGATCGACACCCCGTGCTTCATGCCGGTCGGCACCTACGGCGCGGTCAAGGGCCTCGACGCCGACGACCTGCGCGAGGTCGGGGCGCAGATCATCCTCGGCAACTCGTACCACCTCGGCCACCGCCCGGGCTCGGCCCGCGTGGCCGCGCTCGGCGGCCTCCACCGCATGATGGCGTGGGACCGCCCGATCCTCACCGACAGCGGCGGCTTTCAGGTGTTCAGCCTGCGCGGGCTGCAGAAGATCGACGACGCCGGGGTCTCCTACCAGACGCACTTCGACGGCTCGCGCCACCGCATGACCCCCGAGAGCGTGCTCGCCACCCAGGCCGCGCTCGGCTCCGACATCTGCATGATCCTCGACCACTGCCCGCCGGCCGACGCGGCGCCCGCGCTGATCCGCGCGGCGGTCGACCGCAGCACCCGCTGGGCCGAGGAGGCGGCGCGCCGGCGCGGGGAGATCCTGCAGCCCGGGCAGCTGTGCTTCGGCATCGTCCAGGGCGGCACCGACGTGGCCCTGCGCCGCGAGCACCTCAAGGCCCTGGCCGACCTGCCGTTCGAGGGCCTCGCGCTCGGCGGCCTCAGCGTCGGCGAGCCGATCCCGGAGATGCACGCCACCATGGCCGCGATCGGCCCGGAGATGCCGGCGAACCGCCCGCGCTACGTGATGGGCATCGGCACGCCGCACGACCTGCTCGCCGCCGTGAGCTCCGGCATCGACATGTTCGACTGCGTGATGCCGACCCGGCACGCCCGCAACGGCCAGCTGTTCACGTTCTCGGGCCGACTGAACATCCGTCAGTCCCGCTTCCGCGACGACGACGCCCCGATCGACGCCGCCTGCCGCTGCCGCTGCTGCGCGCGCTACAGCCGGGCCTACCTGCGCCACCTCCACGAGCAGAACGAGCCGCTGTACGGCCGCCTGGCGACGATCCACAACCTGTACTTCTATCAACAATGGGTCGGAGCCCTCCGGCGCGCCTTGCGCTCAGGCCGCTTCGAGGCCCTTCGCGGCGAATTTTCATCCATTATTTCCAAGGTTTACGCCGACGCTGGCGCGGCCGACGGCAACGTCGACGAGGGCGCCGGCGCGGTCCACTCCGCGCCGGAACCGGCGTGACAGGCCCGGGGTTCTTTGGTACCCCCCTGCGACCGGTGACCGGCCTGCGTTTTTGCACGCGTCGGCCGCCCGCGGCGGCGTCAGAACGCAGGCGCCCCCGTGGATACTCCCGTCCGGACCATCGCCATGCTCGCCACGACCATCACCATCCTCGCCGAGGCCGCCCCCTCCAGCCCGTTGGGCGGCTTCATCGTCCCGATCCTGATGTTCGCGGCGATCTACTTCATCTTGATCCGCCCGATGGGCAAGCAAGAGAAGGAGCGCAAGAGCCGGCTCGACAAGCTGGCGACGGGGGACACCGTTCGACTCACCGGCGGCATCATCGGCCGGATCAGCAGCATCGACGGCCCGATCGCGATGGTCGAGGTGGCCGAGCGGGTCAAGCTCAAGGTCCTGCGCGCCGAGATCGCCGACCGCTTCGATCCCGAGGCGGCGACCGCGGCTCAGCCCGGCGCGGCGGCCACCAAGTGAGGAATTCAAGGCGGGAAGCAAGGCGGACCGATGCGTAAGTTCCTCAAGATCAAGGCCCTCCTGCTGCTCCTCATGGTCGCCACGGCGGTCATGATGGTCGTGCCCTCGATCGCCCAGATCGTCGGCCGCGACAAGGAGCTGCCGGGCTGGCTCACCAACACCTTCGACAATCGCTTCAAGCTCGGCCTCGACCTCCAGGGCGGCCTGCACCTCGAGTACTCGGTCGCCGTCGACGAGGCGCTCGAGAACAAGCTCGACCAGATCGCCGCCGAGCTCGAGGCCGGCTTCAAGGAGAAGAAGGGCGTCGCGGTCGACGTCGAGCGCCAGGGCATCGACCGCCTCGACATCAAGTTCGCCGACCCGAGCCAGGTCGCGACCGCCGAGGACGACGTGATGGGCGTCGCGCTCACCGACATGGAGCGCGTCGACACCCAGGACGAGTCCCAGGGCGTCATCCACCTCAAGATGTCCGACCAGCGGCTCGGCGAGCACCGCTCGCACGCGGTCGCGCAGGCGCTCGAGACCGTCCGTCGCCGCATCGACGCGATGGGCATCGCCGAGCCCAACATCTACCCGAAGAACCGCCAGATCGTGATCGAGCTGCCTGGTCTTTCGGACACCACCACCGAGATCAAGGCCGCCCGCCGCGACGCCGAGGACCGCCTGCGGCCGCTGCTGCAGCAGGCCGGCGCCAGCCAGGTCATCCTCGCCGACAGCGAGGAGGACCCGGGCGCCTTCCGCGTGACGCTGACCGACAAGGTCGCGCGCGACCTGCTGAACCAGGTGTTCGCCGGCAAGATGATCGAGCAGACGATCATCGACGAGCGGCTCGGCAGCGGCGTCGAGCTCGAGATCCTGCCCGACGATCCGGGCCGGCCGGCCGAGGCCGACACCGTCGTGGTCAAGCTGAGCGAGCGCTCGCGCGACAACATCCTCGAGGGCTCGAGCGACTTCCGCCGCCTGCTCAAGGTGGTCGAGCGCGCCGCGGTGCTCGAGATGCGCATGGTCGACGACGAGCTGCCGTTCGGGCCCAACAACGCCAACTACCTGCAGGCGCTGCTCGAGGGCGGCCAGGTCCGCCCGGGCATGGGCATCAGCGTCAACAAGATGCAGAACTACGGCAGCCCGAAGGGCCACAACGTCGAGAACGTGTGGGCCTTCTACGCCAAGGACCGCAAGACGCTCGAGGACTTCTTCAACCAGCTGCCGGCCCAGTGGCGCCTGCCGGCCTCGCACATGATCGCCTACGGCCCCGACGTGGTGATGCTGCGCGGCGAGCCGACCAAGGTGTGGCGCAGCTACATCGTCAAGTCGCGCGCCGAGGTCACCGGCGAGAGCATCCTGGCCGCCAACGTCAGCCCCGACCCGCAGACCGGCCTCCCGGGCGTCGACCTCAAGCTCGACCGCCTCGGCGCCGACCGCTTCGAGCAGATGTCGGGCGACAACATCGGCCGCCGCATGGCGATCATGCTCGACGACGCGGTCATGTCCGACCCGGTCTTCAACGACCGGATCCCCGGCGGCAACGTGCGCATCACCGTCGGCGAGACGCCGGGGCAGAGCGTGCGCGACACCGCCAACGACCTCGTCAAGGTGCTGAAGTCGGGCAGCCTCCCGGCCCGCCTGGTCAAGGAGTTCGAGATCCGCGTCGGCGCCGACCTCGGCAAGGACGCGGTCGAGAGCGGCTTCTGGGCCTTCGTCGTCGGCCTCGGCGCCGTCATCGTCTTCATGGCGGTCTACTACCGCGTGTCCGGCCTCATCGCCGTGTTCGGGCTGGTGTTCAACGTGCTGCTGATCCTGGCGGCGATGGCGTTCTTCCAGGCGACGCTGACCCTGCCGGGCATCGCCGGCATCGTGCTCACGCTCGGCATGGCGGTCGACGCCAACGTCATCGTCTACGAGCGCATCCGCGAGCTCGTGCGCGAGGGCTACACCGCCCGCGCCGCCATCGAGGCCGGCTACGACCGCGCCTTCACCACCATCCTCGACTCGCAGCTGACCACGGCGATCGCCGGCGTGGTGCTGTGGCAGTACGGCTCGGGCCCGATCCGCGGGTTCGCCATCACGCTGCTGATCGGCATCGCCACCTCGATCTTCACCGCCGTGTTCTGCACGCGCGTGTTCTTCGACTTCCAGGCCAACCGCCGCGGCTTCGACCGCGTGTCCATCTGAGGCACACACCATGGCGCAGAGGTTCTTCGAGCTCATTCCGCCTGGCACGCGGTTCCCCTTCGTCAAGACGGCGAAGTACTTCATCGGCCTGTCGTTCGTGCTGTTCATCGTCAGCATCGCGACGATGGCGTACAACTACACGACGCGCGGGTCGGCCCTGAACTTCGGCATCGACTTCGCCGGCGGCTCCTCGGTCCGCCTGCAGCTCGCGGCCGACAAGGACGTGCCGATCCAGGAGGTCCGCGACGCGCTCGACAAGGCCGGCTTCGAGGGCGCGTCGGCCGTCACCGTGCCCGACGCCGACAACCAGATCATGATCCACGTCAAGGACGTGGCCTCGATCGACATGGCGACCGCCAAGGCCTGCGAGGAGGCGGTCAAGGCCTACCCGAAGGCCAAGCTCAAGCGCCCGATGTCCTACCAGGACGGCGCGAGCAAGATGTTCTTCGTGTTCGAGTCGGCGCCGGTCTACAGCGAGCTCGAGGAGCTGCTCGCCAAGGCCGGCTGCGAGGGCAAGGTCGACAAGGGCACCGGCAAGCAGGACGAGTTCCCGGTCGAGCTCAGCCTGGTCGGCATCGGCGCCAAGGTCCAGGAGGAGATCAACCAGGCGTTCGGCGCCGGCACGGTGAAGTCGATCGTGTCGTCGGAGACGGTCGGCGCCAAGGTCGGCTCGCAGCTCAAGGCTGACGGTGTAAAGTCGCTGCTGTACGCGCTCGGCTTCATCTTCCTCTACGTCATGCTCCGCTTCGACCTGCGCTTCGCGCCGGGCGGCATCGTCGCCCTCGCGCACGACGCGTTCATCACGGTGGGGGCGTTCGCGCTGACGTGGAAGGAGTTCAACCTCCAGACCATCGCCGCGCTGCTGACGATCGTCGGCTACTCGATCAACGACACCATCGTCGTGTTCGACCGCATCCGCGAGCGCGTGGCGCTGAGCCGCGACGCGCCGATCGAAGAGACCACCGACGTCGCGCTCAACGAGACGCTGAGCCGCACGATCCTCACCTCCGGCACGACGCTGCTGGTGGTCCTGGCGACCTGGTCCCTCGGCTCCGGCACGATCAAGGACTTCGCGTTCGCGCTGATGATCGGCATCGTCGTCGGCACGTACTCGTCGCTGTTCATCGCCTGCCCGATCTTCTTGTGGGTCAACCGCCGCTTCTACGGCGGCGAGGGCCACCTGATGAGCGCCGAGGCCGCGGCGGCGCCGGTCGACGCGGGCACGGTGCTGGCGGCCGAGAACGCCGAGGTCGACGAGGCCACCGGCCGCGCGATCGGTGACCTGCGCGCCGAGGCGGCCGCCAAGGCGGAGGCGCAGGAGCGCGTGGACGAGATCGAGGGCGCGAAGGGGCAGGGCGTGGGTTCGGAGGACGGAGACGAACCGGCCAAGGCCAGCCGCCGCCGCCGCCGCCAGCGGCCGTCGAGCTGAGCCGCCCCGAGCTGGCCCAGCATGAGCTCGCGGCTCGCGCTCAAGAAACCCCGGCCGGCGCCGTCCGAGGCGCCCCGGCCGGACCCGCCGCCGCTTGTCCTTCGGGGCATGTCCCCAGAGGCAGGTGAACTCCGAGACCGGGCGGCCGCCCTCGGGGTCGGGACGCAGGCGGTGGCGCTGATGCTGCGCCGCGGGATCGACAGCCCGGAGGCGCAGGCCCGCCTGCTCCGCCCGCGGATGTCCGACCTGCGCGCGCCCCACGGGATGGCCGGCTTCGAGGCGGCGCTCGACCTCTTACAGACGGCGCAGCAGAAGCGGCTGCGGATCGGGGTGTTCGGCGACTACGACGTCGACGGGGTGACGACGACGGCGATCCTGACCACGTACCTCGAGGCGCTCGGGATCGACGTGGTCGCCCGCGCGGCCTCGCGCGAGGGCGGCTACGGGCTGCAGGTGGCCGACGCGCGGGCGCTGCGCGAGGCCGGGGCCCAGGTCGTGCTCACCGGCGACTGCGGGACGTCCGATCACGAGGCGCTCGCCTGGCTCCAAGGACAGGGCATCCCGACCGCGGTCATCGACCACCACCAGGTGCCCGAGCGCATGCCGCCGGCGAGCGCCCTGCTGAACCCGCACCAGCCCGGCTGCGCCTTCCCGTTCAAGGGCCTGTGCAGCGCCGGGGTGGCGTTCTACCTGTGCGCCTCGCTGCGCAGCGCGCTCGCCCGCAAGACCGGGGCGGCGCTGCCCGACCCGAAGGCGTGGCTCGACCTCGTCGCGCTCGGCACGATCTGCGACATGGTCCCGCTGGTCGACGAGAACCGGATCCTCGTGCGCTACGGGCTCGGCGTGATAGCGACGCGCCGGCGGCCGGGGCTGCGGGCGCTGCTCGAGTTCGCCGGCGTCGGCGAGGACGACCCGATCGACGAGAGCCACCTCGGCTTCCGCCTCGGCCCGCGCCTCAACGCGCCCGGCCGCCTCGGCCCGGCCGAGCCGTCGCTGCTACTGCTGCGGGCGCGCAGCTCGGTCGAGGCGCGGGCGATGGCCGAGCGCGTCGAGCACTTCAACATCCACCGCCGCGAGCACCAGGACGCGATCGTCCGCGAGGCGCTGGCGCTGCTGGCCGCCGATCCGCGCACGCCGCAGCGCTACGGGATCGTGGTCGCCGGCGAGTCGTGGCTGCACGGGATCGTCGGCATCGCCGCGGCCGGCGTGGTCGCGCAGTACCGCCGCCCGGCGCTGGTGCTGGCCGTCGACCGGGCGCGCGGCGAGGCCCGCGGCTCGGCGCGCACGGCCGGCGACATCGACGTGCACGCGGCCCTGCGCGCCTGCGCCCCGCACCTCCGGCGCTTCGGCGGCCACCGGGCGGCCGCGGGGGTGAGCCTCGATCCGGCCCAGATCCCGGCGCTGATCGAGGCCTTCGACGCCGCGGTGGCCGACCAGATCCGCGAGCGGCAGCTGGGCGAGCCGGCGGTCGAGCATGACGGCCCGCTGCCGCTCGAGGCCATCGACGAGCCGCTGCTCGTCGATCTGGAGCAGCTCGCGCCGTACGGGGTCGGGTTCGCGCCGCCGCGCTTCCTTTGCGAGGACGCGGTGGTCGAGCGGGTCCGCGTGCTCAAGGGCCGCCACCTGTCGATGGCCCTGCGGCAGGGCCGGATCGGCTTCGAGGCCATCGCCTTCGGCCAGGCCGCGGCCCACCCCGGCATCGCGCCGGGCGACCGGGTGGCGTTCCTGTTCGTCCCGCTGCGCTCCAGCTTCCGCGGCCGCGTGCGGCTCCAGCTGATGGTCGAGACGATGTGGCCGGCGCGTGGGTTTTGACGCCCCGTTGGCGACGGCGCTACACTGCAGTCGATGACGGCATTCTTGCCCCCGCACCGGTGCGCGATGGCCCCCGGCGTCTCGGTTCTCGCGGCCGGCCTGATCCTCGCCTGCGGAGCTCGCAGCGGCCTGACCGAGGACGACACCGGCGACGGCACGGGAGTGATGAGCGTCGACCCGCGCGAGGGCGGCTGCGACAACCCGATCGTCCTGCCGCTCGCCAACATGGAGGTCCGCGGGCGACTGCAGGGCCCGAGCCGCGTCGAGGGCTTCTGCGGCGACGGCGTGATCGACGGCGGCGCCGAGGACACGTACCTCATCGTCCCGACCTTCGACACCGACGTGCTGCTGCTGATGCAGCCGAGCACCGAGTTCACGCCGACACTCCGCGTCACGCGCGACGGCTGCTACGAGGACGACAACAACATCCCGCGGCTGTGCGCGGCCCCGGTCGGCGACGTCCTGTTCCGCCACTTCTTCGCCGAGGCCGGCCACGAGTACAGCGTCACGGTCGACTCGCCCGAGGGCACCGACGGCTACTACGCCATGCAGATCGTGTACACGGCGCCGACGCTCGACGGCTGCCCGGTCCACATGACGCAGATCGATCAGGAGCTCAACGGCAACTTCCGGTGGAGTAACACGCTGGGCGGGCGCGCCGGCCAGGTCGACGGCCGCTGCGGCGGACCTGGCGCGGAGAACATGTTCCAGGTCAACGTGGCCTCGCCCGGCGAGATCCTGTTCCGCGTCACCGCCGATACCAGCTTCGCCCCGGCCCTCAGCATCCGCACCGGCTGCGGCGGCTCGTCCGAGCTGGTCTGCACGTCGATGCAGGAGACGGGCTCGCCGACGCTGGAGATCCTGCAGTTCTTCGAGCCGGGCACCTACTTCGTCGTCGTCGACCAGAACGACATCCGCGGCGGCGAGTACGTGCTCGAGGTGCAGTTCTTCTAGGCGCCGCGCCGGAGCGAGGTCCGCGTGTTCATCCGCCTCCGCGCCGCGCGCCCCGAAGACTGGACGGGCAAGCTCAGCGACTTCCTCGTCGGGCTGGTGTTCCTGTC
Source organism: Nannocystis pusilla (assembly GCF_020073745.1). GTDB lineage: Bacteria > Myxococcota_A > Polyangia > Nannocystales > Nannocystaceae > Nannocystis > Nannocystis radixulma. Next base: position 35,849 of record NZ_JAIRAU010000009.1, read on the forward strand.
GGCCTCGGTCGCGGTGCTGCTGGTGCGCCTGCCCGACGCGTGGGTCGCGGCCGTCGACGGCCGGTCGTGGATCATCCGCGTCGGCCTGGTCCTGCTGCTGCTCTGGCTCAACCAGTGGGTCGGCAACATCATCCGCACGGTCCTGCCGCGCGCGCCGTACCTGTTCGGCCGCACGTTGACGGTCCGCGAGCGCGGCCGCCGGGTCCGCCTGCCGGTCCGCGAGATCGCCCGCGTCTACGTCGAGCCCCGACCGCCCGGCGAGCGCGACACCTTCGTCGTCGCCCTCAAGAACGGCGAGACCTACGACCTGTGCCCGATCGCCTGGCAGGGCGCGGCCCGCCTGTACGCGCGCCTGGCCCGCGCGCTGCCGCGTCCCGCCGCCTGACTCCGGGGGCAGGTCCCGGCGGACAGGCGCGAGCGGGCAGGTCGAATTGGACAGGCCCGCGAGGACAGGTCCTTGCGGACAGGCGGGTTCAGGTCGGCATGCGCGAGACCTGCAGCGTGTACTCGCTGCAGGACTGGTCGTTGGCGACCCGGATCACGCGGATGAACACCTTGGCCGGCCAGGGCACGTTGTTGAGGTAGTTGGGGTTGGGGTTCGGGTTGGGGTTCGGCGGCTGGTGGGCGTCGAAGAACTCCCACTCGCGGGCGGGCGGGGTGCCCGGGCCGAAGGTCGCGCCGAGGCCCTCGAACGGCATCTTGTTGCAGGCCGTGTAGACCTCGAGGCGGTAGTCGGGGTTGGCGGGGTCGCCGGGGTTGACCGCGAAGGCGGCGACGATCTTGCCGGCGTTGGGCCGGTTGCCCATCGCCATCGCCTCCGGGAATTCGACCCAGAACCAGTCCTCCTGGCCGTTGCCGGGGCCGTTGTCGATCCCGGTGATCGAGCCCTTGATCGGCGGGACGACGCCGCCCTCGGCCATGACGCCGAGGCTGCCGGCCATGCCCTCGGCGCAGGTGTCGGAGGCCTTGTCGGGGGGCGTGACCGCGCACTCGCAGTCCATGCCGTCGGACGCCTCGGGGTTGGCGTCGTCGCAGTCGGGGCCGGGGTCGTCGGGGCCGTACTGGTCGCAACCGACCCAGAAGCCGTCCATGTCGGCGTCGACGCAGACGCCGCAGCTCTGCCACGAGTTGAAGCTGGCGTCGTCGCAGTCTGGACCGGCGTCGCAGCCCTCGCCGTGGAGATCGCCGTCGTCGTCGACGCAGTCCGGGTCGGGCAGGGTGGTGGTCCCGGGCGTCGGATCGGCGGTGGGATCGCCGTCGGTCGGGTCCGAACCGTCGGTCGGCTCCGGGCTGGTGTTCGACTCGGAGGCCGACATCCCGCTGCCGACGGTGGGGTCGGGATCGGTCCCGGCGGTCGGCTGCCCGGACATGCTGTTGCTGCCCCCGTGGCTGTCGAACGGATTGCCGGAATCGGACCCGAATTCGCCGCCGGCGCACGCGCCGAGATGCGCGGAGGCGGCGAGCACGAGCGAGAGCCGGACGAGGGTCGGGGTGGGCCTGGACGCGCCGAGCATCCTCCGCAGAATACACAATGCCCAGCCCGGCTCCGCACTTCGGCGCATGTGAGCTCGAGGGTGGCCGGAACCGCGGGTCCCGCCGGGCCCCCGGCGAGCGAGTTTTTTCGGTCCGGATCCGGAAGACGGATCGCCGTCAGGACGCGCCGGGAGCGAGCGGCTTTGGTACGATGTCGCCCGACCTTGCCCGAGCTGTTCAAAGCGCTGGCGAGCTACATCCCGGCAATCGTCACGCGGCGGCTCTCGGTCGATCCGCGTCCGCTGCATCAACCGCAAGCCGAGATCGTGGCCGCCGCAGTCCTCTGCGCCGACGTCACCGGCTTTACGGCCCTCACCGAGGCGCTCGCCAAGCAAGGGCCCGCGGGCGTCGAGAAGGTGGCCGCAGGCCTCAACACGTACTTCGGCCGGCTGATCGAGATCACCGCGGCGCACGGCGGCGACGTCGTCAAGTTCGCCGGCGACGCCCTCACGGCGGTGTGGGTCGCCGAGGGCTCGTCGGCTCGCGCGGCCGAGGCCGCGGTCGCGTGCGGGCTGGCGATCCAGGCGGCGTTGCACAACCTCCCGATCGACGACGGCATCGAGCTGTCGCTGCGGATCGGCGTGGCGGCCGGGCGCATCGCCCTGGTCCACGTCGGCGGGCTCGGCGGGCGCTGGCAATTGGTCCTCGTCGGCCCCGCGATCGAGGCGGTCCGGCGGGCGCAGGCACTCGCGCGGCCGGGCGAGGTCGTCGTCGATCGCCGCGTGGCGGCGATGCTCGGCGGGCGCGTCGACGGCGAGCCGCGCGGCGAGCAAGGCTTCGGCCGCGTCGTCGTGCTGCGCGACCCGACGGTGCCGACGCCGCTGGTGCGCCCGCAGCTGCCCGACGCGGCCGAGGAGGCGCTGCGCGGCTACGTGCCGCCGGCGGTGATCGCCCGCCTGTCGGCCGGGCAGAGCAGCTTCCTCGCCGAGCTGCGCCGGCTCAGCGTCCTGTTCATCAACTTCCCCGACCTCAAGCACCAGACGCCGCTCATCGAGGCGCAGGAGGTCATGGCGGCGGTGCAGCAGATCGTCGAGACGTGGGAGGGCACCATCAGCCACCTCAGCGTCGACGATCACGGCACCACCGTGCTGGTCGCGTTCGGCCTGCCGCCGCTGGCCCACGAGGACGATCCGGTGCGCGCCGTCGAGGCGGCGCAGCAGGCCCGCGAGCTGCAGCAGCGGCTCGGGTGGCGGGCCACCTGCGGCATCGCCTCGGGGCGGGCCTTCTGCGGCACCGTCGGCAGCGCCGAACGTTGCGAGTACACCGTCCTCGGCGACGTGGTCAACCTGGCCGCGCGCCTGATGCAGGCCGGCGACGGCAAGTCGGTGCTGTGCGACCACTACACCTTCGTCGCCACCCGCGGGCAGTTCCTGTTCGAGGGCCTGCCGCCGATCTCGGTGAAGGGCAAGGAAGGGACCATCTCGATCTACACGCCGGCGAGCGCGCGGCTGCCCGGGCGCAGCCAGCAGCAGCGCGCGGTCTCGGGGCCGCTGCCGGCGGCGGGCGGCCCGAAGGCGACGCTGGTCGGGCGCATGCGCGAGCGCGGCGTCCTGATCAACGGCCTGCACGAGGTGCTGCGGGGCAAGAGCGCGACGATCGTGGTCGAGGGCGAGGCCGGCCTCGGCAAGACGCGCCTCGCCGACGATCTGCTCGATCAGGCCGAGGCCGCCGGGGCGCAGCGCCTGCTCGGCGCGCGCGAGATCAGCGACGCGGCCGGGCCGTACCACGCGTGGCTGCCGATCTTCGCCACCATCTTCGGCCTGAACCAAGGGACAGACGGCGGCCAGGGCTCCGATCCGTACCAGCGGGTGGTCTCGGGGCTGCGGCGGCTGGTGCCGGCGGCGGTGTCGCGGGCGCCGCTGCTCGGCGCGGTGCTGCCGCTCGACGTCGCCGACAACGACCGCACCGCGCCGCTCCAGGGCCGCGCGCGGGCCGAGCAGACGCGCGTGCTGCTGGTCCAGATCCTGCTCGCCTACCTCAAGGCCAACCCGACGGTGCTGCTGCTGGAGGACGCGCAGCGGTTCGACTCGGCCTCGTGGGCGCTGCTCGCCGAGGTGCGCGAGGAGGTCCACCCGCTGCTGTGCGTCCTCGTCACCGGCCCGGTCGACAGCGACACCGCCGCGGCCGAGCTGCGCCAGATCCTCGCCGACCGCGGCACCTATCACCTGCAGCTGCAGCCGCTGTCGCTGGCCGAGACCGAGAACCTGGTGTGCCGCCGCCTCGGCGTGTCGCGCCTGCCGCCCGAGGTCGCCAGCTTCATCTACGAGCGCGCCGAGGGCCACCCGTTCTTCTCCGAGGAGCTGGCCTCGGCGCTGCGCGACGCCGGGTTCATCACGATCTGGAACGGCGAGTGCCTGCTGTCCCATGAGGCAGGTGACCTGCGGACCGCGAAGTTCCCCGACAACCTCGAGGCGGTCATCACCAGCCGCATCGATCGCCTGCAGCAGCAGCACCAATTGGTGCTGAAGGTCGGCGCGGTGCTCGGCCGCGTGTTCTCGCTGAGCCTCCTGCGCGGCATCTACCCGCTCGAGGCCGACAAGGCGCAGCTGCCCGAGTACCTGCAGGCGCTCGAGCGCCGCGGCCTGGTGGTGCCCAAGCCCGGCGCCGCCGAGGGCACGTTCCTGTTCAAGCACGCGCTGACGCAGGAGGTCGCCTACAACCTGCTGCCGTTCGCCCAGCGCCAGCAGCTGCACCAGGCGGTCGCCGAGCACTTCGAGCGCGCGCACGGCAGCAAGCTCGAGCTTTACTACCCGCTGCTCGCCCACCACTGGTACCGCGTGGTCGCCTCGTCGGCGTTGGTCCCGGGCGGCGGCCGACCGAGCCCGGAGCTCATCGGCCGCGCGGTGCTCTACCTACAGCGCGCCGGCGATCAGGCGATCCGCAACGACGCCGGGCAGGAGGCGGTGAGCCACTACAGCCACGCGATCGAGCTGCTGCAACACCTGCCCGAGAGCCCGGAGCGGGTCGAGCAGGAGATCGGGCTGCAGATCGGCCTCGGCAACGCCCAGGTCGCCACGCTCGGGTTCGGCTCCGACGAGGTCGAGCAGACGTTCGCGCGGGCGCGCGAGCTGTGCCGCGAGGTCGGCGACACGCGCCACCTGTTCCCGGTCCTGTTCGGCCTGTGGCAGCACTACGTCGTGCGCGCCCAGCTCGACGTGGCGCGCGAGCTGGCCGAGCAGATGCTGGTGTTCGCCGAGCGCCGGCGGCAACGCGTGCCGCTGCTGGTGTCGCACCGCGGGCTCGGCACCCAGCTGTTCCACCAGGGCGACTTCGAGCGCTCGCGCGCCCACCTCGAGCGCTCGGTCGTCCTCTACGCCCCCGACTTCGACCGCAACCTCGGTCACCTCTACATCCACGACCCGCGGATCGCCGGCCTGGCGATCCTGTCGCTCACGCTGTGGATGCTCGGCCGCACGGCCGAGGCGCTCGAGCGCAGCCGCGTGTCGGTGGCCCTGGCCCGCGAGCTCGGCCACGGCTTCTCCACCACGTTCGCGCTGGTGACCGCGGCGATCCTGCGCCAGATCCTCCACGACGTCGACGGCGCCCGCACGCACGCCGACCAGGTCATCCAGCTCAAGGCCGAGGCCACGCTCGGCGCATGGGTCAGCTTCGCCGACGCCATCCGCGCCTGGACGATGGCCGAGCTCGGGCAGCACGACGAGGGCCTCGACATGCTGCGCCAGGCGCTGATCGAGCTGCAGGCCGCCGGCATGGGCATGTTCATGCCCTGGACCTTCTCTGTCTTTTCGGACCTGTGCGTACGGGCAGGTCGCATCGACGAGGGGCTGAGCGTGCTGTCCGAGGCGATGGAGTCGTCGCGGCTCAGCGGGGCGCGCTGGTGGGAGGTCGAGCTGATGCGCCAGCGGGCCGAGATCGTGCACGCGGCCGGCGAGGTCGACGAGGCGGCGCTGCTGCTGCACGAGGCGCTCGAGCTGGCGCGCGAGCAGGGGGCCCGCGCGCTCGAGCTGCGCGCCGGGCTCAGCATGGCGCGCCTGTTCCCCGACGACCCGTCGGCGCGCGCTCGCCTGCGCGCGCTCCACGACGAGCTGGCCGACAAGGTCGACGACGTGCTCCTGGCGGCCCTCGCCGCCGCCGCCGCCGGCGACTGAGCGCGGCCGGCGGTGCTATGGTGAGCGCCGCATGTGGAAGAAGCTGGCCATCTTCCTGCTCGTCCTCCTGCTGTTCGCCGGCGGGGTCGTGGTCTACCTGTGGCTGCAGGTGACGGCGCTGCCCGACTGGTACACCGAGCTGGCCGCCGAGAGCGCGGTCGTGCCGGTCGAGGGCCCCGACGGCAAGCTGCAGTGGGTGCCCGCGTCCGCGCACACGGGCCGCAAGGAGCTGCGCAACTTCCACCGCAAGGCCGCCCGCTCGGCCCCCGAGGTCAAGGAGGTCATCAAGGCGTCGCGCGCGACCTTCGAGGACGGCAAGCTCGAGGCCGGCGTGGTCGCCGACCTGCGCAAGCTGCCGACCGAGAAGATGAGCGGCGACCAGCAGGGCCTGTTCGAGCGCGCCCGCCAGGCGTTCCCGTCGCTGACCGAGCGCGACGTGTACATCGGCGTCGAGGACCCGTCGCCCGTGCTCAAGAACGGCAAGATCGGCGTCGGCCCCAGCGCCAGGGTCAAGATCGGCGAGTTCACGTACTCGCTCGACGGCGCGGCCGAGAAGCTCGGCATGACCCCCGACAAGCTGCGCGCCGAGCTGGAGAAGCACATGCGCGAGCTGGGGGTCGAGGCGCCGGACTGAGGGACATGTCCATGAGGGCATGCTCGAAAGAGCCTGTCCCGGCGGGCATGTCCGAACGAGCACGCCTCACAGCAGCGGCGACAGCAGGCGGGCGAAGCCCTCGCCGAGGCGCCGCGGCAGCGACAGCTGGCGCCGCGCCTCGGGCCGGACCTCGAGCGCCCTGGCCAGCTCGCGGGTGAACACCTCGGCGAGGTCGAGCGTGACGCGGCGGTCGTAGAACAGCGCGGTGACCTCGTAGTTGAGGTAGAAGCTGCGCACGTCCATGTTGGCGGAGCCGATCGCGGCCACGCGATCGTCGACCAGCAGGTACTTGGCGTGCAGCATGCCGGGCAGGTACTCGTAGATCCGGCAGCCGGCGGCCAGCAGCTCGTCGTAGTAGCTGGCGGCGGCGAGGCTGACCAGGCCGGAGTCGTTGTTGCGGGCCAGCGGCACGAGCAGGCGCAGGTCGCAGCCGCGCAGCGCGGCGGTCTTGAGCGCCAGCGTGAGCGGCTCGTCGGGCACGAAGTAGGGCGTGGCGATCCAGCAGCGGTCCTGCGCCGAGGCGATCGCGGCGGTGAACTGGGCCGCGATCGCGTCGATGAACGGCAGGTCGGGGCCGCTCGGGACGATCTGCAGCATCGGCCCGCACGAGTGCGCCGGCGGGCGCGCCAGCAGGTCGGCGAGCTGGCGCGCGAACGCGGGGTCCTCGGCGTGGTCGTCGGAGTGCGCGGCCAGCCAGTCCTCGAGGAAGATGGCCTGCAGGCCGAGCACCGCGTCGCCGGTGATCCGCACCTGCAAGTCGGACCACGGGCGCGCCCCGAGCCCGCGGCCGAGGTACTCGTCGCCGACGTTGAGGCCGCCGGTGAAGCCGAGGTCGCCGTCGACGATGACGATCTTGCGGTGGTTGCGGAAGTTGATCATGAGCGGGCGGTAGCGCAGGCGCACCGCGCCGAACGTGAGCACCTGGCCGCCGGCGACGGTCAGGCGATCGAACAGCTCGCGCGGGGTGCCGAGGCAGCCGAACTCGTCGTAGAGGAGCCGCACCTCGACCCCGGCGCGCGCGCGCTCGCACAGGAGGTCGATCCAGCGCCGCCCGGTGTCGTCGTCGCGCCAAATGTACGAGGCGATGTGGATCTGCCGGGTGGCGCGCTCGATCGCGGCCTCCATCGCCGCGAACGCCTGCGCCGGATCGGCCAGCAGGTCGACCGCGTCGGCCCGCCGCAGCGGCGCGGCCGAGCTGTTGAGCGCCAGCGCGACGAGCCCGCGCAGCGGCTGATCGAGCTCCTCCAGCGGCGTCTCGAGCGGCAAGAGCCCGCGCGTGACCTCGGTCGGGTTGACGCTGCGGCGCGCTCGCAGCCGCCGGCGCCGCCGCACGCCCGCGCGTCCGAGCAAGAAGTAGAGGCACAGCCCGAGCAGCGGGAGGAAGATCAGCGCGAGCAACCACGCGAGCGCGGCGCTCGGACGCCGTCGCTCCAGCAGCACCAGCGCCGTGATGCCGATCACGTAGGCGACGGTCGCGAGCTGGATGAACCAGAGCTCGGTGAAGACTTCAGGCAACGGGCGACAAGTGTAGCGCGGCGGGCGACGGCTATAGTTACGTCGATGTCCCCGGAGCGCCTCGTCCCGCACAATCCGGCCACCGGCCAGCCGCTCGATCCGGTCGACTGCACCACGCCCGACGCGGTCCGCGAGGTCGTCGCCCGCGCCCGCACGGCCCAGCGCGCGTGGGCGGCGACGCCGGCAGGGGAGCGGGCGCAGAAGATCCGGGCCGTCGCGCAGGCGATCGGCGCCCAGGCCGACGCGCTCGCGCGATCGATCTGCGACGAGATGGGCAAGCCGATCCGCGAGGCCCGGGCCGAGGCGCGCAGCATCGCCGCCCGCGTCGAGTCGTTCATCACCGCCGCGGATCAGGCGCTCGCCGACGACGAGGGGGTCGAGAACGGCATCGCCATGCGCGTGCGCTGGCGTCCGCTCGGGGTGGTGGGGGTGATCGCCCCGTGGAATTACCCGGTGGCCACGCCGAGCAACCTGCTGCTGTCGGCGCTGCTCACCGGCAACGCGGCGGTGTTCAAGCCGTCGGAGTTCACGCCGCACACCGGCGCGCTGCTCCACCGCCTGTACTCCGAGACATTGCCCGAGGGACTGGTCGGCCTGGTCCAGGGGGCAGGTGACGTCGGGGCCGCGCTGGTCGCGAGCGACGTCGACATGATCGCGTTCACCGGCTCGATCGCCACCGGCCAGGCGATCATGCGCACGGCGGCGGCGTCGATGAAGCGGCTGGTGCTCGAGCTCGGCGGCAAGGACCCGATGCTCGTGCTGCCCGGCGCCGATCTCCAGGCCGCGGCCCGCCACGCCGCCGACGAGGCGCTGCGCAACGCCGGGCAGGTGTGCGTCAGCGTCGAGCGCATCATCGTCCACGCCGACGTCGCTGACGAGTTCACCCGCCGCGTCGCCGATCTGGTGCGGGCGGTGAAGCCGGGCGATCCCCGCGACGAGGCGACCTCGTTCGGGCCGATGGCCAGCGCCCGCCAGCGCGACCTGGTGCTCGAGCAGCTGGCCGACGCCCGCCGCCACGGGGCGACCTTCGTGGTCGAGGGCCAGGCGCAGGGGCCCGGCTACTACCTCACGCCCACCGTCGTCACCGACCTCAAGCCCGAGATGACGCTGGTGCGCGACGAGACGTTCGGCCCGGTGGTGGCCATCCAGGTCGCCCGCGACGTCGACGAGGCGGTCGCGCTGGCCAACGACACCCGCTACGGGCTCGGCGCCAGCGTGTGGGGGCCGCCGGGGCCGCAGCTCGACGCGGTCGCCGACCGCATCGAGGCCGGCATGGTCGGGGTCAACCGCGGGCTGTCGACCGCCGCCGGCGGACCCTGGGTCGGCTGGAAGATGTCGGGCCTCGGCTACACCCGCAGCGTCGCCGGAATGCGCCACTTCCTCCAGCCGCAGTCGCAAGCCCGTCGCGCCGGCTGACCGCGGGGGCTGCGGACGGATCACGGTTCGGGGCCCGTGACGCCCCCGGAGCCCCTCGGAGGTCGCGGGGCGGCCGCCGGCGGGGGCGGCGAACGCCGGGCCGACGGACCGCCGTCGCCCGGGCTCCTGGCGAACGCGCGCATTTGTTATGGTTCGCCCGTGGGCCTGCTCTCCAGCCTGCTCGCCGAGGCGGCCACCAGCCGCCCGGGCGAGGTCGTGATCGAGACCGATCAGCCGCTGCGCCTGATGCACACGCAGGGCGGGGCGACGCTCGGCGAGGCGCTGTCCGGCGAGGTGGTGTTCGACGCGCTGGTCGAGGTGCTGTCGTGCGAGCAGCAGGCCGATCTCGCGCTCGGCGAGCCGGTCAAATTCGACCTGGTCGTCGATCAGGTGATGTGGCACCTGGTCGGAGAGACCGCCCGCGAGATGACCTCGGTGCGCGCGCGTCCCGGCGCCGACGGGTTCGAGCCGGGCGACAGCGTCCCGATCGCGCTCGACGAGCCCGAGGTGCCGGCCGACGTCCCGCGGGCGCCGCGGCGCCACCCGAGCGGACCGGCCGACATCGACATCGAGATCCAGATCGACGACGACGCGCTCGAGGAGCGCGCCGGGGTGCGCCTGGCCGCGCTGCGCCCGATCACGATCGAGGCCGAGCCGCGGGTCGGCTGGCCGCGTCGGGTCGCCGGCACCGGCTGGAACGGCCGCGTCGAGTCGCCGCGGCGCCGCGCGCCGCCGCAACCGCCCGGGCGGGACGTCGGTCGCCGCGAGGACCTCGACACGATGGCGCTGGCGATCCCGAGCGGCACGATGGCCTTCCTGCACCGCGCGAGCGGCGGGGCGGAGGCGCTGGCGCGGGCGCTCGGCTGGCCGCTGCGGACCATCGGCGAGCGCGACGTGCCCGAGCGCGTCCACGCCGAGTGCGCCGCGCTGCCCGACGGCGCCGCGTTGGTGGTGACGCTCGAGGACCCGAGCCCGTGGCTGCCGTGGTTGCTGCGGCGGGTCGAGGAGGGCCGGCGCGTGCTCGTCGAGACGCAGGCGACCTCGCCGGCGGGCGCGCGACGGATCGTGCTGGGCGTCGCCGCCAGCGAGCGCGCCGCGGACTGGCTGGGCGCGATCCGGGTGGTGCACGCGACTCAACTCGGCGGCGAGTGGACGCTGCTGTCCTTCGAGACCTGATTCAAAGGGCAGGTCGAACGAGCGGCCCGGCGTCGGCGCAGCGGCTCGAGCCTGGCGTCGGCGAGCTGCTGCTGTCCTTCGGGACCTGATTCAAGGTACAGATCGGCGCGGCGCCGACCGGCTCACTCCTCGCCGTCTTGCGGCTCCTGGGCGGCGGCCAGCGAGCCCTTGGCGCCTTCCTGGGCGATCTGCTGATAGAGCTCCTCGCGGTACACGGGGAGACCTTGCGGGGCCGAGATCCCCAGGCGAACCTGACGCCCGCGGATCTCTCGGACAACGATCTCGATGTTGTCCCCGATCCGGATCTTCTGCCCGACTTTTCTGGTTAGCGTCAACATGGAAACCCTCCGTGGCGGAGCGGGTGCACCCTCATGAGTATCACGCCGAAGCGATCTTCGTACCCGATAGCTATTGAGGAATATCGAGTTTTCTGCAAGAGCTTCTTTCGCGCGGGGCGGGCTGATTCCGCCCGGATTGCGGCCGCTTGCCCGAGCGGGCGCGGTTTTGAGCGGGCCTCGATCTGGCCCGAAGACCAGGTTGAGAATGCGGCTCGTGCGGCTGCACTGCGCAGTCGTCGACGGCTCGCGCGGCTGTCGATTGTCACTCGCGGCAGAGGCCCTGTTCGCGCTGCTGCTCGGTCGGATCGGTCGCGACCTGCGCGAGGTCGCAGTGCAGCGCCGGGATGAACGGGTTGACGCGCAGCGCCCGTGCGAGGGCGACGCGAGCCCCCGCGAGGTCGCCGACCAGTCGCAGCGCGCGACCCTCGGCGGCGGCGAGGTTGGGCTGCTCGGGGTCGTCCTCGCCAGCGCGGCGCAGCAGCGGCACGGCGCGCGCGGGCTTGCCGAGCTGCAGGTAGAGCTCACCGAGGCGCCGCGCGAGCTTGGGGTCGTCGCGCACGCGCGCGTCGGCGGCCCGCGCCTTCTCGTACTGCCTGGCCGCGGGGCCGAGGTGGCCGCGCAGCGTGAGCAGCACGCCGAGGCGCGCGTGCTGACGCGCCGCGCCGCCGCCGAGATGCGAGAACACGTCGCCGAGCAGCGAGAGATCTTCGCCCGCCTCGGCCGCGGCCTGCTGCTCCGGCGCGAGGAACTGCAGCTTGCGCAGCGCGCCGCCCGGCTTGCCCGCGGCGCGCTTCTTCATCACGTCGCGCCAGTGGGCGTCGAACCGCTCGAACGTGTCGCCCCACGCGGTCGCCAGCGCAGCCTCGGCGTCCTCGCCCGCGGCGACCCGGCGCAGCAGCTCGTCGATGCCGGCGCCGCCGCGCTCCTCGCGGAGCACGCCGAGCATGGTCTGGACCTGCGCGTAGGCGAGGGCGGCCCGCTCCTGCGACGGCAACATCGCCAGCGACGGGTACATCTCGGCGAACGTGACGAGGTCGTCGGCCGCCAGCGCCTTGGCCAGCAGCTTGCGCGCGGGCGGCTCGAGCGGCAGCGGGTCGGGGCTGCGCCAGCGCGTCTCGAGCAGCTTGGCCAGACCCTCCTGCAGCCACACCGGCGCGCGGTTGCGGGTCTTGAGGGTGACGAGGTAGTGCACGTACTCGTGCACGGCGGTGTCGATCCAGCCGTAGCCGTAGAGCATCACCCGCGGCGAGACCATGACGATCCGCCGGTACTTGGTGATGCCGACGGTGCCGGTGGTGTAGACGTTCTCACGCGTCAGCGGCGAGACCAGCGCCAGCTTGACGGCGTCGTCGAGGATCTCGAAGCGGACCGGGTGATCGGGCTCGATGCCGAGGTCGGCGCCGAGCGCCTGGCGGGCCTCTGCCATCGCCGCGAACAGGTACGGCGCGATCAGCTCGTCCTTGGCGTTGCTGAACACGACCTCGACCTGTCCGTCGGGGCTGGTGAGCCGGGTGGCCGGTCCGAGCGCGCGCTGAGCCCCGCGGGCGAGCTCGAGGTAGTGCTGCGCCTCCTCGCGCAGCGCGCCCGCCGGCGGCAGCTGCCCCGACGCGACCGCGCCGGCCAACAGCGCCTCGGCCTCGGGGTAGGTGGCGCGGTGGAACGCCAGCACGCCCGCCTTGACGTCGCGCGCCGAGCCGGCCGGCATCGCCGCCACCACCTCGGCCGCGTCGGCGAGGTCCCAGGCGTTGATCGCCTGATCGAAGCGCTCCGCGAGGTCGGACCACACGTCGGCGTCGACCGGCGCGGCCAGGATCGAGGCCGTAGCGACATGACCGATCGGACCTGTCGTTTGCACCCTGGCGAGGAGGACAGGGTCGATCGAGCCTGGCGCATCGGACCTGGCGCTGGCGACATGTTTGTTCGGACCGGCGGGGGCGGCGCGCGAGCCGCAGCCGGCGAGGGCGAGGGCGAGGGCGGCGCAGCGCCAGGCGGAGGGGCGGGGGGTCATCGCAGGAGTTCCTCGTAATAGCGCTCGACGGAGCCGCGGAAGCCCTCGGGCGCCCGCTCCTTCATCGCCTCCATCAGTTCGTCGCGCAGCGAGCGGTCGCGCTCGGTCTCCGTCGACACCTCCTCGGCGGAGGGAGCGCTCTGCGGGGCGGACGAGCTGTCGCGCAGGCTGTCGAGCGCGCGCTGGAGGCCGCCGAGCGCGCCGCCTTGCCGCTCGAGCGCCGGCCCGCCGCGACGCTGGCCGAGCGCATCGCTGCTGGCCTCCATCTCCGAGACCGCGCCGCGCATCGCCTGCTTGCCGGGGTCGGGGAGGTGCCGCGCGTTCGGGCTGTCGAGCACCTGCTCGGCCCGCCCGCGCAGGCCCTGCTGCTTCTGCGCGAGGGCGTCGAAGCGGGCCTGTGCGGCCTCGTCGAGGCCCTCCGTCGGGGCCGGGAGCTGGGCCTCGAGCAGCTTGCGCAGGGCGTCGCCGCGCTCGCGCAGCGGCCCGAGCTGGCGCCGCTCCTGCGAGTCGTCTCCAGAACCTGCGACCGCGCGCTCGAGCGCCTGGGCGGCGGCGCGGGCGGCCTCGGCGGCGGCGAGCGCCCTGGGTTCGGCGGCCTGGGCCTCGGCGGCGACGCGCTGCAGCTGCTCGCGCGCGTCCTCCAGGGCCCGCCGGCCGTCGCGACCGAGGCGCGCGTCGTTGACCCCGTCGAGCGCCTTGCCGATCGCCGCGGCCTGCTTGGCGGCCTGCTGCGCGGTGTTCTGATCGAGCGCGCGGGTCTGGGCCAGCTTGCGCCACTGCTCGTGCAGCGCGCGGCTCTCGCTGCGGAGGCCGGTCTCCTCGTCCTGAATCCGGCTGATCTCCCGCATCAGCTCCATACGGGCCCGCTCCTCGGGGGTCATCGCCGCAGCTGGCCCCGAGGCCATGCGGTCCTGGACGCCGCTGCGGAGCTTGCGGAGCTCGTCGAGGACGTTGCGGGCCCGATCGAGCGCGCCGTCGACGTCGCCCTGGCGCAGCTGCTCGCCGACGTCCTGCTGCCGCAGCTGCTCGGCCATCGCCTCGAACGCGTCGGTGTTGAGGAATTCCTGGCCGAGCTCCTTGTCGAGCTTGGCCCGCGCCTCGGACAGCCGCCGCAGGTCCTCGCGGATCCGCTGCTGCAATTGATCGACCTCGCCGCGCACGCTCTCGTCGCCGGCCTTGAGTCGCTCGAGCAGATCGACCAGCTTCTGCTGCGAGGTCTGCAGGCGCGCGACCAGCTGCTCGATCTGCGCCAGCAGCTCGTTGTCGACCAGGTCGTCGAGGCGGATGACCTCGTCCTCGAGCTGCGCGAGCTGCAGCCGGTTGGTGGCGACGAGCTTGCCGACGGTGCGCGCGGCCACGTCGGGGCGCTCGTCCTCGGCGCCGGGCGGGAGCTCCTCGTGCTCGGCCGACTCGCGGCGGTGCAGCTCCATCAGCCGCTTGTGCACGCCGACCAGGACGGCGACGTCGCGCGGCGGGGCCAGCGTGTCGACCGACAGGGCGTCGATCGCGGCGCTGATGGCCGCGAGCAGGCCGCTCGAAGCGGCCAGCAGCTCGCGCATGCCGCCGATCCGACGCGCCGGCTCGACGTCGACCGCGCCGGTCGCATCGTCGGCGCGGATCAGACCTGGCTCTTCGGTCAGCATGCGCCGCGCCAGCAGATCGACGGCGGTGTCGCGCAGCGCCGCGAGGCTGGCGAGGTTCTCGGCGTGCTCGGTCTCCTGATCGCGGATCGTCAGCGACATCCTGGCCGAGCGCGCGACCTTGCCCGGCGGGTCGGCGAGCGGCGCGAGGCCGAGGCCGGGGTCGTTGTCGCGGACCTCGATCCAGTAGGTGATCCGCCCGCGATCCTCGATCGGCAGCGACGACAGATCCCAGGCGTAGCGGTGCTGCCAGGTGCGCGCGCGCGGCGGCGGGGCGCCGGCGTCGAGGCGGACGGGCTGCTTGTCCTCGCCCTCGAACACCAGCACCGCGCTGGCGATGCCGAAGTCGTCGCGCGCCTTGAAGCGCAGCTCGACGCTGTCGAGCTCACTCGGCGCGCTCTGCGAGCGAGGCAGGGGCAGCAGCTCGATCTCGGGCGGCTCGTCGGCCTCGATCTCGAGCGGCGCCGGTGCGGAGCGGACCGGATCGTCGCCGTCTTCCGGGGTGACGACGACGTGCCAGCTGCCCGCGGCCCGCACGACGAAGCTGCCGCGCCACTTGCCGTCTGTCCCTTGCGACAGGTCGATGCGCTCGGGCGGCGGTGACTGCGACAGCGCGCCTTGATCGTAGGTGAGGATCACGTGCACGGCGGTGGCCGGCCGACGCGCCTCTAGCTCGATCTCGGTCTCGGTGCCGGCGAGCGCACGCACGGCGCCGCTCGGGTTGATGAGCTGCCGCGGCAACCTCCCGCTGTACTCGGGGTAGCGGAGGGTCAGGCTGAGCGCGGACCAGACCGGCTCGGGCGGCGCGGGCGGGCGGCCGTCCTCCGCGTCGAGCCACAGCTCGAGCCCGTGCGCGAACTCGGGGTAGCCCGCCAGCACGGCGCCGAGGAGGGCCAGGAGCGCGGTGGCGAGCGCGGGGACGCGGATGTTGGCGGGCGGCGCCGCGAGTTCGGGCCGGGCCTCGGTCAGCGACCATTCGACCTGGCGCACGTACGCGGCCGCGAGATCCTGCGAGCCCGGGTGGCCTCCGGGCCCGGCGAGCAGGAGCTCGGTCGCGCCGAGGATCTCGCGGCGCAGCGAGGTATCCGAGCGCAGAAAAGGTGAGGCCTCGCGCGGCCGGCGCGTGAGCGGCCCGCGGAATTGGGCTATGGTAAGCGCCGTCCGATGGGGAGTCCCAGTCAGTGCGAGGATCCGACGCCACGCTCGTCCGAACAGGGCCAGCAGCGTGACGACGGCGCCGGCGAGCCAGCCGGCGGCGGCGAGGTCGCCACGCAGGGTCCAGCCGGCGAGCCCGGCCGCGATCACGGCGAGGGCGAGCAGGGCCGCAGCAGCGTGGAGCGCCGCGGCCGCGAGCTCCCGCCGACGCACGACCCGGCGAACGGCTGCCAGAAACTCGAGCAGAGACGGGGGACGGACGTTCATGAGGGCCGGCGGGAGCGTCGGTCGCTCTTCGGTATATCCCCCTTAAACCACTTCGTCACGGTCCGGATCCGCGAGGCACTCCGGCAACTCCCCCGCGCGCTCGCCGCGCCCTGAATAGGGCGGCCGCGCGCCCGTAGAAGGACGCTCACGTGGTTCCTCCAGAAGCCGACGACCAAGCACTGGTCGAAGCGTGTCGCCAGGGCGACCGGCAAGCCTTCCGCCTCCTGACGCAGCGCTACCAGCGCAAGGTCTATTCGATCGCCTACGGGTTCTTGCGCAACCCGGAAGACGCGCTCGACGTCGTGCAGGAGAGCTTCATCAAGGTCCACCGCTACCTCCACAATTTCGAGGGCAACTCGAGCTTTTACACGTGGCTGTACCGGATCGTCACCAACCTCTGCATCGATCACATCCGCAAGAACCGCCGCCACAAGGAGCTCGAGTTCGACGACGGGTTGCGTCACGACGACGACGGTGACACTGCGTTCGTACCGCCGTCGGGCCTCGGCGATCCCGCCAGCCTGGTCCAGCGCCGCGAGATCCTGGAGGCCGTGCAGGACGGGCTCCAGCACCTCAGCGACAAGCACCGCGCCGTGATCGTGATGCGTGAGCTCCAGGGCATGTCCTACGAAGAGATGGCGCGCACGATGGGCTGCTCGAAGGGCACGATCATGAGCCGCCTCTTCCACGCCCGGCGCAACATGCAGCGGCTCCTGACCGAGCGGCTGGGCTACGTGCCGAGCGGCCCGACCGGCGGAGCCGATGAAGATTCCGACGCGGAACGCGTCCCAGCACCACAGGCCATGCTGCCATGACCGAGCCGCACTCCGACCCGCAGCCACTCCAGCAGCAAACGCTGCAGCAGCTACACGCCTTCCTCGACGGCGAGCTTTCACCGCCCGAGCGCGCGGAGGTCGAGCGGCTGCTCACGACCAACCCGGAGGCCAGCGCTTACGTCGCCGGGTTGAAGGCGCTCCAGGGCGCGATGGTCGCCGGCTTCGAGGCCGAGGCGGCCAAGGTGCCGGAGGCGCGCTTCGAACAGATCTGGGACGAGATCGAGCGCACCCTCGACCGAGATCTCCGTTTGCAGAAGGCGCCGGAACCCGCGCCTTCGCTGTGGACGCGCCTGCGCGGCGCGTTGCGCCCCGTGTTCGTTCCGGTGGCGTCGGCGGCGGCGGTGGCGGGCCTGGTCGCGGTGTTGTGGGGCGGCCGCGGCGCTGTCGAGACGCCGACGAATACCGCGCCGGTCGTGGCGTCGAAGCCGACGCCCGAGCAACCTGTCCTTGCGGACAGCTCAAGGCCCGCGGCCGAAGAGACCGACGTGGTGCTGCCCGCGCCCAACGGTGGCCCTGCCCACATTCAACGGATCGATTGGGGCGTCAAGTCGGGGCGCATCAGCGAGATCGAGGGCAAGCGCAACACGACGACCGTGATCTGGATCTCCGACGACGACCCTAGCAGCAGTGAGCGTTCCTTATGATGTACACCTCGACCACGAAGCGGCTGTTGGCCACGACCGTCGTTGCTGTCCTGCTCCCCGGCGTTGTCGGGAGCGCGTACCTCGTGCCGGGCGTGGCGCACGCCGCCGAGGTCCAGGCCGTCGCCTGCAAGGTCACCGCGGTCCTGGTCCAGAAGGACGGTGACGGCACGATCCCCGCGGATCTCAAGTTCCTCGAGGAGCAGCTGCGAGACGACCAGTTCGCGGCGTTCAAGGGATTCCGCTTGCTCGAGACCAAGTCGCTGCGCCTCGCCATCGACAAGCCCGGGCTGGCGGCGCTCAAGTCCGGGTTCCAGCTCAAGCTCAGCCTCCTCGGCGAGGCCAACAGCAAGCTGAAGCTGCACGCCAACCTGCTCGCTCCCGGACGCGACGCGCCGCTCGTCGACACCGACTACGCGATCGACGACAACGGCCTGCTCCTGGTCGGCGGCGTGCGCCACCTCGAAGGCAAGATCTTCTTCGCCATCCAGTGTGGTAAGCAGCCGAGCTGAAGCGCCCGACGCCGCGTGATCGCGCGAGGCCGCCTCCGACCGCGGGGCGTCACCGCGCTCCGCGGCGTCCGCTCGTTTGCTCGGAGCGCCAGCGGGCGGTACTCTGAGCCGCCTTTTCGCCGCCCCTGCGCGTTCGGCCATGACTCCCCCTGAGCCCACGAAGAGCCCGAGGCCTCGCTGGCGCCGCGTCGCGCTCGTCGGCGGCATCGTCGGCTCGCTGGTGCTGCTCGGGCTCGCCGGCGCGGTCGTCACGTTCCCCCGCTGGGGCGATGCCTGGGCCCACGAGCTGGCACTCGAGCGGATCCAGCGGATCGCCGGGGTGCCGGTCACGATCTCGCGGTTCGACGTGGTCGACTTCGACAGCGTGGTGGTCGAGGGCGTGGAGCTCGCGTTCGCCGATGGCTCGTCGCTCACCGTCGATCGCATCGACGTGGCGATCATCCGCGACGAGCTGTGGTCCGGTCGCGTCGTCGTCGATCGCGTGAACGCGACGGGCGGGCGCTTGACGGGCGAGGGCGGGGCGCTCCGCGACTACGCGCGAGACCTCCGCGCTCGCCTCTCGGCGCCCCGCGACGGCGGTGAGGCCCGCTTCAAGCTCGTGCCGCCGCAGGCCAGCCTCAAGGGCCTGCAGGTCGAGCTCCGCGACGAGCTCGGCGGCCGGCCGGTGTCCCTCCGCGGGGTGGCGACGACCGAGGCGCGGCTGTCCGAGCGGACAGCCGCGCTCAAGCTCGCGGAGGTCGAGGCGTCGATCGGCGAGCGGACGCTGCGGGCCGCCGAGCTGGCGACGACGATCGACCTGTCGCAAGGGACAGGTCTGGAGGCCGCGTTCCCGCTGACCGTCGCGGTCGATCGCGCGGCCACGGCGATCACGCCGCAGATCGCGGTCGCCGAGATCCGCGGGACCGTCACGCTCGCCGACGCCGCGGCCAGCCGGGTGCTGGTCGACCTCGCCGGCGGCTTCTCCGACGAGATCACCGGCGACGTCGAGCGCGACGCGTCGGCGCCGTTGTGGGCGCTCAGGGGCGACGTCGCCCGCGATCTCAGCGACGGCACCGTCGACCTCAACATGGACGCGTTCAAGCTCGGCCGCGTCCCCGACGTGCTCGCGCGCTTGCCCGTGATCGAGTCGGAGTCGGCGACCATCGGCGGCGAGCTCAAGGTCGCGTTCGCCGACGGCAAGGCCAGCCTCGTCGGCGATCTGGCGATCGCCGGCATCAACGTCGACCACCCGTTGCTCGCGCGCCAGCCCGTCCGCGACCTCGGGTTCTCGCTGGCGCTGACCGCCGACGTCGATCCGCGCTCGCGGATCGTGAAGATCGAGCAGGCGACGCTGCAGCGCGGGCCGGTCAAGCTCGCGCTGTCCGGCGAGTTCGTCCACGCCGACGATCCGACGGCCCGGCACTACCGCGCCGAGCTGACGATGCCGAAGGTGCGCTGCCAGGAGTTCCTGAGCGCGATCCCGGCCGAGCTCGTCCCCAGCCTGCAGGGCTTCGAGCTCAAGGGCGACTTCGAGTTCGAGATCAGCGCCGACGTCGACTTCCGCGACCTCGACGCGCTGGTGCTGTCGGCCAAGCTCAAGCCCGAGACCTGCAAGCCGGTCAAGGTCCCGGAGCTGGTGTCGGCCGCGCGGCTGAACGGTCCGCTGGTGCACCGGGTGCTGATGCGCGACGGCTCCGAGCGCTCCGTCGACGTCAGCGAGGGCTCGACCGACTACACCCCGCTCGACCAGATCTCGCCCTACGTGCTGGCCGCGGTGATGACGACCGAGGACGGCGGGTTCTGGAAGCACAAGGGCTTCATCACCTCGCAGTTCCGCGCCGCGCTGCGCAGCAACCTCGAGGCCGGCAAGGTCCGCCTCGGCGCGTCGACGATCACCATGCAGATGGTCAAGAACGTGCTGCTCAGCCACGAGCGCACGCTGTCGCGCAAGCTGCAGGAGGTCGTCCTGACCTGGTACGTCGAGCAGTCGCTGAGCAAGCAGCGGATCATGGAGCTGTACCTGAACGTGATCGAGTTCGGGCCCGGGGTGTACGGCATCACGCGCGCGGCCTCGCACTACTTCGCCAAGGCGCCGGCCGATCTCACGCCGCCCGAGGCCGCCTACCTCGCGTTGATGCTCCCGAGCCCGGTGCGCCGCCACGTCCACTACTGCGAGGGGGCGCCGTCGCCGGCGTTTCAGGCCAAGCTCAAGCGATTGCTGGCGATCATGCACTCGCGCGGTCGACTCGACCCCGAGACGTTCGAGCAGTGGAAGGACGAGGGTGTGGTGTTCGACGCGACCGATCTGACGAGCAGGCGCGAGTGCCTCGCCGAAGTCGAGCGGCTGCTGACCGCGTCGTCGCAGCAGCGCTCGCTGACCGGCCTGCTCGACGACGGCCCGGACATCGTCGATCTGTCGATCGACGCCGAGCCGCTGGCCGACGCGACCGGCGGACGGCCGAAGCAGCGCCCGCCGAAGGCCGGCTTCGAAGACGCCACGCTCGAAGTCATCGGCGGGCTGGACGAGGGCGACTCCGGGCGCAAGGCGAGGCGGCAGCCGTGATCCGTCGCGCGTTCGGGTTGGCTGTCTTTGCGGGCATGTCCTTTCGGGCAGCCGACGCGTCGGCCCAGGAGGTGCTGATCGAGGCCGACGCCAGCCCGCGCCCGCCGGAGTACCAGGTGCGCAAGGTCCACGGCGACATCCGCTTCGGCGCCGGCTTCGGCTTCGTCGCCGAGGACCCGATCTTCAGCGCCGAGCCGTCGTTCGGCCTCGACCTCCGCGACATCGCGCCGGTGCAGCTGCGCCTCGGCGCGCCGATCCGCCTGCGCATGTACGACCGTCAGCCCGAGCAGGGTCCGGTGGTGCGCAACACCGAGTGGGACGAGGCCGGCGACTACCTGGCGATCCTGCAGCGGCTGCAGTACAGCGGCGACTACGTGTTCGGGCGCGAGGGGCGGGTGCTGATCGACCTGCGCGTCGGCGATCTGCAGCGCGTCCAGGTCGGGCACGGCAGCCTGGTCCGCGGCTACGCCAACAGCCTCGATCTCGATCGCCGGCGCAGCGGGGTCGACCTCGACGCGCGCATCGAGGGGCTCCTGCTCGAGCACCCCGCGGGCGCCGAGATCGCGTTCGTGGCCGGCGACCTCGCCGGGCAGCAGATCTTCGGCACGCGGATCGCCGCCGACTGGGCCGGGGCCGCGCTCGGGTTCTCGGTGTTCGGCGATCCGTACGCGCCACGCACCCTCGTCGCGTGGGACGGTCGCGCCGACGCGCTGGCCGTCGACAACAAGAACCGGCTGCAGACCTCCGGCTCGCTGGGGGCGATGGCGATGGGCGTCGACCTCAGCTACCGGTGGACCGATCGCTGGCGCTTCCTCGTCACGCCGTACCTCGACCTCAACCTCATGCCCGGGCTCGGCAAGGGCATGCACCTCGGCCTCGACACCGAATTCATCCTCGGTCGGCGCCGGCGCGCGCGCCTCGGCGTCGTCGCCGAGCTCACCGTCGGCGATCGCGGCTACGACCCGACCTACTTCGACGTCTTCTACACGATGCAGCGCATGCAGGCGCAGTTCGTGGCCTACCCGGGCGACCTGCCGCCCGACTTCGGGACCACCGCGCTGCCCAAGTACAGCTTCGTGCTGCAGAACAACCTCGCCGGCGTCGGCGGGTACGGCGGGATCCGCTTCGCCCACGACGACGGCGCGTTCTTCGAGACCGGCTATCGCTATCGGCCCGGTCCGCTCGGGCACACCTGGGAGACCCGGCTCGGCATCGATCTCGAGGTGGTGCAGCTGTCGCTGTTGCACGCGCACCGCGGGAAGCTGGGCTTCGACATCATCGACCCGGCGGGCAGCCTGGCGCGCTTCGACCTCAACGTCCCGGTGCTGCGCTGGCTCGACGTGTTCGCCCAGGCCGGCTTCCAGTACCAGGTCCGCCGCGCGCCGATGGAGCCGGCGACGGCGCGGCAGCCCGCCGGCGGGTTCGTCGGCGGCGGCGGCCTGATGCTCCTCGGGGTCGCGGGCAAGTTCGGCTGGTGATCATGACCTGTCCTATCGAACATGATTTTTCAGACATGCACTTGCCTGCGCCGGGCCGGGGCGCCGGGCGCCGACCCGGAGGCGGGGTCGACGCCGGGGGGCGGAGCCGGGCGTCGCAGACCCCGGGACGCCGGGTGATTGACAGGGTGGCGGGCGTCGTGCTTGGACAGGCCCCGGGTCCCATGTTCAGGTTTCAGCACAGGTGCAGCGGGAGGTTCGTGTCGTGAGCGAGGCGCCGCGGCCCAGGAGCTCGCGCCTGCGGAAGGTCGCGCTGTGGTGCCTCGGCCTGGCGGGGACCGGCATGGTCCTCGGGGCAGGTACGGTGGCCGGCGTGTTCTGGTACTACGGCCGCGGGATCGAGGGCATCGACGTCGCCGCGATCCGCGACTACCGGCCGCCGCAGGTGACGCGGATCGTCGCGCGCGACGGCGTGGTGATCGGCGAGATCTTCAGCGAGCGGCGCACTCTGGTCGGCTACGAGGACATCCCGGCGCACGTGGAGAACGCGTTCCTCGCCGCCGAGGACGCCGATTTCTACAACCACGAGGGCATGGACTACCTCGGCATGGTGCGCGCCATGCTGAGCAACATCGAGGCCGGCGAGATCCGCCAGGGCGCGTCGACGATCACGCAGCAGGTCGTCAAAAATTTCCTGCTGTCGCCGGAGCGGACCTTCGAGCGCAAGATCCAGGAGATCCTGCTCGCGCGACGGCTCGAGCGCGCGCTGAGCAAGCGCGAGATCCTCGAGCTGTACCTCAACGAGATCTACTTCGGCCACGGCCGCTACGGCATCGAGGAGGCCAGCCGGTTCTACTTCGGCAAGAGCGTCCGCGACATCAACATCGGCCAGGCGGCGCTGCTCGCCTCGCTGCCGAAGGCGCCCGGGAAGTCGTCGCCGCTGAAGGACCCGCAGCGCTCGAAGGAGCGCCAGGTGTACGTGCTGCAGCAGATGGTGCGGCACGGGTGGGTCCAGCCGGTCGAGGCCGACAAGTTCATCCAGGGGCCGCTCGAGCTGAGCCCGCAGACGCAGGACGCGGTGGTCGTCCCGGGCGCGCAGGAGTTCGTCGACGCGGCCCGCGAGAAGCTCATCGCCATGTACGGCCAGGAGCGGCTCGATCGCCTGGGCGCGACGGTGACCACGACCGTCGACCTGAAGCTGCAGGCGACGGCCCACGCGGGCCTCATGGAGGGGCTCGTCGCGCTCGATCGCCGGCAGGGCTACGGCCACAAGATCAAGCCGACGCCCGAGAAGCAGCAGCCGAGGGTGCTCGAGAAGGGCCGTGTGCCGCTGCACGTCGGCGCGGTGCTGCCGGGGCTGATCCAGCCGCGCGACGCGAGCACGCCGGCGGACGCGTTCGTGGTCCTGGTCGGCGACGCGCGCGTGCTCGTGAAGGTGCGCGAGGGCTCGCGCTACGACGACCCGAAGCTGTCGCTCGACGAGCAGTTCCCGCCCGGCGGCGTGGCGATGGTGCGCCTCTTGACGCTGCCGACCGGCGAGCAACCGGCGCAGGGCGAGATCGGTTCGGGTCCGCAGGCGGCGGTGCTGGTGGCCGCGGTCGACACCGGCGAGGTGCTGGCGATGGTCGGCGGCGAGGACTACCAGCGCGGCGACTTCAACCGCGCGACGGCGGCCAGGCGCCAGCCGGGCTCGTCGTTCAAGCCGTTCGTGTACGGCGCGGCGCTGGCGACCGAGAAGTACACCGCGGCGACGCTCGTCAACGACTCGCCCGAGATCTACGAGAAGTGGCGGCCGACCAACTTCGAGGCCGACGAGTACCGCGGCGACATCCGCCTGCGCGTGGCGCTCACGCACTCGGTCAACACGATCGCGATCAAGCTGCTCGACGCGATCGGCTTCGAGGCCGCGCACACTTTCGCGCGGGCGGCCGGGATCCGCGGCGAGCTGGCGAGCAACCTCGCGCTCGCGCTCGGGGTCAGCGAGCTGACCCCGCTGGACGTGCTGTCCGGCTACCTCACGCTCGCGCGCGGCGGTTCGCGGCTCGAGCCCGCGGTGATCCGCAAGATCGAGATCCCTGGCGAGCCGGCGTGGACGCCCGAGCGCGCGCCGCAGCAAACGCTGCGCGACGACATCGTCTTCATCCTCACCTCGATGATGACGAGCGTGGTCGAGGAGGGCACCGCGAAGGCCGCGCGCGCGCTGGGTCGACCGTCGGCCGGCAAGACCGGGACCTCGGCCGAGCACCGCGACGCGTGGTACGCGGGGTACACGCCGCGTCACGTCGCGGTCGCGTGGGTCGGGTTCGACGTGCCGAAGAAGATCGGCAAGGGCGAGACCGGCGGCAAGGCGGCGCTGCCGATCTGGATCGCGGCGATGAAGGCGGCCGAGGCCGACCATCCGCCGCTGCCGTTCGTGCCGCCGGCGTCGGTGCAGGTGCGCACGATCGACCGCCGCACCGGGTTGCTGGCGCCGGCCGACGCCAAGCCCGAGGACGTGCTGGAGGAGTACTTCATCGCCGGCACCGAGCCGATCGAGACCGCGGAGCCCGCGGCGTTGCCGACCGGTGACGTGGTCCTCGATCTCTACGGGGACGGCGACGAGCACGCCGACGCCGCGCCGGCCGCCGAGACGCCGGCCGCCGAGGAGGCCAAGAACGGCCTCCCCAGCGTCCATGACGACCCAGGTTGATCGCTTGATGCTACTGTACGATCCATGACCGCGCAGAAGGTCGACCTGGTCGTCGAGCACGGCCGGGTCCAGATCGTCCAGGCCGGAGCAGGGGTCGCCCCGCAGGTCGCGCCCGTGGCGATAGCGACGCGGACCGTGGGGAGCGTGTCGACGCCGTGGAACGTGCTGCTCGGCAGCGGGGCGGCGTGCATGGTGCTCGGGGCGATCACTCTCGGGTTGTTCCCGTTCTCGGTGCTCGGCCTCGTGCTGACCAACCTGCTGTTCTCGGCGGGGGCGGGGCTGGCCGTGCTGGGGTTCGCCAAACGGTCGAGCTCGGCGGGCGCCGCGAGCCCGGCGGCGTTGCCGGCCCACGTCGATCCGTCGCTGATCGCCGAGCGCAGCCGCCGCGTGCGGGCGATCCTGCGCGGTGCGGGGCCCACGACCTTCGAGCGCATCAAGAGTGAGCTCAAGTGGACGCAGGTGGCGCTGGTGTCGACGCTGGTGCACATGAAAGAACAGGGCGAGGTCGTCGAGGACCTCAGCCTCGACACCGGCGAGTGGGTGTACACCTTGGCAGACAACCAGGACGCGGTGCTGGGGTCACCCACGCTCGCGGAGCGGCAAGCCCAAGAGGGCGAGGTGAAGGGGCAAGGATGAAGGACAAGAACATCGCGTCGATCCTGGCCTTCCCGCTGTTCGGCGGCTGGGGAGCGCACAAGTTCTACCTCGGGCAGGTCGGCGCGGGCATCGTCTACCTCGCGTTCGCGTGGACGCTGATCCCGGCCATCATCGCGTTCTTCGAGTTCATCATCCTCGCGCTGATGGACCGCGACGAGTTCAACCGCCGCTACAACGGCGGGAACGCGCTGAGCGGCGCGCCCGTGGTGGTCAACATGTTGCCGCCCGCGCCGGCCTACTACCCGCCGAACCACGCCCAGTACCCGCCCGGTTATCCGCAGCCCGGCTATCCGCAGCCCGGCTACCCGTACCCGCCCGGCGCGTACCCGGGCGTCTACCCGCCGGGCACGCAGCCGGGGCAGGTGGCTTCGGGGACAGGTCCTTCGGGACAGGAGGCCTCCGCGGCCGGTCGCGGCGGCGCGGCGGTCGACGAGGTCATCGCTCGCATCGAGAAGTTGAACGAGCTGCGGATCGCCGGGTTGCTCACCGACGAGGAGTTCGCGCAGCAGAAGGCCCGCGTGCTGCAGCACATGTGACGGGTCCGTGCTCGTCCTCGTCGTCTACTGCGCGTTCGTGCTGATGATCGGGGTGTCGCTGCGACGCCCGCTCGGGGCGTTGATGGAGGCGCGACGTCAGCACGTCAACCTGGACCGCGAGCTGCGAGCCCTGGCTGAGATGTCCGAGCCGCCGGCGCCGACCATGCACCACCTGACGCCGGCACTCGCGCACCTGTTCGAAGAGACACGTCTGCTTCAGACCGTGCTCGAGGAGCCGCTGCAGGCGGCGCGCGCCTGGCAGGCCGCCGATCGCAGCCCGTGGCTCGCCCGCGTGGACGTCGGCGACGGCTCGGACCTCGACCGGCTCGAGGAGGTCGACGTCGCGCTGGTCAACGCTCGCCGGGCGGTGTGGGACTGGCTGAGCACCGTCGAGGCGCTGCCCGAGGCCGACCGCGAGACGCTGGTGGGGCTCGGCCTGTCCGTCGGGACAGTCCGTGGGGCGATCGAGGAGCGCGACGCGTTCCGCCGCACGAGCGCGGTGGCTCGCAAGGAATCGGCGCGGATCGAGCGGATGATCACGCACCTGCGCGCGGGGCTCGAGCGCTTCGAGGGCGGGCTGTCGCGGGCCACGCGAGCGGGGCTGTACCGCTGAACGACCGGGCGAGCGCTGCGATGGCGACGCGCGCGAGCGAGGCCTGGGCCGGCGGGCCGGGTGGTGAACTCAGCCGGCGGAGTAGTGAAGGGCGAACTGCAGGAACTGCGACGGCGGCAGGTCGCCGCGGAACGAGCCGACCAGCACTTGATAGCCGAGGCCGAGGCCGACGCCGTGGAACATCTTGCGCGAGCGGTCGGGGCTGAGCATGAGGCCGAGGTTGAGCTGCGCGCGCGGTCCGTGCGGCAGCTGGGCCGGCAGGCGAGCGGCGCCGCCTTCGAGCAGGCGCTCGCGGGCGGGGGCGACGAAGAAGTCATAGCCGACGCGGAAGTCGATGTAGCCGCGCTGCAACATGCCGAGCCGGCCGAGCGAAAGAGTGGGGCCGCCGCCGAGCAGGCCGGTCATCTGGGTGCGACTGGACGGGCCGCCGTAGTCGATGACGCCGCCCTCGCCGCGCAGCGTGAGCGCGTAGCCGATGAAGTTGAAGCTCTGGCCGATGTCGACCTGGGCACCACCTGTCCTTCCGGACATGGTGCCGTTGAACGCGCTGCCGATGCTGTACTGGGCGCGGGCGAGGATGTGAAACCGACCCGGGTTGTGCTTGGGTCGATACATGTCGCGGTACACGGCCGCGATGGCGGCGTCCTCGGCGGCCGCGGCCTCCGCTTCGGTCAGCACCGGTTTGCTCGGCCGCTTCTCCGGGTGTTGATTGACCGACGGACCGAGCATCTGCTCGGCGAGACCTGGGGGCTGAGTCCCCCCGGTTCCTGCGGATTCGACCGGCTGCGCGGGCGACGCCGAAGCGGGATCGGCTGAAGAAGGTTCTGCAGGAGTCTGGGGCGGGTTCGCGCCACTTTCGCTCGGCGAGGCCGGCACGCCATCGACCGGGACGGTCGTTTCAGGCACCGGCGCGGGCGAGGTGGGCGCTGTCGCCGTGGTTCCCGAAACCCCGTTCGTGGGCCGCTGGACCGGCACGGACGCGGGCGCGGCCCCGGCACGGCCCGGGAGGGTGACGACGACGAGCGCGAGGCCGATGGGGACGCGCCGCAGGGGCGAGAGCATGCGACAAGGCTACTCGCGGGCCTGGATCCGGGCGAGTCATTTCGTTGCACCGGCGATGACATGTGTTCAAAATGCCCCCCGCGAAGGCACCCGCACGGCCGAAAAACCCGTGCTGGACGGGGGCTTTCGCTATCCATCGATCGGGAGACCCCTCATGCTTTTCGCACTCAACCCCCATCGCCGGAACTTCCGTCATGGCCGCTCGGGCCTGAAGTTCGCGCTCGTCGCTGCGTTCGCGTTCACGGCGACCGCCCAACTCGCGGCCTGCGGCCCGACGGTCTTCGAAGACGCGTCCGCGCTGTCGGTGGTCGGCGATCCGCCGCCGCCGCCGCCCAAGCCGAAGGTCGTGCAGGAGAAGCCGAAGCGCGTCGTCGTCGAGGAGAACCGGATCAAGATCAACGAGAAGATCGAGTTCGACTTCAACAAGGCGACCATCCGCCCCGAGTCGGACGGCCTGATGACCGAGATCATCTCGGTCATCAAGGAGAACCCCCACATCAAGAAGATCGCCATCGAGGGCCACACCTCGAGCGAGGGCAGCGACAGCTACAACCTCAAGCTGTCCGACAAGCGCGCCAAGGCCGTGATGGAGTACCTCGTCAAGAAGGGCGGGCTCCCCAAGGAGATGTTCACGGCCAAGGGCTTCGGCGAGAAGCGGCCGCTGTCGGACGAGTCGACGGAGGAGGGCAAGGAGAACAACCGCCGCGTCGAGTTCAACATCGTCGAACAGGACGTGACCCGCAAGCGCGTGGCGATCGACCCCGAGTCGGGGGAGAAGACGGTCATCGAAGAGAAGACCAAGACCGAGGCCGACGGGGCCGCACCGCCGCCGCCGCCGCCCGCGCCCGCCAAGTGAGTCACACCGCGAGATTGCGAAGATAAGGAGTTCGTGATGCGCAAGAGCACGATGTTGAGCCTTCTGTTCGTCGCCGTGTCCGCGGTCGTGCCGGGGTGCACCTGCGTCGCCCGCGACGCCGAGACCTACAAGAACGACACCCGCAGCCTCCTCGAGACCCGCAACAAGGCGATCAAGGACTGCTACGACGTGGCCCTCACCACCGACCCGAAGACCGACGGCGAGGTCGTGGTCAACTTCACGGTCGAGAAGAAGACCGGGAAGATCATCAGCGTCGAGGCCGACAAGGCCCGCACCAAGGCGCCCGATTCGCTGAGCAAGTGCATCGTCGACGCGATCGACGGGCTGATCCTCGACCCGGTCGACCAGCGCGACGGCCAGGCGACGTTCAGCTGGAAGTTCCGCGCCAACGAGCCGAAGCCCGCCGAGGAAGAGGCGCCCGAGCCGACCAGCTGAGCGCCCCGGGCCCGCTTCGCCGGACCCCGGCGGATCGGGCCCGATCCGGAGCACAGTTCCCCGCGGCGCGGTTGTGGCAGCGGCCGTCGGCGGCCTACACTGGCCGCCGTGCGGCATACGATCGAGCATGTGTTCGACACCTCCCCGGAGCGGCTGTGGGAGGTGTTCTTCTTCGACGAGGACTACGCCAGGGGGCTGTACGAGCGCGTGCGCCTCAAGGTGGTGAAGCGCGAGCTGCACCGCGAAGGCGAGGGCCCGAGCTTGATCGTGCGCCGCAAGCTCCAGCTGGTCGCCGACCGCGAGCTGCCGGGCGCGCTCAAGCGGCTGTTCCAGGGCACCTCCACGGTCACCGAGACCGGCGAGTTCAACGCGGCGCTGCGCCGCTACAGCGTGACGATCCAGGTGCCGGTGATCGGCAACCTGGTCGACTACGGCGGCGAGTACACCTGGGACACCCTGCCCAGCGGACAGCTGCGTCGCGTCTGGCGCGGTCACTGCGACGCCCGGATCCCCCTGGTCGGCGGCAAGCTCGAGGCGTACCTGCTCGGCGAGATCGAGAAGAGCATGGCCGACAACTACGCGTTCACCCGCGAATACCTGCGCGCGCACCCGACCGCGAGCTGAGCAGGCTGGCCCGAGAGACAGCCGGTCGCGGCAGGCGCGGACGTGTCTGGGGCGCCAGGCGACTCCGCTGTCCCGAGAGGCAGTCCGAGCGGAGCGGCGCCCTCGGCCGCGAGGCGAGCGCGCCGACCCGAGGACGGCTCACTCGCGCGGGCGGTGCAGACGCGAACGAGCTGTCTCGAAAGACAGCCCGTTCGAGAGCGGCCGGGTCAGACGGTAGCGAGGGCGTGGTCGAGGTCGGCGATCAGGTCGTCGACGTGCTCGACGCCGACGCTGACGCGGATGAAGCCGTCGGCGATGCCGAGGCGATCGCGGGTGTCCTTGGGGACAGACGCGTGGGTCATGATCGCGGGGTGCTCGATCAGGCTCTCGACGCCGCCGAGGCTCTCGGCGAGGGTGAACACGCGGACGGCCTTGAGGAAGCGACGCGCGGCCTCGAGGTCGCCGCGCAGGTAGATCGAGATCATGCCGCCGAAGCCGCGCATCTGCTGGCGGGCGAGGGCGTGCTGCGGGTGGCTCTCGAGGCCCGGGTAGATGACGCGCTCGACCTTGGGGTGGCGCTCGAGGTGGGCCGCGATCGCGGCGGCGTTGCTGGCGTGCCGCTCCATGCGCAGCGCCAGGGTCTTGAGGCCGCGCAGGGTGAGGAAGCAGTCGTGCGGGCTGGGGACCGCGCCGACGGCGTTCTGCAGGAAGGCGAGGCGGTCGTAGACGCCGGAGTCGCGGCAGACGACGGCGCCGCCGACGGTGTCGGAGTGGCCGCCGATGTACTTGGTGGTGCTGTGGACGACGATGTCGGCGCCGAGCTCGAGCGGGCGCTGGAACGCCGGCGAGAGGAAGGTGTTGTCGACCGCGAGCAGCACGCCCCTGGCCCGGCACAGCGCCGCGATCGCGGCGACGTCGCCGAGCTTGAGCATCGGGTTGGTCGGGGTCTCGAGCCAGGCGAGCTTCGTCTGCGGCGTGATCGCGGCGGCGAAGGTGCTCGGGTCGGTCGGGTCGGCGTAGCTGAAGCGCAGACCCTGGCGCTGCAGGACCTTGTCGAACAGGCGGAAGGTGCCGCCGTACATGTCGTCGCCGGCGACCACGTGATCGCCGGCGTTCAGCAGCTGCAGGACGGTGTTGGTGGCGGCCAGGCCGGAGGCGAAGGCGAGGCCGTAGTGGCCGCCCTCGAGCGAGGCGAGCGCCCGCTCGAGCGCGTAGCGCGTGGGGTTGTGGGTGCGGCTGTACTCGAAGCCGCTGTGCTCGCCGGGGCCGCGCTGGGCGTAGGTCGAGGTCTGGAAGATCGGGGGCATCACCGCGCCGGTGACGGGCTCCGGGTGCTGGCCGCCGTGGATGGCCAGGGTCTCGAAGCGGGCGCCGGCGGGTACGTGATCGGAGGCGGGGTCGTAGACAGCCATTCGGACATGTCCTTTGGGCTATTGCTGCGAGGCCAGGTAGTCGATGAGGTCGATCTTGGTGAGGAGGCCGAGCAGGCGGTCGCCCTCGGTGACCAACACGACCTTGGCGTCGTTGAAGATGCTGCGCAGCAGCTGGATCCGGGTGTGCGGGGTGACGGTGGCGTAGTCGCTGTTGACGAGGTCGGCCAGCGGCTCGTCGAGGCGGCCCTCGCTGCGCACGAGGAAGTTGAGGAGGTCGAGCTCGCTGACGATGCCGCAGTGGCGGCCGTGCTCGTCGAGGATCGGCAGCTGGCTGATGCTGTTCTCCTTGAGCGTCTGGATGGCGACGCGCACGGAGGTGTCGCGGGTGGCGGTGATCGTGCGCCCGGGCTTGCGCTTGAGGATGTGGGCGACGTAGCCGCTGGCCTCGTCCTCGTCGAGGAAGCCGTTCTGGCGCATCCAGTCGTCGTTGAAGATCTTGCTGAGGTACTTGGTGCTGCTGTCGGGCAGCAGGACCAGCAGGCGCTTGGGCTGCTTGAGCGTGCGCGCGTACTTGATGGCCCCGAGCACCGCGGCGCCGCCCGAGCCGCCGCAGGAGATGCCCTCGCGGCGCACGAGGTCGCGCGTCATGATGAAGCACTCCTTGTCGTCGACCTGGACGATCTCGTCGAGGATGTTGAGGTTCATCGTCGACGGCAGGAAGTCCTCGCCGATGCCCTCGACGTAGTAGCTGAAGGGCTTGGTGAGCCGGCCGGTCTTGACGTACTCGTAGTAGAGCGAGCCGACCGGATCGACGCCGACGATCTTGACCGCCGGGTTCTTCTCCTTGAAGTAGCGCCCGCAGCCCGACAGCGTGCCGCCGGTGCCCATGCCCGAGACGAACACGTCGAACTCGCCGCCGGTCTGCTCCCACAGCTCGGGCGCGGTGCTGAGGTAGTGCGCCTCGGGGTTGGCGGGGTTGTGGTACTGGTTGGCGTAGAACGCCCCGGGCGTCTCCTCGACGATCCGCCGCGAGACCGAGTAGTAGCTGCGCGGGTCGGACGGATCGACGGCCGTCGGGCACAGCACGACCTTGGCGCCGTACGACTTGAGGTTGTCGATCTTCTCGCGCGACATCTTGTCGGGCATGACGAAGATGCACTTGTAGCCCCGCGTGGCCGCGACCATCGCCAGGCCGGCGCCGGTGTTGCCGCTGGTGGCCTCGACGATCGTGCCGCCGGGCTGCAGCATGCCGCGCGTCTCGGCGTCGCGGATGATGTTGAGCGCGACCCGGTCCTTCATCGAACCGGCGGGGTTCAACATCTCAAGCTTGACGTAGATCTCGGACGCCAGCCCCTCGGTGACGTGGTTGAGGCGGACGATCGGGGTGTTGCCGATCGCTGCGGTGACGTCGGCCCGGGCGCCCTTCATCAGCGCCCGCTCGGACCGGGACGAATTGTTGCTCATGAACCCTCCGCGGCGTCGTCGCGCGCGCGCGACGAAGATACGGGGGTTTGCGTCAGGTGGCGAGCGTAGGCGCAGAGATGCGCGTGGTCTTGCTCACGGTGCGGCCGAGCGCTGTTTTCTCCGCGCGCCGACCTCGAAGAACCAGCCGAGGCTGAAGCTGACGATCGGATACCAGCGCTTGAGGTCGAGGTTAAGATGGATGAGGTGCGTCTTCATGCCGCCGACGCGCAGGCCGAAGTTGAGCGCGCCGCGGTCGAGCCGGCTGGTCAGCGAGAGCTCGAGCTGCAGCGCGTGATTGCCCCACAGCGCCGGCTGTGCGAGCCCCTGGTGACCGTCGGTCTGGTTGGCCACCGTCGGGAAGGGAAAGATGAAGCTCCAGCCGGCGGCGGCGCCGAACAGCTTGCCCTGATAGCCGGCGAACAGGCTCGGCTGGAAGATCGCCGGCATGGCGTTGCGCGAGTTGCCGACGTTGTAGCCGATGCCGACGCTCGGCCGGAACATGGCGTACTTCAGGAACTGCACCTGATAGGCGAAGTCGATCAGGAGCGGCGCGAAGTGGAACCGCTGACACCGCTTCGGGCTGTCGTCGCACGCCTGACTGGCGCGCACCCAGTCGGCGACGATGGCGATCCGCAGGCGGTGCCGCGCGGGCATCTGCCGCTTGCGCGGATCGGTGAGACCTTCGTCGCCGATGCTGCGCGCGGGAGCGGCGGCCGCGGCGGTCGGCAGCGCGAGCGCGAGCGCGACCAGGACGGAAAGACAGCGCACGAGTCCGAGGATCAACCGAGCGCGACGAGGTGTAAAGTGTTCGGCCGATCGCGGTCCGAGCCGCGCGCCGCCGGACGAGGGACGCCGCGCACGGGGCCCTGGCCCGGGTGGGGCACGGAACGGCGCCGAGGCGGCCATCGGCCGCTCGCCGCGGTCTTCGACCGTATGGGGCGGATGGGTCGAAGCTGTCGCCGCCGACCTGGGCGTGGACGCTGGAGCGATCGACGCGGGGCTCGAGCGCTCGCTCGCGCGAGGCGCCGCGATCTTGCCGCGAGCGGCTGTCGCGGCGCAGCCCCGGAGAATCACTCGAGGTCGACGCGGTCGCGTTCGCCGTGGATCGTGATCGCCTCGCCGCTGAGGGCGCGCGCGGCCTGCAGCCCGGTCATGACCGCCGATTCGGCGCAGCCGAGGTCGAGGGCGCCGCCGACCCAGTCGCCGGCGAGGTAGAGGTTGCGGAAGCCGCTGTCGCCGGCGCCGAGACGGTGGCGCGGATCGCCGGGCAAGGTGACGATCTGGCGATCGCTGGCGTTCTGGGTCGACCAGCAGTGCTGGGCGGCCAGGCGATGCTCGCCGGCGCGGCCCTGCGGATCGAGGAGCAGCTCCCAATTGAACTCGTCGGTGCCGACGAGCGAGGCCTCGGGCCACAGCGCGCGCGGATGGCTCTTGAGCCAGGTCTCGGCGAGGTCGCGCACGGGCTCCCGGCTGCCGTCGGCGGCGCGATCGCGGCGCGGGCCGCTGAGCGAGGCGATCGCGCCGGGCCAGTGCTCGCGCGGCCAGCCCTCGTAGGCGGCGGCGGTGGAGAGGTTGGCCCAGCGCGGCAGCTCGGTGCGGACGACGTCGCCGGCGCCGGCGCGCGGGCTGCCGCCGAGGAGCTGCGCCCAGGTCGGCGACAGCCACAGCTGGGCGCCCATGGCGGCGATCGAGTGGGTGTGCTCGAGCATGGTCTGCCAGCGCGGCTCGCGGGCGGCCAGCTCGCGCGCGGCGCCGGCGAGCGCGGGCGGCGGGATGGCGACCAGGATGTCGTCGAAGTCGACGCCGACGCGCAGCACGACCTCCTCGACCTCGGGCGACTCGTTGGCCTCGAAGTCGATGGCCTGGATCACCGGATCGTCGCCGAGCACGATCTGCGAGTAGAGCGGGCGGCTCGGCCAGCACGGCAGGCCCTTGACCTTGACGAGCGGCTCGTACTCGGCGACGCCGGGCGCGAGCTCGATCTGGCGGCCGATGACGGCCGCGGACACGCCCGAGCCGCGCGGGTCAGGGCAGAGGTGCTTGAGCTTGTGGAAGAACTGGAAGGCGACGCCGCGGTCGCGGAGGACGCGGTAGAGCGGGGCGAACAGCACCTCGCCGAGGCCGGCGGCGGGGGTGTAGTAGAGCGCGCCGGAGAACGCGAGGTAGCGGCGCAGGGCGGCCCGCAGCAGGGCGCCCGCGGCCCCGGAGGGGCGCTCGACGTCGCCTGACTCATAGGACATGTGGTCGGCGTAGAGGGCGACGAGCACGGTGCTGGCGAGCGACTCCTCGGTGGCGCCGTGACGGCGGAGCCACGCGCGCAGGTCCTGATCGTCGATCGCGGAGAGACCGGCGCGGTCGAGGCCGTCGTGGAGGATCCCGCGCACGGTGGCGAGCGCGAGGTCGACCATGGCGGTGAACTGCGGGTGGTGCTCGCGCGCGCCGAGGCCGACGAGCGCGCGCAGGCTCTGCTCGCCGCAGTGGGTGAGCGGCTGGGCCCACGCGCGCCGCTGCCGAGAGGTGCGGGGCGCGTCCTCGCCGTCGACGGCGGCGGCGGCGCGACGCAGGAGGAGGTCGTAGTCGGGGCTCTGCGGGTCGAAGCCGTCGTAGGCGCGCACGCCCTGGCCGCCGGCGCGGCGGATCAAGGCGGGGAGCAGCGCGCGCGAGGCGTCAGGCCAGCGCGGGACGATCGCGGCCCAGGTCGCGAACTGCGGGTGCAGGCGCGGGATGCAGTCGATGGCCCACAGCAACAAGGTCTGGGCGAACTGCCACACGCTGGGCTGCGCGGCGCCGTCGCCCGGCAGGCCGTCGCCGCGCGGCAAGGTCATGGTCCACGGGGGGACGCGGTCGGCGCGGTCACCTGTCCCGAGGAGCAGGGTGTCGCACGGCTTGAACGCCTCCTTGAAGGTGGCGAGGGGAGCGCCGGGCGGCTTGCGCGTCTCAGCGTAGACGCGGCGCGCGAGGGCGAAGGCGTTGTCGTACCAGCCGTACCAGACGTGATGCCCGAGGCCCTCGCTGCGGGCGTGGGCGCGGAGGTTGCGGCCGCTGCGGGCCTTGCCGCCGAGGCGCCAGCCGATCTGATAGACGGTGATGTCGAAGCGGTCGCGCCAGTTCGGCAGCTCGGTGAGGGCGAACACGGCGCTGAGCGAGCCGAGCCCGCCGCCGAAGACGGCGAGCTTGCGGGGTCGAGTCGTGGTGCCGGCGGGCATGGCTGCAGAGGTCGGCGATGGTAGCTCGGATCCGCCCGGCCGGCGTCCCCGCCGGATGTTCAGCCCCCTGCGGACCGATCCGCCATGTCGATGAAGCTGTGGAGGAAGCCGCAGGTGGAGCAGGCGAGCGAGTGGACCGGGGCGGAGTGGGTGAAGCCGCCGCTCGGCGAGGTGAACCGCAACGTGCTCATGTGCAAGGGCAAGGGCGCCCGGGTGTCGTGGCCGGCGAAGATCGCCACGGGTAACAGCGTGACGCCGCCGCACATGACGCAGGCCTTGTGGGCGCCGGAGCGGCGGCGCTCGCGGGTGTCGTCGGCGACGCCGCGGGCGCGCGCGTCGGCCTCGGCGAGCTCGCGCCGCAGCCGCTCGTTCTCCTGCTCGAGCGCGGCGAGCTGCAGGAGCAGCGCCTCACGATCGTCCCGGTACGCCACGCACGCGACACCTTAGCAGGTCGCGGGCTTCGGCTGCTACCCTGCCGCCCGGTGACCCGATTCATCGCCCGTCAGTGCGAGCGCGCGAGCTGTCGTCTCCGCTTCCCGGTGGCCGAAGACAGCCCGCTCGGTCAGTCGTGTCCGCACTGCGGCGGACCGACGGCCGCAGACCCCGAGCCCTACGAGAGCCACGAGGCGCGCGCGCCGGCGCGAGCGAACGGGCCGGAGGTGCAGGCGCTGCTCGACAACGTCCGCAGCCTGAAGAACGTCGGCTCGATGTTCCGCACCGCCGACGGGGCCGGCGTCGCGCACATGCACCTGGCCGGGTTCACGCCGACGCCCGATCACCCGACGATGGCGAAGACGTCGCTCGGGGCCGAGAAGACGGTGCCGTGGACGCTCCACCGCGACGGCGCGGCGGCGGCGGCCTGGTTGGTCGACGCGGGTTGCCGGCTGTGGGCGCTCGAGGGCGGACCACGGGCGACGCCGTGGTTCGAGGCGCTGCACGAGCGCTCGGGGCCGCCGATCGTGCTGGTGGTCGGACACGAGGTGTCGGGGGTCGATCCGCGGATCCTGGCCCGCTGCGAGCGCGTGCTGGCGCTGCCGATGCTGGGGATCAAGGGGTCGCTCAACGTGAGCGTGGCGTTCGGCGTGGCGCTCTACAGCCTGCGCTTTGGGACAGGGTCCGACTGATGCCCGCGCGCCGCGAAGCTGTGCGCCAGCGCAACTGACGGCGGCGTAAGAGATGCCGCGAGCCGGCGTTGTACGGAGGCGGAGCTGGCGCCGCTCGCCTGTGCGATCGAACAGGTGCGATCGGCCATGGCGCTAAAACACAGCGCAGGGGCCTGTCGCGCGGCGCCGCCGGAACTCGATGATTTCATGGCAGAGAGGCTTTTCGCTGCATGTGCGGAACCGCCACATCGAAGTCGCGACTGGTGCGTGACATATCGCGGACGAGGCGCCGGGGCTGGAGTTGTGTTACCGTGCCGGCCTCTCAGAGGAGAACCCGAAACGTGATGCTGCTTCGAACTCTGGCTGTTCCTGTCCTGGTGCTCGGTCTGGCGTCGGCTGGCTGTGGCAAGAAGACCCCCGACGGCACGACCCCGCCGGGCGAGACCGGCGCCGGCGGTGCATCCGCCGGAGGTGGTGATTCCGGCGGCGGTGAGGCGGGTGGTGAGGCCGGCGGCGAGGCCGGTGGTGATACGGGCGCGGGTGAGTCCGATGCCTCGCAGAAGGTGTGCGACGCCGAGGTCGGCGACACGCCGAAGGCGGTGTTCGCCGACAACGTGATCCTGCGCCTGCCGAAGGGCATGGACCTGGTCGAGGAGACGCCGTTCTTCGCCCGCATCGGTACGAAGGACACCGTGTCGACGTGCGACGCGGTGATCAGCTTCGCCGGCCTCGGTTACTTCCAGGCCGACACGGCCAAGAACATCAAGCAGGTCCGCGACGAGACGATCCAGGCCGCACGCGCCGTCCCGCCGAGCGAGGTCACCTGGGCCGACGAGACCGAGAAGGGCCGCGACTACTCCGGCTCGTACTCGATCCCGGAGGACGATAAGGGCAACCCGCCGATCAAGGGCTGGTTCGTGCTGAAGGAGAAGGCCGGCTACACGTTCTGGTACGCGCTCGAGACCCATCCGAACGCCTGGAACGCGCTCGCCAAGACCTTCCAGGAGTCGGGCAACCGCCTCCGCATCGGGCCGAACATCGCCCCGGCGCCGGAGCCCACGCCGCCGCCCGCGAGCGGCAAGAAGAAGGGCAAGTGAGCTGAGCGTCCTCCCGACGCCAGCCGGCGGCTCCGCGCTGTTGCGCGGGGCCGCTTGTCGTTTGGTCGCAGCGACTCGGATCGCGCGAGCCTGTGGCGCCATGCGAGCGCAGACTTGCGGACAAGGATGTCGATGAAGGCGAGCGCGTAAGGAAGAGGTTGCGAGACAGGCGGCCGCGGCGAGGAGGTCGATCGATGGAGGCGGTGCGCGGAGGTTCGGTGGACGTGGGCCGCGGTGGGGAGGTCGATCGCCGGACGCGGGCGGCGAGGACGTCGCAACGGCGGCGCAGGCGATCGCGCCGCGGCGAGGACGTCGTTCGCCGGGGTCGAGCGGCGCGCGCCTGCGGCGAGACGGGTTCGGCGGCCGTGAACGCCGGGCATGGGGTCGTGGTCGCCAGCGCCGCGCGGTCGAGGTCGGCGACCGCGTCGAGGCGCCCGCGTGGATTGACTTCGCGGCCCGCTCGCGGTCTGATCGCGCCACGTCGGGCCGCGGGCCCGACACGCCAAGGAGATCTCGATGTCGCGCGTCGTCCTGTCCTTCGCCCTCGCGCTCGCGTGGGCCCCGCTCGCCGGCTGTGCCGTGAGCGCCAGCGCCGCGACTGGCTCGGGGAACATGTCCTCCGGGACAGGTCCTCAGGGCAAGCCGGCCCGCCGGGTCGACGCGGGCGGTGCGGCGGCGAGCGAGGGCGGCGCCGGAGCTGCGCCGGCCGGACCGCCGCCGTGTCAGCCGGCGCTCGCCGACACCCCGACCGCGCTGTTCGGCACGCGGATCCTGGTGCGCATGCCGAAGGGCGTCGAGTTGGCCGAGCAGAACCCGTTCTACGCCCAGGCGGTCGCGCCCGACCAGGCGACGAGCTGCGGGCAGCCGCTCGCGTACGCGGCCGTGGGCTTCTTCGAGTACCCGAACGCGCCGACCACGGCGGTGCGCGACCAGGTGCTGGAACTGCGCGGGATCGCCAAGGGCAGCGCGACGTGGGAGGACGAGGGCACGCGCGGCAAGACGTACACCGGCGCTTACTCGGCGCCGGCCGACGATGCCACCGGGGCGCCCGCGGTGCGCGGGTGGTTCGTGCTGCGCGACGCGAACGACAAGTACG
>NZ_JAIRAU010000033.1 GCF_020073745.1 Nannocystis pusilla
CGACCAGGCGACGAGCTGCGGGCAGCCGCTCGCGTACGCGGCCGTGGGCTTCTTCGAGTACCCGAACGCGCCGACCACGGCGGTGCGCGACCAGGTGCTGGAACTGCGCGGGATCGCCAAGGGCAGCGCGACGTG
Source organism: Nannocystis pusilla (assembly GCF_020073745.1). Lineage (GTDB taxonomy): Bacteria > Myxococcota_A > Polyangia > Nannocystales > Nannocystaceae > Nannocystis > Nannocystis radixulma. The sequence goes on from NZ_JAIRAU010000033.1 coordinate 136, forward strand.
GGAGGACGAGGGCACGCGCGGCAAGACGTACACCGGCGCTTACTCGGCGCCGGCCGACGATGCCACCGGGGCGCCCGCGGTGCGCGGGTGGTTCGTGCTGCGCGACGCGAACGACAAGTACGGCTACTTCGCGCTGTACGAGACCGACCCGGCCCACTGGGACGCGCTGAAGAGCGTGCTGGTGGCCAGCGGGAAGTCGCTGCTGGTCAAGCCGCGCGCGAGCGCGTCGCCGGTCGAGGGCCAGGTGAGCGCTGCGCCGCCCGCGGGCGGGGCGACCGGAGCGGGCGCGTCCGGCGGGCTCGCGGCCGAGCCGGCGGGGGCGAAGCCGGCGAAGCCCGCGAAGGGCGCGAAGGCCGTGCAGGCCAAGTGAACGCGGCGGGGCTAACGCACGCGCGTCGCTGGCAACGAGGCGCTTGCGGGCTGCGCCGCAGTCGAGTAAAAGCCGCAGGTCCCAGCCGCGCGTGGCGCTCGTGACCCTGTCGTCCAGAGGCCTAGGACGGTGGCCTTTCACGCCACTAACACGGGTTCGAATCCCGTCAGGGTCGTCTCTCTCGCGCGCGGCTGGGTCTTGGGCCCGTAGCTCAGTTGGTAGAGCAACGGACTTTTAATCCGTGGGTCGTCGGTTCGATCCCGACCGGGCTCATTCGCCTCGAGGCCCCTCACCGGGCCCGAGGGCCCTCCGGGCCGAGACCTGCGCGGTGCTCGGGCCGGTGGGTTCTTGCGCGGCGCAGCGAGCCCGGCGCGGCGTGCCCGCCGGGAAACTGGCCGGGTCGGGATCTTCTGTTATCGTGGCGCTGAACTCGCCCGGAGGTCTTCGCCCATGTGGTTCGCCCGAGGCCCGACTCTCGCTGTCAGCTTCGCCGTGGCCATGGGCCTGGGAGCGTCGCTGGCCGCGGCCGCCCCCGCCGACGCGCTGTCGGCCTGCCTCGACCGGTGCGACCGGGCGCGGCTGTCCGAGACCAATCGGGCGACCTGCCGCCTCGACTGCGAGCAGGACGCGGCGACCGATCCCGAGCTGATCCGCTCGCAGATCGCGGCGCAGGCGAAGACGGCCGCGCCGCCGGGCCCTGCGGGGCGACCGGGCGCGGCGACAGCGACGCCGAGCCCGGCGCCGACCGGCCGCGCGGGGTGCAAGGCGGCGTGCGAGGCCGACCGCACGCTCTCGCTGGACGACCGGGCGACCTGCGCGCTCGAGTGCGATCTGGTGGAGGAGCCGGCCGCGGGCGTGGGCGCGCGAGCCGTGGTGAGCGGATCGCCCGCGCCGGTGAGCGGGCCGGTCGCGGTGGCGACCGGGAGCAGGCCGGTGGCCCCGTCGAGCCTCGGCGTGGCGCCGTCTAGCTTTTTAGCCATGTGCCTCGAGACATGTCGTAAAGGACCGACGAAGACGAGCGCGACCGATCAGGCGACCTGCCGCCTGACGTGCGAGAACACGGCCAGCGTGGTCGACGTGGCGCTCGACGCGGTGCCGAGCGGGTGGTTCGCGGCCGCGCCGGCGCCGACGGTGATCGTGGCGCCGCGGCCGACGAGCGTCGCGGCGACGCCGACGAGCGCGCCGCGACCGTCGCCGTCGCCGGCCTCGACGAGCGCGCCGCGACCGTCGCCGCCGCCGGCCCCGACGAGCGCGCCGGTGGGGGGTTCGTGTCAGGCGGCCAGGGCGACCTGCGAGGGCGCGTGCGCGAAGGTGCAGGCGGCGTGCGAGCGCGGCTGCGGCAAGCAGAAGGTCGAGACCGACCGCGAGACGTGCAAGCTCGAGTGCGGCGAGAACCAGGGGCTGTGCGCGGCCGACTGCACCGGGGCGCACGCGAGCTGCGTCAACCGCGGGGGTCGCTGAGGGGGCGCGCGGCGAGGTCGAGGAAGGCGAGGCGGAGGGTCTCGCCGACGGCGCCGAGGCTGCGCGCGTCGAGCTGGTCGCGCGTGTCGGCGTGGGTGTGCCAGGCCGGGTAGTCGTAGTCGATGAGCAGGACCGAGGGCACGCCGGCCTCGCTGAGCGGGACGTGATCGTCGAGCAGCGGGACGGGCAGCGGTTCGCGGTCGAAGGCGACGAAGCCGTGCGCCTGTCCGATCGACCAGATCCGTTCGACGAGCGCGGGCTGCTGGGCGAGGCTGGCGCGGTCGGGCCGGATCCGCAGATCGCGGTCGCCGACCATGTCGAGGACGACGCCGAACTCGGCGCGGGCCGCCAGCGGGAAGCGGCCCTGGGCGATGGCCGCCGCGAGCGCGCGCGAGCCGGCGAGGTAGGGGCCGAGGTCGGGACGGCCGAGCTCCTCGCCGTCGAACAGGATGACGGTGAGGCCGACGTCCGGCGGGAGCTGGCGGACGAGCAAGGGGGCGAGCTCGAGCGCGACGGCGACGCCGCTGGTGCCGTCGTTGGCGCCGACGATCGGCTGCTCGCGGCGCGCCGGATCGGGGTCGGACTCGGCCCACGGCCGGGTGTCGAAGTGGGTGGCGAGGATGAACCGACGCGCGGCCTCGGGCCGCACGTGGCCGAGGAGGGTGGTCATGGCGAAGGCGCGACCGGTGAGCGGATCGGCGCCGTCGTGGTCGAGGCGCTCGACGCTGGTGGCACCCGCGGCGCGCAGGTCGGCGGCGAGGGCCTCGATCGCGCCGCCTCGCGCGGGGTCGCCGAGAGCGCGCGGGTAGCGGTCCAGCAGGACGTCGAGCCTTTGCATCGCAGCGTCGCCGGAGAAGCGCTCGTCGGGCGCGCCGTCGCCGAGGCCCTGGGCCTGGCGGGCCGGCGGGCGGCCGCAGGCGAGGGCGAGGGCGACGAGCGCGAGGGTGCGGCGGACGAGCATGCGCGGTCTCCTGGATGCCTCGCGGCCGCGGGGGGCGCAAGCGGAATCAACCTCGCTGGCGCGGCGATCCTCGACTGCGGTGCCACATGCTGTCGGCGGCGGGGCGGACCGGGGACTGTAGGGGGCGCTGCGGGGCCGTGGAAACTTCGTGGCTCCCAGGACATGTCGTCAAGAACATGCTTTGATGAGCATGGCTTGGAGGGCATGTCCTTGGGGGTATGTCGGGGCGAATGGTTACGGCAGCTTCTCGAGCAGGCCGAGGGTGCGGGTGGCCTCGGCGGCGACCGCGATCCGCGGGTCGACGGTGAAGGCGACGACCGCGGGGATGTCGGGGCGACGGCCGAACTCCGACAGCGTGGCGAGGGCGCCGACGAGGGCGGCCCGGGTGGCCGCGGGCTCGGCGAGGGTGGCGAGCGCGAGGCCGCGGTAGTCAACCGAGTTGAACCGGGCGGCGAGGAGGATCCGGGCGTGGTGGCGGACGAGGCCGTGCGGGTCGAAGGTGGCGCGCAGCAGGGCCTCGCGGTCGCCGGCGGCGGCGTGGCCGCGGACACTGGCGACGCGGATCGCAGGGTTGCGGTCGGCGGCGAGCCGCGGCGCGAGCTCGTGCAGGACCGCGGCCGGGGTGATCGCGGGCTCGACGGCGAGGCGGGCGGCCCAGATCCGCAGCTGCTGATCGCGGCGGCCGAGCGCGGCGGCCAGGACGTCGCGGATCTCGGGCTGGCCGCGGTGGAGCTCGACGAGCACGCGGCCGGCGGACCACACCAGCGCGATGTCGCGGTCGCGGAGGCTGTCCCAGAGGGCAGGTCGCGCGGCGGGCGTGCGGGCCAGGTCCTGCAGGGCGCGGCGCCGCGAGAGGCCGGCGCGGACCCACTCGGACATGCGGTCGACGAGCGGGAGGCAGCGGACGATCAGGTGGGCGTGCCCGGGGGTCAGGCGCGGCTGCAGGCCGGCCCAGGCGAGGTCGCCGATCGGGCCGACGTAGTCGTTGAGGCGGTTGATGAGGAAGGCGGTGGCGAGGCGATCGACGCGGGGGCCGAGGTGACGCACCGCGGCTTCGCGGGCGTGGCCGTCGCGGACGAGGCTGGCGACCCCGAGCGCGCCGCTGGTCGCCCCGCACCGCTCCATGCGCTCGACGTCGGCGGCGCGCAGATCGACGAACTCGAGGCCGAGGTCGGCGTGCAGGCCGGCGTCGCGGAAGGCCCGGTCGAGGGCAGGCACGAGGGTGATCGGCAGGGCCGCGAGGATGGCGTCGATGTCGGCGGCCGCGGCCCGCACGGAGGCAGGGGCGCGCGCCAGCAGGTCGGCGGCGCGGAGCAGGATCCGCGCGACCGGGGTTCGCCGCCGTTGCTCGCGGGTGCTCGCGGCCATGCGAGCCATGCTGCACCGATCGCGGGAGGGCATCCAGCGGGTCGGCGGTGCGGGGGCTCGCCACGACGAGGATGGTGGCCGCCGCCGCGCATGCGTTGTATGCATCGGGCATGAACGAGCGATCGAGGGCGGACCTGAAGGCGAGTTCACCGGTGTACACCCGGCGCGAGGTGCTGGGCCGCGGCGCGGGGGTGGTGAGCCTGGCGGTGATCGGCTGCGCGGGCAAGCTGCCGCCGGCGCACGAGGTCCAGGCCGAGGGCGGCGAGGTCGCGATCGCGCTCGCCGACGCGCCGGAGATGGCTCAGCCCGACGGGGTGATGACGGTCGAGGTGGCAGGGGTGAAGAAGCCGGTGCTGGTCGTGCGCGAAGGCGAGTCGTACGAGGCGCTGCTGCTGAAGTGCACGCACATGGGCTGCACCCCCGGCTGGAACGCGGCCGAGCGCAGCCTCGACTGCCCGTGCCACGGCTCGCGCTTCGACGCCCACGGGGCGGTGCTGAAGGGCCCCGCCAAGGCGCCGCTCGCGAAGTACGCGGTGACGGCGGACGGCTCGACGCTGCGCTTCCGCGTGGGGTGAGGCGTCCGAACGGGCATGTCTCGAGGGGCCTGGCCGCTCGGGCATGTCCGTTCAGACAGGGCGGTCGTGGCCGCGTGCGGCCGGCGCAGGTAGCGAGGTGAGGTGCGGGCCGACGCCGCGGACCGAGCGCGCCCAGCCGGTCGGCTCGAGAGCTGTCTCCGGGGACATGTGAGGGGCGCACTCGAGGAGGCCCTGGCGCGCAGGCGTCCGCGATCGAGTCGTGGTGTCGGTGTGCGCGAGCGAGCAGTGGCCGCGCTCGGCGGTTGCGAGGGTGCTGTGCACGACGCGAGGTCGCCGCCGACTGGCGATTGCGGACCGATCGCCTCGATTTCAGCCGAGCGAAGAGCCGCGGTAGTATGACAGACCGCCGGAGCAGTCATGACGAGCACGTTCGAGGGCGAGGAGACGATCACGATCGACGGCATGGAGCTCGTCGCCAGGATGGTGAACAACTGCAGATCGGGGTGCGGCGATCTGGACGCACAGCTCGCCATCGTCGATCAGGTGCAGGCGATGGCCCACGAGCGAGGCACGTTCTTCCTCGAGGTGCCGCGATCCTGGTGCGACGCCCTCGAAGAGTACGAGCGCGCGCGCTGCCTGTACCCGCCCGCAGAGACCGAGGCGCATCGGGACCCGCATTCGCCCCTGCGGTGGACGTACTTCCCCGTCATTTCAGCCGGCATCCGCGAGCTGCGGCGTCTGTGGTCCGCCGGCGACCGCCCCGCTTTCTTCTCGCTCGCGTATGCGCTGCACTTGCTCCCTGACCTGGCGTGCCAGGGCAGGCCCCTGAATGCCGAGCTCTACCAGTTCGAGCTGCGGATCGCCGCGTTTCGCTGGCACGCGCTGTCGCCCGAGATCCGGGCGATGCTCTGCGACCTCGCGAATGTCGACATCGCGCAGGTCGAGGCGCTGCTCGACGAGCCGGAGTTCGTCATCGACATGTTCGGCTTCGCGAATGCCGAGGCGGCGGACGACGGGGGCGAGACGTAGCCGAACGAACGCGCGCCCGAGGGGGCGCGCGTCGCCGGTTCATCGCGTCGTCAGTCGACGCGGGCTCACCAGACCTCGCAGGCGTCCTTGGCCCGCATGGCCGCGCCGGGCTGGCACTGGAAGGCCTCCGAGAAGCCGGCGAAGTGCGACAGCGGGACGTTGACGCGCTGCTTGGGGGGGCTGTGCGGATCGACGGTGGCGCGCAGGCGCTGGCTCTCGGGCGTCTCGTGGGTGCACCAGCCCTGGGCGAAGCCGATGAAGAACAGCTGCTCGGAGGTGAGGCCCTGGATCAGCGGCTGCTCGGGCTTCTTGCTGGCGTGGAGCTTGTAGCCGGCGTAGGCGGCCTTGATCCCGCCGAAGTCGGCGATGTTCTCGCCGAGGGTGAGCTTGCCGTTGAGCTTGACGGCGGGCAGGACCTCGATGCCGCCGTAGGTGGTCTCGATGCACTTGGCGCGGGTCTCGAACTTGGCGGCGACGCCCGGGTCCCACCACTCGCGCAGGACGCCGTCCTTGTCGAACTTGCGGCCCTGGTCGTCGAAGCCGTGGCTGAGCTCGTGGCCCATGACCATGCCGATGCCGCCGAAGTTCATCGCCATCGGGAACTCGGCGCTGAAGTAGGGCGGCTGCAGGATGCCGGCCGGGAACACCATCTCGTTGGCGCTCGGGTTGTAGTAGGCGTTGACGAGCGCCGGCGGCATGTGCCACTCGCTCTTGTCGACCGGCTGGCTGACGCGGTCGAAGTCGCGGCGCAGCAAGAACTTGCGGATCGCCAGACCATTGCCGGCGTGGCCGGTGCGCTGCAGCTTGAGCTTGCCGTAGTCGCGCCAATTGTCGGGGTAGCCGATCTTGTTGTGCAGCGCCTTGGCCTTGTCGAGCGCGCGCTCGCGGGTGGCGTCGTCCATCCACGCGAGGGCGGGCAGACCGGCGGCGAAGGCCTCCTCGATGGCGGCGATCATCTCGAGGGCGATGTCCTTGCTGGCGCCGGCGAACCGCTCCTTGACGAAGGCCTGGCCGACGAGCTCGCCGAGGCCCATGTTGGCCCAGCCGACGCACCGCTCCCACCGCGGCGACAGCTCCTTGGCGCCGGTCAGCGCGGAGGTGAACTGGAAGTCGGCGTCGACGATCTCCTTGCTCAGGCTGCCCGCGGTGGCGCGGATGATGTGCCAGCGGAGGTAGGCCTGCAGGGTGGCCGGGTCGGTGCCGCGGACCAGCGCGCCGAGCTTCTCGAAGTAGCCGGGGACGGTGACGTTGACGTCGGCGCCGAGCTTGGTGTAGCCGAACGCCTTGAAGAAGCCGGCCCAGTTGAGCTCGGGGTCGAGCTTGGCGAGGCCCTCGACGCCGAGCAAGTTGTAGATCTTGTCGGGGTCGCGCATCTGATCGCGCGGGGTCTGCAGCTCGGCCAGCGCGGTCTCGAAGGCGACGATCTTGGCGGCGAGGTCGGTCGCGACCTCGGGGGCGTCGCCGATGAAGCCGAGCATGCGCGCGACGTGGGCCTGGTAGGCGGCCAGCAGCGCCTTGGTGCGCTCGTCGGTCTTGAGGTAGAAGTCGCGGTCGGGCAGGCCGGTGCCGCCCTGGTCGACGAAGGCGACGTAGACGTCGGGGCGCTTGGGATCGGGCTCGACGAACAGGTCGAACAGCGGGCCGTGACCGCCGAACAGCTCGGCGTCGAGGCCGCCGACGACGGCCATCATGGTGTTGGCGTCCTTGACGCCCTTGACCCTGGCGAGCAGCGGCTTGATCGGGGCGATGCCGGCCTTGTCGATCGCGGGCTCGTCCATGCACGCGGCGTAAAAGGCGCCCAGCTTGCTCTCGACCGGGTCGCTCTTGGCCTTGCTGCCGGCGGCGCGCTCGAGGATCGCGCGCAGGACCTCGTTGTTGCGATCGGTGACCTCGCCGAAGCCGCGGCCGTAGCGGGGCTTGTCGGCCGGGGGCGGGGTCTTGCGCAGCCAGCCGCCGCAGGCGTACTGGTAGAAGTCGGTGCAGGGATCGACGTTGGTGTCGAGCGCCGCGAGCACGCCGGCGCCGATCGGCTCGCGGGCGACGAGGTTGGCCCGCTGCACCGGCGAGGGCGCAGGCGCGGCCACGGGCTCCGGCTGGGCCGCGGGCGGCTGCGTGGGTGCCGGCTTTTCGCAGGCGAGGGCGAGCAGGGCCAGGGCGCAGTGCGCGGGCGTGAGGCGTGTCATCGAGCGGACGATGCCACAGCGCGCTGACGCGCCGCGGGTTTCGCCAAGTTAGACAACTCACCGCGGCGCGAACGCCCAGGCGCAGCCGGTCCCGGTGCAGCGCCCGGCTGCATCGAGCTGACCATCGGGACAGGTGAGGTCGCGGCGCCCCCGGGCCGGCGAGCCGGCGGCGGGGCGGCCACCTCCCGGCCGCCACCGCGTCCCGCACCGCCGCGTCGAAGTAGCCCTCGCCGGTCGCCAGCTCCTCGACGCTGTTGGCCAGCGCCCGCTCGCCGTCGGTCGCGTGCGCGGCCATGGCGGCTTGCGTCGCTGGGTTTGGACAGGGTGACGGTTTCCTGACCCGACGTCCCAGGCGGGACGTCGGGTGTCCCCCGGGACAGCCGCGGAATGGCGTGCGCGGGCGGTCGCCGGGCAAGGAGCTGTCTCTCTGGACATGTGAAAGGCGGCCGTCGCCGGATGGCGGGCCGCCTGCGTGAGAATCTGGCGGAAAGGACAGATCAGCCGGCCCAGCCGTCGGCGACCAGACCGGTGATGATGGCGCGCGCGCGGTGGCCCCAGATCGGGTGCGGCTCGGTGGCGAGGGCGTCGGCGAGGCGGTTGGCGGCGGCGGCGGAGGTGATGTTCTCGCGCTCGGCCAGCTCGAGGGCGCGGCGGGTGACGACGAACACGGCGTTGTCCCACTCGCGCCCGTAGTGGCGCTCGATCGCGGGGTCGTTCGGGACGATGCCGTACTGCTCGTTCGCGCAGTAGACGATGCCCATGCGGTTGCACAGGAAGTCGGGCACGTAGACGATGCCGCGCGCGCGCAGGGCCTCGCCGTCGCGCACGTCGTCGAGGAGCTGGTTGTTGGCGGCGCCGCAGACGATCCGGGCCTGGATGCCGGGGATCGTGTCGGGGTTGAGGACGCCGCCGAGAGCGTTGGGCGCGAGGATGTCACACGGCTCGGCGAGGATCCGGTTGTCGCCCGGCTCGGCGGGGACGACGGTGAGCGGGGCGCCGGCGAACTCGCGCGCCAGCTGCTCGCGGCGGGCCGGCGACAACTCGCTGGCGAGGATCGAGCCGACGCGGCGCTGCACGAGCTCGCCGATCATGGCGGAGCCGACGTTGCCGGTGCCCTGCATGACGATCTTCTTGCCGGCGAGGTCGCCGAGGCCGAGGTGGGCCAGGGCGCCCTCCATCGCGCAGACGACCCCCTTGGCGGTCGCGGGCGAGGGGTTGCCGGCGCCGCCGACGGCCGGCGGGGTGCAGGTGACGAAGCGAGTGCCGCGGTGGACGACGGCCATGTCGGCAGGGCCGGTGCCGGCGTCCTCGGCGGTGATGTAGCAGCCGCGCAGGCCGGCGACGAAGGCGGCGTAGTCGGTGTAGAGGCGCTCGCGGAAGCCGACGTCGTGGTAGGGGTGATCGACGTGGCGGGCGATGAGGCCCTTGCCGCCGCCCCACCACAGGCCGGCGAGGGCGCTCTTGCGGGTCATGCCGTGCGACAGGCGCAGGCCGTCGCTGAGGAAGCTGGCGAGGTCGACGTAGGGCCAGTAACGCAGGCCGCCCTGACCCTGGCCGCGGGTGGTGTTGTGGACGAAGGCGCCGAACAGGGCGCCGGTGGTGGCGCCGACCTCGAGGAACACGCCCTCGTGGCGGTGGTAGTCGCGGTCGTCGCCGAGGAGGTGGGTCGCGATCTCGGCGAGCTCGGGGTGCGAGCTGCGGACGACGCCGCCGTCGTGGACGAAGTAGGCGCGGCGACGGCCGAGCGAGGTGAGGTGCGCTGCGAATGCTTCAGGGCTGAGGTCGACCAGGCGCGTCATGGCTGCGACGACTTTAGCCGCGGCGCCGCGGGCGGCGCGGGCAGGGAGGCCGTGAGGGCTCGCACCGTCGCCGCGTGCGCAGGTGGGTCAGGTGAAGACGCGCCAGTGCACGTGCGCCTCGTACCTGCCGCCGTCGCCGCGGAACTTGAGGCTCTTGAGCGGCGAGGCCCACACGCCGGCGGGCGCGGGCAAGGACTGGCCCAGGCCCTGAATCGCCGACAGCTCGGGGCTGGGCAGCTGGATGTTCCAGTGCTTGGCCTCGATCAGGTCGTCCTCGTTGTTGAACAGGCCGACCAGCCACTCGATGAACTCGCCCAGGACCCACCCGAGCGCGGCGCCGATCGCAGCGCCAATGGCGGTCCCGAGCCCGGGGATGATGCTGCCGAGAGCGCCGCCGAGCGCGGATCCGGCGGCGACGCCGAGAGCGTCGAGCTCGGCCGCGATCTCGTCGCGCAGGGCGGCGTAGACGTCCTGCAAGAGATCGTTGAAGCCGCCCTCGTCCTGCTCGCCCATGATCAGGACGAGGCCGTGGGTCGACGGGAAGGGGATGACCTGCGGATCGAGGCTGGCGCTGACGAGCTTGCGCCCGCGATACGGGTCGTCGGGGCTGCCGTTCGGGCACATGGCCTGCAGGAACGACGGCAGCGAGGAGCGCGGGAGCTTGCCGCACAGCTCGTAGTCGAAGGCGACCTTCTCACCGGCGTCGAAGTCGTCGCTGACCTTGAAGCGGTCGAACTTCTTGACGGCTCCGTTCGGCTCGACGAGCTGGCCGCCGAGCAGGATCTCGTCGGAGTCGCTGGCCTCGCTGGTCTCCTCGATGCAGCGGACGCGGTTGAGGTGGAACTCGATCTTCGAGACGAGCGGGGCCTTCCACTGCGGGGCCTTCACCTTCGGATCGAACTTGAGCTTGCTGACGTCGACGACCTTGCTCAGCGAGGCGCGGAATCCGGCGGCGGACTGCAGCTTGACGCCGGGGCGAGCGAAGGCGCCGAAGGGGCTGACCTTGGCGACCTGCAGCTGCTCGGACCTGGCGCTGAGGCGAGCGGCGCGGGCGGGTGTGAGCTTGGCTGCGAACTTCAGGCCGGCGGCGGCGATCTTGTCGCCCTTGGCGCTGGCAGGCTTGGCGATCGCGGAAGTGACGGCGCCCTTGGCCCGCGCGAGCAGCTGCTCGGCGAGCGGTCGCAGGTGCTCGGGGAGCTGGACGACGTCGCCGGGGACCTGGTCGAGGGCCTTGCGCAGCTTGCTGTCGGGGACCGGCTTGAAGACGGGCTTCGGACCGGCGGCGCGGGCGGTCTGGGCGAGCAACAGCGCAGAGGCGCCTCCGGCGGTGAGCGAGAACAGACGGCGGCGGCTGAGGGACGGGCGAAGATCGGTCATGGATACTCCTCGGCGGTGGAGTCGAGGCGGACCGGTTGTGACAGGCCGAGCGAATTATTTTTTGCGCGCGCGATCGCGGGCAGAGACCGCGTCCAGCCCGGCCTCGGCGCGAGTCCTCAGCTCGGGATCGACCTCGCTGCGCTCGGCGATCTCGAGGGCGCGCGCGTAGGTAGCGGCGGCCTCGTCGCTGCGATCGACGCGGCGCAGGAGGTCGCCGAGGAGGACCAGCGCCTCGGCCTGCTGCGGGTGCTCGCCGTCGCTGCGCGCGTCCCAGCCGGCGAGCGCGCGCGCGAGCCACTGCTCGGCCTCGGGCTCGCGGCCGGCGCCGAGTAACGCCTCGGCGAGCAGGCGCTGCTGGATCAGGACCTCGTCGTGCCGGGCATCATATGTCTTTTCGAGCAGGCCGAGGCCGTCGCGGGCGGCGGTCACGGCCTCGTCGAAGCGGCCGAGGCGCACCAGCGCGCTGGCGCGGGCGGACAGGCACAGGGCGATGTCCGGGTTGTCGCCGCCGAGGCGCGCGGTGGCGAGGGCGAGGGCCTCGTCAATGGCGCCCAGGCCGGCCTCCGGGTGCCCGTCGGCCAGCTCGGCGATGCCGAGGTTGAGCAGGGTCTGCCAGCGATGATCGCGGTCCTGTCCCGGGGCCTGATCGAGGATGGCGAGGGCGGAGCGCTGGAGCTGGGCCGCCTCGGCGAAGCGGCCCTGGCGGACGCGCACGAGGCCGAGGTTGCCGAGCGTGACGGCGACCCAGGAGTGGAGCGGTCCGTAGATCCGCTGCTCCTCGACGAGCACCTGCTCGTACGCGGCGCTGGCCTCGGCGTAGCGGCCGAGGGCGTCGAGCGTCGCGGCGCGGTTGTTGAGCACGGACGTCCAGGCGCCTCCGCTCGGCTCGAGCAGCGCGAGCGCCTGATCCTGGAGGGCCAGCGCCGCGAGGTGATCGCCCTCCTGGGAGCGCAGGCTGGCGGCTGCGTTGAGCGCCTGGACGCGGTCGTGGACGGCGGCGCCCCTCCGCTCGGTCTCGGCGAGGGCATGCCGCGCCCACGCGCCGGCGGCCGCTGCGTCGCCGCGGACGTAGCCGGTGGACCACACCAGATGCGCGGCGGCGCGAGCGGCCACGACGTCGTGGTCGTGGGCCCGGGCGTTGAAGTAGGCGGACTCGAGGTGACGCACGCTGCTCTCGGGGTCGGATTGCCACTGCAGCTCGCCGAGGAGGACGTCGACCTCGGCGCGCAGCGGGGCATAGGCCTGCGTGGCGTCGTCGTCGAGCTGCCTCCGGGTGAGGTCGACGGCGGCGCTCTTGCGGCCGACGCGGCCGAGCGCGGTGGCCTCGGCGAGGCGAGCCCGCACGGCGTCGACGGCCGCGGCCAGGCGAGGGTCGGCGGGCGGGACGAGGCGCGCCATGAGGTGGGCCGGATCGGCGCAGGGCTCCACGGGCGGCAGGGCGGCCACGACCGTCGGCGCCTCCGCGGCGGTCGCGGGGTCGACGGTCATCCACACGTCGACGAGCGCGTCGAGGGCCTGCAGGCGCTCGCCGAGGCAGAGCATGCGGCGATCGAGCAGATCGGGGGACTGCTCGCCGCGGACGTGGGTGGCCTCGCACGCGTCGACGCGGGCCCGCGACCAGGCGGCGGCGTAGGCGTCGAGCTGGGTGGTGGTGCGAGTGACAAGTCCTTCGGGACAGGTTCCTTCGCCGGCACAGGCCGCGGTGAAGGCGGCGACGACGGCGTCTCGGCGCGGCGGGTCCCACACGCCGGCGAGCGCGGCGTCGGTGTCGGCGCAGGCCGGGGCGCGATCGAAGGCGCCGAGGCCGGCGGCCACGCCCGCGCCGAGGCACGCGGCGACGCCCGCGAGGATCATCGGCCTTCGGCGGGCGGCCCGGGCCTCGCTACGGATCGCGGTCAGCAGCGCGCGCATCGAGGCGAAGCGGCGCTCGGGCTGCTCGTCGCTGCCGCGGCGGAGGATCCGTTCGAGCCACGCAGGCGCGTTCGAGCCGAGCGACTCGCGCAGGGCGACGCAGAAGGCGAACTGATCGGCCCGCGCGTCGACGCCATGGCCCGCGCGCTGCTCGGGGGCCATGTACGCGGGGGTGCCGGCGATCGCCCCGTCGACGGTGACCGCGTGGGCGAGGGCGGCCGCGGTGTCGCCGGGGGTGCTCGCGGCGGTGTCTCCGTGCTCGACGCGGGCGAGGCCGAAGTCGCCGACGCAGACGCGGCCGTCGCGGCCGACGAGCACGTTGTCGGGCTTGAAGTCGCGGTGGACGATGCCGACGGCGTGGGCCGCGGCCAGGCCTTCACCTGCCTGAAGGAACAGGTCGATGATCGCGGCGCGATCGGGCCTGCGGGCCAGCCAGGCGCGGGCGTTCCAGCCGTCGATGTGCTCCATGACGATGTAGATCCGCGGGCCGAGCTCGCCGATCTCGTGCACGGTGAGGACGTTCGGATGCGACAGGCGGGCCATCGCCATGGCCTCGCGCAGCGCCCGCGAGAGGCCGCCGGGGTCGGCGGGGCGGCGCTGCAGCTTGATCGCCACGGGACGTCCGAGCTGGCGATCGCGGGCGAGGTAGACGACCGCCATGCCGCCCGCGCCGATGCGCTCGACGATCTCGAACTGCTCGCTGATGACGGTGCCGGGCACGAGCGGCGCGTGATCGACGGCGTCGAGCGGGACGGCAGGCGCTCGCCCGATCTGCGCCAGCAGCGTGGCGTCGGTGCCCGCGAGGTCGCTGAACGAATCCGCGCCGTCGTCGAGCTCGCTATCGCCGATCGAGTTGCGCGAGCTCATGCGCGACGAAGTATCGCACGCGAGGGCGGCCGGTATACTCGCGGCCGCGTGGGCGAGGGGGCGAAATCGGGGCGCGCGGAGCTGGCCGACGCGCTCGCGGCGGAGGTGCGGGCGAGCCTCGAGCGGGGCGACGTCGCGGATGCGACGGCGCGGGTGGTGCGAGGCCTCGGGCCCGAGATCCTGGGTTATCTGGTGGCGATGTCGCGGCGCGAGATCGACGCGCACGACGCGTTCGCGCAGTTCTGCGAGGACGTGTGGCGCGGGCTCGCGGGCTTCCGCTGGCAGGCGAGCCTGCGCACGTGGTGCTACGTGGTGGCGCGCAACGCCCTGCGTCGCCAGTGGGGCGGCGCGCCCGAGCGCCACGGGCCGCACGTGTCGCCGTCGCAGGCGCCCGAGCTGCACGATCTGGTCGCGCAGGCGCGCACGGCCACGGCCGAGTACGCGCGCACGGAGACGAAGGGCCGGTTCGCCGCGCTGCGCGAGCGGCTCGAGCCCGACGATCGCACGCTGCTGATCCTGCGCGTCGATCGACGGATGAGCTGGCGCGACATCGCGGCGGTGCTCGGCGAGCCGCTCGACGCCGCCGGCCTCGAGCGCCGGGCCGCCGCGCTGCGCAAGCGGTTCGAGCGGCTCAAGCTCGAGCTGCGGGCGCAGCTCGGCGCCGACGAGGCGTGACGCCGGCGCAGTGGATGGATGTCTCTTCGGACAGGTGATTGCGCGGCCGGCTCGGCGCCGACGCCGGCTGTCCTTCGGGTCAGGTGATCAGCCGGCGCCGCGGGGGGCGAGGGCGATCAGGCTGAGGCCCTTGACGCCGGTCTCCTTGTTGAGCGTGCCGTCGAGCTCGGCGTAGCGGAGCATCGGGTTGCGCGAGCGGTTCTTGCGGTCGCCGAGGCGCGCGCGGTAGTCGGCGAGCGGCTGGACCTGATAGGCCCACAGCTGATCGGCGTGGACCCAATTCTTGCTGTAGATCGTGCGCAGCACCACCGCGTCCTGGTCGCCGGCGAGGGCCTCGATGTTGGCGACGAACTGCTTATTGTAGTCGAAGTACTCCTCGGCGTTGCTGAAGTAGATGACGCGCACGGGCAGGTCGAGGGCCCGGGCGGCGGCGCCGACCGTCTGCAGCGAGTCGGGGCCGGTGAGGTCGCCGGCCATCATGCGCACGCGATCGGCGAGGAACATGCGGCGGATGTATTGATACATCTCGGGGTTCGACAGCCAGGCAGTCGGCTGGTCGGCCTGGTGGCGCCGGTACACGCGATCGAGGTGGATCCACACGGTCTCGCGCGCGGCCTTGTAGAGCCGGACGATGCGCCTGCGCTCGGCCTCGGGCAGGTCGGCGTAGGCGGTCTCGAGGATCTGCACGCTGGCGTCGACGGCCCCGGCGGACCAGCGGTCGTAGAGCGTCTTCGGATCGGGGGAGGCCTCGATGAGCGCCTCGTAGCAGCGGTGGAGGTCGACCACGCTCTGATCGATGTCGAGCAAGAACATCAGCTCGCTGCCGGCCGCGGCCGCGATGGTGTAGTTCTGATCGGAGCCGACGCCGACGTAGACGCCGCCCTTGCCGGCGACGTACGGGAAGAACACGTCGTGGCGGACCTCGTTGCTCTTCATGTAGTGGATCGGCGTCTTGATCAGGCTGTCCTCGGGACCAGCCAGCATGGTCGCCCGCTGTTCGGCGGTGAGCGGCGCGGTGCCGCCGGCGCCGGCGGGTGCGGCGGGCGGGGGCTCCGCCGCAGGGGCGGCCGGCGCGGGGGCGGGCGTGCGCGCAGGCGCGGCGGCCGTGGGCTCGGGGGCGGGGCTGGTGCCGGCGGACAGCGATTGGTGCGCGCTGACCGAAGGCGCAGGTTCGGTCGGCGGCCGACCGCCGCACGCGGTCGTGAGCGCGACGAGCCCGAGGCCGCACGCGAACGGCAGCCAGGGCCGAAATCCGCGGGGCAGGCGAGGCAAATTGCGGGGGCGCGGCGAGACCGGCATCGGCGAGAGCCTATGCCACAAGCCCGGCATGATTGGGAAATTGGTGCTTGTCAGTTCGGGGCGGAAGGAATACACATGCGGTCGCGCGGGTAGGTCCCGCGCCGCCGCACGTGCCGCGGGTCCGCGGATTGTCCCGGATCCACACGTGGAGCCCCCGCGGAGCCACCGCGGAATTCCGCTCTGCAGACCGGCCGTCGCGTGCGACCCGAGCGGCCGCGCGCGGTCGCCCCCGCGAGAGCAGCACGCATGACCACGCACGAATCGAATTCCAGTCGCAGCGTGACCATCCGCGCCGAGAACCTGTCGAAGATCTACGGCGACTTCGCGGCCCTGCACAGCGTCACCTTCCAGGTGCGCAAGGGCACCGTCGCCGCGTTCCTCGGCCCGAACGGCGCCGGTAAGTCGACGACGATGAAGATCCTGACCGGCTACCTGGCGCCGACCGCCGGCCGCGCCGAGGTCCTCGGCTTCGACCCGACGCACCCGGACCAGCGCATCGAGATGGCGCAGCGGCTCGGGTACCTGCCGGAGAACGGCCCGCTCTACGCCGACATGACGCCGCGCGAGACGCTGGAGTTCGTCGGCCGGATCCGCGGCCTCGGCAGCGGGTTGAGGTCGGCGATCGAGCGGGTGACCCGCCAGTGCTCCATCGCCGAGGTGTTCGACAAGCCGGTCGGCAAGCTGTCGAAGGGCTTCCGCCAGCGCGTCGGCATGGCCCAGGCGCTGCTGCACGACCCCGAGGTGCTGATCCTCGACGAGCCGACCAGCGGCCTCGACCCGCTGCAGATCCGCGACGTCCGCGAGCTCATCCGCGAGCTCGGGCGGACCAAGACGATCCTGCTGTCGACGCACATCCTGCAGGAGGTCGAGGCGGTCGCCAGCGAGGTGATCGTCGTCGGCGAGGGCCGGCTGGTGTTCTCCGGCACCCTCGACGAGCTGCGCGCCGGCGGCACGGTCGAGCAGCGGTTCTACGCCCTGATGGACCAGAAGCGGCGCAAGGAGGCGGCATAGTCATGGCTTCTTCGTCCTCGAAGGACGTGATCCTCGGGATCGCCGGCAAGGAGCTGCGCAGCTTCCTCGGCAACCCGACCGGGTACGTCTTCCTCACGCTGTTCATCGCCCTGTGCGCGGGCGCGGCGTTCTGGCCGCGCGAGTTCTTCGACCGCAACCTGGCCGACCTGGCGACGCTCAACCGGCAGATGCCGCTGATCCTGATGCTGTTCGTGCCGGCGATCACGATGACGCTGTGGGCCGACGAGCGGCGGGCCGGCACCGACGAGCTGCTGCTGACGCTGCCGGTGCGCGACACCGAGGTGGTGCTCGGCAAGTTCCTCGGCGCCGTCGGCGTGCTGTCGATCGGCCTGGCGTTCAGCCTCGCCAACGTCGGCGTGCTGGCCTACCTCGGCGAGCCCGACGTCGGCCTGATGTTCTCGACGTTCCTCGGCTACTGGCTCATGGGCACGCTGTTCGTGGCGGTCGGCATGATCGGCTCGCTGCTGACGACCAACGTGACGGTCGCGTTCGTGCTCGGCGTGCTCGGCTGCGCCGCGTTCGCGCTGGCACAGTCGGTGGCGATCGGCGGCGGCGTCATCGGCGTCGCGCTGCTGGCCGGGCTGGCGGCGCTGGGCTGGCTGGTGGCGTTCGGCTCGGGCATCCACGCCGGCTACGCGGCGCTGTTCGGGGCCGTCCTCGGGGTGGTGCTGTGGATCGGCGACGTCGTCCCCGGCTTCACCGGCCTGTTCCAGGCGTTCGACGCGCCGTCGCACTTCGCCAGCTTCGGCGAGGGCGTCATCCGCCTCGGCGACGTCGTGTTCTTCGCCGGCGGCACCGCCGTCGCGCTCTATCTCTGCGGTCTCTTGCTGTCCCGGAGGCACTGGTGATGCACCCGCGCGTCCATCGCTTCATCCGCTTCGCGTCGATCGCCGTCACGGCGGTCTCGCTGACCTACATGGCCCAGCGCGCCAACGTGCGCGCCGACGTCACTGCCGAGAAGCTCAACCAGGTCACCTCGGCCACCCGCGACCTCATCGACGCCGTCACGCCCGAGCGGCCGGTGGCGATCCACGCGTTCGTGTCGCGCGAGGTCCCGCGCGACTACGTGACGGTGCGCGCGCGCCTGCTGTCGGTGCTGCGCGAGATGGAGGCCCGCGGCAAGGAGGGCCTGACCGTGCGCATCGTCGAGCCGTCGTCGTTCTCCGACGAGGCGGTCGAGGCCGAGGAGAAGTACGGCATCCGCCCGCAGGTGGTCGCCAACCGCGACGGCGACCGCGTGCAGGAGATGCAGGTGTTCCTCGGCGTGGCCGTGACCAGCGGGCCGCACGAGCAGACGATCCCGTTCATCGACCGCGGCATGTCGCCCGAGTACGAGCTGGTCCGGGCGCTGCGCACGGTCACGCAGGAGAAGAAGAAGGTGGTCGGGGTGCTGCGCACCGACGCGACCATCATGGGCAACTTCGACCTGCAGGCGCGCAAGCAGCAGCCGGCCTGGCGCGTCATCGGCGAGCTCAAGAAGCAGTACGAGGTCCGCAGCCTCAACCCGGGCGCGGAGATCCCGAAGGACGTCGACGTGCTGCTGGTGCCGCAGATGAGCAGCATGACCACGGCGCAGCTCGAGCACCTGAAGAAGTACATCGACGAGGGCCGCCCGGCGCTGCTCACCGTCGACCCGATGCCGCTGTTCGACATGCGGCTGTCGCCGAGCGAGCCGATGCTGCCGCCCCCGGGCCAGAACCAGGGGATGATGTTCGGCATGCAGGACCAGGGCGGGGAGCCGAAGGGCGATTACCTCGGGTTCCTCGAGAAGATCGGCGTGAAGTGGGAGTCGGACAAGATCGTGTTCGACACCGACAACCCGCACCCGCGCTTCGCCGGCAGCCCGCCGCAGGTGGTGTTCGTGACCGAGCGGCCCGACGGCACCAAGCCCTTCAACGACCAGGACCCGGTGGTGTCGGGCATCAACGAGGTCGTGGTGCTGTTCGGCGGCGCGATCAAGCCGGCCGCCGGGTTCGAGGCGCAGTTCGTCCCGCTGCTGCAGACCGGCACGCGGGGCGGCTACAACAAGTTCGAGGAGATGACCGAGCGGCACATGCTGTTCGGGCTCCAGGGGCCGATCCTGCCGCGCCAGCGCACGATGACCGGCGCGAGCGAGATCATCGCCGCCCACATCACGGCCGGCGAGACGTCGGGCGAGGCGGCGAGCAAGGGCAAGAACGTGATCGTGGTCGCCGACCTCGACATCTTCGGCGACCAGTTCTTCGTCCTCAACGAGCGCGGCGGCGACCTCGACGGCGACGGCATCGACGACCTGCGCTTCGACAACGTCACCTTCTTGCTCAACGCGATCGACACGCTGACCGGCGACGCCGGGCTGGTCGAGCTGCGCGGGCGCAAGGCGCAGTACCGCCGCATGACGACGATGGACGCGCTGACGAAGGAGGCCGACGACAAGCGCAACGCCGAGATCGAGGCCGCCAACGCCAAGGCCGAGGCCGAGCTCAGGGGCGCCCAGGAGGCCCTCGACGCCGCGGTCAAGAAGATCCAGGACGACGCCACGCTCGACGAGACGACCAAGGCCGTCCTGCTCAAGAGCCGCGAGGAGGCGGAGAACCGCCGCCTCGCCGGCAAGCGCGAGACGATCGAGCGCGACAAGGCGCGCGCGCTCAAGGCCACCGAGAACGAGCGCGACAAGGCGGTCGAGTCGGTGCGCGCGAAGGTCCGCCTGCTGGCCAGCACGACGCCGCTGCTGCTGCCGATCGTGCTGGGCTTCGGCGTGTGGCTGCGCAAGCGCGGCCGCGAGGCCGAGTCGATCCCGAGCTCCCGGAAGCGAGGTGCCGCATGAACCGCACGACCATCCTCACCGTCGTCGTCGCGCTCGCCAGCCTCGGCGGCGCCGTGGCGATGCGCCCCGGACCTGCCCCTCAGGTCACCTACGAAGACACCGGCCAGCTGCTGTTCCCCAACTTCACCGATCCGCAGCAGGCCGCCAGCCTCGAGGTGATCGGCTGGGACGAGACGGCCGCCAAGAACACGTCGTTCAAGGTCGAGCTCAAGGACGGCCGCTGGACCATCCCGAGCCACAACGACTACCCGGCCGACGGCACCGAGCGCATGGGCAAGGCCGCGGCCTCGTTCATCGACGTGAAGAAGGACATCTACCGCGGCGACCGGCCCGAGGATCAGTCGAGCTACGGCCTCGACGACCCGACCGACCCGAACGCCAAGGAGCGCGGCCAGCGGATCACGATCAAGGACGCGTCCGGCACGGTGCTGTCCGACGTGATCATCGGCAAGAAGGTCGAGGACAAGGAGGGCTACCGCTACGTCCGCCTGCCCGACCAGAAGCGCGTCTACGCGGTGAAGATCGACGTCGACATCTCGACCAACTTCACCGACTGGATCGAGAAGGACCTGCTGCTGCTCGAGCAGGACCAGGTCGTGTCGTTCATGAGCGACACGTACAAGGTCGACGAGGCCCAGGGCAAGGTGACGGGGAGCGACCCGTTCCTGGTCAAGAAGGACGCGACCGACGCCGAGGGCTCGTCGTGGCTGCTGGGCGAGGGCTCGACCGGCGTCCCGGGCAAGGAGCTCGACCCGTTCAAGGTCAAGCAGGCGATCGGCGGCCTCGACCGCCTGCAGATCGTCGGCGTGCGCCCGCGGCCGGAGATGCTGACGCTGCAGGCGCTGCAGTCGAAGGGCTTCTTCGTCACCCGCGACGGCTCGCGCCTCTACGGCAACGAGGGCGAGGTCAAGGCCATCTGCGACGACGGCGTGGTCTACAACCTCTACTTCGGCGAGGTGACCTACGACTCGGGCCTGGCGCTGACGGCCGGGCAGGAGGGCGCGGAGCCGGCGGCCAAGCCGGAGGACGAGGCCGCGGCCAAGAAGGACGCCAACCGCTACATGTTCGTCGACGTGTTCTACGACCCGACGCACGACAGCAAGTCGACCGGCGGTAACCCCGAGGACGCGCCGGGCGCCCAGCGGGCCAAGCAGCTGTCGGCGCGCTTCGGCAAGTGGTTCTATGTGATCTCCGACGCGAGCTTCAAGCAGATCCGCAAGGCCAAGTCGGAGTTCTTCAAGGACGCGCCCGCCGGCAGCGGGGCGACCCCCGCGGACGAGAAGAAGGGCGCCAAGAAGGTCGAGCCGAAGAAGACGCCCTGAGCTCGGCGGAACTCGAGTTCGTGGCCGGGGCGGCTCGCCCGCATTCGGCCTCCTACAGCCCGGCGGCGCCCGCTCCGGGCTGTGTGCATTTTCGCCCCGGGCGCTCCGGGCGGGCCGCCGCGTGCCGTGGATCGGTTGTCATCGCCAGCCGGCGCGGGCATAAGTCGCATGGCGACGCATGGGCAGCGAACCAGACGAGGAGCCGTCCAGACCCCGCCTCTCCTGGCGAGAGGGCTTCTATCTCGTCGGGCCGCAGCCGCTCAGCACGCCCTACTTCGTGTCGGGCTTCCTGCTGGCGGCGGGCGTCGGCTACGCGGCGCCGGTGGTGCAGGTCGGCCTGTACCTGCTGCTGCTGCTGATGGCGCCGCTGTACATCGAGGCCGTGCTGCTGACGCTGTCGAACGGCGGCACGTACATGATGACCCGCTACGCGCTCGGCCACCTCGGCAAGCTGGCCGTGGCGGTGTCGGCGTTCGTCGGCGTGATCATCTCGATCTCGTACGCGGTCTCGACGCTGGCGTGCCTGCTGGCCTACGGGGCCCACATCGCGGCGCTGAGCCAGGTGGTCCTCGGGACAGGTACGATCGGCGTGGTCGCGCTGTCGGCCCTGCCGGCGCTCGGCTTCGGGATCTGGGTCACCCCGCACGAGTGGCGCTTCGTGGCGCTGCGCCAGTTCCTCGTCGCCTTCGTGGCGCTGCTGTTCTCGGCGGTGGTGCCCGACATGATCATCGCCACGTTCGCGCCGATCGGGATACTGCTGCGCCTCAACAACATCGGTCTCAAGCCGAGCGTGCGGGTGTCGAAGGCGATCTTCTTCGTCAACCTGCTCATCATGGGCGCGACGATCGTGGGCGGCTACGTGTGCCTGGCGCTGCAGGGCGTCGACTGGCCGACGGTGTGGGCGGGCTACGGCCGCGCGGCGCCGGCGGTGCCGCTCGACCTGACGTTCGACATCGGCATCATCCCCGGGCTGGCGATGATGAGCGCGCCGATCCTGCTGGCCGGCGTCGGCAACGGGGTGCTCAGCGCCACCGGCGTCGAGACGGTGATGAACATCCCGGAGGAGCTCGAGAACCCGCAGCGCGACGTGCCGAAGATCTACTGGGCGATGCTGCTGACGCTGCTGGTGGTCGGCGGCTCGCTGGCGCTCGAGGTGTTCCTGCTGCTGCCGCCCGAGGTGCTGCTGTCGCGCAGCGGCGACCTCGTCGGCGCGCTCGGCTACCACGTCGGCAGCACGCTGACCGGCTCGTCGGGGGTCGGCGGGGCGTGGCAGGCGGCGCTGGTGGCCAGCGCGGCGCTGATGCTGATCGGGGCGGTCAACGCCGGGTTCGCCGGCTCGCGCGGCCTGTGGCTGGCGATGACGCGCGACAACCTGCTGCCGCGGGCCCTGATCACGCCGAACCCGCGCGGGGCGCTGGCGCGGCTGCACTGGCTGCTGCTGGCGGCGGCGCTGTTGCTCGGCTCGCAGTCCGACTGGAACCCGCTGTCGCTCGACCGCTGGCACAAGGCGATGTTCGGGCTGGTGATGTTCTCGGGGATGGCGGCGTTCATCCTGCTGCGCCGCTTCAAGGGCGAGGAGCGGCGGGTCTACACCGCGCCGTGGAACATCAGCCTGCTCGGCACGCGCGTGCCGGTGGCGGCGTTCCTCGGCGTGTCCGCGCTGAGCTACGCGCTGCTGACCCTGTGGTCGGCCAGCTCGTCGCACCTCGAGGAGCTGCGCACGCTGGTCTGGGTGGTGCTGGTGCTCGTCGGCACGGTGGTGCTGGTCTATAACCACCGGCCGCTGATCCGCGCCGGCTACCGCTACGTCCGCCGCGTGCTCGAGACGGTCGAGTCGACGGTGATCGACCCGCAGCAGCGCACGGTGGTGGTCGCCGTCGGCGGCGTGCGCGTCGGCCGGCTGGTGTCCAAGGCGATCGACCTGGCCCACCAGCAGAGCCGCACGACCGGGATCCCGTACCGCCAGGTGGTCGTGTTCCACATGACCAAGGGCGTGCGCAGCGAGTTCGTCTACCGCATCACGCAGGACTCGATCCGCCCCGAGGGCATCGAGGGCACGACGGTCCGGATCTTCACCGAGCTGACCGAGATCGCCCCGAAAGACCTCGACCTCTACCTGGCGCTGGTGCCCCACAAGCAGACGCCGCAGCACAAGAGCCTGCTGCACGCCGCGTTCGACTCGCTGGTCCGCTTCCACGAGGCCCACAGCTTCAAGGGCCACATGATCATGATCGGCACCTACGGGGTGAAGCCGGGCGACATCGAGGAGCTGCAGTCGCGCCTCAAGGACACGACGCTGGTGCCGGTGCCGCTGTTCGACGACTGACCGTCCGGGCATGTCCCCGCGGGCATGTCCACGAGGACATGGTCCCGCGGACATGTCCTCAGAGGATGCTGTCGTCGTAGGCCGGGTCGAGCTCGACGGCCGGGCCGCCGTCGGGCACGGCCATGTGCACCACGGCCTCGCCCTCGTAGCAGAGGACGCCGTGGGGCAGGGCGAGGATCCAGCCGTCGACCTCGGCCCGGATGTCGCCGCCGGCCGGCAGCGGCCGCCCGTGGATGTCGGTGAGCGTGGCGAGCCGGTCGCCGACCCGCACGACGTCGCCGGGCTCGACGAGGTAGTGGACGATGCCGGTGGCGCGCGCCCGCGGGGCGAGGTCGCGCATGACCGGGAAGTCGACGCGCGGCAGCGGGATGCCGACCATCGGCTCGAGCTCGCCGGGCACCATGCCGGCGCCCTTCAGCACGTTGTTGCAGGCGATGATGCCGGCGTGGCGGGCCGCCGGATCGACGGCGCCGGTGAGCCCGAGCTCGACGGTGATCGCGGGGATCCGCGCCTGCAACAGCGCGGTGCCGCTGACGGAGCGGTGCAGCCGCGCCTCGAGGTAGCGATCGCTGGGGACCTCGTTGACGACCGGGAGGCCGGTCCAGGTGCACAGGGTGTTGAGCCGCTCGGCGAGGTCGGTGGCGGCGTCGTGATCGTCGGGGCGGCGGTAGAGGACGCGATCGCGGATGATGAAGCAGCAGGCGCGCAGGCCGTAGCAGTGGAGGTCGACCAGGAAGTCGGCGCGCCGCATCTCGGCGAACAGCCGCGCGTAGCCGGACTCGAGCACCGCGGGGTGATCGATGTTGTGGCCCGGCTCGGCGGGGAAGTCGGGGAACAGCCGGTTGGGGTCGCGGCGGTCGAGGTAGGAGACGCGCTGCCGGGCGTGCAGGCCCGCAGGGTTGAGGCTGGGGATGGCGACGAGGGTGCCGCGCAGGCGCGAGGCGAGGTCGCCGGCGAGGATGGCGTGGACGACCGAGAGGCCGGTGACCTCGTCGCCGTGGATGTTGGCGGTGATCCACAGGACCGGTCCGGGCTCGCGTCCGTGGACGACGATGATCGGGAGCCGCTCGCGGTGCCCGGTCGGCAAGGTGGCGAGCTCGAACCAGCCGTGGACGAGCTCGCCGGGTTTGGCGACGACGTCGCCGAGCGCAAAGGAGGCCGTCATGGCCTCAAAGTGTGCCTCAGCCGGGCTCGAGCACGAAGGGGTAGCGCACAGTGACGAGCCCGCCAGGGTTGCCCGGGAACCTCCAGCGGCGCACAGCCGCGGCGATGCAGCTGCCGACGGTCTTGTCGCCGAGGGTGTCCTCGGCCACATTCGCGCTGTCGACCGCTCCCTTGCCGTCGATGCGGATGTCGAGGGTGATGCGGCCGCGGAGGTTGGGGTCACGCTGGAGGCCCTTCTCGTAGCAGGCGCGCACTTCGGCGACGTGGGCGCGGACGACCCGGCGGATGGTGTCGCGGTCGAGCGAGCCGGTGACCTCGGCCTTGGCCTGGCGCACAGTCGGGGCTCGCGTGCCGCGGCCGCCGAAGCCAGCGCCGGCGCCGCTGCCGTAGCCCGAGCCGTAGCCGCCGCCGCCGCCCTTGCCGATGAGGCCGAGGCCGCCGAGCCCGACCGTGCCGCGATCGCCGGCGTTCATGTCGACGCCGAAAGGCGACTCGACGGGGATCTGCACGGTGCGCAGCGTGCCGTCGGGCTGGGCCTCCTGGCGCTCGTCGACGGCGACGAAGGCGGTGTACTCGGTCATGATGCGGTGCTTCAGCGCGAGCTCGACGATCGGGGCGCGCTCGCTCTCGGTCAGCTCGCCGAAGGCGTGGGCGAACGGGTAGTTGTGGAGGTCGTCGATGCGCTTGCGGGCCCACATGCCGGCGAGGCCGTCGTGCTCGCTGACGCGGGCGCCGGCCAGGCGCACCGGCAGCTCGACGTCGGCGCCTCCGAGCTTGCCGCGGACCTTGACCTCGCCGGCGAGCGCCCCGGCGTAGCGGCCGTGGAGCACCAGCGGCTGGCCCGCGAACAGGTCGGGCAGCCGGCCGGGGGCGATGTCCGCGACGTCGAGGCCGCCCCAGTCGATCGAGATGTCCGTGAGGACAGGTCGATCGATGCTCTCGTAGAACTCGTCGACGACGGCCTCCGGCGACTCGTTCGGGGCGACGATGGTCGCGGCGCCGCGGCCGACCCGGCCGAGGCCTTCGACGAGGAACCGATTGACGCTGCTGCCGACGCCGAGCGCGAACAGCCGGGCGTCGCGGCGCTTGGCCTCGAGCGCGGCAAAGATCTGCGACTCGTTGCCGATGTAGCCGTCGGTCATGAACAGGACCATGCGCAGGCGCTCGGGATCCTTGGGGGCGTCGAGGGCGGCGGCGATGCCGGTGAGCATCTCCGTGCCGCCGCCGCCGGCGTACCTCGCCCGGCCGAGGAACTCGAGCGCGCGCCGGCGGTTGTCCTCGGTGTTGGCGACGCTGGCTGTCTCGAACGACCGGGCGGCGCCGGCGAAGGTGATGACGTTGAAGGTGTCGTCGGCGCGCATGCCGGCGAGGGCGCGCTCGACCGCCGCCCTGGCGGTGTCGAGCGGGGTGCCGCTCATCGAGCCGGACACGTCGACCACGAACACGAGCTCGCGCGGGCGCGACTGGCCGGCGTCGAAGCCCTGCGGCGGCTGGATCGTGAGGGCGAAGAAGCCGCCGTCGCCTGTCTTTTGGGCCATGAGCTCGGCGCGCGGCTGGGCGCCGGCGAGCCGCCAGCTGAGCTCGAAGTCGCGGTCGGCCCGCGCGGGCCCGCGAGCCAGCGCGACCGCGACGCCCTGGGCGTGCGGCGTGACGGTGACGGCGTGCATCTTCGAGGCGACGTCGGCGACCGGGAGGGTGGTGTCGATCGCGACCTCGATGTCGACGGGGACGCAGGAGTCGACGCCGGGGGCGAGGACCGGGGGGCTGATGCGCGCGGCGTCGGCGACGGCCCCGGGCGGGTTGTAGCGCGGGCCGACGACGGTCGGCAGGGCCAGGCTGTAACGGCCGGAGCGCTGGTGCAGCGGCTGCACGAGGTGGATCTCGACCTCGATGGTGGCGCCGGGCTCGATGTTGGTGACGGCCTGGTTGAACACGTTGGGCCGCTCCTGGGTGAGGAGGGCGGCGGTGCGGCCGGCCTCGCGCGCCTCGTCGTAGGTGCGCCGGGCGTCTTCGCGGCGCTTGAGGACGCCGTGGATCGAGCGCGGGCCGATCCGGATCCAGTAGTCGTCGACGGCGGCGTCCTCGGGCAGCGGGAAGGTGTAGAGCGCCTCGAGGCGATCGCTCGTCGGATTGACGAAGGTCTGGGTGACGGTGGTCTCGGCGAGGGTGCCGACGACGACGGTGTCGTAGCGGATCGCCTGGAGCGGGAGGCCGAGCCGGCGATCGCCGTCGCCGGCGATCTTGAGCTGGGCTTGCTCGGGTTCGCGGGCCGGATCGAGGATGACGAGCTCGGTGGGCCGCGGGCCGCTGCAGGTGGAGGACTCAGGGCCGGTACGGATGACCTCGCCGGCCGCCTCGACGTCGTCGGGCGCGGTGAGCTCGGAGTCGTCGCTCTCGGCGACGGGAGCACAGGCGAGAGCGAGCAGCGACCACAAGGACGAGAGCACGAGCGGACGGACCAAGACGCACCTCCACGGCGGGCAGCGGGCGAGGAGACAGGGCCTGGCCGTGAAAGTTCCGCGGCCGCACGACGACGCCGGCTCGCGCGTGTGGGCGGCGTATACTGAAGATCGGTGACGCGAGGTCCGACGACTCCTGGCTCATTCGCGCTCGGCGCGGCGCTCGTCGCCGGCGGGTGCTTCCACGACGAGCGGCCGCAGCTCGGCTGCGCGGCGGCGTCGATGTGCTCGACGAGTTCGACGTCGACGTCGGCGATGGAAGGCGAGACGCCAACGAGTTCGACTTCGACGTCGACGACCGGCGCCCCGCCGCCCGAGCCGCGGACGTTCCGCATCGACTCGCTGCGGCTCGTCGACCCGCACCTGTTCTCCGACATCTGCATCGACGTGACGGGGCTCGTGAACACGATCGGGCTGGCGCAACAGATCGAGGACGGCGAGCTCAACCTGATCCTGCACTTCGAGGAATTCGATCCCGACGCGCTCGCGGCGGTGCTCGGCGAGGCGATGTCGTGCGATCTGACGGCGCAGACGTGCGTGCAGGACGAGGGCGCGAACCTGCAGCTGCCGGTCGAGCGCGTGACCGCGGCGCCGTGCCTCGGCCTCGATTCGGCGGTGCTCGCGGAGGACTCCGTGAAGGCGCTCAACTCGCCCGAGCCGACGTGCTTCCGCACCAGCGCGGCCGAGCTGGCGCTGCCGCTCGGCGCCGACGCGGCGCCGATCAACCTGCTGCACACGCAGGTGGCGTTCAACTTCGACGACATCGACGATCCGCAGGCGATCCAGCGCGGCGTGATCTCCGGCTTCCTGACCCGCGCGTCGGCGGAGTCGACCGATGTCGAGGTGTCGGGCTCGAGCTACAACCTGTGGACGCTGGTGCACGCGACCGACGATTGCGTCATGAAGTTCCCCGAGCTGCTCCCCAGCGTGGATGAGTTCGCCGGCCCGAATGGGCCCGTGGAGGGGGTCTGGCTGGCGTTCAACGCCACGGCGGGCCGGATCGCGCTGGTGCCGCCGTGAGGCGCGCGGGCGGCCGGGAACTTCGCGGGCAGGGCGAGGTCCAAGGCCGCATGACCGAACGCGCCCGTCCGCTCGTGGTCGAGGTCGTGGCCCGCCTGGGCGCGACGATCGTCGATGTCGCAGCGGTGGGCGGTCGGGCCCGCGCGTACCGCATCGGCGAGGGGCCGCAGGCGCAGGCGACGGTGGCGGTGCCGGGCGCCGACGACGAGGGCTGCTGGACGCTGGTGGCGCTGCAGGCGGACGCGCCGCTGCTGCGGGTGCCGACGGGCGCGACGGGCGAGCTGAAGCCGGGCGAGGCGGAGGCGCGGCCGCTGGTCGCCGGCGAGTCGATCGCGTTGGCGAATGGGACATGTGCGATCGTTCAGGTCGGTCCGCTGACGTTCGAGGTCCGCGCGGCGCCGGCCGAGCCGGCGGTGAAGTGGAAGCCCGTCATCGAGTGGCCGCTGTGGCTGGCGCAGGCGGCGTCGCTGGCGCTGTTCCTGACGCTGGCGCTGCTGGTCCGGCTGTACGGGCCGCAGGCGGAGCCGCCGCGCTGGGACGATCCGGCGCTGCAGGAGCGGCTGATCCGCTACGCGGCCGAGCTGCCGCCGGTCGAAGCGCCGCAGCCGCACGCGGTGGCCGAGCGCGGCAGACAGCCGCAGCGCAGCGAGGCGATCGCGCGCGTGCCGAAGCAGACCCAGCCCGAGGCGGCGACGGCGGAGGCGCCGAGCTCGCCGCGGGCGACGGGCTCGCGCGAGCAGGATGTCGAGGACATGTCCCGAGAGGCAGGTTTTCTCGGGCTGGCGGAGTTCGACCGGATCCTGCGCGAGTACACGGCGTCGCTCGAGGTGTCGATCCGCAACTACGCGCCGTCGCCGGAGAGCGACGCGGCGTGGGCGGCGGCGGCGAAGGCGGTGCCGCGGGCGATCGCGGGGCTCGGGCTCGGCGACACGATCCGCGGCGGGGGCGGGGTGGCCGAGGCGGTGGTCGACCTCGACCTCGGCGACCTGATGGCGAAGCTGGCGGCCAAGCGCAAGCGCGGGCTGCCGGGCACGGGCCGCAAGGAGGCCGCGTTCACGCGCGCGGCGGTGCCCGAGGTCCGCGAGACGCCGCGCCAGAGCGTCGAGTGGACGGCGTCGGTGGGCCAGGATCTGATCCGCGGGGTCATCCGCCGCCACGTGCCGGAGGTGCGCAAGTGCTTCCGCGACGGGCCGGCGACCGGGAAGGTCGAGGTGGCGTTCACGATCGGCAGCGGCGGCAAGGTGCGCACCGCGTCGATCGAGACCAGCACGGTCGAGCACCAGGGCGTGCAGACGTGCATCACCGAGACGGTGAAGTCGTGGACGTTCCCGACGATCGTGGCCGCGACGGGGGACGTCGCGGTGCGCTATCCGTTTTCGGTCGGCTGAGCCGACGTCACTTCTTGCCGAACAGGCCGCCGAGACCGGAGCTGATGCTGCCGAGGTCGACGTTGCCGATGGCGCCGCCGGCCGAGCCGAGCGCCGCGTCGACCTGACCGGCGAGCGGGGCGGGGAGCTTGGTCTTGAGGAAGTTGGCGACGGTCTCGATCGCGCTGCGGGCGTTGCTCTCGGAGATGCCGGTCTTGGACACGATCTGCTGGATGAGCTCTTCCATGGGGTTGGCCTCGAGGAGGCAGGATGCGGTACGCCGCGCGGCCGCGTCAACCCGGTCCGACGACGATCGGCGGCTCGATCAGGCGTGGGAGCGTGTCGGGGTGCGGATCGTCGGGGACGACCTTCGGCTCGCCCGGATCGGCGCCGACCATCGTTCGCCAGCGCCGCGGCACGCGCGGCAGGCCGATGGCGTAGATCACGAGGGCGCCGTCGCGGCGGATGTGGAGGCGCAGGAAGTGCTTGAAGTCCTGGATCCGCAGCGACGAGAACGCCTCGTTGCCGTGGCGGCCGAACACGTTGACGGCGACGAGCAGGTAGGCGCCGAAGATCGCGGCGCCGACCAGCCAGCCGGCGCCGAGCAGCGCGGCGAGGCCGAGCGCGGTCTGGGCGGCGCTGCCCCACTCGAGCGCGAGGGCGCGACCCAGCTGTCCCCCGAGCCAGGTGACGGCGAGGGCGGCGAGGAGGTGCGCGCCGGTGTGGACGAGGCCGGCGAGCACGCGCAGCCGGCGACGGCGGGCGTCGGTGAAGGCGACGAAGCCGGCGGCGGTGAGGAGGACCCACGTGGCGGCCCACGGCGAGCGCAGGGTCGCGGACAACATGTCCGAAAGAGCAGGCAGGAAGGCGGCCGCCGGGTAGTCGCCGAGCGCGGCGTGGACGTTCCAGCCGATCATGAGGTAGAGGAGGCCGGTGACCGCGCCGAAGCCGGGGTTCTGCAGCGGGAACGCGAGGTTGCGCCAGGCCAGGCGGCGCGAGGCGCGGCGGTCGGGGAAGGCGCAGCGGAGGCCGTAGCCGCCCGCGAGCGGATCGTCGCGCAAGACGTGGGTGGGGTGGAGGAAGGCGCCGCCGCCTCCGGCGGTGATCTTCTGGATCTGGCCGTCGGCGGTGGCGTGGCGGCGGTAGTGATGGAGGTCGCCGGACAGGAACACGCGGATCCGCCGGCCGAACACGTGGTCCTGCAGGAAGGCGAGGTTGCCGTCGCGGGCGCGACGGGTGCGAGCGCCGCGGTCGCGCAGCTCGTGGGTGCGGACCCAGTGCGGCTCGGCGGTGCAGAGGATGATCTTGGCGCGCGGACCCATGCGCGCGGCGAGGCCGCGGAAGTACTCGACCTGGTTGGCGTCGATGTCGGAGCCGAGCTGCACGTCGACGCCGACCAGCCACCAGTCGTGCGGCAAGCGGGCGGCGAAGTAGCTGGCGCGCTGGTGGACCTGCCAGCCGCAGAACCACTGCTTGTCGAGGAACAGCTTGGTGAAGGTGGCGAGGCTGTCGTACCAGTCGTGGTTGCCCGGCACGGCGAACAGCACCGGGTGCGGCGGCTCGCTGCGATCGAAGGCGCACTCGTACGGGAGCACGAGCCGCTGCTCGTAGGCGGCGCGGCTCGGGGTCGGGTAGACCTGATCGCCGCCGAACACCAAGACGCCGGCGCGCGGCAGCTCGTAGGCGCGGCCGTGCACGCCGTGGACGCGGAGGATCGGCCGCGTGGCCCAGTAGGCGACCGCGTAGGTCGGGTTCCAGCCGTCGCCGGAGTCGGACACGAAGTCGAGCACGAGCTGTTCGCGGTGCGAGAAGTCGGTCGGCTCGTGGCTCGGCGCGGGCCGCAAGATCCGGCGGTCGAGCTGATCGCCGAGGAGCGTCGACACGGCGACGCGCCCGGCGGTCTGCAGCAGCTGCACCGGGGCGTACCAGCGCACCATGTCCGCCGGGGCGTGGAGGTCGCGGGCGCTGGGAGCGTCGGTCATGGCCGACCTGGCAGTATTTGGCGGGTCGCGGAGCGGTGCCAGGCGCGAGGCCGCGAGGTGTCCGTCAGGACAGGCGCGCGAGCAGCCGCCGCAGCCGCGCCGGATCGACGAACACCAGGTAGAGGCTGATCATCTGCAAGCTGAAATAGACGAGCTGGTACATCGTGACGGCGACCACAACGTGCAGGCCGACGCCGAGCAGGAACCCGAGCGGCCGCAGACGGCGTGGGACCAGCAGGAGCGGCGCGAACAGCTCGAAGCCGAGAGCGGCGTGTTGCAGGAGCGTCCACACGCCGGCGGGGAGGACGCGCAGCAGCCACGCGGCCGCCTCGGTGCAGTAGACGCCCTGGACCTGCACCCAGAGGACGTCGTCGTACGCGAGCCAGTCGCCCCGCAGCGCCTTGCACAGGCCGGAGGCGACGTAGTGGATCAGCAGCGAGACCTGCAGCACGCGGATCGGCCAGGCGGGGATCGTGGCGCTCGCTTCCTGTCCCGAAGGACCTGGCGCAAGAGCCAGGACGAGGAAGCCGAACACGTAGAGGCGGTTGATCGTGAACGCGGAGATCGGGTCGGCGAGCGAGACGTAGACGAGGCCGGCCAGCACGACCCAGGTGGCGGCCCGGCGCGCCCAGCCGAAGATGACGGCCAGCATGGCGCCGAAGTAGACGGCGAAGAACGGCCACAGCCCGGCGCGCGAGAGCAGCGGGACGTGCGGGGCGTAGTAGGCGTCGACGGCGGGCGAGGGGTGATAGCCGACCGGCGTGAGCCACTCGGCGCCGTGCTGGGCCCACGCGAGGGTGTAGAAGACGAGGGTGTAGGTGAAGGCCTGGCGGAACGCGTCGAGGCGGACGGGGTCGACCGGCGCGTACCAGAAGCGCTGCCAGCCGGCGCGCGCGCGCGCGACGAGGCTCATCGGCCGGACTCCGGGTACTCGTAGGTGGCGAGGATCCGCCGCTGGTGGCGGGGCACGTCGGCCAGCGGCGGCCGCCGCCAGGCGCCGCGCGCGATGTCGTCGGGGCGCGGCACGAAGCCGGTCCAGACGAAGCGCAGGCCGACGATCGGCGCGAGCTCGGGGTGACGCCCGCGATCGCTGGCGACGAGGTAGTCGGCGACCTCGCGCCGGGCGGCGTCACGCTCGCCCCAATTGACGAGGAAGCGGTGCAGGCGGGTGCGGTGACCGAACGGCTCCATGCCGAAGTCGAGGGTCTCGTCGTGCTGCTCCCAGTCGCGGCGGCCGGACCGCCGGACCTCGACGAAATAGATGTTCCACACCGTCGGCCGGTTGGGGAACAGACAGGCGACGTCGTGCCAGTCGTGCAGCAGCGCCGGCTCGCCGGGGAGGCGAGCGCGCCACAGGCCGTGGTACGCGGTGGGGGCGATCCACAGCAGGATGAAGGCGGCGACGCACAGCCGATCGCGGAGGCGGGGGCGGAGAGCGGTCATGCGCGCCAGGCCTGGATGGCCCCTCTTGCCACGAAGGCCGCGGTCTTGTCGAGCCCCGCAGGGCCGCGGCATCATCACGAGGCATGGCGAGGGCGACGGAGGGCATCGTCGACGAGGCGCTCGCGGGGCTCGTCCACCAATTCGCCGATCCGATGGCGTGCTTCCGCGAGCTGGTACAGAACGCGATCGACGCCAACTCGAACGAGATCGACATCCGCTTCACGCACGAGGGCGGCCGCCTCGTGATCGACGTCGACGACTTCGGCGACGGCATGGACCGCCGGATCATCGACTCGCGGCTGACGCGGCTGTTCTCGTCGACGAAGGACGACGACCGCACGAAGATCGGCCGCTTCGGCATCGGCTTCGTGTCGGTGTTCGCGCTCGAGCCCGACGTGATCCGCGTCGACACGTCCCGCGCGGGCGAGCACTGGCGGGTGGTGTTCCGCCCCGATCGCACGTTCACCCGCGTGGCGCTGCCGGGGCCGGTCGACGGGACGAAGATCCGGATCTACAAGGCGGCGACGCGCGAGCAGGCGCAGGAATTCGCGGCGCGGGCGGCGGCCGCGATCGCGTTCTGGTGCCGCCACGCGAGCGTCGAGATCCGCGTCGACGGGCGCGCGATCAACGAGCCGTTCGACGTGCCGGCGCGCTGCAAGGTCGACGCGGAGGTCGGCGAGGCGCGGATCGTCGCCGGCTACGCGAGCGACGGCGTGAGCCGCGTCGGTTACTACAACCGCGGCCTCACGCTGCTCGAGGAGGCGAGCCTCGAGTTCCCCGGCGTGCACCTGAAGCTGTGGTCGCCGGTGCTCGAGCACACGATGACGCGCGACAACGTGCTCCGCGACGACAACTACGCGCGGGTGATGGAGCACGCGCGCAAGCTGATCCGCGGGCCGCTGCGCGAGCGGTTGCTGGCCGCGCTGGCGACCGACGTGCCGGCGTGCCACCGGCCGGGCGATCCGCACGAGCACCTGTACGCGGCGCTGACCGGGCTGCTGGCCCGTGACGACGCGCCGGCGGCGGCGAGACAGCGGCCGTTCGTGCGCACCGTCGACGGCGGGCTCGTCGACCTGGCGACGCTGGCGCGGGCGAAGCAGAAGGAGCGCCTGTGGTCGGCCGCGGCGGCGACGCCGGTGACGAAGCTGCTGCGCGAGCGCGGGGACGTGGTGATCGCGGCGGCCGGCGAGTCGGCCCTGCTGGCGCTGCTGCGCGCGAGCGGGGCGGCGCCGACGCCGGCGGAGGAGGCGTGGTTCGCGGCGACGCTGGTGCCGGTCTCGGCGCGACCGCCGGGGTGGCCGCCGCTGGCGACGGCGTTGCGGGCGCTGGCCGGGGTCGCCGGGGTCGAGCTCGGCGACCTCGACTACGTCGGCTCGCCGGTGGCCCGGCGCGTCGCGGTGGTGCAGCCGTCGCCCGGCGCGCTGACGCCATTGCGCGAGGCCGACGCGCTGACGCCCGCGGGCTGGCTGGTGCTGCACGACGGGCACCCGCTGGCCCGCGAGGCGCTGGCGCTGGCGGAGCGCGAGCCGGAGTTCGCGGCGATCAAGCTGCTCAAGGTGTTCTGCCTCGATCGACCTGACCTTTCGACCAGCCGCGCGATCGCCCTGACGGTCGCGGCCGTGGAGGCGCGATGTCGGCGGACGACTTGATCGCGTCGCTGTGCGCAGAGGGCCGCGTCGACTCGCACGGCGGGTTCACGCTCGACCGGGCCAAGGCGCGCGAGAAGCTGCGGACGTTCCAGGTGGCCGAGCCGCACCGCTACGTGCTCCACCTGGTAGCGCTGGCGGCCCTGCGCGGGGCCACGGCGATCGAGTTCGAGATCGACAGCGACGACCTGTGGGCCCGCTTCGACGGCGCGCCGCTGACGGAGCAGGACTTCGAGGACCTGTACAGCTCGAGCTTCGCGGCCGCGACCACCGACGCCGAGCGCGCGCGCCAGCAGCTGGCCGTCGGGCTCAACGCGGCGCTGGCCCTGAACCCGCGCCACGTGCGAGTGACGAGCGGACCGGCGGGCCAGCGGGTCCGGCTCGAGGCGACGCACGGGGCCGAGGACGTGATCGCGCGCGTGCCCGGCGACCGCGGCGCCGGCACGGTGATCCACGTCAAGCAGCGGTTCCGCCCCGGGCTGGTCGTTCGCTTCTTCAAACATGTCCTCGGAGACATGCCCGAAGCGACAGTCCTGCGCGAGCGCGCGCCGTTCGCCCGCATCCCGGTGCGGGTCCAGGGCTCGACCCTCGGCGGAAGCGAGGCGCTGACGGGCGAGGTGCAGCACCGCCGCGAGCTGGGCGACGGCGCCGGCCGGGTGTGTGTGGCCGGGCTGCGGCCCGAGCCGCACGTAGAGGCCGAAGTGCGGCTGGTCCGTCACGGTGTGTGGATCTCGACGCTGCACCCGAAGCACCTGCCCGGAGGGACAGTCGCGCTGGTCCACGACGACTCGCTGCAGACCGACCTGTCGGGCCAGGAGGTGGTGCACAACGAGGCGCGCGAGCGCTGTCTGCGGCTGGTCGAGCTGGCGATGGAGGCGTCGCTGCTCGACTACCTGGCCGACCGCGGCCGCAGCGATCCGTGGCTGCGCGCGCGGCTGGTGCGGTCGTGGCTGGGGTGGCCGCGCGTGCGCGACCGGGCGACGCCGCTCGGCGTGGCGATGGCGGCGCTGCCGTGGTGGAGCGACATCTTCGGCGCGCCGGTCTCGCTGGCGATGCTGCGCACCTGCCTCGAGCGACAGTCGGCCGTGTACTACACGACGGCCGAATTCGCCGATCGCCTCGAGGCGCTGCCCGAGACGGTGGTCGCGGTGCCGGCGAAGTCGTCGGGGGGTCCGAGCGACGACCTGCTGATCCTGAAGGAGCTGTTCGGCGAGCGCCTGCGCGATCGCACCCGCGAGCTCGAGCGCGAGGTGAGGCGCAGCGCGCGGCGCCGGCTGTGGCGCCTGCGGCCGGCCGCGCCCCAGCTCGAGCCCGCCGGTTACTCGGCGCTGGCGCCGATATCGATCGAGACGCCGGCGCGCGCGCTGGTCGGGCAGGTCGGGCTCCGGCGCGAGCGCGGCGGGCCCTCGACCGTGCGCGTGATCGTCGACGGTCACCTGCTGTGCGAGCTGAACGTCGAGCTGCCGCTGCCGGTCGACGCCGTCGTCGCCGGGGTCGAGGCCGACGACGACTACGAGGCGCCGCTGCGCGACGATCGGTTCGCGCTGGCCCTGCTGGCCGTGCTCGACGCGGCGCTGGGGCTGGTCGAGACGGACATGTCCCAACGGACAGTTCACGAGATCGACGCCGAGGCGCGGGCGCTGGCGCGGCGGTACCTGCAGCTGCGTCACGATCCGGAGGGTCCGCGGCGGTGGCTGCAGGGCTTCGGCTTCCGCAGCGCGGACGCGGAGCGCGGGCTGCGGCAGCCGACGGTGGCCGCGCTGGCGCGGGTGTGTCGGGCCCGCACGGAGGTGCCGACGGCGAGCCTGCTCGAGCCGTGGCTGGCGGAGTGCGAGCGGCTGCCCACCGCGTGCGGGCGCTCGCTGAGCCTCGGGGCGCTGGCGCTGGCGCTGGCGCGCGGCGAGCGGGTGGTGTGGATCGGCGCGCTCGGTCCGGGGCTGGCGCGGCTCGATCGCATCGTGCTCAAGCTCGACGCCGCGGGGCAGGATCTGATCGCGCAGGTGTTCGGCGAGAGGATCGCGCAGCTGACCAGCGCGGAGCTGCAGGGGCTGATCGCCGAGCAGCGCTTCATGAGCCAGGCGGAGGAGGATACCGCGCAGGCGCTCGGGCCGTGCGGGGCGACGCTGCGGGTCGAGGACGGGCCGCTGCAGGCTGTCCTCGGGGTCAGGTTCATCCGCGACGGCGAGCCGCTGCGCGCGTCGGTGCGGGTGCTGGTGCGCGGGCGCAATCTGGCCGAGCGCGCGCTGTGGGCCCCCTTCAAGGGGGTGGTCGCGGTGGTGCGCGACGATCGGCTGACGCCGACGGTCGACTGGGACGCGGTGGTCGTCAACGCGGCGTGGCGCGCGGCCGAGCGGGCGCTGCTGCAGGCGCTGCCGCGGCTGGCCGTCGAGGCGGCGCGCGTGCCGGAGCTCGCGGTGGTCGGTGATGTCCTCGCGGCCAGCTTCCCGTCGCAGACGCTGCGCCGCGCGTGGGAGCGGCTGGTGGAGTGCGAGGGCCCGGAGGCGGGCGAGGCGTCCTACGAATTGTTGCTCGGGCTGGCCTCGCAGGTGCGGATCGAGCGGCTCGACGAGGTGCTCGACAGGGCGCTGCGACAGCCGGCCCGGATGGTCGGCGAGCGCCGCGTGCACCCGATCGCCAACATCGCCAAGATCGCCGACGACGCCGACTGGCGCATCGATCCGGCGCGCACGCGCGAGGTCGCGGGCGTGCTGAAGGAGCTGCGGATCCTGTGCGGACAGCACCGTCCGGGGTTGCCGCTCGCGGAGCAGGTGCTGGCGATCGACGGCCGGCTGGTCCACGAGTGGACGTTCCGGCGGGTCGACGGGGCGACGGTGACGCTCGCCGCGCTGATCGCCGCGAGGGCCCGCGGCGGGGCGATCGAGGTCGTGGCGGAGGGGCTCGACCTCGGCGGGGTGATGCGGCCGCACGCGCTGGTGGTCGACGACGCCGAGGCGGATCGGCTGGCGCGGCTGTTCGGTCCGCACGCGGTGCGTCGCGTCTACCCGACCGCGAAGCTCGCCCAGCTGCGCGCGCCGACCTTGCCGGCCGCGCCCGACGACGCGCTGGCGCGTGTGTTCGTGCGCGGCAGCGACGTCGCCGGCGAGTTGTGGATGCCGGTCGGAGCAGAGGAGGAAGACTGTCGGGTCGGGCTTCACCGCGAGGACGGGACGCTGATCCGACGGGTGTCGTTGTTGCCGCCGTTGCCGCTGGCGGGGGCGCTGACGGGCGAGGGCGTGCGCATCGAGGGCTTCAGGATCGCGCTGTCGTTGTCGGCGCTGGCGGCGGTCCGCGACGCGGCGCTGCGGCTCTACGACGACATCCTCGGCGCCGGCGATTCTGCGGCGCTGCTGGCGATGCGCCGGATCTCCGGCCGGATCGGCGAGGCCCGGCTGCCGCCCCCGCTCGAGCCGCTGCGCGGGCGCTTGCGCGCGGCGGTCCGCGCCGGCGACTCCGACGCGCCGCCCTCGGGGGCGGTGCAAGATGTCCTCGCGGACATGTTCGTCGAGCTCGAGGCGGCGGCGCGCGAGCAGGGTCAGGCGGCGGCGCGCGAGGAGCCGTCGTTCAGGCCGCTGCCGTCGGGGTTCGGAGACGATGTCCTTTCGGACACGTTCGGCGAAGCCTCGGGCTCGCCGCCGGGGTTCGTGCAAGATGTCCTGGCGGACATCCTGGCCGAGCACGCGGGGCGGCGCGAACCGCCGCGCTCGGCGGCGTCACCGGATGATCGTGCGGCGGGCGGGACGGCATCGTCGAGCCCGCCGCCGGCGCCGCCCGAGATGCGGCTGCTGTCGGCAATTCGCGCCGAACTGCGGGCGTTACGGGAGCAACACGAGCGGCTCTTGTCGAACTTCAACCTCGAGCACCTGCGGCTCGCAGCGCTCGGGCCGCCGGCCGAGCCGGTCACGATCGGGACCGAGGCGGTCGTGTTGAACAAGAGTCATGCGTTGATTCGCCGCGCCGCCGCCGAGTTCGAGCGGGATCCCTGGTGGATCGATGTCCTCGCGTCGTTGGTGTTCACGGCCTTCAACGTGTGGCGCGAGGAGATCACGGACGCCGACGAGCAGACGTTTCATCGCTTGCACCTGGAGCGAGTGGCCAGACGATCCTCGACTCGCAGGTGAGGTTCGAAAACCTGTCCTTTCGGACATCTCAATGCTGCTGCAGCAAAGTCATGAAGACAAGAATCATGACGGCGCGACGTGTGGAAACGCGCTAGCCCTCGCCTGCGGGTCTTTGATAGAAGCGAGAGCGACCTCCAACCTGACTTCTCTCTCGCGAAGGATCTGACGATGACGATGAACAGTGATTGGCGTGTGACCGGACTGAGCGTCCTGGTGCTGATCGGGGCGGGCTGTGGCGACGACGCGAACACCAGCGCCAGCGCGACGATCGGCGGGACCGCGCTGACCGGGAACACGGACGGCCCGACGGACACGACCGAGCAGGGCTCGATTTCCGACAGCGACGCGAACCCCACGACGACGGCCGGTTCCGACTCGGACAGCCAGACCGGGCCGGGGACCACGACCGAACCCGCGACCACGACCGAGCCCGACACCACCACCACCGCGGATCCGGGCACGTCCACCGATCCCGGCACCACCACCGACGACACCTCGACCACCGGGGCCGTCGATACCACCACCACGACCGATCCGGGCACCAGCACCACCAGCACCACCGGTGAGACCGGCGACAAGGAGTGTCCGCTGGCCCAGATGCACCTGCCGTGCGACGCCGACTCGGACGACGCCTTGCACGCGCTCGGTCTCAACTGCACGTCGCTCGGCGGGCAGTGGGTCGACAACCAGAACGCGGTGGCGGTCGCCAACCTCGACTTCCAGGCCGCGCCGCCGACCCAGGGCAAGCGCGCCTGGCAGGTCGCCAAGGTCTACGGCAGCTACATCGACCCGAACACCAACCAGCCGTTCTGGAACTCACGCGAGGGCGACAAGGTGCTGCTCATCAGCTCCGGCCTGCTGCCCCCGCCGAACCCGCAGGGCGCGGTGATCGTGAACGACGGGGATGTCTACAACGACGTCGCGTTCGGCGGCGTGTGGGACTCCGACGTGATGCCGCCGCCGATGAGCCCGAACCACGGCAGCCCCGACCCGATGGGCTTCACCAACTGTGACGGCACCAACGACTGCTCGAACACGATCGCCGAGCAGTGGAACCTCGGCACCGGCGATCCCGAGGACAAGATGTGGTTCAGCTTCGACGTGACGGCCCCGGCGATCAGCAACGGCCAGATCGCCGACGCCAAGGGCTACACCTTCGACTTCGCCTACTTCTCGGCGGAGTTCCCGGAGTGGGTCGGCGACGAGTTCAACGACATCTTCGTCGTCTGGCAGTCGTCGGAGGACTACACCGGCAACGTCACCTTCATCAACGGCCAGCCGCTCACCGTCACCGCGCTGTGGCCGATCGACTACCAGTCGTTCGACCCGCACCTGCAGGGCACGGGTCACATCAACGACGGCGGCGCGACCGGCTGGTACAAGGCGACCAGCGGCGTCAAGCCGGGCGAGACGTTCACCCTGGCGTTCGCCATCTTCGACATGGGCGACTCGACCTACGACACCACCGCGATCATCGACAACTGGTCGTGGGACTGCGAAGGTTGCGTGCCGAACGAGGTCGACGACTGCGGGATCGAGCCGCAGTGATCCGCTCGCATCGCCGCCGCCGCGCCTGAACCCTGCGGCGGCCGCTCGCGCGCTGGCTCCGGGGCCGTCCCCGGGGCCTTTCGCGTTTCGTGGCCGCGGCGACGGTCGGCTCGCCCGCGCGCGCGAGAGGCGCTTTACGGCCTGCGGCCGGTGACTGTACCTTGCGGCCGCATGCGTCGCGTCGCCGTCGTCTTTCTCCTGTCGTGTACCACCCTCGCGGCCTGCGCCCAGCTCGGGGCGCTGTTCGGGGCCAAGCCGCAGCCGCAGGCGGAGACGCAGGAGCAGTCGGCCGCGCGTCAGCAGGCCGCAGCGGCCGAGCAACAGCAGGAGGAGAAGCGGCGCGCCGAGGCGGCGGCCGAGGTCGAGCGGCGCGAGCAGGCGCTGCTGGCCGAGCTCGAGGCGGCCCGCGCGGAGCTGTCCGCAGGGACAGGCGATCGCCAGGCCGCCGCGATCGCGTTCGCCGACAAGGTGCACGCGCTCGAGGGCTCGCAGGCGGCCGCCAGCGGCAAGGTCGACCTGGCGGTGGTGTCGCGTGAGGCGGCCGGCTACCTCGACGCGGCGCTGCAGCAGGCGCCGAGCTTCGACCTGCTGCGCGCGCTCGATCAGCTGCGCGGCCCCGACGCCGACGTCGCGTTCGTGCGTGCGTGCCCCAAGCTGCGGCCGAAGGTCCCGGCCGACGCCGTCATCGGGTTCGTCGGCGACTGTCTCAAGCGCGCCGGCGGCGACGCCGCCAGGTTGAAGTGGCCGAGCGTGCAAAAGGATCTGGTGGCGTACCGCCGCCATGAAGAGGAGGAGCTCCGGCGCGCGCGCGAAGCGGAGGCCCGACGGGCCCAGGAGGAGGCGGCACGGGCCAAGGAGGAGGCGGCCGTGGCGGCGCGCGGGGCGAGCTACGTCGCCGCGTCGGTGTTCGCGGCCGGGCGCTGCAACTTCGGCGATTGTGCCAAGGACGGCTGGACCGTCGACACGCCGGACGGGCAGGTGCGGGTCCGCTGCAACTTCGGCAATTGTCTCAAGGAAGGTTGGGTCGCCGAGTTCCCCGGTGGCAAGAGCGCTCGCACGAGCTGCAGCTTCGGCGACTGCTTCAAGGACGGCTGGCGCACCGAGCTGCCCGACGGTCAGAGCGCCAGCACCCGCTGCAGCTTCAACAATTGCCCCAAGGACGGCTGGAGCACCGATATCCCCGGGCTCGGGACCGCGACGACGCGCTGCAACTTCCAGGACTGTCTCAAGGACGGCTGGAGCACCGACCTGCCGCAGGGCGGGCAGGTCCGCTGTCGCTGCAACTTCCAGGACTGTCTGACCAATGGCGCGACTTGTGATTAGGAAGGCCGCGGGGCCTTGCGTCGGTGTCACGCGGCGCGAGGTGCGCTGCGCGAATCTGGAGACGTCCGCCGATCGGAACTGTGACGCGACAGCCGTGGGCCGCGGGGATATAGTGAGCCGTGATAGCTGCGGCGCCGCTGCGCCGGGCACTTCATGACAAGCGCTTTATGACGACCCGGCGACAGCCCCGCGCCACCCGTGAACCCGCGCCGGTCGATCCTCTCATCGGGGCGACCATCGCCGGCAAGTACCACATCGTCAAGCTGATCGCGCGCGGCGGCATCGGGCTCGTTTACCTCGCGCGGCAGATGTCGCTCGAGGGCAGCGAGCGCGAGGTCGTGGTCAAGGTGCTCGCGCCCAACTGGATCGACAACGCCGAGGCGATCGGCCGCTTCGAGCGCGAGGGCCAGCGCCTGGGCGAGCTGCAGCACGCCAACATCGTCGCGCTGCACGACTGCGGCCACGAGAACGGCGTCGCGTACCTCGTGATGGAGTACCTCGCCGGCGAGCTGCTCAGCGACTACCTCGCGCGCAAGGGTCGGCTCACCGTCGAGGAGTTCGTGCCGATCGCCGCCCAGATCCTGAAGGGCATCGGCTACGCCCACTCGCGCGGGCTGATGCACCGCGACCTCAAGCCGAGCAACATCATGCTGATGGTCCGCAAGGGTCGGGCCAACTACGTCAAGATCCTCGACTTCGGCATGGCGAAGCTGGTCGAGGGCGAGCGCGAAGTGACGGCCGAGCAGATCGTCGGCACCGCCAATTACATCGCGCCCGAGCAGATCCGCGGCGAGACGCTCGACGTGCGGGTCGACGTCTACGCGCTCGGGATCCTGTTCTATTCGATGCTGTCGGGGCGCCTGCCGTTCGAGGGCGAGGGCAACGCGGCGCTGCTGTACAAGCACGTGCACGAGGCCCCGCCGCCGCTCGGCGACGTCCTCCCGGCCAACCATGGCGTGCCCGACGATCTGATCGCGCTGGTCCATCGCTGCCTGGCCAAGCAGGTCGACGAGCGCCCGGCCGACGCCAACGAGATGGTCGAGGCGATCATCGACTCGTGCCCGGCGTCGATGTTCCACCTGCCGGTCGCCGAGGGCGTGGCCGCGGTGTCGCAGTCGACGGGCAGCATGGTCGCCACGCCGACCTCCGATCTGCTGCGCACCGCGCCGTACCGGACGCGCGGGACGGGGCGCTTGCGGCCGGTCGTGACGCCGACGATCCCGCCGTCGCAGGCGAGCGGCGGGTTCGGCAGCACGATCATCGCCGTCGAGCCGGCCACGAGCACGCGCAGCTGGGGCCTGATCGTCGGCGCGGCGGCGGCGGTGCTGATCGGCGGGGTGGTGGCGGCGGTCGTGTGGGGCGGCGGCGGCGCGACGACGCCGGTGGTCGGCACCGGCGTGACCGAGGAGAAGCGCATGGCCGCCCAGCTCGATCAGATCGAGCGCGAGATCCTCGGCGGCGAGTTCGACAAGGCCCGACGTCACCTCGACGGCATGGCCCGCGACCTCGAGGCCTATCCGTCGCTCAAGCGGCGCGCGGAGGCGAGCCTCACCCGCATCGCCGTCGCCAGCACGCTCGGGCTCGCCCAGCGGCTCGAGAAAGAGGGCAACCTGCCGGCGGCGCTCAGCGCCTATCGCGACATCCTCGCCATCGACGCCGGCCACGCCGAGGCGAAGGCGTCGATCGCCCGCCTCGAGGCCGAGAGCAAGCCGCCGGAGCCGGCCAGCACGCCGGAGCCGGCGGGGCAGGGCAAGCCGGCCGCCGGCAAGCCGCGGCCCGGCGCGGGCAAGCCGGGCCCGGGTCGCGGCGAACCAGCGTCCACGCCCACGCCCACGCCCGCGCCGCAGCCGGACGCGGGGGCGAAACAGCCCGCGCCGGAGCAGGCCAAGGACCCGTTCTTGCCGGTCGCGAAGAAGGACGACGGCGGTATCTTTCTACCTGTCGGAGGCAACAAGTGATGCGAGGTCGCACGCGAGACCGTGGAGGTTCGCCCGCTCAACGTGGAGTCGCCGCGGCGCTGGCGGCGTCGCTGGTCCTCGGGGTCGCGCCGGGGAGCGAGAGACAGGTTCTCGCGGCCATGTCCTCTGCGACAGGAACGATCGACCAGGCGCCTGAGGCCCAGCCGGGTGCCGCCGACCTGAGCGCGCAGGCGATCGAGCGCTTCCAGGCCAAGGACTACGACGCGGCGGTGCGCCTGTTCGAGGAGGCGTACGCGCTCGACAAGGTGCCGAACTACCTGTTCAACATCGGCCGCGTGTACGAGGAGAAGGGCGACATCCGGGCCGCGGTCGACTACTACCAGCGGTTCGTCAAGGAGCCGGGGGTCGAGATCGAGGCGCGCGACCTGGCGCTGCAGCGGCTGCGCGTGCTCAAGGGCATCCTTCAGGAGACCGACCCGGCCGACAAGCCGGCGCCGACCGAGCCGACGCCGGCGCCGGTGGCCGAGGGGCCGAAGCCGGAGCCCGCGCCGAAGCCGGCGGCGCCCGACCCGAAGTGGCGGACGATGAAGATCGCCGGCGCGAGCCTGCTCGGCGTCGGCGGCGGGGCGGTGATCGTCGGCGGGATCCTCGGCGGCCTGGCGCTGTCGAAGCAGAACCAGCTCGACGCGACCCACGACTTCGACGCCCGCCAGACGCTCAAGCAGAGCGG
This sequence comes from Nannocystis pusilla, assembly GCF_020073745.1. GTDB lineage: Bacteria > Myxococcota_A > Polyangia > Nannocystales > Nannocystaceae > Nannocystis > Nannocystis radixulma. The sequence goes on from NZ_JAIRAU010000033.1 coordinate 44,177, forward strand.
CGAGCGCCTGGCCCTGGCCACCGACGTGCTCATCATCGGCGGCGCCGTGGTGGCCCTCACCGGCGTGGTCCTGCTGGCCGTCGGCGTCAGCAAGGGCAAGTCCAGGGCCGTGGCCGCGCGCCGCGTCTTCCCGACCGGCACCGGCCTGGTCGCCCGCTTCTGATCCCTCGCCGGGCTCCGCGCCGGAGCCGGTGGTTCGCTTCGCTGACTCAGGAGGTCGCTCGTGTTCACCTCGTATCCGCTCCGTCCGCTGTCCCTCGGCCTCGCCGGGCTCGCGACTGGCCTGGCCTTTGGGGCATGTACGGCGATCACCAACTTCGCCGACTGCAAGGTCGACGAGGACTGCGCCGGCGCCGGCTCCGGCTACGTGTGCGGCGCGGGCGGCAAGTGCGTCGCGGGCGGCGACGACACGACGACCACCGGCGGGCCGGGCGCCACGACCGATCCGGGCACCGAGCCGACGACGTCGACCACGACGCCGACGACCACGCTCTCGACCGAGACCGACCCGGCGACCACCGAGACGAGCACCACCGAGGCGATCACGTCGACCTCCGAAGACACCGAGACGACGACGACGACCGGCGAGCCGGTAGCCTGCACGGCCCACAGCGAATGCGTGGCGGCGCTCGGCGACGATCACGTGTGCGGCAAGGCCGGGCAGTGCGTGTCGGCGCTGACGACCGAGTGTCAGACGTTCCACTGGCCCGCCGACAAGCCGAACGACAAGGTCGTGTTCGTCGGCTCGATCATGGCGACCTCGCCGCCGTTCGACGCGCTGGTGCTGCCGCTGCAGAACGCGGTCCAACTGGCGGTCGAGGACTTCAACGCCAACACCGACCTGCCCGGCGGGATCAAGATCGCGTGGATCGGCTGCGACGACCAGGGCAGCGCGGCCAAGGCGACGGCGGCGCTCACCCACCTCAGCGAGACGATCGGCGCGCCCGCGGTGGTCGGCCCGATCTTCAGCGAGCTGGTGCTGGCGCTGGCCGACCAGGCCAAGTCCAGCGGGACGCTGCTGATCTCGCCGACGGCCTCGGCGAAGGACATCACCGACCTCGAGGACGACGGCCTGGTGTGGCGCACGATCCCGAGCGACGTCTACCAGGCCAACGCGTTCGCCGACCGGATCCCGCAGCTTCAGCCGGCGCCGACGAAGGTCGCGCTGCTCTACAAGGACGACGCCTACGGCAACTCGCTCCACATGGACGCCTACGCGCGCCTGGTGGCCGAGAACCCGGGCATCGAGACGATCACGAACCACAAGTACCCGAACCCGGTCGGGCTCACCCAGGCCGAGCTGCTGCAGATGTTCGGCACCGTGATCGCCAGCGCCTGGGGCGGTCCCGGCGAGCACCCCGACACGATCGGCATCATCGGCACGACCGAGGTCACCGACATCATCCTCGGCTTCATGAACGCGTGGTCGGCCGAGAACCCCGACCCGCCGCTGCCGCGCTTCGTGGTCTCGCACGGGGTGGTGGCCGCGCTGCCGGACCTCATCGCCAAGGCCCCGGCGCCGCTCAAGCCGGCGCTGATGCAGATCACCGAGGGCGTCGCGCCGATCATCTTCGATGAGGCCAACTTCAACAACTTCAACATCCGCTACAAGATCCGCTTCAACGACCAGGACCCGATCACGGCCGCGTCGCTGAGCTACGACGGGGCGATGGTGGTGATGCTGGCGATGGCCGGCGTGCCCGAGGGCGAGCCGATCGACGGCAAGAGCATCGCCGCGGCGATCGCCAAGCTGGTCGACAAGCAGGGCACCGTCGTCAGCTTCGGCGAGGTCATGGGCATCACGCTCACGTTCATCAAGAAGGCCCGCAACGCGCTGGCCACGGGGGGGACGGTCGACCTCAAGGGCGTCAGCGGTGCGCTCGACTTCGACCTGACCTCCGGCGAGGTCCGGGTCAACCTGCTCGGCTGGGGGATCGATCCGGACATGGGCATGCCCGAAGTAGGGGTTCTGGACCCCAAACGCATGTACGTCCTCGGCCCGGCGCCGAGCGACGAAGGCATGTGGGTGGATCTACCGTAGGCGGATCGCCGCCGCTCGCGCCCTCGGGGTATAACGGAGGCTGAGGCTTCCGTGGTCGAACCGAACCGCACCCGCAAGACGCTCGATCCGGCCCCTGGCGCGCTGATCGGCGGCAAATATGAGATCGATCGCCTGATCGCTCGCGGCGGCGTCGGCGTGGTCTATCTGGCCCGCGATCGCGAGCAGCAACGCGAGGTCGTGATCAAGTTCCTCGCCGGACATTTGACCGGCGAGTCGGAGGCGAGCGCGCGCTTCGCTCGCGAGGTCGAACGACTCAGCGGAATTCAGCACCCGAACATCGTCGAGGTCCTGGGGCACGGGCAGGAGAACGGCGCGCCGTACCTCGTCATGGAGTACCTGTCGGGCGAGCCCTTGCTGGCGTTCCTGAACCGCAAGGGCCGCCTGTCGCTGGCGGAGTTCGTGCCGATCGCGGCGCAGATCCTGAAGGCCCTCGGCTACGCGCACGGCTGCGGCTTGATGCACCGCGACATCAAGCCGGCGAACATCATGCTGACCACGCGCAAGGGCCGGGCCAACTTCGTCAAGCTGCTCGACTTCGGCATGGCGAAGCTGGTCGAGGGCGAGCGCGACATCACCTCGGAGCAGGTGCTCGGCACGGCCAACTACATGGCGCCGGAGCAGGTGCGCGGCGAGCCGCTCGACGAGCGCGTCGACGTGTACGCCTGCGGGCTGCTGTTCTATCGCATGCTGGCGGGCACGCCGCCGTTCGTGGCCGACAACAACTCGGCGCTGCTGTACAAGCAGGTCCACGAGCTGCCGGCGCCGCTGGCGGTCAAGCTGCCGCCGGGCAACGAGGTGCCGCCCGAGCTGGCGCAGCTCATCGATCGTTGCATCGCCAAGGACCCGCGCGAGCGGCCGGCCGACGCCAACGCACTCACCGAGGCGCTGGTCGCCTGCGTGCCGTCGCACCTGTTCCGCCTACCGCTCGCCGAGGGCGCCGACGCCAGCGCGACGGCGTCGACGCTGGCGATGGTGAGCGACCTGTCGCCGGCGGTGAGCATGGTGGGGCGCGAGAGCCCGTCGGACTCGATGCGGCCGCGCAAGCGCAAGAGCTCGGCGGTCTATTCGCGCAGCGTCGCGGCCGCCGAGCTGGGCGACATCGAGGTCGAGGCGGCCGAGGGACCGTCGATCACGGCGGCGATGACGACGGAGCCGCGCGGCAGCTCGACGCGCTGGCTGGTGCTCGGCGCGGCGGCGGTGGCGGCGGTGGTGCTGGCGGTGGTGCTGCTCGGCGGGGGCGGCGAGGCGCCCGCGACCGGCACGACCGCGGTCGACGCGGCGCGGGTGGCGGCGCGCCTCGACCAGGTCGACGCGCTGATCCTCGCCGGCGACTTCGGCAAGGCCCGCGAGGAGCTCGAGGCCATCCGCTATCAGCTGCACGAGGTGCCGCACGGGGAGAGCCGGGCGTCGGCGCAGGAGCGCAAGATCGCGGTGCTCATCGGGCTCGAGGTGGCGCGACAGTTCGAGCAGTCGGGCGACAGGGGCGCGGCCGAGAAGGCGTACCGCGACGTGCTGGCGCTCGACGCCGGCAACGCCGAGGCCCGCACCGGGCTGAGCCGGCTCGGCACCGGGCCGAGGCCGGCCGAGACGGCGGTCGAGGAGGAGACCCGGCCGAAGTCGAAGCCGCGCGCGAAGACCGGCAGCGAGGGCAAGCCGATGACGACGCCGCCGCCGCCGAGCAAGACGGCCGAGCCGAAGCGCGACGAGACGTTCAAGCTGCCGCCCAAGAAGAACGCGGACTCGATCTTCCTGCCGACCGGCAAGAAGTGACAGCGCGCTGTCGGTAAGGACATGTCCGGAGGGACATGCCCCCCGGGACAGTGACTCGCTCAGCCGTGCAGGCTGAGGACGTAGACGTCGTAGAGGGCGTGCGTCCAGGCGGCCACGGCGAAGCCGCGCAGCTGATAGACGAGGGCGAAGAACACGCCGGCGAGGGTGCGGTAGACGAACGCGGCGTAGGTGAAGGGCTCGCCGGCGGGCCCGACGTGGTGCGCGAGGCTGAAGATCAGCGACGACAGCACCAGGGCGCCCAGCCACGCGCGCCGCCGGCCGGTGAGGCCCGACAGCAGGAAGCCGATGCCGCCCATGCCGAGGACGCGGAAGATGAGCTCCTCGTGCAGGCCGGCGCCGGCGGAGATGACGGCGATGTCGGCGACGCTGGTGCGGGCCTGGATCGCCAGACCCGGGGCGAGCTCGGCGAGGCGGTGAATGACCAGCAGGATCAACGTGCCCATGGTCGAGGCGTAGAAGCCCGACTCGACCAGCATCGGCACGAAGCGCTGGGGACTGAAGCGCCCGTAGCTGCGCAGGATGACGAGGATCGCGCCGTAGCCGAGCAGCATGGCCCCGAGCGCGGCCATGTAGTTGCCGAGGTCGCGGGCGCACAGCTCGATCAGCGACTTGGTGATGAAGTCGACGCCGTTGAGGCCGAGGCCGCCGCTGCCGAGGATCCCGAGCTGGTAGACGAGCAGCAGCGGGAACACCAGGACGGCGCTGGTGAACGGATCGATCCGGGCCGAGAAATGGTCCCAGAAGGCGCTCCGTGCGCGCGGCGGCGGCGACCGGGTGGGGACAGCACGGGCCATGCGGCGCCAAGCCTGCGCGAGCGAGCGTCAGGCGCCAAGCAATCGGCCAAAACGACCCCGCCGGAGGCCGAGCCCGGGGCGATCGCCGGAGACGCCGGGGACGCCCTGGCGCAGCCAGGCGAGCCTGCGCGCTTTCATCGCCGCGCGCGCGATACGCCCGGGTGCGCGTGCGAGGACCCAACGAAACGAGCTCCGGTGGGAGGCCGGAGCTCGTGCGAGGCCCTGCGCGCCGGCGGCTACTTGCGCTTGCCGGGCTTCTTCACCGGCTTCTTGGCGGCGGGCTTCTTCACCGGCTTCTTGGCGGCGGGCTTCTTCGCCGCGGCCTTCTTGGCCACCGGCTTCTTGGCGGCGGGCTTCTTCGCCGCGGCCTTGGCGGGCTTCTTGGCGACGGGCTTCTTGGCGGCGGGCTTCTTCGCCGCGGCCTTGGCGGGTTTCTTGGCGACGGGCTTCTTGGCGGCGGGCTTCTTCGCCGCGGCCTTGGCGGGCTTCTTGGCGACGGGCTTCTTGGCGGCGGGCTTCTTCACGGCCTTCGCCTTCTTGGCCTTCTCGGCGTCCTTCGCCTTCTTGGCCTTCTCGGCGTCCTTCGCCTTCTTGGCCTTCTCGGCGTCCTTCGCCTTCTTGGCCTTCTCCTTGGCCTTTTCGGCCTCCTTCGCCTTCTTGCCGGCTTCCTTCTCGGCGAGCTTCTTGGCCTTGTCGGCCTCCTGGGCCTTCTTGCGCTCCTCCGCCTCGCGCTTGGCGGTCTCCTTGGCGGTGATGGCGTCTTGCTTCTTCTGCTCGGCGTCGAGGCGCTTCTGCTCGGCGGCGCGGACGCGCTCCTCTTCCTTGCGGCGCTTCTCGTCTTCCTTGGCCTGCTTGGCGGCGTTGCGGGCTTGCTCCTTTTCGAGCTTGACCCGCTCGCGCTCCTCTTCCTTGCGGCGCTTCTCGTCTTCCTTTTCCTTGCGCTTGCGGTCGCGTTCCGACTCGCGGCGGAGGCGTTCTTCTTCGCGGCGCTGGGCCTCGAGGACCTTGCGCTGCTCGGCTGCGGCGCGCTTCTCGGCGTCTTCTTCGGCCTGGCGGCGCTCGCGCTCGGCGGCGATCTCCTCGGGTGAGGGGCCCATCTCCAGGCCGAGCAGCTGACGGACCTCGTCGGCGGAGACGCGCTCGCCCCGGCGCTCGTCGGGGGTCTCGCCGCGGCCGTGGACGAGGAGGCGCGCGAGATCGCTGCGGAACATCAGCTCCGCCTTGTTATCGCCCATCAGCTCGCTGACGTAACCGACGCCGAAGGTCGGATGGACGATGATCTGGTGGAGCTGGAGAAGCGCCTTGGGGCTGTAGCGAACGGCGTTATTCACGTCGTACGTGTGGACCCCGTCGAGCCAGGACAATTTCTTCATACTCTTGCGCCGGGACACGCTCAGCGGCTCCGGGCTCTCGTCGTCCCGGCCCCGCGGAGGCTTGAAGGAGTGGATATCGCCGCAGACGCCGCACTGGACGCGGCGGATCTCGTCGCCGTAGCTCTCGAGGATGACGTGCGTGGTATCGGCGCGACACTTGGGGCAGTAAGCCTCAGTTTCGCCGCCGTTCGAGCTCTGGTTGCCACCAAAGTGGCTCTCGAAGATCTGGTCCATGGCTTATCTCCGGACCGAAGCCGCTGGGCCAGTGCAGTAGCATGCCCGGATTTGGAAGTACAAGCCCAAATTGGAGGATTTTGCCGGCGATGGCCACATCGAGCCCGACCCGGGTCGCAGCCGCTGATGGCAAGGCCGTCCGCTCGGAATGATCGCTGAATGCATCATAAATGGGGTGTATTCGCGGTCATGGACCGGGAGTCCCTTGGGGCCAAACCCATGGGACAGGTCGTCCGGGTCACACGGAAAGCGGCGGATCGCCCTCGCTGGTGCCCGCAGCGCCGCTCCGTGCTCGCCCGAACTCCTCGCCGTGGGCCTCGCCCGCCTCGAGACCCATCGTCTGCATCAGCTTGCGAACGTCGGTGACGGTGCCCTTGGCCCGATCGGCGAGTGTGCCGAGCTCGCGGCAGACGACGCGGAACGCGCGGCCGTACTCGCCCGCCTGCGCGGCGATGATGTTGCCGTTGAGCGCCAGCAGCTGCAGTCGGCGCGCGACGTCGTCGAGGAAATGGATCACGCCCTCCATGCCGTCGGCGGCCTCCTCCTGGGCCGCCGTGCGCTGCTCGACGCCGATCCTCGCCGCCGCGACGAGCGACTCGTAGAAGGTCTGTTCCGACTGGAAGGCCTCGATCATGCCGATCGGCGCCTGCTCGTCCGGCGAGGTCGTGGGGTAGAGCGGGCGGGCGGTGACGAGGTAGACGAGGCCGTTGCGCTTCAGCGAGCCCTTGAAGATCTCGCGCTTGCGCAGCACCACGTCGACCAACTCGGCGTCGGCGTAGCCCCCGATCTCGCCCGGTTTGCCGACGCCCAGCGCCGACGTCGAGGCGATCCGGCGGTTGCCGTGGTAGAGGCTGATACCGAGGCTCGTGGCCCGCGCCAGCAGCGGCAGGAGCGTGTTGTCCTGGTCGAGAACGGTGTCTCCCGCGCGCAGGCGGCCCTCGGCGCGATGCAGGCGACCGAGCCGGCGAATCACGTTCTCGCACAGCTCGGTAGCGGAGACCCCCCGGTCGAGGATTCGGCGCCGGATCACCGACCACACCGCGTTGAAGATCTGGGTCTCGGTCGTCATTTCGCTCACGTGCCCGCAGTGTACTGGGCCGCGCGCCCCCGTGGTAGGAGCCCGACATGACTGGACAAGACGGCGCGCGGCCGCCTGGTCGCCTGCCTCCGCGCGTGCGGATCGCCCCCAGCCCGACCGGCGACCCCCACGTCGGCACGGCTTACATCGCCCTGTTCAACTACGTGTTCGCCCGCAAGCACGGCGGGGCCTTCATCCTCCGGATCGAGGACACCGATCAGGAGCGCTACACCGCCGGCAGCGAGGCCGCGATCTTCGAGGCGCTGCGCTGGCTCGGCCTCAGCTGGGACGAGGGCCCCGACGTCGGCGGCCCGCACGGCCCGTACCGCCAGTCGGAGCGCCTGCCGCTGTACCGCCGGGAGATCCAGAAGCTGGTCGAGAAGGGCGAGGCGTACCCGTGCTTCTGCACCAAGGAGCGGCTCGACGCGCTGCGCCGCGACCAGATCGCGGCCAAGCAGTCGACCCTCGGTTACGACGGCCGCTGCCGCTCGCTTTCGCCCGCAGAGGCCGCGGCGCGGACGGCGGCGGGCGAGCCGCACGTCATCCGCCTGCGCGTGCCCGAGGACGGCGAGACCGTGTTCGTCGACCACCTGCGCGGCGAGCTGCGCTTCGAGAACCGCCTGATCGACGACCAGGTGCTGTTCAAGTCGGACGGCTTCCCGACCTACCACCTCGCCAACGTGGTCGACGACCACGACATGGGCATCACCCACGTGATCCGCGGCGAGGAGTGGATCACGTCGACGCCGAAGCACGTGCTGCTCTACAGGGCCTTCGGCTGGGAGCCGCCCGAGTTCTTCCACCTCGGCCTCCTGCGCAACGCCGACAAGTCGAAGCTGTCGAAGCGCAAGAACCCGGTCTCGGTGTTCTACTACCGCGACCTCGGCTACCTGCCCGAGACCATGCTGAACTTCATGGCCTGCCTCGGCTACAGCATGGGCGACGACCGCGAGCGCTTCACCGTCGGCGAGATGATCGCCCACTTCGAGTGGTCGCGCGTCAGCGCCGGCGGGCCGGTGTTCGACCAGGCCAAGCTCGAGGCGTTCAACGGCGCCGACATCCGCGCCCTCGGCGTCGAGGCGCTGTACGAGCGCCTGGTCGAGCGCTCGCTGTCCCGCGAGCGCCTGCTGCCGCTGCTGGCCCAGGCCCAGGAGCGCGTCAACCGCCTCGACGACTTCATCCCGTACCTGTCGTTCTTCTTCGGCGGCAGCCTCGACTACGCGCCGGTCCTCGACAAGCTCAAGGTCAAGGACCGCTCGCCGAAGGAGGTGGCGGACACGCTCGACGCGTTCGCCCAGGACATCGAGCGCGACGCCGAGGCCCGCGCCTTCACGCCGGCCGCCATCGACGCGTTCGCCCGCGGGTTCTGCCAGCGCAACGGCTGGAAGACCAAGGAGCTGTTCATGCTGCTGCGCGTGGCCGTCACCGGCCGCACCGCCGCGCCGTCGCTGTTCGAGACGATGGCGCTGTGCGGCAAGGACCGCTGCCGCTTGCGGATCCGCGACGTCGTCGCGCTGCTGCTCGATCAGGCCGAGAAGGACAAGGCGTACGAGAAGAAGTAGCGGAGGGGCATGCCCGAAAGGGCATGCTCCTGGGGTCATGTCCGGAGCGACCTGTCCGTGGAGGCATGTCCCTCCGGCTAGATCGACGAGCCGTCAGGTGGCGACGGCCGCGACGGACAGCGGCAGCGACTCCAGGCCGCGGAGCCCCATGCTGGCGCGCCAGCGGATCTTCTCGGCCGGGACCGCGAGACGCAGGCCGGGGAAGCGCTGCAGCAGCGCGGGGATGGCGATCCGCGCCTCCACGCGGGCCAGCGGCGCGCCGAGGCAGTAGTGGGCGCCGAAGCCGAACGCGACGTGGCGGTTGGGGTTGCGGGTGATGTCGAGCCGGTCCGCGGCGGGGAAGGCCGTCTCGTCGAGGTTCGCCGAGGCCAGCAGCAGGGTGAGGGTGCTGCCCCGGGGGATCCGGAAGCCGGCGATCTCGAGGTCCTCGCGGGCGAAGCGCGGCGAGACGGTGCCCACCGGGTTGGTGAACCGCAGCAGCTCCTCGATGGCGCTGTCGATCAGCTCAGGGCGCTCGCGCAGCAGCTGCAGCTGGTCGGGGTGCTGCAGCAGCGCCAGCACGCCGTTGCCGATCAGGTTCACCGTCGTCTCGTGGCCGGCGAAGAGCAGCAAGAAGACCATCGAGATCAGCTCGTCCTCGCTGAGCCGGTCGCCGCCCTCGTCGGCCTGGACCAGCGCCGTCACGAGGTCGTCGCCCGGCTGCTCGCGTCGCAGCTGCACCAGGCGCCGGAGGAAGCGGTTGAGCCGCACCATGTTGGCGTAGTTGAGGACGAACCCCGCGAGGTTCATGGCCCCCGGATCGAGGACCTGGCCGAGCAGCTTGCGGAACTGCATCCGGTCGGGCTCGGGGACGCCGAGCATCTCCGAGATGACGGTCAGCGGCAGCGGCAGCGCGAGGTCGGCGATCAGATCGAGGACCGGCCTGTTCGCCGCCGCGTCCAGCAGCTCGGCCGTGATCTGCTCGACGCGCCCGTTGAGGCGCTCGACCATGGCCGGCGTGAACGCCTTCTGCACGAGGTTGCGCAGGCGCCGATGATCCGGCGGGTCCTTCATGACCATGCTGCCGAGGAACAGCTTCATGATGCTCGGCATCCACCAGCGCTCCAGCGGGCCCTTGCCGCCGTCGGCGATGTTGCGGCGGTCGTTGGCGATCCGCGGGTCTCGCAGCACGTTCACCACGTCCTCGTAGCGGGTGATGACCAGGCTCTCGGTGAACCAGGAGCGCCAGTGGAGCACCGGCCCCAACCTCCGCAGGCGCGCGTAGGCGGCGAACGGATCGGCCCGCGCCTCCGGCCGCTCGAGTTCGCGTTGAACGTCGAGACGCACGGGCTTCGGCGTCGACGACTCGACTGGAGTCCTCATGAACAATCATCCTCCGAGGCCGCGTCGGCGCCTCGTATCTGCGACACCTCGTTTATGGCATAAGGTGCCAAAATGCAAACGGCGTCGAAGCGAGGTCGTCCCCAGGAAGCGGATCCGCGCCGGATCGCTCGTATCGCGCTGCGCCTGTTCGTGCGCAAGGGGTTCGATCGGGTGACCGTGGGCGAGATCGCCGAGGCGGCGTCGGTGAGCCGCCGGACCCTGTTCCGGCTGTTTCCGTCGAAGTCGGAGCTCGTGTGGGACGGCCTCGACGAGGTGCGCGACGTCGTGCGCCAGCGCGCGGCCTCGCTGGCGGGCGTGGGCCTGGGCGTCGGCGAGGTGCTCCGCGAATTCGCCGAGCCGTTCCTGCGCCGGCTGGACGCCCCTGCGGCGGCCGAGACGGCGCGGCAGCGCCTGCGGTTGCTGGCGGCCGCTCCGGCGCTGTTCAACCATCCGCCGCTGCGCGAGATCGAGGCGGTGATCGCGACGACGCTGGCGGGGAGCGCCTCGCCGGGTGACACGCCGCCTCCGCTGGTCGCGCGCTCGCTGGTCGCGGCCACGTTCGCCGCGCTGATCTGGTGGGCGGAGCACGGCGAGGGGATGACCGCGCTCGAGGCGACACGCGCCGCGTTCCGGGCCCTCGCGGGCGCCGATCAGGGCGCGAGCTCGACGGCGGCGACGTCGCCGAAGCCCTTGGCGTAGACCAGGCGGTGGGTGCAAGATGACCCGAGAGACATGTTCTGCAGGTAGCTCGGCTGGGTGAGCAGGCGGCCCGGGGTGGCGGCGGCCTCGAGGCGCGCGGCGAGGTTGACGGTCTCGCCGATGACGGTGTGCTCGAGGCGGGCGGGCGAGCCCATGTTGCCGTGGATCAGCGGGCCGGCGGCGACGCCGATCCGCAGCTCGAGCGGGCGACCGCCGTCCTCGACGATGCGGGCGTTGCAGGCGGGCAGCTCGGCGAGCATCGCCAGGCCGCAGCGCACGGCCGCGACGGCGAGCTCGGCGACCGGGCGCAGGCCGCGAGGATCGATGAAGACGACCATGATGCCGTCGCCGAGCCGCTTGTCGATGATGCCGCCGTGGGCGAGGATCACCGGGTCCATGTGCTCGAAGTAGTGGTTGAGCTGGCGGACCACGGCGGCGCCGCCCAGCTCGCTGCAGCGGCGCGTGAAGTCCTTGAGGTCGGCGAACAGCACCGCGCCCTCGGTGGTGCGCCCGCCGACCCGCACCTCCTCCTCGGGGTTGATCCGGATCGCCTCGATCACGTGCGCCGGCAAGTAGTTGGCGAGCTTGCGCTGGGTCAGCTCGGCGTCGCGACGCTCGAGCGCGGAGGCGTCGAGGCGGCGCAGCAGATCGGGCAGGGTGGCGCGCACGTAGGACCGCAGGCGCTGCAGCTCGACGACCGGGTCGTCGATGACGCGCTCGTCGTAGTAGACGTCGTAGCAGCAGTGGCGCACGGCCGGGTCGAGGTGGATGCACTCGCGGTGCTCGACCCGCGCCGGCGGGAGGCTCCAGATGGTCGGGATGGCCTCGAAGAAGCCGCGGCGGCTCCAGCACGCGCCGGGCCGATCGGCGACCTCGTGCTCCATCACGGCGCGCACGCGGGCGGCGCCGAACCGGCGGTCGACGAGCTGCATGCGCGTGATCCGGTTGCCGCGGGTGTACATGCGCTCGATGTCGCCGAAGAACTCGCCGGGGCCCTGCAGCGCCCACAGGAGCAGCCACATCGGGCCCATGTCCTGGCGCTGCATCATGGTCGAGGAGGCGTCGCGCCAGTGGTGCCACAGCGGGTGGTCGTAGCCCGGGGAGGTGTCGAGGCCGCACAGGTGACGGGCCGCCGCGTCGCAGAAGCGGCGGTCGAACTCGACGGAGATCCACCGCTCGGGGTCCTGCAGGTACTCGAGGCTGAGCCCGGCGGTCTCGACGATCCGGTCGGCGACGTCGTCGCCGAAGCGCTCGCGGAAGTAATGAATGAGGCCGAGCGCGAAGCGGTTGCTGAGGTGCGCCTTCGTCAACGCGGGGTCGTAGACGCGCTCGGGCACGCGCCCCAGAGTACCCCGCCGACGCGGGCCTGGCGAGGCGGTGAGCCTGCGGGGCGCGCCCGTGTGCGCTCAGGGGTTCTGAGCGGTCACCCAGGCGCCGACGAAGCCCTCCGGTGGGACGCCGCAATTGGTGCCGGCGTAATCGGGGCCGTTCAAGCCGACCTTGAAGGTGACCCCGGACGGGTTGACGAGCTTGACGCGGTAGGAGCGGCCGGCGATGTAGGTCTTCTCCTTGGCGAAGGCGAGGGTGACGATGAAGCGCTTCGAGGCGCCGCTGTTGATCTGCGAGGCCGCGCTGCCCTGGGCCGGGCCGAGCACACCGTTGGCAGGGAACGAGAACGGGTTGGCGGTGAGGTGGATGTACAGGTCGCCGACGCTGAACTCGGCGCCGCCGCTGTCCTGGTAGATCTTGGCCGAGGAGACGTCGAAGGCGCTGCCGCCCCCCATGGTCTCGAGCGTGAGCGGCAGCTTGTCGAGCCGCAGGGCGCTGCCGGAGTTGTTGTAGACGGTGAACGCGAGGGTGGCGACCTCGCGGAAGTCCACGTTGTCGGGCGGGAGGAACTTCTTGTCGACCGGCGGGTCGTCGGTCTGCGTGAACACGATGCTGGCGTTGCAGCTGCCGCCGATGGTGGTGCCGCAGTTGCTGAGGGCGTTGAGCTCGCAGGTCTTGGACGGGTTGCAGAACCACTGCTGGCAGCCCTGGAAGACGCCGCACTCGCTGTTCTGGGTGCACGGCATGAAGATCGGGCAGCGCTGGCCGGTCGCCGGGTCGGGCGCGGCCGAGGCGCAGGCGGGGGCAGGTGCGACGCACTGACCGCCCTGGCACGAGCCGGTGGCGCAGTCGGCGTTGAGCTCGCAGAGGTCGCCTTCCTGACACTTGGGACAGGTGGGGCCGCCGCAGTCGACGTCGGTCTCCTGGCCGTTCGTGAGGCCGTCGTCGCACGCGGGGGCCTGGCAGACCTGGTCGATGCAGGCGCCGCCGTCGCAGTCGGCGTCGCTCAGGCAGCCGTCGCCCGGCTGGCACTCGGGACAGGTGCCTCCGCCGCAGTCGATGTCGGTCTCCGCGCCGTTCTCGACGTCGTCGTCGCACGACGGCGCCTGGCAGACCCCGTCGGTGCAGACGCCGCTCTGGCAGTCGGCGCCGGTCTCGCAGGCCTCGTTCGGGCCGCAGGCGGGGCAGGAGCCGCCGCAGTCGACGTCGGTCTCGTCGCCGTTGTGCTGGCCGTCGTCGCAGGCGGGGGCCTGGCACACGCCGCCCGTGCACACGCCGCTGTCGCAGTCGGCGTCGGCGTCGCAGCCGTCGCCCGGCTGGCACGAGGGACAGGTGGGGCCGCCGCAGTCGACGTCGGTCTCCTGGCCGTTCTCGACGCCGTCGTCGCAGGCGGGCGGGACGCACTGCTGGGCGACGCACAGCTGGCCTGCGGGACAGTCGGCCTGGAGGAGGCACTCGACGCAGGCGCCCTCGCCGTCGCACACGCCCTCGGGGCAGTCCTCGCCGGCCGCGAGGGCGATCTCGCTGCAGTCGCCCTGGTCGCACTGGGCGGCGTGACAGAGCGCGGGCGCCGGACAGTCCGCGGGGCCCTCACAGCCGCCGGCGCCGGTGCTCGTGGTGTCGAGGGTGGTGGTCGAGGTGTCGCCGGTGGTCGAACCGGTGGTGGTCGTCGTGGTGTCCGAGGTCGTGGAAGTGGTGGTGTCGGTGGTCGCGTCGGTGGCGGTGACGGGACCGGTCGAGGTCCCGGTGGTCTCGTCGCCGGTCGTCGGCGGCGAGGTGTCGCCGGTCGTCGGGCCCGTGCCGCTCAGCGAGTCGGAGACGCCGGTCCCGGGATCGCCGGTCGCGCTGGTCGTCGGGACATGTCCGGAGGTACTGGTGGAAGAGGTGCCCGTCCCGGTCGCGCTGCCGCTGTCGGTGGTGGTGGAGGTGGCGTCGCCGCAAGCTGCGAGCAGGACGAGGACGAGGGCAGGAGAGAGCCGGATAGACATCGAGATCCGACGCTACTGCCAGTCCCCGGGGCGAGGGAGCGGCCGCGAATTGCCGTTCGTCACGCGGCGGCCGGGGCGCGCCGCTGCGCGTCCTCCTCGCGGGACGCGGGCGAGCTCGCGGAGGCGCGCGGAGTGATGTGTCCCCGAGGACAGTCGAGAGCGCGTGCGCGAGGGCGCGCTCGCTCGCGCGTGAGGACATCTGTCCGCGGGGACAGTCGCTATGCAGCTCTGCAGCGGCGGGCTGCGGGAATCATATGTCCCAGGGGACATGCCGTCGGTGTCGTCGCAGCCCCAGCTAGCCGGAGCGTCGGTGTGAATGATGGGACATGTCTTTGGGTGCATGTCGCCGGCCACGCGGCCTCGTCGGCGGGGCCGCGTGCGGTCGCCCGAGGGGGGCTGCGTGTCGGCCCGGGTCGGACACGAACCCAGCGGGCGCGGGGCCTCGACGGAGATCACCGACCGTGGCGGAGAGGGCGATTCGTATGTCCCGGAGGACAGGTCGTCGCGGGGTCCGATCGCGGCCCGGCCGATCGCTCGCCCGTCCGCGGTGGACGCGCGGCATCCGACAGGGTGGGTTCATCGCCCCGCGACGCTGCAGGCGAGGGCGGCGCAGGACTTCAAGCGAGGAAGTGGCAGAGCCGCGAGGCGCGGCGGTGGTGGTCGCGCTCGTGCGCGACGCTCGTCGAGGTGCGGGGTGAACGGGCTGAACGGGGACGTGCGTCGCGATCCCGGGGTGCGAAGCGCTCGACCGAGATCCTCGGCCGGCTCCGTTCGCCAGTGCCGCGACCGGGTCATTTCGCGTAGTCCTCGTGCCGGCTCCGACAGCTGGCAAGGCGCGAGGAGGGAGCATATCGGGCCAATCAATATGCGACCGACGAGCAACGCCGCCGGCGGGGCGGAGAACTAGCGCGGGCTGCTCGAAATGGCCCGGCCGCGGCTCTCGCTGCGCGAACAGGCCGGGAGCGGCGCCGGGCTCAGACGCGCTCGGGCAGGGCAGGGGCGCCGCGCAGGGCCGACACGGCCTGGAGCAGCCAGACCAGCACGAAGCAGCTGGCGAGGCCGAGGGCGACCGCGTACGGGCCGAGGGGCAGCAGGACGGCGAGGGTCGCGGCGGCGGCGATCCAGGCGTGGCGCAGGGCTCGGGCGGCGCGGGCGGTGCGGCCGAGGGCGCGGACGAGAGTGGCGAGCTGGGCCTCGTCCTCGGGCTGCAGCGGGGCCTGGGTGCGCGCGGGCAGCAGGCGGTGGTTGTACCAGAGCAGGCGCGTGGCGATCTGATGCAGGCGGGCCAGCTCGACCACGGGCTCGGCCTCGCTGGCGGCGATGACCGAGGGCGTGTGGCTGAAGACGCCGGGGACGAACACTCGGGCCCGGTTGAGCGCGTTGACGGCCTCGGCGAGGAAGCTGCGGGCCTGGGCGGCCGTCCGTTCGGGGTTGTCCTCGGCGTCCTGACTCTCGAGGGTCAGGAGCGCCAGGTGCAGGGCGTCGCAGGCCTCACCCAGCGGGCGCTGCGCGGCTGGAACCAACGACTCCTCGTCGGGTTCGCAGCGGTACGCGCTGTGGTGGGCGGGCGCCATCACAAGCCAGCATAGGTGACCCGGGGGCACCGAGCCAGCGGCGGCAGGTGCTGGGCGGCCTCGGCTGTGATCGTGGCCCCGTGCCCTCAGCTGTCCTTCGGGACATCCGGCCCGGCGGCTTCGTCGGCGCGTGCCCGCGCCTTGGCCTCGTTCCACCAGCCGTCGAGCCGCTCGAGCCCGGCGGCCTCGGGCTCGAGGCCGGCGGCGTGGCAGCGCTCCATGACGTAGGCGAAGCGCGCCTCGAACTTGGCGCAGGTGCCCCGCAGCGCGTCCTCGGCGGCGACGCCCAGCTTCTGGCCGTAGCGCACCAGCACGAACAGGAGGTCGCCGAACTCTTCCTCGATCGCACGCGGCTCCCCGGCGGCGCGGGCCCGCTCGAGCTCTTCCCACTCCTCCCGGATCTTGTCGATCGGGCCCTGGATCGTCGGCCAGTCGAAGCCGACCGCGGCGGCCTTGTCCTGCAGCCGCCAGGCCCGCTGCAGCGCCGGCAGCGAGCGCGGCACGCCGGCGAGCGGGCGGGCCGGACCGCGACCTGTCTCTTCGGACTGGTGCTCGGCGCGCTTGAGCTGGGCCCACCGGCGGGCCACGTCGTCGGCGTCGCGCGGCGCCTGGTCCGCCGCGGCGCCCTCCGGCGCGAACACGTGCGGGTGCCGGCGGATCATCTTGTCCCGGATCGCCGCGATCACGTCGTCGAGGTTGAACGCGCCCTCGCGCTCGCGCAGCGCGGAGTGGAACACGATCTGGAACAGGAGATCGCCGAGCTCGCGCCGGTGCGCCTGGGGATCGGCGAGCGCGTCGAGGACCTCGTACGCCTCCTCGATGAGGTAGGGGCGCAGGCTGTCGAGCGTCTGGGCGCGGTCCCACGGGCAGCCGCCCGGGTCGGCGAGCAGGCGATCCATGAGGTCGCGCAGGCCGTCGAGGCCGTCGCGCAGGCCGTACGAACGGTGATCGGGCACGGTCGCGCTCGCCGGCGCGTCCGGCTTTGCCTCCGAGGGGTCGCGTGGTAGCTTCACGGGCAGCCCATACCACGGGCGCTCCGCGCCTGAACTAACCCAGTGACGATCCGACTCAGCTTCGAAGACCAGGTCCCGCTCCAGCTCGTGCTCGGCTCGGTCGGCGGGCAGACGATGGAGGAGTTGCAACGGGCGGCGGGGGTGACGCTCCACGTCCGCGGCGGCGACGTCACGATCGAGGGCGACGACGCCGCGGCCGCGCTGGTCGAGCGCCTGCTCCGCCAGATGGTGGCGATGGCCCGCGCCGGCGTCCCGATCCACCCGGGCGACCTGCCGCGCGCGCTCGAGGTCATGCGCAGCGAGCCGCGGGTCGACCTGCGCTCGCTGTTCGACGACACGATCATCCCGCGCAGCGGCAGCGGCCGGCCGATCGCGCCGCGCAGCCTGGCGCAGAAGCACTACGTCGACTGCATGCGCCGCTTCGACCTGACCTTCGGCGTCGGCCCGGCGGGCACCGGCAAGACCTACCTCGCGGTGGCGATGGGCGTGCGCATGCTGCTCGACAAGCGCGTGCGGCGGATCATCCTCGCCCGCCCGGCGATCGAGGCCGGCGAGAGCCTCGGCTTCCTGCCCGGCACCTACGAGGAGAAGATCAGCCCGTACATGCGCCCGCTGTACGACGCGCTGCACGACATGCTCGACGTGCAGAAGGTGATGCGGATGATGGAGCAGGGCATCATCGAGATCGCACCGCTGGCGTACATGCGCGGGCGGACGCTCAGCGAGACGTTCTTGATCCTCGACGAGGCGCAGAACACCACGCCCGAGCAGATGAAGATGTTCCTGACGCGCATCGGCGCGGGCACGCGGGCGGTCGTCACCGGCGACCCGACGCAGAACGACCTGCCGTACGGCAAGCGCAGCGGCCTCGGTCACGCGCTGCGGGTGCTCCGCGGGGTCGAGGGCATCGCCTTCTGCAGCTTCACGCATACCGACGTGATGCGCCACCAGCTGGTGCAGCGCATCATCCTCGCCTACGACCGCGAGGACCATCGCCGGCGCGCGTCGGCCCGCCCGGGCCGCCCGACGGAGAGCCGCGGCCGCGACGACGAGCCCCGCCGCGAGGCCGCGAACGAGGCGGCGCCCGACGACGACGGACCCGGCGAAGGTCCGCACTGATTCTCGCGGCGAGGCGCGAGCGCGTTCGTGATGACGCGCCGCGAACATGCGGGCCGGGGAATTGTGGCGGCAGGACTCGAGGACCTCGAGGGCGCCGGCGAGGTTGCGGTCGCGGACCGCGATGAACCCGTGACGTGTGAGTGAAGTGGCGAGGCTCGCGGGCGCCCGAGCGAGGCGCGCAGCAGGAGGACGGTCCGCCGCGCTCGAGCCGGCGGAGCATCTCGCTTGCGGTGCGTGAGCGAACCGGCACCTCGTCGCGGCCGTCGCATGACGACGGGTTCATGCGCCGCGCCGTGATCCCTCCGCACGGATGCCTGCGGGCGTGACAGGTGTCCTCGGGCGCCAGACCCCGGAGGGGGTCACGGCGACGTCGATGTTTTGTGTGGATCGGCTCGCGGCCGTTCGAGTAGTGTGACGTGGTGAACTACGACTGTCGTCTCGCTGTCACATTGCCGCGGCCTGCGGGCCTCCTCGCGCTCCTCCTCGCCGTCGGCCTCCCGGCCTGCGGTGAGACCGAAGACGGCAGCGCCACCGCGCCGACGAGCGGGGACACGAGCAGCGACGCGAGCAGCGACTCGACCGGCTCGAGCGGCGACACGCCGACCGGCACGGCAGGGCCGCTGACGGAGACGGGCGGCAGCGAGGGCGCGACCGACAGCGCGAGCACCACCGGGCCGGAGCCGACCACGGGGACCGACACGACCACCACCACGGGTCCGGTCACCGCGACCGACGCCACCTCGACGACGAGCACGACGAGCACGACGACCACGGGCGACACGACCACGGGCGACACGACCACCGGCGAGCCCGGCGAATTCGACTGTCTGCTCGAGGGCTTCGCCGACCCCGATTCGGCGCTGCAGCTCGATTACGCCCAGTTCAACCCGGTCATCGGCTCGCACTGCAAGGGCACCAATCACCAGGACATCATCGACGTCGAGCGCGTGGTGTTCCTCGGCGACTCGGTCACCGTCGGCACGCCGCCGGCGCTCGGCGACGACTACTACCGCTCCAAGCTGGCCGACGTGCTGGTCGACCGCTTCGGGCTGACGCCGCCCAACGCGCTGTGGAAGCAGGCCAACCCGATCGACGGGGTCGCGCTGGTCAAGGAGTCGGGCGACTTCGTGTCGTGCTCGAAGTGGGGCGCCCGCACCGACGACTTCCTGCCGCCGGGCAACCAGGTCAACGACTGCTTCCCGCCCGACATGTTCGACAAGCGGACGCTCGTGATCACCACGATGGGCGGCAACGACATCGCCGCGATCGCCAAGGACGGGGCCAACGGCACGCCGCTCGACGAGGTCAAGGCGATGGCCGACGAGGCCGCCGACCTGCTGCGCCAGACGGCCCACTGGTTCGTCGACGACCCGGAGAAGTTCCCCAACGGCGTGTTCTTCCTGTTCGCCAACGTCTACGAGTTCACCGACGGCACCGCCGACCTCATGGCCTGCCCGGCGGCGGGCCTCGGCGGGTTCGACAAGCCGTGGGAGAACCCCGCCGAGCTGATCGAAGTGATGATCGGCTTCAACGAGCAGTTCATGAGCGTGGCCACCGAGACCGGCACCGACATGATCTTCATGCTCGAGAACTTCTGCGGCCACGGCTTCAAGGCCGGCGACCCCAACGCCCCGTGCTACCGCGGGCCGGGCCAGGACAACTGGTTCGACCTCACCTGCATCCACCCCTCGGCCAAGGGCCACTCGGTGATCGCCGACCTGTTCACGGCGGTCATCGACGAGTAGCGCGCGTTCGTCGCGGAGGGCGCCGCGCGCGCTGCGCAGAATCGCGCGGCGAGCGGTTTCGCGCGCGGCCCGGCGGCCGCGTCCGGTCACGCGTACCGGCGCGCATCGGTCGCCATGGGCCGCCGGGAGGGTTTGGCGGCGGCCAGGCGGGGTTGCTTGCCTTGGGATCCGGGCACGGCTATGCGTGCAGGCCAGGCCTGGACACCCCCGATGACCGCCGTATCGCGCCTTTCCCCCCCGTACAACCCGAATCAACCCCTTCCTGACCCCGAGGCCGTGCTCGAGGTGATGCAGCGGGAGCTCAAGCGGTCGATGGGGGGGCTCGTGGTACCCGGGTCGCCCCGGCCGTACTTCATGCAGTACTCGCTGCGCCGGGTCCACGCGCTGCGCCTGCGGGCGGCCCACGGGGCGCTGCTGCGCTCGCGCGAGTCGACGGCCGGGCAGCTCTGGGCCGACGTCCGGGTCGGCAGCCACAAGTTCGACAACGTGTTCGACGGCGGCCTCGGCGACCGCTCGGAGGACCGCGAGAGCAGCGACTGGATCGACGCGCCCGACGACCTCAACCTCCAGGCGCTGCAGATCGGGCTGTGGAAGCTGACCCAGATCAAGTTCGACGAGGCGCTGGAGGACTACTACGAGCACCGCAAGGCGACCGTCAGCGAGTACCTGCGCGACGAGATCAGCTCCTTTACGCGCGAGCGGCCGGTCGTGCACAAGGAGGAGCTGCACCACGACCCGTTCCCCCGGGCCCAGTGGGAGAAGACCCTGGTCGAGCTGTCGCGCCGCTTCCTCGACCACCCCGAGGTCTACGACCCGAGCATCACGCTGTCGGCCGAGCGGGTCCACCGCTGGCTGGTCAACAGCGAGGGGACGGCGGTCGTCACCGAGGACGTGTTCATCCAGCTGGGCATCGAGGGCTGGGTGCTGACCGAGGACGGGGTGTACGTGGAGGGCTCGCGCCAGCTGTACCTGCGGGCGGTCGACGAGGTGCCGGAACGCGCGCACCTCGAGCGCCTGCTGGCCGACGTGATCGAGGAGCTGGGGGCGCTGCGGGCGGCCGACAGCCCGGGGGCCTTCATCGGCCCGGCGCTGCTGTCCGGCCAGGCCGCCAGCACGCTGTTCCACGAGGCGCTCGGCCACCGCCTCGAGGGCGAGCGCCTGATCGCCCGCGGCGAGAGCAAGACGTTCGCCCGCATGCGCGGCGAGCGGATCTTGCCGCGCGGGATCCACGTGTTCGACGACCCGACGCTGACGCACTGCGGCCGTGAGCCGCTGTGGGGCCACTACCGCATCGACGACGAGGGCGTGGCGGCCCGGCGCACGCTGCTGGTCGACGACGGGGTGCTGAAGGGCTTCCTGCAGAGCCGCAGCCCGATCCCCGGCAGCGACCACTCGAACGGCCACGGCCGCCACGACGGGGTCGAGCGGCCGATGGCGCGCATGGGCACCTTCGTGGTCGAGGGCGCCCCGGGCTCGGGCGAGTCGTGGGACGCGCTGCGGAACCGCCTGATCGAGCTGGCGCGGGCCCAGGGGCGCCGCCACGGGGTCATCATCCAGCGCGTCCTGGCCGGCGAGACGTCGACCTCGGACTACGACTTCCAGGCCTTCAAGGGCAGCCTCGCCGAGGTCTACCTGGTCGACGCCCAGACCGGCAAGGTCCGCCGGATCCGCGACGTCGAGCTGATCGGCACCCCCCTGGCCGCGCTGCAGAAGATCACCGCCTTCGGCCGCGACCGCGAGACCGACCAGGGCTACTGCTACGCCGAGAGCGGGTCGATCCCGGTCAGCGGGATCGCGCCGCCGATCCTGCTGTCCGAGCTCGAGCTGCAGCAGAGCAGCACCACCGGCTACCACGACCCGCTGCTGCCGCCGCCGTTCGCCGACGACGGCTCGCGCGGGCGCAAGGGCGGACTGCGCGAGCGCGGCAAGCGGAAGAAGCCGCTGAACTGAGTTCAGCCGGGCCCGGCGCGCCGCATGCCGGTCTCGGCGGACGGTTGCCGGGCGGGGCCGAGTCTGCCAGCCTGGACCCGTGCTGGGTCTCGCAGCGGCGGCCGGGCTGTTCGGTCTGTGGAACCTGCAGACCTCGGTCCGGATCGCCTACGAGTCGGCCCGGTGGTTGAACGGCGGCGGCTACCCGGTGCTGGCGCACGCCCTGGGGACGCTCCTCCTGATGATGAGCGTGACCGCCGTGCGGATCGTCCAGGCCCGCGCCGAGGGGCAGCCGCGGCCGTGGTTCATGGTCGCGGTGGCGATCGGCGCCTTCGTCGTGCA
>NZ_JAIRAU010000006.1 GCF_020073745.1 Nannocystis pusilla
AAGACTGCCCTGACCTACGCCGCCCTGTTCAGCGTGGGCGCCGTGACCTCGGTCGCGTGCTTCGAGCCGGAGCTCAGTATCCCCTCGTTCCGCTGCAACCCCGCGCAAGCGCTCAAGAACGGCGACAACGGCTGCCCGGGCGAGGAGACCTGCTGCTCGGACGACCCGGCGGCCGTCGGCGGCAAGCTGCCCAACTACCACATGCCCGGGACCAACAACGACGTCTATGGCGCGCCGCTGTTCTCCGACAACAACAACGCGCTCAGCACCCAGGGCATGTGCGTGCAGACGGGCTTCGTGAGCCCGCTCGTCAACGGCTGCCCCATCCCGTGCAACCCGAAGTGGAGCGCGGGCACGATCGCCGAGATCTGCCAGGGCCAGCAGTGCTGCCAGACGCAGGAGCTCGACGCAGCCCGCGACTGCATCATGGTCGACGGCAAGTGGCGCGCCGCCAACGGCTCCGACATCCTCGCCAAGCGCACCGGCTGGGGCCCGCAACACGCCACCAACCAGGACCCGTTCGCCGAGGGCTGCACGGTCTTCTCCCAGGGCAACAACGACAGCCTGGTCGACTGCATCGAGCAGCTCGGCGTCGCCAGCTCGCGCGGCTTCTGTTTCGACGGCTGCCCCTGCATCGAAGACGTGTGCGAGCAGAAGAACCCGGACTACCAACTGCGCTGCGTCGGCGCGCCCGCGCCGGGCGTGTGAGCGCGTGGATGGGTGCGCGCCGCGCCCGTCGCTCGTCGGCGCAGCTCGCGAGAGCTGCGCTCTGCATTTTCGGGGCGTGAGGGCTCGGCGATCCTCGCCGACGAGATCCGCGCGCCGAAATCGCACGAACAGTTCCGCGCAGCGAGATCTTGCATCTCCGCTCGAGGGACCCAATGCTCCAGTCCTGGACCTGAACTCGCGCTCGGACCGCCGCCCGCGCTCGCCGCCTCCATGGCGTCGCATCTGCGTCTCGCTGGCGCCGCCGTGAGGCTTCTATTAAAGAGGTAGGCTCCGGTGGACCTGGCGGTGCCAGGTCCGGGGCTTTTTTATTGCCCCTCCTTCCTGTATCTCGTCTCACACGTGACCCCCATGGCGCGAGCTTCCTCTGCAGACGGCACCAAGACCGACGCCCCCACCAAGACCCGCAAGGTCGCCAAGGTGAAGGCGAAGGCGACCGAGGAAGCGGCCACAGCGGCAAAGCCAAAAGCCAAGCCGAAGGCCGCGGAGGGCGCCGCCAAGAAGGCCGCCGCCAAGAAGACGACCAAGGCCGCGAGCTCGAAGGCCGCGACCGCGAAGCCGGCCAAGGCGCCCAAGGCGACGAAGGCGCCCAAGGCCAAGGAGGCGGACGCGGCGGTCGAAGCGCCGGAGGACGGCGAGGAGGCCGGCACGGAGGGCGCGTCGGCGCGCGGCAAGCAGCTGGTGATCGTCGAGAGCCCCGCGAAGGCCAAGACGATCAACAAGTACCTCGGCTCGAACTTCGTGGTGCAGGCGTCGGTCGGTCACATCCGCGACCTGCCGACCAAATCGGAGAAGGGCGCCAAGCAGCCGGTGCCGGGGGTCGATCTCGAGCACGGCTTCCGCCCGACGTACGTGGTCCTGACCAATAAGAGCAAGACGGTCGCCGACCTCAAGCGCCTGGCGAAGAGCGCGTCGCAGGTGTGGTTCGCAACGGACTTGGACCGCGAGGGAGAGGCGATCGCCTGGCACCTCGCGGAGGAGCTCAAGATCCCGCCGCAGGCGGCCCGCCGGGTGGTGTTCAACGCGATCACGCAGCAGGCCGTGCACCGCGCGTTCGCCAACCCGCGGCCGATCGACGTCAACAAGGTCAACGCCCAGCAGGCGCGCCGCATCCTCGACCGCATCGTCGGCTACCAGGCGTCGCCGCTGCTGTGGAAGAAGGTGGCGCGCGGCCTGTCGGCCGGGCGCGTGCAGTCGGTCGCGGTCAAGCTGATCGTCGAGCGCGAGCGCGAGATCGCCGCCTTCGTGCCCGACGAGCGCTGGGAGGTCACCGTCCGCCTGTGCGTCGACCCCGGCCAGGCCGGCCCGCTGACGAACGCGTGGGCGCAGTTCCTCGCCACCGTCGACGAGAAGGGCAAGGGCCCGACCCTCAAGGCGCAGAACACCTGGATGTCGCAGCACGCCTCGATCGAGTCGGAGCTGGTCGAGCTCGGCGGCGAGAAGTTCGCGCTCACGGCCGCCTCCACCGCGCCGCGCGACCTGTCGGCCGACGTCACCCGCGTGGTCGAGGCCGTCGGCCTGCACGACATCAAGGTCACCGCGCGCGACAACCCGGAGGGCAAGGGCCCGCAGAAGACGCTGCGCACGGTCACCGGCGCGGTCGACCCGGCGGTGCGCTACCGCGTGAAGTCGGTCGAGACCAAGCGGACCACCTCGCGCCCGCTGGCGCCGTTCATCACCTCGTCGCTGCAGATCGCCGCGGCCAACCAGCTCGGGTTCACGACCCAGCGGACCATGCGGGCGGCGCAGCAGCTGTACGAGGGCATCGCCATCCCGAACGAGGGCCAGGTCGGTCTCATCACGTACATGCGCACCGACGCGACGGCGCTGTCGGCCGAGGCGATCACGCAGCTGCGCGGCTTCATCGGCTCGCGCTACGGCGAGCCGTACCTGCCGGAGAAGCCCAACATCTACACGTCGTCGAACAAGGACGCGCAGGAGGCCCACGAGGCGATCCGGCCGACCGACATCAACCGCCGCCCGGAGGACCTGCGCGAG
This sequence comes from Nannocystis pusilla, assembly GCF_020073745.1. Classification (GTDB taxonomy): domain Bacteria; phylum Myxococcota_A; class Polyangia; order Nannocystales; family Nannocystaceae; genus Nannocystis; species Nannocystis radixulma. Next base: position 2,725 of record NZ_JAIRAU010000006.1, read on the forward strand.
GCGCTGACCGACGAGCAGTTCAAGCTCTACTCGCTGATCTGGGCCCGCACGGTGGCGTGCCAGATGACGCCGGCGCAGTGGGACGCGACCGCGGTGATGTTCGAGCGCAGCGACAAGCCGACCGGCGCGGTGGTGCGCGCGACCGGCCGTACGCTGGTGTTCGACGGCTTCCTCAAGGTGCTCGGGGTCCAGGCCACCGACGAGCAGACGCTGCCGTCGCTCGGCGAGGGCCAGGGGCTCGGGGCGTTCTCGATCGAGCCGGCGCAGAAGTTCACGAGCCCGCCGCCGCGCTACACCGAGGCCTCGCTGGTCAAGACGCTCGAGGCCGAGGGCATCGGCCGGCCGTCGACCTACGCGTCGATCATCTCGGTCATCCAGGAGCGCAAGTACGTCGAGCAGCTCGACCGCCGCTTCTACGCCACCGACCTCGGCGAGGTCGTGACCGACAAGCTGGTCGAGGCGTTCAAGGACCTGATGGACGTCGGCTACACGCGGGCGATGGAGGCCCAGCTCGACGAGATCGAGGACAAGGGCGCCGACTGGCAGAAGATGCTCGAGCGGTTCTACGGCGGCTTCCGCCGCTCGCTCGACATCGCCAGCGACACGATGACCCACGCCAAGGCCGAGGCGCAGCCGGCGATCTACAAGTGCCCGAAGTGCGGGTCGCCGACCTGCTACCGCTTCGGCAAGAACGGCCGCTTCCTGTCCTGCACGACCTACCCCGAGTGCGACTACGCGGCGCCGATCACCCGCGACGGCCGGCCGCTCCTGCCCGAGCGCGTCGACATGGTCTGCCCCGAGGACGGCTCCGACATGGAGCTCCGCAACAGCCGCTTCGGACCGTTCCTCGCCTCGGTCAACTTCCCGCACACCAAGTTCGTCATCAACCTCGACAAGAAGGAGGGCGTCAAGCTGCCGACGCCTCCGGCGCTCGAGGTCGACGTGCCCTGCCCCAAGTGCGGGGCGCCGCTCAACCTGCGCATGGGCAAGCGCGGGCCGTGGCTCGGCTGCTCGAAGTTCCCCAAGTGCCGCGGCCGCCTGGCCTGGACCTCGCTCGAGGACGACAAGCAGGCGACCCTCGGCAAGCAGCTCGCCGCGCACGAGAAGGCCCACCCGCCCGTCGTGCTCAAGCGCCGCGACGGCCGCGTGATCGCCGAGGGCACCCCGGTGGCCGAGCTGCTGATCCCCGGCGGGCTTGCCGAGCTCGAGATCCACCCCGACGCGCTCGCCAACAAGGCCGCCGCCGAGGCCGGAGCCGCGACGCCGCCCCCGCCGGCCGCGGCGCCCGAGAAGGCGCCGGCGCTGCGCAATTAGCGGCGGCCTCGTCGCTCTGCTTTGAAGAGCATGCTCGAAAGAGCATGCTCTTCAAAGCATGTTCGAGATGACATGCCCGAAAGAGCAGGTCTTCAGGGCCCTGCTTTTCCGGCCAGGTCATCGAGCAGCGCGGCGCAGGCGCGAGCGATCTGCTGGTAGGCGGCGAGAAAACCTTCGGGGCCGGAGCGGACGGGATCGGCGACGTCGAGGTCGGCGCCGCGCGCGGCGGGTGCGGCGACGGCGGCGAGCAGGCGGATCCGCGCGGGCCGACCCGGGCCGGCGATCGGGCCGAACGCCGAACCGGCGGTGAGGCGGCGGATCTCCGCGGCCACCAGGCGGTCGAGCACCAGGACCTCGTCGAAGTCGAACAGGTCGTCGCGGCGGAGCGGGCGGCTCGAGTGGACCAGCGCGAGCCCGTGGTCGGCGGCGACGCGGATGCTGCCGGCGTGCGCCGGGTTGCCGGGGTCGGCGGCGACGCCGGCGCTGTCGATGCGGAAGCGCGAGGCGAGCCCGCGCGCCGCCGCGAGCCGGGTGAACACGGCGGCGGCCAGCGGCGAGCGGACGATGTTGGCGTAGCAGACGAACAGCACGCCGACGGGGCGCTCGCTCATTTGATCAGCTTCTGGACCTCGGTGTCGTCCTTGACCACCTCGAACGTCGGGTCGAAGCCGACCTGCTTGAGCAGCGTCTTGCCGCCGCGCTTCGACACTTCCTTGAGCAGCTCGACGGTCGGCGCGACGTCGCCGGCGTTGGCGCTCTGCTTGGCGAGGTTGAACACCGGGTCGGGGTACGTGGTGTCCTTGTCCTTGGCCCACGTGAAGAACGCGGCCGCGCGCTCGGGGTCGTCGAACAGCGCGACGCCGCGGGCGTTGGCGGCCTCGGCGAGCTCGCGCGCGGTGGCGCCGCCCTTCTCGGCCTCCTCCAGCGCCTTCTTCGCGCGCGCGTCCGAAGTCTTCTTCGCCTTGGCCTCGTCGAGCAGCTTCTTGGTGGCTGCGGCGGCCGCGGCGGGATCGGCGGCGGGCTCGGACGGCGGCGGTGTCTCGCCGGCGGTCGCGGCTGCAGGCGGCGGCGTCTCGCCCGGGGCGGCGGCGGCGTCATCGCTCTTGGTGTCGCCGGACGGCGGCGTCACGGGGTCGCCAGCCGTCTTCGTCTCGGCAGATGGGGGCGGCGTGGCGCTCTTGCCGTCGGCGGGCGTCGGAGTCTGGATCTCCGGGGCGTCGGTCTTTCCTGCCACGACCGGCGCATCCTTCGTCGCCTTCTCGGGGTTGGAGTTGCACGCGAGGAGCGTCAGCGACGCGAGTGCGAGCCGGGTGAAAGCTGGGCGCATGGCGCGGATTTTATCGGAGAGTTTGGCGCCGCGCATTGTGGTAACACTCACGGTTGACGCACCGCCATGCTCGCGCCTCCACCACTCGTTCTAGCTGTCGTTACGGCGCTCGCGCCGGCCCCTGACCTCGAGGCGAAGGTCAAGGCGATCCTCGAAGACAGCTGCACCGCCTGTCACGACGACGGCGCCGACGAAGTGTCACTCGAAGGTCCGCCATCACGGCTCACCTCGGTGAAATCGAAAGCGACCGGCAAAGCCATGGTTGTCGCCGGAGACCCCGACGCCAGCTACCTCTACGCCAAGATCGTCGGCGCCAAGGGCATCGCCGGCGAATCGATGCCGCCCGGCGACTCGCTCGCCGCGGCGCAGAAGAAGACGATCAAGGACTGGATCGCCGGCATGAAGCCCGCGTCGGCGCCCGCCCCGGCGGCGACGCCGACGCCGGCCGCACCTGTCCCTTCGGGCAGCAGCGGCGGCGCGGCCGGCAACAAGAAGGCGGCCGACCTCGAGGTCAAGGTCCGCAAGCTGTTCGACGACAAGTGCAGCGCCTGCCACGAGGCCGGCGGCAGCGAGGTCGTGCTGGTCGGCGACCTCGGGCACCTGTCGCGCGACAAGTCGAAGGACGCGAACAAGCGCTTCGTCGTCCCCGGCGACCCGGACAGCAGTTACCTGGTCAACAAGCTGACCGGCAAGAACATCAAGGGCGACATCATGCCCATGGGCGACGACCCGCTGAAGGCCGGCGAGATCGAGCTGGTACGCTCGTGGATCGCGGCGCTCGGCGAGTCGTCGGGCGCGGGCGAGGGCGCGGCGGTCGAGACGCCGCCGCCCGCCGAGGGTCCGGAGACGGGCGGCGGCGCGGCCGACGGGGGCGAGGGCGACGAGCCGGCGCCCGAGCGCGGCAAGCCGCCGTTCCACGGCACGTTCCAGATCAACCTGCCGACCACGACGACGCTCGGCCGCCGCAGCTTCGAGTTCCGCATCGACCACCGCTTCGGTCAGGTCGGCACCGAGCGCGGCGCGTTCGGCCTCGACGCCGGCGCCAACATCTCGTACGGCTTCGCCTACGGCATCCTGAACGGCTGGGACGTGCTGATCCGGCGCACCAACTCGCGCAAGGGCTACGAGCTCGGCACCAAGTACATCCCGATCCGCCAGGAGGACGGCAAGAAGCTGAGCTTCGGCGGCTACGCGTCGGTCGAGTACCTGCGCGACTTCCCCAGCAACACCGCCAACCCGTGGGCCGGCAACTTCCAGCTGCTGCTCAGCCGGCTGTGGTTCGACCGCTGGAGCACGCAGCTGACGGTGGGCTACCACCTGCGCACCAACCACTCGGCGAACGTGCAGGTCGACCTGCCCGACGACGACGTGAACGGTCCGGTCAAGGTCCGCGACAAGCGCGGCACGCTCGGCATCGGCATCGCCTCGACGGTGTGGCTGGGCCAGAAGAAGCGCTGGGGCATCGACCTCGAGTACCACCTGCCGATCCCCGCCGACGTGTTCTTCTACCGCGGCGGCAACGCCGACCGGAACGGCAGCAACATCGGCTCGTGGGCGATCGGCGGCTCCGTCAACACCGGCAAGCACTTCTTCCAGATCTTCATCACCAACACCCGCGAGATCCACACCAACTTGTACGCCCCCGGCGGTCAGAGCAAGAACCCGTTCACCGACCGCGGCAACTTCTTCTTCGGCTTCAACCTCAGCCGCAAGTGGAGCCTTTAAGACATGTCCCGGAAGACATCCAAGTTGTACCTCGCCCTGGCGCCGACGCTCGCGCTCGCGGGCTGCAACCAGCTCGAGGCGATCGAGACCGAGGGCGGCGCCAGCGGCGGCGGCGGCGGCGGGGTCCCGCCGGCCGTGCGCATGGCCTTCGAGGGCAGCTGCGGCAAGGGCGGCTGCCACTCGCCCGGCGCGACCCTGCCGGTGCTCGCGGGGGACGAGCTCGACGGCATCCTCACCGGCGAGATCAACGGCGTGCCGCTCGTCACGCTCGGCGACACCGCGAACTCCTACCTGGCGCTCGTGATGCTGCCCAACGAGGTGCTGACGAGCCTCGACCTGTCCCGCACCGTGCCGCGCATGCCGGCCGACAACGACTTCTTGAACCCGAACAACCAGGTCATCCTGTCGTGGATCGCGGGGGCGGAGTTCGAGGGCGGCGGGCCGGTCACCACCGGCGGCGACGACACCGACACCGACACCGGCGGCACCGACACCACCGGCGCCCCGGAGCCGACGTTCGCCGCCGTGCAGGCGATCCTCGACGCCAACTGCTCGTGCCACTTCCTGGCCCCGTCCCCGGGGACCAACGGCAGCTTCACGATGACGATGGGCGACTCGTACGCCGAGATCGTCGGCGTGCCGGCGCCGTCGGTCCCGGTCAACCTGATCGAGCCGAACGACCCCGAGGCCAGCTACCTGTACCTCAAGATGGCCGGCGGCTTCGAGGGCGTCGGCGGCGCGGGCACGCTGATGCCGCCGGCGATGGGCCTGATGGACGACGCCAAGATCGCGCTGATCGAGGCGTGGATCCTCGCCGGCGCGCTCGACAACTGAGGACATGTCACCGAGGACAGGACCCATGGGACAGGAGCTCGAGGTGGTCCAGGCGCTCGTCTGCGTCGACGGGCGCGTCCAGGGGGTGTACTACCGCGCCAGCGCGCAGGCCCGAGCCCAGGCGCTCGGCCTGCGCGGGTGGGTCCGCAATCTGCCCGACGGCCGCGTCGAGCTGCGCGCCCAGGGCACCCGCGCCCGCGTCGAGGCGCTCGTCGAGTGGTGCCGCAAGGGCCCGCCGTCGGCCCGCGTGACGGCGGTCGACGTCGACTGGGAACCCGTCGACCCCGAGATGCCGCTCAGCTTCCTCGTGCTGCGCTGACGGGAGCGAGAACCGTGAACACGTCCCGCCGGTCGCCCGGCACGCGAGCATGAGGTTGGCTTCGGGCACCCGGTGACGCTCGGGCCCACCGACGCGCCAAGGGTACCGAACGTGGCGCGCTGGCAGATACCTGGGGACCGACCGCCCCATGCTTCTGCTGTGCGCCCACGATTACCTGTGAGGTGACGCAATCGGGAGCGTGTCGGGGGCGATGCGACGGTCTCGGCCGGCCGACATCTTCGAGACGAAGTCTCGCACCCCGGAGCCTCATGTCTGTCCTTGAGAAGCCCTTGTCTTGTCTCGTTCTCTCCTGTCCGCTCGTGCTGTCGGCCGTGTTCATGGCCGGAGGCGGCTGCGGGGCCGGCACCGTCGGCAAGGCGGTGCGGCCGACCGAGCCGACCGCCGGCGAGGCCCTCGGCGCGGTCGAGGTGTCCTGCCGCGAGGGGGCGAGCGACGCCCAGCCGCTGGTCGTCGACATGACCTCGTCCGAGCGCGTCGACCTCGAGGTCGCCATGAAAGAGGGCGTGGCGATCGTCGCCTACGACTGCAAGAGCATGCGGCTGCTCCCCGCGTGCAAGCTCGCCGGCACCTACAAGTTCGCCGGCGTCAGCCGCAAGGAGGAGGTGGTCAAGCTCAACGACCAGGGCGAGATCGCGGCCAACTTGCCGTTCAACGGGGTGAAGATCGCCGGCGGGGTCGACCGTGGCGCGGCCCTCGACCTCGCGCTGGTGTTGATCGGCAAGCAGAGCACGACGATCAGCAGCGCCGGCAAGCCGGAGTTGACCGGCCGCTGCGACGGGGCGACGCATTTCGTCCGCTCGGCGAGCGTGGGCGCGTTCGCGGTCGACGTCGGCACCAGGGGCGAGGCCCGGCTGGTCGCCGACGTGTTCGGCTACGGCGCCAACGCCAAGAGCGCGAGCCAGCGCCAGAGCCTCAACAAGGACGGCGAGCTCGGCGAGTGCCGGGCGGCGACGCCCGACGACCTCAAGCCGCCTGCGCAGTGCCGCTCGGCGGTCCGCCTCGAGCTGGTGCCGATCTCCGCCGACGCGCCGCCCGTCGTCGACGACTCCAAGCCGCCGCCGCCGCCCGAGCCCACGCCGCTGGCCGAGACCTGCCCCGCCGGCATGAGCATGGCCGGGGGCAAGTGCACCGCCGACACCGCCGTGCCGTTCGTGTGCGCTCCCAAGGACGAGGCCCAGTGCGAGGCGCAGTGCCAGAACGGCAGCGCCGGGAGCTGCCACAACCTCGGCAGCATCATCGAGGCGAGGCAGCTCGAGCGCGGCGCCGACGGCTCGTTCGTGCAGACGGCGCAGGCGCGCAACGACAAGCTGAACAAGCTGTACACGACCGCCTGCGACGGCGGCGTCGCCGAGGGCTGCGATCGCCTCGGCTACATCCGCATGGCTCTCCAGGCTCCGCGCGCCGAGCAGCTGGACGCCTGGCAGCGCGCCTGCCAGCTCGGCCACGGCCCCGCGTGCCGGACCCTCGCCGAGGAGGTCCTCCGCAGCACCTCCCCCGACCTCGCGCGCGGCCGCGGCCTGCTCGACCGCGGGTGCAAGCTCGGCGACCCGTTCAGCTGCGCCTCGCTCGCCGGCTCCTTCCTCAAGCCGAGGAGCGGCGCCGCCCCCACGCCCGACGAGGTCGCCCAGGGCGTCGTCGTGCTCAAGGACGCCTGCGACGTGAAGCGCCCGTTCGCCTGCCGCCAGCTCGCCAACCTCTACAGCGACGGCAAGCTGGTCGCCAGGGACGAGGCCGCCGGCCTCTCGTATTACGAGAAGAGCTGCGAGACCGGCGACACGCTGTCGTGCCTCAACGCCGGGCTGATGGTGTTCGCGGGCCGCGGCGCGACCAAGGACGCCGCGCGGGCCGAGGCGCTGTTCGAGCGCACCTGCCCGTCGACGGACGCCGGCCTCTCCTGCGCCGACCTGGCGAAGGCGTTCCGCGAGGGCAAGGTCGTGCCCAGGGACGTCCGCCGCGCCGCCTCGTACATGGAGCGCATGTGCACCGCGAAAGGCATCGGCTGCACGGAGGTCGCCGACATGTACCTCGCCGGCAAGGACGTGCCGAAGGACCGCGACCGCGCGCTCAAGATGTACGACGACATGTGCACCAAGGGCGGCGGTCAGAGCTGCATGAAGCTCGCCGACGAGATCACCCGCACCGACAAGGCGCGCGCGAAGGAGCTTTACGGCAAGGAGTGTGGGGGTGGCCTGATCGAGGCGTGCGACAAGTTCAAGAAGCTCGGCGGCGATCCGGCGACCGTCAAGCGTCCCTGAGCGTCCGCTCGCGGGGCGACCCCCGCCGGCGCAGGCCGAGCAGCAGCAGCGCGCTTCAGCCGTAGCCGTCCTCGCCGTCGCGCGGACGGGCCCACCGACTCACAACCGTTCAGCCGCAGGTATCTCCTCCCCTGTCTCCTCCTCGGCTCATTGTCCGCCTGTCAGAGTCCGCCCGCCCAGCCCGTCAGCAAGCCCGCGCCCGCTGACAGGCCCGCCGAGGTCGAGGTCGAGCAGCCCACGCTACGGCCCCCCACTCGCCTCTCGATGGACCTCGATATCCCGCTGCTCGAGCCCGGTGTGGCGATCGGTCACTTCAAGCTCGGCGCGACGTGGGACGCGCTCACCGCAGCCGGTCACGAGATCGAGCCGCATCCGTCCGGGCAGCTCGGGGAGACGGTCAAGGTCAGCGGCCCCTTCGAGCTCGTCTTCACGGAGCAGGGGCGACTGACCTCCATCGCGCTCGATCTGACCCGATCCCAGCTGCGCCAAGGGACCGCGCAGAGCCATGTCATCCTCTCGGACAAGACCCCCGTCGAGGAGCTGATGAAGACGCTCGGATGTGGTCCCATCGAGGTCCTGGATGGGGGCAATACGGCGACGTGCGTGGGCGGCACGCGCTTCGACCAGGCTGGCCCCGTCCTCCGGCCCTCCGTGCGGGTGTTCGTCGGGCCGTGAGTGTCGCGCCTCAGCACGGGCAGCCGATGTAGGGCACGGAGTAGCTGTCGCGGCGGGGGGTGTCGTCGGCGTCGCGGGTGTGCAGGACCGTCTCGAAGCCGTCGTCGGTGACGGCCTCGAGCACGCCGTCGCCTTCGAGGTCCATCAGCGCGGTGAGGCCGCGCCAGTTCGGCTGCTGGTCGAGGCGGACCAGCGCGTCGCCGCGGCGCTCCAGCAGCAGGGTCATGCCCCCGTAAAATTCGTCGCTGCAGGGCATGCGGTCGACGAGCTCGAGCTCGACGCTGACGATCTGACGCGGCCCGCCGACCTCGTGCCAGGCCGTGGCGGCGAAGTTGGTGGCGACGAACTCGTCCCACGTGCCGTGCGCGGCGCGGATGTCGGCGTCCCTCGGCTCGAGGTAGGCGGCGTACTCCGCCGCGAGCGCGGCGAACTCCGGCTGCGCGCGCACGGCCGCCAGCGCCTCGGCCGTCAGCGCCGCGGACGCCGGCCGCCGGCCGAACACGGTCGCCGAGGGCAGGTCGGCGCGGCGGGCCCACAGCCCGAAGCACGGCTTGCGCTCGCCGGCGTCCTGACGCGCGAGCAGGAGCAGGTCGCCGATCTCGTCGAACCGCTGTTTGACCATGTCCCGAAGGACAGCTTTCGAGGTCGGCGGCTCGTTGGTGTCGTACCCGTCCTCGTCGACCGTGGTGAAGACGTCGCCGGTCTGCTCGAGCTGGATCCGCGGGGCGCCGACCGCGGTGAGGCAAGTGCCGCCGTCGGCGGCGTGGACGATCATGGTCGCGCCGGCGAGGTCGCGCTGGGGCTCGGGCACGCTGTCCCAGCGGACAGATCGCGTGGCCAGCAGGTGACCCGGATCGGCCTTGATCACGGCGCGGCCTCTGGCCCAGGCGATGTTCGCGTGGGTGTGGAGGACCAGCGCGTCTTGATGCATGAGCACGGCCTGCGCCGGCTCGCCGCCGGCCCGCGCGACGACGGGTGCGACGACGGGCGCGGGCGCGACGACGGGCGCGGGCGCGGGCGCGACGACGGGCTCGGGCGCGACGACGGGCTCGGGCGCGACGGGCAGCTCGGCGACGGGCGCGGGCGCGGGTTCGGGGGCGCGCACCGGGGCCGCGTCTTCGACGGAGGGCAGCGCCTGCGAGACGAGGATCGCGGCGAGCGGGGCGACGAGGATGGCGGAGAGGGCGACGAGATCGCGGGTGCGGGCCATGACGGCGCTTCAACGAGGAGCATCACCGCGGTTATTTCGTCACGCACCTGCGCACGCGCGTGCACACGCGCGGGCGGTTCGTTCGCCGACGCAACTGCGTTTCGGCGAGAGCCGCGGTGAGTGCGGCGCGGCGATCACATCTGTGCGTTGCGGCCCGGGGCGTGCGGTCCGGGCCTCGCAGCCGGATCTGCCGGCCGAACTCGCTCAGAGGACCACGGCGCCGGCGTAGGCGACGACGCGCGCGAGGTCGCCGGTGACCTCGCCCGAGTGGGTGTAGCCGACCAGCTCGGCCCGGGTCGCGCCGAGCTCACCGGCGGCGATCAGCGCGACCGTGGCCGGCAAGATCCCGCACATCGTGATGTCGTGGCGGAGGACGGTGGTGTAGAGGCCCGCGGCGTCGAGCGCGAGCAGGCGGTCGAGGGCGAGGCTGTCGAGCTCGGCGGCCTCGTCGGCGTCGATGTAGTGGGACATGTCGCTGCTGGCGGCGATCAGCACGCGCGGCGCGGAGCCCGGCGCGGCGGCCTCGAGCTCGCGGATCGCCGCGGCGACGCCGGCGCCGACGGCCTCGCACTCGGCGAGGTCGAGGCCCCCGAGGCAGACGGCGGCGATCTCGGCCCGCGGGTTGCGGGCGTGGACGAACGGCAGGTGGACCTCGATCGCGTGCTCGCGCAGGTGCGCCGCCGTGTCGGGCTGCAGGCCGGCGTGGCGCAGCAGCGCCTCGGTGAGGTCGGCGGCGATCTTCACGGGGCCGGTCGGGGTGTCCCACTGGCCGCCGGGCCACAGCGAGCGCCGCGCGCCGCGGCCGGTGTGGTTGGGGCACAGGAGCAGCACGCGCTCCGGGACATGGACATGAGACCATGTCCTTCCGGCCAGGGCCCCGCTGTAGACGTAGCCGGCGTGCGGCGCGAGGAGCATGCGCGCGGGGACCGGCTGGAGGTCGCGGACGAGGCAGCGCTCGAGCTCGCGGCGGAGCGCGTGGGGATCACCGGGGTAGAAGCGGTCGGCGACGGCGGGCGGGCGGTGCGGCTCGAGGATGGGCATGGCAGGCTCCGGTAGCGAGAAGGATAGCGCCGGCCGTCGCGGTCGCGCGGCCACGACGACGGACGCCGGACGACAGGGGGGCGAGGGCGGTCGAGTCCGCCGGCGGCGCCGTGGTGACCGGGCGCGTCGCAACGGCGCGTCACAACAGATGGTAGCGCCGGCCGCCGGAGGTCGTCTGGCTGCGGGCATCGAACACGCCCGGCACTCTGGCGTTGCAGCCGGGGCAGGTGCCGTCGACCTTGACGCGGTTGGCGGCGACGGCGTGCCAGCGGCGCTCGATCAGCGGCAGCTCGCAGCTCGGGCACGAGGTGACCGAGCCGACGCGGTCCCAGATGTTCCCCGTATAGACGAAGCGCAGGCCGAAGCCGCGGGCCTCGTCGCGGGCGCGGATCAGCGTCTCGGGCGGCGTGGCGGGGATGTCCTGCAGCTTGTAGTCGGGGTGGAAGGCGGTGAGGTGGAGCGGGACGTCGGGGCCGAGGTGGTCGGCGATCCAGCGGAACTGGGCCCGCAGCTCCTCGGGGTCGTCGTTGTGGCCGGGGATCACCAGCGTGGTCAGCTCGACCCAGATGCCCTGCTTGACCGACCACTCGATGGTCTCGAGGACAGGTTGCAAGTGAGAGAAGGTCAGCTTGTGGTAGAAGCGCTCGGTGAAGCCCTTGAGGTCGATGTTGAGGGCGTCGAGCATCGGGTACATGTCGGCGCGGGCGGCGTCGGAGATGTAGCCGGCGGTGACGCCGACGGGCGCGACCCCGGCGGCGCGGGCGGCACGGGCGGCGTCGATGACGTACTCGGGGTAGATCGTCGGGTCGTTGTAGGTGAACGCGACCGAGGCGGCGCCCTCGCGGCGGGCCAGCGCGGGCACGTCCTCCGGAGCGAGCTCGAGCGCCCGCTTGTGGTGCGACTTGGCCTTGGACAGGTCCCAGTTCTGACAGAAGCGGCAGCCGAGGTTGCAGCCGGCGGTGCCCATGCTGAGGATCGTGGTTCCGGGCAAGAAGTGCCACAGCGGCTTCTTCTCGATCGGGTCGACCGCGACGGCGTTGGGTTTGCCGTAGGCGAGCGACACGAGCCGCCCGTCCTCGTGCTTGCGCACGTAGCAGAAGCCGTGCTGCCCCTCGGACAACGTGCACAGGCGCGGGCAGGCGGTGCAGACGATGCGCTCGCCCTCTCGGTGCCAGTAGCGAGCCGGATGGGTCATGAGAATCGAGCTTTGTCCCGGCGCGCACGGCATGCAAGTCCGCGCCGGGGTGTGTAAGCTTGCGCGGCCATGTCAGGACGCCCGCACGACGACCACGCCCGCGCCGACCGCCACGCCGAGCTCGCTCGCCTCGAACACGTGTTCGTCGCGCACGACGACGTCTCGCTCCATGTCGTCCGCAGCCGCCCGTGGGACCGCGACGAGCGCCGGGCGCCGGTGCTGTTCCTCCACGGCTACCCTGACACGTCCGACACCTGGTCGCTGCAGCTGGCCTCGCTCGGGCAGGCCCATCCGGTGGCGGCGTTCGACCAGCGCGGGGTCGGCCGCTCGAGCGCGCCGACGGGCCCGAAGGGCTACGCGTTCGCGCGCCACCTCGGCGACATCGAGGCGGTGATCGACGAACTGACAGGTCCCGAAGGACAGGTGCACCTGGTGGCCCACGACTGGGGCGGCGCGCTGGCGTGGATGTTCGCCGAACAGCCGAAGTACGCCCGCCGCCTGCGCTCGCTGTCGGTCATCGCCGGCCCGCACCCGGGCCTGATGCTGCGCCGGGTGGCCCGCGCCGTCCGCTCGCCGCGCGAGCTGCGGTTCCTGTTCGATCAGCTGCGCAAGAGCTGGTACATCTTCTTCTTCCAGCTGCCGTGGCTGCCGGAGCAGTTCATCGCGCGCCAGTTCCCCGGGACGTGGATCCGGGCCCTGCGCGCCGGCGGCGTGGCGAAGGACGATCCGCTGCTGCGCGAGTTCGAGGTCGAGGGCACCCGCCGCGCCGCGCTCGCGCCGCTGGCCCTGTACCGCCAGATCCCGCGGTACAGGCCGACGCTGCGGCCGGTCGAGGTCCCGACCTGCCTCGTCGTGCCGCTCCGCGACTTCGCGCTGCGCCCGGAGATCTACGACGACGTGCCCGAGGTCGCCGCCGACCTCGAGGTGCACCGCCTCGACGCCAACCACTGGGCCCACCGCGAGCGCGCGGCCGAGGTGTCGGCGATCCTCGAGGCGTTCGTGCGCCGCGTCGAGCACGACTCGTAGACTGCGAGTCGCCGTGCGGGCGGGGCTTCGCGCAGCGGTTCAGGCGGCCGCGGCGGGGGCGGGGGCGAATTCGACGCTGGGGCCGGCGCGGAAGGCCTCGGTCCAGGCGTCGACCGCCTGTGCTTCGGGACAGGCGAAGGGGTCGGCCCAGAACACGCACGTCCGGTAGCGCGGGTCGGGGTACGGGTGGATGCCGAGCGTGTCGTCGACGACGGCGCCGAAGCGGCGGTAGAGGTCGATGACGTGCTGGTGGGCGCAGCCGACGATCGTCACCGCCCCGAGCGCGCGGGCGACGGCGAGGGTGGCGCTGGTGAGGGTCGCGGCGAGGTCGGTGCGGCGGTACACGGGCGCGACCCAGGTGCCGCACAGCTCGACCAGGGGGGCAGGAGCGCGGGCGACCGCCTGGCTGATGGGACAGGTGGCGGCGAGGGCTCGCTCGATCGGCAGCGGCGTGTCGGGGCGGTGCGGGTGGACGCGCATCCCGCCGGCGGCGGTGCCGTCGCGGGCGCGCGCGAGGACGACGAAGGCGTCGGCCAGGTTGACGGTGAGGAGGGCGGCGACGCTGCCGGGGTGGCGGCGGTAGCTGTCGGCCTGACCGAGGCAATAGAGCTCGGCGAGGTCGGGCCGCTCGGCGGCGCAGAAGGCCTCAAGGGTCAGCGAAGAGGGGTGGGGTGAAGAGGGTGAGATAGTCGGCATAGGCGTCATAGCTGGCGGTGAAGGCGTCGGCGGCCAGGTGAAGGGCGGCGAGGAAGCGTTGCTGGGTGGTGTCGTCGCGCAGCAGGCGGGCGAGGACGGCGAGCGTGGCGTTCCAGTGGCCGTCGTCGCCGCCGTCTTCGCGGGTGTGGCTGACGAGGAAGCGAGTGGCGCGCGCGGGCTCGCGGTAGCCCCAGCGGCGGATGTTGCCGGCGAGCGGGGCGAGGACGGTGGGGCCGACGTGGGCGGCCAGGCCCTCGGCGACGAAGGGGGCGGCGATGAAGCAGGCGAGGTCCTCGTGGAACGCGACCATGCTCTCCTGCACGGCCATGAACGCGAGCGTCGGGCCCCACGGGACCATCGCGTGGACGACGAAATCGACGTCGGCGTCGAGGTAGCGGAGGTCGGCCTCGATGAGGCGGTCGTGCTTCTGTTCGCCGCGGAAGTGGCGGGTGAAGTGATCGCGCAGCGATTCGTCGTCGCACACGGAGATCGCGCGGGCCAGGAGGCGCGGGGTGTAGCGGACGTATTGATGGGTGTTGGCGAGGGCCGCGACGTACTGCTCGCGCGCGAGGCGATCGGCGTGGACGGCTCGACACCAGGCGTTGCCGGCGAACGCCTCGGCGTGGCGCGTCAGACCGGCGGTCGCCTCGGCGACGTAGCGGGAGATCAGCAGCGCGCGGCCGTCGTCGTCGCAGGCGGCGTGCAGGCGGTGCATCGCGGCGTCGAGCGTGGCCGCGCGCAGCTCACCGCGGGCCAGCGCCGACAGCTGCAGCGGCGCGGCGGCGAGTCGCGGGTCGTGGCTGACCACGGCGCTGCGCCGCCACACCCGCGCCCGCTGCAGGGCGACGTAGAGGAGCGGCGCCAGCTCGGCCGCGGCGGGCGGGCCGTCGAGGTCGCGCAGGACGCAGGTCCGCCCGGCGCCGGGCAGCGCGGCGAGCGAGGGCTCGAGCTCCGCCGGGGCCACGGTGACGCCGAGCGTCAGCTCGCCGCGTTGCAGCTCGACGCGCACGACCTGCGGCGCCGCGTCGAGCTCGACGGGCGCGCCGCGAGTGTCTCGCTCGCGCACGACGAAGCTGGTCTGAAGGACATGTGGTAGGTGGATCTCGCGGTGGTGCATGACGGCGCCGGGCTGGCGCCCTGGGTTGCAGATCACATTCCAGGCGCGCAACGCGGCGCCCGCGGTTGTGGGCCGACTCGTTGTCCAGTGCGCGAGACGTCGCCTGTCGCCGGGTGTCCATTCGAGTGGACACGGCGCGCTCTCGGGCCCGGCCCGGTCTGCTGGATCTCCGCAGGATCGAGCGGGGTCGCGGGGCCCTGCGGGGACGGCCGGGGCGACGAACCGCGCGGCCTCGCCCGCCGCGGGCCTCCGGCTTCGCGGATGTCATGTGGCGTGGACACGGTCCCCACAGGCCGACGCGTGGGACTCGTTTCGCACCCGAGGTGCGTCGACCTCCGTCGCGCGCACGCATGGGTGGTCGCGCGGTCGCGGGGCGCTCGACGCGTGGACCCTTCGTCGGACTCGTCGACGTGAGGACGCGGTCATGCGCTCACGGGCGCGAGCGTCGATGGGGCTGCTTCAGGTCGTGAAGACGAGGCTCGTGCTCACGGCGCGAGGTGTGGGGCGCTGCATCGATTCGTCGAATCGACGCCGAGGCTCGTGCTCACGGGCATGAAGCGTCGAGGTGAGGACGACGGCCGCGCGCTCACGGGCGCGAGATGTCGAGGCTCTGCATCAAGTTATAGATGTGCGCGCGGGTGAGGGCGAGCCGGCGGGCGGCCTCGGCGACGTTCCAGTTGCTGTCCTCGAGGGTGCCGCGGACCAGCTGGGTCTGGAAGCGGCGCAGGGCCTCGCGGTAGTTGAGCGGGGCGGCGGCTTCCTCCCTGTCCTCTCGGTCAGGGAAGAGGTGGCGCACCTCGACCTCGCGGGCGTCTTCGCCGGCGGCGCGGATGACCGCGGCCTCGACGGCGTTGGCGAGCTCGCGGATGTTGCCGGGCCAGCTGGCGGCCTGGGCGGTGAGGAGTGTCCATTGGGACAGGTGCAGCGGGGGCAGGCGGTGGCGGACGCAGGCCTTGATGCAGAAGTGCTGGGCGAGGTCGGGGATGTCGTCGCGCCGCTCGGCCAGCGAGGGCACGCGGATGGGGACGACGTGGAGGCGGTAGAACAGGTCCTCGCGGAACTCGCGGCGGGCGACGCGGGCCTTGAGGTCGCAGTTGGTCGCGGCGATGACCCGCACGTCGGCGGCGCGCGGGCGGTTGGCGCCGAGCGGGTAGTACTCGCGCGACTGCAGCAGCTGCAGCAGCTTGGCCTGGGCCGGCAGCGAGAGCTCGGCGATCTCGTCGAACAGGAGCGTGCCGCCGCGGGCGGCGGACACCTTGCCCTCGACGGCCTTGATCGCGGTCGAGTGGGCCCCGGGCGCGGCGCCGAAGAGCTCGCTCTCGACGAGGTTGTCGGGCAGGTTGGCGCAACTGAGCTCGACGAAGTTGCCGGCGGCGCGCGGGCTGCTGGCATGAATGACCCGGGCGACGTGAGTCTTGCCGGTGCCCGACGGACCGGTCAGCAGGACCGAGACGTCGAGGGGGGCCAGCAGCGCGAGCTGGCGCAGGAGCTCCGCCATCGGCGGCGAGCGCCCGATCAGGTCCTCCGCTCGCAGCGCGCTGCGGAAGCGGAGCGTCGGGTCGCGCTTCTCACTCGGCGAGAACAAAGGATCGAGCTCCCCGCGGGCCTCGGGATGCGCGCTGTCCATGCCATCATAGTAGACGCGGAAGCGCGGCGGCCGCTGGGCCGGCGGGGAGCATGACATGTCCTTTGGGACATGATGAAGCGCACCTCATGCGCGGGTCTAGGTGCTCGCTCACGAGAGCGCGCGTTACTTCGTCGCCGTGGCGAGCCACCCGTCGCGCAGTTCGCGGACGTCGGCCGCCGCCGTCGGTGAGACACTGAAGCGGAACGTCTTCCGCGGGTCCTCGGCGATCGTGAGTGTGCGGCGTTCGAGGCGACCGCCGCGGAAGAGGGCGACTTCGACCGATTGGCCGGGGACGTGGTCCATCAGCCGCTCCACGGCCTCGTCACCGCTGCGGGTGCGGCGAGCCGCGACGGCGATGACCTCGTCACCGGGCATGAGGCCGGCGAGCTCAGCAGGTGAGCCGGGGGCGACGCTGCGGATGGCGTTGTCGGTGAACGCGATCCCGGTCCAGCTGCGCTTGCGGCGAGCTGCCAGCGGAGAGGACTCACCTTCCCACGGCGCGCGAATCTCGACATCGACGCCCATCCGCGTCAGCTGCGCGGGAAGCGGAAGTTCGTCGGTGCCCTCGATGTATCTGCGGAAGAAGTCGTGCATGTCCGCGCCCGCCTCGGCCGAGGCGGCGGCGACGATGTCGTCGGCCGTGATGCCGTGACCCTTGACGCCGTGGCTGGCCATGAGCCGGCGGAACAGCCCGACGAGCGAGCCCTTGCCGCGCGAGCGCAGGCGCAGCTCGAGGTCGAGGCACACGCCGGCGAGGTGGCCCTTCTCGTAGTAGCTGATCGAGGTGGTGTGGTGGCCCGGCGAGGGCTTGTAGTGCTTGACCCACGCCTCGACGCTGTTCTGCGTCAGCGGCACGTGGTTGCGCCCCGGCTTCTGCAGGTAGGCGGTCCACGAGGTGCCGAGCTCGCGCAGGAACTCGTCGGGGCTGGTCACCCCGGCGCGCACGAGGATCTGGTTCTCGACGGTCTCGGTGAAGCCCTCGTGGAACCACAGCAGCTCGCTGTAATCCTCGCGGCTGTAGTCGTAGGGCACGAGCGCCGCGTCGCGCAGTCGCTTGGCGTTCCACAGGTGGAAGAACTCGTGGCTGGCGAGGTGGAGCGCGCGGCGGTAGCCGGCCTCGTCGTGGAACGAGTCGCGCGCGAGGCGCATCAGCGTGCTGTCGGCGTGCTCGAGGCCGCCGTCGCTCCTGTCGTCGGCGAGCAGCAAGAACACGTAGCGCCGGGTCGGCAGGCCGCCCATCGCCTCGGCGAAGGCGTGGACGACGGGCTTGAGGTCGCGGACCAGCCGCTCGACGTCGGCGTTGCTGCCGGCCGGGGCCGAGAACACCAGCTCGACGCGCGTGCCGCCCTCGTCCCACGCGTGGACCACCGGGGTGCCCAGCTCGAGCGGCGAGTCGACCAGGACGTCGTAGGAGGCGGCGCGCAGGACCCCGGGGGTCGGCTGCGGCAACGCGCCATGGACGGTCCAGTCGGGCGGCAGGGCGTTGAAGTGCAGCTCGGCCGGGCGCGCGGTCTCGCCGACGAGGTAGAGGAACAGGCCGGCGGGGTTGAGGGTGGCGTGGCGGTCGTCGACGCTGCTGGTGCGCACCCCGGGCTCGTCGGCCCACACCCGGTAGGTCGCGCGAATGCCCTTTCCGCCATGTCTGATGCGCCATGTCTGTTTGTCCAGGCGCTCGACCGGCAGCGAGACGCCGGCGAGGTCGGTGACGACCGGGCCGTCGAGGTTGCGGGCGAAGTCGCGGACGAGGTAGGAGCCGGGGATCCACGCCGGCAGGGCGAGGTCGCTGCGCAGGCCGCCGGGGCGCTCGACGGTCATGACGATCTCGACCCACCGCGACTCGGGGGCGGAGATCGTCACCTCGTAGCGGACGAGCTGCTTGCGCTCGCGCGCGGACCAGTCGGCGGGGGCAGGCGCGGGGGCGGCGACGGCCGTCGCACACGCGCCGCCGAGCGCGAGGGCGAGGAGGAGCGGCAAGGCACGCATGAGCCGGCGAGTGTAGCGAGGCAGCGCGCCGTCCGGCGACCGGCGATCGCTCGCCGATGTCACGCGGGCGCCACGCGTCCGGGACCGGCGGGGCGCGCGTTCCGCTATCCTGGCGGCGCATGACGTCCCCGCCCAGGCCGCCGCGAACCAGAGCTCGCACCGCCCCGACGCGCCGCGAATTCCTGTGGCAGGTGGTCGCCGCAGCCTCGGCGAGCGCGTGCGGCGGGGGCTCCGGGGGCGGCGAGGGCACCGAGGGGGACAGCCCCGGCAGCGGCACGAGCACGGGTTCGTCGACCGGGGGCGAGCCGACGACGACCGCGCCGACCACGACCACCGGCGAGCCGGCGCCGGAGCTGCCCGGGCCGCCGTTCACGCTCGGCGTGGCGTCGGGAGATCCGCTCGCGGACCGCGTGATCCTCTGGACCCGCCTCGCGCCCGACCCGATCGGCGGCGGCGGCATGCCCGAGGCCGCGTTCGCGGTCGCGTGGGAGGTCGCCAGCGACGAGGCGTTCACCGACGTGGTCGCCGGCGGCGAGGCGATCGCCGAGCCGGCGTTCGCCCACGCGGTCCACGTCGACGCGACCGGACTCGCGCCGGACCGCTGGTACTTCTACCGCTTCCGCGTCGGCGAGCACACCAGCGCGGTCGGCCGCACGCGCACGCTGCCGGCGCCGGACAGCGCGCCCGAGCGGCTGCGCCTGGCCTCGGCGAGCTGCCAGCGGTTCACCACCGGCTACTACACGGCCTACGCCCACCTGGCCGCCGAGGACCTCGACCTGGTGCTGTTCCTCGGCGACTACATCTACGAAAACGGCGACAAGGGGCCGGTGCGCGACCACGTCGGCGAGGAGTGCCGCACGCTGCTCGACTACCGCAACCGCTACGCGCAGTACCGCGGCGACCCGAATCTACAGGCGGCGCACCACCGGTTCCCGTGGGCGGTGATCTGGGACGACCACGAGGTCGACAACAACTACGTGGCCGACATCTCCTCGGTGGATGACCCGAAGTTCATGGCGCGAAGGACAGCCGCGTACCAGGCGTTCTACGAACACATGCCGATCCGCGTCGCGCCGCCGGCGGCCGACGGGTCGCTGGCGATCTACCGCAGCTTCGCGTGGGGCGACCTGGCCGAGGTGTTCCTGCTCGACACGCGCCAGTACCGGACCGACCAGCTGTGCCTGGACGAGCCGGGCGAGGACTGCGGCGAGCTGGCGACCGAGGACGGCGACATGCTCGGCCCGGAGCAGGAGGCGTGGCTGACCGAGGGCCTGGCGGCGTCGCCGGCGATCTGGAAGCTCGTGGCCCAGCAGATCGTGTTCTCGAAGGTCGACTTCAGCGGCCTGCTGATCAACTGGGACCAGTGGGACGGCTACCCGAAGGCGCGCCAGCGGATGCTCGACTTCCTGGCCGGCGAGCAGCTGGCGAACGTGGTGATCCTGGCCGGCGACCTCCACGTCGGCGGGATGGCCGACGTCAACGCGGTCGCCGGCGACACCAACACGCCGGTGGTGGCGGTCGAGATCGTGACGACGTCGATCACGTCGAGCTCGGAGACCGACATCCCGCCCGAGACGATCGAGCAGCTGGTCGGCACGATCCCCCAGATTAAACACTTCAACGCTCACTCGCGCGGCTACGTCTCGCTCGACCTTACCCGCGAGGCGCTGAGCGCCCGCTTCATGATCGTCGACACCATCGAGTCCGAGACGGCCAGCGTCGACGCCGAGGCCGAGCTGACCGTGCTCGCCGGGGTGCCCGGGGTGCAGATGCCCTGAAGGGCATGCCCCCAAGGGCATGCTCGTGAGGGCATGCTCCTCAGGGCATGTTTAAAAAGTCAGGCGAACGCGACGGGCTCGGTGGCGGCGCCGAGGCCGTGCAGCAGCTCGCGGTAGTAGGCGGCGGTGGTGGCGGCGAGGCCGGGCAGGGCGGTGGTGCCCCAGACGATCGAGAGGGTGCGGCGGGTGCCGGGGTGGGTCTTGGTGCGCTGCGAGTCCTTGACCGGGCCGGCGCACGGGCCCTCGGCGTCGATCAGCGACACGAGGCCGCCGATGTCGATGACCTGGCCGCCGGCGTTGAAGACGTAGCTCGAGCCGGGCGCGGGCACGCCGATCGTCAGCGGCGCGGCGGCGCGGTCGAGGTCGACGACGCTGATCGGCAGGCCGCTGTGGAGCGAGGCGACGTTGCAGGCGTCGACCGCGGCGTTGATGCTGCCGAGGCTGCCGTCGCCGGCCGCCCTGAGGAGGTACTCGGAGGCGGGCTTGCTGCGCCCGGTGGGCTTGAAGCCGGCCTTGCGCAGCAGGTCGCGGACGGCGGCGCGGATGCGGTCGTCGGCCGGCGGTAGGGGCGTGGCTGCCCCGAGGGACAGGCCGGCTCGCAGCGCGTCGGACGCCGCGATCTCACCGAGGGCCCGGTCGAACTCGGTGGTGAACGCGACGATCTCGATGAGCGGCGAGACGGGGGCGAGGGAGCAGTCGGCGGTCACCTGCATGCAGCGGGCGGGAGTATACGCGGCGCGGCCCGCCGTGGTACCGTGGCCGTGATGTCCGATCGGGCCCGCATCACACGTCGCGGCCTCTTCCGCGGGATCGGCACGGCGGGTCTGCTCGCCGGCTGCAAGCCGAGCGAGCGGCCGCCGACCACCACCGAAGACGGCGAGCAACCACCACCGGCCGGCAGCGCGGGCGCGCTGGGGCCGGGGCCGAGCCCGCTCGAGTTCACGCTCAACGGTCAGCGCCAGGTCGCCGAGGTCGCGCCCCACGTGACGCTGCTGGCGGCGCTGCGCGAGCAACTGCGGGTCACCGGCCCGAAGGTGGTGTGCGACCGCGGGGCCTGCGGCGCGTGCACGGTGCTGGTCGACGGGGTGGCGCGCAACAGCTGCATGATGCTGGCGCACGACGTCGACGGCGCGGCGGTGACGACGGTCGAGGGCCTGTCGCAGGGCGGCAAGCTGTCGGTGCTGCAGGAGGCGTTCATCCGCCACGACGCGCTGCAGTGCGGGTTCTGCACCTCGGGCATGTTGATGTCGTGCCAGGCGCTGCTGGGGCGCACGCAGCTCGAGCGCGAGGATGTCGAGGCGGCGATCGCCGGCAACCTGTGCCGCTGCGGGACCTATCCGAACGTGGTGGCGGCGGTGCTCGACGCCGCGAAGGGGAGCGCGTAGCCGTGCCGGACGACAGCAAGGTCACACTCAAGGTCGGGTTCGCCGAGCAGCTGCGCGACATCGAGGTGCAGCTGCCGGCGGGCGAGCCGAAGCCGTGGGACGCGCGCGCCGAGCTGAAGGTGGTCGGCAAGCCGCACCCGCGCGTCGAGGCGCCGCTCAAGGTGTCGGGCGCGGCCAAGTACACCCACGACATCGTGCCGCAGGGCGCGTTGTGGGCGGCGGTGCTGCGCTGCCCGCACGCGTGCGCGCTGGTCGAGTCGATCGACGTCGCGCCGGCGAAGTCGCAGCCGGGGGTGGCGGCGGCGCTGGCCCTGGTCAAGCCGGGCGAGCGGATGATCTTCGCCGGGCAAGACGTCGCGGCGGTGGCGGCGAAGACGGCGGAGCAGGCCGAGGCGGCGCTGCAGGCGATCGCGGTCCAGTACAAGCCGGAGGCGTTCGTGATCGACACGGCGGCGGCGATGCAGGACGGCGCGCCGCTGGTCCACCGCGGCAAGGTCGAGGAGCGCAGCACCGAGGGCGACGAGCCGGGCGCGGGCGGCAGCGCGGGCCAGCGCGGCAACGTCCGCACGTCGCCGTCGATGAAGAAGGGCGACGCGCACAAGGGCCTGCGCATGGCCAAGGTCTCGCACGAGGCGACGTACACGACGCAGGTGCACACGCACTCGGCGCTCGAGACGCACAGCATCGTCGTGCAGTGGGACGGGCCGAAGCAGGCGACGTTGTGGTGCTCGACGCAGGGGATCTTCAGCGTGCGCGACGAGTTCGCGGAGATCTTCGAGCTCAAGCCGACCGACGTGCACGTGCACACCGAGTTCCTCGGCGGCGGCTTCGGGGCCAAGTTCGGCGCCTCGGCCCCGGGCTCGCGCATGGGCTTCATCGCCGGCGAGCTGGCGCGCCAGGCGGGGGCGCCGGTGCGGTTGCTGCTCGACCGCAAGGAGGAGCACCTGTGCACCGGCAACCGCCCCGACTCGCGCCAGCAGGTGAAGCTCGGGGCAGGTGCGAACGGCCAGCTGACGGCGATCCACGTCGTCGCCCACGGGACCGCGGGGATCGGCACCGGCGCGGGGGTCGGGCGCAACGCGTTCGGCGTGTACTCGCGCTGCCCGAACATCCTGGTCGAGAGCCACGACGTGTTCACCCACGCCGGGCCGGCCACGGCGATGCGCGCGCCGGGACACCCGCAGGGGGCGTTCGCGCTCGAGCTGGCGCTCGACGAGCTGGCGAAGAAGCTGAAGCGCGACCCGCTCGACCTGCGCCTCGCCCACGACGAGCACCCGGTGCGCCGCCACCAGTTCGAGCTCGGCCGCAAGCAGTTCGGCTGGGACGAGGGCAAGAAGCGCGCGGCGGCGCTGCGCGACAAGCAGGCCCGCGTGCGCCGCGGCTTCGGCGTGGCCGGGTCGATCTGGGGCGACTTCGGCCGCGGCAAGGCGGTCGTCGCCACCGTCAGCGTGATGCGCGACGGCAGCGTCGAGGTCAAGAACGGCCTGCAGGACATCGGCGGCGGCATCACCACGGTCGTCGCGCAGGTCGTCGCCGAGGTGCTGCAGCGCCCGATCGAGGCGGTGCGCGTGCGCCTCGGCGACAGCGAGCTCGGGCCCTCGGTCGGCAGCGGCGGCAGCGTGACCACGGCCAGCGTGACGCCGGCGGTCCGCGCGGCGGCGGAGGCGGTCAAGACCCAGCTGACGGCGCTGGCGGCCAAGCAGCTCGGGCGCAAGCCGGAAGAGATCACATGGTCCGAGGGACAGGCGCGCGCGGGCAGCAAGTCGATCGCGTGGGCCGAGCTGTGCAAGAAGATCGAGGGCGAGGCGATCGTCGCCACCGGCACGCGGCCCGAGACCTACGGCGCCTACCCGGTCAAGTTCATGGGCGGCAACAGCTACCAGATCGCCGGGGTCCAGTTCGCCGAGGTCAGCGTCGACACCTGGACCGGCGTGGTCACGGTCGAGCGCGTGCTGGCGATCCACGACTGCGGCAAGGTGATGAACCCGCTGACGGCCCGCTCGCAGGTGCAGGGCGGGGTGATCCTCGGCACCAGCTACGCGCTGACCGAGCAGCGGATCATGGACCGCGTCCGCGGGGTGATGCTGAACCCCAACCTCGAGACCTACAAGATCGCCGGCGCGCGCGACGTGCCGCGCGCGATCGACGTCGTGTTCACGCCGGTCGACACCGGCGCCAACAACACCGGGGCGATCGGGATCGGCGAGCCGGCGACGATCCCGACCGCGGCCGCGATCGCCTGCGCCGTCCACGACGCGCTCGGCGTGGCCGTCCGCGACCTCCCCCTCACCCCCGACCGCGTGCTCGCGGCGCTCGGCGTGGTGCCCGCGCGCGGGGCCAGCTGAGGCAGTCTTCGGGACATGTCTCTTCGCACCTGAAGGAACGACCATGCGACCGTTCGTGATCCGCCGCCCCAAGAGCCTGGACGAGGCGCAAGACGCCGCCCGCGAGCGCCCGCAGGACGGGGTGCTGCGCGCCGGCGGCATCGACCTCATCGACCGCATGAAGGAGGGCATCGACGCGCCGGCCGAGCTGGTCGAGCTGCGCGGGCTGGCCGACGAGACCGGCGAGCTGATGCGCGCGCTCGGGCCGGCGGGCGACGGGATGCAGGTCGGCGCCCTGGTGACGCTGGCGCAGCTGGCCGCGCACGAGGGCTTCGGCGCGGCCCGGGCGGCGCTGCGCGAGGCGGCCGGCTCGGCGGCGACGCCGACGATCCGCAACGCGGCGACGCTCGGCGGCAACCTGCTGCAGCGGCCGCGCTGCTGGTACTTCCGCCACGCCGACCTGGTGTGCCTGAAGAAGGGCGGCACGGCGTGCCTGGCCGTCAGCGGCGAGAACAAGTTCCACGCGATCCTCGGCGGCGGGCCGAGCTTCATCGTCCACCCGTCGACGCTGGCCTGCGCGCTCACGGCCCTCGACGCGCAGGTCGAGGTCCGCGGGGCCGAGGCGCGCACGATCGCCATCGGCGAGCTGTTCCTGACGCCGAAGCAGGACGCCAGGCGCGAGCACACGCTCGAGCCCGGCGAGGTGCTGGTGCGGGCGATCTTGCCGAAGGCGGGCGACGACCAGCGCTCGGGCTACGCGGCGGTCAAGGAGAAGCAGTCGCACGACTGGCCGATGGCCGAGGCCGCGGTCAAGATGTCCCTTCAGTCAGGTGTGATGACCGACGTGCGCGTGGTCCTCGGCCACGTGGCGCCGATCCCCTGGCGCAGCCGCGAGGCCGAGGCCGCGCTCGAGGGCAAGCCCGCGAGCGCGGCGCTGTTCGCCGAGGCGGCCAAGGCCGCCCTCGCCGAGGCGCGACCGCTGCGCGACAACGCCTACAAGATCCCGCTGGCCCAGGGGCTGCTCCGCGAGGTGCTGCACCGCGTCGCCGGCGTGCCGCTCCCGGAGTGAGAGAAAGCGAGCCCGCCATGCCGACCTATCTGCGCGTCGTCGACACCGATCAGCCGGTCTGCCGGCACCTGCGGACCAAGGGGATGCACGTCTACGGGCGCGACACGCCCGACGCGTTCAGCACCAGCCGCTCGAGCCACTACCACTGCCTGCGCACGCAATTCGTGACCGGACCCGACGGCGACCTCAGCGTGCCCGAGCGCTGCGGGTCGGGCCGCGAGTGCTTCGAGGCGCGCTGAAGGCGTCGCGCCGGCGGATATCCGCTCCGCGAGCTCGCGCCTGCGACGATCGGCCCGAGTTTCAGTACTGAGCGGCCAGCCACACGAGCAGGGCGAGCTCGGCGCTCGCGAGCAGGGTGGCGAACACGGCGAGGCCGAGGCCGGGGCGGCGGCGCGGACGGATGGCGTGGCGCAACATGGCGGCGAGGCCGAGCAGCACGGCGAGGGGCACGCCCAGCAGGGTGCACATGAACATCTTCGAGACGGCCTCGCCGGCCTCGCCCGTGGCGGCGAACAGCGGGAGGAAGACGAGGTGGCTCGCCACCGCGACGATGGGCACGACCGCGAGCACCGTGGCCGTGAAGGACAAGCGACAACAATTCGCCCTCAATTGGGACTGCTCGCTCGACATGCCTTGGATAGAAGCACATCCGCGGCTGTGAGGCGATCAGGAGGCGGCCCCGCTGCTACGTTCCTACGCGCCGAGCCGAGCGGCCGCGACGGCTCCACCGCGTTCCGGACTGCACGCCGCACGTGTTGTCGCCGGAGGGCAGCGAGAATCATCGCGCTCGTGTTCGCCGGTGGGAAACTCAGAACTCGGCGTTGGCGAGCTTCACGAGGAAGGCCAGCTCGGCGCCCGCGATCACCGTGGCGAGCAGCGCGAGCGCGAGGCCGGGGCGGCGCGGGCCGGTGGCGTGGCGCCAGATCGCGGCGAGGCCGAGCGGCAGGGCGAGGGGCACGCACAGCAGGGTGAGCTCGACCAGCGACGAGACGACGTCGCCGAGGATGCCCGCGCCGGTGAAGAGGTCGTTGAGGGCGAGGCGGATCGTCACCGCGACCACCGGCACGACCGCGAGCACGGCGGCCGTGAGGGACAGGCGGCACCACTTGGTCATCGGTTCGAGCGGCTTGTCCGACATGGCGACGATGACAGCACATCCGCGGCGGCGCGGCGATCAGGAGGCATCCCCGCTGCGACCCTCGTAGGAGGCGATCCGATCCTCCAGGACGCGCTCCATCGCCGCGAACGCGCCCGCGGCGTCGCCCTGGCGGCGGCGCGCGGCCGCGAGGGTGAGCTTGAGGCCCGAGTCGTCGATCAGGCCGGAACGCTGGTAGTGGGGGCCGAGCGCGGCGAGGCCGTCGTCGACGAGGTCGAGGGCGCGCGCGAGGTCGCCGGCGCCTGCGGCCGCGCGGGCCTCGGCGAGCGACTCGACGGCGATCCGCATGGGCGAGCGAGACTCCACGAAGCTCAGTATGACGGGCTGCGGGCGCTCGGGTAGATTGGCCGGCGTGACCGAGATCGCCTGCTTCCACGTCGATGCCTTCACCGACCGACGCTTCGCCGGCAACCCGGCCGCGGTGTGTCCGCTGCGCGCGTGGTTGCCCGACGCGACGCTGCAGCAGATCGCGGCCGAGAACGCGCTGTCGGAGACCGCCTTCTACGTGCCCCGCCCCGGCACGGACGACTTCGACCTGCGCTGGTTCACGCCGGAGGTCGAGGTCGATCTCTGCGGCCACGCCACCCTCGCCACCGCGTTCGTCCACTCGCGACTGCGCGCCGGCGCGCCGACCCGCCTGCGCTTCTGGACGCTCTCGGGCCCGCTCGACGTCGCCCGCGACGGTGAGGACTTCACCCTCGACCTGCCGTCGCGGCCGGCTGTTTCAAGGGACATGTCCGATGAGATAGCGAAGGCGCTCGGCGGACGGCCGCTCGAGCTGCTCAAGGCGCGCGACGTGGTGGTCGTGTACGCCAGCGCCACCGAGGTCCGCGCGCTGCAACCCGACCTCGCCGCGATCGGCCGGCTGCCCGGCGTGTTCGCGGTGATGGCCACCGCCCCGGGCGGCGAACCCGACGCGGACGTCGACTTCGTGTCGCGCTTCTTCGCCCCGGCGCAGGGCATCCCCGAAGACCCGGTCACCGGCTCGGCCCACTGCACGCTGGCCCCGCTGTGGGCCCCCCGCCTCGGCAAGGCAGTGCTGCGCGCCCGCCAGGTGTCCCGCCGCGGCGGCGAGCTGACCTGCGCGCTGCACGGCGACCGCGTCCTCCTCACGGGCCGCGCGGTGCTGGTCAAGTCGGGGACGTTCTACCTCGACGACGCGCCGAAGCACCTGGCCTGAAGAGCTGCCAAGCGCGGACGACGCGCGCGCCGGAGGAGATCCAAAATTTGTCTACTCTGGGGCAGAGAGTAGACAAATTTTGGATCTCGCTCGATTCTGAGCGTGAGATTTTTTGTGAAATTCTAGGGAGTTAACATGAGAACACTCAATGGGTGTGAGTTTTCCCGGCCATCAAGCTGCCGGGTCGGGGTCTCCAAATTTTGTCTACTCTGGGGCGCATAGTTTACAAATTTTGTATTGACGGAGCGAACGACCCAGTCGCGCATTCGGGAACTGGCAGCCGAGGACCGGTTGCTGCAGCCGTCAGAACTTGAAGCCCCGCCGGAGTCGATGGCCTACGCGGAGCGGAGCGGGGTTCTTCGGCGGATCATTGTCGGCGTGTACATCGGTGCGCAACACAAGTTGCATCCACTGGTAGAAGCGGCAGCATGGACCCTTCGGAGCTCGGAGGCAGTCGCCTGCCTCCTGACGGCCGCGATCTACGAGGGTCTGACCGATGCATTCGAGCGCGGCACGTGGTTGTACGTCCCGAAGGGAAGTTCGCCGCCCCGTAGCCGAACACACCCTGTCCATGCGATCCAGACGAGCGAGCGCTTCATTGACCGAGCGCATGACGCCGACAACGGCATCATCGCCGTACAAGTACACGGAGTCGCCGTCCGAATCACGGGGCCCGATCGCACGGTGCTCGATCTGTTCCGCTACCCGAAGCACATCCCTGGGGAGTACGCGCTCGAGGCGTTGCGCCGAAGGGCCTCGGCCCAGGATTTT
Organism: Nannocystis pusilla; assembly: GCF_020073745.1. GTDB lineage: Bacteria > Myxococcota_A > Polyangia > Nannocystales > Nannocystaceae > Nannocystis > Nannocystis radixulma. Next base: position 30,753 of record NZ_JAIRAU010000006.1, read on the forward strand.
CGGATCCCCGTGTTCGCCCGGCTCGCACGTCGCCTCGACATCCGCAGAAAAATCGATCCTCTGCTACAGGGGCTGGTGTTGAGATGAGTTCGACGAACGAACGGAGCAAGTCGGTGAGTCAGCGGGTGGCGAACCGCGGACGCGAGCTGCAATTGTTGCGAGAAGACGGGTTCACCGCCTACGCCATGGACCGCCTCCTCTACCGGCTCGGGAGGAGTAGGCACGCCAAGAGGTTCTACCTGAAGGGCGGTCTACTCGTCGCCAACTTCCTGGAGAATCCTCATCGCTTTACGCGAGACATCGACATGCTGTGCAAACATGCTCCCGCCAAGCCGGACGCGATCCGGCAGAAGTTCCGGGAGGTCGTCGCGGTGAAGGTCGACGACGGTATCCTCTTCGAGCCGGACGGGGTGCGGGCGGAGATCGCCAGGCGCGAGCTCGAAGGCTACGAAGGGGTGACGGTGTGGATCCGAGCCGAAGTCGGCAATGTCGTGGTCGACCTGAAGATCGACATCGGTTTCGGTGATGCGGTGATCCCGGACCCGCGACACATCGAGCTCAAGTCGTTCTTGAGCGGGGATCCGCCGCCCCGGGTTTACGCGTATCCGCTCGGGCCCGTGCTCGCCGAGAAGATCGAGACCATCGTCGCCAAGTTCCCCGCCATCGAGCATCGGCTGAAGGACATCCTCGACGTCGTGACCCTGACCGGGGCCCAAAGCGTACCGGAGGACCTCCTCGCGTCCCTGCGCGCCACGTTCGAGCGCCGCGGGACGAGGCCGGATCTCATGGTGCTCGACGACATGCGCACGGAGCTCAGGGGGTAGGAAGTGGGAGGTCAGTTGGGCGGCCATGCGCAGAGAGAAGGCGGTCGCGCTCGACATGACATTGCAGGCGGCGGTAGACGGCTTCGATCGGTTCGTGCGTCCCTTGCTCTCCGCGCTATCCGAGGACTGACTCGCAACAAGTCTCGATGAACGTGATCGAGCTCGGTGACGACGACGCTCCCCGGTGTGAGGTCGGCGAGCCGCGGATAAGCTTGGTCGAGCTCCATCACGCCGAGGTGCTGATCGGGGTCGTTGACGAGGTCGACGCCGCGGTCGCGCAGAGCCGCGTAAACGGCGCGATAGGTGGCGGGTTCGGGGATCGTGCCGACCCACACGGCGGGTTCGCGGCGCTCACGCACGGCGAGCTCGGCGATGGGCGCGAGCAGGTCGCCGCGATGGTCGGCGTCGGGGGGCAAGTGCAACGCCGTAAAGCCCGCGAGCCGCGCGGCGCGGGTCGAGGCGACGATGTCGTCGCCGTCGTCCGGCAGGGGATCGGGCGCCTGCGTCAGCAACAACACGTGTCGCCACCGTACCACTCCGGCCGGGCGACCGGCGCAGGTCCTGGCCAGGTGAGCCGGCTCCATGGCGCGCGCGTCGACTCCAGCGCGACGGCGTCATCCGAGTCGGCACCTCGCGTCGCTCAGGATGTGCGTGTCGACCCTCGTCCACTCGCTCGTCGCGCTGCGCGGATGCGATCTCCCCGGGCTCGTCGTCATCGGCGACGACGGGGACACGCAGATCCGCAGCTTCGCCGAGCTGGTCGCCGCGGTCGAGGGCTTCGCGGCGCGACTGGTGGCCCGCGGGGTCGGTCGCGGCGAGCGGCTGGCGATCGCGGCACCTGACCCGGAGTACATGGTCGTTGCGACACTCGCGGCGCTGCGCGCGGGGGCGGTGCCGATCGCCCTCGCCGACCCCGCGGGCGGATCGGCGGAGGCGTGGGCCGCGGGCGCGCTGCAGGTCGTGCGCGCGAGCGGGGCGCACCGGGTGATCCGGCCGTCGCCGACGCGCGGCCCGCTGCCCGCGTTGCCCGGCGCGCGCGAGCTGATGGTCGACGACCTCGGCGAGCACCCGCTCGGCGGGGCGTTCCTGCCCGACCCGGACAGCTTCCGCGCCGACGACCTCGCGCTGGTGCAGTTCAGCGGCGGCGGCCAGGTCGCCCTGCGGGCCACGCCTTACAGCCACGCCGCGCTGGCGGCCGCCTGCGAGGCGCTGCTCGGGGCGGCGTTGCGGGCCCGACCGGGCGATCGCGTGCTCAGCTGGATCGGCCTGCACCAGGGCCTGCTCGGGGCCGTGCTCGCGCCGCTGCGCCACCGCGTGCCCTTCGTGATCGCCCGCCCCGATCCATTCGACGCCGCCCGCTGGCTGCGGCTCGTCGACAACCTCGGAGTGACGATCACGTTCGCGGGGGCGGCGACGCTCGAGCAGCCGGCGCGGCCCGACCCGCGCCTCGACCTCCGGCGCGTGCGGGCGCTGGTGTGCGGCGGCGACGTGCTGGCGCTCGAGGCCGTGCGCACCTTCGTCGACGTCCACGCGGCCGCCGGCCTCGACCCGCGCACGCTGGTGCCCTGCTTCGGCGCCGCGGCCAGCGAGACGCCCGGCCAGCCGCTGCGGGTCGACCGCGTCGCGCCCGAGGCCTACAGCCGCGACGGCTTCGCCGCGCCCATCGGACATGTCCTGGGGGACATGCCGCGAAAAGCCCTCGAGTTCGTGGCCCGCGGCCGGCCCCTGCCGGGGCACCGGGTCGAGGTGGTCGACCGCGCCGGCGAGCCGCTCGGCGAGCGCGAGGTCGGCGAGGTGGTGGTGTGCGGCCCGAGCGACGACCCGGCCGGACGGCGCACGGGTCTGCGCGGCTACCTGGCCGAGGGCCGGCTGTACGTGACGGGCCGGGTCGACGACGTGATCGTCGTGCACGGCTGCAGCTACGACCCGCAGCCGATCGAGCGCGAGGCGGCGCGGGTGCCGGGGATCTGCGCGGGCAAGGTGGTGGCGCTGGCGCGCCCCGGCAAGCTGACCGACGAGCTGGTGGTGATCGCCGAGGGCCGCCCCGTCGACCCGGCGGTGCTCAACACCATGACCGCGACGCTGCGCCGCCGGATCCAGGCCGCCCTCGGGCTCCGCGTCGCCGCCCTGGTCCAGGTGCCCGTGGGCGCCCTGCCGCGCACCTCCAGCGGCGAGCTGCAGCGGGCGGCCGCGCGGGCGCAGTACCTGCAGAACGCATAAACATGTTCACTCGGACATGTTCGCGGGAGCATGTTCGAGGCAGCAGGCCCTTTCAGGCATGTCCTTAGAACCAGCCGAACTCGAGCATCACCATGCCCATGGGGCCGCCGAGGTTCTGCGGGCCGGTCCAGGTGCGGGCGGCGACGAGGCGGTAGCCGACGGCGAGGTGCAGGCGCACGATCGGGGCCAGGACGACGCGCAGGCCGGCGCGCGGCTCACCGACGAAGAAGGCGGTCTTGTCGGCGCAGCGGCCGTTCTCGGGGTTCTGGACGCAGCCGCCACCGCCGCCGAGGAGGCCGCCGAGAGTGCCCGCGACCCGCTTGCCGCGCACGTAGGCGACGTCGACGACGAGGCCGCCGTAGTTGATGTTGATCCGCGTCGCGCCGCCGCGGGCGAACGCTCCCGCGTCGACCGGGTTGAGGAGCCACTGCAGCGTGGCGCCGACGGTCACCCGCTGGACGATGTTGATGCCGCCCTCGAGCCCGACGAAGGCCGCGAACGCGCCGTGCAGGCCGGACAGCCGCAGCGTCGGTCCGCCGTAGCCGCTGACCTTGGGCCGCGGATCGGGGCCCCACCAGCGCGGGCGCGTGGGGGTCGGGGCGGGTGCGGGCGGCGGCGCGGGGTCGGAGGCCGCGGGCGGCGGCGCGGGGTCGGAGGCCGCGGGCGTCGGCGCGACGTCGTTGCTGGTGGGCGGGGCCTCGGGGCTCGCGGGCGGTGGCGCGACGTCGGGGGGCGCGGGAGCAGGCGGCGATGTGGGCTCGGGTTCGGTCGCGAGTGTGTCGGGGCTCGCGGGCGGCTCGGGAGCCGGGGTCGCGGCCGCGAGTCCGAGCGCGAGGAGGGGAGCGTACACGCGCGCGATGATACTCCGGGATCGCGCTTGCGCACGCCTCGCCGGGGTGGGAGCCTGCGGCCATGCGTGCACCTGTGACGGTGGCGGTCTGCGGGCTCGTGGCGCTGGCTTCGGGCCCGGCGGTCGCCGGCGAACTGAGCGACGTCCCGCCGCCGCAGCTGCCGATCTTCAACGGGCTCGAGGCGGGCGAGTGCGACTTCCCGAGCGCGGTGGCGATGCTCGACCGCGACACCGGCCAGCTGTTTTGTACCGGCACTCTGGTCCATCCGAGCGTGGTCGCGTTCGCGGCCCACTGCATGGACCCGGCGACGTCGTGGGCCACGCCGGGCAGCGTGCTGTTCGGCGAGGACGTCGACGCGCCGGTGCGCGTGGTGCCGGTGCTCGAGTGCGCGACGCACCCGGAGTGGGACCCGGGCGTGACCTCCAACGACCTCGCGTTCTGCACCCTGGCCAAGGCGGTCCCCGAGGTGCCGGTGGTGCCGCTGATCATGGGCTGCGAGACCGAGGCGCTGCTCGACTCGCAGGTGACGATCGTCGGCTTCGGCGCGACCAACGCGACGCTCGACCCCGAGGGCAACCCGCTGCCCACCGGCGCCGGCAAGAAACGCTTCACCACCCAGACGATCACCCAAGTGTCGGTCGACGACAACGAGGTGATCATGATCGGGCCCGACCAGGGCGGGTGCTTCGGCGACTCCGGCGGACCTGCCTTTGCGCGCATGTCCGATGGGACATGGCGGCTCGTCGGCGCGGCCTCGACGCTGCACCCCGACTCGTTCCCCGGGCCGGACGGCGAGATCTGCGGGCTCGGCACGGTGTACGAGATCTTCTGGCCGAACATGGACTGGCTCGAGGGCTCGGTCGGCGTCGACCTGTCGCCGTGCTTCGACACGGCCAACAACTGGGCCCCGACGGCCAGCTGCGGCGGCTTCCCCGGCGATCTCGAGGATCCGCAGAGCACGTGGAGCGACGGCTGTTCGACGACCGCGGTCGGCTCGTGGAGCGCGGTGTGCGGCCAGCCGTTCGACGAGGGGCCGTTCCCGGGGCCGCAGCCGGAGCCGGAACCACCGCCGCCCGAACCGGAGCCCGAACCCGAGCCGCCGCCGCCCGAGCCGCCGCCCGAACCCGAACCACCGCCGCCCGAGCCGCAGCCGCAGCCGCAGCCGCAGCCCGCCCCGCCGGTACCCGGGCCGGGGCCGGTCGATCCCACCGGTGACGACACCGGCGACGGCACGGGCGACGAGACCGGCGCGGGCGCCGACGGCGGCGACTTCGCGGAGCGCGGGTGCACATGTTCTTCGGGTCAGGATGACTGGAAGGACAGGTCTTGGCTGCTCGCCGGGTTGCTGCTGCTGGTCCGCCGGCGGCGGCGCTGAAGAGGTCGCGGGCGTGATCGCGGCGCTACTGGGCAGCATGGCGGTCGCCGGGCTGGCGCTGGCGGCCGAGCCGCTGACGCCGGCGGAGGCCGAGGCGTACAACGAGGCGGCGAAGGTCGCCCAGTCGGGCGACCCGGCGCGCGGGCACGAGTGCGCGGTGACGCTGACGGAGCTGGCGCAGCGGCTCGGCGACAGGCACGCGCGCACGGTCGAGGCGCTCGAGCTGGCGGCGCGCTGCCACGAGGCCGCGGGCGAGTACGAGGCGATGGTGGCGACGCGCGAGCGGCTGGTGGAGAAGTTCTCCGCCGAGCCGACGGCCCGGGTGGCGACGCTGGCCCTGGTGCGCCACCACCGGGCGACGCTCGCGTTCGAGAAGGCGGCGGCGGCGATGGAGCGGTACGCCGAGCGCTGGCCGGGCGAGCCGGAGGCGCTCGATCTGCTGCAGGAGGCGTTCGTGCTGCGCGCGCAGCTCGGGCACGACAAGCGGGCGCTCGAGCTGGCCGAGCGGATGGAGAAGCTGTACGCCGGCAAGGATCCGCAGCGCCTCGCCATGATCTACTGGGCCCGCGCCGACCTGCTCCCGAAGACATTGCCCGACGACCAGGCCAGGCAGGCGCACGCGGCCGGCTACCTCCAGCGCCACGGCAGCAAGGGCGGGCCGGCGCGGCGGATCGTCGCCGAGGTGACGTTCGCGGCGATCGAGTGGCGGCGCGCGTGCAAGCTGAAGGACGGGCTGATGGACCTGTGCGTCAGCGTGAAGCCGGCCGCACCCGACGCGCCGAAGAGCGGCAAGGCGCCGAAAGTGACGTGCGCGGGGCCGGCGGCGCAGGCGGTCACGGTGCACCCGCGCGACCGCAAGCTGGCCGAGTCGGCGCAGCGACGCCTGCGCGAGGCGGTGGCGCTCGGCGAGATCTTGCCGCCGGTCGAGGACCCATGGCTGCGCGCGAAGGTCGACGAGGTGCTCGACCAGGCCGAACTCATCCTCGCCGACGCCAGGCTCGAGGAGGCGCTCGCGGTGCGTCCTCCGGCCGACCTGAGCTTCTTTCGCGAGGACTGGCGCGCGTCCTCGGACGACGCGCGCGACCGCAAGATCTTCGCCGAGCAGAAGCGCAGGTCGGAGGACTCGACGCGGCGCTTCCTCGACTACTGGGGGAAGTCGCAGGAGCGCATGAACGACCTGAACCGCCGCTACGAGAAGGTGGCGGCGCGCAAGCGCAGCGCCCGCGGGATGTTCGCCGCGGCCGCGCGGCTCGGCGTCGTCTCGCAGACGCAGGTCGACACGCTGATGGCCGCCGAGGTGCCCGCGGGCCTGAAGTCGGACGCGGCGATCAAGGCCTACTGCGGCGCGCTCGCCGACTCGACGGGGCCGATCGCGGCCGCGGCGACGCAGGCGTTCGAGTACTGCTGGCAGCGGTCGGCGATGTTCGCGTACACCGACCCGTCGGTCGAGTTCTGCGGGGCCGAGCTGCAGCGCCGGCAGCCGCGCGCCTACCCGCCGCAGCGCGAGCTGTTCGGCTTCATCGAGCCGCCGCCGCTCGAGCCGGTGTCGGCGCCGGTGCAGGTCGAGCCGCCGATCTTCGAGCAGGAGTGAGCGACGGGCGGAGATGTCTCTCGGGACAGTCGAGCGCGCCGCTCGCCCGGAGACGGGATGGGCATCACCCCGCGGTGATGTCGCGGAGCTCGCGCGCCAGGATCAAGCCGCCGCGACTCCCCAGGCGCGGCGGTACGTGGGCCGCTCCTGGAAGCGCCGCAGCCAGTCCTTCACGTGCGGGTGGTCGGCCACCGGCACGCCGCAGAAGGTCGAGTAGGTGATCGCGCTGGCCACGATCAGGTCCACCAGCGTGAACGCGTCGCCGAGCAAGTAGCGGCGTGTCGCCAGCCGCTGGTCGACCAGGCCGAGCAGCGCCTGGAGCTCGCGATGGGTGTGCTCGGCCATCGCGGGGCTGTGCAGCTCTCGGGGGACGCGATCGCTCGTCGCGTAGTTGAGGCGCGCGATCGCGGGCGTGAACGTCACGTACCCCCACGTCGCCCACGACATCGCCTCGAGCCGCTCCGGTGCGTCCGCGGCGGGCCACAGACCGCGCGCGACCCCGAAGCTCTCGCCGAGCCACGTGATGATCGCAAGCGCCTCGAACATCGGCGTGCCGTCGACGACGAGGGTGGGCACCTTGCCGTTGGGGTTGAGCGCGAGAAACTCGGGCCTGCGCTGGTCGCCGGCGGACAGATCGAGCGACACGCGCTCGTGCGGTACGTCGAGCTCGGCGAGGGCGTGCACGACGGGGGTCGCGCTGGACATGGGTGCGGCATACAGGAGGATGGACATGTGGCGAGGCTACGACCAATTGAGGACAGGTCCTGTCCTCAATGAACGGCTATCCTCGTGGCCATGCTCGAGGCCTCCGCTCGACTCCTACGGCTGCTCGGACTGTTGCAGGCGCGTGGGTTCTGGACCGGCGCGGACCTTGCCGAACGTCTGGAGGTCACGCAGCGGACGGTGCGTCGCGACGTCGAGCGACTGCGTGCGCTCGGATATCCGGTGCACTCGAGCACGGGGGTGGCCGGCGGGTATCAGCTCGGCGCGGGCGCGTCGCTGCCCCCGCTGCTCCTCGACGATGAGGAGGCGCTGGCCGTCGCGCTCGGTCTGCGCACCGCCGCGTCGGGATCGGTGGCCGGCGCGCAGGAGGCCGCCCTGCGTGCGCTGGCCAAGCTCGATCAGGTGCTGCCCGCGCGGATCAGAACTCGCGTCGCCGAGCTGTACTCGGTGGTGGCGCCGCTCTACTGGACCGGGCCAGTCGTGCGGCCGCAGGTCCTCTCGCGCCTCGCCACCGCCTGTCGCGATCACCGGCAGGCCGAGCTCCGCTACACGGACCGAGGCGGGCGCCCGACCGCGCGGACGATCGAGCCGCACGGCCTCGTGCACACCGGTGCGCGCTGGTACCTCGTCGCGTGGGACGAGGCGCGCGCCGACTGGCGCACGTTTCGGGTGGATCGCATCGAGGGCGACATCGAGCTCGGCCGGCGCTTCTCCCCGCGCAAGGTCCCGGGCGAAGACATCGCTGCGTACGTGTCGCGCTCGCTGGCGACGCGTCCCTACTCGTTCCGCGCGCGCGTCGTCTTCCACGCGCCGGCCGCCACGATCGCCGAGCGGGTCCCGCCGCTCGCGGGCTTCCTCGCGGCGCTCGGAGCGGATCGCTGCGTGCTCGAGTCGGGCGCGCATTCTCTCGACGTGCTGGCGATGCACCTCGCGCTCGTCGGAGAGGACTTCGAGATCGAGGAGCCGCCGGAGCTCCTCGACAAGGCCCGCGAGCTCGCCGCCCGCCTGCGCCGCGCCGCGCGACCCGGAAGCTCGAGGACGGCGCGAACGGACCCGAAGCGCCGCCGGACGCGGTGATTCGCGCAGGCCCGGGTCAGGCGGCACATTCGCCGCGGCCGATGGCGACGTCGAAGGTGCGCTCCTGGCCGAGGTCGAAGATGTCGTCGTCGCGGAGGTTGGTGAACTGGCTGTCGAGCAGCGCGTCGCCGAGGGCCTCGACGACGTCCTCCTTGGCGACGCGGCGGAAGAACGCGCGCGCGTCCTCGCCGTCTTCGCGCTCGTCGCGGTAGAGGTCGAGCAGGCGGAGCAGCGCCTCGCCGGCGCGGCGAGCGGGGATCTTGACGATGTGGCGGCCGAACTGCACGCCGTCGGCGTCGAAGCCGCCGCCGAGGTGGAGCTGGTACTCGGGGACCTGCTTGCCCTCGCCGACGTGACGCACGGTGCCGTGGAAGCCGATCGCGGCGACGTGGTGCTGGCCGCACGAGTTGGGGCAGCCGGAGATCTTGATGTCGGCGGAGCGGGCCAGCTCGACGCTGTCGGCCGACCTGCCGGGGCTCTTGAGGAAGCGCGTGAGGTGCTTGGCCAGGCTCATGCTGTGCGTGACCGCGAGGTTGCAGCTGTCGGCGCCGGGGCAGCTGACGACGTCGTGGATCGTGTTGGAGCCGAGCTCGGCGAGGCCGATCTGCTGCAGCGCGCTGAACAGGTGCGGCAGGTACTCGGTGCGGACCCAGCGGACGATGAGGTTCTGGCGGTTGCCGGCCCGCAGGGTGCCGTCGGTGAAGGTCTCGGCGAGGTCGGCGAGCTGGTCGAACTGGTCGGCCGCGATGTCGCCGCGGTCGAGCTTGATCGTGACTGCGGCGAAGCCGGGCTGCTTCTGCGGGTCGACGGTGCGCAGCCACTCCTTGTACTGCGGGTCGTCGTCGGCCGCGCGCGGGCCGGCCAGGGCGCGGTCGTTCCACGCCGGCGCGGTCTCCTCGGGCGGCAGCTCGATCGGCCGCTGCAGCGTGCCGGCGGCGACGAGCTTGGCGACCTCCTCCTCGTAGGCCGCGACGAAGCCCTGCTCGCCGAGGTTCTTCATGACGTACTTGAGGCGGGCGCGGGCGCGGTTCTTGCGGTTGCCGTGCTTGTCGAACACGCGGATGATCGCCTCGGCGCGCGCCAGCATCTCGTCGGCCGGGATGAATTCGTGCAGGCGATAGGCCGGGCGCGGGGTGGTCGACAGGCCGCCGGCGACGAACACCTCGAAGCCGCGCACGCCGTCCCTGAGCTTGGCGCGGAAGCCGATGTCGTTGATGGCCGTCTGCGCGTGGTCCTCGTGGGTGCAGCCCTCGAAGGCCATCTTGAACTTGCGCGGCAGGTTGTTGGCCCACTCCTCGCGCAGGCACATCCGCACGAGCGCGTGCATGTACGGGGTGATGTCGTAGGCCTCGGTGGCGCTGATGCCGGCGTACGGGCAGCCGGTGACGTTGCGGACGGTGTTGCCGCAGGCCTCGCGGGTGGTCGCGCCGGTGAGGTCGAAGCGGCCCATCACCGCGGGCATGTCGGCCAGCTTGACGAAGTGGAACTGGATGTTCTGCCGGGTGGTGATGTGGCCCTTGTGATACTGCGTGTACTCGCGGGCCACCCCGGCCGCGGTGCGCAGCTGGGCCGCGCTCATGATGCCGCCGGGGAACTTGACCCGCAGCATGTTGACGTCCATCTGCCGCTGGCCGTACACCCCGCGCTTCAGCCGGAACGTCCGGAAGTCCTCCGACGAGATCTCGCCGCGCTCGAATCGCTCGAGCACCGCGACGAACTCCTCGACGTCCGCCGGGCTCGAGAAGTGAGTATCATAACGTGCTTCTTGGGACATGTGCGGCCGCTCCGACGACTTTGCTAGACTGAAGCGCTGTTCAGCATACGGGACAAGGGCGTCCAGTTCAACGAAAAATGTTCAGGAAATTTTACACGTGTCAAGCCGTAGAACATGGATACAGCCGATCGATGGCTCGCCCTGCGGGCCGCGTGCGCGCGTTGCTATTGCGACATGACCGAAAGGCCAGGTGACGCCGTACACCCGTCCGCGACGCAGCGCACGAGCCATCCGCCGGTGGCTTCGTGGACGTAGACCCACCCGGCGGCGAACAGGAACGCGACCCCGAGCAGCACGCGGATCTGGTTCCAGTAGCGGTCCGGGCGGCCGAGCGGCAGGGTGACTCCGATCAACGGCGGGACGGCGGCGAGCGGGTGGATCGCGACGGCCGCGGCGGCGGCGCCGAGGACCAGGAGGGCGCGCGCGAGCGCGAGGGTGCGCGGGACACCGAGGACGACGGCGGTCGTGCGCACGCCGGTGTCACGATCGGCGTCGTGGTCGCGGATGACCTGGATCGTCTCGAACACCGCCGAGTCGAGCGCGAGCAGGCCGGCGAGCGCCCAGCCGAGCGCGTGCGTCGGCGGGAACGCGACGGTCAGCATCGCCGCGCCCCACACCATCATCGCGGTGATGTCGGCCCCGGCGACGTGCTTGAGCCGCGCCGAGTAGAGCCAGCACACGCCGCCGCCGACGACCAGCGGGATCACGAGGCCGAGGTCCCACGCCGCGGCGACGGCGACGAGCACGGCGACGAGCCCGAGCTGGGCCGCCAGCGCGGCGCCGCGGTGGTCGCGGAGGAAGCGGGTGTTGCCGTCGTCGCGCTCGGGCGAGCGCAGGTCGGTCGGCAGGTCGAGGTAGTCGTTGTTGAGGTAGACGAGCAGGTTGAGCAGGAACGCGAACCCGAGCCGCACCGCGACGTCGGCCGGCGACAGGCGCAGCGCGAGCATGATGATCAGCGCGCCGCCCATGTTGGCCATCTCGAGCCGCTGCAGCCGGTACTGCGCGACGTTGAAGAGGATCCGCAGCGCCGCGCTCATCGGCCGGCCTCTCCGTAGCGGTTGACGAGCTCGAGGTCGGCGGGGTGCGGGGCGGGCACGCGGATGAAGCCGACGTGGTCGAGGTCGTCGATGCGCTCGCGGCGGACCTCACAACCTGGCTCACAGACCAGGTACTCCATCCAGTGGAAGCGCAGCACGAGGTCGATGTTCGGGTCGCTGCCGGTGACGGTGAGCTTGTTGGGCGCTGCGACCACCTGCCCGCCGCCCTGCTGGATCAGGTGCGGCTCGATCGTGGTGCGGAAGATCCGGTGGTGGCCCACCTTGCCGGCCGGGACGAGCAGGTCGGGCCGCTGGTTCCACCAGGTCGCGTTGCTGGTGACGATGACCCAGCGGACCGCGTAGGTCTCGAAGTAGGTGCGCAGCTGGTCGTCGCCGGCGACGCCGAACTTGTGGCGCCGGTAGAGGTTGGCCATGCTGTGCTCGAGGTTGCGGAAGCGGAAGCCGCCGATGATCTGGGCGTCGGTCTGCCAGTGCAGCCGCTCGCCCACGGCTGGCTCTTCGACCAGGAAGCGGCTCTGCCCGTCGTCGACCTCGCGGGCCCACTTCGTCACCTCGCCGTGCTCGGGCCGGGCCGGGAACAGGCGGTAGTCGGGGTGGGGCGGGTAGCCGCTGGCGGCCAGCAGGACCTTCTCGCCGCTGTACAGCGGGGCGACCTCGGGCAGGTGGGCCGGGGTGAAGTAGAGGATGTCGCGCGCGAGCGCCTGCAGGGCCGGCAGGGCCAGGACGACCACCAGGAGGCGCCCCGGCGCGGCGAGCGAGCGCCACGCCTCGCGCAGCCGGGTCGACTCGAGCGCGGCCGCGGCGGGGATGACGGCCAGGAAGGCGAGCGGGAGGACGTGGCGGTACGGCTGGATCTGTCTGAAGAGCCAGATGTATCCGGACGCGTAGGCGAGCAGCGCCATGACGAGCATGGCCGTGGCGAGCGGGAGGGTCCGCGGGTCGCGGGCCCTTCGCCAGCGCCACAGACCGACCAGCGCGGCGCCCAGCACGAGGAAGCGGAAGCCGGTGCGCGTGCCGAGGAGGCCCGAGGTGGCGGTGTCGAGGACGAGGCCGAGGTAGTCGGCGAGCAGCCACTCCGGGCCCGACTGGCCGAAGAAGCCGGAGTCGAGGATGTAGTGCCAGAACTGCAGCGCGACCGAGAGCCACCAGGTGTTGAGCACCAGCGTGAAGACGGCCATCGCCAGGACGGCGAAGTGGCCGCGCGCGTCGAGGCGGCGGAGCGCTCGCAGGTACAGCACCAGCATCGGCGCGACCAGGACGATGAAGGTGTAGGGGTGGACGAGGTGGGCGACGCCGAGGGCGAGGCCGGCGGCGAGGCCCTGCCACGGCTTGCGGTCGCGCAGCCAGCGGTAGAACAGGGCCAGCGGCAGCAGCGAGAGGTAGCCGCAGATCGCGTAGGCGACCATGCCGATCCACCAGCACCAGTGCGAGAACGAGTCGAAGAACCACAGGCACGAGGCCAGGAAGGCGGCCCACAGCGCGCCGCGGCGCGACAGGTCGAACAGGCGCGCCGAGGCGTAGACGACCGGCAGGACGCCGAGGTGGGCCAGGGCGACGAACAGGTTGAAGGCGAAGCCGGCCGGGACGCCGAGATGGCTCAAGAGCCAGGTCCACACCTCCCAGCCCTTGTTGTCGGCGTCGAAGATGACGCCGTGCAAGTAGCCGGCGAGCAGGCGCGGGTCGTACATCCAGCTGTGACCCCAGCCGTCCATGGCCTCGATGAAGCGCCAGGTCTGGCCGACGTGGGTCTCGAAGTCGACGCCGGTGATCGGCGTGCTGGTGTACCAGGCGTCCGGCGGGACGAAGTAGGCGAACCACGCCAGGTGGAAGGCGACGATCGCCAGGGCGGCGAGGACGAGCCGCACCGGCCGCTCCGACGCCGATGACCCAGGTGGCTCGGGCCCGGTCGGGCGCGCGGCTGGGTCGTCGGGAGCGGGCATGCGCGCGCGGATGATACGAGAAAACAAACTGGTCCGGCGCGTCATGACGGATCGCGGAGCCCGCGTGTCGGCCGCCGGCATCCGGGCTCGGCCCCGTGAGCACTCGCGGACCCTGGTGTAAGGTCGTGGCGAGGACCATGACCAGCGCGAACAGGACAGGAGCGGCGGCAGATCTCGCGATGGTCTCGGACCTCACCTCGCCGTGCCATGTCTGCGGGATCGCGTGCAGCGGGACCGTGCTGATCTGGCTGCTCCGCGCCGGGGTCCGCCGCGCGATCCGGGTCGACCGGCCGGCGCTCGAGGAGTTGTTCGCGGCGCTGTGGCGCGGCGAGCCCAGGAGTGACGCGATGCCGGCGCTGATGCGCGACTACTTCGAGGGGACGGGATGGTTCGGCGCCGAGGCGCCGCCGGACGGCACGCCGATCACGTACGAGGCGGTGGCGGCGTTGCTGGCGCTGGCGGACGGGGCGGCGCTCGACGAGCACGCGCGAGGGGTCTGCGCGGCGCTCCGAGGGCTCGCCGCCGACGCCGATGCGACCGCGGCGCCGCTGTTCATCTACTACGATTGAATTCGCGCGGGTTCGCGCATCGACACGCGCCCGTGATCGCGGTACCCGGCTGGGGTGAGCGCTGCCCGCCCCCGCAGGTTCGTCGCCGTCGCCGGCAACATCGGCGTCGGCAAGTCGACGCTCGTCACGTTCCTCGCGCGTCAGTTCCGGCTCACGCCGCACTTCGAGCCGAACGAGCAGAACCCGTACCTGGTCGACTTCTACTCGGACATGCCGCGGTGGGCGTTCCACTCGCAGGTGTTCTTCCTCGCCAAGAAATTCCGGATCCACCAGGAGCTCATCCGGGCGACGCAGCCGGTGATCGGCGACCGCACGATCTACGAGGACGCGGAGATCTTCGCCGAGAACCTGTACCGCCGGCGACAGATGACGAAGCGCGACTATCAGACCTACCGCGAGCTGTACGAGGCGATCGTGCAGCAGCTGCCGCCGCCGGACCTGATGATTTATTTGAAGTGTTCGATGCGGACGCTGAAGAAGCGGATCGCGCTGCGCGGGCGGCCGGAGGAGCAGGCGATCCCGACGACGTACCTGCGGCGCCTGCAGGAGCTCTACGACGCGTGGTTCTCGCGCTACGACCTGTCGGAGACGGTGGTGATCGAGACCGACAAGCTCGACTACCTCCACGACCTCGTCGACCGCATCGACCTGTTCGACCGCATCGAGAAAATTTTGAAATTGCGGCGCGACCCCGGGGCGGCGCTCGGCGAGTGATTTCTTAAAATAGAAGAAACCGGGCGGAGCGCGGGGCTCCGCCCGGTGGGGCGAGGCTATCTTTCAGGTCAGCCGGGCTGGAGGATGAACGGGTAGGTCACGATGGCCGCGCCGCCCGAGGCCGGCTTGGGGAACGACCAGCGCTTGACCGCCTGGGCGATGCAGGACCCGACGGCGCGGTCCTTGAGGTCGGTCTCGCCGACGACGGCCTGGGTGACCTTGCCGGTGCCGCCGATGGTGAACTGCACGGCGACGCGGCCCTTGAGGTTGGCGTCCTTGGCCAGGCCCTGGTTGTAGCAGTAGCGCACCTCGTTGATGTGAGCCCGCACGACGCGGCGGATGAGGTCCTTGTCGAGGCCGCCGACGACCTCGGCCTTGGTGGCGAGGACCTGCGGGGTGCGGGTCTTGCGGGTCTCGAAGCCGGCGGAGCGGCGGAGGAGGCCGCCGTCGCCGTCGCCGGGGCGGTTGTGGCCGATGAGGCCGACCGAGGTCAGACCGACGGTGCCCTCGCCGGTGCCGCCGCCGCCGCGGCCGTTGCCGACGAGACCGATCCCGCCGACGCCGAAGGACTCGGCGGTGTGGTTGCCGACGAGCTGACCCCACACGTCCTGGTCGTCGTTGCCGACGGCGTACGTGTCGCCGAAGGGCGAGGCCATGACGTGACCCGCGTCGGCCTTCATCAGGCCGAGGATGCCGGTGTTGCGCGCGTCCATGTCGGGGTCGAAGTTACGGGCCAGCTTCGGCATCACCGAGGCCTCGCCCTTCATGGCGTAGCGGCCGCTGACCTGCTTGCTCTCCTTCTTGCCGGCCTGGCCCTCGTCGCCGACGTGGCGCTCGCCGGCCACGCCGCCGGGCTCGTCGGTCTGCTCCTCCTCGGTGGGGATCGCGTCGTCCTTCATCTGGTTCGGCTGGGCGAGGTAGCCGACGAAGCGGCTGTCCCCGAGCTCCTCCTGGAGGGCCAGCGCGCCGGCCTCGTTCGGGATCATCTGCGTGAGCAGGATGAGGCTGCCGATCGCGGCCGCCGAGATGCCGTTGTGGAACCAGAACGGCTTGTCGATCTCGCTCTTGCGCGCGATCACGCGGCCGGGGGCGACCGAGTGGATGAAGAAGGTGAGGCCCTGGAAGCGGATCCGGGCCTTCGCGCCGGCGGCGAGCGGGTAGCTGTAGACGCCGGCCTCGATCGGACGGGCGTGACCGTTGCGGATCAGCTCCTCGAGGGTCACGTGGGTCTCGCCGATCCGCACCTCACCGGCCATGTCGGCGGTGAACTGCAGGCTGTGCTCGCGCTCGCCGTGGACGATCGGCAGCTCGCGGTGGCCGGGGACGGACACGTGGAACGCGGCGTCGTGGCCCTCGCCGAGGGTGTAGGCGGTGCGGGCGCGGTCCTGCATGCGCATGGCGGCGACGCCGAAGGGGATCAGGCCGAGCATCGCCAGGCCGAAGCCGAGGCCGCCGAGGCCGGTGCCCGGGGCCCGGGGCGCGGGGGCGCTGACCTCGGCCGCGGCCTTGACGGCGGCGGCGTGGCCGTCCCAGTCCTGGGCGGCGTCGTGGCCGAACAGGGCCAGGCCGCCGAGGACCAGCGCGCCGCCGGCCACGAGCCACTTCGGCGCGCTGCGCCGGCCGTCGCGGTTCTGGCCGAGGTGCTGCACGTCGAGGACGGTGTCGTTGTACATCGCCACGACCTCGGCGACCCGGCCGCCGTCCTGCACCTCGGACTCGTTGTTGACGTTGCTGGCTTCGATTCGATGGTCGCGGGTCGTCATGGCGTCACTGGCTTTCATATTCGCGGGGCGAATTGCTGATTGATGGGACATGTTCTTGCGGCTCGCTCCTGACGAGCAGGCGTGCCGAGCCGCGCGGGGGTCCGTCGCGGCGGCAGCGAGGGGCTTGTCAGCCGCCCGTCCTGCTTCGCCGTCGCAGCACCGTCGACGCGGCTACAGACAGAGGCCCGGGGCCGCGGTTCCTCGGGCGGCGAAAAATTGTGCGGGCCGCACACGACGAACCCGCCCGGGAACCTGCGTCAGGCCGCGTTGTCGCGGGCGGGAGCTCGTGATTGCCCGGGAACCCCGGCGACGAGGCGATGTCGGCGGCGGAGAAAGTGACAGCGCGGCCGCGTGTGCGACAGCGTGGGCGCGGGGAGGGCGGCGGAGCGGCGCCGGTGCGGGCCGGCGCCGCTGTCACTTTCTCAGGCGGCCAGCTGCAGCGCCGCGAGCGTCGGGCGGACCAGCTCGCGCAGGCCCTCGCGCCACAGCGCGGCGCGCAGGGGCGCGTCGATGACGCCGTGCTCGTGCAGGTCGGGCTCGCCGGCCTGTTGGGTGAGCCCGGCGAGGGTGAGCTCGGCGTCGGCGATCGCGGCGGCGAACACGGCCTCGGCGCGGGCGCGCTGGTCCGCGCTCGCGTCCGCGAGGGCCCATTGCACGAAGCGCCAGCCGAGCTCGGCGTGGCGCTGCTCGTCGCCGGCGATCCGCTCGAGCGTGCGCCGCAGCGACGGGTCGACGGCGCGGAGCGCCGCCTCGCGGGCCTCGAGCGCGGACAGCGTCTCGCCGACGCAGGCCTCGCGGATCACCGCGGCGAGCACGGCGTCGAGGTCGATGCTGCCGAGCGCGCCGGCGGCGGGCAGCGGGCCGGGGCCGACGCCTGTCCCCTGGTACAGGCTGGCGAGCGCGAAGCAGAGCCGCGCGTGCTCGACCTCGTCGGCGAGGGCCCGCTGGGCGCCGTCGACCAGCTCGGCCGGCGCGCCGACGGCGAGGAGCTGGAGGATGAAGCGCGCGAACGAGGCCACCGAGGCGTGCTCGTACAGACCGATCTGCGTCCAGTAGGCGGCCAGGCGCGCGCGCACCGGCGGGAGCGCGACGGGGGCGCGGACGAGGGCGCGCCAGTCGTCGCGGGCGCGCGCGGGCGCGACGACGGCCTCGTCCTCGACGAGGAAGGGCCGGCCGCAGGCCGCGTTGGCGCAGCTCCACGCCTGGATGTCACCGTCGAAGCGGCACGGCGGGCTGTCGCAGTCGCCGTCGCCGGCGCACAGGTCGTTCGGGGTGGTGCAGTGCGAGGAGAACACGCCGGGCTCGCAGATGTCGGGCGAGAAGCCGCACAGCGCGCCGGGGCAGTCGGCGTCGGTGATGCACGCGGCGGGGACGCACTCGGTGAAGAAGCCGAGGCCCTCGCCGGCGCAGCGGCAGACCTCACCGGTGGCGCAGTCGGCGTCGGTCTGGCAGCCGTACACGCAGCCGCAGGTGTCGCCGGGCGCGAGGATGCCGCCGAACACCATATTGAGCTGGCACGAGCCGAACGGCTTGTCGGTGCAGTCGGCGTCGACGAGGCACTCGCCGTCGGGCGAGGCGTCGGCGGGGCAGCTGCTCGGCGTGACCGGGGACAGGCACTCGCGCGGCTCGGGGCGGTGGATGATGCCGCCGTCGCACTGCACGAAGCCCGAGGGCGTCGCCGGGTCGACGAAGGCCTGCATGATGTCGGTGACGGCCCCGTCGCAGGCGGGCGGCGGGACGACGCCGGTGGTCGAGGTCGGCGACTCGGTGGTGGTGGTCGGCGCGGTGGTCTGACCGCCGCTCTCGCTGCCGGTGCCGGGGTCGGTGGCGCCGTCGGTCGTCGTCGGGCCGGTGGTGCCGGCGGTGCCCGTGGCGGTGTTGTCGGTGCTCGCGCCGGACTCGGAGGCGGTCACGGTGCCGGTCTCGGTCTCGGTCTTGCCGGGGGCGCAGGCGACGAGGAGGCCGAGGGCGGCGAAGAGAGAGGCGCGGAGGGGGTCTAAGGAGGTTCGGATAAGCGTCATGGGTGCCAAGGAGACGCCGAGGCGCGGCCCGGGTCAAGCGGCGTTGCCCTCGACGGGCCCGGCTCGTAGTGTCGGCGGGATGACGGACCGCGCCGCGCCGCTCGCCCGCTTCGCGGCGGTGTCGCCCGACTCGGGGCCGGTGGTGGCGCGGCTGTTCCACGCGGCGCTCGGGCTGGTGTTCGTGATCGCGTTCGCGTCGCTGCGAGTGCAATTGGTACCGCTGCTCGGCGCGGACGGGCTGGCGCCGGCCGCCGAGGCGGTCGCGCAGGCGCGGCCGGGCGGGTGGTGGGCCACGCCGACGCTGTTCTGGTGGTGGTCCGGCGACGCGGCGCTGCGCGGGGCGGCGACGCTCGGGATCGTCGCGGGGGCGCTGGCGCTCGTCGGCGTGTGGCCGCGCGCGTGCCTGGCGATCGCCACGCTGCTCTATTTGAGCTTCGTCAGCGTCGGCGCGCCTTTTTTACAGTTCCAGTGGGACAGCCTGCTGGTCGAGTGCGGGGCGCTGGCGCTGCTGCTGCCGCGCGACCGGCCGTCGCCGACGGCCCACCTGCTGCTGCTGTTCGCGGCGTTCAAGCTGTACTTCGAGTCAGGTCTGGCGAAAGGATGGTCGCCGATCGGCGACTGGTGGGACGGCAGCGCGATGTATTATTATTACGAGACGGCGCCGCTGCCGGGGCCGCTGGCCTGGTACGCGCATCACCTGCCGGGGTGGTGGCACGCGCTCGAGAGCCGGGCGACGCTGGTGCTCGAGCTGGTGGCGCCGGTCCTGCTGTTCTGCGGGCGCCGCGGGCGGCTGGTCGCGCTCGTGGTGCTCACGGGGTTCCAGCTGATCAACCTGGCGACCGCGAACTACGGGTTCTTCGTCTACCTGGCGCTGGCGCTGCACCTGTTCATGCTGCGCGACGCGGACCTGCTGCGCCTGTACGCGCGGCTGCCGGGGCGACGGGCGTGGGGGTGGGTGCTGCTGCCGCGCGAGGGGGTGCCGGCGCCGCGGTGGCCGCGGCTGCGCGCGGGGCTGTTGGGCGGGTTCGCGGTGGTCTATCTCGTGCTGTCGCTGGTGACGGCGCGGGTCGAGCTCGGCGGCCGGGCGGGCCCGTGGGCGACGGCGCTGCAGCGGCGCACAGGACCGTTGCACGTGTTCAACGCGTACCACCTGTTCGCGCAGATCACCCGGGTGCGGGTCGAGCCGGCGTTCGCGGCGTACGCGGACGGGGCGTGGCGCGCGTACGACATGCATGACAAGCCAGGTCCGCCGGACCGCGCGCCGCCGCTGGTCGCCCCGCACCAGCCGCGGCTCGACTTCATGCTGTGGTTCCACGGGCTGAGCGCCCGCCGGGCCCCGCCCGGCTACGTGCGTCGGCTGCTGCGGCTGCTGTGCGAGGACCCGGAACGGGCGCAGTACTTCTTCGCGACGCCGCTGCTGCCGCGGCCGTCGCGGGTGCGGGTGCAGTACTGGCGCTACACGTTCACGCGGCCGGGCGAGGTCGGGTGGTGGCGGCGCGAGCCGGCGGCGCCGGAGCTGATGATGACGTGTACGACGGGACAGGTGTTGCGGTAGGCGGTCGACGTGCTCTGCCCCGATGCGCTCGGGGCGAGGAACCGCCATCTCTCGTCATTCACGGCGTGTCATTCCCCCGCGACGGCGCTCGCCGCGGTCTGGGCGCGGGATTCGTCTGCCGACTTCCCGTCGAATGACCATCACCTGTTCGGCGGACCGTGGGGGAACGCGAGGCGATGTGTGCGAAGGGACAGGTCGCGTGCCTGGCCGGCGGGCGCGGCCGCGCGGGGCTCGGGTCCGCGCCGGGTGTGGGTCGGTGCTTGACTTCGCCGGGCGCTGCCCGTAACTTCCTGGCCTTCCGCGGCTGCTGAGCGGAAATCTCTGGGCCCTGGTGCGCGGCTGTCCGCTGCGCCAGGGTGGATAGGACCTGTGCGAAGGGACACGGCCCGAAGGTCATGTCGCACAGGCACGTGGCGCGCGCCTCGAACGGCGCGACGCAGCGCGCACGCGCGGGCCGACGCGTGCGCAGGAGCCCAGTGTCATGCAGCCAAAGAACTTGCAACGGGTCTTCGCCGCGCTCGCGCGCGAGGGCCTCCATGTCGAGCGCGACGGTCGCGTCTACCGTGTGCGGCTCAAGGACGTGCCCGACGCGCCGGCGGGCGAGGTGCTGTTGCCCGACGACTTCCCGGTCGAGGCCAAGGCGCTGCGCCAGCTCGCGGGCCTCGCCGCGCTCCGGCACCCGGCCGGCGGCGGGATGGCGACGGTGCGCGCGTCGCCCGACTTCCACCCGGGCGACGCGGGCGTGGCGATCGGCTCGATCGTCGAGACCGAGGGGATCGTCGTCCCCGCGGCCGTCGGCACCGACATCAACTGCGGCATGCGCCTGCACGTGGTCGACCTCCCGGCCGAGCAATTGCTGGCGCACCGCGATGTCCTGGTCGAACGGCTCAAGGGCGACTACTTCTTCTCGACGCGCGACCTGCCGATGACGGCCGAGGCGATGCAGGGGCTGTTCCGCGAGGGGCTGCTCGGCTGGCTCGAGGCGGTGCGGCGGCGCCCGCTCGGGCAGCTGGCTCGCGCGGACCTCGATCAACTCGAGCGGGAGATCGATCGGGTGCACCTCGGCGGCGCGCTCGACGGCGACCCGCGCTGGGCGCCGGAAGACCTGGCGCCCGCGGAGGGGGTGGTGCGCGACGGCGGGCTGGCGACGATCGGCGGCGGCAACCATTTCGTCGAGATCCAGGTCGTCGAGGCGGTCGTCGACCGCGCGCGGGCCCGGCAGTGGGACGTCCGCGCGGGGCAAGTGGCGATCATGATCCACTCGGGCTCGCGCGGGGTCGGCAAGCACGTCGGCGCGCTGTGGCGCGACCGGGCCCGCAGCATGTGGCCGAAAGGCCAGAAGTTCCCGCCGGAGGGGCTGTTCTCGCTGTCGCTGGCGGACCAGCCGGAGGCCGTCGCCGGCTACATGCAGGCGGAGGCGACGGCGGCGAACTACGGGTTCCTCAACCGCCTGCTGCTGGCCGAGCTGCTGCGCCAGCGCCTGCGTGAATTGTTCGGCGAGGTCGCGGCGCCGCTGGTGTACGACCTGCCGCACAACATCACGCTGCCGGTCGACGGGCCGGCGAAGCGGTGGATCACCCGCAAGGGCGCGTGCCCGGCGGGGGCCGAGCAGCCGGTGATCATCCCGGGCTCGATGGGCGCGGCCTCGTACCTGCTGGTCGGGCGCGGGTCGCCGCAATTGCTCGGCTCGGCCTCGCACGGGGCCGGGCGGGCCACCTCGCGCTTCGAGATGGGCCGGCGCGGGCGCGACACCGAGGACCTCGGGCTCGCGGGGGTCGACTGCATCACGCTCCGCGAGGAGCGGCGGATCGAGGAGGCGCCCGCGGCCTACAAGCCGATCGGCCCCGTGATCGCCTGCCAGGTCGAGGCGGGGCTGTGCGACGTGGTCGCCCGCATGCGGCCGCTCATGACCTTCAAGGCGTGAGCGGCCGTGGCGGGCGCCGCGGTGGATCCGTGGGTGTGCACATTCGCCGGGCGCGGCGAATGTTCACATCGGCACGAAGCAGCTGATCGAGGTGTCGATGCGGAAGTTGCTGCCGGCCTCGCAGCGCTCGGCGTGGAAGGCGTCGAGGGTGTAGGTCTGGTTGGGGGTGAGGCCGAGGGTGTCGAGGTTGATGGTGCCCTGGACCGGCGGGTGGAGGCCGCCGAGGTCCATCGCCAGCTTGCCGTCGATGAAGACCCACACGTCGTCGTCGCCGCTGAAGCTGAAGGTCTGGCCGGCCTCGTAGACGAAGTTGGTGTGGATCTCGGTGGTGAACGAGCCGTTGCGGTCGGGGTAGGTCTCGCCCGCCCAGTTGGGCGTGACGTTGTTGCCGAAGCCCTGATCGGTCAGCGGGAAGAACTCGTCGCTCTCGAAGCTCCAGATCCCCGGCTGGATCTCCGTCAGGACCAGCTCGCCCGCGATCTCCATGCTGACGTCGGCCTTGGTGTTGTACCAGTCGGAGAACGAGGCGGCGCTGGTGATCTGCGGGTTCGACCCCTGGTAACCCGGGGCCGGCGGGGGCTGGGGATTGAAGACCGGCTTGCCGTCGCCGCCGAGCGTGCTCTGGACCAGGCCGGGGCGCGCCATGTTGCCCCACATGTGACAGCCGAAGTCGTTGTGATTCGGCTTGAGGTCGCGGTAGGTGACCTGCAGGGTGCCGCATTCGAGCGGCGGCTCGCCAGTGGTCGTGGTGGTGGTCGAATCGTCGATCGTGGTGTCGCCGGTGGTGGTATCGCTCGTCGACGTATCGGTGGTCGTGGTGGTCTCGTCGCCGGTGGTGGTCGTGGTGGTCTCGTCGCCGGTGGACGAGGTGACCGGGAGCGTGGTGCTGTCGGTGGTGGTGTCCGAGGTGTCCGTCGCGCTCGTGTCGGTGACGGTGGAATCCGTGGTGGTGGGCGTCGAGTCGCTGGCGGTGCCGCTGTCGGTGCCCTCGGTGGTCGAGCTGTCCGTGGCGGTGCCGCTGTCGGTCGGGTTGCTGGTGCTGTCGGTGGTGCCGGTGTTGGCGCCGGAGTCCGAGTCGGTGCCCTGAACCGCGCCGTTGTCGCCGCACGCGACGGTGAGGGTCATCGCCGCCACGAGCGACGGAGCGCTTGCCCATGAAGGTATGCTGAACATCGCTCGAGCGTACCGGATCGCTGCGCGGGGACAAGCGCCGGACGTGGATGGCCGGCCCGCGCGCATGAGCGTGAACTCGCGGAGCTACGTGGCGGTGGCCGTCGGCTGGGCGGCCGCTCGTCCCCGCGGCGGCGCTTCAGGTCGAGGTCGGACCTGCGGCCGCTCGTGCGTGAGCGGCCGCGGTCGATTCGCCGGTGCGAACATTGCCGCCGAGCGGACGATCACATCGGGATGAAGCAGCTGATCGAGGTGTCGATGCGGAAGTTGCTGCCGCTGTCGCAGCGCTCGGCGTGGAACACGTCGAGGCTGTAGCTCTGGAACGGGGTGAGGCCGAGGGTGTCGAGGTTGATGGAGCCCTGGACCGGTTCATGGAGGCCGCCGAGGTCCATCGCCAGCTTGCCGTCGATGAACACCCACACGTCGTCGTCGCCGCTGAAGCTGAAGGTCTGGCCGGCCTCGTAGACGAAGGTGGTGTGGAGCTCGGTGGTGAACGAGCCGTTGCGGTCGGGGTAGGTCTGGTTGCCCCAGTTCGGCGTGACGTTGTTGCCGAAGCCCATGTCGGTGAGCGGGTAGAACGAGTTGCTCTGGAAGCTCCAGATGCCCGGCTGAATCTCGTTGAGCTCGAGCTCACCGACGATCTCGAAGTTGATGTCGGCCTTGGAGTTGTACCAGTCGCTGAACGAGTCGGCGCTGGTGATCTGCGGGTTGGTGCCGGTGTAGCCCGGCGGGGGCGGGGGCGGGGCGGGGTTGTAGACCGGCTTGTCGTCGCCGCCGAGCGTCTGCGTCACGAGGCCCGGGCGCGCCATGTTGCCGCTCATGTGACAGCCGAAGTCGGTGTGCTTCGGCTTGAAGTCGCGATAGGTGACGATCAGGTTGCCGCACTCGAGCGGTGGCTCGCCGGTGGTGGTCGTCGTGGTGTCGTCGGTCGTCTCGCCGTCGGTGGTGGTCGTGTCGGTGGCGTCGCCCGTCGTGGTCGTGGTCTCGCCGTCGGTGGTCTCGGTGGTCTCGCCCGTGGTCGCGGTCACCGGCGACGTGGTGTCGGTCGTGTCCGAGGTGTCGGTGGCGCTGGGGTCCGTGCTCGTGGTGGTCGGCGAGGTGGTGGTCGGCGACGATTCGGAGCCGCTGGCGGTGCCCTCGGTGCTCTCGGTGCCCTCGCTGGCCGAGCCGGCGGTCGGGTCCTCGTCGGTGGTGGCGGCGGTGTCGGTGATGGTGCCGGGGGTCAGGCCGGCAGTCTCCGAGTCGCCGATGGTCCCCTGCATCGCAGGGTCGCCGCACGCGACGGAAAAGGTCATCGCCACCAGGAGCGTTTTGACGCCCCCACGAGAAGGGATGCTAGACATTGCGCGAGGGTACCGGATCGGCGTGCCGCCGCAAGAGTTGTTTCAGGGGCGGAGCCGCTGAGGGCCGACCCGAGGGCGGTCCATCGGCGCGACTCGGAAGCCGGGTCGTCCGATTGTTGCGAGGCCGAGAGCTGCCGTCATTGTCGGGCCGCGCGCGTCCGCGCGACCGAGGAGGTCGGACGTCGGCTGATTCGGGGCGATGTACGGCCACGGTCGGGATGTGCCCACGTGTCATTCCTCGGACGCCCACCGATTCACGTCTCGGACGGCGGCCGGCGCGCGCGGTGCCGCCGTGAACCCGCGTACGCGGCGCCCGATCGCCGCGCAGGGTCGATCGCAGACGCCTGCACGCCGCCGCGGGGACGCGTGAATCGTCACTCACAATTCGCCGATCGTGTTCGGTCGAAGCGGCGCGGCGCGATCAGAGGATGCAGCCGATCCGGGCGCTGTCGACGGCGACCTCGTCGATCCAGATGTCGTAGTGGTCGGGGTTGGGGCCGCCCTGGTAGAGCCACCAGCCGACCCACATCGATTCGAATTGCGGCATGATGTAATCGGCGCCCTGGTTGCCGCCGTGGTCCTTGGCGGTGGTGGCGAGCGAGGGGTGCTCGTCGGCGTCCCACCAGAATTTTGTCTCGTCGTTCTGGCCGTCGTGCAGCCATTCGAGGCACACCCAGTCCTGGACGACGACGGCCTTGGCCTGGCCCGGCGGGTCGTCGTCGAGGTTGGTCCAGTCGCCGGTCGGGCCGCCGTCGGTGCCGACGCCGAACAGGTTCTTGCCGGCGAACGGGTTGTATTGCCCGCCGACGCGGATCTCGCCGGGCTCGCCGGAGCCGACGGCGCCGACGAGGGTCCAGTGGGCCCAGTCGGGGGCGATCGGGACGGCGTCGATCCACACGAACATGCGGCCGTAATAGGTGTTGTCGGGGGCGAGGAAGGTGACGACCTCGCGGAGATAGGAGAAGCCGTTGCCCTCGGTGTGGATATGGGCCGCGCTGGCGCCGCGCGCGGCGTGCTGCGAATCGATGGTGACGGTGCCGGTGACCTGCCATTTGCCGAGGTCGATCGCGCCGCCCTCGAAGGAGTCGCACAGCAGGACGTCGGCGCCGTCGCAGCGGGCGTCGCCGAAGAACTTGCGGCGATCGTTGGAGTAGTCGCGCGCGGGCTCGCCGGTGGTCCCGCCGGTGCTGTCGTCGGTGGTGCCGGTCGGGTCGACCGCGGTGGTCGAGGACGGGTGCGAAGTGGTGGGAGAGGTCGTGGTCGGCGACGAGGTGGCGGTGGAGGTCGTGGTGGCGGTGGAGGTCGGGTCGGGGACGTCGGTCGACGCGGTGGCCCCGGGGCCGGTGGTCTGCGTCGGGTCGGTCGCGCTCGAGGTGCTGCCGCCCGTCGAGTTGCCGCCGTCGTCGCCGCCGCAGGCGCTCGCGAGCAGAGACATTGCGAGCATCGTCGCGCGTGAGCTGGACATGGCCGAGATCCTCCGCGGCGATGGTAACCGAAAGCCCGCTGCGCCCGACCTGCGCGTGAATGCGCGAGGACGGGTGCGCGGACCCTCATGCCCTCGTCGATCGCAGCCCGGGCGAAACTGCGAGCGGCGCGAACCGGCGCATGAGGTCATTCGCCGCGAGCGGACTATGATGAATCGTGAAGAGGTCTCAATGTGCATGTGCCATGATCGTCGGGGGTCGAATCATGGGCTGGCCGGAAATGAGACAGCGGCTGTCCAGGCGCCGGCGCTCGGGGAAGGCCGCACGCGAGGGGGCTTCTCATAATTTGTGGTGATCCGGAGTTCGAGGCGCGACGCTCATCGGATCGCGTGATCATGGTGATGAATGATGGTTCCCCGGCGCGACCGACGGCCTCGCCATGCCTCGATGCCGAGCGCGATCACCTGGCGATCATGGGTCGCCTGTTCCGCGGCGACTTCGCGCTGGAGATCCGGCTGGGCGCCGCGCTGGCGCTGTTCCGGGTGTTCGCGGTGCCGCGGATCTCGGGGCTGTTGGCGCAGACGCGGGCGTGGGAGCGCCGGCCGCAGCAGCGCCTCGATCGCACGATCGACCTGCTGAGCGTGCTGGTGGTGCAGGGTTACGACAGCGGCGCCGGGGCGGCCGCGCTGGCCCGACTCAACGCGGTACACGCCCGGCACGCGATCGCCAACGAGGACTTCGTCTACGTGCTGACGGCCTTCGTGACCGAGCCGGAGCGGGTGATCGCCCGCTACGGCAAGCGCCCGCTCCGCCCGGTCGAGCGCGCGGCGGCGTACGTGTTCTGGCGCGAGGTGGGCGTCCGCATGGGGATCCGGGACATCCGGGCTCGTTCGCGGCGATGCAGCGGTTCCAGGCGGAGTACGAGGCGAGGCATCGCCACTTCGCGGCGTGCAACCAGATCACGGCGGAGGGGGCGCTGGCGGCGATCTCGCGCGTGGTGCCGGCGCCGCTGCGTGGGGCGGTGCGCGAGGTGGTGCTGGCGTTGCTCGAGCCCGCGGTGCGGCGCGCGTGCGGGTTCGCCGGCGAGGAGCCGCGGCTCGGGCGAGCGCTCGACGTGCTGGTGGCCGCGCGGCGCCGCGTCTGGGGCTGGCTCTCCAACTGACCGGGGCTCGGCCGGGGCCGCACGGACGTCGGCGACGATCGCCGTTCACTGTTCGATGCAGTAGAGGCGCAGCTTCTGGGCGCAGTCCACGTCCGCGCAACCCTCGGTCCATCCGAGGTTGGTGGCGTGCACGAGGCCGGCGACGGCGGTGCCGCTGCCGGCCAGCCAGCCGCTGCAGGGGTCGCCCGCGAACGGGCTGCCGGTGGCGCGGGTGTGGGTCCAGGCGAGGTTGGCGGGGTCGCTGCAGACGAAGCCGGGCATGAGCTTGGCGCCGGCGGCGGTGCGGTCGATGGCGTGGGCGAGGCTGCCGCTGACGAGGGCGAGCCAGTCGGCGGCGACGATCTCGAGCGAGCCGGGGAGCACGTAGGGGACGCTGGCCCGGGTGAGGCGCGCCGCGGGCGGGTCGCCGGGGAAGCTGAGCCAGGCGCGGTAGGTGCCGGGGAGCTCGGCGGCGAGCGCCGAGTCCTGGCAGAAATTGTCGGCGGCGGCGAGGTTGCCGAGCGCGCCGGAGGTGGTCTCGGCGGTGACGAACACGAAGTAGGCGTCGCGCTCGCAGGTCGGCGAGCAGCCGTCGCCGGCGACGTCGTTGCCGTCGTCGCAGGCCTCGCCGGGGACCTGCAGGCCGTCGCCGCAGTCCTCGAGCCGGCAGTTCCAGGCGCAGCCGTCGCCGCCGACGAGGTTGCCGTCGTCGCAGGCCTCGCCCTCGGCGAGCCAGCCGTCGCCGCACTCGGCGAGGGTGCAGAGGCCGGTGCAGCCGGCGTCGGCGACCTGGCACTCCTCGCCGGGGTCGGGCTCGGTGTTGGCGGCGCAGCTGAGGAGCGAGCAGTCGTCGGCGCAGGGCGGCTCGGCGATCGACGGCTCGCAGGCCTCGCCGGGGCCGACGAGGCCGTCGCCGCAGACGGCGGCGGCGCAGGCGAGGGTGCAGGCGGCGGTGTCGGCGTTGAGCGGGCCGTGGTCGCAGGCCTCGCCGTCCTGCACCACGCCGTCGCCGCAGCCGACCGGGCGGCAGGTGTGGGCGCAGGCGTCGGTGTCGTCGAGGTTGCCGTCGTCGCACTCCTCGTCGTCGCGGTTGACGAGGCCGTCGCCGCAGCGCGCGAGGGTGCAGTCGGCGAGGCAGTCGTCGCCGCCGTCGCACTCCTCGGTCGGGCCGCGCAGGCCGTCGCCGCAGCTGGCGAGGGTGCAGTCGCTCTTGCACGCCGCCCAGTCGCCGTTGAGCGGGCCGGCGTCACACTGCTCGCCCGGCTGCACCACGTCGTCGCCGCACACCGGCCCGACCTCGGTCGTCAGGCCGGTGCCGTCGCCGGTGGTCGTCGTCGGCTCGGGGACCGCGGTCGGCGAACCCGTGCCGGCGTCCGACGGGCCGAGGTCGGCGAAGCAGGCGGCGCAGACGATGGCCAGGGCGGCGAGCCGGCGCGTGGGGGCGCGCCGACTTCGAGGTGGCATCAGGGACATGTTCCGAGGGACATCAGGGCGTCGGCTGCTCGAAGCAGTAGAAGCGGGCCGACTTGTCGCAGGTGACGTCGCAGGCGTCGGTCCAGCCGCCGTCGTCGCGCTTGGCGCTGCCGGCGCGGGCGTTGCTGCTCACCTGGTCGCTCGACCAGTCCATGCAGTCGTTGGCGAACGAGTTGTCGGCGTTGATCCCGGTCCAGACCACGATCTGGCCGTCGCAGTTCATGCCCATGAGCTCCTGGTTCGTGTCGGTGATGTCGATGCCGGTGATGATGTCGCCGTCGATCAGGTCCTCCAGGCTGTTGGCGATCTTGTCGGTCGAGCCGTTGTGAAGGGTGTAGTAGGGGAGGTTCTCGCTGTCGAACAGCTCGACGCTGGGGTTGTAGGCGCCGTCGCCGAGCCAGGCCTTCCAGGTGCCGCCCTTGATCTTGAGCGCGCCGGTGTCGGCCGCGGCCAGCTCGGCGCAGCGGGCGTCGGCGTCCTCGACCGAGTCGAAGCTGTCGTTGCCGGTCTGGTACAGCTTCGAGGTGACGAACACGAGGAAGCCGCTGCGCGTGCAGTTGTCCTTGCACGTGCCCTTGTTGGCGTCGTTGTCGTTGAGCGGGCCGTGGTCGCAGGCCTCGGCCTCGGGGTTGAGGTAGCCGTCGCCGCAGAAGTTGTTCTGGCAGGTCTCGCGGCAGGCGTCGAACGGGTCGGTGTTGCCGTCGTCGCACTGCTCGACGCCCATGTGCAGCTTGCCGTCGCCGCAGACGTTCTGCTTGCAGTCGTTGAGGCAGCCGTCGGTCTCGTCCTTGTTGCCGTCGTCGCACTCGTCGGCGCCGTTGACGATCATGTCGCCGCAGGCGGGCGAGCCGCAGGCGTTGGTGCACTCGTCGTCGTCGACGTCGTTGCCGTCGTCGCACTGCTCCATGCCCATGTAGACTTTGCCGTCGCCGCAGGTGTTGTTCTTGCACTCGGTGGTGCAGGCGGCGTTGTCGGCGTTCTGGGTCTGGCCGTTGTCGCACTCCTCGCCCATCTGGACGATGGCGTCGCCGCACGCCGGGTTCTTGCAGGCGTTGCTGCAGCCGTCGTCGTTGGTCTGGTTGCCGTCGTCGCACTCCTCGCCGGGCGACAAGGTGCCGTCGCCGCAGCCGGGCGGGCCGCAGCTGTTGGGGCAGTCGTCGTTGTCGTTCTGGTTGCCGTCGTCGCAGTGCTCGACGTCCTGCCACACGTGGCCGTCGCCGCACCCGGCCATGACGCAGCCGGCGACGCAGGCGTCGGTGTCGAGGTTGTTGCCGTCGTCGCACGCCTCGACCCCGGCCTGGACGAAGCCGTCGCCGCAGCCGGCGTTCTTGCAGGTGGTGAGGCAGGCGTCGGTCTCGTCGGGGTTGCCGTCGTCGCAGTCCTCGCCCGGGTCGAGGTTGCCGTTGCCGCACGAGGCCAGCTTGCAGTTGACGCAGCCCTCGGCGTCGCCCTCGCACGACTCGCCGGCGCCGACGTAGCCGTCGCCGCAGGTGTTGAACTTGCACGCCGGCGTGCACACGCCGTTGCCGCTCGGGCCCTGGTCGCAGTCCTCGTCGGGGTCCTTCTGATAGTCGCCGCACGTGTCGGCGGGGCCGGTCGTGGTCGGCTCGCTGGTGAGGTCCTGCGTGGTCGTGCTCGTCGTCTCGCCGGTCGTGCTGGTGTTCGCCTGGGTGGCCTCGGGCTGCTCGCCGAAGCCGGTGCCGTCGAAGGTGCAGCCGGCCAGCGCGATGCAGGAGAACAGCAGAGCCGCGGCGTTGCGGGTGATCATCGGAAGGAGCTCCTAAGCGAAGGCGCCCAGCGACGGGCGCGCAGAAGTGCCGACACGATACGGGAGCCGGCGGGTGCACGTCCACAGGGACGCGCGCCCACCGGTGCGGAAGCGGTCAACCAGGATGCGTCATGAGGCCGTCGGGCGCGCGGGCGATCCGGCGCGCACCCCACAGGAGGACCAATCCCCCGAGCAACACCGGGATCGCGGTGGTGGCGATCGCGAGGTTGAGGCCCGCGGACTCCGCCGCCCGCACCGCGGACTCGGTCGGCACCTGACCGGCCAGGTAGGCGGCCTTGGCCCGGTCGCTGACGTAGCCGATCAAGGTGCGCGACAACGCGTCGCCGAACGCGTGAATGCAGAAGATGTTGACCGCGAACGCGGTGCCCCGCAGCCACGCCGGCACGCACCCGACCAGCGCGGCGTTCAGCGGGCCGGTGTTGAGGAACAGCAGCAGCTCGGCGAAGAAGGCGACCACGAACAGCGCGACGAGGTCGTCCATGCGGGTGAGCAGGACGATGAGCGGCGCGCTCAGCACCAGCCCCGCGCCGCTCAACCAAAAATAACCTCCGGCCGAACGCGCCTGCAGACGGTCGCCGAGGCTGCCGCCGAGGAGGGTGCCGCACAGACCGGCGAGCACGGTGACGGCGCCGAACACCGGGCCGGCGCTGGCGGTGCTCATGCCGTGCACGCGCTCGAGGTAGGTCGGCATCCACAACGACAGGCCGCCGACGGTGAAGGTCATCATCGCCAGGCCGACGGTGTTGATCCGCCAGGCGGGGGTGCGGACGATCCGCCCCAGCGCGGTGAAGAAGGTGCCCGCCGGACGCGCGCTCGCGGGGTCGAGCCGGCCGCGCTCGGGCTCGTGGATCCTCGCCGCCAGCGCCGCGAACAGCAGCCCCGGCAGACCGCCGACCAAAAAGACGGCGCGCCAGCCGAAGTGCTCGCCGATGAGTCCTCCGAGGATGAAGCCCAGCGCCGAGCCGACCGGGGTGGCGACGTAGAACAGCGCGAGCTTGCGGCTGCGCTCGTCGGGGCCGTAGAGGTCGGCGATGATCGACGGGGCGGTGGTGGCGTAGGCCGCCTCGCCGATGCCGAGCAGCGCGCGGCACACCAGCAGCTCCTCGTAGCTGCGTGCGAACGCGGCGGCCAGGGTGGCGACGCTCCACAGCGCGACGCCGCCGGCGATGATGTTCTTGCGCTTGAAGCGGTCGCCGAGGTACCCGAGCGGCGCGGCGATCGTGTACGTGATGACGAACAGGCTGCCGAGCAGGCCGCCCTCGGTGTCGCTCAGCGTGAACTCGAGCTTGATCTGCTCGAGCACGCTGCTCAGCAACATCTGGTCGATGTAGTTGAGGAAGTTGATGACCGTGAGGACGATCAGGATCGCCGCGGCCCGGCCGCGCCATGTCGTGGTCAGATCGCTCATCAACCCTCCAGCGCGGAGCGCAGCGCGGCCCGCCGGTCGTCGTGCTCGCGGTCGGACAGCACCGGCTCGACGTCGCCCGCGACGGCCGCCGCGAGGTCGACCCACGAGTGACAGCCGGCGTACTCGGCGAGGTCGGGCAGCTCGATCGCCTGTCTCGAGCGATAGGTCCGCAGGAGCAGGACCCAAAGGCCAGGTCTACGGTAGGCGAAGCGGTCGGCGACGCAGGCGGCGGCGAGGCCGTGCGCTTCGCCGAGCACGTCGAGGCGGGCGAGGTCGCGGACCTCGACGGCGAGGTCGAGCTCGGCCCACAGCTGCAGGCGCAGGCGATCCGGCGGGGGCGCGTCGGCCAGCACCTGCGGCAGGAGGGCGCGCGCGGCCGGGGCGAGGTCGCGGTCGCGCCCGGGCTCGCGCGCGTGGAAGAAGGTCGGCAACAGCCAGAAGCCGCGATGCTGCGGGACGAAGGCCGGCGCCTCGCCGGCACGGAGGCGCGGCTCGCGGATCCCGCCCTTGCGCACGAGCACGCTCTGCTCGCCGGCGCCGAGGCGCGCGCACAGGACGGCCCACTCCTTGAGGGCGACGGGGGATGTGACCCGCATGGGCGCTCAGGCTACCATGGGCGGGTGTTCGGGCGTCGACGGCGATGGCGAGCTCGCGCCGCCCTGGCGAGCCTCGTCGCGCTCGGCGGCTGCGCGCACGCCGGTGCGCGCGGGCAGGACGGGGCGCTGCGCTGGCGCTACCGGGTCGAGGTGCCGGCGGGGCTCGACCACCTGCGCGTCGCGGTGTGCTTCCCCGACGGCGCGCCGCGGCGCCTGACGATCGACGAGGACGACGCGGCGGCGGTCGCGGCGGTGCGCGAGGTCGAGGCCGAGGGCGGCTCGGCGCACCTCGACGTCGAGGCGGCGGCGATCGTGCTCGGACCGCTGCGTGCCGGGGCGTGCGTGCGCTACTCGGTGGCCGTCGACGCGCTGCTCGAGGGCTCGGGTTCGCGCCTGCACGCGCGCGTCGGCGAGGTCGTGTCGATCGACCCGCGCCTGGTGCTGTGGCGCCCGGCGAAGCTCTACTACGAGGCCGACGTGGCGCTCGAGCTGGCGCTCGCGCCGGGGTTGAAGGCGTCGGTGCCGTGGCCGGCGACCGGCGAGGATCAGTACCGACTGCCGGTGACGTCGTTGATGTGGGCGTCGCAGGCGGTGTTCGGGGCGCTCACGACGCAGACGGTCGAGGCCGCGGGGGCGACGTTCTCGGTGGCGATCGTCGACCAGCCGCGCAAGCTCAGCGCGGCGGGCGTGACGAACTGGCTGACGAACGCGGCCGAGACGGTGGCGGCGCTGTACGGGCGCTTCCCGACCGAGCGCATGCAGGTGGTGGTGCTGCCGTTCCCGGGCGGCGGCGGGCCGGTGTACTTCGGCATGGCGCTGCGCGGCGGCGGACCGGCGGTGCAGCTGCTCGTGTCGAGCGAGGCGGCCGACCACACGTTCCCCGGCGAGTGGGTGGCGATCCACGAGTTCCTCCACCACGGCATGCCGTTCGTGCGCCAGTCCGATGCGTGGTTGTCGGAGGGCTTCGTCACCTACTACACGGAGATCTTGCCGACCCGCCGCGGCTTTCGCAGCGAGGCGGCGGGCTGGCAAGCGCTGCTCGACGGGTTCGGCCGCGGCCGCGAGGACGGCACCGGCCAGCCGCTCGCGGTCGAGAGCCGGGAGATGCACGACACGCACAGCTATCAGCGCGTGTACTGGTCCGGCGCCGCGCTCGCCCTGCTCGCCGACGTCGGCCTCCGCTCGCGCGACCGCGAGAGATCGCTCGACGCCGCCATGCGCCACCTGCTGCGCTGCTGCGCCGCGACGCCGCGAGTGTGGAGCGCCGAGTCCACCCTGCGCGAGCTCGACGCCTGGGCCGGCACCCCGGTGTTCACCGATCTGGCGCGGTCATGGTTGTCGCGCGCCGAGTTCCCCGAGCTGGAGCCGCTCTATAGGAAGCTCGGCCTCGATGTGATAGAGGGGGTGGTGAAGATCCGCCAATCCGCCCCCGCAGCCGATGTCCGGCGGGCCATCTTCGCCAGACCCTCCGGTCGCTGAGCGAACCCGCCGCACCGCGACTCGCGGGTGCCCAGACCCACCAAGCAAGAAGGAACGACCACCATGAACGTCAAGCACATCGCCGCGACCCTCGCCATCCTCGGCTCCGCCTCGTTCGCCGTCACCGGCTGCAAGAAGAACGCGGAGGGCACCGAGGTGCCGGCCGCCGAGGGCGAGAAGAAGGCCGACGGCAGCTGCGGCGCGAAGGGCGACGGCAGCTGCGGCGCGAAGGGCGACGGCAGCTGCGGCGCCAAGCCCGCGGAGGGCGAGGCCGCCGCCGAGGGCGAGGCTGCCGCCGAGGGCGAGACCCCGCCGGCCGCCGATTGAGCCGCCGCCGCTCCCGACCGGCCCGGAACTCGGCGGCAGGCCAGGATGCCTGAGCGCCGGGGCCGGGCCGGGCGCTTTTTATCTGACTCTTCGGACATGTCGTTTCGAGCAGGCATCACGGCGCGCGCGAGCGGGGTCCCGACCGGGGTCGGCCTCGGCCTGCGCGGCGCCTTCCTGGCGGAGGTCGACCGCGGCGCGGCCGACGGCCGCGTGCCGTTCTGGGAGATCTCGCCCGACAACTACGTGGCTCGCGGCGGGGCGCGACCGGCTCGGCTGGCGCGGATCGCCGAGCGCTTCCCGATCCTGTCGCACGGGCTGTCGCTGTCGCTCGGCGGGCTCGACCCGCTCGACGCCGAATTCATGGCGGGGCTGCGCGGCTTCTTCGAGCGCGTGCCGGCGCCGTGGCACTCCGACCACCTGTGCTTCTCCGGCCACGACGGCAAGATGCTGCACGACCTGCTGCCGCTGCCGTGGACGACCGCGTCGGCCAAGCGCGTGGCCGCCCGCGTGCGCGAGGTGTCGCAGCGGCTGGAGCGGCCGATGCTGGTCGAGAACATCAGCTACTACCTGCCGCTCGGCTGCGCGCCGCTCGACGAGGCCGCGTTCGTGGTCGAGGTGCTCGAGCGGGCCGACTGCGGGCTCCTGCTCGACGTCAACAACGTGTTCGTCAACGCGACCAACCACGGCTTCGACCCGCTGGAGTGGCTGACGCAGATCCCCCTCGACCGCGTGGTCCAGCTGCACATCGCCGGCCACGAGTTCTGGGACGACGAGCGCCGCGACCTGATCATCGACACCCACGGCGCGCCGGTCCGCCGCGAGGTCGACGAGCTGCTCGCCTGGGTGGTCGAAAGGACAGGTCCTCTGCCGGTGCTGCTCGAGCGCGACGAGAACATCCCGCCGCTCGCCGAGCTGCTGGCCGAGCGCGACCGCGTCGACGCGGTGTATCAAGCGGCCCTGGTCCGCCACGCCGCCCGCGCGCAGGGGGCCGCATGAGCGAGG
>NZ_JAIRAU010000041.1 GCF_020073745.1 Nannocystis pusilla
GAGCGCAAGGCGTTCCAGGCCAGCCTCGGGAAGATCTGCGCCGGCGACGGCAAGGCCGCGTGCCGCGAGGCCGGCCTGTCGGCGTTCAAGAGCGCGAGCGCGGCCGACTACGCCAGCGTCACGTCGGCCTACGACAAGTGACCGCGTGGCGAGCGCCGTGGTATTTGTGCCGGCGATGCGCAGCTCGCTCCTCGCCGCCGCTCTCCTCGCGCTCGCCGCTTGCCGCCCGCACGGCAACGCCGCCAACCCGAAATTCGCGGCGGCGGCCGAGGGGCGCGACCCGCTCGCCGTCTACGAGGCGCTCGAGGCCCAGATCGACGCCGGGACCGCGACCAAGCAGGACCGCGAGGACGCGTACGCGCTGATCACCTCGTGGGAGGAGGATACGGCGGCCTACGCGTTCGCCCGCGCGGCCATCGCCGGCCGGCTGGCGGAGAACCGCGGGGCCCAGGCCGGCGGCCTCGTGACCGAGGCCGAGGCGTACGCCCGCAAGGCCCGCGAGAAGGAGCCGGACTTCCGCGAGGGCGCGGCGACGCAGCTGCTCGGCTCGCTGTACGTCGCGGCGCCGTCGCGGCTGCTGAAGCACGGCGACTCGGAGACGGGGATCGAGCTGCTCGAGCAAGAGGTCGAGGCGCACCCCGGCCGCGTGGTCGCCCAGCTGCGGCTCGCCAGCGGCTACATCACGCTCGGCGATCAGGACTCGGCCAAGGAGCCGCTGTGCGCCGCCAAGGGCGCGGAGGACCGACTCGGCGCGGGCGATCGCCGGCTGCTGGCCAAGCTGATCGAGGAGGCCGGCGGCGCCGAGGCGCTGGCCTGCCCGGCCCCGGTCGGCGGGGCCGGAGAATGACCGCAGGCGGCTCGCGCCGGTCCGATCGGACATGGCGGAAAGCGCTGGTCGCTTTGGCCATGTTCCTCGGGACAGGTTCGCCGGCCTGCCACTCGCGGCTGCCGCGGCTGTCCGAGCAGGGCCGCCACGAGGAGGTGGTGGCGCGCGCGGGGCGGGCCCGGATCCTGCCGCGCGGAAAGGCGGCGCGGGCGTGGGCGCGCTCGCTGGTGGCCCTCGGGCGCGCCGACGAGGCCCGCGCGGTGCTGCTCCGCGACTTCCGCAAGCACGCCGAGCTGCCGTCGCTGATCGCCCTGGCCGATCTCGAGGCGACCGAAGGCCGGCTCGGGCTGGCGGCGGCGCACTACGCCCGCGCGGCCAGCCTCGAGACCGATCCGCTGGCGGGCCGGCGCGACGTGTGCGAGCTGTTCCGCCGCCGCGCGGCCCGCTTCTTCGCCGAGGGTGAGGCGCTGGCGGCGGACCTCGACCTCCGGCGCGTGGCGATGATCTGTCCCAGGGGCAAGAAGACCACCGACGAGGCGCAGTGGCGGGCCGATCGCGCGCTGCACGAGCAGGTGGTGGCTGCGGCGAAGATCCAGGCGCGGGCCCAGCGGACGCTCGGCGGCTGCGAGGGCGAGCGCTGTCGGCCGCCGACGCTGGACGCGCGCGCGCAGGCGCTGGCCCAGGCGCTCGAGCAGGCGCGGGCGGCCGGTCCTGCGGCGCTGCGCGAGGCGGCGGTGCGGCTCCGGGTGCAGCTCGAGCCGAGCGACGTGGCCGAACTCCTGGCGGCGGAGCTGCGCGGCGAGCTCGGCCTCGATCTGGTCGACCTCGACGAGCTGCGCGGATGGATCGGGGAGTCGGCGGCGGCCGACGTCGTCGCGGCGGCCGACAGCCGGGTGTCGGCCCTCGCGCGCGACTACGTGCGGCTGCGGCTGGCCCAGCTGGGCCCCGGCTACGAGCTGCCCGGCGACGACGCGGCGCGGTCGACGGCGAGCACGGTGATCCGCCTGCTCGACGCCGCGGACGACGATCCCGGCGCGGCGGCGATGGGCTGGCGGGTGTTCGTGCTGCTCGGCGATCTGCCGAGCGCCGAGATGGCGCTGACGGGCAGCCTGGGCGGTCGTACGACGCCGGGGCGCGCGGCGGCGGTGGCCGACGATCTGGCCCGCGAGATGACCGGCGAGTCGCCGCCGCGCGGGACGAAGCGCGCGGGTGGGAAAGTGTCCGCAGGGACAGGTGGTCTGGCCGGCGGGGGCAAGGTGTCCGCGAGGACAGGTAGCCCGGCGGGGAGCAGGGGCGCCGGAGGGTCCGGCGAGCCGGCGACCGGGGGCGAGGTGTCCGCAGGGACAGGTGAGCCGGCGGGCAGCAGGGGCGAGGCGGCGAGCGGGGGCAAGGTGTCCGCGGGGACAGGAGACCCGGCGAGGAGCAGGGGCGCCGGAGGGTCCGACGAGACGAGCGGGGGCAAGGTGTCCGCGGGGACAGGTGACCCGGCGGGGAGCAGGGGCGCCGGAGGGTCTGGCGAGCCGGCGGGCGGGGCCAAGGTGTCCGCGGGGACAGGTGACCCGGCGGGGGCGAGTGGGGATAACATGTCCGTGAGGACAGGTTCCGCGGCAGTCGGCAAGGCGAGCAAGCCGGCCGCTACGAGCGTGTCCGGCGGGACCGGTGCGAGCGCTCCCGGTGACATGGCCCGCGGGTCAGATCCCCCGGCCGCCGCGGGCGGGCCGGCGCAGCGAGCGGTCCCCCCGCCGGGGCTGTGGTCGGCGCGCGTAACGGTCGACGCCGGGACGCTGCCGCGGCTGTTGCAGCTGGCGCGGCTGCGCGGAGCGGCGGGTCGCCGCGACCAGGCGGTGGCGATCGCGGCGTGGGGGCTGGCCGAGGGGCAAGCCCGCGGATTGGCGGCGATCGCCGAGCTGGCGGCGGCCGAGGCGCGTCACGAGCTCGGGGCAGGACGGCCGTGGGCGGCGTTGGCCCTGGCGACGGTGGTCCGGGGGGCGCCCACGGACGATGTCGTGCGCGCGGCCGGGTCGGCGATCGTGCTCGAGCGGGCGGCCTGCGGCGAGCGCTGCGGCGACGCCGACGATCGCGCGGCGGTGCTGCAGATCTTCGGAGAGACCTGGCTTTTGGAGCAGGAGCGGCGCGCGACCGAGTCGGCGTTCGCGCGCGCGCCGGCGGCTCCGCGCGGGGCCGCCTGTCCGCTGCTGGCCGAGTCGCTGGCGCCCGACGCGAGCGGGTCGCTGGCGCAGGCGCTGCGGCTGGCCCGGAAGGAGGGGCTCGGCGCGCCGGGGCTGGGCGACGCGCTGCGCGGGACGATCGAGGCCGATCTGACGCTCGATTGCGCCGGACGGGTGGCGGTGCCGCTGATGTACGCCGCCGACACGCGGATCGCCGCGGAGGCGCTGGTCGACAGCCTGGCGCACGTGCCCCAGGAGATCGCGGCGGGGCAGCTGGCGCTGCAGTCGGAGCTGGCGCTGGTGCTCGGACGCCGCGATCACGCCGACCAGTTGGTGCAGGCGGCGGCCGCGGCGGCCGCGGAGCCGCGCGCGGTGTGGCGGCGGGCGACGAGGATGGCGCAGTGGATCGACGCTCGGCACTACGAGCTGCTGGCGCTGCGCCA
The DNA here is from genome assembly GCF_020073745.1 of Nannocystis pusilla. Lineage (GTDB taxonomy): Bacteria > Myxococcota_A > Polyangia > Nannocystales > Nannocystaceae > Nannocystis > Nannocystis radixulma. Next base: position 3,438 of record NZ_JAIRAU010000041.1, read on the forward strand.
GCAGCTGCTGCACGGGGTCGACGGCGACGAGGCCGACGAGGTGCGGCTACGGCTGGCGGTACGGGCGGTGCGCGACGGCAACGACGCGTGGGCGCCCCGCCACTCCGAGGCCGGACGCGAGGCGCTGATCCGCGGGGTCGAGAGCTACTTCGCCGAGGTCCCGCCGGCGCGCCGCTGGCACGCGCGCGAGGAGCTGGCGCTGGCGCTCGCCGAATACGCGTGGACCGACGAAGAGGCGGCTGCGCTGGTCCGCGCGGCCGTGTGGCCCGAGCTCGCGGTGGTGCTCACGCACCCGGCCGCGTTCCGCCGGCTCGAGCGGGCTTTCGGCGGCGACGTGCCCGGCGTGGTCGCGCCGGCGCTGGCGCCCGCGCAGCTGGCCGCCGAGCTGGCTCCGGTGACGCCGCTCGGCGATCCGTCGGCGCCTGGCGCGAAGGACACGGCGGAAAAGACAGGTTCTTCGGCACCGGGCGGCAAGGACATGTCCGGAAGGGCAGGCACGATCGGCGCTGGGGTGTCCGGGGCCGGGGGGGACATGTCCGGTGAGCCAGGTTCGGGGACCTCGACCGGGCAGGGCGCGACGGGCGGTTCGGGCGGCACGGCCAGAGCTGGTGCGAAGGACATGTCTGGAGGAGCAGGTGCTTCGCGGCCGAGCGATCCCGCGGGGGCAGCGCGACCGCTGCCGGTCGAGGCCGAGGCGTTCTGCTCGGTCGAGGCGATGCAGCCGGCGAGGCTGGCGGCGTTGCGCGGGCTGAGCGGGGCGGCGCGGCTGCGGGCGGCTGCGGCGCTGGCGGTGACCGGGGACCCGGCGGTCCGCAGGCGGGCGCTGCAACAATTGGTGGCGGGGCTCGAGCCGGCCCGCATCGAAGCCGTGCTCGACGTGGTGATCGCCGGGCTGGCCGCCGTTCCGGGGCGGCAGGCCGCACCGATGGTGGTGGGCGACGAGGACCTGCTTGCGGTCGTGTTCGGGCTGGTCCGCGACCCCGCTCGCCGGCCGCGCGAGATCAAGGGGCAGGACGGGTGAGCGCGCCGCCGCCGCTGGTGTAGATCGGAGCAGGACGCTCGACCATGGATCGACGACGAGAGCACGAGGCGCCACCGGCAGCCTCGGCGGATTCCCCGGCTTCGGCGGGCCGGGCGATCGAGGGGAAGCGCGGCGGGGTCGGAGAGAGCGGGCCGGAAGACACGGCTGCGTCGGCGGTGCAGGGCCGGCGGTGCTGCGGGTACGCCGACCGGGCTTCCGGGTGGAGAGACCCGCGCAGCAGCATGACCGGGACAAGCGCGCGCGGCAGGGTCGGAGGGGGCGAGACGGAGGACTCGACCGTCGCCGTGCAGGGTCCGCGGTGCGGGTACCATGACCAGGCTTCAGGGTGGGCAGGTCTGGCGGCGACCCGGACGGGAATTCGCGGCAGCGCCGGTGGGGGCGAGTCGGGCGGTGTGCAGGGGCGGCGGCCCGCCGGAGCGGGCGGAGCGCCGGTAGGGCGCGCGATCAAGGATGTCTTGATGGGCATGTTCTCAGGGGCATGTTTGAAACGACATGTTTTTGGGAGCCTGGCGCTTGTGACATGTCTCTTCGGGCCTGCCTGTGAGGCCGCCAGGACCGAGCCCGCGCCGTCGCCCGCGGCGCCGCGCCCGGCCGCGCCCGCGCCGGTGGCGAGGATCGTGACGGCCGATCTGTGGCAGGACCTCATCGCCCAGCGGCCCGGCGCGCTGACGCTGGTCGACGGGCGACTGGTCGTCGAGCTCGGGCGGGTGCAGGCGCGGGCCAACCTCGACCTCGGCACGGGGGCGGGGGTCCGTCTGGCCGAGGAGCTGGGCGAGGAGCGGGGGGCGCTGGTGGTCGGTGCCGGCGTCACGCTGGCGCTGCCGCTCGACGGCGAGCTGGCGCCGAGGCTCCACCCGGACAGCGAGGGGCAGCCGGGGCTGGCGATGGCGGTGACGCTGCGCTCGATGGTGCCGGGGCAGGCGGTCACGGCGCTGTGGAACGAGCAGCCGCTGGCGCACCTGTCCCTCGGGGAAGGTTGGGAGCGGCGCACGTTCTCGCTGCCGCCGGCGCTGGTGCGGGCGGGCGAGAACCGGCTGCGGCTGCACTTCTCGCGCCAGGCTCGCGGCGGCCAGCCGAGCGCGGCGGTGCAGCGGGTCGAGGTCGGGCCGCGGGCGGCGATCGTGGCCGGGCCGCCGGCGCAGGCGGGCGGCTACCGCGTGCACTCCGGCGACGGCGACGAGGTCTCGATCGAGCTGTCCCAGGGGACATCTCTGGCGTTCTACGCGCTGGCGCCGCGGCGCGGCCGGCTGCGCGTCGAGGGGCGCGGCGAGCTGGCTGTGCTGGTCAGCACCGACGCCGAGCACCGCGAGGGCCGGGCGCCGGCGCTGCTGCTCGACGGGGCGCTGGGGCCGGCGGGCCGCGACCTCGACCTCTCGGGCTACGGGGGGCAGCCGCTGCGGATCGAGGTGCGCACGCCGGCGGGCGGCGAGGGGGCGACGCTGCGGGTGCTGCAGCTGGTCGCGGGTCGCTCGCGGCCGGTCGATCGCCGCGAACGCAAGCCGCGCGACCTGATCGTGCTGGCGGTCGAGGGGGCGCGCGCCGACGACCTGCTCGGGGCGCTGCTCGGCGGGCCGCGCTTCCCGGCGGTCGAGCGGCTGGCGGCCGAGTCGCTGGTGTTCGAGCGCGCCTACGCGGTGTCGCCGTGGGCGGTGCCGACCCACGCGGCGCTGCTGTCGTCGGTGCCGCCGCCGGGCCACGCGACGGTGCGCGGCACCTTCGTCGCCGACGGCCAGGTGCTGCTGCCCGAGCTGCTCGATCGGGCAGGTTATTACGGGGCCGGGGTCGCGGCCAACGCCGACTTCAACGCCGAGCGCGGGCTGGTGCAGGGCCTCGACCTCGTGCGTAACATGACCCAAGGGACAGGCGCGGGGAAGGACGCGCGGTCGGTCGTGCGCGCGGCGCTGGAGGCGATCGCCGGGCGGCCGGCGCCGCGGTTCGTGTACGCCGACGTGACCGATCCGCAGGCGCCCTACGATCCGCCGCGCGGGCACGTCGGCGGGCCGCCGCCGCCCGGCGCGCCGCTGCCGCACCTGACGCACCTGTGGCTCGGACGCGTGCGCGCGGGCCGGGTGGTGGCCGAGCCGGCGCAGCGCGACTACGTGCGCCGGCTGTACCGCGGCGAGCTGCAGGTGGTCGACGCGGCGCTCGCCGACCTGATGGCGGCGCTGGAGGAGCAGGGCGGGCTCGACGAGGCGGCGCTGGTGCTGGTCGGGCTGCACGGCGAGGAGTTCTTCGAGCACGGCGGGGCGCTGCACGGGTTCTCGCTGCACGAGGAGAGCCTGCGGGTGCCGCTCGTCATCCGCGCGCCGGCCCTGCTGGCCCCGGGCCGGGTGACCGCGCCGGTCGACCTGCTCGACCTGGCGCCGACGCTGGCCGACCTGCTGGGGCTGCCGTTCCCGGCCCAGTGGCAGGGCGACAGCCTGGTGCCGCTGATCGACGACCCGCAGCCGCCGCCCCGGCTGGTGGTGGCGTACCTCGGGGACGGCTCCCGCGCGGCGATCCTGGGCGACTACAAGTTGATCGTCGGCAGCGGCCGCGACGCGCAGCGGCTGTACGACCTCGCGGCCGATCCCGGGGAGACGCGGGATCTCGAGGACGACGGGGGGATCGCGCTCCGGCTGACCCGCACGGCCCTGGCGTGGGAGACGGCCGCCGACGGGCGGTGGAAGCGGAGCCGCTGGGGCACCGGCGCCGACCTCAAGCCGGCCTTTGCGCTCGACCACGGGATGTAGTAATCGCCGCGCATGGCATCCGGCCCCTCGCTCCTCGAGTCGATCCCCAAACTCGTCGCCGCTCGTGACGCCGCGGCGCTCGTCGCCCTGCAGGACCACGACGACAAACAGGTCCGCAAGGCCGCGCGCAAGGCGATCCACACGCTGCGCAGCAAGGGCGTGACGATCCCCGAGGCCGACGCGCCGCGCGGCTGGTCCGCGGGCGATCTCAACGACCTCCGCGGCGACCTCGAGGCCGTCGCCGTCGTCGACACCGAGAGCACGCCGGGCCTGTGCCGCGTGATGATCAGCGCCCCGCAGGACGAGCGCAGCTACCTCTGGGTGGCGGCGATCAGCGGCCGCGATCAGATCGTCGACTTCGCCACCTACGTGCAGACCGACGGCCAGCGCGCGCGGATGATCCGCGACTGGAACCGCGGCGCCGGCGATCGCCGCGTCCCCGCCGACTGGGCCCGCGCCCGCATCCGCTGGGCCCGCGAGCAGACGCTGTCGTCCGGGTTCGCGGTGCCGCGCCAGCTCGACGACATGCTGGTCCACCTCGGCGAGGCGCCGGCGTCCCGCCCGACCAGCTTCCTCGACGGCGTGCTGCCCCCCGTCGACTTCGCGCCCGACAAGGACAACGTGATCATGGTCCTCGCCAACGCGCGCGTGAACGTGTGGCCGCCGGTGATCGACGTCGAGCCGATGATGCGCCGCGTCAACGAGAAGCACCCCGAGCTCAACGAGCAGAGCCCCGAGGACGCCCGCTACGACGCGCTGCTCGAGGGGGCCCGCGGCGACGAGACGCTGCGCGCCGACCTCAAGGCGCAGGTCGCCAACCTGCTCGACGACGCCGCGATCACGCTGTGGCTCGCCGGCAACGACGTCGAGGCGGCCAAGGTCCGCGTGCTGGCGGCGGAGATCCGCGCCGCCGCCGAGCCCGAGGCGCTGCCGTGGATCGGCCGCCTGCTCGGGTTCCAGATCGCCAGCACGTTCGCCTACCTGTCGCGCCAGCAGCAGCAGCAAGTCGGGCAGTGAACCTGATCCTGCTGCGCCCGGACGAGCTCGCGCCTGTCGCCGCGGGCTCGTACCGGGCTGTCCTCGCGGACAGGCGGCTCGCGCACCTGCGCGAGGTCCTGCGGGCGAGCGTCGGCGACACCGTCGGCGTCGGCGTCGAGGGCGGCGAGCTCGGTCGGGCGACGATCGTCGCGCTCGACGAGCACGCGGCGACGCTCGAACTGACTCTCGGCGAGCCGCCGCCGCCCGCGCTCGACGTGACGCTGGCGCTGGCGCTCCCGCGACCGCCGACGCTGCGCAAGGTGCTGCAGCAGGCGACCGCGCTCGGGGTCAAGCGCTTCGTGTTGTTCCGCGCCGAGCGGGTCGAGAAGAGCTACTTCTCGAGCCACGGCCTGCACGCGCACGCGCTCGCCGAGGACCTGCGCCTCGGGCTCGAGCAGGCCCGCGACACGATCGTGCCGGCGGTCGAGATCCACCCGGAGCACTTCGGACGGTTCGTCCGCGAGCGCCTGCCGGCGCTGAGCGAGGGGCGCACGCCGCTGGTGGCTCACCCGGGAGCGACGACGCCGTGCCCGCGCGCGTCGATCGGCCCCGCGACGCTGATCGTCGGTCCCGAAGGCGGCTTCATCCCCGCCGAGGTGGCGCTGCTGATGCAGGTCGCCCGGGCGATCGACCTCGGCCCGAGGATCTTGCGCGTCGAGACGGCGGTGGTGGCGCTGCTGGCCCGACTGGCGCCGTGAGCGAGGGATTCGCATGCGTCGCGGACGTTGCGAGCGCCGCCACGCCGCCAGGGCAGCGCGGCGACAGCAACACGGCGCCCTCCAGTCGCGGAGGGCGACGGCGTCATCACCAACTCAACGACGCCGCCGTCCGGCGCGCTCACGGGGCTCGTGGTCGGTGGTCGAGACGACTCGACAGGCGCGGGGCGCCGGTCTAGCGTGCCAGGCGGGTGACCGGTCCTCGCAGCACCGCCGCGACGCGCTGGCTCGCCGGCGCGGTCGTGCTGGCCACCCTGGCGCTCGGCGCCAACCCGGCCCGCAAGGCGTTCGTGCGCGCGCTCGTCGGGCGCGACGGACAGGTCCCGATGGACATGTTCTTCGGGACATCTTCGGGGCCGGGCCTTCCCGAGGCGAAGCACGTGCGGGTGGTGGTGCTCGACGGCCTGGGAGCGGCGGCCGCGAGCGAGCTGCCGGCGCTGTCGCGGGTGTGCGCGGCCGGGCAGGAGCTGCGGGTCGACGTCGGCTTCCCGACGGTCTCGCTGCCGGTCCAGGCCGCGCTGTGGACCGGGCGCACGCAGCAGCAGTCGGGCCTGCAGTACCGCGCGACGCAGCTCGCGGCGCCGCCCGCCGGCGCGAGCCCGGCTCAGGTCGCGGACAGCGTGGCGCTGGCCGAGTCGCACCCCGAGATCGTGCGCTCGTTCGGGTTCGCCAGCACGCGGCCCGATCCGTCGCGCGACCCCGAGGACCCCGAGGTGTGGCGCGCCGAATTTCCGGCGCAGGCGATCGCGGCGGTGGCCTCGTCGTCGCGGCTCGTGCATGTGCACGTGCTGCGCGTCGACGAGGCCGGGCACGCGTCGGGCGCGGCCTCGCCGGCCTACGCCGAGGCGGTCCGCGGCGCCGACGAGCTGCTCGGGCGCATGCGGGCGGTCGGGCCCGCGGACGCGCTGTGGGTGGTGCTCGCGGACCACGGGCATCGCCCCGCGGGCGGGCACGGCGGCGAGGAGCCGGAGATCCGGGTGGTGCGTGCCTGCGTCGCGGGGCCGGGGATCGCACCGTCGACGTCGATCGCGTCGATCCACCTCGTCGACCTCGCGCGCGCCGTCGCGGACGCGCTGGGGGCGAAACTCCCCAGCGACGCCCGCGGCCGGGCCTGGACCGAGGCGCTGGCCGATCCGGCGCCGGGCGCGACGCTGCCGCGTCCGGGGCCGCTGCGCGTGGCGATCGCGGCGGTGCTGGTCGCGCTGGCGCTGGTGCCGGGTGTGCGATCGGACAGGTCACGCGGGTGGCGTGGGCTGCCGTGGGCGCTGCTGCTGGCGCTCGCCGGGGTGGCGGTGATGCACGGATGGCCGACGCTGTCGGATCCGCCGGTGTTCGCCCCGCGCGGGCTGCAGCTGTGGCTGGCGTGCGTGCCCGCGGCCGTGCTCGCGCTGGGGCTCGGGCTCGCCGGTCACTCGGCGCGGGCCCAGCTGGTGCCTGCGCTGGGGTTGTTGGCCGCGGCGCTGGTGCTGTGTCGCGCGCCGGAGGTGTGGCTCTTGCCCGGGCTCGGCCTCGGCGAGGCCGGTCCGCCGCTGATGCCGCGCTGGAGCGCGACGGTCAGCGTGCTGTTCGTGGTGGTCCGCAGCATCGCCGAGGGCGCGGCGCTCGCGTGGCTTCTGCGTCCGCTGGTGCAGCACGTGCGGCCCCGGGCCCGGGCGCGTCGCTAGTGCCGCGACCGGGCCATTTCGAGCAGCCTCGCTAGTTCTCCGCCACGCTGGCCGCGTTGCTCGTCGGTCACATATTGCCCGATATGCTCCCTCCTCGCGCCTTGCCAGCCTGTCGGAGCCCGGCGCGAGGACTACTCGAAATGACCCGGTCGCGGCACTAGTGCTCGGGGCGTATGGCCACATGGGCCGTGAAATTGGGTCGCCGCGTCGTCGACCTCGAGGCCGCGCGATCGTGCTTGACGCACCTGGCGCGGTTTGGGATGCCTTGAACTGCGGGCGGCAGGTGTCGCGCGCGGAGGGACTGAGGACGATGCTTATCCATGGTGGCTTGCGAGTGGTGCTGTTGGGCGGGCTGCTCGCCGCGACGGTCGGCTGCAGCGACGACGACGGCGGGACCAGCGGCTTCTCCAGCTTCAACCCGTCGGCAGGGGGCACGCCCGGGACCACGCCGGGGACGACGCCCGGTACGACGCCCGGGTCCACGCCGGGCACCAGCGAGACCACGAACGAGACCACGAACGACCCCGAGACGACCGAGCCCGTCGATCCGACGACGACGTCGCCGACGACGAGCACCACCATGCCGCCGCCGACCACGATGACCACCGAGCCGCCGCCGGTGACGACCGAGTCGGAGACGACCGAGGACGAGACGACGTCGAGCTCGAGCTCGTCGAGCTCGAGCACGACGACCACGACCACCGACTCGAGCTCGTCGTCGAGCTCGACGACGATGATGATGACGACGGACCCGCCGCCGAAGGACCCGCAGCCGGCGGCCGGGCTCTACTCGAACTGCTTCCCGACCAACAACTGCGACATCATCTGCCTCAACCTGCAGGACCAGAACATGGTGGCGTTCGACGGGTTCTGCTCGTACCTGTGCCAGTCCGAGGCGGACTGCGTGCCCAAGCCGAACAGCCCGGCGGTCACCAAGTGCCTCAACATCGACGCGACGCAGAAGTCGTGCTTCCTCCAGTGCGTGAGCGACGCCGACTGCCCGACCGGCATGACCTGCGAGCTCGTCAACCTGCCCAACGCCCAGGGCAGCTACTGCTGGTGAGATCGCGCGGTGGTGCGTCCTGACGACGCGGACGGGCTCGGCCCTGAAGGGGGCGGCGAGGCCGCGTCATGCTGCACCGTTCCAGCGGGTGAGAGTCCCGTCCGGGTAGGCGCCGGAGCGCCCGGTAGCAGGCCCCAGGCACGGCGAGAGATCGTCGTGGCCCGAGCGGGGCGTCGAGAGCCTCTTCGGAGGGAGCAAGAACGCGGGCCGCAACATCAAGTGAAGCCTGCAGCCTCGTCAGATCAACAATGGGGGAGCCGAGCCGCTCATTTCACGGCGAAGGCCACGTCCACCGCGCACGAGTCCGGATCAGAAAGCGCGATGGGTCCCTCCGGGGTATGGGGCGTAGCACGCGTTCAAGGAGCGATGCGGAACAGGAGAGGCCCGTCTGCACGGCCCGTGTCGGGGCGAGGCGGCTCGTATAAGCCGAAGGCGAAGTCGAGCGCTGTGCAGCGGGAGTCCGAGGGGGCCGTAGTACCGGCGAGGGCGGCGCAGAACAACGCTGCCGGAGGGAAGGACCCCTGGGGTGGTCGTGTCGGAGAAGAAGGTAAGCGCGAGGGCATGGCCTGCAGGACAGGTCCCAACAACCCCAGGCGGCGCAGGCCGCGTGACAAAGTGCGAGAACTTCAACGCCGACTGTGGGCCGCAGCCAAGCGGCAACCGGGTCGCCGCTTCCATGCGCTGTACGACCGCATCTTCAGGCGTGACGTCCTGAAGGAGGCGTGGAAGCGGGTCAAGAAGAACAGGGGGTCAGCGGGCGTCGACGCCCAGACGCTGGCCGAGGTGGAAGAGCTCGGCGTCGATCGCTTCCTCGAAGCGATTGGTGCAGAGCTCGAGGCGGGGACATACCGGCCGAGCGCGGTCATGCGGCGGTAGATCCCGAAGGCGGATGGGAAGAAGCGGCCGCTGGGGATCCCGACAGTCCGGGACCGAGTGGTGCAGATGGCGGCGAAGCTGGTGCTGGAGCCGATCTTCGAGGCGGACTTCCTTCCGTGCTCGTACGGCTTCCGGCCGAAGCGCAGCGCGACGCAGGCGCTCGAGCGCCTGCGCGTGCTGGGAGCGCGCGGTGGAAATCACGTGCTCGACGCCGACATCCGCGACTACTTCGGCAGCATCGATCACGAGCGGCTGATGAAGCTCGTGGCGATGCGGATCTCGGATCGAAGGGTCCTCAAGCTGGTGCGGCAGTGGCTCGAAGCCGGCGTGATGGAAGACGGCCAGGTGACGGCGATGCTCTCGGGGACACCCCAGGGCGGGGTGATCTCACCGCTGCTGTCGAACATCTACCTCGGCGTCCTCGACAAGCTGTGGCAGCGACGACACGCTCATCTGGGCGAGCTCGTGCGCTACGCGGACGACTTCGTGATCCTGTGCAGGACCAGGAAGGCGTGCGAGGAGGCCGAGGCCAGGGTCCGCGAGATCCTGCGCCGTCTCAAGCTGGGGCTGCATCCCGAGAAGACGAGGCGAGTCGAGCTGAGCTGGGGACGGCAAGGTTTCGACTTCCTCGGCTGCCACCTGCGCAAACGCATGTCCGGGCCGATCTGGGAGAAGGAACGCCGCAGGGTGTACTTCCTCCAGCGCTGGCCGTCGACGCGCAGCATGACGCGAGTGCGGCAGCGCGTGAAGGAGATGACTGGCCGTCATCGCAACGGGGTCAAGGATGTGCGGGTGATCATCCGCGACATCAACCCGGTGCTACGCGGCTGGGGCAACTACTTCCGCACCGGGAACGCCCACGCGAAGTTCGTGCAGATCGACGACTATGTCCGCAGTCGACTCCGGCGCTTCATGCTGAGGCGCAAAGGACGGAATCTGCGGGCAGGAGAAGCTCTGCCATGGACTCACGACTTCTTCCACGAGCACGGTCTCCATCGACTTCGTGGGACCGTGCAGTACCCGGAGGCCGCGTCATGCGACGGCCCGAGAGACCACCGGTAAGCCGTGTGCGGGAAATCCGCATGCACGGTTTGAACGGGGGTCCTGTCTGTCTTCGCGCGGGAGACCGCGTCTGATAAGAAAGGATCTACCAATGACCTGACTCGAGAGCCAGGTCACCGGCCGCGCGCCCGCGGCTCGGCTATGCTCGCGGCCACGTGAACGCCCCGGTCAGCGCCGCCGCGAGCGGATCCGTCGAGCTCGCGCTCACCGGGATGCGCTGTGCCAACTGCGCCCAGGCGATCGAGCGCGCGCTGGCGAAGGTGCCCGGGGTGGCGGCGGCGCAGGTCAACTTCGCCAGCGAGACGGCCTCGGTGAGCCTCGCGGCCGCGGCGCCGGCCAGCCGCGGCGCGCTGGTGGCGGCGGTCGAGGCGGCGGGCTTCGGGGTGATCGCCGGCGCGGACGCGGCCGACCTGTCCGCAGAGACAGCCGCGCGCGCGACCGAGCTGCGGGCCAGCCGGCGCCGCTTCGTCGTCGGCGCGGCGTGCACGGCCCCGCTCATGGCCGTCAGCATGGCGCGCGACTTCGGGGCGCTGGCCGATCGGCCGTGGCTGCCGTGGCTGATGCTGGCGCTGGCGCTGCCGGTGCTGGCCTACACCGGCCGGCCGCACTTCGTCGGCGCCGCGCGGGCGCTGCGGGCCGGGCGGGCCAACATGGACGTGCTGGTGGCGCTCGGGGCGGGGGTGGCGTTCGCCGCCAGCGCGCCGGTGGTGGTCGCGGGCGCGGCCGGGCATCACCTGTACTTCGAGACAGCCGCGGCGATCGTCACGCTGGTGGCGCTCGGGCGCCTGCTCGAGGCGCGCGCGCGCGGCCGGGCCGGCGAGGCGCTGCGCTCGCTGCTGGCCCTGCGACCGCGGCGGGCCCGGGTGGTGCGCGACGCGGTCGAGGTCGAGCTGCCGGCCGAGGCGGTCAAGGTCCGCGACGTCGTGGTGGTGCGCCCGGGCGAGGCCATCCCGGTCGACGGCCGCGTGATCGAGGGCGAGTCGACGGTCGACGAGAGCGTGCTGACCGGCGAGAGCTTGCCCGTGACCAAAGGGACAGGTGACACGGTGGCCGGCGGGACGATCAACGGGCCCGGGCTGCTGCGCCTGACCGCCACCCGCGTCGGCGCGGCCACGGCGCTGTCGCAGATCGTCCGCCTCGTCCGCGCGGCCCAGGCCAGCAAGGCGCCGGTGCAGGCGCTGGTCGACCGGATCGCGGCGGTGTTCGTGCCGATCGTGATCGCGCTGGCGCTCCTGACCTTCGGGACATGGCTGCTGGTGTCGTCGCACGGGGCGGCGCACGCGTTGATGCGCGCGGTGGCGGTGCTGGTGATCGCGTGCCCGTGCGCGCTCGGGCTGGCGACGCCGACGGCGATCGTGGTGGCCACCGGGACGGCGGCGCGCCGCGGGGTGCTGTTCAAGAACAGCGCGGCGATCGAGGCGCTGCGGGGGGTGCGGGTGGTCGTGTTCGACAAGACCGGCACGCTGACGCTCGGGCGCCCGCAGCTGCAGCTCGTCGCGCCGGCGGCGGGCGTGACCGCGGACGAGCTGCTGGCGCTGGCCGCCGCGGCCGAGCAGGGCAGCGAGCACCCGCTCGGGCGGGCGATCGTGGCGGCGGCGAAGGCCGGCGGGCTGGCCTTGCGCGCGCCGACCGGGGTGCGGGCGATCGGCGGCCGCGGCCTGCGGGCGCTGGTCGACGGGGCCGAGGTGTGGCTGGGGACGCGCGCGTGGCTGGCGTCGCAGGGCGTCTCCGAGGACATGTCTGAAGGGACGTGTGGCAATGTCTCTTCGGACATGTCTAACGGGCCCGACAGGGATCGGAGCGCCGCGCGTGACATGTCCGAAAGTACCGGTGAGCAGGCCGGCTGGACGCGGGTCCACGTCGCCCGGGACGGGCGGTACCTCGGCTCCCTGGCGCTGGCCGACGCGCCGCGGCCGGAGGCGCGCGCGGTGGTGGCGGCGCTGCGCGGGCAGGGGCTGCGGGTGGCGCTGCTGACGGGCGATCTGCGGGCCACGGCGCAGGCGATCGGGGCGGCGGTCGGCATCGACGCGGCGGAGGTCCACGCCGAGGTGCTGCCGGCCGACAAGGCGGCCACGGTCGCGGCGCTGCAGCGCGTGGGCCGGGTGGCGATGGTCGGCGACGGGGTCAACGACGCGCCGGCGCTGGTCCAGGCGGACGTCGGGGTGGCGATCGGCAGCGGCACCGACGTCGCGGTCGACGCCGCCGACGTGACGCTGCTGCGCAGCGACCTGCGCGGTCTGCTCGACGCGCTGGCGATCGGTCGCGCCACGGTCCGCACGATCCGCCGCAACCTGTTCTGGGCCTCGGCCTACAACCTGGTGCTGATCCCGATCGCGGCCGGCGCGCTGTACCCGCTGAGCGCGCTGCCGGGCTGGCTGCGCGCGCTCGACCCGATGCTCGCGGCCGGCGCGATGGCGCTGTCGAGCGTGACCGTGGTGGTCAGCAGCCTGGCGCTGCGCCGGGTCGCGGCCGAGCGGTGAGGATGGCGGTCGGCCCGATGCGCGCCGCTCCGTAACGCGCGGCGATCCGTGCTACGGATCGCGCATGTTCTTCCAGGAGCCGCCGGGCCGCCCCGATCTGTTCGCCAGCGACGAACCCCTGCACGCGCTGCTGCGCCAGCGCCTCCCGCCCGCGGTGCTGCAGGAGATCCGCCCGCAGTACGAGGCGATCGGCCGCGCGACCACGGGCGAGCTGTGGGACTGGATGATCCGCGCCGAGGCCGAGCCGCCGGTGCACGTGCCCTACGACGCGTGGGGCCGCCGCGTCGACGAGATCCGCACCTCCGGCGCGTGGGAGGAGCTGCGCAGGTTCTCGGCGCGCCACGGCCTGGTCGCCACCGGCTACGACGAGCGCCTCGGCGAGCACCGGCGCGTGGCCCAGGCTGTTCTTTTGTACCTGTTCTCGGGGACATCTGCGACCTACTCGTGCCCGCTGGCGATGACCGACGCGGCGACGCGGGTGCTGCTCGACCTGGCGCCCTCGGCCCTGCGCGACCGCCTGGTCGCCGGCCTGACCGCGCGCGACCCGGAGCGGTTCATCACCTCGGGCCAGTGGATGACCGAAAGGACAGGCGGCTCGGACGTCGGCAACAGCGAGACGATCGCGCGCCCGTCGCGGGTGGTCGGCGACGAGCGGCGCTACACGCTGCACGGGGTCAAGTGGTTCACGTCGGCGACGACGTCGGAGATGGCGCTGACGCTGGCGCGCATCGACGACGGCGGGACGACGCCGGGCTCACGCGGGCTGTCGCTGTTCTGCGTCGAGATCGGGCGCGAGCCGGGGCGCGGCTGGACCGGCATCCAGGTCAACCGGCTCAAGGACAAGCTGGGGACCAAGGCGCTGCCGACCGCGGAGCTGACGCTCGACGGCGTCGAGGCGACGCTGATCGGCGAGCCGGGGCGCGGGGTGGCCAACATCTCGGGGATGCTCAACGTGACGCGGCTTTACAACGCGATCGCGTCGGCGTCGGGGATCCGGCGCGCGTGCGCGCTGGCCCGCGACTACGCGACCCGCCGCTCGGCGTTCGGGGCCCGGCTCATCGACCTGCCGCTGCACCAGACCACGCTCGACGACATGGACGCGGAGGCGGCGGCCGTGCTCGCGCTGGTGCTCGAGGGCGCGGCGCTGCTCGGCCGCGCCGAGGCCGGGACCGCCAGCGAGGCCGAGCGCCGGCGCCTGCGCGCGCTGATCCCGATCGCCAAGCTGACGACCGCGAAGCAGGCGGTGTCGATCGCGTCCGAGGCGCTCGAGTGCTTCGGCGGCGCCGGCTACATCGAGGACACCGGGGTCCCGCGGCTGCTCCGCGACGCCCAGGTGCTGACGATCTGGGAGGGCACCACCAACGTGCTGTCGCTCGACGTCCTGCGCGCCGAGGCCCGCGAGGGCGCGTTCACGGCGCTGGTCCAGGACCTCGCGGCCCGGGCCGCGCGCTCGTACGCCAACGTCGCCGACGCCGACCTGGAGACCATCCGCGCCGGCGTCCGCGGTCTCATCGGACAGGTCAAAAGGGACATGTCCCACGGGGAAGCCGCGATGCAGGCCGGCGCCCGCCGGATCGCCCTCGGCACCGGCTACCTCACCGAGGCGCTGCTGCTGGCCGAGGCCGCCGACGCCGAGCCGCGCGCCGGCGAGCTCCTGGGCCGCTTCGTCGCCCACCGCCTGCGCGGGCCGTTCGCGGGCTGAGCGAGAGGTCTGGTCTTCGGGACATGTTGTGCGCGGCCCGGCTTCGCGCCGGGGCCGGACCTGCTCCGAAGACCAGGTCCGCGGTCGCAGTCGGGGCTGCCGGCCGGCTTCCTCACGTCGGTCGCGTGAAACCGCGGGGGTGGGTGAGCGCGTCTGCGGAGGGGCGTCCCGCTCGCTGCAGGACGGTCCGATCGGGGAGCGGACCGCGGCGCGGCGAGTTGGCCTACGCTCGTCCTGTCCATGTCCACCCGCGTCCGCCACCGACATCGCTGCGCCGTGCTGACGGCGGCCGTGCTCGTCGGCGCGCCGGTGCTGGCGATCGTCATGCCGCGGACGGTCCACGCCGAGAACGGTGGGCTCAGCGGGGCGGTGAAGGACAAGCACACGGGCGAGCCGATCGCGGGCGTGGTCGTGCTCCTGCAGTGCAACTGCTTGCAGGGCGCCCGCCAGGCCGAGACCAACAGCGAGGGCGTGTACGCCTTCCGCGACCTGCCGCCCGGCCTCTACACGGTGCAGGCGCTCTACCGCGACAACAACCTGACCCGGATCGCCGAGCTGGCGCCGGGGACCAAGTTGCGGATCGACTTCCAGCTCGATCCGGAGGGGCGGTGGGTCGAGACGATCGTCGTCGACGCCGCGCCGGTGCGCACCGACGGCGCCAACGTCACCAAGGTCGACGTCGAGCGCATGCGCAAGATCCCGCTCGGCGGCACCAACCGCGACTACACGGCGGTGGTCGACCTCGCGCCGACGGCGGGCCGGGACGCCGGCGGGATCCGGATCGGCAGCGCCACCAGTGCCGAGAGCAAGTACGTCGTCGACAGTCAGAACTCGACCAGCCCGGCGTTCGGGACCGTCGGCGCCAGCATCGTCCAGGAGTTCGTCGACGAGGTCGAGGTGGTCGAGGGGGTGTTCGACGCCGAGAACGGCGGGGCCAGCGGCGGTCTGGTGCGCGCGCGCCGGATCGGCGGCAGCAACCGCTGGCGCGGTCAGGTGCTGTTCCGCGTCACGCCGCGGATCGCCCCGCCGCGCTTCATCGACGCGACCGACGAGTCGCTGCGCGTCGCCGAGATCTACAACTACGAGATGCAGGGCGTGGCGACGCTGTCCGGGCCGATCGTGAAGGACAAGCTGTTCTTCGCCGTCGGCGTCGCGCCGGGCGGCAGCGACAACTCGCTGGTGCAGTCGTTCTACCGCCGCCGCGACAAGGACATGTCGGGCGGTTACGAGGGCTGTCCGTACGCCAACGGCGTCAACGACTGCGCGGCCAACGGCAACTACATCGACACCACCAAGTTCGCCGAGCAGAAGTTCCGCACCGGGCGCTTCGACCTCGGCTGGACGGCGAGCCTCGACTGGCAGATAAGCACGCGCCACCGCCTGCGCCTGTCGGGCGGCGGGGGGCCGACGTTCCGCCGCCGCAGCTTCCGCCAGCCGCCGGGGGCCGAGCCCAACGCGTTCGGGACCAACCCGAACGCGACGCTCGGCGGCGCCTCGCGGGTCGCCTCGGGCGTGGTCAACGACAGCTTCGGCACCGACTACAGCAACGGCACCGGGGTCGGCCTCGAGTACGAGGGCCGCACGCTGGGCGACAAGCTCGAGCTCGACGGCTACCTCTACTACACCCGCCTGCGCAGCCAGCAGGCGTGGAAGCTCGACCACGAGGTGATGCGCCAGCTCCCGCTGATGCAGGAGCGCGACACGCAGGGTCGCAACCTCTACGATCTGCTCGACCGCGACGACGCGGTGCGGCTGGTCCAGGGGGTCAGTGACGCGTGCAACGACTCGAGCCTGCCGGGCCTGACATGTCCGACGCGCGTGTGGCTGTCGGGCGGCATCGGCTCGTACTCGGGGACGAGGCAGGACCGGATCGGCGGCGGCGTGGCGCTGACGCACTTCCTGTCGGCGCGCCGCGGCGGGG
The DNA here is from genome assembly GCF_020073745.1 of Nannocystis pusilla. Classification (GTDB taxonomy): domain Bacteria; phylum Myxococcota_A; class Polyangia; order Nannocystales; family Nannocystaceae; genus Nannocystis; species Nannocystis radixulma. The sequence continues at coordinate 19,734 of NZ_JAIRAU010000041.1, forward strand.
CCCACCAGCTCAAGTACGGGTTCGAGATGGACGGCTCGCGGATCGGCCAGCGCTCGGCCTACTCGGGCGGCAACGACCCCGACTTCCACGCCAACTGTCCCAGCGGACAGATCGGCGGCGGCGAGTACTGCTACGACCCGGTGACCCGCGAGTACGACATCAACACGACCAACCGGGTCAACAACAACCGCGCGATCGTGGTCCAGGCGGACAACCCGGACCAGCGCCAGACGCTCGGGTTCGGGCGCGTGCGCTACGAGCAGGACGACCTGCGGGCGATCGCCACCCCGCTCGGCGCGGGCGTCCGGGTGCCGGCCTACGCGTCGACGCTGTCGAGCCAGAACTACGCGCTGTTCGTGCAGGACAAGTGGTCGATCCTGTCGAACCTCTACGTCTCGGGCGGGGTGCGCTGGGAGATCCAGGAGCTGCGCGACGTGTTCGGCCGGCGCGGCCTGCTCATCGCCGACAACGTGGCCCCGCGCGCGAGCCTGGTCTACGACTGGACCGACGAGGGCAAGAGCCGGCTCTACGTCAGCTACGGGTGGTTCTACGCCCAGATCCCGGCGATCCTGGGCAACCGGATCTTCGGCGGGCTCGTCAACGTCACCCGCAGCTACCGCAACTCGGACTGCGCGGCGCCGGTGACGATCGGCGGCGTGGCGCGCGATCGGCTCGAGAACGGCGGGCCGACGGAGTGGTGCGTCGACGGCAACACGAGCACCTCGGGCCTGACCTTCGGCGCGGTGGTACCTGACCTCAAGGGCATGTACGTCCAGCGCTTCAACGCCGGCTACGAGCACGAGGTGATCGAGGATCTGCTGGTCGGCGTGCGCTGGCAGCACGACGGCCTCGGCCGCGCGATCGAGGACGTGTCGACCAACGGCGGGCTCAACTTCCTGCTGGCCAACCCGGGCGAGTCGGTGTCGGCGAACGACCTCGCGCGCCAGGAGGCCCGCTGCACCGAGCTGCAGGCCGCGGCCGACGCGGCCGACGCCGACGACCCCCAGCGGCAGAGCATGCTGCGCGAGCTGAGCCGCTGCAACTTCCTGGCCTCGGCGTTTCACCAGGTCGGCAGCACGTTCTCGCGCCCGATCCGCAACTACGACGCGTGGGTGTTCAACATCACCAAGCGCTTCGCCAGGAACTGGGTGTTCCAGGGCAGCTACATCTACAGCCGGCTCATCGGCAACTACGACGGCTTCGTCGACCGCAACACCGGCGCGATCAACATCGGCGCGAGCACGACGTACGACATCCCCGAGCTGGTGCGCAACAGCTACGGGCCGCTGTGGGACAACCGGCCGCACCAGATCAAGCTCGACGGCTACTACACGTTCGACCTCCGCCGCGGCGGCCGGCTCACGCTCGGGGTCAACCTCCGCTTCCAGTCGGGCTCGCCGATCAGCGTCTACGCCGACAACAACCGCTACCAGGGGCTGTCGCTGGTGTACGTGCTGCCGCGCGGGGCCGGCGGTCGGCTCGAGCCCAACTACTTCGCCAACCTCGGGATCTCCTACGCGTACCCGCTGCCGGGCGAGATGGAGCTCGAGGTGGTGGCGCGCCTCGTCAACCTGACCAACTCGAAGGCGGTGCTGCGGGTCGACGAGACCTACTCGTTCTCGCAGAGCCGGGCGATCGCCGGCGGCGACTTCGACGACCTCAAGCACGCCAAAGTCCAGAGCGCCAACGCGCCCACGGCCTTCTTCCAACGCAACGTGCTGCCCGCGCAGGGCAACTTCGGCGTGCAGACCCAGTTCCAGCAGCCCGTCGGCGCGCAGTTCGAGGTCCGGCTGCGCTTCTGAGCGCAGCGACAGCCCCCGCGGGCGCCGTGCGGGGAGTGTCCGCAAGGGCATGCCCCTCGGGACATGCCCCTGAAGCTAGGTCGCTTCGGACATGCCGCGAAGGACAGCCGCGAGCGCGGCGGCGTCGAGCGCGTCGAGGCGGGCGCCGAGCTCGATCTGGCAGCCGCCCGGCCACACGCGCGTGCGATGGTCGGGGAACGGGGTCAGGGCCAGCAGGAACGACTCGGGCAGGCGCTCGAGCCGGCGGGCGTCGCCGCGGGCGCGGTGGCCGGCGACCAGCGGGTGCGGCTCGTCGCCTTCGCGCCCGGGGACGAGCTCGACGTCGGGGGCGCCGCGGCCGAGCACGCCGGCCTGCAGGACGACGTGCCAGCCGTCGCGGTCCTGGCGGGCGCGCAGATCGACGGCGACGCGCTCGACCTCGCCGCGCATGGCGATCACCGTCCCGCGTTGTTGCTCGAGCACCGTCGGCGCGGCGAGGCCGAGCAGCGCCGCGGCCTCGGCGACGATCGGCTCGAGCGGGCGCGCGGGGGCGGTGACGCGCGGCGCGGGAGCGGGGGCGCCGGCGAGGGTGTCGAGCCCGAGCAGCAGGCCGGCGCCGGTCATGAGCACCAGCTGCGGGGTCGACAGGCCGAGGCCGGCGCACAGGAGGATCACCAGGCAGAGGCCGCGCACGTGATCGCGGCGCGACAGCAGCGAGGTGGTGGTCAGCGCGAGGACGACGAACAGCGCCAGCATGGCGGCGACGATCCGCCAGCCCGGCAGGTAGCCGGGGTAGGGCAGCTCGAAGCCGAGGAGCGAGCGCGCGAGCTGGCCGACGGCCGCCTCGAGGTCGCCGAACCGCTGGGTGTAGCTGCGGTGCAGCGAGAAGCAGGCGACGGCCGCCAGCGCCAGGGCGGCGCCGTGCAGGCCGCGCTCGGCTCGCGGGCGCAGGAGGCCGACGCCGAGCAGCCCGGCGGCGCCGATGGTGACGAGCACCGGCGCGGCCCCGTCTGTCCCGAGGGGCATGCCCGTAAGGACAGCCGAGCCGCCCAGCGCGCAGCGGACGGCGAGCGGGGCCAGCAGGGCGAGCGCGGCCAGGCGCAGCGCGGGCGGCTGGAGGTGGCGCCACAGCGCGGCGAGGGCGAGCGGCGCGGCGAGCAGCAGGCTGACCGTTCCGACCTGTCCTGAAAGACCGATGGGCTCGTCGGCGGCGCGGCCGAGGTGCTCGGCCAGCAGCAGCGCGGCGCCGGCGACCGCGGGCGCCGCCGGGACCATGCGCAGGCGGCCCAGCGAGTGATCGGCGGCCCACCCGAGCACGACCGAGACGCAGGCGGCGGCGCACAGGACGGCGAGGAAGTGATGCAGCAGCAGCTCGCCGTGATAGGCGAGGCCGAGCGTCGAGCCGCGGAGGCGGACCAGCAGGATCGCGGCGAGCAGCCCGGGGAGGCCCAGCGCCAGGCAGACGCGCAGGGGCCGGTGGCGCTGCCAGGCGGACAGGCCGCCGAACACCGCCACGGCCGCGGCCGCGGCGAGGTAGATGGCAGGGCCCTCGCGAGCGGCGCGCATGACGGCCGAGTCGCTCGACAGCGACAGCTCGAGCGTGGCGACGAGCTGGAGGATGCCGGCGAAGGCTGCAGCCGCAGCGAGGGCGTGAGTCTTTGGCGTGCGGGGTGTCACGCGACTCTGTGCGGCGTCATGAGGTCGAGACACGCGGCGAATTGCCGGGCGTGGAACCTCTGCAGGGTAGCACGCCACGACCCCGGCACGGACCGCCGGGTCGGCTGCGCCGGGCGAGCGAGCACGCACGCGTCGGCATGCGCGCCGAGCCGTCGAGGACCGACGCCGCGGCGCAGAACCAGGGAAGCGCCCGACTCCGGCGCCGGGCTCACGCGGAGGCGGAGCAGCGGCTCGGAGTCATCGGGCTGGCGACGAAGGCCGGCGTGAGCCGGGGCGAGACTTCGAGGCGCGAGACTTGGGGCGATTAATGGGATTCGAACCCATGACCTCTCGGACCACAACCGAGCGCTCTAACCAACTGAGCTATAATCGCCGTGTGGATGGACTGTGTCCCCGGACGGGCCGGGGAGGCGGTGTGTAACACAAGCCGCTGGGGTTGGCTAGCCCGATTGCGTCGGTTTTGCGCCGCGGTCTTCGCGGGGCGCGGGGGGCGGCGCGAGCTGTCCGGCGGCCGGGTGGTCCTTGCAGACGCGGAGCCACAGCGGCATGACCTCGGCGAGGTCGTCGGCGACGGCGCGCGGGACGACGCAGTGGGCCAGGCCGTGGTGGCTCATGTACGCGACGATCGCGGCCCGGCCCTCGGTGATCTGGGCGTGGAGCTCGGGCTCGAGGGTGAGGCGGCCGAGCGAGCCCTGGGCGGTGGGGAAGTGGAACGCCTCGGCGCGCTCCGAGGGCAAGCCGCCGACCGGGTCGAGGCGCGTGCGATCGACGACGCGGCGGATGGTGTCGTAGATCTCGCTCTTGCCGGCCTTCTTGAGCGCGGCGACGTCGAGGCCGGACCTGGGCTTGGCGGGGGCCTGGGCCGGTTTGGCGGCGGGCCGGCCCGCGGGCGATCCGGCGGGCTTGCCGGCCTTCTTCCGCTCGGCGGCGGCGACTTGCTCCTGGGTGACGAGGCCCGCGGCGGCGAGCTTGGCCTTGAGGTCGAGCATGGGGCGCAATCTATAGCTCAGGCTGCGCTGCCGAGCATGGCCTGCAGCAGCGTGGCCTCGAGTTGGGACAGGCCGACGAAGCGCAGGCCCAGGCCGGCGAACCGGCCCTCGCGGGTGCCGCCGACCCGCACGACCTCGGCGTCGAGCACGAGCGGGTTCTTGGCCGCGCCGCGGTGCATCGTCAGGCGCACCGGCGTGCCCACGGCGACGGCGCGGGCGGTGGTGACGAAGGCGCCGCCGGCCGAGAGGTCCATGGTCTGCCCGCGGATCGGCCCGTTCGGGGTCGAGACGAGCGACTCGATGCGGACGCGCACGCGCGGGAAGGCACGGCGCTCAGGATGGACGGTCAGATCTCCCATGGCATCGCCACCGGCTCCCGAGTGCGCGCCGACCAGCGACGCTCTACCTTCTGTGTCTCGAATCGCGGGGCGCGCCAGAGGCAATCAGCCCGCGCGTGTGTCCGGTCGCACCCAGGCGCCGGCTTGACCGTCCGCGCGGGAGAGGTCCATCCTTGCCGCCGCTTTGAAGGTCCACCTCATCGGCATCGGCGGCACCGGTATGGGTGCGTTCGCGGGGCTTTTGCAGGAGGCCGGGCACGACGTCCGCGGGTCCGACACCCAGCTGTTCCCGCCGATGTCGACCCAGCTCGCCGCCGCGAAAATTCCGGTTTTCGAAGGTTTCGCCGCGGAGAACCTCGACTGGGAGCCGGACTTCGTGGTGGTCGGCAACGTGTGCGGCCGCGAACACGTCGAGGTCGTCGGCGCCCAGGCGCGCGGGCTCGCGCTCGAGAGCTTCCCGTCACTCCTCGAGAAGGTGGTGCTGCCCGAGCGGCGCCCGCTGGTGGTCGCCGGGACGCACGGCAAGACGACGACGTCTTCGCTGCTGACGTGGATGCTGCAGGTCGCGGGCCAGCAGCCGAGCGCGCTGGTCGGCGGCGTGCCGATCAACCTCGGCCGCGGCTACCTGTTCGGCCGCGGGCCGTCGATCGTGCTCGAGGGCGACGAGTACGATACCGCGTTCTTCGACAAGGGCTCGAAGTTCTTCCACTACCGGCCGTTCCGCGCCATCGTCACCAGCGTCGAGTTCGACCACGCCGACATCTTCGCCGACCTCGACGCGGTCAAGGCGGCGTTCGTCCGCTTCGTCGAGCTCATCCCGCCCGAGGGCGACCTGGTGGTCTGCGCCGACGACGCGGGGGCGATGGAGGTGGCGCGCGCGGCCCGTTGCAAGGTGACGACCTACCGCGTGCTCGACGGCAGCGGCAGCGGCGACGACGACCCGCGCTCGGCCGACTACACCTGCCGCGTCGAGCCCAAGCGCGGCCGCGGGATGATGGTGTTCGAGGTGTTCGAGCGCGGCGCCAGCCTCGGCGAATTCCAAACCACTCTGGTCGGCACCTACAACCTCGGCAACGTGCTCGCGGCGCTGGCCGTGGCCCGCATGGAGGGCGCGTCGGTGGCGGCGCTGCACGACGCGGTGCGCCGCTTCCTCGGCGTCAAGCGCCGCCAGGAGCTGCTCGGCATCGCCAGCGGGATCCGCGTCGTCACCGACTTCGCCCACCACCCGACGGCGGTGCGCCTCACGACCACGGCGATCCGCCGCCGCTTCCCCAACGGCTCGCTCTACGTGTGCTTCGAGCCGCGCTCGGCGTCGTCGCGGCGCGCCGTGTTCACCGAGGGCTACGCCGAGAGCTTCGCCGCGGCGTCGCGCGTGCTCGTCGGCCCGCTGTTCCGGCCGGAGAAGATCCCACCCGACCAGCGCCTCGACCCACATCAGTTGGCGAAGGCGATCGCGGCCCACGGCGTCGAGGCGACCGCCCACACCGACGTCGACGAGCTGGCCCAGGCGGTGCTCGCCGAGGCCGCACCCGGCGACACGATCCTGCTGCTCACGTCGGGCTCGTTCGGCGGGCTCGGCGACAAGATCCTCAAGGCGCTCGGCGACGCGGTCATGTTCGCCACGCCGGAGGACCTGCCGGCCGTGCACGCGCTGTGTCAGTCGTACGGGCTGGCGCCGACGATCCCCGGCGACACCACCGAGACGCTGATCATCCGCGAGCCCGAGGGCGCGGTGGTCGGTTGCGTGTCGCTGCGGATGGTCGGCGCGCAGGCGCTGCTGTTCAACCTGGCGATCGACCGCGAGCGCCGCGGCGAGGGCCTCGGCTGGATGCTGGCCGACGGGATCCTCCGGCGCGCGCGCATGCTCGGGGTCCAGCAGGTCTACCTCGTCACCACCGACGCGACCGACTTCTTCGCCGGCAAGCTCGGCGCGACGCCGGCGTCGGTCGAGGAGATCGACCCGCAGATCCGCCGCGACCCCAACTTCGTGCTCGGCGACCGCGGGGTGTGCATGAAGATCGATCCGAGCTACAAGCGAGGGTCATGACGAGCGCCGTGTTCGCGGCGCTCGCCGCGGCCGCGCTGGTGGCCGGTGGCGCGGCGGTGTGGCGCGGGAGCGCGTCGGCGCTGCTGCTGCTCGCGCCGGCGCTCGCCGGGGTGATGCTGCTGTACGCCGCGACCGGCCTGGCGCTGGTCGCGGTCGCGGCGGTGGGCGCCGCCGCGCTGGTGCTGGGCGTGGTCCGCGGCCCGGGGCGCGCCGACGCGCCGACAGACGCGGCGGACAGCCCGGCTCCGCTCGGCGCGCGCCGGATCGCCGCGGCCCTGGCGGCGCTGGCGGGCCTGGTGTTCGTGCTGGTCGGCACGTGGGCGCGCCAGTTCGTGTGGGCCGGGCGCGAGCTGCCGGCGGGCAGCGACTGGGGCGAGCTGCCGCGGCTCGCCGGCGCCCTGGCCGGCGCGCCGGGCCTGCTCGGGATCGGGCTCGTGATCGTTGTGGCGGCGGCCGCGTGCGCCGGGCCGCCGCGGCATCGGATATAAGACCGCGCGTGCCCATCACCCACGCCTACTACCTGGCCAGCGGCTTGTGGCTGCTCGGGCTCGCGGGGGTGCTGCTGCGTCGGGACGGCTGGGGCCGCGCGCTGTCGCTGGCGGTGATGCTGATCGGCGCGGCGTCGCTGCTGGTCGGGGCCGCGCGCGCGTGGGCGCTCGCCGACGTGCACGCCCTCGCGGCGCTGCTGTTCGCGCTCGCCGGCGCCTACGCGGTGGTGCTGGCGACGCTGCAGGCGCCCGACCGGGAAGGGTCGTGATGGGGGCGCTGGCGGCGATGCTGCTCCCGGCCGCGGTCGGGCTCGCGCTCGTCGGGCTGGTCGGGCCCGTGGAGCGCCGCTGGGGCGCGGCCGCGGCCAGCGCGGCGACGGCCCAGGCCGCGCTCGCGGCGGCGGTGCTGGCGATCCTGCTGCTGTGGCAGGCGAGCCAGCGCGACCTGCTGGCGCAGCGGCTCGAGTGGCTCCGCGTCGGCCGCACGACGACGATCGACTGGGTCCTCCAGATCGACGCGCTCGGGCTGCCGCTGGCGGCGGTCGCCCTGACGGCGCTGGTGCTCGGGGTCGTCGCCAACATGGCCTTCGGGACAGGCAGCGGCGGACGCCCGGGCGCCCGGATCGCCCTCGCCGGCGGCGGCGGGCTGGTGCTCGCCAGCGCCGGCACGCTGGCGCAGCTGGCGATCGGGCTGGGCGCGATGGTGCTGGCCTTGAGGGCATGGCCCCAGGAGCATGTGCGCGAGAGCATGCCCGATCGGACATGGCTGATCGGGCTGGCGGGGGCGGGCCTGGCGATCGCCGGGCTGGCCTGGCTGGCGGCCGCCGGCGACCTCGACCTGGTGCGGATCGAGCGGGCGGCGTTCGGGCAGGACGGCTCGGAGCTGGTGCGCGGGCGGATCGGCGGGCCGTTCTTCGCGCTCGCGCCCGGGGTGGTGGCGACGGCGGCCGCGGGCACGGCCGCGCTGGCCTGGCTGCTGGCGTGGCCGCGGCTGCTGGCGCGCGCGTGGGCCGAGGGACCGGCGCCGGCGCTGGTGGCGACCTGCGTGGCGGCGCCCGCCCTGGGGGTGATCCTGCTGCGCACGCAGGTGGCCATGGCGCTGGCTCCGACGGCGCTGGCGCTGCTGACGCTGGCGGCCGCGGGCGCGGCGGCGTGGACGGGCTTGCAGGCGGCGCGGGCGGACGCGGGCGGGCGCGTGATCGCGGCGGGGACGCAGACGACGCTGGCGATCGCGGCGGCGACGGTCGCGATCGGCGAGCCGATCGCGGCGGCGCAGCTGCTGGGGGTCACGGGGCTGGCGTGGGCGGCGGCGCTGGTCGGTCTGGCGGCGCCGAAGGGGGTCCGGGCGGCGATCGTGGCGATCGCGGCGGTCGGGCTGGTGGCGGCGCTGGGGGCCGCGATCGCGGCGCTGTGGAACGACCTCAGCGCGTGGTCGTCGGGGATCAATGCGGTCGCGCCGGCGCTGGCGCTGGTCGGCGTCGGCGGGCTGGCGGTCGGGCTGCGGCATGTCCTTGCAGACAGGACCGAAGGGCCAGGCTGGAGCCCGGCGGAGGCGCCGTCGCTGCTGCTCGGGGTCGGGGTCGCGCTGGCGCTCGCCGCCGCGGTGGCGGGGCTGTGGCCGCTGGCGCCGCGGATGTGGCCGCTGTTCGTGGCGGGACGCATGTTCGAGGGCGAGTACGCCCTGGGGCCGCGACCGGACGCGCTGATCGTCGGGGCAGGTGTGGGCGCGGCGCTGGTGGCCGGGGCGGCCGCGGTCGGCCTGGCGGTGGCGCCGCGGATCGCTCCGCGTCCGTCGCAGATCCGCACGCGCACGGCCGGGGCGGCCGGGCCGACGATCCCGCGGCTGTTGCGGCTCGGCGAGCGGCTGGTCGGGCGCCTGACCTTGTGGCCAGGTGACGAGCGGCTGGCGGTCGCGCCGGGGCGCTTCGACGTGCGCGGGCCGCTGCTGCTCGCGGTGGTGGGGACGCTGGCGATCCTCGGCTCGGTGTACTGCAACCCCGACGTGATCGTGCTCGGGCCGACGCGGGTCCACCCGGTCGACCTCGGCGGCCTCGACGCCGCCATGGCAGGGGTCCGGCGGGGCGCGGCCGAGGCGAGCGCCGGGACCAGCGTCCGCGGGCAGGCGCCGCAGCCGGAGGAGGGCGGGAGCGGCCCCGCACCCCGCGGGGAGCCGCCCGCCCCCCGCGAGACGGCCGGCGCGTCGAGTCTGTTCGAAGAGGCAGGTGGTGCAGAGGCGGTGAGCGGCGCTGCGGCTGGCGCGGCGGACATGCCCGAAGGTGCAGGTGGTGAGGGGCGCGGAGCTGGTGCCTCCGACAGGCCCGGCGGGGCAGGCGGGGCGGGCGGAGCGGTGGCTGGCGCGGCGGACATGCCCGGAGGGACAGGTGATTCGGGTGGACCCGCGGCTGGCGTCGGGGACATGCCCGGAGGGGCAGGTGGTCCTGAGGCTGGCGTAAGGGACATGCCCGGAGGGGCAGGTGGTTCGGGTGGCTCCGCGGCTGGCGCAGGGGACATGCCCGGAGGGGCAGATGGTCCTGGCGCAGGGGACATGCCCGACGGGGCAGGTAAGTCGGCTGGCGACGGAGGCCGTCCGTGAGCGCGCTGGCCGACCTGCGGCTGGTGGCGGGGCTGCCGTGGGCGGCGGCGCTGGCGATCCTCGTGCTGCCGCGGCGGGCCGCGCGAACGGTGGCTCTGGCGACCACGGCGATCGTGCTGGTAGCGGTGCTGGTCGGCTCGGCGGGGGCGCCGGCGATCGAGGTGCCCTGGATCGGCCGCGGGGTGGCGCTGCGCCTGGCGACGGGGCCGCTGTCGCTGATCGGGCTGGTGGTGACGGCAGTGGCCGGCCTGCTGGCGGTGCTCGAGGAAGAGACGCGCCGGCGCGCTCGCCTGGCCGGGCTGCTGGCGCTGCAGGGGGCCGTGCTGCTCGGGCTGCTGGCGCACGACGTGCTGCTGCTCGCGGCCGCCTGGGCGCTGACGCCGGCGCTGGTGCTCGGGCTGCTGGCGGCGCGCGCGAGCGAGGCCGAGGGCCGGATCGCCGGCCGGGCGCTGGCGCTGATCCTGTCCGTCGGGGCAGGTGCCGTGCTGCTGGCCGGGGCGGGGCTGACGGTGGCCTACCGCGCGGGCAGCAGCGGCACGTGGAGCGCGGGACTGGCCGAGCTGGCGACGGTGCGCGTGCCGGAGGCGACGGCGGCGGGGCTGGCGGCGGGGCTGGCGCTGGCGGGGGCGCTGGCGCTCGGTCTGTGGCCGCTGCACGCGGGGCTGGTCGAAGGGATAGCCGTGGCCTCGCGCGGGGCGGCGCGCCTGTTGGCCGGGCCGGTGCGCTGGCTGGGGCTCGACGCGCTGATCCGCGTGTGGGCGCCGCTGGCCCCGCTCGGGGCGGCAGTGACGGCGCCGTGGCTGGCCGGAGTCGCGACGATCGGGGCGATCTACGCCGGGTTGTCGGCGCGGGCGGAGGCGGAGCCCGAGCGCCGCGCGGCCCGCGTCGCGCTGGTGGCGTGGAGCCTGGCGGCGGTCGGGGTCACCACGCTGGCCCACGAGGGGCTGTGCGGGGCGCTGCTGCTGGCGGCGATCGCCGGGCTCGGGCAGCCGGGGCTGGTACGCGGCGGGCCGCTCGTGCGCGCGGTGTTCGGCCTGGCCGGGGCGCTGGCCGGGGCGCTGGTCGTGATCGCGGCGCTGCGCCCGGCCGAGCTGACGCTCGGGGCGCTGGGGCCGTGGTGCGCCTGCGGGGCGGCGCTGGCGCTGGCGCTGGCCGGATCGGCGATGGTCCGTGGGACAGGTGCGAAGGAGCATGTCGCCGGGGACATGGTCAGAGAGACAGGGTCGGACGGACATGTCCTCACCGGCTGGTCGACGGCGATCCTGGCGCTCGCGCTGGCGATCGCGGTGGCGCGGCCGGGCCTGGTGCTCGGGCGGCTGACCGAGGCCGGCGAGGCGTGGGTCGGGGCGAGCGCGCTGCAGCGCTGCCTGGTGGTGGTCGATCCGCGGATCGTGCCGGTGCTGCTGCCCGACGTGGTCCCGACGCGCTGCGAGTCGCCGCTGGCGGGGCTGCGCGCGGCCCAGGCCAGCGCGCGCGAGAGGAGGCCGGGCGGTGATTGAGACGCGACGGCCGCGAGAGGACGCGAGGCGCGTGCGGGGCTGGTCGGCGCGCTTGGGTTCGCCGCGCGAGAGGAGGCCGGACGGTGGTTGAGGCGCTGGTGCCGTTCGCTTCGGCGCTGATCGTCGGGCTGTGGGGCGTGCTGAGCCTGCTCGCGGCGCGGGCGGGACAACCCGCGGCGCTCGGGCGAGTCGCGCTCGGACGCGTGGTGCCGGCCGGCGGGCTGGCGCTGGCGCTGGCCGCCGCGCTGGCGGGGCTGACGGCGCCGGAGCTGATCGGCGAGCTGCAGGCGCGCGGGGCGATCGTGGTCGATCGCCTGGCGGCGCTGTTCGACGCGCTGATCGTGACGGTGCTGCTGGCGGCGGTGCTCGCCGATCCGCGACCCGGCGCCGAGCCGCGCGCGGCGTGGGGGCGCGGGATGCTGCTGCTGGCCGGCGCGGGGGCGATGCTGGCGGTGCGGGCCGGCGACTGGGCGAGCCTGATCGTCGGGCTCGAGCTGGCGACGCTGGCCGGCGGGCTGTGCCTGGCGGCGGGGCGCGAGGGCGAGACGGCGGAGGCGGCGGAGGCGGCGGGGCGAGAGTCGGCGCGGACCTGGCTCATGGGACAGGGCGTGGGCGCGGCGATCTTGTGGCTCGGGATCGGGCTGGTGATCGCGGCGACCGGGACGACGCGGCTGTACGAGCTCGGCGGGCGCGTGGGCGCCGTGTTCCTGCGCTGGGGCGCGCACACGGCCCAGGCGGCGGTCGACGTGCTGCAGGCGAAGGAGGCGATGCCGGCGGGGCTCATCGCCCACGCCCGCGACGCGGCGGTCGAGGGCATGGCGCCGGCGGCCCTGTTCATCCCGGGCGCGCTGTTGGTGCTGGCGGGCCTGCTGGTGCGCGCGGGGGTGGTGCCGCTGCTGGTCGGACGCACGCGGGTGGCCGGACGCGCGGGGCTGTGCGGCTGGGTGGCGACCGAGCTGGTCTTGCGGACAGCCGCGGTGGCGGCGCTGATCCGGGTGTTCGTGGCGGCGCTGCACGCCCCGCGCGTGGTCTATGCGCCGTACGGCTGGGGCACCGCGGCGGCGGTGCTCGGCGGCTTGTCAGTGGTCGTGTGCGGGGTCCGGGCGGCGCGCGCCTCCGATCTGCGGCGCCTGCTGGCGTGGGCCGGGGCGGCGCAGGTCGGGCTCACGCTGCTGGCAGTCGCCGCGGCGGCGAACTTCGTCGCCCACGCGGGGCTGCGCGCGGGCGGGCTCGAGGTGGCGGACCACTACGCGTGGGGCCACGCCGCGGCGGAGGCGGCGGTGGTCGCCGCGGTGGCCGGGCACGCGGTGTTCGTGCTGGCCGCCTGCGCGGCGATGGCGGCGGCCGGCTCGGTCCACGCCGGCCGCGGGCTGGTCGACCTGGCGGGCGCGGTCCGGCGCAGCCCGGTCCTGGCGATCTCGCTGGCGATCTGCGCGCTCGCGCTGGCCGGGGCGCCGCCGACCGGCGGGCTGCCGGCGCGCTGGTGGCTGTTCACGGCGGTGCTCGAGAACAGCAACGTGCTGGTCCGGGCGATGGCGGCCGCGGCCGCGCTCGGGACGGCGCTGGTGGCGTGGGCCTGCCTGCGCCCGCTGCTGGCCGCGCTGACGCCCGCGGCCGGCGAGCCGGCGCAGCCGCGGCCGCGCCGGGGCGGGCTGGTGGTGGCGGCTGTCCTCGCGAGCATGCTCGTCGGGGCAGGGCTCTTCGCACAGGGCGCATGGAGCATGTTCGAAGAGGCAGCCGCGGGCGTGGCGTTCCAGCCGGGCAGCAAGAGCCGGCGCGAGTGGCTGTCGCGGGCCGAGCGGTGACGGGTACAGCTAGGCCCTGCTGGTGAGGCTGCAGCGGCCGCGGCGTGGGCGCCGCTCGCTGCATGGTCATGGGGACATGTACGAATGGACAGGGCCGTCGCGGGCGCGAGAGAGGCCCGCGGGCGCCAGCGGGCCTCGGGGGGCTCAGCGGCCGCGGGTCACTGGCAGACGCTGCCCGCGACGCCGCCCTGGCCGATCGAGCCGGGCGTGCAGGTGCCGTTCATGCAGTCGGCGTCGGTCTTGCACTCGCCGCACACGCCGAGGGTCAAGAAGCCCATGACGTCGACCTCGGCGCACTGGCCGGAGGCGCATGCGTCGTCGGCGTCGTCCTCGCCGAGCGGGCACAGGGCGCCGTTCTCGACGCTGCCCGGGGCGACGCACTTCTTGGCGCCGCTGAACGAGGCGAAGTCGAGCTCGGGGGTGCAGATCATGCCCATGTCGCAGTCGCCCGAGGACTCGCACTCGCCGCAGGTGTCGGGGATGATGCCGGGGATCGGGATGTCGACGGCGGGCCCGCAGATCAGGCCGTCCTGGCAGGCCTCCTGCGACATGCACTGGTTGCCGTAGCCGCCGGCGGCGCAGGTGGCCCCGCTCGGGCCGAGCGAGCAGGAGATGCCGGTGCCCGCCTCGACGCAGTCGGAGTCCTCGTTGCACTCCGAGCAGATGCCGCCGTCGGGGAACAGCGGGCTCGTGTAGCAGTTCATCGACACGCAGTCGTCGTCGCTCGTGCACATGCCACCGTTCTGCTGCGGCATGCCCGGGCCGGTGGTGTCGGCGGTCGTCTGGGTGGTGATGAAGCCTGCCGACATGTTGGTGGTGGTCGGCGTGTCGTCGGTGGTGCTCTCGTCGCCGGTGGTGCCGGGCTCGGTGGTGCTCGTGGTCGGGGTGGTGGTCGTCCCGGTCGTGGTGTCCCCGGAGCTCGACGTCGGCGACTCGGTGTCGGTCGCCGAGCCGGCAGGGTCGTCGCCGCGACAGGCGGTGAGGGCGAGCATGGTGGTGAGGACGAAGGCGGCGGATGTAGCGAGGTTATGCGCGAGAGTCACTGTGCAGCTCCGGAACGGTCCGCGCGCATCATCCATCGCAGCCGCGGACGTTGTCCAGACGCCGTGCGAGCGGCAGATCCATGGCGGCGAACCGCTGCGCGACGTGGAACTCGCGGCGGCGCTGCACCGGCGTGTGCGGGTCGCCGTCGACGTCGACGAGGTCGCGGCGCAGCAACGCGGCGGTGATCGAACTCACCGGGTCGAGTCCGTACAGGAGCAGCGGCATGCCCGTGGGCGTGCGCGCGAGCAGGGCCGCGACCGCAGTCAGCGGATCGAGGGTGGGCGCGACGAGCAGGCGCTGCACCAGCAGCGCTCGACCTTCGCGCGAGACGTGAGCCCAGACGCCGGGCATCGGCTCCAGCGTGGCCGCGTCCGCGGGGGGTGTGCGAGCCCACGCGCCCGCACGCCAGGCGCAAACCTCGAGCGCGTCGCTCGGCGTGGGGGCCGGGGACCACGGCTGTTTGGCGTGGTCGGCGAGCTCACGGTCGAGGTGGCCCTGCGAGATCGAGGCTGTCCCATGCGCCAGGAGCGTGAGGCGGCGAGCGGACACGCGGAGGCCGAGGCGGGCGTAGAAGCCCTCGCGCTCGGGCTCGGCGAGCACGCGCAAGGCCTCGCAGCCGCGCGAGGCGAGGCGCGCGGCGGCGGCCTCGACGAGCGCCCGTCCGAGGCCGCCGCCGCGCCGCGCCGCGATCACGCCGAGGCCGGCCGAGTGGGCCAGGACGTCGCCGGCGTCCTGGCCGATGAGTAAGTACCCAAAGAGCATGTCCTCGGGGACATGTCCTGGAGCGCCGGCGGCGACGGCCAGGACCGAGAGGTCGAGGTCGACGCCCTCGCGCGCGAGCTTGCGGGCGAACCACCCCGGCGCCCGGTCGCCGCGGCCGAAGATGGCCTCGGCGAGGCGCGTGAGCGCTTCGACGCCGACGCCGCGCAGGCTGCGGAGCTCGAAGCTCATGCCGCGGCGAGTCTGGCAGAGGCGCACCCGTCCGGCGAGCCGAGCCGGGTACCGGGGCGAGACGATGGGTCGCGTGCGCCGGTGAGGCCGAGGGCGCCGCAGCGGTCGTCGGCGGCGCGGGCGAGGGGAGGCGGACGACGGGCCGCGGACTCGAGGCGAGGTCGACGGTCCGGTCGTCGGCCGTGCGCTCAGGCGAGGCCGACGGCGCGGCGGCAGCGGTCGATGGTGGCGCGGGCGAGCGGGCGGGCGCGGGCGGCCGAGTCGCGCAGGACGGCCTCGACCTCGTCGGGGTGCTGCAGCAGGTGCTCGCGGCGGGCGCGGGCGGGCGCGAAGTGGGCGTCGATCTTGTCGGCGAGCAGCACCTTGGCGTGGCCGTAGCCGAACGGCTGGCCGTCGCGCGCGCCGGCGCGGTACCACCCGGCGATCTGCGCCTGCTCGGCCTCGTCGGCGAACAGCTTGAGCAGGGCGTACACGTTGCAGGTGTCGGGGTGGAGCGGCTGGCCGAGCGGGGTCGAGTCGGTGACGATCTGGCCGACCAGCTTGCGCAGCTTCTTGCCCGACTCGAACAGCGGGATGAGGTTGCCGTAGCTCTTGGACATCTTGCGGCCGTCGGAGCCGGGGACGATCGGCGCCGTGCCGAGGAGCGCCTCCGGCCGCACGAGCAGCGGCGGGCCGCCGGCCGCGTAGGCCTCGTTGAGGTAGGTCGCCATGTCCTGGGCGAACTCGACGTGCTGCAGCTGATCCTTGCCGACGGGGACGAGCGTGCCGTCGTAGATCAGGATGTCGGCGGCCATCAGCAGCGGGTAGTTGAACAGGCCGGCGCTCGGCTTGATGCCCTGGGCGATCTTGTCCTTGTAGCTGGTGGCGCGCTCCATCAGGCCCAAGCCGGTGACGCACGCGAGCAGCCAGGCGAGCTCGTGGACCTCGGGGATGTCGCTCTGGCGGAACAGCAGCGACCTGGCCGGGTCGAGGCCGAGCGAGAGGTAGGTGACCGCCGCCTCGAACACGTTCTCGCGCAGCCTGGCCGGGTCGCGCAGGGTGGTGAGCGCGTGGTAGTCGGCGATGAAGTAGTACGCCTGGCCCGGGTAGCGGTCCTGCAGGGCGATGTGCTGGACGATCGCGCCGAAGTAGTTGCCGATGTGGAGCGCGCCGGAGGGCTGGATGCCCGACAGCACGCGCGGTGCGGGAGGTGGCGTTGCGGACATGGCGCGGGGGACCTGTTGCGAGAGACCTGGCGGAAAGGACCTGTCGGAGAGGACCTGTCAGAAAGTTCAGGCGCGACGGCGCGGGCCGATCACGGGCTTGCCGACCAGCGGCTGCAGGACCTCGGGCACGGCGACGGTGCCGTCGGCCTGCTGGTAGTTCTCGAGGATGGCGACGAGGGCGCGCGAGGTGGCGACGGCGGTGCCGTTCAGCATGTGGACGTGGCGCGGCTTGGGCTTGCCGTCGCCGGCCGGGCGGTAGCGGATCCGCAGGCGGCGGGCCTGGTAGTCGGTGCAGTTCGAGGTGCTGGTGATCTCGCCGTGGGCGCCGCGGCCGGGCATCCACGCCTCGAGGTCGTACTTGCGATAGGCGGGGCCGCCGAGGTCGCCGCTGGCGATGTCGAGGACGCGGTAGGGGATCTTCAGGGCCTGGAAGATCTCCTCCTCGATGGCGAGCAGGCGCTCGTGCATGGCCTCGCTCTGCTCTGGGGTGGTGAAGGCGAACAGCTCGACCTTGGTGAACTGATGCACGCGGTAGAGGCCCTTCGACTCCTGGCCCGCGCTGCCCGCCTCGGTGCGGAAGCAGTGCGACAGGCCGGCGAGCAGCAGCGGGAGCTGCTCCTCCTCGAGGATGGCGTCGGCGAGCATGCCGCCGAGCGTGATCTCGGCGGTGCCGACCAGGCAGAGGTCGCTGTCGGCGACGCTGTAGACCTGGGTCGACTCGCCGCGCGGCTGGAAGCCGAGGCCGCGCAGGATCTCGTCGCGCGCGAGGTCGGGGGTGGTGTGCAGGGTGAAGCCGTGGCGGGCGGCGACGGCGAGCGCGAAGTGCTGCAGGGCGAGGTCGAGGAGCACGGCCTCGTGCTTGAGGTAGTAGAACTTTTGGCCGGCGACCTTGGCCCCGGCGTCGAAGTCGACCAGCTCGAGCGACTCGGCGATGGCGAGGTGGTCGCGCGGGGTGACGCCCTCGGCCGCGAAGTCGCGCGGGGTGCCGACGCGACGCAGCTCGCGGTGGTCGTCGTCGGTGCGGCCGCGCGGGGTGTCGGGGTGGGTGAGGTTGGGGACGCGGGCCCAGGCTTCGTCACGGGCGCGCAGGGCGGCCTCGGTCTGGTCGACGAGAGATCTCTCGTCGGTCCGCAGCTGTTTGCCCTGTTCGATGAGGCGGGCCCGTTCGGCCGCCTGCTGCTCCTTGGGCAGCGAACCGACCGACTTCATGGCGGCGCTGGTCTGGTTCTGTTGCTGCCGGAGCTCGTCCTGGCGGCGCAGGAGGCCGAGGTAGGCGGCGTCGAGGTCGACGAGGCGGGCGACCGTCTGCGCGGCCCAGTCGGCGCCCGCGGGATCGGCGGCGCTGCCGGGAGCGAGGTCCTCGAACACGCGCGCGTGGCGGTCGCGCAGGTTCTGGGCGATCCGGGCGCTGTCTTCGCGGAGGACGTGAATGTCGAGCATGGGGCGCGGACATTAGCAGGCCCGGTGCGCGGGGGAAGGGGTCCGGGCGCGGGGGAACGGGACGCGGTGGCGGTCGGGGAGGGGGCGGCGGAAATCAGCGCTTGACCCTGCGGGGCGGCTCACGCATTCTACGCCGCCTCCAAAGCGCCGGCCTCGACGCCGGCTACGGGCCCGCTCAGCGGCGTTCTGCGGGCCCGCACACCAATTTCGCCGCCACTACAAGGGGTCCTTGCCGCCATGGGATACGGAGATAACCGCCACACGCCGAAGATGCGCCAGCGCCGGAGCCGGAACAAGCTGATCGCCCGCCTCAAGCGCAAGGCGGCCGAGGTCAAGGCGACCCGCGCGGCCAACAAGCAGCAGGCCCAGGCCGAGTCCGGCAGCAAGAAGGCGAAGACGAAGAAGAAGACCGACAAGGGCTAGTCGGTGGGGCGTAGCCTGTCCGAATGGGCAGGTTGCGCGAATCCGCGCGGATTGCGGGTCGGCCGTTCGGTGCGAGCGGCCGGCGTTGTCCGAACCGCCGTCGCGCGCGGGCCGGTCCGTTCGAGTGGAGAGCTCGCGGGAACGGCGTTGTGCTGCGGTTCCGGTCGACTTCGCGGCTGCGCATGAGCCGGGCGCGGCGGGAAATTCCGAATTCTTGAGCCCAGGGGGGCAGGTGCGCCATGGTGGGATACCTGCCGTGACCCGCTCCTTCCCCCAGCTCGCAAGCTTCGCCCTCGCCCTGATCACCGCCTACGCGGGCCTGGCGACGGCAGGTCCGCGTCCGCACGGGCAGGAGCCGGTGCCGCAGTCGATCCGTGGGGTGGTCGAGCCGGACGCGCCGGTGGTGGCCCCGCGCGCGCGCGCGCCGTTCGCGGCGCAGACCTGGCCCCAGCGGGTGGCGGCGCGCCTGGCCGAGGTGTCGCAGCGCGCGCAGGCGCGCGAGTGGGCGGCCGACCCGGGCCAGGACGCGGCGCTGCGCCGCAAGCTGGCGGACCTGGTCCGCCGGGCGGGCTCAGGGGTGGCGGTCCATGTGGCCGACCTGGACGAAGGGACATGGCTCTTCGACCAGAATGGGACGGCGCGGCTGAACCCGGCGTCGAACCAGAAGGTGTTGACGGCGGTCGCGGCGCTCGAGCTGCTCGGGCCCGACTATCGCTTCGAGACGCGGCTGGTCCGCGACGGCGACGCGCTGGTGCTGATCGGCGACGGCGATCCGAGCCTGCAGATCCAGGGGCTGCACGCGCTGGCCAGCAAGGCGCTGGCCGCCGGGGCGCTGGCGGGGGTGCGGCGGATCGTGATCGACGAGCGAGCGTTTTCGCCGGAGCGCTTCGGCCCGGGGTACGAGGAGCCGCCGGGGCCGGGGCCGAGCTACCTGGCGCCGAGCGGGGCGCTGTCGCTGAGCTTCAACACGGTCGAGACGACGGTCCGCGCCGACGGCACGGCGGTGAACGTCGAGGTGACGCCGGCGAGCGGGCACGTGACGGTGGTGAGCCGGGCCAAGGCCCGCCGCGGGCGCGAGCTCGAGGTGACGAGCACGTGCGAGGACGGGCGGACGACGCTGACGGTGACCGGCGCGGCACCGCGACGCGCGACGACGGTGCGCCGCCGGATCTGCGACCCCGGACGGTTCACCGGCGAGGCGTTCGCGGCGGTGGTGCAGGAGCTCGGGGGGCCGCTGCTGCCGGTCGAGCGCGGGGCGGCGTCGGCCCACGCCCGCGAGGTGGCGACGCAGGTGTCGCCGCCGCTGTCGCAGATCCTGGCCAGCGCGCTCAAGTACTCGAACAACTTCACGAGCGAGCAGGTGCTGCGCACGCTCGGGCGTCGGATGTCCGGAGAGCCAGGTTCGTGGGACAACGGGCGCGCGGCGCTGATGGCGTTCTGGCGCGCGGCCGGCAACGACCCGCGCGAGCTGCAGCCGGAGAACGGCTCGGGCCTGAGCCTGCGCGGGCGGGTCAGCGCGCGCGGGCTGGTCCGCGTGCTGGCGCTGGCCCGCGACGAGGGGGCCGCGGCCGCGGCGATCGTGCCGGCGCTGGCCGGGGCCGGCGGCGAGGGCACGCTGCGCCTGCGGATGCCCGCCGGTCGCGGACGCGTGCGCGGGAAGACTGGGACGATCGGGGGGGTGAGCGCGCTGTCCGGGATCGCGGCGACGCCCGACGGCCGTCGCGCGCTCGGCTTCAGCGTGCTGATCAACGGCAAGAACCTGGCGATGACGCGCAGCCGCCGGCTGCAGGACCGCATCGTCCTGGCGCTGCTCGCCCACCTCGACGCCGGCTGACCGCTCCGACATGTGCCTTGATTCCTGGTGAATGACACAGGTTCATTGTGACAGGTCCGATTGGACAGGTGCGATGAGACCTGTTCGAGGCGACAGGTGATGGTCGAGACGACCCGGCTCCGCCCCGAGGGTGGGCTGCGCCCGGGTCCGCTCCAGCGCTCGAGCGAGGGGCGGGCGGCCAGGAGATCGGACGGCGGGCGCGGCCGGTGATCCCGGGAATGCGGCGCCCGGGCCGGCGCGTCCGTCCCACGCCGCCGTTTCGCCACCGCACGCGCGGTGGTAGCGTCCACCCGCCCATGCCAGCCCGACGTCTCCTCATCGTGTTCGGCGGTCGCAGCTCGGAGCACGAGATCTCGCTCCGCAGCGCGACCGAGATCCTCAAGGCCATCGACCACCAGCAGTTCACGCCGGTCCTCCTCGGGATCCGCCGCGACGGCGGCTGGTACACCGGCCCGACCGATGGGTCGCTCGAGGCGGTGATCGAGAGCGGCGAGCCGGTGTCGGACGTGCGCAAGCTGGCGCCCGATCTGGTGTTCCCGGTGCTGCACGGGCCCTACGGCGAGGACGGGACGTTCCAGGGGCTGCTCGAGGTGCTCGGGCTGCCCTACGTCGGTTCGGGGGTGCTGGCGTCGGCGCTGTGCATGGACAAGGCGCTGCTCAAGCACGTGCTCGGGACGCAGTCGCCGGCGATCCCGATCGTGCCGTGGCTCGAGGTCGACGCCCACGGGCTCGGGACGGCGGGGCAGCGGCAGGAGATCTGCGACGCGATCGTCGAGGAGATCGGGTTCCCGTGCTTCGTCAAGCCGGCCAACCAGGGCAGCTCGGTCGGGATCAGCCGGGTCGACGAGGAGGCCGGGCTGTGGCGCGCGCTGACGCTGGCGGCCCGCTACGACGACAAGCTGGTGGTGGAGAAGGGGATCGACGCCCGCGAGATCGAGCTGGCAGTGCTCGGCAACGGCGACGCGCACACGCTCGTCAGCGCGCCCGGCGAGATCGGGCTGCCCTCGGGCGAGTGGTACGACTACGAGAACAAGTACCTCAAGGACGCGGCGTCCCTGCAGATCCCCGCGGTCCTGCCCGACGCCGTCGCCCAGCGCCTGCAGGACCTGGCGCTGCGCGCGTTCCGGGTCGCCGGCTGCAAGGGCCTGGCCCGCATCGACTTCCTGGTCGACCGCGCGACGCTCCAGCCCTACCTCAACGAGATCAACACGATGCCGGGCTTCACGACGATCAGCATGTACCCGAAGCTGATCGAACGGGCGGGCGTGCCGTACGCCGAGCTGATCGGCCAGCTGTGCGAGCTGGCGCTGACGCACCACGCGGCCCGCAGCAAGCTCAGCGTGACGCGCTGAGCCGGCGCAGGCCGTGCCGCGCGGGCTGTCTTAGCCTGTCCTTGCGGACAGGAGCTTCAGAGCATGGCCCAGGGGACACGCTCGCCCCAGCCGAAGGCGGCCATGAGGGCGGCGAAGATCAAAATGTTGAGCAGCCACATCAGCGCGGCGAGGGCGGCCGAGCCGAGCCAGCCGGTCTCGGCGACGGCGCGGCGCGGGTGGTGGTGGACCCAGCCGAGCAGGTAGACCGGGGCGAACACCAGCCACAGCGCGCCCTGGCCGACGAACAGGGCGGTCACGAGAGCCTCGTGTGCATCGGGACATGTCCGATGGAGCAGGCCGAGGACCACCAGGGTGGCGGCGGTGGCCAGGCCGGCGGGGGCGAAGCCGAGCAAGAGCACGCGGTCGATCGGCCACAGCAAGGTGTCGGACGCGGACGGGGCGCTGGGCTCGTGATCCGGCATGTCCACAGTGTCCCCGCGCCGTGACGCCCGGGCAAGTTGCGGCGGCCGACTCAGGTGAACAACAGCCGCAGCGCCTGGTCGCGCGGGACGGCGGCGAACGTGGCCAGCTCGAGGAAGAAGTCGCGGCCGAGATCGGGCTGACTCGAGGCGGACACGAGCGGACCGATCGCGCGGAGGACGGCGTAGCGGCGCTCGCGCGGGAGGGCTGCGAGGCGGGCGCCGACGTGGTCGAGCTGCGGAGGCCGGGCCAGGTACTCGCGCGCGAGCTCGTCGCGGCGCCCGGGCGTGAGCGGCTGGCGGTCGAGGAGGGCGCGGTACTGATCGATCTCGTCGGGGTCGAGCACGCCGTCGTGGTGGATCATCACGGCGGCGAAGGCGGCGATGTGCTCGCCGAGATCGGCGGCCTGCTCGGTCCATTGCCGGCGCCAGCGCGCCAGCTCGTTGGGCGTGACGCCGAGCTGCGCGGCGATCTTCTCCATGACCGCGACCTCGGCGGCGCTCGCCTCTCCGTCGGCGAGGGCCATGGCCCAGGCGCGCTCGAGCGTGGTCTCGGTGAAGGCGGGCAGCGGCGGCGGCAGATCCTCGAAGGTGCGGTGGAGCGCGTCGAGGTCGCCGAGCATATCGAAATAGCGCCGGCTCTCGCGTTCGTCGAGGTGATCGTCGAGCATCTGCAGGATCAGGTCGCGCTCGCCGGGTTTGAGCTCGCCGTCAGCGTGGGCGATCAGGCCGCACGCGACGAGGATCCACTCCTGCTCGGGGGTCAGGTGCATCGCGCGTCTCCGCGACCAGCGTACAACTTATTGCGGGCGTCGGGGTCAACCGAGACCGAGGCGCAAAGCCGGCAGAAATTGCCCCGGTGGGGCGCTGTGGGACGCGGGAGCAGAATCGCGCTCACTGCGTCGCGCAGTAGCGGAGGCACTCCTCGGGCGGGTCGGCGAAGTTGTAGACGTAGTAGTCGCCGCAGTTCCGCACCTGGATCGAGGTCTCCCACTCGCAGTCGCTCTCCCAGACGAAGCAGACCTGGCGATCGACGATGCCTTCGTCGACGAGGGGATGCGCGCCGACCATCCAGCCGGGCGCGTCGGTGCCGCAGTCGAATTTCGCGAGCGGAGCGGTCGGCATCATCGTGCCGGCGGGGGCCTCGAGGCGGTACCACTTGCCGAGGAGCTGCTCGTCGCACTTGGTGACCTTGCCGGGGCCGTCGTTGAAGCTGGCGGCGCGGTCGGGCTCGGCGAAGGAGACGTAGCCGAGGCACTCGGGCGGCAGCTCCTTTTGACAGTGGTCGTCGCAGCCGTCGCCGGCGACGACGTTGCCGTCGTCGCAGGTCTCGACGCCCATCGTCAGCACGCCGTCGCCGCAGTGGGGCCCGAGCGCGGCGCAGCCGGGGGCGCAGCCGCCGTAGCTGCCGTCGTTGACGCCGTCGTCGCAGACCTCGTCGGTGTTGTGGACGTAGCCGTCGCCGCAGCTGGCCTGCTCGCAGGTGACGAGGCAGTCGTCGGCGTTGTCGAGGTTGCCGTCGTCGCAGGCCTCCATGCCCGTCCACGTGTAGCCGTCGCCGCAGTAGGCGGCGATGCACTCGACGCACTCGTCATCGACGTCCTCGTCGGCGTCGTCGCACTCCTCGAACACGGCGTGGGTGAAGCCGTCGCCGCAGGAGTAGGGGACGCAGGTCGACAGGCAGTTGTCGTCGTCGAGCGTGTTGCCGTCGTCGCAGGTCTCGCCGTCGTCGAGCTGGCCGTTGCCGCACAGATTGACGGCGCCCACCTCGCAGGCGGTCGTGCAGCCGTCGTCGTCCTGCGAGTTGCCGTCGTCGCAGGCCTCGACGCCGAGCTGGACGAAGCCGTCGCCGCACACCGCCTCCTGGCACAGCGCGGTGCACGTGTCGGAGTTGTCGGAGTTGCCGTCGTCGCAGGCCTCGGCGCCGAGCTGGACGAAGCCGTCGCCGCAGGTCGCGAGCACGCAACTGTTGAGGCAGGCGTCGGAGTTATCGAGGTTGCCGTCGTCGCAGGTCTCGCCGGCGTCGACCTCACCGTTGCCGCACTGCAGGACGGGGCCGGTGGTCGGCTCGGTGCCGGTGGTCGGCTCGGTGCTCCCGGTCGAGGTGCCGTCGGTGCCGTCGCTGTCGCCGGTGAACGTGCCGGTGGCGTGGGTGTCGGGGGTCTGTCCGGTGTCGTTCGAACACCCCGACATCGGCGCGACAACGCCCGCCAGGATCGCCACCAAACCCACCCGTAGTCCGCCGCGTCCGGGCCAATCCATATTTTCCAGTTACCACCGATCCCGGGGGCCGGCAACCGCGCCCGGGCTCGCGCATGTGGAGCGAGCGTAACGAAGCGCCGCTTCGTCCGCTCGGATCATCACCGTCTCACGACTGTCTCACCCACCATCGGCGCCGCGCTCGCGTGCGTGTGGCTGTCCTGAAGGACAGCTGCGATCGTCGCCGATCAACGCGCGCGATACACGATGCGGCCGCGCGTCGGATCGTAAGGCGTCACGCCGACGGTGACGCGGTCGCCGAGCACGACCTTGATGCGGAAGCGCCGCATCTTGCCGGCGAGGTGGGCGAGGACGTGGTGGTCCGGATCGATCTCCACCTTGAACAAACCGCCTGTGAGAACCTCGGTGACGGTTCCCTCAAACTCGATTAGATCGTCCTTACTCATTCGCGGGGGAGAGTATGGGGCTCACCCGTGACGCGCAACAGGGGGGAAGCCGGATTTCAGCGGAGCCCCGTCACGCACGGAGCCGACCCTCGGCGTCGTCACGCGCGTGCGACGAGGCTGATGCGTGCGTTTGCGCGCGATGTCGCCGCGGCCGCAAACACGGCCCGCGGCCGGGCTCAAGTGGCCGCAGGCGGCGTGAGCAGGCCGCGAGCCGCGAGCAACCCGACGATCGCCGCCGCGTGGTCGTCCGCCGTGGCGCCGGCAGCGACGCTGCGATCCCGGAGGATCGACGCGCCGTCGCTGGCGTCCGCCGTGACGTCGATCGTCGGCGAGGTCGAAGTCGCGGTCGCGCCGGCAGGAGTCGCGGCGAGAGATGCCGCGGCAGAAGAAGGCGCGCCGCCAGGAGCGTGAGGAACCAAGGTCAGACGCAGATCCGGCGCTTCCGGCGGCTCGTAGGGGGCGTCGATGCCGCTGAAGCCGGCGATCTCGCCGGCGCGCGCGCGGCGGTAGAGGCCCTTGGGATCTCGAGACTCACAGACCGCGAGCGGGGCGTCGACGAACACCTCGAGGAAGCCGCCGGGGGGCAAGCGCTCGCGCACGCGGGCCCGATCTTCGCGGTAGGGGCTGATCGCGGCCACGAGGACGATGAGGCCGGCGTCCTGCAGGAGGCGCGCGGCCTCGCCGAGGCGCCGCACGTTTTCGGCCCGATCCTCCGGCGAGAAGCCGAGATCTCGGCACAGGCCGAAGCGGAGGTTGTCGCCGTCGAGGATGTAGCTGTGGTGGCCGCGGGCGTGGAGCAGGGCGTCGACCCGCGCGGCGATCGTGCTCTTGCCGGCGCCCGAGAGGCCGGTGAGCCAGACGACGACGCCGCGCTGGCCGAGCCGCCGTGCGCGCTCCTCGGGGCCGATGGTGGCGTGATGCCAGCGAACGTTGGTCGCGACCTGGTTCAAGCGAATTGCACTTATGACACACCGGAGGGGCCTCGCCCAGGCCCGATCGGCCGCGGGTGGCGCCGAAGGACGCGGGCCGGGGAACTTGACGCGGATCGCCCCACGGGTAACCTTCGGCCGCGCCTGGGAGGCCCGGAAGCGGGCAAGACAGGCATCGCAGGCCGCGCAGGAGCAGTTTTCCGCGCGGCCAACCTCGGGAGCGCAGGATGACTGTCCGGACGTCTGACGAAGAAGGGCCCTCCAGCCGTGGCCGCCGCAAGGTGGTGCGCACGCACGACGACGACGAGGGCGGCGGCCCGCTGCCGATCACGCCGGGTGACCTCGCCGAGGAGGCGCGGCGCAAGTACCTCAACTACGCGCTCAGCGTGATCACGGCGCGCGCGCTGCCCGATGTCCGCGACGGGCTCAAGCCGGTGCAGCGGCGCATCATCTACACGATGTTCGCCGACCTCGGCCTCACGCACGACGCCCGCCACCGCAAGAGCGCGAAGGTCGTCGGCGACGTGATCGGCAAGTACCACCCGCACGGCGACACGGCGGTCTACGAGGCGATGGTCCGCCTGGCGCAGGACTGGGTGATGCGCGCGCCGCTGGTCGACGGCATGGGCAACTTCGGCTCGATCGACGGCGACTCGCCCGCGGCCTACCGCTACACGGAGGCGCGGCTGACCAAGGTCGCGTCCGAGCTGCTGTCCGAGCTGACCCGAGAGACAGTCGAATTCCGGCCGACCTACGACGGCACCGGCAAGGAGCCGATCACGCTGCCGGCCCGGTTCCCGCACCTGCTCGTCAACGGCAGCACGGGCATCGCCGTCGGCATGGCGACCAACGTGCCGCCGCACAACCTCGGCGAGGTGGTGCGCGCCGCGATCGCGCTCATCCCCCACCTGCCGCCGGCGCGCGAGGACGAGGCCGCGCGGGAGAAGCGGCGCAAGGCGGCGCTCAAGGACGCGCTCAAGGCGATCAAGGGCCCCGACTTCCCGACCGGCGGCCGCCTGGTCGCCACCCGCAAGGAGCTGGCCGGGCTGTACGAGGACGGCAAGGGCTCGTGCAAGCTGCAGGGCGAGTGGAAGGTCCGCGAGGAGGACAAGTCCACGTTCATCGTCATCACCTCGGTGCCGTACGGGATCGAGAAGTCGGCGCTGGTGGAGGAGATCGGCGACATCATCGCCGCCAAGAAGCTGCCGCAGCTGGTCGGCGTGCAGGACCTGAGCACGCGCGACGTCCACATCGAGCTCGAGCTGAACCGCAAGACCGGCGCCGAGCCCGAGCTCATCATGGCGTACCTGTTCAAGCACACGCGCTTGCAGGTCACGGTGAAGTACGACTTCACCTGCCTGGTGCCGATCGCCGGCAGCGACGTCGGCCGCCCCGATCGCCTGGGGCTGGCGGCGATCCTCGAGCAGTTCCTGCTGTACCGCCAGGAGACGGTCCGCCGCCGCTTCGAGTACGACCTCCGCAAGCTGCGCGAGCGGATCCACATCCTCGAGGGCTTCGAGAAGATCTTCGACGCGCTCGACGAGGCGATCAAGATCATCCGCCGCAGCGACGGCCGCGCCGACGCGGCGCAGAAGCTGATGAAGGCGTTCCAGCTCGACGACATCCAGGCCGACGCGATCCTCGAGACGCGGCTCTATCGCCTGGCCAAGCTCGAGATCCTGAAGATCCGCGAGGAGCTCGAGGAGAAGCGCAAGGCGGCGCGCAAGATCGAGGCGATCCTCAAGAGCCCGGAGAAGCTGTGGGCCGAGATCGAGGGCGAGCTCAGGGCGCTGGCCGAGGAGTTCGCCGAGCCGCGTCGCACCAAGATCTCCGACGAGGACGTGACCGAGGAGTTCACGGCCGAGAGCTTCATCGTCAAGGAGGACGCGATCGTGCTGGTCACCCGCGACGGGTGGATCAAGCGCCAGCGGACGATCAACCTCGCCAGCACGCGCATGCGCGAGGGCGACGAGGCGCTGGCGCTGGTCGGCGGCAGCACGACCGAGTCGGTGATCCTGCTGACCAACAAGGGCTCGGCCTACAACGTGCGGATCAACGACGTGCCGCAGTCGACCGGCCACGGCACGCCGGTGCAGCAGCTGTTCAAGTTCAAGGACGGCGAGCGCCTGGTCGCGGCCGTCGGCACCGACGCGCGGGTGATGCCGGAGTTCGGCATGCCGAAGCCCGAGCTCGGCGAGGAGTACGAGGAGCCGTACCCGCACATGCTGGCGGTGACGCGCACCGGCATGGCGCTGCGCTTCACGCTGTGGCCGCACCGCGAGGTCAGCACCACGCGCGGGCGCATGTTCGGCAAGCTGCGCGAGGGCGACGAGTTCGTCGCGGTGTTCAAGGTCTACGCCGAGGACGAGGTGTGCGCGCTGACGCGGTCGGGGCGGCTGCTGTGCTCGACGGCGCAGGAGGTCAGCCTGCTCTCCGGGCCAGGTCTGGGCGTCATCCTGATCAAGCTCGACGACGGCGACGAGGTCGCGGCGGCGTTCCCGGGCAGCGCGACGGTCGAGGTCGAGAAGGCCACCGGCGGGTCGATGAAGATCGGCCCCCGCGCGGTCAAGGCGACGGCGCGCGGCGGCAAGGGGGCCGAGCTGTGGAAGCGCGGGGCGGTCAAGCGGGTCGTCCTGCCCGAGCCGACGCTGCCCGACCTCGAGGCGGCCGAGGCCGACAAGGCGAAGAAGCAGACCAAGAAGGCGTAGCGGGGGAGGACGTAAGCGATGGCCAAGGCAACCAGTTACGACGCGTCGGCGATCCAGGTGCTCGAGGGCGTGGACCACGTCCGCAAGCGCCCGGGCATGTACATCGGCGGCGTCAGCAAGGAAGGCCTGCACCACTTGCTGTGGGAGATCCTCGACAACGCGGTCGACGAGGTCATCAACGGCCACGCGACCCAGATCGAGGTCAAGCTCGACAAGGACGGCAAGGGCGCCAGCGTGACCGACAACGGCCGCAGCATCCCGGTCGACCTCCACCCGCAGCTCAAGGTGCCCGCGATCGTCGCGGTGTTTACCAAGCTCGGGGCCGGCGGCAAGTTCGACGGCCAGAGCTACAAGCACTCCGGCGGCCTCCACGGCGTCGGCGCGGCGGTCGCCAACGCGCTGTCCGAGCAGCTCGTCGCCAAGGTCTGGCGCGACGGCACGATGTGGGAGATCGGGTTCGAACGCGGGGTCGTCGACGGCAAGCTGCGCAAGCTCGGCAACGCCCGCGGATCGGGCACAACGGTGTATCTGCGGCCCGATCCGCAGATCTTCGGCAAGGCCACCGCCTTCGACGCGGTCGTGATCCGCGACCGCCTCGAGGCCAAGAGCTACCTGCACAAGGGGCTCAAGATCACGTTCGTCGACGAGGCGGCGGGTAAGACCGAGACCTTCCACCACGCCGACGGCATCTCCGAGTACCTGAAGCGCCTGGTCGAGGTGCGCGCCAAGCCGGCGATCCACCCGGGCATCTTCTACCTCGATCGCGCGGACGAGCCGAAGCTCGAGGTCGCGTTCGTGTGGACCGAGGGCACCGACGACGCGATGTACTCGTTCGTCAACGGCGTGCCGACGCCCGACGGCGGCACCCACGAGCAGGGCCTGCGGGCGGCGCTCGGCAAGGGCATCCGCGCGTACATGCAGACGCACAAGCTCGAGCCCAAGGGCCTCAGCATCGGCCTCGACGACATCCGCGAGGGCATGGTCGCGATCCTCAGCACCTACGTGCTCGAGCCCCAGTTCCAGAGCCAGACCAAGAACCGCCTCAACAACCCGGAGGTCGCGGGCCAGGTCGAGGGCGCGATCCGGGCGGCGCTCGAGCAGTGGCTGCACGAGAACCGCAGCACCGCCGAGGCGATCGTCGCCCGCGTGATCGCGTCGGCGCGCGCCCGGGCGGCCTCACGCGCGGCCAGCCAGCAGGTCTCGCGCAAGGGGCCCGGCGGGGTCCGCCTCGGCCTGCCGGGCAAGCTGGCCGACTGCTCCGAGCGCGACGCGGCCAAGTGCGAGCTGTTCATCGTCGAGGGCGACTCCGCAGGCGGCTCGGCCAAGATGGGCCGCAACCGCAAGACGCAGGCGATCCTGCCGCTGCGCGGCAAGGTGCTGAACACCGAGCAGGCCAGCCTGGCAAAGGTGCTGGAGAACGAGGAGCTCGGCAACATCGTCAAGGTGCTCGGCTGCGGCGTCGGCAAGGACGTAAACCTCGAGAACCTGCGCTACGCCAAGGTTATCCTGCTGATGGACGCCGACTCCGACGGCCACCACATCGCCACGCTGCTGCTGACGTTCTTCTACCGCCACATGCGCGAGCTGATCCGCAGCGGCCACGTGTACCTGGCCCAGCCGCCGCTCTACCGCGTCGACATCGGCAAGGAGACGCTGTGGGCCGCCGACGACGCCCACCTGCAGCGGATCCTGGCCGACAAGGGCCGCGGCAAGCCCGAGATCCAGCGCTTCAAGGGCCTCGGCGAGATGATGCCCGAGACGCTGCGCGACACGACGCTCGACCCGAAGAAGCGGGCGCTGGTCCAGGTCAAGATCCGCGACGAGCTCCAGACCGACCAGACGATCAGCAGCCTGATGGGCAAGGACGCCGGCGCGCGCTACTCGTTCATCATGGACCGCGCGGCCGAGGCCGACGCGCTCGACGTGTGACGCCTCGGTCTGTCCCTCGGGACAGACAAAAAAGAACAGGAACGGAGGGACATGCCCTTCCGTTCCTGTTCCTTGGTGCTTGCTTCTTCGCTCACGCAAACGGCGCGGCGCGAGCCGCGGCGGCCAGGCGACCGCGGGGCCCGCGGGGCCGCGCCCGGTCAGTCGAGGCCGCGAGTCATGCTGTGCGGGTTGGTGGCGTGGACCAGCTCGACGCGGCTGTGAACGCCGATCCGGCGGTAGATCTGGCGCACGTAGGTCCGCACGGTGCTGAACGAGAGGCCGGTGCGGGTCGCGATCTGCTTGTCGGTGCAACCAGAGATGACGAGGCGGGCGATCTTGGCGAGGCGCGGGGGGAGCTGCGGCTCGGGGGCGGCGCTCTGGGTCTCCATCGCGGTGTCGGGGATCGCCAGCGTGTACACCTGACCCTCGGCCTGGATGGTGGCGCGCCGCGGCCAGTCCTTCGGGTCAGCCGGGGCGGCCGGCTCCGGGTCGCCCGGCTTGCGATCGAGGGCGCGCATCGCCGGGGCGTTCATACAGAGGATGGCCCCCTGTTCGGTGAGCACGACCGCCGGACGGCGGTAGCCGTGGACCAACTCGGTCAGGACCGAGACCATGGACACGGACCGCGTCTCCTTGGCGTCGACCTCGGGTTGGCCTTTGGACCATGAGTTGGCAGCGCCGCGCGCGGCGGTGTCCACAGTGCTTTGATGGGTGCTATCGAGCTGCATACCAGTTCCGCGTGAGTGACTCGAAGGTGATGGAGTTCAGGCCCGAAGGCCGTGAGCGCTTGGGGCCCGCTGCCCCGTCGATCGGTCCCGGTAGTGCAGCCCGCGTAGGGGTCGATCCCATTTTCTTCTGAAAACGCCTCACGATGAAGATCTGGCCGAAATGCCTCGCCAACACGCGTGGACCTGCTCCCACGCGGAGGTGCGAGGCGAAGCTGCCACCTCCAACATGCCTCGTGAACCCGCCTCGGCGGAGCCCGGAGCGCGGGCCGAAAACCTCCGCCGGTCACTCGCCCGGGTCACTCGCCGGACAGTTGCGCCCGCAACGACCGGACCCACCCGTCCAGATCGCTGAAGGTCGCCCGCAGCAGCTCGGGGGTCCGCGCCAGGCTGCTCATCTTGTCGGCCAGCGCCTCCTTGGCGCGGCGCAGCCGGCTTCGCACCGTGCCCTCGGGGATCGCCAGCACCTGCGCGAGCTCGGGCGCGGCCATGTCTTCCCAGTAATAGAGCTCGAGCACCAGCTGGTAATCGAGCGGGATCCGCCGCAGCGCCTCGAGCAACAGCCGCTGCTCCTCGTGCGCCGCGAACACGGCGCTCGGCGACGGCGTGAGGTCGTCGGTCGACGTCTCGCTCAGATCGGAGGCGAGCCCCTCGCGGCGCCGCTCCCGAAAGTGCGCCCGCAAGATGTTGTGGGCCACCGCGAACAAATAGGTGCGAAAGCTGGACTGCTTCTGGAAGCGGTCGCGCGCCTCGACGCACCCGAGAAACGTCTTCTGGATCAGGTCGTCGACGCCGTGCGTGACCTTGTTGGCGAAGAAACGACAGACCGCGTCGAAGTGACGCTCGAAGAGCGCGTTGCCGGCCTCGCGGTCGCCGGCCCGCCAGGAATCGAGGAGCTCGAAATCTGTCGCCACGTGGCCTACGTGATCATTTCTATCACCGCCGCCGCCCGAGTACCAAGCCGTGGTAAGGTGGGCCGTGCAGCAGGGTAGGTCGGGCGCAGACACGCTGGGCGAGCAGATCCAAGCCGCTCGCGTGTTCGCGCCTGGTCTGGAGATCCAGCAGATCAAGTCCAGCGTCCGCGCGCGCCTGTTCGGGACCTTCGACGGCGCTCCGACGCTCGGGGGCTACACGCTGCGGCGAATGATCGGCCGCGGCGGGATGGGTGCGGTGTTCGAGGCCGTCGGACGCGACGGCGAGACGGTGGCGATGAAGGTGCTCCGCGGCTTCGAACCGGCCGCTCTCTACCGTTTCAAGCTCGAATTCCGGGCCCTCGCCGACATCTCGCACCCCAACCTGTCGCTGCTCCACCACCTCGTGGTCCGCGGCGACCAGGCGTTCTTGACGATGGAATTGGTCGACGGGGTCGACTTCCTGTCGTTCGTGCGCCAGCACCCCGAACGCCTGCGAGCGTCACTCGCGCAACTGGCCGCGGGCCTCGACGCCCTGCACGCGGCGGGCAAGCTGCACCGCGACATCAAACCGTCCAACGTCCTCGTGACCCACGAAGGCCGGGTCGTGATCCTCGACTTCGGGCTGGTCCACGAGCTCGCGGCGGGGCGCGGCGCCGAGGTGGTCGGAACCCCGGCCTACATGGCCCCGGAGCAATTGCGCGGGGCGACGCCGACACCGGCGTGCGACTGGTACGCGGTCGGGGTGATGTTGTTCGAGGCGCTGACCGGCGAGCTGCCGTTCGCAGGTCCGATGCACGAGGTCCTGCGCGACAAGTGCGAACGCGCGGCGCCGCCGGCGCTCGGAGCCGCGGCAGAGCCGCCGCTGGCAGCGCTGTGCGCGGCGCTCCTGGAGCGAGAGCCGGGTCGTCGCGCGGGCGGAGCGGAGATCGCTGCGCTGCTCGGCGAGCCCGACGACGCGACCCCGCTGCGAGCGCTCGCGCCGCCGATCGCCCGCGTCCACGCGCCCATGACCACGCCCAACGGCCTCATCGGCCGCGAGGTGCCGTTCGCGGCCGTCGGCGCCGCGCTGCTCGAGAGCCGCAACGGCCCGGTGATCACGCTGGTCCGCGGACGATCGGGCCTCGGCAAGTCGGCGCTGCTGCGGGCGTTCTCCGAGGCGGCGCAGGCCGGCGCGGCCGGGCTGTCGACGCCGGCGGTGGTGCTCGCGGGTCGCTGCTACGAGCGCGAACAGGTGCCGTTCAACGCGTTCGACAGCGTCATCGACGCGCTGACGGGGCTGCTGCTCGGGGTGGCGCCGAGCGAGCTGGCCGCGCTCGTGCCCGCCGACATCGCCGCGGCGGCGCGGCTGTTCCCGGTGCTGCGCCGCGTGGCCTCGATCGCCGAGGCGTGCCCGCCCGGCCCGCCGGGCGAGGTCGACGCCGGCTCGCTGCCCCGCGCGTCGGCTGTCCTTCGCGACATGTTCCGAAGGATCGCCGACCGGATCCCGCTGGTCATCGCCATCGACGACGTGCAGTGGGGCGACAGTGACAGCGCGTCGCTGCTGGTCGAGCTGCTGCGCGGGCCCGACGCGCCGCGCTGCCTGGTCGTGCTGGCCGCCAGCGACGGCGGGGCGCTGCCGAGCGCGGAGCTGACGGCGCTGGTCGAACGCCTGCGGACGTCGCGGCCGGTGCTCGAGCTCGGGCTCGAGCCGCTGCGCCCGAGCGAGGCGACGACGCTGGCCGAGGCGCTGCTGCGCCGCGGACCGTGCGAGCTCGAGGCCGGCGAGCTGCACGAGCGCGCGGCGGCGATCGCCAGCGAGGCCGGCGGGGTGCCGCTGTTCGTCCGCGAGCTGGCGCATCATGTCCGAACGACCATGGTCGGAAGGACAGGTCTCGGTCCGGTCCGCCTCGAGGCGATGGTGGCCGAGCGGGTCGGCCACCTGCCGTCGGCGGCCCGGGCGATGCTGGCGGCGGTGATCGTCGCCGGGCGCCCGCTCGAGCTCGAGGTCGCGTCGACGCTGTCGGGAGGCGGCCGGCGCGAGCTGCAGCAGCTGCGCGCGGCCCACCTGGTGCGCGTCAGCAAGTCGCCGCGCGGCGAGCTGGTCGAGGCGTATCACGACAGGATCCGCCTGGCGGTGCTGGCCGGGGTGGGCGACGAGCAGGCGCGGGCGATCCACGGCCAGATCGCCGAGCAGCTGCTGGGCCGCGCCGGGGCCGCGCCGGAGCTCATCGCCGACCACCTCCGCGCCGCCGGCGACCGCGTGCGCGCGGCCGAGATGACGCGCGTGGCGGCCCAGCACGCGGTCGAGGCGCTGGCGCTGCGCCGCGCCGCGGAGCTCTATCGCGACGCGGCGGCGCTGCTGCCGATCGAGGACGTCGTCGGCCGCCGCGACGCGCTGGCCCGCGCCGGCGATGCGCTGGCGGCCGCAGGGCGCGGGGCCGAGGCCGCCGAGTGCCTGCTCGCCGCGGCCGCGCTGGCGCCCGAGGTGGTGGCGCTGGCGCTGCGTGAGCGGGCCGAAGAGCTGCGCGTCGCGGTGTGACTGGCGAGGCGGGGCTCGCTTCGCCGTGGGACGGCGAGGGAGCTTGCGATGGGGCGCCGGGGAGCGGGCCGAAGCGTCGCGCGAGAGCCCGTGAGGCGACGCTGGGGCCGCGTGCGCGGGGCGAGGGCGGGGGCTGTCGCCGCCGGTCCGGCGGCGGACGCAGGGAGGTTGTGCGGGCCCTCGCGCTGCCTGGGACGCGGCGGGGCGGAGCGGCGCGAGTGCAGATGGGCGTCGGCGGACGCGGAGCCGAGGAGGAGCGCGGTGGGAGAGGACGGTGAGATGGCGATTCGGACATGTCCGAAGGAGCATGTCATTCGCAGGCCCGCCGCTCGACCTGCCGGGCTCGACGCCGCGCGTGGGCGGCCACGCCCGGGCCTTGCGCGCGGCCCGGGGATCGTTCACCCTCCGCCCGTGATCGAGGGCCCGCTCATCGCCGAGCCTGCGCTGCGAGTGCCCGTGTGGGCGCTGCGCTGGCGAGCCGTGCGTTCGGGCGGGCCCGGCGGGCAGAACGTCAACAAGGTCGCGTCCAAGGTCGAGCTGCGGGTGGCGATCGCGTGCATCGAGGGGCTGACCGAACAGACAGGCGCCCGCCTGCGCGCGCTGGCGAAGACGCGGCTGGTCGGCTCCGACGAGCTGGTGATCACGTCGGAGCGCACCCGCGACCAGGGCCGCAACCTCGACGACGCGCTGGCCAAGCTGCGGGTGCTGCTCGAGGCGGCCCAGCGCCAGCCGCGGCCGCGCCGGCCGACCCGGCCGACCCGTGGCTCGGTCGAGCGCCGCCTCGCCGCCAAGCAGCGCCGCGGCGACACCAAGGCGGGCCGCCGATGGTCCGACGAGGGCTAGTGTCGCGACCGGGTCATGTCGAGCGGCCCTCGCTCGCTCTCCGCCACGCTGGCCGTCGTCGCTTCCATGGTGACCGAGATGCGCTCTCGAAGATCCGCGCCGCGGCAGTGGGGGCGCTCCTCGGCCTGGCGCTGGTCGCGGCCTGCGAGCCGCGGGTCGAGCTGAAGCCCGGCGATCCCGAGCTGGTCCGCGCGGCCCGGCAGATCTTCGACACCCGCTGCGCCAACTGCCACGGCCCGCACGGGCGCGGCGACGGCCCAGCCGGTCGCGGTCTGTCGCCGCGCCCGCGCGACTTCGGCGACCCGGCCTGGCAGGCGAGCGTCGACGACGACCGCCTGCGCCGGGTCATCGTCGGCGGCGGCGCGGCCGTGGGGCTGTCGGCGCACATGCAGGCCAACCCGGACCTCGAGGGCAGCCCGGTGCTGGTCGGCGAGCTGATCCGGCTCGTCCGCGCCTGCGCTCCGGGACAGGATTCGAAGGGCATGTCTGAACGAGCAGGTGAGAACGCCCGCGCGGCGCCGTCGCCATGAGTCGGGCTGACGCGAGGGCCGGACCGCTCGGCCTGGGCGGCTCAGGCCTTGAGGGCGGCCCGGGCCGCGGCGACCCGCGCGGCCTCGGCGACGGTGCGCGAGAAGCTGCCCGAGCGGCGTGACAGCGACAGCTCGTGCGGGTCGGTGTAGGGCAGGCGGACGGTGAAGACCGTGCCGATGCCGAGCTGCGACTTGACCTCGATGGTGCCGCCGAGGATGTCGCAGAAGGCCTTCGAGATGGCGAGGCCGAGGCCGGTGCCGCCGAAGCGCCGCGAGGTGGTGCTGTCGCCCTGCGAGAACGCCTGGAACAGCTTGCCGAGCTGTTGCTGCGTCATGCCGATGCCGGAGTCGGCGACGATGAACTGCACCGCGGGCGTGCCGTCACGCAGGGTCTTGCTGGCGGTCAGGCGGATCTCGCCGTGGTCGGTGAACTTGACCGCGTTGCTGAGGAGGTTGAGCAGGATCTGCCGCGTCTTGGTGAGGTCGGCGTGGATGAAGCCGATGCTGGACGGGCAGACGACGACGAGCCGGTTGTTGCCGCGGTCGGCGAGCGGGCGGATCGTGCCGAGCACCGTCTCGACCATGTCGGCGACGTCGAAGGTCTCGAGGTGCACGTCCATGCGGCCGGCCTCGATCTTCGACAGGTCGAGGATGTCGGAGATCAGGCCGAGCAGGTGCTTGCCGGCGAACTGGATCTTGCGCAGCTCGTCGAGCGAGCCCTCGAGGCCGCGCTCGTCGGCCTCCTCCATCAGCATCTCGGCGTAGCCGATGACGGCGTTGAGCGGGGTCCGCAGCTCGTGCGACATGTTGGCGAGGAAGCGGCTCTTGGCCTGGTTGGCCTCCTCGGCCATCTGCTTGGCCTCGCGCAGCGAGCCCTCGGCGCGCTTGAGGTGGGTGATGTCGGAGGCGACGCAGACGGCGCCGATCTGCTCGCCGTGATCGCCCCGCAGCGGGGAGCGGGCGTAGAGCACGGGGATCTCGCGGCCGCCCGGGGCCCGATAGACGCGCTCGACGAGGCCCTGCTGCGGCTCGTGCGGCAGCGGGGCGTCGGCCTCGGGCAGCACCACGCTGAACGGACGGCCGAGCAATTGATCGGGCATGGCGTCGAGCAGCTTCAGGGTGGCGCGGTTGACGGTCTGGATCCGACCCTCGGCGTCGACGACCACCAGCGACTCGGCCATCGAGGCGAGGATGTTGTCGGCGTACCGCCGCGCGCGCTCGGCCTCGCCGAGGATCTGCTCGGCCCGCACCTCGCCGGCGCGCGCCCGGGCCAGCGCGTTCTGCAGGCTGTGGACGGCGAGCGAGAGGAACACGCCGGCGGCGGCGAGGTGGAGCATGCGCGAGAGGTAGGCCCGCGGGCCGCTCTCCTCGAGCGCGTTGGCCGGCAACATGCCGCCGACCTCGGCGAAGTAGAGGCCGAGCAGCGCGAGGAAGCAGAGGCCGAGCAGGCCGAGCAAGGTGCGCCGGCCGAACAGCAGCATGCCGACGATGACGACGAGGATCAGACCGCCCAGCGCCGAGCTGCGCAGGCCGCCGGTGTAGGCGGAGTGCGCGACCATGGTGCCCCACGAGAGGACGATGATCGCGTAGCCGGCGGTGTAGACGAAGCCGCGGTGGAGCAGCGCGAGCAGGCCGAGGCTGAGCGCCGGGAACAGCAGGTCGAGCGGCGAGAGGGCGGCGCCGGCGGTGAACAGCACGATCTGGACGAGCACGCCGACCAGCCCGATCGTCGAGGCGACGACGAGCGCGAGGTGGACGATGCCGGCGACCCGGGTCGTCTCCTCGTCGGCGAACCGCGGGCCCTCGAACAGGCGGCGGAGCCGCGTGAGCGTGCTCGACGTCATCGGCTCAAAATCAACCTACCAGGGCCACGGGCCCGGTCAAGCGCACGATCATCGCGTCGCGGGGGTTCAAGTCCGGCGTGTAGGCAGATTCTCAGGGGATGACTGATCGGGCAGGTCAGCGTTCGCAGCGTCGACGAGGCCCGCACGCAGCGCGGCGGCCCGCGCCGCAGCGACGACGTCGGCCAGCGCGCCGCGGCGGCTGGACGACAGCTCGCGCGGGTCCATGTACGGCAGACGCACGGTGAACGCCGATCCGACGCCGAGCTGCGACGAGACCTCGATGGTGCCGCCGAGCATCTCGCTGAACGCCCTGGAGATCGCCAGACCGAGGCCGGTGCCCCCGAACTTGCGCGAGGTGGCGCTGTCGCCCTGGGTGAAGGCCTGGAACAACTGCGCGAGCTGCTTCTGGCTCATGCCGATGCCGGTGTCGGCGACGATGAACTGCAACATGCGCGTCTCGCCGCGGACGATGCGGGCGACGGTGAGCCTGATGGCGCCCTTGTCGGTGAACTTCGCCGCGTTGCTGAGCAGGTTGATCAGGATCTGCCGCGTCTTGGTGAGGTCGGCGTGGACAAAGCCGATGTCGCGCGGGCAGTCGACCTCGAGGCGGTTGCCCGCCTTGTCGATCTGCGGCCGCACGGTGTCGAGGACGGCCTCGACCATGTCGACGACGTCGAAGGTCTCGAGGTGGATGTCCATGCGGCCGGCCTCGATCTTCGACAGGTCGAGGATGTCGGAGATCAGGCCGAGCAGGTGCTTGCCGGCGAACTGGATCTTGCGCAGCTCGTCGAGGCCGTCGTCGAGGCCGCGCTCCTCGGACTCCTCCATCAACATCTCGGCGTAGCCGATGACGGCGTTGAGCGGGGTCCGCAGCTCGTGCGACATGTTGGCGAGGAAGCGGCTCTTGGCCAGGTTGGCCTCCTCGGCCAGCTCCTTGGCCTCGCGCAGCGAGGCCTCGGCGCGCTTCAAGTGGGTGATGTCGGAGGCGACGCAGACGGCGCCGAGCGGGGTGCCGTCGTCGTCGAACAGATCGGAGCGGGCGAACAGCACCGGGATGTCGCGGCCGTCGGGCGCGTGGTAGCTGCGCTCGACCAGGGCGGACTCCTCGCGGGTGCCGCGGCCGTTGCCCCTGGCGGCGCGGAAGCTCGGCAAGATGTTGGTGAACGGCTTGCCGAGCAGCTGCTCGGGGGCGCAGCGGAGCAGCTGCAGGGTGGCGCGGTTGACGGTCTGGACGTCGCCGCGCGCGTCGAGGACGATCAGCGACTCGGCCATCGAGGCGAGGATGTTGTCGGCGTAACGGCGCGCGCCCTGGGCCTCGCGCAGCAGCGAGGCGGAGCGCAGCTCGCCGGCGCGGGCGCGGTCGAGGGCGTTGCGCAGGCCCTTGACGGCCATCGACAGGAACACGCCGCCGGCGCTGAAGTGGATGATGTGGGCGACGAAGGCCAGCTCGGGGGTGTCGGGCGTGAGCTGCGGGACGACGACGCCCGTGAGCTCGAGCGCGAGGAAGCCGGTGATCGCGGCGGCGGACAGGCCGATGAACACGAGCATCCACACCTGGCGGAACAGCAGGGTGGCGACGATGACGACCAGCATGTAGCCGCCGATGCTCGGGCTGCGCACGGCGCCGTGGGTCAGCGAGCCGAAGGTGACGGCGAGCCACAGCAAACCGAGGTAGATGCCGCCGGCGAGGCGCAGCCAGCCGCGGTGGACCAGCAGCAAGAGGCCGAGGCTGAGCGCGGCGATGCCGGGGTAGACGATCAGCGCGGCGACGGTGTCCGTGAGGTACACCAGCTGCAGCGCGCCGGCGACGAGGCAGATCGCGATGGTGATGACGAGGATCGTGTGCAGGACGCCGGCGACCCGGCCCAGCTCTTCGTCCACGTGCTTCGGCTTCTCAAGCAGTCTGCGCAGAAGCCCCGCCAAACCCCCTCGTGACCACGCTACGAGCCCGGCCGGAGGGCTGTCAAGGATGGCGCCTGTAGACGTCCCTGGCGGCGGCGGGCACGCGGCAGGCCGCCCGCGCGCGCCGCAAGCTGTCCCGAGATGCAGGTCCTTGGGGGCATGCGGCAGGCGCCGCGGGGGTCAGAAGCGCGCCCGCAGGTGGCCGGCGATGGCGGCGATGAAGAGGCGGTAGGTGCCGTTGCCGAGGTCGTAGTCGGACCCCCTGACCTGGCGCGGGGCGATCCCCTGGAAGCGGGCGTCGGCGAGGAGCGAGATCCGCGGGCTCACGTCGAGCACGCCGCCCAGGGCGCCGATGATGCGCTGGCCGTCGGGCGAGGCGGTGTCGATGGTCTTCTCGGGCGAGGCCGGCGACTGATAGCCGAGGGTGGCGCTGACGAGCAGGCGCTCGGTGGGCCGGAAGCGGCCGCTGGCCTCGACCCACACGGTGTCCTTCCACAGGCGCGGCAGGTTGACGGCGAGCGTGTCGCCGATGCCGAGCGCGGGCTGGGCCAGGTCGGGCGAGGTCGCGGTGACGCGGAAGGCGTCGAGCTCGGAGTAGCGGATGTACTGCACGAAGCCGTCGACGCGCCAGCGCTCGCCGATGTCGTAGCCGAGGCCGAGGGTGATCCGCTTGGGCAGGGTGTACTCGAGGGTGGCGTCGCCGCGGACGAGCGGCTTGAACTGCAGGCCCTGCGCGGCCAGGTCCTTGGTGAAGAACGGGTCGTTGAGGTCGACCGCGAACTTGCCGCGG
This sequence comes from Nannocystis pusilla, assembly GCF_020073745.1. GTDB lineage: Bacteria > Myxococcota_A > Polyangia > Nannocystales > Nannocystaceae > Nannocystis > Nannocystis radixulma. The sequence goes on from NZ_JAIRAU010000041.1 coordinate 59,938, forward strand.
TACTTCATCGCCGTGCTGTGGAAGTAGGTGAGGGCGATGTTGAAGCGCTTGGTCGGGTTGACGGTGACGCCGACGTTGAAGGTGACGCCGTGGGCGATCGCCTTCTTGAGCGAGAAGGGCCGCGACAGCACGTCGAGCTCGCGCACCTCGGTCGGGGCGTCGGGGCCGAACGAGTTCTTCTGCCCGAGCGTGTTGAGGCCGTCGGCGAACTCCTGCACGCCGGCGAAGTCCTGCAGCTTGCTCAGCTCGGCGAAGCCGAGCACGTAGGCGACGCCGGCCCCGAGCGAGACGAAGTCGTTGATCCGCACGCCGGCGCCGAGGTGGATCTGCGAGGTGGCGATGAAGGCCTGCTGGGCCTGCCACCGCTGCGCGCCGGTCTTGGGGAACTTGAGCGCGGCGGCGAACGGGACGTAGACGCCGAGGCCGAGCGTGAGCCGGTCCTTGACGACCGGGTAGGCGAAGAAGAAGTTGCCGCTCGGCGCGACCGGGTTGGCCTTGACCTGATCGGAGGGGCCGGTCTTCATGCCGTCGATGTACGACGGGTCGATCGGCGTGTTGAACTGCAAGGTGTCGGGCGTCTGATAGGTGCCGGTCCGCTCGCGGTCGTAGCGGATGTCGCCGACGATCAGGCCGATGCCCGCCAGCACCTCGCCCTTCTTCAGGTAGCCGAGGTTGGCCGGGTTCCAGTAGACCGCCGCGGCGTCGCGCGCGGTCGGGTGCGACTGCCCGCTGGTGACGATCGGCGCGTCGAGGCCGGACGCCCGGGCGCTCCCGGGGACGGCGAGGGCGCACAGGGCGCAGGCGGGGACGAGGGCGCGGAGAGAGAGGAGACGCATGGCGTTGGGCAGGGGGCGGGGGCAGGGGGCGGAAGCGGTTCCGGGGGACATGTGCGAACGAACAGGAGGTTAAGGCTAGGTTCGAAGGGACAGGTCCGGAGGGATAGGTCGTTCAGCGCGTGCGGGTGATCTCGAGCGCGATGTTGTTGGCGCTGGGCTTGTCGAGCACCGCGAGCTTGTAGCGGCGGCGGTCGTCGTCCTCGACGTAGAGCACGTCGCCGGGGGCGACGCGGACCTTCTCGTGGGTGGCGTCGCCGTCGATGTCGGCGGTCGAGGAGACCTTGTCGGTGAGGTCGGGGTCGGCGAAGAAGCCGGGCCGCTCGTAGCCGTAGGGCCGCGCCGGCAGGCCGTCGGCGTCCTTGCGCAGGTCGGCCTCGGTGACGAAGTAGAGGTAGTCGCCGCGCTCGCCCTGGGCGGTCGGCGGCGGCTTGAAGTAGTAGAAGTCGGCGTCGCCGTCGGCGTTGTCGTTGAGCTGCTCGGTGATGCCGATCAGCGCCTCGGGGTTGCGCTCGAGGTTGGCCTTGATCTGGGCGACGATGGCCGGCTCGTCGAGCGGGATGACGATGTCGCGCAGGGCGAACTCGACGTCGGCGTCGCCCTCGGCCAGGCCGCCGTCGTGCAGGCGGACCTGGGCGACCTCGCTGAGCAGGTCCCAGAGGTAGGCCGGCGGCGGCGGGTTGCCGACGTCGGTGAAGGTGGTCATCGTCGTCCAGCCGGTGTCGTCGACGCAGGCCTCGAAGGCGACGACGTCGGTGCCGAGCTTGTACTCGTCGCAGTGGGGGCCGATGCTCTCGACGGTGCGCCGGCGGGCCATCTCGGCGATCAGGCGCTCGAACAGCCACGGCGGCAGGTCCCACGCCGGCGAGTTGCCGGTGGGCAGCGGCTCGCGGGCGTCGCCGCCGGGGATGAAGGCGTCGTCCTCGAGCACGCGCACGGTCATCTCCGAGATCGTGAGCTCCTTCGACAGGCCCTCGACGCGGATCCACTCGGGGTCGGAGAAGTCGAACACCTCGTGGATCTGGCTGGCGGTGCTGTTGACGCTGGCGATGTAGTTGGTGGTGAGGTCGACGCCCTTGTACGGCAGCGCGTTGAGGTTGACGCGCACGTACATGGTGAAGGCGTCCTCGGTGATGCCCGAGGCGGCGAGGACGAAGCCGGGGTGGACGAGGGCGTTGGGATCGTCGGGGTCGAGCGAGGCCGGGCCGAAGCGCTCGGGCAGGCTCTCGAAGCTGTAGACGATGTCGCCGAGGGTGATCGGCAGCGAGCGGGCGGCGATCGGGTAGAGGCCGTCGGGGTGCTCGGCGTCGATCGCCCCCTTGCGCGTCTGCGCGGCCGGGTGCGAGCCGAGCAGCTCGTCGAGGAAGGTCTCGGACACGACCTTGGGCGGGATGGCGTCGTCGGTCACGCCGATCTGCATGAGCGCGGCGAGAGCCCGCGCCGGCGGCACGCCGACGGCCGCCGACAGCGAGATGAGCTCCTCGAGCTTGGTGCCCTCGAGGTCGACGTTGTCGGCCGTCATGTTGAGCAGCCGGCGCATGTTCCGGGCCGCGGGCGACAGCGCGTCGGCCTCGTCCGGCGGCAGCGCGCGCAGCTCGTCGAGGACGACGGTGACCGACTCGGTGAGGTCGAAGTCGATCAGCCACAGGTCGTCGAGCACCTTGCGCGGCAGCTTGCGCATCTGCTCGAGGTCGACGGCCTGCTCGAAGTCGTCGACCTCGAAGCGGAGCGAGCGCAGCACGACCCGCTTCGGCTGGCCGAGCGCCGACTCGGTCGGGACCTCGGCGGCCGGGACGGCGACTTCGTCGATGCAGGCGCCGGACCCGAGCAGGGCGAAGGCGGCGGGCAGGGCGAGGGTGAGGCGGCGGCGCGTGGGCATGGCGTGGCTGGCCTTCAGGACAGGTGTCAGCGGGCGCGCGTGACGGTCAGCGCGACGCTGTGCGGGGCGGGCTTGGCGTCGACGACGAGCTTGAACAGGCGCTGCTCGTCGTCGAGGAGGTAGAGGACGTCGCCCTCGGCGATCTTGACCTTCTCGTGGCTGGTGTCGCCGTCGATGGCGATGACCTCGGAGGCCTTGTCCTTGAGCGCGGCGTCGCGGAAAAACCCGGGCTTCTTGTAGCCGTAGGGCCGCACGGGCGCGCCGTCCTCGTCGTTCTCGATGTCGGCGGCGGTGACGAAGTACAGCCAGTCGCCTTGCAGCTCCGGCGGGTTGTCGAGCTTCGGCACGTAGTAGTAGAAGTCGGCCCGGCCCTCGGTGTTCTCGTTGAGCAGCTCGGCGATGGCCGACAGCGCGGCCGGGTTCTTCTGGATGTTGCCCTTGATCTGGCTGACCAGCTGATCGACGGTGGTGCCGACCGGGACGTCCTTGAGGGTGAAGGTGATGTCGCCCTCGCCCTCCGCGAGGCCGCCGTCGTGGAGGCGGACCTGGGCGACCTCGAGCAGGACGTCCCAGAAGTACGAGGGGGGCGGCGGCGGCGAGTCGAGGACGACGCTGTCGTCGACGGCGATCGAGGTCCAGTGCTCGGGCGCCTCGGCCTCGGGGTCGAAGGCGTCGCCGTCGAACGCGCCCTGGCCGATGCAGGCCTGCACGGCGATGAAGGGCGGGTCGACCTGGCCCTTGGGGCCGTAGGCGCTGCAGTGGGCCGGGATCGCGGCGGCGCGGGCGACCGCGACCTCGGCGATCAGGCGCTCGAACAGCCAGCGCGGCAGGTCCCACACCGGCGAGTCGCCGAGCGGCGCCGGGGTCTGGCTGGCGCCGCTGGCGACGAACGCCGGGTCCTCGGCGATCGTCATCGTCATCTCCTCGACGACCAGCGCGGGGACGAGGCCCTCGATCGCCATCCAGTCGTCGCTGGTGAAGTCGAAGGCGCTCAGGATCTGGCTCTTGGTGCTGTTGACGTTGGCGACTGTCCCATCGGTCAGGTCGAGGCCCTTGTACGGCAGGGCGTTGAGGTCGACCTTGACGACCATCTTGAAGTCGGGCGTGGTGGCCTTGAACTTGAACTCGCCGCCGATGAAGCCGGGGTGGGCCGGCTCGCCGGCGTCGGCCGGGCCGAACCGCAGCGGCATCTCGGCGAAGTCGGTGACGACGTCCCACAGGCTGACCGGCAGGCTGCCCGGCGCGACCGGGTACTTGCCGTCGGGGTGCTCGGCGTCGACGGGGCCGGGGCGGTGCTGGGCGTTCGGGTGGCTGCTGACGACGTTGTCGATGACGGCGCGGGTGGTGAGGTCGACGGTGATGATCGGCTCGTTGGGGTCGACGGCGATCAGGTCGGCGAGGATCGTGGCCGGGCCGAGGCCGACGGCCTCGCCGACGCCGATGAGCGGCGCCAGCGAGGTGCCGTCGAGCGAGGTCGACTTGGCGGTCATGTTGAGCAGCTTCCACATGTTCTGCGCGCTGCGCGGGAGCTGCGGGACGTCGGCCTCGGGGGTGGCGATCAGGGTCAGCAGGGCGTTGCGGATCAGCGGCTCGAGGTCCATGTCGAGCAGCCAGGTCTCGCGCAGGATCTTCTCGGGGAACCGCTCCTTGATGTCCTCGAGGCTCAGCTCCTGCACGAAGTCCTTGGCGTCGAGGCGGAGGAACCGCAGCTGGACTTGCCGCTCGTCGCCGAGCTCGGCCTCGACGGCCGGCTCGGGCTCGGGCACCGTGACCTCCTCGACGCAGGCGGGCGCGAGCAGGGCGGCGAGGACCAGGGGGATGTGGCGGGTGTTTCGGGACATGGCGGGAGGTGCAGGTGCGAAGGGACAGATCAGTGGGGGCTGACCCGCGGCTCACATCTTGTCGACGCGGACGACGATCTCGACCGGGTCGGCGCCCGGCGGGACGGTGAAGCGGAGCTGGTAGGTGTCGCCGGCGTCGTCTTGCATGAAGATCGTCGACTCGCCCTCGGGCAGGCGGTACTTCTCGTGCTCGGTGTCGGCGACGCCGTCGATGCTGGTCGACGAGAGCTTGTCGGTGAGGCCGGCGTCGGCGAAAAAGCCGGGCTTGGCGTAGTCGTAGGCGGCCAGCTGGGTCGGGTCGTCGGGGTGGGGCCGCTTGTCGTCGGGGCCGACGAAGAACAGGTACGGGGTGCCTCCGTCGGCGGCGCGGCGGTAGTAGAAGTCGAGGCGCGCGTTGGTGGTCCAGTAGTTGCCGAGGATCACGTCGGCGATCTTGTCGGCCTGGCTCTGCAGGGTCGGCCGGATCTGGGCGATCATCTCCTCGGCGGTGAAGCCGATCGGGACGCCCTTGAGCGCGAACACCGGGCGCATGTCGCCCTCCTCGATCTCGAGGTCGGGGTCGTTGGCGGCCTGGGCGTCGTTGGGCCCGGCGCAGGCGATGATCTCGGTCTTGTTGCCGTCGTTGTCGTAGTCCTTGGTGTCGAGGCACTCGAAGTCGTGCACGGCCAGCTGGGCGACGTCCAGCAGGAGCTCCCACAGGAACTGCGGCGGCGGGACCTTGACGCTCATGAAGTCGGTGAGGAACACGCTCCAGCCGCCGGGGTCGCTGCCGCCGCCGATCGAGACCTGGGCCAGGCAGGGATCGAAGTTGACGTAGCAGTGATCGAAGGTCCGCTCGCTGTAGGCCGCGTAGGCGGCGGTGGCGACGATGTACTCGAACGACCACGGCGCCTGCGACCACACGTAGTCGGCGCCGACCGGGCTGTCCGGCTTGTTGTCGCCGCAGGTGGCGAGGCCGCCGTCGCAGGCGGGGATCTTGACCGGCAGCTCGGCGATCGCCATGCGCATGTCGACGGTCGGCGCGGCGGCGATGCCCTCGATCTTGACCTTGTCGGGGTCGTTGAAGTCGAAGGCGACCGGGGCGGCGGTGAGGCTGAGGAACATCTCGCCGGCGCCCGCGGAGGCGTCGATGCCGTCGACGCGCCGCAGGTTGCTGTCGGCGGTGGCGGTCATCTTGAAGGCGGGGGTCAGCGCGTCGCTGTGGGTGGTGAATTCGGCGTCGTCGGGGACGAGCAGGCCGGGGTGATCGCCGACCGGGCCGAGCTTCTCGGACAGCGGCTGCATGTCCATCAGCGCGTCGTAGAGGGTGATCG
>NZ_JAIRAU010000017.1 GCF_020073745.1 Nannocystis pusilla
CATGGGCGGCGTCCCGCAGAGTGATTCCTGCGACAAGGCGCAAGACTGGGCGCTCCCCGCCATCAAGTGCTGCTGCACCGACTCCAATTGAATCCCCCCACTCTCTCCCTGTGACACCCAACCTTCGCCGAGTCCGGAGCGACAGCGCAGCGTGGAGGCGACCATGAGCGCCCTGTCGAAGCTCGGCACCCTCACACAGCCTTGGTGCTCGGCGCCCAGGACATGGTCCAGCTCGGCCCCGAGGACGGAGTGCTCCAGGCCGCCGCCGACGCCGCCGAGTGGCGCACACCCCTCGAAGGCGCCGCTTGACATCGAACGCGGGATTTGACTCGCTGTCCCCATGGCCCCGCGCGAGGTTCCGATCGTCCTCGGCATCTTCGTCGCAATGGCGGCCCTCGTCGCGTTCGCCGTCGCCGCGCAGCTCGATCGCGCCGAGCCTCGCCCCGAGGGCGCGCGCGTCGTTCAGCTCGACCCGCGCGCCCGGCACGCGTCCACCGCGGACGGTCTCGCCATCGGCGGCGTCGCCCTCGCCGGTCTCATCACCGCAGCGACCGCAGTCCGCGCGCAGCGCCGGCGGAGCGCGGCGCGGGGTACGGACGCCGGCGCGCCCGCGGGACCTGGCCCCGGGGGCCGGATGTTCACGCGGCGCGCGGTCCTGGCCATGTCCCTCTGGACATGTTTCGATGTACCTGCTCTATGGTACATGCTCCGGCGGCCGCCCGCCGAGCTGCCGCTGTTTATCGGCCCGTGTGTCCTGCTCCTGCCGCCGATCCGCGTCTACCTCCGCTACCGCGACGGCGAGGCGGAGTGGGTCCCGTGGATCCTCGGGTGCGCCGCGATCACCCTCGCTATCACGGCCGACCCCCGGAGCGCGTGGGCTGTCGCGTCGCTCGCGCTGGTCTGCCACGCCTGCGCGCTCGCGCAGGAGCGCCGCAGGCGGCAGACCGGATGAGCTGACGTCACCAGCGACCCAAGCGACGCGACCGGGTCCTTCGCCTGAAGAACCCGGTCGTCGCGCTCGTGATCCGGCGCTCAGCCGGCCGCCCGGAGGAGCATGGCCAGCGCGCGCGGCAGCGTCGGCGCCCCCGCGCCGAGGAGCAGCGCCACCGGGTCCATCGACTTGGCCCGCTGCCGCTGCAGCTCGCTCTCGGGGTAGCGGCGCGTGATCATGTGCCAGTCGAGGATCCCCGCCATCCAGTCCTTCAGCCCCTCGATGTAGGCGTCGAGGGCTTTGCGGGCCTCGTCGTCGAGCCCCGTGTCGGCGACCAGCGGCGGGATGTCGTGGGCCAGGATGTGCTGGAACTGCTGCATGCGCGACGTCATCAGGTCGTTGGCGACCTCGACCGCCCGCTCCCGCGGGATGTCGAGGAACGTCTGCAGCACCAGCACGATGTTGTGGAGCTCGCCCTCGAACTCGATCTCCTTCTGGTACGAGAAGATGTCGTTCATGAAGCAGGCGTAGTCCTGCGCCGAGTCCTCGAGCCCGCGCAGCGGCCGGGACAGCAGCACCTCGCGCGGGATTTTGCCGCCCTTGGTGACGCGCGCCAGGTTCATCGTCATGTCGGAGCCGAAGGTGCGGCGCCGCATCTCGACGTAGTCGACCGGATCGGGCACGCGGTGCTGCGTCTGGTTCATCAGCTCCCACAGCCAGCTCGCCGTCATGTCCTCGACGCTCTTGCGGAAGACCTTGCGCGCCTCGACGTCGAGCCCCGCCACGGTGCGCAGCCACACGTCGAGCAGGCCGGCCTCGAGCGGGTTCGCCGGTGGCGGCGTCGGCTGGCCGTCGACCGGCATGAACAGCGACAGGCGATCGTTCTGCAGCTTGGCCGCCGCGAAGTTGCGGGTGGCGCCGAACACCACCGGGAAGTAGTCGTCGCCGTACGTGCCCCACGTCAGCCACGCCGACGACACGTCGAGCTCGGGCCCCGTCGCGTCCGGGTGGAGCCGCGCCGAGCACTCCGCGAAGTCGTAGCCCGCCACGCGATCCTCGTCCCAGATGCAGCCGCCCGGCACGCCCGGCACCGGCGCCAGCATCCCGGTCGCCCGCGCGTAGTCGATGCAGTGCCGCTTCGCCCGCTCGAGGTTGGGGTTCACGCGCGCCGTGTACGGCATCGTGAACGCCGGCAGCGTGGTCGGCCCGACCGGCTGGAACAGCAGGTGCGAGAAGTTCTTGATCCGCTTGAGCCCGAGCGCGCCCGGCGACACCCCGATGCGCACGCCCGAGGTGCCGAGGCCGGTCGGCCCGTTCAGCACCCGCTCGATCAGCGTCGCCGCGCGGCTGGCCGCGTCGGACGCCGCGCCGCGGCCGAGCCGGCGCTCGGTGCCGACGCGGAAGCTCGTCGGCAGCGCCTCGGGCGACAGCTCGATCGACTTGCCCTCGCCGCCCTGCCCGCCCTTGTTCATGTAGCGGCTCGAGCGCATGTGCCACTCGTGCCCGCCCGACTGCCAGTCCTGCAGGCCCTTGACGTACTTGAACACGTCGAGGCGCTCGTCGGGGGTCAGCGCGTGCTCCTCGAACAGCGGCGGCAGCTCGACCAGCGCCGTGTTCTCGAACTGCTGCAGCCGCGACGTCAGCAGGTCGTTGGTGATGTCGGCCGCCTGCTGGGTCGGCACGCCGAAGAAGCGCTCGACCACCAGCACGCAGTTGGCGTTCTCGCCCTCGCGCTCGACCTCGCGCTGGTACGAGAACAGGTCGTTGCGCAGGTGCACGCCGTCGCTGAACGTGTCCTTCAGGACCCGCAGCGGCCGCGTCTCGGCCACCCGCGCCGGGATCTCGGCGCCCGCCGCGTGCTCGACCAGACCGGCCGACCACGGCGCGCCGCCGACCTTGCGCCGCATCTCGATGTACTCGATCGGGTTCGAGACCCGGCTCTGGCGGATGTTGCCGAGCTCCCACAGCGACTCCTCGAGCAGGTCGCGCGTCGCGATGTGAAAGCGCCGGCGCCAGTCGGCCGAGCGCGACGGCGCGGTGCGCCGCCACAGGTCGAGCAGCCCGGCCTCGACCGGGTTGGTCGGCTCCGGGATCGGCGTCGCCAGGTCGACCGGCATGAACGCCCGCAGCCGCGCCAGGTACTCCTTGGCCCCGGCCATGTCCTTCGTCCGCTTGTAGACCTCGAGGAAGTGGTCGTCGAAGAAGAACACCCACACGTACCAGTCCGTGACGAGGTCGAGGTCCTCGCTCGAGCAGTCCGGATGCGTGTACGCGCACAGCAGCGCGTAGTCGTGGTTGTCGAGGTCCTCCTCGGTCCACACGCCGGTGTCGATCATCTCCATCGCGTAGGCCCACTCCTTGGTGTGCCTGCGCGCGCCCTCCAGGTGCGGATTGATCCGCGCCGGGTGCGGCATGTAGAAGTCGGGCAGCTGAAACGGCTGGCTCATGATCGCCCCTACGCCCCGATCTCCACGTCCTCGAGCATGCCGAGCGCGTCGGGCACCAGCACCGCCGCCGAGAAATAGAGGCTGACCAGGTACTCCTGGATCGCCCGCTCCTCGACCCCGATCGCGCGCACCGACAGGCTCGGCTCGACCTCGTCGGGGATGCCCTGCTGGTACAGCCCGATCACGCCCTGCGAGTCGGCGCCGGTGCGCATCGCCAGGATCGAGCTGGTGCCGTCGCTGCGGATCGGGATCTTGTCGCTCGGGACGATCGGCACCCCGCGCCACGCCGTCATCGCCGCGCCCTCGATCGCGGTCGGCTGCGGGTACAGCCCGCGGCGCGTGCACTCGCGGCCGAACGCCGCGATCACCCGCGGGTGGGCCAGGAAGAACCGCGTCGAGCGGCGCCGGGACAGCAACTCGTCGAGGTCCTCCGGCGTCGGCGGCCCGCTGCGCGTCGGGATCCGCTGCTTGAGGTCGACGTTGTGCAGCAGCCCGAACTCGCGGTTGTTGAGGAGCTCGTACTCCTGCCGCTCGCGCAGCGCCGAGATCGTCAGGCGCAGCTGCTCCTGCGTCTGGTCCATCGGCTCGCTGTACAGATCGGCCACGCGCGTGTGCACGCGCAGGATCGTCTGCGCCACCGACAGCTCGTACTCGCGCGGGCGCAGCTCGTAGTCGACGAAGCTGATCGGCAGCGCCGCCTCGCCGGTGTGCCCGGCCGACATGGCGATCGCCTGCTGCCCGCTCTTGTCCTGCGGCTGGTCCCGGCGGCGCGCGTAGGCCTCGACGTGGGCCTTCAGCGCCGGCGAGTCGGCGGCCGCCTGCAGCAGCACCTGCTCCGACAGCGTCAGCACGGTGCAGCGCGTGACCGCCTTGACCGAGTACGGCCACGCGTCGCCGGTGGTCGCCAGGCCGTCGTCGCCGAAGTGGTCGCCGTCGACCAGGTGCCCGAGGACCAGCGCATCGTCGTACTTGCCGGGGGCCAGCTTGATCGCCTTGCCGTGCGCCAGCAGCACCACCGAATCGGCCGGCGTGCCGGCGGCGACGATGATCTCGCCCGGCGCCACCTCGCGCTGGACGAAGCGGTCGGCCAGCGCCGTCAGCACCGCCTCGTCCTCGAATCCGCGCAGCAGCGGCAGCTCGGTCAGCTCGCGCGGGATGACCTGCACCCGCGGCCCGGTGCTGACGAGGCCGACGCGCCCGTCGCCGATCGTGTAGGTCAGGCGGCGATTGACGCGGTAGGTCCCGCCGGGCACGTCGACCCACGGCAACAGGCGCAGCAGCCAGCGCGGGGTCACGCCGACCATCTGCGGCGGCGATTTGGTGGTCGTCGCCAGGTTGCGCGCCGCCGCCGTGGCGAGGCTCGCCTGCACCGATTCCGTGAACTTCGACGTGTCCGTCATGACCTCATGCTCCTCTACTGCGCGTATCCGTGATCACCAGGGCCTCAGCGGCCGATCTCCGCGTCCTCGAGCACCGCGAGCGCGTCGGGGACCAGCACCGCCGCCGAGTAGTAGGCGCTGACGAGGTAGGAGATGATCGCCTTCTCGTTGATGCCCATGAACCGGACCGACAGGCTCGGCTCGACCTCGTCGGGGATGCCCGGCTGGTGGAGGCCGATCACGCCCTGGTTCTTCTCGCCGGCGCGCAGGAGGATGATCGAGCTGGTGCGCGTGTCGGTCACCGGGATCTTGTTGCACGGCAGGATCGGGACCCCGCGCCACGCCGGCACGTGGTGCCCGAGCAGCTCGACGCCGGTCGGGTAGATGCCGCGCTTGCTGCACTCCTGGCCGAACGCCGCGATCGTGCGCGGGTGGGCCAGGAACGCCGTCGGCTCCTTCCACACCAGCGCCAGCAGCTCGTCGAGGTCGTCCGGGGTCGGCGGGCCCGAGCGCGTGTGGATGCGCTGCTTGAGGTCGGCGTTGTGCAGCAGGCCGAACTCGGGGCTGTTGATCATCTCGTGCTCCTGCCGCTCGCGCAGGGCCTCGATGGTCAGGCGCAGCTGCTGCTGCGTCTGATTCATCGGCTCGTTGTAGAGGTCCGCGACGCGCGAGTGCACCTGCAGGACCGTCTGCGCGACCGAGAGCTCGTACTCCCGCGGCGACAGCTCGTAGTCGACGAACGTGCCCGGCAGCGCGACCTCGCCGCGGTGGCCGGCCGCCAGCGCGATCTCGGCCTCGCCCTGCCCGGTCTGCGGCTTGCTGCGGGCGGCCTTGAACCGCTCGACCTGGGTCCGCAGCGCCGGCGACTGCTCGACCGCGTCCTTGAGCGCCTTCTCGGGCAGCGTCAGCGCGATCACGCGGGTCACGGCCTTGACGCTGAAGCCCCACACGTCGTGCTCGTCGACCAGGTTCTGGTCGCCGAAGTGGGCCCCGTCGCCCAGCACGCCCAGCACCGTCTCGTCGCCGTACTTGCCGGCGCCGATCTTGTTCACCTTGCCGTGGGCGATGAGGAACACCTGATCGGCCGGCTTGCCGGCCTCGACCAGCACGTCGCCCGGCTTGTACTCGCGCTGCACGAACTTGCCGGCCAGCGCGCCGAGCACCTCGACGTCCTCGAACCCGCGCAGCAGCGGCAGCTCCGTCAGCTCCTGCGGCACCACCGACACCTTGGCGCCGACGTTGGTGAAGCTGAGCCGCCCGTCGCCCACCGCGTAGGTCAGGCGGCGGTTGACGCGGTAGACACCGCCCGCGGCGCGCACCCAGGGCAGCACCTTGAGCAGCCACCGCGAGCTGATCCCTTGCATCTGCGGCTCCGACTTGGTCGTCGTCGCCAAATTCCGCGCTGCTGCGGTCGCCAGGCTGGTCTGTTGCGCGCCTTCACCGGGTTTCTGTGCATTCGTCATGACGTACCTCGACATTGCTCCCACTGCGACGATTGACCCGTCCTCCGAATCTGCGCGTGGATCCCCCCTGGGCAATTGGGCGCAGTCATTCGGAGGTCACAAGAACCGTACAGGCTCGTGACATCCCCGCGCGAACCGATCGCGCGAAAGTGTGTCGATTGAATTTGTGTTGAGGGACCTAGTACCCAGTCAAAAATAGGCTGTCAATGTAAAATTCGACGCGCGCTCGCGAGCACGCAATCGCACCTGCGCGGCCGCGGAGGTGGCATGAAACGCCCGTGGGCGCCCACTGGGCGCCCACTGGTGACGCTCATCACGATTGGCGAATACGCGCGCTCATCAGATTCGCCGGCGGACAATCGGGGGACAACCGGCCTCGACGGCGGAGCCCCCTTTGCGTAAGAATCAGGCCCGGATGACCGCGGCAACCCTCGTGAATAACGCGCTCGTATTCGGCGCGGCGCTCCTCTTCGTCATCTTCGTGTCGCTGTTCTTCTCGCGGCAATCGGCCCGGCTGCTGCGGGTGGCCCTGCGCCTGGTCCGGGCGCCCGACCACGAGGCGCAGGCGACGGCGCTGGCCCGGCGCGCCTCGCGGGCGATCATCGTCGTCGCCACCGTGGTCAGCATCGCGCTGATCTGTGCCGCAGTGGCCCTCACCATGTACGAATTGGACGTGGCCCCGATGCTGTGGGGGTGGGCGCAGGGCTCGGTGCTGCGCGACCCGGCGGCGGCGCTGCAGCTCGTCCTGGCGCTGGCGGGCGTGGCCGCGGCCGCGTTCGTCATTCACCGCTTCATCCGCGTCGTCGTCCGCTACCTGATCGCCGGCCTGCGCAAGAGCCCCGCGTTCGCCCGCCACGACGAGCAGCTCGCCACCCTGCTGGGGCGCCTCCTCGTGACCCTGCGCTGGGGCACGCTCCTCGGCGCCCTCGCCCTGTGCGCCGCGCTCGCACCACCGCCGGAGCTGGTGAACCGGGCGCTCGACACCGTCACGGTCGTGGTCCTCGGCGTCCTGATCGCCCGCACGATGATCGTCATCGCGCACCTCGCCGTCGACGTCGTGGTCCACTTCGCCCACGGGCGCGAGACCCACCGCACCCTGCGCTACGTCGGCCGCCTCGAGCACCTCGCGGGCATCACCAAGCGCACGCTCGATTACTTCTTCTTCGTCGGCGCCGCGACCTGGATCTTCGATCAGGTCCGGCCGGGCGGGTGGCTGTCCGAGATGGGCCTCATCGGCATCCGCCTGATCGGGCTGGTGTACGCCGGCCGCGTGATCATCGAGGTGTTCGAGCTGTTCGTCCGCGAGCTCCTGCTCGCCGATCCGAACAAGCGCAGCGAGGCCGAGCAGAAGCAGCGGCTCACCCTCGTCCCGGTCGCCAGCAGCATCCTCCGCTACGCCATCTACTTCTGCATGACCGTCATGGGCCTGCAGGAGCTCGGCGTCGACACCTCGCCGATCCTCGCCGGCGCCGGCCTGCTCGGCCTCGCCGTCGGCCTCGGCGCCCAGGCGTTCGTCGGCGACGTCGTGTCCGGCTTCTTCATCCTGTTCGAGGGCATGTTCCACGTCGGCGACCGCGTGCGCGTCGGCGACGTCGTCGGCGACGTCGAGGAGATCGGCATCCGCGTGCTCAAGATCCGCGACGAGGCCGGCGTCCTGCACTGCATCCCCAACGGCGAGGTGCGGAGCGTCGCCAACCACGCGCGCCTCTACGTCAACGCGATCGTCGAGTTCACCCTCCCCTACGCCGCCGACGTGCAGCGGATCGTCGACGACCTCAAGGCCCACCTCGTCGCCTACCGCGAGCAGTGCCCCGATATCCTCGAGGACTCCGAATTCGTGGTCCAGGATCTCGCCGCGACCGGCGTGCTGATCCGCACCGTCACCCGCGTCAAGCCCGGCCGCGACGACGCCACCTCCGAGCTGCTGCGCGGCGAGCTGCTGACCGCCCTCGTCGCCGCCGGCGTCGCCCCCCAGTCGTGCCAGATCGTCGCCATGACCGGGCAGGGCCTCCGCTGACGGCGGCGGCCGTCTCCTGATCCATGTCCCTTCGGACAGACTGCCCATTCACCGGCGAACGCGACGATTCACGGCAGTCCCGAGGTTCCCACCTCCCCCTCGCTCGTCTCCTTCGCCGGCAGTTCCGATCCACGTCAGAGCCTGCGCGCGACGCCACCCACTACAGTGCTCGATCATGACGCGGACGATATCGATATCATGGGGCGCCGCGGCGCTCGTCCTCGCGCTGGCGTGTAATTCGGGCGGCGGCGGCGTGGGCACCGATCAGCCCCCGGAGGACCTCGACGACGGCAGCGACGATCCCCCCTCGACCGAGGGGTTCACCGACGGCACGCCGCAGCCTCAGCCCGTCCCGGACGTCGGCCCCGGCCCCGCCTTCGAGTGCGACCCGTGGCAGCAGGACTGTCCCGAAGGCCAGAAGTGCAATCTCTACAGCCTCGACGGCGACAAGGAGCTCGACGGCGCCAGGTGCGTCCCGCTGGTCGACCCGGCGCAGCAGCAAGGCGAGCTGTGCTTCGCCGAGGACGGCTACGGCGCCGGCCTCGACGACTGCGACGCCGGCCTGGTGTGCTGGGACGTCGCCCCCACCGGCGCCGGCCATTGCGTGAAGATGTGCGACGGCGCCGCGGGCGTTGCGACCTGCCCCGAGGGACAGCTGTGCACCAAGGGCTTCGGCGACTACAACTACATGTGCCTGTCGCCCTGCGACCCGCTCGAGCAGAACTGCATCGAGGGCGAGCTGTGCGCCTCCGGCAGCGAGGGTTACGTGTGCGCCCCCGACGCGTCGGGCGTCGAGGGCCAGATCTACGCCACCTGCAAGGCCGCCAACGCCTGCGACCGCGGCCTCCTGTGCGCCCCGCCCGAGGCCGCGCCGGGATGCACCGCCGGCCCCACGGACGGCTGCTGCCTGCCCTTCTGCGAGGTCGGCGGCGTGTGCCCCGACGGCCTCGAGTGCGTCGCCCTGCACGACCCCGAGCAGCAGCCCGGGCTCGATGCGATCGGCGTGTGCGCCAGCCCACCCTGACCGCTCGCCTCGACATGTCTGAATGGACATGCCCTGAAGGACATGCCCATTCCGCGCCGGCTCAGGCGCTCGCCTCGCGGTCGAGCAGCGCCCGCTTGCGCTCGACGCCCCAGCGGTAGCCCGACAGCCCGCCGTCGCGCATGACCACGCGGTGGCACGGGATGGCGACCGCGAGCGCGTTGGCCGAGCACGCCTGGGCGACCGCCCGCACCGAGCGCGGCGCGCCGATGCGCTCGGCCACCTCGGCGTAGCTGACCCGCTCGCCGGCCGGGATGGCGCGCAGCGCCTGCCACACGCGCTGCTGGAACGCGGTGCCGCGGACATCGAGCGGCAGGTCGAGCCCGACCCCCGGCGCCTCGACGAACGCGACCACCGTCGCCACCTGGCGCTCGAACTCCGGGTCGCCGCCGATCAGCTCGGCGCGCGGGAACCGGTCCTGGAGGTCGCGCACCAGCCGGTCCGGATCGTCGCCCAGCAGGATCGCACAGACCCCGCGCTCGCTCGCGGCGACGAGGATCGATCCGAGCGAGCACTCGCCGACGGCGAAGCGGATCGCGGTCGCCGCTCCGCCGGCGCGGTAGGCCGACGGCGTCATCCCGAGCACCTGATCGGCGCGCTCGTAGAAGCGCCCGCCCGAGCCGTAGCCGGCCCCGTAGATGGCCTCCGTGACCGTGCTGCGGCGCCCGAGCTCGTCGCGCAGGCGGGCGTCGCGGTGGGCCGCCGCGTAGGCCTTGGGCGTCAGCCCGGTCACCGCCTTGAAGATCCGGTGCACGTGGTACGCGCTGAGGCCGGCGCGCTCGGCCACCGCCTCGAGGCTCGGCGCCGTCTCGGCCGCCTCGATGAAGCGACACAGCCGCGCCACCAGCTCCGCCTTCAGCTCGGCCCGCGACGGCTGACCCGGCTTGCAGCGCTTGCACGCGCGGAAGCCCGCGGCCTCCGCGTCGGCCACAGTGGTGTGAAAGGCGACGTTCTCCGGGCGTGGAGTACGGGACGCGCACGACGGCCGGCAGTACACCCCCGTCGTCACGACCGAATAGAAGAAGCTGCCGTCGGCGGCCGGATCGGCCGCGACCACGGCGGGCCAACGAGGATCGCTCGTCACGGCTGCCGCGCGCGCTTCGGACCTGGTGGACATGACGTTCTCCTCTCCGTGGTCGGCGGACCTTCGCCGCCGCCGCAGCCAAGCTAGCCGCTCGCCCGGCGCGATGCACTCCGGGTCTTGCTCTCGAATTCGAGGCTGCCGCGGCGAACGCGCAAGACGGCTGCTTCTGCCGACTGCGCGCCCGCCTGCGCGACAATATGTCTTCAGGGACATGTGCCGATCGCCGCGCGCAGCGCCCGCTCGCCCGCGGTTGCGCCCGCGCGATCCATCGCGCATCCTGGAGACGAAGCCCGCGCTCTCGGCGGGCTTCACGCTTTTTGTCCGAGGGCATTTTCCCATGCAACCATCCCCACCGATCACGATCTCTCGCCTCGACCTCGGCCGGCTCAAGCGCCTGCTCGCCAGCCCCGGCGTGCGCGACACCGACGCCGCGCTCGCCCTCGACGACGAGCTCGAGCGTGCCGCCGTCGTCGACCCCGAGGCGCTCCCGCCCGACGTCGTGTCGATGAACTCGCGCGTGCGCCTGCGCGAGCAACGGACCGAGCGGGAGCTCGAGCTCACCCTCGTCTATCCGTCCGACGTCGGGCCCGACCGCGTCTCCGTGCTCGCCCCCGTCGGCAGCGCGCTGCTCGGCCTCAAGGTCGGCCAGGACATCGAGTGGCCGCTGCCCAACGGCCGCATCGCCGAGCTCCGCGTGCTCGAGATCCTCTACCAGCCCGAGGCCACGGGCGACGACCTCGACGCGTGACACCGGACATGTCCGAATGTGCATGTCCATCCAGACATGGGAAAAGAGCCATGCCTGTATGAACATGCTCGTTCAGACATGTCACACGAATGACGGCGCCGGGCCGCTGTCCCCGGCCCTCCAGCCGGCCGCTCGCGCGCTCGCGCCCACGGTCGCGGCCGCCGGCCCCACGGCCGTCGACCCCGCTCGGCTCCGCCCGACCTGACGTGCCCGGGCGCGGAGCGTCTGCGCCGGACGTCTGCGAGCACGGCCGCGAGCACGTCGCGCGGCGCACCTGCTCCCGGGCCGCTCGCCGCCGCCATGGCCAGCGCCTGCGCGATCCATCACCGCACCGCCACGGCCGCCCGTGATGTCTCGCCCCCGCCGCGGCGTTCCCGGGCCGTTGGCGCCCGCGTAGCCTGGCTGGGATGTCGGCAACCTCGTCCTCGCTCGCGTGCCTCCGCGTCGCCCTGCTGCACGCCCTCGGCGTGACCCTCGCCCCCGGCTGCACCCGCCCTCCGCTCGACGACGCCGGCACCGCAACCGCCACCGCCACGGGCACGAGCACGAGCACGAGCAGCACCCCCCTCAACACCTCGACCGCGCCCGGCGACACGACCGCCGCGCCCGACCCCACCACCGGTTCGGCGACCACCGCCACCACGCTCGTCAGCACCGCCACCACCGCCGCCGACAGCGGCACGGGCCTCGTCACCACCACCGGCGTCGAGCCTGCGACCACCACCACCGGCACCACGACCGGCACCAGCACCGGCGACGTCGGCGGCACCACCGGGCCTGCGTGCGTCAGCCTCATGGATCTCGGCGACCCGTTGATGCCGGCCGACCTCATGGAGATCCCCGGGTGCGAGGATTACAACGCCAGCGACTGTTATGATTACATGCGGATCTGCGTCCCGCTGCCCGACGGCCTGGACAGTTGCGACGCGTGCGCCCCCGACTGCATCGGCCCGATCCCCGAGCTGTGCCCCGATTTCGGCTTCCAGCTCGCCTGCGGCCCGTTCACCGTCGACGGCGAGTGCTGTCACGTCATCCAGTACAGCTGGAACTGCACCGACGGCCGGCCCTTCCTGGTCGAAGGGACAGCTCGCACCGCCGCCGCGACCCGCCGCCGCGACTGGCTGGCCGACGCGCCCGGCCCCGCCGACGAATTCATCGCCGTCCTCGATCCGGCCGCGCGCGCCGAGCTGGCCGCGCTGTGGACCGCCGACGCCCTCGCCGAGCACGCCTCGGTCGCCTCGTTCGCGCGCTTCACCCTCCAGCTGCTCGCGCTGGGCGCCACCCCGTCGCTGGTCCAGGACGCCTGCGCCGCCCAGCTCGACGAGGTCGTCCACGCCCGCCTGACCTTCGCGCTCGCAGCGGCCTACGGCGGCGCACCGGTCGGCCCCGGCCCGCTGGCGCTGGACGGCGCGCTCGCCGGGCCGTCCGACCTCACCGCCATCATCGTCGCCGTCGTCCGCGAGGGCTGCGTCGGCGAGACCCTCGCCGCGGCCGAGCTCGACCTGGCCGCCCGGACATGTGACGATCCCGCCCTCGCCGCCACCCTGCGCCGGATCGCCGCCGACGAGCAGCGCCACGCCGCCCTGGCCTGGCGCACCGTTCAGTGGGCCCTCGGCCGCGGCGGCCCGGCCCTGCGCCGCGCCGTCGCCGACGCGCTCACCGTCCGCATCGTCGCCCCGCCGCCCGACCGCCTCGATCCCGCGGTTTTGCGCCGCCACGGCCGCCTGCCCGCCGCCGAGCGCGTGGCCCTCGCCGCCCAGTGCATGCGCTCCGTCGTCATCCCGTGCGCGCGGGCCCTGCTCGACGACCTCGCGGTCGCCCGCCCGACCGCCGACCTCCTGACCTGACAGCAGCGACGCGCGCTCCGCTCGGAGCCGGTCTCACGATTTCCGCCGCGGACGAGCGCGCCCGGCCCCGCGTCCGCGTCTTCTGTTACCATCGGCGCGTGCGCGTCCCCGCCTCCGCCTCCTTACATTCGCCTGCCCCCTCGCGCCGCGCCGGCGGGCGGAGATTCGCGTGGAGCCTCCTCCTGTCTCTCGGGACAGCCGCGTGCGGCCGACCTCCCGCCGACGAACCCGCGCCCGCCGCGGCGCCCGTCCCCGCCGCCGACGTCGACCGAGCCTTGCCTCCGCCGGCCCCGCCGGCCAGCGTCCGCGGCCGCAAGGTCCTCGCCGAGGCCACCTCCGCGTATTCGAAGATCCGCGTGCAGCAGCGCGGCACCCGGCGCACCCTCGGCTTCGTCCGCGAGCGCGGCGACGAGTTCGTGCAGACGATCGTCGACCTCAAGGACCCCGACGCGCCGGCCCACGGCTACGCCGAGGCGATGGCCGCCCCGTTCATGGTCGTCGACGACCCGCGCGAGCTGCTCGTCATCGGCCTGGGCGGCGGCACCCTGATCCGCTTCTTCCATTCGCGCGCGCCGGCGGCCCACATCGACGCCGTCGAGATCGACCCCGAGGTCGTGCGGCTCGCCGCCGAGTGGTTCGGCGTGGTCCCCGGCCCGCGCCTGCGCGTGTTCACCGACGACGGCGTGCGCTTCATCGCCGGCGAGGGCGATTCCTACGACATCATCTGGCTCGACGCGTACCTCGACCCCGGCGCCCCGGGCACCGACAACGCCGGCGTCCCCGAAGAATTGCGCGGCCTCGGCTTCCTCCGCCGCGTGAAGGCCCGCCTGCGCCCCGGCGGCGTCGCGGCCTTCAACATTCATCATTTGACCGGCTACCACGAGCACGTCAATGCCATCGCCGAGGTGTTCCCCCGCGTATACGTGGTCCGCCGCCCCGGCTCCAACGAATGGATCATCCTCGCGCTCGAGCAGGACACGGAGCTCGACGCCGAGGCGCTGCGCCGCCGCGCCGCCGCCCTCGACGCGCCCGGCACCTGGGGGATCTCGTTCGCAGCGCTCGCCGAGGTCACCACGCCGTGGCAGCGGTCCCCGACCTGAGCTTCGGCGACTCCGCGATCGCAGGTGCCCGCGGAGTCGTGTCCCCGCGCGGATCCGCACGAGCCTCGCTAGGCCGTGACACCTCCGTGTCAGCGCACGCGGCCGCCGGCGAGGCCCGCCGGCGGCCTGTGATATGACCGAGCGAGGGAGACTGTAGCGTGACCCGGAACAGCCCACTTTCCGCCCCAATCGCCGCTCTGACGCTCGCCGCCGCCATGGCCGCCTGCGGGGACTCTGCCGCCGTCACCGACAGCGGGACGACGACCACGGGCTCGACCACCTCCATTGAGGAGCCGCCGACCGGCACCACCACCGGCGGCACCACCCCGACGACCACCGACGGCACCACCACCGAGCCCGCCCTCCCCGAGCCCGACCCGAACGTCGACTGGCCGACCCTCGAGTGCGACCCGCTCGACCCCAATTATTGCCTGTTCCCGTTCCCCAACAATGTCTATACCACCGCCGATCCGAGCACCCCGACCGGCCGGCGCGTCGCCCTGCCCGCGGGCTCGCTGCCGATGTCGAGCGGCGGCGTGCTGCCGCAGACCGAGGTGTTCGCCGAGCTCGACGGCTTCTCGGGCGGCCTGCCCGGGATGGTCCACATGCCCGGCGCCACCATCACCGGCCTGCCCGGCCCGTGGAGCATCGAGCTGTCGATCACGACCGACAGCCCGACCATCGTCCTCGACGCCGAGACCGGCGAGTTCGTGCCGCACTTCTCCGAGCTCGACATGTCGCTGAGCGACGACTCGCGGCGCACTCTGCTGATTCGCCCGGTCCACCGCCCGCGCGACGGCGCCCGCTACATCTTCGCCGTCCGCGACGTCGTCGACGCCGGCGGCCAGGCGCTCGCGCCCTCGCCGGCGTTCGCCGCCCTGCGCGACCTGACGCCGTTCCCCGACGACCCGTCGATCGACGCCCGCCGCCCGCTCTACGCCGACATCTTCAAGCGCCTCGGCGAGGCCGGGATCCCGCGCGACAACCTCCAGCTGGCCTGGGACTACACCGTCGCCAGCACCGAGAACACGACCTCGCGCCTGCTGCACATCCGCGACGACGCGCTCGCCCAGGTCGGCCAGGCCGGCCCCGCCTACGAGATCGACAAGATCACCGAGGATTGCCAGGAGCACATCGCCCTGTGCGTCGACGGCAAGATGACGGTCCCGCTCTACCTCGACAAGCCCGAGTCGGGCGGCCGCTTCATCCTCGACGACGACGGCCTGCCGACGCAAAACGGCACCGCCGAATTCCCGTTCACCGTCCGGATCCCCCACAGCGCGTTCACGGCCCCGTCGACCCCCGTCGCCTACGGCCACGGCCTGCTCGGCAGCCGCAGCCAGGTCGGCGCCGGCCACTTCGCCGAGTTCGCCGACACCTACAATCACATCCTGTTCGCGGTCGACTGGATCGGCATGGCCGAGGACGACATCGTGACGATCGTCGGCGCGCTCGGCTCCGGCAACCTGCACGAATTCGCCGCCGTCCCCGACCGCGGCCAGCAAGGGATCCTCAATTTCATGCTCGCCACGCGCATGATGCTCGGCGACTTCGCCAGCGACCCGTCGCTGACCTACCAGGGCGAACAGGCGATGTTCGACACGTCGGCCGCGTATTACTTCGGCAACAGCCAGGGCGGGATCTTCGGCGCGACGCTGATGGCAGTCCAGGTCGACGTCACCCGCGGCATGCTCGGAGTGCCCGGCCAACCGTACAACATCCTGCTCAACCGCAGCGTCGACTTCGACAACTTCTTCCAGGTCGTCAAGGGCGCGTACCCCGACCCCATCGACATCCAGGTGGTGCTCGGCCTGGTCCAAATGCTGTGGGAACGCGCCGAACCCAGCGGCTACAGCCACCACATCCGCAACCCGCTGCCCAACACGCCGGCGCACGAGGTGCTGCTCCACGTGGCCATCGGCGACCACCAGGTGACGACCCTCGGCGCCCACATCATGGCCCGCTCGATCGGCGAGGTGGTCAACATGGCCCCGGTCAATCGCTCGATCTGGGGCCTCGAGGAGGTGGAGGGCAGCCACACGGGCTCGGCGATGGTCGAGTTCGACTTCGGCCTGCCGCCCGAGCCGACGATCAACGTGCCGCTGCGCGAAGGCGAGGACCCCCACGGCGGGCCGCGCAAGCTGGCGGCCGCGAACGCGTCGATGAACA
Organism: Nannocystis pusilla; assembly: GCF_020073745.1. GTDB lineage: Bacteria > Myxococcota_A > Polyangia > Nannocystales > Nannocystaceae > Nannocystis > Nannocystis radixulma. The sequence continues at coordinate 16,228 of NZ_JAIRAU010000017.1, forward strand.
AGTTCTTCCGCGAGGGCATCGTCGAGACGAACTGCGACGGGGCTTGCGATCCGGAGTGAGCTTCCTGGCCCCGAGGACAGGTTCGGCATTGAGGACAGGTCCCGTGTTCGCAAGCGCGGGGCCTTTCCCTTGCGTTGAGGACATCTCCGTTGATCGCAGGCGCGGGGCCTGGAAGACCTGGGTGACGGCGGACACGGAGCGGCGGACTGGGCCCCTCGCGACGGCGGGCCCCTCCCGTTCCACGTGCTCGGCGCCGTCGCTTCGTTCATGAGCTGTCGTTGAGGACAGGTCGGTTTCGCACCTCACGGACTGTGCGCCTGCGCGCGGTGGAACGCGGCTCCGTCCCGCCTGCGTCCCAGTCCGCCGCTCCGTGTCCGCCTGCGACGGCCGTCGCGGGCCCCGCTCTTCGCCGCCCGACGAACCACGGGATCGTCGCGGCGACTTCGCCATCCGACGAGCCGCGAGGCCGCCGCGGCGACTTCGCCATCCGACGAGCCACGAGGCCGTCCTCCGCCGCTCCGTGTCCGCCCGCGACGGCCGTCGCGGGCCCCGCTCTTTGCCGCCCCACGAGCCCGAGGCCGTCCGCGGCGACTCTGCCACCCGACGAGCACGAGGCCGTTCCGCGGCGGATTCAGGGGGCGCAGCGGCGGCCGTCGCGGGCCCCGCGCTTCACCGCGCCCCGCTCCTCGTAGCTTCTACGAGCGGCCACGGGGACGGCTACGCCTCGCGCGACGCGAAATTGATTGCGACGGCGGCAGCGATCGGCAAAGGTGATGCATCTTTCCCTTGCGCCCGTCCGCGGGCACTGGAGCCTCACTTAATATGTCCAGCATCGTTGTTTCGCCTGCTCTTTGTCGCACCTTCTCGTTGTTGTGCATGACCGCCGGCGTCGTCGCCTGCGTCAAGCCGGATCCGGCGCCGGGTGACACGGATCCGTCGGCCACGGACACTTCAGGCCCGATGACCGAGGGGCCGACCACCGTCGAGCCGACCAGCGATTCGCCCACCGAGACCGGCGAGCCCGGTCTGCCGGACGATTGGGACTCCGAGCTCGAGCCGAAGCCGGGGACCCGCCTGCGCCCGATCCTCCGCGTCGCCGACGACGGCTCGAAGTACCTCGTGGCGTGGCAAGACACGCTGCTCGACGTGCGGTGCGCGTTCCGCAGCGGCGCAGACGGGGTGCAGCGCTGCTATCCGGAGGCGCGGGGCGAGCTGGAGTTCGGCGACGCCAGCTGCACGCTCCCGATCGTGCGCGACCAGGATTGGTCGCAGACGCCGTCGAAGATCCTCGAGGTCCGCAACGAGGACGACCTGTGCAACCCCGGCACGTTCTTCCGCCTCGGCGAGCCGTTCACGGGCACGGTGCACTTCGGCATCGGCGGCGAATGCCACGAGATCGGCCAGGACCCGGGCTATTTCCTGGTCACCGAGGTCTCCCCCGCCGAATTCGTGACCGCCACGATCACGCCGGCCACGGGCACGAGCCGGATCGTCCCGCTGATCCTCGACGCCGACGACGGCTCGCGGGCGATCGTGGGCGCGTGGGACCGCGAGCACGCCGAGCACGTCGCGGCCGGAGAGGGCGCGGAGGATCTGCGGTGGTTCGGCCGCTACGAGCCGATCAGCGTCCGTCTGTTCGGCGACGCCGCCTGCAGCGTGCCGATCGGCGCCAGCGCGTGCCTCCCCGCCGACGAGACCCCGGGGACGGCGCGGCGCTTCGAGTGGCAAGGCTGCGAACAGAAGGTGCTCGATCGCCGGCGCGTCGTCGCCCAGATCGATCCGCAGCAGGTGTTCCGCCCGAGCGGCGACCAGTGCGGTTCGCTCGACCCCCAGCTGTTCCAGGAGCTGTGGTCGCTGTCCGACGTGCTCACCGACGACGACTTCGGCCTCGTCACCGTCCACCACGTCGACGGCGCCCGCCTCCGCCACATCCTCCACGGCAACCCCGAGGGCGAGCCGTTCCTCGCCTCGGGCGAGTTCTTCGACCCCGAGCTCGACTCCACCTGCCGGTTCCGGCCCTGGGGCGACCAGCCGGTCTGCGTCCCCGTCGTCGCGGCCGTCGCCGTCAACAGCTTCCTCGACGCAGCGTGCACGCAGCAGATCGCCTACGCGTCCGTCGACGACAACTGCCTGGAGTCCCCGCCGCAACCCGCGTGGGCCGTCGGCTCCACCTTCGACGGGTCGGTGCAGCTGTTGCCGGTGCTGGCCTCGACCCCGAACTGGGGCGGCTTCCGGCTCGACGCGAATGACGCCTGCGTCGAGGACTTCGAGGGCCCGCCCGGTGGCTCGGAGCTCGTCATGTTCACCGTCGGCGCGCCGCTGCCGGCCGGGGCGGTGGCCGCGACCGATGTCGTGCAGTAAAGGCGCGCGACGGATCGTGGGCCCATACGAGTACCTGTCGTCGAGGACAGGTACACACGCACCCTGCAGGCGAAGAGCTTCGCGGGTGACGCGAAGCAGTTCGGACCGCGCGTGGCCCGCGGAGGACACGAACCTCCCGCGCCTGTCCCTCGCCGAAGACGTACGGAGCGAGGAGCGGCACGCGGCTGCGAGTCGGCTAGCATTCCGGAATTCGCCGGAATCACTCGATGTCCTCGCTCGCCCTCGCCCTCGCCTTCCTCCTCACCTCGACCGCGCCGCCCCGGGCCGCCGCCGCCCCGCCGCCCGCGAAGGCCGCTCCGCCGACCGCCGATCTCGACGCCAAAACCCGCGCGGCGATCGAGGCGGTCGCCTACGATTACGTCGACGGTCAGCTGGAGGGCGACGCCGAGCGGGTGGCGCGCGCGCTGCACCCCGACCTGGCCAAGCGCGCCGTCGCGGCCGCGGGACCGACCGCGCGCGAGGTGTTTCCGCTGCGCCGGATGAGCGCCGACGAATTGATCGACCTGACGCGCCAGGGCGCGCTCAAGACGCCGAAGGAGCAGTGGAACCGCTCGGTGCGCGTGCTCGACGTGACCGGCACCGCGGCGGTGGTGCGCGTCGAGACGCCGTGGTTCGTCGACTACTTCCACATGGGCCGCTTCGGCGACCGCTGGCTGATCGTCAACGCGCTGTGGTTCAACAAGCCGCAGCCGTCCTGACGCGAAAACGACCGTCGTCGCAGCTCGCTGACGAGGCGCATGTCTGCCGATTCACGACCTATCCCTGAGGACAGGTCGGCATCCTGCCGCGCTACTCGTCGTCCTCGTCCGGCGGGACGTTGGCCTCGGCGGCGAGCGCCTCGGCCTCCTCGCCGAGCGCCCGGTGGGCCCTGGCCAGGTTGCGCCAGCCGCCGGCGAATGTCGGATTGGCGTCGAGGTAGCGGCGGACGTGCGGGATGGCGATCGCCGGGCGCCCGAGGGCGAGCAGCGTGTTGCCCAGGTTGGCGTGCGACGGCAGGTGATCGGGATCGACGATGAGCGCCTCGCAGTACGCGTCGACCTTCGCATACAGGTCCGTGAGCGCGTTGCCGTACTGGAAGTGCACGTTCGCGTGGTGGGCGTGGCGCCCGCGCAGCGCCGCGAAGTGCTCCGCGCCGTCGGCCTCGCGCTCGAGCGCGTGCAGCAGCCGATGCCCGGCGTTGAAGGCCCGGTAGTACGAGCAGCGCGGGGCGAACATGCGCCGGCCTTCGCCGAGCCGGCGCAGGGCGTCGTCGTCGAGGTCGTCGGGCTCGTCGCTATCCCGGTCGGCCATGCCGATCGCAGTGAGCGAGGGCCGATTCGCCACGAGGGCCTCGAGCACGGCCACGCGGTTCGAACTCCAGACGCCGAGCTCGGTGATGTTCGACGGAGCCGCGAGCGCCACCGCCGGATCGATCGCACCGCTCGCCTCCCACCCCAGCCGGCGGAGCCGAGGACAGCGCGCCTGCCACAGCGTGCCCAGCACCCGATCGTCCAGCCCGTCCTCCGAGTACGTATTCGAGCGGACCCACAGCGTCGTGAGCTCCGGCAGGTCGAGCGCGGCGAACGACGACGTATCGTCGATGTAGAGCTCGAACACGAGCTCGGTCGCGTACGAGAGCGCCGCGGCGGCGGCCACCATGTCCCCCGACCCCTCGCCCTCGGCGAGGACCTCGCCGGTGTCCTGGTCGACGTATTCGCCGTTGAGGTGGAAGCGAGTGACGCGCAGCGGATGTTGCCTCGCGACCTCGACCCACGCGTCGAGCTCGTCGTCGAACAGGACCTCGATCTCCTCGAGTCGCGCCAGGGCCGGCGGGCCCGCGGCGATCTCCGGCCACAGCTCGCGCGCCTCCCGGCAACTCAGCGTGATCCGACGGACCCAGCCGTCGATGATCGTCGCCCTGGTGTTCGTCGGCAACGGCCCGAGCAGCTCGGCGCGCGCCTCCTTCAACAGCTGACGCGCACGCTTGACCTGCTTGGCGTCGAACTCGACCTGCCCGCGCGTGGCGAGGAACTCGAGCAACCTGGCGTGCTTCGGACCCACCGGATCCACCCCCGGCGAGAGTGATGCCTTGGAGGAATTACGACGGGACTTTGCTTTCGTCATCGCGCTCACCGGAGCCAATGGGGGATCGGAGCAGTGACTCGGTGCGCGCGAACCTATCACGCTCGCGCTCGGGAGCGTGCCTCGAGCAGGAACTGGTGGGCCCCCCGGCCAGAGCTTCCGCACCAGGGCAATTCCCATCGACGCAGCGTGGTCCCCCTGTGTCGGAGGATCCCCCACGACCATGGATCAGGCATTCATCGACCGGCTCGCCCCCTATGCGACGAGGAGGCCCGCGGCGAGATGTACGAATATGCCGGCGCGAACGCTCGCAGGACGAATGCTCTCACTGCGTCGTCAGGTCGGCGGCGCCGCGAACACGTATGTCATCACCAGGTTGGCCCAGCAATCCTCGCTGCCGCGATTGATGTACGAGTGCGGCACGTCGGCGACGAACGAGATCGCGTCGCCCCTGGCCAGCTCGAACCGCTCGCCGCCGACCTCGATCTCGAGCTTGCCCGCGGTGACGACCAGGAGCTCCTTGGTGCCCGGGCGGTGCGCCGCCGCGTCCTCGCGGCTGTGGGCGGCGAAGAACAGCTCGTAGAATTCGGCCGACGTCTCCTCGTTGAGCGGATAGAGGGCGCGCGAGGAGAAGCGGCCGTCGGGGCTCACGAGGCGGCGCGCCTCAGCGGCGCGCATCACCCGGGTCGCCACCCGCTGCGGGGTGCTCAGAAGCGCCGAGAACGGCACGTCGAACGCCTGGGCCAGCTTCCACACCACGCTGACCGAGGGCGACACCCGGCCGTTCTCGATCTGGCCGAGCAGCGCGCGACCGAGGCCCGTCTGGCGCGCCAGCGCGTCGAGCGACAGGTCGCGGCGGCCGCGGAGCGCCCGCAGGTTGTTGCCCACCACCGCGTCGAGCGTCGGCTCCGGCAGCCCGCACGACGACGCGGCGGAATCATCACGCGCAGCCGGCTCGCTCGCCGCGGGCTCGCGCCGCGGCGCCTGCGGCCGCTCGACCGGCAGGCCCGCGTCGGCCCACGCGATCGTGCCGCCCTCGAGCGAGTAGACCTCGGCGACCCCGGCTTGCTCGGACAGCTTCGCCGCCGTCAGGCTGCGGGAGCCGCGGGCGCACACCAGCAGCACCCGGTCGCCGCGGAGCCTGGCGCGCGGGTCGTCGCGGAGCTCGCCGAGCGGCACGAGGCGCGCGCCGGGGACGTGGCCCGCGGCCCACTCGTCGGGCTCGCGGACATCGACGACGTCGACCTCCCCGGCGGCGACGAGGGGCTCGGCTTCTCGGGGACTCAGGATGCGCGGCACCGGCTCATCATAGCGCAGCGGCTACCCCCGCCGCGCCCCATGACCGGCCTGCAGCCGCCGCAGCGCGGCCGTCAGCGCGTCGATGTCCTCGTGCGTGTTGTAGGGCGCGAGCGAGGCCCGCACCGTGGCCTCGACGCCGAGGCGGCGCAGGATCGGCTGCGCGCAGTGGTGGCCCGAGCGGACGGCGATCCCGTCGCGGTCGAGCAGGCCGCCGACCTCCTCCGTCTTCTGCCCGGCCAGCACGAACGACAGCACGCCGGCCCTGTCCGGCGCGCTGCCGATCATCGTGAGCCCCGGCACGGTCGCCAGGCACTCGGTGCCGTGGACCAGCAGGTCGTGCTCGTGGCGCGCGACGTTGGCGAGGCCCACGCGCATGAGCCACTCGAGCGCCGCCCCGAGCCCGACCGCGTCGGCGATGTTGCCCGTGCCGGCCTCGAAGCGCGCCGGCGCGGGTTGATACGCCGTGCGCTCGAAGGTCACGTCGGCGATCATGTTGCCGCCGCCTTGCCACGGCGGCGTCGCGTCGAGCAGCGTCTGCCTGGCGAACACCACGCCGATGCCGGTCGGCGCGAACACCTTGTGGCCGGAGAACACGTAGAAGTCGCAGCCGAGCTGCTGCACGTCGACGGCCATGTGCGAGACCGCCTGCGCCCCGTCGAGCAGCACCAGCGCGCCGTGGCGGTGGGCCATCTCGATCATCGTCCGCGCCGGCGTGATCGTGCCGAGCGCGTTCGACACCTGCGGCAGCGCGACCAGGCGCGTCCGCGGGCCGAGCAGCTTCTCGTACTCCTCGAGGACGATCTGGCCGGTGTCGTCGACCGGCGCGACCCGCAGGCGGGCCCCCCGTTCGGCGCACAGCTGCTGCCACGGCACGATGTTGGCGTGGTGCTCGAGCCAGGTGATCACCACCTCGTCGCCGGCGGCGACGTTGCGGCGGCCCCAGCTCTGCGCCACCAGGTTGATGCCCTCGGTCGCGCCGCGCACGAACACGATGTCCCGGGTCGACGGCGCGTTCAGGAACTTGCGCACCGTCTCGCGCGCCGACTCGTAGGCGTCCGTCGCCCGCGCCGCCAGCGTGTGCGCCGCGCGGTGGATGTTCGAGTTCTCGCGCTCGTAGAAGCGGGCCAGGCGCTCGATCACCGCCCGCGGCTTCTGCGTGGTGGCGGCGTTGTCGAGCCACACCAGCGGCTTGCCGTGGACCCGCTCCTGCAGGATCGGGAACTCGCGGCGCAGCGCGTGGGCGTCGAACATCCCCGCGGAGCGCTGCAGCGGCGTCGCCAGCGGCGAGACCTCGTACGTCGGCACGTCCACCGTCGGCAGCGACACCGAGTCGGGCGCCGCCAACCAGTACGGCACGGCGGCCTCCTCGGCCGCCGCGGGCGTCGTGAAGCGCTCGTCGACCAGCGCCAGCGCGGCCCGGGCCGGCAGCGAGAGCGCCGCCGGATCGACCTCGCCGAGCCCGTCGAGGCGCAGCGGCGTCGCGAACGGTGACGCCGGGAATTCGCCCGGCATCTGCGTCGGCGGCGGCGCGGACATCGGCTTGACCGCCGTCAGCGCGCGCGCGATCTCCCCCTCGGCCAGCGCCGTCGCCGTCGCGCCCGCGTCGGGCTGCAACGACAGCTCGAGCCCGCGGACCAGCTCCACCGGCGCCGGCACATCACCTGGCCGCAAGGACAGCTCATTCGCCCGCGCGCCGTCGCCCGACGCGAACGACGGCGACGACGCACCTGGCCGCGAGGACAGCTCCGCCGCCCGCGGGCCGTCGCCCGGCGCGAACGACGTCGTCGAGGCACCCGGCCTCGACGACAGACCAATCCCGCGCGCGGCAATTGCCTGCGCCGGGCCCGGCGCGTCCTCTCCTGTCCCCAAGGACAGATGGGCCGCGCGCGCCGGATCCGGCGGCGCCGGCGAACCTGGCCGGGAGGACAGCTCCGCCGTGCGGGGCTCCGCCTGCGGCAGCGACGGGGACGCCGCCGCGCCCGCCTGCGTCGGCAGCCCGGGCGACGCGCGCATCGCCTCGCTCGCGCCGGGCGGCGCGGCGAACAGGTCATTGGCCATCTTCCCGACCAGCAGCGCCAGCGCGCTCGGGTCCCAGTCGGGGTGGGTCGGCGCCCCCGGCACCTGGGCTCCGGCGAGCGCGACGCCCGGGGTCGGCGCGGCGCTCGTGGGCGTCGCCGCCGCGCTCGGCAGCAGCGACGTGGCGAGGCCCAGCTCCTTCGGATCAAGTGTATTCATAGTAGTGATCGAGCGCGACGCCCTCGAGCATCCCGAGCGCGTCGTGGGTGAGGACCGCGACCGAGCAGTAGAGCGAGAGCAGGTAGTAGGCCGCGCCCGCCTGGTTGATACCCATCAGCCGCACCGACAGGCTCGGGCTCACCTCGCCGGGGATGCCCGGCTGGAACAGGCCGACCACGCCGCGCTTGCGCTCGCCGGTGCGCAGCAGCAAGATGTCGGTCTTGTTGCCGCGGAGCGGCAGCTTGTCGCACGGCACCAGCGGCAGGCCGCGCCAGGTCAGGAAATGCGAGCCGAACAGCATCGTCGTCGCCGGCGGCACGCCGCGGCGGGTGCACTCGCGGCCGAACGCCGCGATCGCCTTCGGGTGGGCCAGGAAGAACGCCGGCTCCTTCCACACCATCGAGATCAGCTCGTCCATGTCGTCCGGGCTCGGCCGACCGCTGCGGGCCGACAGCTTCATGTCCGGGTCGACGTTGTTGAGCAGGCCGTAGCTGCGGTTGTTGAGCAGCTCGCGCTCCTGCTTCTCCTTGAGCTTCTCGACCGCCAGCGTCAGCTGCTCCTTGACCTGGTCCATCGGGCTGCGGAACAGGTCCGACACCCGCGTATCGATCTCCACCGTCGTCGTGATCGACGTCAGCACGTACTCGCGCGGCTGCACGTCGTAGTCGCTCAGCGCGCGCGGCAGCTGCTCGCCCGACTCCGGGCTGCAGCGGACCTCGAAGTCGTCGTCGAGCGCCTGATTGAGGCGGTAGACGCCCGCCTCCACCGGCGTCCACGGCAGCATCTGCGTCAGCCAGCGGGGCGTCGCGCCGCGCCATTGCGGCGGGGTCTTGGTGGTGTTCGCGAGCTGCCGTGCGGCGCGCTCGCCGATCGAATTCCGTCGTTCTGCCATTCGGTCTGCCATGGTCGAGATGCTCCGAAAGAACACCGTCCGCGGGCCGGTCGGGGGGTCCGTGCGACGATGGGCCAGATTAACAGAAACACCGCGTTCACAATCGCCGCGATTGCCTCGATCGATCGCGCGATGGTCGCGACATAACAACGTTCGTATGACTCACGGATCACCCGATCGCTGTGCACAGCGCGAGGACGACGGTCCGCCGCCTGGGTCTCGCGCACCTCCGACGGGCCTCGGCCTCGTCGGCGGCCGCGTCGCCGGAGATCTGTTCGACGCGGCCGCAGGGCCCGCAACCGCGCCTCGCCTCCAAACGTCATGGGCCAGGACCCGCCTCCTCCGCGCCTCAGCGCTGCCGCCACGAAGCTGAAAATCCCCATCTCCGCAGACTGTCATCAATACGGGCTCGCCGTCGGCCGCACGATCATCTCGCTGACGTCGACGTCGTCTGGTTGCTCGATGGCGAACCGGATCGTGCGGGCGATCGCCGCCGCCGGGATGCTGATCCGGCGGAACGCCTTCATCCCGTCGCGCGCCTCCGGATCGGAGATGCTGTCGGCCAGCTCCGACTCGGTCACACCGGGCGAGATCACAGTGACGCGGATGTCACCGCCGACCTCCTGGCGCAGCCCCTCCGAGATGGCGAGGACCGCGAACTTCGTCGCGCAGTACACCGCAGCCGTCGGCACCACCACGTGGCCGCCGATCGACGACAGGTTGATGATCTGCCCGCGCTTCTGCTCCTGCATCACCGGCAGCGCCGCCGCGATCCCGTGCAGCACCCCGCGGATGTTGACATCGATCATCCGATCCCACTCCTCGACCTTGAACGCGTCGAGGCGCGACAATGGCATCACCCCGGCGTTGTTGACGATCACGTCGACGCGGTCGAACGCCGTGCGAGCGAACGCCACGAACGCCGCCACCTCCTCGCGCTGCGTCACGTCCACGCGGCGGTAGCGGACCGATCCGCCGGCTGCCGCGATCTCGTCGGCCAGGGCCACCAGCCGGTCGGTGCGCCGGGCCCCGAGCACCACGTGCGCCCCGTGTTTGGCCAGGAGGCGCGCCGTGGCCTCGCCGATGCCGCTGCTCGCGCCCGTGATCAATACGACCTTGCCTTCGATTCCAGCCATCGTCCTTCTCCCTCGTGTTCGTCGCGGCGGCCGCGGTGGTCCGCGGCGCCCGACACGGACAACATAAAAGCCCGCGCACGGGCTCGTTAGCCCGTTTCTCGCCGCTTCTTGCCCGATCCTCCGCCGCCTCGTCGCCGGCCCCGCGACCTTGTCGCCACCGCATGGCGCGAGTAAGCTCGATCGATGGCGACCAACGCGCCCGCGGCGGAACTGGCGGCCCAGATCGAGCGGCACACGCCCGACGACGGCGTGCACGGGACCGCCATCCCGCGCCTCTCGCTGATCCGCCTGTCCCATCCCGGCGAGCCGCTGGTGCTCCTGCACGAGCCGGCGGTGTGCATCGTCGCCCAGGGCAGCAAGCGCGTGCACCTGGCCGACGAGGTCCTCGTCTACGACGCCTCGCGCTACCTCGTCGTCTCGGTCGACCTCCCGATCACCGGCCAGGTCCTCGAGGCCAGCCCGCTCGCCCCCTATCTGTGCATTCGCCTCGACCTCGACGCCGGCGAGCTCGCGCGATTGCTGCTCGAGCTCGGCCCGCCCGCGCCCGCCTCGCAAGGCCCCACGCGCGGCCTCTTCCTCAGCGCCATGACCCCGGCCATGCACGACGCCGTGCTCCGGCTCGTCCGCCTGCTCGACACCCCCGAAGACATCGCCGCCCTCGCCCCGCTGGCCGTGCGCGAATTGATGTACCGCCTGCTCAAGGGCGACGAGGGCTGGCGCCTGCGCCAGATCGCCGGCGGCGACGGCCAGGCGCGCCGGATCGCCCGCGCGATCGGCTGGCTCAAGCAGCACTTCGCCGAGCCGCTGCGCATCGACGAGTTCGCCCGCGAGCTGCACATGAGCCCGTCCTCGCTGCACCACCATTTCAAGGCCGTCACCGCCATGAGCCCCCTGCAGTACCAGAAGCAGCTGCGGCTGCAGGAGGCCCGCCGGCTGATGTTCAGCGAGTCGCTCGACGCCACCACCGCCGCCCTGCGCGTCGGCTACGAGAGCCCCACGCAGTTCAGCCGCGAATACAGCCGGCTGTTCGGCGACCCCCCGGCCCGCGACCTCCGCCGCCTGCGCGACACCGGCGGCCTGGTCCGCCCGGCCTAGTTCAGCCTCCGAGGGGTTGAGTCTGTTGCCGTTCGCAGCGAGCGACGGGGCCTGTCGGTCCGATCATGCGTCGCCCGGAGCTGCCGGCAGCGTGAAGAAGAAGGTGCTCCCTTCGCCGACCCGGCTGTCGGCGCCGAGCTCCCCGCCGTGCGCGTCGATGATGGTCTTCGCGATGAACAGGCCCAGTCCAACACCTCGCGGATCGTCGGCCGCCACCTGCACGAAGCGCTCGAAGATCACGTTCAGCTTGTCTTCCGGGATGCCTGAGCCGGTGTCCGACACGGACAGGCGCACGAGCTTTCCCTGCGGCTCCACGCGGACGACGATCTTGCCGCCCGCGGGGGTGAACTTGACGGCGTTGGCGAACAGATTCGTGAGCACTTGCAGGATGCGTTCGTGGTCGAATGTCGCCGGCACCGGGAGCCCCGGCGCCTCGAGCATGAGCTGTAGCCCTCTCGCCGCGCTCACCGGCTGAAAGATCTCGACGGCCTCGCGCGCGAGTCGGGCGACGTCGTCACGTCGGGTCGTGATCCTCAGGCGTCCTGCCTCGATACTGGCGAGATCCATCAGATCGTCGATGAGCCGCTTCATGCGAGCGACACCCCGCTCGATCTTCTCCGCGTGCGCGATGACCCTGCGCCCCGGCTCGTCGCCGGTCGACTGCTGGATGAGCACGGCCGCGTGCAGCGCGATGCCGTTGAGCGTCCCCCGAAGCTCATGGCTGACCACGCCGAGGAAGTCGTCGCGCGACGCGAGCGCCTGATCCGCAGAGCTCCGCTCCGCCTTCAGGTTTCGATCCGTCGCCTCGCGCTCCAAACCCAGCAGGTCCTGCAGATCGCGGCTCCGCTGCTCGCGCTCGATGAGGACCTGCTCGTCCGCGACGAGGCGCTCCTGGCGAAGCGCCTCGTCTGCGTCACCCCTCTCCTGCAGGACACGCTCCTGGGCCGCGGAATTTTCGTCCCGCTGTCCGAGCAGGTCGTCCGCACGCCTGCGAGCCTGATGAAGGACGACGTCCGCGCGCTCCCGGGCCCGCCGGACGACCTCGTCGGCGCCCTCTTCCCGAAGCTCGCGCCGCAGGCTCAACTCGCGGTCCGACTTGTCCCGCTCTGCCGTCAAGCTGCGGTCCGTCTCGCCGCGTTCCGGATGTGGCTGCTTCTTCGTCGAGCCCATGCGAGGTTTCTAGCAAGCTTTCGTGGTCCGACGAACATGTATGTACTTCGGACCAGCGCGTCCGCGCCCCTCTTCGCCGGCCTGGTCCGGTCGAGCTCGCTGCGGTAGGGTGATGGCGTGCGCGACCTCTACGTCGTCCTCGGCATCGAACGCAGCGCCGACGCCCGCGCGATCAAGCGGGCCTACCGCGAGCGGACGCGGCGCTTCCACCCCGACGTCAACCGCGGTCGCGCGTGGAGCGAGGAGCTCTACCGCGAGATCGTCGACGCCTACACGATCCTCGGCGACGACCGCACCCGCGCCCTCTACGACGAGTTCGGCGAGCTCTCGCTGACCCGCGGCTTCGATCCGGCCCGGGCCCGCGCCGCCCGGGAGCGCGCGCGCCCGGACGACCGCGGCCCGCCCGGTCCGCCGTGGGGCTCGGGGCGCACCGCAGCCGCCGACACCGACGCCGGTGACGACCAGGACCAGCCCGACGACGCCGACGAGCTCGACTTCGCCGATCTCAAGCACGCCCGCCGGACCGTCTTCGACGACATCCTCGCCAGCTTCTGGCGCGGCCGCGACGTCCACCTCGACGACGACGACGACGCCGACGACCTCGACGGCGGCATGGGTCGCGACGCCCGCGCCGAGGTCGCCGTCCCGCTCGCGCGCGCCGTCGTCGGCTGCAGCGTGCAGGTGCGGGTCGGCGCCGCAGGGGGCGGGCGGATCGTCGACGTCGCCGTGCCCGCGGGCACCCTCGACGGCGCCGTGGTCCGCCTCCCCGGCCAGGGCGAGCCCGGCAGCCCGCCCGGCGACCTGCACGTCACCGTCCGCGTCCTCCCCGACCCTGCGCTGACCCGCCGCGGCCTCGACCTCCACCTCGACGTCGCCGTCACCTTGCTCGAGCTCTACCGCGGAGACGCCATCGACGTCGCCACCCCGCGGGGCACGATTCGCGTCAAGGTCCCGCCCGCCTGCGCCCCCGATCACAGGCTGCGGCTGCGGCGGCAGGGCGTGCCCGGCGAAGGTGACGCCGTCGGCGACCTCTACCTCGTATTCCGCGTCCGCCTCCCGTCCGCCGGCGACCCCGAGCTCCTGCGCGCGCTCGAGCGCCTGCAGGCCGACGCGCGCCCGCGCGGCTGAGCGGCCCCGGCCCGCCGCGACCGGCGCCGAGGGACATGTCCTATTCGACATGTCCTTACAGTCATTCATGAGACCCGCCCGCCGCTCGCTTGCGACGTCGCGCCCGCGCGGCATGCTCGCGCCACCATGCCCGAGGTCCTGACCCGCCACCCCGACACGGTCATTCAAGTCCTGCGGAGCGGCGGCGCCGCGTGCGGCGAGGGAGCGCCGCAGAAGATCTTGACCACGTGCCCACGCGACTCGTTCTGCGCCCTGCCCGGCGGCGAGACCTGCGTCTACGACATCGCCGACGTCGGCGAGATGACCCAGATCTCGCCCGCGGACCTCGAGCCCTACGTGTGCTCGCAGGCCGGCGGTTGTACGGCAGCCCGCGATCACGGTGACGGCCTGCTGCTGCTCGGCGGGCTCATCGTCGGCTTCGCCCTCGGCCGGGCGCGCCGACGTCCCCCTGTCGGCCGCGCGGCGTGACTGGCGATGTCGAGCGCCGGTGCCGGCCGCGGCCCGAGGCATCCTCCGCGCTGCCGGACGGCGTTCACCTGCCCGTGGTATCCTGCCCGCGGTGCCGACGACGACCTCGGGCGAATATCATCTCACGCGAGAGGGCGACCTCGCCCACATCAAAGTCCGGGGGCTCTTCGACCTCGAGGTGGCGACGGCGCTGCACGAGCTGCTGGCGCAGATCCAGCGCGACGTGGGCCGCAGCTACGTGCTCTGCGACCTCTCGCAGTTCACGGGCATCCCGGCCGACGCGCGGCGCCAGATCGGCGAGTGGAACAAGACGCATACCGTCGCCGGCGGGGCGATCTACGGGGCCAACTTCGCCATGCGGACGCTCGCCACGCTGGTGCTCCAGGCCGTGCGGCTCGTCGGCAACAACGTCGACATCGAGTTCGTGCCCGACGAGGCCGCGGCCCGGCGGTGGATCGAGGCGCACCGCGCCAGGCTGGTGGTATCGAGCGGAGGTCCCCATGTCCACGAGTGACGTCGAGGCCGTCCTCGCCGACGAGCCGGACCGCTACCATCGCCTCCTCGCCGTCATCGGCCTGGCCTCCGTCGGTGAGTTCGCCAAGGCCCTCGCCCAGCTCTCGACCGCCCGGGAGGACGCCTTCGGCATGCTCGAGGAGGGCCTGCGCCTGTTCATCACCGAGCTGCAGATCACCCACGACGAGCGCGAGCAGGCGCTCACGGCCCTGCTGCGCGCCAACCAGGACATCGAGCAGAAGCTGGCCCTGATCGAGGCCCAGCGCCACGAGATCCGCCAGCTGTCGTCCCCTGTCCTCGACCTCTGGGAGGGCGTGCTGGCCGTCCCGATCGTCGGCACCCTCGACCACGCGCGCGCGATCGAGGTCACCGACACCCTGCTGCAGCGCGTGGTCGCCACGCGCGCGCGCTCGGCCCTCGTCGATCTCACCGGCGTCGCCGACGTCGACGCCGGCACCGCCGACCACCTGCTCAAGCTCGTCGCCGCCGTCAAGCTCGTCGGCTGCCAGTGCGTCGTCACCGGAGTCAGCCCCGCGGTCGCCGAGACGCTCGCCGCGCTCGACGATGCGCCTCGCGCTCTCCGCTGCCTGCCCAACCTCCGCGAGGGCCTGCGTCACTGCCTCACCGCGCGCGCCGCCTCGCGGGCGAGCACCGCAGCCGCCGGCTGACCCTGCCGCGAACGGCTCGCCCTGCCGACTCGTGCCATATCCTGAGCCGGAGGGATCATGACGGCCCGGTTCAATCACACGATCATCCACGCCAGGGACAAGCGCGTCTCCGCCGATTTCCTCAGCCAGCTCCTGGAGCTCCCCGCACCGGCGCCGTTCGGCCCGTTCCTCAGCGTCCAGCTCGGCAACGACGTCGCCCTCGACTTCGTCGACGACGACGGGGAGATCGCGAGCCAGCACTACGCATTCCTCGTCAGCGAGGCCGAGTTCGACCGGATCTTCGCGCGAATCGTCGGCCGCGACCTCGCCTACTGGGCCGACCCCGGCCGGCATCGCCCCCGCGAGATCAACACGCGAGACGGCGGACGCGGCGTCTACTTCGAGGATCCCAGCGGGCACTTCCTCGAGATCCTCACCCGCCCCTACGGCAGCGGCGGCTGACTGGCCTCGCGCGTCGCAGCGGCCTCTGCACCGCGGCGCCTGTCTCGCCCGGCGGCCGACCCGACGCGGCGGCCGGGGCGGGGGCAGCGCGAACGGCAAGACGACGTTTGTTCACGCCGCGCGGCGACGCCCGAAGTCTCGCGCCGCCGATCCTCGCAAGACCGCGACGTCGTGCGACGGACCTGTGAACCGCGGCGCTCGGCCACTCGGCGAAGTGAGCTAGCCCGGCGCCGTTGCAGGTGCATCCCCGAGACCGGGGGTTTACAGTCGTGCGCTGCCGATCCGACCGAGAATCATGACCGTCCCGACCGAGCTCATCAGCAGCGCTGCTCGCATCGCGCTGCCCGACGCCGACGCGTCGATCGCCTGCGAGGCGGACTTCGCCGGAGCCGCGGAATGACGGACGGGGACGACCTGCAACCGCGCGACGCTGCGCCGGCGGACGCCGCGGGCCCTGATCTCGCGCGGGCGCAGCTCGAGCGCCAGCTCGCCGGCGAGCGCGAGCGGCTCATGATCACGCTCGCCAGCATCGGCGACGCCGTCATCAGCACCGACATCGCCGGGCGCATCACCTTCATCAACCCGGCGGCCGAGGCCCTGACCGGGTGGACCGCGGCCGAGGCCGCCGGCCAGCCGCTCGCCGGCGTCTTCCGCATCGTCGACGAACACACCCGCCGCCCCCTCGACCCCGCGCTCCGGGCCGTGCGCGAGGGCACCGTCCTTCACACCCGTTTGATCGCCCGCAACGGCGCCGAGCACCCCATCGACGAGAGCACCGCGCCGCTCCGCGACGCCGGCGGCCGCACCGTCGGGGCCATCCTCGTGTTCCGCGACGTCACCGAGCGCCGCCGGGCCGACGAGGCGCGGGCCCGCCTCGCCGCGATCGTCGAGTCCTCGGAGGACGCGATCGTCAGCAAGACCCTCGACGGCGTCATCCGCACCTGGAACGCCGGCGCCGAGCGGCTGTTCGGCTACCTCGCCGGCGAGGCGATCGGTCGTTCGATCACGATCATCATCCCCCCCGAGCGCCTCGACGAGGAGAAGCGGATCCTCGCCCGGCTGGTCCGCGGCGAGCCGGTCGACTGGTTCGAGACCGTGCGCGTGGCCCGGGACGGTCGGCGGCTCGACATCTCCCTCACCGTCTCGCCGATCCGCGACGCCGACGGCAACGTCATCGGCGCATCGAAGATCGCCCGCGACATCACCGCGCACAAGCGGGCCCAGGACGCGCTGCGGGCCAGCGAGGAGCGCCACCGCTTCCTGCTCGAGCTCGAGGCCGCCATCCGCCCGCTGACCGACCCCGACGAGACCATGGCCGTCGCGGCGCGCCTGCTCGCCGAGCACCTGCGCGTCGATCGCTGCGCCTACGCCGAGGTCGAGGACGAGTCCGTGTTCGTGATCACCGGCGACTACACGCGCGGCGTCGTCAGCATGGTCGGCCGCTGGCCCGTCGCCGCGTTCGGCCCCGCGTGCGTCCGCGCGATCCAGGCCAACGAGCCCTACATCCTCGACGACATCGACGCCGAGCCGGGCGCGGCGAACCTCACCGCCTACCGCGCCGCGGAGATCCGGGCCGCGATCTGCGTCCCGCTGCGCAAGGGCGGCAAATGCACCGCCGTCATGGCCGTCCACCAGCGGGCGCCGCGGAGCTGGACCGCCGACGAAACCTCGCTGCTGCGCACCGTCGCCGATCGCTGCTGGGAGGCGCTCGAGCGGGCCCGCGCCGCCC
This sequence comes from Nannocystis pusilla, assembly GCF_020073745.1. Classification (GTDB taxonomy): domain Bacteria; phylum Myxococcota_A; class Polyangia; order Nannocystales; family Nannocystaceae; genus Nannocystis; species Nannocystis radixulma. The sequence continues at coordinate 33,445 of NZ_JAIRAU010000017.1, forward strand.
GTCAATTGCGCGAGAGCGAGGCCCGCTACCGGGCGATCGTCGACTCGACCCCGGAGTGCGTCAAGCTGGTCGACCCCGACGGCATCATCCTGCAGATGAACCCCGCCGGCCGGCGGATGATCGAGGCCGACGAGCAGTCGGCCCTCGGCCGTCCGGTCTACGACGTCATCGCGCCCGAGCACCGCGACGCGTTCCGCAGCTTCCACGAGCGGGTCTGTCGCGGCGAGCCCGGCACGCTCGCGTTCGACTTCGTCGGGCTCCGCGGCACCCGGCGGCACATGGAATCCACCGCCGTCCCGCTGCGCGCCCCGGACGGCCGCATCGCGCAGCTGGCGATCAGCCGCGACATCACCCACAGGACCACCGCCGAGCGGGCGCTCGCCGACAGCCGCGCCCGCCTCGAATTCGCCGTGCGCGTCGCCGGCGTCGGCTTCTGGTACTGTGATTTGCCGTTCGACGTGCTCGATTGGGACAACCGCGTCAAGGAGCACTTCTGGCTGCCCCCCGGGGCGCACGTGACGTTCGAGACGTTCTACGAGCGCATGCACCCCGACGATCGCGAGCGCACGCGCGCCGCGATCGACGCCTCGATCCGCGATCGCGTGCCCTACAACATCGACTATCGCACCGTCGATCCCGCGACCGGCGCCATCAAGTGGGTCAGGGCGCTCGGGGGCACCGCCTACGGCCGCGACGGCCGCCCCGTCCGCTTCGACGGCGTGACCGTCGACATCACCGACCGCAAGCTCGACGAGGAGCGGATCGCCGCTGCGCTGGCGCGCGAGCAGGAGCACGGCCGGCTCGTCCGCGCCGTCGCCGACGCCTCGCTGGCGATTCACTCCGCCGGCGAGCTCGAGCAGGTCCTGCAGGCCGTGGCCGACGAGGCGCGGCGGATCGTCGGCGCCGCGCACTCCGCCTCGAGCCTTGTCGACGACCACCGCACCTACGCCAGCGGCGTCCTCCCGCCCGTCGGCGCCGCCGCGGCCCTCGTGTGTCGCACCAACCGGCCGCTGCGGCTCGCCGGCGCCGCCCTCGCCGCCTCTGCCGATCCCGACGCCCCCGGCCAGCGGCTGCCGCGGGGCTGGCTGGCCGCGCCGTTCATCGACCGCGACGGCAAGAACCTCGGCCTCGTCCAGCTGTGGGACAAGCAGGGCGGCGAGTTCAGCGAGAGCGACGAGGTCGTGCTCGCCCAGCTCGCGCACATCACCTCGGTGGCGCTCGAGAACGCCCGGTTGAACGCCGCCCTGCGCGAGCAGGACCGGCGCAAGGACGAGTTCTTGGCCCTGCTCGCCCACGAGCTGCGCAACCCGCTCGCCCCGCTGCGCAACGGCATCGAAGTGCTGCGCCTGGCCGACGACTCCGCCGTGCAGGAGCGCGCCCGCGACGTCATGGATCGTCAGCTCGGGCACATGGTGCGGCTGATCGACGACCTCCTGGACGTCTCGCGCATCAACCGCAACAAGATGGAGCTGCGGCGGTCCCGGATCGCGCTCGCCGACGTGCTGAGCAACGCCGTCGAGACCGCCCGGCCGCTCATCGACGCCGCGCGGCACACCCTCGAGATCGTGCTGCCGCCCCGGCCGGTCATCCTCGACGCCGACCTCACCCGCCTCGCCCAGGTGTTCAGCAACCTCCTCACCAACAGCGCCAAGTACACCCGGCCCGGCGGGCACATCCGGCTCGCCGCCGAGCTCCACGGCGGCAGCGTCAGCGTCTCCGTCCGCGACGACGGCCTCGGCATCCCGCCCGAGTCCCTCTCGACCATCTTCGACATGTTCTCGCAGATCGACCGCTCGCTCGAGCGCAGCGGCGGCGGCCTCGGGATCGGCCTCGCGCTCGTCAAGGGTCTCGTCGAGATGCACGGCGGCACCGTCGTGGCCGAGAGCGCGGGCCTCGGCCAGGGCAGCACCTTCACCGTGCGGCTGCCGGTGGCCGAGCTGAGGCCCGAGCAGCCGGGCGCGGGGCGCCTCGGCCCGCGGGCGCCGGGCGCCGGGCGCCGCGTCCTCGTCGTCGACGACAACGAGGACTCCACCACGACCATGGCGATCATGCTGAGGCTTCTCGGCCACGACGTCCGCACCGCCCGCGACGGCCTCGACGCGGTCGCCGAGGCCGAGGCCTTCCGGCCCGACGTCATCCTCATGGACATGGGCATGCCGCGCCTGAACGGCTACGACGCCACCCGCCGGATCCGCGCCCAGCCGTGGGGCGGCGGCATCTTCGTCGTCGCGCTCACCGGTTGGGGCCAGGAGAGCGACCGCGCCCGCTCGCGCGACGCCGGGTGCAACCGTCACCTCGTCAAGCCGGTGAGCCTGGCCGTCCTGCAGAAGTTGTTCGCCGAGCTCGCGGACGCAGACGCACCCTCGCCGCGCTGAACTCGCCGTCGCGACCCTCGGCCCGCGCCCGCTGCAGCGCCGCGGCGAACTCGTGTAGCGTGCCGCGTCATGCCCTCCGCGATCGTCCGGCCCCTCGCGCTCCTCGCCGTCGTCGCTGCGTGCGGCGACGACCCCGGCCGCGCCGGCGTCGGTCCGCCCGCGACCACCAGCTCGACCGGCGGCACCACCGGCGCTGCCACCGACGATCCGACCACCACTCCCGGCAGCACGACCGACGCCGCCACCACCTCCGACGTCCCCACCGAGCCCACGAGCACCACCGGCACCCCGCTCGACGCCTGCGGCGGCTGCGAGGCCGGCGAGCTGTGCGACCCGGCCCAGGGCTGCCTCGATTGTGCCAGTGACGGCCCCTGCCCCGAGGCCGTCCTCTACGTCGCGCCCGACGGGGCCGGCAGCGGATGCACCTACACCGACCCGTGCTCGCTGCAGGGCGCCCAGGCCGTCGTCCGGATCCTCAACACCGTCATGACCGGCGAGATCCGCGTCTACCTGCGCGGCGGCACCTATGCGCTGTCGGCCCCGTGGGTGCTCACCGCCGACGACTCCGGCAGCGGCGGCCACGACGTCGTCTGGCGCGCCTTCCCCGGCGAGGCCCCCGTGCTCAGCGGCGGCGTCCCCGTCGGCCCGTGGCGCCTCGTCGACCCGGCGCTGAACATCCATCGCGCGGCTGTCCCTGGGGACAGCCGCCACCTGTGGATCGGCGACGACCGGGCCGTGCGCGCCCGCGGCCCCGCGGCCCCCGGCTTCGTCGAGACCCCCACCGGCTACACCGCCCCCGACGCCGCCATGGCCGCCTGGGCCGACATCACCGCCGTCGAGGTCGTCGGCCACCGCTTTTGGAAGAGCTTCCGCTGCCCGCTCGCGGCCGTCGCCGGCACCGCCCTCACCGTCCAGGACCCGTGCTGGACCGACGCCCAGCTGCACAAGGACATGGACGTCGACTTCACCCTCGACCTCCCGCAGTGGTTCGAGAACGCCCGCGAGCTGCTCGACGAGCCCGGCGAGTTCTACCTCGACCGCGGCGCCCTTGTCGTCGATCACATCCCGCGCGCCGGCGTCGACCTCGCCACCGCGCCCGCGATCGTACCTGTCCTCGAGACCCTGCTCCACGGGGCAGGTACGATCGACGCCCCGCTGCGGCACGTCCGCTTCGAGGGCCTCGGCTTCGCCCACGCCGGCTGGCTGGCCCCGAGCGGCCCGCAGGGCTACGTCGAGTTGCAGGCCGGCATCCGCCTGGTCGGCGGCGGCACCTGGGCCAGCGAGAAGACCCCCGCCGCCGTCCGCTTCGAGGCCGCCGACCACGTCACGATCGCCGGCTGCAGCTTCACCCACCTCGGCGCCGGCGGCCTCTCGTTCGAGCTCGGCGCGCGCGACAACCTCGTCGTCGACAACCGCTTCGAGGACATCTCCGCCGGCGCGATCCAGCTCGGGAACGTCACCGAGACCTGGCACCACCACCCCGACGATCCGGCCACCATCGTCGCCGGCAACACGATCCGCAGCAACTTCGTCACCCGCACCGGCGTCGAGTACCCCAGCACCGTGGCGATCTGGGCCGGCTACACCGAGGGCGCGCGGATCGAGCACAACGACCTGTTCGACCTGCCCTACACCGGGATCTCGGTCGGCTGGGGCTGGGGCGCCGTCGACGTCGACGGCCCGACCCCCGCCTCCTCGCTCGACAACCACATCGAGAACAACCGCGTCGGCTATCACATGCGCGTGCTCGAGGACGGCGGCGGGATCTACACCCTCGGCGCGCAGCAGGGCTCGACCACCTCCGGCAATTACGTGCACAACCAGGGCCACCCGTACGGCGCCCTCTACCTCGACAACGGCACCCAGCATTACACCGTCAGCGGCAACGTCGTCGAGAAGGTCGACTACTGGCTCCTCTGCACCACCTACGCGACCGACGCCACCAACAACACGATCACCGGCAATTACAGCGAGCTCGACAACCCCTTCGTCCAGCCCGACCCGCCGCACCCGTCGAACACGATCGCCGGCAACGTCGTGTTCGGCGCCGTCATGCCGCCCGACGCCCAGGCCATCGTCGCCGCCGCCGGCCTCTTGCCCGAGCACCGCGCCATGCACCCCGACGAGCTCGCGCGCGGCCTGCCCGCTACCGCCTCGTCGATCTACGACCCCACGCACCCCGAGTCGCAGGGCAACGACGGCGACGGCCGCACCGGCTGGTCGCCGAAGGGCGCCGACGAGGATCCCTCGCCGTGGTGGCAGGTCGACCTCCAGCAGCCGCGCGCCCTGTCCGGCGCCGAGGTCGTGATGCGCTGGGAGCTCGACCAGCCCGCCACCCGCGCCGACCTCGAGATCGTCGGCGCCAATCAACCCGACGCCGGCGACGCCGTCTTGCTCGCGCGCCTCGGCGCCACCCCCCTGCCTCACCGCGCGATCTGGCCGGCCCGCTGGACCGACCGCACACCGTACCGCTACCTCCGCGTCCGCAAGGCCGGCACCGGCTACATGTACCTCGGCGAGGTCCGCGTGCTCGCGGCCCCGTGAACGATTGCACGCATGTCCCTTCGGACCTGCTCCGAAGGACATCCGGCGCGCGAGCGCGTCACGGCGCGCTCAGCACGAGCTCGACCTCCTCGCTGTGATTGCACGTGCCCGTCGCCTGGACCATGCCCTCGGCCTGCGGCTCCCCCTCGTCCGGGTACACCTTTTTGTCGTCGGAGCCGGCTCCCGAGGGCTCGATCGGGCCGCATTCGCCGCCCGTCGCCGGGTCGATCCAGGCCAGGATTCGGGTCGTCTGAACCTCCCCGTCGCCGCCGCTCTCGACGGAATATCGGTTCGTCTCGCCGCAGACCACGGCGACGGCGCGATACGTGGGATCGAACCCTCCCTCGGGTTCGACGTAGACGTACAGGATCCCCCTCTGCTGCTCGCTATAGGCGGCGACGACCTCCTCGGGGAGCTCGATGTTGATGTGGAGGCTGTAGCCGCTGTCACAGGCGAACGAGAGCGCGAGCGCGACAGCGTAACGGAGGCGGCGATACGCGTAGGCCATGTGGGCATGGTGGCACGCCGTTCGCCGCCGCAAGCGCCCCCCGGCTCGCCGCGCGCCGTGATCCGACACGAGGCTCCGTCCCCCCTGCACGCTTGCCCGTCGCTTCGCCTCGTGCGTCGCGCTCGCGGGCCGTCGACCGGCCCACGACGCCGAATGCCTCGAGTGTCACGAGGCCGCACGAGCTCGATCGAGCCGATCTGCCCACGAGGTCGAGGTCTCGCGCCGACGCACGGACGTCCTGCGCCTCGATCCCGCCGCCGGCTGGCGACCCGTCGCGCCCCTGCCGACCCCCCGCAACTTCGCCCGCGCCGTCGTGTTCCGCGGCGCCGTCCACGTCGTCGGCGGCAGCCTGGCCCCGCAGATCAGCCACGCCCCCGCCGGCAGCGCCCTCGTCGAGCGCCTCGCCTGCCGCGAATGACGGCGCTCGCCGCCGTCACGAATGCCCACACTCACGCGCGCGCGAGCCCGGCCGCCAGGCCCTCGGCCAGGCGGGCGACGAACGCCTGCTCGTCGTCGGCCCCGATCTCCTCGGCGACCTCGTTCATCAGCGTGTAGACATTCGCCATCACGAACACCATGTCGACCGGATCCGGCGCCTCGCCGATCGCCAGCCGCGTCAGCGCACGGGCGACCAGCGAGTGACCCGCCTGCAGCACGATCCCCTGGTCGAAGCGGGCGAGACCCGGCTCCCGACCTGTCCCGATGGCCAGGCGATCGAGGCGCAGCCGCTCGAGCGTCGACCCGTGGCGCGCCCGGGCCCACTCGAGCTCCGCGCGCACCAGCGCCAGCAGCTGCAGCTCCGGCGTCGGCGCCGGCACCGGCTCGCTCGTCGGCGTCGCCGGCACCTCGACCGGCGCTGCCGCGGGCCTCCCCCCCGTCGCGGTCGATTGCGCCGTTTCGCCCGCCTGCTGCGCCTCCGCGGCCTCCTGGGCCTCCTGGCGCCTTCGCGCCGCGCTCGCCCGCGCCTGTCGCAACGCCGGCGGCACCAGCTCGGCCAGCGCCGCCCGCAGCTGCGTCAGCGCCTTGCCCAGCTCACCCAGCACCGGATCCTCGCAGGCCGCCAATTCCCCGTCGACGTACGCCAGCCACTCGGCCGCCGCGTCGCGTTCGCTCGCGTTCATCCGGCCGCTCGAGCGCACCTGCTTCGCCAGCGTCTCGTACAGCCGGCACACCTGCTTCACCAGGCTGCTGCGCTGGCGCGCGTCGAGCACCGACGCGCTCGTCAGCCCCTCGCCGCTGACGATGCCCGCGCACGGCAGCGCCGCGAGTGCCATCATTCGCCCGATCTCCCGCCCCTCGTGCCCCAGCGCCACCGTGTCGTCCTTCGTCGGCGTCCGCGGGATCCACAGGTGTGCCTGCAATCCGCCCGCGATCGTCGCCTTGCGATCGACCCACGCCACCCGCCGCAGATCCGGCACATCGCACGGCGGCGAGGCGATCCGCGCCCGCATCGCCGCCACCACCTCCGCCCAGCGATGGTCGATCGCGGTCACCTCGCCGATCGCCTCGAGGCAGCGCCGCGCCGGCGGATCGACCGCCAGGATCGACCGCCCCGCCGCGATCGTGTCCGGCGGCGCCGCGACCGCTCGCGTCACCACCTCGATCGCCCCGCGCTTGCGCCCCTCGACCTCCGCCAGCGAGCACGGTCGGCCCCACACATCGACCAGCAGCGGCAGCGAGCGCACCGCCTCCACCCCGCGTCCCGGCTGCGAGCCGTCCCGCTCCGCCCGCTCGATGCGCCGCGCCGCGTACTCGAGCAGCAGCACCCGCGCCGCCTCGCGCTCCTCGTCCGGCAGCGACGCGTGGCGCTCGCACAATTCCGCCACCAATCCGTTGGCCGCCCGCCGGCAGCGGCGCAGCAATTGCCCGTACCGCTTGCTGCGCGTATCGACCTCGCCGTCGTGCGTCAGCGGCAGCTCCGGATCGCACGCGATCGCCAGCAGCGGCGCCCCGGCGTCCTCGTGCACGAACTCGCCGATCTTGCGCCCGTCCATGCAGACGGCGATCCGCAGCGCCCCGTCGCTGCGCCCGCGCTGCAGACCGACCTCGCCCTCGACCTTCGCATTGTCGCCCGCCAGCGACGTCGTCGCCCACACCGCCGCCGGGTCCAGCGTCAGCGACGTGACCGTCGGCAGGTCGGCCAGGCGCCGCTCGAGTCGGCGCGCCCGCAACCGCTCACCGCCGTCGACCAGGCGCGACTCACCGACCCAGTGGCGCAGCGCCGCGATCGCCGGCGCCTCCTCGCGCACGATCGGCGGATCGGGCAGCGCCGCTCCCGGCGTCGTCATCGGCACCCAGGCGATCCGGCCCTCCGCCGCCACCACCGCCTCGACCTCCTCGAGGCTCAACACGCGCCGGCCGAGCGTGGCGAACAGCGGCACCTGCAGCAGCTCCGGCGCCTCGCGGACCACCTCCTCGCGCGTGCACTGCGTCAATCGCAGCAGCAGCTGCGAGCGCAGCCACGTCCACGTCGCGTCGTCGACCTCCGGGCCCGTCATCCACCGCCGCACCACCCCCGCCACCAGCGACCACGCCGCCCGCTGCAGCTCGGCAGTCACGGCAGCCAGCGCCTCCTCGTCGGCGACATCGTCCCAGCTCGCGTTCGGCTCCAGCGTCTTCGCCGACGCCACCGCCGTGATCGGCGCGAACCCCAGGTCGAGCGCGCGCGTCACCAGCGGTCGGCCCTCGAAGCGCAGCTCGACCGACGCCGGTGCGCCCACCTTCACCGGCCCGCGCCCCCCGGACGGCGGACGCAGGATCACCACCGCCTCGACCCCGTCGTTCGCCCACACGCGGCTCCACAGCCCCGGATCGAGCCCCGCGGCCCGCAATTCCGCGACGCTCGCCTCGGCCGTCGCGACGATCGAGCGCTGCGGCTGCGCCCGGAATTTGCGCCCACGCCGCTGCTGCGCGAGCGTCGGCGCCCACGACCGCAGCACCGCCTCGCCGCCGAACAGCCCCGCCAGGATCTTGCGGTCGCCGCGGCCGAGCCGGACGACCTCGCGGCCCAGCCCTGGCTCGGATCCCTCCGAGCGATCGACCTCCTCGAGTCGACCGACCTGCGCCAGGCGTCGCGCCAGATCGTCCAGCGATCGCCGCGCCCCGTCGAAGTCCTCGAACAGCGGCACCTGCCGCAACCTCGCCCACGGCTCTGCTTCGCTGCGCAGCTGCTCCGGCGCCGGCAACCACCGCGCCACCTCGTCCGCGTCCGGCCAGTGCGCCTCGGGCACCTGCAGGCGCTCCCACAGCCCGGACCGCGCCTCGGCGTCGAGCGCCAGTAGCAGCCACCCCTTCACCAACCCGCGCAGCCCCGCCTCGTTCCGCGAACCGCCTGCCCTCTCGGCCCGATCGACCAGCGGCCCCGGCAGCGCCGCCAGCGTCCGCAGCATGATCTCGACCAGCGTCCCGTCGCGCGCCGCGTCGTCGAACAGCGCGCTCGGCGTGAACGCGGCCGCGACCGCCAGCTCGAGCCCCGGCACGCCCAGGTCGACGTCGACCTGTCGCAAGAGACAGCCCTGCGCGATCAACCAGATCCGCCCGTCCTGCCGCCCCCCGTCGACCGCCTCCATCGTGATCCCGAGCTCGCCGTCGATGCCCGGCCCCGCGAGCGGCGCCCGCAACAGATGGCGCCCGGACGCGGACAGGCGCGGCGACAGCGGGCGCTTGTGCCACTCCAGTCGCGCCTTCTCGCGCCGCTGCGCCGCCGCCAATTCGTCGTCGACCGCGACCATGTTGCACGACAGCAGCCGCGCCACCTCGCCCGCCTGGTCGCGGCCGATCCGCGGGATCGGCGGCCCCTCGGCCTTCAGCTCCGGATAGCTGCGGATCGCGTGGCGCAGCTCGCGGACCCCGCTGTCGGGATCCGTGCGCACCGCCCCGGCCAGCGCCGCCAGCGACACCCGCGCCTCCTGTCCTCCAGGACATGTCCTCGCGTCCATCCACGTGATCGCCCGGGCCAGCGGCGCCACCTCGGCGCGCTTGCGCAGGTCGCGGAGCTTGAGGAATTGCAGCACCTCGCGGCGCGCCCGCGGCAGCGCCTGCTCGATCGTCAGCCGCCCCTGCTCGGCGGCCTCGACCAGCCGCGCGTACAGCCCCCAGCGGGCCGCGCGGATCAGCCCCGCGACCTGCTCGAACCCGTGGTCGGCGACGATCTTCGCCATCGACACGTCCTTGCGCAGCGCCTCGGCCTCGACGATCGCCACCAGCCCCGGCCCGCAGCCCGCGAGCGGGTGCGTGTCGATCCACACCCCGTCCTTCACCAGCCGCACCTCGGCCGCCGGCTCGTGCTCGACCAGCCCGATCACCCCCACGACGCCCGGCTCGGCCAGCTCGTCGACCACCAGCGCGCGCTCGATCTTCGGCCCCCCGGCGATCGCCACCCCGTCGAGGCTGATGGCGATCCGCGCGTAGCGGCAGCGCTCGCGCAGGTGCACCTCCTCGCCGAGGCTGCCGCGCAGGTCGCGGAAGAACGCCACCAGCAGCCCGAGGCGCAGCCGCTGCGCCACGTGGATCGTCGTCTCCGCGATCGGCGGATCGATCGCCGTCAGCGCGTCGTCGCGGCCGGGCGCCAGCACCAATTGTTGCGACCCGCTGCGCACCACGATCCGCCGCGGCTCCAGGCCGAGCGCCGCGTTGAGCCCGAGCGCCAATTGCCGGACCCCGCGCAGATCGGCCCCGTCGCCGTCGGCGAAGATCGAGCCCCACAGCTCGTCGAGCTCCGCCGGCGTGAACGGGCGCCCGTCGAAGCGCATGCGCATGTCGTCGGCGTCGATGTCGAACGCGATCGTCGTCGCCCCGCGCAGCACCGCCGCCTGCACCAGCTCGAGCACGTAGCGGCGCGCGTCGGCCAGCTGGAACTTCTGCATCTTCGCCCGCGCCTGCGCCCGGTCGAGCGTGAAGCGACCGCGCGAGTCGACCTCGCCGCCGGCCCGCAATTCGTCGAACAGATCGTTCAGCCGTCCATCCGTCGCCATCGCGCCTCCGCGGCCGCGCTCGCCAGCTCGGCGTCGGTCGTCGAGCTCAGCTCGCCGTGCAAGAAGAACGACTTGATCGCCAGGTACGCCGCCAGCTCCGGCTCGCGCCTCGCGACCGCGCGCAGGTGCAGCAGCGTCGGGTGGCCCGCCGACAGCACCAGCGCCCGGCCGCTCGCCAGCCAGCCGCTCGCCAGCTGCCCGACCTCCGCGATCGGCGTGCACTCGCCGAACCTCGCCTGCGTGATCGCCACGCGCCCGGCGATGGCCGACTCCGGGTAATCGAAGCGACCGACCGTCACCTCGCGGACCTTGTACCCGCGCACCTTGAGCAGCGCCCGCATCGCCGCGCACAGCGGCGCCCACGATTCGACCTCTGCCGGCGCGAGCGGCAGCGCCGTGCACCAATGCGTGATCGGCGTCGCCCAGGCCGCCGTCGCCGTGTACACCAGCGTGTCGATCGCGTCGCGCGAGCTGCACGCGACCACCGTGTGATCGTCGGCCAGCATCGCCGCGACCAGCGGCGACATCGCCGTCGCGCACAGCACCGGCTTGCCGCGGGCCCGCTCGCGCAGCGTCTTCATCGCCACCGGCGGCCCGCCGAGGGTCGGCACGATCGGCGCCGCCAGCCAGCGCGGCTCCGCGTATCGATCATGGAACGGCGCCTCCGCGCACTGGTACAGCCGCTCGCGCACCTCCGGCGCCACCGCCTCGCCGGCCGCGATCCGCTCGAGCGCCGCGAACACGCGGTCCATCAGCGGCCCGCGCGCCACCCCCTGCACGATCGTCATCGCCTTGGCGTAGTTCTCGTCGCGGATCACGTTGTCGCGCGTCAGCGTGTGCTCGAGGAAGCGCGAATCGATCTTGTAGGCGATGAACGGCAGCGACCCGTCGCGCTCCTCGTGCAGCGTCAGCCCGCCGTGGTAGTAGCCGCGCAGCGCCTCCGCCTCGTGCACGATCGCCATCACCAGCGCCGTGCCCTCCTCCTCGTGCGTCACCTTGCACAGCCCGTCGATGTCCATCGGGCCGCTGACCAGCTCGTCGTCGAGGCGCAGCTCGACCTTCACGTGCTTGCACCAATACGCCAGCGTCGCCCGCGCCCGCTCGCGCGCCTCCTCGACCTCGGTCGCCGTCGCCGCCTTGTACAGCCGCACCGTCGTGCCCTCGACCGGATCGTGGAGGCGGATCCGCTCGAACGTGCGGTCGCGGCGGAACACCACCCGCCACCACTCGCCGGCGCGCCCGGTGTCGACGCAGATCAGCTCCGGATCGATCGCAAACACCGACACGAAGCCGATGCCGAACTTGCCGATCTTGGTGTAGTCGCCCTCCTTGGCCGACGAGAACAGGCGAGTCAGGCGCGAGTCGATGATCTCGCGGGTCATCCCCTCGCCCGCGTCGGCGACCTCGATGATCATCGCGCCGCGCCCCGCGTCGTGATCGATGCGGACGTCGACCTGCGGGCTGCCGGCGTCGATCGCGTTCTGGATCAGCTCGCGGAGGAACGCCCACGGATCGGCGAACTGGTGGACGAGGCCCTCGAGCGCGTCGCCGACGTTCGTGATCTCGGAGGACGGGGCCGCCACTTCGCAGCCGGCACCGTACCCCCGAGCGCGACCGGCGATCAAGCCACGCGGCCTCAGAAGCGCAGCGCGAGCCCGAATCCGACGCCGAGGCCGCGCGTGCTCGCGGGCGGAACCGCACCGCGACCTCCGTGCCATCGAGCGCGCGGAGAAGCGACAGACTGTTGTGATACGTCCGACGACGACGATGACGCGGCGTCAGCCGCAGCCGTCGCCGTCCGGGCAGTCGTTGTTCTCGTCGCGCGGGATGGTCTGATCGCAGCCGGCGATGTCCTCGAACGTGTTGCTGGCCGAAAAGTCAGGTCCGCCGCCCTGCCAGCCGCGCGCGATCCCGTGGCCCGCGCTGTGGGTGATCGTCGTGTTCTGGATGAACGCGCTCGCCGGCAGCCCCTCGATGAACAGGATGCTCGCCTCGTCGGTGTCGGCGCAGGTGAAGCCGACGCAGCTGCACTCGCCGCCGGCGTACTCGACGCGCGCGTGCTCGAGCCGGTTGTTGGCCGCGGGCACGCTGCCGTACCACAGCCCGACCCAGTCGCCGGCCGCCGGGTTCGGCGCCGCCGACGTGAACGTGATCGGCTTCTCCGGCGTGCCCACGGCCACCAGGGCGCCCGACGCCGGATTGACGTCGCTCGTCCAGTGCTCGACCTGCAGCGCCGTCCCGGGCAGGAACTTGATGGTCACCCCGGGCTCGATGGTCAGCGTCGTCAGCGCCTGCGCCGGTCCGCCGATGTTGAAGCGCGAGCCCTCGAACTCGCCGAAGTGGTACGGCACCCCGAGATCGCGCATCGTCCCGTCCTCTTGCAGGCCCGAGCTGCTGTTCGCGCCCTCGTCGTCGATGTGGATCTCGTCGACGAGGTTGCCGGTGTAGTCGCCGTCGGGGAGCGTGTCGAGCGCGTGCTCGCCGACCCACAGCGGGTACGGAAACGCCTCGTTGCCGCTGCCCCGCACCACCAGCTGCGTCGAGCCCGGCATGAAGCCCGAGGTCCACTGCGCCACCGCCCCGCTCCCGAGCGAGTCCTCGATCGTCACGTGGTCGACGCGCGCCAGCTTCTTCGTCGGCGTCTCGCTGTCGCCGCGCAGCATCAGCGACGCGCCCAGCAGGAATTGGTCGGACCCGCCGCCCGCCAGCGTCGTGTGGGCCAGGAACAGCTGCGCCGGCGCGTAGGCCACGATCGCGCCCCACGGCTCGTCGCCGTCGCGCACGAACCGGATCGGCCGCTCCGGCTCGCCCTCGGCCTTCAGCGTCGTCACCTCCGTCGTCGCCGTGTTGCCGAACACCAGCGACGCATCGGCCTGCATCCGCACCTCCGCGCACGGCTCGATCGTCAGCGTCGCGCCCTCCGGCACCGACACGAAGCGCGTCACGATGTGCGGGCTGCCCTCGGCCGTCCACACCTCGTTCATGCCCAGCTCGCCGTCGTGCATCGTCGGGCCTGCGGGCGCCGGGCAGGCCTCGGCGGCGGTGGTCGGCTGCTCTGCCGTCGTGGTGCCGGGGTCGGTCGTGTTCGGGTCGGTGTCGGGCGAGTCGGTGGTCGCCTCCTGCGGAGGCGGACACGCGCCGAGAGTGCACAGGGCCAGCGCCGCCGCGGGCAGCGTCCTCATCGAGGTCTTCAAGGTCATTCTCCTTCGCTCGGTAACTACGGGCCATGTAGCCGACGCCCCCGAGCCCACGGATCACGCCGGCCTCGCGCGGCGGCCTCGACGAGCTCACATCCGTGCGAATTCGCCGCCGAAACCTGCGACGAGACCGCTGCGACCGGCGCCCCCGATCCCCCGCCGTCAGCCCGAGTTTGCGACCCCGGCCCCGCGATCGCCGCGGTGACACTTCCGGCGCCGCGCGGTGTTGCAGCCGGACATGCAGCCCCGAACCGCCCACTACGCGCTATCTCTCCTTCTTGCGGCCGCCGCCTGCGACAGCAACGACGCTCCGCCGGAGGAGCCGACCATCGCCGAGCTGGCCGCGTGCGACGAGTCCGACATGCAGTTCGTGCCGTTCATGGGCCCGGCGTTCGACGACAACGGCGAGCTCGTCGCGCCGCTGCCGCTCCCGCACGTCGTCGCCACCACCACCGGCTGGCACACGCCGGAGAACCGCGACGCGCTCGACGCCGAGACCCAGCTGCCGGTGATGGACATCTTCACCCACGAGGGCCTGCTCGGCGCCGCCTTCGCGTGGTCCGACAAGTGCGGCAGCGCCCGCACGATCTCGCTGTGGCGCGACGACGCCTCGCGCCGGAAGTTCGTCTACGGCACCGTCCACAGCGCCGCCATCATGAAGGGGCTCAAGTACACCCGCGGGTGGGAGACCACCAACTGGAGCGAGAAGACCGCCGACAAGCCGCCGACCTGGGACGACGTGCGGACTCGCCTCGAGGCCATCCGCAAGTAGTCCCGACAATGCCCGCCAGGACATGCTCCAAAGGGCATGACCTGACGGACATATCATGATTCGGTCACGGCAACGCCTGCGCCAGCGCGGTCATGTCGGGGGCGCCGATCCCGGTCGGATAGTCCCACCCGGGCCCGGCCTTGTAGTGCTCGGTCGCGCCGTACTTGATGTCGCGGAACGTCTTGCGGGTGGGAGCGTGCAGGTACAGCGTCGGGTTGAGGTAGCCGACGCGGGGCAGTCCGCGGGCGCGGCGGTGCTCGTTGACCACCGCGATCATCCCGGCGAACGCCGGCGCGGCGAACGACGTGCCGCCGAAGAACTCCCACTTGGCCCAGCGGCGCATCCACATCGGGTACTCGGTCGACGAGTGGAGGGCCAGGTCGGCCATCGCGCGCCGGTCGTGGGTGACGTCGCCGTCCTGCCAGTACGGGCGGGCGAACGTCTTCGCCGGACCCGAGCCCGACATCACCCACGCCCACTCCGACTCGATCACCCCCTCCGGGTCGGCGATCAGGCGCGTACCGCCGACGCAGGTCACGTAGGGGCTGCTGCACGGCGTGTCGGGCATCCCGGAGTCGCCGCTGGCCGAGATCAGCGTCATCCCGAGCGCCGCGCCCATCAGCGCCGACTCGTCGTACTGGTGGCGCAGCGGCTTCGGCTCGGAGTCCTCGCGGTGGGCGAACGAGAACGTCAGCACCTCGACCTTGTTCTCGGCGATCGCGTGGTTCCACGTGAACAGCAGCGACGTGTTGCGCGCGTCGGGCCCCTCGTACACCGTGGTGGCGGCGCCCGGCGCCATCGCCGTGGCCCACTGGGTGTCGAGCGCCGTCTCGGTCACGCGCTCGAACACCGGCTCCATCACCGCCACGCGGGTCGGCAGCTCGCGCTCGATGCCGAACGACTTCCAGAAGATCTGCAGGTCGATCGAATGATAGGTCCCGGCCGCCACGATCCCGAGCGTCGAGCCCTTGCCGGTGAATCCGGCGTCGAACAGCGGGTGCATGTTGTAGGCGCCGTAGAACACCCGCGGCCCGTACGCCTCCGGCCCCGGCGGGTCGGACACCACCTCGCCGACCTCCTTGGACAGCTCGCCCTTCTCCGCCGGCAGGTCGGCGGTACAGAGCCCGTTGGTGCGCTCGGCCACGAACTTCGGCAGCGTGAAGCGATCGAGCGTGCAATACACCGGGAACGGCGGATCTTCCCACAGCGGGTTCTTGCGCATGCAGATGTGCAGCTCGGTCTGGAACGTCGCGTTGAAGTCGGCCACCGTCCCGGAGAACTGGACCAGCAGGCGGTTCTTCGCCTCGAAGTCGATGCTGAAGCCGCGCGAGCGCAGCCAGTTCTCGACCAGCGCGACGTCGTTCTCCGGCGGCGCGTGGTCGGCCATCCACGCCTCCACCGTCATGTACCGGCGGAACCACGGGCCCGACGAGTACATCAGCGCCACCCGGCTCTCGAGCAGCCCGCGCTGGCGGGTCGGGAAGCCGATCAGCGCCCGGAACTGGTTGTCCGGCGGCGCCGGGCCCTGATCGTCGTACACCCCGGGCAACGGGCTCGGCAGCCCGTCGGGCTTCTCCGTCGGCACCATCTCGCCCGGCGGCAGGCACAGCGGATCGCTGCCGCACGGCCCGATCGGGTCCTCGGGCCCCGTCGTCACCCAGCCGGACGAGCCCGACCACCCGCCCATCGTCTCGAGGCCCGGGTCGGTCGTGTCGCTGCCGCCGCTGGTGTACGACTCGGTCGCGCTGCCGACGGCCTCCTCCTCGCCGCATCCGGAGAGGAGCGCCAGCGCGGCGACCCGCGACGCGACACCCCCGAGACGTCCCACCGCACATCCCGCGCGATTCATCATACGCCGCTCCCCGTGCCGCGCGCCTCGTCCGGGGAAATCCGGGCGTGGGGGCACGGCTTGACCGTGTTCGAGGTTCATCGCCCCGCAAGCGAACTCATGCGATTTGCCGCGATCGCCCGGGTCCTGCGATGAATGACGGCACCACGATCGCGAGCGAGCGGCCAGCGCCGATCGACCGGCGTACGCGGTCGCCGCTCACGAGCGGCCGGCCATGAACGCCTCGAGCTGGCGCCGCGCCTGCCGCTGCAGCGAGCGCTCGAAGAACCCGGTCCACCCGAGCAGCAGCCCCGGCGCGCCGATCGCCTGGCGCGCCCACGCCCACAGCGGGAACTCGTCGTCGTGGCGCACGATCTCGCCGTCGCGGAATTCGAAGCGCGCCTCGACCACGTTGTGCACCTTGCGCCCGGTCCTGAACGTGTACCACGCCTCCCAGTGGGCCGAGCCGCGGGCGTCGTCGGCGGTGACGTCGCGGAACTCGATCCTCAGGTCCTTGCCGCGCTCGCACAGCATGCGCCACATCTCGCCGGCCTCGCGCCCGCGCAGGCCCGGGAACGCGTGATCGCTGAACACCACGTCGTCGGCGTAGCAGGCCGCCATCCCGGCCGCGTCGCGCGCGGCGAAGCAGGTGTAAAAGCGCTGGATCGTCTCGGCGTTGGCGTGCATGGCCGCGCAGTCTACCGCGGCCGCGCGCGTCCGGGCAGCGCCGCGAAACGCCCCGGTGGAGGCCCGCTCGGGGCCTCGCGCGGAACCGAACATCCCGCGAATGCACCCGCGATCGCCGGGCTTGATCGACCCATTCGCATCGGCCTACTGTGCTCGCGCGTGAGCGAGGAAGGTCCCTTCGTCGCCGCCGGCGACGACGACGCCCTGCGGTTGCCCGACAGCGCCGACCTGCTCCGGCACCTGCGCTTTTGGCCCAAGGACGGCCGGATCACCCTCGGCGACGAGCGCATGGTCCTCGTCCACGTCGGCGCGCTGGCGACGCTGCGGCGCGAGCTGATCGCCGCGCTCGGCGTCACCCGGGCCCGCGCCGTGCTCACGCGCATGGGCTACGTCTCCGGCCAGCGCGACGGCGAGTACGCGCGGCGGATCCGCGGCAGCGCCAGCTACTACGATTTGCTGGCCGCCGGCCCGCAGCTGCACGCCCTCGAGGGCATGGTCGCCGTGCGCCCGCTCGAGGTCCAGTTCGACATCGAACGCGGCCACTACCGCGGCGAGTTCGCCT
Source organism: Nannocystis pusilla (assembly GCF_020073745.1). Classification (GTDB taxonomy): domain Bacteria; phylum Myxococcota_A; class Polyangia; order Nannocystales; family Nannocystaceae; genus Nannocystis; species Nannocystis radixulma. Next base: position 50,891 of record NZ_JAIRAU010000017.1, read on the forward strand.
GGCGCAGCTCGGCCGAGGTCGAGGCCCACCTCGGCAGCGAGGGCCCCGCCGCCGAGCCGGTCTGCTGGACCCTGATCGGCTACGCCAGCGGCTTCACCACCGTCTTCATGGGTCGCCCGATCGTCTACCGCGAGGTCGCGTGTCGGGCCTGCGGCGCGCGCCACTGTCGACTCGTCGGCCGGCCGCTCGGCGACGACCTCCCGCCGCCGGGCTTCGAGTTCCTCGCCGAGCGCCCGCACGCCGCCGCGAGCCCCTCCGAGGCCTCGCGCGCCGCCGCCGGCGACCACGGACCGGTCATCGGCGCCGCCACCGGCTTGCGCGCCGCCTGGGCCCTCGTCGAGCGCGTCGCCGCCACCGCCTTGCCGGTCCTGTTCGAGGGCGAGCCGGGGGTCGGCAAGCGGCACCTCGCGCGCGCCCTCCACGACCGCAGCCCGCGCGCGAGCGGCCCCTTCGTGGTCGTCCGCGCCGGCGCCCTCGATCGGGCAGGCCTCGCCGACGCGCTCGCGCGGGCCCGCGGCGGCAGCCTCCTGGTCGCCGACCTCGATCGCCTCTCGCCTGAACTTCAGGACAGATTACTTCACGCCTTCGACGCCGGCGATCACGACCTGCGCTGGCTCGCCAGCACGCGCGCCGACCTGCGTCGGGGCGGCGGCGTGCGCGACGAATTGGTGCAGCGCCTCGGCGCCTTCCCGATCTGGCTGCCGCCGCTGCGCGAGCGGCGGGAGGACATCCCGCTGCTGCTCGGCCGCTTCCTCGCCGAGCACGCGCGCGCCCCCGGCGAGCGGCCGCGTGGCGTCACCGAGGCCGCCAACAACGCCCTGCTCGACCACGACTACCCCGGCAACGTGCGCGAGCTGTGGGCCCGGGTCGCGCGCGCCGCGGTGCTCGCCGGCGACGACGAGCCGATCGATCGCGGCCACCTCTTCGGCGGCGACGAGGCCCCGCCCGCGCGGCTCGAGCTGGCCCCCGCCGGCGTGCTGCAGCCGCTCGCCGCCGCGCCGGAGCCCGCGCCTGCCGGCATCGACGATCTGATCGACGCCTTGCTCGAGCGTCGCACCGGCATCGACGCGCTCGAGCAGGCCCTGATCCGCGGCGCCGTCGAGCGCGCCGGGGGCAACCTCTCCGCCGCCGCCCGCCTGCTCGGCCTCACCCGCCCGCAGCTGGCCTACCGCTTCCGCAAGACCGACGGCTAATGCCGCGACCGGGGCATTTCGCTCCTTCCTCGCGCCGGGAGCCGCGCCAGTGGAACGAATCGCACGGCGACAAGCGGGCCGGCGACGCTCTCCGCAGGCGGGCGCGGAGCGGCGGACTGGGGCACAGGCGGGACGGAGCCGCGTTTCACCGCGCGCAGGCGCACAGTCCTCCGGGCGCGAGATTCACCTGTCCTCCGAGCCATCATCTGTCCGAAGGGACAGCGCCGAGCACGTGAGACGGGAGGGGCCCGCCGTTCCGGGGGCCACGGTCCGCCGCTCCGCGCCCGCCTCACCCGGCTCTCCGCGGCCCGCGTCTCCGGCCAGCGAAAGTCACGCGATCTGCGTGTAGCGGACGATCTGCGGCGGCACGGCCAGGAGCGGCCCGAGCTTCCCCAGCACCGCACCCACGTGCGGGCTCGTCATGTGGGCGTCGACCGCCGGCACCCCGTCCCACTGCTCGATCGTGATGAGCTGGTTCGGGTCCGACGACTGGCGGTGGACATCGAAGCGCAGGTTGCCGGGCTGCGAGCGGCTGGTGCGGGCCAGCTCGGCGAGCAGCGCCGCCAGCTCGGCGGCGTGCTCCGGGCGGGCCTGGAGGGTGGCGACGACGTGGACGTGATCTTGAGCGTGGGTCATGCTGCGCAGGCTGTCGCGCCGGCGCCTCGCTGTCACTTGCTCAAATCGTCGAGCGCCCGGCGGCCTCGGGCCCCCCGATCTCACCGGATCGTCAACCGCGCGCGCGCCTCAGTTGAGCAGCTTGATCTCGGTCACGATCCCGCCCTCGACCGCCACCTCGATCTCGTTGAACGTCCCGTCGCAGGCGCTCGTGGCCTGCACATAGCGGCCGGTCTTCGGCCCGCTCGTGCAGCGGATGAAGGTGTGGAACGCCACCTCGCGCTCGCCGGCGGACTCGCGCTGCGTGTCGGCCGGCGGGCCCCAGGCCATGAAGGCCGCGAACTCGTGTGCGCCGGCCTTCAGCTCGCCGCGGGTCGCGACCGCGCGCTCGGTCTCGGGGAGCGCCTGCCACCTGTCCCAAACAACCTTGCTCTTGAGGAAGGTCTGCCGCTGGGCCGGCGGCGTCTTGAGGAACGCCGCCTTGTCCTCGGGGTTGTCGAGGTTCTGGTAGAAGCGCCGGTCGAGACCTCTCAGGCGGTCCGGCGACGAGGCGCAGGCGAGCGCGCTGCAGACCAGCGCGCCGAGGAGTGTACGGAGGTTCGGGTGTGACATTCGGTACCTGCGAGTGACGAGGCGCCCGTCCGCGCGCCCCGTCGAGTGACGCGTCGACGCGGCCGGCCGGTCGCGTCTTCTCGTCGCCACGTCAACCGGCGGTAAACGAGGATCGCGCTCGGTTCACACGCGCCGCGACGTCGACGTCGGCGTTCGTCGCGCTCGTGTTCGGCCCGAGGGCCCGTCGTCGTCGTCCGCGGACAAGCGCAGAAATGGCCCGGGGCGCCTCCGGTTGAAAGGCCCGGGCACCTGTGATGATCTTCGCCCGCGATGCAGGGAACATGGTTGGGGCGAGTATCGAGCTGTCTGTTGTTGGTCGTCGGCGCCGCGGGCTGCGGTGACAGCGGCGGGACCGTCACCGCGAGCGGCGGCAACACCACGGGGCCGACCACCGGGGCCACCACCGACGGCACCGGCGACCTCACCACCACCGCGCCGACCACCGGTCCCACCTCGGGCATGACCTCGAACGAGAGCATGACCGGCGACACCGTTCCGACCGGCACCGCCACCGACGGCACCGCCACCGACACCACCGACGGCCTCACCGCGACCACCGGCGACGACCTGTGCGAGGGCGGCACCCTGTGCGGGCAGCCGGCCGCCTGCTGCCCCGCCGGCAACGAGTGCCTCGCCGACAACTGTCTGCCCGTATGTGACAGCGGCGTGTACTGCGGTCCCGCGCTCGAGTGCTGCGGCGGCGGCCAGGTGTGCTCGGGCGCCGAATGCGTCACGCCCGGTGCGCCGTGCATGGACTCCTACGACTGCGAGCCCGGCCAGTACTGCGAGCAGACCCTCGGCCAGTGCCTGCCGCAGCCCGATCCGCTGACCTGCGAGATCGTGCCCGAGTTCGACACCCTGAACGCCAAGCCCGAGTGGTCGTGGACCGAGGAGGAGATTTTCTCGAGCCCTGCGGTCGCCGACCTCGACGGCGACGGCGTCCCCGAGGTCGTCGTCAACACCACCCGCTACAAGGAGTCCAACGACTACGTCGTCGGCGTCATCATCGTCCTCGACGGCGCCACCGGCCTCGAGAAGTTCCGCATCGACCACGACCCGAACAACAACAAGTTCGGCTCGCACGGCCGCAGCACCATCGCCGTCGGCGACGTCAGCGGCGACGGCCTGCCCGACATCATCTACGCCGGGCGCCCGAGCGGCGGCAAGAGCCCGGTCCACGCCGTCGACGGCATGGGCAACCACCTGTGGACCTCGCACACCGGCGACAACGTCTCCGCCACCACCCGCGTCGAGAACGGCGGCATCACCCTCGCCAACTTCGACGACGACGAGATGGCCGAGATCGTCATCGGCGCCACGCTCTTCGATCACGACGGCCTCGTCGTGTGGAACCTGAACAACAACGGCGGCATCGTCGGCTCGCCGGCCGACTACCAGGGCGGCCTCTCGGCGGTCGCCGACATGACCGGCGACGGCTACCCCGAGATCGTCAGCGGCAAGCAGGCCTGGAGCGTCGACTGGACCCCCGGCGCGCCGCCCACGGTCGTCGTCACCGAGCTGTGGAACAACACCAACGGCGGCGACGGCTGGCCGGCGATCGCCGATCTCGATCAGAACGGCACGCCCGAGGTCATCCTCGCCGCCAGCGGCACCGTGCGCGTCCTCGACGGCCTCACCGGCAAGCTGTGGTGCGGCGTCGATCCGACCGGCGTCATGTGCGACGGCAACGACGGCCTGCGCACCCAGCCGCGCAGCATCCCCGGCGGCGGCCTCGGCGGTCCGCCGACCGTCGCCGACTTCGACGGCGACGGCCGGCCCGAGCTCGCGGTCGCCGGCGCCTCGCGCTACACCGTGTTCGACCTCAACCGCGACGGCGAGGAGATCGTCAAGCCCAACGGCGATCCGATGCCCGCCGCCGGCGCCATCTATCGCCGCTGGTCGGCCGTCACCCAGGATGAGTCGTCGAACGCCACCGGCTCGTCCGTGTTCGACTTCCAGGGCGACGGCGCCGCCGAGGTCACCTACAACGACGAGTGCTACGCCCGCGTCTACTCCGGCAAGGACGGCACCGTCCTGCTGCAGATCGAGAACTCGAGCGCCACCATCCACGAGTACCCGCTGGTGGTCGACGCCGACGCCGACGGCAACTCGGAGATCCTCATGGTCGCCACCAACCTCGCCGGCTGCAACGCGCCGGGCTACCAGGACCGCCGCGGCGTCTTCCTCTACGGCGACGCCGGCGACGGCTGGGTGCCCACGCGCCGCGTGTGGACGCAGCACACCTACCACGTCACCGGCACCACCTCGGCCGGCAACGTCCCCCTCACCGAGCAGGACAACTGGACCACGGCCGGCCTCAACAACTACCGCCAGAACGTCCAGGGCGAGGGCGTGTTCAACGCCCCCGACCTCACCGTCGAGCTCTCGATCGGCCTCGGCTTCTGCGCCGAGCAGCTCGAGCTCATCGCCACCGTCCGCAACGAGGGCGCCCTCGGCGTGCCCGCCGGCGTCGCCGTCGACTTCTACCAGGGCCAGGACGCCACCGGCACCCTCCTGAACAGCACCGTCACCGTCACCCCGCTGCTCCCCGGCGGCTCCGAGAAGGTCAAGCTGCTGGTCCAGGCCCCCCCGGGCGACATGACCGCCGACTACTACGTCGAGGTCGACGCCGCCAGCCAGGGCAACGGCGCGATCCTCGAGTGCAACGAGGACAACAACAGCGACTTCACCACCGCCGCCGCCTGCCCCGCGCCGGGCTGATCGGTCATGGTCCCGGGGACATGCTCCCCGGAGCATGTCCCCACGTTCATTCGCCGCTCACTTCGGCGGATACGGCGTCCCGTCGCGGCGCACGAACACGCCGCCCGCGATGCGCATGTCGATGTCCGGGTAGTCCACCTCGTCCTCGGGATCGTCGCTCCCGACCTCGAGCACCACCGCCTCGACCGCGCCGCGGTTCTGCAGGTGGTGCCCGTTCGCCACCCCGTGGCGGAACCCCGCGCACTCGCCCGCGCGCAGCAGCGTCTCGCCCTCGTCGGTCACCAGCACCACCTCGCCGGCCAGCACGTACACGAACTCGTCCTCGCGCGTGTGCCAGTGGCGCTGGCTCGACCACGTCCCCGGCTGCAGGTGCAGCAGGTTGACGCCGAACTGCTGCAGCCCCGCCGCCGCCCCGAGCCGCACCCGTCGCCGCTGCTGGCAGGGCGCGTCGAACGGGGCCGGGTATGCCGAGCCGCTCCGCGTCGGCGCCGTCTCGATGTCGATCTTCATACCCGTGTTCGTGCCAGACTCCGCAGATCTTGCAACCGTGATCCAGCCGACCGCGCGCGACCGACCCGTTCGGCGCGAGCACGTCGCCGTTCACCTGCACCGCGAGCCTCGGCCGCGTCGTGCTCACCTGTCGCGCCCGGGCCACCACGCGCCGGAACGCCGTCTCGCCCCGGCCTTGCAGCACGCGCCGCCCCGCGCGGTGCAGCGGTACCACCGTGATATCTTCCCGGGGGATTGCCCATGTCGAAGCCAGCCGTCGCCTTGCTCGGTCTGCTCGTCACCGCGTGTCCCGATCCCGACGACGCCGACCTGCCGTGCCCGCTGCGGCCCGCCGACAATTGCGACGTCCGCGACAGCGAGTGCCAGGAGCACGTGCGCGGCGTCATCGCCTGCGTCCGCGAGGCCGAGCATCCGCTGCCGGCGATCCGGGTGATGGCGCACAGCGATTACATCCGCGAGTATCCCCCGACGCTGACGCCCGCGGAGCAACGGCAGGAGGACCAGGAGGCGCGCGCCGCCGAACTCCTGGGTCTGCTCCCCCCGGGATACAAGCCATCGACGGCGACCGAGGCTCGGCCCCCGTACATCCACGTCGACTACGCGAGCGGAGGCATCGTCATCGGCGTCGATCGCAGCGACCCCGAGCGCGAGCTCTTCGGCCTGCTCTACGCCATGGCGCTGGCGCACCGGGACATGGAGTCCGACCTGTCGGCGCGGCTGGCGGCGCAGGCCGCCTCGTGGGACCGCCGGCACGCGTTGTACGCCGCCGCCGCCGGCGAGAGCACCTTCTTCGCCGATCTGGCGTGGTCCCGCACGCGGGACCGCGACACCGCGGCCGCGCGGCTGTCGTACGAGAACAGGATCCGGGACGCGCAGGACCTGTTCGCCGATCCGGCGGAGCCATATACAACCGCCATATCTGGCTTCCTGTACGCCCACGGCGCGGAGTACATGCGCCACGCCTACCTCGCCGGCGGCCCCGAAGCGGTCACCGCCGCGTTCGAGGAATCCAGCGGGTCCATGGCCCACGCTCTCGGTCGCTGGGACCTCGAGATCGACGGCGCCTTCGCCGAAATCGACGCCCCCGTGCCCGATCCGCCGCCGGGCTTCCGCTACATCGATCAGGACAGCATCGGACCCGTCATGTACCACATGCACCGGATCCGTCAGGCCGGCCAGGCGAGCTCCACCGAGCAGGAGCAGCAGCTCGCGCGCGAGTGGGTCGGCGATCGCTGCCTGATCGCCGGCACCGACGACGACGACCGCGTCGCCGTCGTGTGGCAGATCGCCGGCCCGGGCGGGCGGATCGACCGCACGATCGTGCGAGCCACCGACCCCGCCACCCTCGCCGCGTTCGAGGCGCTGTTCCCCGCGACCTGAGCGGGCCGCCTCATTCCTGTCCGAAGAGACAGCCGCTCTCCCGCGCATTCACTCGCGCTACACTGGCCCCGGTCATGTCCCCCGGCGACGCCTTCGCCCACGAGCTCGCGGCCCTGCTGGCCGCCTGCGGCCTCGCCCCCGCGCCTTCGGGGCCCGACGCGCGCGTCACCGCCGGCAGCCTCGACCTCCACGTCCACCTCGCCGGCCCCGACCTCCTCGTCGACCTGAGCGGCTGGCGGCACAGCGCGCGCCTCGGCGACGACGAGGACGGCGACGACGCCGCCGCGCTCGCCCTCGATCTGATCGGCGCCGCCCTGTTCGGCGACCTGCGGATCCTCGTCGAGCGCTGGGGCGGTCGCCCGCGCCGCTTCACCCTCCAGCTGCGCCTCGGCGAGCGCTGGCAGCCCGGCCCCGTCCAGGGCGCGCGCCCCTTGCTCGGCCTGTTCGCCGCGCGCACCACCAGCCTCCATCACGCCGCCCTGGCGCGCCCCGCCGCCTACCGCCCGAACGACGTCGCCGCGCTGCCGTGGGCCCCGTGGGCCGGGCGCGCCGGCTTCTTCGGCGCCGCCGCCCGCGAGCCTGCCGCCGCCGAGCTCCCGATCGACGGCGAGCTCGACCTCCACAACTTCAGCCCGAAGGACGTCAAGCGCCTCGTGCTCGAGTACCTCGACGTCTGCCTCGCGCGCGGCATCACCGAGGTCCGGATCGTCCACGGCAAGGGCATCGGCGCCCTGCGGCGCACCGTCCACGCCCTCCTCGATCGTCACCCGCGCGTGCTCGGCTATCGCCTCGGCGGCCACCGCGGCGGCGGATGGGGCGCCACCGTCGTCGACCTGTCCCCCGGGCCAGCTTCGGATCCGGATCACGACCCGGGTCGCTGACGTGGCCGGCCGCGCGCACCCGCGATAACTTTCGCGGGCGCGCGGATGCTGCACCACGAACTCCTGCTCGTCCTCTCGCTGCTGTTCGCGATCGGCGTCCTGCACACGCTCAGCCAGCGGCTCGGGATCTCCTACCCGATCTTGCTGGTCCTCGGCGGCCTCGTGATCAGCGAGGTCCCAGGCGCCCCGCACGTCAGCCTCGATCCCGACCTCGTCTTCCTCGTCTTCCTCCCGCCGCTGCTCTACGAGGCGGCGTGGTTCACCCCGTGGAAGGAGTTCTGGCGGCTGCGCGGGCCGATCGCCCTGCAGGCGTTCGGCCTCGTGCTGTTCACCGCCACCGCCGTGGCCCTGTTCGCCCACGCCATCATCCCCGACTTCTCGCTCGCGCTCGGCTTCATGCTCGGGGGCATCATCTCGCCGCCCGACGCCGTCGCCGCCACCTCCGTGCTGCACGGCCTGCGCGTGCCGCGGGTCGCCGTCGCCATCCTCGAGGGCGAGAGCCTCGTCAACGACGCCGCCTCGCTGATCGTCT
>NZ_JAIRAU010000003.1 GCF_020073745.1 Nannocystis pusilla
GCGCAAGTCGTCCAACCGACTGTCCCGATCTTGCGAGAGATCAGCGTCGAGTCCTCGGCGGCGCCGCGCAGGGCGCAGTCGACGTTCTCGCCGACCAGATCGACGATGCGGTCGGTGACCCCGAGGTCGAGGTGCAGGTCCGGGTAGCGGGCGCGAAACTCCGGCAGCGCGGGCAGCAAGATCCCGCTGGCGATCGTGCCGCCCGTGTCGATCCGCAGCCGCCCGCGCGGGCTCGCCTGGGCCCCGCGCAGCGACGCGTCCAGCTCGGACAGCTCGGACATCAGCCGACTCGTGCGCTCGTAGTAGGCCGCGCCGTCCGGGGTCACCGTCACGCGCCGGGTCGTGCGCAGCAGCAGCTTGACCTGCAGGTGCGCCTCGAGGCCCTGGACCAGCTTCGTCACCGTCGCCTTCGGCATCTGCAACGAGTCCGCCGCCCGCGTGAAGGAGCCGGCCTCGACGACCCGCGCGAACACTTTGATGGCGAGAAGTTGGTCCACGGCCCGGCGCGCCTCCGCCCCGATTATTCCCCACGGTGAACAAAGAAGCCACAGGTCGCTCGCTTGTCCGCAGACGTGCACGCCGTAGGTTTGCGTCCATGTCGACCCGCAACATTCACACCACCAAACACGCCGGCAAGGTCGCCCTGATCACCGGCGGCAGCACCGGCATCGGCCTCGCCACGGCCCAGCGCTTCGTCGACGAGGGCGCCGAGCACGTCTACATCACCGGCCGCCGCCAGCCGGAGCTCGACGCCGCCGTCGGCCAGATCGGCCGCAAGGTCACCGCGATCCGCTGCGACATCAGCGTGCTCGCCGACCTCGATCGCGTGTTCGCCGAGATCGGGCGCGCGCACGGCCGCCTCGACATCCTGTTCGCCAACGCCGGCGGCGGGGCCTTCGAGCCGCTCGGCGCGGTCACCGAGGCCGTGTTCGACAAGTACTTCGGCATCAACGTCAAGGGCAGCCTGTTCACCGTGCAGAAGGCCCTGCCGCTGATGTCCGCCGGGGCCGCGATCGTCGTCAACGGCTCGATGGTCTCACTGAAGGGCGTCGCCGCGTTCGGCGTGTATGCGGCGACCAAGGCGGCCCTGCGCTCGTTCGTCCGCACCTGGGCGGTCGACCTCAAGGGTCGCGGGATCCGCGTCAACGTCGTCGCCCCCGGCACCGTGGTCACGCCGGCGTACCGCTCCGAGCTCGGTATGAACGACGCGCAGATCGAGCAGTTCGCGGCGCAGGCCGCCAGCGTCACCCCGCTCGGCCGCGTCGGCACTCCCGACGAGATCGCCAGGGCCGTGTCGTTCCTCGCGTCCGACGACGCCAGCTACATCACCGGCATCGAGCTGTTCGTCGACGGCGGCCAGGCCCAGGTGTGAGCCGCACGAGCTGTAGCGAGTCATCCCGCGAGGTCGTCGGCTGTCACCGCGAGGCCGGCGACCAGTGCGGCTCGACGAGGGTCGGCACCTTCATGCCGATCGAGCCCCGCGAGGGCCGGCGTCGTGGGCCTCGACAGGGGACGGCCCGCGTCAGCCGCGGCGGACGGCGCGCTTGACCGCGTGCAGGACGGCGGAGGCGCGGCGCAGCGGGGCGCGGCCGAGCAGGCGCACGCGGTCGCCGAGGCGGAGGGTGCCGCCGCGCACGACGGTGGCGTAGGCGCCGACGACGGGCATGCTGCGGGCGAGCAGGGCGAACCACTGGGTGTTGTGACGGGCGGCCGTGCGCAGGACGTCGGGGTCGGCGGGCAGGTCGTCCTGCGCGAGCGTGGTCATGACGCAGCGCGGGCAGGGGAAGGTGACGCACAGCTGGACCTCGTCGCCGATGGCGAGGGTCCGCCCGACCCAGTCGTTGTCGACGAAGCCGCGGGCGTCGCCGGTGTCGATGACGAGGTTGGGGCGGAACCTGGCCGCGTCGAAGCGCGAGGCCGGCTGCAGCGCCCGCAGGTGCGCGAGGCTGGCGGTGGTGACGAGGTGGATCGGGGCGAAGTCGAAGAAGGTGCCCGGCGCGGCGCCGACGCCCATCGGCTTGTCGTCGCCGTCCTCGGACTCGGCGCGGTACTCGGCCTGCCCGGCGGGCGGCGCGGCGGTCAAGCGCACGGGCCGGCCGAACGCCTGCGAGAGCGAACGGTCGAGGTCGACGTCGTCGCTCGAGACGCTCGTGCCGTCGGGTAGCGCGATCGCCAGCGGGCCGTGATGCCGGCCGTCGGCGAGGCCGCCGGTGAATCGCGCGCGGAAGCCGAGCAGGGCGCTCCAGCGGCGCGCCTGCTTGGCGCTGGCGATCCGGCCGGTCTCGCGGTCGAGCACGCCGTAGGCGCGATCGCCCTGGAGGCCGTGCTCGGCGAGCACGGCGACGCTCGTGAGCGCCTCGCCGGCCATCGACTTGACGGGGTAGCGCAGGAGCGCGCGCAGCGAGCCGAGGGGCGGCGAGGGCATGCGAGGCGGAAAATAACCCGGGCGGGTCTGTGTCGTCGAGGGCTTGTGGTGAGCGTGCGTCGTGCTCGCGGAGGTCTGGACAGCTTGGCGAGGAGTATGAGCGTGCCTGGATTGGTCAAGCCATTCGGACCATGACGAGGGGTCGACGTTGAGAGGATGTCGATAACGAGCGATGCTCGCAAAGCCGAGTGTGCTCGCCATCCGCGCTCTCAAGAAACGGCCCTCTCCGCGCGGTCTGGGCCTGGGTTCACGGGACGTCTGTTCCTCGCGCGGCCCAGGCTTTGCGGAGCGGGGTCGTCAGGCCGCCGGGCGCATCTCGACCTCGTAGCCGAGGTCGCGGATGCGGCGAACGAGGCGGGACGCAGCGCGCTCGCGGTCGTGGCGGTTGAAATGTTCGGCGCCGAGGTCGCGGTAAGGTTCACCGTCACGGAGCATCCCGTGGACCGCAGTGAGGATCGCGGCGGCGACGGCGGCGATCGCCTTCTTTTTGCCCTGCCGCGCTCGGACGCGGTGAAAGAGCGCGCAGAGGTAACCTTCCTTGCGGATGCCGGACCATGCGCTCTGGATGAGCATCGTCTTGAGCCACGCGTTACCCTTGCGCATACGGTTGGAGCGGCGCTTGCCGGCGCTCTCGTCCATGCGGGGGCACAGGCCTGCCCACGAGCGCAGATGGCCTGCGGAGCGGAAGCGGCTCATATCGACGCCGACCTCGGCGATGATGGTCTGCGCGGCCGTCGGTCCGACTCCAGGGATCGTCTGGAGTAGCTCGACGGCCTTAGCAAAAGGGCGGAGCTCTTCCTCGATCCGCTTCTCGAGTTCGGCGATCGATGCCTGCAGCGAGTCGATGAGCCGGAGGTGCGTCGAGATCAGCATGCGGTGATGATCGCGCACACGACCCCGGAGCGCCTCCATGAGCTTGCCGCGCTTGCCCTTCAGCGTCCCGCGGGCGAGGCCGGCGAGCTTCACGGGATCGGACTCGCCCGCGACCATCGCCTCGAGCATCGCCCGCCCGCTCTTGCCCAGAATGTTGGAGGCGACCGAGGCAAGCTTGATGTTGCAGGTCTCCAACACCTTCTGGATCCGCTGTGTATGCTCGACGACCTCGCGCGAGAGCTGCTTGCGCGTCCGGGTCAGATCCCGCAGATCCGCGATCGGCTCGGGTGGCACGAAGCTCGCACGCACAAGCCCGTGCGCGATCAAGTCCGCGAGCCACATCGCGTCGTTCATGTCGGTCTTGCGACCAGGCACGTTGCGAACCTCGTGCGCGTTCGCCAGCACCAGTTCGACACGACCCGCGAGGAGTTGCCAGACAGGCTTCCAGTACACGCCGGTCGCTTCGATGACTGCGACCGTACAGCCGCTGTCCTCGAGCCAGTCCCCCAGCCGAATCAGCTCCGAGGTCATCGTGCCGAAGGTCCGGACCTCCCTGTCGACCTTGTTGCCCTTCATTCGTCGCACGCAGACAACGATGCTGTCCTTGTGGACATCCATGCCCGCACAAGTCCCGTACATCACTTCCATGGCGATCCTCCGTGAAGAACGCCGGCATGAGGGCCCCTAACTCGAAGTCTCTCAAACGCGCTCCAGGAGGTCCAAGGACCTCCTGCTCGCAACCAAGGGTGCTCACGGGCCCTCCGGTCCAACTCAGAAACGGGCTCACCCTGCACCAGTGCGTGAACGACCTCTGCGCCGGCATTCGCGGCGAAAATACTCCCTCGCGCGAAATCGCGCAACACCCGCCAAGACCTCCCCACGGGGGCCCAGGGCCGTTTCATCCCCGCGGGTCGGCGCCAGCCGGTGGGAAACTCAGAACAGGCAGAGCAGCAGCGGGGCGTCGTCGCACATCATCGTGATGGCGTCGCAGATCTCCTTGGGCGGGTTGCCGCACAGGAGCAGCGAGGTGAGCTCGAGGTCGTCGCACAGCTGGAGCATCAGCTCGCCGGCGCACAGGCCGAGGCCGGACAGGCATTCGGCCTTGTCGATGGCGGCCTTCTCGTAGCATTGCAGCTGGGCGGCGGTCTCGGGCGACTGGGCGAAGATCTCGCAGGTGCAGCTCGACGGGGGGACGGTCGCGGCCAGGCACTCGTCGACGGTGTCGTACATGCCGAGCGAGACCTGACATTCGCACTGGGGGACGTACGATGCGACGAAGGCGTCGTACCACTTGGCGCAGGCCATGCCGCTGCCCTCGCCGCCGCCGCCCGTCCCCCCGTCGGTGTCGCTGGTGCCGCTGGCGCCGTCGGTGGGGTCGGCGGTGGTGCCGAGGGTCGTGCCGCCGGCGCTGTCGGTGCCGCCCTCACTGCCCTCTGTCGGGAGGTCGGTGGTGGGGGCTGCGGTGGTGGTGCCGGTGGTCGTCCCGGTGGGGCCGTCGCCGCTGGTGCCGGTCCCGGTGGTGGAGCTGCCGCTGGTGCCCTCGGTGGTCGGCGCCCCGGCCTCGCTGCAGGCGATCACCGCTGCGAGTCCGAGCAGGTACAGGCGGGTTCGATGCATGACACCTCCGTTCGCCACGGTATCGCAGGTGGCGGCGCCGCGGGAGCGTCGTCCGCCGGCGGAGACGATGCTCCCGGCGCCCACGAGGTGGGTCGAGGTCGCCCGGTGCGGGCGGCTGCGCAGCGGGCGATCGGGCGCGTGTCAGCCGGAGGTGCTCTCCATGCACTCCTGCGCGACCCAGGTCGGCTCGCCGTCGACCAGTTCGCAGCGCTGGGCGCATTGCTCGGGCTCGGCGAGGCGGCAATCCAGCTCGGGGAGGCACGGGCCGAATTGCAGGGTGCCGGCGATCTGGTCGCAGAAGGCCTGACCGGGGGTGCCATCTTGCTCGCAGGCGAGGTACAAGCCAAGCAGCGGGCACGGGTCGCCGGGGGGGGCGGTGCCGCCGGTACCGGGCTCGACCGGGGCGGGCTCGTCGATCACGGCCGGCTTCAAGGTGGCGGAGAAGTGGTCGTTGCAGCAGCCGCTGAACACGTCGACGACCTCGCAGGCGAACGCCGCGAGGCCCATGCCGAGCTCACAGGTGCCGGCGTCGGCGCCGTCGATCCGGCAGGTGCAGGTCGACGGATCGGTGGTGGTGCACGCCATCTCGTAGGTGTGGCCGTCGAGGCAATCGCTGGCGTAGGTGCAGTCCTGCGGCGAGCCGCCGCCCGAGGGGATCCCGCCGAGGTGCGCGCAGAAGCCGTCGCAGACGTCCTTGGCGAGGTACACGGGGCCGCACTCGGGGGCCTCGCAGGCGAAGGTCGGGTGAAACGCGCCGGCGTCGGCCTCGCAGCGCCGGCTGGCGCGCATCTCGGCGCCGCAGCCTGCCGTGTCGGAGGATTGCAGTCCGACGAGGCACCAATCATAGCAGGAGGCGTCGGCGCGGCTGCACGCGGCGTCACGGGCGAGCAGGTTGAGGCAGAGATCGAGGCAGAGCTGCTCGTCGGGGCCGAGGTCGGCCGGCACCGGGGCTCCCGTGGTCGGCGCGGTGGGATCGGCGGTGGTGTCGGTCGCGCTGCCGGTGGTGGCGTCGGTGGGGCGGCCGACTCGGGGCCGCAGGCGACGAGGGCGAAGGTGGCGAGCAGGAGGCGGCGCAGGGGCGAGAGCATCGACGGAGGAGAGTACCACGGCCGGTCACGGCGATGTCGCGCGGCGACAGCGGGCTCGTCGGGTACGAGAACGTTGTGTTAGCGAGCCTTGCATTCACTGTGCTGTCCCACGGGACATGTATGAGCAATGGCCGGCGACCGCGGGCGCCCGCGCCGCGGCGGGGAACCGGCGATTCGCGCGGCTCGGCCTTGACGCGAAGGGGCCGCCGGGTGCATGGACATGGGTCGTGTCGTTGTTCGTCCCTGTCCCGCGGGTGGTGGTGTTGTCCTGGGTCGTCCTGCTGGCGGCGTGCGGCGCCGAGGAGGCCGAGCCGCTGCCGATCGGCCCCGTGCAGCAGGTGTCGTACGAGGTCATCCCGACGCCGCTGTACGAGCTGGGCGCGCTCGACCTGACGCTGGAGAACGCGAGCTACGAGCAGCGCGAGATGTTCACGGTCGAGGTCCGCGACGCGATGCTGCCCGACATCGTCACGGCGGTCGGGCTGGCGGACCAGATGCTGGACACCGAGCTGACGCCGGGCGGGTTCCAGCGGGTGACGAACCCGTCGCTGCAGACGCGGCTGATGGCGAGCGCCGCCGAGGTCGAGTCGCTGGCGGCCGCCCTCGGCTACGTGTTCAGTCAGTGGAGCGTGCTGGTCGCCGACTTCGCGGCGGAGGACGGCGGGACGGGCTACGCGGTGGTGTCGTTCGACGTGGCGCAGGTCGACCCGGAGCTCGGACAGGCGTTCTTCGACCACGCGGCCGACGTCGACGCGGGCCTCGGCGGCGGCTACTTCGCGTTCGACTCGGAGGTCATCTACCTCAACCTGCGCGGGCCCGACGGCGAGCCGTACAGCGGGCTCGACGACGACGCGTTCGTGGCGGCCCTCGAGGAGGCGGCGGACAGCTTCGCGCCGTACGGCGCTGCGCTGGCGCAGGCCGGCGAGGCGGCGGTGATCTTCGTCGAGAACGACTGGAAGACCGCGCCGGCCGGCGAGGACTACCTGGCGGTGCTCGACCCGCTCGGCGCGGACACGCTGGCCGAGCTGGCCGCGCTGCAGGACGAGCACGTCGATCGCTTCGCGGCGGCCGTCGAGCGCTACGGGTGGGAGTGACGCCGGAGGTGCGGCTCGGTCACCTCGCCGGGTAGGCCGGCGAGGTGGTGGGACATGTCGATGACGATATGTCTTGAAGGGCATGCCTTTTCGCGCATGTGCGATTGTCGCCGCCGCGTCGGCGCTCACGGGAACAGGGCGACGCAGCGCTGGTCCTCGCAGGCGAGGGTGGCGCCGCAGGGGTCGGCGCCCTCGCAGCAGCCCAGCGCCTGGAGGTCGCTGTGGGCGCCGTTCCACGTGTCCACGTTGTCCTTGTGCACGCCGACGCTGCCGCAGGTGTTTTCGCTGAAGCAGACGGCGTCGGCCAGCACGCAGTCGCTCACGTCGTCGCACGGCAGGTCGTTCTCGAGGACCTCGGCGACGAAGCCCTGCTGCTGCGAGCAGAAGCCGACGCACTTGCACGCGGGCGGGGCGTCGGCGTCGCCGCAGTCGCCCCAGCCGTGCGGCGGCACGAACCAGTCGGTGCCGAACATGGTGGCCAGGCCGGTGGCCTTCTCGTAGAACGAGCCCGGCGTGGCGGTGCCGCCCCAGGCGTCGCCCGGGAACCAGAGGCAGCGCGGCGCGGCTTCGTCCTGCACGCACTCGTCGTTCTCGTCGACGCGCCAGAAACCGATGCCCGGGTACCATTCGCTGCACTCGGCCTTGCACTCGGCTTCGTCGGTGATCAGCGGGCACTCGACGGGCGGGCCCTCGTCGGCGGGGATGCAATGACCGGTGGAGCAATTGCTGGCGAGCTCGCACGTGCAGGTGGCGGTCTGCGGATCCTCGGTGCAACCTTCCGGGCCGATCGGGCAATCATTGGTGTTGCCCACGCCGTAGCAGATCTCGTCGGCGGCGCAGGGCGTATCCTCGCAGTTCTGCCGCAGGCAGCCGTCGGCGTCGAACGGGCTGCCGAGCGCGCCGCACTTCCAATACTCGCAGTCGGGCGGCTGGGAGCAGGCGTAGGCGGGGTTGTCGCAGACGCGCGGCGGCTCGTCGCCGGTGGTCGGCATGGTGCCGCTGGAGGTGTCGGTGTCGGTGTCGGCGGCGGCGGGGCCGTCGCCGAGGACCTTGGGGAAGGGGCACGCCGACAGGGCGAGCGCGGCGGGGACGAACAGGAGGCGAAGAGAGGAATAGGTGAAGCGAGGAAGCGACATGACGATGACCTCTGATCCCTGTCGTCTCCGCCCCCTCGGGTTCCTATCACCCGGGGCACGAAAAATCGCGAAAGCGCTGGGCGACGGCCGAGCGCGGGTGCGCGGCGACGAGAGCGACCGCCCGCGCGACGGCGGCGGCGCGGTCGCCCTCGCGGCACAGCAGCTCGACCTCGGTGGCGCCGCGCAGGTCGGCGAAGTGACCGGCGGGGAATCGCTGCACGTGCTCGGCGAGCCGCGCCCGGGCGGCGGCGACGGCCCCGCGCGCGAGCTCGGCGCGGGCGCGATCGAGGAGCGCGACCTCGGCGGCGAGCTCGTCGGCGTCGACGGGCGGGTCGCCGGCAGGGGCGATGGCCGGACGGAGGCGGCCTGGCGGTCGGGTGGGCGCGGGCGGATCGACGGGGGGCGGATCGGACGGCGGGGCGACGATCGCAGGCGCGGGCTCGCGGCTCGCGGCCGCGGCGGCGAGGTCGGTCGGCGAGGCGACGGCGCTCGGAGGGTCGGTGCGAGGCTGTCCCCGGGGCCAGGCGACGGCGACGACGCCGGCGGCGAGCACGAGGGTGGTCATGACGGCGGTGCGGGCCGTGACGAACGCGGCGAGGCCGAGGCTCGTGCGCGTCGACATCAGGCCGGGCAACATCGCGGCCCAGGAGCGCTGGGCGACGGCCGGCGGCGGAGCCTCGCGCGCGCGCACGGCCGCGAGCTCGCGCTCGAGGCCGGGGCCGCCGAGCTCGCGCTGGAGCTGCTCGCGCGCCATGCGGACGCGCGAGTAGACGGTGGCGACGGGGATCCCGAGCTCGCCGGCGATCTCGGGGCCGGTCATGCCGAACAGCTCGGACATCTCGAAGGCGGCGCGGGTGGACCCGCCGAGGCGCGCGAGCAGGCGCTCGAGCTGCTCGGCGGCGGCGAGGCGGTCCTGCGGCGGATCGGCGGGGTCGTTCGGGAGGGCCGCGACGGCGGCGAGGCGCCGGCTCAGGCGCGCGGCGGTGCGGCGGTAGCGGGCTGCGATCCGGCGGGTGACGCCGTGCAGCCAGGCGCGCGCGGAGACCTCGAAGCGGACCTGATCGAGGCGCCGATAGGCGGTCATGAACACGTCCTGGACGGCGTCCTCGACCAGAGTCGGCGGGACGCCGTAGCGCCGCGCGGTCGCCCACACGAAGGCGAACTCGGCGAGGTAGAGCGCGCGGAAGGTGCGGATACGCGGGTCGTCGGGCTGCTCGGAGCGCATGGGAGGCTCTGAAGAGAGGTGGTCTCCGCCGGCTCGCCGATCTATCACCGGGACCGCCGACGCAAAGGCGCGGGGGCACGGCTGGAACCAAGTTGGGGGGCGCGGGCGTCACCGGGGGTCGCCGAAGCGGACCTCCACGCCGAGGGCGAGGCGGCCGGAGCCGATGCCGGGGTCGTGCAGCGGGAAGTCCTGGTCGCCGGTGCGCAGGACGAAGGTGCCGTACTGGATGGCCGCGAGGCCGTGCAGGAAGGCCCACACGGCCACGCGCGGGTGCACGCGCACGGCCGCGCCGGCGCCTCCGGTGGCCGCCAGCCAGCGCCCGACGGCCGCGATGCGCCCGCCGGGGCCGTCGGCGGCGCCCGGGAGCCCGCCAGCTTCGAGGCCCAGGCAGATCGGGAGCTCGAGCGCGCGCCGACCGAGGCGGACGCAGCCGAGCGCGCCGGCGGTGACGAGGGAGACGCGGATGTCGGTGTCGAAGGCCCGGCGGGCGCTCGGCGCGAGGTAGCCGGCGTGCAGCTCGAGCCGGAACCAGCGCCACAGCAGGCCGCCGGCCAGGCCGACGCCGCCGGTGGGGCCGGGCAGGGCGCCGAGCTCGCCGAGGCCGTGCAGGCGCAGGAAGCCGCCCGGGCGGCGACGCGGAGGCGGGGGCGGAGGCGTGAGGGGCTCGGCGGTGGCCGGAGGCCCGGGGACGGCGTCGAGTGCAGGCTCGGGTCGGACGACGGGCGGGACGACGGACTCGGTCTCGAGCGCGGGCTCCGGCGGCGGCTCGTCGAGCGGCTCCGGCGGCGGCACGGGGGAGGCCTCGCCGGAGCTGCCGTCGACGGCGAGGGTGACGACGAGGGCCGCCGCGTCGACGAGGGCGGCGCAGCTGCGGGCGACGAGGACGCGGGCGTCGTGGCGGCCGACGACGTCGAACTCGAGCTCGAGGCGATGGCGGCCCGGTCCGCTGCTGGTGGCGCGGGCGACGAGGCGCGCCTGGCCAGGTTCGAGCGGCCGCCCGCGCCGCTCGGCGATGCGGGCGAGCAGGGCGTCGCGGCCCCCGCACCCGGCCGGGGCGATCCACTGGATGTCGTCCGCCGGCGGCGGCTCGGGCACCTGCACCCACGCGAGCCAGCCGGACAACAGCAGGGTGAACGCGTCGGTCAATCCGGGAAGGGTGTGCGCCAACGGCGGGCGAGCGTCAAGAGCGCGAGACCGGCGTGGCGCGAGCGGTGGAGGCGGGGGGTATGGGTCGCCTGTCTGAAGAGACAGACTGGCGGCAGAGGACGGGCGCGGGGCCGAGCGGCTGCGCGAGGGGACGGGGCGGGTCTGTCTCGAGGGGCAGATCGGTCGCGGACGACGGGCGCGGGGCCGAGCGGCTGCGCGCGGGGACGGGGCGGGTCTGTCTCGAGAGGCAGGTCGGTCGCGGACGAGGGGCGCGGGCCGAGCTGCGTCTTGCGGGAGACGGGGCGGGTCTGTCTCGAGAGACAGATCGTGGCTCGGGGCGCCGCCGCGAACGGAGGTGCGAGCCCTGTCGCGTTTTTACAAGCGCGTCCGCGCGGCCGGTGCTGAAGTCGCGGCATGGCGGCCGCACCGACGTTGCCCATCATCCTGTTCGCCGACGCGGAGGCGTTCTCGCGCTGGCTGGCGCAGCACCACCACAGCGCGCCAGGCGCGTGGCTGCAGCTGGCGAAGAAGGGCAAGGTGCTGCGCTCGCTGAGCTACTCGGAGGCGGTCGACGTGGCGCTGGCGTGGGGCTGGATCGACAGCCAGAAGAAGGCCCACGACGCCGACAGCTGGCTGCAGCGCTTCACGCCGCGCGGGCCGCGGAGTCTGTGGTCGGTGATCAACCGCGAGCGCGTGGAGGCGCTGATCGAGCGCGGGTCGATGCAGCCGTCGGGGCTGGCGGAGGTCGAGCGGGCGCGCGCCGACGGGCGCTGGGACGCGGCGTACACGCCCGCGAGCCGCTCGGAGCTGCCGGAGGCGTTCGCGGCGGCGCTGGCGGAGCGGCCGGCCGCGAGGGCGGCCTTCGAGCGGCTCGACGGCGCCAACCGCTACGCGATGCTGTGGCGGCTGCAGACGGCGAAGAAGCCGGAGACGCGGGCGAAGCACATCGCGCGCTTCGTCGAGATGCTCGAGAAGGGCGAGAAGATCCACGGGTGACGGCGAGCGCGAGGGGTGCACCGGGCGCAGGTCGCGGCGAGTGCTGCGGGTTCAGCCGAAGCACGGACGCGGGTCGTGGCGGTTCAGCCCAAGACGAGGCCGAAGCACAGGCGCAGATCGCGGCGAGTGCTGCGGGTCTAGCCGAAGACGAGGCCGAACATGAGGCCGAAGCACCAGCGCACGTGGCCGCGGCGCACGTCGTCGCGGGTGCCGTGGACCAGGGCCGAGGGGAGGGTGAGATCGACGCCGGTGCGCAGGCCGAGGAACAGCCGGCGGCCGCGGTACTGCAGCAGGCCGCCGACCTCGGTCGAGGACAGCCAGGTGCTGTCGGTGCTGGCCTCGGCGGCGTGCAGGTACATCGCGTGCCCGAGGACATGTCCTCCGAGCCAGATCCGCCGGCGCGCGCCGAGCGGGGCGCCGAACGCCGCGCCGGCGCCGAAGCGGGCGTGGAGCACGGAGATCCCGCTGCGCGCGCCGCCGCTGAAGCCGACGCTGAAGAGCGGCTGGACCCGCTCGCGGGCGAGCCACAGGCCGCCGAGGAGGTCGAGGCCGGCCTCGTAAGGCAGGCTGGTGCCGACCTCGACGCGCGGGCCGAGGCCGAGCCAGCCGCGCAGCGCCGGCCGCGGCGGTGGCGGCGGAGTCTCGGGCTGTTCGGGCGGGAGCTCGGGCTCAGGCTCCAGCTGCTGGTCCGCGGGCGGCTCGGGCTGCGACGGCCGCGGATCGGGGGGCTGGTCCATGAGCAGGGCCACGCTGGCGGCCAGCTCGCGGCTGCGATCCTCGATGGTCTGGCCCTGGAGGGCGATCGTGCGGCCGCGCGAGAGACCGTCGGGGCCGGTGACGGCGACCTGCACGGTGCCGGGGGTGGCAGTCGGCGCGACGACGACGCGCCAGGCGTCCAGAGTCTCGCCGGTGCGCGCCCGCAGGCCCGCCTCGAGCCGGACGGCGTCGACGGCGTCGGTGCCGACTTCGACCGGCGCGGCCACCAGCGCGGCCAGGATCGCGAGCACGAGGGGCACCGGGTGGAGGAGTGCCAAAAATTGCGGCCGCTGACCAGTGGCGCGCGAGCCGGCGACGCGGGCCCGGCCGCGTCCCGCGCTCGCGCCGACAATTGCCGGCCCTGAACGCTGCACCGCGAGATCGCAAGCGCCGGGCTCGCGCCCGCACATGACCGATCGGCCAGCCGATCGCGGCGCCCTGCGCCGCCGCGCAGGCAGAGGCGCCGCCGCGCAGGAGCGCCGTCACGGGCGAGAACCCACACGGCGCACGTCGGTCGAGACCCGACCCGGACGTGGGTGGACCGACATGGGCCGGACGGGACGGGCATGACATGTCTGAAAGGCCATGTTTTCTGCGGCGCGGGGCGGATGTGGCCGATCATGGTGCGGCGCGGCGGGGTGAATATGTCCGAAGGGTCATGTCCGCGGCGCGGGCAGGGCGGTCCGAGGTGAACATGTCCGGAAGGTCATGTCAGCGGCGCGGGCACGGCGGTTCGGAGAGTGAATATGTCCAAAGGGTCATGTACGCCGCGGAGGAAGCGGCGCGGCCGGGCGGTGAGGCTCGCCGCAGGACATGTCCGGGAGGTCATGTCCGCAACGCAGAAAGTTGCGCGGCCCGGGCGGTGGGGCGCGCCGCGGGACATGTCCGGGAGGTCATGTCCGCGACGCAGAAAGCGGCGCGGCCCGGGCGGTGGGGCGCGCCGCGGGACATGTTTGAAGAGACATGCCTGGCGACGGGGCCGCCGCGTGGGGCGGGTCGATGCGGACATGGCCGAGAGGTCATGTCCGCGAGCGCGTCACTCGCACACGTCGGCCGCGTCGGGCGTGCAGACACCCTCGGGGTTGCAGACCTTGTAGATCGCGTCCTCGACGCAGTCGGGGTCGTCGGGGTCGCAGATCGTGCACGGATCGCCGCAGGCCTTGCCCGCGCAGCCGTTGTACGGCTCCAGGCAGATGCCGGGGGTCTGGTAGACGCAGTTGAGCGACTCGTCGCAGACCTTGACGGCGGCGTCCTCGATGCAGTCGGGGTCGTTCGGGTCGCAGAAGCTGCAGAAGTCGCAGGCGGCCTTGCCCTCGCACGGGTCGTAGCCCTCGCACAGGTCGTCGCTGACGGGCAGGCACTGGCCCTTGCCGTCGCAGGCCTTGAGGACGGCGTCCTCGGCGCAATTGGGGTCGTTCGGGGCGCACTGGGTGCATTCCTCGCCGCAGGGCTTGCCGTCGCACGGGGCCCACGCCGGCGGCACGCACAGGTCGGGGACCTCGGGCACGCACTGGCCCTCGGCGTTGCAGGCCTTGAGGATCAGGGTCTCGTTGCAGTCGAGGTCGTCGGGGGCGCACTCGGTGCACACGTCGCCGCAGGTCTTGCCCGCGCACGGGTCGTACGTCGCCGGCTCGCACAGGTCGGGCGTCTCGGGCACGCACAGGCCCTTGCCGTCGCACGCCTTGACGACGGCCGTCTCGACGCACTCCTCGTCGTCGGGCGGGCACACGCTGCAGCTGTCGCCGCACGACTTGTCGGCGCAGGGGTCGTAGATCGGCTCCTCGCAGGTGCCGGGCTCGCCGACCACGCAGGCGCCCCCGGCGTCGCAGGCCTTGATCGCGGCCGTCTCGACGCAGTCCGGATCGTCGGGGGGGCACTCGCTGCAGGCGTCGCCGCACTTCTTGCCCTCGCAGGGCTCGTAGGGGGCGAGCTCGCCGATCGGCTTGTCGATGTCGCAGGCGCCGATCAACGCGCCGGTGGTGAGGGAGAGAGCGAGCAGGCGAGCGTGATTCACGATAAGTCGCATGGGGGTAATCCTGTCGTCGGGGGTCGCCCCGTACATGTCCGCAAAGCGGGCGAGTGGGACAGAGTCGGTCGCGATTCTTCGATCGGCGTCACGGCACGAGGTCGCAGCTCTCGCGGACGCGCCGCGCGAGCGGGCTCCGCGGATGGTCGGCGAGGAAGGCGCGAGCGAGCTCGACGCCGCGATCGGGATCGCCGGCGCAGGCCGCTGCGGCTGCGAGGGCGCGCTGCTCCGGCACGAGCACGCCGGCGGGGAAGCGCCGCGCGTGCTCGCCGGCGTCGCGCGCCGCAGCGTCGGCGTCGCCGGCCGCGAGCGACCGCCAGCCGCGCGCGAGCAGCTCCTGCTCGCCGCGCAGGTCGCCGAGCGCTGTCGGCTCGTCGCGGGTGGTGGTGGTCGCGGTCGGTTCGTCGCGGGTCGGCTTGGGGCGCGGGCGGGCCTCGACGGCGCGCGGGGCTGCAGGTTGGGGCGCGGCGACGACGACGGGCGCGGGCGGCTCGACGGGCTCGGCCGCGGGCGCGGGCGGCTCGACGGGCTCGCCGGGCTGCGCCGCGCCGACGCTGACGCCGCTGGCCGCGGGGGCGGCGGCGCCGTGGGCCGGGCTCATGGTCGCGGATGCACCTGTTTGTTCGGCCAGGTCGGGGCCGCGGCGGGCGAGCCACAGCACGACCGCGGCGGCGATGGCGAGCGCGACGGCCCACACGCGGGTGTCGCGGTGCGGCCGCCTGAGTGGAAGGACATGTCCTTGCGAGCATGTCCCGACGAGCTGGTCGTGGACGCGCGCGCGAGCGGCCGGCGGCATGGCGCGGCCGCGGCGGTAGGCGGCCAGGAGGGCGGCGGCGCGGGGATCGAGGGCCGGGAGGTCGTCGCGTGGTTCGGTCACGGGGTCCTCGTTGCGCCGCGTTCGGCGACGAAGGCGTTGAAGCGGCGGCGCGCGGTCTTGAGGCGCGCGAGCACGCGGTTGAGGTCGAGGTCGAGGGCGCGCGCGACCTCGGGGCAGGTCATGCCCTCGATGTCGGCGAGCTCGAAGATCTCGCGGGTCTCGCGGTCGAGCTGGGCGAGGAAGGACTCGATGAGGCCCTGGGCCTCGCGCTGGGCGGCGTCCTCTTCGGGCGAGCGCGGCGGCGCGGGCGGGTCGACGTGATCGATCCGGCGGGCCGCGCGGGCGTGGCCGCGGCGGTAGTTGGCCGCGACGCCGCGGCCGATCGCGTACAGCCAGCTGGTGATCGCGCCGCGGCCGTCGAACTCGGGCAGGCGGCGCTGGACGACCATGAAGACCTCGTGGACGACGTCCTCGGCCTCGGCCGCGGGGACGCCGAGGCGCTGGACCACGCGCCAGACGAAGTCCGCGTGGGTGCGGTAGACGTCGGCGACGGTGGGCGGCTCGGCCGGGGACCGGAGCGCGCCGAGGAGGACCCCGCTGGCGGGCATGGCACCCCTGGATGTCCACCACCGGGCCGATCCGGACATGTCAGCGCAGCCGGATCGTGAGCGCGAGGAACGCGGAGAAGCCGAACCGCCCGGGGCGGAACACCACGTCGGGGCGCGGATCGAGGAGGAAGCCCGGGCGGCGCAGGCTGAGCACCGCCTCGGCGCGCGCGAGCAGGCCGACGCGCGGGTGCAGGGCGACCCGCAGGCCGACGCCGGCGAGCAGGCCGAGCCACAGCGAGCGGGCGACCTGCGGCGTGAGCGCGCCGGTGCCCTCGCCGGTGATGCCGCCCGCGGCAAGGCCCCCGCACAGCGGCAGGCGCACGCGGCCGCGCTCCCACGCGCCGCAGCCGCGGGCGGCGACGTGGCCGTGGACGAACTTGCCGCCGTGGCCGCCGCTGAACTGGTCGCGCTGGAGGGCCCAGTAGTGGCCGCTGAGCTCGGCTTGCCAGCGCGGGCCGGCGAGGGTGAGGCCGAGCGCGGCGGTCGGGGTGAGGCGCGGGAGGAGGCCGAGGCCGAGGCCGCCGCCGGCCCAGAGATCGAGGTGGAGCCTGTCCGACGGCGGGGGGCGGTCGCGCGCGGGCGGATCGGCGCGAGGGGCAGGAGCGGGCGGCGAGGCGGACTCGGGCGGCGACGGGCGCGGCGGCGAGGTGGGGTCAGGGCTTGGGGACTGGCGCGGCGGCGGGACGGGATCGGCCGCGGGCGGCGCGGGCACGGTCGGCTCGCTCTCGTCGCCGGCCAGCGGGGCCTCGGGGGGCAGCGCGGCCGGGTCGACGGCGCGGACGTCGATGGCGATGGCGATCAGCCACGCGGCGGTGTCGATCGCGGCGGCGCAGCTGTCGGTGGTGAGCACGCGTTCGGCCGGGCCGTCGCCGGCGTCGAGGCGGAGCTCGAGCCGGAACCGCTGCGCGGCCTCGCGGACGACCAGCACGCCGACCCGCACCGGCTCACGCCGCTCGACCGCGAGGCCCCCGAGCGAGCGCCGAATCCCCGCGTGCAGGACCTCGACGTCGGGACAGCCCTGCGGCACCCGCCAGGTGACGACCACCGTGTCGGCGGGATCGGCCGCGCGCGCGAGCGCGGCGAACAGGGCGGCGGCGGCGACCGGCATCGAACGGGGGCGGAGTGTACGCGTCGCCGCCCGCGCGGGCCAGTGGCGGGCAGGGCCGCGCGGGCGGCTCGACGTGACGGCTGGTCGCCGGCGCGCGCCTGGCTGAAGAGACAGGTGTTGCGAGGCCGGCGATCCGAGGACATGACGGAAGAGACAGGTGTGCGGGCGCGGAGGACGGGGCCGGGAGGCCGGGGGCCCGAAGGGTAGCGAGACATGGTCGAAGGGACATGTTTTACGGCAACCCGCTCGGCTCGTTCAAGATGGCTGAGCGCCCTTCGGACGCCGGCTTGCGCGGCGGGCGGCCTCGTTGCGTGATCCGCGACAGAGTAGGCGCCGGTGTTACGGTGCGAGCGACGACGGAGCGGCGCTCGCCGAGCCGCGAGCCGTTGCGACGCCCCGGCGCGCCGACCTGCGGTACGGCGAATCGCGGCAGGCGAGCGCCGGAGCGCGCGAGCAGGAGGGATCGATGCGAGGGATCGTGAGCGAAGGGAATCGTGGTGGTCGGTGGCTGGTCGCCGGGATGGCCTGGTGCCTGTGGGCGTCCGCTTGCGCCGAGCCCGAGGACTGGGAATTGACGGAGATCGGGGCGGACGAGCAGGCCGAGCTGCGCGTGGACGAAGAGGACGAGGGCGAGGACCTGGCGCTCGCGGTCGGTGCGGGGGAATGGAAGGACACGGTCGAGTCGAGGATCGCGGCCCACGCGGACGCCGACGGCTCGCTCGACGGCTGCACCGACGACACGCTGGCGAGCGCCGAGCCGCCCGGCCACCGTCCGGCGAGCTGCACGGACCATCGGGACATGATGAAGTGAGCATGTCCCGGGGGGAATGTGCCAATGGGCATGTCGGTCAGGGCATGTCCCGCAGGACATCCCGGCCGTGGAGCGCGGCGACCTCGCGGATGGCGGCGAGCTTGGCCGCGAGCGGGGCCCAGTCGTCGCGCTCGGCGATCGGGGCCCACAGCGCCTCGACCTCGTCGATGAGCAGCGAGCAGGGGGCGTCGCCGGCGTAGTACCGGTGGGCCAGGCGGGCCGGCGCGGCGGGGGCGTGCTCGGCCCAGGCGCGGCGCACGGGCAGGAACTCGGGGGCCTCGTAGCGGGCCGCGGCAGGTCCGGCGAGGGCCCGCGCGGCGCTGGCCTCGCCGCCGTACCAGTCGAAGTAGAAGCGGTCGAGGTCGAGCCGGCTGTCGGCGAGGAAGGCGTAGCAGGCGTCCATGACGGCGTCGTCGGCGGCGTCGCCGCGGCTCTCGAGGCCGAGGCGGTCGAGGAAGGCGCGCCGGACCGCGGCCAGGAACGCCGGCTCGAAGGCGGCGAGGCTGTCCTCGAGGACATCTCGTCCGGCGAGCGGCAGGAGGGCCTCGGCGAGGCGCCCGAGGTCCCACAGGACGGCGTTGGGCTGGCGACCGAAGGCGTAGAAGCCGGTCTCGTCGAAGTAGGCGGCGGTGAAGCCGAGGTCGTAGACGGGCAGGAAGCGCCAGGGGCCGTAGTCGAAGCTCTCGCCGGTGATGTTGATGTTGTCGGTGTTGAGCACGCCGTGGACGAAGCCGGCGACGGTCCAGGCGGCCGCGGTGGCGGCGACGCGCTCGACGACGGCGCGCACGAGCGCGGCGGTGGTGGCCGCGAGGTCGAAGCGGCGCGCGGCGGGGAAGTGGTGCTGCACGGCGTAGTCGACCAGGGCGCCGAGGCGGGCGAGGTCGCGGTGGTAGGCGTGCCGCTGGAAGGTGCCGATCCGCAGGTTGGAGTGGCTGAGGCGCACGAGCACGCACGAGCGCGTCGGCGACGGCTCGTCGCCGCGCCACAGCCGCTCGCCGGTCTCGAACACGCTGACGATCTTGCAGGTGTCGACGCCGCGGGCGGCGAGCAGCTCGGCGGCCAGGATCTCGCGCACGCCGCCCTTGAGGGTGAGGCGGCCGTCGCCGCCGCGCGCGTACGGGGTGGCGCCGCTGCCCTTGGTGCCGAGGTCGAGCAGGCGATCGTCGCCGGCGTCGCGTAGCTGGGCGAACAGGAACCCGCGGCCGTCGCCGAGGGCGGGGTTGTAACTGCCGAACTGATGCCCGTGGTAGCGCAGCGCCAGCGGCTCGGGCAGGTTGCCCGGCAGCGGCTCGAAGCGGGCGAAGTGCGCCTCCCACTCGCTCGCGGTCAGGGTGTCGAGGCCGATCCGCGCGGCCCAGCGATCGTCGCGGTGACGCAGGAGGTGCACCGGAAATCGCGCCGGGGCGACGACGTCGGCGAAGCCGTCGCCGAGGGCGAGGTGGCGGGGATCGGGCCGATAGCGGGCAGACGGCGGCACGGCGAGAGCTTGGCACGCGCGCCGCGGATGGGGCCGCACGCGGCGCGTGAGGCGACGACGGCGCGCGATCCGTGGTAGGTGTGGACGATGGGCTTCGACCTGCACATGGTGCGCACCCCCGCCGCGGCCGACGAGGCCGAGCTGCCGAACTCGAGCGGGATCGCGGGCTACTACCGCTTCAACGTGTGGGGCATGAACATGACGGTCGGAGCGCTCGAGTGGGCCGACGCGATCCACCATGGGCCGTCGCCGCCGATCCCCGAGCCCGAGCTGAAGGGGATCGACGAGGAGCGCCTGTTCGATGTCATCGAGGCGATCCGCGGCGAGGCTCCCGCGTCGGCGGCGCCGCCGACCGAAGCCGAGCTGAGCGCCGCGCGGGCGTACGTGCAGGCGCACGAGGATTCGGTGTCGGGGTCGTCGCTGGTCGACGGCCGCGTGGGCGCGTACAAGTTCCAGACGAACGACGGCTGGCTGGTGACGCCGGAGGAGTGCACGGTGCTGGCTCGCAAGCTGCGCCAGCACGCGGAGCTGATCGCCCGCGATTACTTCCCCGACGCGGGCGTGAAGCAGGACGACGGCCGGCGCTGGATCCTCGGGTTCGCTCGCTACAACGAGATCGCGGCCGAGCACGGCGGCTATCGCGTGCGCTGATCGCCGCGCACGCCGGTGTGGGACATGTTCTTGGAGACATGTCTTTTAAAAAATGTCGTTATGGACATGTTGTCAGAGACATGGTCGGTGCGGCCCCCTCAAGGGTTCGGGCCGGTTGCGACCGGGCGCGCCGGATCGGCGCTCCATTCGCTCCACGAGCCGGGATAGAGCGATGCGCCGTGCAGGCCCGCGATCTCCAGCGCGAGCGCGTTGTGGCAGGCGGTGACACCGGAGCCGCACTGGAGAATGACGCGATTCGGCTCGGCGCCGGCCAGCAGCTCGGCAAACTGCTCGCGCAGCTCGCGGCCGGTCTTGAAGCGACCGTCGGCGGTCAGGTTGTCCTTGAAGAAGCGGTTGAGCGCGCCGGGGATGTGGCCGCCGACGGGATCGATCGTCTCGTTCTCGCCGCGATAGCGGTCGGGCGCGCGCGCGTCGATGACGGTCCGCGTGCGCGAGGTCAGGTTCGCGAGCACAGCGTCCGCGTCGACCGTCGATTCGAGCGGCGCGGATGCACGGAAATCGCCGCGCGCCGGCTGCGGCATCTCCCTCGTCAGCGGCTGGCCGGCGGCTTGCCAGGCCTGCAGCCCGCCGTCGAGCACGGCGACCGCATCGTGCCCGAGCCAGCGCAGCAGCCACCACAGTCGGGCAGCGTACGCGCCGCCCTGCGCGTCGTAGGCGACGACCTGCTGACCCTGCCTGAGCCCGCGATCGGCGAGCGTGGCGACGAGCGCGTCGCGCGACGGGAGCGGATGGCGACCGTTGGCGCCGGTCTTGCGGCCCGACAGGTCGCGGTCGAGATGGAGATACTGCGCGCCCGGGATGTGTCCGGCCGCATACGCGGCTTCACCCGCGCCGGTATCGGCGAGATCGAAGCGGCAGTCGAACCGCGCGACGCCGGCGGGCGCGGCGGCCAGGAGTTCGGCGAGCTCGTCCGCGGAGATGAGCGTGGTGTGATGCGTGTGCGGCATGGCGAGCATGTGATTGTCGCAGACGCGAGGACCTCGAGCTACCCGCTGCCGCGACCTGGCGGTCCATGGTCGTGTCCGCAGTCGTGAGCCCGGTGCCGTCGGTCGCCGGGGGGTCGTCGCTGCAGCCGTGAGGGTCAGGGCGGAGAGGAGCGTCGTGGCGAGCGAGACCTTGGACATGGCGCTGTGGGATCGGTACTACTCGAAGATCGACAGGGGCACGGCGTCGGCCATCGCCTGGTAGCCGGCGTCGTTGGGATGCAGGTGATCGCCGCTGTCGAACGCGGCGAGGATCCTCGTGGGGTGCTCCGGGTCGCGCACGGCGGCCTCGAAATCGATCACCCCGTCGTAGGCGTCGTTGTCGCGGATCCAGGCGTTGACGGCCTGGCGAATCTCTTCCCCTTCGATCGTGTAGTAAGGCGGAAACGCGGCCTCGAACGGCATGATCGTGCCGACGAAGGTCTTGACCCCTTGTTCCCTCGCCTCGCCGGCGAGCGACTCGAGCCCGTTGATGAGCTCGTCCGCGGTCACTTGCTCGGAAGGGCCGACGAATCCCGGCATGCCGATGTCGTTGATGCCGATCAGGACAATGGCGTGGGTCACTCCCGGGGTACCGAGGACGTCGCGCTCGAAGCGCGACAGGCCGCTCGGACCGAGAGAGTCCCGCAGCAGGCGGTTGCCGCCGAGGCCGTGGTTGACGAGCGCGACCGAGCGAAGCTCCGGGTCCTCCTGCAAGCGCGCGAACAGCCGATCGGGGTAGCTCTTGCGCGCGTCGACGGTGGAGCCGGACCCGTCCGTGATCGAGTCGCCGAAGGTGACGACGACCCTGTCGGTCACCGTCGATTCGACGTCGACGCCGGCGAGCCAGAAGGCGGACGCGAGCGAGCTCGACCCGGTCAGGCTCTCGCGCGCCGCCTGGTCGCCCTGGGCGACGGCGTGCGTCGTGAGCGAAAACGGGTGCCAGGTCGCGAGCTCCGACGGCTCGGCGGCGTAGATGCTGACGATCAGGCGGTCGCCCGGGCGCACCTCGAGGTCCACGCCGTCGCTCAGCGCATCGGTGCTCGCCGCGATCGTCGCGCCGGTCTTGCCGGCGAACCGGACCTGGCGCTCGCTGTCCGGCGCCGTGACGTGAGGCTCGAGCTCCTTCGCCACCCGGACCTCCGCGAGCTCGAGCGGCCGGCTGCCGAAGATGTTCGAGATCCGGAGCCGGACCCGATCGCCGGAGGCGGTGACCGTGACCGTCTGGCGCAGCGTCTCGTCGCTGAAGCTGCGCGACTTCAGCTCGCCGATCTCCTCCGCGGGATCCATCATGCTCGTCGCCCAGGCGGCGACCCAGCGCGCGTCCGGCCCCTCGCCCTCGTCAGCACCGTCGCAGCCGGCAGCGGCGAGCGTCAGAGCGAGCGCCCCGATCGTCGCGAACTTGGGTCCCATGGTTCCATGCGTCGTGAATTTCGCCATTGTCTGTGCTCCTCGTCGGGGACGTGCCCTGGTTTCACCTCCTCGTCGAACGACGGTGGGCCGGATCGACACGGCGAGCCGCGGGTGCGGTGTTTTTTTTCAAAAGAGGAGCGAGCGCAGCGGAGGAGGGGCGATCCGGGCGGGCAGGCTCATCGGTCGGGCGAACGAGTTCGCGCCCACCGCCGCGCGTCACGTCGGCGGCAGCTCGCCGGCGGCGAGGGACATCGCGCCGACGACGACGGCCCGGTCCTCGCGCTCCTCGAGGATCGATTCGACGCGCTCGAAGCGGACCTCCCAGGCGACGGGGCGGGTGGTGTCGGCGGGATCGAGGCGGAATCGCAGCACGCGCGGCGGCTCGCCGGGGTGCGGGCGATCGTCGGAGCGCTCGACGCGGAGCGGGCCGCCGTGATCGGGAGCGCGCTCGAGGGCGTAGTGGCGCGCGAGGTACTGCGTGGTCCACGGGCGCGCGGGGCCGCGTCCGAGCGGGCGCACGGCGACGGCGAGGCGGCGGAACAGGTCGCCGGTGGGGACGGCGTGGCCGACGACGTCGGGCCGGGCCGCGACCTCGATCTCGACGGTGTCGGGGGCCACCCGCGCGGCCGAGATGGTGAGCGCGTCGCGGAAGTAGTCGTCGTCGCGCGAGCCGACGAAGGCGTGACTGCGGGCGCCGTGGCGGTCGCGCATGTGACAGTCGCCGCATCCGGTGGCGGCCAGCGGCGAGGCGGCGTGCTCGGCGATCGTGCGCTGCATCGCCTCGGGGCGGGCGCGTCGGCGGCTGTCGGGGAAGGCGAATTGGTGGCAGTTGGCGCAGGCGGCAGCGGTGGCGAAGCGCGGGTCGCGGCGCAGCGGATGGGGGGCGGCGACTTCGGGCCCGTCGGCGGCCAGCACGGCGTCGCCGACGACGTGGCAGCTGACGCACCCGACCCCGATGTCCGCGGCCCAGCCGGTCGCGGGCCGCCTCGGGTCGGCCTCGGGCGCGTGGCAGCCGCGGCAGAACGGGACCGGTTCGTGGGCCAGGGCGCGCTGGAATTCGCGGTCGGTGTAGGCGGTCTGGTGCTGCGAGCCGCGCCACTGGGTCGCCTGGAGCTCGTGGCAGGCCTCGCAGGCGTCGTTGTCGAGCTGCAGCCGACCCTCGGCGGCCTGCGGGGCGGGACCCGGCATGGTGGGGTCATGTGGCGCAAGGACCATGTGCATTCGGACATGGTCGCCGGCGCTGCCCGGGACGACCACCGGCGCGCCGTCCGGGCCGATCGGGGCGGCGCGGGTCCGCCGATACGCGGCCGCGCCCGCGAGCACGAGCAGCGAGACGGCGAGGAAGGCGAGCGAGCGCCGCGGGGTCATGGAGCGCCCTGCGAGCATGACATCTCGAGCCAGCGGGCGGCGAGCATGCGCGCGTGGACGTAGGGGTTGAGGCCGTAGCAGCCGAACGAGAAGCCGTCGTTGACCTCGACCAGGGCGGTGCTGCCGTCGGCGAGCACGCCGAAGTCGAGGGTGTAGGCGACGGGGGCGGCGGTCCAGGCGGCCGCGGCGGCGCGGACGACGGTGGGGTCGGGGGTCCGCAGCGGATCGCCGTGGTAGTGGCCGACGCCGACGACCTCGCGCGCGTGCACGAAGTAGCGCCACTCGGCGACGAACTCGACGACCTCGGACAGCCACACCGCCGTGTCGGGCTCCTCGTGGGCCCAGCCGGCCGTGCGCAGCAGGTCGCGGTAGACGGCGAGGACGTGGCCCGTGAACTCCTTGTGCCCGGTGACGGGTTTGATGAAGACGGGCGGGTCGAAGCGGTCGTCGCGGCACAGGGCGTGGGCCTCGCGGATGGTGGACCTGCACACGCGACGGCGCAGAAACGGCGCCAGCGGCTCGGGGTAGTCGATGTTGGCGGGCTCCGGCGCGCCGAGCTGCGCGAGCGCGGCGCGGACGGTGCCGATCCCGCCGATGACCGCGGCGTCGCGCTCGAGCGCGAGCTTGCCCTCGGCGAGGTCGGACCACACGAACGACTCGGCCCACACGCCCAACCTCGTGAAGCCGTACCAGGCGTTGTAGACGTTCTTGTTGATGAACTCGCCGGTGGCGGGGTCGCGCTGGACGAAGACCTTGGCGAGCATGGCGGCGCCGACAGTGCCACAAGTCCCGCGGGCGGGCAGCGGGCGCGCGGGCGCTGCCGGGCGCGCGGGCGCGCGGTGTCCGAGAGAGCATGTTCGCGAGGACAGGTTCCGATGGTCCGGGGGGTAGGCCCGCCCGGGCCTGCGCTGTCGTCTCGCCGGACTCTCGGGTACGCTGGCGGGGTGCGTCATCGCTACTACGGCAAGATCGCCGGGCCCGGCGAGCCGCTCGGGGTCGTGCCCGGCGGACCCTGGGTCGCGCTCGAGAAGATCCACGGGGCGCAGATGCTGATCGCCGTGGCCGGCGAGCAGGTCCGCTTCGGCAAGCGCAAGGCGTGGCTGGCCGACGACGAGCCGTTCTTCGGCTGGCAGCTGGTGCGGGCGGGGCTCGCCGAGGTCGCGCGCGCGGCCGCGAGGCGGCTGGGGGCGGCGGTGGTGGTGTTCTACGGCGAGCTGTTCGGCGGCGGCTATCCGCACCCCGAGGTGGCCCCGGTGCCGGGGCTGCAGCCGGTGCAGACGGGCATCTGGTACGCGCCGGACCTGCGCTGGGCGGCCTTCGACGCGGTGGTGGCGGGCGACGACGCCGACGACGGCGAGCTGCTGGCGTTCCGCGAGCTCGCCGAGCTGGCCCGAGAGACAGGGATGCTGGTGCCGCCGGTGGTGCGCACGGGGCCGCGCCCGCACGTCGAGGCGGCGCCGACGCGGGCGGTGACGCGGGTGCCGGCGCAGCTCGGGCTGCCTGCGCTGGCCGACAACTTCGCCGAGGGCCTGGTGGTGCGGCCGGACGCGCGGGCGCGACCGGGGGCGCGGCCGACGTACAAGCGCAAGATCGCCGAGTTCGACGAGCAGCGGTTCCAGGACAGCGAGGCGTGGGACCGGCACCAGCGGCCCGATCGCGCGGCCCTGGTCGCGTGGGCCGAGCGGCTGACGAACCCGGCGCGGATCGCCAGCGCGGTGTCGAAGTGGGGCCGGCACGACCGCGAGGTCGTGCTCGACGAGGTCGAGCTCGACGTGCTCATCGACCTCGCCGCCGCGTTCCCCGCGGCCCTGCAGGCGGCAAGCGAGGCGGACGAGGCTGCCGTGCGCGCGGCGGTGCGCGCGGCCGCGGCGGCGCTGCTGTGAGGGCGCTGCAGGAGCCGGCGGCGCCGGGGCGCGCGGTCCGACGGGACGCCTGCGAGCGCGCCGCGCTCGGGTCTGTCGATCGTGCGCACGCGCGGGGCGCGAAACTAGGGCTCACCTCAAGGACATGTTTGATAGAACATGTCGCAAAGAAAATGTTTTATTGAACATGTCCGTGAGGGCATGAACCGGGGGTCAGCGAGCGGGGCGGCGGGGGGCGTCGACGTGCACGTGGGCGCCGTCGCCGTCGCCGCGCAGCTCGATGATCTGGTCGGCGCGGTGCTGGGTGAGCAGGGCGGTCAGGTCGACGCCGAGCTGGTGCAGGGCGGCGAGGTGGCGGCTCTCCTCGTCGTGGCGGGCGCGCTCGTCGGCGAGGGCGCGCTCCTGGTCGAGGCGCCGCTGGGTGCGCTGGAACTCGCCGCGGGCGCTGTCGGCCTCGAGCTCGGCGGCGCTGCGGGCCTTCTGCAGGGCCAGCGCGTGGGCCTGCTCGGACGCGCCGTCGGCCCGCTGGCGCTCGCCGCGGGCCAGCTGGCGCTCGAGCTTGAAGTCCTCGAGCTCCTGCGCCTGCTGCTGGGTGGCGCGCTCGAGCTGCAGGCGCGTGCGCGATTCGATGGCCTGGTCGAGCATCTGCTGCAGCGACGGCGGGGCGTCGAAGCCGCGGTAGACGACCTTGCCGATCCGGTAGCCGCACTGCTCGGCGCGGCTGGTCAGCTGGCGGTAGGTGGCGAGGTCGCCGAGCTGGTCGGTGTGGAGCTTGAACGAGGCGAGGTCGTGGCGGCCGAGGAAGTCGACGACGTCGCTGGTGGCGGCGTTGACGAAGTCGCCGATCGGGTCGTGCGTGGTCGCCAGCATGAGCTCGATGTCGACGAGCTCGAAGAAGATCATGAGGCGCACGGTGATGACGGCGTCGTCGGCGGTCCGGACGTCCTCGACGTCGTGGTACATCTGGTCCGGCATCAGCCACAGTTTCTGGAACACGAGGGCGTTCGGGACCTTGCGGTAGCCGGCGCCGGTCGAGCCGTGCCACGAGAAGGTGTGCAGCCACTCGCCCGGCTGGGCCACGAACACCGCCGGACCCTGCAGCACGCGCCGGGTGACCTCGCCGCTGGCGGCCCGCTCGTAGATGACGACGGCCTCCTTGGCGGCGAGCTGCAGGCCTTCCTCGCGGGTGGCCGAGAGGTGCTTGCGCGGGTCGAGCCACAGGTGCGCGGGGCCGACGAGGTGCTCCTGGCGGCCGTCGCGGTAGCGCACGACCAAGAACTCGCCGGGGTGGGCGACGTAGTGCTCCATGCGCCGGAAGGTGCGCCCGAACGTGGAGACCCGCTTCGGCCCCACGAGCTCCTCCATGGTGCCGTCCTTGTGGATCATCAGGACGTGCTCGCCGTCCTCGATCGTGTATGAGAACATGCCGGGTCTCCTGGTCGAGCGAGTGGGGTCTCGGCCGTCGTCGCCGGGCCGCGGGGCGCGGATCAGCCGGACGTCGTCGGCGCGCTGCTCCTGCGGCGCGACGTGGTCGTCCGCGTCGGCCGTCTGCGCCGGCGCGATCGACTGCGCGGCGCTGCTCATGCGCATCGGCATGACCCGCGTCCGCGTGTTCGCCGGCGGCGCCGCGACCTCCTGCAGCGCCCCTGCCTGCTTGTTGTACACGTAGCGCTTGTCCACGTCGGACGGACGATACCATCGAACGGCGGCGAGCTGACGCGGGCGATTCGCGGCCGTGAAGGGTCGATTCCGCGCGCAGTCGCGCGAGGCGGCGAATGTGCACAGGGCAATCGCTGGCCGGTGTCCGCCGGGCGGCGATCAATTGCGGCGACGGGCGGGCGTCACCGCACCCGCGGTCGCGTCGGGGCGCGGCCGCGGCGGCGCAATTGTTCGCGGCCCGGCGGTCACCACTCCTGCGAACGCATGTTGCCGAGAAAGCAGGAACGAACCGTGAACTACAGCAAGCACGTCCTATTCATCGCCCTCTGTACGACCCTCGGGGCCTGCGACGAGGGGCCGGGTCCGGACGGGGAAGCGGCGCCGGGGGCGTCGCCGGCGATCACGGAGGTGGCGGAGTTCGACCGGATCGTCGGCGCCGAGGCCGACGGCGCGTTCGCGGGCTTCGCCGGCGCCGAGGACGCGCCTGACGTCCGGGTGTTCGCGCCGGGCGAGATGTCGCGGCACCTGTCCCCGGAGACAGCCGATCTGACGATCCGCCCGACGCCGGTCCTGGCGGCCGGCGAGATCGCGGAGCCGGCCGGGTACGGCCATTACTGCAGCATGACGTGGAGCGGCGGCGGCTGGGCGTACGCGTGGGACACGAACGGCGGCGACCCGTGCGCGTATCTGATCGGCGAGTTCGGCCCGGGCACGATCCGCAAGGCGGGCCTGTTCTCCGCCGCGGGCGGCAACCAGGCGGTGGTGTGGTGCGACGGCCAGACGTGGGGCCCCGCGGTCTATCGCGGGTCCGGCGGCGGGCCGCTGACGGCGGCGTTCAACGCGTCGGTGGCGGCGCAGGAGCCCAATTGCGTGATGACGGTGTCGTCGCTGGAGCTGCCGATCTTCGAGCGCGCGCCGGCGTCGTTCTCGTCGATCGGCACCGGCGTCGACTTCGCCCGCGAGGGGGCGCCGACGCTCAACACCGGGTGGTTCGGGGCGGTCGCGCCGTACCTGAACGCGATGGCGACGCAGGTCAACTTCAAGGGGCACGCGAGGACCGACTTCCTGGCGGACCACGACGGCTGGGACTGGGGCGCGGCCGAGAACACCGACCTCTACGCGCTCACCGACGGCAAGGTGATCGTCAGCCGCGATTACCACACGTCGGCGGTGGCCTGCGCGACGGCGGAGGCGGCGAAGGTGAAGAACTCCGGCTGCATCAACCGCGACTTCCCGGCGGGCTGGCCGGCGGCGTGCTCGAGCTGGAGCGACCTGTCGCCGTCGTGCCAGGCGGCGATCGCGAACGGCGACTACATCTCGTACCGCAACGCGGGCTGGGACGGGTTCCTGCAGGGCGAGGTGTACGTGCGCCACAAGGTGGTGGCCGCGCCCGCGACCTACAACGAGAGCTTCGTGGCCGGCTACTTCCACGTCAAGCGCACGGTCACGCCGGCGGTCGGCACCAACGTCACGAAGAACACGATCGTCGGCGACGTGGGCAACGGCGGCTGGACCACCGGACCGCACCTGCACCTGACGGTGATCCGCGAGACGAATGTGGGCACCCCGGCGCAGAAGGACCGGTGGTTCGCGGTCAACGGCGACACGTGCACCAATTGCACCGGCGGCTCGCACGACTTCCACCGCTACGCGGTCGACCCGTTCGGCTGGCAGGCGCCCGCCCACGCCGACCCGCGCGGCTGGGCGACCCGGGACGGGGCGATGAGCCCGAAGCTGTGGAAGGCGAACGCGAATCCGCCGAGCACGGGCGACTGGGGCCTCTGAGCGCAGGCGGCGACGCGCGGGCGCTGCCGCCTGCGCGTCGTCATTGCGCGGGCACGCCCGAGGCCCAGCAGTCGCAGGGGCAGCCCTGGGCGCGCGCGCGGTCCTCGTCGCACAGCGGTCCGGGCTTCATGAAATCGGTGGGGCAGCGATCGCGTCGTCGGGGACGCCGTCCTGATCGAGGTCGGCGGTCGACTTGTCGGCGCCGGCCGGCTGCGCGCAATTCGGTGAATCATGGCGGTCGGTCGCGGGCGGCGGGCAGGGGCGTGAATCACCGCAGTCGCGCTTGGCGGATGAGTCGGGCTGCGGCGGGCAGGGGCGCGAATCATCGCAGTCGGAGGCGCGGGCGCCGGACGGGGCGGGCGCTCCGATCGGCGAACCCGGGCGACACGCGACCGCCAGCAGGGCGGCGACGCAGAGCGACCGCAGGCCGTGTGTACGATGCATGCGGGCAGGATACTGCTCGCGTCGCGGGCAGGTCCGGGCCTCGGCGATGCGCGAGGACGCGCCACGGGCGAGGAGAGCGTCCTGGGATGGCGGCGGTCGGCCTGTGGCCCTGGGCGCAGATCCGCGCGCGGTTGCGCTGGCGAAGCTGCCGTCGCTCGGCGGCCGGCTGATCCACGGGCCGTTCGAGACGCCGATGGGGCCGAGCGCGATGGTCGTGGAGCCGCAGGGCGCCGTGTTCGCGCAGACGCAGGTGACCGGCTCGTACGCGTAACGGCGGCGAGGCCGGGCGGGGGCGTGAGCGAGTGGCCGGCGCCGCGTGAATGGGGAGACTGGTTTTCGTCGGCGTGAGCCGATATCGGTGGATCGGGCCAATAAGACATGTCCTGAACGCCATGCATGGACATGCTCGTGCGCCGCGCCGGCGAGGGGACGCGAGTGACGGCGGACTGGGGCCAGGAGACCCGATGTCAGGTGTCCGTGCCGCGGCAGGCCCTGCGGCGACGCCTGCGAGGCGATCTCGCGGTGAGGCGTGCAGGCCGCGAAGGGGCCGATGCGGCGGCGCGGCGCGGGCTCGCAAGCGTCGTTCCATGGGTCGCACGGCCCGCGACGTTCGCGGCGAACGTCGTTACGCGGCGAGACGGCCGGATCGGGCGCTTGAACTTTCACCGATCGATTCTATAGACCGAGGAGCGCCGGCGCGCACTCGCCGGACGGAGGACCCGGCGGATGCAATTCGCGAACAGCAGCGAGCTCGATCGATTCCGCGAGGCGGTGGCGACGATCGACGCCGGCGCGATCGAGCGCCTCACGGCGCTGCTCGACGCCGATCCGGGCCTGGTTGCGGTGCGCTGCCGCGTCGGGCAATGGTACGAGAGCGGCTATTTCGCGGGGGCGACGCTGCTCCACCACGTGGCCGGCAACCCCGATCGCGGGCCGCTGCCGGACGAGATCGTCGACGTCGCGCGGCTGCTGATCGACCGCGGGAGCGCGGCCTGGGCGGCCCAGGCGACCCTCGATCTGGTGCTCACGAGCCGTCGGGCGTCGGAGTCGGGCGCGGCGCCGGGGCTCATCGATCGCCTGATCGCCGGCGGGGCCCGGCTCGACCTCGCCGACCCCGACCTGCTGTCGCGACCGCTCCTGAACCTGGCGCCGGCGACCGCGGAGGAGCTGGTGCTGCGCGGGGCGAAGATCGACGTCCGCCACGCGGCGGCGCTCGGACGCATCGATACGCTCACGCACCTGCTCAGCCCCGAGCTCGACCGCGAGGTGCTGGCAGAGGCGCTGGCGTACGCGTGCATCCGCGAGCAGCACGCCGCGGTGGCGCTGCTCCTGGGCTGCGGGGCAGAGGGCGACCGGCCGGTGCGCCCGGGCGGACAGAGCGCGCGCACGCCGTTGCACGAGGCGGCCTGGCGCGGCCACGTCGGGATCGTCGAGCGGCTGCTGGCCCACGGCGCCGATCCGCAGGTGCGAGACGCCCGCTGGCGCGGCACGGCGGCCGACTGGGCCGAACACGGCGGACACCCGGCGCTGGCGCGGCGGCTGCAGCGGCTGGCGTCGTGATGGCTTTTTGAGCATGTCTTCGAGGGCATGTGATAAAGGACATGGTGTTGATGATATGTCGTCGAGGGCATGGTCTTTCAGACATGCTTCGGCGGCGGGTCGCGGCGGCCCGGGGCGGCGGCGCGGCGGTCGGGGGCGGCAAGTCGGCGGAGCGGGGGCGAGGTCGCGTTGCATGCGCCGGTGCCGAAGGGAGCGGCCGCGGGGAGGACGAAGCCGGTGTCCGGCTCAGGTCGGGCCGGGGTGTCCCGAGGTCCGGCGGGACGGGGGCGGCGCGATGGCCCGCGGTGGCGGGCGGGACACGTGACAGGGCCGTCTGCCACGAGTCGGTCGGGCGCAAGCGCGCGGGTGCGCGCCGGCCGGGGGGAGTGGTAGGCTCGTGCTCGCCATGGCTCGCACCGCCGGTCTCGTGTCGTTCGCCCTGCTCCTCGGATGCGCAAACTCGGCGCCGCCGCAGCCCACGCAGGTGCCGCTGAACGCGACCAGCGGGCCGGTGGTGCGCCCCAATCCGATCACGACGCCGACCGACCGCGACGGCGATCGCGTGCCGGACGCCGCCGATGCGTGCCCGGATCAGGCCGGGGGGCCGCGCGACGGCTGCCCGGTGGTCGACCGCGACGGCGACGGGATCTCCGACCGCTACGACAAGTGCCCCGACGTGCCCGAGCCGCGCGACGGTCGAGCCGACGGCGACGGCTGCCCGGTGACGGCCAACTGACCCGAGAGACAGGTCGTTCGAGGGCTGCGACGAGCGGCCCGAGCCGCGCGACGATCGAAGGCCGCGGTTTGCGGGTCGCTGTGGTCGTGCGCGGTCGTTCTCGAGGTTCTGCTGGCCGGCCTCGGGGTCGAAGATGTCGTGGTCGGTCTCGCCGATCAGGCCGCCCGGGTCGGCGCCAACGAGGTTCTCGGAGCGGCCGGCGCGATCACGGCTGCTGTCGCGCTTGCGGGAGGAGCCGGTCGCGGAGCTCGCGGGCCCAACTTTCGAGGTCGGTCTGCGTGCTGGTGAGCAGGGCGGGGCTGTCCGCGAGGGCGGCGAGCTGCTCCTCGAGCAATTGCCGGGCGCGGCGCAGGCGGGTCTTGGCGGTGCCGAGCGGGATCGCGAGCGCGAGCGCGGCCTCGGCGGCGGTCATCTGCTCCCAGTAGTGCAGCTCGATCAGGGCCTGGTACTCGATCGGGAGCCGGCGCAGGGCCGCGAGCACGAGGCGCTGCTCGCTGCGGGCGGCGAGCACCTCGCTCGGGGTGCTCCGCAGGTCGTGGATCGAGGTCGTCATGAGGTCGATCCGGCTGCGCCGCTGGGCCTCGAAGTGCTTGCACAGCAGGTTGTAGGCGATCGAGAACAGATAGGTGCGGAAGCTGGCCTCGCCGCGGTAGCGGGCGAAGCCCTCGAGGCAGGCGAGGAAGGTCCGCTGGATCAGGTCGTTGCCGGCCGGGGCGCCGACCTTGTTGTGGAAGAAGCGGGCGACGGCGTCGTAGTGGCGCTCGAACAGCTCGGCGCCGGCGTCCGAATCGCCGGCGCGCCAGGCATCGACGAGCTCGGCGTCGGACGGCATCGCGGCGCACCGTACCAGCTCGCCCGGGACCCGGCAATGCGCGCCGCGGTGGCGCAATCGGACCCGCCCGCGGGCTCGCGCGAGCCCGCGCGGACGGCCGCGAGCGCCGAGGACGGCGGCGATCGGGGCCGGCCCGGTTCACGATCGCGGCGGCGCGGTGGCGCGAATGGCATCAGGGGGTCCGGGCATTGGATTGATAGGAGTCGCCGCGCGGCGGCTCGTCGCCGGCGGGCTGGTGGCGGCGCAGGGCCGGCGGCGGGACGATGGGGGTGCGCGTCCGGGTGTCCCGCGGGGCGGCGCCGACGTGGCGGATGGCGGCGCGCGGGAGGTCGTGCGCGCGGGCGCCGTCGATCGCCGCGGCCTCGACGGCGTGGGCGAGGAAGTTGCCGCTCATGCACACGGCGAGGGCGATGCCGGCGTGCTCGGGGGCGATGCCGAGATCGAGCATGAGGGCGGCGAGGGTGATGCCGATGTTGGGCGGCAACGGGTGCAGGGCGGCGACCACCCGCAGGTGCAGCCGCCAGTACCGACCGCGCGAGAGCGGGCCGTCGCCGACGAGCCGCAGGACGCCGGCCCGCCGCTCGTCGACGGCGCGGAAGGGCACGCCGAAGCCGCCGATCCGGTTGTGGGCGCGCTCCCGCCAGAGCTGCACGGCCCGGGCGACTGCGGCGTCGTCGCCGTCGTCGCCGACCTCGCCGGCGATCCACGCGAGCGCCTCGGCGGCGCCGACGAGCGAGCCGGGGCCCATGATCTTGCCGGCGCTGACGAGCTGGGCGCCGAAGTAGCCGACGAGCGGGTCGCCGTGGCTGGCGAGCAGGCGGGTGAGCTTGAGCGGCCAGACGCGCGCGTCGGGCGAGATGCTGCCGAGCACGAGCAGGCGCAGGACGTCGCGGCCCTGGTCGGTGATCGCGGGCAGGCCGAGCGCGAGCAGCAGGGGGTCGCTGGCGGCCGTGACCTCGTGCGCCCAGTGGGCGAACACGCTGCGGCCGAAGAAGCGGTTGTCGCCGTCGACGATGGTGCCGACGCGGGTGTGGATCGGTACGGTCATGGGGATGGAAGGAGGTGCGTGGAACGGGAATGATGGGCGCGTTGCTCTCGGAGCGCGTGAGGAAGGTGGTCGTGTGAATATGAGCGGTCGCAGCGGACCTGGGCGAAGTGTTTATATTGTCGCAGTGTGATGATTTGCGCGGGGGGCGAGGATCGTCACTCGTCCTCGTCATAACGGTAGGCCGGGAGATCGAGGGGGTAGCCCAGGACGGCGCCAGGGGCGGCGCAGGCGGCCTCGGCGAGGGCGAGCGGGAGGCGGGCCCAGGTGGCGAAGGCGTGCAGGCGGGCGGGGTCGCCGACGCCGAGGCGCATGAGGATGGCGTAGGCGGCGGCGACCCGGGTCAGGGCCGGGGCCGCAGGGAAGGCGCGCTCGCGGCCGAACCACCGCGCGCTGTCGGCGACGAGTTCGGCCCAGGCGTCGCGCTCGGCGGGCGCGGCGTCGGGCCCGAGGACGGCGACGGCGGGCGGCTCGTCGACCTGTCCCGAGAGCCAGGCGAACATCGGGGCGAGCGCGCGCAGCTCGGCGGCGATGTGCTGCCCGAGCGCGACGGTGACGACGGCCGGGACGACCTCGTCGGGGGCGCCGGAGATCCGCGCGAGCACGCCGGCGTGCACGGGGGCCTCGCCGACGTGCAGCGGGGCGAGCCACCACAGGGCGCGGCCGAGAGCCTCGCGCTCGTGCTCGCCGGGCAGCTCGCCGGTGAGCGCGAGCCAGGCGAGGTCGGCGACGCCGACGTGGCGCGCGAGGTCGGCCTGGACGGCGTAGCCGTGGACGCGCGGGTCGGGGCCGGGATCGACGACGTGCGCGGTCAGGGTCGCGGGGGTCTCGACGCGATCGAGGATGCCGTCGACGATCGTCACGCGGCCCCCTTGCTGGTCTGGCTCTCGAGGCTGCGGGTCCGGGCGGCGAGGATCGGCGAGGGGACGGTGGGATCGATGCGGACGTCGAGCACGAAGGGGCCGTCGTGGGCGAGCGCGCGGTCGAGGGCGGCGTCGAGCTCGGGCTCGGCGAGGACGGCGAGGCCGTCGACGCCCTGGCTGCGGGCGAAGGCGACGAAGTCGGTGCGCGGCATCTGGGTCTCGAGCGGGCGCATGCCGAGCGCGAGCATGCCGTGGTGGTTGAGGCCGAGCTGGGCGTCGTTGAGGACGATCCACAGGACGCGGGCGCCGTACTGCGCGGCGGTGTTGATCTCGTTGTTCATGAGCATGGCGCCGTCGCCGACGACGGCGACGACGCGCCGGTCGCCGGCCAGAGCCGCGCCGACGCAGCCGGTGGTGAAGTGACCCATCGAACCCCAGGCGGCGCTGGTGCGGTAGCGGCCGGGCCGATCGAAGCGCAGGCGGGCGTTGCACCACGTGAAGGCGTTGCCGGCCTC
Source organism: Nannocystis pusilla (assembly GCF_020073745.1). Classification (GTDB taxonomy): domain Bacteria; phylum Myxococcota_A; class Polyangia; order Nannocystales; family Nannocystaceae; genus Nannocystis; species Nannocystis radixulma. The sequence continues at coordinate 34,899 of NZ_JAIRAU010000003.1, forward strand.
GCTCATGACGAGGGCGTCGGTGGCGTCGACGATCCGGGCCTGGATCGCCTGCAACAAGTACGAGGGGCGCACGTCGCCGCGGGACCGGGGCGGCAAGGGGGGCTCGGCGTGGCGCTCGGGCAGGGCGATCGGCTCGCGCCGGGCGTACCAGCCGGTCTCGCCGGCGCGCGCGTGCAGGGCGGCGAAGAACTGCGCGGCGTCGGCGACGATGCCGCGACCGGGGACCTCGGGGTAGGCGGCGCCGAAGGCCGCAGGGTCGATGTCGACGTGGGTCCAGCGCTCGCTCGGCGCGAGGCCGGGGGCGAGGAAGGAGGTGACCTCGCCGAGCCGGGTGCCGACGACGAGGACGTGCCGCGGACGACGGGCGCGGAACCACTGCTGCACCTCGGCGCCGCCGCCGGCCCCGCTGACGCCGATGAACAGCGGGTGCGACTCGGGGAACAGCCCCTTGGCCCGCGGCGAGGTGATGACGGGCAGGTGCGCGGCCTCGGCGAAGCGCAGCAGATCGTCGCGGGCCGCGAGCGCGCCGTGGCCGACCCAGATCGCGGCGCCGGGATCGCGGAGGGCGTCGAGGCAGGCGTCGACGGCTCCGCGCGTGGGCGCGGGCGGGTCGAAGCGCCAGGCGGCGCCGAGCGGCCGCGGCGTGGGCAGCAGCTTGCCCTGCAGCGACAGCGGCAGGCCGAGGTGGGCGACGTAACCGCCGGGCGCCGTGAGGCCGCGGACGATCCGGCCGAGGGCGCCGGCGAGCTCGTCCTCGCTCTCGGGGACGAAGACGTCGTGGAAGATGCTGCCCGCGCGGGTGACGTCGGCGGGCATGCTGGCCGCGCTGGTCTCCTGCACGGCGCCGCGGCCCTGCTGCGACCGCGAGGTGAAGCCGGAGACGACGAGCAGCTTGGCCCCGTCGACGCGCGCGGCCATGGCGGCGTTGAGGACGTTGAACAGGCCGGGCCCGGTGGTGACGGCGACGACGGCAGGGCGACCGGTGGCGAACCAGCTCTCGATCGCGGAGAAGCCGGCGCCGGCCTCGTGGCGGAAGTGATAGAAGCGGATCGGGGTGTTGGCGAGGCCGGCCGCGAGCGGGGCGATGCCGCCGCCGATGACGCCGAATGCCTCGCGCACGCCGGCTGCGTGCAGCGCGAGGAAGATCGAGCGGGCGACGCTGGGCGCGTCCGCTGCCGCCCACGCGGCCCGTCGCTCGCCCCAGCCCACGACGTCCCCGTCCCCGTCTTCCACCTGTCTCACGACCCGTGTGTCCAATTCACAACTCCTCGTGCGTGACCGCGTCGCGGTGCAGGCCGGTAGTTCCCGCCGCGGCGCGAATGGATTGCGGGGCCGCGAAAAAATCGACCGATGGCGTCGCAGGGCGGTGTACGAGGGCGAGGGGGCTGGAATCGGCGAATGCACGAGAACGCGCGCCGGGCCGGCAGAGCGCGGGGTGGCAGGCGGCGCATCGCGCCGTCTCGGCGGGCTCGCTCACCGGCGTTGGCGACGAAGGGGACCGGGGCGCACGGCGGGCTGGCGCGGGCGTCGGGGTCGGACACGGGTGCCATGCCGCGTGCCGTGGAGATCGACGAGGTCGGCGGGAACGCAGGCGAACACTCGTTGGCACGGAACGTGAAAAAGAACTACGGCATGCCGAGAATTAATCGTCTTCTTCGTGTCCTCGAGGGCGCCGCGCTGGTGGGCACGTGCGCTCTGGTCGTCTCCGTCCCTCGCCTCGCGGACGCGTGTGGGGCTTCGGCGCCGGAGCTGATCCAGCAGCTGCCGATCGGCGGCGGGAGCTATCCGGGCAACGGGGCGCTGCTGTTCTGGGGCTTCGAGCTGTCGCTCGAGCAATTGACGGTGACGGTCGACGGCGAGCCGGCGACGCTGGTGGCGGCCGATTTCGCCGAGGGGTTGGCGGACCTGGCGGTCCGCGTCGAGCCGGCGCCGCAGGAGGGCCAGGCGGTCGCGATCAGCGGCAAGATCTGCGACTGGGAGGCCAACTGCGAGCTGTCGCTGACGTACACCGCGAGCGCGGACGATGTCGCCGCGCCGGTGCCGATCGCCGAGGCGTCGTTCTTCGCCGTCTACGACCACGCGGATCTCGACTTCTCGTCGGACTGTGGGGATTGGCAGGTACATCGCTCGATGTACGTGCATTTACAGCAGGCGGCGCCGGCCGACGGGGAGGCGGCGACGCTGTTCCTGGTGAACTGGGCGGAGAGCGAGGGCGCCGGCGCGATCCACCGCACGGAGCTGGCGTCGGGCGAGGCGACGACGATCACCGTGCAGCTCGGCGGGAACACGCTGGGCGGCGCGGACGTGATGAGCGAGGTGTGCCTCGAGGTGACGGCGATCGACACGGCCGGCAACAAGGCGGCGCCGTTCGAGCTGTGCCCGCCGTGCTTCTTCCGCGCGGACGAGGAGCCGCTCGAGACGCCGCCGCCCGAGCCGGTGTGGACCGAGGCCGACGCGGTCCCGGGCAGCGCCTGCGCGCCGGCGACCGAGGAGACGGCCGGCGACGAGAGCGGCGAGGCGCCGACGACGGGCGGCGAGCCGACGACGGGCGGCGAGCCGAACGACAGCGAGACCGGCGAGGACACCGACAGCGCCACCGGCGGCGAGGACGATCCGGGCAAGGGCTGCGCCTGCAGCAGCGACGGTGACGGCCGCGGCAGCGTGGGCCACCTGCTGCTGCTCGCGCTCGGGATCGGGACAGCGCGCCGGCGCAGGTGAGCGACGCGGAGCGCTCGGGTTCGGCCGAGCGCTCCGCGCCTCGATGCATGGATGGTGGAAAGGACATGCTTTTTAAAGCATGTCCTCATTAGCATGGATGAAAGGACATGGCCTTACGGACCTGTCGGGTGACCGGGTCGCCCGGGTCTGTGACGGTGACTGGTGCGCATCGACCGCGCCGGCGATCGGGGCTGCCGGTCCGGTCCAGTGCGGGCTTGGCGCAGGTGCTGGGGACGGCGCGTTCGCGGCGAAGGCGGGGGTCGAAATTTTTTTTCGGGTATCGTCGCGGGCGATGTCGAAGACCCCGGCTCGGCTCCGACTGGTCGGTGCATGCGCACCGATCTCCGGGGCGCACCAACCGAGAGGGAAGCACCCATGAAGTACATGATGATGATGAACACCCCGGGCGGCGGGCCGTTCCAGATCGGCCAGTGGGCGCCGAAGGACATCCACGCGCACATCGCGTTCATGAAGGGGTTCGCCGAGCGGCTGACCGCGTCGGGCGAGCTGGTGGCGGCGGAGGGGCTCGCCGGGCCCGATCAGGCCAGGCTCGTGCGCGCCGGCAAGAACGGCCAGCCGATCACCGACGGGGTGTTCCCGGAGTCGAAGGAGTTCCTCGCGGGCTACTGGATCGTCGACGTCTCCGGCCCCGAACGCGCCTACGAGCTCGCGGCCGAGGCCTCGGCGGCGCCCGGGCCCGGCGGCGAACCGCTCAACATGGCGATCGAGGTGCGCCAGGTGATGTGCGCGCCGCCCCCCGACCCGCTGTGACGACGCCGACGCCGGAGCACCGCCCCGAACGCCTGCTGCGCGACCTGGCGCCGCAGGTGCTCGGCGCGCTCATCCGGCGCTCCCGCGACTTCGCGACCTGCGAGGACGCGGTCCAGGAGGCGCTGCTCGCCGCGGCTCGCCAGTGGCCGCGCGAGGGCGTGCCCGCCAACCCGCGCGGCTGGCTGATCCACGTGGCGGCGCGGCGGATCACCGACCAATTGCGCAGCGAGGCGGCCCGCCGCCGGCGCGAGGCGATCGTCGTCAGCCTGGTGCCGCCCGAGGTGCAACTGGCGCTGGCCGAGGGCGACGAGGTCGGCCACGACGACACGCTGGTGCTGCTGTTCATGTGCTGCCACCCGGCGCTGTCGTCGGCGTCGGCGATCGCGTTGACGCTGCGCGCGGTGGGCGGGCTGACGACGGCGGAGATCGCCAGCGCGTTCATGGTCCCGGAGGCGACGATGGGCCAGCGGATCAGCCGCGCCAAGCAGAGCATCAAGACGTCCGGGGTGCCGTTCCGCATGCCGACGCCCGAAGAGCGGGCGCAGCGGCTGGCGGCGGTGTTGCACGTGCTGTACCTGATCTTCAACGAGGGCTACACGACGAGCTCGGGGCCGGCGCTGCAGCGCAGCGATCTGGCGAGCGAGGCGATCCGGCTGACGCGCGCGGTCCATTCGCTGTTGCCCGACGACGGCGAGGTGGCCGGCCTGCTGGCGCTGATGCTGCTGACGGACGCCCGTCGCGCGGCCCGCAGCGGGCCGGCGGGCGAGCTCGTCCCGCTCGACGAGCAGGATCGCGGGCTTTGGGATCGGGCGGCGATCGCCGAGGGGGTCGCGCTGATCTCGGCGACGCTGGCACGCGGGCAGGTCGGGCCGTACCAGGTGCAGGCGGCCATCTCGGCGGTGCACGACGAGGCGCCGCGGGCCGAAGACACCGACTGGCCGCAGATCCTGGCGCTCTACGAGGTGCTGCTGCGGATGGCCGACAACCCGATGGTGCGGCTCAATCACGCGGTCGCCGGCGCGATGGTGCACGGGCCGGCGGTCGGGCTGGCGCTGCTGCAGGCGCTCGACGGCGACCCGCGTCTGGCCGAAAACCACCGGCTCGAGGCCGTGCGCGCGCACCTGCTCGAGCGGGCCGGCGAGCGCGAGGCGGCGGTCGCCGGCTATCGCCGCGCAGCCGGCCGCACGGCGAGCGTGCCGGAGCGCGATTACCTGCTGATGCGCGCGGCTCGCCTCGACGCGCGCGAGTGAATCAGGGGAGGAAGTACTGGCACGAGTCGGGCTGGTCAGGCGGCTCGGCCGAGGGCAGCGTCACGGTCAGCTCGTGGTCGCCGCTGCGGACCTTGTAGGTCCCGGGGGCGAGGTCGGGGACCTCGCAGCGGGCCTCGAGCTGGGCGCACAGGGCGATGCAGGCGCCCGGGCCGGGCTCGCGGTAGGAGCCGCGGGCGTCGAGGAAGATGACGTCGCCCTCGACGCGGACATCACAGGCGGTCTCGACGCGGCGGGCGCAGGCGCTGATGCACTCCTCGAACACGACCTCGAAGGTGATGGCGTCGCCGGCCTCGAACATGGCGACGAGGCTCGGGTCGACGCAGACGTCGCCCTCCTCGAACTGGTTGGGCGAGCCGCAGGCGGGGATGAGGACGAGCAAGAGCGAGAGCAGGCGACGCATAAGGAGCATGGTCCCAACGTAGCACGGGATCGCCCGCGAAATCCGCGAATGTCCGTGCCGATCAATTGACGGGGGCCTGGTGGGCGCCGAAGTTGGCCGGACCGGCGAGCACGCGGCCGTCGATGTCGACGTAGTGACCGCCGGGCAGATCGGCGGCGGCGAGGCCGAGGTCGGCGAGCTCGGCGCCCCCGCCGGCGAGCGCCTCGGAGTCGACGCAAGTCGGCGCGAGTTCGTCGTCGAGGCACAGCTCGCCGGGGGCGCCGATGAAGGCGAGGTTGGGCTCGACGGTCCAGCTGGCGATGTCGGCGTCGCCGGCCGCGAACTCCCACGCCTCGGCGACGGCGCCGACGAGGAGGTTGCTGGCGTAGTGCATCTCGCTGAGCTTCGCCCCGGCGCCGCAGGTGCCGGGGTTCGAGTTCATGTTGATCCGCAGGCCGGCGGCGCTGGGCGTGCCGACGGTGTTGCCGAACAGCCAGTAGCGCGGGGCGTCGGCCTGGCCGGCGTGGAGGTAGAAGCCGCCCTCGCTGTGGACGAACACGTTGCTGAACATCAGCGTGTCGCCGCCGGTGCAGCCGACCTGCAGGTCGACGCCGACGCCGCCGATGAAGCGGTTATTGTACACGGCGCCGCTGTTGCCCGGGTTCCACTGCAGCGAGGAGCGCTGGTTGGGCTCGTTCGCCGTACCCGAGCCGGTGACGACGTTGTCGTGGACCTCGAGGCCGCCGCGGCACGAGCCGAATTGCATGCCGTCCCAGCCGGCGTTGTCGACGCGGTTGCGGTACACCTTGGCGTCGACCAGGGGGTAGGGCGGCGGCTGCTGGTCGGCGTTGTCGGTGTAATAACCGATGTAGAAGCCCTCGGTGAGGACGTCGTGGACGTAGTTGTGGTGGAGCCGCAGGTTGTGGAAGGTCCAGTTGTTGGCGTCGTAGTCGTCGCTGCCGCCGTTCCAGATCCGGAAGCCGCTGTCGGGGCCGTCGGCGATCTCGATGCCGAACATCTCGATGTCGGTCGAGCCGGTGTTGGTATTGCTGCCCTGCGTGTAATTGCGGACGAACACCGCCTGGCCGCCGGCGCCGGGGTTGGTGAGCGTGAAGCCGTACTCGACGTTGTCGCTGCCGCGGCCGTCGACGATGAGGTGCTGACAGTTGATGAGGTGGAGCAGCCAGCTGGCGTCCTGGTTGGTGACCGGGCCGTCGTTGATGATGTGGATCGGCGCCTCGGCGCTGCCCTGGAAGTTGAAGAAGGCGAAGTTGCCGGTGGTGCTGCCGGAGACCCGCACGAGGTCGCCCGGCATGACCTTGACGCCGTCGATCTCGCCGTTCTGGAAGTAAGACCCCGCGGCGAGGTCGACGAGGTGCACGGCGCGGCCGGCGTCGCTGCGCGGCGGGACGCAGGTGACGAGCCGGCGCTCGAACAGGGTGCTCTGGACCTGGCCGTCGGTGATGGTGGCGCGCACGTCGTAGTCGCGCCGGCCGTCGGGGCAGGTGAACAGGAACTCGAGCTCGCCCGAGCTGGCGACCTCGCTGCCGTCGTCGGCCGCGAACACGGTCCACGACACGCCGGTGAGCGCGACGGCGGTCTCGACCTTCAGCAGGGTCTCGCTGTCGCTCGCGGGGGCGTCGTCGGCGGGCACGCGCACGATCTCGTCGCTGGCCGACAGCGCGGCCGGCAGCGCGCCCTCGGGCAGCAGCTCGAAGGTGGCGGTGCAGCCGACGCCGCCGCCGATGTCGATCTCGGTCATCGGCTCGGCGCCGCTGCAATCGCCCGACCAGCCGGCGAACAGGCTGCCGGCCGCCGGGGTGGCCGTGAGCGCGACGAGGGTGCCGCCGGGGAGCATGTACGCGCAGGCCGGATCGCCGCAGGTCTCGCCGGGCGGATCGACGAGGACGGTGCCGTCGCCGGCGATGGTGATCGCGATCGTGGCGTCGCCGCCGTCGGTCGCGGGGCCGACGCTGGTGCCGTCGGTGGTGTCGGTCCCGGTGGTGGGCAGCGAGGTGACCTCGCTGCTGCCCTCGGTCGGCGGCGGCTCACCGCTGGTCTCGCTGGTCGTCTCGGTGGCGCTCGCGGTGCTCTCGCTGCCGTCGGTGCCGTCGCTGTCGGTGGTGGTGGCGCCCGGCGAGGGACACGCGACATTCAAGAGGAGCAGCGAGATCGAGGGACCGTAAGGACGACGCATGCGGCGATTGTACCCCCCGGACGCTGCCGCGAAAGCGGCGAGCCGAAGGCGAGGATTGGGGGCTGGCGCAGACATGGCCGCCTTCGCGGATTCGGGCCGCATTGGTCGGGGCCGGACCTGACGCGGTTGCAAAGGCATCCGACCGCTCGCGGGGCGCATCCGCGCGGGCGGAGTCCGGCGACGTTCGTGTCGTTTGCGTACGGCCCCGCTGTCGAAACGACGCCTTTACCGTTTGTAACTTTGGCTGCCAAGGATCATCTTTCAACGCATTCCTTCACGCTCCTCGCGAATGTCGCATGTCCTTTCGGACATGTTTAATGCGACATGTCCGACGACGCTAGCGCCAGGCGCGGCGATGCATGAACCTGTCCTTCAGGATAGGGCGGCCCGATGCGCGGTCGGGCCGAAGAATGCGCGGAGCCGCGGCGAGCGCGGCTTCAGAACGAGGCCGGCAGGTCCCACGATTGCAGCGGGATGTTGGGCGCGACCGACTTGACCGGCGTGTACCACAGCTTGCCGCTCGGGCCGACGGCGACGCGGCCCTTGCCGGGCATGGTCTGGAAGGTCTCGACGTCGCCGGTGAAGGGGGCGAGCCGGACGACCTCGAGGCTGGCGAGGCCGGCGTAGACGTGGCCGGTGAAGGCGTCGTGGGCGAGGCTGGTGACGTCGGACATGAGGTCGACGACGAACTCGGCCTGCTTGGTGAGGACGTTGAAGCGGTAGATGCTGCCGCCGTCGAGGGCGACGAGCATGTGGACGGGGCTCACCGGGGCGCTGGCGGTGACGCGGGCGTCGAAGGTGAAGACGACGCCCTGCATGGCGGTCTCGAGGTCGGCGTCGTTGTACTGGCCGTTCATGGTGCTGTTGCCGACGTAGAGCACGCGGTCCTCGCCCCACGCGAGGCCGTGCGGGCCGGCGTCGGCGGAGGTGCTTCCGAACGGACCGTCGCCCTGGGTGACCTGGGCGACGATGACAATCGGCAGCGGGTTGGCGATGTCGGCCTCGTCGAGGCGGGCGACGCCCTGCGGCGGGTCGGCCTGGCAGCCGCAGGCGGCGCAGCAGGTGTAGGTGATGGCGACCTCGCCGAGGCCCTCGACGGGCTTCGGCGGGCTCGGCTCGGCGCTCAGCGGCGGGACCTGCTTGAGCTGCGGGACGGTCAGCCGGCGCAAGACCTTGACCTCACCCATGTTGAGGTTGGCGACGCCTGTCCATTCGGTCAGCTCGCCGCCGGGCGTGAGCCGCCGCAGGTAGTCGGGGCCGCTGCGCAGGGTGACCATCCAGGCGTTGCAGTCGTCGGCGAAGTCGATGCCGCCGATCTCGGTCGAGAACGGGCCGTTGAGCAGCTCGGCGCTCGGCTCCTCGCACTCGACGACGCGCTCGCAGCTGCACAGGGTGCCCCAGCAGCGGCCGTCGTCGGTGCAGGCGACGTCGGCGCAGGGGGCGAGCGGGACGCAGGCGCCGACGCCGTCGCAGGTGCTACCTGGCCCGCAGGACAGGTCGGCGCAGGGGGCCTCGGCGCCGGCGAGGGTGCAGGGGTCGCCCTCGGCGTGGCACTCGCCGCTGATGACGTCGCACACCTGTCCCACGGGACAGGCCGCGTCCTGGCCCTGGCACGAGGTGACGCACACGTCGCCGACGCACTGCTGGTTGGGCTGATCGCAGACGCCGCAGCCGGGGCCGGTGGCGGTGCCGTCGGTCTGCGCGGGCTCGGTGGTGCCGACGGTCGGCTCGGCGGTGGTGCCGGTGGTGGTGCCGCTCGTGGTCGGGACCGCGGTGTCGCTGTCGCTGTCGCTGCCGAGAGTGGTGGGCTCGGCGGCGGTCGACGGCCCAGGATCGGTGAGCGTGGCCATGGTCGCGGTCGCGGCCGTGATGCCGCCGGTGCCGGTGGTGTCGCGGCCAGGGTCGCCGCACGCGACGAACACGAGGATTGCAGCCGCGACGCTCCGCGGCGATGTGCCAGATTCCATCTCTCGAACCTCCGAACCGGGCGATGGTAGCCGGCCCGCGGACGGCGGCGTACGAAGTCGCGGCGGTGTGCGACGATTGCCGGCGCGGGCCCGCGCGAGCGATCGAGCGACCGCGATGTCGGGCGATCGGTGACGGCGCGTCGGGGACACGCCGGCCCCTCACCCGCGGTTGTGGACCACGCGCGCGTCAGCCGGGCGATTCGACGAGGCGGAGGAAGGCGCGGTGATGGGTGAGCGGGAGCATGTGGCCGGCGCCAGGGACGGTGATCCGCTCGGCCTGCGGGAGCAGGGCACCGAGGCGTTCGGCGACGGCGCGCGGGGCCGCGGGGCCGTCGTCGCCGGTGACGAGGCGGATCGGACAGGTCACGCGGGCGAGGTCGATGCCGGCGAAGGTGGCGCCGAACACGGCCGGTCCGCCGATGAAGTGGCGCTCGCGGGCGCCGCCGACGATGGCCAGGCGGTCGGCCTCGGGCAGGAAGTCCCACAGCTCGGGGTCGCTCCAGAATTCGAGGAAGCGCCGCGTGGCGGCCTCGAATTCGCCGGCGAGCACGAGCTCGCGGCAGGCGGCCTCGACGGCCGCGACGGGCGCGAGGGCCGGATCCCGGGGGTCGAGCAGGCCGAAGGCGACCGGCTCGACGAGGACGAGGTCGCGCACCCGCTCCGGGGCGGCGGCGGCCAGGCAGAGCGCGAGCACGGCCCCGTACGAGTGGCCGACCACGCGGGCCGGGCCGTCGCCGAGGCGCTGGAGGAGGGCCAGCAGGACGGTGACCTGGCGCTCGAGCAAGGTCTCGGGGGACATGTCCGCGGGGCAAGGCGTGAGGCCGTGGCCGTAGAGGTCGGGGGCGGCGACCGACCAGCGGGGGGCCAGGGCCGCGAGGGCCCGCTCCCACTGGACGCCGCTGCTGGCGCCGGCGTGCAGCAGCAGCAGCGCGGGGCCGCTGCCGGCGTGGCGGTAGGAGGTGTCGGCGCGGTCGGCGTGGAGGATCGGCACGGGGATGTCGGGACAGGGTGAGAAGGACAAGTCGAAACGGACAGGTCTGCAGGGGCAGGTCGCAAAGGTCAGGCCGCGGCGGGGCGGCCGAGCTCGAGCACGCGGGCGCCGCCGAGCGCGGCGATGTCCTCGGGGTCGTGGGCGGACAGGACGATGGCGACGCCGCGGGCCCGGGCGGCGACGAGGGCGGCGACGAGGGCGGCCCGGGCCTCGCGGTCGAGGCCGGCGAACGGCTCGTCGAGGACGTAGAGCGCGCCGTCGCCGAGAGTGAGGGCGGCGGCGACCAGGCGCTTGCGCATGCCGAGGCTGTAGGTGGTGGCGAGGTGATCGATGGCGGGGCCGAGATCGGCGAGCGCGATGGCCCGCTCGCGGCCGAGCGGGTCGCGGAACACGGCGGCGTAGAACTCGACGAGCTCGCGGCCGGTGAGGCCCTGCGGGACCTCGACCTCCTGGGCCAGGTAGCGCAGGGCGGCGCGCGCGGCCAGCGGGGCGCTGCGCAGGTCGTGGCCGCCGAGGATGACGCGGCCGGCGTCGGGGATGACGCCGCCGGTGAGGCAACCGATCAGGGTCGACTTGCCGGCGCCGTTGGGGCCGACGAGCACGAGGGCCTCGCCCGCCGCGAGGTCGAGGTCGAGGTGTTCGAAGAGACAGGTCGTGCCGTAGCGCTTGGTCAGGCCGCGGGCGACGAGCGGGGCGTTCATGCGCGGCAGTGTAGCGCCGCGGGCGGTCGGATGGATCGCAGGCGGCGACGGCGAGCGCGCGCGGTCGCCGGGAGAGAACCCGGGCGCGGGGATCGACGGGCCGGCAAGCGAACGCACGGGGAGCCGTCGCCGTGTCACGAAGGGCGGCGGACCGCCGAACAGGCGCTGGCCGGCGTCCGGGGGGCAGGGCATGGTACCGCGGCGAGGGGCGCGGCGACGCGTCCGCGGGCTCCGGGGAGCCGGGCCGGTGACGACGATGACGGCAGCCGAGTCCCTACGAGCACTCTGCGCCGCAGAATTCGTCGGCCTGGCTGATGCACGCGGGGTCCCAGTCCCTTTCGCAGCAGTAGGTGTCGCGGCCGCACACGCACGCGACGATGTCCGGATCGTCGCACGCCGCGTCCGAGGACGGCTCACAGCACGGCTGGCCGCCCGCAGGCAAGTCGACCCCCGGTACGGGGTCGGATTCACAGCTGTCCACAAAAGGGATCCATAGCACCAGGCTCGCTGCGAGAATTCCGATCTGATTGCATAGCATCGCGTTCCTCTTTTCCGGCGGCCCAGCCCCCCTGGGCTGGGGGCACACCTCGCCGGAATTGTGGGCTCACGGAGGAGCGCGGCAATCGTGCGCCTTGCGATGCGCCACAGGGCACAGCTGTCCGCGACGCGACGGGAGCCGTGAGACAGCGCGCGAGGAGCCCCCGCTCGCGTGACCTGGGCCTCGGCGGCCGTGCACCGCGGCGGTCGACGGCGTGGCGCACACACGACATTCGTCATTTGCGTCACGGCACGACAAGCCGCGCGCGCACACGTCGATGCCGTCGCCGCGGGGTTCGTCGAGACTGTGTCGATTGCACGAGCAACCTGGATCACTTGGGGCAGCGGCGGCGCCGCTGGCGGCGGGGCGCGCGCTGGGCCTGCGGTGACGCGCTTCACGAGAAATCTCCAGAGAGTGCGCTGGCCCGCAGTTCGACCGCGTGTCCGCGGACCCGGCGCCGTCGCTGCCGGCAGAACGACGGTCGTGCGGGCATTCTCGGGATGCTCGATCCATGTGCCCTCGATGGCGGTGACGCCTGTCCGGCCAATGCCTGGCGCCGATGTCGGTGTCATTGTGGTGCGCCGCATCCGCTGTGATTGCGGTGGAGTCGGATATCTGCACACTTGGGCGACGGCGAGGGTCCGGGAGTCCCCGGTCCGATCGACCGTCTGAACGGAGGATAATCATGCGGGTCAAGCCATACACTCGTCGGATCGCCTGTCTGGCGCTAGGAGCCTGTCCAGGAAATCGCGTGGCCGAAGGCGCGGGGCCGTGGAGATCTGGGTGACGGCGGGCACGGAGCGGCGGAGCGGGTCCCTCGCGACGGCGGGGCCCTCCCAGGCAACGTGCTCGGCGCCCTTGGGCTTCGATGATGAGCTGTCGTTGAGGACAGGTTCGTTCGTGCTTCGCGGACGATGGCGCCTGCGCGCGGTTGCCTGCGGCCCCTCCCGCCTGCGTCCCACTCCGCCGCTCCGTGCCCGCCTGCGGAGAGCGTCGCCGGCCCCGCTTGTCGCCGTGCGGGTTCATTCGCCCAGGCCATGCGCCCGGATGTCTCGAAGGACATGAGAATCCTCGCGACGAATCAACGATGTTCACAGCTCGATTTCGCGCGAAGGTATTTCATGAAGGACGGCATGAGCAAGACATTCCGCCCGTGGGAGATCGACCAACTCCAGCTCCTGCCGCCGTCCGTGCACGAGCTCGTGCCGGAGGGCCACGTCGCCCACTTCGTGCGGGATCTGGTGCGGGAGTCGCTCGACCTGTCGGAGATCTTCGGCGCGTACACGGAGGAGCGCGGGCAGCCTCCGTTTCACCCTGCGATGATGACTGCGCTGCTCCTGTACGCCTATTCGCAGGGCGTGTTCTCGTCGCGGAAGATCGCGCAGGCGTGTGAGCAGCGAGTTGACTTCATGGCCGTAACTGCGTGTCAGCGGCCGGATCATCGCACGGTTAATGACTTCCGCCGGCGGCATCTCCCGGCGCTCGGCGGTCTCTTCGGCCAGGTTCTCCGGCTGTGCCAGAAAGCCGGACTGGTGAAGCTCGGACACGTCGCGCTCGACGGGACGAAGATCAAGGCGAACGCCTCGAAGCACAAGGCGATGAGCTACGCGCGGATGAAAGAGGTCGAGCCGCAGCTCGCGGCCGAGGTCGCGCGGTGGTTCGCTGAGGCCGACGACCTCGATCGTAGCGAGGACGATCGGCACGCGGATGGTCGCGGCGACGAGATGCCGGCATGGGTGCAGAGCAAGCAGGAGCGCCTGGCAAAGATCCGTGCGGCGATGGCGGCGCTCGAGACCGAGGCTGCCGCCGAGGCCGCTGCTCGTGACGGGGACCGACGCGCAGCCCAGGAGGCCAGGGCGCGCGACGAGGAACGGCCGGAACCGACTGTGCCGCGACCTCACCACATGGCTGATGGGACACCTTCGGACAAGGCCCAGCGCAATTTCACCGATCCCGAGAGCAAGTTGATGATGACCAAGGACGGCTTCGTGCAGGGCTACAACGCCCAGGCCGCCGTCGACAGTGCCTCCCAGGTGATCGTCGCCGAGATGGTGATCGCCGAGCAGAACGACGTCCGTGCGCTCGCACCGATGCTCGCACAGATCAAGGCGAACACGGGCAGGCAGGCGCGTGAACTGTCGGCCGACGCGGGCTATTGCTCGGAGGCGAATCTCCGCGAGCTCGGTCGCCGACACGTCCGTGGCTACATCGCCACCGGACGGATCAAGCACAGCGAGGGGAGCGCGAAGGGTCGCATCGGCCAGCTCCCCGGCACACGTGCCCATGACATGCGCATGCGACTCGCCCGCGCCGGATATCGGAGTCGCTATCACCTGCGCAAGCAGGTCGTCGAGCCCGTCTTCGGCCAAATCAAGGCCGCGCTCGGCTTCGGCCGCTTCCTCATGCGCGGTATGAAGAAGGTGCAGCTCGAATGGCGGCTCGTCTGCACCGCTCACAACTTGCGCAAACTGCTGACCGCAGTCGGTCGCGCCGCACTCGCCGCCGCTCGGTGAGCCTCCCGCACGACGACAAGCGGGGCCGGCGACGCTCTCCGCAGGCGGGCACGGAGCGGCGGAGTGGGACGCAGGCGGGAGGGGCCGCAGGCAACCGCGCGCAGGCGCCATCGTCCGCGAAGCACGAATGAACCTGTTCTCAACGACAGCTCACCATCGAAGCCCACGGGCGCCGAGCACGTTGCCTGGGAGGGCCCCGCCGTCGCGAGGGACCCGCTCCGCCGCTCCGTGCCCGCCGTCACCCAGATCTCCACGGCCCCGCGCCTTCTGGCGCGCGTTTTCTCAGGCAGGCTCCTAGCTGGTGCATTATCTCTGAATTGCGGGTTCGAGGATGACGCGAACCGTGCCGGCTTTGATTCCTTCATCGACCTGTCCGACGCGGTGGACGGGCAGGCGAACGACCACGGCGAGGACGAAGACGGAGACGGGAACGACCAGGGGGAGGACGAGGACGGGGACGGGGATGCGAACGACCAGGGGGAGGACGAAGACGGGGACGGGAACGAGCAGGGCGAGGATGAGGATGGGGACGAGGACGAGCAGGGGGAGGACGAAGACGAGGAGGCGAACGAGCAGGGGGAGGACGAAGACGAGGATGCGAACGACCAGGGGGAGGACGAGGACGGGGACGAGGACGGGAACGACCAGGGGGAGGACGAGGACGGGGACGAGGACGAGAACGACCAGGGCGAGGACGAAGACGGGGACGGGGACGAGAACGACCAGGGCGAGGACGAGGAAGGCGATCAGGACGTGCGCCCAGGCGGCGAGCGACCGGTGATCAGGGCGGCTGGTTGAGGAGACGATTTCATCCCTCGGAGGCTCGCGGCGAGCAGGACCTCGATGGGCATCGGCCCGCCGAGGAATGCTGCGACGTCGACGAATCGTGGGAACGGGCGGGGCGCGATCGAGGCCCCGCGGACCGGCGGCTCAGCCGCCCTGGACCCACTTGAGGACGGCGAACAGGTTGCTGTAATCGTCGGTCCACATGCGGAGGTCGGTCGAGACGCCGCTGGTGTCGCCCTGACGGGTCTTGACGAGGGGGTCGTCGAGGAAGGCGCGGTTGTTCGAGAGCAGGCCCCAGTCGGCGGCGTAGACGCCGCGCGGGTCGTCGCTGTGATTCTCGATCCACACGAACTCCCGCGCGAAGTGCTGCGCGAGCTGCTTGAGCACCGGGCGGATGTCGACGTGGCGGTTGCTCATGTTGGCGGCCAGGATCCCGTCGGGCTCGAGGTGGCGGAAGTAGGTCTCGAACGCCTCGCGGGTGAGCAGGTGCATCGGGATGGCGTCGCTGCTGAAGGCGTCGAGGATCAGGACGTCGTAGGCCTGATCGGGCTCGCGCTCGAGCGAGAGGCGGCCGTCGCCGAGCACGACCTCGGTGGCGGCCTCGGTGCGCTCGAAGTAGGTGAAGTACCGGCGGCTGAGCGGCTCGACCTCGGGGTCGATCTCGTAGATCCGGATGCTGTCGCCGGGGCGCCCATAGGTCAGCAAGGTGCCCGAGCCGAGGCCGAGCAGGCCGATCTTCAGCGGCTCGCCGGCGCGCCGCTTGGGGTGGCGCGTGAGCGCGGTGCCGATCCCGCTCTCCTCGGCGAAGTACGAGTTGTGCCACATCTGGCGCTCGCGGTCGAGGTACTGGAAGCCGTGGTTGATGGCGCCGTGGAACAGGATCCGCCGCGCCTGCAGCGGATCGTGGGTGTAGCGGTCGGCGACCCGCAGCACGCCGAAGAAGCCGCGCTCGATCGTCAGCGCCTCGCTGGTGCGGTAGCGGGCCTCGATCACCAGGTTGACCGCGAGCAGCACGATCGCGGCGATCGGCAGCAGCCAGGCCAGCCGGGCCCGGCCGTGGTTGATGCGCGCGCCGGCGTCGATCCACCGCGGGCCGGAGGGGCTGTCCATCGGGACAGGGTCGGAAGGACCTGTCGGAACGCGCAGGCTCCACAGGAACCCGAACAGCAGCATGCACAGCAGGGCGCCGGCGAGCGGGGCGATGTAGCGGAACGAGTCGGGGCTGTCGTGCTGGACGCGCCACAGGGTGTAGGCGACGGCGGCGGCGCCGGCGAGGACGACGGCCGCGACGCCGCGGCCGGGCAGCTCGAGCCGCTGGTCGCGGCGGAACGCGTGCAGGACCAGCAGCGAGGTGGCGACGAGGCCGATGTGCAGCTCGTAATAGGCGGAGAACACCAGCGGGGCGATCGCGCCGACGAACACGCCGCCGAGCGCGCCGCCGACCGAGAGCGCGAGGTAGAAGGCCGTGAGGTGGCGCGGGTGCGGGCGCAGGCGGTACAGCTCGCCGTGGCAGACCATGGCGTAGATGAAGATCGCGGCGCAGTAGACCAGGGCCTGCTGCTCGATGCCCGCGTCGGCGCCGGCCAGCATCAAACCGACGACGCCCGCGGTGGCGCCGACGAACAGCGGGTAGAACAGCCACCGCGGGTACCACCTCTCGCTCGAGAAGCAGAGGATGAAGCTCATCAGATAGAGCGCGAGCGGGATGACCCACAGGAACGGGACGCTGGCGACGTCGATCGCCATCTGATTGGTCATCGCCAGCAGCATGATCGAGGCGCAGGCGCCGAGGGCGACCCATACGGCCCGCAGGCCCCAGGTCGGCGCGAGGACCTCCGCGCCGGCGAGGTCGCCGGCGGGCTCGGCCGCGGCGCGGGCGGAGGCGCGCGTGGTCTGCACGGCGATCGTGCCGCACAGCAGGCAGAAGCCGGCGAAGCCGAGGAACCACAGCGAGGCCTGGGTGACCGAGCCGAGGCGCGGCTCGACGAGGAACGGGAAGGTCAGGAGGCCGAGCAGCGAGCCGATGTTCGACAGGGCGTACAGCGGATACGGCGAGCGCGACGGGTGCAGCCGCGAGAACCACGCCTGCACCAGCGAACCGGTGGTCGACAGGGCGAAGTACGGCAGGCCGACGCTGACCGTCAGCACGAGCAAGATCTGGAGCAGCGGAACGCCGTCCCCTTCGGGCTTGTAACCCTCGGGCGGGAAGATGGTCGGGGCGCCGGCGAGGAGCGCCGCGACCAGCACGGCGAGGTGCACGAGTCCCTGCCTGCGCGCCGGCAGGGCCATGACGGCGTGCGCGTACGCATAGCCGGCCAGCAGCAGGCACTGAAAGAACAGCATGCACGTGGTCCACACCGCAGGCGTGCCGCCGAACCACGGAAGGATGATCTTGCCGATCAGGGGCTGGACCTGAAACAGCAGGAACGCGCTGAGGAAGATGGTGAGGGCGAAGAGCAGCACGGGCGCGGCGAGGGTATCACCGGGGCCGCGGGATGCGTCATGCCGTTCGGGGGTCCAAAGGACGCCTGTCCGCCTCGCGGCGCGAGGTCCGTGCGCCAGCTAACGGCAGTGCGGCGGCGAAGGCGGCGTGGCGAGGGCTGGCCTCGGATATAAGGAGGATGCTGCCATGACCCGTTTTCGTTGTTCTTGCACCCTTCTCGCCTCGCTGTTGACCCTGCCCGCATGCGGCGACGATGTCGGATCGTCGGGCAGCGAGACGGTAGGCGTCACCGGCCAGCCCACCACCAACAATCCGACCTCGAATTCGACGATGACGAACCCGACGACCGGTTCGTCGATGTCGGGCTCCGAGGCGACGTCGAACCCGAGCGGGACCGACAGTGACAGCGACAGCGAGACGTCGACGCCCACGAGCACGGGGATGGTCGACCCGACCAACACCTCCGGGGGGCTGCCGAAGCTCGACGTCGGGGTCGAGGAGACCACCGACGGCGGGACCACCGGCGAGGAGGTGGGCTGTCGCAAGGTCGACTTCCTGTTCATCATCGACAATTCGGGGTCGATGGGCGACGAGCAACAATCGTTGATCGCCAGCTTCCCCGGCTTCATCTCGGCGATCCAGAGCCAGCTCGACGAGGCCCAGGACTATCACATCATGGTGATCGACACCGATCACTGGGTGTTCGCCGGCTGCGAGCTGATCTGCGGCCTGTTCGGCAACACCTGCCCGGTGGCCGGCCTCGATTACACGTGCGGGACGCCGCCGCTCGAATGCGAGGACGTGCTCGGCGCCGGCGTCACCCACCCGCGCGGGCTGCAGTCGAGCTCGAAGGATTGCAACTTCTCGACCGGCCTCCGCTACATGGACATCACCGAGCCCGACCTCACGTCGGCGTTCGCCTGCGCGGCCCAGGTCGGCACCGGATCGACGGACGACCCCGAGAAGCCGATGGAGGCGATGGTCCAGGCGGTCGCCCCCAACGGCCCGGCGTTCGAGTGCAACGCCGGCTTCCTGCGCAAGGACGCGATCCTGGTCGTCACCTTCGTCACCGACGAGGACGACAACTTCGGCGACGGCTCGGCCGGCAACCCCGCCGGCTGGAAGGCGTCGCTGGTGGCCGCCAAGAAGGGCGACGAGAAGGCGCTGGTGGTCCTCGGCCTGTACGGCGACAACGACCAACCCAACGCGATCTGCCCGCCGCTGGTCGACAGCTCCGGCGCCGAGCCGAGCCCGCGCCTGCGGGAATTCGTCGACTCGTTCGGCGACCAGGGCATCTCCGGCAGCATCTGCGCGCCCAGCTACGACTCGTTCTTCGCCGAGGCCGTCGGCCTCATCGAGTCGACCTGCGACGATTTCGTGCCCCCGCCGATGTGATGTGATTGGGCCCGAAGGACAGGTCTGAAAAGGCAGGTCCGACGGGGCAGGATCGAGACGAGGGCGCCCGCGCGGCGCGGCCGGCTCCGCGGCCAGCGCCGCCCGGGCGGTCGCGCCGGTTTCGCGCCCGGCGCCGCGCGCTGGGGTACCATCGCCGCCGCAGCGATGCATCGACCCGGCCACCTCGAACGCTCGACGCGCGCGCACCCGCGCGAGGTGTCGGGGCCGTGCCGGGCCGCGTGCGCGCCGGAGTGAGGGCCCACGTGGACTTCGTGTTGCCCGAGCGGCCGATCCGCATGCGCCTCGTCGCCGGGCGCGGCCACTACGAGGCGGTGATCCCGGCGCTCCGCTCGGCCCGCACGAGCGTGTGGATCGCTACGGCGAACCTGAAGGAGCTGCTGGTCGAGGACCCACGCGCGACGACCCGCTCGCGCAGCCGATTCCACTCGGTGCTCGAGGTGTTCAGCGCGCTGGCCCAGCAGAAGGTGGAGCTGCGGATCTTGCACGCAGCGCCGCCGTCGGGGCCGTTCCGCCGCAGCTTCGATCGCCGCGCCCGGCTCTACAAGGGCGGGCTGGAGCTGCGCCAGTGCCCGCGCGTGCACCTCAAGACGGTCATCGTCGACGGCCGCCTGTGCTACCTCGGCAGCGCCAACTGGACCGGCGCGGGCCTCGGAGCCAAGGGCGAGGGCCGGCGCAACTTCGAGATCGGGATGCTGACGGAGGACGAGGACGTGATCGACCAGGTGCAGGCGATGTACGAGGCGATCTGGAGCGGCCGCATGTGCAAGTCCTGCAAGCTGCGCAACTCGGGCTGCGAGGCGCCGCTCGACCTGGCGACCCGCCCGCTGAAGCGGCCCGGCGGCGCGACGTAGCGCCGCGACCGGCCACTTGGGGCGGCCGCGTCGCTCGTCGGTGGGGCGCACGGCCTGCACGAAGACATCGCGGCCGTCGAGGTTCGCCGTGCCGCGGGGTAGGCCTTCCGCCGGTGCTCGCACGGCCCGAGATTGCCCGCTCCTTCGGCCTGTCGCCGATGCGCTTCGAGACGTGGGCCCGCCGGCAGCGCGGGATGGCTTGACCGCCGTTCGCACGAGGTCGTGATGGGCCGAGATCCGGGGGAAGGCGAGGTGTCGCCCTACTGCGCGCCGTCCCGCGAGGCGGGCCCGTGCGGATGGCTCGTCGCTGGGCTGTCGGATCGGTTGCGACGGCACAGCGACCTGCCGCTGGTCCGCAGGAGCACTCGATGGCGGCGCTCGACCAGGAGGGCATCGAGGACGCAGATCGAGCCGCGCGACGCGGTGACGCAGCGAGCGGCGGCGGCGGGCCGAGGGGGCCGTGATACAGTCGCGCGTATGAGCGAGTCTCTGGGACTCAAGTGTCGCTGCGGCGCGGTGCGGGGGACGGCCAAGGAGCTGTCTCCGGGGACAGGGATCCACGTGGTCTGCTACTGCCGCGACTGCCAGGCGTTCGCGCGCTTCCTCGCGACGGAGGGGGTGCTCGACGCGGGGGGCGGCTCGGAGATCTTCCAGCTGACACCGTCGCAGCTGCGGATCGAGGCGGGCCAGGAGCATCTGCGGTGCATGCGACTGTCGGAGCGGGGGATGATCCGCTGGTACGCCGACTGCTGCCGCACGCCGATCGCCAACACGCTGGCCTCGGCCAGGATGCCGTTCGCCGGGCTGCTGGTGACGTTCTTCGACGCGCCGGTGGAGGTCCGCGAGCGCGTGCTCGGGCCGGTCGTGGCGCGGACGTTCGGCCGCGACGCGACGGGACCGACGCCGGCGGGCACGTACGAGAAGGTGACGTGGCGGGTGGTGCCGCGGATCCTCGGGCTGCTCGCGCGCGGCTTCGTCCGTCGCCGCGCCCTGCCGTCGCCGTTCTTCGCGCCGGGGGCCAAGCAGCCGCGGGTGGCCCCGACCGTGCTGACGGCGGCGGAGCGGGCGGCGCTCGGACCTGTCTGAACAGGAATGTCCGCCCGGGCATGTTCGAGAGGACAGGTGCGTCCGGACCTGCCCGATCGGGCAAGCTCCAGGCGGCGAGGGCGGCGTCATGGTGAGATCGGGGGGGGCCCGTCGAGCCGGTGGCGAGGGCGCGCTCGCAGCCCGGATCCAGGGGGCGTCGGGGGCCAGGGGCGAGCGCGGCGGACGCCTGGCTCCTGTGCGCCCGCGAGGCGCTCGAACGCTGGCCTGCGCGGTGCTCCGAGATCTTGGACATGTTCTATCGAGCATGCCTCTTCGGACATGCGCGATGCAACATGTCCCCGAGGGCATGCGCGAAAGGACCTACTCGCGCAGCTCCTCGAGCAGGCCGCGGACGCGCTCCTGGTCGCGCAGGCGGCCGGGGACGAGCTCGAGGTAGCGCTCGTAGTGGCGGCGGGCGGCGGCGAGGTCGCCGAGCTCGCGCTCGACGTCGCCGAGGAGGCGGTGGAGCTCGCCGACGTCGGGGGCGAGGGCGAGGGCGACGCTGGCGGAGGCGAGGGCCTGCTCGGGGAGGCCGCGGGCGAGCAGGCCGCGGGCGTGCCCGAGCGCCTCGAGGGCCTCCTTGTAGTCGGAGTACTCCTCGCCGTGGAGCAGGCGGTCGGCCGGGAAGTCGTCGAGCGGGGCGGGGCGGTCCTGGCGGCGGCCGAGGGCGTGGCGGAGGTCGATGGCGCGGAAGCGGCCGAGCGCCGAGGGGCCCTCGCCGACCCACATCACCATGGCGGTGGCGTCGACGACGACGGCGTGGGTGAGGTGGAGGTTGTCGAGCGCGTTGCGGTTGCCGAGGCCGAGCTCCTCGCCGCCGAGGCCCTTGCGGTCGCGCAGGATGGCGACGGCGCGCGCGGGGTCGACGGGCGCCTCGTTGAGCAGCTCGCCGAGGCGGTCGTAGCGGTAGCCGCTCGAGGTGAAGCGGCGGATCCGGTCGTTCTGGGCGTCGCGCTCGAACGACTCGCGCAACATGTGATTGGTGGCCCACACCAGCGCCTGGTCCTCGCCGCGCGGCTTGCGGTCGTCGCGGTCGCGCGCGAGCTCGACCACGGCGGCGCGGCGCTGGCGGCCGTCGCCGACCAGCACGGCGCCCGAGGTGCGCGTCGGCGCGGCCTGCAGGATCTCGAGCGCCTGCTCGAGGGTGTCGGCGTCCTCGAGGATCTGTCGCAGGATCAGCGGCAGGGGGACGCCCTCCTCGAGCGCGTCGTCGGTGCGCGTGGGGTCGAGGGCGACGAAGATCCCGCGGGCGTTGATGCCGGTGACGACGCCCATGAGGCCGGCCCAGCCGACCGAGGCGAACGGGTACTTGCCGTCGGGGTGGACGATGGCGACCAGGCGGTCGGGCTCGACGTCGAGGCCGAGGTCGGCGAAGAAGCTGCGGCCGATGACGAGGTTGCCGCGCTCTCCGCCGCCCTTGGGCCGCGCGGCGGCGGCGAACATGGTGCCCTCGAGCAGGACGTCGTCGAGGCGGCGGGTCAGCTCGACGAAGCTCTGGTCGAGGAACATGCGGTGGTAGCTCGAGAGGCGCTCGCCGCCGGCCTCGGGCATGGCGGCGGCCAGGGCCGCGAGCTCGCGGCGGACGCCGGGGGCGAGGCTCTGGTCGGACTCGCGGAAGTCCCAGCGCATGACCATGTCGGCGGTCCACCGCTCGAGGCCCTCGGGGTAGCGATGGCGCAACAGGCGCGCGACGTCGCGGTCGAGCTCTCCCCAAAGGCGGGCGGCGAGGCGGCCGTGGGCGTCGCCGATCTCCTCCGGCGGGCCCTCGAGGTGGAGGAACCACAGTCGGCTCTCGCGGGTGAGCGACGACCGGCCGTAGGCGACGCGACGGCCGGCGCGGTCGACCGTGAGCTCGGCGGCCGGGACGCGGACCTCCTCCGGGGACAGGTCGGTGTACGAGAGATAGCCGGAGTAGAGCGCGAAGGTGAGGATCGTGAGGGTGACGACGAGGGCGACCACGGCCCGCAGCAGCGCGAGCACGCTGCGCCCCTCGGGCTGGCCTCCGGAT
>NZ_JAIRAU010000021.1 GCF_020073745.1 Nannocystis pusilla
GGGCGAGGATCCGGCGCGCGGGGTCGAGCCGCGGCGGACCGAACTTGGAGAGGAGGCGCCGAGCGGGGTCGACGAGGCGGCGAAGCTGTCGGCGGCGGCGCAGGAGCGCCTCGACGCCGGCGACCGCGAGGGGGCGATCGCGCTGTGGCGGCGGGCGTTCCGGGCCCTGCCGGGCGGGTTCGGCTACGCGCCGCGGCGGGCCGCCGCGGCCCTGGCGATCGCGGACGCGGAGGAGCGGGCGTTCCGCGAGACCGACGACCCGATGCGCCTGCACGCGGCCGTGGCGGCGCTCGACGCCTACCTCGGCGGGCTCGATCCGACCGACGACGAGAACCGGGCCAAGGTCGAGGACCGAAGGGCTGAACTTTTGGACATGTACCTGCGGGCATCCGCGCCGGAAGGGCCGCAGCCGGCCCCGCCTGCCGCTCTGCAGCGCCGCGGGTTCGACCGCAGGGCCGGGTTCGCGGCGGCCGGGCTCGGGGGCGCGGCGGTGGTGGCCGGGGTGGTGGCGCTGGCCGGCGGGCTGACGGGGCGCGCGGCCGACGACGACCTGCGGCGGGTGATCGCCCGCCCCTGCGAGGGCACCGATCCGCTCGACCCGTGCGGCAGCGACCAGGCGCGCGAGCAGCAGAAGTCCGAGCTGGTGAGCGAGGGGCTGCGCGCCAACCGGATGGCGCTGGTCGGCGGGATCCTGGCCGGGACGCTGCTCGCGGCCGGCGTGGCGGCGCTGGTGGCCGGGGCGATCCGCGGGCGGGCGCGCGTGCAGGTGCGGACGGCGGGGCTGGTGGTGCGCTTCTGAGGCGGGGCGAGCGGCTGGCGAAGCGGTGACGCGAGGCGGTGCGAAGCGCGGCGAGGTACGGGGCGCGCTGGCGCGGGCGGTCGGGGCTGGTGGTGCGCTTTGAAGCGGCGCGAGCAGCTGTCTGAGCGGTGACGCGAGGCGGTGCGAAGCGCGGCGATGTACGGGGTGCGCTGGCGCGGGCGGTCGCGCATGGCGCAGCAGTGACACGAGGCGCGCCGAGACCGCGGCGCGAACGCTCCGGTAGCGCGAGGTGCAACGCGGCCGCGACGCCGCGCGGGATGAGACAGCGGCGCGAGCGCCCGCAGGGGGGAGACGCGTGACGAGCCTCGACCACGACGGCCGTGTGGGTGACCGGGTGCGGCGCCATCTGTACGAGGAGCGTTCGGGAGCCGGAGGTCGCGGGCGCGAGCCTGCTCGCCGACAGGGACTTGGATATCGAGCACGTGCGCCACCGACACGACGTGACCGCGCCACTGCGCGACCATCGACTGCATCCTGTGGCTCTGAAGCAAGTGCGCAACCGCCTCGAGCGAACCTGTCCTTCGAGGAAGTAGCCGACCTCGCACGCTCGACGGTGGTGCAGCAGGCACACGGCTCATAGCACTCAGCCCTCACGCAAAAGGATTGCTTGAGGGCCGGCAAGACGGCGAGGCGGTGGGGAGGCCCGCAGCGGTTATCGTCAGCCGCGCCGCGGCCCGAGCGCGGACCGCGCAAGCTGCGCAGCCGAGTATAGAGCACGGGTCGGATTTAACGTCCCTGCGGAGCGGTTGGGGCTCTCGAAGCACAAGTTGCTTCGCTTGCGGACCCAAAAAACCGTGGTCTACACTGCAGCCATGCGCTCGGACAGCCTGGCCCGCCTGATCGAGGCCGCAGAGCCGGACCAGTTGCGGCGGCTCGCGCGGCTTGTTCTGCGGCTATCCGGTTATGCGGACAGCCGCATTACTGACGGTCCTTACGACGGCGGCGCAGACCTCAGGGTTCTCGCCGCTGATGGCTCCGAGCTCCCCGAAGGTATTGCGGTCTCGGTAGAGCAGAAATGGGAGAACAAGCTGCGTGGCGACGCCGCCAAGGCCAAGGGCAAGCTGGGGCTATCGCGACTGCTCTTCATCAGTTCGCGCAGGATCCCCGAAGGCACTTTTCGTCCGGTGCAGCGGGACCTCCAGGACAAGCTCGGCGTGCATGTGGACCGCATTGATCAACAGGCCATCGCTGACATCGTCCTCGACAACGGCGTCCTGTCCGACGTGCTAGCGATCTTCGAGATCTCGCTCCCCACGAACGTGCAGCCGAAAGAACCTTCCGACCGCCGGCGCGACGCGGCGTTCGCCTACGCATTTTTCTCCCCGGACGTCCGCTCATTCCGTGACGTGGTGCGAGAGAAGAGCCTCCTGACCGCCCTTGCGCACGCGGGGGGCGCGGCGAAGATCGACGTCCTCTGTGCTGATGCCGCACGCCTGCTCGGCTCGTCCGCGGACGCGGCTGCGCATTTCTTGCCCGTCATCGACCGCCTGCGCCGCCAGGGCCATGTTCAGGGCGTGAACGGCTCGGTGACGCTGAGCCCTGAAATGCGTTCGACGTACGCAGGCCTGCGGGCGCTGCGAGAGCAGGAGGAAGCCGCGCTGCGTGCCCAGCTTCGCCCGTTGTTGTTGAAGAACGGCCTACCTGCGCCCGACGATCTGCTCGACACCGTGCTGCGAAATTTGGGGGCACTGATCCTGCGGCACGTGGGTGGCTCGGATGCGCTCGAAGATCTGGGCGCGCAACTGCGGCTCTTCAGGCGCGAGTTGGAGGCGCACGGTCTGCACCGGGACTCGCGAGGCGACGCTCTCCTCCAGGAACTACTGGACGTCGCGCGCTTCTCGGAGCTGGGTCGGACGTTGGCAATGGGGACCCTGTATCGCGCCTTGACCAATCTGAAACAGGACGCGTTACTCGCCGCGCTCGATGCTCGCTCGCTCGCGCTGGTGCTCGACGCCTCCGTCGCTATCCCGATGTTCTGCGCGCTGTTCCGCCGACCCGTGCGCCAACGCTTCTTCGTGGTGGCACGGGAGCTTCATCGGTGCGCCCGCCGGCTTGGGTTTCCGCTCCAGTTGCCCGCAGTGTGGCTGGAAGAGATGGCCTCGCATCTGCTGAACGCCCGCCATTATCGCACCCTGATCAAGGCGCGCGTCAACGACCTGCGCCTGTCGCAGAACGCGTACGTAGCTTACTTCGTTAATGAGCGAAACGAGCGGGGAGAGGGCGACTTCGACGCATTCCTCGCCAGCTTCGGCCTCCAGAAGGCCGTGGAGGCAAGGGCCTCTGGGGACTTCGAGGGCGCCCGACGAACGCTCGAGAATTTTCTGCGTCAGCAGCTGGCTCGCTACGACATCACCGTCATCGAGACACCGCTCCACGGCGCCGCCCTCGCGTCGGTCGAGAAAGCGTGGGACTGGGCGCGCCACGAGTTGAAGGTCGAGCGCCGCGACACGATGCTGGAGCGCCACGACAAGACGGTGCTGGCGTGGCTGGCGTCGCGAGCGACGGACGACCCGACGCACGCACCGCTCATCGTCACATGGGACCGCCTGCTCCGCCACGTTCAGCCAGAAGGGACGCCGGGAGGTGCTCTCGACCCGCTCGCCCTTGGCGAGTTGCTTGCCTTCGTTGGTGAGGAGGACCGCCCGAGCTTGACCGCGGAGTTCGCCGGCCTGTGGATCGGCGAGCGTGAGGCGGAGAAAAATGCCCAAGTCCTCGACACCCTAATCAAGTTCGCGCGGGAGGACATGTCCGACGCGGAGGTCGTGCAGAAAGTGCATGAGTTCCGCGCGCAGTGGCTCGCCGAACATCACGATGTCGCCGACGTAGCCGCCCTCGAGCGTGCCTGGCACAAGTTCCGGGGCGAGTAGCGCGCCGCGGCCGTCCCAAATCCCGGCCGTCTGGTCAAGGTGGCCTGTGGCTGGCGACCTCGTGCCGTGAGTACTCGCCGCGCGGTGCGAGCTCTCCGATCTTCATCGACTCCTCCCGGGCGGTACCCTTAACCTTGACGGCAGTGTCAAGGTCAAGCGGGAAAGCGCCGGGAGGCGACGCGCGCGGGCGTCAGGCCTTGCGGCGGCCGCGGAGGCCGATGGCGCACAGGCCGAGCACGACGAGGGCGTTGAACAGCTCGCCGGTGCGCGTGTAGAGCGTGCGGTAGTCGGGGTCGATCATCGGCACCTCGGCGACGAAGCCGGAGGCGGGGGTCGGGCCGTCCTCGTCGGGGTTGGTCGACTCGATGCGCTCGAGCACGCGGCCGTTGGGGTCGACGTAGACGCTGATGCCGGCGTTGACGCTGCGCAGCAGGGCGCGGCGGTTCTCGATCGTCCGCAGCACGGCGAGGCCCATGTGCTGGTCCTGCTCCTTGGACTTGCCGAACCACGAGTCGTTGGTGAGGTTGACGAACGCGTGGATGCCCTCGCCCGCGACCCCGCGGGCGAACCGCGGCAGGATGTCCTCGTAGCAGATCAGCGGGCCGAGCCGCCACTCGTGCTGTCCTTCGGGACCTGTATGAACGCGCAGGGCCTTCGGCCCATCCCCCGGGTTGATGTGAGAGGCCGAGGGGACCATCTCCTTGAACCAGTGGGGGTCGACGAGCGGGGTGTACTCGCCGAACCACAGCGGGTAGACCTTGTCGTAGTTGTCGCCGAGGCGGCCGTCGGCCTCGAGCACGCGGGCGGTGTTCCACGCGAACTCGCTGACCTTGCGGTCGGCGGTGACGACCCCGAACACCAGCGGGATGGTGAAGTCGCGGCGGACGCGGCGCGGGTTGGTGATGGGCAGGTCGAAGCCGTCGCCGCGCGGGAGGGCGTAGGAGAACGGGTAGGCGGTCTCGCCCCACAGCAGGACCTCGGCGCCCTCGGCCTCGAGGCGGGCCGACTCCTGCTGCTCGCGGCGCAAGATCTGGAACTTCTGGCGCGGGTTGCCCCACTCCATGATGCCGAAGTTGCCCTGCACCACGCCGACCTTGAGCTTGGGCGCGTCGGCGATCATCGCGTCGACCTGGGCCATGCGGACGGCGCCGTAGATCGGGGTGGCGACCAGCGTGGCGCCGGCGACGAGCAGCGCGCGGCGGTTGACCCGGCGCGCGAGCAGCCAGTCGCGCAGGGCGGCGTAGAGGCCGGCGTTGATCAGCAGCTGGACGAGGCCCACCGTGGTGACGCCGCCGATCTCGGCGACCTGCAGCCACAGCGGCTGCCAGCACCACATCAGGGCCAGGTACGACGGGAAGATGTGCGGCAGCATCGCCTCGCCGGCGACCCAGCACAGCGGCGCGAGCAGGAGGACGTCGCGGCCGGTGCGGCGGCGCAGCCAGTTGAGCGCCGCGGCCGGCACCGCCCACTGCAGGCCCTGGAAGGCGGCGAAGATGAAGTGGACGAGGAGGGTGGCCCAGGTCGGGAAGTCGGCGAACCGGATCAGCAGCTCGGTGAGCCAGTAGAAGCCGAAGAACACGGTGGCGATGCCGCACAGCCAGCCGAGCCAGAACGCCTTCTTCGGGGCCAGGCCCTCGATCGCGGCCAACCAGAACACCCAGCCGACGAACGCGAGGTACCACTGGTTGTGGTCGGGCGAGCCGAGCACCATGCAGACGGCGCACAGCAGCACCGCGGCGACGCGGACGAGGCTGCGCCGGCGCGGGGTGAGCTGCTCGAGGCGCGCGGCGAAGGCTGTCTTTTCGGACATGGCCTTGGGGACCTCCAACACCGACGCCGCCGCGAGCAGGGACGCGGACGGGGGCGCGGACGACGGCGTCGGGTCGGACTCAGACATCGGCGGGCAGGTCGCGGTGACGGATGTAGAGCTCGGCGAGCTGGGCGTCGTCGGCCCCGCTCGGGCAGCCGGTCATGAGGTCGGTGCCCTTCTGCGTCTTGGGGAAGGCGATGACGTCGCGCAGGCTCTGGGCGCCGCACATCAGCATGCTGAGGCGGTCGAGGCCGAGGGCGATGCCGCCGTGGGGCGGCGGGCCGTACTTGAAGGCGTCGAGCAGGAAGCCGAACTTCTGCTGGATCTGCGCCTCGGTCAGGCCGAGGACCTGGAAGACCTTGGCCTGCACCTCGGACTGGTGGATCCGGATCGAGCCGCCGCCGACCTCGTTGCCGTTGAGCACGAGGTCGTAGGCCTGCGCGAGGACCTGGCTCGGGTCGCTGTCGAGCAGCGGGAGCTGGTCGAGGCGCGGCGAGGTGAACGGGTGGTGGGCGCTGACGTAGCCGCGCTCGCTCTTCTCGAACAGCGGGAAGTCGGTGACCCAGAGGAACCGCCACGGGTCGGAGCCCGAGTGCTTGACGAGGTCGAGGCTGTCGCGCAGCTCGAGCCGGAGGGCGTTGAGCGCGGCGTGGACGGTGTGGAGCGCGTCGGCGACGATGAGGATGACGCCGCCCGTCTCGGCGCCGGCGCGGCGGCTGATCTCGGCCTGGAACTCGGGCGTGACGAACTTGGTGAGCGGCGAGCTCCAGGCGCCGCCCTCCTGCACCTTGGCCCACGCGAGGCCCTTGGCGCCGCCGGACTCGCGCTTTTTGACCAGCTCGGTCAGCTTGTCGATGCGGCCGCGCGACAGCGGCTCGGCGTGGGCCGCGGGCACGCAGATGGCCTTCACGGCCGGGGCGGACTCGAAGATCTTGGCGCCTGACCGATGGGCCAGGTCGGTGATGTCCACGAACTCGAGGCCGAAGCGGAGGTCGGGCTTGTCGCTGCCGAAGCGCGACATGGCCTCGGCCCAGGTCATGCGCGGGAACGGGTCGGGCAGGGCGACGCCGAGGATCTCGCTCCAGGCGCGGCGGATCAGGCCCTCGATCGGGGCGAACACCCGCTCGGGGGTGGCGAAGCTGATCTCGACGTCGATCTGGGTGAACTCGGGCTGACGGTCGTTGCGCAGGTCCTCGTCGCGGAAGCAGCGGCAGATCTGGAAGTACTTGTCCATGCCGGCGACCATGAACAGCTGCTTGAAGATCTGCGGCGACTCGGCGAGGGCGTAGAACATGCCCGGGTTCAGCCGGCTCGGGACCAGGAAGTTGCGCGCGCCGCCCGGGGTGTACTTGACCATGTAGGGCGTCTCGAGCTCGAGGAAGCCCTGCTCGGCGAGGGCGACGCGCGTGAGCGTGGCCAGGCGCGAGCGCACGACGAAGTTCTTCTGCAGGCTGGGGCGGCGCAGGTCGAGGTAGCGGTGCTTGAGCCGCAGGGCCTCGCTGGCGTCGAGCTTGTCGTCGTCGGCGACGTTGAAGGGGAGCACGTCGGCGGGCGAGAACACCTGCAGCGCGGTGGCGTGGACCTCGATCTCGCCGGTGGCCATGGCGGCGTTGGTGTTGTCGCCGCGGGCGACCACGGCGCCGCGCACGGCGACGCAGAACTCGCCGCGCAGGCCCTCGGCGGCGGCGTAGGCGTCGGCGTCGAGGTCCTTGCCGAACACGACCTGGGTGATGCCGAAGCGATCACGGAGCTGGACGAAGATCCGCGCGCCGAGGTCGCGGCGGCGGTGGACCCATCCGAAGAGGACCACGGTGGCGCCGACGTCGGCGGCGCGCAAGCTGCCGCAGTTGTGGGTGCGGCCGTGTTCGAGCAAGGTGGACATGGCCCGGGAATGTAGACGATGTTCGCGGTCAGTGCGAGCCGGTCCCGCGCAGCGGCGGCGCGTCCGGCTCGTCGGCGACGAATTCGCGGCCGTCCCAGCGGTGATACACCCGGATCACGCTGCCCGGACGAACGGTGTAAAGAGCGTAGGCGCCGTGACGACCTGGCTTTTGTGACAGATAGGTGCCCGAGCCGACGCCGTGGACCGGGACCTGCGCGCCGCCGGGGCCGGGCAGCCAGCCCTCGATGCGCCGGTGCTCGTGGCCGTGGAGGACGAGCTCGGCGCCGTGCTCGGCGATCACGGCCCCGAAGGCGTCGAGGTCGAGCAGGTCGTGGCGCGGCTTGGCGACGCCGCGGACCACCGGATGATGGATGAGGACCACCCGCGCCAGACCCTCGCCGCGCAGGCGGGCGAGGGCCCGGCCGAGGCGCGCCAGTTGGTCGTCGCCGACGCGGCCGACAGCGTACAGCGGCAGCGAGGGGATCGCGGTCGACAGGCCGACGAGGGCGACGTCGCCGAGGCGTTGCACGAACGGGTAGTCGCTGCCCGGCTCGCGCTCGCCCGCCATGAACGCGGACATGTAGTGCTCGAACCGGTGCGCGCGCGCCGACCCGCGGGTGTAGGCGTCGTGGTTGCCCGGGATGACGGTGACCGGCAGGCCGGCGGCCTCGAGGTGCCGCTGCACGTGCTCGAACTCGGACTCGAGCGCGAGGTTGGTGAGATCGCCGGTGATCACCAGCCGCTCGGCGGCGTGCGCGTGGGCCGCGGCGACGATCTTCTGGAACATGCCGCCGTCGTACTTGCGGCCGCGGTTGAGCAGCAGGTTGACGCCGCCGGTCAGCCGCTTGTTGAAGAACCGCTGCGGGGTCGTGCCCGCCAGCTCGAGCAGGTGGATGTCGGAGCAGTGGACGAAGCGCAGCGGCATGGGACAGGTGCTTAAGGGCAGGTTTGTAAGGACAGGTCGGTTCGGACAGGTCCGTGAGGACATGCCCCCGGGGGCAGATGAACTAGAGGTGGTGGATCCCGCACTCGGTCTTGCCGGTGCCGGACCAGCGGCCGCCGCGCTCGTCGTCGCCCGGCGGGCGGGCGGTGCACGGCTCGCAGCCGATGCTGGTGTAGCCGGCGTCGAGCAGCGGGTTGTAGGGCACCTCGTGGTCGATGAGGTAGCGCCAGGTGTCCTTGCGCGTCCACGCAGCCAGCGGCGCGACCTTGACGACGAGGCTGCCGTCGCCGCGACGGGCGGTGCCGAGGATCGGGGTGCCCTGGCGCGTGACGGCCTGATCGCGGCGGATGGCGGTGATCCACACGTCGAGCCGGTCGAGGACGCGGCGCATCGGCTCGACCTTGCGGATCTCGCAGCAGGCGTCGGGGTCGCGGGCGAACAGGTCGGGGCCGTGGCGCTCGGCCTGGGCCCGGATCGTGACCAGCGGCTCGACGACGCGGATGTCGGCGCCCTGGGCCCGGAAGGCCTCGCGCACGGCGAGCGTCTCGGCGAACAGGTAGCCGGTGTCGATGGTGTAGACCGGCACGTCGGGCCGCAGCGCGCGGGCGAGGTGGATCAGCGCGCAGCCCTCGGGCCCGAACGCGGAGCTGAGGCCGATCCGCCGGCCCGCGTAGTGCTCGAACACCCAGGCGAGGATGGCCTCGGCCGGCTGGCCCTCGAGCGCCGCGGAGCGCCCGGCCAGCTCGGACAGCTCGGTGTCGCTTTCGGCCTCGGAGCCGGCGCTGCCGGGGGCGGATCCGCGTTCAGTCACACGGGGGGTTGTAGCACCGATCAGGGGCCGAGCCGCCTGTCGAGCGGGATGGTGATCATCACGCCGTCGATGCGGCCGATGGCGCTCTCGGCGACGACGAACATGCGGTAGGCCAAAAACCGCTGGTCCTGCGGTTGGCGCGCGATGGCGGCGTAATTGCCGGGGGGAAAGGTGCCCGAGACGCTGTAGCGGCCCTGGGCGTCGGTGCGGGCGTGCGCGATCTTGGGGCCGGGGTCCTCGAGGTTGAGCGAGACGCCGGCGAGGCGGTGGATCCCGACCTCGACGTCGGCGACCCCCATGCCGGGCTCGGACGCGCCTTCGCCCTCGGTGAGGACCTTGCCGCCGACGTGCACGACGCGCGATCCCTGGGCGTCGGAGAACGAACAGCGGGCGGCGTCGGGCGAGACGCCGCCGTCACGCAGGGGCGGCATGCGTACTTCGGGACAGGTCATGGTCCGCCCGTGGGCCTCCTGGTGCGGGTAGCGATAGCTGGGCCCGCCGCCGACGGTGACTCGGTTGGCGTTGCAGGCGAGGGACAGACAGAGGCCGAGCCCGGTAGCGAGCTGCCGAGGAGACATGCCGGGAGTGTGCCCGGGCCGCCGGGCGGGCGCCATGGCGGTCGGGCGCCGCGCAGCGTTGACGAGGGGGTCGGGGTTGTGGCCTAGTGGCAAGGTGTCGGACCGCCTTCGCGATCCCCTGGGCATCGACCTGCACGCCGGCGTGGGCCGATTCATGCACTCGGTCTACGCGTGGATGGCCGCCGGCGTCGGCCTCAGCGCGGCCACGGCGATCGCCATCGGCAGCGCGCCGCGCCTGACGGCGATGGCCCAGGCGAGCGAGCTGCGGGTGCTGTTCTGGCCGGGGCTGGCAGTCTCGGTGCTGGTGGTCGGGGCCCGCCTGCACCGCCTGCCGCCGACCCTGGCCCGCGTCGCGTTCCTCACGTTCTCGGTGCTGCTCGGGGCGGCGCTGGCGTGGCTGGGCTCGGCAGCCGAGGTGACGGCGGAACAGCTCGGCACGGCCGCCGGAGTCGCCGCCGGGGTGTTCGTCGGCGGTTCGCTGGTCGGTTACTACAGCCGCCGCGACCTCAGCCCGTGGGGCGCGGCGCTGGCGACGGCGCTGATCGGGGCGCTGGTCGCGATGTTCCTCGACTTCGCCTCGGCGCGGCTGCACGGCCCCCCGAGCCTGATGGGGCAGCCGGGGCTGCACGCGCTGCTGCAGGTGCTGCTGGCGGTGGTGTTCGCCGGGTTTGTCGCCTACGACGGCCAGCGGGTCAAACAGATGTACCGGGTGCACGGCAGCCGCGAGAACCTGGCGGTGATCGGGGCGCTCAAGCTGTACCTCGACTACGTCAACCTGACGCTGGCGACGCTGCAGGTCACGACCTGGCAGTGAGGCCGGCGACACGGCCGGCCGGGTGAACGGCGGGCCCGAGCCCGCGGCCTTGGCATGGTTGCGCCTGCAACGATCCAGCAGGCGACGATGTCGCCCCGGCTCATCCCCCGAGGACGCCCGCCAACAACACGCGGACCATCTGGCCGAGCCGCGCCGTGTCGAGCGACGGCACGAGCAGCTTCTGGACGCGGGCGCCCTGGTACAGGGCGACCAGCGTCCACGCGAGGTACTCGGTGTCGAGCGTGTCGGGCAGGCGACCCCCGGCGACCGCCTCGTCGAGGATGCCGCGGATGGCGTGCACCATGTCCACGTGCACCTCGGCGTAGCTGGCCGCCAGCTCGGGGTCGGTCACCGCGTCCGCGTGCATCTGCAAGGACATGCGGTGGTCGACCTGCAGCTCGGGCGCGTCGAGGAGCGCGAACATGTCCCCCGCCATGTCCCGCATGGCGGTGAGCGGATCCGGAGCCGCGCGGATGGCCTCGGGGAAGCGCCGGTTGGCCGCGCGCGCCTCGGCGTGGAGCGCCTCGCGGATCGCGGCCTTGCTCGGGAAGTGCGTGTAAATGCCTCCCGCGCTGATCCCTGCCTCCGCGCAGATGTCCTCGATGGTGGCGGCCCGGGTGCCCTTGCGGGCGAACACGGCGCGGGCGGCGTCGAGGATCAACCTGCGACGCGCCGCAGTGTGCTCGGGGGTGACGCGGGGCACGGCGACGCCCTGTCTACCAGAACCGGTCGCGCCGCGGCACCCGGCGCCGCGAGCGGGTCATGTCGAGCAGCTGGCCGCGTGGCGCGTCGGTCACAAGTTGTCGTCGAGCCAGTCGAACAGCCGGTGGGTGAGCATCGCGGTGGCGCCGGGCTGGACGTGGAACTGCGCGGCCTCCTCGGCGGTGAAGCGCAGGTAATCCTTGGGGCAGGTGAGCGCTTCGTACAGCTCGGCGGCCTGTCCGCGCCCCTCGGCCTCGGCGTCGAACACCAGCGTGCGCGCGCGGATGTCGGCCACGGAATCTCCGAGGCGGAAACGGTCGACCTCGGCGATGAAGGCCGACGGGGTGTCGACGCCGTGGTGCCAGTACGCGTCGCGAATGCCCCAGCGCACGAAGTCGCTGTGCTCCATGATCTGCGTGACGGTGGCGTCGAAGGCCTCGCGGTCCGACGCGTAGAGGTCCGGCAGACCCGGGTCGATGAGCGCGAGCTCCGCCCGGATCGCGGCCCCCCAGTCGAGCACGCCGGGGTTGGCGACCAGCACGGCGAGGCGATGCTCGTGGGCGGCGGCCCGCGGCGCCAGATAGCCGCCCAGGCTCACGCCGAACAGCCCGAGCCGCTCCGGATCGACCTCGGGCATCTTCACGAGGAAGTCGACGACCGGGGTCACGACGGCCTCCCAGTCGTGGCGGAACGGCAGGCCCTGGAGGCGGATGGTCTTGCCCATGCCGGGGCCGTCGAACAGGAGCACGTTGTAGCCGCGGGCCATGGCGGCATCGACGACGAACTTGCCGTCCTCGGCCCAGCCGTCCTTGCCCTCGTGGAAGATCAGGGTCGGCTGGGCGCCCTCGGCCTCGTGCGGGCGGCAGAAGTAGCCGGGCAGGGTGGTGGACTCGTAGGGGATCGCCACGGGGGCGCAGGGCGAGTTCGACAGCAGCAGGTAGCGGGCGTGCAGGTCGACCGCCTCCGCCGCCAGCGCGGCCACCTCGGGGTCCCAGGGATCGGGGTGCCGGTGCAGGGCGGCGCGCAGGTAGGTGGCGGCGCGCTGGTAGGCCGTCGCGGCGGTCAGCGGGTGCCCGTCGGCCTCGGTCGCCTCGGCGAGCGCTCGCAGGCGCCGTGAGGTCTGCTGGAAGGCCGCAGCCCACCCGCGCTCGTCGGCGGGATCGACCCGCGCCAGCGTCTCGAGCACCTCGGCGACGTCGGTCGCGCCCATCCAGGCTTGACCGAGATAGTAGAGGGCGACCTCGTTCAGCACGGGGTCGGCCATCCCCAGGTCCCACCAGCCATCCCGCTCCGGCGGTCCGGCCGGCTCCATGTCCGTGTCGCAGGTCGGCGACGAATCGCCCGCCGGCGCCGGATCGCAGGCCGAGAGCCACAGGGTCATCCACATCCAGTTCGAAGCGCGCATCTCATGTCCTCCGGCGCTTCAACACCTCCTCGCGGCCGGGGTGTCACTCAAAAAAAACGAATCATCATTTTCTTTTTAGGCCGTCATCCGCAGACCTGCCTGACGGGCGATCACGAGCGGGCCGTCGGCGTCCCTCGGTGTCTCTCGAGACATGTCACGAGGGACATGTGATGGAGCGCCGGCGTCACCGCGGGGTGGTGTCGCCGACCCGGGTGATGGAGTACGCGACGCGGGTGTCGATCTGCGCCGAGGCGTGCAGGCGCAGCGAGTAGCGGCCGGCGGGGAGGGTGACGCGGCGCTGCGACTCGGTGGCGAAGTTGACGGGCTCGCCGTCGTCGCAGCCGCCGCAGCGGACCAGCGACAGCGCGAGGTCGATGAAGATGTTGCTGCCGCCGACCAGCGGAACACCGACGATCTCGAGCTCGTAGTCGCCCGCGGTCGCGACGTCGAGGGTCCGCAGGATCACCAGCTCGTCGCCCCTGTACGGGCCGACGGCGTCGGGCTCGTCGGCGGCGAGGCGGCGGTACTCGGCGTGGTATTCGCCGTCCCACGCGATCGCGGGGGCGTTGCACTCCATGAGCTTGCGATCGTAGACGAAGTGCGGGCAGCGCTCGCGCTCGCCCGTGAAGTCGGCGACGCTGGCCGCGAGCGAGCGGCCGAACGCCTCGCGGAACACACCGTCGAGGCGGGCGCGCGAGGGCACCAGCGGGAACTTCGGCAGGGCGGCCTGGAAGGCGGGGATGCCGTGGCGATCGAGGAGGTAGGCGACGAAGGCCCCGGCGTCGTCGTAGCTGATGCCGAACCACAGCGCCCCGAGGAGCGAGCTCCAGATGTCGCGCCGCTTCACCTGGGTGGGTCGGATGTCGGCCATGCCGCCGCCGAGGCCCTCGTAGGCGACGGCGAGGCCCTCGGCGAAGAAGGTCGAGGTGTCGTAGGCGAAGAGGTGCACCAGTTCGTGGTCGAGCGGGGCCTCGGTCGAGTAGATGGTCTCGATGAGGGTGCAGCCGGCCACCTCGCGCGGGCACGGCGTGAGGTCGACGAAGTCCTCGCGGGTGAGCCAGTAGTAGGTGTAGCGGCCGTCGCCGGTGGGGGGCTCGACGCCGAACTCGGCGGCCATGCGCTCGATGAAGCGGTCCATGTGTTCGACGGTGCCGGCGCACAGCTCGAGCTCGGGGCTGGTGCCGATCCGGACGTGGCGCCCCTCGTGGCGCAGCTCGGGCAGGGTGTCGCAGGCGGCGAGCACGAGGGCGAGGAGCGGCAGGAGGCGCGTGGTCACGGCAATTGCCTCACGATCGCGAGGCTGCCGCGGCTCAGGAAGGTGACGTCGAGGAGGCCGTCGCCGTCGACGTCGCGGGCGCGTACGAGCCCGCCGGCGGCCACGGGCAGCACGTGGCGCTCGAAGCGGAGGCGGCCGTCGCGGAGGCGGCCGAGCTGCAGCGCGCGGTCGCTACCCAGGGCGAGGAGCTCGAGGAGGCCGTCGCCGTCGAGGTCGGCGAGGTCGACGCTGGTGACATCCTCGGTCAGGACCTGCGGGACGGCGGCCGGGTCGCTGCCGCGGAAGAGCAGCAGATGCAGCCGAAAGCCGAGGGTCCTGGGGTTGAAGCTGGAGGAGGTGCCGACGAGGTCGGGGCTACCGTCCCGATCGAGGTCGCCGAGGTCGTAGTCGCCCGGACTGACCGGGGTCCATGGGCGCGACGGACCGAAGCGGCCGTCGCCGAGGCCGGGCGCCATCGTCAGCGCGAAGGTGGTGTCGAGGAGGTCGAGGCGACCGTCGCCGTCGAGGTCGGCGAGCGAGAAGCCGTCGTACGCCACGGCGTTGAACACGAGCGACCCGGGGCGCGGGTCGACGAAGCCGCCGTCGCCTCCGCGGAAGAGAACGGTGCGGTAGCTGCTGGGCCCGAAGGTCTGGGCCGCGAGGGTCTCGAGCGCGAGGACGAGGAGGTCGAGGCGGCGATCGCCGTCGAGGTCGCCGACGACGAAGTCGGCGAACCCCGTCGCGAGGCGGAGCAACCGACGCGAGCGCAGCTCGCCGCCTGCGACGTCGAGGAGGACGAGATCGTGGTGCTCGCGGTCGTCGACGGCGACGAGGAGGACGAGCTCGTCGTCGCCGTCGCCGTCGACGTCGATCGCGGCGGCGCGCGAGATCGCCGCGACGTCGGGCAGGAGGTCGTCGCGCAGCTGCATCGGCCCGAAGCCGCCGTCGCCGTCGCCGTGCGCCAGGCCGATCGAGGGGCCGTAGGCGAACAGGTCGAGCGCGCCGTCGCCGTCGAAGTCGCCGAGGATCGGGTCGGCGGCGGCGCGGATGGCGAGGCGCGGGGACGCGACGAAAGCTGTCCCGAGAGACAGATCCATGGCGGCGAGGCGGTCGAACACGGCGTCGACCAGCAGGACGGGGCGACCGCCGGCGCCGAGACCGGCGAAGCGCGGCATGTCGGTGCCGGCGACGGCGTACGAGCCGAGCGATCGCCAGGCGCCGTCGTCGCGTCGCCAGGACGTGAGGAGCACGCGCGAGACCTCGTTGAGGGTGCCCGCGCTGACCGCCCTGACGAGCTCGTCGCGGCCGTCGTCGTCGAGGTCGAGGGTCGCGACGCGGCGGCAGCGGCGGGCCTCGATGACGACGGGGACGCGCGGTCCCTCGGCGAACAGGTCGGCGACGTGGTACAGGCCCGTCTCGCCGCACAGGACCCCGTCCCGACCGCCGTGGTCGCCGTCGACGAGGTGCACGCTGTACAGGTGCCCGGCCAGCGGCACGTCGAGCGAGCGGGCGGGGCGATCGAGGCGCATGTCCTCGACCAGGACCAGCGCTTGCGGGTCCTGGACGAGGAGGTCGGCGCGGCCGTCCCTGGCGATGTCGACGACGTGCAGGGACTGGATCTCGCCGGCGAACGGCTGTTCGGCGGCGACAGCGAAGGCGCCGTCGGGGCCGGGGGCGAGCGCGATCAGCGTGTCGTCGCGGACGAACAGCAGGCGCGCGGCGCCGTCGCCGGGATCGACGACGGGCGGGATCGACTCGACGGCCAGCGGGGCGGCGACGGCGGGCGCGAAGCCGCCGTCGGGGAGGCCGCGGAGGTGGGCGATGAAGAATTCGTCCCAGACCGCGAGGTCGCGGCGGCCGTCACCGTCGAAGTCGCCCGCGGCGGCGCCGGCGAGGGGGTAGTGGAGGTTCGAGTCGAGCTCGAGGTCGAGCCGCTCCGGCCCGCGCACGAGACCGAGGATCCGGGTGGGCAGATCGTCGACGTCTTCGGCCGGCTCGGCGGCGGGATCGGCGGCGGGCGGGTCGTCGAGGTCGACGAGCAGCTCGTCGACGCCGTCGCCGTCGATGTCGACCGGGAAGGTCATGCCGCGGCGGTCCTCCTCCCAGAGCGTGCCGACGCGGAGGCCCGGGCCCGGCTCGAGCTCGCCGACCGTGTTGTCGTCGTCGACGTACACGAGGCTGTCCCGGCCGTCGCCGTCGAGGTCGCCGGCGCCGAGGTTGAGCGGCCGTTGCACGAGGGTGCCGGCCACGACGACGCCGTGGCGCGGGTCGACGCGCTGGACGTTGCCTGTCACTCCGGACATGATGTTGAGGACAGGTCGGCCGTCCTCGGCGAGGACCACGACGAGGAGCCTCGGCTGGGGCTCGACGGGCCAGCTGGTGCGCGCGCGCAGGCGGGCGTGGCCGTCGCCGTGGAGGATGGTGACGCGGTCCGCGAGCACGTCGAGGGTGGCGAGATCGACCGCGCCGTCGGCGTCGAGGTCGGCGGCGACGACCTCCGAGGGGGCGAGGCCGACGGCGTGCCGGGGGCCCGGCGCGAGGCCGCCGTGGCCGTCGCCGAGCAGGATCTGGATCGCGCCGGCGTCGGCGACGGCGACGGCGAGGTCGAGGTGGCCGTCGCCGTCGAGGTCGCCGCCGGCGAGCGCGCGCGGACCGGGGCCGACGGGCACGGGCGCGGCGGCGACGAGGTCGCGGACGACGCTGACGGTGCCGTCGCCCTCGTTGGCGATCACGAGCGCGGGCGGCCCGTCGGCGTCGAGACGGGCGGCGACGAGGCTGCGCGGGGCGTCGCCGACGGCGATCCGCTCGAGCTCGGCGAAGGCGCGCCCGGCCCGTCCGCGCAGCACCGCGACCTCGTCGCTGTCGGGCAGGAGGGCGGCGAGGTCGAGGTGGCCGTCGCCGTCGAGATCGGCGACGGCGAGGCCGAGGGTGCGGGCGCCGATCGACCAGGTGGTGGATGTCCCGTCGAACATGTCCTTTGAACCACGCGGACCGCCCCACATCACGCCGAACGCGCCCTGGAAGCCGCCGCTGAGCACGAGGTCGGGGTGGCCGTCGCCGTCGACGTCGGCGACCGCGACGGCGCCCGCGGACAGGCCCCAGGCGTAGCTGCGGGCCCCCTCGAGATCGAGGCAGAGCGCGCCGACGCCGGTGCGCCGGCACGGATCGGCCGGGGGACAGGCCGCGAGCGCGACGAGGCCTGCGAGCAGGGCGCAGCCGGCCGCGATGCACGGCGATGTCGCACGACAGGCGCGAGGGTCGGCACTCATGAATTCAGCCGCGTGGAAACCGTAGCGCGCGGGGTGCATTCCCGCCGCCGCGATCCGAGAGGGTGGCCGCACGGAATCCTTGCCGTCGGCCGGATTTTTTTGCGGGCATGAAGGCCGCGACACCGAGGATCGCGCAGGTCGGCAGATCGGGGTCGACCCGAACTTCGCTTGTAGCGCGAAACTGCCCCGGGCATGATGGCGGGCGGAGGGCTCTCGTCATGCCTCGCGCCGCGCTGTTTCTGCTGGTGTCACTCTCGGCCTGCGATCACGCGCAGCCGTACGGGGAGGAGGGTGAGCGAGGGGAGATCGAAGCTGGTCTTTCGGACCTGTCGCACAAGCCAGGTGATCCGCGCGGGCTGGCCCCGCCCCGAGACAAGGGTGCGCCGCTGCCCGAGCCGCTGGCGGCGATCCCGACGCCGCTCGGCCAGGCCTACTGCAACATCGTGGTCGAGGGCGTGTCCCGCGCGACCGAGACCGACTACCTGCCGCACGTGATCACCTGCGAAAACGGCGGGGCGAACCTCGAGGCGCTCAAGGCCCAGGCGATCGCGGCCCGCTCGGTGGCCTACTACGCGATGATCAACGACGGGCAGATCTGCGACGGCCAGGGCTGCCAGGTGTACACCTGCGGGGCCCAGCCGCAGCAGATCCACTACGACGCGGTGGCGGCGACGTCGGGGCAGTACCTGTCGTACAACGGCTGGCTGACCTACGGCTTCTACGTCGCCGGCGACAGCCAACAGCCGGCCAGCTGCGTCGACACCGACAACGGCAACGTCGCGGGGACCGAGCAGTACGTGACCTTCAACGAGGGCAAGACGGTCTACGACGTCGAGCAGACCGACCTCGGGTACGTGTTCCCCGAGAACCTGAACACGAGCGGCTACGGGCAGAACCGCGGCTGCATGTCGCAGTGGGGCGCGCGCTGCCTCGAGAACACCAAGGGCTACGGGGTCACCGACATCGTCCGCTTCTACTACGGGGCCGACATCGAGATCCTGCAGGCGGAGGGGGCGTGCGTGGTGAAGCCGAATCAACCGGCGACGGGCACGCTCGACGCGGTCGACTGCGCGACGGGGATCGCCGGCTGGGCCTGGGACTCCGACCACGCCGACACGCCGGTCGACGCGCTCGTCAGCTTCATGGCGCCGCACGGCGACGCGAACGCGATCGAGGTGACGGTGGCGGCGAACGAGCACCGCGAGGACCTGTGCCAGGCGATCGGGTCGTGCGCGCACGGGCTGTCGCTGCCGCTGCCGCGCAGCCTGCTCGACGGGGCGTCGCACCCGCTGTACGTCTACGGGGTCGATGTCGACGGCGACGGCCCGGCGCAGCTCGACGGGAGCCCGGTGCAGTTCGCGTGCGCTCCGCCGCCGCTGCCGCCGGGCGTGCGCCGGCACGTGCCGTCGCCGGAGGCGCTGACGGCCTGGTCGCTGTCGACGTTCTGGCAGCTGACGAAGCTCGACGACGCGGCGCTGACGGCGATCCCCGAGTGGCAGGCGATCGCGGCCGCGCCGATGCTGGTCCAGGTCGCCGGCGACCCGACGCTGTGGCTCGTCGACGCCGGGTTCCGCCGTCGGATCGCCAGCGCCGAGGTGGCGGCGGCCTGGAAGTTCGATCCGGCGACGGCGCAGACGATCCCGGCGGCTGACCTGATGGCCATGCCCCAAGGGACAGATGTCTGGCCGGCGCCGTACCTGGTCCAGGGGACAGGTGCGGCGATCTACATGCTCGACGACCCGCAGTGCCCGCCGGGCGGCGACCCGAACGACCCGCAGTGCCCGACCGCTCCGGGGACGGACGGGGATACGGGGAGCGGCACGGGGTCGGACGGGGAAGGCGGCGACGTGCCGACCACCGACGGGAGCCCGGGCAGCGGCGACGACTCGACGTCGAGCAGCGGCGGCGGACCGGTCAGCCCCGACAGCGGCGGGGCGCTGCCGCCGGGCTACGGCCAGGACCAGGGCTGCCGGCTCGCCGGCGCCGGGAACGGCGGGCTGGCGCCAGGTCTGTGGCTGCTCGCGCTCGCCTGCGCCCGTCGTCGCCGGCGGTCCGCGTGAGCGAGCATCACGCCGCAGACGGCGCACCGCGGCGGATGTCCGTGGGGTCAGCTCGCCGTGTCGGCGAAAGTCGACGCACGCGCCGGCAGGCTCGCGCGTCCGCGCCAAAGCCGCTATAGCCCGGGCGCGTCGTGAACGATCACAACTTCTTCGCCAGCGCCCCGCAGGGGCTCCTCGAGCTGCTCGCCGACGAGCTTCGCGCGCTCGGTGCGACGGCGATCCGGCTCCAGCCGGCCGGCGTGTACTTCCGGGGGCCACTGGCGCTCGGCTACCGCGCGTGCCTGTGGTCGCGGCTGGCCGGGCGGGTGCTGCTGGAGATCGCGGTCGGCCCGGCGCGCGACGCCGACGAGCTGTACACGACGGTGCAGCGGGTCGACTGGCGCCAGCACATCCCCACGCGCGGGACCCTGGCGGTCGAGTTCACCGGCGCCAACCCTGCGATCGTGCACACCCGCTACGGGGCGCAGCGGGTCAAGGACGCGATCGTCGACCAGTTCAACGCCCGCGGCGGGATCCGCCCGGACGTCGACGTGCGCCGGCCGGACGTGCGCGTGAGCGTGCACCTGCGCAAGCCCTCGGGACATGGCATCAAGGGCATGTTCCAGGAGACATCCCACGACGAGGCCGTGATCTCGATCGAC
This sequence comes from Nannocystis pusilla, assembly GCF_020073745.1. Taxonomy (GTDB): domain Bacteria; phylum Myxococcota_A; class Polyangia; order Nannocystales; family Nannocystaceae; genus Nannocystis; species Nannocystis radixulma. Next base: position 19,858 of record NZ_JAIRAU010000021.1, read on the forward strand.
CTGGCCGGCGAGGGCCTGCACCGCCGCGGCTGGCGCGAAGACGGGGTCGAGGCGCCGATCAAGGAGAACCTGGCGGCGGGCGTGCTGCTGCGCGCGGGCTGGCCGGCGCTGGCGGCCGCGGGCGCGCCGCTGGTCGACCCGATGTGCGGCTCGGGCACGCTGCTGATCGAGGCGGCCCACATCGCCTGCGACCGCGCGCCCGGGCTGTCGCGCGAGTACTTCGGCTTCCAGGCCTGGCGCGGCCATCAGCCGGCGATCTGGAGCGAGCTGATGACCGAGGCGCGGGCCCGGGCGGCGATCGGGATCAGCAAGGTGCCGCCGATCTTCGGCTTCGACGGCGATCCGGCGGCGGTCAAGGCGGCGATCGCCAACGCGGCGCGGGCCGGGCTCGGCGGGCGGATCCGCGTCGAGCGGCGCGAGCTCGCCGAGCTGGTGGCCCCGGAGACAGGTCCTTCGGGACATGACCGAGAGTGCATGGGGCTGGTCGCCACCAACCCGCCGTACGGCGAGCGGCTCGGAGTGCGCGCCGACATGCCGGCGCTGTACGAGCTGCTCGGCGAGCGGCTGCGGGCGCAATTTGGCGGGTGGAAGGCGGCCGTGCTGGCGCCCGACCTCGAGCTCGGGCGGGCCATCGGGCTGCGGGCCGAGCGGCGCCACGTGCTCTACAACGGGGCGATCCCGGTCAACCTGCTGCGCTTCGAGATCCCGCGCGAGGCTCCGCCGCCCCGCGCGTACGTCCGCAGCGAGGGCGGCGAGGCGCTGTTCAACCGCCTGCGGAAGAACCGCAAGCAGCTCGGCAGCTGGGCGGCGCGCAACGGGATCGAGGCGTACCGCGTGTACGACTCCGACATCCCGGAGTACGCGGTGGCGGTCGATGTCTACCGCGACTGGGCGCTGGTGCAGGAGTACGCGGCGCCGGCCGAGATCGACCCGGTGCGGGCCGCTGCGCGCCTGCGCGAGGCGCTGCGCGTGATCCCGGACGCGCTCGAGATCCCGGCGGGCCAGGTGGTGTGCAAGCGGCGCGAGCGGGCCAAGGGCGGCGGTCAGTACGGCCGCCGCGACGACGCGGGCGACCTGCTCGAGGTGCGCGAAGGGCCAGGTCGCTTCCTCGTCAACCTGACCGATTACCTCGACACCGGGCTGTTCCTCGATCATCGCGAGACGCGCGCGCTGGTCGGCAAGCTGGCCCGCGGCCAGCGCTTCCTCAACCTGTTCGCGTACACCGGGACGGCGTCGGTCTACGCCGGCAAGGGCGGGGCGCTGTCGACGACGACGGTCGACATGTCGAGCACGTACTGCGCGTGGGCCCGCCGCAACCTCGAGCTCAACGGGCTGCGCGGGCCGCAGCACCGGGTGGTCGAGGCCGAGTGCCGCGAGTTCATGGCCCGCGAGCTGCGCCGCTACGGCCTCATCTTCCTCGACCCGCCGACGTTCTCGAACTCGAAGAAGATGGCGGGCGTGTTCGACGTGCAGCGCGACCACGTGGAGCTCATCCGCGCGGCGGTGCGCCTGCTCGAGCGCGGCGGGGTCCTGATCTTCTCGACCAACTACCGCCGCTTCCGCCTCGACGAGGAGCGACTGGCCGACCTCGAGATCGAGGAGCTGTCGGCGACGACGATCCCCAAGGACTTCGCGCGCAGCCCGAAGATCCACAAGGTCTGGCGCATCGAGGCCGGGCGCTGAGACGCGCGGCCCCGGGGTGCATCGGGTTCGCCGTTGCCGGCGAGCGCCGCGGTCGCGTCGCCTTCGCGGATCGTCCGGTGGTGGCACGCCGGCCCGCTCGGCGAGTTCTTCATCAAGGCCGCCCGCCCGATCGGCCGCGCCATCGCGGCGGTGCTGGTGTTCCCGTACCGGCAGCGGATGGTCGACGGCTGCGCCGGCGACCCGGCGTTCGTCGACAAGGGGACGCTCGAGTCGGTGACGCGGACGGTGGCGGTCGGCCGGGCGGGTGCCGCGGCGGCCCGCGATCTGGCATCGTGGTGCGGTGCGCAGCCGCTGGACGATCCCGCCCGCCGCCGTGGCCATTCACCTGTGCGTCGGCTCGGTCTACGCCTGGAGCGTCTTCAATAAGCCGATCGAGGCGCTGCATCCCGGGTGGCCCAGGGGGGCGGCGGCGTACACGTTCTCGATCGCGATCGCGCTGCTCGGGCTGTCGGCGGCGTTCGGCGGGACCTGGCTCGAGAGACATGGCCCGAAGCGCGCGGCGACGCTGGCGGCGTGCCTGTTCGGCGGCGGCCTGGCGCTCGGCGGGCTGGGCGTGTGGCTGGGCTGGCTGTGGCTGCTGTTCCTCGGCTACGGCGTGGTGGGCGGCGCGGGGCTCGGGCTGGCCTACGTGTCGCCGGTCAGCGCGCTGGTGAAGTGGTTCCCCGATCGCCGCGGCCTGGCCACCGGGATGGCGGTGCTCGGGTTCGGCGGCGGGGCGCTGATCGCCGCGCCGGTGAAGGAGCGGCTGATCCAGGCCGTCGGCGTGGCGCCGACGCTGTGGATCCTGGCGGCGGTGTACTTCTGCGTGATGCTGGGCGCGGCGCAGGCGCTGGCGCGCCCGCCCGACGGCTGGCGCCCGCATGGACATGTCCCAAAGGACATCCAGGGCGGCGGCGAGCCGGAGCTGACGATGCCGATGGCGGTGCGCACGCGCCAGTTCTGGCTGCTGTGGGGCATGCTGTTCATCAACATCAGCGCCGGGATCTCGATCCTGGCCCAGGCGTCGCCGATGATGCAGGACATGTTCCAAAGGACACCCGAGCAGGCGGCCGCGATGGTGTCGGTGATCGCCGGGTTCAACGCGTTCGGCCGCATCTTCTGGGCCTCGCTGTCGGACCGGATCGGCCGGCGGGCGGTGTTCTCGATCTTCTTCGCGGTCCAGGCGGCGCTGTTCCTGCTGATCCCGCAGCTGGCCGCGGGCGGGCGCTGGGAGCTGTTCCAGCTGGCGGTGGTGGTGATCTTCACGATGTACGGCGGCGGCTTCGCCACCATCCCGGCGTTCTTGGCCGACATGTTCGGGGCCCGTAACGTCGGGGCGGTGCACGGGGTCATCCTCACCGCGTGGAGCGCGGCCGGGGTGGCCGGGCCGATCCTCATCACGTCGATCCGCGAGGCCGAACGACGGGCGCTGCCGCCGGAGAGCTCGCTGGTCGGGCTGTACACGTCGACGCTGCAGATCATGGCGGTGGCGCTGACGATCGGGCTGGTGCTGACGCTGGCGGTGCGGCCGCTGGCGCGGACCGAGCCGCCGGCGAGGTGAGGGCGCGGGCGGAGCTGACTCTGGGGACAGGTGGTGCGCGCGCTGCGGTCGAGGCGGTCTGACTCCGAGGACAGGTGAGGCGCGGGCGGGGAGCGCGGACGACCGGCGAGCGCAACGTCGTTCGCCCGCGAGGAGCTTGCGCGGGCGCGGGCGGCGTGCGACGAGGGGGCATGGACTGGACATGTCTGCGACGAGGGGCGCTGGCGCTGGCGCTGGCGGGCTGCGGCGGCGGCGGCAAGACGACGGCGACGGGCGGCACGACGGACACCGGCACGGGCGAACCGACGGGCACGACGCAGCCGACGTCCGGGACGAGCACGGGCGCGAGCGAGGGCGGGACGACGGCGAGCGCGAGCACGACCGGGCCGACGACGACCGCGGAGGTCACCTCGACGACTACGACCACCGAGGCGGTGACGGGCGCGACCGAGGAGGCGACGACCGCGGGGACGACGGGCGAGCCGGGCTGCTGCGATCCGGTGACGGCGCCGGACTGCCCCGACGCGGCCTGCTGCGCCGGCGGGATGTGGTCGTGCGAGGGCTGCGTGGAGCCGGGCGAGGCGTGCGGGCCGACGTGCTGCGACCCGGACGCGGCGCCGCCGTGCTTCGAGGGCGCGAGCTGCTGCGCCGACGGGGCGTGGGCCTGCAACGACCACGGCGGGCAGTCGACGTGCGCGGCGCCGGGCGAGACGTGCGCCGTCGAGGCCTGCTGCCCGCCGGGGACCGAGCCCGACCCGCCGTGCGTCGAGGGCGCGAGCTGCTGCGAGGGCGGGGTGTGGGAGTGCAACGACGATCTGGGCGAGCCGGTGTGCGCGGTGCCGGCGCCGCCGTGCGAGTGAGGCGTGTGTCTCGAAGGACATGCGCCCTGGAGCATGACTTAAAGAGCATGCCCCGGGCGACATGCTCGCCGGGGCATGTGCGAAGGGACAGGACTCAGGGCGCGGGCTGGACGAAGTGGTCGCGGCTGCGGACGGTGGTCCAGCGGTCGAAGATCGCCAGGGTCGCGGGGTCGGCCTCGGCGAGCTTCTCGAACAGGTAGTCCTGGATGCCCTTGTGCACGGCGCAGACGTTGCTCTCGCGCATGCGGCCGAAGATCGAGCCCTGGCTCTTGTGGTTGAAGCTGGGGATCGTGCCGCAGTAGGGCTGGTAGGTGCAGTGGACGCAGTCGGGCTGGCCGTCGAGGTTGGAGGCGATGGTCATGGCGCGCACGGTCTCGTGGCCGACGAGGTCGCGGAAGCTGCTGCCGTGCACGTCGCCGAGCAGGAAGGTGTCGTCGCCCATCTCGTGCAACATGCGGCCCTCGTCGCAGGTGAACACCTTGCCGTCGTAGTTGTAGGCCAGCGCGCCGATGCCCGCCCCGGAGGGGCTGCGGAGGTCGAGGAAGTTGGGGTCCTCGCCGCGCAGGATCTTGGTGAGGAAGATGCTGGCGTAGCGCTCGAGGATCTGCACGCCCTGCTTGTTGAGCTCGATCATGTAGTCGACCGCGCGGCGGTAGAACTGCATGTAGTCGGCGCGCGGGTACTCGAGCCGCCGGCGGGTCCGATCGGCGAAGCCGAACGGGTCGATGGCGCGCAGGAACAGGGCCTTGCAGCCGAGGCCGACGTAGGTGTCGACGACCTCCTTCCACAGCGGCAAGGTCTCGCGCGTGGTCGTGAGCAGGGCCTCGACGTGGTAGAGGGTGGGGTCGAGCCCGTTGGCGGCGTAGGCCTCGTTGATCCGCTTGATCCAGCGGATCGCCCGCTGGTGGGCGTCCTGGGTCGGCAGCTTGCGCTGGGCGTTGTGCAGCTTCTCGGGCCCGTCGATGCTGGTGCACAGCTGGACCCGGTGGCGCATCAGGTACTCGAGCTTGTCGTCGTCGAGCAGGGCGAAGTTCGAGACCATGGTGAACTGCAGCCGCTTGCCGTGGGCGCGGTTCTGGTCGACGGCGTACTCGATGGCGTGCTTGACGACGTCGAAGTTGACGAGCGGCTCGCCGCCCTGAAACTCGATGGTGACGAACGGGTTCGGGCTGCGGAACACGAGGTCGATCGCCCGCTCGGCTGTCTCTCGGGTCATGTCCGTGTGGACCTGATCCATGTTGGCCCGCGAGGCGTGGCAGTAGACGCAGGTCTCGTTGCAGCGCAAGGTGACGACGAGGATGTGCAGCAGCGGGCCGCCGGCGAGGAAGCTCTTGCGGGCCCGGATCCGCTCGGCGGCGGCCCGCACGTCGTAGTGGGCGCGCAGGAAGTTGCCGGCCTTGAGCCGGGCGTGGAGCTCGCTGTCCTCGGGGACATGTCCCTCGACGAACTGGGCGAACTCGGGCTGGCCGAGCAGCAGCCAGTTGCCCTCGAGGTTGGTGACGAGGACGCGATCGCCGACGGGCCGCCAGCGGAAGTAGGCCTGGGTCCCGGCCCGCGGGCGCAGGGTGACGAGCGAGGCTGGCTGAACGGGCAGGTTCACTTGGCGCCTCCGCGCTGGACGGTCAAACCGAGAGCGTGGTTGCCGAGCTCGCCGCGCAAACGCCGGGCCAGGGCAGGATCGTTCGGGGTGAAGCGCACGACCCAGTCGTCGTCGGTCTGCTCGAGGTCGAAGCTGGCGAAGCGCGCGAAGGCCTTGACGGCCTGATCGACGGCCTCGCCGTGGTAAAGCCGACGGGAGAAACGGAGCTCGTGGCGGTCGGTCACGGGCCACCCTCGCTCTCGGACTTGGGCGCCTTGCGGCCGTGCTTCTCCTCCCACGACATGGCAATCCCGAGCGGATCGTCGAAGCCCTGGTCGCTGAAGTCGAACTTGGCGAGGTCGTCGAGGCTGGGCTGACCCATGGCGCCGGCCAGGGCCTGCATGGTGGCAGTCTCGATGAGGACGCGGTTGTCCTGGGCGATCTGGTGGCGGAAGGCGCACGAGAGCAGCTCGTTGGCGAACTCGCCGATGAGGGCGCGCAGGGCCTCAGGCTCGGCGGCGCCCGACTTGGCGGTCAGGACGACGCGCACGCGGGCGGGCTCGGGCCTGTCCAAAAAGACATAACAGCGGTCGATGAAGACGTAGGCGGCGCCGTAGATCGCAGGGAGCGGGTAGAGCTCCTCGTCGACGAGGAATTGGACGGCGGCAGCCTGCACGTCGACAGCGACGAGCCCGGCGGGAGCGCCTTCGAGGACAGTGGTCATGACGCCCGGCACGATATCACGCGAGGGGGCGGCCACGTGCTTGACGGCGAGAGTTGTGACACGCACTCGGCGCGGCGCGGCGGTCCAGGGCCGAGGCGATGCGGGAGCCGTACGGGCCGATCCGAGGGGCGCGGGGCCTGTGGGAGAACTGGGGCTCGGCGTCTGCGCGTCAAGCACGGGGCCCCTCGCTGCGTCCCATTCTCGCCGCGCCCGGCCCGCCCCGCGACGAGCGTCTCGGGCCCCGCTCTTCGCGGGACGACGAGTGTGGTGCCGGCGAGCGGTGGGCGTAAGCCGTGGGCGACCTTCGAGCAGTCGTCGTGTGGCTACGCGGGGTCGATCCTCGAGGGACGACGATTGTGGCGCCGGCGAGCGGTGGGCGTGATGCCCGGAGACATCGCGCGGCCGTCGCCGCATCGACAGGCACGTGGCGTGCGCGGCTTCAGGTGTGCGCGCCGGCGACGCCGGCCTGTACGCCGGGGCCGAGGGTGCGGGCGGCCTCGAAGGTGCTGCGCAGGACGGGGGCGTAGCGGACGACGTCGTAGGCGACGCGGCGGATCCGGTCGGCGACGAGGTTGTTGACGAGGTTGCCCTCGACGTCGAAGTCGGGGGCGCGCGCGGCCACGTGGTAGGGGAGGGTGAAGCCGTGGCACCAGGCGAAGCTGGTCTTGACGGCGGTGATCGACATGTCGCCGCCGCCGCCGCCGGTGACGGCGAGGACGCCGGCGAACTTGCCGGCGAGCTCCTCGTAGAGGAAGTCGAACCAGTTCTTGAGGCAACCCGACATGTTGCCGTGGTACTCGGGGGTGCAGATGATGAAGCCGTCGGCCCAGGCGGCGCTGCGGCGGATCGAGTGGACGGCGGGCAGATCGTCCTGGCTGCGATCGCCGTATATCATCACGGGGAGACAGAGCTCGTGCAGCGCGACGACCTCGACGGCGGCGCCGGCAGATGTCGCTGTGTCGGCGGCGAGCGCGACGACGGCGTGGACGCGCCCCTCGAGCCGGCTGGAACCGCTGACGATCGTGATCTTGGCCGTGCTGCCCGCGGACACGGCGCGAGCATAGCGGACCGGCGAACGCTGCTCTACACTGGGCGGGCGTGAGCGACCGCGGAGAACCGACGCTGGCCGGTTGGGGCAACCTCGCGGTGCCCGGGCGCGAGGTGCTGGGCGAAGACCTCGAGCGCGAGACGCGAGGCGCAGTGCTCAGCCGCGGGCTCGGGCGCTCGTACGGCGACTCGTCGCTGCCGCCGCCGTCGCGCCGCGAGGTGGTCGGCACGCGCATGGCCGACCGGATCCTCCACTGGGACGGCCACTCCGGCATCCTCCGCGCAGAGGCCGGGTTCTCGCTGTGGGAGTTCAACCGGCTGTTCCTGCGCCGCGGGTGGTTCATCGGCTCGACGCCCGGCACCCAGTTCGTGACACTCGGCGGGATGGTGGCGTCGGACGTGCACGGCAAGGGCCATCACAGCCACGGGTGCTTCGGCTCGCGCCACGTCCGCTCGCTGCGCATGCGCTTGCCCTCGGGCGACCTGGTCGAATGTTCACCCGAGCGCGACCCCGAGCTGTTCTGGGCCACAGTCGGCGGGATGGGACTCACAGGTCACATCCTCGAGGTCGAATGCCAGACGCAGGCGATCCCGTCGCCGTGGATCTGGAGCGAGTCCGAGCGGGTCGACGACATCGATCAATTCATCGCCGGCCTGAAGGAGGCGGGCAAGACGTGGCCGTTCACGGTGGGCTGGATCGACTGCCTGTCGCGCGGCAAGCACATGGGCCGCGGGCTGCTCGACCGCGGGCGCTGGGCGACGCCGGAGGAGACGGGCGGCAAGCCGCTGCCGGTCACGCGCCGGCTGGCGATGCCGTTCATGTTCCCCGAGTTCGTGCTGCGCCTGAAGCTGACGACGCAGGCGTTCAACACGATGTGGTTCTGGAAGCACGTGCCGCGGGTGAAGAAGAAGCTGTGCCACCCGGACAGCTTCTTCTACCCGCTCGACGCCATCCTGCAGTGGAACCGGATCTACGGCCGCCGCGGCTTCACGCAGTACCAGTGCGTGCTGCCCGACGAGGCCGGCCAGGGCGCGGCCCGCCGCTTCCTCGACCTGCTGACCCGCCGCGGCGGGGCCTCGTTCCTGTGCGTGATCAAGGACGCAGCCGCGGAGGGGCAGGGGATGCTCAGCTTCCTCCGCCCCGGCATCTCGATCGCGGTCGACTTCGCCGTCCGCGACGACACGCAGCAGCTCATCGACGCGCTCAACGAGCTGGTGATCGCGGAGGGCGGGCGCATCTACCTGTCGAAGGACGCGTTCACCCGCCCGGAGCACTACGCGGCCATGGACCCGCGCCTGCCGCGGTTCCTGGCGGTCCGCGACCGCATCGACCCGCAGCGGACGATCCGCTCGGCCCAGTCGGTGCGGCTGTTCGGCGATCCGCGCTGAGTTGCCCGAAGGACATGTCCATGCGGGCATGTCCTTTTCGCCATGTGGCTTGAGGCATGCATGAAGAAACATGTCCATTCGGTCATGATCGTATGGACATGTTCGATCGAGCATGCCCTTGAACCCCCGGGGCGCGGATACTCTGGGCCCGGGCGGCGTCCGGCGTCGACCTGCCGGCCGCGAAGGCGCGCTCGCCGGGGCGCGCAGGATCTCGTCGGCGCAGGCTGCGATCTTCGACGAGGTCCCCCTCGCGGCCGGCGGGGGCGGGCTCGGCGACCCTCGTCGCGCCGCCTCGGGCAGGCTGGGCCCGGCACGGGGATCGCGGGGCCGCTCGGCGCGGCGGAGAAAGCCGCGGGCGGGTTGAATTGCTGCGGGGGCGGCACTAGCCTGCCGGGGCATGCGAGTGGTGCTGCTCGGAGCGACGAGAGGGATGGGGCGCGCGCTGGCGCGACGCATGGCGGAGCGCGGCGACCAGCTGTTCCTGCTCGGCCGCGATCCGGAGGAGCTGCAGCGCAGCGCGGCCGACCTCGCGGCCCGCCACCCGCAGCACGCGCCGGTCGGGACGCACGCGTGTGACCTGGCGTCGTCGGCGAGCTTCCCGGCGGCGCTCGACGCAGCAGAGGCGGCCCTCGGCGGGTTCGACACCGTGGTGGTGACGGCCGGGCTGTTCGCCACGCAGGAGGCGATGGAGGCCGACACGGCGCTGGCGGAGCAGGTGCTGGCGGTCGACTTCACCGGGACGGTGATCTTCTGCGAGCACGCGCGCAAGCGCCTGCTGGGGCGCGGCGGCGGGACGCTGTGCGTGTTCTCGTCGGTGGCCGGCGAGCGCGGACGCAAGCCGGTGGTGCTGTACGGGGCGGCCAAGGCCGGGCTGTCGCGCTACCTCGAGGGGCTCGACCACAAGTTCTGCGCGCAGGGCCTGAAGACGGTGTGCGTCAAGCCCGGGTTCGTGAAGACGGGGATGACCGCGGGACTGAAGCCGCCGCCGTTCGCCGGCGAGCCCGAGGCGGTGGCGCAGCAGGTGCTGCGGGCCATCGACGGCGGGCTGCCGGTCGTCTACACGCCGTCGATCTGGCGCTGGGTGATGCTGGTGATCCGCTGGCTGCCGCGCTTCGTGATGCGCAAGATCGGGTTCTGAGGCGCGCGAATCGTCGACGGGTGCTGGCCGCAGTGGAGCTCATGCTGGCGTGGCGGGGCGCCGATCGCAAGCGACGTCCCGGACGAGCTCGCGGCGGAGGCCGCGGCGAAGGCCCTGAGCGCATGTCCGTTCGCACATGACCCGAAGGTCAGGCCGCGGCGAGGCGCGGCAACCACAGGATGACGGCGGTGCCGCCGCCCTCGCGGGCCTCGATGCGGAGGTTGCCGCCGTGGGCGTCGATGATCTCGCGGCACAGCGGCAGGCCGAGGCCGGTGCCGGTGCGCTTGGTCGAGTAGAACGGCAGCAGGACCTTGGGCAGGAGCTCGGGCGGGATGCCGGGGCCGCGGTCGAGGACCTGGATCTCGTCGCCCTCGCGGTGGGCGCGGAGGCGCAGGGTGACCTCCTCGGGCGGGCCGCCGGCCTCGACGGCGTTCTTGAGCAGGTTGATGAGGGCCTGCTCGATCTGGCTGCGGTCGACGGCGTTGACGGTGTTGAGGTCCTCGGGCGCGGCGTCGATCTTGAACTGGACCAGCTCGTCGAGCCGGTCGATGAGGCTGCGCCACTTGGTGCTCTCGAGCCGCGGGCGCGGCAGGCGGGCGAACTGGGTGTAGCCCTTGAGGAACTCGCCGAGGTGCTTGCTGCGCTCGGAGATGGTGTCGATGATGCGGTCGAGGCGGGCGTCGCGGGCCTCGGCGGCGTTGATCAGGCGCGCGGAGTGCAGCAGCGACGAGATCGGGGCGAGGGTGTTGTTGATCTCGTGGGCGATCAGGCGGATGACCTTCTTCCACACCTCGACCTCCTGGCGCGCGAGCTCGCGGGTCAGGCGCTTGAAGGCGTAGGCGGTGTGCGGGCGGCCGCTGATCTGCACGTTGCGCATGACGAGGTGGTAGGCCTCGAAGTCGCCGCCCTGGTGGTCGACGGTGAAGATCGAGTCGCGGCCGCGACCGACGGCCTCGCGCAGCTCGTTGGGGAGGGCGGTGAGGAGGTCGGCGAAGCGGGCGCCGACCAGGCGGCTGTCAGGTAACTTGAGCCATGTCTGCGCGGCCAGGTTGGCGTAGTCGACGGCGCCGTGCTCGTCGCACAGGATGTAGGCGGTCTCGGTGACGGCGAGCAGGGTCTCGAGCAGGACCTCGCGCTCCTCGAGCTCGAGCTTGGTCTGGCGCAGCTCGGACAGGTCGGTGATGACGCCCTCGAGCGCGATCAGGTTGTTGTCGTCGAAGACCCCCTGGCCCTGGGCCCACAGCCACTTGCAAGCGCCGGCCGCGGTGTGCAGGCGGTAGGTGACGCGGAAGGGGCGGCGCTCGGCGACGGCCTGGTCGATCTGGGCGCGCACGCGGTCGCGGTCCTCGTGGTGGACGAGGCCGATGAAGTGGACCCGGCCGGAGGTGAACTCCTCGGGCGCGTAGCCGGTGAGGTCGTAGCAGCCCTCGCTGACGAACAGCATGGTCCAGTCGACGTCGTTGAGGCAGCGGTAGACCACGCCGGGCAGGTTGGCGATGAGGGTCTGGAGCGAGCCCTGGCTGTCCGAAAGGGCAGGTGAGTGGCCGGGCACGCGCTCGCGCAGCCTGAGCGCGGCGGCGATCCGGGCCGACAGGACGGCGCGGCTGCACGGGAGGACCACGAAGTCGCTGGCCCCGGCGCCGACCAGGGCCTCGGCGCGGCTGTCGTCGTCGGTGACGGCGAGGATCGGCCGCGGCAGCTCGGCCAGGGCCGCCTCGACGCCGACGAGGTCGCAGGTGTCCAGGATCGTGAGGCCGATCCGCGCCCGGTCGTAACCGGTGGCGAGATCGCTGATGTGCACGACGGGGCGGCCGCGGGCGCGCAGGAGGCTGTGGAGGTCGTCGAGGACGGCCGGGTCGCGGGTGACGACCAGGACCGCAGGCGTGGCGTGAAGATCGGAGGCTGTCACAGGATGGTTTGGCCCGAAGCGCTGCGAGGTGCCGGGGAGCACCAGGTCCCCGCACAAGGGTACCCGCCTGCGATCGCGCTGAGAAGCCGGGCGTGCTGCGGGCGAGGAGGAGGCGAGGGCGGGGCTTTACGGCCGCATCGCCGCCGGGTAGCGTGCGACCATGCTGACTTCGCTTGTTGGTCTGTCGCTCGCGCTCGCGTCGCTCACGCTCGACGAGGCGGCCACGGCGCCGCCCCGGATCGTGCCGGGAGCGCCGATCTCGGCCGGTACGCCCTGGGCTCTGGCCCCCGACGACGGGCCGCGCACGTACTTCGAAGCGGTGTTCGGCGGGCCCTACGACCCCACGCTGGCGGCGCCGCTGCGCGACGGCAACCTGGTCTACGACGGCGAGAGCATGGCGCGGAGCGTGCTGGAGCAGCAGGGGCTGCCGTTGCCCGCGCTCGACAACGAGCCGACGGCGGGGATCCTCTACCTGGCGATGGACGGCGTGACGCTGCGTCCGAAGTGCAACGGGTTCTCGCCGCAGAACGCCAACGCGGCGCTCAACTGCTCGCCGCTGGTGTCCAAGGAGACGGTCTTCCCGAAGCCCCCCGGCGGCGAGAACACCAAGGCGGTGGTGCTCCAGGAGCTGCAGAACTACTACGCGGCGTTCAACCTGGTGCTGACGACCAACCGCCCGCCGGACTACCTGCCGTACACGATGGCGGTCATCGGCGGGTCGTCGCAGAACGCGGGCCAGGGCGGCGGCGTGTGCGGGATCGCCAACGTCGCCTGCGACGGGGCCAAGCGCAACCACGTGTCGCTGTCGTTCCCCGACAGCTGCGTCGGCGTGACCGCGGAGGTGGCCGCGCAGGAGACCGCTCACAACTGGGGCCTCGAGCACACCGACGTGCAGGCCGACCTGATGTACCCGTTCGTCGCCGGCGGCAGCGCGTTCCGCAACGAGTGCATGGACATCTCGCACGCGACCGGCAGCGGGGTCACCCAGTGCACGTACGTGCACGAGCTCTACTGTCCGCAAGGCCAGGGCGAGCAGCAGAACTCGCACGCCGAGCTGCTCGGGGTGTTCGGGCCGCGCGAGGCCGACACGGTCGCGCCGGAGATCCTGAGCATCTCGCCGGCCGACGGCAGCGTGTTCATGCAGGGCGAGTCGTTCCTGGTCACGGCCGACATCAGCGACGACAAGAACATGATCGGGGTCAAGTGGACCTGGCTCGACGGGCTGCCGCCCGACCTCGCCGAGAAGGGCTACTCGCGCTGCACCAACCAGGTGTGCAACGACGACTTCCCGGCGTGGCGCCCGATCGAGGGCCCGTGGGACTTCGTCCAGGTCACCAAGCCGCCCCCGGGCACCTACTCGTTCAAGCTCGAGGTGATGGACGCCTACGGCAACGCGACCAGCCAGACGATCGCGGTCACGGTGATGCCGAAGGAGGGAGCCACCAGCGGCGAGCCCGACCCGACCGGCGGCGAGTCGACCGGCGAGCCCGATCCGACCGGCGAGCCGACGACCGGCGCGAGCGGCGACGACGACTCCGGCGACGTCGACCCGAGCGCGGGGTCGGCCACGACCGTGACCACCCTGGGCCCCGGCACCGACACCGGCCAGCCGGGCACCGGCGAGGACGACGGCTGCAACTGCCGCGCGCAGGACCGGCCGCGCGCGTCGTGGCTGCTGCTGGCGGCCGTGCTGCTGCCGCTGCGGCGCCGCTCGCGGCGGGCGTGAGGGCGAGGGGGTGTCTGTCCTGAAGTGCATGGCTTGATGGCCATGTGCTTCGAGACATGGCGAATGGGCCATGGATGAACGGCCATGCTCGATCGGTCAGGTGCCGTCGTCGTCGCGGCCGGGCTCCTGGCGCACGCCGAGGGCGTCGGCCTTGCGGGCCTCGGCGCGGCGGCGGGCCTGGTACAGGCGCACGCCCTCGACGGTGATTTGGCCCACGGGCGGGGCCTCGGGGGCGCGCGGCGGGGTCGGCTCGTCGCCGGCCGAGACGGCGGTGCGGGCGGCCCCGTGGCGGCGGAACTCGTCGCGCCACGAGGAGAGGGTGCGATCGGAGACGGTCGGATCGCTGGGGTCGTCGAGGATCGCGCGCACGATCGGCTCGGGGTCGACGAACTGCGGCGCGAGCTCGGCGGGGTCGTAGGCGCCGCCGCGGTCGAACAGGCCGCCGCAGATCGGGCGCAGGCGACAGGCGCCGCAGGCGGGCGCATAGAGGTGGCCCCAGGCGGTCTGGCGCACGGTCTGCTTGTCGTCGAGGAAGTGGACGACGCGCTCCTCGCCCTTGACGATCTTGCGCGTCTCGGTGCTGGCCCACGCGAACTCGCCCATGTAGCACAGGGGGACCTTCTCGACGCGGAAGGTGCGGCCGCCGGCGTGGAGCAGCCGCATGGCCCGCAGGAGCGACAGCTCGAACTGCTCCAGGCGCGGGACGAACTCGGCCTGGTTGACCTCGGCGCGGCCCATCGACGGGTCGAGGTTGTTCCACACGAAGTGGCGCACGTACGGGTGGTGGGCGAGGAAGTGGCGGATGTTGCGGTCGAGGTGGTCGGCGTTGAGGCGGTTGATGACGCAGTTGACGTGGACGTCGATGCCGACCTCGTGGGCGCGATCGAGGGCGGCGAAGGCCCTGTCGAGGGTGCCGGGGGCGCCGCGCAGGCGGGCCTCGACGTCGGGCAGGACGGAGTAGATCGAGACGTGGACGCGGCGCACGCCGGCGTCGGCGAGGGCGCGCGCGAACGCGGGATCGGCGAGGCGAGTGCCGTTGGTGATGACGCGGACGTCGAGGCCGCGACCGCTGGCGTAGGCGGCGATCGCCGGCAGCTCGGGGTGGAGCGTGGGCTCGCCCCCGGTGAGGATGACGCCGAAGTAGTCGCGCGCGACGAGGTCGTCGACCAGCGCCTGCATCGACTCGAGGGTGTGCACGTAGGGCGTGGCCGGGTTGCTGCAAAACCCGCAGAAGTGGTTGCAGTGGCGGACGACCTGGATGTAGCCGAGGTTGGCCACGTGACCCCGAAGGTAGCGCGTCAGCGGCCGCGCAGCGACATGGCGATCTTGAGGATGTCGGTCAGCACGCCGGCCGCCGTGACGGCGCCGCCGGCCCCTGCGCCCTGGACGAGCAGCGGATAGGCGCGGTGGCGGTCGGTGGTGAAGGCGACGAAGGCCTCGGTGCCGCGCAGGCGCGCGGCGGGGTGATCGGGCTCGACCTCGACGGGACCGACGCGCACGGCGGGGACGCCCGCAGGGGCCGACGGGTCGATCTGGGCCAGGTAGCGCAGGACGCGGCCGGCCTGGCGCATGCGCTCGATGCGGGCGGCGACGGCGGCGTCCTGCTCGGCGAGGGCGAGGAAGAACCGCTCGAGGTCGTCGTGGCCGAGCGCCTCGGGCGGGGCGAACGGCTCGATCGCCACGGCGTCGAGGTCGAGCTCCATGCCGAGCTCGCGCGCGAGGATCAGGGCCTTGCGCGCGACGTCGAGGCCGGAGAGGTCGTCGCGCGGGTGCGGCTCGGTGTAGCCGCGGGCGCGGGCGTCGCGGACGGCGTGCGACAGCGGGACGCCGCGCGACAGCTCGCCGGCGAGGTAGCCGAGGGTGCCGGAGAAGCTGCCCTCGATGCGCAGGATGGCGTCGCCGGTGCGCACGAGGCCCTTGAGGGTGTCGATGACCGGGAGGCTGGCGCCGACGGTGGTCTCGTACTCCCAGCGCCGATGCCGCTTTCGGGCCATGTCCATGAGGCCCTGTCGAATGGGCCAGGCGGCGGCGAGCGGGCGCTTGTTGGCGCCGACGACGTGGATCCCGCAGGCGAGCGCGGCCTCGTAGACGGCGCTGGTGTCCTCGGCGGTGCAGTCGACGAGGATCGGCACGGGCAGGCGGCGCAGGCGCTCGAGCAGGGCGGGGATGTCCGGAGGGACATGTGACTCCTGCAGGCGGACGTCCCACTGCGCGGCCGGGATCCCGGCGGGATCGAAGACGGCGCGCTTGCTGTCGACGACGCCGGCGAGTTTGATGAAGACGTCCTGGTTGCTGGCGAGCGCCTGCTGCTGGGCGGCGATCTGGGCCAGGAGCTCGCGGCCGACGGTGCCCTTGCCGAGGACGAGGAGGTTGACCTCCTGGGCGGCGAGGTTGAAGGCGGCGTGGACGGTGCGCACGGCGGTGGCGGTGTCCTCGCCGTCGATGACGGCGCTGATCGAGCGCTCGCCGGCCCCCTGGGCGCTGGCGCGGACGAGCACGCCGATCTGGCCGAGGGCGCCGAAGAACCGGCCGGCGACGTTGGGCGTGCGCCCCATGGCCTCGCCGACGAGGGTGAGCAGGGTGACGGGCTGGCGCACGCGGATCGGGGCGAGCTCGACCGGCTCGCCCTCGGTGGTGCGCCCGAACTCGGCGCTGAGGGCGGCCTCGGCCCGCGCGGCGTCCTGGCGCGCGACGGCGACGGCGAACGCCCGATCGCGCGGGGCGGCGGTGCCGACCCACACGGGCACGCCGGCGTTGGCGAGGGCCCGCAGGGCGCGCTCGCCGATCCGCTCGTGGCCGAGGCGGCGGCGGGTCTCGAGGTCGAGCAGCGCGAGGTCCTCGGTCGAGACGACGCACACCGGGTGGCGCTCGTCGCGGGTGCCGACGACGTCGATGAGGGTGCCGGGATCGGCGGGCCGCGCGGTGTTGCGGACGCGCAGCGGGATCCGGGCCTCGATCAGCGGGGCCATGGTGCGCGGGTGGAGGATCATGCCGAGGTCGCCGAGCTCGAGCGCCTCGGCCTGGCTGAGGTGCGCGACCGGGTAGGCCTCGAGCACGAGGTCGGGGTCGGCGGTCATGACCCCGGAGACGTCGGTCCAGATCTGCAGCTCGGCAGCGCCGAGGATCTGGGCCAGCAGGGCCGCGGTGTAGTCGGAGCCGTTGCGGCCGAGCGTGGTGGTGCGGCCGTCGCGGGTGCGCCCGAGGAAGCCGGTGTGCACGCTGACGGCGCCGCTCCAGGCGGCCGAGAGGTCGCCGAGCTGCAGGGCCGAGGCGCCGAGGTCGGGGGTGGCCTGGCCGAAGCGGTCGTCGGTGACGGTCCAGTCGCGCGCGTCGACGGCGACGGCGTCGACGCCGCGCGCGACCAGCAGGGCGCGCACGACCAGGACGCTGGCCCGCTCGCCGAACGACAGCGCGAGGTCGCGGGTCTGCAGGGTGCGCTCGCGGACGAGGCCGACGCCGAGCAGCAGCTGCCGCAGCGGGCGCATCAGCTCGGCGATCGCGGGGGACAGGTCCTCAGGGACATGTACCAGGAGACCTGCGCGTTGGAGCCTGTCCGTGAGGTCACGTGCGACGCCGACCACGAGCGCCTCGATGGCGTCGACGTGGGGGTCGGCGGCCAGGCCGGCGGCCGCGGCGTCGACGGCGGCGATCAGGCGGTCGGTGGTGTCGGCCATGGCCGAGACGACGACGGCGACCGGGCCGGCCTGGCGCTCGCGGGCGATGAGGTCGAGGGCCTGGAACAGGCGGTCGGCCGCGCCCACCGAGCTGCCGCCGAACTTCATTACGCGGAAGGGACGGGCCTGGCCGGGATCGTGCTGCGGCGTCATGCGGGGGGAGGATATCGGAAGCGGCCCGGGGCGGGGTAGGGGCAGCGCTTGACGGAGAGCGGGCGTGTGCCACAGTTGCCGCCCGACGAGCGGGGGACACATGCAGATCCTGGTCACGGGCGCGACGGGGTTCGTCGGACGGGCGCTGGTCCTCCGATTGCTGCGAGACGGCCATCACGTGCGCGCCTGGGTGCGCTCGCCGGGACGGGCGATGGACCTGCTCGGGGCCGAGGTCGAGCTGGCGGCCGCGGGCGACGAGACGGCGCTGGTGCGGGCGCTGGCCGGCTGCGACGCGGTGGTCCACCTGGCGGGCGAGTCGGTCGGGGTCGGGCGGTGGACGGCGGCGCGCAAACGTGAACTTTGGGACAGCCGCGTGAAGCTCACCGAGACGCTGGTGCGGGCGCTGGCGGCGGCCGAACCGCGGCCGCGCGTGCTGGTGTCGGCGTCGGCGGTCGGCTACTACGGCGACCGCGGCGAGGAGGAGCTCGAGGAGACCAGCCGCCCGGCCGACGACTTCCTCGGCAAGATGTGCCAGGCCTGGGAGGCGGCGGCCCGCGGCGCCGAGGCCCACGGCGTCCGGGTGTGCACGCCGCGGATCGGGCTGGTGCTCGGGCTCGGCGGCGGGGTGCTCGAGGCGCTGCTGCCGATCTTCCGCGCCGGCCTGGGCGGGCCGCTCGGGTCGGGCGAACAGTGGTTCCCGTGGATCCACCTCCACGACCTGGTCGAGCTGCTGACGACGGCGGTGACCGACGCGCGCTACACCGGGCCGGTGCTGGCGGTGGCGCCCCAGCCGGTCACCAACGCGGCTTTTTCGCTGGCGCTGGCGGAGTCGCTCGGACGCAAGGCGCGCCTGCCGGTGCCTCGCCTGGCGCTGCGGATCGCACGCGGCGAGGCGGCCGAGGCCCTGGTCGCCAGCCAGCGGGCCGTGCCGGCGCGCACGCTGGCGCTCGGGTTCCAGTTCCAATTCCCCACGCTGCCGGCCGCGCTCGAGGATCTGTTCGGCAGCCGTTACCGCCCGCAATTCGCCCCGCCCGAGCTGACGCCGCCCGACCCGTACCTGGCCGGCCGCCGGCCGCCGACGACGGTGCTGCGCCAGTCGACCGTGGTGGCGGCGCCGCTGGCCGCGGTGTTCGGGTTCTTCGCGCGCGCGGAGAACCTCGGGGTGATGACGCCGCGGGCGGCCGCGATGACGGTGCTGACGCCGCGTCCGCTGGTGGTCGAGCCCGGGCGCCACATCGAATCGACGATCGCGATCGGGCCGGTGCGCGTCCGCTGGACCGCGGAATTCGAGCTGGTCGAGCCGGAGCGCCGCTTCGTCGACGTGCAGACGCGCGGGCCGTTCGCGGTGTGGTGGCACGAGCACCGCTTCACGCCGCGCGAGGACGGGGGCACGCAGATCGACGACACGGTCTACTACCGCCCGCCGCTCGGCCCGATCGGCCGGGTCGCCGACGCGCTGTTCGTGCGCCCGCGGCTGCGCGAGCTGTTCGAGTTCCGCGCCCAGGCGCTCCGGCTGCGCTTCGGCGCGCCGCAGCAACGGTGAGCTGCACGATCGGGCATGTCTGAACGGGCATGTCGCTCGGGATATGTCCGTTCAGACATGTCCATAAGAACACGGTGATGGTGCACGGCGCCATCGGCTCGCGGGAGAACGCCGGCAGGGTCGGCGGTGAGCCAGCCGCCGAGGTCGCTCGCCGCGCGGCGGCCGTCCCGATGTTCGGGTGCAGACGGGCGGGAACCGCGACGAGGTGCGGTTGTCTCGGCGTGCGGAGGACGTGCGATGCGAGCCCATGCGCTGCGGCGAATCGGGGCGACTGCCCTGTGCTTGATGATGGGAACGACGGCGATCAATTGCGCACCCCACGGGGAGGTGGCGGCGCAGGACGAGGCCGAACCGGAGGCGGCGTGGACGAGGTCTGCGCCGCCTCGTTGCTCTGCGGCGCGATCGGCCCGGACGACGATGAGCGTCACCGACGCAGAGGACGAGGGCGCGCTCGATGCGGCGCTCGATCTCGCTCGAGGCGTGCTGGCGCTCGAGTCGTACGAGCAGCCGCGGCCGTGTCACGCGCGCCTCGCCGAGCGGCTGCGGGCCCAGTACGAGATCGACTACCGCAACGTCGGCGCGTGCGGGGTCGACGAGGTGGTGGTCGGGCACGCGCGCGGGTACAACGCGATGATGCACCGCCACATCGCCGCGCAGCACGGGGCGGTGGTCGAGGCGACGGCGCGCGAGGTCGGGTGCCTCAGGGAGGGCTGAGGGCGGCCTTGATCACCTTGCCCATGGCGTTGCGGGGCAGGGCTTCGACGAAGCGGACGTCGCGTGGGCGCTTGTGCGGGGCGAGCGCCCCGGCCACGTGATCGACGAGCTGCTGCGCGAGCGGAGGGCGCGCCGGATCGCGGGCGACGACGAAGGCGACGATCCGTTCGCCGAGGTCGTCGTCGGCGACGCCGAGGACCGCGACCTCGGCGACGTCGGGGTGCTCGAGGAGACAGGTCTCGATCTCGCCGGCGCCGATCTTGAAGCCGCCGCTCTTGATCAAGTCGGTGGCGCGGCGCCCGACGATCCGGTAGGCGCCGTCGGCGGTGCGGGTGGCGAGGTCGCCGGTGTAGAACCAGCCTTCGTCGTCGCGCACGGCGGCGGTGGCGTCGGGGCGGCCGAGGTAGCCGGCGAACACGCTGGGGCCGCGCACGGCGATCTCGCCGAGAGTGGCGTCGTCGGCGACGTCGAGCGGGCGCCGCTGATCGTCGACGAGCCGGACCTCGACGCCCGGGAGGGGCGGGCCGACCAGGCCGGGGCGCGGCGGGCCCGCGGTCGGAACGGCGCACACGATGAGGGTCTCGGTGAGGCCGTAGCGCTCGTAGACGCCGCGGCCGGTGAGAGCGGCGATCCGCCGGTGCTCGCGCGCCGACAGGGCGGCGGAGCCGGAGATCAAGAGTCGCGCGGCCGCGAGGTCGGCGGCGACGCCGGGATCGCGCTCCGCGAGCTCGGCGAGGCGGACGTACATGGTGGGGACCGCGAACAGGATGGCGCCGCGCACGGCCGCGGCCAGCTCGGCGGGCTCGAAGCGCGGCAGCCAGTGGAGGCGGCCGCCGACGCGCAGGCTGCCGAACAGGCCGAGCACGAGGCCGTGGACGTGGAACAGCGGCAGGGCGTGGACGACGGTGTCGGCGGCGGTCCAGGCCCACGCGCGCGCCAGGCCGTCGAGGTTGGCGGCCACGCCGGCGGCGGTCAGCACGGCGCCCTTGGGCGCGCCGGTGGTGCCCGAGGTGTAGATCAGCAGGAGCGGGCGGGCGTCGGCCGGCGGGATCGGCGGAGGTTCCTTTGGACATGTCGGTTCGGACATGTCCAGGAGGACCTGTATCGAAGGACCGAGGGGGCCCTCGGCGCGCTCGTCGGGGCGGGCGGCGAAGCAGCAGCGGGGGGCGGCGTCGGCGGCGATGTGGGCGACCTCGCGCTCGCCGAGCCGGGGGTTCAGAGGGACGGTGACGACGCCGGCGAGCGCCCCGCCGACCAGCGCGACGACGGTGCGCAGGTCCGGCTGGGTCCACACACTGACGCGGTCGCCGGGCTGGACGCCCATGCGCGCGAGCACGTCGGCGTGGCGGCGCGCGGCGGCGAGGAGCTGGCGGTCGGTGAGCGAGACGTCGTCGACGGTGAGGACGGTGCGGCCGTCGGGGGCTGCGAGGCAGGGGAAGAGGGCATCCACGCCCCGATGCGTGTGCCAAATCCCCGCGCCGCTGGCAAGTCACTGGACCATCGGGACATAGGTGATCCACTCGCCGTCGGACAGATCGTAGGCGCCGCAGCGCGGCAACTGACATTCGATCTCGGTGTCAGCAATGCGCGTCTGATCGACGCACAGCGCGCCCGCGGCCGTCCACACGGCCTCGATCGCGGCCGGTTCGGCGGTGAGGCCCACCGTCCCCTGGACATTCTCCCACTGGATGGGAGTGCCGTTCTCGGTGTAGCTGTGACCGTCCCCGCAATAATCGGCGGTGATCATCTTGAGGGTGGCCTGGCGCTGGTCGGGGGTGGTGTGGCTGCTCTGGGGACCGTAGCCCAGCAGCGACAGCTTGGCCGCGGCCGAGCCGGCGCAGGCGATGCTGAACCACCCTTGGGCGTCGGGCCGCACCTCCTTGGCGTCGAGGTCGTAGGTCTCGCCGCCGAGGACCAGCGCGATCGGGGCCCGCGGTGAATCATGATACCCGGTGCAAACATTCCGCTCGATGTGGTTACCGTCGACATACACGAGCCCGTACGCGTCGGCCTCGGGAGAACCCTCGGTCCAGCGCGTGACGCGATCGTGGGAGGCGATCATGACGGTCGCGTACGGTTGACCCTTCTTGGCGAGGACGATACGGGTGCCCACCAGCGCCTCGCCGGCGGCGACGACGGCGCCCTTGGCGTCGCGGAGGACGAGGGCGTCGCCGGCGACGTCGAGCCGCACGTGGCCGCCCGCCGCGGCGGCGGGGCCGGGCACGACCTTCAGGATCCGCAGGCCGGCCGCGTTGGCCTGGCCGCCGAGGTGGAGCTCGTGGATCGAGCTGCCGAACACCTCCGCGGCATTGAATCCGCACTGCCAGATCGGGCAGCTCGAGCCCTTCTCGCCGATTCGCGGATTGATGACACCAGGGTCGTCAGTTATCAATGTCTTATCAATGTCACAGGCGGCGAGCAGTCCGCAAAAGGCCGTCGCAGCGCAGATTCCATGACAGTTTCTTGATTTCACAACTATCCCTCCACCACCTCTCTATGCAGTGTCGGGGAGCTTTCAAGCTCGAGCAGAGGGTGGATGTGATCCGCGCCCACACTCGCCGCGTAGGCCGGTGTTCTCAAGGCTCTGCGCGGCGGTCGCTGCGACGCTGGGCGAGCACGCCGTCGAGGGCGCGGATCTCGGCCAGTCGCCACGCGTATTCGTCGCCGCCCTCGAGGTACCAGCGCATCGCGTCGGTGAGGAGCGAGCCGGCTTGATCGAGGTCCTCTTCGGCCGGTCGCGGGTCGGCGAGCAACACCTCGGCGAGCACGACGCGGGCGCGAGCGAGGCGCTGATCGACGAGGACGTCGCGGGCGGTCGCCTTGGCGGCGACCAGGCCGTCGACGGCGGCCCGGAGGGCCTCGGCGGCGCCGGCCCGATCGCCGAGCGCTCGCAGGTGCAGGCCGAGCACCAACTGGAGCTCGGCGGCCTCGCGCTGGCGCCACCACGAGTCACCCTGGCTGTCGGCGAGCGTGTGCCGCAGCTCCTCGACCGCCAGCTCGTGATCGCCGCCCTCGAGCCCGGCGAAGCCGCGGATCAGCGCGACGTCGACGCCGCGGATCAAGTCGCCGTCGAAGCGCTCGCTGGCGAGGAGCGAGGCGGCTTGCCGCAGGACCTGGCCCGACTCGTCGGAGTCGCCGGCCTCGCTGGCGTGATAGCCGAGCACGGCCAGGCAGCGGGCGCGTGGCACCGGATCGCCGGGCGAGAAGCGGACCAGCGCGTCGCAGCCCGGCCGCAAGATCCGGCGCGCGGCCTCGGGGTTGCGGTTGTAGAGGCTGGCGGTGATGCGCGCCTCGATCGTCTGCGGGTGGGCCGGGCCCAGCTCGCGCTCGAAGATCCGCACGGCCTCGCTCATGTCGTGGGCCCGCGTATCGACGTCCTCCTCGAGGATCGCCAGGTTGGTGAGGTGGTAGGCGATCTCGAGCTGGGCGGCGTTGCTCGCCCGCTTGACCGCGAGGGCCTCGGCGTAGAGCTTGCGCGCGCCCTCGACGTCGCCGCTGGCGAAGGTGACGACCGCGGCGTTGTTGAGCAGCAGGCCTTGCAGGTGGCCCGGGTTGGACAGGCGGGCGATGAAGGCGCTGTAGTGGCCGAGGTCCTCGAGCGCGCGCGCGGCCCCGCCGGGCAGGCGGCCGCGCACGAACAACATGTGCGCCATGGCCTCGGCGGCGACCTCGTCGACGCGCGCGGCGAGGGCGGTGTGCAGCGCGGCCTGCAGCATCTCGAACTGCGGCTCGACCATGGCGGTGCGGTTGAGCGAGAGCCGGCCGCGGTGCAGCAGGGCGCGCGCAAGCAGCGGCTTGTAGTCGATGGTCTTGGCCTCGGCGAGCAGCTGGTCGGCGAGCTCGGTGGCCTGCGAGGTGCGGCCGATGTGCTCGAGGCTGACGACGCGGGTGAGGCCCTCCTCGACGTCGTCGACGCGGCGCTTGACGTCGGGGTCGTCGGGCGGCGGGACCTCGGCCTGCAGCGCGGCGAGGTCACTGCAGCGGCCGATGGAGGGCAGCTTGTAGGTGAGCTCCATCGCGTGCACGGCGACGGTCGGGTCGCGCTCCGCGAGCAAGGCGCCGGCCTCGGCCAGCGCGGCCTTGCGCTGGCCCAGGCAGGCCATGCGCCGGTCGACGAGCTCGTCCGACTGCTCGCCGCGGCGCCGGGCCTCGCACGCGTCGGCGTGCACGCGCGACCACTCGTTCATGTAGAGGTCGAGGCGCTCGTTGACCTGCGGCCACACCTCGTTGATGAAGGCCGGCCCGGCGGCGACGAACGCCTGCTCGGCGGCCCGCCGCTTGTCGCCGTCCCACACGCCGTGGATCTCGGCGCTGCCGTGGCTGCACGGGTCGACGCGCGGCTCCTGGGTCTTGGCGGCGTAGAAGCCGCCGACGGCGGCGACGCAGGCGAAGGCCAGCGCGCCGACGTAGGTGCGGCGGCCGAGCGCCCGGTTGCGATCGAGGGCGCGCAGCAGGGCCTCGAGGCCGGAGAACCTGTCCTTCGAGTCAGGTCGGAGCCCGCGCAGGACGACGTTGTGGACCCACGCCGGCACACGCGTCAGCCGCGGCGGGTCGCGCACCTCGCCGCGCGCGACCGCGTGGGCCAGCTCGTGCACGGTGTCGCCGGGGAACGGCAATTGATTGTAGAGCGCCTCGTACAGCGAGACGCAGAAGGCGAACTGATCGGAGGCGGGGCCGACGATCCGGCCGCTGAACTGCTCCGGGGGCATGTACGCCGGCGTGCCGACGACCTCGCCGCCCTGGGTGACCTTGGCCGAGACGGCGTTGCGATCGCGGCTCAGCGAGCCGGTCACGCGGGTGTGCTCGCCGCTGGCGTCCTCGCCGGTCTGGCACAGGCCGAAGTCGAGGACGCGCGCCCGGCCGTCCTCGCCGATCATGACGTTGCTCGGCTTGAAGTCGCGGTGCACCAGGCCGACGGCGTGCGCGGCGGCCAGCCCGCGGCCGGCCTGCACGAACACGTCGACGACCTCCTGCCAGGTCCGCGACTTGCTCGAGAGCCATGTCTGAACGGTCATGCCACGAATGAACTCCATGGCGACGTAGACATCGGCGCCGTCGGTGCCGACCTCGTGGACGACGACGACGTTGGGGTGCGACAGGCGGGCCATCGCCTGGGCCTCGCGCAGCAGGCGGAGCTGGGCCCGGGCGCTGTGCTTGGGATCCTGCGGGCGCAGGACCTTGATCGCGACCTTGCGATCGAGGCGGTCGTCGTACGCGGCGTAGACGACGCCCATGGCGCCGGTGCCGATCCGCTGCAGGAGGACGAAGCGGCCGATCCGCCGGCTCAACGCCGAGGGCTCGCCGGCCCGCGCGAGCGTCTCGAGGTCGGGCATCGGCTCGCTCGGGTTGAGCAGGGCCCGCACGCGGGCCAGGCGGGCCCCGGAGCCCTCGGAGGGCGCGTCGAGGGCGACGTCGGTGAGCACCTCCTCGTCGCCGTCGAGGGCGAGCGAGCGGGCGAGGGCGTCGAGCAGCGACTCCCAGCCGGCCGCGGCCAGGCCGCGCAGCGTCTCGACCTCGGCCTCGCTGGCCTTCTGCTCGCGCAGCGATCGCTTGAGCGCGCGACGGATCCGCCGCGCGGCCGGCAACGCGAGCGTGAAGTCGAGGCCACCGCGACGGATGGCGCGCTGGACCAGCGCGACCTCGGCGGCGCCGGCGAGCTCGCGCAGCAGGTCGGCGAGCCGCCGGGCGGCGCAGTCCTCCCGCGCCTGGTTGCGCGCGCTGCTCTGCGGCGGGCGGTCGATCATCGTCGCCACGAGGGCGATGACGAGGTCGCTGCGGCCGGTGCGGTTGTGGGCCAGAGCGTGCCCGGCAGCCACGCTCAGCAAGGCGTCCGGATCGGGCGTGGGTTCCTTCTGCGCGAGCAACCACGCGGCCTGATCGAGGCGATGCAGATCGGCGCTGGTCAGCGACTCTCGCGGGCTCGGAGCAGGCAGGGACATCGGGCGGAGCAGCCCTCCAGTATGACCCCAGTCACAGGTGTGTCCCGCTCCGACCTACACACCGAGGTCGACTGGATCACCCAGGTGCGCACGCCGCCGCACACCTCGAGTCCCACAATTCCCGCGAATTCGCGCCTCTGCGCCGCGATTTGGGCGAGATGCGAGGAGACGGACAATTTCGCCCGGCCGCGGCGACCGCCCGCCAGAGTCCGCGGGGCGCGCCACCCATGAGGCCTGCAGACCCCATTCTGGGCGTCAGGCGCGCACGAGCTCCAGGCGGGTGAGCTCGGCCGGCGCGCCCACGCGCATCGGCGGTCCCCAGTAGCCGGTCCCGCGGCTGACGTAGATGGCCGTGTCGCGCACCCGGTGCAAGCCGGCGACGAACGGCTGCTGCAGCGGGACGAGGAAGTTGAAGGGGAAGATCTGGCCGCCGTGGGTGTGCCCCGACAGCTGCAAGGCGACGCCGTGATCGGCCGCCTCGTGGACCTGGCGCGGCTGGTGGGCCAGGAGCAGCAGGAGGCGCGCCGGATCACGGCCGGCGAGGGCGCCGGGGAGATCTGGGCCGTGATCCGGGAGGAAATTGCCGCCCGTGGGGTCGTCGACGCCGACCAGGTCGAGGGCAGCGCCGTCCCGCTCGATGCTGACGCGTTCGTTGCGCAACACCCGCACGCCGAGCGTGGCGAGGTGCTGGACCCAGTCGGCGGCGCCGGAGAAGTACTCGTGGTTGCCGGTGACGAAGTAGACGCCGTGGCGCGCCTTGAGCCGGGACAGCGGCTCGAGCAGGGCGCCGAGGCGCTCGACGGTGCCGTCGACGAGGTCCCCGGTGATCGCCACGAGGTCGGGCTCCATGGCGTTGGTCTTGGCGACGAGCTCCTCGATGAAGCTGCGGCCGATGGTGGGCCCGACGTGGACATCGGTGATCTGGGCGATGACGAAGCCGGCGAACGGGTCGGGCAGGTCGGCCAGCGGGACCTTGACCGGCTTGACCGCGATCGGCCGCATCACCGACCAGATACCGTAACCGGCGGCCCCGAGCGCGCCGGCGCCGACGATGCCGCCGAACAGCCGGGCCAGGAACTGCCGCCGCGCCGGGTCGGCCGGGGTGCCGGCGAGCCGCTCGATGAGCCACGCCAGGCCGCGCACGAGGTCGGCGGGGATCAGGAGGACGAAGAGGAGGAACATCAGCCCGAGCCACGTGTAGACGACCCACGAGATCGGGCTGGCGACCTCCCGCGGGAGCGCCCGCGAGGCCAGCAGGAACAGCGGGAGGGCCAGCGCGAGCGCCAGGACGCCCCACCCGAGCATGCGACCGTAGGGCGGCGGCCAGCCGATGTCACGCACGAGCCGGGCCCAGAGGTAGTAGTGGATCCCCGCCGATACGGAGAGGACGAGCCCGAGAAACACGAGCATCCGGCTGACCGACATCGCTTCGAGGTTTAGCAGGCCGCCGCCACGATCCGACGCGCATCTGCCCCTGCGGAGGCACCGCCGCGCTCAGGGAGCCACCGGGGGGGAGGACGCAGGGCGGGGCAGGACGGCCGATGCGTGGTCCCGCTCGCACGGCCCGGGTGACGAAGAAGGACGCGAGCCGGGTCGAGCGTCTCGACCGAGCACTGACGCGGCGGGTGGGGGGAGGGCAGGTGGGCGCGCGTGCGGGAGGGCGACATGTCCCTCGAGACATATCACTCGCGCCCTCGGGGCCGGCGGCCACCTGCACGAAAGACCAGGTCGAGGACGATGGCGCGCGCGCGAGCGGACTGGTATCCCGAAGCGCCCCCCCATGCCCTGGATCCCCCGTCCCACCGCTCCGATCATCCGCCTCGACGCCGGACCGCGCGCCCCGGTGCTGCAGATCTTCCACGGCAAGCCGCACGCGCTGGCGTTCCTCGCCGACGGCTCGCTGGTCGTCGGCATGAGCCGCGGCCTGACCGTGCACGACCCCACGGCTCCCACGCCGCCGCGCGCGGCGCTCGACGTCGGCGGCAAGGTCGAGTGGATGGTCGCGCACCCCGACGGCGAGTCGGTGGTCGCCGCGGTCAGCGATCCGCGGGCTCGCGCCGTCGTGCGCGTGTGGCCGGCCACGGCGCGGGTCGTGACGCTGCTGCGCCCCTCGAGCCACGAGGGCCACTTCTGCGGCGGCCTCTCGCCCGACGGCGCACAGCTGGTGTGGCTCAATTCGGATCCGTCGCCGGTGCTCGTCACCGTCGACGCCCTGACCGGCGCCAGGCTCCGCGAGCTCGAGCTGCCGAAGGAATTCGGCCGCGCCGACACCCTGGCGGTGCGCAGCGACGGCGCGGTGTACCTCACGGGCGAGTACGTGAACATCATCCACCCCGACGGTCGCCGCGAGCCACGTCTCGACAGCCCGTTCTACATGCGGCCGCAGCCGCTGTTCGTCGACGACCGCGGCGGCATGATCGGCAGCGACGGCCACCGGTTCGTCGTCGCCGGCGGTCTGTTCGAGGCCGCCGGTCGCATCGACATGCGCTCCAGCGGCGGCAACGTCTCGCACGACCGCGCCCGCATCACCTTCCACGACTCGCTCGATCCGGTGCAGGTGTGGGACGTCGCGGCCGAGCGGGTGATCTTCCGCGCCGAGATGAAGCGCGCGAGCGGCTCGATCCCCGGCTGGTGGGGCCAGTCGGCCGCCGCCAGCGCGACCCACGTCGCCGCGATCGACCACGCCGACGCCAGCATCACGATCTGGCCGATCGACCAGCCGGACGCGCCGGTCGCGACCATGACCGGCTACAGCCAGGGGGTGCGGCGCCTGATGTTCCACGGCGCCGGGCTGACGGTGCACACCTGCCAGCCGACCAACACGCTGAACGCGGTGATCGAGCTCGATCGGACGACCGGGGCCGCGCAGATGCTCGCGCGCGACCAAGTCCACGACATCGCCCGCACGCGCGACGGCCAGCGCCTGCTGGTCCTGCGCGAGGACAGGACGCTCGAGCCGGTCGCCATCGACCTGTTCGACGCGGCCGGCGCGGTCGTCGAGACGCTCTCGGTCCAGAAGGGCGCGGGCGAGCTGGCGCTGGCCCCCGACGACGCGATGTGGGGCGTCGTCTCGCACACGTACCCGGTCGGTCATCGCCAGGAGCCGACCTGCCACGCGCAGTGGCGCCCGTTCGGGGCCAGCAAGTGGGCCAAGACCCTCAAGCTCCGCGGGCGCTGGCAGTGCCTCGCCCTCGCCGACACGGCCGCCGCGGTGGCCGTCGAGAAGGAGGTCACGGTGGTCGCGTTCGCCAAGGGCAAGACGCTGCTGACGACGCAGTTGCCGGAGCGCGTGGCGAGGATCGCCATCAGCCGCGACGGCGCGTGGGTCGGCGTCGCCTGCCTCGACGCGCTCCGCCTGATCCGCGTCGCCACCGGGGCCGTCGTCGAGCTCGCCGTCGACCTGCCCGGCGAGCGGACCGGCGCGGTCGCCATGTGCTTCCAGGACGGCGCCTGGATGTTCGTCGCCTACGCCTCCGGCGCGATCACCCGCCACCGCGTGCCGTCCGGAGAGCAGACCGCGGCGCTCTTCGGCCACACCGACGCCGTCCGCGCGCTCGCGTGGGCCGACGGCGCGCTGTGGAGCGGCTCCGAGGACGGCACGATCCTGCGCTGGGGCGACCTCGACTGAGGCGCCATCGACAGGACATGTTCATCGTGAAATATCTCGATGAACCCGTCCTACGGGACAGACAGCGCGAGCGCGCTTGAATGTCCCGAAGGACATGTCATCGGCGCGGCTCGCCCGTGGCGGAGCGCGAGCCTCGGGTCGACGCGGGTGGCAGGGCGAAGCGGAGGCCCCTAAGCGCCGCGCTCGTGATGGCTCTCCTCGACGATCCGGCCGTCGAACAGGTGGATCGTGCGCTGGGCGTGCCGGGCGTACTCGGGGTTGTGCGTGACCATCACGATGGTGGTGCCGGCGCGGTGGAGCTCGTGCAGGAGGCCCATCACGGCGTCGCCGTTCTTCGAGTCGAGGTTGCCGGTCGGCTCGTCGGCGAGGAGGACGAGGGGCTCGCCGGCGACGGCGCGAGCGACTGCGACGCGCTGCTGTTGACCGCCCGACAGCTGGGCCGGGAGGTGGCGGCCCCGGTGCGACATGCCGACCCGCTCGAGCGCGGCCTCGACGCGACGCCGACGCTCGCTCGCAGGCATGTCCCGGTAGGTCAGCGGGAGCTCGATGTTCTCGGCGACCGAGAGGTCGCCGATGAGGTTGAAGCTCTGGAACACGAACCCGAGCTGCTCGTTGCGCACGCGGGCCCGCTCGCGTCCGGACAGGCTCGACACGGGCTTGCCGTCGAGCAAGTAGGTGCCGGCCGTCGGGGTGTCGAGCAGGCCGAGCAGCGACAGCAGGGTGGTCTTGCCGGAGCCCGAAGGCCCGGCGATGCACACGTACTGACCGCGCGGGATCTCGAGTTGCACGTCGCTCACCGCGTGCGTCTCGACCTCGTCGGTGTGAAACACTTTCTGCACGCCCTCGAGGCGGATGATCGGGTTGCTCATCGTGATGCCTTGCGAAACGCAACGATCGTGCCATCAACGATCTCGCAAGATTGCTGCGCAGGGCGAGGGGTGGGTGTCCGTTTCCGAGAAACGGGATCCCAATTCCGGACACGCGCACCTCCGCGAGCGCTGCTGCAGCGGCAGCGAGAGGCCTCATTGCCAGCAGTCGCACACGCCGTCACTGCATTTGGGGTGCAGGAGTGGCATCGCATCGGCGCCGCGGCCCTGCTCGATGCAGGCGTTCCGGCCGAGGAGGGACGCGCGCGACACCGGCATCGCCTCGCAGCGCGATCCGACGTCTGCGACGCACCGTGGGCGCCGCCGAAACGCGCTGCCCCGCGGGCGGAGAGCGCAGCACGGCAGAAGAAAGAGGGGCGCCCACACCAGGGATCGAACCTGGGACCTACAGTTTAGGAAACTGTCGCTCTATCCAACTGAGCTATGCGAGCGAGACCGGGAGGGAGGGTGGCCGAAGTGCCTCGACTCCGCAAGAGCCGAAAGCAGCGCGAGGGGGCCGCGGGGGGCCCCCCGGACGGTCGTGGCCGAGGCGGCGAAAAAGGCAGGGGGAGGGGTCAGGGACCAGGCACAGCGCTGCGCGCCGGATGACCGTGTGAAATCGCTCGCGCCGCGACTTCGCGTCTGCGCGGTCCTGGTGGCCGCCGACGTGCCCAGGTCGGCGCGATCGGCGACCGGCGTCGCGGCGGGGGCGCCCCATCAGGGGAAGAGTGTGGCGCGGGTGGCAGCCCGATACGGCACTGCGTTGCGCTCGCCGCCGATCTCGAGCCCGCGGACGGCCCAGCTCCGGCTTCACGCTCGGCGCTCGCGCCTGGCGGCGGGCGAGGAGCGCCGTCTGCCGGATGGCCCCGAGGACAGGTCACTACGACCTGGCGGCAAGGACATGTCCGCATCGAGCTCCAGCGACAGGCCTGTCCGCGGGGACAGCTCGGGCCCGCGGCTGCGCCCCGTGTCGGTGCTGGTCCAGAGGACAGGTCCGAAGATCGACGCGTCGAGCCGCGGGTGAGTTGACGAGCAGGCCGATCGAGGCCAGACGCGGCTCTGCCGCCGAGCATCGGCGTCGCGGTGACGATGGGGAACTGCTGGGGATCGCGGCGCCGGCCCGGTGGCGACGTCGACGCAGCCGAGCCCACACGCGGGTGCGTGCTGGCATCGCCGGCACGCACATGTGACGCGAGAGACAGACACTCACGACGACGCGGCGAAGCGAAGGACGTGACAGGGCTGAGCACCCGGACCGCCGACCTGTCGCCCGCGCAAGGGCCTCGCTACCCGAGCGGTGTTGGCGCGCCGGCGCGCAGCGGCATGAAGGCGACATCGGGCGGATCCGCACGTTGATCGCGGTGGCCGATGTTGGGACAACGAAGGAGCATGCGGCCTCGTCACTCGAACATCGCCCCGATGCTCCTCGGTCTGTCGCTCGCGTTCGTGGGAGCGCTGGCGCTGTCCTACAGCGTGGCAGCGGCGCAGAAGGAGTCGAGCAAGAAGGAGCCGCAGGCGACGCCGGCGGCGGCCGCTCCAGCGCTGCCGACGACGCTGCCGCCGAAAGTGGTGGCGAACGACCTGCGCGACCTGACGGTGACGTTCAAGGACGCGAGCTCGCTGAAGCTGCGCTCGAGCTTCAACAGTTCCCAGCTCGGGACGAAGTTCGCGTCGGATGTGCTCGAAATCGAGTCGGGCGGCGGCGTCACGGTGAGCGAGCGCGGCCGCTGGAGCTTCACGCCGCCGGCGTTCAAGGTGTCGATCGCTATGAACGCAGAGGCCCGCGCGGCCCTCGACCTGTGCCTGCGCCTGATCACGGCCCCGCCGCACGGCCGGGCGCTGACGCTCGAGTTCATGCGCCTGAACTCGCCGGCCGAGAACGCGTACACGCTGTCGTCGACGGTCCTCGACGTGATCCGCCCGCTCGAGATGGGGTTCATCAACTGTTCGCTCGAGTGAGGCGCGCCTGAGCCTCGCTCGCGCCGGGCGGGGCTGAGCTGACCTGTCGGGCGCGGTTCATGTACGCAAGGACATGTCTGAAAAGACATGTCCTTTGTTCCTCTTTCGCGGCTCGGGCGTCGATAAACCGTCCGCCGGAGACACCCGGGCGCGCCGACCGAGCAATCGACGCGGCTGTCGCCAGCGTGGCCGACGAGCAGGTCGCCGCCGACGAACTCGGGACGCAGGCCCTCAGCCGGACGGATTTTGCCGATAATAGATATTATGTTAAGTTGAAGAGAACGGGCGCCGGGGAGGCCCGGGCTGGCGCTTGAGTCGCTCGACGAGCGCCCACGCGAACAAGACGCTCTTGAGTCGCTCGACGAGCTGCTCGAGACGCTGGCGGCTCGTCGTCGAATCACGTCTCTCGACGAGATGCTTCGCTCGAGACGCTGGCGGATCGTCGTCGAATCGGGTCGCTCGACGAGCAGCTTTACTCGTCGTCGAATCGCTGCTCACCAAAGCATCGGCCCGGCGCTCACCAACGCATCGGCTCGTGCCGCGGCCCGCGAGCTCACCGGATCGGCAGCCAGAACCGGCTCAGCGGCAGCCAGATCCGCTCGGCGCGGCCCTTGACGTTGCCGCGCGGCACGTACGGCTGCGGGCGCTCCGCGGCCGGATCGACGAAGTTGCTGGCGTCGTGGGCCTTCTGGTACGCGCGCTTGGCCAGGTCGCGCGCGACCTCTGGCGTCGGGCACAGGCCGGCGCTGCACTGCATGCGGATCACGACTTCGGTCGCGGGCACGGCGAACGCGTACTGGATGCCGTGGCCCGCGCTGCCGTCGCCGACGATCGCGCCGCTGGCCACGCTGTCGTCGACGCGGGCGTTCGGGATCTCGGCCTGCAGCGCCGCCAGCTTCCCGGCCAGGCCCTCGGCCGGCCGCAGCCAGACCCACACGCCGAGGCTGTACGCGACGTCGCGGACGGTCGCGTCGAGGCGGATCCGGTCGTACTCGTAGCGCTCGCCGACCGGCGCCGCGGGCAGCTCCTTGTAGCCCGGGATGTCGCCCGGCGGCAGCAGCTCGGGCAAGCGCGTGCGGTCCTTGATGACCGAAGGGACATGTCCTTCGATATCACGCACGAGCGCGAGCACGTCGCGGTCGCCGGCGCAGCGCTGGCGGCCGCACTCGAGGCTGAACGCGACCTGACCCTTGGTGTCGGCGCGGACGTAGGTGAACTTCTGCTCGTCCTCGACCAGCCAGCCGTCCTGGCCGGCCTCGTTGACGGCCTGGCGCGCGGCCGTGCGCGAGCTGCCGACGGCCGCGAGCGCGGCGTCGCGGATCAGGTCGACGCCCTCGTCCGGGGCTCGCCACGCGCGCAGGCGGACCAGCCCGGCCGGGGTCACCGGCTCGGCGCCGGTCTTGCTGTAGCGGCGCTCGAGGAAGGTCTCGGCGGTGGCGCTGCGGCTGGTCCAGTGCTGCGAGTAACGGGCCGTGTTGTCGCCGTCGAGGATCTGGCGGGCATCCTGGCTGCGGTCGCGCTCCCAGCGTTCGACGACCTCGGCGACCTTCTCGGCGATCTTGCCCGGCGTGCGGCACACCGCGTTGCCGCAGCGCAGGCGCATCACCGCGTCGGCGGCGTTCAGACGGAACACCACGTCCTGGGCCACGTCGCCCGACTTGACGGTCAGCGCCGTGACGTCGCCGCCGATCCGCAGCAGGCGCTCGCGCTGCTTGGCGTTGGACTTGCTGTTGAAGCGCTCGTCGCCCTCGACCAGGGCCGTGAAGGTGGTCTCCGTCCCCTCGCCTGCCGTCAGCGCGCGGTAGACCGCCTCGCCGCCGAGCACCGGCTGGCGCCAGATCTCGAGCTCGAGGCCGTGCGCGTCGCTGGCGTGGTCGGCGATGTAGAGGATGTGATCGAAGCTGGCGTCGCCGCGGGCCGAGACGTCGTCGGGGCGCGTCAGCGAGAACAGCTTCTCGTCGGTCAGGTCGCGCAGGTCCTTGACGCTGACGAGGCCGTCGGCCGCGACGGCCTCGACCTGGCGCGTCCACGCCAGGCTGTCGTGGCTCTCGTTGCGGTTGTCGCCCATGACCAGCAAATGGCGTTCGGGCACCGTCCACTCGCCGACGCGGCGGGCGCCGGCGCGTGGGTCGAGGTTGGTCTTGTAGCGGACGACGTAGGTGTGGCCGTCGATCGTCTCCTCGAACAGCTCGCAGTGCGGGACCTGCTGCGTGCCGCTGTCGTCGCGGCACTTCTCGGGCAGCTTGGTGCGCTTCAGCTCCTCGAACTCGGCGTCGCCGCTGCGCCGGATGCTGACCTTGTTGCCGTCGACGCGGATGGTGTCGCCCGGCAGGCCGATGACGCGCTTGATGAAGTCCTCGGACTCGTCGATCGGGTAGCGGAAGACGACGACGTCGCCGCGCGCGATGTGCCCCCAGCGCTCGCCGACGACGGTGGTCGTGAACGGGATCTGGACGCCGTAGATGAACTTGTTGACGAAGATGTGATCGCCGGCGACGAGCGTCGGCATCATGCTGCCGCTCGGGATCTTGAACGGCTCGTAGAGGCACGAGCGCAGGCCGAGCGCGACCAGCACCGCGACGCCGACGTTCTCGATCGTCTCGCGCAGCGCGCTCTTGCGGGCGAAGCTGGCGTGCTGGTGCAGCAGCTCGTCGAGCCGCTCGGCCTCGTCCTCGGCGCGGTCCCACTGCTTGGCGTCGCGGTAGCGCTGGAGCGCGTCGGCGCAGTCGCGGATCGCCTGCGCGGGCTCGGGCGCGATCCGGCCGGAGTACTTCTTGAGGATCCGGCCGGCCTCCTTGACCAGCATCCCGGCGGCGGCCTTGACGCTACCGGTCGAGCGGCGCCCCTCGGGCTTGGCCGGGCGCGGCTCCTGCGCTTGCTGCGGCGTGGTCACGGAGGCTCTCTAGTCTAGCTTCAGGATCGCGTGGAAGGCACCTTGTGGGATTTCAACGTTACCCACCGCCTTTAGACGCCGCTTGCCGCGCTTCTGCTTCTCCAACAGCTTGCGCTTGCGGGAAATGTCGCCGCCGTAGCACTTGGCGAGCACGTTCTTGCGCAGCGCCTTGACTGTGGTGCGGGCGATGACGCGGCTGCCGATTGCGGCCTGGATCGCAACCTCGAACTGCTGCTGCGGGATCTCGTCCTTCATTTTGATGCAAAGGTCGCGGCCGCGGTTGTAGGCGTTGTCGCGGTGGCTGATGAGCGAGAGCGCGTCGACGCGCTCGCCGTTGACCAGCAGGTCGACGCGCACCAGCTCGGCGCGGCGGTACTCGCCCTGCTCGTAGTCGAGGCTGGCGTAGCCGCGCGAGAGGCTCTTCAGCTGGTCGTAGAAGCCGAACACGACCTCGGCGAGCGGCATCTCGTAGATCAGCTGGACCCGCTTCGAGGTCTGATACTTGATGTCGAGCTGGATCCCGCGGCGGTCCTGGCAGAGCTTGATGATCGCCCCGAGGTACTCCTCCGGCAGCTGGATCCGGGCGGTGATCATCGGCTCCTCGATCGCCTCGTAGTCGCCGATGTCCGGCATCTTGGCCGGGTTGTCGATCACCGTCTCGGTGCCGTCCTTGAGGTACACGCGGTACTTCACGCTCGGCGCGGTGGTGATGATGTCGAGGTCGTATTCGCGCTCGAGCCGCTCCTGGATGATCTCCATGTGCAGGAGGCCGAGGAAGCCGAGGCGGAAGCCGAAGCCGAGCGCGACCGAGGTCTCGGGCTCCCAGGTGACGCTGGCGTCGTTGAGGGTCAGCTTCGACAGCGCGTCGCGCAGCTCGGAGTAGTCGGCGTTGTCGGTAGGGAACACGCCGGCGAACACCATCGGCTGCACGACCTTGAAGCCCGGCAGCGCCTCGGCCTTGGGGTCGTCGGCGGAGGCGACGGTGTCGCCGACCTTGGAGTCGACGACCTCCTTGACGTTGGCGACGAGGTAGCCGACCTCGCCCGCCGACAGCTCGGGCATGCTCGTGATCTCGGGCGCGTAGGCGCCGACGTCGATGACGTCGTAGCCCTTGCCGGTGGCCATCATGCGGATCTTGTCGCCGGCGCGCAGGCGGCCGGAGAACACGCGCACCATCGAG
>NZ_JAIRAU010000060.1 GCF_020073745.1 Nannocystis pusilla
GACCTCGAGCTGTGAGGCGGTCCCGCGTGCTATGCCTTGCCGGTGACCGTCCGCCTCCCGATCGTCCGCAGTGATGCCGGCCCCGAGGCCGAGCCCGCGCCCGCACCTCGCCGGCGTCACCCGGACTGGTTGCGCGTGCCGATGCCCGGCGGCGACGGCTATCAGGCGCTGCGCCGCATGGTGAAGGAGCTCGGCCTGCACACGGTGTGTCAGAGCGCGAGCTGCCCGAACATCGGCGAGTGCTGGAACCACCGCGCGCTGACGATCATGATCCTCGGCGACATCTGCACCCGCTCGTGCCGCTTCTGCGACGTGGCGACGGGGCGGCCGCTGCCGGTCGATCACGGCGAGCCGGCGCGCGTGGCGACGATGCTGGCGGCGCTCGAGCTCAATCACACGGTGATCACGTCGGTCGACCGCGACGACCTGCCCGACGGCGGGGCCCAGATCTGGGCCGAGACGCTGCACGCGTGCCACGCGGCGGCCCCGGAGATGACGATCGAGGTGCTGGTGCCCGACTTCAAGGGCGCGCTGAACGACGTCGACACGGTGCTCGACGCCGGGCCCGACGTGTTCGCCCACAACCTCGAGACGGTGCCGCGGCTGTCCCGCGAGGTCCGCGTGCAGGCCCGCTACGACCGCTCGTTCGCGGTGCTGCGGCGGGCCCGCGAGCGCGGGGCGCTGGTCAAGACGGGCTTGATGCTCGGCCTCGGCGAGGAGCTGGCGGAGGTGCGCGAGGTCATCGACCAGCTGGCGGCGCTCGGGCTGACGATCCTGACGCTCGGGCAGTACCTGCAGCCGAGCAAGAAGCACCTGCCGGTCCACCGCTACGTCCACCCGGACGAGTTCGCCGAGCTGAAGCGCCACGCGCTGGCCGCGGGCGTGGTCCACGTCGAGAGCGGGCCGCTGGTCCGCAGCAGCTACCACGCCGAGGGCCAGGCCGAGCTGATCCACCGCCTGCAGGCCGGCGCCGGCAAGGTCGGGTTCGCCAGCCTGCGGCCGCGCACGGGCTGAGATGTCCGCACGACAATGTTCGTTCGGACATGTGCCATGAGTCCTGTCTGTCACGACATGTCCTGATCGCCCGGAGGCCCCGATGCAGCTCGAACTGATCAGCCACGCCCTGTGCCCGTTCGTCCACCGCGCCTGCATCATGCTGCGCGAGAAGGGGGTCGAGTACAGCCGCCGCGACGTCGACCTCGAGGCCAAGCCGGAGTGGTTCCTGGCCCTGTCGCCGCGCGGCAAGGTGCCGGTGCTGGTGGCCGACGGGACGCCGCTGTTCGAGTCGGCGGCGATCGTCGAGTTCCTCGACGAGACCCACCCGCCGCGGCTCATCCCCGAGGAGCCGTTCGCGCGGGCGCGCCAGCGGGCGTGGGTCGAGGTGGCCAGCGAGCTGCTGATGACGCAGTACAAGACGATGATGGCGGCGACGCAGGCGGAATTCGAGGCGGCCGCGAAGACGGCGACGGCGGCGCTGGCCCGCTACGACGAGGCGCTGCGCAAGGGCGAGCTGGCGAGCGACGCCTTCGGCCTGGTCGAGGTGGCGACGGCGCCGGCGCTGTTCCGCTTCGCGCTGCTGGAGGAGCGCACCGGCTGGTCGTTCTGGCCCAGGGGCTCGCAGGTCGAGGCGTGGGCGCGGCGGCTGGCGGCGCGGACGTCGGTGACGTCGTCGGTGTCGGAGGACTTCCCGGGGCTGTTCATGAAGCTGCTCGCCGACAAGAACAGCTACATGGCCCGCGTGCGGCCGGCGAGCTGAGACCGCAGCAGGACGAGGAGGCGAGCGTGCGCATCGACATCGTGTCCGACATCGCGTGTCCGTGGTGCTTCATCGGCATCGAGCGCCTCGAGCGGGCGCTGGCCGAGACCGGGGTGGCGGCGTCGGTGACGCTGCACCCGTACCTGCTCGACCCCGACGGGCCCGAGGGCGGGACCGACATCCGCGCGCGCCTGCGCCAGAAGTTCGGCGGCGACCCGTCGCCGGCGTTCGCGGCGGTCGAGCGCGCGGCGCAGGAGACGGGCATCGCGCTCGACTTCGAGAAGGTGCGCATGGGCTACCCGACCGTCCGCGCGCACACGCTGCTGCGCCACGCGGAGGCGAAGGGGACCCAGCGAGCGCTGTCGCGGGCGCTGTTCGCGGCGTATTTTCTGGAAGCGAAGAACATCGCCGATCCGGCGGTGCTGGCCGAGGTGGCCGCGACGCACGGGTTCTCGGCCGACGAGGTGAAGGCGCTGACGAGCGATCCGCGAGAGCTGGCCCAGACCCGGCAAGAAGCCGAGCACGCGACCCGCAGCGGAGTGCGCGGGGTGCCGCTGTTCATCTTCGACGGGCGCACCGCGCTGTCGGGGGCGCAGCCGGAGGCGGTGTTCCGCGACGCGCTGCGCAAGACCGCGGGCTGAATTTTTCCCTGAGGGGACGCGTCACGCGAGGCCGCCGCGCGGCGCCGTCTTCAAGCCTCACGGTGGCTGTCCTTGAAGGCATGTCCCCGGGGGCATGTCTGATAGCGCATGGCCTATGGGGCATGCGCGGTTGTTTATGTTTTGAAGGACAGGTCGCGCAGCAGGGCCGGGTCGAGCGCGGCGGTGACGTCGGGGCGGTGGAAGTCGGGGCGGGCGCCGCCTGCGGGCAGGGCCGAGAGGTGGCGGCGGGCCTCGCCCTGGTCGTGGATCGCGTGGGCGTTCCAGCGGGCGAGGCCGGGCGGGAGCGCCGAGGCGGGGATCGAGGCGCTCCCGCGCCAGCGGTGGGGCTCGGAGCGCGTTGCTGTGAACGCGATCGCCACGGCGGGGTCGATGATGTTGCGGACGCCGTGCAGCTGGAGCGCGAGCCAGTGGCCGTGCGGGCCGAGCTCGATCTCGAGGTAGCGGTCGCCGGGGGCGTGCAGGAACAGCTCGACGACCTCGAAATTCCACAGGCCGGGCGTCGACCCCGGCGGATGGGGCGGGGCAGGGTCGCCGTGGAAGGGGGCGTCGACGTCGAGCTCGAGCGCGCCGGCGCGGACGCGGAGGTCGAGGGTGATCCGCTCGGCCGGCGTCGCGGGCGAGCCGTCCCACAGGTGATCGACGACGATGTGCACGCGGCGAGCGTACCCGGTCAGTCGTCGGCGAGGGCGGCGTCGCCGAGGATCGCGGCGTACAGCTCGGGGGCCGGGTCGAGGGCGGCCTCCGGGGCGGCGAGGAGCAGCAGGGCGCGGGCGCCGAGGCGGCGCTCGACGACGCGGGCGATCGCCTCGCCGTTGCGCTGCAGGGTGTAGTTGGCGAAGCCGGCGAAGGCGGGCGCGGGCGCGGCTTCGGGGCGGACGACGAGCTCGTGCGCGAGGTTGGGGGCGAGCACGAACAGCGCGCTGCCCTCGGCCGGGACGTCCTCGACGACCACGAACTGGACCAGGTGACCGCCCCGCAGCGCCTGGGTGTCGATCCAGCCGGCGAAGACCGGCAGCAGCGGGTGGCGGCGCTCGCCGGCGTCGACGTGCT
The DNA here is from genome assembly GCF_020073745.1 of Nannocystis pusilla. Classification (GTDB taxonomy): domain Bacteria; phylum Myxococcota_A; class Polyangia; order Nannocystales; family Nannocystaceae; genus Nannocystis; species Nannocystis radixulma. The sequence goes on from NZ_JAIRAU010000060.1 coordinate 3,469, forward strand.
CGAAGCTGGCGGGCAGCCCGAGGGCGACGCCGTGCTCGACGACCCGGCGCTCGCGGTGGGCGACGGCGAAGGCGATCGGGTCCTCGCGCGCGACCTGGGCGGCGGCGAAGCCGACGACGGCGACGACGGCGAGGCACAGGAGGGCCAGCGGGCGGCGCGTCCACGCCGGCAGGGTCGGCGGCAGGAGCAGCGCGAGGACCGAGGCGACGAACGCGGAGGTCCCGAGAGACAGGGGCGTGGAGCGCAGGCCGTAGGCCCCGGGGATGCAGGCGAACACGTGCGCGCCGAGCAGGAACAGCAGGGTGAGGACGACGCTGCGGCGCACGGTGGACAGGAGGCCGGGGGTGCGCGCCGGCAGCAGGGTCCACAGGGTGGCGACGAGGACGGCGACCGCGAGGGCGTTGCCGCCGCCGATCAGCCGCGCGGGTTCGGGGTCGGCGACGGCGGCGGCCCACATGCCGGCGGCGCCGCCGAGCAGGGCGATCAGGCCGGTGCGGGCCCAGCCGTGGATGCGCTCGAGGACGTGTCCTGCGAGCCAGATCGAGTAGCAGTCGAGCAGCAGGCCGACGAGGTCGGCGTGGACGAACAGGGCGGTGAAGATGCGGCCCCAGCTGCCGGCGCGCCACAGCTCGCCGGTCAGGGCGCCGGCGTGCAGGAGGCCGACGCCGGCCCAGCCGGCCGCCAGGGTGAAGGCGTACCACCCGGCCGAGACGGCGATCAGCGCGGTGGTCATGACGAGCGGCTGCAGGCGGCGGGTGCCGGCTCGCTCGCGGAAGGCGGCGCGGAAGCGTTCGCCGACGGCCTGGACGAAGGCCTGCACGTCGTCGGCGAGGGCCGGCACGGCGTCGTCGACGTGGGCGCGGGCGGTGCGGGCGGCGGCGGCGAGGCGGGTCTCGCTGCGCCGGGCGAGCCCGGGGACCTGCTGCAGCAAGGCGTCGGCGCGCACCGGGTCGCCGGCGCGGGCGGCGGCGATGCCGAGGAACAGGGTGGCTGTCCCCGGGGACAGGCCGAGCCGGCGCCCGCGGTCGCGCGCCAGCGCGTCCTCGACGACCCCGAGCGCGCCGGCGTGGGCGAGGAAGGTGAGGCGCGCCTGGGCCAGCAGCTCGGCGGCGCCGGCCTCGCTACCTAGTGGGCCGTCCTCGATCGCGCGCAGCAGCGCGGCCGCGGCGTCGTGGCGGCCGAGCTCGCCGAAGGCGCGCAGGATCCCGAGCGCGAGCGTGGGCCGAACCGCCGCGTAGCCGGGGTGGAAGTGGCTCTCGTAGTGGGTGACCGCCTCGCTCCAGCGGTGGTCGAAGAGCAGCATGGCGACGATCTGCTCGTGGATCACCGCGAGCTCGGTCGGATCCTCGGCGGCGGCGACGAGGCCGCGGAAGTAGGCGAGGGCGGCGTCGACGCCGTCGCGGTCGAGGAGGGCGAAGCCGCGGAGGATCTGCTGCTGGCGGCCGAGCCCGGCGCCGGGCATCAACATGGCCCGAAGGCCAGACAGACGCACGGCCAGGCGCGGGCGCCCGAGCGCGAACATCTGCCGGGCGCCGCGCTCGAGCAGCGCCGGCGCGACGACGGTCAGGGCGCACAGGGAGATCGCTACTGTCCCGAGGTACCTGTCCTCGTAGACGATCGCGGCGAAGGTCAGCGCGAGCTGCAGCGCCAGCACCGCCGCGTAGCCCCGCGGGCCGCCCGGCCGGCGGATCGTGCGGAGCAGGACCATCGCGAGGACGAGCCCAGCGAGGACCAGGAGGTTCTGATAGAGCGCCACGCCGACCTTAAGTCTGCATCTCCACGTGACCCATGCGCCGGAACTTGGCGTAGCGCCGCTCGAGACGGTCTTCGACCGAGAGCGCGGCGAGTTCGCCATAGTGGCGGCGGAGGGCGTCGTGGAGCGCGGCGGCGGTGGCGGGGAGCCCGCGGTGGGCGCCGCCGAGCGCCTCGGGGACGACCTCGTCGCAGATCCCGAGGCCGACGAGGTCCTGCGCGGTCATCTTGAGCTGCTCGGCGGCGGTGCGCTCGGCCTCGGCGTCCTTCCACAGGATCGAGGCGCAGCCGCGCGGCGAGATGACCGAGTAGACCGCGTGCTCGAGCATGAGGATCCGGTCGGTGACGCCGATGGCCAGCGCGCCGCCCGAGCCGCCCTCGCCGATGACGACCGAGATCGAGGGCACGCGCAGGCCGGCCATCAGCTCGAGGCAGGTGGCGATGGCCTCGGCCTGGCCGCGCTCCTCGGCGCCGATGCCGGGGTAGGCGCCGGCCGTATCGATGAGGCACAAGAGCGGCAGGCCGAACTGGTCGGCCATCTTCATCAGCCGCTGCGCCTTGCGGTAGCCCTCGGGGCGCGCCATCCCGAAGTTGCGGTGCAGGTTCTCCTTGGTGTTGCGGCCCTTCTGCTGGCCGAGCACCACGAGCGAGCGGCCGTCGAGGCGGCCGATGCCGCCGACGATCGCGGGGTCGTCTCCGAAGGCGCGGTCGCCCTTGAGCTCGACGAAGTCGGTGAGGACCTCGCCGATGTAGTCGAGCGTGTACGGGCGATCGGGGTGCTTGGCCAGCTGCAGCTGCTCCCACGGGGTGAGCGCGGCGAACCGCTCGCGCTGCAGCTCGACGGCTCGCTGCTCGAGCCGCGCGATCTCGTCGGCCATCTCGGCGTTGCCGCCCGAGAGATCCTTGAGCTCGCGGATCTTCGTCTCGAGCTCGACGATCGGCCGCTCGAATTCCAGGACCTTGCCGCTCATGGCGAGGCCTCCCCGGCGAGGAACGCGGCGGCAGCAGCGGCGATGCCGTCGGCCTCGCGGTCGAGCTCGGCCTGGCTCAAGAGCCAGATCGGTCGCGGGACCGCGAGCGTGCGCTCGGGGGCCAGCTGGTGGCGGAAGTAGCTGCGCTGGCGTCGGGCGTAGCGCCGCGTCTCCTGCTTGATGGCGGCGACGGCGTCGCCGAGACTCTGGCCGGCGAGGTGATCGAGGATCTGGCGGTAGCCCAGGCTTCGCATGGATCGATGGCGCGAATCATACCCAGCGTGGACAAGGTTGCCCACCTCGGCGACGAAGCCGGCGCGGATCATCGCGTCGCAGCGGTCATCGATCGCGCGGTCCAGAGCGGCGACTTCGGGCTCGAGGACGACGGCGAGCAGGCGAGCCCGCGCACGCTGCGGATCTTCGGCGCGGACGAGGCTCACCGGTCGATCGTGCGCTTCGCACAGCCACAGCGCCCGCAGGGCGCGCACGACGTTGCGCGGGTGAATCGCGGCGGCGGCCTGTGGATCGCGGCGCTCCAACTCCGCGTGTACGGCGCCCGCTCGCTCGCGTTCGCGTGCCTCCCACTGCGCAGAAAAAGCGGCGCGTCGCGGATCGCTGGCGGGGGCGTCGGCGACCGGATCGGCGCCGCTGTGCGTGCGCACGACGGCGCGCAGATAGAAGCCGGTGCCTCCGACGAAGAGGCCCGCGCTGTGCGCGAGCAGCTGCCAGGCGGCCTGTTGGTAGTCGCCGGCGCTGAAGTCTTCGTCGGGATCGACGAGGTCGAGGAGGTGATGCGGCACGCGCTGTCGCGTGGCGAGGTCGACCTTGGCGCTGCCGATGTCGAGGCCGCGATAGATCTGCACCGAGTCGCAGCAGAAGATCGGCAGCTGCAGGCGTTCGGCCAGCGCGACGGCGAGGCGTGATTTTCCAGACGCGGTCGGACCGACGACGGCGAGCAGGCGCGGAAGATCGTCCGCGCGATCCGCCGTCGTCGCGCTCATCACTCGCCTCCGAGCAACGCGCTCGCGGTCCAGCGGCGGATCCCCGGCACCGACTCGAGCGAGGCGCCGGCGTCGACCAACTCGGCGAGCCAGCGGCGGGCCAGACGAGGCGCCGGATCGCCGCCGTGGGTGGTCGCGATCGCGTCGAGCAGGCCGCGCTCGCGGGCCGCCCGGTCGCCGTCGCCGGAGCGGATCCGCAGCCACGGCACGATGCGCGCCACCAGATCGGCGGCGTCGGCATCGTCCACGCAGTGGCGCAGGTGCGCCGGCACGCCGCGCACGACCACGGCGTCTTCGCCGAACACGTCGAGGTCGACGCCGAGGCCGAGCAGCTCGGCGCGGGCGGCCTGGATCAGCGCGACGTCGGCGGGCGGGCGCTGGACCACGGCGGGCGACAGCAGGCCCTGGACGGCGACGGCGCGGCGGCCGACGAGGTCGCGCTGCAGGCGGAGGTAGACCAGGTGCGAGCGGACGCGCCGGAGGTCGACGGCGAGCAGGGAGTCGCGGTCGGCGAACACGGCCACGGGGCCCGGCAGGCAGGCGAGCAGCGCCGGGATGTCGGGCCGGGGCGGCGCCGCCGGCTGACTGATGGGACCGGTCTGTTCGCGCATGTCCCGAGGGACAGGCATGTCGCCGGCGTCGACCGGCAGGAGCGCGAGCGCTTCGTCGCGCTCGGGCCCGGCCGCGCGCGGGGCGGCGCCGTCGGAGCGGAGGGCCGCCGCCGCGTCCATGACCGAGCGCTTGTGGCGGTCGTAGCCGTGGTCGAGGGCGCGGGTGCTCAGGCGGTAGGCGCCGGGGCGCCTGTCCTCGGAGGCAGGTTGCTGCGGGCGCGGCTCGGGGTCGGGCTGGCGCTCGGACCAGCGCAGCAGCGGGTCCGCGCCGGCGTGCAGGTCGGGCGGGAGCTCGGCGCCGGCCCGCTCGGCCCACGCGGCGGCGCGCTCGCGGGCCGGGTCGGGGAGGTCGCTCGCGGCGCCGGCGCGGGTCATCCAGGCGGTTGCTCCGCGGTCGTCACCACGGGCGGGTTGGTCGACGTCGCGGAGAGACATGTCCGCAGGGACAGGGTCGACCGGCGAATCGGATGTGCGAACGGACATGTCCGTGGGGACAGGTCCGGACGGGCTCGAGCGCCGAGCGGCTGGGACGGACATGTCCGGAGAGACATGCGATTCCGCGGCCCCGGACGGCGTCCTCGCAGGAGCGGCCGCAGGTGCATGGGCCTCGCGGGCCACAGCTTCACCCGCGGGGCGGCCATCGGCGCGAACGGACATGTCTGGAGAGACATGGGGATCGCGCGCGTCACCCTCTGCTCGATGGGACATGTCTCGATCGCCAGGGGCGTCGGCGAGGTCGAGGTCCCAGCCGGCGTCGGCGCCGGCCGCCGCGGCGACGGGGCCCGACGCCGGACGAGCCGCGCGCGCGGGCGCGGCGGACGGGCGCTCGGCTTCGACGAGCGGTCGCCTCGCGGCGTCGATCGAGGCCTCGGCGCGACTGAGCCACGCCTCGGCCTCGGCCCGGCGCCCGGCGGCGGCGGCAGCGGCGGCCTGCTCGACGCGACGCACGGCCGGGCCGGTCTCGGCGGCCTCGTCCTCGTCCTCGTCGGGCGCGGAGCGAACGCCGACCGCGGCGCGGCGAGGCATGTCCTCGTCCCGCGCAGGTCGGGCGGGGTGACCGCGACGGCCGCCGGGCGCGGAGCCGCCGTCGTCGGGGAGGTCGTCGCCATCATCGTCGACGCGGGCGCGCGCCCTGGCGGCCTCGCCGGCGCCCGGGCTGACGCGCACCGGCGCGAAGCCGATCGGGATCGCCCCGCCGCGGCCCGGCGGCACGGTCGCCCGCTCGCGCGCGGACTCGTCGGCCTCGGGGTTGGCTGGCGTAGAGGACAGGTCTTTCGAGACATGTCCCGAAGCACCGGCGAGCTCGCCGGCCCACGGCGCGGCGGCGACGGCGGCGGCGAGGATCCGGCGCACGGCCGCGTAGACCTGCTGCGGCTCGCTGAAGCGGACCTCGGCCTTCTGCGGGTGGACGTTGACGTCGACGGCGCCGGCGGGCGGCTCGACGAACAGACAGGCGGAGGGGGCCTCGCCGCCGAGGCCGTAGGCCTGGGTGAGGATCTGCGCGAGGCTGCGCTCGCGGACGACGCGCTGGCGGGTGATGAGGTAGGGGCTGCCGCGGCCGCGGGCGGCGGCGGTGGGGTGGGGCAGGAAGGCTTCGACGCGCACGCCGTCGTCCTCGCCGCGGAAGGCGAAGAACGGGCCGGCGACGCGGCGCTCGAGCACCTGGGCGACGCGGCCCTCGGGGGTGGCGCGGGGCAGGTTGAGCAGCTCGCGCTTGCCGTGGCGCAGGGTGAAGTGGACGCCGGGGTGGACGATGGCGAGGCGCAGCAGGGTGTCGCTGCAGTGGCCGACCTCGGTCGCCTCGGCGCGCATGAACTTGCGCCGGGCGGGCACGTTGGCGAAGAGCGCGTGGACGTCGATCTGGGTCCCGACCGGCATGCCGGCGGGGGTGAGGGTGGGGGCCTCGCCCGGGATGCCGTGCAGGTGCACGCCGACAGCGGCGCCGGGCTGGCGGCTGCGCAGGTCGACGCGGGCGACGGCGGCGACGCTGGCGAGCGCCTCGCCGCGGAAGCCGAGAGTGGCGATGTCGGCGATGTCGGCGGCGTACCGCAGCTTGCTGGTGGCGTGGCGCGTGACGGCCAGCAGGAAGTCGTCGGGGTGGATCCCGCGGCCGTTGTCGCGGACCGAGATCCGGGCCAGGCCGCCGTCCTCGAGCTCGACGTCGACGCGCGTGGCGCCGGCGTCGAGGCTGTTGTCGACGAGCTCCTTGACGACCGAGGCGGGGCGCTCGACGACCTCGCCGGCGGCGATCTGGTCGATCACCAGCGCCCCGAGCACGGCGATCCGACCTGAGGCGGCAGGGGCGGGCGAATTCACGCGGGATAGTTAGGCCGACCGGAGGCCCCGGCGCAAGGCCCCGCGCGCCAGCGCGCCCGCCGCGGGGGTGCGGAGGCTATGGTCGCGGCCTCACCCCGGGTGATCCCATGGACCTCCGCGCGTTCTTTACGACCTTCGGCCTCGTGTTCCTCGCCGAGCTCGGCGACAAGACCCAGCTCACCACCATGAGCATGGCGGCGTCGAGCGGCCAGCGCTGGCTGGTGTTCGGCGCCTCGGCGCTGGCGCTGGTGCTGTCGAGCCTGATCGCGGTGCTGGCCGGCGAGTGGCTGCGCGCCCGCGTCGAGCCGGTCATGATCGACCGCGTCGCCGGGGCGCTGTTCGTCGTGATCGGCGGGTGGATGCTGGCGTTGACGTTCACAGCGAAGGCGTGAGCGCGTCGCCGCCGTGAGGAGCTGCGCGCGCGTCAGTCGGCGACGACGCGGTTGCGGCCGCTCTGCTTGGCCTTGTAGAGGCGGGCGTCGGCCCGCTTGATCAGGTCGTCGTAGGTGGCGACGTCCTGCGTCAGCTCGGCGACGCCGATCGAGATGGTGACGGGGATGTGCCGCCCCTCGAACATGAACTTCGACTCCGCGATCATGGTGCGGATCTTCTCGGAGAACTGCGTGGCGCCGCGGATGTCGATCTCGGGGAGGATCATCGCGAACTCCTCGCCGCCGTAGCGCGCCAGCACGTCGACCTTGCGGGCCCGCTCGCGCACGACGTCGGCCACCTCGCGCAGCACGAAGTCGCCGGCGCGGTGGCCGAAGGTGTCGTTGCAGGCCTTGAAGTGATCGATGTCGAACATCACGAGGGCGAGCGGGCGGTCGTAGCGGCGGGCCCGTGACAGCTCGCGCTCGAGGGTCTCGAGGAAGTAGCGCTTGTTGAAGATCTGCGTCAGGCCGTCGACCGTGGAGAGGCGGTAAATCTCCTCGTGGTAGAGGCTCTCGACGTTGTCGCCGCTGAGGAACTTGAAGATGGCGCGCCCGATCTTGATGAGGTCGCCGTCCTTGAGCCACGCCTCGTGGATCTTGTGGTCGTTGACGTAGGTGCCGTTGGTCGACTCGTTGTCGCGGAGCTTGACGCCGTGATCCTCGACCCGCAGGGTCGCGTGGGTGCGCGAGACGCTGTCCTGGCTGACGCAGATGTCGTTGAGGGTGCCGCGACCGATCGTCATCTCGCGCCCGTCGATGTGATACTTGCGCCCGAGCTCGGCGCCGTAGATAACGACGAGACAAGCCTCCTTCTTGGGGCCCTTGCCGCCGCCTTCGTCGCTCTTGTTGATGACTGTAACGATCGTCTCGTCCCGCATAGGCCCGCGGCAGTCCTCGAGGGGCGCCCCCTCTGCGCTGGTCAAATTACCAGAGCCGGAGCACCACGCGGAGCGCGAGGGCGGAATCTGGTGCGTATCGGTCCGGCGATGTAGGCTCAATATGGCGCGTTCGGGGCCGCACCCCCCGTCTCAGGTCACGCTGTGTAAGTTCGCGGGATGTTAGAAAATTTCGGTGTTCGTCGCGGCTCGCGCACGTGTCTTCGCGCCGCAGCGATCTCGGAAATTTTGCCGAGCCCGCAAGGGCGCTGCTATGACCCTCCGACATGTCGGCCCCCAACACCCGACTCAGCGGACTCGGCGCGCTCTTCTTCGTCGGAACTCTCGGCGCCATCGCATTCTACGTGCAGCGCCAGGAGGTCCCGGAGACGCACGACGTGGTGCGCACCGCGGCGACCGGCACGCGAGCCGCGCCGGAGGAGGCGCCGGTGGCCGCGCTGCCGTGGCAGGACCGCCTCGACCTCGCGGCCGCGACGCCCGCTCCGCTGGGGCCCGACGCGCCGGCGCCGACCAAGACGACGAAGTCTGGCGACCCCGATTTCCCGTCGCTGGCGACCGACCTGGCGCGCACGCGCCTGGTCCAGGAGCTGAGCGACGGCCACCGGATCCTCTACACGCTCGACCCGGTGCTGCAGGACGCGGCGCTGCAGATCTTCCGCAACCGCGAGGTGCCGTACGCGGCGGCGGTGGTGCTCGACGTGCGCGACAACGCGGTGCTCGCGCTGGCGGGGCACTCGAGCATGGACCCCGAGGTCGACCCGCTCGAGATCGTGACCACGGCCTGGGCGCCGGCCGCGTCGACGTTCAAGCTGGTGACCGCGGCGTCGCTGCTGGCCAACAAGCACGTCAACAACAAGACGCGGGTGTGCTTCAGCGGCGGCCTCCACGGCATCACGGACGACCTGCTGCTCGACGACCCGCGCCGCGACGAGCGCTGCGACGACCTCGGCGGGGCGGTCGCCCACAGCCACAACGTCGTGATCGCCAAGCTCGCGCTCAAGCACCTCAGCGCCGACGCGCTGCAGGCGACCGTGCGCTCGTTCAAGTTCGACAGCGACATCCCGTTCGAATTCCCGGTCGAGCGCTCGCCGGCGCTGATCCCGGCCGACGCGAAGGAGCGGGCCAAGGTCGCGGCGGGCTTCTGGCACGTCGACATGAGCCCGCTGCACGGGGCGCTGCTCGCCAGCGTGTTCGCCCGCGACGGCGTGTACCAGGCGCCGCACGTAATCTCGCAGGTGCTCGGGCCCGACGGCACCGATCGCACGCCTTCGCTGCCGAAGACCGAGCGCGTGCTGTCGAAGGACGTCGCCGAGGCGGTCGGCGCGATGATGGTGCGCACCACCACCGAGGGCACCGCGCGCGCCAGCTTCGTCGACCGCCAGGGCAACTCGTACATCGGCAACGTGCAGGTCGCCGGCAAGACCGGCAGCCTGACCGGCAAGCGCGCGCCGGGCCTCAACTACAACTGGTTCGTCGGCTACGCCCCGGCGGACCGGCCCGAGATCGCGTTCGCGGTGCTCCTCGCCAACGAGCCGAAGTGGCAGATCAAGGCCCACTACGCGGCCCGCCGGCTGGTCCAGATCTACGTCCAGCGGCGCGACGCGATCGCCGATCACCGCGTCGCCAGGCTGACGAAGAAGGGCGTCGAACTGCCGGTCGAGGGCAAGAAGCCCGCGCCCGCGGCGAGCCCGAGCAAGCCCCCGCCGCCCGACGCGGTGGCCGCCCGCAAGGCCCCGGCCGCCCGCCCCGACCCCGACGCGCTGCCCCCCGTGCCCGGCCCTGTGGCAAGGCCGCAGGCGGCGAGCGGCAAGGCGCCGAGCGGCGTCTGAGCGCGCGCCGGCGTGCACGCTTGCGCCCGGGCCCGCCGCGCCCGAAGATGGCGCGGTGCGAGCCAGCGCCGCAGCCGTCCCCCGCGCGTCTCGTGCGTGTCGTTCGGGCCATGTCCGTTGGGTCCTGTCCCTCGGGCTAGGTTTGTGGATCTGCCTCTCGGGACAGCTCGCTGCCGCGGCCGCGGCCCCGTCCGACGCGCGCGCGGCGTTCGAGGCCGGGGCGAAGGCGTTCGGCGCCGGCGACTACGAGCGGGCGCTGGCGGAGTTCGAGCGGGCGATGTCGCTGCGGCCGTCGCCGAAGATCCACTACAACATCGGCGTGTGCCGCCAGCAGCTGATGCTCGCCGCCCGCGATCGCGGCGACGAGGCGGCCGAGTCGGCGCACGCGGCCGCGGCGGTCGAGGCGTACAAGGCCTACCTCCGCGAGGTGCCGGACGCCGAAGATCGCCTCGAGGTGGAGGCGACGATCCGCGATCTCGGCGGGACGCCGCTCACGCAATTTCAGCTCAAATCGATCCCGTTCCCGCCCGCCGACGCAGCACCTGCCGATCGCGAAGGTGCCGCCACGACGCCCGGGCCCGCACCCACGCCGCCGGTACCTGCGCCCGATCCGGCCCCCGTGGCTCCGCCGCCGGGAGCGGCGGCGCCCGAGTCGACGTCGCCGGTCGAAGGAACGCCGTTGTTCCGCGGCCGCGTGGGTGCCACCTTCGGGCTTAACGGGCAGCCGCAGATCGGGGCGTCGCGCCTCGACGGGGCGGTGCAGGGCTTCGCGATGGCGCGGCTCGGCGTGCTCCTCGGCGCGCGGCGTCGGGTCTATCTCGGCGGCGCCGGCCTCGTCGCCGGGGCTGCCGAGACGGCCAAGGACAAGCTCGCCCTGCAGATGCAAGCGGTGATGCTCGACGTCGAGGTGCTGCATCCGGTCGGTCGCGCGCGGCGACTCGAGATCGTCACGGGCGGCTTCCTCGTCGGCGCACGCGAGACCCTGCGGATCCGCGCCGAGGCACAACGCCCGCAGTGTGCGGCGCATTCCAGCGGATCGCTGGTCAGCCAGCGGGGCGGGGCGGGCGCGGGTGGACGCGTCGGTCTTCACGTGCTACTTGGAGCGCGCAAAAACCACGAGATCGGCGTGCGGCTCTCCTCGGCAATCCTCGGCTTCGGACAGGGCACGGCGGCCGCCGGCTGCGAGCCGCCGTTCTCTCAGCTCGATGTCCCGAGAGCCAGGTGGCTCATCCTCGTCGACTCGGGTTACTCGTTCCGATTCTAGGTCGAACATGGTGTGCACACCGCGACAGCGTGGCGCCGGGAGGCGGCACGCATGACCGTCTCCGACGCCGGACAGTTCTACCGCTGGCTGGAAGAGGCCGTGCCGCGGGCGGGCAGCCAGCGCTCGCTCGACAGCCAGGACACGACGCTCAGCCGCCGCGGGCTCATCATCCGCGCCGACAAGCGGGCGCGCGAGCTCGCCGGCCTCAAGGTCGGGGCGGGCGACGTCGTCGCGCTCAGCATGGGCAACGTGGCCGAGTTCGTGATCCTGCTGCTCGCGGTCAGCAAGCTCGGCGCGATCGCGATGCCGATCGATCCGGCCAACGGCGACCGCAGCCTGCTCGCCGCGGCGCGCCGGCTGCCGATCCGCGCGGTGCTCCGGCGCCCGCGCGGGCTCGAGAACTCGCCGCTCGAGTACCCCGAGGGCTACGCGCTGCACTCGCGACGCAAGCTCAGCGGCTCGCTGCTCGAGGTCGACGTGCTCGAGCCGCCGGGTGCCCTGCGGTCGGCTGTCCCCGGGGACACGGAATTCATCCTGGAGGCGGTCAGCCCCAACGGGGCGGTCCACGACATCTTCCGCAGCGGGGCGCACCTGCGCTGGATCGGCGAGACCGCGGCGGCGCGGCTCGAGCTCGGCGCCGGGACCCACCTGGCCTGCTCGCAGGCGTTCACCAGCCCGCGCTTCTTCGACGCGGTGGTGCTCGGCTGGCTGGCCTCCGAGGCCCGCCTGGCGATGGCCGACAACCCGACGCTCGAGTCGGTGCTGCCGCCGCTCGGCACCTACGATCGCCTGGTCGTGGTCGATCTGCTGTACTCGCTGCAACGCACCGCGCGGGCGCTCAAGGCCGCGGGGGCCGAGCGCGAGCTGCTGGCAGTGATCCCGCAGGCGACGATCGCGACCTCGCACGGCAAGCTGCTCAAGCAGGTGTTCGGCAGGCCGCCGGTGCAGCTGCTGTGCCTCGAGGAGATCGGGATCCTCGGCACGCGCGTGATGGCCCGCGGCGAGCGCTTCGAGGTGTCGCCCGGCGTCGAGCTGCGGCCCGGCAAGTCCAGCGACGGCGGCCACGAGGTGCTGGCGCGCCCGCCCCACCCGGTGCGCACGCGGCCGGCCCTGGCGCCCGGCGAGCCCGGCGGGCCGATGGCCGGCGAGACGGCGTGGATCCACACCGGCTACGCCGGCCACTTCGGCGCCAACGGCTCGCTCGGCGAGGTACCTGGCCGCACGGACAGCCTCGTCAACCTCGAGGGCCGGCGCGCCAGCCTGCGCAGCATCGAGGCGGCGATGCGCAAGCACCGGCGGATCACCGAGGCCGAGGCCGAGGTCGAGTACGACGTCGACGGCAACCCCTTCGTGCACCTGCGCTACAGGGCGACCGGCTCGACCGCCCTCGACGACCTCGAGGAGTTCATGGTCGCCGAGCTGCCGCCGTACCTGGTGCCGCGCCAGCACACGCGCCTCGACCCGCCGCCGCCCGACGCGGACGACTGAGCCGCGCGCGGCGGCCGGACCTGTCCCGGGGGACATGTGTCCAAAAGGACAGATGCGACGCGCCGGTGGGCCTCGCGGCGCTCAGCCGGCGGCCGGCAGGACCTTCTCGATCGCGGCCGTGACCTCCGGCGCGAGCGGGTCGACGGGCGACTCGAAGCGGGCGACCACGTGGCCCGCGGGGTCGATGAGGAACTTGGTGAAGTTCCACTTGACCTCGCCGCGGATCCCCTCGGATGTCTCTTCGGTCAGGGTCTTGTAAATCGGCGCGATGTCGGGGCCCTTGGCGTGGACCTTGTTCATCATCGGGAAGTCGACGGCGAACTTGCTGGCGACGAAGTCCTTGATCTGGGCGGCGTCGCCCGGCTCCTGCTCGCCGAAGTCGTTCGACGGGAAGCCGAGGACGACCAGGCCGCGGTCCTTGTAGCGGCCGTAGAGCTCCTGCAGCTTGGCGTACTGCGGGGTGAAGCCGCACTGCGAGGCGGTGTTGACGACGAGGATCGCCTTGCCGCGGAGGTCGGCGAACTTCTGCTGGCCGCCGTCGAGCGTCTCGACCACGTGGTCGATCGTCGGGCCCTCGGCGGCCGCGCTCGGGGCGGCGGCGGCGACCGGGGCGGCCTTGGCGGGCTCGGCCGGCGCGGGTTTCGACGGGGTGGGGGACGAGTCGCAGGCGACGGCGACCAGGGCGAGGAGCGCGAGCGAGCGGAGCATGAGCGGCAGCATAGCGAAGCCGTGCGCTAAAGTGAGGACCATGGCAGCGGACCGTCTCATGCTCGCGCGGGCCCTCGAGTTCGCGCTCGTCGCCCACGGCGAACAGACCCGTAAGGGCACCACCGTCCCGTATGTCAGCCATCTGCTGCAGGTCAGCGGGCTCGTCCTCGAGTGGGGCGGCGACCTCGAGCAGGCGGCCGCGGCGCTGCTGCACGACGTCGTCGAGGACACCGCCGTGACCATCCAGGAGGTCGTCGACGCGTTCGGGGGCGGGGTGGGCGTGATCGTCGCCGAGTGCACCGACACCGGCGCCGACGAGGCGCCGGGTCGCAAGCGGCCGTGGCTCGAGCGCAAGCGGGCCTACGTCGAGCGGCTGCAGGCGATCGGCCCGCGCAGCGCGCTCGTGATCGCCTGCGACAAGCTGCACAACACGTCGACGCTGCTCGTCGACCTCGAGCTCCACGGGCTGGCGACGCTGGCCCGCTTCAACGCGCCGGCGCCGAAGCAGCTGTGGTACTTCCGCGCGGTCGCGGCGGCCCTGCGCGGGCGCGTGCCCGCCGGCCTGCACCGCGAGCTCGCGGCCCACGCGGAGAAGTTCGCGGCGCTGACCGGCGCCGTCGAGTGGCGCGAAGGCCAGGACTGAAGGGACATGTCCCGGCGGACAGCAGCGCCGGCCGTCAGCGCTGGAACGCCAGGGCCGGCACGCCGCCGAGCTCGAGCTGGAGGTGGCCGAGCAGGCGCAGGGTGTAGAGCAGGGCGAGCAGCTCGTGCTCGTCGACGTCGAAGTCGTCGAGCAGCTCGGCGAGGCTGCGCGAGCCGTCGAGCCGCGCCAGCCAGGCCGACTCGCTCGGCTCGAGCATGAGCGAGGCGGTCAGCTCGGCGCGGCCGTCGTCGCTGCGGTGCTCGTGGTCGAGGCGGGGCAGCTGGTGGTGGTCGCCGATCGCGTCCCACAGGCGGCGCAGCGGGATCCGGTGCCGCGCCGCGCTCATCAGGATGGCGGCCGTCGAGCGGTCGAGGGTGATCCGGTCGGCCGAGGGCCCGGGCTCGAACGACCAGGAGCCCTCGGTCCACGAGAACATCGACTCGATCATGCGCAGGATCTGCTCGCCGAGCGCCTCGTTGAGCTCGCGCTCGCGGATCAGGCCGTTCTCGAGCAGGACCTCGCCGATCCGCTTGCCGGTCGAGCGCGCCAGGAGGTCCTGGGCCTGGTCGTACTGCGCCCGCGTCAACAGGCCGCGCGCCAGGAGCCGGTCGGTGAGGCGGTCGCCGGCCTCGTTGCTGCGGGCGAACACCGGCACGCCGCCGGACAGCCACAGGGTCTTCTCGAGCGCGCCCTTGCGCAGCCGCAGGCACCCGCTGCGGGCGTCGCAGTGGAACTGCCACAGCAGCTCGGCCAGCGGGAAGTCGCGCAGCCGGCCCGATTCGGCGCCGAAGGAGGGGGGAGGTGGTGCAGACTCTGCGCGGCTCGGATCGTGCGTATCCATTCTCGGCTTCGTCCGTCTGCGCCAGAGGCGCGTACTCCCGCAGGATAGACCACAACTCGAGGATGCGTGGCGGCGCGGCCGACGAGCTTCCCCGGGCGGGCCTGTCGGAGGCCGTGTGCGGGCACGCACGTGAGGCAGTGCGGGGTCCGCGAAGCCGGTGTCCGCGAGCGGCGACGGGCGTAGCTGTCTGGCTCGAAGGACAGGTTCCATGCGCTATGTCCCAAGAGACAACCGGGGCGCCGCCGCGCGCCGGCCGTCCGCGACCGCGCCGCGGCCTCGGCGGGCGCAGGCGGCTTGCTGGCCCGCGCGCCGGCGGGTTACAAACCGCGGTCATGAAGCTCCTGAGGCTCGCCGCGCTCGCACTGTCCGTCACCGCTTGCACCAAGCCCGAAGCGGCGACCCCCGGTCAGGACAGCAAGCCGGAGACCGCGCCTGCGGACGGCAGTGGACCGCAGAGCGCGGCCGGCGGTCCGACGGCAGGGGCCCAGCGCGTGACCGAGTGCCCGCGCACCCTCGGCGGGTCCGAGTCGCAGATCGATCGGGTGATCTCGAAGGACTGCGGGCCGGTGACGGTGGTCGAGGACTACCGCGTCGACAACGGCTCGCTGACGCTCGAGGCCGGCGCGACGCTGCAGTTCAAGGACGGCGCGGCGCTGATCGTCGGCGGGTCCGACAGCGCCAAGCTGATCGTCACCGGCACGCCGCAGGAGCCGGTCACGCTGACCTCGGCCAGCGACAAGGCCGCGGGGGCGTGGCGCGGGGTGGAGCTGTGGGACAAGGCGGCGCGCTCGCAGATCATCGGCGCGGTGATCGAGTTCGCCGGCACCGAGGAGCGCGCGCTGCTGGTCGCGGCCGCCGAGGTCGCGCTCGCCGACACGACCATCCGCGAGGCCAAGGGCCCGGCGATCCGGATCGAGGGCGCGGGCAGCCTGGCGTCGTTCGCCGGCAACACGCTGCGCAAGCTCGGCAGCAAGGCCGCGATCGTGGCCCCGGCGACGGCGCTGGTCGGGATCGCCGGCGGCAACCGCTACGACGGCGGGGCGGTGATCCACGTCGAGGGCGGCTACCTGGGCAAGCCGGCGACCTGGCCCAACCCGGGCGTGCCGCTGCGGATCAACGACACGATCCGGATCGACGCCGAGGGCCCCGAGCGGGCCGTGCTGAGCCTGTCCCCGGGGACAGAATTGCAGTTCGGGCCCGAGGGCCGGCTGTCGATCGGCGGCAGCACCGAGGGCGGCCTGCAGGCCCGCGGCACCGGCGAGGCGCCGATCACGTTCACGGCCGGCGACCGCCGCGAGGCCGGGGGCTGGAGCGGGCTGCAGGTGTGGGCTCGCGGCGACGTCACGCTCGAGCACGCGGCCTTCGAGTTCGCCGGCGGCGGCGACGAGAGCAGCGCGGCGCTGGTGGTCGAGGACGGGGCGCTGTCGCTGCGCGAGGTGACGTTCCGCAGCAACCGCGCCGGCGTGGCGGTGCGCGGTCAGGCGACGCTGCGGGCGTTCGCCGACAACCGCTTCGCCGCGACGCCGCGGGCGATCGATTTGCCGGCCAACCTGGTCGGCGCGCTCGGGGAGGGCAACGCGTTCGACAGCGACGCGCGGATCGTCGTCGCCCCCGGAGAGGTGACCGCCAAGACGACGTGGGCGGCCCACGGCGCGCCGCTCGAGCTGGTCGGGGCGGTCCAGGTCGGCGCCGAGCTGACCCTCGAGGCAGGTCTGCGCGTGCTCGCCGGACCGGAGGCGGTGCTCGAGGTCGGCGGCGACACGCCGGCCGCGCTGCTGGCCCGCGGGACCGCCGACGCGCCGATCGAATTGCGGGCGACCGCCGGGGTCTGGCGGGGCATCAAGCTCTACGGCAAGACCACCGCGAGCGCGCTGCAGCACGTGCTGCTGACCCAGACCGGCGCCGAGCCGGCCGTGTGGGTCGACGCGCCGGTCGAGCTCCGCCTCGACAATGTCACCTGCTCGCAGTGCAAGGCCGCCGTGGTCGGCTGGCAGTGCGGCGCCAGCGTGTCGCAGTCGGCGGTGCTGGCGACCGACGGCACGCCGGCGATCGACGCCCCGCCGCAGGGCTGCTAGCAAGCGCCTGAGATGTCCTGCGGGACATGCCCATCAGAACATGCTCTCATGGGCATGTGCTTGCGGACATGTCCCTATGGTCACGGCCTGGCCGCGGACGACGGCATCACAGGATGCCGAGCTTCTCGGGCTGGACCTCGCGCAGGACGTCGCGGATCCGGCTCTGCAGCAGGTCGTCCTCGTACGGCTTCATCACGTAGCCGTGGGCGCCGTTGCGCAGGCCCCAGTAGCGGTCGCTCTCGCGGGCCATGGTGGTGATGAACACGAACGGCGGGACCTTGCCGGGCGGCAGGGTGGCGCGCAGGCGGCGGAGGATCGACAGGCCGGACAGGCCCTCGAGCAGCACCTCGCTCAGCACCAGCGCCGGCTTGCGCTGCTCGATCAGCGCCAGGGCGACCTGGCCGTCGCTGGCGGCGTGGACCTCGAGCGCGAGGCCCAGCTCCTCGGCAGGCACGCGCAGCAGCTCCTGCACGCGGGCCCGCTCGCGCGGGTCGGGGTCGGCGACGACGACGTGGCGCGGCTCGCTCATGCTCGCCTCACACCGTCACCGGCATGACCCGCTTGCGCACCAGGTTGGCCTTGGCGTGGCGGTAGAGCACGCGAGCGACGGCGAAGGTGCCGGTGCGGGTCTTGCGCGCGATCTCTTTGACGCTGTTCCTGCCGTTCACGAGCTCGAGCACGGCCAGCTCGTCGCGCGGCAGCGCCTCG
This sequence comes from Nannocystis pusilla, assembly GCF_020073745.1. Lineage (GTDB taxonomy): Bacteria > Myxococcota_A > Polyangia > Nannocystales > Nannocystaceae > Nannocystis > Nannocystis radixulma. Next base: position 21,003 of record NZ_JAIRAU010000060.1, read on the forward strand.
CGGCTCAACTTGGCCACCTGCTCGTCGATGCGGAGGTACACGTCGTCGACGTCGGGGATGTGCGGGCCCATGAGCGCCTGCTCGTCGAGCAGGCGCAGGCCGTCGAGCAGGGCGTCGGCGATCGTCAGCTCGGCGCGGCCCTGGGCGGCCGCGGCGGTGGCCATCGGGTCGAGCTCGACCGTCGGCGTGAACGTGAAGGTGCCCTGCTTCCACGCCAGCAGGTGAGAGATCAGCGCGCGCGCCTGGTCGACCAGGATCTGCGCCAGCTCGGCCGGGCTGAGGAAGCCGCCCTCGACCAGGCGCGAGCCGAGCGGCCGCTGCTCCGGGTCCTTGCCGACGATGAACGCCTCGAGCTGCTCGTCGCGCATGAAACCGCCCTCGACGACGAAGCGACCGAGCTTGAGGTCCTCCTCGGTGCCCTTGACCTCGGCCAGGCGGATCCGGCCGGCGTCGAGGTGCAGCTTGCCCCACGACGAGCCTTGCTCGACCTTCAGCACCCCGCGCACGCCGGAGTTGCCGAGCATCTCGAGCACGGCCTCGAGGCGCACGCCGCCGAGCGAGCCGCGGATCGCCGGTTTGTCGGCCTGGATCGCGAATTCTTCGTCGTGCCGCAGCGCGCGGACGAAGTGATCGACGTCGGCGTCACTGAACTCCTGGCCAGGAAAATGGTCGCCCAGGAGGTGCTTGAGCCGGGTCACGGCCGGATCGAGGGGCGACTGCGCCGGCGCCTTGGACGCCGCCGGCACGTGGCCCTCGAGCGCCTCCTCGACGATCTTGATCAGCGCCGGGGTGCTGAACGGGCGCCGCAGGGCCGGCAGGTCCTCGGCGCCGGGGATCGGGTTGGGGTTCGAGCGGCTGACGAGCAGGATCCCCGGGAGCTGCGCACCGCCCGGGATCTGGACCAGCGCCCGCAACACGCCGGCCGAGGCGGCGGGGTCGGCGGCGGCGTCGAGCAGGAGGGCCATGATCGCCCGATCCCCCGCCGGGCCGTGCCGCTTGCACAGCTCGACCGCGTCCTGCTGCGTGTGCGCGTTGAACACCTGGTAGCCGGCCAGCCGCAGGCCCGCCGTCGCCAGCTTGGCCGTGGTCGTATTCGGGTCGTAGTACAGAATCCCGGGCTGGGACGGGCCGGACGGGGCTGGCATGACTGCGGCAAAGGATACTCGGAAAGTTCCGAGTCGTGGTAGCGTTTGGCACACACATGGTCATGGGCGAGATTGAGCGACTGAACCCCCCCCGCCAGCTGGGCAACGTGACCCTGCTTGCTGCGCTGGGCGAGGGCGGGATGGCGACCGTTTATCTCGCGTCGCTAGGCCTCGGGACGTCCGCCCGGCTCGTCGCCGTCAAGCTCCTGCGGCCCGGGCTCCCAGACCACGACTACCGCACGCGCTTCCTCGACGAGGCCAAGCTGGTGCTGCGGCTGCACCACCCGAACATCGTCGAGGTGCGTGAGGCCGGAGAGTTCGAGCAGCAGCTCTTCATCGTCATGAGCCTGGTCGAAGGGCGCGATCTCGCGGACATCTGGGACCGCTGCGCGGCGGTCGGGAAGGCGTTTCCCGTCCCGATCGCGGTGCACATCATCCGTGACATCCTGCGGGGTTTGCACTACGCACACACGTTCCCGGGACTCGGGCTCGTGCACCGTGACGTGTCCCCCTCGAACATCCTGATCGACTGGACCGGCAGCGTGCTGCTGGCCGACTTCGGCCTGGCGACGTCGACGCTGAAGGGCAGCCTCACGGTGCCCGGCGTGGTGTTCGGCAAGGTCGGGTACATGTCCCCCGAGCAAGCTCGCCACGAGACGCTCGACGGGCGGGCGGACGTCTACGCCTGCGGCGCGGTGTTGTGGGAGCTCCTGACGGGGCGGCCGCTGCGCGGGGGGGACGGCGTCGACACCGAGGACGTGTCGCACTTCACAGCGCCGCCGCCCTCGACGTACTCGAGCCGGGTCGACCCCGAGCTCGACGCCGTCGTCATCAAGGCCCTCGCCCGCGACCGCGAGGACCGCTACCTGTCGGCGCACGAGTTCATGGAGGCGCTCGGCGGCTGGCTGCAGCGCAACTACCCCGGCTTCACCGGCACCGAGGCCGCGGCCGACTTCATGGGCATGCTGTTCGGCGACGCCGCCGCCCGCGAGGCCGAGAACCGCGAGTACCTGCTGATGGAGCTCGCCGGCACGACGCAGGCCGCGGTCAGCCGCGAGGACAACAAGGACACGCTGGTCGACGAGGAGGAGTTCGAGCTGGCGCTCGACAACTTCGACGAGACCGCCGATGTCAGCATGGGCAGCAAGAAGATCATCCCGCTGCCCCCCGATCGCGTCCAGCCGCCCGCGGCGGCGGTCGCCGCGGCGGCGGTCCGTCGCCCGCGCGAGAAGAACAAGGACGACGACCCGGTCAACGACATCGAGTACATCCAGCCGGGCACGATCATCGCCGACCGCTACTGCGTGGTCAGCCGGATCGGCCGCGGCGGCATGGGCACGGTGTACCTCGGCGAGCACACCACCGTCGGCCGCCGCGTCGCCATCAAGGTCCTGACCCACCAGTGGAGCCGCAACGAGCTGGTCGCCAAGCGGTTCCGGGCCGAGGCGCGGGCCGCCAGCGCCGCCGGTCACCACAACATCATCGAGGTGTTCGACGCCGGCCAACTGCCCGACGGTCGCCTCTACCTGGTGATGGAGTACCTCACCGGGCGCAACCTCTACGACGAGATCCAGGAGCTCGGCTCGCTCCCGGTCGGCCGGGCCGTCCGCATCATCCGCGACATCTCTCGCGCGATCCGGGCGGCCCACGACGTCGGCATCATCCACCGCGACCTCAAGCCCGACAACGTGATGTTCGTGCCCATGCCGGAGGGCGAGGGCGAGTACGTCAAGGTCCTCGACTTCGGCATCTCCGCCGGCGCCGAGCGGGTCGAGGGCGAGGCGCGGCTCACCATCCCCGGCCACGCCCTCGGCACGCCCGAGTACATGGCGCCCGAGCAGGCCAAGGGCAAGGACGCGACCGAGTTCTTCGACATCTACGCGCTCGGCGTGATGCTGTTCGAGTGCCTCGTCGGCGAGCCGCCGTTCGTGTCGAACAACATGGTCGAGATCATGGCGCGCAAGGCCACCGAGCGCGCCCCGTCGCTCGGCGACCGGCGGCCCGACCTGCCGTGGCAGCTGATCAAGCTCGTCGACGACTGCCTCGAGATCGACCCGGGCATGCGCCCGCAGTCGGCCCGCGAGTTCTTGACCCGCCTCGAGGAGGTCATCCGCCTGCTGCCGCCGGACGAGCACGACCTCGACACCGACGACCCCGGCGCCTCGCTGGTGGTCGCGCCGGTGCGGCGCGAGAAGCTGCTGTCCGTGCCTGGCCCTTCGGCCATGGCCAAAGAGCCAGACAAGCAGGCCGCCACCGTGCCGATGCCGACGCCGGCCCCGCCGCCCGGCATGAAGTACGAGACGCAGCGGCGGCTCGGCATGGCCGGCATCGTCGTGTTCGCGGCGTCGCTGCTGTGGATCGCGCTGCGCTGGGGTCCGAGCCCCGAGGACGCCGAGGGCGACGAGGGCGGGGCCGTCGCGGTCAAGACCACCGGCGAGCCGACGCCCAAGCAGCCGCAGCCGAACATCGACCCGCCCGCCAAGAAGTCGAACCCGCAGTGGGGCGCGGTGGTCGTCGACCCCAAGCTGCTCAACCCGCCCGAGGCCAAGGTGCCCGAGGTGAAGGCCGGCGACACCGACGGCGAGACCAAGGACGACAAGGTCGAGAAGAGCGAGAAGAAGAACAGCGACCCGCGGCCGGGCCGCGACCCGAACAGCGAGTTCTGCAAGCTGACGCAGGACAAGGTCAAGTCGGCCCGCGCCGGCGGCAAGCCGGCCGAGATGCTGCGCTACCTGAACGCAGAGCCAGGTTGTTGGAAGAGCAAGGCCGAGTCGGCCAAGCTCAAGACCTACGCCTACAAAGAGCTCGAGAAGTGGAAGGACTGCGCTCGCGCGGGCCGCGGACAGACCGACGCCGACGTCGTTAAGTGGGTCAAGTTCTGCGAGCGACGCGAGGCCGGGTGATGCGCAAGTTCGGGCCCGCGTGATCGCGCCGGGATCAAGGCGCGAACGCGCGCCCGCCAAAGCCCCGGAGAAGTGGACGCGCGGGGAGGTGTGGGGCCATAATTGGCGCGTCCCTTGTCAGAATGGGCCAGGTGGTGTCACCTTAGCCCGCCGTCCCCGGCCCTTTGGGTCCCCCCGCGCTCATGTACGCCTCGATCCTGGTCGCCCTCTCGCTCGTCCTCTCGCCTGCGCCTGGGGTCTGCCGTAGCGCGTCGCCGCAGCCGGCGGAGCCCGGACGCGTCCTTTTGCCCCCGAGTCCGCGCGGCGTGCCCAAGCCGCCTCCGACCAAGCGGGAGCGCCTGGCCGCCTCGGCCTCGGTCGCCATCGACACCAGCGCGGCCGGTGAAGAGGGCCAGCTGATGAACCCGCGAATCTCGGCGCGGCTGGTCGACGCGATGAAGGCGTTCAACATCACCGAGGGCAAGGACCCTGGTCTGCCGCAGGTGGCGATCAAGGTCAGCGAGCTGGGCGCCGACGCGATCGGTTGGCACTACACCATCGATGTCCGCCACGGCAGCGACCAGCCCATCTCGGGCGGCAGCCTGCGCGGCGACTGCGTCGACTGCATCGAGAAGGAGCTGGTCGAGAAGGTCGGCACCGACGCTCGCCTCGCGCTGCAGCAGCTGCGCGTCTACATCGACGAGTACAACGCCAAGGTCGACGCCGACAACAAGCAGGCCGAGGCGGCGGCCGAGCCGGCGCCCGCGGCCGGGGGCGCGGCCGAGGCGGCGCCGGTGGGCGCAGCCCCCGGCAGCGAGGCGCCGCCGATGCACCCGCTGTGCAAGGCCGGCATCGGCCTCATGGCTGGTGGCGTCATCGGTTTGGGCGTGGGCATCGGCCTCGCGGTGCTGCCCGATCGACAGATCGATCCGGACATCGGCTACGAGCTTCGCAGCACCAAGCTTCCTGGATACGTGACGCTCGGAATCGGTGGCGCGGCCGCGCTCGCGGGCGTGGCGTTGTTCATCGTCGGCCACCGCAAGTCCCGCGCGCCGCAGACCGCGCTCGTGCCCAGCTTCGGCGCCGGCATGCTCGGGCTGCAGTGGTCCGGCCGCTTCTGATACCCTGACGGGTCGAGGCTCGAGGTTTGCTTATGTCGCAGCTTGATGTGCGTGGTCTTGGGGTGCGAACGCTTTCCGTGGTGCTCGGAGCAGGCGCGCTGATCGGGTTCGGCGGCGGCTGCTTCATCACCAACACGTCGCACTGCGGCTTCCATCAGGACGGGTCCAACAACCCCTGTCCCGCCGACATGGTCTGCAACGTGTGCGCCGCCGACAACAACGGCTGCGTGCCCAAGGCCGATGCGGACGCGATCCCGATGCAGTGCCGCGACAACGGCGTGACGACGACGGAGACCCAGACGCAGGGCACGGAGCCGACCGCCGGTCCGACCTCGCTGCCGACCGAGCCGACGACGACGACCGAGACCACGACGACCACCACCGCCGGTCCGACCACCGAGCCGGTCGACACCACGACGGAAACCAGCACGACCGAGGCGCCCCCGACCACGATGATGGCCACCTGCGACGCCGACGTCCTGGACGATCCGGCGTGCGGCGAGCAGTACTGCGTCGCCGAGAATCAGTGCGGCTGGTGCACCTCGCTCCCGGCCGACAAGACCTGCGCCGACGTCGACGAGGCCACGCCCGCGTGCGACCAGCAGTCGGGCAAGTGCGTCCAGTGCACGAAGGACGCGCCGCAGGCCTGCAGCGGCAGCACGCCCGTGTGCGACGACGAGACCAACACCTGCGTCCCCTGCACCGAGCACTCGCAGTGCCCGAACTCCGCCTGCGACATCCAGGAGGGCGAGTGCTTCCCGGAGGAGCCGGAGTTCATCTTCTACGTCCAGGGCAGCCTCAGCGACTGCCAGAACAAGGACGGCAAGTCGGCGCAGACCGCCTTCTGCGCGCTCGCCGATGTCCAGCTAAATGAAACGAAGACGACCATCCGTCTGCTGCCGGGCGCCACCTCGCCGCTGTCGCTGACGGTGCCGGACGGCAAGGCCGTGGCGCTCGTGCGCGAGGGGATGCAACCCCCCGAGATCAACGGGGAGGCCATCGGCGGGCCGACCCTCGTGGTCTCGCCCGGCGCCCGTCTCTACGTCTCCGGCATCAAGCTCCGCTTCTCGACGCCGACCGGGTACATGGTCAGGTGCGCCGCCGGGTCGTTCTACGCCCACGACACCACCTGGGAGGGCAACGGAATGCACGGCTCGAAGGCGCTCGAAGCCTCCTCGTGCAAGACGTTCATCCACCGCTCGCGCATCGTTCGTTGCGGCGCCGGCATCCAGGCCTCCTCCGGGGAACTGCTGGTCGAGAACAGCTTCATCATGCAGAACGGCGTCGGGGGGTTCAGCGCATTCAACTTGCTGAACGACGTGAAGGCCCGGATCACCTACTCCACCATCGGCCTCAACAAGGTGATCAACGGCGTCTCGACGTTCGCCTGCATGGGTTCCGGCCAGAACATCGTGGTGCGGAACTCCGCCGTCGTCGGGCTCGCCCCGCTCACGAGTTGCAAGGAAGAGATGGGGCAGACCCTCGTCTTCGAGAACGGCACGAAGGAAGAGGTCCCTGACCTAGCGACGGCCAACAACTTGATGTCGCAGTGGTTCAACCCCCCGCAGCTCGACGTCTACACGCCGAAGAACGACGGGCCGCTCGAGGGGATGGCGATGTGGGAGCAGGGCGACCCGAAGTTCGACTTCTTCCTGGCGGCGATCCCGACCGACGAGCCCAGCTTCGCCGGCGCTCGCCAGCCCCCCTGATCGCAGGGCACTCCTGCTCCGTCCGCTCCGTTCGGCCGCCCAGCCGAGGGGGTGGCGTGCGTCTGGACTTTCGTTCAGTGATTCGCGGGCAGCGTGGCTTGTGACGCGCCCGTGGCTCGCCGCGGTTGTCGGTCGTGGAGGGGTGAGCGATAATCGAACTTGCCATGCGTTCACCCCGTGCCTGGTCTTATGTGACGTACCTCGCCTCTGCTCTCGCCCTCCTCGGAGCGTGTCCGCCCTCGACGGCGACGACGACCGACGGTGACCCGACGACGGACGCACAGACTCAGAGCACCGAGACCGCGGGAGACTGTCCGATCGGGGACCTCGGCTGCCCCTGCACGCAAGGCGGCGGATGCAACCCGGGCCTGATGTGCTCGCCCGATCAGACGTGCATCGGCGACGATCCGACCACCACCGACGGGCCGACGAGCTTGACCTCGACGAGCAGCACCGGCGGCGAGTCGAGCACCACCATCGAGGAAACCTCGACGACTGCGCCTCCGGTGCCGTGCGACCCGGCCGACGGCAACCCGAACCCGGACTGCATGGCCATCGACGCCGACCAGCCGTACTGCTCCGACTCGCTGGTGTGCGGCGGCTGCACCGTGTTGCCGCCCGACGGGTGCGCGATCATCGACCCGTCGACGCCGCTCTGCAACCCGGAGGACGGGAAGTGCGTCGAGTGCACGCTCGACGACGCCTCGCTGTGCGGCGGCGCCACGCCGGCGTGCAACCCGGCCACCAACGCCTGCGAGGGCTGCTTCGAGCACAGCCACTGCCCCGAGACCGCCTGCGACATCCTGAAGCGCGAGTGCTTCCCGAGCGACCGGATCATGTACATCCGCCACGGCTCCTCGCAGGCCATGCCCCCTCATTGCACCGACACGGTGCCCCTGGGCGGGACGGAAGAGGCGCCGTACTGCAACGCCAACCTGGCGATCGCCCACGCGCAGTCCGAGGGGCCGAGCAGCGGCTGGACCTTCAAGTTCCTCGAGGCCGCCATCTTCAACTCGTTCCACGGCAGCATCACGGCCCCCTCCGTCCAGGTCGACGAGCCGATCAGCTACGCGTTCGTCCACGTCGGCGAGTACTCGCAGGAGAATGCCAGCCAGCACCAGCACACCCAGCTGCAGTCCAGCAACCCGGTGATCAACATCGGCGCCAACATCACGGCGTACGTCGACAACTTCGCCGTCTACAGCGTCGCCCAGAGCGACAACGGCGTCGGGGTGCTGTGCCAGTCGAACTCGACCGTGTTCCTCGACGACAGCTTCATCCGCGGCACCCGCGGCGCCGGGATCCGCTCGTTCGGCTGCGACCTGTACCTGCGCCGCTCGAGCGTCTACAGCAGCAAGACCGAGGGCGTGGAGCTCAACTGCGCCGAGCAGCACTGCGAGCTCCACATGGTCAACAGCTACCTCACCGACAACCAGCACTTCCAGGGCGACGGCGGCGGGGGCATCGTCGCCGAGAACGCCACGCTCGACATCAACTTCAGCGCGATCCTCGGCAACAACGCCGAGGTCGATGCCAACGATCCGGCCGCGCGGGGCGACTCGATCCACTGCATCGGCGACAACGTGGGCGGGATGATCCGCAACTCGGTCATCGGGCGCAAGCCGATGGGGAACATGTCCTCCATCAAGTGCGACATCCAGATGTTGACGGTGAAGACCTCGCTCATCGACAGCGACGAATTCAAGGACGGCAACAGCAAGAAGGCCGGTGAGACCATCCTTCAGTACTTCCAGGACAACCTGATCACGGGGGCCCGCCCGATCGACCCCGATCCGGGGGACACCCAGGAGGAGAAGGACCAGCTCGATCCTTCGGACCTCGACCTCGCGATGTGGGAGAAGGGCGATCCGCAGGTCGACTTCGATGGCGACCCGCGCCAGGCCAAGCACATGCAGCCCGAGCCCGTCGGGGCCGACGTGCTCGCCAAGCCGTGAACGCCCTTGCACGGGGAGGGTGCGCGGCTGCGCGCTCCCCGCGGACGAGGGCGCGCGAACTGCCCGCGTTGCGGCCCGCGGAACGCATGGGGATAATGCCGGCACCATGCGTATCTCCTTGTTTTGGCGGGGCGTCGGGTTCGGCCTCGGCTTCGGCTTCATCGCGGCCGCGTGTACGCCCGGCGGCAAGCAGACGGACACCTCGTCCGAGAGCGACACCGACTCCTGCCAGCCCGGCTCGCTCAACTGTGTGTGCGAGGCCAACGGCTGCGACCCCGGGCTCGTGTGCGCCTCCGGCTACTGCGTCGAGGGCAGCGAGGCCACGACCGACGTGACGATCACGTCGACCTCCGCGACCCCCACCTCAGTCAGCGAGACCGAGCCCGACACCACGGAGCCCACCGAGGGCTCGATGACCACCGAGGCCCCGCAGTGCAACGACGGCCCCGGCATGTCGCAGACGTGCCCCGATCCGACCCCGTACTGCCTGGCCGAGGGCGTTTGCTCCGGCTGCGCCGGGCTGACGAGCTGCGCCGACATCGACGTGTCCACCCCGGCGTGCGACGCCGACAGCGGCCTGTGCGTCGAGTGCACCGCGGACGACGCCTCTGCCTGCGGCGGCAACACGCCGGTATGCGACGCGGCCGCCAACGCGTGCACGAAGTGCGTCGACCACGAGCAGTGCCCGAGCGGCGCCTGCAACATCGCCACCGGCGCGTGCTTCGAGGATGCGCTGTGGGTCGATCGCAAGGCCGCCAGCTGCGACGGCGACGGCACCCAGGAGGCCCCGTTCTGCGAGATCCAGGACGCGATCGAGGTCATCCCCACCGACACGCCGACGCTCGTGCGCGTGGTGCCGGGGCCGACCGCGTACAAGGCCAAGATCGACGTCGGCAGCAACGTGATCGCGGCGATCGTCGGCGAGGGTGGGGCGGCCACCATCGACGTCGACGTCGACGCGCTGCTGGTCAACGACGACGCGCGCGTCTACCTCAAGGACCTGCGCTTCGTCGGCACCTCGATGTCGGCCGGCAACGGCGTGGTGTGCCTCAACGCCGAGGTGTGGACCGACTCGGTCGACTTCTCGTCGCGCGAGTCGGTGGCGATCGACGCGATCGGCTGCACGCTGCAACTCCGGCGCTCGCGCGTGTACGCCAACCCGGGCGGCGGCATCAAGGTCGACAAGGGGACGACCCGGATCGAGAACACCTTCGTCACCTCGAACGGCAGCAACTTCTCGCAGTACGGCGGGATCCACGTCGTCAGCGGCGGCGAGCTCAACATCGTCTACGCCACGATCGTCGGCAACAACAGCGACGCCACCGCGGACTCGCTCCACTGCCTCGACCCCGGCACCGTCACCCTGCGCAACGCGGTCCTGTTCGGCCAGTCGCAGGCGACCTCGGTCAGCTGCGACGGCGCCGTCGCCAGCGACAGCATCGTCGACAGCACGCTGCTCGCCGGCGACAACGTGACGGTCGAGGTCAGCGCGCAGTCGTCCTGGTTCACGGGCGCAGCGAGCGGTGACTTCCACGTCAAGGCGGGCGCCCCGTTCGCGGAGCTGGGACGCTGGCGCTCTGGCGATCCCGCCGTCGACTACGACGGCGATCCGCGGCCCGACGTCGACCTCGCGTCCGACTGGGCCGGTGCCGATCGTCTGCCGTGATCGACGACGTCGCGTGATCGACCGCGAGCACGCGACGCCTCGATCTCGCCTGCGATCGCCGTTCCTCGGCCCGCGCGAGGCGATCGAGCGAGCGTTCGCGGCGCGCGCTCGCGCGCCTGCGCGGTTTCATGGGGTGTCCTGAGGGACAGGTTGCGAGCGGACCGGCGAACGGGAATACTCGAGCGACTCATGCGGCTTTCGCCAGCGCATTTGGCTTTCTGGCTCGGAATCGGCGTCTCCCTCGGCGTCGCGTGCACGGGCCCCACCGGGACGACCACGGAAGGCACCGGCACGACCACCGAGAGCCCCGACTGCCCGATCGGCAGCGTCGGCTGTCAGTGCACGCCGGGCGGCACCTGCGACGGCGCGCTGGTGTGCGCGTCGAAGATCTGCGTCCCGCTCGACGAGACCAGCACCGGCGTCGCCACCGAGTCCGCCAGCGAGCCCACGAGCGGCGAGACGTCGGTCGGCGAGTGCGAGCCGATGAACGAGCAGGAGAACGGCCAGTGCGACGCCGCGGAGCCGTACTGCAGCAAGCAGGGCGAGTGCGTGGCGTGCTCCGGCATCACCAGCTGCGCCGCGATCGATCCGAGCAAGCCGGCCTGCGACGCCGACAGCGGCCGCTGCGTCGCCTGCACCGCGAGCGACGCCTCGGGCTGCACCGACGGCGCGCCGATCTGCGACCCTGCGACCAACACGTGCCACGCGTGCACCCGGCACGAGGAGTGCTCCGGCGGCGCCTGCGACCTGGCCACCGGCGCGTGCTTCCCGGCCGCCGACACCCTATGGGTCGACGGCGCCGGTGACTGCGACGACGGGGCCGGCGGCGGCGAGGACGACCCGCTGTGCACGATCTCCGGGGCGCTGTCGCGGGTCGCCGCCGACGCCCCGCGGGCGATCCTGGTGCGCCCCGCGACGTACGGCGAACCGCTGGTGGTGCCCGCGAACGCCGTCGTCGCCGTCGTCCGCGTCGGCGCCGGCGACGTCGAGATCACGGGCACCGGCGACGAGGCGCTGGCGATCGGCGCGAACGCCCGCGTGTACCTCGACGGCCTCGAGATCCGCGGCAACGACGTCGGCAGCGGCGTCGGCTGCAACAACGGCGAACTGCTCTGGATCGATCGCTCGCTGATCCGCCAGCACAACATCAGCGGCGTCGCGGCCGTCGACTGCGACGTGCGGGTCCGGACGAGCGTGCTGACGAAGAACCTCGGCGAGGGCCTGTTCGTGTCCGGTGGTTCGGTCCGGATCGAGAACACGTTCATCAGCGACAACGGCGACAAGCTCAACGCCGACAACCCGCGCGGCGGCCTCGCGCTGGCCGGCGGCGCCCAGGCGACGCTGGTCTACGCGACGCTGGTCGGCAACAACGCGTACACCGGCGGCGGGCTGTCGGTCGAGTGCGACCCCGACGCGGCCGCGGAGTCGATCGAGCTGCGCAACTCGATCGCCTTCAACGCCGTCGGCTACAGCACCTTCAACTGCGAGGGCGCAGAGGTCGTGACGTACACGGCGTTCTCGGCCGGGAGCGACGAGCCGAACGACGACAACGTCGGTGTGGCGACGGCCGAGGTGCCGATGCTGATCGCGCCCGATCCCGGCCTGCCCGGCGTGTATCGGCCGATGCCGGGCACCAAGCTCGACGCGGTGGCGCAGTTCGCCAGTGGAGACCCCGACTTCGACTTTGAGGGAGATCCGCGGCCGACCGACGAATTGAGCTTCCCCGGCGCGGATCAGCCCCCGCCATGAGCGCGGAATCAGGCGAATTACGCCGCGGTCGGCGGGCCGGCGGCCGGTTTCGCCGCGTCGCGGCGGGGTTTGTGGACAACTCGCGTGGGCCGGTGCATCCTGGCCGCCGATCCCCTTTGTGCACTAGGAGTTACCGATGACACGAACGCACTGGACCGTCGCACTCTTGGCCTGCGTGCCGCTGGTCGCTGGTTGTCCGCCGACCTACACCCCCGGGGAGACCGAGAGCGGGGCCGAGACCGACACGGCGGCATCCGAAACCTCGACGGCGACGACGCCCGAGGTGACGACGACCTCGACGACGTCGGTGGAGCCGACCACCGGGCCCGAGACCTCGACCACCACCACGAGCACGTCGACCAGCGGTCCGACCACCGGCCCCGTCGGCTGCGACGGCGACGGCGACTGCTCCGACCCCGACACGCCGTTCTGCGTCGATCAGGCGTGCGTCGGCTGCGACGGCACGCCGGACCCCGACGCCACCTGCGCCGAGGTCGACGGCGACACGCCCGTGTGCGACCAGGACTCGGGCGCCTGCGTCGTGTGCACGCCGGAGAACAAGGGTCTGTGCACCGGTGCGACGCCGGTGTGCGACGCGGCCACCAACGAGTGCGTCGGCTGCGTCGAGCACGACGACTGCCCGGACAGCGCGTGCAACCCCGAGTCGGGCGCCTGCTTCGCGCCCGAGAACGTCGTCTACGTCGACGCCGCCGCGACGTGCGACGTCGGCGACGGCACCATGGGGATGCCGTTCTGCCAGATCACGCAAGCCCTCGACGTGGTCGCGGCGGGCGACCCGTCGCTCGGCTGGACCATCAAGGTCAAGACCGGCAACTACATCCAGCCGGCGCTGGTCGTGCCCGAGAACAGCGTGCTCGCGCTCGTCGGCGACGGCGGCATCGCCAAGATCCGCTCGACCACCGCGGCCACCCTGCAGATCAACCCGGGGTCGAAGGTCACGCTCGGCAAGCTCAACCTCGCCAGCAACGCCGACGACAGCGGCCTGACCTGCAGCGGCGCGCAGATCCACGGCACCGACCTGACCTTCAGCCTCAACCGCCAGGGCTACGTCGGCACCGACTGCTCGGCGACCTTCAACCGCAGCGTGTTCTACAAGAACACCTCGGGCGGCCTGTCGGCGTTCGGCGTCGGCGCCACGTCGGTCGTCAACAGCTACGTGTCGAACAACGGCTCCAACGCCGAGTCCAACTACGGCGGCCTCCTCACCGGCCAGGGCCACGAGCTGCAGCTGCTGTACTCGACCATCGTCAACAACCTGTCCGAGGTCGGCGCGCGCTCGCTGCGGTGCGACGCCGATGCCGGCCCGACCACGGTCCGCAACTCGGTCGTCATCGCCTTCGTCGCCCCGTCGATCGATTGCCCGACGGTGACCTTCGAGAACTCCGCCATCGACGAGGGCAAGGTCGACGGCGACACCAACATCTCGGCCCTCATGGAGGACGCGATGGCCTGGTTCGAGCCGCAGGTCGGCGGCGTCTACAAGGCCAAGCCGGACACCGCGATCGCCGAGCTCGCCGTGTGGAAGGACGGCGACCCCGTGACCGACTTCAACGGCGACTCGCGCCCCGGCACCGACGGCGCCACCGACTACGCCGGCGCCGATCGCCCCGCGCCCTGAAGGGCATGTCCTGAGGAGCATGTTCTGAGGAGCATGCTCTGACGCGCAGGTCTGAAAGGACCTGTCGTGACGCGCACGAGGAGGCCGCCGGCCTCCTCGGCCGTTTGGTCGCCGGACGCGCGCCGAGCGAGCAGTCGTCGTCAGAAGCGCCCGACCACGGCGAGGCCCGGCGGGAGCAGCGTGGGCGCGACGACCGACCGCGGGGCCCGGCGCGCCGGCGGCAGCAGGCCGACGCCGGCGCCCAGCGCCAGCCCGAGGCCCGCGCCGAGCAGCGAGGCCGCGACGGCCCGGCGCTCGAACCACGGCCCGAGCCGGGCCAGGTCCTCGCGGGCGGCGCCCGGGCGATACGCGACGCGCTCGGCGGCCAGCCAGGCGACGCCGAGCGCCAGCGCCGAGCCGCCGACGACGGCCTCGGCGATCCACACGCGTCGGCGCACGGGCACCGCCGCGGTCATGCCTGCCGCGACGAGACCGAGGCCCGCGCCGACGAGCCCGGCCCCGGCCGCCGCGACGCGGGCGTGATCGCGGATCGCCGAGCCGGTGCACAGCGGCTGGTCCGCCCCGAGCGCGCAGCTGCCGACGTGGCGCTCGAAGCTGCGGGTCCGCAGCACCACCAGCGCGACGCCCGTGGCCAGCGTCGGCACCGCCAGCGCGAACAAAGCCGCGCTGCGGCGGATCCGGGCGGCCCGCGGCAACGGCCAGCGAGGCGGCGTCGGCGCCCCCACGCCCTGCGGCTCGCGTGAGCCCGTGGCCGCTGCCGGCCGGGCGCGCGGGGCAGGAGCGGGCGCGCGGGACGGCGACGCGAATTTCATCGATCCGTGGCGTGACTCGCGGCGCCTGTCGAGCGTGCCCGCGGCCTCGCGTCGCTGATCGTCGGGCGCGGCGCGGAGAGCCCCGGGCTCGTCGTGCGCCGTGGCCTCCGCGGCTGCGCGCCCGCTCTCGGGGACACGCTCACGATCCGTGGTCGACCCGGCGAGCCGCGGCCCGCGGACGAGCGAAAGGCCGAGCAAGACGAAGCCGAGGCGCATGCTCGCGGCCAGTATAGGGATGTGCTCGCGCCGCGCCGCAGCGGCCGAGGTCGCGTCGGTGAGTCGCGCCGTGGTCGTCGCGGCGAGCAGGGTCGACGTGCGCGGCGACCGGGTGCTGAACAGCGACGGCGGAGTTCGAGGCTCGCGCCGCCCCGCGATCGGTGCGCGCGCGCCGTCTCGCGTGCCTCCATCACGACGCCGGCCTCGGCGGCGCTGCTGGCGTCGGCGTGCGGGCGTGCTAGCGTCGGCAGCGATGAAGATCCGCTGCCCGATCTGTCACAAGGAGCAGGAGGTCCCCGAGGACTTCGCGTACCGCCCGTTTTGCTCCCAGCGCTGCAAGACGATCGACCTCGGCAACTGGCTCGGCGAGGCCTACCGGATCTCGCGGCCGATCACGGCCGACGACGAGGAGCCCGGGGTGCGCGGCGCCAACTGAGGCGAGCCCGTAGCGAGCGCGCGGCCCGGACAGCCGCGGCCGCCGGCGATATGTGCCTGGCGTGAGCCGTGGCGCTGGCGCGCGGTGAAGCGAGCGGCCCGCTCTCGGCGCCGAGGGTGAGGGTGGGAGACCGCGGCCCGCGACGCGTGTTCCGAGCCTGCTCTCCGAGACATGTTCGCAAAGACATGACCGAAGCGACATGTAGAAAAGGACCTGCCCGTTCGAGCAGGTCCTTTCCTGCCGCCTGGGGCGCGCCTCACTTCTTGTCGCGGTTCTTGCGGCGCGCCAGCTTCTCGGCGCGGCGCTTGTCGGCCAGGCTCTTGTAGTCGACCTTCGGCGTCTGCCGCGGCGCCGACCCGCCGGCGTTCTGGCCGCCCATGCCCGGGAGGCCGCCCATGCCCGGGAAGCCGCCCATGCCGGGCAGGCCGCCCATGCCGGGCAGACCGCCGGGCATGCCGCCGCCGCCGCCCAGGCTGTTCATCAGCGAGCCGAGCGCGTTGGGGTCGGACATCATCTTCCGCATCGCGTTCATCTGCTTGAGCATCTTCATGCCCGGGACCTTGTCCATCATGCCCTGCGGCTTGGCGGGCATGCCGGGGATGAGGCCGCCGAACATGTCGCCGAGCATGCCGAACATCCCGCGCATGGTCATGAAGCGGCTGACGAGCCCGCGGACGTCGTCCTCGGTGCGGCCCGAGCCGCGAGCGACGCGGGCGACGCGGGCGGCCACGAAGTCCTCGGGGCGCAGATCGTTGGGGTCCTTCTCCTTGGCGCTCTTGTGGACCGAGCGCTTCTGCCGGCGGCTGCTGCGGCCGCCGTCGCCCTCGTCGTCGAGGAACACCTCGGGGTTCTTGCGCTCTTCCTTCGTCATCGAGCGGATCATCGCCTCGACGCGCACGAGCTCCTTGTCGTCGGCGGCCTTCTCGAGCGCCTCGGGCGGGATGTTGGCGCCGAACATCTGCCCGAGCGGCATCTTCTCGAGGATGTCCTTCATGCTGCCCATCGACTGGATCGTCTTGATCTGGCTCAGGAAGTCATCCATCGTGAAGGAGCCCGAGAGCATCTTCTCGGCGTCCTTCATCGCCTGCTCCTCGTCGACGACCTCGGTGAAGTCGTTCATCAGGCCGACGATGTCGCCCATGCCGAGGATCCGGCTGGCGAGGCCCTCGGGGCGGAACTCGTCGAGCTTGTCGAGCGACTCGCCGATGCCGAGGAACTTGATCGGCTTGCCGGTGACCGCCTTGACCGACAGCGCGGCGCCGCCGCGGGCGTCGCCGTCGAGCTTGGTCAGGATCACGCCGGTGACGTCGAGCCGCTCGTCGAAGGTCTTGGCGGTGGTGACCGCGTCCTGGCCGATCATCGCGTCGATGACGAGGAAGATGTTGGCCGGCTGCACCCGCGCCTTGATGTCGTCGAGCTCCTTCATCAGCGGCTCGTCGATCGTCAGGCGGCCCGCCGTGTCGTAGATGACGAAGTCGAGGCCCTCGGCCGCGGCGTGGTCGGTGGCGTCGGCGCAGATGTCGACCGGGTTGGCCCCGTCGACCGAGAACACCGGCACGCCGATCTTCTGCCCGAGCACCTTGAGCTGGTGGACCGCCGCCGGCCGGTAGACGTCGGCCGCGACCAGCATGACCTTGTAGCCGGCCTTCTGCAGCTTGCGCGCGAGCTTGCCGGCGGTGGTGGTCTTACCCGAGCCCTGCAGGCCGACCATCATGATGCCGGTGCAGCCGCGCCGGGCCCGGTTCAGCGAGGTGTCGACCGGGCCCATCAGGGCGATGAGCTCGTCGTGGCAGATCTTGACGAAGTGGTCCTCCGGCCGGACCCGCATCGTCTCGCCCTGCTTCTTGGCCACCAGCGTGACCTTCTCGCCCAGCGCCTTCTCCTTCACGGATTGCAGGAAGCGCTTGACGACGTTGAACTCGACGTCGGCCTCCAGGAGGCTGAGGCGGACATCCTTGAGCGCCGCCGCCACGACGTCGTCCGTCAGCTCGCCCTTGCCCGTGAGGCGCTCCCGCGCCGACCGAAATCCCTTCGAGATCGTCTCAAACACAGCCCGCGCTTTCTACCACGGGCTCCCCCCGCGCGCCGACCCGCGCGCGTGCGCGGCGTAGCTCACAAGCCCCGGCCGGCCCGGACGCCCGTCCCCGGCAGGCCGCTGGTGAATCTCGCGCCGCAGGGCTACGTTCACGGGGCGATGCCGAAGGCCAGCGCCGCGCCCGGGGACCCCTGCGGGTGGGGGATTCAACTCACCTTCCTCGGACGCACGGTGGCCCAGCTCGGGGCCGGCGACGCCGCCCCGATCACTCTCGGCGAGCGAAAGGACTGCGATCTCGTGCTCCCCGGCCTGGGCGAGCGCACCGTCCTGACCGACGGCGCGACCCTCGTCGTCCCCGCCGGCCTGGTCGGCGAGCTCCAGGTCGGCGAGCGCACGCAGCCGGCGGCGGAGGGCAGGGTGACGCTGGCTCCCGGCGACCGCGCCTCGCTGCGCGTCGCGGCCCACCCCGACATCGCGCTCGAGATCCAGCGGGTCACGCGAGAGCACCTGCCGTGGTCGGCCCGCTTCCACGCCCGCGATCTGGCCCGCCAGTTGGTCACCGGCGCGGCGCTGGTCGCCATGGCGGCCCTGCTGTGGCGGGTCGAGACGGTCGAGAACGTGCTCAAGCTGCGCGGCGACCCGAGGGCGGAGGACGTCGACTCGCTGCTCCTGCGGGTGATGTTCGCGCCCACGGAAGAGCCCGTCGAGGTCGTCCGTGCCCGCGAGTTCTACGCCGCGTACCTGCCGCCGCCGCCGCCGCCCGCCGCGCCGCCCGTCGAGCCCGGCGAAGACGTCGTGACCACCGGGCCCACGCCGCTCGGGTTCGCCGTCGTCGGCGCGGAAGAGGGGGAGCCGCCGGCGCCCGACCACGCCGACCAGCCGCCGATCGAGAAGGCGCGCCCGAGCAAGACCGTCCGCCGCAGCAAGCGCGCCCGCCCCGAGCCCGAGTTGGTCGAGTATGCGGTGCTCAGCGTGCTCGACTCCGGCACGATCGACACCATCAGCACCGATGGTTCGATCCCCTACGGGGGCATGATCGCCGCGCTCGGCGGCGAGGGTGGCGGCGGCCTCGGCGAGGGCGTCGAGGGCGGCGAGGTCGGTGGGGTCGTCGGCGGCGTGCTCGGCGGCGTCGAGGCTGTTCCCATGGACATGGCCCTCGCGCCAGGTCCCGAAGGACCTGTCCCGGGCCTCACGATGAAGAGCACGACCGGCGGGCTCCACTCGCACGACGACCCGAGCGGCGAGGCGCTCAAGGGCGAGCTCGACGGCGTGGCGGCGGCGGTCGCCGCGGCGTCGTGCCCCGATCCCGCGGTGGTGCGCAAGCAGCAGATCGACGTCGTGTTCGCGGTCGATGTCTCGACGACGATGAACTTCATGCTCGGCAAGATCGGCCGCGAGATCGCCGCGGTCGACGCGACCGTGCGCGCGCACAACCTCGACGCCCGCTACGGCCTCGTCGTGTTCGTCGACGACGTCATGGTGACGCACGGCGGCCAGCCGTTCGCCGACCTGGCTGCGCTGCAGCAGGAGCTGACGAAGTGGCAGCACTTCACGGCGAGCAACCGCCAGATCGGCGCGCCCGAGAGCAACCTCGACTGGCCGGAGAACACGCTCGACGCGCTCCACGCGGCCGCGACCCGGTTCGCCTGGCGCGACCCGGCGACCACTCTGCGCGCGGTGATCCACGCGACCGACGACGACTTCGGCGAGGCGCCGGCGATCCAGAGCGGCCAGGCCGTGCAGCACAGCTACCGCGAGACGGTCGCGGCGCTGCAGGCCGCCGCGGTGCGCGTGTTCAGCTTCGCCGCCAAGGTCGGCGGCCAGTGCGAGTGCCTCGACGTGCGCCCCGGCCTGTTCGTGCCCTACCGCGGGCAGCAGGCGATCCCGGCGGCCACCGGAGGGGCCGTGTTCGACATCGACGAGGTCGCGTCCGGCGCCCTCGACTTCGGCGCGGCGGTGTCGGGCGCGCTGCAGACGGCGGTCTGCACGCATTACCCGCTGTCGCCGTTCGCCGGCAAAAAGCCGTGACGCCTCACGGCCGGGGCTTCCAAGGCGCGGCCGACTGGCGCTAAGGTGACGGCCGGTGGCGGGCGACGTGCAGAAGCAGCTCGGCGAGCTCGAGCAGCTGGCGAGCAACCTCGGGGTGCGGGTCTGTTACGAGGCGATGACCGGCCTGTCGCAGGGCAGCGGCGGCCTGTGCAAGGTCCGCGGCGAGTGGCGAGTGATCATGGACAAGCGCCTCAAGCCGGCCGAGCGCCTGCAGGTGCTGGCGGACTCGCTGAAGGGCTTCGACACCGAGGCCCACTTCGTGTCGCCGCAGGTGCGGGCGCTGCTCGGCGAGGCGTGAGCGCCGGCACGGACATGTCTTTCGGGACAGCTCGTGCGATCGCCTGGTCTTCGGAACAGCATCGGCGCGACGAAGTCCAGGTCGGACGTCTGCGCGTTCGTGTCGCGCGCCGGGCAAAACCCCTGGGCCGGGCACTAAATCGGGGCCAAGAGATCGGCCAGCGCCGGGTCGTCGGCCAGGAGCGCCGAGACCTCACGTTCCACGGCGGCCCACACCTCGGGGCTGACGCGGGTCGGGCGCTGGGCCGCGACCATGGCCGCGATCAGTCGCTCCGCCGCCACCGCCGGCTCGAGGGCGCCGGCCGCGACCGCGGCCGCGAGCGCCTCGCTGGCCGCGACGTGTGCCGTCGACGCGGCCGGCGCGACGGCTTCCGCCGCGACGGCGCCCACGGTCTGCGGACCCTCGGCGCGGGCGATGCCGGTGACCGTCGTGGGGTCGTCGGAGATGGGCCGCATCAGTCTCGCCGGCGAAGGTAACAGGTCCGGCCTGCGCTGTCAGGGGCGCGCGCTCACTCCCGCCCGAGGGGGCGGCGCGCGCGACCGGCGAGCCGCGCGTGAGGTGGCGAGGTCACCCGCCGGCGAGGCGGTGGCCACCACCGCGGCGCGACGTCGAGGTGCCCGCCGGCCCTGCCGACGACGCGGCCCCACGCGCCGTCCCAGACGCTGCCGGTGACCGCTGTCAGGGCGCGCGGGGGGCCGCCGGTGCCGGCCGATTGACTTTCGCTCGCACCCGGGGTCACATGGCGGGGCCCTGCTTCCTCGCGTGCATGGGCCGGAGTTCGCGTTGAATCAGATCACCCAATTTGGCCCCTACAAGCTGATGGAGCGGATCAGCGTGGGCGGCATGGCGGAGGTGTACAAGGCCGTCGAGCAGGGCGTCGAGGGCTTTGAACGGATCGTCGCCGTGAAGCGGATCCTGCCGCACATCGCCGAGGATGACGAATTCATCACGATGTTCAAGGACGAGGCCAAGATCGCCGGCCAGCTCCAGCACGGGAACATCGCCCAGATCTACAACCTCGGCCAGCAGGGCGACAGCTTCTACATCGCCCTCGAGTACGTCGCCGGCAAGGACCTCCGCAACATCTTCACCCGCTGCCAGCAGCAGGGCAAGCCGATGCCGCTCGCGCAGGCCTGCTTCGTGGTGATGAAGGTGTGCGAGGGCCTCGACTACGCCCACAACAAGCGCGACAAGCACGGCCGCCACCTCAACATCGTCCACCGCGACGTCAGCCCGCCCAACATCCTCGTGTCGTACGAGGGCGAGGTGAAGCTGATCGACTTCGGCGTGGCCAAGGCCGCCGGCCGGGTCTCGCGCACGCAAGCCGGCATCCTCAAGGGCAAGTTCGGCTACATGTCCCCGGAGCAGGTCCGCGGCATGCCGCTCGATCGCCGCAGCGACGTGTTCTCGCTCGGCGTCGTGCTCTACGAGGTGCTGGTCGGCAACCGCCTGTTCCAGGGCGAGACCGACTTCGCCACGCTCGAGATGGTGCGCACCGTCGACGTCCCGGCGCCGAGCTCCAAGAACCCGGAGATCCCGAAGGACCTCGAGAACATCATCATGAAGGCGCTCTCGGGCGAGCCCGAGACCCGCTACCAGACGGCCATGGAGCTCCACGACGACCTCCAGGCCTTCATGTTCGCGCACGGCATGTTCTACAGTCGCAAGGATCTGGCGACGTGGATGCGCAAGCAGTACGCGCGAGAGATCGAGCTCGAGAAGGGCACCGGCAAGGCCCCGCCGGCGCCCGGACAGCGCCCCGCGCCGCCCGGAGCCCCGCCGCGCAAGGCCCCGCCGCCGCGCCCGCCGGGCAACAAGACGGTGCCGCCGCAGGCCGCGAGGTCGGCCCCGATCCCGCCCGCGGGAGGCCGTCCGGCCGTACAGACGCCGAGGTCCGAGGGCGATGCGCTGCAGCCGAGCGAGGACCAACTGGCCGCGGCGCGCAAGCGGTCGAAGACGATGTTGATGTCGCCGTCGAACCGGCCGTCGACGCTCAAGCCGGGCACGCCCGCGACCGGGAGCGTGCCGACGCTGCCGCCGGGCATGGGCCCCAAGGACCCGCTCAAGTCGACGATCGTCCCGGGCGGCGCGCCGCCGCAGCCGGCCAAGATGGGCGCCGCGGCGGCTCGCGTGGCCGCGGCGCCGCCCGCCGCCAAGTCGCCGCCTCCGCCGGCGTCCGACCTCGACTGGGACGACGACGAGCTCGAGACCAAGTTGTTCGACGATCCGGTCGGCGCGCCCAAGGCCAAGCGGGAGAGCGAGGGGCCGATGCGGCCCGAGCCGCCGCCGCAGGCCGGCCAGATCGAGTCCGAACCCGACGAGGGCTCGCCGACGGTCCAGATCCCGCCGAGCGCCGCGGCCGTGATCCTGGCCGCGTCGGTGGCTCAGGGGCCCGCGCAGGCGATGCCGGCCCCGCCTGCGGGCTCGCATCCGTCGTCGTCGTCGAGCATGGGCCGCGCGCCCGCGGTCGCGCCGGCGGTCTCGGGGCCGCGGCCGACGGCGCCCCCGCGCCCGGCCACCACCCAGCCGCAGACGCACGCCGTCACCGCCGAGGTCGAGGTCGAGGACACCGAGGCCGGCAAGCGCCCGCCGCCGATCGCCCTGTACGCCGGCGCCGGCATCGGCGCGCTGCTGCTGATCGTGCTCGTCGTCATGGTCTTCAGCGGCGGCGACGGCACGCCGAGCGCGCCGACCGATCCGGTCGCATCCGCCGACACAGCACCGCCGCAGCCGACCGCGACGGTCGGGACCATCCAGCTCGACGTCAAGCCCGCCGACGCGCGCGTCACCGTCAACGGCGTCGAGTACCCCGGCAACACGCCGCGCCTGATCTCCAACCTCGGCCCCGGCACGCACAAGCTGGTGGTCGCGCAGGACGCCGGCTACCTGCCGTTCGAGCAGGACGTCCCGATCGCGGCCGGCCAGCAGCTCACGCTGCCGGTGAAGCTGCAGGTCCGCGACGTCACGCTGACGATCAACACCAAGCCGCCGGAGGCGACCGTCAAGCTGCTCGAGGCCGGCGCCGCGCCGCTGCCGGTCGGCAAGGGCGGCGAGAGCTTCAAGCTGTCGCGCAAGCCGAACGTGGCCTACAAGGTCCTGGTCGAGGCGCCCGGGTTCGACCCGAGCGAGGTGCCGGTGAGCTTCAGCGGCGAGTCGTCCGACACCGCCGAGGTCGTGCTCGTCAAGGCCAAGGGCGTCACGCCGCCGACGCCGGAGAACCCGGTCGTCACGCCGCCCGCCAACAACAACAACGCGACGCCGAAGCCGCCGAGCGACAAGCCGAAGCCGCCGGCCGACAAGCCGAAGCCGAAGGCCAAGACCGCCGAGCTCAAGATCGGCAGCGCGCCCGGACGGCCGCCCGCGACCGTGTGGGTCGACAACCAGAAGCAGGCCAAGCCGACGCCCGTCACCGTGATGGTCGCCCCGGGATCGCACACCATCAAGTGGAAGTACCCCGACGGCAAGACCGAGACGCGCAAGATCACCGCCACCGACGGCGCGCAGGTCATCAAGGGCACGCCCTGAGGCGAGCGCCTTGCCTGTCCGCGCGGACAGGTGCGATGGGCCATGGCCCTTCGAACAGGACCCGAAGGCAAGCGCCTTCGGGTCCTGTGCTTTCGGACAGGCGCCAAGGCCGGTCCGCTCGGCGGTGAACAGGACCGACGGCCGGCGCGAGCGCGACGCCAGCGGTCAGGATGCTGGACGGTGAAGCGCCATGGGCGGGCCTCGCGGACGCGTCCGCGGTTCGAGCCGCGTCACGTGAGCGAGGCTTCGGAGCCCCCGTCGAGGCTCCGGGGCGGCACCGATGGAACCTGTTCTATCGGACATGCCCTGAGGGGCATTGCCCTCGGGTCAGCGGCGCACGCCGACGTCAACGCGACAGCGCTTCGGGGCAGGCCTGCAGCGGTCCGGCGACGACGCCCTCGGCGGTGGCGACGCCCTCACGGCGGAACTCGTTGCAGGCGTCGTGCTCGTCGTCGCCGCGGACGATCACGGTGAAGCGGCACACGCCGTGCTCGTCGGGGTTGCTGTTGTGCGTGACCAGATTGTAATGGTGGGCGTGCGGGGTCGTCTGCACGAAGCCGAGCGCGATCCACATCGGGTGCTCGGTCCACGCGCTGAGCGGGTAGGCGCCCGCGACGTCCTCGCCCCCCGGGGTGCAGGCGCCGCCGTCGGCGTCGCGGCAGACCACGTCGAGCGGCGGCGTGAAGCCGGTCTCGCCGCCGGCGGGCTGACCGAGCGGATGCGGGCAGCGGTGCGGCGCCTCGGCGCCGTCGCCGGTGAAGCTCGGCCGGCGCTCGTGGTAGTAGGCGGCGGTGGCGTTGAACAGCTCGCCCATGACCGTCACGGCCTCCGTGTGACGCTCGTGGCGCTTGATCGCCGCGTGCTCGCGCACCGCGAGCGTGGCGAGGATCGCGGCGATCGCGACCACGAGCAGCGAGTCGAGGGACGACAGGCCCCGTTGCGCGCGACCAGGGCGTGGTGGGGGAGGCGGGCGATGGGCGTGGGGGGACATGTTCGCGTCGGTGGATCGGCCGAAGGCCAGCCGGTGGGGGGAGGCTGCTGGATCTGTCGGCGTGACACGCGGCTCGCGGGGGCTGGCCGCTTCACTTCCTAGGTAAACTTTATTCAAAATTCGATCACACTCGGCTCCGATGCAAGGATCCAGATTCGCACGGCGGTCTGGGGTATCTCGCGCGCTCCCGTCCGGCGGCCTCAAGGATGCGCGATCCGGCCCGCGTTGGGGTCGGGCTTGCGCAGAACGGCGAGCAAGTGCGCGCCAAACTGGCGCAGAAAGCTGTCCCGGGCCCACCACTCACCGGCCGCCAGGACCTTGCCGATCAGCGGGAGCGAGAGGATCCGGGAGATCGGCACGAGGACGCGGATCCCGTAGACCCGCACGAGCTCCAGCTCGCGGGGGGCGAGCTTGAGCAGGCGGCCGAGCGAGTCGTAGCGGGTCACGTGGTGGTCGCCCTCGACCAGCACGCCGCCCGCGGCGACGATCGTGATCGGGTGCCGGATCCCGTGGGCCAGGCCGCGGAGGCTGCGGGGGTTGTTGATCTCGAGCAGCAGGAGTCCGCCGGGAGCGGTCACGCGGACGGCCTCTCGCAGCAGCGAGCGCACCAGCGCCAGCGAGCTGTCTTCGTCGCGGCCGAGGTGGGCCAGCGTGCGCAGGCAATACACGGCGTCGTAGGCAGCATCTTCGGCCGGGATCTGCAGCGTGTCGCCGTCCTGGTCGAGCTCGGCCAGCGGGGCCACCGAGACCGAGCTGGCGACGCGGCGGGTCCACTGGGTGATCTCCGGCGCGCCGTGGCCGAGGTCGAGGACGCGACGGCCGGCGACGTGACGGAGCACGGCCTCGCCCGCGAGCGCCTGGGCCAGCTCGGAGGCGCTGGGGACGGGGTCTGTCATCGCCGGCACGGGAGCGCCCCACCAGGTCGATTCGCTCGACCGCGGAGGCGGTGCGGCCGCGCCCTGGCGGCCCTTCGCACCCGACGACCGTGGATTCGTTGACCCGCTCACAGGCTCCATGGTACCCCTTGGACCCTCGAAGGAGCCTCGATGCCGACCAAGATCCTCGCGATCGACGACAGCAAGACCATGCGCCTCGCCATCAAGATCACCTTCGCGGCCGAAGACTATGATGTGGTCGCGGTGAGCAAGGGCTCCGAGGCGGTCGCTCGCGCGAAGCAGATGCCAGCGGACGTGCTGATCGTCGACGCCGCGCTCGCCGCCGGCGAGCCCTCGGGGTACGAAGTGGTCAGGGCGGTGCGCGCCGACCCCGACACAGCCCACATCCCCGTGCTCCTCCTGGTCTCGAATCAGGTCGGCATCGACGACGCGCAGGTCCAGGCCTGCGGCGCCAACGGGGCGATGACCAAGCCGTTCGACACCCAGGAGATGCTCGAGAAGGTCACTGCGCTGGCGCAGGGCAAGTCGATCTCGAGCGGCAAGCCGGTCCCGAAGGCTGCGCCTGCGCCGCAGCCCACGGCTGCGCCCGCGCGTCCGGCTCCGGTACCCGCGCCGGCGCCCGTGGCTGCCGCCCCGACGCCGGCCGTCGCGCGTCCGGTTCAAGCTCCTTCCACGCCTCCGGCCGCGGCGCCCAAGCCCGCGGTCGCTGCCACGCCCGCCGCGCGCCCCGCTGCGGCCACGGCGACCGGCGGCAACAAGAATTTCCCGGCAGCTTTCGCCTCAGGAGAGGATATGGCCAGCAAGATCCCGATCGCGACCCCCATCCCGTTCGCTCCCGCCGATGCGCCGACCGCCGGCATGCTCAAGCGTCTCCAGGCGGCCGGCGGGGCCGGCACCGGGCTCGACCCCAAGGCCGTCCAGGCGCTGCTGTCGCTCAGCCGCGATGTCATCGAGCAGGTCGTCTGGGAGGTCGTCCCGGACATGGCCGAGCAGATCCTCGCGCGCGGGCAACAGGCCCGGCACTGAGCGCCGTCCCGGGGCATGACCCCGGATCTTGAATCAGACTGGCCGCCTCGCGCGATCTGGATCGCTCCCAGGTCGATGCGTGGCGGCTTTGCCGTGTTCGCATAAGCCCACGACGCGGCGAAGAAGATGCGCACTCGCGGGGACGTGACAGAGTCTCGGCGAGATGGGCCGGACGAGTGCGAGTGAAGATGCCGCCCCGATGGGGGCCGGAGGGAGCATGGAGAAGCTCAACAGTGTCTACGAGCCGCAGGCCGTCGAGGCCCGGCTCTACTCGTGGTGGCGCGACGCCGGGAACTTCAAGCCGGCGCCCGGCGCCGACCGGCCGACCTACACCGTGGTGCTGCCGCCGCCGAACGTCACCGGTCGCCTGCACATGGGCCACGCGCTCACGGCGACGATCGAGGACACCCTGGTCCGCTGGCGCCGCATGTGCGGCGACGCGGCGCTGTGGCTGCCCGGCACCGACCACGCGGGGATCTCGACGCAGGTCATGGTCGAGCGCCAGCTCGTCAAGGAGGGCACCAGCCGCGAGCAGGTCGGGCGCGAGGAGTTCGTGCGCCGCGCGTGGGAGTGGACCCGCGAGCACGGCGGCATCATCGACCGCCAGCACGAGGCGCTCGGCGCCTCGCTCGACTGGACGCGCTACCGCTTCACCCTCGACCCGATCTCCTCGCGGGCCGTGCGAGAGGCGTTCGTCCGCCTCTACGAGGACGGCCTCGTCTACCGCGCGTTCCGCCTGATCAACTGGGACCACGCCAGCCAGACCGCGCTCAGTGACCTCGAGGTCGAGCACCGCGAGTCCGACGGCTCGCTGTGGCACCTCGCGTACCCGGTCGAGGACTCGAGCGACGTCCTGGTGGTCGCTACCACCCGCCCCGAGACGATGCTCGGCGACACCGCGGTCGCGGTGCACCCGGACGACCCGCGCTACAAGCACCTGATCGGCCGGCGGGTGATCCTGCCGCTGACCGGTCGCAAGGTGCCGATCGTCGCCGACCCGATCCTCGTCGACATGAACTTCGGGACAGGCGCGGTCAAGGTCACGCCGGCCCACGACTTCAACGACTTCGAGGTCGGCAAGCGCCACGACCTCGAGCTCGTGGTCGTGATCGACAGGCGCGGCCGGCTCAATGAGAACGTGCCCGAGCGGTTCCGCGGCCTGACCGTGGCCGAGGGCCGCGAGGCGGTGGTCGCCGCGCTCGCCGAGGCGGGCGCGCTGATCAAGGTCGAGCCGCACAAGCTCAACCTCGGCTACTCGCAGCGCACCGGCGTGGTGTGCGAGCCGCTGCCCTCGGACCAGTGGTTCGTGCGCACTGGGCCGCTGGCCGAGCCGACGATCGAGGCGGTCCGCAGCGGCCGCACCAAGATCCTGCCCGAGCACCGCGAGGGCGACTACTTCCGCTGGATGGAGAACATCCACGACTGGTGCATCTCGCGTCAGCTGTGGTGGGGCCACCGGATCCCCGCGTGGCACTGCGCCGCGTGCAGCAAGATCACCGTCGGTCGTGAAGACCCGAGCGCCTGCGCCCACTGCGGCTCGACGGCGATCGAGCAGGACCCGGACGTCCTCGACACGTGGTTCTCGTCCGGGCTGTGGCCGCTGACCTGCCTCGGCTGGCCGGAGCAGAGCGCCGACCTGCAGCGCTTCTACCCGACGGCGCTCATGGAGACCGGCTGGGACATCCTGTTCTTCTGGGTCGCGCGCATGATGATGTTCGGCATGTACTTCGGCGGGGACGTGCCGTTCCGCAACGTGTTCCTCCACAGCATGGTGCTGGGCGAGGACGGGCGGAAGATGGCGAAGATGCGCGGCAACGTCGTCGACCCGATGGAGATCATCGAGAAGTACGGCGCCGACAGCCTGCGCTTCTACCTGTCGACGATGGCCGGCCAGGACCAGGGCATCATCTTCAGCCGCGCGCGCGTCGAGGGCTATCGCAACTTCTGCAACAAGCTGTGGAACGCGGCCCGCTTCGCGCTGATGAACCTCGAGGACTTCGGCCCCGCCGAGCTCGCGGCCTACCGCGCGCAGGTGATCGAGAAGGCCGACGTCGGACCGCTGGCGATCGCCGACCGCTGGATCCTCGCGCGCGCGCTCGAGACCGCGATCGCCGTCGACGAGCTGTTCTCGCAGTACCGCCTCGACCTCGCGGCCCACGCGGTCTACCAGTTCGTGTGGTACGAGCTGTGCGACTGGTACCTCGAGCTGGCCAAGAGCAACCTCCGCGAGGGGGCGCCGCCGGCCGATCGCCGGGCCACGCAGGGCACGCTGGCGACGGTGTTCGACCTGGTGATGCGGGTGCTGCACCCGATCGTCCCGTTCATCACCGAGGAGATCTGGCAGCGCCTGCCGCGTCCGGCGGGCGCGCCGGCGAGCCTGATGCTGGCGCCGTTCCCCCGCCCGCGCGTGCGTGACGGCGAGAAGGTGCTCGAGCTCGACGGCCCGGTCGCGCGCGTCGGGGCGATCCTCGCCGAGGAGGGCACGCTCCGCGCCCGCGAAGACATGACGGCGCTGGTCGAGCTGACGACCGCGGCCCGCAGCCTCAAGGCCGAGTTCAAGCTCCCGCCGGGCAAGCGCGTCGAGGTGCTGGTCCGCAGCGACGACCCGGAGGTGCGGGCCCGCATCGCCCGCCTGCACCCGCTGGTGGTCCACCTGGCCAAGCTGCAGCAGCTCCGTCTGATGGAGCCGCACGAGGTCGCGCCGAAAGAGGCCGCGACAGAGGTGGTGCGCGGCGGCGAGGTGATCCTGCCGCTCGCCGGTCTGGTCGACTTCGCGGCCGAGCGCACGCGCCTGTCCAGGGACCTGGAGAAGGCGCGCAAGGAGGCCGACGGCCTGACGGCGAAGCTGCAGAACCCGGGCTTCCGCGCCAAGGCGCCGCCCGAGGTGATCGCCAAGGGCGAGGCGCGTCTGGTCGAGCTGGGCGGCGATCTCGAGCGCCTGCAGGCGACCCTGGCCCGCCTCGGCGGCTGACGATGTGCAGCCCTACCGGCAGGCTGCTATGCCTGCCGGCATGGCTTACTCGAGATTTGGCGTATCAATCTTTCTTATGTGCGTGCTCTCGGCCTGTTCCGACGACCAGGCCGGCGAGACCGGCATGTTCGACGCCGCGGCATGAGGCCTGACGCATCAGAACATGTCTGGAGGGGCATGTCCAAGAGGACATGGCGCCAAGGACATGATCGAGACGACATGCGCGAGCGCGCATGTCGCTTCAAGCATGTCATTCCTCGGGCGCGCAGCCGACCTCGGCCGGCGGCAAGTCGTCGGCGTCGGCGCGCGCGGCGATGAACTCGCGCAGGCTGTCGGCGTCGGTCGGGAGGGTGTCGCGCCAGCGGATCACGCGGCCGTCGACGCCGACGGCGATGACGCTGCGGCCGTCACTCTCGATCGTGGCGGCGGACACCTCGTCGAGCCCGCGCAGGCGGCGGAAGTCGCGGCGGGCGGCCAGCGGATCGGGCTCGTCGCCGATGTCCCACAAGACGAGGTCACCGCTGGTGAGGGCGACGGCGATCCGGCTGCCGTCGTGCGAGATGGCGGCGATCCGCTCGACGAGATCGGGCGGGGCGAGCTGAATGCGCAGCTCGTGGCTGACGCGGTCGAACACGCGCAGGATGTTGTCGCGGCTGACGGTGAGGATCCACCGGCCGTCGCCCGACACGCCGAGCTCGCCGACCTGCAAGCGATGGCCGCGGAGCTCGCCGAGCCGGCGGCCGTCGAGATCGACGTGCTCGACGTGATCCTCGGCGGCGAACACGAGCTCACGCGTGCCCGGGATCCCGCGGAGGGCGGCGATCCGCTGGCGCACGCGCAACAGCTCGCGCAAGCCCGGGGCCCCGGGATCGTGGCGCAGCAGCTGACCTTGCGGACCGCCGAGCAGGAACGCCTCCTCTCCGCGGAAGAACAGCGTCGGCGGGCCGCCGTCGACCCGCTCGAGCGCGCGAACGGGCTCGGAGGCCGTGAGGTCGACCAGCAGCAGCCGGCCGTCCTCGCACGCGACGCTGAAGCGCGGGCGCGACGGATCGACGCCGGCGCGAAAACCATCGCAGCCGGCGCCCAGCTGGGTGCGGACGACGACGGCGCCGTCGGGGAGCGAGAGCCCGAGCAACTCACCGCCGGTGTCGAGGACGAGCGCGTGGCGGCCGTCCTCGGCCAGCGCGACCCGCTGGACCGGTCGCGGCGTGGGGATCGCGGCGATCGATCGCATGCTCGCGGTGTCGAGGACGTGGATCGCCGTCGCACCGCCCAGGACGAGCCGCGTGGCCGCCGGGGCCATGGCGATCGCGCCGCGCCCCACCGGCTCGGGCGCGACCCACTGCTCCCGGGCGAACGTAGAGGCCGGCCACACGAACACGCGCGGGTCGTTGCCGACGGCGGCGACCCACCGACCGTCCGGCGAGAACTGGGCGTCGAGCATGTGCGCGGGCACGGCGAGCGGATAGGCGGTGTCGGTGGCGAAGTCCCAGATCCCGACGCGCGAGTCGCCGCCGACCGAGGCGACCTTGCTGCCGTCGGGCGAGAACGCGGCGCGGCGGACGTAGCCCTCGTTCGGGGTGAGCAGCAGGCCGCGATCGGCGACGAGGTCGTAGTGGCGCAGGTAGAAGATCGTGGCCGGCGCGAGCAATTGATCGGAGGCGGGCGAGAACCGGATCTCGCGCAACGAACCCACTTGTGACTGGCCGGCAGGCAGCGTCCACCGCAGCAGCCTGCCGGAGCCGCTGCGCGTGTCGTGCAGCCACACGCCGCCGTCGGCGACGGTGCCGGCGAACCACCGCCCGTCGGGCGAGACGCCGCCGGCCTGCGTCAGGACGACGTCGTCGCCGGGGTCGACGACGGTGCGCGCGCCGCTGACGAGGTCGTGGAGGTAGGCGCGGTTGCGGTCGACGTCGATGCAGCCGATCTGGCGCGCGGTCCACGGGACGGTGTTGGCGAAGCAGCGGTCGATGACTTCGCCGGCGCCGGTGTCGAGGTCCCAGCGGCGCACGGCCAGCGCGTCGTCGGCGGTGTAGAGGGTGCGCCCGTCGGGCCCGAAGACGACGTTGCGGACGCCGTCGGTGTGGCCGATGAGCACCTGCGCTTCGCCGCTGTCGAGGTCCCACACGCGCACGCTGTGGTCGCGGCTGGTGGTCGCGACCCTGCGTCCGTCGGGCGAGAAGGCGGCGCGCCAGACGTCGCTGGTGTGGCCGCGGAAGACGCGAGATGTCCAGGAGGACATGTCCCAGACGCGCAGGGTGCAGTCGTCGCTGGTGGTGGCGAGGCGGCCGCTGTCGGGCGAGAAGGCGACGCGGCTGATGGCCGCCCGGTGGCCGCGGAGGACCCGCGGCAGGCCGCGCGCGTCGAGGTCGGCGGCCAGCTGCCGCGTGCGCCGCCAGTCGGCCGCGGGCGACAGCCCGTCGAGCAGCCGCAGGGCCTCGATCGGGTCGCTGTCGAGGACGAGGCGAGCTTGCTCGAAGGACAGGTTGTCGGCGCGCCGCTCGGCCTCGACCTGGGCGGCCTGGGCCCGCCGCTCGGCGTCCTCGGCGAGGTCGCGCGCGCTCTCGGCGAGGTCGCGCTGCTCGCGGACCTGGGCGAAGCTCAGGGCGGTGACGCCGACGATGAGGAGCACGCTGACGGCCGCCAGGCCGAGCACGGCGCGGTGACGGCGGACGAACCGGCGCACCCGCTCCCACGCGGTGTAGCGGTGAGCGCCGACGATCTGGCCGGTCTGGAACCGCCGCAGGTCGTCGGCGAACTCCTTGGCGCTGGGGTAGCGGCGCCTGCGGTCGCGCGCCATCGCCTTGTCGACGATCGCCACCAGCTCCTCCGGCGCGTCGGGCTCGCGGCTGCGCAAAGGGACAGGTGACTCGAAGGCGGTCTTGTAGATCATCTCCATCGCGTTGCCGGCGTCGTACGGCAGGTGACCGGAGAGGAGGTGGTAGAGGATCGCCCCGAGCGCGTAGACGTCGGTGCCGGTGTCGACCTCGGCGCCCTCGGCCTGCTCGGGCGACATGTACCCGGGCGTGCCGACGACGGCGCCGACGAAGGTGAGGTCCTTGCCGGGCGCGGCGGAATTGATGGGCCCGGCCGGCGCGAGCTCGGCGACGTCGAGCTCCTTGGCGAGGCCCCAGTCGATGACGACGGTCTCGCCGAAGGCGCCGACGAGCACGTTGTGCGGCTTGAGGTCGCGGTGGATGATGCGCTGGCTGTGCGCGTAGGCGACGGTCTCGGCGATCGCCAGCACGTGCGGCAGGAGGGCCAGGCGCGCGCCCAGGGTCCGCGCCTCGGCGAGGACCTTGTCGAAGGAGCGGCCGGAGACCAGCTTCATGGCGAAGAACGGCTCGCCGGTGGGCCAGCGACCGGCGGCGTAGACCGGGACGACGCCCGGGTGCTGCAGGCGCGCGGTGAGCAGGACCTCGCGGACGAACCGCTCCTCGTCGACCGGGCGGCCGTGGACGAGCAGCTCCTTGAGCGCGACCGGCCGATCGAGGCTGGGGTCGTGCGCGCGCAAGATCCGGCCGATGCCGCCCTGCGCGAACGGACCGGCGATCACGTAGGTGCTGCGATCGATCTGCGGCAGGCGGCTGGTCGCGGGCGAGGGCGTCGCCGGCGGCGGCGGCGCTTCGGAGGGCGGGATCGTGACGACCTCGTCGTCGACCGACGGCGTGGCGACGAGCGTGGGCAACGCTGCGCTCGCGGGCAGCGTCTCGTGGGGACGCTCGGGGCTCATGGTTCGCGCGGCGCGAGGAAGCTGGCGTCGAACGCGAAGGGCAGCAGGTCGCGGACGCGCGTCCGGAGCTCGGCACCGCCGGTGGTGACGAGCACGAGGTCGGCTTCGGCGGCGAACTCGAACAAGATCTGGCGACAGGCGCCGCACGGTGCGGCGGGTCGGTCGGCGCCGGTGACGACGGCGATCGACTCGATGGCGTCGGCGCCGTGGGTCAGGGCGTAGAAGAGCGCGACCCGCTCGGCGCACAGCCCGAGGGTGTAGCTGGCGTTCTCGACGTTGGCGCCGGTCCAGATCCGGCCGCTCCGGTCGCGCAGGGCGCAGCCGACGGCGAAGCCGCTGTACGGACAGCGGGCGGCGCCGCGGACCTCGGCGGCGGCGGCGACGAGCGCCACTTCTTGTGGATCAGGCGCCGTCATCCATCACGTCTTCGATCTCTTCGATCTCTTCGACGAGCTCGGGCTCGGCCTT
>NZ_JAIRAU010000025.1 GCF_020073745.1 Nannocystis pusilla
CGCGCGACGGCCGCGCCTTTCACCTCTCCCCCAGCATGTCCTCCGTGACAGGTACGAACGATCCCCCGGCCGGCCCCGCCGACGCCGGCCACATGTCCTATGAATCAGGTCTGAACGGACATGCCGCATCGAGCATGACCTCCGGAACAGGCGCTCCGAGACATGCTCCCTCCGTCGCCGCCGCGGGCGTCCGTCCTGCCCGCCTCTCGGGCGAGCCCGCGCCGACCCTGTTCGCCGGCGCAGGTCCGAACGGCCAGGTCCTCACCGTCACCCGCGGCGGCGCGCTGCAGGGCTGGGACGGCGCCGGCCAGCCCCTGCGCCCCCGCCCGCTCGGCGCCGCGGTCGCGGCCGCCGTCCTCAGCGCCGACGCCGATCACGCCGCCCTCGCCCTGCCCGACGGCGCCCGCCTGCTCGACCTGGCCGGCGGCGCGTCGCATCCGCTCGCCGGCCACCGCGGCAGCGTCACCGCGCTCGCCTTCTCGCCCGACGGCCGCCAGCTCGCCACCGGCGCGGCCGACCGGACCGCCCGCCTCTACAGCGTCCGTGACCCGGCCGCCGCCGCGCGCGAGCTCGGCCCGCACTCCGGCAGCGTCACCGTCCTCGCCTTCTCGCCCGACGGCCAGCGCCTCGCCACCGGCTCGTGGGACCGCCGCGTCCGGGTCTGGCCGCTGGCCGGCGGCGCGCCGGCGCTCCTCGAGGATCACAGCGGCCCGGTGCGCGCCCTCGCCTGGCGCCCCGACGGCGCCGCCCTGGCGACCGCCAGCGACGACGCCACCGTGCGCGTGTGGCCGCTCGACGACCGCGACGAGCCCGTGGTCCTCACCGGCCACGCCGGCCCCGTCCGCGCCCTCGCCTGGTCCCCCGACGCCGCGCAGCTCGCCTCCGCCGGAGACGACGGCCAGCTCCGCCTGTGGACCGCCGACTTCACCCCCGCGGCCCTGCAAGCTCGCCTGCACGCCGCTTCCCCCGTGTGCCTGTCGGCCCGCCAGCGCGGTCAGCTGCTCGGCGAGCCCGCCCCCCTGGCCGAGGCCAACGCGAGCGCCTGCCAGGCCGCCCGCTGACTTGTCTCACGGCGCATGCTCCTGCGGACATGCCCCTACTAACATGACTGAATGAACCTGTCGTCCTGGACATGTTCTCACGATAATGTCCCCTCGGACACGTCACTCGGACATGGCCGCCGCGCCGCCGGCCTACAGCAACCCGAGCGCGTGCAGCAGCAGCACGACCGCCACGATCGCCACCCCGAGCGCCAGCCCGACCAGCAGCGCGGCGAAGGTCGGGTCCGGCTCGCGGCCCGGCGCCGGCCCGCGCGCCGGCGCCTCGACCGGCACCCCGAGGGTCGCCACGTACGCCCGCGCCTCGGCCAGCCGCATGCTCTCCGGCCACCGCTCCACGTACGCGCTCAGCCCTCGCCCGGCGTCGTCGCGCGCGTGGCGATCGGCCCCGAGCGCGATCAGCCGCCGCATCATCGCCACGTCGTGGCGGTCGGCCGCCAGCAGCAACGGCGTCATCCCGTCGTTGTGACGGCCCTCGAGGTCACCGTTGCACGCGATCGCCAGCGCCAGCAACGGCTCGCGCTCCGGGCAGTCGGACATCACCGCCAGCGCGAACAGCTGCCCCGCCGCCGCCGGCCCGGCCTCGAGCGCGATCCGGCGCAGCAGCGCGTGTTGCTCGGGCCGGGCGTCGCGCAGGAACCCGACCGCCGCCGCCCTGGCCGCGCGCGCGCGATCGGGCTGGCCGAGCAGCAGCAGTCGATCCCACATCGCCGAGCGCCCCGTCTCGGCCGCCGCGTCGAACGCCCACTGCAAGAAGCGCTCGGGCAGCGGATCGCCGTGCGTCCGCACCCGCTCGAACAGCCCCGAATCCCCGCGACGGACCGCCGCCGCCAGCAGCGCGCCCTCGATCGCGTCGACGTCGTACACCTGCGCCGCGCCCGGTGGCAGCGCCGCGAGCAGCTGATCGACCGCCCGCAGATCGCCGAGCTGCGCCGCGGCGAGGACCGCCTCGTTGGTCGGGCGGGCCCCCTTGGCCAGCAGCAGATCGATCAGCGGCCGCGCCTCCTCGCCGAACTCGCGGATCGCCACCGCCAGCGCGTCCGTGTCGTCGGCCGACGGCGCGTTGGGATCGGCGCCGGCGTCGAGCAGCAGCCGCGCCACGTCGAGGCGCCGCAGCATGATCGCCAGCTCGAGCGCCGTGAACTCGTACTCGCGGCTGCGCGCGTCGATGTCGTCGATCGTCGCGTCCAGCCGGCGCCGGACATCCTCGATCGAGCCGGCGCGCACGGCCTCGAGCAGCGGCTCGTCGGGCATCGCTTCGAAGTCGTCGGGCACCATCGCCGCGCAGTGTATGCGAGCCGCTCGCGCCGCAGTAGCTGCTCGCGCACCGGCGCTCACGCTTTCTTGCGAGCGGCCGCCCGCGCCGCCTTCACCCCCCGCGAGCGCCTCGCTCGGCACCTCCCGCACCGCGGCCACGCGCGGCAGCTCTCGCTGCGACTTGTGTCCTCCAAGCCACAGATCGTCGACCGACCAGTCCTCGGTCGTCCTCACCAGGCGCCGCCTCGTGTCGCACCCCGACGAGGTCGCGCACTCGAGCATACGGCCAGGGTCGAGATATCGCCGCCGGGCGCCGCCGCGCTCGACGACGCCATCGCCCGCACCGCCGCGTGGGCTCGCGCGCGACGGCCTCGCGCCCGCGGTCGCGCCTGCTCCACAGGACATGTTCGATAAGACATGTCCCCGAGGCAAGAACCTCGGAGACATGTCCAATTCAACAGGCGCCGGGCGGCGCCCCGCCACATCAGCCCGGCGTCACGCCCGGGGCGGCCGGCTCGAGCGACCACTCCCACGCGTCGAGCAGCACCACCGAGTCGAAGATGTGGCCGCCGGTGTCCCAGATGGCGAGCCGGATCTCCATGATCTCGCCGGGGGACACGTTGCCGCGCAGCGTCAGCCAGCCGGTGCCGCCGCCGATCATCGTCTGGCCCTGCTCGCACACGGCGTTGTCCATGCTGTCGAAGCCGGTGCCCTTGAGCTCGGCCGTGCCCTCGCAGCCGTTGTAGTCGCTCGGGGGCACCCCGTTGGCCTCGCAGCCGACCTCGCCGCCCTGGCACTGCGTGAACAGGCCGTCGGCCACCTTGACCAGGTTGACGCCGATCGGCCACTGCGTGTCGCCGTCGTCGTAGATCGCCACGTTCTTGTCGTCGGGGTTGCCCTCGGCCTTCGAGTCGACCAGCGCGACGAAGAAGTCGTTGTACTGGCTGCACACGTACTCGGGGTACTCGGCCGAGAAGAAGTACATCTTGGCCGCGAACGACTTCGCGTTGGTCGGGACCCGGATCCGCAGCTTGAGCATGATCGGGTCGTTGGCCGAGGGCACCTGCGGCACGTTGCAGCCGGGCGGGTTCGGCAGCTTGCCGCCGATCGCCGTCCACCAGTCCTGCGGCGGCGGGCTCGAGGTGTTGAGGTTGGCCCCGCCCTCGAACTTCACGTGCGTCGGCTTGGTGTCGTTGATGTCGGCGGCGTGGCCGCTCGACAGCACCATCAGGCGGCTGTGCTTCTGCGGGCCGATCACGTCACCGAAGCCGGCGCGGATCGAGCGCGACGCCGGCGCCGGCAGACCTGTCCCGTCGGCCAGGCTGAACTTGCCGCCGATGACGCCCCACGTCCTGTCCTTCGGGTCAGCCGGGTTCTCGACCGTCATCTGGCACAGGTCGAGCGCGCGGGCGTAGTCGAGCGGGTCGGCCGAGTCGCTGAGGAGCGCCGCGTCGCAGCTGGGCGCCTCCTCGTCGGTGTTGCCGTCGCAGTCGTCGTCGACGGTGTTGCCGACGAACTCGTAGGCGCCCGGGTTGACCAGCTCCGGGTCGGAGCAGGCGCCGCTGGCGACGTCGCAGCAGTCGCCGCTGCACACGCCCCAGCCGTCGCCGTCCTCGTCGCTGTCCTCGTCGGCGTCGCCGTCGCAGTCGTCGTCGACGGAGTTGCCGCACACCTCCGCGACCGGCCACACCGCGCCCTCGCAGGCGCCGAAGCCGAGCCCCGTGTCGAGGCACTTCTTGACCCCCGCGGCGCACGCGCCGACGCCCTCGGTGCCGTCCGGGCCGCCGTAGCACGGCTGCTCCTCGCCCGGCTCGCACGGCTGCGAGCACACGCCGGCGTCGAGGTCGCACAGCGGGCCCTCCGGGCTGTCTTTACAATCCTGGTCCGAAGAACATGGCGTTCCGGACATGGTCGTCGAGCCAGTCATCAGCGCCTCGGTGGTCGACCCCGACGTCGTCCCCGCGCTCGTCGGCTCCGGCCCGGTCGTGGGCGCGGTGCTCGCCTCGCCGACGGTGGTCGTCTCCGTGACCGATGGAGACGTGGAGGTCGAGGTCTCGGTCGCCGAGGCGAATCCGTTGCTGGTGGCGGCCGGACCGCCCCCGCAAGCGAGGAGCGCCCACAGTGGCAGCGTGGTGATCGCGGCCGGTGCCGGCCTTCGTGAAGAACGAGACATCGCGTGCTCCTCCGGGCTCGCGCGACGCGAGCGCGGCGAAGCTATGCCAAAAAGCCCCTGCGGGTGCACGCGGGGGCTTCTTCCGTCAACTCACGTGTGACGCTGTCGTCACCCGTCCTCATCGCCGACCCGAGGTCGTGACACCTCCGCGTCACTTGCTCCTGCAACGGACACTCGTTCATGACGGAGGTGTCATTGCGAAGCCACGAACAACCCGGGTAAGGTGCCCCGCGATGCAGTTTGGGACCCGACCGAGCCTGGTCTTGCTGGTGAGCGCGATTTCGCTCCCCGCTTGCAACGACGACACGAGCACCCCGACGGCCAGCGACACGGACACCTCGAGCACCGGCACCACCGACGGGCCGGGCAGCGAGACCGGCGCGCCGCCGACCACCACGACGCCGACCACCACCGGCACCACCAGCGACGTGACGGTCACCACGTCGCCGACGACGACCGAGCCCACGACCGAGACCTCCACCGACACCACGACCGAGACCGGTACGACCACCGAGACCGGGACCGACACCGACACGGGCACCGACACTGACACCGACACCGGCGGGCCGGTCGACGGCGTGATCGAGTGCGACGCCCCGCCGCTGGTCCCGCCGGCCGAGGGCACCTGTGAGGTCCTGGCCCAAGGGCCAGGTGGCACCCTGATCCGCGGCACCGTCCTCGGCCCCGACGCCACCTACGAGAACGGCGCCGTCCTCGTCGACCCCTCCGGCGTGATCGCCTGCGTCGGCTGCGACTGTCTCGACCTGCCCGAGGCGCAGGCCGCCACCCAGCTCGGCTGCGCCCAGGGCGTCATCTCGCCCGGCCTGATCAACCCGCACGACCACATCTCCTTCGCCGCCAACGCCCCGATCGGCGAGGGCGTCGATCGCTACGAGCACCGCCACGACTGGCGGGTCGGCAAGAACGGCCACGCCAAGCTCACCGTGCCCGGCGGCGCGTCCGCGGCAGAGATGCTCGCGGCCGAGTTCCGCTTCATCATGAGCGGCGCCACCTCGACGGCGGCCGCCGGCGGCAGGCCCGGCCTGCTGCGCAACCTCGACATGGGCCTGCTCGAGGGTCTGCCGATCCCCGTCGCCAACAGCGACACCTTCCCGCTCGGCGACAGCAACGGCTGGCAGGAGACCTCGGACTGCGGCTACCCGAACGTCACGCTCACCAGCGAGATGGCCGACGAGAACGCCTACCTGCCGCACATCGCCGAGGGCATCGACGCCAGCGCGCGCAACGAGTTCGTCTGCCTCAGCCAGGGCGACACCGACGTCATCGCCGGCCAGACCGCCATCATCCACGCGATCGGCCTCACCGCCGCGGACACCGCCACCATCCACCCCGACAGGGCGCGCGTCGTCTGGTCGCCGCGCTCCAACGTCGTCCTCTACGGCAACACCGCCCAGGCCACCGTCCTCGACACCTTCGGCGTCCCGCTGGCGCTCGGCACCGACTGGGTCGCCTCCGGCTCGATGAACATGCTCCGCGAGCTGCGCTGCGCCGACGAGCTCAACACCACCTACTACAACAACCACTTCAGCGACCGCGACCTGTGGAACATGGTCACGCTGAACGCCGCGCTGGCGACCGGCAGCGAGAACGCGATCGGCGTGCTGCGGCCGGGCTACGCCGGCGACATCTCGGTGTTCGACGGCGCCGAGCTCGAGCGCCACGCCGCGGTCGTCCGCGCCGAGTTGCCCGGCGTCGTCCTCGTCATGCGCGGCGGCCTCCCGCTCTACGGCGACGCCGCCGTGATGGCCGGCTTCGACGCCATGACCTGCGAGGACATCGACGTGTGCGGTCGGGCCAAGCAGGCCTGCGTCAGCGGCGACACCGGCGGTGTCACCTACGCCCAGATGAAGGCCGCGATCGAGACGACCTACCCGATGTTCTTCTGCGGCACGCCCGACGACGAGCCGACCTGCGTGCCCTCGCGGCCGGGCGAGTACGACGGCCTGCCGGTCGCCGACGACCTCGACGGCGACGGCATCCTCGACGCCGACGACAACTGCCCCAACGTCTTCAACCCGCCGCTGCTGATCGAGCCCGGCGTCCAGCCCGACGCCGACGGCGACGCCGCCGGCGACGCCTGCGACCCCTGCCCGCTCGACAACACCGACACCTGCACCTTCGTCGACGCCGACGACATGGACGACGACGGCGTGCCCAACGGCGCCGACAACTGCATCCGGATCGCCAACGCCGATCAGGCCGACGCCGACGACGACGGCAAGGGCGACGAGTGCGACAGCTGCCCGGCCGCCAACCCCGGCTACTCGCCGTGCCCGATCTCGATCGAGGCCATCCGCGACCCCAACCACCCGCAGCACCCGCAGGACGGCGCCGCCGTCAAGGTCGTCGGCGCCTACGTCACCGGCATCCGCCCGGCGATGGGCAACTCGCGCGGCTTCCACATCGAGACCGGCACGCAGATGCCCTTCACCGGCATCTTCGTGTTCACCGGCAACGCCTCGCCGCCGGTCAAGGTCGGCGACAAGGTCGACATCACCGGCACCTACGAGCAGTACTTCGGCCTCGACGAGATCTCGTACCCGCAGGTCTCGATCGTCGAGACCGGCGACGTGCTGCCGTTCGACCCGCTGCCGGTCGACCCGGCCGACATCGCCACCGGCGGCCCCGACGCCACCGCGCTGCAGTCGATGCTCGTCGTCGTCGACATGCTCTCGATCACCAACCAGAACCCCGACGCGCCGATGGACTTCGACGAGTTCTCGGTCACCGGCAACCTGCGCATCGACGACGGCCTGTCCGACGCGCTCAAGGACATGCAGCTCGCCAACGCCTGCCCCGTCGGCACCGAGATCGAGTCGATCGCCGGCGTGCTCGGCTTCAGCTTCGACAACACCAAGCTGCAGCCGCGCGTGAAGAGCGACCTCGTCCTCGGGCCGAACAACATGTGCAACCCGTGGCCGTAGCGCCGGCCGCCCGTCCTCGCGCCCGGATCCGCCAGGCGCGAGGACGGCCCTTCTCGGCCCGTGAAGCGGAGAACGGGGTCGAAATGCCCCGCTCGAAGTTTTAGACTCGCCCGGTGCCGCGCGCTCCGGGCCGCCCGCCTCGCCTCGCCTCGGTCTCGTCAGAGCCGGGGCGTCGCGCGTCGAGGACCTCGCGCGGCCTCGCCTGCGCCCTGGTGTCCGGCCTCGTCGGCCTGTTTGCCGCCCGGGCCGACGCCGACGAGCCGCGGCGCTGGCCGCTGTGGCCGACCGAGGTCGCGCGGGCGGCCGAGCCCCTCGTCGCGCCGCCCGAGTCCGAGCTCCGGCTCGTGCGCGACAGCCGGCGCGTCGCCGCCGTGCGCGACCTCGACGTATTCGCCACCCCGCTGGTCGCCCCGATCCTCGTCGCCGCGCTCGACGATCGCGCGAGCGCCGTCCGCCGCGAGGTCCTGCAGGCCTGCCTCGAGCGCCAGCTGCTCGCCTGCGCCCCGAGTGCGCGCAAGATCTGGCAGACCGAGCTCGACGATCCCGCGCTCCGCGTCGCCGCGCTCCGCGTCGTCGTCCTCGCCCCCGACGGCGATCGCCTGCAGCTGTTCCTCTCGGCCCTGCGCGACCCGGACCCCCTGATCCGCGCCGAGTCGATGCGCACCTTCGCCGCGGCGACCTGGCCCAAAGACCAGCTGGCCGTCGTCCGCACCAACCTGATCGCCAAGCTCGCCGACCCGACCCCCGAGGTCCGGCGGGCCGCCGCCCACGGCCTCGGCGTCCTCGGCCCCGACGACCCGCGCAGCAGCCGGTCCGACGGCGCGCTCCCGCTCACCCGCCTGCTCCTCGATCCCGATCCCCAGGTCCGCCAGGACACCGCCGACGCCCTCGCCCGCCTGCGCGACCCCCGGGCCGCGCCGGCCCTCCTGCGCGCCCTGCAGGTCGGCGACGAGACCTACGTCGGGCGCAGCCTCCTGCACGCCCTCGCCGCCCTGCCCGGCCCCGGCACCCGGCCCGGCGACGCCGCGCCCGACGGCCTCGACATCGACGCCGAGCTCCTGCGCCTGCTCGACGCCCCGCCGCGCAACCTCCTCCCGCGCCACGTCGCCGAGGCCATCGCGCGCCGGCGCGCTCCGGGTGCCGCGCTCGCCGAGGGTCTGGTCGCCCGCCTGCGCGAGGACGCGCTGCGCCAGACCGAACTGCACGCCCTCCGTCAGCCCGCGCTCGACGCCCTCCTCGGCCTCGGCGAGGCCGCGCGGCCGGCCCTGACCGCCGCCCTCGCCCGCGGCCTCGAGCCGCCGCTCGAGCGCGAGGTCCGGCGCCTGCTCGCCGCCCTCGATCCGCCGCAGAAGCCGGCCGTGTTCGCCCCGCCGTGGCCGGCCGACGGCGACCGCGAGGCCTGGCAGGCCGCGCTCGCCGATCCCGACCCGGCCGCGCGCCTGCGGGCCGCCTCCGCTCTGGGCGCCCGCGCTCCCGACTGGCTCGGCGGGGCGGCCGGCCACCGGCTCGCGCTCGCCGGCGGCGCGGACACGCGCCGCCCCTGGCTGCTCGCGCTCGCCAGCGCCCCCGGATGGACCGCCCTCGAGCCCGCGCTGCTCGTCCGCCTCGGCGTCTGGGCCGGCGATCCGGGCCTGGCGAGCGCCGATCGCTGCCTCGCCGTCGCCGCCCTCGCCCGGCACCGGCCCGACGGCGCGCCCTTCCTGCGCGTCGCCGGCGAGCAGGCCGCTGCCGTCGACCCGGCCGTCCGCGCCTGCACGGCCGGCGCCCTCGCCTGGATGTCGCCGCGGGCCGCCGAACCGCTGCTCGCCGGCCTCCTGCGCGACCCCTCGGCCCGCGTGCGCACCAGCGCCGTCCTCGCCCTCGCCTGCCGCGACCGCCCCGCCGCCGGGTTCGCCCCCCAGCTCGCCCTCATGGCCGTTCGCGACCCCGAACCGGCCGTCCTGCGCGCGCTGGAGCTGGCCCGGGATCCCGAGCGCTGCGCCGGCTGGGGCCTCGTCCTCGCCCCGCCCGGCGAGGCCGGTCCCTGGCTGGCCCTGCGCCTGCGCGGGCACGAATTGCTGGTCCCCGCCGAGACCCTCGGCACCCTCCGCCTCGCCTTCGGCCCCGGCCTCGGCGAAGCCACGCTGCTCGACCCCGCGGGGGGCACCCCGGCCGACATCACCAGCGCCCGCATCGTCTTCGACTAAAGGAAGCGCGAGCCGCCTGTCTCTTCGGACAGCAGGCCCACGGCGAGCCCGCGGGCCGGCAGATCGCTTCCCGCGGCCGCGTGCAGCCGAGTTCGCCGGCCCGGCGCCCGCGAAGTCATCAAAAGTTGCTTTCTCGTCGAGAAAGCAATCATCGCCGCCACCCAGCCCCGGTCCTCACGCACAAGCAGGCGTAACCACACGATTTTTCGTCTGGACCCGGAATTGCTCAATGGGTCGGGTATGCGAGCCGTCACCCCAGCCGACGAGTTTCTGGCCCAGGTCACCCCGCACCTGCCGCGACTGACCAGCGTGGGCATGCGCCTCACGCGGCAGCGCAGCGAGGCGCAGGACCTCGTGCAGGAGGCGCTCACCAAGGCGTGGGCCAACTGGCACCGCTTCCGGCCCGGCGGCAGCCTCGGCGCCTGGTTGTCGCGGATCCTCGTCAACACCTTCATCTCGCGTCACCGCCACCAGCGCGTCGTCGACGTCACCGCCGAGCGCAGCGACATCGCCGAGCACCTCTTCGATGTCGCCCGGATCGACGCCTGCAGCGCCCCCGAGGCCGCCTGGCACGCCGAGGGCCTGTCCGACGAGGTGGCCGCCGCGCTCGCCGCCCTGCCGGAGCACTACCGCGAGGTCGTCGAGCTCGTCGACCTGCACGGGCTCGCCTACAAGGAGGCCTCCGAGCAGCTCGGCTGTCCGCTCGGCACCGTCATGAGCCGGCTGCACCGCGCGCGGCGGCTCCTCCGCGACCAGCTCTCGGACTATGCTCAGCAGCACGGCCTCCACGCCGCCGCCGCCTGATGCTCCGCCGCCGTCCTCACCCCGTCCTCGTCTCGACCTGTCTTTTGGGACTGGTGCTGGTCGGCGCCTGCGAGGGCAAGCCCGCGGCCGGGACCGGAGGCGGCGCGGCGAGCCAGCCCGGCAGCCCCGCCCCGGTCCTCGCCGTCGGCGCGCCGGCCCCCCCCTTCGCCGGCACCACCTTGCGCGGCGAGCCGCTCAGCCTCGCCGATCTGCGCGGCCGGGTCGTCCTCCTCAACGTCTGGGCCACCTGGTGCGAGCCCTGCCGCGAGGAGCTGCCCGAGCTGCAGGCGCTCCACACCCGCCACGAGGCGCGCGGCCTCACCGTGCTCGGCGTCAGCACCGACGCCGCCCGCGACTTCAAGACCCTGCGCAACATGGTCTCCGGCTTCGGCCTCACCTACCCGGTGATCCACGACGAGCCCAACCGGATCGGCGCCCCGTTCCAGATCATCGGCTACCCCGCGAGCTTCGTCATCGACCGCGCCGGCACCCTCCGCTGGCGCCGCGACGGCATGATCCCGGCCGGCGACCCCGACCTCGCCGCCGTGCTCGAGGCCGCCCTCGCCGAGCCAGCGCCCGCGCGGTAGCGCGGAAGGACATGCCTCTCGGTGCATGTCCGTCCGGACATGCGAAAACGGGCATGTCCTCTCGGACATGCCCGTTCAAACAGCCTCGCGCCTCAGACCCCGAGCAGCTCGCGCACGCTGCCGGCGACCGCCGCGGTGGGCAGGCACATGCGGGCCCCGGCCGCGCGGGCGGCCGCGCGGAGCTCGTCGGTCGGCGTGTCGTGGACCGCGATGATCTGCGGGTTGCCCGGCCCTGCGGCCAGCTTGGCCAGCACCTCGGAGCTCTTGAAGTCGGGCACCGACATGCTGAGGATGACGTAGCGCGGCGGCGCGGCCTGGGCGACCAGGAGCGCGTCGGCGCCGGTCTGGGCCGTCTTGATCTCGAGCGGCGGCGTCGCGCGCTCGAGCTCTTCCTTCACCTTGGCGCGGAAGTCGGCGTTCTGGGTGACGAGCAGGACCTTGGCGTTCTCGCGC
Organism: Nannocystis pusilla; assembly: GCF_020073745.1. GTDB lineage: Bacteria > Myxococcota_A > Polyangia > Nannocystales > Nannocystaceae > Nannocystis > Nannocystis radixulma. Next base: position 11,464 of record NZ_JAIRAU010000025.1, read on the forward strand.
GACTCCGGCGTGGGGTCGATGCGGGGCTCGTCGCGGAGGTGGAACGCCTCGACCACGCGGCGGCGGACCTCGGCCACGTCGAGCGGCTTCTTGAGGCAGGCCGACGCGCCCGCGGCCAGGATCCGCTCCATGTTGGCCTCGGTGTAGTAGCCGGTGATGGCGATGATCTCGGTGTGCATCGTCGACGCGTCGCGCTTGAGGCGGGAGCACACCTCGAAGCCGTCGACGCCGGGCATCATCAGGTCGAGGAAGATGAGCTGCGGGCGGAACGTCGCCACCAGGCGGCCGGCGTCGAACGCGTCGCGGGCGACCTCGACGTCGAACTGATGGGACAGGTCCTTGAGGACATCTCGGACCAGGTCGAGCACCACCGGCTCGTCGTCGATCACGAGCAGGCGCCCGACCTCGTCGCCGGTCGGCACCGTGAACGGGATCCCGCGCTCCTGACAGACGCGCTCGAGGTCCTCGCGCCGCACGCGGCGGTGGCCGCCGACGGTCTTGAACGCCGGGATCAGACCGTCCTCGATCCAGCGGATCACGGTGGTCGGCGTGACGCAGCAGATCCGCGCGACGTCGTGGGTGGAGTAGGTGTCTTTGACTGGTGTACGTCCGCGACTCATACGCTGGTGGGCTGCCCTTCGGGGGCGTCCGGGAGGTGGATCGTGAAGGTCGTACCCAGCCCGGGCTGCGACCGCACGAGGATATCACCTCCGTGGTCCTTGATGATTCCGTAGGAGATCGCGAGCCCGAGGCCCGTCCCCTTGCCGATGTCCTTGGTGCTGAAGAACGGGTCGAAGATGCGATCGAGGATCTCCGGGGCGATCCCGCAGCCCTCGTCCGCGATCTCGACCGCCACGCGCGCCTCTTCCCGGTCGAGGCGGATCCGGATCCGGCCCCCGCGGGGCATGGCGTCGACCGCGTTCGACAGCAGGTTGAGGAGCACCTGCTCGAGCTGGTCGGCGTCGCCGACGATCACCGCCTCCGGCAGCCCGGAGCGCAGGATCCGGACGTTGTGCATCCGCCACTGGTACTCGCCGATGCCGATCACGCGGTCGATGAGCTTGCTGAGGTCGACCGGCCGGCGCTTGCCGCCCTCGCGCTGGCGCGAGAACAGCAGCACCCCCTCGACGATCTTGCGGCAGCGCTCGCCGCTGGCCGCGATCTTCTCGACCTTCTCGCGCACCGGCGGGTCGAGCGGCTTCTCGAGCAGCAGCCGGCTGTAGCCGACCACGCCGCTGAGCGGGTTGTTGATCTCGTGGGCGATCCCCGCCGCCAGCAGGCCCACGGCGGCCAGCTTCTGCGTGCGCAAGATCTGGTCCTCGAGCGCGCGGCGGCGCCGCAGGTCGAGCGCGACGAGCACCGCGCCGGCCTGCGGGTCGTCCGCCCCGCGCAGCAGCCGGCCCTCGAGGTGCAGCGGGATCTCCTTCCCGCCCTCGGCCAGCACCATCACCTCGGAGGCGATGGCGCCGGTCGAGCGCAGGCTCGCCCACAAGCTGTCCCATCGGGCAGGTTCGGCCAGGCGCGCCACCTCGACCCCGAACTTGCGCCCGCGCGCCGCCTCGGCCGACACCCCGAGCAGCTGCTGGCTGGCGCGGTTCCACGTCACCACCCGCCCGGCCGCGTCGATCGAATTGATGAGCACGCTGGTCTGGTCGAGCAGCAGCGCCTGGTAGGCCGCCAGCGCCTCGGTCTCGAGCATCAGCCGCCCGCCCTCGAGCCCGAGCGCCAGCTGCGGGGCCAGCAGCGCCAGCATGCGGGTCGGCGGCGCGTCGCGCGGGCCGGCGCCGGCCAGCACGAAGAACCCGGCCACCCGCGGGTTGGCGCCGAGCGCCAGGCGGATCGCGTGGCGCCGGCCCTCGAGGTCGCCGAACCACCGGCGATGCGTCGGCTCGGTCGCGTCGATCTCGATCACCGCGGGCCCGCTGCCCCACGCCGCCGGCGGCTCGCCCTCCGGCGGCAGCGTCGAGATCCGCGGCGCGCAGCCGGTGCGCAGGGTCCAGCGCTGCCAGCCCTCGCCGACGCGCGCCAGCACCACGCCGCGGGTGAACCCGAGCGTGTCCATGATCGCCCCGCAGGCCGCCGCGACGTTGTCGTGCGGCCGGGCCGTCGACACCAGCAGGCGGTCGACCTGCGCCAGCAGGCGGTCCTCGAAGTCCTGCTGTCGGCGCTCGCGGAGGTCGCGGAGCAGCGCCACCGTCGGCGCCCCCTCCTCGCGCCCGCCCGCCAGCGACAGCTCGACCGGCAGCGGCGCCCCGTCGAGCCGGCGCAGCTCGATCTCCCCGTGCCAGTTGCCGACCCGCGCCTGCGTCAGCGCGTCGCTGAGGGCCCGCGCCGCCGCCGGCTCCGCCAGCTCGAGCAGGCTGCGCCCGCCGAGGTGCGGCCCGCTCCAGGCCTCCGGGTCCTGCCCGCCGGTCCGCGCGGACGTGTCCGCGGCGCCGGACCGCGCCCGGGCCGCCGGGCCCGACGCCGCGCTCCGCCTGGCCTCGACGCCATGTCCCTGCGGAAAGGTCTTTCCGGACATGTCCTCTGCACCAGCCGAGCCCGCGCGCCCCGGGTCCTGTCCCCGCGGCAAGGTCCTTCCGGACATGTCCTCCACGCCAGCCTCGCCCGCGCGCCCGGGATTCTGCCCCGAGGGCGAGGTCCTGCCGGACATGTCCTCTGCGCCAGCCCCTGGGCGCGCGCGCAGCCGCGGGTCGCCGGCGAACATGTCGCGCGCGGCCGGGTTGGCGTGCACGATCATCCCCGCCCCGTCGAGCAGCAGCAGCCCCTGGTCGAGCGCCTCGAGGCAGCGCGCCAGGGAGCGGCCGACGTCGGGCGTGGCCGACCGCTCCGGCGCGGTGAAGGTGAGCAGCACGTTGTCGCTGGCCAGCTTGCTGGCCCGCACCGCGCAGGGCCACGCGCGCCCGCGGCCGGGCACCAGCGTCAGCTCGAGCGAGAAGCTGTGCCCCGCCTGGCGCCCGCGCAGGCCGGTGAAGGCGCGGCCGAACGCGCTGCGTTCGCTCGCGCGCGCGATATAGGCGAGGAACGGCTCGCCGGCCAGATCCGCGGCCGCGAGGCCCTCGGCGAGCCCGGGGTTGGCCGCCAGGATCAGGCCTGCCGGCGTGAGCACGGCCGCCGGCATCGCCAGCGCGGCGACGATCTCGCTGTAGGCGCCGAGCGCGCTGTCGGCGCTGAGGCGGATCGTCGCCTCGGCGTCTCCGAGGCGCGGCAACGAGGAAGTCTTGGAGCCCTGGGCCACGAGTGAGGCGGCATGCTTAGCAAAATTCCCCGCCTGGTGCCCGGGGTCGTGATCGCGCCGCGCCGTCTCGCCCGCCCCCCTGGGGCCTGCTAGATTGCCGCGCCGATGACGCTCTCCGACCCTGCTCGCCTCGCGGGCGTGCGACTCGCCGCCACCGTCGTCCTCTTGCGCGACCGCCCCGCCGGCGATCCCCAGGTGTTCATGCTCCGGCGCAGCGCCCGGAGCCCCTTCATGCCCGACACGCTGGTCTTTCCCGGCGGCGCCGTCGACCCCGGGGACGGCCCGGAGGGCAGCGACGCGGCCTTCGACGCCGCGGCCCGCCGCGAGTGCCGCGAGGAGGCCGGCGTGGTGCTCGACGTCCACGAGCTCCACTGGTTCGACACCTGGCTCACGCCCGCCCTCGAGCCGCGCCGCTACTTCGCCCGCTTCTACCTCGCGCGTCTGGCCGAGGGCGAGGCCGAGGACGCCGCCGCCGACGGCCACGAGACCCACGAGGGCCGCTGGGCCACGCCGGGCGAGATCCTGGCCGCGTGGGCCCGCGAGGAGGTCGACCTCCCGCCGCCCACCCTCTGCACCGTCATGCGCCTGGCCGACGAGCGCCGCGCCGGCCTGCTCGGCCTCCCGGCCGCCGCCGTGCAGGAGCCGATCCTCCCCAAGGGCCTCCTCCAGCCCGACGCCGCCGGCGAGGCCCAACTCGTCGTCGTCCTGCCCCACGACCCCGCCTACGCCGAGCTCCCCGGCGACGGCGTCCCGGCCCCCGCCCGCGCCGCCGACCTGCCCCACCGCCTCGTCCGCGCCGGGAGGATCTGGCGCCCGTGCTGACCCGCCGGTCATGTCCCCGCGGACATGCCCGTGGCATGTTCCCAGGTTCAGGCGCGAAACGACATGTTCCTACGGACATGTTGTTACCGCCAGTCGACCATGTCCAGGCAGCGAGCGCGGCCCCGAGCGCCCCCTCGCCGCGCACCGGGGCCCTCCCTGTCCCGAGCGCCATGTGGCCTCGCGCCGCCCCTGTCCCTGGCGCCATGTCGCATCGCACAGCGCCCATCGGTCCTGTCTCGAGCGCCATGTCCCATCGGCCAGCGACTATCGGTCCTGTCTCGAGCACCATGTCGCATCGCACCGAACCTGTCCGGAGCGCCATGTCCCATCGCGCAGCCCTCATCCTCCTCGGCCTCGCGCTCGCCTGCGGCAAGTCGGATCCCGAGCGCCCGCCCGTCGCCGGCGTTCCGGCCGCCACCGCCGCGCCGGTCCAGCCGGCGCCGCCCGCTGGGGAGGCGCCCGCGGTCCCCGACGAGCGCAAGGTCCTCGCCTGGCTCGACCCCGACTCGCCCGCCGTCGCGTACATGCGCTTGCCGGCCGACCTCGAGCCCGAGGCGCTCGGCGAGCTGTTCGCCCTCCCGCCGCGGGCTCTGGCCCTGCTGCGGGCCCCGCTCAGCCTCGAGTCCGGCCTCGCCGCCCTCATCGGCCCGGCCGCGCCGCCGCCCGCGCAGTGGCTCGCGCGCGACCTCGTCGTCATGCAGCCCGTGCTCGCGCGCGGCCCTTACCTCGTGCGTCGTCTGCAGGCCCCGCGCGCCGACGTCGAGGCCTGGTTGCGCGCCGGCGGCCTGGACGTCGAGACCGTCGAGGGTCTGTCCGTGTGGACCCCCGGTCCCGAAGCCGCCGAGGTGCCCGCGGGGAGCGCCCCCGGGCTGGCGCCCGCGCTGGTGTTCCCGTGGCGCCTCGTCTTCCTCGCCGACGATCTGCTCGGCGCCTTCTCGCTCACCGAGATGGGCAACGGCCTCGGCCCGCTGACCGCCGCGCGCGACCTGCCGAAGTCCGAGCTCACGCGCACGATCGGCGAGGTCGTCGCCGCCGACCCGGGCCTCCTGCTCGAGCTCTACGTCCAGGGCGCGATGCTCCACTTCGACCTCAGCGACGACGTCGGGGTCGCCAAGCTGTCGCTGCGCCGCCTCGTCGAGGGCGACGGCGCCCGCTCCCTGCCCCGCCACGACGCCGCCGGCATCGACGGCGAGGTCATCCTCCAGCCGCTCGGCGACGTCGGCGAGGCCGCCGCTGCCCTCGAGGCCCGCGCCCCCGCCGGCGCCGCCACCGACGTCTTGCGCGACCTCTACAAGAAGGTCGCCTACACCCAGGACGGCCCGATCGTCCGCGGCCGTTTGCAGCTCGCCGCCGACGACCTCGCGCCCCTGCGCCGCGGAGGCGGCGGGTGAGCGGCCCTCGCCCCGCGAGCGAGCGCCGCCTCGTGCCTCGACCCTCCCCCCGCTCCGTGAACCCCCGCGTCGCCCACGCCGCCACGCCCGCGCCCGCGCCCGCCCTCGGCTCCGCGAGCGGCCGTCTCGCCGTCCGCGCCCTGGTCCTCGCCGCCCTCGCCGCCTGCGGGGCCCGTGACGTCCCGCCCGGCGACGCCGCGCCCGCTCAGGTCTCTGTCCCCGCGGACATGCCCCCGGAACCAGGTCCCCGGGCACAGGGTCCCGGGGACATGTCCAAAGAGACATGCCCTGAGGCCCACGACGTCCTCGGCGACCTCGAGTGGATCCCCGCCGACGTCCGCCTCGCAGCGCTGTTCGACCTCGGCGATCCGGGCGTCGACGACGCCGCCGCCGAGCTCGCGCGCGCCACTGCCACCACGCCCGGCATGCCGGTGGTCGCCGCGCTCGGCCTCGGCTTCGTCGGCACCCAGCTGCAGATCCTCCGCCGCCACCTCGCCGACGCCGCGCTGACGCCCCGCGAGCTGCTCCTCCTGCACGGCCCGGGCGGGGACGTCGTGTGGGTCCTCCGCGTCCGCTGCGACCTCGGCGTCCTGCAAGCCGCGCTCGCGCGGGCCTGGGGCGTCACCAGCCGGGCCACCGCCGCCGGCCCGATCGCCGAGCCCGACCCCGCGCGCGGCTTCCCGCACGACCTCGTGTTCCTCGCCGACGACCGCCTCGCGCTCGTCCCGGCCGGCGCCGGCGGCAAGCTGCGGCGCTGGCTCGAGGGCCAGGCGAGGCCGCCCGAGCTCGGCGCCGGCCGGCGCGCCGAGATCCCCGGCGAAGCGCTCACCCGCCTCGAAGCCGCCCCGATCCGCGTCGTCCTCGGCGGCCGCGGCTTGCTCGCCGGCGACGCCCCCGCCGCTCCGCGGACCCTGCGCGCCTGGCCTGATCGTGTCGCCCTCGACGCCGCGCCCGCCGGCTGACCGCTCTCGCCGCGGGGCCTCCGCCACCTCTCGCCCGATCGCGCGCGCGCGTGTCGTCGGCGCCGCCTCCGCGAGCCCTCCGACGTCTCCTCAGACATGCCCGATCGGACATGCCCGATCGGACCTGCCTCTCCGCACATGCTCGATCGAACGTGACATCGCGCGCTGCGCCCGTGACGCATCGCACCGATCGGCGTCCTCGCGCGCACGGTCGCTGCGCGCGCACGCCAGCCGCGGGGGCGCGAGCCCGCGACCCGCTCGCGCCGCGTGAACTCCGTACGCTCACGGTTCCACGCCGGGCGGGCTTCGAAAGGCCCATCTGTGCCCCTTCGCCGCAGCGTGGCCTCGGGGCCCCTTTGCGCGCGAGCTTGCCCAGGTATAGTGGAAGGGTATGCCTGTCGATCCGGGCCCGAGTTCGTCCACGTCCTCCGCCTCCATGTCCGTCGCGGCTGTCCTCGCCGGCGGCTCCGGCCCCTGGCCGAGCCATCCACCAGCCCTCGCCGACGACGTCAACTCGATCGACGCCATCATTCGCGCCATGTACGCCGCCGTCTCCTTCACCGAGGGTCGGGGGCCTGACGCCGACCGTCTGGCCAGCCTGTGCGTCCCGCACGGCCGCCTGATCAAGGTCCACGCCAACAACATCGACGACATGAGCGTCCCCGAGTTCGTCGAGCGCGTGCAGACGCGGATCAACGAGCAGGGCCTGCGCGGCTTCGCCGAGCGCGAGCTGTTCCGGCGCACCGAGGTGTTCGCCGGGATCGCCCACGTCTTCACCACCTACGAGAGCCGCACCGACGACGGCGGCGCCGACCACCTGCTCTACCGCGGGATCAACAGCGTCCAGCTGCGGCACGACGGCCGGCGCTGGTGGATCCTCACGATCCTCTGGACCGACGAGCGCGAGGACTGCCCGATCCCCGCGGCGTATCTTCCTCGCACATGAGCGGGGTCCGCGGCCGATACGCTCCCAGCCCCACCGGTCCGCTGCACCTCGGCAACGCTCGCACCGCCCTGCTCGCCTGGCTCGACGCGCGGGCCCGCGGCGGCGTCTTCGTCATGCGCATCGAGGACGTCGACTTCACGCGCGCTCGTCCCGAGTACGAGGCGCAGCTGCTCCTCGATCTGCGCTGGCTCGGGCTCGACTGGGACGAGGGTCCCGACGTCGGCGGCGCCTTCGGCCCCTACCGCCAGTCCGAGCGCGGCGACCGCTACGCCGCCGCCCTCGCGCGCCTCGACGCCTACCCGTGCACCTGCACGCGTCGCGAGCTGCGCGCCCTGCCGGTCACCAGCATGACCGGAGAGCCAGTGTACCCGGGGACATGTCGCAACGGACAGACGCGCCCCGGCCGCGCGCCGGCGCTCCGCTGGCGCGTCCCGCCGGGCCGGGTCGGCTTCGTCGATCGGTTGTGCGGCGAGCATCACCAGGACATCGCCCGCGACGTCGGCGACTTCGTGCTGCGCCGCGGCGACGGGGCCTGGGCCTACCAGCTCGCCGTCGTCGTCGACGACGCCGACATGGCGATCACCGACATCGTCCGCGGCGCCGACCTGCTCGACAGCACGCCGCGGCAGCTCCACCTCCTGCGCGCGCTCTACCCCGCCGTTCCTGTCCCGCGTTTCGCTCACGTCCCGCTGATCCTGGGTGCCGGCGGCGCCAAGCTCAGCAAGCGCGACGGGGCCCCCGACCTCGGCGCCTTGCGTGAGGCCGGCGCCTCGCCCGCGCGCGTCGTCGCGGCGCTCGCCCGCAGCGTGGGCCTGGTGCCCCCGGACGTCCGCGAATTGCGGCCGAGCGAGCTCCTGACCGCCGTTTCGCCCGCCGATCCGCTCGCGCGTCTGACCTCGCGGCCGCTCGATCTCGGCGGCCTGTGAGTCGCCCTACGTCGCCCTTGCGAAGCCTTGTCCGGGCTCGCGCGGGTCGATAAAACCCCAATCCTCCGGAGTTCCAGCCGATGCCCCGTCGCCTCTCGCCCCTCGCGTGCCTCACCGCCGCCCTCGCCCTCGTCGCCTGCAAGCCCGCCGCCTCCACCACCGGGCCCACCGAGACCGCGCCCGGCGGGACCGGCAGCGACGTCGTCGCCGCCAATTCCGCCTACGACTATCCGTCCACGCGCAAGGCCGACACCGTCGACACCTACCACGGCACGCAGGTGGGCGACCCCTACCGCTGGCTCGAGGAGCTCGACACCGACGAGACGCGCGCCTGGGTCGACGCGCAGAACAAGCTCACCTTCGGCGTCCTCGGCGGGATCAAGCAGCGCGACGGGATCCGGGCCCGCCTCACCGAGCTGTGGAACTACGAGCGCTACGGCGTCCCCTTCAAGGAGGGCGGCAAGTACTTCTACTCGCGCAACGACGGCCTGCAGAACCAGAGCGTCCTCTACGTCGCCGACAGCCTCACAGCCGAGCCGCGCGTCCTCATCGATCCCAACACCCTCTCGCAGGACGGCACCGTCGCGCTGACCGGCACCGCGATCAGCCAGAACGGCAAGTACATGGCCTACGGCCTCGCCGCCGCCGGCTCCGACTGGCAGGAGTACCGCGTCCGCGAGATCGCGACCGGCAAGGACCTCGACGATCACCTCAAGTGGATCAAGTTCAGCGGCGCCGCCTGGACCAAGGATAACAAGGGCTTCTTCTACAGCCGCTACGACGAGCCCCAGGACGGCGAGGCGCTCAAGCAGAAGAACGAGTTCCAGAAGCTCTACTACCACAAGGTCGGCACCCCGCAGGACAAGGACGTCCTCGTCTACGAGCGCAAGGATCACCCGCAGTGGGGCTTCGGCGGCGAGGTCAGCGACGACGGCCGCTGGCTCGTCATCCGCGTGTGGGAGGGCTCGGCCGACAAGAACGCCCTGTTCGTCCACGACCTCTCGGGCGGCGTCGGCAAGAAGCCGGTCGTCGAGCTGCTGAACAAGTTCGACGCCGAGTACAACTTCGTCGGCAGCAGCGGCAGCACCCTCTACATCCAGACCACCCAGGGCGCCGCGCGCGGCAAGGTCGTCGCCATCGACGTCGCCAAGAAGGACGCCTCCGATCCGGCGACCTGGAAGGTCGTGATCCCCGAGGCGGCCGAGACCCTGCGCAGCGTCAGCCACGTCGGCGGCAAGCTGATCGCCTCCTACCTCAAGGACGCGCGCAGCGAGGTCCGCGTGTTCGATCAGGGCGGCAAGCTCGAGCGCGACATCGCCTTGCCGGGCCTCGGCACCGCCGGCGGCTTCGGCGGGCGCGCCAAGGACACCGAGACCTTCTACGCCTTCACCAGCTACACCTGGCCGACCACCATCTTCCGCTACGACCTCAAGACCGGCCAGAGCGAGATCTTCCGCCAGCCCAAGGTCGCCTTCGATCCTGCCAAGTACGAGACCACGCAGGTCTTCTACACCAGCAAGGACGGCACCAAGGTGCCGATGTTCCTCACCCACAAGAAGGGCCTCGAGAAGAACGGCCAGAACCCGACCTACCTCTACGGCTACGGCGGCTTCAACGTGGCCATCACGCCGAACTTCTCGGTCCCCGATCTGATGTGGCTCGAGCTCGGCGGCGTGCTCGCGGTCGCCAACCTGCGCGGCGGCGGCGAGTACGGCGAGGCGTGGCACGAGGCCGGCACCAAGCTGCACAAGCAGAACGTCTTCGACGACTTCATCGGCGCGGCCGAGTACCTCGTCGCCGAGAAGGTCACGTCGCCGAGCAAGCTCGCCATCGGCGGCCGCAGCAACGGCGGCCTGCTCGTCGGCGCCGCCATGACCCAGCGCCCCGACCTGTTCGCCGTCGCCCTGCCCGGCGTCGGCGTCATGGACATGCTGCGCTTCCACAAGTTCACGATCGGCTGGGCCTGGGTCTCCGACTACGGCTCGTCCGACGACGCCGAGCAGTTCAAGGCGCTGCACGCCTACTCGCCGCTGCACAACCTCAAGTCCGGCACCAAGTACCCCGCCACCCTCGTCTACACCGCCGATCACGACGACCGCGTCGTCCCCGGCCACAGCTACAAGTTCGCCGCCGCCCTGCAGGCCGCCCAGGCCGGCGACAGGCCCACGCTGATCCGCATCGACGTCCGCGCCGGCCACGGCGCCGGCAAGCCGACCAGCAAGCAGATCGAGGAGTGGACCGACCTCTGGGGCTTCGTCGTCCACAACCTCGGCATGTCCCTTTAGACAGCCGACCTCTCGAGGCGCCGCGCTGCGATGTCGCGGCGCCTCGACCGCGAGTCGATGCACCTCGCGTGATCCGCCACGCGACGCTTCGACCCGTCGAATCGCGCGCATCTCATGCGATGCGTTTCGGGATGAGCGTCAAGCCGAAGAAGTCGCGGGCGTCTCATGCGACGAGCGTCGAGCCGAAGAAGACGCGGGCGTCTCATGCGACGAGCTTCGAGACGGATGAGTCGCGGGCGTTTCCATGCGACGAGCGTCGAGATCGAGGAGTCGCGGGCGTTTCCATGCGACGAGCGTCGAGCCGAAGAAGTCGCGGGCGTCTCATGCGACGAACGTCGGGCCGAAGAAGTCGCGGGCGTCTCGATGCGACGAACGTCGAGCCGAAGAAGTCGCGGGCGTCTCGACGCGAAGAACGTCGAGTCGGAGAAGTCGCGGGCGTCTCATGCGAAGAACGTCGAGCCGAAGAAGTCGCGGGCGTCTCGACGCGAAGAACGTCGAGTCGGAGAAGTCGCGGGGCCGTGGGGTGTGGGGGGGCGGCGAGCGGGGGGCATGGGTCCCTCGCTTTCGGCGGGCACCCCCCCAAGGCACGTGCTCGGCGCCGTTCCTTACGAACCACAATTGCCTGCAGGGCGGCGACAACTACGACGAACCGGGGCTGTGCGCCTCCGCGCGAGCCTTGGGCTCCGCCCCGCCGGCGTCCCATGCCCCCCGCTCGCCTTGAGAAGGATTGGCGGCCCCGCTCGTCGCCGGTTGATGTTCATAGCGAGATGCCTAACGCCCGCTCGTTGCCGGGGTTGAGGATCATCGCGCGGTGCCGACCCCGCTCGTCGCCGGTCGATGATCACCGCGTGGTACCCGACGCCCGCTCATCGCCAGCTGCGGATCATCGCGCGGTGCCGACCCCGCTCGTCGCCGGTCGATGTTCACCGGTTGGTACCCGACGCTCGCTCGTCGCCCGTTGAGGATCGTCGCGCCATACCCGACGTTCGCTCGTCGCCGGTCGATGTTCACCGCGTGGTTGCCGATTGTGATTCGTCGCGTCATTCCGGGTGTCCGCTCGTCACCGATTCTCCGCGCCGCGCTCGATGTTTGCTGGCCGCATGTCAACCGGTCTGTCGTGCTACGGCCGGCTTCCGCATCACGCATTCATGTCCTTCGTGCAACGGCCGGGTTCAAGTCGATGGAGAGGGCGACGAGCGGGGCACCTCGACACGACGCGAGCATCGACGCACGGCGACGAGCGGGGCATCTGGACACGACGCGAGCATCGACGCACGGCGGCGAGCGGGGCACCTGGGCACGACGCGAGCATCGACGCCCGGCGACGAGCGGGGCATCTGGACACGACGCGAGCATCGACGCACGACGACGAGCGGGGCCGCCCAAACTTTCTCAAGGCGAGCGGGGGGCATGGGACGCCGGCGGGGCGGAGCCCAAGGCTCGCGCGGAGGCGCACAATCCGGGTTCATAGCGAGCGCCGTCGCATCATGGGCTACGGGATTCGGAGGTGCAGCGCCGAGCACGTGCCTTGGGGGGGTGCCCGCCGAAAGCGAGGGACCTGTGCCCCCCGGTCGCCGACCCCCCACACCACACGGCCCCGCGACTTCTCCGACTCGATCCTCCTCGCACCACCAGCCCCCGCGACTTCTCCGACTCGATCCTCCTCGCACCACCAGCCCCCGCGACTTCTCCGACTCGATCCTCCTCGCACCACCAGCCCCCGCGACTTCTCCGACTCGATCCTCCTCGCACCACCGGCCCCCGCGACTTCTCCGACTCGATCCTCCTCGCACCACCAGCCCCCGCGACTTCTCCGACTCGATCCTCCTCGCACCACCGGCCCCCGCGACTTCTCCGACTCGATCGCCCTCGCCCCACCAGCCCCGCGCTCCGACTCGATCGCCCTCGCACGACCAGCCCCCGCGACTTCTCCGCGCCGTAGATCCTCGTCAGCGGCCGCACGTTGTCGCCGAGGCCACCATGCCCATCCGTCTGCGTTCGTTCGCCTGTCTCGCCGCGCTCGCTCTTTTCGCTGTCACAGCCGAGGCCGCCCCCGACAAGGAGCGCGAGCGCAGGGAGCCCACGAGGATGAAGGTCTACGACTTCTCCGCCGACATGATGGCTCCGGCTCCTGCCATGGGAGCCACCCCTGGTGGTGCGCAGGACATCCAGTATTTCCGCGATCGCGCCAACGCCGGCGAGATCCCGCACCCCAACACGTTCACGCCCGAGGGTTTGTTCAGCGAGCACGATCTGCCGCTCGCGGCCGGGCGCACCTGCGATCAGCTCCTCTGTACCGTCGGGGAGGCCACCGGAGCCGCCTTGCTCGCCCAGCCCGACGTGCAGTACCTCGCCCAGCTCGGCTTCAGCTCCGGCCTCGATCCGCGGACCTTCAAGCGGTCGCCGCTCAACCTCGTCGCCGTCATCGACAAGTCCGGATCGATGTCGGGCCAGCCGCTCGATCTCGTGCGCGAGAGTCTCTATCGGGTCCTCGATCAGCTCGGGCCTGACGATCAGCTCTCGATCGTCCTCTACGGCGACCGCGCGCACGTCCATTTGGCGCCCACGTCGGCCCGGGACAAGCGGGCGATCGCCGCACAGATCGCCGGCATCGAGAGCGCGGGTTCGACGGCCATGGAGGAGGGCTTGCGGGTCGGGTATGAGCTCGCGCAGCGCAGCGGCAAGGGTTTCAAGGGCACCACCCGCGTCATGTTGTTCACCGACGAGCGGCCCAACGTCGGCGCCACCGACAAGCAGAGCTTCATGGGCATGGCGCGGGACGCCTCGCACGGCGGCATCGGCCTGACCACTGTCGGCGTCGGCGTGCAGTTCGGTGCCGAGCTTGCCACGGCGATCAGCAGCGTGCGGGGCGGCAACCTGTTCTTCTTCCCTGACGCCGCGCGCATGACCCGGGTCTTCCGCGAGGAGTTCGACACCATGGTCACCGAGCTCGCCCACGACTTGAAGCTCGAGGTGAAGCCGGCCGCCGGCCTCAAGATCGCCGGCGTGTACGGGATCCCCGGCAAGGCGATCGAGTGGGCGCCGGGCGGAGCGATCCGGCTCAGCGTCGAGACCATCTTCCTCAGCCGCAAGAAGGGGGCCATCTTCGTCGGCTTCGGGCCTGCCGATCGCAACCTGCCCACGCCGAAGCAGGTCGTCGATCGGCCGCTCGGTCAGATCAGCCTGGCCTACACCGAGGTCGCGGCCGGCAAGCCGCGCAGCTCTGCGGTCGACCTGGTCTACAAGCCAGGTGCCAGCGCCAGCGTCGGGCTCGTGCGCGGCGCGCGGCTCGTCGATCAGGCCACCACCCTCGCCAGGGCGGCCGCCCTGCACCACGAGAAGAACGACCAGGAGGGCGCCTATCAGCTCGTGCACGCCCTCGCCTCGCTCTACCGCCAGGATCGCGACCCCGATCTCGCCGAGGAGCGCACGCTCGTGTTCGCCCTCGAGCGGACCCTCGCCAGGCTGTCCGGACACGCCGGCGAGCCGGCCTTGGCGAGCCCGAGCGTCGATCGCGTCAGCGGCTTGCCGACCACGCCTGCGCCGTCGCGTGCGTCCGTCGTCTCGAGCGGGCCGCGCAACAACCTCCTCGACCGCATCGACGGCCCGTGAGCTGCGCTGCCGCGTTTGCCCTGCGGGGCGCGCGGCGCTACCCTGCGCGGGTGTCGTCGCGCGCCGCGATCATCAACCTCCTCCTGGCGTTTTCGGCGCCGCTCGCCTGCACCGGCGCCGGCGAGGCGCAATCCTCTTCGGACATGTCCGCAAAGACACCTCCGCCTGCTGCCGCCGACGGCGGCGCGCTCGAAGGGTTCCCGCTGTCGCGCCTGCGCTTCGACCACAACCCGGTCGTGCCGCTCGAGCTACCCACGCCGCTGGTCGAGGCCGACCTGAAGGCGCGGGGCGTGCAGAGCCACCGGCTGTTCACGGCCACCAGCCCGCAGGTGTGGTTGCTCGTGTTCGAGTTCGCCGACCAGAGCGCCATGTTCGCCGCGCTGCAGGACCCGCGCCTGCTCCTGCCCGGCGAGCCGCCCTACTACACCGCCTCCGCCTTCACCGGCCGCTGGTTGCTCGTCACCGGCTTCCCCTCGGAGAAGCCCGTCTCCCCGGAGATGGAGGCCGCGCGGACCATCTTCCTCGAGCGCTGGGCCGGCCAGGAGTGAGCGGTTCGGCGGCGAGCGCCGCGGGCCTCAGAAGCGCAGGACGAAGCCGCCCGGGCCTGCTTGAAGCGCGACCTGTCGCTGCTTCTGGTGGCGGTGCAGTCGCACGCCGAACACGATCGCCGGGATCGTCGTCACCACCGACGCCGGGAGCACCGTCATCGCCGTGAAGAACCGGCCGTAGCCCTCGCCGCAGCCGAAATCCGGGTCGGGGTCGCGGCACACCGACGGGGCGAACAGCGCCAGCAGCCCGGTGCCCAGCAGCGCGACCGCCAGCCCCGCCGACACGCCCGTCTGGATCTGCAGCTTGCGGCGCTTGGCCGACCACTTCTGATAGATCTCGTCGGTCGACGCCGGCGCGAGCGTGGGCGTCGGCATCATCGTCGCCGGTCCGGCCATCGGATCGCCGAGCTCGTTCGCCGGAGCGAGGGGCGCGGCCGCGGCGACCTCGGGCAGCAACGCGCCGAGCACGACCGCGCACACCAGGTCGCGCCACCCGCGTCGGCGCCTGTCCCTTCGGTCAGAGCACTTTCCCCGCATTGGGCCGGCGGCCCGACGCCGCGTCTCCGTGCCCACCGCGGTCGACGGCGCCAGTCGCTCGCACGCGTCATTGCTCGTCCAGGTCTTCGAAGTCGCGGCCATCATCGTGTCTCCGGACCTGGAGTCGCCGACGACGGGAGAAAAATTGCGACCGCGCGAATTTCTTCTGTCCGCCCGCCGATCGACCGATCGCGCGAGGACCGACGTGGTGGGGCTCATCGGCCACAAGAACGCCGCCCGGTCCCCTGTCCTTCAGACACCCCCTCGTGTCTCTGCACCTGTCCGTTCGGACACACGAGGATCGGCCTGTCCTTTCAGACAGGCCGCCGCCGAGCGCTTCAGCCGAGGATCACGCGCACCGAGCTGATCAGCCCGCGCAGGGCCGTGACCACCTCTTCGGTCGTCTCGCCCTTGACGATCGCGTAGCCCTCGCCCTCGTAGCCGGACGCGCGCGGCTGGCCGATCTGCGGCAGCTTGCGGTCGACCACCCACGTTCCGGCGCGCTCCTGGGCCTCGGCCAGGCCCTCGACCGCGCGGACCACCTGGCCCGGGCCCTGTCCGCGGAAGAACGCCGCCCCGGCGGCGAACTGGCGCGGCGGCGCCTCGAAGCGGTCGAACACCATCAGCTCGGCCCACTTCTGCCACATGTCGACCCCGTGACACAGGCCCATCATCGGCATCAGGTGCACGCCGGGCGGGCGCGCGGCCACCTCGCTGATCACCATCGAGCCGTCGGCGCGCAGGAACCACTCCATGTGGGTCAGCGCCGTGCCGACGCCGAGGGCCTGCAGCGCGCGGATGTTGAGGGCCCGGAACGTCTGCGCGTGCGGCTGCAGCTGCTCGCGGGGCAGCAGCACGCAGTACTGGATCCACGGGTTCTCGAGCACCGACAGCGGGCCCGGGAGGTAGTAGCTCGACGAGTGCCACACCGGCTTGCCGTCGATCGTGATCGTCTCGAACGTGTGCTCCTCGCCGCGCACGAACTCCTCGGCCTGCGCCGGGTTCGACGGCGTCACGAACAGGTCGGCCAGCGCCGCCGCCAGCGACTCGTCGTCGGCGGCGCGGACCGTCGCGCGCGAGCCGAGCCCGGCCGGGGGCTTGAGCACGATCGGGTAGCCGACCTCGCGGACGAACTTGCGCGCGTCCTCGGCCGAGCCGATGAGCGCCTGCCTGGCCACCGGCAGCCCCGCCTCGCGCAGCTTCGCCTTCATGCGGTTCTTCTCGCGGAAGTTGCGGGCGATCGTCTCCGTCATCCCCGGGATCCCGAGCTTGTCGCGGGCCACCGCCAGCGGGATCTGCATCTGCTCGAGGAACCCGATCAGGCGATCGACGCGGCCCCAACCGGCCTGGAACGCCTTGCCGGCGGCGACCAGCTGCTCCGCGTCCAGGCAGTCGCGGACCTGGTAGTGCCCGACGACGCGGCCGCGGTAGCGCTCCGGCAGGGTCGACTCGGGCTCGTGGGTGATGAGGCCGATCCGGACATCGGCCAGCGACGCCAGCGCGTCGAGGCACTGCAGGATGTTGGCGCTGTAGTACGGGGCGACGTAGAGGACGTGGACGGGCATGCGCGGCCGCGATCATGCCAGATCCGCCGTCACCCGGCGACGCGGATCCCCGGCGCGCCCCGGCGATCCTGCGCCCGCAGACGACGGCCGGGGTGCGCCCTGACATGCCCGGGGGGACAGCCTCGCCAGCCGGCGCCGACGCCGATCGGCCAGCCCGGCGGAGCGATCCGCGGCCCGCATCGTCGCTTCCAAGCCCGGGCGTTACGGGTTCACCCCGCTCGACCCATGTCCTCACGGACAAGTAAATCGCGCGACCGGGAGCAATGACCTGTCCTCGCAAACATGCCCATACAGCCATGGCCTCATGGACATGTCCCTGCGAACAGCCTCAGCCCAGCTCGCCGCGATCGATCCGCTCGAGCGCCGCCTCGGCCGCCGCCGACTCGGCCGCGCGCAGGTTCGGGCCCTCGCCCTCGGCCAGCGTCACGATCAGGCCGTCGGGACATGCGACCTCCGCCCGCACTCGCCAGTGCGAGCGCTCGTGCGGCGGTCGGTCGCCGAGGGGCACGTAGATCGGCGGCCGGCGCCAGCGCGCCTGGGCCCACTCCTGCAGGCGAGCCTTGGCCGGCTTGCCGTCGTCGGGGCGCAGGCCGGCGAGGCGCGGCCCCAGCAGCGCCAGGAACACGGCACCCGCGGTCGCCAGCGGATCGCGCCCGGCTCCGCGCGCGTCGAGGAACGCCGCGCCGAGCACCGCCTCGGCGGCGTCGGCCAGCGAGCCGTCGTGCTCGCGCAGCTCGGCCTGCCGGTGCGCCACCCACAGCACCGGCCCGAGCTCGACGTTGCGGGCCGCCTCGGCCAGCGCCGGCGCGGACACCATGCTCGCGCGCAGGCGCGTGAGCACGCCCTCGGGCAGGTCGGGGAAGCGGCGCCACAGCGCCTCGGTCGCCAGCAAGGCCAGCACCGAGTCGCCGAAGAACTCGAGGCACGCGTTGCTCGGCCAGCCGGCGCGGGGGTGCTCGTTGACCCACGTCGGATGCGTCAGCGCCACGCGCAGCAGCGCCGGGCGGGCGAACGCGTAGCCGAGGCGCTCCTGCAGCGGCATCAGGCGGGCTTCGTTGTCGGGCCAGGTCGGCGAGCCGCGGCGATCCGGCAGATCTTCCAACAACTCCGTCATCCGCTCGCCTCCGCGATCCAGCCGCCGCCGAGCACCCGGTCGCCGTCGTACACCACGGCCGCCTGCCCCGGCGCGGCCGCCTGGACCGGCTCGACGAAGCGGACGCGCGCGCGGCCGCCGTCGAGCTCGAGCTCCGCCGGCGCCGGCTTGCCGCGGTGGCGGATCTGCACCGACGCGCGCAGCGCCTCGCGCTCGCCGAGCGGCGCCAGGCGGCGGAAATCGTCGAGCACCAGCGCGTGCGTCTGCAACGATCCTGCGTCGCCGACCACCACCTGGCGGCGCTCCGGGATCACGCGCAGCACGTAGCGAGGCGACGAGCCCGGGATCCGCAGCCCGCGGCGCTGGCCGATCGTCACGCGATGGATCCCCGCGTGCGCGCCGAGCACTCGCCCCTCGGCGTCGACGACCTCGCCGGGCGCCAGCTCGCCGGCGTCGAGGCCCAGCGCCGCCGCGCGCGCCTCGACCACCTCACCGTGATCGCGCCCGCCGACGAAGCAAAGCTCCTGGCTGTCGGGCGTGTCGGCGCTCGGTAGCCCGAGCGCGCGGGCGCGCTCCCGGACATGTTCCTTGTGCCATGTCCCGAGAGGAAACCGGACCCCCGCCAGCAGCGCCGGCGGCACCGCGAACAGGAAGTAGCTCTGGTCCTTCGCCTCGTCGACCGCCCGCAGCAGCGCCCCGCCCTCCAGGCGCGCGTAGTGGCCGGTCGCCAGCGCCTCGGCCCCGAGCGCGCGGGCGCGGGCCACCAGCGGGCCGAACTTCACGTGCTCGTTGCAGCGGACGCACGGGTTGGGCGTGCGGC
This sequence comes from Nannocystis pusilla, assembly GCF_020073745.1. Taxonomy (GTDB): domain Bacteria; phylum Myxococcota_A; class Polyangia; order Nannocystales; family Nannocystaceae; genus Nannocystis; species Nannocystis radixulma. The sequence continues at coordinate 30,209 of NZ_JAIRAU010000025.1, forward strand.
CGCCGGCGTACTCGCGGGCGAAGTCGTCGATCACGTGGGTCGAGAAGCGCTCCTGCTCGTCGACCGTGTAGTGCGAGATCCCGAGCAGCGCACACACGTCGCGCGCCTGATCGATCTCCGCCGGCGAGCAGCACGAGCCGCCGCGGCCCTGGCGTTCGTGGCCGCTGGCGTCGTAGAGGCGCATCGTCAGGCCGACCACCTCGTGGCCTTGCTCGACCAGCAGCGCCGCCGCCACCGACGAGTCGACCCCGCCGGACATGGCGCAGACGATCCTCACGGCGTCACCTCGCGCCAGTCGCCGCCGCCCTCGGCGCCGCGGACGCGCGCGATCGCCTCGGGCAGCGCGGCCAGCAGCGCGTCGACGTCGTCCTCCGTGTTGCCGACCCCGAACGAGATCCGCAGCGCCGAGCGGGCCGCGGCCGGCGCCAGCCCGAGCGCCAGCAGCACCGGCGACGGCTCCGGCGTGCCCGAGCTGCAGGCCGCGCCGTACGACACCGCGATCCCGGCGAGGTCGAGGTTCATCGCCAGTAGCTGCGCGTCGCAGCCGTGGAAGCCGGCGCTGACGGTGTTGCCGACCCGGCGCTCGCGGTCGCCGTGGACTGTCACGTCGGACATGTTCGAAAGGCCAGCTCGCAACCGGTCGGCGAGCGCGGCCACGTGGGTGTGGCGCGCCGCCAGCTCGGTCGCGGCCAGCTGAGCCGCGAGGCCGAAGCCGGCGATGGTGGCGACCGGTTCGGTGCCGGCCCGGCGCCCGCGCTCTTGCTGGCCGCCGAGGAGCAGCGGGTCGAGCGCCAGCCGGCGGCGGTGGACCAGCGCGCCAGCCCCCTTCGGGCCGTAGATCTTGTGGCTGCTGACGCTGAGCAGGTCGAGATCCCAGGCGTGAAAGTCGAGCGGCAGCTTGCCGAACGCCTGGACCGCGTCGCAGTGGAACAGCGCGTGCGGCGCGAGTTCGCGCACGACGCGGACCAGCGAGGGGATGTCGTAGGCGTTGCCGAGCACGTGATTTGCGGCAGCGAGCGAGACAACTCCGGTCTCCGGGTTCTCCCGGAGGGCGGCGCGCAGCGCGTCGGCCTCGATCCGTCCGGCGGCGTCGACCGCGACCAGCGCCAGCGGATGGCCTTCCCGGGTCAGGCGACGCGCCGCGGCCAGCACCGCCGGGTGCTCGAGCGGCGAGGTCAGCACCCCTGCGGGGCGTCCGGCGGCCCGCAGCGCCCGCGCCGCCCCGAGCAGCGCCAGGTTGTCGGCCTCGGTGCCCCCGGACGTGAACGTGACCTCGAGCGCCTCGGCGCCGAGCGCCCGAGCGACCGCCCGGCGCGCCTGCTCGACGACGGCCCGGGCGCGCTGCCCGGTGCTGTGTACGCTGGCCGGGTTCCCCTGAAGGAGGGGATCGGCCAAGGCGGCGATAACAGCGTCCCGCACCCGGGCATCGAGGGGTGTCGTGGCGTTGTGGTCGAGGTAGCGCACCCACGGCGGCTATAGCACGAGGCCCGGCGCGTGCGGCCCGTTTACGCCGGCTTGTTGACGCGACGGGCTCCGGCGTTGAATCATCACAGCGCGTGAGTCTCCTCGGGACCATGATGGTGAGAGCGGGCCTGCTCTCCGACGAGCAGTTAGCCGCGGTACAGGCCACGAGCGCCGAGCGCAAGCTCTCCTTCGTCGAAGCACTGCTTTCGCACAGCTTCGCCGATGAAGACAGCGTCGTCGGTTTCCTTCACAGCAAGCTGATGATCCCCAAGGTGGGCGCCAGCATCCTCGACGGTGTCGACCGCGTCGCGCTCGATCGGATCCCGGGCGACCTGGCCGCGCGCCACGCCGTCCTGCCGATCTCGAGCGACGAGACCGGCAACCTCACCCTGGCGATGGTCGACCCGACCGACATGAAAGCGGTCGACGCCATCTCCGCGCACACCGGCGCGTACCTGGTCCGCGCGGTCGCTCCGCTGCGAGTCATCCGCTCCGCGATCGCCCACCACTACGGCATCCCCGCGCCGATCCTGCCCTCGCTGCAGGCGACCCAGCCGGCCCCCGCGGTCGGCAAGGGCGGCTCCGTACCTGTCTCGAGCGCCAGCTCGAGTCGCCCCGCCCCGGCCGCCGTGATCACCGTCCCCACGGTGAGTCCGCCGACGATCGCCGCGCCGAGCGTCGGCCCGCCCAACGGCGCGCCGGTCGTCACGCCGCCGGTCGTCGAGCCCGCGCCGGCCAGCGCTCCCGCGGGGACCGGCCACCGTCCCTCGGCGCCGAGCGGCGCCGCGATCCGCCCCGCCGCCGTGCTCCAGCCCTCGGCCGTGCTCATGCCCGGCGCCCCGCGGCCCGCGGCCGTGCTCCCGGCCGCCGCCTTCGCGCCCTCGCCGTACGGCATCCCGGCCCAGCCGGCCGCCCCCGTGAGCCCGCCGGTGGTCGCCGCACCTGTCGCGGCGCCCACGGTACCTGTCCCTCCGGTCAGCCCGCCCTCCGGCGCCGTCACCCAGACCCAGGGCTCCGCGAGCCTCGCCGCGGCGGTCGTCGCTCCCGCGGTCCCCGCCCCCGCCGGCAACGCCGCGAGCCTTCAGCCGCCGCCCGCCGCCGCGCCCGGGGCACCTGTCCCTCCGGCCAGCCCGCCCGCCGGCACCACGACCCAGCCGTTCGCCTCCTCGAGCGTCGTCCAGCCGCCCGTCGCTGCACCTGTCCCTTCGGTCAGCCCGCCCGCCGGCAGCGCCACCCAGGCGTTCGCTTCGGGCGTCCTGAGCGGTGCGGCCGCGCCCGCGGTCGCGCCGGCCACACCTGTCTCTTCGGCCAGCACGACGCCGGCCGCGGCGCCCGACGCGGCGAAACCGTCGTCGGCGCAGACCGTCCCGGTGTTCTCCGGCGCCATGGCCACCTTGCGCCCGGCCGAGGAGGTCGACAGCTCGCGCGGGCACACCGAGCCCGGCAACGACGACGCCGCCGACACGCTCGCCGGCGGGGCGCGGCCGTCCGACGACCTCGACATCCCGCTCGACGATCTCGAGACCAGCGATCGCGACGGTGGTTCCGCCGCCGATTCGGGGATCCAGCGCAACTTCGACGCCGCCAAGACGCAGACCTGGATCCCGCCCAGCTTCACCGCGGCCAACGAGATCATCCCGCTCTCGCCCGAGGCGTTCCACCGTCTGCTGCCGCGCTTCGCCACCGTCAAGTCGCGCGACGAGGTCACCGACCTGCTGCTCGATTTCCTCGCCGAGGGCTTCTCGCGGGTCATCATGTTCGTCCACGTCAAGGGCGAGATCCGCGGCCGTGACGCGCGCGGCGAGGACCTCCTGGTCGAGGCCGTGCGCCAGATCCGGATCCCCGCCGGCGGCCCCTCGGTGTTCTCCGGCGTGATCGAGCGCCGCGCCCCCTACTTCGGCTCGATGCGCACCGACACCCCGATCGACGCCGCGTTCTTCTCGGCGCTCGGCGGCGTCGAGGGCGTCATCCTCGTGCTCCCGGTCCTCCTGCGCGACAAGGTCCCGCTGATCGTGTTCGCCTCGGGATCGAGCAACCCGGTCGACCCACGCAGCCTGCACGAGCTGACCCACGAGGTCGCCGCCGCGCTCGAGCGCATCATCGTGCTCGAGAAGGCGCGCGGCAAGTGATCCGCTGAACGCGTGGCCCGAGGGACATGTCCCGAAGGCCACGCACCCGCCGTGTCCGGGCCCGACGCCTGTCCGTTCGGACCTGTCTCTTCGGACCTATCCGTTCAGACCTGTTCGATCGGACCTATTCGTTCGGACCTGTCCCATCGAGCGAGCGCGCATCGCCCCGGGACGGACAGGCTCCGTCCCGCGAGCGAACCCTTCGGTCGCCCGACCTGCCCGCTCACACGAGGGGCTTGCCGACGCGCGCGCAGTGGCCGAGGTGGGCCTTCAGGTACTTGCTCGGCAGCTCGCGGGCCAGGTGCCCGCCGAGGCGGGCGCTGATGGCGACCAGGCGATCGAGGTCGATGCCGGTGCGCGCGCCCATCCCGTGCAGCATGTACACCACGTCCTCGGTCGACACGTTGCCCGAGGCGCCCGGCGCGTAGGGGCAGCCGCCGAGCCCGCCGATGGCGGAGTCGACGGTGCGGATCCCGAGCTGCAGCGCGACCGTGATGTTGGCCAGCGCCGTGCCGCGCGTGTCGTGGAAGTGCACCGCCAGCTGATCGAGGCGGATGCCCGCGCGCAGCAGGCCGTCGAGGATGAACTCGACCTGGCGCGGCGTGCCGACGCCGATCGTGTCGCCGAGGCTCAGCTCGTAGCAGCCCATCTCGAGCAGACTCGCGCCGACCCGCAGCACCTGCTCGAACGGCACCTCGCCCTCATAGGGGCAGCCGTAGACCGTGCTGACGTAGCCGCGCACGGTCATCCCGCGCGCGCGCGCCTCGGTCACCACCTCGCGGTAGGTCGCCAGCGCCTCTTCCGTGGTCTTGTTGATGTTCTTGCGGTTGTGCGTCTGCGACGCCGCCATGAACACCGCGATCTCTTGCATGCCCGCGCGCGAGGCCGCGTCGAGCCCGCGCAGGTTCGGCACCAGCGCGCTGTACGTGACCCCAGGCTTGCGACGGATCCGGGTCGCGACCTCCATGTGATCGGCGAGCGCCGGGATCCAGCGCGGGTTGACGAAGCTCGTCACCTCGATGCGCTTGATGCCGGCGTCGACCAGACCCTCGATCATCTCGATCTTGCGGTCGGCCGACAGGATCGTCGCCTCGTTCTGCAGCCCGTCGCGCGGCCCGACCTCGTAGATCGACACCTCGGCCGGCATCGACCCGAACAGCCGCGTCGGTTCGACAGTGTCGGTTCCGGAGGGTCGTGCGGACGAATCAGTCACTGGCCTTGCTCCCGGGCGCCTCGGGGCGCAAAAGCTCGAAGCGATCCGACGTGCGAGTGTACGCGATCCCGCCGAGGCGACCGATCGACCGCAATTCAGCCGGGTCGATCGGCAGCAGACGGCCTCGCGCGTCGCGCCGCAGCAGTTCGCTGGCGACGGCGAAATGCAGCACCTCGGCCACCACCAGCGTGGTCGAAGGCTTGCCGGGGGCGCCGACCCCCAGCGGCAGCGCGTGGACGAGCTTGCACTCGAGACAGGCGAGCGCACCCGCCACGCGAGGAGGCGCAACGACCGCAGCCGGCTCGGCCGCGATTCCGCACGCCTCCCACTCCGAGGTCTCCGGCGGAAACGCCGCCGACGTCGCGTTCATCGCCGCCGCGTGCGCGTCGGTGACGTGGTTGATCACCATCTCCCGCGTCGCCAGCACGTTCGCCAGCGTGTCCTTCATCCGCCCGTCGGGCCACCAGGCGACGCTGAACACGACCATCGGCGGGCGCGAGCAGACCGCCTGGTAGTAGCTGAACGGCGCCAGGTTGCGGCGGCCGTCGCTGCTCACGCTCGACACCCACGCGATCGGCCGCGGCGCGACCAGGTCGGTCATCAACCGGTAGGTCTCGGCGACGCCGAGGTTCGGCGCGGGGATCTCGGTGTGGACGGAGATGCTCTTCTAGTTAGCAGAAAAGCGCGCCCGTCTTGCGCGGCAGATCCGTCTGGACCCTCACATCGTCGCGCTCGCCGGTCACCTGACCGAAGGGACAGACTCCGCCGCCCCGCGCACGAAGCCTCGCCCGTCGTCCTCGACCGTGCGGAACACCACCAGCATCCCGCGGTTCGACATCGTGTAGAAGCGCCTCAGTTCGCCGTCGTAGACCGGCGGACCGGAGATCCCGCTGCCGGTGTTGAGGTTGGCGAGGTACTCGCCGGTCTCGACGTCGTAGGCGAGCAGGCCGTCGTCGGAGTGCGCCACGAAGGCGATGTCGCCGACGACCAGCGGCGTCTGCACGAAGCCCGGGTTGAGCTGCTGCCGCCAGCGCACGCGTCCGCCGTGCTCGAGCGCGAACACGCCTTCGAGCGCCGAGGCCACGATCATGAGCCCGCGCGGTCCCGCGACCACCGTGCCCGCCCCGCGCAGCGGCCGATACCAGCGCTCGAGCCCGTCGGCCAGCGCCAGCCCGTACACGCCGGTGCTCTGCCCGGTGACCACCAGCTCGCCGCGGTCGAGGAGGATGAGCGGAGTGCCGTCGGAGTCGACGAAGTCGCCGCCCGCCGGCGGCGCCGCGTTCGCCAGCCACAGCGGCTCACCCGACTGCGCTCCGATCGCCGCGACCTTGCCGTTGCTGAAGCCCGTGAAAATTGTCCCGGCCGGCGGCGTGCTCGGGCCTGCCTCTGCGGCGCCGCTCGCCGGAGCCGCGCCGCCCTCGCCCGAATTCACCGGCTCGACCGGCGCGCCCGCCGAGCCCGACTTCGCCGGTTCACTCGCCGCGGCCGAGCTCGACTTCGCCGGTTCACTCCCCGCGGCCGAGCCCGACTTCGCCGGTTCACTCGCCGCGGCCGAGCCCGACGGCGCCGGCTCGCGCTCCACCGCCTCGGCGGGTTCGATGTCGCCGTCGCCGGTCTCGCCGCCCTCGCCCTCCTCGCCCGGCATCACTTCGGCCGCGATCCTGCTCGCGTCCGCAGCCGGCTCGATGGTCTGCGCCACCACGCCCTCGCCCTCGAGGTACGAAAGCCCCGCGTGCCCGTGGACCGTGAACTCGGTCGGGTACGGCTGCTCGTACTGCCAGCGCCACGCGCCGGTCTTCAGCTCGAGCGCGAACACCTGGTCGCGCGAGTTGACGACGAACACCGTGCCCCCGCGGATGAGCGGCTCGTTGCGGACGGTCCCGAGCGTCGCGTAGCTCCAGCGCGTCTTGCGGGTCTCGAGCTCGATCGCCAGCAGGTCGCCGTTGTCGGTCCCGAGCAGCATCAGTTCGCCGTCGGGCGACAGCTTCGGCACGCTCGAGATGGCCCCGGGGAACTGCTGCTCCCACGCGACCTCGCCGGTCTCCATCGACAGCGCCAGCAGCGAGCCCCCGCGCGTGCCGACGTAGATCAGGCGTCGCCCCGGATCGGGCGCCACCCCGGCGAACTCGTCGGGGTTGAGCACGCCGTAGTCGTGCAGCGCGATCTGCTGCACGCGCGCCAGCTCGAGGTTCGCGCGCGCCCCGGGCGACAGCTCCGGGTGCGGCATCACCGTGCGGGCCTCGCCCGCACATGCCCCCAAGGACATGGCCAGGGTGACATGTCCCCAAAGACAGCAGGCGAGGACCGGGCGGCTCACGGGGTCGGTGCTCCTGGGGGGGCGTCCATCACCTGGATCGGCGACTCGGGCGCGGGCTCGCCGGCGAGCGCCTTGGGATCGAGCTCCTCGAGCCGCTTGCGCACCTCGTTCTGGGCGATCGACGGCTGCTGCAGCGGGTACTCGGCGATGTACTGGCGGTACACCTCGAGCGCCGCCTCCGTCTTGCCCTGACGCTCGAGGATCCGGCCCTTCTGCCACAGCGCCATGTCGCGGTAGAACGCGCCCTTCTGCCCGGCCAGCGTCTCGAGCTCCGCGAGCGCGCCGTCGAGGTCGTTCTGGGCCTCGCGCGCGAACGCCAGCCCCTCGCGGGCCGAGAAGATAAGCGGATGCCCTGCCCCGGCCTTGCCGAGGAACTCGCGGTACAGCGCCTCGGCGCCGGCCGGGTCGCCCGCGCGGAGCAACCCGGTGGCGCGCACCAGCGTGCCGGCCAGCGCCGCGTCGCTCCCGGCCGCCGACGCGTCGAGCCCGTCGAGCGCCTTGTTGACCGCCGCGGTCCGCTCCGCCTCGTCCTTGACGATCGGCGCGACCGGCTTGCCCTTGTTGGCCCCGAGCAGCAGCGCCGGATCGCCGACCTCGGCCTCCGACTCGTAGCGCGCCGCCGTGGCCAGCTGGCGCGTCGCCTGGGCCGACGCCGTCTGCCGGCTGTTGTAGACGACGATGATGCCGACGAGCACCGCCAGCACCGCGATCACGCCGCCGATCACCAGCGGTCCGCGAGCCCTCGCGGTGCGACCTGCTTGCTTCACGCCGGTGACGAAAGCGTCCTCCTGCGGGCCGGCGTCACCACCACGGCGCTTGCTGCGGCTGTGGTCCCACGTCGGCAGCTCCATGCGCACGTTCTGCCCGGTCGCCGGCGCCTTGTCTTCTTCGCTCACCGGGGCTGTCTACCGGGCCCCCGCGGCTTTGTCCACCGGGCCCGCCGCGGCCCGCCCTGCGCCCACGCCGGACCACCTTGGACCGCGCCGCCGCGCTCCGCGCCGGTCCTGCGGCCGCCTCAGCGGGTCATGCCACGGGCCAGGCCGCTCGCGCGATTTGCGCAGATCCTCGGAGCCGTGGATCGCCGCCCGCCTGGCGGTCCCTGGCACGCGATCCGCTCCCGACCCTCGCCCGGCTGCTCCGTCGGATCATCGTTTCAACCATGCGCAGGACGGGAGCGGTGCGCTCTCGGCATGTCCCATGGAACATGTCCTCAAGACCACAAGATGCGGGCCGCCGCCCACCGATCCTGTGGGCGAGGAATCCTGGCGATGTCTCCCAGATCCCGCCCCGCCCGGGCCCGGAACGGGCGTCGCTCGCTCGGCCTCGTGGTACGATGGTCGTGTGGCGGACCTCGACATTCGTGCGCAGGATCCGGACAACTCGGGCCTCGTGCTGGTCGGCATCCTCTTCGTGCTCGTCGGCGTGCCTGGCCTGCTTTACTCCGCGTTTCAGGCCCCCGGCCGCTTCCCGCTGGCAGAGCAGGCCGGCCTCCTGTTCGAGCTGGGCTTCGCCCTCATCGGGCTCGCCGCGCTGGCGATCGGCTTCTCCTCTTACGACCTGCGCCGCGAGCCGCAGGAGGACGGCAGCTTGCGCCTCGCCTGTCGCGGCACCGCCGGCCTCGGCGTCGTCTTCCTCGGGTTCGTCGCCGCCACCGCCTCGTTCAGCGTCGCCGTCGCCGGCCTCACGTGGAGCAGCTGGCCGCTGCTGGTGTGCGCGCTGCTCGCGATCCCCGCCTTCGTGCGCCAGTCCCTGTCGTACTGCACCCACCTCTCGCTGCACCTCAGTCCCGGCGAGCCGCGGCCCGGGCAAGCGCTCACCGTGCGCTGGCGCGTGTCGGCGCCCGCGCGGGTCCACGACGCCCGCGCCGTGCTGATCGCCGAGGAGCGCGCCGAGCACCTGTACCGCCGTGACGCGCGCATCGAGGTCAAGCGCGTGCACGAGCTCCGCGTCGGCGCCGACGACGTGGCCACGCTCCCGGCCGGCGCCGTCCCCACGCTGCTCCTCGGCCCGCACACCATCGCCTGGCGGCTCGAGTTCGCGGCCGATCTGTCTTTCGGGCCAGGTTTTTCCATGACCCTCCCCTTGCTCGTCCGCGGCGCCCAGGCCGGCGACGCGCCCCCGCGCGACGACGCCCCGCAGCTCGCGTCGCCGGCTCGTCACGAGCCCGCGCTCACGCTCCAGGGCGGGCACCGCGAGTTCGCCCCCGGCGACGCGATCGCCGGCGAGATCACCTGGGAGCGGGCCAGCGCGCCTGTCCGGGCCACGCTGCGCCTCGTCTGGCAGTCGCGGGCCGCGCTCGACCCTGGCGAGCGACGGGAGGTCGTGCGCAGGATCTCCGTGTCCCGCCTGCCCCAGGTCGCCGCGCACGGCAGCGACGACCCGTATCGCGGCGCCGGCGAGAGCGAGGAGACCGGCGTCGCCCTGGCCGCCGGCGAGCGCCGCCGCTTCCGCCTCGTCGCGCCCGAGGCCCCTCCGAGCTACCGCGGCGCCCTGTTCCACATCGACTGGTGGCTCGAGCTCGAGGTCGACGACGACGCGCCCATCCGCGTCCCCCTCGTCGTCGGCCCCGGGCGCGCCGCCCTCACCTGCGCGGTCGAGCTCGCGGCACAGCCTGTCGCACGAGACATGTCCACTCCATCAGCTCGGCCGTCTCCCTAGCGCAGCGCCCAACATGTCGCGAAGCCCGGGACCTCGACTCCTGAGCGGCCAGCCGGCAAGCCCGCGCGGCCGATGACGCGGTCGGAGGCGCAGCCCCGGTCCCGCCACCGCCGAGCTCCCGCCGCGCAGTCAGCTCGACGCCGACGTGTAGCCGCGGATCGCCCGCAGCCAGGTCCAGCGCGCCAGCGTCAGCAGCGTCGCGCTCACGGCCACCAGCTGCCCGACTGTCCCCCAGGACAGGCGCCCCAGCAGCGCCTCCGCCGGGTAGCTGGTCATCACCAGCAGCGGGATGACGAACGTGAACAGCGCCCGCAGCAGCGGCGGGAACACCTGCGCCGGCCAGCGGCCGAAGTCCATCAGCGCCTCCATCACGTGCGTCAGCGACTGCAGCTGCAGCGCCCGGAACGACGCGCACAGCACCAGCACTCCGAACGCGTACAGCGCGATCAGGCCCGCCGCCCCGGTCACGAGCCCTGCCAGCACCCCCGTCGCCGTCACCGGCACCGCGCCGAGCGACAGCCCCGCGATCACCAGCGCCGCGCCGCCGAGCACCTCGACCAGGTGCCACGGCCGGAACGCGCACGTCAGGCACAGCAGCAACCCGTCGGCCGGGCGCAGCAGCACGTAGTCGAGGGTCCCCTTGAGGATGTGCGTCATGCTCTCGCGCAGCGCCGGCTGCAGCAGCGCCGTGAACAGCCCCGACAGCATCGTGAAGCAGCCGGTCAGCACCACCAGATCCCAGCGGCCCCAGCCCTCGACCGCGCCGAGGTGGTCGACCGCGACGAACAGCGGGGCGATGCCGAGCACGCTCCACAACAGGCCCAGGAGCCCCTCCGTCCAGAACCCGAGCCGGTACTGCAGCGCGGTCAGCGTGCTCATCTCGAGCTGGGCCGCCACCAGGCGCACATAGAACAGGACGCGAGGGACATGTCGCGATGGACCTGCCCGATCCGACATGTCCCCGAGCGCCCTCACGTCCCCACCGCCTCGTACGTCCGCACCCCGCGGCGCCACAGCCACGCCCCCAGCGCGCCGAACCCGGCCGCCCACAGCGCCTGCAGCGCGAGCCCCTGCGTCACCGCGGCTCCGGTCGCGCGCCCGATCGCCAGCTCGACCGGGAAGCCCAGCGACGCGTGGAACGGCAGCGCGCGCACCACCTCCGCCAGCCCCGCGGGGTACAGGCTGGTCGGCACCGCCGCCCCGGACAGCACCAGGTACAGCCCCAGCCACACCTCGAACAGCGCCGTCGACTCCGTGACCCAGAACGCCAGGCAGCCGATGCACACGTGGACCCCGAGGTTGAGCAACCACGCCAGCGCCAGCGACAGCCCGAACAGCGCCAGCGAGCCCGGGCTCGGCCACCCGAGGCTCCCGGCCAGCACCAGCACCACGACCCCGATCGGCAGCGCCAGCGCGACCCGGATCGGCAGCGCGGCCAGGTTCTGGATCGCGTGGTACAGCATCGGCGACATCGGCCGCATCAGCAGCGTGTTGAGGTCCCCGCTGCGGATCTGCGCCGACAGCTCCCACACCACCCAGCTGGCCGTGAACTGGCGGATGAGGAACGCCGCCACGAAGTACGCCACGAAGTCCGGCCGCGCGTAGTCGCCGACCGGCCCCGACGCCGCCAGCCCCGACCACAGCGCCAGCGACACCAGCGGGAACGTCGTCGTCAGCACCCACATCAGCATCGACACCCGGTACGCGATCGCCTCCGCCAGGCTGATCCGCCACACCGCCGCGCTCACCCGCCCGAGTCGAGCTGCCCGCTGGGACATGCTCCATCGCACATGTCCCTCTGGTCCTGCTCCTTCGCGCATGCCCGATCGCTCAGCCGACCTCGGCCGCCTCCTCCTCGCGCCCGAACAGCGCCCGCATCACCTCCTCGAGCGGCGCGTCGTGGACCGCCAGGTCCTGCGCCTCCGGCAGCGCCACCAGCGCCTGCACCACCGCCGGCACGCGCTCCGGCTCGACGTCGAGCACCAGGCGCGAGCCCTCGCACAGCACGACCCGCCCGAGCGCCGCGGGCTCGGCCGGCAGCGTCGCCGCCCGCACCGACACCCGGCGCAGCGGGCGGATCTGCCGCCGCAGCGCCTCGATGCTGCCGTCGAAGCGCAGCCGGCCCTCGTCGATCACGAGGATCCGCGGGCACAGCGCCGCCACGTCTTCCATGTAGTGCGAGGTCAAGATCACCGTCGCCCCGTGCTCGGCGTTGTAGCGGCGGATGAACTCGCGGATCCCGAGCTGCATCGACACGTCGAGGCCGATCGTCGGCTCGTCGAGGAACAGCACCTGCGGCCCGTGCAGCAGCGCCGCCACCAGCTCGCACTTCATCCGCTCGCCGAGGCTGAGCTGCCGCACCGGCCGGCGCATCACCTCGCCCACGTCCAGCAGCGCCGTCAGCTCGTCGAGCCGCCGCCGGTACTGCGCCGGCTCGATCTCGTAGACCACGCGGTTGAACTCGAAGTTGTCGATCGCCGGCAGGTCCCAGCTGAGCTGCCGCTTCTGGCCCATCACCAGGCTGACGCGGCGCAGGAACTCCGGCCGCCGGTCGCTCGGCGTGAACCCGGCCACCTCGACGCGCCCCGCCGACGGCACGATGAGGCCCGCCAGCATCTTCAGCGTCGTCGTCTTGCCGGCCCCGTTGGGCCCGAGGAAGCCCACCCGCTCGCCCGGCGCCAGCGAGAACTCGAGCCCCTGCACCGCCTCGACCACGCGGAACTCCCGCCGCACCAGCGCCCGCAGCGCGGCGCGCAGCCCCGCCTCGCGTCGCGGCACCGAGAAGCGCTTGCGCAGCCCCTCGACCCGCACCATCGGCGCGCTCATGGCTTGCCTCGGCGCTGGACCTGTCGCAGCGGCACGAACGTGCCGAGCTTCGTGCACGCGTTGAGGCCGAAGCTGCGGCACACGTCGGGGCGGGCCACGTGCACCGTGCAGCCGGCCGAGAAGAAGCGGCACGGCCGATCGCCGAGCGTGAGGTAGCCCGCCAGATCGTCCGGTTCGTCCTCGCCACCTTGCGTCGGATACAGGCCCAGGCCGCGGAGCGTCGTGCCGACGTGGCGCGCCAGGCGGCGTGCGTCCGAGCGGGTGATCGGCACGCGGAGGCTGGTGCAACACGTCCCCTGGCAGCTGTGACACAGCGTCAGCGCCCGTGTGACGGCCCCGGATTCCGGATCCACCGAGCTCTGCTCTGTCAGCGCCGTGACCGAGATCTTCGCCACGCGCATGCGATTGGCCAGGCGCTGGAGCGCGACCAGGGGCACGTGGCCGACGTTCAGGTTCATCAAGGGCCCGAGGGGGTCGCGCGACCGCGGCATCGTCGGGGGCTGTAGCGCACCTTGGAGCGCGACGCGAGCGTCGCCGCCACGCGCCCCCGGCCCGCTCGCGGATGCGCGCGGACTTGCTCCGGTGGGCGTCCCTGGCTAATCTCCCTCACCGATCGCAATCTCAGGCATCGTGGGAGCCGCTCCCACGGTCGAGGAGGCCGCCCCGTGACGTTCAATCAGCAACAGCAGCCGTATTACGCCGACACCGCCACTCCCCAGGCCGCCCTCGCGGGCCGCGCCAAGTTCATCGAGCGCACGTACATCCACCTCGCCGGCGCGATCGCCCTGTTCGTCGCCCTCGAGGCCGTGCTCCTCAACTCGCCGGCGTCCAAGATGGCACTCCAGATGATGAGCAGCTCCACCAGCTGGCTCATCGTCCTCGGCCTGTTCATGCTGGTCGGCACCGTCGCCACCCACATGGCCCAGGCGGCGCGCTCGAAGCCGATGCAGTACCTCGGCCTCGGCCTCTACGTCGTCCTCGAGGCGATCATCTTCCTCCCGCTGCTGCTCATCGCCAGTTACTTCAGCGGCCCGGAGAACAACATCATCCTCACCGCCGGCGTCACCACGCTGGCGACCTTCGCCGCGCTCACGGGCATCGTCCTCGCCACCAAGCGCGACTTCTCGTGGATGCGGTCGGCGCTGATGATCGTCAGCTTCGGCGTCTTCGGCCTGATCATCGCCAGCCTGCTGTTCGGGTTCACCCTCGGGCTCGGCTTCACGATCGGCATGATCATCCTGGCCGCCTGCTACATCCTCTACGACACCTCGAACGTGGTGCATCACTACGAAGAGGACCAGTACGTCTCGGCCGCGTTGGCGCTGTTCGCCTCGGTCGCGCTGATGTTCTGGTACGTCCTGCGCCTCCTCATCTCGCTCAACCGCGAGTAGGCCGCACGCGCAGCGGCGCCTGAGCGGGCGCGGGTGACCCCCGCGCCCGTTTCGCTTTCTCGGCCCGGACCTCGCGGGCATCCGGCCGCGCCTCGCTCGCCGCGGCGACTCACTTCTTCGCGCTCAAGCCGCGGCGTCGCAGCCGCTACAATCACCGCCGCGTGTCCCGCCTCCTCGTCGCCTTCGCCGCGCTCACCGTCTCGGCCTGCTCCGGGCCTCCTCCGGCGGCCTCGTTCGTCACCCCGCCGGCCGCCGTCGTGCAGCTCCCCGCCGTCGCCCAGCCGGGCCGCGATCCGCACTCCTTCGCCCGCCCGGACGAGGTCCGCGTCGACGCCGTCGACCTCGACCTCACCGTCGACTTCACCGCCCACGTCCTCCACGGCAGCGTCACGCACCGGCTCACGCGCACCGTCGCCGACGCCCCGCTCGTGCTCGACACGCGCGACCTCACCATCGAGCGCGTCGAGGCGCGCCTGCCCGAAGGGACCGACTGGATCGCCGCCACCCACGCCCTCGGCGGCGCGCACCCGATCCTCGGCCGGGCGCTCACCGTCGACCTCCCGCCCGGCGCCGACCAGGTGCGCGTCCACTACCGCACCAGCCCCGCCAGCACCGGCCTGCAGTGGTTGGCGCCCGAGCAGACCAGCGATCGCGCCGGTGAGTTCCTCTACAGCCAGTCGCAGGCGATCCACGCCCGCTCGTGGGTCCCGTGCCAGGACAGCCCCGGGATCCGCGCCACCGTCGCCGCCAGGATCGCCGCGCCCGCGCCCTACCGCGCCGTCATGGCCGCCGAGGAGCTGTCCTCAGAGCCAGGTCCTGACGGACATGTCCTGAGGACCTTCAAACTCGATCAGCCGATCCCCGCCTACCTGCTGGCGCTGGCGGTCGGCCGGCTCGAGTCGGTCCAGCTCGGCCCGCGCACCGCCGTGTGGGCCGAGCCCGGCGTGCTCCCGCGCGCGCGCTCCGAGTTCGCCGACCTCGAGGCCATGCTGAGCGCCGCCGAGGCGGCCGTCGGGCCCTACCGGTGGGGCCGCTACGAGGTCCTCGTGCTCCCGGCCGCCTTCCCGTTCGGCGGCATGGAGAACCCGCGGGTCACCTTCGTCACCCCGACGATCCTCGCCGGCGATCGCTCGCTCGTGTCGCTGATCGCCCACGAGCTGGCCCACTCCTGGTCGGGCAACCTCGTCACCAACGCCACCTGGCGCGACTTCTGGCTCAACGAGGGGTTCACGACGTACGTCGAGCGGCGCATCCTCGAGGCCATCTACGGCCGCGAGCGCGCCGAGGTCGAGGCCGCGCTCGGCCGGGAGCACCTCGAGATCGAGCTCGCGGACATGGCCGATCGGCCAGGCGACCAGATCCTCCACCTCGACCTCGCCGGCCGCGATCCGGACGACGGCGTCAGCGACATCGCCTACGAGAAAGGCGCCCTGTTCCTGCGCCGCCTCGAGGAGGCGTACGGCCGCGACGCCTTCGATCCGTTCGTGCGCGCATGGTTCGATCGCCACGCCTTCACGGGTCAGACCACCGAGGCCTTCCGCGCCTTCCTGACCGCCGAGCTCACGGCCCCGCTGCTCCCCGGCCAGACCGCCCCCGACATCGATCGCTGGCTCGAGGCGCCCGGCCTGCCCGACGACGCCCCGCGTCCGCAGGCGGCCAGCCTCACGCTGGCCGCCGACGCCGCCCGCGAGTTCGCGGCCGGGCGCAAGGTCGACGTCCAGAGTTTCTCCCCGCTGCAGTGGATCCACTTCCTGCGCGCCCTGCCGTTGACCGCCGGGCCGCGCCCGGCCGCCGCGATCCTCGCCGAACTCGACGCCGCCCATCACCTCACCGCCACCGCCAACGCCGAGGTCCTCAGTGAGTGGTTGATCCTCGCGGCGCGGTACGGCCACCGCCCGGCCGACGCGCGGATCCGCGAGTTTCTCACCGGCGTGGGCCGCCGCAAGTACGTCCTGCCGATCTACGACGCCTTGCTGGCCACCCCCCAGGGCGCCGCGCTGGCCCGCGAGATCTTCGCCGTCGCCCGCCCCGGCTACCACGCGATCACCCGCGGCAGCCTCGACGCCCTGCTCGGCGTCCCGTGAGCGGGCCATGGCCTGTCCCTCGGGACAGGTCGATCTCGGCGCAAAAAAAAGCGCGCGTCAGTTGTCTGACGCGCGCCGCGGCGGAGCACCCCCCAGTGCTCCGACGCACCACTACACAAGAATGTCCGAGACTCGACGAGACCCCCGCGGACTCCAGGGCGCAACGACGACGTGCACCCGGCGACTTGAGCGGTGTTCGGACCCCCCATACAACCCCCGCTGTGATCGGGAATCGCGGGACCCGGCGAGTTCGGACTGTGGACCGCGGCACCCCGCGCCGCCGTTCGGGCAGACGCGGAGAGGAAGAGCGCTCCGGGCGGACCCGAGGCGCGAGCTTCGTGCGAGGCTCACATCACTTCATGTCCCGAGCCTCGTCTGTCCTTCACGCTCGCGAGGATTTTTTTTGCGTCCGCTGAAGGTCGGCCGCGAAGGTCCGGCGGTCAGGTGTACGGGTCAGAGGCTCGAGGGCGGCGGGGCGCACTGCCAGCGGACCCCGTCGAGGAGCACCACGCTGTCGACGATCGCGTCGCCGACGTCGAACAGCGCGAACACGACCTCGATCGACTCGCCGGGGTCGATCCCGATCTCGCTCTGATACCAGGCGGTCCCGGCCCGACCCTCGAACGCGAATTCGCGGAGCGGGATGTCGACGCATTCGTCCCCGCAGCCGGCCGGCATCTCATCGAGCTTGATCGTGTACGGCAGCGTCACCGCGCCGATCGGGTTGCCGTCGGGGTCCAGGGCGATGTTGCCGGTGTAGCGCTCGCTTGCGACCCAGGCCACGAACAGATCATTGTAGCCGCCCGGGAAGCGCGGCGGAAATTCGGCGGTCAGGAACGCGAAGTCGAACGCGAATCCGGCGGTGCCGAGCGGCGCGACCGCGGAGAAGCGCAGCTCGGTGTAATCGTACGCCTTCATCATATCCCCGCCGAGGAGCCACTGGCTCTCGATCGTCTGGCTGCAGTCGCCCGGGACCCCCACCGGCTCGTCCTCCTCGCACTGCTTCGCCTTCGCCACCATCGGCGGCGGCAGCTCGTCGAGGTCGGCGCCCGGCCAGTCGGTCGACGGGCACGTCTGCGAGACCGGGCAGTTGCCGAGGTCGGGCATCTCCGGGAGCGTCAGCAGCAAGTGGCTGGCGTCGCCGGTGGACAGCGCCACCCGGCGCGAGCCCTCGGTCGGCGCGTACACCTCGGTGGTGCCGAGGACCTGGTCGACCACCAGCCGCGACCCGGCAGGCCCCGACCAAGTCAGCGCCCCCTCGGTCTGCAGGCCACCGTCGCAGTTGATCCCCAGGGCGTGGTCGATGTCCTCGCTGTCGCCGTCGCACGGCACCCGCACGAGCGAGCAGGAGTTCCAGTCTTCCTGCTCGCCGAGGTCGAAGTCGACGTCGACGGTCACCCCGAAGCCCTCGCTCGTCGGCTCGCCGGTGGTCCCCGACGTCGAGGCGCTGGAACCTGTCTCTTGAGACACCTGGTCGTCCGAGCCGACTGACCCGCTGCCCCCGCCAGTCCCATCCGCTTCACCGCCCGCATCCTTGACGAAGACCGTCACGAGGCAGCCGCTCTCGAGCAGGCATGCCGCGGCCACGATCAGCGCAGAGTGGGGGGAGCGCACTTTGGCGAGCATGCCACCGGAGTCAACTCACGGCACTGGCCGAGCGGCAGCCCGGCATGTGAGATCTGTGGCGAGCGCGGACGAATTCGCCCGTCGCTGCTCAC
Organism: Nannocystis pusilla; assembly: GCF_020073745.1. Taxonomy (GTDB): domain Bacteria; phylum Myxococcota_A; class Polyangia; order Nannocystales; family Nannocystaceae; genus Nannocystis; species Nannocystis radixulma. Next base: position 48,009 of record NZ_JAIRAU010000025.1, read on the forward strand.
TGCCGGTCGAGCGCCTCGCGCACCTGGGAGGCGTAGGGCCCGTTCGGGAAACGGGTCAAGAAGGCCGCCGCGCGCCGTTCTGCCTCGGTTTGCCGATCCAGCTCGAACAGGGCCAGCACCGCCACCCCCTCCCATTCCTGGGCGAACTGCCCGGCCTTGAACTCGGCCGCCCCTGCCTCGGCCCGCGCCAGCGCCTCGGCAGGATCGCGTCCGAGGAAGCCGCGGGCCGCCTGCAGGCTGCGGGCCTCCCGGAGGTAGTCGGCCGCCCCGTCGCCCGATCCGCGCGCCGCCTCGACACGCGCCGCCTTGCGCGCCCGCGCCTTCTTGCCGTCGCCGCGGGCATCGGCAGCTGACCTTTCGGACATGTCCTCGACGACCTCTTCGGGCGCCTCCGCCGGCGCCGCGCCGGCTGTCTCTCCGGACCTGTCCTCCAGGACAGCCACAGGCCCCTGCGCGCCCGGACGATCTGTCTCTTGGACCCTGTCCTCCAAGACAGTCTCGGGCGCCGCCTGCACCGAGCGGGCCGTCACGCCGGCACCCCCGAGCGCGACCTCCGGCGGGCTCGGATCGGGCCCGCGCGACAGCCAGAGTCCGGCTCCGATCAGGCCGCCGAGGATCAGCGCCCCGAGCCCGAGCGTGCCGGCACCCCAGCCCGACGAGGCCGCGCCCGCGCCCTTGGCCAGCGAGGCCTCGAAGCGGGCCGCGCCCGCGCCGGCGTCGTACGGGACGCGGTGGCGAACGGCGGCCGTGAGGTCGCGGCGCAGTCCGGCGGAGGTCGTCACGTCGTCGAGGAGGCGGGTGGGCTCTTGAGTCATGACGTCACCGTTTGCGAGCGAGCGAGCGGCCGAGGGGGCCCCGCGACGAGGCGCGCGTGGGCTTCCATGAATTGCTTGCGGGCCTTGTGCAGCCGCGAATACACCGTTCCGATGGGGATCCCCAGGCCGGCGGCGATCGCCTCGCAGCTCTCGCCCTCGAGCTCGAAGAGGATGAACACGGCGCGCTTGCCCTCCTCGAGGGTGTCGAGCGCCTGCTGCACGCGGCGCAGCGCCTCGCTCGTCTCGGCCTGCTCGCCCGGGGAGCTGCCGCCCTGGGCGGTGGCGGCCGCGACGGCCTCGGTGTCGGCGTCCTCCCGCGAGCGTCGCAGGCGGCGGCGGCCTGCAGACACCACTCGCAGCGTGATCTCGGCGAGCCAGGTCGTCGGGCGCGCAGCCCCCGGCACGAAGCCCCCGCGACGATGGGCGACCAGGAAGACCTCTTGAACCACGTCGTCGACCTCGGGGCGACCGACCCCGAGGCGGACCGCGAAGTTGGCGACGAACTCCGCGTGGTCGCGGAACAGGCGCGCCGCATCGAGGACCTGAGGGCCGTCACGCTTGGCTGTATGTCGCGGGTCCGTCAAATCCTTCACCGGATCGTGAACGCGGCGCCCAGACTCACCATGGCCCCCACCGGCGGGACCGCGAGCGAGTCGCCGATCATACCTGCTTTGCTCGGATCGCGCTCGGCGGGCACCGGGCGCACCACCGGGACGATCAGCTCGACCGCGAGGTCGACCGCGAAGCGCTTCGCGGCCCAGATCCGCAGCTCCGGCGCCACCGTCAGCGCCACCCACGGTCCGACCGCGTCGCGCACGCCGGGCGTCCTCGCGCCGATCTGGAGCGCACCCGCGGCTGGCCCGAAGCACAGGCGAGGCCGCACTCGCGGACGTGCAAGCGCGGCACACACGTCGACCCGTCCTCCCACCAGTCCGAGCGTCACCCGCGTGTCAGCGTCGAGCGCGCGAGGCCCCGCGTAGCCGCCGAACAGACTCGCGCGCAGGTCCACCCACCGCCGCCAGCCGAGCTCGAGCTGGGCCCCACCACCGCCGGCGAGACCGGGCAGCACACCGAGCCACAGTCCGCTGCGCACCGCGGCCACCACGGACACCGACGCGCGCCGGGGAGGCGCCTCGCTCGGCTCGCCTTTCCGCGAGCGTCGCGTGAGCGGCGGTCGCTCCGGATCGTACGCCTGCGGCACGCTTTCTTCGCCCGGATCGATCACCTCGTAGCCGAGCCCCTCGAGCACCGCCGCGTCGACTGCGATCGCTATCCCGAGTCCCACCACCGCATGCAGGTCGCTGCACGTCGGTCGCACCGGATCGAACTTCCGCTCGACCAACTCGCCGCGGATCTCGAGCGCGATGGTCACCGACTGCGCGCGCGTCGGATCGCCGCGAACATCGATATAGGCGACCGGCACATCGATCGTGTCGCGTCCGAGCCACGTCGCTATGGTCTCGGCGAGCCCGCTCGCCGTCAGGCACGTCGCCCCCGGCTCCACGCGCAGCACCTCTCGCAGCGGGCGCGGTGGCGCAGCCGCAGGCGCGGGCGCGAGCAGCAGGCCGGCGGCGAGCACGGAGACGAGCACGGACCCCAGGATGCGTCGCCTCGCCCGCGCTTCGCCAGTCGCTTCTCGTGGTAAGGTCGGCGCGATGCAGGGCAAACGCGTCGGAGTCGTCCTCGCCGGCTGTGGCTACCTCGACGGGGCCGAGATCACCGAGGCGGTCCTCTCCCTCTACTTCCTCGAGCGCGCCGGTCTGGAGCCTCGCTGCTTCGCCCCGGACCGCCCGCAGATGCATGTCGTCGACCACCTGACCGGTCAGCCGACCGGGGAGACGCGCAACGTCCTCGTCGAGTCGGCCCGGATCGCCCGCGGCAAGGTCGAACCGCTCGATCGCGCGCGGATGGACGAACTCGACGCGCTCGTGCTGCCCGGCGGTTACGGCGTCGCCAAGAACCTCAGCGACTTCGCCGTCCGCGGCCCCGAGGCAGACATCGATCCCGACCTCGTGCGCCTCGTCGGCGAGGCCCTGTCGCGGGGCAAGCCGCTGGTCGCCATCTGCATCAGCCCGGCGATCCTCGCCGCGGCCCTGCGCAAGCTCGGCATCGGCGGCGCCCGCCTCACCATCGGCGACGACGTCGGCACCGCTGCCGCCGTGACCGCCCTCGGTGCGCGCCACGAGGCCTGCGCGGTCGATCGCGCGATCGTCGACGAGCGGCTCCGGATCGTCTCCACGCCGGCCTACATGCTGGGCCCCGGTCCGCGGGACGTCGGCGCCGGGATCGAGCAGGCCGTCGCGACCCTCGCGGGTTGGCTGCGCTGAGCGATCGAGCCCGTGTAACAACTGCCCGCCCGCCCCGTTGCCGAGGAGTCCTCGATGCCGCGCCGCTTCGCCTCCGCCCTCGTCGTCTGCGTCGCCCTCGCCTGCGCCTGCGGCGGCGAACCCGTCAAACTGGCCGAGAAAGCCCAGAAGCTCGAGGTCAAGCCGCCGCCGCCCGCTCCGACCACCGTGCACCTCGTCGTCGACGGCACCAGCGGCCGGCTCGGCTTCGACATGGACGCGCCGATCGAGAAGATCCGCGGCAAGGTCCCGGCCTCGGCCCTCAGCGGTGAGGTGTGGCTCGACCCGACCGACCTCGCCAAGTCACGCGGCCTCGTGCGCGTCGATCTCCGCGACCTCGAGCTGTTCCAGCGCACCGCCCCCGAGCCCGGCAAGGAGTTCGGCGAGGAGGTCAAGAGCGACACGCAGAACCAGCACGCCCGCGACTGGCTCGAGATCTCGCCCGACACCCCGGCCGACGACCTCGCCAAGAACGCGATCATCGAGTTCGCCCTGACGCGCATCACCGCCGCGTCCGTCACCGACCTGACCCAAGTGACAGGTCCGGAGCGCAAGGTCACCTTCACCGCCAGCGGCGACTTCCTGCTGCACCAGCGCAAGGCCGAGAAGTCGGTCGAGCTCGAGGCCACCTTCCGCTACGACGGCGACGTCCTGCGCGAGGTCGAGGTCAAGAGCGTCGAGCCGCTGACGATCGGCCTCGACGAGTACGACGTCCGTCCGCGCTCCGGCTTCGGCAAGCTCGCCGCCAAGACGCTCGATCAGCTGGCGCCCAAGGTCGCCAAGGAGGCCGAGGTCTCGCTCGAGTTCATCGCCCGCCCCGACGGCAAGCCCGGCGATCCCGGTCCCGCGACCGCACCAGCGCCCGCCCCGAATTCCGATCCCGCCGCCCAGCCCGCCCCCGCGCCCGCAGCCAAGTGACTCGCGCGCTGCGATCCGGCGCGCGCCCATCCTCGTAACGAACGCACAGGAGCACCTCAGTCATGGACATTCGCACGATCTCCGCCACCCTCGCCCTGCTCGGCTCCGGCCTCACTCTCGGCGGCTGCAACAAGACCCAGACCGACGCGACCGAGGTCCCCGGCAACACCGCCGCCGAGGGCGAGAAGTCGTGCAAGGGCCACGCCGACGACAGCGAGAAGAGCTGCGGCGGCCACAACGGCGAGAAGGGCTGCGGCGGCGAGAAGGGCTGCGGCGGCGAGAAGGGCTGCGGCGGCGAGAAGGGCTGCGGCGGCGCCAAGGCCGAGCCGACCGAGACGGCGGCGGCGGCCGATCCCGCGGCGGCCACCGATCCGGCGACGACCGAGACCGCGACCGCGCCGAGCACCGCGGCGGCCGAGCCGACCGCCACCACGACCGAGAAGAAGAAGAAGAAGCCGGCCGCCAAGAAGGCCAAGGGAGGCGAGGCCGCCTGCGGCGAGGGCACCTGCGGCTGAGCCTCTCCGACGTCCCGGCCGACCGGCCTGCCCAGGCCGCGGGTCGGCCTCGCAACGCTCGGGCAACCTGTCCCTTGGGCCAGCTCGACTCCCACGAACCCCACGCCGGCGAGCACCGCCCGCCGCGCGTCGCCCGGCACCTCGCGGTCTCCTGTCCTTTGAGCCAGCATCCTGCCCGCGACCGCCTTGCGGTCGCCTCGCCCGGCGGTCCGCGCGCTCGACGACCGAAGCCGTATGCTTGACGCGATGACCCGCCCGACCGGCATCGGCCTCGGCCTGCGCTGGGGCTTCCTCGACGAGGCGCTCGCCGAACCCGTCGACCCGGCGCTCGCCTTCTTCGAGATCTCGCCGGAGAACTACATGCGCCGCGGCGGCTACTTTCCGGCCGCGCTGGCGACCATGGCCGGGCGGCGTCCGCTGTTGACCCACGGCCTCATGCTCAACGTCGGCGCCGCGACCGGCCTCGACACGACCTATCTCGCCGAGCTGCGCGCCTTCCTCGACGAGCTCGGCGTCGCCGAACACACCGACCACCTGTGCTGGACCGGCCGCGACGGCGTGTGCCTCCACGACCTCCTGCCCCTGCCCTTCACCACGGGTTCGGCGCGACGCGCGGCCGACCAGATCCGTCGGGCCCAGGACGCCCTCGCGCGCCCGCTCGCGCTCGAGAACATCAGCTACTACGCAGCCGCCGGCGCCCCTCCTGGCGGCGACCGCGGCCCCGCGCTGGCCGCCCGCGAGCTCGAGTTCCTCCACGAGGTGCTCACCCGCGCGGACGTCGGTCTGCTGCTCGACGTCAACAACGTCGTCGTCAACGCCATCAACCACGGCTTCGACCCCGACGCCTTCGTCGCCGACCTGCCGCTCGACCGTGTGGTCCGCCTGCACGTCGCCGGCGGCGAGGTCCGCCCGCAGCTCGGCGGCCTGCTCATCGACACCCACGGTGCGCCCGTCCCCTCGCCCGTCCGCGCCTTGATGGCCCGCGTCGTCGCCCGCCTCGGCCCCGTGCCCGTCCTCTACGAGCGCGATCACAACATCCCCGAGTACGCCGAGCTCGTCGCCGAGGTCCGCGAACTGGCCGCGATCTACGAGGCCGCCCTCGCCGATCGTTCGGCCGCGCCCGTCGCATGTCCTGAAAGACATGTCCTCTCGGGCACTGTCCGCGAGGACAGCCGCGCGACCGAGCTCGACGAGCTCCAGCGGGGGGTGCAGCAGCTGATCGTCGAGCATGACGGCGAACGACTGGTGAGCGGTCCCCTCGAGTGGTTCCGCGCGCGA
>NZ_JAIRAU010000053.1 GCF_020073745.1 Nannocystis pusilla
GGCATCGTCGCCGGCGCCCGCCGAGAGCGAGGGCGCCGGGTTCGCCGCCCCGCCGCCCGCCGACGAGCAGCCGCGCGGCGCCTCCTCGACCGAGGTCCCGCCCGAGCTGGCCGAGCGGATCAAGGCGAAGTTCGGCGAGAACTGCCGCTACGAGCGCGCCTGCGGCGACCTCGTCGGCGTCGACTGCAACGCCGCCGTCGACGGCCCCTATCACTACGTGCGCCGCGACTCGCTCGAGGTCGTCAGCCGCTGCGGCGGCGCCTGCATGGGCGGCGCCTGCACCGACTGCCCGCCCGAGGCATGGACCTGCCCGACCTACTGAGCCGGCCCGGACCCCTTTCGGACCTGCCCGTTCGGACCTGCCCCTTCGGACCTGTCTTTGGCATCCTGTCCGTAGTGACCTGTCCTCCCGACCCTGCTTGTTGACACCTGTCCTTTCGCACCGGAGCTATCGACCATGTTCGTCCTGCCCCTCGCCGAGCGCGTGATCCGGCGGCGCCTCGTCTCAGCCTGATCGGCGGGCACCCCTACCTCGTGCGCCTGGCCATGCACCGGGCCAACCTCGCCGGCGGACTGTCGGCGCGCGAGCTGCTGGCCGAGCCGTCGAACCTGTTCGACGACTTGGCGAGCACGCGGGTGATCCTCGCGCTCGACCGCGTCGACGCGGTGTGGGGCCTGCCCTTCAAGGACGACTGGTTCGGCATGCTGCGCGCCTGGGCCGAGGACCCGCGGCTCGAGCGGCTGCGCCTGGTGCTGGGCATCAGCACCACGCCGCGGCGGCGCGCCGACGACAACGCCGACGCCTTCCCCGGTTCGGCCGAAAAAGAGTCGATGACCGCGTGCATGGAGGACGCCGACGGCGACGGCTGGGGCGACAGCGACCCGCCCGAGGGCGTCGAGCCGGGCACCGACTGCGCCGACGACAACGCCAACGCGTACCCCGGCGCTGCAGAGCATGAGTCGATGACGGCCTGTATGGAGGACGCCGACGAGGACGGCTGGGGCGACGACATGCCGCCCGAGGGCGTCGAGCCCGGCACCGACTGCAACGACGACAACAGCACGATCTTCCCCGGCGCGGCCAAGGACCTGCCGCCCGACCAGTGCACGCAGGACTCCGACGGCGACGGCCACGGCGACAGCATGCCCGACGATCCGGACGTCCCGCCGGGCGACGACTGCGCCGACGACGACGTGAACACCTTCCCCGGCGCCGCGCCCAACGACAGCGCCGAGGCGTGCATGACCGACGCCGACGGCGACGACTGGGGCGACGACACGCCCTCGGTGCCCGAGGCGCTGCCCGGCACCGACTGCGCCGACGACAACCCGAACGCGTTCCCCGGCGCGGCCGAGAACGAGTCCGAGGCCGCGTGCATGGAGGACGAGGACGGCGACGGCTGGGGCGACGACATGCCGCCCGAGGGCGTCACGCCCGGCACCGACTGCGACGACACCGACGCGGCCACCGGCCCCGGCGTGGCCGAGAACGAGGTCGACCCGAACGTGTGCCAGACCGACGCCGACGGCGACGGCTGGGCCGACCCGGACCCCGACGACGACGGCGCGGTGCCCGGCACCGACTGCGACGACAACGACGCCAACACCTTCCCCGGCGCCGCGCCCAACGACGACCCGACGGCGTGCATGACCGACGCCGACGGCGACGACTGGGGCGACATGATGCCCGAGCCCGGCGTCACGCCCGGCACCGACTGCACCGACCGCGACCCGGACGTCCACGAGAACTGCGCGCGCTGCAACCCGAACGAGGTCAAGTGCGTCGACAAGGACCTCCACACCTGCAACGACCAGGGCAACGCCGAGGACGTCGTCACCTGCGAGCACGGCTGCGACGACGACGGCCTCAAGTGCTGGGATCCGCTCTCGGTCGAGGCCGGCATGAGCATCTGCATCGACCCCAACATGCCGGCCCAGCTCAACGCGATCGCCATGGGCGGCGACGGCAACTACAACTACAGCTGGGACCCGCCCGAGACCCTCGACAACGCCGCGATCGCCAACCCGGTGGCGACGCCCCTCGGTCCGACGACCTACACCATCGACGTCAGCGACGGCGAGGGCAACACGGCCTCGGACAGCGTCACGGTCTACCTCAAGAACCAGACGCTGCAGCTCGACCCCGACATCTGCGAGACCTACGACTTCCCGGGCGCCGGCGAGAACGCCGACCCGGCGACCCAGTGGGTGTGGAACGACCAGACCCAGACGCTGTGCCAGACGATCAACGGCAAGAGCGCGGCGCTGTTCTGCGGCTGGGACCTCGACAACGCCACCATCACCGGCGAGTTCCAGGTCACCGACGACACCAACGACGACGACTGGATCGGCTTCATGTGGGGCATCCAGGACACCGACCACTACTACCTGTTCTCGTGGAAGCGGATCGGCCAGAACTTCGCCAACTGCGGCGGCCAGCTGCCCGCCGGCATGCAGGTCAAGGTCATCGACGTCGCCGACCCGAACGCCGCCCCCCAGACCTGCGCCGACCGGCTCCAGCCGGCCGACACCGCCAACTCGAAGCTGCTCGTCCCCGTCGGCGAGTTCACCACGATGGGCTGGACCGAGGCCACCGAGTACACCTTCGAGCTGACCCACAAGGCCGACGGCGAGATGACGATCATCGTCCGCCTCAAGGCCAACAACAACGTCGTGGCCATGAAGACCTTCATGGACACGACCTACGCCAACGGCAAGTTCGGCATGTACACCAAGTCGCAGGTCAACGCCTGCTTCTCGAACTTCGTCGCCAGCTGCGTGCCCTGAGCGCCGCGCGGATCGACGACGAACGAGGCCGCCGCGCCCCCGGCGCGGCGGCCTCGCCGCTTTGATTCACCGTCTGGATGTCCCACAGGACATGTCCTCTGCGACATGCTTCCAGAGCGAACCGAGGCGCGCGGGCCAGAGCCCGCGCGCCTCGCAGTGATGCGCCTCGTTACGTAGCACCTCCTTTCGCTCGCGGACGCGCTCTCGGAGGGAAGGGGCGCGGCTCAGGCCGACTTGACCGCGATCTGGCGCGGGCGGACGCGGCTGGCCTTGGGCAGGGTGAGCTCGAGCACCCCGGCCTGCAGCTTGGCGTCGATCTTCGAGGCGTCGACGGTCTCGGGGATCGAGAACCGGCGGACGTAGTCGGCGGCCGAGAATTCGGCGCCGAGGACCTCGCCCTGGCCGACATCGTTGCGAGTCGCGTGGATGGTCAGCTCGCCGTCTTCGAAGCGGATCTGCACGTCGTCGGTCTTCACCCCCGGCAGGTCGGCGAGCACCAGGTACTGGCGCGGCCGCCTTGCGCTCGCCGCTGATCGTCAGGCTGTCCTGCGTCGCGGACAGCTGCAGCTCGCTGTCGGCCAGGCCCGGCACCTCGGCGCCGCGAGCGCGGCGACCTCCGCTTCTCGCGCAGCTTCGCCCTGCCGGCCCGGATCGACGTCGACAAGGTCACGGCCGAGCTCAAGAACGGGCTCCTGATCGTGACGATGCCGAAGCACCCCGAGTCGCAGCCGAAGCAGATCACGGTCAAGGCGGCCTGAGCGCGCGCGACCCACGAGATCACCCGAGAGGAGAACTTTCAGCCATGTCCCAAGAGACCACTCAAGTGACCCAGTCGAAGCCGACCGCGCCGACGGCCGAGAGCACCCGCGGCCGCCCCGTCGTGGCCCCGCCGGTCGACATCTACGAGAACCAGGAGCCGGCGCCGGCACCACGAGCACACTCGCGCCCGACACCGGCACGCGCTGACCCGCCTCGAGCAGCACGCCGCGCAGCCGGACCGGACCTGTCTCTTGGGTCTGGGGAGCGGGTTCGCTCGCGTCGGAGTCGGGCTCGCCCGCGTCGACGTCCGGCGGCGGCTGCGGCTGTTCCGGCGGCAACGGCGGCGGCGCGGCGATGTCGATGCCGACCTTGAGAACGACCTCGATCGGGCGGCCCTTGTAGAGCCCGGGCGTATAGCGAAGTTGAGCGACGGCCGACTTGGCGAGCGCGTCGAGCTCGGGGTGCACGCTCTGCACGACCTCGAGCTCCTTGGGGACGCCGTCGACGCCGACGACCAGCTTGACGACGACCTGGCCCTGCGGCGGCGTCGGCAACCGGCGCAGATCTTCGGGGTACTCGAGCTCGACGCTGTTCTGCAGCGCCGGCTGGACCAGATCGGCCGGGTCCTGCGCGCGCGCGGAACCGCCGAGCAGCGCGGTCGCGAGGGTCAGCACCGCGCCCAGTCCCCGCAGGCCGGCGGGGCCGATCCGATGGCAGGCGAGGCGGCGGGGTCGCGGGCGCAAGCGGCGAGAGCATGCTCCAAGCGCGGCGCCCCTGGCTAGTGCCGCCGAAGCCGGGGCGCGGACCCGGACCTGCGCCGGCCGGGAAGCCAGGACCGCTCCTCCTGCGTAATGTCTCGTCTCCGGGCTTGTCTCGGCGGCCTACCGGACAATCATTCCTGGGGGCGTCCCGAAAGGCGTTTCGGCGCGGCAAGGCCGCTGTCCCCCGGTGGTACACTCGAAACAACTCCACGCGGCCTCGCCGCTCGGCGACCGCCTCGTCACCGTCGGCGAGGCCGGCGACGCGCGCGTGTGGAGCACCGCCGGCGCGGCGATCGCGACCCTCGAGCACGGAGAACCTGTCCTCGGGGCCAGCTACTCGGCGAGCGGCACCCGGATCCTCACCTGGAGCCCGTCGCGCGCGTCGCTGTGGAACCAGGCGGGCAAGCTGCTGGCGACCATGAGCGACCCGCGCGAGCTGCTCAAGCAGGCCGGCTTCTCGCCCGACGAGCGCCGCATCGCCACCGTGACCGCCGGCACCGACGCCGGCACCGCGGTCAAGCTGTGGGACGTGGTCAAGGCCGAGGCGGCCGGCGCCGGCAAGGCCGAGGTCGCGGCCACTCTCGGCGGTCACACGGGACAGGTCCTTTCGGTCAGGTTCTCGCTCGACGGCTCGCGCCTGCTCACCACCAGCGAGGACAACACCGCGCGGCTGTGGAACAGCGCCAGCGGCCAGCCGATCGCCACCCTCGAGGGTCACACCGCCCCGGTGCTGGCCGCCGAGTTCTCGCCCGACGGCGCCCGGATCCTCACCGTCGGCGGCGACAACACCGCGCGGATCTGGGACGGCTCGCTCAACAACGCCGTGCCGACCCTCAAGGGCCACGGCGCCTCGGTGCGGCTGGCCCGCTTCTCGCCCGACGGCAGCCGGATCGTCACCACCAGCGACGACAAGACCGCGCGGCTGTGGGACGTCGTCAGCACCCGCAACATCCGCACGCTCGAGGGCCACGCCGGCCCGGTGGTCGCGGCGGTGTTCGCCGGCGACGGCAGCGGGCGGCTGCTCACCTGGGCCGAGGAGGACTCCAACCTGCGGCTGTGGGACGCCAGCACCGGCGACGAGGTCGCCGTCCTCGGTCACGCGGGACATGTCCTCGGGGCCAGCTTCTCGCGCGACGGCTCGCGCATCATCTCGGCCGGCGCCGACGACACCCTGCGCCAGTGGGACGCCACCACCGGCGCGGTCGTCGGCGAGCCGTGGCAGGGCACGCGCGGCCAGCAGGCGATCGCCGGCTTCGCCCCCGGCGGGCGCTACGTCGTCCTCGCCAGCCGCGACAGCAACACCGCCCAGCTGATCGACGCCGAGTCGCTGCGCTTCATCACCGACCTCGTCGGTCACAGCGCGCCGGTCGAGGGCGCCGTGTTCTCGCCCGACGGCGAGACCGTCGTCACCATCAGCGCCGACCACACCGCCAAGCTGTGGGTCGCCCGCTACGGCAGCGAGATCGCCACCCTCGACCCCGCGGCCGGCGCGATCGCCTCGGCCGCCTTCTCGCGCGACGGCGGCCGCCTCGTCCTCGCCACCGCGCGCGACGCCTGGGTGTGGTCGCTGTCGGGCCCCGACGACCGCCCGCACGTGCTGGCCGCCCTGCTCGGCCACTCCGCCTCGCTGCTGTACGCCACCTTCGACGGCGACGGCCGGCGGATCGTCACCGCCTCGTCCGACAACACGGCCAAGCTGTGGGACGCCCCGACCGACTCGTCGAACTACGACCTGCTGGCGACCCTCCACGGCCACGCCGCCGCGGTCAACCACGCCGAGTTCTCGCCCGACGGCCGCCTGATCGTCACCGCCGGCCGCGACGGCCGGATCAAGCTGTACCCGACCTCGGTGGCGGACCTGCTGCGCAAGGCCTGCGAGGAGCTCGCCCCTCACCGCGACGACTTCGAGCAGGTCGAGGCCGACTGCCGGCTCGCCGGCGGCTGAGTGTGCGCGAGGACATGTCCATTGAGACATGTCCTGTCGGCGCTCCTCCAACATGTCCCTCGGGACAGCCGATCGAGCGCCAGACCGCCGCGCTGGACCCCCTCGCGCGCCGCGCTCGCGGCGACGACGACATCGCCGCCATGCGAGCTCGCCGACCGCCGGGGTCGACGACGACGCGAATCAGGACTCGCCCGCCCCCGCCGACCCGGTTAGCCCGTGGGCGCCGCGCCCGGCGCGGAGGTGGCGTCAGCGCCCGTCTTGGGCTATCCCGAGGGCCCATGCGCCGCCGCCCGCTCGCCCTCGCCGCCCTCGCCCTGACGCTCGCCGGCGGCTGCCTGAAGATCCCGACCGACGAGAGCAAGTCCCCGGAGACAGGTTCCGAAGGACAGGCGGACCTCGTGTCGTGGCCCGGCGCCGCCGTCGACAAGCTCTACAAGGAGGGCGAGGTCCGGGCCTACACGATGATGCAGTCGGGCAAGCCGATCGGCACCTCGTGGGGCCGCTACGAGGGCCCGGTCGCCGGCGAGCCCGGCCACTTCCGCTTCGCCACCCGCATCGAGCTGCGCCCGCCCGGGCGCGACGGCAAGCCGGCCGAGCCGCTGCGCAGCTCCGGCGAGATCGTCGTCGACGCCCGCGGCGACCTCGTCCGCGGCTTCGAGCGCAGCAACGCCGCCGAGCTGCGGTTCGAGCGCAAGGGCGACGCGCTGCACTTCACCTCCGGCCGGGAGCGCGACGAGATCACCTACCGCAACGGCGACGCGTTCATGGCCTTCTCGGCGATCCTCCACGAGGAGCTGATGTTCGGCCTGCGCCGCCTCGTCCCCGGCGAGCTGAGCTGGCGCCTCGTCAGCCTGTCGGGCTCGATGCCGACCGAGTGGACCGCGACGCTGACGGTCCCCGACCCGCAGTCGCCCGGGCAGGCCACCGTCAAGACCAACCTCGGCGAGACGATCCAGCTGCGCGACGGCCGGATCGAGAAGGTCCAGATCGAGGCCGACGACGTCGAGATCCAGGCCCCGGTCCAGCCGCCGCCGTGGCCCGAGTGGCAGATCGAGGGGCCACCTGTCCTTTCGTACAGCCCGCCCCCCGGCGCCAAGTTCACCCGCCGCGAGGTCGAGCTGCCCGGAAGGCCAGGCGAGCCCGCGCTCGCCGGCGAGGTGCTGCTGCCGCCCGGCAAGGGCCCGTTCCCCGGCGCGCTGCTGCTGCCCGGCACCGGCCAGCAGGACCGCTTCGGCTTCGCCGGCCCGCCCCCGGTCGACCTCGGCAGCCACAGCATCTCCGACGCGATCGCCGAGGCCGGCTTCGCGGTCCTGCGCTTCGACGAGCGCGGCTACGGCAGCAGCGCCGAGGGCCCGATCTCCTACCTCGGCCAGCTGGAAGACGCCCGCCGCGCCCTGCGGACCCTGCTCGTCCAGGACGAGGTCGACCCCGACCGCATCGTCCTCGTCGGCCACGGCGAGGGCGGCTGGAAGGCCCTTCAGCTGGCCGCCGAGGACCCGAGCGTGAAGGCCGTGGCCCTGCTCGCCGCGCCCGGCCGCCCCTACGAGCAGATCCTGCGCTCCCAGAGCGAGGCGGCCCTGCAGGCCGTGCCGCCGCAGCTCCGCGACGACGCCCGCAAGTCCCAGGAGAAGACGCTGCAGGCGCTCAAGACCGGCCACGGAGTGCCGCCCGAGCTCGCCGCCCAGGCGCTGTGGATCAAGGAGATCCTGCAAGTCTCGCCCGAGGCGCTGGTCGCCGGCGGCAACGCGCCGCTGTGGATCGCCCAGGGCGACAAGGACTTCGAGGTCGACCCGCGCCGCGACCCCCAGGAGCTGCTGAAGCTGGCCAAGCGGCGCAAGCGCAAGGCCGAGCTGCACCCGTTCCCCGACCTCGACCACTTGTTCAAACCCGAGCCGAACGACTCCAACCCGTCGCGCTACCTCGACGCTGCCCGCACCGTCGACCACGCCTTCCTCGGCCAGCTCACGACCTGGCTCCTGGGTCAGGTCAACGCCCCCGCCAAGCCGCGCGGCAAATAAGATGTCCCGAGGGGCATGTCACGAGCGACATGCCCCGGCGGACATGCCCTAAGAGTCCATCAGGGCCGACAGCGTGGCCGGGCGGAACACCCCCCGCTCGGTGATGAACGCGCTGACCAGCTCGGCCGGGGTGACGTCGAAGGCCGGGTTGCGGGCGCCGACGCCGGCCGGGGTCATGCGGCGGCCGCCGTGGAGGTGGACCTCGTTGTGGTCGCGCTCCTCGATCGGGATCTCCGCCCCGCTGGCGGTCGCGGGGTCGATCGTCGACCACGGCGCCGCCACGTAGAACGGGATCTGGTGGTAGCGGCACAGCACCGCCACCGTGTACGTGCCGATCTTGTTGGCCACGTCGCCGTTGCGGGCGATCCGGTCGGCGCCGACGATCGCGGCCTGGACCTCGCCGCGGGCCATCAGCGCGCCGGCCATGTTGTCGGCGATGATGTCGACCGGGATCCCGTCGTGGCGCAGCTCCCACGCGGTCAGGCGCGCGCCCTGCAGCACCGGACGCGTCTCGTCGGCGAGCACGCGGATCTTCTTGCCGAGCGCGTGGGCGCGGCGGATGACCCCGAGCGCGGTGCCCCAGCCGGCCGTCGCCAGCGCGCCGGTGTTGCAGTGGGTCAGCACCGTGCCGACCTCGGGCAAAAGCGGCGCGCCGTGCTCGGACATCGTCAGGCACGCGCGCAGCTCGTCGTCGACGTAGCGCAGCGCCGCCGCGTGCAGGTGCCCGCGCACGCCGGCGACCGCGAGCCCTTGCGGGCACTCGGCCAGCGCGCTGCGCATGTGGGCGATCGCGTGGAACAGGTTGACCGCGGTCGGCCGCGTCCGCGCCAGCCGCTCGAACGCCATCAGGCACGACTCGCGGAACAACCCCGCGTCGTCGGAGAAGCGCCACGACGAGGCCACCAGGCCGAGCGCCGCCGCACAGCCGATCGCCGGGGCCCCGCGCACCGCCAGGCGCTCGATCGCCTCGGCCACCGCCTCGACGTCCTCGAGGTCGAGCCAGTCCTCGCGCTCGGGCAACGACCGCTGGTCGAGGAGGTGCAGCACCCGCCCGTCGGGGCTCAACTTGACCGGGCGGAGCATCGCGCTGGATTCGCTGCTCATGTCGCTTCGTCTCCTGGGGGCGGGGACTGTAACGCCACCACGAGGAGTTTGTGGACGCGCTGCGGATCGGCCCGACCTCGCAGCGCCTGCATGACCCGACCAATAAGAAACCCCCATAACGCTGCCTTTCCCGCGCGATACTGCGCGACCTGCCGCGGGTGACCGCGCAACACGCCGACGATCGCGGCCGTCAACGCCGCGTCGTCATCCTCGAGAAGCAGCCCCTCGCGGGCGGCGATCCCCCCCGGGACGCCGCCCTCCTCCACCAGGAGAGCGAGGATCTGCTTCGCCGCCGGAGCGCTGACCTCGGCGGCCTCGACCATACGCACCAGCTCCGCCAGCGCAGCGGGCGCCACCTTCGCCGTCGCCAGCGCCGCCGCCGGCACGCGCGCGAGCACCTCGACGGTGATCCAGCTGCACAGCCGCCGCGCCAGCGCCGGCCCGCGCGGGCCGAGGCTCGTCAGGGCCGCGTCGAACCAGTCGCCGAGCGCGGGCTCCTCGACCAGCAGGGCCGCCTCGGCGGGGGTCAGCCCGAGCACGCAGTAGCGCATACGTGTCCGTTCAGGCATGTCCGGAAGGTCAGCCCGGAGCGCCGCCGCGGCCGCCGCGTCGACGCGCAGCGGCGGCAGGTCCGGCTCGGGCAGCCAGCGGTATTCGAGCTCTGTCTCCTTCACGCGCATCACCTGCACCGCGGCGCGGACCGGGTCGTAGCGCAACGTCACCGGTGCGACCGGCACTCCTGCGGCAATCAGCGCCTCCTGGCGTTCGACCTCGGCCGTCACGGCCCGCTCGATGAAGTTGAACGAGTTCAAGTTCTTGATCTCGCAGCGCACGCCCGGCGCCGGGTCGCCGCGCCGCTGCAGCGAGACATTTACGTCGCAGCGCAGCGAACCATCCTCCATGGTGGCGTCGGACACACCGAGGCGGACCAGCACCGAGCGCAGCGCCCGCAGCACCCGCGCAGCCTCCGCAGCGCTGCGGATCACAGGCGCCGTCACGATCTCGACCAGCGGCGCGCCGGCCCGGTTGTAATCGAGCAACGCCCCGGCGTGCACCTTGCCGGCGTCCTCCTCGAGGTGCAGCCGCTGCAGCGCGACCGCCCGCGTCGCCCACGGCCCGGCCTCCGGGTCCGGCACCTCCAGCGCGCCGCCCGTGGCCAGCGGGCGGGTGTGCTGGGTGATTTGATAGCCCTTCGGCAGGTCGGGGTAGAAGTAGTGCTTGCGGTCCCACCCGCTTTCGTCGGCGACGTCACAGCCGAGCGCCAGCGCCAGCTTCACCGCCAGCGCCACGGCCGCCGCGTTGACACTCGGCAGCGTGCCCGGCATGCCCCAGGTGTACGGGTCGGTGGCGCAGTTGGCCTCTGCGCCAGGTCGCAAGGGACATGGCGAAAAGAGCTTGCTCGCCGTCTTCAGGCGGCAGTGCACCTCGAGCCCGATGACCGGCCGGAGCTCGCTCATGCGCCCCCCGGCCCGGCCAGGAGCCGCGCCCGCCACGGCGTCGCGGCCTCGAACGCCGCCGCGATCGCCAGGAGCCGCCCCTCGTCGAGCCGACGCCCGACGAGGTGCAGCCCGACCGGCAGCGCCGGCGCGCCCGCGGTCAGCCCCGCCGGCAGCGACAGCGCCGGCAGCCCCGCCAGGCTGGCCGCGGCGGTGAAGCGGTCGACGTCGAGGTCGGCCAGCGCGCGGGCGGCTCGGTCGCTGTCCCCGAGGACATGTCCGCGCACGCGCACGCCGGCCTCGGCGCAGGTCGGGCTGACGAGCGCGTCGCAGCTCCGCAGCGCCGCCGCGAGCCCCGCCGTCGTCGCGGCCCGCGCGGCCCGGGCCCGCGCCAGCAGCTGCGGCTGGCGCATCAACCACGCCCCGAGCACCAGCCGCCGCTTGACCTCGAGCCCGAAGCCGGCGCCGCGGGTCGCCGCCGCGGTCGCCTCGTAGCTGTCCTTCGGGACACACAGCCCGAGGCGCACGCCGTCGTAGCGGGCCAGGTTGCTGACCGCCTCGACCGCCGACAGCGCCGCGTAGGCCGCCAGCGCCTCCTCGGCCGGCGGCAGCGCGACCGCGACCAGCCGCGCCCCCGCGCCCGCGAGGGTCGTCAGCGCCGCCGCGAACACCTCGGCGACCGCCGGCTCGAGCTCCCCGAGCCCCGCCGCGTCGATCCCGAGGGTCACGCCCGCGAGCCCGTCGGCCCGCCCGCACGCCGCCATCGCCGCGTAGTCGGGCACCGCTTCACCGAGCGAGCTGCTGTCCTCCTCGTCATGTCCCGCGAGACAGGCCAGCACGCGCGCCGCGTCGTCGACGGTCCGCGCCAGCGGCCCGACGGCGTCGAGGCTCGAGGCGAACGCGACCAGCCCCGCGCGCGACACCCGGCCCCAGGTCGGGCGCACGCCGACGAGCCCGCAGCGGGCCGCGGGTACGCGGATCGATCCGCCGGTGTCGCTGCCGACGGCCACCGCCGCCGCGCGCCCGGCCACCGCCGCCGCCCCCCCGCTCGACGAGCCCCCGGGGACGAACTCCGCCGACCACGGGTTGCGCGGACCGAGCTGTCCTGAAGGCCATGCCCCCGCCTGCGTCCGCTCCGGCGTCTCCACGCCAGACATGTCTCTCCGAGCATGCCCTCGGGGACATTCCCCATCGGACATGCCCTCTTGCGCATGTCCCGAAGACCACATGCTGCCGCTGTCGCCGTGTGCGCCCATGCCGAACTCGTCGAGGGCGAGCTTGCCGAGCAGGACGGCCCCGGCCGCGCGCATGCGCCGGACCTGGGCGCCGTCGTACGGCGGGACCCATCCTTCGAGGATCCGCGAGCCCGCGGCGGTCGCCACCCCGGCGGTCACGAGGCTGTCCTTCAGGCCATACGGCACCCCGGCCAGCGGCCCGAGCGGCTCGCCGCGGGCGCGGGCCGCGTCGACCGCGGCGGCCTCGGCGAGCGCCAGGTCCGGGGTCGTCCGCACGTAGGCCCGCAGGTCCGCGGCGGTCGCCTCGATCTGGGCGAGGTAAGCGCGGGCCACCTCGACCGCGGCGATCGTCCCGCCGCGCACCGCGTCGGCGAGCTCACCGGCGGTCAGCGCGACGATTCGCGCGCGGTCCGCGGTCACCGCGGCCCCGCGGTGCGTGACGACCGCGACACATCCTGGGCCGCGAACCGGCCCGCACGCACCAGCCCCTCGGGCGTGGTCGACGGCACCCCGGCGAGCGCGACCGCAAGCGGCAGCGCGGGGCCCGGGACGTCCGCGCGCAAGGGCTGCTGGGGGGCGCCCGGCGCCGCCTCCGCACACCTGCCCGGCAGCTCCCGGAGGCGCGCGAGGACGGGCTCCAGCGCCCCCGAGATCGCGCATGCCTCGTCGGCATCGAGATCGACGAGGACCGCGCGTGCGAGCGCCACAGCCGCTTCAGGGTCCATGGGGGTGCGGCAGCATACCACAGGGGTCGCGACCGACCGGTTGCCCCGCTTCCGTGACTTGGCCGCGAGGCCGCGGTAAATCTGGAACCCGTGACCCCTCGCCTCGTCGCCTGTCGCCGGCCCACCGCTCTGGGCCTCGTGCTCGCCGCCGCGATCGCGGCGTGCAGCGGCGTCGACGACCCGGGCGAGCTCGGCCTGGCGCCGCTGGAGGCCGGCGATTCGCCGCAGGCGCCGTCCCGCCTCGCCCAGATCCGCGTCGTCGTCCAGCCGCCCGGCGAGTTCGCCGGCGACGAGCCGGCGCTCGAGGTCGCGGCGGTGTTCGCCCAGTACCACGGCTACGACGAGGCCGCCGCGCGCACCCGCCTCGACCTGCCGCGGCCGCTGCAGGACCGCCTGCGCCCCGGTCACTGTGCCCCGAGCGACCAGCTCGACGAACCTGTCTCCAAGGACAATGTCTCGAAGGACAGCAGCGCCCGCGAGCTGATCCTGCTCGACGCCGGCAACCTCGGCGTCGGCATCGGCGAGGCCGCGATCGACGTCCCGCTGGCGCTGGTGCCCGACCTGGTGCCGACGATCTCCGGCGTCACGTACACCTACCTCGGCGACGCCCTCCCGGCCGGCGCCTGGCCGCCCGGCGAGCCGGCCCCGTCCGAGCTGACGATCCGCGTCGACGGCGAGGGCGAGGAGCTGCCGGCCTTCACCCTGCGCCCGCGCCTGCCCGAGCCGGCCGCGCTGTCCGGCGCGGTCGACCGCGGTCGCGACGAGCTCCGCCTCGAGTGGCGCCCCGAGGGCGACCGCGAGCCGCTGGTCCTGCGCCTCGTCCGCCTCATCGGCGGCGAGCCCGTCGGCGAGGAGCTGACCTGCGTGGTCGCCGACGACGGCGAATTCGTCGCCGACCTCGACAAGCTGCACGCGCTCGGCCTCGACGCCGGCCCCGGCACCGCCCTGCGCGTCTCGGCCACCCGCACCGGCCGCACCCTGTTCGACGCCGGCGAATTCGTCGGCGCCGAGGCGGTGGTCGAGGTCCGCACCGTGACCGTCCTCGGCACCTGACGCTGGGGCCATGCTCCCGGGGACATGTGCTCCGTGACATGTCACGAGGGACACGTCCCCAAGTCCGCCCTCGCGCCAGCGCCAGCCTCGCCAGGGCATGCGCTCCGGGACATGTCACGAGGGACACTTCATGACGGCCGCCGGCGCCAGCCTCGCGAGGGCATGCGCTCCGGAACATGTCCCGGAGGACACTTCACACCCGCGTCAACGCCCGCTCGTCGGCACCCCGCTCGCGCTGGTCCGTGCCGAGGGACATGTCACGACGGACCTGTCACGATGTCCGCCTTCACCGCCCGCGCGTCGACGCCACGCTCGCCAGTGCATGTGCTCCGGGACATGTCACGAGGGACACATGACGGCGCCCGCCTCCACCGCCCGCTTTCGCGCCGTCCCGGGAGGAGGGCGCGCCTCGGGCGAGCGCGACGGGACGCGCCCGGACACGGCGTATGGTGCCGCGACCGTTCGTCTCGACTCGTCCTCGGGCCGAGCGAACGATCGGGACCGAGCCGCGACGAGTGACGCGGCCAGCGTCGCTACGCCTAGCGCTCGACCTGACAGCCGGGATCGCGCACGGGTCCGTCGACCGCGGGGAACTGGCACAACAGGCGCGCGCCCGGCCGACCGACCTGCAGCTTGACCGCGGTGAACACGATCTCCGCCGGCGCGACTCGCCAGTCTGCGGCGGGACAGACCTCGACGCTGGCGAGCTCGGGCGGGCTCGTGCGCACGAAGAACGCCGCCTCGCGCCCGGCCTTGCGGGTCGCGCCCGCGCCCTTGAGCATCATCGGCAGCGCGAACCGCTGCTCCGCCTCGCCGCGCGGACTGATGCACGTGCCCGTGACCAGCCCGCGCGCCTTGACCAGCACCTGCGCCCCCTGGCCGCGCGCGCCGGCGCCCGCGAAGCTGCCGGCGGTGACGAACGTGAGGCCGTCGCTGAACACCTCGAGGTCGGAGACCCGCGGGCCCGCGCCGCCGCTGTCGCTCGCCACCGCGAACGTCGAGACCAGCGCGCCCACCAGCGCCAGCGTGGCCATCGTCACAATCAATGTACGCATCGGTCGCTCCATTCGTCGCAACTAACTCTGGCCTCGCATCCGGAGCGCGACGAGTCGACGTGATCACAACCACGGACAGCCCCAGCCGCCCACGTGGGCCGGGTCGCAGCGGCCATGAGCGCTTCACCCGGACGGCGGTCGGCGACACGCCGTCGGAGCGCCGCAGTTCGGCGAGCGAGGAGTCGCCTGATCCTTGAGACATGTGAGTCCGCACGCCGCGCCGCCCGCTCTCGCGGACAGGTTCCCCGGACCTTCATGCCGGCCCGCCGGGCCACCTGGCCTCGCGGACAGCCCTCACGCGACGACAAGCACCCGCCCCGCACGACGTGCCTGGCCTCGTTCGTCCTCTCGGATGGCCTCCTCGCCGCCTCGTCTCGCCTGTCCTCTGGACAGCCTCTCACCGCGCCGCACGATCGCGGCGCGCCCGGTCTCACCTGTCCTCACGGACAGCCGCCCCGGCCCGCCCGGTCCCGCGCCAGGCGCAGCGCCGCCGCCGCCTCTTCCCGGTCGTCGAAGTGCAGCTTCTCGACCCCGACGATCTGGTAGTCCTCGTGGCCCTTGCCGGCGATCACGACCACGTCGTCGTCGGCCGCCTCGGCGATGGCGCAGGCGATCGCCGCCCGGCGGTCGACCAGCGGCACCACGCGATCGCGGCGCTCGGGCGGGACGCCGGCCAGCATCTGCTCCACGATCGCCTGCGGATCCTCGGTGCGCGGGTTGTCCGACGTGGCGTAGAAGCGGTCGGCCAGGGTGGCCGCGAACTCGCCCATCGGCGCCCGCTTGCTCGGATCGCGGTCGCCCCCGCAGCCGAGCACCACGAACAGGCGGCCGCTGCAGGCCCGCCGCACCGCCTGCAGCGCCCGCGCCACCGCGTCGGGCGTGTGCGCGTAGTCGACCAGCACCGTCGGCCCGGACGCCTCGGCGACCGTGACCCGCTCGAGCCGCCCCGGGGCGCCGCGGCAGCTCGCCAGCGCCTCGCCGAGGACCTCGGGCCCCAGCCCCAGCCCCAGCCCCAGCCCGATCGCCACCAGCAGGTTGTCGAGGTTGAACGCGCCGACCAGCGGCGAGCGCAGCGCGATCGGCCCGGCCGGCGTGTCGACCTGCGCTTTGAGACCTGTCTGTTCCGACATGACCGAAGAGGCGACGATCTCGGCCCCGCGTTCGCCGCCGCGGGACGCCCGCCACACCCGCGCCCCGGCCGGCGCCGCCGCCAGGAAGCGCGCCGCCGCCGGCTGGTCGTCGATCGCCGCGACCACCACCCCGCCCGGCCGCAGGTGCTCGCCCGGCAACAGGCACTTCGCCGCCAGGTAGTCCGCCATCGTCGGGTGGAAGTCGAGGTGGTCCTGCGAGAAGCTGGTCAGACCGGCCGCGTCGTAGCGCAGCGGTCGGACCCGGCCCTGCGCCAGCGCGTGCGACGACACCTCCATCACCACGTCGGTCGCCCCGCGCTCGCGGGCCCGCGCCAGCAGCTGCTGCAGCTCGAGCGGGAACGGCGTGGTGAACGCGGCCGGCTCCTCGTGGTCGCCGACCCAGTTGCCGGTGGTGCCGATGCGCGCGTGCTTGCGTCCGGCCGCGGCCAGCATCGCCGCGACCAGGAAGGTCACCGTCGTCTTGCCGTTCGTCCCGGTCACGCCCGCCAGGCGCAGGTGCTCGCCCGGCTCGCCGCAGGCGCGCGCGCACAGTCGCGGCAGCGCATCGGCGACGCTCGCCAGCTCGACCCGCGGACCCGCCGTGATGCCTCGCCCGCGCTCGACGATCACCAGCGCCGCGCCCGCCGCCAGCGCCGCGGGCACGAACGTGTGCCCGTCGTGGGCCAGCCCGGGGACCGCCACGAAGGCCGCGCCGGGGACCACTCGCCGCGAGTCGACGACCAGCGCCGCGACGGCCGTCTCGGGTCCGCAGCCGTAGAAGGACGGATCTTCGCCAGCGAGCAGGTCGCCGAGGCGCAGCGTGTCGGTCATCGCGCGCAGGCTAGCCCAGCCGCGCCCGCGCGGGAAGAATCCCGCGCCTCACGCCGCGCCGCGCCCGCCGCGAGCCGCGATCGCGGCTCCTCGCGCTCGCCACTCGACCTCACATGCCCCACGGGACAGCGCTCTGACCGCGCGCCGAGCCTCCGCCGGCCGCGCCCGGCTCCGCTTCACAGGCCGCCGCTCGGGCGGGAAAGCCGTCCTCGCCGACTCGCGCCTCCGCCTGCCATCTCATGGCGTCGGGGACATGCTCTTATAAACATGTCCGATCGCACATATCCTCGAGAACATGCCCCTGCGGACATGTCGCGCGATGCGCTCAGCCGCCGCTGGGCGACTTGATCAGGCGGCCGATCCGCAGGTTGGGGATGAACGCCTCGGTCAGGGCGGAGGGGGCCTTGATCGTGCCGCGGATCGTGTCGTCGAGGCGGCGCGGCGGCTCGGTCGGGGCCGGGGGAGCGGGCGGCGGCGGCAGCACCTCCTCGGCCGGGAGTGCGGCCAGCAGCGGCGGCGGCGGCATGAGCAGCTGCGACGCGGGCATCGGCGGCGGCGGCGGCAGGTCGCCGTCGTCGTCGCCGTAGGCGTCGAAGTCGTCGTGTTCGATCTCGACTTCCAGCTCGCCGGAGATCGCGATCGGCGGCGGGCGGACGGCGGGCGGCTGGGTCGGCGCCTGGGTGAGCTCGGTCAGGCGAGCCAGCAGCTCGGTCCGGGGCACCGGCGGTTCGGTGTGGACGATCGACGAGCCCGCCGGTCGGGGATAGATGCCGGACTGGGCCGCGACGTCGAGCTCGCTGCGCAGGGCTGCGAGGTCGAGGCGCTCGAGCCACGGGCGGTCGACGAGGTAGCGGCCGTCGAGCGGCACCAGCGTCAGCGAGCCGCGGGTGATGCTGTAGAGCAGCTTGCCGCCGGCGTGGTGACGCAGGCGCCGGCCGAGCTCGGCCACGGCCTCGTCGTCGTCGTCGAGCGCGCGGGTGAGGGCCGACAGCACCAGCCCGAGCACCTCGCGGGCGCGGTCGAACTCCGCCTGGAGCGCCGCGGCCTCCTGGGTCTCCGGGGCGGGCGGCGGCTCGTGTGGGGTCGCCCGCAGCCGCTGCGCCAGGTCGCGGGCGACCTGCAGCTTCTTGTTCAGCTGGCGGGCCACCTTGGCCCAGTGGTCGCGCTCGTGCTGGCCGCTCGCGACCTCGCTCTCGAGCTCCGCCACGCGCGCCTCGAGCTGCTGGATCTGCAGGACCTTCGCGTCGTAGCGCTGCCAGATATCACCGGAGTCCGTCATCGGCGGGCCCCAAGCATAGACGGGAAAGTCCGCCGACGCGAACATCGGCCACGAGCACCGGCGCGCCTCAGGCGAGCACGATGCGGGTCAGTGTGAGCCCTCGCCGCGACCTGTGAGCCACTGCGACGGCGAACACATGTCCGCCGGGCTTCCACGTCTCCTCGCGCAGCGGGACCACCTGCGCGATGTACGTGCCTGGCAGCCGCCCGGGCACCACGGTGGCGATCCGCACCGGGACGCCGCCGACGCCGACGACCATCGCGTCGACGCGGATGTCGGCGATGTCGACGTCGGTGATCGGCGTCCCGTTCTCGTCGCTGACCGCCAGCGCGATGCTGGTCGGCTCGCGGTTGCCGGCCGCCGCGAGCGTGTCGGCCGCGACCGCCTCGAGGATGAGCCGCGCCATGCCGCCACCATGTGTGATCTCGGTCGCGGCGCCAGCGAACGCGACGCGCGGCCGCGCGCCTGCGACGTCCGCCCGCCCGCGCGGACCCTGTCCCTTGCGCCAGGGAAGCGGCTCAGGCCCCCTCGGGGGCGCTCCCACCGGCGGGCGCGGCCAGCCGCCGGGCCAGCGCCGGCAGCCGGCGGTCGGGCACCGCCGAGTACAGGTGGTGCACGAAGTGGAAGCGCACCCCCCAGTAGTTCTCGCGGCCGACCAGCGCGTACCACAGCCACCGCAGCGGGCGCGGGAACTCGGGCGGATCGACCTGTCCGTAGAGCCATGGCTGATGGACCAGCCAGGCGAACACGAACCACGCCGCCGCGTTGCCGATCCGCACGACGAGGTTGTAGGCCACGAGCCCGCGCCAGCCGCCGAACCACATCAGCAGCGCCCACACCAGCGCGTGCACGGCCATGGTCGTGGCCAGGCGGGCGTCGAGGCCGCGGCGGCGGATCCACCACGCCGCCGACAGCTCGGGCTGGACGACGCACCACAGCGCAGCGCGCAGCGCGCTCGGGTCCATCATGCGGTGGTCCGGGTCGCCGACGCCGTCGTGCTCGCGGTGGTGCAGCAGGTGCAGCTCCTCGAGCTCGCGGCGGCCGAGGTAGACCGGCGACGGCAACACCAGCAGCACCTGCGCCACCAGCCACGAGGAGCCGCGCTGGTCGGCGTGCAGCGCCTCGTGCCAGCGGTTGAAGTAGCGCACGAACGCCGTCACCCCGAGCAGCGCGAACGCCCAGGTCGGCAGCAACTCGAGCACGAACGCTGCGTAGCAGGCGTAGAACGCCACGGCCCAGCCGACCATGCCCGGCTCGTAGTGCACCCGGCGGTCGGCCGGGTACAGCGCGGTGACCTCCCGCCGCGTCAGGCGGTCGGGGCGCAGGGCGCCGTGAGGACGGACCGAAGCCACAGCTCCTGATAGCGAGAACCGCCCCGCGCCGCAAAGCGGGGTCGGCGAGCGACCCTTCTCCCGCGGCGGACTTGTCGAACGAAGTTCACTCTCGCGACGCGATCGATGCGGGTGTAGGCGCGAGAATTTGCCGCAAGTCGGGCGCCTCCTCGGGGGCTGCGAGGCCACGGTCGTCCCGGCACCTGTCCAGAAGAACATTTTGGTCAGGGCGCCTGGAGACCCCAGGTACGCAGGGACCGCCGGGCTGCTCTGCGGGCCGCGCGAGCCGCTCGGGGGCGCTGCGGCAGCTCGGCGCGGCGTCGTCATCGCTGGACCGTGCGCGCTCGGGAGGGCTCGCCTTCGCTGCGCGGGGGAGACCTCGGGGTGCTTCGCGAATTGCCGGCTGCGCCTCGCGGGGGGTCCGGGGAAGGGTCGGGCGCGAGTTCAGCGTCCCGATGACCCCTCCTGCGTCGGGGTCATCCTGGCCTCGTATTCGCGCCCGACCCTTCCCCGGACCCCTGGCACGGCTGCAGCCGTGAGAGGCCGACCCGCCGTCGTCGGCTCCGATGCAGGATGTCTCAAAAGACAGATCACGAGCGCCTGTTCGACGGCCAGGGCTGGCCGCCGAACAGACGCCTTCTCACGTCATTCACGGCGTGTCCTCTCCCGCGGCGGGGCACGAGCGCGGCGGCTCGCTGGACCCGCCTGCCGGAACAAGAACATCTCCGTCACGAAGCGTATGCGCTCCACGAACGCGCTACACGGTCCAACTCCCGCCGGAAGGATCGACCAGTCGGAAACCCTGGGTGAGCTCGACCGCGGGCGCTCTCAGGACGACAGTCCAGAGATCATGTCGAAGGAACCATCCCACGGGCGGGTGAGCTCGCAGAACGACGAGGCGCTCCTTCTTCATCCGCGACTTCGCATCTTCGGCGAGCATCACCACCCCAGCACTCCACGCAAAGGGGCGAGAAACGCCCGCCAGACGTACAGCGAGGCAGACAGGCCCAGGCCCACGGCGAGGAGCCCCGCCTGCCAGTCCCGCGCCGGGGCGTGAGGGCTCACCAGGCGGCTGATCACGGCGGTGGATCCCAGGACCACCGAGGCGAGCGCCGAGATGGGCACCAGCAGGCCGAAGAGCCACCCGAGACCGCTCCAGACGTACACGCCGACCCGGGGAATGAGGAGGAATATCTGGCCGAAGTTGACCAGCAAGAGAAAAAAGACAGCCGACAAAAATCCGAGCCAACACACATCGAGCGCGAGAGCCCCGAAGCGCTGCTGCGATGGGTCCGCGCGCGCACGCAGAGCATTCGCCTTCGACGGGGTCGGGCTCATCGTCGTGCTCTGGGCTGCTCAGGCTAGCACCAGGAGGCAGAGTCGACACGCGCCCGCGACTTCACTTCCTGGCCGACTGCTTCGCCCGCACCAGGACTGTGTTCACCGCCAGAACGATGGCCGCAGCCGCGCGTGCCCGGGCTGGTGGCACCACCGACGGTCAGCGCGGCGAGGCGATGTCGTGTAAACGTGGGGAGGGATGTCGCTCGCTCCGCCGCGTCGCACGCTCATGAACCTGGCGATCCCACGGGGGATGGTCCAGACGCTCGCATGGGGGATGATCGCCATGCCGTTCGCGCTGCCGCCCATCGCCTGGGAGCTCGGATGGGTGCGGCCTCCGGAGACCGCGTCGCTAGCCGTGGCGACGATCGTTCAGGACCCGGCGAGCACGGGCGAGCAGGTGGATTCGAGCGGGCGGACGCTGGAGGTCGCCGACGCGACGGGCACCGGCGCACCTCCGACGGAGGCTGCGCCCGCGTCGGCGCCGATCCTCGAGCCGATCGCAACCTGCGGCAACTCGGTCTGCGAACCTGCGCGGGGCGAATCCTCCCGGACCTGCTGCGAGGACTGCCCTTGCGACGCGCCGCTCGTCTGCAAACCCGACGCCTCCGACCGGCAAGCTTGCCAGGCGCAGGGCCTGAAGTAGTCGTCGAGACGAGAGTGCTGCGCTCGCGACCTCGTCTCAGGCGCGGGCGATGCCGACGGGGCACGACACCCCGGTCCCGCCGAGCCCGCAGTACCCGCCCGGGTTCTTATGTAAATACTGCTGGTGGTAGTCCTCGGCGTAGTAGAACGTCGGCGCCGGCAGCAGTTCGGTCGTGATCTCGCCGAAGCCGGCGGCCTGCAGGCGCTTCTGGAACGCCTCGCGCGACGCCTCTGCGGCCTGCTTCTGCGCCTCGCCGGTGTAGTAGATGCCGGAGCGGTACTGCGTGCCGACGTCGTTGCCCTGGCGCATGCCCTGCGTCGGGTCGTGGTTCTCCCAGAACACGCGCAGGAGATCTTCGTAGCGCACGCGCTGCGGATCGAAGACCACCTGGACGACCTCGTTGTGGCCGGTCTTGCCGCTGCACACCTCGCGGTAGGTCGGGTTGGGCGTGTACCCCGCGGCGTAGCCGACCATCGTCGAGATCACGCCGGGCACCTGCCAGAACTTCTTCTCGGCGCCCCAGAAGCAGCCCATGCCGAACATGGCGATCTCGGCGCCGGCCGGGAACGGCGGCGCCATCGGCCCGCCGAGGACCGCGTGCTGCGCGGCGACCGGCATGGGCGCGTCGCGCCCGGGGAGCGCCTCGGCGGGGCGCGGCATACGGAGCTTGTCGGAGGAGGCGAACCAGGACATGCCCCGCAGGGTGACGCATGCCGGCGCCCACGGCCAGCGCGGCCCGCACAGCCCGCCTGCGTGCCCGATCACGCGCCCGTGGCTCGCCGCGCGGCCGGGCGCTCCCGGGCGGCTCTGCTATCTTCGCCCCTCCCCCATGTCCACGCTCAACCGCGACCGGCTCGTCACCTCCCTGCAGCAGCTCACGACCAGCGGCGGGGCCGACAACCGGCTGGTGGTGGCGGCGGGGGACTACTACGTCGTCGTCCACGGCCGGCTCGGCGGCGGCGACCTCACGTGCGAGGTCGTGTCCAACTTCTACCTCGGCGCCGCCTCGCAGCTGACCCCGGCGCGGCTGCGGTCGCTCGGCGATCGCGGCTACTTCGAGCGCAACGGCCACAACAACCTCTACCGCGACGTGCGACTGGTCGGGCCCGACGCGGCCGGCAAGCTCGCCGACGAGCTGCTGGCGCTGTTCGCCCAGATCTTCGGCGTCGAGGCCGACGCGCCGGCGAAGTTCGACCTGCAGCTCGGCGACCCGGAGCCGACGCGCAACCCCGACCTGGTGCGCGCCATGAAGACCCTGGCGGTGCGCCGCGACATGGACGCGCGCCAGCGGGTCTACATCGGCGTGATGAACGCCACCTTCCTCATGCCGGTCAACCCCGCGGGGCGCACCGCCGACGAGCCGCTCGAGGTCGACCGCCTCGGCAACTTCCCGGTCATCGCCGCGTTCACCGAGATCGACTCGCTGCGGCTGTGGCAGCCGAAGGGCTGGCCGTTCGCGCTGGTCCCCGGCGCGCGCCTGGTCCCGCTGGCGGTGTCGCGGCGGGTCGGCTCGCTGCTCGTCAACCCGCGCGGCAACGTCGGCGGCGAGCTTTACATCAACGAGCTCGAGTCGATCGAGGGCGCGCTGCGCCGGCGCAACAACTGACGCATGGACGCCGAGTTCTCCGCCGCCGCGGTGCTCACCGCCGACGAGCGGCGCGAGCTGTACGCCCGGCGCGACGGCCCCGGCCTGCGCCGCTTCGCCGCCCAGCTCGCGCTCCTCGTCGCCGCCGCGGCCGCCGTGGTCGCGCTCGCCGACGCGGAGGCGCCGGTCTTCTGGCCGGTGTTCGCCGCCTACAGCGTGCTGCTGGCCTCGATGTTCGCGCCGATGCACGAGGCCGGCCACGGCACCGCGTTCGCCAGCCGCCGGCTCAACCGGCTGGTCCTGCGGGTCGCCGCCGGCCTCTCGCTCATGCCGCCGACCGGCTTCGTCGCCTTCCACTTCGAGCACCACCGCAACACCCACGAGGTCGGCGACCCCGAGATCCCCGGCGGGAACCTCGAGCTGGCGAAATGGCCGGGCAACCCGATCGCCGCGCTCGTCGTGCTGAGCGGGCTGCCGCTGCTGGTCGCCAAGCTGGCGGCGCTGGTCAACCTCGCCGTGCCGCGCGGGCCGCGGTGGTTCGCGCGCTGGCTGCCGTTCCTGTCCGGGGCGCACAGGCCGGCGACGATCCGCGAGGCGCGGGCGATCCTCGCCGGCCTGCTCGCCGTCGCCGCGCTCGCCTGGCTGTGGCTGCCCGCGCTGGCGTGGCTGCTGGCCGGCTGCGCCGGCGCCCACGCGGTGCTCGGGCCCTACCTCGCGGCCGAGCACACCGGCATGCCGACCGGCGGCGACGTGCTCGCGCGGACGCGATCGATCCGCAGCAACGCCGCCGTCAGGTGGCTGTTCTGGAACATGCCCTACCACGCCGAGCACCACGGCTGGCCGGCCGTGCCGTTCCACGCCGTCCCCGCGCTGCACCGCCGCGTCGCCCCGCACCTGCCGCGAAGCTACCGCGGCTACCTGCACGTCTACCTGGCGGCGCTGCGCGGCCGCTGACCGCAGGGACATGCCCGATGGGGCATGCTCATTGAAACATGCTTTATCGGGCATGCTCCATCGACCACGCGCTCACTTCTTCGGCGCGAACACGACTTGCACCACGCGGCCGCTCTCGACCGGTCCGGGCGGCACGTCCTGCGACACGGCGACGCCGGAGCCCACGGCGCGCAGCTCGACGTGCGCGCGGCCGGCGAGGTCGAGGGCCTGGGCGAGGGTCATGCCGGTGAAGTCGGGCAGGCCGGTGGTGACGCGCGGCTTGTCGGCGGTGCCGCTGCCGCGCCCGCCGGGCAGCGACGGCTCGACGTCGATGTCGGCCAGCACGCCGAGCTCGGCGGCCATCTCCTTGGCGGCCACGACCACCGGCTTCGGCGGCGGCGGCGTCTTGCCGTCGTCGCGCGGCACCCCGAGGTGGGTCATGATCTGCCCGCCGAGGCGGGCGAAGCTGGGGGCCGCGACGTCGTTGCCGTAGTGGGCGCCCTCCGGGACGTCGACCGACACGAGGATGACCACCCGCGGCGCGCGGGCCGGCAGCGCGCCGATGAAGCTCGAGTAGTACATGCCGTCGGCGTAGCCCCGGGTCCCGGCCTTCTGCGCCGTCGAGGTCTTGCCGGCGACGCGGTAGCCGTCGACGTGGGCGTTCTCGCCGGTGCCGAGGGCGGTGTGGACGACGTCTTCGAGCATGCGCATGACCGTCTTGGCGGTCGCCGTGCGGACCAGGCGCTCGCCCTCGGGCGCGTGCTCCCACACCGAGCCGCCGCGGGCGTCGAGGATCTTCTGCACGATGGTGGGGTCGTGGTAGACGCCGTCGTTGGCGAGCGCCGCGAAGGCGGCGGCGACCTGCAGCGGCGACGCGGCCATGCCCTGGCCGAACGAGATGTTGGCCATCTGGATGTCGGACCACTTCTCCGGCGGCGCCAGCAGGCCCGCGGTCGCGCCCGGCAGCTGGACCCCGGGGCGCTCGCCGAAGTGGAACTTCTTGACCCACTTCGACAGCGTCTGCTTGCCGAGGCGGTCGGCGATCTTGGTCGTGCAGATGTTCGACGACGCCGCCAGGATCTCCGTCACCGTCAGCCACTCCGCCGCGTGCGCGTCGTGGATCGTGTTGCGCGGCGTGTACTTCCAGCGGCCCTTCTCGCAGTAGAACGTCTCGTTCTCGCGCACCGCCCCGATCTCGAGCGCGGCCGCGACGGTGACGGCCTTGAGCGTCGAGCCCGGCTCGTACGCGGCCTGGACCGCCAGGTTCTGTGTCTGGTGGGCGCGCTCGACCGGGTGGTTGGGGTCGTAGGTCGGCCGGTTGGCCAGGGCGAGGATCTCGCCGTTGCGCGGGTCGAGCACCAGGATCGAGGTGCCGACCGGGTTCCACTGGCGGACGAGGGTGTTGATCTCCTCCTCGACCATCGCCTGGATCTGCGAGTCGATCGTCAGCACCACCGTGTCGCCGCGCGCGACCCCGGGGTCGGGCACGCCGTCGACCAGCAGCTTCTTGCCGGCCGCGAAGTAGGCCGGCGACAGCGCCTCGCGCCCGCGCAGCTGCATGTCGAGGCCGAGCTCGACGCCGGCGGTGCCGCTGCCCTGCGCGCCGACGCGGCCGAGCACGTGCGACGCCAGCAGCCCGCGCGGGTACACGCGCGCCGTCGACGGCTCGAACGACACCCCCGGGATGCCCTTGGCCTGCAGCGCCTTGACCTGCGCGTCCGACAGCGGCAGCCGCAGCAGGCGGTAGGCCTTGTCCTTGGCGATCTCCTCGCGCAGGTAGTCGGCGCTCTCGTCGGGCTCGATCTCCAGCACCGCCTCGACGAGCGCCTCCTCGGCCCCGCGCGCGCGTACGAGGCGGGGGTTGATGGCGATCTTGTGCACGCGGTCGTCGACCGCCAGCGTCATGAAGTCGCGGTCGACGATCTCGCCGCGGCTGGCCGCCAGCTTGAAGCTGCGCAGCTGCTGGCGGTTGCCCTGCTCGGCGTAGGCCTCGTGCTCGACGGTCGCGAGCCGCGTCGCCTTGACCCCGGCGCCGACCAGCGCGGCGCAGATCGCCGCCCCGACCAGCGACGCGCGCCGCCCGACCGCCCGCATGTCGCTCGCCATCGGCGCGGGGATCAGGTTCTTGCGCATGATGTTGCCGCGCTTTTCGGACATGTTCGATCCGCCCTGTCTCATCCGCCCTGTTTCGAAGGACCTGTCTGCTTGGACTCGTCGCGGAGCCGGATCGCCTGCAGCCGGTCCGGCGTGGCCGGCACCATCTGCATGCGCCCCGCCGCCACCTCCTCGATATAGTCGGGGTGGCGCAGGTAGGCCCGCTCGGCCTCGAGCCGGCGCTTCTCGTCGAGCAGCCGCCCGTGCTCGGCCGTCAGCTCGGCGATGTCGGCCCCGAGCTCGAGCACCCGCGCCCGCGTACGCACCTGGACCACGCCGGCCGCGGTGAGCAGGCCCAGCGCCAGCAACAGCACCAGCGGCAGCCCCGTCGGCCGGCGCGGCGGCGGCGGCGGCAGGCGGTCGTCGGCGCGCTGGAAGCCGTGCTCGAAGCTCGGCGGGTCGGCGTTGCGCCGGCCGTTGCCGGCGCGCCTGGGCGTCGTCGGCGTCGTCATGGCAGGGCGCGCTCCAGGACTCGCAGCCGGCTGCTGCGGCTGCGCGGGTTGGCGGCGACCTCGGCGTCGCCCGGGGCGGCGCCCTGGCGGTAGCCGGCGGGGACGACGAAGCGCGGGCGCGGCAGGTCGCGCGCGGCGATCGGCAGGCCGGGGGGCGGCTGCTCGGCGCGCGTCAACGCGGTGAAGCGCTGCTTCGTCGCGCGATCCTCGAGCGAGTGGAACGTGATCACGCCGAGGCGCCCGCCGACCTGCAGCCGCTCGGGCGCGGCGGTCAGCAGGCGCTCGAGCTCGCCGAGCTCGTCGTTGACGCGGATCCGCAGCGCCTGAAACGTGCGCGTGGCCGGGTGGATCCGCAGCCCGAGCTTGCGCCGCTGCGGCGCGCTCATCGCCGCGGCCACCACCCGCGCGAGCATCCCGGTGGTGGTCGGCCGGGCCGCGACGATCGCCGCGGCGATCCGCGCCGCGTCGGGCTCCTCGCCGTAGTCGCGCAGCACCTGCGTCAGCTCGCCGGCGCCGATCTCGGCCAGCAGCTGCGAGGCCGGCGCGCCGCGGCTCGGGTCCATGCGCATGTCGAGCGGCGCGTCGACCTGGAACGAGAAGCCGCGCGCGCCCGTGTCGAGCTGGTGTGAGGACACTCCCAGGTCGGCGAGGACGGCCGTCGCCGCCGTCACGCCGAGCTCGTCGAGCACCTCGGGCAGACGCCCGAAGCTCGAATGCACGAGTTCGACGTCGCCTGGCAGGCGCGTGCGCGCCTCGGCCAGCGCCTCGGCGTCGCGGTCGAGCGCGATGGCCCGCAGCTTCGGCCCCTCGGGGCGCGCCGCCGCGTGGGCCGCGAGCACCGCGAGCGTGTGCCCGGCCCCGCCGCACGTGCAGTCGACGAACACGGGCGCCTCGGCCAGCACGAGCGCCGGCACGAGCGCCTCGCAGACCTCGCGGACCAGCACCGGCCTGTGGAACTCGGGGGACATCGCGCGTGCCAGGCGGGTGTGACAGCGCTCGCCGGCCCGGTCAAAAAACAGGCCTCGGCCCGGGGCCCGGGAGTGCTCCGTGAGGGGGCCGCGCGCGGGCGATTCGGCCGCCCCGCCGGGCCCGCTCCGGAGCGGACTCTTCTTTTGACCGCGGCGGTTCGCTGAAGAATTTCCCCGGCAAAAACAACATCTTGGACACTTTTTGATTGACCCCTCGGGGACAAAATTTGTAGCTTGCGCTGCCTTATTTCGAGGGAGCCCGCCGTGCTTTCGACGCGGATGAAGAATTATCGCCAGCTCTTCGAGTCCTCGGAGCTCCTCTGGGAAAAGCTCGGGATGCTCAACGCCGCACAGCGGCGGAACTTCGACGAGCGCTTCATGATGTCGTGGATCTTCCACGACTTCGCCCTCGAGGGGCAGATGCTCTCGGTCGCGGAGATCAAGGCCGCGATCGACGACGAGATCATCTCGACGCCGAGCCTCATCCCCGCGTATCTGCACGTCAAGGCGGTCCGGGACGGCATCTACATGCTGCTCGAGACGCGCGGCAAGCGGCTCCAGCTGTCGCTCGAGTGGCTGAAGAAGCTGCACCAGACGCTGCTGCCGCAGGGCAAGAAGGATCAGGTCCAGTACCGCAAGGACAACCCGATCCACCGCATGTACTTCCACGACCTCGCGCCGGCCGACAAGATCAGCTACCGCATGCGCAAGCTGACCGACTGGTTTCGCACCGAGGAGTGCCGCAAGGCCCACCCGATCGAGCTGGCCGTCGAGGTCCACCGCGAACTCATCCGGATCTTCCCCTGGCCGGACATCAGTGGGCGCGTCGCGCGCCTGGCGATGAACGCCATCCTGATCGCCGAGAATTACTGGCCGTGCATCCTGCACCACAACGAGCGCCAGACCTATTACGACGTGCTTCGGCTCGACCAGGACCAGCTGCTGCAGCTGGTGCTCGACAGCATGGATGAGGGGATCCGCTCGTCGAGCAAGCTCTACCAGAGCATTGTTGATTCCTCGCGCGCATGACAGAAGTTAGGCAGCGCATGCCCGTGCCGAACAACCTCCAGGCCCGGCCTCTGCGCGTCGTCCGCGGCGCGCAGGTGTTCGCCCGAGCGCGTCTGCCCTCTCGCCACGGCGACTTCGAGATCGTGTCGTTCATCGACGATGTCGGCCGCACGCTCGACGACGTGGCGATCGTCCGCGGCGACATCGCCGGCCGGACCGAGGTGCCGACGCGGATCCACTCCGAGTGCCTGACCGGCGACGTGTTCGGCTCGTTCCGCTGCGACTGTCGCGACCAGCTCGAGCTGGCGCTGCAGCGGATCGCCGGCGGCGACGCGGGCATCATCCTGTACCTGCGACAGGAGGGCCGCGGGATCGGCATCGCCCAGAAGATCCGCGCCTACCACCTCCAGGAGCAGGGCCTCGACACCGTCGAGGCCAACCTCCACATGGGCTTCGACGACGACCTGCGCGACTACTCCGTCGCGGCCGCGATGCTGCGCGCGCTCGCCGTCGGCTCGGTCGTGCTGCACACCAACAACCTGAGCAAGGTCGCCGGGCTGCAGCAGGGCGGCGTGACGGTGGCCCGCCGCGAGCCGCTGATCGCCGAGGCCCGCGAGCAGAACCGCCGCTACCTGGCGACCAAGCGCGACAAGAGCGGCCACCTGCTCTGATGGGCATGTCCCTCGGGGCATGCCCACGGGGCCATGTCGACAGGGACATGTCTTCGGGGGCGAGCTCGACAGGGCCGTCGCGTCCGTCGGCGCTCGTGCCTCGTCGAGGTCCTCCGCGCTCCGACCCTCGTCGCGCGGCGAGGATCTCGCCCGCCCCTGCCGGCTCTCACGCGCGCTCGCGTCGCGTGCGTCCCCCGCACTCGCGCGCGCGGGGCGTCGTGAGGTCCCGGGGATCGCGGCTCGCGGCGCGCGTGACGTCGCGGCGTCTCACGGGCAGCGGACGCGCCGCGCGAGCTCTCGCCGGGCGCCTCGTCGCCTTGCGCGACAGGCGGCGCCGTGTTCGTCGGGCCGCTCGCGCCGCGCGGCGAGCAAAAATGAAGCGGCGGAGCACTATGCTCCGCCGCGGGTCACCTCGGGCGCGATGCCGGTTCGAGTTGCGGGGCTGTGAACCCCGTCAGGGGTTTCCGGCCGCGGTGGGGCCGGTTGCCACGGGCGTGGCGCGCGGTCAGTCGCCGGGCTGACCAGGTGGTGACTTCCGACGGCGCGGCGGCGCCGTCGCGGGTCGGTCCGCGGGCCGCAGACCGATGAATTGCGTGACTTTACGGCCGCGACGCGGCCGGGGGTGTCACTGCGTCCTCACCCCGCAGAGTGACGACGGGAGGGGCGGCTCGCCGGGGCGAGCCTCAGACCCCGGCAAAGGCTAGTGTGCACCTCCTGAAGAGCACGACAGTCGAGGCGCAGCGCCAAAACGACACACACAACGATCTGCTTGGTTCATCAGTTACCTCCTTTTGCCGGTGGCCTGAGAGTGACGGTCCAACCTTAGCAAGCTTGGGTGCGCCGGCAAAGAGTCGTGAAGCTCCGGGCCCCCTCTTCGCGGCGGACGCGGCTCGGACGAGGGCGCCGCGGACCCGGCGCACGAGCGGGTTTGACAGTGCGCCGCCCTGCGTGGCAAGAGCCACCGCCATGAGGGCCTCGTGGTGACTCCCGACGTGCAGCAGTCCGGCCCCGACCATACGGCGGTGTTCGCCGCTCCGGAGCGCTGGGGCCTGCGCGTCCAGCCCGCGGGGCCCGGCCGCGCCGCCCGGCTCGCCGTCGAAGACGTCGCCCTCGCGGACGTCGCCGCCGCCGTGGGCACCCCGACCTATGTGTACGGCGCCGGCGAGATCGCCGCTCGCTTTCAGGCCCTCGCCCGCGCCTGCCGCTCCCATCCGACCCTGATCGGCTACGCCGTCAAGGCCAACAGCAGTCAGGCGGTGCTCACCCACCTGGCGCGTCTCGGCGCCGGGGCCGACATCGTCTCCGGCGGCGAGCTGCGGCGCGCCCTCGTGGCCGGCGTCCCGGCCGACAAGATCGTGTTCTCCGGCGTCGGCAAGCTCGACGCGGAGCTCGACGCGGCGATCGCCGCGGGGGTGCGCTCGATCAACATCGAGTCGGTCGAGGAGCTCGAGCGCGTGGCCGCCCGCGCCCACGCGCTCGGCCGCGTGGCCTCGATCGCCCTGCGCCTCAACCCGGACATCGACCCCGACACCCACCCGTACCTGGCCACCGGCCTGCGCGAGAGCAAGTTCGGGATCGCGATGAGCGACGCGGCGGCCCTGGCCACCCGCGCCCGCGCCCTGCCCGACCTGCGCCTCGTCGGCCTCGCCTGTCACATCGGCTCGCAGATCCTCGACGAGTCGCCGTTCCTCGCCAGCTTCGAGCGCCTGAGCGGCCTGGTGCGCGCGCTGCGGGCGGACGGCGCGCCGCTGCGGCAGCTCGACCTCGGCGGCGGCATGGGCATCACCTACGCGCCCGGCGACCGCGAGCTCGACGTCGAGCGCCTCGGCGCGGCCCTCACCGCCGCCGTCGCGCCCCTCGGCCTCGAGCTGGTCTTGGAGCCAGGTCGCTACCTGGTCGGCTCCGCCGGCGTGCTGCTCACGCGGGTGGTCGGGCGCAAGCGCAACGGCGAGCGCGACTTCGTGATCGTCGACGCGGCCATGAACGACCTGCTGCGCCCGGCCCTGTACGGCGCCTATCACCCGATCGTCCCCGTCGACCTCGCCGCCGGCGAGCGCCCGCCGATCCGCGCCGACGTCGTCGGCCCGGTGTGCGAGTGCGGCGACTTCCTGGCCCAGGACCGGCTCCTCAGCCCCGCCGGGCCCGGCGAGCTGCTCGCGGTCCTCGCCGCCGGCGCCTACGGCATGGCGATGGCCTCGACCTACAACTCCCGCCCGCTGGCCGCCGAGGTGCTGGTCCACGGGTCCGAGTTCGCCGTCACGCGCGCGCGCAAGACCGTCGACGACCTGATCGCCGACGAGCAGGTCCCGGCCTGGCTGGCGCGCTGACGCCTGTCCCTCGGGACATGCGACATGCGCATGTCTCTCGGGACAGGCTCGCCGCGCTCGTGAGGGCAGCCCCCGCAGCCGCGAGCGCGGCCGCAGCGCGCGTGCTACAAGGGCCGTGATGGCGCGGCGCATCGACCCCGAGCTGCACGACGCGAAGCGGACGGCGATCCTCGACGCCGCCGAGCGCCTGGTGGCGACGAAGGGCTACGAGGCCATGTCGCTGCAGGACCTGCTCGACGCGCTCGGGATGTCGAAGGGCGCCTTCTACCACTACTTCGAGTCCAAGCCGGACGTGCTGCTCGCGCTGGTGGAGCGGCGGACCGCGGCCGTCGAGGCCAACCTGCGCGCCCTCGTCGAGGACCCCGCGCTCGCGGGGGCGGACAAGCTGGCCCGCCACTTCGCCGCCGTCGACGACTGGAAGCAGCACGAGGGCCGCCTCGTCGTCGACGTCGCCCGCTCGTGGTACGGCGACGAGAACGCGCTCGTGCGCCACAAGCTGCTGGTCCACGGCCTCGGGCGCATCACGCCGTTGCTCGCGCGGATCATCCAGCAAGGCGTCGACGAGGGCGCCTTCACCACCCGCGACCCCGAGCAGACCGCCCGGATGATCCTCTGCCTCCGCCACGACCTCGGCCGCGCCGTCGCCGAGGCCGTCGTCGCCGATCCCCACGGCGAGCCAGACGTCGCCCGCATGGCGGAGGCGACCGCAGACGCGATCGAGCGGCTGCTCGGCGCGACGCCTGGCTCGCTCTGGCCGGCGGCCCGCGCCATGAGGCCGCGTCGATCCGCAGCGACCTGAGCGCTGCACCCCATTTCACCGACGCGTGCTCGAGCTGCCGCACCGGCCGCTCGCGCACATCGCGCAGCACCTTGACAGGCCGCTTGCTCCCACTTATCATAGACCAACAGTCTACGAATACCGCCATCGGCGGGCCACGAACGAGGAGCGCTGCCATGCCTACCACGCCAGAGTCCAGGGCCCGGACGCGAGCATTCGCTCGCGTGATCGGCCCGTTCGTCCTCATCGTCCCTCTCATCATCGCCATCCGCCTGCCGGCGATGGGCCACCTCGACTTCTTCGCCCTGCCGATCATCGTCTGGCTGTTCGGAGCGCTGCTGCTGTTCTGCGGGCTGCTGATCATCGCCAACCACCAGTACTGGTCGAGCGGCCCGGCGATCGCCATCTCGCTGTTCGGCTGGTTCCTCGCGCTCCGTGGCCTCGTCCTGCTCGCGGTCCCTGAGCTGATGGAGAGGGGCGTGTCCGCCTCCATGACGATGGTGCCGGCCGCCCAGGTCGGGTTCGTCTTGCTGGCTTCGCTCGGCGCCTGGCTGACCTTCGTCGGGTGGATCTCGCGAGCCTTCGCGCCCGAGCCGGCGCCGGCACGCTGACCCGCTGCTCGTCGTCCTCGCGCGCTCGTGCGCGCCGCCGAGGACGCGAGGGGCGCCGACGAGTCGCGGCTGCGCACCTGCGAGCGCGGCCGCGTGCGCGGGCGTTGATTCTTGCGCGCACGCCCCGCCGCTGGCTATCGTGCCGATCGAGACTGCCATGACCGACACGCGCGCCCCCAGCTTCTTCACGGTCCTTCGTCCCTGGCTCCTCGCCGTCGCCCTCGCGCCGCTCCTGGCCTGCGGCGGCGACGAGGGCAACGAGGAAGCCCCCGAGATCGACTGTGCCGCGGCGCCGGCGCCGAAGTACTCGGAGATGTCGGCCGTGTGGGCCAAGTGCACGACCTGCCACTCCTCGACGCTGGCCGAGGGGTCCCGCGTGAACGCGCCCGTGGGCGTCGACTTCGACACCTACGCCGGCGCCAAGGCCGAGGCGGCCATAGCGATGCACGAGGTCTACGAGGGCGCCATGCCCCCGGCCGGCCTGCCCGCGCTGACCGAGGACGAGGAGCAGCAGCTGTACCGCTGGGCCAGCTGCGGCACCCCGGAGTGAGCGGTCCTGGGGGACATGCCCCCGAGAGCATATCCTTCACGACATGCTCCCCGGAGCATGTCCGAGAGCTCAGGCCGGCCCGCTGCTGAACTTGAGCCCGACGATCGCGACCACCAGCATCGTCAGGAACAGCACGCGCAGCGGCGCGACCGGCTCGCCGAACAGCAGCATCCCGCCGAGCGCCGCGCCTGCGGCGCCGATGCCGGTCCACACCGCGTAGGCGGTGCCGATCGGCAGCGACTTGCTGGCCTGGGCGAGCAGGACGAAGCTGGCGACCAGGGCGACGACCGTGACCCCGGTCGCCAGCGGCTTGCCGCGGAAGTCGAAGCCGTCGCTCCACTTCAGACCGAGGGCCCAGCCGACCTCGAGCAGGCCGGCGACGACGAGAACCATCCACGCGGTGGACATGACGATGCGCTCCTTCCGCGTCGTCTTGTCCTCACCGGGTACGGCGCACCTCGTCCGGGCTCGCAGCGCGAGCGGAATTCACTGTAGCCGCCCCGGCGGCGTCCGCCCGCCCCGCTCGCGTGAGGCAACTCTGACCTGTCTTTTCGTTCAGAGGCCGCCGCGGGCGCCTCAGCCGGGCGGCATGAAGTTCTCGCAGGCCTGGTCGATCACCGAGATCGCGTCGTGGAAGAACGGCTGGAACGAGTCGGCGCAGATCTGGCCGATGCTGCCGTAGGTGAACATCTCGGCGAAGTCGATGATGCGGTGGGCGACCTCGGCCGCGCTGGCGCACTCGGGGTTCTCGGGGCCGATCAGCGCCAGGGTGACGATGTTGGTCTCGACCCCGCCCTTGAGCGCCACGATCTCGGCGAACCAGTCGGGTGGGTCGCCGCTCGAGCCGTCCTCTTCCTCGTCGGTGATGATCACGAGCACCAGCAGCGCGTCTTCGCGGACGAAGCCCTCGTTGCACTGGCCGGGCTGCGCCAGATCGGGCCCGAGCGCGCGCAGGGCCGCCTGCAGCGGCTTCTCGTTGCTGTCGCCCGAGGTGCCGACCTGGGCGGCGCAGGCGAAGCGGGTCGCGAGGTCGTCCTGCTCGGTCATGAAGCGCAGCCCGCTGACGTAGGGGCCGCAGTAGGCGTTGCTCGAGTTGCTGCCGTCGGTCTGGGTGATGAGCCCTCCGAGCACGCCGTCGCACGGGTTCTCGTTGCCGTCGTACTTGTCGGTCGAGACCACGCCGATGTGCAGGCTCTCCGCGTCCTCGAGCTGCAGCTGGATCTCCTCGACGAAGCCGGGGAAGCTGGCGACCAGGTTGTCCTGCTCGTCCTTCATGCTCGCCGAGTTGTCGACCACGAACAGCAGGTCGACCTTGAGGCAGGCCTTCGGCTCGGGCGGGGGGCCGCCGTCGGGCGTCTCGCCGATGTCGAACTTCGGCCCGGCGCCGCCGCTGGTGTCGTCGACCGCGCTGGCCTCGCTGGTCGCCGGCGCGGACGTGGCGTCGGTCGTCGCCTCGGTCGTCGTCGGCGCCTCGGAGGTCGTCGGCGCGTCGCCGCTCGGGGTCACCGTCATCACGCCCGAGATGATCGCGGCGGTGGCGGAGTCGCGGCGGCCGCCGTCGTCGGAGCAGCCCGCGAGCGCGAGCGAGGCGAACATGGCGAGGGCCGCGGCACGGGTCATACCGCGACGGTAGGTCAGCCCCGCGGACCGCTCAAGAGCACCGGCCCGGCGGGCAGGTGCGCGGTCGAACTGAGGATCTCGGGTCGTCGCCGACGACGCGCTGCAGGCGTGCACCGCGAACCGTCGACGAACGCCGTCCCCGGCGCGACCGCGACGCTGCGGTGCTCGGGGTGTGCCCGACGGTCGCCTCCGGTCTCGCCGCGCGAGCGACGACGACCTCTGCGGGGTCGCGAGGCCGCGCCGGTCAGGCCGCGCGGCGGACCAGGTGGACCACCGCGAAGCGGGCGGCGTCGTCGGTCCACGCCTGGGTCAGCGTCAAACCTGCACTGGAGGACATGTCCGAAAAGCCATCCAGCGTGTACTTGTGCGACAGCTCGGTCAGGATCGACTCGCCGGCGCGGAAGCTGAAGCTGCGGCCGCCGACGCCGACGACCTGGTCGATCTTGCTGACCAGGTGCATCTCGATGCGGCTGGCGGCCTCGTTGAAGACGGCGCGGTGGGAGAAGCGGCCGGGCTGGAACTCGCCGTCGAGCTCGCCGTTGATCCGGTGCAGCAGGTTGAGGTTGAACGCCGCCGTGACCAGGTCGCGGTCGTTGTAGGCGGCCTCGAGCACCTGCCGCGACTTGACGAGGTCGATGCCGATGAGGGCGCCGTCGCAGCCGGGGGCACGGGCGATCTGGCGCAGCAGCGCGGTCGCGTCGTGCGGCTCGAAGTTGCCGATCGTCGAGCCGGGGAAGTACACGAGGCTGCGGCCGAGCGCCCCGAGCGGCAGCGAGAACGGGCGGGTGAAGTCGGCGTGGAGCGGCTGCACCTTGAGCTTGGGGTAGTCGCGGGCGATCGCCGCGCTGGCGGCCAGCAGCGGCCCGCGCGACACGTCGACCGGCACGTAGGCGCTGGCGTCGAGGTGGTCGAGCAGCAGGCGGGTCTTGATGCTGGCGCCGCTGCCGTACTCGACGATGATCCGGCGCGGGCCGACGGCGGCCGCCATCTCCATCGCGTGGTCGCCGAGGATCTCGATCTCCGCGCGGGTCAGGTAGTACTCGGGCGTGTCACAGATCGCCTCGAACAGCCGCGAGCCGCGGGCGTCGTAGAAGTACTTGGACGGCAGGCGCTTGGCCGGGCGCGACAGACCCTCGAGCACATCGGCGAGGAACCCGTCGGCCGGCGCCTGCGTCGCCTCGTCGAGCGTGCGTGCAACCGGTCGCATCATGCATCCTTGGTGAGACGGATCCCGGTGAATGGCCACCGCGCCCGCGGCGGAAAGAAATTGCGGTAGCTGGCACGCAAATGATCCCGCGGGGAAGCGCAGGAACCGCCGCGCAGGACCATCTGATTCGACATGAACTTGCCGTTGTATTCGCCGAGCGCGCCCTCGGGCGGTCGATAGCCGGGATACGGCAAGTACGCGCTCGCGGTCCACTCCCATACGTCGCCGAACAATTGCGTCGGCGCGGCGCGTCCGGGCGGCGGCGGGTCCGCGGCCGTCGGATGCAGCCGGCCCGACTCGACGAAGTTGCCGGCGACCGCGACGCCCTCGGCCATCGCCTCCCACTCGAACTCGGTCGGCAGGCGGGCGCCGGCCCAGCGGGCGAACGCGTCGGCCTCGTAGTGGCTGACGTGGACCACCGGCGCGTGCGGGTCGAGCGGGCGCGGGCCGCCGAGCGTCATCTCGTACGCTGTCCCTTCGGACATGTACCAGTACAGCGGCGCCGTCCAGCCCTCGGCCTGCGCCAGGGCCCAGCCGTCCGACAGCCACAGCGCGCTGCGGCGGTAGCCGCCGTCGGCCACGAACTCGGCGTACTCGCCGTTGGTCGTGCAGCGCGAGGCGAACGCATACGGCCGCAGCAGCGTCTGGTGGCGCGGGCCCTCGTTGTCGAAGTGGAACCCGTCGCCGGCGTGGCCGACCTCGCGCACCCCCGTCGGGCCCGGGCACCAGCGCAGGGGCGGCGCCTCGCGACTCGACGGCGCCGCCGCGTCCGCCCGCAGCGCCGGCTGCAGCGGGTTCTGGGCGAACAGGTGGGCCAGGTCCATCAAGATCAGCTCTTGATGCTGCTGCTCGTGCTCGAGCCCGAGGCGCACGCGCTCGCCGAGCCACGGCGGCCCGCCGCGGGCCAGCAGCGCGGCCATC
This sequence comes from Nannocystis pusilla, assembly GCF_020073745.1. Classification (GTDB taxonomy): domain Bacteria; phylum Myxococcota_A; class Polyangia; order Nannocystales; family Nannocystaceae; genus Nannocystis; species Nannocystis radixulma. The sequence continues at coordinate 37,219 of NZ_JAIRAU010000053.1, forward strand.
GCCGCGTCGACGTGGGCCCGGTACTGCGCCACCTCGGCCAGCGTCGGCCGCGACAGCAGCCCGCGGCGCGGGCGGGCGAACTGCGGGCCCACGCTCTCGTAGTAAGAGTTGTAGAGCGACGCGAAGGCCGGGTGAAACGGCCGGTAGTCGGCCTGCGCCGGCCCGAGCACGAAGGTCTCGAAGAACCACGTGGTGTGCGCCAGGTGCCACTTGGCCGGGCTCGCGTCGGGCATGCTCTGGACCACCAGGTCCTCGCCCGGCAGCCCGGCGACCAGCAACTCGGTCGCGGCCCGGACCCGCGAGTAGTCGGCGCGCACTCAGAACCTCCCGCCGAGCGCGACCCCGAAGCCCTGTCCCGAAGGACCTGCCCCGAGGTGCAGGCGCGCGCGGCGGGCCGTCGCCCGGCCCTGACCTACGTCCTGGCGCTCGAGCTGCTTGAGCTCGGCGCGCGAGCTGAGCGCGTCGACGGCCATGAACGCCGAGCCGGCCAGGCCCAGGCCGCCCGCCAGGCTGGTGATGCCGACGAACTGCAGCGGCTCCTTCTCGCCGTACTGACCGATCAGCCACAGCGTGCTGAACACCACAGCGCAGCCGTAGAGGGCGTAGCCGAGGCCGCGGGCCCACAGCTTGCCGCGCACCCGCAGGTCGCGGCCGGTGCTGGCGCCGCCGATGGCGACGATCGGCGTGCCGAGCAGCGTCGTCGTCAGGCCGAGGCCGGCGTACATGAAGTGCTTCATGCCGTAGTCGCCGGGGTCGGTCTTGCCGGCCCGGCCGGCGTCGTAGAGCACGCCCATCAGCATGCCGACGGCCGAGAAGCCGACGCCGACGCCGGCGCCGACGCGGGCCCACTCCGAGGGCGTCGACTCGCGGCCTTCGGCGCACTCCCACGAGTTCTCGTGGACCGCGGTGACGGCCGCCAGCGGGGCCTGCTGCGCCCCGTTCTTCGGGTGGGTGTAGAACACCGCCGACTTGTCGGCGCGGGTGAAGGTGACGCACTCGCGCCCGGCCGTGCCGAAGATCATCAGCACCCGCCGCCCGCCCAGCCGCTGCCACTGCGCGTCGGTCAGCGGCGCCGGGTAGTAGCGCGGCATGTCGTCGACCGCGGCCGACGAGTCGCCGGCCACCGCGGTGTGGATCAGCGTGACCTGTCCGGAGGGCAATGCCCTGGGAGACATGTCCCCCGAGCCATGTGATTCCTCGACGGCGACCGCCTCCGGCCCGGCGTACGCGCGCGAGCCGGCGGGCGGGGTGAAGGCGAGCGACACGACGGCGAGCGCGGCGAGCACCATGCCGACAGTCTACACGGCCTTGGGCGGCGCCTGCAGCAGGGCCTCGACGACCCGCTCGAGCCGCATGCCCCGGCTGCCCTTGACGAGCAGGGCGCCCGGTCGCTCGGCGAAGGTGGCGCGGACGGCAGCGACGAGGTCGGAGACGCAGAGCCCGGCGTGCCACGAGGCGATGCCCCCGGCCTTGGCCGCCTCGGCGGCCGCCTGGGACAGCGTGCCGAAGGTGAACAGCGCGTCGAGCCCCAGCGCGGCGGCCAGGCGCCCGACCTCGGCGTGCAGCTCCGGCCCGCGCTCGCCCAGCTCGAGCATGTCGCCGATCACCGCGGCCAGCGGCCCCGGCCGTGACGGACGCAGCGCCGCGAGGCTGTGCAGCGCCGCCGTGACCGACCCGGGGTTGGCGTTGTAGTTGTCGGCGATGAGGAGGTGGTGCTCGTCGAAGTGGAGCACCCGGCCGCGATCTCCGACCGGCTGGACCGCCTCGAGCGCCTCGATCATCGGCCCGACCGGGCAGTTCAGGTGGATCCCCACCGCCAGGGCCGCCGCCGCGTTGCGGGCGTTGTGGGCCCCGAACACCCGCAGGCTCAGGCGGATCTCCTCCTCCGAGCCGTCGCGCAGGCGCAGGCGCAGCGTCGCGTGGGTGCGCTCGTCGAGCTCGACCCCGACGATGCGCACCGCCGACTCCGAACCTTCCCCGAAGCGCAGGATCGAAAGGCCAGGTGGGAAGTGCGGCGGGAGCAGCGGCTCGTCGTCGGGGACCACCGCGACCCCGCCGGGTCGGACGTGGCGCAGGGGCTCGGCCTCGGCGGCGGCGATCGCCTCGAGGCTGCCCATGAACTCGAGGTGCTCGAGCGCGACGCTGGTGATGACCGCGACGTCCGGGCGCACCAGCGCGGCCAGGCGCTCGTTCTCCCCCGGCGCGCTCATCCCCAGCTCGAGCACGATCGCCTCCGGGTGGTCGGGCCCGCCCAGCAGCGACAGCGGCACCCCGAGGTGGTTGTTGAGGTTGCCGCGGGTCGCCAGCACGCTCCCGTGGGCGCTGCGCAGCACCGCCTCGACCAGCGCGCGCGTGGTCGTCTTGCCGTTGCTGCCGGAGATCGCCACCACCGGTCCGCGGCAGCGGTCGCGCGCGGCGCGGCCCAGCAGCGTGAGGGCGGCGAAGGTGTCGGCGACCTCGATCACCGAGACGGTGGGGTCGTCGGGCATCGGTCGCGAGGGCGCCTGCAGGACCGCCGCCGCGCCGGCCCGGATCGCGTCGGGGATGAAGTCGTGGCCGTCGCGGGCGGCGACGATCGGCACGAACAGGCCGCCGGGCACGGGGTCGCGGCTGTCGACGAAGGCGCCGCGGATCTCGCGTGAACCGGCGCGGAGGAGTCGTCCGCCGGTCGCAGCGGCCAGGGTCTCGGGGGTGAAGTGCACGCAAGACCGTTAGCACCCCGACGCGTCGGTGCGCCACTCCCCGGCTCGGCCCGCCGCGGGGCCCGCGCAGAGGCCGCTCGGAGGTCGCGGGCTCCAGACACCGGGGCGAGCCGGCCGCACGGAGCCGGGTCGGCGCGCGAGGTCGCGGCGACCGCCGACCCGCGCACGCCCATCACATGTCGCAACGGACATGTCCGATCGGTCTGGTGCTCCGGCGCTCCGCCGCCCCGTCGCCGGCGCGGCGGCTCTCGCTCGCCTTCGCCCGCGCGCGGGCGCGGCGCGGCGCCGCGCGCCTGCGTCGCAGCCGTCACGGGCCCGTGGCCGCGTCGCCTCCGGGTCATGCTAGCCTCGTGGATGGGTAACCCCATGCACACGCTGGTCCTCGATCCCGGCTTTTTGCCGATCAAGGTCATCTCGTGGCGGCGTGCCCTGTGCCTGAGCTTCCTCGCCAAGGTCGAGGTCATCGCCAGCTACGAGCGGGAGGTCCGGACGGTCAGCGCCAGCTACCCCACCCCCTCGGTCGTCCGCCTCTTGCACGCGGCGCGCCCGGGTCCGCAGGTGGTCCGGTTCTCGCGCAAGAACGTGTACCTCCGCGACAACCACCGCTGTCAGTACTGCGGCGTCCAGTACAGCGACCACGAGCTGACCCTCGACCACGTGGTCCCGCGCGTCGACGGCGGCAAGACCACGTGGACCAACGTCGTCACCGCCTGCGCCGCCTGCAACCGCCGCAAGGGCGGCCGCACCCCCGAACAGGCCGGCCTGCCGCTGCGCACCCGCCCCGCGCGGCCGAAGTGGACCCCGCTGACCCTGGCCCAGCGCCTGCCGATCCACGATGTCCCCGAGTCGTGGCGCGCCTGGCTCGGCGCCGCGTGAGCGCGCCGACATGTCCCGAAGGACATCTTCACCCATCGCCGCCGAGGCCGCTCGACCCGGCCGCGAGGGTCATGACATATCCCGAAGGACATCTCAATTGATGGTCCACGGCCGGGGCCGCTCGTCCCCCGCACTGTTATGTCCCGAAGGACATATTAAAAGAACGCGGCCGAGGCCGGTCGCCGGCGACGGACGCAGCGACGGTCGAGGCCGCCGCCGCCAGCGCAGGCGGCGCTGCGAGGCCTCGGCCTGCGCCGTCAACCCGGGATCGTCGTCATGCACTCGGTGAGCGGTCCGGCGAGGCCGCTCCAGCCGTTGTAGCCGCCGTTCAGGTCCAGGTCCGGCCCGACGATCAGCGGCTCGGTGTTGGTGAAGCCGTCGAGGTCGACCTGGCGCAGCTCCGCGCCCGTGTTGTCGTCGCCGGCGCTGAGGATGTAGAGGCGCGGCTGCAGGTCGTCGAACAGCGGCCCGCCGAGCGCGTGCACCCCCCACGTCCCGTCGGTCTTGGCCAGCAGCTGCCCGGTGCCGGTCGTGTAGTCGATCTGCCACAGATCGTCGGAGTCCATGGCGAAGCCGAGGCTGTCGCTGACCTCGCCGTCGACGATGCCCGGCGACAGGTCGTCGATGTCGCCCACCGACGCGTTCTCCAGGTCGGTGATCACCTCGAACGCCAGGTCGCCCTGCAGGTACGCGCCGGTGAAGCGGAGCAGCCGGTTGCCGTCGGAGCTCCCCACGTCCTCGCCGGTGTCCATCAGGTACACGCGGCCGTCGCAGTCGGTGTAGAGCGCCTCGATGCGCAGCGGCGGCCCGTCGCCGTCGTTCGGCACCATGCCGAGGAAGGTCGCCTGCGCCGGCGTGTCCTCGGTCGTCGGCGGAGCGGGGATGTGATAGATCTGGGTCCCCTCGGCCGACTCGCGCGAGCCGATCAGCGAGCCGTCCTCGAGCATCGTCAGCCCGTTCTGGCCGAACACGAGCGGCGTGTCGGACACCAGATCGTTGCGGACGAGCTGGACCACCGCGCCGTCGGCCGGATCGATCTCGATGTACATGAGGTGGTTCTCCACCGCGTACCAGAGGTTCGGCGTGTCCCACAGCGGGTTGCCGCCGGTCGTGTCCGTCGTCGTCGTGTCCGTCGTCGTCGTCGTCGTCGCGTCGGTCGTGCTCGTCGTCGTCGTCGTCGTCGTCGCGTCGGTGGTCGGCAGCGCCTCGGTGGTCGGGCCCGTCGTCGTCGTCGTGCTGGCGTCGCCGGTGCCGAGCGTGGTCTCGGTCGGCTCGCCCGTCTCGCTGTCGCCGGTGCTGCTCGTCGTGCCCGCCGTGAGCGTCGGCGCCGTCGAGGCGTCGGACACCGCGGCCGTGTCGGTGGATTCCGAGCCGCCGGAGCCGCAGGCGAGCAGCGAGAGCGGAGCAGCGAGGACAGACAGGAGCGCGACGCGGACCGGGTAATTCATGGCGGTCTCCCAGTGTCGCGGCGCCGCCCGGGCTTGTCCAGGCAGGCGCATGTCGGCCGCGCGCGCAGGTGCCCGCACCGCGGCCGGCGACCGCGGGCCCGCGCGCGCTCCGGCGCTCGCCGAGTTCGCGCGCTCGAGCGCTCGACCGACCTGCCGGCGAGCTGTCTTCACGCACATGCTCCTCACGCCAGGTCGTAAAGACCAGCCGGCAATCTGCGGCCGAACGCCGCGAGAAATTCCCCCTGCGGCCTCGTAAGGGGTTCGACCCGGGCGCGCGCGATCTCGCTCGGCAGACGGCCGTAAAAGCGCGCCTCCGACGTGCGCTGGCTCATTTTTGACATTGAAAGTCATATTCACTATGAACGGCGCTCATGACGAACAAACAACAGGTAGCCCTCGGCGACGTCAGCGAGACGCTCATGATCCCGCTGTGGTGTCGGGCGATCGAGACCGGACGGCGGCGGCCGATCCTCCGCGACCCGCGGGCGCAGGAGATCGTCGCCCAGCTCGACTACGACTTCGAGCGGCGCTTCGCGTCCCAGCGCGACCTGGCCTTTCGAGCATGTTTGCGCACCGTCATGATCGACCGGTGGGTCCAGGAGTTCCTGCGGATGCACCCCGGGGGCACGGTCGTCGAGATCGGGACCGGGCTCAACACCCGCTTCGAGCGGGTCGACAACGGCGCGCTGCGGTGGTTCGACGTCGACCTGCCCGACTCGCTGGCGCTGCGGCGGCGCTTCTTCGCCGACACCGCGCGGCGGCGCATGGTCGTCGGCGCGTTCGGCGACGACGACTGGCTGGCCCAGCTCGGCCCGGCCGGCGACGGCCCGTTCCTGTTCATCGCCGAGGCCGTGCTCGTCTACCTGACCGAAGAGACAGTGCGGCGCGGCCTCAACGCGATCGCGGCCGCCTACCCCGGCAGTCAGTTCGTGCTCGACACCGTGACCCGGCGGGCGATCGCCAGCCAGGCGCGGCCGATGATGCAGACCTACCGCGCCCCGTTCGTGTGGGGCTGCGACGACCCGCGCACGATCGAGGCCTGGGGCCGCCACCGCTGCCTCGACTCGCTCACCATGCTCGACCTCCCGGCCGAGCTGCGCAGCCGCGTGCCGCTCAAGCACCGCCTCGCCTTCTCCTACCTGCGCGCGCGCAAGCCCGAGGTCCTGCGCTCGCACGCGCTGCACCGCTTCGAGCTGCGCCCGCCGTTGTCCGCCTGAGCCGCGAGCCCCTCGCGTGAGGCGATCCCGCGAGACACGGCTCGCGTGCCTCACGCGCTCGGAGTGGACCACGCGCATCGACCGCGTCGCGACATCGACGCAGACCTCGATCGAGGCTGCCAGCGACATGCCTCTTCATTCATGCCGCTCGCCGACGCGACCATCACGAACTCCTGCCGGCGCGGTGTGACGCCGCGGCGACGGGCGCGACGGAGTTCGCGCTCGCGGTGCGATTCTGAAAATCAAAATCCTACTACTGTGGCGCAAACACCCTGAGAATTCTCTCTCCAACGCAGTTCCGATTAATTTTGAAAGTCATTTTCCTTTAACCGTACCTTCCCTGGCATGCGAACGACGTGGCGATTCTCTCTCGGCGCCCTGCTCTCCGCGGCGTGCGTGCTCGCGTGCGGCACCACGAACGCGCCGGCCGACGACACCGGCGACGCCGCGACCGCGGGCGACCCGAGCACCGGCGCGAGCACGGGCACGAGCGCCGCGGCGAGCACCGACGCGAGCGACGCCAGCACCGCCGCGCCGACCACCGGCGGCACCTCGGACCCGGGCGAGGCCCAGTGTCAGGCCGACCTGCAGGACTGCCCCGACGGCTTCAAGTGCGTCCTGAGGCGCGGCGCCGCCGACTGGGAGTTCGTGTGCCTGCCGGTGCAGGGCGACGACCACCCCGGCGAGACGTGCACGCACGACGGCGTGATCACCGGCACCGACAGCTGCGACGAGGACTCGTGGTGCATCGGCTCGTTCGACACCACCGGCGCGTCGTGGGAGGGCCTGTGCTACCCGCTGTGCGTCGGCGACGTCTGCGACAACGACCAGCGCTGCGTCGGTATCGGCTCGCTGCCGGTGTGCGCCCCGATCTGCGACCCGCTGCTGGCGATCGGCTGCACCGCCGACGAGGCCTGCATCTTCCGCGAGCCCGAGGGCTTCGTGTGCTTCCCGCAGGGAGCCGACGGCGCGGCCATCGGCGAGGCGTGCGAGACCGCGATCAGCTGCGCCCCCGGCCTGCACTGCTCGCAGCGGGTCGTCGGCTGCGCGCCCGACTCGTACTGCTGCACCGACTACTGCGACACCGACAGCCCCGACAACAGCTGCGCCGCCAAGGACATGGGCGCCACCTGCCAGGCGATCGGCGCCACCGACCTCGAGCAAGCCCACGTCGGCGCCTGCGTGATCGCGGAGTGAGCCATGACCACTCGCGCAGCAGACCATACGCCGCTCGGCGCCCGCGACGTCGCCGCCTTCGAGCCGGCCAGCCGGGCCCTGCTCAGCGCCCTGCTGCGCGAGCTCGACGGCTGGACTGTGACCCGCGCCCCCGGCCGCGAGTGCTTGACGCTGGCCATGCCGGCCCAGGGCGGCGCCGTCGAGGTGCCGCTCGCCCGACCCGCAGGCGTCGGTCGCGTCGCCGCCGGCCAGGCCCGCTGGCGCGACGCCGACGGCCGCGTGGAGCCCCTCCCGACCGCGACGCTGATCTCCCGCCTGGTCGAAGAGCCAGCCGTCGCCGCCGCGCTCGGCCTGTCTTCGGGGCCAGGTCTCGATCGCTTCGTCGCCCGCGTGCGCGCCAGCGCGGCCAACCTCGAGTCGACCCTCGCCGCCCGCGCCGGCGACCTCGACGAACTCTTCACCGGCCGGCTCGGCTTCATCGCCGCCGAGCAGGGCCTGCTCCTCGGCCACTCGGTGCACCCGGCCCCGCGCCTGCGCGAGGGCCTCGAGACCGGCGACGACGCCCTCGTGCCCGAGCTCCGCGGCCGCACCCCGCTGCACCTGTGGGCCGTCGCGCGCGAGCGCCTGCTGCACGGCGGCGAGGCCTCGCTGCTCGACCGGCTGATCGCCAGCGACCCCGCGTGGGCCGAGCAAGCCGCCGCGCTCGGCCCCGAGTTCGCGCTCCTCCCCTTGCACCCGCTGCAGCACCGCGCCCTGCTGGCCGAGCCGTCGCTCCCCGACGCCCTCCACCGCGGCAGCCTGCGCCCGCTCGGCCCGTGCGGCCGCGCCTGGTCGGTGACCTCGTCGCTGCGCACCCTCCACGCCGAGGGCGCGCCGTTCATGCTCAAGCTGTCGCTGCCGGTCCGCCTGACCAACTCGCGGCGCACCCTCTCGCTGGCCGAGCTCGAGCGCGGCCTCTTGCTCGGCCGCGTCCTCGGCGACGCCGCCGTCCCGCTGCCGCGCCACCCCGACTTTCACATCCTGCGCGAGCCGGCCTACTTCGGCCTGCGCGGCGACGCCGGTCAACCTGGCCCTTCGGTCAGCTTCATCGCCCTCCGCGACAACCCCTTCGGCGCCGACGCCCCCGCCGAGATGCTGGCCACCCTGCTGCAGGACGACCCCCGCAGCGGCCGCAGCCGCCTCGCCCTGCGCCTCGAGCGAGCCGCCCACGACCGCGGCCTCCGCCCGATCGCCCTCGCCGAGCAGTGGTTCTCGCGATTTTTAATAAAGGTGTTCGCGCCGATCGTCGCGGCGCAGGCCGAGCTCGGCCTGCTGCTCAGCGCGCACCAGCAGAACCTCGTCGTCGGCCTCGACGACGACGGCCTCATGCCCGCGCGCGCGTGGTTCCGCGACGCCCAGGGCACCGCCTACACCGAGCTCGCCCTGCGTCGCCACGGCGAGCGCGTCCCCGGCCTCGAGCGGGCGGTGTTCCGCTCGCCGATGGCCGAGCGCGTGTGGGCCTACTCGGTCGTCATCAACGGCGTCTTCAACACGATCGCCTCGCTGGCGATGATCCCCGGCCTCGACCAGGGCCTGCTGCTCGAGCACCTGCGCGCCTGCCTGCTCGACCTGCGCGCGCAGGGGCCCGCCGACCCGCGCGGGATCGACTACCTGCTGCAGTCGCCGACGCTGTGGACCAAGGCCAACGCGCGCTGCTTCGCCAGCGGCGTCGACGAGGTCTCGCTCGCCGATCCGCTGACGATCTACCGCCCGATGGCGAACCCGCTGCACCGCCCGCCCGTCGACCTGCCCGCCCCGACCTCCGGGCGCGCCGCGACCTTCGCCGTCGAGTCCCACGTCGCGCTCGAGCCCCTCGACCATTCTCGATTCTCCGGCCACGTCGAAGGCGCCCCCTTCACCCTCACCCTCGCCGACGAGCGCGCCACGATCGCCTGGCACGACGGCGACGGCCCACGCGACCTGCTGAGCGACCGCCTGTTCACCGGCCGCCCCGGCCTGCGTCACCTCGTGCATGTCCACAAGGACAGGCGAGAGGTCACCGCCCGCGAGGCGTTCTACCAGCGCCCGCTGTGGCACCACCGCGGCGAGGCCCAGCCGTCGGCGACCGAGCGCACGCATACCGGCGCGATCGATCACCCGCGCCGCCACGACGACGGCGCCTCGCTGCTGTACCGCCGCCACTGCGCGGCGATCGACCGCACCTTCAGCCTGCACCGCTTCGACCCCGCGCGCGACCTCGACATCTTCTGCGCGTGGATGAACGACCCCGTCGTCGCTCAATTCTGGGAGCAGGCGTGGCCGCGCGCGCAGCTGGTCGACTACATCGACCAGCGCCTCGCCGACCCGCACACGATCCCCGCGATCGGCTGCTTCGACGGGCGCCCGTTCGCCTACTACGAGATCTACTGGGCCCGCGAGGATCGACTCGGCCCGCACTACGCCGCCGACGACTTCGACCGCGGCTTCCACATGGCGATCGGCGACCCCGAGGTGCGTCACCGCGGCTGGGGCCGGCAGTGGTTCCTGTCGATGGCGCACTTCCTGTTCCTCGACGACCCGCGCACGCAGCGGCTGGTCGGCGAGCCGCGCGTCGACCAGGCCCGCGTGCGCAACTGGGCCAACAGCACCCCGTGGGAGGAGTGGGGCGAGGTCCGCTTCCCGCACAAGACCGCCGTCCTGATGGTGCTCACCCGCGAGCGCTTCTTCGCCACCTTCGAGGGCTGACCGTGCACGCAGGCGAGACACCCGAGTGGCGCGACCACGCCCGACTGGCCGGCCGGCGCCGCCTGGCCCAGGCGCTCGGCGAACTCGCGTTCGAGTGCCTGCTGCACCCGCGCCCGCTCGGCGACGGCCGCTACGCCCTCGACCTGGCCGATCGGACATCTTATCGATTCTCCGCCCGGCCGAGCGCGTGGGGCGGGCTGCACGTCGAGCCCGAGGGCATCGAGCGGCGCGTCGGCGACGGGCCGGCCGAGCCGGCCGACTCGCCGGTGCAGCTGATCCTCGACGCGCGCGCCGAGCTCGGCGTCGCGCCCGAGGTGCTGGCCGAGTTCATCGAGGAGCTGCACAACAGCGTCCTCGCCGAGGCCGGCCAGTGCGCGCGCCTGACGAACCTCCCCGCCTCGCAGCTCGCCGCGCTCTCGGGCGCCGCGCTCGAGCAGCACCTCGACGGTCACCCCAAGCTGCTCGCCCACCGCGGCCGCGTCGGCTGGGGCACCGACGACCTCGCCCGCTTCGCCCCCGAGGCGGCCGCCCGCGTGCAGCTGCACTGGCTGGTCGTCGCCCCCGAGCTGGCGCGCTGCAGCGGCCAGGCCGGACCCGGCCGCCGGCAGCTCGTCGACGAGAGCTGCGACGCCGACGCCCGCGCGCGCCTGCACGAGCAGCTGCACGCGCGCGCCCCCGGCCTCGCCGGCGACGGCGTGCTCGTGCCGGTGCACCCGTGGCAGTGGCAGCGCCACCTCGCCGCGCAGTACGTCGAGCACCTCGCCCGCGGCGCGATCGTCTCGCTCGGCCAGTTCGGCGACCGCTACGCCCCGCGCCTGTCGATCCGCACCCTCGCCGACACGAGCCGGCCGGAGCGCGCCGACGTCAAGCTCGCGCTGACGATCCTCAACACCTCGTGCTGGCGCGGCCTGCCCGGCGAGCACGTCGAGCACGGCGTCGACATCGGCGCCGCGCTGGGCCGCCGCGTCGCCGCCGATCCGCTGCTGCACGGCGTGCACGTGCTCGGCGACCTCGGCGGCGTGCACGTCCCGCAGCCCGCGTTCGAGTCGCTCGGCGCCGCGCCGTACCGCCTGCGCGAGCAGCTGGGTGCCCTGTGGCGCGAGAGCGGCCCGGCGCGGATCGGCCCCGACGCGCAGGAGGTCCCGGCCGCCGCGCTGCAGCAGACCGACCTCGCCGGCGAGCCGCTGCTGCGCACGTGGGTCGAGCAGAGCGGCGTCACGGTCGCGGCCTGGCTGACCGCGCTGTTCGAGCGCACCGCCGTGCCGCTCTACCACCTGCTGTGCCGCCACGGCATCGGCGTGATCGCCCACGGGCAGAACCTCGGCCTCGTGCTGCGCCGCGGCCTGCCGGCGGCGATCCTCCTGCGCGACGTCCACGGCGACGTCCGCCGCGTCGACGACGACCGCTTCGATCACGAGCCCGCGCTGGCCCGCCTCAAGGCCCTGCCGGCCGGGCAGATCGTGCACGACCTCTACACCGGCTACTTCGTCAGCGTGCTGCGCTTCGTCGCGCCGCTGGTCGAGCGCGGCTTCGGCCTGCGCGAGCGCGAGTTCCTGCGCCTGCTCGGCCGGGCGCTGCGCGACTACTGCGAGTCACGACCCAGCGAGGCGACGGCGCGCTTCGACCTGTTCCGCCCCGAGATGGAGCGGATCTGCCTCAACCGCGCCCGCCTGCGGATCGGCCACGGCGGCGGCGCCTCGCGCCCGCTGCCCGCGCTCGGTCCGCCGCTGCGAAACCCGTTGGTATGGGAGGTGGACGATGAACGATGAGATCGATCTCGCGGGGGTGGGCATCGGGCCCTTCAACCTCAGCATCGCGGCGCTCGCCGACGATCTGCCGGAGCTGCGCACCCGCTTCTTCGAGCGGCGCGAGCGGTTCGCCTGGCACCCGGGCCTCCTGTTCCCCGGGTCGCGCATGCAAACGTCCTTCTTGAAGGACCTCGTGACCGCGGTCAGCCCGACCAGCCCCCACTCCTTCATCAACTACCTGGTCGAGCACGGCCGCTTCCACGCGTTCCTGGCCGCCGAGAGCTCCGCCATCGAGCGGCTCGAGTTCGCCGACTACCTCGGGTGGGTCGCCGGCCGGCTGTCGTCGCTGCGCTTCGGCCTCGAGGTCCGCGACGTCCGCAGCGTGCCCGGCGGCTTCGAGCTGCGCCACGACCACGGCCGCACGCTCGCGCGTCACGTGGTCCTCGGGACAGGTCGCGTCCCGGCCGTGCCCGAGTGCGCGCGGGCCCACCTCGGGCCGAAGTGCTTCCACGCGATCGACATCCTCGCGCGGCCGCTGCACCTGCAAGGAGCGCGCGTCGCCGTGGTCGGCGGCGGACAGACCGGCGCCGAGGTCGTGCTCGAGCTGCTGCGCGGCGCCTGGGGCGAGGTCGCCGAGCTCGCCTGGGTCTCGCGTCGCCTCAACTTCGAGCCGCTCGACGAGAGCC
>NZ_JAIRAU010000050.1 GCF_020073745.1 Nannocystis pusilla
GCCGTGAAGGACATGCTCTCTCGCGCAGCCTCGTGGCGGCCGCGGGCGCTGACGCTGGGGCTGGCCGCGGCGGCGATCGCCAGCGCGGCGCTGGTGCGCTTCGATCCGTGGGCGGGCGGGCCGGCGGCGCCGATGATCTACAGCGCACAGTCGGCGGCCCGGCGCGTGTTCCCCGGGCTGTCCGAGGCGGAGCAGGGGCGGGCGACGATCACCCTGGCGCCGGCCGGGCGGGCGGCGGTGACGCTCGCGCCGGCGGACAACGGGTTCCACGCGGTGTTCGCGGGCGAGCAGCCGCTCGGGCCGGCGGACGCGGAGGCGCTGACAGGGCTGTGGAGCTCGCTGCGGATGGCGACGACGCTGCGCGCGGTGGCCGAGGACAGCCCGCTGGGGCCGGTGCGCGGGGAGATCGCGGTCGAGGTCGAGGGCCGACGCGCGGCGGTGACGCTGCACGGCGACGCGAGCGACGGGGTCGGAGTCCTCGGCGTCATCGCCGGCGCAGGGGCGTGGGTGGTCGAGCCGGAGCTGGCAGCGGCGCTGAATCAGCCGACCTCGGCGTGGGTGTCGCGGCGGCTGCTGCCGATCGAGGCGAGCGAGGCGGCGGCGGTGCGGCTCGGTCCGCTCGAGCTGGCGCGCGGGGCCGACGGGCTGTGGCGGGTGGTGAGCGGGGCGTCGCCGCACCTGCTGTCCGAGCCGGCGGTGGCGCTGCGGCTGGATCGGGTGGTGGCGGCGGAGTTCGAGCCGGCGCCGGCGGAGGCGGCCCAGCTGTCCGTTGCGCCATGGCTCGATGTACAGGACCGATCGGGCAGGCGCTGGGAGGTCCGGCTCGGAGGGCCGTGCCCGGGCGAGCCGGAGCGCCGGGTGGCCGACCGCGGGGCGGGGGCGCGCGGGTGCGTGGACGCGGACATCGACGCGCCGTGGCCGATCGACGACCCCGACGGCGGGCTGGTGGAGCCGCAGCTGGCGCCCTACGCGTACGGGCGCGTGCTGGCGGTGCAACAGGAGGCGCCGGCGCGGCGGCGGCTGCGGCGGCTCGGCGGCGGCTGGGTGGTCGAGGAGGACGGGGCGCTGCACGAGGTGGCGGAGCCGGAGGTGTTCCGCTGGTGGACGACGCTGCAGCAGGCGCCGGTCGAGGTGCCGCCGCAGCCGCTCACGGGGTTCCGGCCGGAGGTCGACCTGACGGTGGAGACGGACAGCAGCCAGCACCTGCGCCTGCGCTGCGGGCCGGCCGAGGGGGCGCCGCTGGCGTGCCGGCGCGACGAGGCGCCGCCGCTGGTAGTGACGCGCCGCGAGCCGCTGGCGCTGGCGTTTTCCCGCGAGACGTTCGGCGAGCGCAAGCTGCTGTCCTTCGGGTCAGGTGAAGTGCGCGAGCTCGAGATCCTGCCGGGCCGCGGGAGCGACGGGGTGCGCCAGAGCGTGCGCCTCGACCTCGGGGTGTGGCGCCTGGACGCGCCGGTCCACCCGGACGGAGCGGCGGCCCTCGACGAGGTCCGACTCGAAGCGATGCTCGCGGCGCTGCAGTCGGCGCGCGCGGAGGCGTGGACGGATCGCCCGGTGACGGCGCCGCTGCGGACGATCCGCGCCGAGCGGACCGGCAGCGAGGCGGCGGCGCTCGAGCTGCACGCGGACTGCGTCGGCCACGTGCCGGGCCAGCCGCGCGCGGCCGTGCTGCCGCCGTCGACCTGCGGCGCGCTGGCCGACGACCTGCTCTACAACGATCCGCTGCGGTTCTGGCTCGGGCAGGCGCGGCGGGTGGAGCTGTCCTTGGGGACACGTACGGCGACGCTGGTGCGCGACGCGGTCGAGGACAGCGTGTGGTCGGGATCCGGCGATCCGGAGCTGCTGGCCGGGGTACCTGGCTGGGAGGCGTTCCGCTCGGCGAAGCTGACGCGCGGCGAGCCCCGCGGCGAGCCGGTGGTGGCGAAGATCCAGCGCCCGGGCGCGGCGGCGATCACGGTCGAGGTCGGGCCGACGAGCGACGGGGCGCCAGGATGGGTCCGCCTGCGCGGGCAAGACTGGTTCTACGCAGGCGGGCCGCCCGCGGCGCCGGATGAGTCGCCGTGATGGGCGAGCGCCGCGGCGCTCGCCGAACGGCCGGGATGTGCTCCGCGACGAGGGCGTCGGAGACGACGACCGGGCCACGAGGGCCGAGGCGGCGCGGGAGCGATCGAGCTGCCGCGATGTCACGGCGACGAGGGCGTGCGACACGGCGACCGGGCCACGAGGGCCGGCGCGGGAGCGATCGAGCTGCCCGCGATGTCACCGCGGCGCGAGCGTGAGAGCTCGGCGGCCGCGAGCAGGTGGATCGCTGCTCACAGGTCGCAGGCGGGCAGCGCCTTGCGACGGAGACATGTCCGATCAGGCATGTCCTCGAGGACTGAAACGGCGAAGGCCGCGGAGGCGCCGGGTGGGCGCCTTCGCGGCCTGTGCGAGGGGTGCAGGGCGTCCGGGTCCGCTCAGGGGCGGAGGTCGGCGTCGGTGCACTCCTTGTCCTCGGGCATCGTGCAGACCTTGGAGTAGTCGAGGCGGAACACGCCGCCGATCTCCTTGCACTCCTGCTGCGCGGCGCAGTCGTAGAACTCCTTGCACTCGGGGTCGACGTTGTTGCAGAGGTCGTAGTTGGCCGGCTCCTCTTCGTTGCCGTTCATCCCCTCGCAGGCGTCGCGGGTCTCCTTGAAGTTCTCGCACGACTCGACCTCGGGCGCGGTGCAGGCGCCGAGAGCGAAGGCGAGGCCGAAGGTGAAGATCGAGGACAGGAAGATCTTGTGCATGGCGAGCCTCACTTGCCCTTCTTCGCGCCCTTGTTGACCTTCTCGACCAGCTTGCGCTGCTCCTCCTCGACCCGCAGCAGCTCGATCGGGTGCCAGGCGGCCGCCTTCGGCGCGATCCAGCCCTCGGTGCCGGTGGTCGGGTCGATCGCCTTGTAATAGGTGAAGTCGAGCAGACCGCGGGCGTCGGCGAAGCCTTGATCCGAGAAGCGCTTGAACTTGCCCTTGAAGGTGTACTGCTTGCCCTTCTCGAACACGACGTCGGGGACCTTCTCCCACCGCTTGGCGTCGTAGTCGGGGATCGTGAAGCGGTAGCCGACGACCATCATCGCCCGCTTCTTGCCCTTCTCGTCGGCCTTGTCCGTGATCCAGATGTGCGGCTGCTTGCCGACCGGGCACTTCTCGCCCGCGGGACACACCGGCGGCTCGTAGATGTCCTGGACGAAGCCCTTGAGCTCGATCTCCTGGCCGGCGTCGCCGACCTTGACGTTCTCCTCGAGGTCCTTCCGAAGGCCGTAGATCGACCAGGCGCCGTCCTCCCACTTCTCCGCAACTTTGCCTTCATCGAAGTCGGGCGGCGGGGGGAGTTCGAACTTGACGTTGTCCGCCGCCGATGGTCCCTCGTCCTCCTGGGACTTCTTGACCTTGGGGGCCGGCTCGCCTCCGCAGCCCCATGGAGCCATGCAGAGTGCGGTCGTGATCAGGAGCGTAGAAGCAGAGCGCATCATCGGGAGCGTCGTCCTCCGAGCCTTCCCGCGGGGGAAGACCGACGATCTGGCTGTATCACGCGCACGCGCGTAGTTTCAAGTGCTCGGGCCGTTTGGTAGACGATGGGGGTGCAGACGCGGAGCGACGCCCGGGCGCGACTGGCGGCCCTTCTCCCGGTCCCCCGCCGGAGACCACGAGGGCCGGTCGGGCCGGCGATCCGGCGATCGCTGGCCGGAGCGTCCCTCGCGCTCGCGTGCGCCTGCGGCAGCGCGCCGGCAGAGGTCGTGCCCGCCGAGGGTCCGAGCGAAGTCCGCCCGCAAACCCCGGTGATCTCGCCGTCCGCGGAGGATACGGTGGTGGTCGCGGTGCGCCGCCTGCCGGCGAGCCTGGACCCGTTCTCGGAGCTCGATCCGTGGGGCCAGCGCGTGGTCGACGACTTGCTGTTCGAGGGCCTGGTCCGACGCCAGGGGGACCGGGCCCCCTGGGTCGAGATGGCGCTCGCCGACCGCTGCGAGGTCGATCGCGACCCCGCGAGCCGTGGCGTGGTGTGCCGCCTGCGTGAGGGCGCGCAGTTCCACGACGGCTCGCCGGTGACGCGCGAGGACGCGCTCCTCAGCGTCGGCCAGTGGTTGGGCACGCGCGGGCAAGGGCTCCGCCAGCGCCACGGGCTCGACGGGCTGCGCGCGGTGATGCCGGCGGACGGACCGCCGAATGGCCCGAAGGACAGCTCGAGTCGGTGGCTGCGGCTGGTGTTCGAGCACGACGACCCACTCGCGCTCGAGAAGATCGCGGCGATCAAGATCGTGCCGCGCGGGCGGGTGGCCCGGCCCGACCATCCGATCGGCTCGGGGCCGTTCCGCTTCGTCGCCGGCGACGACGTCCACCTGATGCTCGAGCGCACGAGCAAGGCGCCGGGGCTGGCCGGGCGCGTGGTGCTGCGCGCGATCGACGACGGGGCGGCGGCGCTGACGGCCCTGCGCCGCGCGGAGGTCCACGTGCTCGCCGAGGTCGCGCCGATCCACGTGCCGAAGGAGCTCTCGAAGCCGGCGATGGCGGCCCGCTTCTCGGCGTACCTGGTCAGCCCGGCGCGCTTCGATCTGCTCCTCTTTAACCTGCGGGAAGGCCCGCAGTCGGGGCCGCGCATGCGGGCGGCGCTCGAGCTGGCGGCGCCGCGCGGCGAGCTGGCGCTGCAGGTCTACGGCCTGTCGGGGCTGCCGGTGACGGCGCCGGTCGACCTGCACGCGCCGGCGCCGATCGACCTGGTGGCGCTCGCCGAGGGCCGCGACGCCGAGGCGGGGCTCGGACCGCTGGCGGCGCCGCCCTCGGTGACGGCCGATGCGAGCGGCCGCGCGGCCGCGGACGCGCTCCTGAACGAGCTCGGGTGGGTCCACGAGCGCGGCGTGCGGCGGCGCCAGGGGGCGTTGCTGCGCCTGCCGCTGACGTGGGACGCGAGCCCGGGCCTGGCGACGGGGGTCGCCCGCGCGCTGCGGGGGGCGTGGAAGCTGCTCGGGGTGCAGGCGCCGAGCGTGACGGCGAGCTGGCCTTATGTACAGGCGAACCTGCTGCGCACCGGCAAGTTCAGCGTGGCCCTGGCCCGCCTGGCGTCGGGCAGCGACGTCGACCTGTACCCGTGGTTCCACAGCCGCGGCGCGCACAACCTGACCGGGGTGGCCGACCAGACGCTCGACGCGGCGATCGACACCTACCGCTCGGCGCTCACGCGTGCGGACCGCGACCGCGCGAAGCAGGCGATCGCCACGCGGCTCGCGGAGCTGCGGCCGGCGATCGTGCTGCACGCGCCGCTGGCGGTGACGCTGCTGGCGCGCACGCTGACGGGGGTGGTGTTCGTCGACGACCTGCCGCGCCTCGACCGCCTCGGCTTCATGCCCGGTCGCCAGGACGACTCGTGGATCCGCGAGCCGTGAGCGCCACGCTCGCGGCGTGACTCGAGATCCGCGGACGCGGATCTCGAGGGGCGCGTCGGGACCGCGAATTGCCGGCCAATTCGCGCTCCTGCATCCGTTTCACGCCGAATTGCCGAATTGTTGAGGCGGGTGCGACACGCTGCTACTAGCGGGTCAACACGAGGAGCGCAAGCAAATGGCGACCTGGATCCTGTTCCTTCACCTCCTGTTCCCGACCGCCCCGAACGCCGGCGCCGCCCAGCACGACGACGAGGCCGGCCCGCGCTACCGCGGGATCGAGAAGATGTTCGCCCGCTTCGAGCGCGAGGCCGAGCAGACCGCGCGTTGATGGCCTTTGCGACATGCTCGATGGGGCATGTCCGCCGGTGAATGTCGTTTAGAACCTGTACAAAAGACCAGCTGACCCGAGCAGGTGGGTCTGGTGGCGCGGCAGCGGGGCCTGGCGCAGCGCGGCGCTCTCGCCGGCGAACAGCGGGCCGGTGGCGCGGGTGCGCGCGAGGTCGGTGATGACGCCGTAGCCGCGCAGCGAGAAGGTCAGGGCGATCCGGCCGAGCAGCAGCTCGAGGTCGGCGCCGACCCGGACGGTGAACGCGCCGACGATCTGGGCGCCCGTCCGCCCGCCCTCCAGCTCGTAGCGGATGGCGTGCGCGAGGCCGCCGACGCCGGCGTCGAGGGCGAAGTGGCCGATGTCGCCGCGGGCGAGGAAGAGCAGGGCGCCGAACTCGGCGAGCACGAGATCCTGCGAGATGAGGTCGTTCTCGCTGCGGTAGCGCACGGAGCCGGAGCGCACGGCGATCTCGAGGGCGATCGGCGGACGAACGCGGACGCGCCCGAGCGCGCCGACGCCGCCGGCCGCGACCGAGTTGCCGAGGTAGCGCGGGTCGAGATCGACGACCCGCGGGCGCAACGGCGGGATCTGCATGCCGACGCCCTCGATGCCGAGCGCCCATCGCCGCACCGGATCGCGCTCGCTGAGCCGCGGATACGGCGGACGCGACGGAGCAGGCGCCGGGGCGGCGGGGGCCGCGGACGTCACGACGGGGCCCTCCGCAGGGCCGCCCGGATCCGGCGACGCATTCGGACCGGCGGCGCGAGCCGGGAGCGCGAGGCCCCCGACGAGGAGGGACAGCAGGGCCCACGGGGGGATCTCGCGAGCTCGGACCATGCGCCGGCAGGAGCATAGGCGCTCGGGCGCCCCCCGCGGTAGCCCCCTGCGCGGGCCTGTCGGCGATCCGCGGCACACCGACGCGTCGGTGGGCGCCGCCCCGGCGCTCCCACAACTTGCGGCGGGGGCCGCGGAGGCGATAGTGAGCAGAGGTGCCGCTTCGCAGCATGACAGGGTTCGGCGCGACGAGCTGTGTCACCGAGATCGCCGGACAACCGATGCGGCTCGGGGTCGAGCTCCGCTCCGTCAACCAGCGCTTCCTCGAGGTGAAGATCCGCCAGCCGTTCGGCGCGGCGGCCGAACACGCGCTGCGACGCAAGATCGAGGCGCGGCTGCGACGCGGCCGCGTCGATGTCTACGTGCACCTGCAAGCGGCGCTCGGGGCCGCGGCGCTCGGACCCGCGGAGCTCGAGCGGGTCGCCGAGGTCCTGACTCAGGCGCGGCAGATCGAGGTCCACGCGCAGCACCTCGGCAGCGGGGCGCTGGCGCCGTTCACCGCGCTCGACGTGCTGCGTCTGCTCGCGGCCCGCAGCGTCGGCGCGGGCGAGGCCCCGACCAGCGCGCCGGCCGAGCTCGACGGGCTCGTCGACCTCGCGCTCGACGCCCTGTGTTCCATGCGCGAGCAGGAGGGCGCGGCCCTCGAGGCGGCGCTGCGCGAGCTCGCGGGCGCGCTGCAAGGCCACGCGGCGGCGCTGCAGTCGGCGCGCGCCGGCGAGTCCGAGCGCCTGTTGACGCGCCTGCGCGAGCGGGTGAGCGCGCTGTGTGAGAAGGCCGGCGTGAGTCCGCCGGCGCCGGAGCGGGTCGCCCAGGAGGTTGCCGCGCTGGTCCAGCGCGGGGACATTGAAGAGGAGCTCGCGCGGATCGACAGCCACCTCGGCCAGCTCCGCGCCACGCTCGACGCCCCGGCCCAGGTCGGGCAGGGCAAGGTCCTGGATTTTCTGGCGCAAGAGCTGTTCCGCGAGCTGACCACGATCGGTAGCAAGATCACGAGCCACGCCGGCTCCGCGCTCGTCATCGCCGCCAAGGGAGATGTGGAACGCATCCGTGAGCAGGTACAGAATGTCGAGTGATTACAAAGGCTTGCTGCTTGTTGTTTCAAGTCCTTCTGGAGCCGGGAAGACGACCCTCTGCCGGCGCCTGAGGGAGGAGTTCCCGCAGATCCGGTTCAGCGTGTCGTACACCACGCGGCCGCCGCGCCCCGGCGAGGTCCACGGGCGCGAGTACTTCTTCGTCGACCGCGACGACTTCACGGCGATGGTCGCGCGCGACGAGTTCGCCGAGTACGCGCTGGTCCACGGCAACAACTACGGCACCTCGGCGGCGCTGGTCCGCGACGCGCTGGCGAGCGGCACCGACCTGCTGTTCGACATCGACTTCCAGGGCGGCCGCCAGCTGCGGCGCGCCTTCCCGCACGACGTGGTGCTGGTGTTCATCCTGCCGCCGTCGCTCGGCGAGCTGCAGCGCCGGCTCGAGGCGCGCAACACCGACGCGCCCGAGGTCATCGAGCGCCGCCTCCGGGTCGCCCGCGACGAGCTCAGTCACTACGGCGAGTACGACTACGTGATCGTCAACGACGACCTCGACCGCGCGTACGCGGCGCTGCGGGCGATCTACATCGCCGAGACGCAACGCTGCGCGCGCCAGCGCGGCGCCGCCGAGGCGGTGCTGTCGGGGCAACAGGTGCTGAGCATCGCCCGCGGCAAGGAGGGCGCGTGACCGACGTCGCCTGTGAACGGCCGGCCGAGCCGAGCGCCGCCACCCTGCTGGCCGAGCTGCGCGACCACGGCGTCGGCGACACGAGCCAGGTCGAGAAGGCGTTCGCGCTGGCGGAGCGCTGCCACGCCGGCCAGGTGCGCAAGAGCGGCGAGCCGTACCTGACCCACCCGCTGCGCGTCGCGGAGACGATCGCCCGCCTCGGCCTCGACACCAGCAGCGTGATCGCGGCGCTGCTGCACGACGCGGTCGAGGACAGCGACCTCTCGGTGTTCGACCTGACGGAGCAGTTCGGCGGCGAGATCGCGGGCATCGTCGACGGCGTCACCAAGCTCGGCAAGGTGCCGTACCTGTCGCGCCAGGAGCAGCAGGCGGAGAGCTTCCGCAAGATGCTCCTGGCGATGAGCCAGGACATCCGCGTGCTGCTGGTCAAGCTCGCCGACCGGCTCGACAACATGCGCACGCTCGAGCACATGCCCGGCGACAAGCGCCAGCGGATCGCCCGCGAGACGATGGAGATCTACGCGCCGCTGGCCAACCGGCTCGGGATTCAGTGGATCCGCACGGAGCTGCAGGACCTGTCCTTTCGTTACCTCGAGCCCGCGATCTACGACGGGGTGCAGAGCAAGATCGACGGGCTGTTCGCCGGCGCGCCGGAGTTCCTGGCCCGCGGCCTGGCCGAGCTGCAGGCGGCGTTCCTGCCGCCGGCCGGGGGCAACGCGCCGGCCCCGAGCGACCAGCCGGAGGACGAGCGCGTCGAGTGGCCCGAGCACCTGTTCGGGCGGGCCAGCGTGCGGGCCAGCGTGCGCCGGCCGTACCAGGTCTACCGGCTGTCCGAAGAGCAAGACGAGGGCGTCGATCAGGTCTCCGACCTGGTGACGTTCCACATCATCACCCGCGATCGCGCCGGCTGCTACGCGGCGCTCGGGGTGGTCCACGGCCGCTTCACGCCGGTGCCGGGCCGGTTCCGCGACTACATCGCGCTGCCGCGGCAGAACCATTACCAGGCGCTGCACACGGCGGTGATGGCCCACGGGGTGCGGCTGACGCTGCAGATCCGCAGCGAGGGCATGGACGACGTCGCCGAGAAGGGCATCGTCTCCGAGTGGCGCCGCGACCGCGCCGGCGCGAAGGGCTGGCAGAACCTGACCTGGCTCAAGAGCCTGATGGACTGGCAGGGCGAGGTGTCCGACCCGCACGAGTTCATCGCCGCGGTCAAGGCCGACCTGTTCGCCGACGAGGTGTTCGTGTTCACCCCGCAGGGCGACATCCACACGTTCCCGCGCGGGGCCACGCCGATCGACTTCGCGTTCGCCATCCACACCGACCTCGGCAACCACTGCTCGGCCGCGCGGATCAACGGCCACATGGTGCCGCTCCGCTACCAGCTGCGGCAGGGCGACACGATCGAGATCATCACCACGCCGAACCCGGCGGTGCGCAAGGAGTGGCTCAAGATGTGCCAGACCTCGCGCGCGCAGGCGCGGATCAAGCAGTACTTGCGGCAGCAGGAGCGCGGCCGCCTGCGCGCGCTGGGCCGCAGCCTGCTCGACTCGGAGCTGGCGGGGCGCGGGCGCAAGCTCGCCGAATTCGAGGCCCAGGGGGCGATGGCGAGCCGGATCGCCGAGATCGATCTGCCCAAGGATCTGCGCAGCGAGGACGGCCTGTACGAGGCGCTCGGGGCCGGGCAGGTGGCGCCCGCGGTGGTGGCCGACGCGCTGGCGCCGGTCCTCGACGAGGACGACAACCTGTTCAAGCGGGTGCTGCGGCGCATGTCGGGCAAGAAGCCGGGGCCGAAGCTGCCGGGCTTCGGTCGCCTGGCCCCGGGGCAAGGCGCGCCGGGTTCGCCGCTGCTGGTCACGCGCGAGCGCATCGAGGCCGGCAGCTCGGGGGCGCCGATGATCCAGCTGGCGGCGTGCTGCTCGCCGCTGCCGGGCGATCCGCTGATCGGCTACTTCGTGCCCGGCAAGGGCATCGCGGCCCACGTCGAGGGCTGTCCCGAGGCGCTCGGCCGGATCGCCGAGCGCCGCCTCCACCTCGCCTGGGAGTCGGGCCTGGAGATCGACGGGCCGGTCACGCTCGAGGTCCGAACCACCGACACCGTGGGCCTTTTGGCCGAGATGAGCCGGGCCTTCTCGCACCACGGCATCAACATCAAGCAGGCCAATTGCCGCGCGTACGACAGCGGCCGGCGCGCCATCAACACCTTCCAGACCACCGTCCGCAGCCTCAAGCAGCTGTCGTCGTTGATGGCGACGCTGCGCGACATCACCGGCGTGCTGGCGGTCGAGCGGGTGTTCTCACGCGCCGAGTGACGGCGGACCGGGCGGGCAGGGGCCGGTCGCCGGCGCGGGCCCCGGTGTGCGCGGTTGACAAGCCCGATAAGCCCGGTTATCCCTCCGCCTCCCGCAAACAGGACCTCCGCGATGGCTTCCTTCACCGTAGTCACCAAGCGCAAGCGCGCTCGTCGAAACAAGAACGCTGGCCACGCTCGCAAGATGAAGCTCGGCAAGCACAGCACCCTGTCCGCCGTCGAGCTCTTCGCGGCCCTCGGCGAGCCCGGCAAGCCGGCCCCCAAGAGCGCCGCGCCGGCCAAGCCCTGAGCACGCTTCGACCTTCCGGCCCGTCCCCGCGCGCGTGCGAGATCGCCGCGGTGGCGCCGCCGCTCGAGTTCCCTGGACGTCGCGGCCCGCGGCGCTGCTCCTCGATCTCCTCGATCGCGCGGGCGGATCCGCGACCGCGTCGGTCTCATGGGGTCATGGGGCGGGGTCGCACGGCCTCGCGGTTTTCGTCGCGAGGGAAACCATGCGAAGGTCGCCTCTGCGACCCGGCATCGGTCGCAGAAGCGCCGGGCGCCGGGCCCGCTGTGCGCTTGATCAACTACCTAGCAGCGCATAGTCTCGGAGCGCGACTTCCCCCCCTGCTGGAGAACCCATGACGACAGCGACGACCGGCGCGCCAACTCTCTCACCGGGAACAGTGATCGACGGGACATACACCCTCGGTGCGGTGGTGCGGGAGCGCGGCGGCAGCGTGAGCTACGAGGCGACGGACCTCAGCGGCGGTCGGGTGGAGGTCACCGTGTATGCGCCCGGGTGCTTCGTCTCCCCGGTGGCGCTCGAGCGCAGCCTACGAGAGCTGCGTCAGCTCGAGAAGGTCCAGTCGCCCCAGATCGTGCGGGTGTTCGACACCGGAAAGATGCCGCAGGGCGGTATCTACGAGGTGCACGAGCGCCTGGTCGGGGAGCCGCTGTCGGCCCGCGGGACCTTCGATCCGGCCGAGGTCGTCCAGATCGTCCATGACGTCGCGACCGCGCTGACGGCCGCGCAGAAGGTCGGCGTGGTGCATCGCAACCTCGGCGCCGACTCGATCCTGCGCAGCGGCCAGGACGTGCGCCTGTTCAACTTCGCGGTCGGCGACCCGCAGGGGGGCGTCAGCTTCGGCGCCCTCGACTGCATCGCGCCGGAGCAGGTCGAGGGCAAGAACATCGACGAGCGCACGCTGGTGTACAACCTCGCGGCGCTGACGTATCGCCTGCTCAAGGGCGAGTCGCTGTTCACGACCGAGGACACCGGCACCGCGTTGCTGCAGCACGCCGCCAGCCTCCCGGCGGAGAGCTCGATGCCGGCGCCGCTGTTCGCGGGCCTGGCGAAGGATCCCAAGGCGCGGCCGGCGCTGTCCAAGTTCCTCGGCGATCTTGGCGACATCGTCCGCGACTTCCTGCGCGACGAACGCGAGCACCGCGACACGGACGACCTTATGCAAGACCCCGACGCGCCCAACCCGGATCGCGCGGCCCCCGGCGGGCCGGCGGCTGCTCCCACCCCCGAACCCGTCGCTGTACCGGCCGCGCCGACCGCGCCGGCCGTCGCCCCCAAGCCGGCGATCGCCACCCCGCCGGCCGTCGGGCCCAAGATCGGCGCGCCCCCGCTGCTGGGGCCGCCGACGATCGGCAAGCCTCCGACCCTCGGCGCGCCCGGCGCGGCGCCGACGTTCGCGCCGCCCTCGGTGGCGCCGCCCTCGGTGGCCGCGCCGAACCTGTCCGCGCCCCCGGCGGCCGCGCCCAGCGCGTCCGGCGGCGCTGCGACCGGCACCAAGCCGCGCACGCGCGGCTGGACCATGTTCATGGAGGCCACCGACGGCGAGTCCGGCGGCGCTGGCGCTCCCGGCGTGCCGATGGGCGGCGCGCTCCCGGTGGCCGGCGCCCCGGTCGCCGCTCCGGCGCCCACGCCCGTGGTCGCCGCACCCGCGCCTGCGCCGGCGCAACCGGCCGCTGCGGCCGCTCCGGCGGCCGCCACCGGCGAGGTCAAGCCGAGCACGCGCGGCTGGACGATGATCATGGACGAGCCGTCGGAGGCCGACGCGGCGGCGCTGGCCGTCACCACGCCCGCGGCCGCCCAGGCCCCCGCGCCGGCGAGCCCGACGACGCGCGGCTGGACGATGCTCGAGGAGCTCAACGATTCGTTGCCCGGCGTGCCTCCGCCGGCGGCAGCGGCTCCTGCGCCCGCGCCCGCGCCTGCGCCCGAGAAGACACCGGAGCCGCCGGCCGGCGGCACGCCGAGCTCGCGCGGCTGGACCATGTTCATGGAGGCCGAGCTGCAGGGCAAGGACGAGACGAAGCCCGAGCCGGAGGCCACCGACCCCGAGTTCTACGGCGGCGAGGTCACCACCGACGCGGGCACCGTCGTCGCCTTCGCGCCGAGCGCCGAGGCCCCGCAGGCCCGCGTCCGCGCCGGCGAGCCGGCTGCCGATCTGTCCTCCGGGACAGAGGAGATGACGTCGTTCGGCTCGCGCTTCCGCGGCGCCGAGCCCGAGCCGCCGGCCCCCGCCGAGCCGGCCGCCTCGCAGCCGCCGCCCGATCTGCCCAGCTTCGCCGGCAACTCGAGCTTCGACTTCGGCGGCCTCACGCCCCCGGCCAAGCAGGCGCAGCCCGAGCCGGTCAAGAAGCCGGAGCCGGCCCCGCCGACCACTCCGCCCGAGTCGGTGTTCGCCACCGCCGAGGCGGTCGAGGGCGCCGGCGGCGGCTCGAAGGTGCTCATCATCGTCATCGTCGTGCTGGTGATCGCCGCGGTCGCCGTGCTCGCGCTGACGAGCAGCTGATCCGTCGCTGCGCGCGCAGGAGGAGCGCCGGGCAGCCGCTGCCCGGCGCTCTTCGTTTTCAGGCGTCGTGGGGGGGCGCAGAGCCATCGCCACGGCGTCGGTGCGGCCGTTCCGCTCTGCTCGCGCGAGAGATCGCGTCCCCGGCTCCGTGGACCTGGGCGAGGGCAGGGGGCTCGCCGGGCGCGCGAAAGGGCCTGTCCTCGCGGACAGGCCCCTCGTCACAGGTCCCTTCGAACATGCTCGAAGGGACCTGCCCCTTCGAACATGTTCACCGTGCCAGGCGCACTAGGCCTGCTCCTCTTCCTCGCCCTCTTCGATGTCGGGCAGCTGGTAGACGATGGTGCGGTCCTGCTGCTGCTCGGCGACCTCGACCTCGCCCTCGCCCTCGCCCTCGTCGCCGGCGTCGACGTCGCCGGCGTCGTCGACGTCGCTCTCGACGACGTCCTCGGCCGCCTCATCGACGGCGTCGTAGCTGTCGACCACGCTCTCGGCGGCGACGGGATCGGGTCGGCTCGGCGCGGGGATGTTGGGGGCGTTGCCCGCCTTCCAGTCCTCGATGGCTCTGCACAGCACGGCGTAGTCGATCATCGGCGGCATGGTAGTCCGCGGGCGTGGCGCCGCGCAACGGGTCCGGCCGGCCGGGGCGCCGGGTGTCTCCGGGGGGCGGGCTACAGGCCGCGCTGGGCGCAGACCTCGCCGATCTGCGCGGTGACCTGGTCCGGAGGCAGGGTGCCGTCGAGGACGACGATCTCCCCGAGGTCCTCGCGCTCGCGGGCGACGTCGTAGAGGCGGGCGACGCGGCGCTGCAGGTCGAGCGCGTCGAACCGCTCGTGCACCGCGGCGCCCTCGGCGGCCCGGCGCTGCACGCGATCGAAGGCCACCTCGGCCGGCACGCGCAGGAACACGTAGAAATCGGGCGCCGGGGCCGCGTGGTTGATCGTCCGCACCCAGTCGAGGTCGCAGTCGAGGGACTGGTAGGCCAGCGACGACAGGAGGTAGCGATCCGACACGACCACGCTGCCGCGCCGGCGGGCCGGATCGATCTCGTGCGCGATGTGCTCGAGCCGGTCGGCCGCGAACAACAGGGCCAGGGCCGCCGGATCGATCGGCGTGGCGTCGACGTGCAGGCGCTCGCGGATCAGCCGCCCGATCGGGAGGCCGCTGGGCTCGCGGGTCTCGAGCACGTCGTGCCCGCGCTGCCGGAGCCAATGCGCCAGCGCGCGCGTCTGCAGCGTGGTGCCGCTGCCGTCGATCCCCTCGATGGCGATGAAACGTCCGCCTGACTCACGCATCGCGGGCGAGCCTAGCAAAAGTCGCGCGCGCCTTGGCGCGTCCGCCCCGGACGCGGATTCCTCGCTCAGAGAGCGCCCGCGTGGCACACTCGCTCGGGCCCAAGGAGTCCTCCGCCTGTGAATCAGCACCCGCCGTCCTCCACTGTACCGCTGGGCAGCTCGCAGAACCCCGCCCAGCCGCAGTACGTGCCCGCGCAGCTCGGCGTGGCAGTGCAGCTCCCCGGGTCCTCCCAGCCCCACCCGGGCGCGGCGCCGATGCCGGGGCAGCAGCCGTACCCGCCGGCGGGCCAGCCGCCGGGCGCCTATCCCCAGGGACAGGTGCCGATGGCCGCCCAGCCGCCAGGGCAGTACCCGCCGGGGCAGTACCCGCCGGGGCAGTACCCGCCGGGCGCCTATCCCCAGGGACAGGCGCCGATGGGCGCCTATCCCCAGGGACAGGTGCCGCAGCAGCCGATGCCGCAGCAGCCGCACCACCACCCCCCGCAGTCGGGCCCGGTGCCGGCCCCGCCGGGGGGCGGGCGCATGGACGAGCTGCAGACCGGCGGCTCGCGCACCGTGTTCGAGTTCACCGGCGCCCACGCCAAGCCCGAGGCCGGTGGCCGCACCTTCGTCGGCAGCCTCGACAGCATGCCCGACCTGTCGCGCGAGCGGCCCGAGCGCATGGCGAGCAACCTCAGCCCAGGCATGCCCTCGTGGCTGATCGTGCTGGTCGGCGTGATCGTCCTCGGCGGCGGCGCTGCCTATGCGGCGTTCCTCCGCGGGAACGCGACCGAGGAGACCGTCAACGCCGCGCCGGCCGAGACGCCGCCGCCCGCCGCGACCGCCGGGACCCCGCCGGTCGCCGGGGCGGTCGATCCTGCCGCCGGGACGCCGCCCGCCGCCGGGACGCCAACCGCCGCCGGGACGCCGCCCGCCGCCGGGACGCCGCCCGCCACCGAGACGCCGCCCGCCGCCGGGACGACGCCCGCGACGACGCCGCCCGCGACGACGCCGCCCGCGACCACGCCGACGCCCGAGCCGGCCAAGACGACGCCGAAGAAGACGACGACGCCGAAGAAGACCACGCCCAAGCCCGAGCCCGAGCCCAAGGAAGAGCCGAAGAAGACCCTCAAGCCGAGCAAGCCGCCGCGCGAGGGCCTCGGCGATCTGCCGCCCCCGCCGAAGTGAGGCCGGCCGGGCCGCTGTCGCCCGGGACATGCCCGCAGCGCCCTGTCGTCAAGGACAGGGTTCTGGGGGCATGTTCAATTGTGCCGGTGCAGCGACACCGCGGAGGCACGGCTCCCGCCGCAAATACCGCCTGTCCCTTGCGACATGCTCCGAGAAACCTGTCCTTCGCGCCCTGTCCCCTGGGGCCTGTCCGTTCAGGCACCCGGCGAATCGGCGCGGGCGATCAGCTCGTCGTCGTCGCCGGCGGGCTCCGACTCGGCGCGGCGGTCGGGCGAGGGCTCCAGGCCCTTGCGCACGCGCACCACGCTGCCGGGGCGGTCGCCGTGGGCGTAGGTCGTCATCCAGCCGGGCGGCAGCTCGGGGCCGGTGCGCTCGAACACGTAGCGGGCGTCGCGGGGCGAGAGGTTGACGCAGCCGTGGCTCTTGCGGTGGCCGAAGCCGTCGTGCCAGTAGGAGGCGTGCAGGGCGAAGCGGCGATAGAAGTACTGCACCCACGGGACCGCCTCGACGTGGTAGGGCGAGTCCTCGGCGTCCTCGGGCCGGTTGCGCATCGGCCCGTAGGCGAGCTTGTTGCGGATCCGGTAGATCCCGCGCGGCGTGGCGGTGTTGGGCTTGTGGCCGGTGCCGCTCGAGACCAGGGTGACGAACACCGGCTGCTGCCCGCGCATGATCGCCAGCGTCTGGCTGCCGACGTCGACGTCGACCCACAGCTCGCCCTCGGGGATGTCGTCGAGCGGGAGCCCGGGCGTCCACAGCCGCAGCTTGTCGGACTCGACGTAGGCCGGCTCGCCGGCGCCGAAGTGATCGGGGATCTCGAACCAGCGGGCGCCGCCGCCGCGCAGCTGCTCGGGCTTCACGTCGAGCGCCTGGTGGTACTCGAGCTGGCCCTCGAGCTTGGCCTTGAGGCTCGGCTGGCGGCGCAGCAGCGCCTCGCGTGAGGTCGCCCAGGCCGGCGCCAGGCCCTCGCGGACCGGCGCGACCGCCAGCTCGCGGCCGAAGAACTCGCTCGGCTTCTCGAACTTCAGGCCGTCGAGCGGGACGACCTGCTCGTCGGCGTCGAGCATCACCTTGCCGTGCCCGGGGATCTGGAGCTCCTCGACGAACGCGTACTGATGATTGGCGGCCAGGATCTCGAGCGGCTCGGCGCCCGAGGTGAGCGCGAACTTGCTCTTGTAGCGCGGGACTTCGGCGAGCAGGTTGCCGCGGCGATCGGCCTTGGGCTTGGCGTAGATGAACGGGACCACCAGGCCCTCGGGGATCAGCGGCTGCAGCGCCGGCGGCCGGTCGTCCGCGACCGCGTTCTTGAGGCAGGCGTAGTCGTCGTGGTCGACCCGGGCCCAGCCCTCGCCGGGGCAATCTGGCCCTTGGACCAGCTCGTAGATGGCGAACGTGCGGCCGCTGTCGATGCGCCCGCGCATCTCGCTGCCGTAGCGCGGCGCGGCGTAGGTGATGATCGTCCGCGCGGCGGCGCGGATGCCGAGCGGGAGCGGCGGGGTCACCACGACCTCGGGCGCCGCCGCGGCCGGCCGGGGTTCGTCGGGTGTGGCGGCCGGCGGCGGGTCGGCGTCGCCGGGTTCGGCCTCGCCGGCCTCGTCGTCTGCGGCGACGTGCGCGGCCTCGCGGACGTCCGGACGGGCGACCGCGGCGATCGCCTCGTCGTCCGCCTCCTCGTCGCAGCTCGGTCCGAACATGACCAGGGCGGCCGTGGGACCGATCGGCAGCGCGAGCCCGGCGAGGGCGGCGAGCCAGGGGCGTGAGGTTCGTACGCGGGGGGCGGACATGATCGGGGGGCTGGTTGTGCCAAGCTCTTCGGCAGTGCAGAGCTTCTCAGGGACTTCCGAGTACATCGTCTCCCCCGAGCTGTCGCGTGCGGTCGACGTGGCCGTCGCGCTCGGCCGGCCGCTGCTCGTCAAGGGCGAGCCCGGCACAGGGAAGACGCTCCTGGCGCGAGACATCGCCAATTTTTTCGAGTGTCCACTGGAGCGCTGGCATGTCAAATCCACGACGAAAGCGGTCGATGGACTGTACCAGTACGACGCCGTCCGCCGCCTGCACGACTCGCGGTTCGGCGACGGCGACGTGCGCGACATCTCGCGCTACATCAGCATGGGGCCCCTCGGCCGCGCGTTCGCCAGCGATCGGAGGGTCGTGGTCCTCATCGACGAGATCGACAAGGCCGACCTCGAGTTTCCGAACGACCTGCTCCATGAGCTCGACGCGATGGAGTTCACGATCCCCGAGACCGGCGCGACCGTCGCGGCGCGCCAGCGGCCGATCGTGATCATCACCAGCAACAACGAGAAGGAGATGCCGGACGCCTTCTTGCGGCGCTGCGTGTTCCACTGGATCGAGTTCCCCGACAAGGCGCTCATGGCGCGGATCGTCCGCGTGCACCACCCCGACGTCGAGGACAAGCTGCTCGCCGGCGCGCTCGAGGCGTTCTACACCCTGCGCGCGGTCGAGGGTCTGCGCAAGCCGCCGAGCACGAGCGAGCTCATCGACTGGCTGTCGGCGCTGCGCCTGTCGGGGATCGACCCCGCGAAGCTGCTGGGGGCCAAGATCCCCTTCCTCGGCACCCTGCTCAAGAAGGAGCAGGACATCGACAACGTCGGCCGCCGCCTGAAGGCGAGGACAGGTTCGTAAGGACATGTTCGCAACGCCATACGAATCACCCGGCGGGGCGCTGTTCCTCGAGTTCTTCTACGCGCTGCGCTCGCGCGGCGTGCCGGTCAGCACCCACAACTGGCTGGCGCTCGTCGACGCCTTGTCGCGCGGCCTGCATCAGAACTCGCTCGACGGCTTCTACCAGGTCGCGCGCTGCCTGCTGGTCTCGTCCGAGGTCCACTACGACGAGTTCGACCGCGTGTTCGGCCAGGTCTTCCGCGGCGTCGAGGCCGACGTCCGCGGGCTGCTGGCCGGGGTCGAGGCGTGGCTGCAGGACCCGAAGGCGCTGGCCGAGCTCGACGAGGCGACCCGCGCCGCGCTCAAGGCCCTCGACCTCGAGACGCTGCGCCAGGAGCTGCTCGACCGCCTCAAGCGGCAGAAGGAGCGCCACGACGGCGGCAACACGTGGGTCGGCACCGGCGGCACCTCGCCGTTCGGTCAGGGCGGGCAGAACCCGGCCGGGATCCGCGTGGGCGGGCAGGGCGGCGGGCGCTCGGCGTTGGCGGTCGCCGACGCGCGGCGGTTCCAGGAGTTCCGCAAGGACGTCGTGCTCGACACGCGCCAGATCGCCGCGGCGCTGCGCCGCCTGCGTCGCCTGTCGCGCGAGGACGGCAAGCTCGAGCTCGACCTCGACGAGACCATCGACGCCACCGCCCGCAACTGCGGCGACATAGAGGTCGTGATGACGCCCGAGCGCCACAGTCAGGTGCGCGCGCTGCTGCTGCTCGACGTCGGCGGCAGCATGGACCCGCACGCGCACCTGGTGTCGCGCCTGTTCAGCGCGGCCCATCAGGGCGCCCGCTTCAAGGAGCTGCGCTCGTACTACTTCCACAACTGCGTGTACGGCCGCGTCTACGAGGACGCCCAGTTCCGCAAGCCGGTGCAGACGAGCAACCTGCTGCGCGAGCTCGACCACAAGTGGACGGTCATCCTGGTCGGCGACGCGTACATGCACCCGGGCGAGCTGACGATGACGAGCGGCGACTGGTGGGAGTCGAACCGCGGCCCCTCGGGCCTGACGTGGCTGGCCCGGCTCGCCGACCGCTTCCCCCGCTCGGTGTGGCTCAACCCCGAGCAGCCGGGCCTGTGGCGCTCGGGCACGATCGCCGAGATCGCGCGGGTGTTCCCGATGTTCCAGCTGACGCTGGCCGGCCTCGACGACATGGTCAAGTTCCTCCGCCGGCCCTCGGTCAGCGCCGAGCGGCGCGCGCTGATCCAGCGCCTGGCCCGGGCGGCCTGACGCGGCGCGGGGCCGTCGACGGATCGAAGGACGCGGCCTGATCCGGCGGCGGGAGACACAGGCCTGCGCGTCTCTGATGGTCGCAAGGACATGCTCTTCGGAGCATGTCCTTATAAAAATGTCAGAGAGGACATGTCCTCAAGGACCTGGCTCGACGAGCAGGTCCTCGACGATCGCCGCTACCTCGGCCGGGCGCTCGGCCTGGACCGTGTGACCCGCGCCGGCGACCGTGCGCAGCTCGACACCGAGGCGGTCGGCCAGGACGCGCCCGGCGGCCGCGAGCGCCGGCGAGTCGGCGCCGCCGACGACCACGCGCGCGGGCACGCGGAGGCCGGCGAGGCCGTCGAGCAGGGCCGGGCGCGCGACCCAGGCCCGGACGGCGCGGGCCATGTCGCGGCGGTCCATCGCGCGCAGGTGGGCCGTCGTCGCGCCGCGCACCTCGGCGGCGGCGTCGGGCGCGTGCAGGCCGGCGAGGACGCCGGCGAGCACCGGCCCGGGGCCGAGCGTGCGCAGGATCGTGGCGAGCGCGCCGAAGGTCAGGCGGTCGCGCGCGCTCGCTTCGTACGGGTTGGCGGCGATCAGCACCAGCGCGCCGACCTGCTCGGGGCGGGTGCGCGCCAGCTCGACGGCCGCGGCGGCGCCGAGCGAGGTGCCGACGACGACGGCGTCGCGGGCGGCGATGCCGTCGAGCACGGCAGCGAGGTCGGCGGCCAGATCGGCGGTCGAGAACGCGCGCGGCGTGCCGCGGCTGTCGCCGTGGCCGCGCAGGTCGACGTTCACCACGCGGGCGCGGCCTGCGAGCCTGGTGGCGACGGCCGCGAAGCTGCCGCGGTGGGCGAGCAAGTTGTGCGCGAGGACGACGACGCGGGCCCCGCTGCGGCCGAGGTCGTCGAACGCCACGCGTTGACCATCGCGGACGATCGCCGGCACGGCCCTGTGCCTGCCACGACGTCGCCGCCGCAGGCAAGTCCGCGGTTGAGCGGGGGCGACGGCTGCGTTACCGTGAATTGACGAGCCCTCCGTGCCGGTCCGCATCATCCCAGGCGCCGTCAGCACCGATCGTCTGCGCGCGCTCGTGATCACCGACGGCGAGACCGCGCCGCCCGTGACGATCGAGGCGCTGCAGGGCGGACCCGCACCGGCGCTGAAGATCCGCGCCCACGCGGCCGGCGACTCGCGCATCGATCAACACGTGCGCAAGGCCGGGCTGTCGCTGTGGGTCTGCGAGGCCGAGGGCCTGCGGGCCGGCGCCGATTACCAGCTGCGGGCCGGCGCCGGGCGACCGGTGCACGTCAAGACGTTCCCGGCCCGGTTGCCGAAGGGGGGCATCACGCTCGCGCTGGCGAGCTGCTACTACGAGGCGTTCGGCCGCCACAAGGACTACTTGCAGCTGCTGCAGTCGGCCCCGAGCTACGGGCCGCTGGCGGCCAAGCTGCTGGTCGGCGACAACATCTACGTCGACGTCGGCGCGGCGCCGGGCCAGGCGCGCAGCGGGGCCGAGGAGACGATCGGGCGCTACCTGCAGTACTACTGGCGCAGCGGCTACGCCGAGGTGCTGTCGTACCTGCCGACGTTCTGCCTGTGGGACGACCACGAGCTGTGGAACAACTTCCCCGAGTGGCAGGTGCACCTCGCGCGCACCAACGCCAGGGATCGCTACGCCTACGCCGAGGCCGGCGTCGGCGCGCTCAAGCTGTTCCAGGCGGTGCTGAACCCGCCGCCGGCGGCCCGCTCCGGGCTGTCGTACCGCTTCGACATCCCGCCGGTGTCGTGCTTCGCCCTCGACCTGCGGGCCGGTCGCACGATCATGAAGACCGCCGACCCGCGCATGACCAGCGAGGCCGAGCTGGTGGCGTTCGAGCGCTGGGCGGCCAACCTGCAGGCGCCGGGGATCGCGGTGTTCGGCCAGCCGCTGTGGCTCGATCGCGGCAACTGGATGGACTACCAGCCGCCCGACTTCGCCGGCGAGTACTCGCGGATCTGGCGGGCCCTGACGAACGCGCCGTACGACGTGCTGGTGCTCTCGGGCGACGTGCACCACAGCCGCCTGCTCGAGATCGACGCCGCCAAGGACCGCAAGGTGTGGGAGCTCGTCAGCTCGCCCGCGTGCATGATCCCGACCATCGAGTCGATCGCCGCCGGCGCGTTCGACGTGCAGGACAAGGGCGTGCTGACGTTCCCGCTGGCGTACCCGGGCGGCCCGGTCGGCCCGCCCGACCTGCGTGCGTTCCACTTCGGCACCGAGATCAACAACACGATCGCGTTCCTCCGCCTCGCCCCCGCCGACGCCGGCGGCATCACGGTCACGACCTGCTTCATGGACCTGAAGACCAAGACGGTCGCGCGCAACAGCAAGCCGCGGGTCGCGGCCCCGCTGGCCTCGCCGCAGCCCGAGTGGTGCCAGACCAGCTTCGTGCTCAAGAAGCGGGCGTGACCGAGCCTGCGCGAAACGACATGTTTTGAAGGAAATGTCCTGGAGGGCATGTCCTGGAGGGCATGTCGCACAGGACATGCGAAAGGCCGTGCGCCCGCTAATTCGCTGCGGCCGCCCCGAGCACCGGCAGGCGGACGCGGCTCGCGTGGGCCGCCGCGCGGTGCACCTTGTGCGTGGCCTTTGTAAAATCCCTGGCTTCGGCCTTGAAGATGTTGGGCACGAAGGTCTGGGGGTTGCGGTCGACCAGCGGGAACCACGTGCTCTGGACCTGGATCATCAGGCGGTGGCCCTTCTTGAACGTGTGCAGCACGTCGAGCAGCGGCACGCGCACGCGGGTGACCTTGCCGGGCACGAACGGGGCCGGCTTGTCGGCGCTGTCGCGGAAGCGGCCGCGGACCACCTCGCTGCGGACCAGCATCTGGTAGCCGCCGAGCTTGTCGTACTTGACCTCGTCGCGCTCGCCCTTGCCCGCGCCGGTGGCCGGCGGGAGCACGTCGATGAGCTTGACGATCCAGTCGGCGTCGGTGCCGGTGGTCGAGACCCACAGCTCGGCCTCGACCGGGCCGGCGACCGTGAGGTCCTCCGCCAGCGGCGGCGTCTCGTAGACCAGCACGTCGGGCCGGCGGGCGGCGAACCGCTGGTCCTCGGTCATGTACTCCTTCGGCATCCCGGCCGCGATCTCCTGGGTGAAGGGGACCGGGCGCGCCGGATCGCTCTCGAACGCGTCGAAGCCGGACCTGGCCTTGGGGACATCCGACGACAGTACCTGACCTTCCCCAAGGTACATGTCCTTCGTGCCAGCCGGTGGCGGCCAGGCCGGGAAGGCCTGCCACGCGTGCGCTCCCGTGTCGAACAGGTGGGCCTCGCCGCTCGGCGGGGCGCCGACGCCCTTGAGGAAGTGCTCGAAGAACGGCAGCTCGAGCCGCTGCTGGTACTCGAGCGAGGTCTTGGCGCCGAAGGCGATGTCGCCGAGGCGGTCGCCCTCGGTGCGCGACCAGCCGCCGTGGCCCCACGGGCCCATGACGAGGATGTTGAACACGCCCGGGTTCTCGCGCTCGACGGTGCGGTAGATGCTGAGCGGGCCGTACAGGTCCTCGGCGTCGAACAGGCCGCCGACGACCATGACCGCCGGGGCGACCTTGCGCAGGTGCGGCAGCAGGTCGCGCTTCTGCCAGAACTCGTCGCGGTTCGGGTGCTCGAGCATCTCGTTCCAGAACGCGATCTCGCCGTGGAGGTGGCGCTCCTGCAGGTGCTTGAGCGGGCCGATGTCGAGGAAGAACTGGTAGCCGTCGCCGGTGCCGTGGTCGAAGCGGCGGTTCCACTCGCGGGTCGGCTGCGGGCGCGGCTTGCCGAACGCGGCGAAGAAGTTGAACGTGTGCGGCAGGAAGAACGCGCCGTGGTGGTGGAAGTCGTCGTACCACCAGTCGGCGATCGGCGCCTGCGGGCTGACGGCGGCCAGCGCCGGGTGGGCGTCGATCATGCCCGCGGCCGCGTAGAAGCCGGGGTAGGAGATGCCGTAGAGGCCGACCTTGCCGTTGTTGCCGGGGGTGTTGGCGACCAGCCAGTCGATCGTGTCGTAGGTGTCGGTGCTCTGGTCGACGTCGTTCGGACCTGACTTTTGGGCCAGGTGCGGAGTCATGTTGACGAACTCGCCCTCGGACATGAACGCGCCGCGGACGTCCTGATCGACGAAGATGTAGCCGGCGCGCAGGAAGATCGGGCTCGGGCCGATCCGGCTCGGGAACTTGTCCTCGCCGTAGGGGTTGCAGCTGTAGGGCGTGCGCTTGAGCAGGATCGGGTAGGTCTTCGAGGTGTCCTTGGGGGTGTAGATCGCCGTGTGGAGGTGGACCCCGTCGCGCATCGGAATTCGCACCTCGCGCTTGGTGTAATGCGCGGCCAGGTAGGCCGCGACGTCTTCGCTCGTGCCCGCGGGCGGGGCGGGCGCAGCGGCCTCGGCGGGTCCGGCCGGGTCGGAGCAGACGGGCGCAGACGCGGGCGTCTGGACGGTGTAGGCGGGACGGCACGCCGCGAGGGCGAGAGCCACGGCGAGGGCACGCTGGGCGACGCTCACCGCTTCGGTATACTCCGGCCTCCGCGTCGCGGACAGCCACGAGCAGTCATGAGCATCGGAATTCTGACGAGCGGGGGCGACGCCCCCGGGATGAACGCGGCCGTTCGCGCGGCCTTTCGCTGCCTCAAGATGCGCGACCCGGACTGCGAGATCGTGTTCTTCCGCGACGGCTTCCGCGGCCTGGCGCGCCGGCTCGACTCGTCGTCCGATCGCAACGTCGATCGCCGGGCGGTCCGCGACATCATTCACCGCGGCGGCACGTTCATCGGCACCGGCCGCGTGCCGGAGCTGCTGCTGCCGGGCGAGAGCCACCCGAGCTACGCCGAGCGCGTGGCGGCCCGCGACGACTTCCTCAAGGTGGCGGCGATCAACCTCTACCAGATGCGGGTCGACAACCTCATCGTGATCGGCGGCGACGGCTCGTTCTGCGGCGCGCGCATCATCGGCGAGGCGTTCCGCCAGCACTTCCCGCGCCGGCCGTTCCGCGTCATCGGCATCCCCGGCACCATCGACAACGACCTCCACGGCACCGAGTACTCGATCGGCTACGACACCGCGCTCAACAACGTCGTCGACGCCATCCGCAAGCTGCGCGACACGATCGAGTCGCACCGGCGGGCGATCATCCTCGAGGTCATGGGCAACACGTCGGGCTGGCTGGCGCTGCAGTCGGCCATCGCCGGCGGCGCCGCGGTGGTCGCCATCCCCGAGGTCGAGGAGACCTGGGACCACGACCGCATCGTCCGCTCGCTCGACGCCGGCGTCCGCCGCGACTACCGCTACTTCATCATCGTCGTCGCCGAGGGCGTGCGCCGCCGCGCCGGCGAGGACTGGTGCGAGGGCCTCAAGCGCAAGCTCGAGTCCGACCCGGCCATCGAGTCGCACCTCGGCCACCCGATGGAGGTCCGCATCAACTCGGTCGGCCACATCGCCCGCGGCGGCAGCCCGACCGCGCTCGACAACACGCTCGCCGGC
This sequence comes from Nannocystis pusilla, assembly GCF_020073745.1. Taxonomy (GTDB): domain Bacteria; phylum Myxococcota_A; class Polyangia; order Nannocystales; family Nannocystaceae; genus Nannocystis; species Nannocystis radixulma. The sequence continues at coordinate 25,220 of NZ_JAIRAU010000050.1, forward strand.
CTGCTCGGCTCCGGCGCCGCCGACGTGGCCCAGCTCGGCGGCCTCGAGAACCAGGACCCCGTGACCGGCGACGTCATGGTCGGCTGCCGCGGCCCGCAGGCGATCGTCACGCCGCTCGACGAGGTCATCGCCCGCTCGCCCCGCCTCGTCACCCGCGACAGCGAGCTGTACGTGCTGTCGCAGCGGCTGATGCTGAGCGCCGAGCAGCCGTTCTGAGCGCCCCGCGGGGAGTCCCAGGGACATGGTCGAGCAACCATGTCCGAGAGGACATGCGGATCAGGACATGCCCTCGCGGACATGTCCCCGGGCTCAGCTCGTGGCCGGGGCCGCGTGGGCGGCCAGAGCCCGCAGGACGTCGAGCGCGGCGTCGAGCTGGACGTCGGTGGGGAGCTTGTCCCACGGCCAGATCAGCACGACGATGCCGTTTTGGACCATCAGATAGGGGCGCGGCAGGCCCTCGAGCGCGGCCCGCAGCGGCGCGTCGCACAGCGCGGCGGCCCGGCGCGGCGGCGAGGCGTAGGTGGCGAAGCGGGCGTCGAAGGCGTCGTCGCCGGTGCGCACGCGGTCGCCCGGGCGGCGGGCGGTGTAGGCGATCGGCGAGCTGAGGGCGAACACCTCGATCACGACCCACGGGCTGCGATCGATGCGGGCCTCGAGGAACACGCCGAGGTCGCCGTGCGCCAGGGCGCCCTGGCTGAGGTGGAAGGCGACCTGGTCGGCGTTGCCGATGACGGCGAAACCACCGCCGCGCTCGACGAGGTGCCAGCCGCGGCGCTCGGCGAGGCCCGACCAGCGGGCCCGGTCGCGGTCGAGCGCGCGCCGGTGCCTGTACCACAGGTTGCCCAGGAGAAAGCCCGCGAGCGCCGCGAGGATGGCGTTCAGGAGCAGAGCCGTGGGCGACAGGCCGGCGATCATGGCGGCCCGAGTTTAACACGATCGCGGCGCGGGGGCCGCGCGGAGCGGATGTCCGAAAGGACAGGCTCGAAGGCACGCGGACGCGCGGCGGGCGGCGCGGCGCCGATCTCAGGGCGCGCGACAGATCCCGAGATCGGTGTACTCGGGCGGCGGACCGGGGTCGTACGCCTCGCACGCGTCGAGGCCGGGCGGGCAGTTGGGCTGGCTCAAAGAACAGAGCGGGGCGCAGCAGCGCTCGCCGGCGCAGCCGCTCACGAGGTCGGCCGGATCACACACGTGGCCGGGCGCGCAGTCGGTCTCGCCCTCGCAGGGCATCCCCGCACCCGCCGGCTCGCCCGCGGGCGCGTAGCGGCAGATGAAACCGTCGACGCTGCTCGAGCGCACGCACAGGGTGGCCGGCGGCGGGCAGTCCTGCGCCAGCGGATCGCAGAGCGGATAACAGAGGTAGCTGGCCGAGGGCTGCACGTAGCAGCGCGCGCCCGGATCTTCGCAGGTGTCGTCGTCGCGGCACAGACCGAGGCAACGCCCGCGCAGGTCGGTGAGGCTCTCGAAGTACCAGCACATCAACCCCGGGCCGCAGTCGTCGAGGCCGCTGTGGCTGTGGTCTCGCGTCTCGCACGGTTCGCCGAGACCGGCCGGGTCGGTGACGAGCGGCACACAGCGCGCGCCGTTCCAGTCGTCCGCGCCCATCGACGCGAAGGGGGTGCACTTGTGATCGGCGGGGCAATCTTGCAGCCGCGGGTCGCAGTGAAAGCCCTCGCTCGGCAGCTCGGGCTCGGTGGTGCCGGTGGTGCCAGTGGTGCCGGTGGTCGGTCGTTGTTGTAGGTCGGTGGTCCAGCGCGAGTCGCCGTCGCCCGCGGAGGAGGTGACTTCGGCGGTGATGCTCGCGGGGCCGGCCGGCGCGCCGACGCAGGCACAGAGCAACGGGACGAGGGCGAGCGAGATCCGCACGCGCGCGATTGTAGCGCGGCTCGTCGCGGCAGCGCGCGGTCGCACGCCGGGCATGAGATCGACGTTCGCCAACACAGCCCGACCTGGCGCGAGGCGAAACGTGCGATTGCGAGGTCTCGCGGTCGTGGCGATGCCGAGGTTCAGCTCGGGAGCACGCACACGCCCGCGTTCTCGTACTTCGGCGGCGGGTCGGCCAGCGCCTGGACGCACTCCTGGCCGACTCCGGGGCAGGTGTTCGGCTGCGTGGTGTCGCAGAACGGCACGCAGCAGCCGTAGACGCCCGCGGCGCACTCGCTGGCGGCCACCCCCGGGGGATGCACGCGAGGCCAGGGTCGCAGACGTTGACGTACTCGCAGGGGTCGAACAGCTGGCCGTCGTCGCCGCTGAGATCCGGCGCGCACGCGAACAGGTGCTGGTGGTGGGGGACGCACACGTCGCCCTCGGGGCTGTCTCTCTCCAGTGGGTCACAGGTCGGCAGGCACAGGAGCAGGACGCTTTCGTCGCTGAGGGCGCAGAAGGCGTCGGGATCCTCGCAGGTCGGAGCGTCGAGGCTGCCGTTGCAATTCGGCACGCAGTGACCCATCAGCTGGTCGTCTGGGGCCAGCACGTGAGGTGAATGTCGCACGTGCTGGCGATACGGACATGTGTTTTCAAACATGGTCGAAAGGTCTCTCATGGAGAGCCGCACACGCCGTGATTCTCGAGGCCGGGCGGGGCCTCACCCTGGTCGAACCAGGGCAGGCAGTCGAGGTCGAGGCCGGGGCAGGGATCGGGCGCGGTGACGTCGCAGTAGGGCAGGCAGCAGTTCGCCTGCATCGGGTCGCAGGACGGGGCGAGGTTGGGGGGCACGCAGGCGAACCCGGGGTCGCAGTCGTTGACGAAGTCGCACGGGTCGAAGACGGCGCCGTCCTCGCCGCTGGCGTCGACGGTGCAGACGAAGCCGCCGTGCACGGGGACGCACACGTCGCCGGGGGCGCAGTCCGCCTGCAGGGGGTCGCAGGTCGGGTGGCACAGCGAGAGCGGGATTTCGGCGGGGACGATGCAGATGGCCGCGGGATCGGTGCAGCTCGGGTCGTCGTGGGGGCCGTTGCAGAAGCCGCTGCAGGTGCCCGCGCCGGTGTCGGGGTCGACGTTCCAGCACATCATGTGGAGGCCGCAGGTGTCGAGGCCGTCGAGGCCGGTGCCCAGGTGCTCGCACGGCTCACCCAGTCCGGCAGGGTTGGGGGCGATCGGCACGCAGATCAGGGTGTCCCAGGTGGGGCTCCCCGCGCTGGCGGCGGGCATGCACTTCTGGCCTTCGGGACAGTCCTCGTCCCACAGGCTGCAGGGCTGCCCGGTGCCGACGTCGGGCAGGCCGGGCTCCGTGGTGGTGGGGAAGGGCCCGCTCGTGGTCGGGAACGAGGGGTCGCCGGTGACGGTCGACGTCGGCACGCCGGTCGCAGTCGGCTCGGTCGTGGTGGTCGACTCGGTCGTGGTGGCGGCGGGCGGATCGCCGCTGCTGCTGCCGGGGGTCGTCGGACCGTCGGTGTCGCTGCCGGTCTCGAGCGGCCGCGTGCTGCAGGCGAGGGCGAGGGCGACGAGCACGCCGAGGGGGCGTACCATGGGACATGTTATAGAAGACATGGTGTAAAGGACCTGTATGAATGGTGATGTGTTCATCGCGCGGCCGGCGGCGACGGTGCGTCGTACGGACGGAGGGAGCAGGCGGCGAGGGCGAGCAGGAGGAGCGGGGCGCGTCGAGACATGACGGCGAGGTGGCGGGCGGCGCTGGTGAGGCGGAGCGCCCGGTGGGAGATCGGGGCTTGATGAGGGCGGGGGCGGCTGCCGACTCGGACGCAGGTCGTTCGGGCGCGATGGATCGGCTCAGACGGGGCGAGGGGAGCGGTCGCTGCTTGGAAACAACATGTCGTTTAGAACATGTTGTGAAGGACCTGTCCCGACGGCGCGCGGGGGCTGGCAGGCGCGCGCCGAAATCATGACATGTGTCGAAGGACATGTTTGAATGGACACGTCCTTAAAGACGAGGCCCGAGGGGCGGCGCGCCGGGCGGGCTCGCCCAAACCCGCGGACGCCGGGGCGCGCGCGGACCGGGACGTCCGTCGCGGGCTCGGGGCCGGAGTTCGGCTGGTGCGTCGCGGCGACGTCCGAGAGCGGTTCGTCGTCGGCGCGGGTGGGGGCCGCCGTCGCGTCGCTGCGTCCGGACGGTGGCGAGTCCGGGGCGCAGGACACGGCGGCGAGCAGCAGGGAGGACCAGATCAGGGTCCGCGCGATCGTCGCGGTGCGCGTGCGGCGAGAAACTGACATCTCACCGATATCTTGCCCCGATTTCCCGATGAAAGAAACAAAGCGAAGGTTAGTTTTGAGGGAAAACGGGGCGACGTCCGAGCGCGGTCCGGGGTCGCGAGTCGGACAGGTCAGGGGAGGTACGACTGCAAGAAGGCGAGGCGCTCGGTCCAGAGGGTGGCGTCGAGGCGCAGGCCGCTGTCGGCGTCGGGGTCGTCCTGAAGCTCGGCGAGGACCCGCGCGGCGGCGTCGTAGTTGCGCGCGCGGGCCTGGGCCTCGAGCAGCATGAGGCGGGCGCCACGGCGCAGCTCGGCGGTGGAGAGCGCGTGGTCGTCATCCTCCGGGTGGAGCGCGCGCTGCAGCGGCTCGATGGCGGCGGCGCCCTGCTGGACGTTGAGGAGCTGGCGGGCGACGAGGTAACCGCCGAGCGGGGCGTAGCCCGGGAGGGCGGCGATCTGCTCGGCGGCGTAGAGGCGCAGCACGGCCTCGCTCGGGTGCTCGGGGTTGGGCTCGAAGGGATCGAAGTAGGCGAGCACGCGCGGGGCGAGGGCCGGATCCGCGGCGCCCATGCGCTTGATCTGGAGCTGGCGGATCTGGTTGTCGCCGAGCCCGCGGACGAGCGCGCGGTCGTAATAGGTGAGCGCGACCGGGAGGTCGAAGCGGGCCAGCGCGAGGTCGCCGAGGCGCTCGTCGACCAGCGCGGCGATCGTGTCGGTGAGGTCGGTCTGGCGCGAGAGCTCGGCGAGCGTGGCGGCCGCGAGCTCCTGCATGTTGGCCTGCGCCTCGGCCTGGGCCAGCAGGAGGCGGTGCTCGGGCTGCTCGGGCTCGATGGTGCAGAGCTCGCGCAGGGCGTCGATGCGCTCGACCTCGAGGCCGCGGTGGTGGGCGAGGTTGGCCTCGACGATCAAATCGGCGGCCCGGTGGGCGCACGGGCGCTGGAAGATCGGCCGCTGCTTGAAGCGCTGGCGCAGGGCCTCGATGTCGCGCGGGCGCAGCGGGCGGGACCGCAGGAAGGCCAGCCACTCGACCTCGAGGGCCTCGAGGGATGTCCCATAGGCCAGCTCGAAGTCGCCGGCGGTGCCGTAGAGGGCGAGGAAGGGCTCGACGCCGCGGGTGTCGATGAGCCAGCGGCAGAACGAGCCGGCCGCGGTGTAGGCCCGGCGCGACGACTTGCCCCAGAAGCCGAGGCCCATGATGTCCCCGAGGACAGGTCGCAGCTCGAGGCGATCGAGGATGGCGGCCTGGTCGTGGAGGTCGAGGCCGGACTCGCTGCGCGGGGCGAAGGCGGTGGCGAAGCCCTCGACCAGGGCGAGGTTGACCCGCAGGCCGCGCCACGAGACGGCGGAGGAGGTGCCGAACAGCGGCTCGCCGACGGTGTAGGAGAAGACGTGGGCGAGCTCGTGGTGGAGGACGCGGTGCGGGAACTGCTGCTCGTTGAGGTAGATGTGGCCGCGCCACGGCGGCGCGACCTCGGTGTGGCCGGCGCCGATCCAGGCCCGCTTGAGCTCGGGGGTGGGGAACACGAAGCTGTGCACGGGGACCCGCGGCTCGCGCCCGATCTGCGCGGCGAGCCGCTGCCAGGCGAACTCGTGCTCGGCGGCGAGGAGGTCGATGTCGCGCGCGGCGGCCGAGTTGGCGGCGTAGTGGATGACGAAGTGCTCGGTGACGCGGGTGCGCGGGAGGGCGCCCGAGAGGCTGACCTCGGTGGCGTGGAAGCCGTTCTCGGCGGCGAACACCCCGAGCACGACGCCGGGCATGAGGCAGGCGACGAGGGCGGCGACGGTGAACGGCGAGCGGCGCAGGCTGTCGGCCCGCAGCTGTACCTTGAGACCTGGCCCCAAGGTCAGGCTGAGCAGCGCCACGGCGGCGCCGGCGATCAGGAAGTTGTAGGCGCGGAACCACCACAGCCGCGCGGTGATCGGGATCGCCTCGTCGTAGAGCGGGCCGGCGAAGTAGCCGAAGAAGGGATCGATGGCGTAGACGACGGGGTCGACGTAGATCCGCCACAGGCCGAGGACGAGCGAGTACAGCAGCGGGACGGCGGCGAGGAGCAGCTGGCTGGCGCGCGTCGTGCCGAGGACGCCGCCCCACAGGCCGGCGACGAGGCCGAGCAAGCCCGAGGCGGTGGGCAGGACGAGGAACCACAGCAGACCCCTCGGGAGATCGCAGTTGACCTGCCAGAAGTTGGCGAGGATGAAGGCGCCGAGCGCGAGGGTGAGGAGGCTGCAGAGGTCGCCGAGGCCGCGCAGCGCCAGCAACCTCAGCCGCTCGCCGGAGCTCTGGATCGACATGGCGACGGGATCGGAGGCGTGCGCCAGCCGGGTGTCGCGCACGGCGTCGACGCCGACGGCGAGCGCGAGGACGCTGAGCAGCGGGGTGAGGACCAGCGCTCCCTCGTAGCCGAGCGCGCCGAACAGCGGCTGGGTGGTGAGGCCGAGCGTGAAGAGGAGGACGAACCACCGCCTCCGCAGGGCCGGAGTGGTGAAGTGGCGACGTACTGCGGCGAGGAACGACATCGATACGCGCTCGAGTTGTTCTTAGCCGATCTGGCCGCGGACGGCCGCAGCCCAGGCATCGAGGTCGCCGAGGCTGTCGCGCAGCTCGGCGGCGCCGTCCTCCAGCGCGGTCATCGCCGCCTCGAGCAGCTGTTTGGCCCGCCGCAGCCGGGTGCGGATGGTGCCCTCGGGAACCCCCAGGATGTCGGCGATCTCGCGCGCGCCGAGCTTCTCCCAGAAGTACAGCTCGAGCAAAACCTGGTGATCGAGCGGGATCCGCCGCAGCCCCAGCAGCAGCAGCCGCTCCTCCCGCCGGCGCGCCAGCAAGGTGGCCGGGGTGGGCCGCAAGTCATGCACGCTGGTCAGCCCGAAGTCGAGCCGCGCCCCCTCGCGCACCTTGCCCCGCAGGTGCTTGTAGAGGACGTTGTGCGCCACGGCGAAGAGGAAGGTGCGGAAGCTCGAGTCGCCGCGGATCCGCTCCTTGCTCTCGAGACAGGCGAGGAAGGTCTTCTGCACGAGGTCGCCGGCGTCGTCGTCGACCTTGTTGCGGAAGAAGCGGGCGATCGCCGGGTAGTGCCGCTCGAAGAGCTGGACGCCGGCCTTGCTGTCGCCGCCCCGCCAGGCGGCGTAGAGGGCTTCGTCGGGCTGCATGCGAACGGGCAGTGTAGCGCACGCTGCGGCGCCGTCGGGGGCGCGAGGCTCGCGCGAGCGCGTGGACGGGCGTCCCGGCCTCACTTCGGCGCGGCGCGGCGGAGGTTCGGAAATTGCCGGGGAGGTGGAAGCAGGCCGAGTTGCCGGCGAGAACCGGGCCGACTCGCGTCGGCCCGGATCCGTCGCGCGAACGGCCGAGGCGGCTCGAGAGGTTGCCGACAGGCAGTGCAGACGGGGGCGGGCGGCGAGGCGGACGGGGTTCTCCCGCCGAGGTGCCGGTCCAGCGCGGTCCGAGCTCGCGGCGCGGGCGGTGCGGAGGGAGCGGGCCGATAGCGAGGCGGGCATGAACGAAGGGACATGTTCTTCGAGGCATGCTGCGAAGCCGTGTCGCGGACATGTGCGATACGACATGTCTGCGGGAGCATGCTCCGCGGGACATGTCGCAGCGCTCAGTTGCCGGAGACGTTGCCCATCGAGGCGTTGATGTACGACGGGAGGACCACGCGGACTTCGGTCTGCGAGGTGTGGAACTGGACCGGGAGGGCGGTGGCGCCGGCGATGCTGCGGCGGATGGCCGGGATCCCGCGGCCGATCTGCTCGAGCAGGCCGAGGTGGCGCGCGGTGGCGGCGAGCAGGGGGTTGCGTGGGAACGAGGCGCCGCCGTGCTGGGCGAGCTCGTCGAGCGAGATCGGGAGCGCGAGGCCGCCGGGGCTCCAGATCTCGAGGCGGTCGTTGAAGATCCGCAGGGAGACGCGGCCGCTCAGGCGGTAGTCGCGGTGGACGAGGGCGTTGACCAGCGCCTCGCGCACGGCCTCCTCGGGGTACTCGGGGGCGAGGTCGGCCGGGACGAGGAGGTTGGGCGCGGCGCGGGTGTTGCCGCGCACGAACTCGAGGCCGAGGCGGACGAGGTCGGCGAGGTTGCCCTCGGCGTCGAGCCGCGCGGCCACGGGATCGGCCAGCGCAGCGCCGCGGACCCGCACGATCGAGACACCCCACTCGGGCCGGGCGAGCTGCGGAGCTGTCCCAAAGGCCATGAGGCCGACGACGGTGGGGGTGGGCTGGCCGCCGGTGGTGCCGATCAGACCGAGGCGCGCGGCGGCGCGCTCGTAGACCCCGGGCTCGGGGCCGAGGCCGGGGACGCGGCGGCGGACGTAGGCTTCGAGCGCGGCGAGGTCGAGGTCGTCGACGCTGGCGCCGGCGACAGGGCTGCGCTCGAAGCCGAGCGGCGTGGGGGCCACGAGGCTCATGCCGGGAGTGTAACCGGCCTCGCGCCCGACCGGGGCTCAGCGCGCGGCGCGGTTGTAGGCGGCGAGGCCGGCGCGCAGGATCTCGAGGCAACGCGCGAGCTTGTCGCGGCCGAGGACGTAGGCGATCCGCACCTGGTTCTTGCCGAGCCCGGGGGTGGCGTAGAAGCCCTCGGCGGGGGCCATCATGACGGTCTCACCGCCGAGGTCGAAGTCGCGGAGCATGAAGATGCAAAAGTCCTCGGCGTCGGCGACGGGCAGATCGGTGATGAGGTAGAACGCGCCGGTCGGCGTGGGGCAAGAGACGCCCGGGATCGCGTTGAGGCCGGCGACGATGAGGTCGCGGCGCGCGCGGTACTCGTCGACCATGGCCCGCATCTCGTCCTGCGGGGTGTTCAGGGCGGCCAGCGCGGCGTACTGATCGACCGTCGGCGGAGACAGCCGCGCCTGGGCGAACCGCAGGCAGGCGGAGTAGAGGGCGGCGTTGCGCGTGACGAGGCAGCCGACCCGCGCGCCGCAGGCGGAGTAGCGCTTCGAGACGGAGTCGATCATGACGGCGTGATCGGCGAGGCCGGGCACGGCGAGCACCGACGGGGCGCGCGGCAGCGGAGCGCCGGGGGCGACCGGTTCGTCGGGGTAGACGAACTCGCGGTAGACCTCGTCGACGACGAAGAAGATGCCGGCGGCGACGCAGACCTCGCCGAGCGCGGCGAGGTCGGCGGCGCTGAGCACCATGCCGGTCGGGTTGCCGGGCGAGGGGATGATGAAGGCGCGCGTCTTCGGGGTGATGGCCGCTCGCACGCGCTCGGCCGGGACGGCGAAGCTGTCGCGCGCGTGGGTCGAGACGGGGACGACCTCGACGCCGAGGATGTGCGAGAAGCCGCGGTAGTTGGTGTAGTAGGGCTCGGCGACGAGGATCTGATCGCCGGCGTCGCACACGGCGGCGATGGCGAACAGCAGGGCCTCGCTGCCGCCGACGGTCACGAGGATCTGCGACGGGGTGATCGGGCCGCCGCCGCGCGCGGCGTCGAGGCCGTTGTAGTGCTCGGCCAGAGCTGTCCGATAGGCCAGGTAGCCCTCGGACGGGCTGTAGGCCACGACGCGCTCGTCGTAGGCGTGGTAGGCGGCGCGCATCGGCTGCACGGTGGCGAGGTCGGGCTGACCGATGTTGAGGTGGTGCACGGTCACCCCGCGCGCCCGCGCCTGATCGGCGTACGGCGTGAGGCGGCGGATCGGGGACGCGGGGGCGTCGAGCCCGCGGCGGGACAGGCTGGGTGCGGTCATGGGCCCGCGCAGTGTGGGACGGTTTGCCCCGCTTGAGAAGGCCGCTGCGACCGGCGCCGGGATTGCGCCGCAAGGACGGCGCAGCCGCGGCCGGGGCGGGCGCGGCTCACGACGCCGGGCGGGGCCGTGAACGCGTCAACGCACGGCGCTGCCGTCACCCGGACGGGGGTTGTAACGGCCGGTGGTGCGCGCCCAGTCGTCGTGGCCGGAGATGAAGGCGATCAGGACCTCGACGTAGCGGCGGAGCTGGTGGTCGGTGTCCTCGTCGAAGCTCGGCAGGTCGGTGACGAGGCGCGAGAACTCGCGCATCTCGATGTTGTGCAGCTGGACGGTGCGATCGAGGGCGTCGGCGAAGCTGAGGCCGTCCTCGTGCATGAGCACCAGCACGGTGTTGTTGACCTCGCCCTTCGCCATCTCCTTCTCGACGGTGTAGATGTCGTTGGCGAGGCCGACGATGGTGCTGGCGCTGCGCTCGAGCGCCCGTACGGACTCGTGCTCGAGCACGTCGGGTGGGAGGAAGATGTGCTCGGTGAGCTCGCTGAGGAGGAAGCCGGTGTGCAGACCGACGGTGATCTGGCGGATCTTGCTGTGGCTGGCGAACGCGGGCACGACCCCGGCGGCGCGGTACCTGGCCTCGTCGACGAAGGCGTCGAACAGGCGCTCGACGCAGGCGGAGAAACGCGGGATCCAGTTGGGCACCCGCAGATCGAGCATGCGCTCGCGCAGGTCGCTGAACCCCTGCGAGAACGGGTCGATGAGCTGCGGGTGCGCGCCGTCGCGGAACACGCCGAGCAGGCTGCGGAGGTAGGCGGCGACGAGCGCGGCGCCGTGGATCTGCTCGAGGCGGTCGTCGAGGCAGCAGAACAGGGTGGTCCAGTCGACCGCGACCTGCAGGGCGATCATGTCGGCGGTGGCCGGGAAGATGCGCGCGAGCAGGTGACCGACCTGGCTGTCGCGCAGCGCCTCGATGTGCGCCGGGTTGCGGGCGAGGCCCATCGCCTGCGCCCACTTGACTGTCATCTCGTGAATCTCGTCGGCCGCGGGGTGGACCGACGGGAGATACGGGCACTCGAGTGTGGGGAGCTGCATGGGGCGCCGCCGCGGTTCCGACGATGACGCGAGAGGGTCGGCATCGACAGCGGGCGCCTCCGCCGCCGGGTCGTCCTGCTGGCTGGGGACAGCCACCAAGGCGGGCCCCCGCGGCTCCGTGCGGTTCGTCGCCGACGTCGTCGCGACCGTGAGACGGGCGCTGACCGGGCTATTTCCGAACCGTTTGGTCATGGGGCTCTTGCGGTCAGCGTCTGCCATGCGGCGTCGGATCACTCGCCTCCGTAAAGTGGCGCACCCTTGCGCCTGCCGCCGCGGCTTGGTTGGCAACCCGACTGACCTCAACATCTCAAGTTATAGCGGACCAACGTCCAGGCCGCACTTTGGTGGCAAATCGGGTGGTGAAGTGTGGCATCGGCCGAGGCGCTGTGACGGCGAGCATGCGTGGCCGCCTCTCCAGGCATATGCGGAGCGCGGACCACGGGGGCAATGCAGGCGGCGCTGCGACAGCAAATCGCATTCCTGCGGCGATCGGCCGCGATTCTCGGCGATTCGCGCAGAGGGCGCAGCGGGGGCTCCGTGGACCCTCTGCGCCCGCAGCTGTCCTCAGGGCCAGCTCGTGTGACGCCGATCAGCCGGCGAACATCTGCAGGTTTTCACCGATGTCGTCGCTGATGTCCACGAGCGTGCGCAGCTCGGGGTGGCGCAACATCAGGAAGCCGTCGCTCACGAGGGTGTTGCGCCAGTTCCTCCGCGAGGCGCCGATCGGGAGCAGGTTGTCCCAGACGATGTGCTCGCCGTGGAGGCGGCGGATCCGGTCGAGGCCGACGATGCGCTGGATCTGGCCCTGGCCGTGGGCGCGCTTGTAGATCGTACTGACGTTGTATTTGCGCTGGATGTCGACGTCGAAGCGCCCCCAGGCGACGGCCCGACCCCATTCGCGGAACACGTCGAAGTCGCAGGCGTAGTTCATCTGATCGACCTGGTGGGCGCCTGGCGGGCGCGCGCCGATCTCTCCGAACACCACCTCGCCGTCGGCCTTGAGGTACCACTCCATGTGGGTGAAGCCGGAACGGAAGCCGAGCGCGCGGATGACGTCGTGGCCGAGCTTGACCCCGCCCGCGAGCGCGGGCTGGTCGACGTGACGCAGGGCGATCACCTGTGGGCTGACCCACTCGTTGCTGCGCGCGACGAGCGGACGCGGGCGGTACCAGGCGACGTTGAAGTAGGCGACCTCGCCCTCGACGCACACGGTGTCGAAGGTGAACTCGGAGCCGTCGACGAACTCCTCGACGCTGACCTCGGGGACATGTCCGAGGCGCGGCAGCACGGCCCGCAGCTCGTCCTCCGACTCGACGCGGTAGGTGTCGGCCGAGCCGGCGCCGGCGATCGGCTTGATGATGATCGGGAAGCCGATCTGCTCGGCGGCGTCCCAGCACTGGGCGCTGGTGGTGCAGCGGACGTGCTTCGGGGTGCGCAGGCCGGCGGCGTCGAGGACCTGCTTCATGCGCTCCTTGTCGCGGAAGGGCAGGGTCTGGGCGACGCCGAGGCCGTCGACGCCGAGGCCCTCGCGCAGGCGCGCGGCCAGGAGCATGCCGGGCTCCCACAGGCACTCGACCTTGTCGATCCGGCGCGCCTCGGGCCACTGGCGCACGGCCTCGACGACCGCGGCCTCGTCCCACAGCGAGCGGACCTGCAAGTAGCCGGCGAGGCGCTGGCGCACCGCGGCCGGCAAGGCGCCGGGGTGCTGATCGCCGACGCCGAAGACGTGAGCGCCCACGTCGGCGAGGCCGCGCGTGAAGCTGGGCATCTCGCCGGGATAGCCGGGGGACAGGAGCAGGATGTTCATGCGGAGTTCCCGCCAGCGGTGGTATCAGGGCGCCCGGATCGGCGCAATGATTCAGCTCTGCTTGAGCTGGCGCTCGAGGCTGATGCCCAGCCGGTCCATGCGCCGGTAGAGGGCCTGCCGCGACAGCCCCAGCTCGGCGGCGGCGCGGGCGATGACGCCGCCGTGGGTCTCGATGGCGGCGATGATCGAGCGCCGCTCGGCCTCGATCTCTTCGTTGTTGCCGACCGCCGCCGGCTTGGTCTCGGAGGTGGGATGGTTGCGGGGGGTGACGGTGCCGTCGCCGGCGGGCGCCTTGTCGTCGAGGCCGAGGTCGGCGGGGGTGACCTCGCCGCTCTGACACAACAAGGTCGCGCGCTGGATCCGGTTCTGCAGCTCGCGGACGTTGCCGGGCCAGTCGTGGCCGAGGAGGGCGCGCATGGCCTCGTCGCCGAGCCGCAGCGGCTCGCGCCCGGGGGCGACCTGGCCCTGCAGGAAGGTCTCGGCGAGCGGCAGGACGTCCTCGCTGCGCTCGCGCAGCGGCGGGATCCGGATCTCGATGACGTTGAGGCGGAACAGCAGGTCCTCGCGGAAGATGCCCTGGGCGATCATCTGCCGCAGGTTGGCGTTGGTGGCCGAGACGATGCGGACGTCGACCTTCTTGGTGCTGGTGCTGCCGAGGCGCTCGAACTCGCCGGTCTGCAGCACGCGCAGCAGCTTCATCTGGCCCTTCTGCGACAGGTTGCCGATCTCGTCGAGGAACAGGGTGCCGCCGTCGGCGGCCTCGAAGCGGCCGATCCGGCGCTTGGTCGCGCCGGTGAAGGCGCCGATCTCGGCGCCGAACAGCTCGGCCTCGAGCAGCTCGTCGGGCAGGCCGCCGGCGTTGACCTTGACGAACGGCTGCTGCTTGCGCGGGCTGTTGGCGTGGACGATCTCGGCCAGCTTCTCCTTGCCCGAGCCGTTCGGGCCGGTGATGAGCACCGGGGCGTCGGCGCGGGCCACCGAGGTGGCGAGCGAGACGACGCGGTGCATCGCCTCGCTGGCGTAGACCAGGCCGCACAGGTCGTAGTGGCGCTGCAGCTCGTTGCGCGCGCGCGCCGACTGGGCGCGCAGGCGATGGTTCTCGAGCCCGAGCTCGCGCATGCGCAGCATGTTCTTGACGGTGGTGACGACCTTGGCGTCGTCCCACGGCTTGCCGAGGTAGTCGGCGGCGCCCTCCTTGACCAGCTGCACCGCGGTCTCGAGCGAGGTCCACGCGGTCATGAGGAGCACCGGGAGGTCGGCGTCGAGCCGCTTGATCTCGCGGAACAGCGCGGCCCCCTCCTGGCCCGAGGTCGAGTCTGTCTGAAAATTCATGTCCTGAACGACAGCCCCGACGTCGCCGCGGGCGATGATCTCGAGCGCGGCCTGCGGGGTGTGGGCGACCTGAGTGCTCATCCCGTGGACGTCGAACAGGATCTCGAGGGCTGTGCAGACCGAGGGGTTGTCGTCGACGATGAGCACCTGCTGCATGGCTAGGGTTTTACCCTTCCTGGGGGCGACTGCGGACAAATCGGCACGAGCGCGCGCCACGGACGGTTTCGGGCGGGTCCGCGCGGCGGCCCTCGCGCCTCGGCGGTTGCGTGGTACCTCTTGGGCGGCATGGAGGCGAGCTTCCCGACGACCACTTTGTCCGTGGGTGGACTACAGTTCACCGCGCTGGAGGGATCCCGCTCGTCGGCGCGGGACCGCCGGCGACCGCTGGTGCTGTGCCTGCACGGCTTCCCCGACCACCACCGGACCTGGCGGCTGCAGATCCCGGCGCTCGAGGAGGCGGGGTTCCGCGTCGTGGCGCCGCTGCTCCGCGGCTACGAGCCGTCGTCGCAGCCGATCGACGACGACTACCACACGATCCGGATGGTCGAGGACGTGCTCGGCTTCATCGAATACCTCGGCTGCCTGCGCGTGCACCTGGTCGGGCACGACTGGGGGGCGGTGATCGGCTACCAGGTCGCGGCGCGGGCGCCGGAGCGGCTGTCGTCGCTGACGGCGATGGCGGTGCCGCACCCGCGGCGGCTGGCGTCGTTGGGGGCGCTGCGGCTGCTCCCGCGGCAGCTCCGCAACTCGTGGTACATGCTGTTCTTCCAGCTGCGGCTGGTGTCCGACGTGGCGCTGCGCCGCCACGACTTCGCGCTCATCGACAAGTTGTGGCGCGACTGGTCGCCCGGGTTCACGCCGCCGGCCGAGGAGATGCGGCTGTTGAAGCGGACGTTCCGCCAGCCCGGGGTGGCCGCGGCGGCGCTCGGGTACTACCGCGACATGTTCGACCCGCTGAGCCGCGCGGCCGCGGCCTCGCGGGCGCTGATGCGGGCGCCGATCTCGGTGCCGACGCTGGCGCTGACGGGGGAGCGCGACGGCTGCCTCGACACGCGGCTGTTCGATCTGATGCGCGCCGAGGACTTCGCCCACGGCCTGTCGGTCCAGCGGATCGCCGAGGCGGGGCACTTCCTCCACCAGGAGCAGCCCGACGAGGTGAACCGGCGCCTGATCGAATTCCTGCGCCGCCACGAGCCGGGCGACATCGGCTGCGAGTGAGTCGCGGCGTGCGCATCGCCGGCCGCGGATCCGCGGGCCGGATCGCGGGTCGCTGACGAACGGCGTTCGTGCGCGACGTGGGCGCGGGCACGCGGCCGACGCGGAGCAGGTCACAATTTCGGGGTGCGCCTGCTGCCCACGTTTGCCCCGCAAAGGGGGCCCCGAGATGAGCAGTCGCTTTCCGTTCACCGCCAACCCGATCGGTTGGTTCATGGTCGCGTACTCCGACGAATTGAAGCCGGCCGGCGTGATGCCGCTGCACTACTTCGAGCGCGAGCTGGTGCTGTTCCGCGGGCAGGACGGGGTCGCGCGCGTGCTCGATGCCCATTGCCCCCACCTCGGCGCTCACCTCGGGCACGGCGGCTGCGTCGTCGACAACAACATCACCTGCCCGTTCCACGGCTGGCGCTTCGACGGGTCGGGCTCGTGCGTCGGGATCCCGTACGCGAAGAAGATCCCGCCGGCGGCGATGCTGCGCCGCTGGCCGGTGTGCGAGCGCAACGGGATGATCTTCGTCCACCACGCGCCCGACGAGTCGTTCGCGCCGACGTGGGACGTCCCGGTGCTGGCCGAGCACGCGTCGTCGGCGTGGACCGGGACCACGCGCCGCCGCTGGCGGGTCCGCACCAACGTGCACGAGATCATCGAGAACGCGTTCGACGTGGCTCACTTCTGCTTCGTCCACGGGGCGGTGCGCCTGCCGGAGTCGCGGGTGACGATGAACGGCCCGTCGTTCCAGGTGTGCTCGCGGACGGCCTTCGAGACGCCCGCCGGGGTGATCGAGGGCGACCTCGACATCGACACGTTCGGCTTCGGCATGTTCGTCGCGCGCTACCGCGGGGTGATGGAGTCGCTCATCATCGCCACGCTGACCCCCATCGACGGCGAGTTCGTCGACCTGCGCTTCACGTTCTCGATCAAGCGCCTGCCCGACGAGGCGGCGACGGCGTTCGTCGCCCAGCAGTTCATCGAGGACGCCTGCCGCCAGGTCGAGCAGGACATCGCGGTGTGGGAGCACAAGAAGTTCCTGACCCGCCCGCTGCTGTGCGAGGGCGACGGGCCGATCGGGCTGTTCCGCAAGTGGGCGCGCCAGTTCTACCCGGTGCCGACCCTGCGGGCGCGGGCGATGTGAGGCGCAAGATGTTCCACGGGACATGTCGTGAAAGATATGTGTCCCATGGAACAGGTCACAGGACCGGCGGGAGCGGGGGGCGACGGCGCAGGAACATGCGTTGGTTGCCCCAGGCGATCAGGCGGCCCTCGTCGTCCCAGATCTCGATGTCGGCGGTGGCGTAGCCGGCGCGGGCGCGCCGGCAGTGAGCGTGCGTCAGCAGCCACGCGCGCGGGGTGTCCTCGAGCCAGTGGACGGTGAGGTCGAGGCTCGGGGCGATGGTGCCGGCGAGGCTCGGGCCGCCGATCTGGAACATCGCCGGCGGCATGGTATCGATGAGCGGCGGCAGGGCCAGCGGATCGAGCTGTCCGTCGGGCAATGTCTGCGGGGTCAGGTAGCGGTACCAGTAGGCGGCGCGATCGAGCCCGGGGGCCCAGCGATCCTCGCGCCACCACGGCTGGCCGAGCGCGCGCCGGCAGTCGTAGTTGTGGAAGAACGGCGGGGCGCTGCCGCCCTCGCTGCGCGGGTCGATCGGCGGCAGGTCCTCGGGCCGCGGGAGCGCGGGCGCGGCGACGAGGCCGAGCGCGGGGCCCGGGCGCTCACGGCCGTAGGTGGCGAGGACCTCGAGGCCGGGGAACGGACCGCCGGCGGCCGAGAGGGCGGCGCGCACCTGGGTCGCCAGCTGGCCGCGGCGCAGGACGACGACGTCGATCACCAGCGGACCCGCGGGCACGGGGGCGCAGAAGATGGTGGTGGCCGACAACGGCTTGAGCGACGGGTCGTCGAGCTCGGCCGTGATCGCGCGCAGGGCGGCGGTCATGAGCGCGCCGCCCGAGGGCATGAAGTAGTCCCAGTGCGGCGGCAGGTCGAGGACGTAGCGCGCGGCGCTCTCGGAGCTGGACGTACGCACGACGGCGGTGTCGCCGGCGAGATCGGCGGGGTGCGTCATCGCCCGCGATGATACCTGGAATGCCGGCATGAACAATGTTCAGCGGCGGATGCCGAGGTCTTCGCGGCCGCGGTGGCCCGCCGCTCCTCACGGCGCGGCGCAGGCCGGCGCGAAGGTCGAGTCGCGTACAGTGAGGGCGAATGACGAGACGCACAGCCGCGGGATCGTGGGTGAGCGCGCTGCTCCTCGGCTGCGGCGACGCGGGCGCCGGGGCGAGCACGGGCAGCGCGAGCGAGACGGGGGAGACGAGCGCGGGCGCGGTGACGACATCGACGACGCTGGCGGAGACGACGGGCACGTCGACGCCGACGTCGACCGCGAAGCCGACCGGGACGACGGGGACGGAGCCGCCGGCGACCAGTACTTCGGGACACGTGACGACCGAGGCGACGACGGAGGAGCCGCCGGGATGGCCGGGCTCGACCAATTCGTCGACGCGGCGGCGGCGGAGCTGCACCTGGCGTCGGGGTCGGCGGCCGTCGACGCGGTGCCGGCGGGGCTGGTGGCCGAGGACTTCGACGGCCAGGCCCGCCACCTGGGTCCATTGGGTCTGGTCGGAAGCATGTCCCGACGGACATGTCCGATCGCGCAGCGCGGGCTCAGTCGAGCAGGCGGATGCCGAGGAAGCGGTGCTGCTGGCGGCGGAATCGGGCCTCGTGGTAGATGCCGAGGTAGTTGATCTCGGCCTCCCAGCGCGGGCCGGGCCGGTTCAGGTTCTCGAGCGCGCCGACGGCGTCCTCGAAGGCGTGGAGGAAGCGCGGGACCGGCCGCCCCATGGTCGACTCGGCGGCCGCGAGCTCGCGCGACAGCTTCTGGATCGTGCCGAAGTGCAGCACGCCGCGGCGCATCAGGTCTTGCAGCGAGTTGGCGAGCCGCTCGGGGGTGTAGCCCTCGGACTCCATCGCCTCGGTGACGGCGATGAGGCCGCGCGGCTCGAGCGCGCCGGCCTCGAACAGCACGGCCGCGCCCTGGAAGTAGTTGTAGATGGCGACGACGCGCGCGCCGTAGCCGGCGAAGCGATCGAGCGGGGAGCGGCGCTCGAGGTGGATGAAGATCCGCCGCACCACCTCGCCCGAGCCGAACAGCTGGCGGTGGTAGGCCATGATCTCGTCGACGTCGCCGCGGTAGACCTTGCAGGTGGAAAGGATCGCGGCGAGGGCGACGGCGTCGACGCGGCCGGCGAGGATGTCGGCGTAGACGCTGTAGATGAAGGCGTCCTGCTCGGCGTCGTCGCCGAACAGGTACTCGTCGACGTGCTCGGCGGCCATGTGGCTGAGCAGCAGCGCCTTGAGCTTGTAGCCGACCTGGCCGCGGATGGCCCGGAAGCGGCCGCGCAGCAGGTTCTCGAGGTTGGGCTTGAGGATGAACATGTCGGGCTCGACGCCGTCGAGCGCGAGCTTGGCGGTGAGGACCTTGCGCATCTGCCGGGGCGAGCCGCTGATGAAGGTGACGCGCCGGTGGCTGCGCTCGCGCGGGTCGAGCAGGGCGCGCAGCAGCGCGCTGGCGCCGGCGACCGCGATCTTGTCCTCGGCCTTCTGGCGGAAGGTCTTGATCAGATCCTTGACGGTGTCGAACTCGGTGCGCAGGTAGGTCTTGTCGAGGTCCCAGCGCAGGTGCATGAACCGGCGCTGCTGCAGCGCCTGTCCTTCGGGACTGGTGGGGTCGGACGGATCCGCGGGATCGGACGTCATGTCGCCTCCGGATCGGGCGCGGGGGCCCGCGGGGGCCCGCTCAAACCGTGGAACGCGGCGACGCCCTCACTGACGGCCGCGATGACTTGCAGGCGATCGATCTTGGCGCCGAGCCGGATCGCGTTGAGGAAGGCGCGCCGGCCGGAGTCGGCCTGGGTGACGACGACGGCGCGACCGAAGCCGAGCAGGGGCGCGCCGCCGTAGTTCTCCCAGTCGGTGAACTCGCGGATCGCCGAGATGCCGTCGGACAGCATCTGCACGCCGACCCGCCACTGGAACTTCTCGGCGGCGCGGCGCAGGAGGCTCTCGCCGGTGGCCGCCACGCCCTCGAGGGTGCGCAGCAGGACGTCGCCGGAGAAGCCGTCGGTGACGATCACGTCGGCGTCGCCCGAGGTGACGCTGTCGGCGCGGATGCAGCCGACGTACTCGAAGGCCGGCTTGGCGGCGAGCAGGCGCCGGTGGGCCTCGCGCGCGCGGACCGGGGCGTTGGCGATGCCGTGGCCGTTGCAGAGGAGCGCGACGCGCGGGCGATCGATGCGCGAGATCTTGCTGGCGTAGGCGGCGCCCATCGCCGCGAAGGTGACGAGGTCGTCGCCGCTGCACTCGACGGTGGCGCCGACGTCGAGCAGCAGCGCGAACAGGTCGGAGACCGGGCCGTGCGGCCGCAAGGTCGGGTAGACGGCGGCGAGGGCGGCGTGCGGGACGCCGGGGATCCGGTTCAGGATCTGCTGGGCGCCGGCGACGATCGTGCCCGGCGCGCCGGCCGAGACGAACACGGCGGAGGGATCGCGGGCGGCGATCTCGAGGCCGACGACGATGCTGTTGCGCGGGGCCTGGCGCAGGACGTCGGCGGCGTCCTGGTCGGGCTCGCAGCGGTCGCGGGCGTGAGCGACGCGCAGACGCTCGGCGTCGTGGGCGATCTTCGCCAGAGCGTCCGTGATGGCAGACTCGTCGCCGACGACGGTGATCTGGTGGTCGAGCTGCAGGCTGGCGATCGCGGCGGCCTCGAGCGCTTCGCGCCCGCCGTCGCGGCCTGCACAGCTGTCGAGGACGATGTGAGCCACGGCGTGAGGCTGTTGTAGCAGAGTCCGAGGGGCGGGCGTGTGGCGGCGCGGCGGGGGACACGGGTCAAAGGCGTCGGCGCCGCAATTCGACCAGCCACGCCTCGCAAGCGGCCTCGTTCGGGGGATCCTCCGGCAGCGGGCTGTGCTCCAGGGCCGCCTGGAGGTCGGCCTCGAGCCTGGGCCAGGCCGCGCGGTGCAGGGCGTCGATTTCCTGGGACACGGCCCCTTTTTCGGCGCCCTCGACCTTGATCCGGATCAACGAGAGCGCGTCGTCGTAGCCGTACTGCGGGGCGAGGCGGCGCAGATCGGCCTCGAGCTCGCCGGTGCGGAGCAGGTGCACGCCGGTCAGCGCGACGCGGTAGGCGTAGAGGAGGGTCTTGGCCCGCGGCGCCGGCTGGCGCTCGTGCTCGCGGCAACACCCGCGGAAGAAGCCCTGGTAGTGGCGCACGAACCGGCGCGACACGGCCCCGCGCGCGAGCGCCTGCAGGTCCTCGATCTCCGGCGACTCGTACAGCTGGAACGGCGTGAGGAGCCGCTCGATCATGTTGCCGTTGCCGGCGAGCAGCAGCGACAGCGCGCGGCCGACCTCGTGCAGGCTGAGGTCGCACTCGAGGCCCTCGAACACGGTGAGCCGCTCGACGGCCTCGTTGGGCCGCTTGAGGCCGAGCAGCGCGCGCGTCGGCGCGACGAACAGGCCCTTGAGGTCGAGGTCGCTGTCGGGCGAGCTGAAGCCGTAGTCGTGGCTGCCGGTGACGCCGCACTGCAGCACGTCGCCAGGGACGGCGC
>NZ_JAIRAU010000013.1 GCF_020073745.1 Nannocystis pusilla
TGCTCGGGCTCTCGCCGTACCTCGGCCTGAAATATCGCTACAGCTTCGCCATGCTGAGCAACCTCCGCGTCGACGACGCCCGGTGGAACAGCTTGATCATGCCGCGGTGGATCCGCCTGACCCGCCACGACCCATTCGTCCATGTGCTCCGGGTCCAGCCGCCGATCCCCCGCAGCAACAAGAACGAGCTCGTCCTCGCGCCCGGCGTCTACACGCCCGAGGAATTCCGCCGGCGCTTCGAGGCGGCGCGGCAACGACGCTCCGCGCTGGAGCTGCGATACCAGGGACAGTCGATCACGAGCCCCGACCTCGCCGCAGATCTCGGCCTCGCCGGGTTCGTCCATTCGCTGCCGGCGCGGCCGCTGCACCAGCCGGCCCTGACGCTGACGGCCCCGCAACAGTGCATCCATTGACGCCGCGGCTCACAGCACCGCCGACAGCACCTGGATCGCGCCGACCATCGCCACCACCGTCGCCGCCGCGATCAGCGGCTTGCTGCCGACGCGCAGGTACAGCAGCACGCCGCTGACCGCCAGGAGCCCGCCGAGCAGCAGCGCGAGCGGCAGCCCCGTGCCCGCGAGCGACACCACCTTGAACAGCATCAGCGCCTGCACGCCGCTGCCGACCAGCGCGAGGATCGGCAGCAGGCGCGGCCGCGTGCGCAGGAACAGCAAGATCGACGCCGACAGCGCTGCGAGGACGAGGACGGTCGCGACGTTCATCGCGTCACTCTACGCCGCCCGGCCGCCCTTGTCAGTCGCGGCGCTGCGAGGTCGCGCGCCCCCCGATCGTGGATCTCGACCCTCGCACTCGCGTGTCCTCGTCCGCCAGGCCGAGGCCGCCGAGAGCTCCGCGTCGATCGCTCGCGGCGCACGCGACGGCGCTCGCGCACCTACCGGCGCTTCGGGCGGGGACGGCCGAGCAATCGGCTGCCGACCTCGAGGAGGTTCTCGCGCAGGGTCTCGTCGTCGACGCCCGCATACTCGGGAGCGCCGCCCGCCATGGCGAGCCCCGTGAACACCACGTGCACCGTGATCGCGTCGCCGAGCCCGGGCTCGTCGCCGGCGAGCACCGCTCGCATCCTCGTCCTGAGGTCCTCGCCGCGCGGCGCCTGGAACGTCCTCGTCACCACGCGCTGCATCCCGGGGTCGCTGTTGTAGAGGCCGAGCAGCGAGCGCTGGCGCATGATGAGCTCGACGAACCCGCGCAGCACGTGATCGATCTGCGCGCCGCGGGTCCGCTTCGTGCGCGCCGCCTCGATGATCTGCTCGAGCTCGAGCAACGTCGGCGCGGCCACCGCCTCGGCGATCTCGTCCTTCGTCTTGAACCAGTAGTACACCGCCGCCTTCGTCACACCGAGCTCATCGGCGATCATCTGCAGCGACGTGGCCTCCACGCCGTGTGCGCTGAACAGCTTCAGCGCGGTGTCGAGCAGTCGCGTTCGGGTGTCGGTGGGCGCGGTGCTGGCGGTCATCTGCCCTCCTCGCGGGGCACGACACACTACCTCGCTCCTCGCCGGGCTCCAAGTCGCGCGCTAGCCGATCGGCTTGCAGGCTGCTAGCCGATCGGCTAGCTTGCCGCGGGCTCGCGGGAAGGGCTCTCGCGTCATGTCCTGCATCGAGGTGAAACCCATGTCAGCCGATCTCATTGCCCCGCTCACCATGACTCGAACCTGCCCGCACGCGCCGCCGGCGGAGCACCGCCGGCTCCGCGCCGAGGCGCCGGTCGCCAGGGTGAAGCTGCCCAATGGCCTCACCGTATGGGCCGTGACCGCCCACGAGCACATTCGCACCATTCTCTCCGATCCGCGGTTCAGCTCGAATCGGCGGGATCCCGGCTTCCCCTACCTGACCCGCGAGCGCCCGCCCTCGAGCGACCTCAAGCGGATGCTGCTCGAGCTCGATCCGCCCGAGCACGGGCAGGCGCGCCGGAGCGTGCTCGGCGAGTTCACGCTGCAGCGGATCCGCGCGCTCGGGCCGCGGATCCAGCAGATCGTGGACGAGCACATCGACGCCATGCTGGCCGGCCCGCGCCCGGTCGATCTGGTGCAGGCATTCTCGCTGCCGGTGCCCTCGCTGGTGATCTGCGAGCTGCTCGGCGTGCCGTACGCCGACCACGAGTTCTTCCAGACGCGCTCCGCGACGCTCGTCAATCAGAACGCGGCGCCCGAGGAGGTCGGCCGGGTCGTCGGCGAGCTCATGACGTACCTCGGCAACCTGGTGGCCGCCAAGGCGCAGAACCCCACCGACGATCTGCTGGGCCGCCAGATCGCCAGGCAGCGCGAGAGCGGCGAGGTCGATTACCAGGACCTCGTCAGCATGGCGTTCCTCCTGCTGATCGCCGGGCACGAGACCACCGCGAACATGATCTCGCTGACCACGCTGGTGCTGCTGCAGCAGCCGGACAAGCTGGCCGCCCTCCAGCGCGCTCCGGCGAAGACCCTGGCCGCGGTCGAGGAATTGCTGCGGTACTTCACCATCGCCGAGCAGGCGCTGGGCCGCGTCGCCATCGCGGACGTGGAGATCGGCGGGGTGCTGATCCGGGCCGGAGAAGGCGTGCTCCTGCTGGCCAACACGGGCAACCGCGATCCGGAGGTGTTCACCGACGCGGACGAGCTCGACCTCGAGCGCGGCTCGCGGAATCACCTCGCGTTCGGCTTCGGCCCGCACCAGTGCCTGGGTCAGAACCTGGCCCGCCTCGAGCTGCAGATCGTCATCGACACCCTGTTCCGGCGCATCCCCGGGCTGCGGCCCGCCGTGCCCGAGGACGAGCTCTCGTTCAAGGTCGACGCCACCGTCTACGGCATCCGCGAGTTCCCGGTCACGTGGTGAGCGACGAACATCTCTCTTCGACGAGGAAGAACGACCATGCGAGTCTTGATTGACGAGAACAAGTGCTGCGGGGCCGGCCAGTGCGTGCTGATCGCGCCCAGAGTGTTCGACCAGCGCGACGACGGCATCGTGATCCTGCTCGACCAGGCGCCCCCGAAGGAGCTCCACGCCGCCGTCCGCGAGGCGGCGTGCGTGTGCCCCGGCGCCGCGATCGCGCTCGAAGAGCGGGAGTGACCCTCAGCCCAGATCGAGCGCGCCGGTGCAGTACTCGGGGTTGCCGAAGCTCATCTCCTCGATCCCCATCACGTGCATGCACCCGACCCACAGGTTGTTGTGCGGCACCTCGCCGGCGACCTGCAGCCAGCGCCCCGTCTTGACCGCGCCGCCCGCCCTTCCGGCGAGGACGTACGGCATCTGGTTGCGATCGTGGTTGTTGCCCTTCTGGTGCTCGTTGACCCACACGAGCAAGGTGTTGTCGAGGACCGTGCCGTCGCCCTCGGGGATCGCCTTCAACTTGGCGACCAGGTAGGCGAACTGCTCCGCGTACCAGGTGTTGATCCGGATCAGCTTCTCCTGCGCCTCCTCGTTGTTGTCGCCGCGGTGGGACAGCTCGTGGTGCGCCTCGGGGATCGACAACCACGGGAACGGGTCGATGTTCGACGAATTGGCCCACATGATCGACGCCACCCGCGTCAGGTCGCAGGCGATCGCCATGGCCAGGAGATCCATCTGCAGCTTGCCGAGCTTGGGGACGTTCACCAGCGCCTGCAGGTCGGACTCGACGGCGAACTCGGGCGGCTTGCACACACCCCCGGCGCTGCTGCCGGACTCGAGCCGCATCTCGATGTCGCGGACCGCCGCCAGATGGGCCTCGAGCTTGATCCGGTCGGACGCGCCGAGCCGCGGCAGGAGCCGCCCGTAGTCGGCCGCGACGGCGTCGAGGACCCTCCGGCGCTCGGCGACCCTGCGGGCGCTCTCCGTCGCCGGCAGGTGCAGGTCGCCGAAGATGCGGGCGAACGCGGCCGCCGGATCGACCTCCGGCGGGAGCGGCTGCGCCGGCCCGCGGTACGACAGCCGCGAGCTGACGGTCGCGCCCTTGATCCGCACCCCGAACTCGAGCGAGCGAAACTTCGTCGAGTTCGAGATGGCGTCGGCGATCTTCTGGTCGATCGAGATCCCGTCGGCCCAGCCGGCCGTGAAGTCGGTGCTGCCCTTGAAGTTGCCCTCTTGCAGCTCGGTGCCGGTCAGCGCCTGCCCCGTCCCTTTCTGGTGGGCGTCTCCCGGCCCGTGGTAGGCCGACAGCGCGTCGACGCCGTCGAGCACGACGATGTCCTGCCTGTGCGGCTCGAGCGGCTGGAGGATCCGGCCCAACTTGAACGCGGCCTGGCTGCCCGTGGGCCGCCAGTGCTTCAGGACCGTGCCATTCGGCGTATAGAAGACGATAAAGCGCTTCGGCGCGGCGGAGCGCGGGTCGGGCCCACCGGTGCTCGCCATGGCTTCGAGGAAGGGTAGCGCCACGCACGCGCCGGCGGCTCCCCTGAGCAGGGTACGTCGAGAGAGTGTGGATTTTCTCATACGATTGCTCCTTCGCCCGCGCGGGCGCGGCTGTGAACATTTGTTTCCATTGCGATCGGAATCGTGTTCATGCCTGGATGCTCGCCGGGCGCGGCTCCGCCCGGCAACGCGGCCCGGGACGCTCCGTATGCCAAGGACTGAACGACACCCTCGCGGGCGAGATGTGTTCGCAAGCATGGACAGCGGCCGTCGCTCATGAGCCGCGGCATGCCGGCGGGACGTGGCCCTGCCCGGCCCGTCCACGGCTGCATGCAATGGACCGCGCGGCGAGCGCCTGTGCTCCCCGTCGCAATCATGGCAGAGCGGGGGCCCGCCCTGCCGCGAGATTCGCCATTCCCCCGACGTCCGTGCCGCCCACCTCGACCGACTCGCGGCGGCCGTGGCCGTCCTATCGCCCGAATCCCGGCGGCGTGTTCTTGTAGATCACGCCGTCCTTCATGATGACCAGGAGGTTCTTGCCGGGGTCCGCCAGCAGCCGGATCTCTCGCAGCGGATCGCCGTCGACCACCAGCAGATCGGCCAGCGCGCCCTGTTCGACCACCCCCAATTTTCCCGGGTAAGGGTTGCGCGGCCCGGACAGGGCGAGCAGCTCGGCATTGGTCGATGTGGCCATGATCAGCGCCTCGGCGGGCGTGTACCAGTGGGTAAGATCGGCCAGCATCGCCCCCTGCCGCTCCGCCAGCGCCGCGGAGAACAGGATATCGGTGCCGAACGCGGTCTTGATGCCGTACTTCTTCGCCAGCGCGTAGACCCTGGCGGTGCCGCTCACCACCTGCCGCATCTTCGCCTGCTCCGCCGGCCCCAGCGCCGCGGCGCCGCCCTGGTCCAGGAACGGCTGGGTGCTCAGCCAGACGCCTCTTTGCGCCATCAGCCGCGCGGTGCTGTCATCCATCAGGTGCCCGTGCTCGATGCATTTCACCCCGGCCGCGATCGAGCGCCGGATCGACGCCGACGTATAGGCGTGCGTGCAGACATAGGTGCCCCAGTTGTCCGCCGCCTCGACCGCGGCGTGGAGCTCCTCCTGCGTGAACGTCGACACGTCGAGCGGGCTGAACGGCGAAGCCACGCCGCCGCCGGCCGTGAGCTTGATCTGCGTCGCGCCGCGCATGAGCTGCTCGCGCACGCGTAGCCGCACCTCGTCCGGACTGTCGGCGATCGCGGCGCCGCCGAGCTGCTCGACCCGCGACGGCCGGCCGCCCAGGGTCCGCGGCAGCTCGGAGAGCTGGCGGAAATCGCCGTGGCCGCTGGTGACCGTGATCACCGCCCCGGACGGATAGATCCGCGGCCCGGGCAGCAGCCCCTCGTCGATGGCGCGCTTCAGGGCGAAGCTCGGGCCGCCCATGTCGCGCACGCTGGTGAATCCGCGCATGAGCGTCGCCGTGGCTTCGACCCCGGCCTGCAGATTGGTGTAACCCGCGTCGTCGACCAGGAGCGCCGCCGGCGTGGAGCGGACCAACATCGCGTGCCAGTGCATGTCGGTCAGGCCCGGCATGAGCACGCGGCCCGCCGCGGGGATGACAATCGCGTCGGGCTCGGCGGCGATGGGCTCGGTGGAGATCCGTTCGATGACGTTGCCGCGCACCAGCACGTGCGAGGGCGCAGAGAGCGTGGCGCGCCGGCCGTCGAAGATCCGCACGTCCTCGAACAGGGTGAGCCGCGCCGGGGCCTTCGCAGCGGCCTCGCCGGGCCCGGGCTTCGGCGCCGGCGAATGTGCCAGGCCCGGCTGGGTCGCGGCGAAGGCGAGCAGCGCCACGACGCCGAGCTTCAGCGGCGTGCGCGAGCGCGACGGACGGGCGGAGCGACCGGGTGACGCGTCCGACGCGTGGCTCGAGTTCATGGTGCGTGCTCCTCCATCGTCGACGCGTGCGCCTCGTCGCTGCGTTGCTCTGCGCGGAGCATCGCCGACGGCCCGCAGCGTGGACGACGGCCGTACCCCGGCAAGCGCGCCCCGCCGTGGAAGAGCGGGCGGCTGCGTCACCCGCAGCCTGCGCCACGCCCCGGCGGGACGGGCTCACCGCGAGCGAGCGAGCAGCGCGGCACGAGCCCAGGCACGGCGGGGCCGGCGCGACGCGCAGGCCGACGCGAGCCGCGGGGTCGGGGTCGTCACCGGCTGTCCTCGGGGACAGATCACGAGCGCACGCCGCCGTGCGCCTCGGACCTGCGCCACGCGCATCACCGACGGCGCCGTCGCCGGGCCAGCACCCAGAGCAGCGCCGTCGACACCAGCAGCGGCCCGCCCGCCCCCGAATCGTGGGTGACGCAGCCGCAGCCGTCTCGGCAGATCGACTTTCCCCACACCGACGACTGCTCCTCCAGGATCTCGCCGCACTTCTCGCTGTCCGCCGCGAGCATGCCGGCGATCGCGGTCTCCTTCGAGATCGCCGGCACATCCGAGCTGCAGGTGGCCTCGTACGTTTGATTCGGCTCGAGCACTGCGGCGGTGAGGTAGTCGCCTGCCTGCGTGACGAGCACGGAGTCACCGAGCGACAGCGTCCGGTCGTACTCGACAGAGTTGGGCGTGACAGTGTCATCCACTTTCCACTCCGTCGTGCCGTGGATGGCGTCGACCCGGACCTCGAGAGCGGCGTCCGTCCCCTCGACGACGACGCCCTCCAGGACTGCACGATTGTCGGGGTCGTTGAACTGGCCGCAGAAGCAATCCAGGGCCTTCGTGACGAAGCAGTAGGACGGCTGGATCCGCCCCGCCTCCGCGGCCGTGAGCCCGGATTCGTCGAGCCACGCCAGCAGCGCCGCGTCGCCCGCCAGCTCGCGGATCCACGCGAAGTTGCGGCGCGCCGCGACCTCGGCCACCAGCGCCGTGTGCCCGGTCGACTCGATCAGCCGCGCCATCGCGCAGCGCGTGCCGTGAGGATCGATGAAGATCGGGATCCGCTCGCGCGACACATGGTTGCGCGGGAAGCGGCCCGCGCGAGCGTAGCGCGCCAGCTCCTCGATCAGCCGCTCGCGCGCCGCTCGCTGCGATGCGCCGAGGTGCGTGACGTCGCGGCTGCGCAGCTCGAGCAGGACCTCGCGGAAGTGGGCCTGCAGGCGGGCCTGCTCGCGCGCGAGGCGATCGGCGAGCCGCTGCGCGCCGCCGGTGCCGTGACACCGGGCGCGCCGGGTACGAGGCGGACGTCGTGAGCGCGAGCGAGGACCGTGGGACTTGGGGGAGCTCTCGAGGTCAGCGCTGAACATGCGACGGAGTCTACGCCGCCTCGCCCACCCGGACGTGCTCGCCCGGCTCGAGGTCGCGAAGCCACGTCGGCCCATGGACGACCTCGACGTCGTGAGCCCCCCGAGGTGACTTGCGATCAGCTACGGACCGGCGCGCACGAGGGCGAGTTGATGGGTCGCGTTGCCGGCGACGATCTCGGCCTTGCCGTCGCCGTCGAGGTCGCCGGCGGCGAGCGCCCTCGGCGACAGCTGCGAGCCGGCGAAGTAGCTCTGTGTGCACTCGAGCCAGCACATCGTCGAGTCGGTGAACTGGACCGAGAAGCCGGCGGAGGTCGGCTCGAGCGAGATGACGTCCTTGCAGCCGTCGCCGTCGACGTCGCCGGCCGCGGCCGGGCGCGCACCGGCCTCGACGACCCGATCGACGGGCCAGCCGGAGATCCAGGTGGTGACGATCTCGACGTTCTGGACGATCCGGTGGCCGATGACCTCGTCCGTCTGGTCGCCCTCGAAGTCGGCGGTCATCAACGCGGAGTGCTCGGTGGTGCCGAGGGCGTCGAGGATGAGGAGCTCGTTGTAGGCGCCGCCCTCGAATCGGTGGACCGCGACGTCGGGGCCGAAGGTGCTGCGCGCCGCGAGGTCGAGGGCGCCGTCGTTGTCCATGTCGCCCATCGCAGCGGCAGGGAACGAGCCGGCGAGGGCGACCTGCTCGGTGCCGAAGCCGCCGAGGCCGTCGCCGAGGCGGACGACGAGGTCGTGGAGCTCGCCGCTGTGCGCGGCGAGATCGACCGCGCCGTCGCCGTCGACGTCGCCGGCGAACAGGGCGAGCGGCAGGTGACCGAGCTGGCCGGGGACGGGGGCCGTGAACTCGGCGTCCTGTCCGAACAGCAACGCGAGCTCGCCGACCGCGAGGGGGCGCAGGACGGCGAGGTCGAGCTCGCCGTCGCCGTCGAAGTCGGCGGCCGCGATCTGCACGGGCTCGTCGCCGGCGAGGCCGGTCGGGAAGACGCCGCCGGGGGCGAGGCCGCCCAGACCGTCGCCCAGCAAGACCTCGACCTCGCCGGGGCGGGCCACGGCGACGTCGAGGTCGTCGTCGCCGTCGAGGTCGGCGACGACGAGGGCGTCGGCCGGACCGGCCAGATCGACGAAGCTGAGCTCGAGGGCCTGACGGTCGCAGAGCGGGATGACGGCGACCTCCTGGCAGACCAGGTCGAAGTCCTCCTCGCAGACCTCGCCGTAGGCGCAGCCCTCGTCGTCGTAGCATTCGTTGTCGTGGTAGCAGCCGTCGCCGGGGACGCAGTAGCCGCCGTCGCCGCAATAGGAGCAGGGGCCGCAGTCGTCGGGGTCGCACTCCGGCTCGGGCGGCCGATCGGTCGGGTCGATCGGGCCGGTCGTGTCGGTCGTCGGCGCGCCGGTGGGATCGCCCGGCTCGCCGGTGGGATCGCCCGGCTCGCCGGTGGGATCGCCCGGCTCGCCGCTCGTGGGCTCGCTCGGCGAGGGCGAGCCGTCCGTCGCGGGCGAGTCACTGGTCGAAGTCGAAGGAGAGTCGCCGGTCGTGTCGCTCGGGGTACCAGGCCCGCAAGCGACCCCGGCGGCAAGGGTGACGGCCAGTCGGCCGCGCAAACGAATACTCATGGTGGCATCGTCGCACGTCCGGCGGCCCGCCGTCGCCTCGGAGCGGCTCCAATCTCGTCGCGGGCTGCAGACCTCGAGTCGGCAGCCCCGGGCAGTCGAAGCTCGTCGAAGCGCCCGCGCACGATCGAGCCGCCCGCTCCGATTCGTCCGTGTCGCATCATTGGTGTCGCCGCCGGGCGCTCGCGGGGGCACGATGCTCGCGGCGAGCACTCGAAGGCCGATCTCGCGGAGCGTCGCACAGGCCGACCTCGACAGCGCCGCGTGAGTCTGCGAAGGTCCGCGCATGATCAGGGCGTGGACCGGAGCGTGGGCTGTGATGATCGCCGGCTGTACTGGCGGCGCGCCGGATCTGAACCCGGGCAGCCCGACGGCCCCGACGAAGGCGACGCCGGTGGCCGCGGACGTGCCGACGAAGGTCGCTTCGGGCGCCCCATCGCCGGCAGGCGCGAGCGCGGGCGCCGGCGAGGACTGGCTGGTGTGGTGGTTTCACGACGACACCTGGCGCACCCGCTGGCTGCGCGTCGAGGGCGAGGCCGCGAGCGTGGTCGGCCAACGTGAGGCGCTGATCGTCGGCGACGCCGCACGTCTGTGGCAGATCGAGCGCGCCGACACCGAGGTCGCGGTGAAGTCGTGCCAGTGCGCGCACGACGACCTGAAGCGTTGCCCCGACGACGGCAAGGTCACGATGTTGGGCCTGCGCGCGCGCGAGCTCGGGGGCGACGCGACGGTGACGATCCACGAGGCCAGGGCCGAGCCGCTGCAAGGCGACGACATGGAGTTCGGCCTGCAGGTCGTCGGCGGCGCGCAGGCGCGGCTCATCGTCGAGTCCAGCGAGGGCGGCTACTTCTGCGGCGCGCACGGCTCGTACGACGTCGCCGACACCGTGTTCGACGTGGCGGCAGGGCGGAAGCTCGAGCTGCCGGCGGACTGGTGGAAGCAGCTGCCGGAGCCGATCCGGCGCGCGGCGGTGCAGAGCATCGAGAAGGAATACAACGGCTGCCAGGGCGCCGATCTGTCGACGGACCAGCTCATGAACGAGTACGTCCGCTTCGCCGGGGCCGCGCTGGCGCTCGTGCGCGGGGCGCCGACGATCACGTGGAAGCTCGCGGCCGAGGTGATGTACGTCTGCTCGTCGGACTACGCCTTGACGGGAACGTCGACCTCGGGGCTCGTCGCCGAGGCGGCCCCGCTGGGTCTGGCGGGTCCGCTGCCGGCCGGCCTGAGCGCGGCGCTGACGTCGATCGGCGACGCCGAGTCGCTCGGGTTCTCGCGCCTGACGCTGCCCGACCCGGAGCGCGCGGCCAGGCTCGCGGCCTTCACCGCCGCGAGCGAGCGGCCGTGGCCGGCCCTGTCGACGAGGGCGCGGGGCGCGGGCGGCAGCGCCGGGCAGGCGAAGGTCGACGAGGGCCGCAAGAAGACGCGCGAGAAGAGCTACGCGGAGGCGATCGCCGCCTTCGACGCGGCGCTCGAGCTCGACGCCGATCTGGCGTCGGCGTACGCGGGCCGCGGCTACGCGCACCTGCTGGCCGGCGACCGCGAACGGGCCCGCGCCGACTTCAAGACCGCGCTGCGCAAGAGCGACGAGGCGAAGCTCCAGGCGGCCGTTTGGTTCAACATGGGCACTCTGGCGGTCCAGGAGAACGACACGAAGGCGGCGCGGACGGCCTTCGAGAAGTCGCAGGCGCTGCGGCCGAGCAAGCAGGCCGAGGCGGCCCTGGCCGGCCTCGCCGCCCCGGGCAACTGACGCGAAGGCCGGGCGGCTCCGCGGCGGCCGTCGCCCATTCACGCGACCGTTCGCCGGTGAGATCCGCGGCGGGTCAGGCCGCCTTTTGCTGCGACGGACCGCGCGCCAGCTTGCGGCACTCGTCCGCGCACGACTTGCACGCGCGGGCGCACTGCTGACAATGCGGCACCTGGTACTTCGCGCACTCGGTCCCGCACGCCTCGCAGACGTCGGCGCAGAGCTGGCACAGTCGCTGCGCGTGCTCGCTGCAGCGCGACAGCAACGCCGCCGTCATGAAGCAGAAGTCTGCGCAGTCCTGATTCATGCGGATGCAGCGCGCCATCTCGGCCACGTTCGTCTCTGCGAGGCACGCGGACCCGCACATCTCGCACGCCGCGGCGCAGGCCATGCACGCGTCGATGCACGCCTGGAATTGCGGGGCTTGCTGCTGGCCCTGATGAGACTGCCGAGTCGCCATGATGAGCTCCTTTCGGATGGGTCGGGTGGAACGCGGAGCGGGACGCCCACGAACATGTCACCGCCGACTTCGCGGTCACGTCGCGCCAGCGATCGCCACACCCGCCTCCGCCCGCAGGACCTGGCGGCGGCGATCCGCACCCCTGCCCTTTCCGCCGGCGATGCGCTCCCCTCGCGCACGCGCCGGCAGCGAAGCTCGCGCCGTCGCCGGCCGGGCTCGCAGCGCGCACCGCCGCACGGCGGGCCCCAGCGGCGACGCGACACATTCCGAAGTTGAGCTTCTCGCCGGCCGCGCTCGACGAGGCGCTGCGCGCCGCGATCGCGTCGTACGACCCGGTGAGTCGCGGAGCTCCCGCGAGCTCAGCCCTCCAGCACCGGCAGCACGAGCGCCGACGGTGCGCGTTCGGCATGGACGTGACAGCAATACAGGCAGCGCCGGGGCGCAGCGAATCGACGCACGTGATCGTCGGTCCGCGACGGCCTCGTGACGATGCGACGGCCAGCTCGAGCGCTCCGGGTGCAGCGCGGGGGCACGGGTCGCGCAGGCCTCGGCGCGCGCGCTCGTGGCATTCGAGCGCGCAGGACGGCCGCAAATACTGTCGTGCACGCGCACGGACGTGGCCTCGCCATCGCTCTCGGCGCGAGATATGCTCCCCGGGGATGTCACACCCCACGCTCGGCAGCTCGGGACCCGACCTCGCCGGACGAGCAGCGTGGGCCGTCGAGAGCACCCTCGAACGACCGCCCGGCCCGCCCGCCGAGCCGGGGCCGGGCGGGCCGCAGCTCAAGGAGCTGATCCTCTCGCGGCTGTTCGCGAGCGAGGCGAGCCCGCCGCAGATCGGCCGCTTCACGCTCCTGCGTCTGCTCGGCGAGGGCGGGATGGGCACCGTCTACGCCGCGTACGACGAGGACCTCGATCGCAAGGTCGCGATCAAGCTGGTCCGCGCCGGGTCGACGCCGCAACCCGACCGCTCGCGCGCGCGGATGCTGCGCGAGGCCAAGTTGACGGCCCAGCTGTCCCATCCCAACGTCATCACGGTCCACGAGGTCGGCGAGCACGCCGGGCAGATCTTCATCGCCATGGAATTCGTGCGCGGACAGCCGCTGGACCGCTGGCTGCTGCAAGCAGACCCGCGCCGGCCCGACTGGCGCAGCGTGATCGCGGTGTTCGCCCAGGCGGGAGCCGGCCTCGTCGCCGCCCACCGGGCGGGCCTGGTCCACCGCGACTTCAAGCCGCAGAACGTCATCGTCCGCGACGACGGCGGCGTGAAGGTCCTCGACTTCGGCCTCGCCTGCGCGTCGCCGCTGGACGAGGCCCGCCGCTCGAGCGAGGACGCCCGGGATCGCGAGCTGCCGCCCCCCGCTCCCGTCGCCCCGCTGACCCAGACCGGCGCGGTGCTGGGCACGCCCGCGTACATGTCCCCCGAGCAACACCTCGGTCAGGCCACCGACGAACGCAGCGACCAGTTCAGCTTCTGCGTCGCGCTGTGGGAGGCGCTCCACGGCCAGCACCCCTTCGAAGGGTCGACCTTCGTCGCGCTTCAGGCCTCGGTCCTGGCCGGGCGGGTGCGCCCGTGGCCGGCCAATTCTCCGGTCCCCGCCCGGCTCCGCCGCCTCCTCGTCCGCGGCCTCGCCGTGCGCCCGGAGGACCGCCACCCCTCGCTCGCCGAGCTGCTCACCGCGCTGGCGTACGACCCGGCGGCGACGCGCAGGCGCTGGTGGGCGGCCGGCGGCCTCGTGGTCGCGGCCTCGATCGCCACCTACGCGCTGGCGCCTCGCGGCGCGGGCGAGCAGCCGCCGCCCTGCTCGGGGGTCGCCGACGAGTTCGCGGCGGTGTGGAACGACCCGCGCCGCGACGCCGTGGCTGCGGCGATCCGGGCGACCGGCCTGTCCTACGCCGAGGCGACGTGGACGCGCGTCGAGGCGGCGCTCGACGCCTACGCGCGCGACTGGGTCGAGATGCGCGCCCAGTCGTGCCAGGCCCACGCCGACGCGCTCGAGTCCGATCGCCACTACGACCTCCGGACCGCCTGCCTCGCCCGCCGACGCGCCGCCGTCGACGCGCTGACCTCGCTGCTCGCCCAGGCGACGGACGCGGACGTCGAGAACGCCGCCCGGGCGGTGTCCGAGCTGCCCTCGCTGGCCGCCTGCGCCGACACCGAGGCGCTAGCCGCCGCCCTCCCGCCGCCCGAGGACCCCGCGGTCGCGCGCGCGGTCGACGAGCACCGCGGCACGCTGGCGCAGGCGCGCGAGTACGAGGCCCTCGGGCGCTACGACGAGGCCCGCGCCTGGATCGCGCCGGTGCTCGCGTCGGCGGAGGCGCGCGCGTACACGCCGCTGGCGGCGGAGGCCGCGCTCGCGCTGGGCGCCGTCGAGTTGAGCGCGACCCGCTTCGAGGCCGGCACGGCGGCGCTGTCGCAGGCGCTCGAGGCGGCGCTGCGGGCGGGCCAGCTCGACGTCGCCGCGGAGGCCCTGGCCCGCCGGATCTTCACCCAGGGCCAGACGGGCGCCACGCAGGAGGCCCTCCACGACGTGCCCCTGGCCCGCGCCCTGGTCGACCGCTCGCGGGACGAGCAGCTGCGGTGGTTGCTGCAGAACAACATCGGCGCGGTGCAATTCATGCTGCGCCGGTTGCCGGAGGCCAGGGAGCACTGGCTCGCCGCGCTGGCGACGAAGGAGCGGCTCGGCGACGAGCACGACATGGAGTACGCGTTGACGCTCGGCAACCTCGGGAGCGCCGAGACGGCGCGCGGCGACATCCGCTCGGCCTGGACGTACCAGCAGCGCAGCCTCGCCGTCGCCGAGCGGGTGTTGGGGCCCGAGCACCCGGCCACCGCGCTGATGAGCTACGGCCTGGCCCGGATCGACCACTACAGCGGCCGGCTCCGCGCCGCGCAGGCGCGCATGAATGCGGCCACCGAGGTGATGGCGCGGGCCTACGGCCGGCACGCCGAGGGGCTGTTCGACAGCTACCTGCAGCTCGCGGCGCTGAGCAACGACCGGCGGGCCTTCGCGGACACGCTGGAGTTCCTCGAGCGAGCGTCTGCCGTCCGGGCCGCGCACGACCTCGCGGCCCACCGCAATCTCCTGTACATCCACGTCCACCGCGCCGTCGCCCTCGCCGGCCTCGGGCGGCACGCCGACGCGTCCGCCGAGCTCGACCTCGGCATGGCGCTCGTCGAGGCTGCGCAGAGCTCGATGCACGACCCGGCCGACGTCCACGACGCCCGCGGCCGGATCGCGCTCGCGCGCGGCGACGCCGGCGCGGCGCTCGCCGCCCACCGCCTCGCGCTGACCGTCCGGCAACAGGCGCCCGACAGCTCGCCGGCGCTGCTCGCCTTCGCCGAGTTCCGGGTCGCCACGGCGCTGCACGCCGCGAACGAGGTCGACGTCGCCGCCACCCTGGCCACGACGGCCCTGGCGCGCTTCCTCGACTCGCCGCAGCGCCAATTCACGTGGGTGCTCGCGGAGCTCCGCCTCGGGCTCGGCGACATCCTCCTCGACGCCGGTCGCCCGGCCGAGGCGCTCGAGCACCTCGAGACCGCGCGTCTCGACCTCGCGGCGATCGCCGAGCCGGACAACCCCACGCTCGCGCGGCTCGAGTTCGGAGTCGCGCGCGCGCTACACCACCTGTCTCCCGCGGAGCGCGAGCGCGCCACGGCGCTCGCCCGCGGAGCCCTCGCCTCGCTGCGCGGCTACGGCCCCGGCTTCCGCCGCGAGACGGAGGCCGTGGAGCGCTTTCTTCGCGACCGGCTCGAAAATCGTCCCTCGGGCCCAATTGAAAGCGCCGGAGCTCCGATGAAAGAGGGCACACCACAGGCCTTACCATGATGATGACCGCCCGCCGCTTCGCCCTCGCCACCACCACCCTCGCCCTCGTCGCCGCCTGCGACCCCGCGCTCGACGCACCCGTCGTGGACGACGAGGTCACGTTCCGCTGCGACCCGCTCAAGGGCACCTGCGGTCCGATCAGCAACACCCCCTTCACCGGCGCCCTCAACATCTCGCCCCTCGACACCCAGGGCAACCTCTACGAGAACATCCAGGTCCACGACGTCATCCTGTTCAACTCGATCGTCCTCGACGAGTTCTGGGCCGAAGACGGCCAGCTCTTCGGGCGCAAGGGCACGGTCACCTTCTCGGGCATCAACTTCCTGGGCGCGCGCTTCGAGCTGACCGCGTGGGGCGAGGACCTCGCCCTGCTCATCACGCAGGTGACGCCGCCCCCGGGCGTCGAGGTGTTCTGGCTGTACCAGTTCGAATGGACCGACGACAACGGCAGCGACAACCCGGTGTGCCTCCCGACCGAGCCGACCGGCGATCTGCGGGCCGTGGTGCACGCCGACCTCGTCATCGACGGGGCCACGGGCGACGTGACCTCGCGCCCGGACACCGTGTACATCGCGTGCCTGCGCGGCGCCGCCGGTGAGATCGCCTACGGGCCGCTCGGTTACGGCTTCCGCCCGTTCGAGGTCGGGCTCGCCGCTTTCGAGGCGGCCATGGACTTCCTGCGGGCCAACTACTGCGACGACGGCAAGTCCTGGACGGAGTACGGCCAGCCCATCTCCTACGCCGACAAGTGGGGCATCGGCGGCGGCGTACAGCTCGGCCACACCGACGCGGTGTGGGGCCTGAACGGGGCGCTGTGCATCGGTTCGGAGCTGCGCGCCGGTTTCACGTACGACGACATCGAGTGTCCGTCGGGGACCAAGCCGCCCAAGTGCAGCGACGCCACCGCCGCGGCCACCTACCTGGCGTCGGGCCGGTTCTGGACGGCGATCCCCCCGCTCATGCCGTGACCCGGTCCTTTCGATCCTGCCTCGCGCCGGCAGCAGACAGGCCGGCAAGGCGCGAGGCAGGGTCGAAACGGCCCGGTCGCGGCACCAGGTCTCACGCCGAGCGCAGCTCGTCGCGGACGCGCAGCGCCCAGGCGTCGAGGTCGGCCAGCGTGCTCGTCAGGACATCGGGGGTCTCGGCGAGCCGCGTCATCGCCTGCTCGAGCAGGTGCCGGGCCCGCCGCAGGCGCGTACGCACCGTGCCCTCGGGGATCTCGAAGATATCGGCGACCTCGCGGGCCGTCAGTTCCTCCCAGTAGTAGAGCTCGACCAGCACCTGGCTCTCGAGCGGGATCTGGCGCAGCGCGAGCAGCAGGAGTCGGGTCTGCTGCTCGCGGGCGATGACGCTGCTCGGGCCCGGCTGCAGGTCGGCGACCGAGCGTTCGCCGAACTCGAGCCGCGCCCCGACCTGGTACGCCGCCCGGAAGTGGTCGTAGAGCACGTGGCGGGCGATGCCGAGGACGTACGCGCGGACGTTGCAGTCGCCCGGGATCCGCGGGGCGGCCTCGACCAGCTTGACCAGCGTCTGTTGGATGAGGTCGGGCGCGCCGGCGCGATCCTTGGTGACGAAGAAGCGAGCGACGGCCTCGTAGTGGCGCTCCACGAGGGTCCGCCCGGCCCGTTCGTCGCCTCCCTGCCAGGCCGTGAGCAACGCGTGATCGTCGAGCATCGTCGCCCTCATGGTACCCGCTCGCCCGCCCCGCGGCGACTCTGCGTGCTCGACGAGAAGAACACCTGCGCGCGGAGCCAGTCGAGGCCCGCGCGCGATTTGGCCGCCATCACGCGTGACCTTCGTGGCCGGCGCGCCGCGCTCCGGTCGCGCGGCGACAGCCCACGCCGGCGCGCTACTGCGGCTGCACCACGACCTCGTTGATCGCCCGGATCGCCGCCCCGCCGGGGTATGCGTACGACACGTGCTGGCTGAACGGGTTCTGACCGGTGGCCATCGAGCCCCAGCCCCACACCGTCACGCCGAACGGGTTGCTGCTCGACATCTCGTGGCGGCCGTTCGAGCACGCCCCGATGTCCATGAAGTTCCCGGTCACGAGGTCGATCCGCGTCCACTCCTGGTTCGCGCCGATCGGCTGCCACCCGCCGAGCACCCCCGCGCAACCGAGCGTCACGTCGGCGAATACCCCGTCGACCCGGTTGCGCACCACGACCAGCTCCGTCTCCGGGTACGTCGGATCGGTGAAGAACACGTATTTGTCGAGGTACTGGGCCGGAGGGATCACGTTGACCCACTCCGGATCGCCGCGGCTCTGGTAGGCCAGCCCGCCGGTCATGTAGCTCGCGAAGTAGAACGGGTGGTCCTTGTCCTGGCTGCGCACGATGAACGGCCCCGGCGCGTTGAACTCCGCCACCTGCCCGAGCCCGATCATCGCCGGCGCTCCCGGCGGAGCCGCCGGCTCCCACGTCAGCGTCGTCCCGTCGACCGCCCCGATCAGCCGCCACGGCGGCGACTCCTCGACGCCGTCGACGCGGTTGCGGTAGCGGACCGCCACGTACTCGCTGCCGAGCGCCTTGATCGGCGGCAGCTGCTGGTGCGCCCCCTCGCAGTACAGCGCGTTGGTCGGCACGTTCATGCAGCTCGCGCCGCCGAACACCCCGATCGGCTTGTTCGCCGCGATCGCCGAGCCCGTGATCTCGGCCGATTGCGCGATCTGCATGGTCTGCCCGCGATTCAGGTTGTACACGATCGGCACGCCCGCCGGCCCGCCTTGCACCCCGTTCCCGCCCTGGATCGCCGCCTTCGGGTCGATCGTCACCTCCGTCCCGTCCTGGTCGGCGATGATCGCCAGCAGCGGCTGGCCCGCCTGCCCCTGCGCGTAGGCGTTGGCGCCGATGTAATTCACGTCCCACACGCTCGTCGGCAGCAGCAGCGTCGCCGCCGTCAACGCCGCCGCCCCGCCGCCGTACGGCTGCATCTGGTAGGCCGACACCGGCACGTCGGTGGTGATGAGGAACCCGTGGCCGAACCCGTTCCCGATCACCTGCGTCTCGGCCGCCACCCCCGCCGGCGCCGGGCAGTCGACCAGGCTGCCGGCCGGGTTACGCGACAGGAACAGCAGCGCCACCTCCCCGACCGGCAACCCCATGTTCTCGTCGTAGGGCTGGTACGTGATGTTGGCGCCCTGCCCGCTCGGGATCCGCGCGAACTGGGCGACCGGCAGCGGCGCGCCGTTGTACTCGACCTGGATCTTCACCGGCGTGTTCCACGTGTTGGCGATGAACGCCGCGAAGCACGCCCCGTCGCCCTCGTTCAACAGCTCCGTCTTCACCGCCCAGTAGCGGCAGCCCTGCGAGCCCTCGAGCAGCTCCGCCGCCTCGCACGGCGCCAGCGGCGTACACACCGCGTCGACGCAGTACGTCCCCGGGCTGCACGACTCGACCACCATCCCGTCGCACTCGACCGCGTCGAGGTTGCGCGAGCACACCGGGTTGGCGCACGTCGGCTCCGTCGTCGACTCGCTGGTCTCGCCGGTCGTCGTGTCCGTGCTCGCGCTGACCGCCGTCGTCGACGACTCGCCGGTGGTCCCCGTCGGCTCGCTCGGGCCCTCGGTCGTCGTCCCCGAGTCCGTCGCCGACATCGAGCCCCCGGCCGTGTCCGACGTGCTCGTCGGCGCCGACGTCGGCGAATCGGTCGGGTCCACGGACGTCGCCGGCTGCTGCGTCGTCTGCGTCGCCGCCATCGTGTCGGTGCCACGTCCGCCGTCGTCGCCGCACGCCAGGGGGAGCGCCGCACATGCGCCAAAAAGCACGCCAACCGTCGTTCGCATGCGGTCCATGGAGCCCGCCCGTCCGCCCGCTGTCAACGCGGGTAATCCCTGCCCCCGCCTTTGCGGATTGCGGCTACGCGAACTGCGGGTGATTCACGACGCGCAGATACGCGTCGGCGGGCGCGTCGGCGGCGAAGCCCGCCGTCGAGCGACCGAGCCGCGCCAGCCAGCGACGGTCGAGCGGTCGCTCGAGATCGGCCAGGTCCACTGCCGCGCAGGTCGCAGCCTTGTGCGCGCCCGTCGGCTCGCCGACGCCGACGAAGAACCCGGCCAGCAGCAGCGCCGAGCGGACCGCCGTCGCTCCGCTGTACGTGTGCACCGTCGCCCCTGCGCGACAGCGGCCGCGCAGCGCCGTGAACGCCCCGACCGACCACAGCTCGGGGTTGGCCCGCGGCGAGAACGGATCCCAGAACACGACATCGGCCGCCGGGCCCTGCGCGAGCGACCCCGGCAGCTCGCCCGCGACCAGCTGCCACGACGTCCGCGCGGTCTCGTGAATCCCCGCGTCCAGCAGCGCGCGCGCAGCCTCGCCCGCCGCCCCTTCGAGGCCGAAGCTCGCCGCGTGATCGGGCCGCAGCGCGAGCGCCAGCGCGTCGAGGCTGCGCTCGAAGCTGACGATCGTCAGCCGCGCACCGGCTGTCCGCGCCTCCGACAGGCGCCACGCCGCGATCGCGTTGGAGCCGGCGCCGAGCCCGACGTCGAGCAGCACCAGCGGCTCGCCCCGCAGCAGCCGCGCGCCCAGGCGCGCCGGCTCGCAGTAGAGCCGGAGCGCCTCGACCGCCGGCCCGACCACCGGGTGCATCACTTCACCGACGCGGCGGTCGAGCATCGCCCGCGCGCCGCCGGTCGTCGTCACCACCTCGCACTCGTCGCTCACCCGGTCGCTCCCACGCGCCGATCGCTGTGCTCGTGGCGATCGATCGCCGCGAGCTTGTCGCGCGCGTACGCGGCGAAGCGGCCGGCCGCGATCGCGGCGCGGGCCTCCGCCATCAGCGCGTGATAATGATGCAGGTTGTGGAGCGACAGGAGGCGCGGGCCGAGCGGCTCGCTGCAGCGGAACAGGTGATGCAGGTACGCCCGCGTGTAGAGCTTGCAGGTCGTGCACGTGCACGCCGCGTCGAGCGGCCGGTCCTCCTTCGTCGTGCTCGCCCGCGTCAGCTTGACGCGCCCGGTCGAGGTGAACGCGGTGCCCTGCCACGCCAGGTGCGTCGGCAGGATGCAATCGAACATGTCGACCCCGGCGAGCATGGCGTGCAGCAGATCCGGCGGCGTGCCGACCCCCATCAAATAGCGCGGGCGATCGGCCGGCAGCAGCTCGGCGGCCATGTGGGTGACCTCCTCGCGCTCCGCCCGGGTGTCACCGACGGCGAGCCCGCCGATCGCGAAGCCGTCGAACGGATGCTCGGTGAGGAACGCCGCCGACTCGCGCCGCAGCGCCGGGAAGATCCCGCCCTGCATGATGGCGAACAGCGCCTGCGGCGTGTCGGTGCGGGCGGCCAGGCTGCGCAGCGCCCAGCGGTGGGTCCGCTGCATCGCCGCCCGCGTGGTCGCCTCGTCCGAGCGGGCGTCGACGCAGACGTCGAGCACCATCATGATGTCGGCCCCGATCGCCTCCTGCATCGCTATCGACGCCTCGGGCGAGAGCATGTGAAACTGTTGATTGGTGTAGCTGCGGAACCGCGCCCCGCGCTCGCTGATCACGCGATCGCCGGCCAGCGAGAAGATCTGATAGCCCCCCGAGTCCGTCAGCATCGGCCCGTGCCAGCCCATGAATCGGTGGATCCCGCCGACCCTGCGGAACAGGTCGGGGCCCGGTCGCAGCATCAAGTGATAGGTGTTGCCGAGCACGACCTCCGCGCCGACCTCGAGCAAGTCCGCCGGCGACAGGCCGGTGACCGTCGCGCGCGTGCCGACG
This sequence comes from Nannocystis pusilla, assembly GCF_020073745.1. GTDB lineage: Bacteria > Myxococcota_A > Polyangia > Nannocystales > Nannocystaceae > Nannocystis > Nannocystis radixulma. The sequence goes on from NZ_JAIRAU010000013.1 coordinate 20,943, forward strand.
GCCATGAACACCGGCGTCTCGATCCGGCCGTGCGGTGTCTCGAGCGCGCCGCGACGGGCGCGTGAGCCCGGGTCGACGGCGCTGACGTGGAAGGGGAAGCGCATGGGCGGCGCAGTGTATCGGACGAGCCCCGCCTCGTCGCCGAGACCGCGCCCCCGCGGCCGCGTCGGGCCGCCTCGCTCGCCCCCGGCGCCACGACCGTCACCAGGCATCCTCGCCCGCCCCTCGCGCCCCGCCCGCGACGCGTCGCGGCGCGCGCTCGTCTCGTGCTACCGTCGCTGCGATGGTCCGCCACGGGTCCTTCGTCGCGCTGCGGGCGCTCCGTGGTGGCGACTCTCCTGGCGCGACCACCAGCCGACCCCGCCTCGACGTGAGAACACTGCGAGATCGCCCGGTGAAAGGAATGGACATGTCCCTTCGCACCTGCCCTCCCGGACACATGCTCCTCCCGCTGCTGCTCGCGCTCGCCTGCGGCCCGCAGTCGCCCATGACCACCGACGAGCCCGCGTCCACCGGCGAGCCCGCCAGCGGTACCACGACCACCACGAGCACGACGGGGCCCACCACCACCGCGCCGACGCCCACCACCGGCACGACCACGCCGCCCACGGCCACCAGCGAGGACGACGCCGGCAGTACCAGCGAGGGCGCGACGTTCATCATCCCGCCCGAGCCGTGCCCCCTCGTGTCGGGCGGCGAACTCGACCTGCGCTGCAGCCAGCTCCCCTGCAGCCTGTGGCAGCAGAACTGCCCGCGCGGCGAGAAGTGCGTCCCCTTCTCCGCCGACGGCGACCCTGTCGTGGACAGCAGCCGCTGCGTCCCCATCCTCCCCGACCCCGGCCAGCCGGGCGAGCCGTGCACCGTCGAGGGCAACAGCGCCACCGGCATCGACAGCTGCGACCTCGGCGCGGTGTGCTGGGACGTCGACGCGGACACCCTGTCGGGCACCTGCGTCGCCCTGTGCGAGGGCTCCGCCGACGAGCCGATCTGCGACGACCCGGCGACCGCCTGCGCCGGCGGCGGCGACGGCGTGCTCAACATCTGCCTGCCCGCCTGCGATCCGCTGGCGCCGGACTGCGCCGCCGACGAGCTCTGCGCCGCCCTCGGCTCCGAATTCACCTGCCTCCCCGACGCCTCCGGCGACGAGGGCCAGGTCTTCGACCCCTGCGAGTTCGTCAACGCGTGCGAGCCCGGCCTGGCCTGCGCCGCGACTGCCGCGGCCTTCGAGTGTGACCCGAACGCCGCCGGCTGCTGCCTCCCCTACTGCGACCTCGACCTCCCGCCGAACTGCCCGGGCGCGATGCAGCAGTGCCTCCCGTGGTACCCGCCCGGCGAGGCCCCGCCCGGCCACGAAGACCTCGGCGTCTGCGCCGTGCCGCAGTGAGGGCGTCGAACGCCTCACGACGGCATCGCACCGCCGGAGTCCGCGCATTCACGGCGTCTGGCAGATGTACGGGAGCGGGGTGTCGCAGACCAGGTCGTTCCACAGCCCGGCGGACCACGTCGGGAGGTTGACGCAGTCCTCCTCGCCGACGTTGTTGGGCTCGCCCTCGTTCCACGCGGTGAAGCCGAGCGGCGTGCCATCGGTCCACACGAAGTCGTCCTCCGCGTCGATGTCGTTGAGGCCGATCCACCAGTCGCTGCCGGCCACGGCGAACGCCTCGGCGACGGCCCAGTCCTGGATCTCCTGGCTCGGGATCGCCAGCAGGTGACCGCCCTGGGCCACGCAGTCGGCCTCGGCCTCGGCGAACGGCAGGGCGACGAAGCAGAGCTGGGCGGTGCCGGGGCCCGGGAGGTCCTTCTCGACGCAATGGGGGCACAGCGGATCGTTGTCCCAGATCCCGTCGCAATTGTCGTCGTCGAGGTCGCAGACCTCCTGCGCGCCGGGGTGCACGGCCGGGTCGTTGTCGTCGCAATCGTCGGTGCAGGCGGAGAAGCCGTCGCCGTCGACATCGACGTCGCTGGGGACCGTGCAGGCGAGGCCGGCCTCGACCGAGGCGGCGCGCTGCATGAAGAAATCGACGTTGGCGGCGACCGCGTTGACGTGGTCGTCGCACTCCTTGCGCGGGTCGGCGGCGACCGCCGGGGCGATGCTCGCCCCGAGCTCGGCGGCCGCGCCGGCGAGGTCGAGCGCCTCCACGCGGGCGAGCACGTGGTCGAAGCTGTCGGCCAGCAGCTCGCGGCAGGGCAGCGACGCCGCGCACATCTGCGCCAGCCGCCCCTGGCCGCCGAACGGATCGAGGTGGTCGCGCAAGATCTGGTCGATCCCCCACGGCATGAACGTCCACAGCGCGCCGTCCTCCTGCGGGCGGTGGACGTAATAATTGTTCTTCGTCCACGCGTAGCCGTCCCAGTGGCCGAGGTACAGCTCGGTGGCGGCGAAATCGAGGTAGTTCGCCAGGTCGAGCACCGCGGCGACGTCGACGACGAACGTCGCGGGGTCGTTCATCGTGTCGAGCGCGGCGGCGAATTCGTAGAGGTCGGCGAAGCCGATGTCGTCGCCGTTGTCCTGGTCGAACGAGGGCACCAGCGGATCGTGAATGTCGCTGCCGTAGGCGCCCTCGTAGATGCTGCCCTTGTCGCTGCCGTACCAGTGGTCGAGGTACGGCTCGTTGTCGACCGACTCGACCGCCGTGTAGAGGCCGTAGGGCTCGCCGTTGACGCGTACGATCACGTGGCCGGCCCGCGGCGCGGCGATCCCGACGTCGCGGAACAGCATGTAGCCGAGGATCTCCTGCTGCATGCTGCAGTCCTGGACCATGTTGTTGACGGCCAGCTTCTCGAGGCCCAGGAGCAGCTGGTCGTCGACGTACCGGTCGAAGTTGAGGAGGAAGGCGGCCTTCTGGTCGAGGGTGCGGTACGAGCCGTAGTTGCCCTTGAGGCGCACGCCGATCTCCGGCAGCTCGTAGGTCTGGCCGTCGATCGTCGCCACGAGGTCGCCCTTGGTGTATTTCTTGCCGTCGGCGTTGAGGGCGGCGATCGCCTCGTCCGACAGGGTGATGTCGAACTCGGCCACGGCCCCGAACGCGAACAGCGGCTCGGCCTCGAGGTAGGGGTCGGTCTCGCCGGTGGTGCCGCTGGTGGTGTCGGTGTCGCCCGTCGACGCGGTGCCCGTCGTGCCGGTGGTCGTCGTTTCGCTGGTGGTGGCGGTGACGGCCTCCGTGGTCGTGCCGTCGGTCGTCGTCGCGTCCGTGGTGGCGGCGTCCGTGGTCGTCGGCGTGCCGGTCGTCGGCGCGGTCGTCGTCGGCCCGCCGGTGGTCGTGGTCTCGCCGCCGCTGGTGCCCGTGGTCGGGTCGGTGTCGGCGGTCGTCTGCGCCGAGGAGCCGGTGCAGGCGGCGGCGACGAGGAGGGGGGCGGTGCGATAGACGAAGTTTCGAGCCATGGTCCGCGACGGTACGCCGACCGCCCTCGAGGAGCAGGGTCGGCGTTTGCCGGTCAGGCGCGGGCGCACGGGCGCTGGCGTGCGAGGAGCGAGGTCCGGGGATGTCGCGTGTCCGCCCCCGCACGGCACCTCGACGTCCGCATGATGTCGCGCGCGGCGCATACCCACCCCGGATCGTTCACGGCCGCTTCGCCGGCAACGACATGATGCGAGCGCGAAGACGATGGTGATTCGCAAAGGTCCCGAGTGCGATGATTCGACGACGACCTGCGCCGGCGCCGCTCGCCGAACTGGCGACGTGTCCGAGGAGTACGCTTGCCAGGCGCCGCGCGCTCGCCCACACTTCGCCATGGCTTTCTCTTGTCTTCGAGTATTCGCCCTCGTGCTGTTCGTCGCCTGCGGTCCCGGTGCCGCCGACTCCGACACCGCGTCCAGCAGCGGCGATTCGCCGGCACCCACCACCGCTGACGATCCCACCACGACCAGTGACACCACGGGCCCGGCGCCGCCGCCCGAGTGCGAGAGCGCCGATCCCCTGGTCGCGGCCGGGTTCGCCGTCGAACTTCCCGACTGGCCGGCCGACGTCTCGCTGCCCACGTTCGAGTTCGTCGTATGTGACATCGACGAGGTCACCGCCGGCGCCGCCGGCGTGACGACGAAATTGACCTGCGACGTCGCGGGCGCCCCTCGACCCGTGGTCGTGACCATCGATGCCGCGCCCGAGGGCGAGGTCGTGTGGGCCGCCGGACAGACGGTCCGCCTGCGCCACGACGATATCGACGGCGACGGCTTCATCAAGTACCTCCACATGCGTCCGCTCGACGACGAGGACGACGTGCTGATCCTCGCGCTCGATTGGACGGACGGCGACGCCCTCGAGGTCTGGGCTGCGCCGCTGACGATCGACATCGAATTCGTCTGTGATCCCGAAATGGGAGCCGCCCAGTCCCTCCCGACCCTGCTGCGATTCGGCCTGCCCGGCATCTCGGACACCCTGGAGCTCGTCAGCGGCCACCGCGGCGTGCTCGGCCTCGGCGACGGAGAGCAATACGTCGTCGATCTGGCCGAGTCCTCCGGCAACGACCTCCACCCGGCGGATCGCGTGCACTTTCTGGTGCGCCGGACCGCCGCGTCGTGATCCTCCTCGCCGTCGGCGCCCTCGCCTCGTCGGCGACGAGGGCCTCAGCAAGTCCGTCGATTACCACCGGACCCGGGGGCGCCGTCGACCGTGGATGGGGTGCGAGTCGACGCGCAGGATCGACTGTTTCGAGCAGTACGAGAAATTCAAATTCAAGGCCGAGATTCCGAGCACCTGAGACCGCTCGGCAGTGCGTCTCCCCGACGTCGCCCCCACGTGGATCCACCCTCGGCGGCGGACCGAGATCCGCGTCTCCCCGAAGTGCTGTTCCTGCGTGAGCCGCAGGAGTAGGTCAAATTCAGCTCGAACTCACGGACGTCTGGACGCGCTCAAGATCGCCCGTCCTCGACCTCTCCCACGCGGACGGCGGACGACGTGGTCCGTCGCGGGTCGGCACGTGGTGTCCGGGAGTCGTCGATCGTCGCGCAGTCGCCGGCCGTCGCGTGGGAGCGTGCCACGCGAGGGCATCGTACGAGGGACATGCCGACGTCTCGTGGGACCTCGACATGGCGACCGCCCGGGCCTTCGGTCAAGCGTCCGACCGCGCGCAGCGCGTGCAAATTTTCGGCGCCGACGCTCCGCGATCTGCGAGGATTGACAGCCAGCGAGCGCCACAACTACCGTCCAATCGTAGGATCCAACGCTCGATGCTGAAACACCAGGTGACGAGATCCAATGAGCGTGACGAAGGAGGGAAGCACTTCGTGCTGGTACACGGGGCGTGGCACGGCGCGTGGTGTTGGGCGACGACCGCGCGGCTGCTGGTCGCCCGCGGGCACCGCGTGACGACGCTCGACCTCCCCTCGCACGGCGCCGACGAGACCTCGCCCGCCTCGGTGACGCTCGCCGACTACGCCGCGCGCGTGCTCGCGGCGCTCGACGCGATCGACGGGCCGGTCGTGCTGGTCGGCCACAGCATGGGCGGCATCGTCGTCTCGACGGTCGCCGAGGCGCGGCCGAGCAAGATCGAGAAGCTCGTCTATGTCGCGGCGTTCCTGCTGCCGAACGGGACATCCATGCTCGACGTCGCGTTGCACGACGCCGATTCGATGGCGACCCTGAACCTGGTCGTCAGGCCCGACGAGGGCGTCGTCGACATCAACCGCGACGCCGTCGGGGAGGTCTTCTACGCCGATTGCCGGCGCGAGGTCGTCGACCACGCGCGCACGCTGCTCAAGCCGAACCCGCTCGCGCCGCTGGCGACCCCCCTCGTCCTGTCCCGCGCCAGCTACGGCAGCGTGCGGCGATTCTACGTCTCGTGCGCCAAGGACCGGGCGATCACGCTCGCGACCCAGCGATTGATGGTCACGGAGATGCCTTGCGAGGCGGTCCACGAGCTCTACACCGATCATTCGCCGTTCTTCTCCCAGCCCGATCGCCTCGACGACGTCCTCGTCGAGCTCGCGCGAGCCTGAGCGACGCCAGCCACGCATGACCCGACGGTCGCCCGCTCGCCCGGGCGACACCAGCTCGCCGCGGGCGACACCGGCGTCTGCCGCGCGCCCGGCGAGACCCCGCGCGCCGCGAGCGACACCAGCCGTCGCGCCACGCTCGAGCAGCACCAGCTCGCTTGCACGCGGGGTACGGAGGCGTAGAGCTCCCGGGCGATCGTTCGAGTCACCTCATCACCCGGGAGAGCGCGAGGCTCAGGACGATCCGCGAGGGTGGCTTCGGTGTCACGGAGGCGGGCGTGCCGCGCAGACGGGGAGCATGCGATCTTGGACGTGTATGAGGCGGTCCGGAGCCGCCGGGCGGTGCGTGGATTCACCGACCGGCAGGTCCCGCGGGAGGTGCTGGAGCGCGTGCTGTCGGCCGCGGCCTGGTCGCCGTCCGGATCGAACCTCCAGCCGTGGCGGATCTACGTGCTGACCGGCGGGCCGCTGGCCGAGCTCAAGCAGCGCGCCGGCAAGCGCGTGGCCGCCGGCGACCCCTGGGACGAGCGCGAGTACGAGATGTACCCGGCCGCGCTGAAATCCCCCTATCGCGAGCGCCGCGCCGCGTTCGGCCAGGAGCGCTACAGCGCGCTGGGTATTACGCGCGAGGACTGGGAGGCGCGCCAGCGGGCGGCAGCCGCGAACTGGGACTGCTTCGGCGCGCCCGCGGCGCTGTTCTGTTACATCGACCGCGACATGGGCCGGCCCCAATGGGCCGACGTCGGCATGTATCTGCAGACCGTCATGCTGCTGCTCCGCGCCGAAGGGCTGCACAGCTGCCCCCAGATGGCGTGGTCCGTGTATCGCAAGACCGTCGCGGAGCTCCTGTCCCCGCCCGACGAGCTCATCCTCTTCTGTGGCATGTCGATCGGGTTCGAGGACGCCACGGTCAGTCACCGCCGGACGGGCCGGGCGCCGCTCGCCGAGACAGTCACGTTCGTCGACGGTTCGTAGGACCGTCGCAGCGGTCGATCGATCGCCGCGACGCCTCGGCGCCCTCGGCTGCGTTGATGCGAGATGTTCGAAGGAACAGGGCCATGAGGACATACGCCGTCCGGCCCCGGACGTCGCAACAATTCGGCCATGGCGACGATTTCCTGTCATTCGTGGCCCTCGCAACACGGCGCGCGGCCGATCGCCTGGCGCCCGACTCGCCAGGCAGACGCGAATGCAAGGACGGGCGGAGCGGCCTCGACCGCGCGAGCGACCCGACGCAGGAGGTCCGGGCGTTCGCTCCGCCCGCCGGACGGCCGGCGCTTCAGCGGCCGCGGCGTCGCGTTCATACGCGTTCGAGAGGGGTGTTGCGGCGAACCGACTGGCGCGGCGCGGATTCCGACGCCATGCAGCGACGGCCGAGGCGACATGACCCGCGATCCCCTGAAATATATCGTCCCCATCGGGCGCGTCCTGTTCGCCCTCGTCTTCCTGGTGGCGGCGCCGGGCCACTTCACGGCGGAGACGATCGACCAGGCCGCCGGCCACGGAGTACCGCTCGCCACGGTCGCCGTGCCGCTGTCCGGGCTCATGTCGGCCCTCGGCGGGCTCGGCGTCGCCCTGGGCTACCGCGCCCGGCTCGGCGCGTGGCTCATCGTCCTGTTCCTCGTCCCGGTCACGTTCATGATGCACGACTTCTGGGCGGCGACGGACCCCGCGGCGGCGCAGCTCCAGCGGATCATGTTCATGAAGAACCTGTCGATGCTCGGCGGCGCCCTGCTGATCGCCTACCACGGGGCCGGCCCGATCAGCCTGGACGCGCGGGCCGGACGCGACGACTGAGCGCGCTCGCCGGGGACGCGTGGTCGAGCATCCGACTCGCGCTCTCCACGGCTCGTCTGCGCCGAGCGCTCGCCGGCGCACGGCGGCGGCTCGCGGCGACTGCCCGCGCGCCGTTGTGACGGCGACCGGCCGCTGCTACCGTCGAAATCATGAGGACGCGCCATTTCGCCCGTCTCCTGGGTCTGCTCGCGCTGGCGCTGGTGACCGCCTGCGTGCCCCCGCGGCGCCGGACGTACTGCGGCGCATGGGCCGACGACGTCGCGATGTGCTGTCCCGACGAGTCCTACGACACGCTGCGCCAGAACTGTCAGTTCGACCTCGAACAGGCGAACGCGCACTCGCAGGGCTGCGGGCGCGCGATGCACGACTACTACGCGTGCATCGAGGAGGTCGCATGCGACGACGGCTGCCCTGGCGGCGGGCCCTACGACTGCGCGCAGGAGAACAGCGCCGTGCTCGGGCTCTGCGGGTCGGCGCCGCCTCCGCCTGAAAACCCGTGACGACCGCCGCGGGCGGTCACCGATTGTCGTACGAGACGACCTCCCGACAGCGCGGCGAGCTTGCCCCCCGATTCGGCGCGATGGCCGCCTGCGAGGAGCACAAAAAGTTCGAAGTTTTTTGGATCGCAACGGGATGGTCCTGGCTCTTCACCGTGAAACGCCATGTACCTGCGTAGCTCTTTCATTCTGGCCGCCCTGTTCGCCACCACCGCCTGCCCGCCGAGCTCGGGCACCACCACCGACGACCCGGTCACGACCGAAACCACCGACGAACCGGGCACCGCGGGCGAGCCGACCACCGACCCGACGACGACCGGGCCCGCCAACACCGCGCCGACGGCCCCGGTCGTCGCCATCACGCCTGCGAGCCCGACCCCCGTCGACGACCTGATCTGCTCCGTCACCACCGAATCGAGCGACCCAGACGGCGACGCCGTCACCTACACCTTCGCCTGGACCCGCGACGGCGTCGACGCCGGGTTGGCGAGCGGGACGGTCCCGGCCACCGAGCTCGCCGTCGGACAGGCGTGGGAGTGCACTGTCACGCCCTCGGACGGGGTCGACGAGGGGCTGTCCGGCACCGCCAAGGTCACGATCGGCTCGACGCCCGTCGTCGCCGAGACCTGCGCCGAGATCAAGGCGAACCAGCCGGGCGCGACCGACGGCGACTACACGCTCTACATCGGCAAGGACCCGAACAAGCCGTGGATGGCCCGCTGCAAGGACATGGACGCCGCCCCTGTCGAGTATCTCCCGCTCGTCCACGTCCAGGAGGGCCGCAACTTCTCGCAGTACACCGCCGGCGCCAGCTCGCCGGGCACCGACGTCCGCACCCGATTCACCCACCTGCGGATCGATCCGGTCACGCTGCTCGTCGACATCGACGACGTCACCTTCAGCAGCTCCACGGGCGAGCTGATGCACGGGGACGGCGCGGTGACGTCGATGCCGTACGCGGTCGCCGAGGGCTGCAGCGGGACGGAGAACGGCGTCGCCAACATCGACCTCGTCGGCACGCCCTTCAAGCTCAAGGAGTCGTTCTGCTCGGCGGGCTTCGAGGCGCTCGGAGGCGCGGTCCTCGGCATGTCGGATCAGGTCGCCGACCTCACCGGCGGCGGCTCCTGCGGCTGGACCGGCCCGACGAAGGACAACGGCTGCGTAGACAACCCGCAGAACAAGAGCAGCGGCTTCGTGCTCGACCTCGAGTACATCGACCCCTACGATCAGGCGTGCCAGGCGGTCTGCGACAGCGCCCTCGCGTGCGACATCTTCCCCGACCTCGCCACGTGCATGGCCGACTGCCTGGGCGTGAAGACCGGCGCCCCCGAGTGCGACGCAGCCATCACCGTGACCCACCACTGCGTGGCGATGCAGGACTGCGACGACCTGACAAAGACGCTCTACGATCAGATGTTCGGTGACTGCTCCGACGAGCGCATGGCCGAGGACGTCGTCTGCATGTGACGCATCGGCGGCGACCGCCGGCGCGATCGAAAGATGCGCCGATGCCGGCGAAAACGGCGCCCTACCGCGCGACGCGCGGTGGGCGTACGAACAGCGACATGAGCGAGTTCTGGGAGAACGCCTTCGTCCGCCGGCAGATGATGTGGGGCGATACGCCCACGCGAGCCGCGCTGCTCGCCCGCGACGAATTCGCCGCGCGCGGCGTGAAGCACGTCCTCATCCCGGGCATCGGCTATGGCCGCAACGCCGTACCGTTCCTCGAGCTCGGGATGAGCGTGACGGGGATCGAGGTCTCCACGACCGCCATCGCTCTGGCCCGCTCGAAGATGGGCCTCGAGATCCCGATCTTCCACGGCTCCGTCACCGCCATGCCGTTCGACGAGCACCGCTACGACGGCATCTTCTGCTTCGGACTCGTCTACCTGCTCGACGCCGACGAGCGGGCGAAGCTGCTGCACGACTGCGCGAACCAGCTGGCGCCCGGCGGCACCATGATCTTCACCGTCGTGTCGAAGGCGGACCCGATGTTCGCTCAGGGCACCAGGGTCGGCGAGGACCGCGTCGCGACGCAGCACGGCGCGCGCCTCTTCTTCTACGACGCCGACTCGGTCCGCAGCGAGTTCGGGGCGCACGGCCTGGTCGAATTCTTCTCCGTCGACGAGACGATGCCGGACGGCTCGCTGCGACCGTTCCTCCAGGTGGTCTGCCGGCCCGGCGCATGAGCGCGCGAGGATAGGAGAACGCCCGGGTCGCGGTCCGGCCGCGATGGGGCACAATGCCGGCGATGTCCGAGCTCGCGCCGATCAGCGCCGTCCTCACCGCCCGCGTGGAGCCCTGTCCGCTCGCCCCGCGGTTCGTCGTCGTCGACGCCGGCTTCGCCGGTCGGCTGCGCACCGAGCACACGCAGCGCTTCGAGGTCACCGCCGAGCGCGACGAGCAGCTGACGCCCGACGTGCCCAACGTCGGCGAGGACGCGCTCGCGCACCTCGACGACGACGGGGTCGCGCGGGTCGGCACCGCCGTGGCGCCCGGGACGATCCTCGCCGGCAAGGTGACGCCGATCGCCGGCGGGCCGCTGTCTTCCGAGGAGAAGCTGCTGCGGGCGATCTTCGGCCAGCAGGCCGGCGAGCTGCGCGACACCTCGCTGCGCGCCCCGCCCGGATGCTTCGGCGTCGTCGCACGGACATGGATCGGGGACGACCCCGCGCTCAGCGGCGTCGAGGTGGCGTGGGAGCGGCCGCTCGAGGTCGGCGACGTCCTGCTCGTCGACGGACAGCCCGTCATGGTCGCCGCGATCCGCGAGCTCGGCGCCGATCTGGCGTGGAGCGGCGGTGTCACCGAAGCATCGGTGGCCAAGGCCGCGATGGCGCGCGACGTGCTCCACGCGCGCAGCATCGGACCGTACGATCCGACCACGCAGCAGCCCGCGATCGGGCGCGAGCGCTTCGGCGGTCAGCCGCTCGAGCGCGACCACCTCGATCGCCTCGCGGTCCACGCCCCGTGGGCGCTGTGGGAGATGCTGACGATCAAGTCCGACAGCGTGAGCGGACGGACGCGCGCCTACGAGTCGATCGTCAAGCAGGAGAACCCCGACGTCGCGCCGACGCGGGGCGAGCCGGCCCCCGCAGGCGGCGGCGCGACGCGGGACATCTTCTCGTTCTTCGACCGCCCGCAGTCGGTCCTCGGCGAGCCCGCGCTCGAGCCCGAGGCGGTGACCTTGCTCGTCGCGCACCTGCGCGGGCTGGGGCTCGAGCTCGACCTGCGCGCGGCCGAGGTCGGCCTCAGCATCCTCGCGCCCGGCGAGCTGGTCGAACGCTCGCACGGCGAGGTGCGCGTGCCCGACGGCGTCGACGGCCTCGGGTGCCCGAAGATCTTCGGCCCGACGAAGGACTACGAGTGCGCCTGCGGCCAGTACCGGCGCATGAAGCACCGCGGCGTCGTCTGCGAGACCTGCGGCGTCGAGGTCGTCTCGTCACGCGTCCGCCGCGAGCGCTTCGGGCACGTGAAGCTCGCCGCGCCCTGCTTGCATCCGCTGTTCGCCGGCGACGTGGCCGCGCTGCTCGGCCTCGACGCGGAAGAATTGTGCGAGGTCGTCGCCGGTCGCCGCGTCCTCGAGTTCGCGGGCGGCGCTGCGTGGCGCAGCGAGCCCGGCGAATCCGTCGCCGGCGGCCAGGCGCTGTGGGACGCGCTGGCGCAGCTCGACCTCGACGCGATCGAGGCCGGCGAGTCGGGCCCGCGGGCGGAGCTCGCCTCGTCGCTCGCGCGGCTCGGACGGCCCGCGACCGCGCTGATGCTCGCCGTCGTGCCGGTGCTGCCGCCCGATCTGCGCCTCGACCACGAGTACGGCGACCTCGACCGGCTGTACCGCGACCTCCTCGACTGCAACGCCCGGGTCGCGCGCGCCGGCGAAACGGACCCACCGATCGGGCTCGCGCGCGCGCAGGAGCAGCTGCAACACGCCCTCGATCGGCTGCTGCTCGACGGCCGGCCCCGCCGCTCGACCGCCGACGCGCCGCTGTCGATCGCCGGGCGCGTCGACCGGCTGTTCGCCGACCGCCTGTTCACCAAGCCCGTCGACTTCTCCGGCGTCGCGCACCTCGTCGTCGATCCGTCGCTGGCGCCGGACGAGTGCCGCGTGCCGCAGGCGATGCTGCGCGAGCTGTTCCGCCCGCACGCCTACGGCATGCTCGAGGCGCTCGGTTTCGTCGCCACGATCAAGTCGGCCAGACACATGCTCGACACCCACCAGCCCGAGGCGCTCGCGGTCGTCGAGGCTGTCAGCGACGGCGCTCCGGTGCTGCTGATGGCCGGCCCGGCGATCGTCACCCGCCGCGTGCGCGGCTGGGACGCGGCGTGCGTCGCCGTCGACCCGACCACCGCGGAGCGCATGGCGAGCCGCGTCGTCGCCCTGCACGTGCCGTTGATGCACCAGGCCGCGCTGCAGTGCGAACGGCTGGCGGACTTCCCCGCCGCCGAACAGCCCCGCGCGAGAGGCTGGCTGGGCCGCGGGCGGCGCTCGCTGATCGCGGCGGCCCGGCGCGCCGCGCTGCACGGCGAGCGCGACAGGCTCGACGACCCCGTCGTGCGCCTCGCGCTCGGCCGTCCCCCCGAATCCATCGACGCCGCCGCGCTCGAACGCCGGGCCGAACGCGAACGCGAGCGACGCGAACAGGCGTGGGAGCGGCTGAAGCCCCCGCCCGTCGACCCCGCGAGCCATCCGCTGCTCGACCGCCGCATCGACGAGCTCGAGCTCTCGGTCGCCACCGCTCGCGCGCTCGACCGCGCCGGCCTGCGGACGCTCGGCGAGCTGTGCCGGCGAACCGAGGCCGAGCTGCTCGAGATGCAGGGCTTCGGCGGCAAGCAGCTCGCCGAGGTCAAGCAGATCCTCGCCGACCTCGGCCTGTCGCTCGGCATGCACGGCTGATCGGCGGCGGCAGCGGACTCGCGCCGCGGGCGGCCGGGCCCGGCCGGCGCCGGTCGTGCAATTCGCGTTCTCCTGCGAATGTGTCCAGCCGAGCGCGCCCCGGTGTTGCGAGCGCCTCGATCTCGGCCAAGGACGGCGAGGCGGCGCGCCCGATGATCTATTTCATGTTCGCCACAGGCATCGAGAACAGCTGCCCGAGCGTCGGCGGCCGGCGGGTCGACGAGATGGACAAGTGCCGCCATTACGAGCAGTGGCGCCGCGACTTCGAGCTCGTGGAGGAGTGCGAGATCCGCTACCTGCGCTACGGCCCGCCGATCCACCGCACCTGGCTCGGGCCGGACAGGTACGACTGGGAGTTCGCCGACGAGACGTTCGCCGACCTGCGCCGGCGAGACATCGTCCCGATCGCCGACCTCTGCCACTTCGGCGTGCCCGACTGGCTCGGGAACTTCCAGAACCCCGAATTTCCGGCGCTGTTCGCCGACTACGCCCGCGCCTTCGCCGAGCGGTTCCCGTGGGTCCAGCTCTACACGCCCGTCAACGAGATGTACATCTGCGCCCTGTTCTCGGCCAAGTACGGCTGGTGGAACGAGCAGCTGACGACGGACCGGGCGTTCGTGACGGCGCTCAAGTACATCGTCAAGGCCAACGTGCTGGCGATGGGCCGGATCCTCGAGGTGCGGCCGGACGCGATCTTCATCCAGAGCGAGTCCAGCGAGTACTACCACGCGCAGAACCCGGCCGCGATCCACCGGGCCGAGACGCTCAACGCGGTGCGGTTTTTGTCGCTCGACCTCAACTACGGGCACCGCGTCAATTCGACGATGTACGAGTACCTGCTCGACAACGGCCTGACGCGCGACGAATACCACTTCTTCCTCACGGGCCGGCTCAAGCACCACTGCGTGATGGGCAACGACTATTATTGTACCAACGAGCACCTCGTCCACCCCGACGGCAGCACCGAGGCGGCCGGCGAGATCTTCGGCTACGCGGTGATCACCAATCAGTACTACGCGCGCTACCGCCTGCCGATCATGCACACCGAGACCAACCTGATGGAGGGCCCGGGCAAGAACGAGGCGATCCGGTGGCTTCGCAAGGAGTGGGCCAACGTCCTGCGCGTGCGCAACGACGGCCTGCCGATCGTCGGCTTCACCTGGTACTCGCTCACCGACCAGGTCGACTGGGACACCGCGCTGCGCGAGGACAACGGGCGCGTCAACCCGCTCGGCCTCTACGACCTCGACCGCAAGCCTCGCCCGGTCGGCGAGGTCTACCGCCAGCTGATCGCCGAGTGGCGCGAGGTCCTGCCGACCCAGAGCGTCGTGCTCGGTCTCCCCGTGCAGCCGCCGAGCCGGCACGGCGACCCGGCGACCCGGCGAGTCGCCGCCGGCGCGCGCAGCCGCGAGCAGCGCTACCAGGAGGCGCCGTCGAACGACCAATCGTGAGCCCGAGGCCGACCATGCCGAACACAGCCGAGACACTCCCAGGGGGCCGCCGCTTCGCCGGCAAGACGGCGATCGTGACCGGCGGCGCGAGCGGCATCGGCCTCGCAGCGGCCCGACGCCTCGCCGCCGAGGGGGCCAGGCTGGTGATCGCCGACATGCACGGAGAGGCCGCGGAGTCGGCCGCGCGGGCGCTCCTCGCCGCGGGCGCCCCCGAGGCGCTCGGCGTCACCTGCGACGTGAGTCGCGCCGAGCAGGTCGAGGCTTGCATGGGCCGGGCCCTCGAACGCTTCGGCGCCGTCGACGTGATCGTCAACAACGCCGGCCTCATGACCTTCAAGCCGTTCATCGACCTCACCGGCGCCGACTGGGCCCGGGTCCTCGGCGTCGACTTGATGGGCGCCTTCCTGTTCATCCGCCAGGGCCTCTTGCACATGCGCGCGGGCGGAGCGATCGTCAACGTCTCGAGCATCCACGCCCGTGAGACCGAGCCGCACGTCGCTCCTTATGCCGCCGCGAAGGCGGCTCTGGTCTCGTTGACCCGCAGCGCCGCGATCGAGGGCAAGCCGCGGGGGATCCGCGTCAACGCCGTGCTGCCGGGCGCGATCGACACGCCGATGTTGTGGGAGAACCCCAACGTGAAGTCCGGCGTCGAGCGCATCGACCGCTCCGAGGTCGGCCAGCCCGAGGACGTCGCCGCCGCGATCGCCTTCCTCGCCGCCCCGGAGGCCAGGTTCCTCCAGGGGACCGCGGTCATCGTGGACGGCGGCCGACTGGCGCGCCTGTGAGCGTCCGACACGCGCCGGCGAGCGAACCGCCCGCACGGGTTCGCTCGCGGTCCTTCGCTGTCCCACCCCTCGCCTCCCGCGAATTGCGCGAGCGCAGTCGCCCGGGGCGCTGCAGCCAGCGGGCAATTTTTGTCCCGGCACCGGCGACTCCACGCGAGCAAGCGGCACGGCGCAGGGAGCGACCCCGCCGGCTCGCCGCTTCACCGCGAGAACTTCATCATGCTGCGTTCGAATCTTCACTTCCTTACTCTTACATCCCTGCTCTTCATCGGCGCCTGTGACACCTCCAAGGGCGAGACCACCGACGCCACCACCGAGTCGACCACCGACGCCGCCACCGGGTCGAGCACCGACGATTCGACCGCCGGCGAGCCGACCACGAGCGCCTCCGCCACCGAAGGCGGGGACGACGACCCGACGGTCGCGACCTCCGGCGAGGACACCGAGGGCGACACCACCTCGAGCACCACCGGACCCGTCGACCCCGAGCACCAGAGCGCCTGCGAGGCCGCGTGCCAGCGCATGGCCGAGTGCGACGACACGGTCACCGTGGCGGAGTGCGTCGTCGGCTGCACCGAGGAGTTCCAGGAGATGGAGGCCGAGTGCGTCCCCGCCAACCTGGCCCTCGTCCAGTGCGCCTCGGAGCTCAGCTGCCTCGACATGGAGGAGCCGACCAAGGACGGCCCGTGCGGCGACGAGCTGGAGGCCCTGCTCGACTGCGGCGGCGGCACATGCACGATGGGCCTCGACGAAGGGGACACGTCGTGCGGGCTCACCCTCATCTGCGACGACGCGCCGACGCAATTCATCGAGTGCATCGACGACACCTGCACCTGCTTCGAGGACGACGTGCAGGTCGCCCAGTGCGCCGCCGACGGCGTCTGCCTCGAGGGCGACGCGATCTTCGACAAGATGAACAGCTGCTGCGGATTCGAATGATCGGAGCGGCACGCCGCCCTCCGCGCAGACGCCGAACATTCACCGCACGGCCGTACGCGTATTTTGTCGAGAGCGCGCTGTAGCTGCATCCGCCCCGTGGACCCCTTCCCCGCCCTCGGGCGAAAGCGGCGCTCCACGGGAGCATGATTGGCCTCAGCGGCGGCGCCGCCGCGCCAGCACGCCGACGCCCACCATCAACAGCAAGCCGGGCGCCGTCGGCGAACGGCCCGTGTCGCAGCTGCAGCCGTCGCCGCCGTCGCCGCCGGTGGCGCCGTCGCTGCCGGCGGACACGCCGTCCGTCTCGCTCGGCCCCGGCTCCTCCCCCCCGTCCGACGTCGGTTCCTCGCCCGGGCCCGACGTCGGCTCCTCGCCCGACGTCGGCTCATCCCCCGACGTCGGCTCATCGCCCGACGTCGGCCCCTCGCCCGAGTCCGACGTCTCCTCGCCCGAGTCGGACGTCGACTCGCCCGGCTCCGCGCCCGAGCCGAGCTCGTACGCCCCGATGTCCGGCGTCGCGTCCTGCGGGCGTGGGCCCTCGGTGCCGAGCGCGCGGGCGGGGGGAACGTGGTCCGGCAACAGCAGCGGATCGACGAACGGCGCCACGTCGAGGGCCGTCGCGGTCGCGCCCGCTTCGAGGAGCGGCGAATCGTCGCGCGGACGAAAGTCCCACCCCGCCGCGTCGACGAACCCCGGATCTG
The DNA here is from genome assembly GCF_020073745.1 of Nannocystis pusilla. Classification (GTDB taxonomy): domain Bacteria; phylum Myxococcota_A; class Polyangia; order Nannocystales; family Nannocystaceae; genus Nannocystis; species Nannocystis radixulma. The sequence continues at coordinate 37,933 of NZ_JAIRAU010000013.1, forward strand.
CGCCCACGATCGTCCCGGTGAGCGTCGCGGGCACGGCCGTCAGCCCCTCTTGCACCCAATTATTGCTGCCGAAGATCAGCGGCTCCGGCCCCTCCGGATCGTTGTGATTGTACAGCTCGCCCCCGGCCCCGCCCAGGCGCACGATCACGTTGTTGTGCAGCTCGAGGCTCTCGACCGTGAATTGCAGCCCGATCGCCACGTCCGACGACTCGCCGAGGACCATCGTGTTGTTGACGAAGCGATAGCGGCCCTTCGTGTTGCCCGTGCCGTCGCCGCCGATCCGGGCGATCCGCCACTCCGAGCGCTTGATGAGCACGTTCCCCACCACGTCGGAGTCCTCGCGCGCCAGGTCCTCGTCCTGACCGTCCGGGCCGATCAGGTCGAGCTCGTGGTAGACCGCGCCCTCGATCCAGTTGTGGTAGATCTCGTTGCGCTCCGCCCGCGACTTGACGTTGTTGCCGCCGGCGCCGTCGTGCACGTAGCAGAACTGCATGCGAAAGACGGAGCCGGGGTACACGGATTCGTCGGTCGCCATGTAGATCTGGTGATCGTAGAGCTCGAAGCCGTTGTCGTAGAACTCGCTGCGCTCGAGCAGCAGCGACCCGGAGTCGAAGTCGGTGCCGAGGAGCCCGTGGCTGCCGACGCCGTGCACCACCAGATCGCGCAGCGTCACGTTGTCGCCCTTGTGGACCAGGCCGGTGTGGGCCGTATCGCCGTCGCCCACGATCTCGAAGCCCTCGAACACGAAGTTGCTCACCTGGAACAGCACGATCATGTCGTGCCACTGCTCGGTCCCCACGCCCGCGATGATCGGCCGCTTGCCGTTGACCCGGATCCCGCGCACGGTCACGGGGGCGTCGCTCGTGCCGCTGTGCTCCTCGCGGAACCACAGGTCCCCGGGGTACGTGTGATCGCCCTGGACCTCGACGACATCGCCGGGTTGCAGCAGCTCCAACGTGTCCTGGATCGTGGCGTACGGCTTTCCCGGGCCCACCTCGAACGTCTCGGCGAGCGCGCTCTTCGGCGCGAGCCCGAGCAGGATGAGCGCGATCGTCAGGTGTAATCTGTCACGCATTCTCGCGACGTTACACCCGAGGACCGCGGATCTCGATAGGGTCTCCCGACCACGATACTCCAGGCCGCGGGCGGAGATTCACGCCGGACGGAGCGAGGGAGCGGCCGCGCGCCGCCCCGCGTGCGCGACCGTGGCCCTCGAGGATGGCCGTCACGGGCAGCGCGGATCGCTCTGCTGAACCATCTCGATCTGCTCTGGCGTGAACGGCAGCGGGTCGCAGCCGTGGCCCTCCTCGCACAGCCGGTCCCACTGCGGCGCGGCCTTGGCGTGACAGTCGAAGCAGTTGCCGCCGAATCCGTTGACCACGTCGGTCGTGCCGCGGGCCATGATCGTCGTGCCGGCCGCCGCGGTCTCGAGCGCGAAGAACTCCCAGTCGGCGTTGTCCGGCGCGAAGCCCGGGGCGCGCTTGACCATCGCCTCGCCGGGGATCAGCTGGATCACCGTCCCGACCGGATAGACGCCGCCCGCGGGGTTCTCGGCCACCGCCAGCGCCTCGTCGAGGTGCCCGAGCAAATTGGTGATGCGAAACTTGCGGACCTTGTCCCACTCGAGAATGCACGTGAAGTCCTCGGGCCGCATGTCGAGATCCTCGCCGCTGCCGGTCGTGCTCGTCGCGTCCGTCGTCGTCGGTTCGTCGGTGGTGCTCGCGCCGGTCGTGCCGGGGCCCGTCGTCCCGGGCGCGGTCGTCCCGGGCTCGGTCGTGCTCGCGGTGACGACGCCGCCGGTGGAGTCTCCCCCGGAATCGCCGCAGGCGGCGAGGGCGAGGGTGAGGATGATAGATCGACGCGAATGCATGGACCCGATGGTGACCGCACGCAGCAGGTGCCGCGAGGTCCGCGATGGAGGATCATGCTCCGTCTGTCATGCCAATTGCCAATTGGGCGCTGCGATTTCGCCTCATCCATCCATGACCGCGAATCGAGCATTCAGCCGTCCTCCTCGCCGCGCCCGTGACGCGCGGGCTCGCCGACGACTCGCCGATGGTGATCGGCGCATGCCCCGGCTCAGCCGGCGCCGACGCGCTCGTGAAACAGCGCCTCGAGGGCGGCCACGACCGCCCGGATCCGCGGCACCTGGCGCAGCTCGCGGTGATACACCAGCCATACGTCCACCGACGGCAATGGGTCGTCGACCTCGATCCGGACCACGCGGTCGAGCTCGCGGCCGACGACCTCCGCCAGCATCGTGATCCCCTGCCCGCGCTCGGTCGCCTCGACGATCGCCAGCATCGAGTTCGAGCGGAACGGGAAGCGCTTCGCCCCGCGCGCGACCAGCCACTCCTCCGTCTGTCTCTGGCGCGGCGCCGGGCCGCTGTGGCCGACGAAGTCGTGGCGTTCGAAGTCGCCGGGGCGCAGCCGGGCCCCGCGGAGCCGGCGCTCGACGTACGACTGCGACGCGTAGAGCCCGAGGCGCAGCGCCCCGAGGCGGCGCTCGACGAGCACCTGCGACTCGGTCCGCGTGGTCCGCAGGCCGATGTCGGCCTCGCGGCGGGCGAGGTCGGCCAGACGCGACTCCGCCATCAGCTCGATGCAGGTCTCGGGGTGCTTGCGGCGGAACTCCACCAGCCCCTGGGTCACCGCGCGCACGAACCCGTCGCCGACCGACAGCCGCACCGTGCCGGCGAGCTTCGAGTCGCGCCCGCCCGCGTCGCGTCGCACCGCCTGCAGCCCGTGCTCGAGCTCCTCGGCCAGCGCCACCAGCTTCAGCGCGTCCGGCTCGATCGACGTCCCCGCGCTGCTGCGGTGCACCAGGGTGCTCCCGAGCGCAGACTCGAGCGCCTCGATGCGGCGGGCCACGGTCGAGGTCGACGCGCCGAGCACCCGCCCGGCGGCGAGGAAGCTGCCGTGGCGGTGCACCGCCAGCAGCACGCGCAGGTCGTCCCAGGTCGGCGTGTCGATGTCCATCGGCGGAAAACGGTTTAGCATAAATGTCCGTCGCTGCGAAGCCGACCTGCGGCCATGCTCTGTGCGGAGCACAGGCCATGAGATCACGCGTGAACGGTCGGGGCGGCGCGGCCCCGTGGTGCATTGCATTGTTGACCCTCGCCGTCGCTTGCGGCGGGGGCGAGGGCGACGAGGGCGCGACGACCGACGATACGGACGAGGACGCGCTCGTCACCTATTGGCAGGACGTCGCCCCGATCTTCTATTCGCGCTGCGTCACCTGTCATCAAGCCGGCGGGATCGGCCCGTTCGCGCTCGACGATTACGCCGAGGCGAAGCAGTGGGCCGGCGCATCGGCGGCGGCCGTCGCGGCGCGGACGATGCCGCCGTGGCTGGTGACCGACGACGGCAGCTGCGGCAGCTTCGAGGGCTCACGCGCGCTCGCGCCGGAGGAGATCGAGACGATCCGCGCGTGGGCCGACGCGGACGCGCCCGAGGGCCAGCCGCGCACCGACCTCACCGCCCCGGAGGTCGAGGTGTTGCAGGACGCCGTCACCTACGAGACCCCGAGCTTCGTGCCGGAGGCCGAGGGCACCGACGTCGCCGCCTTCGACGAGTATCGCTGCTTCCGCGTCGACACCGGCCTGACCGGCGATCGCTTCCTCACCGGCTACAGCGTCGAGCCCGGCGTGCCGGAGATGATCCATCACGTGCTGGTCGTGATCGTCGATCCGGAGGCGCCCGGGGCCGGCGGCGTGAAGAACAAGGAGCTCATCGAGGCCCTCGACGCCGAGTCGCCCGATCGCGACGGCTGGCCGTGCTTCGGCGCCGCCGGCGACGGCGTGCAGCCGCGCGGGATCCCCGTGTCGTGGGCCCCCGGCCAGGGCATCAGCCGCCTGCCCGAGGGCACCGGCTACCGGATCTCCGACCGCGACTGGATGATCGTGCAGGTCCACTACAACCTCACCGACGACGCGCTCGCCGGCGTCGAGGACAAGACGTCCGTGCACGTCCGCTACGAGGACAGCGTCGAGCGCGAGGGTCACTTCTACTTGCCCGACGACCTGCTCAACAGCCTCGCCACCGGCGACCCGGTCCAGCTGGCGCCGGGCGAGGAGTCGGTGAAGTACAGCTTCGACTTCGAGCCCGCCCAGATCCTGCTGGGCTCGGGCGCCCAGACGGGCGAGCTGCTGGGGATCTTCCCGCACATGCATCAATACGGGCGAAAGCAGCGGGTCGAGCTCATCGAGGGCGACGCCGGCCCGCGGTGCGCCGCCGACGTCCAGCGGTGGGACTTCGGCTGGCAGCTCTATTACTTCTACGACGAGCCGCTCCCGCTCACCCTGAATTCGAAGCTGCGGATCACCTGCGATTACGACACCCGCAGCGCGACCGATCCGGTGCTGCCGGGCTGGGGCACGAACAACGAGATGTGCCTGGCCGGCGTGTTCATCGTCCCCGATCCCTGAGCGGCCCGCGGCGGAGACGAATCGGCGGCGCGACGGCGACGCCGCGTCAGCCTGCTCGTCCTCGCCCTCCGCGGCTCGACGAAGTCTCCGTCTCCGGTCTCCCCCGGTGTCCATCTCGAGTGAGAGACCCCGCGATCGCGCAGGCACCGCAAGAGACAGACAAGCATGACGCGGCCGAGAGAACGGCAGGCGCGCCTCTGCGGGCGGGAACGGCCGCGGCGGGTCCTCTGGCCCGCACGTGTCGCCCTGGCCGCGACTTCGCAGACGGCAGGGAAATATGTTACGCGTTCGACACCTCCCTCGCGGCGTTGTCGGCGCGACTACCGGGAGGTCCTCACTTACGACTCTGCCTTACTCATGACGCCTCCCCTGCTGCACCTGCAACGATCCGACACCGGACATTTCGTGTTGACCGAGCCGGCTTCGCAGACCGTGGTGGTCGCGGAGGAGCTGGCGGACGCGTACGCGCGCATGACCGCGACGCTGGCCGAACACCCGCCCTCGGCGGCCCCGCCGGCCGCCGCCGCCCCCGGCCCGTTCGAGCGCCGCGGGACCACGCGCGTCGTCGTCGTCGTCGCGGCCCTGTTGCTGCCCGCGTTGTGGGTCGCGCGGATCGCCTTCGACGTCAACGCGGCCCAGGTGGTCTGCCCGTCGGTCGCGACGCGCAGCCAGGGCCACCCGACCCGCGTCGCCGCGACGCCCTCGGCGCACTCCGATCGCGAGGGGACCGAGGACGACGAGGACGTCGACGAGGACGACGAGGCTCCGACGCCGCCGGACCGCCCGCCGCCGCGGACCGCGGTGATCGTGGAGCCGGAGGCGGCGCGGCCCGCTCCGGCGAAGGCCGAGCCCTGAGCGCCCCATGGCCTTCAACTCCCTCGAATACGCGCTGCTCCTGGCGGCGACCGCGATCCTGTTCTTCGGGCTCGGGTATCGCGGCCGCCTCCTGGTCCTGGTCGCGGCGAGCGTGGTGTTCTACGGCGCGTTCAGCGTCCCGCTGCTCGGGCTCATCTTCCTCTCGGCGCTGGTCGACTACACCGCGGCCCTGAAGATCGCCCGCACCGAGGACGCGGCGACGCGCCGGCGCTGGCTGCTGTTCAGCCTCGCCACCAACCTCGGGCTGCTCGGCTACTTCAAGTACGCCAACTTCTTCCTCGACAGCGCCGGCGCGCTGCTGGGCCGCGACTTCGCCGACCTCCGCCTCGACATCGTGCTGCCGGCGGGGATCTCGTTCTACACGTTCCAGACGATGAGCTACACGATCGACGTGTACCGCCGGCAGATCCAGCCGACGGCGTCGCTCCTGCGGTTCTTCCTGTTCGTCTCGTTCTTCCCGCAATTGATCGCAGGACCGATCGAGCGCGCCGGCCATTTGCTGGCCCAGTTCGATCACGCCGCGACCCGCCGGTTCCGCGTCGACAACCTCGTCTCCGGCCTGCAGATGATCGGCTGGGGCATGTTCAAGAAGGTCGTGATCGCCGACCACTGCGCGGCGATCTCGGATCGGGTGTTCGCCGCCCCCGACGCCTACGACGGCTGGAGCGCCCTGATCGCCGCCTACGCGTTCACGCTGCAGATCTACTGCGACTTCTCCGCCTACTCGGAGATCGCCCGCGGGTCGGCGCGGATCTTCGGCGTCGACCTGATGATGAACTTCGACCGGCCGTACCTCTCGCGCAACATCAGCGAGTTCTGGCGCCGCTGGCACATCTCCCTCTCGGAGTGGTTCCGCGACTATGTCTATATCCCGCTCGGGGGCAACCGCGGCTCGCGGGGGCGGGCGCTCGCCAACCTGACGATCACGATGCTCCTGTCCGGCCTGTGGCACGGCGCGGCCTGGGCCTTCGTGGTGTGGGGGCTGTACCACGGGCTGCTCCTGCTCGTGCACGCGCTGGCGCGCCCGCGCCTGGCCCGGCTCGCCGCCCTGCCGCGATTCGGCCGGGCCATGGGGCCGCTCGCGTGGTTCTGCACCCTGCACCTCGTGATCGCCGGCTGGGTCCTGTTCCGCGCCCACACGCTGGCCGACGCGGGGCGGATGTTCGCCGCGATCGGCCACCTCGACCCGCGCGCGCTCCAGCCGGCGCACCTCGGGTTCCTCGCCCTGTTCTTCGGCTTCGTCGGCGTGCAGGCGCTCGATCGCCGCCACGCCCTGCTCGCCCGGATCCACGGCGACTCGTCGCTGTCCCTGGTCTTCTACGCCGCGGTGATCCTCGCCTGCATCCTCCTCGGCAAGGAGGGCGGCGGCGACTTCATCTACTTCCAGTTCTAGAGGAGCACGAGGTGTCCGGCAAAGATCGCGCGGCAGCATGGATCGACGGGAGGATCGCGGACGCGTCGCCTCGCCTCGCCCGACCCCGGCACGTGCTCGTGGCCCTGGCGCTGCTGCTCGCGCTCGTCGATGGCGTGCTGGCGCTCGCGCTCCGCGACATCGAGCCGGACGACGCGTCGCCGCTGTCGGCGGCGGACGCACGGCGGATCGTGGCCGACGCCGCCGCCGACCCCGCCGGGTGGTTGCTGCTCGGCGACTCGGTGCTCGTCGGCGACGTCATGGCCGGCCGCGTCGGCGACTGGCAGCACCACCGCGTCCTCGACTACCTGCGCAGCGAGCAGGCCGCCCCCGCCGGGCCGAAGGGCGCGGTCCGCTTCCATCAGGTCGCGCTCGACGGCCTGCTGCCGGCCGACGTCGAGCGGATCGTCGCCGAGCTCGATCGCGAGGACCCGCGCGGCAAAGTGCCGCTGGTGATCGAGCTCAACCTGCGCCACTTCTCGCGCCACTACGCCGACGAGGCCGACTGCACGCGGCCGTGGCTGTGCGAGCTCGGCGGCGCCGACGCGCAGCGCGGCGACGTCACGCGGCTGGCGGTCTCGCCGCTCGCGTGGCTCGCGGCCGAGCTGCGACCGTGGCTGCCGATCGTGCGCCACAAGCGGGATGTCGACCTCGATCGGGCGCTCGCGCGGCTCGGCGAGCGCGTAATCGTGCCGCGCAGCGACGACGAGCAGCAGCCTCGCGCCGACGAGGGCGCGGCGCGGATCGCCGAGCACTACCGCGTCAGCCAGCTCGACGCGACCTCGCTGCAGATCCAGGCGCTCGACCGCGTGCTCGCGCGCCTGCGGACCCGCGGGCGCAGGGCCGTGTTCTTCACCACGCCGCTGCGCGACACCTTCGTCGCCGATGTCGCCGGCGAGGAGGAGATCGGCGGCCGCTACGCGGCCCTCGCCGAGCGGATCCACGACTCGGGCGCGCCGGCGTCGCTGGTCCAGCTCGACCACCCGCTGTTCGTCCCCGACCTGTTCCTCGATCACTGCCATCTGGGGCCCGCGGGCAATCGCCTGCTCGCGCTCAACCTGCTGCAGGCGCTCGACGTGCCGCTGGCGAGCCGTCCGAGCCCGCTCGAGATGATCCGCACCGAGGGCCCGCACGAGACGCTCGTCGGCCGCGTCGACACCGGCTACGCCGAGGGCGCGAGCTGGCAGGCGCTGTTCGATCACCCGGACGGGCTCGCGGTGCGCCACGACCCGCGCGAGATCATCGTCGCCGACACCGGCAACCACGTGCTGCGGCGGCTCCGCGGCGCGCTCGAGACGACCGAGCTGCTCGCGGGCAAGCCCGGCGAGGCCGGCGCGGACGACGGCCCCGCCGCCGACGCTCGCCTCGACCAGCCGCGCCAGCCCTGCATCCTCGGCGACGCGGTGTACTTCCTCGACGGTCCGCGGCGCCGCTTGCGGGTGCTGGAGCGCGGGGCGGTGCGCACGATCGACGCACCGACCGCGCGCGGAGCGGCCGCGCTGCGCTGCCACGGCGGGCGCGTGTGGCTGCTGGCCGCCCACGAGCTGCGCGCCTACGACCCCAGCAGCGGGAAGACCCGGGCCTACCCGCTCGCGGCCGAGACCCAGGTCGTCCGCGGCCGGACCTTCGCGCTCGCCAAGGACGGGCGGGTCTTCATCGTCGCCGCCAACAACCAGATCTACGCCGGCCGGCTCCCCAAGAAAGAGGGGCGGATCGCCCTCGACCGCGTGTTCGCCAACAGCGGCGCCGACCTGCTGCCGAAGGAGAAGAAGAAGCGGTTCCCCCACGCGTTCGACGACATCCGCTTCGACAAGATCGCCGACATCGCCTACGTCGAGCGCTACCGCGGCCTCCTCGTCCAGGTCGAGGAGGCGCAGCGGCATCCGGTGGTCGGCCTGACCGAGAACGTGCACCTGCGCTTCCTCGACCTCGAGAAGCGCAAGATCTATCCGTGGATCAAGCCCGAGGTCTACGGCCAGTCGTACCTGATGTACAACGAGAGCTCCGACTCGCTGGTGTCGAACTATCACCAGGGGAGCATGGCGCTCGATCAGGCCAGCGCCTCGCTGTTCTACGTCGAGCACGCCCGCTCGCGCCTCTATCGAATCGACGACGGCCTGCTCGGCGTGACCAAGGTCAGTCACTTCGGCGGCAACGCGGCCAAGCTGCCCGGGCGCGACCGGATCGGCTCCAAGCTCGCTCCGCTGGTGCAGGCGCGGATGCGGCCGCACGAGCACCTGCCCGCGCGGTGGCAACGCCAGCCGCGGCGCGGGCCCTACCTCGGCGTCATCATCGGCTCGTCGAAGAGCGCGTACCACGACATCCTCGGCGAGTACTCGATCGGCCGCCGCATCGAGCACGAGCTGGTGTCCGAGCTCGGCTATCGCGACCGCGTCGGCTTCGACCTCTATCAACGCACCTCGCCCGGCGCATCGCTGGCGCAGATGGCCGAGACCATCGCGCTGTCCGAGGAGCAGGGGCTGCCGTTCGACGTCGCCTTCCTCGAGGTCTACGGGCTCGCCGATCGCTTCCTCCGCGACACCCCGACCGAGGCCGAGCAGCTCGCGCGGCTCGCCGAGCTCGACGCCATCCGCCGCGACACCGGCATGCTGATCGTGTTCATCGACACCACGTCGCTCGGCTCGCGGCGCCGCGACGCGATGCGGGCCGCGCCGCGCGAGGCGGCCCAGTTCATCGCCCTGGCCCAGCGGCTCGGCTTCCCGGTGCTGCGCCCGAGCGACCGGCTGCTCCGCGAGCACCTCGACCACTCCGCGTGGGGCAACCAGCCGTGGAGTCGCAAGCGCCGGCAGCACCACGGCTCGACCTGGGGCATCGACCTCACCGGCGAGACGCTGGCGTCGATGGCGTACCCGATGGTCGCCGCGTACGCCCAGGCGACGACCCCGCGGCACCTCCGCGACGACGCCCGCCGCCGCAAGAAGAAGGCCGGAAACCAGGCCGCGGCGCAGCTCCTGGCGGGCGTGTTCACTGCCCGGCCGCTCGCCGTCGCGGCCCTCCCGGCGATCGATCGCGAGACGGTGCAGGTGCGGTACGAACGCGGCCACCTGCGCCTGTTCGTCGATCGCGGCAAGCCGGGCGCGAGCGG
>NZ_JAIRAU010000046.1 GCF_020073745.1 Nannocystis pusilla
CGCGGTCGCGATCGGCGCGGCGACCGTCTTCCAGGCCGCGAGCCAGGCGATCGACCCGCTGATGAGCCTCAACCTGGTGGTCATCGCGCTGTTCATGGGCCTGCGCGTGGTGGTGCGGCGCGGCCACGTGCGGGCCGTCAGCGTCGGGCTGGTGATCACGCTGTGGGTCCTGGTGACGATCGCGGTGTGGTTCGACGGCGGGCTCAAGAGCCCGTCGATCGCGGCCTACTTGACGATCCTGATGCTGGCGGCGCTGCTGCTGCGCGCGCGCGCGTTGTGGGTCTACCTGGCGCTGTCGGCGGCCGCGGCGCTGGGGCTGGTGCTGGCGGAGGGCGCGGGATGGCTGCCGCCGAAGCAGTCGGTCGACAGCGTGGCGCGGCCGTTCTTCGTCCACCTGATCCACCTGCTGGCGTCGACGCTGTTCCTCTACATGGCGGTCGACAGCCTCGAGCGGGCGCGGGCGCGGGCGCGGCGCAATCAGGAGCGCGCGGCGATGCTGCTGACCCAGCTCGAGCGCGAGAAGCAGCGCGCCGACGAGCTGCTGCACAACATCCTGCCCGAGCGGGTGGCCGACCAGCTCAAGCGCAAGCTGCATCCGATCGCCGAGCGCTTCGAGGCGGCGACGGTGCTGTTCGCCGACATCGCCGAGTTCACGCGCTTCGCCGCCGAGCGCCCGCCCGACGTGGTGGTCGAGCTGCTGAACGACATCTTCTCGCGCTTCGACGCGCTGGCGGAGGAGCGCGGGCTCGAGAAGATCAAGACGATCGGCGACGCCTACATGGTCGTGGCCGGGATCCCGACGCCGCGGGCCGACCACGCGGCGGCGATGGCGGAGATGGCCCTGGCGATGCGCGACGAATTCGCGCGCTTCGTGGCGGCGCGCGAGCTCGCGCTCGGGGTGCGGATCGGGCTGCACAGCGGGCCGGCGGTCGCGGGGGTCATCGGCCGCCGCAAGTTCATCTACGACCTGTGGGGCGACACCGTGAACACCGCGAGCCGCATGGAATCGCTCGGCGCCGTCGGCGAGATCCAGGTGACCGAGGCGGTGGCGCGCGAGCTCGCCGGCCGCTTCACGTGCACGCCGCGCGGCACGATCGCGGTCAAGGGCAAGGGCGAGCTGGAGGTGTTCTGGTTGCAGGGACCGGCGGAAAAGCCGGTGGCCGTGGGGTCTTGAGTCCTCACGCCGGTGGGGGTCTTGAACATGGGCATGGCGCTGCACCGCGCGGGTGTACGCTGGGCCGGATGGACGAGGCGCTGCTGCGCTACCCCGACGTGCTCGCCTATCTCCGGCAGCTCGCCAGAGATCCGGGGTTCGGTCGGGTGCAGTACGTCACCGACCTCGGCGGAACGCTGCGCGCGGCGGTCGTCGGGCGAGCGCGGGCCCGCCTGGCGATCGTCGAGGCGCTCGGGTTCGTGCCGCCGGAGTTCGACGTGGTGCTGGTGGTCGGACCCGAGCGCTCGCTGTCGGCCGCGCTGGCCCGCATGCCGGCCAACCGCGCCCACGCGCTGGCGCTGCCGACGTCGCCCGGCCGCCTGCGACGGGCCATCGACGAGGCGCTGCTGGCGGTCGAGGCCATCCTGCAGAGCCGCGTGGCCAACAAGCTGGTCGACGTCGGCCTGGCGCTGAACCGCGAACGCGACCCACGGCGCGTGCTCGAGCTGATCGTCCGCCACGCGCGGGCGATCACCGGCGCCGACGCCGGCTCGATCTACGTGGTCGAGGGGGAGGGGGCGACGCTGCGCTTCCGCGTGGCCCACAACGACTCGGTCGCCGCCGACCTGCGCGACCACACCCTGCCGGTGTCGGACGCGTCGGTGGTCGGCGCGTGCGTGCGCAGCGGCCACATCATCAACCTCGAGGACATGTACTCTGAGACAGGTCGCTCGGCGCTCGGGCGCACGTTCGTGCACGACCGCTCGTTCGACGAGCGCTTCGGCTACCAGACCCGCTCGCTGCTGACGGTGCCGATGCGCGCGCCGGAGGGCCAGGTGATCGGCGCGGTCCAGCTGATCAACGCCAAGGAGGGCCGCGAGCCGCTGACGAGCCCGGGCGACTTCAACCGCCGCACGCGGCCGTTCTCGGCCGCCGACGAGCGGGTCTGCCTGGCGCTGGCGACCCAGGGCGCGGTCGCGCTCGAGAACGCGAACCTGTACGCGGAGGTGCAGGCGCTGTTCGAGGGGTTCGTGCGCGCGAGCGTGACGGCGATCGAGCAGCGCGACCCGACGACCAGCGGCCACAGCCAGCGCGTGGCCGACCTGACGGTGGCGCTGGCGGAGGCGGTCGACGCCGCCGGCGGGCCGCTCGCCGACGTCAAGTTCTCGAGCGAGGAGCTGCGCGAGATCGAGGTCGCGGGGCTGCTCCACGACTTCGGCAAGGTCGGCGTGCGCGAGCACGTGCTGGTCAAGGCGAAGAAGCTGTTCGAATGGGAGCTGACGCTGGTCGAGGAGCGTCTCGACCACCTGCGCACGGCGGCGCGGCTGCGCCTGGCCGAGCGCGAGCTGGTGGCGCTGCGCACCGGCGACATCGATGTCGAGGCGGCGCGCCGGGCCTTCACGGCGGAGCTGCTGCAGATCGAGCGCTGGCGCGAGGTGGTCCGCCGCGCCAACGAGCCGGCGCTGCTGGCCGGCGCGGTCGAGTCCGAGATCCACGAGGTCGCGGCCGCCCGCAGCTCGACGCCGGACCGCGAGCTGCGGATCCTCGACGACGCCCACCTGACGGCGCTGCTGGTGGCCCGCGGCAGCCTCACCGAACACGAGCGCTCGGAGGTGCAGAACCACGTGCGACACACGTTCGAGTTCCTGCGCCAGATCCCGTGGGGCCAGCGACTCAAGCGCGTGCCGGAGATCGCGGGGATGCACCACGAATACCTCGACGGCAGCGGTTATCCGCGCGGCGCGGCGGCCGCGGCGATCCCGATCCAGGCACGGATGATGACGATCGCCGATATCTTCGACGCCTTGACCGCCGCCGACCGCCCGTACAAAAAAGCCGTGCCCGTGGACAAGGCGCTCGACATCCTCCACGCCGAGGCCGACGCCGGCAAGCTCGACCACGTGGTGCTCGAGGTGTTCGTCCAGGCGCGGGTCTACGACCGCATCGATCTGTCGGGAGGCCGCAAGTGAGTCGCGCGAGGCCATCGGGCACAGGCAGAGGCAGGCCAGGCAGCCGCGGCGAGGCGGGGGACGGCGGCCGGGCGAGGGGCGAGGGGGACGAGGCCGACGTGCGCGAGGACGATGTGCGCGAGGACGACGAGGGCCGCGGAGCGGACGAGGAGGACGGCGCGGACGGCGAGGACGGCGAGGACGGCGACGAGCTCGCGGAGGGCGGCGAGGACGACGGCGACTTCGCCGAGGACGACGCGGACGAGGACGACGTTGAGGAACTCGCGGGGGACGATGCGGACGAGGACGACTTCGCCGAGGAAAGCGAGGACGACGGCGACTTCGGCGAGGACGGCGCCGACGACGAGGACGACGATGACCTCGCGGAAGACGGCGAGGACGACCTCGGCGAGGACGGCGACGACGAGGACGACTTCGCCGAGGACGGCGAGGACGACGCGGACGAGGCTGAGGACGACTTCGCGGAGGACGACGCGGACGAGGATGAGGACGACGTCGAGGACGACGTTGAGGACTTCGCGGAGGACGACGCGGACGAGGATGAGGCGGAGGTCGCGGAGGACGACGCGGACGACTTCGCGGAGGAGGACGAGGACGACGTTGAGGAGCTCGTGGAGGACGTCGCGGACCAGGAGGACGAGGACGAGAGGCTCGCAGGCGGCGATGAGGACGAGGGCGACGCCCTCGCCGGCGACGATGAGGGCGACCTCGCGGATGACGACGAGAGCGAGGACGACGGCGATGCCCTCGCGGCCGACGGCGACGACGACGGCGACGACGAGGTCCGGAGCGCCCGCGGCGCCGCGGCGCGCGGTCGGTTCGTCTCCGGCGACGACTTCGAGGACATGTCCTTCGCGCCAGGTCGCGGGCGCGTCCGCTTCACCGTGGCCCCGCGGCGCAAGGCCCCGCGGTGGTTCGTGCAGGCGCTCGCGCGGCGGGTCACCCGGGCCGCGCGCAGGTTGGGGATCGGCGCCGGCGCGGCGGTGACCTGTCACCTGGTCGACGACGCCGCGATCGCGGCGCTCAACGCCGAGCACATGGGCAAGGTCGGGCCGACCGACGTGCTGTCGTTCCCCTCGGGGCCGCTCGGGCCGGGGGGCGGCGCGGGGGGCGGCGACGTCGTCATCAGCGTCGACGCGGTCCGCCGCCAGGCGCGCGCGCGCCTCGGGATCTCCGCCGCGACCGGCGACATGACTGTGGGGACAGGTCGCAAGCGACAGGTCCTTTGGGGCCTGATCATCGAGACCGGTCCCAAGACACCTGTACTCCCGGACATGGTCGAAGGGTCCGCCGAGGCCGCGGCCGCGATCGACGAGGCGACGGTGCTGGCGGTCCACGGGCTGTGCCACCTGCTCGGCCACGACCACGGGGACCGCCGCGAGGCGCTGGCGATGCACCGGGCCGAGCGCCGCGGGCTGCGGGCGGCCGACACGCCCGACGTGCCGCGGCCGTACGGGATCGACGCCCGCCGCGAGCGGCGCGGGAGGAGGACGCGATGACGACGCCGGTCATCGTGGTGCACGGCGGCTCGGGCACGGTGGCGGAGGACCTGCGCGCAGGGGCGGTGACGGGCACGCGCGCGGCCGCGGCCGCCGGGCAGAGAGTGCTGCTGGCGGGCGGCAGCGCCGAGGCGGCCGTGATCGCGGCGGTGCGCGTGCTCGAGGACGACCCGGGCTTCAACGCCGGCCGCGGCGCGTGCATGAACGCCGACGGGGTGTTCGAGGCCGACGCGGCGATCATGCGCTCGCGTGACCTGCGGTCGGGCGCGGTCGCGGGGGTCCGCGAGGTCCGCGACACCATCCTGCTGGCGGCGCTGGTGATGAACGAGACCCGCCACTGCCTGCTGGTCGGCGACAACGCGGCCCGCTTCGCCCGCGAGCGCGGGGTCGGGCACTTCGGCCGCGAGGAGGTGTGGACCGCCAAGGCCGAGGCCCACTTCACGGCGGTGCGCGCGGGCAAGCGGCTCGACAACCGGGCCGACACCGTCGGCGCGGTCGCGCTCGACGCCCGCGGCGATCTGTGCGCGGCCGGCTCGACCGGCGGCGTGCTCTACAAGTTGCCCGGTCGCGTCGGCGACACGCCGATGGTCGGCTCGGGTCTCTACGCCCACCCCGAGCTCGGCGCCTGCGCGACGACCGGGCTCGGCGAAGCGATCCTGACCCACGTGCTCGCCTACGCGGCGCTGCAGCGCGTGCACGGGGCCGCCGGCGCGGCCGTGACGCCGCTGGCCGCCGGCCTGGTGCGCGAGGTGTCGGCGCGCTGGGACGGCGCCGCCGTCGGGCTGATCCTGCTCCGGCCCGAGGGGACGCCGGCCATCGTCCACGCCAGCGACCACATGAGCTGGGCGATGGCGGCGGGCGACGGCGCGGTCACGGGCGAGCTGTCGGCCTGAGGTCGCCATCGTGCGGAGCGGTCCTCGACGCGGACCGTGGTTCATCCTTCGTGCCGGTCGTCGGGGAGCGGGCCGCGGGCCCGGCGCTGGCGTGGCCTGCCCGAGCACACCTGAACTCGTGGACAGGCGCCGGCCGGACGGCCCCGCTGCAGCAGCGGGCGGCCGTGCGAGCGGTGATCTGGGCACTGGACGCCGGGCTGGGGGGGCGCCTATAACCGGCAGGTGCTCCTCAGCGCGCTGATCGTCGCCCTGGCCGCACCGCCGGCCGCCGGTTCGGGCGCGCCCGCGGTGCCGTGGGGGCCGCTGCCGGGGCAGGCGGCGCCGGCGAGCGAAGGTCCGAAGGAACATGCTCCCTCAGACATGTCCTTCGGGACAAGTGCTTCGGGACAGGTCGAAACGGCCAGCTCCGCGGCCGCGAGCCCGCCCGAGGCGGCGCCGGTGGAGCCGATGGGTCCGACCGGACCGGCGCCCGCGCGGGGCGAGGCGCCGCCGCCGGCGCCCGGCGAGGCGACGCTGGTGCTGACGGGCGTGGGGCAGGGCGGGCAGGCGATCGTGTCGTCGCCGCGCGGCAAGTTCCTCGGGTCGTTCGCGCTCGGGCCGGGCGAGTCGATCGCGCTGCGCGGGGCCGCCGGCGAGTACGTGGTCCGCAGCCCCGGGGCGCCGTACGGCGTGGTCGTGCCGGTGGTCGGGCGCGCGCGGGTGCAGGTCGGGCCGGCCGGGCCGGCGGTGGTGGCCGACGAGGGGCCGACGCCCGGGCCGGTGGTCCGCGTCGACCCGCCCGCGGGCACGCGCGACGGCAATTGGCGCCGGCCGGTCGCGCCGATCCTGTCGGCGCTGGTGCCGGGCGTCGGGCAGATGGTCAACCGCGAGTACGCGCGCGGGGCCGGGTTCCTGCTCGGCAGCATGTCTCTCGGGGCAGCTTCGCTCGCGCTCGCGCTCACCCGCGACCCCGCCGACGCCGCCACCGCGGGCGCGCACGGCCGGACGTTCACCACCGACGTGGTCGGCGCCGCCGGCCTCGGTCTGCTCACCGGCGGCCTGCACCTCCTCTACATGGCGCAGGTGATGGACGCCTACGCCGGGGCGATCGGCAGGCGCTCGCCGCGGCCGCACACGAACCACAAGCTCTCGCTCGAGCTGCGCCGCATGGCGACCGTGGGCATGCGCGCCGGCGACCCGGCGGCCCATCTGTATGCCGACTGGAACGTCGGCGTGCTCGGGCAGGTCGCCAGGCGCTTCAGCGTCGGCCTCACCGACCTGAGCCTCAAGTTCGGGCCGGGGCGCGCGGCGCTGCAGGGCGGGCCGCGGCTGCAGTACCGCGTGCTCGAGCGCGGGCGCGTGTGGCTGTCGCTCGCCGCCGGCGCCATCGTCCAGGGCGCGTTCGCCAGCGGCCCGCCGCCGGCGGTGCCCGCGGGCGAGAAGGCGCCGCGCACCGCGGTGGTCGCCGCCGTCCCGTACGGCCAGCTCGACCTGCGGCTGTTCATCCTCGACCGCTGGTCGATCGACATCGTCCCGCGGATCAGCGCGCCGCTCGGCGCGGCCCGCTACTACCGGGGCGACGGCGCGATCCCGAAGCAGGCGGTCACGCTCGAGCTCGGCACCGGCCTGGGGGTGTACTTCTGATGCTGGCCTTCGGAACATGCCCCTCGGGACACTGGCTGGCAGGACATGTCCGAAAGGTCATGTTGACGGCGCTCGCGCTGGCGGCCGGGTGCGTGTTCGGCTACCGCAGCGAGGCCGAGATCGAGGCGACCTGGCCGCTGACCGGCGTGCAGGCGGTGCGGATCGACCTGCCGCGCACGCCGCTGTCGGTGGTCGGCGACCCGATGGCCGTCGGGCTCGAGCTGCGCGGCGAGTGGCGGGCGGCCGGCGGCAGCCGGAAGGTCGCCAAGGCCAACGCGCGCACGCCGCGGCTGGTGTTCGACGTGACCGGCGGGTTCGGCCGGCTCGGCGCGGTGGTGCCGCTCGCGGTCGACGATCAGGTCGACCTCGAGGTCGAGGAGATCCGGCTGCCGCCCGGCCTCGACGTGGAGCTGCAGACCGAGCTCGGCGACGTCGACGTGGTCGACGTGGTCGGCAACATCGGCGTCGACGTCGACGTCGGCGACGTCGACATCGAGGGCGGCGACGGCGGGGTCGCGGTGCGCACCGGCGACGGCCGCGTGCGCGTCGAGTCGGCCGGCAACATGGACCTGCGCACCGGCCACGGGACCGTCGAGGTGTGGCAGGCCAGGGCCGGCGGCAACGACGTCGTGGTCCGCGCCGAGGGCGACGTGCGCGTGTGGCTGGTCAGCGACGCCGACCTCGACCTCGACCTCAAGGGCCGCGAGATCCGCGTGCAGACCGGCACGGTGTCGACGATCACGAGCGGCTCGTTCCGGCGCGCGGTCGGCGGCGGGCACGTGAAGATCTGGGTCGACGCCGGTCAGGGCCAGGTCGAGGTGCGCCTCGGCGAGCCCCAGACGCCGTGACTGCGGCGCTGCGATGGCGCCGGGTCCCGTCCGGCGGCGCAGGACAGGCGCGCGGCGCGGTGTGACCCCTCGCTCGTCCGGGCGAGACGCAGGCTTGCGAGCAGACCGGCGCCCGTGCTACACGCTTCGCCGCTCCTCGCGCCAGAGTGGCGAAATCGGTAGACGCGGCGGACTCAAAATCCGTTGAGGTAGCCCCTCGTGTCGGTTCGAGTCCGACCTCTGGCACTTACGCGGGCTTCGTGCCAAAACGATCCCCGTGCCCATCGATGTCGTGCGAGCGCCGGCTGATCGGTCCCCTGGTGGGCCCACCAGCCTCGCGCGTCATCTGCTGTGCGCGGTGCCCCAGCTCGTCGATCCGAACTTCGTGCGCTCGGTGGTGTTCGTCATCGATCACTCGGAGCGCGGGGCCTTCGGGCTCGTCATCAACCATCGCCTGCCGACCACGATCGCCGAGTTCGCCGACGCGGTGACGCTGCAGTGGGAGGGCCCCGCCGACCAGGGCCTGCGGCTGGGCGGGCCGGTCGAGCCGGTGCGCGCGTTCCTCCTGCACGACCAGCAGCAGTGGGACCCGCTCGCCGAGGACGTCGCGCCGGGGGCGTTCCTCACCGCCTCGCTCGAGGGCGTGCGCCGCGTCAGCGACAACCGCTTCGGCGGGGCCGGCCGCAACTACCTCGTGTTCCTCGGCTACGCCGGCTGGGGCCCCGGCCAGCTCGAGTCCGAGATGGCCCAGGGCAGCTGGCTGGCGGTGCCGCTGCGCGAGGCGGCCAGCGACTCGCCCGGCGTACCCGTGCCGTGGCTGTTCCACACCGCGCCCGAGCTGATGTGGCACGACGCGCTCGCGGCCGTCGGCGTCGACCCGGCGCGGCTGATCGGCGCGAGCGTCGGCTCGGGCCGCGCGCCGCAGGCGTGACGCGGAGGCGCCGCGTCGAGAGGTTGCAAGTCGCCGAGGACATGTCGTGGAGAACGTGTTCTTTTGAACATGTCGAATTCGACGTGTCGTTCCGAGCATGTTCGTCAGCGCATGCCGGACGCGACATGTCGATCAGGACATGCGGCTCGCGCAGTCCTCGCGGCGCCTCAGCGATCGTGCTGGCGGGTGCCGAGCGGGCGCCGCGCCTCGTCGCGCAGACCGATGAGGACGCTGTCCCCGGCCGGCGCCAGCGCGAGCTCGCCGTAGCGGGCGGCCGCCAGCGTCGGGCCTTCGCCCTCGGGGAACAGGAACGTCTCGGCCCCGAGGCTGACGTCGCGGCCGCGCCTGGCGTAGCGCAGGCGCAGCTCGCCGGGCGCGAGGGCCCGGCCGTCGTCGACGCGGACGAAGCGGGCGACGTGGTCGCCGTCACGGGTGATGACCAGCGTCCCGCGCGGGGCCAGCCGGTCGACGTCGCCCAGCTCGCCGATCAGGGCGTAGCGCAGCTCCATGTAGTCGCCCTGCATCAGCGAGCGCGGGTCGACCGGCGCGAGCGGCAGCAGCACGGTCTCGCCGGAGCCGAGCACCTGCTCCTTCTGGATCACGACGTAGCCGGGGATCGCCAGGCCGAGCGCGAGCGCGAGCGACAACCACCGCAGGTCGGCGATCCGCGCCGGCAGCGGGCGGCCCTGGCCCTCGCGCGGTCGGTCCGCGCCGCGTCGCAGCACGGCCGCCAGCACCAGGAACGACAGGCCGTGGCTGACGGCCACGATCGATTTGGTCAGCAGCGTCGTGCCGTGCTCGTAGTACCAGAGGAACAGGAAGCTGCCGATCGCGACCAGGCCGAGCAGGCGCAGGCTGGCGCTCGCGCGCAGCTGGCCGAGGAGCAGCAGCGTGAGGCCGGCGCCGAGGCCGGGCGTGTCGAGCCCGAACAGGGCCGTCAGCCACACGACGGCCCAGGCGAACCACTGGCTCCTGCCGCGCAGCTCCGGCCGCTCGCGCCCCGCCTGGCCGATCAGCCAGGTCGACAGCGCCGCCCAGCCGGCCGACAGCGCCAGCGCGCCGGGCGGGATGTCCCCGGGCGAGAGCAGGAACAGCGGCAGCTCGTCGCCGCCGCGCCGCTCGAGCCCGGCGGTGATCGGTGCCCACACCACCAGCGGCAGCGCGTAGGCGAGCGGCTGCCACAGCCGGCCGAGCCGCGGGAGCAGCTGCGCCTGCTCGACCCAGAGCGCGCAGGTGCATGTCCCGAGGAACAGGGCCACAAGGCCATGTCCGAACGGACCGACGCGGAGCTCGGCCGCCAGGCCCAGCGCCGCGCCGGCCGCGACCATCACCGCGGCGGTGCCGATGGCGAGGTCGCGGACGAGCGCCAGGGTCACGGCCTGCAGCACGATCGCGGCGACCAGCATGCTCTCGTCGCTGCGGAACACCTCGGAGAGGCTGGCGAGGATCAGGATCTGGCCGCCGATGGTGGCGATCCAGCGCAGCTGCAGCTCGAGCACCGAGGCGGCCCCGCGCGCGAGCACGGCCGCCAGCGCGAGGCCGGCGGCGCCGAGCAGCAGGCCGAGCGGCACGACCTCGGTGACGTCCATCTGCACGAGGAACAGCGCCATCAGCAGCGCGCCGAGCCACACCGACACCGAGGTGCCGGCCTGCTGCAGGTGCAGGCCCTCGCTGGTGAGGCCGGCGAGGGCCGCGTGGGCCTTCTGCCCGGCCGGCGTGGCCTCGTCGAGCACGTCGCGCTCGACCAGGCCCTCCTCCGCCAGGTGCTCGAGCAGGCCCCGCGTGCTCACGTCGCGTCCTCCACGACCGGCCGGCGGGCGCGGAACCACTCGCCGCCGACGTAGCCCTGCACGCTGAGGAGCACGCCCATGAGCAGGAGGCCGCCGACCTCGGCGTCGAGCACGTCGAAGATCAGCTTGCCCTCGGCGACCGTCAGCAGGCCGAACAGGAAGGCGACCCCGCCGCGCTCGAGGCCGAGGTCGCCGAGCCGGCGGCCGAGCAGCAGCGTGCCGGCCGCCTGCGCGAGCGCCAGCAACAGCGCCAGCCCCTGCCCCGAAGGCCAGCCGTCGACGCCGATCGCCGCGGCGCCGTGGGCGAAGCCGATGCTCCCGCCGAGCACCAGCGCGACCGCGCCGATCGCATCTGCGTCGCGCCGCGTCGCCCGCCGGGCCAGGCCCAGCGCCGTCAACGCGGCGGCGCCGGCGAGGCTGGCCCAAAGACCAGGTGTCTCGAACGGGTGGCTGCCGAGCGCCTGATCGATCCACAGGTAGATCGTGACGACGCCGAGCAGCAGCGCGGTGACCCACGCGCCGGCGAACCGGATCGCCAGCGCGTAGCCGGCCAGCACCAGCGACCAGGCGAGGAACAGCTCGTAGGCGTCGGCGCCGGTCTGGTAGACCTGGCCGACCAGCGCCATCAAGGGGCCGAACAGCAGCCCGCCGGCCAGCGCCGCGGCGCGACCGCTGAGCCTGTCGAGGCCGATCCAGCCGCCTGCGAGGGTCGCAGAGGCCATCGCGGCGGCCGCCAGGCCCATGCGCGCCTGCGGCGTGAACACGTCCCAGTTGGCGGCGATGAAGAAGATCGCGCCGGCGACGGCGAGGACGGTGCCGAGGATGATCAGCTGGAAGCGAGCGAAGCGGTACCACGAGGCCGCGGTCGGGCGACGCCCGGTGAGTTCGAGCGCCCGCTCGAGGGCTGCGGGCCCGAGCACGCCGGCCGCAGCGAGCGCGTGCAGGCGGGCGGCGATCGGCGGGCCTGCGAGCGGGTCGGACACGCGGAGAGAAACTAGTGCGGCGCGCGCAGCAATTCAACCGGTCGCGGCCGTCGCACACCGGGGACGGGGTGCGACGGCCGCAGGCGCGGGAGCGCCCCGAAAATGAGATGGCACAAGGGACAGGTTGGGTCGAGGCGAGCGGCTGGAGTATCGTCGCGCCCATGCGAACCTTGTTCTCCCTTGTGGCCCCGATCTCGCTGGTGCTCGCCGCTTGCGGCAGCGTCCCGGGCGATACGGCCACCGACACCGACACCCCGGGCGATACCTCGACCGATTCCACCGCGACGGAGACCGCGACCGCGACCGACACGAGCACGTCCACCGCCGCAGATCCGACCGAGGTCCCGACCTCCGGGGCGCCGACCACCGAGGCGACCGACTCGACGAGCACGACCGCGACCGACACGGACGACACGACCACGGGCGACCCGGGCGTCCCCACGTGCGGCGATCCGGTCCACTTCGCGTCCGGCAAGGAGCCGGCGCAGGAGGTCCACGTCGCGCCGGACGGCGTCGACGACCCCCTGTCGTGCGGGACCCTCGACGCGCCGTGCCAGACGATCGGCGCGGCGGTCGCCCTGGCCACGCCCGGCACCGCGATCCGCCTGCACCCCGGCACCTACGCGGCCGACGAATTCGTCGAGGAGATCGCCGGCAGCGAGGACGCGCCGATCTGGATCGGCGGCGTCCCCGGCGAGGAGCGGCCGGTGATCTCCGGCGGCACCGAGGGCCTGCACCTGTCGCGCGTCCGCCACCTCGTCGTCCACGATCTCGAGGTCACCGGCGCGTCCGGCAACGGCATCAACGTCGACGACGGCGGCCTCTTCGAGGACCCCGAGGCGACCCGCTTCGTCGTGTTCGAGCGCGTGTTCATCCACGACATCGGCGACGGCGGCAACCAGGACTGCCTCAAGTTGTCGGGCCTCAACGACTTCTGGATCCTCGGCAGCGAGTTCACCGGCTGCAGCGCCGGCGGCAGCGCGATCGACCACGTCGGCTGCCACCGCGGCCTCATCCTCGACAACCAATTCAGCGACAACGGCGGCAACGCGATCCAGACCAAGGGCGGCAGCGAGGACATCGAGATCCGCGGCAACACGATGAGGGAGTGCGGCCAGCGGGCGATCAACATGGGCGGCTCGACCGGCTTCGAGTTCTTCCGCCCGCCGCTGCTGCCGAACGCGGCCAACGCCGAGGCGCGGAACATCCGCGTGATCGCCAACGTGATCGTCGGCGGCGAGGCGGCGCTGGCGTTCGTCGGCTGCGTCGACTGCCTGGCCGCCAACAACACGATCATCCGCCCGCAGCACTGGTTGCTCCGGATCCTGCAAGAGACGGTGTCGAACCCGGCGTTCGAGTTCGCCCCGGTCGGCAACAGCCGGTTCATCAACAACGTCGTGGTGTTCGACCGCAACCAGATCTCCAACCACGTCAACATCGGCCCCGACACCGCGGCCGAGACGTTCACGTTCGCCTCCAACCTGTGGTTTGCCGCCGACCAGGCCGATCAGTCGAGTCCCGCCGGCGACCTGCCGGTGGCGGAAGTGGATTCGATCGTCGGGGTCGACCCCGCGCTCGTCGACCTCGACGGCGACTTCCACCTCACGCCCGGCAGCCCCGCGGTCCACTCGGGCACGCCGCTCGCGGAGCTCACCGGCGACCGCGATCATCAGTGCTGGGCCGACCCGCCCAGCCGCGGCGCCTTCGAGCTGGTCGAGTGACATGTCCTCCGGGACATGTCACTTCGAGACCAGCGCCGTCAGCCCGCCGTGCGTGCGGCGGGCGCGGGCGAATGCCGCGAGCGCCCGCGCCAGCGGCGGCAGTGGAGCGTCGAGGCCGACCAGCGCGCGCTCATCTCACTCGCACGAGGCGGCCGTCTTGAGCAGCTCGCTGTAGGCCTCGGCGTCGAGCAGGGCGGCGAACTCGCTGAGGTCGGGCGGCTGCAGCGCGATCATCCAGCCCTCGCCGTAGCAGTCCTCGCTGATGGTCGCGGGCGCCAGGTCGAGGCCCTCGTGGACGCGGACGACCGCGCCGCTCAGCGGCGTGAACAGCTCGATCTCCGCCTTCGCGCTCTCGAGCACCGCGAAGCACTGCCCCGGCGCGAGCTCGTCGCCGGGCTGGACGCGCAGCGCGAAGTCGGTGACCTCGCCGAGCTGATCGAGGGCGCGAGCGCTGAGTCCGACCACCACGCTGTCGCCGTCGAGTTCGGCCCAGACGTGGTTGCGCGCGTACCGACGGGAGGGGAGGGAAGGCATCGGGACCGCGTTTATCCCACGCTGGCCAGGCTCCAGCAACGGCCGACAAATGGCCGTTGAACGTCGTTTGTCGGGCTAGCGGCGCGCGGTTGTGGCGAGCTGCACGGCGATCCCGAGCAGCGCCAGCGCGGCCCACGCGACGACCTCGGGGACGGCGTCGGGCAGGCCCCCGGTCCACGGCAACGCGGTCAGGTCGGTCAGCCAGCGGATCGGGCTCTCGGCCACGAGCTCCGCGCTGCGCACGACCAGCGCGGCCCCGGTGATCGCGGTGGCGACGATCAGCACGACCCGCGACACGACCACGCTGGCGCTGCCGGCCACGCACGCGAGCAGCAGCTGGATCTCCCACGACACACCGCCGACCACCGGCGCCACGGCCCAGGTCATCAGCAACATGGCGACCGCGCCGATGACGAACACGCCGACCCGGAAATAGGCCAGGACCAGCCCGAGGCCGAGGAGGCCGGCGCCGCCCTGCATGAGGCTGGCCGTAAAGACCTGTCCCGGAAACCACATCTCCGCCAGCGCGGCGCCGGCGCCGACGCCGAACACCAGGCCGTAGATGCCGAGGACCAGCGGAAACAGCCTGTAGCCGGCGATGCAGTGCACGAGCCCCACGAGGAGCGCGACGACGGGGGGCAGACCGAGCGGCACGGCCGGACCCTAAGCGACCGCGGCCGGGCAGGGCAAAATACCGGCCGCGCCGGCCGGGGTCGGCGGGCCGCGCCCGCGCGTGTTCGTCGGCCCCGCAGCACGGAGGGCCGAGCTCGTGGGGGTCGAGCCCATGCGCACCGCGGCTCACACGTCGCGCCGCCAGTCGGCCGGTCGCGTCGCCGTCACGGCGACCGGCGCCGATGTTTCACCGTTCGCTGCGAGGACGGACACATCGCGCGTCCGCCCGTGTGACATGGGATCGTGGTATGGCTGCGACCAGCGGCATGCGCTCTGTTCTGCTGATCGCTCTTTTGGCCGTGACTCCGCTCGCCTGCGGCGGCGAGGCGGGGGCCGGCGGACCGGGAGGTCCGGGCGGCCCGGGCGGCGCCAGGGGTCGACGCGGACCGGAGGCCGAGGCGCTCGCGGTGGCCGTCACGACCCTCGCGCCGGCCACCATCGAGCGGCACTACCGCGGCGCCGGCACGCTGCGGGCGCTGCGGGCCGCCGATCTGGTGGCGCTGCAGCCGGGCGTGGTGCTCGAGCTCAAGGCCGAGGAGGGCGACAGCGTCGCCGCCGGTCAATTGCTGGCCCGCCTCGACGGCCGCGCCTATCAGCTGCAGGCCGCGCGCGACCGCCTCTCCGCCCAGAACGCCGCCAAGGAGCTCGATCGCCTCGAGCAGCTGAGCGGCCTGCTGTCGCGCGAGGAGCTCGACAAGCAGCGCTACGCCGCCGAGTCGGCGCTGGCCAGCGCCCAGGTGTCGCGTCACCAGGCCTCGCAGACGACCGTCTCGGCGCCGTTCGCCGGCACCATCACCCGCCGCCACATCGACGTCGGCAACCTCGCGACCACCTCGAAGTCGCTGTACACGATCGCCGATCTCAGCGCCCTCGACCTCGAGCTCTACGTGCCCGAGCGCGAGGCGAGCGCGGTGCAGGCCGGCGCGCCGGCGCAGATCGAGCTGCAGGACGGCAGCACGTTCGAGGCCAGGGTCGAGCGCCGGGCGCCGGTCGTCGATCCGCTGACGGGCACCGTGAAGTTCGTCGTGCGGGCCCACAACTTCCCGGCCGGCGCGGTGCCGGGGGCGTTCGCCCGCGCGTCGCTGCGGGTCGCCGTGCGCGAGGCGGCGCCGAGCGTGCCGCGCAGCGCGATCGTCGAGGTCGAGGGCAAGCCGCACGTCTACGTGGTCGAGGACGGGCGCGCCCGCCGGCGCCCGGTCGAGCTCGGGCTGGTCGGCGAGGAGCGGGCCGAGATCCGCGGCGGCGTGGCCGAGGGCGCCCAGATCGTCGTCGACGCCGGCACCGGCATCGCCGAGGGCATGCCGGTCCGCGCCGTCGCCGAGGGAGCGGCTGGCGCGAAGGGCATGCCCGAAGGGGCAGGTGCCAAGGGACAGGCCGCCAAGGACATGCCTGAAGGGGCAGGCGCCGGGGGACAGGGAACCAAGGACATGCCCGCCGGGACAGCCGAGCAGCCGGCCGCCGAGGCGAAGGCGGCGGCGAAGGGGCAGGCGGCCGCGCCGGCGCCAGGGGGCCCGTGAGCGGCGAGCCGCGGCCGCGCGGGATGGTGGCGGGCGCGGTCGGGCGGCCGGTCACGACCACCATGGTGCTCTTCGCGCTGGTCGTGTTCGGCCTGGTGGCGCTGACGCGGCTGCCGCTGGCGCTGCTGCCGGACCTCAGCTACCCGAGCGTCACGGTCCGCACCGAGATGCCCGACGCGGCCCCGCAGGAGGTCGAGGAGCTGCTGACGCGCCCGGTCGAGGAGTTGGTCAGCGCGGTGCCCGGGGTGGTGCAGGTCGAGTCGGTCTCGCGCGAGGGCACCAGCGAGGTCGTGCTCGACTTCGGCTGGGGCACCGACATGGACCGCGGGCTCGACGACGTGCGCGAGAAGCTCGACCGCGTGGTCCTGCCGACCGGCGTGCAGCGGCCGGTGGTGCTGCGCTACGACCCGTCGCAGGAGCCGATCCTGCGCCTGGCCCTGGTCTCGCACGAGAGCATGCGCCCGGCCGAGCTGTGGGAGCTCGCCGATCGCCGGGTCAAGCGCGCGCTCGAGAAGATCCCCGGCGTCGCCGCGGTCCAGATCCACGGCGGCGACAAGGAGGAGATCCGCGTTGAGCTCGATCCGCAGCGCCTCACGGCCATGCGCGTCACCGCCGACGAGGTCGCGCAGGCGATCCGCCGCGACAACGTCAACCGCCCCGGCGGCGCGCTGTCGGAGCAGAAGAGCCGCTACCTGCTGCGCACCGTCCACGAGGCGCGCACGCCGGCCGAGCTCGAGGAGGTCGTGGTCCGCAGCCAGAACGGCGCCGAGCTGCGCCTGCGCGACGTCGCCGACGTCGCCCGCGTGCCGGTCGAGCGCGAGGAGCTGGCGCTGGTCGGCGGGCGCGAGGCGGTCGAGCTGGCGGTCTACCGCGAGGGCGACGCCAACACCGTCGCGGTGTCGCGCGCGGTCCAGACCTCGCTGCCCGAGCTGCGCCTCGGGACCGGTCAGAAGGTCGTCGTGCTCAGCGACCAGGCCGCCTTCATCGAGTCGGCGATCGCCGAGGTCCAGAGCAACACCCTGCTCGGCGGCGCGCTGGCGGTCCTGGTCCTGCTGTTCTTCCTGCGCGACCTGCGGGCCACGCTCGTCATCGCCGCCGCCATCCCGATCTCGCTGCTGGTCACGTTCGTCCCGCTGCAGCTGCTCGGCGTCAGCCTGAACCTCATGAGCCTCGGCGGCCTCGCGCTCGGCGTCGGCATGCTGGTCGACAACAGCATCGTCGTGCTCGAGTCGATCGCCCGCGTGCGCGAGCGCGAACCCGGGATCGGGCTGGCCGTCAGCGCCATCCGCGGGGCCACGGAGGTCGCGGCGTCGGTCATCGCCTCGACGCTGACGACCGTCGCCGTGTTCCTGCCGATGGCCTTCGTCGAGGGCGTCGCCGGGCGCCTGATCCGCGACCTGGCCTACACGGTGTCGCTCAGCATCGTCTCGTCGATGTTCGTCAGCCTCACCCTGGTGCCGGTGCTGCAGAGCCTCGGCGGGGCAGGGGACGCCGGCGCGGGCGAGCCGCCGCCGCCGCGCTCGCTGCTGGCCTGGCTGCTGGCCCCGCTCGCCCTGCTGTTCCGCGGCCTGCGCCTTGCGACATGGGCGATGGGACATGTCCTCCGGGTCATCACCGCGCCGCTGGCCGCCGCCTACGCCGCGCTCGAGCGCGCCTACCCGCGGCTGCTCAAGGCGGCGCTGCGCTGGCGCTTCACCGTGGTCGCCCTGGCGGTGGTCCTGTGCGTCACGGCGGTGCAGCAGCTGCAGGGCCTCGGCAGCACGCTCCTGCCGGAGATCCAGCAGGGCGAGTTCTTCGTCCAGATCTCGCTGCCGCAGGGCAGCTCGCTGGAGCGGAGCGCCGACCTGGCCCGCCGCGTCGCCGCCGCGGCCGAGCGCGACCCGGCGGTCGCCCAGGTGTTCGCCCGCGTCGGCAGCATGACGGCAGGCGACAGCGCCACCGGCACGGTCGCCGGCACGCACCTGGCGCAGGTCAACGTCCGCCGGCACCCGGGCCTGCCCGCGCCGGAGGAGGCCGCGCTCGAGGAGTCGCTGATGCTGGCGATGGCCGGCGCCGCGGCCGACCCCGAGGCCACGCTGCGGCTCGGCCGGCCGGCGCTGTTCTCGTTCGACGCCCCGATCGAGGTCCGGATCTTCAGCGAGGAGCCCGAGCGGGCGATCGCCCACGCGCGCGCGCTGCTGCCCGACCTGCGCGCCATCGAGGGCCTCGCCGACGTCGCCCCCGACGACCTCGCCGGCCGCCCCGAGGTCCGCGTCGACTTCGACCGCGAGCGCCTGAGCCGCCTCAACCTCGGCGTCGACGCGGCCGCCCTCGCGGTCCAGCGCGCCGTCCAGGGCGAGATCGCGACCAAGATGCACGCGGCCGACCGCCAGCTCGACGTCCGCGTGCAGCTGCCGCAGGTCGACCGCACCCGCGCCGCCGATGTCGGCAAGATCGCCGTCGCCGTGATCGGCGACGTCCCGGTCACCGTGGCCGCCGTCGCCGACCTGGTCGAAGCGACAGGTCCCGCCGAGATCCGCCACCTCGACGGCCGCCGCGGCCTGCGGATCCGCGCCCGCCTCACCGGCGAGGACCTCGGCACCGTGGCCGCCCGCGTCGACGACGTCCTCGCCGCCCGCGACCCCGGCGACGGCCGCGTCCAGGCCGAGCTCGGCGGCCAGGCCGAGTCGCTCGGCGGGTCGATGAAAAGCATGATGTTCGCGGCACTTATCGCCGTGTTCCTCATCTACGTGGTGATGGCCTCGAGCTTCGAGAGCCTGCACCACCCGCTGCTGATCATGGGCACCGTCCCGCTCGCGGTGGTCGGGGTCGCGTGGGCCTGCGTGCTGACCGACACCCCGGTCTCGGCGATGGTCGGGATGGGGGCGATCATCCTCGGGGGCATCGTCGTGAACAACGCGATCGTCCTCGTCAACACCGTCAACTACCGCCGCGGCCAGGGCATGGACACCGGCGCGGCGCTGGTCGAGGCCGGCCGCCTGCGGCTGCGGCCGATCGTCATGACCACGGCGACGACCGTGCTCGGCCTGTTGCCGATGGCGGCCGGCGTCGGCGACGGCGCGGCCCTGCGCCAGCCGCTCGCGGTCACCGTCATCGGCGGCCTGACCGCGGCGACGCTGCTGACGCTGGTCGTGATCCCGTGCCTGTACAGCCTGCTGCCGGGCAAGCGCCAGGACGCCTGGGCCGACATGGCGGGGGAGGACTGACGTGGGCGCGGACCGGCGGCCTGGCGGAGAGGACATGCCCGCGAGCGCAGGTCCGATCGGACCTGGCGGCCAGGACATGTCCACGAAGGCAGGCCCGCAGATCGCCGGCCGCGCCAGCCTGAGCGACCTCGCGCTCGACCGCCCGGTGATGATCGGGATGCTGCTGCTGGCGATCCTGGTCCTCGGCGCGATCGCCACAGCCCGCCTGCCGCTGGCCTTCCTCCCGGCCGGCGGCACCGCGCGCGTGTCGCTGCGGATCAGCCTCCAGCGCACCAGCCCGGAGCTGGTCGAGCGCGAGGTCATCCGCCCGGTCGAGGAGGCGATGGCCGGCCTGCGCGGGCTGCAGCGGATCCAGGTCGGCAGCGGCAGCTGGGGCGTGCGCGTCAACCTCGAGTTCGCCGCCGGCACCGACATCGCCGCCCGCAAGGCCGAGATCCGCGAGCGCTTCGACCGCGTCCGCGGGACGCTGCCCGACGCGATCACGCGGGTCACGCTCGACTCCTGGGGCCGCTCCGACGACGCCGTGGTCAAGCTGCGCCTCGCCAGCGACAGCGACCTGACGCGCTCCTACGACCTGATCGAGCGCCACGTCGTGCGCCCGATCGAGCGGATCCCCGGCGTCTCGCGCGTCGA
The DNA here is from genome assembly GCF_020073745.1 of Nannocystis pusilla. Taxonomy (GTDB): domain Bacteria; phylum Myxococcota_A; class Polyangia; order Nannocystales; family Nannocystaceae; genus Nannocystis; species Nannocystis radixulma. Next base: position 19,953 of record NZ_JAIRAU010000046.1, read on the forward strand.
GCTCGAGGGCGTCGAGGCGCGCGAGCTCGAGGTCGCGCTCGACCTCGAGGCGCTGCGCCGCGTCGGCGTGTCGGCCCAGGCCGTCAGCACCGCCGTGCGCGAGGCCAGGCAGGGCCGCAGCCTCGGCGTGCTGCGCGAGGACGTGACCCAGCCCGGCGTGCGCGCCCCGCCGGTCGACGCCGACCCGCAGGCGTTCGCGGCCCTGCCGATCGCCCGCAGCCGCGGCGCGGCGGCCGGCACCAGCGCGGCCACGACGGCGCCGCGCACCGGCTCGACCTCGACTGCGTCCGCGCCGGCATCTGCCTCCTCGAGCATGTCCGCCGGGACAGCCGCCGCCGCCGCGCCGGTGGTCTCGGCCACCGCGCCGCTGACTGCCCAGGGCCCCCAGGGGGTCAGCCCGCGCTCGACCACCGCCAGCGTCGGTCCGGGCGTCTACACGAGCACTCCGGTCGGCGCGGGCGTCGCTCCGGCCACCGCGTCGGCGGTCGGCCAGACGAGCGGGACGCCGCCGGCGCGGGTCGGCGAGGTCGCGCGGGTCGAGGTCCACCCGCGGGAGAACCGCAACTTCCGCAGCCTCGACGGCCGCCTGGGCGTCGACCTCTCGGTCTACGCCGACGCCGGCGCCAGCCCGGTCGACGTCGCCCGCGCGGTCAACGGGGTGGTCGAGGAGCTGCAGGCCAGTCCGCGGCTCGGCGGGCTGTCGGCGGTCGTCTACCACGACCAGGGCAAGATCATCCTCAAGACGCTGGCCGACCTGCGCGACACCGGCATCTACGGCGGCTTCCTCGGCGTGGCGATGCTGTGGCTGTTCCTGCGCCGCTGGGGCGTCACGCTGGTGGCCGCGCTGTGCATCCCGCTGACGATCCTCGCCACCTGCGGCGTGCTGCTGATCCGCGGCGAGGAGCTCAACTGCATCGTCCTGCTCGGCCTCGTGCTCGGGGTCGGCATGCTGGTCGACAACGCGGTCGTCATCACCGAGGCGATCGAGCTGCAGGCCCAGCGCGGCCTGCCGGCCCGGGCGGCCGTGCGCGCCGGCGGGCGCGAGGTCGGGCTCGCCACCGTCGCGTCGACGCTGTCGAGCGTGATCGTGTTCCTGCCGCTGGTGTTCGGCGACCCGGCCAACCCGATGAGCGCGCTCCTGGCCCCGCTCGGCCTCACCTTCGCCACCGTGCTGCTGTGCAGCCTGTTCGTCAGCCAGACGCTGGTGCCGCTGGTGATGCCGACGGTGCTCGCGCGCGGCGGGGTGGCCGAAGGGACAGGTCGCAGCGGGCGCCTGCTCGGCCCGCTGATCGCCGGCTACGGGCGCCTGATCGGGCTCACGCTGCGGTTCCGCCGGACCGCGCTGGTGCTGGGCCTCGGCCTCGCGGCCAGCGTGGTGGTGCCGGCGCGGCTGCTCAACTACAACCTCACCGACATCGATCCCAAGCCCGACTGGGTCGAGGTCAGCATGCAGTTCGTCGGCAGCCCCGGCTACAAGGAGATCGGCGAGCGCGTGCGCGTGGTCGAGGAGGCGATCCTGGCCAAGAAGGACGCGCTGGCGGTCACGCACGTGTCGTGCGCCTACTCCGACTTCTGGGGCCGCTGCGACGTCCACCCGATCGCGCGCGCCGCCTCCGAGGCCGACGCCGAGGCGTTCACCAAGACGATCAAGCAGGCGCTGCCCGAGCAGGCCGGCGTGCGCTACCTGGTCGGCGAGAACAACCGCGGGCACATGCGCGGCAACCCCGACCGCCACGAGGTCGAGCTGGCGATCAAGGGCGAGGACATGGGTGTCCTCATGGACCTGGCCGAAAAGGCAGCTTCGCACCTGCGCGCGACGCTGCCGCGCGGCAGCGCCGACGACCCCGAGTCGACCGGCGTCGACACCGTGATCGGCCCCTACGACGAGGGCTCGCGCGAGCTCCACGTCCAGCTCGACGGCGCGCTGCTGCGCCGCTACGACCTGCGCGCCGACGACGTCGCGCGCCTGATCCAGACCGCGTTCCAGGGCGTGCCGCTCGGCCAGGTGCGCGGCCCCGAGGGGCAGATCGAGCTGCGCCTGTCGGCCGGCGCGCGCACCGGCGGGGCAGGGGACGGGCCCACGATCGAGGAGCTGCGCGACCTGCCGATCCCGCTGGCCGACGGCGGCGAGGTCACCGTCGGCGGCATCGCCACGCTCGAGCGCACGCGCAGCCCGTTCTTCATCCAGCGCCTCGACCGCGAGACGCAGGTCAAGGTCAAGGCCCGCTTCTTCGCCCCCGAGCCGGAGAAGAACCGCGAGCTCGTCAAGAAGGCGATGGAGAGCTTCGTGTTCCCGGCCGGCTACAGCAGCGGCGAGTGGTCGCGCTGGGGTCGCAACGCGCGCTCCAACCTCGAGGTCCTCGTCGACCTCGGCCTGTGCCTGCTGCTGGTCTACGCGGTGATGGCCTCGCTGTTCGAGAGCTTCCTGCAGCCGTTCGCGATCCTCGCCACCTGCTTGCTCGGCTGCGTCGGCGCGCCGTGGCTGATGTGGTGGACCGGCACGACGGTCGACACGACGGCGATGATCGGGCTCTTTATCCTCATCGGCATCGCCGTGAACAACGGCATCATGCTGATCGACCGCGCGATCCAGCTGCGCGCCGCCGGCATGGACCGCGACGCCGCGCTCGCGGCTGCGGGTGCAGACCGCCTGCGACCTATCTTGATGACGGCGGGGACCACGGTGCTCGGCCTGGTGCCGATGCTGATCCACCACCCCACGCTCGCAGGCGTCTACTATCACGCGATCGCGCTGATCCTCGTCGGCGGACTGGCGTCGAGCACCATCATGACGCTCGTGTTTCTGCCGGCCACGTACAGCCTGCTCGACGACTTCGCCCGGGCGGGCCGCCAGGTCTGGCGGCGCGTCGCGCGGTGAGAGCGGATACGAGCAGGTGTCCGTGTGTGACCGCCAACGTCCGTCGGCGGGCAAAAAAAAGCCCAAGCCGCGCGGCCTGGCGAGGATGATGGGCAGGCCCATGCCCGCCTCCAACGAGAACTCTTCGCTCGATCCCGCGGCGCTGCTCGCCGAGATCGCGGCGCTGCGTGAACGCAACGAGCTGCTCAGCGCGGTCATCTACCACTGCCCCGCGGTCATCTTCGTCAAGGACCCCGAGGGTCGCCTGCTGGTGTGCAACCGGACCTACGAGAACCTCGCCGGCGCCGACCCGGGCGGCCTGATCGGCAAGACCGACCACGACATCTTCGGCCCCGAGGCCGGCCAGCAGAACCGCGAGAACGACCTCCGTGTGTGCGCCAGCGGAGCGCCGCAGGAGGTCGAGGAGCACATCCCCCAGCGCGACGGCGTGCACGTCTATCTGTCGGTCAAGTTCCCGCTCTACGACGGCACCGGCGAGCTCTACGGCATCGGCGGGATCGCCACCGACATCACCGAGCGGCGCCGCGCCGAGGAGGAGCGCAACGCCCTGCAGGAGCGCGTCATCGAGGTCCAGCGCTCGGTGCTCTCCGAGCTGTCGACCCCGATCGTGCCGATCGCCGACGGCGTGATCGCGCTGCCGCTGATCGGCACGATCGACGACGAGCGCGGGCGCAACATCATGCAGGCGCTGCTCGACGGCGTCAGCGAGCACCGCGCCCGGGCGGCCATCCTCGACGTCACCGGCGTCCGCTCGGTCGACGGCGAGGTCGCCAACGGCCTCCTGCAGTCGGTCCGCGCCGCGCGCCTGCTCGGCACCAAGGTGCTCGTGACCGGCATTCGCCCCGAGGTCGCGCAGGCGATGGTCGGCCTCGACGCCGACTGGAGCGGCGTGCAGATCTTCGCCACCATGCGCGAGGCGGTCGCCTGGGCGCTGAGCCGCGAGCCGCGGCGCTAGTACAGCCGACCCGAAGTTCTCCATGGGTTCCTGCGAGCTGCTCCGTCCTGGATCTAACTGGATCCATCGCGAAGGCGATACAGGCGGCGGAATAGACGAGGCGCGAAAACGATCTCGTCGATGTGTCAGGCCCGCGAGCGCAACGGCTTCGTGTGGCGCCTTCGGTCCGTGAGGAGTTGAAGGTGCTCGCTCGGAGTGGGCGCGCCGAGGCACGCCTCGTCCTTCGGGCGAAGCTCGTGCTGCTCGCCGCCGAGGGGCACTCAAACCAGGATATTGCGCGCAGCTTGGGTTGCCACGTGGATACGGTGAGAGTGTGGCGTGGGCGGTTCGCGCGTGATGGGCGGGTCGTGACGCTCGAGGATCGCCCTCGAAGTGGGCGACCTGCTCGGATATCGCCGGCGGCACGCTGCGAGCTCATCAAGCTCGCCTGTGACAAGCCTGCCAACCACGGCCTGCAGACGCGTACGACGTGGACGTACGCGACGTTGGCGAGGCGCCTGCTTCATGAGACAGGTATTGGCCTCAGCGTATCTGAGGTGGGGCGAATCCTCCGCAACGAGGACTTCCGGCCGCACAAGATGAGGCTCTGGCTACACAGCCCCGATCCCGACTTCTGCCGCAAAGTTCAGCGCATCTGCGACCTCTACCATCATCCTCCCGACGGAGCTCACGTGCTCTGCGTGGACGAGAAGACCGGCATGCAGGCGCTCGGACGGAGATTCCCCAGCAAGCTCCCCGCACCCGGTCGCGCGGGCCGTTTCGAGTTCGAATACGTCCGCCGCGGCACGTCGTCGCTGATCGCAGCCTTCGACGTCCGCACCGGCCGGGTTCTGGGTGAGTGCAAGCCGCAGCGGCGGGCCGAGGATCTCGTGGGCTTCATGGAAGCCCTCGCCCGCAACTATCCCACCGGCCAGGTCTACATCGTCTGGGACAACCTCAACATCCACTATGACGGCTCGGACAACCGTTGGGTCCGCTTCAACCAGCGCCACGGCGACCGCTTCCACTTCGTGTACACGCCGATTCACGCCTCGTGGATCAACCAGATAGAGATCTGGTTCTCGCTGCTGCAGCGCCGTGTCCTTCGCTGCGCCGACTTTCCCTGCGCCGGTGCCTTGCCCCGCGCCGTGATGGCCTTCATCCGCCGCTGGAACCGCGACGAAGCCCACCCGTTCAACTGGACCTTTCGTGGCCACTTCGTCCAAACTCAGCGGCATCACGCCGCATGAGCCGCCCACGCACCAGCCGCAACACCGCTGCGAAAACGGACGATGATGCTCGCGCTGTCGAGCAGTTCCTGCGCCAATACCAGGGCCTCGCACACATCCGCGTCCGGCATCGCGCCCCTCTCATCACCCTCGAGTCCGGCCCCGCCGACGATCCGGTCCTGCACGCGCGCCTGCGCCGCCTCGCTGCCAACTTGTGGCAACTCGAGATGGCTACCCACACCGGGCGCTGGGAACCAACCCCCTTCCGCGCCTCCCGCGACGAGCTGCTCGAGCTGCTCCTCGGTAACTTCGGCTGGACCCTCTCTGAGAGGGCCTAGCAACCCCTGGAGAACTTCGGGCCGGGTGTACTAGGCTGGCCCCGAGGGCATGCCTGGTAGGGCATGGTCGCCAGGGCATGTCTGGAAGGACATGCCCTTGAAACCATCCCGCTCAGGAGCGGGCGCGCGTGCGGTGGAACAGCCCGCCGAGGCCGAGCAGCAGCGACAGACCGCCGACCGCGAGACCTGCCCCGTAGGCCAGGCGCGTGCGGATCGCCGACGTGGTCGTCTCGGGGCGCCCGGCGCTGGCGGTCAGGCGCGCCTGCAGCTCGGCGTCGTCGGGCGCGAGCTCGGCCGCGGTGGCGAGCAACATCCGCCGGCCCTCCTCGGTCGCGGCCAGGTCGGCCTCGGCGAGCAGGGCCTGCACGCGCAGCGCGTCGGCGCGGGTCGGGTCGGCGTCGTCGAGCAGGGCGGCGCTCTTGCGCCACAGCCGGGCGCCGAGCGCCAGCTCGCCGGCGGCGATCGCCTCGGCGGCGGCCTGCTCGTAGGTCGGCACCAGCTCGGCGCGGGCGCTGAGCTCGGGGTCGTCGGCCAGCAGGCGATCGAGGGTAGCGATCGCGGCCGCGCGATCGGGCTCGGCCAGCGCCGCCGCGATCTCGGCCCGCTCGCGCGCGCGGCGGCCCTCGTCGAGGCGGGCGAAGTACGCCCGCGCCAGCCGCTCCGGCTGGGCCTCGCACACCCCGGCGATCACGCTGTCCTTCGGGGCAGTCCGGCAGTCGGGCTCGGCGAGGTCGGGGTGGTGCGAGGCGATCCGGCTCATGATCGCGATCCGGGCCAGGTCGCGGTAGGTCAGCTGCGCCGCCGACTCCCCGGTCCCGCCGCCGACGAAGCGCAGCAGCTTGCGCTCGGCTCGCGGCGCCGGTCCGGTGACGTAGGCGAGGAACGCCGCGCGCGCGGCCTCGCGGACCCGCGGGAGCGCGGCGTCGACGTGGTCGAGCAGCGGCCCCGCCGCGTCGCCCGGGCGGACCAGGCCGTAGGCCGCGATCAGCTCGCCGAGCTGCGCCGGATCGTCGCCGACGGCCTGCAGCGCCTTGCGCGGGTGAGCGCGGTCCATGCGATCGATCTGGTACGCGGCGTACTCGGCGGTGCGGTATGGGATCGAGTCCTTGATCACCTGCGCCTCGCCCTCGTCGGCGGGCAGGGCCGGCTTGAGCGAGCGCCGCAGCAGCCCGGGCAGCGCCGGATCGCCGAGGCGGCGGATCGCCCGCCCGACCTCGTCGCGGAACGTGCCCTCGTGCACGTACGCCGCCGCCAGGAGCGCCTCGACCACCTCGTCGGTGCGGGCCGGCTCGCCGCCGATCGCCGCCGCGGCGCGCAGCAGCGCCGCCTGGATCACGCAGTCGCGGTAGATCGGCCGCAGCGCCTTCGACACCTGGCGCGACGGCAGGGCCAGCAGGTCGGTGAACCAATCCTCCGACAGCTTGACCCCGTGGTGGCCGTGGGCCTTCTTCCACGCCAGCTCGAAGTGGCCGTAGCGGTTCGGCACGTCGCCGCCGATCACCGCCAGCATCGCCTTGTAGTCGGCCTTGCGCCACGTCCGCGGCGCCAGCAGCTCGGTCCGCAGCGCCGGCCACAGCGACGCCGGCGCGGCCGCGAGCGCGCGGGCCAGCGGTCCGAGGTCGCGGTGCGGCCCGTCGCGCAGCGCCGCGAGCAGCCCCGCGAGCTCGTCGGCGCTGGTCGGCGGCGCGATCGGCCGCGCCTCGCCACCTGGCGCATCGGTCCTGTCCGAAAGTTCCTGGTCTTCGGGACCTGTCTGTTCAGACACGCGCGGGAGCGGCTTCGGCCTGGCCTTCGGCTTGCGCTTGGGCGCGCCGGTGGCCTCGGCGTCGTCGGCGGGCAGCTCGGCGATCGCCGCGTCGAGCTCGCGGTCGCCGAGGGCCGCGGCCTGGGCCAGCCAGGTCTCGTAGCGGTCGGCCCACGTCTGGGCTTGCAGGGTGTCGGCCGACGAGCGGGTCAGGACCTCGACCTGCGGCTCACCGGCGCAGGCCGCGACCAGGGTCGAAAGGAGCAGAGCGCGCCGTGGCATGCGGTCTGGGTACCAAGGGCAGGGGAGATCCCCAAATTAGTCACGCCTCGCGGAGCGGGCCCGCAGGGGCGTGAACTCAGTGCAGCCGGTCCTCGGGGACAGGTGCGCCGATCTCGGGGACGAAGCGGAGGAAGCGCAGACCCGCGCCGGTGAGGGCGCGCAGGCCGTCGCTGCCGGCGTACTGGAGATAGTAGTGGTTCTGGATGCGCGCGATCGCGCATATCGCCGCCTCGTCGCCCGGCATCTGGAAGCGGATGATCACCTTCGTCCGCAGCGGCAGCGGCTCGGGCATCTCGATGAACATGCCAGTCTCGGAGATGTTGCGGGCGACGCACCACTGCTCCCCCACCTCCTCCGAGAAGACCAGCACGGGGAAAACCTTGTCGATCCGCGACGAGCCACGGCGTTCCTGGGCGACACGCATGGTGAAAGGATCGCCAGGTCGGTCGATGAGAGCAAATATCCTACATGTATGCCGAGGTGCTCTGATAATTACGGTGTGGTAGTGTGTTTTGATCGCGCGTGCGGCAGGTCTGGCCGCCGGCCGCGCCGCGCGCTTGCGTCGGCCTCCGCCATCCCCCATAAAGCCCGGACTTTTGGCCATGGAAACCGATCGCACGCCGGAGCCCGCCGACGAGGTGTCCTTTCGGGCAGGTACCGTCGCGCTGTGCGGGCGGCCGAACGTCGGCAAGTCGACGCTGCTCAACGCCCTGGTCGGCAGCGACCTCGCGGTCGCCACCCGCTTCCCGCAGACCACCCGCGAGCGCCTGCTCGGCGTGTGGTCGGAAGCCGGGTTTCAGGCCGTCCTGGTCGACACGCCGGGCATCCACCGCGCCAAGTCGGCGCTCAACAAGTTCATGGTCGACGAGGCGCTGCGCGGCGCCCAGGCCGTCGACCTCGTCCTCATGCTCGCCGAGGCGCCGATGCTGGCCGACATCGCCGCGGCCGAGGCGTGGGAGCCGGGTCCGGCGGCCACCGCCGCGCTCGAGTCGATCGCCGCCGCCGGCCGGCCGATCGCGCTCGTGCTGACCAAATGCGACCGCGTCGAGGACAAGGGGCTGCTGCTGCCGATCCTCCACAAGTGGTCGACGCTGCACCCCTTCACCGCGCTCATCCCGATCAGCGCCACCACCGGCGAGGGTCTGCCGGTGCTGCGCGATCACGTCGTCGCCGCGCTGCCGGTCGCCGCGCCGCTGTTCCCCGAGGACCAGCTGAGCGACCGCGCCGTCCGCTGGCACGCCGGCGAGCGCGTGCGCGCGGCCCTGTTCGACCACCTGCGCGACGAGCTGCCGTACTGCTGCGCCGTCACCGTCGAGTCGTTCAAGGAGCAGCGCAAGCCGGCGCGGGACATCGTCCACGCCAGCGTGCACGTCGAGCGCGAGAGCCAGAAGCCGATGGTCATCGGCCGCGGCGCCGCCACCATCAAGGCCATCTCGATGTCGGCCCGGCGGGCGATCGCCGAGCTGACCGGGAGGCCATGTGAACTCTACCTCGAGGTCAAGGTGACCCCGAACTGGACCCGCGACCCGGCGCTGATGCAGCGCCTCGGCCTGCACGCCCCCGTGGGAGGCCTGTCATGAGCGAACACGACGATGATCTGGCCGAAGGGCCAGCCGCCGATCCGGCCGACGCCCCGGCCCCCAGCGCCGACGCCGACCGTCGCACCAGCGTGGTCGCGATCGTCGGCCGGCCGAACGTCGGCAAGTCGACCCTCTTCAACCGCCTCGTCGGCGCGCGCAAGGCGATCGTCGAGGACCGCCCCGGCGTCACGCGCGACCGCCTGTACGGCGTCGTCAACCACGACGGCAAGAGCTACATCGTCGTCGACACCGGCGGCCTCGACTTCGAGGACGAGTCGCTCGGCGGCCAGATCCGGGTCCAGGCCGAGATCGCGATCGAGGAGAGCGATCTGATCCTCTTCGTCGTCGACGCCTTCGACGGCATCGTCGCCGACGACCGCGAGATCGCCGACATCCTGCGCCGCTCGGGCCGGCCGGTGCTGGTGGTCGTCAACAAGTGCGACAACCCCGAGCGCGAGATCGCGGCCCAGTCCGCGCACGAGCTCGGGTTCCCGATCATCGCCGTGTCCGCGGCCCACGGGCGCAACGCCGCCGAACTGCACGACGCCGTGCTGGCGGAGGTGCAGCAGCCCGCGCTCGAGGGGGCGATCGCCGGCGCGCCGGTCGGCACCCGCGTCGCCTTCATGGGCCGGCCGAACGCCGGCAAGTCGAGCCTCATCAACGCGCTCCTCCGCGAGCCGCGGGTGATCGTCAACGCCGAGGCCGGCACCACGCGCGACCCGATCGACCTGCCGTTCGAGTTCAACAAGCAGCCGATCGTCCTCATCGACACCGCGGGCCTGCGGCGGCGCAAGCAGATCGAGCGGGCCATGGAGAAGCTGGCCGCGATCAAGGCGATCCGGACGATGGAGCGCACCCAGGTGGTCGCCCTGATCATCGACGCCAGCATCGGCGTCACCGACCAGGATCAGCGCCTGGCCCGCATGGCCCACGAGCGCGGCAAGGGCGTCGTCGTCTGCCTCAACAAGTGGGATCTCGTCGCGCGCGACAAGAAGCTCGCCCACGCGGTGCAGGAGCAGGCCCAGGAGGAGCTGCAGTTCCTCGAGCGGCCCTACATCATCAAGACCTCGATCACGGGGGCCGGGCGCGACGCCGGGCAGGGCCACGCGCGCGGCCTCGGCGAGCTGATGGAGGCGTGTCTGCACACCGCCCGCGCGCTCGGCAAGCACATCCCCACGGCCGATCTCAACGCCGAGCTGGCCGCCGCCGTCGCCGAGCACTCGCCGCCGATGTTCGGCCCGAAACCCGTAAAACTGCTGTTCGCCACCCAGGCCGAGAGCGATCCCCCGCTGATCGTCATTTCGGCCAACCACGGACGCTGCCTTCCTGCGTCGTACGAGCGCTACCTGCTGCGCCGCTTCCGGACCCGCTGGAACCTGCGCGGGATCCCGGTGCGCCTGGTGGTCCGCGCCCGCGGGCGCACCAACAGCGAGCGGGGCAGGGGCGCGAGCAAGAGCGCCGACTGAGGTCCTGCGGCCGCGCTGCGACGAGGCCGGCGCGATCGGTGACGTCCCCGCCGCATGTGAGGCAAATCCGGGCGCTCGCGCGCTCGCGCGGCCCCATGGGTCTCCGCCAGGGGCCTGGCGGCGGCCGACGCGGGTTCGGGGCACATGGAGTGTCCGCGGACTTTACAAGCCGGGCCCACCTTTGCCATGGTAAGGGACACCGTCCACCTGCCTCCGGCCTCCCTGGAGAACCCTCATGTCGCGCGTTACTTCCCTGAGTCGTCTCTCGCTCACCGCCGGCGCTGCCCTGGCGCTCACCGCCTGTCTCGAGCACCCGATCAAGAAGGTGCTCTACGACAAGAGCTCCGAGGCGCAAGAGAACGTCGCCATCGCGATCAACAAGGACGTCGACATTCTCTTCGTCATCGACAACTCCGGGTCGATGGCCGACGAGCAGGCCCTGTTGGCCAAGAACTTCGCCGCGTTCATCAACGTGCTCGAGGCGGACGACGTGAACGCCAACTACCGCATCGGTATCACGACGACCGACAGCGGCAACCCGCGCTGTCCGGCGGCGCAGACCACCCCCGAGGGCGGCAAGCTGGTGCTGTCGAGCTGCGTCGGGCGTGCGGCGCTCGGCGACTTCTCCTTCGACATGGAGGACTACAGCTACGCCTGCACCGACGTGTGCGACCTCGACGACGATCAACTGCAGATCAAGCCGACCGAGCACCAGTACTCGAACGGCGAGAAGGCGCCGCGCAACTGGATCGAGCGCATCGAGGAGGAGACCAACCTCCCCGACGGCGTCTCGACTATCCAGGCGTTCCAGTGCTTCGGCCCGCAGGGCGTGTCGGGCTGCGGCTTCGAGCAGCACCTCGAGTCGATGTACAAGGCGCTCGCGCTGGCCAGCCAGGAGTCGTCGACGACCAACTACGGCTTCATCCGCGACACGGCGATCCTCTCGATCGTGTTCATCACGGACGAGCTCGACTGCTCGCACAACGACAAGTTCAAGGAGATCTTCACCACCAACAAGACGTTCTGGGAGGACCCGGATCGTCCCGACGCCACCTCGGCCGTGTGCTTCAACGCCGGCGTGAAGTGCGAGGGTGCGGGTCCGACCTACACGCGCTGCGAGTCGGCCAACTACGGGATCGACGGCAGCTCCGGCGTCGACGACGCCGACGCCGTGCTGCAGCCGGTGTCGAAGTACATCAATTTCGTTCAGGGCCTCGAGAACGAGAAGAAGATGTACGACACCACCCAGGAGGTCCTGGTGGCGCTCATCGCCGGCGTGCCGCCCGGCTACGAGAGCGGGGACAAGGAGATCATCTACGAGGACGAGACCGATCCGGAGGAGCGGGATCTGTTCGGCATCGGCAAGGGCTGCACCCTGCCGAACCCGGACGACCCGATGAACCCGCAGACCGCGATGCCGCCGGTGCGCGAGCGCGAGTTCGCCGAGGCGTTCCAGGTCGGCGACGATCGCAACCTGTTCTCGATCTGCCAGGACGACTACTCGATCGCGCTCCAGGCGATCGCCAACAAGATCCGCGACCAGATCAAGCCGGCGTGCATGACCAAGTGCGTCAAGGACGTCGACCCGTCCGACCCGCTGCTGCAGCCGAACTGCCAGATCTTCGAGGACAACCTGGCCGCCATGACCCGCAACGAGATCCTCCCGTGCGAGGAGGTCGGCGGTGAGTGGGTCGCTCCGGCTGGCGAGACGGCGTGCTTCGCCATGCTCATCGATCCGGGTGGCGACACCGATAGCCCGATCGACGACATGTCGCCCGAGTGCGTCATGGAGGGCTACAACCTCGAGTTCCTGCTCAAGCGCAGCGGCGCGGCCCCGGCCGGCACCACGATCTCGGCGGCCTGCGAGCTGTCGCCGAACCCGAGCAACGACTGCCCGATGCTCTGAGCCTCCTGCTCTCCCATCCGCCCGAGCGCGCTCCCGCCGTGAGGCGAGGGCGCGCTCGCGCTTTCGGGGCCGGACGTCCGGAACTCGGCAGAGACCCCGGCGGTGAAGGATCGCCAACTTGGTTGTCGCCCCGTGCCCCGGTCGCAACCGCGTTGTCTCGGGCCCGCTCCTCAAGCCCGTGAAAACTCAACGTTCTCACGGTGGCCCGCGCGACGCATGGGACAGCAGCGGAGGTCCTGATGTCGTTGCGCTCCGCTCTTATCGTCTCGCTTCCTCTCGTTGCCGGCCTCTTCAGCGGTTGCCTCGAGCATCCGGTCAAGAAGGTCTCGTACGACAAGACCCAGGTCGACGACGAGACCGTCAACGTCCAGATCAACAAGGACGTCGACATCCTGTTCGTGATCGACAACTCGGGCTCGATGGCGGACGAGCAGGCGCTGCTGTCGAAGAACTTCCAGGCGTTCATCAGCGTGCTCGAGGACCCCAAGGTCGAGGCCAACTACCGCATCGGCATCACCACCACCGACTCGGGCAACCCGCTGTGTAAACAGGCCCAGACCACGCCCGAGGCCGGCAAGCTGGTGCTGTCGAGCTGTCTCGACCGCATGGCGCTCGGCGACTTCACCTTCAACATGGACGACTACGGCTACGCGTGCAGCGACTACTGCAAGCTCGACGACGCGATGCTGACCGACCGGATCAAGCCGACCGAGACGCAGTACTCCGACGGCGAGGCCGAGCCGCGGCGGTGGATCGAGCGCATCGAGGGCACGACCAACCTCCCCGACGACGTGACCTCGGTCGAGGCGTTCCAGTGCTTCGGCCCGCAGGGCGTGTCGGGCTGCGGCATGGAGTCTCACCTCGAGTCGATGTACCGCGCGCTGCTCCAGGCCAACCGCGCCGACTCGCCGACCAACTACGGGTTCTTGCGCGACCAGGCGATCCTCTCGGTGGTGTTCATCACCGACGAGCTCGACTGCTCGTACAACCCCAAATTCGGCGAGGTGTTCACCACGAACAAGATCTTCTGGGCCGACCCCGACGACCCGCAGGCGACCAGCGCCGTGTGCTTCAACGCCGGCGTGAAGTGCGAGGGCGCCGGCCCGATTTACGACCGCTGCGTCTCGGCCAACTACGGCATCGACGGGGCCGTCGACGTGCCCGACGAGGAGGCCGTGCTGCAGCCGCTGTCGAAGTACATCGACTTCCTGCAGACGATCGAGGACGAGAAGAAGATGCGTCAGGCCGATCAGGAGGTGCTCGTCGCCCTGATCGCCGGCGTCCCGCCCGGCTACGAGAGGGGCGACGCCGACATCGTCTACCAGGACTCCGACGACCCCGAGTTCCAGAGCAGCTTCGGCATCGGCGCCGGCTGCCAGTTGCCGAACCCCAACGACCCCGACGCGCCGCAGACAGCGGTCCCGCCGGTGCGCGAGCGCGAGTTCGCCGAGGCGTTCCAGGTCGGCGGCGAGCGCAACCTGTTCTCGATCTGCCAGGACGACTACTCCGAGGCGCTGCGCGAGATCGCCAAGAAGCTCGAGGCGCAGATCCGTCCCGCGTGCATGCCCCAGTGCGTCAAGGACATCGACCCGAGCACGCCGGTGCTCGATCCGTCGTGCGTGCTGGCCCAGATCAACACGGCCGAGGGCACCCGCGAGGAGCTGCCGCCGTGCGAGGAGGTCGGCGGCGAATGGGTCACACCCGCCGGCGCCACGGCCTGCTTCGCGGAGCTGATCGATCGAGGCAGCCAGACCGACAGCGAGCTCGACAACATGGATCCGTACTGCGTCGGCGAGGGCTTCAACCTCGAGTTCAAGCTCGTCCGCACCGGCCCCGCGCCGGCCGGCACCACCATTCAGGCCACGTGCGAGCTGTCGCAGAACCCCAAGCAGGACTGCCCGATGCTGTGAGCCGCCGTCACGGCCGCTGGACGCGCAACATGTGCCAGTCGATGAAGGGCGTCTCGGGGTCGTCGACGCAGAGCTGAGTCTTCGCGTTCACCTGGCCCTTCACGTGGGCGCGTACGACCGCGAGCAGGTAGGTCGCGCCCGCGAGGTCGGTCGCCACGACCTCGCCCGCGGCGAGCGTGCCGACCGCCTCGCCGTGGTCGCTGAACGCGAGGCGCAGGTGCCTCGCCTGTCCTTCGCGACAGCATTCGCCGGCGGCGCAGTCGCACGGCTCGCCGGCGCCGCGCTCGACGTCGAGGCGCACGTCGGCGTCGATGAAGCCCGGTGCCGCGACCACCCGCGACGAGGCGACGTAGAGCGGATAGACGGTGGCGTCGTCGAAGATGGCGAGGCCGGTGGTCTTGCAGCCGCTCGCGGCCTCCGGGTCGCCGTCGACCGCGACGCCCTGGTGGACCACGCGCAGGCAGGCCCCGTCGACCACGTAGGGCGCGAGCCCCGGGTCGAGCGGGACGCTAAAGCTGCAGGTGCCGCAGGTGTTGTCGGTGCACAGCGCGATGTCGGCGCCGTCCTCGCTCGGCTTGCCGATCTTGCCGAAGTACTGCGTGACGGCGGCGCACTGGGCGGGGGGCAGCGGCGGATCGACGACGAGCCGCTCGTCCGAGAACGGCTCGCAGAGCGGGCCGGCGCTGCCGGCGCTGACGTCGCCGCCGCTGGTGGCCGCCGCCGAGCCGGTCGTCGTCAGCGCCGAGGTCGTGAGATCGACGGCGCCGGTGGTGGTCGTCCCGGTCGTGAGATCGAGTGTCCCCGAGGACATGTCACCGCTCGCGCCGCCGAGGAAGAACAGCGGGTTGGGCCGCGAGCACGAGACGAGCAGCAGCAGGGCCGACCACAGGCGCACGCGGTCATTGTCGACGATCTCGTGGCGTTCGCGGGCTCTTCGTGCGGGCGCGCCTCCGCCCGGCGCGCCCGCGCGCGTCCGCGTTGGCTGTCCCGACGGACATGTCATCGCGCGCGGACGCGCCGGCGCAGGGCGGGCGCGTCCGCGGAGGTTGGGTGTCCGAATGGACAGGCCATTCGTGAGGCCTCCCGTGGGGCCGCTGCTAGCGATCGGCTCAGCGGTCGAGCTTGACCAGGCCGCGCGCCGCGGCCTCGACGAGCCCGAGGTTGTAGGCGACCAGGCCGATCAGCAGCGCGGCGAAGCCGAGGGCGACGAGCCGCTGCGCCCGCGTGCCGGCGGTCCGGCGCGCGAGCCAGTCGCTCAGCATCGCCAGGCCGAGGGCGACGAAGACGGTGCAGCCGGCGTGGCGGCGGGCCCCGAACGCGAAGCCGCCGCCCGGGTCGCGCGCGCACGCGAACAGGAGGGTCAGCGCGCCGATCACCGCCAGCGCGCCGAGGGCCACCCCGCGCGACGCCGGCCGGGTGAGGCCGAGGACGAGGCCGACGAGCGCGACCGCGGCGATCGGGGTCCACGACAGCAACCCGTGGCCGCCGAACAGCACGACGCCGAGGTCGCGCCCGAGGTGTTGCAGGTCGAAGAAGTCGAGGTCCCAGCGGATCGCGCCGCGCTGCGATCCGGGGTGCGCGAAGTTCATGTAGAGCTGCGGCATGACGCCGAGCACCGACACGGCGAGGGCGGCGACGGCGTCGCGGTAACTCGCGCGCGAGGTCCCGCCGCGGCGGTGCTCGACGAGCCACCACGCGACCGGCAGCAGCAACCACAGCGCGTTCTGCAGGCGCATGAGCAGGGCCGCGGCCAGGCCGAGGCCGACCGCGAGCGGACCGGCGCCCCGCAGGGCGAAGGCGGTGAGCCAGGCGACGGCGGCGGCGTCCGGCGCGTGCGCGTAGCCGGTGCTGACGAGCGCGTAATACGGCACGACGAAGCCCAGCGTGGCCGCGAGCGCGACGAGGTCGCGTCGCCCCGCGCTCAGCGTGACGAGGCCGCGCTGTCGCAGCGCCTGCACGCTGGCGACGCAGCCGGCGAAGGTCAGGCCGATCGACATCGCCGCCAGCGCCGCGGCGAAGCAGGGGTCCCAGAACGGGTGCAGGTCGAGCGCGCGGTGGACCCGGAGCCCGGGGACCATCAGCAGCGAAGGTCCCAGCTCGCGGACGGGCAAGCGCCAGCCGTCCTGCGCCGGATCTTGCCCGAGCTTCCAGCGATCGCCGAAGCCGCGCAGCTGGTTCGACAGATCGATGTCGCCGTCGAAGGCGAGGCTGCGCCCGGCCAGGTAGATGTAATAGGCGTCGCCGGCGATGGCAGAACGCCCGCGATGCCGGGGAGCCTCGACCGCGAAGGTGTAGGCGAGCGCCGCCACGGCCAGGGCCCCGGCGATGAGCCAGGTTCGTCGTCCAGGACCCGGGGCGGCCATCGCGGCCGATGATAGAGACGACCTTGCGCGCTTGCAAGGAACGCGGCCAGGCCTGTCCCGGAGGACAGGCCGACGAGCATCAGTAGGCCTTGGCCATCAGGACCCGGCGGGCGCTCGGTGCCCCCGAGAACACGCAGCGACCGGCCTCGGGCTCGGGGCCGTGGCCGGGCAGGGGGATGCAGCGGATCGTGACCCGCGTCTGCTCCTTGATCTTGGCCTCGGTCTCGCGGGTGCCGTCCCAGTGGCACCACGCGAAGGTGCTCTTCTCGCCGGCGAACGCGGCCAGGAACTCGTCCCAGGTGTCGATGTTGCGCGAGCGCTCGCGCAGGCGCTCCTGGGCGAGCCGCAGCAGCTCGTCCTGGAAGCGATCGAGGCGCTCCTTGATGGTGGCGACGAACTCGTTCTGCGGGATGAACTCCTTGCCGCGACCGGCGGCGGTGTCGACCCGCATCTTGACGCAGACCTGGCCCTTGGCGAGGTCCTTGGGCCCGAGCTCGACGCGCACCGGCACGCCCTTGCGCTCCCACATGTAGAACTTGTTGCCGGGCCGCAGGTCGCGGTCGTCGATCACGACCTCGACGAAGTCGCGGTAGCGGCTGCGGGCCGGCGCGAGGTCGACGTCGGCCAGCTGGGCGCGGATCGACTCGGCGGCGGCGAGCACCTGCGACCGCTCCTCGTCGTTCTTGTAGATCGGGACGATGACGACGTGGATCGGGGCGAGGCGCGGCGGCAGGACCAGGCCGCTGTCGTCGGAGTGGGTCATGATGACCCCGCCGACCAGGCGCGTGCTGACGCCCCACGACGTCTGCCACACGTAGTCGCGCCCGCCGGCCTCGGTCTGGAACATGACGTTGAACGCCTTGCCGAAGTTCTGCCCGAGGTCGTGGCTGGTGCCGGCCTGCAGCGCCTTGCCGTCCTGCATCAAGGCCTCGATGCAGGTCGTCTGGACCGCGCCGGCGAACCGCTCGCTGTCGGTCTTGACGCCGCGGATCACCGGCATCGCCATGAGCTGCTCGGCGAAGTCGCCGTAGACGGCGAGCATGCGCATGACCTCGGCCTGCGCCTCCTCGTGGCTGGCGTGCGCGGTGTGGCCCTCCTGCCACAGGAACTCGGTGGTGCGCAGGAACATCCGGGTGCGCTTCTCCCAGCGCATCACGTTGGCCCACTGGTTCACCAGCAGCGGCAGGTCGCGGTAGCTCTCGATCCAGCGCGAGAAGAAGTAGCCGATGATCGTCTCGCTGGTCGGGCGGATGATGTACGGCTCCTCGAGCTTCTCGCCGCCGGCGTGGGTGACGACCGCGAGCTCGGGCGAGAAGCCCTCGACGTGCTCGGCCTCCTTGGTGATGAAGCTCTGCGGCACGAGCAGCGGGAAGTAGGCGTTCTGGTGGCCGGTCGCCTTGAAGCGGGCGTCGAGCTCGCGCTGCAGCTTCTCCCAGATCGCGTAGCCGTGCGGCTTGACGACCATGCAGCCCTTGACGACCTTGGCCGGCTCGGCCAGCTCGGCCTCGCGGATGACGTCCTGGTACCACTGCGGATAGTCGGTCTCGCGCGGGGTGATCTTCCCGCCCGCCTTGCCGACCTGATCCTCTTGCTGCTCGGCTCGCGCGCCCTGTTTCATGGGCGGAGGATGCCGAGCGCGCGCGGAGGTGGCAAGCCCCGGCGGCCGGGCAGGGGACCGTTCGCCGCGAGCGCCTCAGCCGGTGAGCGGCGTGATCTGGTCGCGCAGCGCCTGGATCTCGGTCCGAACCTGGTCCTTGAGGGCCGGCAGGTCGTCGAGCGTGAGGCCACGGGTCGAGATCGGGGCACCGACGGCCACGTAGGCGCGCGCCTGGCCGAAGCGCCAGTCGTGCTTGGGCAGCGCCGCGGCGGTGCCCGCGACCGCGATCGGCAGCACGTCGGCGCCGGTCTCGATCGCCAGGTGGAACGCGCCGTCCTTGAACGGCCCCATCTCGTCGCCGAGCGCGCGCGTGCCCTCGGGAAAGATCATGACCGGCGTGTCGCGCATGAGGTACCGCCGGCACCGCGCCATCGCCCCCTTGGCCGAGCCGCGGTCGCCCCGCACCACCGGGATGTCGCCGGCGAAGAACATCGCCCAGCCGAGGATCGGGACCCTGAACAGCGAGGCCTTGCCGAGCCACTTCATCTCCCACGGCAGGTGCGAGATGAGGAACGGGTCGGTCTGCGAGCAGTGATTGCTGACGACGACGGTCCGCCGCGGCCGATACGGCGGCAGCGGCCTGTGCACGCGGAAGTCCCACAGCGGGTTGAGCTTGGTGACGCCGATGGCCGCCAGGCGGAACAGCCGGCCGGTGATCCTCCGACCATGGTCGAAGGGCCAGGTGAGCGGGGCCAGCACGAACTGCAGGCAGAAGGCGAGGCCGCCGAGACCGAAGATGAGCAAGTATGTCCAAACGGACAGGAGGATCGTGCGCGGTGCGGACATGCGCGGCATGGCGGTCTGGCCCTGATGCGGGACGTTGCCCGTCATGCCACGAGGCCTCCGGCGTGCCAAGCTCCGCGGGCCGCGCAGCACGCCGGCGAGCGCCGCGCGATGGTGCGAGCGGCGAGCGTCGACGCTCTCGTGCACGCGCGCGAGCGAGGGCGTGCTCGCAAACTACCTGGCACCGTCCGTGGCGCCGACAACCCAAGCCGATGTCAACAAGAGCCGAACTGCGAGACAGCCGATCGCGGGGCCCATCATTCCGCGGGCCGGCGCATGCACTTCGATCCCCGAAGATGGTAGTGGCCGCCGCCTCGTCGATCCGTGCCGGCTCGGTTCATGAGCTGTCGCACGGCGAGGCCACGCGAGGTCCTGACGGATCGGCGCACGAGCAGCCACCGCGCGGCCGGAGGCGAACCGCTCAGTGGCGCAGCGCGGCGGCGTCGAGGAGCGCGCCGCAACGACGGGCCGCGTCGTCGAGCGTGAACAGACCGACGAGGTGACCGCGGTCGCTGATGACGACGGCCTCGGCCCGGTGCGTGAGCATCATGCGCAACACCGCGTCGACGCTGCGCCACGGCGGGGCGACCGGAGGGTCGCCACGCATCATGTCGCGGACGAGGCGGCGCGCGAGGTGATCGCCGCGGAGCCGGGCGAGGTCGCGTTCGTACACGAGGCCCAGCAGCTCGCCGTAGTCGAGCACCGGCAGCAGGGCCGCGCCCTCGCTGCGCATGCGCTGCAGCGCCGCGCCGGCGCCCTCGTCGGGGAGGACGGAGAAGGGCAGCGCGCGCATGAGCTCGCAGACGGGCCGATCAGCCATCGGCCAACACTTTAGCCGAGACCGCGGCGGGATCCACCGCGCCAGGCCGACATCGGCGGTGCGGTGTGATGTCGCCCGGCCGGCTGACGCGACGTCATCAGCCGGCGCGCGAGCGCCCGTCAGGGCCTGCCTGGGCGTGCATCACTTCGAGCGAGAACAGCACCGCAGCGACCCACAGCGCGGTTCCGAGGCCGAGGTGCAGCACCTGCATCCAGCCGGGGGCGGAGAGCATCACATTGAGGACGCCGGCGGCCAGCTGCGCGAACACCAGGATCATCACCCACGCGCTCGCCCGGCGGACGGCCGACGTCGCGGTGCTCCCCCCCAGGTGATGAGCGACGACCGCGGTGAAGAAGCCGAGGCCGCAGGCGAGTACGGGGTGCATCAGTCGCAGGCGCTGGAGGAAGTGGGCGCCTGCGCCGAGGTCGCGTTGCAGGCGATCGGCCAGCGCCCCCGACTCGACCGGATAGAGGGTGTCGCCGAGCGCGGTGACGGCCCCGCTGATCCCGACCAGGACGAGGCCGCCGAGGCTGGCGTACACGAGCCAGCGGACTCGACGCGACGGGCCCTGACGCGCCGGCTCGCCCGTCGCGTCGCGCCCCGACGCCCACGCCGCGAGCGCCAGGGCGCCGGTCAGCAGCGACGTGTTGACGAGGTGGGCGGCCATGACGATCGCGCGGGCGACCGAGTCGTTGTCGCCGACCAGGCCGAAGCGCACCAGGCCGGCGCCGATCAACGCCTCGGTGATCGTGAACGCGAGCGCGAGCCAGGCCCCGAGCCGGGCCGCGTGTCCGCGCGGGAATCCGCGCAGCGCCGCCACCAGCAGCGCCAGGACGATGATGCCGCACAGCCCGGAGGTGACGCGGTGCGAGAACTCGATGACCGTCTCGATGGTGGGGCTGATCGGCACGACCTCGCCGTGACAGGTCGGCCAGTGCTGCCCGCACCCCGCGCCCGAACCGGTGATCCGGACGACCGCGCCGAACAGGATCACGAGGACGGTATACGCGAGGGTCCCCCAGGCGAGGCTGCGAAAACGTGCGCGTGTGGCGGCCACCGGCCCTCCATACTCGCTTTCTCGCCCGCCGGCCAGCCCCGCGACCGCCTGCCACGGGCGTCTCCGCGGCCACCGCGGGCGGACGGTCCTCGCCCGTCGCGGCCGGGCGAGCGTGAGTTCGGCGACCGCCGCGCGCCGGCGCCACGACGGACAGGTGTCGCTGCCGGCGCCGCCGGGGCAGCCGGACCGCGGGCGACGCGGCTGCGCCTGAGGACATGTTCGAATAGTCCTGCTCTGGAGGACATGCGCTCCGAGACATGCGCTCTTGCACATGTCCTCAGTGCCAGCGGAGGCGGCGCCGCGGATCGCAGCGGACATGCCCGAGAGGACATGTCCTGGGGGCTTCAGGCCGGCTTGGCCCGCCGTCGCCGCAGCCGGCGCAGGATCCCGCCCGGCAGGCCCCACAGCTGCGCTCCGCCGGGGTAGCGGCCGGCGCGGACGATCGCGGCGAAAACCACGAACCCGAGCGCGATCACGAGCGCCAGCGTCCCCGCGCCGAGCAGCCCGCGCAGCAGGCGGGGCAGGGCGGCGAGCGAGTCGGCGAGTACGCTCGAGACGCCGGCCCAGGCGGCCCACACGACCGCCCCGAGGGCGGCGTTGGCCGCGGCCAACACGCCGAGCTCGCGCCAGCGGCCGGGGCGGGCCAGGCCGCCGATCTCGCGCCGGTAGAACGCGCGCAGCAGCGTGAGGTTGACGAGCGCGCCGATGGATGTCCCGAGGGCCAGGCCGGCCGGGCCGAGGCGCTCGTAGGTGAAGGCGTTGAAGCCGATGTTGGCGGCGACCGAGGCCAGCGACGCGATCAGCGGCACCCGCGGGCGATCGATCGAGTAGAACGCCGGCGCCACGATCTTGACCATGCTGTAGGGCGCGAGCCCGATCGCGTAGGCCTGGAGGATGAGCGCGACCGCGGCCGACTCGGCGGCGCTGAAGCGGCCGCCCTCGTAGATGAGCGACACGATCGGGTGGGCCAGGAGGACCAGCCCCACGGTGCTCGCGGAGGTCAGCAGCCAGGCCGCCGACAGGCCCTCGCCGGTGCGGGCGATCAGGCGCGAGCGGTCGCCGCGGGCCGCCTCCTCCGACACCTGCGTGGTCGTCACCGTGGCGAGCGCCACCCCGAACACGCCGATCGGGAGGAAGAAGATCCGGAACGCGTACTCGACCTGCGCCACCGCGCCGTCGCCGAGGCTGGCGGCGAAGCGGGTGTTGACGAACACGTTGAGCTGGACCGCGGCCACCCCGACGATCGCGGGCAGCATCAGCGCGACGATCCGGCGGATGCCCGGGTGCGCGAGCAGGCCGCGCAGCTGCGGCCGCGCGCGGTAGCCGAGGCGGCGCAGGTACGGCAACAGCACCGCGGCCTGGGTGACGCTGGCGAGAAGCGTGCCGACGCTCCAGGCCAGCACGGCGGCGCGTCCGCCGAGCCCGGCGAGCCACATCCCCGCGCCGGCGGTGATGCTGACGAGGTTGAACAGCGCCGGCGCGAGCGCGAACGGCAGGAAGTGCCGCTGCGCGTTCAAGACCCCGCCCCACACCGCGCCGACGCTCACGAGCGCGAGGATCGGCATCATGACGCGCGTCAGCGCGGCGGTCTCGGCGATCTTCTCGGCGCTCCAGCCCGACGTGATGGCGACCACGAGCGGCTCGGCGAACACCACCCCGAGCAGCGTCAGCGTGCCCGTGACGAGCAAAATCCCGGCCAGCGCGAGGTTGGCGAGCTGATACGCGCGCTCGCGATCTTCCTGCACCAGATACGAGGTGAAGGTCGGGACGAACGCGCTCGACAGGGCCCCCTCGGCGAGCAGGTCGCGCAGGAGGTTGGGGATCCGGAACGCGACGGAGAAAGTGTCCGCGAGGGCGCCGGCGCCGATCAGGCGCGACTGCAGCGACATACGGACGAGCCCGAGGACGCGCGAAGCGGCGACCGCGGCGCTGATCGAGCCGGATGACTGGAGGGCGGAGGGCACGTGGCGCGGCAGTAGAACACGCGCCGGGCCCGTGCGATAGTCCCGGCCCCGTGCTCCTCGCGCTCATCAAGACGCTCAGGCCGCGCCAGTGGATCAAGAACCTCTTCGTCGCCGTGCCGCTGATGTACGGCCAGCGGCTCACCGATCCGTCGAGCCTGCTCGTCACCGCCGGCGCCGTCGCGCTGTTCTGCCTGATCTCCGGCTGCGTCTACATCCTCAACGACCTCGTCGACGTCGAGAAGGATCGCGCCCACCCGAAGAAGCGCAACCGACCGATCCCGTCCGGGCGCCTGCCCGAGGTCGTCGCGCGCCGCTTCGCCGTCGTCTGCGTGCCGGTGTGCCTGGCGCTCGGCTACTGGTTGCAGCCGCTCTACGCCGCCGCCCTCGGCGGCTACTTCCTGCTCAACCTGGCCTACAGCTTCAAGCTCAAGCAGATCGCCTACGTCGACGTGCTGTCGATCGCGGCCGGCTTCATCCTCCGCGTGCTGGCCGGCGCGCTCGCCCTCGGGATCCCGGCCTCGCCGTGGCTGCTCGGCTGCACTGGCCTTTTGGCCATGTTCCTCGGCTTCGGCAAGCGGGCCCACGAGCTCGCCGGCGCCGAGGATCCGCAGCGCCAGCGCGCCGCGCTGGCCGCCTACAACCTCGTCACGCTGCGCGTCATCCTCTACACCCTCGGCTTCGCCACCGTCGGGCTCTACGTCGCCTACACCCTCAGCGAGCACGTGCTGGAGATGTTCGGAACCAACCGCCTGGTCTACACGGCCGCGTTCGGGGTGGTGGGCATCGCCCGCTTCATCTTCCTCTCGACCACCCGGCGCGAGGCCGAGTCGCCGACCGAGGAGATGCTCAAGGACCCGCTGTTCATGATCAACTTCGTGGTCTGGATCGCGCTGACCGCCGCGCTCCTCTACGGGTGGATCTGAGGCCGCGATGTTGACGGTCATCCAGCGGGTCTCGCGGGCCGCGGTGCGCGTCGACGGCGAGGTCGTCGGCGCCGTCGAGCGCGGCGCCATGCTGCTCGTGGCGGTCGAGCGCGGCGACGTCGAGGC
>NZ_JAIRAU010000034.1 GCF_020073745.1 Nannocystis pusilla
GTGACCCGCGAATCACTCCCGCCTGTCGGCTCCGCCGGCCCCTCCGATTCACCCGCCGACCGCGAATTCGCCCGCACCACCGCGCTCGTCATCGGCGCCGGCGCCAGCGGCCGCGCGGCCGCCGAGCTCATGGTCTTCCTCGGCGCCCGCGTCCGCCTCTACGACCAGAACCCCGACGCGACCGTCCCGGCCGGCGTCGTCCCGCTGCTCGGCGCCGCCGACCTCCCGCCCGGGGCCCTCGCCGGCGTCGACCTCATGGTCCTGAGCCCCGGCGTCCCGCCCGCGCGGTTTCGCGCCGCCCAGCAGGAGTTCGCCCCGAACGCCCGGGTCCACGGCGAGATGAGCCTCTCCCTGGCGATCGCCGCCGCCCGCTTCGGTCGCCTGCCCACCGTCCTGATCACCGGCACCAACGGCAAGAGCACCGTCACCGCCCTGACCGGCGCCCTGCTCGCGGCCGGCGGCATGCGGCCGTTCGTCGGCGGCAACCTCGGCGTCCCCCTGGCCGCGGCCCTGCTCGAGCTGCTGCGCAGCGGCGCTCCCCGGCCCGACGCCCTCGTCCTCGAGTGCTCCAGCTTCCAGCTCGAGACCCTCGACCGGGCCGCCACCGACGTGGCGATGGTCCTCAACATCACCCCCGACCACCTCGACCGCTATCCCACCCTCGCGGACTACGCCGCCACCAAGGCGCGCGTGTTCACCGGGCTCGACGGCGGCGGCCTGGCCCTGCTCGACGCCGGCGACGGCTGGACCCCCTTCCTCCGCGAACGCGTCGGCGCCGGCCGCCTCGTCCTGGTCGACGACCCGGACGGCGCGCGCGTCCTCGGACCTGGCCCCGGGGACAGCCTCGTCCTGCCCGGCGGCGACGCCGTCCCGCGCCGCGCCCTGCCGATCCCCGGCCGGCACAACAGCAAGAACGCGCTGTTCGCCCTGCTCGCCGCCCGCCACCTCGGCGTCGGCCTCGACGCCTGCGTGCGCGGCCTCGAGGGTTTCCACGGCCTGCCGCACCGCATGACCTTCGTCCGCGAGCGGGCAGGTGTCCGCTTCTACGACGACTCCAAGGCGACCAACGTCGCCAGCGTGCTCGCCAGCCTCGACGGCTTCGACCGCCCCTTCGTCCTGATCGCCGGGGGCCGGGCCAAGGGCGACGACCTCACGCCCCTGCGCGACCTCCTGCGCCGCAGCGGCCGCGCCCTGGTCGCCATCGGCGAGTCGGCCGACGCCTTTCACGCGCTCGCCGCGGGTGTGGTCGAGGCGCGGCGGGCGACGTCGATGGCCGAGGCGGTCGAGGTCGCGGCCGCGCTCGCCGGTCCGGGCGACGCCGTGATCCTCTCCCCCGCGTGCGCCAGCTACGACTGGTTCAAGAACTACGGCGAGCGGGGCGACACCTTCGCCCGCCTGGTGCGGGCGCTGTCTGCGGAGAAGTGATACACCGCCCGCATGCGGCTCGACAGCGTGCGCGGCAACACCCAGAGGCTCGACGGCGGCGCGATGTTCGGCAACGTCCCGCGGGCCATGTGGCAGCGCTGGGCCCCGCCTGACGACCTCAACCGGATCTTGCTGGCCTGCCGCTGCCTGCTGGTCCGCGACGACCGCGGCCGCACGATCCTCTTCGAGGCCGGCATCGGCGCCTTCTTCGAGCCCAAGCTGCGCGACCGGTTCGGCGTCGTCGAGCCCGAGCACGTCCTCCTCCGCTCGCTCGCCGACCTCGGCGTCCGCCCGGACGACATCGACATCGTCGTCCTGTCGCACCTCCACTTCGATCACGCCGGCGGACTGTTGACCGCCTGGTCCGAAGGACAGGCGCCCGCCCTGGTGTTCCCGCGCGCCAGCTACGTCGTCGGCGAGGACGCCTGGCAGCGGGCCCTGCACCCGCACGCGCGCGACCGGGCCTCCTTCATCCCCGGCCTGACCGACCTGATCCTCGCCACCGGCCGGCTGGAGCGGGTCCGCGGCGAGACCAGCGAGCTGCTCGGCCCCGGCTACACCTTCACCGTGTCCAACGGGCACACACCGGGCCTGCTGCTCGCCCGCATCGACACCCCGCACGGCCCGATCACCTTCATGGGCGATCTCGTGCCCGGCGTCCCGTGGGTCCACCTGCCCATCACCATGGGCTACGACCGCTACCCCGAGCTGCTCATCGACGAGAAGGAGGCGCTGCTCGCCCGGATCCTCGCCGACGACGGCACTGTCTTTTTCACTCACGATCCGAATGTCGCGGCCAGCAAGCTCACCCGCGACACCAATGGCAAGTTCACCGCGACATCACCGGTCGCCGAGCTCCACTGGGTCTGACATCGCTGTCACATCGGGCGCTGTCAGAGCGACATTTTTTCACTGCGCTTCGTCGGGGCGGAGCGCGTCGCCCCGGATCACACAAGGGCCCGAGACGGCCGACGAGCGGCCGCCGCGGGGTTTCAAGGCTAAGCGAGCGCCAGCAGCTTCTTCTGCAACCGGCGGACCGAGCGCGGCGCCGTCATGAGGTAGTAGACGCCGGTCAGCACGTAGAGGGGCAGCTTGGAAGCATTGGGGGGGGTCATGGCACGTTCTCCGCGATAAGGTCTTCGTCGTTGTAGCGGCACCGAGCCGCTTCATGGATCACTCGACGTCCGACACCATGCTGATCTCGCACGCCTCGATGGTCTCTTGCAGATCACGCATCGAGATGGCGATCGGACTCAGTCCAAACGCCTGACATTCCCGTGAGCTTCCACTGAAAATTTCTGCCGGGCCGAGGTGACGGACGGCGCGGCCGGCGGCCATTTAAACAGGCCGTTACGACATGGCTGGAGAGACAGGTACTCGCGGCCGCCCGGGGAACAGCGCCTCGACCTCGCGGGCGACCGCCAGGACCCGGTCCTCGCGGCCGAGCGGCCCGACGAGCTGGACCGCGATCGGCAGGCCCTCGCGCGAGCGGGCCACCGGGAGCGCGATCGCCGGCTGTCCGGTGATGTTGAACGGCGCCGTGAACGCCCCGTAGACCGCGTAGGCGCGGAACACCGCCTCGCCGTCGGGTCCGCCCCAGGCCCCGATCGGCGGCGGTGGTCCCACCACCGCCGGCGTCAGCACCAGCTCGGCGTCACCCACCCACGCGAGCACGCGCTCGCGCAGCGCCTCGAACGCCGCGCGCGCCAGCGCCGGCGAGTTGCGCCGACCGGCCTCGACCAGCCAGCGCGTCGCCGGCTGCAACCGATGCGCGCGCACCATCGGCACGTCGGCCAGCAGGTGCTGGTAGATCGGCAGGAAGTCGTCGACCGAGCCGCGCGCCATCTCAAACTCCTCGACCCGGTGTCCCACCTCCGCCAGCGCCTTGCCGACCGCCCGCGCCGCCTCGGCCCACTGCGGCTCGGCCGCGGCGATCGGCGAGTCGACCGCCAGCTTGATCCGCAGCCGCGGCGACGGCTCCGTCATCTGTCCGTAAGGACATGGCGGAGGAGACAGCCAGTGCGGCTTGCCGACGGTCAGCCCGGCCATCACGTCGAGCAGCGCCGTCGCGTCGGCGACCGAGCGTGCCAGCGGGCCGCAGGTGTAGAGCAAGCGGCGGTCGTCGCGGCCGAACGCGTTGGCCACCCGCCCGCGCGACGGCTTGATCCCGACCAGCCCGCAGAACGCCGAGGGGATCCGGATCGAGCCGGCGCCGTCGCTGCCCTGCGCCCACGGCAAGAGCCCGGCCGCCACCGCCGCGCCCGAGCCCCCGCTCGACCCGCCGGCCGTGCGCGACGGATCCCACGGGTTGCGCGTCGGCGGGTGCGTGTCCGGCTCCGTCACCGGCAACGCCCCGAGCTCCGACGTCGCCAGCTTCCCGAGCACGACCAGCCCCGCGCCGCGCAGCTTCGCCACCGTCGCGTCGTCGACCGGCGAGACCAGCGGCCACACCCCGTGCGAGCCCATTCGCGTCCGCGAGCCGCGGACGAAGTTCAGGTCCTTCACCCCGATCGGCACCCCGAGCAGGGGCGGCACCGAGGCGAGCGCGCCGCGCCGCGCCGCGCGGTCGAGCGCATCGTCGGCCACCTTCGCCGCCCGCCGCGCGCGCCCGTCGAACACCGACACGAAGGCCGACAGCGCCGGGTTGAAGGCGGCGATGCGGTCGAGGTACAGCGCGACCAGCTCCTGGCTGCGGATCTCGCGGCGCCGCAGCAGGCGCGCCTGTTCGAGGGCAGATGCGTGGACGAGTTCGGCGAGCGACATCGGCCGCGCAGTCTTGCGCCGGCGGACCCCGCGATCAAGCTCCATCCTCGCGGAAGCGAGCCCTGAGGCGCCAGAGCCCGCCCGGGCGGCCATTGTGTGGCCGGCGCGGCTTGGGTAACGTCACCGCGGGGAACGGGGAGGGTACCGATGGTCCCGCGTGGGGATAGAAAAAGCGCGAAGCCTCGCTCAGACAACGCCGCAGCGCTCGACCTGCTCACGGTCGACGAGGTCGCGAGCATGCTCAAGACCAGCCGCAAGGCCATCTATCACCGCATCAGTCGCGGCCAGATCCCCTCCGTCAGGCTCGGGCGCAGCGTCTTCATCCGCCGCAGCGACCTCGCCGCCTGCCTCGTCCCCGGCGCCTTCAACGACCCCTGAACCCTCGCGGCCCGTCCCGGAGCTCCCCCTCTCCTCGCCGGCTTCGCCGACTCGCGGCCCTCACTTCGCCCGCGTCAGTCGCAGGCGCGCCAGCTGCAGCGTCGCCGTGAAGCCGCCGCAGCTGTCGCCGACGCACACCTGCCACTCGCCCGGCGCCGGCGAGCCGGCCAGGCTCGCCAGATCGGGCCCGATCGCCGCGCCCGGGTTCGGCGT
The DNA here is from genome assembly GCF_020073745.1 of Nannocystis pusilla. Taxonomy (GTDB): domain Bacteria; phylum Myxococcota_A; class Polyangia; order Nannocystales; family Nannocystaceae; genus Nannocystis; species Nannocystis radixulma. The sequence goes on from NZ_JAIRAU010000034.1 coordinate 4,780, forward strand.
ATAGCTGCAGGCGTTGTCGTCCTTGCAGATCGTCCCGTCGGTGTCGAGCCCGTCGCCCATCAGCTCCGCGTCCTTCTTGCCCTGCAGGCCGAACGTCAGCGGCGCCGCGGCGCTCAGGTTGGAGTTGTCGCCGCTGCACTGCGACCCGTCGTCGGCCGCCTCGGCCAGGCCCGGGCGGCTCACCAGCGTCACCGTCTCCGCGGCCGGCGAGATCAGCTTGATCGTCAGGTCGCCCGCGTAGCCGGTCTGGACCCCGACCTCGACCTCGACCGCCTCGACCACGTCGAACCCGCTGGCCGGCACCGTCAGCGTCGCGCACGCCATCGACGCCGGCGTCCCGTCGTAGGCGCCGTCCTCGATCGCCGCCCCGAGGTCGACCTCCGCGAACTCGTCGACCTCGGTCACCCCCGGGCAGTCCTCGGGGTCGACCACCATCTCCGGGCACAACGGCTCGAGCGCCTTCTGCAGCGCCGCCGCGTCCTCGTCGTCGGCCGTGACCGTCGCCAGCGCCGCCGCCAGATGCGACAGCATCGTCACGAAGTCCGCCGACGTGATCGGCGCCCCGCCCAGCATCTCGTTGGTCACGCCCATGTGCACCGGCTGCATCGCCCGGCACGGCGTCGCCGCGCCGACCCCCGGCTCGAGCCCCGGCGGCGGGTCCACCTCCCCGCCGTAGACCGCCGGCCCGTCGACGCCCGCCAGCTGTCTCACGAGACATGTCTCGAAGCGCACCTCATCGGCGCCGGCGAAGAACCCCGACAGCGTCGCGTCGCCCAGCACCCCTGCCAGCCACGAGTCGACCAGCGCCTGCAGGCCCGGCTTGCGACCGAGGCGCTGGTACAGCGTCGCGTCGCTCCCGGCGTCCTCGACCACCTCGGCCTCCAACGCCGCCAGCGCGCCCGTGAGCGCCGCCTTGTCGGCGTCGGTGAGCAGCGGCGCCGAGCCAGCCTGGTGGCTGTCGAGCGCCGTCGCCACGTCGGCCACGAAGTCGGCGAAGTCGATCGCCGACACCCCGAGCTCCGCGTGCGCCGCCGTCATCCCCTTGCAGGTGTAGGTCGCGCCCGGGCAGCCGGCGATCGTCGCCAGTTGGTCGACAAGGCAGTCGATGAAGCGGCCGCCGTCGAACTCGGCGTTGAGGAAGTAGGCGTTGATCCGGTCGTCGGCCACCACCGCGCCGGCGATCGCCACCGCCAGCGCCTCCGCGCCCTGGGGCCCGCCCAGGCGCAGGCACAGCTCGGCGTCGACCGTCTCGGTGGTGCTGCCGATCGTCGGCTCGCTCGCGCTCGTCGCCTCGCCCTCCGTGGTCGTGCCGACGCTCGACGTCACCGGCGGCGCCGTCGAGTCCGTGGGCCCGCCCGAGGTCGTCGTCGTCGACGACCCCTCCGAGGTCGTCGGCTCACCTGTCGGTTGGGCCAGGTCATCGGCGCAGCCGGCGACCAGCGCGAGGACGAGGACACGCGCGGCGGTGGACGGCATCGCCTCATCTTTGCACGAAGCCCGCACGCGCGCCGCCGGCAAAGCCTTCGTGCTGCCCCCGCTCGCTGCGTCGGCCGGCCGCCCGGCCTTCCGACTCGCGAATCAAATTCAATTCGCGGCCCCCGCCGCCGCGGCGCTCAGCCGGCGGCCACCAGCAGCGGCGCCGACGCCCGCGAGCGTTCGCGCCGCATGTCGCGGAACACCAGCGCGTAGTGGGCCCGGTCGGCGTGGACCCGGAGCCAGGCGTCGAGGCTCGGCTGCACCTGCGCGTCGAGCATCTGCCGCATCGCCGCCACCACGCTGTCGTGCAGCTCGGGCGGCGTCAAGAACCCGTCCATGTAGCGGACCAGCGCGGGGGCCTTGACCGCGCTCTGCTCGCGCAGCCCGAGCCACTTGTCGCTCGTGAACTCGACCGACGAGTCGCAGTGATCGGCGACCAGGCGGGCCAGCTGCGCCCAGTCGCCCTCCTCGGCGAGCTTGCGGATCTGCGTCCCGATCAGCGCGAACACGTCGGGGTGGATCGCCAGGATCTCGTGCGTCGGCTCGGCCGACAGCCACAGGTCGGGCTCCTCGACGAACACCGCGCCGACCAGGCCCGAGGCCAGCGGCAGGGCGCAGGTCAGGTGCTGCAGCCCGAAGCTGATCGCCCGCCAGCGGTCGCGGATCTCGTGCTGCCACAGCGTGTTGACCAGCGGGGCCAGCTGGTCGGGCGCGGCCATCATGCGCGCTACCCGGCGCTGGCTCGTCCCGATCGTCGGCCGGTACGCCTCGTGGACGCGCGGCTGGCTGAACAGCAGGCGCCACTCTCCGCTCAGCAGCTCGATGCGACGGAAGTCGCGCCCGATCAGGTCCAGGACCTGTTCGCGGCTGGCCGTGGCCAGTTGGTGCAGCAAGACCTCCTCGATGTCGAGGTAGCGCTCGCTGCGTATGAGGTACGCGTGGCAGCGCAAGGCGCAAACGCTACCAGATTTGCCGCCCGACCTCAGCATGAAGACCTCGGGTCGTGAGCCCCGACCGCGGCCCGGTCGCTCACCGTGGTTTTCCCGGCGAACGGCCGCCATCGCCGCCGCAACCGCCGTGCGCGCGGACGACGGCGCCGCTGCCCCGCGCCCGGCGCGACGCCCGGCCCGGCATTGCCACGGGGGCGGCCGTGCAAATCACCGCCATACCGGGAGATCGCACATCCGCGCATCGCCTCCCACCGCGGCGAGCCCGCCCGGCCGGTCACATGTCCATGCGGACATGCTCCCAAGTTCCCGTCCTCGACATGCCCGATCCGACATGTCCTGAACATCACCCACGCGCTCGCGGCGACCGCAGCGCCCCGAGCGTCCTCGGCCACGCCAGCCCCCGACCACGCATCGCCCCGCCCCGACGCGTCACGCCACCCTCCGACGCGGCGGTCCGTCCACGACATGCCCCCTCGCTGCACCCGCAACACCCGAGCATCCTCAAGCCGCGACCAGCGGCCCCCGCCTCGACGCGAACCACGGCGCGGTCGCTCGACCTCCGTACGGCGGTCCAAACACGGCATGTCTCTTGTAACATGTCCCATAAGCCATCCACGCCTGAGCCGCGCGGCGCCGCGGCTCGCCCGCCAGCGCCGCCCCGGCAGCTGTCGCGGCCGGTGGCGGCGCGAAGCCCTCGCGCGAGCCCGGCGAGCAGGCCGCCGCGATGCGCCGCAGCTGGAGGTCGCCGTGATTGTCTGCGCCCGAAATGACACGCCGTGAATGACCCCAGAAAGCGTCTGTTCGGCGGCCAGCCCTGGCCGTCGAACAGGCGCAGACAACCTGCGCGACGGGACATCCGCCAGCGGAGCCCACGACGGCGTGGCGGCCTCTCACGGCTGCAGCCGTGCCAGGGGTCCGGGGAAGGGTCGGCGACGAATACGAGGCAGGATGGGCGCGAGGAACGAGCGTCCATCCCGACGCTGAACTCGTCGCCGACCCTTCCCCGGACCCCCCGCGAGGCGCAGTCGGCAATTCGCGAAGCGAGCACCCCCCACGCCGCCTGCGCCTCGGCGAAAAGTCACTCCTCCCTCGCCCGCGCCGGCGAACCGCGTATCGCCGCGCCAGCCCCCCCGCGGCCCTGTGCGCGGATCTGCACACCCCTCACCCCGTGCGTGCCCGGGAGCACCCGGGTCCGCCGCGCGGGCCGCCCCGGGATATTCTGCGCCGGTCGCCCCATGATCCAGCTCCACTCCGATCCCTCCGTCGCCGAGCAGCAGATCGAGGCCCTGATCTTCTACCTCACCACTCTGGGCTACATCGACAGCGAGTTCGACATCCGGGAGAAGGCGTTCGTGCGCGCCTTCCTGCGCGAGCTGGTGACCGCGCGGATCGACGCCGGCGGCCCGCTCGACGCCGAGCTGCGGTTCGAGCGGATCGAGAACCAGCACGAGCACTACGTCCAGCGGTTCCAGGAGATCGACCGCGAGATCAAGAACCTCTTGACCGAGGCCGTGGCCGACGGCGAGGACCCGCAGCGTTTCGTCGTCTCGCAGCTCAAGCTGCGCTGCTTCGAGATGTTCCAGGGGCTCGATGAGGACAACCGGCAGCACCTGCTCGAGGTCGTCGACCGCTTCATCGCCGCCGACGGCCAGGTGCACCCGGACGAGGCCGCGTTCCGCAACGACCTCGCCGAGCTGCTGGGAGCCGAGCTGATCCTCGAAGACGCCGCGCTCGAGAGCGTGGGCGTCGAGGTGCGGGAGCCGACGCAGCTGAGCGTCCCGGCGCAGGACAACCACCCGTTCTTCGCCAAGTTCGAGTACCACTACTCCGCCGACCCCGCGCAGCTGCAGCGGCAGTTCGCCGCCGACCTCGCGCTGCTCGACAAGGTCGAGGAGAAGTGGGAGGAGTACCGCGTCCGCGGCCGCGGCCGGCTCGAGGGTCGCGCCAGCGTCGCCGACTTCGTCGGCGGCGACGAGTTCCTCGACGAGCACGTCTACGTGTTGCCGGCGAAGCCCGGCCGCAGCTACGAGCTCATCGTCCTCGGCGACCTGCACGGCTGCTACTCGTGCCTCAAGGCCGCCGTCCACCAGAGCAACTTCATCGAGAAGGTCCGGCGCTTCCAGGCCGACCCCGACAACAACCCCGACGTCCGCCTCGTCTTGCTCGGCGACTACATCGACCGCGGGCGCTTCAGCTACAACGGCGTCCTGCGCACGATCTTGAACCTCTTCCTCGCCGCGCCCGACCACGTGTTCGTCCTGCGCGGCAACCACGAGTACTACATCGAGTACCAGGGCCGCGTGTACGGCGGCGTCCGCCCGGCCGAGGCGATCAACAGCCTCACCCCGCACCTCGGCGCCGACGTGTTCGGCCGCTTCCTCGACTTCTTCGACGCCATGCCGAACATGCTGCTGTTCGACCAGATGCTGTTCGTGCACGCCGGCATCCCGCGCGACAGCCTGATCGCCGACAAGTGGGCCGACCTGGCCAGCCTCAACCGCGAGGACATCCGCTTCCAGATGCTGTGGAGCGACCCGAGCAAGGCCGAGATCGTGCCCGACGAGCTGCAGAAGGCCTCGGCGCGGTTCGCCTTCGGCCGCCAGCAGTTCCGCAAGTTCATGCAGCGGATCGGCTGCAACGCGCTGGTCCGCGGCCACGAGAAGGTCAACGCCGGCTTCAAGAACCACTACAGCGACGCCGACATCCGCCTGTTCACCCTGTTCTCCGCCGGCGGCGCCGACAACGACGACCTCCCGCCCGACAGCAACTACCGCGACGTCCGGCCGATGGCCCTCACGATCACCAGCAAGGACGGCCTCGTCGAGGCCACCCCGTGGCCGATCGACTACGCGCGCTACCAGGATCCGCGGCTCAACAACTTCTTCAGCAGCGCGCCCGAGATCGACATCAGCCCGCAGCACAGCAGCTGACGCCGCTCAGCCGACCGTCTCGCCGTCGCAGGTGATCATCACCTGCGGCGGCAGCTCGTCCGGCCCGGCGATCGCGAGCGCCGCGAACGTCGAGCCGACCACCGACGCGTTCAGCGGCGTGACGATCTCGCCGTCGACCTGCCCGCAGTAGAAGTCGGGCGCGACCAGCGACCCGCGCAGCAGCAGCGTCGCCGTGACGTCGCCGCCCGTGATCGGGTTGGCCGCCCCGATGACCATCGCCAGGCCCATGTCGAGCTCGAACGCCCCGTCGACCACCGGGATCGCGTCGAACACGATCGGGTCGCCGACCGGCGTGCGCGGCGCCAGCACCTGGCCCTGCGAGAGCGCCAGCGGCTGCAGCTCCAGGCGCAACGAGTGCGGCTCCGGCCAGCCGGTCCACGTGCTGGTGGCGATGAACTGGAACGGCAGTTCGGGCGCGATCACGGTCGAGACCGCCAGCAGCGCCTGAAACTCGTGCACCGCCTCGCCGCTGGTCGCGTCGGACGTCACCACGCTGGTCACCGGGTCGCCGGTGTCGAGCACCGTCGTCGCCGCCGGCCCGGTCGTGTCGTCCGGCCCCGTCGTGCTGGTCGGCGGCGGTACCGGCTTGTCGTCCGGCCCCGTCGTCGTCGTCGACGAGCTCGCGGCCCCGCCGTCGCCGCTGCCCGCCTCCGTGTCGCTCGCGCTGTCGAGCGGCTCGCGCACGCTGCAGCCCGACGACCCACACACCACCGCAACGACGATTCGACGATACAAAGCGAAGTTCATGCCGCGATCGTATCGGCGCGCGCACCTCCGCGCAAGCGCCCCGCCGCCGCCGGCCGCCGCATTCACCCCCACGGCAGCGGCGCGCAGCAGCCGGCCGCGCAGAACATGTCCTGGCCACAATCGGACCCGCCGCCCGCCGTCACGCACTCCTGTCCCTCGGGACAGGCCGCCTCCGCGCAGCCCGGCGGCGGCGCGGACTCGCCGAAGCACACCTCGCAGAGGTCCGGCCGGCAGGAATTCTCGCACCCCGGGTTCTTCGTGCACTGCGCACATTCGTCGAGGTTCGCCAGCGAGCAGTCGGGATCGCCGAGGTACACGGCGCCATCGAGCCCGAAGGCCGCCAGCGAGCAACAGCCGAAGCAGTCACAGCCGTTCGGCGCCCGGCACGCGACCAGGCACTCCGCGCCCTGCTCCGCCGGGCAATCACGGTCCGGATCGTACGCGCACTTCCCCGGCCCCGGGCGCGCCGGATCGCAGCGCAGGTCCCAGCGGCAGCCGTCGTCGCCGGGCCCGGCGTCGCCGTCCCAGAAGCAGTCCAGCGCGCACGACTTGCCGCCCGCGCTCCCGGTTGCGAACACGTCCTCACGCGCGTCGCACGGCGACAGACACTCCGGATCGTCGAGGTCGATCGCGCCGTCGCCGTCGTTGTCGAGGCAATCTCCGCAGGCCTGCACCTGCCCGCCGCAGCCCTTCGGCGCGCAATTTCCGTCGACCTCGCCGGCGTTCGTCGTTCCGCCGGCCGTCCCGCCGATCGATGATTCCACCGCCCCGGTCGCCCCGGCCGCCCCGCCGGAGCCCGACGTCGGCGCCCCCGTGGTCGTCGTCTCGCCGCCCTCGGTCGGCCCGCGCGAATCGGTCGGCCCGGACGAGCCCGACGGCCCGCCCGTCGGCAACGTCGTCACGCCCATGCCGCGCGTCGCCGTCTCCTCCAATGCGTCATGGCGATTGCAAGCAGCGAGGAATGCCCACAGCAGCAGCCCCGCGCGTATCACCATACAGCTGAACAATGCGACGGATCGCAGGAAGGGCCATGTAATTGACGCGAATCTTATGGCGGTGTCACGCCCACACCGGGGCGGGCCGACCCCACGCGGGTTTACTTCGTTCCTGTTTCCAGGGTACTTCCCAGCTGTCGCTTGCACAGGCTCGAGATCCGATCCTAGTGTTGTTATCTGTCGGTGCTGCTGTCCACGACGAACGCAGACCCTCCCTCCGACGCCGTCGCCGATCCCAGCGAGGTCGTGCGGATCGGTCGCTACGTCGTGCTCGGACGTCAGGGCGCGGGCGCGATGGGCGTGGTGTACCGCGCCTACGACGAGGCGCTCGACCGCAAGGTCGCGCTCAAGCTGCTGCGCGCCCCCGGGGCCGATCACAGCCAGGCGCGCGCCCGCCTGCTGCGCGAGGCCAAGGCGCTGGCCCAGCTCTCGCACCCCAACGTGGTCCAGGTCTACGACGTCGGCGAGTGGGGCGGCCTCGACTTCATCGCCCTCGAGTTCGTGCAGGGCCAGACCCTTCGGACATGGCTCTCGGAGCAGGATCGGAGCTGGCGGGAGATCTTGCAGGTGTTCGCGCAGGCCGGTCGCGGTCTGGCGGCCGCCCACGCGGCCGGCCTGGTGCACCGCGACTTCAAGCCCGAGAACGTCCTCATCGACGGTCAGGGCCGCGTGTTCGTGGCCGACTTCGGCCTCGCGCGCTCGGCCGACAGCGCGCTGCCGGAGCCGGCGCTGCCGCCCGCCTCGCGCTCGAGCCCGTCGCTGCCGCGGCTCACCGCCATGGGCTCGCTGGTCGGCACGCCGAAGTACATGGCCCCCGAACAGTTCATGCGCGTCCCGGCCGACGCGCGCAGCGACCAGTTCTCGTTCTGCGTCGCCCTCTACGAGGCCCTGTTCGGCCGGCGCCCGTTCGCCGGCGAGACCGTCGAGGAGCTGCGCCAGAGCGTCCTGCTCGGCAAGCTGCTGCCGCCGCCGGTGCTGTCGATGGTGCCGCAGTGGCTGCAGGACCTGACGATGCGGGGCCTCACCCGCGACCCCACGCACCGGTTCCCGTCGATGCACGCCCTGCTGGCCGAGCTCGACCGCGTGCGCGGGCGCAGGCGCCTGATCGCCGCCGGCATCGCCGCCTTCAGCCTCGGCCTCGCCGCCTTCGTGTTCTCCCAGGCCTCGCCGGTGTGCCACGGCGCCGACGACAAGCTCGCCGGCGTGTGGGACGAGGCCCGCAGCCGGTCGCTGCGCGACGCCTTCCTCGCCACCGACCTCGCGTTCGCCCCCGACACCTTCACCCTCGCGCGCGACGCCCTCGACGACTACGTCGACGACTGGAAGACGATGCACAAGGAGGCCTGCCTGGCCCACCACCGCGGCGAGCAGTCCGACGCGGTCCTCGACCTGCGCATGTCGTGCCTGCAGCGCCGGCGCACCGAGCTGGCCGCGCGCGTCGACGTGCTCGCCCAGGCCGAGCACAACACGGTGATCCGCGCCCTCGACGCGGTCCGCTCGCTCGCCCCGGTCGCGGCCTGCGGCGACCCGGCGCAGCTGCTCGAGCAGTGGCAGCGCATCGGCGCCCCGCGCGACCCCACGGTCGCCACGCGCCTCCATACGCTGCGCGGCAAGCTGGCCCAGGTCGAGGCCCTCGAGGGCTCCGGGCAGCTGCAGGCCGGCCTGGCGCTCGCCGAGGAGGCCGTGCGCGACGCCCAGGCGATCGACGTCCCGGCGGTGCTCGCCGAGGCCCACCTGCGACGTGGCTCGCTGCTGGCCGAGTCCGGCGACCTGATGGCCGCCGAGTCGGAGCTGTGGCGCGCCATCGTCACGGCCACCCGCAGCGACAACGAGGAGGTGCTGGCCCGCGCGATGATCAAGGAGGTCTTCGTCCTCGCCCACGCCACCGGCTCGTTCGGCGCCGCCGATCGCATGGCCGAAAGGTCAGCTGCCCTGCTCGACCGGATCGCCCCGCGCAGCCGGCTCGTCGGCGAGCTGCGCAACAACCTCGCCGTGCTGCGCTTCCTCGAGGGCCGCCACGCCGAGTCCGAGGCGCTGCACCGCGAGAACCTGCAGTTCCGCCGCTCGATCCTCGAGGCCGACGACCCCGACATCGCGATCACGCTCGGCAACCTCGGCGTCGACCTGCAGGAGCTGCGGCGCTTCTCCGAGGCCGGTGACCTGATTCGCGAATCGCTCGAGGTCTTCAGCGCCGGCTTCGGGGCCCAGCACCCCTACGCCCTGCAATCGCTGGCCAACCTCGCGCTCGTGCAGTTCGACAGCGGCGAATGGGACAAGGCCCGCGAGTCGCTGGCCGGCTCGCTCGCCGACTGGATCGCCATCGTCGGCCCCGACAGCCCCCTCACCGCCGAGCATCAGTGCGTCGCCGGCCTGCTCGACATCGACGCCGGCAACATCACCGGGGGGCTCGCCACGCTGCGCCGCGCCCAGGAGCTCGGCGAGGATCGCGGCCCCACGGCGGCCCGCTATCGCACCCGCCTGTCGCTGGCGCAGGCGCTGTGGGACCACGCGCCGGAGGAGCGCTCGCGGGCGCTCGAGCTGGCGCACGCGGCCGAACACGACGCCATCGTGCTCGGCGACGGCCACCGGCGGACCGCCGCGCGGCAATGGTTGCTCGCGCACGAGCACGGCCCGGCGCGCTGATGTGATATGTCCTCCGGGACAGGCTCCGACGTCTGCACTTGCGACATTTCGCCGATCCTCGCAAGCTGGGAGACGCATGAATCAGCGGGCGCGTCCTGACCTCGCCCCCGGGACGCGGGCCCCCACACCGCGTTCGCGGCCGGCGGCCCGCTCCCGCGATCGCGTCAGCTCGGCAGCGCCTGCGACATCAACAGCCCGCCGTGCTCGCCGGGCTCGCTCTGGTTGCAGTACGGCAGCGAGCCGCGGCCCGCCGCCTTGCACTCCGCGATCACCTTGGCGCGCGAATGTGACAGTTTGCGCGGCTGATTGAGGCATACAGCCCCGTGCGGGCCCCACTTGGCCTCGATCGGCCAGTCCGTCTCCGGCTCGAGGATCGCCGGCGACAGCCCGTCCGACACGTCGATCACCGTCCCGTTCTCGGTGTGGGACACATTGTTGCCGCAGTAGTCGGCGCGGACCATGCGGGTGCAGGCGCGGTAGTGATCGGCGAGCGATATGCCGCCCTGCTTCGCCCACATTCGGTAGCCCCATTCGAGGCACTTGCCGGCGGCCGTGCCGCGGCAGGCGACCGCGAGTTCGCCTTGCTCGCCCGGCAGCCAGTCGGCCGTCTGGGCGTCGAAGTATCCCGGCACCACGATCGCCTCGGTCGGCTCGCCCTCGCCGTCGGTGCAGAGGGACTCCCACGCGCCGTCGCCGAAGCGCACGTCGAGGTCCGTAAAATAGATATCAGGTCGGTCCCAGCTCTGCGTCACCCCGGCGATCCGCACCTTCACCTCTTGCTGCTGCTTGCCGTCGTCGACCAGCCAGTGCAGCCGCGCGCCGACCAACTCGTCGCCGCGGAGCAGCTCGCCGGCGCTGCTCCACGCCTGCAGCTCGCTCGTGCCCGGCACCAGCGACCAGCCGGTCAGCGACTTCTTCGTCGTCCCCTCGACGAGCTGGGCCAGGATCAGCCTGATCCCATTGAACCAAGTTCCATTGAAACGCGTTCCATTGAACCGGGTTCCGTTCAGCTCGATCCCGTTGTCGTGGCACGCGCGCATCTGGATCGACCCGTCGCCGACGTCCTCCGGGACGACCATGTCCACCGCGTCGCAGGCCGATGCGACCAGCGACACCGTCATCGCTTGTATATGCCGACACCTCCGCATCTTCGTGTTCCCCCTGTTCCACGAAGGTACCTGCAGTGCGATGAATCATCGCCCCGGCGCGAGCCGACCGGAGGTCGCCCGGACCGGCGAGCGCGTCACGATTGACATTTCATGCGGAGCCCTCTTTGATGATTCACATGAATGTCGCTGGAGACACCAGATCTGCGCGGCAGCCGCGACAAGCTCAGCCATTTGCCCTGCGGCGCCCGCCCCGCGGCGATGCGAGCCTGACAGCGCCGCCGGGCTCGAAATTACCCTGATCTCGAGACGTCGAATGTTCGTCCGCCGCGTCGAAGGACGCGGCGCGAGCGGACGACACGAACGCGACTACAGGGAGATGCTGATCACCGCGCCCCACGCGACGTCACGAATTGCGCGAGCGCGTCGATCTGCTCCGGCGTCAGCTTTCCGGCGAACTTCGGCATCTCCGCGGTATCGCCGTACAGGTCTTTCTGTCCGCTGTCGCTGATGATCCGCGCGACCCATGCCGGCGAACCACGACCTGCCAGCGTCGGGCCCGTGCTGTCCTTGCCGGCCTCGAGCTCGTGGCACGACGAGCACTCGAGCTTCTTGTCCCAAAGCTCCTTGCCGCGAGCGACCATCGCCGCGTCCACGCTCGCCGCCGCGCTCGCGCCGGACAGGCTGATCAGGTATTCCACGACCGCGGCCAATTCTTCGTCGCTGGCCGCCTCGGTGGTCAGCGGCTCCATCGTATTGTGCTTGGTCGCCCCGTAGAAGCGCCTGTCTCGGGGGTTGCGGACCAGCGCCGCCAGCCACTCCCGGCTCGTGAAGCCGTCGAGCACCGGCGCCTCCTCGGCGCCCTTGCCCTCGAGCGTATGACAGGACGCGCAGTGCTCCTTGAACAGATTGCGGGTCTTCTGCTCCGGGTCGTTGTCGAACACCGCGACGCCGCCGACCGGCGACACGCCCTCTCGCGCGAGCTCGCGCGCCCGCGTCGCCTCGGCGTGGGCCTGCTCGACGCCGTGCTGGAACGATTCGTTGTTGCCGTCCTCGACGATCGCCACCGCCGTCAACGCCGTCACGCCGGCCATCAACAGGCCGACGCCGGTCAATACCGACCAGCGCGAGCGCACCGCCCTCGACTTCGCGCGGTCGACGAACGGCAGCGCAAACAGGTAGGCCGCCGCCGCGCCCGGCAGCAGCACCGTCGCCACGATCGTCAGCGGCCCCTGGAAGTACTTGAGCAGCTGGAACAGGAACAGGAAGTACCACTCCGGCCGCGCTACGAAGTTGCTGGCCGGGTCGGCCGGCGCGAACAGCTCGGCGCCGTGGGTCGTGACGGTGAGGCCGACCAGCACCGCCGCGCACACGGCCATCGCCAGCACGTCGAGGAACAGCTGATTGGGCCAGAACGGCTGCGTCATGCGCTTCAGCTCCGCCTCCGGCAGATCCGGCGGCGTCACCCCGTGCTTGCGGAACAGCAGCAGGTGCACCCCGAGCAGCCCCGCCAGCGCGATCGGCAGCACGAACACGTGCAGCGCGAAGAACCGCGTCAGCGTCAGGTTGCCGTACTCCGGGCCGCCCTGGACGAACTGCTGCAGCGGCTCGCCGCCCGGCACCGAGCCCATGATCCCGGTCGCCACCTGCGTCGCCCAGTAGCCCTTCTGGTCCCACGGCAGCAGGTAGCCGGTCAGCGCGAACGCCAGCACGATCGCGCCCATCAGCAGGCCCGTCCACCAGTTGACCTCGCGCGGCTTGCGGTACGCCCCGGCGATCACCACCTGCAAGAGGTGCAGCACCACGACCACCACCATCGCCGACGAGCCGTGGTGGTGCAGCCCGCGCAAGAACCACCCGGACGTCACCTGATCGTTGAGGTACGCGGTGCTGGCCCACGCGTCGGTGGCCGACGGGCTGTAGTAGAACGCCAGCAGAATGCCGAGCACCACCTGTTGCATGAACAGGAACACCAGCACCGAGCCGAACACGTAGCGCAGCCGCGCGCCGCCGGGGACGTCCTCCTCGAGCATGAGGCGGGTCGCCGAGCGGATCCCGGTGCGTTCGTCGAGCCAGTCGAGCAGCGCCATCAGACCGGCTCCTTGTCCGCCACGCCCTGGCGGTAGCGGACCAGGCGGATCGCCACCAGCCCGTCCTGCTCCTTGATCTCGAGCGAATCGAGCGGCCGCGGCGACGGTCCGGCCTCGACCGAGCCGTCGAGCCCGAACGCCGATCGGTGGCACGGGCACTTGAACTTCTGCGCCTCGGCGTCGAAGTCGACCGCGCAGCCGAGGTGCGGGCACACCGTCGAGAACGCGTGCAGCGCCCCGTCGCGCTCGAGCACCCAGCACGAGCCCAGCTTCACGTCGGGCGTCTTGTTCCACGCGTCGACCTTGTCGGCGTACAGGTCGACCCGCACCGGCGTCGCCCCCGCGAGCGCCGAGCGCTTGCCCGCCGGCAGGAACGCCGCCTCGCCGCCCTTCGAACCGCTCGGGAACAGCAGGTAGCCGATCGCCGGCGCCGCCGGCACCGCCGCCAGCCCGAGCCCGAGCGCGCCGATGCCGAGCTTCAGCACCGCCCGCCGCCCGCCGTCCGGCTCGCCCCCTGCCCCTGGGGACATGTCCCGAGAATCATCTCCGTGTCCTGCTCCGTGACCGCGATCTCGGCTCGACATGGCCCCCCTGCCGCAGGTGCGGCGACCCCAGGATACCCGACCGGCGCCGACTCGCGCTACCCTCCGAGCATGACTGCCGCCGTCCCCGCGCTGCTTCGCCCGGAGCTCCGCGCCGAGACCATCAAGGAGACCCGCTGGGGCGGACGTCGCCTCGCCGAACTGCTGAGCGACAGCGGCGCCGCGCGCAATCTGTTCGGCGCGCGCAAGATCGGCGAGACCTGGGAGTTCTCGACCCTCCCCGGGCACGAGAGCCTCTCCTGTGGTCGGCGGCTGGACCAGGTCCTCGGCGGACCGCTGCCCTTCCTCGCCAAGCTCATCGACACGGCGCTGCCGCTCAGCGTTCAGGTCCACCCTGACGATCGCCCCGACCCTGCGCGACCGGGCGCGACGTTGCCCGGCAAGGAGGAGGCGTGGATCGTCCTCGACGCCGACGCCGGCGCCCGTCTCTGGGCCGGAGTGCGCCCCGGCGTCGGCCGCGACGACCTCGCGCGCGCCGCCGCCGAGGGCACCGTCGTCGCCTGTCTCGAAGAACATGTCGCCGAGCGCGGCCTCGTCGTCCTGGTCCCCGCCGGCACCGTGCACGCGATCGGCGCCGGGCTCCTGATCGCCGAGATTCAGCAGCCCAGCGACTGCACCTATCGCCTGTACGACTACGGCAGCGGTCGCCCGTTGCATGTCGAGGCGGCGCTGGCCACGCTGGACGTCGCCGCGAGACCTCAAGTGTGGCGACCCGGCGACGCTCCTGCGCGCATGCACGGCGCCCACGTCGACCTCGAATTGCTCGGCCCCGGCGAACACCGGCGAGAGATCGCCGAGCCGACCCTGCTCGTCGGTGTGCGCGGCACCGCGATCGCCCGCGCCGACGCCAGCGAGGAGGAGTTCGGCGCGGCCCGCCTCCTGCTCGCCGTCCGCGGCCCGCTCGACCTCCGCATCCGCGAGCACGGCCTCGTCGCGCTCGGCCGCGTTCACCCGTAGCGCCGCGGCCGGGCCATTTCGAGCAGCCCGCGACGCTCCCTCCTCGCGCTCGACGTCGACGTCGCTTGGAACAGGCGCCCAACGTGCGGTCGAAGCGTCGCCCCCTCGTCGCCAGCCACGACGAGGCGATTCGTCATACCATCCATTCCACGAATCACTCGATCGGCGCTCCGAGCACCGCAGCACCATCCTCTTTAATTCGGTCCTGCTTCGCCGCCGCCGCGATCACCACCGACTTCCCATCAGCCGCGCGGGCCTCTTCGCGGCGACGCGGGGACAGCGACCCCGGCGATTCGAGCGACGGTTGCGAATACAACCGCCTCACCCGCGGAGAGACTGTCATGAGCGTCGCCCGCCGACGGCGATCCGCGATCGCTGTCCGGGTGACCGCGAGTCGACGCGACCTACGGCTCCGCCTCACCCTCGGGCGACGCTCCCGCCGGGTCGACGCTCGACCTGAACTTTCGACCAGATTCGCGCAGCTTCGCCCCGGCCAGCGAGCCCTGCCGGTCCCGCGGGCCCGCGGCCGGCTCCGGGGCGCGATTCGCCCGGCCCGGCCCCCCGTCGTATAGTGAGGTATGCCCTTCGCCTATCGCTTGCGCTCCTGCGGCCTCCTGCTCGTCCTCGCCTGCAACAAGGGCGGCGGTGCCGGCACGGACACCGACGCCACCGACGCCACCGCGACCCAGCCCCCCGTCACCACGACGACCACCACCACGAGCGGGCCGACCACCGACGACACCGCCACCACACCGACGACCACCGACGCCACCGCCACCACCGACGAGAGCGCCACCACCGGCGCGCCGGCGCAGTGCTCGATCTACACCGACGAGAGCGCGTGCGGCCAGAACGGCTGCGAGTGGGCCCAGATCCTCGGCTACACCCACGGCACCCAGGGCTGCCTCGGCAGCATCCGCGACTTCTGCGTGCCCAAGCAGGTCTCGGGCGGCCTCACCAGCGTGTGGCGCGACGACGACGGCGACATCGAGGTCCTGCAGTTCCCCCACAACCCCACCGACCTCGGTCCCGAGTGGAGCGTGTGCGACTGCGACGGTCCGCTCGCCTGTCTGTGCACCTCCCAGACGCTCGACTGCCCGGGGCGCATGGACGAGTTCTGCGGCCTCATCGGCAGCGACGCCGGCTGCACCAACGCCGCGTCGGGCGGCAACCTCGTGTGCGGGTGGTTCAACGTCTCGAAGGAGGGCCCGCCCGACCCGAGCTGCGACGACTCGCCGTCCGAGGATCGCTGCCTGCCGGGCACCAACCTCGGCGCCGACGACTGCCCCAAGCTCGCCCTCCCCTACCCCAACGTGTGCCAGGGCGAGCAGAACCCGATCTTCTGGCGCGAGGTCGACGGCGTCGTCGAGGTCATCAACGTCTGCGGCCCCGAGCCGATCGGCTGGAGCCGCTGCGTCGCCGACGACCCGAACCAGCCCGAGGACTGCAAGTGCCGCTGCCTGTGAGCGCCACGACCGGCGCGTCTCGACCTCCTCGCAAGTTCTCGGCCGCGCCGTGCCGGCCTGTCGATCGACGCGCCGGGAGATCGAAGCGCCCCGTTCGCGCCGCTCGCCGGCCGCATGTCTTTTTCGCCATGTCCTGATCGCCATCTCATCACCCGCCTCGCCGCGCGTCGCCTGGCGCCGCGCACGAGCTGCTTCTTCGGACAGCTTCGCGCGGCTTCGCCCTGGTCCGCGCACGCGGGCTCTACCGCGGCGCGCGAGCGAGGGTCGTCGCGCCCGCGCCGCCCGGCGCCCAACCTGACGCCGCTGTCACTTCGCGGGCCGCGGCCTCGATCCTCGACTCGCGCGGCGGCAGCCTCGGCGCCGCGCGGCGTACTCGCGCCGGCCGGGGGCGCTGGCGTATAGTGCCGGCATGCCCTCCCCCTATCGCCTACTCACGTGCGGCCTCCTGCTCGTCCTCGCCTGCGGCGACGACGGCAACGCCACCACTGCCAAGCCGGACACCGACTCCACCAGCACCTCGACTCCGCCCGTCACCACCACCACCACGGGCGAGCCGACCTCCACCGGCGCCACCGAGACGCCGACCTCCACCGAGGCCGCGACCTCCACGACCGAGGGCAGCACCACCGGCGAGCCGGCGCAGTGTGCGATCTACACCAACGAGCTCGAGTGCGCCCAGAACGACTGCAAGTGGGCCCAGATCCTCAGCTACACCCACGGCACCCAGGGCTGCCTCGGCGGCATCCGCGACTTCTGTGTCGCCAAGCAGACCTCCGGCGGCCTCACCAGCGTGTGGCGCGACGACGACGGCGACATCGAGGTCCTGCAGTTCACCCACAGCCCCACCGACCTCGGCCCGGAGTGGAGCGTGTGCGACTGCGACGGTCCGCTGGCGTGCCTGTGCACCGCCCAGACGCTCGACTGTCCCGAGCGCATGGACGAGTTCTGCGGCACGATCGTCAGCGAGAACAGCTGCTCCAACGCCGCGGCCGGCGGCAACTTCGTGTGCGGGTGGTTCACCGTCTCCCGCGAGGGCCCGCTCGACGGCATGTGCGACGACCCGCCGTGGCAGTCCCGCTGCCTCCCCGGCACCGATCTCTCCAAGAAGACCTGCGACCCGATCGAGCTGCCGTACGTCGACCAGGGCTACTGCCAGGGCTGGACCGACCCCGTCTTCTGGCGCGACAACGACGGCATCATCGAGGTCACCACCTCGTGCGGCCCCAAGCCGACCGGCTGGAACCCGTGCGTCGCCGACGACCCGACCCAGCCCGACGAGTGCAAGTGCGGGTGCAAGATCTAGCGCCGCGCCCCGCGGCCGCAATCGTCACACCTGTCCCTCAGGTCAGCAGCACCAATTTCCCGACGGTGCGCCCCGACTCGAGGTCGCGGTGCGCCTGGGCCACCTGGTCCATGGGATAGGTCGTCACCGGCGGCGGCCGCAGCTCGCCGGCCGCCAGCCCGTCGGCGATCGCCGCCATCCCCGCGCGCAGCAGCGGCGCGCGGTGGAACATGTACGACAGGTTGAAGCCGAGCACCCCGCGGTTCTCGTTGGTCAGCGCCAGCGGCGAGAACCACGGCGTGCGCAGGTAGGCCAGCGCCAGCTTCAGCTTGTTGGGCTTCCCACCTGTCCTCGGGAGCATGGTGTGAAAGCCATACACGATCAGGCGCCCGCCCGCCGCCAGGTGGCGGTAGCTCTGGCGCAGCGTCTCCGGGCCGTTGGCGTCGCAGGCGACGTCGACCCCGTCCCGCGCGGCCGACCTGACCGCCGGCCACAGCGCCGCGCGCGACTTGTCGATCACCACCTCGGCCCCGGCGGCCTGGGCCGCCGTCACCTTGTGCGCTCCGCCGACCACGCCGATCACCCGGCAGCCGGCGCGGCGGGCGAACTGACACAGCGCGCCGCCGACTCCGCCGGCAGCCGAGTGGACGAGCACCGACTCGCCCGCGCGCGCGTGCGCCAGCGCGTGCAGCGCGTACCAGGCCGTCAGGTACACCGCGGGGACCGCCGCCGCCTCGGCGAGGCTGAGGCCCGGCGGCACCGCGAACACCTGGTCAGCCGGCACGCACAGCGCCGTCGCGTAGCCGCCGAAGCGGGTCACCGCGATCACCTCGGCCCCGACCGCGAGGTCGGTCACGCCTTCGCCGAGCGCGTCGACGACCCCTGCGACCTCGAAGCCCGGGGTGATCGGCCAGCCGACGAACTCCTGCGCCGAGGCGTACAGGCCCATGCGGACCACGCAGTCGGCGTAGTTGACCCCGATGGCCGTGACCGCGATCCGGACCTCGCCGGGCGCCGGTCGGGGCGCCTCCGTGTCGACCAGCGTCAGCCGCTCGTGCCCGCCCGGGGCGGCGATCACTACCTTGCGCATGCGCCGACCCTCGCCTGCCGCGCGGGCGCGGTCAAGCCGTCAAGTCGTGACGACAAAGGCCCACCTCTGTGACGCCGATGGTGCTAGCTTGCCCCCCGCATGACCGCAGGCGACAAGGCCGAGAGCCGCACCGAAACCGACAGCATGGGCCCCATCCAGGTCGCCACCGACCGCTACTGGGGTGCCCAGACCGAGCGCTCGCTGCACCACTTCGACATCGGCGACGACCGCTTCTCGCGGCCGATGATCCGCGCTCTCGGGATCCTCAAGAAGGCCGCCGCGCTGGCCAACGGCGAGCTCGGCACCCTGCCGCAGGACAAGGTCGACCTGATCGTGCGCGCCGCCGACGAGGTCATCGCCGGCGACCTCGACGCTCACTTCCCGCTGCGCGTGTGGCAGACGGGCAGCGGCACGCAGACCAACATGAACGCCAACGAGGTCATCGGCAACCGCGCGATCGAGCTCGCCGGCGGCGTCATGGGCAGCAAGAAGCCGATCCACCCCAACGACGACGTCAACCGCGGCCAGTCGTCGAACGACACCTTCCCCACGGCGATGCACATCGCCGCCGCCGAGCAGATCGTGCATCACCTGCTGCCGCGGCTCGACGCCCTGCGCAACGTCCTCGCGGCCAAGAGCGCCGCCTTCGCCGACATCGTCAAGGTCGGCCGGACCCACCTGCAGGACGCCACCCCGATCACCCTCGGGCAGGAAATCTCCGGCTGGGTGCAGCAGCTCGACGACGCCCGCCGCGCCGTCGAGAGCGCCTTGCCGCGGGTCTACGAGCTCGCGCTCGGCGGCACCGCCGTCGGCACCGGCCTCAACACCCACAAGGACTACGCCGTCACCAGCGCCAGGCAGATCGCCGCGCTCACCGGCCTGCCGTTCGTGACCGCGCCCAACAAGTTCGCCGCGCTGGCCGGGCACGAGGCGCTGGTCGCCCTCCACGGCGGGCTCAAGACCCTCGCCTGCGCCCTCACCAAGATCGCCAACGACGTGCGCTGGCTCGCCTCCGGCCCGCGCTGCGGCTTCGGCGAGATCACCATCCCCGAGAACGAGCCCGGCTCCTCGATCATGCCCGGCAAGGTCAACCCGACCCAGTGCGAGGCCATGACGATGGTCTGCGCCCAGGTGCTCGGCAACGACGTCGCCGTCAACATCGGCGGCATGAGCGGCAACTTCGAGCTCAACGTCTACAAGCCGCTCATCATCCACAACACGCTGCACTCGACCCGCCTGCTCGGCGACGCCTGCCGCAACTTCCGCGAGTTCTGCGCCGAGGGCATCGAGCCGCGCCGCGACAAGCTGGCCGCCAACCTCGAGCAGAGCCTGATGAACGTCACCGCGCTCAACCCGTACATCGGCTACGACAACGCCGCGAAGATCGCCAAGAAGGCCCACAAGGACGGCACCTCGCTCAAGGAGGCCGCCGTCGCGCTCGGCCTGCTCTCGGCCGAGGAGTTCGACCGCTACGTCCGCCCCGAGGCCATGATCGCGCCCGAGGGTGGCCGCTAGGATCCCCTTGAGCAACCAGCCCTACATCTCGATCCTCATCCCGCTGTTCGACGAGCTGAGGTCGATCCCCGAGATGCACGCGCAGGTCACCGACGCCTGCGTCAAGCTCGGCCGCACCTACGAGATCCTCTGGATCGACGACGGCAGCCGCGACGGCTCCGCCCACGCGCTCGACGAGCTGGCCGCTCGCGACCCGCGTTCGCGCGTGGTCCACTTCCGCCGCAACTTCGGCAAGTCGTCGGCGCTGGCCGCCGGGTTCGAGCGGGTGCGCGGGCAGATCGTGCTGACGATGGACGCCGACCTGCAGGACGACCCGGCGATGATCGACGACTTCGTGCGCCGGATCGAGGCCGGCGCCGACCTCGTCTCGGGGTGGAAGAAGACCCGCCACGACCCGATCGACAAGACCCTGCCGTCGCGGCTGTTCAACGCCGTCGTCAGCCGCCTCTCGGGCGTGCGGCTGCACGACTTCAACTGCGGCTTCAAGGCCTACCGCGCCGACTGCGTGCGCGAGCTGTCGGTCTACGGCGGCTTCCACCGCTTCCTGCCCGTCCTCGCCCACCACCGCGGCTATCGCGTCGAGGAGCTGATCGTCAACCATCGCGCGCGCAAGCACGGCAAGAGCAAGTACGGCGTCAAGCGGATGTTCGACGGCTTCATGGACCTGCTCACGGTCCTGCTCGTCACCCGCTACCGCACCCGCCCGCTGCACTTCTTCGGCATCCCCGGGATGATCCTCGGCGGCCTCGGCGTGCTGACCCTGACCTACCTCAGCTTCCTGTGGCTGTTCGGCTACGCGATCGGCGAGCGCCCGCTGCTCACGCTCGGCGTGCTGCTCACCATCGTCGCCATGCAGTTCGTCGGCGTCGGCCTGCTCGGCGAGCTGCTGGTGCGCACCACCATCCGCTCGCAGGAGGTGTTCTCGATCCGCGAGGAGCGCGAGGCCCCCGCGGCCACGCGCGCCGCGATCTACGCCCAGCCGAGCCCCGTGCTCCCGCCCTCCGCCCCGCCGATGAGCGGCCGCCAGCTGCCGGTGTCCCTCGCCGAGGGCGACCAGGTCAGCGAGGAGGCGCGCACCGTCACGCGGGCGCAGAACCAGAACCAGCCGGCGCGCCGCCCCTGACGAACCTCCGGGACCCGCATGACCAGCGGCAACAAGCAGAAGCACGAGAGCAAGAACCCGATCCAGCGCGCCCTCATCGCCCGCTTCAAGCGCGAGGCCGCCGCGCTGGTCCGCCGGGCCGCCCCGCGCACGATCCTCGACCTCGGCTGCGGCGAGGGCTTCATGATCGAGGCCCTGCTGCAGGCCGGCATCGCCGCCGAGTTCACCGGCATCGATCTGTCCCAAAGTGCGATCGCCGACGCGCGCGCCCGCCTCGGCGACCGCGCCCGCCTCGACGTCATCGACGCCCGCCAGCTGGTCGACGACGGCCGCAGCTTCGACATGGTCATGATGCTCGAGGTGCTCGAGCACATCCCCGACCCCGCGCAGATGCTGCCCATCCTGCGCCGCCTGGCCCGCCGGCACGTCCTGCTCAGCGTCCCGCGCGAGCCGTTCTTCTGCGCCCTCAACTTCATGCGCGGCAAGAACCTCACGCGCCTCGGCAACGACCCCGAGCACGTCAACCACTGGGGCCGCGCCGGCTTCCACCGCTTCCTCGCCCGCGACTTCGAGGTCCTCGCGGCGCCCGGCGTGTTCCCGTGGACGATGGTGCTCGCACGGCCGCGCCAAACCGCGTAGCAGCGAGACCGCGGCCCGGCGGCTCGGGATCGTGCTTCGCGAATTGCCGACTGCGCCTCGCGGGGGTCCGGGGAAGGGTCGGCGGCGAGTTCAGCGTCTGGATGGACGCTCGTTCCTCGCGCCCATCCTGCCTCGTATTCGCCGCCGACCCTTCCCCGGACCCCTGGCACGGCTGCAGCCGTGAGAGGCCGCCACGCCGTCGTCGGCTTCGATGTTCGGATGTCCCATCGAGCAGGTCGTCTGCGCCTGTTCGACGGCCAGGGCTGGCCGCCGAACAGACGCTTTCTCGCGTCAATTACGGCGTGTCATCCCCGCGCGGCAGACACTTACAGCGACCTCCGCCTGCACGAGCATCGTCAGCCCGCACGCCCGAGAGCTTCCCGCGCCGCGACGTGCCCCGCCACCATCGCGTCCGTCGACGCGTCGTGATGTCAGCCCGCACGCCCGAGAGCTTCGCGCGCCGCCACCAGCCGCGCCACCGTCGCGTGCGTCGGCGCCGTCAGCCCGTGCCGTTCTGCCAGCTTCGCCACCGCCGCGTTCAAGAACGCGATCTCGGTCGCCGCCCCGCGACGCAGGTCCTGCAGCATCGCGTTGTGGTTCGCCCGCGTCTTCTCGGTCGAGGTGAACACCCGCTCGAGATCCGCGTCGGCCAGCGCCACCCCCTCGGCCACCGCGACCGCGCGCGCCTCGACCAGCAGCGACTGCGCCAGCGCGCGCAGCTCGGGCACGTCGAGGATGGCCCCGTTCGCCGCGTCGAGCAGCGCGCACGGTCCGCTGACCGCCAGGTTCCACAGCGACTTGCGCCACTCGCAGGCCGCGATCGACGTCGCGCAGGCCACCGGGTAGCCGCCCGCCGCCAGCAGACCTTGCAGTTCGGACATGTGCGAACGAGCAGGTTCGGCGTCGGCCGCCAGCTCGAGCTGGAACACCCCGGCGACGCGCACCGTCGTCGGCCCGACCAGCCCCGCTCCCAACCAGCACGCCACTCGCACCCGCGCCGTCGCCGGCGCCAGCTCGGCCGCCAGCGCCGCCACCCCGAGCCCGTTCTGACACAGCCCCAGCACCTGCCCCTGCGTCATCCGGGGCGCCAGCGTGCGCAGCGTCTCCGCCAGCTGCGTCGCCTTCACCGCGACCAGCACGATCGCCTCCGGCGGAAGCGTCCACGCCGCCTCGGCCGCGACCACCGGCACCCGCGCGCGCCGCTGCTCCGCCCCCGTCACCTCGAAGCCGTCCTCGGCCAGCGCGCGGGTCCGCGACCCGCGAGCCACCAGCGTCACCGCGGTCACGTCGGCCAGCCGCGCCGCGAGGTGCAGGCCGACCGCGCCGGCGCCGACGATCCAGATCGGTCGAGGGTTGCTCGTGAGCATCGCGTCCACGCGTTTAGCACATGACGCGACGTCGGGTGAACCGGCGAAAAACCTTCGCGCGCCCGCGAGGCCGCGCCGATTCAACCTCATCAGCGTCCAGAGGTACCGCGCTCATGTCGCTGCTCGCGTTCTCCACCTTCTCGATCCTCTCCATCGTCGCGCTCTACAACGGCCTCCTGCTGGCGGTCCTCGCCGTCTACCTGTGGAAGTGGCGCGGCCGCCCGTGGCACCGCTGAAGCGATCGACTCGCCACCATCCGTTCGTCGGCGAGACGACGAGCCGCGGGTACAGTCGCCCCGAAGTCCTTCAGCGGTTCGATCGACGGCCGCGTCGCGAACACCACGCTCGGCTGCAACTCGTACTGACGCTCGTTCGCACGCCGAACGCGCAAGCTGCGCTCCCCAGTGGGCATCCGTGAAGCAATGGTCCGCTTCCCCTCCCGCGGAGCAGGCGTTCGCGCCACCAGGCGAGTTCTGGCATGCTGCCCGGCAGTCATGCCGTCCGACGCCGACAACTTCCTAGTCGACGAGATCCCGATCCCCGCGAAGAGTCGCCGTGACATGAAAGCCGCCTGTGACCTCCAGTTCGAGCTGAAGGGCAAGGATCTGGAGCGCCTCCGCGTCGACCTCGCCGACGTACGCGGTGGGCGAGTGCTCGACCAGATCGAGGGCGACATCCGTGACGCGCGGAGGGCGGCCTACCGGACGGTGCTGTTCAGCGGCCACGTCGGCAGCGGCAAGACCACCGAGCTCCGCTGGCTCACGCATGAGCTGGAGAAGGAGAAGGAGGGCCGCTGCTTCCATGTGCTGTGGGTCGACGCCCTCGAATATCTCGACATCAACTCGGTGCAGCTCCCCGAGTTCCTGGTCGCCGTCTTCAACGCCATCGCCGAGGATCCGCTGCTACGACCGCTCCTCGGCCCGTCGAAGACCGCGAAGAAGCTGTGGGCCAGCGTCCGCGGCTGGCTAAAGTCCATCGACGTCGACCTCGATCTCGAGATCCCCGTGGGGGTGGCGAAGCTCAAGGCCAAGGTCAAGACCGAGTTCGGCCTCCAGAAGCGAATGCGCGAGACCCTGCGCGAGCGCGTGACCGAGCTGATGACCGACCTCTCCGACCTGCTCATCGATCTCCGCGCCGGGCTCGCCAGGGGCGGCATCGACGACCTCGTCATCGTCGCCGACAACCTCGAGAAGATCGTCTTCGCCGAGCTGGATCATCAGAGCGCGAAGAACACCCACGACCTCTTCTTCATCGAGCAGCTCCCGACCGTGCAGCGGCTCGGCGCGCACATCATCCTCACCGTGCCGGTGTCGCTCCACTTCGCCCATGCCCGCCTGCGCCAGGTGTTCCTGAACCCGACGGTGAAGGTCCTGCCGATGGTGCCCGTACACCAGGCACGCGTGCCGACGAAACCCCACGAGCGCGGCATCACGGTGCTGAAGTCGCTCCTGTCCAAACGGGTCGACACCGCGATCCTCTTCGCGGACGACGCCGCGTTCGCCCG
This sequence comes from Nannocystis pusilla, assembly GCF_020073745.1. Lineage (GTDB taxonomy): Bacteria > Myxococcota_A > Polyangia > Nannocystales > Nannocystaceae > Nannocystis > Nannocystis radixulma. Next base: position 29,262 of record NZ_JAIRAU010000034.1, read on the forward strand.
GGCCATCGAGCTCTCCGGGGGCGTCATCCGCGACCTCTTCCGCATCGTGCTCGAGTCCCTCTCGCTCAAGCCCGCGATGGGGCTCACCGTCGCGGACATCGAGGCCGGCGTGCGGGACATCGTCAGCAGCTACGAGCGCATGCTGCAAGGCAAGCCCTACCTCCCGGGACTGCACGAGATCGCGGCCTGCAGCTGCTTCCCGGTCGGCTTCGACGAGGCCGCCCGCAACGCCCTGCTCCACAGCATGGTGGTGCTCGAGTACAACGGCGAGACCTGGTACGACGTGCACCCGCTCGCGCGGAGGACCCGCGCCTACCGGAGCGCCGCACCTGCCGCGACCTCGTGAGGCCCGATGCTCGACATCGACCAGAACGGGCGGCTCGAGGCGCTGCGACTGGTCCTCCAGGACGCGGTCCGCTTCACGCTGATCTTCATCGAAGTGCCGATGGGACCCGCCCGGGACGAGCTGCTCGCGCGCCTGGCGGCGTGGTCCGGTCACGACGAGGTGCCCCCGCTGCGATTCGTCACGCTCGGCCCCTCGCAGCGCCCCTGGGACGCGCTGCAAGCCCTGGCCCTCCCACCCGATGAGCGGGTGGGCGTGGTCCTCACGGGCCTGGAGCAGTACAGCATCGGCGCGACGCTCGCTCCCGCCGTGCATTCGCTGAACCTCGCCCGCGACCTGCTCTCTCGCACGGTGCCGGGGCCCCTCGTGATCGTGGCGGACGCGGACGTGCTCCGCGCGATCTCGGAGCAGATGCCGGACCTCTACTCGTGGCGCAGCTTCGAGACGCACGTCGAGAGCGCCGAAGATCAGGCCCCCACGTCCGGAGGTGACCTCGCCGCCGAAGGGCCGCCGCCCGAGACGGCCCTGGAGGAGCTCGAGCGCCTGCGGGGCCTGGTCGCCGCGCTGCCGAACGACGCCGAGAACGCTACGGCGCTGCGCCTGCGGTTCGCACATGCCGCGTTCAATGCCTTCGACACCGACGAAGCCGCGTCGATCCTGACGGCGCTGGGCGAGCCGTCGTCGGAGCCAGACCCGGCGCTCGCGGCACGGTGGTTCGAGCTCTCTGGCGGCATCGCCCTGCGACGCTCCGACCACGACGCCGCCCGCGTCCGCTTCGAGCAAGCCCTCCCTCTCTATCACGAGATCGGAGAGCACCTCGGCGAGGCCAACTGCATCCTGGGTCTGGGAGGCATCGCCCTCCGGCGCTCCGACCACGACACAGCACGCCTCCGCTACGAACAGGCCCTCCCTCTCTTTCGCCAGGTCGGCGACCAACTCGGCGAGGCCAACTGTGTCAAGAGCCTGGGAGACATCGCCCTCCGACGCTCCGACCACGACACTGCCCGCCTCCGCTACGAACAGGCTCTCTCCCTCTTTCGCAAGGTCGGCGACCAACTCGGCGAGGCCAGCTGCATCCGACGCCTGGGGGACATCGCCCTCGGGCGCTCCGACCACGACACCGCCCGCCTTCGTTACGAGCAGGCCCTGCCTCTCTACCGCAAGGTCGGCTCTCTCTTCGGCGAGGCCAACTGCATCCTGAGCCTGGGAGCCGTCGCCCTGCGGCGCTCCGACCACGACACCGCTCGCCTCCACTTCGAGCAGGCCCTCCCCCTCTTTCGCAAGGTCAATGACCAGCTCGGTGAGACGAACTGCATCAAAAGCCTTGGAGACATCGCCCTCGCGCGCTCCGATCACGACACCGCCCGCCTCCGCTACGAGCAGGCCCTCCCCCTCTATCACAAGGTCGGCTCCCTCCTCGGCGAGGCCAGCTGCATCAAGGGCCTGGGCGACGTCGCCCTGCAGCGCTCCGACCACGACACCGCCCGCCTCCGCTACGAGCAGGCCCTCCCTCTCTACCGCAAGGACGGCTCCCTCCTCGGCGAGGCCAACTGCACTCAATGCCTGGGAAACATCGCCCTGGAGCGCTCCGACCACGACGCCGCTCGCCTCCGCTTCGAGCAGGCCCTCCCTCTCTACCGCAAGGTCGGCTCCCTCGTGGGCGAGGCCAACTGCATCCTGAGCCTGGGAGACATCGCCCTGGAGGGCTCCGACCACGACACCGCCCGCCTCCGCATCGAGCAGGCCCTCCCTCTCTATCGTAAGGTCGGCTCCCTCCTCGGCGAGGCCAACTGTATCAGGAGCCTGGGAGACATCGCCCGGGAGCGCTCCGACCACGACACCGCCCGCCTCCGCTACGAGCAGGCCCTCAGCCAGTATCAACGCATCCCCGAGCCCTACTCCATCGGCTACACCCATCATCGGCTCGCCGCGCTCGCAACCACTCCCGACGAGCGAGACCGCCACCTCCGCCTCGCGCGCGAGGCCTGGACCGCCATCGGCCGCGACGACCTCGTCGCTCGATTCTTGACCCCGTCCGGAGACTGACGCCCGGCGCGGCGCAGTCGAGGCCTGTGATGCCTTCCCGCCTGTGCCGCGGAACGCGGACGATGCAGGGAATCGTGAAGCGCGACGGCCGTGTGCGACGCGCCGCCCTTCGCCGCGCACGCGACACGATCAAACACGAAGCGCCGGCGACTCGCTCACCTGGTCACCGCGCGCGGGTCGTCGCTCAGCAGCAGCGGCCCGTCTTCGGGCGCGTCGAGCACCAGCACCCGCTGGCCGTGGCGGATCTCCGCGCGCACCAGGCCCATCGCCGTCACTTCCTCGCCCGGCTCGATCGCCCCTTCCTCGTAGCGGATCGCCAGATTGAGCCCGATGAAGTTCGTGCTCTGCAGCCCGTGGCGGCGCAGGAACGCCTCCTCGATCTCGCTGGCGTCGTCGAACGTGCCCGAGCGGGTGTGCAGGTCGCGGACCACTGCCACGCGCACCAGGCCCATGCTCACCTCGATCCGCGCCGTTCCGTCGTCGATCGCGAACTCGACGTGACGCTCCTCGCGGGCGACCTCTCGCCAGTGGTTGCGCCCCGTCTGCTGGTCGACCGTCGCCAGGTAGTGCACGCACGCGCGGCCGGACAGCGGCGCCTCGAGCACGCGTTCACCGGCGATCACCCGCCCGCGCACGCGCACCACCTCGCCGTCGCGGAGCCCGCGGATCGGCGTCACCGCCCGCTTCTTCAGCGCCCGCCGCGTGCGCGCGTCGGTCGAGAACACGTAGGACAGCCCCAGCCCGGCGAAGACGGCGGCGGCGGCGGCGAAGGCGACGATCGGGGCAGGCATGGCGGCGGGCATCGTACCACGATCGCCGGCCCCCGGCGCCCGCGCGTCCGCGCCCACGCTCCCCCGGCGCGGCCCATCGGCCGCGGCGAGGCCCGCGGTGTCGCCGGCACGATCGGCGTCGGGCTGCGTGAATCGACATGACCATCAGGGCATGTTCACGAAGACATGCCCTGATCGACATGCTCGAAAGGACTGCTAGACCCAGTACAGGCGGACCAGCGTGATGAGCGCGTCGTAGCTGCCGCTCAGCACCGTGTCGAACGCCCCGGTCGTGGCGACGTTGGCGCTGGACGCCGTGCCGCCGACCACCACCGCCACCCCCGACGAACTGGACGCGACGCCGTACGCGCCGTCCCACGCCGTGCCGCCGTTGTAGCTGGCGTACAGCAGCGAGCCCGCGGCGTTGAAGGACGCGAACAGGCCCTCGCTGCCGCCGACCGTCGAGTCCCACGCGCCGCTGGTCGCGAGCCCCGCGCCGGCGCTCGTGCCGGCCAGGTAGATCGTCCCTGCAGACGAGACATCGACGCTGTAGAGCGACTCGTACCCGCTGGAGCCGAAGAACGTCCCCCACTGCCGGACGCCCGAGGCGTTGAACTTGGCGATGAACCCGTCCCCGCCGCCGTTGTGCGTGATGTCGTGCGTGCCGCTCGTGGCGATGAAATTCGTGGACTCCGTCACGCCCGCGACCACCAGGTTGTCGGACGGAGCCAGGGCGACATCGAAGATCTGGTCGTAGTCCGACCCCCCGTAGTAGGTGGCCCACTGCCGCGCGCCGTCGGCGTCGAACTTCACCACGAAGCCGTCGGTGGCGCCGCCGTTGTAGCTGTTGTCGTGGCCGCCGCTGGCGATCCCGTTCGTCGCGGACGTGAAGCCGCCGACCAGGACGTTGCCGGCGCTGTCGACCGCGCAACCGGTGGCGAAGGTCTGACCGTCGGTGCCGCCGTAGTACGTCGCCCACTCGAGATCGCCGTCGCCGGAGAACTTGGCGACGAACGCGTCCGTCGTGCCCCGCCGCGTGGTCTGGTGCGCGCCCGCGGTGGCGATCTGCGACGTCGAGGTGGTCGCGCCGACGATGTACACGGAGCCGTCGCCGCCGACGCACACGGACTGGTCGGGGTTCGCGCTCTCCTCGTTACCGGGCCCGCCGAAGTACGTGCCCCACACCCGGTCGCCCGTATCGTCGAACTTGACCAGCATGACGTCGACGGTGCCCGACAGCGACGTCTGATGCGCGCCGGTCGTGGCGATCCCGCTCGACGACTTCGTCGAGCCCACCGCGTAGATCTCGTCGTCGCCGTTGACGACCACCTTCCGGAAGTAGTCGTCACCGGCCCCCCCGTAGTACGTGCTCCAGATCCGGCCGGACGTCTGGTCCCATAGCGAGACGAACCCGTCGATCGCCCCGTTGAAGCTCGTGTCGAACACTCCGCTCGTCGTCATCCCGGCGGTGGACGTCGTATAGCCGGCCACGACCATGTAGTTCCACGAATCGAACGCGACGTCCTCGGCGCTCTCGGTGCCCGTCCCGCCGTAGTACGTGCCCCACTCGCGATCCGGCAGCGCGCTCGCGTGCCCGACCACCCCGACCATCGCCACCGCCACGCTGCCGAACATCCAAAATACTCTCGTCATCATACCGGCTCTCCCCATTCCCTCATGATTCAAGCGCTGTCACGGCGTCCGTCACCGCGGACGCCCGGCTCAGCCTATCACTGCGCTTTCGGTGACCCGGACCGACGAGCAGTGACGTTTCTCCGCGCTGAGCCGCCCGGCGATTTCACGGGCTCCTGCCCGGATGGGTGTCTACAAACCCCCGCTCGGCGGCAACGATGCACCTGTCACCGGGGCCCGCCGGAGCGGTAGCCGCTTGTTCGCTCCGACGCCGAAAGCACGCGTCGAAGAGCGCGCGCTCATGACATATCCGGCGGTGCGGATCCGTCGCGTCGAGATCACGCCGACGATCCGCGCCACGAGGCGTGCGAATGAACCTGTCCTTCAGGTCATGTCCTGGCCAGCCCCCGTCGACGCCGACCCGCGCAAGGTCGAGCACGTCGACGCCATCGAGCTCGTCGCGGCAAGCTCACGCTGAACACCCGCGGCGAGGCCGGCGGCGCGAGGCCGTCGACGTCGACCTGTGCGAATTAACATGTCGTGAAGGTGATGTCGTAAATGACATGACCTTCACGACATGCTCGCCAGGTCCGGCCCGTCACACGAAGAACAGCCGGACCAGCGTGATGAACGCGTCGGTCGGCCCGGACAGCGCCGTGTCGAACGCCCCGGTCGTGGCGATATCGACGGTCGAGGCGGTCTGGCCGACCATCGCCGCGACCCCCGACGAATTGAACGCGACGCCGAACAGTCCTTCGCCCCCGTTGCCGCCGTTGTAGCTCGAGTACACCAGCGCGCCCGTGGCGCTGAAGGTCGCGAACAGGCCTTCCCAGCCGAGCACCGTCGCGTCCCACGCGTCGGTCGTCGCCAGCCCGGGGAACGAGGTTTGACCGGCGATATAGATCACCCCGGACGGCGAGACATCGACATCGTGGAAGTAGTCGTCCGTGGCGGTCCCGAGGAACGTGCCCCACTGGCGGACGCCCGCCGAGTTGAGCTTGGCGACGAACCCGTCCTTGCCGCCGTTGTGCGTCCAGTCATGCGTCCCGCCCGTGGCGATGAAGTTCGTCGACTCCGAGTGGCCCGCGATCACCAGGTTGTCGGACGGAGCCAGGCTCACGGCCGCGATCGTGTCGGCCTCCGACCCGCCGTAGTAGGTCGCCCACTGGCGCACGCCGGAGGCGTTGAACTTCACCACGAAGCCGTCGGACGCGCCGCCGTTGAAGGTGTTGTCGTGGCCGCCGGAGGCGATCCCGTTCGTCGCGGCCGTCTCCCCGCCGACCAGGACGTTGCCGGCGCTGTCGACCGCGCACCCGGTGGCGATGGTGTGGCCGTCGGTGCCGCCGTAGTAGGTCGCCCAGCTGCGAACGCCCGCGCTCGAGAACTTGGCGATGAAGGCGTCGGTCGTCCCGCTCTTCGACGGCTGGTGCGATCCCGGCGTGGCGATCTGCGACGTCGAGGTGGTCGAACCGACGAGGTATACCGAGCCGTCGCCGCCGACGCACACCGCCGGGTCGTTGCCCGATCCGGCGACCTCCACGCCGGGTCCGCCGTAGTACGTCGCCCACAGCGGATCGCCCGCGTCGTCGAACTTGACCAGCATGACGTCGTTGGTGCCCGACAGCGACGTCTGATGCGCGCCGCTCGTGGCGATCCCGCTCGTCGACTTCGTGGAGCCCACCGCGTAGATCTCGTTGTCGTCGTTGACCACCGCGTCGAGGAAGTAATCCTCGGCGGAACCGCCGTAGTACGTGCTCCACACCCGACTGCCCGCCTGGTCCCACTGCGAGATGAACGCGTCGACGGCCCCGCCGAAGGTCGTGTCGAACGCCCCGCTCGTCGCCATCCCCGCGCTCGACGACGTCGAGCCGACCACGATCAGATAGCCGAAATTGTCGAAGACCACACCCGGGGCCGACTCGCCGCTGCTCCCGCCGTAGTACGTGCCCCACTCGCGGTCCGGCAACGCGCTCGCGTCCCCGACCACCCCGAGCATCGCCACCGCCACACTCCCGAACATCCAAGAGACTCTCGTCATCAACCTGTCCTCCCCGTGCACCCACGATTCAAGCGCTGTCACGTCGCCCCGTCACCGCGGATGCCCGGCCCAACCTATCACCGGGCCCTCTCACGCGTCCAGGCGGCCCTGACGGCCATGCACGGGCTCGCGGGCCGGCTGCGCAGTCTAGTGCCCAGATTCCTCCGGTACGACCCATCAATCACCATGGTCTCCCGGAGGGAGGACACCTCATTCGCTCCGACGGCAAGAATACGCGCTCGCGGCACGCGAACAAACATGTCCTTCAGGGCATGTCTTTGTCGCCAGCCGCCGCGCGCAGCCACGCGTGCAGCGGCGCGCCCGCGGCCGGCAGCCGGTCGGTGAACTGCAGCACCTCGCCGGTGCCCGCCAGCAGCACCAGCCCGCCCTCGACCGCGGCGAGCTGCGGCCGCACGCGCCCGCCCGTGGCCGGGCGCATCGGCGCGTGGACACCGGTGGCGAGGTCGACGATCACGACCGCGCTGTCCCCCCCGACCACCGCCAGGGTCTCCTCGTCGAGGAACTCGAGGTCCTCGCCGCGCAGGCCGGCGACCTGCACCGGCGCGTCGGGGCGGGCCAGCGACCACGCCTGCAGCAGGTCGCCGTCGAGCACCGCCAGCGCCTGTCCCGTCGGGCTCCAGCGCAGCGGCGTGAACACCGACTCCTCCTTGCTGGTGCCCGCGCCGGCGAGCGGAGTCGTGGTGCCGCGCGCGACATCGACGATCTCGACCGTCGGCTGCCCGTGCCGGAACAACGCCAGCCTCGTCCCCGTCGGCGCGAACGCCAGCGCCGCGCGCTCGCCCGCCTGCTCGCCGGCCGCGGACCCGCTCACCAGCTGCTTCGCCGCACCGGCGCGATCGATCACCGTCACGCCGCCGTCCCCATCGAGCGCCGCGAGCACGCTGCCGTCGTCGGCGTAGCGCAGCTGGTGCAGGTGCTCGCGCACCGGCAGCACGCGCGACGCCTCGGCGCCGTCGATCCACTCGTGCAGCTCCCCGTCGGCGTACCCGACCGCGAACCGGTCGGGTCCCAGCCCCACCGCGGGCACCGAGTGATGACGCAGTTCGAAAATGTCCGCTCGACCATGTCCCCAGAGGCACACGTCCTTGCCGACATCGACGACGAGCACCCGTCCGTCGTCGCCGATCGCCGAGAGCTGCCGGTGATCGTTCCATGGGCCGCACGCGGCCGGCAGCGCCTCCTTCGCGCCCGAACGCAGGTCGAGCCGGAGAATCCGGCCCCCGTCTCGCACCACCGCCCAGCCCCCAGCAGACGCCAGTCTTCCCTCCGAGTGCGGCTCGGCCGGCGCCGGCCAGCGCGACTGCCACACCGCGTCCGTCGCCTTCATGCGCCGGTACCCGCCGGGCCCGTGGACCAGCAGCTCGTCGTCGCCGAGCACCACGTTGTCGACCAGCGACCGCTCCTGCAAATGGATCCGCGTCCCGCTGGCGACGTCGATCACCTCAGTGGCGAGGCCGAAGCCCCACGAAACCACCCGGCCGTCCGGGCTGGCGTACACCATGCTCACGAAATCGTCGGACCTGTCCGTTCGGACATCTCGCGTCCACAGCCGGCGCCGCGCCAGATCCTCGGCCCACGCGATCGTCCCCCCGGCGCGGTGAGCGATGAACACCAGAGCGTCGCGCGCCGCGACCACCTGGCTCGCCTCGACCACGCGCGCCTCGCCGTCGGTCCACGCGAACACGCGCTCGCACGCCGGCGACTCGTCCTCCGGCCGGCAGGCCTCGCTGCGGCACGAGGCCACGAACCCGCGGCCGTCCGGCGTCCAGCTGGGGTTGATGGCGTACCTGCACGCCAACGGCTCCACGTCGACCGTCCCCGCCTCGCGGTCCCACACCACCAGAGTCCGCCCGTCGCGCAGCCCTGCGAGCCGCGAGCCGTCGGTCGTGCCGATGAGCGACACCCCGGCCACCGCCTTCGGCGCGTCCGCGTCCGGCAGCGCGCGCTGCTCCCCGGTGTGCAGGTCGAGCTCGAGCGCCGGCTGGCCCAGCACCGACCACGCCCACAATACGCCCCCATCGGGGCGCAGGCGCCAGACATAGAAGCTCGCCGGCTTGGCCGTCTTCACCGTGAAGCGCCGCGGCTCGGCCGCGTCCGGCGCATACACCGAGACCTCGGCCGACTCGCGCGTCAATTGCCGGACCTGCGCCCACGTCCGCCCGTCGAGCGTCGCCGCCAGCAGCGTCCCCTCGCCGAGCTTCTCCCCCTCCTGCGCCCCGGGCCGCCAGCGCCACGTCTCCTGCCACGTGCGCCCGATCCATGTCCCATCGGCCAGGCGGATGCCGCCGATCAACGACTCGTGCGGGCCCTGCATCACCGGCCCCGTCGTCCCGGGTCCCGCGACCGCCAGCGCCAGCGCCCGCACCGCCCCGTCGCGCGCCGGATCGGGCTGCAGCTGCGCCAGCAACGGTACCACTTCCGAGGGCTGGGCCTCGACCGCCAGGCGGGCCTGCGCCAGCAACAGCTCGTCGGCCCGGCGATCCGCAGTCACGCGCGCCGCCTCGGCCTCGCTCGCCCGCAGCTCCGCGACACCCTGCGCCATCTCGGCGGCCGCGCGCTGCTCCTCGGCGACGTCACGCGCCTCGCGGACCCGCGCGAACGCCACCACCCCGAGCGCCGCGAGGGCAGCCACCGACGCCGCCGCCACCGTGGCCGCCGCCCGGTGCCGCCGCAGCCACAGGCGCCCGACCTCCGCCGCCGAGTACGCGTGCGCCCCGACCAGCTGCCCGGCCTGGAACCGCCGCAGATCGTCGACCAGCGCCTCGGCCCCGGCGTACCGCTTACCTGTCTCCGAGGACATGGCCTTTTCGACAATTGCGATCAGCGCCGGCGGAGCCGCGGGCGCCAGCTCGGCGAGCGGGCGCGGGCGACCCGCGAGCACGTCGTGGACCAGCTGCGCCGAGCGGCGGTCGTGGAACGGCGCCACCCCGGCGATCACGTGGTAGAGCACCGCCCCCAGCGCGTAGACATCGCTGCGCGCGTCGACCCCGTCGCCGCGCGCCTGTTCGGGCGGCATGTAGCGCAGCGTGCCGAGCAGCGAGCCCGCCGCCGTGAGGTCGGAGATCACGCCGTCGCCGCTGTCCGGGTCCGCCGGTAAATCTGTCCCTTGAGACATGTCCTTGGCCAGCCCCCAGTCGATCACCACCGCCTCGCCGAGCGCTCCGACCAGGATGTTGGCCGGCTTGAGGTCGCGGTGGATCACCCCATCGCGGTGCGCGTAGGCGATCGCCTCCGCCGCCGCGATCACGTGCGGCACCAGCTCGAGGCGCCCCCGCAGGTCCGACGCCTCGGCGATCCGCTGCTCGAGCGACGCCCCCTCGACCAGCTTCATGCACAGGAACGGCCGCCCCTGCTCGTCGCGTCCGAGGTCGTACAGCGGCACGATGCCGGGGTGCTGCAGCCGCGCCGTGATCGCCGCCTCGCGCACGAACCGCTGGACCGCGCGCTCGTCGAAGCGGAGCAGCTGCTTCACCGCCACCGTGCGCCCGAGCTTGCGGTCCTCCGCGCGGCGCACCGCACCCAGCCCGCCGCGGGCGAACACCGCCCCGAAGCGGTAGCGCTCGGCCACCGGCGTCGGCTCGCGCCCGACCTCCCAGTCGCCCTGCGGGCCGAGCCACGACACGTGCGTGGGCGACGGGCCGGCCTCGGTGGCCTCCTCGCCGAGGCGCGACAGGCCGGCGAGCAGGCGGGCCTGCGCGCGCGCCAGGATCTGGGGGTCGGGCGAGGACTGGGGCGGGAGCTCGGGCTTCATCGCCGGTCGAGTGCTGGTTGCGGCGAGTTTGATCGGTGAAAAAGTTCGCGCGGTTTCGCCCGTCTCAACGTCGACCGCGCAGCCAGCCGTCGATCTTGTCGCCGATGCTGCGCATCGCGCTGTCGAGGTCTCGCACCGAGCTGTCCCGAAGTTCAGGTCGAGCCAGCAGCCGCTCGGTCGCCTCGCGCAGGCGCTGGCGGGCGCGCGCGATCCGCCCCGCCATCGTCCCCTCGGGCACCGCGAACAGCTCGGCCAGCTCGCGCGCCGTCAGCTGCTCGTACTCCTTCAGCTCGAGCACGATCTGGTCGTCGAGGCTGAGCCCGCGCAGCGCCTGCGACACCACGTGCTCGATCTGCCGCTCGCCGAGCAGCGACGACAGCGACCCCTCCGTCTCCGGATCGACCACGCTGTCCTCGGCCGGGTCGAACGTCGGCCCGCGGCGCGACCGCGCGCGGATGTGCTCGAGCAGCTTGATGCGGGCGATGCCGAACAAGAACCCCTTGAACGACGCCTCGCCGCGGAACGCCTCGCGCCGCCGGCACACCACCTCGAATGTCCCCTGGGTCAGGTCCTCACACGCGTCGCCGCTGACCTTGCAGAAGAAGAAGCGGTACACGCTCGCGTAGTGGCGGGCCACCAGCGCCCGGCCGGCCGCGACGTCGCCCGCCTGCCAGGCGCGGAGGAGCGAGAGGTCGTCGCCTGGCTGCGCCACCGCTCCACCTCTTACTCGATCGCCGCCGGCTCGTCACGCGGCGGCGGCTTCAGGCCCGCCGACACCGACCGCGGCGTGATCCCCTCGGCCAGCACCAGCGCCGCCAGGTACGTCCCCATCGACGCCGCCGCGGTCACCAGCGCGCGCGCCAGCGGCATTTCCTCGAGGCCGCCCGCGAGCGCCCGCACGCCCGCCCCCGCGGCGATCGCCAGACCTGTCCACAAGACCAGGCGGATCAGCGAACCGACGTACCGGCCGACATCGATCTCGAGGTGGCGCAGCGCGAAGCGCAGCAGCACCGCGAACGCCAGCGGGTAGCCGAGCACCCACGCCCACGCCACCGAGGCGTAGCCGAGCCAGTCGCCGAACAGCATCGCCGCGACCGCGAACCACAGCGGCATCGTCACCGCCGCCACCGCCATGTACGTCAGCGTCAGGCTCGGCCGCCCGATCCCGTCGAGCAGCGGAGGCACCACCGCGCTGAGCGCCCGCAGGAGCGCCGCGATCGCCAGCACGCGCACCGCCACCGCCGCGCCGACCCACCGCTCGTCGAGCAACAGCAGCAGGTCGGGCGCCGCCGGCACCACGATCACGAGGAAGCCCGACACGACGATGAAGCTGAGCCGCGACAGCTTCAAAAATTGCTCGGCGAGCGCGGCGGGGCGGTCGCGGGCGCGCGAGAACGCGGGGAAGGCCACCGACACCACCACCGTGCTGATGATCCGCGCCGGGTCGAGCGCGAGGTCGGCGGCCGCCTTGTACAGGCCGAGGGCCGCGCGGCCGAAGAAGTGGCCGACGACGTAGAAGTCGAGGCCGGTGTAGACGAAGAAGAGGATCCGGCTGAGCGACGTCTTGAGCCCGAACAGCACCGCCTCGCGGGTGGCCGCCCAGTCGAACAGCAGCTTCGGCAGCCACGGCTGGAAGTACTGCACCCCCGCGGTCGTCACCAGCGTGCGACCGAGCGCCCCGGCGATGAAGCACCAGATCCCCACCAGCGGCGCCGCGACCAGCAGCGCCACGTTCTCGGCCACGCTGGCGAGGAAGCGGATCAGCGAGAACTCGCGGAAGCGCAGCTCGCGGATCATCAGCGCCCCCGGCACCATGTACAGGTTCTGCAGCAGCAGCTTGAAGCA
>NZ_JAIRAU010000007.1 GCF_020073745.1 Nannocystis pusilla
CTCGCGGGGTGTCGCGGCTGTCCAGGCGCGGGTGGAGTCGCGGTCGACGCACGAAGCTGCGCGCGACGCTGCAGTTCACCCGCACGCAGGTCGTGCTGTGTTCGGTGGCGAGATGGCTTGATGTCGGTCGAGCAAACGGCCACGACGGCGCCGCAGGGGGCGTCTGGCCGGCGAGCTCGCGGCGACCCCGGTCGCGCAGCGCTGTAGGAGCGACGGGCCCAGGCGCGCGAGCATCGCCATGAGATGCCGCCAAAATTGGCGCCATGCAAGGCACGCTCATCGCAACCACACTCGCGCTCGCTACGGCCGCTTTATCCTCGGTCGTGGTGCCCCCTTCGGGCTTCGAGGTCGGCGAAGAGACCCGGAGGCGATTCGAACAGCCGCTCACGCCCTTCGAGGACATGTGCGAGGAACCGGGTATCGCCCAGATCCGCCACGTCCAGTTCGCTACGCTGGACCCGGCCGGCCGCGTAGAGGATCGGCTCGAGCTGCGCACCACGACGGCGATGTCGAGCTCCGCGCAGATACTCGAGTATCTCGTCAACGAAGAGGTCCTGTTCTCGTTGTCGGGTGAAGAGCTGCTACCGACGCCCGCGGGCCTCCGCTTCTTGCAGGGCACAGGCGAGGATGCCCGCGTCGAAAAGGTGCTCGCCGCGTTTGCGGCCGCACAAGCGCGGATCTTCGCGGTCGATGTCCAGGTACCGCAGCACAGTTGCGGCGACTTGCGCGGCAAGCACGAAGAGAAGACGAAGTGCGGCGCGATCTCGGCTCTCGGCTGTCTCCCCAAGATTTCGGTCGTGTGCCTCGGTGCGATTGGCGCCGGGATCCTGTGTAACTACCTCGTCGACAAGACTTGCGAGGAGAATCCAGACTCCTGCGAGCCGGGTTGGACGACGGGAGAGTGAGGATGCTGCCGCTCAAGGAGTACCTCGAGCCCGGGAGCCTTCCGTATCGAGATCGAGGGCCGCGTTTCTTGATGTCGCGTCCCCAGCCGCTGGGGTTGCTGCCGACGTTGTGGTTCTGGCGCGAGCTCAGGACCGAGCGCCCGGTGTTGAGTATGCTCGTCGGCTCGTTCATGGCGGCGTTCAGCATGGGCATCGTCGCGATCCTTCAGGCGGCGGGAGGCAGTCTTCCCGTGGTCTTCGCGGTGGCGATGGGCCTGCCGTATCTCGCGCTCGGCATCGTCGAGCGAGGTCTGCGGTGGGTGGTGCTTCGCCGACGGCGGGCTCTCGCCCAGGGCAGCGAGACGCCGGCGATCGAGCCTGTAGACGCAGCCCGCGAGTCATAGCGAGGCCGACGTCCATGTCGGCCCTGCGGGCGTCGGCTTGACGTCCGCGAGCGGCGGGGCGTAGCGTCGGTGTATCGGTATGAAGGAGAACGATCAGGCGACGACGGCGGGGGATCGGGAGCGCGCCCGGATGGGGCGAGGAGCGGTGTGATGGACGTGCGGGCGCTGTTTCCGGAGCGGGAAGACGAGGTCGATGCGGAGCAGGCGGTCGCGATCGACGAGGTGTGCGCGCGTCTCGGCAGACCGCGCGAATGGGTGGCGGACGATGGGTTCGAGCACACTGTCGTCGGCGGGGCGATCGCCGGCGAGCGGGTGGCGTGGGTCGAGCGCCGCTCGTCCGGAGACGAGGGCTGGGAGGACGTCGATTACTTCCTGCGCATGCGCGTCGGCGAGGTGCTGGTGCGCGAGTGGGTAGTCGACACGTACAACCCCTATTTCGGGTGCGACGTCGGCTATCTGCGCTGGTGGGGCGAGGAGGTCGTGGCGATCTACCGCGAGAAGCACGAGACGATCGCGTGCGCGCTCGGGTCGACGGGCGCGCCGCGGATGCGGCCGCTCGCTTTCGCGTGGAAGGTGCTCGGCGACGTGGTGTTGTACGAGAGCGAGGCCCGCGGGCTGGTGGAGCGCGTGCTCCTGCCGGAGTTTTTTCAAGGGACCCCGATGGGAGCGGCGACGGCGGCCGAGCTCATGGCGAATGGGACATGTCCGAGAGGACAGCCGATTGGCACCTCGCCGGCGGCGCTGCAGCGGCAGATCGCGGAGCGCTTGCCGGGGTTGACGGGGCCGGTGGCGGAGCTGATCGTCGGGGCGACGGCGTATCGCTTCTGGGACGCGTGGCCGCTGCCGGGGGCGAAGTACGAGGAGGTGTATTCCACTCACCGGTGGAATCCGCCGTGCTGGCTGCCGTTCTACTGCTACTGCGCGAGTTCGGGGGCGGAGGCGCGGGCGCTGCTCGAGCAGCTCGACATGGTCGCGGCGCGGCGGCCGGGGGAGGTCGATGCGGAGAGCGAGGCGGCCGAGCTGGCGTGTCGGCACATCGCCGATCGCTGCCGCGAGCTGGCGGCGGCCTGTCGCGCGGGGCACCTCCCTGGAGATGCCTCCTGCAGCTTTTGGGTGGAGTGGTCGCAGACGGCCTTCAGCGATGCAGAGGCGCTGTTTCCGGCGGGGATGTGGGCGGCGTGGCAGGCGTTGCGCCCGCGGGCGCGGGAGATGGACGCGCTCGCCCGGCGCAGGTGAGGCGCGTTCAGCTCGTCGACCGTCGCCGAGGGACGCGCGGCCGCTGGTGTACCGCGTTCGAGTGACATCGCCCGCCGCAGGCGCCAGGTCGAGCGCGCGCGCCGCCTGGTGCCGCGACCGGCAGTCCTCGCGTCGCCACCCGACAGGCCGGCGAGCCGCGTACGGAACCACGAGTGCCCGTATGGCCACGGACGGCGGGCTCAGTAGCCTTGCATGCCCCGGGTCTCGAGGCGGGTGCGAGAGTGATTTTGGCCGGGGCCGGCGCTATCCTTCCCGGGATATGCGGCGCCTCGCTCTCACCGTCCTCGCGCTCGCAGCCGCCTGCAGCGATGGCGACGGGCAGGGGTCGGGCTTCAGCACGAGCATCACTACGGCGCCGCCGGGGAGCACTTCTTCGTCGAGCGGCGGCGACGCGTCCACGTCGTCGACGTCGTCGTCGAGCGGCATGGGTGAGGACTCGACTGCGGCGAGCACGACGAGCTCGAGCAGTTCGAGCGCCATCCCCGATGTCGGTGCGATGCCCGACGGCGGCGACGGGCCTCCGCCCGGCTGCAAGGGCAAGGTCGACTTCCTGTTCACGATCAGCGGCGCACAGACGATGTGGCCCAAGCAAGAACGGCTCAAGGCGAGCTTTCCGGGCTTCATCGCCACGCTCGAGAGCGAGTTCGCGGACTTCGACTATCACATCCTGTCCGCCAACACGGCCGGGTTCTGGGGCTATCCGAGCTGTGCGGGTTGTGACGATGTGTGCGCGGAGCTCCCCGAGTTCCCGTGCGGCACGCCGCCGCAGCCTTGCGACCTGGTCCGCGGGGCAGGTATGACCTACCCGATCGGGAAGGACGCGAGCAACCAGCGGTGCGAGCTCGCGAGCGGCCTCCGCTACATCACCGCCGGTCAGCCCGACCTCGTGGACGCGTTCACCTGCATCGCCTCGATGGGGACCAATGGCACCGACAACGTCGCGGAGGTCACCATGATGGCCGTCGCCGACGAGATCAACCATGCGCCCGGCGCGTGCAACGAGGGGTTTCTCCGCGACGATGCGCTCCTCGTCGTCGTGGCGATCCAGGACACTTACGACAGTTACAGCGCGGGCACGCCGGAGGACTGGAGAGACGCCCTTTTGGAGGCGAAAGGTGGTGACGCCGACGCGGTGGTCCTCCTCGTGATCTCGACCGACATCGACGATCCCGACGCGCTGTGCGGCTACGATCCGGGTACCGAGCACGAGCTCCGCACCTGGACCGAGCTCATGCAGCCGAACGCGCTGTTCGGCTCGATCTGCGCCGAGGGGTACAGCGACTACTTCGCCACCGTGGCGAAGATGATCAAGTCGCAGTGCGACGTGTTCGTGCCGCAGTGACGGGCTACGGGTAGAGGCGCAGGGCGAACGCACGCGGTTGCAAGGCGTCGAACTCGCTGCCGACGACGTAGGTGTAACCCCACGCGTCGACCGCGAGGCCCGCGGCTTCGTCGGGGCCCTGGCCCGGCCCGTTGCGGATCACCTCCCATGCCGGCGCGCCGACCGGCCCGGAGACGGCGAGGATCCAGGCGTTGGCGTCGGTCAACGGCTGTTGGCGGACTCCGGCGATGACGAGCTTGCCCTCGCGGTCTTCGCCGGCCGCGAAGCCGATCGCATCGTTCGCGGGCGTCGGCTCGATCCGCATACCGATCGGTTCGCCCTGGGCCGAAAAACCAGCGCATCATCACCTGGCGGACCGATCCTTTGTCGCGGCCCCAGCCGACCACGGCGAACCCTCCGTCACGCAACGGCGTGATGGCCATCCCCGCGTCCTCGTCCAGCTGTTCGCCGGGCGAGATCCACTCGCCGAGCGGCTCTCCGTCCAGGCTGTGGCGCAAGACCACGGTCCTGCGGACCGGTACATTGTCGAGGCCCTCGGTGTCGTGTTCGCCGACCACCACGACCTCGTCGCCGACGATCGCCACGCCTCGCGCGACCTCGTCGCGCATGTTTAGAGGATCTTCCGCGGCCGTCGCGGCGAACGGGCGCGACGCGACGAGCTCGCCGGTCTCGCTCGAGATCCACCAGACCATGAGGTCGTGGGTACCGGGGCCGGTCGCGAGCGCACCGGCGAGGACGAGCTTGTCGCCGGCCACGGCGATGGCGTGGACAGTGGACTTGAGCGGCCCGGGCCACATCGGCCCCTTGCCCTGGCCGAACGTCACCCGCGACGCCGCCCACCGCGTGTCCGGGCCGCTGGGCTGCGTCCACGCCACGAACGTCGCGTCGCCGGCGGTGGCGATCGCTGGTCCGCGACCGCCGCCGGTCACCGCCACGGGGCCGAGCAAGATCGGCTCGCCTTCCGGCTGCCCCTTCTCGCCGTCGATCCGCAGCGCGACCGCCTCGAGCCCCTGGTTCGTCTCGAAGAAGCCCGCGGTGTCGATCCCGTTCTTGCGCAGCACCGCACCTGTAAAACCGTTGATCGGTCCCGCTTTCACGTAGGGCGGCCACACGTCGGTGCCGCCGGGCTGGACGTCGATCATGAGATCCTTCTCGCCCTCGCCGCTCCCACCGTCGACCGCGTGCGCGACGGCGCGGATCGTGTGCGGGCCGTCGCCGGGCACGTCGTCCGACGTCACCTCGAGCACGTGGACCGGCTCGTCGGGCACCGCGCCGACCACCAGCGGTGTCCCGTTATCAAAAAGGTCGATCGACGCGACCGGCCGCGACGTCCAGACAGATACCAGCACCTCGCCCGCGGCGAGCATCGGCGACGGACTCACGAACACCTCGACCTCGACCGGCAGCACATCCTCGCCGCTCGAGGCCGATCCCTCGCTCGCACCGTTGCCCGTTGTCGTGATGGTCGTGAGGTCGCCGGTCGCGGTCTGGTTCGCCTCGGTGCTGTTCGGGTCGCTCGACGCGTCGGTCGTGCAGGCGTCGAGCTCGGCGCAGCTGCTCGAGCTGGCCGTGGACGTCGTGGAGTCGGTGTCCGGATAGTATTTTGTCCCTCGAGCCACAGGTCGCGCAGGCATCCGCTCGACAGAAGGACCAGGCTGGCGAGCACGAGGGCGCAGGGCATGCGGAGCGTCTGGGACATCGGGGGCCTCGTGGGCATTGGGTCAAAAACGCGCGCAGAATGCAACCGCGCCAGAAGCCCGCGTGCGTGGCTCCCTCGGGTCATTCGGCGAGCGCGCAGCGAGCACCGTCCACGAGCGTCGACGCCTCCGCCGACGGTCGTGCCTCGGCGCTACAGTCTTGGCGATCGTCTCCCGGAGCGACGCGATATGGCCGCATAGACATGCCTAAAAGGGCATGTCCTCAAGGGCATGAGCGGTCAGTCGCCGAGGAGTTCCCAGCCCGCGTCGCAGATCTCGATCTCGGTGATGGTGAAGGTGCGCAGGCACTCGAAGCGCTGGACGAGGTCGGTCATCGCGGTGCAGGCGGCGAGCTGGGCGTCGGTCGGGGCCTCGCCGTGGAGGGAGTCGGTCGCGATGTAGTCGAGGTCCATCTGGCCCCAATTGCGGCGAATGATGGTACCGTCGTCGCGGATGACGATGTAGCCCTCCTCGTCGTACTGCGTATAATTGAGCTTGTAGGACCAGCGGATCACGCCCGGCGTCTTGGCCTGGAGAGCGTCGAAGGCGCAGGTGAGCGCGTCGGGGTTCTTGACCTCGGTGCCCTGGTTGTCGGCGATGTCGTCGACGAGGATCTTCGGACACACGTCGTCGCCGCAGGTGGTGCCCGGCGAGGGCGGGGTCATGTCGCCGCCCACGTCGTCGGGGATGCAGGGGCATGTCTCGGGGCCGGGGCTGGTATCGGTGCCGGACTTGGACTCGGGGCTGCACGCGAGGAGCGAGGGCATCAGGAGGGCTGGCACGAGGGCGTAAACCAAACGCATGGCGGCATGCTAACCGATCGCGAGCGCGGAGGTCGCCACGGCTGCGGGGGAGTTTGCGGCGA
This sequence comes from Nannocystis pusilla, assembly GCF_020073745.1. Taxonomy (GTDB): domain Bacteria; phylum Myxococcota_A; class Polyangia; order Nannocystales; family Nannocystaceae; genus Nannocystis; species Nannocystis radixulma. Next base: position 6,450 of record NZ_JAIRAU010000007.1, read on the forward strand.
GCTGACCGGCGGTTCGGGACAAGCAGGCCGGAACGTGGGCGGGTCCCCGATCTGCGCGCTTCTGGTAACGTTCCCGCGCATGCAGGGCGGCAATCCACTCGATCAGGTGAGCTTCGACGTCACCGGTCATACGTTCAAGGGCGAACAGGGCAACGTGCGGGTGTGGTGGTCACCGCACGGCGACGCCATCGGGCTCTACCACCACGCGCTGCCGCCCGACATCGCGGCGTCGCCGACGTCGCGGGCGCAGCTGGTGCAGTACTACGCCAAGATGGCGAGCGAGGCGGGGATCGGGGTGCTGGAGGTCGAGCCGATCGTGGTCGACGGACTCGTCGCGGTGCGCACGCTGTTCAAGGCGCCGCAGCAGCCGAACGGCCGCACGTACATCGCGTCGCTGACGCTGCCGTTCCGCGAATTCAGCTACGTCCTGAAGGCACAATGCGCGGAGCAAGGGATGACCGGCGTGCGCGACAGCATCGTCCTCGACGAGCTGCTGTTGTCGGGGGGGGTCCGCTTCGACGGCGAGCCGCGGACGGCCGTGGGCTGGACGATGGACCCGCAGGTCCCGCCAGGACCGCTGGTCTACAACAAGTCCGAGGCGCCGGAGTACGACGCGCGCTTCCCCGAGCACCCGCTCAGCCGCGCGCGGGCGATCCTCCGCCACCTCGAGGCGACGACGCGGGTCTCCCACGCGGTCCGCGGGGCGGCTCCGTTCGTCTGGCCGGCAGGCTGAGCGCCGGACGGCTGGACTGTGCCTGTTCGATCGAGCGTGTCCGAAGGGACAGGCTGTGCGCCGCGGCTCAGTTCGCGGGCGGGACGAGGGCGGCGCGGTGGCCGGCGACGGCGGCGAGCACGGTCGGCTTGCAGCCCTCGCCGCCGTGCTCGTCGATGTGGCGCACGAGGGCGCGGCGCATGCGGGGGTCCCAGAAGCGGCGCAGGTGGCCGGCGATGCCGTCGGTGACGGCGGCCGGGTCGGGGTCCGACTCGAAGAAGGTGGCGATGTCGTTGGCCATCTTGACCAGCTTGTGCGCGTCCATGACGTGGCTCCGTCAGCGGGGGGCGGGTTCGCGTGGAGGCAGGAGGGCGTCCTGCTGCTCGCTGAATTCACCGAAGCGGCGCTGCCAGGTCGACGCGGGCTCGCTGGTCGGACTGACCTGCACGGCGGTCACCTTGTACTCGGGGCAGTTGGTGGCCCAGTCGGAGTTCTCGGTGGTGATGACGTTGGCGCCGGAGCCGGGGAAGTGGAAGGTGGTGTAGACGACGCCGGGCTGCATGCGCTCGCTGATCGTGCAGCGCAGGACGGTCTCGCCGGCGCGGCTGGCGATCTTGCACCAATCACCGTCCTTGATCCCGCGCTGCTCGGCGTCGTGCGGGTGGATCTCGAGGCGATCCTCTTCGTGCCAGACATTGTTGGCAGTGCGCCGGGTCTGGGCGCCGACGTTGTACTGGCTGAGGATCCGCCCGGTGGTGAGGATCAGCGGGAACCTCCGCGTGACCTTCTCCTGGGTGGCGACGTACTCGGTGATGACGAACTTGCCCTTGCCGCGCACGAACTCGTCGATGTGCATGACCGGCGTGCCCGCGGGCGCCCTGTCGTTGCACGGCCACTGGATGCTGCCGAGGCGGTCGAGCTTGTCGTAGCTGACGCCGGTGAAGGTGGGGGTGAGGCGGGCGATCTCGTCCATGATCTGCGACGGGTGGTCGTAATGCATGGGGTAGCCGAGCGCCTCGGCGAGCGCGAGCGTGGTCTCCCAGTCGGCCTTGCCGGCCAGCGGCGGGCTCACCTTGCGCACGCGGGAGATCCGCCGCTCGGCGTTGGTGAAGGTGCCGTCCTTCTCGAGGAAGGAGGAGCCGGGCAAGAACACGTGGGCGAACTTGGCGGTCTCGTTGATGAAGAGGTCCTGGACGACCAGACACTCGAGCGATTCGAGGGCGGCGGTGACGTGCTGGGTGTTGGGGTCGGACTGGGCGATGTCCTCGCCCTGGACGTAGAGGCCCTTGAACGAGCCGTCGATGGCGGCGTCGAACATGTTGGGGATCCGCAGGCCGGGCTCGCTGTCGATGTCGACGCCCCAGGCGGCGGCGAACAAGGCCCGCACCGCGGGGTCGCCGACGTGGCGGTAACCGGGCAGCTCGTGCGGGAAGCTGCCCATGTCGCAGCTGCCTTGCACGTTGTTCTGACCGCGCAGCGGGTTGACGCCGACGCCGGGCCGGCCGATGTTGCCGGTGACCATGGCGAGGTTGGCGATGCCCATGACCATGGTCGAACCCTGGCTGTGCTCGGTGACGCCGAGGCCGTAATAGATGGCCGCGTCGCCGCCGGTGGCGTACAGCCGCGCGGCGGCGCGGATCGACTCCGCGGGCACGCCGGTGAGCTCGGCGGTGGCCTCGGGCGAGTTGTGCGGGCTGGTGATGAAGGCCTTCCAATTGTCGAAGGCCGGCTGCTCGCAGCGGGCGCGCACGAAGGCCTCATTGTGGAGGCCCTCGGTGACGACGACGTGGGCGATGGCGTTGATGACGGCGACGTTGGTGCCCGGGCGCAGCTGCAGGTGATGCGCGGCCTCGATGTGGGCGGAGCGCACGAGGTCGATGCCGCGCGGGTCGATGACGATGAGCTTCGCGCCGGCCCGCAGACGGCGCTTCATCTGCGAGGCGAACACGGGGTGAGCGTCGGTGGGGTTGGCGCCGATGACGACGATGACATCGGCGTGCTCGACGGAGTCGAAGTCCTGGGTGCCGGCCGACTCGCCGAGGGTGGTCTTGAGGCCGTAGCCGGTGGGCGAGTGGCAGACGCGGGCGCAGGTGTCGACGTTGTTGTTGCCGAAGGCGGCGCGCACGAGCTTTTGTACGAGGTAGGTCTCCTCGTTGGTGCAGCGCGAGGAGGTGATTCCGCCGACGGCGCCGCGGCCGTACTTGGCCTGGATCCGCTTGAACTCGGAGGCGGCGTGGGCGATGGCCTCGTCCCACGAGACCTCGCGCCAGGGCTCGCGGATCGAGCCGCGGATCATGGGCCTGGTGATGCGATCCTTGTGGGTGGCGTAGCCCCAGGCGAAGCGACCCTTGACGCACGAGTGGCCGTGATTGGCGTGACCGTCGCGGTTGGGGACCATGCGCACGACCTCGCTGCCCTTGACCTCGGCGCGGAACGAACAACCGACGCCGCAATAGGCGCAGGTGGTGACGACGCTGTGGTCGGGCTGGCCGCGCTCGACGATCGATTTTTCGACGAGGGTGGCGGTGGGGCAGGCCTGGACGCAGGCGCCGCAGGAGACACACTCGCTGCTCTTGAAGTCGGTGTTGCCGCTGGCGATCTTCGACTCGAAGCCGCGGCCCTGCAGGGTGAGCGCGAAGGTGCCCTGGACCTCCTCGCAGGCGCGGACGCAGCGCGCGCAGGCGATGCACTTGGCAGGGTCGAAGTCGAAGTAGGGGTTCGAGGTGTCCTTCTCGGCCTGCTTGAAGTGGTTGGCGCCGTCGAAGCCGTACCTGACCTCGCGCAGACCGACGACGCCGGCCATCTCCTGCAATTCGCAATTGCCGTTGGTCGGGCAGGTGAGACAGTCGAGCGGATGATCGGAGATGTACATCTCCATGACGCCGCGGCGCAGCCTGGCGAGCGGGTCGGACTGGGTCCGCACCTTCATGCCGGGCTCGACGATGGTGGTGCAGGAGGCCGGATAGCCGCGGCGGCCGTCGATCTGGACCAGGCACAGGCGACACGAGCCGAACGCCTCGAGCGACTCGGTGGCGCACAGCTTCGGCACGCGCACGCCGGCGTCGGCGGCCGCCCGCATGACCGAGGTGCCGGCCGGGACGGTGACGCTGCGACCGTCGATCTCGAGGGTGACCTGCTCGCTGCTGGTGCGCGCGGGGGTGCCCGCGTCGGGCTCTTTGACGGAGTACATGGCAGTTCCTCCTCGGCGCGCGTCAGCGCTGGAAGTCCTCGGGGAAGTGTTCGAGCGCGCTGAGCACCGGGGCGGGGGTGAGGCCGCCCATGGCGCACAGCGAGCCGTGGGTCATGGTGTCGCAGAGGTCGCGCAGGAGCGCGAGGTTGGGGCCGCGCCGCTCGTTGTTGCGGATCCGGTCGATGACCTCGACGCCGCGGGTGCTGCCGATCCGGCACGGAGTGCACTTGCCGCACGACTCGATGGCGCAGAACTCCATGGCGTAGCGGGCCATCAGGGCCATGTCGACGGTGTCGTCGAAGACGACGATGCCGCCGTGGCCGATCATGCCGCCGGCGGCGGCGAAGACCTCGTAGTCGAGCGGGACGTCGAACTTCGACGCGGGCAAGTAGGGCCCGAGCGGTCCGCCGACCTGGACGGCGCGGACAGGACGACCGCTGGCGGTGCCGCCGCCGTAGTCGTCGATCAGCTCGCGCAGGGTGAGGCCGAAGGCCTTCTCGACGAGGCCGCCGCGCTTGATGTTGCCGGCCAGCTGGAACGGCAAGGTGCCGCGCGAGCGACCCATGCCGTAATCGGCGTAGTACTGGGCGCCGCGGTCGAGGATGATCGGGACGCTGGCGAGGGTGATGACGTTGTTGATGACGGTCGGCCTGCCGAACAGGCCGGAGATCGCCGGCAGCGGCGGCTTGGGCCGGACCATGCCGCGCTTGCCCTCGAGGCTCTCGAGCATGGCGGTCTCCTCGCCGCAGATGTACGCGCCGGCGCCCCGCCGCAGCTCGATGTCGAAGCGCCGCCCGCTGCCGAGGACGTCGGGGCCGAGCCAGCCGGCCGCGCGCGCCGCTTCGAGCGCGGCCAGCAAGGTGCGCTCGGCGTCGGGGTACTCGCTGCGCAGGTAGATGTAGCCGTACTCGGCGCCGACGGCGAGGCCGGCGATCGTCATGCCCTCGAGCAGGAGGTACGGGTCGCCCTCCATCAACATGCGATCGCTGAAGGTGCCGGAGTCCCCCTCGTCGGCGTTGCAGCAGACGTACTTGCGATCGGCGCCGGCGCCGGCGACGGTGCGCCACTTGATGCCGGCCGGGAAGGCCGCGCCGCCGCGCCCGCGCAGGCCGCTGCGCACGACCTCCTCGACGATCTCGGAACCTGTCTTCAGGGACAGGGCGGCGCGCAGGCCCCGGAGGCCGCCGTGGGCCTCGTAGTCGGCGAGGTCCAGCGGGTCGGTGAGGCCGACGCGGGCGAAGGTGAGGCGCTCCTGTCCCTTGAGCCAGGCGAGGTCGTCGGTGCGGCCGTGGCCGAGCGGGTGGGCGCCGCCGCGCAGGAAGTCGGCGGCGAACAGCGCCGGGACGTCGGCGACGTCGACGGGGCCGTAGGCGACGCGACCGGCGGGGGTGACGACCTCGACGAGCGGCTCGAGCCAGCACAGGCCGCGCGTGCCGTTGCGGACGACCTGCACCGGCTCGCCGCGCGCGGCGGCCTCGCGGGCGATCGCGGCGGCGACGTCGTCGGCGCCGACGGACCGCGCGGTGGCGTCGATCGGGACGTAGACGATGTGGGTCACGCGCGCTCCTGCGGCGAAGCGACGAGGGCGTCGACCAGACGATCGAGGCGCGCTTCGGTGAGGCGGCCGCGCAGCTGGCCGTCGAGCAGGAGCGAGGGGGCGGCGGCGCAGTTGCCGAGGCAGTAGACGGGCTCGAGCGTGACGGCGCCGTCGGGCGAGGTCTCGCCGAATTTGCAGCCGAGCCGCTGCTCGAGCGCGCCGGCCAGCTTCTCGCTGCCCATGGCCTGACAGGCCTCGGCGCGGCACAGCTTGAGCACGTGGCGGCCCGGGGGCTCGCTGCGGAAGTCGTGGTAGAAGGTGACGACGCCGTGGACCTCGGCGCGCGAGAGGTTGAGGGCGGCGGCGAGTCGGCCGATCGCGTCGGGCGGGATGTGGCCGAGGCGGTCGGCGATGCCGTGCAGGACCTGCAACAGGCCGCCAGGCAGATGACCGCCGGCGGCGAGCGCCTGGTCGATCGCGTCGGAGCTCATGCTCGCGAATCTACCGAGTTCCGCGCGCGGGCCCAAACGCGGAGTGATCGCCGCCGCAAGTCAGGCGCCGATCCGCAGGCGCTCGCTGTAGATCGTGAAGCGACCTTCGCGCACGAAGCCGAGCAAGGTCATGCCGGCCTCCTCGGCCAGCTCGACGGCGAGGCTCGAAGGGGCGCCGACGGCCGCGAGGATCGGGATCTGGGCCATGACGGCCTTCTGGACCAGCTCGAAGCTGGCGCGGCCGCTGACCAGCAGGACGGCGTCGAGCGCGGGCAGCTGACCGGCGAGCAGGAGGGCGCCGACGAGCTTGTCGACGGCGTTGTGACGCCCGACGTCCTCGCGCAGGAGACGAAGCTCACCGCGCACGTCGAACAGCCCGGCTGCGTGGATCCCTCCGGTCGAGGCGAATGTGGCCTGCGCACGCAGCAGCGCGCCCGGGAGCCCGGGGATCACCGCGGCCGACAGCTCGGGGCGGCCCGGGGTGAGCGGCCCCGGCGGGCGCGCGCGCAGATTGTCGAGCGAGGCCCGCCCGCACACGCCGCAGGCGGAGGTCATGACGAAGCTGCGCTTTGGGACAGCTTCGGGGAGGCGCACGCCGGGGGCGAGGTCGACGCGCACGTGATCGACGTCGCAGGTGATGCCGGCGATCTGCTCGCGGCGGGTGACGAGGCCCTCTGTGTAGAGGAAGCCGGCGGCGAGGTCGGCGTCGTCGCCCGGGGTGCGCATGGTGATCGCCAGGCGCCGCGGCTCGGGCTCGTCGCCGGTGGCGACGCGGATCTCGAGCGGGTCCTCGACGGCGAGCTGCTCGTGGCGCGCGAACACCTGGCCACCGCGGTGCACGACCGCGGAGACGCTGCGGATCCGCGGGTCGTCGGCGGTCATGGCGCGAGGAGGCCGAACTCGCGGCAGGCGGGCCCGAAGTTCTCGTTCTTGTGGCTCGAGCGGCTGAGCTTGTAGAGCGCGAAGCGCTGCAGCGGCGCGAGCCCGGACCACCGCGCCGGGGTCAGCGCGATGCCCTCGGCGGCGGCCTTGGCGGCGACCTCGGCGGGGATCTGCGCGGCGCTGGCCCACGGCGGGGCGGGATCGACGGGGCAGCGCGCCGGCGGCTCGCCCATGCGCTGCTCGACCATGGCGACGACGGCGGCGTCGAAGCGGCGCACGGCCTCGGCGCCGTCGAGCCCGGGCTGGTCGAGCAGGCCGACGACGACGCCGCGCTGCTCGGGGCCGAGCTTGACCCACTCCTTGAGCGAGAGCTTGATCCCGCACAGGTCGAGTCGGTGGCGCACGGCCATGGGGATGCAGCGGAGGTCGGTCTGGAAGTCGCCCTCGAAGGCGAACAGCGCGGGGTGGTGCGACACGCCGCGAGGCTAGCGCAGGACGGGCGCCGGCGCGAGGACGGCGGGCGACGCGGCGCCGCCGGGAGAGAGGTGAAGCTCACGACCGGGCGCGCGCGAGGATGAGGATGTCTCGAAGGACAGGTCGTGGCGGATGACATGTCTTGGGGGACATGTGCGCGGCGGTCCGCTTGACCTGGTCGGGCGGAGGGTCCAGCGTTGCGTCGGCATGGCGGACACGGACGACCTGGACAGCCTCTCGCGCGGCGACAGCTTCGAGGACCGGATCTTCACGGGGCTCGAGCTGCAGGACCTCGAGCTCGGGGGCAAGGAGTTCGTCGGTTGCCGGTTCGTCGGCTGCAAGGGGCAAGAGAGCCGCTGGGGCGGGGTGCGGCTGGAGGACTGCGTGTTCGAGCGCTGCGACCTGACGCAGGCGAAGGTCGCGGGGATGGTGGCGGGCAAGCTGCAATTTCGCGGCAGCAAGTTGATGGGGATCGAGTGGACCGAGCTGGGGAAGTTCGCCAGCCTGGCGTTCGTCGAGTGCACGCTGCAGTACGCGTCGTTCCTGCGCCTGAGCCTGCGCAAGGCGGAGTTCGTCGACTGCACGCTGACCGAGGCCAACTTCTTCGAGGTCGACCTCGGCGAGGCGACGTTCCGCGGGAGCACGCTGAACGGCAGCGTGTTCCGCGGCTGCAAGCTGCGCAAGACCGACTTCTCCGCGGCCACCGGGGTGTTCTTCGACCCGGCGCAGAACGAGGCGCGTGATGCGGTGATCGCGATCGAGACGGCGGCGCTGCTGGCGATGCACCTCGGGCTGCGCGTGGCCGGGTATTCGTCGGACTCGGGGGCGACGGCGAAGGCGAATCGCGGCCGGCGTAAGTAGCAGGCGTCGCGTCGTCAGACGATGTGGAGCGGGTGGGGGACGGGGGCGGCGAACAGGTAGCCCTTTTCGTTCCACTTCTGCGCGGCGAGGTCGGGCTGGCCGTTGCCGTACTCGTCGACGGCGCGCGGGGTCACGGTCATGTCGCCGGGCACGGCGTCGAGGTCGAATTGCCAGCGGACGCCGGCGAGGGGGAGGTTGTCGCCGACCAGGCGCGCGGGTCGATAATTATGGCCACCGTCGAGGCTGACCTCGACTCTGGCGATTCGTCCGAACGGTGACCAGGCGAGGCCCGAGATCGGCTGTCGGCCGGGGGGCAGCACGGCGGGCCACGGCAGGCACACGGCGCTCTTCACCACGCCGGTGGTGAGCGGCGGGGGCGGCTTCGGATAGTCCGGGCCGATGAGCACGTACTCCTCGGTGTTCATCTTGACGGACGGCTGACGGACGGTGACCTCGAGCGCGCCGAGCCACTTCACGCTGGCGGCGCCGACCCACCCGGGCACGAGGACGCGCGCCGGGAAGCCGTGGTCGGGCGGCAGCGGGGCGCCGTTCATGGTGTGGGCCACGAGCGTGTCGCCGGCCAGCGCCTTGGCGAGCGGCAGCGGCCGGGCGTAGCGTTCGTCGTCGAGGCCGATCGGCGTCACCCAGGCCGCGTGCGGGCGCAGCCCGGCGCTGTGCAAGATCTCCGCGAGCCGCACCCCGACCCATTCGGCCACCCCGTAACCGCCGTCGCGCCACGGCGAGCCCTCGGCGGGGCGGTGCATCAATTCGTCGAAGTAGGCGCGCCCGTTGCCGGCGCACTCGAGGTAGCGGATCGCGCGGACGCTCGGCATCGTCAGGAGCTGGGCGTACGACAGGCTCAGCGGCCGGGCGACGCCCTCGCCGTCGACCCGCAGCGACCAGGTGTCGGCGGCGATGAGGGGCGTCGGGCCGTGGTTGCGGACGTAGAAGCTCGCGGTGGGGGTGATCAGCGAATCGGTCGGGAGGCTGTCGAGGCGCGTCTCGACGGAGTAGGGCTCGTGGCGGATGAAGGCCTCCGTGGGCAGGGCCTTGACGAGCGTGCCGGAGGTCGGGGCGCTGCGGCTGCGACAGGCGGCGAACACAGCGGCGCCGCCGAGGAGGGTGAGGAGCTCGCGGCGTGAGGGTCCGGGGCTGGCGACGATGACTCGCACGGGCGGAGCGTCGCATCGGTCGCGCTCGCGGTCGCGGCGCCGGGAGCGAGGAGGGCCGTGCTCGCGGGTGCGCGCGGGGTTGCCGGCGCACGAGGGCGGCGGCGCAGTTCGCTCGCGACGGCCGCTCGCTCGAGCGTGCGTCGTGCTCGCGCGCCGAGGCGTTTGTCTTTGCTGCGATGGTCGGTGGATTTCTGATGCGGGGCGAGGTGGCACCAATCGCAAGACTGCGGTCAATCATCGGACCGCGGTATCCCTCCTGTGGAGTGAATGTCGGCGAACTCGTGGTCATGAATTGCGGAGAAGGCGCACTCGCGCGAGGGCTCGTGGTGGGGCATGCTGTCGCGCATGGCTTACTTGTCCGTGTTGCTCGCGCTGGGTGTTCAGGCCGCTTCCGTGCCGGAGGGGCCGCAGCCGCAGGCCGTGGCGGCGGCGGGCGGCGAGGACGAGGGCGTGCGGCTGGCGAGGTATTTCGAGGCAGAGCGGCAATACGCGGACCGCGTCGGGCGAGCGCTGGGGCAGGACATGCGCGGGCACTGGGCCGACTATCAGGACGACCAGAAGGACCGGGCCGAGGCGCGCGCAGAAGGGGACGACGACGAGGACAGCGAGGTGCAGAGCTTCGCGCAGTACCTCGACGACAAGTATCGCCGGCGCATGAAGCCCGGGGGGATCCTGCTCGGCGTGGGCTTCGCTCCGCTCGGGTTCGGGCTCTACATCGGTCTCACGCTCGGCGAGGGCTACGGCGTCGGCTTGACGATGGCGGGGATCGGCGGCGCGGTCATCGTCACCGGGGCAGTGCTGCTGGGCGTCCGCGGGGCGCAGCTGCGACGGCTGCGCGAGGTGCAGGCGGGGCTCGCCGCGAGCGGGCCGGGGGCGCGCCTGCGCTGGCGCGGGGTGGCTCCGCTGCATGACCCGCAGCTGCGCACGTACGGGGCCAGCGTCGGCTTCGCGTTCTGAGTGAATCGAGGAGGCGTTCGGGACATGTGCGAAGGGCCAGCCGATCGGCTGGCCCGCGGCGGTCACGGGTGGACGCTGGTCCACGCGGGGTCGTCGTTCACCAGCTGCGCGAGCCACGGCTGCAGCGCGACGCCGGCGCTGGTGACGGGCATCGGCGCGGTGAGGAGGACGTGGCCGACGCCGTCGACGAGGAAGTAGCCGGCGCGCTCGTACGGGTCGACGTGGGTCTGGACGATCTCCTCGATCGCCTGCGGGAACTGCTCGATCTGGAAGCCGAAATAGATGGGGACGATCCAGTCGCGCGTGTACGACAGCAGGGCCCAGCGCTGGGTCTGGTGATTGGCGCCGTAATAGTCGTAGATCGCGCCGAAGGTCTCCTGGCAGCCGGCGCACCCGGGCGGCAGCGAGGAGGCGAGGTTCCAGCGCTCGCGCCAGGTGTCGGACAGCTCCTTGGCGAGGTAGGGCGGGTCGAGCGGGGGGCCGCTGTCGTCGACGAGGTCGACGCGCACGTCGCCGAAGGCCTGCTGCACGCGCCACCAGTTGAAGGTGGCACCGTAGCCGCCGGCGCTGGCGCCGATGAGGTAGGCGCGCTCGGCCGCGGGGAAGGTCGGGACGATCCGCGCGAGATAGGCGACGAGGTTGGCGCCGCCGACGTGCATGGTGGTGTGCTCGCCGTAGGTCACGACGTTGTCGCCGCCGTGCATGTCGCCGGTGCAGTAGGGGACGTAGACGAAGCTCATGTCGCGGAAGGGGTTGTCGGCGTCGCCGCGGTCGAAGATCTTCGCGGTGGCGACCTTGGGCAGTTGCGGATCGAAGTCGGCCTTGAACTGGGCCTCGCCGTAGCCGTCGCTGACGTGCACGCTCGCGTTCATGGTGTAACAGGTGTTCTCGTCCCAGCAGGCGCCGCCGCCCTCGAGGTAGACGACCACGCGATCGCTGCGGTCGGTGAGGTTGACGGCGATGCCGGTGCTGTCACCGTTGGCGCAGTGGGCGTCGGCGAAGGGAACCCAGGTCCACGTCTCGGCGGGCGCGTCGATGGGGGCGCCGTCGCTGTCGCCCCCGGTCGTCGGGACGCCGCCGGTGCTCGAGCTGCTACCTTCATTGTCGCCGGTGCTCGTATCGTCGAGGGTAGTGGTCGTGGTGGTGGTGGTGGTGCTGTCGGTCGCGGCGCCGCCGTCGTCGCCGGGGCAGCCGCCCAGAGCGGCGGTGACGAGGAGGAGGAGCGGCGTGGCGTAAGCTCGGCTGGTTGGCATGGCCCGACGCTACAGCGCCCGGGCACGGGGCGTGCCCGGCATCCTCTCAGCGCCGATTCCGGTGCCTCCGCAGGACAGCGCATCCGACGCCGTTTGCCCCAAGTGGTTTTTGAGACATGTGAGCATTGCGAAGCGAGCCCGGCGTCGTGGCTGTGCCGCGATTGTCGTTCGTGTGAGCGTGGCGAATTGCGACACCACGGCGTGAATCAGCGAGGCGCGTGACTGTGGCGAATTGCGACACCCACGAATCGGCGGGGAGCCCGGAGGACGAAGGGCGCCCCGGCAGCGCGAGGTCGCGGCGCCGAGGCGGGTGGTCAGCGGATGTTGCCGATCGAGTTCTTGGCGGTGTCGTGACGGGTACCGGCGCGCACGCCGGTCTTGATGGTCAAGCTGGGCTGCTTCTTGGTGTTCATGGTGCCTCCTATTGGCGATCGTGACCGTAGCACGCGGGGTGGTGCGTGCGAGGGCGTGCCGCGGGGCCGGATCGGGCGATCGCGAGGGCGCACGCGCGGGCTCGTGCGCGGCGAGGCGAGGTCGCGCGTGAGGTCGGCGGCGCGGCTTCGCGACGAGGGGGCAGGCGATGAGGTCGCGACGAGGACGATCATCGCGACGACGAGGGGAGCGAGGACCTCGCTGTCGCTCCTGTCGCAGAGGTTCGCCGCTCGGCGAGGACCATCGGCGCGGCGAGGCGCGGCGGTTCACCGTCGGACGTGACGGGGAGGCCGCTCGCGTCGGCAGCCGCGCGGCCTCCGGCGGTCTGTGAGCGGGGAAGGCGCGCGGCCCGCTCATGTCGAGCACGGCATGCACGTGCGGTTCGTCATCAAGGAGGGCCTCCCCGCGTGTTCGCTGCCGTGTGAGCCTGGGCCGACCGTCTCCCGCCATGCGGCCGCTGGCTCCGTCGTGACCGCAGATCTCGGGGGGCCGCGAAAAAATTCGCCGACCATGTCACACCGGGCCACCCCCATCTCGTCCTGTCCGTGAGCGTGCACGAGGCACGCGGGAGACGAACCATGACGACCCCACGACTGCAGAACCCGTTCAAACACGCACCCGAGGGCTTCAAGGCGATGATGGCGCTGGAGGCGAGCTTCAAGTCGAGCGGCCTCGAGCACAGCGTGATCGAACTGGTGAAGCTGCGCGCGTCGCAGATCAACGGCTGCGCCTTCTGCATCCACATGCACGCGACCGACGCCCGCAAGGCCGGTGAGACCGAGATGCGGCTCTACATGCTCAACGCGTGGCGCGAGTCGTCGCTGTACACGCCGCGCGAGCGGGCGGCGCTGGCCTGGACGGAGTCGCTGACGCGTCTGGCCGAGACCGGCGCGCCGGATGCCGACTACGAGCTGGTGAAGGCGCAGTTCAACGAGGCCGAGCAGGTGCAGCTGACGCTGCTGATCGGCGCGATCAACGTGTGGAACCGCGTGCAGGTCGGGCTCCGCGCGGCGCATCCGGTGGACCCTCCGAGTGCTGCCCACTGAGGAGACGATGCAATTGTTCGAGGCGCAGCGGCCCCGGCTGCAGCGCCTGGCCTACCGCATGCTCGGCTCGGTCGCCGAGGCCGAGGATGTGGTTCAGGACGCGTGGTTGCGCTGGCGCAAGGTCGAGGAGGCCGTCGACGCGCCGGCGGCGTATCTCGGCCGCATCGTCACGCGGCTCTGCCTCGATCGCATGAAGTCCGCGCGGGCGCGGCGAGAGACGTACGTCGGCGCCTGGCTGCCCGAGCCGCTGGTCGCCGCCGAGGCGGATGTCGCCGACGACCTGACGCTGACGCTGATGCTGGCGCTCGAGCGCCTGTCGCCGCTCGAGCGCGCGGCGTTCCTGCTGCACGACGTGTTCGGCGTGGCGCTCGGCGAGGTGGCGACCGCGCTCGAGCGCGACGCGGCGGCGGTGCGCCAGCTGGCGTCCCGCGCCCGCAAGCACGTGCAGGCGGCCCGGCCGCGCTATCAGGTCGAGCAGGCGGAGGCGGACCGCATCGCCCACGCATTCTTCGTGGCGTCGCGCGACGGCGACCTGCAGGCGTTGCAGGCGTTGCTGACCGAGGATGTGGTGATCCAATCCGACGGCGGCGGGCGAGTGCCGGCGTTCCGCAACCCGATCCGCGGGCTCGCGCGCGTGCTCCGGCTGTACGCAGGGCTGCGGCGCAAGTTCGCCGAGAAGCCGGTGCTGCTGCGCCCGCTGACGATCGACGGCCTGCCGGGCTTCGCGAGCATCGATCGCGGGCGCGTGCTGCAGACGACGGCGCTGGAGCTGAAGGACGGGCGGATCGCGGCGATCTACATCGTCCGCAACCCCGACAAGCTCCGCCACGTGGTGGCGGGACTGGACGCGCCGTAGGCCGCGGGCGCAGCGGCGACGGCCGGATCGCGCTGCCTGTGCGCGACGCGAGATCGTCAGCGTCGAGCTCGACGCCGTCACGAGCTTCTGCTCTCGCCGGAGCGGCGATCACTCCGACGGCGGTTCGCTGATGGAGTCCTTCATCGCGTCACGGACGATCGCCTCCAGCGCGGCGATCGTCGCGTCGTCGAGCTCGGCGAAGTAGCCGCGCTTGCGCGCAGACAGCTTGCCGCCGTTGGCCAGGCAGATCTTGATGAAGTTTTGCTCCTTCCGGTCCGGCATCTCGACCACTGCGCGCATTCCGGCGCGGACCTCGTCGAAGCGCCGCAGGAAGTCGAGCTCCGCGACGAGGTCCACTTCGATCGCCTGCTCCAGCCATCCGAAGGTCGCCTCGCACACCGCCGTGAGTTCGGGGCCGTGTTGCGGCGCACCTACGGGCCCGAGCCGCTCGGCGAGATCCTGGGGCACGTGCTCGAGCAATTCGACAGGGCCGAGGAATTCCTGTTCGACTCGGTGAATCAGGTGATCATGCGCTCGTGGCATTCGGGTCGTACGGTGCTGGTGGGTGACGCGGCGTGGTGCATGACGCTGTACTCGGGGATGGGCGCGTCGATGGGGCTGGCCGGCGGCTCGCTGCTCGGGCGGCTGCTGGCGCGGCATCCGGACGACGTCGAGACGGCGCTGCGCACGTGGGAGGCGCGTTTGATGGCGTTCACCCGCCAGCATCAACGGGCCGCGCTGTTCAAGTCGCAGGTGTTCACGCCGAGCGGGCCCATCGCCCACCTGATCCTCAAGGGTTTGCACAGGCTCGGCGGCAAGCGGCGCCAGGAGGATGTCCCAAGCGCGCTGGAGCTGTACTTCGTGCGGCCGATGAACGTCGACTTTGCCGACTAGGGCGCGTTGCGCCACGCTTCTGGCCCGGGAAGATCCGATGCCCAAGATCGACGCGTCCACCATCGCCGAACACCGCGAGACGATCTGGAGGCGCCTGCGCGACGGGTTCCTCCAGGCCGTCGAGGAGGAGGGCTACGGGGCGCTGACGCTGGCGTCGATCGCCAGACACGCGGGGATCGCGAGGAACACGATCTACAACTACGCGCCGACGAAGGACGCGCTGCTCGTGGCGGTCGTGAAGTCCGAGGCCGAACCGTTCGTGGCCGCGCTCGTGGAGGAGTGCGCGCACATCGACGAGCCGGAGGACCGACTCGCGCACCTGGTCCGCCGGCAGCTGGCGGTGCTGGTGCCGGGCGTCCACGGGCTGGCGGTCGTCAACGCGCTCGAGAACATGCTGCCCGACGACGTGAGCGCGGCGATCGCCGCGTGCTTCGAGCCGGTGTTCGCGGTCGTCGCCGGCATCGTCCAGCAGGGCATCGCGGCGGGCGACTTCCGCCCCGTCGCGGACGTGCGCCGCCTCGTCGAGATGATGGTCGGCGTGGTCCATGCGGCCCGCCGCTCGGTCGTCGCCGGCGCGCCGGTCGACCTGGTCGTGGCAGAGACCGCGGAGTTCCTGCTCGGGGGCCTGCGGGGTCGCGAGGCCCGGCGACGGGCGGCCGCACCGGGCGAATGAGAATGGTTCAGCATTCGCGAGATCGCGCGCGGGGTCAATGTTCCGCTGAAGTGCAGCGCCGTCGTGAGTTCCAGGACGGTTTGACTGGATGACGCGACCTGTGATGGCCCCATCGAGGGCCGTCGCGCGTGAAGGTCGCGCTCGACGATCTCGATGTTCGTGGTACACCGGGCTGAACATGCGAGCGAGACAGCGGAGATTCTGGTACGTGGGCGGCGGCGTCCTGGCCTCCGCCCTGTGGGTCGGCTGCTGGGCCGTCACCGCGCTTCCTGGATCGTCGGCCGTCACGTTGCAATGGGCGGCTGGCAACGCGCTCGCGCTCGTGGTCGGGGCGGCATTCGGGGCGGCCGCGGTCACGCGAACCGACGCATAGTGCACCCGCCGCGAGGGCCGAGGCCCACGGCGGACAGATGCGGGGGCTCGCACGACATTCTCGTCGAGGGCGAGGCGTCGGGCGGAGGGCGGCCTCGCGCCCCTGCCGTCGGAGCCAGGGGCTCACAAGATATTGACAATCAGCTTGGCGACGAAGGCGCCGATCGGGCCGAAGGATTGCCAGCTGCTCTCGGTGGCCCCGCAGCTCGGCATGCTGCTCCACCCGGGGAGGTTGGGGTTCGTGCCGGGCGGGTTGTAGAGGCGATGGGCGCCGTTCGGCGCCCTGGAGTCGGTATAATAGCAGTTCGCGCCGAGCACGTCTCCGTTCGCGTCGACGTCGTCGTACACCGATTCGAGGACGAACTCGTAGTGGCCGATGACCGGCCAGCCCGGGTGAGGCGGAAGATGGGCGCTGGTGGTCTGGTCGAACCACGGGGGGTCGTGCGCGAGGTCCTTGAAGTTGACGGGCGTGCCCAGCACGGTCCGCGGGGCGCCGTCGTAATAGGCGCGGTATGCATTGGCCGCGGCGTTGTAGCCGGCGAGGCCGTAGCTGCGCTCGCCGGGCTCGCCCGGGTCTGCGTCCGAATTGGGGGTGATCGCCAGGAACTCCTGCGGTTTGGAGAAGGCGTGCCCCTGGCAGGCGATCACCGAGGTGGACGGGGTCTTGAGGTCGTACGAGCCGCTCGCCACGCCGTCCTCGAGCCAGGCCGCCGGGCCGTCGGAATTGAGGACGACGTGCTGCAGGACCAGCGCCTTGCCGGTCTCTTGCGGGGAGCTGGGGCAGATCGAATAGTAGGTGCCGTTCCACGGGTTGGGTCCGGCCGTGGGCGGGAGGTCGGCCGGCACGCCCGCCGACGGGTAGTCGGTCGTCGGCGGCGCGGTCATCGCGGCGATCGTGTACGTCCACACGTCGAAGGTCGACGCGGACGGGCTCGGCGCGACGCTGTGAGGGCGGAGCCACATCGGGACGCTCTCGTACGTCGGCGGGTTGGTGTCGGTGTGCTTGATCCTCAGGATGAAGAACGCCTGGAGCGCCTCGTCGATGGCGACCCTGGTGTCCAGATCGTAGCTGTACGCGCTCAGCCTGCCCTCCGCGTCCGGGGCCAGGAAATCGAAGGCCATCCAGGCGCCGTTTTCGCGCTGGAGGGTCCCGAACAGCCAGCGCGATTCGTCAGCAGAGTTCACGGAGGGGTCGGGCGCCGCGAAGTCCTCCCGGGTCCGGATGTTGGAGAACTGGTAGTCCCCCACGTACGGCGAGTTCTTGAGGCAGTAGGGCGGGTCGTCGCACTCGCCGTCGCGGAAGCTGACGGGCTCGTCCGACAGGTCGGCGAGCTCGTCGGCCGCGAGCTCGTCACAGGCGGCCGACCCGGCCGCGAAGGAGAAGTTCAGGGCGACAAGGAGCTTGATGGAGGGGCGCATAAGGGTTCGTCTCGGCGAAGGGCAGGTGTCTTCGAAGTAGTGCCCCGGGGGGCTCGAATAATTGGACCGCTCGACCCGACCTCCGGCACGCGCCAACTCACATGCGTATCGCTCGGACCCCACCCGATGGTTGCCCGGCGGAAGTGCACCCAGGCGCACTTCTGCGCCGAGCTTCGGACGCGGGTCGGTTACGAGGAGCTGGAGCCGCCGGGGATGATGTGCTTGATGACGAAGGCGCCGACCGGGCCGAAATTGGCCCAGGTGCTCTGGGTGGCGCCGCAGCTCGACATGGTGTTCCACCCGGGGAGGTTGGGGTTTCCGCCGGGCGGGTCGTAGCGGCGATGGACCCCCTGCGGGAAGCGGGAGTCCGTGTAGTAGCAATTGGCGCCGAACGGATCCTCGTCCTTGTACACCGATTCCAGGACGGGCTCCCAGTCGCCGATGATCGGAGCGCTCGGGAGATCGGTGGTCTGGTCGAACCACGGGGTGGCGTGCGCGAGGTCCTTGAAGCGGACGGCCGCGCCGAGCTGCGTCCGCGAGGCACCGTCGTAGAAAGCCCGGTAGGCGTTGATCGCGGCGTTGTAGCCGGCGAGGCCGTAGCTGCGCTCGCCGGGCTCGCTCGGGTGGGCGTTCGAATTGGGGGTGACCGCCAGGAACTCCTGCGGCTTGGCGACGGCGTGCCCCTGGCAGGCGATCACCGAGGTGGACGGGGTCTTGAGGTCGAGCGTCCCATTTCCCGCGCCGTCCTCGAGCCAGGCCGCCGTGCCGTCGAACTTGAGGACGGCGTGCTTGAGGACGAGCGCCTTGCCGCTCTCTCCCGCTGCCGGAGATGTGGGGCAGATCGAGCGGTACGTGCCGATCCAGGGGGAGGGCCCGCCGAATGGCGGCCAGGGCGGGAGGGGAGACGGCTCCTCCTCGAGGTAGTCGATCGTCGGTTGATCGGTCATCGCGGCGATCGTGTATGTCCAGACGTCGAAGGTCGACGCGGCCGGGCTCGGCGAGACGCCGTCGAACTTGAGCCACATCGGGATCTCCTGGATCTGCGCGCCGGGGCCGGGCTGGTAGATCCGCACCATGAAGAACGCCTGGAGCGCCTCGTCGACGAAGTATTCGGCGTCGGCCGCCGAGTCACGCGCGATCAGCCGGCCCTCCGCGGTCGGGAACAGGTAATCGAAGGACACCCAGGTGTCGGTGAGCTGGAGCATTCCGTAGTCCCAGCGCGAGTGGCCCGAAGAGCTCACGTCAGGCTCGGGGGCGACGGTGTCCTTCTGGGTCCGGATGTTGGAGAACTGGTAGTCCCCCACGTACGGCGAGTTGCTGAGGCACTGAGGCGGGTCGTCGCAGCGGAAGGAGACGGGCTCGTCCGGCTGACCGGCGAGGTCGTCCGCTGCGATGTCGTCGCAGGCGGCAGAGGCAGCCGCGAGGGAGAGGTTCAGGGCGACAAGGGTCTTGATCGAGGGGCGCATCATGAGTTCGTCACGGGTGGTCAAGATCGGGTCGTCTCGAGGAAGAGCTGACGGGTGAGTAGTGCCCGGGAGGGCCTGGACAATCGGGTCGCCGGGCAGACTCCGGCACGCGGCAACTCACATGCACCTCGCGGCCGCCGCGCTCGGCCTTCATCGGATGGCTGCCCGCAGAAGGGCTGCAACGGGGGATCTTAGGCGCACAACCGCGCCGGACTTCGGACCAGGTTCGGACGCGCCACGATACCGGTGCGACGCGTCTATGTTCAATCGCACACCGCGGGCTACAAAGTACGGACGAGTGGTGGGCATATTGCTCCTGCGGACGACCAGACGGTGAATCCCCCCGCGCGAAAACTGCTCGGCAAGCCGGGCGCCCTGGAGGCCGACGAAGAGCGCTCGAGCTTCGAGACGACCGCTCGCTCCGATGCGGCCGGGCTGCCGGGGGCGACGCCGGAGTCCGGGCGGGCCGGGGAAGAGAACGAGATGACGCCGCCGGCTCCCCCTCCGCCGGAGGCCGGCGACCCGCTCGGCAAGCAGCTGGTGAAGCGCGCGCTGTTCCCCAAACGCGCGCAGCCGGTTCAGCTCGGGCGCTTCACGGTGCTCAAGCTCCTCGGTCAGGGCGGGATGGGCGTCGTCTACGCCTGCTACGACGACCAGCTCGATCGCAAGGTCGCCGTCAAGGTCCTGCACCGCGAGGTCGTCCGCGAGCAGGAGACGGCGCGGAAGCGGCTCCTGCGCGAGGCGCAGGCGATGGCCCGGCTGTCGCATCCCAACATCGTCGCCGTCCACGAGGTCGGGCAGGAGGGCGGGACGGTCTACGTGGCGATGGAGTTCGTCCGCGGCCTCAGCCTCGACGCGTGGGCCCACGAGCCGCGATCGTGGAAGGAGGTCCTGTCGGTGTACCTGCAGGCGGGGCGCGGCCTCGCGGCGGCGCACAAGGCCGGGCTCGTGCACCGCGACTTCAAGCCGCAGAACGCGATGATCAGCGACGAGGGGCAGGTCAAGGTGCTGGACTTCGGCCTCGCCCGCCTGAGCGACGAGGACCTGCGCGAGGAGGATCTGGCCGGGGCGCGGGGGGGCTCGGAGGACGCGACCCCGCTGCTGATGCGCCCGTTGACGCGAATGGGCGTGATCCTCGGCACCCCGGCCTATATGTCGCCGGAGCAGCACCTCGGCGAGCGAGCGACGGCCGAGAGCGATCAGTTCAGCTTCTGCGTGTCGCTTTACCAGAGCCTGTACGGCCGCTTGCCGTTCTCGACCGAGTCGTTCGCGGCGATGCGCGACGACGTGGTGCACGGGCGCGTGGCGCCGGCGCCGTCGGGGAGCCCGGTGCCGTCGCGGGTGTTCAAGGCGCTCCGCCGCGGCATGATGGCGGCGCCCCGCGATCGCTTCGTGGCGATGACGGAGCTGCTGGCGGCGCTCGAGCGCGACCCCGGCGCGGCGTACCGACGCGTCGCTGCATTGGCCGCGACCGCCGTGGTCGCCGGCGTGGCGGGCATGGCCGCCACCGCGGGCGATGCCGCGACGCCGCAGTGCCCGGACGCGGGCCCGGAGCTCGCGGGCGTGTGGGACGACGGACGCGCGGCGGAGGTCCGTGCCTCGGTGCAAAAGAAGGCGCCCGGGCGCGCCGCGGAGCTGGTGGCGGCGATCGAGCCGAAGCTCGCGCGCTATGCCGCCACCTGGGTGCAGCTCCGCAACGACGCCTGTCGCGCGCACGCCGAGGGGCGACAGACGCCGCACATGTTCGACCTGCGGACCTCGTGCCTCGATCAGCGGCGCGCCGCCCTCGCGGCCACGGTCGATGCATTCGCGCTCGCCGACGCGACGAACCTCGACGACATGGTCCAGACGGTCGCCGGGCTGCCTCCGCTCGACACCTGTGCGAACGTCGAGGCGCTGATGGCCACGCTGCCGCCGCCGGGGGAGGCGTTGATGCGCGCGCGGGTCCAGCAGCACCGCGAGACGCTGGCCCGGGCCGAGGTCCACGAGCACACGGCGCATCCCCGCCTCGGGCTCCAGCTCGTCGAGAGCGTGCTCGCCGACGCCGAGGCCATGACGTACGAGCCGTTGCTCGCCGAGGCGAACCTGCGCAAGGGGAGCCTGCAGATCCGCGACGGGGCGCCGACGGCGGCGCTGCAATCGTTCGACGACGCGCTGTGGACGGCGATCGGCGTGGGCCACGAGGTGGTGGCGGCGGTGACGAGCTCCCGGCGGGGGTTCCTCCTGGCCTATCAGCTCAAGCGACCGGAACAGGCGCGGACCGAGCTGCGGCTGATGTCGGCGCTGAACCGGAAGATCGAGCAGGACGTCGACAACTACAGCGAATTCCTCAACAACGTCGGGGCGATTCATGCGATCGCGGGAGATTGGGCCGAGGCCCGCGAGAAGTGGGAGGAGGCCGTGCGCCTGCGCGAGCAGCACGGACGCCACGAGACGCCCCTGGGCATCGGCACATTGTTCAATCTCGGGGCGCACCACGTGAACACCGGCCGCCACGAGGAGGCCGTGCCGATCTTTCATCAGGTGATCGACCGGTCGGAGCGAGTGTCCGGCCCGAATCACCCGGATGGCGCGATGTACGAGGTGATGCTCGCCCACGCCCTGACGAGCCTCGGTCGGCCCCGCGAAGCGCTGGCGCGGATGCAGGCGCTTCAGACGCGGGTCGATCGCGGCGAGAGCAAGGTGGCGCGGATGACCGCGCTGGTCGGCCTGGCCCGCGCCGAGCTCGCCCTCGACGACAGCGGCTCGGCCCTGCGGCACTTCGTGGCCGCGCAAGCGGCGAGCCCCGCGAGCTTCTCGAGCGCCGGGCGGTCCTGGATCATGGTCGCGGCGGCGGCGGCCGGCGAGGTGCCGACGATGGAGAAGGCGCGCGACGAGGCGCTGGCCGCGATCAACGAGAACACCGACGTCCGCGGCACCACGTACCAGGATATCTTGTTGCGACACGGGCGAGCGTTGGCGGCGCTCGGCCGCCACCGCGAGGCGCTGGAGCCGCTGGAGCAGGCCCGGTCGGCGCTCGTCGGGTCGGAGAATCCGACGCACGTGTGGCAGCGAGGGCGGCTGTCGCTCGAGCTGGGCCGACTCCGCGGGCGGCTCGCGGAACACGAGGCGGCCGAGACCGAGCTGCGGACGGCGGTGGCCGCATTCGAGGCGGTGCTGCCGCCGCACAACCTCGAGCTCGCCGACGCGTTGCTGGCGCTCGGCGAGTTCGCGCTCGAGCGCCAGCGGCCCGACGAAGCTGCGCAGTGGTTGTCCCGGGCGGAGTCGATCTACGTCACGACCGCGGAGCCTGATTATGCGCCGTTGATGCAGGCTCGAGCCGCGCTGGCGCGGGTTCGTTGAGGGCAATTCGCCGCGAATGCGGGGACCCGGGTCGATCGCCGCTCATCTCGCCGGCGAAGGAGACGCCGGCGGGACCTCGATCGGCGTGAGAGGCGCCTCCCGCTCCACGATTCGAATCACGGGCACCGCCCCGGCGGGCCGCGATGCCCAATCGATCTCCAGGCAAGGAGGGGCGTAGGCCGAGCCGACGAATCGCGCCGGCGGCGACGACCATGTCCCGTCGTCGTGCTTCCAGCGAGCGTACGCCGACCTGTCGCCGCCCTGACGCAGCACGAGCTTCTTCGGCGCGAACCAGCGCACGCGCGCGCCGAGCTTCGCCGCCTGCAGGGCCGCGTGGTCGATCCTGCCGCGCCGGAGCGGCCAGGGCAGCGCCACATCCGTCGTGACCGGTGAGAGGAGGAGGCCAAAATCCAGGCACAGCGCGACGGGCCGGCCCGCCGCGTCGAGCCCCCACCAGCCGCCGTAGACGCCGTCGCCGTCGCCCGACGAGAACGCGAAGACGACGCGCCCGCCGAGCACGTGGCGCACACCCAGAGCCGATGGCCCGAGCACGGCGCGCTCGAGGGCGTTCTGCAGCTCATCGGAGGCCGCCTCGTCGGCGGGGGCCCATGCGTCCACGTCGCCGTCGGTGAAGCCGCACGTGCCCGAGTCGACGCCGGCCCCGAGTGTCTTGGCCCACGCGACGGCCGGCTCGTCGGAGAAACGCACGCGGGCTGCCGCCACGCGCACGTCGACCTGACCGTCGGCGAGCGGGAATCGCACGAGCGACAGCTCGACCGGATAGCTGCCCTTCGGGATCGACGCGCCCTCCGGACGCGCGGCGGCGAGGCCCGTGAAGGCATCACCGAGCGCCACGGCCCCGGACTCGATTCGAAGGTCGCCCAGCGTGACGACCCGGGTCGTGAGGCGGACGCCGTCGTTGTCGACGAAGGTCAAGCCGTCGATAAAGGCGACGGCGAAGTCGGTGTGTACGGTCGTGTCTCCCGCCATTGGAATCCCCCGAGCGCGCGCGTTCGGCTGTCTCGCTGTAGATGAAATCGCGCGCCGGCGCCAGCGCGACAGCACAGCGAGCGTGGCTTTGTACTATGTCGACCCGGGAGGGTCCTACCGTGCCATTCGGTCCCATCAATCGAGCGCGAACCGGCGGAGCCAGGCCTGGTTGATGTCGGCTTGGTCCGCCCCGGAGAAGAAGTTGCCGGCGACGAAGAGGGCGTCGGGGCTGAAGGCGGCAGCGACGGCGCGGTCGTCCACCACGTCTTCCGGCTTCTCGAGCACCGACGACCACAGCAGGGCGCCTGCGGCGTCGTGGACACGGACGACGCTCTCGTTGTCGCCGGTGAGGTCACCGCCGACGACGGCGATCTGCTCTCCTGGACCCACTGCGACGCGCGTGGGCCACGAGCCCGGGGCGAGGTCCAGATCTGCTCGTTGTCGGGGCCGAGCCGGCGGAGGACGAATTTGTTGTCGGGGCTGTTGCCGGCGATCACGAGCTCGCTCGCGCCGATAGGCGCCGCCCCGCTCCACTGAGTCGCAGCGCCGGGGAATTGCTCGGCCCAGGGATCGGCGCCGTCCGGGCCGAAGGCGACGACGAGCGCATCACCCTCCGCGAGCTCCGGGTCCAGCTTGCCGACAGAGACGACCTGCTCGCCGATGACGGCGAGATCGTCGCAGAGGACCGATTGTCCGGGCGGCGTCGCGGTCACCCACACGATCTCGCCGGTGGCGGGATCGTGACGCCGGACGGTGACCTGCACCTTGTCCCCACCGCTGTGCGCGGCCGAGTAGACGGCGTCGGGGCCCAGCGCGAGACCGGCGAAGCCGCCGTCGATGTCGAGGGACCACAACGACTTCATCTCGGAGGAGAACGCCTGCAGGGTCCCGGCGATGCCGGCGATGAAGATCCGCCCGCCGACGTCGATGGCGAGCTCGCCGGGGTCGGCGATCGTTCGCCGCCACAGCTCGGTGCCGTCGGGTGCGAAGGCCAGGAGATGGGCCGTGTCGCCGCCCCACCCGTTGACGAGGATCCGGCCGGCCGGGTCGAGGTCGAGGTCCGCCACGGCGTCGATGCCGGCGAGCTCGATGCTCCAGACGACCCGCCCGCTGCGCTGGCACGCGCCGTCGCAGCCGTCGTTCGCTTCGTCGTTGCCGTCGTCGCAGCGCTCGCCGGCATCGACCACGCCGTCGCCGCACACGCCAGGCTCCGATTCGCCGCTGCTCGCGCTCGTGGTCGGCGTGGCGTCGGTCGAGCCGCCGCTCGAGCCCTCGGGGCTGCCGGTGTCCTGGGGATGGTCGCCGACGACGATCGACGGGACGCAGGCGGCGAGGGCGAGGGTGATGAGGACGGTGGTGGGAGCGGCGAACTGCACGAGCGTGACCTCCACCGAAGCTCGTCCCCGGCCGCGCTGAGTTTCCGTCATCGACCGCGAAAATTTTCGTCGCCGCCGCCGTTCCGTGTTCCGCCCGTGGCGGCAGGTAGCCCCTCGGCGCACGCACCAATCGCAGCGCGGACGTCCATCACATGTCGCCGGGGACAGCAGGGCGAGGTCGCGCCCGCGAGCGGGCGCGGCGAACTCGACCGGGAGAGGCGCGCGTCCACGCCGCCCGGCGATCGCGGACGAACCGGTCGCGCTCGACGGGCAGACCGGTCGCTCCGGCTCGTGGGCCGCCGATCGGCGCCGGCCGGGCCCGGTCGTCGCGGTCGGGTCGCTTGTGACCTGCCCATCCTCGAGCGACGCGGACGAGCCCCGCCGCCGGGCGAGGATGGCGTATCGTCGCTCGCGGATGCAATCGAGCAAGCGCCCCTTCGCCTGGCTTCCTGCGCTCTTCTCCGGCGCCGCGTTCATGCTCGCCGCGTGCAGCGACGACACGTCCTCCGCGACGCAGGACGAGCCCGACACGAGTTCGACGAGCGCGAGCTCGACGAGCGAGAGCTCCACCGGCGAGCCGGTGCCGACGACGGGTGCGCCCACGACCACGACCACGAGCACGACCGGCGAACCCGAGCCGACGACGTCGACGTCGACGTCGACGACCGAGCCGGAATCGACGTCGACCACGACGTCGACGACCGAGCCCGACACGACGAGCAGCAGCACGGAGCCCCGGCCCGGCTGCGGCGACTCGGTGATCGACGCCGGCGAGACGTGCGACGACGGCAACACCGATGTCGGTGACGGCTGCGACGCCGACTGCGGCCAGGAGTCGGGCTTCGCGTGCGACGGCGAGCCGAGCGTCTGCAGCGCGGTCTGCGGCGACGGCCTCGTCGTCGGCGGCGAGACGTGCGACGACGGCAACACCGATGTCGGTGACGGCTGTGACGCGCTCTGTGCCCCCGAGCCGGGCTTCGCGTGCGACGGCGAGCCGAGCGTCTGCATGGCCGCGTGCGGCGACGGCATCACCGCCGGCGGCGAGACGTGCGACGACGGCAACAGCGACGCCGGTGACGGCTGCGACGCGCTCTGTGCCACCGAGCCGGGCTGGAGCTGCGCCGGCGCGCCCAGCACGTGCACGCCGGCCTGCGGCGACGGCCTCGTCCTCCCCGGCCTCGAGGACTGCGACGACGGCAACCTGACGGCCGGCGACGGCTGCAGCGACGCGTGTGAGGTCGAGGTCGGCTGGGCGTGCGCGGGCGAGCCCAGCGCGTGCGTCACCACGTGCAACGACGGCGTGGTCGCCGGCGCCGAGGCGTGTGACGACGGCAACATCGCCACCGGCGACGGCTGCAGCCCGCTGTGCCTCGTCGACTATGGGTGGGGCTGCAGCGGCTCCCCGAGCGTGTGCAACGAGACCGCCGCGCTGGCCGCGGTGGCCCTCGGCGGCTTCGGCGGCTGCGTGCTCACGACCACCGGCGACGTCGCCTGCTTCGGGCGCAACACCTCGGGCGAGGTCGGCAACGGGACCACGAACGTCGAGACGCACATGCCCGCGCTCGCGCTCACCGGCGCCGTCGCCGTCACCGCCGGCGAGGAGCATCATTGCGCGATCCGTGCCGCCGGCGACGTGTGGTGCTGGGGCGACAACCTCGACTCCCAGCTCGGTCCGCTCGCGCCTGCGCCCGCCGACAAGTCGCAGCCGGTGGAGGTCACCGGCATGCCGGCCGCGGCGGCGATCGACGCCGGCGACGATCACACCTGCGTCCTCGACACCGCGGGCCTCGTGTGGTGTTGGGGTGACAACAGTCAGCGCCAGCTCGGCCACGGCGGCAACGACGTGGTCGACGACGCCACGCCGAAGGTCGTGCCGATGCCCGGCGGGCTGGCGGCCGTCGACCTCGGCCTCGGCGACGATCATTCGTGCGCCGTGCTCGCCGACGGCAGCGTGGCCTGCTGGGGCGACGACGCGCTCGGTCAGCTCGGCGACGGGGTCGCGGGCACCGACAGCGGCTCGGCCACGCTCGTGCCCGGGCTCGCGGGGATGGTCTTCGTCGACGTCGAGGGCGGCCAGTTCAACACCTGCGCGACCACCAACCTCGGCGAGCTGTACTGCTGGGGGCAGAACACCGACGGCCAGCTCGGCGACGGCACGACCATGAACAGCGCCACGCCGCTGCCCGTCGCCTTGCCGGCCGAGGTCGACGCGTTCAGCCTCGGCGACGACTTCGCCTGTGCCCTCCTCGTGACCGACGAGGTGCTGTGCTGGGGCGAGGCCGAGGACTTCCAGGCCGGCACCCGCGACCTCGTCGATCAGCTCACCCCGTTACCGGTGGCGGAGCTGCCCGCGGGGGACATCGAGGACCTCGAGGCCGGTGCGCGCGGGGTGTGCATCGTCGCGGCCGGGGAGCGCTACTGCTGGGGCTACAGCGATCTCGGCAACCTTGGCATCGCCCCGCAGAACGAGCTCGAACCGTCGCCGGTGGGCTTCTCCGGGCCGGTCGCCGAGCTCGCCCTCGACCGGCCGGAGTACCGCGGCGTGCTGTGCGGCGTGCTCGTCGACGGCACCGTGGAGTGCTCCGGCCAGGGCACGCTGGTGTCGAACAGCGCGGCCACCGGCGCGGCCGGTTACTTCGAGCCGATCAGCTATCACCTCACCGTGCCGACGCAATTGCCGGCGCTCGCCAATGTGCAGACCATGGGCATGGGCGACGGCTTCGCCTGCGCCGCCACCCTCGACGACGTGCGGTGCTGGGGCGACAACTCGCAGCGCCAGCTCGGTCAGGGCGGCGTCGACACCACCGACATCCTGATCCCCACGCCCGTCGTCGGCCTCGGCGCCGTCGACGAGCTCGAGCTGGGAGCCGGCAACGCCTGCGTCCGTACCGGCGGCAATGTGCAGTGCTGGGGTGACAACGCGCAGTTCCAGACCGGCGCGCCCGGGACCACCGAGGACCAGAGCGCGCCGGTGACGGTCGTGGGCCTGAGCGACGCCGTCGACCTCGCGCTCGGCCTCAATCACGCCTGCGCCGTGCGAGCGACCGGCGAGGTGGTCTGCTGGGGCGACGACTCGCAGGGCGGCCTCGGCGACGGCGACAACAACCCCGACGATTCGGCGCTCCCGGTCACGGTCACCGGCGTGGCGCCGGGAGCGACGGCGGTCGTCGCGGGCGAGAACCACGCCTGCGCGCTCGCGGGCGGGCAGGTCTATTGTTGGGGCAACGGCCAGGCGCTCGGGCAAGGCGTCGATGTCGACTCGGACACCGCGCTGCTGGTGCCCGGCGTGACGTCGATCGTGCAGATCGACGCCGGCTGGAACTACAACTGCGCCCTCGACGACGCGGGCGACGTGTGGTGCTGGGGCTACTCGCTCGACGGCCAGCACGGCGACGGCGGCCAGCTGCTCACCGGCAACACCTACACGCTCTCGCCGGTGAAGTTCGCGGTGGCCAGCGAGATCTCCCGCGTCGTCGCCGGCAACTCGCTCACCTGCATCGAGACCGCGGGCGAGTGGAGCTGCGTCGGCTTCCGCGCCACCGGCCAGCTCGGCAACGGCACCACCGTCGAGCCGGTCGTGCCCACGCCGACCTTCTTCGGCCTGTGACGCGCGGGCTGTGTCACGGCCCCGGCGCTGCCGGGGCGCGGGTCAGCGCCGGACCCGGAGCGGGAGGGAGTTCAGGCCGCGGACCGACTGCGAGCGCCGCCAGGTGAGCTGGGAGCGCGGCACGGCCAGCTGGAGGTCGGTGTACCGCTGCAGGATCGCGCGGAAGGCGAGCTTCGCCTCGAGCCGCGCGAGCGGAGCGCCGAGGCAGAAGTGCGGCCCGAAGCCGAACGCGACGTGTCGGTTCGGTTGGCGCCCGACGTCGAACCGCTCCGGGTCTTCGAAGTGCGTCTCGTCGTGGTTCGCCGAGGCGAGGATCGGGCACACCGCTTCGCCCTTGCGGATCGGCACGCCGCACAGCTCGGTGTCCTCGCAGGCGAAGCGCGGCGCGTTGAGCTGGACCGGGCTGGTGTACCTCAGCATCTCCTCGACCGCGCCGTCCAGCAGCTCGGGGTGCGCGCGCAGGCGCTCGAGCTGATCGGGGTGCTCCAGCAGCGCGAGCACGCCGTTGCCGATCAAGTTGACGGTCGTCTCGTGCCCCGCGAGGAGGATGATGAGGGTCGACGCGACGAGCTCGTCGAAGCTCAGCTTGTCACCCGCCTCCTCGGCCTCGACCAGGGCGCTGAGCAGATCTTCGCCCTTGTTCTTGCGGCGCTCGGCGATGAGCTGCCGCAGGAAGCGGTTGATCTTGATCATGTTGGGGAAGTTTGTGAGAAGCTCCAGCCAACCGGCGCCGTCGAGCTCCAGAATGCCCTTCATCCAGTGATGGAAGTGTCGTCGATAGCGTTCGTCCACCCCCATCATGTCGGAGATCACCGCGACCGGCAGCGGCAGCGCGAGGTCGGCGATCATGTCCATCGTGCCGCGCGCGTCGGCTGCAGCCAGCAACCCGTCGGCGAGCTGGGCGATCCGCTGCTCGAGCGCCGCGACGCGCATCGGCGTGAACGCCTTGTGCGCGAGCGTCCGCAGCCGCCGGTGGTCGACCCCGTCCTTCATCACCATCGACTCGGTGACGCCCATCGACAGCCGCGACTCGATCCACGACACCTTGTGCCCGGCGGTGCGCTTGTCGCTGGCGAAGCGCTCGACATCCTTGATCAGCGCCATCACATCGTCATAGCGCGAGACGTAGTAGCTCTCGCCGCGGCGCCCCTGATTCAGGCGGACGATCGGCATCTCGCGCCGCAGCTGCGCGTAGAAGGGATACGGGTCGCGACGAAACTCCGGCGTCGTGAAGTGAAACGGCGGCGTCGGCGCGGTGGGCGTGGCGGTCATGGCGGTCTCCAGGCGAGCGGATCGAGGGCCGCGTCTGCGGGGCGGCATCTTCGCGTGCGCACTCGAAAAAATAGGATATGACACCGAGTGCCAAAATGCAACAGCAGAGCAAGCCGGGACGACCCACCGAGGCGGACACGCGCCAGATCGCCCAGGTCGCGTTGCGGCTGTTCGAGCAGCGGGGCTTCGAAGCCGTCACCATGGAGGATGTCGCGAAGGCCGCGTCCGTCAGCCGCCGCACCCTGTTCCGCCATTTTCCGTCGAAGGCGGACCTGGTGTGGACCGGCACGGACGAGCTGCTCGGTACGCTGAAGTCGCTCGCCGCGCCGTATGCGGGGCGCAAGCTGGCGATCGGCGCCATCGTGTCGGAGCTGTTCGTCCCGGTGCTCGCGGCGCTCGACGAGCGCGAGACCGCCGAGTTCGCGCGTCGCCGCCTCAAGCTGATCGCGGGCGCCCCCACGCTGCTGACCCACCGCACCCTGCAGGAGGCCGCCGCGCTGCTCGTGCCGCTCATCGACGCCGACGCGCTGCCGGGCTGCGCTTCGCCCCCGCTGGTCGCCCACACGCTGGTCGCCGCGGCCTTCGCCGCGCTGCAATGGTGGGGCGAACACGGCGAAGGCCGGAGCGCCCGCGAGACAATGCTCGGAGCGCTGCAGGGGATCGCCCTGGGCCGCGGGCCTACGGCAGGTTCTTGAACCGCGCGCCGGAGAACCACGCCTCGATCGCGCTCGCCTCGGCGGCGAAGACGTCCGGCAGGCCCTCGGCGCTGACGACGAACACGTGGTCGCCGGCGGTCTGGACGAGCTCGCGCTTGCGGATCTCGCCCATGCTCGCGTGGACGGCGGAGATCTGCAGCTCGTGCCCGGGCTTGCCGGCGCGGGTGGTCGGCTTCGCCTCGGTGATCTCGAACTTCTCGAACAGCTTCTGGTAGGTGGACGGGAACACGTCCGTCGCCAGCTGCTCGGCGCTGCGGACCTGATCGGGCGGGACCGCGTAGTCCTTGGCCAGCAGGAAGAAGAAGCGCGACTTGTCGGTGCGCCGGCACTTGATGAGCGTCGCCTCCTGACCGGGCTCGGTCGCGGTCTGCTCGACGCAATCCCAGCCGTCACCTGACGGGCGCGGAGCCGCGACCAGGCCGTCCTTGCTGGCGAACAGCGCGGGCTCGGCCGCGGGGGCCGGCTCGGCCGGGGCGGCGGCCGGCGACTTGGATGTCTCCACGGGCATGTTCGAAGGGCCAGGTTGACCGCCGTCGCACGCGGCGGCCAGGAGGGCGGGGAGGAGGAGGTGCGCGCGGAGCATGGAACGATCATACTGGACCGGAGGGTCGCGGCCGGTCAAGCGGAGCGGCCTCGCCCGCAGGACAGGCGCGATCGTCGATGTGACCACGATGGCCCGGCTCAGGGCGACTTCCTCGCCGTCACCGGCGAACGTCAAGTCGGCCATGTCGGGCCCGATGCGCGCGTGCCAGGCTCAGGCGTCTTCACCGGGCGATGAGGCAGTACAGTGGGAGCTCGCGGCTCGCTGTCTTTATTGTGTGCCGTGCTCCGAGGCCTCAGAGCATCGGACGCGTGGGCCGAGTGGTGATCACGTCGCGCAGCCCCTGAAGGCGCTCGCCATTCCGCTTGCAGCGGTCCATGCCCTCGTGGATCCGCCGAACGAGGTCGGGCGAGAACCCCTCCGCCGCGAGAGCCCGCTCGTGCACCGCGATCCCGCCCTCCTCGCCGAGCTGTAGCAGCTGCAGCGGGACTTCGTCATTGACCAGCGCGGTCAAGGATCCGATCGCGTTGAACATGTTGCCCCAGGCTCCCGGGCCGTCCGGGGCGACGATGCCGTGGCGCTTGAGCTCGAGCTCGAGCTGCGCCACCGCCTCACGGTGCCCCGCCGCGATGTCCTTGAGGGCCGGCTCCTCGGGCTGGCCGGCGAACTTCTCCAGCGCACGTGCGTAAGCCTCGACGGCGGTGGCGCCGCCGCGAACAGCGTGATCAATGCTTCCTGAGCCTCGGAAGGCAGTGACATTCCGACAACTATGGGTGAGGGACGGAGCCTGTCAATTGGCGTCGCCTCCGCACGGATACCGACGTCACCGATCACGACCGCAGTGCGAGGCCGAGGCCGGCGCTGCGAGAGCGTCCGGACTGCACCGACCGGCCGGCCGCGACATCGCTCGGGCTTTCGTCGACCCCCGACGATGGCCGCGACAGCGGGTGGCTTTTCGCTTGCCTGACGGGTTAGAGCAGTGGTTCATCCGATCCTGCGCGCAGACCCGAGAGCCGCGCCCTGAATCGGAGCGCCGGCTCGCGGCTCACTGTTGGAAACAATAGATCGACGACGGGCGGGCGCACGAGTCGCCCGTGCATGACTCGGTCCAGTCGTCGTCCTTCTCTTTGGCGTTGCCCCACAGACCGCTGCCGGAGTCCTTCGTCCAGTTGCTGCAGCTCCAGAACTCGTCTTGGAGGGTGCCGTTCTTGCGGGTCGCGGTCCAGACGGAGGCGCGGGCGTTGAGGCCGCAGTGGGGGCCGCCGAAGGGGACAGGGCCGCCGGTCTCGGTGATGTCGATGGGGTGGTCGATGTCGCCGTCGACGAGGTCGGCCCAGTCGTCGGCGATCTTGACGCCGTTGGGGAGGACGTAGGGGACGGCGGCGTGGGTCATGCGCGTGGCGGGCGAGGCCTCGATGGTGCTGAGCCAGGCCATGTAGGTGCCGGGGAGGCCGGCGGCCTGGGCGAGCTGCTGGCACTTGAGGTCGGCGCCGGCAAGGCCGCCGAGGTTGCCCTTGTAGAGCTGGCTGCTGACGAAGACGAGCTTCTGCGCGACGGTGACGCTGCAGTCGCTCTCGCAGCCGTCGCGGTCGACGAGGTTGCCGTCGTCGCACTGCTCGAGGCCGGCGTGGACGAAGCCGTCGCCGCAGCTGGCGGCCTTGCAGGTGGAAAGGCAGGCGTCGGTGTCGAGGGCGTTGCCGTCGTCGCACTGCTCGAGGCCGGCGTGGACGAAGCCGTCGCCGCAGCTGGCGGCCTTGCAGGTGGAAAGGCAGGCGTCGGTGTCGTCCATGTTCGCGTCGTCGCAGTCCTCGCCGGCCTGGACGAGGCCGTCGCCGCAGGTCGCGGGGGCGCAGAGGTTGGTGCAGGCGTCGGTGTCGTCGAGGTTGCCGTCGTCGCACTGCTCGCCCGGGCCGAGGATGCCGTCGCCGCAGAGGGCGTGCTGGCAGGCCGCGGTGCAGGCGTCGGTGTCGTCGAGGTTGCCGTCGTCGCACTGCTCGCCCGGGCCGAGGATGCCGTCGCCGCAGAGGGCGTGCTGGCAGGCCGCGGTGCAGGCGTCGGTGTCGTCGAGGTTGCCGTCGTCGCACTGCTCGCCGGGGCCGAGGATGCCGTCGCCGCAGACGATCGAGGCACCCGTGGAGGCGTCGGTGTCGGAGGTGTCGGAGGCGTCGGTGGCGGAGGCGTCGGTGTCGGTTGCGTCGGTGGCAGAGATGCCGTCGGTGCCGGTGGTGGCGGTGTCACCGTCGGTGGTGCCGACCGTGAGCGTGGAGCCGGTGGCCGAGCTGCCGCCGTCGGTGGCCGAGCCGCCCGAGGCGCCGGACGGGCCGTCGCTGGTGGTCGGCGGACCGTCGCTGGTGGTCGACTCGGTCGCACTGGAGGCGGTCGAGGTCGCGGACGTGGTATCGCCGCCGGTGCTCGACACGTCGGTGCCCGCGCCGCCGTTGCTGCAGCCCGCGGCGGTCGCCAGCAGGAGGAGAGCGCTCAAGGTCGAACGATGCATGGGTGTGGACATTTGCGAATGGTGGCAGTCGAATCGCCGATGGCGGCGACGGAGCGCGCGGCGATCCGGCCGCGCGCGCCGGCGGCTCGACTTCGGTGAGGTCGAGCCGCGGCGCAAGGCGAGAGAGACGACGCGATGTCGGGCGCGGAGGTCGGCGCGGGCGCTGAATGCCGGGCGCGAGGCGAGCGGGCTGCTCGTGAGCCGCGGCCGGTCGCGCTCGATGCAGCTACATGCTCTTGATCTTGGTGCAGGCGGCTTCGTTCTTGTCCTCGTTGCACATGCGCGCGCAGGCGTCCTTGCCCTCGAGCTCACAGAGGGCCACGGTGACGCGGTCGTCGGCCGCGCAGGCGTCGGGATCGCCCTTGCCGGCGGCGCAGGCGACCGAGCAGAGGTTGATCGCGGTCGTGACGTGCTTGCCGGCCTCGGGGCTGCGCTTGTCGCTGGCGGCCACGTAGGCGTCGGCCGCCTTGACGCACTCTACGACGAACGCCGACTTCTTGCTGCAGCCCGCGCCGGCGAAGAGCCCGAAGAGTGCCACGATGATGAAGGTCCTGTGCATGCGCCGAATGATGCCCCGAAGCCGGACCGCCGCCGTCGCACACCCTACGTAGGCGCGCGCGACGGGTCGGCTCGAATTGCGTAGCGCCGCGAGGGCCGGGGCCGCTACCCGGGCGGCAGGCGGGCGAGCTCCTGCCGCAGGGCGCGGGAGCGGGCCTGCTCGGCCGGGGCGGCGGCGAGGGCCCGAACGGCGAGGTCGCGGGCGTCGTCGTGGTCGCCGGCGTCGCGGGCGGCCCGGGCGGCGAGCAGGAGGGCGAGGGCGCGGACGTTGCCGTCGCCGACGTTGGCGCGGGCGACCGCTTCGAGGGCGTCGGCGCGGGCGGCCGCGAGGTCGCGCAGGTCGAGCCGCGCGAGCGCACGGGTGACGAGGAAGGCGGCGAGCTGGGGGCTCTGCTCGCCGAAGACGGCGCGGCCCCGGGTCAAGGCGGCCTCGGCGGCCTCGGCGGCCTCGGCGGCCCGACCCTCGCAGAGGGCGACCTTGGCCCGGGTGTTTTCGAGGTGGGGGGTGAGCGGGTCGCTGGTCGGGAGGATCGCACGCGCCTCGGTGATGGCCTCGCGGGCGGCGGGGCAACGCCCGAGCGCCAGGAGGTCGGCGGCGACGCCGTTGTGGGCGAGGGCGACCTTGGCGTGCTCGCGGCCGAAGCGGGCGGTCCAGATCTCGCGGGCGCGCCGGTGGTGTTCGAGGGCGGCGGCGGGATCGTCGAGCTTGTAGTAGGTGC
>NZ_JAIRAU010000010.1 GCF_020073745.1 Nannocystis pusilla
GCCTGCGACGAGGGCCTCGCCAACAGCGACGGCGGCGACTGCACCCTCGCGTGCGCCCTCGCGACGTGCGGCGACGGCCTGGTCCACGATCAGGGCGGAGCCGGCGAGCAGTGCGACGAGGGCCCCGCCAACGGCCCCGGTCAAGCCTGCCTCGCCGATTGCACCCTCAACGTCTGCGGCGACTCGGACCTCGGCCCCGGCGAGGCCTGCGACGACGGCAACCTCGCCCCCGGCGACGGCTGCAGCCCGCTGTGCGCGCTCGAGGAGTGCGGCAACGGGATCGTCGATCCGGGCGAGCCGTGCGACGACGGCGCGGACGGCGATCAGAACGACGCCTGCACCGACGAATGCACCGTGCCGGCGTGCGGCGACGGCTTCGTCCAGGCCAGCCTCGGCGAGCAGTGCGACGCCGGCGCGGGCAACAGCGACGCCGGCGCGTGCACCCTGAGCTGCAAGCACGCGGTGTGCGGCGACGGCCACGTGTGGCTCGAGGAAGAGCAGTGCGACGCCGGCGCGGGCAACGGCAACGACAAGCCCTGCAAGCTCGATTGCACCGGCGCCGTCTGCGGCGACGGCGTCGTCGGCCCCGGCGAGGCCTGCGACGACGCCGACGACGACGACGACGACGAGTGCACCAGCGCGTGCAAGGTCATGACCTGCGGCGACGGCGAGGTGCAGGTCGGCGAGGAGTGCGACGACGGCCCCGCCAACGACAACGCCGGCGCCTGCACCCTCACGTGCCTGGTCGCCAGCTGCGGCGACGGCTTCGTCCAGGCCGGCGAGACCTGCGACGACGGCGACGACGACGACACCGACGCCTGCAGGAACAGCTGCCAGGTGGCCGCCTGCGGCGACGGTGTGCTGTGGGCCGGCCACGAGCAGTGCGACGACGGCAACACGGTCTCCGGCGACGGCTGCAACGCCAACTGCACCCGGCCCAAGCGCGTGTTCGTCACCGCCATCACCTACGACGGCAACCTCGGCGGGTTTGCCGGCGCGAAGACCAAGTGCCAGGCCCGGGCCGACGCGGCCGGGCTCGGCGGCACCTGGGACGCGTGGATCAGCACCTCGAGCAGCCCCCTGACGCGCTTCATCCAATCCCCCACCGGCTACGCGCGCCTCGACGACGTCATCGTCGCCGAGAGCTGGGCCGACCTGGTCGACGGCACCCTCGACGCTCCGATCGACGTCAACGAGTTCGGCGGCATCGCCGGCATCGAAGGCGTGTGGACCGGCACGTTGCAGGACGGAGCGTCCAGCTCCTCGAGGTGCAGCAATTGGACCTCGAGCAGCAGCGGAGTCAGCGGAGCCGAGGGTCGGACCAACGTCGTCGGCAGCGGCTGGACCTACAACGTCACGAACACCTTGTGCCACCAGCAGCGCCGCCTGTACTGCTTCGAACAATGACCCGCCCGCGCGATCTCGAATCACAGGAGAACTGACATGAAGAACACCACGATCTTCCAAACTACTAGCATTCGCGCGGGGCTGCTCACGGGCGCGCTGCTCCTCGTGAGCACCGGCTGCGACGCCGACGTCGACCTGAACCTCAACGTCGACCCCCCGAGCCTCCCCGGCGGCGGCGGCGGCCAGAGCGTGTGCGGCGACGGCCAGCTCGGCTACGGCGAGGAGTGCGACCACGGCGTGGCCAACGGCCCCGGCAAGGCGTGTCGCACCAATTGCCTGCTCAACGTCTGCGGCGACCTCGAGCTCGGCCCGACCGAGGAGTGCGACGACGGCCCCGCCAACGGCGACGACAAGGCCTGCACCTCGCAGTGCCTGCACGCCGTCTGCGGCGACGGCCTGCTCGGCCCCGGCGAGGCGTGCGACGACGGCAACGACGTCGACGGCGACGCCTGCACCAACACCTGCACCCTCGCCTCCTGCGGCGACGGCATCGTCCAGCCGCCCGAGACCTGCGACGACGCCAACGCCGTCGACGACGACGCGTGCAGCAACACCTGCGTCGCGGCCGCGTGCGGCGACGACGTCCTCCAGCCCGGCGCCGGCGAGGAGTGCGACGACGGCCCCGCCAACGGCCCGAGCGCGGCCTGTCGCGGCAATTGCCTGGTCAACGTGTGCGGCGACGGCGACCTCGGCCCCGGCGAGCAGTGCGACAACGGCCCCAACAACGGCGACCAGGCCGTCTGCACGTCCAGCTGCACGATCAACGTGTGCGGCGACGGCCTCGTCGGCCCGATGGAGGGTTGTGACGACGGCAACGCCGTCAACGACGACGCGTGCACCAACACGTGCATGGTCCCGACCTGCGGCGACGGCATCGTCCAGGCCACCGAGGCCTGCGACGACGGCAACGCGATCAACACGGACAACTGCACCAACGCCTGCACCGCCAAGGCCTGCGGCGACGGCTACGTCCAGGCCGGCGAGGCCTGCGACCAGGGCGCCGCGAACAGCAACAACGGCCAGTGCACGCTCGCCTGCAAATTCGCCGCTTGCGGCGACGGCCTGATCTACAACCAGGGCGGCACGGAGCAGTGTGACAACGGCCCGAACAACGGCGTGAACAAGGCCTGCCGCGCCAACTGCAGGATCAACGTCTGCGGCGACGCCGACCGCGGCCCGGGCGAGGGCTGCGACGACGGCAACCCCTACGCCGGCGACGGCTGCAGCCCGCTGTGCGCGATCGAGGCGTGCGGCAACGGGATCGTCGATCCGGGCGAGCAATGCGACGACGGCATGAATCACGACCAGGACGACGGCTGCACCGACCTGTGCCGCTTCCCCGCGTGCGGCGACGGCTTCACGCAGCCGAGCGTCGGCGAGGAGTGCGACAACAGCTCGGCCAACAGCAACAGCGGCGCGTGCACCCTGGGCTGCAAGCACGCCGCGTGCGGCGACGGCCACCTGTGGCTCGACGTCGAACAGTGCGACGGCGGCGAGGACAACGGCGAGGACAAGCCCTGCAAGCCCGACTGCACCGGCGCCATCTGCGGCGACGGCTACGTCGCGCCCGGCGAGCCCTGCGACGACGCCAACCTCGTCAACGAGGACGGGTGCACCAACGTCTGCAAGCTGCCGACCTGCGGCGACGGCTTCCTCCACGCCGGCGAGCAGTGCGACCTGGGCGCGGGCAACGACAACAACGGCGCGTGCACCCTCGCCTGCACCCTCCCCGCGTGCGGCGACGGCTTCGTCCAGGCCGGCGAGGGCTGTGACGACGGGGACCTCGTGCAGACCAATGACTGCCTGAACCACTGCCAGCTGCCCACCTGCGGCGACTACTACGTGTGGACCGGGCACGAGGAGTGCGACGACGGCAACGCCACCCAGGCCGACGGCTGCTTCGCCTGCGAGAGCGCCACGCGTGTGTTCGTCACCAGCACGCTCTACGACGGCAACCTCGGCGGCATCGAGGGCGCCGCCGCGAAGTGCCAGGAGCGGGCCGACGCGGCCGGCCTCGGCGGCGCCTGGGACGCGTGGCTCAGCACCGACACCAGCACCCCGATGACGCGCTTCGTCCCGCACCCCGCAGGATACCGCCGGCTCGACAACGTCATCGTCGCCAACACCCTCGCGGACATGACCGATGGGACCCTCGACTATCACATCTACGTGACGGAAACGGGCAGCGGCCTCGCCAACGACGCGGTGTGGACCGGGACCACCGCCGCCGGCCTGGCCGCCACCGTGAACTGCACCAACTGGACGTCGAACGCCGCCGGCGTCACCGGAATCGCCGGCCGCATCGCTACGACCAGCTACCAGTGGACCGACTATACAGCCAGCGCCTGCAACCTCACCCGCCGCCTCTACTGCGTCGAAATGTAGGCATCAGGCGCATTCGATGCACCTTCCGGGCGCGCTCGCGTGCTCGGAATCGCCGCGGCCGGGGTCGTCGGACCCTCGGCCGCGAGCCCGGCGGACCCGCCCTCGCCCCGCCGCGCCGGCGCGCGGTCCTCAGGGATCGTGGTGCAGATAGCTCGGCTGCCGCGGCAGCCGCAGGCTGACGAGGAACACCACCACCATCATCGCGCTCACGTAATAGAAGAACGCCTCCTCGTGGCCCAGCGACTTGAGCCCCAGCGCCACGTACTCGGCCGTGCCGCCGAACAGCGCGTTCGCCACCGCGTAGGCCAGGCCGACGCCGAGCGCCCGCACCTCCGGCGGGAACATCTCGGCCTTCACGATCCCGCTGATCGAGGTGTAGAGGCTCACGATCGCCAGCGCGATCATGATCAGGACGAAGATCGTGACCGGGTCGGTCGTGTTCTGCAGCGCCGTCAGGATCGGCACCGTGGCCACCGCGCCGAAGCAGCCGAACATCAGCATACAGTTGCGCCGGCCGATCCGGTCCGACAGCGCGCCGAAGGCCGGCTGCATGCACATGTAGACGAACAGCGCGGCGGTCATCACGTAGCTCGCCGTCCGGATCGGCAGGTGCACCGTGTTCACCAGGTACTTCTGCATGTACGTGGTGAACGTGTAGAAGCACAGCGAGCCGCCGGCGGTGTAACCCAGCACCGTGAAGAATGCGGCGCGGTGGTGGCGGAGCAGGCCGGTCACGCTGCCCGCGTCCTCGTCGGTCCTGGCGGCGTCGCTCTGGGTCTCGTGCAGCGTGCGGCGCAGCAGCAAGGCGACCACCGCCGCCACCGCGCCGAGCACGAACGGGATCCGCCAGCCCCAGGCCTTGAGCTCGGCCTCGGTCAACAGGTGCTCGAGCACCACGATCACCAGCACCGCGAGGAGCTGCCCGCCGATCAGCGTCACGTACTGAAACGACGAGAAGAAGCCGCGCCGCCCCTTGAGCGCCACCTCGCTCATGTAGGTGGCCGTGGTGCCGTATTCGCCGCCCACCGAGAGGCCCTGGAACAGCCGGCACATCAGCAGCAGGAGCGGCGCCCAGCCGCCGATCTGCGCGTAGGTCGGCAGGGTGGCGATGACCAGCGAGCCGGCGCACATCATCACGACGGAGATCAGCATCGACGTCTTGCGCCCCAGCCGGTCGGCGATCCGGCCGAACAGCCAGCCGCCGATCGGCCGCATCAAGAACCCGGCCGCGAACACACCGGCGGTGTTGAGCAATTGCGCGGTCGGATCCGACGAGGGGAAGAACGCCGGCGCGAAGTACAGCGCCGCGAAGGCGTAGACGTAGAAATCGAACCACTCGACCAGGTTGCCGGACGACGCCGCCATGATGGCGAAGATCCGGTGCCGCCTCTCCGCGGCGTCGTCGTGCGAGGGCGAGGAGACGGCCGGTTGGCCTCCGGAGGTCGACGTGGCTGCTTTCATGGTCGTCTGGCCGTGCACAGGTGCGAACAGGCTGCAGCCGCGCAGGGTGCCATATACCCCGGCGCGGGCGATAGTACACCCGTCATGCCCCCGCCGACGCCAGCAGCGCCGCGGCGAGGCGCCGGCGTCGCTCACGGGCCAGGCGACGCCCGGCACACCCTGCGAATCGTTCACGCCGCCGGCACCCCGGCGCGCTCCGCCCTCGCCTCGGCGACGCTCGCCTGCCCCCGGAATGGGCGGGCGAGGCGCCGCCCGTCACAAGCGAGATCCGGCCGGCCGCCCCGCGGCGCAGCCCCCACGCATTCACCGCTACACACCTTCAGTACATGCTCCAAAAGACATGTCCCTTCGGCAATACCCACACCGCCCGGGCGGCCGGGCCGCGCGCCGCCGTCACTCGCCGCCGAGCTCGTGCAGCGCCTGGGCCACGCGGCGCTCGTGCTCGACCGCGTCGTCGCGGACCTCGAGCCCGAGCTCGACCGCGCGGCGCAGCAGGTGCTCCGCCTCGAGCAGGCGGTGGAACGCCGCCGCGCGTTCGTCCTCGAGCGCGCGCAGGCGGTCGAGCCCGAGCAGCAGCTCCTCGCGGCGCTCGGGCGGCTCGCGGCGGGCCTCGCTGGTGGCGAGCGCGCGGACCAGGGCGCCCTCCTCGAGCGTCGCCAGACTCGCGTCGATCTCGCGCAGGCGCTCGACCTGGCGGGCGATCAGCTCGACCAGCGGCGCCAGCGAACCCGCGATCATGTCGAGCTCGGCGCGCGCTCCCGGGGCCGCGGCGCGGTGGTCGACCAGCCGCTGCACCGCCAGCGCCAGCTCGCCGACGATCTCGCGCACCTCGGGGGCCGTGTCGCGCGCGAGCAA
The DNA here is from genome assembly GCF_020073745.1 of Nannocystis pusilla. Taxonomy (GTDB): domain Bacteria; phylum Myxococcota_A; class Polyangia; order Nannocystales; family Nannocystaceae; genus Nannocystis; species Nannocystis radixulma. Next base: position 6,109 of record NZ_JAIRAU010000010.1, read on the forward strand.
CCCGGCCAGGCGCGCCACCAGCGGGTCGGAGGCCGGCAGCGCCGCCGGGGCCGCTCGCAGGCGCAGGAGCGTCGGGCGGTCCTTCCTGTGCGCCGCCGCGGCGGCGATGAACACCAGAAACGCGACGGCGATCCCGAGCGCGCCGAGGAGGATCGGCACGAACGACGGCGCCCCGAGCAGCGCCGCGCCGCCCGCCACGACCGCGGTGGTGCCGAGCGTCCACCCGAACGTCTTCGCGGCCAGGCGTCGGGTCGCCCGCGGCGAGCGCTCGACCACCGCGACCTGCAGCTTGGCCGCCGCCAGCCGCGCGCGCAGGCGCTCGGCTGTCTCGGGGGACAGGTCCGAGAACAACCGCAGCGGCAGCGCGTGGCGCCGCTCGAGCTCGGCCTTCGAGTACATGCGCGCGTCGCCGATCACGAGGTTGAGCACCGGCACCTCGCCCTCGGCCAGCGTCTGCAGCTCGCCGGTCAGGCGGGCGAAGAACTCGGCGTCCTCCTTGGCGCCGCGCAGGTCGACGGCGCAGGTGCCCCCGGGCGCGTGCTCGAACTGCACGCCGACGCGGCCGCACGCCAGGCACAGCCGCTGGCCGAGGCGCAGGCGCGCCCCGCAGTGCTGGCAGATCGTGCGCGCCTGCGAGGCGCCGGCCGAGCCCTCGCCCGCCAGCGCGGCCGCCAGCTCGCGCGCCGAGGCCGGACGCGCGGCTGGCTCGAGGGCCAGGCAGCGCATCACCAGCGCGTCGAGCTCGGGCGGGACCTCGGCCCGCAGCGCCCGCGGCGGCGCCGGCGAGGCCTCGCCGAGGAACGCCGGGCCCTCGCCGCGCGGCAAGAGCCCGGTCAGCGCGCGGTAGAGGATCACGCCGACGGCGTACAGGTCGGCGCGCGGGTCGAGGGCCGTGCGCGCCAGCTGCTCCGGCGCCGCGTACGGCGAGCCCTCGAGCAGCAGGCTCGAGGCCGTGCGCGTCGACAGGATGTCGACCCGCGCCAGCCCGACGTCGGTCAGCCACAACCCGTCGTCCGCGCGCACCACCAGCCGCGGGTGCAGGTCGCGGATCACCACCCCGCGCGCGTGCAGCCCGGTCAGCAGCTCGCACAGCGCGATCGCCAGGGCCACCGCCTCGTCGACCGGCACCGCCGCGCGCCGGCGCAGCCACTGCTCGAGCGTCTCGCCGCGCGGATCGAGGCGCAGCCGCCACGGCGGCTCCGCGCCCGGCGCTCGCGGGTCGGCGGGGCCGGACGCCAGCACCGACGCGACCCGCGGCGCGTCGAGTTCGCGCAGGCGCGCCACGTCCCGCACGTAGCGGCGCCGCATCGCCGCGTCGCGCGCCAGCTCCGGCGCCAGCCAGGCCAGCACCCCCTCGCGCCCGTCGGCGAAGCGCACCCGACAGCGCAGCTCCGAGCCGACCCGCTCGGGCTCGCCGAGCACCCCCGCCGCGAGCTCGGCCGGCAGCGTCGGGATCTCGATCGCGCTCACACCTGCTCCTTCGTGCATGTTCTCGAAGACATGCTTCTCAAAGCATGCCCTCCATGACATGTCCAAATAGTCAGCCCCGAATCACCCGCGCGAACGCCCGCTCCTGAGCCCTCGCCGCGGCCGCCCCCCGCCACACAGGGCATGTCCCTCTCGACATGTCGCTCCGAACCTGTCCCCACGATCATGTCCCACGCCCCCCGCGCTGGACCTCCTCGAGCGCGTCGACGCGGGCCCGCAGGTCGGCGAGCGCCGCGGCCTCGCCCTCGCCGGCGCCGGCCCGGGCCCGGGCGACGCGCGCCGCCAGGCCGTCGAGCGAGGCGGTCAGCGACAGCAGCCGCGCGGCCCAGGTGTCGCGCTCGTGCAGGGTGGCCCGCACGGCCTCGTCGCCGCCGTGGATCCCGCGGGCCGCGAGCTCGCGGTCGAGCGCGTCGAGGCGGGCCGCCGCGGCCGTGGCGGCCGTGACCGCCTGGGCCAGCTCGGCCGCCGGCGCGTCGGGATCGGGCCCGGCCGCCGGCTCGAGCGCGGGCGCCAGCGCCAGCGCCCGGCCGACCACCGCGCGCAGGCTGTGGCGGTGACGCGCCTCGTCGATCGTCGGCCCGACCCGCTCGACCTCGGCCAGCGCCTGCTGCAACGGCGCCGGCAGGGCCGCCGGCTGCTCGCCGCGGCGCGTCATCTGCCGCACGGACGACCACATCGCCGCCGCCGTCACGCCGACCAGCAACAGCGGCGCGAGCACGAAGATCGCCTTGCTGCTCATCACCCCGGCCGACGACGCCAGCGCGACCGCGAGGCTGCGCCCGACCAGCGCGCGCGCCTTCTTGCGCATCTTCGCCGACTTCAGCGGCCCGCCGCGCACCACCTCGACCTCGACGCCGAGCTGCCGCAGCGCCTCGCCGACAGTCCGCGCCGTCGCCTCCGAGACCCCGCGCAGCAGCGTGAACGGCACCCGCGGCAGCTTCTTGTCGAGCAGACCCGGGGTGACCAAAAGACCAGGATTGCCGGCGACCCACCGCCGCAGCGCCTCGCGCAGGGTCACGTCGAGCTGGTCGCCCGGCTCGCCCGGCCCCGCGACCAGCACCGTGAACGGCCCCGGCTCGGCCCGCGCCGCCGGCAGCCCGCAGTGCAGGCACACCGCCAGCGCCGCCGGCCGCGGCTGCCCGCAGCCGGCGCACGGCGGATCACCGCCGGCGCGCTCGTCCGTGAACACCGCCAGCGCCGCCGTGCTCCCGCTCGCCAGCTGCTCGAGCAGCGCCGCCACCTGGGCCGCCGCCTGCGGCCGGTCGCCGGGCGCCTTGGCCAGCAGGCTCTGGACCAGCGATCGCAGCGGCGGCGAGAAGCTGTCCGGAAGGACAGGCACCGGCGCGCGCCGGTGCGCCTCGATCACCCCGAACGCGGTCGCCCCGGCGAACGGCGGCCCGCCGGTGGCCATCTCGAACAGGATGCAGCCGAGCGCGTAGAGGTCGCTGCGCACGTCGACCGCCAGCGGGTCGAGGCACTCGGGCGCCATGTAGTCCGGCGTGCCGAGCACGGTGAGCGCGCTGCGATCGACCCCCGCCAGCGAGGTCGCGCGGGCCATCCCGAAGTCGCCGATCTTCGGCGTGTGCCCGCCGGCGACCAGGATGTTGGCCGGCTTGAGGTCGCGGTGGACCACCCCGGCCGCGTGCGCGCGCGCCAGCCCGCGGGCGATCCCCGCGCCGAGCCCAGCCAGCCGCGCCTCCCCGAGCGGGGCCTCGCGCGCGATCAGCTCGGCCAGCGTCGGCCCCTCGACCAGCTCGAGCAGCAGCACCCGCTCGCCCTCGACCTCGACCACGCCGAACACCTCGACGATGTGCGGGTCGTGTACGCCACGCAGCAGCTCGGCCTCCTGGGCGAAGCGCGACTGCGCCGCCGCGTCCTGCCGGTGCGAGGTGTGGAGGATCTTGCCGGCGAACTGGCGCCCGTCGCCCGCGTGCACGCGCACCACCGTGGCCACCGCGCCGCTCCCGAGCGGCTCGCCGAGGCGAAGTTCGGCGAGGTTCGGGGGCGCCTCTCGCATGCGAGCGCCGCAGCTATACCACGGCGCGCCACCGGCCCGCCACGCCCCTGCAGGCGATCGTGCGGCGCTCTCCGCCGCAGCCCCCCAGGCCGCGCTCGCTCGCGGGCTCGACCGCGACCGCCCACCCCGCGGCTCGCGGCCGCCGCACATGTCCGATCCGACAGGTGCCAGTACGCCATCATCCCCCGACCGACCGACCGCGACATATGTCCCACACGACATGTCCCATCCGACATGCCTGCTGTGCCTCGCACGGACCCCTGTGCTCCGCCCGCGCCGTCGCCTATGACATGTCTCTTCGGACATCATCATCGAGCCACCAGGCGCCCATGCCCCGGCGCGACCTCGCAGGCGCGCCCGCGCGCGCGACGAGTTTCGCCGCTCCGGGGAACACCGCCGCCACGCTCGCGCGTAGCAGCCTGGCATGCCTGCCACGCGCCGCTCGCTCTTGCGGGCCCTGCTCGCCGCGCCCGTCGTCCTCGCCCCGGCGCCCGCGTGGGCCCGCAAGTTCACCCCGCCCGACCGCGCCCGCCGGCTCGCGGCCCTCGGCGCGCTCGACCAGCTCCCGCCGGCCCTGCAAGCCGCGTTCAGCCCCGGGCCCGACGACAGCCCGATCCCCGCCCCCGGACCCCAGGACTGGCTGGGCCAGCACGCCGAGACCGGCCAGACCTTCGCCGAGTTCGTGGTCCAGCGTCACGCTCGCCCGGGCCAGACCCGGCGCAAGCTGACCATGTTGCCCATCGGCGCGATCGAGGGCGGCGAGTGGCCTGCGCTCGCGGTCGTCGCCGACTTCGCCGCCCGCTTCTTCCAGCTGCCGGTCGAGCTGGCCACGCCGACCACGATGGCGGACCTCGCGGCTCGCGGCCGCGACCGCGGCGACTTTTATCAATACGACACCCGCACGATCCTCGCCGGCATGAAGCGCCGCGTCCCCGCCGACGCCTACACCCTGATCGGCGTCACCATCGCCGACCTCTACCCCGGCCCCTCGTGGAACTTCGTGTTCGGCTACGCCAGCTTCGACGAGCGCGTCGGCGTCTACAGCTTCGCCCGCTTCGACCCCGCCTTCGACGGCCAGCGGCGCGGCGCCGACGTGAAGCGCACGATCCTGCGCCGCTCGCTCGGGCTCCTGGCCCACGAGCTCGGCCACACGTTCGGCATCAAGCACTGCATCTACTTTCACTGCCTGATGAACGGCTGCAACCACCTCGACGAGAGCGACGCGGCCCCGCTCCACCTCTGTCCGGTGTGCCGGCGCAAGCTGCAGTACTCGATCAACTACGACCCCGCGACCCGGGAGCGCCAGCTCGCCGAGTTCTTCCGCGCCAGGGGCCTCGCCGCCGACGCCGCCCGCTGCGAGCGTCACCTCGCCGCGATCGAGGCCGCCACGCCGGCGCCATGAATGCGTCGATCCCCGCCGCTGCGGGCCTCACACCTTCGCCCCGGACGACCGGCGCCGCCGGTATCGAGCGGTGGTCACCTGCGACGCGCCGTGAGCCTCGACGTTCGCGTGTCCTCAAGGCCATGTTCCGCGCGACATGTCCCGTACGACATCTTCCCGCATCGCCGACGCGGAGGCTCGCAGTATAGCGCGCGCGTCAAGGGCGCGGCCGGACGCGCGGCGCCGCGTCGGCGAACGCACGAACGGGCCCGCGGCGCGGGCGGGGTGCTATCCTCGCGCGTCCGTGCACGACCGCGTCCACATCTTCGGCGTGTATCAGATCCCCTGGCTCAAGGGACAGCGGCTCGTGCGTGTCTACGTCCCGCCCGACACCGGCGCCCCGCCGCCGGTGCTCTACATGTTCGACGGCCAGAACATCTTTGATGACGAGGCCTCGCACAGCGGCGGCTGGTACCTGCACCACGCCGCGCGCGACCTGTGCGCGCGCGGCGGGGTCGCGCCGCTGATCGTCGGCATCGACCACGGCGGGCCGTACCGCATGCGCGAGCTGTCGCCGTTCCGCCTGCGCCAGCGCGGCCAGGCGCCCCACCTGGTCCGCTGGATGGTCGACGAGCTGCAGCCGCAGATCCGCAGCGCCTTCAGCGTGCGCCACGACCTGGCCGGAACGGCCGTCGGCGGCTCCTCGCTCGGCGGCCTGGCCGCGCTCTACGCCCACTGGACCCGACCCGAGGTGTTCGGCGCGGCGCTGTGCATGTCGCCCTCGTTCTGGATCGCCCGCGAGAAGATGCTGCGCTTCGTGTCCGACCGGCCGAACCCGCCCGTCTCGCGGCTGTACCTCGACGCCGGCGGCAACGAGCCGCGCGTGCGCCCGTCCGCCGAGCGCATGGTCAAGCTGCTGCGCCGCCGCGGCTACGGCCCGAACGACATGATGTGGGTGTTCGAGCCCGGGGCCACCCACCACGAGAGCGCCTGGCGCCGCCGCGCCCCGGCTGCCCTCGAGTTCCTGTTCTCATGAACATGTCCGAACGAGCATGCTCCGACAAGCATGTCTCCAAAGACATGCCCAGAACTCCCTCCTCAGCGAATGACCGCGAAGGTCTGCTGGTTGAGCGCCAGCAGCTCGCCGGCGGGCGACCAGATCTCGCGGAGCTCGACCGAGTAGCCGTCGCGCATCGCCACCGCGCGGGCGCGGTGATAGACCGGCTGCTCCGGGTCGAGCCGCGACGCGTCGATCAGTGGCTGGAACGTGTACGCCAGCGTGGCCGTCGGCCGTGGCGCGGTCAGGCGCGAGAACGCGGCCGGCCACCAGCCGTCGCACAGCATCGCCAGGTAGGCCGCGTCGCGGACGGCGGGCGGGCGCTTGAAGCGGAACCAGCCCTCGGCGCGGGCCTCGTCGCCGCCGACGAACAGGGGCGCGTGGACCGGGCGGAACTCGCAGTGGCGGGCGAACACCGGCGCCTCGTCGGGCGTGCCCAGCGGCAGCCCGCCCGGCGGGGCCAGGCTCGGCGGCTGCAGCTCGGTCCACTGCAGCCCGGGGTCGCGGGTGCGCGCGTGCACGGCCACCGCGTGGGCCTGGACCTCGTCGGCCTGGACCAGGCGGACCGCCAGCGTCGTCACCCCGGTGCCCGTGCGCAGGACGTCGACGAAGATGTCCGCCGGGCCAGGTTGCGTCGGCCCGCACAGCTCGGCCCCGAGCGACCGCAGCGGCCGCGATGGGTCGGCCGCGACCGTCGCCGCCGCGCGGATCATCAGGCCGATGACCAGCCCGCCGAACGCCCCGCGGCCCTGCTGCCAGCCGTCGGGCACCTCGGCGCGCAGGTGACGGGGCCCGATGGCGGTGAGCGCGAGGTGAGCGTCGAGGTCGGACATCGCCGGCGACCTTAGCAAACGCGGCTCCGCGCCGCCCGCTCGCCGGGCGTGAGTCGCCGCGCCGGGGCCCCTCCGGCCCGCAGAAATCACATGGCACCCAGGTCAGGCCCTTTCGGACCTGTCCTGCGCGCCATGTCTTTCGAGCTATGTCCCGAGCGCCAGGCCTAGTCGCGGCGGTACATCGTCACCACGCAGGCGCCGCCGAGCCCGAGGTTGTGCTGCAGGGCGACCTTGGCGCCCTCGACCTGGCGCTTGTCGGCCTGGCCGCGCAGCTGCCACACCAGCTCGGTGCACTGGGCCAGGCCGGTCGCGCCGAGCGGGTGGCCCTTGGACAGCAGGCCGCCGGACGGGTTGGTCACGAACTTGCCGCCGTAGGTGTTGTCGCCGTCCCACACGAACTTCTCGGCGCCGCCCTCCGGGCACAGGTCGAGCGCCTCGTAGGTCAGCAGCTCGTTGGCGGTGAAGCAGTCGTGCAGCTCGACGACCTGGACGTCCTGCGGGCCCAGGCCGGCCTTCTCGTAGACCGCCTCGGCGGTCTTCTTGGCCATGTCGTAGCCGACCATCTTGATCATGCTGTTCTCTTCGAAGGTGCTGGGGAAGTCGGTGCGCATCGCCTGGGCGGCGATGTAGACCGAGTTCGCGAGGCCCTTCTTCTTGGCGAACGCGTCCGAGCAGAGCACCGCCGCCGCCGCGCCGCAGGTCGGCGGGCAGCACTGGTAGCGCGTCAGCGGGTCGAACACCTCGGGCGACGCCAGGATCTCCTCGACGCTGAGCAGCTCGCCGAACAGCGCGTAGGGGTTGCGGTTGGCGTGCTTGCGCGCCTTCTCCGACACCTTGGCGAACGTCTCGCGGCGCGTCCCGTACTTCCAGCGGTACTCGCGGCCGGCGCCGCCGAACATCTGCGCCGCCGGCGGGGCCTGGTTGAAGCCCTGCACGCGGTCCATCGTCCCGGCGAAGTTGTCGAGCGGCCCCGGCCGGTCGTTGAACTTGCTGCCGAGCGCGCCCTTCTCCATCTGCTCGAAGCCGACGACGAGCACGCACTCGGCCTCGCCGGCGAGGATCGCCTGGCGGCCGAGCCACAGCGCGGTCGACCCGGTCGAGCAGTTGTTGTTGACGTTGACGACCGGGATCCCGGTGAGGCCGAGCTCGTAGACCGCCCGCTGGCCGCAGGTGCTGTCGCCGTAGACGTAGCCGGCGAACGCCTGCTCGACGTCCTTGTACTCGACGCCCGCGTCCTGCAGCGCCGTGCGGGCCGCGTTGGCCGCCATCACGTGGTAATCGTCGCTCGCGCCGGGCTTGGCGAACTTCACCATGCCGACGCCGATCACGTTGACTTTGTTGCTCATGGCTGTGATTCCTTCGCTGGTTTCCGTTCGTCCGTTCAGGCGTTGTTCTCGAGCGCCGCGAGCAGGTGCGCCGCCGCGACGTCGCCGTCGACGCGCAGCTTGCCGCGCTGGTAGAGGGTGACGAGCTTGGCCTTGCCCTGCGCGAGCGCGGCCAGGTCCTCGTCGGCCACCGTGACGGTGGTCGTCGCCGGGCCGGCGGCCTTGTCGACCAGCTTGCCGCCCTGCGGCCCGACCTGCAGGAAGAACACCGCGTCGGGGCTCTTCACGCGCAGCTCGATCGTGACCTCCTGGGCCGACTTCGTCGCCGCCAGCCTGGCGGCGGCCTGGTCGAGCACCGCCGCCGCCTGGGCCGTCTTGCTGGTCGGGGCCGCGGCCGCCGGCGCCGCCGCCTTCGGCGCGCTGCCGGGCTTCACCTTGCTCATGTCGATCTTCTTGAGGAAGCCGAGCTTCATCGACGCCATCAGGTCGCCGCTGATCTTCAGCTTGCCCTCGCCGAACAGCTTCTGCGGGTCGGCCTTGCCGGTGGTCATGAGCATGAAGTCGGCGTCCGACAGCTCGAGCGTGCAGTTGGCTCCCTCGACCTCGCCGGCGTAGACCTTGCCCGGGTTCGACTTGAGGTCGAACACGTAGTTCGAGTCGGGGTTCTTCAGGCGGAACTGGAACACCGTGGCGACCTTGCCGGGCAGCTCGGCGTTGCCGGCCACGAACTCGCCGATCGCCGCCATGTAGTCGGCGCTGGTCGGCGTCGCCGGGGCCTCGGGCGCGGCCGCAGCCGCTCCGCCGCCGCCCGCACCGGCGCGCGCGCGCGCGGCCGCCATCACCAGCGCCGGGTCGAGCTTGGTCAGGAAGTTGAGCTTGGTCGACGCCATCAAGTTGCCGCCGATCTTCAGCTTGCCGCCCATGTACAGCTTCTGCGGGTCGGCCTTGCCGGAGCACATCTCCATGAAGTCGGCGTCGCTCAGCTCGAGCGTGCACTCGGGCGTGGCGGCCTCGCCGGCGGCCAGCTTGCCGTTCTTGAGGTCGAGCGTCCACGTGCTGTCGGGGTTCTTCAGCTTGAACTGGAAGATGACGCCCGCCTTCTTGGCCTGGTCGGGGTTCTTGGCCAGGAACTGGTCGATCGCCGTGAAGATGTCGGCGCTGATCGGCGCGACCTCGGCCGCCGCGCCTGCGCTCGCCGCCGCCGGCTTGGCCTTCGGCTTCGGCTGCGGGATCTCGGAATAAAACTCGACCGCCGCCTGCGACAGCACCACCTTGTCGCGCTCCTTCAGCTTGCAGCGGAGGATCACGCGGTTGTCGGACTCCTTCCACATCTCGGTGATCAGCGTCTCGCCGGGGAACACGCTCTCGCTGAAGCGGACCTTGATGCTCTTGAACTTGCGCGGGTCGCCGCCGGCGAAGTGCTTGATCACGTGGCGGCCGGCCACGCCGAGGGTGCACAGGCCGTGCAGGATCGGCTTGGGGAAGCCGAACGCGCCGGCGAACGCCGGGTCGACGTGCAGCGGGTTCCAGTCGCCGGACAGGCGGTACAGGAGGGCCTGGTTGGCGTTGATCTTCTCCTCGACGACCTTGTCGGGCGCGCGGTCGGGCGGCGTATTGCTGTCACCCGAGGGCCCGCGGTCGCCGCCCCAGCCGCCCGCGCCGCGGATGACCGCGCCGAGCTCGTTGTAGGCCACGACCTCGCCGGACTCGTCGGAGCTCTCGGTGGCGAACACGATGAACGCGTTCTTGCCCTTGTCGAAGATGTCCTTGATCCATGTCCGATGGGTCAGCTTGGCGCTCGGCGGCAGCGGGCGCTTGACCTCGGTGTACTGCTCGCCGTGGAGCAGGCGGTCGAGCCCGAAGTTGAAGCCGGGCGCGGTGTGGCCGTCGCGGAACGCCCGCATGATGCCGGTCTGCGCCGGGATCACCGCGAACGTCGGCAGCGGCCAGAAGCCCTTGCCGTGCATCTCGTAGACGTAGCGCAGCTCGGTGTCGTCGAGCGGGTCGGCGGCCGCGCCGATGCCGAGCGCGTACATCGACAGGTCGCGCTCGTCGTAGGTCGTGGTGATCTTCGGCATCTCGTAGCCGAGCGCCTGGTCGACGTCGACGAACTCGTTGCCGCCCTTGCTCGGGCCGGCGTTGACGTTGTCCATCACCGGCTGCAGCGCGGCGGCGACGTCGGCCGGGTGCGAGGCCTTGGCGAAGTCGACGATGGTGCTCCACTTCGACTTGACCAGCTCGGGCGTGATCTCGCGGCCGACGCGGACGGTGTGGCCCTGCGTGCGCTCCCACCGGAGCTTGCTGAAGAACCCGCCGCCGACCTCGAACAGGCCGCCCGAGTCCTCGCACGACTCGTGGGCCAGCCACGCGACCAGCGGGCTGACGTACTCCGGCCGCAGCGCGTCGATGAGCTCCTTCGGCAGGATCGTCTCGGTCATGCGCGAGCCGGCGATCGGCGCGATCGTGTTGGCGCGGACGTTGTACTTGCGGCCCTCGAGCGCGAGCGTGTTGGAGAAGCCGACCAGCGCCAGCTTGGCCGCGCTGTAGTTGGCCTGGCCGAAGTTGCCGTAGATGCCGGCGGCGCTGGCCGTGAAGATGATGCGGCCGTAGCCCTGGTCGCGCATCTTCGGCCAGGCCGCGTGCGTCACCTTGAAGGCGCCGTTGAGGTGGACGCGCTGGATGATGTCCCAGTCGCCGTCCGTCATCTTGTGGAACGAGACGTCGCGGAGGATGCCCGCGTTGTTGACGACGATGTCGACGCGGCCGAACGCGTCGATCGCGGTCTGCACGATCTTCGCGCCGTCCTCGACGCTGTCGTAGTTGGCGACCGCCTCGCCGCCCGCGGCGCGGATCTCCTCGACCACCTTGTCGGCGGCGGCGGAGCTCTTGCCGTCGCCGCGCGTGCTGCCGCCGAGGTCGTTGACGACGACCTTGGCGCCCCGCGAGGCGAACAGGAGGGCGTGGGCGCGACCGAGCCCGTTGCCGGCCCCGGTGATGATGGCGACTCTTCCGTCGTAGCGAAGCTCGTTGGACATGATGGCACACGCGGCATATCGAGCCGCGCGAGCGGCGTCAACCGCCGGCCGGGCGCGGCCGCGAGGCGTGACGTCCCTCCGACCGTCGTCACGCCCGCGTGCGGGCGACGACGACGTGGATCCGCGCACGCTCGCTGAACCCGCGTCCTGCTGCGCGGGCGCCAGGCCCCTGTCGCCGTCCCGCGCCGCGGCTGTGATACCCTCGGCGCCGATGCGGATCGACGAGCTGCGTCGGCTGCGGGACCTGCTCGCACGCGGCGGCGGGCCCGAAGTCGTGTTCATGGCGCTGCGCGACCGTTCCCTGCGAGGAGCAGCCCGCGCGCGGGCCCTCGGCGACGAGCTGCGCCGCTGGCTCACCGTCGCCTCGCCCGAGCGCTTCGGCGGCAACCCCGGCGCCCAGGACCTCGCCAAACAGCTGCAGCGCCAGCTCCACGAGCTCCACGCCGCCGCGCTGCAGCAGCTCGGCGCCCCGGCCCCGGAAGGCGCTGCGGATCTGCAGGCCGAACCTGCGAATCTGCAGGGTGTCCGATCCACCGACGTGGCGCCGTCGACGGCCCCGCACGCCGCGTCTGCGGACCCGGGGCCCTACCGATCGGCGGCCCCGCCGCCCGTCTTCCACGCCCAGATCGGCGGCACGCTGCGCAGCTTCCCGCAGCACCTCGGCGACGGCGACCTCGCCGCCGTCTGGCGCGCGGCCGGCGAGGACGGCGAGGCGTGCGTCGCCAAGGTCGCGCACGCGGCCGCCGACAACGACCTGCTGTTCAACGAGGCCGACACGCTGCAGCGGCTGCACGCCGGCGACGCCCGCCAGCGCGCCCTCCTGCCGCGCCTGCACGACCGCTTCTTCACCGCCGACGGCCGCGCCGGCAACCTGCTCGGCCTCGTCGAGGGCCTCGACGGCCTGGCCCTGCGCGCCCGCCTGCCGGGCGGCGTGCCGCCGGAGCACGTCCTCTGGATCGCCCGCCGGCTCCTCAGCGCGCTGGGCCACGCGCACCAGTGCGGCGTGCTGCACGGCAACATCGAGCCCGCGCACGTCATCGTGCGCCCGCGCGATCACCGGGTCGTATTGATCGACTGGTGCTACGCGATCTTCGAGCCAGGTCGCACGGGACAGGGCTTTCGCGCCGTGCACGACGAGTACAGCGCCCCCGAGGTGGCCCAGCGCGGCCCGCCGACGCCCGCGGCCGACCTGCTGTCGGTCGGCCGCACGCTGGCCTTCCTGCTCGGCGGCGACCCGCTGAGCCTCGAGCTGCCGGCGCACGTGCCCGACCCGATCCAGCGGTTCGTCCGCTACCTGGCGCGCCCGAGCCGGCTGCAGCGGGCGCAGGACGCCTGGGACATGTACGCCGAGCTCGAGCGGATCCGCGAGGCCGTCTACGGCCCGCACGTGTTCCGCGAGTTCGTCGTCTGACCTGTCCTTCGGGTCCTATGATCAATCCTCGTCCCAGGCGATGAGGCCGAGGACGTCGCGCTCGCGCGGGGCCGCGCCCGCCTTGCCCTTGACCCGCGCCGGCGGCTTCGGCGGATCCGGCTCGGGCCGCGGCGCCGCGCCCTGCCGCGGCAGGGCCTCGGGGATGACCGGCGGCGGCATGGCCTCGAGGACAGCCTCGACCTCGCTCGCCGGCGCCAGCCGCTGCGCCTCGGGCGTGTGCGGGGCGCAGGCCGCGAGCACCAGCGCGGCCGCGGCCGGCAGCACCCGCGGCGGCTCGCGCCGGAACAGCGCGTGACCCTCGGCGCTCACGCGCGCCCGCACGCACGTCGGCTGGCCCTTGCGCGCCGCCAGCAGCCGCCGCGCCCGTCCCTCGGTCAGCGCCGACAGGTCGAGCACCTCGTGCCTGCAGCGCTCGCAGTGCCGACCCGCCGCGCCCGGCCGCATGGCCTCCCAGTCCTCGCCGCACGGCTGCACGATCGGCAGGCGCATCGTCTCCCCATACGCCTGGTGCCCGCCCCCGATCTACGGACCACGCGCGCAGCATCGCCCCCCGCCGTGCGGCCGGGGGTCGCAGCCGCGGCAGCGCGTGTCCGGCCCGCTAGCATCGCCCGCCATGGACAGCCTCATCGCGCTCGCCTGGCCCGTCCGTCTGCTCGTCGTCGCGACCTTCGTGTTCACCAGCGTCGCCGTCTTCACCGCCCTCGCGTTCGCGCTGCAGCGGCGACTGGCGCACCGCAGGATCTTCGCCTTGCCGCTCCCCTCCGGGCAGCACCGGCGCGAGCTCAACAACACCCTGGTGTTCCTCGCCCTGCTCTCGCTCGCCGCCACCGCGTTCCTCGGCGCCGGATGGGTCGACTGGTCCGGCGCGGGCTGGGCGTCGGGCCTCGCCACCGTCTTCCTGTGCTGGTTCGGCCTCGACGTCTACTACTACCTCCTGCACCGGGCGATGCACACGCGCGGCCTCATACGATTTCACCGCGAGCATCACCTGTCGCACCTCACCACCCCGCTGTCGGCCTTCAGCACCTCGGTGCCCGAGTGCCTCGGCTGGCTGGTCGGCTACGCCCTCGTCCCGCTGGGGATGACCGCAGTCGGCCTCCCCGTGCACGCGACCGGCTTCGTCGTCTACATCCTCTACAACTTCCTCGGCAACGTGCTCGGCCACGTCGATTGCGAGGTCGTCCCTGCCTTCGGCCGCGAGCGGCTGCACTCGTGGACCGCCCATCCCATCCTCTTCCACGCCCTCCACCACGCCCGTTACACCGGCCACTACAGCTTCTGCGCCACCTTCATGGACCGCACCCTCGGCAGCGAATGGAGCGACTGGCCCGAGCTGCACGCCCGCGTGCTCGCCGGCCAGCCGCTGACGAGCCTCAAGCAGCGGGGCGGCGGCGGACACTGAAGAGCCACCCGCCGCCGGTCCGGGCCGAGCGCGGATTGTCCACACCCTGCGCGATCGTGCTCGCGGCTCGCATCGTGAGCCGCTCCACACGAATATTGCTTGACTCCTCGCCGAGCTTCGGCGATACTCCCATCGCCATGTCGCGCCTCAATCCCAATTCGAGCAATCCTGCTCGCTGCCGTTCTGGTGAAGAACGGGAGCTCGAGCGGGTCCTGCGCGGGGTTTGAGTGACGGGCCCGCGCAGGAGAATCTCTCCTCCAGCAGACGCGGGCGTCGTCTAACAGGCCAGGATCCGGGAACCTCACTCCCGAGACGCAGGGTTCGAGTCCCTCCGCCCGCGCATCAGTCGCTCTGTTCGGCCAGCGGTTCAGGCCATCTCCCTTTCAAGGAGACTGCAGGGGTTCGAATCCCCTACAGAGCAGCATTGCGTCCACTGGGTCGGTAGCTCAGCTGGTGGCAGCTTCGGATTGTTAATCCGACGGTCGTGGGTTCGACCCCCACCCGGCCCTCTCACCTCATTCGCGCATTCCTCGTTCAGGAGACCTCGGGGGTCGAATCCCCACGTCAGAGCATTGCGTCTTCAGGGTCGGTAGCTCAGCGGTAGTAGCTTCGGATTGTTAATCCGATGGTCGTGGGTTCGATCCCCGCCCGGCCCTCTCACCACGTTCGCGCCGCCTCACGCCGGCGCGACGAACTTCGCCGGCAGCACGCGTCGCGTGCCGCCGGAGTCGATCGTCGACTTGCGCTACCCGCCGGCGGCGCACGCATCGTGGATGCCCGATCGGACATCTCCCTGACGCGCACGGGCCTGCGGTCGCGGCGGCCCCGGTCCGAGTCCGCCGTCGAGGCACAGGTCGCTCCTGCCTTCAGGACGCATGCGCCTGCGGCGGCGGCAGCCCCTGGCCGAGCCCGCCGTCGACGTACAGCTCGGTGCCGGTGGTGAACGTCGCCGCGAACGCCAGGAACACGACCGCCTGCGCGACCTCCTCGGGCGTGCCGATCCGCCCCATCGGCGTGATCGCGTCGCCCTCGGCTTCGAACGCCGCGCGCTCGGCGGGCGAGCTGCTGGCCGTCCCCATCGTCGGCGTGCGGATGAAGCCCGGGCTGACCGTGTTCACGCGCACGCGTCGCGGCAGCAGCTCGGCCGCGAGCACCCGCGCGAACGCCCCGACCGCCGCCTTGCTCGCCGAGTACACCGCCATCCCCGGCGTCCCCGTGATGCTGGCGATCGACGTCGTGAACACGATCGCCCCGCCCTCGCGCACCAGCGGCGCCAGCCGCTGGGCGGTGAAGAACGCCCCGCGGGTGTTGATCGCGAAGGTGCGATCGTACGACCCCGCCGTCACGCGCTCGATCGGCTCGAGGTCGGCCACGCCGGCGTTGATGAACACCAGGTCGACCGCCTCGAGCTCGCCGCGCACGCGCCCGGCGAGCGCGTCGATCGCCGCGAGGTCGGCGATGTCCGACGACACCACGCGGTCGCCGAGCTCGGCCCGCGCGGCCGCCACGTTGCCCGCGTCGCGTCCGGTCACCAGCACCTCGGCGCCGCCGGCCCGCATCAGCTTCGCCGTCGCCAGCCCGATCCCGTGCGTCCCCCCGACGATCACCGCCCGCTTGCCACGAAGGTCGGTCACGCGCCCGCTCCCTTCTGCGCCGACGCGGCGCGCAGCACCTTGATCATCGCCGCCGGGGACTCGTCGCCGAAGCCGGCCGCCACCCCGCGGTAGAGCTGCCCCGCCGCGAAGCGAGCGAAGCTGGCGTCGATCGCAGCCTCGGCGGCCTGGCGCGTCAGCAGCTCCATGCTGCGCCAGCAGATCTCGAGCGAGCTCTCGGGCGCGGCGTAGCGACCGTGATGAATCGCCTCGGCGTCGTTGCGGATCATCTCGCCGATCGCCGGCATGATCGCCACCAGCATCGCCCCCAGGCCGTCGACCGGCAGCTGCTCCGACTCGATCACCCGCGCCCCCTGATAGAAGCCGAGCAACGCGCCGAACAGGGTCGAGAGGACGCCGAGGTCGAGCGCCGCGGCCGTGCCGGACCCCGACCCGACGAAGCGCACCGCGGCCGTGGTGCGCAGCAGCGGCTCGGCCGCCGCGTACGCGGCCTCCGAGCCCGACGCGAGGATCGTCGCGTTCTCGCCGCCGATCTGGCTCGGCACCGCCACGATCGCCCCATCGAGGTACTGCGCCCCGCGGCCGGCCGCCCACGCCGCCAGCGCGCGCGCCTCCTGCGGCGTGCCCGTGCTCAGCTGCACCAGCGTCTTGCCGCGGAGGTCGATGTCCGCCAGCAACGACAGCGTCGCCGCGTAGTCGGTGACGCACACGATCACGACCGCCGCGGCCTCGACCGCCGCCGCCGCGCTCGCGGCCAGGGTCGCCCCTGCACCCACCAGCGGCTCCGCGCGAGCCGCGGTCCGGTTCCAGACGATCACGCGCCGGCCCCCGGCCAGCGCCGCGCGAGCGAGGGCCGCGCCCATCGCTCCCAGGCCGAGCAACGCGGCCTCGTAGTGTGTGGAGTTCGATTGCATGCCCTTGAGATAGGCCCGCCCGCCGCCCGCGTCGCGCACGATCGGACGCTCCCCGGACACGATCGGACGTCGCCGTGCCGTCAGGACCCCGGCCCCCTCGGCTATGCTGGCGCCCATGCCACCGACCGACGCGCTCGCGGGGCTCGCTCCCCTGTCCCCGCGCCTCGACCACGAGACGATCGCCGCCGGCCTCGCCACGCTCGCCGCGACCGCCGACCACCGCGTGCGCGTCCACGCCGGTCCGCCGGCGCGCTGCCAATGTCAGCACCACCGCTCGACCTACACCCGCGGCGAGATCGACGTGTTCCCCGCGGGCATCAGCGACGAATGGCATCAGTCCGACGTCAGCAGCGGGCTGATCGTCCAGCTCACCCCGGCGCTGGTGCGCCGCGCCGCCGGGGACCTCGGCCTCGACCCCGACCGCGCCGAGCTGCCGCCGCGCCATCAGTTCCGCGACCCGCAGATCGAGCACATCGCCTGGGCGCTCGAGGCCGAGCGAGTCGCCGGCAGCCCGTGCGGCCCGGTGTTCGCCGAGACCCTCGGTCTCGCCCTCGCCGTGCGCCTGCTCGGACCGCTCGCCGCCCCGCCGCCCCGCCGCCCGCGAGGCCTCACCGCCCAGCAGCTGCGCCGCGTCACCGACTACATCGAGGACAACCTCGACCGCGACCTCTCGCTCGCCGCCATCGCCGACATCGCCGGCATCAGCGCCTCGCACCTCAAGACCCTGTTTCGCCGCTCGCTCGGCCAGCCCGTGCACACCTACGTGATCCACCGGAGGGTCGAGCGGGCCCGCGCGCTGCTGCTGCGCGGGCGCATGCCCGCCAGCGAGGTCGCGCTCGCGGCCGGCTTCTCGCACCAGAGCCACATGACCCGCTGCATGCGGCGCGTGCTCGGCGTGACCCCGTCGACCTTGACGCGCGCGCCGAGCGATTGAACCGCTCGCGGCCGCTCACAGCGTCTTCAGGTACTCGACCAGCGCCCAGCGGTCGGCCTCGGCGAGCGTGACCCCGTACAGCCCGGCACGTCCGCGAGCGCCGGCCCCCCGTCGATGCGGATCGCCGTGCCCTGGTAGTTGATCTGCGTCGTGTGACAGGCCGCGCACGTCAGCCCCACCTGGTCCTCGTGGCGCGCGAAGCCGATCGGCAGCCCGTCCGGGTTGTTCGGCGTCGGGTGTTGATCGAGGAACCGGAACTTCGTCAGGTGCTCCGGGCTCGTCAGCGGCGCCTCGCGGTCGATCTGCTCGAGATGCATGAGCGTGTCGTACGGCATCAGCACCGAGCCCTGATCGGCGTGATAGAACCACAGCGTCTCGGCCGGCCCCCAGCCCTGGTCGAGGTACACCAGATTCGTCGCACCGTCGCCGTACGCGTCCTGCGCCAGCACGCGCCCGCCGCGATCGCGGATCCCCTCGAGCAGCCCGCCGGGCGGGCCCGACTCCGCCGATTCGCCGCGCCCGCGCGCGCACGCCGCGAGCAACAACATCGGAATGATGACAGAGACCAATCGTGCCACTTCACGCTCCTCGCCACGGACCGTGAAGGATTAACACGCCGCCCGGCGCGCGAGAATGGCGAAAGATCGGTCAACCGGTGGCGCGTTCTGGCCACCCGACCCGGCGCGCCTGCGCGCTCACTCCTTCGCGCTCTTGGGCCAGGCGCCGACGCCCTCGACGCGCGTGTAGGCGGTCGGCTTGCCGGCCGCGTCGGTGGCCACGCAGACCCGCTTCAGGCCCATGACGTGCTCCGACTGCCCGAGCTCCGGATCGATGAGGAAGCGACAGCAGCCGTCCTTGCACTCGAGCTGGTCGCCGAAGTCCCACATGCCCAGGACCACCTCGGCCCGCAGCTCGCGCTCGAGCGCGCTCATGGCGTCGATGCCGACCACCGTGACCGTCTTCACCGGCGCTTCGCGGTCGCACCCGTCGCAGTGCATCGCCACCTCGATCGCCGACGTCGCCGTCAACAGCGCCGGCACCGGCGCCACGCGGTCGGTCAGCCAGGCCGCGAATTGCTGCGCCGCCTCCTCCGCGGTCTCCGGCGCCGGCGCCGGCACGTCCTCCTCCTCCGCCGCCTCGACCTGCCCCGCGCCCTCGGGCACCGCCTCCACGCCCGTCACCTCGTCGACGAGCGCCCCGCCGGTGTCGTCGACCTGCGGCGGATTCGCCTCCACCGCGGCCGGAGCCGCGCCGGTCGAGGTGTCGACATTGCCGCGAGCGCCACGCTCGCCGCAGCCCGCCAGCGCCGCGAGCGACCCGAGCATCAAGAGCACATGGGATTGTCGCATGATTTCACGCTCCGCGATCATTGGTACCACCGCGCCCGCGAGCGGCAATCCGGGCCCTCGCGGCGCGCAGGCGGTTCGTGGTAGGTTGCGGCCGCGATGCCCCTCTTCTGCTGGTACGAGCTCAGGACCACCGACCCGCTCGCGGCGCGCCGCTTCTACGTCGAGGCCGTCGGCCTCGTCGGCGCCGCCCCCGACGCGACCTTCAGCCTCCGCCCCGGCGAGCCCGCCGTCGGCGAGTTCGCCCCGCTGCCGGCGCGGGCGGCGGCCCAGGGCGCCCCGGCGCACTGGCTCGGACACGTCGGCGTCGCCGACGTCGCCGACGCCGTCGGACGATTCGTCGCTCTCGGCGCGACGCAGCTCGGCCCGACCCAGACGCGCGCGGACGGCACGATCGTCGCACCGCTCCGCGATCCGCTCGGCGCCGTCTTTGCGGTGACGTCGCGGGCCGCACCGGCGACCGCGGCGCTCGCCTGGCACGATCTGCACACCGACGATCACACGCGCGCCTCGGCGATCTATCGCTCGATGTTCGCCTGGGAGCCGACGCAATTGCGCGACCTCGGGCCCGCCCTCGGCGACTATCAGGAGTTCGCGTGGCACGCGGGCGGCGGCAGCGTCGGCGGCATGTCGAGCGCAGCACGGCGGCCGGAGATCCACCCGCACTGGCTGTTCTACTTCCCCGTCGCCGACGTGGACGCCGCGCTCGCCCGCGTGCGCGCCGGCGGCGGCCGGGTGCTGAGCGGACCGTCGCGCACGCCGGGCGGCGCGCGCGTGGCCCAGTGCGAGGACCCGCAGGGGGCCGTGTTCGCGCTCCACGAGGCGTGATCACGCGAGTCACCCGGCGATTCGTGCATAGCCGCCCACCACCACGAATCACGACACCACGAATCTGCGCCCGCCATGGCGCGCCTGCGACCGTTTCGTGCCTGCTTGACCCCGTCGATCGGCGCGCCTATTTTCGCCGCGGACGACCCTGCATGACGCGCATTCTCCCTCTCTCGATCTCGCTCCTGGCATTGCCGGCCTGCGGCGACGACGGCGACGACTCGGCCTCCGCCGGCGCGACCGACGGCACCAGCACGAGCACTTCGAGCACGACCTCCGACACGCCGACCACCGGCACCTCGGCCACCTCGACCACCACGAGCGGCAGCGACAGCGACAGCGCGACCGCAGAACCGACCACCGGCACCACCACGACGACGGGCACCACCACCGGCACCACCGCTGTCGATCCGACCACCTCGACCACGACCGGCACCACCACCTCGGACACCACGACGGCCGACACCAGCAGCACCACCGCGCCGGTGGACCCCTGCGACCCCGACCCGTGCGTCGCCCCGCAGCACTGCGAGGACGGCGCCTGCATCGATCCGGGGCGGCCTGGCGAGGGCCAGGTGATCGTCGTCGAGATGATGATCGATCCGCAGCTGACCGACTTCGACGCCGAGTGGTTCGAGCTGAAGAACATCACCGACGAGTACTTCGACCTCGACGGCTGCGTGCTCGCCGACCTGGGCGTCAACGACGACGATCACCTCGTCGACGCCGGCGGTCCGCTGGTGATCGCGCCCGGCGGGCGGATCGTGATGGCCAAGACCGCCGACGCCGCGCAGAACGGCGGCATCGACGATGTCGCCTACGCCTTCGCCCAGCAGTTCTCGCTGACCAACACCGGCGACGCCTTCATCCTCCGCTGCGACGACGTCGACGTCGACGTCGTCGAGTTCGAGCCGATGACCTGGCCGTTCGCCGTCGGCGTCGGCATCCAGCTCGACCCCGGGCAAGAGGACGCGCTCGCCAACGACGAGCCCGCGGCCTGGTGCGCCGCGGCCGGCGAGTACTTCCCGATGCACACCGGCACGCCCGGCGCCGACAACCCGCCCTGCCGCTGACTCCTGCTCACGCCGGGCCGTCTCGCTCCTCCCTCGCGCCGTCGTCCGGGCTGCGCGACCACGGCGGCGGCGTGCCGACCGGCAGGTCGCGCTCCGCGAACCATTGCTCGATCTCTCGCCGGAGCGCGCTGTTGTGATAGACGAACCACCGCTCGCGCACGGACGGCGCCGCCAGCAGCGCGTCCTTGAAGCGACGGAACACCCGGCTGCCCGTCAGCGCGCGCAGCAGCCGCTCGCGCAGGCGCTGGTCGGCGACCTCCTCGAGCGCGAAGCGCTCCATCCAGCGGTACCGCTCGCGCGAGGCGACGTGCTCGATCTCGATGTAGCGCTGCGGGTCGGCGTCGATCCGCTCGCGCTCGCCCGGGTCGTCCTCGAACGGACCGGTCATGCATACCTCACCGGTGACCGTATCGTAGTAGGAGCGCAATTCCGGGTCCGCACATTCGAACGCGGCCTCGAGGAGGTTCCAGTCGGGCGTGGGGGCGTCGGCGGCGAGGCGCATGGACCGTAGCGTCGCGCGAAACCGCGCCGACAGTCAAGGGATTTGCGCGAACCCGCGCGCATTCTGCGCGAGTTCGCCCGCAGGTGCGCGATTCAGGGCTCCTTGGCCGGCCGGACCAGCACCCGCGTCGGCCCGCTCTCGGTTTTGCGCAGGACGTGCAGACCGGGCCCCGGCTGCGGGGCCGGGGCACCATTCGCGCCGCCGGCGTCGACGGGGCACAGCCACGGGAGATTGTTCATATCCATCGTCGGCTCGACCGCGAGGTCGGCGAATGCGACCTGCGGATCGTTCGCGGTCGCCTTGCCGCCGGCCAGCGACAGCGCGGCGGTCGGCACGGTCACGGCGATGACGTAGCCATCGGCCAGCGCGCACGGCGTGGCGACCCCCGCGAGCACCGTCTGATCATGGACCGAGATCGACACCTGCGACGGGGTGGCCAGCGCCGCCGAGAAGCGCAGCATCACCTGCGAGAGCGCGGGGTCCTGGGCCAGGTAGTAGAAGCCGGCGACGCCGAACGAGCCGGCGATCCACTCGAAGCTGACCGCGATCCGCGTGTACGCGGGGTCCTGCATGCGCGCCAGCATCGGCTCGATCTGCGCGCCGACTGCCTCGTTGCGGGCTGCCACCGCCATCTGCGCCGCGGCCTGCACGGCGGGGTCGTCGGCCTGGGCCGCCGGGGCCACCTGCGCCAGCAATTGATCGGCCGGCGCCTTCCCGTTCTCGACCGCGAGCTCCCAGCCGGCGACCTTCTCGCGGCGCAGCAGCAGACCGGCGAGCACGCCGAGCTCGTAGGGCTCGAGGCCGGCGTCGAAGAAGGACCCGGCGCTGAGGAACTGGCTGCCCGGGACGTGCGAGATCGCCAGCTTCAACACCTCCTCGTCCGACGCCTCGCAGCCGAGCTCCGCGATCGCGCTCATCATCAGGCTGACGTACTCGGCCGAGCCCTCGGTGCAATCATAGCTGCGGATCGCCTTCATCTCGGCGGCGTATTCGCTCTGCAGGCGCGAGTGCCAGTAGGCCGCCGCGGCCAGGCCCTGGCCCTCGCCCTGGACCTCCGCGAGCAGCGCCCGCTTCAGCTGCGCGCGCAGGTAGCGGGGCTCCCACGGCTCCGGATAGGCCGCCGAGCGGCTGCCCTCGCCGTCGTTCCAGTCGTCCTGGTCGCTGAGGAAGTGGAAGCCCTCGTGGAACGCCAGCGCGATCGCGTAATCGGGCCACAGCGCCCCGCCGTTTGCCAGGATCCCCTCGTTGTTCTTCTGCGTGTCGTCGAGCGAGATCCCCAGGGTCTTGACCCCGTCGAGCATGCCGACGTTGAAGTACGCCCCCCACTCCGCCGATAACGCGCTCAGCGGGGTCTCCTTCACCGCCGGCGCCCCGCCGGCGCCGCTCTGGTCGTTCCACAACCACCCGCGGTCCTCCGCCACCGACGCGAGCAGCACCTGCCGCTCGCGGTAATTGGTCGCCACGTCCGGCCACGAGCGCTCGGGGCACTCGTACATCGCCGTATCGAGCGCGGCGATGATCCGCTCGATGCGGGTCAATGGCGCCTCGGCCGCGGCGCCCCCGGTCGTGCCCTCCTCGGGGACCGGCGTATCGGCCTCGGAGGTGGCGTCGATGACGATCCCCGGAATCGGCGAATCCGTGTCGGCGATCAAATGGGCGGAGTCACCCGGGCAGGCGGCGAGAGCCGCGCCGGCGACGATCACGACCCGTGCGGTGCGAGTGGACGAGCTCATATAAAGAATCGTCACACCGCTCGATCGCTCCGTCCACCCGCCGCCGCTCCGCCGCCGCGGTCGATGTCGGATCCACCACAGAAGATCTCCGCGCCGGCGCGTCGAGGAGGCGAGCGAGCGCCGGTCAGCGCCCCGCGCCGGCCCGCATTCGCCGTTGGGACGGACAATCGCGAATGCTCGCACTGGCGGACCGCGGCGCCGGAGCCGACGCGGCCGCGGTGCTCGAACGCCGCGCACTGCCGGCGCACCTCGTGCGCGGACGCCGGCCCGCTTCTGCCGCTCGCTCGCCCGCGGGCGTCGGGGACGCCCATCGCCGGCGACGTACCTCTCCTGCGATCGCGCGGGCGCGAACATGAGGTCTCGGGCCCACTCGTCAATCGCGCCGATTCGCGCCTGGGCAGCGGCCAGCGGCCTCGAGTATCGTCGGCGCATGCGCTTGACCAACATATCGGCGATGCTGGCGATGGGCCTCGGTCTGCAGGCGGCCTGCGGCGGCGACGGGAGCACCACCACCGACGCGACCACCGCCGCGCCCACGAGCGACGGGCCCACCACCGATTCGCCGGGCACCGGCACCACCGGCGGCGCGACCTCCGACGAGCCGACGATCGGCGACCCGACCACCACTGCGCCGACGACCGCCGGTCCGACCACCACCGAGGGCACCACCACCACCGGCGGCGAGGTCTCGCCGACGCACCCGCGGATCGCCCTCGCCGACGACGACACGCGCGCGCGCCTGGTCACCGCGCTCGACGCGAACACCCCCGCGGCCGCGCGCTTCGTCGAGATCGTCGACTCGGAGATGGCCGGCAGCGAGCACTACGAGTTTCAGCCGTGGTTCGCCGCCCTGCTCGGGCAGCTCACCGGCGAGGCCGAGTATTGCACGTTCGCCGTCGCCGGCACCGACGCCGCCCTGGCCGCCGAGGAGGCGCTTATCGCCATGGGCGAGCGGGCCGAGGTCGCCGCCGACAGCTACCTCTACGTCGGCGACCGGATCGGCAACCTCGCGCTCGTCTACGACTGGTGCCATGATTCGCTCGACGACAGCCAGCGCCAGCGCTGGCTCGACTACGCCAACCAGGCGGTGTGGAACGTCTGGCACCCGCAGGAGGCCAGCTGGGGCGGCAACCTGTTCGAGTGGAGCGGATGGTCGATCGACAACCCGTCGAACAACTACTATTATTCGTTCCTGCAGGCCACCCTGTACCTCGGGCTCGCCGCCTACGACGAGCACCCCGACGCCGCCGGATGGGTCGACATGTTCCGCGACACCAAGATCGCCGGCCAGCTCGTGCCCACGTTCGAGGCCGACCTCGCCGGCGGCGGCTCGCGCGAGGGCACCGGCTACGGCGTGGCGATGGCGCGGCTGTTCCGCCTCTACGACTTCTGGGAGACCTCGACCGGCGAATCGATCAAGGACCTCACCGGCCACACGCGCGCCTCGCTGCTGCACATGCTGCACACCGTGGTCCCCACCCGCGACCGAATCGCCCCCGTCGGCGACCACGCGCGCGACTCGACCGCCGCCCTGTTCGACTACCACCGCGATTACGTGCAGCTGCTCGCGCACATGTACCGCGACGACCCGGTCGCGCCGACGGCCCGCTGGTGGCTGGCGAATTGCTCGGTGCCCGAGATGAGCCAGCACTTCATGGCCGTGTGGGACTTCTGGTACGACGTGAGCGACCATCCGGCCGCCGCCGGCTCCGAGCTGCACACCGCCTACCACGCTCCCGGCACCGGCCAGATCTACGCCCGCTCGAGCTGGGACCCCGACGCCACGTGGGTCCACCTCGCGACCGGGCCCTACACCGAATCGCACGCGCACCGCGACAAGGGCTCGCTGCTGTTCTACCGCGGCGAGTGGCTGGCCTACGATCAGAACATCCTGTCGCACTCGGGGATCCGCCAGGAAGAGGAGCTGCACAACCTGGTCCGGATCGTCGCCGGCGGGGAGACGGTGACGCAGCGCGAGGGCGCCGCCCCGGCCGAGTTGCTGGCCCTCGCGGAGGGCGACGGCTGGACCTACGCCGCCGTCGACGTCACCCCGATCTACGACGGCCACGCCGCCGTCGGCCGGGTCGAGCGCGAGCTCGTGTTCCTCCACCCCGACGTCCTCGTGGTCTTCGACCGCGTCGACACCAGCGGCGGCGCCGAGCGGGTGTGGCAGCTCAACACCCCGATCCAGCCGGCCCTGGCCGGCGACGTCGCCACCCTCGCCGGCGACGCCGCCACTCTGGTGATTCGCCGGATCGCCCCCGACGACGCCGAATCATCGGTGTTCGACTGGACCGCCGACGACGACATGAGCGGCGGCTTCCGCATCGACACCGCCCACGTCAGCCCCGACGGCGCCTCGCGCTTCCTCCACGTCCTGTCGACCGACGGGGCCGTGACGGCCGCCACCCCCAGCCACGCCGGCTCGCAGCTCGGGGTCGAGCTCACGCTGAACGGCGGAGACGCGCGCGTCCGCTTCGACGCCGACGGCCCCGGCGGCGAGCTCGTGCTCGATGGTGCGACCATTCCGCTGGTGCCCGGGGTGTCGCCATTGCCGGAGCTGGCCGACTGAACGCTCCGTCGCGGCGGCCCCTCGGCCGAGCGTCGACGCGCAAGGCCGACCGGGTACTCGGGGCCGCCACGACGCCGCGCTGGTGCCTCGGCGCCGCGGGGCCGCGAAACGCAGTTCACGGTTCGCGCGTCCGTTCGCGGTCGCTGGACAGACTGCTCGCGGGATGTGACCCTCCGACGGTCATGCCCATCTCGTTACGACCCTTGATCATCCTCGTCGGGGCGCTCGCCGCCTGCAACAACAACTCCAGCGAATCGACCGAGAGCCCGACCGGTTCGACCACGACGAGCAGCACTGGCACGACCGACGATACCACCACCGAAGCGCCGACCACCGGCGAGACCACCGCCCCGACCACGACGACCGACGGCGACACCACCACCGGCGGCGAGCCGCTGACCCGCGTCGAGCAGATCATCGCCGCGCTCGACGTGGCGATGTATGAGTGCCCCGAGCGGATCTGGCCCGACGTCGAGGCCAACTATCGCTCGCGCCAGGTGCTGCTGGCCTCGGAGGCGGAGAACCGCGCGTGGGTGTGGAATTATCAGCAGGGCGACGGAGAGCCGCCGAGAGTCACCGAGGGGCCGCTCGACGCCCTGCCGCCGGAGTGGACCTCCTTCTTCAACATCAACCAGCTCGGCGGGGTGCTGACCCTCGGGATCTCGCTCGACGCGACGCAGGAGACCAATGACTCCATCATGATGAGCGGCGGCGTGGTCTGGCCCGACTTCGCCACCTCGTTGAGCTTCCACGAGGGGTTCCACTTCCTCAGCGATCAGAACGACTGGAACGTCGGCAACGGCAGCCGCTCGGCCCCCTACCCCGAGCCGTGGGAGCCCCGCTACCTGCGCGCGCAGCTGATGCGATCGCTGCTCGCCGACGTGAACGGCGAGGACAGCCTGGCCGCCGCCGCCCACTGGCGCGAGCGCCTGCACACCGAGCACGCCGACGAGATGGAGCTGAGCCGCCGCTACGATTGCACCGAGGGCTCGGCGGAGTACGTCAGCCTGATGATGAGCGCCCTCGCCGAGCTCGGCTGCGACGCCGCCGACGACGAGCTGCTCGCGCTCGCCATCTCTCACCTCCCCGACGGCGTGTTCCTCGGCGGCGAGACCTTCGACAGCGGCCGTGAATTCTACGACCTCGGCGTGCTCGCCGGCCTGCTCCTCCGCCGCGACGCAGTCCCTGCTTGGGAGCTCAAGGTCGAGGACGGCGACGCGCCCGCCGATCAGCTGCTCGCCGACGTCGTCCCCGCCGCCCAGCCCGACGACCCGGCCCTGCAGGCCGACGCGCAGGCCGCCGTCGATGCCCGCAACGCGGTCGTCGGCGCCGAGATCGAGCCGATGCTGGAGGCGATGCAAGATCCCGAGTTCACGCGCATCGTCGTCAGCATGGGCTGGATCCTCGGCTCGTTCCGCCTCGGAGGATTTTATTACCTCGCCGAGGATCCGAACCTCACGGACGTCTTCCTGACCTTCTCCGCGAGCATGGGGCCGCCCTCGGGCGTGCCGATTGAGATCGACCAGCTCACCGTGATCGCCGGGATCACCACTCCTTGCGCGCTCGCCAGCGGCAACACCGTCGTCCTGACCGTCCCCACCGCCGACATCGCCCTCGCCGGCAATCTCGCCACCGCCACCCACCCGAAGGTCCAGTTCACCGACCTCGAGGTCGAGCCGACGATGGACGTCGACAACCTGCCCTGGCTGTGCCCCACCGACGCCGGCGGCGCCAACGGAGCGCCCGCCCCGCAGCCGGAGCTCGAGCTGCACACCCTCCGCGCCCCCGGCACCGAAAAGAAGGTCGTCGTGCGGCCCCGCCCCGACTCGCGGGCCTCCGGGCATTCGCCGGAGTGAGCCGGGCTGCCCTCGCCGAGCCGGGGGCATCACATGTCCGAAGAGACAGCCTGGGCGCCGCCCTCGACCTCCGCGAGAAGGACGAGGCGGCGGCCTCGCCTGCGGAGCCCTGCGCCGCGCCGTCGCGGCCGGGCGCGGCCCCGGGCCGCGCGGCTGCACCACCATGCCCGCGCGCCGGGACACGCCGACGTGCGCGCCGCGGACGGTGTGGCGGTGCCCACATTCGTGCGACGCTCCAGGTTGCGACTCCGGCGGACGCCTACACCCTCCGAGGATTCAGGAGGTTTTCTTATGCCGGTGGCGAGGCGAGACCACGCTCGATCTGCTGCGGCGCGACGCGATCGTCGGCCTGCGCGGGACCTTCGCCGGCGAGCAGTTGGTCTCGGTCGGCATCACCTGCGCGCTGTGCCACTCGACGGTCGACGACTCGCTGACCGAGGGCATCGGTCGCCGCCTCGACGGCTGGCCCAACCGCGACCTCGACGTCGGCGCGATCGTGGCGATGGCGCCGACGCTCCAGCCCCTCGTCGACATCTTCGGGCTCGACGCCGGGAAGGTCCGCGAGGTGCTGCTGTCCTGGGGCCCCGGCAAGTACGACGCCGTGCTCTTGCTCGACGGCAAGGCCTTCCGCCCGGACGGGCGCTCGGCCGCGACGCTGCTCCCCGCGGCCTACGGCCTCGCCGGGCAGAACCTCCACACCTACAACGGCCGGGGCTCGGTGCCGTACTGGAACGCGTTCGTCGCCGCCACCCAGATGCACGGCCAGGGCACGTTCTACGACCCCCGCCTGGCCGACCCCGTCACGTTCCCCCTGGCCGCGAAGACCGGGTGGGACGACAAGCGCGACGCGGTCGACGAGATCACACCGAAGCTCGAGGCGCTGCATTACTATCAGCTGTCGATCCCGCCGCCGACCCCGCCCACGGGCTCGTACTCGGTCGCGGCGGCGGAGCGCGGCGCCGAGCTGTTCCGCGGCGTGGCCGGGTGCGCCACCTGCCACGTGCCGCCGCTGTTCTCGGAGCCCGGCTGGGCGATGCACACCGGCGCGGAGATCGGGATCGACGAGTTCCAGGCGCTGCGCTCGCCCGACGAGCGCTACCGGACCGCCCCGCTGCGCGGCCTGTGGGCGCGCACGAAGGGCGGCTTCTACCACGACGGCCGTTTCGCCGACCTCGGCGAGGTCGTCGACCACTACGAACCTGTCCTCGGGTTCACGTTGACGGCCGCCGAGCGCTCCGACCTGATCGAGTACCTGAAGTCGATCTAGCGCCACGCGACTCGACCCGGTGCGACACAGGCCCAGTCTGATAGAATCGCCGTATGCGCGGGCTCGCTCCACTCGCCGCCGCTCGGCCTTCGCTCGCGCGTCCACACCGGTCGGTCGCGAAAAGCGCTCTGCTCCGACTGATCGCCCCCGCGCTGGCGTGTTGGTTCGCCGGCTGTGGCGGTGGTGAAGTCGGCGGCTCCACCGTCGGAGCGTCCACGGATACCACGAGCGGCACGACAGGCACCTCGGACGACCCGACCAGCGGAGCGCCGGGAGATCCGCCGGAACAAGGATTGCGGTCATGCGCCGCCGATCGATATCCCGTGCGCGCGCCGCTGTGCGGCGACGGGACGCCATGCGTGCTCAAGCGAGACGAGACCGTCTCTCCCGACTCGGTGTTCCGCAACTCGCTGCCATCGCTCGCCCTCCGGGCCAGCTGCGAGCCCTCGGTGCTGTACTCCTCGGCGGAGGGAGGCTTCGTCGGGTTCTTCGCCCAGCGCTGGCCCGACGGGGCGTGGAAGTCCGAGCAGACGCCGATGAGACTCGCCGCCGGCAACCTGGCCATCGACCCGCTCGACGGCGCGGCGATCGTCGCTGTCTACGACGGCGCCTACGGCGTGAGCCTGTGGCGGCGGAGCGACGGCGCATGGGCTCGAGTCAGTGAGCTCGACGGCAAACACCACCTCGGCCCCGGGCAGATGGTCGTCGACCGTTCGGGTGTCGTCCACATCGCCCACGTCGACTCGAGCCTCGCCGCGCACCATCGCACATACGACGGTGCATGGCATGATCACCCGGTCTTCCCGCAGGCGGCGACCCGCCTGAGCATCGATCTCAGCGCCGCGGACGAACCACGGATCGCGCTGTGGGACAGATCCGGCGAGGGCCCGATCCGGGTGTTGTGGGCCGCGCCGCCGGCCGCGCCCGAGGTCGCCGTCGCGGTCAACTGGAACGCGATCGAAGCCAGGGATTTCGCCATGGTCGTCGCGCCCGACGACAGCTCGTGGCTGCTGACGAACGGCGATCTCATCGACGAGGCCAGGGGCGACCACACGCTGGTCCTCGCACACCGCGACGCGGACGGCGCCTGGTCCAGTGAGCAGTTGATCGCCGAGGAGACCTTCGTGGACACGTGCGGCTCGGCGCAGCCGAAGGGCCCCGGTGAGACATGCGAGCACGCAGGCACCACCATCCAACCAGCGGCCTTGCTCGCCAGCATCGACGAGGTGCGCGCGCTGTACCGCTGGCAGCGGGTGGAAGGGGAGTACATCTCGATGTGCCCACCCGAACACGGCTGCCTGTGGATCCCCCAGCAGAGGACCGTTCGTACCGAGGTCCGCATGGCCTGGCCCGGGAGCGCCCCGTCCGAGCACATCACCGTGATCGAGGACGGGGACGACCCTGTCTCCGTGCAGCTCGACACCGCCGGCAACATGCACATGGCGCTCTACCACCCGACGCAGCAACTCGGCGCGATCGTCCGCTATCTCATGATCGGCCCCTGACCCGGGGTCCACGCGGCGCTGCCCCACGACTCGACCCGACGGACATGTCCTTCGGGTCATCCTTCTCAATCACCAGTTGCCGTACTGCAGGATCGCGTCCTTCGTGACCGCGTAGATCCGCTCCGGCGGGCCGAAGAACAGCAGGTCGCGCACGTCGCCGCCGGGCCGCTTGGTCGCCCACAGCACCGCGCCGTCCTTGTCGATGCGGAACACCCGCGTGCGCGACATCCCGCCCTCGTGCTCGCCGGCGCCGACGAACAGCCCGCCGAACGGCTCGACGTCGGCCGGGCCCGCGCGGACCGACCAGCCGTCGGGGGGAGCCCAGTCCTTCCACCACGTCTGCGCGCCCGCGTCCGCGGTGAATCGCGCGTAGCCGAGCACGCTGTCCTCGAGGACATCCGCGTCGAATTGCGACATCAACGACCGCCAGGGCCCCCGTCGGTCGTGACGATGACGTCGGACGGCACCGCGTGCATGTGCGCCGGCGACGGGAGCGTCACCTCCCACAGCACCACCCCGGCCGGCGACAGCGCCGCGCCCCGCTCACCGACGATGGTCGAGCCCGCCGAAGACGCAGGCATCCGTCGCGTCGCCATGCACCGGTCGAGCCCGCCGCGCCGGGCCCGCGGAGTTGCGCATCGGCCGTCTTGGCCCATGTCATCGGCGGAGACGACGATGTCATCGACGAGGCTGCAGGGAAGAAGAGTCGCCATTCTGGTCACCAACGGGTTCGAGCAGGTCGAATTGGTCGAGCCGCGCAAGGCGCTCGACGCCGCCGGGGCCGAGACGGTGCTGATCTCGCCGGAGAAGAAGCGCGTGCGCGGCTGGAAGTTCACCGACTGGGGTGACGAGTTCCCGGTCGACCTCGAGCTGTCGGCCGCGCGCCCGGCCGAATTCGACGCGCTGCTGCTGCCCGGCGGGGTGATCAATCCCGACAAGTTGCGGCTCGACGAGGACGCGATCAAGTTCATCCGCCACTTCGTCGCCGCCGACAAGCCGATCGCCGCCATCTGCCACGGCCCGTGGACCCTCATCGAGGCCGGCGGCGCGCGCGGGCGCAAGCTGACCTCGTGGCCGTCGATCCGCAGCGACCTCCGCAACGCTGGCGCCAACT
>NZ_JAIRAU010000061.1 GCF_020073745.1 Nannocystis pusilla
CCGCCCCGGCCTCGCCGAGGCCCAGTACACCCTGGCGGAGGCGCTCTACGAGCAAGGCAGCGTCGACCGGGCCAAGAACCTGCTGCAGCGCAGCGTCCGCGGCGAGCCGCAGCCGGCCGCGCTGGACCTGCTCGGCACCATCGAGCTCAAGGACGGCAAGGTCGCCGAGGCCCGCCGCCAATACGAGACCCTGCTCGGCCTGCCGTTCGACAACCAGCTGCTGCGCCTGCGCTGGGAGACCCAGGGCCGCGCGCAGCTGGCCGCGATCGCCCGCCGCGAGGGCAAGGACGCCGAGGCCAGGCAGGAGATGCAGACCGCCCTGCGCCAGCTCAACAAGCTGATCGCCTTCCCCGGCATCCCCCCGGGGGAGCGGGCCTCGCGGCTCATCGATCGCGGCAAGCTGCTGTTTCACCTCGGCGACGTCGAGCAGGCCGTGGCCGACTTTCGCCAGGCCCGCGACACCGCCGACGGCCGCGCCGAGGCCTACGCGGAGCCGATGATCTTCCTCGTCAGCCACGGCTACTACGAGGAGGCGCTGGCGATCTTCCGCGCCGCCGCCCCGCGCGAGGACCTGCGCGGCAGCCTCAAGCTGTACTTCGCGCTGTGGCTGCACGAGATGGCGCTGCGCCAGGGGCGCCCGCAAGATCCGGGCGTGCTCGCCTTCCTCGCGGCCTACAAGGGCGAGCGCTGGCCGACCCGCCTGGCCGAGCACGCCCAGGGCAAGCTCAGCTTCGACGACCTGCTGCGCGGCGCGTCCGACTCCGGCGAGCAGGCCGAGGCCTACTTCTACGAGGCGCTCCGCCGCTGGCGCAGCGGCAACGCGGCCGGCGCCAAGGAGCTCATGCGCAAGGTCCTCGGCACCCGCCGCATGGCGTTCTTCGAGTACGACATGGCCCAGAGCTACCTCGAGTGGGACGACCTGCCGGCCAAGGCCCGCGCCCCGCGCTGACGCTGTCCCGAGGGGCATGTCCGCCAGGACATCCCCCTCGCCCGGGGCACGCAGGCGCGGCGCTCCTGCTCGATAGCCGCGGCAGTGCGGCGGGTGACATGTCCGCCAGGACATGCCCTCGCGCACGCGCGACAGGCCCGCGTCAGAACGAGCAGGAGATCGTCACGTCCTCCTCCACGTGGTGCTTCACCCCGCCCTCGTCGTACTCGAGCACCAGCTTGTAGAACTCGTCGCAGTGCTCGCACGCGCTGTGCATCGCCCCCGGCAGCTTCGCCATCTCCAGGCTCTCGTAGGCGCCTGCGGCGATCGGTGGGCTCTCGATCGGCTGCACCATGATCGGCTCGACCACCAGCGGGTCGGCGTCGAGCGACAGCGAGGCCGCGATGACCACGGCGGAGGTGTCGTTCGGGTTGTCCGTGTTGTCGAACTCGACGTACCACCCGCCCTGGACCGGGTCGGGATCGGCGATCGGCATGCAGTCGGCCGTGAGGTAGGCGTCGACGATGGCGATCACCAGCGGCGAGGTCCCGCCGGTGGTGTCCGTCGTGTCGCCGGTGGTGTCGGTCGTCGTCTCGCCGGTGGTCGTGGTCGTGGTCGTGTCGCCGGTGGTCGTGTCGACCGCCGTGGTCGCGTCGGCGGTCTCGGCCGCCGTCGTGCTGGTCGTCGTCGTGTCGCTGGTGGTCGACGACTCGCTCGCCCCTGCGGTGCCGGACGTCGGCTCGGTCGCCGGCTCGGTCGCCGTCGCGGCCTCGGTCGTCGTGTCGGTGCCGCTGGTGGTGGTCGCCTCGTCGGTCGTGGCCTGGGTGCTTGCGGTCGCGGTCGTGTCGCCGGTCTCGCCGCAAGCGAGCGCGACCGTCATGAGCATGGACAAGGGAAGGTGTCGCATGGCCGGCGCTTTAGCGCGGCGTCCAGGGCCCGGCAAGCCATTCCGCCGACGTCGTCGCTCTCGTTGCGCACGCGGCCGGCTGGGGTCCGCAAGCACCGGCGCCCACGCGTGCCAACGCCCATCGCGGTGAACCCGCGCCGATCTGTCCGCCACGACATGTTCGCACGGACATGTCATGAGACGCGCGCTGATGGCCTCGGAGACATGTCTCGATGGACATGTCCCCAAGACCACTCGAATCACGCGCCGACGCGCGCCGCGACCCGGACGAAGCGCTCGTGCACGCGGTCCCAGGCGGCCAACACCGCGCCCGCCGTGGCGCTGCCGGTCGCGTCGAGGTGGGCCCGCAGCAGCCGCTCGAGCACCCCGCGCGCGCCGTCGTCGAGCTCCCGCGCCGCCACGTGGACGTCGTTCAGCTGGCCGAGCTGATCGCGGGGCAGGAACACCGCGCCGCCGGTCATCCCGGCGCAGGCGTTGTGCGAGATCGGGCCGAGGATCACGACGACGCCGCCCGTCATGTACTCGCAGGCGTGCAGACCCGCGCCCTCGACCACCGCCTCCGCGCCGCTGTTGCGGACCGCGAAGCGATCGCCCGCGCGACCGTGGACCAGCAGCAGCCCGCCCGTCGCTCCGTACAGCGCGCAGTTGCCGACGATGACCTGCTCCTCGGCGACGAAACGCGCCTGCGGGCTCGGCCGGATCACCACCCGGCCGCCCGACATCGACTTGCACAGCGAGTCGTTGCCCTCCCCGCGGAGCTCGAGCGCGACCCCTTCGACCATGAAGGCGCCGAAGCCCTGCCCTGCGCTGCCGGTGAACCCGAGACGGATCGTCCCCGGCGGCGGGCCGTACTCGGCGTGGTCGGGCTGCCCGGGCCGGGCCGCGAGCGCCCGCATCCGCCGGCGATGGCTCCGCAGCGCCAGCTCGCCGCACAGCGCCGCCGGCACCGCGCGGTCGGTCGTGGCGATCGCGTATTGCCGTTCGACCGGCGTGTCGTCGGCCAGCGCCGGCGCGGCGTCCTCGACCGTGCGCCGGTTCAACGGGCCCAGCGCGACGTCGCCGCGCGACGCTCGCCGGTGCTCGTACGGCACCGGCTCGAGCAGCGGGCGCAGATCGATCCCGCGTTGATCGACCAGCGCGTGGTGACGGGCGTCGGCCCGCAAGTAACGCCGCTGTCCGATCAGCGCCGCGAGGCTGGGCACCCCGAGCGCCGCCAGCAGCTCGCGGACGTCGCCGGCGATCCGCCGCAGGAGCTCGACCACGTGCTCCGGGCTGCCCTTGTACTTCGCCTTGAACTTCGGGTCGTGGGTGGCGATGCCGGTCGGACAGCGGTTCTTCTCGCAGATCCGCGCCATGATGCAGCCCTGCGCGACCAGCAGCAGCTTGCCGAAGCCGAACTCCTCCGCCCCGAGCAGCGCCCCGAGCACGATGTCCTTCGCGGTCGACAGCCCGCCGTCGACGCGCAGCGTCACCCGGTCGCGCAGCCCGTGCTCGCACAGCGCCTTGTGGACCTCGATGAGCCCGAGCTCCCACGGCAGGCCGGCGTGGCGCATCGAGCTGAGCGGCGCGGCCCCCGTGCCGCCGTCGCCGCCGGAGACGTGGATGATCGACGCGCCGGCCTTGGCCACGCCGACCGCGATCGTGCCGATGTTCGTGCCCGCCACCAGCTTGACCGACACCGGCGTGCCCGGGCGGAGCTGGCCGAGCTCGTGGATCAGCTGCTTGAGGTCCTCGATGCTGTAGATGTCGTGCAGCGGCGGCGGCGAGATCAGGTCGACGCCGGGTGTCGCGTGGCGGGCGCGCGCGATCGCCTCGTCGACCTTGAGGCCCATGAGCTGACCGCCCTCGCCCGGCTTGGCGCCCTGCGCCACCTTGATCTCGAACTCGTCGCCCGACACCAGGTACTCGGCCGTCACGCCGAAGCGGGCCGACGCGATCTGCTTGGTCGTCGCGGTGGTGCCGTCGACGAAGTAATACGGGTTCTCGCCGCCCTCGCCGCTGTTGCAGCGGGCGCCGATCGAGCGCATGGCGATGAACAGGTCGCGCTGCGACTCGGCGCTGATCGCCCCGAAAGACATCGCCCCGGCGACGAAGCGGGCCAGGATCGCCGACTCGGGCTCGACCTCGTCGATCTCGAGCGCGACCTCGGCCGGCCGCAGGTCGAGCAAGTGACGCACGCTGACCGGCTCGGCCTCGGCCCCGTGCTCGCCGTACGCGCGCCACGTCGTCGCCGGGTCGCCGCGCCCGCGCACGAGCTCGTGGACCAGCTTGCTGCGCGCCGCCGTCATCGCGTGACGTTCGCCGGCGTCGCCGCGCGCCTTCTCCTTGTACTGGAACGTCCCCGGCAGCGGCGCGCCGCTCGGCAGCGTCGCGGCGCGCTGCGCCAGCGCGACCGTCTGCGCCGCCAGGTGCTCGAGCTCGACGCCGCCGATCGGGCTGGCCAGACCCTTGAAATACGCCGCCATCAACCCCGGCCCGACCCCGAGCGCGGTGAACAACTTCGAGCTCTGGTAGCTGCGCACCACCGAGATCCCCATCTTGCTCATCACCTTGAGCAGGCCGGCGTGCAGGGCCGCGACCATCCGCTGCTCGGCCGCGTCCGGGTCCTCGGGGACGGCCTCGCCGGCGCCGGCCCGTGCCAGCTCGAGCGCGAGGTACGGGCACAGCGCGGTCGCTCCGAAGGCCACCGCGCACGCGACCTCGTGGGTGCTGCGGATGTCGCCGGCCTCGAGCACCACCGACGCATCGAGGCGCAGACCGACGCGGTTGAGCTCGACGACCGCGGCGCGCAGCGCCAGCAGGCTCGACACCGGCGGCCGCTCGCAGGTGGCCGCGCGATGGCTGAGGATCAGCACCGAGCAGCCGTCGCGCGCGTGGCCGATGACCTCGCCGGCGATCCGCTGCAGCGCCTCGCCGAGCCCCTCGGGGCCGCGCGCCGCGACGAACGTGCAGTCGATGACCGCCGCCAGCGTGCGCAGCGGCGAGGGTCTGCGCGACGTCAACGCCCGCAGCACCGCCATCTCCTCGAGCCGCAGCACCGGGCCGTCGTGCACGAGCGCGGGCGCCGGCGGGATCAGCTCGCGCGGCGCGAAGATGTTCGGCCGCGTACCGATGACGACCCGCAGATCCGTCACCATCGCCTCGCGCAGGTAGTCGAGCGGCGGGTTCGTGACCTGCGCGAAGTCCTGATAGAAGAAGTCGTAGAGCGAGCGCGGCGCGTCGGAGAAGATCGCCGGGCGGGCCGTGTTGCCCATCGATCCGATCGGCTCCTTGCCGGTCGCGCTCATCGGCCGCAGCACCCGCTCGATCTCCTCCTCGCTGACGCCGAACAGCGCCAGCGACCCGAGCGCGCTCGGCTGGACCGCCGCCCGCAGCTCCTCGTGCACGGCCGGGCCCTGGCGCGCCGGCGCGTCGCGCAGCGGCACCAGGCGGGCGTCGAAGCTCGCGCCGGCGTTCTCGCGCGCCTGGCTCGGATCACGGAAATGGACCTTGCCGGTCGACAGCCGCACCGTCGCGCAGGTGCCGGCGTGCAGCGTGCCCTTGGCGAGGATCGCCGCCTCGTCGACCGGGAACACACCTGCCTCCGAGGCCAGGTAGAAGGCGTCGTCCGTGCGGCACCAGCGGGCCGGGCGGAAGCCGTTGCGATCGAGGCGGGCGCCGACGGTCTCGCCGTCGCTGTAGGCGACCAGCGCCGGCCCGTCCCACGGCTCGATCGCGCGGCCCCAGAACTCGTAGAATTCGGCCCCGCTGCCCGCCGGCGGCATGAGGATCGCCAGGATATCGTCGATGTGCGGGATGCTGCTGCGCGAGCGCAGCGCCTCGATCATCTCGTTGAGGCTGCCGGAGTCGCTGATGTCGGCGTGGGTGAGCAGCTCGTCGGCCGCGAGCCCCAGCGCCGCCTCGCGCGCGTAGGCCCACGAGCGATTGCCGGCGATGGTGTTGATCTCGCCGTTGTGGGCGATGTAGCGGAACGGCTGCGCCTTGTCCCACGAGCTGCGGGTGTTGGTGCTGAAGCGGCGGTGGAACAGGCCGAAGCGCGACTTGTAGCGCGGGTTCGCCAGGTCCGGGTAGAACCGATCGAGGTCGGCGCCGCGGCACAGCGCCTTGTAGACGATCACTCGCGTCGACAGCGAGATGAAGAACATGTCGAGCCAGCCGCCGCACGCCTTGAGCTTGGTGCGGGTGAGCTGCTTGGCGACGTAGAGCAGCGAGTCGAACGAACGCTCGGTGCGGCACCGCGGAGGGCGGCGCAGCGCGACCTGGACGATGTGCGGCATGGTCGCGCGCGCGGCCTCGCCGAGCACCGAGACGTCGGCCGGCACCTCGCGCGCGCCGGCGATCTCGATGCCGAAGAATTCGAAGGTCTGCTCGAACGCCGCGAACGCCCGCCGCCGCCGCTGCGGCTCCTCGGTCAGGAACAGCGTCGCCACGGCGATGGTGCCCGGCTCGTAGCCGAGGAAGCCGAACGGGATGTCCGTCATCACCCCGGCGCCGTCGCTCGACACGCCGTCCGGGCCGCACGCGCCGCGGTGCTCCACCGCTCGCAGCGCGTGCAGGGCCGACTGCAGGATCGCATGCGACGGCTGGCCGGTGAGGCCGGCCACGAAACCCACACCGCAGGCACTGTGTTCGGCTCGAACGGGCATATTCGCCGGCAGTGTACCAGCGCGGCGCGTGCGCGGCGGGATGGCTCCCGCGGGCTCGTCGGTCGCGCCGGCGAGGGCCTCGATCGAGCGGCCGGCGCCGGGGTCCGCGGGCCGCGACCGCCGCCGGACGAGCGACCGTAGCGAGCGGCCGAGAAAGCGCAGCGGCCCTGCTCCGAAGAGCAGGGCCGCGAGGACATGTCCCTGAGGACAGGCACGTCGGCGGCGCCGACGCCGGCGCTCAATTGGCCGGGTTCTTGCCCTCGATGATGTTGCCCTTCTCGTCGTAGGCGACATCCGAGCTGCCGAGCACGTCGCCGACGGTGTCGGTGAACTTGTCGTCGCCCTTGATGTTGGGCAGGCGCTCGCCGATGCTGGACTCCTGCACGCCGTCGACGACGGCGACGACGACGACGCCGTGGACCTCGGTCATGTCGAACGAGCGGACCTTCTCGTTCTTCTCACCGGTCCACTCGTTGTAGCGGAGCAGCACCGCGGCGGTCTTCGGGTCCTGCTTGACCTTGGCGGCCGGGTTGACGCCGAACCACTTCTTGAACGAGCCGTCGACGACGCCCGCGTAGTCCTTGTCCGGCCACTTCTCCTTGTTGAACGCGTAGACGATCTTCCACAGCTGGCCGTCCTTGAAGAAGTAGAACTTGCGCAGCTTCGAGCCTTCCTTGACCCAGATCATCTCCTCGTTGTTGTCGTCGGCGAACTCGTACTGGATGAGCGAGACGCCCCACTTGTGCTTGGCCGACGACGCGAACTTGATGTGACCCTTCTTGAGCTCGTTGAGCTGATCGTTCCGCTCCTTGCGGATCCGATCCTGGTCCATCGGGTTCTTGGTCTCCTTGAGCTGGTCGTCGAAGTACTTGTTGATCGACTCACCCAGCTTGGCGAGCACCTGCTCGGGGCTCATGCCCCACTCGAAGCCCTTGATCAACGAGTTCACGCCGATGCTCGCGCTGAGCTTCGGGTTGCTGTCGACCATCTCGCAGGTGGTCTCCTTCTTCTTCGCCTTGCCCTTGCCGACGGTCTTGGTCTTACAGACCTCCTTGACCTCCGGCTTCTTGACCTTGGCGTCTTCCTTGGCGACCGCCGCGTCCATGTCGGTGGTCGCGGGCGCGGCCTCGCCGTCACCCTCGCTCGAAGACGGACCGGCGGAGACCATGCTGTCCTCGTTGTCCTCGCTCACCCCCTTCTTCTTCGGGGTGCTTTCGGCGACCTCGTCGGGTGCCGTCGACTCCTCCGTCTTCTTGCATCCGGCGTCGGCGACCACGAACAGGCCAAAAGCCGCGGCGATGAACAACGAGCGCTTCAACATGCTGCCTCCTGGGGACGGGAAGCTATCACAAAGCGCGCCGACCCGGCACAACAAGCGCATCCGTGGGTCCGCGCACGGATTCGGGCGAACTCGCCCTGCCCGTCCCGGCCGAGAATTCGGGCGCTCGCGCCGCCCGGCACGGGCACGTGCTCACGGCTCGAGCTGGAAGCTGAACCCGAGCTGCGGCTTGCCGTCGACCTCGTGGGCGTAGATCTCCAGCTTCGCGCGGCTCTTCAACACCTCGAGCATGGCCCGACACGCCCCATAGAACACGCAGAGGAAGCCGCGGCTGTGCAAGATCTCCGGGACCAGGTCGTGGCTGCGAAGCTTGATCCCGTCGCCGCCGTCGACCACTTCCAGCGTCCCGCAGGCCTGACTCGACAGCGACCACGCCCGCGGCGCCGTCTTCACCAGCCCCGACACCGCCGACTTGCCGAGCCCGAAGCCGGCCAGCATCGTCAGCGGCTTCAGGATCCCGTGGTCGTAGCTGTCGCGCATGAGATCGGTCCAGAACTCGCGCGCCGCCGACTCGCCGAGGACCTCGTGAATGGCGTCGCACAGCGCCACGACCGTCGCCACCGGCAGCCAGTCGAGGCTCCCCGCGTCGCGAATGACCGCCAGTCGCTCGCTGCCCACGCGCTCACGGATGTCGCTGCCCTTGCCTTCGGGGTAGGCGCGCAGGCGCTTGAGCGCCAGCTTGGAGTAGTGAGCGCGGATCGCGGGCGTCTCGTCGGGCATGGCGCGAGCACCTCATCATAGCGGGCTCGCTGCCGCTTTGCTCGCCGCGATCAGGGCTTGCGCAGCCGCGCAAACGGCTGATTGCTGAAGCTCTGCTGGCGCTGCGGCGGCTCCGAGGGCCTCGGCCCCCTGCCCTTGTTCATCGGCGTGCGTTCCTGCACCTTGGCCGGCGTCGCCGCTCCGCGCGGCGCGTCCGACTTGGCCGTCAGCGCGATCCGCTTGCGCTCCAAATCGACCTCGAGCACCCGCACCTTCAGCCGATCGCCGGCCTTCACCACCTCGTGCGGGTCCTTCACGAAGCGATCGGCCAGCTGCGAGATGTGGACGAGCCCGTCCTGGTGGACGCCGACGTCGACGAAGGCGCCGAACGCCGTCACGTTGGTGACCACGCCCTCGAGCGTCATGCCGACCTTGAGGTCGTTCATGGTCGTCACGTCGGCGCGGAACTTCGGCGGGTCGAACCGGTCGCGCGGGTCCCGGCCCGGCTTGCCGAGCTCGGCGACGATGTCCCGCAGCGTCGGCTCGCCGACGGTCGCGCTGGCGTAGCGCGCCACCGGGATCTTGGCCGCCAGCGCCGCGTCGCCGACCAGCTTGGCCAGCGGCACGCCGAGGTCGGCCGCGATCGCCTCGACCAGCGGGTAGCGCTCGGGGTGCACCGCCGACGCGTCGAGCGGGTGCTCGCCGCCGCGGATCCGCAGGAAGCCCGCCGCCTGCTCGAACGTCTTCGGCCCCAGCCCCGGCACCGCCAGCAGCGCCTGCCGGCTGGCGAACGCCCCGTTGCGCGCCCGGTGCTCGACCACGCTCTTGGCCACCGTCGGCTTCAGCCCGGCCACGCGCGCCAGCAGCGGCGCGCTCGCGGTGTTGAGATCGACGCCGACCCCGTTGACGCAGCTCTCGACCACCTGATCGAGCTTCTTCGCCAGCAGCGGCTGGAACACGTCGTGCTGGTACTGGCCGACGCCGATCGCCTTCGGATCGATCTTCACCAGCTCGGCCAGCGGATCCTGCAGCCGCCGCGCGATCGAGACGGCGCCGCGGATCGTGACGTCGAGGTCGGGCAGCTCCTCGCGCGCGACCTCGGAGGCGCTGTAGACGCTCGCGCCGGCCTCGCTGACCGGCACCACGAGGATGTCCTTCAGGCCAGCCGACGCCAGCGCCGCGCGCACGAACGCCTCGGCCTCGCGCCCGCCGGTGCCGTTGCCGACGGCGATCGCGTCGGGCTTGTGCGCGCGCACGAACGCCACCAGCTCGGTCT
This sequence comes from Nannocystis pusilla, assembly GCF_020073745.1. GTDB lineage: Bacteria > Myxococcota_A > Polyangia > Nannocystales > Nannocystaceae > Nannocystis > Nannocystis radixulma. The sequence continues at coordinate 9,796 of NZ_JAIRAU010000061.1, forward strand.
CGGCGCGCGCGGCCGCGGCCGCGCCCTGGCTGGTGTAGAGCGTCGCCTGACCGAGGTAGGTCCCGGTCTCGTCGAGCGCCGCGCACTTGCAGCCGGTGCGCAGCCCGGGGTCGACGCCGATGACCCGCCGCCCGCCGAACGGGGCCGCCAGCAGCAGCGCGCGCAGGTTGTCGCCGAACACCTGCACCGCCTCGCGGTCGGCCTTCATCTTCAGCTCGATGCGCACGTCGGTCTCGATGGTCGGCGCCAGCAGGCGCACGAACGCGTCGCGCACCGCCGCCACCATCTCCGCGTGGAACGGCGTGCCCTGGCGCGCCTTGGCCAGCGCCTCGATCCGCGGCGTCATCGCCTCCGCGGCCACGCCGATCTTCACCCGCAGCACGCCCTCCTGCTCGCCGCGGCGGACCGCGAGGAATCGGTGCGACGGCATGTTGGCCGCCGGCTCCTCGTGGTCGTAGTACTGCTCGAACTTGGTCGGCTGCCCGGCCTTGTCTGCCATCACCTCGGAGCGCACCGTGCCCTCCTTGGCGAACGCCTCGCGGACCATCGCCCGCACCTCGGGCGACTCGGCCACGACCTCGGCGACGATGTCGCGCGCGCCCGCCAGCGCGGCCTTGACGTCGGGCACCTCGAGCTCCGCCTTGACGAACTTGACCGCCTCGGCCTGCGGATCGCCGTCGTCCGGCTGCGCGAGGATCCGGTCGGCCAGCGGCTGCAGCCCGCGCTCGCGCGCCACCATGGCCCGCGTGCGCCGCTTCGGCTTGAACGGCAGGTACAGATCCTCGAGCGCCGCCTTGGTGTCGCACGCGAGGATCTTGGCCCGCAGCTCGTCGGTCAGGAGCCCCTGCGCCGCGATCGTGTCGAGCACCGCGCGCCGGCGATCCTCGAGCTCGAGCACGTAGGTGCGGCGCTCCTCGATCGCCCGGATCTGGACCTCGTCGAGCCCGCCGGTGGCCTCCTTGCGGTAGCGGGCGATGAACGGCACCGTCGCCCCCTCGGCGAGCAGGCGGACCACCGCAGCGACGCCCCGTTCGGGCAGCTGCAGGTCACGGGCGAGCACGGGGACGGGATCGAATTCGGCCGGGGTGGTCATCGCGGAGCCGGGAAGCTGGCACACCGGGCTGGTCGTGTCGACCCCCGCCGTCGACGCGCCGACGATCTCCTCACCGGGCTCTCGCGGCCCGCCCGTGGCACCGACGACGCCAAAGATCTCGCCGGCGTGATCTCGACGACCGCGCCGAGCGCCGCGGACCACCACGAGCGCCGATTGCAGGTCACGCGGATCCCGGAGCGGACCGGCGCGCGCACCAAGCCTTTCGAACATGTCCTCTCCGACATGTTACCGGCCGGCGCGACCGACTCGACCTGCCCTTTCGAGCAGGTCGAGCGTCCCCGTCCCTGCCCTCAGCGCGGGCGCACCGTCGGCGCGTCGACGCGGAGCGCCTCGCACGCCGCGGCGACGATCGCCGTGTGCAGCGCCTGCGCCTCGTCGTCGGTGACCGAGCGCTGCTCGGCCGCGTAATGCAGGCGGAGCAGCAGCGCGCGATGGCCCGCGGGCACGCCGGCGCCGCGGTAGTCCTCGAGCACCTCGATCGCGGGCTCGCCGAACGAGTCGGCGGCCAGCCGCACCTCGCCCGCGGCGCCGGGCGCAATCTTGCCCTCGGCGAAGCCGACGGACTGCGCGGCCTGCAGCTCGACGTGCTCCTGGGCGGTGCATGTGATCGCCGCCCGGGTCAGCGCCGCGACCACGCGCGCCGCGCTCAGCGTCACCGGGATCTCGAGCGAGAGATCGCGGGCCGTCGACGGGAAGCGCGGCAGGTCGCGCGCCTTGGCCGTCACGCGCGCCGGCAGCGCCTCGACCGCGATCTCGGCGTAGTACACGCGTGTCCCTTCGGGCAGGTCCCACGCGCGGATCAGGTCGGGGTGGACCTCGCCGGCCTCGCCGACGATCGCGTCGCCGACGGCCAGCGCCGCCTGCACGCCGGGGTGGAGGTGCGCCGCCGGCGTCGGCGGATCGACCGGCCGCGCCCGCAGGCCCACGCGCGCCAGCGCCTGCACGGCCGCGCCGGTGATCTCGCGCGCCTGGACGCCGCCCTTCGCGCCGCCGTAGATCAGCGCCGCCGCGATCGCCCGCTCGAGCGGCAGCAGGGCGTCGATCGCCGCCGTCGGCCCGTCCTTTAGGACATGTCGCTCGGGCCAGGCATAGATCCGGCCGACCTCGAACAGGCGGACCGGGCGGGTGTGACGGGCGACGTTGTGCGCCAACGCGTCGAGCAGCCCGGGCAGCATGTGCGTGCGCATCACCCCCGCCGCGCGCATCGGGTTCTCCACCCGCACGCGCCGCTCCGGCGGCACGGCGAAGAACTCGACCTTGTTCTCGGCGACGAACGCCATCGCCACGTGCTCGTGGAGGCCGGCGTCGCGCAGGCCCTCGGCCAGGCGGTCGCCGAGCTCGGTCACCGGGTCGCTGTGGGCCGCCGCGCGGGCCGCCTGCGGCACCGTGAGCCGCGCCGGCACCTTGTCGAGGCCGTAGAAGCGCATCAGCTCCTCGATCAGATCGACCTCGCGGCGGAGGTCGGGGCGGTGGGTCGGGGCCACGCACGTCCACACCTCGGGGCTGTCCTCTCGGACCTGTACTTCGAGACCGGCGAGCACCGCCCGCGCCGTGCTCACCGGGACCTCGACCCCGAGCAGCGCAGCCACCCGCGGCAGCCGCAGCGCGATCGTCGGCGCCGGCGGACGCTCGCCCGGCGCGTCGGTCCACGCGGTGCAGCGCCCGCCAGCCAGCTCGAGCAGCAGCTCGAGCGCGCGCAGGGCCGCCCGCTCGAGCCCGACCCCGTGGTCGACGCCGCGCTCGAAGCGGTAGCTCGAGTCGGTCGCGTAGCCGTGCCTGCGGGCCGTCGCGCGGATCCCCGCCGGCGCGAACCAGGCCGCCTCGAGCAGCAGGTTGTGCGTGCCGGCGTGCACCATCGAGTGCGCCCCGCCCATCACCCCCGCCAGCGCCTGCGGCGCGCTCGCGTCGGCGATCACCAGGTCCTCGGCGGTGAGCAGCTTCTGCGTCCCGTCGAGCGTCGTCATCGGCTCGTCGCGCTCGGCCCGCCGGACGACCACCCGGCCCTCGGCCAGGCGATCGCGGTCGAACGCGTGCAGCGGCTGGCCGCACTCCATCAGCACGAAGTTGGTCACGTCGACGACGTTGCTGATCGCGCGCAGGCCGAGCCGGTGCAGCCGGACCCGCATCCACAGCGGGGATGGCTGTACGGACATGCCCTCGAGGACATACCCGAGGTAGCGCCCGCAGCGGTCCGGCGCGGCGATGCTCACCAGCCCCGGGGCGTCCGGGGCGTCCGGCCGGCGCACCGCCGGCGGGCGCAGCGGCAGCCCGAGCTTGGTCGCTACGTCGCGGGCGACGCCGAGGTGCCCGAGCGCGTCGGGGCGGTTCGGCGTGATCCCGAGCTCGAGGATCGTGTCGACGATCCCGGGCACGCGATCGACCAGGCGCTCGCCGGCGCGCCACGACTCCGGCAGCACGAGGATCCCGCCGTCGTCGGCGCCGATCTCGAGCTCGGCCTCGGAGCAGATCATCCCGTGCGAGGCCACGCCGCGCAGCTCGCGGGCGGCGATCGCCAGCCCGCCCGGCAGCACCGCGCCGACCGGGGCGAACGCCACCTTGCCGCCGATCGCCGGCAGGTTGCTGGCGCCGCACACGACCTGGACGACGCCTGTCCCATCGAACAGCTCGACGACGGTCAGCTTGTCGGCCTGCGGGTGCGGCGACTTGCCGCGGATCTCGCCGACCACGATCGAGCGCACGGCCTCGCCGACGGCCTGCACGGCCTCGACCTCGAGGCCGAGGCCGGTCAGCAGGCGGGTCCACGCCGCCGCCTTGCCCTCGGCCGACCACGCCGCGAGCGCCGCATCGAGCGCGCCCTCGACGAACATTTCACTGAGCCAGTGGTGCGAGATCTTCACGGGAACTGCTCCAAGAAGCGGACATCGCCCTCGAACATGTGACGCAGGTGCGGGACCGCGTGCTGCGACATCGTCATGCGATCGACGCCGAAGCCGAACGCCCAGCCGGTGTAGACCTCGGGGTCGATCCCGCAGGCCTCGAACACCGCCGGGTGGACCATGCCGCAGCCGCCGATCTCGATGTAACCTGTCCTCTTGCACAGGTTGCAGCCGTCGCCGCCGCAGAACGGGCAGCCGATGTCGAACTCGGCCCCGGGCTCGACGAACGGGAAGAAGCTGGGCCGGAAGCGGACGTCGAGGCGCCGGCCGTAGAAGTCGCGGGTGAAGTCCATCAGCGTGGCCTTGAGGTCGGCCATCGTCACCCCGCGGTCGACGTAGAGGCCCTCGATCTGGTGGAACATCGGGCTGTGGGTCGCGTCGTCGTCGCAGCGGAAGGTCGTGCCGAGCGCGACGATCCGGATCGGCGGCTTCTGGCTCAGCATCGTCCGCACCTGCACCGGCGACGTGTGCGTGCGCAGCACCAGCTCACCGGCGCGCAGGCGCATCGCCGCGTCGTTGTCGGAGCCGTCGTCGAAGCCGGGGTGGCGGTGCGGGCGGATGAAGAACGTGTCCGCCATGTCGCGCGCCGGGTGGTCCTGCGGCACGTTGAGATCGTCGAAGTTGTACTTGCTGTGCTCGACGTGCGGGCCGACGGCCAGCGAGAAGCCGAGCCGCTGGAAGCTCTCGCTGAGCCGCCGGCGCGTCTGCGACAGCGGGTGCAGCGTGCCTGCGGGCGGGCGCAGCGGCGGCAGCGTCAGGTCGTCGACGCGCGCGAGGTCGAGGCGGCGCGCCTGGTCTTTGAGATAGGTGCGGCGCGCCTCGAGCTCGGCCTCGATGGCGTCGCGGACCCGGTTCCACTCGGCGCCGAAGCCCTTGCGCGCCTCGGGCGGGAGCTTGCCCATCTCGCCGCGGAGCTGGGTGACGGCGCCCTTCTTGCCGAGATAGGCGACCTGGAGCTCGTAGAGCGCGGCCTCCGAGTCGACGCGGGCGAGCGCCTCCTGGAAGGCCGCGAGCTGCGTGGCCAAACGTGCTGGCATGGCGAGGAGTGTGCCACTTTTTCGCCGGAGCTCGCCGCCGCGGTCGTCCGCTTAAACGGCGACGAGCCGGCGTGACCGGCTCGAACAGCGTCCGTGGGGCGCGAAGCGCCGGCGACGACGCGGCGCGAGGTCCGGCCCTCGACCTGAATGGTCGTGATGAAGTCGCGACTCGGGCCCGACGCGCAACCAGCACGACGGGCCCGAAGACGGAGGTTCCACTACGCGAGCGCGCCGCGAGCCTCGGCGACGACCTTGCCGAACGCCGCGTTGTCGAACACCGCGAGGTCCGACAGGACCTTGCGATCGAGGACGATCCCGGCCTTGCCGAGCCCCTCGATCAGGCGGCTGTAGCTCAGCCCGTGCAGGCGAGCGGCGGCGTTGAGGCGGACGATCCACAGCCGCCGCATGACCCGCTTCTGGCCCTTGCGGCTGGTGTACATGTGCATCCACGCGTGATGCACGGCCTCGAGGGCCCGGCGGAACATCCGCGAACGGCCGCCACGGAAGCCCTTCGCAGCCTTGAGAATACGATTGCGGCGGCGCCGCGCCTTAAATCCACGTTTTGCGCGAGGCATGGTTCAGGTCCTTCCATTCGGAAGCATGATCTCGATCCGCTTCTGGTCGGGCTCGGAGACGATCGTCATGCCCTTGAGCTTGCGAATGCGGTCGCTGTGCTTCTTCGTGAGGATGTGGTTCTTGTGCGAGTGTTTCCGCTTGGCCTTGCCGGAAGCGGTGAAGCGAAAGCGCTTCTTCGCGCCGGAGTGGGACTTCATCTTGGGCATGATGGCGCCTTGTGAGAACGGGGCCGATTCAGGTGCGAAGCGCCGTGAAGTATGACGGCGCGGAGCGCTGTGAAGCGAGTGAAGGGGGGCTGGAGATACCCTAGCTCGCGCATGGACGCGAGGTCCCGGGCTGGCCCCTGGTTTTGTGTTGACTCACGGATTCGAGCAGGCGGACGGCGCCACCCGCTCCGGTTCAGTTGGCGGCGTCAGCGTCCGGATCGTCGAGACCGGTCGTGTCGTCGTCGAAGTCGTCGTCGTAACCCTCGTCGTCGTCTTCCTCGTCAGTCGACGGCGGCGGCGGCGGCGGCGGAGCAGCAGGACGCACGATCGGGCCCTCGGGCGGCTTGGGCTTCACGGTGCCGGGGCGCTGCGGCTTGGGGGCCAGCACCATGTTCATGCGGTTGCCCTCCATCTGCGCCAGCTGGAGCACCGTGGCGACATCGACGAGCTCCCGGATCACCTTCTCGAGGATCGCGCGACCGGTCTCGGGATGGGTGATCTCGCGGCCGCGGAACTGGACGACGAGCTTGACCTTGTCGCCTTCGTCCAGGAAGCGGCGGATGTGCCGCGTCTTGAAGTCGAAGTCGTGGTCGTGGGTCTTCGGGCGGAACTTGACCTCTTTGAGCTCCGTCGTCTTCTGGTTCTTCTTCGCCTCGCGATCGCGCTTGGCGGTCTCGTACTTGAACTTCCCGTAGTCCATGATCTTGCACACGGGAGGGCTGGCCTTCGGGTTGACTTCAACCAACTGAAGGTTCGCCTCCTCCGCGCGCGCCATGGCATCCTGGGTGAGCATGATCCCAAGCTGTTCGCCGTTGGCGTCGATCACCCGGACTTCCTTGACGCGGATCCGGCGACCTACGCGATGGGTTTCGACGCGGGGCTTGGGCTTCTGTTGTCTGCGGCCGATGGCGGTACTCCTTCAAGAGAAAAGCGGTGAGTGAGGCGAGCTTCGCGCACCTCCCCAGCCGGGGCGCCATTTTGTGTGCAATTCTGGACGCGCCGTCAAGCCCCTTCGACGCGAAGCACGCTTCCACCCCGAGCTAGCCCCAGCTAGCCCCGGCTAGCCCCGAACGTGTCCCCAGGCCGGCTGCCCGCACCACGACCGCCGCGGACCCCAGCGGCGGCGGGCCCCGAGCTCCCGCCGTGACTCGTATCGGCGTCGTCACATTCGTGACCACGCCGTCACGATCTCAGGAGGGGATCCGGGCCTCGTCGGCCATGCGCTCGACAAAGCCCGCGAGGGGCTCGAGCGCGCCCGTCTGGCCGTCGCGGGTGCGCGGCGCGACGCCCCTGCCCTCGACCTCCTTGTCGCCGAGGACCAGCATCGTCGGCACGCGCAGCAGCGTGGCCTCGCGGATCTTGAGGCCGAGCTTCTCGTTGCGCAGGTCGGTGTGCACGCGCAGGCCCTTCGCCACCAGCGCCGCCTCGACCTCGCCGGCCCAGGCGTGATGCGCCGCGGTGATCGGCAGGATCGCCACCTGCACCGGCGCGAGCCAGGTCGGGAAGCGACCGGCGACGTGCTCGAGGTAGACGCCGAAGAACCGCTCGAGGCTGCCGAGCATGGCGCGGTGGATCATCACCGGCCGGCCGCGCGAGTCGTCGGGCGCGACGTACTCGAGGCCGAACCGCTCGGGCAGCTGGAAGTCGAGCTGGACCGTGCCGAGCTGCCAGCTGCGGCGCAGCGCGTCGCGGACCTTGAAGTCGATCTTCGGGCCGTAGAAGGCCCCGTCGCCGTGGTTGATGGTGTACGGCAGGCCGGCGCCGTCGAGCGCGGCCATCAGCGCCGCCTCGGCCCGGTTCCACGTCTCGAGCTCGCCGAGGAACGAGGCCGGCCGGGTGCTGACCTCGATCTCCGGCCGGTCGAAGCCGAAGGTCTTGTAGCACTCGAGGATCATCGCCGTGACGTTGGCGATCTCCTGCCCGACCTGGTCGGTCGTGCAGAAGATGTGCGCGTCGTCCTGGCAGAAGCTGCGCACGCGCGTCAGCCCGTGGACCACGCCGGCGCGCTCGTAGCGGTGCAGGCGGCCGAAGTCGGCCAGGCGCTGCGGCAGGTCGCGGTAGCTGTGGTGCGACTGGCGGAACAGCACGCAGTGGCCGGGGCAGTTCATCGGCTTCACCCCGAACTCGCGCTCGTCCACCGTGCAGGCGAACATGTTCTCCTTGTAGTGGTCGTAGTGACCCGAGGTGCGGAACAGATCCATGTCGAAGATCTGCGGGGTGATCACCTCTTGATAGCCGTGGCGGCGGTACAGCCCGCGCACGTAGGCCTGCAGCAGGTTGTAGATCGTCGCCCCGCGGCCGGTGAAGAACGGGCTCGCCGGCGCGATCGGATCGAAGTAGAAGAGGCCGAGCTCCTTGCCGAGCTTGCGGTGGTCGCGGGCCTTGGCCTCCTCGAGCAGGCGCAGGTGCTCCTTGAGCTCCTTGCGGTCGGCGAACGCGGTGCCGTACACGCGCTGCAGCTGCGGCCGCTTCTCGTCGCCGCGCCAGTACGCGCCGGCGATGCTCATCACCTTGAAGGCGCGCACCTCGGCGGTGCTCTTGACGTGCGGGCCGCGGCACAGGTCGACGAAATCGCCGCTGCGGTACAGCGTGAGCGTGGCCCCGGCCGGGATCGAGCCGATCGCCTCGACCTTGTAGGTCTCGTTCAGGCCGCGGAACAGCTCGATCGCGGCGTCGCGGCCGATCTCCTCGCGCACGAAGGGGTGGCGCGCGTCGACCTCCTTCTGCATCTCGGCCTCGATTGCCGCGAAGTCCTCGGGCACGAGGCGGTGCGGCATGTCGATGTCGTAGTAGAAGCCGTCCTCGGTGTGCGGCCCGAACGCCAGCTTGGCCTCCGGCCACAGCCGCTTGATCGCCGAGGCCATCACGTGGGCCGCGCTGTGCCGCAGAGTCTCGACCGGCGACAGATTCGGCACCGAAGGGTCGATCATGTGCTCGATCTCTTGCGCGTGTTCGTCCGCCATGGGGCGCGAAATGTACACAAGCCGCGGCGTCCGAGCGAGCGAGAAACGAGAAACGCCGCAGAGGCGAGCCCCGGCGGCGTTTCTTCGTTCATAGGACCGGACGGATTCGAACCGTCGACCTCTACCGTGTCAAGGTAGCGCTCTAACCAACTGAGCTACGGCCCTGGATTTTTCTGCGGCGCTCGTCGGTGCCGACGAGGGGCTGCCTAGGTAGCTCAACCGCCCGCCCCCGTCAAGCATGAAGCGACGCGGCCGCGGCGCGAAATTTGCGCCGCGTGCGCTGCAGCCACCGGGCTCCGGCGCGGCTCGCCCCGACTCGCTTCATCACGGTGCGACCGCCCGTGCGCCGGATTCCGGGTAAAGCGCCGCGATCTGGGACGCATGACGGTCCTGGACCTCGCGGCGGCGCAGCTTGCCGGTCGGGGTGAGCTCGCCGGCGGTGATGGTCAGCGGCGTGGTCACCAGCGAGAAGCGGCGGATCGCCTCGTAACTGGCGAGATCGGCGTTGAGCGCGTCGATGTGGCCCTGGACGATCTGCAGGATCCGCGGGTGGCGCACGAGATCGGCCAGGCGGCGGGCGCCGAGGCCCTCCTGGCGCGAGCGCGCCAGCATCGCCTCCTCGTCGAGGGCGATCAGCGCCGCCAGGTACGGCCGGCCGTCGCCGACCACCAGCGCGTGGGCGATCCCCTCCGCCAGCTCGAGCCGCCGCTCGAGCGGCTGCGGCGCGATCGTCTTGCCGGTCGAGGTGATGATGAGGTCCTTCTTGCGATCCGTGATCGTCAGGAAGCCGTCGTGCAGCTCGCCGATGTCGCCGGTGTGCAGCCACCCCTGGGCGTCGATCGCGGCGGCGGTCTCCTCGGGCAGGCCGTGGTAGCCGCGCATGACGCCGGGGCCGCGGACCATCACCTCGCCGTCGTCGGCGATCCGCAGCTCGCAGCCGGGCATGGTCGGGCCCACGGTGCCGAAGCGGAACCGGTCGGGCCGGTTGACGGTGCAGGCGCCGGTCGTCTCGGACAGCCCGTAGCCCTCGAGGATCAGCACGCCGATCGCGTGGAAGAACTCCGCGACCTCGCGGGCCAGCGGCGCGCCGCCCGACACGAAGAAGCGCAGGCGACCGCCGAGGCGCCCGCGCAGCCGGGCGAAGAACAGCTTGTCGGCGACGCTCGCCTTGAGGGCCAGCGCGCCCGGGACGGCCTGCCCGCGCTGGCGGCACATGCTGACCTTGCGGCCGACCTGCATGCACCAGGCGAAGCTGGCCTCGGCGAGCTTGCCGGCTGCGGCGACCTCGGCGCGGATCTGCGCGTAAAGGCGCTCGTAGATCTGCGGGACCGCGCCCATGAACGTCGGCGCGACGGCGATGAGATCCAGCTCCAGTTCCGCCGGATCGGCGGCGAACGCGGACACCGCTCCCTGCTCCACCGCGCCCCAGAGGAGGTGGCGGCCGAACACGTGGGCGAGCGGCAGGACCATCAGTTGTTCATCGGCGTGGTCGGCCGCGATCACGCTCTTGATCGCCCACGCCTCGTAAACAATGTTCCGATGGGTGAGCGCCGCGCCCTTGGGGCGGCCGGTGGTCCCGGAGGTGTAGACCCAGGTGAAGTCGTCGGTCAGCTCGAGCGCCTCCGCGATCGCCTCGAGCGTCGCCTCGGCGCCCGGCAGCGCCGCCTCGCCGACCGTCTGCAGGGCCTCGAACGAGCTCCAATCGGCCGCCAGCGGCCCGGCCTCGTCGAAGCAGAACGTGTGCCGCAGCGCGGTGTCGCGCCCGCGCAGGCGCTCGGGCCAGCCGGGCGTGTCGGCGAACGCCAGCTCGGCGCCGCAGTCGCGCAGGATGTACGCCGCCTGCTCGGGCGTGACGCTGGGGTAGATCGGGACGCTGACCGCGCCGGCCATGGCGATCGCCAGGTCGACCAGCGCCCACTCGACGCGCGTGCGGGCGAGGATGGCGATCCGGTCGCCGCGCTGGACCTCGTGGGTGGCGACCAGCGCGGCCGCGACGGCGCGGCTGGCCTGGTGCCAATCACGCCACTGAAGCGTGTGCCAGCTCCCGCGCAGCTTGTAGCGCAGCGCCGTGGCCGCCGGGGTGCGTCGCACGCGCGCGGCGAACATGTCCAGGGCGTTGGGGAAGGTCAGCCCCTCGGCGGGCTGAGGCACGAAACCGGAGCGGGGCATGGAACGCTGCTTTCCCCTACCACGGATCGGCCCGGCGCGCGGCACCCCTGCGCACCTGCGCGCCGGAGAGGTGCGCGAACGCGGTGTCTAAGGTGCCGGTCCGTCTTCATCCGGTCGCGTTCTGCGCCCGGCCAGCGGCCTTCAGGGGGCTGAATCGACCCCTGGAGCCGAACTGCGCGCCGGCCCGGAGCCGGCCTTTGCCCCTCCGGGGTCGATCTGTAGTACACGGACGGAGCCCTTTTTCACGATGCCCACCCTGGTCGGAACCAAGCTCGACAAGTACGAGATCCAGAGCGAGGTCGGGCACGGGGGCATGGCCGTGGTTTACCGCGGCATCGACACGGTGCTCGGCCGCGAGGTCGCCATCAAGGTCCTCCATCCGCACATGGCGGGGCGCGAGGAGTCGCGGGCGCGGCTGCGGCGCGAGGCGATCACGGTCGCCAAGCTGCGGCACGAGAACATCCTCGAGATCTACGACTATTCGGGCGAGGGCGAGGCGGAGAGCTACCTCGTCACCGAATTCATCCACGGCATGACGCTGCGCGAGTGGCTCGACACGCGCTGGCGGCCGCGCCCTGCCCTCGCCGCGCTGATCATCCATCGCCTGTGCGCCGCCCTCGGCCACGCGCACAAGTCGGGCATCGTCCACCGCGACATCAAGCCCGAGAACGTCATGATCCGCAGCGACGGCTGCCTCAAGCTGATGGACTTCGGGATCGCCCAGATCATCGACCATCAGAAGCTCACCATGACCGGCCAGCTGCTCGGCAGCCCGGCGTACATGGCGCCCGAGCTGATCAACGGCAAGCCGATCGACTCGCGCACCGACCTGTTCGCCGTCGGCGTCATGCTCTACCAGCTGGCCACCGGCGAGCTGCCGTTCTCCGGCCGCAACCCGCACGAGGTGCTGGCGCGGATCGCCGAGGCCGAGTACACGCGGGCCAGCATCATCTGTTCGCTGGTCGACGACGAGCTCGAGGCGATCATCGACCGCGCCCTCGCGCGCGAGCCGGAGCAGCGCTACCAGACCGCCGACGACCTCGTCCGCGACCTCGAGCGCTACCTCGACGAGGTCGGCGTCACCGCCACCCAGGAAGAGGTCACCGCCTACTTCACCGACCCGGATCGCCACGTCGACGTGCTCGACAAGCGGATCTGCAACGCGCTGATGACCCGCGCCGAGGGGGCCACCAAGGCCGGTCACAGCGCCCGCGCCATCCGCCTGCTCGGCCGGGTCCTCGAGCTCGAGCGCGACCAGAAGCAGGCCAAGCTGATGCTCTCGCGGCTGCGCACGCGCGAGCGCACGGTCAAGCGCCTGATGGCCGGCGGCGCCGCGCTGCTGGCCACCGCGGCGGTCAGCGGCGGAGCTGTCCTTTTGTACATGACCCCGCCGACAGAAGAGAACTTCCGCCCCGGCGACGAGGGTCCGGCCGGCCGGGTGGTCCCGTCGACGGCGGTCCAGCCCGAGCACAAGACGGTCCAGCCGAGCGACGCCCCGCCCCCGCCGCAGCCCGAGGTCAAGGCGAGCGTCGAGCCGCCGGTCCCGCGCAAGAGCGTCGGCGTGCGCGCGACCGATCCGACCAAGCCGGTCAGCAAGCCCGCGCCGAGCAGCACCCCGTGCGCCGTGCGGATCGTCGGCATGCCGGTCGTGCTGGTGCAGGGCGGCCTGCACTCACTGCAGGTCGGCAAGCTGAAGCAGCCGCTGCGCAGCGAGGTCGTCGAGTTCGAGCTGCCCGGCGACCGCGCGCTCGTCCACGTCGCCGGGCCCAAGTACAAGGGCCACGTCACCATCGAGCGCGACGAGTGTCGCGGCGGGCCGATCGATCTCGCGGTCAAGCCGCTCAAGGCGATCCTCGACTTCACCGGCAACCCGCATCAGACCACCGTCGTGTGCAAGAGCGGCCCGTGCCCCGACACCCGCCCGCACCTCCTCGACGTCGAGCGCTTCCCCGACATCGACCTCGGCGCCCAGCTCGAGGCCGAGATCAGCATCGAGGTGCGCGCGCAGGGCTACGCCAGCAAGACCTTCAAGCAGCGCATCGGCCCCGGTCGCAATTCGTTCCCCATCGTCCTGACGCCGCTGTAGCTGCGCGTTCGCCCCGATCCCGCATGCGCATCCTCGCCTGCTCGCTCGCTCTCGGTATCGCCGTCGCGCCGCCGGTCCACGCGCGCCCGCCGACCACCACGGCGCCGCCGGCCGCGCCCGTGACCGAGGGCGACAAGCTCAACGCCGCGATCCAGGCGTGGTCGCAGGGCAACTGGGCCCGGGTGCGCGCGCTGCTCGAGCCGATGCTGCAGGACGGCCGCAAGCTCGCCGATCCGCTGCACGAAGAGGCCGCCCTGCGCTACCTCTCCGACGCCACCCTGCAGGACCCCGACATCGCGGCGATGAGCAACGAGTGGGCCACGGGTTACATCAAGCGGCTGCTGGCCTCCTCGCCCGACTGGCGCCCGCCGGCCGACACCCACAGCAAGGCCTTCTACGACCTCTACAACAGCCTCCGCGAGGAGCGCGACCGGGCCAGCTTCAACCAGTGCAAGGGCGAGCGGGCCGCTTGCATCGCCGACCTCGACGAGCTCAAGGTCCGTTACAACGCGCTCGGCATCGATCACCTGCGGCTGCGCAGCGCCTACGAGCAGCAGGAGGTCGAGGTCGTCGAGAAGATCGCCCGCAACCGCGCGGTCGCGCTGGTGCCGTTCGGCGTCGGTCACTTCTACAACGGTCGCAAGGCCCTCGGCGCGGCCTTCCTCGCCGGCGAGCTGGCGATCGGGGGCGCCGCGCTCGGCTTGTTCATCGCCCGCGTCACCCGCTGCGATCGCCTGAGCGGCTACCAGCCCGGCTCGCTCTACTGCGAGATCGGCGAGAAGCAGGGCCTCGCGCTCCGCAACGCCGAACAGGCGCTGGGCATCATCTTCCTCGGCTCGCTCGCGCTCGACATCGTGCTCGCGCAGGCCCTGTTCCGCCCCTTCTCCACCATGAAGCGCACCCGCGTCCGCCGCAGCGAACTGAGCGGGGCCGCCGAGGTGGAGACCGGCGGCAAGAAGCCGGCCAAGGCGCCCGGGAAGGCCTCCGGGCCCCCGTCGAGCAGCCTGCGCAGAAGTGATATCCTGCAGGTGACGCCGACCACCACGCTCGTCCCGGGCGGCGGGGGTCTCGGCGTCAAAATCCGCTTCTGAGACCCGCATGCCCCACCTGCAATACACCGGCCCCGACGGCGTCACCCAGCGCTTCCTGCTGCGCCACCGGATCACGCAGATCGGCTCCTCGCGCGACTGCCACCTCGTCTTGCAGGGCCCCGAGATCGCCGCCTCGCACTGCACCCTCGAGCACGTGGCGGGCAGCTTCAAGGTCGAGTCCTCGAGCCGCACCTCCGTCTTCTTCATCGCCGGCAAGAAGCTGCGCGAGCACGTCCTGCGTCACGGCGACGTCATGCTCATCGGCAACGTCGAGGTCACGTTCTCGGCGGTCGACCCGCCGGCCCCCGCGGCCGACCCCGAGAGCGCGGCGCGCCTGCAGATCGACGCCATGCGCAACCTGCAGCGCTTCTCCGAGCTGCTCGCGCGCGCCGAGAGCAGCCTCGACGGCCTGCTGTCGGAGCTCATCGATCAGGTGGTCGCGCTGACCGGCGCCAGCAAGGGCTTCCTCGTGCTGACCGAGGGCGAGCGCTACGCCATCCGGGTCGCCCGCGGCCTCGATCGCCAGCCGGTCGACGATCCCGAGCAACTGCTGAGCGACAAGATCATCCGCGAGGTCATCACCTCGCGCGAGCCGCAGATCATCTCCGACGCGCTCAACGACGGCCGGTTTCAGAACAGCATGTCGGTCATCAACCTCAAGCTGTGCTCGGTGATGTGTTCGCCGATGATCGTGCGCGGCGAGCTGGTGGGCCTCATCTACGTCGGCAACAACTCGGTGGTGAACCTGTTCAAGCCGAGCCAGCTCGAGATGCTGCGCGTCTACGCGACCCAGGCCGCGCTCTCGATCAAGAACGCCCAGACGCTCGGCGAGCTGCGCGACGAGAGCGCCGGCCTGCAGAAGCGCCTCGACCAGGTCAAGTTCGGCCAGATCATCGGCGCCTGCCCGCAGATGATCGAGGTGTTCAAGCGGGTCGACAAGGTCGCGGGCACCGACATCAACGTGCTCGTCACCGGCGAGACCGGCACCGGCAAGGAGCTCATCGCCCAGGAGCTGCACAACCGCTCGCCGCGGGCCAGGGGGCCGCTCGTCACCGTCAACTGCGGCGCGATCCCCGAGAACCTGATCGAGTCGGAGCTGTTCGGCCACATCAAGGGCGCCTTCACCGGCGCGGTCGCCAACCAGGTCGGCAAGTTCCAGGCGGCCGACAAGGGCACCATCTTCCTCGACGAGATCGGCGAGATGCCGATGCAGCTGCAGGTCAAGCTGCTGCGCGTGCTGCAGGACCGGCAGATCCAGCGCGTCGGCGACACCCGCACCCAGCCGATCGACGTCCGCGTGGTCGCGGCGACCAACCGCGACCTCGCCAAGGAGGTCCAGGCCGGTCGCTTCCGCGAGGACCTGTTCCACCGCCTCAACGTCATCGACATCCACCTGCCGGCCCTGCGCGAGCGCGGCAACGACATCCTCCTCATCGCCCGCTACTTCGTCACCCGCTACGCCCGCGAGTACGGGTCGAAGATCGACCCGGCGCGCCCGTTCGACGCCAGCGCCGAGCGCGGCCTGCTGCGCTTCGCCTGGCCCGGCAACATCCGCCAGCTCGAGAACCACATCAAGAAGGCGCTCGTGCTGGCCGACGGCCCCTCGCTCACCGGCCGCGACCTCGACCTCGAGATCGAGGTGCCCGGTCAGCCCGGCCCGGTCGAGATCGCCAACCCCGAGCAGATCCTCCCGCTCGCCGAGGCGCGCGAGCTGTGGCAGCGCGACTACATCAACCGCGTGCTCGCGCTCAACTCGGGCAACCGCACCAAGACCGCCCGCGACCTCGGCGTCGATCCGCGCACGATCTTCCGCCACCTCGAGAAGGAAGGCGACAAGGGAGCCGCCCCGCGATGACCGCCCACCCCGTCCTCCGAGCTGTCCTTGTCACCCTGTCCTTCGGGACAGCCGCCTGCGTGCTGGCCGACAAGGACATCAACTTCGAGGACGTGGCGATCGCCAACCGCAACCCCGTGCGCCTGGTCGAGGCGACCATGCTCTCGTCCAAGGCCGAGCTCTCGTGCGATCCGGACCACGAGCTCGACGAGCCCGGCACCTGCCCCCAGCCCGGGTTCGACCCGCGGGACGTCCTGCCGCACTTCCTCAACCCGGCCTTCTCGCGCAAGGACGACGACGGCCAGATCCGCTACCCGTTCGTGTTCTGCTCGTGCGAGGAGGAGGGCAAGCGCGACAGCAACACCCTCTTCACCACCCTCTACGTCGAGGACCAGGACGAGGAGCGCAACCGCGAGCCCAAGGACTCGATCTACGCCGCGCTCCTGCTCGACATGCCGCAGCGGGCCGAGCAGCCCGACAACTACCTCGACTACCGGCGCTACGTCGATCCCAGCCGCGAGCTCGAGCTCAGCGGCACCCCCTATCAGCCGCAGAAGCGGCGCGACCCGCAGCTCCGCGAGCTCGTCCTCGGCATCAGCGTCGACGGCAACGAGGACGGCATCGACCTGTGCAACGGCGGCAGCCGCGTGCTCGCGCCCGGCTTCCACTCGCTGACGGTGATGGTCACCGACCGCCCGTGGTTCCGCCCGCCCGACGGCGGCATCGGCAGCGCGCACGCCGGCGTGCCCGACCTCGCCGTCGGCGCCACCTTCGACACCATCACCTACGTGTTCTACTGCGGCTCCGCCCTCCTCGAGGACGACCCGAACAACTGCGCCGAGCTCTGCGTCCCCGAGCAGGAGGGCCAGTGAGGGCAGCCGCGTTCCTCGCGGCCGCGCTCGTCGGTGCCTGCTCGACCGCCCGGCCGAAGGAGCAGGATCGCACCTGCGTCGACGAGGACGACTGTCTCGAGGGACAGATCTGCAGCAACAACATCTGCTACGACAACGTGCTGCCGCCGTACGAGGCGATCGCGCTCGACGTGCGCACCGAGGGCCTGACCGCGGCGCCGTTCCGGGTCGAGATCCGCGGCGAGGACAAGGCCCTGGTCGAGGTCGTCGATCGCCCGCCGAACCGCTATTACGTCGATCGGACCGAGGTCCGCGACCGCCTGCTGCTCTCCATCCTCGAGACGCAGTACAGCGACCTCGAGGCCGGGGAGAAGAGCGACGAGCCGGTCGCCGCCACCCTCGAGCTGCAGCAGGCTTCGCGGCTCGGCCGCGCCCCGTTCACCGTCCCCAGTCTCACCTTCCCGCCCGTCGTCGACGGCACCGCGCCCGCCGACGAGCAGTGGCTGGTCAAGTCGTGGCCGCGCTACGCCCCCGGCGACGTCGACGGCGACCTGCCGCTCTACGTCCGGCTGACCTACCAGGACGACCCGCCGGAGGCCGAGCCGCGGTGGGAGCGCGGCATCGTCGCGCGCCAGCTCATGCGCAAGAAGCTCGAGACCGCCGGCGATCACAAGTTCAAGATCACCAGCGTCCGCGAGTGTCACCGCAAGATCCTCGGCAACATCCGCTTCCCCGAGGGCCCGCTGACCGCCGAGCCGGCGCTCGATCCGGCGGCCATGGTCACGATCAACATGCGCCACGCCGGCCGCGCCGACGACGGCGACCCGAACACCCCGATCTGCGACCCCGCCCCGGCCGGTGAGACCCCGGCGACCTGCTCGGTGGAGACGATCGTCAACCCGGCGTACCCGACCTGCAGCAGCTCGATCTACTGCCCCGAACCATACGGCTGCTACGCCCCCGTCGACGGCGGCGAGAAGCACTGCGGTTGCCGCTTCGACTCCGAGTGTCCCAAGGGACAGGTCTGCAACATCGAGCGCCAGCAGTGCGCGCTCGACCTCACCGATCGGCCCGCGATCAAGCCGGTGACCGCGCTGCCGGTCGACGACGCCGCCGTCGCCGCTTCCGTCTACACCTACTGCGACGACGACCCGACCGCCGATCGCACGATGGAGTTCATCGTCAGCGCCACGCCCGACCCGCGGCTCGGGCTCCCGCGCCTCAATTACCGCGTCGTCCTCACCTTCCTGGTCGGCGACCTCATGGGCAGCACCCCGCTCGGCCGGGTCTGTCTGCCGACCTGGGAGCGCGCGCGCACTGTCACGCCGCAGCTCGTCGGCGAGCCCGTCACGCTCCGCGGCGACGGCGACGGCGCCTGGACCTGCTGTGACACCGCGTGCCTCAACGAGGCCACGCCGCCCGCCAAGCCGGACGAGGAGTGCCGGATCAAGGCCGAGATCAGCGCCGTCGGCACCTTCGCCCCCAGCGACCCGTCCCTGTGGGAGGCGGCCGCCTGCATGCCCCTGAGCGGCGCCGACGAGAACGGGGCCGTGCGCGTCACCTATCCGAGCACCTGCCCGCCCGACAGCGACACCTGCAGCATCCCCCTCAGCCCCGGCGTCGCCGGCGGCAGCGGCCAGACATACAGCCTACGCGTCGAGCCGCCGGTCGGTTCGCTGTTTCGCTCGACGACGCTCGACCTGACGGTCACCGCCGACGGCACCAACGAGACCCCGATCGAGCTCGAGCGGCGGGTCCTGCTGCGCGGGAAAGTGACCCAGGAGGGCTGTCAGGAAGGCGCCTGCCCCCGCGCCGAGGTCCTGGCCGAGCGGGTGATCCGCGGCGAGGACCCGAACACCCTGCTCGGCCCCTACTTCTACAGCGCCAGGACGATCCCGGGCGCGCCCGGCGATTACAACTACGTCATCCCGGTCAACCCCGGCCTCTACCTCGTCACGGCCCTCCCGACCGTCACGACCAAGAACAACGCCATCGGCCCGGCGCCGATCGTCGTCGTCGATCTCCGCGAGGGGAGCCCGGCGCTCGTGGAGGAGGACGGGGTGTGGGTCGCCGACATCGATGAGCTCGTCCTCAGCGCCGGCTCGGTCTACACCCTCGAGCTCAACGATTTCGACAGCAGCAGCCGGGTCGTCCCGCTCGACGTCACCACCTGGTGGGGCCTCGCCGATCCCGACGGTGAGCCGCTCGACCTCAACGCCCCCGGCACCTGCCAGGTCAGCGAGGGTTGCCAGATCCGGCGAGTGCGGTCAGGCAGCAGCCCGGTGCGCTTGCCTCAGGATCAGATCATCCGCTTCGTCGCGCGCGCCGCGGCCGGCGAGTAGCCGGCAGTAAGCTGTCACAAGGGACAGCTCGCCTGGCGGCCTCGGCCGTGAGTGAACCCGGTGTCCGAGCGCCGCACCCGAACCCGGCTTCATCGGCCCGGACAGGTCGCAGCGGCGGCCCCAGGCGGCGCGGGCGCTGGGGGAGCGCTTGACCCCTTGGGGGGAACCTGGGAGACTTGCCGCGCACTGACCCAAGCCGCCCCAGGACGTCGTACTCGTGATCGGCAACTCATTGTGTTGTGGGTGGTGGCCGCCGTTGTCGCCATCCTCTACGCACTGGTTGGGATCTACGCGGGGCTCGCTCAACAAGACATCGTGGCCCGACCGGCCACGGTGGTGTGCGAGTATCGCATCGATCTTCTCCGTGATCGCTTGGTCGCGTTGTTCGACCAGAAGCCCCAGCGATGGGCCGAGCAAGACGCGTTCGCTGCGGCGGATCTCTCCAACCTCCTCCGCGAGACCCAGGCGCTATGCGCCGGCTCGGATACCGACCTCGGACGACGAATCGATCGGCTCATCGCGCTGCATAGCGAATTTGCCGAACGAGGCCGACGACACGCCGACGCACGCCGGGAGCTCCTTGCGCTCTAGGATTCCTCACCATGTCTCAAAATCCCTCGTCCGGCGACCAACCGGACGGAGCTCTGCTTGCCTCCCCGTCCGCCGAGGCCGCCGGGTCTGACGCTCCGCCCGCTCCTGTCGCCGAGCCGTCCCCGTCGCCCAGCGAACCTACCCCCACCGAAACTCTGACCGCCGCCGAGGCGCCTCCCGTCGAGGTCGCCGACGAAGCCGCATCGGAGGTCGTCGAAGCCGCCGACGCGCCGCCGACGACCACCGACGCGATCGTCGACGCGCCCACGGAGGCGCCGGCCAACCCGTCCACGGAGCTCGCCGCCGACGCGGTCGCCCCCGCCGACGAGGCCGTGGCGGCGCCCGAGGCCGAAGCCGCAGCGTCGCCCGCCCCCGAGGGCCCCGAGGCCCCGAAGCTGCCCGAGTCGTTCGACGAGCTCGATCTGCCCGACGCGCTGCGGCGAGCGATCGCGCGGATCGGCTGGACCCGCCCCACGCCGGTGCAGGCCCTGAGCTTCCCGCCGCTGCACGCCGGCCATGACGTGCTCGTGCAGTCGCACACCGGCAGCGGCAAGACCGGCGCCTTCTGCATCCCCTGGCTGGCGAGCCGGTTCGACCCGCGCCCGGCCCAGCAGACCGGCGTGCAGCTGCTCGTGCTCCTGCCCACCCGCGAGCTCGCCAAGCAGGTCTGCGACGAGCTGCGCCGCCTGGCCGTCGAGGCCCCCGTCGAGGTGTTGCCGATCTACGGCGGCACGCCGATGCAGCCGCAGCTGGCCGCCCTCAAGGCCGGCGTCCACGCCGTCGTCGGCACGCCGGGCCGCGTCCTCGATCACATCCGCCGGCGCTCGCTCGACCTCTCGAAGGTCGCCACCGTCGTGCTCGACGAGTGCGACGAGATGCTGTCGATGGGCTTCCTCGAGGACATCCGCGCGATCCTCGACGCCTGCACCGGCAAGCACCTCACGGCGCTGTTCTCCGCCACGATCCCGAGCGACATCCAGCGGATCGCCAAGCGCTACATGAAGTCGCCGGTCGAGGTCCAGCTGTCCGGCGACCAGGTCGCGGCGGCCGAGATCGACCACGCCTACTACATCGTCAGCGGCGCCATCAAGACCCGCGACCTGCTCGACGTCATCGTCGTCGAGGAGCCGGCGCGGGCCATCGTGTTCTGCAACACCCGCGAGGAGACCAAGCTGGTCGCCTCGGTGCTGCGGCGCGAGGGCTACCAGGCCGAGGAGCTGTCGAGCGACCTGACCCAGGCGGCGCGCGAGAAGGTCATGGGGATGATGCGCGAGCACAAGCTGCGCTTCCTCGTCGCCACCGACGTCGCCGCCCGTGGCATCGACATCAGCCACGTCAGCCACGTCATCAACTACTCGTTCCCCGAAGCGGCCGAGGTGTACATCCACCGCACCGGCCGCACCGGCCGCGCCGGCCGTACGGGCACCGCGATCTCGCTGATCCACGCGCGCGAGCTCGGCAACTTCTACTACCTCAAGCTGCAGTACGACACGATCGTGTTCCGCGAGCGCTTCCTGCCGCCGGGCGATCAGCTGGCGGGGCAGCGCATGGAGGTCAAGCTCGACGGGATCAGCAAGCGCTTCCCCGAGCTGGTCTCGCCGGAGTGGGTTCTGCTGGCCCGCAACCTCATGGCCGACCCCCGCGGCGAGCGCGTCATCGGCCTCCTGCTCGAGCGGGCGATGAAGCAGCCGCCCCCCCAGCCGCAGCTCGAGGACGGCGAGCGTCCGGTCGTCGAGGCCGCCGCGGTCGAGGGCGAGGCGCCGCGCGCCGACCTGTCCCCGCGGACATATGAGTCGCGCGAAGGCGAGGAGCGCCGCGACGCCCGGCCCGAGTACCGCGAGCGCCGCGACCGCGACGACCGCTTCGGCCGCCGCCGCGACCGCGACGACCGCCGCGACCGCCGCCCCGAGCGCGAGGATCGCTTCGGCCGCCGCCGCGACGAGGAGCGCCTGCGCGGCGACGAGGAGCGTCCGCGCCGCGACGACGATGCCCGTCGCGCCGACGAGCGCCCGCGCGACGAGGAGCGGGCGGTCCGCAGCGACGAGCCGCGCCCGCGCGGCGACGAGCTCCCGCGCAGCGACGAGGAGCGTGCCCGTCGCGCCGACGAGCGCCCGCGCCGGGACGACGACCGCCGGCCCCGCCGCGACGACGACCGCCGGCCCCGCCGCGACGACGCCCGCCGGCCTCGCCGCGACGACGACCGCCGCCCGCGCCGGGACGACGACCGCCGGCCCCGCCGCGACGACGACCGCCCGCGCCGCGAGTTCGAGGGCCCGCGCCCGCAAGCCGGCGAGCAACACCCCGCCGAAGCCGCCGCGTCCGCGCCCGTGGCCGCGCCCGTCGGTGATCTGGTCCAAAGCACAGGTGAGACCGGCGCCCCGATCCGCACCGCTCAGGCCCGCGACATCCCGCCGAGCCGCCGCGGCCGCCTCGGCGACCGCGGGCGCTTCGTGCAGTGGCCGCACATCGAGCCGGGCGTCCGCGCGGCCCTCTCCGCCGGGACCGAGATCGACGCCAGCAGCGAGCTCGCGCCTGTCCCTGCGGACCTGGTCGCAACGCCAGGTGAGACCGTCGATCACGTCGGCGCCGCCCCGGGCCTCGCGCTCGACGAGGCCAGCGAGCGGCGCAAGCGGCGGCGCAAGCGGCGGCGGCGTCGCGGCGAGCGCGGCGAGGAGACCGCGCCGAACCTCGAGGCGGGCGCTGTCCTGCCCGAGGACGAGGGCGACGACGAGGCCGTCGAGGCCGAGGCGCCTGCCGGCGAAGCTGTCTCCGAGGCCAGCGGCGCCGAGCCCTCGCTCGGGCCCGGCGGCCGCAAGCGCCGTCGCAAGCGTCGCGGTCGGCTCGGGCTCGAGGGTCCGCGTCCCTCGCCTGCCCCGGTCGCGGTCGCGCCGGTGACTCCCCCGCCCGCGCCCGCGCCGCGCCGGCCCTCGCAGGAGGAGATCGTCATCGACATCGACGAGGCCGAGCTGGAGGTGGTCACCACCGAGTTCGGCGAGCTCGACAACATCGACGAGTTCGCGCTGCTCGACCGCCGCCAGGCCGTGATCGAGACCTTGCAGGAGGAAGGTGAGGTCGAGCTCGAGGACGTGTCGAGCCGCGACGCCGCCGTGCAAGCGGACGCCGGCGAGGCCGAGGCCGAGGCCGACGAGGACGACGAGGTCGAGGCGGAGGGCGAGGGCGAGGCCGAGGCCGAGGGCGAGACCGAGGCCGAAGTCAGCGCCGAGCCCAGCGCCGAGACCGGCGAGGCCGGGGACGCCGACGGCAAGAAGCGCCGCCGCCGTCGCCGTCGCAAGAAGGCTGCCCCGCTCGCCCCGCCCGAGCTGACCGCCCCGCCGCACAAGGACTTCTGGGAGGTCTGGTCGAGCAAGTACTCCGCGCGCGACTTCGACGACAGCAAGTTCGGCCCCGCCCACGTCGAGCCCGAGCCGGTCGCACCGCCGCCCGCGCCCGTCGCCGCCCCGGTGGCCGCCCCGAGCCCCGCGCCCGCGCGTCCGGCTCGCCCGCACACGCCCGCCAGCGCCCCGGCTCGCCCGGCGCCGGCGGCCGGCGCCGACGCCGACGACCGCGAGTACACCAAGGTGCAGCTCAACCTCGGCCGCGTCCACGGTCACAAGTCGTCGAGCATCCGCAACCTGCTGCGCGACTACCTCGGCCTCGAGGGTCGCTCGATCCGCGACCTCACGGTGCGCGACGCCAGCACCCTGTTCCGGATCCACGACGGCGAGGTCGATCGCTGCCAGGCGGTCCTCACCGCGGTCGTCGTCGACGGCATCGGCCTCGCGCTCGAGCGGGCCGAGAACTCGCGCGAGGACCTGCGGGCCCCGCTGCCCGAGGACTTCGAGGACGCCTCGCGCGGCGAGGCGACCGAGATCCGGCTCGACCCGCTCGAGTTCGAGTCGGTGCTCCCGCTCGCCGAAGAGCCGGGCACGTGAACCCCGCCGACGAGCTCGCTCCTTACCCGAGCCCCGAGGGACGCGCGGCCGAGACCGCCGACCTCGCGGCCCGCGTCGGGGGCGAGCTCGTCGAGTACGGCACCAGCGTCGAGGGCCGCCCGCTGGTCGCCGTACGTGTCCCTTCGACCCTGTCCGATCGGCCACGTATCCTCTGCGGCGCCAACATCCACGGCGTCGAATTCATCGCCGGCCGGGTCGCTCTCGGTCTGCTGCGCGCGCTCGCCGAGGGCGACCCGCGCCTCCTCGACCTGCGCGCCCGGGCGGAGCTGTGGGTCGTCCCCAGCATCAACCCCGACGGCTACGCGCGCACCTTCGCCGCCGGCGGTCACGGCCGCCTGCCGAGCTTCCGCGCCAACGCGCACGGCGTCGATCTCAACCGCAACTACCCGCGCCCGGGCGGCGCAGCCCCGAGCTGGCTGCCCGGTGCCGGCTCCGACCGCCCCGGCGACGCCACCTATCGCGGCCCGCACCCCCTGAGCGAGCCCGAGACCGCCGCCCTCGATCGCCTGTTTCGCACCCAGCGGTTCGTCGCCGGCGCCAACCTGCACTCGTTCATGGGCACCGTGATCCCCGCTCGCGTCACCGAGCGCCGCGCCTACGCCACCTATCGCCGCCTCTGCCGCAGCTTCGCGCGGGCCCAGCCGCACCGCCGTTACTTCCGTCTGGCCAGCCGGATCTTCGACACCTTCACCGGCGAACAGGAAGATCACCAGCACCACGCCCACGGCACCTGGGCGGTCTGCGTCGAGACCTTCACGATCCTCGCCAGCTATCGCCAGCACCTGCGGGCCCCGAGCGTGTTTTGGCGCTTCAACCCGCGCGATCCGGCGCCGTGGGTCGAGAACGATGTTTCCGGCCTGTGCGCCTACTTCGGCGCCGCCTTGCAGATCGAGCGGCCTGGCACCTACGATCGCCCGGCATGAGCGAAGACAACGCGCGCTACAAGGTCGTCGTCAATCACGAAGAGCAGTATTCGATCTGGCCCGAGGATCGCGAACTGCCGCTGGGCTGGCGCGACGCCGGCAAGGCCGGGCTCAAGGACGAGTGCCTCGCCTACATCAAGGAGGTCTGGACCGACATGCGCCCGCTGAGCCTGCGCCAGCGCCTGGAACAGCGCGACGAGTAGACCGGGCTACACGACGAAGCGACCGGTGTCTTCGTCGTCGTCTTCCTCGTCGTCTTCGTCCTCGTCCTCGTCCTCGTCCTCGTCGTACTCCTCGTCCTCGTACTCCTCGTCCTCGTCGTACTCCTCGTCTTCGTCGTCCTCTTCGTCCTCGTCCTCTTCTTCGTCCGCCGCTTCGTCCTCGTCCTCGTCTTCCTCGTCGTCGTCCCCGTACTCGCCCTCGTCGTCCTCGTCGTCCTCGTCGTCCTCGTCGTCGAACTCTTCGTCGAAGGCTTCCTCGTCGAAGTCATCGTCCTCTTCACCGGCGGCACGAAGCCAGGGGGCATGCACGTGGAGGCGGTTCATGGGCGCGCGCAGGATAGCACAAGCTCCACAGCGCCCACGCGGGCCGCTCGCCTGCTGTCGCCGGGCGTCTTCAGCCTCCATCACTGGTTCGTAGAGGTGTGCGTCGCTCGGCATTCTCGAGCTCTCGCGCCGCGCCCTCCTCGCGCATGCGCGCAGAAGGAACGATCGACGCGCACTCCCGCGACAACCGGCGAGGTCGTTCGCTAACGCCTGCTAGACCCGCACGCCGGCCTTGAACCGGCCCCGGCGCGCCTCGTGACGCGCCATCAGGGGCGCGAGGAACTCGCCCAGGAACTCGTCGACCTGCTCGGGCGCTCGCCCGACGTAGCGCGCGGGCGCGGTCAGGTCGGCGTCGACGAACGGCCCCAGCACTGGATCGGCCTGCATGCGCGCCATCAGATCGTTGGGCTCGCCGCGCTTCATCCGGGCCACCGCCTCGAGGCTGTGCGCGCGCACCAGGCGGTGCAGCTCCTGGCGGCTGTGACCGGCGCTGGTGCCCCGCATGAGCACGTTCTCGGTCGCCATGAACGGCAGCTCGTCGCGCATGTTGGCCGCGATCACCGGCGGATGGACCACCAACCCCGCGGTCACGTCGACCAGGAGATTGAGGATCGCGTCGGTGGCGAGGAACGCCTCCGTGATGGTCAGCCGCCGGTTGGCGCTGTCGTCGAGCGTGCGCTCGAACCACTGGTTCGCGTGGGTCTCGCGCGGGCTGGTCGCCAGCGAGTGGACGAACCGCGCCAGCCCGCAGATCCGCTCGCTGCGCATCGGGTTGCGCTTGTATGCCATCGCCGACGAGCCGACCTGATCGGCCTCGAACGGCTCGTCGACCTCGCGCTTGTGCGCCAGCAGCCGCAGGTCGACCGCGATCTTGGCCGCCGATCCGGCGACGTCGGCCAGCGCCGAGACCACCCACGTATCGATCTTGCGGGTGTACGTCTGGCCGCTGACCGCGATCGAGCCGGAGAAGCCCATCGCCTCGGCCACCGCCTGGTCGAGCGCCCGCACCTTCGCGTGGTCGCCGGCGAACAGTTGCAGGAACGACGCCTGCGTCCCGGTCGTGCCCTTGACCCCGCGGAATGGCAAGCGCGCGCGCAGGCCCGCGAGCGTCTCGAGGTCGAGCGCGAGATCCTGGGCCCACAGGCACGCGCGCTTGCCCACCGTCGTCAGCTGCGCCGGCTGGAAATGCGTGTACGCCAGCGTCGCCAGCGCCCGGTGCTGCCGGGCGAAGCTCGTCAGGGCGTCGAGCGCGGCCACCAGGCGGTCCATCAGCAGCTCGAGCCCGTCGCGGATCATCACCAGTTCCGCGTTGTCGGCCACGTAGCAGCTCGTCGCGCCGAGGTGGATCACCTTGCCTGCGTCGGCCCCGGCGACCTCGCCGAAGTGTTCGATGTGGGCCATCACGTCGTGGCGCAGCCGGGCCTCGTGCTCGGCCACGCGGGCGAAGTCCACGCGCTCGCGGGCCGCCCGCAGCGCCGCCACCTGCGCCTCGGAGATCGGGACCCCGAGCGTGCGCTCCGCCTCTGCCAGCGCGATCCACAGGTCGCGCCACAGCAGCGCCCGGCGGCGGTCGCTGAAGTTGGCGACCATCGCCGGCGTGGCATAACGGGTGGCGAGCGGGCTGTCGTAGCGGTCCACGGCTTCCATCGGCGGCGAAGCTTAACCGCGCGCTTTCGGCACCCCGGGCCGTCCGGCCCGGCCACGTGACGAGAAAGCGCACAATTTCGACCACTTCCGGCGCACCCGCCGCGGCCCCAAGCAGAAATTTGCCAGGCAA
>NZ_JAIRAU010000042.1 GCF_020073745.1 Nannocystis pusilla
CGCGGGCGTGCCGACGTCGCGGAGGAGCGGCACGGCGCCGAGCGTGACCGCGCTGAGGGTGAGGCGCCCGAACAACTCGAGCAGGGGGAAGCGGGTCTTGAGATCGAGGACGTAGCGCGGCTGGGCGGCGTGCGCGACGGTGCGGGTCTCCGGCAGTCCCTCGCGAGTGCGGCCCGCGAGGGCGGCGATCGAGGTGTCGACCGGCGCGAGCGGGCGGCCGTCGCGGCGCGGCTCGAGCGTCACGCGATAGCCGGGGAGGGTGACCTGGTGGCTGTCGTGGATCGCCCGCACGAGCACGAGGTCGTCGAGGTCGAGCGGGTTGCCGGGGATCTGCGCGCGCAGCTCGGCGGCGGGGACGGCCTGGAGATGGAGCGCGGGATCGAGGTCGACGGCGAGCTGCGCCAGGACGGCGCCGCCGTCGAGGCCCCCCTCCCGCGCGCCGGCGAAGGCCTCGGGGTAGTGGCGCCCGGCCAGCAGGCGCCGCTGCGACGGGGCGCAGGCGCACAGCGCGGCGGCGAACAGCAGCAGGGAGCGACGCATCAATAGACCTTCGGCAGGAGGAACCCGAGGTAGAGGGTGACGTGAATGGTGTGGACCACCGCGCCCGGGAGGAACAGGGCCTGATAGGCGAGCTCGAGGCCGCCGCCGTTCGGGTTGATCTTCTCGACGAGCAGGCCGGCGCGCACGCCGAGGGCCCGCTGGCCGCTGTACGAGCCGGCGACGAAGCGCGGCACGACGGCGATGCCGACGCCCTTGTCGGTGCCTCCGAGCCCGAGGCCGGCGTTGAAGAGGTAACCGCGGGTGTCCCGGGCGCCCGCGCCGAGGCTGAAGCCGAGCTCGGGGAAGAGGGTGAAGCGCGGGTGTCGACGCGATGCCGGGATCCGGCCGATGGCGAGCACGTCGAGGGCGAAGGCGGCGCGCGCGGGCATGGGCCCGGCGAGGCGTCCGTCGACGCCGACGCCGAGGCGCGCACCGAGGCGCGGACGCTCGCGGTGGTTGAAGTAGTAGCCGGGCGAACGGCCGCGCTCGCGGTGATCCTCGCGCTGCAGCGGCGGCGGCTCGGGCAGCGGCGGCGGGCCAGGGAGCTGCGTCGGTTCCGTCGGCGGCGCCGAGGCGAGGGCGAAGAGGAGCGCGAGCACGGCGGCGGCGCGACACTACCATGCCAGGTCGTGTCGAGGCGTCCGGCGTGCTGGTGGGAAGCGCGGGCGCGCTCCCGAACTCAGGCGGGCTCGCGCGACGCCCGGTGCGGTCGCGGGCCGTCGCGCGCGCCGTCGGAGAGGTCGGACGTCAGCCCGGGATGACGAAGCACTGGATGCTGGTGTCGATGCGGAAGTTCGACTGGGAGGTGTGACGCTCGGCGTGGAAGATGTCCATCGGGTAGCTGCCGCCGAGCTGGATGCCGAAGAAGCCGGCGTTGGCGTCGAGGTCGATCGAGTCGCTGAGGGCGCCGTGGACGCCGCCGAGGTCGATGGCGAGCTTGCCGTTGATGAACAGCCACAGGTCGTCGTCGCCGGTGAATGTGAACACCTCGCCGCCCGAATAGGTGAACTCGGTGTGGATCTCGGTGGTGAAGTGGAAGTTGTGGTTCTGCCCCTGGTTGCCCCAGCCCTGGTTGTCGAGCGGGAAGAAGCTGTTGTTCTGGTAGGTGTATTGACCGGGCATGGTCTCGGTCAACATGATCTCGATCTCGAACGATTGGTTGACGTCGGGGACGTCGTTGTACCACTGGGCGAACTCGGCCGGGCCGGTGGTGACCGCGGTGCCGCCGGCGTGGGCGTAGACCGGCTTCTTGTCGGCCCCGAGCTCGGTCTGGACGATGCCGTCGAGGGCGCCGCTGTAGCTCTCGAAGTCGGGGTGGCTGTTCTTGAAGTCGCGCACGACGGCCTTGAGCACCGAGGTGCACTCGGGCGGCGGGTCGCCGGTGGTGGTGGTATTGGTGGTGGTGGTCGTCGTCTCGGTGGTGGTCGTCTCGGTGGTGGTGGTGGTGGTGGTGTCGGGCCCGGTGGTGGTGGTGGTGGTGCCCGGTTCGACGGGGCCGGTGGTGGACGTGCCGGTGGTCGGCGCGTCGGTGGTGGCGTCGGTGACCGTAGAGGCGACCTCGGTGGTGGTGCCGGGGTCGGTGGTGGCAGTGCCAGGCGTGGCGGTGATCTGGGTCAGGCTGCCGGCGCTGTCGCTGGTGCCCTGGACGTATCCGGAGTCGCCGCAGGCGAGCAGGACGAGGGCCGAGAAGAGGAAGCTGTATTTGAAGACATGTCGCATGGGACGCTCACGCGGACGGGCCGCTCGACGATCCTCCTCATACCATGCCCGTGCCCCCGACTGCGTCGGGGGATGTCCGGGTGAGGCTCGCCCCGCGAACCTGCGCGGCGATGGCGGGGCGTCAGCGCGCGGGCTTGGTGCGCGTCACCGGCGGCCCGCGCGCGGAGGCCCGCGTGGCGCCGACCGCCGGGCTCCCGTCGACAAGGAGGACACGCGCGCACGAATTCGACCGCCGCTGTTCCGGTCGCTATCGGCGGAGCTTGCTGGCGGATCCAGGCGCTCTTGCACGTGGGCCCCGGCGGCCGCGAGCTCCCGGAGCGCCGCGGTCCGTTGCACGGTCTGCTGGTAGACGTGACCGCAAACTTCTGCGGGTAACTCGGCTCGGCCGGATCGGCGCTCGTGCCGAATAGGATGTTCACATCGCAGGTCGTGTTCGGCGCGCGACCGACAGGTCCGGGGGAGCGAGGGCCCGGCGCGGGCGCGGGGGCGATGAAATCAGATGTCCTTCGAGACATCCGCGCCGGCGGGCCGCGGTGGACACGGAGCGGCCGGGGCACTAGCCTTCGCAGCCGATGCTCGCTCGCGCACTCCGCCCCGTCTCCCTCGCGCTGCTCGTGTCGGCAGCGCCCGCCTGCGTGACGCACTCGTCGACGCCGATGACGGGCAAGGTGGAGGTGCCGCTGGCGGACCGGCGGATCGGGCAGTACATCTCGTCGGGCTGGTCGTTCGACACGTCGAGCTTCTGGATCGAGGGGCCCGAGGGCGTGGTGGTGATCGACGTGCAGTTCCTGCCCTCGGTGGCGGCGGAGGTCATCGCGGCGGCCGAACGAGTGACGCGCAAGAAGGTGGCGGCGGCGATCGTGCTGCACGCCAACCCCGACAAGTTCAACGGGACGGCGACGTTCCAGGCCCGCGGGATCGAGGTGTGGACGGCAGAGCAGGTGGTGGCGGCGATCCCCGAGGTGTTCGCCCGCCGCACCGAGGCGTTCGCGGAGCGCTACGCGCCCGACTGGCCGAGTGCGGTGCCGCAGCCGCAGAGCTTCGGGGCGACGACGACGACGCTGAAGCTGGCCGGCCTCGAGCTGAAGGCGCACGTGCTCGGACCCGGGTGCAGCGCGGCGCACGTGGTGATCGAATGGGAAGACCACGTGTTCGTCGGCGACCTGGTCACCAACAAGGCCCACGCGTGGCTCGAGATCGGCGAGACGGAGGCGTGGCTGCAGCGACTGTCCGAGATCGAGGCGATGAAGCCCCGCCACGTGCACCCGGGCCGCGGTCGCTCGGCCGGGCCGGAGCTGCTGGCGGCCCAGCGCGAGTACCTGCAGACGGTGATCGATCTGGTGAAGGCGGAGACGCCGACGACGCCGCCCGAGCCGGCGGCGGTGCTGCGGGTGCGCGCGGAGCTGGAGCGCAAGTACGCGGGCTACCGCTTCCCGGTGTTCCTCGAGATCGGGCTGCCCGCGGTGTGGCGCCGGCTGGCGCAGGCGAACGCACCGGCGAGCGCGAGCGCGAACGAGGGCGATCAGCCGGCCGGGTCGAACCCGACGTCGCAGCCGTAACGGACGTCGAGCTTGGCGGCCTGGTCGGCCTGGACCTCGGCGCAGGCGGCCGGGCACAGGACGACGGTGGCGTTCTCGATGTAGAAGGCGTCGGGCTCGCAGCCGGCGAGGTCGACGACCTGATGGAACGGCTTGGGCGGGGGCATGCCGCCGACCTGGTAGTCGATCTCGATCGTGTTCGGATCGATCTCCCCCATCGGCGGCTCGGGGATCGGGAACGAACAGGCGATCGGGGTGCTCTCGACGACGTCCTTGGCGATCTCCTGGAAGAGGACGCTGAAGGCGCCGGTCTGCGACAGCGGGAAGCGCCAGCCGCCGCTGAGGATGCTGACGCGCTGGATCGAGTCGCCGTTGCCCTGCATCGGATCGCCCGGCAACCACGGGGCGTCCGGCGGGTTGTTAGGGCTCATGTCGATGATGGTGTGGAAGACGTAGTCGCGCGCGCCAGGAGTGCCGAAGTGCGGCGGGTTCAAGGCGAGCAGGGCGGCGTCGAAGGCGTCACCGTCGGCGTCGGCGTCCGAGGCGCTGCTGCCGTCGGTCATGGCGAGGAAGACCTTGCGCGTGCCGTCGCGCAGGAAATCCTTGTAGCCGCCCGGGGCGAGGCCGTGGACGTCGGGGGCGCCGTACCAGGCGAGGATGTTGGCGAGGAAGGCGCCCGAGCCGGTGACGGCGTCGTAGTGCTTGTACCGCTCGGTGACGGCAGGGACGGCCGGCGGGGCGTTGCAGTCGGTGCCGGAGAGCGGGGCGCTGATGCAGATCGAGAGCTGATCGCCGGGCGGGTAGTCGCCGAGGACGATGACGCGGTAGTCGATGTTGCTGGCGGCGAGGATGGCGGCAAAATCGACGTTGATGCTGGCCTCGACGGCGGCGATGGCGGCCTGCATCGAGTTGGAGGTGTCGACGACGACGATGACGTCGACGGGGATCGACTGCACCTGCGGCTCGAGCATCTGCGCGGCACACTCGCCGGTGGTCATGTCGCCCTGGTCCGGCTGCACGCCGAGGTCGAGCTTGGGAGTGCCCGAGGTCGAGACGGTGGTGGAGGTGGGCTCGTCGACGGTGGTGCCGCCGTCGGTGGTGGTGGCCTCGGTCGGGCCGAGAGTGGTCGGGCCAGGGCTGGTGGTCTGCGTGGCGCCGTTCGCGGTGTCCTGAGGGCGGCCGTCGTCGCCGCAGGCGAGGAGCAGCAGGGCGCACAAGAGAAGCGAATGAGTGCGAGACATGACGCGATGGTACTGCATGGCGAGGATGCGCGGGGGCGCGATCGTGGGCGCGATCGTGGATCGGCGGGGGCCTGATGATCTGGTCGGTGAGACAGGTGGTGTCGGGGTGCTCGGGGCCTTCGCGATGAGGTCGCTCAACGGCGCGGACGCGGGGATTGGCTGTGGTTGGCTTCGCTGATTGCCGGATGCGCCTCGCGGGGGGTCCGGGGATGGCTCGGCCGCCAGTTCAGCGTGCCGATGACCCCGACTTCGTCGTGGTCATCTTGCCCTCGTATTGGCGGCCGAGCCATCCCCGGGCCCCATGCACGGCTCACCCGTGAGAAGCCGGCCCGCCGTCGTCGACTTCGATGAGGGATGTCTTTTGGGGCAGGTTATCGGCGCCTGTTCGACGGCCTTCTCGGCCGCCGAACAGACGCTTTCTCGCGGACATGACCGGCGGGCCTCGTTGCGCGGCGAGTTCCGGCAGGCCGGCGGGGTGACGCGATGAGAGGGCTTCATCCGCCGATGAGGCATACACACATCGGGTCGCCGGCCGCGTTCCCGCACACGTCTCGTGCTGCGACGCACAGGGCGTCCAGCGCCTGGTGGACGCTCTCCTCGGAGAGGAGAGGACTGTGGCGAATGGTCGCGCTCAGGAGCGGCGAAGAGTCGCCGTTGGCGGCCAGGGCGTCGAGGAGCTCCGCCGCCGCGAGCGCCTCGCTGCCCTCCAGCATGAGCCGCTCGATCGTCGTGAGCGCGGCGAAGCCGGCCAGGTCGGCGAGCGCGAGGTTGTTCGCGGCCGGCAGCGTGTCGGCGCAGAAGCCGATCCGCATCCAGACCAGGGCCTCGAGCGCATCGAAGCGAATCGACTCGGCGGCCGGGTTGCCGTGGAACGTGAGTCCCACGGTCGAACGCAGTCGAGCGAAGCCGATGGCGGTCCTGAGATTGGTATTGTCGACGATCAGGACCGACTGGACGTTCTGGAGGTTCTCGAGGCCCTCGGTGGACTCGAGCCGGGTGGTGCCCTGAATGTCCAGTGAGCCGTCGATCGTATGGAGACACTTCAGGAAGGACAGGTCCCGCTGATCGTCATCGCCGAGGAGGACGCGGAGATCGCCGCGGACATGGCCGATGTCTTCCAGACTCGCCAGATCGGTCCCCGGCCAGACCACGAGATCGCCGTCGTGGACGCGGCTGCAGGGCTCGGGCTCGCCGGTCGTCGGTTCGCTCGTCGTCGCGGCGCTCGTGGTCTCGTGCTCCGTCGAGCTGCCGCCGGCGTCGCCCTGTGCTGGGTCGTCTCCGCACGCGGCGACGAACAGGTGGAGCGCGAGGAGCGAGGGCTCGAGGCGAGCCATGGCCGCGCAGGAGCGAACGAGAGCGAGACATGGCTCGAGGGTACCGGATCGCCCGTCCACCGCGACTGCGGCGAGACGTTTCATGTCTCCCGGGCTTGTCAGGGCTTCGGGGACAGGCCGGTGATGTCGCGCAGGAGGTCCTCCGGCGTGCTCGGGTAGGCGGGCTGGCGGCGGAACCACTGCTCGAGCGCCTCGGCGAGCGGGAGGCCGTTGTCGGCGGCGTAGCGGCGCCAGAAGGCGCCCCACCAGCAGGGGGGCTGGCGCTTGCCGGCGCCGCCGTCGTCCCACTCGGTGACGCGGCCGGTCTCGCCGGCGTCGACGAGGGAGCCGACGGCGGTCGCGTCGGCGAGCACGCGCTCGAGCTGGGCGCCGATGTCGACCAGGACGTCCTCGTCGAGCAGGCCGTCGCTGGTGGCCTTGTAAAATTGCACGGTGACGCGGATCGGGAAGCGCTCGTCGCGGACGATCGGCAGGCCGCCGATCTCGGTGAACGGACCCTCGACGTCGCCGTGGCCGATGACGGCGGGCTCGAGGTTGGAGATCCCGCGCTCCTGTTCCATGACCGTCCAGTCGATGGCCGGCGTCGGCTGCGACTCGAGTCGCGACTGACGCAGCGGGATCTGGATCAGCAGCACGGCGCTCGCGGCGGCCGGGCCGTCGCTGCCTGTCCCGGAGGACATGTGTTCGCTGGCGCGGGTGGCGGTGAACGCGGCCCGCTGTCCGGCCCGGTTGAACAACAAGCGCTGACCCAGGGCGCCGGCGACGGTGAAGGCGTCGCGGTGGTTGTCGACGACGGTGGCGCTGGTGCCCTCGCGCGTGGCGAGGATCGCCAGCACGGCGGGGTCGCGGCGGCGCGATTGATAATTGAAGATCACCGGGGTGAAGGTGGCGAGGCCGGCGCGCGGGACCGGGAGCAGGCAGGCCTGCGGGCTGACGAGGACGTGGGTGTCGCGCGGAGCGAGCAGGGTGCCGACATCGCCGGCCCAGCCGTCCGGGCAGGTGAGGTGGGCCCGCAGGTCGGCGAGGTACTCGCGCAGGCCGATCGTCCGCAGCGGCTCGCCGCGCTCGTTGCCGACGTGCAGGCGCACGACGTCGATCGGGAGGTCGCCGGTGCGGTCGGCGAAGTTCGGGAAGCGGATCACGGGCATGCACGTCAGCCAGGGCCGCCCGCGGCTGCGGCTCTGGACCTGGATCGTCATGTCGCTGATGTTCGGGCCGACGGCGGAGCCCTTGTAGCGCGCGGTGTCCTCCCAGGTGACGTGCAGGAGGTGCAGGCCGAGCACGTCGAGCTGCGCCCGCGTGGCGCCGTCGATCCGCGGGCGGGCGACCGCCTGCACGATGTCGTGATAGGCCTCGTCCGGATCTCGCGCGGCGTTCATGACGTCGGTGAGTGTATTCGTTTGCGTGGCGCGTCAGGATGCCGTGTCGTGTGGGCGTCGTCGCCCACGCGAATGGCGGGACGGGCGACCGGCCATTCGCATGGCGCGACTCGGCTGTCGCGCGGTCGCGGTCACTGCGGGACGGGCAGCTCGACCTCGTTGATCTTGGCGATGTCGCTGCCCGCGGGGTAGCCGTAGGAGGCGTAGACGTCGGTGCCCCAGACGACGACGCCGAACGGGCCCTCGCTCTCGGCGAGGTGGCGGCTGGTGCCGCACATGCCCGTCGGGACGTTGCCGCGCTCGAGGTCGACGTGGGCGACCTCGTAGGTGCCCTCGGCGCCGACGGGCTGCCAGCCGGTGACCGTGCCGAGGCACTCGACGGTGACATCGGCGAACACACCGTCCTGCTTGGCGCGGATGATGACGAGGTTGGTGGTGCCGTAGGTCGGGTCGGTGAAGAAGACGTAGCGGTTCTGGAACTGCTTGGGCGACAGCAGGCTGACCCACTCCTCGTCGCCGAGGCCGCAGCTGAGGTTCAGGACCTGGCTCGCGCAACCCGGGCGGGTGCCCGACTTGGTGCCGGACATGTACTGCGAGAAGAGGAACGGATGGTTGGGGTCCTGCGAGCGGACGGTGAAGAAGGAGGTCGTCTGGAACTGCACGACTTGGCCGGCGGACAGCGCGGTCGGGGCGCCCGGCGGCGGGGCGGGGTCGTAGGTGAGGATGGTGTCGTCGACGGCGCCGACGAGGCGGTAGGGCACGCTCTCGGGGGCGAGGTTGGCGAGACGGGTGACGACGCCGGCGCCGACGTACTCGTTGCCCATGGCCTTGACCGGGGCGATCTGCTGGTGGGCCGCCTCGCCGCCCCCGGGACCCATGGTCTGGCTCGCGACGAACATGTAGGTCGAGCCGGTCCACAGCCCGATCGGCTTGTCGCTGTCGAAGATGGCGCCGCTCGGGTCGAAGTTGTTGCCCGGCTGCGACCACTGCAAGATCTGGCCGGCGTTGAGGATGTACTGCGTGGTCACGCCGGCGGGCGCCGGCGGCTGGCCGCCGCCCCCGGGGAAGTTGGCGGCGGGCGCCACTTTGATCACCGTGTTGTCCTCGCGCGCGACCACCAGCGCGAACATGGCGTTGTTGTTCGGTGCCGGGGCGATCGCCATGTGGTTGGTCCCCCAGGTGGTCGCCGGGAACAACAGGGAGGCGCTCGGGAGGAAGCTGCGCGCGCCGCCGTAGGGGTTGATGTCGTAGGCGGTGACCGGTACGTCGCTCTGGATGTGGAACGCCTGCCCGATGCCGGTGCCGGGGACGGCGGTGTCCTGCAACACGGCCGGCGGGGCCGGGCACTCGAGCGTGAAGCCGAGCTCGTGATGCACACCTGGCTTGTGGGACAGGAACAGGATCGCGACCTCGTCGGGCGGGAGACCTCCGGGGGGGATGGGCTCGTAGACGACGTTGTTGCCGTCGCTCTTGGGGATCCTCCCGAACATATTGACGTCGATCTGCTGGCCTCCGCGCGCGACGACGATGTTGGCCGGGCTCGACCACGCGTTGGCCAGAAACACCGCGAAGCACGGGCCGTCGTACGCGGTGCCCCCGGCGTTGAGGTAGAACGGCGGCGTCGGGGCCCAGAAGTCGCAGCCGCTGGTCCCCTGGAGATCGGCGAGCACCTCGCACACGGGGGCGCACGCGCCGTCGAAGCAGGCCTGGTCGCCCGCGCACTGCTCGACCGGGTTGCCCTGCTCGTCGACGACGGTGTGGAGGTCGTCCGAACAAAAGAGCGGGCCGGGGTCGCCTGTGCTCGTCGCGCTCGCCGAGGTCGGGTCGCCCGTGTCCGTGGTGCTCACCGAGGTCGGGTCGGGGCCGACGGTCGTGCTGCTCGTCGGCGTGCCGTCGGTGTCGGTGGTCGAAGCCGTCGCGGTGCCGGTGAGGCCGTCGCTGTCCGTACCGGTGGGGCTTTCGCTGTCGCTGGACGGAGCCGACGCGTTCGTCGGGTCGGTGGTCAAGGTGGGCATGGTCGGGATGCCCGACGCGGCGGTGGCGGTCTCGCGGCCGCCGTCGTCGCTGCAGGCAGACACGAACACCGACGCGGACAGGACAACGGAGTGAGCGAGGCGGGTCGTCGACATGGAGAGCAGGCGATTATAGCGGCCGACCGAGATCCTTCGCAGCCGGGCAGAACTGCGCCTCCGGGCTCGGGCGAGCGCATCTGTCGCGTCGTTGCGCGAGGAACTGCGGCTGGACGGCCTCCCTTCGCGGAGCTCGATCCTGGCCGTTGGTGCGAATCGACGGCCTCGACGAACTTGTCTTCGGCCGGCCCGACGGCAGGGCACGGGTTGCGCGAAGCCGGGCACCGAACGCGAATGTCGCGGCTTCGCCGCGGGAGATGACCCGCCGTTTGTGACGCCAGAAAGCGTCTGCTCGGCGGCCGATCAGGCCGACGAGCAGGCGCAGCCGATCGCGCCGCAGGATGTCCTGCATCGAAGCTCGCGTCGGCGGGTCGGCTTCTCACGGGTGAGCCGTGCCAGGGGTCCGGGGATGATTCGGCCGCCAATACGAGGGCGAGATGACCACGACGAAGTCGGGGTCATCGGCACGCTGAACTGGCGGCCGAATCATCCCCGGACCCCCCGCGAGGCGCATCCGGCAATCAGCGAAGCCACTGCAGTCGGGCTCCATGAACTGAAAGGACATGCCCCATCGAGCATGTTTAATAAAACATGTCGGATAGAACATGCCCCTATGCGACATCAGGTGCGCCCGAGGCGGACGAGGGCCTGGGCGGTGTAGCCGGCGGCGAAGGGGAGCAGGCAGGAGGCGACGATGCGGAGCGCGGCGAGGCGGCCGCCGTAGATGCCGATCTCCATGGGGACGCGCAGGAGCGGCAGGAGGGCCATGCTGGTGAGGTAGGTGACGAGGACGCCGACGCCGGCGCCGGCCTTGAGGAGGCCGGCGGCGAGCGGCATGCCGAGGAGGCCGCCGCCGGGAGTGAGGGCGCCGGCGAACCAGGCGACGAGGTGGCCGCGCGGGCCAGCGGCGTCGCTGAGCCAGCGCTCGACGAAGCCGGCGGGCAGGAGGGCCTCGGCCATGCCGGCGAGCAAGAACGCGACGACGAGGATCGGCATCATCGCCAGGAAGGTGCGGCCCGATCGCTGGAGGCCGTCGACGAACACGCCCTGCATGGCCGCGAGCGCGCCGAGGACGAGCAGGGTGGCGCCGAGCAGGATGAGGGCGACCTTCATCGGCCGGTCTCCGCGGTGATGCTGAATGTGCTCGAATGGACAGGTCCAAAAGGACACGGCGAAAGGGCGGCCTTCATGGGGCGACCTCGGCGAGCACCTCGACGATGCCGCGGCTGCCGTCGACGCGCAGGCGCTGGCCGGACTTGAGGCGGCGGGTGCCGTCGCCGACGCCGACGACGGCGGGGATGCCGTATTCGCGGGCGATGACGGAGCCGTGGGTCATCATGCCGCCGACGTCGCACACGAGGCCGGCGGCGTGGACGAACAGGGGGGTCCAGCCGGGATCGGTGTAGGGGGCGACGAGGATCTCGCCGGCGCGCAGGACCTGGGCGGCGGGGTCGAGGACGACGTGGGCGATGCCCTCGACGACGCCGGCGCTGGCGCCGAGGCCGGCGAGGGCGCCGGGCGGCAGGTCCTTCGGGACAGGTCGCTCGGGGATCTCGCCCTCGCTGGTGACGAGCAGCGGCGGGTGGATGTGGCGGGCGTGCTCGAGGTCGGCGCGGCGGGCCGCGATCGTCGAACGCGGGGCGAGGGCCCGCGGATCGTCGGCGAGGGCGATGAGCTCGTCGTAGGTCAGGAACCACACGTCGTCGACGGCGTCGAGCCGGCCGGCGCGCACCAGCGATTCGGCGGCGGCGCGCACGGCGGCGCGCACGTGCTCGAAGCACTGCACGAACAAGTACTTGGGGTGCTCGCGCACGCCGAGGCAGTGGCGCACGCACTGGACCTGACGGCGCACCCACCAGCGCGCGGGGCCCGGAGTGGTGGCGGCGACGAGCCGCTGCGCGGCGGCCTCGCCCTCGGCCTGGAGGGCGGCGAAGTGCTCGCGGTGCTTGCCGGGGGCGTCGCCATGGCTGGCCATGCCGCGGATGCTGGTGAGCAGCAAGGTGGGGTCGTCGGCCCAGCGCGGGCGGCCGATGTCGATCTCGGCCTGACCGCGCATGCCGAAGCGGGCGAGGAAGGCGGCGAAGGCGTCGACGAAGGCGGGGCCGCCGGGGAGGTCGCGGAGGGCCCGGAGGTCGCCGTCGCGGACGTGCGCGAGGCCGGCGAGCAGCTCGGGGTGCGGGCGCACGAGGTCGGCGAGGTCGCCGACGCGGAGGTCCATCTCGGTGGTGACGTTGCCGACGAGGCCGCGCTGCAGGGTCTCGACGTCGCCGGCGCGCGCGGTGCCGGCGAAGCGACGCCGCAGCCGGCCGAGGCTGAGCAGGCCGCTGACGAGGCGCGGGGCGATCTTCGGCATGATGGTGAAGACCTGCGTGAGCTCGTGCCGGGCGGCGCGCAGGCGAGCGGCGCCGGGCGGTTGGGCGGCGACGGCGGTGCGGAAGGCGGCGACGCGATCGGCGACGAGGCGATCGGCCCAGGCGGCCTGGCGCTCGAGCGGCGCGCCGAGGAACATCCAGGCGAGGTCGAACGGGACGGTCCACATCAAGCGGGCGACCAGGCGCAAGGCGGCGGGCCGCGGCCTGGCGGCGGCCTGCACCTCGGGGCGATCGAGGAGCGTGACCAGGCCGGCGGCGACGTCGGGGTAGACCGCGCGCAAGATCCGGAGCATCAGGCGGCGCGTCGGCGCGAGGCGCAGCGCGGGCGTGATGTCGAGGAAGATCCGGCTGCCGGCGTCGACCATGGTGGTCGGTCCGCTCGGGATCTCGTCGAGGCGGGTCTTGCCGATCGGGAAGACGACGCGCCACAGGTCGCGGCCCAGCGGGGTGATCGGATCGATCATGTTCTGGCCGTGGCCGAAGCTCATGTAGAGGTGCACGCTGCCGTCGTCCGGCAACGACTCGGGCAAGGGATAGAGCGAGGTGATCGGGCGCGCCTGGACCAGCCAGAGCTCGCGGCCGACGAGGCACCATTCGAGGTCCTGGGGGACGCCGCCGTAATGGGCCTCGACGCGGGCGCCGAGGTCGGCGAGGGCGGCGACGGCGGCGTCGTCGAGGACGCGGGCGCGTCGCATGTCCTCGGGGACATCTTCGGTGACGGTGCCGCCCCCGGACAGGGGGCGGACGGCGACCTTCTTGTCGCCGAGGCGCAGCTCCTTGATCGCGCCGGTGCGGCGGTCGACGCGGTAGAGGTCGGCGGTGACGAGGCCGCCGACGAGCGCCTCGCCGAGGCCGTAGCCGGCGTCGATGGTGAGGGTGCGGCGGTGACCGGTGACGGGGTCGGCGGTGAAGAGGATGCCGGCGGCGTCGGGGATGACCATCTGCTGGACGACGACGGCGAGGGCGACGTGGCGGTGACCGAAGCCGTTGCGGGCGCGGTAGAGGATCGCGCGGTCGGTGAACAGGCTGGCGAAGCAGCGGCGCACGGCGGACGCCAATTCGTCGCGTCCGCGGATGTTGAGATAGGTGTCCTGCTGGCCGGCGAAGGAGGCGCCGGGGAGGTCCTCGGCGGTGGCGCTCGAGCGCACGGCGTAGGCGTGATCGATGCCGAGGGCCTGATGGGCGGCGTCGAGGTCGGTGAGCAGGGCGGACGGCAGCGGGACGGCCAGGAGGGCGTCGCGCACGGCGGCCCCGAGCTCGCGCGCGCCGGCGAGGTCGTCGGGATCGAGGGCGTCGAGCCGATCGAGCCAGGCGGGGAAGGTCGGGCAATCGGCGACGAAATGGTGATAGGCGGCGGTGGTGACGACAAAGCCGGGCGGGACGGGGAAGCCGGCTCGGGCCAGCGCGCCGAGGTTCTGGCCCTTGCCGCCGACGCGGGAGAGGTCGTCGGAGCCGATGTGAGCAAATGGCAAAATCATCACTTTACACCTCGCTTTGCACCGCGGAGAAAGATGGCGACGACGGTCCTGGCGTCGCGCTGGGGATCGCCGTCGCCGGGCAATCCCCACAGGGCGCCGAACAGGCCGAAGCCGAACAGCAGGCCCTGGAGGGCGCGAGCGAGGCGGTAGGGGTCTTCGTCGAGGAGCTCGCCGCGCTCGACGTAATGGCGCAGGAGGGCGGCGAGCCCGTGGATCGACCGGTCAGGGGCGTCGGCGAGCTCGCCGAGGACGCTGCTGCCGCGCAACCGCTCGCCGAGGATGATCCGCAGGAGGGCCTCGTCGCCGCGCATCTGCTCGAGGGCGGTGACGGCGAGGCGCTCGAGGTCGGCCTCGAGGTCGCCGGAGGGGCCGCGCGCGGCGTTCCACACGGCCTGGCGGATCTTCATGCTCTGGGCGAATGCGCGGAGGAGGCCCTTCTTGTCTCCGAATTGGCGGTAGACGGTGGCGGTGCCGACGCCGGCGGCGTCGGCGATGGCCTCGACCGTGGCGCCGTCGAGACCCTGGCGGGAGAAGACGTCGCGCGCGGCAGCGAGCACCCGCTCGCGCGCGTCTCCGCGCGCCTCGACGTCGACGCCGGCCGCGACGAGCTGTTGCACCAGGGCCTCGCGGCTGCCGACCAGCCGGTAGGCCGAGCTGCGCGAGATGCCAGCCGCCTCTGCGAGCCGATCCATGGTCAGCGCGTCAGCCCCAGCCTCGTCGACGAGGCGGCGCGCGATTTCGAGCAGCTCGGGGAGAGTCACGGGCGCTTGGGATGGCACGATAGATATGTGTATCAATCGTTCCGTTCCGTCAAGGCCGTGTGAACCGGTCGCAACGGGGAATTTTCGCGCAGGGCAGATCCGCGCGCGTTCGTGTCTCTGGCCCTTCGCAGTGTGACGCGACGAATGGATAGAGTGTCGGTTCGTGCATGTCCGTTCGGACATGCTACTTGCGGGGTGGCATGATTCGCGGACTGCGGCTCACCGGAGGTCGCGCGGACCGTCAGGAGGTCGCGCGTTCGGAGTCGCGGGGCGTGGAGAGCGTCGCGGGGCGGCCCGGAGACGGCGCAGCGGGTCCCTGCGACGCGGGTCTTTACACCAGGTGCTCGACGCCGAAGGAGGGTGGCGCTCGTGCGAATGGTGGCCCGGCATCTGCCCGCCAGGTGCAGAGCCCCCCGCTGCTCCCCGCTGCGCCGTCCCCGGGCCGCCAGCGGAGAGTGTGGTGGCCCCGCTCGTCGCCGGATGGGTGATGCTCGAGCCCGTCGTCGATCGTGAGCGGCTGAACTCCGGCTTGCCGGCGACTACCGCTTCAACATGTGGAGCATGGGGATGACGCTGTGTGGTGGCAGCGGCAGGGACCGGGGGAGCGAAATGCTTGCTCGCGCACAACCTGTCTCAAGGGACGGAGTGTCGTGGATACCGGTGCCAGATCTGCTGTGCCTGGGGCACTCCGAATGTCGGCGATGCCCCAGGCAGAGGATCGGTTCGGCCGCGAGGCGTCGTGTGGGCCGTGGGTCAGGCGGGGCGAGGCGTGGTGCGGCGGCGGCGGTCGGCGAGGCGCTCGAAGCCGACGGCGAGCGCATGGAAGGCGCGGGCGAAGGGGCGGCGCTCGGAGGCCGCGAGGGCGCACTCGGGGTTGTGGGCGAACCATGTGAGGGCCTGCTCGGCGTCGGCGAGGAGGGGGCGGCGGCGGGCGAGCCAGTCGGCGCACCAGTCGGCGAGGGCGTCGGCGCGGTCGCGGCGGGCGACCTGCTCGAGCAGGACGACGAGGTCGACGCCGTGGCGCATGCCGAGGAGGGTGGCGCGGTACGAGCGCTCGGCGGTGAGGAAGAGGTCGACGATTTGGTTGCGGAGCGTGGAGAAGGCGGCGCCGACGGTGCGGCCGCCGAGGCTGACGGGCAGCTGCTCCTCGGTCACGACGACGGGGAGGGCGACGAGCGCCTCGTCGGCGTGGGCGGCGACGGCTCGCAGGACCTGCGCCGGCGGGACGTCGCCGAGTCGCTGGATCTCGATGCGAGGGTGACGGCGCGCCGATTGCTCGGTCTG
Organism: Nannocystis pusilla; assembly: GCF_020073745.1. GTDB lineage: Bacteria > Myxococcota_A > Polyangia > Nannocystales > Nannocystaceae > Nannocystis > Nannocystis radixulma. Next base: position 15,776 of record NZ_JAIRAU010000042.1, read on the forward strand.
GAACAGCTCGCGGACGAGGTTGGCGAGCCAGGCGTGATCGAGCTCGTGATCGTGAGAGGGCGACGTTTCTGCGGTCGGGTCGTGTTGCACGCGGGACGTCATGGCCGAGTTCGCGCCGGCGGCAACCGTGCCGGGTGATATTCGTCGAGACCGCCGGGACCCTCGCCGGCGCGAGCGTCGGCGGCGGCGCAGGACGGTCGCGCGGCTCAGGTCGCGGGGTGCTCCGGGGCCGGCGCGTCGAGGCGGGTGAGGTCGCGGTGGACGCGGGCGCGCTCGGCCTGGAAGTGGGCGCCGAGGCCGTCCGCCTCGCGCTCGCTGAGGGCGCTGCGAGCCCGCGCGAGCAGGCCGTTCTCCTCTTCGCGCAGGTGCTGGATCATGCGCTCACACAGGAAGGTGATGGTGGAGCGCCAGCGGGCGTCGCCGAGGGGCATGCGCTCGGCCTGGCGCAGCAGGGCGTCGAGCCGTTCGTGCTCCGCGAGCGCCTGGAGGGCCGGCTGCTGCACCTCCTTGAGGTGGATCATGTAGCTGTAGAAGGCGCGCTCCTCGGCGCGGGCGTAGGCGGTGTACTGGCACAGGAGGCCGCACAATTGCTCGTGCTGCTCGTGGGGCTCGCGGCCGGCGTGGTCGCCGAGGCGGAGCAGCGATTCCCGCAGGCGCTGGTGCTCGTCTCGGAGGTGGTCGAAGATGGATGCCATGCGTGCATTCCTGGTGGGCCGTGCGGTGCCCCGAATGATGGGATGGTGGAGGCCGCGACGAGTGCCGGCGTCCGGGTCTTCCCCGGTCGACTCCGGCGAGGCGTCGCGCGGCCTGTCACGGAAGGTGGGCGGGAGCACGGCGCCGGCAAGGTGGGGCGGGGGGAACGCACGCGGTGTGCAGGATGCCCCCGAGGAGCACGGGCCCGGACCTTCGCTCGCACGGTCGGGCTGCGGAAGAGGCCGCCGCGTGGGGAGCGGGCCCGGCGAGTCGGCGTGGAGGGCGCGGGAGCGGTGCGCAAGGTGCGGCGAGCGTCGGCGAAGGCGCCGCGAGGCTCTCGCGGGGCTGCGGCGGGCTTGGCGGCCGTTCGTCGAGCATGCCCGGCCGCAGTGATGGCGGCGGTCGAGCGCGCGGAGGAGAGGTCGCGGCGGCGAATGGTGATGGTTCGGTGAACGCGGGAGCGCCCGAGCGGACGGGATTGTCGGTGGAGCGAGGCTGTGGTGAATCGTGAACGTCGAGTGCGTGGAAGCGGGCTGAATCGTGGCGGCGAGGCTGTGGTGAATCGTGAACGTCGAGGGCATGGAAGCGGGCTGAATCGTGGTGGCGAGGCGGTGGTGAATCGTGAACGTCGAGCGCGCGGGCGGCGGGCGTGATTCACGGGGGCGCGAGGCTGGAGAGGTATCGCCGGAGTTGCCCGGGACTGTGACGAATGCGACCGAGCGCTGGCGTCGGCGCGGCGGACCGCCGAGCGGCGCGGTCGGGTACTGCGGTCAGGGGCGAGAGGTCGGCGGAGGAGCTGGTCGAGAGGACAGGTCTGGTTCGTGCCGACCGTCCTCGGAGCGGCGCGAATGCGAGCGCGATCAGGGAATGACCTGGCGCGAAGTCGCGCATTGTCCGAAAGAGGCGGCCCGCCGGCCGGTGCGAAAATTGTCCTTGCGGGCCGGTAGACGGGGTGCCATGGTGGTTTGACCGCGTGACCGGATTTAAAATCTGGTCACGAGGTCAAGGAGAGTGCCGGACGTGTTCGATCGCCCGCGGGACAGCGCCAATCGCGCAGATCGCATCCTCGACGCCGCGGGAGTGCTGCTCCTGCGGCTCGGCTACCGGAAAGTGACGATCGAGGACGTCGCGAAGCAAGCCGATGTCGGCAAGGGCACGGTGTACCTGCACTGGCGCAGCAAGGAGCAGCTGTTCACGGCGCTCGTGATGCGGACGTCGGTCGAAGTGACCGAGGAGCTGCTGGGGCTGGTGCGCGCCGATCCGGCCGAGGTATTGCCGCACCGATTCATGCGCTCGTCGTTCCTCGCGGCGGTGCGGCGGCCGGTGATGTTCGCGCTGCTGACCGGCGACAATGAGCTGCTCGGGAAGCTGGGCAAGGGGCCGATACGCCAGATGAAGGAGCGATCCGGCGAGCACTACTCGCGGATGATGATCGCGCGCGGGCTGCTGCGCGGCGACGTGCCGCACGTCCAGTACACGATGCGGGCGGCGATGCTCGGCTTCTACCTGCTCGAGAGCCTCGACCACGAGGCCGCCAATTTCGCCGCGGAGGTCAAGGCCGACGCGATCGCGCACGTCATCCGGCACGCGTTCGAGCCGGGGGGCGTGCCGGACCCGACGGTCGTCGCCGAGGCGGCGAGGGAGTTCGCGACGCTGCTCGAGAGCGTGGTCTCGACCTGTCGCGCGTGGATCTACGAAGGAGGGCCATCATGACGAATGTCGCTGATACGTGGGGCATCAACCCGCAGCAATTCTGGCTGCGCGGGCAACGGCCGGAGGAGCCCGTGCGCTTCGATCCGGAGACCGGCATGTGGAACGTGTACGGCTACCCGGAGACGGTGCGGGTCCTCGGCGAGCCGGGCACGTTCTCGTCCGACACGCTGCGGGTGCTGCCCGACAGCGTGATGCGCGGGAACAAGGCGATGCGCGAGGGCAACCTGGTCCAGATGGACGAGCCGGACCACAAGAAGCTGCGCCGGCTCGTCAGCGAGGCGTTCACGCCGAAGGTCGTGGCCGACCTCGAGCCGCGGATCGCCGCGCTGACGCACGAGCTGCTCGACGCGGCGGCGCAGCGCGGACACCTCGAGCTGGTGGCCGATCTGGCGTACCCGCTGCCGGTGATCGTGATCGCCGAGCTGCTCGGGGTGCCGAGCAGCGACCGCGACCTGTTCAAGCAATGGGTCGACAAGATGCTGGAGTTCTCCGGCCAGTTCTCGCTGGTGAAGCAGAGCGCGGAGCAAGATCGGGCGCTCGAGATCGTGTTCGAGCAGCGGCGGCAGCTCACCGAGTACCTGGCGGCCCACGCGACCGAGCGCGTGCAGCGGCCGCGTGAAGACCTGCTGACGAAGCTGGTCCAGGCGGAGGTCGACGGCGAGCGCCTCACCACCAACGAGGTGGTCAACTTCGCCACCGTGCTGCTGATCGCCGGTCACATCACGACGACGATGCTGCTCGGCAACACGGTGCTGTGCCTCGACGCCCACCCCGAACAGATGGCCCGCGTCCGCGCCGACCGCCGGCGGCTGGCAGGGGCGATCGAGGAGTCGCTGCGCTTCCTCAGCCCGTTCGCGGCGGTCGGCCGGGCGACCACGGTCGAGACCGCGCTCGGCGGGGTGCGGATCCCGGCGGACAAGCTGCTGATGGTGTGGATCGCGGCGGCCAACCGCGACGAGCGGCAGTTCGCCCGCCCCGACGAATACGACGCGAGCCGCGATCCGAACCCGCACGTCGCGTTCGGCCGCGGGATCCACTTCTGCCTCGGCGCGCCGCTGGCCCGCCTCGAAGGCCGCGTGGCGCTCGGGATCCTGCTCGACCGCTTCCCCGACCTGCGCGTCGACCCGGCAGGTCCGGAGTTCATCCCGAGCCCGAACATGACGGGGGTGCGCAAGCTGCCGCTGCTGCTCGCGTCGTGAGCGGCGCGGCGACCGGCGCTCAGGCGCAGGTGCCTCGCGGCGTGCCGCATTCGCCGGCGTCGGCGCAGGTGCCGCTGATGCACTCGCCATCGAAGCGGCAGGCCTCGCCGGCGGCGAGCGAGGCCTCGCAATAGGACTCGTCGCATTCGCTGGGGAACTCGGCCTCGCGGGCGGGGTGCGCCGGCAATTCGACGACGCCCTGGACGTCGAGGTCGTCGACTGGGTCGGCGGGGCCGGAGCGAGGGGCGGCGGCGCGCTCCCACATGCGCACGAAGGCGTCGGCGGAGTTGCGCAGCGGCTCGGTGTCGCTGCCGAGCAGGTCGAGGTCGGCGAGCAGGTCGGGCAGGAGGCCGATGTGGCCGAAGCCGGCGTCGTCGTAGGCGGTGCCGAGCGGCGAGGCGTCGCCGGCGAGCTCGTCACGGCGCTGGCAGGCGCCCTCGGTGGGGAAGGAGGCGGAGCAGGCGTCGGGGCCGAAGCGCGGGCGGACCTGCTGGATGAAGCCGTTGAGGTCGGAGCCGAGGCCGACGGCGATCTTGAGGCCGAGGCGGGCGAAGTCGTAGGACTGCGCGAACGACCGGCTCGAGCCGTGGCAGGTGTTGGCGACCGCCGACTGCTCGTAGGTGTTGACCTCCTCGTGGCCGGTGCGGAGCCCGAACATGCCGCCGGTCTCGCGCAGCATCTCGATGATCCACGCAGGCGTGGTCTTCTCCTCGCGCGCCTTGGCGGCGGGCAACATCTCGCGGAAGTGCCCGTGCGAGATGTAGAACGGGTAGTAGTCGCGCGCGACCGAGAGCTCGTGGAGGTGGCGGACGCCCTTCTCCGACAGGTGCGCGGCGTCGACGAGCATGCCGAGGTCCATCATCGCACCGACGAGCTCCTCGCCCTCGGCGGTGAGGCCGAGGGTGTTGCGACAATTGGCGTCGACGTCGAAGCCGAGAGTGACGGGGCCCTGGGTGATCCCGCAGTCCATGTCGATGTGACAGTTCTCGGCGTACTGGGCGATGTGGAAGATGTTGTTGTGCGGGGCGGCGCCGCCGAAGCGGTTGTCGAGCTGGTGGACGGGCTGGAGGGTGCGCACGCCGAGGGCGTAGAGCTCGTCGAGCTGCGGCTTCCAGTCGCCGTCCTTCATGAGGTGCGAGGTCTCGACGCTGAGGACGATCGCCAGCCGATCCTCCTCGACGATCCGGCGCGCGTCGGCGGCGGTCAGGGCGATCTCGGCCCAGTCGTGGGTCTTGACGAACTCGTGGGCCAGCTCGAGCTGGAGCTTGATGTCCTCCATCTCGTCGCACTGCGGCCGCTCGACGTTCTCCTCGGCGATCGCGCGGCACAGCCAGTCGAACGAGTCGGCCGACATCACCTCGAGCCGCAGGCCGGCCATGTACGCGTCGTGCAGCTGCTCCTCCCAGACCTGCTGGTGGGCGATGACGTCCCAGCGCGGCCAGCCCTCGAAGCCGGGCCAGCCGGCCGCGCGATCCTTGTGCTCGCCGGTGTCGCCGAGCGAGCCGGGGATCTGGCTGACGTACTCGCTGACGACGCCGCCGCCGCCGGGCGCGGCGATGACCGAGACGAGCGGGACGAGCTGGGCCAGCTCCTCGATCGTCATGCCCTCGCAGCTGCCGAGCAGCGGCCCGAGGTCGTCCCGGAGCCGCCCGTGATCGCCAGGCTCGCCGCCGTCGCACGGGGCGAGCGCGACGTCGCCGGCGCCGGCGTGGCTGCCGTGGAACCACCCGCCGCCGAAGGCCTCCTCGGCGAACATGTGCAGGTGGAGGTCGGCGATGCCCTGCAGCGGCGGCAGCTCGGGACCGCCTGTGGTGGTGTCGCCGGTGGTCGGCGGCCCCGCGGTGCTGGTGTCGCCGGTGCTGCTGCCGGTCGAGGTGCCGCTGTCCATGGTCTGGCCCTGGCCGCCGTTGCAGGCGAGGAGGAGGACGAGGATGGGCGAGATGGTGAAGACAGGACCCCGCATCACAGGTCCGGGCACGCTAGCGAGCGCACTGGCGCCGGTCAAGCGCAGCGGCCGTTTATGGTGTGGTCGCGAGCGCGGCGCTCGCACGTCGTCTGCATGCAGGCGCGAGCGTCGGGGCCTGACCGAGCATGACGGCGGCTTCATCCGCCGAAGCGCACCGACAGGCCGGCGAGCACGGCGATGACGAGGGTCCTGCGCGCGCGGCCGACGAGGAGGCCGAGGTCGACGGCGACGCGGCGGGTGATGTTGACGATCGTGCCGGCGTCGCCGGCGAGCTCGCCGAGCTCGACGTGCGGGACGTCGAGGCGGGCGTAGACCTCGCCCCACACGCTCACGCGCCGATCGGCGAAGCTGCGCGAGAGGGAGGTGGCGAACAGATTGCTGGCAGCGCAGCAGCGGCCGGTCTCGGCGGGCCCGAGCTTCATGCCGGCGTTGATGCTGAGGTTCCAATTGCCGGGCGCGACGCCGAGGAGCAGCACGAGGCCGGGCAGCGGGGCCCAGAAGGTGGCGGGGCCGAATGGTGACACCGGGAGCAGCTGGGCCTGCAGGCCGAGCGAGGTGCGCGTCTGTCACCGCGCTCGAGCAGCTTGATCTTGGCGCCGAGCGAGATCTCGCTCTGCTGGCGCGCGGCGGTTTGTCCGCGGAACCATCGGTAGGGATCGCCGTCGAAGATCCGCAGCTCGACCCGCTCGTGCAGGCCGATGCGGATGATCATCGGCACCGCGACCCGGAACTCGTCGTCGCGCGCGCGGCCGTACACCTGGCCGTCGACGCCGACCTCGACCTGAACGGCGCCTCTGGCGACGATCGAGGTGGTGTTGGCGATCGCCGGTCGATCGGGATCGACGCGCCGCGGATCGTCGTCGGCGAGCGCGAGGACGGCGAGGCAAAGGGCGAGCATGGCGAACATGAGGGCTCACTCGTCCAGCGGCGACTCGGCGCGCGGGAGCTCGGCGTGATCGGGGCGGGGGATCACGGCGAGCTTGCCGTCGGGCTCGAGCACGACCCACTGGACCTGGTCGATCCGGTGCAGGCCGACCTTGTGCATCTCGCTGTAGATCTCGTCGGGCGAGATGCGCTCGCGGTTCATGTTGCCGACCAGGAACCGGCCGCGGCGCACCAGCAAAGTCGGCTCGCCCGAGATGGCCCGCTCGAGCGGCTTGATGTGGTGCATCGCCAGGGAGACGAGGAACACCAGGGAGAACAGGGTGGTGGCGCCGACGAGCGCGTTGGTCAGCGAGGGGTCGTCGCGCACGAGCGCGGGCGAGACGATCTCGGGGATGATGAGGAGCGTGACGAGCTCGGCCGGAGAGAGCTGACCGAACTCGCGTTTGCCCATCATGCGCATGCAGGCCATGACGAGCAGGTAGACGACGACGACGCGGATGACGGTGTCCAAGCGGCCTCCTTGTGCTTGCGACTCAGGGCAGGACGACCAGGCTGATCGGGATCTCGGCGAGCTCGAAGGCGCCGGCGCGCAGCCGGACGACCCCGGCCAGGCGCCCGTAGCTGTTCGGCAGGTAATCGACGACGACGCTGTGCGCCTCGCCCGCGGCGATGTCGCCGAGACCGACGACGTAGGCGTCGTCGTCGATGCGCTCGAGGCCGGGGTGGAAGACCGGCCGCGAGAGGAAGTCGAACAGGCCGCGGGCGAACTCCGCCCGCACGCCGGACAAGGGGGCGCCGGTGTCGTTGGCGACGGTGACCTCGATCCGGCTCCAATCCTCGAAGTGATCGCGCACGGGGAATTCGACGGCGAGGCCGACGCCGCGCTCGACGATCTCGACCCGCTCGCGGGCGTCGCCGAGCCGGCCCGCCAGCGCGAGCACCGGCGCGACCAGCAGCAGCGGCACACCGATCATTTGCAGGCGGTGAAATTGCAGCCGTCGCTCGATCTCGGGGGCGGTCGGGGGCTCGTGGTCGTGTTCGCTGGGCATGGCGGTCTACCGGCTCTGGTGTCCGGAATGACGGATGGGGCCAGGGAGCGGTCGCTTGCCCGTCGCTGCGGCGATTGTCGGCACCGACGCTCCGGCGCAGGCGAAACGGCGCAGGGCGCGAACTCGCGCTTCGGGCCGGAAATGGGCCTCAGCGGCCTCGACGGGCGGATCCAACGCCTGGGGTCAGGCGCGGCTGACGCGGCAGGCGGACGGACGGAGGCGAGGAGAGGGGCGAAGCAAAATGCGGTACCACGCTTTCCGGCAGGAGGAGGCGGTGCGCGCGGCGTCGCGGTCGTGGCGCGAGCGGTCGCGGGAAATCGGCTTGCCCCGCTCGCAATTCCGCACAACAGGTCCTTGCGAAGGCCCGCCGACGAAGGCCCGCGAATGCGTCGCGGTCATGCCATTGCCGGCGCCCGTCGCGGCGCGAGCGGTGGGCCCCCGACGATCCAAGGAGAAGGTGCCGTGTCCAAGCCACAGATCTACGACGTCTTGCAGCGCGAACACGAGGAGGTCGGCGAGCTGTTCCACCGGCTCGAGGAGGCCAAGGGCCTCATCGCGCATCAGCTGTTCGTGCGGCTCAAGCTCAAGCTGGTGCCGCACGCGCGCGCCGAGGAGGCGATCGTGTACCCGCGCCTGCTCAAGGCCGACGCGACGGCCGAGCAGGTGCTCGAGAGCCTCGAGGAGCACAAGCAGGTCGACAATTTGATCGCCGAGCTCGACGCGCTGTCGCCCCGCGACGAGCGCTGGGCGCCGAAGATGAAGGTGCTCGCCGATATGGTCGGCCACCACGTCGACGAGGAAGAGGGCGAGCTGTTCCCCCGCGCGCGCCAGATCCTGTCCGACCGCGAGGCGGTCGAACTGGCCGAGGCCTACGCCCGCGAGCGCGACGCGTTCATCGACGACATGCAGCGCGCCGAGCAGCGCGGCGCGGCGGAGTGAGAGCAGGGCGTCGAGCGGCGCGTCGCCGCTCGACGCGCTGGCCGAGTACCGCGAGCGCCCGGGCCGACGCCCTGGTCTCAGTCGCCTTCGTCGCGCGGCTCGCTCAGCCCCCGGCGTTTTTGACGTGGTAGTGTCCGCCACCCCGGCGCACCACGGTGCCGCTGGTGGCGAGGTACATGACGTCGAACTCGATCTCCGGCGTTTCTTCGGGGGACGTGGCGGTTGCGCCCGACTTGGTCCAATTGGCGGAGGTCATCCCATAGTCGGTCTCGGCCGAGACCGAATACGTCGACGAGCCGGGCGGGGTGAAGTCGGACACCTGGAGGACCACGGTGTCGCCCTCGTCGACTTCGATCAGCCAGCTCTCGTCATCGACCTCGGTGACGCTCAGGTGCACCGGCTCGCACGCGAGGCTGTCGACCCCGACCGGCGAACACACGATCGGGACATAGATCTCCGCAGCTCGTACCACCGCGGGGAGCAAGGCGATAACACCCAAGACACCCGCCATCATGGATTTCATCCGCACCATCACCTCCATTCGAAGCGAATCTATCACGGCCGGCGGGCCGATCCAGGCGGAATGGAGCGGCTGGTGAAGGAGATGGTGGCGAGTCGCGTGCGAGTTCTCTGATCAGGCGTCAGGGTCGGGGTTGAGGATCGGCGTGGTGTCGCTCGAGGCGGACATGATGATGCCGCAGGCGAGGCGGCCGCCGGCGTTGCCGGTGGGCTGGCCGAAGTCGTCGGCCTTCTCGTGGACGATGATGGCGCGCCCGAGCACGCTGTAGTCGCCGCCGGCGATCGAGAAGTGGGCCGGGTCCATGGTGAGCGACAGGCGCGCGTGGCCCTCGCTGTCGGCGTCGAGGTTGCCGAAGTCGCCGGGGTGATGGGTGCCGGCGCCAGGGGCTCCGTGATCGACCATGTCGGGGTTGAAGTGACCGCCGGCCGAATTGCCGTCAGGCGCGGTGCAGTCGCCCCACTGGTGCACGTGCATGGCGTGCTTGCCGGGGGACAGGCCGGTGATGTCGGCCTCGACCTTGATCTTGCCGTCGGTCAGCTGGGTGAAGTCGACGGTGCCGCTGACACCGCTGCTCATCAGCGCGGTCAGGGTGGCCGAAGCGTCGGGCGAGTGCTCCTCCTCGGGTGTGCAGGCAGGAGCCCCCAGCAGCGGCAGGAGCAGCGCGAGGGTGGAAACGAACCGGGTCATGGGGGGAACTTGATCGAAGTCCGGTCCCGGCGCAAACCCGCAGGCCGCTCGCCTCGCGGCGACGCTGACGCTGCTGCGCGGCTCAGCCCGAGTGCGCACCCATTCGTCGGTATTTCCGGGTCCGGCCGCGTGGTTGCGCCTCGCGCTGTCGGGGTTCGAGACGGCGGTCGACGATCCGGCGCTGGAAGTCGTGGGTCGGGCGGACCCAGATCCACGCCCGTTCGCCTGCCGCCGGCACGGCGAGGGCGACCGCCGGGACGGCGAGGAGCGACGAGCCGGGGCGCATGGCGGGACAATTGCCGGACATGACGCGTTCCGTCTCGACCTGTCCGTGAGTCGCCCCGAGACCGCTCACGGCAACCTCGCGCGAGCCGACGGCCGCGATGTGCGAACATTCGGGGCGTGGCGCGCAGGTTCGCTCGCATGTCTCTTTGGACATGTCTCTCGGTGCTGATCGCTTGCGACGACTCGGCGGCGCCGGGCTGGACCTTCGGGGGCGAGGCGTGGGCGTCGATGGGGACGACCGGCGAGGGGCCGATGTCGGTGACGGAGGCGAGCCCGCTGACGCCGACCGGGGCGACGCCGACGTGCGGGGATGGGGTGATCGATCCGGGCGAGGTCTGTGACGACGGCAACCTCGAGCCCGACGACGGCTGCGACGCGGCGTGCATGCCGATCGCGGCGGTCGAATGGACGTACACGCACAACGGCGGGGCCGGCAAGGACGACGTCGCCAGCGGGGTGGCGATCGACCGCACCGGCCGCGTGTTCGTGGTCGGCGCGGAGGTGGTGCAGTCGCGCGACGCGCTGATCGTGGCGCTCGCGCCCGACGGCGCCGAGCTGTGGCGCAAGACGATCGACTCGTCCGGCTTCGAGGACGCGTTCGTCGAGGTGGCGGTCGACGGCGACAATCAGATCTACGCGGCCGGGTACGAGGAGATCGCGGCGGGGGTGAAGGCGGCGGTGATCCGCGGGTTTTCGGCCGAGGGCGAGGACCTGTGGAAGTTCAGCGAGGCCCCGCCGGCGGCCGGCCTGTCCGGCATCGAGGGGCTGGCGCTGAGCGACGGGGCGCTGTACTCGACGGGCTCGGAGGACGGGCCGAACTCGCGTCTGGTGGTGCGGCGCCACGAGCTCGCGACCGGCGCGGCGGTGTGGAAGACGTCGACGCAGGCCGACGCGTCGGCGGCGTTCGCCGGCGGGATCACGGTGTGGGGGCCGCACATGATCGCGGCCGGCTCGGCGCTGGTGGGCACCGAGCTGCACCCGCTGATCGTGCAATTGACGCGCTCGGGCGAGGTGGCGTGGACGGCCATCGAATCGCGGCACCGCGGGGCGTGGTCCGACGCGGCGGCGATCGGCAACGCGGGCGACGTGGTGCTGGCCGGCCGGCTCGAACCGGTGGACGGGCAGGGGTTCGACGTCGCTACCCGCCGGATCACGGTCGAGGGCGTCGCATTGTGGACGCAGACGATCGACCACGTCGCAGGCTTCGACGACGGCCGCGGGGTGGCCGTGGGCGCGGGTCAGGCGATCTTCGTGGCAGGCGCGGTGACGACGAACGACGGCGACTCGGAGATCTTCGGCGCTCGCCTGTCCGGCGCAGGTGAACGACGATGGACGCACGTGAACGCGAACCGCGGGGTCGGCCTCGACGACCACGGGGCGGCCGCGGCGTTCGGGCCCGGCTTCATCGTGCTCGCCGGCGACGCGCAGGTGGCCGGCGAGGGGGCCAACGTGTGGGTGCGTCGCTTCAGGGCGGAGTGAGCGGTGAGCACGGCCGCAGGAATTCGACGAGCGCCTGACCGAGCTCGGCGCCGAGGTCCTCCTGCAAGAAATGACCGGCGCGCTCGAACACGCGGTGCGGCTGGTCGCGCGCGCCGGGGATCGCGGCCTGCAGCAAGGCCTGGGCCGGCTGGGTGATCGGGTCGCGGGCGCCGAACAGGGTGAGGAAGGGCCGGTCGTAGCGGCGCAGGCCGTCCCAGGCGCGTCGATTGGCGGCGCTCGCCGGGTCGTCGGGGGCGATCGGGACGAGCGTCGGGAACACGCGCGCGCCGGCCTTGTAGCGGGCGTCGGGGAACGGCGCGTCGTAGGCGGCGACGACGGCGGGCGCGAACGGCCGGGCCGAACCGCCCTGCACGACGGCGCCGACCGGCAGCTCGGGGACCTTCTGCGAGAACTCGCGCCAGCGGTGGAACGCCTCCGGCAGGGCCTCGTCGCCGGTGGGCAGGAAGGTGTTCATGGCGACGACCCGGCGGAACATGGCGGGTGTCTCTCCGGCCAGGCGCAGGCCGAGCAGGCCGCCCCAGTCCTGACAGACGAGCGAGAGGTCGTCGATGCCGGCGGCGGCCAGGAAGGCGCGCAGCCAGTCGATGTGGCGCTGGTAGGTGTAGTCGCCGCCGGCCGCCGGCTTGTCGGAGCGGCCGAAGCCGATCAGATCGGGCGCGACGGCCCGCATGCCCGCGGCGGCGAGGGCCGCGATCGCGTGGCGATACAGGAAGCTCCAGGTCGGCTCGCCGTGCAGCAGCAGGACGACGGCGCCGTCGCGCGGACCGACGTCGACGTAGTGCATGCGCAACGGTTCGGCGTCGCCGTCGCCGGCAGGGACGTCGACGTACTGCGGCGGATAAGCGAAGTCGGGGACTTCGGCGAAGCGCTCGTCGGGGGTGCGGAGCCTGTGCATGGCCGGACGGTACCGCGAATGCGCGGGGTCCGCTCGCGACGAACGGATCACCGCGAATTATCGGGTGTAGGTCCGATCCAGGGCCGCAATTGATCGTCGGGCGAGTTGCACTGTCCCCGCGAGGTACCGCCATGCTCTCGCAAGCCTGCCTGCAGTCGAGGGTCGCACCGCTGGACGAGCCGCTGCCCGATGCGCAGCGGATCGCCGACACCTGTGCGATGTCCGACCCGATCCAGCGCAACCTGTGGATCACGTACATCTACCACCGCCTCGAGGTCGCGCTGGCGCGCCGCCTGGGCGGCGAGGACGTGAGCTGGTGCGCGTACGGGACGTGGGCGTCGAAGAGCGCGGGCCGGTTCATCCGCGGCGAGCTGGTGCTCGAGGTGCTGCGGCCGCTGATGGCCCGCACGGCGGCGGTGGGCCGGATGGTGGCCCGCGTCGACGCCGAGGTGCGCGAGCGGATCGCCCGCGGCAACCTGCTGGTGTTCGCCGAGCTGGCGCCGCTGTTCCGCGCGCTCGTCGATGTGCTGGACCGTCCGCGGGCGCAGCGTCGGGCGGCGGCCGCGGCGGCGTTCGCTGGATTGGCGGCGGGGGCGACGGCGGCGGGCGGGCAAGACCTGCTGCGGCGGGCGTTCGCGGCCTACGTGGCGGCGGCCGACACGTCGGCGGCGAAGGAGCGCGCGGAGCTGATCCTGCTGGCGAACACGCTGGTCGGCTACCACGAGCAGATCCGGCTTCAGCCGACGATCGCGGCGGCGCTGTCGGCCCCGCTCGCGGTGCTGGTGCCGCGACCGGGGCATTTCGACCCTTCCTCGCGCAGGGATCCGACAGGCTGGCACGGCGCGAGGAGGGCGCATATCGGGCAATATGTAACCGACGAGCAACGCGGCCAGCGTGGCGGAGAACAAGCGAGGGAGGGTCGAAATGCCCCGGTCGTGGCACCCGTGACGGCCGACGCGGCGCCGCTGCGCCGGGCCCTCAACGAGCGCCTCGGCGACGTCGCCCGCTCGCTGCTGACGCGCTGGATGATGACGATCGACCTGCCCGAGGGGCCGCTGGCGCTCGGCCGCGACGTGCCGGCCACGCGCGACGGGCGGATGTTCCCGCCGCCGCTGATGCAGATCGAACACCCCGAGCTGCGCGCGGTGCTCGCGGAGGTCGACCGCACGCCCGACACGACCGCCGGCAGCGCGGCCGACGACTGGGCGGCCCTGGCGGACCGCATGAACTTCATCGTCGACCTGTTCCGCTCGCGCCAGCGCGACGCGTCGCTCCGCCGCGCGCCGTTCCGCCCGGACCAGGTGACGGCGATGGAGCTCGGGGTGCGCCCGCTCGGGCCGCTGTGACGTGGGTGAATGATGATTCATGTCGAATGGGACATGGTCTTTTGGTTGTGTGTTGAAGGACATGTTTGATCGTTCTGGTCGGGGCGGCGCGTCACACGGCCTGTGCCGTCGGCGCGGTCGCGCGATCGGGCGAGGGGGTGAGGCGCTCGGTGACCGGCCCGCGACGCGCGGTCCGGCCTGGGGCTCTCACCGACGGGGCCGGGGCGAATCCGTCTGGCGATCGAGACAGGGTCACCGACCTCCGGGTATCGTCCGACGATGCTGCACGCCACGCACCCGCGGAGATCGACGTCGGTCCGGTTCACCCTTCCACGCTGTGCTCTCGCCGCGCTGCTCGCCTGTCTGCCGGGCTGCGGCGCGCCGGCGGAGCCGCCCCAGGACGACACCGGCTCGTCCACGGCCGGCCCCGCGACGACCGGCGTGCTCACGACGTCGTCGACCGGCGACGACTCGACCGCGGCGCCCACCACCACGGCGGCGGTGACGGGCAGCACGGACGACACGAGCACCGGCGACACGAGCACCGGCGACACGTCGACGACCGGCCCGACCGGCTGCACGAAGAACGTGGTGCTGATGGGCTACTGGCCGCCGACGAACGAGATGCTGCGGCCGTGGAGCACCGATCCGACCAAGAACCCCGAGGGCTGGATCGGCGCCGACTGGAAGGGCCACGGGTACGACGTCCATGCGTTCTTCCCCGAGTTCCCGCCCGACGGCGATCCGACGAACGACGATATCGGCGACGATGGGGCCGTGGGCTCGCCCGATCACGACCTGCGCGTCGATTACCAGGCGACCTCGGCGGACTTCTGGCGGCTGGTCGACACCTACCAGCCGGTGATCCTGGTGACGACGAGCCGCGGCGGGGATATCGGCTGGGAGCTCGAGGCGCTCGAGGGCGGACACGGCATGGGCAACCCCGGCGATCCGGCGATGGACTGGGCGTCCGACAATTACGAGGCGGTGCACTTCCCGACCCAGGCGACGATCGAGCCGCGCTCGTGGGACGCGATCACCACCTACCGCCAGGGCAACACGCTGCCGAGCCAGCTCCCGCTCCCGGCGATCGCCGCCGCGACCGAGCCGCTCGGGCTGACGAGCGTGGTCGTCGACCAGGGCACGAGCGGCAACTTCCTGTCCGGCTTCCTCGGCCTCCACGGCCTCTACTACAACCAGCAGGCGCCCCACAACGTCGCCGCCGGCCACATCCACGTCGGCTTCGGCCTGCCGGTCGCCGACGCGAGCGCGCTGATCGAGGCGACCCTCGACGCGGTCCTGCAGGCGCACCCGGCCGCCGAGGTGGAATGTCCGTGACCGCGGGGCGCATCGAGGACATGTCCGAGAGGTCCTGTTCTTTCATGCATGTTCGAGAGAACATGCCCGTCACAGCGGGGTGATGACGACCCGCCCGTCGCCGGGGCGGACGCCCGGCTCGGTGGAGGCGTTGGCCAGGGAGCCGACGTAGGACGAGCCGCCGCCGCCGTGGCCGTCGTCGCCGCCGCCGCCGCCGCCGTACCAGCCGCCGCCGCCACCGCCGCCGTGGGTGTTGCCGATGACGACGGGGCCGTCGCCGCCGAAGCCGAAGCCGCCGGGGCTGCCGGGGCTGCCGGTGCCGGAGATGCCGCCGTCGCCGCCGCTGTTCTGGGTGCCACCGCCGCCGTCCGCGGTCGCCTCGTCACCGCCGGCCCCGGCGACACCTTCCATGCCGCCGCCGTCGCCGCCGCCCAGGCCGCCGCACGAGAACTCTGCGCCGCCTCCGCCGCCGCCGACGATCACCCGGTCGTTCAAGGTGTCGCCGCCGGTCCGAATGTCCGACGCGCCGCCGCCGCTCGCGCAGAACCCGAGAGTCGGGCAGCTCCCGCCGCCGCCGTTGTAACCCGGCGCGTCGCCGGCACCCCCGGCGCCGCCGACCCGCACGGTGAGCACCTGACCGGCGGTGACCTCGAGGTCGCCGACGGCGTAACCGCCCAGGCCGCCGATGTCCGCAGGGTCGCAGAAATCGTTGTTCGGTGTGCCCCCGGCCGCGCCCCACACCTCGAGGCGCAAGCTCGTGACGCCGTTCGGAACGACGAATGTCTCCTCGCCTCCGGCGTACGCGAACTCGACGGCCTCGAACCGGCACAGCGCGTCGCAGCCGTCGCCGGGATCGAGCGCGCCGTCGTCACATCGTTCGCCCGGATCGAGCTCGCCGTCGCCGCAGACGGGCTCGCCGACGGGTTCGTCGACGGGCTCGCCGACAGGCTCTTCGTCGTCGAGGTCGCAGTTCTGGAGATACGGGATAGCGAATGCGAGGGTTGTTGCCAATAATGCGTGGTTTGGAATGGACATAGCGCGGATCCGATCCGAGGCGTGACCGGGGCGCCAGGGCTCATCGATCGCCCTGGCCTACATATCGCCGGTACGCTGACCATTCTTCACGAGCTCTCTCGCCGGGCAATGCACTCGGTGACGCGAACCACAGCAATTCATCCGCAGCCGGAGTTCGAGGCCAGGCGGATTCGCGGCTCCGGATCCGGCGCGACGACGCGGAACTGCGATTCGCCGACGCCGACTGCGGCACGACGCGCTGCTGCTGCACCGGGCACATTGTGAACAGGCGCTGGCCGTCACGGGCCGGGCAGCTCGTCGCACGGCCCGGTGCTCTCCTCCGGGCCGAGGCAGACGACGAACAGGCGCTCGGGGGAGAGCGAGGCGGTGAACAGCGCGGCGAGCCGCGCGGGATCGATGTCGAGGGCCCTGCGGGCCTCGCTGCGGAAGTAGTCGAGCGGGAGCTTCTGCTGGACGAGGAAGGTGAGGCGATCGGCGAGGACGGCGCTGTCGGCGGCCTCGGCCAGCAGGCGGCCGGCGACGGGGCGCTGGGCGGCCGGCAGCTCGGCGGCGACGCCCTCGGGCGTGCGCAGGCGGGCGAAGGCGCGGCGCAACTCGGCCACGGCCGCGGCGAAGTGGCCGGCGTCGATGTTGCCGTGGAGCACCAGCAGCTCGGCGTCGCACAGCTCCTCGCGCGTGACGCCGAGGCCGTAGCTGACGCCGAGCTGCTCGCGCACGGCGCCGGTGGCGTTCTCGAGCAGCTGGCGCAGGAGCAGGACGGTCGCGCGGTCGCGCCGCAGCTCGGGCGGGACCACGAAGCCGAGGAACACGGTGACCTGCTCCGGCCGCTGGCCCTGGATCCGCTGCGTGCCGGGGCGCACGGCGGGCGCGCGACGGGCGGACGCGGGATCCTCGGCGGCCACGGGGAGGCTCCACGGCTCGACCGCGCGGCCGAACACGTCGTCGATGTGGGCGCGGGCGACGGCGTCGTCGAAGCCGCCGGCGACGATCAAGGTGGCAGCGCCGGCGCGGTAGTGCTTGCGGCGAAGGGCGGTGAGGTCGGGCATGACGAGGGCGTCGAAGTCGACGGCGTCGAGCTCGACGCAGCGGTCCAGGCTGAGGCGCGCGATCTGCTTGCGCTGGGGCTCGGCGCGCAGGCTGGCGGAGATGCCCTGAGACACCTCCTCGGCGGCCCAACTGCGGTATTCGGCGCTCAGGCGGCCGCCGACGACGACCCCGCCGATACCGCGGAGCAAATGATCGGTGTCGGCGGCCAGACCGCGCGCGTGAAAGATCGTCATGTCCGGAGCGATGGACAGATCGACGGTGGCTCCGGTGGCGCGGAGCCGCCGCAGCTCCTTGTCCGCCGGGCTCCTGGGCTCGGGCGCGAGGAGCATGGTGGCGACGACGGGCGCGAGGTACGGCTGCTCGGCGGGGGCGTCGGCGAACCCCGCCCCGACGATCAGGCGGACGTCGACCAGCGGGCTCGACGACGGGGCGAGGATGACGGTCAGGCCATTGGCCAGAGTGTACCGGGTGCTACGATTCGCGGCCGGGATCTCGGCCAGCAATTTGGCGGCGATCGCCGGGCTCGCCGCGACGGCGTGCGGGTCCTCGGGGAGGCGCACGACGTCGCGCAAGACGAGGCCCTCGGCGGGGTCGGCCGGCTCGAGCTCGATCACCTGGGCGCGGTCGCGGGCGAACAGCGCCCTGGCGGCGCCCGCCAGCGCCGCGGGGGTGATCGCGTCGAGCCGGCGCAGGTCGGTGGCGAGGACGCCGCGCCGCGAGTTCGGTGTGAGCTCGAGGTAACGCTCGGCGCGGGCGTCGAGGCGCTCGAGACGGCGGGCGACGTCGATCCGCTGGCGCCGGAGCAGGGCCGCGGCCTGCTTGCGATCGGCGGTGTCCTTCTGCACCTCCGCGAGGGTCTCCCACAACAGGTCCTCGCTGGCCGCGCGCTGGTCGGGCGTCGTGACCGTGGCGAACAGCGCCAGCATGGGCGCGTCGGCGCCGCCGAGCTGCTCGAGGGAAAATCCGCGGACCCCGAAGCGCGCGCGGGCGGCGTCGGCGAGGGCACGTTCGACCATGTCGACGAGGACCTGGGCGAGCCGGCCGTCGTCGCTGTCGTGCGGGGGCAGGGGGAACACGAGGGCCGTGCCGCTGTGGGTAGAGAGGCCGGCGAGGGTCCGTCGGGCCGGGCGAGCCGGGACCGGCGGCGCGGCGACTTGTGGGGCTGTCGGACGCGGCGCGAGCGGCCGCAGCGTAGCTTCGGCGGCCCCCACGACCTGGTCGTGGGTGACGCCGCCGGTCACGACGACGGCGGCGTTGCCCGGGGTGAATCGATCGCGGAGATAGCCGCAGGCGTCGGCGGCGGTCAGCCGCGAGAGCGTGGCCCGGGTGCCGCCGAAGGCGTGCGCGTAGGGGTGATCCGGCGGATAGATCGACTCGAGGAGCTGCTGATAGGCGTCGAGCGAGGCGCCCAATCGCTGCTGGAGCTCGCTCATGACGACGTTGCGCTCGCGCGTGAACTGCTCCGGGCTGACCTCGCAACGGCCGCTGAGGACGAACGCGAACAGCCCGAGCACGGTGGGCAGGTGCGCGGCGACGGTGGTGGCGGACATGTCGACGATGTCGCCGTCCGTG
This sequence comes from Nannocystis pusilla, assembly GCF_020073745.1. GTDB lineage: Bacteria > Myxococcota_A > Polyangia > Nannocystales > Nannocystaceae > Nannocystis > Nannocystis radixulma. The sequence goes on from NZ_JAIRAU010000042.1 coordinate 34,403, forward strand.
GTCGCCTTGTAGGCGAGGGCCTCCTCCGCGAGCGCGTCGCACACGGTCCGGCCGTCGGGCAGCGGCAGCGCGCACAGGACGATGTGCTCGCTGAGGTGCGCGAGGCCGGCCTGATGCTTCGCCTCGTTGCGCGCGCCGGCCCGCACGCGCATGTGCACCTGGACGAGATCGCCGGAGAGGTCGGGCGCGACGACCAGGCGGAGGCCGTTGGCGTAGTCGACGACGACGCCCTCGGGCCGGTCGTCGAAGCTCCTCGCCGGCCGCGGCAGCCGGGCCGCGCCGCAGCCGACGAGGAGCAGCCCGGCGAACAAGGCGAGGAGCGCGCGCGCGCGAAGCATGGGCCCGATGGTGACGCATTCTCTCGCGGCCCGCCATCGCGGCGGAGCGCGACGCGGGCGTGGCACCAGCGGCCGCGTACGCTCGAGTGGTCCTCGCATATCGAG
>NZ_JAIRAU010000004.1 GCF_020073745.1 Nannocystis pusilla
TTTGACATTTACGGATCCTGGCTGGATCCTGCGAAGACAAGGCCTGCTTGGACCTGACGCCCGACAGCGATGACCCGCCGCCGGAAGTGACCTGGGCCGTGCGGCTGCAAGCGTCGCGGCTCGTGGTGCGCGAGCCGAACAAGCGCGAGGTGCCGTACCCGCTCGACGGCAAGGCGTTCCGCCTCGGTCGCGCGGAGGACAACCGCATCATCGTCAAGGCCGAGTTCGTCGCGGCGCACCAGCTGCGCTTCGAGCCGACGGGCGTCGGCGACGGCTACCGCGTGCGCGACCTCGGCGGCCCGTGCAGCTTGATGTTCAACGGGCACCAGGTGCCGGAGCACGAGCTGCGCCACGGCGACGTGCTGCGGGTCGGCGACCCGTACACCGGCAGCTTCGTCACGATCACCTACCAGCGGCTGGCGCGGACGCTGGCGCCGAGCGACGACCAGCAGGTGCCGCGCTGCCGCCTCGACCTGCCCGAGGTGACGATCGGCCGCGAGGGCTGCGAGCTGACGCTGGCCAGCCTGCTGGTGTCGCGGCGGCACGCGACGGTGCGGGCGTTGCCGGAGGGGCACGAGGTCCGCGACCTCAACAGCGCCAACGGCACCTTCGTCAACGGCGAGCGGGTCCAGCAGAGCAAGCGGCTGGCGCGCGGCGACATCATTCAGGTGGGGCCGTTCAAGCTGGTGTACGACGGGCGCTCGCTCGATTCGTACGACCACCGCGGGGCGATCGAGCTCAAGGCGCGGCGGCTGATGCGGGTGGTCGGGGGCGGCAAGGTGATCCTCGACCGCGTGTCGCTGGCGATCCAGCCGCGCGAGTTCGTGGCGATCGTCGGCGGCTCGGGGGCGGGCAAGTCGACGCTGCTCGGCGCGCTGTCGGGCTTCAGCCGGGCCAGCGAGGGCGACGTGCTGGTCAACGGCGACGACTACTACGCCAACTTCGCCGCCTACCGCGGCTCGATCGGCTACGTCCCGCAGAGCGACATCCTCCACCAGACGCTCACGGTCGACGAGGCGCTGCGCTTCACGGCCCAGCTGCGCCTGCCCGAAGATACAGGTGACGCCGAGATCGCGGCGCGGGTCGAGCGGGTGCTGGCCGACGTCGACATCGAGGACCGCCGCACCACCCGCATCAGCGAGCTGTCGGGCGGCCAGCGCAAGCGGGTCTCGATCGCGGCCGAGCTGCTGGCCGACCCGAGCCTGTTCTTCCTCGACGAGCCGACCTCGGGCCTCGACCCGGGCCTCGAGAAGCGGCTGATGTACACGCTGCGCCGCCTGGCCGACGGCGGGCGCACGATCGTGATGGTCACCCACGCGACGGCCAACATCCACCAGTGCGACCACATCGCCTTCATGGCCGACGGGCGGCTGGTGTGGTTCGGGCCGCCGGCCGACGCGCTGCAGCACTTCGGGGTGCGCAGCGGCGACTTCGCCGACATCTACACCAAGGTCGACGGCGACGCGCACGAGTCGCATCCGCTGGTCCAGGGCGAGCTGCGCACCGAGTACGGCCGCTGGCGCGAGGCCCACGAGCGCGGCGAGCCGTCGCTGGCGGAGCTGTGGGAGCTGCGGTACCGCCGCTCGGACGCGCGGACGCGCTACATCGTCGAGCGCCTGGCCGGAGGGACACGTGCGCCCGCGGTCAAGCCGAGCAAGCTGACGACGTCGCAGCAGAACCGCTCGGCGACGTCGCTCACGTCGATGCGGGTCGGGGCGGTGACGCCGGAGGACCGGCCGGAGCCGGCGCGGGTGTCGGCGTGGCAGCAGTGGCTGATCCTGGTGCGGCGCAACATCCGGCTGCTGGCGGTCGACCGGCGCAACCTGGTGACCTTGCTGCTGCAGGCGCCGATCATCGGCGCGATCCTCGTGTTGGTCGCCCGCCCGACGGCGCTGCAGGACCTGCAGAGCTCGCACGGGCGGCTGGTGCTGTTCCTCGTCGCGCTGGTGGCGGTGTGGTGCGGGATCCTGTGTTCGGCGCGCGAGCTGACCAAGGAGCGGGCGATCTACCGCCGCGAGCGGCTGGCGAACCTGCGGATCGGGCCGTACCTGCTGGCGAAGTTCGTGGTGCTGGCGGCGATCTGCCTCGTGCAGTCGGTGGTGCTGCTGTCGGTGCTGGCGATCAAGGTCGACTTCTCGGCCGCGGTCACGACCTTCACGGCGACCGGGCCGGTGGCGGTGGTCCGCGGCGTGGCCGGGCTGGGGTTCTTCGGCGCGCTGCTGGTCACCACGTTCTTGAGCTCGTTGTCGGGGCTCGGCATGGGCCTGTTGCTGTCGAGCACCTCGTCGACGTCGGACCGGGCGATGAGCGTGGTGCCGCTGGTGCTGGTGCCGCAGCTGCTGCTGGCGCTGGCGCTGGTGTCGCTGCCGGCCGGGCTCGCGCCGCTGTCGTACGTCACGAGCGCGCGCTGGGCGATGGAGGCGTTCGGGTCGCTGACGCACCTGCAGCCGCCGCGGGACTTCGCCGCGTGCACGATCCCCGGAAACCCCCTCAGCTGCCCGATCTACCCGACCGTCGACTACGACCCGTCGACGGCGCACGTGGTCGAGGTCTGGGGCGTGCTGCTGGCGTACACGGCGCTGTGCGTCGCCGTCGCGGCGGTGGTGCTGGCGCGGCGCGACCGCGAGCGCTGACGCGGGGCGGGCCGCGCGGCTCAATGCGCGGACTCGCTCTTTTCATCATAGATGTCCTTTAGGACATATCATCATACTGTCGACCGTCCGCTGAGAGGCGGCGCGGGCGGCCCGCCACGGCGATATTTCGCGGCAGAGGCCGCTCGACGGATCCGGCGACCAGGCTCATGGTTCGACTGTCTGCCGCAATGCACGCGGCGGCGCCCATGATTCGTGGGTTGGATCGAATAGCGAGAGGAGACAGGTGTCATGTTGTTCTTCAATGCACTGACCTGGCTGCAGGCCGGTCTGTTCGCCGTGGCGGCCGTGGCCGCGCCGGAGCAGCCGGTGGAGGAGCTCGCGGACGACGTCGCGGCCGCGGAGGGCGAGCTCGTGACGGACGAGCTCGAATTCACCGACGCGGTCGACCCGAGCGAGCGCGCGCGCTGGGAGTGTTACGACGACTGGGACGAGCACAACCGCGGCTACTGCCTGGCCCGTTGCGACGACGATTGGCGCTACAAGGCGGTGACCAAGAAGATCCGCATCCGCGGCAACCGCGACTACTGCCAGCGGCGCGCCCGCAAGCACTGCAAGCGCCAAGGCGACCGCCTCGAGAAGTGGTGCTTCGGCGAGCGTGACTGGGACGACGACGACGACGACAACCACCACAACAACCACCACTGACACCACGAGCGTCGCGCTCGCCCGGCCGGTCCGGCCGCGGGCTCTCGCCTGCGCCGGGCCGGCGTATGCGTGCTCATGGCATGAAGAAGCGTCGCGCGACGTCGCGAAGGCCTGCCCCGCGCGACTGCCTGGACAGGCGCCTAGGCGGCGACTTCGGGCGGGGCGGCGTCGACGGCCATGAGCGTGGCGAGCAGCAGCTGCGCCAGCAGGTCGCGCAGCTCCTCGCGCGGGAGGTCGCGGCGGGCCAGCCAGTCGAGGCTCGAGCCCTCGACGAAGCCGACCCACCCGCGCAGGGCCAGGCGCACGCGCGGGGTCATGTCGGCGAGGCCGAGGCGGCCGGCCAGGCGGGCGACGAAGCGGGCGCGCGTGTCCTCGACGATCGCCGCGACCTCGGCGTCGTGGCCGACGCCGCTGCGCATCAGCGCGACGTAGGCGCTGGCGTGCTCCTCGGCGAACAGCAGGTACTGGTCGAGCGCGGCGAGCAGCGCCTCGGGGTCGGGGCCGTCGCCGGCGGGGTCGGTGCGGGCGAGCAGCGACTCGGCGGCGCTGCGCACGGTCGCGGCGTAGAACTCGCGCTTGCTCGAGAAGTAGTGATAGAGGAGCCCCTTCGAGATGCCGGCGGCGCCGGCGATGTCGTCGATGGACAGCTCGTCGTAGCTGCGCTCGCTGAACAACCTCAGGCCCAGCTCGACCAACTGGGCCCGACGTTCGTCGACTTGCAGGCGCGCGCGTTCGCGTGCCTCATCGGGTTCGTTGCGGCGGGGCGCCCTGGCCACGGTTCACGGTACCCGAAGTCGCGGCCGGCGAGGGCAAGAAGTCACGGCCGTGCGAACTTGTCACAGCGGGCTCCGCGCTGACGCCGAACATGGCCACGGTCAGCACGATCATCACCGCCGCGAACACGTGGAGGCCCATGAATACCCCGATGCCGGCGTGCATGGCCGCCACCGCCGCCACCCACAGCCGGCGGGTGCGCGCCGGCCAGATGAACACCGCGTAGCCGATTTCGATGACGAGCACCAGCCACCCCGCGACCGCCGCCAGCCACGGGACGTGGGCGAGCCAGGTGAAGTCGAACAGCTCGTAGCCCTGCGACACGAGCGAGCGCCAGATCGCCTCGCCGTCGCGCCACTGCTCGCCGCTCGCCTTCTCGACGCCGGACAACAGGTAGGCGATGCAGAGGTGGATCTGCATCACGCGGATCGCCAGGCGGTTGCTGTCGCGCGGGACGTCGCGGGCCCGACCGGCCCGGTGGTCGAGCGACAGGAAGGCGCCGCCGGGCGCGACGGTGGCGTAGAACAGGAAGATGTTGGCGAAGTCGTCGGCGCCGTAGTTGGTGGCCGGGGCCAGGCGCATGAACGCGAAGTGCAGCAGCCAGGCGACGCCGGCGCTGACGCGGGTGCGCCAGCCGAGCAGCATGCCGATCAGCGCGGCGACGTAGACGAACGCGAGGACGGCCAGGATCTGCGACTCGTACGGCGAGGCCAGCAGCTCGCCGAGCGACGGCAAGTGACTCGAGTCGAACGTGTCCTTCAGCGGGCCGCGCAGCAGGCCGCGGTGGTGGTAGAGCGCGTGGAACAGCGGGGCGACCTGCACCGCCTGGGCCAGCAGCACGGCCGCGAGTCCGATCCGCAGGGCGACCAGCGGGGCCGCGCGCGCCGGGGCGAACAAGAACGTATCGACCGCGCGGGCGACGGCGTCGACGCGGGGGTTCACGGCGCACCTCCTTGCCCGCCGCGGGCGGGGCGGACGACGCGGGCGCGGTACACCGAGCGCCAGCGGGGCGCCGCGCCGCGCCGCAGGGCGGCCATCGACGGGGTGCGGCGGAAGCCCATGTCGACGGTCACGCTGGCGGCCTGCGGGTGGCGGGCGAACAGGGTCGCGGCCCACGACGCGGCCAGGCGCGCGCGTATGCGGTCGTCGCTGCGGCGGTGGTCGAACACCTCGAGGAGGTCCTCGACGCGGATGTCGGCCTCGCGGGTGATGCCCGGCGGGAGGCTGTCGACGATCGCGCGGCCGTCGACGTCGACGAGCGTGAACGCGGCGGTCGGCGGGCTGGCGACCTTGGGGGCGAAGAAGCCGTAGCCGGTGTCGGCCCCGGTCAGCGCGCTGTAGTAGGTCAGGACCCTGCCGAGCGCCCCGGTCTCCCACAGGCAGATGTCGAGCCCACCGGTCACGACGAGCACGAGGTGGCCGAGAGCGGCCGCGAGCAGCATGGTTCGGCTTCGGGGGGACATGGGTGCACTCTCCGGCGAGACGCGGCCGGCCGCGCCCGCGCGAGGCGGGTCCGCGGTCGGCCGTGCGGGCGCGGTCGATCAGTAGCGGCCGTGGCCGTCGTCGTGGCGTCCGTGGTGGCGGCCGTGACCGTCGTCGTGGCGTCCGTGGTGGCGGCCGTGACCGTCGTCGTCGTGGTGGCGACGGCCATGACGGTGGTGACGGCGACGGCGACGGCCGTGGTCGTCGTCGTCGTCGCGGCGGCGGCGGACCTCGTCGTCGGTGGCCTCCTCGCCGTCGGCCGTCAGGTCGGTCAGCGCGTCGACCTCGCCGTCGACCTGCCCGGCCTCGGGCGTCTCCTCGTCCTCGACCGCCTCGACGGCCAGGTCCTCGTCCTCGATCTGCTCGGCCTCGTCACACGCCGACGTGATGAACGCGGTGGCGAGCGCGAAGATCGACGTATGAATCCAGGTGTACTCGTTCACTCTCATTCGCATGACACTCCTCCTCCCCATGCCCCACTGACGAGTGGCACAGACGGATACGCGTCTATGCGTCGGGTGCCGTGGGCCATCAAGCGGGCTCGATCGCAAACGTAATGGCCTGTAATGGCCGAGCGGGCGCGGCGGCCCCGGGCGGGGTGGCCGCTCGCTCGTACTCCTATGATTTGCGGCCGCTGCGGATCCGCGTGGCGACCCCGCCGATTCGCCGCGGTGTCGGCTCCGTAGCGGCCGCGCGCGCGGGCGTGCGGACCTGCGACGACCGGCCCTGCACGCGCGCCGATCGGCGCTATGCCGGCGCCATGGTCACGTCCGCTGCGCCCTCCGTCGCCCCGCGCGCCTCACTCGCGCGCCGGCTGTTCGCCACCGTCGACATCGCCTCGCTCGTCTGCTTCCGCGTGCTGTTCGGCCTGCTCATGTTCATCGAGGTGTGGCGCGACCTGCCGGAGATCGCCGACGTGTACATCGAGCCGGAGTTCCACTTCACGTTCCACGGCCTCGCGTGGGTGCGGCCGCTGCCGGGCGACGGCATGTACGTGGTGTTCGGCGTGCTCGGCCTGGCGGCGCTGTGCGTGACGATCGGCCTGTGCTACCGCGCCGCCGCGCCGGTGTTCTTCCTCGGCATCTCGTACGTGTTCCTGCTCGAGCAGGGCGTCTATCTCAATCACATCTACCTCATCGCGCTGATCAGCTTCCTGATGATCTTCGTGCCGGCCCACCGCGCCGGCTCGGTCGACGCCTGGCTGCGGCCGCGGCTGCACGACCCGACGGCCCCGGCGTGGGCGCTGTGGCTGGTGCGGGCGCAGATCGGGATCCCGTACTTCTACGCCGGGCTGGCCAAGCTGAACCCCGACTGGCTGCGCGGCGAGCCGATGCGCATGTGGCTGCGCGAGCGCGACGACCTGCCGCTCGTCGGGCCCCTGCTGCGCGAGTGGTGGGCGCCGTACTTCTTCAGCTACGGCGGTCTGGTGTTCGACCTGCTGGTGGTGCCGGCGCTGCTGTGGCGGCGGACCCGGGCGTGGGCGTTCGCGCTGGCGCTGTGCTTCCACCTGATCAACACGGCGGTGTTCTCGATCGGCATCTTCCCGTGGGTGATGATGGCGGCCACCACGATCTTCTTCGAGCCCGACTGGCCGCGGCGCCTGCGGAACCGCGCGGCCGCGCTGGTCGGCGCGCCGCCCTGGCCGGCCCCGCTCCCGGCGGCCCCGCCGGCGCGGCTGCGACGCTCGCAGCGGGCGCTGCTCACGGGCCTCGGGGTCTACGTCGCCTGGCAGCTGCTGTTCCCGCTGCGCCACTGGCTGTACCCCGGCGACGTCGCCTGGACCGAGGAGGGCCACAAGTTCGCCTGGCGCATGAAGCTGCGCGACAAGGACGGTTACGTCCGCTTCTACGCCACCGACCCCGAGCGCGGCGAGACGTGGAAGATCGAGACGCGCGGGCGGCTCACCGGGTGGCAGCGCGAGGAGATGAGCGGGCGGCCGGAGATGATCCTGCAGTTCGCCCACTACCTCGCCGACGACCTGCGACGCCGCGGTCACCCGGCGATCGAGATCCGCGCGGTCGCCCTCGTCGCGCTCAACGGGCGCGCGCCGCAGATGCTGATCGACCCGACCGTCGACCTGGCGCGCGTCGAGCCGTCGCTGCGGCCGAGCCCGTGGATCCTCCACGACCTCGCCGACTGAGCGCGGTTCCGCGCTCCCGCCTGCGAGGCCTGACGGCGCCCGTCACAGGGGGCGTTTGGGGTTATTGACTTGAGTTCAATAGGCGGTAGGCTGGTCGAGACAGGAGGACCCCGATGCAACACGCCCCCGCCGACCTCGGACCGATCAAGCCGCGCACCATGGACTTCGACCTCGAGGACATGCCGCGCTACTGGATGGCCGGGCTGCCGGTGTCGACAGCCATCGGCAACGCGCTCCACCTGATCTTCCCGATGGGCGAGCGCTTCTTCGTCCGCGCGGTCCGCCACTACATGGGCGAGATCGACGACCCCGAGCTGCGCGAGCAGATCCGCGGCTTCTTCGGCCAGGAGGGCCGCCACGCCCACGAGCACGAGCGGGTGTTCGAGACGCTGCGGCAGCAGGGCTACGACATCGACACGTTCCTGCGCATCTACAAGAAGGTGGCGTTCGACACGATCGAGCGCATCAGCCCGCCGGCGCTGCGGCTGTCGGTGACGGCGGCGCTCGAGCACTACACGGCGATCATGGCCGAGGGGGCGCTGGCGCATCAGGGGACGCTCGAGATGGTGCACCCGAAGATGCAGCGGCTGCTCCGCTGGCACGCGGCCGAGGAGATCGAGCACAAGGCGGTGGCCTTCGACGTGCTGAAGTCGGTGCGCCCGAGCTACGCGCTGCGGATGGCCGGGATGGCGCTCGCGACCGTCCTGCTCGGCGCGTTCTGGGTCGCGGGCGCGACGATGCTGCTCCGCCAGGAGAAGGGCCTCGGGCTGCGCGAGGCCGCCAGGCAGCTGCGCGCCACCCAGCAGCGCGAGCCGATCGTCCGCCGGGTGTTCCTCCGCGGGCTGCGCGAGTACCTGCGCCCGAGCTTCCACCCGTGGGACAACAACAACCTCGAGCTGGCCCGCCGCAGCTTCCAGCAGCTGGCGGAAGAGGCTGCGTGATCGCGGCGACCGGGGCATGTCCTTGAGGACATGCCTTTGGGGCCATGCTCAGCGCCTGGCGCCGAGGCCGATGACGACCACGCCGGACAGGATGACCGCGGCGGCCAGCCAGGTGAGCGGCCCGACGGCCTCGCCCGCCAGGGCGGCGCCGAGGACGATGGCGACCACCGGGTTGACGTAGGCGTAGCTGTTGGCGACGGCGGGGCGGGTGCGGCGCAGCAGGTAGCCGTAGGCGGTGAAGCCGATCAGCGAGCCGCTGACCACCAGGTGCAGCGCGGCCAGCATCGACCTGACCGAAGGGACAGCCGTCATCGACTCGCCGAGGACGACCGCGAGCGCGCCCATCATCAGGCCGCCGGCCAGCATCTGGGTGGCCGCGCCCATCGGCCCGGCCGGCAGGGGGCGCGAGCGGCCGAGCACGACGCCGAGAGCCCAGCACACCGGCGCGAGCAGGACGAGCAAGGCCCCGGCGCCGGCCGCGGCGAGCTCGCCGCCGAGCTGCAGGACGGCGACGCCGGCGAAGCCGAGGCCGAGGCCCAGCCACTCGCGGCGGGTCGGCGGCTGGCCGGCCGCGCGCCCGAACAGGGCCGCCCACAACGGCATGGTGCCGACCACCAGCGCGACCAGGCCCGAGCTGACCCACTGGGCTCCGAGCACGACGAAGCCGTTGCCGGCGACGAACAGCAGCGCGCCGGTGAGGAACGAGGTCCGCCACTCGGCGGCGCTCGGCCGCGGCGCGCCGAGCATGCGCAGCGCCGCGTAGAGGCCGCCGCCGGCGAGCAGGAAGCGCAGCGCCCCGAGCGTGAACGGCGGGATCGTCTCGATGGCGACGCGGATCGCCAGGTAGGTCGAGCCCCACAGGAAGTACACCGCGAGCAAGGCCGCGACGATCATCAGGGGCGGCCGCGCCCGCGCCGGGGCCTCGCGGGCCGGACGCGCCACGGACGCGGCGGCCCGGTCCCAGGCGATCCGCACGGGCGGGGCGATCCAGACGCCGGAGGTGGAAGCCATGGCCAGAGCATGGGCCGGCGACCCCGACCGTAACAGATTCAGAAAGTGCACAATGTGACCAGTACAGTTGCCGCTGGCTGCAAACTGTGGCGGTCGCGCGGGAGGCCGGCTGTGCTGGTCGTACCTGCCGCGTCGGGGTAGGCTGGTGTCGTGGACGCGCAGGCGTTGCTCTACGAACGAGTGGCCGCACACGTGGCCGCGTTGATCGAGCGCGGCGCGCTGCGCCCGGGCGACCGCGTGCCGTCGGTGCGGCGGCTGTCGCAGCAGCAGGGCGTGAGCGTGTCGACGGTGATCCAGGCGTACCAGCACCTCGAGGGCTCGGGGCTGATCGAGGCGCGGCCGCAGTCGGGCCACTACGTGCGCCGGCGCGGGGCGGCGCTGCCCGAGCCGCGAGCGCCGCGGACGTCGACGACGCCGTCGAAGGTGTCGGTGGCGAGCCTGGTGGCCAAGGTCTACGGCGCCGCTCGTGACCCGCACATCGTGCCGTTCGGCGCGGCGACCCCGAGCCCGGAGCTGCTGCCGACCGACCGGCTCAACGCGACGCTGGCGCGGATCGCCCGCGCGTCCGGGGCCGTCGGCGTGGCCTACGACCCGCCCCCGGGCTGCCCCGCGCTGCGGCGGCAGATCGCCCGCCGCGCGGTCGAACGCGGCTGCGCCATCGCGGCCGACGACGTCGTGACCACCGTCGGCGCGATGGAGGCGCTCGGGCTGTGCCTGCGCGCGGTGGCCCAGCCGGGCGACACGGTGGCGATCGAGAGCCCGCTGTACTTCGGCCTGTTGCAGCTGATCGAGAGCCTGCGGATCCGCGCGCTCGAGATCCCGTGCCAGCCGGGCAGCGGGATCGACCTCGACGCGCTCGAGGAGGCGCTCGCGGCCCACAAGATCAAGGCGGTGCTGACGCTGCCGGTGATCAGCCAGCCGCTCGGGGCGTCGATGAGCGACGCGGCCAAGCAGCGGCTGGTCGAGATGCTGGCTCGCCGCGAGATCCCCCTGATCGAGGACGACATCTACGGCGAGCTGTACTTCGGCCCGGCGATGCCGCGCCCGGCCAAGGCGTTCGACGAGGCGGGGCTGGTGATGCTGTGCTCGTCGTTCACCAAGACGCTGGCGCCCGGCTACCGCGTCGGCTACGCGGTGCCGGGCCGCTTCCGCGACCAGGTCGAACAGCTCAAGTTCGCCAACAGCGTGGCCACGCCGACGCTGCCGCAGCTGGCGATCGCCGACTTCGTCGAGAACGGCGGCTACGAGCACCACCTGCGGGCGATGCGGCGCAAGCTGGCGGCCCAGGTCGAGCAGGTCAGCGCCGCGATCGCCGAGCACTTCCCTGCCGGCACCCGCGTGTCGCGCCCGGCCGGCGGCTTCGTGCTGTGGGTCGAGCTGCCGCCCGGGACCTCGGCGCTCGAGCTGCACGCGCGCGCGCTGGCCCACAGCATCAGCATCGCCCCCGGGCCGATCTTCTCGGCCAAGCCGCGGTTCGCCAACTGCATCCGCATGAGCTGCGGCTACCCGTGGTCCGACCTGCTGGCCCACGCGGTGCGCACCCTGGGCAGGCTGGCCCGCGGGGTCGCCGAGCGGCCGGGTCCGGAGCTGTCCTGAGGGTCATGTTCTCAAGGGCATGCCGAGAAGGGCATGCTCTATAGGTCATGTCCGGGCGAACATGTACAGGGTGCTCGGGGCGGTCCGCGCGGCGACGGCCAGGCGGGCGCCGCCGGGCGAGAGGGCGACGGCGGTGCTGGTGGCGCGGCCGTCCCAGCGGAACGTGAACGGCTCGCCGTCGCCGCTCAGGGCCGCCGCGGTGACGCGCAGCCGCGAGTCGGCGTCGCGGCCGGTGACGGCGACGTGGCTGCCGTCGGGCGCGACGGCGAGGTCCTCGGGGAAGCGCTCGCCCCACAGCCCGCGGCGGCCGAGCGGGCGCGCCGCGAAGCCGCCCCACTCGAGCAGCACCAGGTCGTTGAACTCGTCGCTCACCGCGATCAAACCGCGCGGGGCCACGCGCACGGGGCTGTAGACGAACACGGCGGGCAGCGGCCGCTCCGCGGTCGGCTGCAGGTTCGACCCGGCCGGGTCGAGGTCGATCGTCTGCAGCAGCAGCGGGCGGGACACGCGGCTCGTGAACCACAGCTGGGCGCCGTCGGGGCGAAAGCCGAGGTCGACGAGCGCGCTGGCCCGCACGGTCGCCCGCCGGGTCGGCTCGGGGTCGCCGACGTACCACAGCTCGAGCGCGTCGAGGTGCTTGTGGGTCGCCAGCCAGCGGCCGTCCGGGCTCACGGCCAGGCGCGTGAGGCCCTTCTTGTCGCCCTCGATCGACAGCGCCGGCTTGCCGGGCCCGGCCTCGCCGAGGGTGTAGCGCTGGACGGTCTTGCCGGCGACGATCAGCGACCCGTCGTCGGTGAACGCGAGGTCGTGGCGGATGAAGCGCGGGGCGGGCAGCGGCGCGAGGTCGCGGCTCCGCAGCAGCCGCACGCTGTCCTTCTTGTCGCTCGTGACCAGCGCGAGCCGCTCGCCGGCGGCGTCGAACCGCAGCTGGGCGATCGCCGTGTCGGTGGGCAGCTCGCGCTCGAGTCGATAGGTCATGCCGGCGCTCTCGTCGTGGTCAGCGAGTGAGCTGTCCTTCAGGACAGGGGCGTGCGGACCCACGCGCGCGCCCCCGGGCGCGCGGCGGCGCGGACGGCCACGAGGTCGCGCTCGACCTCGGACATGTCCGCCGGGACAGGCAGGTCGGCGGCCGCGGCGACGGCGAGCAGGCGGGCGCGGGCGCGCAGGCCGAGGCCGGCGAGGGCGCCGACGAGGATGTCCCGAGAGACAGCCTGTTCTTCGGGCAAGGCGGGCGCGCCGACGGCGGCGCGCCGCGGCGGGTCGGCCAGCTCGACGACTGCGAACGCGCACTCGAGCCAGGCGAGGGCCTCGGCGAGGGCGAAGCGGACGCCCTGGTCGTTCCACGCCCTGTGGCCGCGGAGGCCGCGGCCGAGGGCGACGACGGCGTCGGCGAGGGCGACGAAGGCGGTGAAGCCGACGCCGCCGTCGATCGCCTCGAGGGCCTTCGCGTGGGTCGGGAGGTCGAGGTGGCGCACCGGGGCGCGGGCGTCGCCGAGCGCGGCGAGCGGGCGCGCGGGCGCGGCGAACATCGCGGCCAGGCGCGGCAGCGTCGGCTCGACGTCGTCGCGGGCCTTGACGATCTGCGGCAGGCGCAGGCTGAGATCGTTCAGCATCAGGTGGCTGGTGCCGTCGAACACGCCGTAGAGGGTGACGTCGCGGACGAACCGCTCGTACGGCTGCTCGGCCAGGAGCGCGCGGCTCGAGACGACCCGCCGGCCCTGCTCGACCGCCTCCTCGGCGAGGGCGCAGCAGGCCAGCTTCGCCGCGGCGGTGTAGACGGCGGCGCCGATGCCCATGGCGTTGGCAGCCACCGCCGCCTTGACGGCCATGGCGGCGGTGACGAGGTCGAGCTCGGCGTGGGCGACCAGGTGATCGGCGATCGCGTCGAGGCCGACGATCGGCGCGCCGTAGACGTCGCGGGTGTGGGCGTACTCGCGGGCCAGGGCCAGGGCCCCGGAGGCGCAGCCGGACGCGAGCCCGCTGATGCCCCCGCGCGACAGGGTGAGGGTGCGCTGGACCAGGCTGAAGCCGTCGCCGAGCTTGCCGACGAGGCTGTCCTCGGGGACATGTGTGCCGTGGAACCGGACGCCGGCGATGTCGGCGGCGCGCGCGGGCAGGGTCGACCAGCGCGGCAGGGCCTCGACGCTGTCGTCGCGGTCGACGCAGAACACCGAGAAGTCGCCGAACGCGACCGCGCCGCCGCGAGCGGTGCGCATCAGCGCGACGAGGACGTCGTGGCGGGTGGCGCCGTTGATGAGGTGCTTCTCGCCGCTGAGGCGATAGCCGCCGTCGGCGTGCGGCGCGGCGCTGGCCTCGTTGCGCAGCAGGTTCGAGCCGTGGTCGAGCTCGGTCAGCAGCATCGCCGCGAACGCGCCGTCGTCGATCTTCCGGAACACGCGGCGGCGCAGCTCGGGCGCGGCGCCGAGGTGCACGGGCAGCAGCGCGAGCGCGTTGACGCCGAGGGTGATCGCCAGCGAGCCGTCGACCGCCGCGGCGATGGCGTTGAGGCCGCAGAGGTGGAACACCTCGGCCTCGCTGGTGAACAGGCGCGCGACGCCGATGCGGCGCAGCTGCGCGACGACCTCGGCCGGGTAGGTGCCGGCGCGCTGGCCCTCGTGCAGCGCCGCCCGGGTCTCGGGCGCGGCCAGCAGCTCGGCGACGCCGGCGAGGACGGGGTGACGCGTGACGTCGACGGGGCAGAGGCGGGTCCAGACGGGCAGGCCGGGCACGCGCGGAGCTTCGCACGTCCGCGCCCGGGCGGGGCAGCAGCGGGCGTGAGACCACGCGGGCGAGCGCGGCGCGATGCGGGCGAACGCGCCGCGTCGGCGCGGCTTCGGCGGCGAACGTGATGCGTCCGGCCGACGCGGATGCGCCGGGCTCGACGACCGGGTGAGCCAGGGATCGCGGACGGTCACATCTGTCCTCGAGTGGCGATCTCTCGGCCCGGGAATGCCGCGGCCGGCCCGGGCGTTGCCGCGGCGTGCGCGTGCTCGCCCGTCATTCGCCCCGGTTCGGCTGCGTCATCGTCGCTGTCGCTTCGGTCATGTCGTCTGGGACAGGTTGTCGCGCCGACGCCGAGCCTGCCGCCGCGGCGGCCGGCGCCGCGGCGAGCCCGGCCCCGGCGGCCGAATTCGCGGCGACGCTCGCCGCCGTCGCGGCCGAGCGGGCGCGGCTCGCTGCGCGCTACGCGAGGGCCGGCGACGAGGCGACGCGCGCGGCCGTCCGCGCCGAGGCGCGCACGTACTTCCGCACCACGGTGGTGCGCGAGGTGTTCCCGGCCTGGCTGGGCATGCCGTGGGGCCTCGGCAAGAACAGCACCGCCGACCGCCCGCACGCGCCGGGCATGACCGTCGCGTGCGGCTACTTCGTCGCGGCGGTGCTCGAGAACGCCGGCCTCGCCCTGTCGAGCCGCTACAAGTACGCGCAGGCGCCGGCGCTGCAGGTGCAGAAGGCGCTCGCGCCGGCGGCCGCCGACCTGCACCGCTACTTCAGCGTCCCGGGCGAGACGCTCGCGGCCGAGATCGCCGGCCTCGGCGACGGCCTCTACATCATCGGCCTCGCCAATCACATCGGCTTCGTCGTGGTCGACGGCGGCGACGTCCGCCTGGTCCATGCTTCTTATACCGGCGCGCGGGTGGTGACCGACGAGCCGCTGGTGTCGGCGCAGGCGATCGCCGACTCGCGGCCGAAGGGCTACTTCGTCACCCCGGTGATGCACGACGACCGCCTCGCCGATCTGTGGCTGCGCGGCGCCGCGGTGCCGCTGTGAAGCGCCGAAAAATCGGCGCCGCGGGCCCGCGGTGCTAGCGTGCGCGGCGATGCTCCGCAGCCTCGCCGCGCTCCTCCTCCTCGCGCTGTCCGCCTGTCGCCCGGCGGCCGAGCCGGCCGTGGTCGCCGCACCCGAGGTCGACGCCGGGCTCGACGAGGCGGCCATCCGCGCGATCGTCGAGGACCCGGCCCGCCCGACCGCGGAGCGCGAGCTCGACCCGGGGCGCAAACCCGCCGACCTGCTGCGGTTCCTCGCCCTGCGCCCGGGCATGCGGCTCGCCGACCTCGGCGCCGCCGGCGGCTACACGACCTTCTTGCTGGCGCGCGCCGTCGGGCCCGACGGGGTGGTCTACGCGCAGAACAACAAGTTCGTGACCGAGCGGTTCTTGGAGCCGGCCTGGACCGAGCGCCTGAGGTCGCCGGAGCTGCGCAACGTGGTCCGCGTCGACCGCGAGTTCGACGACCCGCTGCCGCCCGAGGCCGTCGAGCTCGACGGCGTGATCAACGTGCTCTTCTATCACGACACCTACTGGATGGGCACCGACCGCGCGCGCATGAACCGGGCGATCTTCGCGGCGCTCAGGCCCGGCGGCTTCTACGTGCTCGTCGACCACAGCGCGCGGGCGGGGGCCGGCGCGAGCGAGGCCGAGTCGCTCCACCGCGTCGAGGAGTCGATCGTGGTCGACGAGGTGCTACAGGCGGGCTTCGAGCGCGCGGGGTCGGCGGAATTTCTCCGCAACCCGGACGACCCGCGCGACTGGAACGCGGCGCCGCCGGCCGCGGCGGCGGCGGGGAAGCGCGGCACGGCGGACCGATTCATCCTGAAGTTCGTCAAGCCCGCAGGTCTCTGAGCCGGCCAGCCGCGCGCGCGGCCCGTGGATCCGCATCCAGGTCTGGCCCCAGGCCCGCTCGACCTCGCGGTCGTGCAGCCGGTCGCGCCGGCGCTCGAGCGCCTCGCCCAGCGGCGCCACCAGCAAGAGCGGCAGCAGGAGCATGGCCACGAGCGCCTCCATCTCTCCAGTGTGACGCCGGCGCGGCCGCCCGGCCACTCGTCGGCGTCACACGCCCGCCGCGGCGCGCCCACGCGCGCGTGCGGGCGCGAGCGACATGGCTACAAGAACATGTATGAACGAGCATGCTCGAAGAGTCATATGCCGGCCCGCGCCAGCCGCTCCCGGTACGGCCGCGGCCGCTGGCCGCGCAGGGGGCGCAGCGGCGGCGGCTTGACAGGTCGGTGTCGTCGGTCACGGTTGCGTTCGGAGGACGCGCCCATGGCACTATCCAAGCCACTCATGGACTCGCTGGTGTCGCAATACCGCGGCGAGTTGTCCGCGATCGAAGCATACGACCGCGCGCTGCAGAAGTTCAGCGGTCAACCGGAGGAGAACGCGCTGCTCCAGCTGCGCGACGAGCACCGCGCCGCGGTGCGCCGGCTCGGGGCGCTCATCCGCAACCACGGCGGCGTCGAGCCCGAGGGCTCGGGCGTGTGGGGCTCGCTGGCGACCGGGATCGAGCGCCTGGCGTCGATCGTCAACGACGAGGTCCCGCTGCGCGTGCTGCACCGCGGCGAGGTGGTCGGCTACGAGGGCTACGCCAAGCTGCTCGCCGATCCGCTGCTGTCGCCCGACGTCGTGCAGGAGCTCCAGGCCTTGCTCGACCAGTCGCAGAACCACCTGGCCCGGCTCGAGACGATGCTGCAAGAGCTGCCGGCCGCGCCGAATCGGCCGATGATCTGAGCCCGCGGCTCGACGGCGGGCGGCGCCCGGTCCAGCGTGAGTGCATGCACTCACGCTGGATCGAGCGTACTGCCGTGCCCTCGTGCCGCTGGCCCTGCTGCAGAAAGCCGACCTCGGCGGGCACGGTGAGGCGACTGCCGCGCCTGGCCCTACCCGAGCGACGGCCCGCCACGAGGACTGCGACCCGGGCCTGGTGTGCGGCGCCCACCGCGGCGAGGGCTACGGGATCTGCCAGTGCCCCGGGCTCGTCCGCAAGGACGTCGCGCCGCCGCAGCGCTGCTTCCGGCAGTGAGCGGAGCGGATGCCCCAAGGGACAGGACGAGCGCAACCCCTGCACGCGCGGCTCGAATGTCCCGGAGGACATGTTCCGAGTGATACTCGACCTCAGTCGAGGATCACGCGCGCGACGTCTTCGGGGACGGCCATGCGCGCGGTGAGGGCGAGGAACAGCTGGCGGCCGGGGCCGACCTGGTTGCTGCCGCGGATCAGGCGGGCGATCTCCTCGAGCGCCTGGCCGCGGCGGGCCGGCTCGGCGAGCAGCAGGGCGCCGCCGAGCTCGTCGATCGTCGGCGCCTGATCGAGCAGGCGCATGGCCCGGCTGCGGCGCGCCTCGCTGAGCGGCAGGCGGGCCAGCAGGGCCTGAAATTCGCCGCGACCCTGGTCGTCGATCGGCTGCATCGGCTCGCGCGCCGCGTCGGCGCGGCGGTGCAGCAGCAGCGCCGCGAACGCGGCCACGTACTGCGCCAGCTCGCCGGCCTCCGCCGTCCAGGTCCTGCGCCACGTCGCCAGCTGCTCGCGGCCGACCCCGAACAGCTCGCCGAGTCGCGCGAGCACCTCGACCTCCTCGCTGCTGCCCTCGCCGTCGACCAGCGCGATCGACCAGGCCGCACGCAAGATCTGCGAGGCCCGCTCGGCCGGGGGTCGCGGCAGTCCGCGCGTGTACTCCCACAGCGCCCCCGCGTCGGCGAGGCGATCGATCCACAGGTCTTGCTCCTCGGCGGCCAGCTGGGCGTCGACCAGCGCGAGGATCCGGCTCGCCTCGCCGCCCTTGAGCACGCCGTCGGCCAGCGCGACGAGGCCGGCCGAGGTCAGAGTCCACGCTTGTTCGTCGGTGAGCGCCACGCGCACACGGTAGCCAGCTTCGCCTGCACCGTCACGCGGGAAACGGCAGCGGGCGCGCGAGCGACCCAACATCTTATCACGGCTCCCGCTCCCGCCGGAAGCTCTTTTGTGAGCGCGGCGGAAGTGCGCGCGACGCGGAGCCTGGCGCCCCGGGCTCCGGCGCCGACGACAGGAGACGCGTGGAGACTGCCGGTGACGGGAGGGGACTTGTGGGGACTGGGGGAGGTGGCTTATGATGGGGCTAACTTTTTCGAGGTGAGAGCGAGGGAAGCCAGCATGGACAGCAGGCAGCGGACCCGGCACGAGATCAGTCGCGACGTACGATGCACCGCCACGGGGTTTGCCCACGAACTCGTCAAGGCCGCGGTCGCGTCGCTCGAGCGCTCGGCGCTCGGCGACAGCGACCCCGACGTCGCGCGGCTCTTCGACGAGGTCGACGCGCTCGTGCACCGCTTCCGCAGCCATCACCGCGAGCTGAGCAACGCGCGGGTGCTGCGTCGCGGCACCCGGCTGGCGCGCGCGCCCGAGCCCGGGCTGCCCGAGGCGGCGCAGCCGTTCTCGTACGTCGGCGCGTACTTCGGGGCCTACAGCGACTTCGACGCGTTCGCCCGCGGCGCGCTCGGCTTCACCGGCAACCTGCACCCGCGCACCGACATGACCGCGATCGGCCTCGACATGCACCTGCAGCGCCACTTCTGGACCGTCGAGCGCCAGGGCACCCTGTACGCCTTCCGCCTCGACGACGACGAGGGCGGCGAGGCCGACACCGAGCGCCAGGCCGAGCACGTGCGCCGGATGCTGCGCGCCCGCTTCGGCGACGACGGCGTCGCCGAGGCGATGCCGATCTACGCCGGCCGGTTCCGCAGCATCACCGAGTTCGTCCGCAACTTCCTGTGGAAGCTGCCCTTTCCGACCTGGCTCTTGATTCATGTCGACGTGACCACCCTCGGCTACGAGTGGAGCGTCGACCGCTCGATCTTCACCCTGTCGGCGGGCGAGGGCGGGATGCACGTGTTCGTCCGCCGCGACCCGCTGTCACACTGGCGCTATCGCCTGCCGGTGTGACGGCGCGGCGCGAGACGACCGCGGTCTCGAAGGACATGTTCACAAGAACATGTCCTTTGCACCTCATCGCCGCGCGACGAGCACGAGGAAGAAGATCAGCACGCCGAACGGCACCAGCGAGGCGAGGTCGCCGAGCTCGGCGCCGGCCTCGCCGAAGTTGATCGCGTGCTGGACCGACGGGGCCAGCGCGAGCAGGGCCAGGCCGATGCCCGCGATCGCGCCGCCGGCGATGAGGCCGCTCGACATCAGCACGCCGGGGCTCGACTCGGCCTCGAGCTCGCTCTCGCTGGCGAGGCCGGCGGCGGCGCGCTGGCGCTGGCGGGCGCGGTCGGCGAAGTGACGCACGAGGCCGCCGATGAAGATCGGCGCGCTGGCGGACAGCGGGAGGTACACGCCGACGGCGAACGGCAGCGCGCTGACGCTGGCGAGCTCGAGGGTGACCGCGATCATGACGCCGAGGATGACGAGCACCCACGGCAGCTGCTGGGTCAGGATGCCGTCGGTGATGAGCGCCATCAGGCTGGCCTTGGGCGCGTCGTACTTGACCACGGGGGTGCCGTCGTCGCGCCGCTTGATCCTGCCGTTGATGCCGGGGTCGACGAGGTACTTGATCTTGCCGGCCTCGTCGACCAGGTACTTGCCGGCCGGGATGCCGTCGCGCGGCTTGGGCAGCTGCAGCACGCGGTAGCTGGCCGAGTCGCTCAGCGCCTCGGGGCCGCGCAGCGGCTCGGGCGGGCCGAGCGGGACGTCGGCGGGCGCGAGCACGCCGACAGCCTCGTGCTCGAGGGTGAAGACCGTGCTGGCGTTGTTGAGCAGCAAGAGGGTGAAGCCGATCACCAGCGCCGAGGTGGCCGAGCCGACGATCATGGCGATCTGCTGCCGCCGCGGGGTGGCGCCGATCAGCGCGCCGGTCTTGAGCGACTGGGCCGTGGTGCCGCCGACGCTGGCGGCGACGCAGACGACGCCGGCGATGGTGAGCGCGCCGAGGCGGTGCTCGGGCCCGACCCAGTCGGCGGCGAGGAAGATCAGGCAGGTGAGCAGCAGGGTCGCCACCGTCATGCCGGAGATCGGGTTCGACGACGAGCCGATCTCGCCGGTGAGCCGGCCCGACACCGTGACGAACAGGAAGGCGAACAGGGCCATCAGCAGCGCGCCGAGGAAGCCGACCGGGAAGAACGGCGACAGACTGATCGCGGTGATCACCCCGAGCGCGCCGAGCAGGACGACCTTCATCGACAGCTCGCGCTCGGTGCGGAGCACCGCCGCCTGTCCCTTGTCACCTTGCAAGGAGGACAGGCCGGCGCGCAGCGACGAGACGATGGTCGGCAGCGAGCGCCCCATGCTGATGATGCCGCCGGCCGCGACCGCGCCGGCGCCGATGTAGAGCACGTAGGCGTTGCGGATGTCGTCGATGCTCATCGCCGCGATCGGCTTGGTGCCGGGGAACACCAGCGCCTCGGGGCCGGCGCTGCCGAAGAACTTGATCATCGGGATCAGCACCAGGTACGACAGCACGCCGCCGCCGAGCATGATCCCGCCGACGCGCAGGCCGACGATGTAGCCGACCCCGAGCAGCTCCGGCGAGATCTCGGCCCCCACCGAGCCGCCCGGCAGCACGCCCGGTTCGTGGGTGGTGAGCGCGCCGTTCGGCGTGACCACCGTCTTCGCGCCGCCCGAGACCCACGTCGGCACCTCCTTCCACAGGTGCGCGCCGGCCATCGCCAGCTTGTAGAACAGGCCGACGAAGAAGCCGGTGAACACGGTGCGGGCGGTGGCTCCGCCGCGCTCGCCGACCTTGAGCACCTCGGCGCAGGCGGTGCCCTCGGGGAACGCCAGCGCCTTGTCGGCCATCATCGGCCGGCGCATCGGCGAGAACAGCAGCACGCCGAGGACGCTGCCGAGGATCGCCACCAGCATGACGCGGCCGACGTCCATGTCGTAGCCGAGGATCATCAGCGCCGGCATGGTGACGCCGACGCCGAACGCGATCGACTCGCCGGCCGAGCCGGCCGTCTGCACGGTGTTGTTCTCGAGGATGGTGGCGCGCCGGGTCCTCAGCGCGCTGCTGAGCGCGCGCAGGACGGTGATCGCGAGCACCGCGACGGGGATCGAGGCGGAGACGGTGAGGCCGACCTTGAGGGTGAGGTAGATCGACGAGGCGCCGAAGATGACCCCGAGGATCACGCCGAGCACCAGAGGCCCGCGCGTCAGCTCGGGCGGGTCGCGGTCGGGCGGGACGGGGATCGGGAGCGCTTCGCCGGCGGACACGCGGGCACGGTAACCGATCCGCGCAAACCGGTCACGCACGCGGCCGTGAGCGGGCGCAGCGCGACCCGAGCTTCGCGCTCGCCACGAGCGTGGCCGCGGCTCATGCGGCTCGACGGCGCCGGCGCAGCTCGAGCACGAGGCCGACCAGCAGCGTGATCGCGGTCAGCGGCAGGGCGACGTAGCGCATGGCCATGCCGTAGGTCGCCAGCGCCTCGTGCTGCTGCGACGCGAGGATCAGGTAGGCCGTGTACGCGCAGTAATAGAACAGGAACAGCAGGCCCTCCCAGCGCGACAGGCTGCCGCCGGTGATGAACAGCGGCAGGCACGACACGGCGACCGCGGTCATCACCGGGATGTCGAACGCCAGCGCGGCCGGGGCCACGGCGATGCCGTTCGGCGCGACGGCGGCGCTGATGCCGAGGACGCAGAAGATGTTGAAGATGTTGCTGCCGACGACGTTGCCGACGGCGATGTCGCGCTGGCCGCGGACGGCGGCCAGCACCGAGGTCGCGACCTCGGGCAGCGAGGTGCCGGCGGCGACGATGGTCAGGCCGATGACCAGCTCGCTGACGCCGAACAGGCGCGCGAACGCGACCGCGCCGTCGACCAGCCAGTGCGAGCCGAGCACCAGCATGCCGAGGCCCGCCACCAACATGACCAATTGGACAGGTACCTTCGCGGTCAGGCTGCCGGGCTCGGTCAGCGGGGCCTCGTCGCCGCCGCTGTCGCCGCTGCGGCGGGCGATCCGCAGCAGGATGACGGTGTAGGCCGCCAGGGCGGCGAACAGCACGACGCCGTCGACGCGGCCGATCGTGCCGTCGGCGGCCATCAACCAGCACGCCGCGGAGGCGAGGATCATCAGCGGCACGTCGAGGCGCACCAGCTGGCGCTGGACGATCAGCGGCGCGAGCAGAGCGGACAGGCCGAGGATGAACAGCAGGTTGAAGATGTTGCTGCCGACGATGTTGCCGAGCGCGACGTCGGCGCCGCCGCCGGGCGCGAGCGCGGCGCTGATCGAGACGGCGAGCTCGGGGGCCGAGGTGCCTAAGGCGACGACGGTGAGGCCGATGACCAGCGGGGTCACGCCGAGCCGGGCCGCGAGGCGGGCCGCGCCTCCCACCAGCAGCTCGGCGCCGACGACGAGGAGCACGAGGCCCAGGACGAACAGCACGATGGTGAGAGCGGACATCGGTGGCCGGGAGGATACGCGACCAGAGCGGCGTACGCCGCTCGCCGCGCTGTATTGCCGCCCGGGAACCGTGGCCGCGCGCGGGTGCGTGGTCGTCGCGGCCGTTCGCGCGCGCGCGCGCGCGGCGGCGCCCCTACGCGCTACTTCTTCTTCTTCTTCTCGTCCTTCGCGTCCTCGTCCTCGCCCTCGCCCTCCTTGAACTTGTTGGTGGTGAGGGTCTCGTCCTTCTCGATCTCGTCGAGCGCCTTGTTGATGCCCTCGAGCTCGGTGCGCGCGTTCTTGAGAGCGTCGGTGAACGCGGCCTCGCCGGCGATCTCCGGGCCGAGGTTGTTCACCACCTCCTCGAGCGGGCGGAACAGCTTGTTGTAGCTGGCCTGGGTGTTGCCGCCCTTGGTGCTGCGCTCGGACAGCTTGTCGATCTGCTTGATCAGCGCCTTGAAGCGGTCCTGCAGCGGCTTGATGCCCTTGTCGGCGGCCTTCTGCGGGTCCTTCGCGGCCGCCCACTTGCCGGTCTCCTTCTCGAGGTCGTCGATGAACTTGCCGGTGTCGGCGTCGAGCGCCTTGTACTCCTTGAGCCGCGTCTTGATCCACTCGCGCTCGACCTTCTCCATCTCCTTGGCGTTCTCGGCCGCCAGCTCGGCGTCGATCTCGGCCTTGGTCTTGAAGCCGGCCTCCTTGCGGCGGCGCGCCAGCTCCTCCTCCGAGACCTTGGACTCCTGCTTGAGCTCCGACACCTTCTTGGACTCCGGGCCGATCTGGTCGGCGATCGACTTGCGCTCGCCGCCGTCGCACGCGGGCGCGGCCATGAGCAGCCACGGCAGCGCGACCATCAAGCTGCGCGTAACGACATGGCCCGAGAGAACAGTACGTTTGGACATGAGAAGATCCCCCAGCCGGCACGATACGAGCGGGGGCGCGAGGTTGTCAAATCCCCGCTCTCGATCACGCTTCAGCCGTCGCGCTCACGCTTGAGGATAAAACGCAGTTCGCCCTGCTGCAGCGTGAGGTGGGCGACGGGGGCGCCGGGCGGGCCGAACTCGGCGAGGGTGGCCGAGGGGTCCTTGAAGAAGAAGCGGTCGTCGCCCATGTAGTGCATCCATTTGTCGCCGTGCTCCGGCACGCGCATGAACAGGCGATCATCGATGCGGAGCACGCGGACCTGCTGCAGGGCGCCGAGTTCGTCGGCCTCGATGAGGCCCTTCATCGCCTGCTGCGTCGTCTCGGTGAGCACGTAGTTGCCGCTGTAGCGGGCGAGCTCGGCGACCGACAGGCGCACCTCGGTGTGCTCCTGCGGCGGTTGGA
Organism: Nannocystis pusilla; assembly: GCF_020073745.1. Taxonomy (GTDB): domain Bacteria; phylum Myxococcota_A; class Polyangia; order Nannocystales; family Nannocystaceae; genus Nannocystis; species Nannocystis radixulma. Next base: position 23,694 of record NZ_JAIRAU010000004.1, read on the forward strand.
CCTCGGCGCCGTGGGCGATCTGCGCCAGGTCGTAGGCGACGGCGCGGGTGTCGACGGCCTCGGTGTTGGCGAGCACGAACACGGTGACGCCGTCGCCGAGGAAGCGGGCGATCGTGGCGTTGTAGCCCTCGACGCCGCCGGGGTGCCAGGCGATCGTGTCGCCGCCGTCCTTGCGCACGAACCAGCCGATGCCGTACTCGCCGCGCGCGACGGTGGTCATCTCGTCGAGGCTCTTCTGCGAGAGCACGAGGCCGGGCGTGCGCAGGGCGCGGTCCCAGCGGGCCAGGTCGGCGGCGGTCGAGACCATGCCGGCGGCGCTGCCGTAGGCGGAGAAGTGGCGCTGCGCGGCCGGCACGAGCACCTCGTCCTCGTCGAACTCGTGGCCGAGCGCGCCCGGGGTGAGGCCGATCCCGCTGTCCTTCATGCCCGCGGGCGCGAGGACGTTGTGCGTCAGGTAGTCGGCGAAGGGCTGGCGGGCCACGTTCTCGACGACCTGGCCGAGGAGGAAGTAGCCCGAGTTGCTGAGGTCGAAGTCGGTGCCCGGGGCGAACTCGAGCGGCAGGTCCTGGAAGATCGCCCGCACGTCGGCGGTGGTGACCGGGCGGGTGTGGCCGACCAGGAACACCGCGGCGTCGGTGTAGCTGGGGATCCCCGAGGTGTGCGTCAGCAGGTGGCGCAGGGTGATCCGGTTGCCGGTGGCGGGGTAGTCGGGGATGTACTTGCGGACAGGTGCGTCGAGGTCGACCAGGCCGCGGTCGCGCAGCTGCAAGATCGCCGCGGCGGTGAAGGTCTGGGTCAGCGAGCCGATCTTGAACCTGGTGGTCGCGGTGTTGGGGCCGTCGCGGCGCAGGTCGGCGCGGCCGTAGCCGCGGGTCAGCACGAGCTCGCCGTCCTTGACCACGCCGACGACGCCGTGGAACTTGAAGGCGTCGCCGTAGTTGCGGCCGAACGCGCCGATGTAGGCGTCGACGCGCGCCTCGAGGTCGGCCGGCAGCGCCAGCTCGGGCACCGGCGGGCCCTCGGGCAGGGCCGCGGCCACCGGGGCCGCGTCGCGCGGGGGCTCGGCGGGGATGATCTTCGGAGCATGTCGCGAGAGACCTGTCCATTCGGGCATCCAGCCGGCGGCCGCGGCGGTGGCGACGGCGACGGCGACGGCGGCGACGGCGAGGCCGGCCAGGCGCGGGGCGCCGAGGCCGAGCAGGCGGCCGAACGGGGCGCGAGACTCGGTGCCGCGGCGCTCGGCGAGGTCGGCCGCGAGGACGCGGTCGGCGAAGTCGGCCGGCGGCTCGGCGGCGGTGAACGCCGCGAGCGCGCGGCGCTCGGCGTCGGTGCGAGGTTCATCGTGCACGGTACACCTCCTCCAGGGCGCGGCGCAGGGCGGCGCGGGCGCGGGACAGTCGCGACTTCACGGTGCCGAGATCGATCTGCAGGTTGTCCGCGATCTCCGCGTACTCGAGCTCGTGGTACTCGCGCAGCAGGAAGGCCGCGCGGAACTCGGGGGACAGGTCGTCGATCGCCAGCTGCAGCGCCGCGGCCAGGCGGGTCCGCTCGGCGTCGGCGTCGGCGGCGTCGGGGCCTGCAGGCTCGGCGGCGGGGTCGATCGGGGCGATGTCGGGCCGGCGTCGCCGCAGCTCGTCGATCGCCAGCCGGCTGGCGATCGTCAAGATCCACGTCGACAGCCGCGCCGGCCCGCGGCGGTCGAATCCCTGCAGGGCCCGGAACACCCGCAAAAAAGTCTCCTGGGCCAGGTCCTCGACCGGCGGCGCGCCGGCGCGGCCGTGTAGCATGCGCGACAGCAGCGCGAACACGGGGCGTTGATAGCGGACCACCAGGTCCCGCCGCGCCCGCGCGTCGCCCCGCTGGGCGCGGGCCAGCGTGAGCTCGTCGAGCTCGTCCGGTGGTCGAGGAGGCGGCACGGCGTCGGGGTCCCGCGAGGCGAGGGCGGTCACGCGAGGGTGTCACGGCGCGGCTCGCTGCGGGTTCCCGAGCGCCGCAAAAAAACGCCGGGCGGCCGCACAGCGGTGCTCTTGGGGGCGCGAGCGAGATCGCCCGCAGGGTCGGGGCCTCCTTTTATGATGGTAGCCGCGAGAAAGATCGCGGTGGCCGGGAACCTCGGGGTCGCGTCGCCGTGGAACGGGGCGAACGAAGGAGACGCGACACCATGCGCAAGATGTTCTCGCTACTGATGCTCACCACGATCGTGACGGCGGCCGCCCCGGCGCGCGCGGACGAGGGTTCGCTCGACAAGGACCTGATCCGCAGGGTGGTGCGCGCGCACATCCCGGAGATCCGCGCCTGCTACAACGAGGGCCTGGCCCGCAAGCCGGAGCTGGCCGGCAAGCTGACGGTGGACTTCATGATCGGTACCGACGGCCATGTCAGCAGCAGCGAGGTCCAGGGCTCGACGCTGGCCGACGCGACGGTCGAGGGCTGCATCGAGGCGACGGTGATGAACTGGCTGTTCCCCAAGCCCGACGGCGGCGTGGTGAAGGTCAGCTACCCGTTCGCGTTCGAGCCCGGATGAGATGTCGTTGAGGGCATGTCGATCAGGGCATGTCCATGGCGACATGTCCATGAGAGCATGTCGAGAGGGTCAGCCCCACAGCTGGAGGCCGATGGCGATGAGGCCGCCGAGCACGGCGCCCCACAGGCCGCCGATCACGGCCCCGGCGGCGCCGCCGACGAGGGCGGTGTCGCCGATCGGCGTGTCCTCGTCGGGGGCCGGCTCGCCGCCGGCCTCCGGCCGCGCGGCGGGCTTGTCGTCGCCGACGACGGGGGCCGGCGCGGACCTCGGCAGGCGCCGCGGGGTCGGCTTCTGCACGCAGCGCAGGCAGCCGGGCAGCAAGGCGGTGACCTTGGGGTGCGGGCTGACGGCGTCGATGTCCCAGGCGCCGCGGCCGTCGTGCAGACCGAACCGCGAGAACGCGAGCTTGCGGCGGCAACGGTGACAGAAGCCCTGGGTGGAGGCGTAGATCGAGTTGAGGGTGTCGCTGTCGAATGCCATGATCGTCGCGCGGGGTTGAGCCTCGTATACGCGAGCCGCTTGATCTGGTGCGGACCACCCGGGACGGCGCGGGAGAGGCCGCTGGTGGCCTTCTGACGCTGTTTTGCGCGGGTCCGTCAGACCACGCGCAGCGACCGCCGGAGGGCGCCGTCGCGGAGGTCGATCGCCAGCACGCGGCCGCGATCGTCGGCGATCGCGAGCAGCGGATCGACGAGGCGGAGCGCGGCCCGCCGGGCGCCGGCGAGCGCGACGACGGCGCGGGTCCGGCGGTCGGCGACGGTGATGACATGTACTTCGAGACATGTCTCGAAGCGCAGGGCGACGGCCAGCCACGGGCCGTCGACGACGACCTGCAGCGGGGCGCCGGGGAGGCTGAGGAGGTCGCCGGCGAGGCCCGGGCCGTCGCCCGGGGTGCCGACGGCGCGCTGGTCCTCGCGCGAGACGAGCAGGAGCGGGGCGAGGCCGTCGACGTCGGCGCGGTGGCAGGAGACGTGCTCGCCGCGCGGCGACTCGGCGCTGCACAGGCGTTCGAACCAACGGGCGCCGGCGTAGGCGAGGCCGAGGACCTGGGCGACAGCGGTGGATTGGGGGCCCAGCACGAGCTCGCGCCGGCGCAGGGTCCAGTCGGGCAGGTCCCAGCGCCAGCGCTCGAGCGCGTTGGGCCCGCGCGCGACGGTGACGACGGCGACGGCGGGGGCGCGGGCGATGGCGACGATCGCGGCGTCGTCGAGGTCGCGGCGATCGAGGGCGCGCAGCTCGGCGTCGACGAGGGTGTCGACGAGTACCAGCTGCGTGCGCTCGGGCCGGAGGATCGAGGTCTCGGCGACGAGCCAGGTGTGGCCGTCGAAGCTCGCGGCCCAGCGGGCGAGCCGGGCCTCGCACCACGAGGCGGCCTTGCGGCGGACGAGGTCGAGGCGGGCCAGGCGGACGACGTCGGGGCCGCGCGGGGCGACGGCGATCGCACGGTCGCCGTGATCGGAGACGACGAGCGCATGCGCGGGCTGGTCGGCGTGCCAGCGCAGCTTGCCGAGGCGGTCGTAGAGGCGGACGCCGAGCTCGCCGAGCGCGACGAGCAGCGCGCCGTCGGGCAGGACGGCGAGGTCGAGGACCGCGATCGCGCCGACGTCGCCGAGGCCGTAGGCGATCGCGCGCGGGCTCGCGGCCTGCTGCAGCGGCTCGGGCGGCGGGGGGCTGGGCCAGGCGGGGAGGTCGACGCGGAGGGCGTCGTCGCGGAGCATGAGCGCGAGCTTGCGGAACTGCGGCCTGTCGATCGGTCGCTCGCCGCGGGCGGCGTCGGCGAGCAGGGCGCGGACCAGCGGGCGCGCGGCGGTCCGCACGGGCACGGTGCCGGCGGCGAAGGTCGCGAGCATGTGCACGCGCGCGTCGGTGTGCGTCGGGTCGTCGGGGTCGGTGAGGCGGGCGAGCAGGTCGAGGTGCTCGCCGAGGGCGTCGTCGAAGCGCTGCAGCTTGCGCGCGAGCATCCGCGCGCCGGGCGGACCGCCGCGCTCGATGGCGTCGGTCATCCACTGGCGGACCTTTGAGATGGCCTCGGGGACAGGTGTGGCGACGTCGACGGCGGCCTCGAAGTCGCCGGCGGCGGCGAGGGTCTCGGCCCAGGCGAGGCGCAATTCGGCCGCCTCGTCGCGGCGCTCCGGCTCGCGCTCGAGGCGGGCGACGGCGTCGGCGAAGGCGCCCTTGCGGCGGGCGACGAGGACGGCGCGCTGGCGGTCGCCGGCGAGGAACCACTGGCGCACGACCATGCCGGGCGGGAGGCCGCGGGCCTCGGCGATCTCGGCGGCGACGCGGCCGCGACCGTGACGCTCGAGGAAGGCGACGGCCTCCTCGTGCGCGTGCAACAGCTCGGCGAGCATGAAGGCGGCTTCGTCGATGCGGCCGTCGTGGGCGAGCCGATCGAAGGCCTTGCGGTAGAGCTTGCGCAGGTAGGAAAACTCGCTGCTCTCGAGCAGCAGCGACGAATTCGCGGGGACGGCTCCCGGACGGATCTGCAGGTCCTTGCGCGCGCCGAACGGGCCGAGAGGGGGCGCGCCGGGCGTGTCGTCGGCGCCGCCGCCGAGCGGGATGGCGTGGCGCAGGGCCTCGCCGTAGTCGCCGCGCTCGAACATGTCGACCAGGCGTCGCAGGTATCGCGCGTGCTGGCGGCCGAGGAGGCGCAGCAGGCCGGTGTAGTCGAGGAAGCGGGCGATGGCGTCGAACAGGCGCGAGCGAGGTGGCGGTGAACCGGGTGGTGGTGGCGGGGACGCAGGTCGCGGGGGCGGTGCAGGGGCGGGGCCTGATTCGCCGAGGATGCGGCGGATCGCGGCGGCGCCGAGCGCCAGCGCCGGAACGATGGCGAGCACGCCGAGCAGCGAGACGGCGGCCCCCGGGATGGTGAACAGCACGACGACCGCGATGGCTCCGAGGGCGCCGGCGAACCACTTCGGGGCGTCGCGGGTGATGACCTCGGAGCGGGCGGCGGCGCTGCGGGCCCGGGCGTCGACGCGGGCCTGTTCGCGCCGCGCGGCCGCGGCCCACATCGCGGCGGCGACGGCCTTTGCGGCCGGGGGCGGCGGCCCGACGAGGTCATTGAACATTGCCCGGACGGGTCGCGGGTCGTGGTGCGCGGCGGCGGGGCGGGGGGGATCGCCGAGCGAGCCGACCTCGACGATCTCGAGGTCGTCGACGGCGAGCCATTCGCCGGGGTCGACGGGGCGCTCGAGCGTGATGAATTCGCAGGCGCCGCGGCGCACGTGGACGAGCGCGCCGGTCGGTGGGTCGAGGGCGGCGAGCTCGTCGTCGGCCAGCGGGGCGCTGACGAGCCAGCGGCCCTGGGCGGTCACCGGGAGGCCGGGGGCGCGGTCGCTGCGGAGGCGGCGGGCTTGCGGCCAGAGCACGAACCACGCGTCGTCGGCGACGGCGAACACGGTGGCGCCGGGCTGCCAGAGGTCGAGGACGCGCCGGCGGGCGGCGAGGACGTCGCCGGCGAAGGCCGTGACGATCACGCCGATGGCCTCGACGCTGCCGCGGTGGACGGTGTGGCGCGGGCGGACGGTCACGCGTCCTCCGGCACGAAGCGGGCGAGGGGGGCGTCGTAGGGCGGGCGCAGGACGACGACGGTGCCGCGGGTGGTGACGTAGGCGAGGTGGCCGCTGACGAGCGCGATGGTGGCGTGGACGACCGGGTCCTCGGCGGTGACGAGGTGGCGGGTGGTGCCGCGGTGGAGGACGAGGAAGTTGCGGTCGGAGGTGAGGGTGACGAGGGCGGGGACGTGGTCCTTGAAGTCGCCGAGGTGATGGCCGGGCAAGAGGCCGATCACGCGGTCCTCGGTGGTCCACTCGGCGTGGATGTCCTTGTCGTTGTGGAGCCGCCAGTGGCCGGGCGCGAGGGAGACGGCGCAGTGCCAGCCGTTGGCGGCGTCGCGCGCGAAGTGGGCGCCGAGCGGTCGATCGGGGCCGAGGAGGTGCGGTGCTTGGACGGCGGGGCCGCCCACGAGGATCCACTGATTGGGCACTTCGCCGTCGGGCCCGAAGTCGCGCCATGACACGTGGGCGGTCCATCCGCCGCAGTAGGCGAAGGCCAGGATCGGCCGGGTGCGGAAGTAGAACGTCGATTTGTCGGGGCGCTCCTGGAATGTGTACAGGTCGTCGTTGCCGTCGTGGAAGACCGTGTGGTTGTCGCCGAAGAACAGCGGGCGCAGGGTGTCGGGCCGGGTCAGCGGCGTCGATCCCCGGGGGAAGTGCAGGCTGTCGTGGCTGCTCGCCGATCGGCTGGCCTTGCGGAGCAGCACGGCCGTGCCGTCGTCCTGGACCACGAGGGCCGCGCTGCCGCGGTTGTACGAGCCGACGGCGGCGGGCGGGCGCGGCAGCTCGGGGAAGTGCAGCTTGGGCTTGCCGACGCCGCCCTGGGGCGAGTGCGGGACGGGATAGACGATGACGCCGCCGGCCTGGGCGCCGGCGAACACGCGCGAGCCGTCGTGGGCGATGACGAGGTTGGTGGCGGGGACGCGGCGGGTGCGGCGGCGGTCGCGGGCGCTGGGCGTGGCGCGATCGGGCGGAAAGGGGTCGCGGATCAGGCGGACACAGGCGGGGCCGTCGGGCAGCGGCAGGCGGACGGCGACGGTGCGACCGGCGGCGGTGCGCAGGTCGGCGGCGAGCTCCGGCGGCTCGGCGCCGAGGACGTCGCGCAGCTCGACGGTGGCGACGCCGGGCCAGGCGAGGCGGCGCACGGTCGAGCCGCCGATCAACCATATGTCCTTGTGGTCCTGTCCGTGGAGACATGTCCTCCAGGACTCGACGTCGGCGGCGGTGGGGGCGACGGCGGTGCGGCGGGCGAGGAGGGCGCGGATGGTGTCGCGGGTGACGGCGTCGACGAGCGGGACGTCGGGGGCCTGGAGGACGCCCCAGGCGAGCGCGGCGCGGCCGAGGCTGGCGCGGCGGGCGAGGGCGAGGAGGGCGGCGAGGTGGGCGAGGCGCGGGCCGCCGAGCTGCGAGGGGCCGGCGTCGAACAAGATCACGCTGGTGCGCGCCCTGGCCGGCTCGCGGCGCTCGAGGCGGAG
>NZ_JAIRAU010000026.1 GCF_020073745.1 Nannocystis pusilla
GTCGGCTTCGCGGCCGGCTTCGCGGCGCCGCCGAACACGTCGTCCATCGACAGGTCGGTGTCCGGCTTCGCCGGGCTCTTGCCCGCGTTGCTCTTCGGCTCGACCTTCTCGGGGCCCGCATAATCACGCTGAGCGGGCGCCTGGACGAAGGCCCAGAGCGCCCACTGCAACCCGAGGACTGTTACGCCGGCGGTCGACACCACGCGAGATCACCCGCGCATCAGCGTGCGGCGGGAGAACAGATCGTCGGAGACGGGGGTCTTCACGTCGATCTCGGACAGGTTGATGACGGTCTCGTCGCCCGTCTTGAGGTTCTTCATGCGGATCTTGGTCGGGATCTGCGTGCCCTCGAAGGGCTGCCAGGCCTCGCGGCTCTGGGTGCGCGAGTGCTTGCCCGAGGGGTCGAAGTAGTGGATGCGGGTGACCCCGCCGACCTTCGCGTCGATGAAGATCTCGAGCTTGCTGAACGACGAGGTCTGGCCGGCCTTGGGCTTGAGGACCAGCTTGGTCTCGTCGCCGGTCTTGCCGATGAGCTCGGCGTCGAAGGTCGGCGAGAGCTTGGCGAGCACCATGTCCTCGGGCGTGAACTCGCTGCCGAGGAACCCCTGATTCTGCATGTGCGCCGCGACGCGGCGGACCTTCTGGAACTCGGGGCTGTACATGTAGATGGTGTCGCGGTCCTCCATGAGGATCTTCATGCCCGCGACGTCACCAGGGGCGGTGAAGTTGATGAACTGCTTCTCGAGCCCCTTCATCGACATCTTGAAGACCATCGTCTGGCGGAGGTTTCCGCTCTTGAAGATCTCCATCGACGCCGTATAGGTCTGATCGGGGAACTTCGCAGCGCGCTCGTCGGCGACCTTCAGGATCGCGGCGCCCTTGCTGAACGCGTCTTCGGCGGCGCTGGCTGCCTGCTCAGCGACCACAACGGTCGCGGGCAACACGAGGGCCGAGGCGAGGAGGACGGTGATCGACTTCATGGCTTCGAGGCTCCGGAGTGTATCAGGGGGAACAGGGGGCGCGCGCTGCCACGCTGTGCGGCCGCACGCGGCGCGTTGGACGACCGTCCCTTGCGACTATTCTGTCGCAACGACGCTGCGACACCCTTGTTTGGTCGATCAAGACGAAGGGCGCCGCACGCGTGCACAGCTTTCCCGATCGGTCCGGTGATCCGGATCACAGGAGTCACTCCGCGGCCCCTGCATCGCCGCCGCGCACCTCTTTGCGCACCCCGCCGCGCGCCAGCCAGGGCGTGAACCAGCAGGCGCCGAGGGCAGCGCCCACGAGCGCGATGCCGAGGCCGAGGCCGAGGTCCCGCAGCGGCGCCATCTCCGACGCGAGCAGCACGAGGAACGCCGCCGCCAGCTGCAGCGCCGAGATCAGCGTCACCACGCCGATGTCGTCGACGGCCCGCGCTCCCGCGTCGGCGCCCGCGTAGTTGCGCGCGCGGAAGTTGAGGTGGATCGCAAAGTCGACGCCGGCGCCGACGGCGATGCACGAGATCATGCTGGTGCCGACGCTGATCGGCATGCCGAGCAGGCCGAAGATCCCCATCGTCACGCACAGGCACCACAGCGCCGGCACCAGCGCGAGCATCTGCCGCGCCAGCAGCAGCGTCAGCGCCAGGCCCACCAGCGACACGGCCGTCGAGGTGAACAGGCTGCGCGTGACGCTCTCGGCGAACGCCGCGCCGATCACCGGCTGTCCCGTGAGACGTGTCCTGAAAGACAGGCCTCGGCCGGCGCCCTCGCTCACCCGCCACTCGTCGTCGTCGAGCTCCGACAGCGCCCCCTTCAGCGACGCGCAGGTCGCACCGGCGGCGTCGGCGGGGGCCGTCAGCGGCAGATCGAGCGCGGCGCAGCGGGCCTCGACCTGGAAGCGCGCGACCACGTCGTCGGCCCACGGCCCGAGGTGCTTGGCGACGAAGCCGATGCCCTCCGGGTCCTTGGCCGCCAGGGTCGGCAGCTTGCTGCGCAGCAGCGCCTCGAGCTCGGCTCCGCGCGCCGCGACGAGGCCGGACGGATCGATCGCCTCGATCTCCTCGCGCGGCACGCCCTCGACCGGGCTGTCCTCGGAGTCGAGCGCGCGGTCGCGGACCTCCGTCAGCGCGGCCAGCAGCGCCGGCGAGGGCGCGGCCGCCGGCGACGCGTGCAGCAGCTTGTCGGCGTCGACGGGCCGCCCGAGCAGCCGCGACAGCCGCTGCCCGACCTCGCGCACCTGGACCTCGCGCACTTTGGCCTCGGTGGTCGGCGCGATCGTGAAGCCGCCCGCGGCGTGGCGGTCGAGCAGCGCGCGCACGCGGTCGGCCACGACCACCTGCTCGTCGCCCGACATCGGCGCCAGTTTGATGTGGATCAGCGCGCCGGCGGTGTCGTCGGTGACGAGCTGCGCGACGGCGGGGTGGCCCTGCAGCAGCGCGAACACCCGCGACGCGCGGCCCGGCGTCTCGGGCACGCCGCGGCGGCCGCCGAGCGCCTCGTTGAGGAGCGCGTGCGGCTCGACGATCGAGCGCACGTCGACCACGTCCTCGATCGCGCGCACCTGCTCGGCGATGTCGCGGATCTCCCGCAGCGCCGTCGGCTCGGCCAGCGGCTTGCGGTCGGTGTCGCCGCGCTGCTCGGCCTCGATGGCCACCTGCAGGTACGTCGAGCCGCCGAAGTGGTCGTTGAAGAACCGGTTCGAGCGCATCGGCTCGCTGTCCTCCGAGAACACCTCGGTCGGGTCGGCGTCGGCCCGCAGCGTCGACGCCACGCCCGCGCCGGCCACCGCCAGCGCCAGCAGCAACCACATCGGCGGGCGCATCCGCAGCGGCATCGGCCGCTCCGCCCGCGGCGGCAGCAACCTGTCCGGAAGGACAGACAAGATCGCCGGCAGCACCAGCAGCGCCAGCAGCAGCAGCACCAGCACGCCGACGCCCGCGGTCACGCCGAACCGCTGCATCGGCAGCTGCGGCATCATCGTCAGGGCGAAGAACGACACCGCCGTGGTCAGGCCGCTGAGCAGCACCGGCAGCCACAGCTCGCGCAGCGTCGCGCTCGCGCGCTCGCGGCTGGTGCCGTGCTGGCGCTGGTAGCCGGCCAGCATGTGCACGCCGAAGGCCCCACCGAGCGCGACCATCAGCACCGGCATCGAGCTGCTGACGATCGTCAGCGCCTCGCCGAGCACCCCGTGGGCCCCGAGCACCAGGCCGACGCCCAGGCCGGTCAGCAGGAGGTTGATCCCCGCCGCGACGACGCTGCCGAGCAGCACCGCCGAGACGATCACGAGCACGGCGATCACGATCGGCGACAGCTTGTCGAGGTCGCCGCGGCTGGCGCTGGCCGCTGCGTCCTCGATGAAGGGCGCGCCGCCGAGGTGGCTCTCGCCCTTCCACCCGTTCGCCAGCGCCTCGCGGATCTCGCGGATCGTCGCCGCCCGGGCGTCGGCCGCCGCGACCCGGTCGTCGTGGTGGAGCAGGAACACCATCAGCGCCGCGGCCCGGCCGTCGCGCGAGATCATGCTGCCGACGGCGTCGGTCGAGCCGAGCACCTTCTCGCGGATCGCCGCCGGGTCGCGCAGCGCCTCGGGCACCAGCTCGGCGATCTCGAGCCCGTCGTCGGTGACGCGCGGGTCGGGCAGATCGGCGAACGACAGCACCATGCGCACGCCGTCCTTGCGCGCGATCTCGCGGCCGAGCTCGCGCACCTCGTCGACGCGCTCGGGCGCCAGCAGGTCGCCGTCGGGCTTGCCCAGGCCGACGAGGCCGACCTCGAGCACGCCGAAGCGCTTGGCGACCTCGCGGAACGCGACCACGTCGGGGTGGTCGGGCGGCAGGAACGCGAGCACGTCGTTGTCCTCGCGGATGGCCCGAAGGCCAGGTAAGATCAGCGCCGCGACGACGGCGGCGACGGCGAGGACGGCCCAGCGGGCGCGGACGAACGGGTGATCGCGCATCGCCGGCTCGCTACCACACAGGGGACAGCCAGCCGCGGCGCGCCTCGACGCGCCCGCGCACCACGTCGTCGAAGTGCTGGTTCAGCCGCGCGGTGATCGGGCCGATGCCGCCGTTGCCGATCGTGCGCTTGTCGACCGAGCGGACCGGCTGGATCTGCGCCCCGGTGCCGCACAGGAACAGCTCGTCGGCGACGTACAGCTCGGTCCGGCCGATCACGCGCTCGACCACCTTGAGCCCGAGGTCCTCGGTCGCCAGGGCGATCAGCGAGCGGCGGGTGATGCCGTCGAGGTTGTCCTCGGTGCTCGGCGGGGAGTACAGCACGCCGTCGCGGACGATGAACACGTGCTCGGCGCTGCCCTCCGAGACCTTGCCGTACTCGGTCAGGAAGATCGCCTCGTCGTAGCCGTTGTCGTGGGCCTCGCGCCGCGCGAGCGCGCTGTTGAGGTAGAGGCCCGTGGCCTTGGTCCGCGCCGGGATCGCGTTGTCGGTCGCGCGCCGCCACGACGACACGCACACGTCGATCGCGTCCTTCTCCATGTAGCGCTGCAGCGGCAGGCAGTAGATCGCCAGCACGCTGTCCTCCTCGCGCATCACCGGCGCCAGCTTGGTCGAGCCGTTCAACACCAGCGGGCGCACGTACACGTCGTGGTGCACGTCGTTGCGCCGCAGCAGCTCGGCCACGACGCCGCAGATCTCGTCGTGCGCGCCCGGCAGCCGCATGTGCAGCACCCGCGCCGAGTGCTGCAGGCGGGTGATGTGATCGACGACGCGGAACAAGTTCACCTGCTTCCCGTCGGGGGCGAGGTACCCGCGGATCCCGCCGAAACAGCCGAGGCCGTAGTTCAGCGCGCGCGACCGCACGCTGATGACCGCCTCGGCGTCGTCGACGAACTTGCCATCGAAGTAGGTGATCATGCCGCGCGGAGGATGCCAGAGGTCGCCCGCGGCTCGCCACTGCGCAGCCGCCTGCTCGCCGCCGCGGTCTCGCCGGTGCAGGCGCGAGCCAGCTCACGGGCCGCGACGGTGGCGCCGAAATGACATGTCTCTTCGGACATCTCATTTCTCGGCGCTCGCTGCACATGCAAGCCGCGGCGCGGCGCCGCGTCGGCGCAGGATCGGCCCGGACACCAGTCCGCGCGCCGCGTTCGTGACGACTGCGTCATCTCGATGTCGACCGCGCGCGTGCGTCCGATCAGAACCTCCCCGCGAGCGACCAGCCCGCGAGTCCCGGCGCCGCCCACGGCGCGGCCGTGATCGCGCGCGCGCGTTTGCGGCGGTCGGCCGCGTCGCGGGCGAGCACGACCCCGGAGAAGACCACCAGGCCGAGACCCACCCCGGTGAACAGCGACGCCGCGATCCGGTGACCGTCGGTGCGATCGAGCCGCGACGGCAGCACGCGCTGGTCCGGATCGGCGAGCAGGCGCTCGCGCTCGCCGAGCGCGTACCCCAGCCAGCCGCCGCCGCCTGCGAGCAGTGCCGCGCCGAGCCCGAGCTCGATGACCGGCGCGCGTCGCTGGGCCCGGCTCGCCGCCGGCAGCCCCGAGAGCAGCGCGCCGAGGCCGACGCCCGCCAGCACCGCGCCGGCGGTGTGCAGATCGCCGGCGTACTCGAGGTCGCGGTGGAACTGCGCCGCCGGGTACGTCGCCTCGATCGCCGCCGCCGCCGCCGCCTCGATCTCGCCGGGCATCTTCGGGTCGACGCCCGCGCCCTTGTGGGCCGCGGCGTCGCGCTTCGCCGCCCGCGTGTCGGCGCTGGCGGCCAGGACCAGCAGGACGACGCTCGTCGCATAGGTGGCCGCGAAGGTGCCGAGCAGCCCGACCACCAGCTTGCGGTCGCGCACCAGCCGCTGGTCGTCGACCGGCCGGCGCCGGTGGAGGGTCACGTCGATCGGCCCCATACCTGTCCCGACGGCCAGGTTCACGTCGGCCACGTGGCGGCGCGCGTCGACCTGCAGCCGCCACGCCCCGGGCGTCAGCGTCACCGTCGTCGTCGGGCCGAGCAGCGGCCGCCGCAGCGCGAACGGCGAGGCGTGGTCGACCGCCTGCAGCTCGAGCTGCGCCCCGCGGAGCGCCCGCTCGGGCGAGAACCGCAGGTCGACGACGATCTTGCGCCGGTACAGCACGACCTGCCACGGCGGCGAGTCGTCGCCCACCACGACCTGCAGCGCCTGCGGCACGAACCCGGGCACCTCGACCTGCACCGACCACGGGCCCGGGTCGAGGCGCAGCTCGTCGGGCAGCCGGCCGCGGATCTCGAAGCTGTCTCCGGGGACAGCTTCGCCCGCCGCCCCGAGCTTGCGCAGCACCGTGCGGGCCGTCGCCAGCGTCCCCGGGGGGACCGCCGTCAGTCCGCCGGGCAGCGACTCCACCAGCGTGAGGTACACCCGCTTCGTCGCCAGCGCCTCGCGCAGGATCGCCAGCTCGAGCCACCGCTTCGCCAGCTGCGACGGCGCCCCGCGGCCTTGCATCGTCGTCAGGCACTGCTCGTGCAGCCGGCGCGCGACCGCGTGGTGCCCCGCCCGCGCGTGCGCGACGGCGGCGTGGTAGAGGAACCGCGCGTCCGCGGTCGCCTGCCACTGCGCCTCGTAGATCCTGGCCGCCTCGGCGAACCGCAGATCTGCCTCCATCTGCCGCGCCTCGGCCAGCGCCGGCACCGGCGGAGCGACCAGCTCGGCCGGCAGCTCCATCTGCGCCTCCGCCTCCACCTCCGCGACCACCTGGGCCAGACTCTCCTCGATCGTCGGCTCGGCGCCCGGCGTCGGCTCGGCGCCGGCGCTGTGCGGCAATCCGCCGACGGCCAGCGCCAGCGCGACCGCGACCGTCCAACTGTCCGCAACGACAGCCCGCACGTCTCCCATCGCGCGAGAGTGTGCCAGCTTTCGGCCGGCTTCGCCGGGCGACCGGGCGCACGCCCCAGAACGGCGGTGGACGGCTTATCTCGCCCTCCCGGTGCGTGTACCATGCGGCGCCGTGGAGGTCACCGAGACGTTCGAGGCGAGCGTTCAGCTGCGCTCTGGCGGCACCGCGCTCGGGAATCGCCTGGGGCTCGTCATCCTCTGGTCGGCCGACGAGCCGGAGCGGGTCGGCGAGGTCGCGCTCGCGCCCGACGCGGTGCCCGGAGCCACCTATCTGCTCGGCCGCGCCGAGGCCGGCCCCGGCGATCCGCACCCGCGCCTCGACTGGGCCCGCCAGCGGCCCGGCCTCGTCACGCTCACCGGCCCGCTGCGGTCGCCGCGGCTGTCTCGCACCCAGCTCGCGGTCGAGCTCGGGTCCGGCGTCTTGCACCTCGAGAACCTCGGCCGCTCGCCGTTGCTGCTGCGCGGGCAGGAGGTCCAGCGCGTCTCGCTCGCGCCCGGCGACGTGGTCGTGCTCGCGCGCGTGGCCGTGTTCATGTGCGTGCAACGACCGGCCGCCCTGCCCCCGCTCGACCCGCCGCTGGCGCTGCACGCCTTCGGCGAGGCCGACCCCGACGGCATCGTCGGCGAGGACCCGGAGACCTGGGCCTTGCGGGCCAGCGTCGCCTTCGTCGCCGGCCGCAACGCCCACGTGCTCGTGCGCGGGCCCAGCGGCACCGGCAAGGAGCTGGTCGCCCAGGCCATCCACCGCCGGAGCGCGCGCGCCCGACGGGCCCTGGTCGCCCGCAACGCCGCCACCTTCCCCGAGACCCTGATCGACGCCGAGCTGTTCGGCAACGCCCGCAACTTCCCCAACACCGGCACGCCCGAGCGGCCCGGCCTCGTCGGCGAGGCCGACGGCGGCACGCTCTTCCTCGACGAGTTCGCCGAGCTGCCGCAGGCCATGCAGACCCACTTGCTGCGCGTCCTCGACGGCGGCGAGTACACCCGCCTCGGCGAGGCCGCGGCCCGCCGCGCCGACTTCCGCCTGATCGCCGCCACCAACCGCCCGCCGCAGGCCCTCAAGGAGGACGTCCTGGCCCGCATGCCGCTGCGGCTCGAGCTGGCCGGCCTCGGCGATCGCCGCGCCGACATCCCCCTGCTCGCCCGCCACATCCTGCGCCGCCTGGCCCGCGCCGACCCCCTGCTCGCGCGCAGGTTCTTCCCCGAGGGCGACCCCGCGCGCCCGCCTCGCCTGTCGTGGCGCCTCGTCGAGCAGCTGGCCGCGCACCGCTTCACCACCCACGTCCGCGAGCTCGAGTCGCTGCTGTGGCAGGCCATGCGCGCCTCGACCGGCGACACCGTCGACGTCCAGCCCGGCGACCCCAACGTACAGGTCCCCGAGGACATGCTCTTCGACACAGGTCCTCCGAGACATAACCCTACGGACATTCCCCACGAGACAGGCCCTGCGAGACAGCCGGTCGTCGCGCGCCCCGAGCTCGACCCGCTGACGATCCCGCCCGCCGTCATCCAGGCCTGCCTCGACCGCCACGAGGGCCGCCAGGAGCCGGCCTGGCGCGAGCTCGGGCTGTCGAGCCGGCACGTCCTCACCCGCCTCGTGCGGCGCTACAACCTCACCGTGCGCGGCCGCGGAGGCGCCTGACGATGCAGGACGGCGACGACACCGACGCGCTCGCCGACCTCCGGCGCGAGCTCGCCGCGCTGCGGTCCGAGCGGGACGCCCGCTCGGCCGCGCTGTTCGAGGCGGTCGCCGCCACCGCGATCGACGCCATCGTCACCATCGACGCCGGCGGCGTCGTCACCCAGTGGAACCGCAGCGCCGAGCGGATCTTCGGCCGCAGCGCGGCGGAGATGCTCGGGGCCGACATCGCCGAGATCATCCCCGCCGGCTTCCGCGACGCCCACCGGGCCGGCCTCGTGCGCGCCCGCGACACCGGGACCTACCGGGTCGTCGGCCGCACCGTCGAGCTCGAGGGCCTGCGGGCCGGCGGCGCCCGCTTCCCGATCGAGCTGTCGCTCTCGACCTGGCGGCACGGCGACGCCCGCTACTTCACCGCGATCGTGCGCGACATCTCCGAGCGCAAGCAGGGCGAGCAGCAGCTGCGGCGGTACATCGAGGAGCTCGCGCGCAAGAACACCGAGCTCGAGCGCTCGCACAACGAGCTGCTGCGCTCCAATCGGCAGATCGCCCAGCTGTTCTCGGCCGTGGTCGAGGCCCTGCCCGGCAGCGAGATCGACGGCCGCTACGCCCTCCACGAGCGGATCGGCACCGGCGGCTTCAGCGTCGTCTACCGCGGCAGCGAGCTCGCGACCGGGCGCCCGGTCGCGATCAAGGTCTTCCGGCCCTCGGGCGGCGTCATCACCAGCGCCCAGCTGGCCCGCTTCGGCCGCGAGGGCGAGTGGCGGATCCGCCACCCCAACGCCGCCGTCGTCCTCGACTTCGGCGTCGCGCGCAGCGGGATCCCCTACCTCGTCATGGAGCTGCTCACCGGCGAGACCCTCGCCGACGCTCGCCGCCGCGGCCCTCCGCCGCGCCTGGGTCGCGTCCTCGCCATCGCCCTCATCGTCGCCGAGGTGCTGCAGGCCGCCCACGCCGACGGCATCCTCCACCGCGACATCAAGCCCGAGAACCTGTTCCTCCACCGCGACGAGGCCGGCGGCGAGGTGCTCAAGGTCCTCGACTTCGGCATCGCCAAGTTCGTGCGCGGCGTGTCCGACGACGCCTCGGTCGAGCTGACCGGCACCGGCCACGTGCTCGGCACCCCGCGCTACATCGCCCCCGAGCGGCTGACCGGCGCCAAGTACGACGGCCGCTCCGACGTCTACAGCCTCGGCGTGCTCCTCTACGAGCTCGTCGTCGGCGTCTCGCCGCTCGGCCTGCGCGGCGGCACCCCGTGGGAGGCCGTCACGCAGCACATGACGCACCAACCGCGCCCGCTCCACGACGTCGACCCCGGCCTGCCGCGCTCGCTGTCGGAGCTGATCGACCGCACCCTCGCCAAGGACCCCGAGGCGCGCCCGCGGGCCGACGAGCTGGTGGTCGCCCTGCGCGAGATCGTCGCCGAGGTCGAGGCCGACCCCGTCCTCGCTGTCCGGATCACCCGCGCCGCCGCCTTCGGCGTGGCCGAGACCCTCGACGACGAGCGCACCGAGTCCAGCTGACCGGATGGACATGCTCCCGGAGCCATGCTTCCGAAGACATGCTCATATCGACATATCTGAAAGGGCATGTCCCGATGTCAGATCACCGGGAACCCGAGCGCCTGCTCGACCCCCGCGAGGGCCACGTGGTAGGCCGCGAGCGCGCGATAGTAGGCCAGGTAGACCAGCACGCGGGCCTCCTGCGCGCGCACGGCGACCAGGAACGGCGACTGGTTGGCGAGGAACGCCTGGCGCGCGTCCTCGTAGACCGCGTCGGCGTTGGGCAGCAGCTCGCCCTCGTAGAGGCGCACCTGCGACTGCTGGAACGACGCCAGGGCGACCGCGTCGGCCAGTTGCCTGGCGATCTCGTGGGCCAGCGCCGCGCCCTCCTGCTCGAGCTGCTCGCGGCTCGCGCGGGCCTCGGCGAGCGGGCCCTGCTGGCGGTTGAAGATCGGCACCTGCAGCGACACCATGAAGAACGCGCCCCACGTCGGCTTGCCGCCGGGCACGAGGTCGGGCCCGGCCGACACCGTCATGTCCGGGGCCCGGTTGGCGCGGGCCAGCCGCTCCTCCTGGCTCACCACCTCGCGCGCGCTCTTCAGCCGCGCCAGCTCCGGGCGCTGGCGCAGCGCCTCGACGATCAGGTGGTCGTAGGCCGTCACGAACTCGTTGCGCCAGTCGTCGTTGCCGACGTCGAGCCACTTCGGCGGGCGGTCGCGGGCCGGCGACGTCAGCTCGAGCTCGACGCTCGGCGGGTTGCCGAGCAGGCTGTTGAGGCGGATGTCGGCCTGGAGGTGCTCGAACTTGGCCTGCTCGAGCGCCTGGCGGGCGCGCAGGCGCGTCGTGCTGGCCTCGAGCACGTCGGCGCGCGGGATGTCGCCGGGCAGCGCCTCGGCCTGGCCGAGCAGCTCGTCGATGCTGCGGATCAGCTCGATGAACTGGGCCTCGCGCTCCTGGGCGAAGAACGCCTCCATGTACGTGCGCCGGGCCTCGGCCCGCAGCGTCGCCGCGAGGATCCGCAGCTCGGCGTCGTGGACCGCGAGCTGCGAGCCGGCGACGTCGACCCGGCGCCGCCGCTTGCCGCCGAGCTCGAGCGTCTGCGTCAGCCCGAGCCGGTAGGTGTACTCGGCGGTGCCGTTGTCCGAGAGCAGCGACGGGTTCGGGATCGACGAGCGCGCCGTCAGCACCCTGGCGTCGAGCACCGGGCGCTGGGCCTTCAGCGCCGTCATGCGCGGGTGGTTCGCCTCGACCGTGCGGATCACCTGCTCGACCGCCCAGCGCTGCACCGGCCCCGGGCGCAGCGGCGCCGGGGCCAGCTCGCGCGGCTCCGGCCGCTGCAGCGACGGCGCCTCGCGGGCCGGCGGCTGCGCCCGGGTCACCGGCGGCCCGTCCGCGGCGATCGCCGCACCTGTCCCGAAGTACAGCACCACCGAGAGCGCACGGAGCGAGGCGAGAGGCGACATCGACGTCACCGTTGTACCCCGGGATGGCCCCGGCGCCCGCGGGATGCGGCGGTCTTCATGGGCGAATCCGCCCTTGCTTCATGGCTCGAGCGGCTGCTCGAAGCAACCGGGCCCCTCGGCGAATTCATCGTAGGCGATCGGATCGTCGAGGAGGCCGCCGATGAAGTCCTCGCAATTGGCGCCACGAAGAAGTGACGCTCGCGTCGAGGCCGTCGTCGGCTGTCTCTTCGACCATCTTCGTGTCGTCGCGGGTCGGCGATGGTGGACGCGGCGTCGCCCGGGCGGCGGCAGCGCGCTCGCGGGGGCGGGCTCGTACGTGGCGGCGCGCGCGGGCCTGTGCGCTGGATCTCCGGCCCGACGAGCGGCGCACTGGCCCCTCGTCGGCCGGCGTCGCCCTCGTGGGTCTCACGGCGACAGGCGGGGCCGGCGAGCGCCCGGGTCGGTGACGCGCACGCCCGGCGCTATCGATCCGTTCATGGACGTCAACTCCTCGTCCCTCTCCGTCACTCGCCGCGAAGAGGTCCTGCCCGCCGCCGACATTCACGGTGGAGGAGCCGCGGCCTCCGGCCCCGTGTCCCGGCCCGCCAAGTCGCCGCTCGAGCGGCTGTTCGTGCCGGTCGACATCGCCTCCCTGGTGGGTTTCCGCGTCGCCTTCGCGCTGCTGATGCTCGTCGACGTGTGGCGCTACTACGGCAAGATCGGCGCCACGTACATTCAACCCCGCTTTCATTTCACGTACTACGGATTCGACTGGGTCCGTCCGTGGCCGGGCGACGGCATGTACGCGCACTTCCTCGTGCTCGCCCTCGCCGCCTTCTGCGTCATGCTCGGCTTCTGCTACCGCGTGGCCGCCACCGTGTTCTTCCTCGGCTTCAGCTACTGGTTTTTGCTCGAGCAGGCGCGCTATCTCAATCACTTCTATCTGATCGCGCTGATCAGCTTCGTCATGATCTTCGTGCCCGCGAACCGGGCGTTCTCCGTCGACGCCTGGCTGCGGCCGCGGCTGCGCGCGCAGACCGTGCCGACCTGGGCCTTGTGGTTCGTGCGCTTCCAGATCGCCGTCCCCTACGTGTTCGGCGGGATCGCCAAGATCAACGGCGACTGGCTGCAGGGCGAGCCGATGCGCATGTGGCTGGCCCAGCGGGCCGGCAGGCCGCTCGTCGGCCCGCTGTTCACCCAGGAGTGGGTCGTCTATTTCTTCAGCTACGGCGGCCTGCTGTTCGACCTGTCGATCGTGCCGTTGTTGTTGTGGCGGCGTACGCGGCCGTTCGCGTTCGTCGCCGCCCTGCTGTTCAACGCCATCAACGGCTGGGTGTTCTCGATCGGCATCTTCCCGTGGGTGATGGCCGCGGCCACGCTGATGTTCTTCGAGCCCGACTGGCCGCGGCGCTTCGGCAGGTTCATGGCGCGGGTGGTCGGCCTCAAGACCGTCGACCGTGTCGAGCCGCGGCTGGCCGCGCGTCCGCGCGAGCCGGTCAGCTCGCCGCTGCGCGCCGGTTTGAGCCGACGGCAACGCGTCACCGTCGGTCTGCTCGCCGCCTACTGCGCGTTCCAGGTGCTGTTCCCGCTGCGTCACTGGCTGTATCCCGGCGACGTCGCCTGGACCGAGGAGGGCCACAAGTTCTCGTGGCGCATGAAGCTGCGCGACAAGCACGCCAAGGTCCGCTTCCTCGTCACCGACCCGCACGAGGAGCGCACGTGGGAGGTCGACCCGCGGCAGTACCTCACCAGCTGGCAGCGCTCCGAGATGACTGTCAGGCCCGAGATGATCCTGCAGTTCGCGCATCACCTGGCCGACGACCTGCGGGCCCAGGGCCACGAGGACATCCAGGTCCGCGCGGTCGCCGGCGTGTCGCTGAACGGTCGCCCGGCGCAGCTGATGATCGATCCCGAGGTCGACCTCGCCAGGCAGCCGCGCTCGATCTGGCCGGCGCGGTGGATCTTGCCGATGGCCGACCCCGCGCTGGCGCCCGAGCGGACCCTGTGAATGTGAAGCCCGGCCGCCCGCGAGACGGTGTACTTGCACACGCAACCACTCGTGGGCCGGCCGCCGATGCCGTCGATGACGAGGGCCGACCGGCTGGCAAGGCGCGAGGAGGGAGCATATTGTCACCGACGAGCAACGCGGCCAGCGCGGCCGAGAACTGGCGAGGGCCGCTCGAAATGGCCCGGTCGCGGCCTAGGCGCGGCTGTTGACCCGGTATTCGGTGGAGTTGCGTTCGCCGCGGCGGGAGACCTGCCCGGAGGCGACCAGGCGGTGCAGGGCGATGCGCACCTGATTGTCGGAGCCGCCGACGTGGGCGCGCAGCTGCGACGCGCCGATCCACCCGTTCGTCTGCTGCAGCAGGTTCATCACCGCCGCGTCGTAGTGGGCGCGGCCCTCGAGCGTGCGCGCCGAGACCACCGGCGGGCGGCCGCGCTTGTTCGGCGGCGGCAGACTGGCGACCTCGTCGTCGTCGTCCCGGTCCACCTCCCATTCGGCCCCCGGGATCCACGAGTAGCGGGCCGGCTTGCCCTCGCTGCGGACCTTTCCCGCCTTGATCAGCTCGGTGACGGCGCGGTACATCGTGCTCGGGCTGCCACCGAGCTTGGCGCGCAGTTCACCCGATGTCATCCCGGTCCCCGCCGCCTGCAGCACCTCGACGATCGAAGACACGTAGTCGCTGCTGGTGGCGCTCGGCGAACGGCCGGACCGCAGCGGCGACGCGTCCGCCCTGGACGGACGTCCGCCACCACGCTTCGCCGGGGGGGCGCCGCGCTTGCCTCCTTCGGCGGCGGTCTGGCTGAGCTCGGCGAGTTTCAGGTTGTCGAGGCCGCGTCCGAGGGGGCTCGTCAGGATCTCGCGCAGGTCGCCGAGGGTGAGCTCGGCGAAGCGTTGCCGGAGCACTTGCGCCAAAAGGATGGCCTGGTGCTCCGCGACGCTGCGCTGCAGATCGGACCGGAGACGGTGGAGGATGCTCATGCACCAGATATGCCGCAAACAGTCGGCTGAGTCACGACATAATTCGCCAGCGGCGCATCCGCTCCATTCGCGTCTCCGACCCACGCGTCTGCATGACCATCTGCGACGAACAGCACTCTGCGGCCCCAAAAAACACGTTCCATGGAGCCGGGGCCAATGGCGTCCTCACACGCGGAAGCACAGGACACGGCCGTCGATGACGATTCAACCGCGGATCATCGCCTGTGCCCTGAACGATGTTCAATATTCCGCACAATTACGGCCACCAGGGACCAGACTTCGATCGTCGAGGGAGACTCCGGGTGAGATTGTGACAGCGGCCTCCCGCGACGAGCCGCGGTCCACACGCGCAGAGTAACGCCGTTCTGCTCCAGGTTCGGCCGGCAGGATGAGGCTGCTCGTGAATAAACATCGATCGCCGGGTGCGACCGCCTGTGCACATCCAGACGCTACGCACCGGGACCGCCGACGGATCGATCCAATATGAACACCGGTCGTGACACCGCCGAATCCCCCCGCTGTCACCCTCGACTGGGGACGGCAGGGAAGCTGGCCCCGGGGACAGCTCCTGCGCACACATCATCCATTCCCTGAGCAGGCTGCAGATGCAGCCAATGGCCGCACTGCCCCGGGCACATCCACCAATGACGGGTGATGAATCGTCGTTCAATCGTCACCGACCCGACCGCATGCGAACTCGGCGGTAGCCCGATCGGAATTGATCGCCCGCACACCGGCGGCGTCCGCCGGCTCGTCGCGCCGACGGACCGCCGCTCGGGCCCGGCTGTCACATGCTCCTCAGGACATGTTCTCGAAGTCAGCCGCCCGATCTCGCGCGGGCGTCCGCTCTCCGCCCGCTGCCCGGCCTCGGCGGCGAGGTCGCGCTGCCGGCGGGACGCGCATTCGGCGGAATTACCCGCCGCGGGCCGGCATCCGCGCGCGCGACGCCCCTTCCCTGCCCGGCCGGCGCCGCGCTACCGTAGCCGGCCCGCATGCCCGTCCGCCGCGTCCGCACGCCGCTGCTCGCCCGCCTGCGCTTCCTGGCCTACGCCCTGCGGCTGCTGGCGCCGCGGCTGGGGCTCCTGGCCGCCCTGACGATCGCGGGCGGGGTGACGCTGCTCGGGCGCGGAAGCGCGCAAGAGGTCGGCGCCCTCGACTTCGTCGCCGCCTGCTACCAGGTCTACACCCAGCTGTTCTTCGAGCACGTCAGCGACCTGCCCGACGACTGGGTCCTGCGCCTGATGTACTTCACGGTCCCGATCGTCGGCGCCTTCATCGTCGCCGAGGGCCTGCTGAAGGTCGGCCTGTCGCTGTTCGACTTCAACAACCACCAGACCGCGTGGATCCGCATCATGGCCCAGACCTACCGCGATCACATCATCCTGATCGGCCTCGGCCACGTCGGCTTCCGCGTGCTCGAGGAGCTGCTGGAGCGCAGCCACCCCGTCATCGTCGTCGAGGCCCGCGGCGACGGCCCGTTCGTCGAGGAGGCGCGGGCGCGCGGCGTCCCGCTGATGATCGGCGACGCCCGCCGCGAGAGCGTGCTGCGCGACCTCGGCCTCGACCACGCCAAGTGCCTGATCGCCTGCACCAACGACGACCTCGTCAACCTCGAGGTCGGCCTCGACGCGCGCCAGATCAACCCGAACATCCGCCTCGTCATGCGCTTCTTCGACCAGAACATGGCGCGCAAGCTCGGCAAGGCGTTCTCCGTCGAGTCGATCTTCTCGACCTCGGCCCTGTCGGCGCCCCTGTTCGCCGCCGCCGCGCTCGACGAGCGGATCCACGGCGCCTACCGCCTCGGCGACACGCTCATGGCCACGCTCGAGCTCGACATCACACCGACGAGCCCGCTGGTCGGCAAGAACGCGACCGAGATCCGGGCCCTCCTCGACGCCCCCGTGGTCGGCGTCCGCCGCGGCAAGGAGCCCCCCACCCACCGCTTCGGCCGCGAAGAGCCGCGGCACGCCGGCGAGAGCATCATCGTCCACGTCGCGGTCGACGAGATCGCCGCCGTCAAGGCCCGCGCGCGCGGCTGAGACGCTGTCCGTTTCCCGCCCCGGCCCGACCCTCGCGCCGGCTCGTCGCACGCATCCTTCTTTCTGCCGCCGCGCCGCCGTCGCTGTCCGTTTCCCGCCCCGGCCCAGCGCTCGCCGTCTCCGCCGCCCCGCCCCTTCATTGTCCGTTTTCCCGCCCCGGCCTGCCCCCGCGCCGGGCAGTCTCACGCGTCCTTCTCGGCGGCTGCGCCCTCTCCGCTTCCCGCGCCGTCCGTCTTGCGAGACCGACCGTTCGCGCATTGTCTCGCCGCCACGTCCTTCGACTGTCCGTTTCCCGCCCCGACCCGGCCTCGTCCCGGCCCGCCTGTCGCCCCGGGCCGACTCTGCCGCTTCGCCCCGTCCCTGTCCGTTTCCCGCCCCGCAGACCACCTCGCTCTTCCTTCTTCTACCGCCGCATCCTTTCACTGTCCGTTTCCCGCTCCGGCCCGACCTCGCCGTATCGCTGTCCGGTTCCCGCTCCGGCCCGTCGCCGCCCAGTCCCCGCTGGTTTCCCGCGCCCCGCCTCGCACCGCCTCACCCTTGCTGGCGCTGGGCCTTCTCACTCTCGGTTTCCCGCCCCGCCCCGCGCTTCTTCCGGCCGCACCATCGGCCCGCTCCTCCGCTGCCGCCCGGCCCGGCTCAGCAACGCGCGCCACGGCCGCGCTCGCGCGCGAGCGCACTTGTCGACGATCGCCACCAGCTCCCCCGGCGCGTCGGGCTCGCGGCTGCGCAAAGCGACAGGTGACTCGAACGCGCCCTCGCCCATTCGCCCCGCCGCTGCGCGCATACTGCCGGCGATGCTCCGCCTCGCCCTCCTCGGCCTCGCCTCGTTGCTCGCCTGCGACTCCGCCAGCGTGGCCCCGCCGGTCGCCGCGCCGCCGGCGGGGGCGTCTGCCGACGTCGAACCTGCCCCTCCTGACACGTCCGCCAGAACAGGTCCCGAAGCACATGCTCCCGGAGACAGGCCCCCTAAAACACCCGAGCCTGCCGCCTCGCCTGTCCCTGCGGACAGATCGGCCGCCACCCCGGTGCCGCCGCTGACGCAGTACACCTGGCTGACCGAGGCCGGCGGCGCTCCGCCGGCGCGCGAGCAGCTGGCCGCGGCGATCGCCCCTCCCGCGGGCGCGCGCCGGGTCCCGCTGGCGCCGGGCAGCTTCGGCGCCTGGCTGCGCGGCCTGCCGCTGCTCCCCGCCGACGCGCCCGTGCTGCTGTTCAACGGCGAGACCAAGCCCAACCAATCGGCGCACCACCGCGTCGTCGACATCGACGTCGGCGACCGCGATCTCCAGCAGTGCGCCGACGCGGTCATGCGCCTGCGCGTCGAGTACCAGTGGGCCGCCGATCAGCGGCGCGCGATCGCCTTCAAGCTGACCGACGGCACCCCGTGGGACTTCGCCTCCTACCTCGCCGGCACCCGCCTCAAGCTGGTCGGCAAGAAGGCCCAGCGCGTCCCCGGCAGCCCGCGCCCCGCCACCCGCGAGACCCTGCGCGGCTACATGCGCACGCTCTTCACCTACGCCGGCACCGCCTCGATCGCCGCCGAGCTGCCCCGGCGCGAGCTGGCGGCGCTCGCCGCCGGCGACGTGCTGGTCCAGGGCGGCTTCCCCGGCCACGCCGTCCTCGTCCTCGACATCGCCGAGGACGACCGCGGCGCCCGCTACTTCCTGCTCGGCCAGAGCTACATGCCGGCGCAGCAGTTCCACGTGCTCAAGAACCCCGGCGACCCCGCCCTGTCGCCGTGGTACCGCGCCGACGCGCTGGCCGCCGGCGCCATGACCCCCGAATGGGGCCCCTTCACCGACCGCGACCTGCGCCGCTTCCGCGACGGCTGACCGGGACGCCAGCGCCGCCGCGTCATCGGACCCATAAGACATGTCTGATAGGACATGTCTTTCCACGCAAGGCGCCGGAGACAGGTCCATTCGGACATGTCCCGACGCGCAGCCGCGCTCGCCCGCCTCAGCTCGGATCTTCGAGCAGCTCGGCGCGGATCACGACCGGCCCGTTGCGGTCCTTCTTGACCGTCGCGGTGACCTGGACCGGGAAGCGCCCGGGCTTGCGGACCTCGACCCGGTGGATGCCCGGGGCCAGCAGCAGCGGCCCGGTCTCCGGCTCTTGCAGCACCTTGACCTGACCGACGTAGTTGCCGTCGACGAACACCTCCGCGTCGAGGTCGCCCGGGGCCACCTCGATCACGAGCGGGGCCGACTGCTCGGCGCCGCTGAGCTCGCTGCGCTTGCAGCCGCCCGCGAAGGCCAGCGCCAGCGCCAGCGCGCACGTCCAGTTCCGTCCCGCCCACCGATTGTTATTGCAGCCGCGCGTGTACGACATCGGGCGCCTCCACCTCCAATGCCACGAGCGTCGCCCCGGGCACCTGCACCGAGCCGAGTCGCTCCTGGAGCTCCGCCGCGCTGAGCGGCCCGTCGATCCTCAGAATTACCGAGCCGTCGCCCCCGATCGCGGCCACGCGGACCGCCTGGGCCCCGATCACCGACTCGGCGATCGCGCGCTCGACCCGCCGCACCCGCGCCGCCGGCCACGGGGTGGTCAGGCGCAGGCGTAAGCCGCCGCCTGTCTGGACGGACATGTTCGCAGAGACCTGGTTCGAAGCGCTCTCGAGCGCCGCGGCCGCCGCCGCCGCCGGGTCGGCCGCGAAGCCCACCGCGGTGGCCGAGGCGGTGCCGTCGCGACCCTCGCCGCGCAGGACCACCGCCGCCTCGACGACCACACCGCGGGGGTAGCTGACCGCGCCGAGCTCGCGACAGCGGAGCTCGAGGGTGCGAGCCGCGGCGGCGGAGATCGTCCCGCCCCGGCCGTCGCGCAGCAGACCGGCCTTGATCCACCGCTGCGCCAGCGACTCGGCCGCGCCCTCGGCACAACCCTCGCCGCGCGCCGCGACCAGGGCCGGCCCCTCCTTCGCCGCCGGCGCGGCCGGCACGGCCAGCGCCTTGGACAGACGACCGGTGTCGATGTCGACGGACACCACAGCCGAGGCCGTGGCCCCGTCGTCGCCCTGCTGCAGCACCCGGTAGGCCCGGGTCCACACCGCGGCCTCGTCGAGGATCTTCTTTCGCTGAACTGCGTCGGCCGGCCCGACCTGCTCGAGCGCCGCCTCGAGCGCCGCCCGCCGCGCCCGCTCGAGCGCCTGGCCGCGGGCCTTGAGGGCGTCGACTTTCTCGCTGATCGGCGCGTGCCCGGTGCCGCCGAACGGCGCGGCCCAGGCCGGCGCCCCGCCCAGGACGACCGCCAGCACGAACACGGCGGCGAGCAGGCTCCGACCGGCACGGCCGCGACCGAAGGTCTCGCCTCGCGGATGTCCCGGCATGACCCCCAGAGCCTGACAGAGTGCCGCGCCGCGGCGCAAGTATGTCGCAATTTTCACCAGCACCCGCCCATGCGCGGTGGCAAACTCGTCGCCGCCGCGATACACCCGCGCGGCAAGGCACCATGCGGAACCCGTTTCCCGGTCATCGTCGCTACAGCATCACCCACCGCGCCGTGCAGCGGCTGCGCGAGCTCGTCCCGACTCTCGGCGAGGACGACGACGAGGCGCTGCGCGACCGCCTCGACCACGCCATCACCAACGCCGAGGACTCGGGCAAGGCCGTCCGCACGCTCGACGTCATGCTCGCCGAGCCGCAGATCCTGATCCCGCTCGAGAGCTTCGGCGACGTGCTCTATGCGATCATCAAGGAGGACACCGTCGTCACCGTGCTGCCGCGCGGCCACGGCGAGGAGATCCTCCAGCGCGGTCAGGCGCTCGAGCAGCGCGTCGCCGCCGGCGAACCGGCGCCGCGGCCCGGCGAGCGCGACGACGCGTGGGAGCGCCGCCGCTGGCGCCGCGACGCGCCGGCCCCCGTGATCGAGCGCGTGCGGGCTCCGGGTACGAGCGAGCGCGCCGACGAGGGCGGCGTGCCCGCAGCTGCCGAGGAGGTGGCCGCGCCGCCCGCCGCGCCGGAGGAGCGCCCCGCCGAGTCTGCCGTCGCCGAGCCGGAGATCATCACCCGCCCCGTGCGCGCGCCCGACGCGGCCGCCCGCGGTCGCCTCGGCGGCCAGCGGATCATCGCCGGCGCCGCGGCCCAGCCCCCCGAGCGCAAGCGGCCGAGCAACCCGATCGCCGAGGCTCTCGCCCGCGGCCTCGCCCTCGGCAAGCGTCGCGCCGCCACCCGCGCTCTCGGCGACGCGCTGCGCGAGCAGCCGGCCGACGCCTCCCTCCTTCCGCTGTGGAACCTGCTCGGCGAAAAGGGTTTGCCCGAGGCGCTCACCGTCGGCGACCTCGTCGCCGCGGTCCGCGGACTGCCGGGCTGAGCATTCGATTACACACCACGCGGCCGTCCCCTGGATGGGCCGCACACCCACGTCGGCCCCCGAAAAAACAGCCCGACCGCCGCAAAAAGCTGCGCGTCGGGCTATTTCGCGGCTTCCATGACGGTCTGCACGAGGGTCTCACGCGGCGCGAACGCGCGCCTCGCGAGACAACGATCGCACGAACCCGGCCACGCGTACCCAGCTTTCACGCGCCTGGGGTATGCTGACACGACCCGTCGTTCATGCGGAGCGTGCCACCCAACCCTACTGCGCCCGGCGAGGACGCTCCCGCTGACGCCAGGGACAACGCGCCGATCGAGCCGAACCGCCTCGTAAACGGCGTAGCCCCGACGACCACGGAGGCGTCCGTCGTCGGCCCCCCGCCCGACTACAGCAACCTCGTCGGCACCGTGCTCGCCGACCGCTATCGCCTGCTCAAGCGCATCGGCGAGGGCGGCATGGGCTCGGTCTATCAGGCCGAGCACATCACGATCGGCCGCAAGCTCGCGGTCAAGGTGCTCTCGCCCGAGTACGGCGACAGCCCCGAGATCATCGCGCGCTTCCTGCAAGAGGCCCGCACGGCCTCGATGCTGCACCACGAGCACATCGTCGACATCACCGACTTCGGCTACACGAAGCAGGGCCTCGCGTTCCTGACGATGGAGTACCTCGAGGGCGAGGACCTGGCGACCATGCTCGCGCGCGAGGGCAAGCAGCCGTGGACGCGCGTGCGACGGATCCTCCTCCAGGTCTGCCGCGCCCTCGACGCCGCGCACGAGGCCGGCATCGTCCACCGCGACATGAAGCCGGACAACTGCTTTCGCATCAAGCGCGGCGGCAACCCGGACTTCATCAAGATCCTCGACTTCGGGATCGCCAAGGTCATCGTCGACGGCACCGCGAGCGGCCGCGTCGACCGGCAGAAGATGGCGACCGAGGCCGGCACGCTGCTCGGCACGCCCGAGTACATGGCCCCCGAGATCGCGCGCGACCAGAAGCCCGACGCCCGCGTCGACGTGTACTCGGTCGGCGTCGTGATGTACGAGCTGCTGACCGGCAGCGTCCCGTTCAAGGGCCAGACCTTCATGGCCACGGTGGCCATGCAGATGGTCGACGAGCCCGAGGCGCCGCGCAAACGGGCGCCCGACGCCGGGATCCCCGAGACGATCGAGAAGATCGTCCTGCGCGCGCTCTCGAAGGATCCGAACGAGCGCTTCCAGACCATCCGCGAGTTCGCCGACGCGATCATCGACGCCGACCGGGCGCTGCGCTACACGCAGAACGTCCCGCCGCTGCAGTGGGAGGCCGACGACTTCGGCGTCCAGGGCGAGGACAGCATCCCGCCGGGCGAATCGACCGCGCGGGCCCACACGCCCGAGGGCCTGCGCCCGCACGACGTCGGCCACGCCACGCCGCACCACCGCCACGTCACGCCGAACCGCCACGTCACGCCGCCGCCGCGTCCGCTCCAGGTCGAGCCGGCCAGGCACCGCCCGTCCGACCTCGCCCCCGCGACGCAGGTCGACGACGAGCCGAGCAACTTCTCGGCGCGCCCGAACCCCTACCGCCTGCTCGCCGGGCTGCTCCTGCTGGTGGTCCTCGGCCTCGGCGGCCTCGTCTACTACCTGCTGAACCGCGAGCCCGAGGCGGCGACCGACCCCGACGAGCCGCCGCCGCCGACCGTCGTGACCCCGGCCCCCGTGCCCGCGGCCGCCGGCACCGGCGAGGACGGCAGCACCGGCGAGCCGCCTCCGGCCAAGAAGGAAGACGAGCCGAAGAAGAAGCCGCACAAGCCGGACGACGACGAGCACGACAAGCCGCACAAGAAGAGCGCGCCGGCCCAGCTGGTCCAGTCGACCGACGAGGAGCGCAAGGAGTTCTTCGGCGCGCTCGCCAGCGACGTCCGCCGCTGCGCCGACCAGCACGAGGCCGCCAAGGAGCTGGTCCGCGTCGCCGTCGAGGTCGAGGGCGGCAGCGGCAAGCTCGACGCCCATCTCAAGTCGCACAAGGGCAACGCGCCGTTCGCCGACTGCGTCGTCAAGGCCTTCGAGAAGCGCCGCTTCAAGAAGGGCAAGCAGGCCTTCACCTACAACAGCGACTACCAGATCTAGCTGCGCTTCGAGACATGCCCGCACGGACATGTCTCATGGTTCATCCGACTCTCACCCGGCCGGCGCCGTGGCCACCCGGGCCGCGTCGGCGACCGGCTGGAGGACGACGCGAGCGAGGCCGCGGAGCAGCGGTTCGCCGGCGATCACGCGGGCGAGCGGCGGGCTGTGGGCGTAGTAGAAGCGCACCAGGTCGGCGCCGGTGGCCGACGGCTTGAGCCAGGCGTCGCGGAACGCCCGCAGCGCGGCGACCTGGGCCGCCCACGGCGCGCCGAAGGCGGCGGTGGCGACGAAGCAGAACGAGTCGACCGTCTGGAACTGCTGCGCCGGCGTGGTCACGCTGGTCGTGGCGATCGTGCTGCGGTTGGTGCACCTGTCCTCGTAGAGGACCGCGAACTGGTAGGTGTAGTCGCCCCAGAGCTGGCCGATCTCGACGCTGCTCGGCCGGCCGAACGGCGAAAGCCCGCTGATGTCGATCGGCGGCAGCTCGTGGGCGGCGTCGAACACCTCCGGGGTCCACGTCATGTCCTCGCCGGTGATGTGGCGGATCTTCACGCTCGAGAACGTGTCGGGGTCGTCCTGCTCCGGGACGGTGAAGCTGAGGCGCACGCGGTCGAACGCGAGGACCTCGGGCTCCAGGTCGGTGACGGGCGCGAGGTCGTGGAACCTGCAGCTCCCGTCCCAGCCGTCGCCGTCGGTGTCGACGACGCCCTCGCTGCCGTACGAGAACACGCCCCAGCGGAACGTGTCGCCGTTCTTGGTCATCAGCCGCAGCCGGTCGGCCCCGCTCCCGCCGTCCTCGCTGATCGTCGCGTCCGGCGGGTGGAGCGCGCCGGAGGCCCCGTTCCAGTCGCCGTAGCCGGCGTAGGCGTCGGTGCCGGTGAAGCCGCGCTCGCGCGGATCGAAGCTCACCGCGTACACGACCGAGGGCTGGCCGAGGTACTCGACGCCGTACTGGTCGAGCCGCGGGTCGACGTAGTGGTCGTCCTCGCGGTCGAAGTCGAACTGGGCGTTCTCGTCGTGCTCGAGGCTGACCTCGGCGTAGGCGGTGATCGGCCCGCGAGCGACCACGTCCGCCGGGATCAAGAAGGCGGCGAACTCCTCCTTGTCGCCGACCGGGGTGGCAGCGGTGACCGAGTCGAGCTTGTTGATGCCGCTGTACTCCTTCGCATCCGGCGAGTCGAGCATGCCGTCGAAGACGATCAGGTCGTTGCGCGGCGGGTAGACGCTCCGCCCGCCCTCGGGGTCGAAGCGGCCCTTGTCGGTGCTGAAGTTCTTCGGCGAGGGGCAGGTCATGGTGTCGACCACGACCGTCTGGTTCGCCTCGGGCGTGAGCGGGATGCAGAAGTAGCTCTCGGCGGTGCTGCTGTTCTCGTGCCAGCCGAGCGACTCCTGGTCGAGCGGCTCCTGGTCGAAGAAGACGATTCGCGGGTAGCTCGCGCCGCTGCGGTGGGCCCAGATCGGCAGCACCGACGGCCGCGGCCCGTAGGGCGCGCGCCAGCTCGACACGAAGTCCCAGCGGCCGGGGCGGTTGCCGATGCCGTACTTGCCGGTCGCCTGGGTGACGAGGACGTCGCGCACGTGCCGGCCGTCCCGGTCCTCGAGCCAGATCGCCATCTGCACGTCGGGCACCGGCGTGTAGTGGAACTCGACGAGGATCGCCTCGTCGGCCGCGGACGCCCGCCCCGGCAGAGCGAGCGGCAGGCCGAGAGCGGCCAACATCGGCCAGATTCGCCAGATGCGGGGTCCGTGCGCCATCTGCTCCGGCATCCTACCACGGCCCCGCAAAGGCCGCTCGCCGGGGCTCACGACCGCGGGCTCCAGCGCGGCCTTCCGCGACCTCTGCGACAACCTCCGCGAGGAGCGCGACCGGCACCGCCGACCTGGAGCACCGAATCCGGCCACTCGGCTCATGCTCGGAGGGGCATGTCCCTTCGAGCATGCTCTCCGGTACATGCCCTCGCGGACATGTCTCGGCGAACACCCGTCAGGTCTTGCGCTCGATGAGCTCGACCTTGTAGCCGTCGGGGTCCTCGACGAACGCGATCACGGTGGTGCCGTGCTTCATCGGCCCGGCCTCGCGCACGACCTTGCCGCCGCGGGCGCGGATCGACGCGCAGGCGGCCGCGGCGTCCTCGACCTCGAGGGCGATGTGGCCGTAGCCGGTGCCGAGCTCGTAGGACGACGTGTCCCAGTTGTGGGTCAGCTCGAGCACGGCGGTGTCGGCCTCGTCGCCGTAGCCGACGAACGCCAGGGTGAAGCGGCCGTCGGGGTAGTCGCGGCGCCGCAGCAGGCGCATGCCGAGCACCTCGGTGTAGAACGCCAGCGACCGCTCGAGGTCGCCGACGCGCAGCATCGTGTGAAGGATCCGCACGGCGCTACTTCCCGCTCGGCTTGGCCGTGATGTTGCCGGACGCGGCCGGCGTGTTCGGGGCCGCGGGCGTGGTCGCCGTGGCGCTCGGGCTCGGGCCGGCGGCGGCGCGCAGGGCCGCCTCGACGAAGCTGTCCTGCTTGCCCATCTCGACCACCAGCTGGTCGCAGTTGGTGTAGTCCTTGATCGTCACGAAGTTCTCGGGCGGATCGCGGAACTGGATCGGGTCGGCCTTGAGCGTGACCTCGCCGCCCCACGGGACCATCTTGGTGGTCGACACCCCGGGCGCGTTGACCAGCGCCACCGCGATGCACGAGTTGTTCTGGCGCGTGAACAGCACCCCGATCGACATCGCCTCGCAGCCGGCCTTGGGGCACACGCGCTCGGGCGACGGGCGCACGTCGATCGGGCGCCCCGGCAGCGCCTTCTCGACCAGCTGCTTCATCTTCTGCTGGACCGCCTGGGCGTAGTTCTGGTTCTCGGCCGCGATCGCGCTGGGGATGATGCGGGGGAACAGCACCACCACGCCGCCGGCCACGCCCTTCGAGTGCGAGATCTCGGGGGCCAGGAAGCGCGTGTCGTTCGGCGAGCCCGCCACCACCCCGGTGCCCGCGCCGTCGGTGCCGGCGCCCGGGTCGGTGGTGCCGGCGGCGCCGCCCGGGTTCTGCGGGTCGGCCGCCGCGGCGCCGCCGCCCTCCGGCGGGGGACCCCCGATCGTCGGGCCGCCGGCGCCGGTGTTGGCGTTGTCGGGGGGCGGGGTCGTGCCGCCCGACGTGGTCGGGTTGCAACCCAGGCTCACGGCGGCGAGGACGAGGGCGAGGCGGGGGGTCGAGAGCATGGCGCCGATTGTACGAAAACGGCCCGTCCTCGGCGAGAATTCGCCGTCCGCCCGGGGGCCCGGCGGCCTGGTGGGGGCCGTTTGCCGCGGATCTGGCCCGGATGTTCGATTTCGCCCGCGTTTGGAGTAGGCTGGGCCCACGCGAACCGACATGAAGCGCAGCGAAAAGGCCCTCAAGATCCAGGCCGTCCTCGACCGCCTCTATCCCCAGCCCGCGGTCCCGCTGCTCCACGGCGACCCCTTCACCTTGCTGGTGGCCGTGGTGTTGTCGGCGCAGACCACCGACGCGCGGGTCAACCTCGTCACGCCCGAGCTGTTCCGCCGCGCGCCCACGCCCGAGGCGATGGCGCGCCTGTCCGAGGCCGAGATCCTGGCCCTCATCCGCACCTGCGGCCTCGCGCCGGCCAAGGCCAAGAACATCCGCCGGCTGTCGCAGCTGCTGCTCGAGCGGCACGGAGGACATGTCCCGAAGGACATGGCCGCGCTCGAGGCCCTGCCGGGGGTCGGCCACAAGACCGCCAGCGTCGTCATGATCCAGGCGTTCGGCGTGCCGGCGTTCCCGGTCGACACCCACATCCACCGGCTCGCCGCCCGCTGGGGCCTGTCCGACGGCACCACCGTCGAGAAGACCGAGGCCGACCTCAAGGCGCTGTGGCCGCCCGAGGCGTGGGCCAAGCTCCACCTGCAGATCATCTACTTCGGCCGCGAGCACTGCCCGGCCCGCGGCCACGACCCCAAGGTCTGCCCGATCTGCTCGTGGGCCGGCGTCAAGACCCGTCTGGCCGCCGAGGCCAGGGCGCGCGCGGCCGCCCGCGTCGCCGCGTCCGGGTGACGCCGGCGCCTGCACCTTTCATCATGTCCGAGCAGACATGCCCATCGGGGCATGTCTTTTTCGACATTCTCTCTTGGACATGCTCCTAAAAACATCAGCCGCGGTCGAGCCAGCGGCTCGGCGCGAGCGGCCCGAGGGCGGCCTGGGCGAGCGCGCGGGCGGTGCGGCCGACCTCGCGGCGCACGCTCGGGTCGGCGAACATGCCCGGCGGCAGCAGCGAGGCGACGAACTTGGCGCTGCGGATCCGCAGGGCATCGGCGCGGGTCAGGCTGCCCTCGGAGGCGGCCGAGAGGTCGTGGCTGGCCGCGTCGTCGATGGCGGCCAGCGCCGTCGCGAACTCGGCCCGCGCCGCCGTGAGGTCGAGGCGCGGGCCGTCGGGGTGGAGGCGCCGGATCAGCGCCTCGAGGCCGTCACACAGCTCGGACAGCGCGTGCTCGTCCATCGCCGGCAGCATACGCGGCCGGCGCGGCGAGCACGAGCAACACGCGAACTCAGCCGCCCGGGTCGTCGTTCTTGTGGACCCAGAAGCCGCGCATGTTGAGCGTGTTCACGTCCTGGCCGTGCAGCCAGAACGCGGGGTGGCTCGGGTCGACGCCCGGCTGCGGGTTCTCGTCGATGGCCACCAGCCACAGCTGCTTGACCGCGTCCTTGCCGCCCTCGAGCTTGTTGCCGAAGGTGCGGCGCGAGGTGAACACGGCCCAGTTGTAGCCGCCCGAGGCCCGCGGCGCGAACGTCGGCTCGTAGTTCCAGTGGCGGTCGCGGTCGCCGGCGTAGAACCCGTAGTCGTCGCCGTTGCCGGCGCCCAGCCGGATCTCCGTGCCCGGCTGCTCGACGCTGGCGAGGAACATGTCGCTCGTGCCGTTGCGGGTGTCGAGCATCGCCGGGTAGGCGCCGCGGTGGTAGATGACGTAGCGCCCGTCGGGCGTCATGCTCGGGAAGACGATCCCGTTCAAGGTGGCGTCGGGCCCGGGCTCGACCAGCTGGACCGGGTTGCTGGCGGTGCGGGCGACGGCGTCGTAGTCGAGCGTCATCAGCGAGTGCGTGTTGTGATCGACGTAGGCGATCTTGCGCCCGTCGGACGAGAACGTCGGCATGTTGAGGATGAGGTCGTCGATGCCGGTGCCCATCAGCTTGGCGCCGGTCAGCGCGTCCCACATGCCGGGCTGGCCGCCGGGCGGGCCCGGCAGGTTGGTCTCGCCGTTTTCGATCACCACCGTGCCGTCGGGCGAGATCGCCGGCATCGCCCAGTTGCGCACCGGCTTGCCGACGGACGTGGTCGAGAACAGCGGCACGTTGTTGACGAGGTCCCAGGTCGTCACGTCGATGTCGCCGCCGATGATCATGCGCGTGCCGTTGGCCGAGGCCGAGTGGCAGGTGCTGCAGCCGTCGTAGCCGGCGGCCAGCAGGAAGTCCTCGGGGGCGTCGGCGCCGGGGTTGATGCGGAGCACGCGGCCGAGGCTGTTGGCCCAGTAGTACACCGAGCCGATCAGCTTCTCCGACGCGATCGTCCACGTGTCGTCGGCGAGCACGAACGCCGCGGCCTGCCCGGCCGGCAGGCGGTGGACGTCGAGGTTGAGCGGCAGGCCCGAGCTCGACTCGGAGATCTGGACCCACAGCGGCTTGGTGATGGTGTGCCGCGAGGGCGGCTCGGCCAGCGTGTAGATCTTGGCGTCGACGAACTGGCCGCTGTAGCGCACCAGGTACTTGTCGCCCGGCGTGCTGCCGTGCCACATCAGCTCGGCCGGCGCGAGGCCCTTGGGGAACACGGTGCCGTCGTAGGGGTACGACAGGACCGCGGTGTCGGGCATCGTCGCGCCGTCGAGGATCGCCTTGTCGGCCTCGGTGATCTCGGGCGGCACGAGGTCGACCTTGAGGAACACGTTGACCGTCGCCTCCGCGGTCTTGTTGCCGTGCAGCGCCTGGACCACGAGCTGGCCGCCGTACTGCCCGCCCGCCTCGACGAGGCCCTTCTCGTCGACCGAGGCGATGTAGCTGGCGTCGGCCGACCACGTCGCCGTCACCGGCGCGCCGTCGCAGAACGCGTTGAGCTGCGCCGGCGCGTGCACGCCGTTGTCGATCATGATCGTGACCTCGGGCGGATCGACGGTGAGCGTGTTGCAACTGGCGGGCGTGCCGGTGGAGCCGGTCGGTTCGCCCGTGCTCGGGCCCGCGCTGTCGGTGCCCTCGGTCGTGGTCGGCGCATCGGTCGCGGTCCCGTCGGAGTCCGAACCGGTCGCCATCGTCGACGCGATCCCGGTCGGCGACGTCGGCGTCACGCCTCCGT
>NZ_JAIRAU010000022.1 GCF_020073745.1 Nannocystis pusilla
CGCGCGCGCCAGATCTTGGCCTATCACAGCCTCCCCGTGCCGACGACCGTGGCCCTCGGCGGCGCCGAACCGCCGAGCCGGCACGCCATCGGCCTGCTCGGCTGGCCCTGCGTCCTCAAGCCGCGTCGCGGCAGCCACGCGGCCGGCGTGCGCCTGCTCGCCGACGCCGACTCGGTCGCTCGCGCCACGGAGACCGCCGACGCCGACTCCGGGGAGATGCTGCTCGAGCGCGCCGTCCTCGGCCGCGAAGTCCAGGTCGTGCTGCTGCACGGCAAGGTCCTCGGCGCGATGGAGGTCGTGCGCGAGGCCGGCGATCTGGCGCAGATCCGCGCCATGACCTGCCCCCCGGGCCTCACCCGCAGCCAGCTCAAGGGCATCGGCAACCTCGCCGAGCACGCCACCCGCGCGCTCGGCCTCGTCCGCGGGGTCGCCCGCGTCGACATCCTCGTCCACCCGCGCCACAACGAGGTCGTCCTCGAGGCCGAGCCCTGCCCCGACCTGCGCCGCGTCGGCGTGGTCGCCCGGGTCGCCCGCGCCGCCGGCCTGCGCTACGAGGCGCTCGTCCAGGAGCTCCTGCGCGGGCTCGTCGACGTGCCCGAGCGCGTCGCCCCGGCCCGCAACGTGCGCCGGGCCCCTGCGCCGGTGGTGGAAGCCGCGGCCGCGCCGCTGCAGTAGCCCTGTCAGAACGGACCTGTCCGAACCGGCCTGTCTTTTCGGGCCTGTTCGGACAGACATGCATATAAAGGCCTGTCCGATCGGGCCTGTCGTCGAGGTACCCCTCGCCTGCCGACCGGCCTCGTCAGCATAGCTCGCCTGCCGACCAACCTCGTCAGGATAGCTGCGGCCGCGGAGCGAGGCGCAGCGCGCCCTCGCCTCCCGACGAGCGACGTAGCGAACTGCGCCTCCGCGCCGCCGCTCGCCCCTGTCTCGTCAGCGCCGCGTCGACCGCTCGCCGCTGTCTCGTCGGCGGCACGCGGCCCACGGAAACGGCGAAGACCGCGGCGGCCTCGCTCGCGCCGTCTCGTCGCTGGCTCGCCGCTCGCGGCGCGGCCCACGAAACGGCGAAGACCGCGGCGAGCCTTCGCTCGCACGCGGTCTCGTCGGCTGTCCTCACCGCTCAGGGAGCCGTCGCGCGGATCTGGGCCTCGAGCCAACCTTGCTCGGTGACCAGCTTGCGGTGCTCGGCGGCGTCGATCGAGCCGAGGTCGTGCGACAGGTCGGCCTGGACGCGCTTGAGCTCGTCGCGGGCCTTGTTGGCGTCGATCTCGGACACCTCGAGCGCGCGCTCGACGAGGATGACGACGCGGTTGTCGCGGGTCACCTCGAGGAACCCGGCGCCGACGGCGATCCGGACCGAGTCGCCGCCGTCGCGGAAGCGGACCACGCCGGGGACGATCGGCGTGATGAACGGGACGTGCTCGGGCAACACCCCGAGTTCGCCGAGGAGGCCGGGGACTTCGACCCCGGGGACCACCACGCCGTGGCGCTTGGGGCCCAGCGGCGTGAGGATGTCGAGCTTGATCGTGGTGTCGGCCATGACGGTGGACTCCCGGCTCAGCCGGCGGCCTTCCGCGCAGCCTCGGCCTTCGCGGCCTGTTCCTCGGCCAGGCGCTTGGCCTTGGCGATCGCGTCGTTGATGCCGCCGACCATGTAGAAGGCGTCCTCGGGCAGGTTGTCGTGCTTGCCCTCGACGATCTCGCGGAAGCTGCGGATCGTGTCGGAGAGCTCGACCTGGACGCCGTCGTTGCCGGTGAACACCTTGGCGACGTCGAACTGCTGGCTGAGGAACTTCTGGATCTTGCGCGCGCGGGCGACGGTGAGCTTGTCCTCTTCCGAGAGCTCGTCCATGCCGAGGATCTTGATGATGTCCTGCAGCTCCTTGTACTTCTGGAGGATCTGCTGGACCTTGCGCGCGGTCTCGTAGTGCTCCTGGCCGACGACCTCGGGGGTGAGGATCGTGCTGGTGGAGTCGAGCGGGTCGACGGCCGGGTAGATGCCGATCTCGGTGAGCGCGCGGCTGAGCACCGTGGTCGCGTCGAGGTGGGTGAACGCGGTCGCCGGGGCCGGGTCGGTGAGGTCGTCGGCGGGCACGTAGATCGCCTGCACCGAGGTGATCGAGCCCTTGCTGGTCGTCGTGATGCGCTCCTGCAGGCCGCCCATCTCGGTCGCCAGCGTCGGCTGGTAACCGACCGCGCTGGGGATACGACCGAGGAGCGCCGACACCTCGGAGCCCGCCTGCGTGAAGCGGAAGATGTTGTCGATGAAGAGCATCAGGTCCTGGCCCATCTCGTCGCGGAAGTACTCCGCCTGGGCCAGCGCGCTGAGGGCCACGCGGGCGCGCGCGCCCGGGGGCTCGTTCATCTGCCCGTAGACCAGCGCGACCTTGCTCCTGTCGCTGTCGACCTTGTGGACCTTGCGGGTGTGTTCGTCCCAGTCGGCCTCGATGACCTTCGACTCCATCATCTCGAAGTAGAGGTCGTTGCCCTCGCGGGTGCGCTCGCCGACGCCGGCGAACACCGAGTAGCCGCCGAACTTCTTGCCGACGTTGTTGATGAGCTCCATCAGGAGCACCGTCTTGCCGACGCCGGCGCCGCCGAACAGGCCGATCTTGCCGCCGCGGCGGTAGGGCGCGAGCAGGTCGATGACCTTGATGCCGGTGACCAGGACCTCGGCCTTGGTGCTCTGCTCGGTGAACGGCGGGGCCGCGCGGTGGATCGGGCGGAACTCGCTCGTCTCGATCGGGCCCTGCTCGTCGACCGGGTCGCCGGTGACGTTCATGATGCGGCCGAGCACGGCCTTGCCGACCGGCATCATGATCGGCTTGCCCGTGTCGCGGACCTCCATGCCGCGGACCAGACCGTCGGTCGTGTCCATGGCGATCGTCCGCACCGTGCGCTCACCGAGGTGCTGCGCGACCTCGAGGGTGAGGTTGTCCGCGCGGTCGCTGATGCGCGGGTTGGTGAGCTTGAGCGCCGTGTTCACCTCGGGCAGCGAGCCCGTGAACTCGACGTCGACGACCGGGCCGATGACCTGCGTGATCTTGCCGGTGTTGACGCCCGGCGCCGCGCTCTGCGGACCGGCGCCGCTCGCCGGCTTGGCGCCGCCGAGGAAGGACGCGG
This sequence comes from Nannocystis pusilla, assembly GCF_020073745.1. Lineage (GTDB taxonomy): Bacteria > Myxococcota_A > Polyangia > Nannocystales > Nannocystaceae > Nannocystis > Nannocystis radixulma. Next base: position 3,120 of record NZ_JAIRAU010000022.1, read on the forward strand.
GGGTGTTGAAGATGCTGGCCTTGGGGACAGGCGGGTTGGACGGCGGAGGCGGCAGATTCGACATGGTGCTCCGGAAAGCGGCCCGGCGGGCCGAGAAGACTGGCGGAAGTTCAGGAGGCGCAGGGGCCGTGCGGCCCGGCTAGCCCTTGAGGGCCTCGGCGCCGCCGATGATCTCCATGAGTTCCTTGGTGATCGCGGCCTGGCGCTCGCGGTTGTAGAACAGCGTCAGCTCGCGGATGAGCTGGGTCGCGTTGTCGGACGCCGAGTCCATCGCGGTGCGACGGGCGGCGATCTCGCCGGCGATCGAGTTGAAGAACGCCTGCTGCAGCCGCGACTCGACCGCGATCGGCAGCAGGTGCCCGAGCAGCGCGTCGCGCCCGGGCTCGAGCACCGGCAGCACGCGCTCGTCGTTGACGATCTCGCGCGACTCGAACGGCAGCAGCTGCTCGATCCGCGGCTGCTGCGTCAGCACGTTCTTGAAGTAGTTGTAGGCGAAGTACACCCGGTCGACCTGCGGCAGGTCGGTGTCCCCGCCCTCCTTGCCGCCGGTGAACATCGCCATCACCTCGGACGCGATCGCCTTGGCCTTGACCACGAGGTCGGCGAGCGTCGGCGCGTCGTGGTGGCGGACGATCCGCTGATTGCTGTGCTGGAAGAACGAGCGGCCCTTCTTGCCGACCGTCAGCAGCACGACGTCGTTGCCGGCCTCGCGCTCCTTGCGGATGAAGTTCACCACGGCGCGGTTGATGTTGGCGTTGAAGCCGCCAGCGAGGCCGCGATCGGCCGTGATGTGCACGATCACCACGCGCCCGTTGCCGCTGCGCTTGAGCAGCAGCGGGTGCGCCGCGCCCTCCTCGCCCTCGCTCTCGCCGCCGAGGCTGGCGACCAGCGAGCCGACCACCTGATCGAGCCGCTCGCCGTACGGCCGCGCGCCCATGGCCGCCTGCTGCGCCTTCACCAGGCGCGCCGCGGCGATCCGGCTCATCGCCGAGGTGATCTTGCGGGTGTTCTTGACCGTCGTGATCCGGCTGCGGATCTCCTTCAGGTTGGCCATGTCATGCCTTCCCCTGCTTGCGCGCGGGATCCTTCAGGTACTCGGCCTTGAAGGCCACGATCGCCGCCTCGAGCTTGGTGTCGAGCTCGGCCAGCTCGGGCTTCTTCGAGGCCGTGGTCGCCAGCTCGATCACGTCGGCGCGGTGGTCCTTCATCCACGCGTGCAGCTTGCGCTCGAAGTCGCGGACCTCGCCGAGCTCGAGCTCGTCGAGGTGTCCGCGGGTGCCGGCGAAGATCGACACGACCTGCTGCGCGACCGACAGCGGCTGGTACTGGTCCTGCTTGAGCAGTTCGGTGAGCCGCTGACCGCGGGCCAGCGTGTCGCGGGTCGCCTTGTCGAGGTCGGACGCGAACTGCGAGAACGCGGCCAGCTCGCGGTACTGCGCCAGGTACAGGCGCAGCGGGCCGGCGTAGCGCCGCATCGCCGCCACCTGCGCCGCACCACCGACGCGTGACACCGAGATGCCGACGTTCACCGCGGGACGGATGCCCTGGTAGAAGAGGTTCGACTCGAGGAAGATCTGGCCGTCGGTGATCGAGATGACGTTGGTCGGGATGTACGCCGACACGTCGCCGGCCTGGGTCTCGATGATCGGCAGCGCCGTCAGCGAGCCGGCGCCCTCGGCGTCGGACAGCTTGCACGCGCGCTCGAGCAGGCGGCTGTGCAGGTAGAACACGTCGCCCGGGTACGCCTCGCGGCCCGGCGGGCGGCGCAGCAGCAGCGACAGCTGGCGGTACGCGACGGCCTGCTTCGACAGGTCGTCGTACACCAGCAGGGCGTGGCCGCCGCGGTCGCGGAAGAACTCGCCGATGGTGACGCCGGTGTACGGCGCCAGGAACTGCAGCGGCGCCGACTCCGACGCGGTCGCGGCGACGACGATGGTGTAGTCCATCGCGCCCTCGCGGCGCAGGCGGTCGACCACCATGGCGACCGTCGACTGCTTCTGACCGATCGCCACGTACACGCAGATCATGTTCTGACCGCGCTGGTTGATGATCGTGTCGATCGCGATCGCGGTCTTGCCGGTCTGGCGGTCGCCGATGATGAGCTCGCGCTGGCCGCGGCCGATCGGGATCATCGAGTCGATGGCCTTGAGGCCGGTCTGCATCGGCTCGTGCACGCTCTTGCGGGTGATGATGCCCGGCGCCTTGACCTCGACGACCTTCATCTCGGCGCCGGTGAGCGGCGCGCCGCCGTCGATCGGCTCGCCGATGGCGTTGACCACGCGACCGATCAGCGCCTCGCCGACCGGCACGCTCATGATCGTCTTGGTGCGCTTGACGACGTCGCCCTCTTTGATGAGCTGGTCGTTGCCGAGGAGCGCGACGCCGACGTTGCCCTCCTCGAGGTTCAGGATCATGCCCTTCACGCCGTGGGGGAACTCGAGCAGCTCGCCGGCCATCGCGTTGTCGAGGCCGTACACGCGGGCGATACCGTCGCCCACCGTCAGGACGGTGCCGGTCTCCTCGACGGAGACCTTGGTCTCGTAGCCCTGGATCTGCTCCTTGATGATGCGGCTGATCTCGTCGGCTCTGATATCCATGGTGCGCTCGCGCGGTCCGCCGGGACGGGCTGGACCTGAAGATGGGATCGATGGGGTGACAAAGACGCGGACAGCCGGAGGCTAGCCGCGGAGGGAGGTGCGGAGGTTGCCGAGCTGGGTCTTCAGGCTGCCGTCGTAGACGACGCTGCCGACCTGGGTGACGACGCCGCCGATGAGCTCGGGGTCGACGGCGGACTCGAGGAGGATGGTCTTGCCGGTGGCGCGCTCGAGCGCCGCCTTGATCTTGTTGACGGCGTCGGTCGGGAGCGGCCGCGCCGAGGTCAGCTTGGCGTGCACGCGCCCGGACAGCGCGTCCGACATCTCGGCGTACTGCCGGGCGATCTGCGGCACGCCGGCGATCCGGCCGCGCTCGAACACGAACAGCAGGAACTTGCCGACGACCGCGTCGAGCGACATGCGCTCGATGACCCGCTGCAGCACCGCGCGGCGCTCGGGCACGAGGTACGCGCCCGACTCGAGCACCGTCAGCAGCGACGGCTTGTTCGGCTCCTGCAGGGTCGCGGCGCGGACGAAGCTGGCGATGTCGCGGCCGAAGATCTCGCGCTGGATCGGCGTGTCCGCGAGCTGGAGGAGCGCGCGGGCGTAACGACGGGCAAGGCTGCCGGGGATCATGTGGGCTCGTCCTGGAGTGGTTTCGGGGAAGCGGGTCTCAGGCGGCCGGGCGGCCGTTCACGACCTCGACCGCGTAGTCGTCGACCAGACGCGACTGGTCGGCGTCGGTGAAGCGGGCGCGCAGGATCTCCTCGGCTCGCGAGATCGCGCGGTCGAGGACCTCGGTCTCGACCTCTTGCCGGCGCAGTTGGACCTCGCGCTGGGCCGAGGCCATCGCCTGGGTCTTGAAGCGCTCGACCTCGGCGCGCGCCTCGGTGAGCAGGCGCTGGCGGTCGGCCTCGGCGCCGACGCGGGCCTGCTCGAGGATCTCGCGCGTCTCCTGGTCGAGGCGGTCGATCCGCCGCTTGTATTCCGACAGCACCGACTCGGCCTCGGACATCGCCTGCTGCGCCGCCGTGACCTGGGTCTTGATCGCCTCGTGGCGCGTCGCGTTGTCGGCGACCAGCTTGCGGATGATGAGCCGGTGCAGCAGGAACGCCAGCACCAGGAAGTTGATGAGCAGGTAGACCAGGCCGACGCGGTGGTCCTCGGCGTTGGGCCAGTTGAACCAGGTGATCCCGGCGTGGTGCCCCCCGTGCTCGGCGGCCCGCACGGCGCCGGCGGCGGCTTCGGCGGCCTCATGGCCGGCCGGCTCGCCGTGGGCGGGCGACGCCGACGCCGCCTGTCCGATCAGACAGATGAAGGAACCAACGGCGAGGCTGGTGAGGGCATGAACCTGATGAAGCGCGCGACGCACGGTCACACCGTCCTCCCGAGCAGCTTGGTGGCGATGTCCTGGGCCAGATCCTCGACCCGCGTCGCCAGGGTTGTGCGCGCCGCCTCGGCCTCGTGGGCCAGTCGCTCGCGCAGCACCTCGGACTCGCCGGTCGCGGCGGCGCGCGCCTCGGCGAGCTGGCGCTGGCGCTCGGCCTCGCTGCCCTTGACCGCGTCGGAGCGGATCCCGGCGGCCCGGGCGCGGGCCTCGGCGAGGCGGTGCTCGTAGCGACGCCCCTCCTCGTCGGCGCGGGCCCGGAGATCCGTCGCCGCGGCGGTCGTGCCGGTGATCGCCTGCTCGCGCCGGGCCTGTGTGGCCAGCCACGGCTTGAACAACAGCGGATAGAGGATCGCCATCAACAGGAGGAAGATGCCCGCCTGGATGAAGATCGTGCCGTCGATGTCGACGACGGGAGCGGCTGCTGCGGCGATGAGAGGTGCGTGCATGGGGCCGTGGAGCTTTTTCGGGGCCGAAGTGCGGGAGCCGCCTCCGGCCGGGGATGCGAAGGCGGCCTGGCGCGACCGGGGCCGCCGGCGGGCCGCAAGTTCTTCGGCCCGAGGGAATCCGGCGGCTCTGGCGAGCGCGCTGGCAGATCCGAGAAGCGGCGGGCATCTACCACGCGAGATCGGGGTCGTCAACGGACGCGAGCTCACATGCGAGCGCGAGGCCCTGTGGCCCTGCGTGCCGCTCTGGGGCCATCCACGCGGGTCTCGATCATCTCTCGGGACAGGTCGGGCCGGCCTCCCCCGGGTTCTTGCGTATAGACCGTCTCGGCACGTGAGAATTGTAAGGCGACGGGCGTCGGAGCCGGCGCACCTCGGACCCGTCGCGGGCTCCGCCCGCTCGGCTGTTTCCGCCCCCAGGGCCCGTGCAGCCGCCCAGCAGGAGCCCGGCCCGCGGCGACAATTTGCATAGCGCTCGCGGCCACCGTCGCTTACGCTGCTGGTCCGTGAGCAGCAAACGGCCCGACCCGTACGACCGCGCGATGAGCCCCCTGGCCGCGGACGACGACGAGAGTGATCGCGATATCGACGCCGATCTGCGGGGCGACACACGGCCGATCGACCTCATCGATGTATTCGGGCGGGCTCGCGGCGTGGTCGCCGAGATGGTCCGTAGCACACCGACCGGTGACACCCTGGTGGTCGTCACCAACGAGCTCGGCTTCCCGGTCGGGCAGCGCGCCATCCGGCGCCCCGAGAGCCTACCCTACGCCCTCGTATTCGGCCGTCACAACCGCTGTACCCTCTCGATCCCGCACGACTCCCGCGTCAGCCTGCGCCATATCCTGCTCACCGCGTGGCCCGGGCAAGGTGCCCTTCGTTTGCGGGGCTACGATCTCGGCGGCCGCGCCGGCATCGTCCTCGCCGACGGCAAGCGGGTGCCCGGCTTCTCGGCGCTCGGTCACGTGGCGCTGTCGTTCGGACGCACCGGCCTGGTCGTGCTTCCCGGCGGTCCCGCCGGGCTGTCGCTGCTCGAGGGCACCACCGATCAGGCGTTCCAGCGCCTCACCGGCATCGACCGCGACGGCGGCGGGATCCGCCTCGCCATCTCGGCGATGGCCGAACCCAGCGTCGCCCAGCTCGGCGGCTATCGCCCGATCGACGTCGAGGCCAGGCCGCAGCCGCGCGGCATCCTCCGCCTGCGCTCGCTCAAGTCCAAGTCACAGCGCGGCGCCGAGGCCTCGCGGGAGCTCGAGGTCGACAGCGAGCAGCTGCAGCGCGGACTCCTCATCGGCCGCTACAGCGATCGATGTTCGCTCGCCGGCTCGGGCCGCAACCTGTCCCGCGTCCACGCCCTCGTCACCGAGGAGGGCCCCAACTCTCTCCTCGTCTACGACCTCGCCAGCACCAACGGCGTGCGCCCCGGCCACGAGACCGAGGGTCCCTCGCACAGCGTCGTCCGCCTCCGCCACAACGAGCCGGTGATGCTCGGCCACTTCGAGCTGAGCTGGACCCCCGCCGAGCGCATCCGCGTCCACTGAGGCCGGGCGCACCGCCTCGCATGCCGTCGGCGCCGCGACGGGCTGTCCCGCCGGTCGCCTGCGCCCTCGTCGCGCGCCGTCCAGGCCGTCCGCGCGGTGCGCTGGCGCTTGCGCATGCACACGACCGCGGACCGCGCTTTGACAAAGCCAACGCCGTGCGACTGTGCTATCTGCCCCTTGCGTCCAGGACCGGCGAACGGCCTTCCTCCGCGATCTCGCGGTTCCGCGCCGGTGCCCTGGGCTTCAACCGGACACTCTCATGACAGACGCGAAGCGGCCCGGACGCCTGAGCACCCTCGCCCAATCCACGATTGGCGCCAAGATCGTCATGGCCGTCACCGGCGTGATCCTGGTCGGGTTCCTCGTCGTGCACATGCTCGGCAACCTGCAGATCTATCTCGGGCCCGACACCATGAACCACTACGCGCAGACCCTCAAGGGCACGCCTGCGCTGCTGTGGGGCGTGCGCGCCGTCCTGCTCGTCAGCCTCGTGCTGCACGTCCTCGCCGCGCTGCGCCTGAAGAAGATCAACAACGAGGCGCGCCCGCAGGCCTACGCCGTGCCGCGGCGCTACCGCGTCACCACCCCCGCCGCGCGCTTCATGCTGTTGAGCGGCCTCGTGGTCCTGGCGTTCATCGTCTACCACCTGCTGCACTTCACGATCGGCGCCACCAACCCGGCCGACTTCAACCTCCACGAGGTCCTCGACGTCGCCACGCAGACGTGGGTGCGCAACGACAACGAGCAGCTGCTGGCCAAGCTGCCGCCGGAGATGGTCCGCCACGACGTCTACAGCATGTTCGTGCGCGGCTTCACGAACCCCCTCATCGCCGGCACTTACCTGGTGGCCCAGCTGCTGCTGGCCATGCACCTCAGCCACGCCGTCGCCAGCATGCTGCACACGCTCGGCCTGTCCAAGGGGCTCGACGCGCGCCAGCGCAACATCACCATCGGTCGGGCCATCGCCGCCGTCGTCGTGCTCGGCAACATCTCCTTCCCGATCGCCGTCCAGGCCGGCCTCGTCCACCTCTAAACGCCCTCGCCCACCGCCACCGCCATGGATCTCAACGCCAAAATCCCGGACGGCCCGATCGAGGGCAAGTGGGACCGCCACCGCTTCGAGATGAAGCTGGTGAACCCCGCCAACAAGCGCAAGTACAACATCCTCGTGGTCGGCACCGGCCTCGCGGGCGCCTCGGCGGCGGCCAGCCTGGCCGAGCTCGGCTACAACGTCGACTGCTTCTGCTTCCAGGACAGCCCGCGCCGGGCCCACAGCATCGCCGCGCAGGGCGGCATCAACGCCGCCAAGAACTACCAGAACGACGGCGACAGCATCTACCGCCTCTTCTACGACACGGTGAAGGGCGGAGACTTCCGCGCGCGCGAGGCCAACGTCTATCGGCTCGCGCAGATCAGCGTCAACATCATCGACCAGTGCGTCGCCCAGGGCGTCCCGTTCGCCCGCGAGTACGGCGGCCTGCTGTCCAACCGCTCGTTCGGCGGGGCCCAGGTCTCGCGCACCTTCTACGCCCGCGGCCAGACCGGCCAGCAGCTGCTCCTCGGCGCCTACCAGGCGCTCGAGCGCCAGATCGGCGCCGGCAAGGTCAAGATGTACCCGCGCCACGAGATGCTCGACCTCGTCGTCATCGACGGCGTGGCCCGCGGCATCATCACCCGCAACCTCGTCACCGGCGAGACGCGCGGGTGGGTCGGCGACGCCGTCGTGCTGGCCACCGGCGGCTACGGCAACGTCTTCTACCTGTCGACCAACGCCAAGGGCAGCAACGTCACCGCCACCTTCCGCGCCTACAAGCGCGGCGCCGGGTTCGGCAACCCCTGCTTCACGCAGATCCACCCGACCTGCATCCCGGTCAGCGGCGACTACCAGTCGAAGCTCACCCTGATGTCCGAGTCGCTGCGCAACGACGGCCGCGTGTGGGTGCCCAAGCAGAAGGGCGACGCGCGCCGCCCCGAGCAGATCCCCGAGGAAGAGCGCGACTACTACCTCGAGCGCCGCTACCCCAGCTTCGGCAACCTCGTCCCGCGCGACGTCGCCTCGCGCGCCGCCAAGGCCGTGTGTGACGAGGGCCGCGGCGTCGGCCCGAGCAAGATGGCCGTCTACCTCGACTTCGGCGACGCCGTCCGCCGCCTCGGCCAGAACGTCGTCGCCGATCGCTACGGCAACCTGTTCGAGATGTACGAGCGGATCACCGGCGAAGATCCCTACAAGACGCCGATGCGGATCTTCCCCGCCGTCCACTACACGATGGGCGGTCTGTGGGTCGACTACAACCTCATGAGCACGATCCCCGGCCTGCACGTGCTCGGCGAGGCAAACTTCTCCGACCACGGCGCCAACCGCCTCGGCGCCAGCGCGCTCATGCAGGGCCTGGCCGACGGCTACTTCATCATCCCCTACACGATCGGCAACTACCTCGCCCAGGCCAAGCTGCCGAAGATCGGCGTCGAGCACCCCGAGGTCCAGCGCTGCCTCGCCGGCGTGCGCGCGCAGACCACCCGCCTGCTCGGCATCAAGGGCCGCACCACCGTCGACGAGTTCCACCGCGAGCTCGGACTCGTCATGTGGGACTACTGCGGCATGGGCCGCACCGCCGAGGGCCTCAAGACCGCGCTCCAGCGGATCCCCGAGATCCGCGCCCGCTTCTGGTCCGACGTCGCCGTGCCCGGCAACAACGAGGAGCTGAACCCCTGGCTCGAGAAGGCCGGCCGCGTCGCCGACTTCCTCGAGTTCGGCGAGCTCATGTGCCTCGACGCGCTCGAGCGCAACGAGTCGTGCGGCGGCCACTTCCGCGAGGAGTACCAGACCCCTGACGGCGAGGCGCTGCGCGACGACGCCAACTACTCCTACGCGGCCGTGTGGGAGTACACCGGCGAGGGCAGCGCCCCGCGTCTGCACAAGGAGCCGCTCGAGTTCAAGAACGTCAAGCTCGCGACCCGGAGCTACGCCTGATATGTCGAAGACGATGACCCTCACCCTGCAGATCTGGCGCCAGCGGAGCGCCAACACGCCCGGGTCGATGCAGACCTACAAGCTCGAGGGTGTGAACGAGCACATGTCGTTCCTCGAGATGCTCGACGTGCTCAACGCCAAGCTGACGAAGGAAGGCCAGGATCCGGTCGCCTTCGATCACGACTGCCGCGAGGGCATCTGCGGCTCGTGCTCGATGGTCATCGACGGCCGCCCGCACGGCCCGCGCAAGGGCACCACCGCGTGCCAGCTGCACATGCGCACCTACAAGGACGGCGACACCATCACGATCGAGCCGTGGCGCGCCAAGGCGTTCCCCGTCATCAAGGATCTGGTGGTCGACCGCGCCTCGCTCGACCGCGTCGTCGCCGCCGGCGGCTTCGTCTCCGTCAACACCGGAGTCACCGTCGACGCCAACGCCACCCCGATCGGCAAGAAGGACGCCGACGAGGCCATGGACTACGCCGCCTGCATCGGCTGCGGCGCCTGCGTGGCCGCCTGCCCCAACGCCTCGGCCATGCTGTTCACCGGCGCCAAGGTCGGCCACCTCGTCAAGCTCCCGCAGGGCCAGGTCGAGCGCCGCGGCCGCGTGCTCCGCATGGTCGAGCAGATGGACCGCGAGGGCTTCGGCGCCTGCACCAACCACCGCGAGTGCTCCGAGGCCTGCCCCAAGGAGATCAGCTTCGACGCGATCGAGCTGCTCAACCGCGAGTACATGCGCGCCCACGTCACGGGCGAGTGATGCTGCGGAGGCGCGACCCAGCGCCGCCCCTCCGCTGAACGCGGCCGTCGGGTTGTCCCCGCCGGCCGCGTCGGCGCGTCAACAGCTCGGGTAGCCGTCCATGCCCGGATCCGGCGGCGGCTCGCAGGTCTCGTAGCTCTCGGGGAAGCAGCCGCTCGGCAGCTGGTAGATGTTGTTCTGCCCCTTGCAGACGGTGGTGATCGCGTCGTCGCACCCCATCTGCGGCAGGCAGCCGAGGAACGACTTGGCGTCGTGCAGGCACCAGATGGCTCCGTCGAACTCGAACGCCTGGCCCTCGATCGGCATGCAGTCGAGCGCGAGGCAGTCCTCCTTGGTCAGCTGCGCCTCGCAGTCGACCGGCTCCCCCGTCGTCCCGGGCACCTCGCCGGTGCTCGTCGCCGTCGACCCGCCCGAGCCGCCCTGGCTCTCCTGACCTGTCCCCGAGGACATGCCCTCGGTCTCGTTGCCCGAGCCGCCGCCCATCGTCTCGCTGTTGCTCATGCTGCCGCTCATGTCGGTGGTGCCCGAGCCCGAGGCGCTCATGCCCCCCTCGGTCGGCTCGGTCTCCGACATCGAGTCCGACATCGATCCCTCGCTCGTCGCATCCGAGCCCTGGCTCGCGCCGTCGCTGTCGCCGTTCGAGTTCGACACCGAGCTCGTGGCTCCGCCGCTGTCTCCGCACGCCGCCAGCGCCGCCGTCATCGCGACCGCGCCCGCGACCACCCCATGTCTAAGCCAGTTCGTCCGCACGAAGGCAGGCTACGCGCAGCCTCCAGGCCCGTCAAACCGACCTCGGCTGGGCACGGATTGTCGCGCGCGCGCGTCTTCGTCACACTCTCGCGCGTGACGATCTTCTACTGGGACTACTACGGTCCGGACGCCGAGGGCACCGCGCGTCACTTCCTCGTCCACCTCGGCGAGTACATCGTCCGCGCCGGCGTGACCGACTGCGAGCGCGGCGTCGAGTCGACGCGCGCCGGTCACTGCGCCGTGTGGTGCAAGACTCCCGACGACGCACGCGAGGCGATGCTCCGCCTGCGCCCGCGCCGCGCGACCCCCGCCCCTTGATCCGACGAAAGAATTTTTCGCCGCGCCTGCAAAACCAGGCGCGCTCGCATCGACCTTCGGGTGTGCACGCGTCCTCCGAAGCCATCACCCTCCACCTCCACCCGCGCCACCCCGATCCGGCCCGCGGTCTCGCCCTCGCCCTCGACCTCGACCGCGCGAGCGGCCCCGTCGTCCTCGACCCCGCGCGCCTGATCCTCGTCGGCAGCGCTCGCTCGGCCGACCTTCGCATCGACGATCCCACGGTCTCCGCTCGCCACGCGCGGATCGGCGGCGACGGCCACGGCATCATGGTCGAGGACCTCGGCTCGACCAACGGCACCTACGTCGACGGCGTCCGGGTCCAGCGCGCCTGGTTGACGCCCGGCGTGCGCCTCGGGCTCGGCGGGTTTCGGGCCACCGTGGTCGCGCGCGACGCCTCGCCGCGCCCGCGCGAGCGCGTCAATCCGTCGGGCATGATCGGCAGCTCGCCTGTCTTTCAAGACATGCTGGCGCGGCTGCGCAAGTTCGCCGGCCTCGGCCAGGCCGTGCTCCTGCGCGGCGAGACCGGCACCGGCAAGGAGCTGGCCGCACGCGCGCTCCACGGCGAGGGTCCGCGCGCCGGTGGCCCGTTCGTCGCCGTCAACTGCGGCGCCATCCCCGAGGGCCTGTTCGAGAGCGAGCTGTTCGGCCACGTGCGCGGCGCCTTCACCGGCGCGGCGCGGGCCCACGTCGGCGCGTTCGTCCGCGCCCACCGCGGCACCCTCTTCCTCGACGAGATCGCCGAACTCCCGTTCCCCCTCCAGGCCAAGCTGCTGCGCGTCCTCGAGACCCGCCGCGTCGTCCCGGTCGGCGGCGAGCAGGAGCAGGCGATCGACGTCCGCGTCGTCTCGGCCACCCACCAGCCGATCGAGCGCCTGGTCGCCGAGGGCCGCTTCCGCTGCGACCTCTACCACCGCCTCAGCGTCCTCGCGGTCGACGTGCCCGGCCTCGGCGAGCGCCCCGACGACATCCCCGAGCTCCTTTCGCACTTCGCCGCCGAGCTCGCCGCCGAGTTCGGCCGTCCGGTCCAGCTCACCGACGAGGCCCTCCGCGCCGCCCGCGGCCGCCGCTTCCCCGGCAACATCCGCGAGCTCCGCAACGCCCTGCTGCGGGCCGCCGCCGTCCACGACGGCCCGCTCGGTCCCCGCGAGCTGTTCCCCGCCGGCCCCTCGGCCCCGGCGAGTACGGCCGGCCCGACCGACGCGCTGGCCGTCCCGCGCGGCACCTACGCGGCCATGCACCGCAGCCTGCTCGAGCTGGTCGTCCGCGAGGCGGGATCGATCCGCAAGGCCGCCGCGCGCCTCGACGTCCCGCGCTCGACGCTGTGCGCCTGGCTCAAGCCGGAGGCCGCCTGACCTTCTGTCTCTAGCGACATGTCCTCGAGAGCATCACGCCGCGAGCCGCCGCGGCGCTCCCGTGGGTGCGCGGACTGTGATCGGATCATCCCACATGTCGTGAGGAGCATCACCCGAACACAGACGTCGTCGGCCCTGGTTTCACGGCGTTGGATTGAATACCCGCCAAACAGCGCTTTGGCGCATTCTGGCGCCTGGGGGCGGCAGCCGGCGCCCGAACACGGTCCGGCGGGGCAGCCTTTCGGTCCCGGAATTTTTATTCCTGTGCACAGCCGACCGGGTGATGGTGGCGTCATGCGGAAATCGTGCCTCTACGTTGTTCTTGCGGGTCTCACCGGGATTGGTGGTCTCTCCGCCTGCGCAAGCAAGGATGAAGGAGAAGTGACGGCCACGTCCCCTGGCTCGGGGATCCTCACTCTCCCGTTGCCCTCGGGCAGCGGCGACGCCAGCGACGGCAGCGCCGGGACCAGCGACTCGACCGAGACCGACGGCGCGACCGACGGGTTCACGAGCGAGCCCGTGACGACCACCAACCAGGGCGGTTCCGACGGCGTCAAGTTCGACCTCGAGGCCTCGCCCGACGGCGGCCAGGCCGACACCGGCGTCGAGCCGTGCGACAGCCCGAACGACCCCGGTTGCATGTGCAGCATCCCCCCGCACACCCCGTGCGACAACGGCACCCAGGATCCCTTCCTCGCCATGGGCCTCAACTGTCCCGGCGAGCTGCAGGTCCAGGCCAGCAAGTCGGGCGCCCCGTCGGCCATCGGCGTCCGCTACGTGTTCGGTCAGGGCGGCACCTTCAATCCGCGTGAAGGTGCCTCGTACGCGGTCATCGGCAGCGGCTCCGTGGCCGAGCTCAACAACCAGACCCCGGTCGGCGACTGGAACCTCGAGCCCACGCACTGCAACGACGACCTCGGCGCCTACGACGTCGGCAACAACCTGCCGGCGCCGCTGCGCCGCAACGACGTCGGCGGCGACTGCACCACCAACCCCGCGCTGCTCGGCACCGGCGACTGCTCCAACACGATCCAGGACCAGTTCCAGAGCTACGGCGCCAACGACTACACCGAGCTGCGCTTCGTCATGCAGGTGCCGCCGGACGTCACCTCGTTCAGCTACGACTTCGCGTTCTTCTCGGTCGAGTACCCCGACTACTACCAGTCGGCCTTCAACGACATGTACATCGGCTGGCTCGAGTCGGAGAAGTGGACCGGCAACATCTCGTTCGACCAGCAGGGCAACCCGATCTCGCTCAACGCCGGCTTCCTCGAGTTCAAGGACGACCCGAGCGGTCAGAACCCGATCCCGCAGTTCCAGAACACCTGCATGCGGCAGCACGCCGGCACGAACTGGCTGCAGACCACCGCGGGCGTGACCCCCGGCGAGTCGATCACCGTCGTGTTCGCCATCATGGACATCAGCGACTCGATCCTCGACAGCTACGTGTTCCTCGACAACTTTCAGTGGGGCTGCGAGCCGACCGGCAAGCCCAGCACCATGCCTCCGGGTTGATCGGCGTCCGCGTCGCCCGCCGAGATCCGCCGCCGTCCGGCCGACTCAGCCGCGCGCCGCCTCGCGCGCGGCCGGGCCGGCCGGACGGCCATTGACAAGCCACGGGCCCCTGGTAGCGTCCCAGGCGCAATGTCCGTCACGCCCAGCGACAACGAAGACGCGTACTTCCAGCAGCGCGAACGGGAGCTCCGCGAACAGCTCCGCGAACAGCTCGACAAGGCCGCCGGCGAGCTCCGCGACGACGCCGAGGCCGACAAGCAATCGCTCTCCGAGCGGATCGCCGCGCTCGGCTTCACCGCCGAGAAGCTCAAGGTGTTCGACCTCCTGCCGCTCGTCCACGTCGCGTGGGCCGACGGCTCGGTCAGCCGCAAGGAGCGGAGCGCCATCCTCGACGTCCTCCGCGGCCGCGGGATCCAGCCCGGCACCGAGGCCTTCCGCACCATCGAGAGCCTGCTCGAGGAGCGCCCCTCGCAGGCCTTCCTCGACCAGAGCCTCCTCCTCCTCAAGGAGGCCGTCGGAGGCGCCCGCGCGGCCAACATCGTCGACCTCTGCGTCCAGGTCGCCGGCGCCAGCGGCGGCTTCCTCAACATGGGCACCGTCTCCGACGAGGAGCGCGCGCTCATCGAGAAGATCGCCGGCCAACTCGGCGGCGCCGCCGTCGCCGAGTTCAACAAGCAGCTCGGCTGAGCCCCTGCCCTCACCGCGACCCGCGGCGCAGCTCGCCCGAGCCGCCCGCGGGTCTCGCACGACGCGCCCGAAGAGACATGTCTGAAGAGACATGTCTCGTCGTCCGCGCCCATTCGCGCCGCCAGCGGAGGCCGAGGCTCCGCCTGCGGCGACAGGCGAGTCCTCGGGAGCATGTCCGCACGGACATGCCCTCCTGGACATGCCCTTCCGAGCATGCCCTTCAGGCAAGGTCGGCCGGGACGCGCGCGGCTCAGCCGCGCAGGAGCCGCGGCGGCACCTCGCCGCCCTGGTTGATCATCTTGCGCAGCACCAGCTGCAGCGCCGGCGTGTCCTTGAACTCGGTCGCGCCGTCTTCGCCCTTGGAGGTGACGAACAGCTGGCGGTATTCGATGCTGCTGTCGGCGCGGGTGTCGGGCTCGATGATCTCGATGACCTGCATCGACTCGAGGTTGACCCCGCTGTTGAGGCGGATGACCACGTCGATCGCGTGCGCCAGCGACAGCGTGAGGCCCTGGACCGCCCCGCCCGAGGCGGTGCCGAGGGCAGCCAGGCGCGACAGCGCGTGGGCGGTGTTGATGCCCCACAGCGACACCACCGCGCCGCGGCTCGCCCCCGCCAGCGCGTCGATCACCCCGGCCGCGTCCTGGTGGCTGCACTGCTGCGAGATCAGGAGGTCGAGCCCGCCGCGGAGCAGGACCCCGAGGACAGGTCCGAGCTCGAGCTTGTCGTTCGTCTCGGTCAGGCGGCGCACCGGGATCCAGCCCTTGCGCGAGCTGCCGAGCCGGCCCGAGTCGGAGATGCAGGCCACGCGCAACGACTCCGGGATCTCGCCGACCAGCGCGCGCATGAAGCGGTCGAGGTTCACGCCGCCCGAGGCGCACACCAGCACGCGCCGGCACGACTTCAGGGCCGCGACCAGGAACTCGCGCATGTCGGCGCTCAGCACCCCCTCCTGGACCAGCGCCGTCAGGTTGTTGGCGTCGGTGCGCATGCGCCGGAGGCTGATCACGTACTGCCGCGCCGGGTGCGGGGGCAGCAGCGCGTAGAGGTAGAAGCCGTGATCGACGATGCCCTCGATGATGTGGGCGCCCTCGACCCACAGCCCGCGTTTTTTGCACATGCGCTGCATCGCCATCAGCAGCGCGCGCTCGCCGGTGAAGCGGAGCTCGAGCCGCTCGCCGTTGCCGTCGTCGCGGACGATGTGGATCGGCGCGGTGCCGACGACCTGGATCTCGCGCACCGAGTCGTCGCGCATCAGATCGCCGAGCGGGCCCCACTCGAGGATCTCGCGCAGGATCCGCTCGCGGAACGGGCCGACGTCGACCGTCGCCTCGATCTGCTGCGAGTCGCGGAAGTCGGCCAGGATCCCGTCGACCAGCTCGATGACCTCCTTGCGCTCCTCCTCGCCGACCTCGCCCGACGTCATCGGATCGATGCGCGGCACCGCCTTCAGCAGCGTCTGGTGGATCTGCGCCGCCAGGCCGTCGAGGTAGGTGCTCTCCACCCCGGCCGCGGCCACGCGCTGGGCCGACGTCACCAGCCCCGTGTCGTCGACGCCCTCGCGCCGGCGCTTGTCGTCGGCGGGCGTCGGCACCAGGGCCGTGTCTTCGCCGTCGAGCATCAGGATGTAGTCGCCGACGTAGACGCGGTCGGTGCGACGGACCGTCCGCGGGCTCTGGACCTTGCGGCCGTTGAGGTAGGTGCCGTTGGTGCTCTCGAGGTCGACCACCTCGATCCGGCCGTCGATCTTGCGGAAGCAGAGGTGGTGCTTCGACACGTTGACGCGGTCGAGCACGAGGTCGTTGTCGTCCTCGCGGCCGATCGAGAACTCCTCGCCGGCGAACGCGAATCGCTGGGTCTGGCCGCCCTTTTCGTGGACTACTACCGTCAGCACAGACCGCTCTTACCGCGGAGCTTCGGCCCGCTCAAGACCTGCACCCGGGACAGTCGCCTCCCGCGAGCGGGGACCGGCGTGCTAGAACTCGTCGACGCGGTCGAGCGCGTCGTCGAGAGCATCGATTTCGCGCTGCGAAGGCCCGCCTGGGCCGTCCGCGGCGCCAGGACGGGCCGCTGCCGGCCGCGCCAGGGCGGCCGCATCCGGCGACGCCGCCGCCGCCGCCTCCGGGCGCTGCGTGCCCCGCACCCAGCGACGGCCCGCGTAGAACAGCAGGACCAACGCCACCAGCGCTCCGATCGCCGTGCCCCACACGAGCTCCGGGCGGCCGATGTAGCCGCGGATGTCCGGGAAGCGCGCCACCAGCGTGCCCTCGATGTCCTCGCGCGACTGTCCTTCGCGGGCTTGCGCGAGGATCTGCGCCTCGAGCTTGCGCGCCTGCGGCGACGGGCAGGTCGCGATCGTACGCCCCGGGCAGTAGGGCGACATGAGGTCGTGGCTGAGCTCGAGCATCAGCGCCTCGGCCTCGGCCTCGGGGCGGACGCTCGCTACCGCGTCAGCGGGCGCGCCGGGGGCGGCAGCCATGGCTCAATCCTCGCCCATGTTCAGCTTCTTGGTCCCGCGCCCGCCGCCGCCGACGTGCTTCACCTTGGCCTTGCCGGTGTTCTTGGGCGGGTTGAGGGCGGCCACGCAGAACTTGTCGTGGGCTTCCTTCTGCTTCGGATCGTTGAGATCCGGCTTCGGCAGCGGCTCGTCGGTGATGTTCTTCAGGTACTTGGTGATCTTGTTCTCGATGATGAGCCAGTGGGCGTCGGCCTGGGCGACGGCGTTCTGGTCGTTGTTGTTGAACGCGTCGGGGTAGCCGTGCATCACCAGCTCGTGCGCCTCGAGGAAGTGGCCGATGAGCTTCGACTTCTCGAGGATCCGCGGCTCGCTGGAGAACAGGCGCTGCTGCCACGTGTTCACCATCGGGATGAAGTTCTGCTTGAACTGGTACCACTGCTCTTCGGTCGGGCTGCCCGGCTCCGCCCCTGCGCCCTTGGCGCCCTCTTTCTTCATCTCCTCGCGGAAGCACTCGAGCTCGCCGAAGTAGTTGAGCATCTTCTTCAAGTTCGCCTTGTCGAACTTGTGGAGGTGCTTCTCGCCCTCGGGGTCCTTGCGGTCCCAGGCCTTGAACTCCTCGTCGGTCGGCGGCGGGAGACCTGCGGGCGGCCGCTTGATCTCCTTTTTCACGTAGCCGGCGTCCTCGAGCATCTTCTTCTCCGGGTCTTCGGCCAGCTTCTCGGCCAGGGTCTTGCCGTCGCCCCCGCAGCCGGAGCACATCAGCGACAGGGGGACGAGCACGCTGGCGAGGACACCGAGGGAAGATCGCAGTGCGGACATATCGAAGATCCTGAGCTCGCTCGCCACTTTAGCCGGCTGCCCGCGCCCGTGTAAAGCGTGGCGCCGGCGGCCAGCGCGGCCAGCGGGGGGAGCGGCCGCGCGACCCCGCTTGTCGCTGCCGTGCGTAAGCCGGCCGTGAGCCTGTCGACTCGACCGCGCGCCCTCGCGTCGGCCTCTCGGGCGCCGCGGCCCGCTCCGGGCAGGACCGGCAGCGGTCCCGTGAGGAGGCTTGCGCCACCGGACCGGCAGGCGCGACGGGACCCGCTGCGCGCCGGATCTCCTCCGACCTCGTGCCGGGGTCGCCGTCTGCTCGGTGGTCGCGTCCGGACCGACGCGGCCGCCGGCGCTCGTGCGAGGCGTCGCCGCGACGCGGATCGATCCCTGCCTCGAGCGACGAGATATCGCCTCGATCACCATCCACACGCGACGCGGCGATCGGCCGGGACTTGCGCACGACACGGTGTTGGCGGCGACATTCGTGCGAGGCGACGGGCGAGCCGACGAGTGCCTCGACGCGGCCGTCACATCGTCGGCGCTGGTTGTTCTTTGATGCTGTGTCTGTAGACTCGCCGTGGCACAACTGAAGCCACGGAGAGCCATGCCACCTCGCACTACCAGCGTGACCAGCAAGAAGACCGCCAGCAAGAAAGCCCCGGCCAAGAAGGCCGCCAAGAAGGCCGCCAAGACCGCCCCGGCCGCTCCGGCCAAGAAGGCCGCCAAGAAGGCCGCCGGCAAGAAGGCCGCCAAGAAGGCCGCCGGCAAGAAGGCCGCCAAGGCCGCGCCGGCCAAGAAGGCCGCCAAGGCCGCGCCGGCCAAGAAGGCCGCCAAGGCCGCTCCGGCCAAGAAGGCCGGCAAGAAGGCCGGCAAGAAGGCCGCTGCCAAGGCCGCTCCGGCCAAGAAGGTCGCCAAGAAGGCTGCCGGCAAGAAGGCCGCCAAGAAGGCGCCGAGCCGCGCCGCAGAGGAGGAGGAAATAGGCCCTGGGCTGAAGCCAGGCGAGCCCGCGCCGCCCTTCGCCCTCGCGGCGGACGACGGCAAGACCTACGCCCTGCGTGACTTCGCCGGGCGTCGGGTCATCCTCTACTTCTACCCGCGCGACAGCACCCCCGGATGTACGACCGAGGCCTGTGACTTCCGCGACCGCCACGCACGCTTCGCCGCCTCCGGCGTGACCGTGCTCGGCGTCAGCGGCGACAGCCTCGCCTCGCACGCCAAGTTCCGCGCCGCCCACGGCCTGAACTTCCCGCTGCTGTCCGATCCGGGGCACCAGGTGGCCACCGCCTATGGCGCCTACGGTGAGAAGCAGATGTACGGTCGCAAGGTCCAGGGAGTCATCCGCAGCACCTTCGTGATTGGTCCGGACGGCCGCCTGGAGGCTGTTCACAGCCCTGTCCGGGTCGCCGGGCACGCCGACGCTCTGCTCGCCGCCCTGCCCGCCTGACACGCCGCCCTCGGCGCGCATCCCGGCCCCGGGAGCGCGTCACGCCGCCGAGGGCCGGCGTGGTCCTACCTGCGCCGCGAGGCCGACCGTCGCTCTGCGACGACTTCGTCGGCCTCGTCGGCGCCTCATCGGCCCATCGGCGTCTCATCGGCCGCGTCGGCGCCTCATCGGCCGTCAGCGCCTCATCAGCCTCGTCAACCTCATCGACGCCTCATCGGCCTCGTCGGCGCCTCGTCGGCGCCTCGGCCCCGTCAGCGCCTCACCAGCCTCGTCGGCCCTCGTCGGCGCCTCCATCGGCCTCGTCCGCGCCTCATCGGTTCCGTCCGCGCCTCGTCGGCCTCGTCGGCTTCTTCGGGGCCTCGTCGGTATCTTCGGCGTCTTCGGCCTCTTCGGCGCCCCGGCGCCTGCGGCGGCCCCGCAGCGTCGCCCGGGATCCGCTCGCGCGCGCCTTGCGGTACTCTACGCCCGTCATGAGCGCGCCTCGCCCGGCTCGTCGTCGCCTGTCCTCGAGGACCTGGCCGCTCGCGCCTGTCCTCTGCGCCCTGTTCTGCACGACAGCCGCCGCGGAGCCGCCCGCGCCGGCCCCTGCCGCTCCCTCCGGCGGCGGCTACTGGGTCGGCGCGCACCTCCTCGGTCCCGGACCGGCCGTCCTCGCCGCCACCGAGGCGATGTCGCTGGGGACCTCCGTCGACGGCGCTCCGACCAGCGTCGGCGCCGTCGTCGGCCAGGTCACCACCATTCACGATGCCATGCGGTTCGTCGCCCGCTGGGCCTTCTCCGCCGTCGTCGGGCCCGCGCGCGACCGGTCCGTGCGGCAGACCCCGGCGCCGATCCCCGGCGGAGACCTCCTGCCCGCCCACGGCGCCGTCCTCGTCGCGCTCACCGTCCAGGGCCGCAGCGCCGAGGGGGGCACGCGCTCGATCCAGTGGCCAAAGGAGCAGGCCGAGCTGCTGCCGCCCGATCTCGGGTGGATCCCCGCCGCGCTGGTGCCCGATCGGGCCCCGCTGTTCGCCGCCCCGGCCGCCCGGATCCCGCCGACCAGCGAGCGCTTCGCCCTCGCGCGCCGCGCCGGCGGACTGTTCGTCCTCGGCGCCCTCGACCGCTGCGACGACCGCTCGCCACCGCTGCCCGGGGCCGGCGGCGAGCCGGTGCGCGCCTGCCTGCGCTGGTATCAGGTCATCGCCCGCGACGGCGAGCGCTTCCAGGCCGGCTACCTGCCTGCCTTCCAGGTGTCCCTCACCGAGGACTGGCGCCGCGGCCAGGGCGCCCTCCCGCGGGCGCAGTTGATCGCCAGCGGCACCCGCGGAGACACCGCCCAGTTCGTGCTGCTGGCCCGCGCCCGCGACAACACCCTCCACCGCGTCACGCTCGAGGCCCCGCTGGTCGGCGACGCCTTCCCCGAGGCGACGCTGAGCGTCGACGGCGACTGGGCCGAGGTCCGCTTCGCCGGCGCCGCGCCGCGCCGGATCGCCCTCGACGCGACCATGGACACGCGCCAGCGCTGACGAACATGCGTGAGGGGCATGTCCGCACGGACATGCCCCTTCAGCCATGCTCGTTCAGACATGCGCTCTCAGACATGTCCTTTCGCACGGCTCGATCTGGAGACCCTTCCGCCGAGCGACCCGCGCTGCGGGCGAGCACGCGCCCGCGACGCCCGACCCGCCGCGCGTGCGGCCCGACCTCGAGGCACCTCCGCCGACCGGTGCGAATCGAGCCACGCGCCCGCGACGCTCGCCCCGCCGCGCGTGCGGCCCGACCTCGAGACACCTCCGCCGACCGGCGCGAATCGACCCACGCTCCGCTCGCCCGACCATGCTCCCACGTTCGCAGGACCCGGGTCCCCGCGGTCGAGCTGCGTGGACGGCCGGACGACCGCGCGGCCCGGCTCGCCTCGTCGGCCCCGCCGGGCGGCGAGCCGTGACCCGGCGCCGTTTCGTCCGTGCCGGCGCCGAACGCTGCAGGTTCGCGTCGTCGTCCCCCCCGGGCCAGACGGCGCGGCGTTGGCCCTCGCCGGTGGCGAGCGCCGCAGGTTCTGCTCGCCCCGCCGACCGGGCCCACGTGCAGCGCGCCCGTCCGCGCGCCGCTAGGGCCGCGTGCACGCCACATGACCTCAGGGACATGTCACCCCCTCGCCCCCGTCCGGGCGACGTGCTATCGCTTGCCGCATGCGTGTCCTCGCGGGTGACATCGGCGGCACCAAGACCTTGCTCGCGGTGCTCGAGCAGCGGCCTGACGGCCGCCTCGACGTCCTTAGCCGACAGCGCTACGAGAGCGCGAGCCACCCCGGTCTGGCGCCGATCGTGCGCGACTTCCTCGGCCGCGCCGGCGTCCCCGACGTCGCCCGGGCCGGCTTCGGCGTCGCCGGCCCGGTCGTCGATCGGCGCAGCCGGGTCACCAACCTCCCGTGGCAGATCGACGCCGACGCCCTCGCGGCCGAGCTCGGCCTGCGCTCGGTCGCCCTCGTCAACGACTTCGCGGCGGTCGCCCTCGGCCTGCGGGTCCTCGGCGCCGACGACCTCGAGGTCCTGCAGGAGGGCGAGCGCGACGCGAACGGCCCGATCGCGCTGATCGGCGCCGGCACCGGCCTGGGCGAGGCCGTCCTCGTGCCCACGCCCGCGGGCCCGCGCTTCCTCGCCAGCGAGGGCGGGCACTGCGACCTGGCCCCGCGCAACGAGCTCGAGATCGACCTGCTCCGCTTCCTGCTCGGCCGCCACCACCGCGTCTCCTACGAGCGGATCGTCAGCGGCCCCGGCCTCGTCACCGCCTATCAGTTCGTGATCGCCGCCGGCCTCGAACCTGAACTTTCGGACACACGCGCCCGCATGGCCGCCGAGGACCCCGGGGCGGTGATCGGCTCGCGCGCGCTGGCCGGCGACGACCCTGCGTGCGTGCGCGCCGTCGACATCTTCCTCGACCTCTACGGCGCCGAGGCCGGCAACCTCGCGCTCAAGGTCCTGCCCACCGGCGGCCTGTTCGTCGCCGGAGGGATCGCCGGCAAGCTCCTGCCCAGGCTCCGCGACGGCCGCTTCCTCCGCGCCTTCCGCGACAAGGGGCGCATGAGCCCGCTCCTCCACCAGATGTTCGTCGCCGTGGTCAAGAACACCGACGTCGGCCTGCTCGGCGCCGGCCTCGCGGGCCTCGCCTGAGTCATGTCCGCCCGCGTCGACGCGCTCGTCGCCGGATATCGCCGCGAGGTGGTGCACCGCCGGCTCCTCACCTGGAGCGGCCGGCTCATGTCGCTGTTCCTCGCCGGCCTCTACATCTACCTGCTGATGGTCCTCGGCCGCGACGACCCGTTCTACATCACGCTCAACCTGGTCGCCTTCGTCAACGGCCTGTCCGGCTTCGCCATCGCCCTCTACTACGAGGTCCCCGGGGTCGTGCGCGCGCTCCACAGCCCCGACCCGGCGCTGGCCGACGACGCCTGGGCCGCCGTCGAGCGCCTGCGCCCCGTGCTCATGCCGCGCCTCCTCGTCGACCTCAACCTCCCGCCCGACGAGCGCCCGGTCCTGGCCCAGACCCTCGATCGCGCCGGCGTCGTGCGCCTCACCCAGGCCCGCGCGCGCGACCGCTGGCGCACGATCGGCCCGATCTACTTCGCCGGCTACACCGTCGCCCTCGCCGCCTACCTGTGGCTCGTCTACAGCTGGGCGCCCGAGACCGTCCGCTGACGCCCAGCCATCGTGCTCAATTGCGGCATGCCGCTCGCGACATGTCTCATTCAACACGTCCGAACAGCCAGGTCCTTATCGACATGCCCGAATCGACATGCCTTTCTGCACATAGCCCTATCGACATGTCCTGAACACCAGCCTCGGCGACCGCCGGCTCACCCCGCGTCGCCGGCCTCGGGCCGCGCGTGGCGTTCGACGCGGGCGCGCAGCTCCGCGTACCGGGCCAGCGTCGGGTCGGCCGCGAGCAGCTCCCCGGCGGCGGCGCGGGCCGCCTCGAGCAGCGCCACGCCCTCGCCGGCGAGGCCGGCCCAGGCGGCGCGGCCGGCCTGACGCAGGCCGAACAGCTCTCCGGGCCCGCGTTCGGCCAGGTCGCGCTCCGCCACCGTGAAGCCGTCGCTGGTGTCGGCGAGCACTTGCAGCCGGCGCGCCGCGGGGCTCCCCGGATCGGCCCCCGTGTGCAGCAGGCACCACGAGCGCTCGGTCCCGCGGCCGATCCGCCCGCGCAGCTGATGCAGCTGCGACAGCCCGAAGTGCTCCGCGTGCTCGATCAGCATGAACCTGGCCTCGGGGACATCCACGCCCACCTCGATCACCGTGGTCGCCACCAGCACGTCGATCGCCCCGGCGCGGAACTCGGCCATCGCCGCCGCGCGGCGGGCCGGGTCGACGCGGCCGTGCACCACCTCGATCCGCAGCCCCGGCAGCAGCTTCCGCAGCTCCGCCGCCGCCTCGTCGACGTCGCTGGCCTCGCGCGCCCCGGCCTCGATCTGCGGGCACACCACGAAGCCCTGCAACCTGTCCTGGCGGACATGTTCCGCCAGGCGCAGGCGGGCGCGCCCGACCGGGCCCGCCATCAGCGTCGTCTCCGGCGGGCGGCGGCCCGGCGGCGCCTCGCGCAGCGTCGACAGGTCGAGCTCGCCGACCAGCGACAGCGCCAGCGTGCGCGGGATCGGCGTCGCCGTCAGCACCAGCAGGTGCGGCGCTCGGCCCTTGTCGCGCAGCAGCGCCCGCTGGCGCACGCCGAAGCGGTGCTGCTCGTCGACCACCACCAGGCCGAGGCGGCGGAACTGCACGTCCTCGGTCAGCAGCGCGTGGGTCCCGACGACCAGGTCGACCGTGCCGGCCGCCGCCGCCTCGACCACCGTCTGGCGCTCGCTGCGGCTCATCGAGCCCGTCAGCAGCGCCAGCCGGATCCCCGCCGACGCGCACCACGGGCGCAGCGTCGCCAGGTGCTGCCGGGCCAGGATCTCGATCGGCGCCATCCACGTCGCCTGCCCGCCCGCGGCCACGATCCCCGCGCTGGCCGCGAACGCCACCAGCGTCTTGCCCGAGCCGACGTCGCCCTGCAGGAGCCGCAGCATCGGCCGCGGCCGCGCCAGGTCGGCCTCGATCTCGTCGATCGCCGCCCACTGCGCCCGCGTCGGCTCGAACGGCACGCACGCGCGCAGCGACTCGCGGCGCGAGCCCTCGTCCGGCAGCAGCGACACCGTCACCGGCAGCGCCTGCGCGGCCGCGCGGCGCTGCAGCAGCGCCAGTTGGGCCACCAGCAGCTCCTCGAACAGCATGCGGCGGTGCGCCGGCGAGCTGCCGGCCTGCAGCGCCGCGATCGTCTCGACCGGCAGCGCCTCGTCGGGCGCGTGCAGCAGCGCCAGCGCCTCGCCGAGCCCGATCAGCCCCAGGCGCGCGCGCAGCTCGGGCGCCAGCGGATCGACCAGCAGCCCCGCGTTCAGCCGCTCCACCGCCGTCCGGCACAGCTTCGCCAGCGTCGCCTCGCCGACCCCCTCGACGTCCGGGTAGCGCACCGTGATCGTCGGTCCTGGCGCCTCGGGATCGCGGATCTCCGGGTGGATCAGCGCCAGCTTGCCCTTCTTGCGGCTGACGCGGCCGACCAGCAGCACGCGCTTGCCGGCCTGCGCCCGCTCGGCCAGCCCGCCGACGCGGTGGAACCACTGGCACTGCAGCCCGAGCTCGCGCCCGTCGGTGTCGACGACCACGCAGTCGAGCCCGGCGAAGAAGCGGCCGCGGAAGAACCGCTGCGAGAACCGGCGGATCGTCGCCACCACCGCCGCCTCCCCGCCCTCGGGCGTGAGCGCCAGCGACGTGCGGTGGCGGCGGTCGCGGTAGCCGGTCGGGATCACCCGCGCCAGATCGGCCAGCGTGACCAGCCCCTGGGCGGCCAGGCGTTCGGCCGTCTTGGGGCCGACGCCCGGCAGGGCGACCAGCTCGCCCTGGGCCTCGCGGTCGCGGCGCGGGGGCACGATGACCGATCGTTCAGGTCCCGAGAGACAGGTCTCTCAGGTCAGCTCGCCTGGCCCGGCGGCGTGAACGTGAACCGCAGCTCGTGGTCGCACAGGAAGTACACGCTGCCGTCGATCACCTTGTGGTTGTCGACGCGCTGCCCCTCGAACTCGATGCCGTTGGTGCTGCCGAGGTCCTTGATGAAGTAGTCGTTGCCGCGGCGGACCACCGAGGCGTGGCGGCGGGAGATGTTCGCGTCCTTGATCGCCAGGTCGGAGAACTTCTGACCGCGGCCGATCACGAACTCCTCCTTGTCGATCTCGTACCACTGGCCCTCGAACAGCACGTAGAGCGGCCGCGGCTTGCTCACCGGCGCGCCGGTCGGCGGCGGCAGGCGCGACCCGGTCGGCGGGCGGGGCAGCGTCGGCGCGGTCTTGGCCGGCGCCGACACGGGCGGCCCGAGCGTCGCCGGGCCCGCGGGCGCGGCCACCGGGGACGGCGGCATCGGAGCAGGCGCCGGGGCTCCGGCGGGCTTCGGCAGCCGCGGCTGCGGCAGCGTGCTCGGGGCGCGGCTCTGGCCCGCGCCGAGGCCGGCGGGCGGGGCCGCGGGGCCGGGCGGCGAGGCCATCGGGCCCGAGCCCGGGGGGCGCATCCCTGGCGGGCGCGGCACCGGGGCGGCGCTGGGGAGCGGCGCCGAGGCCGGGCGCGCGGCGCCGGGGTGACCCGGCTGGGTGGACAGCACCGAACGGGCCGGCGAGCTCGCCCCTGCCGGCGGGGCGTCCGTCATCCCCGAGGACTCGTCCTTTTTGCCCTTGGCCGCGCCCTTGAACAGCTGGAGCAGCGCCGCCTGCACGACGTCGTCGGTGGCGATCCCGCGGCGTTTGGCGAGGGCCTCGACCCGGGCCCAGAGGTCATCACGACATTGGAACTGGCGCAACGTCTTGCTCATGCACGTCCCCCACGAGGTACTCGCCCGGTTGTGCGGGCGTTCCTCGGCGCGTCCCCGGCATCCTAAGAAGTTGATGGCGCGCGGGTCAACTGCCGCGGACCTCGCGGTCGTCGCGGCCAAACCGGGTTATCCTGCCCCCCGCGATGCGCTCTCGGCGACCGACGCGACGGCCCTCGGACGGACCACGAGTCCTCCGCTCCGTCCGCGGGCCGAGGCGCGAAATCGCACAATCGCTCCTGAGCCTCTTCTTCCTGGCTGGAATCGCCGCTGCACCGAACGCCGCCGGGGCCACGCC
>NZ_JAIRAU010000018.1 GCF_020073745.1 Nannocystis pusilla
GGTTCGGGCGCCCGACGTTCTTCTGGTCCTTGTTCGTCCACGTCGTGGTGAGCGTCGCGCTCTGCTTGGCCTCGTAGTAGTCGTCGTCGGCCGGCAGCCGCTTCGCGCCGGTGTCATTGCCGGGGCCCTTGCGATCGACCTTGATGTAGAGCTCGTCGCGGTCGCCGTCGCCGGCGGTGCTGGTGGTCTGGTTGACGGTCAGCTGCGGCACCGTCAGGCCGACCATGCGGACGTACTGGTCCGGCGACGGGCCGCACACGTACGGGTCGGCGGGCTGCGGCTTGGGCTCGGCGGACTTCGGCTGGTGGACGAGCGTGCCGCGGACGCTGACCTGCGTGTCGGTGGCGTCGGCCTTGCGCCTGGAGACGACCTTGACGAAGTACTTCTGGCTGGTGTCCGTCTCGTTGTACTGGGGCAGCGAGGCGAGCGAGACGTCGAAGGTGCTGTGCGTCCCGCCGGCGAGCACGGCGGTCGGCAGGGGCCCCGACGCGACCTTCTGGTCGACCGGGCCGGGCTTGTCCTTCCACAGCTCCCAGACGGCGGAGGCGACGGGATCGCGGTCGTCCCAGCGCACGCAGATCGAGCTCGGGCGCGCGAAGAACTTCATCGTGTGGTCGTAGTCGGGGAACTCCCCCGAGCAGCGCGTGCCGACCAGGGCGTGGCCGTTGACGAGCTGGAGAACGGGGGTCCTGGCCGGCGCCACGCCCGGAATCTTCTTGATCGCATCCTTGGGTGTCGCCGCGGTCGCGGGGCCGGACGCGAGCACCATGAGGCCGGCCAGCAGAAGGTGGATAGTCCTGGACATGCGGATAAAAACTCCCCGGCGCAGGCTTCGCGGAGACGGGCCTCGCGCCATCCGGCCTCGTCGTTGGTTGAGAGTCCGGCCCCGTCGCTTGTGAACCCGGCGCGACGAAAATTTCTTCGAGCCGTCACCGGGCCGCGCGCGAGTCGATGGGCGCCCCGCGCGGCGGCGTGACATGTTCGTATAGACATGTCCTCAGAGACATGAAACGGGGATGCCAAAAACCGCGCCGAGGCGCCCGGCGCGCGGCGATCTCCACCCGGGCGCCGGCGCGACCATTCCCACGCCCGCGGCCGACAGCCGTCTGCTCGCATTTTGTGGACCCGGGCGGGGCCGGCGCGGCCCTGTACTTCGTGACGCTTCCGTCACGATTCGCGGCCGGACCGTGATACGGACCGCATGCCGGTGAACCTCGCGCTCGCGCTCATCTGGCCGCTGATGCAGGCGGCCCCCACCTCGCGTCCGCTCGTCGACGCGCCCGAGGCCGTGCCGACGCCCGAGCGGGCGGAGGTCGTCACGACGGCCGCGCCCGCGGCCGCGCCGGTCGGCGAGGGGCCGCCGGCCGCGAAGCCGGCGGACAAGCCGGAGCTGAAGGTCGAGAAGTTCAAGTTCAAGCCGGGCAAGGGCTTCGAGTTCGCGACGAAGGACGGCAAGTACGCGCTGACGATCCGCGCGCGCCTGCAGGTCCGCTACGACCTCGAGCGCCCGAACGTGCCGGACGAGCAGATCGAGCACGTGCTGCAGATCCGGCGCGCGCGCCTGCAGTTCACCGGCAACGTGTTCGGCAAGCACAACCGCTACTACATCCAGCTGGGCTTCTCGCCGCGCGACATGCTCGGCGGGCTGCCCGACGGCTCGCCGGGCATCCGCTACAACCCGGTCCGCGACGCGCGGCTCGAGTTCACGTACCTGCGCGACTTCACGATCTGGGCCGGCCAGATGAAGGTGCCGTTCAGCCGCCAGCGCGTGATCTCGTCGGGCAACCAGCAGTTCGTCGACCGCTCGAGCGTGAACGAGGAGTTCAACCTCGACCGCGACCTCGGCGTGCAGGCCCGCTCGGACGACATCGGCGGGATCGGCTTCCTCAAGTACGCGGTCGGGGTGTTTCTGGGCGACGGCCGCAACGCCTACGCGCTGACGAACACCGGGGCGCTGTACGTAGGCCGCGTGACGGTGATGCCGCTCGGAAAATTCGAGGACGAGTCGGAGGGCGACCTGCAGCGGCTGAAGAAGCCCGGCCTGTCGCTCGCGGGCGCCTACGCGTACCACGACGACGCGCCCGGCGATCGCGGCGTGCACGGGGCCCGCCCGGCCGACGGCGGGACGACGGACATCCACCACGCGACGGCCGATCTGATGTTCAAGTGGCGCGGGCTGTCGGTCGAGTCGGCGTTCCACTACCGCAAGGCCCGGCGGCGCAACCCCGGCGGGGCGGTCGACGAGTTGGGCGCGCCGATCCCGGTGGCCATCCCGCGCGACGGGGTCGGCTTCTTCACGCAGGTCGGCTACCTGATCCCGCCGGCGGACGTCGAGTTCGTGACCCGCTGGAGCTTCGTCCGCAACATCTTCGGCGACCGCAGCTCGCTGATCGACCGCGACGAGCTCGGCGGCGGCGTCAACTGGTACGTCGCCGAGCACAACTTCAAGATCTCGTTCGACTACTTCCGCGTGTGGGAGACGTTCGCGGGGACGCCGGTGCGCCAGGCGATGGCCGACGGGATCGACCGGTTCCGCCTGGTGGTGCAGCTGGCGTTCTGAGTCCGTGAGGACATGTTGCGACGGACATGTCCTCACGGACAGTCGAGATTCAGCGGCAGTACTCGTCCTGGTGGACGACGGCCTCGACGACGATCTCGGTGCCCTTGCGAGCGACGAACTCGCTGAGGCCGACCTCGGAGTCGGCGTCGGGGCTCCAGTCGTAGGTGTAGCCGAGGCGCGTCCAGGGGTAGCCGTCGGCGCCGTACGAGACGGCCTCGAGGTCCTCGACCCACTTCTTGTGCGCGGGGTCGACGTCGGCCCGGAATTCGAGCTCCGCCACCGAGTCGTCGATCTCGGGGTCGGGGCTCGGGCGGAACAGGCCGTCGGTCGGGACCCACATGGTGACGATCCGGTCCTTGCCGTCGTCCGGCGGCAGGCCCATGAGCTGCTCGAGGCGGGCGGTGAGCTCGTCGCCCTGCAGGCCGGTGGCGACGCAGAAGTCCTTGAGCGAGGGGATCGGGGTCACCCACACCTCGACGCCGAGCGGCATCGACTGGCCCTCCATGCCGTCGTAGCCGTCGTACGAGGTCCAGGTGGCCACGAGGACCCGGTTCTCGGGGTCGAACTCGAGGTCGGCGTTGTCCGGCGTGATGGCGACGAGGTCGTCGGACACCTCGTCGGCCTCGGCGACGGCGGCGTCGTCGACGGCGTCACGGAACAGCTCCTCGGGCGTGGCCTCGTCGGCGGGCTCGCTGGTACACGCGACGGCGCCGGTCGCGAACGTGAACAAAAGGACAGGGCGGAGGATCGACATGCGCGGAGGGTACACGCGCCGCCGACGGCGGTTCAATCGCCGCGAGTCGCGAGAACTCGCGTCCGGGCGCCCATGGGCGCACGCGGGCGCCCGCCCCCCGGCTCGTTCGCGTCACGACCGGGGCGCGCGGGCGACCTGCGCGGCGCAGGACGGACCTGTCCGCCGGGACAGCCCGGTCCGCGCGCGGCTCAGTGCTCGTGGTCGTGGTCGTGGTCGCAGCGACCCTCGGCGTGGGCCTTCTCGTGCTCGGCGATCTGCCGCCGGACGTCGTCCATGTCGAGGCCCTGGACCTCGCCGATGAGCTCGTCGAGCGCCTTGGCGGGCAGCATGCCGGCCTGGCGGAACAGCAGGACGCCCTGGCGGAACACCATGACGGTGGGGATCGAGCGGATGTCGAACGCGGCCGCCAGCTCGGGCTGGGCCTCGGTGTCGAGCTTGCCCCAGACGATGTTCTGGTGGCGCTCGGAGGCGGCCTCGTAGACGGGCGCGAAGGCGCGGCAGGGACCGCACCAGCTGGCCCAGCAGTCGAGCACCACGGTCTCGTTGCCCTCGACGGTGCTCCTGAAGTTGTCGCTGGTGATCTCGGTGGTGCTCATGTCTCGGGTCTCCTGAGGTGCCTTGATAGCACCGGCTGCCAGGATGTCTGTCATGGTTCGTCCCGGCGCGCTCGCCGGAACTCGCACACGAGGCCGGCTCAGCGGGGGAATTCGGCCAGGATCTCGGCGATCGGGCGGCCGCCGAAGCGCGCGCGGGCCTGGTCTCCGGTCGAGAAAGAGCGCGAGCGCATGCGGTCGACGTACAGCGTGCCGTCGAGGTGATCGACCTCGTGTTGCAAGATCCGCGCGGGCCACCCGCGCACCCGCAGCGTCTGCGGCTGGCCGCGCCGGTCGAGGCCGGTGACCTCGACCTCGGCGTGGCGCTCGACCAGCGCGGTGTACCCCTGGACGCTCAGGCAGCCCTCGAAGAAGGTCCGGGTGTCGTCGCCGAGAGGCCGCAGCACCGGGTTGATGACGACGTGCACCGGCAGCTCGACGCGCTCGCGCTCCTGCAGCTCGGCGGGCGTCAGCTTGGCCATGAGGTCGGGGCGATCCTCGAGCACGAGGACCCGCAGCGGCACGCCGATCTGCGGCGCGGCCAGGCCGACGCCGGGGGCGGCGCGCATGGTCGCGATCATGGTGTCGATGAGCTCCTGGATCTCGGGGCTGGCGATCCGCTCGGGCGCGAGCTCGGCCGCGCGGGCGCGCAGCACGGGGTCGCCGGCCTGGACGATCGCAGGGAGGGAGGCGGACGGGGCGGCGGACGACATGGGCTTCGCGGCGGAGGCGGTGCAGCCGACGCTCAGCGCGGCCGCGAGGAGCTGCACGAGGGGACGGGCGAGGGACATGCGCGGTCCCGGCTAGCACGATCGGCGGCGGCCCGGAAGGGGGCGGTCGCGGACGGGCGGGCGCGATGCGAATGTTCTTCAGGACATGTCTGAATGGGCATGTGTGGCGAGTGGACGCGGCGCGGGGATCATGGCAGCCGGGCGGCCGGCGGGGCCTCGGCGAGGTGCTGGAGGTGTATGGTGGTGGCGTGCGATCGCTGCTGCTCGTCGTCGTGGTCGTGGATCCACGAGCCCGACGAGCCCCGACCGGCGCAGGGCGAGCCGGAGGTGCGGGTGGTGCCCGAGGCGCCGCCGATCGAGGACGCGCCGCCGGCGAGGCGGCGACCGAGCCGGTGAAGGTGGTCGATTCGCCGGAGGAAGACGGGCGCGAGCAGGGCAAGCGCGACGCGCAGGCGGCGATCGCCAGCGACGAGCTGGGGCTCGAGGCGTTTGGCGACCCGGCGCCGTGCCGCTACCGTTTGATGAAGGTCATGCTCGAGCGGTACCGGGTGCGGATCTACGAGGTGGCGGGCTGCGTGATCGACAAGTGCATCGCCGAGCACGCGGCCGGCTACGACGAGGTGATGGAGGCGGAGATCGTGCGGCGCCGCGGCGCGGACGTGTTCGAGAGGGCGGAGCGCGAGGCCGGCTGCTGACGCCCGCCGCGGACATGCGAATGTCACCGCAAGCCGATCAGGTCGGTGAGCGAGTCGCGGCGGTCCACAATGTCCATGAAGCCGGCCTCACGATCGGGTAGATCGAGGGCATGTCGAGGATGTTTACTCGCGAGCGCTGCATCCCCTGGTTGTTCTCCCAGGCGAGGGTGCGGCTCGACGAGGAGCCGGAGCAGGTCGCGCCGTCGGTCGACGGGCTGCGCGCCCGGATCCCACGCCCCGCCGCGATCGGCCTGCGCTTCACCGGGCTGGCCTCGTTGTTCGCCGCGGCCGTGGTGCTGATGTCCGGGTCCCGGCCCGCGCGGGCCGAGGGCGAGGCCACGAGCGCGTCGGGCCGCACGATCACGGGCTACACGCTCGGCGGGCTCGGCCTCGGCGCGCTCGTCGTCGGCCGGCGGATGGGCCGCAACGCGCCGGGGCTGGCGGTGCTGTGCGCCGGGCGCGAGGCCGACCTCGAACCGGGGGCGATGACGGCGCTGATCGGCGCGGCGCGCGGCCGCATGGCTCAAACGTCATGGCCCGAGGGACAGGTGTGGTTGATCTCCGAGGCGCCGCTGTCCGACGAGCGCAAGGCCCACGCGGCCGGGTTGAAGGTGCGCTGCTTCACGCCCGTGAACGGCCGCATCACCGAGGTGTGAGCGGGCGGTCACGGGCTGACCGGCTGCACGCCGGTGCCGAGCGCGACCTCGAGGTTGGCCTTGGCGACGAAGTAGTCGGCGACCGCCTGGACCTCGGCGGTGGCAGCGCTGGCGCTGGCGAGCTCGCGCAGGTTGACGAGCATGAGGTCGCCGGCGCCGAGCTGGAACTTGCGGTACTCGGCGCGCGCGAGCTCGCGGGTGAGCTCGACCTCCTGGGCGGCCAGGCGGGCGCGGTGATAGGCGGCGAGCAGCGCGGAGTGACCGTCGCGCACCTGGACGGCGATCCGATCGTCGAGGAGGCGCAGGTCGGCGGCGATCATCGACATGGCCGCCTCCGTGGCCTCGACCTGGCCGCGCGCGGCTCGCATGGGGATCGGGATCTCGATCGAGACGGCGGCGACCAGACTGGTGCGCCGCAGTTCGGGCACGAGCGGTCGACCGAGGTACTGCGCGACCCAGCCGGACAGGTCGACCCGCGGCGCGCGCTGGTTCTTGGCCCAGCGCAGCTCGACGTCGGCCTGGCCGCGCATGGTCATCGTGGCCCGGCGATCGGGCCGCCGCTCGCGCGCGCCGGCGATCTCGGCGTCGATGTCGTCGCTGCGCGGGTGGGTGGTCGAGGGCAGGCGGCCGGGCAGGCGGGCGTCGGTGGGCACGACGGGGTCGCCGTTGCCGTCGCGGAGGTACAGCGAGAGCGCCAGGCCGGCGGCCTGGAACGCGCGCTCGGCCGCGACGACGCGGCGCTCGCGGTCGAGGATCAGGCGCCGGTTGTCGACGGCGGCGAGCGGGTCGAGGGCGCCGAGCTCGATGCGGCGCTTCAACGCGTCGTGGCGCTCGCTCGCCAGGTCGAGCAGCGTCTCCTCGATCTCGAGCTGCAGGCCCGCCGCGGCCCACGACCAGTAGGCCGTGGCCGCCTGCGCCTCGAGCTCGAGCCGTCGCGCGTCGCGGGCGTCCTGCAGGCGGTCGCGCTCCATCGTCGACTGGCGGATGTTGGCGCGGGCGCGATCGATCTGGCCGTCGCGCCACAGCGGCAGCGTCACGCCGGCGGTCAGGGTGCCGGCGCTCGAGCGGACGTCGCGGCTGCCGACGCGGTCGTCGACGTCGAGCACGCTGTCGAAGGTGTTGGCGTGGTAGGGGAGCCGGCCGACGCCGACCTGCCAGCCGGCCCACGCGGTCATGCCCCACAGCGTGGTCGGCTGCTCGACGCGCGCGTCGAGGATGGCGTTGTGAAAGAAGGGCTCCCACACGCCGCGGGCGCGCAGGCGGGGGTCGTAGAAGCCGCGGCTGGCCTTCATCCGGCCCTTCGCGCCGCGTATCGCCTCGTCGGCGCTGCGCATGCGCGGGTCGTGGCGCGCGAGGCTGTCGAGCACCTCGGCGAGCGTCAGCACCGGGCCGGCGCGCGGCCGCGGGGCCGCCTGCTCGCGCGCGTCGTCGCCCTCGCGCGCGGGCTGGGTCAGCGAGGCGGTCGCGGCGCGCACGTCGAGGCGGGTGGAGAGCGGCGCCGCATGGGCCTGGGTGACGCCCAGGAGCGTCGCGGTGACCGCGGAGAGACGAAAGAGGGGGCGAGGGGCTGGCATGTCAGGAGGCCTCCTCGGCGTCCGGCGCGCGGCCCAGCGCGGGCGGG
Organism: Nannocystis pusilla; assembly: GCF_020073745.1. GTDB lineage: Bacteria > Myxococcota_A > Polyangia > Nannocystales > Nannocystaceae > Nannocystis > Nannocystis radixulma. Next base: position 7,611 of record NZ_JAIRAU010000018.1, read on the forward strand.
AAACCGTTGATCTGGCGCCACATCTCGAAGCCGAGGCGGACGCGCTCGAGCAGGACCCAGCCGTTGGCGCGCACGCCCTGGCGCAGCCAGCGGTGGTCGGGCCACGGCAGGTCGTCGGGGTCGGGCGACACGACGACGCGGTAGCGGCCCTCGTCGTCGGCGAGCGCGTCGACGAAGTCGACCACGCCGCCGAAGGTGCCGACGGCGACCGAGGGCCAGCCGACGAACTGCACCGCGGGCCAGCCCTCGAACTGCAGGCGGACCCTGCGTCCGGGCGAGATGAGGGGGCCGTCGCGACCGGCGACCCACAGCTCGACGGCGCTGGCGCCCATGTCGGGGACGAAGGTGGCGATCACGTCGCCGGCGGCGACCATGTCGGTGCCGTGCCGGCCGATGAGCTTGAGGATCGTGCCGTCGCGCGGGGCGACGATCTTCATCCGCCGCTGACGCGCGACCCGGGTCTCGAGCTGCACGAGGTCGCCCTCGGCGGCCGCGAGCGAGCTCTCGGCCGCGGCGAGGGCGCTGCGGGCCTCCTCGATGGTGGCGCGCGCGGTGGTGTCGACGGCGTCGGCGTCGGCGTCGAGGGCCCCGATCTCGCGCAGCGAGGCCTTGAGCGCGGCGCGGGCGGTGTCGAGCTCGGCAGCCCTGGTGGCGGCCTCCAACTTCGCCAGCTCGAGGTCGCGGGTCGAGGTCAGGCCCTCGTCGAACAGCGCCTGTGTGCGCGTGAGGTGGAGGCGCGCCGTCTCGTTGGCCGAGACCGCGGCATCGACGGCGCGCTGGGCGACGTCCTGGCGGTCGCGCCCGATCCGCGCGCGCAAGCCGGCCGACGACGACTGGGCGGTCCGGCTCAGCTCGAGCGCGGCGATCTTGGCCTTGCTGACGTCGACGGCGCTCTGTGCGGCGATCCGGCGCGCCTCGATCGCCAGCCGCTCGCGCTCGAGGCGGGCCAGGATCTCGGGGTCGTTGTCGCTGATGTCGGCGATCGGATCGCCGGCCTTGACGTGCGAGCCCTCCTCGACGTGCCAGGTCTGCAGGCGGCCGTCGATCGGCGCCTCGATCGCGTGCTGGCGGTCGAGCGGCGCGTAGGCGATGACGCGGCCCTGGCCCGGCAGGCTCTGCTGCCACGGCACCAGCGCGAGCGCCAGCACGACGGCGAGCAGCCCGAGGCCGAGCAGGTGGACGGCGAGGCGGGTGCTCCGAGGCTGCCGGACCGACAGCAGGCTCGCGCGCGTGGTGTCGAACACGGGGACGATGTGAGTCGGCGGGTACATGCGGGCATTCGCCTGGGTTCGGTCGATGGGGTCACCGGATTCGCGGCAATGCGAAGCCCGGCCGTGGGCCCCCGAAGGGGCTCAGGCACGAGCGGGAGGCAGGTTGTTCGCGGACCCGGCAAGGGCCCAAAGCGCGGCTCGACACCGCGTCGCCGGCACAGCCGGACGCGTGTCAGTGGATTCGACGATGTGCGGACAATTCACGCGCTACGCGGATCGCATGCGAATCGCAGGCGAGCGCGGCGCTCCACAAAGTCAGCACATCGTGATCGGAGGCCCGCGCGCGTACCTGCCGCCCGCGACCCGGGTGCGCGGCGACGTCGTCGGCGCCGGCAGCGGCCACGCGGTGAACGCGTGCACCTGCACGAGCACGAACTCGTGGCGCGGCGGTTCGAGGGCGTCGCTGTCGTCTCGGCGCGCCGAACGGTCGATCGACTCCTGCGGCAGCGAGACCACAGGGACCTCGTGGTGCCCGGGGGCGCAGCTCTCGTCGCTGGCGCCGCGCTGGACGGCGGGCGACTCGTGCGCGGCGGTGGAGAAGAGCAGCGCCGTCGACACTGCTATCAGCAGCGCCCACGCGAGTCTCCACCCCCCGACAGCCAAACGCATGAGGACGACGCGAGTGTAACACGCGCCGCCCCGCGGGCTGCCGGCGAGGTCGCTGAAATCTCGTGAGATTTGACGAGCGCGGATTTTTTCGCCGGCGCCATGTCCATGCGATGCGCGAGCCGAGCTTCCGGGTCGGTGAGGCGGCGCGCAGGCGCCGGCCGACGGGGCGGCGGAGGAGCCGTCCTCGAGGACGATGGGCGACCTGCGGACGGAGACTGCGGCGACCAATGGCGCGAGCCCGAGCCGACGACGACGATGAACGGCACGACGGCGGGCATCGGCGAGGCGCTCGGGAGCGCCGACCTGCCGGTGTGCGACGACGCCGTCCTCCTCGGTGCAGTCGATGTGGCGCCGGCGGGGGCGGGGAGCGTCGGTGACGGTGGCGCCTGTCCCTCGGGGCATGCGCATTCACGCATGTCGTGGAGAGCATGACCGATCGGACATGCCACTAACGGCGTCATGGCCGCTCGTTCGGGCGGCGCACGCCGGTCGGTCCGTGGAGGTGGTCGACGCTGACGAGCACGTCCTCGCCGGCCTGCCAGCCGTCGTACTCGGCCCGCGGCGTGTCGCGGGTGTAAGTCTCGCCGTCGTCGCCGTAGCTGAACACGACCGCGTAGGCGCCGCTCTGGACGGTGCGCTCGAGGGCGCCGGCGGTGGCGATCTCGGCGAAGCGCAGGCTGTCGTGGCCCTCGCCGGTGACGACCTCGCTGTCACGGCCGCTGATGTCCCGCTGGCCGCAGCGCGTGCAGTCCCACTTCCTCCAGGCCGTGACCTCGGTGCTCACCGCGGCGAACCATACCGCGGTGTCCGCGACGTGGGGGCGCACGACCGCGCGACGCGTGGCGATGTCGGTGCAACACTGCGTCTCGTTCATGCACCATCACGCACGCATTCGAGCGCTCGTCGTCGCCGTCGCGGTCGTCGGCTGCACGCCGGGCGATGAGGCCGAGGATACGGGTTCAGGGCCCGGCTCGACGACCGCAGCCGCGGTGACCGACACCGATGCGACCGGGACGGCGACGAGCGGACCGACGACCACGGCGACGAGCGTGGCGACCGAGGCGGCGACGTCGAGCACGGGCGACTCCGGCGACGAGCCGACGGGTGGCACGACGGGCGACGAGCTCGACGCGTGCGCGGGCGTGGTCAACACGCCGGGACCGGTGCTCGACCTCGCGTGGCCGGCCGCCGAGAACGTCGGCCACGACGCGGTCGAGGGTCAGACGGTGCGCTTCCACTGGTCGGGCCTGCACAACGTGCTGCAGGTCGCGACCTTCGACGGGCAGGTGCCGCCGACGCCGCAGTTCGGCGACGCCGGCTGGGAGCGGCAGATCCACAGCGGGGCCAAGCAGCAGGACGGCAGCTTCGACTGGGACATCGGCACGTACCCGTGCGGCTATCGCCCGGGCATCTACTTCTTCGTCGACGAGGACGATCCGGCCGGCGGCGTCACGTCGGTGACGGTGACGGTGCCCGAGTTCGACAACGACCACTACGAGCCGCGGCCCTGCTCGGTGCTCGCCGATCCGCTGGTCTACGGCGGGCGCTATGCGCAGTACGCCGATCGCCCCGACTGCACGGTGTTCGAGGTCAACAACTTCCAGACGGTGGCGCACTTCGACTGGGTCGACCCGGTCCTGGTGGCGCGCCAGGGCGACCTGATCCTGTTCCGCTGGACCGGTGAGCACAACATCGTCCAGGTCCACGACGTGGACCAGGACACGCTGGTGCCGGGCGGCATCACCAGCGGGCCGAAGACGAACTGCGTCGGCGGGCCCAACTACTCGTGCGCCAACGGACCGCCGGCGCTCGGCGAGTACCTCGTCGACACCACCGATCACCGGCCGGGCATCGTCCACATCTCCGACGAGTGCGCGTACACCTGCACCGGCAGCCCGACCGGCATGAACATGCAGTTCGACCTGCGCTTCCCGGTGCCGCACAACACGCCGCTCGAGCCGGTGAAGGGCTCGTGCTGCGCGATCGACCCGGCGAAGGGCGAGGACTGCCGGGTGGTCGAGATCTACAACGGCAACGACGGGGCGCAGCTCGACTACAACGTGCCGATCGGCCGCGGCGACCTGGTGCGGTTCCGCTGGGCCGGTTCGCTGCAGGTCTACCAGTCGCTGTCCGACGGCAACGGCGGACCGAGCATGGATCCGCGGCCCGGCGGGGTGGCGATGGCGGAGGCGGTGGAGTGCGTCCCCGGCCCGGACATGAGCTGCCTCGGCGGCGACACCGAGGCGGCGCAGCTGGTGTTCGACGTCGCCGAGCAGCTGGCTCTCGGCAACTACGAGGAGGGCATGTTCGGCGAGCGCTTGTTCTACTTCGCGGCGCTCGGCGAGAACATGAGCGGCTTCACGTCGGCCGACAGCAAGACGCTGCTCTACGTCGACGACGGCGTCCCGTACGACCCGGACCCCGCGCCGTGCCCGTGAGCACGGGGTGCCCGGGTGAACATGTCGTCAAAAGCATGTCTGGATGAGCATGTGCTCGGAGACATGCTCCCGAGCACATGCTCCGAAGTTCAGGCCGGGGCGAGGACCAGCAGGAGGTCGCCGGCGTCGAGGTTGTCGCCGACGGCGACGGCGAAGCGGCGGACCACGCCGGGGTGCGGGGCGGCGACGACGGTCTCCATCTTCATGGCGGAGAGGACGACCAGGGCGGCGCCGGCGGGGACGCGGTCGCCGACGGTGGCGCGCAGCTCGGTGACGGCGCCGGGCATCGGCGCGGCGACGGCGGCGGGGTCGTCGGGGGTGGCGCGCTCGCGCTGCTTGACGGTCTGGACGGCCGACTTGTCGGGGATCCGCAGCGAGCGCGGCTGGCCGTTGAGCTCGAAGAAGACGTCGCGCTGGCCGTCGGGGCCGAGCTCGCCGACCGCCTTCATGCGGACGATGAGGGTCTTGCCCTGCTCGATCTCGACGCTGAGCTCCTCGCCGACCGGCAGCGGGGCGAAGAAGGCGCGGGTCGGCAGGCGAGCGACGTCGGCGAACTGGGCCCGGAACGCCAGGTAGTCGCGGAACACGGCCGGGTAGAGCGCGGCCGAGACGACGTCTACGTCGCGGAGGTTCATGGTGGTGAGCTTGCGGAGCTCGGCGGCGAGGGCGTCGAAGTCGAGGTCGGGCAGCGAGGCGCCGGGGCGGCCCTCGAAGCTGGGACGCCCGCGCAGCACCTGGGTCCGCAGCGGCTCGGGGAAGCCGCCGTGCGGCTGGCCGAGGTGGCCCTGGAAGAACTCGACGACCGAGCTGGGGAACGACAGGGTGTCGGCCTGCGCCAGCACCTGCGCCTCGTCGAGGTCGTTCTGGACCATGAACTGCGCCAGGTCGCCGACGACCTTCGAAGACGGGGTGACCTTGATGATGTCGCCGAGCAGGCGGTTGGCGGCCGCGTAGGCGCGCTTGATCGCGGGCCAGCGCGAGGCGAGGCCGAGGGCGTTGGCCTGGAACTGCAGGTTGGTCAGCTGGCCGCCGGGCATCTCGTGGAGGTACACGTCGGCGCTGCCGCTGAGGTTGCCGGCCTCGAACGGGGCGTAGAGCGAACGGGCCTGCTCCCAGTAGGTGCCGAGCGGCGAGAGGTCGGCGATCGCCAGGCCGGTGTCGCGCTCGCTGCCGTGGAGCGCGGCGACGATGGCCCCGAGGGCCGGTTGCGAGGTGACGCCGGCCATCGCGGTGATGGCGGCGTCGACGACGTCGGCGCCGGCGGCCGCGGCGGCGAGCATCGAGGCGACGCCGGTGCCGGCCGTGTCGTGGGTGTGGACGTGGATCGGGACGTCGGGATGCGCGGCGCGCAGGGCCTCGACCAGCAGGGTGGCGGCGCGCGGGCGCAGGAGGCCGGCCATGTCCTTGATGGCGAGCACGTGCGTGCCCATCTCGACCAGCTTGCCGGCGAGGTCGACGTAGTACTGCAGCGAGTACTTGGTGCGCCCGGGGTCGGCGACGTCGCCGGTGTAGCAGAGCGCGGCCTCGATCACGCCGCCGGCCTCGCCGACGGCGTCGATGCCGAGCTTGAGGTTCTCGGTGTAGTTGAGGCAGTCGAAGATCCGGAACACGTCGACGCCGCGCTCGGCCGACAGGCGGACGAACCGGCGCACCACGTTGTCGGGGTAGTTGGTGTAGCCGACGGCGTTGGCGCCGCGCAGCAGCATCTGGAACGGGATGTTGGGGACGAGCGCGCGCAGCCGCTCGAGCCGGTCCCACGGATCTTCGCGGAGGAAACGGAGGGCGACGTCGAAGGTGGCGCCGCCCCACATCTCGAGGCTGAAGGCGGGCGCGAGCACGCGGGCGGTCGCGGGGGCGATGGCGAGGAGGTCGATGGTGCGGACGCGCGTGGCGAGCAGCGACTGGTGGGCGTCGCGCCAGGTGGTGTCGGTGAGGAGCAGGCCGGGGTGGGCGCGCACGGCCGCGGCGAAGGCCCTGGGGCCCTTGTCGCGCAGGAGGTCGCGCCAGCCCTTGAGCGGGGCGTCGGCGCGGGTCTCGGGGATCTCGGGCTCGACGCGGGCGGGCGGGTTCTGGGTGGCCCACGGCGTGGTGGGTCCGTTGACGGCGACCTCGGCGAGGAAGCGGAGCAGCCGCTGGGCGCGGTTGCGCCGGGCCGGCAGGTCGAACAGCTCGGGGGTGCCGTCGACGAAGCCGGTGGTGATGTCGCCGGCGACGAACTTGGGGTGGGTGAGGACGTTCTGGAGGAACGGGATGTTGGTCTTGACGCCGCGGATCCGGAACTCGGCGAGGGCGCGCAGCAGCTTGTGCCGGGCGGCGTCGAAGGTGTTGCCGCGCGCGGTGACCTTGACGAGCATCGAGTCGTAGTGCGGCGTGATGACGGCGCCGGAGTAGCCGCTGCCGCCGTCGAGGCGGATGCCCATGCCGCTGGCCGAGCGGTAGGCCTCGATCCGGCCGGTGTCGGGGCGGAACTGGGCCCGCGGATCCTCGGTGGTGATCCGGCACTGGATCGCGTGGCCGCGCGGGACGATGACGTCCTGATGGAGGCCGAGGTCGGCGAGGGTGGCGCCGCCGGCGATCTGGATCTGCGCCTGCACGAGATCGACGCCGGTGATCTCCTCGGTGACGGTGTGCTCGACCTGGATCCGCGGGTTGACCTCGATGAAGTAGTGGCGACCTGCCTCATCGACCAGGAACTCGACGGTGCCGGCGTTCTCGTAGCCGACGGCGCGCGCGAGCTTCAGCGCGTCGGCGTGCAGGCCGGCGCGTGTCTCTTCGGGCAGGCCGAGCGCGGGCGCCATCTCGACGACCTTCTGGTGGCGGCGCTGGACCGAGCAGTCGCGCTCGAACAGGTGCACGACCTCGCCGGCGCGATCGGCCAGGATCTGGACCTCGACGTGGCGGGCGGCGCCGACGAAGCGCTCGAGGAAGACGGTGCCGTCGCCGAAGGCGGCCTTGGCCTCGCTGGCGGCGCGGGCGAACGCCTCGTCGAGCTCGTCCTCGCGGCGGACGACCCGCATGCCGCGCCCGCCGCCGCCCATCGCGGCCTTGACGATGATCGGGAAGCCGTGGGCGGCCGCGAAGGCGCGCGCGGCCGCGAGATCGGGGACGGGACCGTCGCTGCCGGGGACCACCGGGACGCCGCTGGCGATCGCCAGGCCGCGCGCGGCGGTCTTGTCGCCGAAGATCTCGAGCGCGGCGGCCGAGGGCCCGACGAAGGCGACGCCCGCGGCCGCGCAGGCGCGCGCGAGCGCGCTCTTCTCCGAGAGGAAGCCGTAGCCGGGGTGGATGGCGTCGACGTCGTGGGCGACCGCGAGGGCGACGATGGCGTCGATGTCGAGGTAGGCGCCGACGGGGCTCTTGCCCTTGCCGACGAGGTAGGCCTCGTCGGCCTTGTAGCGGTGGAGGTGGACGCGATCTTCGTGGCTGAAGATCGCCACCGTGCGGATCCCTAGCTCGGTGGCGGCGCGAAACACCCGAATCGCGATCTCGCCGCGGTTGGCACACAGGAGCTTGCGGATCGGTCGAGAGGCGTCGGGCATGGCGCGAGGGACATAGCAGAGCTCGCGCACGCGCGGGGGGACGGGCGCGAGCGTGCGGCGGGGGGGCCGGGGAACACGGTCCGCGCGCGTTCTGGCGCGGGCGGTACGCGAGCCGCGCAGGTGCGGCAGGGGGGCCTCGGTGCGGTATGGTGCAGGTGTGACCGAGGAGCCGCTGCCGCGCCTCTACGGCGACTTCGAGCTCGCGCGCCTGATCTGCGCCAACGCGACGGGGCGGATCTATCGCGGCTTCTTCCATGGCCACCGCGCGTCGAACGTGCGCGTGTTCAGCCGCATGTACACGTGCGACGAGGCGGCGGTGCAGACGTTGCGCGCCGACCTCCAGGCCGACCGCGTCATGCACCCCTACGTCACCGGCGGCTCGTGCTACCTGCCGTTCCGCGTCGAGCAGACGGTGCTGCAGGCGATGAGCCCGCGCGAGGGGGTCGACCTCGGGAGCCGGATCGCCGCGCGCGGGCCGATGTCGTGGCCCGAGGCGCGCTCGGTGCTGCTCGACGTGTGCCGCGGCCTGGCCTTCGCGCACGCGAAGCTGGTGGTCCACGGCGACCTCAAGCCGGAGAACTGCTTCTGCGAGGAGCCGATGGAGGGCGACCCGGAGGCGCGCAGGCGGGTGCTGGTGATGGGCTTCGGGCTGGCGCGGGCGTTCCGGCGGGCGTTCCCCGACTGGCGGCCCGAGCTCGCCGACGTGGTCGAGCCGACGAGCGTGTTCCCGGTGTACATGTCGCCCGAACAGGTGGCCGGCGAGCAGCCGACTGTCCTCTCGGACATCTATGCGCTCGGCGTGTTGATGATCCACCTGCTGACCGGCGAGCGCCCGCGCGCGAGCGGCGCCCCGCCGGCGATCGAGCGCGTCGGGCTGTACGGCGCCTACCGCGGCGAGGACGGCGGAGCCCAGCTGCCGCCGGCGCAGCTCGACGTGGCGCTCAAGGCGGCGGCCCGCGAGGCCGGCCGCCGCTACACGTCGGTGCGCGAGTTCGCGGCCGCGGTCGTGGCGATCGACGGCGGCGACCCCGAGGTCGAGCTGGCGGACTTCAAGACGCCGGGCGGGCGCTAGGCGCGACCGGGGGTGCGATGGTCAGGGAGACATGTCGTCATGGACATGGTCGAAAGCCCATGTGCAAGGGGACATTGACGCATAGACATGTCTCCCGGGCCAGCCTGCGTCACTCCGCGCAGTCGTAGGCCGGCGTCAACGCGCCGTCGGTCGCCGACAGGAGCGTGGGCGGCCCCGCGGGCGCGCCCGTCGGCAGCGTCACCGTCGCCCCGGGCGCGAGCGTATACCACTCGAGCTCGGCGTACGCGAGCGGCTCCCCGGCCGTGCACAGCTGCGGGGGCCCGTTGCTGTGCAGCAGGTGCACGTCGCCCGCGCCGAGCACCTCGCCGACCAGGTCGGGGCCGATCACCAGCGCCGTCTCCTTGTCGACCCCGATCCCGAGCACCTGGGGGGCCCAGCCGTCCTCCACGATCCGCGCCACGAAGCCGATCAGGCGGCACAGCCGGCGGCGCGCCGTGAAGTGCGAGTCGGTGACGACGCCCGCCAGCGGCGGCAACGCCAGGAAGTCGCGGTCCATCGTCATGTACATGTTGTACGGATCGAGGAGCGCCTCGTCCTCGATCACCGAGTCGTTGTAGGCGGCGTAGACGAACTCGCCGAGCACCGCGAGCCCCGCGCTCGTGCCCCCGATCACCCCGCCGCGCGCGTACACGTGCATCAGCGCGGCCTCGACCGGCGTGTCCTTCCAGGCCGTCATGTACACGGCCTGGTCGCCGCCGGCGATGAACACCGCCTCCGCGTGCGCGATCGTCCACGCGACGTACGGCTCGTGCGCCAGCGCCGGGGTGTCGACCCGCAGGGTCTCGACCGAGTCGACGCCGCCGATGGCGGAGAACAGGTAGTCGTTGTAGCCGTCGGCCCCGGAGGCCCGCAGCACCACCACGTCGCCGCCTGCGAGGTACTGCGTCTGCCAGGTGAAGGCGGCGTCGACGTCGGTGCTGCCGCCCATGAGGATCAGCCCCGGGCCGGTCGGCGACACGTCGGCGTCGGCCGGATCGCCGGTGACCCAGTGGGTGAGGGCGTCGGGCTTCGGCGGCGGGAGGTCCTCGCCCTCCGAGGTCCCCGTGTCGACGGACGTGCTCGTGGTCGACGTGGTAGTCGTCTGTCCTGAAGAGCCTGTCACATCGGTCATGCTCGATGTGACAGGTCCCGTCGTACTCGTCGAACCGGTCGTCGGCTTGGAGGTCCCGCTCGACGTCGAGCTCGACGTCGTCTCCGGCGCCTCGGTCGTCGACCCGCCGGCTCCCCCCTGGCAGCCGGCGAGTCCGAGCAACCCCAGGAGTCCGAACCGGCGCGCGGGCGACATCGGCAGAGGTATCCCCGCCGAGGTCCTCTGCGTCAAGGGGCGAGATTGGCGGGCTGCGGGGGCTGCTCGAAATGGCCCGGTCGTGGCGCGAGTCGTCGTCGCGCCGGGCCGCGACAGGTTGGCCAGGCGCGAGGAGGGAGCACGCGTCCAGCGTGGCGGAGAACGAGCGAGGGCTGCTCGAATGGCCCCGGTGGCGGCGCTAGAGGGCGAACCAGGCGATCGCGGCCGCGGTCACGCCGATGGCGGCCAGGATCGCGAACACCAGCAGCGGGTGCGGGGCAGCGGCCGGGTGATTGGCGGCGCGAGGGCGCGGGATGGCCGAAGATACAGGTGAGGTCGAGGCGGTCTTCGGGACAGGCGCTGCGCCGGTCCGCGGGGCGGCCAAGTGGGCCCCCGAGGACCCCCGCGCGAGCGCGGGCGGGTGGGCGCCGGAGATGGCCTTGAGGGCAGGTTGGGGGACGGCGGCGTGCGCCCCCGAGGTGGCGGCGGCGGTGGTCCTGGGGACAGCCGGGTGGGCGCCGGAGAGGGTGCGCGGGGCTTGGGGGCCGGCGGGTCCGGGCCTGGCGACGGTCGGGGGAGCGCCCGCGGGCGCGGCGGCGACGGGAGGATGGGCGCCGGAGAGGGTCCGGGGAGCGTGCGCGCCGGGGGCACCGGGCCGGGCGACGACGGGGTGGGCGCCCGAGGGCCCGGCGGCGCCCGGTCTGGGCGGGGGGAGGTGGGTGCCCGAGGTCTCGGACGAACTGGCCTTGGGGACAGCCGGATGACCGCCGGTGGACCTGGCGCTCGGGACAGTCGGGTGGCCGCCGGTGGACCTGGCGTTCGGGACAGCCGGGTGGCCGCCGGTGGACCTGGCGTTCGGGACAGCCGGGTGGCCGCCGGTGGACCTGGCGTTCGGGACAGTCGGGTGGCCGCCGGTGGACCTGGCGCTCGGGACAGTCGGATGGCCGCCGGTGGACCTGGCGTTCGGGACAGTCGGATGGCCGCCGGTGGACCTGGCGTTCGGGACAGGTGCGGGCTCGGCGTCGGCGAGCGAGCGCGGGGCGGCGGGGGTGCGCGGCGCGGTGTCGGTGAGCTGCGCGGCGCCGCCGAGCGGGGTGGTGGGCAACAGGCGGGTGCGCGGGCCGGGGCGCTCGAACGGCAGCAGGGCCTCGGCGAGGGCGGCGGCGCTGGGCCAGCGCTGGTCGGGCTGCTTGCGCAGGCAGCGGGCCACGATCTCGGACAGGCCGGGCGGGATCTCGGGGACGAGGGTGTGGACGGGGGGCGGGTCGTAGCCGCGGACGGCGGCCAGCGAGTCGGCGACGGTGTCGCGCGCGAACGCCTGCTGGCCGGCGAGCGCCTCGTAGAGGATCGCGCCGACCGACCACACGTCGGCGCGGCGGTCGACGGCGCCGGCGCCGTGGATCTGCTCGGGGGCCATGTAATTCGGCGAGCCCATCATGGTTCCGGCGCCGGTGCGGATCGAGTCGTTGAACTTCGAGATCCCGAAGTCCATGAGCTTGACCAGCCACTGATCACGGATCGCGCGGCACAGGTAGATGTTCTCGGGCTTGAGGTCGCGGTGGATGATGCCGGCCTGGTGGGCGGCGTGCAGGCCGGCCAGCGCCTGGCGCAGGATCCACACCGCGAGGCCGGGCTGCAGGCGCTGGTAGGCGTCGATCAGGTCGCTGAGCGAGCAGCCCGACAGCAGCTCCATGACGATGTAGGGGCCGATCGTGCTGCGACCGAAGTCGAGGACGTCGCAGATGTGCGGGCTGCCGATCCGGCCGGCCGCGGTGGCCTCGTTGCGGAAGCGGGCCAGCAGGTCGGCGTCCTCGGCGTAGCTGGCGTGCATCAGCTTGATGGCGACCGGGCGCTGGACGAACTCGTTGGTGGCCTGCCACACCGTGGCCATGCCGCCGTGGCCGAGCCGCCGGTCGAGGCGGAATTTGCCGTCGAGCAGGCGACCCTCGAGCGGCAATGGGACGCCGTCGTTGGGGCACAGCAGGACGTCGTCGCGAAAGCTCTCGCCGCACGTGCGACACGCGACGAGCCGCGGCGGCGTCGATACGACCATCGGCGGCGGACTATATCACCGGCAATGGTGAGTCCAAGGGAGGGCGCGTGGCCGCGCGAGCGGACGGACCCGCGGCGGCGAGGCGTCCGCGGAAGATGTGTCGGTGACGGCCGGCTGATGTGTGAGGCGAGTCCGGGCCGGGGGACCGTGAGGGAATCGGGGCGAGGCGCGGCGACACGGGCTGGAAAAACCTGCGCCGGCGCGCGTGGTCACGGGCCGACTTCGTAGCGCTGCTGGCGTTGGCGGAACGCCTCGCGGCCGCCCTCCATCAGCCGCAAGATGTGCTGCTTCACCGCCTCGACGCCGCCCTGGGCGACCTGCCGGGCGTTGCGGCCGTCGGCCTCGAGGACGATGACCTGGGCGGCCTCGCCGAGGACCGGGAGGTTGGGGTTGTGGGTGATGAAGACGAGTTGGCGCCGGCCGCGGCTGGCGGCCAGCTGCGGGATGATGGCGTCGGTGATGAAGCTGTTGTCGAGGTTGTCCTCCGGCTGGTCGACCAGCAGCGGGGCCTCGCTGTCCATCAGGAGGATCGGCAAGATGGCGGCGCTCTTCTGCCCGGTCGACAGCTTGTCGGAGCTGCGCCAGTCGCCCTGGACCTGCAGCTCGATGCGCGGGATGTCCTCGAGCTCGAGCACGTCGAGCTCGAAGCGGCGTTCGGGGGCCTCGCGCAGGGCCTTGAGCAGCGATTCGGCGAACTCGGGGTTGATCTCGGCGGTGGCGGCCAGGGCCGCGTGATCGTCGCGGTCGACGAACTGGCCCAGCTGAACCGGGCTGACCTGGGCGACGAGGCGCTCGATCGGGGCGTTGTACTGCTTGCCCGAGCGACGCATCACGGCGACCAAAAACTCGCGGTAGGCGGTGACGTCGGCGGCGGCGGCCAAAATGATGCGGACCTTGCCGCCGAGGTGGGCGCTGACGCTGCCGGCGGCGGCGCTGCGGCGGGCGTGACGATCGCCGCGCAGGCGCGTGAGCTCGTCTCGCAGCTCGCCGCGGGCCCGCAGGGTCTCGTCGAGCGCGGCCTGCAGCTCGCGGAGCTCGGCCTTGCTGCCCGACAGGCGCAGGACCTCGCGGGCGGCCTCGTCGCGGGCGGCCAGGCGGGCCCCGCTCTTGGCGGCGACGGCCGCGAGCTCGGCGTAGCGGGCCTCCTGCGGGGCGTGGGCGACCGCCAGCGCGGTCCCGGCGGTGTCGACGGAGCGGTCGAGCAGGGCGATCTTGTCGAGCGGCGAGGACACGTAGAGCTCGATCTCGGCGACCTTGCGCTGGATCTCTCGGGACAGGTCCCCGAGGACATGTCCGTTGGGACCTTTGAGGACGGCGTCGGGGATGGCGGCCGTCAGCCCGCGCACCTGCGGCAGGACGGTGTCGCCGATCAGGCCGCGCAGCTTGCCGAGCGCGGCGCGGACGCGGTCGAGGGCGGCCTTCTCCTGCTCCCGCAGGGCCTTGTGCTCGGCGGCGGTCTGCAGGTCGGCCACGCCGCCCTCGCCGAGCGCGGCGTTGGCGGCGGCGAGCTTGCTCTCCCAGCTCGAGAGGTCGATGAGGTCGCGCTGGGCGGCGTGCAGGCGGGCGTGGAGGGCGATGACCCGCTGGGCGTTCTCGCGCAGGGCCGAGGTGGTCTGCGCCAGCTGGGTCTCGATGGCGTGGCTCTGCTGGCCGCACAGGCGGTCGATGAGCTCGCGCTGGGCGACCGGGTTCTGGGCGATGTCCTCGATCTGGTTGTGCGAGAAGATGGCGGCGTCGACGAGGACGGACGAGCCGAGGACCTCGGGCCGGACCGGCTTGCCGTGGGCGTCGGTGACCTGCGGCGCGTCGTGGGCCCCGCGGCGGATCTGGTAGACGAGGCCCTCCTGGCTCTCGAACTCGAGCTCGACGTAGCCGCTGGCCCCGAGGTTGGCGGCGAGGAGGTTCTTGAGGCGATCGTCGGCCAGCTTGGCGGCGCTGGTGCCCGACCGCGGGGCGCGGTCGAGGGCGTGGCGGATGAACTCGAGGACGGTGGTCTTGCCGCTGCCGCGACCGCCGATGATGCAGTTCAGGCCGTCGGCGAAGCGGACGTCGAGCTTGTCGAGGAAGCCGCCGTAGACGCGGAGACGACGCAATTTGTGGTGAACCACGCTGGACCCTCCGTCCGACACGATAGGACCCATGCGCGATCTCGTCCAGAGCGCCTTGGACGCGTTGTCCGGGCCAGATAACGGGCGATCTGCCGGGGGACTGCCGGTGCGCATCGGCCGCGCGCGACGGAGCGCCGCGACCGGGTTGGTGCGGCCGGGGTCCAGCGAGTAGTGTTCACCGGTGCTCCGCCGTGCGCCGTGGTTCGCGCTCCTGCTCGTCGCTTGTGAGGCCCTGAGCGGCGCCGAACCGGGCCCCGGGGCGGGACCGGTGGCCGGGGAGCCGGCGGTGGTCAGCCCGGCGGCGCTGCGGGCCGCGATCGCGGCGGGGGTGCGGCGGCGCGGCGAGAACGAGGCGAGCTACGAGGTCGACGCGTTCGTGGCCGCGCTGGCGGTCGAGGAGCTGGCGAGCGGGACCGGCGGGGGCCGGTTCGAGCCGGCGCTGGAGAACGGGGCCCAGGTCGGCTACCGCCTGGTCGAGGTGATGCCGGGCTCGGCCTACGCGCTGGTCGGGCTGCACACGGGCGACGTGATCGAGGCGATCGGCGAGGTCCGCCTCGACAGCCCGGGCCGCGCGGCCGGAGCCCTGGCCGCGGCCGGGCGCGGGGCCCAGGTGACGGTCGCGCGCGACGGGGTCGGCTTCTCGCTCGAGCTGCGGATCGCCGGCGGGCTGGCGTGGGCGGAGCTGCTGCGCTCGAGGACAGGTGCGCAAGGACAGGTCATTTCGGACAGCGCCCCGGAGACAGGTCCTCTGGGGCAGGTGGCGGCGGCGCCGGAGGAAGGCGGGCTGCCGCTCGGGCCGCGCGACGGCGAGGTCGGCGGGACGCCGGTGACGCCGCAGGTCGGAGGGCCGCAGGGCGGGGGAGCGCCGCAGGTCGGCAGGACGCCGCAGGCGGGCGGGACGACGCGGCCGGGCGCGGGGACGAAGCCGGGCGGGAGCGCGGGCAGCTCGGGCAGCGCCGCGGGCGGGACGGGAGTGCAGTGCGCGTCGGCGTCGAGCTGCACGCTCGACAAGAAGCTGTTCGACGCGGCGGTCGCCGACCCGAGCAAGCTCGAGCGCCAGGCGTCGATCTCGCCGGCGCGCGGCGGGTACAAGCTGACCCGGGTGACGCCGAACAGCACGGTGGCGGCGCTGGGGTTCCGCGCGGGCGACGTGATCGTGTCGGTCAACGGCGCCCGCCTCGACGACGACATGGCGGCGCTGGGGCTCTACATGGGGCTCGAGAGCACGCGCAACTACAACGTGACGTACGAGCGCAACGGGGCGCGCGCGAGCAAGTCGATCGCGCTGCGGTGAAGGGAGCGCGGGGCCGGGGCTGCGTGCTCGCGTGGGAGCGGCTCCGCCCGTGACGCTGACGCCGGTCGGCGGTGGTGACGACGCGGATGGGCAGGCGAGCACCCGGGCCGTCGATGGGTTCGCGTGGGGGCTCGCCGCGGCAGGGGCGAAACACGGCGATCGCGGCGGCGGCGATGGTGGCGGATCACGGGCGGGGCAGCGGTCGTGACGGGGATCACGGGGCCGGGCGGTGCACGAATCGCGGGCTTCGGCGACCGTCGCTCTCATGCGGGCCCTCGCTCCCGCCATACGCCCCATGTCCGTCGTATCGCTGCGCCTCGTCCTGACCCTGTTCGCCCTCTCGTTCGCCGCCGCCGGCTGTTCGGCGCGCATGCAGCTCGACCCGGTGCTGACGGCCAAGGCGGTCGAGCAACCGGTCAAGGGCACGGCCTGGGCGGCGTTCCGCAAGCCGGTCACGTTCGCCGGTTACACCGCGAAGGTGACGAAGGGCGGGTTCCAGACCAATACGAGCACGTCGCTCGGGCCCTACGAGCGCCAGCAGTCGAAGCAGAAGTTCGAGTACTCGCTGGTCGGCGGGACGCCGGCGTCCTGGACCGGGGCCTGCGCCTACGGCCAGAGCTCTCAGGAGGTGCTGTTCCCGATCAGCAACGACGCGGGGCTGGTGTGCACGATGCGGCCGGAGAGCGGCGGCGGGTGGCAGCTCGAGCTCAAGAGCCAGGGCAAGCTGTACGGGCCCAACTCGCTGAGCGGGTCGATGACCGACGGGACGACGACGCTGTCGATCGCGATGGTGCACCGACTGGCGAACAGCGCGTTCCAGAGCACCAAGCCGGTCGGCTACGAGATCCGCGACGCGGGCGGGGCGGCGATCGCGGCGGTGCAGATCTTCAACCCTCAGTTCGTGTGGATCGACCCGGGCCTGCCGGCGGAGCTGCAGACGGCGATCGCGGCGGCGGCGGCGGGGCTGCTGGTGTCGGCCAAGTCGGCGGAGGACATCAACGAGAAGCCGGAGAACGGGGGCTCGTCGTTCGGCTCGAGCCGGTGACGGGCGCTCGCGCGCAAGGACATGCCTCGAGGGACATGTCCGCACGCGTGGGTGGCGGGCGCGAGGCTCGCCTCCAAGCGCGCGGCGCGGTGAGGCGGCCGGCGCCCGCGCGGCGTTACCGGAACTAGGCTGCCGTTGAAACGGGCGCGCGGGCTCTCGTACGGTCCCGGCGTGCGAGACGGGGAGGATGGCGGCGAGGACTCCGAACCTGGGCGGCTCGAGATCGTCGGCGACGTGATGCACGACGCGTGGCTGGGGATCCCGGAGCTGCACGCCGGCGGCGGGATACTCGTGGTGCTGGCGACGGCGCTGGCGGTGCAGGTGCTGGCGCGGCGCGTGGTCCTGCCGCTGGCGCTCCGCGTGGCCCAGCGCAGCCGAACCTCGTGGGACGATGTCCTCGCCAAGCACGGGGTGCTGGCCCGCCTGGTGCCGATCGCGCCGGTGGTGGTGATCGGCCGGGGGGTCGGGCTGATCGTCGGCCTCGACGCGGGGCTGGTGCAGTTCGTCGAGCGCATGGCGCTGGCCGTGATCGTGCTGGTGGCGGTGCGCGCGTTCGGGGCGCTGCTGACGGCCGTCAACGAGATCTACACCCGACACCCGCAGGCGCTCGGGCGGCCGATCAAGGGCTACCTGCAGGGCCTCAAGGTGCTGGCGTATATCGGCGCGGCGATCGTGGTGATCGCCACGCTCCTCGACCAGTCGCCGTGGTACCTGCTCAGCGGGCTGGGGGCGATGACGGCGATCCTGCTGCTCATCTTCCGCGACACCCTGCTGTCGTTCGTGGCCGGGATCCAGCTGACGACCAACGACCTGATCCGGGTCGGCGACTGGCTCGAGATGCCGCAGTTCGACGCCGACGGCGACGTCGTCGACATCTCGCTCAACACCGTCAAGGTGCAGAACTGGGACGCGACGATCACGGTGATCCCGACGCACAAGTTCCTCGAGAACTCGTTCAAGAACTGGCGCGGGATGTTCGAGGCGGGCGGGCGCCGGATCAAGCGCGCGATCAACATCGACGTGTCCACGGTGCGCTTCTTGACGCCGGAGGAGATCGAGCGGATGAGCCGCGTCGTGGTGCTGCGTGAGTATATGGCGGCGAAGACCCGCGAGGTGGAGGCGCACAACCGGGCGGCGGTGCCGGCCGACGCCGCCGACCTGCCGGTCAACGGCCGCCGCCTGACCAACCTCGGGACGTTCCGCGCGTACATCGAGGCGTACCTGCGCGCCCACCCGCGGATCCATCAGGAGCGGATCCGGATCGTCCGTCAGCTCCACCCGACCCCCGAGGGCGTGCCGCTCGAGATCTACGTGTTCACCCGCGACACCGCATGGGTCGCGTACGAGGGGATCCAGGCCGACATCTTCGACCACGTGCTGGCCGTGGCGCCCGAGTTCGGCCTGCGCGTGTTCCAGGCGCCGGCCGGCAGCGACCTGGCCCGGCTGGCCGGCGACGCCCGCCCGGCGGCGCGATAGGACATGTCTGAAGGGGCAGGTGCTTCAGGACATGTCTAGGCGAGCATGCCCGTGAGTTCAGGCTCGGCCTCGGGCTCGGACCGCGGCTTGCGCGGGGCGAAGGTCGGGCCGAGGGCGCGCAGGCTGACGAGGTCGTCGCCGCTGCGGGCGAGCAGGCGCTCGCGGGTCAGCCTGTGGTCGGGGATCGCGGCGCCGACGAGGGCCTGGACGACCTCGCGCGGGCGGGCGCCGGGGGCGTCGGAGCTGAGGCGGACGCGGAAGCGCAGCTGGCCGGCCTCGACGTCGACGTCGGCGTGGAGGAGGGCGGCGCCGACGTCGACGGCGGTGGCGTCGCCGGTGGCGCGCTTGAGGCCGCGGCCGGGCCTGGCCTTGCCGGGGCGCTCGACGTGCAGGGGGCCGGCGAGGCGCGCGGGCAGCTCGGCGGCGACGGCGGCGGCCAGCTCGGGGCCGAGGTCGACGGCGTAGTCGGCGGCGGCGACGAGCTCGCCGAGGCGGCGCTCGCCCTGGACGAGGACGCGGACGTCGAGGATGTCGATGCCGGGCGGCGCGGCGGCGGCGAACCGCTCGCGCAGGGCCGCGGCCTCGCGCACGCGGTCGTCCTCGCTCCACAGGCCGGCCATGTCGGCGTCGGAGTTGGGCAGCAGGACGTCGAGGTCGACGACCTCCTCGCGGGCGCCGACGCCGAGCGCGAGAGCTGGCCCGAAGGACATGCGCGGGACGGGGTTGAAGCCGCGCGAGAAGGCGGCCTCGACGCCGGCGCGCCGCAGCATGCGCGGGAGCACGCGGGTGAGGTCGAGGTGGCCCATGAAGCGCATCGGGCCCGACTTGGCGAAGAACACCCGCACGCGGGTGAACGGGGCCTCGGCGGCGGCCTTGAAGGCGTTGTCGTCGGCCAGCTTGCTGGGGTTGAGGCGGCCGCGCAGCCGCTCGATCGGGACCAGCGAGGGGGCCGCGGCGCGCTCGCGCTCGCGGTCCTGCTCCTCGCGCTCGTGCCGCTCGTGCTTCATGTCGACGAGGTTGTCGAGGGACACGAGCCGCTCGCTGCGCATCTCGGACATGTCGCAGGCGATCCCGCAGTCGTAGCAGACGAGGCGGCGCGCGTCGGCCTCGGCGGCCTCGCGGCTGACCGGGTGGACCTTGGCGCCGAACGGCTTGCCGCACGGCGGCGAGGCCCGGCCGCGCAGGGCCTTGCGGTACTCCTCGGCGAGGAAGCCGGGCTCGAGGCCGATGTCGATGTGGTCCCACGGGAGGCGGGCGTCGACGGCGATCGTGCGGGTGTAGCGGGCCGGGTCGACGCCGACGGCCGCGATCGCGGCGGTCCAGCGGGCCATGGAGAAGCGCTCGCGCCAGCCGTCGAAGCGGGCCCCGGCGGCGTAGGCGTGGCCGAGGACCTCGCCCATGTCGCGGTCGCCGCGGGCGAACAGGCACTCGAGCCAGCTCTCGGTCTGCGAGTGGGTCTTGAGCTCGAGGCGGTAGCGCCGGGCCAGGTCCCGCAGCAGGTTGACCTTTTGGGACAGGTCCGAAAGGTCATCCATGGCCGCCCACTGGAACGGGGTGTGCGGCTTGGGCACGTGCTGCGAGACGCTGACGGTGACGGTGGGCATGCGCGCCAGCTTGAGCGCGCGCGCGACGTCGCGGACCTTGCGGCCGGTCTCGGCGATGCCGACGACGTCGGCCTCGGTCTCGGTCGGCAGGCCCATGATGAAGTACATCTTGATGCGGTCGTAGCCGCGCTCGAAGATCCGCCGCGCCGACGTCAGGATGTCGTCGTCGCTGACGTTCTTGTTGATGACGTCGCGCATGCGCTGGGTGCCGGCCTCGGGCGCGAAGGTGAGGCCGTTGATGCCGACGCTCTTGATCTCGTCGAGCAGGCCCTCGTTGAGGCCGTAGGCGCGCAGGCTGGCGACGCCGAGCTTGATCTTGCGCCGCTTGAGCTCGGGCACCAGCTCCTTGATCAGCGGGTCGATGCACGAGACGTCGGCGGTCGACAGCGCGGTGAGGCTGGTCTCGGAGAAGCCGGCCGCGTCGACGCCGTCGAGCACGGCCTTGACGATCTGCTTGGGGTCGCGCTCGCGGACCGGGCGGTAGATGATGCCGGCCTGACAGAAGCGGCAGCCCTCGGTGCACCCGCGCGTGATCTCGACGGCGGCGCGGTCGAAGATCGCCTCGGCGTAGGGGATCGGGAAGCGCGTGGGGAAGGGGAAGCGATCGAGGTCGCGCACGTAGACGCGGCCGACCCGCTCGGGCACGCCGAAGGCGCGGCCCTCGTCGGTCGGCCCGGTGACGACCAGCAGCTCCGACCGCTCGTCGCGCTCGACGGCGTAGAAGGTCGGGGCGTAGATGCCGGGGGTGCGCGCGGCCTCGGCGAGGATCTCGCGCCGCGGCCGGCCCTCGCGGCGCATGCGGCCGATCGTGCGCAAAAGGTCAGGGAGGACCTCTTCGGCCTCGCCGACGAGGAAGAGGTCGACGAAGGCCGCCAGCGGCTCGGGGTGCGTGGCCGTGGGCCCGCCGGCGAGGACGATCGGGTCGGCGTCGCCGCGGTCGGCGGAGCGCAAGGGGATCCCGCCGAGGTCGAGGTTGAGCAGGACGTTGGTGTAGCTGAGCTCGTACTGCAGGCTGAAGCCGACGACGTCGAACTCACGCAGCGGGGTGGCCGTCTCGAGGCTCACGAGCGGGAGCCCGCGCGCGCGTAGCTCGGCCTCCATGTCGGTCCACGGGCTGAAGGC
>NZ_JAIRAU010000054.1 GCF_020073745.1 Nannocystis pusilla
CGCGCGCCTCGTTCTGGGCGACGAGCTGGGCGTTGGCCTGTCCCGCCTCGTTGCGCCGCCCGACCATCACGCCGAGCGCGAACACGAAGCATCCGACCACGGACAGGCCGAAGAACAGAAAGAAGACCTGGCGGTTGTCGAGCGAGAAATCGACCTTTTCCTTGGGGGCGGTCAGCTCTGGCATGGTGCGGCTCCGGCGATTGCCCCCTTGTAGGTCAGGTCGCGTGTGGGACAAAAAATTCGGCGGCGCGGGCGGTCCGTCGCCGGCCGGCCGCCGCTGCGGTCAGCGCGCGGCCAGCGTCGCCAGCGCGTCCGCCTCGTCCTTGCACATGGTCATGTTGCGGACGCCGCTGTTCTTGAGCAGCAGCTTGGCGACGCCGTTGATGATGAAATTGCCGCCGGTGATCACGGCGACGTGCGCGAGCGCGTGCTGGTCGGCGAACATCTCGCGCAGGGCCTCGCGGCAGCGGCCGCCCGGCGGCTTGGCGCCGGTGAGGTCCATGACCATGGCGTAGGTGGACAGGCCCGCGGTGAGGGCCCGCAGCTTGTCGGCGAACAGACCGATCTGGAACGGGCTGGGGGCCGGGACCTCGCGGTACATGACCACGCCGGGGCGGATCATGTAGAGGCGGGCCTGGATGGCCTCGATCTCGGCGGGGGTGCTGTCGGGGCCGTACTCGCGCGCTTCGAGCGTCAACATCGGGTCGTACTCCTTGGTGAGGGTCGACCGGGCAATTCCCGCCGGCGCGGCTTGGTTCACGAGAATTTTTCCCGGCGGCGGCGTGAACCTTTGGCGGCGGCCGGGAATTGCCGAGTCGCCCGGGTCCGCCGGGCGAAAGGAGAGCCGATGAGCGCCGCGCACTACGCCAAGATCTGGGACGACTACTGGAGCGACACCACCGACGAGCCCGGACAGGTCTTTTGGGACAGCCGCCCCGAGGTCGGGGTCCTCGACGACCTGCATCGCTTCGGTGCCCACCTCGATCCACACCTACCGCTCGTCGATATCGGCTGCGGCCACGGCACGCAGGCGCGCGCGCTGGCCGGGAGGTTCGCGCACGTGGTCGGGGTCGACGTGTCGGAGGCGGGGCTGGCGATCGCGCGCGCCGGTGAGCCGCGGCCGGGGCTCGAATTCGCCAGGCTCGACCTGCTCGATGCCGCGGCCGCGCAGGCCCTCCACGCGCGCCTCGGCGACGCGAACCTGTACGTGCGGGCGGTCCTGCACCAGCTCGACGACGCGGCCCGCGTGGCCGCGGTCGCCGGGCTGGCCCAGCTGCTCGGCGCGCGCGGTCGGGCGCTGGTGGTCGAGCTGTCGCCGGCCGCGGAGGCGTACTTCGAGTACCTGTTCGCCGAGTTCGCCGGGCCGCCTCCCGGGCTCCGCCGGGTGCTGCGCCACGGGATCCAGCCGGCCGCGCTGCAGCGCGGCGACCTGACGCGGTTGTTCGCGCTGGCCGGCCTCGCACCCGTCGCGCAGGGGAAGGGCGTCATCCACACGACGCTGAACTTGCCCGGAGGACAGGTCGCGCTGGTGCCGACCGACATCTTCGTGTTCGGCCGCGCGAGCGAGGGCTGAGCGACCAAGGAACGGGCGCCGGGTCGGATGCCCGGCGTCCATCGACAGCTTCGTGTTCGGCCGCGCGAGCGACGGCCTCGCGCGAATCACTCGTCGTCGTCGCCGCCGCCGGCGACGTCGCGGGCCCAGCGGTCGAGGTCGTCGACGGTCGAGGCGCGCAGCGCCGGATCGGCCGTCAGGGCCTCGATCTCGGCCCGCAGCAGCCGTTTGGCCCGCGACAGCCGGCTCTTGACGGTGCCCGGCGGGATCTCGAGGATGACGGCGACGTCGTCCTGACGCAGATCCTCCCAGTAGTGGAGCTCGATCAACCACTGCAGGTCGTAGGGCAGGCGGCGGAGGGCGCGGAGCAGGAGCCGCCGCTCGGCTCGTGCTGCGACGGCGCGGCTGGGGGAGAGGACGCTCGGGGCGGCGAGGCCCTGGTCGTCGAGGAGCTCGGGCTCCGGCTTGCGGCCGCGGCGACGCAGGTCGTGCAGGAGCACGTTGCGGGCGATCCCGAGGAGCCAGGCGCGGAACTCGAGGCCCTCGGGGAGCCGGTCGCGCGCCTGCACGCAGGCGGTGAGGGTCTGCTGCACGATGTCGGCGAGGTCGCCGGTCTTGCCGCGAAAGAAGCGGGCGAGCGTGGCGACGTGGCGGCGGACGAGGGCGCTCCCGGCCGCGGGATCGCCGGCGCGCCAGCGGGTCAACAGCTCGGCGTCGTCGTTCACCGGAGCGCCACGGTACGGGCACGACAGGGGGATTTCAAGCTCCCGCCGCCAGGCGGAGGTGCCCGCGACGCGCGGCGGTCGGCGACCGCGGGGAGGATGCTATCGTCGCTCGGATGACGCCGACCCCGCGCACGCTCGACCCGGCGGCCACGCTGCCGTCGCTCGACGTCACGGTCCTCGGCGAGACCGATCCGGTCGGGACGGCGATGCTGCTGCGGCAGATCGAGCAGCAGATGTTCGGGGCGGCCGGGCCGGTGATGCTCGGGCACTATCAATTGTTGCGGCCGCTCGGCGCGGGCGGGTTCGGCACGGTCTACGCGGCCCACGATCCGCGGCTCGATCGCCGGGTGGCGATCAAGCTGATGCACCAGGACCGCGAGGCGGCCGCGCCGGAGCTGCTGCTGCGCGAGGCGCAGGCGATGGCCCGGCTGTCGCACGCCAACGCGGTGGTGGTCCACGACGTCGGCACGTACACGCTGCCCGACGGCCGCGGTGGGCTGTTCGTGGTGATGGAGCACGTCGACGGCGAGACGCTCGAGCAGTGGCTGGCCGGGCCGCGCAAGCCGTGGCCGGTGATCGTCGAGTCGTTCCTGGCGGCCGGGCGCGGGCTGGCGGCGGCGCACGCGATCGGGCTGGTGCACCGCGACTTCAAGCCGGCCAACGTGATGGTCGGGCGCGACGGCAGCGTGCGGGTGGCCGACTTCGGGCTGGCGCGGATGGTCGGCGAGGCCCAGGCGAGCGGGGAGGGGCTGGCGGGGACGCCGGCGTACATGGCCCCGGAGCTGTTCGCCGGCGACCCCGGGAGCGCGGCTGCCGACCAGTTCGCGTTCTGCGTGGCGCTGTTCGAGGCGCTGCACGGGCTGTCGCCGTTCCCGCTGCGCGGCCTGCAGGCCCGGCTGCAGGCGATCCGCGCCGGCGCGATCGCAGCTGTCCCGGCGGACAGCGAGGTGCCGGGCTGGCTGCAGGCGGCGATCGCCCGCGGCCTCGAGCCCGACCCGGGGCGCCGCCACGCGAGCATGACCGACCTGCTGCGCGCGCTCGACCCGGTGGCGATGCCCCGCGGGGTGGCCGACGTGGCGGCGATCCGCGCCAGGATCGCCGCCGTCGAGCCGGGGGTGATCAGCTACCACGAGCTGCCGCTGCCGAGCGAGTTCAGCGTCCAGGTGATGCGCGCCGAGCTGTCGCGCCTGACCAGCGACGGGGCGCCCTACACGCTGATGGTGGAGCTCGGCGAGGCGAACATGCCGGGGCCGGAGATCCGGCGCCACATCATCCAGATGTTCGCCGACCCACACCTGGTCTACATCGCGCTGCTCGCCGGCGGCGACCCGGTCAAGGTGCTGACGGCGACGCTGATCGTCGGCTCGGTGGTCGCGCGCGAGCGCTTCGCCATGTTCGAGGCCCGCGACGCGGCCCTGACGGCCTGCCGCGCCGCGCTGGCGCGCGGGACGTGTACGTGAAGGCATGTTCGAAACGACATGACCGCAAGGGCATGTTCTATCTGACATGCCCGATCGGTCATGCGTGCGCGAGCCGGCGAGCCGAGCAATTCGACGCAGTCCCGGGGACGCGGCGGCGCGCGCGGGCTCAGCCGCCGCTGCGCCTCCGCCGTGCGCCGAGCATCAGCGCCAGCGCGGCCAACCACGCCCCGCTGCCGCCACCGGCGCCGGCTGTCGAAGCGCAGTTGCAGCCGCGGTCGCCGAGGCCGTCGTCTCCGGCCGGTCCGGTGCCGCGCTGGCAGGCCGGGTTGGGCGAGAACGGCTCGTCGCGGACCTCCTCGGGAGGCATCGCCGTCCATTCGATCTCGAGCTCGTCGCTCAGCTCCCCGAGCCGCGCCCGCAGCACCGCGCGCCGGCTCTCGGCCGCCGTCGGCGGCGGCACGCAGTCGTCGGCGACGATCGTGTACTCGGGCGGCGTGAAGTCGTCGACGGGCATGAGCGCCAGCTCGCCCTCGACCAGGCTCCACTCCACCGGCGCGCCGAGGATCACCCGCCCCTCGCCGTCCCGCACGATCGCCCGCGCCCCGAACGGCTCGTCGCCGACCGCCGCGACGATCTCGAGCGACGCCGCCTGCTCGACCGGCGTGGCCACCACCGTGGCCACCGGTAGCACCGCGCCGGCGACCTCGAGCGTGAGCGTGCTCTGCTCACCGGCGCCGACGCGCACCGGCCACAACGCATCGGTGTCCTCGATCGGCGCCAGCGTCCGCGCCGGGTCGCCGCCCTTCGCCTCGAGCACGCGCCCCTGCGACAGGTCCCAGCCGACCCGCTCGCCCGCG
Organism: Nannocystis pusilla; assembly: GCF_020073745.1. GTDB lineage: Bacteria > Myxococcota_A > Polyangia > Nannocystales > Nannocystaceae > Nannocystis > Nannocystis radixulma. Next base: position 4,556 of record NZ_JAIRAU010000054.1, read on the forward strand.
GCGTCGATCACGTTGATGGGGAAGCCGACCAGGACGTCCGGCACCAGCCGCAGCGGCTCGTCGGCGCCCGGGATCAGGTCGGCCGGGCGCGACGACAGCCGCTCGGCGAGGTGCTCCGCCCAGTGTTCCATGTGCCACTCGAGCCGCGCCCGCAGCCCGTCGACGGGGACCCCCTCGACGCGGAAGCGGTCGGGCAGCAGCTCGAACTCGGCCTCGTCGAAGGGACAGTCCGCGCGCGGCGTGTAGTCGATTCGCACGCCGCTCGGCTGGTCGAGGATCACGCAGTCGCCGTCGGCGATCGGCACGCCAGCGATCGCCATGTCGTAGCAGGCTTCGATGCCCTCGAACCACGTGTCATCCGAAGCGGGTATCCCGGCGTCGAAGCACACCTTCGAGCCCAACAGGGCGCGCAGCCCCGAGGGCTGGTGGACCGCCGAATAGAACAGCGGGCGCAGAGAGACGTGGAGATGGCCGTCTTCGCTGTTGGGGCCTGTACAGCCGCTCGCGGCCAGACAGGCGGTCGCTAGCAAGCACCCAGGGACGACACGGGCAAGGAATGTCAGCATATGCTGACCAGCATCCTCGTCCGTCGACCGGAAGTCAACCCGGCCGCCGGCGTCGAGCGGATGCCGGGACCTGGAAACGGCGGCGATCGCCACGAGAACGCCGCGACTACGCCTGGATGCGAGGTCGACCGCCCGAACTTCGCGGCGAGTTCCGGACCGTTGTGCTCCGCGACGGTCGCTGTCCCGCCGCACCCTCGCCATCGGTTCGAGCGCTCGCGCTGCACGGTCCACGTGCCCATGCAGGGCCTCGGCGCAGGGAATGGCGACGGCGCTGGCGTGGTATGGGTCGCCGCCGTGAGGAGCTCGGAGGGTTGAGAGGCCGCGCGCTGATCATCGTCGCGGCGGCGCTGTCGGCCTGCGAAGGGCCGCTCGAGGTGTTCGAGGGGGAGCACGTGGTCGTCCGCGCGGAGCCCGGGTTCGACCTGTGCGGGGGGACGATGGCGCACATGGACGAGTTCGTCGCCCGGCTGGCCGCCGAGATGCAGCAAGCGCCGCCGACCGGCGACGAGCGCATCGAATTTCGCTGGTACCCGGGGGAGCACTGGGCGTTGCTTCCGTGTCGCCGCTCCGCGTTCGGCTGCGCTCGCGGCGACGAGGTGTTCAGCGTGCTGATGCCGCACAATCACGAACTGGTGCACGCGCTGGCGAGCGAGCGCTCTCGTCGTGCGCTGCCGTTCTTCGCGGAGGGGCTGGCCGAGGGCTACCAGGGGCTCCACTGGCAAGCGGACGGGCTCACCGAACTGCCGCTCGGGCAGGCGAAGCGGGTCCAGGACGAGCTCGGCGGGGGTCCTGCCGAGCTCGGCCTGGCCTCCGTGGGCTTCGTGCGGCTGCTCGTGCAGCAGCACGGCATGGCGAAGTTCCTCGCGCTCTACTCGCTGCTCTCTCGTCGTTCGTCGGTCACCGACGTGGACGAGGCGCTGCGGACCGTGCTCGGGGTGAGCCTCGACGAGAGCATCGCGGCCTTCGAGGCGCTGCCGGCCGACTGCATCCGTCCGCAGCTCGACCCGAAATTGCTGGAGTGTTCGGCCCCGGCGCTCGAGTGGGATGACTCGCGGCTGGCGGTGTTTCGCATGCTCGATTGCTCGCAGGACGATGCGGTGGGGCCGTACGACGGCGATCATCTGCAGGTGCTGCACACGCTCACGGTGCGCGAGCCGGGGACGTTCGAGCTGCGCGCGATCGCCGAGCGGCCGGACGAGGCCGTGTCGCTCAACGCGGTCGTGATGACTCCGTGCTCGGGGTGTGGCGGTGGGCCGCCGATTCGTGTGCTCGCCCGCGAACGCGCGCGCGCCGACCTTGCCGCCGGTCGCTACTCGCTGCGATGGATGGGGCCCGCGGCGGTGCCCACGACGCTCGGATTCTTGCTCGAGCGGGTGGATGCATCCGAACCGGGGGGGCCATGATGTGGCGGATTCGTGGCGGAGCGCCGGCGGTGCTGGCGGTGGCGCTCGCTCCGGCGGCTTGCGTCGAGGAGGCGTGCGGTGAGGGGGAAGTCGCGCTCGTCGGACGGCGCTGCGTCGACCCGAAGGATCTGCGGCAGGTGCACTTCGGTGTGAGCCCCGATGCGCTCGTCCTTGCCGACATGGACGAGGATGGCGTGCCGGATCTGGTGACGGCCAGCGAGAAAGGGGGCTCGGTGACGATCGTGTGGAGCGGCGAGGGCCGGCGCGCGACGACCTGGTCGATGGGCCCGGCGAGCGGCGGCCTCGCGGTGGCGGACTTCGATGGCGATGGGCGCCGGGATGTCGCAGTGACGCTGCCGGGGGCCGGGGCGGTGGGTGTGCGCGCGGGCGAGAGCGGCCGATCGCTCGCGGAGATCCGGCTCGTCGAGGCGGGCGAAGGGGTCACGAGCATCCTCGCCGCGGAGCTGGACGGAGCGGCGCCGGCCGAGCTCGTCACTGCGACTGCGGGCGGCGCGGTGAGGGTGTTGCACGGGCTGATGGCGGGGCCGGTCCTCGAGACGGACGCGGAGATCCGCGGCATGGCGGCGGGCGACTGGGACGGCGACGGGGCGACGGACGTCGTGCTGGCGCTCCCCGGCCGTTCGGTGCTGCAGGTGCTGGCGGGCGACGGGCGCGGGGGCCTCTCGCCCGGACAAAGCCTGGCGGTCGGCCCGGCGCCGCTGGCGGTGGCGGCCGCGGATCTCGACGGGGATGGTGCGCTCGACCTCGCCTCGGCCGACGTGCTCGGCGATACGGTGACGGTGCTGTACGGCGACGGCGCCGGCGAGGTGCGCGAGCGCGTGACGCTGCCGACCGGGCCCGAGCCGCGCGCGCTCGCGGTGGTACGCGAGGCCGGCGACAGCCAAGCGCTCCACGTGCTGGCAAGTGGCTCGTCCACGGTGGAGCGGGTGGCGCTGCAGGCAGGGCCGCCGCTGGCAGGGGCTTCGCCGGCGCCAGCGACGGTGCTCGCGGCCGCCGATCGCGACGGGGACGGGCGCGAGGAGCTCTATTACGCGGCGCCGGATCCCGGCGAGGTGGGCGCGTTGTTACCGGGCCCCGGGCTGTCGTGGGCGACGCGGTGGACGCGAGCGGACGTCGCCGCGGCGTTCCCGATCGATGTCGAGGGCGACGGGCAGGAGGAGGTCCTGATCGTGCCGGCGACGGCCGAGCCGACGGGTGAGTTGCAGCTGCAATTCGTCCGCGGCGACGGTCAACTGGTGGGCTCCGCGTCCGTCGGCGGGGTGACCGGTTTGCAGGGGGTTCATGCGCTCGACGTGAACTCGGATGGTCGAATGGACATGGTCGGATGGTCAGGTCCGACGCTCTCCACGTTCCTGCGGGAGAGCGAGGGCGGGTTCCGGGCGGGCTCGCGGTTTTCCGCGGAGGGCTTCGTCACCGAGGCGATCCGAACGGACGTGGACGGCGACGGCGATCTCGAGCTCGTGCTGGCGGGCCTCGGCGCCGGCCAAGGGCTTGTGGCGACGAGTACGGTCTGGGGAGTCGATTTCTCGACCGCGGGGGAGCCCGAGCAGGTGTTTCAGCATGCGATCGACGGGTGGGCACGGTCGCTCGTGCCATGGGACGGGACGGACGGCACGCTCGACCTGTTGCTGCTCCGGGCCGGAATCCCCGCGATCGTCGACCTGCAGGGACAAGTGTCGACGCGCGGGCTGAACGCGCCGGGGTTCGAGTCCGCCAGCGCGATGATCCGCGGCGAGGGCTCCGAGGTGTTTCTCTGCGGTCCGTCGGGGGTGCTCCGTGTGGCGGACATCCTCGCGGCCGAGCCCGAGGCGCCGCGGCGCGTCAGCCTCGACGCCTGCGACGCGCTGGCCCTGGTCGACCTGGACGGTGATGCGACGCGCGACCTGCTGGTCCAGCGGACGACGGCGGTGAACGACGTGTTTCGCACCGTCCTGACCCCGTGGATCCGCAGCGGCGACGACTTCACGGCGCTGGGGGCGCGAGGGCTGCTCGTGGAGGGCTTCGGGTCGGTGCGGGTGGTCGAGGTCGACGGGGACCCGCAGCCGGAGCTGCTGAACGTCCACGCTGGGACGCTGCAGGTGCTGGACCTGGCCATCGATGAGGCGCTCGCGGCCACGCCGATCTACTCGGCGCCCCGCTCGCTCTCGCTGATCGATGTCGACCACGACGGCATCACCGACTTGCTCGCCGCGGGGGCGACGATCGGCGTGGCCTTCGGCGACGGGGAAGGACAGTTCGGGGCGCTGCAACACCAGGATGTCGCCGCGTGGATCCCGACCGCCGAGAGCGTGCGCGGGGTGGTCCGGGCGGACTTCGAGGGCGACGGCCGCACCGAGGCGATGTTGGTGGTGCGGCCGCGAGATCGATGGGGCACCGAGTTGCACGAGCTCACGCTGGACGGCGGTGGCGCGCCGGTGACGGAGCGGTTGGCGACGGTCGCAGCGGGCGACCTCGCGGTCTGGCCGGCCGATCTCGACGGCGATCACGAGCTGGAGTTGCTCGGAGTGTCGGGGTTCGGTGAACTGCGGACGATTCGCTTCACCGGGCTGCGGTCGCGCGCGCTGAAAGCCTCCTCGTGGGCTCCGCTCGACGGCGCAGGACTGCTCCCCGCCGGGAGCTTTCGCTTGCTCGATCTCGAGCGGAGAGGCGTCCTCGATCTGGTGGCGCCGTCGAGCCTTTCGGGAGTGGTCGTGCATCCGGGACGCGGCGACGGGCAGTTCCTGCCGCGCCGCGTGTGGTCGCCGCAACGCGGGCTGCAATCGATCTCCTTCCTCGACTTCGATCGTGACGGCGACCTCGAGTTGCTCGGGGTCGCGGCCAAACGCCTCGTGGTGGTGCAGGGGCCATCGGGGGCGCCAGCGGCCACGCTGCCGGGCCTGCTCGAGGAGGTCGTCGCGGCGACGCACGGCGATCTCGACGGAGATGGAGCGCCGGAGATCCTGGCGGTGACCCGGAGCGCGGTGACGGACGGAGGGAGCACGTTGCACGTCGGCGTGCAGCCCGACGGGGCGAGCTTTCGCTTCACGCGCGTCGAGCTGTCGATTTCGCCGCCGACCAGCGTGAGCGTGGCCGACCTCGACGACGACGGCGAGCCGGAGGTCGTGCTGCGGGAGGCCGGGCACCTGGCGATCTTGCGGCCCCGGTCGCTCGCCTGGCGGTGATGCGGAGCGGACGACGCGGACTGTCGCTCATCGAAGCGCTCGCGGCGTGGAGACGAGATGTCTCGAGAGACAGGTGGTGGCGACGGCCGCTGCAGGGGCGCGCGGGTGCGCTACTGGACGATCCGCAGCTCGCGGGCCGGATCGCGCAGGGGCTGGAGCTTCTTGGCGTCGGGTCGTTCGCCGCGCGGGTTGGTGCCGCGGCGGACGATCTCGGTGGTGGGCGGATAGAAGAGGTCCCAGGACTCGGTCCTGGCGACCTCGCCGGCCTGGTACAGCTTGCGCGTGCGGACGACCTTGAAGCCCCGCATGCCGCGTTGCGACACGGTCTCGGCCCCGCTGGCGAGGTTGGAGTCGTTGCGCACGATGGTGTTGAAGGGCAACACCTCCTGCACGCGGCGCTCGAAGGCGACCTCGTCGAAGACCTTGCGCGCGCCGAGCACCTCGACGCGCACCTTGCCGGCGGCGACGCGGGTGTGGAACACGACCGGGAAGTCGAACGGGTTCTTGAGCTTCATGTCGACGTGGCCGTAGACGACGGTCGAGTCGAGGCCCATGTCGACGTAGGCGCTGGGCCGGCTGTGCGGCCGGCTGTGCACGAGGTCGAGGCCGGCGAAGAAGGCCGCGCCGTACAGCGTGGAGCTGATCTGGCAGATCCCGCCGCCGACGGTGTCGATCAGCTCGCCGTCGGCGATGCCGGCGGCGAAGCGGTAGCCGGCCTCGCCGGTGCGATCGCCGACGACCTGGTTGAAGGACATGGTGGCGCCGGGCATCAGCACGTAGCCGTCGAGCGGGGCGGCGCCGATCTTGAGGTTGTAGGCGCGGTCGGCGTAGCTGCCCTCGGTCGAGTAGGGGGTCTCGAAGGCGGCGAGGACGGCGCCGATGTCGAGGCCGTCGGCGATGCTGGCCCAAGGGTCAGGTATTTCGGGACCTGGCTGAGTGACCAGGTCGATACGGTCAGCCCCGGAGGCGAGCCCGACGGCCACGGCCGACAGCGAGTCGAAGGCCGACAGCCGGCTGCCGCGCTGGGCCGGGAGGACGCGCCGGTTGTCCATGTCGAAGCGGGTGGCGAGGCTGGGGCGCTCGACCCGGGGCGCCAGCGCGAGCAGCTGCTCGAGCGCGACGTCCTCGTTGAAGCGGAAGCCGGGGGCGAGGTCGACCTCGCCGCGGAGGGCGCGGTCGCGCGCGCGCAGGTCGGCGAGGAGGTCGCCGCTGTGGCCGACGCGCAGGGCGGCGGCGATCGCGGTCTCGGGCGCGGGGACGGCCCCGAGCGCGCGCGCGGTCGACTCGACCTCGACGCCGGGCGCGGCGAGGACGAGCTTGCGGTCGAGGGCGGTGAGGACGGCGGTCTCGGCGATGGCAGGCAGCTCGGCCGCGGTCATGCCGCCGACGTCGTGGCCGCCGAGGCGCACGCCGGGGATGACGCGACCCTCGTCGCGCGCGGCGGCGAGGTCCTGCCAGAGGACGGCGGCGACGGCGGCGAGGCCGATCGCCATGGCCGCCGACTCGAGGACCGGGAGGACGGTGAGGCGACGCCGACGCACGCCGGCGGCCGTCTCGGGCGCGGCCTCGGAGGTGGCGACGAGCTCGAGCGCAGGCGCGGCGGTCGGCGCGAGCGTGCGCGGCTGGGCCCGGCGAGGGGCCAGCGTACGTGCGGCCGTTCCGGCGCGCGGGGCTGGCTGCGTCGACATACGCGGCGACGCTAGGCACGTCGGCCGAGGAAGTCCAAAAAACGGCGAAACGGCGGTCGAGCAGGCGGCGCGGGCGAGGGCGACCTGGTGCCTCGACCGGCTTCTCTGGCCCGCTCTGGATTGTGCGGCCCATCAGGTAGGTGTCGCTCAGGAGGCCCTTTCGAGCTGTCGGAGCCCGGTCGCGGCACTGTCGCGGTGGACCTACCGGGCGCGCCCCGCCGCGCGCTGGCCGGATGGAGCGCCGAGGTCGCGCGGATCTACGGCGACGCCTACGTCGACGACGACCCGCCGCACACCGAGCTCGGGCGCCAGCTGGCCGAGAGCAACAAGCACCGGCGGCGAGGGCGAGACGGCCGAACGGTGCCCGGGCACGGGGTCGCGGATCGGGAGCCTGGGGGCGAGGACGACCGCGGGGGGAGGGATCGAGACGCGCAGGCCGGCGGGGTTGCTCCCGGAGCCGGCCGAACGCGGCTGCCGGAACCGGTCGCCCCGGGCGGCGTCCATCCGCGGTATGACGAGCCCCGTGGCGCCCGCCGAACCCTCCGGTCTTCCCCCTGGCTACCGCCCGCGAGCTCGCGGGGTCCCCGTGCGCAACAAGCTGCTGGTCGCCGCGGTCATCGCCAACCTGGGCGGCATGATCGCGGCGGTCTACCTGGCGAAGCTGATCCGCGACGTGCCGGCCGACGCGTCGACCGAGACGATGCTGCTGGTCGGCTACTACGCGGCGCTGTGCGTGGTGGCGGTCGTCGACGCGCTGCTGATCGACGAGCTCCTGTTCGTCGGGTCGTTCCGCATGACGTACCTGCAGGGCAAGGACCCGAGGTTCGCCCGCGCCAGCGACGACGCGGTGATGGTGGCGGCGACGATGCAGCGCTCGTCGGTCAGCTTCCCGATCGTGCTGCTGCTGGCCGGCGGGTTGACCTACCTGCTCTTCAACTTCGTCAACCAGGACTTCAACCCTTACTACCGAAGGGTTGGAATTCACGTCAGTTCTTTGCGAGGCGAGGAGCCCGAGACTCAGCCCCGCCGGCTGCAGGCGATCGCCGAGCTGTCGGTGCGCCGGCACCCGACGATCGTGCCGACGCTGCGCCAGCAGCTGGTCCGCGGCGGCGAGGTCGGGGCGTGGGCGGCGTGGGCCCTGGGGCGCTTCGTCGACGTCACCTCCGAGCGCAAGGCGATCCTCGCCGACCTGCGCGCGGCGGTGCGGTCGCCCGACCCGAACCTGCGGCGCGAGGCGCTGATCTCGCTGGCCCGCTACCAGGACCGCGACGTCGCCGAACAGCTGATCGGCGAGCTCGAGCGCGACCTGGCGGCCGGAGTGATCGACCGGCGGCTGCTGATCGCGGCCGGGTACATCCAGGTGCCGGCGGTGCTGCCGGTGCTCGGGCAGATCCTGCAGCGCGGCGACGAGAAGGCCCAGCGGGTGGCGGCGTGGGCGATCGCGCAGCACCGCGACCAGCGCGAGGCGAAGGACCTCGACCGCATGCTGACCGATCGCCTGCCCTCGGCCGCGCTCCCGGTGCGCTGCGCGATCGTGTTCAGCCTCGGGATCCTCGGCAACGAGCGCGCGAACGGGCCGCTGATGCACGCGTACGACACGGCGACGCCGGAGGAGCGGACGTCGACGTGCCCGGTCGAGGTCGTGTACCTCCGACCCGACGGCCAGCAAGACCACTTCGAGCTGCTGCTGCCGGCCGAGAGCTACGAGAACGCGATCTTTAAAGTTTTGGGCCAACTCCGCGCCACCTCTCCTGAAATTCGCGCCGAGGTGGAGCCGTGGCTGGAGCGCCTCGTGGCCGCGCACAAGGGCGACGGGACGCTCATGGCCGAGCGCGCGCAGTCGCTGCTCGACGGGATCCGCAGCGCGCGCGACGACTCGAAGGTGGCGGGGCCCGAGTAGGCGGGGCGGCGGCGAAAGTCGCTACACTCGCGGCCCGAAGAGGGCCTCGCCGATGCACCGTCTCGCCCCCGTCCTCGCGTTCGCCGGTGTCGCCCTCGTCGGGCCGGCGGCCGGCGCTCACATCGCCCTCAGCTCGCCGCTGCCGCGGCACGTCGAGCAGAAGGTCGGGCCGTGCGGCCTGGGACCCGACGACGTCCGCGGGGCGGAGGTGGCGACGTTCCAGGGCGGCGAGACGATCGTGGTCCGCTGGACCGAGACGATCGACCACCCGGGGCACTTCCGGATCAGCTTCGACCCCGAGGGCCACGACGACTTCGCCGATCCCGCCGGCTACGACGACTTCTACTCGAACCCTGCCGTGCTGGTCGACGAGATCGCCGACAAGAGCGGGTCGCAGCAGACGTACGAGCAGGAGGTGACGCTGCCGCTGATGAGCTGCGACGCGTGCACGCTGCAGCTGATCCAGGTGATGACCGACAAGCCGCCGTACGAGGTCGGCACCAACGACCTCTATTACCAGTGCGCGGACATCGTGCTCGAGGGCGCGGCGGCGACCGAGAGCTCCGGCGACTCACAGCCGACGACCGAGGGCGGGTCGGGCGAGGAGCCGCCGCCCGACACCGGCGACGCTGAGCTCGGCCCGGCGGACGACGGCGGCTGCGGTTGTCGCTCGGGCGGAGCGGGCGGGAGCGGGCTCGGGCTGCTGCTGGTGATGATGATGGCGCGGCGTCGCGGGCGTGGTTCGCGCTGACGGGACCGGGCGCGCACCGAGACCTGCTGATGACGAATCAGCCGCTCGCCGCGTTGCGCGGGTCCTGCCTAGAACTGCAGCGCGAAACCGCCCCCGGATGGCTTGACGCGGACGCGGGCGGTCCAGTTGTCGCGGTCGCGGGTGAAACGCTCGTAGCGGACGGCGCCGATGGCGGTGAGCGGCATGCCGACGAGGATCATCAAGGCGCCGGGGACCAAGAAGTACAGGCCGGCGTAGGGGCCACCGGGCGCGGGGCCCTCGGGGCCGGGCTCGGGGTTTCGCACGAGGAGGCTGCCGACGATGGTGGTGGGGATGCCGAAGGCGAACAGGCTGGCGCCGACGATCAGCGAGGACAGGCCGCGGGGTTGCGGGTACTGCAGGTCGGTCGTCGGCAGCGAGCCGGGGTCCTGACACGGCTTGCCGGCGGCGGCCGAACGAAGCGGCAGGCGACAGGAGCGCAGACCAGCGGTCGCGGACGTCGGGGCGAGGGCGACGAGAGCAGCGAGCGAACACAGGCAGAACGCGCGGCGCATGGACGGCTCCATTCTCGGGACAGCGGTCTAGACAGCATCAGCGTCCGCGATGATGGGGAGATCCGCAAGCGGGCAGTGGCCGGATGCACGCGCCGCGGAGGCGTGCTACCGATGCGGCGTCAGGAGACCCCGATGATCCAGCAGGCCCTACTTCGCACCCTCACTCTCGCGCTCGGCACCACGATCCTGTTCACCGGGGGCTGCAAGGACACCGCGGGCGCCGGCTCCGGCGTGCCGGGGAGCCAGGCCGAGCCCGCCGGGACGGTGGGCGGCGGGGGTGGTGGCGCGCAGACGCCGGCGCCGGAGACGACGCCCGAGACGGCGCCGGTCGCCGCGAGCGCGGGCGAGACCGCGGGGCCGACGGAGCAGCCTCCCGGCGACTCGACCGAGGTGTTCGTCGAGTGCACGACCCGGTCGAGCATCTGCACGCGCGAATACTCGCCGGTGTGCGGCAAGCTGACCGACGGCGCACGCAAGACGTACTCGAACAAGTGCGTGGCCTGCGGCGACCATGCGGTGGTCGGCTACTCGCCGCGCGCTTGCCCCGAGCCCACGTGAGCGCTCCCGCCGGAAAAAGTGCTTGACGGGCGCCGAAGGGCCGGGTAAAAGCCCGGCCCTCGCTTCCACTTGTTGGGGGCGCGAGTGCCACTCTAGCTCAGTTGGTAGAGCAGCTGATTCGTAATCAGCAGGTCTCCGGTTCGAGTCCGGAGAGTGGCTCTTCGTTTTATCTCGCACATTCCGCGAGGCGTTGTCGAGCTCGTGATATGCGGCTCGTCGGCGACCTCGCGGATGGCTTGGTCGCCGCAGGATCGCGGGCATGTCCGAAGAGACATGTCTCGGACGCGCGCCGCTCCTCGCCGCTCAGCGGTGGATGAGTAGCACGACGGCGCTGCCCGGCCGATCGCCGGCGTCGCGGAAGTGACCCTGGACGCGGACGCGCCAGTGGCGGTCGTCCTCCTGCTCCATGCGACAGGTGAACCCGAGCATGTCGTCGCCCGCGGGCCGGTCGCTCGGGACCTGCGACGGGAGGATGACCCACCACCAGTCGGACACGTGGGTGCCGTCGTACGCGGGGTAGAGCTCGCCGTCCTGGACGCTGGCGGCGTACGCGTGCGGCACTGTGGACGGATCGTGTGAATCGCCGGCCTCCGCGGCGAGGAGCAAGGGGTCTCTCTGATTCACGCTCACCTCCTGGCGCTCTCTACGGTGGAGAACGCGGCCGGCGTCGCAAGTGACGCCGGCTACGACCGGTGACCGCGGGGCGGCCGCTGCCCCGCGCGGCGCGTGCATCGGCGAGGCGAGGTGTCGGCGAGGTCGCGCCGCCGCGTGCGAGGGACATGCTCGCGCCGCGTCGCCGACCGGCGGGCGCGGCGTTCCCATGATCCGCACCGACCTCCACCGCGAGCAGGCCCCGCGTGTGCGCAGGTGCGAGGCGTGGCTTCGCGGGCGAGCGGCGGGCATCGTGGTGCACGCGAGATGTCCTGAGGGACATGTGGTCGTTGACGGCCCGGGTCGCATCGCCGGCGAGGTCGACGACGAGCTCTGTAGGCGGGGCGGCCTGCGCGGCGGGCTGACCGCAGCGAGCGGATCCAGGGCGAGGACGGGCCGCACGCCACCTCCTCCTGCGCGGTCGAGCATGGCTTCACGACGCCGGCCGGGCGACCGGGTGACCATCTGTTTGGGACAGGTCTGTCGAGGCATGTCCTGATGGACATGTCTGAAAGGTCAGAAACTGCGGGCGACGGCGGCGCGGAAGTAGTTGAGGCCGGTCTCCTTGTCGAGGCCGCGGGCGTACTGCAGCACGAGGTCGATGGCGTCGCCGTAGCCGAGCTTGAAGCTGGCGATGAAGGTGGCGCCGACGCCCCACTTGAGGGCCTGGCGGGTGAACTTCTCGCCGCCGGCGCCCCAGGCGGCGCCGAGGTCGACGAACGGGGCGAGGGTCAGGCGGCGCAAGAAGCCCGGCAGGGTGCCGAGGCCGTGCTCGACGTCGGCCAGGGGGATCCGGTACTCGACGTTGAGCACGCCGTAGTAGCGGCCGGGGAAGGCGAACGGCTGGTAGCCGCGCAGGTTGCCGTAGTCGGCGTAGGGGGTGCGGAAGAGGAAGTTGCGCAGGACCTCGGCCTGCTGCGAGGTGCCGCCGATGTAGAACGGCGAGCGGCGGCCGAGCGTGCCGGCCGAGGCGGCGCCCTCGAGGGCGAGGCCGAGGACCTGGTGGCCGCGCCACGGCATGCGCAGCATCTCGACGTAGCGCCCGCTGACCCACACGTCGGAGAAGCGGCCGCCGAGGTGCGGGTCGATGAGGTTGATGTTGAGGCTGGCGGCCCGCCCGGTCTCGTTGCCGTAGGCGTAGCGGGTGGTGCGGCGGCTGTCGTAGTCGAAGCCGAAGGCGACGTAGCCGAGGCCGCCGAGGTCGGGCAGCGAGGAGGCGGGGGCGTTGGGATCGACCGCGGGGGCGGTGCCGGCGTTGGCGTAGTGGGTGTACGAGTAGCTGAGGCTGGCGGAGGCGTTGTGGACCGGGTGGCGGACCACGGGCACGCTGACGGCGGCGCGAGCGGTGGTGATCCGCTCGTCGTAGCCGGTCTGCAGGTAGGGCGGGGCGGCGTCGCCGGGCATGGTGTCGCCGGGGACGTCGTAGACGTAGCGCTGGAAGCTGCCGCGACGGACGTAGTCGCGGCTGACGAGCACGCGGAAGAGGGGCAAAAAGCGCGAGAACTCGTAGGAGATCGAGCCGGTCGGGCGGCCGAACGCCGTGTTGTAGCCGCCGTTGATCGAGAGGGTGTGGAAATCGAGGACGTCGCTGACGCCGATCGCGGCGCCGATCTCGGTGCCGAAGTTGCCGGTGGTCGCCGACGACAGCGCGGAGGGGAAGATCGTGCGCGGGAAGAAGGTCTTGTAGGCCCGGTAGCGCTTGCTCTGCAGGCTGACCGGGCGGCCGCGATCGCCGGCCTCGTCGGGGGTGGGATCGTCGATCTGCGGCAGGCCGTCCTGGACCGGCAGCGGCTCGAAGAACTCGGCGGGGTCGAGCTTCATGACCCAAAGGTCATATCCGTAGGCGGTGAAGCCGAGGTAGACGAGCTTCGTGCCGTCGTGGCTGACGACCGGCTCGAAGGCGCCGCCGATGACGTTGGTGACCTGATGGACGCGCGCGGTGGCGACCTCGTAGGCGTAGATGTTGAAGACGCCGTCGCGGTCGCTGTTGAAGAGGACGTACTTGCCGTCGGGGGTCCAGCTCGGCTCGCTGTCGAGGAAGCGGTCGGCGGTGACCCGCACGGTGGTCTGCGCCTCGCGGTCGTAGATGTAGATGTCGCGCATGCCGCCCTCGCGGAAGGCGGAGTAGGCGACCTTCTTGCCGTCGGCCGACCACCGCGGGGTGGTGACGATCTGGATCCGCTCCATCGGGGCGACGTCGGTGACTTGCTTGGTCGCGAGGTCGAGGAAGGCCAGGCGCGCCTGGGCCGAGTCGTTGCGCGAGAACACGACGGTGCGGCCGTCGGGCGAGACGTGAGGGTCGCGCGCGCGGGCGCCGAAGGTCAGCTGCTCGAGGTCGCCGGGGTTCTGACGCACGTTGCGGGCGCCGGGCGCGGGCGGGCGCCAGCGCCATAGATCGGTCCACGAGTAGCGCAGGTCGTGCACGCCCCAGATCTCGAAGACCATGTCCTCGGAGACGCCCACGAACGAGCCCGAGCCGGCGTCCTGCAGCTCGACGATCCGCTCGATCCCGAGGGTCTGGCCCTGCTTGCCGACGCCGACGCCCTCGCGGATCGAGCCGCCGGTGGCCTTGATCCGGCGGATGCCGGGGTTCGAGTGGCCGTCGTCCTCGAAGAAGTAGATGTGCTGATCGTCGGGCGACCAGAACGGGTGCCGCACGAAGTTGCCCGAGGCCTGGGCGCTGGTGGTGAAGGTGATCCGCCGGCCCTCGCGGATCCCCCGGGCCCGGATCGCCCGCGCCTGGCCCTGGAAGCGCCGCACGGTGTCGAGCTCGAACTCCTCCCACAGCTTCTCCCAGGTGACGCCGAGGACTTTCTCGACGGCGCGGTTGATGGCGAACGGGAGGGTCTGGTTGCCGTAGACGTGGTTGAGCTCGGCGAGCTTGTCCTCGCCGTAGCGGTTGCTGATGTAGCGCAGGAGGTAGAGGCCGTAGAGGTAGACGCTGCTGCCGTGCGGGAAGATGTTGGCGCCGGAGGAGACGCGATCGATGGGGATGAAGCCGTGCTCGACGATCGGCGCCCGCAGGTACATCTCCCACTGGCTGTGACGCCCGCGGCCCTGGCTGGTCAGGCGCGTCTCCTCGTGGCTGGCGAGGCCCTCGACGAACCACCGCGGCTGGATGACGTTGGGCTGCCAGACCTTGCCGGCGCGGCCGAACCCGAGCAACGCGTTGACGAGGCGCGGGACGCCGTGCGTGGTGTCGAGGTGGATGATGTGGGTGTACTCGTGGGTCAGGAGGATGTCGATCCAGTCGTCGTATCCCTCGAGCACGGACATCGAGTCGGGGGCGGTGACGTAGGCGACGATCCGCGGGTACGGGCTGGTGTTGGCGAGGCCGTTGGCGGCGTCGGTGTGGTCTTGATAGACGACGTGGGTCTTGAGCCACGGCGAATGCGAGAGGCTGGTCGACAGCCGCTCGTGCGCCCGCTCGAGCACCATGGCGGCCTTCTCGGCCGGGTACTCGTTGCCCTGGTAGTAGTGGATGTAGAAGTGATCGGTCTCGAGCGTGCGCCAGCGAGTGTCGCGCGTGGAGGCGTCCGCGGTGCGCCACGCGAGGCAGGCGAGCAGCAACCCGAGCAGCGCCAAAACCCCGCGCAGGCGGCGAGGAACACGGGCAGGGCGCGTCGCGGGCACGGGCGCCAAGCCTAACAGGACGGCCCTCCGTCGGGCACGCGGTGCTCGCGCGATCACGCGCGAGGCGGCGCTCGGATGACGCGAAGTTCAGGTGCAGCCGGCGGTCCGGCGCCTCGGGCGCGCGCCGACGATCACGGTCCGTCGTCGGTGCAGGCGCCGCCCTTGCAGCCGAAGAAGGGCGCGCAGTCGTTGTGATTCATGCACGGGTCGCCCTCCTGGCCGTCCCAGCACTGGCCCACGACGCACACCGGCGAGAAGGGGCCGCAGTCGAAGTCGTTCTTGCAGGGATCGCCCTCGTTGCCGTCGTAGCAGATGTTGGCGACGCAGCTCGGGGTGGCCTCGCCGCAGTCGTCGTCGTCGTCGCACGCGTCGCCCTCGTCGCCGTCGTGACACTCGTTGTCCCCGCAGTACGGGGCGCTGTCGGGGCAGTCGTCGTCGTCGAAGCACAGCTGGCCCTCGCCCTGGCCGACCGGATCGGGGCCGTCACCGCTGCTGCCGGTCGCGGTGCTGTCGCTGGTCGGATCGGGGAGCGGGAGATCGGGCGGGGCGGCCCCGGAGGTGGTCGTGGCGGCGCCGGTGGTCGGCGCGTCGGAGGTCGAGGGATCGGCGGCGCTGCCACTGTCAGACTCGATGTCCGTGGTGGCAGATGTGGTGGTGCCCGCCGGCTGGGCGCCCGTGCCGGGGCCGCTCCCCGGGGGGCTGTAGTTGCCGAATCCGGACACGGGCTTGTCGGGGCCGACGCAGGCCGACAGGGCCGCCAGCCCGAGGAGCAAGGTGACACGATGTCGCATGATTGAGCCTCGCTGGATCGCGGCGATCCGCGCCTCAGGATGTGCCCACATGGAGCGTCGGCATGATCAATTTCTATTGATGGCGCGCGAACGGTGTTCGCCTGGAAGCGCGGCTGGAGGGGCTCCAGGGCCGAATTCGCCGGTGGAAGGGCGGAGCGGGGCGCGCTGATCCGGACCGGGGGAATGGTGGGAGTGACGCTGGTGACATTGGGCGATCGCGCGTGCGCGGGCGCGGTGATGTGAATCGCCATTGTACGCAGTGGAGGCGCGCTGCAGGACGACCACGACGAGGAGCAGCAGCGGCGCGAGCTCCTTCATGGGCCGGCGCGGCCGCTGCGAGGTGGCCCGGGGGTCGACGCGTGGGCGAGAGGCGGAGGCGAGGCGCCTCAGAGCTCGGCGGCCGCCTCGGCGCGGCGCTGGGCGGCGCGGACGTGGGCCCACAGGCACATCAGGGCGGCCGGGGTCATGCCGGGGATCCGCGCGGCCTGGCCGGTGCTGGCCGGACGCACCCGGGCGAGCCGCTCGGCGGCCTCGGCGGTGAGGCCGGGCAGGCGCCGGTAGTCGGTGTCGGGGTCGATCGGCAGATCGGCCGCGCCGCCGCGCATGACCCGGATCTCCTTCTCCTGGCGCTCGAGGAAGCCGGCGTAGCAGCGCTGCGCCTCGGCCCGCTCGCTCAGCCAGGCGGGGGCGTCGGGGTCGGGGCGCTCGACCAACCTCCGGACGACGGCGGCGCGGGCCATGGCCCTGTCGTATCGGACATGGTCGATGAGACCTGTTTGAAGGGATATGCCCGAAAGGCGGGCGTCGGCGTTGTCCTCGCGCAGCAGCAGGCGGTACTCGGCGCGGGCGGTGAACATGCGGTACGGCTCGTCGCAGCCCTGGGTGACGAGGTCGTCGATCATGACGCCGGCGTAGGCGTGCTCGCGGCCGAGGATCAGCGGCGGGCGGCCGAGGGCGGACAGGGCCGCGTTGGCGCCGGCGACGAGGCCCTGGGCGCCGGCCTCCTCGTAGCCGGAGGTGCCGTTGATCTGGCCGGCGAACCACAGGCCGGGGACGCCGCGGGCGCCGAGGGTGTGGTCGAGGTCGCGGGCGTCGACGGCGTCGTACTCGACGGCGTAGCCGGGCCGCAGGACGACGGCGCGCTCGAGGCCGGGGATCGTGCGGATGAAGGCCTCCTGGACGTCGGCGGGCAGGCTGGTCGAGATCCCGGCGGGGTACACGCTGTCGGTGTCGAGGCCCTCGGG
>NZ_JAIRAU010000030.1 GCF_020073745.1 Nannocystis pusilla
CCCGACCTCGTTCGACGACGGCGTGCCCGGCCTGCCGCCAGGCGATTCGCCCGCGCAGCCGCGCGGGGAGGCCGCGCACGACGAGGACACCACGTCGAAGCTGGTTCATGAGCCAGCGCGTGTGCCGCCGGGCAGCCGCCTGCGCGGGCGGCCGCCGACGCCGGTTGCCCTGGCCGGCGCGAACAGGAGGCCGGGGAGTCACGCGGGGAGTGTGCGACGCCCGCTCGTGGGGACCAAAAATTCGACGAGGGTCGCGGGGGCTCGAGCGGCCACAACGGGCAGGGCTGGGTGCTACGCTCGCGCCGGATGTCCGTCGTCGCCGCGACCTGGCTGATGCTGGCGCCGGCGGGTTGGCAGCCCCGGCCGCCAGACCCGCCGACAGCGTGGGCCGAGGCGGGCAGCCGGCCGTGGGGGCAGTGCCGAGAGCTCGAGCGCACCGCCGAGATCGCGGTCGCGAAACAATCGGTGAGCTCCGAGGGGCCGAATTTGTGGGCCGAGCGGGCGCGCCTGTGTCCAGGAGCGCCCGCGGTCCTGGTGGCCGCGGCGATGGTCGAGCTGACGCAGATCCCGAACCTTTCGCCGCTGGCCGAGCTGCCCGGCGAGATCCCGGCGTTGGCGGAGTCGCTGCGACAGAGCCGCAAGCGGGCCGCACAGTGGCTGGAGTCGGCGCGGGCCGAGGCCAGCCGCCGGGGTCAGGCCCTGCCGCCGATGACCTGGGTGATGACCGCGATCGCAGCGATCGGCCTGGGCGAACCGGCCAAGGCGCGAGCAGCCCTGGCCCAGGCGGAGGCGCGCGGGGAGGTCGAGGGATACCGCGTCGATCGCCTGGCGGCCGTGGCGGCGCTCCTTTCCGGGGACCTGGCCCTGGCGCTCGACCTGGCACACCGCGCCCGGGAGCGTGGCGCCTCGCGCGAACAGATGCGGACGACGCTGATCCTGGCGCTGGTCTACGACCGCAGTGGCGCCGCCGACGCGGCCCAACGCGAGCTGGCGCTGCTGCGGCCGCTGGCGGCGAGCATGGAGCGGATGGCGGTGGACGCGTTGCTTCCATTGCACGAGCGCCTGTACCTCGCGGCGATCGAGCAGATCGCGCTCAAAAATCCCGCCAACGCGGCGCTGCTGTTCAAGGGCTACCTGGCCTGCCCGGAGCCCGAGGAGGCGGAGCGCCGGCTGGTCGAGCGCCGGCTCGCCGAGCTGCGGCCGACCTGAGCAGGCGAGCGGGATGGCGCGGTCGTTCGGCGGTCGCGTGGTCGCTCATGCCACGCCTCGAAGGGGGCGTGGGTGCCCCGCCGAGTTGGGTGAGCTGGCTGGAACTTGCCATCCGTGCCGCGCGCATCAGGTGCCGCGCGCATCGACGTCGAGGTCGGGGCGGCGTGGGTGTTCCCGCGGAGTTGGGTTGGCTGGAACTTGCCATCCGTGCCGCGCGCATCAGGTGCCGCGCGCATCGACGTCGAGGTCGGGGCGGCGCGGGTGTTCTCGCCGAGTTGGGCGAGCTGGCTGGAACCTGCCATCCCGAGTCGGCGGGGTCAGGTGCCGCTCGCCCGAAGGCCGAGGCTCGTACGGACAGCCGCGACGTCGCGCGCGTCCTCGACAGGACGGCGGGCCCGCTACAACAAGACCCTCGGGCCATGGCACGAAGACCATGTTCCGAGGGCCATGTGGCGAAGCGCCGCGGTTCAGCGCAGCTTGAGGCCCTGGGGGCCGCAGGTCCACGAGAACTGGTCGCCGAGGAGCTGCGGTGCGTGGAGGTTGCACAGCGACTCGGTGTCGGTGCCCGGGACGGCGAACGCGGGGATGGCGGCGGGATCCTGGTCGCGGCCGGGTACGCCGGACAGCATGAACTGCGGGGTGCTGAAGAGCATGCCGGCGAACCGCCGGGCGCCGGCCTCGAGCTGGCCGGAGTCGGTCTGGTTCATCGGCGTGTCGAGCGGGAGGCCGAACACGCCCTCGATGGCGGCGATCTCGGCCGGGCCGTCGATGGTCGGCTCGGTGATCAGGCGGTCCTTGATCGCCGCGGCGATGTCGCCCACGGTGGCGCCCTGGGTCATGCTGGCCTCGACCAGCATGAGCTCGATCCACTCGTACTGCGAGCACGCCTGGCCGAGCGGGCCGGTGCACTGGCCCTGCAGCGACTGCTTGTTGCCGGTGGCGAGCCGGTTCTCCCACGACAGCAGACCGTTGAAGTCGACGCCGTTGAAGCCGTTGATGGCGTCCTTGAGGAAGATGCCCTGGTCACGCAGGAAGTCGACGGCGGGGTAGTTGAACTCGTTGTCGCTGACCTGCTGGATCGGCAGCTCCCACCACATCGCCCGCATGGCCGACTCGATCAGCACCCAGGCGCTGTAGCGCTGGACGCGGTCGCCCACGCCGTTGCCACGCATGTTGGGGTCGGCGGCGGTGATCGAGAACGGGTCGAACACCGGCTTCATGTGGTACGGGCTGGACGCGTCACAGAGGTCGGGCGCCTCCTGGTTGAAGTAGGGGTGAGTGACGATCTCGACCAGGAGGGTCCGGAGCGAGTAGCTGTCGGAGATGAAGGCGTCGGCGAGCTCGCCGAGGATCTCGCGCTGCTTCTCGTTGCGCGGGAAGCTGTGCGCCAGCGTCAGCGGGTAGCCGAGCATTTCCTTCCACACGCCGTTGGCGATGTTGACGGCGGTGAGATAGGCGAGCGCCTGGTCGGGGGCGACGCTGAGGTCGCCGTCGACCATGAGGCCCTCGCTGGCGAGGGTGGCGAAGCCGGTCTTGAACAGCGGGTCGATGTCGAACAGCTGGCCCCCGTTCGGCAGGGCGCCGCCGAGGTACGCCGGGATGCCGAGGATGTCGCCGCTGGTGCCGGGGTTGAAGCGGCCGCAGCTGCCGCTCCAGCCCCACGGTTTGACGCTACCCTGGTCGTCGACGAAGCCGGTCCAGCGGAAGGCGGCGTACAGCTCCTCCTCCGGACGGCCCTTGGGATCGCCGTAGATGGCGCCCTCGAAGTCGCCGGGGAGCGCCCAGAAGTGGTTGTACTTGGGGTCCGGGTTGTAGGTGACCGACTCGGTGCTCGTGTGACACTCGAGACAGCCGCTGCGTCGACCGAGGTAGCTCGACTCGAAGATCTCGCCGTAGTTGGCGCGCGCGTTGACCTCGAACTCCTCCTGCGAGATGTTGGCGCCGGACAGCGGCCGGGCCATGCGCGCGAACATGTCGGCGCGGTACATCGGGCTCAGGTCGTCGAGGCGCAGGGCGCTCGTCATGACGTCGCCCATGGTGAACGAGCTACCGAAGCTCGAGCCCTCGGCGTCGTTGTCGCGGATGTACGCCGCGAGGTCGCCGTCGTCGGCGGCCGGGGTCATGCTCGAGTAGCAGTTGAAGTTCGATTTGGTCTCGAGGCGGTTGATCTTCAGCTGTTCCCAGAAGAAGGTGCGCCAGCGGCGGAGGTAGAGGTCGCCGGACGCGAGGCCGCGGGCGACGATCGCTCGCCCGTCCTGGCCCTTGGCGTCGAGCTGCTCGATCGCGCTGACCAGCAGCTGGACCTCGCGCATGCCCTCGGGCTTGCGGCCCTGCAGCAGCGGGATGACGCGCTTGACGAACGCCTCGTCGCCGGCGTCGCAGGACTCCTCGCCCTCGCCGGCCGGCGGCGGCTCATCGCCCGGATCGCCGGGGTCGCCGCTGGTGGCGCTGTCGCCGGTGGTCGGGGCGTCGGTGGTCGTCGGCGGGCCGCCGGTCTCGGTCGGATCGTCCTCGGTGGCGCTGCTGGGGCCTTCGGTGGCGGAGTCGCTGGTGGCCTGGTCGTTTTGACATGCCGCAAGGGACATGCACGCAAGGACAGCTGTGGCGAGAGGGGCGTGGAAATGGTGAATGCGGGTCATGGTCGCGCCTCCTCTCGCTCAGAGCTTGAGCCCCATGTAGACGTCGCGCAGCCGCTGGGCCGCCGCGAACTGGTCCTTGGCGCCGACGACGTCGCCGACGGCGAAGGTCTGCGAGCTGAAGGGGTAGATGCCGAGGGCCATCATCACGAGCATGCGGTTCTCGGTCGGGGTGATGTAGGTCTGGGCGAACCCCTCGTCCTCGGTGATGGCGCCGTAGATCCCGCGCTCGGCGGCGGTGACCGGGCCGCCGATCAGGACGGTGGCCATGCCCTGCGGCCAGTGGTTGAGGCCCGTCTGGCCCTGGCGGTGCGGCGTGCGGCCGAACTCGGTGTTGATGACGACCATCGTCTCGTCGAGGTTGAGCTTGCCGGGGTCGTTCTCGTCGGGCGTATTGATGATGTCGGCCAGCGCTTGCATCGTGTGAGTGACGTTGCGCGAGGCGTCCTCGACGTGGCTGTCGTGGGTGTCGTGGCCGCCCGAGGGGTTCGGCCGCAAGCCGCCGTCGATCCAGTGGACGTAACGGGCGCGGTCCTCGGCGCGGGTGAGCAGGCTGGCGGCCATGCGCGCCTGCATGCGCGGCTTGTCGGTGCCGGCGTTGTCGTTGCACTGGCTGCCGCCCACGCCCTCGAACAGGTCGGACGAGAGGACGTCGGCGAGCTCGCCGGCGCCGCGGCGGGAGAAGTGGGCGAACTCGAAGTTGCTGCGCTCGGCCGAGCGGGTGAGCTGGCCCTTGCCACCCGGCCGGAAGCGCTGCTGATAGGAGGCGAGGTAGTGGTCGACGGCGGCGTCGTAGGCGTCACGGCCGGCGCCGACGGTCGGTCGTCCGAGCAGCTGCGACAGCGACGAGTTGGGGTCGACGGTGACGCTGAGCGGACGCGCCGAGCCGGGGTGGAGGCCGATCGCGGAGGCGGCGAGGACGTTGTCGGTCGGGAACTCGACGCCGGGGTAGAGGACGTAGGCGTACGGGGTGGGCCGCAGGCCGCCGGGCTGCTCGACGAAGTGGCGCTGGATCGAGGCGCCGACACCGGCGAGGCGCGGCGATCCGAGGCGGCTGCCGGTCAGCGCGTACGGGTTGGCGCCCTCGTGCGGCAGGAGGTCGTGGCGCTGCACGAGGACCCGCATGCGCGCGACGATGTCGGGGCGAGCGCGCAGCGGCGCGACCCACGGGCCGAGGTGGACCATGAGGCCGTTGGCGTCCTCGGCGAACTCCTCGGTGAGGGTGTTGCCGAGGCCGCACTCGCCGAAGCGCGCCTGCGTCTGGTTGTAGTAGGCGTGGAGGAAGCGCTCCTGGTTCATGCCCCAGGTCGGCACCGTGTAGAAGGTGTCGAAGGCGTTCATCCCGCCGTACAGGTACAGCTCGAGCACGCTCTTGGCCTGGCGCTCGACGGGGATCATGGCCTCGAGCTTGTCGCCCGGCCATTCGCCCCAGTACGCCTCCGCGCGCCGCGAGTGGCGAAGGATGCCGAAGGAGGCGCCGGCCGCCGTGGCGGCGCCGATGGACTTCATGAAGGTTCTGCGCTGCATGGTCCGTCTCGTGAATGTCCTTTAAATCAGATCGGGATCGGCCCAGACCTCGTAGCGGAGGACGACCCGCAGGTCGCCGTCCGGGAGGCCGAGATCGAAGATTTGCTCGCGGGCGATGGTGAGGGTGGCGGGGCCGGGGGCGAGCTTGGTCAGCTCGGCGCTCGGGATGGTGAAGCTGCCGTCGTCGACCGCGTGGGCGGTGAGCATCTGGCCGAAGGTGTCGATGACGCGGATGACGACCCGATTGGGCTCGCCGCCGTCGGCCTCCCACGCGATCTCGAGGTCGTCGGCGCGGTCGTGCGGGACCAGCGAGGTGCCGACGTCGGGGGCGGTGACGGTCAGCGCCGGCGGGGCGGCGACGGCCGCGGTGCGGATGACGTCGTCCTTGCCCTCGCCGCCGAACGCGACCAGGTCGTAGGGCTCGCCGGCGACCCACTTCGAAGGGTCGGGGGCGCAGGTCGGGTCGAAGAATTCGGCGTCTTCGCTGAGGTAGACCGGGAAGGTGTCCTGGACCAGCACGAGGCAGGCGAGCGACTCGCCGCCGCCGCCGCGCAGCTTGAGCGCGTTGCCGCCGGTGACCCAGGTGTCGGCCTTGCCCCACTCGTAGGGGGACGGGATGGCGTTGTTGACGACGGTGTTGGCCTCGCTCGGCGGCGTCGGGAAGTGCATGCCCCACGCCTGTACGGCGAAGAAGTCGTCGGTCGTGAAGGGCTCGGTGCGCCAGGCGCCGGCCATGCCCAGTTCGGCCGGCAGGCCGGTGGCGGTCTCGGGATAGAAGGTGAAGTTGAGCAGGCCGTGGGCCTCGCCGACGTCGGTGCCGGTGTCGCTGGTCGCGTCGCCGGTTCCGCCGCCGCCGGTGCTCGGAACATCGGTCGCCCCCGAGCTCGGGTTGTCGTCGGTGGCGGCGCCGGTGGACTCGACCGACGTGTCAGCCACCGTCTCGCCATCGGACTGACCGCAAGCGCTCAGAGACATGGCGCAGAGAACCTGTACGAAAGGACAGATGCTGCGAAGCAGAGATGGTGCCGCGAATTGGCGGCGAACAGCGCGTCGATCAGTCCTTCCCATCAAACTCATCTTTTCCTAGGGGAGAGAATAAGTCGCTGCGAACAGGCGGCGGGAACTCCACTGTCGGGTGATTTTTGTCACCGTCCTCTCGCTGCGCTGCCTCCTGTGAATCGCGAGTTCGCAGACTGCGAAATCATCCCCGCGGGGTCGAGAACACCATGCGCCTCGGCCGCACGTCGCGATGTGAATCGGTCCGCACACGCGTGTCGATCCAGGGGAACCAGCGCCGCGGACAGCGGCGGCAAAGTTCTCGATGGACGGACACCTGGCTGCTCTGCGATATGCTTCGCGCGAGCGACGTATGACCCTCGGAGCCAAGCCCACAGCAGCCGGGGAGATCCCCGCGACGACCCGCCGGGTGACCGCGCCCGTGCTTCATCAGTACAAGCGCCAGGGCCAGCGCATCGTGATGATCACGGCGTACGACGCGACTTTCGCTCGCCTCGCCGACGAGTCCGGTGCAGATGTGGTGCTCGTCGGCGACAGCCTCGGGATGGTGATCCAGGGGCATCCACACACGCTCGAGGTCACGCTCGATCACATGTGTTATCACGCCCGCTGCGTCCGTCGTGCGGTCCAGCGAGCTCACCTGGTCGTCGACCTGCCGTTCATGAGCTACCAGATCAGCGCCGAACAGGCGCTGCAGTCTGCAGGCCGGCTCGTCCAGGAAGGTGGCGCCGAGGCGGTCAAGCTCGAGGGCGGCGGCCGGGCCGAGGCGGTGCGCAAGATCGTGCAGGCGGGGATCCCCGTGATGGGGCACCTCGGCCTCACGCCCCAGAGCGTCCACGAGTTCGGTGGCTTCCGCGTGCAAGGTCGCGAGGACGCCGCGGCCGAGCGCCTGCGACAGGACGCGCTGCAGCTGCAGGAGGCCGGCGCCTATTCGGTGGTGCTCGAGGGCATCCCGGCGGCGCTGGCGCGCCAGATCTCACAGTCGCTGGCGATCCCCACGATCGGCATCGGTGCAGGGGTCGGCTGCGACGGCCAGGTGCTGGTGATGCAGGACCTGCTCGGGCTCGACGACCGCTTCAAGCCGCGCTTCGTCAAGCGCTTCGCCGAGCTCGCCGGAGTGGTCCGCGACGCGTTCGCCGAGTACGGCCGCGAGGTCCGCGAGGGCAAGTTCCCCGGAGCGGAGCACAGCTTCTCCGGCGGCGGTCCGGCGAACCCGGCCGGGTCGGAGTCGGCGGCGGAGTGAGTATGCTGGTCCTTCGGACATGTTCCGAGATGCAGGCGTGGCGAGCGTCGCTCGGCCACGCGACCCGCGTGGCGTTCGTGCCGACCATGGGCTACCTGCACGACGGTCACCTGTCGCTGCTGCGCGAGGCCCGGCGCCGCGGCGATCGCCTGGTGCTGTCGATCTTCGTCAACCCGACCCAGTTCGGGCCGAACGAGGACCTCGCCCGCTACCCGCGCGACGAGGCGGGCGACCTGGCCAAGGCGGTCGAGTGCGGCGTCGACGTGGCGTTCTGCCCGACCGACCCGCGCGAGATGTACCCGCGCGGCACGAGCACGTGGGTCGAGGTCGAGGGGCTCGACCGCCACCTGTGCGGGGCGTCGCGCCCGGGCCACTTCCGCGGGGTGTGTACGGTGGTCGCCAAGCTGTGGGGGCTGGTCCGCCCCGACGTGGCGCTGTTCGGCGAGAAGGACTACCAGCAGCTGGCGATCCTCCGCCGCATGCACGCCGACCTGTTCCTCGGCGGCGAGATCGTCGGCATGCCGATCGTGCGCGAGCCCGACGGCCTGGCCATGTCGAGCCGTAACACCAACCTGTCCGCCGAGGCGCGCGCGCAGGCGCTGGCCATCTCGCGCTGGCTGACCGCAGTCCGGCAGCGCTTCGCCGCCGGCGAGCGCGACGCGGCGGCGCTGCTCGCCGACCCGGCCGCCGCGCTGGCTCCGGGGCGGGTCGACTACGCGTCGCTGGTCGACGCCGACGACCTGCAGCCGGTCCGCGAGGTGGTCCGCCCGGCGCTGTGCGCGGTGGCGGCGTTCTTCGGCGGGGTCCGGCTGATCGACAACACGGTCCTGCGGCCGTAAGTTCAGGGCGACGCTCGCGGACTGTCTCAAGGGACATGTCTGTAAGAGCAGTCGGCTTCGGGGGCCGGTCGGCCCGCCCCCGGCCCGACCTGCGGACCGCCGGGTGGGCCGGCTCAGTGCATGTCGTCGGAGCGCCGGCCCCGCACCAGGACGACGCCGGCGGCGCCGAGGCGCTGTTCGTCGCGTGGATCGCCGTACTTCTGCCAGCGCTCGTAGAGGCCGAGGAGGTCGCCTTCGGGGCAGCTGTCGGTGGCCTCGGAGATCGCCTCGGCCGCGGCCTCGAAGGTCGCCGCGAGCACGTGGAACACCCGCGGCTCGTCGATCTGGCGGTACGCGCTGGTGCCGATCGAGCGCACGTAGCGCAGGTCGACCGGGCCGCGGTCGACGCTGTGCGGGACGACGCCGGCGATGAACAGCGCCCGGTCGCCGACGGCCCGTAGCGCCTGAGCCCGGCGGGCGCCCTGCTGCTCGCGGGCGGCGAGGTACTGCAGCGCGAGCGGCCCGGACGTGCGGCCGGCGACGCTGGTCCGGCGCACGTGATCGGCCAACATGTGGACGACGTACGCCCCGACCTCGGCGGGCAACGAGCTGCCGGTCTTTCCCTGGGCCACCCGCTCGTAGAAGAAGGACTCGAGGGTTCCTGCAAAACGAAGTTCTGGCTCGGGCATGGGTAGGTTTCCTATTTTCCCACGCTACCAGAGACGAACGCGCAGGCAAGCTAATTATGTGAGTTAACCGCACGAGTTCCGAGCCGAGAACGCCCCGCGCGGAGGGGTTGACCAGGTACCGACTCGCTTTACACTCCGCGCCGCGTTAGCACTCCTACATGGGTGACTGCTAACCGAGCCCCCGCAATTTTCCACGGCGATTCCGCGAAGTTACGCGGGGTCGCGCGGGAACGCTCGCAACCGCGACAAAGCATCTTCCCCCCAACGGGGCCTGCATTCGGAAATCCAGGAGAGACCGCAGATGACAACGACGAAGGTTCGTCCCTTGAACGATCGCGTGCTGGTGAAGCGCATGTCCGAGGAGGAGAAGACCGCCGGTGGTCTGTTCATCCCCGACTCGGCCAAGGAGAAGCCCGCCAAGGGCGTGGTGATCTCGGCCGGCCCGGGCAAGGTCGACGACAACGGCAAGCGCACCCCGCTCGAGGTCAAGGCGGGCGACAAGGTCCTGTTCGGCAAGTACTCCGGCACCGAGATCAAGCTCGACGGCGAGGAGCACATGATCCTCCGCGAGGACGAGATCCTCGCCATCCTCGAGGCCTGAGCGGGCCCGCGGCAACAACTTTTCCCACCCAACCGAGAGACACACATCATGGCTGCCAAAGAAGTTCGTTTCGAAGAGTCCGCTCGTCACGCGATCCTGCGCGGGGTCAACATCCTCGCCGACGCCGTCAAGGTCACCCTCGGGCCGCGCGGCCGTAACGTGGTGATCGAGAAGTCGTGGGGCTCCCCGACGGTCACCAAGGACGGCGTGACCGTGGCCAAGGAGATCGAGCTCGAGGACAAGTTCGAGAACATGGGCGCGCAGATGGTCAAGGAGGTCGCCTCGAAGACCTCCGACATCGCCGGCGACGGCACGACCACCGCGACCGTGCTCGCCCAGGCGATCTACCGCGAGGGCCTGAAGATGGTCGCCGCGGGCCACGACCCGATGGAGCTCAAGCGCGGCATCGACATCGCCGTCGAGGGCCTGATCGGCTTCATCAAGGGCAACCTGTCGAAGGCCACCAGCAGCGACGAGGAGGTCGCGCAGGTCGGCACGATCTCCGCCAACGGCGACGAGGAGATCGGCAAGCTCATCGCCAAGGCGATGAGCAAGGTCGGCAAGGAGGGCGTGATCACCGTCGAGGAGAACAAGTCCTCGACGACCGACCTCGACGTGGTCGAGGGCATGCAGTTCGACCGCGGCTACCTCAGCCCGTACTTCATCACCGACCAGGAGCGCATGGTCGTCTCGCTCAGCGAGCCGTACATCCTCTGCTACGAGAAGAAGGTCTCGACGATGAAGGACCTGCTGCCGATCCTCGAGCAGGTCGCCAAGCAGGGCCGCAGCCTCCTCATCATCGCCGAGGACGTCGACGGTGAGGCGCTGGCCACCCTCGTGGTCAACAAGATCCGCGGCGCGCTGCACGTCGCCGCCGTCAAGGCGCCGGGCTTCGGCGACCGCCGCAAGGAGATGCTCAAGGACATCGCCGTCCTCACCGGCGGCAAGGCGCTCACCGAGGACCTCGGCGAGAAGCTCGAGAACCTGAGCCTCAAGGACCTCGGCACCGCCAAGCAGGTCACGATCGACAAGGACAACACCACGATCGTCGACGGCGGCGGCAAGAAGGCCGACATCCAGGCCCGCGTCAAGCAGATCCGCGCCCAGATCGACGAGACCTCGTCGGACTACGACCGCGAGAAGCTGCAGGAGCGCCTGGCCAAGCTGGTCGGCGGCGTCGCCGTGATCAAGGTCGGCGCGGCCTCCGAGGTCGAGATGAAGGAGAAGAAGGCTCGCGTCGAGGACGCGCTCCACGCGACCCGCGCGGCCGTCGAGGAGGGCATCGTCCCCGGTGGCGGCGTCGCCCTCATCCGCGCCCAGAAGGAGCTCGAGAACGTCAAGGCCCCGACGCACGAGCAGGGCGTCGGCGTCAACATCATCAAGCGCGCGATCGAGGAGCCCCTGCGCCAGATCGTGGCGAACGCCGGCGCCGAGCCGTCGGTCGTCATCAACGCCGTCCGCAACGGCGAGGGGGCGTTCGGCTACAACGCCCGCACCGGTCAGTACGTCGACCTCGTCAAGGACGGCGTCATCGACCCGACGAAGGTCGTCCGCACCGCGCTGCAGCACGCCGCGTCGGTGGCCGGCATGATGCTGACCACCGAGGCGATGGTCGCCGAGAAGCCCAAGAAGGAGGCCCCCGCGGCCGGCGCCGGCGCCCACCCGGGCGGCGGCATGGGCGGGATGGACATGTGAGCCCGTCCGCGCCAGGCCCCAGCCCGGCGCGTCGACGAGCCCCGATCTCCACGAGGTCGGGGCTCGTCCCTTTTTAATCGCGGTTTTGCTAGCGTCGCGGCGTGGAGCTCAAGGACAGGGTCGCGCTCGTCACCGGCGCGTCGTCGGGCATCGGCCTGGCGACCGCCAAGTTGCTGCACAGAGAGGGCATGCGCGTGGTGCTGGTCGCGCGCACCGCGGCCAAGCTCGAGGAGGCCGCAGCCGCCCTCGGCGAGGGCGCGGTGGCGATCGCCTGCGACGTCGGCGAGCTGTCCAAGCTGACATGGCTCGTCGACCAGGTCGTGGCCCGCTTCGGCGGCATCGACGTGCTGGTCAACAACGCCGGCCTGCACCACCGGGGCGACATGCTGCGCCACCCGCCGCAGGCGCTGGCCGACATGTTCACGGTCAACTTGACCGCGCCGGTGGTCCTGACGCGGATCGCCGCCGACCACATGCGCGCCGGCGGTTGCGTCGTCAACGTCGCCAGCCTGGCCGGCAAGCTCGGCGTGCCCGGCTCCGCCGTCTACTCGGGGACCAAGGCCGGCCTGCGCTTCTGGGCCCTCGCGGCCGCCGAGGACCTCGCGCGGCGCCAGATCCGGATCGCCAACGTCAACCCCGGTCCGGTCGACAGCGGCTTCTTCGACGCCGACATCCACGGCGTCAGCAACCTGACCTTCTCGCAGCCGATGAGCAGCCCCGAGCAGTGCGCCGAGGCGGTGCTCGCGTGCGTCCGGGATACCCGCAGCCCGATGGAGATCGACCTGCCCTTTGCGTCAGGCAAGCTGGCCACCATCGGCTACCTGTCGCCGCGCCTGCGCGCGTGGCTGCGGCCCGCGCTCGAGCGCCGCGGCGCCAAGAACAAGGCGGCCTTCATGCGCCGACGCGGGCTCGGCTAGCACGGCCGGTGCGC
The DNA here is from genome assembly GCF_020073745.1 of Nannocystis pusilla. GTDB lineage: Bacteria > Myxococcota_A > Polyangia > Nannocystales > Nannocystaceae > Nannocystis > Nannocystis radixulma. The sequence continues at coordinate 12,367 of NZ_JAIRAU010000030.1, forward strand.
GGCGCTCGCTCACGAGCGCCAGCGCAGGCCGATCACGCCGTAGGCGGCCGCGGCGTAGAACAGGGTCGAGATCCACGGGATCCCGACCGGCGACGTCGCCGGCAGGCCGAGGCCGAGGGCGTACGTGCCGCAGGCGATGCAGGTGATCGTCAGCGCGGCGCGTACGCCCTGGTTCATGCGGCGCTCGGCCGCCTTGTCGATGGCGGTCAGCGACGCCGGCGAGAGGCCGACGGCGAGCCGGCCCTCCTGGATGTCCTCGAGCAGCGCGGGCAGCCGCTGCGGCAGGCTGTGAGCCGCGCGCGACAGCAGGTGGAAGTCGGCCAGCAGGGTCTGCTTGATCCGCTCGCCGCTGTAGCGGTCCTGGATCATCTGCGAGATGAACGGGCGCGCCAGCTCGAGCGGGTCGACGTCGGGGGCGATCGAGCGGGCGAGGCCCTCGGTGGTGAGGATCGCCTTGAACATCATCGTGAAGTCGGTCGGCATGCGCACGCGGTGGCGCGTGGCGCCGGCGACGAGCTCGCCGAACAGCTCGCCGATCTGCAGCTCGGACAGCGGCACGCCGCCGAGGTAGCGCTCGGCGATCTCGACCACGTCAGCCTCGAACGCGGCGTAGTCGACCTTGCCGCTGGTCGGGATCGCCAGGGCGTAGAACGAGCGCGCCAGCGCCTCCATGTCCTCCGACATGACGGCCCACAGGATGTCGATCAGCTTGTCCTTCATCGACGGCGACAGCCGGCCGACCATGCCGCAGTCGATGATCGCCAGCCGGCCGCCCTCCTGCACGAGCACGTTGCCGGGGTGCAGGTCGCCGTGGAAAAAGCCGTCGATGAACAGCATCTTGTAGGCGGTCTTGAAGTACACCTCGACCAGCGGCCGGGTGTCCTCGCCGGACTGCAGCACCTCGCTGAACTTGCGGCCCTCGACGAACTCCATGCACAGCACCTCGGAGGTGCTGAGGGCGTCGAACACGAGCGGGACGCGGACCTTGTCGTCGTCGGCGAAGTTGCGGTGGAAGCGGGCGATGTTGCGCGCCTCGACGCAGAAGTCGAGCTCCTGCGCGAGCGACTTGGCGAACCCGCGGATGACGCCGACGAGGTCCATCGCCGCGGCCTCGGGGAAGGCCTCCTCGACGTAGGCGGCGGTCGCCAGCAGGATGTTGAGGTCGCTCTCGATCTTCGGGCGCAGGCCGGGGCGCTGGACCTTGAGGGCCACGCGCTCGCCGGTCTTCAGCGTGGCGCGGTGGACCTGGGCGATGCTCGCGGAGGCCAGCGGGGTCTCGTCGATGTCGGCGAACTGCTCGCGCCACTTGGGGCCGAGGTTGCTCCGCAGCTGGTTGGCGATCTGTTCGAAGGGCAGCGGCGAGACCTGGTCTTGCAGACAGGTCAGTTCGGAGATGACGGCGTCCGACAGCAGGTCGGGGCGGGTCGAGAGGATCTGGCCGAGCTTGACGAAGGTCGGCCCCAGCTGCGTGAACGCGGCGACCAGGCGCTTGCCGGTGTCGGCGCTGCCGACCGCGGCGCGGGTCAGCTCGCCGCCCTCGAGCTCGACCTGCAGCTCGCGCCGCAGCTTGAGCTGCGCGACCCACCAGCCGAACCCGTGACGGACGAAGACGGTGGCGATCTCGCGGAAGCGGGCGACGTCCTTCGCGCCCGTGACGAGGGCGCGCGAGGAGCTGACGATCGTGCGCAGGACGGACACGCGCGCGCAGTATACGGGCTGGCGTCGGACGGCGGCGCCGGATCTGCTAGACTTGGAGCGTGCGAGGTCGGCTGCGGACATGGCTCCTGGTCGGGGCGGCCCTGCCCGGGTGCGACGCGCCCGAGGCCCGCACGCGGGCGGCCGCGGATGTGGCGGAGATGGCCGGCTCACGCACCGCCGAGGCGGCGCGGGCGGCCCGCGCCTGGGCCGAGAACCTGAGCCTCGGTGAGCTCTCCGAGTCGGCCAGGGGCTGGTTGCGCAAGGGGGCCGAGACGTCGTCGTCGGGCATCGAGGCGGTGCTGCAGAAGGGCGAGCAGGTGGTCCCGGTGGCGGTCGAGATCGGGCGGGCGCTGGGCGGCGCGGTCGACACCAGCACGCAGTTCGAGCCGATCTACCAGGAGGTGCCCGGCGGCTCGTCGGAGCTGGCGGAGCGGCGCGCGGAGGCCGACGCGGCGATTCAGGGCATGCCGCGCGTCGAGCTCATCGACGGCCTGTCGGTCGGCTTCAAGCAGTTGTCGAGCTTCGACGTCGACCACCACGCGTCGGAGTCGGCGTACCTGGTGATGTGGCGCCAGCACGACCGGCTCATCGGCTTCGTGCTCCGCTCGCGCCGCGACGTGGCGCTCGCCGAGCTCGTGCGCGAGGCGCCGCGGCTGGTCGCGCTCGTGCGCTCGGTCCTGTGAACAGGCGGTTGCTGCGCCCCGGCCGCCCTGGTATGCCGGCCGGGCGTGGCGAGCCTCCAGCAGACGCTCTTGCGGCAGATCAGCCGCGCGAATCGGCGCTTCGGGCTGATCGAGCCGGGCGACCGGATCATGGTCGCGATCTCGGGCGGCAAGGACTCGTGGGCGATGCTCCACCTGCTGCGCGAGTACCAGCGGGTGGTGCCGTTCGCGTTCTCGTGCGTGGCGGTCAACCTCGACCAGGGTCACCCGGGCTTCCCGGTCGAGGTGCTGCGCGCGTACCTCGAGCGCGAGGGCCACGAGCACCGCATCGTCCACGTCGACACCTACTCGGTGGTCAAGCGCGAGATCCCGGCCGGCAAGGCCTACTGCTCGCTGTGCTCGCGGCTGCGGCGGGGGATCCTCTACGACGTCGCGGTCGAGCTCGGTTGCAGCAAGATCGCGCTCGGCCACCACCGCGACGACCTGATCGAGACGTTGCTGCTCAACCAGCTCTACGCCGGGCAGCTCAAGGCGATGGCGCCGCGGCTGCGCTCCGACGACGGGCGCAACACGCTCATCCGACCGCTGATCCTGTGCGAGGAGCGCGACCTGGCGGCGTTCGCGGTCGAGCAGCAGTTCCCGGTGGTGCCGTGCGACCTGTGCGGCTCGCAGGACAACCTGCGGCGCGTCGAGGTGCGACGGCTGCTGGCGCACCTCGAGCAGACCAACCCCGACGTGCGCCGCAGCCTGCTGGCCGCGGCCGGCAACGTCAAGCCGTCGCACCTGCTCGACGCCCGTCTGCAGGGCGGCGAGGACGAGGTCGAGGCCGCCGGCGGTCTGGTGGCCCCGCAGATGCTCGTAAGGGCATGAAGGAGAGGACATGCTGCAACGGACATGGCTCTTGGGACTTATGGTCGCCGTCGCCGGCTGCAACAAGTCGTCGGGCATCTGCATGAACGCGAACTGCCAGGCCTCGGTGGCGGTGGCGGTGGTCGACGACGGCCAGCCGGGCGGGCGGCTGCGGCCGGGGTCCTACACGTTCAGCGTCACCACCGACTACGCGGGGAAGTCGTGGACGTGCGCGGTCCCGGACGAGGACTGCGAGCTCGACTTCTTCACCGACTTCGCCGACGGCGAGGACGACGGCACGCTGTCGGTCCGCGCGCGCCTCGGCGAGACCGGGCTCGAGCTCGACGTGCTCGAGACGCGGGGCAACATCTGGAGCGGGCCGGCGGAGTTCGTGGTGGCGGTCGAGCGCGACGGCGTGGCGGTGGTCGAGGAGACCTTCGAGCCGCGCTACGAGGAGCCCGCCGTGACCGACGCGTGCGCGGTGTGCCTGAAGCGTAAGGGCGACGACCTCGTGGTCCACGTGCCCGAGTAGGGCGTCCAGCCGGCGGGACGCCGGGTGTCCGGCCGGCGGGACGGCGGGGGCAGGGCCGACGCGCGCGTGCACGAAAGGACAGGGGAATTTCGCGCCCGCGGGCTGCGGCGCGACGTGCATCTCGACCCGGGTGTGCGCCTCGCCTGTCGACCCGGTCCTCGAACTCCTCGAACAGAAGCCCGAGCTGGTGGTGCGGGCGCTCCAGCAGGTGCTCGGCTGGGAGCTCGAGCAGCCGGCGCGGGCCGTCCTCGTCGACGCGGGCGACACGCAGCTGCACGCGCGTGGGCACGAGTGGTGCGCCGACCTGGCGGTCGAGCTCCGCCGCGTCGGCGGGCCGTCGACGTGGCTGGCGATCGTCGCCCCGCCCGCGCGCGACGAACTGGCGCGCGCGTACCTGTGGCCGTGCTACGCGGCGCTGCTCGGGCTGCGCCGCGGCGGGCCGGCCGGGCTGCTGGCGGTCGCGGCGAGCGAGGCCGACGTGGCGTGGGCGCGCCAGACGGTCGCGTGCGGCTTCGGGGCGCTGACGTTCACGCCGCTGGTGGTCACGCGCGCCGAGCTGCTGGCGCTGGGTTAGGCCTTGCGTCTGTCCTTGAGGACAGGGAACTTCTCGCGCGCGTCGCGGACGACCTCGGGGCGGACGTCGGCGATGAGCATGGTCTCGCCGCCGGCGCCGGCCGCGAGCACCTCGCCCCAGGGGTCGACGATCCGGCTGTCGCCGCTGTAGTCGAGGCCGTTGCCGTGGCCGACGCGGTTGACGCCGACGACGTAGGCCTGATTCTCGATCGCCCGGGCCTGCAGCAGGGTGGTCCAGTGGACGCGCCGGCGCTCGGGCCAGTTGGCGACCACGATGTACGCGTCGGTCTGCTCGGCGCGGCCCCAGAACTCGTCGGCGAAGCGCAGGTCGTAGCAGACGAACAGGCTGCAGCGCAGGCCTTCGACGTCGACGGTGATGTGGTCGCTGCCGGCGCCGTAGTGCTCGTGCTCGCGGGCGAACGAGAACGGGTGGATCTTGCGGTAGCGGACGACCTGGCCGTGCGGGCTGGCGAGCACGAGGGTGTTGTAGGGGCGCGCCTCGCCGAGCGGCACCTCGGGCACGCTGCCGCAGATCCACACGTCGTGCTGGCGCGCCTGGTGCTCGAGGAAGCGGGTCGAGGGGCCGCCGGGGTCCTCGCGGATGCGCTCGGTCGCCATCGAGAAGCCGCAGGCGAACATCTCCGGCAGCACCACCAGCTTGGCCCCGGCGGCGGCGGCGGCGGCCACCCACGGGCGCAGGCGAGTGAAGTTGGCCTCCGGGTCCTCCCACGCGATGTCGCTCTGGATCGCGGCGATCTTCATGCTCGGGTCCTCCTGCGTGCTGTCCTTCGAGTCATGTGGTGTGGACTATGTCGCGGCGCTCGCCAGCGGCGCGCGGCGCGGCAGCTTCTGCAGCCGGCGCAGGGCCTCGTCGAGCAAGTCGTCGGTCTTGCAGAAGGCCCAGCGCACGAGGTGACGGCCGTGCGCCGGGCGCTCGTAGAACGACGACGGCGGGATCGCGGCGACGCCGACCTGCTCCGGCAACATGCGGCAGAACTCGACGTCGTCGGCGTAACCGAGCGGGCGGATGTCGGTCATCACGAAGTACGTACCGGCGGGGGCGAGCACGCCGAAGCCGAGCTCGCGCAGGCCGCTGCACAGGCGATCGCGGCGCGCGCGGTACTCGGCGATGAGGCCGGTGAAGAAGGCGTCATCCGCGACGAAGGCCGTGGCGAGAGCGTGCTGAAACGGCGTGGCCGTGCAGAAGGTCACGAATTGGTGCGCGCAGCGGATCGCAGCGGTGAGCGCCGGAGGCGCGCACGTATGACCGACCTTCCAGCCGGTGAAGCTGAAGGTCTTGCCCGACGAGGAGATCAGCACGGTGCGCTCACGCATCCCTGGCAGCGTCGCCAGCGGCACGTGCGAGCCCTCATACACGAGGTGCTCGTAGACTTCGTCGGTGATCGCGATGAGATCGAAGCGCTGGCACAAGCTCGCGATGTGCTCGAGCTCGATGCGCGAGAAGACCTTCCCCGTGGGGTTGTGCGGGGTATTCAGGAGGATTGCCCGGGTCTTGGGGGTAATGGCGGCTTCGAGCTCCTCGGGCCGGTAGGCGAAGTCGGGCGCGTGCAAGGTCACGACCTTGGGGACCGCGCCGGCCATGGTCACGCTGGCGCGATACGAGTCGTAGAAGGGCTCGAACAGCACGACCTCGTCGCCGGTGTCGCACAGCGCTTGCAGCGTCGCGCAGATGGCCTCGGTCGCGCCGGAGTACACGGTCACCTCACTGTCGGGATCGTAAGTGAGTTCGTAGAAGCGCTGCTGGTGCGCCGCGATCGCGCGGTTCAGCTCGGGCAAACCGCTCATGCGGCAGTACTGGTTGGCGCCGGCGCGGATCGCCGCGATCGCGGCCTCCTTGATGAAGTCGGGTCCATCGAAGTTGGGGAAGCCCTGGCCGAGGTTGACCGCGCCAAATTGAATCGCAAGGCGCGTCATCTCGGTGAAGATCGTGGTGCCGAATCCTTGAAGGCGGGCTGTGAGGTGCGGCTGACGGGCGCTGCTCATGGGCCGCAGGAGTGTGGCATAGTTGGAGGGATGCAGGACGTCCACAGCGCGCAGACCGACCTCACCGCCCACGCCAACGCCGCGGGTCCCGACCCGGCCGCCCGTCTGTCGGCGATGGCCGGGGCGCTGGTCGGCTCGGAGATCCTCAAGATCGCGGCGGAGATCCGGGCGCTGATGGGCCAGGGCGTGCCGGTCTGCAACCTCACGGTCGGCGACTTCAGCCCCAAGCAGTTCCCGATCCCCGAGGTGCTGCAGCGGGCCATCCTGCGGGCGCTCGAGCGCAGCGAGACCAACTACCCGGCGGCCAACGGCCAGCTCGAGCTGCGCCAGGCGATCCAGCGGTTTTACGAGCGTGAGCTGGGGCTGCGTTACCCGCTCGACAGCTTCCTGGTCGCCGGCGGCGCGCGCCCGGTGATCTACGGCCTCTACCGCACGGTGGTCGACCCGGGCGACACCGTGATCTATCCGGTGCCGAGCTGGAACAACAATCACTACGTGCACATGTGCGGCGCGCGCGGCGTCCCGGTCGTATGTGGCCCCGAGACCAGGTTCTTGCCGACCGGCGAGGCGCTGCTGTCCGAGCTGCCGTCGGCGCGCCTGGTGTGCCTCAACTCGCCGCTCAACCCGACCGGCACGGCGATCACCGCCGACGCGCTGCGCGGCATCTGCGACGCCATCCTGGCCGAGAACCGCGCCCGCGAGCAACGCGGCCAGCGCCCGGTCTACTTGATGTACGACCACATCTACTGGATGTTGCGCTTCGGCGACACGAAGCACGTCACGCCGCCCGGCCTGCGGCCGGAGATGGCCCGCTACACCGTGTTCGTCGACGGCATCAGCAAGGCGTTCGCGGCCACCGGCCTGCGCGTCGGCTGGGCCGTCGGTCCGGTCGACATCATCAAGCAGATGTCGGCGGTGCTCGGCCACGTCGGCGCCTGGGCCCCCCGCCCCGAGCAGATGGCCACCGTCGAGCTGCTCGGCGACCAACAAGCCATCCAAACCTACGCCACCGGCTTCCTTCACGGCCTCGACCGCCGGCTCGAGCTGCTCCACACCGGCTTCCAGAGCCTCAAGAAAGACGGCCTGCAGGTCGACAGCATCCCGCCGATGGGCGCGATCTACCTGACCGTGCGCATCAACCCGTTCGGCCGCCGCACCCCCGCCGGCGCGGTGCTGCAGACGAACGAAGATGTCCGCAAGTACATGCTCACCGACGCCGGCATCGGCATCGTCCCGTTCCAGGCCTTCGGCGTGCCGGGCGACGAGGGCTGGTTCCGCCTCAGCGTCGGCGCGGTGTCCGAGGACGAGATCAAGGCGGCCCTGCCGCGTCTCGCCCGCGCGATGCAGGCGCTGACCTGAGCGGGCCGGACGCGCTCCGGCCGGCCTGTGTCGGGCTGGCCGAAGGGACAGGTCGAGCCTGGGCGCGCGGCTGGGCAAGGGATGGGCCTCGTGGAACGAGGCTGGCCGAAGGGGCAAGCCGAGCTCGTGTAACGAGGCTGGCCGAAGGGACAGGCCGATCCCATGTGACGAGACTGTCCGAAGGGGCAGGCTGAGCCTGTGTAGAACGAGGCTGACCGAAAGGACAGGCTAAGTCCAGGTGACGAGGTTGGCCCGGAGGCCCAGGGCGAGCTGCTGCGGGCGCGCGGTAAGATGGTCGAAAGGTCAGGTCATGATCGTGGCGCAATGGACATGCCCGTACGGACATGTCCTGATGCGCTCAAGCGCAGCGGATGCCGTGGCGCGCGAGCACCTCGACGAACGCGGCGACGTGGGAGCGGCGCTCGCGGAAGGTCGAGGGCGGCGGCGAGGGGTTGGTCGTGGGATAGACCACGGGACCGCCGGCGAGCGCCTCGCCGATGGCGGGGCGGATGTCCGAGGTCGCGGCGCCGCGGAGGTCGACGCGCGCGAGCAGGGCGCGCATCGCAGGGCCGTGGTAGGCCGAGAGCACCAGCGCGTCGGTGATGTCCTTGAGCAGCGACATGTTGCCGCCCTGCCACATGCCGCCGCGGTAGTAACATGTCCAGGAGAACAGGCTCTGGCCGGCGTCGGTGTCGGCGAGGCCGCGCAGGCCGGGCAGGGCCCGCAGGCGCGCGAGGGCCAGCGAATGGTTGTAGGTGCGCCACTTCGGGGTGGTGAAGGCGTCGGCCATGGCGCCGACCCAGAAGATGGCGCGCCGCTCGAAGCGCGCGGCCAGCTGGCGCAACTCGGCGACCCATCGCACGTGATCGAGGCCGATCCGGCAGGCGTTGACGGCGATCTCGCTGTCGAGCAGCGAGGCATCGCGGTCGACGAGCTCGACGACGTCCATCTCGAGCCGGTTGTCGCGCACGAACTGCTGCACGAGCGGGAAGTTCGGCCGCGCGCTGACGGCGATCACGGGGTTTTGCCACGGCAGCAGCAGGAGGTTGAGGCTGTCGCGGCCGCCGCACAGGACGAGGTTGGTGAAGCCGGGCCGGCGCGCCTCGACGCGGGCGACGTCGCTGCGCACGGCCGCGGCGAAGGCGGCGACGTACTCGGACGGGTCGTTCAGCTCGAGCGTCGAGAGCTCGGGGCAGCCGACGCGACGCACGCGGCGGTCGATCGTCGCGTTGGTGGCGAGGTAGCGGACGGCGCCTCCCACCTGCCGGGCGACGTCGGCGTCGAGCTCGAGCGCGCCCCGCCGGACGATGAGCGGCAGCGGCGAGGTCGCGTAGAGGTCGCCGCTGCGGTACACGGGGTAGAACATCGGCGCGCCGCGGAACCGCTCGGCCTGCCAGATCATCGGCCCCGGCGTCAGCCACAGATCCTCTTCGTCGATCTCGGGCTGCCGTCGCAGCTCCCATGCGTCTCGCGTCGTGAGGTCGGGGAGGATCATCGCGGAAACTCCTGGTGCGGCCGCATTCGTCGGGCTGATGCTTCGCAGGTCGTGAGGTGAGGGCGGATCATCGCGCCAGGTCGTCTGCGCGTGCGATCGTCGCGCGCATGTGGCGAGCTCGGGCAGCGCGTCGCGCCCGGCTGGCGCGATACCAGAGCCGGGCCTGGACTGCGTGGCAGGGCCGCGTGCGGATGCGTGCGGCAAGTCATGGGCGGCGGAGCAGGTTGACACCCTCGCGCGGGCGAGCGTACGTTCGCGGCCGTTCGCTCGGCATGTCGACCTCGCCGACCGTCGGCTTTGTGCGCCACGAATTCCTGCCGCCGTCGGAGACGTTCATCTACACGTCGATGCGGTCGCTGCAGCGCTACGCGGTGCGCGTGTTCGCGGTCGAGCGACTGTCGCGCGAGAAGTTCCCCGGCGGCGAGGTCACGGCGCTGCGCGACCAGCCGCTCGGAGCGGTCGAGGCGCTGCTGTACCGCGCGACGACGCTGTCGCCGCGGCTGTCGCGGTGGGCCCGCGGTCTGTCGCTGATCCACGCGCACCTGGGGCAGACGGGGGCGCACGCGCTGCTCACGGCGAGCCGCTGCGGGCTGCCGCTGGTGACCAGCTTCTACGGCAAGGACGTGACGGTGCGGCGCTCGCGGCTGCGGCTGTTGCCGGCCTACTGGCACTACGCGGCGCTGGCGTCGGCGCTGTTCCGCCGCGGCGACCGCTTCCTCGCGCTGTCGCGCCACATGCGGGGCGAGCTGGTCGCGCAGGGCTGTCCCGAGAGCAAGATCCGCGTGGTGCCGCTCGGCGTCGACCTGTCGCGCTTCCAGCCGGCGCCGCGGCCGTCGCGGGCCCGCACGCGGGTGCTGATGGTCGGCCGCGAGGTCGAGAAGAAGGGCTTCGACGACGGGCTGCGGGCGTGCGCGCGGGCGCGCGACGAGGGGGCTGACCTCGAGGTCATGCTCCTCGGGACAGGTTCGGCGGGGGCCGGACCGCTGCGCGCGCTTGCCGAGTCGCTGCGGCTCGAGGTGACTTGGGCGGCGCCGAGCACACCTGTCCCTGCGGCCATGCAGGAGGCGGACGTGCTGCTGGTGCCGAGCCGGACGGCGCGCGACGGCGACCAGGAGGGCACGCCGACGGTGATCTGCGAGGGCTCGGCGGCGGGGCTGCCGATCGTGGCGACGCGCCACGCGGGGATCCCCGAGCAGGTCGAGGACGGGGCGACGGGGCTCCTGGCGGACGAGCGCGACGTCGCCGGGCTGGCCGGGCACCTGATGCGGCTGTCCCGAAGTGCAGGCGAGCGGCGCGCCCTCGGCGAGGCCGGGCGGCGCAAGATGCAGGCCGAATACAGCGTGGAGGCCCATCGCGAGCGCCTCCAGGCGGTCTACGACGAGGTCCTGGGGAGGTCGCGATGAAGGTCGTCATCCTGTGCGGGGGCAAGGGCACCCGCTTCAAAGAGCAGACGGAGCTGCGTCCCAAGCCGATGATCGAGGTCGCGGGGCGACCGATCCTCTGGCACATCATGAGCTACTACGCGTCGTTCGGGTTCGACGACTTCGTGCTGTGCCTCGGCTACCGCGCCGAGGTGATCAAGCGCTACTTCCTCGACTTCGCGGCGCTGTCGGGCGACTTCACGGTCGACCTCGGGCAGGGCGGCAAGCTGACGCTGCACAACCCGCCGGAGGCGCGCTGGCGCGTGACCTGCGTCGACACCGGCGAGGAGGCGATGACGGGGGCGCGGCTGCGCCGGGTCGGGCGCCACCTCGGCGACGACGACTTCATGCTGACCTACGGCGACGGCCTGTGCGACGTCGACCTGCGCGCGCTGCTGGCGTTCCACCGCGGCCACGGCAAGATCGGGACCGTCACCGGCGTGCGCCCGCAGAGCCGCTTCGGCGAGCTGCTGACCGACGGCGAGCGCGTCGACCGCTTCAGCGAGAAGCCGGCGGTCACCGAGGGGTGGATCAACGGCGGCTTCTTCGTGTTCCGCCGGGCGATGCTCGACTACGTGAAGGACGACGACGGCTGCACGCTCGAGCGCGAGCCGCTCGAGAAGCTGGCGGCCGACGACGAGCTGCGGATCCACCGTCACGAGGGCTTCTGGCAGTGCATGGACACCTTCCGCGACCTGCAGCTGCTCGAGCGCGCGTGGGCCGGCGGAGCGGCGCCGTGGAGGAATTGGTAACATGTCCTTCTGGACAGACAAGAACGTGCTCGTCACCGGGGCGACCGGGCTGCTCGGCAGCCACATGGTCGAGGAGCTGCTGGCCCGCGGGGCGGCGCCGGTGTGCCTGGTGCGCGACGGGGTGCCGCGCAGCCTGTTCCACGGCCGCGGCCTCGACCGCCGCTGCGTCAGCGTGCAAGGTCAGCTCGAGGACTACCCGCTGCTCGAGCGGGTGATCAACGAGCACGAGATCGAGGCGGTGTTCCACCTCGGCGCGCAGACGATCGTCGGCACGGCCGGGCGCAACCCGCTGTCGACGTGGGAGGCCAACGTGCGCGGCTCGTACAACCTGCTCGAGGCGTGCCGCCGCAACGAGCGCAAGGTCCGGCGGGTCGTCGTCGCCAGCTCCGACAAGGCCTACGGCGACCAGCCGGTGCTGCCGTACACCGAGGCGTCGCCGCTCGAGGGCCGCTTCCCCTACGACTGCTCGAAGAGCTGCACCGACCTGATCTCCCGCTGCTACTTCGAGAGCTACCAGCTTCCGGTGTGCGTGACCCGCTGCGGCAACCTGTTCGGGCCCGGCGACCTCAACTGGAACCGC
>NZ_JAIRAU010000014.1 GCF_020073745.1 Nannocystis pusilla
CCGAGGGCCTGTCCTGCAAGCATGGTCCCTGGGAGAGCGGCACCCCGATCGCCATGCCCGAGCTGCCGTCCGGTGATCCGGCGGCGGGCTACACCGCGCTGTTGACGGAGGACTACGTCAGCTGCGGGATCCCGTGGGACCTGTTCGGCTTCGCCGAGAATGTGCTCGGCGTCGAGGAGCCGCTGCCCGGTCGCACCGGCAAGAACGCCGAGGTCGGCCACGCGTGGAACGTGGTCAGCCGCTCCGACGGCAGCGAGTTGGTCGTATCCAATTGTCTGCAGTGCCACGCCGGCTACTTCAACGGGGAGCTGATCGTCGGCCTCGGCAAGGCTTCGGCCGACTTCACCACCTCGCTCAGCGATTTCGCCGAGCCGCTGCCGGACCTCCCCGAGACCAGCGAGGCCAACGCCTCCTTCAACAAGTTCAAGGCGCGCGCCGCGGCGCTCGGGCCCTATTCGACGATGATGACGATCGGCGCCAACCCGGCCGTCATGTTCGCGCTCGTCCTGCTCTCGCACCGCGATCCGGTCACGCTCGCGTGGAGCGACGAGCCGCTGTACGAGCTCTCCACCGACCTGGTGCTCCCGGCCGATCCGCCGCCGTGGTGGCGGGTCGGCAAGAAGGCCAGCAACTTCGCCAACGGCATGTCGCGGGGCGACCACCGCGGGACCATGGTCCTGGCCTCGTCGCTGTGCACCGACAGCGTGGAGGAGGCCGCCCCGATCGTCGACTACTTCGCCGACATCCAGGCCTACATCGCCTCGATCGAGGCGCCCAGCTACCCCTTCGCCATCGACGAGGCGCTCGCCGCCGACGGCGCGGAGATCTTCGAGTGCAATTGCGCCGGCTGTCACGGCACCTACGCCGACGACCCCGAGGCGGAGAGCTTCCCCAACCTGCTGATCCCCATCGACGTCATCGGCACCGATCCCTCGTTCGCCAGGCAGGCGGCCGAGGGCGGCTTTTATCACCACCTGCGCCAGTGGTTCAACGACTCGTACTACGGGATGTTCTCCGAGGTCGTGACCGACGATCCGACGCCCGGCTACACCGCGCCGCCGCTCGACGGCATCTGGGCCACCGCCCCGTACTTCCACAACGGCTCCGTGCCCAGCATCGCCCTGGTGCTCGACAGCACGGCCCGGCCGATCACCTGGCGGCGACTCGACTACGACAGCACCAACTTCGACGAGGCCGCGCTCGGCTGGCCGTGGGAGCCGGCGACGGCCTGGAGCGACGCGCCCGAGAGCGAGCGCAAGTTCATCTACGACACCACCTTGTTCGGCTATGGCAACGGCGGCCACACCTTCGGCGATCACCTCGACGACACCGAGCGCCGGGCCCTGCTGGAGTACCTGAAGACGCTCTGACCCGACGCGACGAATCCTGCCGCCACGTCCGCCCCGGACGCCTTCTGCGCACGCGGCTGGCGTAAATATCGCGTCGTGGTGTCCCGGGCGACCTCCCGGTATCTGCTCTATTGGCGTCTGCCCGCGAAGCCGATCCCCCCTCTGCGATTGTACTTCGCGTAGATTCATCCATGTGGCCTTTCGACCGCTCGCCAAACGTGGTCAGGTGAAGGCGACGACCCATGAATGCGAAGCCGCGCGGATTCATGCCTCCCGACCTGGCGAACACGAATGACCACAGTGTGAGACACGCGGAAACAGCTTCCCCGGCGACGTCGCGGCTGGCATAACCGATGGGATGAACATCGTCGATCATGGACAACGTGGGCTGTTCGCCGCGCTCGTGGCGTTGCTGACAGGATGTGCGGATATCTCCGGCGATTCGACCGTCGAGGCGCGCAAGGGCGGCTCTCCTATCGAGCTCGACATCGGCGCGGACGGTACGCCCGGGTTTCTCCTCGAGGATGTCGAGCTAAGGCCGGGCGTCACCGTCGATCTCTTCGTCAACGTCTTCGGCCACCTCGACCCGCGGGGCCAGGCCAAGAACTGTCAGTTCGCGGTCCACGGCGGGGTGTTCGCGGCGGCGTCGTGGCGCCCGTACGCCGACGCGCTCGGCGAGGACGCGTGCGTATTGGTGACCGACATGCCGGTGCGCGGCAACAGCGGGCTCCCCGAGGGCGCGCTGTTCGGCGACCTCGACCTGTTCGACTACGTCACCGCCCTCGAGGAGGTGCTGGGACGCCTCCACCAGCGCAAGATCCGGCCGCGCACGATCCTCGGCCACAGCATGGGCGGCACGCTCGTGCAGATGCTGCAGCAGCGGCTCGTCGACGACGGCAGCAGCCTGCGCAAGCGGTTCGGCATCCGCGACGCGATCCTCGTCGCCTCCGATCTGCCCGCGGACGTCCCCTGGGCGCTCGGCGACAGCGGCGACCTGTCGGGGCTGCTCCAGGCGTTCGCGGTCGACGAGCCCGGGCTCGGCCAGCTGTTCGAGATCCCGGTCGCGCTGTGGCCCGCGTTCTACTTCACCGACCGCGACAACAACGTCGTCCCCGGCGCGCTGACGCCCGAGGAGATCGAGGCGGGCGGCTTCAACGCGCTCGGCGAGCCGCTGCGCGCGATCCACCAGCTCAACGGGACCGGGCCATTCACCGCCCGCCCCTCGGCCGACGCCGACCTGTTCGAGAAGGGCACGCGCCTGCGCGCGATCGCCTACGAGGAGGACATCTATGTCCAGCTCGCCGAGAGCGAGACCCTGTACCGACATTTGACCGGCGATTCGGCGTCGCACTGCTTCGTGCCCGTGCTCGGGCCCGACGCGGTGCACGTGCTCCAATTCTCCAACCCGCAGGCCCTCGTCGTCGCGATCGCGGACTCCGACGACTGCCATTATTGATCGCCGCCGCGTCCGCCCGCGCGCACGCGGGCCCGTCGAGCGGACGTCTCAGCGCGCGAGTGCGAAGGCCACGCCGTCCTGCAGCGTGCCGCGGGTGACGAGGCCGCGGAGGTCGATGCCGAGCCCGACGAGGGTCTGGGCGATCGCGGGGGTCACGCCGGTGATCACCAGCTTCGCGCCGAGGAGACCGACCGCGCGGGTGATCTGCAGCAGGCTCCCGGCGAAGGGCGCGTCGGCGATCGAGACCCCCGTCACATCGAGGATGACGACGCGGGCCCCGTGCTGCGCGACGCCGGAGAGCACCGCGTCGAGGATCCGTTCGGCCCGTGCGGCGTCGAACTGACCGATCAGCGGCAGCACCACCACACCGGCCGCGATCGGGATGATCGGGGAGCTCATCCGCTCGAGCAGCTCCTTCTGCTCGCGGATCAGCGCCTCGGCCCCCTTCTGCGCCGTGATGTCGGTGAACGTGCAGACCGTCTGGAACGCCCGGCCCGCCGCGTCGAATTGCGGGCTCGCGGACACCAGCAGCCACACGCGCGATTCGGAGGCGGGGCGGTAGACGCCCATGATCACGTTGCGCACCGGCTTGCCGGTGTTGATGGCGACGACGACCGGGTGTTGGTCACCGGGCATGGGCGAGCCGTCCTCGTGGATCGTCGCCCAACGCGCGTCGAACGAATCGCGGCCCATCAGTTGGTCGGCCGTCAGGCCGAGCATCTCGAGCGCCATCTCGTTGTACATCAGCATCTCGCTGCGGGCGCCCTGGACGACCACCCCGACCTGCAGGTTGTCGAGCATCGTCTTGAAGCGCGCCTCGCTGACGCGCAGGGCGGACTCGGCCTCGACGCGCCCGCCGACATCGCGCGCCGTCAGCACGAACTCCTCGACGGCGCCGGTCTCGGGGTCGCGGATGACGACGACCGTGCTCTCGACCCATACGTAGTGCTCGTGCTTGTGCCGCAGCCGGCTCAGGAACGGGCCCACGCGGTCCGTCGACGACACGCCGGGCAACGTGGCGAGCGCGTGCTCGCGCAGCTGTCGCGGCATCTCGTCATCGTCGGGATGAACGATCGAGAAGATGGGCCGGCCCACCTGCTCCTCCGGCGCGTAGCCGAGGACATCGACGAGCGCCGCAGAGGCGTAGGTGCAGACCGCGTCGATCCCGAATCGGAAAGAGACGTCCGGGCTCGCCTCGATCGTCTTGCGGTGGATGGCATCGCTGCGCTCGAGCTGGGCGACGCGGCGCTGCAATCGTTCGACCTGCTCCCGGAGACCCTCCGTCTCCTCGCCCACTTCCAACATCATAACCCCTCGCGGCATGGTATGCGTCGCCTGCGAGATCCGCAACGAATAGACAGGTCTCGCCCAGGCGCGCGCGCTGGCGCTCAGGTCCGCCAATGCGCGCCGATTCCATCCCCCATCACGTTGTTGTTCGGGAGGCCCCGGCCGGACTCCCTTGCAATTCTGACAGCTCGAACCCTGCCGGAGCGACCCGCCTGGTCACCTCAATAATAAAACTCCGCCCGGACCCCGCGATGCTCGGAGTAGTTCAGGTTCGGGTCGCTGTCGCCGGTCAGGTCCAGCGCCGCCGCCTCGGCCTCGTTGAACGTGATCGTGTGGGCGCGCCGCGAGCGGGCGCGGCAGCCCTGGCCGTCCTGGCCGAACAGCATGTCGATGCGGCGCTCGCTGCCGATCGTCCAGTTGTCGTCGAGGCAGGCTTGCAGCCCGCCGCCGGTCTTGCACGCGCGATAGATCGGGTCGCGGTAGTTGAGCGCCCCGCCGGCGTCGCCGTTGGCCTCGGCGTACCACGGCCGCAGATCGCCGTTGTCCTTGCGATCGGGCTCGTTGAAGTCGCCGCCGAAGATCACGAGGTCGCCGCCGAACCCGTTCTTGTGCAGCTTCTGGTCGACCTCGAGCACGTTCGCCTCGGCGCAGGCCGGATCGGGCCCGTCGCCCTGCGCGGTCGCCCAGTGCATCGACGCGACGGTGATGTCCTTGCCGGCGATCTTGTCGTGGAGCTTGATCATCACGTTGCGCGTGCGCGCCTGGTGATTGCGCACGCACTCGCCGTCCTTCTTGACCCACGACTGCCACACGTGCTTCTCGCCCACCGTGGAGAAGCGGCCCCGGCGGATGATGATCGCATTGGTCTGCTTCTCCTTCTCCTTGCCGCACGGCGACAGCTGCGTCCACGGGTCGGCGTCGGCGATGATGCCCTCGAAGATCCCGGGCAGCTCGTCGGTCATGCGCGCCACCAGCGTGTCGAGCTGCGCCGCGTCCGAGATCTGCTGCACGAGGAACAGATCGGGGCTGGGTTTGATCGACTTCATGTACGCGATCAGATCGGTCCAGTCGCCGGGGCACTGCTCGCCCTGGATCTTCAGGTTCTCGATGTTGTTGACATAGACCTGGATGAACGCCGGGTCGTCGTTGATCGCCTTCGGCGTGGCGACGGCCGGCGGTGCCTCGTCCTGGTCCGCGCACGCGTCGACCGGCGGCGGCTCCTCGCCCGTCTCCGGGGCCTCGCCCGTGCTCGCGGGCTCGCCCGTCGTCGACGTGCCGTCCGGGCCGCTCGTGCTCGCCGCCGTGTCCGACACCGCGCCTCCCGTCGTCGAGCTGTCCGCGATGGTCGTCGCGCTGCCGGTCGTCGGCGCCTCCGCGGAGGTGCCCGTCGACCCGGCCGCGGCCGTTCCGCTGCCCGTCGTCGATCCGTCGCTGCTCGTCACGCTCCCGGTCTCGCCGGCGACTGTCGAGCCCGAGCTCGCGTCCGTGCCGCACGCGACGAGGCACACGGCGAGCACGAGCGACGCGGCGAGTGAATCCACGGACGGAATTCGCGGCATGGTCGCCTCATCGTAGATCGATCCGCGGACCCGCTCGAGCGCGAAGCGTCCGCCGCGATCGGCGAATCCGAGGTCGCGACACGGACCTGCGCCCGGTCGATCGCTCCAGCCCCACGGGGTCCCTGGTAGTATCGGAGCGGCCTCATGCGCCTCGACCTCTCCGCGGCCACCGCCTTGCTGCTCCTCGCTTGCGGAGGCGGCCGCTCGCGCCCGCCTCACGGCCCTGCCCCCGAGTCGACCACCCGCGCTGCGGCGCCCGCGTGTGCGGTCGGCGTCGATCCGCGGATCACCGACCTCGGTGACTCGTTCCTCCGCTCTCCGCCGGCCGTCGGCGTCTCGATCGGCGTCGTGCACCGCGGCGCGGCCGAGTGTTATGATTTCGGCCTCGCCAGCAAGGCCACCGGCGCTCCGATCACGGCGCGGACGCTCTACGAGATCGGCTCCCTCACCAAGACCTTCACCAGCGTCCTTTTGGCGCAGGCCGTGCGCGACGGCAAGCTGCGGCTGGGCGACGATATCCGCCGCCATCTGCCCGAGCCCTACCCCAACCTCGAATACCAGGGTGACCCGATCCGCGTGGTCCACCTGGCCAATCTCACCTCGGGGCTGCCCAACTGGCTGCCGGACCGGCCCGAGCTGTTCCGCGACCTCGCGCCGGAGGCCATCCCCGCCGCGATCGTCGCCCAGCATCGCCACTACCGCCGCGCCGACTTCTACCGCGACCTCCACCAGGTCCGCCTCGCCGCCGCGCCCGGCACCCGTCCCGCGCACTCCAACGCCGCCGCGCAGCTGCTCGCGCTCATCCTCGAGCACGTCCACGGCGCCCCCTTCGACACGCTGGTGAAGCAGCGGATCACCGCCCCGCTCGGCATGGATCGCACCGGCTTTCACGCCGACCCGCTGCCGGCCGAGCTCGCGCGGGGTCACGATGCGACGGGCGCGGAGATGCCGTACATCGACATGCAGGACCTGCAATCCGCGGGCGGGCTGCTCTCCAGCGCGGCGGACATGCTCAGGTTCGTCGCCTACCAGCTCGACGAGAGCGACGAGGTCGTCGCGCAGGGCCACCGCGTCACGGTCACCGCCGCAGGCGACGCCGTCGGCCTGCACTGGCACGTCGACACCGAGCCCGACGGCACGCGCACGATCTGGCACACCGGCGGCACCTTCGGCTTCAGCAGCTACCTCGTCCTCTACCCGGAGCGCCAGCTGGGCCTCGTGCTGCTGGCCAACGAGTCCGATCCGGAGGCCCAGACCAGGCTGGTCGAGCTGGCCGATCGCATCGCGCGACACCTCGCCGACGACGACGCTCGAGCCCATTGACGCCGCACTCGCCCGCGCGGCACGACGCGCTCGAGACCCGCGCCCGCGGCTCGGCAGATCCGCCGGTGCGCCCGGGGCCTGGCCCTGATTCTCGGCGGAGCCGGCCCGGCCGCGGTCGCGCGCGAACCTGTCCGAACGGTCATGGTCTTTCGGATCTCCGCCGATCTCGCCGCGGGCTCGCCACGGGCCGAGGGGCCGACTCTGCCGCCGAGCGGCGCGCGCGGGCCGTGTTCGCGCGCGCGCGGGCGAGGCGAGGACAATTCACGCCTTTCGCACGGGAATGGCACCAGAAGTTCCGCGTGTGTTACCCTGGCGGCGCTTCGCGCGCAACGCGCCACCTTGAGGAATTCGACATGACGATGAACTACCCCCGGACCCAATCCCTGCTTTGCCTCTTTGTCGCCTCCACGGTCGTCGGTTGCACGCCCACGAACCCCTCCACGACCGACACCGACTCGGACACCGAGACCGACACCGACACGTCGACCACGACCGGCGAGCCGCCGGATCCGACGACCAGCACCACGGTGCCGATGACGACGACCGAGCCGACCGGGACCGACACGACTGACGGCACCGCCACGACCGAGACCAGCGAGACCACCGAGACCACCGCGCCGCCGGTCAACACCCCGCCGACCGCGCCCGAGGTGGCGATCGAGCCGGCGATGCCGACGCGCGTCGACGACCTGACCTGTGTCGTCGCCACCGAGTCGGACGACGCCGAGGGGGATTCGATCACCTACGCGTTCGCGTGGACGCGCGACGGCGAGGACGCGGGGATCGCCAGCGAGACCGTCACCGCCGACCAGCTCGAGATCGGCCAGGTCTGGGAGTGCAGCGCCACGCCGAACGACGGCACCGAGGACGGCCCGGCGGGCACCGCCGCCGCGACCGTCCTGCCGGTGTGCGCCGGCGTCGACTTCGACGGCAACGACGACTACATCGGCGCCGCGTTCATCACCGCCCCGACCGCGTGGACCGTCGAGGCGTGGGTCAACCCGGGCGACCAGTCGGGCCAGCGCGCCATCGTCTCGCAGGTCGACAACGCCGAGCAGTTCAAGAACTTCGAGCTCGGCATCGAGAACTCGAAGCCCTACATCCTCGCGCCCGACGGCTCGGACTGGATCAAGGCCGCCTGGCCGAACGCCATCTCCTCGGGCGAGTGGCACCACATCGCCGGCATCTACGACGGCACCGACGTCTACATCGCCGTCGACGGCGTGGTCGGGGCCAAGGTGCCGACCCTGTTCGTGGAGACCGAGCTCCCGCTCCACATCGGCGCCCGCGTGTCGGACGGCTTCTTCTTCGACGGCAAGGTCTTCGAGGTCCGCGTGTCCGCGAGCGCCCGCTACACCGAGGACTTCGACCCCGCCATCGGCTGGATCCCCGACGCCGACGCCCTGGCGCTGTGGCGCCTCGACGAGGGCGAGGGCACCGTCACCGCCGACAGCACCGACAACGCCAACGAGGGCACCATCAACGGCGAGGCCGCGTGGGTGCTCGAGTGCCCCGGCACGTGATCGACCGCCCGCGCCGCTGACATGGCGTTTGGGCCATGTCCCGGCGGACACTTCATTCCGCTGACATGACGCTTCAGACATGGCCCCGCGGACACATCCTCCGCGGGGCCGTCGCTCGAGACACACGGCTCCCCGCGCCGTTCCTCGCCGCCTGCAGCTGCACGGCACCGACCTCGGCGCGTGGGGGTATCGGTCCCAGTGCCAGCGAATGGGGGCCTGGACAACCGACCGCTCGCGACGCGTCGGCGGGACGATTGTTCGCGGATTGCGATGCGCGTGGCCGGCGTGAACGCCCTCCGTGAATCGGGCCTCCAGATCGTGCCGTGCGGTTTGCCGTGCAACCGCTCGCACACGACCTCGCTCCGTCTCCCGGGGCGCGGGCGTCGAGACCAGCCATCGCGGCGTTCATGACTCTCCGCGGCGCTCTCCGGCGACAGGCCAGTGGGAAAGGCCAGTGGGTTCGCGCATACGGGCGCCGGTCATGCACCAGGAGCAGTCGTGGATCGACACACACGACTCGGGTCTCGCGTCGGTCGACGTCGACGAGCGCCCGTCGACGTCACGGAGCTTGCGCCGCTCCCGTCACATCAGTATGCTGCCGGGCAAAAATGCGCGTGTACAGATTATCCCCGACCCTGTTCTGCTCACTGCTGCTGGCCATCGGATGCGGCGAGACCGATCCAGCTGCCACGATGGGCGGGGCCACGATCGACCCCACGACCGGCAATACTCCCCCGGGCACGAGCACGAGCACGAGCACGGGCACGGGCACCATCACGGGGGACACGGTACCGACGACGAGCACGAGCGGCGACCCGACCACCACCGGGAGCACGAGCTCCAGCTCGACCACCGACAACGACGTGACGAAGTTCGACCTCGGCTCCGGCGAGACCCAGGGCGAGACCGAGCAGGGCTGTCCGATCCTCCCGAACGACGCCAACATCACCGGCACCGTCTACGCGCCCAACCAGGTCATCCCCGTCAGCGGCGCGCTCGTGTACGCGACCGACACGATCCCGGAGGGCATCCCCAACGAGGTGTACTGCGCCGAGTGCGTGCAGCTCCCGTGCGAGACCCAGTTCGCGCTGACCAAGGCCGACGGCAGCTTCGACCTGCCCGTGCCTTCGAGCTCGAAGTACATCGTGGTGCAGAAGGGCCAGTTCATGCGCGTGACGGAGGTCCAGCTCGCGCCCGGGGCCAACCCGCTGACGGCCGAGACGACCAGCCTGCCGGACCACCGCGACGAGGCGAACGGGCTCTACATCCCCAACATCGCGCTCGGGCTCGGCTCGTTCGACCGCCTCGAGGACGCGCTCGGCAAGCTCGGTCTCGGCGACACCCTCATCGACCCGAACTTCTACTCCGAGACGCTCGTCGAGGGCACGCAGCAGTTCGACATGTGGGACAACGGCGGCGGCAACCTGTACGCGACGGTCGGCTCGATGAGCCAGCTCGTGCTCGACTACGACAAGCTGTCGAAGTACCACATCCTGTTCCTGCCCTGCACCTCCGACACGTACGTCTCGGAGTTCGAGTCCGAACTGGGCAAGGAGAACATGCGCAAGTGGGTCGCGGCCGGCGGCAAGTTCTACGTGTCCGACTGGGCCAACGAGTACCTCGCGGCCGGCTTCGAGCAGTACCAGACGTTCTATCAAGACCTCGACTTCGGCGGGGCCGACCTGCTCACCCCCTACGACTCGCTCGGCACGGTCCTCGACCCCGACATGCTGGCGTGGCTCGAGGCGCTGCCGCCTGGCCTCAAGAACATCAACCCGCAGAACGGCGGCTCCGACCACCCGGTGATCTCGCAGCTCCCGCTGATCGAGACCGTCGACAACTGGTCGGGGGTGCAGGCGACCCCGCCGGTGCTCGTCGACGACGGCATGGGCGGACAGATCGACGTCGGCCACAAGACCTGGATCGAGGGCCCCGGCGACGGCTACAACGTCCCCTACAACCCCCCCAGCCCGCTGACCATCACCGGCCACTACGGCTGCGGCAAGATCATGTTCACGACCTACCACATGGCCGAATTCTCGGACTCGTACATCGGCTTGACCCCGCAGGAGCTGGTCCTCCTCTATCTCATCCTCGAGATCGGCGTCTGCCAGGACGCGTACGAGCCGCCGCCGCCGCCGCAGTGACGCGCCCCCGCCCGGGCGGCTCACAGCGGTGAGCCTGCCCGCGACAAATTCCACGGGACCGTCGGGACATGTCCACTCGGACATGTCCCGAGTTCTATGCGCCGATCCGCCGCGACAATTGCTCGCGCACCATCCCGAGGAACCCCGACCCCGGGTCATACGGAAAGAAGTGCCCGCCGGGGAACTCGAGCGCCGCGAATTCGCAGGCCGTCAATTCCCCCCAGCGGCGCAGCCGCTCCGGCTCGACCGCCCGGTCGTCGCGGCCGCTGCAGGCCACGATCGGGCAGCGCAGCGGCGGCCCAGGCGCGTGGCGGTAGCTCTCGGACGCCGCCACGTCGGCGCGGATCACCGGCAGCATCAGCTCCAGCAATTCCGGGACCGCCTTGACCTCGCCGGGGATCCCGCCGTACAGCCGATCGAGCTCGCGGACGAATTGCTCGTCCGGCAGATGCGCCAGGTTGGGCAGCGCCGGTGGGATGTGGGGAGCGGGTTTGGCCGACACGATCAGCAATTCGGGCGTCGCCCCGGCGGCCTGCATCGCCGCCGCCACCTCGTAGGCGACCAGCGCCCCGAAGCTATGACCATACAGGGCAGTCGGGCACGGCGGCAATGGCTGCAGCGCCCGCAGCGTCCCGTCCACGATCGCCCGGGTATCGCGCAGCAGCGGCTGCGAATACGCGCTCTCGCGGCCCGGCCGGCGCACCGGGCAGACCGCCACGCCCTCGGGCATCGCCGCGCCCCAGCGCACGAACGGCGCCGAGCCGCCGCCCGCGTGGGCGAAGCACAGGAGGCGCATTCGCGTGTTCGGCCGCGGGTCCGCGTTCGGCAACCAGAGTGAAGGATCCATGCTCGCGGCGCGCAGGGAACCAGCCCCGCGCGGCGATGTCAACGCCGCGAATCCGCGCACCGCGGTCTCGCTCCCGGCACTCGCTTCAGCGCTTCACGTACTGAAACGCCGGCACGCCACCGGCGGCCCACACCGCCACGATCTGCCCGGGCAACGCCCACATCGCCCCGAGATCCAGGTCCGCGTCGCCGCCGAAGCCCTGCTCGAGCGCCTGCAGCAGCTGCGAGAAGCCGCCGTCGAGCGTCGCCTGCGCCGCAGCGAGCCCGTCGCTGCCCGTCGCTGCGTACGTCCGCAGCGGCCCGCCGAACTTCAGCAGCGCCTGGACCATGCGGAAGCGAGCGAAGTGGCTGACGCGATCTTCCAGGTCGTCGAGGTCCTCAGGGCGCAGATCCGAGGAGATGAACGGTCCCCGGCTGCCCTCGCCCTGGCCGATGATCGCCGCGATGGCCTGGTCCGCCTGCTTGCGCGCGGTCGCCTTGTCGCCGCCGATCACGGCGCTGAAGCCCGTGTAGTCGTCGCCCGGGAACTTCGGATCGGCGAACTCGCTCTTCTGGCGGTGGTCCGCCGCCGGATCGTAGAGGCTGTCCCACAGCTGATCGAGCCCCTGCTCGATGGCCTTGTAGAATTGCCCGATCGAATCGTAGACCCGCTGCGGCCCGTTCGGCGCCGGATCGGTCTTCGGTTCGGGGGTCTCGACGGCGGCCAGCAGCGACATCTGGGCCTCGTTCACCGGCCCGAGCTGCACCGGCAGCTTCACCCCGATCCAGGGCGGGAACTGTGCGTAGCTCGGCGCCCATTCGCCCGTGAACTTCGGCGCGTATCCCTTCGCCGCGAACAGGGCGTTGAACAGGTTCGACGCCAGCTCGAGGTGCAGCATCTCCTGCACCGCGATCGAGTAGATGTTGTTGAACGCGAGCTGCTCGCGGCTGCGGTTGGGGTTCTTCTGGCTGCGGACGGGCGTCAGCGTGGGCGGATGCTGCGCGTCCGAGCCCGGGACCTGCAAGGAGTAAGCGGCCGTCAAATAGAGCGGGATCGTCCACAGCTCGAGGTAGACGGCTTTTTGCAGGTGGTCGAGCAGGGCTTCGGGGGTCCAGGAGGAGTCACTGTGCATTGGCGTCTCCGATGTCGTCGGTCGATACCTCGATGAGGCGCATCCTATCAGGCTACTCGCAAGAATCAATGACGAATCCCCGCGCGACACTCGACGAAACGCCGCTGGGCGCCCGCGGGCGCCCGCCCGACGCCCACCGGGCTCGACCACGCGTCCGAATCGCGCACGGAAACTGCGGTGTATCGGCGCTCACCCGCGCAATCCCACGAGCTCGACGCATTCGCGCCTCGCACCGCGCGAGCGCGCATTCCTGCGCGCCCGCGCCGTCACGCGTCCCACTTGACGATCGGCGTCGCGGCCTCGCTGCCGCTCTTGGACCCCACGGTGATCGTGACCGTGCACCTCAATACGCCGTCGGACTGCCCGCGGTGCGGCTCCGGATGTAGGCCGTGGATTCGCAGTTCGGGCTGATCGGGAACACCTTCACCCGGCACGAGGAGCCGGCGTCGACGCGACGGGCCCGCAGACAGTTCGCGTGCGGCGCCCGGATCGTGATGAGCCCGCCCTCGCGGGCGAGACCGGCTGTCACTCGCAGATCCCCCACCCCTGGCACACCCAGCGCTTCTGGTCGGAGTCCCAGCCGCAGTACCCGCCGTCCTCGCAATCCTCGTCGTCCTCGCACTCGTCGTCCGGCGTCGGGCAGAACGCGCCCTCGAGCGTGCCGCAGAAGAACTTGTCGCCGCGACAGCCGCACTCGCCGGCGCAATCGGCGTTCGCGGTGCAGTCGGCGGGGACGCACTGGTTCTTGAGCGCCAGGTCGGCGCCGACGGCCGGGAGGTCGCCCGCGCACAGGCAGATCTGCCCGTCGCCGCAATCGCTGTCCGACATGCACTGCGCGGTGCAGTAGCAGTCGCCGTAGATGTTCGCGCAGGTCTCGTTGCCGGAGCAATCGCCGTCGGTCGCACACTCGCCGCCCTGGCCCTCGCACTTCGGCCAGAACACCTCGTGCGCGCAGTCGATCGCCTCCTCGCGATAATGAACGGTCCCCTCGTTGCAAAACAGCCAGCCCGACTCGATGTCCGTGAGGTCGTGGTTCTCGTCCTCGAAGAAGATCGGCTGGCAATCGACGGGCGGGCAGGAGGCCGGCCCAGGGCCGTCGCCCGTGCTCGAGCTCGACTCGCCCGTCGTCGACGACGTCGTCGTCTCCGCGCCCGTCGAGGTCGTGCTCGTCGAGCCCGGCCCCGTCGACGTCGAGCCCGGCCCCGTCGACGTCGAGCCCGGCGACGTCGAGCCCGTCACCACCGGCTCCGTCGCCGTCGACTCGCCGCTCGCGGTCGCCTCGGTCTCGCTCGGCGGCTCCGTCGCCGGGCCGCCGCTCGTCGGCGTCGCCGTCGTCGTGCCGCTGGAGCTCGCGCCCGTGCCCTCGCTCGCCGTCGTATCCGCCGGCGGAGACGCGGGGCCGCACGCCGGGGCCATCGCAACGAGGAACCACGTGCCGAGGAGGAGCGGAGCGCTTCGTCGAATCATCGCCTCGCATCCTACCGGCCGTCGTCCGCGAGCGCCATGGCAACGAGCTCCGCGCACACGACGCGCGGCCGCCGTGACGGATCGCCGGCCATGTGGCCAACGCATCACCTCTTCCAGCAGGTCGAGGTCGCCTCGATCCGTCGAACCTCGACGATTTCGGACGGCCTCGCCCGTCGCTGAGGTCGTCTGTGCGGAAGCGCCCGTGTGCCCTCAATCGCCACCTGCCGAGGCGACGATCGGAGAATTCATCGACACGCTCGTACCACCCCGCGCGTCGATCGACGCCGGTGAAGCGCACCCGCATTCGCTGCAGGCGCTAGCGGTATTTCCACGGCTCGCCGCGCTCTTCCTCGCCCGCCTGCGACATCGCCGGCATCGTCTCCTCGTGGCGCGTCGCGAACACGGCGATCGCCGCCTGTAACGCCAGCGCGGCCGCCTCGTATCGCCGCACCGACACCGCGAGCGTCACCTCGAGCCAGGCCGTGCGCGCGGCCATGGGCAGGCGCTCGAACGCCTCTCGCGTCATTGTGTGGACCCATCCCGGCGCCGTCGCCACGATCGACGCCGTGCGCGCCGCTCCTGTCAATGCATCGACCCCCACGATCGCGCCCGGCTCGACCCGCCCGAGCAGCAGCGCTCCGCCCTGCGCGTCGATCGTCCGCAGCACGTCGGCCTGACCCGCGGCGAGCACGAACACGCGCGGGTCGTGTTCGCGTTGGCAGCTCAGCACCTGGCCCGCCCGGAACGCCTGCGGCGTGAAGGCCTGGGCGATCGCCTCGCGCACCTGCGTGCTCGTACGCGCCAGCAACGGGTGCTGCGCCAGCAGCCCGGCCAGCGGCGGGCAGTCCGCCGGATCCGGCGTCCCCCTCGCCATGCGTCGCCACAGCCGGCGGAACAGGCCCGACGACGTCGACGACGGCGCCGCGAAGTTGCCGACCTGCAGCTGCGCCAGCACGCGCTCGAACGCCACGGCGCGCTCCACCGCCCCTCCGATCGCCCGCCGCAGCAGCGCCTCGTGGACCGGGTTCGCGTGCGCGCGCAGGTGAGCGACCGAGTCCAGCGTCAGCACCAGCAGCTGCGGCCGCACGCTCGCGCGGACGCTGGCGAACCGCCGCGCGTCGCCGGCGTACAGCGCCGCGTCGCCGATCGTCTCGCCCGCGACGGCGCGCCCGATCACCGTCCCGTCCACCAGCACGTCGAGCGCACCGGCGTGGATCAGCGCGAACGCGTCCGCGGGCCGCCCCTGGCGCCAGAGCACCGTCTGCTCGCGCGCCCGCACCACGCTCCACAGCGGAAGCGACGCTCGCAACGCGGCCTCGGGCACCTCTTCGAGCGCCGTCGACAGCGCGATGAGCAGCGGATCCATGGCCATTCCTCTGGCCCGGTCTTCGACCTCGCGCCACGCGGATCCGTCACGCGGCGGGCCTCCTGCGACGCGCCGACGAAGGTCCGTCACGTTTCGTGTCCGCCGGCCCCGCGACCGCCTGCGGACGACGTTCACGGCGGATCCGCCGGACGCGCCCGGCGACGGAGCGTTCGCCGGCCGCGGGATCTCCCCGACCATCCGGATCACATGCACTCGACAGCATTTCCATGCGGACATGCCCTCGAGGACATGTCCATCCTCCGGCCGCGATCGTCGGGTCTCGCTCGGCGCCCGGGTGCCGCCGACGAACCTCGATCCTCGACGCCGCGATCGAGCCGCGCTGCTCCCCGGGCAATCGCCGCTCGAGGCCGCGCCGGTGCGCGGCATCTCATCCTCGGCGCGAATCATCGCAGTCGCCGGCCGATTCGCTCGCCGCCGCGCCGACGCCGATCGCATTCGTGCCGGCGCCGGGCGACCGCGCGCGTGACGACCACGCCGGGCGAATCCGCGAACCGCAGTCGGGGCTCGTGCGCGCGCCGAGCACCTCGGATCGCGGCGAAGGGCCCGATCCGCAAGCGCCGACTTGTATCGTCCGGGTCCGCGTGGTCCCATCCACGCAATGCGTCGCGCGATTCCGGCCTCCACCCTCCTCGCAGCGATCGCCGCCGGATGCGGCGACAGCGGTCGCCCGGCCGATTCGGCGACCGTCATCCCGCCCGAGACCACCGTTCCCGTCACCGACGGCGCCCCGACCTCGACGACCGACGGCACCACCGACGACGTGCCGACCACCGGCACGGCCGGGGCCACCGAATCCGCGGGCACCACCGCGGGCGCCTGCAGCGTCGACAGCTGCCCCGACGGCACCTGCGTCGGCGACATCTGCTGCGACGTCGCGCTCGCCTGCGGCGCCCTGTGCTGCGCCGCCGACCAGGTGTGTTCATTCCAGCAGTGCGTCGTCCCCGGCGCCGAATGCGTCGACGCGGCCGAGTGCGGCGACGGCAACTATTGTGAATACACGCTCGGTCAGCCGGGCAGCATGGGCGGCGACCAGTGCGGCGGCGGCTTCATGCCGGCCACCGGCAAGTGCCTGCCGGAGCCGCCGGAGTGCGACCCCGGCGTCGTGCCCGAGGGCGACGACATCGACTGCCTGCCGAAGTGCGAATACAAGCCGCAGACCAGCTTCGAGCCGGTGCTCAAGTACGCGTGGACCGACGCCAGCGTGATGATGCCGCCGATCGTCATCCAGCTCGACGACGACGACTGCAACGGCGAGGTCGACGAGCGCGACATCCCCGAGATCGTGTTCATGTCGTTCGACGACGGCAACTACAGCAGCAACGGCACCCTGCACGCGATCTCGATCGTCGACGGCGCGCTGGTGACGAAGTGGACGGCCAAGCCGGCCGTCGACACCCTGTTCGGCGGCCGCGCGCTCGCCGGCGGCAACATCGACGGCGTCGCCGGCAACGAGATCGTCGCCTGCACCGCCGAGGGCAAGGTCCGCGCCTACACCGCGGCCGGCGCCGAGCTGTGGATCACCGCCGCGGCGGTCGGCTGCGACCACATCTCGCTCGCCGACCTCGACGGCGACGGCAACGTCGAGGTCCTCACCGAGTCGAGCGTGCTCGACGGCAAGACCGGCGCGCTCGAGCTCACGATCGACGGGATCACCAGCAGCTGGTGGAACAAGAAGAGCATCGCCGCCGACGTGACCGGCGACGGCAAGCTCGAGATCGTCACGCCCACCCGCGTCCTCGCGGCCGACGGCACCGTGCTCGCCGACACCGGCCTCGGCGGCACCTTCCCCGCCGTCGCCGACTTCGACCTCGACGGCGTGCCCGAGATCGTCGGCATCGACAACGTCCACGGCACCGGCACCCACGACCTCAACATCTGGCGCTACGACGCCAACGCCCCCGGCGGCTTCGTCATCGTCCGCCAGGACATCGACATCAACGGCCCGCTGTCGCCCGACCTGTGCCCGGCCGAGAGCGCCGGCAACATCGGCGGCGGCGGCCCGCCGACCATCGCCGACTTCAACGGCGACGGCACCCCCGACATCGGCGTCGCCGGCGGCATCGGCTACGCCGTGTTCGACGGCAAGAAGCTCATCGACCCGAACGTGGCCCCGGCCGACACCTTCCTGTGGATCAAGCAGACGCAGGACTGCTCGTCCGCGTTCACCGGCAGCTCGGTGTTCGACTTCGACGGCTCCGGCTCGGCCGAGGTCGTCTACGCCGACGAGCAGTACATGCGGATCTACGACGGCGCCACCGGCGACGTCCTGCTGCAGGTCTGCAACACCTCCGGCACCCTGCACGAGTACCCGCTGGTCGCCGATGTCGACAACGACGGCCAGGCCGACATCGTCGTCACCTCCAATGACTACTCGAGCCTCATCTGTCCCACGGAACAGATGAAGACCCGCGGCGTGCGGATCTTCGGCGACGCCAACAATCAGTGGGTGCGCACGCGCCGGATCTGGAACCAGCACGCCTATCACGTCACCAACGTCGCCGAGGACGGCACGATCCCCACCGTCGAAGCGTCCAACTGGACCACCCCGGGCCTCAACAACTTCCGCCAGAACGTCCAGCCCGAGGGCGAGTTCGCCGCGCCCGACCTCGTCGTGTCCGGCACCACCGAGTGCTTCGACGGCTTCCGCGCCCACGCTCGCGTGCGCAACCTCGGCCAGGCCGCCGTCCCCGCCGGCGTCCCGGTCGGCTTCTACGAGGGCGACCCCGACCAGGGCGGCCTCTTCCTCGGCTCCGGCATCACCACCAAGGTGCTCTACCCCGCCGAGGCCCAGGAGCTCACCCTCGAGCTGCCCGACATCCCGCCGGGCTTCATCGACGGCAGCAAGCCGCTCGTGCTCATCGTCGATGACGGCGCGCCCGACCACCCCTGGCACGAGTGCCGCACCGACAACAACAAGGCGACCCTCGACCCCGCCTGCAAGGCGATCGGCTGAACCAGGGCGGCGAAGTGCCGCGGCCGAGCGCGTCGCGGCAATACACCTGCGAGCGCCCAGCCCTCGCGGCCTGCGAGCCCTGCGTCTCCGCGCCCCCCGGGCCGATTCTTCGCGCCGATTCGCCGCCCAGGGTGGGCGAAATAGCCCATGAGGCTCGGGGTGTGGAGGAGGAAAACGGGATTTTCCAGTGGAGATTTACCGGTTTTGTTGTTTTCAAAGACCAGCAGGAGTACCCTTGTCTCATGAAGCCTTGCGCTCGCTGTGATCGCCACGTTCGTGTCTCCGAGGTCGTGTGTCCGTTCTGCGGGGCGACCCAGCACGAGGTGAGCGCGACGGCGCGGAGTTGGGCGGTCGGGCTGGCGATGCTGGGCGCCGCGTGCGGGCCGGCCAAAGAAGGCTCGGCCTCGGGCAGCGCGAGCGAGACGACCAGCGAGACGACGAGCACCAGCTCGAGCACGGACGGGACGGTGACGGGCATCCCCACGACCTCCGGCGGGAGCGACAGCGAGTCGGGCACGAGCACGAGCACGAGCACGGGCGGCATCTCGAGCAGCAGCACCGAGTGCGCGAGCTGCAGCGATGCGACCGAGGGCGGCGGGTTCATCTACGGGGCGCCCGACACGGGCGGCACGCAGGGCAAGGAGTGCGACCCGTGGGTGCAGGACTGCCCGATCGGCCAGAAGTGCGCCCCGTTCGCCAGCGGCGGCAACACGCCGAACGGGCTGCATTGCGTGCCGGTGGCAGAGTCGCCGGCGCAGGCCGGCGAGCCGTGCGTGGTGGAGGGGTCGGGGGACGAACAGACGGACAATTGCGACTTCGCGCTGGCCTGCTGGGGCGACATCTGCGTGCCCCAGTGCACCGGCACCCCCGACGCGCCGGTGTGCGACGATCCGGCCACCGCTTGCGTCATCACCAACAACGAAGTGTTGACCCTCTGCCTGCCGACGTGCGACCCGCTCGCGTCAAACTGCCCGGCCGACGAGGTGTGCGTGCAACCTCCCGATTCGCAGCACTTCTTTTGCGTGGTCGACGCCAGCGACGACGGCGGGCAAGAGTTCGACGAGTGCGGGCCGGCGAACTCCTGCGATCCGGGGCTGGCCTGCCTCGATCCCGCGCTGGCGACCGAGTGCCCCCCAGGAGCGGTCGGGTGCTGCCTGAAGTACTGCGACCTGACGAATCCGACCTGCGCGGGCGCGGACGCGGAGTGCCTGCCGTGGTTCGAGCCGGGCATGGCCCCGGCGGGGCTCGAGGACGTCGGGAAGTGCGGTCTCCCGGACTGACGCGAGTGCTTCACGGCCGCCGACGGGCTCGACACGTGCACGGCTATTTGCCAGAGCATCGGCGAGACCTGCGCTGAATCGCAGTGCGACACGGGCGCCTTGGGGGCTTGCACCGCAATGTGGGCTCCCAAGCCGCAATCGACAGAGGCCGTGATACGCGTCGAGAACCATCACTGGCACGATAGAGGGCGGGTCGGCCCC
>NZ_JAIRAU010000038.1 GCF_020073745.1 Nannocystis pusilla
GTGATCGAGAGCGTGAACCTGCGCGGCGCCTCGGTCACGATCAAGACCCACCACAACGTCGGCGGCCTGCCCGAGCGCATGCGCATGGGCGTGGTCGAGCCGCTGCGCGAGCTGTTCAAGGACGAGGTCCGCCGGCTCGGCGTGCTGCTGGGTCTGCCCGAGGACATGGTCTGGCGCCACCCGTTCCCCGGGCCCGGGCTCGCGGTCCGGGTCCTCGGCGAGGTGACGCCCGCGCGCTGCGATCTGCTGCGCGAGGCCGACGCGATCATCATCGAGGAGGTCCGCAAGGCCGGCCTCTACCGCGAGCTGTGGCAGGTGTTCGGCGTGCTGCTGCCGGTCCAGAGCGTCGGCGTGATGGGCGACGGCCGCACCTACGAGAGCGCGCTGGCGATCCGCGCCGTCACCAGCACCGACGCGATGACCGCCGACTGGGCCCGGCTGCCTTACGAGCTGCTGGCGACCATGAGCGCCCGCATCATCAACGAGGTCCGCGGCATCAACCGCGTCTGCTACGACATCAGCAGCAAGCCGCCCGCGACCATCGAGTGGGAGTGACGCCGGTGGCCCGACGCCGGCCGCTCGGCTAAGGTGGTGCCACCATGCGCGTCCCTCACGACGACGGCCCGCCGCCGCGGCCCCCCAAGGGCCGCAAGCGACCTGCCGAGGCCGACCCGGAGGGTGGCGCTTCGGACATGTCGCAAGAGTCAGGTCGGGCCCTCGTCACGCCCGCGGTCGCCGGCGGCGAGGCGGGCGAAGGGCAGTCGCTGCGGCCGCAGACGCTGGCCGATTACGTCGGCCAGGCCGCGCTCAAGCGCAAGCTCGAGGTGTTCGTCCGCGCCGCCCGCGGGCGCGACGAGCCGCTCGACCACACGCTCCTGCACGGCCCGCCCGGGCTCGGCAAGACGACGATGGCGCACATCCTCGCGCACGAGCTCGGCGTGCGCCTCCACCTGACCTCGGGACCAGCCATCGAGCACAAGGGCGTGCTCGCGGGTCACCTCACCGCGCTCGGCTCGCGCGACGTGCTGTTCATCGACGAGATCCACCGCCTCGCCCCCGCGGTCGAGGAGAGCCTGTACTCGGCGATGGAGGACGGCCGCATCGACCTGCCGGTCGGCGAGGGCAACCGCGCGCGCACGATCGGCTTCGAGCTGGCGCCGTTCACGCTGATCGGCGCCACCACCCGCACGGCGCTGCTCAGCGGGCCGCTGCGCGACCGGTTCCAGATCATCGAGGCGATCGAGTTCTACGGCGACGACGAGCTGGCGGCGATCGTCTGCCGCACCGCGTCGATCCTCGGCGTGCCGGTCAGCGGCGCCGCGGCGCTCGAGGTCGGTCGGCGCTCGCGCGGCACGCCGCGGATCGCCAACCGCCTGATCCGCCGCGTCCGCGACTTTGCCCAGGTCCGCGGTGCGCGGTCGATCGAGCTGGCGGACGCCAGCGCGTCGCTGCTCGAGCTCGGCATCGACAGCGAGGGGCTCGACGCGCTCGATCGCCGGCTCCTCACCATGATCGTCGAGAACTTCCGCGGCGGTCCGGTCGGCGTCGATGCCCTCGCGGCCAGCCTCGGCGAGCCGCGCGACACGCTCGAGAGCGTCGTCGAGCCGTTCCTGCTGCAGCGCGGGTTCCTGCTCCGCACCCCACGCGGCCGGATCGCCACCATCAAGGCCGCGCGCCACCTCGGGATCGAGCTGCCCGTCGGCTGGCAGGGCGCGCTCGACCTCTAGCGAGCTAGGTTCACCCCGCTGATGCCGCTGGGACCTCGACCTGGCCGACGAAGGCGACCCGCGCCGGCCCGGTCATCGTGATCGAGGCGCCGGCGCGGTCCTGACGCAGGACCAGCGGGCCCCCCGGCAGACGCACCACGACGTCGCGGCCGTGGGGCGCGAGGCCCTGGGCGATCGCGGCGGCCAGGGTGGCGCAGGCCCCCGTCCCGCAGGCCGAGGTGATCCCGCAGCCGCGCTCCCACACCCACAGCGTGATGCTGCCGTCGGCGTCGACGCGGGCGAACTCGACGTTGGTGCGCCCGGGGAACAGCGGGTCGCGCTCGACCGCCGGGCCCTCACCGCGCGCCAGCGCCTCGGGATCCTCGTCGGCGCCGACGAACGCGATCGCGTGCGGATTGCCCATCGACACCGCCGCGAACGCGCGCCCGCCGACGTTGTGCGGGCCCTGCAGCGCCGGCGGGCCCATGTCGATCGCAACCTGTCCCGAAGGGCATGTCCTGGGCTGGTACTCGCGCACGGCGCAGGCTAGCGCGCCGGCGTCGGTGTCGATCACGAGCTCGCGGGCGGACCCGGCGACCACCAGGGCGACGCAGCGGAGGCCGTTGCCGCACATCTCGGGCCGCGAGCCGTCGTGGTTGACGACGATCATCGACGCGGCGGCCTCGGGGGTGCGGGGCGGGGCGACGAGGAGGATACCGTCGCCGCCCACGCCGAGGCGCCGATCGCAGAGGGCAGGGGCCGCCGACTGCAGGCGGGCCACCAGGGTCTCCAGGACCGCCGGTGAGGCGTCACGCCGGTCGATCAGGAGGAAGTCGTTGCCGAGGCCCTCGACCTTGGCGAAGCCCGTCAGCATCGCTCAGGGCGCCTCGGCCGGCTCGGCCGCGGCCTCGGCGGCGGCAGGCGCTTCGGCCGGGGTGCCGGAGTCGGCGGCCGCAGCCGGCTCGGCCGGGGCGTCGCCCTCGGCCGCGGGAGCCTCGGCCGGCGGAGCGGCAGCCTCGCCGTCCGCGGCGGGAGCTTCGGCCGGCGGGGTGTCGCTGGCGGCCGGGGTCTCGACGGGCTGAGGCGTGGCCGCGGGGGCCGAGTAGGCGGCGAGGTTCACCGGGTTGGGGCCGATCGCCTCCCAGTTGATCTCGCCGGAGGCGTCCTCCTCGGCGGGCGCCATCTCCTCGCTGCGCTCCTGCAGGCGCTCCGAGCCGGAGTGGCTGCCGGCGTACGCGAGGAACATCGCGAAGATCATGAAGCTCCCCGCGCAAAACTGCGTAACCCTTGCCAAAACGTCGGAGCTTCCGCCGCCGCCGAAGACGCTCTGGCTGGCCCCGCCGCCGAGCGCCGTGCCCATGCCTCCGCGGCCCGCCTGCAGCAGGATGACCAGGACCATGAACAGGCAGACCAGGATGTAAACGACCGAAACGACGGTGACGATGATGTCGAACATGGGGGGTCCGGGGGTTCAGCTGGCCTCGGCGACGAGCCGCACGATCTGCAGGAAGGCTTCGGCCTCGAGCGAGGCCCCGCCGACGAGGAAGCCGTCGACGTCACCGGCGGCCATCAAGGCGGCCGCGTTTCCGGGCTTCACACTACCACCGTACAGGATCGATCTGTCAGCGCCGGCGGCGCCGTGGGTGTCGCCGAGCCAGGTCCTGATCCGGCGGTGCATCGCCCCGGCATCGCGGGCGCTCGCGGTCTTGCCGGTGCCGATGGCCCAGACCGGCTCGTAGGCGATGACGAGGCGGTCCTGAAACAGTTCAGGATCGACTTGAGCAAGTGAGGCCGAAAGCTGCGAAATGACGAAGTTTTCGTGGTCGCCGCGCTCGCGGACCTCGAGCCCCTCGCCGACGCACAGCACAACCCGCAAGCCGCCCTGGAGGGCGCACTGGACCTTGCGGGCGACGAGCTCGTCGGTCTCGCCGAAGTGGGTGCGGCGCTCGGAGTGGCCGACGATTGCGCCGTGTGCGCCGACATCGGCGAGCTGGCCGGGGCCGACCTCACCGGTGAAGGCGCCCTCCTCCTGGGCGGCGCAGTTCTGGCCGAACAGGTAGAGCGGCCCGGCCGGGCGGCTCCACGGGGCCAGGGCGTCGAGCGCGACCATCGTCGGCGCGACGCCGATTTTGGTCCGCACCGGGCCCTCGAGCAGTTCGGGCGGGAGGCCGTCGACGATCTCCGTCGCCAGCAGCTCCGCCGTGCCGCGGAACAGGTTCTGCTTCCAGTTGCCGATCGTCCAGCGAACTCGCGACACGTCAGGCGCTCCGGTTCGTGGGGAGAAGGGCATCGATGCCCGGGAGGCTGCCGGACTCGATCATCTCGAGCGAGGCGCCGCCGCCGGTGGAGATGTGACTGATCTTGTCGGCCACGCCGCTGCCCTGCAGGGCCGCGACGCTGTCGCCGCCGCCGACCACGGTAAAGCCGCCGCAATCGGCAACAGCCCTGGCGACCGCGAGGGTGCCCTCGGCAAACACCGGGTTCTCGAACAGACCCATGGGGCCGTTCCAGAACACGAGCTTGGCGCCGAGGATGGCCGCGCGGAACCGGGCCGTGGTCGCCGGGCCGATGTCGAGCGCCATCTCCTCGTCGGCGAGCGCGCCGCTCTCGACCTGGATCACGCGGGCCGTGGCGGCCTTGGTGCCGACACCGACGCGGAGGTCGGTCGGCAGCAGCACGCGCACGTCGCGGGCGCCGGCGCGGGTCAGCAGGTTCTTGCAGTCGGCGAAGCGGTCGGGCTCGAACAGCGAGGAGCCGACGCCGACCCCGGCCGCGGCGAGGAAGGTGTTGGCCATGGCGCCGCCGATCAGGATGCTGTCGCCGGGGCGCAGGCGGTCGAGGATCGCCAGCAGGACCGGCAGCTTGTCGCTGACCTTGGCGCCGCCGACGACGGTGACGAACGGGTGCTCGGGGTGGTGGATCACCCGGCCGAGCGCCTCGACCTCGGCCGCGAGCAACAGGCCGGCGGCCTTGTCGGCGACCAGCGCCGGCACGCCGACGATCGAGGCGTGGGCCCGGTGCGAGGCGCCGAAGGCGTCGTTGACGTAGGCGTCGCACAGCGAGGCCAGCGCCTGGGCGAACGCCGGGTCGTTCTTCGTCTCGCCCGGGTGCCAGCGGAGGTTCTCGAGCAGGACGATCTGCCCGGCGCGGGTGTCGTGCACGAGCTTGGTGACGCCGTCGCCGACGACCTCGTCGGGCAGCCGCACCTCGCACCCGAGCAGCTCGGCGAGGCGCGCGCCGACCGGCTCCATCGAGTACTTCGGGTCAGGTGCGCCGTCGGGCCGTCCCAGGTGCGAGCCGAGGATCAGCCGCGCTCCGCGTTCCTGCAGCTTGCGAAGGGTGGGCAGCGTGGCGCGGATCCGGGTGTCGTCGCGGACCTGGCCGTCCTTCAAGGGCACGTTGAAATCGACCCGGACGAACACCCGACGATTGCCGACGTCGAGCCGGTCGATCGTGGAGATCGCGAGCGGGTCTGCGGTAGTCGCCATGGCGGACCCATACCGACCCTCCGCGGGCAAGTCCACGCCGACACGCGTGAGTTCTCAGGGCGCAGAGAGGGGCCAGGCGAGCGACGGCGACGACCTCGGAAGTCGATTGCGTCGAGCCCGCTCACTCGGCGGCCCAGCGAGCATCCGTCGCCTCGCGGACCTGGCGAAGATCGTGGCTGACGAGCTCGAGCAGCTCCGACGACAGCGCCACGATCTGCTCCGGCGTGTAGCCTTGCTCGCGCATCTGGCGGAACAGAGAGCGGGCCAGGATGCTGAGGGCGCGTCGGTTATCGGCGCGGGATGCCCCCTCGGGCGACGGTGCTTGAGCGACTGGGATCATGCGGCGTCCTTCTCGGCCAGGCCGCCCTGCAAGCCTCGCGCAGGGTTTTTTCCATATGCCGAGAAGTCGGCGGAAGAGTCAATATTCTCCCACGGTTAGGCCAGTCACGACCGGCGGGCCGAGGCGCGGACTCGCTGCCCATGCGCACCCGGATGCGCGCCCCTCGACGACAACGTCCTCTGGGCCGCGCGCATGCTGGTGCACAGCGTGTCGCGAGCTGCACCCCGTGCGCGCACGCGCGAATCAGCCGGCGGCCGGCGTCGGCAGGTTGATCTGGCCGAAGAGGATCTTCAGGAGGACATCGAACCGCTGCCACACGTCGGGCGTCGGCTGCGAGAACGCGACGCCGACCTGATATCGCCCCTCGGTCGGCGTCAGCCACAGCACCTGCCCGAGCAGCGGCAGCGGCTCGCTCATGCCCCACTCGAAGACGAGCCGGAGATGCGCGGTGACGGTGATGCCCGCGCCGACCGGATCGCCGATCACACAGCACAGCCCGGCCTCGGTGATGTCGCGGATCCGCCCCGGGATGCGCGCGCGCCCGGTGTCGAGCTCGACGGCGAGGTCACAGACGAAGCGATCGTTGGCGGGCCGCGCGGCGGTCACGAACGCGGAGCTTATCAGAAGCGGAGCCCGGTGAGACCGGTCAGCACGGCCTCGATCTCGGCCACCCGCACCCGCCGACCGATCGCCTCCTGGCCGTCGCGGGCCGGGAGCAGGGCGATCTCGAGCAACAACTGCTGCCGCTCGAAGTACAGCTGGGTGACCGCGACCAGCACGCGCTCCCGCTCGGCCGCGGCATCGAGGGCCGCCCGAGCCGCCCGCAGCTCGTCGGGGTTGAAGATCAGCCGGCCGAGATCCCACGTCGCCCGCACCTTGGCACCCCGACCGGCGCCCAGGTCCTGCGTGAGGGCGTCGGCCGTGCCCGCGGCCTGGTCGAGCTGATAGTCGCGGTCGATGGTCTGATCGTACTCGCCCTGCACGCTGGGCAGCGCCGCGGCGGCCCGCGCCCGCGCCAGGAGCCGCCGCGCGCCGCGAGGCCCGAGCGCCAGCCGCCGCACCACCGCCTCCTGCACCTCGGCGATCGTCGGACGCGAGGGGAGGGCCTGCAGCGCCCGCTCGAGCGCGTCGGGGTCGGGCACCGGCGTGGGCGCCGGCGCCGGCGCGACCAGCAGGGCCGACAAGATGACCGAAAGGACAGCGCTCATCGGACCTGTCCTCCGCACACGATCGCCGCCACGGCCTCGCGCTCGCGCGCGGCCAGGGGCCCGTGGCTGCGCGTGGGCGGGAGGTCGCGGAGTCGAGGCCGGCGCGCGGCGTGGAGCTCCTGCCACGCGAACTGCTGCCCGACCCACCGCGCCGGGTCGAACGCGACGCCGATGCTCGCCACCACCGCGACGCTCGTGGTCGCCTCGCTCGTGACGGACACGCCGCGGCGAGCGTCGGCCTGCAGCTCGATGCGGAAGAACAGGTCGAGGCCGGTCGGCCGGCGCGGCCTGGCCAGCGCCGGCCCGCCGACGCACTGACCTGCCCCCAGCCGGCAAGGGGAGGGCGCCCAGGCCCAGCGTCCGCGGCTGTAGATCGGGACATGTCCGCCGGGACCGCAGGCGAGCGGTGCCAGACGCTCGCGCGGATCGAGCGACGGCTCGCCCGGCTGCAGCGCCGGATCGCCGCGCACGAGCAAGAACGTGCCGTCGTCTGCGCCGCGCACCACGGCCGTGGCCGCGTCGAGGAAGGCCACGCGGGCATCACGAGGATCCGGCGCGCCGGGGGGGAGGTCGACCCGCTGCCAGCAGGCGTCGTCCGGCGCGCCGCGGCCGGTGCCGTCGTCCCAGCAGATCCACAGCGCCGACTGGACGGCACCCAGCCAGGCCCGCGGCGCGGCCCGTCCGCCGTGCAGCAGCAGCGGCGGCGGATCGAGGGCGCCGGACGTCGAGAACAAGAAGAGGAAGACGAGCACAGGGGTCACACGACGAGGTCGATCGAACCGGGCCTCGTGTTGCATCGCGGCGAGAAAAAAAATCGGCCTGCAAAATTGTGCCTGCCGGCAACGACCTCTCCTCGTGCACCCCATCGTCTTCTCGCTGTCGCTCCTCCTCGCCGCGCCGCTCGAGCCGCTCGACGTCGGTCCCGGGCTCGCGCCGCCGCCTCGCGGCCCCGGCCTGCGCTTCATCGATGTCGGCCAGGGCTCGTCGTTGCTGCTCGTCGGGCGCGAGGGTCAGGCCGTGCTCGTCGACGCCGGCCCGCCTCCCGCGAGCGAGGCCATCCTCGCCGCACTGGCCGAGCACGAGGTGGCGGCCGTCGATCTCTGGATCTTCTCTCACTTCGACAACGACCACATCGGCGGCTTCGTCCGCGCGCTCGCCGGGCCCGACAACATCGCGGGTACCGAAGACGATCTCGAGCTCCGCGAGCGCTGGGATCGCGGCCTGGACGGCGCGCCGGACACCCCCGCAGCCAGGGCCTACGCCGCCGCCGAGGTCCCGCGCCGCACGGTCCGCGCCGGGGATCGCTGGGACGGCCCGGGCCTGTCGATCCGCGTCGTGCCGGCGGGCTCACCGCCCGAACGCGCGGCCGAAAACGCTCTCGGGCTGGCGCTGTGCATCGAAGTGGAAAGCCTGAGGCTGCTCGCGCCAGGCGATCTCCCAGTCGTGCAAGTCGAAGCGGCGGCGCGTGCGTGCGGCGCGGTCGACGTGTTGTGGGCCAGTCATCACGGCAGTCGAACGGGGATCTCGCAGGCCGTGTTGGCCGCTGCAGCGCCCGCGCTGGTCGTCATCTCCGCCGGCGGCGACAACTCGTACTGCCATCCCCACGCCGAGACGTTGTCTTTGCTCCATAATTATCGAATGTGGTCCACGGACCTCGCCGGGGCCTCGCCGCACGGCTCCTGTCCCGGCCTGGCGACCGCATGGGGCCGCCAACATCACGTTGCGCTGGCCGATCTGTGGTTGGCGACAGGCGAGGCCGACTGACCTCGAGTGGAACCCTGGGCTGCTCAGGCGCGCCGTGGTGCTGGCTCCGCATACGCTGTTACACTGGCGCCGCCCGTGCGGCCCTCCACCTCCCCCCAGGTCCTTCTCGGCGTCGCCCTCGTCACCGTTTCGGCCACGGGGTGCAGCGGCTGGGTCGGCTATGGTGACACCTACTACCGGCGACGCGAGACTCCGGTGGCCCACGAAGCCACCTAC
The DNA here is from genome assembly GCF_020073745.1 of Nannocystis pusilla. Classification (GTDB taxonomy): domain Bacteria; phylum Myxococcota_A; class Polyangia; order Nannocystales; family Nannocystaceae; genus Nannocystis; species Nannocystis radixulma. Next base: position 8,723 of record NZ_JAIRAU010000038.1, read on the forward strand.
AGCTTCGCGCAGCCCGGCGCCGGCTGGCGTCCGCTCTCGCAAAAGGGCACGCAGGTCGCGTGGTACCATGACGGGCTCGACGCGGTCATCGTGCTCGACAGCCAGTGCGAGATGCACGGCGACAGCTCGCTGGAGCAGTTCACCGATCACCTGCGCATCGATTTTCGTGAGTGGGAGGTTCTGTCGCAGGAACGCATCACGCTGGTCCAGCGCGACGCGGTGCGCACCATCGTGCTCGCCTCCATCGACGGGGTCATCAAGACCCAGATGGAGATCGTCGTGGTGAAGAAGGACGGCTGCCTGTTCGACCTCGAGTACATCGCCCCGCCGCGCAGCTTCGAGAGCGGCCGCGGGGACTTCGCCAGGGTCGTCGGCGGTTTTGCCTACCCGGTCCGGGGCGGGTGAAGCGTGCGCGGTCCGTTCGAATACATCGGCAGAGAGCTCCGCGCCGGCATCGACTGGGCGGGCGGCATCTCGCTCCTGCTCGGGCGCTCGATGGCTCGCGGCGTTCGCCGGCCCTGGGGCATCTACGACATCTTCAGCCAGATCATCGCGCTCGGGATCCGCAGCCTCCCGCTGTCGACCCTGATGGGCGTGTTCGTCGGCATGGCGCTGACCTGGCAGTTCGGCGAGGCGCTGATGGGCTTCGGCGCCAAGAACGCCGTCGGCTCGGCGGCCGCGCTGGCGCTCGTGCGCGAGCTGGTGCCGACGCTCATGGCGCTGACCATCGGCGCCAAGATCGCGACCGGCGTCACCGCGGAGCTCGGCTCGATGAAGGTCTCCGAGCAGATCGACGCCATCGCGTCGCTCGGCGCCGACCCGCTGAAGAAGCTGGTGTGGCCGCGCCTCATCGCGTCCACCGTCACGCTGCCGCTGCTCAACGTCTACGGCAACGTGCTCGCCCTGATCGGCGGCGCCTTCATCGCCGACTTCGTGTTCGACGTCCCGGCGGAGTACTTCTACGAGACGTACATCGACGAGCTGTACCCGATGGACTACATCTCGGGCCTCGTGAAGTCGTTCACGTTCGGCCTGCTGGTCGGCCTCATCGGCTGCTATCAGGGCTTTCAGACCAAGTTCGGCACCGAGGCGGTCGGCATCTCCACCACCAACACGGTGGTCGCCACGAGCGTGGCGATCATCGTGTTCGACTTCGTGCTGACGACGATCTTCCTCCCGGTCGGGTAAGTTCGCCATGGCGCCGATCATCGAGCTCCGCAACGTCTACAAGCGCTTCGGCGACAACATCATCTACGAGGACATGAGCTTCGAGGTCGAGGCCGGCGAGACGTTTACGATCATCGGCGGCAGCGGCATGGGCAAGAGCGTGTGCCTCAAGCTGATGATCGGCCTCTTGCCCTACGACTCCGGCCACGTGCTCTACCGCGGCAAGGAGGTCGGCGACATGGACGCCGAGCAGCTCCGCGAGCTCCGTCGCAACGTGGCGATGGTGTTCCAGGGCGGCGCTCTGTTTGACTCCATGAGCGTGTTCGACAACGTCACTTACGCGCTGCGCGAACACACCAAGATGTCCGACCAGGAGATGCTCGAGCGCGCGAGGGAGTGCCTCGACATGGTGGGGCTCGGGTACGACAAGGACATCCTCTACCGGATGCCGGCCAGCCTCAGCGGCGGCATGCGCAAGCGCGCCGCGCTCGCCCGCTCGATCGCCATCAAGCCCGAGGTGATCCTGTACGATGAACCGACGACCGGCCTCGATCCGGCGAACATCCAGCGCATCGGTGCCATGATCCAGAAGCTGCAGAAGGAGCTCGGCGTCACCAGCATCGTCGTCACCCACGACATGCCGATCGCGTTCGAGCGCTCCGACCGGGTGGCGATGCTGTGGCAGCGCAAGTTCCCGTTCATCGGCACCTCCGCGGAGATCCAGCACCACCCCGCGCCCGAGGTCAGTGACTTCATCAACGGCCGCTACTACGAGGACCAGGACTGATGGCCAACCGCAAGGACGAAGCCCGCCTCAACTTGATCGTCGGCCTGTTCGTGATCGGCCTCGGTGCCGTCGGCGTGCTGTCGATCTTCATCATCGGTCAGGGCAAGGGCACCTGGAAGGAGAAGGGGCTGGTCTACGCCGACTTCCGTCAGGTCTCGGGCCTGAAGAAGGGCAGCCCGGTCCAGCTCGAAGGCATCGAGATCGGGGTGGTGCAGGACCGCGAGTTCGTCGAGCTCGAGTACCCGTGCAACCCGCTGACCGAGGACCGCGGCCGGTTCGGCCAGGAGCGCACCGACGACTGCGACCGCACCATGTTCTGCGCGCCGGAGGGCAAGTGCGCCGAGCTCGAGGCGTACTCCTTCAACAAGGACCTCCACCCGCCGTGCGAGGAGGACTCGCAGTGCCGCGAGGACGAGGTGTGCGTCACCCAGGAGTTCCGCCGCCGCTACCGGCGCGTCTCGTGGACCGGCAACACCGGCGTGTGCGACGGCTTCACCACCGACCACAAGCGCATCCGCGTGACGCTCAGCGTGTTCGCCGACAGCCTGCAGCACATCCGCGAGGACAGCCGCGCGACGGTGTCGCAGAACGGCCTGCTCGGTGACCAGCTGGTCCAGATCTCGGTCGGCCGCGGCGCGCCGATCCCCTCGGGCGGCCGGATCCAGACCACGCCGTCGCTCATCGAGGAGCTCGACAACGTCAAGGAGCGCGTCGACGGCGTGTTCGGGAAGGTCGAGGAGACCATCGGCGGCATCGCCGAGCTGGCGTCGGCGATGGGCGACGAGAAGACGATCCGCAACGTCCAGGGCCTGCTCGCCAACGTCAACGAGGTGTCGCGCCAGATCGCCGAGGGCAAGGGCCTCGTCGGCGCGCTGCTCAACGACGACCAGTACGTGCGCGACTTCGGCGCGACGCTCCGCAGCGTCCGCGACACCGCGCAGAACCTCAACGGCTTCGTCGCCAAGGCCAAGAGCAGCATGACCAAGATCGACGACAACCTGCAGCCGCTCGTCGACGACGGCCGCAAGGTGATGTCCGACGTCTCGACGGTCATCAAGGACCTGAAGGACCCGAACAACCGCAGCCTGCTCGCCAAGGTCGTCTACGACCCCAAGGGCGAGATGGTGAAGGACCTCGAGGAGACGCTCGACAACGTCAGCAAGGTCGTCTCTACCATCGAGAAGGGCGACGGCACCCTCGGCAAGCTGCTCAAGGACCCCAAGGCCTACGACGACCTGGTCAAGATCCTCGGCAACATCGAGCGCAACAACACCATCAAGAAGCTGGTGCGCTTCGTCGTCGAGAAGGACGAGGCGGCCAGCTCGGCGGCGCCGACGGCCAAGCCGAAGTGAGGGGCGATGACCGGAAGGACATGGCGTCAGGGCCATGTCCCTCAGGTCATGTGCGAGAAGCCAGCGAGGGCGCGACGGTGTGGTCGATGAAGCCGGCGATCTCGTCGGCGACCTCGAGCGGGAACTCGGCCGGCAGGGCGTGCGTGGCGGCCGGGTAGACCTTCCACTGGGCGCGCGGGATCTGGGCCACGAGGGCCCGCATCGTCGCCAGCGGCACGAAGTTGTCGCGCGCGCCGGCGACGACCAGCGTGGGCACGGCGATGGTCGGCAGGACGTCGGCGGCGCTGTGGCGCTGCGCCTCGTCGACGACCGCCAGGAACAGCTCGGGGTTCATCGCCGCGATGCCGCGCATGTAGAGCTCGAGGTCCGCGACCTCGATGCGCTCGGCGTTGACCTGTCCGCTGCGCAAGCTGAGCTCGCGCGAGAGCGGGGAGGGCAGCCATTTCCGCCACGTCCGTGTCGTGACGTCGCGAGCGATCCGCGTCGCCGCGAGGGCGAGCGGGAGCAGGCGGCGGAAGTTCTGCGTGCCCTGGAAGCTGTCGAGCACGCGACCGCTCGGGCCGGCCAGCGAGAGCAGGCCGGCGACGCGGTCGCGGTGGCGGCGGTACAGCTCCAGGGCCACGGGGAAGCCCATGGAGAAGCCGACGGCGACGACCGAGCCGATCCCGAGGTGGTCACAGGCCGCGGCGGCGTCGTCCGCCAGCGTGGGGATGCTGAGTCGCCACGGCCGAGGTGGGTCGGGCGACTGTCCGTGACCGCGATAGTGCATGAGAACGACGCGCCGCTGCTCACTGAGCAGCGGCACGATGCGTTCAAAAGCCCATCCTGCGCAGCCGAGGCCGTCCAGGATGAGGATCGCGGGTGGGGCAGCGTCCTTCGGGCCGCTGACGAAGAGGCGGACCGAAGCACCGTCGTCGCGCCGGAGGCGAAGCGCGAGCGGTCCGGCCGCCAGGGGATCGGGGGAGCGGCTACTCGTTCCGCCCGCGCTCGTCATCCGGGGCGTCATCCGCGAGCTCGTTGACGCTGGGGTACTTCATGATGTCCTTGCGCGCGATCTTCCAGGCCTTCTGGACGATCCACGAAAGCGAGCGGTCCTGGCGGTTAGCCTCCTCCTGGATCTCCTTTAGCATCTGTTCGGGGAAATAGAGAGACTGCTTGCGCTTGTCCGAGCTAGCCATGCCGATGTGGTCTCCGCTGGTGAAAATCGCGGAATTTAGGTAGGCTTCGCGGCGTTTGGCTGTCAACCGCGAGCATGACGCCGACCACGGCGCGCCGGGGACGAACGAGGGGACAGGTCCAGAGGTTCAGGGCGCCCTCGCCGCCCGCGATTTGCGCGGTTTCGGGCAGCTTTTGGCCGGTCCGGGACAGGGTTCAGGCCGACCGGACTCGACCGTGGACGATGCTGCGACGGGCGAGGCGGAGACCGGGACGGACGGCCGTTCTGCGCGTGCGCAGGCGCGGCGGGAACAGCGTCGCGGGCTCATCCTGGCCGCCGCCACGCAGGTGTTCAAGGAGAAGGGCTACCACGCGACGTCGGTCGGCGACATCATCGACGCCGCCCGGATCGCGCGCGGGACTTTCTATCTCTACTTCACGAGCAAGCGTGAGATCTTCGCCGCTCTCTCGGCGGGGTTTTTGGCGGTCATTCGCGGCAGCGTCCGCAAGATCTCGCTCGACCCGGCGGAGGGCGAACCGCTCTCCCAGATGCGCGCCAACTTTCGGCGTGTGATCCACACCGTGCTCGAGCACGAAGATCTCGCGACGATCGTCCTCCGCGACGATGCGCTCGACGCCGAGGCGCGAGCCCAGCTCGACCTCTTCTACGAGCAGGTGATCGGTCTCATCGGACAGGCGGTCCGCGTCGGCCATCGCCTCGGGATCGCCCGCGAGTGCGACGAGACGATCATCGCCGTCAGCGCGCTCGGTGCCCTCAAAGAGATCCTCACTCGGATGTTGGCGGCGAGCCGGCGTGCGAGCTCGAACGCGCCCAGTGCGCTCAAGGCCGTGGGCGACCAACCAGGCGAGCCGGGGGCCGCTGTCGTGAAGGGCGGCGCGGGCGATGTCGCTACCGGCGACGCGGCGCCGGCCACGCCCTTCGCCGATCCGGATCGGCTCGCCGACGAACTCCTCAGCTTCTTTGTCCGCGGGGTGTTTACCCAGGACACCCGCTGAGCTACCCTGCCGCCCCCATCTCGAAGTCCGCCCTGGACAACCCGCGAGCCCGGGCGCCACACTGCCTAACCGGGGATCTCTTCGGTGCGCACCCCAGAGAGGACGGAGTCGTCACGATGGCTTTGACGAAAGCTCAGAACGAGAAGTTCCGCGCGATGCTGATCGAGCGGAGGAACGCCCTCATCAGTCAGGCGCAGCGAACGCTCGAGAGCGACATGGTGTTGTCGCCCGACGATCGCTTCGACGAGGTCGACCAGGCGTCCAGCGAGTACATGCAGGCCTTCAGCTTCCGCCTGCGTGGCCGCGAGAAGTTCCTGATGGAGAAGATCGACCTGGCGCTCCGCAAGATCGACCAGAACACCTACGGCACCTGCGAGGAGTGCGAGGAGCCGATCTCGCTCAAGCGCCTGCAAGCACGGCCGGAGACCCCGCTGTGCATCCAGTGTAAAGAGGCGCAAGAGAAGGAAGAGGCGGTCTACGCCGAAGAGTGACCCGCGGCGATGGCTCCCGAGCTCTTCACCCTCCCGGGTCTCGGGTGGGCCATCACGCCGTACGGGCTCGCGGTCGCCGTCGCCCTGGTGACCTCGTGGTTGGTCGCGCTGATCCTGGCGCGCCGCGACAAGCTGCCGACCGAGGTCCTCGGCACGGTGTTCGTGCTGTCGGCGATCTTCGGCCTGCTCGTGGCGCGCGCCGGTTACCTGCTGCAGCAGGGGCAGGCGCTCGAGCTGAGCCACCTGCGATCGCTGCCGGCCGGCGGCCTGGCGGTGTTCGGCGGGCTGTTCGCGGCGCTGGCGGTGGCGGCGATCGGCTGCCGCCGCTTCCGCGTGCCGACGCTGGCCTGGCTCGACTGCTGGGCGCCCGCGGTCGCGCTCGGCGGGGCGATCGAGCGCGTCGGGGCGTTCTTCGCCGGGGCCGACTTCGGCATGTACGTCGGGCCAGGTGACTCGGGACATGTCCTCAGCGTCACGTACCCGGAGGGCTCGCCGGCGTTCATGCTGCACACCGCGGCGTTCCCCGGGCTGCCCGGGCTGACCGAGACGGCGTCGGCGCCGGTCCATCCGGTCCAGCTGTACCTGGCGGCCACCTGCGCCGTGGCGCTCCTGGTCGGGCTGTGGCTGCGGCGGCGCCGGCGGTTCTCGGGCCAGGCGTTCCTCGCGGTCGCGGCGGTGTTCCTGCTCGGGCGGGCGGTGCTGTTCGAGCCGCTGCGCTTCGACGCGTCGCCGCTGGTGCTCGGACCGCTGCGGGTGCAACAGGTCTCGGGCCTCGGGCTGCTGCTGGTGAGCGCGATCGCGTGGCGCATGCTGGCGGCGCGAGCGGCGGCGCGGCCGGGCGAGGCGCGGCAGTGGGAGGGCGGGCCGTGGACGCCGGGGGCGTGACGCGACCGGTGCCCGTCCCGGTGGTGGTGATCCACGGGGCGCTGCGCTCCCGCGTGGGCCTGTGGCCGGTGGTCCGTTACCTGCAAAACCGCGGCTTCCAGGCGGCGGCGTTCGGCTACGCGACCCGCAGCGACAGCCTCGAGCGCCACGCGGAGCGGCTCGAGGAGTTCATCGCCACCTGGCTCGAAGGACAGAAGGTGCCGACGCTCGGGATCCTGACCCACAGCATGGGCGGGCTGGTCGCGCGGGCCTACCTCGCGCGCCCGGGCGCGGGCGAGCAGGCGCACCGCCAGCGGGTCGCCATGCTGGCGCCGCCGAACCAGGGCGCGGCGCTGGCCGCTCGCCTGCGCGGGTTCAAGCCGTTCCGCTGGCTGTACGGCGCTGCCGCCGAGGTGCTGCAGCCGGATCGCGCGGCCCTGATGCCGCCGCCGCCCACCAGCGCGCAGGTGCTGATCCTCGCCGGCGGCAAGCGCAAGGGCGACCGCGGCTACTCGCGCTGGATCGCCGGCAACAACGACGGGCTGGTCGGCGTCGCCGAGACCGCGCTGCCGGGGATCGATCCGGAGCTGGTCGGCGGGGCGCACAGCGTGCTGCAGTGGCGCCCGGCGGTGCTGGCCCGCGCGGCCGCGTTCCTGGCCGCCAGCGAGTGATGCCAGTGGCCGGAAGGACATGTCGAGCTGGACATGTTCCGGAAGACATGCCCGGCGCCCTCGGGCGGAGCGGCCCTTCGGCATGTCACTCGGGACATGTTCGGGCCGACAGGTCCGATCACATCGGCTCGGGCGGAGCGCAGGTGGAGACGCCGGCGCCGACGATGCGGATCGGCGCCTCGCTCAGCAGGGTGAGCGCCTGGCCGCCGCCGTCGCTGTCGTCGTAGTCGAGGTGCCAGACCTCGCTGTTGGTGACGATGTCGCCGTGCGAGGTGAACAGGTAGAAGTCGCCGCCCCACCACGCGAACGCGAACGCGCTGTCGCTCTGCACACCGGGCAGGGGCAGCACGTCGAGGGCCTCGCCGGTGAGCTTGTCGTACTCGGTGAGCAGCGGCGGCGCCGAGCCCTGGAAGGCGAACAGCCGCCCGGTTCCCGTGCCGGTGAGCTCGCCCCAGGCGTAGTCGATGCTGGCGATCGTCGACAGCTCGAGGGTCTGCGGATCGATGACGCCGAGCGCACCCACGTCGGGGCCCTGCAGGTCGGGGGCGATGCCGGAGTGGGCGTAGAGCTTGTCACACGGGTCCTGCATGCTGTTGGCGACGAACGCCATGCCGAATTGCGGGAACAGCGGGTTGCCGGGGGTGAAGCCGGGGTCGAGGCATTTCACGGGATCGCTGGCGTCGTTGAGATCGACGGTGTAGAGGTCGCCGTTCCAGTACTGAATCCACGCGCGACCCTTGCGGCTCACGCCCATCGAGTAGGTGTCGGTCATGCCGCCGCAATCGATGTCGGCGATGAAGGCGAAGGCGCCCGACTTCGGATCGAAGCTCCACAGCGAGCCGACATCGGAGAGCACGTAGACGAGTTCGGTGCCCGCCGCGCACGGACAGCCGGCCTCGGGGTCGTTGTCGGCGCCCGTCATCTCGATGCCGGTGGTGGTCGGCTGATCGCCGCCCTCCCATCCTCCGTCGTCGCCGGGCCAGACGGTGGTGCCGTCGGTGGCCGAGATGAAGCCCCCGGCGTCGGCGTCGTCGTCGTCGTCGCTGCCCTCGGCGCCGCCGTCGTCGCCGAACAGGCCGAACGGGCAGGCTGGCAGGAGGGTGACGGGGACGAGGAGGCTAAGGAGGCGGAAGCTGCGCATGATCAGGACGATAGCGAAGATCGCCGCGCGAGCCCGTGTTCGTCCGGCTGCGCCGCTTCAGCGAGGTTTTCCACCGAGCCGCGGAGGCACGCGGGCGGAGGCTCCGGCTCGCGCGCGACGGCCGGCCACGGGGCCGCAATCGCCGGCGCGCGCGAGGAGTGAGACCGGCGAGATCGACCCACCGGCGCGCTCGAGTTCCGGAGATGTCCGGTCGTGGCGCGTGACGATCACGAGCGCCTCCTCCGCCTGTGCCAAGAGCCAGGCGCGGATCTTCGAGCCCATGTGACCCATGGCACCTGGCCTTACCGTGCTGGCGCTTGGGGCATGCCTGAAGGTTCTGGTGCGCGATCAGGCTCTTGGGCGCGGTCCCGAAGGACAGGTCCCTGAGTTCCTGTCGCTGGGGCCGGATTCCCCCATGAGTTATCTCCAAAGGGTGACTGTTCTAAGCGCCAGGAATCATGTGTCATGGTCTGGCTCTCCCAACCACCAACGATGAGCGACGGGACCATGAACGAGAACGAAGTTGCACAAGAGATCGGCAAGCGGATCCGCCAGTGGCGACTCAATACGCCGCCGCCCAAGACCCGCCGCAAGCGGCAGAACGAGACGGGCTGGCGCCCGCACATGACGATCGAGGAGCTCGCCAAGGCCACCGGCCTGACGGTCACGACCGTCAACAAGCTCGAGCTCGGGTACAAGGCGCCGCGGATCGAGTCGTTGCTGCTGCTCTCGCAGGCCTTCGGTTGCGATCCCAGCGAGCTCCTGCCCAAGACCAAGCACCGCAACAGCGGCAAGTCCGAGCTGCTCAACGAGCTCGCGGCCGCCGCTAATCAGCTGGGCGCGAAGCAGCTCCGCGAGCTCATCAAGCAGGCCCGCGGGATGGAGCCGGGCTGAGCCTCCCGGCGCGCGCGGCCGGCGAACCGCCGCTCCTTCAGGCTCCCCGTACAGACCTTCTGTGCGGGACAGACCAGAGCCGCAGGGACCGGCGGTGCGCTCGCCCATCGCGCACCGAGGAGACAGCGCAAGGACAAGACAAGCGCTGCAAGTAGGGGGTTGCGGTCGGGAACAAGGAAGGCTATAAGGCGCCTCCACCCGCTGCGGGCGCGTAACTCAGCGGTAGAGTGCCACCTTCACACGGTGGAAGCCATAGGTTCGAACCCTATCGCGCCCACAAGTCAATCAGCCGAGTTCATGGCCCGAGAGCCGCCGCGAGGCGGCTCTCGTCGTTTGGTCGCCCGTCGTGTCCGGCGTCGGTCAACGGCGGCGAGCCATGGCGTCGGCCCGCGCCTCGATCGCGTCCCTGGCCTCCCTGAGACCGACGCCGGTGACCTCGCGGTAGCGCTTGATCGCCAGGATCTTCTGGTTCGAGCGCAACAACTGCTCGAGCTCGGCCTCGAAGGCCGAGAGCGCCGGCCCGCTCGCCTGCGTGAACTCCCAGCGCAGCGCCTCGACGGCGGCGCGCGCGGCGAGCAGGGTGCCGCCGTGACGCGCGCGGTGGCGGCGAATGGCCTCGATGGTGGCGCCGTGGCGGACGAGCTCGCGGATGTCAGCGTCGGTCACGCGACGATCCTACGCGCGCCGGCGTCGCCGGAGGAGGAAAACCACCGCGAGGCCGAGCGGGGCCGCCGCGAGGACCAGCCACGGCCAGCGCGGGCGCAACGGCGCAGCGGCGGGAGCGGCGACCGCCGGCGCGGCGGGGGGCGAGGCGGCGGTCGTCGGCTCGGGCCGGCGGATCGTCAGCGCGGATCTGCGCCGGTGGGCGACGAAGTCGAACTCGGGGATGCCTGTCCCCGAGGACATGTCCTGAAAGACGACGTGACCGACCAGCCGGTGGCCGGGGGCGAGGCGGGCGAGCAGCGGCAGACGGACGGTGAAGGCCTCGATCGCGGCGGGGCAGGTGAA
>NZ_JAIRAU010000051.1 GCF_020073745.1 Nannocystis pusilla
CGAGGGCGAGGCCGCACAGGACCCACAGCAGCCAGGTGATGAGGGTCTGGGCGAGCGGGCCGGCGCGGCGGACGAGCGGGCCGGCGGCGGCGAGGGCGGCGGCGACGCTGGCGGCGGCGAGGGCGAGCACGGCCCACGAGGTCGAGGCGCGCCAGGGACCGAGCGGGCTGGTGGCGGCCTCGGCGATCGCCAGCAGCGCGACCGCGGCGGCGACGGCCGCAAGCACGGCGGCGAACGGCGCGGCGAGGGCCAGCAGGACCGCGCGCACGGACAGCTCGCGGCGGCGGCGGAGCGCGGTGAGGAGCAGCGCGAGCAGGGCGGCGCCGGCCAGCGGGAGGTCGAGCCAGGCGGGCCAGCGCAGCCGCAAGCCCCCGAGCAGGTCGACGTAATGGGCGTTGTGCGGCGAGGGCGGCGGCAGGTCGGCGGCGAGCAGGTTGCGGGCGGTGGCGAGGACGGCGTCGCCCTGCTGCTGCACGCTGCCGAGGTCGAGGTGGGCGAGGTCGTCGCGCGGGGTGTGGTAGCGCAGCACGCCGCCGATGAACGCGAAGTTCATGCCCTGAAGGCCATGTTCCTTGAGGACGGTGAGGTCGGTGTCGTTGGGCAGGCGGCGGTAGACCTCGTACGACAGCGAGAGCGCGGCGGGCCGGCCGCCGAGCGCGGCGATCAGGGCGGCGTTGCCGTCGCTGGTCTCGAACATGCTGGCGGCGCCGGTGGTGCCGCGAGCCTCGAGGTTGAGGGCGACGCCGATCTCGCGGGCCCGCGGGTGCTCGACGAAGGCCCGCATGCCGAGCAGGCCGGCCTCCTCGCCGTCGGTGAAGACGGCGAGCAGCGGCGGACGGCGCGGGACGTCTTGTAAAATGCGGAGGATCTCGAGGGTCGCGGCGACGCCGTGGCCGTCGTCGGCGGCACCGGGGCCGGCGCCGACCGAGTCGTAGTGCGAGGTGATGGCGAGCGCGGGGCCGGGGACCTGTCCCGGGAGCCAGGCGATCACGTTGGTGACGAAGGCACAGCTGCCGCCGTCGCTGCAGGCGAAGGCGCGCTGCTCCTCGGGCTCGAGGCCGAGGCCGCGCAGGCGGGCGAGGAGTCGCGCGCGGACGGCGTCGTTGGCGGCCGAGCCTACCGGGTGCGGGCGCTGGTCGCCGAGCAGCTCGACGAGCTCGGCGTGGGCGCGGGCGGCCGAGAACCGATCTGCCGGGGCGTCGAGCCCTGCCGGCGCAGGCGGCTCGGCGCGGACGAGGGCGAGGACGGCGACGCCGAGGCTGGTCGCAAGGACGACGTGGCGGAGGCGACCCGGAGACACGCCGCAGGATACCGTGGTCCGGGGAGGCGAGATCGCCGAGGCCGGCCCGAGAAGGAGTGGTCGGAGCGACGCCTTCGTGGCGCGGAGGGACTGCGATCGCCGGGGCGCTCGAGCGCGAAACGCGAGCGAGGAGCGGGGCTCCTGCTCGCGTCTCGAGGGTCAAGCGGGCCGGCTGGCGATTACCAGCGACCGCCGCCGCCGCCACCGCGGCCGCCACGGTCGTTGCCGCGGCCACGGCCGCCGCCACCACCACCGCCGCCGCCGAAGCCGCCACGGCCGCCACCACCGCCGCCGCCGCCGAAGCCACCGCGGCCGCCACCGCCACCACCGCCGCCGCCGAACGAGCGGTTACCACCACCACCGCCGCCGCCGCCCGGACGGTCGCGGCGCTCTTCGGCCTCGTTCACGCGGAGCGGGCGGCCGTCGAGCATCTGGCCGTTGAGGGTCTCGGTCGCGCGGCGGGCGGCCTCGTCGTCGGCCATCGCCACGAAGGCGAAGCCGCGGGAGCGGCCGGTCTCGCGGTCGAGGACCAGGCGGATCTCGGCGATCTCGCCGAAGTCCGCGAACACTTGCTGGAGGTCCTCCTCGGTGGTCTGGAAGGACAGGTTACCTACGAACAGTCGGTTGCTCATGTGCGTCGTCTCGTGCGTGCGGCTGGTGGGCGCCTGGCGCCCCTGTACGAGTACACTTCGACCGCCGTGAGAGCCGCGCCACGACGGTCAGCGTCGCCGGAGACAAGGACCGATACAAACTCAGAGACGAGCGTGCAAATGAGCCGAGTGCCAGAAACGTTGGTGCGCGCGTGGGATACCACGAGGTCCGCCGGGGCGCAACGAAGCGCCGGGCGGGGGCCGTGAGTTCTGGCGGCGAACGGCGGTACACCGGTGCGACTCGCGGCTCCCTGCGCGTGAGGGGTCGGCGGGCCCGGCCGTAAACGGCGCTTGAACTCGGGGACGTTTACCCCATTAATCGGCGAGCGTCGTGTCCATCTCGCGCTCCTCGTCGAGGACCGCGAGGACGTCGACCTCGGGCTTGATCTTGTCGTAGAGATCGGGGAAGGCGCCCGACGCGCCGTAGCGGTCGCGGACCTGGCGGTAGAGGCGGAGGTCGAACATGACCTCGAACTCCTCGCGGGTCATGAAGGTGTCGGCGTAGAGGAACGGGAAGCCGCGCACGCCGGCGGTGAAGGCCTCCATGGCCCGCATCGCGTGCACCGTCTTGAACGGCAGGCGGCGCTGGATCGGCCCCGGCACGCCGTAGACGCCGAGGTCGAAGTACATCGCGTAGTCCTTGCCGGGCACGATGTCCTCGGGGAACGGCCGCGGCAGCTGGCCGCCCGCCTCGCCGTGGTCGTACACCCGCGAGGGGTAGAGGAGGATCGGGAACATCTCGAAGCGCTCGTCCACGAGGTCGACCGCGCGCTTCATGGCGCTCATCGGCAGCACGATGTCCTGGAACACCTGCATGGTGAAGGTCATCTTGCGCACCGCGGGCGTGGTCGAGAACTTCAAGAAGGCGATCCGCGGCGGCATCATCCACCCGAGCAGGGCGCGGAACAGCGGGTGGTTGCCCTCGGGGATCATGTGGGCCACCACCCAGAAGATGCTGCGGTTGTGGCGGAGGATGTAGTCCTGCAGCGGGATGTACTCGTCGCCGCCGCGCTCGAGGAAGGTCTCGACGTGCTTGTAGAACCACGGCTTGTACCAGCGGCCGAGGTGGTTGATCTTCCGCCGCGCCGCGGGGTCGGTCGGCTCGTCGGCGAATTCGCCGCACATGATCACGGCGCGGTCCTTGCTGTAGACGGTGGCCTCGAGGAAGTGCGGCGCGTCGTCGGCGTTGGCGAGGCGGTACATCTCGTCGCAGTAGCCCTGCTGCGAGTGGACCGGGACGTAGCGCATGTGCACGTACTTCTTGATCGGGACGACGGCGAGCTCGACGCCGACGAGCAGGCCGAGGGTGCCGTGCGACCAGCCCATGGCGCGGAACAGGTCGGGGTGGCTGTCCTTCGTCACGCGCACGAGGCTGCCGTCGGCGAGCACGACCTCGTAGGCGACGACGGTCTCGAACAGCATGCCGACCTTGTGCGAGTGGGTCGTCATGCCGGCGGCGAGGGCGAGGCCGCCGATGGTGGCGTCGGCGATCTCGAGGTGCACGGCCAGCATGTAGCCGCGCTTGGCCAGGTATCGCATGGCCTGGCCGACGGTCACGAACGGCTCGACCCGGACGGTCCGCGCCGCCTCGTCGAGGCCGAGCACGTCGCGCAGCGCGCCCATGCGCACCTTGTGCCAGGTGTGCTTGGGCTCGAAGCGCGTGGAGAGGTTCATCCACGTGCGCCGGTCGGTGCACATCGGCTTGCGCTCGCTCGCCGGCTGGCTGGCCCAGCGCCGCACCTGCTCCTGGATCTCCCGCACCTTCTCGTCGTGGCGCTCGGGCGCCGCCCCCAGCGCCTCGTGGATCCGCGCGCGCGTGCGCAGCACGGCGTCGAACACGAAGCCGACCGGCAGGCCGACGCCGACCAGCAGCAACGAGCGGTACTTGGTGAGGAGGTCGACGAGCTTCTGGCGCATAGGACAGGTATGGTGGGATAGGGGCGATAGGACAGGCCCTGGGGGCCAGGGCCGGCGGGACAGGTCCGAAGAGACAGGCTAGCCGAGCAGGCGCGGCAGGTGGACGACGGCCTGGCGCTGCCACCAGTCCCATTCGTGCCGCGACTCGCGGCCCCAGATGTCGGTGCGGCTCGGGATGCCCTTGTCCTCCAGCAGCTGGCCGAGGGCGATGGTCTCCTCGATGCAGCCCTCCTCGTAGGCGCCGCGGCCGCACACGAGGGTGAGGTGGGTGTTGCGCCGCAGCCGCTCGAGCGGCTCGCCCTGCAGGCCGGGGACGAACGCCAGCGGGTTGTTGAAGTAGAGGTCGGGGTCGTTGTGGCGGCCGGTCAGCTCGGTGGTGAGGTAGCGGCCGCTCATGCACAGCACCTGGCGGAAGGTCTCCGGGTACTTCAGCGCGAACAGGGCGGCGTAGGTGCCGCCGAGGCTGCAGCCGACGGCCGTCATCGGCGCGGCCGGCCAGCGGCAGTCCTCGCGGATGAACGGCACGAGCGTGTCGAGCACGAAGCCCTCGTAGGCGCGGTGACGCTGCATGCGCGCGGCGATCGTGCTGCTGTTGTCGGTCCAGACCTGAGACACATTGCTCTCGGGACAGTAGAACTTGGCCCGGCCGGCGGCGATCAGCGGGCCCAGGACCTCGAACATGCCCTGACGGTCCCACTCGTGGGCGAAACCCGCCGCGGAGGGGAAGACGATCACGGGCGGGCCGTAATGGCCGTAACACCACAGGTGGACCTTGCGCCCCATGGCAGGGCTCTCGAGCATCAGGTGACGGGATTGCATGCTTGCGGGTGACTCATGATGCCGGCCCCCGTCGCGGTCGCGCAAGGGTCGGCGCCGGGAGGGCGCCACGGGCGGACCAGGGCCGATCCGCAGGGGTCGGGGCCGGTCGGGGGCGGGCCACCGCGGCGACCTGCGCCGCGGCCGAGGCATGTCTCGCAGCCGGAGGCGCGAGGTGGGAGCCGCGGACGGGCGAGAGGACCTAGCCTTCGGGACAGGTCTCGGCGAGGGTGCTGCGGGTGACCGCGGGGTCGCCGGCGGCGAGCACGAAGATGCCGGGGAAACCGGCGGTCTCGAAGCCGTCGCTGGGGTTGTCGCACAGGAGCGAGTCGGTCAGCGCGAGGCTGCCGCTGCGGTCGTTGCTGACGAAGAAGATCGCGCCGCCGCCCTCGTTGGCGTGGTTGTCGCGCACCTCGGTGCCGCACAGCGAGAGGGTGAAGGTGTTGCCGTCGTTGTAGATCGCGCCGCCGCTGCCGCCGCCGGGGGTGCCGGGCTGGGCCGGGTTGGCGCCGTCGCCGATCGCGCGGTTGTACGAGAACCGGCTGTTGATGACGGTGTACGACACGCCGATGCTCGACAGGCCGCCGCCGTTGGAGCACACGTTGCCGAGCTCGGGCGCCCCGCCGAAGGTGCTGTTGACGATGTAGACCGGGCGGTCCTCGAACTGGTCGAACACACGGATCGCGCCGCCGCCGACGTCGGGGCCGACGTCGGCGCAGACGTTGTTGAAGAAGCGGGTGTTGACGGCGCGGAAGCGGCCGCCGCGGACGAAGATCGCGCCGCCGCCGTCTTCCTCGGCCCTGGCGCTGCCGTCGACGAAGGTCAGGTTCTGCACCACGAGCCGCGGGTGGTCCTGGTCGTCGCAGTGATCGGTGGTCCAGCGCTGCGCCTCGTCGCAGGTGTTTTGATAGAGGATCCGGCGCGCGCCCCCGCCGCTGAGCGTCACCTTGCCGCCGCCGTCGATGACGATCTCGGGCCCGGTGTCGTTGAAGATCTTGGCGGTGCGACTCAGGGTGATGACGACCGGCTCGGGGCCGCAGTCGAAGGTGATCACGCCGCCCTGCTCGACCGCGGCGATGAAGGCGTCGCCGGTGCAGCTGGCCGCGGTGCCGTCGCCGACGACGCGGTCGGGGCTGGTGGTGTCGACCGGGCGCGCCTCCTCGGGCACGTCGCAGGCGCCGTCGGGGTTGCCCGCGGGCGGTCCGTCCTCGGGGTCGGTGAGCGGGTTGTCGATCGGGCCGCCGCCGCCGTCGCCTCCGCACGAGGCGAGGGCCAGCAGGAGCGCAGGAGCGAGGCGCGGGTGCCGTCGTCGCATGGACCGACATCGTAACGCCCGCGCCGGGGCGAGAGAGCGCGCGCGACAGGCTGGCGCCTCGGGACGATACGCGTGGACGTGACCTGGGCCGAGGGCCGAGAGCGACGCGCGGGCCGGCGCGGAGGTCTGCGCGCGGGCGAATGGAGTGGGTGAGCCGAGTTGAATGTGCAGAGTATGGTATGATGATTGACGGGCGAATTCGTGCCCGCTCGCGCGACGCGAGCGCGAGGCCGGAGGTGTCACGCCCGCGGCGTGAGCCGGGGCACGGGCGGCAGCGCGGCCGACGAGCGAGGGCCGACGATCCTTCGGTTGCGCCCGAACACTACAAGAGACATGCGTATCGCAATTATCGGTGGCGGAATCTCGGGGATCGCGGCAGCCCGGATGCTGCTGCGATTCGGGCACGAAGTGGTGGTATTCGAGCGCGGCCCGCGACCAGGCGGGGTGTGGGCGGTGGCCTACCCGGGGGTGCGCCTGCAGAACGTGGCCGAACACTATCGCCTGGCCGAATTCCCGTGGCCGTTCGCGCCGGACCTCCACCCGACCCGCGAGCAATTGATGCGCTACATGGAGGCGGCGATCGCCCGCTTCGCCATCGACGTGCGCACCGAGCACGAGGTGCTGACGAGCGAGGCGGTGGACGGCGGCTGGGAGCTCGAGCTGCGCGCACCCGCCGGGACGCGCCGCGAACGCTTCGAATTCGTGGTGATCGCCAATGGCCAGTACACGGGCGCGCCGCAGCGGCCGGAGCTGGCCGATCGCGAGTGTTTTAAAAGGGGGCAGGTGATCTCCGACCGCGAGGTCCGCGACCTGCAGGTGCTGGCGAACAAGCGCGTGGTGGTGATCGGGTTCGGCAAGAGCGCGGTCGACATGGCGAGCTTCGCGGCGGCCCGCGGCTCGCACGTCGACCACGTGTTCCGCGAGCCGCGCTGGCTGATCCCGCGCCACATCCTCGGAGTCCACGGGGCGAACATCCTGTTCATGCGCGCGAGCACGGCGATGATCCCGTCGTGGGTCCACCCGAGCGCGGCCGAGCGGCTGCTGCACACGCGCCTGCGGCCGCTGGTCGCGGCGTTCTGGGCGATGGTCGGCGGACTGGTCCGCACGCAGACCGGGCTGCACCGGTTCTGGCGCGACCCCGCGGTGCGCCGGCGGATGACGGCGCTGATCCCGAGGTCGCCGGTGCCGTTCGAGATGCGCTCGGCCAGCGCGCTGGCCCCCGACGAGTACTTCGCCCAGGTGATCCGCGGGCAGATCGAGCCGCACCGCGGGGAGCCGAGCGGGTTCACCGCGAACGGGCTCCGCCTGACCGACGGCCGCGAGCTGGCGTGCGACCTGGTGATCGTGTCGACGGGGTCGAAGCCGCCGCAATTCCCGTTCCTGCCGGCGCAGTACCGCGAGGCGCTCGAGGCCGAGGCCGACGGGGTGCAGCTGTACCGTCACGTGATTCACCCGCGCGTGCCGCGGATGGCGTTCGCGGGCCACAACCACGGGTTTTTGCACGTGACGGGGGTCGAGGTGGCGATGCTATGGTTGGGAGCACACCTGCGCGGGGACCTCGAGCTGCCGCCGCCGGCGGAGATCGAGCAGCAAATCGCAGCAGTGCAGCGGTGGAAGCGCGAGAACATCCTGTTCGAGCCTTCGCGCGGGTGCGCCACGGCTGTCCGGTTTCATCAATACGTCGACGTGATGCTGGGCGACGTGGGGGTGTCGCCGTACCGCAAGCGCGGCGCGCTGGCCGAACTGTTCGCGCCGTACACGGCCGCCGATTACGCGGGGATCTTCGAGGAGTACGAGCGCAGCCGCGGGGCCGGACCGCGCCGCGCGTCGCCGCTGGCGACCTGAGCCGCCGCGCCGCAGGGCGAACAGACGAGCACGGCGGTCAGCGCGGCGGAGGCGGGGCGCTCCACGGCCACGAGAAAGCGATGAGCTTGAACCACATCAAGCAGAGCACGACCAGCAGGATGAGGCCGATGACGCTGCTCGGGTAGTAACCCCACTTCCGACTGTGCTGATACGCCGGCAGGGTCGCGAAGAGCGTGAGCAGGAGGATGAGGACGAGCCAGAATCCGAGCATGGCGTGTCTCCGGGTCGAGACGTCGGGCGGCGCGCCGCCGGGGCGAGCAGGCCGCCGCGAGCATCACGACGGCGGTGGTTGAATGACGATCTCGACGCGACGATTGTTGGCCCGCCCCTCGGCGGTGGCGTTGCTGGCGACAGGCTGGCTCTCGCCGAGACCGCGGGCCTCGATGCGATCGGGCGCGACCCCGTGGTCGACCAGGAACTCGCGTACGGCCTGCGCTCGCGCCTCCGACAGCTTTTGATTGAAGGCCTCGCTCCCCGACGAATCGGTGTACCCCTCGACGACGAAGGTCGAGCCGGGATCGCCGGCGGTCAGGGCCTCGGCGACCTGACTGAGCCGAGAGGTCGCGGAGGGCAGCAAGGTCGACTTGCCGCTGGCGAACAGGACGCTCCCCGAGAGGGTGACGATCGTGCCGCGCGGCTCGGAGCGGACCGCCGCGATCTCGGCGAGGGCGGCGATCGCCAGCGCGGCGCGGCGCTCGGCCTCGGCCCGCAGCTCCTGCTCCTCGGCCAGCCGGGCCGCGTTGGCGGCGTTCTCCGCCTGCTCGGCCGAGAGGGCCTCGCGCGCCTGCCAGAGCTCCGCGTTCCTGGCGGACTCGACGTAATCGGCGGTGCGACCCATCACCAGGGCGAGCTCCGCCTTGCGCGTGGCGATGTAGGCGCGGTCGCGCGTCTTCGGGGTGTCGCCCTCGACGACGAAGGAACGCTCGGCCCGCACCAGCGACCGGCGCGCCTCGTCGAGCTCCGCCGGGGTCTCCTGCCGGGTCGACGGATCGGCGGCCGCTTTTTGATAGGTCGCCCGGGCCTCGCGGAGCTCCTCCGGAGGCTTGTGGGCGCAGGCGACGAGGGCGAGGGACGCAGCGATGAATGTGAGCGGTCTTGGTGACACGATGACCTCCGCGGGATCAGGGGTTCGGCGCCGTCGCGCCCGGGGTCTTGGCCTGCTCGGCCGCCTGCCGGGCCCTTTGTTCGCGGACGAGGACGATCGCCAGCGCCGCGTCGCTCTCGGCGCGCTGCGCCATGAGCAGGGCCCGCTCGTGCCTGCCGTTGATCAGCAGCGCCTTGGCCCAGGCGACCTCGTGTTGGGCGTAGTCGAGGGCCTTCGCCGCCTGCGGCACCTCCGACGCGCCGAGCTGCTCGGCGGTGTTCACGGTGGCGATCGATTCGGTCACCGCCTGCTTCGCCGGCGCGGTCGCGCATCCGAGGGCGAAGGAGACGATTACAAGGCTGAACATTGGCGCTCTCATGCGTACCTCCGTGGCAGGACTCGACACGGTCCTATATGGCATGAGTGTGGTTGCAATCAACCGGACGCGACGGCTCCGCTGTCCTCGCACCCTCGCCCGGCCGCCGGAAACATCAGGCCGGCCGCTCAGGCCCGCCGCACGTGCTGCCAGCGCAGCGCACAGGCGAGCAGCCAGGCGCAGGCGAATGTCCACAGCAGCCCCTGCTCCAGCAAGATGGCGCCGGCGCGCGGCATCGCGGACTCGGCGGCCGCGGCGGCGACGAAGGCGAGCGCCCGGGCGATGCCCGCGACCCCGGCGGCGCCCCAGATCCACGCCCAGGTGCCTCCCATCTGCAGCGCGGCCCCGGCCAGGACGACGCAGTAGCCGCCGACGAGGGCGCCGACGCTGGCGGCGAGCAGACGAAACGTGATGATGCCGTGGTCGCCGGAGACGGGGTCGACCTGGGCCTGCAAGGCGTAAACCGCGAGCGGCAGCGGGACGACGAAGAAGAGGACCAGGAGATCCCGCGGCCGAGGACGAATGGCGAGACCCGTGCGACGCAGGCCGTGGAGGGTGCGGACGACGCCGACCAGGATGGCGAGGTCGGCGGCGACGTAGAGATAGCGCAGACCGTAGATGAAGGCGTCGGCGAGGGCCGGGCGCTTCAAGATGACCGCAGGGACAGCCGAGAGGTAGAGCATGCCGAGCCGCAGCTCGGCGGCGACGCGCAGGCCGAGGCCGAGGCAGATCGCCGTGCCCGCGCCGCGGGTCGGGTCGTCGCGGCCGAGCGCGCGCCGGCCGGCCAGCGCCGCGGCGAGAGCGAGCAGCTCGACGACCACGGTGGCGATGAAGAGCGCCAGCCGCACGTGGGCGGGCTCGACGTCGCGGAAGAAATCGATCGCGGCCAGCGCCACCGCGGCGAGCCAGATCACGAGGATCGGGGCACGGATCGCGGCGAGTCGGGGCGAGAGCACGCGGATCGAGGGTGCGCCCGGGCCCACGAGGCGGTCAAGTGATCGCGGCGCGCGAGGACGCGCGTCGCGGCGGAGCGAATGTGCGGAGGACGATTGTGATGAGCGGCGGCCCGCGATTGGCGTGACCAGCGACGAGGCGGCGGTCAGGTGTACGCGGAGACGGACGGTTGACTCGCGCGGCGCGGACGTCGACGAGCCGAGACGACCTGTCTCGGAGGACATGCAGGCGACCCGGCGGGTTCACCCGGCCGATTCCGCGTGCGGGCGGGTGCGGCACGAATTGCGGGGCGAGGAGCGCGCGGCGCGGCCACCCCGGCGCTGATTCGACCGCGCGGCGACCGGGGCGAGCACCTCGATGAGGTCGTGCGCACTCGAGGACGGCTCGGTCGCTACACGGCGACGAGCTGCGTGACTCGAACTTCGGCGATCGTTATCGAGCGGCGCACGCGGCGCGAGCGATTGGAGCGAGGCGCAGGCGCAGGCCGGCTTGCTCGCGTCGCGGCGGCGTCTGTACCCTGTGCGTGCATGACAAAGAGTTTGCGGGGCTTCGGCTGGACGACGGCGCTGTGCGGGGCGCTGAGTGGTTGCGGGGACGACGGACGGGTGGACACGGAGGCGGCGTCGTTGTCGAGCGCGCCGACGACCGGCGCGAGCGAGGCGACCGCGACCGGCACCGAGACGACGACGGTGACGCCGACGACGACGGCGACGGAGGGCGGGATGTCCGAGTCGGCCAGCGAGGGCACGCTGGAGCCGACGACGGCGACGAGCGAGGCGACGAGCAGCACCGGCGAGACGACGACCGCCGGGGTGTGCCCGGCCGATTGCGAGGAGAAGGGCGGCGTGTGCATCGGCGCGGAGTGCTGCCCCGACGAGGACCACGCGTGCGGCGACGTGTGCTGCCCGCAGGGCGACATCTGCTCGTTCAACACCTGCGTCACGCCGGGCCAGGAGTGCATCGACGCCAGCGCGTGCGCCGACGACGAGTACTGCGAATACAGCCTCGGCCAGCCGGCGATGATGGGCGGCGACATGATGTGCATGGGCGGGATCATGCCGGCGACCGGGAAGTGCCTGCCGTCGCCGCCGCAGTGCCAGGACGGCCAGGACCCCGGCGACCCGCCGACGTGCCTGGCGAGCTGTCAGTACGTGCCGATGCCGGAGGGCTTCGCGCCGACGGTGAAGTACCACTGGGACGCCGGCACGGTGATGATGACGCCGATCGTGGTGCAGCTCGACGACGACAACTGCGACATGATCGTCGACGAGCGCGACATCCCGGAGATCGCGTTCAGCACGTTCGTCAACGGGGTGTACCAGGGCAACGGGACGATCCGGGTGATCTCGATCGTCGGCGGGCAGATCGTCGAGAAGTGGACCTACAACGCCGGCGACGTCGACCCCATCGCGCCCGGACGCGAGCTCGCCGGCGGCGACATCGACGGCCTGCCCGGCAACGAGCTGGTGGCCTGCTCGACGACCGGCAGGACGCGGGCGTTCACCGGCGACGGCCAGCCGCTGTGGACTTCGACGTACACCGGCGGCTGCTCGTTCGTGTCGATCGCCGACCTCGACCAGGACGGGCTGCCGGAGATCGTGGTGCCGGGCGCGGTGCTCGACGGGGCGACCGGCGCCACCGAGGTGATGCTCGGCGTCGGCGGCCACAACACGCCGGCCGACCTCGACGGCGACGGCCAGCTCGACATCGTCTACGCGCGCGGGGCCTTCAACTCCGCCGGCGGGGTGCTGGCGACGACCGGGCTCGAGGGGGTGTATCCCGCGATCGCCGACCTCGACCTCGACGGCAAGCCGGAGGTCGCGGTGATCGCCAACAACAAGAACAGCGCGACGACGCCGCATCACCTGATCGTGTGGCGCCACGACCCGCAGATGCCGGGCGGCGTGCAGGTCGTCCGCGCGGGCATCGACATCAACGGGGCGCTGTCGCCCGCGCTGTGTTCGGAGGGCTCGGCCGGCAACACCGCCGGCGGCGGGCCGCCGACGATCGCCGACTTCAACGGCGACGGCACGCCCGACGTCGCGGTCGCCGGCGGGGTCGGCTACGCCGTGTTCGACGGCACCAAGCTGATGGATCCGAACGTCGCCGACGCCGACACCTTCATGTGGATCAAGCAGACGCGGGACTGCTCGTCGGCGTCGACCGGCTCGTCGGTGTTCGACTTCGACGGCGACGGCAGCGCGGAGGTCGTCTACTCCGACGAGATCCGCCTCCGCGTCTACCGCGGCAGCGACGGCGAGGAGCTGTGGAGCACCTGCAACACGACCGGCACGCTGCAGGAGTACCCGGTGATCGCCGACGTCGACAGCGACGGCCACGCCGACATCGTCGCGGTGTCGAACAACTACTCGAGCATCAACTGCGACGGGACCAAGCAGACCGGGGTGCGGATCTTCGGCGACAGCGAGGGCCAGTGGGTGCGCACGCGGCGGGTGTGGAACCAGCACTCGTACCACGTCACCAACACCGAGGAGGGCGGCAAGATCCCCGCGATCGAGCCGACCAACTGGACCACCCCGGGCCTCAACAACTTCCGTCAGAACGTCCAGCCCGAGGGCGAGTTCGCGGCGCCCGACCTCATCGTCGACCTGCGCCTGCAGTGTGAGCCCGACCCGTACGGTCTGATCGGGCGCGTGCGCAACATCGGCGAGGCGGCGGTGCCGGACGGGGTGCCGGTGTACTTCTTCGAGGGCGACCCGATGAACGGCGGCGCCCTGCTCGGGTCGGGCGTGACGACGAAGGTGTTGTACCCGGCCGAGGCGGAGGACGTGACGCTGCTGCTGCCGAACGCGCCGCCCGGGGTGCTCGACGGCTCGTCGGTGGTGTGGGTGGTCGTCGACGACGCGATGCCGATGCACGCGTGGCACGAGTGCCGCGTCGACAACAACAGCGCCAGCGGCACCGGCAAGTGCCCGCTGCCGGGCTGACCCGAGAGCGACGAGCGCCGCGGGTGCGGCGCTCGTCTTACCTGCCCCGAAGGACAGCCGTCACTTGACGGTGTAGCAGGTGCCGCGGCCCATGCCGTGGCGCTTGAGCCGGCCGTGCTTGACCAGCTGGCCGATGTGGAAGCGCAGCTTGCGGCGGCCCATCCCGGTCTGCTCCTCGAGGTCCTGCATGGTCGCCTCCTTGAGCTTGCGGACGATCGGGACCAGCAGCTTGGCGGCCTGGTCGAGGTTCATCGCGTCGCTGTCGTCCTGCATCGCCGGGACGTACATCGCGGCCTTCTTGGCGGCCTTCTTGCTGAGCTGCTTCTTGGCGGCGGCGGCGCCCTTCTTGCCGGCGGGCGCGGGCGGGATGATCGGCAGCGCGGTCTGGGTCGGGACGACGCGGCCGCCCTTGGCCGACTTGCCCGGCTTGGCCGGCTTGGTCTCCTTCGCCTCCTTGGCGGCCTTGGCGGCCTTCTTGGCGCCGACCTTGGCCTTGCCACGGCTGGCCTTTGCGACAGGCGGTGGCGCGACGTCCTCCTCGGTCTCGCTGAGGTCGTCGTCGTCCTCCGGCTCCTCGGCGAACAGCTCGCCCTCGTCCTCGTCCGCGCTCTCGAGCTCGCTCTCGTCGTCGCCCTCGCCCGCGTCGGCGACGAGGGCGGCGGGGACACCGGTCGCCTCGCCGCCGAGCAGGGCCTCGGCGAACTCGCCGAGCGACAGCTCGCCCATGGCGTCGCCCCAGCCGAGCTCCTGGGCCGCATCGACGATGTCGCCGAGCGTCGTCGCAGGGTTCAGCTCGCGGGCGATCGTCTCGAGCACTGCCTTGCGTTGCTCGACGACGAGGTGACGACGGTAGCTATCTTCGAAGCCGGTCGAGAGGTTGCGCTGCACGGCGCGGAATCTTGCGCCCGCCCCGGCGCGTCAGCAAGCGCGAACACGTTCCTTTCGCGCCACGCGCCTCGACCCTTGAGGCAGCGATCGGGGTGGGTGCGCTAACCCACATCAACCGGGGCTGAGGACGTTGTTCTCGGCGGGCGCAGCGGACTCAGCAGGAGCGGTCAACTGTCCTTCGACCGGGCCATCGGCGGGCGCGGGCGTGTTGTTCGGCTTGGGGATGTAGCCCTCGAGCGGCGTCTTGCGCGTGCCCTTGATCCGGCCCTCGGTGACGTCGACGGCGATCGGCTGCACGAGCTTGTAGCGGTAGCCGCGGGTCTTGAGCGCGATCTTGAAGGTCTGGTCCTCGTGGACGAATTCGCGGGAAAACCCGAGCTTGATCTGGCCCTCGCGCACGAACTGCCGGTGGCCGAGGATGAACGAGAACAGGCGCACCGCGGACATGTTGTAGAGGCGGTGACAGCCGTGCGAGTAGCGGCGGAGGATCGACATGTAGTCGACGCTGCCGTGGGTGCGGATCGAGTTGTCGAAGTCGGCCTTGAGGGTGCCGTCGGGGTTCTTGATCTCTTTGATGTGATAGGCGGCGACGAGGCCGTAGGCCGAGGTGTAGCTGGGCCCGAACTCGGCGTTGTTGACGACCGTGCGCACGCGGCCGTCCTTCCACTTGCGGCGCACCAGCTCGCGCGGCGGCGTCGTCGCCGGCGGGATCCACACCGGCGCCGCCACGATCTCCTTCCACACGCGCGGACCCACGTCGGAGTCCTTGTATTTGTAGTGCTCGCTGCCGTTGTACATCTCGCTGCGCCACGAGCCGATCGTGGTGCGCCAGTGGATCAGCGGGATCTTCTGGCCCTCGTAGACGGTGTAGACCGTGATGTGCGGGTAGCGCTCGCGCGGCTGGCTGAGGCGCTTGCCGGTGCTGTCGAACGGGAAGTCGTACCAGACGTCGCCGCGGTCGATGACGACCTCGAAGGTCATGTCCTCGAGGTAGTAGTCGGGCCGCGGCGGCAGCTTGACCGCGACCAGCAGGTCGTCGAAGTTGCCGCTCCCGAGCTCGCTGAGCTTGTCGAGCTGGCGGCGCGCGGTCTCGGGGGTGCCGAGGTCGAGCGCGGCGACGGCGGCGTCGACCGACTCGCGCACCACGTCGCGCAGCGGCTGCTCCTCGCCGTGGCGGTCCTTGTAGCGGAACTTGGGCTTCCAGCGGGCGGCGCTGCCGTCCTCGACGATCGCCGCGGCCGAGACGGTGCGCTCCTCGATCACGCGCAGCAGGCGGCGGTGGGCGCTCTCTTCCTGGCTGCGCGCCAGCGCCTCGATGTTCTCGCGCGTGAAGTGGCCCCAGCCCATGATCGCGTGCTTCTTCTCGAACTGCGCCAGCGCGTGCGTGGTCGCCGAGTCGAACTCGCCCCGGGTGTAGGTGCCCTCGCCCTCGGCCGACTGGAACATCTTCTCGCAGCGGAGCCGGCGCTGGGCGTGGTCGACGAGGTCGACCTTGTTCTGCAGCGCGCGCCAGTTGTCGTAGGCCTTGCCGAGCTTCGGGTGGCCCTTGGCCTGCTCGAGGTCGTCGGGGTCGAGCTTGGCCTTCTTGAGGTCCTTCTCGAGCCCGGCCTTGAGGCGCGCGAGCCGGCGGACGTCGCCCATCTTCTTGTTGTTCTCGTAGGCGATGCCGCCGCCGGTCCAGGCGCGCAGGACCTC
>NZ_JAIRAU010000058.1 GCF_020073745.1 Nannocystis pusilla
AGCTTCGATCCGAAAGCCGCTAGACTTCCGCTCACGCTCTGAGACGCGGCCTCGCCGAAGCCGCACCACTACCCTCTCGCCCGCCTATCCTCGGAGAACTGCCGTCATGGTCAGCGCCACGGAACCCCGCCTCTTCTGCGTCCCGCCGCCCCCCGAGGGCGACCTCGACGGCCAGCGCGTCAATTCTCCGGACGGCGCCCCTCCCGGCCCGTGGACCCTCGAGACCGCCTATCGCTACTGCGAGCGCATGGCGACCACGCACTACGAGAACTTCCCGGTCGCCTCGCGCTTCTTGCCGGCACACCTGCGGCCCAACATCATGGCGATCTACGCGTTCGCCCGCACCGCCGACGACTTCGCCGACGAGCCGCGCTTCGAGACCCGCCGGGTCGACGCCCTCGATCGCTGGGAGCAGCTGCTGGTCGCCGCCTACCACAAGGAGATCCAGCACCCGGTGTTCTTGGCCCTGCGCGACACGGTGCGCCGCCACAACATCCCGATCGGCCCGTTCAAGGCGCTGCTGACCGCCTTCCGCATGGACCTCACACAGAAGCGCTACGGCACGTTCGCCGAGCTGCGCCACTACTGCAAGCACTCGGCGCACCCGGTCGGCCAGCTCGTGCTCTACGTCCACGGCCACCACGAGCCCGAGCTGCACCGCTTCAGCGACGAGATCTGCGCCGCCCTGCAGATCGCCAACTTCCTGCAGGACCTGAGCGTCGACACCCCGCGCGGCCGCTGCTACCTCCCCGAGGAGGACCTCGTCCACTTCAACGTCAGCCGCGAGGACCTGCTGGCCGGCCGCCACACCCGCGCCTTCAAGGAGCTGATGGCGTTCTCGGTCTCGCGCTGCCGCAGCATGTTCCTGCGCGGCTACCCGCTGATCCGCCGCGTCGAGCCCGGCCTGTCGATGGAGCTCGAGGCGACCTGGCGCGGCGGCATGGCCATCCTCCAACGCATCGAGGACCTCGACTACGAGGTGCTCGCCTTCCGCCCCACCCTCGAGAAGCAGGACATGCTCGGCATCGCCGCGCGCTCGATCTTCTCGTTCGGCCGCCGCTTCCTCCGCGGCGAGGTCTAGTCGGCCCGATGACCCAGCTCATGGAACTCGCGCGCACGATCCCCGGCGGCGCCGTCGCCCTGTGGCGGCGGCTCGTGCAGCGCTCCAACTCGAACTTCAAGTTCGCGTTCCTGTTCCTGGGCCCCGAGCAGCGCGCCGGCCTGCAGCAGGTCTACGAGTTCTGCCGCGTCGTCGACGACATCGTCGACGAGCGCGAGCCCGGCCCCGCCGGCGAGGAGGCGGCCCGCCGCGCGCTGGCCGGGTGGAGCGCCGAGGTCGCGCGGATCTACGGCGACGCCTACGTCGACGACGACCCCCCGCACACCGAGCTCGGGCGCCAGCTGGCCGAGAGCAACAAGCACTTCCACTACCCGCGCGACGCCTTCGACGAGATCATCGCCGGCGTCGCCATGGACCTCGACCGCAGCACCTACGACGACATGGAGCAGCTGCGGCTCTACTGCTACCGCGTCGCCTCGTGCGTCGGCTTCCTGTGCGTGGCCCTGTTCGGCGACCAGCGCGGCGCGGCCCGCCGCTACGCCGAGCACCTCGGGCTCGCGCTGCAGTACACCAACATCCTCCGCGACGTCGCCGAGGACGCCGCCCGCGGCCGGATCTACCTCCCGCTCGAGCTGCTGCACCGCCACGGCCTCGAGCCCGACGACATCTTCAACTACCGCTACGACGGCCGGTTCGTCGGCGCCGCCGCCGACTTCGCCGCCGCCGCCGAGCGCGAGTACCACGCCGCCTGGGCGCTGCTGCCGGAGATCCCGCAGCGCCGCCTCCTGCCCGCCGAGATCATGGGCCGCACCTACTACGAGATCCTGCAGGAGATCCGGGCCCGCAACTACAACGTGTTCACCCGCCGCGCCTCCCTGCGCCGCCGCGACAAGCTCCGCGTCGCCTTCCTCGCGCTGGCCCGCGCCGGCGCCTCTGTCTTGTCCTGAAGGCCTGTCCTGAAGGGCCTGTCCGCACGGACCTGCCCTGACGGACCTGCCCTCTCGGTACTGTCCTCCCAGTCCTGTCCATTCGGACCTGTCCTCTCGGCCCTGTCCTCTTCATCATGCCCGAAAGCACCCGCAGCGTCATCGTGATCGGCGGCGGCCTCGCCGGCCTCTCCGCGGCTGTGCGCCTGGCCGAGGCCGGCCGCGTCGTCACCCTGATCGAGGCCACCAAAGCCGGCGGCGGCCGGGCCCGCTCGTTCCACGACGCCACGCTCGACCGCGAGGTCGACAACGGCCAGCACCTGATGATGGGCTGCTACCGCGAGACGCTGGCGTTCCTGCGCACCATCGACAGCACCGACGGCGTCTACTTCCAGAAGAACCTCGCGGTCACGATGGTCAAGCCCGGCGGCAAGCGGCTCGAGCTGCAGTGCCCGGCCCTGCCCGCGCCGCTGCACCTCGCCACCGGCCTCCTCACCATGCGCGGCCTCGGCGTGCTCGACAAGGCCGCGGCCCTGCGCGCCGGCCTCATGCTGCGCGGCGAGGTCCAGCGGCCCGACGACAACGAGACCTGCGACAGCTGGCTGCGTCGCCTCGGCCAGACGCCGACCCTGCGCAACGCCTTCTGGGACCCGCTGATCTGGGGCACCCTCAACGACGACCCGCTCGTGTCCTCGGCGGCCATGTTCACCGCCGTGCTCGACCGCGCCTTCCTCACCAGCCGCGACGCCTCCCGCCTCGGCGTGCCCAAGGTCCCGCTGTCGCGCCTCTACGTCGAGCAGGCGCTGGCCTACCTGCGCGCCCGCGGCTGCGAGCTGCGCCTCGGCGAGTCGGTGCGTGCGCTCGAGGTCACCGGCGCCCGCGTCACCGGCGTCACCCTCAAGTCGGGCGACACCCTCCAGGCCGACGTCGTCGTCTCGTCCGTCCCCCCGCAAGCCTTTTTGGACATGCTCCCGGGGACATTGCCCAACCACCCTGTCTATCAGGACATCGCCCGCCTGCGCCCGTCGCCGATCGTCAACCTGTGGTTCTCGGTCGACCGCGCCCCGTTCGAGGACCCGTTCATCGGCCTGGTCGCCGGCCCGCTGCACTGGATGTTCAACCGCTCGCGGATCGAGGGCGAGGTCGGCGGCGAGGTCATGATGAACTGCACGATCAGCGCCGCCCGGGCCTGCGTCGACGACCCGCCCGAGACCCTGCAGGCCCTGCTGCAGTCCGAGCTCCAGCGCTACTTCCCCGCCGCCGGCCCGCAGGGCCCCGAGATCAAGCGCTTCAAGGTCATCAAGGAGAAGCGCGCCACCATCTCCCACGCCGCCGGCACCTACCACTGCCGCCCCGAGGTCACCGGCCCCGTCCGCGGCCTCTACATGGCCGGCGACTGGGTCCGCACCGGCCTCCCCGCCACCATCGAGTCCGCCGTCCAGAGCGGCCACGACGCCGCCAAGGCGATCCTCACCGGCGAACGCAACTGACCCCGCCCCGAGGTCACCAACTACGAAGCGCCTGCGATGGCGTCGAGCCCGCCGTCCACGCTTCTCGCTCGGACTGTCGGCGAGCCTGCCGCGGCCTGTTCCGCGGGCGCACCGGCGCTGCTCGTCGGCTGGCGCCCGCGCTGCAGTTGAGCGACCCTCCCGTCGTGCCGCTCGCCGTCGACCTCCGCCCCGCGCCCGAACACCTCGCCGAGGCCTTCCGCCGCGTGCGCGCGGCCGGCCACGCCGACGAGCCCGCGGTGCTCGTGCACGACCTCGAGCGCCTGCGGGCCAAGATCGCCGACGTCGCCGCCGCCTTCGCCGCCCCGGGCGCGCTGCACACCCTGGCGATCAAGGCCAACCCGCTCGTCGGCGTCCTGCGCGTCGCCGTCGCGGCCGGGGCCGGCCTCGAGGCCGCCTCGATCGAGGAGGTTCACCTGGCCCTTCGAGCAGGTTGTCCCCCCGACCGGATCGTCTTCGACTCGCCGGTCAAGACCGAGGCCGAGCTCGCCGAGGCCCTGCGCCTCGGCCTGCGGATCAACGCCGACAACTTCGCCGAGATCGAGCGGATCGCCGCCCTCCACACCCCGGCGAGCACCAGCCGGATCGGCCTGCGGGTCAACCCCGAGCTCCCCGAGGCCGCCCTCGCCCTCACCAGCGTCGGCCACCGCGGCAGCCGCTTCGGCGTCCCGCTGTCGCAGGGCCCCGCCATCGTCGACGCCTTCATGCGCCACGCCTTCCTCACCGGCCTCCACGTCCACATCGGCTCGCAGGGCGTCACCATCCCCGAGCTCGTCGACGGCGTCGCCCGGGTGTGGGAGCTCCGGCGCGAGCTCGTCGCCGCGCGACCTGTCCCGATCGACATGTTCGACCTCGGCGGCGGCCTCCCGGCCCAGTACCGCGACGACGCCGCCCGGCTCACCCCCGCCGCCTACGCCGCCGCCCTGCGCGGCGCCATCCCCGAGCTCTTCACCGCCGGCGTCCAGCTCGTCACCGAGTTCGGGCGCTCGATCCTCGCCGACTGCGGCTTCGTCGTCTCGCGCGTCGAGGTCACCAAGCCCGGCCCCGTCGCCGTCCTGCACGTCGGCGCCGACCTGCTCCTGCGCCGCGTCTACCGCCCCCACGAGTGGCACCACGACTTCCTCGCCCTCGGCCGCGACGGCCGGCTGCTCGGCGGCGAGCCCGTGCCCACCACCCTCGCCGGCCCGCTGTGCTTCGGCGGCGACCTGCTCGCCCGCGACCTCCCGCTGCCGCCGCTGGCCGCCGGCGACCACGTCCTGATCCGCGACACCGGCGCTTACACCCTGTCGATGTGGTCGCGCTACTGCAGCCGCGCGATCCCGCTGGTCGTCGGCCTCGACGGCCCCGAGCTCGCCGTCCTCCGCCCGCGCGACCGGATCGCCGACGTCGTCGCCTTCTGGGGCGGCTGACCGGCCCCGCCTGCCTGGTCCTTCGCACATGGCCAAGAGGACATGCCCGCGCGCACATGTCCTCTCCAACATGCTTGATGCGACATGCCCTTAAGATCGCGGCGCTAGAGCGCGTGCTGTTGGTCGCAGCGCGCCAGCACCTCCTCGCTCTCGAGGCTGTCGGTGACGACGATCAGGGTCCACGGGCGCTGGCGGTCGAAGATCCAGTCCAGCAGGGCCGCGCGCTGCGGCGCGGCGAGATCGAGGCGGTCGAGCCCGAGGTCGATCAGCAGCAGCCGGGGCCGGGCGACGAGCCCCCGCACCAGCACCAGCCGGCGGATCTCGCTGTCGGAGAGCAGCCCGCCGTCGCCGTCGGCCGTCAGCATCTGGCTGAAGCCGTCCGGCAGCGCGAGCACCGTGCGGCGGAGATCGACGAGATCGAGGAGCGCGTGGACCTCGTCGAGGTCGCCTGACCAGTCGCTGCCGACGATGTTCTCGAGCAGGCTCGCGCCCACGATCTCGCCGCCGCGGACCAGCGCGACGTGCTCCCGGAGGCTCTCGAGCTCGAGCTGCGCGACGTCGCGGCCGTCGAGCCGGCCGGACAGCGTCGCCGGCGGGGTGCGGTCGTAGAGGCCGTAGAGCAGGTCGAGGATCCGGCTGTGGCCGTCGTGGCCGCCGACCAGCCCCACGCGCTCGCCGGGCTGAACGGCGAGCTGCGTCTGTTCCACCGTCAGCTCGACCGCCATCGGCCGCGTCGACTCCGGCAAGACCTCGCCGCCGCGCGGCTCGAGGTCGGCGTCGAGCGTCCTGCCCTGGGTCGTGACCGCGGCCACGCCCTCGTACACCGGATCGAGCTGCTGTCCGAGGTTGCGGACGCCGGCCCCGATCTGGGACACCAGCACCGACGCCGCCACGAGCTGGCCCAGCGTCAGCTCGCGCGAGAGGACGAGCCATCCGCCGATCGCCAGCACGCCCACCGTCGCCAGGACCTCGAGCGCCGCGCCGGTGACGACGTGGCGGAGGAACGCCGAGTAGTAGTTCCCGCGCGCGCGCAGCCAGTCGCGCAGCAGCACCTCGCCGTGCGCATCGGCCAGCGCCCGCCCGCGCGGGTCGGAGAAGACGAGGCGCATGTTCCCGACGTCGTCGATCCAGCGGAACAGCCACCACTTGCAATTGGACTCGCGCACCGCCCGGGCCTCCGCGCCGCGCCCGGACAGCATGACGAGGGCGATGCCGATCAGCAGCACCACGTCGAACGCCAGCAGCAGCGGGTGGTAGAACGCCAGCAGCACCAGGCTCGCCACGCTCACCATCACCAGCGAGGTGCCGTCGAGCAGCAGCGACCAGAAGTCCTTCTGCAGGATCGGCATGTCCATGAAGCGGTTGCACAGCTCGCGGTTCGAGATCTGCTGCCGCGACGCCCGCGAGGTCCGCGGCGTGCGGCGGATCCAGTCGATCACCCCGCGCACCCACAGCCGACGGTTGACCCGCTCCGCCACGATGAACTGAAGCACCCGCAGCACCGCGATCGCGCCGAGGGCCACCAACAGCATCGTCGACAGGATCAGGATCGGCTGCACCATCACGTTGACGGAGATGGTGTTGACGAGCGCCTGGGCGGAGATCGGCACCGCGAGCGAGACGACCGCCATCACCGCCCCGTACACGCTGATCACGTAGACCTCGCGCCGCTCGAGCACGAAGGTCCGGACCAGGCGGACGAACTCGCTCGGCGGGTGCGACAGCGCCGAGAGCGTCATCTTCGGCTCGATCGCCAGCCACGGGTGGGTCGTCCGCGGCCCGCCGCGCGGCTTCAACCAGGCCATCAGCGTCGTCGCCCGCATGCGCTGGCGGCGTTCGCTGTCGCCGTCGAGCACCACCAGATCGAGCGCGCCGTACCGCGTGCCCAGCAGCACGACCCAGCGGTCGCCCAGCGACGTGAACGCCGGCGCGTCCAGGGCACACAGCCGCGACAGCTCGTCGGCGGTCTCGACGTCGAAGCGCGCCACCTTCAGGCCCGCCTGGCGGACCGCCCGCGCGGCCGCGACTTCCCACGGCTGCGGGCTCGGCTCCGGCTCGCTCGTCATCACCGGCGCCACGAGCGTCTGCCCGGTGGCCGCGGCCAGCAGCTCGAACACACGCGCGGGGATCGGGGTGGCGTCATCCATGATCATGGTGCGGTCTTCGCCTCTCGATGCACTCGCCCCCGTGCGTCCGGAGGTCGTGTTGGTGGTCGCAGCGGGCCAGCAGGTCGCGGCTGTGGACGCTGTCGGTGACGACGACGACGGTCCAGGGCCGCTCCCGGTCGAAGATCCAGTCGAGCAGCGCGGCGCGGCGCGGCGCGGCGAGCCCGAGGCGATCGAGCCCGAGATCGATGAGCAAGAGCCGCGGCCCGGCGACGAGCGCCCGCACCAGCACGAGCCGGCGGATCTCGCACTCGGTCAGCGGGCCCGCGTCGCCGTCGGGCAGCAGCTCCTGTTGCAGCCCGTTCGGCAGCCGCTGCAGCGCGGGGTGCAGGTCGACCAGGTCGAGCAAGAAGTCGAGCTCGACGCGGTCGCCCGACCAGTCGGCGCCGACGATGTTCTCGAGCGCAGTCGTGCACACCACCTCACCGCCGCGGACCAGCGCGACCTGGTCGCGCAGCACCTCGATGTCGAGCAGGTGCAGGTCATGTCCGTCGAGCCGCGCCGACAGGTCGGGCAGTCGCGCGCGGCCGAACAGCCCGTAGAGCAGGTCGAGCACCCGGCTGTGGCTGTCGCTCGCCCCGACCAGCGCCGCGCGCTCGCCGGCCTCGACCGACAGGACGATCACGCCGGCGCCGTCGACGAGCTCGACCTCGAGCGGTCGCGCGAGCCGAGGCAGCGCCTCGCCGCCGCTCGGCTCGAGATCGGCGTCGAGGGCCTCGCCCATCGTCGTGACCGCCGCGATGCCCTCGTAGATCGGATCGAGCTGACGGCCGAGGCGCCCGACGCCCGCGCCGATCTGCGACACCAGCACCGACGCCGCCACCAGCTGGCCGAGATCGAGCTCGCCGTTCATCACCAGCCAGCCGCCGATCGCCAGCACCGAGACGGTCGCCAGCACCTCGAGGCCGGCGCCGGCGATGACGTGGCGGAGGAGCCGCCGGAAGTAGCCGCCGCGGGCGTGGAGCCAGTCGCGCAGCAGGAACTCGCCGCGGGTGTCCGCGAGCGCGCGGCCGCGCGGGCCGGCGAAGGTCAGGCGCCCGCCGGCGACGTCGTCCATCCACGCGAACACGGCCCAGCGCGCCGTCGCCTCGCGCTTGGCGCCTGCGGTCGCCCCGTGGCCGACGAACACCACGACGCAGATCCCCAGGATCAGCACCGCGTCGAAGGCGAGCAGGACCGGGTGGTAGAAGGCCAGCAGCACCAGGCTCGCCAGCATCACCAGCACCAGCGACGAGCCGTTGAGCAGCAGCGCCGCGACGTCTTTCTGCAGGAGCGCGACGTCGAGGAAGCGGTTCGCCAGGTCGCGGTTCGAGGCGACCTGACGCGACGCTCGTGACGTCTGCGCCGTGCGCCGGATCCAGTCGGTCGCCCCGCGCACCCACCAGCGACGGTGGATCCGCTCGACGGCGACGAGCTGCAGCACCCGCAGGATCGCCACCGCGCTCAGCACGATCGTCAGCAGCACCGCGAGGACCGCGATCTGGTGCACCATGAAGGTCGCCGAGATCGTGTTCACCAGCGCCTGCGTGGCGAGCGGGACGGCCAGCGAGGCGACCGCGATGGCGACCCCGTAGACGAGCACGGCGTAGATCCCCCGCCGCTCGAGCCGCAGGGTTCGCAGCAGCCGCCGCGCCCCGCCCGGCGCGTGCGACAGCGCCGAGTACATCAGCCGCGGCTCGATCGCCAGCCACGCCACCGGAGAGGTCGCGCCGTGCTCCGCGAGCCAGCGGGCCAGCGCCCGCCCGTCGAGGTCCAGCCTCTGCTCGCCGAACTCGTCGGCGACGCACAGCTCGAACACACCGCCGCGCGCCCCGAGCAGCAGCAACCAGCGCTCGCCGACCCGGGTCATCGCCGGCGACTCGAGCGAGCGCAGGCGGCCCAGCTCCTCGGCCGTGAGGCTGAACCGGGCCGCCTTGAGCCCGGCGCGCCGGGCCGCCCTGGCGACCGGCTCGACCCAGTCCTCACCCACGAAGCGGACGCTGCGCGCGGCCTCGTCGGCCCCCTGGAGCGTCAGCTCGTGGCCGGCGGTCTCGGCGAGCAGCTCGAGCACGCGAGCGAGGCAGGCGGGGGCTCGAGTCTTGTGATGGGTCCTCGGGAGCATGCGTGTGAGGGCGAGGCAACAGAAAGCCCTGCCATGGGTCCACGGTCGTGGGCCCAGGCGCGAACGGAGGCGCTGGTTGTTCGGAGGACCTGCGAAGGCCCAATGCGCGGCCGGACACAGCCTCGGCGGCGTACCGCGATGCGTGTCACGAGGGAGCGGCGATGTCCTGACGGTTCATGATCCCTTCGCTGCCGACGCGGGCCGGAATTGGCCGTGACGCGCGGCAGGCGACGGGACGAGGCGATCAGGACGCCGTCGGGGGCCCGCGAGCGTACCGCCCGCCCACTCGGCGAGCGCGGTGCAACGTGCACGGAGCCGGCAGCGGCCAGGCCGCGAAGACGCGCTCTTCTACCAGCAGGAGCTCGTCGAACGGGCCGAGGGCCGGGTCCTCATCGTCACGGCGAGCCGAGCGCTCGGGCGAGTCTTGCTGCCGTGAAATGACGGGGACGTCATGGAGGCTGACCGAGATGCTCTCGTCGTCGCCGCTGCGTCCCAGCGCCCAGGCCGTGCATGGCGCCGAGGCGAAGAGAAGCGCGGTCGACACTGCGATGAGCAGTGCCAGCACCGATCTCCACCTTGAACCGGCGGCCAGACGCATGAACCGCGAAACTGTAGCACACGACACATCAGGCCAGCGGAGCGCCCCGGCGCGTCGATGTGAGATTTGCGGACGGGACCATGCTCAGGTCATCAGGACCCATGTCTCGAGATGCGCGCCGACACGCGCTGCCCGTCATCGGATGCGCACCGTCCTCGATACCATCCGCGACATCATGCGCCTCCGCTCGAAGCAAGATTTCCAGCTCTGGCTCGCCCGCGACGTCGAGGTTCGCGACGAGCTGCGCGAACTGATGGGCGCCGACCTCGGCGTCGACCTCGAGTCGCTCGACGCGCTCGAGTCGTTTCTCCTGGCGCGCTACCGCGATCCCGGCGCGATCCAGAAGCTCGGCGCCCGCGAGGTCCTCGACGCCGCCGCCCGTCACGTCGGCCTCGTCATGCTGCTCGCGCTCGACGGCGCCGCCTGGGCCATCGACCTCGAGGACGCGGACAACGTCTACTACCGGCTGCCCGTCATCCGCCTGGCCGACGGCGCCGAGGAGTGCCCGCTGACGATGGTGACCGCCGCGCTCGACCGCCGCACCGGCGATTACCTGCGCGGCGTCGTCGACAGCTACGCGTGAGCCCCGCCTAGTGATCGAGCATCGGCTTGCCCTCGTGGGCGACCAGCAGGTCGTGCATATCGTTCGCGTGCTCCTCTTCCTGCGCCAGGATCCGCTCGAGGAGCATGCGCGTCGTCGGATCGTTCTCGGCGAAGTAGCGGATCATCTCGCGGTACGTCTCGATGGCGATCCGCTCGGCCACCAGGTCTTCCTTGATCATGTCGACCAGGTTCTTGCCCTCGACGTACTGCGACGCCGAGCGGCTGGTCAGCCCCTCCGGGTTGAAGTTGGGCTTCCCGCCGAGCTGGTTGATGCGCTCCGCGATCCAGAGCATGTGCGCCTCTTCTTCCTGCGCGTGCTCTTCGAACTCCGCCTTCACCGCCTCGCTGGCGATGCCGGTCGCCGTGACCGCGTGGAAGCGGTAGCGGAGCACGCACACGATCTCGGTCGCCAGCGCCTCGTTCAGCACGCGGATCGCCGTCTCGACGTCGCCGCCGTAGTTGGGGGTCAGCGCGCCCTGCTCGAGGTGCTCGCGGGCTCGCTTGCGGATGGTCGCGATGTCCGTGGAGAAAGTGTTCTGCCCTGTCGTCATGGCTTCTCCATGGCACGTGCGCGGCGGCACGCATCCTCTCGCCGGCGGCCGGTCGTCACCCTCGCCGTAGAACAGGTCGCAAGGGCGGTTTTTCGGCCATCGCCGGGCTCGCCGCGGGCTTGCCGCCGGACTCCCCCGGCCGGGACGCCGCGCTCGGCGCTAGGTGCGCTCACCATGACGCCTGAGCCCGCTGGCCGCCCATCACATGTCCCGAAGACCAGACAACCGACATGTCCCGAGGGACATGTACATCCCTCACCCGGCCGCACGCAGGGGCAGCAGCTCGACCGGGAACGCGATGGGTCGCCCGCCGTCGCGGCGCAGCGGTCCGGCCAGGCGGAACTCGCAGCCGAGCAGCGCCTTGCAGCCCTCGCGGATCGCCGCGATCGCCACGTACTTCGCCAGGCACGCGTGGGGACCCTCGCCGAACAGGAAGTCGTGGTGCTCCGGCCGGTTCAGGCGGAAGTGCTCCGGGTCGTCGACGCGCTCGGGATCGAACGACGCCGCCGCGGTCGCCACCACCACGCGCGCGCCCGGCCGCAGCGTCACCTCGTTGGCTGTCCCTTTGGCCAGGGTGTAGCTCTGCCCGCAGATCCGCGAGACCGTCCGGCGCGGCGGCGAGAACCGCAGCGCCTCGCGCAGCACCGCCCACAGCCCGTCGTCGTCGCCGGCGGCCGCGGCCGCGCGGGCCACCTGCAGCGCGCCCGGGCGGTCGAGCAGCTCCCCGAGCGCCAGCGCGATGCAGGCCGCGATCGGCTCGACCCCCGCCACCAGCAGCCCGATCAGCACCTCGCGGAGGCGGCGCTCCTCGATCCGCAGGTGGGCCACGTTCTGCAGCGCCACCAGCCGCCCGATCACATCGTCGCCCGTCATCCGTCCCGACGAGCGCTGGGCCCGGCGCGACGCCACCATCGTGTCCGTGTAGCCGCCCAGCTCCGCCACCGCCGAGCGGGCCTCCTCGTGGATCTCGCTGTCGCCGGTCGGATTGTCCTCGACGTCACGGCCGATCGCCTCGACCCAGCGCACCAGCGTGCTCTCCTGCGGCCCGCCGACCCCCACGTAATCCGCCGCCACCCGGCCCGCCACCACCTGCGCCAGATCCGTCACCACGTCGAACCCGCCGCGGCCGCGCCCCGCCGTCACCGCCGCCGTCGCCGCCTCGTGGCTCACCGCCGCCACCCGGTCCGCGTCGTCGTTGCGCACGCACAGCCGCATCAGCGCCGCCTCGACCGCCGCCCGCGGCCCCTCGCGCTCGTCGAGCGAGAACCCGCCGAACAGCGCCTGTCGCCTGGCCTCGAGGGCATGTCCCAAAAACACATCGCCGCGCGACAGCACCTCGAGCGTCTCCGCGTAGCGGGTCACCAGCACGAACCCCGGCGTCGAGAAGATCGGCTGCTCGCGCTGCAGCTCGCTGAACAGCTCGCGCGGCTGCCCCGCCAGCCATCGCAGCGTCAGGGCCGTGCGCGACTCGGCCTCGCTCGCCGCGTACTCGCGGAGAAAGCTCATCGCCCCCGACGATAGCGGTCCCGCGGCCCACGGACAAACGCCCGGCCACCGTCCTCCCCGATGCGACCCCCTCGCCGCGCGGCCGCCTGCACGCCCCCGATCGCCAGCCATCCTCCCGACCTTCCTCGCAGTCGACTTCGCCCACGCCCCCTCACCCTCACCCATCAAGACCAGCATCTTCGTCCAGCGACCCTCCACCTCTCCGGCCTCCCCATCGAAGCCTGGCTCTTCGCCTGCCAACTCACCGGCTTCGACCGCCTCCCCATCGAAGCCTGGCTCTTCGCCTACCAACTCACCGGCTTCGACCGCCTCCCCGTCGAAGCCTGGCTGTTCGCCCGGCGACGAGCGGGGCCCGCGACGGCCGTCGCAGGCGGGCACGGAGCGGCGGAAAGGCAGGCGGGACGGAGCCGCGTTTCACCGCGCGCAGGCGCACAGTCCCGCGCACGCGCTGCGGACCTGTCCTCAACGCCAGGTCAGCTTCGAAGCGAGAGCGCCGAGCACGTGAAACGGGAGGGGCCCGCCGTTCGCCAGGGACCCATTCCGCCGCTCCGTGCCCGCCGTCACCCAGTTCTCCACGGCCCCGCGCCCCCAAGCGCCGACCCGCGCCTCCAAGCGTCGGCCCCGCGCCCCGCCCGTCGAAGACGCTCACCCGCGCTCCATCGCCTCGATCACCGCCGTCAGCATCGCCTCGTCCGTGAGTCCCCCTGCGACCGCGTCGGGCCGCAGCCCCATCGACTCGAGCGCCCCTGCCGTCACCGGGCCCAGCGCGATCAACTTCGCGCGCCCCAGGATCTCGCGCGTATCCGCCTCCCCGTGGGCATCCGTCAGCGTCTCCACGAAGTGGCGGGCCGTCTTCCCGCTCGCGAAGCAGATCGCGTCCGAGCCCTCGCCGCCGCGCTCCGGCGGCAGCAGCGAGCGCGTCAGCAGCTGCGGCACCTTCGGTCGGATCACCCGGTAGCCGATCACCAGGCGGTACGTCCCGCCGGCCGAGCGCACCGCCTCGCCGATCAGGTCGCGACCCTCGTCCGCGCGCACGTGCAGCCAGCGTCGCGCCAGCAGCCCGCGCGACCCCAGCGTCTCCACCAGCCCCTCCGAGCGCGCCGCCGACGGCACGATGTCCGGGCGGATCCCGCGTTCCCAGCACGCATTCGCCGTCCCCGTCCCGATCGCCGCCAGGCACTTCCCGTGCAGCGCGCGGACATCGAGCTCGAGCCCGGCCAGCGCGTCGAACCACGCCCGCACCCCGTTCGGGCTCGACAGGATCACCCCATCGACCTCGTCGAGCGTCTGCGCCGCCCCGCTGAGGGCCCCCAGATCTTCCGGCGGTGCGATGTCGAGGCACGGCACCGCCACCGCATCGGCGCCCTGGGCTGCCAGCAGCTGCAGCAGCTCGCTCGCCTGGTGGCGCGCTCGTGTCACCACCACGCGCTTGCCGAACAGCGGCCGGCGTTCGAACCACTGCGTCGTCCGTCGCAGGTCGACCACGCTGCCGACCACCATCACCGCCGGCGGGCGCAGGTTCTCGGCCTCGACGCGGTCGGCGATCTGGCCGAGCGGTGCGATCAGCGTCCGCTGGATCCCGCGGGTGCCCCAGCGGATCACCGCCGACGGGGTCGCCGGGTCGCGTCCGGCCGCGATCAGGCGCTCCGCG
>NZ_JAIRAU010000055.1 GCF_020073745.1 Nannocystis pusilla
CATCACGCGCCCGACCGCCTGATCGAGGTTGGTCTCGAAGCGGACGTCGCGGCTGGTCAGGATCCCGACCGGGCGCTTGCCCTCGACCACGGGCAGGCCGGAGAAGCCGTGCGCGTGCATGAGCGCGAGCGCCTCGCGCAGGGTCTGCTCGGCGGTGACCGTGATCGGGTCGACCACCATGCCGCTCTCGCTGCGCTTGACCCTGCGCACCTCCTGAGCCTGCTGTTCCGGGCTCAGGTTCTTGTGGATGATGCCGAGGCCGCCGTGACGCGCCATGCAGATCGCGGTCGCGGCCTCGGTGACCGTGTCCATCGCCGCCGAGACCAGCGGGATGTTGACCATGATGTCGCGCGTCAGCCGGCTCTGCACCTCGACCTGCGACGGCAGCACCTCGCTGTAGCCCGGGACGAGCAACACGTCGTCGAACGTCAACGCCTCGCGGATCTCGATCGCAGCCATGCCTGCTCCCTTAGAAAGGTTGCGGGAGACTACCCAACGCGAACCTGTGCGCGCATGCGCGAAGGCGTGCGTTACCTGACGACTTCGCGCGCCGGCCGTGCGCACGCGTGGTTACGAATCAATCTCACGGCGGCGATGCGCGCGAGTCGTGATCCGTCGGCGACCTGGACGATCACGCGACGACAAGGTGAGATAAGCTCCAGCGTCCGTGGGCGCCGTGGTCGGCGCCGTCACCAGAGCGTCGGTTGTGCCGCCTGTACAGCCCATTGATGGCCCTTTCGCCGAGCGCGTCGTCACCGTGCTGACCCCGCTTCTTGGGCCGCACACGGCGAAGCGCGCGCTGGCCATGATCTGCAAGCGGGCCGGCAAGGACGCCGCCGCTCTCGGGCCTGACGACGTGGAGCTGGCGCAGACCACCCTGCGGCCGATGCTGCGCACGCTCATCGGCAACGAGGTGACGGTCCGCGTGCTCGCCGATCTCGGAGCCACGGAGGAACCGTCGTGAACGCCCCGCGAGGCCTCGCCCTGCTGCTCTGTCTGGTCGCCGTCGGCGGCCGCTACGCCGCCGAGGAATTGTTCGGCGCCGGCGACGCCTGGCACCGCGGCGTCGAGGCGATCGCGGTCGCGCTGTGCGCCCTGGTGGTGCTCCGCTTCGGCGCGGGCGACCCGCCGCGACGGCCGTGGACGGTGCTGCTGCTGTCGCTGGCGATGATCCCGATGATCCGCGTCGCCACCTGGCAGGGCTGGGCGCTCGCCGACATCAAGGTCCAGAACATCCTCCTCATCCTCGGCAACATCTTCTTCGCCGGCTCGATCATCGGCTTCGGCCGCGTGCTCGGCAGCTCGGAGCTGCTGTCCGAACGGACAGGCGGCGCGCGCACCCGCGTGCTGCTGGTCCTCGGCTCGCTGGCCACCGCCGGCCTGGCCTTCATCGCCTACAACGTCGTCGGGCTGGCCAGTCGCGGCATGCCGGCCACCGGCGACGCGTGGGCCGGCGCGATCACCAGCGGGATCAGCACCCTGTCCGACGCGATCGTGTTCGCCGGCGGGCTCTACCTGGTGTGGCTGCTACGCCCGCTCGTCGGCGGCAGCATCGCCCTGCCCTACCTGCTCATGGCGTTCGGCGGCGCGGCCTTCCTGGTCGTCGACGTGTGGCTGGTGGCGATCGGCAAGACCGCGCAGACCGACCTCACCGACCCCGTCTCCAAGCTGATCGGCGCGCTCGCCTTCAGCTGCTTCGCCGCCGCCGCGCTGATCCAGTCCGCCCTCCTGGCCCCCAAGCCGCCGTCGCGCATGTCCGGCCCGGCGGCCGCGGCCCGCTCGATGTCGCAGGCCCGGCGCGTCTGAGCGAAGCTGTCCGTCGGGACAGCTTCACTCGCCTGCCCGAACGGACAGATGATCCTGTCCGTCGGGACAGCCTACTTGGCCGGCTTGGCCGCCGGCGCGCGCAGCCAGGTGTCGAGCCAGGCGAGCACGTTGTCGTGCCACACCTTGCTGTTGACCGGCTTCAGCACCCAGTGGTTCTCGTCGGGGAAGTACAGGAACCGGCTCGGCACGCCGCGGCGCTGCAGCGCGGTGAAGGTGGCGATGCCCTGCGTCTCGGGGATCCGGTAGTCGAGGCCGCCGTGGATGACGAGCATCGGCAGGCGCCAGCGGTCGACGTGGTTGGCCGGGTTGTGCGCCTCGTGCTGCTTGCCGAACTGCCAGTACGGACCGCGGTGCTCCCACTCGGGGAACCACAGCTCCTCGGTGGCGTAGTACATCATGCGGTTGTCGAACACGCCGTCGTGGTTGACGAGGCAGCGGAACGGCGCCTGCCACTGGCTGGCGATCCAGTTGACCATGAAGCCGCCGTACGAGGCCCCGAGCGCGCACACGCGGTCGCCGTCGAGCCACGGGTAGCGCTGCAGCGCGGCCGCCAGGCCCTTCTGCAGGTCGACCAGCGGCGCGCCGCCCCAGTCGTCCTGGATCGTGTCGGTGAACGCCTGGCCGTAGCCGGTCGAGCCGTGGAAGTCGATCATCACCACCGCATAGCCGGCGCCGGCGTAGGTCTGCGGGTTCCAGCGGTAGCTCCAGCGATCGCTGTACGAGCCCTGCGGACCGCCGTGGATCAGGAACGCCACCGGCGCCTTGTCGCCCTCGGCGAGGCCCGGCGGGCGCACGACCCAGCCGTACACCGTCTCGTTCTTGTGCCCGGGGAAGCTGAACTGCTCGGCCACGCCGACGTCGGCCGCGGCCACCTTGGCGTCGTTGAGGTGCGACAACTGCTCGGCCTCGCCGTCGAGCCCCGCGGTGAAGATCTCGTCGGGGTGCGAGAGGTCGTTGCGCAGGAACAGCAGGCGGTCGTCGACGCGCTGGACGTCGTGGATCGCCCCGCCGCGCACCAGCTCGCGCGCCGCCCCCGTGGCCGCGTCGACCGCGAACAGCGAGGTGCGGCCGAGGTCCTCGGCGACGGCGAAGATCGTCTTGCCGTCGCCGCTCCACGTGAACTCCTTGACCGAGCGGTCCCAGTCGCCGGTGAGGATCTTCGGCTGTCCTTCGGGCCATGGCTGAAGGACCAGGCTGAAGCGGTCGGCCTCGTAGCCGGGGCGCGCCATCGCCACGTACGCCAGCGTCTTGCCGTCGGGCGAGAACGCCGGGCGGGTGTCCCACGCCGGGTTCTTCTGCGTGAGGTTCTTCGGCGCCGCCGAGCCGTCGAGCGGGGCGAAGAAGAGGTCGAAGTTGGTCGACCACGGCTCGGTCTGGCCGGCGACGCGGGCCGCGAACACCACGCCGTGACCGTCCGGGGTGACCGCCCACTCCTCGACGCCGCCGAACGGCTTCGACGGCACGTCGCCGTCGATGCCGCGCGAGAGGTGGACCGGCTGGCCGCCGCCGCCGGGCGACCACGCGAACAGCTGCGCGCGCCGGCCGTCCTTCCACTGGTCCCAGTGGCGCACGAACAGGCGGTTGTGCACCACGCCGGAGCCACGGTCCTTGCGCGCCCGGTCGCGCACCAGCCCGGCCGTGCACGCGAGCGGACCCTCGTTCGCGCCGTCGCACTCGGGGAACACCTCGGCCGAGAACAGCAGCGTGCCGCCGGGGCCGACCAAGATCGCGCCGACGTCGACCGGGAAGTCGGTCACGCGCGTCGGCGTCTCGCCGATCGCCACCCGGAACACCTGCTGCGTGCCCTCGTGCTTGCCGAGGAAGTAGAGCGTCTCGCTGTCGCTGGTCCAGCGCGGGCTCGACTCGCTCTCGGGATCCGTGGTGAGCCGGATCGGCCCCGAGCCGTCGATGCCCATGACATAGAGGTCGCTGCGCCCGCGGTTGCCCTCGAGGTCGGTCTTGCGGACCACGAACGCGACCTTCTTGCCGTTGGGCGAGACCTGCGGATCGCTGATCCGATCGAACGCCAGCAGGTCGAGGACCGAGAACGGGTGCTGTCCCGGCGGCGCAATCGCCTGCTCGACGAACGGCGCCGGCCCGCTCGGGGCGGCCTCGGCGGCCTTCGCCTCCGGCGCGGGCGGACAGTCGCGGACGACGTGCTCGCGCGTGCCGCCGCAGGCGACGGCGAGGGTGGACAGACCGAGGAGCGTTCGAATTCGGGGGCGGGCGCGCACCATGGCGCGAGACTATACGGGCGCC
The DNA here is from genome assembly GCF_020073745.1 of Nannocystis pusilla. Taxonomy (GTDB): domain Bacteria; phylum Myxococcota_A; class Polyangia; order Nannocystales; family Nannocystaceae; genus Nannocystis; species Nannocystis radixulma. Next base: position 4,087 of record NZ_JAIRAU010000055.1, read on the forward strand.
GGCGCGCGCCGGGCAATTATGCAGCCGAGCGGCGCAGATCGGCGATTCGGGCCCACTCTCGGCGCGGCGAGCCCGGCGCCGACGCAGCCGAGGCGCGACGAGTTGCAAACCACGGGCTCCGCCGGGCCCCGATCTCTCCTGCCACCGGGCTTTCGCCGAGGCCGGCGCCGGCATCGATCTGTCCAAAAGTTCCTGTTCTGGAATACCTGATGTCCAGAACAGTCCCGCCCGGCGTCCGTCGCAACCCGACCTTCACGTGTCCCCAGGAGCATGCCGAAAGGACATGCTTCAGAAGACATGCCCGAGAAGACATGCTCCCGGCGACACGCAGATCACGGCCGGCGACGCGCGCGGACCGACGTCGCCAGGCCGGCGGCGGCCAGCAGCGACAGGCCGAGGGCGGCGGCCAGCCCGGCCGCACCGACGACGGCGGCCGCGGCCCAGCCGAACGCCTCGACCGGCGGCGACGGCGGCGGCGGGCTCGGCGGCGGGGCCTGACCCCACGCTCGGGCCGTCGCTCGGATCAGCGGGTCCGCCAGCGGGTCGACGGCGCGCTGCCCGGCGCGGGCCAGGTCGAAGCGGGCCCGCGCCTGCGGCTCGCACAGCACGTCGCGCGCGGCGACGATGGCCCGCATGCGCTCGCTCGCCGCCGCGTCGTGCGGGTTGCGATCGGCGTGGTGGCGGTGCACCGCGCGGCGGAAGGCTTGCCGGATCTCCGCCTCCGAGGCGGTCGGCGTGACACCCAGGACGCGGTAGTGATCGACGAAGGCCGGCATGCCCCGCGAGCTTGCCACACGCCGCGGCGCGCGGCGCGAGCTCGGCAGCCGGCGGGTCGACAAGCCTGCGCGGCGACGCTACCGTGCGCGCGTGCAATCGGCGTGCGACCGGCGCTGTCCCTGGTGTGGTCAACCACTCGCGCTGGTGTGGGTCCACGGCCACGGCCAGTGCGTCCGCTGCGGCACCAACCTCGAGGAGTGTTGTCGCGGCGAGACCGCCGAGGTCGTCGGCGCACCGACGCCCGTGAGCTCGTCGACCGCCGGGCGCCTGCAGGAGCGAGGCTAGTCGCCGTGGCCCGCTACGACTGCCTGAGCTGCGGGGCCTGCTGTCAGAACACCCCGGAGAACCGCGCCGAGGGCTTCTCGCAGTACATCGAGGTCGACCCCGACGCGCCGCTGTGGCGCCGCCCCGATCTCGTGCGCAAGTTGGTGGTCCGCGACGAGGACGGCGGCGCCCACCTGCGGCTCCATCCCGACGGCCGCTGCGTCGCGCTGCGCGGGCGGATCGGCGCGCGCGTGCGCTGCGAGATCTATCGCGAGCGACCGCTGCCGTGCCGCAGCGTCGAGGCCGGCGGCGACCTCTGCAAGCGCTACCGCCAGAGCCGCGGTCTGAGGGTGTGAAGCCGGCCGCTCGCGGCCGTCGCCTGCGCGCCTCGACCTCCGGCTCCACGGATCGCGCCTATCGCCGAGGAACATGTCCCGCAGGACATGTCCGGAAGAACCCGCCCCCTCGGCCAGGTCCATCCACCAGCGCGCACGCTCGCAGCGGCCGTGCGGCGCTCAGCCGCCCTTCTTGGGCCGCGTGATCTCGATGTTGGTGCCGACGCCCTCCTCCGGATCGAGCTCCTCGGAGGCGGCGTTCTCCTCGTCGCGGAAGCTCTTGCGATCGCTGCGCTTGAGCTTGGCCTTGAGCGCCTTCTGGCCCTCGGCCGCGACCTCGAGCGTCTCGACGTGGGTATCGAAGCCCTTGGCCTTGAGCTCGAACTGGTGCGGCCCCGGGGGCAGCTCGAGCGCGAGCGGGGTCTTGCCCTTCGACACCCCGTCGACGAAAACCTCGGCCTTGGGCGTGGCCTCGACCTGGATCGCCACCGGCGCGGGCGGCTGCGGCGGCGTCTCGACCTTCGTCTCCGGCGGCGTCTCGACCTTCGTCTCCGGCGGCGGCTCGACCTTCGTCTCCGGCGGCGTCTCGACCTTCGTCTCCGGCGGCGGCTCGTCGGGCGGCGGCTGCTGGGCCTTCGCGTCTGCCTCTTGGAGCATGGCCTTCAGGGCAGCTTGACGCTCCTTGGCCTGCGCGTTGTTCGGGTCGGTGACGAGCACGACCTCGTAGGCCGCGAGCGCCTCCTGCAGCTTGCCGGCTTCCTCGAACTCCTGCGCCTTGGCCAGCCCGGCGGCGCTCTGCGGCGACGGGACCTCCTGCGGCGCGGCGATCGGCGGCGGCGCGATCGGCTGCTTCTGGCTCTCGAGGTAGAAGTACACGCCGACGCCGACGCCGACGATCGCCAGCAGCGCGAAGATCCAGCCCGACCCGCCGCCGGAGCTCGGCTCGGGGTGGGCCTCGGCGGCCGGGTGCGGCTCGATGACCGGGATCGGGCGCGAGCCGCTGGCCTCGACGGCGGCGGCCAGGGTGGCCGAGCGGGCCCGGTCCTGCGCCGCCTCGACGTCGCCGGCACCAGGCCCGCGGGACAGGTTCTCCTTGGCCGCCGAGCGCGCGCGGGGGGCCGCGACCGGCAGGCGGAACATCGCCGCCGGCACGCAGTCGATCATCCGCTCGACGATCTCGTTGGCGTCGTTCGGCCGGTTGTCGGGGTTCTTGGCCAGACAGTCGTGGATCAGGTGGATCAGCTCGTCGGGCACGCCGTGGTCGGGCGGCAGCGCCGTCTCGAGCGGGACCGGCTTGGCGTTGACGTGCTTGTGCAGCACGTCGCGCGGGCTGTCGCCCTCGAACGGCAGCCGGCCGCTCAGCATGTGATAGAACAGCACGCCGACGGCGTACACGTCGGAGCGCGCGTCGGCCGGCTTGTTCATGATGACTTCGGGCGCGAGGTAGGCCGGCTCGCCGACCATCGGCGCGTCCTCGTCGCTGCCGTCGGGCGGCTGGAGCAGCGTCGAGATCCCGAGGTCGAGCAGCTTGACGTAGTTGGCGCGGCCCTGCTCCTCGACCAGCATCACCTGATTGGCGTTGAAGTCGCCGTGGACGATCCGGCGCACGTGCGCGCCGCCGAGCCCCTTGAGCACCTGCGCCGCGATCGGCACGAACGCCTCGAGCTGCAGCCGGCCCATCTGCCGCACGTACTCGGCCAGCGTCTCGCCCTCGACGAACTCGACGGCCACCCACACCCGGCCGGACTCACGCCCGTGGTCGTGCACCGCCGCGATGTTGGGGTGCTCCAGCGTGGCCAGCGCCTTGGCCTGCTCGTCGAAGCGCGCGGCCGCGGGCGAGCCGTCGGCCCACGACGCGGCCAGCAGCTGGATGACGACGGTGCGGTGCATCGTGCGGTGGGTGGCGATGAACGCCTGGACCCGCGGTCCACGCTCCAGGACGCGCTGCAGGGTGTAGTGGCTGCCGATCGTCTGGCCGATCAGGGCGTCTGTCCCGGATGCGGGGATGGATCTCTTAACCGGCATCGTGCCCTCGGTGCGGAAGCGAAATCAGGGCCCGATGGCCCGTGAAGCAAGTCAGGGCCGGAGGCCCGTGGAGCGAATCAGGGCCGGAGGCCCGTGAAGCAGTCAGGGCCGGAGGCCCGTGAAGCAAGTCAGGGCCGGAGGGGCCCGTGGAGCGAGTCCTGGTGCGCGAGATCGGCCCGCGCCTGCGTGCCGTCGTGCGACCCAACGTAGCATGGACCCGCTGCGCGCGACCAAAGTGCTGCGCAGGCCGGGGGTCGGCTGGTGCAAACAGCGCGATTCTCGGCTCGCGTGCTCCGGAGCCACCCCTTATCCTCCGCCGCCATGCGCCCGTATCGCTTCGGTCCGCTCCTGCTCCTCGCCGCCTGCGGCGATCCCTCGCACGGCCCGGCGACGGCCTCCGCGGGCATCACGGCCTCCGCGAGCGACGGCGCGTCGACGTCCGACTGGGACACAGGCGAGCCGACACCGACCACATCCGCCGGGTCCGTGACCGCGAGCACCGAGACCACCACCAGCGCGACCACGGCCGACGAGACCACGGGCACCACGGGCACCAGCGAGCCCGCCAGCGGCACCTCCGCGACCGACACGAGCGGCGATACGGGCGCCAGCGACGCCACCACCGCCGTCGCCACCACCGGCACCAGCGACGGCACCAGCTCCACGAGCACCGGCGACGGCACCACCGGCGAGCCCTGTCCGATCGGACAGGACGGCTGTCCCTGCGGCCAGGACGACCTCTGCGGCCCCGGGCTCGAGTGCGACGCCGGCCTGTGCGGACCGCCCGCCCCGCCGGAGTGCGGCGACGGCGTCGTCGAGGGCAGCGAGCAGTGCGACGACGGCAACAAGATCCCGGGCGACGGCTGCGAAGACGACTGCACCCCGACCCCGGCCGCCGATCCGTGCGGTTTTGCATCGGACGGCGTCTGGCTCGAGATCGACTACACCGGCGCCTTCACCTCGACCAACCCCGACTGGACCTACTCGCCGACGCCCGGGTGGGGCGAGGCCGAGTGGGCCCCGCAGGGCGAGTCGTGGCCGGAGGTGTGGGACATCTGGCAGAACGTCCAGGTCACGCAGGACCAGATCGGCAAGGTCGCCATCGTCGACGGCAACGGCGCGCTGCAGATCATGTTCGGCATCGGCGGCCTCACCTACGACTACGCGACCGTGTGCGTGCAGGGCCGCAGCTACTCGGTCGGCTCGTCGGTGACCTTCACCGTGCAGAACCAGCTCAACGACTGCGGCGGCGTCGGCATGATGGCCAACGACTGGTCGATCCACAGCACCGGCGTCGACCTCGGCACCTGCATCGTCGACAACAATGAGTTCCAGGGCCTGCGGATCTTCGCCTCCGGCGGCAGCGGGGCCCTCTCGCTCACGCGCCTGCGCTTCACCCTCCACGGCGCGGTCTACTGAGCCGCACCTGCTCACCGCCTCGTACCTGGCTCTCCGGACAGGCGCCTGCGGCGAGCCTCAGGCGAGCGGCGCGTGCCCTCTCAGAAC